>CAVVUC010000005.1:0-10856 GCA_963751395.1 uncultured Verrucomicrobiae bacterium | reverse complement strand
CGTCAACTAGAACCGAGCAAAGCCCCTAACTGCGTTTGGCACGAGTGCGGCGAAACGAATCACGCACAAAAGCCGCGATCAATTCGGATCGTCCAAGAAATTCCCGCTGCCATCTGGTTGAGTAATCGGCATGGCAAAATTGGGACGGCGGTTCTAGCCGATAGAGATGAAGGAAGAGGAAATCATAGGCCAGGTGTTCACGGGAATGCTTCGTGAGAGATTCTCCTCCCCACTTGTGTAGGACGCGCTGCAAACCAAAGAAAGCGGCGAAATTGTCATTCTGATCAACGTGGAATTCGAATGACTGGATCACCGGCTCAATCAGACGCGAGAGGCCACCGCCCGTGACTCCGGGAACCGCCAACCCGACCGACTCCTCATACTCGTAACCGAGAAACCGCAAGGCGCAGACCGATTCAGCTTCGCTGATGTCCCCGCAGACAAAGTTCGCCGCGCCGGGCACATCAACCAAATTCCACTACGAAAGCGCGCTGTCGAGCCAGGAGAGCATCTCCCGCTTCGGGGTTCTTCCGGTGCGCTGCCCGACTGGAGAGCCGCGGTGAAAAAGAATGAAGTTGGGAACCGACGTGATGCGGAAGCGTGATGCAAAAGCCGGGTCTTTGGCTGCATCGAATTTGACGACCTTGAGTGTTTCGGCGCGCTCTTGTGCAATCTCGCCGATGATGGAAAGCATCTCGCGGCAGGGATGACACATCGGCGTAAAGAAGTCCACAAGCACAGGGCGGTTGCTGCTGGTTACTTCAGTGTCGAATTGTGCGGCGTCAATCTCAGGAATCATTGCAGGTTTTTGACTGTGTTACTCGTAATGCACAGACTGTGGGGCTGCCAGCAAAAATTCAAGATACCCTCACCGAAACCCCGCATCCCGCGCCGACTGTTTCTGGTGATGATCAAGCTGGCGGTTCATCGCTCCGGTGCGGTTGTCCAGCGCCCGCTGGACGCGGCTGACCAATCCTTTCACGCTGCCGGCAAACTTCACCGCGTTGGTGATCGTGATCCGGCACTCGGTCACTGAGAACCTGAGCCGGACCTGGCCGCGCCCGGTGCCGTGTCGCGCAACCCAATCCGGGATTTTCGCGCCGAGCTGCTTGGCCGCCGCGTTCCAGCCGCTTGCAAGGACGCCCACCTTCTCCAGTTCCTTTTTGATGAACCCCGCAAGGCCGGCCACCTTGAACTTGCGCTTGAGATTGCGCTTGTTGACCCGGCCCGTTCGTTTGTCCCGGAACTTCGCGTGAATCTCGGCGGGATCGGTCCGAGCGTCCCTTGCCTTGGACTGTCGCATGATCTTGCGGATGTCTGCCTTGATCGCCGTCTCGCCCCCTTTGCGATTGGCTTTGAAATCCTTGTTGGGCGGCGTGATGAGGATCACGTCCCTTACAAACAATCGCGCCTGACCTTCAAGCACGACCCCGCGGCTTTTAATCGAGTTCGCCTCGAAGCGTTTCAGCGCCTTTCTAAACTCACGGTCATCGAATTTCAGGTCAGCGCTCATGGCTCTGAGTCCTCGTCAATTTCGTGAGCGGCATAAGCCTCAAGCCGCGCGATCTGATCGGTGGCATTCGGCATCGGCGGGACCGTCCAGCAGTTGGCGGCACGCAGCGCGCAGTGGTGATACTGGAGCGTTTCATCGAGCGGCAGTTGCCACAGGATGAAATCACGCGACCAGCCGGTTTCACGCGCCAGGGCGAACACGCGCGCGGCGGTCTGCCCCGGCTCTAGGAGTTTGGGGGCGCGTCTTCCGGCCTGTCATCTGGCTTCGGCAGGACTTCGACAAACGCAGCAGAGGCCGCGTCAATCACCCGCTGGATTTCCTTGATCGCCTGTGGAAACGCCTCCATCGGCAGCGTGAGCGAGAACGGCAGGATGTGTTCCTCGAAAAAGTTCTCCGCCTTGATCGCCTGCAACACCGTGTTCAACGGCTGCGATTGGATGAAAAGGAACGCCACGATCTGCTGCTGCTTTTCCTCGTCGTTGAAGGAATCAGGAGCCGCTTCGCCGGTCAGCATCGTGAGCTTCAAGCGCCGGCACAGGCTCAGGCTGCCGAGCGAGAACGGGCGCAGTGTGAGGCCCGCGATTTCCGCCGGAGCCTGGGTGAATGTCGCTTCGATTTGTTCATTTCGATTGGTCATATTCCGGTTCCTCCCATTTGCGGTTCTCCATGCTTTGCGATTTCGCCCGCGTAGTTGGCCCGTTCCCAAGCCGGCTTTGCCCAGTCGCCCTGCGGCGCCCGCTGAGGCTGCTCCGGTTCCTGTTCGTTCAAATCCATGATCGCCTGCGCAACCGACCAGATGCCAAGGGCAAGCAGGCCGTGAGCAGCAAGGAACAGCAGCCCGAAAAGGAACGCGAAGAGTCGTGTCATAGCAGGGCCAGGATTTTCTCCCGGTAAGCCGTGTCGCAGCCCTGCGGGATGAATGCGATCCGGTTGCCGCGACGAACCATGAACAGCGCCTTGTTCTCCTTGATCTTCTCGCGCAGGCGATTTGTGGTTTCGTGGAACCACGCCATGTAAGCGATCGGGTGATGCGGGTTGTCGAGCCGCCAGCGCGGGTCGCGGAACCGGCGCACGAACTCGGCCGTGTTGATCTTCTCCGCCTGAAACTGCGGCAGGAACTCGATCTCCATGTCCTTGAGGCACCAGATGGTCTGGCGTTTGGGATTGTCGCCGTCCTGATCGAGTTCGATTGTTTGCACGAACGGTTGTTGAGCCGACAACTGGATGCCGCTGGTGGTGGCCGCGGCCACAAGCGCCGTGTTGGGACTTTTCAAGGGTGGCTGGTCGTCCTTGAGGATGTGGAGGTATTGCTCGGTTTGATTGGGATCGGTGGTCATAAAGGGATCGCGTAATTACGCGCCGGGGTAGTTGGTGCCGCTGTATTCGAAGCTGTTGAAATCGTCGTTCTTCTCCGAGCGTTTGAGCTTCAGGATCAGGGTCGTGCCGCCGGTGATGGCCGTGATGCCCGCCGCACCGATGCCGAGCGCCATCGTCGTGTCGCCACGGCCCTTGACCGAGAACTCAATGATCGGGTCAAACGCCTGGCCCTGGCCGAAGCCGCCACTCAGATCCTTGATGACCTTCTCCTCCAGCTTCTTCTCCCACTCGACGGATTCGAGGAGGGTGCCGGTGGCCTGGGTGATGCCGATTGCTGCGGGTCCGGATGGCATGGCTTAGGTGAGGGTCGAGTAGCTCGTGGCTGTTTCTTCGTAGGTCGGAAAATCGTCGTTGCTCTCGGTGTTCTTGACCGAGATGACCTTGGCCACGCCGCTCAACGCGCCGGCGGTGACGACACTTAACGGAACGGTGCCGCGTCCCTTGATCGACACGGTGGTCTTGACCAGTTTGCCGGGCACAGCGCGGCAGGTGGTGCCGGTGGCGTCCTTGATGGTCTTGGCCTCGATCTCGGATTCGCTGCTCGATTCCTCGACGGTGCCGCCGGTGGGCTGTGTTAGACCGTAGGTGTTTGTGACTCCGAGGGAGGCGGGCATGGGTTGGTCAATTCAGGATGAAATGAATGCGGTAGCGGTCCTCGCCCAGGTTGGTGAGCGAAGCCGCCCCCTCAATGCTGGCGGGAACCTCCGGGGCCGAGAACGTGACGAGATAATGCCTGCTGCCGTCGCAGACGGGATCGCACTTGACGATCTTTCCGCCGACCTTGGCGATGGCTTGTTCGATGACTGCCGGGGTCATGCCTCATGGCGATGTGTCAACTCCCACGACGATCTCGATCTCGGCCACCCAGCGCTTGTGCTCGATTGCCGTCTGCGATTTGCGCACGAAATAGCCGCTCAATCTCAGGCCGCTGGATTGCAACGCGGCGGCAACAGCAGCCTTGTTCTCAAGCCATGCGCGAACAGCGGTCAGTCGCGCGTCATGCTCCACGCGCTGATTGTCGTAAGCCGGTGTTTCGAGCCGAAAGACCACCGTCGCCTTCCACAACGGCCCGACCGTGTGTTCGCATTCCTGGCAATGGACGATGATCGCCGCGTTCTCCGGCTCGTTCTCATCCCCGGACACGCCGGTGAACTGATCGACGTTGGCAAGCACCGGCAGCGTCACGACGGCGGCTAGGAAAGCGAACTCGACAGTCGTGTTCATTTCGATTGCACCGTGAGCGTGACCATCGGGTAGCTGGGCGACTCGCTGACCTTTGCTATGCGATAGGTTTTGCCGTCGAACTGGATCGCGTCATGCAGCTTCGGTCTCGCCTTACCAAGCGCCGCCTTCGCGATCTTGACCGTGAAATCGTAGTCCTCGCCGAACCCGCCTATTTGCAGCGTGTCGGAAGATTCGATCGAGGTGATGATCGCCTTGTAAGTGCGCCCGTTCCAGATGACCGGCTCACCGATCTCGGCGACGATGGCGGACAGGTCGGCGGCTTTCTCGTCCTTGAGCGACATGCCCAGGGAGGGGTGTCAACAATGAGGCTTGTCTGGAACAAGCTATGCTCATTCCAGTGACAAGGCTGCTTGCGGCAGCCGCAAAACAAAACCGTCAAAATAGAACAAGCCGTATGTTGCATAAGCTAAGCAAAAGTCGCGGGGGCTTTACCCTCGTTGAAATCATGATCGTGGTGGCCATCATCGCCCTCCTGGCGGCGATCGCCGTGCCAAACTTCCTCCGTGCTCGCAAGCGTTCGCAAGCGACCCGTGTCCTGGAGGACTTGCGCATGCTGGATTCGGCGCTGGATCAATACGCCGTGGAAACCAACAAGAACTCGACCACTGTGGCCACGTTCGCGGATCTGAAAAACTACATCAAGACTGGCTCGACGCTTTACACGACCGGCAAAGATGTCTTTGGCACCACCTATGGCGATGCGTTCACCGTCGATACGGTCATCAAGGTCAATTCCACGACCTTCGACGCCCTCTCCGACGTCGCTCCAGCCGAGTTCTGGTCGCCTTACAAATAATCTCGGGGCGCGCCGCTTGGCAGAGCGGCTTGGTTAGAGATGGACAAAAAAGCCCTCGCGCTGGAAACGGCGCGAGGGCTTGCGAGATTGGTCGCAGGGGGTGGACTCGAACCACCTGGGGCCGGCTTATGAGACCGGCTTGAATCCCATTCTCCGCTGCGAAGCTGCTTACGGCTTGACGATCCGCTTGATGCCGTTGGCGAGCGCCTGCTTGTAGCCGTAGAGACACTCGACGGTGACGAAGATGCGGTTGCTCTGTGTTTCGGTGTAGCGCAGGTAGCCAAACGTGAGGCCCGTCTCCGGATCGGTGACGGCCCCGGCTTCGTCGTATTCGGCGACCGGTTCCAGGTAGCGCATGGCGACCGCGAGGCCGCTCGGGTGCGCCGCGAAGCCGACAAGCTTCTCGCCATTTTCCGGCAGGATGGTCGTCTCGAAGATGTCGAAGCCGCCGAGACGCCGGATGATGGCATCCACCACGCCGGGCTGGGCGATGGGCGGCATGAAGCTCTTGGCCACGATTTCGTCCCCGAGCAGGTTGGTGAAATACGCGCCGTCGAGCACGAGGTTCCGGTCGGTGACGGGCATCTTGGCGTTGCTGCACGCCTCGCGGATTGCCAGCACCTTCTTGTAGTCGAAAGAAGACGCGGCGAGCGCCGGGATCGCGGGTGCGCCGAACGGATCGGCGGTGATCGCGGAGAAGATGTCCTGCAACACATCCTGCGCGAGCTGTTTCACGGCGCTGGAGACAAGCGTTTCGAGTACGTTGAGCGCCGTCTCGCTCGCCTCGCGGGCGGTGACATGGACGGTCTTGTACTTGTGCTTGTTGAGCTGAACCGGGATGACGGAAACGGTCGAATCCGCATTGGTGGTGTAGTTGCCGGCGAACTCGCTGGACTGCGACGGAGCGCCGACCACGGGCACGCGCACGGTGTCGAGCTTGTCAGCAGGCTCGGGCGAAAAGTTCGTGGAAAATGCGCGCATCGGCAGCAGTCCGGCCATCCACGGCTGGAGGGCGGTTTGCGCGACCTTGATGTCTTTGACGTTGGTGAGTGTGTTGGCCATGGGAAAAGCGGATTACGCGGTGGGGTTGTTGGTGCTGAGGATGAGTGCGCGCTGCTGGGAAGTGAGCGAGCGCCAGAAGGTGGTTTGTTCGGTCGGATCGGAAATGGCCTTGAAGCGGGTAACGAGGTCTTCGGTCTGCCGGTCGCCTTTGGGCGTGACGGGAGCGGGAGCCTGTGTGCCGGTGGAGGCGACGATCTTGGCGGCGCGTTTGGAGGCTCGGGCTTCGATGTCCTGTTCGCGCGCTTCCAATTCCTTGTTGCGCGCCGTCAGTTCGCCAAGGCGGGATTCGGCTTCGCCCTTTTCTTTGGTGAGCGTTTCGATGGATTGCCGCGCGGTGAGAAGATCGGCATCGAGCCGTTCGCGCTGGGCCTGAAGTTCCGAGACCTGAACGGTCAGTGTTTCGGATTTGGCGGATTCTTCCGCCAGGAGATTCGCGCCGGCCTGCGTGTCGGCTTCAAGAGCCTTCACCCGCGCCAGTGCCGCTTCGAGTTGTTCATCGACGGTGAGCATGATGCCGGTGGTGCGATGTCAACTTTGGGACACTGTGACATGCCGGTCCCGGAGCTTCGACAGCACCGCATTCCGGCCGGGCACCACGGCGCAGATTAGCGAGTTGTTGACCGCCTTGAGCGCCGAGAACGTCTGGCCTTCCATCGCCTCCGCCGGAATCTTCCGGCCCCGCGCCAGCACCGCCGCGCGAAAATCGGCCGCGACTTCCTCCACGTCCGATTGCAACCATGCGCGCTGTTCGTCGGTGAGCGGAACGCCGGGCGTGCCGGTGCTCTTGAACTTGCCGGCGGCGAACACCTAGACCTTGATCCCATCGTTGCGCAACGATTCGGAGCGATCCACAACCGGCAGCAGCACGCCAATCGAGCCGATGCGTGCGCTGGGCGTTGCGTAAATGGCATCGCACTGCGAAGCGGCCCAGTAAGCCGCGCTGCAAAGCTGTCCCGCCGTGAATGCGTAGGTGTATTTTTGAGCCGAGAGATCGGCGATGGCCTGAGCGAGTTCCGGCGTGCCGTTGACCGTGCCGCCGGGCGAATCGAAATCGAGCATCACCGCCTGCACATCGGAGCGCGACTGTGCTTCACGGACTGCGGCGATTGCTTCATCGGTGTCCGTTGCGCCAAAGAGTATCGATGCGATCAAGTCGGGTTTGCGGATGATCGGACGGGTGATCGAGACGATGCCCACGCCGTCCTCAACCGTGAGCAGCGGCGAATCCGGCTCCGGACAAAGTTGCTTTGGCGAATCGAAGAACGACTGCACCGCGGCTTTGAGCGCGGCATGCGCTTCGGGCGTGATGAGCCAGGGTTGCTGGAGAAATAGGGCTTCGGCGGATTTCACGCATCTGCCGGGGTGTCAATTATCCCGGCTGCCGCGTCCCGCTGATGGCGGGCGGGTCTTCCTGTTCGCCCACCACCGGCGTTGCCGCCGTGCCGCCGCTTGGTCGCCACAACATTTCCAGCGGGATCGCATACTCGCTCGCCAGGTCGAGAATGTGCCGCGCGTTCTGCGCCCGCACCCGCATCTCGTCCTCGAAGTCCATGCCCTGCTCGGAGAAGTGTTCCGACAGCGTCTTGATCCCGAGTTCCACATCGGCCCTGTTCTGCTGGGCTTCGCGGCCCGCATCCACAGTGATTCTACGCGGAGTGGTCGCGCTGATCCGATGCCAGTTTTTCACCAATGGCAAAGCGCCACTGGCAATGGCATCGCCGATCACATAGGCCCAGACCGGGCGGATGAAGCGTTGGATCAGGATCAATTGGCGGAACGAAAATCGCCGGTCTGCTTTTGCCACGACCAGTCGCACGCCGGCGCCGCCAATTTTTGAAGAATCAGCCGCAAATTCAAATGGCAACACGCCAAGAGCCGCGCTGCGGTGGAGATGTTCCAGAAATCCGGTGAATACCGGGCTTGGCCGATTGGACTGAAAACTTTCGAGCGATTCGTCCACCTTGAGCGCCACGAGTTTTCCGCCAATGATTTTCTGGAGCGCGCCGGGATCGCTTTGCTCAAGCGCATTGGCGGCGTTGCCCAGCGAAAAGTCGCCGTTCTCATCGAGTTCGCCCCTTGCCGTCTTGAGCACGCGCGCCACATCCGCGTTGTCTTTGACCGCGTGCTTTTCCAGCGCGAGCAATTCCATCTCATCGAGGACGTGGTTGATGGAATGCTGGATCGTTGCCGGATGCCGCACGGCGCTGATCGATTCCGGCTCGAAGACATGGAGAACGCTTGCCGCCGGCAGGTTGCGATACTTTCCGTCATCGAGCAGCAGCCGGTAAAGCAAAGGCGCGCCCACCTCGTCCATGCCGATGCCGTCCACGGTTTCCTCGCTGGAGGCAGCATCGCCGATCCGGTGCGACTCGATCAGTTGGAGCACCGGACGTTGAAATGGATCGCGCGTTTTGTGGATGAAGTATTCGCCATCGACATCAATCCCGCGGCACACGAGCGACTGGCATTCCTCGAATGAAAACCGGCGTGTAACCTCGCACTGGGCCGCCCAGTTGGCGAAGTATTCCTCCGCCTGCCGGTTCCAATTTGGGTCCGGCGATTGCGCCTGCGGCTTGATGCCGTCGCCGGTCGAGTAGATGGCCATGTTGCCGACCAGCTCGCGCACGAACCCTGAGTTCTTGTGGAGATAACGGGAACGGCGGGTCAGCTCCGATCGAATGTCCGGCGTGAGATCCCGCTTCGCATCGCCCGGAGCCGCGCCAGGAACGCGGCCTCGGCGCGGCGACCAGTTCGCGGATTCGTAGGGGCTGAACCAGGCGCGCGGCAGCAGGCGGCTGGCGATGGAGAGAAAGCGGTTCATTTGGGAAGATGGCCAACCACGGCAGATTGGGCGACGCGGCGGCGAGGTCCGTAGGTTTGCGGATCGAGCGCACGCAAGGCGAAGGCGCATTCCTCAATTACTTCCTTGATAGGCATCGAGAACTGTTTGGTGACGCTCGAACCGCTGTCGCCCCATGCCATGAGCGTCTTGCCTTCGAGCAGCATTTCCTTGGCTTTCGCCTGGATCAGCAAAATCTCGGCCACGGTGAAGCCGGTAATAAATAGACCTTGCGCCATGCCGAGGCGCGGGGTGTCAACGGAACGGGGGGCGGGACTGTATTTGTCCGCTGGTGTGTTATAGAAATGTTTCGATGGCAGATTTCTACCACCCGAATGGACGCCTTGAGGATGAGATTGTTGAGCGCGGTCTCTCCGCAGCCGCCAATGCCATTCGCAAGTGTCGAATGACACCCCGGACACCCGAGAAAGGTTCGGACTGCACTTCCCTTCTTTTTGGGCAACTATCCGGCAAGCGCTTCGTGGTTTATGTTCGCATAACTCTTGAAGAAGAAAGGGAAAGATTCCAACTGTCGAGCCACTCGATGCTGAAGCGATCGCGGGAGAATTTCATCGGCAGCCACATTGAAGCCACGATCAAATCAAGAAATCGGCGTTGAGCGTGTCCAGATAAGCCATCGGGCGCCCGGGTTTTCCCTTATAAAGAATTTGCATTTTCTTTGGACATGAGAAGAAATTGTCGCTCCATCTCCGACAGCTTGATATGATTGTAAGAATTAGCTTTGGCCCCCATGGAACTTGAACAAATAAGCGATAGCTGTTACGCGGTTCTCAATGAAAAGAACCGGGTGTGTGATGCCAACTCGGGTCTGATCAACCGAGGTGGGGGTGTTGTCATCGACACGCAGTCGGACCTGAGCCATGCGCGGCAGATGATCGAGATGTTCGGCCGGGTGTGGTCCAAAAGGGCGGACCGCGTGATCAACACCCACGAGGACGCGGATCACGTCTGGGGAAACCAGCTCTTCGAGGGAGCGGAAATCATCGCCCACCGCTCAGTGCCCGAGCGGATGAAGCACGTCGCCGAGCCGAAAGAGAGCCAGAAACTCCTACACGGCGTCGGGCATTTGCTCACGCGTCTGGTCTTGAAGGCGATGCATCCCGGCCTCGAGGCCGCGGGGGAGCAGTTGCTGGAAGATTACAATTTTGACGGGATCGAGCTGGTGCTGCCGACGACCCTTTTCGACACCCGCTATGAGCTGGATCTCAATGGCACGGAGGTCCACCTGATCTATGTCGGGCCATGCCACCAGGTCGGGGACACGATCATCCATGTGCCCAAGGAAGGCGTGGTTTTTGCCGGCGACGTGCTTTTCCGGAATTGCACCCCGATGGGATGGACCGGCTCCTATTCGAAGTGGTTCGATTGCCTCGACCTGATCACCCAGCTCGAGCCGAAAGTCATCGTCCCGGGCCACGGTCCGATCTGCGGGCTCGACGGGGTAAAGGTGATGAAAACCTACCTCGAATATGTGCGCGACGAGTCGAAGAAGTGCTTTGATGAAGGCCTCAGCTCGCTGAATGCTTCCAAGAGAATCGAGTTTGGCCCCTTCAGCGAGTGGCACGCTCCGGCGCGTCTCTACATGAACGTCGAGCGGGCCTACCGCGAATTCCGCGGTGAACCACCCGACGCGCCCTGGGACTCGGCCGGCACCTTCGACGCCATCCTCGAAGTGGCCAAGTCCAAAGGGGTCGAAGTCGAGTTCTGACGCCTCTCCCTTACATACTATGAAACTGATCCGTTTCCTCACCGCGTCCTCGCCGGACGCTTGTTTCGGCGTGGTCATCCAAGACCAAGCCCTCTCCTTCGCCGTGCTGCAAAGAAAAGCGGGCAAGTCCTCCCCTCACTTGGCCGACAGCCGGTCCTACCTTGCCAATCTTCCCGACAGCGAGCGCACGGCCAAGGAATTGCTCGTTTGGTGCGAAGAGCACTTCGGTGAACTTGCGGCGGACGAACGTCATCCCCTCGACACGGTTCGTCTGCTCGAGCCGGTGGAGGTCGCC
>CAVVUC010000004.1:0-873895 GCA_963751395.1 uncultured Verrucomicrobiae bacterium | reverse complement strand
CACCGAAATGACCGTTGCCGAGCGGATAGGAGTGGTTTTCCCAGCCCTTGGGGTCGAGCGGTGCGGGCTGGTTATCCCTGAGACAGTATGACTTGCCCCCATCGGGGCTGGCCGCTGCGGGAACTGTGGAAACCGTGGCCCAGAGGGAGCCTGCAAGCAACAAAAGGATGGAGGGTGACGGACAGAAGTTCATGCATTCGGTTCTGTGGCCGGGTGGAGGCGCTGGGTTTACAAGTCCAGGCACACCACCGAGGCGATCGGATCGGGGGCTTTTGCGGGCAGGGTCAGCGTGATTTTGTCCGGCTGCTGTTCGACCTTGACCGTCGCGGCGGGGTCCGCAAGCAGATGGGCCTTCGCGACTTTCCCCTTCAGCGGGGGCAGCTCAAGTTTTCCGTCCTGCGGCCAGTTGAGGATGTGGATGTAAACCTTGCCGGGCTTGGTCGTGCAGCGCCAGTTGGCGGGAGCAGCAACGAACTTCCGCTTGCCGTCCACCATGCGATAGTCGCCGAACTCGGTGCCCCACGCCGTGCCGCCGCAGCCGTAGATCGCCTCGCCATTGACCTTGAGCCAGTCGCCCATCGCCCGCAGGCGCGATGCGTAGGGTTCAATAATGACACCTTCGGCAGTCGGGCCCACGTTCAGCAGGTAGTTGCCGTTCTTGGACACGGCGTCGATCAGGTGGCCGAGCAATTCGCTGACGGGCCGGAAATCCTTGTCCCACTCTTTGTAGGCCCAGCTCTTGTTGAGCGTGCCGCAGAGTTCCCAGGGGACGTTGTGATACTGGGGAAAGGCTTCGTTGTCGCCGCTGCCATCGAAGTCGGTGATGGGCAATCCGCGCGGCTTGCCCAGCTGAATGCGGCTGTTGATGAGGATGCCGGGAACCAGTTCACGCGCCATCTTGGAGATTTGCTCCGCGCGGGCCTGCGTGATTTCGCCGGCGGTGTCGAACCAGAGAATCGCGGGATGATATTTCTCGCACAGCTCGCGGATCTGCGGAATGGCCTTTTCATCGAGATACTTGTCCATGTTCCGCGGGTAGCCGGGCCACGACCAGTTGTTGCCGTAGCCGTCCGGCTCGTTCCAGTCCTGGGCGTGGGAATAATACAGGCCGAACTTCAGCCCGTGACGGTCGCATGCCTCCTTGAGTTCCTTCATGGGGTCGCGCTTGAACGGTGTGGCGTCCACGATGTTGTAAGGCGTCACCTTCGTCCCGAACATGGAGAAGCCGTCATGGTGTTTGCTGGTGATGACGATGTATTTCATGCCTGCCGACTTGGCGAGCAGCACCCATTCGTTGGCGTTGAACTTCACCGGGTTGAACTCCTTCGCCAGCGCGCGGTATTCCTCGATCGGGAGCTTTTGCATTTTCAACGCCCACTCGCCGCCGCCCACTTTTTTGCCTTTCCAATACCCGGCCATTTTCGAGTAAAGCCCCCAGTGCATGAACAGACCGAACTTGGCGTCGCGCCACCACGCGATGCGCGCCTTCTCGGCTTCGGTGGGTTTGTAAGTTCCGGAGGACGGTCCGCCGAAGCTGTCGAGCGTGGTCATTTCGCCGAATTGAGTGGAGGGAGCGGATGGGGATGCGGGTTGCTGGGCGAATGCGGCCACGCTGACGGACAGGCCGGCGACGACGGGGAGGAGTAATGATTTCATTCTTTTACGCAGTGTGGCGCTGCATGAAGAAAGAGTCATGTCCCTAAAACTAGGGACAGGGAGGAAACCGCCCGCCCATCCAGACGAGGTCACTTGCGGAAGTATTTGGCGACGGCCTGGCTGCGGGAATGGACGTGGAGCTTCTCGTAAATCCGCGCGATGTAGGTCTGCACCGTCCAGTAGCTGATGTCCAGTTGCGCGGCGATTTCCTTTTGCAACAATCCCCTGGCCAGCAGTTCCAGCACCGAGTTCTCGCGCGAGGTGAGCTGCGTCAGTTCATCCGCTGCCGCCGGCTTTTTGAATGTCTGCACCACCCGCCTCGCGATGTTCGAGGACATGGGAGCGCCCCCGGCGAGGATTTCCTTGATCGCGCCGACGAGTTGGGCGGATCGCACGGGTTTCAGCAGGTAGCCGCCGGCACCGGCTGCGAGCGAGTCAAAGATCGCGTCGGTGTCATCGTAAATCGTGATCATGATGATCTGGGTGTCGGGCAGGTCGCGGGTCAGCCGGGCGACACATTGGACGCCGTTCATGCCGGGCAGGTTGATGTCCATGAGCACCACCTGCGGGCGCAGGGCCGGCAGGGATGCCACGGCCTGCTCGCCGTCGGCAAAGGCTCCGACGCACTGAAACCCCGGCGTGCGCTTGATCATGGTTTCGAGGCTGCGGCGCAATCCGGAATTATCCTCGACGATGGCAATAGTGACGGTCCCCGTGGTCATGATGGCAGTTTGGGAGAGTTGAATGGTGCGGTGAGAACGACGGTTGCGCCATGGCCGGGCTGGCTCTCGCACGTGAAGGTGCCGCCCAACTGCTCCAGGCGCTTGCGCAGGTTGGCAAGACCGCGCGGCGCGACCGCCGCCGTCTCGAAGCCGCAGCCGTTGTCCTGGACGGTGACGACGATCTGCTGGTCGCGCACGGCGATGCGGAGGGTGACCTCGGAGGGGGCCCCGTGGCGGACGGCATTGTGGATGGCCTCCTTGGCGGCGAGAAAGAGGTTGTGGCGCTGGAGCGAGTTGAGCGGGATGGCCGGTAGTGTTTCCGGCAGGTCCAGGCGGCAGCGGACGCCGGCCAGGGACAGGTAATCCTGGGCAAATTTGCAGAGGAACCCGGCAAAGCGCTCCAGCGTGTCGTTCGCCGGGTTGACGGCCCAGACGATCTCGCCCAGACGTCGGACGTTCTCCTCGGCCCGGGTGAAAATTTCATTGAGCGGCGGGCGCGACGGGTCGTTGGGCGGCAACTCGTCCTGCGCCAGCTCGCTGATCATGGCGATTTCGGACAGGTTGGCCCCAAGGTCATCGTGGAGGTCGCGAGCAATCCGGGCGCGTTCTTCCGACAGCGTGTGCCGGCGCTGGAGTTGGAGCCACGCCACGTAGCGCCAGACGGCGATGAGGAGGCTGCCGACCACCAGGGCGATCATGGACCAGAACCACCACTGACGGGTGACCGGAAGGAGGATCGCCATCTCGATTCGCTGCGTCCCTCCCGGCTGGCGGCCGCGCAGACGGATGCGCCAGACATTTTCCCCGGCTGCGTCGATGGCGCTCAACTCGAAACCCGACACCGACCTCACGATGGGCTGGAAACGGCTGTAGATGAACAAATCCCCGGCGCGGGCACCGGCATCGGTCAGTTCAATCGTCATGGCCGTGCGGCTGCTCCGCACCTGTTTGATTTCAGCCGCGCCGCAGTAGATGTGAAGGCTGGAGCCAATGAGCACCGGCACGGACGAGCCGGACACCGGGGTGAAGCGCAGGTGCTGCGAAGCCGATGGAGCCAGCGGAGGCGTGGTCCAAAATTCCTGGGCCAGCCCGAGGTAGCGGTTGTCCCAGTAAGACCAGACGGCGTAGCGCCGGCGAGAATCCATGCCGGCACGGGCAAAGTTCAGGTCCACAGTTCTTTCCTTGTTTCCCGGATTCCACAACAGGGCCACGGTCGCCTCGCCCCATTCGCGCCGCAGATGGCCGACGAGCCGCGGCCAATGCCAGTCGGCGCACAGGTCGAGCACCTCGGTTCGCTCTTTGGCCGGAGGAGTCATCACCTCAAAGTTGCGCCAGTGGGGTTTGAACCCCTCCCAGTTCAGGGGATCCGAGGTGAACGCCGATCCGCACGACATCCCCACCAGGCTCATCCAGGTCCGCACCATCGGCCAGCCGCCCGCCATCTCGCTGGCTTTGGCGATGTCCGTGCCGAGGAAATAGACGTCGGGATCCAGAACAAACCACCGGCCATTGAGCGGATAGGAACGCAGCACCTGCTCGATGGTGTCGCGCAGCCCGTCGCGGGTGGCGTCGTCTCCCACCCGGCTGGCGTCCATGAATCCGACACTGGCCCGATCGGGCATTGGATTGGCGTTCAGCAAGTAAGTGTCCGGACCGGCCGCCTCGCGAATCGCCGCGTATTGGCGCCGCATCCCTTCGAAGCTGGTGAGCTTGGGATTCTGACTCTCCTGCCACGGCGTGATGCCGCTCAATTTCAGGTAACGGAACCCGGCGCGCACCGCATTCCCGACAGCCTCAAGCGGGTCGCTCGTCTCGTTCCACTCCAGCATCAGTCCAGACCGCGCACCGGCGGCGGCAATGGCGTCCGCGTAAGAGTTCAGTCCCAGCGGAAAGTTTTCCCGGGACTGATGGCCTCGATCCAGCACGATCGCGTCCGGGCGCAGCCGGCCTGGGTTGCGGCGGACAGTGGCGGCGAGGTCGAGCACATCCTTTCCTGTGACCTGCTGCCCGAACCGGCCCCAACTGGTCCAGCCCGTCAGCGGCGGGCGGGTGACGCGGGCCTGATGGGATTTCCCCACCCAGCCGGCCCAGCGAGGGAGCGCGGACCGGGATGGTTCAAACAACAACATCACTTGCTGGCTCCAGCGCGTTTCGCCGGGGTCCACCTGCACGCCGCTCATGTCCGCCGCCAACCTGAAGCCAACCTTTCGCCCTTCGGCACCCTGGAAATGGGCCCTCACATAGGCCACCGGCTCGCCCATCGGCCCGAACAGGAACCCCACTTCCCCGCCCTTGTAACATCCGCCATACTCAAAGACTTCAGCAAGACCCGCGGACTGGCGAACATCACGCAGCGCGTTCACCACGGGGGTGATCGGATGCAAGCCCGTTACCAGCCAGCCGTCCAGCATTTCGGGGAGGTTCCACTTCGCATCCACAGGCACGGCCGAGAGGAAGTTCACTGGCGTCGAACCGGTGTTGCGGATGCCGGCCCGCGCCAGCACTGCCGACGCATCGGCCCGGGTTTCAAGCTGGAACAAAAGCTCGATGTCCTCGTTCGGAAATCGGATCGTCGTCACCGGTCCCGGCGTCACCACACCCTCCGCCGAGGCCAGCACCCGCGGTGCCCCACCGTCCCGCTCGATGGTCGCCGACCAACCGGCTTGGAATCCATCGAACCCGGGTGCCGAAACGGTGAATGAGCGTCCATCCGCCGCCAGCCGCGCACTCACCGCCGTGACTTTGTCGGATGCCGCCAGCGCCAACTGTCCCGACATCATCATGGTCAGAACCAGCGCCACCGCAAGGAGCCGCAGCCAGGGGCAACGTCTCATGGCCTGCATCGCAAGGAGCATCGCAAACAGATTGCCATGAAACGAATGGACTTCACGGGCTGTTCTGGACGGTGCCCGACGACTTCCATTCCAACGGCACGGCCACGTTGACCGAATACTTCCGGTGCTCGAAAGCATGCGCGCCATCCATCGAGATCAGCCGGCCGTCTTTCTCGAGTTTGGGTTGCTGGGCTGCCTTTTTCACAGGGTGAACAAGGGCGGGTTGTGAATGTGGTTCCTTAGCACCGGAGTTGCCCAGCGGCAGGGCTTCGTTCCAGTTCCCCGCCGGTCGCCGGAACCAAATGGTCTGCGGCCCGGTCTTCTGGACAGACATGGCCTGGAGAGATTTCCCGCCGACGATCTTCAACGTCACCGCGTAGTCGCAAGGTTTTTTGTCGGGCAGGGTGACTTCCAACGCGGCGTCCGTCTGCGTCCACTTCAAGACGGCGTCGCTGCCCAGAAGCGAAACGGCGCTGACCTTGCCTGCCGGGATCGCCAGTGACTTGACCACAACCCTGCCGTTCTCCGGCCAACCGAGGGCGATGGCGTAGAGGTTATCTCCCTTGGTGGTGAACCGGATGTCGGCAGCGGTGAACACGGGATCTTTGTTTTCGCTGAACCCGCCCCCCGCGCTGCGAGTCGGGCCTTCGCCGAAAATCGTCCACGGGCGGGTGCTGTAGATCGCTTCGCCGTTGACCTGGATCCAGCCGCCGAATTCCAGCAGCATCTTTTTCGCGCGATCTGGAATGGAGCCGTCCGCGTTCGGGCCGACGTTGAGCAGCATGCAGCCGTTCTTGGAAACGATGTCGGCGAAGATGTGGACCAGGTTGTCCGTGGTGCGGTAGCGGTCGAGGTTCCGGTTATACCACGGCCCAAGGGAGGTGTCGGTCAGCCAGGGATAAGGCACCAGCTTGTCCTCACGCCCGCGCTCGAAGTCGAGGATGCCGGTGTATTTGTGAATCTCGCGGAACTTGTGGGCCACGGCGGATTCCTTCCCCTTGGCGGCCGCCCAGTTGTAATAGTCGGCAAACATCCGTCGCTGGAACTCGGGCTGGATGACCTTGTTCAACTCGAAGTCGAACCAGATCATGTCCGGCTCGTATTTCGTGACCACCTCCATCACCATCGCCAGCCATTGTTCCTGGAAGCGGACGGAGGGCGGATCCTTCGGTCCGTGCGGCTCGGTGTAGAGCAGGAAATCTTTTCCGTCGGCTGCGTCGAACTCGAAGGCGGGCTCGAAGTATCGCCAGGCGAAACCGTGATGGAACGTCGGCACGAACTTCAGACCGCGCGCCTTGTAGTCCCTGGCCAGTTCGCCGGTGATGTCGCGCTTCGGCCCCATCTTCACTGAGTTCCACGGAGTGACGGCGGAATCCCAGAGCGCAAAGTTGTCGTGATGCACAGCGACCGGCCCGGCGAATTTGGCTCCCGCTTTGACAAACAAGTCCGCCCACTCATCGGGGTTGAACTTCGGCGCGGTGAAAAGCGGGATGACTTTCTTGTAACCGAATTCCTTCTGATCCCCGAACTTCTCCTTGTGCCATTCAAAGATCGGATTCTTCCGCTGATACATCTGCATGCCATACCACTCGCCACCTTTGGGAGCATCCTCGCATCCGACGGTAACCGGTCCCCAGTGGGTGTAGATGCCGAGCTTGGCGTCACGAAACCATTCGGGATTGGTGTGGGTTTTCAAGGACTCCCATTCCGGTTTGAAAGGGCCTGTGGATGAAGGCTCGGCGGCGTGGAGAAGTGCAACCGTGGAAAGGAATGCAAATGCGATGGCTGTTGGTTTCATTGGTGAATGTCGTTGCTGTTTTGAATTCAAGGTTTGAACACCTGGCTGGTGCCGGCGGGAATGTCGTAGTCGGCAGTCTTGTTGTTGTAGCGCACGCGGAACGGACGCCCGAGGTGCGAGGTGATGGTGGCGGACACGAGCTTTCCGTTTTCCCACTTTTGATCCACCGTGAAGCCGTCGCGTGCGCGGAGGCCGGTCGCTTCGCCGGATGCCCAGGAATCGGGAATCGCCGGCAGCAGGTCGATCTCCCGGCGTCCGTCTTCCGCGCGGAGATGGCTTTGAAGGAGCATCTCGGCGACGCCGGCGGTGTAGCCAAAATTTGCGTCGATCTGGAAGGGCGGGCCGGCGCCGAAGAGATTCGGATAAGTCCCGCTGCCCCTGGCATTCGCAGGGACATATTCCAGCACGGAGCGCACGAGTTTGCCGGCGCGGTTGCCGTCGTGCAGACGGGCCCGGAAGCAAACTTTCCATGCACGGCTCCAGCCGCAACTTCTGTCACTGTGGGAATTGAGCGTGACCTTCGCGGCCCCGGCAAACTTCGGTGTGGTGATCGGACTGATCTGCCGTCCCGGATGCAACGCGAACAGTTGCCCGATGTGGCGGTAGTCCTGTTTCGGATCGTCCACGTCTTCCATCCACTCCTGGATCTGGCCCCAACCGCCGACCTGTGGCCCGAGCAGGCGGGCGCGGCGTTCGGCGATGCGCTTGCGCAGTTCGGGGTCGGCATCCAAGGCTTTGGAGGCGTCGAGGAAATTGCTGAAGAGATCCCAGACAATCTGTTGGTCGTAGGACGCGCCCGGCTGTGGCGTGCGGTCGCCTTCTTTTATGATGATCTTTCCATCCGGGCCGCGAACCGGACCGTGTTCGGGTGACCATCCATCCGGCGTGATGAGATGCCCCTTGCCATCCTCCACGAGGTGGGCGTCCCACATTTGCGTGAGAGATTTGAGGTGCGGGTAGGCGCGCCGGGAGAGGAACTCGCGGTCGCCACCAAACGCCCAGCCTTCGTAAAGGTGCTGGGCCAGCCAGGCGCTGCCGGGACGGTGAAACGCCCAGCCGCTGTTGCCGCCGAGTGTGTTGTTCGTGCTGTAGATGATCCAGCCAAGATCGGTGCGGAGTTTCGGATCGGGATTGCGCTTCTGCGCCGCCGCGATCATGTCGATCCAGTCGAAAAGCGGCTCGTGGCATTCCGCGAGATTGGTCGGTTCGGCAGGCCAGTAGTTCATCTCGACGTTGATGTTCGTCGTGTAACCGGAATACCACGCGGGCTTGACGTCCTGATTCCAGAGCCCCTGGAGGTTGGCGGGCAGTCCGCCGGGCCGCGAACTGCCGATGAGAAGATAGCGCCCGTATTGGAAGAGGAGTGCTTCGAGCGCCGGATCTTCGGCTCCAGCTTTATACTTCGCGAGACGCTGATCGGTCGGGAGAGCGGAATTCGGAGTCTGGCCGAGTTGGAAACGAACCCTGCCGAAGAGTCCTTTGAAATCCGCCAGGTGCGTCTCGCGGAGTTTGGCGCAGGACATTGCCGAGGCTTTGCCGAGCGCGGCCTCCACCTTCGGGGCCGGGGCATCCCCCTTGTAGTTCTTTTCGGGGTCGGCGACATAATCGGTGGCGGCGGCAAGCAGCAAGGTGACGGCATCCGCTCCGGTCACGGAAAGCTGGCCATCCGCGGATTCGATCTTGCCGCCTTCTGCAAGGACGCGCAGCGCCGCATGGTAACGCATGCCATTCCAGCGCCGGTCGGTCTTCTCATCGACCGGCACGGGCGGCGTCAGCTTGCCCCCGAACGCAAGCTGGTTACCGGCTACGGTGACAGGAGTCGCCGGCAAGGGCGGACGCGCGGTATCCTTCAGCTCAACCCGGAATGTGATGCTGCCCGGCGTGCTGGCGGTGAGGCGAACGACGACCAGCTTACCCGGATGGGTGGCGAAGACCTCGCGAGTGAATTCGACACCGCCCACGGTGTAACGAGTCGTCGCGATGCCGGTTTCCAAATCGAGCTGCCGCCCATAGTTCGCAGCATCTTTGTGTTCCTGCGGGAAATGCAGATACACATTCCCGAACGGCTGGTAATCCCCCATCGCCCGGTCATGCGCGCTGGTATGAACCCGCTCAGTGTTCGGGAACGATTGGGAGCGACTCGCACCGGTCCAGAGGGTCTGTTCGTTGAACTGGATGCGCTCGTCCGGAATACCGCCGAAGACCATCGCGCCCATGCGGCCATTGCCGACGGGAAGCGCTTCGAGCCAGGCCCCGGCAGGTTTGTCATACCAGAGAGTCGAACCGGTATCGGGAGGCGGGGAAACAGCGGCTGTCGCGGCATGGCCGCGAACGAGGCAAAAGCAAAGGGCAGCGAGTGCGATGATTCTCACCTGTGGTTTCGCAAGCTAAGTGGGAAGAAGCATTCGGTCGATTCCTTTCAACTGGTCATTCGTGGAAAGGCATCAGGTTTATTGGGGATTCGAAGAGATGTTCACAGCCGATTTGCGTTTCCAAACGCGGATAGAATTAGCCCGCATCTCCATAGGAAAACCATCACTGCTTGAGGGCATTGGTTTCTTTCCGAAATTCTGCGGACTTGGACGAGAGCCGCCGGGCCAACTGGGCCTCGTAGAGATTCGCGGGCGAGAGACTTGAAGCGGGAATCGCCTCCAACCAATTTTTCACAGGATCCATCGGGGATGGGCCGGCGGTGGGCCACCCGATCGCATTCACTTGCGGCCAGGAGCGAGGTATCGGTTTGGCATACGATTTGGGATTGGCGGAGATATTCCAAAAGGTTTCACGGGCACCCGTGGTGGCGGAGCCGCTGCTATTCCACATGCGCCCCGCGTCGCCAAGATGGATCTGTGTGAACAGGTTCTCGTAGGTGCCGCCACCGTGATGGTCAAAATCCATGGAGTTTCCCGCAGTGCCGTTCATGAACACACATCCCGTGGCATTCTCGATGGAGAGGTGGTGAATGAAATGCGATGAGGCGTCGAACTTGAAATTCCTCGTTAAGTTGTCGTCGCTGTTGCGGGATTGGATGCCGTGATGTCCGGTGTAGAACCAACCCGGCTTCTCCTTTTTCCACGGGTATTGCCTGTGTGAGGCTGAGGCTGTGAAACTGACCTTGTCCACGGTGCAAAATGCCGACTTCTCGAGCAGCACGCCGCTCTCGCAGTTGTGAATCGTGACATTTCGAACCCAGCAGTTCCATGAACCGAACAGGAAAATCCCGTTGAAGCCTTCTTCCTTGAAGTGCCCTTTGTATGGCACATCCGAAAATTCCATGGTGAAACCTTCAATGCCGACCTCGCTCACCTGACCTGCGACCGTGAGAATCCGGGGTGCCCATTTCGTCCGGACATCCAGCCGGAGCGGTCGCTCCAGGGTGATTTTGTTGCCCGTTATGGCGGCGATTTTACTGTGAAAACGAATCGACGGCAGCGTGCCAATCATCTGATCCGCATAGATGTGGCGGTTCAATGATTTGGTGGGGTCATCGGACATCGAAAGCCGGATCGTTTGTCCGACCCTCAGTCCTTCCGTGGACGCCAAGGTGAGCACGCGAGTGCCCCGGTTGGCGTCGGCAATGACTCCGGTTTTTTTGTTCGTCGTCACCCAGGTCCCCACCCAGATCAGTCCTCCGCTGTAAGTCCAGTCTGAGGCCACGCCATAGCCCGGGGCACCATAGATTGCCGACAAGCTTTTAGGAAACACCAGCGTCGTGAGTCCTTGGCCAGCGCCACGCAGCACGATGTTGCTTTTTTTGATTTGGATGACGCGGGTGATCTTGTAGCGACCAGCCGGGATGAGAATTGCACCCGACTCCACGCTGTCGATGGCCTTGATGAAGGCATCGGAATCATCGGCCACGCCGTCACCGACCGCTCCGAAATCCTTCACGCTTGCAGTGACGGCGGGAGTTGGAATCGGTGTTTCACCGGAGCGATAACCAGCAAAGGAGAAGTCCGGCAGGCGGCTCGCTGGATTCCAAAGCTCACCTTCTGCGCCCCACAGCTTGCTGGTTTGTGCGTTCATCTGGGAAATGCTTCCCAGAGCAAGCAGGACGAACATGACCAATAGGGTTTTCGGTGGTTTCATCAGTAAATGGTTATTCTGTGATTTCTCGGAGTGTGACCGGGCCGAGCAATCCGGATTCGTGGAGCGGCGAGTCTTTGGTGAAATAGTTCCACGTGAAAAATGTCTGCCGTTTCGAAGGGCGCGGCTTGTTTTCAAGGACCCAATCCGGGAACGCGGTGAGCATACGCCCGACGAAATAACTGCCATCGCGGTCCTTGAACGCCTTTTGTTCGACGAGGTAATGGACACAGTCCTCCGGTTCCTGTTCGTCGCCGATCAGGCGGTTGGCCCAGGTGTTGGTGACGTCGATTTCAAGTTGGTTCGTGCCGGGGTTGAGTGCCTTGGTGACATCAACGCGGAACGGCGCATGCCAGGCTACGCCGCAGTCGATTCCATTCACTCTCACCCGCGCCAATTCCTTGACCACGCCCAGATCGAGTTCGAGACGCTGGCCCGCGCCCGGGGTATGGATCGGGAGTTCAAACGTGGCGGTGTAGCGGGCGGTGCCTGAAAAGTATTTCACGCCAGCCTGGTCGCTGGCGCTCCAGGATGTCAGCGCAGTCATAGGAAGTGTCGCTCCGTCTGGAAAACGCAAGGACCACGGCCCGGTAACGGTGATCGGAGCAACGGATGGCTGTGGTGGCGCAACGGACTGAGTGGTAGTCGTCAACTCGCGGAAGACGACGAAGACCGACGTGTTCGCTTCGAGTGTTAGGTCCACATCGGTGCGCTCCTTGGTGGTCCGCCATGACGTGGCCGCGCGACGGGTGCCGCGCTCGCTATTCCAAAGCTCCGGTGATTTTCCAGCCACCCTGAACGAACCGCTGAAAGTCACAGGCTTGTTCGCGGTGTTTGTGATGAAATAGATGTCTGCTTGGCCGTCCCGCCGATGGCACCAGCGCAGCGATGGCGGTGCGGGAGTGACAATGAAATCCGGACCGAGCCCGATGGCCTTCATGGCATCCTCATGACGAAGGAAAACGCGACCTTTTCCGACTTGGCCGGACGGTTCCTTGCCATTTCCCCACAGCGCCGCGCCGATGGAACTGACTTCCGCGTCGGCCTTGGGGAAGTCCTGAAGGCTGGGAGTACGCTGTGGCTGCGGCCCGATGACCGTGGCACCGGCCTCTATCAAATCCCGAATCTTGCGGGCGGTGGCCGGAAGCATCACCGGGCTGTGGATCATCAAGGCGGAGTAGGAACGACCGCTGAGGAGCAAGATTTTCCCGTCCTTGACGCTTGCTTGGCGGATCAGGTTCTCATCGGTGATGGAGTCGGTTGGATTTCCCGGAGTGGCATTGCCGGCAGGACCGACCGTGAGCGTATCCGACACCGCCTCTCCGCGCTGGAGCATGGCTTGAGAACGGCTGAGATAGGCGATCCATGCCTTGCCCGGCTCGAACCAGGTTTGATGGCGGCCAAAGTGAGTGCCCCACCACCCCATGCCAATGCCGGGCTTGAGTTGGTCCGGCAATGGCTGATGGACCCAGTGGTGAAGCACCAGTTGGTTGATTCCGTTCGCCCATGCCCCGTCGCCATCCGCCTTGAGCATCGATGGCACTTCCGTCCACTTGGAGGCAGCGGCCGATCCGGTGAACGCCTCGGCAGCGATGATCCGCTGCCCGGCCGCACGGGCCGCGCCGATATTCGGGGCACCGCTGTAGAGCTTGCCACCACTGCCGAGCCAGAACTCGTCCATGCTGACATCCGCGACGGCGGAAGCGTCCACGGTATCGAAGTCGCCGCCGTAGGGTTCCACATGGAGATCCAGCCCGTAGGAACGCAGGATGGTTTTTCCCTGGCGCAGCGTGTTGGCGACGAACAACTCGGATGCCGTGCGTTTCATGTCCCATGCGAAACGCGACGTTAGATCCGCATTTCCAATCACGCGTTTGCTCAGCGTGGGCAACCAAAGCAGCGGATCGTAGCCGCGCCGTTTCCTGAATTCCTCTCGGAAATTTTGGGTCCAGTTTGCCGGCCCCGCCTCATAACTATCGATGAGCACATGGCGGAGCGTGGTGCCGACATGCGTGCCGAGTTGTTGTTTCAGTGGTTCCAGAACCTGGCGGAAATGAAATGCCGAGAATTCGGCGCTCAGCTTGTCGCATTCCAGCGCGTATTTTTCCTCGGGTTTCAAATCGTCAGGCACCGGGCTGCAATGCGCCCCTGTGCTGGTGTGGCCGAATCGATAGATGATCCATTTCCCTGCGGGAGCCCGCCAGCGCAGATTTCCATCGGCATCCACCGAACTGCTGAGATCCACGACTTGCGCGATGGGCACCACCTCCATCGCCGGGACCGCGACCACGCCGATCTCCCGATACCATTCGAGGGTGGGCTTGGGCTGCGCGAGTTTCACTTCGATCATGGAGCCGCCTGTGACGGTGGTATTCGTTGAGACCACCTTTTGCATCGACTTTTCCGGAGTGATCCACGGCCCACCGGTCGATGTCCAACCGGGGCAGTTATGCATTCCAAGCTCCACACCGATCCGACGGGCCTCCTCCGCCGCGTGTTTCATCATGGCCCACCAGGCCTGGCTGCGATATTTGATTTCAGGGTTGAGGGAGTTGGAGATCGGCTTCACCCACCTCTTGCCGTGACCGCTCGACGTAAGGTGAAAGATCGTGGCACCGGAGATCCCAAATGCCTTCATGGATTCGAGATCCTTGGTGATTCCCTCCTTGCTTGCATTGCTGCCCATCCAATGCCACCACACTCTTGGCTTGGCCATGGGCGGAGGATGATTGAAATCCTGCTCCAGGCTTCCGGCAGGAGTTGTCAAACCCAGTCCGGCAGAAATCCATATGGATAGAAACATGGATCGCATCAAAGGGGTTCCGTTCATTTTGGAGTCCTCAGATCAACCACGGAGACTCCTCATGCGGCCGTCCGCCAGAAATCCGTGTTTCAGAGTTGTTCCCAAAACTCCCAGCTTAAAGGCGGCAGCACCGGAGTTAAGGTCGCGCCTTTTTGTTCCGCAACAGGGACGCCCATGGTTCTCTCACCCGCCTCGTCCGGCGTGTAGCGGAAGCCTTTCCAAGTCGCGTTGTCGAGGCCCGTCGCGATGTCGAAGCGGCGCTCGGCACTCGCGTTCCGGTTTGAAACGACGACGGTCACTTTGCCGTTCGGTCGTTTGAAAGCGAAGATGCGCGCGTTCGGATCGTAAGTCGTTTCATCGACGGCGAGCCCGACGCAGTCCCACGGCATGTGCTTCACGAAGCTGCCGACGGCGTTCCAGTTGCAGGGGTTGAAAATCCAGTGGCCAGGCTGGATGGCGGCGGCTTTGCGTTCGAGGGCGATCGTCTCGGAGCGAATCTGGATCGGGAGGTTCATGCCGATCTGCGCCTTGAACTTGGCAGCGTCCGACGGCTCGACGAAAGCGAGATGCGGCGCGGCGGGGCGGTCGCCCGACTTTCCGCCGTGCGCCGGGATCGCGACCTTCCCCTTCTCGAACTGTTGTTTGTAGATCGCGTCTTTTCCGCCGCTCCAAGTCGCGGTCATGTCGGTCTTCTGCCATTCCGGGCCGAGCTTCAGCCCGTCGCAATCCTCGGCGAGCAGATAGACGGTGACCGGCTGGTTGACGATGAAGTGGTAGCCGATGGCCGGTTTGTTTCCGGCGGCGAGCTTCGCGGAAACCATTTCGAGTTTCTTGAGCGGCTCCGGCAGCTTGGTGAACTCCGGACCTTCGGGCCAGCGGCGGAGCTTGTCTGCGGAGGCATTTTTCGGTTTCTCGATGAGCGACTTCCAGAACCCGAGGGCATAGCCGCTGGCCTCCGCGTTTTTCAGGGGCTTGAGAATATGGATCCAGAACCACGTCGGATTGTTGGCGAGCTGGAACGAGTTCATGATGTGCTGCACCGTGTTCAGGCAGCGGTCGGGCGTCGCGCCGCCGGTCAGGTATTCGTATTCGTTTTGAAACCACGGACGTGGCGGTAGTTCTTTGATGATTTTGGCGTGGACATTGCGCACGCTTTCGGACGGCGAGCCGACGGTATGCACGGCGTAGGCATCGACCAGAGAAGCGACCTCCGGGTCAGTCATTGCCGGGCCGATCTTCCTGGGGAAACCGCCTTCGGTATCAGCGAAAAGCAGAATGGCCGGATCCGCTTTGCGGATGGCAGCGGCGACCGCGCGGTAAGCCTTCACGTAGGTGGGAGAATCCGGATACCTGCAACTGGAGTAAATGCTGTTCGAGACAAACGGCTCGTTTTGCAAACCCCACATGGATGTTTTGATTCCGGCGGCCTTGAGGGTCTGGATGTCCGTGACCACGGCATTGGCGAAATCGGCCAGGAATTTGTCCGTGTCGCCCTTGTAGATGGGATCTTTGTCGAAGTCGGGGGCAAAACAACGGAGGGTGTTCGACCCCGGCTTGTCCCCGGGCATGGTGTAGTATGCCTGGTTGCCTTTCCAGAACGGCGCGGGCGACCAGTATTCAAAGGAGAGACCTTCGACTCCCGCAGTGTCGAGCAGTTGTTTCAGCTCTTGCAATTGCTCCGGCCAGCGCGGGCGCAGAAATTTCTTCTCCGCGTCCAACCCGCGCCAGTAAAGGCCTCCAGCCAGACGGCAGTAACGGAAACCTTTTAGCATTTCGTTGGCAAGCCGCTCGCGCTCGGACGGAATGAGATCGTGCGGAACGGCGATCGGCTCTTCGGGCAGCCCGTGGTTGCCGGAGCCGATCGAGTCGGACTGGATTTCAAAACCGATGCCTTTGATGGTCTGCTTCGGCTTGTCGGGACGGATGGTAAAACCGGCCACGGCAGCGGATGGTTGCTGGGCTTGGGTGAGCGGAGAAGCGACGAGCACTGCGATGAGGAGGAGAGGAAGTTTCAGGTGCATAGAGAAGGGAAGGATTCGAGTTTTCGGTTACGACAGGCCGGTGATGCTACGAAAACCTGCCTCACCCGCACAATAACAACTCGATGCGATTCCAAAAATCTTCTCCGATTTCAAGCCATCTCGCGAACATCGAAGGGACAAGTTCCACGAGTCCCCATTTTCGTTTCTTGATTTGGGACTCGTGGAACTCGTCCCTCCGATCAAACGGCGAGCGTCACGGAACCTTCAGGCTCACTTCGCGACCGCGAAGAGTCAGCAGCGGATGCACGACGTAGGTCCGCAATTCGTAAGTCCGTCCCGATCTCAACCCGGCGACGGAAAGCGTGAACTCACCCGGCGCGGATTGCGTTGTCTTTGAAGCGGCGACCCATGTGTCGGTCCGTTCGTTGGCATCGAGGCCGGTGATGTCGCGATACTCCGCGCCGACCTCGACCGACTTCGCATCGCCGAGCGATGACAATGTTCCCTTGCATTCCACGCGGTTCTCCGACGCGATCCAGCGCGCTTCGATGGTGTCCACGCCCGGCGGCGTGAGCGCGGGCTCGACGTGCGTCAGCTTGATCACCACAGGGTTCGGCCACTTGCGGTCGTTGTAGAGTCGCTGGGCGCGCATCGCGCGAAGATGAAGTCCGTCGGCCTCTTGTCGGAATGTCGATTTGGGAACGACGGTCGGCTGATACTCGAGCACGCGATCGTTCTGGCTTAGCACGCTGATTTCCGTGCGATCGGTCGCCTTCACCGAGCGCAGCACGAACTCTTTCCACTCGCCGAATTTCCAGCGCTCCTTCTCTTTCACGATCACGTAAAGCGCCCCGGTCTTCCGGTTGTGCGTGAACCAGAGATCGTTCTCGTGCGTCACGATCCACGGACGCACGCCGTGGATGCACTCGCCGTTGACGAACATCCATAGCGCCACCTCGCGGAGCCGCTCCTCCTGCTCGATCGGAATCTCGCCGTCCGGCTTCGGACCGATATTCAGCAGCAGGTTGCCGCCTTTCGCGCGCGTCTCGACGAGCAGCGAAATCACTTCGCCGCCGCTCTTGTAAACTTCGTTCGTCGGCTTGTATTGCCACTGCGTGCCCATCGTCAGGCACGACTCCCACGGCTCGTCGATGGCCGTGCCGGGAATGTGTTGCTCGGGCGTTTTGATCGCGCCGCGCGTCACGACGATGTCCGGCTGAAGCTCCCACGCCAGCTCCTTCAAGCCGTCCGGTTCGCCGTCGAAAAAGGCGAGGTCGATTTTTCCAGAACCCGTCAGCAACTCACGGAGCTGGTCTTTGTTGAGTTTCATCAGACCCGGATTCCGGCTCGGTTGCACGTCCGGGATCTGCCGCTGAATGGGGATGCCGTTTTGATGAAGCCACTCGAAGTCGTCGGGCGAAAAGTAAACGCCCGGCGCGATGCCCTGCTCGCGGAAAGCGTCGAACACTTCCTTCGTGATGTCGCGCTTGAACGGCGTGTGCATGATGTTGAACGGCGTCGTCGCCGTGTCGAACATGCAGAAGCCCGAGTGGTGCTTCGTCGTGAACATCGCGTATCGCACGCCGGCCAGCTTCGCGAGCGCCGCCCAGTCGCGCGGCGCGAATTTGCGCGGATTAAAAGTCTTCGGCAGATCGTTGATGAAGCGGTTCAAGTAGTCCTCATCCGCGCCGACCATCGAATGGCTGATCACCGCGCCCAACTGGCTGTCGAGACTCCAGTGAATGAAAAGGCCGAACCCCTGATCGCGAAACCATTCGAGGCGTTCTGAGCGGTTTTGCAGCAGGGCTTCCGATGGTTTCGGGTTCGCTGCGGCAATGGAAACCAGAGCAAAGAAACTGGCGAGGTGAACTTGGACAACTCGTTTTGGGATGGCACGCGAAGTTTGGCGTCTCATGATCACAAAGGCTTAGATTGGAAGGATGCGGATTCTTGATTTGAGTTCGTCCACGGTGAGCAATGCGCCCATTGCGAGCGCGTCGCTGTGCGCCCGGATTGCCGCCACCACGAGGGGTCCCAAATGCTCGGGAGAAACGTCCTGGGTCCTCGCCTGGATAACACTCGGCCTGCCATTCCTGCTGTGAGCCAGGAGAATTCCAAAATCGAGATCGTGGGTAAACACCACGCTATCGTTGTCCCGTGCCCACTGCATGATTTCCGAATCTGGAGCGTCGTAGCTGCCAACCACAGACCAATGAACGGCCTCGAATCCGCGCTCGATCAGATATTGTCCCCACTCAGGAGACAAATTCATGTCGATGAGGAATCTCACACAGCCAGTGGCACCTCAAGTTCCTCAACACGCCATGCGGCATAAGCCAGGGACTCGCGAATATCCTCGAGCGTAAGATACGGATAAAGGCGGAGGATCTCCTGATCGGAACGGCCGGCCGCCACAAGGCCGACAATGGTGCCGACCGTGACACGAAGCCCGCGAATACAAGGTTTGCCGCCCATAACCGAAGAATCGTGTGTGATGCGTGTGAGTGGAGGCATGGGTGAAACTTACCGGATGTGAGGAAGTGACGCACTCAAAAAACACAGATGCTGGCGAGTCGCAGCGGCGCAGGCGTTCACGGAGCGAGAGTCCTGGCCGCGGGCTTGAGCGGAATCTGCACGTTGAAGCTGTCGGTGAGACGTCCGGCGGGCGCGGCGGCGCAAAACAACACAGCGGGCTCGCCGTTCTCCAGAAACACCTGTGGGCGTTCGAGCTTGGAGAGATTCATCACGGTCCCATTCGCCCATTTCAATTCCAGCGCCGAGACGAGCGGGTGCGCCGCCGGTTTCCAGTCGATGCCGTCGGCGGACTCGAAAAGCGCGAGCGACGTTCCCCGTCCGGTGAAGCTCCCTTTGAAATCCTTCACGATCGCCCAATAACGATCCGGGCCGCGCCAGATGAACGGATCCTCGGCGGCGAAGTGATTTCCCTCGGCGGTGAACACAGCCCTGGGCTGCTTGTGAAACGGTCCCGTCGGGCTGTCGCCGAGCGCCACCACGTGAACGACCGGTCCGCCAAACGGCATCCGGCCTTTGTCCCCGACCGCCTTGTAAACCATGAGATAGCCGCCGTCGGGACGCCGCGTCACGCTCGGATTGTTCGCGCAGAGCGCGTCGTGGAATCCGGGAGTCGGCTCGATGAGCGGCTTGTCCGTCCGCGTCCACGGGCCGCCGGGATTGTCCGCGACCGCCACGCCGATCCGCTGGTTGTTCCGGTGCGACCAGTTCAAATCCCTCGACAGCTTCCCGTCGCCGGTGTTGCCCATGTAATAGAGGTAATACTTTTTCCCGAACCGCATCACCGTCGGGTTGTGCGTGCAAAGGCCGTCCCAGAACTTCGCGCCCCGCGCCGGCAGCGCGACATCGGCGAACTTGTAAGGCCCAAGCGGATTGTCGGCCACGGCGTGCGCCACCTCGGAGTGGGTGACCCATGCGTAATGCCCCAGCTTGCGCGGCCAGCGCGAATAGTAGAGGTGGCATTTGCCGGCATCGTCCCGGACCATCGTGCCGCACCAGACGATGTAACCGGGGTCCTCGAATTTCGCCGAGGCGGGCACCGGCTGGATCATCTGGGAAAAGTCGTAGTCGGTCGCAGAAGCCGGAAGCGCCGCGATCAGGAGGGCGGGGAAGAGAAGCAGTTTGGTCATCATTTGAAGGGTTGATCCGCAGATTACACAGATCTTCGCAGAGGAAACAAACCACGGCTTTCTAAAAATCCGCAGGCATCTGCGTGAACTTTCGATTTCCTGCATTGTTCTGAAATCGCTCCGCCAACTTTGGGAACGAGGCGAAACGGCCACGCCGGGATGCCAGGGCTTTGCGCGAACGGGTTCAGTTGACTCCACTCGGAGCGAGCCGGAAAACACAAGAAGCATAAGCCCGCGCCGCTTTATGGACGAGAAGTGGATGAGGAGAAAGTGCGCTGGCTCTCAGCGCTGGATCGCCGAGCATACCCACTGGAGCCGGCGCAGGTTGGCAGGAGAGTTGTGCGTGCTCTGGGATTGGCGTGACGGAAGCGGACGGGCCAAGGATTTGGCCGCCCTCAGCTTTCTGCTCAAGATGGAAGAACGGGGCTGGATTGCTCTGCCGCCGTTCCAAGGCCCGGATGCGATGAAACATTTGACCGTCCCAGTATCATTCACGATAGTCTCCGCTCTCCGAATGGGAATCAAACTCACGCGCAATTTCTGCATCATCGCCCACATCGACCACGGGAAGACCACGCTTTCCGACCGGCTGCTCCAAATGACCGGCACGATCGCAGATCGCGAAGCGCAGGACCAGCATCTCGATTCGATGGATCTCGAACGCGAGCGCGGCATCACGATCAAGATGCATCCCGTCGCGATGCGCTACAAAGCGAAGGACGGGCACACTTACAAACTCAACCTGCTCGACACGCCGGGGCACGTCGATTTCGCCTACGAAGTCTCGCGCTCGCTCGCCGCGTGCGAGGGCGCGCTGGTGATCGTCGATGCGGCGCAGGGCGTCGAGGCGCAGACCGTCGCGAACGTCCACCTCGCGAACAAGCAGGGCCTGACGATCGTTCCCGTCATCAACAAGATCGACCTGCCGAACTCCGACATCCCGACGGTGAAAAAGCAGCTTGAGGAAATTCTCCAGATCCCCGCCGACGAGGCGATCCTCGCGAGCGCGAAAGCGGGCATCGGCATCGAGGACATTCTGGAAGCGGTCATCGCGCGGATTCCTCCGCCGAAAAAGTGGGACGACGACAAAGTGCGCGCGCTTGTGTTTCGATTCGACGTTCGACGCGTATCGCGGCGTGGTGACCTACGTCCGCATGATGAGCGGCGCGCTGCAAGCCGGCGACGGCGTGAAAATGATGAGCAACAACCGGCCTTACGAAGTGAAGGAGGTCGGCGTTTTCATCCCGAAGATGCAACCGGTCGCGAAGCTGCATCCGGGCGACACCGGCTATGTCATCGCCAACATCAAAGCCTCCGCGGAAATCAAAATCGGCGACACGCTCACCGGCACGCATCACCCGGCGACCGAGGCGCTGCCAGGGTTCCAGGTCGTGCAGCCGATGGTTTTCAGCGGCGTCTATCCGATCAACACCGCCGACTTCGAGCACCTCAAAGCCGCGATGGGCAAGCTCCAGCTCAACGACTCCGTCTTTCATCTACCAGGCCGAAGTCGAGCGTCGCCCTCGGCTTCGGATTCCGCTGCGGATTCCTCGGGCTGCTCCACATGGAGATCATCCTCGAACGGCTCCGGCGCGAGTACGACATGGACATCATCGCCACCTATCCGTCCGTCATTTACGAGGTGGAAAAAACCAACGGCGAAGTGCTCCATGTCGATAACCCGGAGTTCCTTCCCGACCCGAGCGTCATCCAGGAAATCCGCGAGCCGATCGTGAAGTGCTACATCATGGTGCCGAACGAATACATCTCGCCGCTCATGCAGCTCATCATGGACAAGCGCGGCATCGCTCGACCACACCGAGTCGCTCGACACGCGGCGCGTCATGCTCACTTGCACGCTGCCGCTCAACGAAATCCTCGTCGATTTCAACGACAAGATTAAGTCCATCACGCGCGGCTACGGCTCGATGGATTACGAGCACGCCGGCCATCGCGCCGACAAGCTGGTGAAGCTCGACATCCTCGTGAACGGCGAGCCGGTCGATGCGTTCTCATCCATCGTCCATCGCGACAAGGCCGACTCGCGCGGACGCCAGCTCGCCGCGAAGCTCAAGGAAGTCATCCCGACCCAGCTCTACCAGGTCGCCATCCAGGCGGCCATCGGCGGAAAAATCATCGCGCGCGAAAACGTCAGCGCCATGCGCAAAGACGTCACCGCGAAATGCTACGGCGGCGACATCACGCGCAAACGCAAGCTTCTGGAAAAGCAGAAGGAAGGCAAGAAGCGGATGAAGTCGATCGGCCGGGTGAACATCCCGCAGGAAGCGTTCATCGAGGTGCTGAAGACGAACTGAGCTGTCATGCGCCCATGGGGTGGCGCGTAGCGATTTCATTGCTCGATACAGGGAATTCCCGCTAGGTTCGCTGGAATCCGGCGATACGAATGGAGAATCCACCACAGCCATTTCTCTGGGGCGTTGCGACTTCGGCTTACCAGTCCGAAGGCGGCTACAACGGTGCGGGCGAACCGCAGAGCAACTGGGCGGATGTCGAGGCGCGCGGCGATGTTGCGAGAACTGAGCGGACGGCGGATTTTTGGAATCGATACAAGGAGGATTTCGCGCGCTGCCGCCGGATGGGCTTGAACGCTTTTCGGCTCGGAGTCGAATGGACGCGGGTTCAGCCGGCGCGTGACAAAGTTGATTATGCCGCGCTTGATCATTACGTGGAGATGCTCGCGTCGTGCCGCGAGCACGGCCTGGAGCCGGTCGTCACGTTGCATCATTTCATTCATCCCGGGTGGCTCGGGCCCGACCCGTGGCTCGACGGCGCGACGCCGGAATTGTTTGCGACGCACGTGCGGATGGTTGTGGGTTATTTGAACAGGAAACTCTCTGCGCCGCTGCGCTGGTTCATCACGATCAACGAGCCGAACATGCTCGTGCTGAACACGTATCTCGGGAACCAGTTTCCGGGCAAGGGCCGCATCGGATTCCGCACGATGACGCGCGCTTACAACGGCCTGCTCGTCGCGCATGTCCGCGCCTACAACGCAATCCACGACCTCTACGAAGCGGAGAGCTGGCCGAAGCCGCTCGTGACGTTCAACAACTACTGCAGCGACTTGTATTGGTCCGACAAACTGCTGCTCGATCTCGTCTGCCTCGCCGAACGGAACGTCCCTCGCGCCGGCGTGAAGGAATACATCCACGAGAAAATCGATCAGTTCGAAGCCGCGTTCGAGCGCGCGCACATCCCGCTGCACAAGGATCTGCCATACTACTTCGGCACGCTCATCAAGCGGATCAGCGACCGTTTTGGCTACCGCCATTTTCATCCCGAGCATTTCGCTCCATTGCTCGACGCGGTTTACAGCTCGCCGCGCAAGCGGCTGTTCGACTACATCGGGCTCGATTACTACGACCCGTTCGCCGCGCACGCGTTTCGTTTGCCGGTGCTTTGGGATCACGAGTTCAAAAACAAATCCGTCCGCTCGTGGATACTGAACACGATCACGAGCAAATGGTGGGACTGGCGTGTGCTGCCGCGGGGACTGCATTTCTTCTGCAAATACTACGCCGAGGATTTCCGCCGGCCGCTGCTCATCGCGGAGAACGGGATGGCGATTCGCCGCCGCGCCGACAACAGCCACACGCGCCGGCGCGACCGCATCACGCGCAGCCAGTTTCTTCGACTGCACGTCCATGAAGTCGTGAAGATTGTGAACGAAGGCGTGCCGCTGCTCGGCTATCTTCACTGGTCGCTCTTCGACAACTACGAGTGGGGTTCCTTCACGCCGCGCTTCGGACTTTTCTCGATCGACTACACGCGCGGAACGGACCGGCTGGTCGAGGATCACCTCCGCGACCGGCCTTCCGAGGCTTATGCCGCCTTGATCCGGGAGGCGCGGGGAAAAATGATGAGCCGGAACTGACCAGTGGCCGCTGCGTTTCTCACCACACTTTTCTTCTCGCTCTCGGTGATCTTTGCCGCGCGCTCGGCTCGGTTGCTCGGCGGGAGCCTTGCGAATCTGGCACGCATGACGGTCGGGCTGGTGCTGCTTGGAATCTGGGCGCACGGGTTCGGGCAGATCGTCCACGGAGAGGCGCGCTGGTATTTTTTCCTGAGCGGTGTCGCGGGATTCGGATTCGGCGACGTGGCGCTTTTTCTCGCGCTCACGCGCCTCGGGCCGCGGCTCACGATCCTGCTCGCGCAGTGTCTTGCCGCGCCGATGGGAGCGGCGATCGAACGCCTGTGGCTCGGGACGACGTTGTCGTGGGCGCAGTTGTCGTGCGGGGCGTTGATCCTTTTTGGCGTCGCGCTGGCGCTTGCCCCCGCGGAACATCTGCATATCGGCAGACGCAAGATTTGGGTCGGCGCGCTTTTTGGAATCCTGGCGGCGCTCGGGCAGGCGCTCGGCGCAGTGCTGAGCCGCAAGGCTTCGCTGGTTGCGGAAGCGGGCGGAGTTTACGTCGATGGCGGCAGCGCGGCGTATCAGCGAATCATCGGCGGCATCATCGTGACGGCGCTTTTTTACGTGGCCGTGAAAATGTGGCGGAGACGCGATGCAGGTTCAACCACGCCGCATCGCTGGCGGTCGGCCTGGGGCTGGGTGGTGTTGAACGGGCTCACGGGATCGGCGATCGGCGTCGGGTGTTATCAATGGGCGCTCTCGACGACTCCGAGCGGAATTGTGCTGCCGATCGTGGCGACCGCTCCGGTGGTGACGATGCTGCTCGCGTTTGTCATGGACGGAGACCGGCCGGGTCTGCGCCCGGCAATCGGCAGCGTGATCGCCGTTGCGGGTTCGATTTTTCTGACGCTCGTGTAGCCGGGTTCAGTGAACCCGGTCGCAGGCTGTGGATGCGCGGCTATTCGATCCCCGACGAAGGCTCGGCACCTTGCGGCTCGGATTGAACCGGCGTGGACATCGAAGGCTGGGTTGCCGGCTCGGCTGCCGGTTCGGTAGTCGGCGTGCTGGTCGCCGGCTGATCTTCCATCGCCGGCTGATCCTCCATCTCGGGCTGAGCGGCCCGCGCTGGTTCGATTGCTTCTTCGGCAGGCCTGGCGGGAGCGGCTGTTGCTGCAGGCGTGGCTTTGGGAGTTGGTTTGCGGGTCGCTGCCGGCACGGAAGCCGTCTGTTCTTTTTCAGGCTCAGGCTCCGGTGCTTTCAGGGCGAGGAGTAGTTCGCTTTCCATGAACCTGGAGATCGCGTAATCGCGCAGCAGAGGGTGTTCGCGTGTGATGTTTTCCAGTTGTTCCGCGAGGGCGGACCAAAGCCGGTGCTTCGCCGACCCTGTGATGGTCGCATTTCCAAACTTGATCGAGCAATCCGCGACCACGGGTTTCTTGCCGCGCGTGTTAATTGCGACGTTGTATCGGATGCAATAGAAACCGCCTTTGTATCGGACCTGCTCGATGACAATGAACCCGCTCGGTACGATCTCGACGGCGAGGTCGGTGACATAAATCCCGGCGCTTTTTCCACCGGGGTCATTGACGAACTTCAGGTGCTCGTGAAGGAACTCGTTCAAATCCTGATCGGTGAACGAAACCTTTTCGTCATCCTTGGTAAAGACGCTGCGATCCGATAGCGACGACAGGAAAAGCAGCCGCGAAATTTTTCCCGGGTTGGCCCCGCCGGCAGTGCGGACAATTCCGATCGAGCTGCTGCCGCTGGTCAGCAGGAAAAGGCAATAAACCGCGACGGCCGTGGGCACGAGAACCAGCAGGGCGGCGAGCAGGAGGCGCTTGCGCTGGAAAAGCAGAAGCAACCCCGCTGCGACAAGCGCGCCCAGGATGACGGCGGGCGTTGTGAGCGACTTGAAAACCTGCGACTCGCTCAGAGCAAGCGCATCGAAGCGAATGGTCAGGTTTTGCTCAAAACTCAAACGATTGTCATCGAAGAGGCGTTTTTTCGCCGCCGCCTCGATTTCCTCCTTCGTCTTCCAGATGCCGCCGACGCAGACCTTGCCCGCGAGCAGGTTTTCAAAGTGCTCGCGAAACGGCGCGACGATCTGATCGATCTCGACCGCGTGCGCCGGCCGGGCTTTGCGAACCACGTCGGCATCGAGGAGAATCATGGCAAGCTCGTCTCGTGTGTATTCATTATCCTCGTCGTACGTCTGCCCGAGGAGTCCCGCCAATTTGCTTTGGATCTCCTCGTCGCGCTTCCGGCTTGCTTCGCGCATGGTTGCGAGCACGGCTTTCATTTTTTTCACCTCGGCCTGCAGGACCGGCCGGCCTTCGGGAAAAACGGTCATGTAACTTTCGTAGCGCGCGGCGAGCCTTTCCAGATCGAGAACGCCGCTTTCCATCTCGGTATCGGTGAACCACGACAGCGGGCTCTCGACGAACTCCCTTTGGTAAATGCTCCTTTTTCCGTCCGCCGCCTCGACGATAACGGCGAGACCTTGCGGCGTGACGGAGACGGCCCGGATGGCGAGCTTCATGCCCGGCGTTTTCACGAAAAGCAGCGGCTTCGGTTTCAGCGCAGTCGCCGGCGATGCAGGTGAGGCGGAAGCGCCTTGTTCCGTCGTTCCCACCGCACGCCGGTACGGTATCAAGAAAGCATCGATCTCCGGCTTGCGGGCGGGGACGGATGCTGCGAGTTGCTCGAGTTGTTCGATGATCGGAGCGGCCTGCTCCGCCGACAGATCGGCGGGCGGTGGCTGCGCGAAAATGGCGTCGATCTGCTGACTGGCGTCATCGGCATTGCCAGTGGCAACGAAGGCCACGGCTATCAACACGAAGACAAACAGCACTTTAACTTGACGAATAAACATAGGGGCGGCGCCAGCAATTCATTGTGTCCGGGCCAACAAAATCCAACCATCCGCAATGCCTCTTTCAGATGCAAGGTTTCTCAGCCGGGACAATACGACTTGCAGGACGGCGGGCTTTCTTTCAAAAGAAACGCGTTGAGCGATCGAAAAACATTATGCCGATCTACGAATTCCACTGCCCCGATAACAACAAGACCTACTCCTTCTACGCCCGAACGCTTGCGCAGGGCACGAAGACGCCGCGCTGCCCGGACAATCCGAAATTCCGGATGGAGCGTGTGCTTTCGCCGTTCTCCGTAAAAAAGCGTGCGGTCGTGAGTCCGTCCGGAGAGCCGGGCGGCGCAGACATGGACGATCCGCGCATGGAAGCCGCGATGGCCGAGATGGAGCGTGAGTTTGGCGGAATGGACACCGAAAATCCCGACCCGCGCCAGCTCGCGAGGATGATGCGAAAAATGTCGGCGATTACCGGCGAAAGCATGCCCCAGGAAATGGAGGAAATGCTGGGCCGCATGGAGCGCGGCGAAGATCCGGAGAAACTCGAAGCCGAATATGCCGGCGCTCTCGATGCCCTTGACGCGCCGTCCGAAAATGCCGGTGGAGAAGGCGCGAGCGAAGAAAAAGCGGAACGTCGCAAACATCTCACCGAGCAACTGAAGAAACTCCGCAATCGTCCCGTGCGCGATCCGAAGCTCTACGAGATGAGCGAGTTCACCGACTGAGCCGGAGCTACAGGTTCAGAAAATTCTGAAGCAGCCTTTTCCCTTCGAGGGTCAGGATCGACTCCGGATGAAATTGCACGCCGTGGATCGGAAACTGACGATGCCGCAATCCCATGATTTCCTTCTCGGCGGTCTCGGCGGTGATTTCGAGGCAGCCGGGAAAAGTCTCGCGTTTGACGAGCAGAGAGTGATACCGCGTCGCTTCAAAGGGATTCGGCAGCCCGGCAAAAACGCCCTGGCCGTTGTGCAGAATCGGCGACGTCTTGCCGTGCATCAACCGCCCCGCGCGCACCACATCGCCGCCGAAGACGTGGCCCATGCATTGATGGCCCAGGCAGACCCCGAGGATCGGCGTGCTCGCGCTGAAGCTGCGGATGACGTCGCAGGAGATGCCGGCCTCATTCGGTGTGCAGGGACCGGGCGAGATAACGATGCGCTCGGGCTTCATCGCTTCGATTTCCGCAATCGTGATTTCGTCGTTGCGCTTCACCAGCAACTCCGCACCCAGTTCGCCGAAATACTGGACGAGGTTGTAGGTGAAGCTGTCGTAGTTATCGATGACCAGGAGCATTGGAATTTAGGAGTTAGGATTTAGCATTTAGGATTTTTGACGAGTCGTTCGGATCGCGCTGAAGATGATGGCGTTGATCTCCTCTGATTCCTTTCGCAGCGGTTCAACTTTCGCCCGCGGCTGCATCCCCGGCTTCGATGATGATTTCCAGCCAGTAGGTGCTTTCGTCGCATTCTTCCAATACGACACCCAACTTGGATGCGAACTCCGCTCGCGAGCGCGCCCTGCATGCCGACCGATAATTCGCACCAATGGACATCGCGCTCCGGACCAATTGATTCGCAACTGCTTTCGCAGCCATATCGCGCGGCAGTGCCCTCACAAGCTTGATTACACGCAAGGCGAATGTCTTTGTCCGTTGTTTCAGTTCGGCTTTGTCCACGACAAAATCCTAATTTCTAAATTTCCTTCGCCCTTTCAATCGCCCTCATCATCCCCATCGCCTTGTTCACCGTTTCCTGGTATTCGCCCTCCGGCGTGGAATCGGCGACCACGCCGCCGCCAGCCTGGACAAAGGCTTTGCCGTCCTTCAGCACCACAGTCCGCAGCGCGATGCAGGAGTCGGAATTGCCGTCGAACCCAAAGTAGCCAACCGCTCCGGCGTAGGTGCCGCGCTTGCTTTTTTCGAGCTGGTTGATGATCTGCATGGCCCGGACTTTCGGAGAACCGGAAACAGTGCCGGCAGGAAAAGTCGCGCGCATCACGTCGTAGGCGCTCTTGTCTTTGCGCAGGGTGCCGATGACGTTCGAGACGATGTGCATGACGTGGCTGTATTTCTCGATCGTCATGAAATCGGTCACGCGCACGGTGCCGAACTCGGCGATTCGCCCCACGTCGTTGCGCGCCAGATCGACGAGCATGAGATGCTCGGCGCGTTCCTTCGGATCGGCGAGCAGCTCCCGGGCGTTTCTTTCGTCTTCCTCCTCGGTCCCGCCGCGGCGGCGCGTGCCGGCGATGGGGCGGATTTCGACTCTGCCGCTGATCGCGCGGACGTGGACTTCGGGCGAGCTCCCGACCAGCGCGAATTCGCCCGCAAATTTCAAACAGAACATGTAGGGCGACGGATTCACGAACCGCAGCGAACGATAAAGCGTGAGCGCATCGCCCTGGTAGTCGGTCTCGAACCGCTGCGACGGCACGATCTGGAAGATGTCTCCGGCGTGGATGTATTCATGCGACGCGCGTACCATGCCGTGGTATTCCTCGCGGGTCGTGTTCGAGCGCGGTGTCACTGGCTGCGGCTCGCGGTAAATGTCAATCGCCGGCAGTTGCGCCGGTTGCGCGAGCTTTTTCAGAATCCGCCCGATCTGGCCGCAGGCGGCATCGTAGGCCGCATCGGCGTCCTGCTCGATGTGCGCGTTGGCGAGGACGCGCAGCCGGCGGAGCTGGTGATCGAAGATGAGCAGCGTGTCGGTGATGAAAAAAAAGCTCTCCGGCAATTGCAGTTCGTCCTTTGGCGGCCCGCCGATCGTCGGCTCGAAAAAGCGAACCATGTCGTAGCCGAGGTATCCGACCGCGCCGCCGGTGAACCGCGGCAGGTCCGCGATGGCAACGGGCTGAAACCGGCTCATCAATTTCTCCAGCTCGATCAATGGATCGCCCGCTGTCTGGAACTCCTGCGCGGCACCGTTTTCCGAAATGCGAATCGTTTGTCCGGTGCTCTGGAAAATGACGCGCGGATTGCTGCCGACAAAGGAGTAGCGCCCGCCTTTGTCGATGTGCTCCGCCGATTCGAGCAGGAACGAATAGCCTCCGTCGTCGATCTTGGAAAACGCCGAGACCGGTGTCTCGCAGTCGGCGATCAACTCGGTGAAAACGGGAATCAGGTTTCCCTTTTTTGCCAGTTCGCGAAACTCTTCGCGGCTCGTTTTGATTGTCGCGCTCATTCTTTGAACCAGGGATCTCGTGGAAAGCCCGGATGCGCCATCCGCGAAATCAGCTTCATCCGTGGTAGGTTTTTTCGGGATCAAAAATTTTCTGCTCGGTAATTTCCGCCGGCGATCCGTCCTGGTTCATGGGCTGAAAAAAACAACTCTCGTAGCCGGTGTGGCACGCCCCGCTGGTCTGCTCCACTTGAAAAAGGAGCGTGTCTGCGTCGCAATCCTTGAACCACCGGACGACTCGCTGGGTGTGTCCGCTGGTCTCGCCTTTCAGCCACAGCTTTTTGCGCGAGCGGCTCCAGTAATGCATGAGGCCGGTTTCGACGGTTTTTTCGATCGAGGTCGCGTTCATCCACGCCATCATCAACACGCGGTTCGTTTTGCTGTCCTGCACGATCGCGGGGATGAGGCCGTCGGCGTTAAATTTGAAATCGAGGTTCATATTTTGAGATAAAAAAGCCCGACGATTCGTAAATGGAATCATCGGGCGGGAAGTTCAACGCATGGCAGCGGGAGAACTGCTCCGAACTTCGGAGCAAGCCCGTCTTTATCGCCACCAATGCAACGTATTCACGATGCCGTCTCTAACTTTGGGCGGTGCTGAGCGCAAGTCATTTTTGAGCGCGCCATAATTCAGTTGCCTAGCCTTTGGCGATTCGCTAATTCAAGTCCACTTTTCGCCGACCACTGTGCGCAAATCCCATCCATGAAATGAACCGAAGCTGGACCGCCTTAGTTTTAGCGGGCTGTTTTTCTTTTCAAACGGTCCTTGCCCAGCAGGCGGATTCCTCGTCAGGAAGCGGCAGCTCAAGCATCACGCCCTCGGAACAAGGAACCGGGAGCGGAGCTGCATCGGTGCTGATTCCATCTGTCGGAGGGGAAACGACTCCGCCTGCGGGACAGACAGGCGCCGGCGCCGGGGGAGGCACTCCGGCTCCCGCTCCGGCGGCTCCGATCGAAGTGCCCTCGGCTTACGGAAATCTCCCGGTTACATTGACGCCCGGGCAGGGCCGGTTCAACGCTCCACCTTTGAGGTTCAGCGTCTCTTTGTCGCAGGGCTACGACGACAACATCTTCTCCGCTCCCACGAATCCGGCCCCGGGCGCTCAGCAGAACCCGAGGGTGGGAAGCTCGGTCACGAATGCCAGCCTTGTGGTCGCTGTGCAGTCTGCGAGTCCAAGGACCGCTTACACTTTGGACGCGGTGATTGGCGGGCTGTTCTACTGGGACCGGCCGGGGAGTGTGATGGATTACAACGACCGCCTGGAGTTTGTCTTTTACCACAGGTTCAACCCACGACTCAGTGTCTCGACAGCGGCAAGTCTCTCGCTTCTTTCGCAACCGAATTTTAACATCATCACAGCCCCGACGAACAACACAGGCAATTACCTCGTCGGCAATGCCAAGATCGACCTCACGTATTTGTGGACCGCGAGGATGTCCACAGTGGCGAGCTATAATTTTGGAACGACGCTCTACGAGAACCAAGACCAGCAAGGCAGTGATCTTTTCAGCAATACCCTGGGGTTTCAGTTCCGGTATCTCCTTTCACCCCGAACCACCGCCGTGGTCGAGGTTCGGGGAGCACTGGACACCTACCCAAACACGCAGTCGGCAGATTCGACCTCGCAGTTTTTCCTTCTCGGGCTGGACAGCACGTTCAGTCCGCGATTGCGCGGCACCGTGCGAGCCGGCATGCAGACCCGCATATACGAGACTGCCGGGATAGACTCACAGGTGTCGCCTTATTTCGAATCGACGCTTTCCTACATCTACGGCCACCAGTCGAACATCACCTGGAGCAACTGGTTTGGTTTGCAGCCTGGCAACATTTCATCGCAGGAGCAGACCAGCTTCCGAACCTCGATCGGGATCAACCACGTCCTGACCGGAAGAATCACCGCCAGCCTCTCCGCGAACTACAACCACATCACGACTGCCGCGGTGGGCACTGGCAGCGATTTCGTGGAAGACGACATCGGTTTCAGCATTGGCCTGCAATACGTGATCAACCGGCACATTACGCTGACCGCATCGTATAACTTATACGACACCTCGTACACGTATTCTTACTCAAATTACTACCGGAACCAGTTCTTCCTCGGCGGCACCTATGCTTTCTAAACCCGTGCCGGTTTACGCGCTTTCGACCCTGTCGCGCCGGACCACTTGCGGAAAACAGGGACTCGGGTTATTATCACCGTCACTTTTCCCATCCCACCACGGCATCCACCATATATGAATGACTCCAGCGAAGTAAAACTGCATTTCCTAGACTATTGGCGCGTCGTCAAGGTTCGGGCGGGCATCATCTTTCTCACCTTCCTGCTCGTGATGATCACGGCGGGTATCACGGTTTATTTTCTACCGCGCCAGTATTTTTCAAAAGTCACCATGGAGGTGAAGCCGGACGATGCCGGCCTGAAAATCTTCGGCAATGAAGGATTGCGCGGGACCAAGGATGCGACATTCGCCCCGACGCAGTTCCAAATCATCCAGCAAAAGGAAATCCTCTACCCGGTCATCGACGACCTGAAGCTGATTCCCAAGTGGTCCGCCACCAGCGGGCGCGGCCTGACAAAAGAGGAGGCTTATTTCAAACTGCGCCAGGCGCTGGATGTCCGCGAAGTGCGCAACACCGATCTCCTTGAAATCGGCGTTTACAGCACAGACAACCGTGAGGCTGCCGACATCGCGAATTCCATCGCGGTCGTTTATCAGCAAAAGCGCCGGCAGGATCAGCAGGGACTGATGGACCGAAGCCTGGCTCAACTGGAGGAGGAAGTCACAAAGCAACGCAACAAAGTCGAGAAGGCCGCCGCCGAAGCGGCGCGTATTCGCGTCGAGGAAGGAATCGTCGATCTCAATCCGGACACCTTGGAAACAGCGGACACGTCTGAAACACGCAGCGTGCTAAAGGACGAGGAACAGGTGAACGAATCGCGCGTGCAAGTCGCAACGCTCAAGACGCAGGCCGAACAGATCGAAAAACTGAAGCCGGAGGAAGTCATGGTCGCACTTCATCTGCTCAATATCGACGACCCGACCGTCACGAAGGTGCTGCCGCTTTATCAGGACTCAAAAGCCGAGGAGGCCAGACTGCTCAGTTCCGGTTACGGACAGAAACACCCGAAAGTTGCTTCTCTTCGCGCATCGATCGAGGTCTATGGCAGGCAGCTCAATGAACAAATTCAGGCCCTTCGTGGTTCAATAACCACCCGCCTGCGCGTGTCCGAGGCAACCCTTAAAGTGCTCGAGGAAAAGCTCGCCTCGACGAAAGCAGGCTATCAAAAAAACAAGACCAAGAGCGCCGAATACATTGACGCGAAGAGTGCCTACATCCAGGCGAAGAGGATTCTCGACTCCGCGGAAACGCGCCTCGCAACGGAAAAAATGCAGGGGCAGATCTCCTTCACGCCCGCGAAGATTTGGGAGCGCGCCGAACCTGCGATTTATCCCTCCAAGCCAAACGTGCCGGCCTGCCTTGCGCTTGCGGTTTTGATTGGTCTCATTATCGGAATCGGCCTCGCATTTTTCATCGAGTACCTCGACACCAGCGTCAAATCCCTCGAAGACGTGGAGAAATTCCTCGGGGTTCCCGTGCTGGCGGTGGTTCCGAAAAATGTTGGCGTTCTGCAAAATGAGCCGGGCGACACGCCCGATGCGGAAGCCTATCGAATCTTGCGCACCAACATGGAATTCAACCGCAAGAATCCGGACGCCAACACCATCACGCTCATCAGCGGCGGACCCGGCGAAGGCAAATCCACGACGCTTTGCAACCTCGCTTTCACCTGCGCGAAGGGCGGCTACAACGTGCTCGTCGTGGACGCCGACTTGCGCCGTCCGTCGCAACACAAGCTGTTCAATGTCGAGAACAACTTCGGTCTCACGGACTACCTCACCCGCAACATGCCGTTCGAGGAAGTCGTCAGGCCGACAAAGGTGGACAATCTCTCCTTCGTGCCCAGCGGAATTCTGCCCGAGGACTCCGTTGGCATCCTCAACTCCCAGCGCATGGCCGACCTCATTCAAAAAGTGAAGCATCAGTACGACCTGGTCTTTTTTGATTCACCGCCCATCCTCGGCGTCAGCGACGGCTCGGTGCTTGCCAGCGAGGTCGATATGACGCTCATGGTCATCGAACACCGGCGCTTCCCGCGTTCGATGCTCCAGCGCGTAAAACACGCCGTCCACAACGTTGGCGGGAATCTGCTGGGCGTCGTCCTGAACAAAGTCGATACCAAGCACGACCAGGGCTACCAGTACTACACGAACTACTACGATTACTACGCGCCGCAGCCGACGGAGAAAAAGAAAGCTGCCAAGACCCAGCCTGCCAACGCACCCGTCTCCAGCAGCCGCCCTGTGCGCGGGGAAGAACAATACTAGGAACCAAAATGAAAACTGTGAAACTCGCTTCCCTCATCCTTCTGCTGGCGCTCGCATTCGTAAACGGGGCGCTCGCCCAGGCAACTCTGCGCTCCGGTGATTCCATCGAGATTCGGCTGGCAGGAGTTCCGACCGATGAAATCGCCGCCTTCTCCGCCCAGTACACGATCGACGATCAGGGGAACATCAACCTGCCTTACATCAATACCGTGAAAATCGGCGGGCTTGCCCCTTCCCAGGCGCAGACCGTCATCGAGAACAAACTGAAGGCCGAGGAAATCTACACCCACCCGAACATCACGATCGGCATTCAGACCGGACAGCGCTTCGTGAACGTGGGCGGGTCGGTCCGTGCGCCGGGGCGTATCCCTTACACCTCCGACCTCACACTGATGTCGAGCATCAATGCCGCAGGCGGATTCAACGATTTCGCCGACCAGAAAAAAGTGCGACTCGTTCACGAGGGCAAGGCGCAGATCATCGACACCCGGAAAATTCGCAAGGACCCTTCCACCGATCCAAAAGTGTATCCCGGCGATCAGGTCGAAGTCCCGCAAAGCTGGTACTCGACGAGACCCCGGCTTCATTGCATCTCGATCACGGCCCTGTTTTTCAGCAGGTAGCCGATGCCTGAAACCAGCGTCAGCGTCACCGCGATGAAAAGCAGGGCGCTCCCGCCGTAATTCCATGTCGTTTGATACCATGCCGGCATCGCAGACAAGTCGTCGCCCCTGAACTCGCGCACCGACAGGAGCAGCAGGAAAAAAATCACCGTGACGATTTGCCAGGTCGTCTTGTGCTTTCCCAGCGATTCGGCGGCGAGGAGCCTGCCCTTAGACAGCGCCAGCAGCCGCAGTCCGGTGATCAAAAACTCGCGGCTGATGATGATAACCGCCACCCAGGATGGAATCGCGCCGATCGGCACCAGACAGATAAACGCCGCCGCCATCATGATCTTGTCCACGAGCGGGTCCATGAGTTTCCCAAAATCCGTGACCATCGCAAAGCGCCGCGCGATCAGGCCGTCCACGTAGTCGGTGATGCCGGCGACGACGAAAAGAACCAGCCCCAACGTGTGGCCAAAACGGGCGTTCGAACTCACCACCGCGACGAAGATCACGGTGAGAAACAATCGGGCGACGGTGAGTCGATTGGCCCAGTTCATGGTTCGCGACCCGGCGGTGCGCCTGCGGTGAAATTGTGTTCGTTTTCCATGGCGATGACGCTGTTGATAGCTTGTTCGTTCGCTGTCGTAAATCCCAACTCTGATCCTCCATCAAAATGTGACATCGCCGGCAACAGACCGGTCTGCGAGGAAACCCTGATTTGATGCGTCATTCCCGCGATGTATGATGTAGCCATGTTTCGCAGAAAATTTGCTTTGCTCGTTGTGCTCGTTCTGGCGGCCTGCCTTGAAACCCAGGCGCAGATGCATCAGGGACGCCAGATCGTGCAGGCATCGCTTCTCGCGGACACGAACGCGATCACGCCCGGCCGGTCGTTCACCGCCGGCCTGCTTTTGAAAATGGCGCCGGGCTGGCACAGCTACTGGCAGCATCCCGGTGACTCCGGGCTTGCGACGAAGATCGAGTGGACGATGCCGCAGGGATTCAAAGCAGGCGCGATCCAATGGCCGATCCCGGAAAGGATCACCGAAGAAGGCGATCTCATCACCTACGCCTACCGCGACGAAGTGCTGTTGCTCGTCGAAATCACGCCGCCGGAAAAAATCGACGCGCGCGAAATCACACTCAACGCGAAGGCGAACTGGCTCGTGTGCGAAAAGCTCTGCATCCCCGGCGACGCGACACTGGCGGTGACGTTGCCGGTCGCCTCGGAAAGCCAGCCCGCGAACACGGAGATTTTCTCGAAATATCGCGCGCTGCTGCCGAAGACCGGTGCGAAGCCGTTCACATACAAATGGGAGTCGAAAGCCGGCATTGCGTCGCTGGAGGTTTCCGGCCCGGGAATCGACAAGCTCGAATTTTTCCCCCTGCCTTCGTCCTCAATGGTGATCGAGCACCCGACGATTGGAACGTCTCGAAGCGGCGACCGCATCATCAGCGTGAAAGTCACCAGCGGTCCGCCCGACCAACTCGCCGGCGTGCTCGCGCTCGGGGAAGGCGCGTCGCGCGAAGGCTGGTTCATCGCGCCTCAAAGCTCCGCGCCTCCGTCGTCTTCTCCCTCAACCCTCCTCCGCTACCTGCTCCTTGGCTTCCTCGGCGGACTGCTCCTGAACGTCATGCCCTGCGTGCTGCCGGTCATCACGCTGAAAATCTACGGATTCATCAGCCAGTCGGGTCAGTCGCGAAGCCGCGTCTTCGAGCTGGGCCTGGCCTATTGCGCGGGTGTGTTCGCGTGGTTTCTCGGACTCGCGGCGCTGATTGTCATTTTTGGACTCAACTGGTCGTTCCAATTTCAGAGCAAAGGGTTCATCGCCGCGATGCTCGTGATCTGCGTGGTCTTCGGATTGAATCTAGTCGGCGCGTTCGAGGTGATGCTGCCCGGTGGCTTGAATACGAAACTCGCCGCACTCACATCGAAGGAAGGCTTGGGCGGTTCGTTTGTGCATGGCCTTTTCACGACGCTCATGGGCTCCGCCTGCACCGCGCCGCTGCTCGGTCCGGCAATCGGTTTCGCGCTCGCGCAGCCACCGCTGATCATCTTTTCCTTTTTCGCCACGATCGCCGCGGGAATGGCGCTGCCGTATTTTCTGCTCACGCTCAATCCCGCGTGGATGCGTTTCCTGCCGAAACCGGGCCTCTGGATGGTGCGCGTGAAACAAGTCATGGGCGTGCTAGTGCTGGCAACGGCGGTCTGGTTCGGATACGTGCTCGCCCAGCAACTCCGCGCCGACACGGGAGCGTTCGAGCCGGCTCTGCAATCGGCTTTGAAGTCGGACCGCATCGTCTTCGTCGATTTCACCGCCGAGTGGTGCATCAACTGCAAAGTGAACGAACGGCTCGTGTTGAAATCCGGGGCGGTGCAGGAGGCGTTCAAAAAGGACGACGTTCTTTTTCTGAAAGCCGACTGGACGAACGGTGCCGCCGACATCACCAAAGCGCTGAAACAATTCGGCCGCGCCGGTGTGCCGCTTTACGTGATCTATCCCGCCGATCGATCGGCCAGTCCGATCGTCCTGCCCGAACTGCTCACGCAGCAAATCGTGCTGGACGGATTGAACGACGCGAAGAAAAGCGCGTCAAAGAACCAAAAGTAAAACCCTATGAAAACGATTCTTTCCCTTGTCGCATTGGCTCTCACCGCAACCGCATTCGCTGGACCGAAGATCGGGGAGCCCGCCCCGGCATTTTCGGCGACCGACACAAACGGCAGGACGCACACGCTCGCCGAATACAAAGGCAAATACGTCGTGCTCGAATGGACGAACCCGGATTGCCCGTTTGTGAAAAAGCATTACGACTCCGGCAACATGCCGAAACTCCAAAAAGAAATCACCGGCAAAGGCGTTGTCTGGCTGAGCATCAACTCGTCCGCCGCCGGCAAGTCCGGCAACTTCCCGCCCGAGAAATGGAACGATTGGCTGAAGCAAAAGGAGGCGGCTCCGACCGCGTTGCTGCTCGACTCAAACGGCGCGATTGGCAGGAGCTACGGAGCGAAAACCACGCCGCAACTTTTCGTCATCAACCCCGAAGGCAAATTGATCTACGAAGGAGCCATCGACAGCATCGCCTCGGCAAATCCGTCGGACATTCCCAAGGCGACGAACTACGTCAAAGCCGCGCTCGATGAAGCCATGGCAGGCAAGCCAGTCGCCACGGCCACGAGCAAGCCCTACGGCTGCGGGGTGAAATACTGAGCCGGTTTTTCCGTGGTTGGACAACACTGCTGCGGCCCGCTCTGCTTCGATTGTCACGTCCCAATCATCAATCCCTTCAAAACCATGAGCATCCTCGACTCCATCCTTTCTCAAGTCACCGGCGGCGGGCAGTCCAATCCGCTGATGAAAGTCGTCCTCGACATGGTGACGCATCAATCCGGCGGCGGTCTTGCCGGGCTGGTGCAGCAATTCACCTCGGCCGGCCTTGGGCAGCAGGCCTGGTCTTGAGCCAGTCCGCCGGCGTTCGTGTTTGACGTGCTGCGGAAGGTTTCAATTTTTCCATTCGTGGAAACCATTCCGACACAAACACCCAGCCAGCGATTCGGCGGCGTTGAGCGACTTTACGGGCGCGACGCGCTTCCACGCCTGCGGGCCGCGCATGTTGCAGTGATTGGTGTCGGCGGCGTCGGGTCGTGGACGGTGGAAGCGCTTGCCCGTTCTGGCGTGGGCGCATTGACATTGATCGACATGGACGACGTCTGCATCACGAACACCAACCGCCAGCTTCCCGCTCTCGATGGGGAAATCGGACGCCCCAAAGTCGCCGTGCTTGCCGGGCGCATACGGCAGATCAACCCGGAATGCGACGTTCGCGCTGTCGTCGAGTTTTTCACCGAATCCTCCTGCGACCGGCTGCTGGGGCAGCGCTTCGATTTCGTCGTCGATGCCACCGATCTCATGTCCACCAAGGCGCGCATCATCGGGAAATGCCGCGAGCGCGGATTGCGCGTGCTCACCGTCGGCGGTTCCGGCGGAAGACGCGACCCGACGCAGATTCAAGTGGACGACCTCGGCAAGTCGGGCGGCGACAAGCTGCTGAAAGTCGTCCGCGTAAAGCTCCGTCGCGACTATGGCTGGGAGCGTGGAGAGGGGAACTTCTACGACGTGCCGACCGTTTTCTCGACCGAGCCGCAAGTCTTCCCGTGGTCCAGCGGCGAAGTCTGCGCGACCGCCGAACCCGGCAGCAATCTGCGAATGGATTGCGCCAGCGGATTCGGAGCCGCCTGTTTCGTCACCGGCACCTTCGGCTTCGTCGCGGCGGGCGAGATCGTCAGGCGAATTGCCACGCAGTGAGGTCGGAGGCACGGTCCAGTTACGTCGTGCCCCCATTGCGCACTCGGGCTCTGCGAGAGGGCGGGAGCCACGTGGCGCGCAGGGCCGATTTCGCTGCGGAAGAATGCCTGCGCTACACGAACAGACGCGCGAAGTTTTGCTCCACCAAAGCGGCTAGTGATTCGACACTCATTTCCCGAAGTTCCGCGAAACCGCGATACGCGACGGTAATGTTGGCCGGGTGATTCACGCGGTGGCCTTCAGGAGTATCGGGCAGAGGATAGGCGTCACAGGCTGGCGGAAGGGGCATTGAAGGCGCGTCGGTTTCCACCAGCAACCGTTCCGCGGGAATATGCCGGAACACTTCGCGCCTCGCCGCTTTTTGCTCGTCGAGAAAGGAGGCGGAGAAGGAAAACCGGGCGCCGCGCCCGACAAAGCCGTGAACCATTTCCAGCGGCCCGCCATAAGCGTGCAGGAGGAATCCACACGCCGGCAGCGGATGTTCGCGAACAATCTCCCAAAGAGCGCCCCAGGCTTTCAAGCAGTGGATGGTGACGGGAAGATTGCGCTCCGCTGCGAGGGCGAGCTGGGCGGTGAAGACCGCCTTTTGATCCTCGAAATTGCAGCCCTCAATCCGGCGATCCAGCCCGATCTCGCCCACCACGCAACCGCCCTGATCGAGGCGCGCGATCAGCCGCTCGCGCCATTGCGGCGTGCGTTGTGCGATATACCACGGATGCAGCCCGTAACTCGGCAGCACCCACGGATGCTGGCGCGCGAGTTCCGCGACGCCGTCCCAATCCGCCTCGGTGGTGCCGTTGACGACCGCGCGTTGAATGCCGATGTGCTCCAGCATTTCGATCACCTCGCGGCGATGGGGCGCGAGCCAATTGTCCTGCAGGTGGTTGTGTGCGTCGATGTAGCGGATCATGCGAGGCAGCGCTGCGCGAATTCGTGGATGGCGCGCCGCACGCTGGCGAGGCCGTTCAGGCGCGTGGGCGTGAGGTTCTTCGCGATGCCGAGCGCGTCGAAAACTTCGGGCTCGATTGCGATGATTTCCTCCGGCAGCGCGTTTTCATAGATGGCGCAGAGAACACCGACCAGCCCTTTGACCATCGGCGAATCGGCGTCCATGCGGAAACGGCAGCGGCCATTTTCAAGCGAGCACGCCAGCCAGACGCGCGATACACAACCGCGCACCAGGTTGGCGTCAGTCCGTTCCGATTCGGCGAGCGCGGCGAGCGGCGGCTTGTGCGCGACAAGAGCTGCGAGCCGTTCGTGCGGATCGGCGATCACCGAGAAGCGCTCGATGAATGCCTGCTGTCGTTTGGCGAGAGTCATTGGAAACGGTTTGAGTCTGGAGAAGGAAAGCCCTTTTCGCAACTCGATGCGCGGACCGGAGAGCGGCGCTTGATTTGCGCCTGCATTCGTGGACATATTCCAGCACTCGATGTCACAAGAAAACACCCCGCTCAGCGACCGCGCGCGACGCGCGGAAAAAATCGTCGCCAAACCGAATGATTACAAGGTCTGCGAGGGATGCGAATCGATCGTGAGACAACGCGCGGCAACCTGCCCGAGCTGTCACGGATACCGCTTCGATGAGGACCCGAGCGCCGTCGCCGAACAGGCAAAGCTTCTTGCCAGTCGCGAACAGAAGACCGTGATTGCGGAGGATTTGAAGTAGCCGGAGACGCGCCTCTTTTTTTGCCGCGAGAATCTTAGATTCATCCCCGTGAACCAGAAACTCATCGCGCAGATTGGCAAAAGCCAGCGGCTGCAAATCATCAACAAGCTCAAGCGAACGCACGGGCTGTCGGTTGGCGAACTCGGCGTGAAGCTCGACATGAGCTACATGGGCGTGAAGCAGCATTGCATCGACCTTCACAAGGAAGGCTACCTCGACACATGGCGCCGGCCCAAGCCGCTCGGGCGGCCGGAGATGGTCTATCGCCTCACCAAACGGGCGCACGAACTTTTCCCGGTTGCGAGCAACTCGTTCACCATCGAACTTCTCGAATCGGCGAAGAAACTCTACGGCCCCTCGGCTGCGGAGAAATTGCTGTTCATGGTTTTCCAAAAAAAGGAAGCGCGCTACATCGAGCGGCTTAAAGGCGATACGCTTTCACAGCGCGTGAAGTGGCTTGCGCGCCTCCGCGACAACGAGGGGTTCATGTCGGAGGTGGAGTCGGACGGCGGCTTGCGCATCGTGGAGCATCACTCGCCGATTCTGGACTTGCTCCAGGCGTTCCCGATCGTCACACGACTCGAAGCAGAGACGATCCAGCGCGTTCTCCGCGCTCCGGTGCGGCGCGATGAAACGACGGTGTCCGGCCTTTATTGCTGCACGTTCCACATTGGCGCCGAGTGAGCCGAGCGCGAGTTCTTCGCTTCAGCGAAGCAATGCGCGCACGGTCTCGGCATCCTTCACAGGTCCGACGACGGCAAGTCCCAACCGCGCTTTCCTCAGACAATGGCATGCGACGGAACGGACATCCTCCGGCGTCACTGCCAGAATGCGCTGCTCGATTTCGGCAGGGTCGAGCACCTTGCCGTATCCAAGGATGGATTCGCCCATCCACATCATCTGGTTGGTCGTGCTTTCGAGGCCCATCAGAGTCTGGCCGATGGTGTAATCGCGCGCCTTGCGCAGCTCCGGCACGCTCGGCGGCTTGTGGCAGATGCGCTCGAGTTCGTCGAAGATGATTCGCAGCGCCCTCTGCAATTTCGCCGGATCGAGCCCCGCGTAAACGCTGATCATTCCGGCATCGGAGAGTGACATCATGCCCGTATGCACCGAGTAGCAGAATCCGTATTTCTCACGCAGCTTTTGAAAGAGACGCGAACTCATGTTCTCCCCGAGAATTACGCTCAAAAGCTTCAACGCGAACCTTCGCTCGTCATTTCTGCCAAACGAATAAAAGCCCATCGCGAGGTGCGTCTGCTCCGTTTCCCGGTTGGACAGCGACACGCGCGGCTCCGTCGCTGACGAATTATGGCTGGCGCACCTTGGCAGCCGGCCCGGGCTCAGCCCGGCCAGCAGCGGGTCGAACAATGCGACGACTTCCTCGTGGGTAATTTTTCCGGCAACAGTCACGACGGTGGTGCGTCCGTTGTAGTTGTCCCGCATGAAGTCGAGGAGATCGTTGCGCTGGAATTTCGAGATCGTTTCCACCGTGCCGGTGAGCGGCCTCCCAAGAGGATGATCGGGCCACATTGTCTCCGAGAGCATCTCCTGCGCGTGTTGCGCCGGCTGGTCGCGATACATCATGATTTCCTCGCGGATCACGTCGCGCTCACGCTCGATTTCCTCCGGTGCGAACTGCGAGTTCAGATACATGTCGGCGAGCACTTCGCCGATCTCGGGGAATTGCGGCGCGGCGGCTTTCGCGTAGTAGCACGTGTGGTCTTCGGTGGTGAAGGCATTGAGATAACCACCGATGCCCTCGACCGCCTCGATGATCTGTCGCGCGTTCCGCTTTTTCGTTCCCTTGAAAAGCAGATGCTCGATGAAATGCGCCATGCCGCCTTCCTTTTTCGCTTCGTAACGCCCGCCGATTCCGGCCCAGATCCCCACGCTCACACTCTTCATGTAAGGCATTTCGAGGGACGCGACGCGGACGCCGTTGGCGAGTTTTGTCAGGCGATAATCGAGATTCATTTTTTCGGTTTGCCTCTCAGTGCAAGCACCTGCTCGGCCAGCTCGAGATCGCGAGGGAGTGTGATTTTGAAATTCCATTCGTCGTCGCGAAGCAGGCCGATGCGTTTCCCGAGCCGCTGAACCGCGGAGACTTCATCGGTGACCACATCGTTCTGCGCGATGATCAACGCATAGGCCTGCATGATGACCGGGGTGGAAAAAATCTGCGGTGTTTGCATCGACCACAAACCGGCCCGCTCGACGCTTTCCGTGACGACCTGTTCGTCCGATGCGCGCTTCACCGTGTCGGGAATCTGAGAGGCGCAACAGGCCGCCCCCTCTTTGACCGCAAGCGCGAGGCATTTCCGGATCAATTTCGGCGTGGTGAGCGGGCGCGCGCCGTCGTGAATGGCGATGTAGCTGGACTTCGAGTCAGCGGCCTGCAATCCGTTCCACACTGAAAAATGCCGCTCCACACCTCCGGCGATGATCTTGTGGACCTTGAGAAATTTCTCGGCGGCGACCAGCTTCTCCATTTCGGGGATGCGCTCTTCCTTGGTGACGATGATGATGTCCTTCACCTCTTTGCATTGCTCGAAGGCGTTGATGGAATGCGCGATCACCGGCTTCCCCGCCAGCGGTGCGAACAATTTGTCAAAACCCATGCGCCGGCTGCTTCCGGCGGCAACAATGATGGCGGTGAGCATGTTTCTAAAGGCGGAACGCGGAAGGCGGAACGCGGTAGTTGAACTCCGGGGCGGAGGCGCTTCGGCAAATCTTCAATCTGCTGCAACGGATGCGAAGCAACGGCCAGGCTTTCCAATCTTCAATCTGAAATCTCAAATTCCCCCCAGTTGCTTCTGCACTTCCTGATTCACCGTCCTGCCATCGGCACGACCCGCGATTCTCATCTGGGCGATTTTCATGACGGCGCCGACTTGTGCCTTCGATGTCGCGCCGGCTTCGACGATTGCCTCGGCGACGATTTTTGCCAGCTCGTCCGGCGAAAGCTGTTTTGGAAGATAGGCGTTCAAAATGTCCAGCTCCGCCTTTTCCTTCGCCGCCAGCTCAGGGCGGTTGCCTTTTTCAAACCCCTCTATCGCATCCTGACGCTGCTTGGCCTGCTTGCGAAGCACGGCGACGGCTTCGTTGTCGTCGAGCTGACCGGTCGCTCCGTGCTTCTCGATGGCGGCGTTTTTGAGCGCCGCCTTGAGCATGCGAAGGACACCGAGCTTCTCAGTGTCCCGTGCCTTCATGGCCTCTTTCAAATCCTGATCAATTCGTTCCTGAAAACTCATGGGAGGTCAAAACTACGCAAACGCCCGTCTCACGCAACCTATTTGGGGGCGCTCAATCCCGGAACACAATCGACTTCGCGCCGTGAATCAGCACGCGGTCGTGGATGTGGTAGCGCACGCCCCGCGCCAGGGCGAGCCGCTCGCAGTCGCGCCCGAGCCGCAGCAGATCTTCGGGCGAATGGAAATGCTCCACGCGCACCACTTCCTGGTCGATGATCGGGCCTTCGTCCAGATCCGCCGTCGCGTAATGACAGGTCGCGCCGATGAGCTTCACGCCGCGATCGTAAGCCCGCTGGTAAGGGTTCGCGCCGACGAACGACGGCAGAAACGAGTGGTGGATGTTGATGATCCGTCCGCGCCACTCTTCGCAAAGTTCTTTCGACAAAATCTGCATGTAACGCGCAAGCACGACGAGGTCCGCCTCGGCCTTGCGGAACATGCCCGCCATTTTCTCGAATGCAGCAGCCTTGTTTTGCGGATCGACCGGCACGAACTCGAACCGGATTCCTTCCCGCTCGACCATCTCGCGAAGCACTTCGTGATTGGAAATCACGAGCGGAATCTCGATCGGCAGCTCACCCGAGCGCCAGCGCCAGAGCAGGTCGGCGAGACAATGGCCCAGCTTGCTAACGACGATGACCACGCGCATTTTCGTGCGCTCCTCGCGGATGGTCCACTCGGCTTGCAACTCGTCGGCTGTCGGCTTGAACGCCTTGCGCAACGCGGGCAGATCGAGCGCGAGTGTCCTGGTGTCGATCGCCATGCGCGCGAAAAACCAGCCGCTGACCGGTTCGGTGAATTGATGGACCTCGAGCAGGTTCCCGCCGTGATATGCGACGAAGCTGGTGAGCCGCGACAAAAGGCCGACCCGGTCCGGGCAGGCGAGTTTAAGAAGGGTGACGGACATGGGAATGAATTTCAGATTTCAGATTTCAGATTTTCGATTTAATTTCGACTCCAAAGCTTAAAGTGCGCGGCGAGCCTAAATCGAAAATCGAAAATCAAAAACCAAAAACCCATGGCACTCACTCCTTCCACGATGCTGGCGCTTGGCACAAAAGCACCCGATTTCTCCCTGCCGGATGTCGTTTCCGAGAAGTCGGTTTCACTGAAAGACTTTGCAGGCAGGAAAGCGCTCCTCGTGATGTTCATCTGCGAACATTGCCCGTATGTCGTCCATGTTCGCGACGAACTGGCGCGGCTTGGGCGCGATTTCGCCGGCAAGAGCGTGGGCGTCGTCGCGATCAGCTCGAACGACATTGTCGCTTATCCCGCCGACGCGCCAAAGAAGCTGAAAGCGATGGCGGAGAAGTTGCGTTTCAATTTTCCGGTCTGCTACGACGAAACCCAGGAGGTCGCGAAAGACTACACGGCCGCCTGCACGCCGGATTTTTTCCTTTTCGATGAAAACCGCGAACTCGTCTATCGCGGCCAGCTCGATGACAGCCGTCCGGGGCAGGGAACGCCGACCGGACGCGACCTTCGCGCAGCCATCGAAGCCGTGCTGACCGGCAAGCGCGTCAACCCCGACCAAAAGGCAAGCATCGGCTGCAACATCAAGTGGAAGCCGGGAAACGCGCCTTCGTTTTTCTGAAGCCGTTTCGCTGCGGCGATCCGCTGTGGCGCGGTTCGTTTTTCGAGAGGCCTATGCCCTTTGGCTCCAATGCGGAAAACTCCGGGGGTTTGGGGCGGAGCCACGTCAAGGGCCACTACGCGCACCTCGTGCCCTCAGCCTTCGCCACGCTAACCTCCACCAATGCCGGAACCAGGGGCACGAAACGATGTTACCGATTGAAACCAAGTTAGCAGCTCCGTTGCTTTTTTCCTGCGCCTTCGCTTTTCAAGCTGGACGCGGCCATTCGTCTGGCTTTGATTAGAACCCGATGAATCCGCTTTTATTTCTTCGCGGCTTCGCCGTCCTGGCTTCCGCTGCATGCCTTTGCTCGTGTGCATCCATATCCGTAAAGGAAGTTGCCAAATCGGATGCTTCGCAACCCAGGACCAAGCCCGCGCATATTTACGTCGAGCCATTTGACGTGGCGAAGACGAAGGTCAAAGAGAACAGGTTCCGGAAAAATCCGGGCAAACTCACTTCTGAGGCACAGCAACTCTTGAGTGGATACCTCGTGGAGGAGTTGACCAGGACCATCGCGCCAGCCACGGCGGTTGGCCCCGGAAAAGCGCCACCGCAAGGAGGATGGCTTGTCAGCGGTGAAATCATCCGGCTCGCGGAAGGCAGCCGCTTGTTTCGGATGGGATTGGGCGTCGGCTTCGGGGGCACCAAAATGGAAACCAAAATCGCGGTGCGAAATCTGCCGTCGAAGAACAAGCCGTTCCTGCAATTCGCAACGACAGGCGGAAGCAACGCCACGCCCGGTGCCGCCACCAATCCGATCCCGTTCTCTGCCGCGCCGACGGCTCTGCTGGCGAGCAAGGAGGGGGTGACCGATGACTCGGCCCGCACTGCGCGCATGATTGCCGCGACGATTGCCGATTACATGGTTCAACGCGGCTGGCTGGATGCCGCCGTGACACCGAAGCCAAAGATGGCCGCCAAGCGATAGAGTTATTGAAGTCGGTGGGAAGAGTTTTCGTTAGTGGCGGTTGAGTTTCTCGTCAAACGCCCGGCAAGGCAGCAGGCCGCCCGTCACCGATGCACAGGAAGGATGCAGACCACCCGTGTCCCGCCTCCGGGGTTTCTTTTCAGTTGAAACTTCGCCCCGATCATTTGCGCGCGGTGCATCATGCTGCGCATCCCGAGGCCATCGCCCGGTTTCTCGCTCAGGCCTTTGCCATCGTCGGCGACGGTGAGTGAAATCCCGGCGCGCCGCTTTTGCAGATCGATGACAATCGTTCGGGCGCCCGCGTGCTTGAGCGCGTTGGAGACCGCCTCCTGGGCGATGCGGAAAAGCTGGAGCGCCGCATCCTTGCCCGGAATGGAGACGGCTCGCGGACACTGCAGTTTGCAAGGCACGCTCAGGGTTGTCTGGGCGGCAAGCGCCCGCAACTCCGATACGAGCCCCACAGAATCGAACTCGCCGGGATGAAGACCCCGGGCGAGTTCGCGTGTGGTTCGCAGCGTCTCCTTGAGGATCGTTGAAATACTCTGAACCCGGGCGGCGGTGGCGGGATCAGCCGTTCGGAGATCCGCGGAGAGCGACCGGCTCATCATTGCGGCACCTGCAAGCCGCTGGCAGATGTCGTCGTGCAATTCGAGTCCGAAACGGCGGCGCTCCTGCTCGGCGATCTCTACGATCCGCTGCTCCAGCCGCTTGCGCCCGGCAATCTCCCTTTTCAACTCGACGTTGGCGGCGCTCAACTTCGCGCCGCGTTCGGCAACCCGTTGTTCGAGCGTCTCGTTGAGCTGCCGTAGCGCTGCCTCAGCCTGTTTGCGCTCCGTGATGTCCATGAACGCCACGACGACTTCCGCGACCGAGCCGTTCTCTGCAAGAAGAGGCATCGCGTTGACCCACACCCAGGTCACAGCGTGACGGCCGCCGTGTTCGATGCCGCAGATGTAGCTTCTTAGAGGCGCTTTTCGAGCCAGCACTATCGCGACGGGAAATTCACTCATCGGCATTCGGGAGCCATCTGCTCGAACAAACTGCCATGCGGGATCGCTCAGACCTTTGCCTTTGGCATTCGCTTTCGTAATCCCGAGAAGCTTCCGACCCGTGTCATTGACGCTCAACAACCGGCCGTCGCTTCCGTGAATTGCAATCCCTGCCGGCGCGGTTTTCACCAGCACTGCCAGCCGCTCCTCGCTCTCCCGCAAGGCTTCCTCCGCCCGCCTGCGCTTGGTGATGTCCCGGATGATCGCCCACATGCCCGTGGGCCGACCCGCCTCGTCTTTGATCAGGAGTGTGCGCAGTTCCACGGGAAAAATCGTCCCGTCTTTCCGGCGATACTCCTTTTGATACACGTCGGAAAAGCCGCGCCGAAGGACTTGCTGCCGGACAATGGCGCTTTCGCAGTCGTGCCACTTCTCCGGGGTTACGTCTTCATACTTCAACTGCAACAACTCCTCGCCCGAATAACCCAGCATTTTGGAGTAAGCAGGATTGAATTCCCGTATTTGCCCCGACATGGAAACGGTGACTACTGCGTCCGTAATGCTTTCATAAAGGCGGCGGTATTTGAGTTCAGATACTTTCAGCGCTGCCTCGGCCCGCTTGCGCTCGGTGATATCGATATTGAACCCAAGGATGCCCCGGACCTCTTTTCCAACCCGGATGGGCGCGACGATATTGTGGAGATGTCGGGTGGCGCCATCGTGAAGGATCTCGACATCTCCGCGCACAACCTCCCCGGCAAAAGCCCGGCGGTTATTTTCCAGCCATAGCTTCAATGTTTCCGCCGAGATCTTTGTCTGCTCTGTCCGATTTCCCAGGTTGCCGCCCCAGTTTTTGACCGATACCGAGTTTTGCATGATGCACACGCCGTTCTTGTCCCGAATCCAGAAATCGAACGGAAAATTGTCGAATGCCGCGCGCAACTCCGACTCTCTCATCCGCAGCGCCTCCTCCGCCTCTTTGCGCTCCGTGATGTCGTGGGATGTAAGGACGATTCGCGCCAGCCTGCCGTCTGCACCAGGGATCGGCGTGCGCCGCGTTTCCAACCAAAGCCACCTGCCGTCCTTGCAGCGGTAGCGACTCTCCACCACACTGGCCTTGCCTTCCTCGACAGACTTTTGGGCCTGCTGGACCACGGGGAGGTCGTCAGGATGGACTCGCGAAAACGCCTTTGCCGGATCCAAGTCGGCTTCGCTCCATCCGGTGATGCGATAAAAGGACGGACTGCGATACACGCACCGACCTCCTGCCTCATGGAGGGCGACAAAGTCAGCGGAGTTTTCCGCCAGCAAGCGGTAATTTTCCTCGCTTACCTGCAAAGCCGCCGTGCGCTCGGCGACGCGTTGCTCAAGCGTTTCATTGAGTTGCCGCAGAGTCTCCTCGGTCCGCTTCTGGGTGGTGATTTCAACAGCGGTGGCCACGAGCCGGTTGATCGTGCCGTTCGCATCCCGCTGAGGAGTAACCGTGGTCAAAGCCCACATGCTTCGACTGGGAAAGGTAAGGAATTCCTCATAGGTGATCCTTTGCCCTCCTTCGACGGCCTGTGCGTATCGAGCGCAAATGGCTGCCGCGTCTTCTGGCGGAAGAATGTCCTGCGGTCGCCGGCCGATCCATTCTTCGAGGGGAATGCCAGTCCATTCGACACAAGCTCGATTGGCGCTCAGAAAACGGAATTCCCTGCCGCCGTCCAGCACCTCCGAAACCGTGATGGCGGCCTCCACTCCGGCAAATGCGGAGGAGAGGAATTCCTCGCTCACCCGCAGCGATGCATGGGGGTCGGGCGAAGCGTGAACAGTTTTGCTGGGTTCGTTGCCCGGCGGCGAGGATTCCTTGACGGTCTTTTTGCGCCGAGCTTCGTCGGCCGACGGAGAAGCGGAATGCGTTTTACGAGCCACGGCCAAACTCTAGCCGATTACCTCCAGGCCGCAGCGAAAATGTTTAGGAAGCAACCAGCAGCGACTACTTCGGATTCATCACGCTTACGCCCATCAGTCCGATCACGACATCCTGCGAGAGCGTTTCGAGCGTGACGGATTCGAGCTTCGCATCGGGACGCAGTTTCCATCCCGAAACGATCGCGCGGCAGTCCGCGCCGAGCTGGACTTGCGGCGGCGGCTCTTTCGGCAGGGCGAAACCGTCGCGCTTGTATTCGTAATCGACGCGGCCAAACCGGCACAGCGACCAGAAGTTTGTCGGCGGCACGAGCTCGAGCGTCTCCTCTTTTCCGTCGGAGTATTTGAAGCGGACGACGGCGTTGGCGATCTTCAACTGCATCGGATTCGTCGAGCCGCAGAGCAGCAGCCAGACCGCTTCGCCGCTGGCGTTGACGGGCACCGTGACCGAGCGCGGCCAGTTGTCCCACAGCGAAGTGAACGCGATGTTTTTTCCTTCAGCGGGCGCGAGGAACGGCACGTTGGACGGCGTCCCGATCCGGCCTTCCACGTCCTTGAGTTTGTCGATGCCGTCGAGCTTTGGCTCGGGGGTCGGAATGCGCCAGTGGGTGAAAGTCCACGCGCCCCAGCCGTCGTAGGCGATGCGCATCGAAACGGTGTCCGGGCGCGGCGAGCGGTATTCCTGTTTGTAAATCGCGCGGATGTCGCCGTTGAAGCTGTTGGCGAGATCGAGGCATTTCCATTTCGCATCGGCGGGAGCGGTGCGCGGCGATTGCGCGGCGCGCGCGGCCTCGCCCTCCGGATCGGTGACGTGCAGTTTCACCGGCAGGAAAAAGGGCACGTCGCCCGCAACTTCGAGCATCACCAGATGATGGCCCGGCTTTGCGGCGCAACGCGCTTCGACCATCGCTCCGGAGATTTTCGCGTCCGCCAGACAGCCCTGCGGATCGAGCACTTGTTTGATCACGCGTCCGCTTCCCGCCGTGAGTTGCACCGGCTCGCCGACCCGCTTCTCCACGGCTTCGGCAGGGACCTGCGAGGTGCGTCCGGCGAGTTCAATGGTGATGCCCGCCTCTTTCGTCGCCGGCACATTCACGGTCAGCATCCCGCAACCCATCCAAGGCTCGACGCTGTATTTTACCGGCTTCCCATCGACCTTCACCGCGCTGACCTTCGTCGCGCGAACTGGCACGCGCAGTTGCATCTTCGCCGCTCGCAGCAGCGCGACGTGATAAGTGTCGGCGTCTGCCTGCCGCCGGAACGCGATCGAGAAATCCGGCGTGCGAATCGAAGCATGATCCCACTCCGCCGGAAACGCGGGCTGCACGCGGACGACGTTGTTCGGGTAATCGGGCTGGTAACCGAACACGCCCTCGACCACCGCGCGCCCGAAGCTGCTGGTGATGTCGTTGAAGTCGATGCCGCAGTTCGGATGACTGAGGCCGCCGGGCGAGAGGATGTTCGGCCGGCCATAGACGCCCGCCTCGTTGCCGTAGCCGCGCATCGGCGAAGGATCGCCATACATCGAGTGAACCATCGTGCCGCGCAGCAGGCTCCAGCCCTCGTCGCCCTGTCCGGCGAGGAAATAGCCGAGCGCCATGCCGAAGTTGTCGCCGGGATAAGTCTCGCGGATCGACCACTGGCCGGGCACGTAGTTCGAGGTCTGGCGCATCTCGCCGCCGAACGGGAAGGCGAAATGTTCCATCGCCCAGTCGGTGTAATACATCGCCTGCCAGGCCTGCGCCGGCGTGCTCATTCCCGCTTCGATCGGCACATGCTCGCTGTAAATCCACGCGTCGTCATGCACGCGCTTGATGGCCGATCTGGTCGATGTAAGAAGCGTACTGGCCCTTGTCGGGAAGCCACAACACACGGTCGATGGCGGCCTTGATTTTGTCCGCAACGGCATCGTGCTCGGCGGCGGTTTTCACATCGCCGATGCGCCGGCGCATGTCAGCCGCCGCGCGTTGCCCGTAATAAACGTAGGCGCTTTGCTCGACGCATCCGCCGCCGCTGAACCAGATCGAATCGTTGGGCCATGTGTTGTTGTAGCTCTCGTAAAGTCCGTCGCCGTCCGGGTCGAAACATTCGAGGCAGCGCGTGAGGTGCAATTCAAGCATCGGCAGCAGCGTTTTCTCCAGCGCGGGATCGGCGGTGGCCCTCCACGCACGCACGGCCTCGTCGAAAAATTGCGTCTGAAACTCGTAGTGCGGCGGTTGTTTGTAGTCGATGAATCCCGCGCCGAAGAAGCGCGAGTTGCCCGCCTGCTGACAGCCGTTGGGGGAATACTCGCCCTTCTTGTTGCCGTCGTCTTTCGTCCGTTGCAGCGAGCCCCAGAAGGCGATGCTGCGCTTCACCTGCTCGTGGAACCCGTAGTTGAACGCCGCTCCCATCGTGCGCCAGCCGGGTTGTTGATTGCGCCATGAGCCGCCGCCGTGGACGAAGCACGGATCGACGAAAAGGCCGAACGCCGCCGCGACCGACGCGCCGACGCCCGCGTTGAAATACGGGTCGGGCGAATCGACCACGACTTGTTTGCTGAAGGCGTTCACGCGCGCAAAGCCGTCGTCGAACGCCTTCGCTGCGTCGGCCACGACTTTGGGATCGAGCAGCTTCTGGCGGCGGACGATTGTCGCGTAGGTCTTCGGATCGTTCTCGTCGGCGACCAGCGCGAGCGAAAGCGGCCTGCCGGTTTGCAGCGGAACCCACGCGACGAGCCCGCCCGCCTTGAACGTGTCGTTCTGGAGCGGCGACTTCTCCGCGATGCTCGCCGGGCCTTTGAACTCCACCGCATCCCACTCCGCGACGGGAGCCGAGAAGCGGCACAGCATCTGGCCCAGCGGCGTTTTATTCGCCTTGTCCAGCGCGAAGCCGTTGCCCTGCCGGGCGACTTTGTATTCCACTCCCTTGCCTTGATCCGGCGGAACGAAAAGCCATCCCGCCATGTCGCCGGGCCGCGCGCCCGCGAGCACGGTGAGGCGCGCGGTAAAGCCGTTCGCATCGGCGAGCGTGGTCAGCGTGAGCACCCCTTTCCATCCCGGCAGCCGGGGATCGGAAAGCTCCCACTCCATGCGGCCCGGCCGGTAGCGCGCCACGCGTTGCGCGAAATCTTGAAGCGGAATCCGCAGCCCGCCGCGCCCGATCGCGCCATGCATCGCGATGAACGGACTCGTGAGCGATGGAAGCTCGCCGGTGCGGATCAACGTGAACCGCTCGTGGCAATAAAGCGGACGGTTGTTCGCGCGCGTTCCGTTTTCGCAAACGATCGCGTCGCCGTCCGGATGATAGCTCAGGCCCGGAAGCCTCTCCGGCCCGGCGGCGTGAACGAGGAGGCTGGAAAGAAGCAGCACAAACGAACTGCGGGCGATCGGGAATGAGCGGAGCATGGCAGGTGCATCGGATTATTCAGATCGCGGCGGCGAATTCAAAGCCGTTTCTCGGAGCTGTGCCGAGGCAGTCGAATCACGGTTTTAACTTCGACAGGAACTCCTGTGTCAACTCCACGACTTTCGGATCGCTGAAGCGCCCGTGGCCTGCGCCTTTGACGGTGTAGAACGTGACAGGAACGCCCGCCTTCTTCAGCGCCGCTTCCAGAAGCTCGCTTTGATGATGCGGCACCAACGGGTCGGCGTCTCCGTGGCAAATCAGGAACGGCGGGTCACCCGGCGTGACATAGGTGATGGGGCTGGCCTTTGCGGCTTTGTCCTTGTTCTCCTGGATCGCGCCGCCGATCAGCTCCGACTCCGGCGAGCCAGCCGCGTCATGCGGCATGCCGTTGGGCGGGCGATGGGCTTCCATTTGCAGAAAATCCGTCGGCCCGAAGTAATCCACCACAGCCTGCACACGGCTGGGTTGGTCGAGGTTGTCGCCGACATCGAATTCCTTCGTGTCGCCGGTGGTGCCGAGCATCGCGGCGAGGTGGCCGCCCGCTGAAGCGCCCCATGCCGCGAACCGCTTGGGATCGAGCCGGTACTCGCCGGCGTGAGCACGCAACCAGCGCACGGCGGCTTTGCAATCCTCGATCTGCGCCGGAAACTTCGCGTCCTGGCTCAGGCGATAATCAAGCGACGCCACGGCGTAACCCTGCGCGAGATATTCCACCGGGCCGCCTTCGGACTTGCTGCCCATCTTGAAAGCGCCGCCGTGGATATAGATGATCAGCGGCAGGTTCGCGCCGTCCTTCGGCAGGTAAAGGTCGAGCTTTTGCCGCTCATGACCGCCTGCCACATACGCGAGGTCGCGGTGAGCAAGGCTGCCTTCGGGCAGGCGTTGGGCGGTGGCCGTCAGGCTCGCGGTGATGATCAGGATACCAGTCAGGAATTTCATGGTGCTCTTTCTATTCGTCGCCATAGGCCGTGAGACGCTGGAGCAGCATCGGACGCGGCATATCGCCTTTGGTTTCAACTTTCAAATAACGCAGGCGGCGGCCGGGCGCGTCGATGCCCGCCTGGAAATGCGTGACCGGCACGACCCAGCGTTGCTCCCATTTCGCGGCGCGCCAGATCTGCTCCCATTTCTGTCCGTCGTCGGAAACCGAGAGGATCAATCCGTCCGTGCGGCGTTCGCCGGGGCGGTTCTCGATGACGACCGTCTTCACGTTCTTCACCGCGCCGAGATCGATCTTCGCCCACGGGTTCGTGTCGTCGGCGGTGTGGAAAGCGAAGCCGCCCGCCGGCTTCCCGCCCTTGAACAATCGCTCGTGGTCGCCGGCCTTGTCGTGCGGGGAGGTCGCGCTGAGTTCCAGCGTCGCGTTTTCGCTCACGACTTTTCCGAATTCCTCAAGGTTGTCCGACTCCACACGCGCGGCGCCGATGACGCGGCCGTCCTCGACCGGCTGGTCGAGCGTGAGTTCGATGACCGTGACGGGCTTGTCGCGATCGGCTTCCGCGACGTTCACGCTGAGCTCTTTCGCGGTCTGCGTGAACTGCACCGGTGCGCCGGTGAGCGTGCGCGCGGACTGCACTTTGAACGGCAGGGGATCGAATGCGAGCGCGGCCCGGGGCCACTGGTAAACGTGGAGGAACAGCTTGTTGTCCTTGTGGCAACTGCCGCCCCACGAGCCGTTGTGATACGGTCCGCCGCGCGTGCCGTAGATGGCGTCTCCGTATTTTTTCAACCACTCGCCCATCGCCCGGGCGACCTTCGCCTCGCCTTCGGCAAAAGTGCCGTCGGGGCGCGGACCGAAGTTCAGGAGCAGATTGCCACCGCCGGTCGAGCAGCTCACGAGCATCTTGATGCAATCCTCCGGCCCCTTGAATCCGTCCTCGCCGCGATACGACCAGCCTTTGCCGACGTGGATGCACGACTCCCAGTCCTTCGCGATGTCCATGGAGCCGATGCGGCCCTCGGGCGTGTAGAAATCACCGTCGGTCATCGTCTTGATCTCGGGCGATGCCGGGCCGCGATCTTCCGGCGACTTCGGACCGCAAAATTTGGCGGCGCGATTATTCACGAGCAGCTTCGGCTGGAGCCGGTACATCATCGAGAACAGCTCGTCGAACTTCCACTTGCCCCAGTCGCGCCCGCCGACGTGGTCGAACCACATCACGTCCACGGAGCCGTAGTTCGACAGCAGCTCCTCGACCTGCGTGCGATACCAAGTGTCGTATTTCACGTTGTCGCCGACGAGGTAATCGGGGTGATACCAGTCGCGCGTCGAGTAATAGAGGCCGAACTTCATGCCGTTCTTGTGGCACGCGTCGGTGAACTGCTTGATGATGTCGCGCCCGTAAGGCGAGTTGGTGATCTTGTAGTCGGTGACCTTCGAGTCGAACTGCGAAAAACCGTCGTGGTGCTTGCAGATGAGCACCATGTATTTCATGCCGGACTCCTTCGCGAACCGCACCCACTCGTCCGCGTCGTATTTCACCGGGTTGAACTCCTTGTAGTAATTGTCGTAAACGGGATCGCTGGTGCGCGGCCCGTGCTTGTTGATGTCCCACGGGCGATTGCCGTCGCGTCCCCAGCCGATTTCCTTCTGCCCGACCGAGCACGGCCCCCAGTGGATGAACATGCCGAACTTCGCGTCGCGGAACCATTGCATCCGCGCGTCGCGCTGCTCCTTGGTTTCATTGATCTGCGGGACTTTGGAAAGATCGGCCCCGGCGTGCGCGATGGCGGACAGGGAAACGATGCCCGCGAGAACTGCGAGCCGGAGTTGTCGGTGGAGTTGGGTTGTTTTCATGTTGGTGTGTTTGAAAAAATGGAACGCCGTAAGCATCACTCTTGCGGCGTGCGCAGAAAGTGGTGGTGGCGGGCGAGGCTCGAAATTACTCCGGCCGGTAAAGCTGCAACTCCGCGATGCCGGGCGAGCCTTTCTCGCACTCCATCGTGACGCGGAATTTTTGCGCGGTCACAGGCTCGATCTTTTTCTTCACGCCGTGACCGCTGGTCGAGCCTTCGGCGATTTTTTTCCAGCCCTCGCCGTCGGGAACTTCCAGCGTGAATTTCTGCTTCATTCGCGGCCACACATCGGGTTCATCAATTCCGAATGCGGCAATCTCCGTCGGCTTGCCGAGGTCGAGTTCGAGCCATGCCGATTTCACATCCGCAGGGGCGCGCCAGCGTTTCTGGCCGGTGCCGTCGATTGCGTTGGCAGGATCGTTTCCGGGCATGGAAGCGGAGGCCGTGGCGGTCGCTCCCGCCGATGGGATTGGCATCGCCGCAGGCTCGCCGTCAATCGCGAGCTTGATCACCGAGTCCACCGCGTCCGTAGCTTTCGCGGGCAGATCAATCACGAGCCGCCCGGGTTCGCGCGTGACGTTCAGCTTTTTCCCCGGCTCCTTGAGAAGCGACGCGGACTTCGCTTCGTTTTTCAACGGCACGCGCAGCTTGCCGTCTTTCGGCCACTCGAAGACATGCAGGTAAAGCGTGTTGCCTTTGCGCGTGGCCACGCCCCATGAGAGATACGGGAACGGCCCCGCGCTCGTGCCGTAGATCGACTCGCCGTTTGCCTTCAGCCAGACGCCCATGTCGTGCAGCCGCTCGATGCATGCGGGCGGGAATTCGCCTTCCGCCGTCGGGCCGATGTTCAGCAAAAAGTTTCCGCCCTTCGCGCAGATGTCGGCGAGCTTCTGGATGAGTTCGGCGGACGACTTCCATTTGTCGTCGTAGGCGTTGTAGCCCCAGTGGTTGTTCATCGTCATGCACGTCTCCCAATCGCCGGGATAGCCCGTGACCGGCACGAACTGCTCCGGCGTCGCGGTGTCGCCGCTGAAGCCGCCGCCGAGACGGTTGTTCATCATCAGGCCGGGGCGCAGCTTTGTGAGCGCGGCGAGCGGCGCTGCGCGCTCGGGCGTCATGTGCATCGGCGTGTCCCACCAGAGGATGTTGATCGGGTAGCGCGTGAGCAACTCGCGGACTTGCGGCACGGCGACGTTTTTCAAATAGGCATCGTAGTCGCCCTTGTGCGCGTCGTCCCAGCCCTCGCCCTCTTTGAAGCCGGACTTCGCACCGCCGGGATTGTTCCAGTCCTGCGATTGCGAATAGTAGAAGCCGATCTTGAGTCCGTCGGCCTTCGCCGCTTCCACGAGCGGGCCGAGCAGATCCTTTTTGTAAGGCGTCGCGTCGGCGATGTTCCATTTGCTGGCGTCGGATGGGAACAGCGCGAAGCCGTCGTGATGTTTCGACGTGATGACGATGTAGCGCATCCCTGCATCCTTCGCGATCTGCGCCCATTTGACCGGATCGTATTTCACCGGATTGAACTGCTTCGCGAAGCCCTGGTATTCCGCGACGGGAATTTTCGCCGAGTTCATGATCCACTCGCCGTAGCTCGTCTTGTCGCCGTATTTGCCGGCGGGCACGGCATAGACGCCCCAGTGAAGGAACAGGCCGAACTTCGCCTCGCGCCACCATTTCATCCGGGCATCGCGCTGCTCCGGAGTTTCCTTGGTTGCGGCTTGTTTTGCCGCATCTTCGACCGCGACGCCCTCGGCTGGTGCATCGGTTTTGGGCGGAGCGGCGAAGGAATTTGCGGCGGTGAACGAGACGGCGAGAGCGATTTTGAGGAGTTTCATGTTTGAAGGGGGACTAAGGTCGCGTGAGTTCTAATAGAGGCGCAGTCTCCAGTCGATGAAATAAGCACCCGGAATGAAAGCCACCTGATGCTGAACTGCAAGGCGGCTGAACTGCTTGCGAAATAATCTGTAGATGCGGTATGCCTGCATGAAAAGCATTGTCATCACGGGCGCGTCGCGGGGACTCGGCAGAGAAATGGCTGTTTACTTTTCGACCAACGGATGGCGCGTCGCCGGCTGTGGCAGAGATGAAGGCCGCATTCGTGAATTGAAAAAGGAGATCGCTTCGCCGCACCGCTTCGATGTCTTGGACGTGAGCGATGATGCACAGGTCCGTTTTGCTCATTCCAAAAGTGGGGCTTTGGCAACAAATGCGTGGCCGGCAAACCACATTTGGGCGGTTCATGGGAATCCCTTCATGAAGTGCCAGTGTAGCGAACTCCGATTCGTCGCCGTGAATTGCAAGGAATTTGCTTTTCGCCCCGGCGCGCCCGCTCGGTCACCGGGCCGGGCGTCGAGCGTTGCCGGGGAGCGAGGGGGGCTGCTCCCTTACCGATCCGCGCCTTTGCTCTGGAGCTTCCCGAGCTTGACTTCGAGTTCCATGAGCTTTTCCTCGCGGCGATCGAGGCGGCGCTGGAGCGGATCGAGTTTCTGCTCCCTGGCCATGTGGCTGAGGCTGCGCAGGACGCCGCGGTAGGCGCCGATGGCAAAGACATCGCTGGTCGGTTCGTCGTGCGTGCGATCGAAGTAAGCGACGAGATGCTTCGTCACGTCCGCGCCTTTGCCGGCCGTCCTGCCCCAGTCGTAGTAGCGGTCGGCGATCTTTTTGAAGGCGACGACTTCCTCGCCCTGGTCGCGCAGCGCGTCGCGGTAGATGCGGCCGACGGCTTCGGCGTCGCCAGCTTTCGCGGCGATGTCAGTTTCCCGGAAGACGCTGTCGAGGATGAGGTCGGTGCGCTCGCTGTCCTTTCGCTCCATGCGCGCGGTCTGGCGATGCACGAGCTTGCGCGCGGCGTCGTTGTCGCCATTCGCAGCGACGTAGGCGGCCTCGCGCTTGTCGATCTCCTCCACCATGTCGGAGAACCCGCGGAACGTCGTGCGCATCCGCGCGCTCTCTCGGAGCCACTCATCGGCGGGCACTTTCGCGGAAGCGAGGTTGTCGAGCTTCGCAACCCACGCGTCGTAGTTCTTCGGCGCGAATTGCAGGGCTCCGTCGTACGCGAGCATGGCGAGATCGCGCTTGCCGGCGTCCTTCAGCAAGCTGGCGAGGATGAGGAGCTTTTTGCTCTTCTCATAATTTGCCGTGCGCCGCGCAGGGTCAGTGAGCTGCCGCAGCTCGTGTTCCTTGATCGTGCGACCCGTCTGCGGATCGCGCGTGGTGCCGGCGGCGAAATTGTCCGCGTAGCGGCCGGTGTTCAGGTTCCAGTCGTTGCGGGCGATGCCGTAGCCAAACCACGCGTGGCCGCCGCGGTCGCCCTCGCCGCCGATGATCGTCGCAGGGATGCCGTTCGCCTTCGCCGTCATCGCCGCGAAATAAGCCTGATCGCCGCAGATGCCTCCTTCCTTCTCGATCTCCGCGAACGTGTAAGCCTTGTAGGGATTCACGCCCTGCGTCGCGCGATCCATGCGATAGCGGATGTGGCCGTAAGCCTTGCCCCAATCGCGGCGCGAATAGTTCACGTATTTCTGCGCCCAGATGAGTTCGCTCTCGGGCACCGGCGCATCGACCACCCACACGAGTTCCCATGGCGTCATCTCGTCCAGCGAGACTTTCAGCGAACCCTTCTTCGCGCTATCGCGGTAGAAGCGGTAGCGCGCCATCGCCGATGCCTCAGTCGGACCGGTAGCGGTGCGCCTCGTCTCACCTCCACCTACATACTCTTCGCTGAAGCCGTAGATGTTCGGGTTGATCTTGATTGGTTCGTCGAAGACGAGCGCGCAGGCGATGGCGAGACTGGAGAGCTTGCCGCGGTTCTCCACGTCGTCACTCCAGATCGTGCGCCACTGGAGCAGAGCATTCGAGGCGTTGTCCTGCGGCTGGATCGTCTCGCTGAATGCCGCGAGCACCTGCGGCCGCGCGAAGAGCCAGTTGAGGAAATCCTTGCTCGCACCGTCCCTGCCGAAGCTCGTGAGCGTGCCGCTGCCGACGGCTCGGATGAATTTTGCCTGCTCGACGGCAAGCACCGGCGTGGGGAGCGCGAGCAACCGTTCGATGTTGTAGGGACGTTGCTGCCACGGCCCGGTGCCAGCGGCGGCAGCGATGGCGTCTTTCAGCGCGGTGAAGTAGCGGGTCCAGTTACCGGTGGATGCCGCCCATTGCGCGGCAAACAGGAGTTGCTGGCGATCGGGATCACCGGCTTTCACGGCAGCGGAGAGGCTCAACGGCGGGATACCGGGAAAGTTGTCGGACTGGACCATCGCGGCAGCGGTCGCGGGTGGTGCGGCCGGGATCGGCGCGGGCGGCGCGGTCATCGCCTGCCGCCTGGCGGAGGGCGCCGCAGCGGGAGCAACAGCGGGAGCAACGGCGCGAGGCTGCGCAATGGCGGCTGCGGGCGCATCGCTCTCGATCGGCTCGGGTGGCGCCGGAGCCGCTCGATGCAGGCCGCCAGCAAAGGGGATCTGATCGACGCCGCCGGATTTGACGAAGAAAAACGCGCCGACCGCCAAAGCGAGCAAGATCGGAAACCAGAAAAGGAAGCGGTTCCGTGAACGGGCGGATTTCCGGTTGAGCGCCTCAGTTTTAGACGAAGGATGCGCCGCGCGCCGAGCGAGCGCGACGGCACGCTGCGGACGGGCAACAGGTCGCGGCAATGGAACGGCAGGACGCGGTTCGGGTTTCATGAATAGCTGCAAGGAATGCGCTTTTCTATCAGGATGACGCCGATTGTGGCGAGAAGGTAGTTGTGAAGATTCGTGTTCACCGTGAGACGAATGCGTAAAGGATTTCGCCCGATCCGTGCGGGCCGTTGTTGTTCAGCCCCGCGAGACCGGCCTCCGGGGAAACGCCTGTGGCTGCTCCGATGAGGATCAACACGCAGGGCGCGAGCACCGCGACGACCGCCCGGCGGATTCCTGCGGCCTCGATTTTTTTGCCGGGATATTCCGGTGTGCGCCCGACCATCAGCCCCGCGATGAAAACGGTGAGGGCCGCCGGAAATTGGACGCCCCAAGGGATTTCGTCAGTAGCACGGGGTCAGGCCTTGACGCTTCCCCGAAAAACCCGTCGAAGTGGGGTCGTCAGTCGCGCCTCTGAAACTCGCGGCAAAGCAGTCGCGCTTCGTCGAGCAGCTCGCTGAGATCGGCGCATTGGTTCTTGTTGCCGGTGAAGGTCTCCCAGCGCGAATAACGGAACATATCGCCACCGGCTTCCAAACTGCGATACGGCAACCGCGCCAACTCGCGCAAGCGCGGTTCCGTGAGGAACTGCTGGATGGCGGCTTTGTCTTCCCCGACCACGTCGTAGTGGCGATCAAATTCAGGCTGGCCCGCAATCGGCACCCGGCCGAGGCAGTTGACGGTGTATTCTTGGGCCCGGCGCAACAAGTCGAAAATGAAACCCGGCAATTCGGTCTTGGGCAAAAGGCCGAACCGCGGCAGGTTGAGCCGTGGCGACACGGCCATGACACAGTGCCCCTCCAACTGGTAACCTTGGTTGGCTGTGTTGACCCACAACAGGAAGACATAGAACCGTCCATTGGATTCCTCGCGTTTCCAAGCGAGACCGATGCGCGGTGGGTGAAGGCGTTGGCGCTGCAACCGCGCGAACCGTTCCTGGAGTTCGGGGTCGGATTTGTCCACCGGCTCCAGGCCCAGTTCCACTTCCGCGCGCGCCATTTTCTTCCGACGCCGGCGTTCCTCCCATCTCGACCAAGCTCCGCTCAGGAACCCCAACACGACGACGACCACCAGCACGAAACCCAGCGTTATGAAGAAGTTCCAATCGAAATTCATCTTTGCCTCGCTTTCGCAACTAAAGTTTACCGGATTCGCCGTCACAGTCGAGTCACGAGTTGTGCGCAGTCAACAGGTGGTGGTTTGCTATCATGTGGCATGGATTCGCCGGACAGCGCTGACGTGATCCGGTCCTTCGTGCCGAAAGGATCTGCGCCGGTAAGACCACCTTCACTCCCCGGCACCGATCCGCGTTTTAAGCGCCCACGCTGCGGCGGGCGCGAATGCAGATTCCGGCAGAACAGGTTCAGCAGTCGATGCTCTCGCCGACTTCGAGCACTTTCGCCCGCATCGCGCCGGCTTCGACTTTTTTCACGAATGCATGAGGATCGACCTTGATGAGGTCGAATGTGTTGAAGTGCATCGGGATCGCGAGGTCGGCTTTGAGGAACTCGACCGCGATGGCCGCGTCGTCGATGCCCATGGTGAAGTTGTCGCCGATCGGCAGCATCGCGACGTCGATGTGGTTCAGTTCGCCGATCAATTTCATGTCGGTGAAAAGCGCCGTGTCGCCCGCGTGGTAGAGCGTCCTGCCGTTGGCGATGATGAGCAGGCCGCACGGGTTTCCGAGATACGCGAAGCCGTCGCCCGAGGCGTTGCTGGAGCTGTGATGCGCAATGGTCATCTTCACGCGCCCGAACGGAAAATTCCATCCGCCGCCGGGATTCATCGGGTGGACGTTCCGCGCGCCGCGGCTGGCGCAGGTCATTGCGATCTCGAAGTTCGAGACAATGGTGGCTCCGGTGCGCTTCGAGATTTCCACGGCATCGCCGAAATGATCCTCATGCCCGTGCGAAATAAGGATGAAATCGCACTGCACGTCATCGGCTTTCATTTTCGCCAATGGATTGCCGGTGAGAAACGGATCGATGATCAGACGATGCGTTGATGTTTCGACAAAGAAGCAGGAGTGACTGAGATAGGTGAGTTTCATGGGATTGGATGCGATGCCGAAGCTTATTCGGAGGAAGAAAAATTGTCAGCCGTCTTTCTATGGGTCGCCTGCGTTTTGGCGTGTGCGAGCTTTCCTACCTCAAGCCAAGCCAATCCTTGGAACGCATCCAGAAAGTCCCCTGAAATTAGCACTTGGACTATTCCTAACCTCCATACATCAAGCTTGGGATGCATGCATCCCAAACCTATCCAAGTGATCTCACAGACGACGAATGGAACATCCTCGATCCGTTCATTCCCAAGGCTAACCCTGGCGGACGACCCATCAGCCACACCCGCGGAATGATCCTCAACGCGATCTTCTATCTTAATCGAAGCGGCTGCCAGTGGAGCATGCTGCCAAAGGACTTTCCTCCCAAGTCCACGGTGTAAGAGCAGGAGCAGGAGGAGAACGGAATCGTTCGCAACCGTTTTGCGGAACCGGTGTTCATCGGAGTGAAATTGCTTATGAAAAAACACATCGCTCTTGTCACGGGCCTCTCAGTTTTCTGCATGGCCTCACCGTGGAACCTTCTCGCCGCCAACGCCGGTAAAACCGGCAACCTGGACGAGTTTCTTGCCAGGCATCCCAAGGCGAAGGAGCGCATCATGGCGAAGTTCGACACCAACCACAACGGGGTGCTCGATCCCGATGAGAAGGAAGCTTTCAAAGCGGCCCGCGAAGAGCATCGCGAGAAGATGCTCGCGAAGTTCGACACGAACGGAGACGGCAAGCTGGAACCGAATGAAAAGGCCGCTGCAAAGAAGCACTTGAAGAAATGCGGCAAAAAGCACCAGGGCCAGGATCAAACGTCAACGTCGTCATCCACGCAGGTGCAGTAACACAAAAGCGGAAAGCGACAACCGCGCCGCTTCGAGCCGCCGTGCGAGTTTACGGGATGATCAAAGTCATCCCCGACTTCAATTTCACCGTGCCGTTGAGTTCGTTGAAATTGGCGTCCTGGATGTCCTTCCAGCGTCCCGATTTCTTGTAAAACTTGCGCGAGATGGAAGCGAGCGTGTCGCCCTGCTGCACGACGTAAGTTTTCGCGCCGGGCGGAATCGGCTTCTGCACAGGCTCGCCGGGCGTCCCGCCCTTCACCGCGGCGGTTCGCGTGGCGCGGAGTTCGTTGAGTTGTTTCCTGAGCTGGAGGTTTTCGTTTTTCAGGCGCGCCGACTCCTCCTGCGTCATCAGGGCGCCTTTGCTCATCGAGGTCACCAGTTTCAACTCGTCTTCCTTGATGAAATTACGCGCGTCTTTTGCATGCGAACCTTTCGGAGCGAGATCGAGATAGCGCTGGAAATGATGCACGGCGCTGACCGGCTCCTTCAACTTGTCGTCGTAAATCAAACCAAGCCGGAAATGGATGTCCGCGCTCTTGGGGGAACCATCGAGAGCGCTCTCGTAGGCAAGGATCGCGGCGGCGTAATTTCCCTCGTTCGCCTTTTTTTGCGCCTCCTCCGCCCCTTGCGCTGCCTTGTCCTGGAAAAGCTGGTCGCAGCCGGCGAGCGCGAGACAGGCGGCTGCGAGACACGCGATCCGTTTCACTTCGCCAGCGCCTTCTCCAGCCTGGTGACGACTGTCTTCACCGTCTTCAAGCGCGCGTACCATTTGTAGTTCGCCGCGATGAGGTGCCACGGCGCTTCCTCGGTGGAGGTCTTCCCGAACATGTCATGCGCCGCTTCGTTGTGTTCGTCCCATTTCTTGCGGTTGCGCCAGTCTTCGTCGCTGATTTTCCAGTGCTTCAGCGGATCGGCTTCGCGGCGCTTGAAGCGGGCCAACTGCTCGTCCTTGGTGATGTGCAGGTAGAGTTTGATGAGGATCGTGCCGTCGTCGATCAGCAGTTTCTCGAACTCGTTGATCTCGCGGTAGGCGCGCTTCCATTCCACATCGGAGGCAAAGCCCTCGACCCGCTCGACCAGCACGCGCCCGTACCACGAGCGGTCGCACACGGCGAGCTGGCCGTACGGCGGCAGCTTGTTCCAGAACCGCCACAGATAATGGTGCTGATACTCCTCGGCGGTCGGTTTCACGATCGAGTAAACGCGTGCGAGCCGCGGATCGAGCCGTTCCAGCAGGCGCTTGATGCAGCCGCCTTTCCCTGCGGCATCCGGCCCCTCGAACAGGATCACCAGCGAGCGCTTCGAGTCGTTGAGCGCGCGTTGCAAGCCGAGCAGTTCAAGCTGCTGCTCCTTGAGTTTCTTTCGGTATTCATCCTCGGTGATCGATTTGTGTTCGAGGTTGTCGAGCGTCGGAAATTTTCCCTTGCTGAGTGGCGGCATGCCGCTGCTTTTACACCGCGCGGCGCGGCTCACGCAAGGTTCGGCGGGAAAAAATCTCGCGATTCGTGAACATCCGCGATCAATGGAGCTGAATCGTCCGGTGCGCGCATTCGTTTTCACGGTTTCCCTCCACGCAACTCGTCAATTTTCTTTCCAACTTCCTTGTCCATGCGAATAGAAGGCGGCTAGGGGCGTTTGAAGCCTTCGCGCGGAATTTTGTTTGTCGCGTCAATGCCCAGCTTGCTGCGACTGGCGATTTCGCTCGTGGCGTGGTCGAGCACGTCGGACGGGCCTTCGTCGCGCAGCGGCTTGGTCGTGTCAACGTAGCCTTCGAAGTTGGCGTTGGGTAAAACGGTTTTCAAGGCTTGGCCAGCTCGGTGAAACAAATTCTCAGCGTTCGCGGTTCAAAGCGCTGAAGGCCCGACAGACAATAGCCCAGGGCAAAGCGACTCTGCGAGTGACGCGCCGGGTCAACCGTCCACAAGATTTCCAAGCTGAAAGGGCGGCAGAGTTTTCAAACTACCAGCGACCCACGCCGGTCAGCGGGCGTGATTGTGGCGCGGACGCCGGAACGGAATTCCAGAAAGTCGCTCTCGATGCCGTCGCTGAAGATGACGCCTTGTTCGGGCATTTGCGATTCGATGAGCAGCGGCTGCCTGGCGGTCACGCGGCCCACGACCAATCCGGCCTGCGTCGTCTTGCTGGGGAATGGTTCGCGCACGGTGAAACAAAGATACTCAGCGTCCCACGCGAATTCGCTTTTGGGCGCGAGCTTCGGAGGGCGGCCTTGCTTCGCCGCGTCCGTGCCGAGGCTTTGCACGATACCCGCCGCGCCGGCGAGGAGGCTTTTGAACCAGCCCGTCGAGCCGACGCCTGTGGAAACAATCACGCCGCTTGATGAATGATTTTCTGATTTGCCTCCGGTGCTGATTTTGTAGCGCGCGGAGATGTGGGTGCGTGGTCCGATGAACAAATCGTTCACTGCGTAGAGTTTCTCGCCCGTGTTCAGCGTCGCTTGCGCCATCGTCACAGATTTGGCGGCTCGCTTCTTGGACAGGACTTCGGGCACGACTTTCGCCAAGTCCGGCAGGCGAAACGGGAGAAGTTGTCCGTCCCAGCGTGCAGGATCGGGATTTACGCCGACGACCGGCTGACCGTTGAGATACTTCACCGTATTCGCCACCAGCCCGTCCTGCCCGAGCACGACCACAATGTCCTCCGGGCCGAAGGAAAAGTTCGGCAGGAAGGAGCGGTCAATCAATTGCACCCTGCCCAGCGCGCCGAGCACTTGCTGCGCGATGCGGACAGCGTTGGCGTAATGTTCGTCCTCGCGTTCGTAATCGGAAAAATCCTGACCGAGATGGCTGACGTAAAACTTTGCCTGCATCCGTGTGTTGAAGCGGCGCTTTAATTCCGCCACGCGCGTCGGGCGTGTGACGAGAATGATTTTGTTTTCCGTCAGCCGCTGCATCGCGCGGGATTATTTCTTGTTCATCAACTCGCGCAGCAGGTCGGGCGAAATGTTCAACTCACCAATCTTGTCCGCCCGGCCAGCCAGTTCCTGGAACGCCACGGCAATCAACTGTTCGGGCTTCATGCCAACACTGGCGAGCGCTTGCAACACGCGCGCGTCCACAGTGCTGATGGCTTGCATCGAAGTCGAGACGGCGTAGGCCCGCGCATCCGCCTCGGTTTTCGCATTGGTGGCCGCGAGCTCAACGAGCGCCTTGCGCTGGTCTTCGAGCAACACTTTCGCCGCCATGTCGGCCTGCGTGATTTGGTGCTGCTTCTCCTGCACGGCGCGCTCCGCGTCCATCTGCGTTTCGCGGATTTGCCGCTTCTTGGCCTCGACGGCAATCTCCGTGTTCAACTCGTTTTCCTTGATCGCGCGTTCCTGTTCGACCGCCGAATTCCTGCGGGCGTAAATCGCCTCGTCGGCTTCCTTCAGCAATTGCTCCCGCGTCTCGGCTTCCAACGCCCGCGCCGTTTCCGGCGTCGGCTTGATGGCGAGAATGTTCAGCCCGAGGATCTCCAGGCCGAGCTGCGCCACTTCACCCGATGCCGCCAAGCCCTTTCGCACCGCCTGCACCAGCGCATCCGATGCGCGGATGGCTTCGCGCAATGGCAGCTTTTGCAGTTCCGCCCGCGCCAGCACGTTCACCGCGTTGATGACACGCTGCGGCAATTTCTGCGGGTCTTCCGAGACGTAGCCCTGGCCGTGCGCGTTGAGCGTAAAGTTCATCAGCCCCGCGAGCTTCTTGGCGTCGGCCACGCGATAGGTGACTTGTCCCTGAAGCGTCACGGCCTGGAAGTCCGCGGTGACTTCCTCAAAGATGAACGGCGCGTTGTCGCTCGCCAGTGGCACGGCGACAAGCGACGTGTTTGGCGCGTAGTAGAAGAACGACAGCCCGATGCCCTCGCGCACGACCTGCCCCTTGCGATACTGGAGCAGATAAACCGTCGGTTGCACTTTGATGAATTGAATGCCGAGCATGATAGGTCCTTTTGCTGTTGGTTAATACGGTGGAAAAACTCTGCGCAGACCATGCACCAGCACGGCCGCCAGGAAAAACAAATTCCGGGGAATGAGGCCCGGCCAAAACAGGGGAACAGGCCGCGTCCCATCGCGCTGGCCGAGCCGGATCGCGACGCGGCCAATCCATGCCTTGGAGCGTGGCCAGTCCTTCAAGCCGTCCAGCCACTCGCTTGGAATCATTTCGCAACCACCATCGCAGCCAGCGAGCGAACCGCTGATGGCCGCGGTCGTGTCAGTGTCCCCGCCACACTGAATCACGCTCCGAATTGTCTCGCGGTAATTTCCGCGATGGCGCAACCACGCGAACAAGGCGACCGGAACGGTGTGAAACGCATAGCCAGTGACCGACGATTTCAATCCGAGTGCTGCCGCGAACTGCCTCACGCTTCGCCCGTCGCTCAGTCCATCAGCGACCAGCTTGCAAATGCGACCCCATTCATCGTCGTCGCTCAAAACGCGAAGGCGCTCTTGAAGGTGCCCCGGCATTGCACCGCGCATTATCCAGGCAGCGGCCTCGGCCACAGCCAGCGCCGCGGTTTCCGCCCGCGGATCGGCATGCGTCAATCGCGTCGAAGCCCGGACGAAATCCCGGCGGCAGGTTTCGTCGTCGGCCAGCGCCGCGCCAATGATGGCACTCCGCATCACTGGCCCGTTCCCCGCCGAATGGACACCACTCCGCTCTGCCGAAATGCCAGCCCACAATCGCACACACGCCCGCGCTGTCGCCAGTCCAACGCCAGCAGGCAGTCCGAGAAACCACCAGCGAAGTTTCCAAGCGAGAGAAAGCCGGAATCCCTCCACATCACCAGCCGCAAAAATCAGAGCCTGTGCCGTCATCACCGCGTGCTCCGTGTCGTCGCTAATCATGCCACGACCAAACACGAAACGGTGCCTCATCTCACCCGGCCACCTGCGAACAATTCGCTCCGCGGACATTCCCTCCGCTGGCAAACCAATCGCATCCCCAACCGCGCCGCCGAGGAGCAGGCCGAGGATTCGCTCGTGAATGGTTAGTTGATCGTCCATGGCAAACCCAGAAACTGAAACCTCGTTTCTTGAGTTGTCCGACCGTCGCGCTGGATGCGGATGCGTTACAAGTCGAAAAGTTTCCCCCTTCGCCTTCACCTCGGCATCCATCTTGATGGGCGGCGGCCACGCACGTTTGAAGCCTTCGCCGGGGAGCTTCTTCGTCGAGTAAATGCCCGGTTTGCTGCCGGGAGTTCTTTGAGGATTCACGGTTGAGAATCGAGCCCTGTTCTTTCTGCTCGCGGACCAGGCTTTCGGGCAGGGCGTTCATTTCCGCGCCGGAATCCGACTGCCAGACCACACGGCCATCCTCCAGCACGCGCACGATCGTTCCGCTCATTGAACCGCGCAGGGTCCTGACCCGCTCGCCGGGGCGGAGTTCGGCGGCGGCGCAAAGCTCGACGACGATCCGCGTCATGGAGCCGTGGTCGAGCACCCCGGCGATATGCAACAAAAGGTTGTCACCAGCCCCAAGGCGATGTTCAAGTCTTGACCAACGGATTGCGCGCGGTCAGTTGAGGAAACGCGGAGAAATCCCGATCCGCCGACCAAAGCTCGCGCACGCCGTGATGAAGACAAAGTGCTGCGATTCGGGCGTCGTGAATGCGCGGGCCTTTCAGCCGCGCGGCAGTGGCGATTTCGCGCAGCTTGTCGAAATAGCCGGAGCTTTCGGACAACAGGTGCAATTGTGGTGAGGCGAACAAGGAGTCCAGAAAACCCAAGGCTTCTGACAGGGTGGAGGCCGGTTTATAGATGCCGGGATGAGTCGCGATGCTGATGAATTCGTGGACGCACGGCCACGGAAGCGCCCACGGCGCGGATTGATGCCGCAGGGCATCAACCAATTCCTTGGACGCCGTGTGGAATTCGCTGTCCTCCCGGTGCGCGTAAACCAGCAGATTGGAATCAACCGCAATCACGCACCGCGTCCCCGGTAGATTTCGTCACGGATTTTCTCCCACGGGGCGTTCTTGAACTCATCAGTCAGTCCGCTGCCGCGCACCGTGACCAGTGGCGGAAGTTTTTTCGGTTTGCCTTGTTTCTCTTTCAAAACCAGTCGCAACCCTTGCTCGGTCAAGGAGCGGAACGTGGTCTTCTCCTTCCGCGCGAGCCGTTGGGCGCGTTCGAAAAGATCGTCGGCGATTTCAATCGTTGTCTTCATGATATGGCGACCCATAGTTGCATAGATGGCTGCCCATATCAAGTGATGTTTCCCGCGCGCTGCGGAGCTGCGCGCGGGGAAGGCGTTGTTGTGGTGGGCGGCGGCGGGGCGCGAGGCGTGGCTGGACGCGGTGACGCACGATCCGCTGCTGCCGGGCCGGATACTGCCGTCCGATTATCTGGGGCAACCGGCGTGGCGGCGGCGGGTGGAAGTGCTGCGCGACGCCGGCCGGCAACTGCGCACGTTCAAGCCCGAATAGCCCTGTGCAAACCTTTGTTGCAGACGCAACAACAGTTCGTCATGGGCACGGGTGGGAACGGATGGGTCGCAACCGCGTTGCGGCAATCCCAAAGGGATTGTGGCCTCCAGCCCAAGGTTGCGAGGCACGAGCTACCTTGGGTGTCGGTTCAAAAGTGAATTCAACCGCAACGCGGTTGTGGCGAATCCTTCGCCGGCGACGATTCAATCCCAAACGTATTTCTCGTCCCATTCGATTTCGTGCCGTTTCAACAACGCGCGCAACTCGTCTTGGAATCCAACCTTGCGATGATGCTCCTCTTGGCCGGCGATGTATTGCTTGACCTGTTCGAGATTGGATTGGCTCACGGAGAAATCCGCGTAGCCGCCTTGCCATTCGAAGTCGGCGTAATCGCGACCGCGCTCCTTCAGCCAGAGATTCGAGACGCGCTTCAATTCCTTCACCCATTCGGCCTGCGTGAGGGTGCGCGCGAAACGCGCGAGCAGATGGACGTGGTCTTCCACGCCGCCGACGAGAATGGGCGGGCAATCGAGTTGTTTGGAGACGCCGCCGAGATACGAATGAAGCGCATCGCGCGTCGGTTTGTCGCGCAGGAGCGGTCGGCGGTCTTTGGTGGAGAAGACGAGATGAATATAAACGGCGGAAAGCGATTGTGGCATGGGGGAAGGATGGTGAATCGTAGTGGCGTTTGCGAGCGCGAATCAGTGTGAGGCGGCAGCGGTTTTCAATCCCAAGGGGATTGTGTCTTCCAGCCCAGGGTTGCGAGGAACGAGCTACCCTGGGTCATCGTTCAACAAACATTCCCAACCGCAACGCGGTTGCGGCAATTCGTTTTCGTTTGGCGCGCGTGTGAAAACGGCCACAACCCCGTTGGGGTTGTGATTTTCTTCGGACGTTTTCCCAGGGTAGCTCGTGCCTCGCAACCCTGGGCTTTGGGACGGAATCCCGTTGGGATTCTCGGACTGCGCGAGCGCATGGCGGTGTGGTGAAATCGAATCGCGTTCGGGCGCGAACAATCCCAAAGGGATTGTGGCCTCCAGCCCAAGGTTGGCGCAGCGCCTACCTTGGGTGAACGTGGCAAAATGGGAACAACCGCAACGCGGTTGCGGCAAATTCGTCGCGACGCCAATCGAACGAGTTTGGTCACAACCCCGTTGTGGTTGATTTCCATTTGTGAATCGTGACCCAAGGTAGCTCGTTCCTCGCAACCTTGGGCTGGAGGACGCAATCCCTTTGGGATTGGCCGATGCCGCGCGTTACCGCGTGGGCTTGGGATTGTTCGCGACCAGCGTCGCGGGTTCACGCGATTCCTCCGAAAAGTTTTTCCACCTTCGCCTTCACGGCGGCATACATGTTCTGCCTTTGCGTTTGCTTCGGTGCGACGAGTGATTTCGGTTTCACGGTTTTCCTCCTAATAACGCGTCAATTTTTCTTCGCACACTTTCATCCATCTTGATCAGCGGCGGCCAGGGGCGTTTGAAACCTTCGCCCGGCAATTTCTTCGTCGCGTCGATGCCGAGTTTGCTGCCGCTGGCGATTTCGCTGGTGGCATGATCGAGCACGTCGGACGGGCCTTTGGTGAAGAGGCTGTCGCGTTGCGGATCGGTGTTGGCGCAGAGGCGGAAGAGGACTTCGCTGGTGTTGTGCACATCCACGTCGTCGTCCACCACGATGATGTATTTGGTGAACATCATCTGCCCCATGCCCCAAAGACCGTGCATGATTTTGTAGGCCTGCATCGGGTAGGTCTTCTTGATGCTCACGAAGACGAGGTTGTGGAAGACGCCCTCCGCCGGCAGCGCGATGTCCACGATCTCGGGGAAGTTCATCTTGAAGATGGGCAGGAAGAGTTTCACCGACGCGCCGCCGATGTAGAAGTCTTCCATCGGCGGAATGCCGACGATGGTGGCGGGATACACGGCGTCCTTGCGGTGCGTGATGGCGGTGACGTGGAAGACGGGATACGGCTCGGGCAACGTGTAGTAGCCGGTGTGGTCGCCGAACGGGCCTTCGTCGCGGAGCGGCTCGGTCGGGTCAACGTAGCCTTCGATGACGAAGTCGGCGTTGGCGGGGACTTCGAGGTCGTTGGTCTCGCATTTGACGAGTTCGACGGATTTCTTGCGGAGGTAACCGGCGAGGAGGAATTCGTCGAGGCCATCGGGCAATGGCGCGGTGGCGGCGAAGGGAAACATTGGATCGCCGCCGATGAAGATGCTGACGGGCATGCGCTCGCCCCTTTCGTAATAGCGGCGGCCGTGGCGTGCGGCGACCTTCTGGAGCTGCCAGTGCATGCCGGTGGTGCGGTTGTCGTAAATCTGGATGCGATACATGCCGACGTTGCGCTCGCCGGTGTCGGGGTCGCGCGTCACCACACAGGGCAGGGTAACAAATCTTCCGCCATCCAATGGCCATGACTTTAGGATTGGAAGATTCAGCAGGGTTGGTGACGCGAATGACGAATGACGAATGACGAATGACGAATCATTCACATCGGGCGCTTTTGGCCACGGCTCGGTGCGGGAGGGGGGGCGTCGAATTTGTGGACGCTTTCCTTGCACGGGCCGTCTTTCACCAGCCTGGGGCGGGCGTGGCGGAGTTCGATCGCCTGGCCGAGGAGCTTCATCGTTTCACGGAGCGAGGTTGGCGGTTTGGCTTTCATGAGCGCGCCCAGCTCGGCGGCGGCGGCATCCACGGACTCCGCGTTCATCGCCATCGCCATGCGTTTCCACGAGCCCATGGTGTTGATGGCCACGGGAAAGGGCGACACCTCGCCGTTGACCGTCGGCTTCTCGATGAGCAGCGCCTTGCCGCCCCCGGGCGATTTCATTTCGCGATCAGCAAGTTCGGTGATCTCGAGTTCGGTCGCGACCGGCCCGGTGATGCGCTTGAGTTCACCGGCTTTTTCGAGCGCGGCGACGAATTCCGAAAAGGATGAGTAGGCCACATGGGTATATCGAAGTTGGGATGCGCCCGATGCAACAACTTTTGCGGCGACCGCACACAAGACAAAGGCGAAATCCTTCCGCTTTCCGGATTCCATGCCCGTGTTTCACGTTGATAATTGCGCCAACGCATGATCGGTTAGATTTCGATGGCCAAAGCCGATTCCCATCTCTGGAGCGTGCTCGATACGAACACGGACATGCTTCGGGCCGAGCGACGTCTGAGCGACGCCATCAACGTCGCCGAGAAGGCGATCGAGGTGGCACGTCGTGCGTTCGTGGAGAACGATCTGCGGCTGGCGAAGACGGCGGACAAGCTGGGAGAACTTTACAAGGAGGCGGGCGAGTTCAAAAAAGCCGAACCACTCTGCTGGGAGGCGCATGACATTTATTGCGAATGGGAACCCCGGGACGAAGCGGCACTCGCACGCGTGACTTCGAATCTGGCGCTGATCCACGACGCCCTGGGGCACGAGGAGGATGCGATGCGCTACTACGAGGAGGCGCTTCCTCTGGTGGAAAAGTTGAATGGCCCCGAAAGCCTTACGCTGGCGACGTTGATCAACAACCTCGCGATGATTTACAAAGCACACAAGCAATTCGGCAAGGCTGAGACCATGTATCTGCACGCCCTCTCCATTTATCAAAAGATCCATCGTGCGGAACATCCGGACACCGCCTCGCTGTTGAACAACCTCGGTGTTTTTTATACGGACGCAGGCGAATACGACAAGGCGGGAGACATGCACTGGCGGGCGTTGAACATGCGCAGAAACCTGTTTGGAAACAACCACCCCGAAGTGGCGCAATCGCTCAGCAATCTGGCGGTGTGGTTTCACGCGCAAGGTCAGTTCAAAGAGGCCGCAACCAATTACCAGGAGGCACTCGCGCTGCTGGAGAAACAATCCACGCTGGATGTGGACCAATACAAGACCATCGGGCAAAACTATGCGGATCTGTTGCGTGCAGAAGGCAGGGAGCGCAAGGCCGCGGCGCTCGAGCAAAAAATCAACGCGTTGTAAATGAACCGCAGAGAATGAAGAAACTCACGGTGGAACAGAAAATAGTGGCGGGATTTGTCGTGGCGCTGGTCATCCTCGCTGTCGTCGGGCTGGCGGGCTACCGCAGCATCGAGGGGCTCGACAAAGACGCGCAATGGTTCGAGCACACGGGCGAGGTTCTCTTCCATCTCGAGAGCGTTGTCTCGTCAGTCCATTGCGCGGAAACCGGGCAGCGCAGTCTCGCGCTCGCCGGGCCGGACCGCTACCTTGAGCCTTACTATGAGGGTGTCAAAAATGTGAATGAGACGTTTCTCCGGCTGAGGGATCTGACAGCCGGCGACGCCAGCGAGAAGAAACAGCTCGATGCACTGGAGCCGATCATCGCGGAGGAGGTGGCGTTCGCGAAAAAAGCCTTCGAGCGCCGAAAAGAAGGACTCGAGGCCGAGGACCAGACGACGCTCGCGGAACGAGGCAAGGCCTTGCTCGACAAGGTGCGCGACTCCATTTCCGAGATGGAAAACAAAGAGCGTGAACTGTTGAAGCAGCGGCAGGAACGTGCGCGCCGAAGTTCGCAACTTGCCAAAGGGGTCATCATCGCAGGAAGCCTGCTCGCCTTCGCGTTTGTGAGCGTGGCGCTGTGGATGATCCGGCGAGACATCGCGAGACGGCGGCGGATCGAGGTGAGGCTTGCGGAAACGAATACGAAACTGGCAGCCGTGCTGAATGCCTCCACGCCGGTCGCGCTCATTGCAACCGACATGCATGGGTCGATCACGTTCTTCAACGCCGGAGCCGAGAGGATGCTCGGCTGCCCGGGGAGCGAGGTGGTGGGGAAAATGTTGGCGATGGATTTCTTTCTCGATTCAGAAGTCGTCGCCGAGGCGAAGAGAATGTATGCGAAAAGCGGAAGGCTGCTCAACGGGCTCGATGTGCTCGTGGAAACTGCCCGGCGTGGCGAGGTGGTCGAGCGCGAGTGGACGTTCGTTCGCAAGGACGGAAGCCAGTTGACTGGCAGTTCGGCGGTGACCGCCATGCGCGACGAGGCGGGCCGGATAACAGGCTTCATGTTTGTGGCGAAGGACATCACCGAGATCAAACGCTCCGAGCAGTTGCTGCGGGCCACGAACAATGAGTTGAAGGCGTTCGCCTACACGGTTTCGCACGATCTGAAGACGCCGCTGCGGGGCATCTCCGGCTACGCGCTCGAGCTTAAGCGGCATCACGGCGAAGGGTTGTCGGAGCGCGCCCATTTTTGCACCAGCCAAATCCTGACGGCGGCGGGCAATCTCGACCGGCTGATCGAAGATCTGCTGCTCTACTCGCGGCTCGACACGGAGTCGCCAAAACTCACGGATGTGAACGTGGCGAAGCTGATTGACGGGATTTTGAAGGATCGCAGCCAGGAGGTCCTTGACCGGGGCGTCGAGATCGATGTGTCGATTCCATTTTCGACGATCCACACCTGGGAGCGGGGACTTCTGCAGGTGCTCACGAACCTCCTCGACAACGCGCTCAAATACACCCGCCACAGCAACCCGCCGCGCATCCGCCTTCGCGGCGAGCAGAAAGACGAGACCTATCGCATCTCGATCTCGGACAACGGAGTCGGGTTCGACATGAGATACCACGACCGCATCTTCGGGTTGTTCAACAGGCTTGTGCGCGCGGAGGACTTCGAAGGGACGGGAGCCGGGCTGGCGATTGCGAAGAAGCTGCTCGACAAATTGCATGGAAAAATCTGGGCTGAGTCCGAGCCCTGCAGTGGTTCGACGTTTTTCATCGAACTGCCGCGCGAAACCGAGACGGAGATGGAAACATGACTTACACGCCGCAAGCCCCGCACGAACAACCGCTCGCGCGTCCGATTCTCCTCGTTGAAGACAACGCGATGGATGTCGATCTCACGCGGCAGGCCTTTTACGAACATGGCATCCCCAACCCGCTTGCCGTCTGCCGCGACGGGGAGGAGGCTCTCGATTACATCCAGACCCATGGCACGCCCGAGGACATGGACCTTCCCCTGATCGTCCTTCTCGATCTGCGTCTTCCGAAAGTGAACGGCCTCGATGTGCTGCGCCAGGCGCGCGAGCATCCGGTCTGGAAGCGTGTGCCGATCATCGTTTTGACCACGTCCCGGCAGGACAGCGACATCGACAACGCTTACGAATCCGGCGTGAACTCGTACATCGTGAAACCGGTGGATTTCACGACATTCGCGGAAATCGCACGGACGATCAAAGCTTACTGGGTGCTCACGAATGAGCCGCCGTTTCGGGATGGCATGACGAGATGAGCGCGAGGATCCGAGTGCTTTATGCGGAGGATGATCCGGCTCACGCGGATCTGACCCAGGCGCATTTCGCACGGACAGCGCCGGAGTTCGAGATTGAGATTGTCGATCGCGGAGAGGCTTTCCAGGAACGGGTGCGCGGAAACCCGAATGCCTACGATGCGCTGCTGCTCGACAACCATCTGCCGGACATGGATGGCATCGACGTGCTGAGAAATCTGCTGCGCTCGGAGATCAAACTTCCGGTGGTCATGGTCACGGGCGTGGGAGACGAAAAGCTCGTCGTCGAGGCGCTGAGGCTTGGCGCTTACGATTACGTTCCGAAAACCGACAGCCGGCTCGAGACTCTGCCGGTCGTGCTTCGCTCTGCGATCGCCCGCTTCCGGGAAAGCAAAGCGCCAGGCCAGGCGATTGCCGAACCACCCAGGCACATTCTTTACATAGAGGAATTGCAGTCCGAAGTGGACGCCACGCTTCTTCATTTCGCGCAGGTCGCGCCGCATTTCAGAGTCGATGTCATCCGGTCCTGTGAGGAGGCTTTGCGTCTTCTTGCGCGCAGGCACGACTTCGACCTCGTGCTGCTCGATCTCCAGATGCCGGGCATGAGCGGCCTGGAACTTCTGCGCTCAGCGAGGTATTGCGGCGCCTCGCTCCCGTTCGTCTGCATCGCGAACTCGAACGATGAGGAAACCGCCATTGCCGCGCTGAAACTGGGCGCCTACGATTACGTCATCCGAAGCGAGAACTACCTCACGCAACTGGCGCACTGCATCGACCATTCGATCACCCGTTTTCAGCTCGACCAGTTGAACCACCGGCTGCAGGCCGAGCTGGACGAACGCAAACGCGCGGAGGATGCCTTGCAGGAAAGCAGGATCCGCCTCGAGATTGCGGTTCGCGCCGCAAACATCGGCTTCTTCGACTGGAATATCCGCACCAGCTCGGTCTTTTATTCGCTCGAATGGAAAAGCCAGCTTGGTTACCAGGATGATGAACTCGAGAACAGCCTCGCCACATGGGAAAATCTGCTGCACGACAACGATCGTGAGCGCATGATTGCCAGAGTGAGGAATCTTCTCGAAAACCCCTCGCAAATTTATGAAGAGGAGTTCCGGCTGCGCCACAAAGACGGCACGTATCGCTGGATTCTCGCGCGCGGAACGATCCAGTTTGGCGCGGATGGCAAACCCGATCGCATGCTGGGTTCCCACATCGATATCACGGAGCGCAAGCTCGTCGAGGACCGGCTCGAACGAAACAAGGAAAAGCTACGGGCGCTGGCGGCGCGACTGGAGAAAGTGCGTGAGGAAGACCGGAAGCGCATCGCCCGCGAAATCCACGACGAACTCGGCCAGGCGCTGACCGGCATCAAGATCGACCTTGCATGGCTCTCGGCGCACATTCCCGCCGACCAGGCCGGCATTCACGAACGCCTCGCGCGGATGCGCTCGCTCGTCAATCCGACCATCGAATCGGTGCGGAAAATCTGCACCGAACTGCGCCCCGGTGTTCTCGACGACTTGGGACTCGTTGCGGCGATCGAATGGCAGGCGGGAGAGTTCACAAATCGCACGGGCATCATCACGCATTTCATAGCCGACCCCGAAACAATCGAGGTCGGTCCCGAGTTGAGCACGGCTCTTTTCCGCATTTTCCAGGAGTCGCTCACGAACGTCGCGCGTCACGCGGATGCGACGATCGTCGATGTGCTTTTGAAAACCGATGCCGAGGAACTTCTGCTCGAGATCAAGGACAACGGCCGCGGCATCACCGAGCGGGAAGTGTTCGAGTCGGATTCCCTCGGCCTGCTGGGCGTGCAGGAACGCGCCCACAAGTTCGGCGCAGAAGTGGTGATCACAGGAACAACCGGCGAAGGCACGACAATCTCTGTAAAAATCCCGATCGAGCGGGAGGCGGTTTTGGAGACCACATGAGGATCTTGATTGCAGATGACCACGCTGTTGTCCGTCAGGGATTGAAACAAATCCTTGCGGACGAGTTTCCAAATTCGGACTTCGGTGAAGCCGGGAACGCCGGCGAAGTTCTCGATCAAGCATGGAAGCAGGAGTGGGACGTCGTCGTTCTCGACATCACAATGCCCGGCCGGAGCGGCCTCGAGGCGCTCAAGGAATTGCGCCAAAGCCGTCCCAAGCTGCCGGTGCTCGTCCTCAGCGCGCACCCGGAGGATCAATATGCGGTGCGCGTTCTCAAGGCGGGCGCTTCCGGTTACATGACCAAGGACCACGCACCGGAGGAGCTCGTGCAAGCGGTGAAAAAGGTGATCGGCGGCGGGAAGTACGTCAGCCCGCTTCTCGCCGAAAAGCTCGTCTCGCAGTTGCATTCGGACACCGGCCAGCCGCCTCACGAGACGCTCTCCGATCGTGAATTCCAAGTGCTCCGCATGGTTGCCTCCGGCAAGGCGCTCAAGGAAATCGCCGTGGAATTATCGCTGAGCGAAAAGACGGTCGGCACCTACCATATCCGCCTTCTCGAAAAAATGCGGATGCACTCCGATGTCGAGTTGACGCGGTACGCGATCGAGCATCGGCTGGTCGATTGATCCCGCTCCGCTCGGCTCCGTAGCGGTCGCCGCTGCCTGTATAAGGAAAAACCTTACACGGGCATGGCCGCTCACCCTTACGAAATTTCGAGTCTCCGGCTAATAGACGGACTGAGAGCCGTCACCGTAGAGTCTGTGTCATGCATTGCGAGCCCCAGCAGAAACTCTCGGTCTTCATAGCGGATGACTCTCCGTTCGTGAGAGGTTCCCTCTCATCCTACTTGCTCAGCCAGTCGCCAGAGATCGACATCGTCGGCTACGCCGAGACAGTGCCCGAGGCCATCGAGAGCATTCGCGCACTAAAGCCCGAAGTCGTCATTCTCGACATCCGCATGCCAGGCGGCACAGGCATCGACGTGCTCACGGCGATCAAGAGCGATGAGACCGAAACTTCGGTGATGATGTTCACGAACGAAACAGCGAAACACGTCCGCGACAGATGCATTGCTCTCGGCGCAGACCACTTTTTCGACAAATCGACCGAGTTTGAAAGTCTGAACGACGTGCTGGGGGGGCTGATTCAAGAGCGCCGGTCCAGATTCCATCAGCAACCCATGTCTGTGGGCCATCTGGTTGCCACCAGCGCAAAATGAAGGATGGCAAAATACTCATCGTGGATGAGGCGGGACAGGACGTTCGGTTGATGGCAAAGGTTCTCAACAGCGCGGGGTACACAATGATTCGTGAAGTGAGCACGACGAGCGAGGCTCTGCAGGTTTGCGAAGAATTCCGACCGCACCTCGTTCTGCTGGAGGTCTCCTCGGTAGGACCGGACAAGGTTCGCGTTTTTGCAAGAGATTCGCGCAACTTCCGCCCCGGAAGCACCCCCCTCAGTTTTTGCGTACTCAGCCGACGCATCGCGGCAGACGCGGAGGCTCGCCCTGGCCTCGGGTGCGGATGATTTTCTGCCGAAGCCACTCGATCACCCCGAATTCCTTCTGCGCTGCCGGAATTTGATTCGCGCGCGATTGTTCGAGCAGCAGCTCCTGGAAACAATCGCCAGCCTGAACAACCTGCCCCGAAATTTTACTCCGCTGCAAAACAACCAGCGGTTCCTCTTCTGCGACGAAACCAACATGCCCTGCGCACTCTGCTAATCATAACCAAACAAATACCATGCTAAACCAAACCAACACCATGATCCAGGAACCCATCGTAACCGAAAGAATCGCAATCGGACGCAAAGTCTTCTTCCTCGACCTGAAGGAGAACCAGCGCGGACGGTTCGTCAAAATCACCGAGGACGTTCAGGGCCATCGCGACACGATCATGATGCCCGCCGAAGGTCTGCGCGCTTTTGTTTCGGCGCTCGGCCGAATTTTGAACTGCGAAGAAAACCTGGGCGAACCCGCGTTCGCGAATTACGGCGACAACCGCTCTTAACGCCTTTCCCTCCAACAGGCCGCGTCGCCCCAAACGGCGCGGCCTTTTTTTGAATCGCAACCAGCGGCTTCGGCAGCCCAGAAAAAGGACCGTTTGCGAAGTGCGAATGATCGCCTAGCTTGGCTCCAACAATCATTCACCATGAAAACTCTCTACCGCAGTCTCGCATCATTGCTCATCGCCACGACGGCATTTACACATTTTGCCGCGGCCGATGAGGCTGGCTGGACCACCGACTACGCCAAAGGCCTCGAAAAGGCGAAGGCGGAGCACAAGAACGTGCTGCTCGACTTCACCGGCTCGGACTGGTGCGGCTGGTGCATCAAGCTCAACAAAGAGGTCTTCTCCCAGGCCAAGTTCAAGGAATACGCGGAAAAGAATCTCGTGCTTGTCGAACTGGATTTCCCCAAGGCGAAGCCGCAGTCCGAGAGCATCAAGAAACAGAACGAAGGGCTCTCGAAGAAATTCAACATCGAAGGGTTTCCGACGATCATCGTGCTCAACCCCGAGGGGAAGAAAATCGGCGAACTCGGCTACATGCCGGGCGGTCCCGACGCCTTCGTGGCCGAACTCGAGAAGCTGAAGGGCAAGTAGTCGAAGCTCAGTAAGACTTCGCGAAAAGCACGCGGCGCGAACTTGGCCCGCCGCACATCAGGCACTGGCCTGATTCCACGACATCGTCGAACGGGATGCAGCGGATCGTGACCTTCAGGTCGTTCTTGATCTGCTCCTCGCACTCGCGCGAGCCGCACCAGTGCGACTGCGCGAAGCCGCCGTGGATTTCGGGCTTCTCGGAATTCTTCGGGCGTGAAGAATCTGTAAAAGTCTTCCTTCGTGTCGAAGTTCGCGCGTGTTCGCAGTCGCGGAGCGCCTGGGCGCGCGCGCGTAGAGATTGTCCTGGATCGCCTGCAAGGTTGCGCCGATCTCGCCGACGATTTGCTGCAATGGCAGGAACTGCTTTTCCTTCACCCCCTGATCGCGCCGGCTCACCGCCGCCGTTCCCTGCGCGATGTCGCGCGGGCCGATCTCGATCCGCACCGGCACGCCCTTTTTGATCCACTCCCAATTCTTGACGCCGCCGCCGAGGTCGCGCTTGTCCACTTCGACCTCGATCGGTTCGCCGTGGAAACGCTGCGCGCGCAGTTCGTCCGCGAGTTTGTCCGCCGCTTCGAAAACGGCGTCGCGCGTGTCGGGCTTCGGCGCGATCGGCAGGATCACGACGTGCGTCGGCGCGATGCGCGGCGGCACGATCATGCCGTCGTCATCCGCGTGCGCCATGATGATGCGTGCCGATGAGCCGCGTGCTCACGCCCCAGCTTGTCGTCCAGGCGAGTTCTTCGCGTGCCTTCGCGCGACTGAAATTTGATGCCGCTCGCGCTGCGCAAAATTCTGCCCGAGAAAATGCGACGTGCCGGCCTGGATCGCCTTGCGGTCCTGCACCATCGCTTCGATGCACAAGGTGTTCACCGCGCCCGGGAAACCGCTCGGCCTCCGCTTTTCTCGCCCGCAGAAAACCGGCACCGCCAGAAACTCGCGCGCGAACTTTTCATAAACGCCCAGCATCTTCTCCGTCTCCGCGACGCGCCTCGGCTTCCGTCTCGTGCGCGGTGTGGCCTTCCTGCCACAGAAACTCCGTCGTGCGCAGAAACACGCGCGGCCGCATCTCCCAGCGCACGACGTTCGCCCATTGGTTGATGAGGATCGGCAGGTCGCGATACGACTGCACCCACTTCGCGTAGGTCGCGCCGATGATCGTCTCGCTCGTGGGCCGCACGACGAGCGGCTCGGTGAGCTGCGCGGACGGCGCGGGCCGCAGGCTTCCCGCGCCGTCGGCTTCGAGCCGGTGATGCGTCACGACGGCGCATTCCTTGGCGAACCCCTCGACGTGCTCGGCCTCCTTCGCGAGATAGCTCAGCGGAATGAAGAGCGGAAAATACGCGTTCTTGTGACCGGTCTCCTTGAACATCCGGTCCAGCGCCCGCTGCATGTTTTCCCAGATGCCGTAGCCCCACGGCTTGATGACCATGCACCCGCGCACGTCGGAGTTTTCGGCGAGATCGGCCGCGCGCACGACCTGCTGATACCATTCGGGAAAATCTTCGTCGCGCCGTGGAGTGATCGCTGTCTTTTGCTGTTCAGTCATTGTGAAATCGGGTGATCGAGTTGTGGTTGAGAAATCTGGAGCCGCCTTTTATGCACGAGAGTCGGGGCGGCAATCAAGGCATCACCGCTGCGTGCGCAAGCAGCCACACCGCCGCCGGCACGAACAGGATGCCCTCGACCCACCACTCGTAAAAATCTTCCGGCCTGGGGCGGCGCAGCGCGACGAGCAACCCGGCGAGGTAGATCGGACTGAGCGCGGCGATCCATTTCCACACACCCGAACTCGCGTCAGGTGCGGTCGCGACGGCGGCGCAGGAGAGGCCGGCGATGACCGCCAGCAAAAGCACGAGCCAGCGCTGCGTTGCGACGGGGCCGAGAAAAACGGGGATGCTCAGCGTGCCGGACGCGCGGTCGCCGTCGATGTCGCGCAGGTCGCAGAGGATCATGTTGAAAAGGAGGATGCACCACGTCCACGCGGAGGCTGCGGCGTAATGCGCGGGTCTCACGGACAAGCCTTGCTGAAGGAGCGGCGGCACGAGGCAGGCGGCGGCCAGCAAGGTCGGGGCGAAGAAGGTTTTCAAAAACGGCACGTCCTTCAGCCGAAAGCTCACGAATGGAATCGAATAACTCAGGCAGACGAAACCGCCGGCAACCGCAAGCGCGAGCATGAGCCAGTCGCGCGTGAAGATCGGAATCGCGAGCAGCGCCACGCCGGCAACTGCCGCGATGGCGACACTCAGTTTCCGCAGACGCGCCGTTTCTTCGAGGCGGCGCGGCGTGTTGATCGCATCCGCGGGATCGCGCTTGAGGCGGTCGATGTTGTAAACAAACAGCGCTCCCGCCAGCCAGAGCGGCATATAGGTTCCGCACCGGAAACCCAGCAACTGCCCGAGTGTCCACCCAAGGGCCACAATGCCCGCCGTGCCGTAGATGTGAAGCGCGTGGAGCGCACGCACGATGCCTGTTGTCATTGCAGCGGAAGACTTGAATGAAGTGAAGCACGCATCCTCCCGAGACCAATAGCATTCATCTGCGCGATTGGATACGCCCAGAAAGGCGCCCCTGACAGCCTCTACGAACGAGTGCTGATGCGGGCTGCCGCGGCGGTGCTCAAGCCGGAACCGCAGGCTACCAGAGCTTTAACCGAATGAACTTCCTTGCCTCACCTGTCATCTCCACCCGGCGGCGGATGATCAGATCGCCGGTCGCGCCGTCGCTGCCGATGATCTCTTCCATGGTTGGAATGGTCTGCCAATCGCCAGTTTGCAGGGAGTTGGAAACCTGAACGTCGTAAGCCAGATCCGTGACCGCGTTGTTGCGCCTGTAAATCAGCGCCAGGTATTTGCGCCCTGCCTCGCTCAAAAAGCTGGTTGTGGGCGCACTATTCGAGTCGGAAAGGAGCGGGTCGAGATGGAATGCGTACTCGAGGCGGTTTGAAAGTCCGTCGTGATCCGGATCCGCTGCCTCGCCGCTGACACCGGCATCATTGAGCTGGGCGGTGCTGAAATGCGCCATGCGCCACGCGTCTTCGGGGATTTGCCGGATCTTTTCGATCGGCTGGCTTGGACTCGACCACAAGAGGCCTGCCTCGGCTCCGCCCCCGTTTTCGTAATACTCCATCTTCAGGTCATATCGCCTGCCCGCCTGCATTTGGAGTGTGGCGGAGTTCGACGTCGGCGCATGGTCTGTCCAGTTATCGATCAACAGGTTGCCGTCGATCCATACCCTTACGCCATCATCGGACCACGAGTAGATGGTGTACGTTTCGGAATACTGGGGCTGTAACTGCCCCGTCCATCTTACCGAGAAGTTGTCAGCGCCGATGCCTGGACCGGGCGCCCCGTAACCCCAATTAAAGTCAATGGCAGGATCATACCGCGTGAACACAAGGTTCGTGAGATTCGCATAGCCATAATACTCTCCCTTGAGGCCGACAAGACCACCGAACAGCGGGGCAGGCAGGCGCGGCACAATCTCCTTCGGCTGACTCGGACTTGACCACATGAGCCGGGCGAGCGCGCCGCCGCTGCCGTTGTAGTATTCCATCACGAAGTCATACTGTTGCCCTGCCTGCAAGGGTATAACCCAGCTATCTTCGGTCCCTGAGTGATCGGTCCAGTTATCGACCAATAACTGTCCGTTGACCCAAAGCCGGACACCGTCGTCCGATTCGGTGTAAAATGTATAGTTCTCCGAATATCTCGGCTGCACCCTGCCCGTCCATCTCGCGGAGAAAAGGTAGGCATTCACCGGCGGAAGGGGCCATCCGGTATTGTATCCGTGGTTGATGGTGGTCTCGGGCAACACAGCCACAAGGTTCGTGAGATTGGCTGTGCTGAAGTATTGACCTTGCACGCCAGTAAGTCCTCCAAAAGTAGAGTAACTGGACGCGCCGCTTTGGACTGTAACCGAAATGTCAGCCGTCGCGGTTGCAAGGCCGTTGCTAACTGTGCATGTAAAGGAGTCATTGCCCACAAAGCCGGCATTGGGGATGTAGCGCACGACATTTCCCACGATCGCAACGGTGCCGTTAGCTGCTGCGCTTATGCTTTGGAGTTGCAGCGGCTGCGGCCACGCGTCAGGGTCGCCGGCCCGGCTCAGAACATCGATGTCAACGGTGTGACCGCGGTCGGTGGACACCACCTGGTTGGACACGGTCGGCGGCTGGTTCGTGTGGACGGTGCTGCCGCTCAAATAAACTTCAACCTCGCGCAGGTTGATCTGATGCGCCCCGGTCTGTCCTCCCGCATTCGCCACTTGCTGCGTCGCGCCGCCGCCCCAGGTCGTGTCCCGCACATAGAGTCGGATCTTCTGAGTTGTCACCGGTGCGAACGAGTGCTGGAAGACCCATCGGTCGCTATAGAAGCTGTCCACGCTTGTCCTGTTGGTTGGCGTGTAGGCTTTGAATTTCCTGGTGGGCTCATTCACGGTATCCAGAGTTACCCACTGGCCGTTGCTGTCGTATTGAAGGTCGTAGTCCAAAAGCGAACCATCCCATTGCCAGGGCACCCCGGAAAAGACGATGACATTATCAATGGTCTGCGATGAGGGGAACCTAACTTCCACCCATGCGGGAAATTGCGGGGTGTTATCCATCCATTCGTGATCCTGGTCGTATTGCGTCCAATACCAGTTCTCCAGTTGTCCGTTGAATATCTTCGAGATGTCATTGGGGATCGACGGATAGTTCGGATGAAGTCCCGTGCCAGAAGGAACCGCAGTTACTCCGGCAAGGCGCGCGATGTTCTGTCCGCGATTGATCGGAGTCACGTCGAGCGTTCCTGTGAACTCCACATAAGTGGGAAGCTCTGTGACAGGCAGCTTCACCCGCCCATTCTCAACCACGACGGTGCGCTCGACTCCAAACGACGAAACAATTTTCACCGTCGCATCGGTCACTGCAAGTTCCACGCTTCCATCCGTGCTGCCGGCGCTGAGCAATGCGGCTACTTTTTTTCCGGAACCCTCGTAGATGCTGGCGACATAGAGTTTGTTTCCCAGATTCCCAAAATCAAGCGCCCTCGCAAAAGCCTTGCCGAACAGCTCCTCCGACCACACACGCATGAGAGCAACTGTGGGATTGAGCGTGCCATCCTCATTTTCCAACCATCGCGGTTCCGACCAGAAGCCACCGTTCTTGTCATACCAAAGGTGGTTGTTCTCCTTCGGGATTCCGTGCTGCTCGAAGAGCATCATTTGCAGCATCGTCCAGCGGGCTTGCAGCCGCGGTTGATAAGGGCCTAAGACCGCAGCCATGTAACCCTGCTCGGTCTGCCATCGCTCGAGATGAGTCGCGTTGTATCGCACCAGCAGATCGTCCAGATACTCCATTGATTTGCGCGTGAGCGTGAGGTCGCCGTTGACGTTGTTGTAGGCGTGGAACGAAAAGCCATTGATGTAATTGGCTCCGCCAGCCTGGAAAAAACCTTCCACCCATCCCTGCATGTTCGGACCGATCGTTACGACGGCAGGACCGAGGACTTTCAGCGAGGGATCGATGCTCTTGATCTTCTGATAAAACGGCTTGAGTTCGTTGTTCACGAAGTCCGCCGGGTTCGTGAGCTGTCCACCGCCTGTAACCGGATTGAAGTTCGCCTCGTTGCGGCACTCCCAGTATTTAATGTCGTCCTTGAACGCTGTGACGATCTGCTCGGCTCCGGCGAGGTTCGAAGTCCCGTCTGCAAACGCGGCCATCAACTTCCTCGTCCGGACCGAATCGAAAGGCGTGTAATACTGCTTGTCCACCGCCAGTGCGCGGGTGAGGTAGGAGATGGTTCCGGCAGGGTCGTTCGCGTTCACCTTGTGCCGGTTCGGGCCGATCGCCGAGATCCCCCGCATCACGCCGTCGTCGAGGCCGTCGCCACCCCACGTCGCCGGAGCGGGGATCGACGGAAAGCTTGGATCATTTCGGAAAATGACAAACATCGAACCGCCGACGAACTCGCCCCACGGCTCCTGATTTTGCGCCCCTCGAAGATAGACCTTGTACCAGCCGGGCTGGCGGACCTGCGGAAAAATGAACTGCGCCGCCGGCCCCTGCTCGACAAGGTTGCCCCAGTAATCCCGGATCTCGTAGGTCGCCGCGGCTGAGGCATTGCTGAGCCGCAGCGTGATCGGCTCACCGACGTAGAAAACTTGATTGCGCCGGTGGGAGTCCACAAGGACGACGTTTGGCGGCATCTGCCAGAGCCAGTTGGCGAACGCGCTGGTGGCGGCAACAACCAAACAAAGGCAGCGAAGGAGCGCACGGTTCATGGCAATCGAGACGATACAAACGGACCGACACCGGGCAAGCCTTAGCACAGGCTCAGGCTGGGTTTAACTCAAATGTCCTGCTGCCAGAACCCGAGTTGGGGCAGGAAGTTATCGACGGTTGCCAGGGATTTGAGCGACTCCAGTCGCTGTTCTGTGCATCTCTGCAACGCGGCTAAAAGAACCAGGTGGTCAGGACGTTGATCTGGTATTTCTTGTCGCCTCCATCGAGTTCCTTTTCGATGTAGGCGCCCATGGCCAATGGAAGCTTCTCAAGCCGTTTCGCCACGCCGAATTTCACGGCATCGGACCAGTGATCGCCGTCCTGGAAATCATATTTCGCTTTGAACTGCACGGTGACCGACCAATCGTGCGGAAGCACGAAAGTCACTGGAAAGAAAAACTCGGTGTATTGTTGGCGCGGGACTTGTTGATCGTGAAAGGAGTCGTTGTATTCCACGGAGAAAGCGAAGTTGAGCCAGTTCGCGGCGTCCCAGCCGATCGCCCAAAACGGTTTCAAACGCCAGCAACTATCGCCAAGCAGCGGGTCCGAGGAGGTGTCCATGTGGACCTCGAGTCCTCCACCCGTTCGCAGCGTTTTCGAGAAACTATATGCGCCACCGGCGGCCACTTCGATGTCCCCGAGCCCGTATTCGTCGGTGCCGCCGTAAGGACCGTCTGCCGCATGCCATGCGAAGGGCACTTTCACGCGCAAAGCCAACTCCGTGTTCTCGGCTGCCCGCCATGCGTAAACGCCCCCAAGCGTGAGCTTGCCGGTGCCGACCTGGTGTTCGAACTGGTTCCATTCGTATTCAAGCCAGACGCGCGTTTGAATAATCGTCGGGTCGTTCAGTTCCTTGAGTTCCTGGTTTGCCGAAAATTCTTCGGCGAAAGCTGAAGTCGCGGCGAGCATCGTGCCGAGCACGAGTGCGGTGAAGCAGTGGGGGAGTTTCATTGTTTGATTTTGTTGAGTTAGTGTGCGGGAGCGGGCGGCAACGGTCCCGCGGGCGCCGGGGCCGGCGCGTGCTTTTTGCCGCCGATTTTTTCGACGAGATAGAAAAGCACCGGGATGAGAAAGATGGCGATGAAGCTGGCGGCGAGCATTCCGCCGATGACCGTGAAGCCCATGACCTGGCGCGAGAGCGCGCCGGCGCCGCTGGCCTTGGCAAGCGGCACGCACCCGAGGATGAACGCGAAGCTCGTCATCAAAATCGGGCGCAGGCGGAGTTTGGCGCCTTCGAGCGCGGCATCAATGAGCGGGAGGCCCTCCTCCACTTTCATCTTGGCAAACTCGACGATGAGGATGGCGTTCTTGGCCGCGAGACCGATGAGCATCACGAGCCCGATCTGCGCGTAGATGTTGTTTTCGTACTTGCCGACCATCAGCGCGGCGAACGCGCCGAACACGGCGATGGGCGTGCCGAGGAGCACGCTGAAGGGCAGCGTCCAGCTCTCGTACTGCGCGGCGAGGATGAGGAAGACGAAGAGCAGCGAGATGCCGAAGATGACCATCGGCGAGATGCCTTCGCTGGCCTGTTTTTCCTGAAAGCTCATGCCGGAATAGGCAAAGCCCATCTCATTCGGCATGGATTCCTTGAAGGCCGCCTCCATCGCCTTCATCGCCTGCCCCGATGAGTAGCCGGGCGCGGCTGTGGCGTTGATCTGCGCCGAGCGGTAGAGGTTGTAGCGCATCGTGAATTCGGGGCCGCTGATGGCTTTCGAGTTGGTGATGGCGCTCAGCGGCACCATCTCGCCGTCCTTGTTTTTCACGAAGAACTGTCCGATCTGCTCGATGTTGGTGCGGTAGTCGCCCTCCGCCTGCACGAAGACCTGCCACTGGCGGCCGAAGCGGTTGAAGTAGTTCACGAAGTAACTCCCCATGTAGGTCTGGAGCGTCTGGTAAACGGCGCTCAGATCGATGTTCTGCTTGAGCACCTTGTCGCGGTCCACATTCAGGAAAATCTGCGGGACGGCGGGCGAAAACATCGGCGTCACTGCCGCCAGTTCCTTCTTTTCACGCGCGGCTGCGACGAACTTCACGACGTTTTCGGCGAGGAAAGCGACATCCTTGCCGGAACGATCCTGCAGCAGGAACGTCACGCCGCCGCTGGCGCCGATGCCTGGAATGGCGGGCGGCGAAAAAGCGAATGCGGCCGCGCCGGGCACCTGCCTGAGGGCGCCGTTCACGTGCTTGAGGATGGCGTTGTATTGCTCCTCCGGGGCCTTGCGATCGCCCCATTCTTTCAACGAGATGAAGAACATGCCGCTGTAGCTCGTGTTCACCCCGGTGAGGATGTTGTAGCCGGTGACCGTGCTGACATACTCGACGCCGGGTGTGGCCTGCAGAATCTCGCTCGCACTGTTTCATCGCCTCGTCCGTGCGCTGGAAGGAGGCGGCGTCAGGCAGGATGACCTGGGCGAAGAAGTAACCCTGATCTTCCTCCGGCAGGAAGCTGCCCGGGATGCGCTTGCCGAGCATTCCGGTGAGGAAGGTGAAGCCGACGAGCAGGATGACGGCGACGAGCGATTTATGGATAAGGAAGCGGCACACGCCGACGTAGCCATTGGTCGCCGCACCGAAGGCGCGGTTGAACCAGTCGAAGAACTTCTGCAGCGGTCCCCCGCCTTTCTTCTTCGGTCTCAGCAGCAGCGCGGAGAGCGCCGGCGAAAGCGTGAGCGCGTTGAACGCGGAGATGATGACCGAGACGGCGATCGTCACCGCGAACTGCTGATACAACCGCCCGGTGATGCCGGGGATGAACGCCGTCGGCACGAAGACCGCCGCGAGGATCAGCGCGATGGCGATGACCGGCCCGCTCACTTCCTGCATCGCCTTGAAGGTCGCCTCCTTCGGCGACAGCCCGTGCTCGATGTGATGCTCGACGGCTTCGACGACGACGATGGCGTCATCGACCACGAGGCCGATGGCGAGCACGAGGCCGAAGAGCGAGAGCGTGTTCACGGTGAACCCGAACAGCGGGAACAGCGCGAACGTGCCGACGAGCGACACGGGCACGGCGAGCAGCGGGATGAGCGTCGCGCGCCAGCCCTGGAGGAAGATGAAGACCACGAGGATGACGAGCACCAGCGCCTCCTCGAGGGTCTTGATGATCTCCGCCATGCCCTCGGTCACCGCGAGCGTCGTATCGAGGCAGACGACATACGCGAGGTCCGCCGGGAATTTCTCCGACAGCTTCTTCATCATCTTCTTCGCGCCCTCGGCAGCGGCGATGGCGTTGGAACCTGGAAGCTGGTAAAGCGCAATCAGCGCCGCGGGCTTGCCGTTGAGCCGGCCGCTGAGCGCGTAGTTCTGCGCGCCCAGTTCGATGCGGCCCACGTCCTTCACGCGCAGCATGGAGCCGTCGGCGATTTGCGCGGACGACGATCTCGCCGAACTCCTCCGCCGTTTGCAGGCGACCCTGCGCGCGCACGGCATACGTGAACTCCTGCCCCTTCGGCACCGGCTCGCCGCCGATCGTGCCGGCGGGATTCACCGCGTTTTGCTTCTGCACGGCATCGATGATTTCCGGGATCGTAATTCCGAGCTTCGCGAGCTGGTCGGGCTTCACCCAGATGCGCATCGCATACTGCCCGGCGCCGAAGACCGTGACGCTGGCGATGCCCTTCACGCGGGTGAACTCGTCGTTCAGATTGATGTTCGCGTAGTTCGCCAGGAAGACGTTGTCGTAGGTGCCTTTGGGCGAAAACAGCGCAAACATGATCAGCGGCGACGAGGTCGATTTCTGCACCGTCACGCCAAACTTGTTCACGTCCGAAGGAAGCTGCGAGGACGCCTGATTGCTCCGCATCTGCGAGAGGATCTGGTCGGTGTTCACGTCGGTGCCGACCTCGAAGTTGACGGTGAGCTTGAGCGTGCCGTCGTTGCCGTTGACGGACTGCATGTAGTTCATGTTGTCCACGCCGCTCATCTGCTGCTCGATGGGCGTGGCGACGGATTGCTCGACGGTCAGCGCGTCGGCGCCGGTGTAGGTCGTCTTCACCTGGATTTCCGGCGGGACGATGTCCGGGAACTGCGCGACCGGCAGGCTGAGGTAGGCGGCGATGCCCACGATCGTCATGATGATCGAGATGACCATCGCGACGATTGGGCGGTTGATGAAGAACTTGGCCATGGTGCGTTACCGGAGCTAGTGTTTCGCCTCGGGTTTCGCTTCGGCGGCGGGCGCAGCGGCTTTCTCAGATGGCGGCGTCCACGGCTTCGCGTTGACCGGCGAGCCGCCTTTTACTTTTTGGATGCCCTCGACGATTACCTTTTCGCCCGGGTTGAGCCCGGAGGAAATCACCCAGCTGCTGGCGATGCGCGGACCCACCTTCACGGGACGAATCTCGACTTTGCCGTCCGTTCCGACGACCCCGACGGAATAACTGCCCTGCAATTCATTCACGGCCCGTTGGGGCACCACCAAGGCACCGGTTTGCGTCTCTATGATTGTGCGCACCCTGGCGTATTGCCCGGGGCGCAAGACATTGCCCGGATTCGGGAACAGAATTTCAATCAGGATCGTGCCGGTCTGCACCTGCACCTGACGGTCAACGCTCAGAAATTTTCCCTTCTCTGGGAAAACGCTTCCATCGGCGAGGATCAGCTCTCCATTGGCTCTGCGCTCCGCAAATGGTTTCTCCATCACGGCTGTGAGAGCCTTTGCACCGCCAAGATATTCCTGCTCGCTGATCGGGAACCTTGCCTTGATGGGATCGACGGTGGAAATCGTCGTGAGAACCCCCGAACTCGGCCCCACCAGATCGCCGATGCCGGGAATCGCGATGCCCGCGATGCCATCGATGGGCGCCGTAACCCTGGTGAACGCGAGATTGATTTCCGCCTGCTGCACGGCGGCTTTCGCAGCTTCGACAGAGGCTTTTGCGGCGGCGTTGGACTGCACGGCGTTGTCGCGGTCCTGCTCGCTCGATGCCTTCTGCGCAAAGAGCTGCGCCTGCCGCTTTTCGTCGTTCTCCGTCTTGCCCTGGCGCGCCTCGGATGTTGCCAGATCGGCTTTGGCCTGGGCCAGAGAGGCCTCGAACGGACGTGCATCGATCTCAAACAAAAGGTCGCCTGTTTTTACCAGGGCACCCTCCTGGTAGTTCTGCTTCATCAAGTAGCCCTGCACCCGCGCCCGGATGTCCGCGTTGCTCGAGCCGTCGAGTGTTCCGAGCCATTCGCGGTAGATCGGCACGTCCTGCTGCGCGACAGCGGTGACCAGAACCTCTGGCGGACCTGCGGGGGCGGCGGTTTGTTTTTCCTCACAGCCGGAGAGGAATGCGAGGAGCGCAGTGGACGCCGCGAACTGCATGACACATCGCAACAATGCGCGAGTAAAAGGAACGGATGGACTCATGGTTGTGTTGGAGCGGGTTGCTTTGTTACGTGGAGGTTTGGTTGGTATTGGAAACTGCCTGATTCGGGAATGGGCTGTAACGACTTCCGCCGGGTGAGGCGAACTAATTCTTCAAGAAAATGCCGTTCACTTCTTCGCCGTGAACGAAAGTCCAAAGGCTTGGAGGAATGTCTCTGGCCCGAAAAAAAGAGCTACTCCCAGGTTGTGCATCGGGAGTAGCTCTTTGGGGAGAATGTGGTGCTGGTTACTTCGTCTTGGATTCCGCTGGCTCTTTAGCCCCCAACTTCACCGAGGTCGCCTCATAAGTGCCTTCGCCGGTTTTCTTGCCGGAGACGCGAACTTGCTCCCCTGCCTTGATGTCATCCCAAGTGGCAGGTGCATCGGCTTCTTTGGTGAGCTTGGTTTTGTCCGTGACTTTGAAAACCCGAGTCTCTTTCTTGCCTTTGATGGAAAAGGTCTTGGCCGCGCCATCGACTTCCAGGATCGTGCCTTTATAGCGGTAACCACGGTCAGCTTTTGCTTCCTTCTCTTCCGGAGCAGTCGTGGCTGCCGGTGTTGCTGTGGCGGCTGGCGATGGGCTTGCGCTCGCATCCGCCTTTTTCTTTGCTGCCATTCCCGTGAGAGGGCTTCCAAGGGCGATGGCTGCGATGAGTGTGAGGGTGGGAACATGTAGTTTCATAGTGTTGTTTGTTTTGGTTATTGATTAAACTGCCTCCAGAGGTTCAGCAGAGGAGGGCTGCAGGGTCAATCAAATAACCCGCACCAAGCCGTGACGATGCAGTTGGAAATGGTCAAAGAGTTTCTCTATCGCCAAAGGCCGCAAGCGCGCGGGCCATGGCGCGGATGTTGGCGGCGGGCATGCCGGGGCTGACTCCGCCGCCGACGGAAAGGATCAGCGGATGTCCGCCCGCCTTTCGCAGGACTTCCAAGGCGGCTTGTTCGACTTGTTCGGGGGTTCCGCGCACGCCGATGTCCAGCGGCGGGACATTTCCCATCAGGGTCATGCGTCCCTTGAGTCGCGCGCATGCGTCGGCGACGTCGGTTTGCCTGCCCCAGTTGAGCACGTCGAAGCCGGTGTCGGGCAGGCGTTCGAGGCAGGCACTCACGCCGGCGTCGTTGTGATAGACCTTCACCCAGTCCTGCGGGAACGCGGCGCAGATGCGCTTGAGAAACGGGTGGGCGAACTGTTCGTAATCATCCGGGCCGATCATGCCCACGATGTCGTCCAGCACGAGAAACCCCTCGACGCAGGGCCCGATCGCGGCGGCCTGTGCCTTGAGCCAGTCGATGGTGAGGGTGGTGCAAAGGTCGATGAGTTTGAGCGCGCGTTCGGGTTCGTCCATGAGGTCCATCATGAACTGCGTCACACCGCGAAAGAACGAGGCGGTACAGAGGGGACCGCGTGCGGCGACGACCGGCATGGTGTAACCGGCATCGAAGACCCGCTGCTTCATCGTCGCGTAGCGGTGCAGGATCAGCGGGCAGAAGCCGTCGCTTGTCGGATCGGGCGGAGTGAGCTGATCGAGGTCTTCGAGGTGGAACGGCACGCGTTCCTCGCTGGGGGTCTGGTGCGGCCAGAAGCGCACGCGCACGCCAAGCGCCGAGGGTTCCGCCGCCATGCCGACCTCGGCCCACCATGAGGGAAAACAGATTGCCTCGGGGAATTCCTCGATGACACTGCGGTGGGCGTCAAACCACACATGCGGATCAAAGTAGTAGTCGGCGTGAGAAATGCCGAGGTGGCCCGGAATCCACGGGCTGTCCACTATGAGCGCCAGCGGAATTCCCGCGCCGGGCTGGCGTTTGGCCGCCGCCTTGAATTGTTGCCATTGGTCGGGACGCATCTTGAGGGTTTCTCCTTTCTATTGATTGTGCGCAAGGCCGCGAGGCTTATTTTTTCTCCTCCGAGGGTTTGCAGGAAATGCGAATCACGTTTGGCACATTGCGCTCACGCTTGCTGATTGTCACGCTCCACAGGTTTTCGCCGGCCGGGTTCAACGCCGCTTCGCAGCCTTCTGCTTTATCCAGCCGCAGCGGTTCATGACTGAACAAGACCAACCTGCCCTCGCGGGCCCCGGCATCGGTGAGCGAAATGGTCAGGCCGGTGGCGGTGGTTTTCACATCCTTCAATTCGGCGGACCCCATCGCGATGTGGAGCGTCGAGCCGACGAGCACGGGTTGCCTGTCGTTGGCCGCTGTCAATCGCAGCAGGGCCGGACCGTGTGGCGGCAGAGCTTTTGCAACGAAACCCGCGTCGGCGAGACCGAGATATTTTTCATCCCAAAACGACCAGACGTGGAACTGCTTCCCGAGCGATTCCACCGGCACGCCCGCCAGCGAGACATCGGCAGGTTTGTCGTCGGGATTCCAGAGGAGGATCGAGGCAAAGTTTCCCCACGGCCGTTGCGCGACGAATCCGAACCGGCGATGCCACGGGTCCGTCTGGCCGTCGAATGCGCGCCCTTTGTCGGGAGCCGGCGGTATCAGGATTTCGAGGTTGCGGAGTGCCGCCGGATCGAGTTGATGCAGCGGCTCCGATGTCAGCATGAGACCGCCCAGGAGGCCGACGTAGGAGTGCCACGTGTGGAGCAGGCCTTTGTTCGCGAGACTCAGGTAGGTGACGTCGGGGTCGTTCGCGAACAGGATTCCATTGGCCCATGCCGTGGAGCCGACAGCGTTGATGCAGTCGGCGAGGCAGACACCCACGTAAAGCTGTTTCAGCGAGCCCGAAGTGTCGGTGCCGATCCGCGCCCCGTCTGCATAGCCGAAACAACTGCGATTCAATCCGCCGACGCACGAGAGAAGGTAGGCATCCTCGCCGATCGATTCCCGGTAGAGCTTGTTGATGTCCCTGCTGATTTCCAGGCGCGTCTTCTTCTGGTCGTAGCGCGTGGGCAGATTACGAACCCAGAGGAAATCGAGCTTGAAGTAGCGGTAACCTTCCGCGACGCGGTCGGTGAGCATTTTGCGGATGAACTCGCGGACGGCAGGGTTGCTGCCGTCCTGATATTCGTTGTCGGTTCCGTCGGGATGCTGGCCTTCCTTGGAAGTGCGGACCGGGCATAACCAGACGCCGGGAATGGCGCCCGCCGCGCGGATCTGCTCGGCGACGGCCTTCATGCCGTCGGGGAACTTGGCGCGGTCCACTTCCCAATCGCCATACGCCTTCTGCCAGCCGTCGTCGATCTGGATCACCTGCAACGGCAGCCGGTCGCGTTCGGCCTGCACTTTGGCGCAGATGTCGCCGATGAATTGCGCGTCGATCCTTTTGCCCCTTCCATACCAACTGCACCAGCCAGCGATCGGACCCCGCGTGGTGCGGCTGCCATGTGTTGCCGCCAGCCAGCGGAACAACGCCGGAGCCGCCGTATCGAACTTCTCCGCCAGCAGCAGAACCTCCTCCGAGCAGCGCGTCTCGCCGGGATCGACAATCACGTCGTTCATCTCGCTCGCGATCCGCAGCCCGACACCGGTCTTCGTCACGTTGCAGTGAAAGCGAACGTCCGACACGGCCGGGCCGACGGCGCCCATCAGCAGGCCCTTGTCGCCGCTCCCGGTGTAGAGCGTCAATATGTCCAGAAACTTGCGTTCGGTCTCCGTCGCCAGGTCGCCGGATGGATTGAACCCGCCGACCGAGGAGTCGTGCGAATCCAGCGTGGACAGCCACCAATCCTTCGGTTCGCCGGTGACGGTGAACTGGTCGGGGCTGGATTGCAGCAATCCAAACTCCCGCAAACGCACCGGCTTTGACGACCGGTTCTCAAACGTCATCTGCACCGTGACGCCCGGCGATTTTTCCAGCCGGCTCAGCGTCCATGAAAACTTGAATCCGCGCGGATCGCTCCAAGAGAAAGTGCGCGCCGCTGCCGGGCCGCCGGGCGTTTCGCGCTTGGAGTTCGTCACGACAGCCTCGCCTTGCGGAGCCAGCGTGAACGGCGGCTCGTTTGTGCCGTCGAGGATCAGCACGCCCGGCTTGCTTCCGTGAAATGCAAAGCCCTCGCCGCGCAGAGCCACCTCGGCATCGCCACCAGGTTCAGCAGCGCCGAACGCTGGCTGGCCGGCCACTGCAAAAAAGATCAGGCCGCACAGAAGGCCTGCTCGTCGTATTTGTTCTTGATTCATGTCTGTTTCTCCAGGGTGTGATTGAAAGTGGTGCCGTCTGCGACTGGCGCGTTCAAGGAGCGGCGCGCTTCCAGCCGCCGGCCCAAACCGCCGCGCGAAGCGCCATGCCAAAGGTTTCGGCGACGAGCCGACGTGCCGCCGTCCAGGACTGTGATCAGATTCTCGCGTGTTGTCATAAAAGATCCTCCAACATTTGTTGGCGCTGTGCCGGCGCCAGACGCGCAAGGCCGGTAAATTCAAGCCAGCCGTCCGAAACGCCGACGGCGGCACCGCATCGGCGTGCGAGATCCACCTGTTCGCGCCAGAACCGCCACGCGTTCCATGCGCACGGCAGCCACGGTTTTCCATTCAACACCGACAAATAGCGCACCGGCTCCTGCCGGTAGAGCGGATGGCCCAGCAAGTCCGCATAAGCATGATCGCCGGCCTCGCCGTCCGCCCACAAGCCGAGCGATCCGAGCGTGCAATCCGAACTCAGCACCGCCTTTTCCGCTCCGTACGAATGCACCAGCGCCCGCAAATCTTTCATCCACTGAATCGCCGCCAGCCCAGTCGGGCCGCTCCGGTCGGGATGATGATCGTAGCCGACCCCGCTGAACGTCTCGTCCACCACGATCGCGTCGGGATCGAGCAGTTCCATGATCCACGCCGCCTGCTGCAACAAGTGCTTGCGCCACGCCGGCGCGTTCAACGACATGAAGCGCACCGGCCCGATCACATCCGGCCCCGACCAGCCAAACTTCTCCGGCATCCCATCGGCCCCGACGCGCGCCGCGTCCCGCAGTTCGGCGTCCAAAGGCGAGGCGCCGTCGAATCCGACGAGGTGCATGTAGATTCCGGCGCGCGCACCGGCATGGCGGGCGGCGGCGATGCGCTGGCGGATGCGGTCGAGGCTCATCGTGGCGGGTCCCCTGGCATCGCTGCACATCGCGCTCCATCCGGTGCGACCCGGCTGGATGTAGTCACCCCAGAACGGATAGTAGCCGTGTTGCGTGGCCAGCCCGACGCGGAATTCCCGGAAACATCGCGCACTCTCGTCGAAACCGCCTCCGCGCCGTCCGTCCGCGCCGGCGGAGAGAAAATCGAAATAATGCGCGCGCACTTCGCGGAGCCAGCCCGGCACCGCCGGTTGTGACGGCATCGCGAGCCGGTGAAATGCGCGCCACGCCTCGCCAGGCGCGCCTCCAATCGCCAGCAACCAGCACCGTTCCTCCCACGACTGTCCGGCTGCGATCGTTGCGATGGTTTGCAGCGACCACCGCCAGCGACCATCGGCGGTGCGTTGACTGGCAATGCGCCACGGGCGTTCCGCGCTGGCAAAGAACGCATGCCGGTCCGGCAGCGATTCGACCAGCGGGATCAGCAACGGCGCCGCGGTGCGTTGCTCATCGGGGTGGCTCCCTGCCGGTTCGAGGTAATGCGCGACCAGCTCGCGCATCGGCTGGTCTGCTTCGGCCAACTGTTCCCTCTCGGACACGCTGGTCAGCGAGTCGTGGTGAAACAGGCCGTTCATCGTCAACGGCAACACCGCGCGCCTGGCTTGCACGACGCACGAAAACTCGACCACCACCCGGCAATCGCGGCCGGTGGGGTTCTCCACACGGGCCGTCGCGCATCCATCGGCGACCGTCAACGCACACGGCATCGCCTCGCCGTCCGGAAAGCTGTAGGCAAGGGCGGTGACAGGCGTGGTCATTTCGTTTTGCCGACGTTCATGTCGTGGGCGACTTCGATCTCGACACCGCCGACCAGGCGGCGGGCGGCGACCATCGCGTTGGCGCGGACCCGGTACTCGGCGGGCTGGAGAACGTGCTTCGAGGCGCGGGCGTAGTTAAGGTTGGCGTGGAAGATGGGGACGTATTTCATGGTTCGTTTGTTGAGTTAAGTTCATTCGTTCGCTCGAATAAGTCGTCTCGCGAAGATCGCCGCAGTGGGATTGTGCCGGGTGCGGCCGGTGAGCGCAACCTGGCAGATGATGTAAGAACCCTTGCCGGCGGGCTTCCTGGCGGCGGCGAGCATCTGCTTCCACGCGCTGCCGCCCCAGACGCCGTTGCCGTTGGTCAGGATGGGCTGCCAGCCATCGGCTTCGAACATCGAGGCGAGCAACGGACGGAAGTAACCGGCCTGTGGGTCATACCAACACTTGAAGTCTTCGGGATCGAAGCCTTCAACCATCGGATGCCCGGTCGCACGCGAGACGAACTCGCGGGGACGCATCACGCAATCGACAACGCGCACCTTCGAGCCGCCGATTTCGTATTCGCCGACCGGCAGTTCGAGAAACACGACGCGTGTGCCGGCAGCCACGGCGCGGTCGATTGCATCGCGGCGGCGCTGGTAGGCGGCGAAGTCGTCCACGAGGATCGTTGTCGGCTTGCCGGTCGTCGGTTTTACGCTCAACTCGCGCAAAAGTTCTCCGGTGCCGATGGTGCCTGCCTGTATGTCTTTCAACGAAGGCAGCGTCGGGAAGACTTCGTATTCGATGGCGGTATCGAGTGTCGCCGAGCGCGAGCCGTAACGTGAACTTTGTGCGCTCCTGGACCTTCGGCGCGCGCGGCGCGAAAAACCCTTGGAACGTCGCGCGCATCGCTTCCACTTTAGCCGGAGTCTGCTGCGCGAAGATAACGCGGCCGTCCTGCTCGATCTGCCAACGCAGCCGGAGGTTCTTCGGCTTGCCGGCCGTGTCGTTGCAAACCCAGAACTCGAACGGCATCGGTTCGCCGGAGAAGAATTTCCAGCGATCGGTGCGGATGCTGACGGTCAGCGGTTCGAGCGCGTCGCGGTAGGCGAAGTAAGCGGGCTTGGGGCGGCGTTCGCAGTCCATGATGCGTCTTCATCCAGCTTGCCGGGAAGGCGTCGATGAACAGATGAATCGCGAAGCTGACCATCCGGTTGTCGCGGCGGAACCGCTCGGCAAACAGGCGCGTCGCCCACGCTTGATGTCGCTGGCTGGCGCGCACCCAGTCTTCAAGCGTGTGCTGGGTGTCGAACCACATGTAGTGGAACTTTCCAGTCTGCGCGCCCTGGATGACGTCGGGCGACCACTTGGATTCATCAGCACCCGGCAGCCATTTCTTAGGATACCGGCGGCGCATGAGATCGGCGGGGTCCAGCCCCTCCGCGCCAAACTCGCCGCAGGCGTAAAGCCAGTCGGGCCTGACCGGCACCCAGTAACCCCGGTGCAGCTTGCCGAGTTCGAGGCCGTGGCCGTTATACCAGCCGCAGTAGCAGTGATTGTCCGGCAACGTGTCGCTCGGCGGATCGTAATCGCCGTCCACGTGTTTGATGACGCGGTCGGGATTGAGCACATGCACGGCGCGATCGGCGGCCTCGAAGAACGCCTGCTGGTCGGGCCGGGTCAGGTGCCGGTGAGGTTTGCCGTTGGCGTTGGGAAACGGCTCGTTGATGTAGCTGATCATCACGTTGCAGGCGTGACCGCGGATGAGCCGCTCCATTTCTTCGGCCTGACGAATGGCCTCGGCGAATTTGTTGTAGCGCAGGCAGCCGAACAACGGCAGGTCGGTCTGCGTCATCAGACCGAGCCGGTCGCAATACCTCATACACCTCCGGCTGCACGGGCCGCTGCGTGAGGCGCAGGAAATTCATGTTGCAGATTTTGGCCAGCAGAATGTCGTCTTCAAGTTGCCGGAAATCCTTCTTGAACACGTCCTGTTGCTCGAAACCCATCGTGTTCGCGCCGCGCAGTTTGATTTCGCGGTCGTTGAGAAACATCCGGCCGCGCGGCACGCTCTTCGCATCCTGCCGGAACGTGCGCATGCCGAACTGGCGTTTCGCGGTATCCATGACGTCGCCGTTGCCGTCGAGCAGGCTGACCTGGAGCTGATACAGCCACGGCGTTTCCAAGTCCCACCGGCGCGGCTTCGGGATGGCGAGCGGCACTTTGACGAGATTCGCGCCGGCGCCCATCGTGAGCGTCACGTCCTGGTTGTCGGTCGGCTTCTGGAGGTCGCCGACGCCGGGAATGATCCGCGTGCCCGGCGTGTGCTGCAGTCGCCGAATAATCGTCTGACGGAAATTCTGTCCGAACACCGAAATCTCGACCGAAGCCGGCATGTTCTTTCGGTCTTTGTTCCAGACCTCGACCCACGCCTCGGCCCGCTCCTCGTCCGGAAGCGGCCGCACCCAGAGGTCGGCGATGTGCATCGGCGCGCGGGCCTCGACGCACACGTCCTGGTAAATGCCAAACCCTGGCGGGCAATGCCACCAGCCCAGGTTCGGGATCGTCCCAGCCGAGGTTGGTTGCGGCGTAAAGTTTGTCGCCTTCCTCCGCCTGTCCCCAACTGTGGTTGCCCATGAAGATCGCGTCGTTCTCAACCTTCACGAGCAAGACGTTCCCGCCTTCGCGCACGGAGGCGGCGCACTCGAACTCGAAGGGCGCAAAGAACCCTTCGTGCGAGCCGACGTAGTGGCCGTTGACGAATACGTGCGCCTTGTAATCCACCGCGCCGAACCGGACGAATAGCGCGCCCTTTGTCGAGCATCTCACGCGTGACGTTGAACGTCGTCCGGTAATACGCCACCGCCCGCCCGATCGGCCCGCCGAAGTGCGGCACTTTGATCGCCGTCCATTCGCCTGCGCCGTCGAGCAGATGCCGAAAATCCGCGCGGTCGGCGTCGGTTTCGAGCCGCCACTGGAAATCCTCGAGCCGTTGCGCGATGCGCATCCGCTCCAGCTTCGGCGCGAGATCTTTCAAGAACGGCGCATAACGGCGGCGCTGCCGGAGCAGCTCGGCTTGAAGCTTCTCCGGCGTGTCCATTCTCGGAGCCGGCTTGAATGCCGCGCGCGGATTACTCTTCTCCGCTGGCAGAAACTTGCGCGGAAGTTTTGGCGGCTGGACTTCTTCGAGCAGTCCGCGCCGCTCGGCGATCGAACGCATGCCGATGTCTGCGAAAGTGTCTCTATTCATGTTTCAAGGCTGTCTCTTCTGGCTGGCTGCGATGTTGTCGGAATACACGGGAGCAACATATCCAACGTCGCCGCCCAGGCGTTTCCAATGCCGGAACACGCCAAACGCGAAATACGCAGCCAGCGCGGTGCAAGACCCGCTCCAGACAAAGAGATACCGGTAGTCTTTGAGCAGGTCCATGAGCCGGCCACACAGAAACGGCGCGAATACGAGCCCCACACTGAAGAACAACTGGTTGGCAGAGAAATACTGCCCGTACTTCTCGCGCGGGAACAGCACCGGAAACATGGCGAGGTAAGCCAGTTGAAATACCGCGAGAGTCACTTGATTCACGAGCCACCAAATCAGGAATTGATTCGGGCTGTGTACGACGAAGAAGCCGGCCATGAACGTGATCGTGACGCCAACGATTCCGACCAGCAGGACGCGCAGGGGATGAAAGCGGTCAATCAGCGGGCCGGAACAGGCGAAAATGAGAACCTGCGGGAGGAAGGTCCAGCCCTTGATCTTCCCGAACGCGTCCACGCTCACGCCGAGCGAGTCCGCATATCCGGGGGCATTCTTTGTGGCGAAGAACACGACGAACGTCGTGAACGGCACCCACGCCGCCCAGTAGAAGAAAGCAATCGAGAACACCTTCAAATAGAAACTGTGCGTGAAGCATTCCCGCGCGTAACGCCGCACGAACGTCACGGGGCCGACGCGTTCCACCGAAGCGTCCGGCGGCGGGTAGTCGCCCTCCCTGACCCGCCACACCAGGAGCATAAACGCGGCGGCATAAAGCAACGAACAACCGATGTAAACCGCCGCGATGTTGGTTTCGATATGCCCGAAGATCCATCGGTTGAAAACGAACGCGGCGACCGCGCCGACCGCCCGGTAGAGGCCGACAAAAGATCCCATCACCTCCCTGGGCACCACGTCGGCGACGAGGTATTGGTAAACTTGGATGATGTAGTTATTGAAGAAGAAGAATCCCCCGGCAAAGATCCCGATCAGGGCAATGCCGATGGTCGCGACGGTCAAGCCTCCCATGACAGGCGAGAGCACACCGTGCAGCCCCCGCGCCAATGGCTCCACGAATCCCAGCAGCACCAGGAAAACGCACACCGGCAATGTACACCAAAGCAGGAACGGTCGCCGCCGGCCCATCGGCCCACGATGACGGTCGCTCTGCATCCCGATAACCGGCACGAAGCAGACCGTGAGGACCGCCTGCAGGCTGTCCTTGATGAACCCGATCATCGCGTCGCTGGCACCCATCCATTTCAACTGCAGGGGGATGATGCTCGGGAGCTGCTCCATTAACTGAAGGCACAAATCGGCCCACAGCATCCAGAACAGCACGGTGATGAGCGCGGTGCGCGTATAAGTCAGCGAGCCGACCTTGAACCGGTCGGAACTCCAGATGCTCGTCCGGGTTGCGGGCGCCGCATCCATCTCAGTTCTTCTTCAGCCCGATCTTGTCGAACGGGATCGGCTCGAAGCCGGGGATGCCGACGTCCTTCATTCCAGGATCGGTGGCGACGGAGCGATTGTTGTCAAACGTCACGCTCTTCACCTCCACGAGCTTGGTGTTCACGAGCAGGTTCTTCGCAAACAAATTCCCGCGCGGCATCTGCGGGCGCGAAGCGAGGTAATCGAGCAACTCCGGATACCGCTCGCGCCACGGCGACTGGTCGTAGCCGACCGCTTTCATGCGCGTCTCGAACCGGCCCTCCTTCGTGCGCCAGCCCACGCCGCCGCCCATTCGGACCGGCATCTTGCAATCAATGAAGATGTTGTTCGTCACCGTGAAATCGCTGCCGCCGTTGATCAATACCGTGGCCGCGTTGCCAGCCTTGCGGAACACGTTGCCGTAAATCTTTGTGCCATCGCCGCCACAGTCGTCGAAATAGAGGCAGAGCGTGCCGTGGGAAGGCGCGAGGTCGTGCCAGTGGTTGTAGCGGATGACGTTGCCGCGCTCCGTCGGATCGCGCCCCATGTAGAACGCGCCCATGTCGTCCCCGTCCATCATCGCGTGGTGGATCTCGTTAAACTCGATGAGGTGATCGTTGCCGTGCAGGTAAATCGCGCTGCCGGGGCAGTCGTGAAGCACGCAGTGCCGGATGATGTTGCCAACGCCGTCGATGTTCACGGCGGCCTTGTAGGTGCGGTCCCAGCGGTTGAAATGATGGATGTCGCAGTTCTCGACGAAGTTGCCGGCCGCCTCCAGCTTCACGCGGTCGCCGCCGCCGAGCGAGATCGCGCCCGCGCCGATGTTGTTGATCTTGCAGTTCACGATGCCATGCCCGGTGCCGGCCTCGCGATTGAATGTCGTGTTGTCGTAAATGTGCTCGTGCCACGATCCAAGCTCGCGCGACACGGGCCCGCCGGTGAAAGAGTGCCGGTATTCCGGGTCGGGCGCGACGCCTTTGCCGATGCACACCGCCACCATGCCGAGATTGCGAAGGGTCGCGTTCTGGATGCGGTTGTTCGCGCCGCGCTCGATGTAAACGCCCATCCCGCGCGAACACTCGAAGCTCACGCCGTCGAGCACCACGCCGGTCGCGCCCTCGATGGCGACGAGCGGCTCTTTCATCACCGTCACCTCAAGCCGGCTTTTCGCGATGTCCTTCCCGGCCGGCGGCAGGAAATAGAGCCTGCCGGTTTTCTTGTCGGCCATGAACTCGCCGGGGAGGTCGATTTCTTCGAGCAGATTCAAAGCGACCCAGGTGTTCCACGCCTTGCCGGAGGAGAACCCGTACATGTGCGGCTGCACGGTTGTGAGCGTTTTCTTTTCCAAATCGAACGCCTTCACTTTCACCGTGCTGTCGGCGTAGCCGTTCTCGAACAAGCCGGTGATCCAGACATCGTCGGCCTTCGTCCAACGCCTCGGACGATCGGTGACAAACTCAAACGTCCCGCCGCGTGTCGGCTTTTCGCCGTTGCGCGTCACGGCACCTTTGTCGAGCACCTTGCCGATCGGCACGGCCGGTTGACCGGGATTGGGCCAGCGCGCGAGACTCAGCGGCTCGCCGTCCACGAACAACTCCAGCGGTGCCGGCACGTAAGGCCGACGGAACCCGCGCGGCCCGATCTCGCCAAAATCGGCAATGCCCAAAGCCCGCAAATCAACCTCCAACACTTTTCCGCGGACCTCCGGCAGCAACCGCTCCAGAATGGCCGGGTCGGTGACCGTCTTCACGGCACCAGCCGGAATTTCCACGCCGCCGGTCACGCGCGCGTTCACAGCCCGGTAAGTCGTTCCGGAGTCGCGTGCGTCGAGCGCCAGTGTTTGGGAGAGCCGGTAAGTCCCCCCGGCAAGCGTGACCGTCGAGCCTTTCGCCTGCCGGGCCGCGTCGCGCGCCCGTTCAAGCGTGGCAAACGGTTTGTCTTTCGTGCCGGGGTTGGCGTCGTCACCGGTCGGCGCGAGGTGGAACTCCGCCGCCTGCGCAACCGTCGCCATCAAGGCAGCCATGCAAAAAATACGTTTCATAGGGGTGCCACACGATGAACCTTTCAGCGACTCGGAGTCCATGCTGTTTTATGATCGTCGTCCGCTGCTCCAACGGCTGGCCTCAAAGCTTTGGGACGAGCTGCATGAGCTGCCTCGTGAGGTTTCGCCGCGCAATGTTGATGCCGCTTACGAATTTGCAAAAATCGGGAATCAGCGCCGGATGGAAAATCAGATGCCGGACGAGCGCCAGGACGCGCGGCTGCTGCTTGTCCGCGTCGAACCAGATTGCGAATGGCACCGGCAGCGCCTGCGTGGCGGTGTCGCTGATCGCGCGGATCGAGAGCATCGGAATGCCGGCGCGGATGCAGGCGTCGAAGACTGACCGGGTTTCCATGTCCACCGCGATCGCTCCGGTTTCGTTGGCCAGGAGGCGCTTCGCCTCCGGCGTTTCGACGGTGTGGAACTGTGAAGTCAACACGCCACGGAAGACGTTGCCGCTTCCGGACGCAACCGCTTTATCAAGCAGATCCGGTCCGGAAAAATTCTCCGCCACAACGATGTCGCCGATTCGTAGCGCCGGCGAGAGTGCGCCCGCAAACCCTGTGCAGACAAGCGTCTTCGGGCGATGGCGTGACAGCAGTCGCCCGATCCGGTGAGCCGCCGACACCGGTCCGACGCCTGTGTGCGCGACCACGATTTCGCGCGATGCCATGCTGCCGAGCAGGACGGGCAGACTGCCCGTCGATTCCGTCCCCCTTTGATCGAGTGCGGCGACGAAGTCCTTGCTTTCCTGCGGCAGTGCGAACGTGAGGGCGATCATTTTGAAATAATGACCTCGATGAACTGCCGCCCGTCCGGCGCGGCGTTTCCGGCCTGCGCCGGTTTGCCGGTGACGATCTCCCGAAACCGTGCGGCGTTCGACCCGGAGATCCGGACCAGAAGCCGGATGCTGCCGTCCTCTCCGGGGCTCTTGAGGGCCGTGCCGCCAAGGGCCTCCGATTGCTTCGCAACCGACTCCGCCATGGCCTCCGCATTCCCGTCCTTCGCCGCGATCGCGATTTGATCGTTCGTGACCGTCGGCGCGGGAAGAGACGCCTCGGCGGCTTTGCGGAGCGAATCTTTCAGACCCTCGATGTTGGCGGGCGGTGCGGAATTTTTCCGGTGAACGAGCATCGTGGCGAGAAGCGCGATCAGCAGCGCTGCGATGAGGGCGAGAAGAAGCTGGGTCGGCGTTACGCGGCTGCGATTCATGCCCAATGATTAAAATTACAAAAATCGAGTGGCAAGCAAACGCTCGGCTCTAGTAAGGTTTCCCCGGTTCCTATGAAGACATCCTTCCCGATCCTCCGCGTTCTCCGCAGTTTGATTTTTCTTTGGCTCGTTGCAGTCGCCGCTGCGCCCGCCTATGCACAGGCTCCACCTGCTTCTCCCGACCAGGTCATGGCCTCGGCCGCGCTCGCTCTGCTCAACGAGGGGAGGCTCAAGGAAGCCGCGGACGCTTACGAGGAAGTCCTCAATAAATACTCGAACACAGTCGTCGCGCCTGAATCGCAGTTCCGTCTCGGCTACATCTATTACCTGCTTGGCGATCTCGACAAGAGCATTGCGAACCTGAAAAAAGTCGCCAGCCCGGCGCCGGCACCCGCGCCGCAACCGTCTCCCGAAGTCCAGGAGCTTGGGAGCGGGTTGCTGCCGCAGGTTCTTTCGGCAAAGGCGATGCAGATGAAAACGGACGATCCAAACCGGCTCGCGGCTTTCCAGGACGCGATCAAACAGTTCGACGCGACCATTCAAAAATATCCAAACAGCGATGGTCTCGAAAACATGATCTACGCCCGGGCTGTCGCGCTCTATCAGACCAAGGAGTATGAAAAGGCGGAAGCCGGTCTGCGCGAGAACATCGCGAAGTTTCCCAAAAGCGAGTCGATCCAGGACAGCGAGTACCTGCTCGCGTTCACGCTGGCGGCGGAGGCGGGCGGCGGGGAGCTTCCGAAGGAGAAGGCCCTCGCGAAACTCGAAGAAGCCGCGAAGCTGCTTGGCGGCATCGTGAAAAGCCGGACCGACGTCGCGCTTGCCAACGACGCCCAGTTCCAAATCGGCGAAGTCCTCATCAGCCGCGCGAACCTCAGCGATCAATCCGAGAAACAGGCGTTGTATGCGAAGGCAATCGAGGCCTGCCGGGCGGTCGAACCGAAGGAGTTGATGGTGAAGGCGCAGGAAGCGCGCGTCGCAAACGTGAAGCTGCGCAAGACCGACGCGCTCAGAAATCGGAACACGGCGGAATTCAAGCGCCTCGAGCGCGTGCTCGAGCACGAGGAGGTGAAGCTGGCGGCGCTCAAGGAAAAAGCCGACACGACGATTTCGGCACAGATTCGCGTGGGCAGCTCCTATTTCATGCAGCAGAAATTCGACGAAGCGCGTGTTGTTCTGAACCACGCGAAGCAATTCGCCGACGAACAGCAGCAGAAGGAGATTCTCTATTACACAACGCTGACTTACGCGCTACAGAACATCGTGGACAAAGCCGTCGCGGGCTACGACGAATTTTTCTCGAAGCACAAGGCCGATCCGATGGCTGACAACCTTCCGCTGGTGTTGGGAGGAATGTTCCTCGCGCCCGACCCGAAGGTCAACGACCCCGAGAAGGCGCTGAAGTATTTCAAGGAAGGAACGGAAAAGTATCAGAACGGGAGGCTCACGGCGGAGACGCTGACGCAGCAGGCGACGGCGCTCATCATGCTCAAGCGATACGATGACGCGTTGAAAACCTTTCGCGATTTCCTCGCCACAAAGCCCAGGCAGGAACTCGCCGCCGCGGCGGAATTCGGCATCGCGACCATTTACAAGGACACGGGCAAAACCGACGACGCAATCAAGGCGTTCAAGACGACGCGCGAGAAATACGCCGGCACGCCGCAGGCCGAGCAGTCGGGTTATTTTGTGGCGCAGCTCTTTCTGCAGAAAGGCGACACGAAGGCTGCGCTGCCGGAACTCACCGATTTCATCGCCAAGTTTCCGAAGAGCGACTTGAAACCGGCGGCGATGTTCGCGCTCGCGCAGGCGAAGCAGAACGCAGGCGACAAGCCGGGGGCGCTCGCGACGCTCAAGGAACTCGCGGAACAGTTCCCGAAGAGCCAGCCCGCGCCATTCGCTTATTTCCAGATGGCGCAGATCTACGCGGCCGACTCGAAGGTCGATGAGATGATCGCGACGATGAAACAGTTCATCGCGAAATATCCCGACAGCGAGATTGTATTCTCGGCGTATGACACCATCGGCCAGAACCTGATCAACGCGGGCAAGACGCTCGAAGCAATCGCGACCTACAACGAGATGGTCGAGAAGCTTCCACAGAACCCGCAGGCCGCCGTCGCGTTGCTGAAAGTCAGCACCCTCTGGCTCGGCTACGCGCAGGCGCAGGGACGCTACATCGCGCTCAACCCGCAGCAGCGGGAGGAGTGGAACAAAGGCGTCAAGAACGGGGTCGAAGCGGCGGAGAAGGCCATTGAAAACTATCCGGCCAGCAACACCGTGGCGCTCGCGCTTCAGAACATGCTCCAGATTCAAAAGCTTCTGCTCGCCGCGAGGCTGAAAACCGAGCCCGAGGTCGAAAAGTATTTCCAGGACTTTGCCAAAAAGTTCGAGGACAAACCCGAAACGAGGAGCAAGATCCTGTTCACGCTGGCCGCGCTCATTTTCGAGAAGGACAAAGCAAAGGCGCTTGAGCAGATGACCGCCGCCTACGATGCGAAGTTGAAATACGCGCCGGCAGACATCGACCTCTACGGCGGCGCGCTCATCGAGAGCGGCAAACTCGACGAGGCGCAGAAGGTTTACGAACAGCTTGCGGAAAAATATCCGAACCCGCCCGGAGCCGCACCGGACAAGGCTCCGCTGGAGACAATGCAGGCGCAGGCGATCTCGCTCTACGGCATCGGCAAGACCTTGCAGAAACAAGGCAAGGTGGCTGAAGCGGGAGCGAAGTTCGACACGCTCAAGAAGCTCTACCCGTGGTCGCCGAAAATCCTCGAGGCGAACTTCGGAATCGCCCAATCGCTTTACCAGCAGAAGAAATACGACGAGGCTGCGGGGCTTCTTGTGCAGATCATCCGCGCGCCGACAGCGACCGCGGAGTTGCGCGCAAACTCGATGCTGCTGGGCGGCGATATTCAAATGGAGAAGAACCAGACCGGGCCGGCGATCGATTACTACATGAAGATCTCGACCTTTTACGAAGGCGTTCCAGTCGCTGCCGCCGAGGGATTGTGGAGAGGCGGGCAGGCGCTCGAAAAGCAGGCCGCCACTTTGACGGAGACCTCGAAGCCGAAGAAGTCCGAGCAGATGGCCAAGGCGATCAAAGGCTACAAGGATCTCGTCCAGAAATATCCGAACGCGCCGTCCGCACCGAAGGCGCAGGCGCGCCTGCAGGAACTCGCTCCCGGAAAATGAGCAGGGAAGGGCGATTTGAAACCGCCCCGGCGCTTGCAAACCGCCGCTTCTTGTTGCGCTGCACATGAACCGAACCGAACGCGCGACGGCTTTGGCGGAGGCGCTCCGGCGCGTTTATCCCGACGCGCACTGCGAGCTGGATTTTGCGAACCCGCTCCAGTTGCTGATCGCGACGATCCTTTCGGCGCAATGCACGGACAAGCGCGTGAACATGGTCACGCCGGCATTGTTCAAGCGATACAAGACCGCTAAGGATTTCGCCGAAGCGTCGCAAGAGGAGATCGAGAAAGCCGTCCAGTCCACCGGCTTCTATCGCAACAAAGCCAGGGCGATCCGCGCCGCTTGCGCCGGCATCGTGGCGCTGCACGGCGGCGAAGTTCCCGACACGATGGAAGCGCTGCACGCGCTCCACGGAGTCGGCCGCAAGACGGCGAACGTCGTTCTGGGAAATGCCTTCGGAAAAAATGAAGGCGTCGTCGTGGACACCCACGTCGCGCGCTTGTCGCAGCGCTTCAAGCTGACCAGGCACACCGATCCCGTGAAGATCGAAGCCGATTTGATGAAGCTCATTCCTCGCGAGCACTGGACCGACTTCAGCCACTGGCTCATCTGGCACGGCCGCCGCCGCTGCTACGCGCGCAAGCCCGACTGCGCGGGCTGCGAACTGCAGCACCTTTGCCCGGGCGCGTTCAAGGAGTGAACGGGGCGTCGTGTCCTTGCGGTGTTGGGTGGAAGTCAAGCCCCCATCCATTGAAAATCAGGAAGTTACGCATGACGGCAAGCCTTGCTCGACAGATTGCATGCAGGTCTCCGACTGGCGCGTCGAATCGCTGGCGGATGCCAACGGGAAGAAGTTCCCCGGCTGCGTGTGCGATCTGACCACCTGGATCGGGCTCCAGTTCGTGAACAAGAATTCCGCCGTCCGTGTGAAGAACATCGGCACGGCCAACGGCACCACGTTCAACGACGATCTCGCGTTCGAGGCGCTGAGCAAGTTCCCGGTCGGTGTCGCCCCGGATGTCTGCCTCATGAACCGCCGCACGCTGGAGCAGCTTCGCAAGAGCCGCACCAAGGTCACCAGCGCGACCGGTGTGCCCACGCTGCCGGATTCAGTGGCCGGCGTGCCGATTGTGATCACGGATTCGATCACGAATGCGGAGGCGTGATCCTTCGTTCAAGCGCCCTCACAAGCCGCCGCAAAGTGGCTGCCTGCCGGTCCGGTTTCAAAGCACATTCCCAAACCCGGAGCACTGTCCAGCCTCGTGTGCGAAGTTCGCGAGCAACCTTTCGATCCCGTTCAGAATTACGGGCCAGTTTTTCCGCCCAATAAACGATGCGGGATTTGGGTATGCGGCCGTGGCGAGGGCAACCATGCCAAAAGCAGCCATCCGCAAACAATGCGACTCGTTCGCGTCGCCAAACAAAATCCGGCGAACCGGGCAATTTCACACCGCGACGCCAACCTGTGATGTGATGGGCACGGAATAAAAACACAAGCCGCTGTTCGGTGCTTGCGTTGCCAGCGCTCCGCACCAAGGCCATGATTGCAGAGCGTTTCCGCGATGAGAATATGTCGGCCATAGCACCGCTAGGCGCATGGCATCCTCACGCGCAATGTCGGGTCAGTTTCGCATGCTTCAACGATCTCGTTGTAGCGTTGCAAAAGCTTCCCAAGCGTCACTTTGCACTCGGCTGCTCTGAAGAAGCTTCTCTCGTAAACATTCGCCGTCAGGAATTGCCCGGCATCCAATACGTCCACGCGGTCAGCCAGTTCAGAATTTTTCAGGAGAAACCCAGCTCCCGCCACGCCGTCGCCGACGCTTATGATGAGCGGCTTTAATCCTGCGCGAATGTTGTCCGCACACTTGCGAATCAGCGCCTCACTGGGGTGAGTGGTGACATGGATAGCCACCGCCTCAACCTGAAAGTCTCCTTTGCGCTCGGTTGAATGGTCGGCCACGGAAAAGCCGTGATGCTTGAGTTTTCCAACGCCAAGAACCAAGTCGAGCTTCGCGCCGACGAGATGCTGAAGCAAGGCGCCAACGTAGTTGGTGCCACCAGCGTTCGCTTGAACCTCCTGTGCTTGTTGAAGCAAATCCTCAATGTTGGCCCGAAGGGATTTGCCCGTGTCGAAGTTAAACTTTGGCCCCTCAGAAGCGAAATGTGCGCGCACTTTTTCAATCCACCAACCGAACGCTTCCTCCAAATCTACGGCTCCCGTCGCGTTGAGGTCATTCAGCGTCTCGACGTATGCCTTCATCAGGCCAAGACTGCCGCGGCTCGTCCTGCCGCCCTCCTCGGCCAGCACTTTTGTAATATCGTGTGCTTCAAGAATTTTCTGAACCGCAGCTTTGCCAAGTCCCGCAACCTGCCCGCCCTCCTCAGTCCGCAATAATTCAGCAGAGAGCGGCAATCCTTTCTCCTTGGCTGTCTGTGTGAGTACCAAGGCGACACAAAGTCCACCCTTACGCAGAAATTTCGGATGCTTTTTGCACAGTGATGCCAGGCTCTTTGCGGTTTCGCTCATGCCTGTTTAACTGGGTGCCGACCTGCCTTTCGGTAGCTGGTCGTCTGCGTTGGACTTTCACTTCGCTGCGGCAAGGCGAAATTCTCGTTCCACACAGGGTTAAGATAGTGCTTTCCAATCCACTCAATCACCGGGACGCATACGGCATCACCGAACCCAAACAGGGCTTGGTTGAGCGGAACAGTCAACCGGAAGTCGTCCGCCCCCATGAGCCGAGCGCACTCGCGAGCGGTTAACAGCCGAACGGAAAACTTTCCTTTGCCTGCGGCGAAAAGGATTTGCCGACCACTTCCGCCGCGCGGTGTGCGCAGGCACCCGGCAATGCCGTCCGTGCGCAATTCCGCCATGGATTTGCTATTCCGCACGCGGCGAAAGACTGTCCCATAGCTTATTTTTGAGCCTGCGATCATCGCTTCTGCCACGGCGCGGTGCTTCGAACTCATCTGATTCAAGAGGTAGTCACAGCGTTCCTGACTCCACCATGCTTGTGAATTCGGCGACAAGCCTTCAAGAATGTCAGCAAGTTTGGTCTTGGAAATGGGGAGGCGCGGAAGGTTTCGAATACACCAGTTGATTTCAGGATTCCAGAGAATGAAATCCGCCAACGCTGGCGGCCGACAGTCGCCTTCGTAAAAACTCGGAGTCTCATTGATAGCGGAAACGGTCGCTGTTTTTATGCCCACAACAAAAAGGCGCTGTCTGCTTTGTGGCACAAACCGGGAAGCATCAATGATGAAGGCATCCACCGCATAACCGAGGCGGTTCAGCGCAAGGAGCGCATCACGGAAATCATTTCCATCATGCGAGGTCAAAAATCCGGTTACGTTTTCGAGCAAGACCATAGGCGGGCGTCTGCCTCCCATCTTCGTCAGAACATCAACAAATCCCCAGAATGCCGAGGATTGGTCGCCAGCAAGCCCTGCGCGTGCGCCGGCGAGCGAGAGATCGTTGCATGGAAAAGATGCAGTGGCCAGACCGACTTCGGGAACAGCGGCGGCAGAGAGTTGATGAACATCGCCTCGAATAAACTCGCCGGTCTCGCCGAAGTGATCCCGATACATCCGCCACTTGTCCTCGTCGATGTCATTGGCGAACGCGATTTTCCAGCCAGCACGCTCAAGCCCGATGCGCATAAGGCCGATTCCGGCGAAGAATTCGGCGAAGGTTTTTTGCGGGATAGATTTCAAGTTGGCTTGAATGGAATTATTGATGGTAACGGTCGCATTTGCAATCTCCGTGGTGAATTGCCATTCCAGTCGGGGCATTTTTCAGACACTTCGGCGAGTCAGGCAGCGTGCGAATTCTGGCGTTATGTTTCCAAGTCCAGTCAGCTATGGACGTGCCCGTGCCGCCAGGCAGAGTCTGGACATGAGATCACGAACCAGAGTTATCGTGAGCTCCCGTCTTCAAGGCGCATATTCCACCGCAGGGCGGCTTATGTCCGGGCAAGCAGTTCCGGCTCCCGCTCCCCCAACCGCTGTTCGAGCGACGAGGTGACAGCCTTGACCCGCGCGGCAACCGAGCGGTCGAAGAGAAAGACGAAACGCGGCTTTTTCTCCAGGCTGTAGAGCACGAGGTTCTCGCTCAGAAACCTTGGTTCGCGCGAGACCTTGTAGTTTTCGAGTTCGAGCGTTTCGCTGACTTTCGACCAACCGAATCTGGCGACGAAACAGAGTTTTTTCGGCTCCTCGGCGGTGGCGATCAGGTAGCCGAAAAGATTCGCCGGAAACAGCTTCGAGGAGCCGCTGATGCACGGCACGGCCCAGAGGACTTTTTCGCCGAGCAGATTGAGCCGGCTGAAAAGGATGTCGAAGTCGGCAGGCAGCTTGTCCGGAAGTTCCTGAGCGGCCTCCTCGGCGGCGGGCGCGTTCAGTTTTTTCCAAACCAGCCACAGGATCACTTTCGTTCCGCGCACCAGCTTCGGCGCAAAATAGGCGATCGCCGCGAGGAAAAGCACGAGCACGACGAGCGCCAGGATCGGGTTGAAATGCAGCAGCGCAAGTCCGCCAAGCACGGTGACATCCTCGGTCAGGCTCAACGCGATGTTCGAGAACGGTTCGGGCGATGTGTTTGCAACGAGTCGCGTCCCCGCCTTCATGCCATGCACCGTCAGGGCGATGCTGCCCGCGAGCAGGGCGATGACCACGTCGAACACCGGATTGGTGGAACCCAGCACGCGAACCGCCAGCAACGCGCCGCCGATGGGACGGATGACGGTGTGAATTGAATCCCAGAGCGAATCGACCCACGGGACTTTGTCGGCGAAAAACTGGAGGAAATACAACACGCCGGAAATCACGATGACCGCCGGATGGGCCAGCACTTCGAGTTGCTGGTATTGCGGCGCGAGCACGATCCAATGCTGCTGGATCGAGAGGCCGGTCACGAAGACGGTGAGGTAAAGATTCAGCCCGGCCAGACTTGCAAGGCCGAGGGCGACAGCGAGGAGTTGTAATGTCTCCATGACTGCCGAATCTAGCGGCGGTGCGGTTGGTTGGCAAAAGAAAGTGGCGCGCCGGGAGGAGCTAGTTCGCGGTCTCTGAAACGAGCACGCAGCGGAATCCGTAGATGACGTCGCGGTCGTTGCGATCGACCACATTCCGGTAGCTTGACTCCAGTTCGCCGCGCCGGCTGTTTCCCCACGAACCGCCCCGCAGGACGCCCCAGTCCTTGAACTTGCCGCTGTTCTTGTAGTCTTCCTCGATCCATTCCCAGACATTGCCGCCCATGTCGAAGATTCCGTTCCGGTCCGGCTTGAAGCTGCCGACCGGCGCGGTCTGCGGAGAGCCGTCGGAGTAGCCGTCGATCTTTTCGCGCTGACGCTTCGCCGCAACGTCGGAGTAATTGCCCGCGCCACCGGGCGGCGGCCACGCTTTTCCCCACGGGAATTCGCCCTTCACTTTTCCGTCGCGCTCCTCCGGCGTGTTGCCGCCTTCGTTCTGGAGGCCGACGGCATTGCTCCATTCGATGTCGGTGGGCAGGCGGTAAAACTGGCCGTCTTCGAGCATGCCGCCGCTCCGCTCTTTTTCCGTGAGCCATTTGCAAAAAGCCTCCGCGTCATTCCAGCTCACCTTCACCACGGGATGCTCGGGCGTCTGCTCGAAGTCGGGTGTGTCGTGCTGGCGGCCCGTCGCGGCGCAGAAGGCGTCGTAGTCTTTCACCCGCGTTTCCCACACACAAAAGCGGACGCCCCCGACCGGAACGAATCTCATTCCGAGGCTGTTCGTCCACGGCTGGTTCGGATCGGGGCTGAGCTTGCGTTCGAGCCGCGCGGCGAGAAACGCCTGACGTTTTGGCGTCACCGTTCCCCCGACAGTTGCGGCTTTGTATCCGGTCAGCCGTAGTTCGTAGGCAACATTGCCCGGCTTTACTTCTTCGATCAGCAAAGGCGTCTGGCCAAGCTCGGTGCCGTCGCGCACGACGGTCGCTCCGCCGGGTGCACTCGTGATCTTCACAGAGCCGTTGCCAAAATCGAAGTTCACCGCCGCCTCGCGGTCGCGCTCGACCGTTGTGGTCTGGCGGTCCTCCGGCCAGCCGTCGAACTTTGCGGCGAACGCGTGCGTGCCCGTCGCCAGGTCGAGATGCAGCGGAGTTTTTCCAACCGGTTTTCCATCCGCGAAAATGTCCGCGCCAGCCGGCTCGCTGTTCACCGTCACGCCGCCCGTTGCGAAAGCGAGCTGCTTCACCACAGTTTCGTTGCGCTTGATCTCCGCACGCTCTTTCAACTCCCATTCGCCCCGGCGCGCGACCACTTCATACGATCCGGTCGGGACATCGTTCAGCGTCGCGGGCGTGACGCCCTTGCGCACGAGCTGATCGCCGTCGCGCAGCTCGAACTCCGCGCCCGGCGGCTGTGTCGTCAGTTGCAGCGATCCCGTGCTGTGTTGCAGCTTGAAAAGCGGAAGCTCACCGTGCTTTTCGATCTCCACCTTCGTCTCGACCGGATCGAACCCCGCCAGCATCACGCGCAGCGAATACCGGCCCGGCTCGATTTCGGCAAAGGTCGCCGGGCTTTTCTTCATCATGTCGCCGAGCAGAACCATCGCTCCCGGAGGATCGGTGTTGACTGTCGCCGTGACCCGGGCGTCCCGCTTTTCAGAGTGGAAGTGGAGATAACAAAACGCGCCGGTCGCAACCGCGAAAGCACCGAGCGCGACTGGCCAGAGCGCACGCCGCTTTCGACGCCCGCCATTTTTTAGCACCGACAAATCGTCGTGCATTTGCTGCGCGCTTTCGTAGCGCTTGGCCGGATCGTTCGCGCACGCTTTCAACAACACCTCGTTGAACTGAAGCAGGCGCGCCTTGTCAGGCAGCTCGTTGAGGCTTGTCGTGACCTCGGGAAAATCGAGCCGGTCCTTGCCCATGCTGATTTCGTAAAGCACCTTGCCGAGGCTGTAGAGATCGGCCTGCGGCGTGCCCGGCCCCTCGGGCGGAACGTAGCCTTCGGTGCCGACAAACGACCGCTGCCCGCTCGCCGCGACGAGTCCGATGTCCGCAAGCTTCGGCACGCCGTTCACGAAAATGATGTTCGCCGGTTTGATGTCGCGGTGCGTCAGCCGATGCTCGTGCAGGGCGCGCAGCGCGTCCGTGAGCGAGAGGGCGAGTTGCAGACATTCCTCCACCGGCAGCCGCTGGCGCCGGTCGATTTCCGTCTTCAACGTCTTCGGAACGTAGTGCTCCAGATCGATCTCCTGGCCCGCCGCCTGGTCGTCTCCCAGTTCCATGATGTAGTAAAAAAACGCTTCCGTGCGGCCGACGTGCAGGATGTCCACAAAGCCCTCGTGCGCCCGCGAAATCGGCTCGAAACTGGACATCCCCTCGAACTCGCGGTTGAACGTGCGCTCGTTCTCGAACGTGCTGCGATACACCACTTTCACCGCGCGCAACGCGCCGGTGAGACCGCGCGCCATCCAGATTTCTCCGTAGGCTCCGCGTCCGATGACCCGCAGGACTTCGTGGTCGGGAATGTGCGGCTTCTGTTCCACGGTTCTCATCCAGTTTGTTCCGAAGGAATGACGAAACCCGAATGACGAATGACGAAAGAATGACCCAATGACCAGGCCCGAATCATTCGCGTCCATGGCCGGGAGCGACCTGTTTCGTCATTCGTGCTTCGGATTTCCTTCGTCATTCTGTCATTCGGGTTTCGTCAGTTCGTCACACCCCATTCGCTTCAAGACTCTTTAGCTCCTTTTTCATAAGGGCCGAAACGCGATGCTTCGCGAGATAAACCTGCGCCACGTTCACTCCCAGCGACTTCGCTACTTTCTGCGCAGGCCATTCCTTCACCACGTAGCAATCGAAAATCTGATACTGCCGCGCATCGACCTTCCGTTTCACCCGCGCCACCGCCGCCGAGAAAAGATTCTGCTGCCATTCCGTCTCCCAGGTTAATTCCAGATCGAACCCGGCCGGATCGGCTGCGCGCTCGATCGTGGTCGTCCGGCGCGTGTCGGAACGCCGCCGCTTCGGCGCGTCCCCCGGTTCCCGTTTGCGGAACTGATCCGCGATCCGCCAGCGGGTGATGTTCAGCAGCCAGCCTTTGAAAGAGCCAACCGCAGGATCGTACTTCAGCCCGTCGATGCGCTTGGCGACGGTGATCAATGTTTCCTGCACGACATCCTGCGCCTCGGAGTCGGTCAGCCCCGCCTTGCGCGCGACGCCGTAGATCAGCTTCCAGTAAGTGTCGAAAAACTCCCGCCAGTTCGCCTGGTCGCGCCAGTCGCCCAGCCGCTCCACCAGGCTGCGCCTTGTCACAAGGAAATCATTGCGGGTCACGCTCTCTTCATATCGGAAATTTTTCCGCGTCGCGAAGTTTTTTGAACTTCGCTGAAAGATCCGCCTGCCCCGCACCGTATGTTGCCTATGAGCAAACTTCGGCGACTCCTCACTCTGATCTTCGGCAACATCTCCTGGCAGCCGCCCGGCTGGTTGCGCGAGCACCGCCGGGCCGTTGTTTGGATTACCGTCCTGACTCTGCTCGCTTCGGCCGGCGGCTGGTTCGGCTACGACTACTACCGCAAGCTTCCCAAGCCGCGCACGGTCGCCGTGTCCGTCGATCCACCGCCGGTCACCAAACTGGAAAAGGAACTCAAACCGCGCCCGCTCCTGGTGCGCTTTGACGATTCCGCAGCGCGCCTTGACCTCATCGGCAAGCCGCTCTCCGCGGGCGTGCGCGTCGAGCCGGCAATCGAGGGCACGTGGCGCTGGACCGGCGACAGATGTCTCGAACTCCGTCCGGCGCAAGACTGGCCCGCCGAAAAGAAATACCGCATCACCATCGACAAAAGCATCCTCGCGCCGCGTGTGCTGCTGACCCGCCATGTCTGCGACGTGGAAACGCCGAAGTTCTCCGCGTCGTTGAAAAAGCTCGAGTTCTATCAGGACCCGAACGACCCAGCGGTGAAGCAGGTTGTCGCCACGCTGGAATTCACGCACAGCGTCGCGCAGGGAGAATTGGAAAAGCGCGTGTCGCTCGCGATGCTCGGCGGCTCGCAGGTATTCAAACAAAAGCAGGCGCCGCTCTTCAGCGTCAGCTTCGGCCCGCACCACCGGATCGCCTACGTGCGCAGCCTGCCGCTCGCCCTGCCCGAGCGTGAAGATTTCATGCGCTTCACTCTCGGCAAAGGCGTTGCGACTTCACAGGGCGGCGCCACGACGAAAGAGGACATCCAAAAGAAAATCCGGATTCCAAACATCTACAGTTTCTTCAAAATCGACTCGGTCGAAGGCGAGATCGTGCGCAAGAGCAACGGCGAGCCGGAGCAGATCCTCGTCGTCAAGACAACCGCCGGAGCGAAGTCTGAGGACATCGCGAAGGCGCTGGAAATTTATCTCCTTCCTAAAAAGAAACCCGCGAAAGACGACACGGACGCGCAGCCCGGTTCCTCGACGGAGGAGCCTGCTTCGAGAGACGAACCAAAAGCCGGCGAGGAATCCGACGACGACAACACCGAGGACGCGGATGCCGACGACCACAACGACGAAGAGAAGTGGGGAAGCCCGCGCGAAGTCGATGCCGGCGTTTTGAAATCCGCGAAGCCGGTGAAGTTCACGCTTGTTCCGTCGAAGCAGGAAAACTCGAAGGAGCACACGTTCAAGATCAACGTCGAACAGAACGGCAGCCTCTATTTCAAAATCCGCAAAGGCGTGCGCGCGCCCGGCGACTTTGCGCTCGGTGAGGACTACGACGCGATCGTCCCCGTGCCCGCCCTCCCGCGGGAAATCGAAATCCAGGGCGAGGGCGGCGTGCTCGCTCTAAGCGGCGAGCGCAAGCTCTCGATCCGGTCGCGCGGCGTGCCGGTGATCGAATACACAATCGCCCGCGTGCCCGCCGACCAGATCAACCACCTCGTCAGCCAGACCAGCGGCGATTTTCAAAACCCGGAGTTTGCGTGCCACCACTTCGACGAAACCAACATCGCGCGCATCGCGACCGAGAAGCAGCCGATCGCCATCACGAACAAGTTCCAGTCGAACTACTCGTCGTTCGATTTTGCAAACCATCTCCGCCCGGCCAACGACGGCGGCAGTCCGATGCAGGGGTTGTTCTTCATCAAGGCACGCGGCTGGAATCCGACGACGAAAAAATACCTGCGCGAGATTTCCGCCACGCGCTTCATCCTCGTGACCGACATCGGCCTGCTCGTGAAGGAAAACGCCGATGACTCGCGCGACATTTTTCTCCAATCGCTGAGCGGGCGTGAGCCGCTGGCCGGCGTCGCCGTGGACATCCTTGCGAAAAACGGCGTGCCGCTCGTGAGCGGCTCGACTGGCGCGGACGGGCGAATTCACTTTCCGTCGCACGGCAGGGCGGAACGCGAACGCAGGCCGGTGGCGATCGTTGCGCGGAACGGAAGCGATGTTGCGTTCATCCCATACGCGCGAGAGGACCGCAAACTCGACTTCTCGCGGTTCGACGTGGACGGCATCGAGAACGTGTCGGCATCGGAGCTGGATGCGTTCGTCTTCACCGAGCGCGGCGTTTATCGGCCTGGCGACGAGATGCACGTCGCGTTCACCGTGAAGCAGCGCGACTGGGGCGGGAAGCTGGCGGGGCTGCCGCTCGAAACCGAGGTGGTCGATGCGCGCGGCACGATCGTGCAGGAGAAAAAACTCGCGCTGCCGGAGAGCGGTTTCGCCGAGTTCACCTACAAGACCGCCTACGAATCGCCGACCGGAGAATACGGCATCAACATTTATCTCATTCGCAACGGCAAACACGACACGCTGCTGGGATCGGCGCGTGCGGTGGTGAAGGAGTTTCTCCCCGACCGAATGAAGATCACGTCGCGCCTCTCGAAGTCGGGCGGCGGATGGGTCGATCCGAAGGACATCCGCGCCTTTGTCGAGCTGCGGAATCTTTACGGCACGCCGGCCACCGAGCGTCGCATCAAGGCCCGGATGCAGCTTTCGCCGGGAGGCTTCCGGTTCGATGAATACAAGGACTACAGCTTCTTCGACCGCTTGCGCGAAAAGCAGCACGACATCCATTGCGAGACCGTCGATCTCGGCGAGAAAACCACGGACGACAAAGGCGGGGCGGAGTTCGACCTGAACCTGGAACGCTTCGCCAGCGCGACTTACGCGGTGACATTTTTCGCAGAAGGCTTCGAGGCCGAGGGCGGACGCAGCGTCAACACGACGAGTGCGCTGCTTGTCTCGGCGCAGCCGTTTGTCGTCGGGCACAAGGCGGACGGCGACCTGCGCTACGTGAAGATGAACAGTGACCGCGCCATCGAGTTCATTGCGATCGACGGCGCGTTGAAAAAAGTGGCCGTGGAAAATCTCCAGCTCCGCGTGATCGAGCAGAGCTACGTCTCCGTTCTGACCAAAGAGGAGAGCGGCAGCTACGTTTATGAATCCGTGCTCAAAGAACGCACGACGCGCTCGGATGCCGTGAGCATTTCCGCGGGCGGAACGAAGTTTGCGCTGCCCACCGATGCGCCGGGAAACTACGTGCTGGAGCTGCTCGACACGACGGGCGGCTGCGTGAGCAGGCTCAGTTTCAGTGTCGTCGGTCTCGGCAAAATCTCGCGCTCGCTTGACAAGAACGCCGAGTTGCAGGTGAAGCTCGACCGCGAGCAATACAAGGCCGGCGATGAAATCGAAATCAGCATCACCGCGCCATACACCGGCAGCGGACTCATCACGATCGAGCGCGACAAGGTCTACGCCCACCAATGGTTCCAGGCCGGCCAGACCAGCAGCGTGCAGCGCATCCGACTGCCGGAAGGTTTCGACGGCACCGGTTATGTGAACGTCTCCTTCATCCGCGCGCTCGACTCGAAGGAAATCTTCATGAGCCCGCTCAGCTACGGCGTCGTGCCGTTCACGGCGAATCGCGAAAGGAGAAAGCTCAAGATCGATCTCGAAGCCGTCACAAAAGCGCGACCGGGCGAGCCGCTCAAGATCGGCTACAAGACGGATCGTCCGGCGAAGATCGTGGTGTTTGCCGTCGATCAGGGCATCCTGCAGGTCACCAACTACGAGCTGCCGAACCCGCTTGGTTACTACTTCCGCAAGGCGGCGCTGAAAGTCGGGACCTCGCAGATCGTCGATCTCGTTCTGCCGGAGTATTCGCTGTTGCGGTCGTCGGCGTTCGGCGGCGACGGCGAGGCGCGCCAACTGAATCCGTTCAAACGGGTGACGGAAAAGCCGGTCGTCTTTTGGTCCGGTGTGATCGACGCCGACTCGACACGGCGCGAAGTCACTTACGATGTGCCGGATTATTTCAGCGGCACGCTCACCGTGATGGCAGTCGCCATCTCGCCCGATGCCGTGGGATCCGCCGAACGAAACGCGCTCATTCGCGGATCGTTCGTCATCACGCCGGGAGTTCCGACGCTCGCAGCTCCGGGCGATAAATTTGAAGTCGGCGTGACCATTGCAAACAACGTCGAGGGTTCCGGTGAAAATGCGGAGATCGCCCTGAAGGTCGAGCCGTCAGTTCATCTCGAGATCCTGAAATCGCCCACGATGCCGCTGCGGATTGCGGAAGGGCGCGAAGCGACGGTGACATTCACGGTTCGCACGAAGGAGGCGCTCGGCTCCGCGAGCCTTTTGTTCGCGGCTTCCGCGGGCGGCCAGGAATCGAGACTGCGTTCGACGCTGAGCGTCCGTCCGGCGGTTGCGTTCATGACCGAAGTGCGGAGCGGCAACTTCAAGAAGGAGACCGTCGAGCTGCCGGTCACGCGATCAATGCATCCCGAGTTCCGCAAACTCGAGGCGGTCGTTTCGGCTCTGCCGCTCGGCCTCGCGCACGGGCTGGATGCTTATTTGAAGAACTACCCCAACGGCTGCTCCGAGCAGCTCACCAGCGGCGCGTTCTGCCGGCTGATGCTCTCGGACGAAGCCGACTTCGGGCTCACACGCGCGGAGGTGAACGCGCAGTTGGAGAAGACGTTTTCCGTGCTGCGCCGCCGTCAGAACGACCAGGGCGCGTTCGGTTATTGGGCGTGCGAGAAGAACGATGGCGTCGATTTCATTTCGGCTTACGTCATGCATTTCCTCATCGAAGCGAAGGCGTCCGGCTTCGCGCCGCCGACCGATGTCTTCAAGAGCGGCCTGCTTCATTTGCAGCAGATGGTCGTGAAAGAGCCGCGCGATCTCGCCGAGGCGCGGACGATTGCTTATTCGATCTACCTGCTCACCCGCGAGGAGGTCGTGACCACGAACTACATCCTGAACCTGCGCGACTACCTCGACAAGAAATGCGCGAAGCAATGGCAGGGCGATCTCACGAGCGTCTATCTCGCAGGTGCGTGGTCGATTTTGAAAAAGAACGACGAGGCGCAAAAGCTCATCCGCACTTATCGCATCGGTGTTCACGATCCGCATGAACGCAGTGATTTCCACCAGCCGCTCGGAACCGATGCGCAATACATCGCGATCATCGCCCGCCATTTCCCCGAGATGCTCAAACAGGTGACGGCGGCGGATTTTCAAAACATTGTCGGGCCGGTCAGCGAAGGAAAGTTCAACACGCTCTCTGCGGCTTACGCGGTCGTTGCGCTGAAAAGCTATTCGCAGCACATCGCGGCCAGCCCGCCGGAGCTGCGCATCACCGAGATCACGAAGCAGAAAAGCGAAACGAATCTGCCGGCGGATGGAAGGCTGTTGAAGCGCGCCGCATTTTCGCCCAACGCAGCGTCGCTCCGTTTCGGCGCGAAGCCCCAGGTGCGCGGGATGGGCGCGTTCTATCAGGTCGTCGAGACCGGCTTCGACGCGGGGCTGCCGGAGAAATCCATCAGCGACGGCCTGGAGGTGTATCGCGAGTATCTCGACAAAGCCGGTCGCGTGACCGGTGTCGCGCGGCTTGGTGAGCCCGTCAAGGTGAGGCTCCGCATCCGCAGCCTCAATGCCGCAAGCATCTCGAACGTCGCGATCGTCGATCTGCTGCCGGGCGGGTTTGAAGTGGTCGGGTCCACGCTGCAACCGGGCGCGGGCCAATGCGGCGTTGATTACGTCGAGGTGCGCGAAGATCGCGCGGTGTTCTTCACGGGAGTGGGAACGAACGTGCGCGAGATCACGTATCAGATCAAACCCTGCAATCGTGGCGAGTTCGTCGTGCCGCCGGTGTTCGCGGAGTCGATGTACGATCGCGCGATCAAGGCGCGCGGACTGGCGGGGAAGATCACTGTGGAGGATGCGAAATGAAGACGTTCGCAAAAATGTGGAGCCGAGCCGCGATCACCATCCCGGTGGTCGCGGCGACGGCGTGGTTGCGGGTGGCGCGCGCGGTTCGCGGGCGGTTTGCGGCCGGCGGCCGCAGACTTCGGGACATGATGCGGTTTTGGTGGAGTGCGAGGCCGATCCCGATTCGTTCGGCTGGCTGCTGGACGAAGCTCGCGAGCCGCGCCCGCCATCCGGCAATCGCGGTCGCGCTTGTTGTTCTTGCCTGGCTTTGCCTGCCGAAACCGCCGCTGCTTGAGAACGTCGCGTTTTCCCAACGCGTGTTCGATCGCAGTCACAATCTTCTGCGGATGACGCTGACGACGGATCAGAAGTTCCGCATCTACACGCCGCTCGCCGGGATTTCGCCGGACTTGATCCATGCGACGCTGCTGCACGAGGACCGATTTTTCTACGGGCATTTCGGGATCAACGTCGTGTCAGCGGCGCGCTCGGCGGTTCAGTTTTGCACCCACGGAAATGCGCGGGCCGGTGCCTCGACGATCACGATGCAACTGGCGCGGATGCGTTTCCGGATCAACACGCGCACGCTCAAAGGCAAGGCGCTGCAGATGCTGCGCGCGCTGGAACTGGAGAGGCATTACACGAAGGCGCAGATTCTCGAAGCCTATTTCAACCTCGCGCCATACGGCGGAAACATCGAAGGCATCGGAGCGGCGAGTGAAATCTATTTCGGAAAACCGCCGTTGAAACTGACGCGGCCCGAGGCGGTGGCTTTGAGCGTGGTGCCGCAAAGTCCGGCCCGTCGCGCGCCCCAGCGGGGACGCGGCAATGACTCGCTTGCCGCGGCTCAGAGGCGTCTCTCGATGCGGCTCGCAGCGCCGGATGGCGGATTGTTTCGGGCGCAAGTGGATGCGCCCCGTCAGTTTTTGGCCCCGCATTTTACGGAGCGAGTGCTGGTTGAAACAGCAAGCCGCGAGACGCGAACGGAAATCGTCACGACGCTCGATCTCGACTGGCAGCGGATTCTGGAGCGGCGCATCGCGGGGTACATCGCGGCAAATCAGCGGCTCGGAATCTCGAATGCCTCGGCGATGCTTGTCGATGCCCGCACGATGGACGTGCTGGCGGAGGTCGGCTCGGCAAATTTTTTCGACGAAGCGATCTGCGGCCAGGTCGATGGAACGCGCTCGATGCGTTCGCCGGGATCGACGCTGAAACCTTTCGTCTATGCGCTCGCAATGGATCAGGGGCTGATTCATCCCCTGAGCGTTTTGAAGGATGCGCCCCGCAGCTTCGGCAGCTACAACCCGGAGAATTTCGACCGCGAATTTGTCGGGCCGATTCGCGCGGCGGACGCGCTGGCGAGGAGCCGGAACATTCCCGCGATTGCGCTGTGTTCCGAGTTGTCGCATCCCACGTTCTACGAGTTTTTGAAAACGGCGGGCGTCGATCTGCCTCGCGACGCGAAGTCGTACGGACTGACGCTGCCGCTTGGCGGAGCCGAGGTGACGATGGCCGATCTGGTGCGGCTTTACGCGATGCTGGCGAACGGCGGGCGGCTTCGGTCATTGCAACGGACCCTGCCGCATGACGCTGAATCCGGCACGCGCTTGATCAGCCCGGAAGCGGCGTTTCTCACGCTCGAAATGCTCGGGCGGATTCCACGGCCTTCGATTGCTGGCGACGCCCCCGACGCGGTCTTTTGGAAGACGGGGACCTCGAATGGATTTCGCGACGCATGGTCGGTGAGCGTTTTCGATCACTACGTGCTGGCCGTGTGGGTGGGGAACTTCGATGGCCGGGGCAATCCGGCCTTTGTCGGCCGCACTTGCGCCGGGCCGCTGCTGTTTCAAATCATCGACGCGATGCGGGCGACAGGCTCCGTTCATTTCGCGCCGCTCGAACCGCCGCCCGGCGCGAATTTGCAGCGCGTGGAGTTCTGCGCCGTGTCCGGTCAACTCCCGACCGCCGCGTGCGCGCATCGGGTGAGTGGCTGGTATATGCCGGGCATCTCGCCGATCGCGACCTGCGACGTGCATCGCGAGGTGTTGGTGGACGTCGAAACGGGATTGCGGGTTCCCGCCGACGACGGAAGCCGGAAGATCCGCCGCGAGGTGCATGAATTCTGGCCTTCCGACTTGCTCGATCTTTTTTCCAAAGCCGGACTCCCGCGGCGCAGCCCTCCTCCGTTCTGGCCGGGCACTGAAGTGGAGACAGCCGCGCGCAAAGGCAACGCGCCGCAGATCGTCTCGCCGAGGAGCAGTGTCATTTACACCATCCGCGCGAGCGACGAGGGAAACCGCAGCGTCGCCTTGCGAGCGGAGACGGACGCCGACGTGGCGAAGCTGTATTGGTTTGCCGACAAAATGTTTCTCGGCGAATCGGGCGCTCGCGAGGCGCTTTACTGGCAGCCGAAGCCCGGCAGCTACACGATCGTCGCAATGGACGACCTCGGGCGCTCGGCGCAGGGCGCGGTCACGGTGCAATGCGCGGAGGCGAATTGAACCGCAGAGGCGCGGAGACGCGGAGTTTGGATTTCCGAAAGTTCCGCGGCTTTGTGGTTCTTGTATTTTCCGATGGGTGCGTGTATCGACTCTGACATGACGCGCCAGCAAATTCTCGATCTCTACTTTGTCGAAGCGCGGTCGAGGCTCATCGATCTCGCGGCGTTTCTCGACCGGGTCGAGCGTGCGGAAGGAGAGGCGGACTTCCGTCTCGAAGCGTTGCGCGTGGCGCTCGGAGAATTGCAAAAAGACGAACCCGGGAAGGCGAAGCGTGTATTGATGGCGTTCAGCGATCCGACGACCGAACCGATCGCCGCCGCGCCGGGCAAGGGTGCGTGCGGGGCGTGGTCGAAAGGGTGGGGAGATGGAGTGGTGGAGAAATGAATTTCCCCGACTGCCGCCTCCACAACTCCGTGTCTCCAATACTCCATTCCTCCCTCCCCCATGCGCTACATTGAACCTCACGCACACATGGTCAGCCGCGTCACCGACGACTACGCGGCGATGGTCACGGCGGGTTGCGCGGCGGTGTGCGAGCCGGCGTTCTGGGCGGGATTCGACCGCAGCAGCGTCGATGGCTTTTACGACTACTTCTGCCAGCTCACGGACTACGAGCCGAAGCGCGCGGCGAAGTTCGGGCTGCCGCATTTTTCGTGGCTCTGCATCAATCCCAAGGAATCGGAGGATACGAAGCTCGCCGATGAAGTGCTCGGCATCATTCCGCAATTCCTCGACCGCCCGAATGTGCTCGGCATTGGCGAGATCGGCCTGAACAAGAATACGAGAAACGAACTGGCCGTGCTCGAAAAGCACATCGACCTCGCCGCGCGGCACGATCAGCTCATCCTCGTCCACACGCCGCATCTCGAGGACAAGTTCAAGGGCACGTGTCTCACTATCGACGCGCTTCGGGCCAACTCGCGTATCCGGCCGGAGCGCGTGATCATCGACCACATCGAAGAGCACACTGCGCGGCTCGTGCTCGATGCGGGGTTCTGGGCCGGCATCACGCTTTACCCGGAGTCGAAATGCACACCGGCGCGGGCCGTGGACATCGTCGAAACATTTGGGCAGGAAAAGGTCTGGCTCAACTGCGCGTGCGACTGGGGTGTTTCCGATCCGCTCGCCGTGCCGAAGGCGGCGATGGAAATGCGGCGGCGCGGACATTCGCCCGACGAGATCGACCGGCTTCTTTTTCAAAACCCGCATCGGTTTCTAACGCAAAGCGGGAAATTCGCGTTGAGAGGTTGAGAAGCGGGCACCGTTGCTCAACTCCTCAACTCTCTTCATGGCACCTGCCCTGCTCCTCAGAAAATGAAATGCAACTCCGCCTGCTTGTCTGTCTTGTCATGTTTTTCGGACAACTCTGCAGGGCCGATGTCGCAAGCGCGGTGCTTGACGAGATCAATTTCGCCCGGACACGCCCGTTGAGTTACGCGCAGTTTCTTACGGATCGCGCGAGTGTAAACGAAAGCGGCGATGCGAGACGCGCGAGGGCCGAAGCGATTGCGTTTCTGAAAAGTGTGGAGCCACTGCCGCCGCTTGAATTCTCCGAAGCCATTGCGCTGGCGGCGCAGAAGCATGTTCGCGATCAGGGTCCCCGTGGCTCGACGGGCCATCGCGGATCGGATGGAAGCCAGCCGTGGGATCGCCTTGGCCGGCATGGCAAATGGACTGGAGGCATGGGCGAGAATATCGCCTATGGAATGAGCGATCCGAAGGCGGTCGTGGAGACGTTCATCGTTGATCGGGGTGTTCCCGGTCGCGGACATCGAAAGAATATCTTCAGCCGGACTTTCAAGCTGGCCGGCGTTGCGTGCGGTTCTCATGCGCGGTTCGGCAAAATGTGCGTGATCGACTTCGCAGGAGGACTGGCCTGCGATTCGGGTTCCACCGCCCCGGCTTCTTCCGGCAGGAAGATGTTTGCTTTTTAGCGGCGGGGTCAGACTTGGAGCATCAGTTGGCGTGGAGGAATGGCGGACTCGAAGCCCCGCCATGTGATTCTTGATAAAATCAATTTTCCTGCGAAATTGTGCCGATCCTAGTTCCGACCCCAATGTTGATTCGCACACTCATTTTTGTTTTAGGATTCATTCTTGCGCCTTTGCTTCAAACAGAAGCAACGACGTTGGATGATATTGAAGTCACCAATTTGAGACAGCTTGATCCCACGCTCACCGGCACGGGCGTGCGAGTGGCCCAGCCGGAGGCGACAAGTGTTATCAACCGCGTGGATCAGAACGACTTCCAGGTGGATCCAAACGATCCTTCAATCAACCAGCCTCAACGTCTTTTCACTTACATTAACTCTATCGGATTTTCCTCGACGACCTATTCGGTTTCAAAGAAGTCCACTCATGCGATTGGCGTGGGCGCCAATTTTTACGGAACCCCCGGAGGAGTGGCCCCCGGCGTTTCCCATGTGGACAACTACAACGCCACATATTTTTACAACACGCTCGTCGTCAACCAAACGTCGATCGCGGCGAAGGTCGTAAACCAGAGCTTCGTTTTTGGCGGCCAGCAAGCTGCAATCGACCAAGCCTATGACAACTACGCAGGCACCTACAACACGGTCTTCTGTTCCGGCGTTGGCAATAACGACAGCAGGACATATCCTAATCTGAATTCGCCCGCTACTTGCTATAACGGCATTGGCGTGGCCGCTTGGGGCACAGCTGGTGACGGTTCAAGTTATGGCCCGACTACGGACGGGCGTTCAAAGCCGGACATTACCGCACCCGCGGACAAAACGAGTTATTCCACACCTCTTGTCTCTGGAGCCGCTGCAGTTCTCGTTGAGGCTGGCAAACGTCTAAGTGCTCCTGCGGCGAGTTATGCGATTGATTCGCGCACCGTTAAAGCGCTTTTGCTAAACGGAGCCGTTAAGAAGCCGGAGCTCCAAACCGGTACCGGTACGTCGCGTCCCGGCTGGACACACTCGGCCACCGCCCCGTTGGACAGGTATCAAGGAACGGGTGTCCTGAATGTCTTGAATTCTTACAACCAGTTGATTTCGGGGTTGTGCGCCTCGGGGACGACGACTGCAAGCCAGACACCGCCAAGCGTTACCGGTACCTTCAGCACAATGTCCGGCTGGGACTATGCAACACTCACTTCGGGAACGACATCCGGGAATAACAAGGTGAACCACTACTTTTTCGACCTGAATGCGGCACAAGGTTCCTCATTCACGGTTACAAGCACACTCGTCTGGAACCGGCAATACGGACAATCCTCCATTAACAACCTCGACCTCTATCTCTACAATGCATCGGGAACCCTCATCGCTTCGAGCATCAGCACGGTCGATAACGTCGAGCATCTTTTTGCATCGTATCTCGCACCGGGCCGATACGATTTGGAAGTTGTTAAAAACGGCTTGAACAGTGTCTCTGCTTCGGAGACCTACGCGCTGGTTTTTAATTTCACCGCCAACACCCCGCTCACTGCGTCCATCTCCCCCAGCGGCAGCAACGCCGTTATTCAATTCCCGAGCATCGCAGGCCACACCTACCGCGTGGAGCGCAGCCCGGACCTCTCGGCAAATTCATGGACGACGTTTTCCGACAACATCGCGGGAACCGGTTCATCCATTCAGGTTGTCGATACGGACGCCCTGAACCTGCCGCAGCAATTCTACCGCGTAAAGCTGCTTCAATAGGCGCGGCTACAAGCGCCCGCGAGTTTTGTAGAAGTGGTAGCGGGCCACGATCGCTTCGATGTAATTGCGCGTGCTGGGAAATGAAATGCTCTGGCGCAAATCGTCGGCGGTGGCCTTGTCGCCCATGTTCGAGTCCTCGATCCACTTCTCCACGCGGCGGCGTCCGGCGTTGTATTCGGCGAGCGCGAACGGCAGCGGATCCTCCTTGCTGCTCCATCGCTGAAGCGACTGTTTCAGGTACCAGGTGCCGACTTCGATATTCGTCTTCGGATCGAACAAATCGCGCGGCACAAAAGTCTCGATCTTCTTTGCTTTGACCCAATCCTCGGCAGCGGGCACGGTGACCTGCATCAGGCCGCGTTCGCCGTCCTTGCCGACCATATCGGGATGGAATGAACTCTCCCGCCAGATGACTGCCTTGATCAGCATCGGATCGACGCCATGCTTGCGCCCGGCATTTTCGATGAGCGGGTCGTAACGGCTGAAGCGCATGACGTTCAGCCACTCCTGCGCCGTATAAACCGGATCCTTCGAGCGGTTCAGCACGAAACCCGCCGCGCAGGCCGCAGCCAGCGCGATGACGAGCACGAATTTGACCGCAAAACGAAACATGCGGTGAAGCTATTCGAGCAGGAAAAAACTTCTACAAAAATAGCGGCCACGTCAGATTGCAGGTGCATGGCAAAATACGCGCGAGTCATAGTCGATCAGTCCGCCGGGCAGATGTTCGATTACGAAATCCCCCCGGCGATTGAGGAGAAAGTGCAGGTCGGCTCGCGCGTTCGCGTGCCGGTGCGCACCCGCTCGCTGCTCGCCACAGTGATCGAAGTGAGCGACCACACCGACGCGCACGGCGTGCGGCCCATCGACTCCGCGATCGGCGACCGGCCGATCCTGAATCCGCTGCTCATCCGGCTTGCGAATTGGATTTCAGATTACTACTGCTGCTCGATCGAGGCGACCATGCGCAGCGTGCTGCCGCAAGTGATCCGGAAAGCGGAGGTCGGTCACAAGAAGCTCCAGTTCGCGCGGCTGTTGCGACCGGTCGAAGTGGACGAGCTCGCGGCGCTGGAAAAGAAAGCGCCGATGCAGGCGGCGGTCGTTGAGTTTTTGAAAAAGGCGGCGGTGCCCATCGCCGTTGCGCAAGTCGCAAAGGAATGCGACGCGAACCGGCAGGCGATGCAATCGCTCGTGAAGAAAGGTTTCATCGCCATCGAGGAGGAATCCGTCGAGCGCGATCCGCACAAGGGCGAGACCTTTCTCCACATGCCGAAACTCGCGCTCAACGCCGAACAAACCGAGGTCTTCAAGCACGTTTGCGACGCAATCCAAAATCCAAAATCCAAAATCCAAAATCCAAAGCCCATCCTTCTCCACGGCGTCACCGGCAGCGGCAAGACCGAGATTTATCTCCAGGCCATCCAGCTCGTCCTCGATCGCGGGCAGAGCGCCATCATGCTCGTGCCGGAAATCTCGCTCACGCCGCAAACCGTCGAGCGGTTCAAGTCGCGCTTCGCCGCCTCGCAGCACGCCGTCGCCGTGCTGCACAGCCATCTCTCCGAGGGCGAGCGCCACGACGAATGGCACAAGATCAACGACGGGCGCGCCCGCATCGTGATCGGGGCGCGCTCGGCGATTTTCGCGCCGCTGGAAAATCTCGGCCTCATCGTCGTCGATGAAGAGCACGAGAACTCTTACAAGCAGGAGGAGGCGCCTCGTTATCACGCCCGCGATGTCGCCGTGCTCCGGGCGAGCATGGAAAAATGCGCGATCATCCTCGGCAGCGCCACGCCGTCGATCGAGAGCTTCCACAACGCCTCGACCGGAAAATACCAGCTCCTGCGCCTCACGCAGCGCGTCGATGATCAGAAGATGCCGCTCATCCGCATCATCGACATGCGGCAGGAGTCGATGAAACAAAAAGGCCACGCGATCCTTTCCGACCGGCTCTGCGCGGCCATCACCGACCGGCTTGGAAAAAAAGAACAGACGATCCTGTTTCTCAACCGGCGCGGTTTTTCCACCTCGCTCATCTGCTCGCAATGCGGCCACGTCTGCGAGTGTCCGAACTGCTCGATCGCGCTCACGTTCCACCGCGCCGCTGCAAAGCTCGTCTGCCACATCTGCGGCCACAACGCCGTCGCGCCTTCAAAATGTCCCGAGTGCAAGGACCCGAAGATCAAGTACTCCGGCGCTGGAACCGAGAAGGTCGAGGAAGCCGTCGCCCGCTTTTTTCCGCAGGCCGTGATCCGCCGCATGGACGCCGACGCGATGACGCGCAAGGAGGCTTACCGCGAGACGCTCACCGCATTCCGGCTCGGCAAGATCGACATCCTCGTCGGCACGCAGATGATCGCGAAGGGGCTGCACTTCCCGAACGTCACTCTCGTCGGCATCATCAACGCCGACCTCGCACTGCACCTGCCCGACTTCCGCGCGGGCGAGCGGACGTTCCAGCTCCTCACGCAGGTCGCCGGGCGCGCCGGACGCGGCGACGTGGAAGGCGAAGTGTTCGTGCAAAGCTTCACGCCGTTCAGCCCGTCGATCCAGTTCGCGCGACACCACGACTTCGACGGTTTCTGGCAGCAGGAGATCGAGTTCCGCGAAAAATGGGATTACCCGCCGTTCACGCACATGGTGCTCATCACCATCCGCTCGCCGCATCAGATCAAGGCGAGCTTCTCCGCCGAAACCCTCGCCCGTCGTGTCGCCGATGCGCTCCCGCCCGGCACGACCCTCAGCAATCCCGCGCCCGCGCCGCTGGAAAAATCGCACGGCAACTATCGCTACCACCTGGCGCTCCGCACCCGCGCGATCGTCAAACTCAGCCGCACGCTGCGCGAGATTTTGGAAAAACTCACCTTCCCCGAAGACGTGATCGTGACCGTGGATGTCGATCCGTATCAGCTTTTGTGAAGCGGCCGCCTTTGACGAATGCGTGACGAATCTGCCATCCTCGACAATGCAATCAGCGCACCCCACGAACGAAAAGCGAACCTGCCTGCTTGGATTCATGCAGCGCCGCGAATGCCTGCTGCCCACCTGGCGCGGCTGGCTGGCGCTGTTGTTGATTTGCGGCGCGATGGCTGTGATCGCGGTTAGAAGCGCTTACTTTTTTTTCGCCGTAACCGATCCGGTGCCGGGCGGCTTGCTCGTGGTCGAGGGTTGGTGCTCCGACGTTTTCCTTTCCAACGCGATCGAAGAGTTCCGGCGCAATCAGTACGCCGGGCTGTTCGTGACGGGTGGTCCGCTCGACAAAGGGACGCCGTTTGCCGAATACGGAACCTACGCGGAACTCACCGCGAAGACGCTTGAGCGAATGGGCTTCGATCCGAAGGTTCTCCACGCAGTGCCGGCCCGGGCGGTTCGGAAGGATCGCACCTACGCTTCCGCGGTCGCGCTCAAAACATGGCTGCGCGAGCACGACACGGCGGCGAGTCGAATCAACATCCTGACCGTGGGCGTTCATGCGCGCAGGACCCGGCTCTTGTTCCAGCAAGCGTTCGGCAGCGATGTGCGCATCGGCATCGTTTCAATGGATGAGGAGACGTTCGATCCGAAGCGTTGGTGGCGGTCGAGCCAGGGGTTCCGCTCTGTCATGGATGAAGCAATCGCCTTCTTCTATGCTCGTTTCCTGTTTGGAGCGGATTCGGAATAATGCCGTTCGCTGGTGCCATTGCTCTCTGAATCGCTCGACAAGCCGGTCGTCTCTTCTAAAGTGCGGGCGCATGATTTACTCGTTTCTGAATTTGCAGACCGCCGGGTTTCTTGTCGGTATTGCTCTGATCATTGCGCACGGGATCGCGCTGATGCACGGCGCGGGTGTGCGCGGATGGCTGCGGACTTTTCCGCGCTCTCGGAGCATGGGTGTGGCGTTGTTGACGGTCGATGCCGTGTGGGCGTTTGCGCTGGTGGCGACGATGGATTTGGGCGAGTTCTCCGGCTATCGCAAGGCGCTGATGATTGTGGTTCCGGTCGCCTATTTTCTCAGCTTGAAATTCGTCGATGAATTCCTGCCCGTGCGGCTCTGGGGATGTTCCTGCTTCTGGTTGCCGAACCGGTCCTCGAGGCCGCTTTCCTGCGACCCGAAACAAGCCGCCTGCTGCTGGTCGTGCTCGCCTACGCCTGGGCGACACTCGGGATGTTTTACGTCGGGATGCCCTACCTGCTACGCGACCAGATTTCCTGGCTGCAAAAGACCGACGCGCGCTGGCGCGCGGCCTGCCTGGCAGGCCTGGCCTACGGCGTGGCCGTGCTCATTTGCTCTGCGACACTATATCGTTCAGCTTGAAGATCGGCAGGAACATCGCGATGACGATGCCGCCGACGATCACGCCGAGAACCACGATCAGCATCGGTTCGATGAGCGAGGTGAGGGCGTCGAGCATCGCCTCGATTTCCTCGTCCCAGAAGTCCGCCATTTTTTCCAGCATCGCGTCGATCTTGCCGGTGGACTCACCGGCTGAAACCATGCGCAGGAGCATCGGCGGGAATATTTTCTGACGCGACATCGCACTGGTGAGGTGATCGCCTTTTTCCACATCGAGGGCGACTTTTTTGATGGCTTGCGCAATGACGTCGTTGCCGGACGTTTCGCCGACGATTTCCATGACTTCGAGGATCGGCACGCCGCTTCGGATGAGCTGGGCGAACGTCCTCGCAAACCGGGTCATGCATATTTTGTGAATGAGCAGACCGAACACGGGGAGCTTGAGTTTCCAACGATCCCAGAGTTCCATGCCGCGTTTTGTGCGAAGGAAAGCGCGTATGCCGAAGAATGCGCCGCCAATCCCGCCGAGGAGGAAATACCACTGGCCGCGGACGAAATCGCTGAGGTCCAGAAGGAACTGCGTCGGACCGGGCAGCTTCGCGCCGAAATCGGCAAAGATCGAACCGAAGACCGGCACAACACGCACAATCAGAAACGTGGTGATGGCGAGCGCGATGCAAATGACGATGACCGGGTAAGTCATCGCGGATTTGATCTTCTTCCTCAGCCGCGCACTGGCTTCGAGGAACGACGCGAGGCGGTCGAGAATCTCAGAGAGCAGGCCGCCGGATTCACCAGCCTTCACCATGCTGATGAAGAGGCGGTTGAAAACCCTCGGATGTTTGGAGATCGCCTCGGTGAAAGAGTCGCCCTGCTGCACCCGGGCGATCAACTCGCCGACAACGTGCTGGAGACCAGCCTGCTTTTTCGGGTCGCACTGTTCGTGAAGACCCGTGAGCGCCATCACCAGTGGAAGCCCGGCGTCGATCATCGTTGCGAGCTGCCGCGTAAAGAGCACGAGATCTGTGTCGCTGACGCTGCCGAAGCGTTTGGCGGCGCCGCGCGCCCCGGACTTTTGCTGGATGGAAAGCACCATCAACCCTCGGGCCATCAACGTGTTGATGGCGTTGTCTTCGTTGAGAGCGTCCTGAATGCCGGAAATCATTTTGCCGGAGGTGTCCCGAGCTTGGTAGGCGAATGTCAACATAAGCAGTTCCCGTAGCAATAGCAGATGAAGTGCCAATCTCTGGACCGCAACAAGCCCCGCGGTTCCAACTTCCAACACCTTTCTCCCACCCCCTCACTTCTCCACTTTTGCCCGCAGACAAAATTCCACTTTTGTTTGCAACACGACACGCCAACTTTTTCGCCTTGGCCGTCCGCCCGCGCTAATTTGGAACCTGTCCGGAAAGAAGTGATTTATTACAGTCGTAGCTGAACGGGTGTAATACCGGCTCCGAGGCACCACAATAAATGGGCGTAAGACAGGCGCATTTCCGGCTGCGGCATCGATTTTCACCCACCTACACCCAATCCGGCCATTTTTGACGCAGTTCTCTTGTGGTCTTCAGGCAAAAGAGTCCCGGAGGAGCTGGAAGTTAGAACAGGGGTGCCAACAGAGTAAATGGCCGAAAACGAGTGGGAAATGCGGGAAGTAACTTCCCATCAATGCGACAACGAGACAGTCCCCGCCGTGGTGCCGTTTAGTTTGTGAATTGCGATCGTGCTGCCGGTCTGAGTGGCCGTCGCCCGAGTCGCTCCGTTCGATGCGCGGAAGGTGGTCTGACTGCCGAAGGTCTGCGACGTGCAGGATGTCGAACCGTTGGACTTGCGGAAGACGGAGGAGTCGCCGCTGGTGGAGGCGGTGCCCATCGTCGCTCCGTTTGGCGCTCGATAGATGACACGATTGCCGGAGACCTCCGCCGTCGCCACGGTCGCGCCATTGGCCTTGCGAACAGTCGTTCGATCTCCGAACTCCGCGGGTTTTTGTAGAGGGAACACCTCTTTTGTCCCATGAAAACACCACCCGCCTTCCACCCGCGCCGGAAGCGTCAAACAGCTTAAATCCACCCGCACTTTCCAGAAACCGGAAACAAAGAACTCCACAGGGATGAAGGCGATGAACGGGCCCAACGAAGAAGCAGTGGGCAGGCGTCGGCAAACAGCAACAAAGAACCAGGAACGAAGAACCAGAAACGCTTCCGCCCGCGTGTAGCAATTATTGTGACATGACAAAATTTTCTCCTTCCGCTATTCTGGGCACGCTCGCACCAATTATATCCCATGAAACCAAAAGCCAATCCGCTCTTTCGCTTCGCCCTCCTCGCCGCTGCCGCTGTCGCGGTTTTGTGCGCTCCGGCCGCTCAAGCCACCGACTACAGCTACGGCTCGGTCACCGATAACTTCACCATCACTGCCAGCGACCAGGCGCGTGTGCAGGGGGCCGGCACGACAGCCAGCGGCACCCTCTCGGCCGACAACGGTGCCGTCTATGACCGTGGCTCCGATCAAGACGCCACCTACATGCATTTCAACCTGGCCTCGCTGTCGGGCATGACCATCAATGGCAACGTCAACCTGAACCTCACGGTGTGGAACAACTGGGGCGGTGCCATCAACAACGGCATCATCGGCACGGCAGCCAGCGCGTGGACCACTACCTCCGCGACCCCTGGAATCACCACGTTCACCCCGGTCGCAGTTCCAAATCAAACGTATGACAACGGAGCGACGGCCACCTGGACAATCGGTAACTCCACCTTCACTGGCATCCTGGGTGACCTTGCCAACTTCAATGGTCTGGGGATTACGGCAGGTGACGGCTCCAATGCCCATTTCAGCGCCCCAGCCACTTTGACCGGGAGTTACACCGGCGGCGCAATCCGCGTCACGGGTGGCACCGACTGGTCCGCCGCCGCGTGGACCGAAGGAACCAAGACTCTTGCCATCTCCAGCGGTGATGTCAGCGGTGGCGATGTATTTCTGGCTTCCACCACCAAGCTCGACGTGACCGGTTCCGCCACCCTCGGCTCCGGCAATTTCGCAGGGAACTTCAACAACTCCGGCACGCTCGCCTTCGGCAGCTCCGCCAACCAAATCCTCTCCGGGGCGATCTCCGGCAGCGGTTCTTTGGAGAAATCCGGCACGGGCACACTGACACTCAACGGCTCGATCAGCTATAAGGGCGGGACTACGGTCAATGGGGGTACACTGGAACTGCCGAATGCAGACTGGCACACAGGCAATCCTTGGAACGCGGACGGTGCCACCGGGGCCATTATCGTCGGTTCTGGGGCCACTCTATCCACGTCAAGCGGTGTGACAGGAATCAAAAACGGCCTGACGCTGAACGGCGGCACAGTCAGTTCGCGCGGGCTGGGCTACGACGGCAGCTGGGGCAATCTGTTTTTGCTTTCCAACATCACCGCCGGGGGGACTGTAACCTCCACGATTACCTCGCAGATTAATTTGAGTGGCAATCGGACAATTACGGTGTCGGAAAAAAATGGCACGCTGAACGTCATCGGCAAGATAAACGCTTGGAATAGTGGTGGTGCCGGCATCACCAAGTCCGGGACGGGAACGCTGGTGCTCTCCGGAGCGAACGGCTACACCGGTGTGACCGAAATCGAAAAGGGCACGCTGGTGGCGGCGAACAACTCGGCCCTCGGGGAGAGCGGTTGGAGCGGTGCCAATATGACGTGGGTTCGCGATGGGGCCACGCTGGCCCTTCAGGATGGTGTCAGCCTCGCCGATCACATGCACGTGTTCGGTGCCGGTGTTGACGGCCTCGGTGCCATCCGCAGCCTCAGCGGCAGCAACGCGCTGACCATGACCTATAACAACAGTGGCAGCGGTCCGGGCTTCTCCATCGACTCCAACACCACCGTCGGCGTGGATGCGGACACCCTGACGCTCACCGGGTTCTATGAATCCGGCGGTTCCTTCGGCATCACCAAGGTCGGCAACGGCACGCTGAAACTCACCCAGGCGAGCACCTACACCGGCTCGACGACGGTCAGCGCGGGCACGGTGGTGCTGGCTCATGAGCTGGCGCTTCAGAACAGCACCTTGCTGAGCGCGGTGACTTTCGATGCAACGGTCACATCCAATGCCTTCACGCTTGGCGGGTTGAGTGGTTCGGCTAATTTGTCCTTGCTGAACAATGACTTAACTCCAGCCGCAGTTGCATTGAGAGTCGGCAATAACAATGCCAGCACGACATACTCCGGCATTCTCAGCGGTACAGGAAGTGGTTTGGTCAAGATCGGCAGCGGCACGCTCACCCTCACCGGCAACAACAGCTACAGCGGAGCCACCTCCATCCAAGGAGGCACGCTCGAATTCAATGCAGGGACCAGCACGATCGGCAACATCACCAACAGCGGTGCCAACCTCACTTTCAGCGGCGGCAGCGTGGTCACGAGCGGGAACATCACCAACAGCTTTGGCAACATCACTTTCAGCGGCAGCAGCGTGGTCACGAGCGGCACGCTCCACTTCCAAGGTGCCAATCCGAATCCGCAATTGACGATTTCCGGCAACGCGGATGTCACGCTCACGGGGGGCATCACCCACCAACCTTCGGTCGGGGGAGATCCCTACCATGCTGCCAACTACAACTTCTTAGGCGGCACCTTGCATACCCCCTCGATTTCCGGACCGTCCATTTCGTGGAACCAGGCCGCAGCCTCCATGCACTTTGACGGCACCCGAATCGTCGCCACGGCTGACAACGGGAATTTCATCACGACTACCGGCTGGGACCATACCAACACCATCAACCTGCGCTCCACCAATGGAGCCATCTTTGATACGGCGGGTTTCAACATTGGCATCCAAGTCGTAATGCAGGATGAATCCGGCCACAACGGCAAGCTCACCAAGCTCGGTGCCGGCACGCTGACGCTCTCGGGCAACAACACCTACACCGGTGCGACAGATGTGCAGAACGGCACGCTCCAGCTTACGGGTGCCTTGAGTTCCTCGACCGCGCTCAGCCTCGGGAACGGGTCGAACAGCGGCAAGTTTATCCTCGGCGGCACGAGCGCAGCGGTGAACCAGACGGTGGCGGGCCTGACCACCACGGGATCCGGCGTGGCAAATGCCGTTGTCGGTGGAAACAGTTCCGTCTCGACGCTCGCCGTGAATCTTGTCTCCGGCACAAACACCTTCGCGGGCACCCTCGGCGGTGCCAGCGCGAACGAAAACAACCTGGCCCTGACCAAGTCGGGCGCGGGCACGCTGACGCTCTCCGGCAGCAACACCTACAGCGGCGGGACGAGGATCGTCGATGGCGCGCTCGTTGTCGGAAACGACAATGCGCTTGGCACGGGCTTGATGACGCTGGACGGCGGCAACCTGGCATCGAATGACGATCTCCGGTCGATCATGAACCCGATCATCGTGACCGGCACCGTCGGCAACCAGGTGACCGGAGGCAGCATCGCCTTCAGCGGGACCGCAGGCGGCGCAGGCACGCTTAATGTGAATCTCAGCGGCACCAGCGCCAAGGTGACGGTGAATCCAACTGTGGCGGACTCTTTTGGCGACGCCACCACGACCATCAAAGTCACCCAGGGCACGCTGCTTCTTGGCGGCAGCAACGTGATCGGAAACAACACGGCGATCGATCTTGCGGGCGGGACGTTCAACACCGGCGGCAAGGACGAAACGGTCGGAGCGCTGACGCTGAGTGGCAGCTCGACGATCGACTTCAGCAACAACACGGCAACGAGCACCCTCAGCTTTACGACAGGCACCAACGACGGCTCTTATTTGCTGAGCGTTTACAACTGGGCTGGTGGCCCAAGTGGGACTACACACTTGAATTTTAACCCCGGCTTAACCTCGGGCTTCCTGAACAACGTGCAGTTCTATAGCGGAGCCGGCAGCGGCGGCGGATGGTCTCAAGGCGCGCTCCAGCTCGGCAGCGGCGAATTGGTCCCGATCCCCGAGCCGGCCACGATCGTCGGAGCGCTTGCCTTTGTCGGCCTGGTCGCCCTGCGCGAGCGCCGCCGGCTGCGCGGGCTGTGGGGTGGATTTTTCCACGGGCAAAAGCAAATTTAGACGATCTCAAAGCCCGTTTCTGGGGCGGGCTGAGAACGGTTGCCGGATGGAGGTGGAGGCCTCCGGGGACGGCAACAACATCGTCCGCCGTTGGCTCTTGGCGGGGCCAACGGCGGACACTTTTTTTGGCACGGAATCTTTCAACTGGAAGGTCCGTGGAAATCTTCACCGCTCGTTGTGTTCGCGAACGGCGCGGGTGAACCCAGTTGCAAAAATAATACGATTTACACAGTCATGCCGCGAGAACGCCAACGGCGTTCCATCCCTCAGCCCAGGGTCGCGAGGAACAATGGAGCGGAGCGACATAGCCTGCCGCAGGCAGCCCGCAGGGCAGTGCCGGGGGGCACTGGCAACCTGCCCTGGGTAATGGATACAAAATGCGAAACAACCCTGAATGGGTTGAATCCATCGCGCCCGGCTTGCCGGCGATTGCGCCCATTTCAGGGCTTTTCGTTTGATGATGGCGTTTCCCAGGGCGTTGCCCTGGGCTGAAGTAGATTGCGCCTTCAGCGCAAAGGACGCCCCCCGCATTCCGCATTTCCGGTTTCCGGTTTCCGGCGCATTCCCCGTTCCGCCCTCCGCCTTCCGCATTCCCCGTTCCGCATTTCCGGTTTCCGGTTTCCGCTTTCCGGTTTCCCCCGCATTCCCCCTTCCGCATTCCGCCTTCCGCATTCCGCCTTCCGCATTCCGCCTTCCGCATTCCGCATTTCCCCGTTCCGCCATGTAGCAATTATTGTGACATGACAAATATTTCTCTTTCCGCTATTCTTCACTTCCTCGCACCAATTATACCCATGAAACCAAAATCCAATCCGTTCCTCCGCTCCGCACTTCTCACCGCCGCCGTGGCTGCGTTTTTGTGCGCTCCGTCCGCTCAAGCCACTGACTACAGCTATGGCTCGATCACCGAAAACTTCACCATCACCGCCAGCGACCAGGCGCGTGTGTTGGGGTCCGGCACGACAGCCAGCGGCACCCTCTCGGCCGACAACGGTGCCGTCTATGACCGTGGCTCGGATCAGGACGCCACCTACATGCATTTCAACAGCCTGCTCGCGCTGGTGGGCACGACGATCAACGGCGACGTCAACCTGAACCTCACGGTGAATGCCCAGTATGGCGGGGAGTTGTTTAACGGAATCATCGGCACGGCCGCCAGCACGTGGACCACCACCTCCGCGACCCCTGGAATCACCACGTTCACTCCCGTCACGGCTCCCAATGCCACTTATACCACCGGCCAGACGGCGACATGGACAATCGGCAACACCACCTTCTCCGGCTTCGTGGGTGACCTTGCGAACTTCAACGGTCTGGGGATTACGGCAGGTGACGGCTCACACGCCCACTTCAGCGCCCCGGCCACGCTCACGGGCACCTACACGGGTGGCGAGATCCGCGTCATCGGCGGCACCGACTGGAGCGCCGCCTCTTGGGACAATGGCACCAAGACCCTGAGCATCTCGGGCACTTCGGATGCGACCGGCGGAAACGTGGCCATAGCCACCGGTGCGACCCTTTCCCTGAGCGGCTCCGCCACGCTCGGCAGCGGCACTTTCGCCGGCGCGATTGCCAACTCCGGCACGCTCGCCTTCGGCAGCTCCGTCAACCAAATCCTCTCCGGGGCGATCTCCGGCAGCGGATCTTTGGAGAAAAGCGGCGCAGGCACATTGTCGCTCAACGGCTCGATTAGCTACAAAGGCGGGACCACGGTGACTTCCGGAACACTGGAGCTGCCGGGTGGCGACTGGAGCACGGGCGATCCTTGGGGTTCTGGTGGTGCGAATGGTGCCATTATCGTCGGTTCTGGGGCCACTCTGTCCACGTCGAACGGCGTGACAGGAATCAAAAACGGCCTGACGCTGAACGGCGGAACGGTCAGTTCGCGCGGGCTGGGCTACGACGGCACCTGGGGCAATCTGTTTTTGCTTTCCAACATCACCGCCGGGGGAACGGCAACATCCACGATTGCCTCGCAGATTAATTTGAGTGGCAATCGGACAATTACGGTGGACACGGGAAGTACACTGAACGTCACCGGCAAGTTGAACTCTTGGAATACTGGTAGATCCGGCATCACCAAGTCCGGTTCCGGCACGCTGACGCTTTCCGGAGCGAACGGCTACAACGGCGTCACCGACATCACGGCGGGCACGCTGGTGGCGGCGAACAGCTCGGCCCTCGGGGAGAGCGGTTGGAGCGGAGACAATATGACGTGGGTTCGCGATGGGGCCACGCTGGCTCTTCAGGGTGGTGTCAGCCTCCCCGATCACATGCATGTGTTAGGTGCCGGCGTCGGCGGCCTCGGTGCGATCCGCAGCCTCAGCGGCAGCAACGCGCTGACCATGACCTATAACAACAGTGGCAGCGGTCCGGGCTTCTCTATCGACTCCAACACCACCGTCGGCGTGGATGCGGACACCCTGACGCTCACCGGGTTCTATGAATCCGGTGGTTCGTTTGGCCTGACCAAGGTCGGCGCGGGCACGCTGGTGCTCACCCAAGCCAGCACTTACACCGGCAACACCCTCATCACCGGCGGCACGATCGCCCTGGGGAATGCTAACGCGCTCCAGAACAGTGCCTTCGATACCGCTTCAGTGAACGGGGGTCTTGACGTGACTGGGTATGCCACGCCAACTCTGGGCGGACTGACTGGCAGCGTGGATCTTTCTCCGACGCTGATAACGGGATACGGCAGCGTGACTGGGCTCACCTTGAATCCCCAGACCGGCTCCTCGGTTACGTATTCGGGAGCCATCGCCGAGGGGGCAACAGGTATGATGCTCACCAAGAGCGGCGCGGGAACGCAGACGCTCACCGGCAGCAACACCATCAGCGGTGGCGTCATGATCAACGGCGGCACGCTTGCTTTCGCCGGCGGCACCAGCACGATTGGAGACATCACCAATAATGCGGCATCCCTGACCTTCAGCGGCAGCAGCGTGGTCAATGCCACGGCGATCAAATTTTGGAACGTCTGGCCGGCGATGACCATTCAAGATAATGCCGATGTAACGGCTCAGAACGGCATTCAATTCATCACGAACAGTTACTACCACGCGGCGAACTATTTGTTCCTCGGGGGCACGCTGCGCACGCCGTCCATTTTCGGCTCCTCCACGTCATGGAATCAGGCCGGAGCCTCCATGCACTTTGACGGCACCCGAATTGTGGCCACCGCGGACAATGGCAACTTCATCACCATTGGCGGGTGGGATAGCGGTCAGTGGGTGAACTTGCGCTCGACGGGTGGGGCCGTGTTTGACACGGCGGGTTTCGACATTGGCATCCAAGTCGTACTACGGAATGAATCCGGCCACAACGGCAAGCTCACCAAGCTCGGGGCCGGCACGCTGACGCTCACCGGGAACAACACCTACACAGGCGCGACGACGATCACCTCCGGCACGCTGCAAATCGGCAACGGAACGGACGCCGGCTCGATCGGTTCGAGCAGTTCCATCACCAACGACGGCGCATTGGTCTATGACGTCGGCTCAGGCAGCCGCACCTACTCCTACAGCATCAGCGGCACCGGCTCGCTCACGCAGAACAGCGTGGGTGGCGTGCTGGCGCTCTCCGGCTCAAACAGCTACAGCGGCGGCACGGCGGTCAATGCCGGCATCCTGACATTCCTCAATACCGATGCCAAACCGGCAACGGGCATCACCACCGTGGCCGCCGGCGCCACGCTCGGCTTGGGCGTCTCCGGCTCGGGGGCGTTCTTCACAAGCGCCAATGTGGATTCCCTCTTTGCCAACACGATGCCCAACGTCAGCATGGATGCCACATCCAATGTTGGCATCGATACCACCCAGGGAAATTTCACCTACGCCACTTCCGTCAGCGGATCCACCAATGGCCTCGTGAAGCTCGGGGCCAACACCCTGACCCTCACCGGCAGCAACACCTACTCCGGCCCGACGACGATCAGAGCGGGCACGCTCGAATTCAGCGCTGGCACCAGCACGATCGGCAACATCACCAACAGCGGTGGCAACCTCACCTTCAGCGGCAGCAGCGAAGTCACGAGCGGCAACATCACCAACAGCGGTGGCAACCTCACCTTCAGCGGCAGCAGCGAAGTCACGAGCGGCGACATCACCAACAGCGGTGGCAACCTTACTTTCAGCGGCGGCAGCGTGGTCACGAGCGGGAACATCACCAACAGCGTTGGCAACATCACTTTCAGCGGCAGCAGCGTGGTCACGGGCGGCACGCTTCATTTCCAAAGCTTCAACCCGCAATTGACGATTTCCGACAACGCGGATGTCACCTTCACGGGGGGCATCACCCACCAACCTTCGGTCGGGGGAGATCCTTACCATGCCGCCAACTACATCTTCACCGGCGGCACCTTGCATACCCCCTCGATCTCCGGGCCGTCCATCTCATGGAACCAGACCGGAGCGTCCATGCATTTTGACGGCACCACGATCGTCGCCACGGCGGACAACGCGGATTTCATCACGACCATCGGCTGGGACCATACCAACACCATCAACCTGCGCTCCACCGGTGGAGCCATCTTTGACACGGCGGGTTTCGACATTGGCATCCAGGTCGTACTCCAGGATGAATCCGGCCACAACGGCAAGCTCACCAAGCTCGGCGACGGCACGCTGACACTCACCAGGAACAACACCTACACCGGTACGACGACGATCACCTCCGGCACGCTGCAGATCGGCAACGGCACGGACGCGGGGTCGATCGGTTTGAGCAGTTCCATCACCAACAACGGCGCGCTGGTCTATAATGTCGGTTCGGGCAACCGCACCTACTCGGGCGTCATCAGCGGCAGCGGCTCGCTCACCCAGAACAGCGCGGGCGGCATTCTGGCGCTCTCCGGCTCAAACAGCTACAGCGGCGGCACGGCCGTCAATTTCGGCACCCTGACATTCCGCAATACCGATGCCAAACCGGCAACGGGCACCACCACCGTGGCCTTCGACGCCACGCTCGGTCTGGGCGTCGCCGCCTTGGGGGCGTTCTTCACAAGCGCCGATGTGGATTCCCTCTTTGCCAACACGATGACCAACGTGAGCATGGATGCCAATTCCAATGTTGGCATCGATACTTCGGCTGGAAATTTCACCTACGCCACGTCCGGCAGCGGATCACCCACTATGGGCCTCGTGAAGCTCGGGGACAACACCCTGACCCTCACCGGCAGCAACACCTACACCGGCCCGACGACGATCCGAGCGGGCACCTTGCAGATCGGCGACGGCACGGACACGGGTTCGATCGCCGCGAGCAGTTACATCATCAACAACGGTGCATTGGTCTATAATGTCGGCGCCGGCAGCCGCACCTACTCCAACAATATCGGCGGCAACGGCTCGCTCACCCAGAACAGCGCGGGCGGCACGCTGACGCTCTCCGGCAACAACAACTACATCGGCGGGACTTCGGTCAACGCAGGCACGCTCGAACTGTCCGGCATCGGCACGATCGGCTATGGAACCCTCGCCGTGAGGAACGGGGCCACGTTGAACCTCGGAACGACCTCGCAAACCCTGGGGGGCAGTCTCAATGGCAGTGGCGCCGGGAATGGCGCGGTCGGCACCATCAGCAACGGCACGATCGATCTCAACGGCCAGAATGCCTACCTCCAGAGCGGCACGTTCAGCATGGACCTGACCGGTGGTGGTGGCAGCCGCCTGTGGATCGGCGGCGATGCCGGTGCCACGGTCGAGCTTGGCGGCACCAACAGTTCGACCTACACGGACAGCAACTCGACCATCATCGGAGAAAGCACGACGGGCAATGCCGGCACGGTGAAGCTGCTCAGCGCCACCGCCCTCGGCCCGAACGGGCAGAACACCCAGGTCCATAGCGGCACGCTCGACCTCAACGGCCAGACGGGCATCACCGTGAGCAAAATCATGCTCAACAACGGCAACATGGCCAACAGCAACACCAGCACCGCCGCCAGCTATGCCGGCCAGGTGACCTTCAACGGCACCACTACTCCCCAGATCGGCGGCGCGGGCGACATCACGCTGAGCGGTCAGCTCACCAATGGCGGTTTCACCAAGGTGGGAGCCGGAACCCTGACCTTGAGCGGCAGCAACAACTACACCGGGCCAACTGCGGTGAACAACGGCACCCTGAAATTCGACGTGAGCGAGACGCTGCTCGGCGGCCTGAACATCGCCACCAGCGGCACGGCGGTGCTTACCGCGCACACAGGGACCGTGAAGGTCCTGGACATCACGGGGCTGACCATCTCGGGAACGACGGCGTTCGCCGGTGGCGGCGGCAAGAACCTGGGCGAACTGGCCACGCCTGCTGCGGCTCCGGTGCCCGAGCCGGGAACGATTGGATTGCTGGCCGCGGGTGCGTTAAGCATTTTCCTCAGCCGCTGCCGGAGGAAATAATGGCGGCGGCACAGCGGCCGTCCATCCAGGCACTGGAGGGTGCCGCGCCGCCGGCGACCGCTTTCGCACTCAGCATCGAATACGTAAGCGATGCAGATGGAAACGGTAGCGCGGGCTTCCAGCCCGCTCCGGCTGGCATCCTGCCAGCCGGAATCGAAGCGCGATGACTTGCGTGCGTCGTCATGCGATTCGAGAGCCAGCTCCCGCTGAACGGCTGGAAGCCGTTCAGAAACGGGCTGGAAGCCCGCGCTCCCTTTTTCAAACTGCGCTGGCTCGTCCAATGGAACCCCATGCCCGCTCTCGAAGAAGCCCCGCCGCGCGGACAAGTCCGCTCCTCCGCAAGGCGGCGTCAAGCCGCCGCAGTCCAAAGCGCGCCGCGCAAAAGGCTCGGCAGCCGGAGCGGGTTCATGGGCGGCGCAATCTCACAAACGACACCGGGCGATGTTTGCGGGGTTCCTCGCTGCGCTGCCAATGATGTCATCGGAGCGCCGAGTTCCACGAGTCCCACACTCGAGAAGCCAGGGACTCGCAGAGCTCGTCCCTCCGATTGGAAACCATCATTGCCGACGCCGGCAAAACCCCGTTTTGTTTGAGCCTCAGCATGACACGCGTCGGATGGGTTCGTTTGCAAAAGGAGTCAGGTTATTGGTGCAATACGGTAGCACCCGGAAGCGCCCGGCCGGGAACCAGCGCCCTCGTGCTCCGTTTCGCGGGTCAACCCGGCGGGTGGGTCTGTCTGGATTGTTTCGCTCTCGCTGCCAGGCTGAGGGCTTGGCAGCGCACACTTGCCGGGGAAGCTGTGCTTCGCGGCGAGGGACAGGCAAACAGGAAGCACCGTGGCGCGGACTCCCCCGGTCCGCCGCGCAATCCAATTGCCGCGCACAAGCGGGTCCAGGCCTCGGCATTCGAGATCGAATCCGCGATCACAATCGGCACGCCGGACGCTGAATCCGGCAGCGTGGGGACGCGGGTCGCGCTGGTGATCTTGGTGCGGCTCTTGCGCATCGAAACCGGGAACGGCCACCCCTGTCCGAATGAAAAACGAAGAAACAGGAACATTTCTCCCCTGCCAACCGAAAACTGCCAACTGTCCCCCGCGTGTCGCAATTATTGTGACAAGACTTTGCCCGGGAGCGGGGCTAATATAAATTTTTGTAACCGGAGATCCCGCCCCTTGAAAACCATTCAAAAACCATTGCTGGATCGTTTTGGCCGCAGCCTTCTGCCTGGCGCGCCCCTCCCTGCGTCCGACGACGGCTGCTTTCGCACTCAACCGTCAGCCATGGTGAATCCTCTCGTTTTCCGCCGCCGCCGGGTTGCCACGCGCCTGTCGTGTCTGCTCTTGTTTCTTTGCGCCCTTGGCTGGGCATCCGCCGCGCCGATTCCGGTGCAGTCGTTCCAGCAGGTGGCCGACGGCGTGGTGTTCTCGATGCAGCCGGGAACAATGAAGCTGCGGGTGTGTGGCGATGGCATCATCCGGGTGGCCTACGGGCCGGGAACCTCCTTGCCGGCGACGCAGGAGTTCGCCGCGATGAACCCGATCGGTCGGATTCCAGGATCGACCTTCATGGATGTCTTCAACCCGGCCGTGCGCACGCTGCGCTGGAATGCGATGAACTCCGCGTTTTTCGGCATCGGCACCGACGCCTGGTGGCAGGACGCCACCGAGCCGGAGGATGAAAACGCGATGTCTAACAACGGCGCGACATCGAAATTCGCCCGGCTTCGCGTGCTCGTGAACCCGTAATTTTCAACCGCCTCTCATCATGAATAAAGTGAAACAATCAATCTATAGTTGATCCTCTGACCCGTATGAAAAATACCCATGCACCAGCGGACGCTATTCGGCGTGCCCTTGTTTCTTTCTTCTCCCGCCGCAAACGCCCGGCCGTCGGCCAAGGCTTGTTGCGAACCCTCGTCATTGCCGTGCTCGCGGCGGCGGGGCTGTTTTCGGGTGCCGACGCCAAAGCCGTGACCATATCGTGGGGTTCCCAGCTCGGGATTGCTGGCGATTCGGACGTGGCGACCTCCGGCACCTTGGTTTACGCATACAACATCCGCAATGCAACCTACACGGTGAACGGTGTGACGTTTGCGGCCGGCAACAGCTTCACTTCGCTCGGCGGCGGTAACGTGACGCTTTCAGGGTTCACCAACAAGGTGAACACCGGTGCCAGCCCGAATGTAGCTGGCAACATTTCGACCAACTACAGCGCCATGCTGGGCGGTTTCGCCTACAGCAGCCCCGTCGGCGTCGTCTCGGGGAGCGTTACGCTCAACAACCTGATCGTCGGCAAGGAATACCTCGTCCAGATTTGGGTGGCCGACTACCGCAAGGATACGAATGCCCGCACGCAGTCGCTCGATCACGGGCCGGTGACCTTGCATTACATGACCGGCAATGGAAGCACTGCGGGATCGGGAACCGGCCAGTATTCCATCGGTTTGTTCAAAGCCAGCGGGACCAGCCAGGCCATCACGGTCACCGCCAACGAAAGCCTCCAGATCAACGCCATCCAGGTGCGCGATGTCACTCCGACGGGAACCGGCACAACCTATTACGTCGATCCCGCTGGCAATGATTCCAACAACGGCACCAGTTCTTCCACGCCGTGGAAAAGCATCGCCAAGGTCAATGGCACGACCTTCCAGCCCGGCGACAAGATCTTGTTCAAGCGCGGCGGTGCCTGGTCCGGCACCTTGTCGCCCAAAGGCGCAGGCACTGATTCCGCGCAGAACACGCTCGGTAGCTACGGCAGCGGGGCCAAGCCGCTCATTGATGGTGCCGGTGCCGGGTCGGTCATTTCCATCTCCGGCCAGTCGTACTGGACGATCGATGGCTTCGAAGTCACCAACTTCGCCGGCGGTGCCGGTGGCAACCGCTGTGGCATCCGCGTCGGCGGAGGCGGCGATGGCAGCACGATCCGGCGGATCCGAATTTTGAACAACGACGTCCACGACATCCAGGCGACGCCCAACGTGAACGACGGCGCCCGCAACTGGGGCGGCATCTTCGTCTGGATCGACGAACCGGGCAGGGCCGATGACGTTCTCATCGAGGGCAATACCGCCACCGAAATCCAGGGGCAGGGGATTTCCTTTTGGGGGGAATTTGACAACAACTACAACGACCCCGCCTCGATGAATTACGACAATTGCAGCCCCCATGTGGTGGTGCGCGGCAACAAGGTCTGGCGCACCTCCGGCGATGGTCTCCTCGTCCTGGGCGGGGACAACGAACTGGTCGAGCACAACGAGGTGGCCTATGCCGGCGTGCTCGCCAGCAACGGCAATGCCATTGCCGCCGCCTGGCCGTCCCGCCACCGTAATGGCGTCTGGCAATACAACCACGTCCATCATACCAAATGGCAGGAGGCCAACGACAGCACCGCCTTCGACAATGACGGCTATGTCGATGGAATCACCTACTTCCAGTACAATTACACCCATGACAACGAAGGCGGGTTCTTCATGGAATACCGCTGGCAGTGGGATTACGGCAGGTCGATCGTCCGCTACAACATTTCGATGAATGACGGACGCGGCACCTATGCCCGCATCGTCTTCAGCAACCGCCCGTCGGACGTTTACAACAATGTCTTCTACAACCCCGGCATGCAGCTCGACGTGACAAATGGCTATGCGGGTCTCTACCACAACTTCAGCAACAACATTTTCGTGGGGGCGAGTCGAAGCACATCATTTGACACGCAGGGCCACTACTACAACAACCACTTCCACGGCGGAGTCACGCCGCCAACCGCTTCCAGCACCAACGTCAACAACGTGGCGGAAGATCCGTTGTTCGTTGCGCCGAACACGACCGGCAATCTGGCCGGCTTCATCCTGCAAGCGGGTTCGCCCTGCCGCTCGTCCGGGACGGCGATGCCCATTTCCGTGATTTCTGTCATCTACCCAGGGACAGGGACCGAGTTAACCTCCAACGGCGGCAAGGATTTCTGGTCGGCGGCACTGCCAACCACCGCACCCCACCGCGGAGCCTCGCAGATCAACAATATCAGCAACTACACCGCCACTCCGAGCTACGCCCATGTGTCCGGTCCGCTCTCGGTGATCGTCCCGTTCAGCGGTGGCGGAGCCGCGACGTTCTCCGCCACCGTGCGCGACCAGAATTTCCACCAGATCGCCTCGCCGTCGGTGACCTGGTCGCTGAGCCCGACGGTTGCCGGATGTTCTGTCAACTCCAGCGGCGTGGTCACCATCGCAGCCGCAGCCGCCGGCCAGCGCTTCGCCGTCACCGCCACCAGCGGCGCCGGCACCCACACGTTCTCGTTTTCCACCGTGGCTCCGGTCTGGACCAACAGCGCGGGCACCGGGATCTGGAACACCGCCGATGCCAACTGGAGCGGTGTGGTCTGGGGCGACGGCGGGGATGCGACCTTCGCCCACACCGCCACCGCGCAGACGATCACCGTTTCCGGCACCCGCAGCGCGGCCGCCGTGAAGATCGGCAATGGCAGCAACAATGCCAGTTACACCTTCACCGGCGGCTCCGGGGCTTCGCTCACCGCCGCTTCGTTCACCGTGCAGGGGGCCGGCGCGAACGATCCGGGCCTGGGTTCCACCATTTTGAACGACCTCACCCTGACCACCTCCGGCGACCTCCGGGTCGGGCGCTGGGATTTGGTCATCGGCGGCAACAGCGTGGTCAACATCGGCGGACAACTCCGCAGCACGGCCGATGGCAACGGTCTTGGCGATTGGGGCCGGGTGACTCTCCAGGACAACGCCATCGTCACCGCCACCGGCGGCGTGAACAGCAGCGGTTCGGTATGGGGACTCACCCTGAACGGCGGCACTCTTGCCACCCCCGGCATCCGGGTAGCGGAAAACAGCTACGGCGCGGGCAGCCGCCTCACGTTCAACGGCACAACGGTCGTCGCCACCCAGGAAAACGCCAGCTTCATCACCGTGGACGCGACCAGCCAGGCCTATGTCGGCGGCGGCGGCGCGAAGTTCGACACCAATGGCCATGACATCGGCATCGGCGTCACCCTGACGGGCGGCGGCGGTCTGACCAAGTCCGGCGCGGGCACGCTCACGCTTTCCGGAAACAACAGCTATACCGGCCCGACTTCCATCAACGGCGGCACGCTGCTGATCCAAGGCCCGCTTTCTTCCGGTTCGTATGTTATCGCTGCCGGTTCCGTGCTTGAACTGAACCGCTCCTCCAGCATTGATTACGGCTCCGGCACGACCTTAACCGGCACTGGCACACTCCGCAAGACCGGGGCGGGGGAGGCGCTCTGGGGGGCATCCGCCGCCACCTTCTCGCTCTCGACAGGTGCGCTGATCGACATCCGCGAGGGCGTGTTTGTCGGCGGTTCCTCCGCCAATGAAACGTGGATCAACAACCAGTCGGACCTCAACGTCGAGACCGGTGCCGTCTTCAAGACGGTCGAGGCGAACGTGCGCCTGAACCGCATCACCGGCGGCGGCAACCTCGGCACCGGCTATGAAGGCGCGGGCTATCAGAACCTCACCATCGGCATCGGCGGCGGCAGCAGCCAGTTCAATGGCAGCATCACCAACACGGACAACAACGCGTCGTGGCATGGCAATCTGGTCAAGGAAGGAGCCGGCACCATCACCCTCGCCGGCATCAACACCTACACCGGGACCACCTCGGTGAATGCCGGCACCTTGCGGATCAACGGCAGCACTGCGTCCGCCTCCGCCGTGACAGTCGCCAACCTGGCCACCCTCGGCGGAAATGGAGCCATCGGCGGTGCGATCACCGTCAACAGCGGCGGCACGCTCGCCCCCGGCAACTCGGTGGGCACGCTGACCAGCGGTTCCTCGGTCACCCTCAATGGCCACCTGGCCATCGAGATCAATGGTGCCGGCTGCGACCGGCTCAACGTGGCGGGCAATCTGAACATCACCACTGCCACGCTCGACCTGTCGGTGCTCTCCGGCGGCATCGCGCAGCAGGAATACGTCATCGCCAGCTTCGGCTCGCTGACCGGCACGCAGTTCGCCAGCGTCACCGGCCTGCCTGCGGGTTACAAGGTTGCCTATGACCTGGCAAACAAGATGATCAAGCTCTCGCCGAGCTTCACCTCATGGGCGGCGGGCTACGGGCTCTCCGATTCCACGACCAACGGCGACCCCGACAAGGACGGCCTGCCCAACGCGCTGGAGTATGTGCTGGGAGGCAATCCCTCGCAGCCCAACTCGGGCATCGCCCCGACGATGTCCCTGGCCGGCAACAACCTCGTGTTCACCTTCCAGCGCACCGATGCCAGCGAGACCGCGGACATCACCCTGCGCGTGGAAGCGAGCACGGATCTCGTCAACTGGAACGAGATCTACCTCGTGGGAGCCGCCAACGCTTCGTCTTCGGCCAACGTCTTCATCCAGGAAAACGGAACATCGCCGGATACCATCACTGTCACCATCCCGCAAGGCAGCACCACCGCGAAATTCGCCCGACTGCGGGTGATCGTCACTCCCTAAACCCACCATGAACACCGCTCGATTCCTCTCTCTTCTGCCTGGCTTGTTGACCGCCCAGGTCCTCCACGCCGCAAGCATCCAATGGGATGCGCCGCAAAACATCTCGGGTGCATCCAATGTGTCCACCGAAGGAGCCTACTACGGCTCCTGGTCGCCGGGGAATGGCACCGCCCCCGCCGGCACGGTCAATGGGGTGACGCTCAACGGCGACGATCTGGAAATCACCAGCAGCGGATTTGCCGGCTCCGCGGCGGCTTTCGGCACGCACACCACGGCGGACGCCACCTACAACGGCTTGCTGCAATACGGCACTTGGTCCAATGGCACCAGCGCCAGCTTCACCCTCAACGGCACCGGTCGTCGGCCGTTCATCCCGGGCCGTCAGTATCTCGTCCAAGTCTGGGTTTCCGATGCCCGCGCCGAAATCAACGGTCGCACGGAGACCGTCGGCGGCTCCGGCACGCTTTCATACAAAACCGGTACCGGCATGGGGCAGTATGTCGTCGGCCGCTTCACCGCCGATGCCGCTTCACAAGCAATCTCCATCACCGCCAGCGTCAGCGCGCAGGTGAACCTGGTGCAGGTGCGTGACATCACCCCGCCGGAAGCGATGACCCGTTTTCAACGCTGGAAGACCCTCAAATACGGCATTTTCAGCCACTACACCTATGCGGTCACGGGCGATGTGAATACCGCCGCCAACGGCTTCAACGCCCAGGCCTACGCGAACGACGTGGCGCAGGCCGGTGCCCAGTATGTCGTCTGGACGGCATGGCATGGCAACATGTTCCCGATGTTCCCCAGCAAGGCGGCGGAGCGTTACGGCTACGGCAGCCGTTGTTCGCAGCGCGACACCGTCAGCGACATGATCGAGGCCGTCCGCGCCAAGGGCATCCGCGTGTACTTGTATGTGCATCCCTTCCAGCCGCTGACGGGCGACATGGCCCACCATAACAACTACATCAACGAGTTGTTCGCGGAGGTGATCGACCGCTACGGCCCGCGCATCGACGGCTTGTGGATTGATGAAAACCAGATCAACGGCGACCAGGACAGCCTGGTGGACTACAAGCGACTGATGAACACCATCAAGAGCCGCAATCCGGATATCGTGACCATGCACAACGGCGGGCAGATGTACACCGCCGACATGGGCGGCCCCGAAGTGGTGGGAAATTGGAACTACGGCTGGTCGGAGTGCATGTATAACTATGTGAACCCCGGCAACGGACCCGGTGCCGAAGACATGCTGCGCACCATGGTGTTGGAAGCCGCCTCCAACTTCGAGGGCGGCGGCGTCCACTGGAGCGTGGACGGCAAACTCAACGGCGGCTTGGTGGAAACAGCCCGTCTCTTCGCGCTGGGCCAATACATCGCCCCGATCCGCGCCTCGATCTGCGAAACCAAACCGAGCACCAGTTTCCCGCCACCGTATAAGGATGGCCGTACAATTTCCTACAACTCGGTCGATTGGGTGGCCACCGAAGCGCTGGATGACTCGAAGGTGTACATCCACGTGCTCAAGCCACCGGCTGGCACCGTGCTCACCCTGCCGAGTCCGGCGGACGGCAAAATCTTCAGCTCCGCGAAACTGCTCGCTTCCGGAAATCCCGTGGGCCTGGTGCAAAACCTCTATGACGGCGTTCAGATCACACTCCAAGGCGCTGATACCTGGAACGCCCTCGATACCGTGATCGAACTGACGGTCGCCAGCAAGGGCGGAGCGGGGCACGTCAACGACACCAGCAAGGACATGGCCTACACGGGAAGCTCGTGGAGCTACCAGGCGGCGCGCGGCAACGGCGAATTCGCCAACGACGCCCACCTCGCCACCGCCGACGGCGATTCATTCACCTTCTCGTTCAATGGCACCGATGTGGACTACATCGCCACTCGCGGCGCCGACCGCGGCCAGGTGGAGATCTACATCGACGACGTTCTGCAGACCACAGTGGATCTTTCGACCGGCACGGCGGGCATCCGCCAGGTCGCCTTCAGCAAGTCGGGACTCGCCCGCGGCGCGCACACGCTCAAGGGAATCAAACGCAGCGGCACCTCCATGGAAGTGGATTGCTTCAAGGTGACCGACCTGATCAACGACAGCGACGCGGCGATGAATGGTGCCTATCTGGTGACCACGGATTACGGCACCGGCGCGGCCGCATACGGCGGTCCGTCGAACTGGTGGCAGGGCGGATACAACGGGGCGAACTGGATCACGCCGGCCGTCAATTACTATCCGGGCAACGAACCTCTCAACGATCCTGCCAACAACGAGCCGGTGAGCGACTACTTCGATTTCACCTTCACCGGCACCGGCGTGCAGATCCCGCTCTCCAGCGCATACAGTTGGGCCTATTTCTATATGAAAGTGGACGGCGTGTTTCACAGCAATGTCCAGGTCCAGCAAGGCCAGGTTTCCACGTTTTCCGTCAGCGGCCTCGCTCCGGGCACGCATACGGTCCGCGGCATCACCTGGAAAGCGACTTCCGATCCGAGCCAACCCGGGATCAATGGATTCACCGTCACCCGTCCCGACATCTGGACTGCCGCCTCCGGGCGCGGCTACGGCGAGATCGGCGATGACGTCCACTATACCGACATCAACCCCGGCCGCTTTAGCTGGAACTTCGACGGCTCGGGCGTGGAGGTGATCACCACGCGCGACAGCGACGCACGCATGGCCTGGTTCGGTGTCTCCGGCATGGGGTATTCCATCGGGGCGCGGCGGCAGAATTTCTCGCTGGCCCGCCAGACCGGCACCAGCGTGTTCAGTCTGCCCAATCTTGTGCCGGGCAGCTACAACCTTTCCGTAACCCACGGTGCCAATACCAGCGGGTTGAACTTCTCCTTCGCGCGGCTGGCGATCAATGCCGTGCGGGTGTATAAAGGCCAGGCACTCTCAGGGGCGGCCTTGCAGTGGGGCGCGTCCGGGGCGGGCGGCACCGGGACATGGGACGCCAACACGACGGCCAACTGGTTCGACGGCGCGTCCGCCGTGAAATGGCCCGCTGCGGGCGGCACCGCGGATGTCGCCACCTTCGGCGGTACGGCAGGCACGGTCACGTTGTCCGGCACGATCAACGCCAATCGTCTCCAGTTACAAACGACCGGCTACACGTTGCAAGGCGGGACGCTGACCCTTAACGGCAGCGCGCCAACCCTCACCACCGCCTCTGGCGTGAGCGCAACCATTGGCTCGACGGTCGCCGGTTCCGCCGGACTGATCAAAAACGGCGCGGGCACACTGACCCTGTCCGCAGCGAACAGTTTTACCGGCACCACCACGATCAATCTGGGCACGCTCGCGTTGCAAAACACCTGGCAGGGTTCGGCCTTCCACACCGAGGGCGGGGCGGTGCTCGACCTCAATGTGGCCACCGGCACGCGCGACGCGGGCAGCACCACGTTCACCGGGCGCGGCACCCTGCGCAAGACCGGCACGGGTGAACTGCGCTGGGGCACCGGCATCGCGGCTTTCAACTTCGGTAGCGGCGGCCTGCTCGACGTGCAGGCCGGCACATTGGTCGGTGGCAGCAATACCAACGAAGACTGGACCACCAACCTGGCCGACCTGAACGTGGCCTCCGGCGCGGTCTTCAGCGGCGTGGAATCCAACGTGCGCGTGGACGCGCTCTCCGGCGCGGGAACGATCAAGTCCGGCTTCAATGGCGCGGGATACGCCGGTTTCACCTTCGGCGTGGACGATGGCAGCGGCACGTTCTCCGGCGTGCTGGCGAACGATTCCTCGACGGGCAATTTCACGAAGGCCGGCAGCGGCACCCAGATCCTTTCCGGCGCGAACACCTACACCGGCACGACCACCGTCAGCGGCGGCACGCTGCTGGTCAACGGCAGCCTGGCTGCCGCCTCGGCCGTCACGGTCGCCAGCGGCGCAACCCTGAGCGGCACCGGCACCGTCGGCGGCGCGCTCACCGTGCAAAGCGGCGGCACGCTGGCCCCGGGATCGGACGGCGTGGGCACGCTGACATCGGGCTCGGCCGCCATCAACGGTCACTTGGCGGTCCAGTTCAACGGCAGCACGGCGGATCGTCTCACTGTCACGGGGAACCTTGACATCACCAATTGCACCCTTGACCTGAGCGTCCTCTCCGGCGGCCTGACCCAACTCCAATACGTCATTGCCTCCTATGGCAGCCTCACGGGCAGCCAGTTCGCCGCCGTCACCGGGGTTCCGAACGGGTATCAGATGAGCTACGACACGGCCAACAAGCGAATCATGCTGATCGGCCAGTTGACGCAACCCCCGCGCAACCTGAGCGCCGTCGGCGGCGTTGGCCGCGTGGCGCTGGGCTGGCAGCCGACCATCGTTGGCAGTGAAACCACGTACCAGATCGAGCGCGCCACCAGCAGCGGCGGGATCTATACCGTCGTCACCTCCACGGCCACCGGCAACAGCTACATCGACACCGGCGTGGCTGACGGCACGACCTATTTTTACCGGGTCCGCGTTTCCGCCGGCGGCTCGGTCGGCCCGGTTTCGAACGAGGCATCGGCCACCACCGCTGCGGCGGGCACCCTGCCACCGCCGTTGACCGGCACCAGCAACATCGGCGGCTATGGGTCGCCCAGCGTGGCCTACGTCAGCGGCACGTACACGCTCAACGGCAGCGGTGCCGGTGCCACCAGCACGGCCGACTCCGGTTATTTCCTCTACGTCCCCATCGTCGGCGACTGCACGATCGTCGCCAAGGTGAACAGCCTGGGCGGTTCGAACTCGGCTCGCCGCGCGGGCGTCATGATGCGCCAGTCGTTAAACGCCAACGCCATGGAAATGGGCACGCTGGTCGGGCCGACGCGCATTTACAACAGCTACCGCACCTCCACTTCCGGCACCGCCAGCAGTTCGAACAACGGCAGCACCGCCACTGCCCCGCGCTGGGTCCGCATCGTGCGCAGCGGGAACTCCCTGACTGGAGCTCACTCGACAGACGGCACGTCCTGGACCCAGTTCACCGCACGCACCATCACCATGTCCGGCACCATCTATGTCGGCCTGTTTGTCTGTTCGGGTGACACGACCACAACCATCGGGTCCACCTTCAGCAACGTCTCGATCACCGGTGGCTGTCCCGCGAACCTGGCCGCCACCGTGGGAAGCAATTCGGTGAATCTGACATGGACGGCGGTGACCGGTGCCGCCAGTTACAACGTGAAGCGCGCCACGGCCAGCGGCGGCCCCTATACGACCGTCGGCACGCCAACATCCAACTCCTACACCGACAGCGTGACCGCCAACGGGACGGCCTTTTATTATGTCGTCTCCGCGGTCGGCAGCAGCGGCCTCGGCGAGTCCGCCAATTCCAACGAGGTCGTTGCCCGACCGGTGATGCTTGTTCCCGCCATTCCCCAAGGCCTGTCCACCACTGGCGGCCAGGGCCAGATCAGCCTGACTTGGAACGCTTCGGCGAACGCGACCGGTTACATCGTCAAGCGCGGCACGAGCGCCTCCGGCCCCTTCACCCAAATTGGGACGACGGCAACGAATAGCTACACCGACACCACGGTCACCGCCGGCGTCACCTACTACTACGTCGTGGTCGCCTCCAACGTGGACAACCAAAGCGATGCCTCCGTTTCCGCCTCCGCCACCTCCTCCGGCGACGGCATCTGGACGGCCGCAAGCGATGGCAACTGGAGCGCAGCCGGAAACTGGCAGGCCGGCGGCGTTGCCTTTGGCGCGGACCGGAGCGCCACCTTCAGCCAGGCCGCCGCCGTCACCGTCAACCAGAACATTTCCGGACTCACCCTCGGCGCATTGGCATTCAGCAACGCCAGCACGAACATCTCAGGCAGCGCCATCACGCTTGCGACGAGCAGCGGGACGCCCACGATCTCCGTCGGCACCGGAGTGACGGCAACCATCGTCGCCGGGCTCGGCGGCAGCAGCGGGCTGGCGGTGACCGGTCCGGGCACGTTATCCCTGACGAGCGCGCCGGCCTGTTCCGGGACAACCAGCATCAGCGGCGGCACGCTTGCCAACGGGGCCGCAGCGGGAACTTCCTTCAGCCTCAACACCCTTGCCATGAACGGTGCCACGCTTGCCGCCGCGAACGCGGGAGCCACCAGCCTTGGCAACTTCCAACTCCGCAGCGACGTGACCGTCGGCGGCACGGCGCAGTCGGTGATCTCGGCGGATGTCCGTGTGATTCAAAGTGAGACGCGGACGTTCAACGTGGGCGCGACCGGGGACGCGAGCGGAACCGACCTGCTGATTTCCGGGAAGCTCGGCCACCAGAACGGCACCGCCTGGGGCTACGCGGTCAAGTCTGGCGCTGGCACGATGAAAATTTCCGGCACCAACGAGATTGGCAGCATGACAGTGAACGCCGGAAAACTGATCCTTCAAGACACCGGTATCGGCGGTATGGGGAACGGCGGCTTGGTGAATAACGCGCTGACTGAGCTTTGCGTCACGACTGGCAACAGCGTGACTTGGAACAATCCCACACTCTCAGGAAGCGGCACTTACGCAAAGACCGGCTCCGGCGTGCTGACGATCTCCAACGTCAATACCTACACCGGCGGGACCACGGTGGATGAAGGAACTTTGTCGATTGCTGGCAGTGGCGGCAATGGCCGGATTCGCGGCGCTTTGACGGTGAATGCCAACGGAACGGTCGTTACCACGGGCGACGGCACGGGACTTGGATATAACAACCAGATTACGGCCCTGGTCATCAATGGCGGCCTGTTGAAGACGGCTGGTGCCGACTGCCATATCTGGAATATCACCGGCGGAGTCAGCATGACCGGAGGTGAACTGCAAACCAATGGCGGGGTTGGCAGCCCAACGGGCAATTCCTTCCAATGGAACCGGACCTCGCTCGCCACGAATGCAAGCGCCAACACGGCCGTCCTTTCCGGGCGAATCAATTTGCGCGGTGACTCCGGTTATGCCAATTGGCCTGTCACCGTCGCCGATGGCACCGCAGCCGCCGACCTCCTGGTCAGCGCCGCAATCACTAACAGCAATGGCGCGGTGGCCATCACCAAGTCCGGATCGGGGACGATGGTGATGTCCGGCTCCAACACCTACACCGGCGCGACGACTGTGAACGCCGGAACCCTGGCGGTGAACGGCTCGCTCGCCTCCAGCAGCGCGGTTTCCGTCGGCGGCACATCCGCCACCGGCACGCCGACCCTGACCGGCACCGGCACGGTGAATGGTTCCGTCGCCATCCAAGCGGCCTCCGGCGGCGCGGCGGGCACGCTCAACCCCGGAGCCGTCGGCACCACAGGCCAGCTCGCCACCGGCCCGACCACCCTCAATGGCCGCCTGGCCATCGAGATCAATGGCACCGGCTGCGACCGGCTCAACGTGGCGGGCAATCTGAACATCACCACTGCCACGCTTGACCTGTCGGTGCTCCCCGGCGGCATCGCGCAGCAGGAATACGTCATCGCCAGCTTCGGCTCATTGACCGGCACGCAATTCGCCAGCGTCACCGGCCTGCCTGTGGGTTACAAGGTCACCTACGACCTGACGAACAAGGTGATCAAGCTCTCGCCCAGCTTCACCTCCTGGGCGGCGGGCTACGGGCTCTCCGATCCCTCGCCCAACGGCGACCCCGACAAGGACGGCCTGCCCAACGCGTTGGAATACGTGCTGGGAGGCAATCCCGCGCAGCCCAACTCGGGCATCGCCCCGACGGCGTCCCTGATCGGCAACAACCTCGTGTTCACTTTCCAGCGCGCCGATGCCAGCGAGACGGCGGACATCACCCTGCGCGTGGAAGCGAGCACGGATCTGGTCAACTGGAACGAGATCTACCTCGTGGGAGCCGCCACCGCCTCGTCGTCGCCCGGAGTTGTCATCCAGGAAAATGGAACATCGCCGGACACCATTAGCGTTTCCATTCCACAAGGCAGCGCCGCCGCCAGGTTCGTGCGCCTGCGGGTGATCATCGCTCCCTGAACCCGCCATGAAACAATTCATTATTTTGGACTGGCCACCGCGCATGTCCTGGCCCTCATAATCCAACCACCTGAACGTTCCGGCGAACCCGTCCTTTTCCATGCTCAACATTCCCAAATTTGCGGCTCCCGAAAAGTCTGCGAAGAGTGCTTCCGAAGCCGGTCCGCAGCACGTATTCCGGTCGCCGCCTGCCACTCATGGCCCGGTGCCATTTTACTGGTGGGCAGGCGAAAAGCTCGACCGCGACCGCATCGCATGGCAGCTCGACCGCCTGCGGGAGAAAGGCGTCCGCCAGACAGTCATCAGCTACCCGCACCATCCGGATGGAAGCAACGATCCGGGCGATCCGCCCTTGTTCTCCGAGGATTGGTGGGATCTGCTCCGCTGGTTTCTAAAGGCCTGTCGTGAGCGCGGGATGACCGTCGGCTTCCAGGACTACACGCTCGTCGAGCCGATCTTGAAATCCATCGGGCGGGACACTCCCGGGATGCAGGGCGGACAAATGAGTTGTGCGTCCGCGCGTGTCTCGGATTCCTCAACCGTCCGTCTCAGCGCCGAGCCCGGCTCCCTGGCGATCGGGGCCTGGGCCTGTCCCCTCGCCCATGGCACGCCCCGGACAGGGGAGCGCGTCGCACTCACAGAAAAGATGCGTGACGGAACGCTCGAGTGGTGCGCTCCTGCGGGCGAGTGGCTGGTGGCCTTGGTGTTTGCCCGCCTCAACGAATTCGACCCGATGCACCCCGAGTCCGGCAAGCTGGCCATCGCGCGGCTCTACGAACCTTTCGAGCGCGAATGCGCGGAGGAATTCGGAAAAACGCTCAACCTCTTTTTTCAGGATGAACTCGATTTCGGCTCGCGCATGCCGTTTTGGTCCAACCATCTCTTTGAGGCATTCATGGCGATCAAGGGCTACGACCTCTATCCGTTGCTGCCCGCCTTGTGGCATGACATCGGTCCTGCAACCGAGAAGATCCGCCTCGATTTCGCCGACGTCGTCAGCCGCCGGGTGGGGGACTGTTATTTCGAGCCCGTCTTCCGCTGGCACGAGGCCCGCGGCACCCTGTTCGGCCACGACAACTGCGGCCGCGGACGCATCGCCCAGGGCCGCTCGTTTTATGGCGATTATTTCCGCGCCATGCGCTGGTATTCCGCTCCCGGCTGCGATGATCCAAAACTCCAGGGCGCGCGCTCGTTCAAGGGCCTCAAGGTCAACAGCTCGATCGCCCATTTCTATCAGCGTCCGCGCGTCTGGGTGGAGGCCTTCCACTCCAGCGGCTGGGGCACCAAGCCCTCCGAAGTGGTCGCCGCGCTCAACGAGGATTTTGCCTACGGCGCCACCGTCGTGAATCTCCACGGACTTTACTACTCCACCCGCGGCGGATGGTGGGAATGGGCGCCGCCGGATTTCCATTTCCGGCAGCCATACTGGAAACACAGCGGCCCGCTCAATGAATACTTCACGCGCCTGAGCTGGCTGCTTTCCCAGGGCGTCCACCGCTGCGATGTCGCCATCGTCTATCCGATCGCCGCGCTCGACGCGCAGCCCGCCGACCCCGCGCCCGGCAAACTGGTCGCCCATGTTGGCAATGAAGCCGGCGAAGGAGGGGAAAGCGACCACCCGCAGCCGGAGGAAACCGCCTTCGGTATTGGCAGGCACCTCTTCGATCACGCCTGCGATTTCGACTTTATCGACGTCGAATCGCTTGCCGCCGCCGATGCGCGGGAAGGCGAACTGCACGCCGGCCCCGGACTTTACCGCGTGCTCATCCTCCCCGCCATGGCGGCCATTCGGTTTTCCACCCTGGAGAAGGCCCGCGATTTCGTCCGCGCCGGGGGCCGGGTTATCGCCTTGGGTTGCATGCCACACGCCAGCGACCGCGCCGGGCGCGAGGACCCCGAGTTTGATGCATTGTTAGAGGAGGTGTTTGGCAGCACCTATGACGAGGAAGACCTCACGCACAGCCACCCCGGCGGCGGTGTCGCCTGCTTCGTTCGCAAGGGCTGCGCAAGGGTCCGGGAAATCATTGAAGACACCATCGAGCGGGATGTGGTTTCCTCCGTCCCGCTGCATGTGCTCCACCGGCATCTCGATGATCGCGAGGTGTATTTCGTTTTCAATCCGGCTGGCGAAAGTGTGACCGCGAATCTGGCATTCCGCACCAACGGGAACGCCCGCGAGTGGAATGCATGGACCGGTGACAGCACCCCTCTCCCCGCAGGAAACCGGCAGACGCTGACCCTTGCGCCGCGCGAGGCGAAATTGATCGTCTTCGCGCAGGCCCCGGAGGAATGCCGCGATGAAGGCGCGGGCGGAGTCGCGCGGGATGGTGTCGTCGAAGCGCTCGATGGGCCGTGGGAATTCACCCTTCAACCCACGCTGGACAACCGTTTCGGGGATTTCAGCCTGCCCGCCAGCGACGAAGTGCTGGGTCCGCAAGCCCGCCGGTTTGAATATGCGGATGAACTTGAGTGTGGGGAACCCTCCGCGGCGGATTGGCGGGAAACCACCTTCTCATTCGGCCCGCGTCTGGAAGCCTCCGGCCCGCTGCCGCCGTCCACGGACTTCGCCGCGCTTGAAGCATCGTTGCTGGCTGACAGCTCCGCCCTCGCGTGGAGTCCCTGCTCATTCTCGCTGACCCGGGGCATCGAGCGCAACCCGTTTCTAACCGACTGGCTCAGCGGCCCTCACGGGCTCAAGGGCCATGTGCCGGATGAGTTTCTCGATTTCCACAGCGAGACGCCCGGCACCGCGTGGTATCTCCGCGCCAGGGTCATCGCGCTGCGGGACGGGGAATACACACTCCGCGCCGGTGCCCGCTGCGCCTTTCAGGTTTGGGTCAACGCCAGCCCGGCGCTCGTTCAGCACACAGCCCTTCCCCCCGGCCTCTATCCGCCGTGGAACATCCCCCACTACGAATGTGAGCCGCGCGAAACACGAGTGAAACTCCGCAAGGGCGACAACGACCTGCTGATCAAACTCGTCCAGCCCGGGGGCCACCAGCGCACCCGCGCCTTTGTGGTATTCAGCCCGCCGGACGCCGCACCGGAAGTGCCGGTTTTGCGCTGGTTCACCGATCCCGACTCGCCCCGCCCGTGCCTTCCCGCGCCGGAGTCCCGCCGTGCCATTCGCTTCCGTTTCACGAGTCCGCCCGGTGTCCGGGCCATGACCTTCGTCGCCCGCGGCCCCGCCCGGGCATGGGCGAATGGCGAGGAATGCTCCGTGACATCGCTGGAATCCCTTGCCGATGGCAGCCACCGCTATCATGCCGCCATCGCGGATCCTTCGCCGGATTCCTCCCTCATCACGCTGCGCGTCGAAGCGCCTCGCGAGTCGCGCGGTGGCGATGCTCTTCCGGAGCCCGTCCGCTTTGATTGCGGGGCTGGCCGCATTCCGACTGGCGATTGGTGTGACCACGGCCTCGCCACTTACTCGGGCGCGGCGACCTATTCGCGGGCATTTGAAATTTCAAATTGGAAATCCCGAATCACCTTGGATCTCGGTGGTCTGTCAGCCACCGCCGAGGTGCGCGTGAATGGGAAAACGGCCGCCACCCTCATCGCCCCGCCGTGGATCGCCAACCTCACCCCCTTCCTCCGCCCCGGCAGCAACGAACTCTCCATCACCGTGGCCAACACGCTCGCCAACCACTACAGCGTCGGAATTCCCACGCCCTACGCCTTCCCGTCGCAAACCCCGTCCGGACTCTTCGGCCCGGTCGTTCTCATCCACCGCTGAATCATGCGCCCGCTCAATTGCGTCCTGCTCTTGTCCGTCCTTTCGTTGTCCGCTCCAACCGCCAAACCCGCGGCGATGGACGACTTTCTTAAAATGAAAGCCGGCTTCTTCGTCCACTATGTCTGGCAGGGTGGCGGCGGACTGTCCCTCCACCGTGACGGCAGTCCTCCTGCCACTTTCGACGAACTCGCCGATGGCTTCGACGTCCCGGGCTTCGCCAACGACATAGCCGCCTGGCAGGTGGAGTATGTGATTTTCACCGCCTGGCATGCGAACATCAACCCGCTCTTCCCCAGCGAAACCATGAAGAAGTGGGGAATGCCAGACCACACCTGCAAGCGCGACCTGCTGGGCGAAATAATCCGCGCGCTGAAAGCCAAAGGCATTCCCGTCATGCTCTACACCCATCCCCGCGACGGTCACGACCTGCACGGCGAGGACCGGAGCCGGACCGGCTGGGGCGCGGGCAAAGGCCCCAACGCGAGCGATCCGGATTGGGACCAGTTCGACTACAAGAAATGGAACGACTTCACCAACCAACTCTACGCCGAACTGATGGACCGTTATGGCAGGGACATCACCGGCCTTTTCCTGGATGAAGGCAGCTCCGCCGGAGACAGTCACCGCGTGGTGGACTACCCGCGCCTGCGCGAAACCATCAAGTCCCGCGCCCCCCACGTGGTCATGATGCAGAATGACTACGGCTCGCTCTATTCGTCCGATGTCGGCGTGAAAGAGTACCACCACTGGCAGCAGTTCGAAAACCGCGACGGCGGCGCCTGGCCTGCCTGGGATATTCCGGTCGCCTCGGTCTTCGCCACCACCTGGTGGGCCGCCAAGCCCGCCACGGCAAACACGGTGACCTATTCCGCCGAGGACATGTTCCGCTACACCGTGCTGCAGGCAGGCGCCAACACCCGCGGCGGTGGCATGCAATGGGCCGCCGGACCCTGCGTCGGCGGCGGCTGGGAACCCGGCGTGGCCGAAACGATGGCGAAGTTTTCCGACTACCTCAAACCCATCGCTCGCTCGATCAAGGGCACGCTCGCCAGCACCGCTTTTCCCACCCAGAAAGGTGCCGCGCTCAAGAACATCGGCTGGGGCGTCCGCGCTGTCGAATGGGGTGTCGCCACGGATTCTCCCGACCGCTCGGTCACGTACCTTCACATCCTCAACCCGCCCTCTGGCAAGCGCCTCCGCATCGGCATGCCCGCCAACGGCACCCGCTTCGCCAGGGCGACGTTGCTCACCAGCGGGCGGCAGGTGGAGCTGATTTTCGACGCCGCCGGTTACGTCATCAAACTGCCGCCGGACGTCGAATGGACTCCCTTAGACACAGTGATTCGTTTACAAACAAAACCATGACCAGAACATCCCTCAGTAAAATCTCCGCTCTCATTGCCGCCGGCACGTGGCTGGCGACAGCCAGTCTTCACAGCGCCGAACCGAACAGCCTCGCTGCGTTTAAGGCGATGAAACACGGCTTCTTCGTCCACTACGTCTATGGCGGCGCCTACGGGAATCTGACCATCGACAAAAACGGACACCCGCCCAAGAGCCTGGATGAACTGGCCGGCAACTTCGACGTGGAAGGCTTCGCCAACGATCTCGCGGCGTGGCACGTGGAGTATGTGATCTTCACCGCGTGGCACGCGAACATCAACCCGCTCTTTCCGAGCCAGACGATGAAGAAGTGGGGGCTGGACAGCCATTACTGCCAGCGCGATCTGCTGGGCGAAATCATCAAGGCCTGCAAGAAGCGGGGCATTCAAGTCCTGTTCTACACGCATCCCCGTGACGGTCATGACCTGCGCGGTGAGGAGCAGATCAAGACCGGATGGGGGATCAACAACGGGCAGCCTGACCCCGACTGGGCCAAATTCGATTTCAAGAAGTGGAATGATTTTGTGAACGACCTCTACGGCGAACTTGTGGACCGCTATGGAAGCCAGATTGCCGGCCTCTATCTGGACGAAGGCAGCGGCGCGGGCGACAGCTATCGCGTAGTGGATTATCCCCGTCTGCGCGCCACCATCAAGCGCCACAATCCGAACCTGGTCATGATCCAAAATTTCTACGGCAACCTCTATTCCTGCGATGTCGGCGACAAGGAATACTGCGGTTGGGGTGAATTCGCCAAGGCCGACGGCAGCGCCTGGCCGGCTTACACCATGCCGGTGGGCACGTGCTTTGCCACCACCTGGTGGAGTGGCACGCCGTCGGGGAAAAACACCGTCCGTTTCAGCGCCGAGGACATGTTCCGCTACACCGTGCTGGAAGCCGGGGCGAACAGCGAGGGCGGCGGCGTCCAGTGGGCCACCGGGCCATATATGGGGGGCGGTTGGGAAACTGGCGTGGAGGAAACGATGCGCAAGGTCGGCGCTTCCATCCAAAACATCGCCGAATCCATCAAGCAAACCATTCCCAGCACTTCGTATGTCACACCTGCCGGCAAGCGCACTGCCGACCTTCAATGGGGCGTGGCCACCAAATCCCTGGACGAACGGACGGAATACCTTCATGTGCTGTGCCCGCCCGCCAGCTCCACACTGACGTTGCCTGTTCCGGCTGACGGCAAGAAATTCAGCGCGGCCACTTTGCTTCCCGGCGGTCAAAAAGTCGCGCTCAGCCAGGATGCCGCCGGAGTGAAATTGACGCTGCCCGTCGGCGTCGCGTGGGAGAAGTTGGACACCGTCATCAAGCTGGCGGTGGCCAAGGATTCGCCGCCGGTCAACGTGGCGCAGTGGCGGATTTTCGAGGCCTCGAGCTGGCTGGACACCGCCCATCATCCGCACAACCTGATCGATGGCTCGGAGGCGACAGCCTGGAGATCCCGGACGGACGACAAACAAGCCTGGGCGCAGGTGGATCTCGGCCAGTCGTGCCGCATTTCCCGCATCGAAGTGGCGGGCGCGGATGGCGGCAATCTCGAACTGCGCGTGTCGGATACCGCCAACTTCAGCCGCTCCGAATTGGTTGCCTCCCAGCCAGCCAGCGGGCGCAAGCTCACGATTGTGAAGGCAGGCTACGGTGCTGGCGATAAGACGGCGGATGTCACCGAGAAAGTTCGTGCCGCCGCCAACGGCTCTTCACTTTCAATTGTAGCTGACAATCGTTTGGCTGGTTCCGATCCCGCGCCGAACGTCGTTAAAGAACTGCGCGTCGAGTATTCGCTGGAGGGCAGGACGCAGACCGCGACCGTCAAGGAAGGCGAGACGCTGCAGATTGGCGAAACCCGTCCGTGGATCGTGGAGCTGCCCAGGCCGGGCGAGTGGCGTTTTGTCCGCGTCAGCCGCGCGCCAGCCGGCGAACCGCTGTCGATCCGGGAGCTGAAAGTCTTCGGCAATTTCAAATAACAAGATCATGACCAACTCATCCAATTCCCGCTCGGCATCGTTCCCAAAAATGGTCGGTTACGGCCTGGGCGAATGCGCCAATTCGCTCATCATGAACGGATTCTTCGGCTTCGCGATGTTGTATTACACCGAGGCGCTGAAACTCAGTCCGTCGCTCGCCGGCATCGCGATGTCGGTGTCGGTTTTTTGGGAGGCCATCACCGAGCCGGTGATGGGTCATTTCAGTGACCACACGCGCAGCCGGTTTGGCCGGCGGCATCCGTGGATGCTGTCGGGCGGGCTGATGATGGCGGTGTGCTTCTTCTTCATCTGGGCGGTGCCGGCGCCGCTGCGCGGGAACACGATGCCGCTTTTCTGGTATCTGGTGGTGATGAACCTGCTGCTGCGCACGGGGCTGACGATGTTTTTCATTCCCTACGTCGCGCTCGGGTTTGAAATGGTGAGCGATTACGAAGGCCGCTCGAAGATTCAGGCCGTCCGGCAGGTGTTGAACATGGCCGCCAATTTCGCCGGCCCGGCGCTGGCGTGGAGCATCTTTTACCGCGACGGCGTGGCAGCCGACGGCAGCAAGATCATCGGCACGACGGTGCCGCAGAATTTCGTTCACATGGGCGCGGCGTTTTCGCTGGCGACGGTGGCGTTTGTGCTCGTGGTGCTGTGGCTGACGCGCGGCTGGATTGAGGACACCCGCGCCAGGGTGCGGCACGACGATCCGGCGAAACAGGAAAATTTCTGGCGGGACATGAAGAACATCGTCCTCGACCCGAATCCGCGCTGGGTGTTCGTGTTCATCTTCTTCGTCTGCGTCGGCATGGTGCTGGTCAGCTCGTTGCAGATGTATGTGTATGTCTATTTCATGAAGTTCGAGCCGTATCAAAAATCCATCGCGCACGGCTCGACGATGATCGGCATGGCGACGGGCGCGGCGATTTCGGCGTGGCTGGCCGCGCGGCTCGACAAGAAGGGCGCGGTGCTGCTGGGCGGCGTTATCAGCATCGTCTGCAACGGCGTGCTCGCTGCGCTGTTCCTCACCGGACTCGTGCCGGTCGGCACGCAGTCGGCGCTGTGGCTCTTCGTCGCGTTTCATGCGACCTACTGGCTCGGCAACGGCATCATGCTGCCCATTGCCACGGCGATGATGGCCGACGTGGCGGAACTGCACCGCGCCCGAACCGGTGTGAACAAGGACGGCGGCTATTCGGCGGTGTTCAGCCTCGCGATGCGGCTGGCGATTTCGTTCAGCCTGATCGTGTCGGGCTGGACGTTGACCGGCATCGGCTTCGTCGCCAAGGAACACGCGGAGCAGACGCCGGAGGCCATCTGGCGTCTCGGGGCGGCGACCTTCATCGCCGGGCCGTTGGTCTGCGTGGCCTCGCTGCTGGCCATCCGGCTGTATCCGCTTTCACGGAAAACAATTCAAAACCTGACAGGGACAGCATCAACCGGTTCACACTCAATCTGATCATAATGAAAACAAAACGCTGCGTCCTCGGCCTGCTGGTGATTGGCGCGGTCCGCGCCACGGCCCAGGACACGGCATGGCTGTCTCAATACAAAATCGTCTGGCCAGCGCCCTCGATGGACTCGCTCGATTCCATGCCGCTTTCTGGCCGGCACGGCGCGGGCGCGAACGTCTCGTAAATCCCGGCGCGGCCCCCGCCAACCCGGATTGGCTGATCGGCCGCAACTACGCGCTCTTCCGCTACATGCTGGCCTGCAACAGGGACGGGGAGTTGCCGCTCCTGTTTAACGGCGGCATTTTCACCGCCGACAATGTTCCAGGCCGCATCAAGGGCAATAACAACGACGAATTGGCGATCGCCAGAGGCGGCCCCACCACCCCGGATTTCCGCCGTTGGACATCCTCCGTAAACGTCAGCCGGGGTTCCCCTTGACACGATGCTTCGCAAGGTCTGATACGATTTATACAGCTATGCGGCAAGAACGCTCGGAGAAGAAGTGTTTGCTTGAGTGTGCAACCAGCCTTGACCAATCAGGGAGCGGACCAGCTTCGGCGTGGTCCAGTATTCCCGCAGCACGACGTTGATGGCGGTGGTGAGTTCTTCGAGGTTTTCCCATACGCGGTTGCAGATACGGTCTTTGACAATGTCCCAGAGCTTTTCGATGGGATTGAGTTCCGGGCTGTAGGCAGGCAGCGTGATCACGCGCACGCTGGCGGGCAGGCGTTCATGGTCCTCGCCCAGGTGGAAGCCGGCCCCATCCTGGATGACGATGTGGATTGCCTCGGGATCGCTGGCGGCAAGCTGATCCAGGAAGCAGCCGGTGGCCTCCTGGCTGACGCCGTAGGTGTGGAAGAACTCGGCCCCATCGCCGCAAACTTCCAGCGCTCCGTAGGTGTAGCCCCATCGATAACGCGTTTTGACCGGTGCAGTCACCTCGACCCCGCGCAGCGTCCAGACGCGGCGCGTGACCGGCTGGAGGCCGAATCTCATCTCATCGATCACCCAAAGATGCACGGGGGTTTCCAACGCGAATCTGCTTGGCGTGGAGTTTGTCGCTGAGCGTCTGGCGGAAGGTCTCAGCGGCCACGGGATCGTTTCCGGCGTGAAGGGGGCGCGGCACCTTGAATCAGCCAGCTTTGCTTCTGAATCGAGCGCATGATTTTTAACACCCTTTGTTTCATGGTTTACACGCTGTCGATAAAGAGCTTTGCCAGCCGTGACTTTGCATGATTCCACACTTGCTCGTCGGGGTTGAGTTCCGGCGCATACTTGGGCAGATAGCCCAGATGAATCGCCTGGCTCTCCCGGGCGAACTTCTCAACCTTCCCTGAACTGTGATAACTTGCGTTATCAGCGATCACAATGATGGGCTTGCCCGCATCGGCGTGAAGCTTCTTGAGAAACTCGATGAATTTGTCCGAGTTCATCCTTCCCTCAATGACGGCAAAACGCATGTCGCCGCGCGGGCTCACCGCAGAGATCAGCTTCAGTCCGAAGCGATCTCCGCTGTCCTCCACGACAGGCGTTTGCCCGATGGCTCCCCAAGTCGTGCCGCGATGGTGATCGCTGTGCACCGCGCACTCGTCCACGAAGTAAATGTCAGCGCCAATCCGCTTCGCCAGCCTGCGGAGTTGGGGAAAGGTGCGCTTGAGGTATTTCTCGAGTTCCTGCGGTTCCTGCTTATAGGAGCGATAGATGGGGCGCTGAGGCGTCAGTCCCATCTGCTGCAACAAACGACAGGCCGCGCTCTTGCTCAGTTCCACGCCGTGCTCCTTCTTGAGAACCAGTCGGACAATGGCCAGCGTCCAGAGACAAAACGCGAGTTGATACTGCCGCGGGTCGCCAAGGGTGATGGCATCATAAAGCCACTGCATGAGTTTGCCGCTGACTTTGCGTGGTCTTCCGGTGCGTCGTCCCTCCTGCAAGGCATGCCAGCCATCCAAAGATGGTCCGCAACGGCACGTGGTGTGGGCGAGCCACCAAGCTCACAGGCTCTCCTCTCTGCACCGCTTCCACAGCATTCTTTCGTTTGTCATACAAAGCCGCCGCACGTTCTTTGTTCATCCGCTGATATTGGCCAGTCCCATTTCTAAGTGCCAGCACTTTTGCAACGCGTTGCGAACCTGGTGAAATTCGATGAACCGTTCATGCTAACGTGGATTGCCTTACAACAAAGGGACGACATCAAAGCCGTCCAAATTGACACGTGAACAAACAAAAAAAACGAGTAGTGTCCAGAATTTTTGGCACTTTCAGTTGGTGATCTGAGGAAGGTTGATGGTTAGTTTGTTTGTTTTGGTTTGTTGTTTCTTTGCTTTTGCTTTCCGCCCCCGCAGCGGCTGAAAGCAAAATTCGTTTCAGGCCATAGCCTCCCGTAGCGGTGCTGTAGTCTCCCTCAACCGGCTCATGTCCAGGTAGCGCTTGCTGCCCCATTTCGTCCCGGCAATGTGGCGCAGCCTGGTGGCCACGAGCATCAAGGCGCTTTGGCCGTCTGCGAACGCTCCCACCACTCGCGTCCTTCGCCTGATCTCCCGGATCACCCGGATGCAGACGGGGTCCTTGACACATGAAACAACACGTCTGGGCTGCATGGTTTCGCCTCTCGTCGAAACAAATCGAGTTGCGCAGAGATGGAATAGGCGGTGATATTCTCGTCAAATGGTGACCACTGAATTTGATGAATCCCGTCGATTGCTGCGACTCGCCCTGTCCGGGCGTGTCACAGCGGATGAACTACAGTCCGGGCTGAAAGCGATTCAATCACTGCTGCCACATCTGGAACCTGAATTCTTGGTTTTAACGGACCTCAGTAAGCTGGAATCCATGGAAATCTCCTGCGCTCCACACATTGAAGCTAAAATGGATTTGTTGAAACAGAAACCCCTGAAGGCAGTTGCAAGAGTCATTCCAGACCCGCACAAGGACATCGGTTTTGAGATCATGTCACTGTTCCACTACGGTCATGATGTGCCGACAGCAACCTTTGAAACCGTTGAAGATGCCGTGAACTATCTGTTTTCCTGACCGCAGGCGGGGTCAGATAACACTTGGCATTTTCATTGATCTTCATGCAGGAATCGCTGCCGCGCCCTCGCGGGACACCTCGTTTCCTGCCGGCGAAACCGATCGTATCCATGAGGAGGCACGCTGCGCGTGCTGGCTTTGGAAGTCTTGCGCGAGGGCGCACAAGACAGCACGCGGGGCGCGTGCGCCACCCATTTCCAATCTGCAAAAGTCCGATTATCTCCGGGAGCTGGTATGATGACTGGAACGAAGTGACCGCGCGGCCGGTGGCGCTTCGGGTTGTCTTTCCGGAAGGCAACCTTCGTCCCGTGGTTCCGCTGGCGAACGCTACTTCACCACCGCAGGCAACGTAACCAGCACTTCCAGACCGCAGGGCTGGCGGTTGCGCGCGGCGACGGAGCCTCCGCAGGATTCGATGCAGGTCTTCACAATCGTGAGGCCGAGGCCGATCCCGCCGGTCTCGCGGGTGCGCGAGGAGTCCACGCGGTAGAACGCGTCGAAAATCTTCGGCAGGTCTTCTTCGGGAACGCCGGCGCCGGAGTCGGCGACGGAGATTGTCACGGATTCGCCCGTCCGCTCCGCGCTCATGAGGATCGGGCCTGCACCGGCTCCGTGCCGGATGGCGTTGCGGAGAAGGTTCGACAGCGCCCGGACGAGCAGTTCCGGATCGGCGGAGACGGTCTCGTCGGCGGAAATCTCGACGCGGATGTCCGTGCCGTCTGTCGCCTCACGCTGAACAGCCTGCTCCGCCGCGGTGCGCACGTTCACCGGCTCGCATCGCACGGCGGACGGCCCGAACGACGCGCGCGAAAACGCCAGCAACTCGTTCACCAGCGCGGCGATTTGATCCGCCTTTTCGATTGCCGACTTGGCGTATGTCTTTTGCCGGTCGTCGGAGCGCTGCTCGATGATTCCCAGCGCCATCTGCAGGCGCGCGAGCGGCGAACACAGTTCGTGCGCAACGTCCCCAAGAAAGCGCTTCTGCCCTTTCACCAAGCCATCCAGCCGCGCGGCCATTTGGTTGATCGCCTCGGCGAGCACGCCGAGTTCGTCGTGCCTGCGGCTCTGGACCCGCGCATCGAATTGCCCCTCGGCGATTTGTTTTGTCGCGTTCGTCATTTGGCCGATCGAGCGGGTGATGCCGCGCAGAAGCGGCAGCCAGAAGATCACGGAAAAGACGACCGCGCCGACGGCGAGCCGCAACCATGGAGTCAGGTCGAAGATCAGCCCGCCGACTCCGAGCGAGGTCGATTCGGCAACCAGGATGACGTGCATCGGTCCGCCCGCCTGCGGGTTGTCGGGCCGCGCGCTGACGAGCAGCCAGTACCGCGACGGATTCGGCGTCCGCAGGAACGCGCGCACCGGCGGTCCATGGAAACGGTCGCGCCGTTCCGGCGGCGCGTCGGGCAGCGGCGGACGCGTGAGGATGCGCGCGCGCACTTCAACCGGCGGATCGTCGATTGTGCCGATGAGGTGGTGTCCTTCGTGGTCAAAGAGTGCAAGCCGCACACGATAGGCGTCGCTGAAGCGCTCGATCACGCGATCCCACTCGACCGGCGGAGTGACGTTTAACTCTGCAACGATGAGATCGCGCAGCGCATCGACCCGCTCCCGGGCGCTGCTGGCGAACACCCAGTCGAGATCGAAGCGAAACTGCGCGTTGAACAGTAGGATGAAGACCGCGGCAAGCAGCGTCAGGTTCAGGAAGAACCAGGCGAGGATTTTTGCGTAAAGCGGCAGGCGCAATGGCATCGGGTCTATTCCGCGTCCGGATTGATGAGCATGTACCCGACCGCCCGCACGGTGCGGATGAAGCGGGGGTTTTTCGGATCGTCGCCGAGCTTGCGGCGCAGCGACCAGATGTGGACGTCGATGGAACGATCGAGCCCGTCGTAGAGCCGTTCGCCGAGCGTCTCGATCAGATGCTCGCGCGTTTTCACGCGGCCCCGGGCACGGGCGAGAGAGGTGAGGAGATCGAACTCGAGCGCGGTGAGTTTCAGAGGACGATCCTCGATCAGCGCGACATGCGCAGCCGGGTTGATGCGAAGCGGGCCGACGACGATTTCGGCTTCCGGTTTCGCCTCCGTCGGGTTGACCGATCGCGCTGTCCGGCGGATCACGGCGCGCAGCCGCGCGAGCAGTTCCCGCGACGAAAACGTCTTCGGCAGATAATCGTCCGCGCCCATTTCGAGGCCGACGATGCGGTCGGTTTCCTCGCCGCGCGCGGTGAGCATGAGAACGGGAACGTCGGACTGGCCGCGGATTTTTTTGAGCACTTCAAAGCCGTCCATGCCCGGCAGCATCACATCGAGAATTACGGCGTGAAATTTTTCATTCAGCACGCGCTCAGCCCCGGCGACGCCGTCGTGCTCGATCACGATCTCATAGCCGAGCGGATCGAGATAGTCGTTGATGAGCGCGCACAGTTCGCGATCGTCGTCGATCACAAGCACTCTCGTTGCGCCGGCGGGACTGGATCGCTGGGGGTTGGGATGAGGCATGAGAATCAAAGGCGGATCGTATCGCGAGGAGCGCCGGGCGACCGCAAACTTAACGCATTCTTAACAATTTTCCGTTCCTCTCGAAATGGTCGCTTAACAATGACGGTGTCTAGTCTCATGAAGGATATCGCAAAAGTTTGCGCTGTTCCTCCGCTCCGGCCTCCAAAGGGTGCGTCGGTGAAAAGAACAAACGAACATAACTACAAACACTAAAGCAAAAGAAGTAACACAATGAAACGCAACTCAACTATTCTACTGTCAATGCTGGCGCTTGGTGCGTCCGCTCTCGTAGCTGTCGCCCAGGAGCCAGGCGCACCGCAAGGCGGCCCCGGAGGTCCAGGAGGCCCGGGCGGTCCTGGCGGTCCTGGCGGTCCCGGAGGGCGGCCAGTGCCACCAATCATCGCAGCACTCGATGCGAACCACGACGGCGTGATTGACGCTGACGAGATTGCCAACGCTCCGGCAGCTCTGAAAACGCTGGACAAGAACGGCGACGGCAAGCTGACCAGGGACGAGATTCATCCGCCGCGTCGTCCGGGCGAAGAGCCGGGAGGCCGCCCGCCTAAAGGGCCTAAAGGGCACAAGGGAGGCAAGACCCCGGACACAGGCGCCCCTGAACAAAACTAGAAACTGAACCAACGCGCCGGGAGCGATCGTCGCTCCCGGCCTTCTCTTTATGAAAAGCAAACTCTCGCTAATCACCGCCGCGTTCGCGGTTGCCTTGCTGCTGAACGCGTTCGGTGCAGTCGCTCAAGACGCTCCTCCGCCTCCCCCGCCACCGCCCGGTCAGGGCGACAATCAAGGCCCCGGCGGCGGTCGCCGTGGCAACATGCAGGACTTCATGCAGCGCATGAACGAGCGTGTGAAGACTGCTCTCAAGGCGACCGACGAAGAATGGGCAGTCATCCAGCCACTGCTGGAGAAAGTTCAAACCATCCAGCGCGAAACGATGTCCAGTCGCTTTGGCGGGTTCGGACGTCGCAGCGGCGGTCCCGGCAGTCCCGGAGGCAACCAGGGCGATCAAGGTCAGCGCGGTCCCGGCGGACAGGGTGGCGGTTCGCCCGAATCGCAGGCGCTTCGCACGGCGCTGGAGTCCGACAGCACTTCGGCCGATGAAATAAAAACCAAGCTTGCTGCACTGCGTGAGGCGCGGAAAAAATCCCAGGCTCAACTGGAACAGGCTCGCGAGGAATTGAAAAAAGTGCTGACGTTGCGTCAAGAAGCGACGCTAGTACAGATGGGTCTGCTAGACTAAACAACTGCGTGCCAGAAATCCCACCCGCGATTCCCTCCATTGGCCAGCCGGCCCTGCTCGTGTCCATGGTGGAAAGCCGCCAGCTTTCCGCCATGGACGCCGACGCGCTTGCGCGCCTTGTCGCGTCCGGCAAGGTGCGGGTGGAAACGGAGGAGGACGTCCTGCAATGGCTCGCCGACGAGTACGGGCTCCCCTTTACCTCGCTGGAAAATGTGGAGCCGGATCGCGAGCTGTTGTCGCTGTTTCCGGCCCGCATTCTTCTCCGCGAAGAACTGCTGCCGCTCCGGCAGGTTGACGGCTGCATCGAAGTTGCGCTTGGCAGGCTCTTCGCCGAGCCGGGGCTCGACAGCCTCAAGGCCTTCACCGATCTCAAGCTCCAGCCTGTGCTCGCGCCGAATCCGGCGGTCGAGCGGGAAATCAAAAAGCATCTCGGTGTCGGCGCGGACACGCTGAACCTTCTCGAGCAGGAGGAGGGCTTTCAGGTCGTCTCGGCCGATCGCGAAGACGACGGCGATCTCGACAAGGCGGCGGAAGACGCGTCGATCATCCGTTTCGTAAATCAGATCCTCAGCGACGCCATCTCGATGCGCACGTCGGACATTCACGTCGAACCGTTCGAGCACGAGTTGCGCATCCGCTATCGCATCGACGGCATGCTGCAGGAGGTGCCGGTGCCGGCGCAGATCAAGCGCTTCCAGCCGGCGATCGTGTCGCGCATCAAAATCCTCAGCAACCTCAACATCGCCGAGAAGCGCGTGCCGCAGGACGGGCGCATTAAAATCCGCATCAAGAGCAGCGAGGTCGATATCCGTGTCTCGGTGATTCCGATGCTCCACGGCGAAGCGGTCGTATTGCGTCTGCTGCGCCAGGACGCTGGATTGATCGGCCTCGACGGACTGGGCATGGACGAGCGAGATCGCAAGCTTTTCGAGCGCGTGCTCGGCATGCCGCACGGCATCGCGCTCGTCACCGGCCCGACCGGCAGCGGAAAAACGACGACGCTCTACAGCGCGCTCACGCACATCAACGATGCGGTGCGGAAGATCATCACCATCGAAGATCCGGTCGAATACCAACTCAAGGGCATCAACCAAATCCAGGTCTCCGAAAAAGCGGGTCTGACGTTCGGCCGCGGGCTGCGCGCGATTTTGCGGCACGATCCGGACGTCGTGCTGGTCGGCGAAATTCGCGACAAGGAAACCGCCCAGATTGCCGTGCAGGCATCTCTCACGGGCCACATGGTTTTCTCCACGCTCCACACCAACGACGCGCCGGGCGCGCTCACACGGCTTGTCGATATGGGCGTGGAGCCGTATCTCGTCGCCTCGTCGCTCGAAGCGGTGATGGCGCAGCGGCTCGTGCGAGTTCTCTGCCCCGACTGCAAAGTCGAGGACACGTCGCCCCGCACGCAGGCGCTGCGCGAGCGTGTCGAGGCGCTCAAGGACACCACGATTTTCCGGCAGGTCGGCTGCCGAACCTGCCGCATGACCGGCTTCACGGGCCGGCACGCGGTGTTTGAGCTGATGACGATGACGCCCGCCATTCGCGTCATCCTGCTGCGTGGCGGATCGAGCGTTGAGATTATGGAGGCCGCGCGCCGCGAAGGGATGCGGACGCTTGCTCGAAGACGGCTGGCGGCTTGTTCGCGACGGCACGACCACGCCGGCGGAAGTTCTCCGCGTCTCGAAAGACGAGGACGCGTCGTTTGCGATGACCTGACGATCATGGCTGTCTTCGAATACAGAGCACTGCAATCGGACGGCGTCGTGACAGTCGGCCGGATCGACGCCGTTGGGCGACAGGATGCGATGCGGCTGATCGAGGATCGCGGGCTGACGCCGTTGAAGCTCTCGGAAACAACCGAACCGCAGACCAGGTCGAACGGCGGCTTGAAACTTCCCACCATCGGCGGATTCAACTTTGCCTCGAAGAGAGTGTCCTTCGCCGCCCTCGAAGATTTCACGCGCTCGCTATCCAGCCTTCTCACCGCGGGCGTTCCGCTCAGTCGCGCACTGACGATTCTTTACAAGGAAACGACGAATCCCGCGGCGGCCGCGAAGTGGCACGAACTTCACGATCTCGTCATCGACGGCATGCCGCTCGCCGCCGCGATGAGCCGGTCACCGGACGTGTTTCCGCGTGTTTATGTGGCGATGGTCGAGGCCGGCGAAGCGGGCGGATTTCTCGACACGGTGCTTGCGCAGGTCGCCGATTTTCAGGCGCGCGAAAAGGAACTGCGCGCGAAAGTCGTTGCCGCGATGATGTATCCGGCCGTTCTCCTGATGCTCGCGGTTGGCGTGCTGATTTTTCTGATGGTGTTTTTCATCCCTCGCTTCAAGACGCTGTTCGAGGGATTCGACGCCGCGCTGCCGATGCTCACGCAGGTGATTGTCGCTGCCAGCGACATCATGCGGCATTACGGCCTTTACCTCTTGGCGGCGCTCGTCGCGGCGGTTTATTTCGGGCGAAACTGGTTCAAGCGCGACAGCAGCCGGCGCACGTGGGAAACGGTGATGCTCAGTCTGCCGGTGATCGGTCCCGCTCGCCGCGCAGCTCGCGATGGCGCGGTTCTGCCGGATGCTCGGCACGCTGCTCGGCGCCGGCGTGTCGCTGGTGAACGGCCTGAACGTCGCCCGGCGCTCGCTGGGTTATCAAACGCTGGTGGACCTCGTGACCGATTCGACAGACCGGTTGAAGAAGGGCGAGTCGCTCGCGCTCAGCCTTGGAAACTGCCGCGCGATTTTTCCCGGCTCGACGCTTGAAATGATTTCCGTGGCCGAAGAAAGCGGACGCCTCGATCAAGAACTCATGCGGCTCGCGACCGTTACCGAGACAACGCTCGACCGGCAGTTGAAAACCGCCGTCGCGCTGGCCGAGCCGCTGATGCTTTTCTTGATCGCCGCGTTCATCGGCTTGATCTTCATCGGAATGGTCATCCCGATTTTCACAATCCAAGACTACATCAAATGAAAAATCCAAAATCCAAAATCCAAAAACCTGTCCTGAGCAATAGTCGAACGGGTCCAAAATCGCACGCCGCATTCACCCTCGTCGAAATGCTGCTCGTCCTCGTGATCCTCGCGACGCTTGCCGCGATCGTGATTCCGAAGATGGCGGGGCGCAGCCAGCAGGCGAAAGTCACCGCGGCGCAGGCTCAAATTTCGAGCGTGGAACTGGCGCTCGACGCCTTCGAGGTGGACAACGGCTACTATCCGAAGTCCGGTGGGCTCGGCGATCTGCTGGTGCCGCCGGCGGGCGCAACGAGCTGGCGCGGGCCGTATTTGAAGAAAGACATCCCGCTCGATCCATGGGGCGCCGCCTACATCTACGAGTATCCAGGCAAACACAACGCGGACGGTTACGACCTTTCGTCGATAGGCCCCGACGGACGCGCCAGCACCGAGGACGACATCAACAACTGGGATGCCTCGAAGAAATAGCAAAGCCCGGCTGGCGTTCACGCTCGTCGAATTGATTCTGGTCATGGCGCTTCTCGCCACGATCATGGCCGTTGCCGCGCCGTCGCTCGCACGATCGATGCGCGAGCGGACGCTCGAACAGGAGGCCGTGCGGCTGCTCGCGCTCACCGAATACGCGCGCGACGAGGCCGCGTCGCAAGGCGTGCCGATGGTCGTGTGGATCGATCCGGAGGCGCGCAGCTACGGTGTCGAGGCGAAGTCCGGCTACGGCGCGAACACCAGCCGCGGCAAGGAATTCACGCTGCATCCCGATGTGCATTTCGACAAAGGCACCGACCCTTTGCTGACGGTCGAGTTCGCGCCGGACGGAATTCCCGATTCCTCGGGCTTCACCAACGTCCGCCTGCTCGATCGATTCGACGTGGCGATGCTTGTGGAGAAAACCGAGGACGGGCTCGGGTATGAGATCGTGAAGGAGGAGGGGAAATGACGAATGACGAAATCCGAATGACGAACGAAGCCGGACGCGCGTGCGGATTTCGTCATTCGCATCGCGGCTTTACTTTCGTCGAAGTCCTCGCCGCACTTGCCTTCCTCGCAATCCTCATGCCGGTCATCGTCTCCGGGCTCACCATTTCGAACCGCGCGTCGGTCGTTTCGGAGCGCAGCGCGCTCGCGGTGGAACTTGCGGAGAACAAGCTCAACGAACTGCTTCTCAACAATGCATGGGCCACAGGAGAAACGCGCGGCGACTTCGGTCAGGACTGGCCGGGCTACCGCTGGGAGTTGAGCCGCGACACCTGGGATGTGGACAGCATGATCAATCTCACGCTCGACGTTTTCTTCACCGTGCAGGGGCACGAACACAGCGTCCGGCTCAGCACGCTCGTCCCGACGACAACTTCCTCGCAGTCTCAACCGCAAACGCCAACTCAGACCACTCCGTCGTCATGAAGCGATCGCGCGCAGCTTTCAGCCGCAGGGGATTCACGCTGGTCGAAATCCTGATCGCGTCGATCGCCGCCGTGATCGTTCTCGCGGCGATCTATGGCGTGTTCGTGCGAGCGATCAAAATGCGCGACAACGCCACAACGCGCATTCACGACTCGCGCCTCCGGACACGCGTGGCAAACACGCTCCGCAACGATCTTCGCAACGCGCTCATCTCCGGCTCCAACGGCGTTTTCGCCGTGGTGCTCGAAGCTGGCAGGGACGGCTCGAAGTCGCGCTTCCCCGGCTACCTGAGATTCACCACGACGACGGGAAAAGATTCGACTGAGGAGATGTTCGGCGACGTGCAGCAGGTCGAGTATTACATCGCCAACGACACGACCGGCAGCGGCTCGCGCGACGCGGGAACACTCGTGCGCGCAGTCAATCGCGACCTGCTCTCGACCGTTGAAGGCACCACTCGTGAAGATCCATTGCTCGGCGGCGTCGCTGCGATCGACGTCTCGTTTTTCGACGGACAAAACTGGCAGCAGACCTGGCAATATGCCTCCGACAACCAGACGCTCCCACAGGCGATCCGCGTCGCCATCCAGCAAATCGCGCCTTCACAAGACCAACGAGATCCCCTCCCCATAGAAGTGCTGGTGCCGTGGAGCATGCAGCCGTGGACATCGGGAACGGCAACGACAACAGGAACATGAGAACGCTTCCTCTTCGTCATTCGTCCCGTTCGACTCCGCTTCGCTCCGCTCAGGGCAGGCTATTCGTCATTCGTCATTCCGAAGGTGCTGTGCTCATCGTCGTCCTCATCGTTTGCCTCGGTCTCGTCAGTCTCACGCTCATCTTCGGTCACACGATGCTCATGGCGTATCGCGGGTTCGACAACGAGATCGCGGCGCGTCAGGCGGACCAGGCGATTGAAGGCGCGGCGCGTTATGCGAAGTATCTGCTGGCGAATGTCGATCAGCCGGGGAATCTGCCGGACGCCTCGACGCTTCAGGACGAAGCGCTGCCGGTTGGCGATGCGACGTTCTGGTTCATCGGCCAGCCTCTGCCGAACGATCGCGCCAACTCGCCCGCATACGGGTTCGTCGATGAGGCCTCGAAGTTGAACCTCAACACGGCGTCGCTGGAAATGCTCGAGGGGCTGCCGGGAATGACGCCGGAGTTTGCCCAGTCGATCATCGACTGGCGCACCGCTCAGAGCACGAATTCGACAACGGCGACCACGCAATCGACGATGTTGAAAAACGCGCCGTTCGAGTCGGTCGAGGAACTCGCGCACGTGTCCGGCGCGGACCTCACGGCGCTTTACGGGGAGGACGCGAATTTCAACCACGTGCTCGACCCGAACGAAGACGACGGAGAAAAATCGACGCCATCGGACAACGCGGACGGCAGGCTCGACCCCGGCATTTTGGAATTCGTCACCGCGTTCAGCCGCGAACCGAACACGCTCACGAGCGGCACCGCTCGGATCAACGTGCGAAGCGGCGTGACGGCACAATTGCGGAATCTTTTGAACACGACTTTCACAAGCGCACGCGCGGCGGAAATCGCGCAAAGAGCCGGCACCGGCCGGGCTCCTCAAAGCGTGCTGGAGTTTTACATCCGCAGCACCATGACCGAGGAGGAGTTCGCAAAAATCTCGCCGATGCTCACGATGCGAGGCGGCACTTATGCGACCGGGTTGATCAACGTCAACACCGCGAGCGAAACCGTGCTCGCCTGCGTGCCGGGGATCGCCGACAAAGCCTCGCAACTCATCGCGACCCGCGCGAACCAGACGACCCCGCCGGCAACGCTCGCGTGGGTCGTTCCGATCCTGGGGAATGAGATTTGTATTCGAGCCGGCCCCTACCTCACGACCAGGAGCTATCAAGTCTGCGCCGATGTCGCCGCCGTGGGCCGCAACGGGCGCGGCTATCGCCGGACGCAGTTTATCATCGACACAAGCAACGGCACGCCGCAGATCGTTTACCGGCGCAACCTCTCCGCGCTCGGCTGCGCATTGGGCGGGGACGCGCGCGAGTTGTTTGCCGCAAAGAAAAGCACGCCATGAAGTTTGACGTCGCCGAGTTGAAGAAGCGCTTCCAGAGCCACGCAGTGCTCGCGATCACGGTCGAGAGCAACCGCATCATGTCGAGCCTCGTGCGCCGCGAAGAAGCCGGCACCCGCGTTGTGCAAACCGTCCCGGTGCCGCTTGGCGCAGAGGAGATTTTCAAAAACCCCGCGTCGGTCGGAGCCGAACTCGCCGCCGCGCTGGATGCCGCCGGCATTCGCGAGCGGCGCTCGGTTGTGTGCGTTCCGCCCGGCTGGGCGCTCACCGCTTCCACCGATCTTCCCGACGTGAGTCCCGATGACTTGCGCGGCTTTTTCGAACTGCGCGCCGAACGCGAACTGCCCGTGTCGGCTTCGGAAGTCCGGCTCTCGCACTGCGCCTACGCAATGCCCGATGGCAAGCACCGCGCGACGCTCGCGGCGCTGCCGGTCAAGCGAATCGAGGCGCTCGAAAAAATGCTCGAAGCAGCAGGCTGCCGCGCCGTCTCAGTCTCGCTCGCACTGGACAAGTGCCTTGCCGATCCTCGCGCGACTCTTCATTTCCTCGCGAACGGAAACCACACCGACGCGATCGTGACGGCGGGCGGCGGCGTCGTCGCGGTGCGCTCGCTCGCGGGACCCGTCGCGGTTGGCGACACTGCGTTCGATCCCGCGACGTTCTGCCGGGAGATTCGCATCACACTCGGACGTCTGCCAGAGGCGATGCGGCAGCAGGTGCATCACGCGCGGTTCGCCGGCAACCTCGAATCCGCAAAGCGGCTCCGTCTCTGCATCGGCGACCAGCTCGAACGCATGGGAATCGAGAGCGCAGTTCCCGACGACGCAGCGGGCGAGCGGCCCGGAGCCGCCGTGGAATCGGCCGAACGGTTTCTTTTCGAGGAGCCGGTTGCGTTCGAGTTTGTCGTCCCGGAAACGCACCGTTGGAAGGAGGTTCTGACGCGCTTCGACTCCAGGCGGCATCGCGGTTTCGCCATGGCTGGCGGTCGCCGTGATTGCCCTTCCGGTGCTCGTATTTTTCATCCGCTCGCGGATCGAAAGCCGGCTGGAAGCGAAATGGGAGGCGATGCGGAAGAACGTCGCCGAGCTTGACGCGCTTCAGCAGAAGATCCGCCGTTTCCGCCCGTGGTTCGAGCCGACGCCGCAAAGCCTGCAACTTCTCCAGAGCCTTGTCGCAGCTTTTCCGGAGCAGGGCGACGTGTGGGCGAAAAGTGTTCAGATCGGCGAAGGCAGCAAGGTCACCTGCACCGGGCTGGCGCGCTCGCAGCCTGCATTGATGGGACTGCTCGACCGGTTGCGTGCGAGGCCGGACATCTCCGGCGTCTCGCTCCAGCAGATTCGCGGCGACAATCCGATCCAGTTTTCCGTCACCTACAAGTGGGAGGCCCGCCATGAAAAGTAACAATCGCTCGACTGTTTTGAAAATTGTCGCCGGGTCGGTGGTCGGACTGTTCCTGCTCGACCGCGTGGTGCTCTCGCCCGCGATCGACCATTGGCGCGCACAGAGCGAACGCATCGCGCTGCTTCGCGAGAAAGTGGAGCGCGGCCAGCAGACACTCGACCGCGAAAAAGCCATCCGCGGGCGCTGGGCGGACATGCAGCGGGCCAATCTGCCGAAGGATGTCTCGACCGCGGAGAACGACGTGTTCAAGGCCGTGGGCCGCTGGGCGCGCGACAGCCAGATCAGTTTCACGAGCCTCACGCCGCAATGGCAGACGCACGAGGAGGGTTATCAGACGCTCGAGTGTCGCATGTCGGCGAGCGGCGACCAAAAGACGCTGGGGCGTTTTGTTCACGAACTCGAAACCGACCCGATGCCGGTGAGTCTCGAAGAATGCGAAATCTCCACGCGAGACACGCGCGGCGGGCAGCTCACGATGAGCGCCCGGTTCAGTTTCCTGCGGCTGGCGGAAGGCGACAACACCAGCCGCGTGAGAGGAGGGCGCCGATGACGACGCGCAGGAAATTTCGCGCGGTGCTGGCGGCGGCGGGTGCAGTTGGGCTTCTGAGTTTCGACGCAACCGCGCAGTCGCCACAGCAGCGGCAGGGCAGCGAGCGTCGCTCGCAGAGCACTGCCACCCAAACAGCGACAGCCCAGGGATACGACACGTTCCGAACATTGCAGACGCGGAACATTTTCGACCCCGACAGGCGTCCGATGGTTCCGCCAGCCACTCCACAAGCCACGCAACCGGCCTCAAGTGCCGATTACGTCGCGCTTACCGGTGTGATGGTGACGTCGGAAAAGTCGCTCGCCTTTTTCTCCGGCAGCCGCTCCGAATACAGCAAGGTGGTCGCCGTGAATGCCGACATCGCAGGCGCGAAGCTCATGAAAATCACACCCGCAAACATCGAGGTCGAACGCGACGGCAAACGAATCAGCGTGAACGTCGGCCAGACTGTGCCACTTAACGCGTCCGCTCAGCCGGGAGCCGCGCCGATCGCGGCGACAACAGCGGCCACATTGCCCGAAAGTTCCCCGTCTTCCGCAGCCACCAATGCTCCCTCATCCACCGCGCCGCCGGCGAACGCCAGCGAGGTTCTGCGCCGCATGATGGAGCGCCGCCAGCAGCAACTAAAATGAAAACACGCAACCTCTTTGCAGTCCTCATCGGCCTCTTGGTCCCTCCCGCGCTAATGGCTCAAGTCGATGAACCGCCTCCGCCTCCGCTTGAAAGTCAGCCCGCGGAAGTCACCCAGATGCCGCAGCCAGAACCGCCGCCGGTTGCTGTGGATCCGGTGCCGGTGGCGAGTCCGTCTCCGGCTCCGCAACCCGTGGCCATACCTTCCTCAACTCCAGCAAGCACGCCGGCTCGAGCGGCGTTGGCGGCTCCAATTCCGATGCCCACCCCCGCTCCCGTGAACTTGCAGGAGCCGGGGCAGATTTCTCAACCGAAGCCCGCGCAGCCTTTGCCGGGCAAGGCCGGAATCCGCCTCAACTTCCAGGGCGCGCAACTCAGCGACGTGCTGAATTATCTCAGCGAAGCGGCGGGCTTTGTGATCGTGCAGGAAGCACCCGTCACCGGCACGGTCAACGTCATCAGCAAACAGGCGATCTCGGCGGATGAAGCGGTCGATTTGCTCAACGCCGTGCTTCTGGAAAAAGGATACGTCGCCATGCGCAACGGACGCATTTTGAAAATCGTGAACCGCAGCAGCGCGCAGAGGCGCAGCGACCTGCCGGTGGTGCAGGGAAGCAATCCGGATTTGATTCCGCGCAAGGACGACATCGTCACGCAGATTCTTCCGGTGCGCTACGTCGAGGCCGCGAAGCTCGTGGAGAACCTGCGCCCGCTTCTTTCCGAAAACGCGACGATCACGGCGAACGAGAACAGCAACGCGATTTTGTTCACAGACACGCAGGCGAACATCCGCCGCATTGCGGAGATCATTCGCGCGCTCGACACGTCCATTTCGAGCATCTCGACGATCCACGTTTACGGATTGCGCTACGCGGATTCAAAGGAGATCGCGAATGTCATCACGCAGCTTTTCACGACCGATCAAAACTCGCGCAACAACCAAAACGCGCAGCAGGGCGTGCCGCCGTTCTTTGGCGGCTTCGGCGGATTCCGCGGAGCCGGTGGCGGCAACCGGCAGAATACGCCGCAGAGCGAGGCGCGCCAGGCGGCGTCGCGCGTGATCGCGGTAGCCGACACGCAGAGCAACTCGGTGATCGTGAGCGCGCCGGATGAATACATGGCGACGATCTCCGAGGTCGTCAGCCGACTCGACACGAGCATCAGCGCAGTCACCGAAACCCGGATTTTCCGCCTGCAATTTGCCGACGCCACCGAATTGGCGAATATCGTGAACACGCTGTACGCGGAGGACAACACGACGACCGGCAATCGCAATACGGCCGTGGTGGTGGGACAGGGCGGCCAGGGGAATCGGATCGCCGCCGGCCAGCGGCAGGTGCAGAGCGGAACCAGTGATCGGGCGCTTCTCCAGGCCCGCGTGGTCGCCGTACCGGATCCGCGCACCAACTGCGTCATTATATCCGCGTCGCGCGACATGATGGAAGATGTGGCGCTCACAATTGGACGGCTCGATGCCAGCGACTCGAAGAAGCAGCACGTCTATGTTCACACCCTCGAGAACGCCGACCCGGAAGCGGTCGCCGCGATATTGCGCGGGATGTTCACCGACCAGGACTCCACGAGCGCGAACCAGAACACCACGAGCCGGCTCAGACAACGCCAGACCTCCGGCGCTTCGCTCGATCCAAACAGCGTCATGAACAGCTCCGGCGGCAGAGGAAATGCAGGCGGCCGTTAACTTCCAAACCCAGCGCCCATTTTTTATGAAAGCAATTCACTTTTCAAAAAGCGTCGTTCTCTGCGCGCTCATGTGCATCCTGCTGGAACCCGCTCCACTATTTGCGCAGACGGGCATCCGCCCCAGCGCGGCGGCGGGTTCCTCGCGGGCCTCTGTGGCAGGACGGTCAACCACCTCTGCGCTCGGCTCGGGCTACGGCTCCAGCGCCCGCCAGTACCGCAGCAATACCATGCTTGGCGATGCCCTGATACAGATCGATCCCGAGAGCCGCTCGCTCGTGGTTGTGGCTGATGAGGACACGCACAAGGAGATCGTAAAAGTCATCACGAACCTGGACCGCCCGAAGCCGCAGGTGCTCATCAAGGTCGTGTTTGTCGAAGTCGGCTTGGACAAAGGGCTCAACCTCGGCGTCGAGGGCAGTTACACTTTCAAAACCGGCAACCCGCTGATAACCGGATCGTCAACCGCCACGACGACGCAAAACGTCAGCGCAGGAGGGGGCACCACACAGACCGTTTCCACCGCGAACTCGCCGCTGCCGATCCTTGGTGGATTCACGCCACAGACAGCGACTTTGCAGAGCCTTTTCGGACTCGCGAGCCAGACGAACGGATCGTTCGTGCGTGTGCTCACCGACGACTGGCAGGCCACTTTGTATGCGCTTGCCTCTCGCGGCAACCTCAACATCCTTTCCCGTCCTTCCATCATGGCCCGCAACAATCAGGAAGCGGTGATCGTCGTCGGTCAGGAAGTTCCTTTCGTGACCAACAGCACCATTACCAACGCCGGCCAGGTGAACAACTCCGTCCAATATCAGGACGTCGGCATCATCCTGCGCGTGACTCCTTTCATCACCTCCGATCGGAACGTCGAGATGATTGTTGCTCCTGAAATTTCAAACATCTCATCCACCACCGTTCAGATTTCCCCGAATGTCAGTTCGCCCGTCATCGACAAACGCTCGGCGGAAACCGTGGTCGTCACGCCCGATTCCACCACGGTCGTCATCGGCGGCTTGATGTCAAAACAGGAAACCCAGTCGATAAGGAAGATTCCGATCCTCGGAGACATTCCCATCCTCGGCTTTCCGTTCCGACACATCGTAAAAAACAGATCGAAGAGTGAACTCCTGATCTTCCTCACCCCGCACATCGTTGATACCGTCGGCAGGATTAAATCGACCACACTCGACGAAGCGAACCGCGCCGAGATGAGCCAGGACGCTTTCACGCCGGCGGACATCCGCAAGCACTTGGACACCATGCAACTCGTGACAGACCCGGAAACAAACGAGTCGAGCTACCAGGAAGTCCGCCGCGCCACGCCGGTGAAGAAGAAGTCGTCCGGGGATTGAGCCGGTCGGGCATTGTTGTTCTCCCGGACGACAATCCCCGGTTCCACGCAGGAACTTCGAGTTGATTGCATTGTGAACGTCAGCGGGGCAATCAACTCCTATGCACAAGACCGAAAAGCGATGCGACTGGTGTCTGGGAAACGAAGTGATGATGCGCTATCACGACACCGAATGGGGAGTGCCGGTGCATGACGACCGGAAGCTGTTCGAGTTTCTGATTTTGGAAGGGGCGCAGGCCGGCTTGAGCTGGCTCACCGTTCTAAAACGCCGGGAGAGTTACCGTGCCGCCTTCGACAACTTCGATGCGCGCAAAATCGTCCGCTACGAGAGTCGCAAGATCGCGGAATTGCTCTCCAATCCCGGCATCATCCGCAACCGGCTCAAGGTTGAAGGTGCGATCAAGAGCGCGCGTGCATTTCTCGACGTCCAGGAAGAGTTCGGGAGTTTCGACAAATTCATCTGGCAGTTTGTCGATGGAAAGCCGCTCATCAACCGGCCCAGGAGCCTGCGCGATATTTCGGCGAAAACGGCTCTTTCAGATCGCATCAGCCGGGAGTTGAATAAACGCGGCTTTACGTTTGTAGGTTCGACAATCTGTTACGCGTTCATGCAAGCCGTTGGGATTGTGGATGATCATCTGGCCGGTTGCTTTCGGGCTGCGCGATGAAGCGGTGAAGAGTGCCTGGGACTGGACGCGCGCAGGTTCCCTCGGCCCGAACGTGGACGTGCCATGGAATGCAAATGGCTCGCAAATAGAGTAACGAAACCGGCGTCAAAGAAAACTTGCAGCCGAACTCAGTCGTGGTAAACAATCCACCCTTCCACAAGAGCTCGGGTGGTGAAATGGCAGACACGTACGTTTGAGGGGCGTATGCCGTAAGGCGTGGGGGTTCAAGTCCCCCCCCGAGCATGTTCTATGACTCCGTGAAGGCCTTTGTTCGGGGTGCCACGCTACCGCTCGTAATGTTGTCGCCGTGCGCCATCGCGTCGAGCAGGCTGTAGAGCGCCTCGTGGGTGATGCGCAGATGATGTTCCCCTGCAAGAATCTGTTCTCGATTATGGACAAATCGCCCGGAGTATTGCGCCGAGGGGTCCTCGAGAAACGCGAGGACGTCCTCGTGCCGGACTTCCAGATGGAATTGCAGTCCGACAACTTTTTCTCCTGCCGCAAACGCCTGGTTCCTGCAGCCGTCGCTCTCCGCGAGATGCACCGCGTCGCGCGGAAGATCGAACGTGTCGCCATGCCAGTGCATCGGAGTCAGCTCATGAGGGAATGCTTTAAAAAGTGGATGCTCGCGTGCTGCCTTGTTGAAGCGAACAGGGAACCAGCCGATCTCGAACTCGGCGTTCTGATACACCTTCGCGCCGAGCACGTCGGCGATGAGTTGCGCGCCGAGACAGATCCCCAGCACGGATTTTCCCCCGGCGATCGCCAGTTCGATGAAGCGCTTCTCCTCGCGAAGCCACGGATGATTCCGATACTCGTACACGTTCATCCCGCCGCCCATAATGACGAGAAAATCCAGCGCATCGATTTCCGGCAACGCGCAGCCTGGCAGGTGTAGGTGCGACTCGCTGAGCACATGTCCGCGCTCGCGTATCCAGTCTCCGATTTTACCGATGCCTTCACCGGCGGCGTGCTGGAGGCAGTGAATGTTCATAAACCCCCAATCGCCGCGCGCATCTGCGCAAAGCGGCTTTTCGCTGTGGTTTCCTCGACGGGTGCGCTCAGGAGTTTCGCCAGGTTCACGTGCTCGATGAGGTCCGGCGGGAACTCCTTGATGAAGGAACTCGGCGTGCAGGGCATGGCGCTGCCGAATTTCAGCCGGCTGCGGCAGTGCGTGAGCGTGAGTGTGCGCATAGCGCGCGTGATGCCGACGTAAAGCAGCCGGCGCTCTTCATCGACGTTGCCCTCGACCTTGGAGCGGTCATGCGGCAGCAGCCCTTCCTCCAGACCGATGAGATAGACGTGCGGAAACTCAAGTCCCTTCGCCGCATGCAGCGTGATGAGCGTGACGCCGCGTTTATCGTCGTTGTCATTCTCCTCCTCGCGATCCTGATCGAGGCTGACCTCGTCGAGGAATCCTTGAAGCCCGTCGTCGCGCGAGCGTTCTTGGAAACGCCGCAGGTCTTCGATCATGTCCCGCACGTTCGTTTCGCGGCTCAAAGCCTCATCCGGCGTCCTGCACGTCCGCTTGAGATCGGCGAGGTAACCGGTTTCTTCGAGGAGAGCCGCCATCGTTTCCGCGTGATCCGCCAGCGGCGTGTGGACGCGCGTCTCGTAGCGGTCAAGCAGCGCGGTGAACTCACCGATGCTTTCGCGCGTCCGCGTCGTGACGCTGCCAAGGAACTCCTCCGATTGCAGCGCGCGAAAGAGGCTGCACTTGTTATCCACGCTGAGTGCGAGCGCCCGTTCTGTCGTCGTCGCGCTGATGCCCCGCGCCGGCGTGTTGATGATGCGCAGCAGGCTCACGTCGTCATCGGGATTCACGAGGCAGGTCGCGTAGGCAAGCACGTCCCGAATCTCGCGCCGGTCGAAAAAGCTTTTCCCGCCGACGAGGCGATACGGAATGTGAAGCCGGCGCAGGTTTTCCTCGATCAAACGCGCCTGTGCGTTCATGCGATAAAGCACCGCGAACCTTTCCCACGGTGCGCCTTCGGAAAAGTTCAGGCGCTGGATGTCTTCGGCCACGAACTGCGCCTCCTCGCGGTCGTCCGGCATCTGAATGAGCCGGATCTTTTCCCCCGCCCCATGCGCGCTCCACAGGTTCTTCGGGCGACGGCGCGGGTTGTTTTTGATGAGCTGATTTGCCGTGTCGAGGATCGAGTTCGTGCTGCGGTAGTTCTGTTCGAGCTTCACGATCGTCGGGTTCGGAAAGTGGTGCTCGAACTCGAGAATGTTCGACACCTCCGCCCCGCGCCAGCCGTAGATCGACTGGTCGTCATCGCCGACAACGCAGACGTTCGGAGCGTGGATGGCTGATGGCTGATGCTTGATGGACGACTTCGCCAGCAGGCTCACGAGTTCGAGCTGGAGTTTGTTCGTGTCCTGGAACTCATCGACCATGATGTAGCGAAACCGCTCGTTCCATCGTTCGCGCACTTCGGCGTGCTCGTTGAGCAGCTTCACCGCGAGCAACAGCAGGTCGTCGAAGTCCACGGCGTTCAGCGTTTTCAGTTCCATCTGGTAGCGCGCGAACACGGCGGAGATGAGATTCTGCTCGTTCTCGGGCGCGGACCAGCCGTTGTTTTTCGCTTTGCTGATGAGGTTCTTCGCGAGGTGCGGGTCGAGCTTCTCATCCTTCGCCGCCGTGCGTGTGATGATCTTTTTGATGAGCCCGAGCTGGTCCGACTCGTCGTAAATGCTGAAGTTGTTCTTGTATCCGAGCCGCTCGATGCCCGATCTCAAGATGCGCAGGCAGAGCGCGTGGAACGTGGACATCGTCACCTTTTTCGCCTTCTCCTTTTCGACCACGCCGGCGAGCCGCTCTCGCATTTCGTTCGCCGCCTTGTTCGTGAACGTGACCGCGAGGATGTGCATGGGATCGACGTCCTGGGCGATCAAGAAGGCCACGCGCGCCGTGATCACACGCGTCTTTCCCGTGCCCGCGCCGGCGAGAATCAGCAGCGGCCCCTCGGTCGTGCGGACCGCGCGCTCCTGCTCCGGGTTAAGATCGAAAAGACGAAATCGGGCCATGTGGGAAAGCAGGAAACCACGGTGCGCGATTTTCGCAAGCCGAGCTTTTTTGCCAGCGGCAATCGTTCGCAGCAAGCGGCCTTTTCTCGTTGTCACAATACGAAAACTGCGCATCTTAGCGCCTCTATGAAAACTGTCCGCGCGCTGTTTTTTGTCCTGATCGCGATGCTTGCCTGCCCCGTCACGCAAGCCGCACAGGCCGTCGAGAAGGAATACATCATCCTCACCGGCGGCGTGTCGCTTCAGGCGTGGGAAAAATTCAAGGCGCAGCCGCACGACCACTGGTGGGCGAACTTCGTCCACGCCTCCCGCGTCCGCATGGATCAACTGCGTGCGCAGCTCGGGCCGGATGCGCGAATCACCTGGCTCGTTTACCGTGAGAGCTACGAGAAGCGCAGCCGGCAGGAAGGCCGTGACTTGATTCCGCTCATCGCTTCGGTGCGCGACGCCTGCAAGGTGAAGCTCGTCTTTTTCAACAAGACACAGGAACTCATTAACTACCTCAACTTCGGCCAGAGGCGCGACCTCGTGAAAATCGGGAACTTTGAATTTTTCGGCCACTCGAACCGCGCCTGTTTCATGTTCGACTACAGCAATGAAATGGACAGCGCCTCGAAGTGCTGGCTCCATGTCAACGACCTCACGAAAATCAACCGCGGCATCTTTGCGCGCGACGCCTTCATCAAGAGTTGGGGCTGCCATACCGGCGAGGAGATGAGCGCCGCTTGGCGACGCGCAACCGGAACTCGAATGTGGGGCGCAATCGGCAAGACCGACTACTCGAATTACGACCAGGTGACGCTCTCAAGCCCGAATGGCAAGTGGGTGTATTGAAGGAATGACGAAATCCGAATGACGAATGACGAATGAAAACCGAACGGCCAAATGACGAAGCCTCCGGTCGGCACATATTCGTCATTCTGGCTTCGTCATTATTTCGTCATTCGTCATTCGTCATTTTTCCCGCTTTCCTGTTGTTCCAAATCCTAGTTTCCTAACCCTATGAAGCTCGACGACCTGCAAAAAATCTACGACACACCGCTGTTCGAGTTGATCGATCGCAGCCGAAAAGTTTACCTCGAAAACTGGAAAGGCGGCGAGGTCCAGCTCTGCACGCTGCTGAGCATCAAGACCGGCGGATGCAGCGAGGACTGCGGTTACTGCGCGCAGAGTTCCCGCTACAAAACCGGCGTCGAACCGGAGCGGCTTCTCGGCACGCAGGAAATAGTCGAAGTCGCGCGGCGTGCCCACGAAAACGGGTCAACCCGCTTCTGCATGGGCGCGGCCTGGAAGGGCGTGCGCGACGGCGACGCGAAGTTCGAGCAGGTGCTGGAGACCATTCGCGAGGTCAGCAAGCTCGGAATGGAAGTCTGCGTGACGCTCGGCAATCTCTCCGACGTCGAGGCGCGCAAGCTCAAGGAAGCCGGCGTCACGGCCTACAATCACAACATCGACACGTCGCCCGAGTTTTACCCGGAGATCGTCACGACTCACACTTTTGACGACCGCCTCAACACGATCAAAGCCGCGCAAGACGCCGGCATGGATGTCTGCTGCGGCGGCATCATCGGCATGGGCGAGACGGAAACCGACCGCCTGAAAATGATCGAGGTGCTTACCAACTTCGATCCCGCGCCGGAGAGCGTTCCGATCAACTGCCTCATGGCCGTGCCGGGAACGCCGCTCGAAGAACAACCACCGGTCGATGTCTTCGAACTCGTCCGCCTGATCGCGACCGCGCGCATCGCGTTGCCCACCTCAAAAGTTCGCCTCTCCGCAGGCCGCAGCCGCCTGTCGCCCGAAGCCCAGGCGCTCAGTTTCTACGCGGGCGCAAACTCGATTTTCTACGGCGACAAACTGCTCACCGCCGACAACCCGGGAGTCGATGAAGACCGCGGCCTGATCGAAACACTTGGCCTTGTCCCGCAGCCAAGCACCGTGCTTGCCGTCAGCGATTCCGACGCGCTTGACGAAGCGCTCACTGGAGCGCATTAAAGGCGCGGCCCGATCGGCATCGAAAGCGCAATGCACGAACTCGGCAAAACGCTCTTCGTTCTCGGCGTCGCGCTCGCCGCCGTGGGTTTCTTCCTTTGGAAGGTTGCGGGTCGCACGCCGCTCGGCAAACTGCCCGGCGACATCGCGATTCAAAAAGAGAACTTCAGCTTCTACTTCCCGCTCACAACCTGCATCGTCATCAGCATCGTGCTCACGCTCCTGATGTGGCTCTTCCGACGATGAAGCGCAGTTGTAGCCGGCCTCTATGAGGCCGGTGGCGACCGCGTTGCAAAACCCGTCCGGGGTCGCAGACCCCGGCTACAGTTGATTGCGTGCCGCTGGCATATCGAAAAAACCGTGCGACCATTTAGCTCATGAAAAAACTCGCGTTTGTCTCGAGACTCGTGGGAGTGCTGATGTCTTGCAGCCTCAATGCAAACGGCCAGACGAACGCGCAACCAAAGGAGAATGTCATGCCAACCGTTAAAGTTCGAATCATGGGAGAAAACGGGAAACTCAACGAGCCGGCCGAAGTTCCCAAAGTCGTGAAGACCGATGCCGAATGGCAGAAGCAGCTCACGCCCGAGCAGTATCAAGTCGCGCGCGGCAAGGGCACCGAGCGCTCGTTCTGCGGCGTGTTTCACGACAACCATCGTGACGGCATCTACCACTGCATCTGCTGCAACCTCCCGCTGTTCGCGTCGGACACAAAGTTCGATTCCGGCACGGGCTGGCCGAGTTTCTTCCAGCCGGTCGCAAAAGAAAACGTCGTCATGATCGCCGATCGCAGCCACGGAATGACCCGCACGGAAGTGCTTTGCGCGCGCTGCGACGCGCACCTGGGTCATGTCTTCGACGACGGCCCCCCGCCAACCCGTCAGCGTTTCTGCATGAACTCTGCGTCGCTGACTTTCGTGGACAAAGGCAAGGAAGTCGCGGAGGCAAAGTAGGCTCCGGGTAGCGCACGCGGCTCGCGTGCTCTTCGCTGCGGCCCGCTGCGAAGACCGGGTAACGTGCGCGCTTTCAAAAAAATCCCGCCTTTTCCGGTGCATTCGGCGGGCCGCCGAACGCAACACGCGAGCCGCGTGCGCTACCCGGAAACTCGCAGCCGCGTGGCTGCTGCTACGCGCTCAGCCCAAACGCCTCGTGCGCCAGTTTCGCGGCCTCCGCGATTTTCGCCTCGTCGATGATGACGGCGATCTTGATCTCCGAGGTCGAGATCATCTGGATGTTGATTCCGCCGGCACTGAGCGCCTCGAACAACTTCGCCGCGACGCCGGAATGCGAACGCATGCCGATGCCGACGACGCTCAGCTTGGCGATGCCGTCCTGGGCGATCAAATCCCTGGCGCCGATCTCTTTCGTCAACGGACGCAACGCCTTTTCCGCCTTCGGCAGCTCGTCCTTGTTGAGCGTGAACGAAACGTCCGTCGTGCCGCTCACGGAGACATTCTGCACGATCATGTCGATGATGATGCCCGCGTCCGCGATGCCGGTGAAAATTTTCGCCGCGCTTCCCGGTTTGTCCGGCACGTTGGTGATTGTCACCTTGGCCTGATTGCGTTCGATGCTCACGCCGCGGATCACGACGTTCTCCATGCTCTTGGTTTCTTCTTTCACGATGGTTCCCGGGTTGTTGTTGAAACTGCTGCGAACTTCAAAGACGACGCCGAATTTTTTGGCGAACTCCACCGAGCGCGACTGCATCACCTTCGAGCCGCTGCTCGCCATCTCGAGCATCTCGTCGTACGAAATTTCGTCGAGCTTGCGCGCGGTCGGCACCACGCGCGGGTCGCAGGTGAAGACGCCCTCCACGTCGGTGTAAATCTGGCAGACCTTCGCCCTGACCGCCGAGGCGATGGCGATCGCGGTCAAATCCGAGCCGCCGCGACCGAGCGTCGTGACCTGGCCCTGCATCGTCTCGCCCTGAAAACCGGCGACGATCACGATGCAGCCGTCGTCGAGATGTTGATGGATTTTTCGTGGCGTGATGTTCGCGATCTTTGCCTTTGTGTGGACGCCGTCGGTCACGATGCCGGCCTGCGCGCCGGTGAGCGACACCGCCTTTGATCCGAGCGCCTCGATCGCCATTGCCGTGAGGGCGATCGTCGTCTGCTCGCCCGTCGCCAGCAACACGTCCATCTCGCGCTCGGTCGGATTCGGCGACACGTCCCTGGCCAGCTTGATCAGGCCATCGGTCACGCCCGACATCGCGGAAACGACGACCACCACCTGGTTGCCGGCCTTTTGCGTTTCGATCACACGCCGCGCGACATTCAGGATGCGTTCAGGATTGCCGACGGAAGTCCCGCCGTATTTTTGGACGATCAGAGCCATTGGTTAAAAACAGGCGGCCATGTTCGTTTTCGAGGCGCAAAAGTCAATCGCACGCTGCATTCGAAGGAGGTGGTTTGAGACTTACTGAAACTCAGCCTCGAGCGTGTCGATGTATTGCGAGATGCCATCCTGCCGCTTCGGCGGGGCTGCGGAGAGTTCGCCGGCTGTTTTGAAATACCCGGTGAAGGCGTCGCTGCGCGTCGTCATCTTCGTCGCTTCAAACCAGTTCAGATAGTCCGCGATGTCATTCATGCGGGTCTGAAGCGACTGCCGGTATTTCGTGACGTTGGCGAGACGGGCCTCGATGCCACTGGACTTGCCTCGGGCAAGGTCGAACGAGATTTTCGGTACTCGAAAACAACCGGACGAAAGAGCGCGTTTGCATTGGTCTGCAAGGCCAGGAAGCCGGTGCTGATTTGCATCAGAACCTGGCGGCTTTCACGGATTTTCAGGTATTCCTTGAACTGCCCGATCGTGAACGTTTTCATCCCGCCTTTTTTATCGACCGGCAGTTGGAACGTGAGAAGCGCGGCAGTCCGTTGCTCCGATTCCTCCAGGGAAAGGCCCGCGTAGCGATCCGCGGCCGAGAAGCGCGCCATGTTGAGGGACCACCATTTTTCGAGGCTCTGACTGGAGCCGCCGAGCGCGGGGAAATACTTCAACAAATCCGTCGAGGTGTCGTGGCTGGCGGTCGCCAGATTGCGCACATACAAGGCGAGACCGGGTCGGCCATCAGGGAGTTCCAGCAACATTTGCACGAGGCTCATTGCGCAGGCGGAATAAATGGCACGCGAAGTGGAGTCGAGACCGGAGGTGCTTTGCTCGAGGAACGTCTTCAGCGAGGGAAGGCGGTTCGCGGAAACCAGGGTCTTGAAAACGTCCATGTTTGCGCCCGATTCACGGCTTTGAAGGAGCGCGACGATTCCTTCGATCAGCCACATTGGCGGCTCGGTGTAGGCGACGCCGCTCTTGATCGCGCGTGTGTCTCGGTACGCCAGTTCAAGCAGGATCGCCCGGACAAGCTGTTGTTGAAACTGCACATCCGCCGGATCGGCGTTGACGCAAAGATCGAACTCGACCTTGAATCCATCGTCGGTCTCGAAGAGTTGCACGCTCGACGGCGCAGGAGTGGGACCCGTGGCGCTGGCGCGTTGCGCGGAAATGACGATCGGGTATTTCCAGCCATCCCGCGACAGGCCCAGAATCGAGAGCACGCCTTTCTTGGCCTCCTCGGATGCGCCGGCAATTGCGAGCCGCAGGCCGCGGTCGTCGCTGTAAACGATGAATTGTTTCGAGAGGCTCTGGCTGCGCTGCGACAAGTCGATCGCGCGAGCCTGGAACGTGGCTGCCGTCAAAACGGCGGCGCACGAAGCAAGTCGCGAGACCAGGAGCTTCATCGCCCCGCAGCCGCCGGCTTGGTCACCATCACGAACTGGTCCTTATGCACTTCGATCGACCCCATGCGATCGATGAGGCCGCGTTCGCGACGAAGTGCATCCCAGAGTTTTTGAAAGACAACATCCGCATACGACATGATCGCCGGGTGAAGCGGCAGGCGGCCGATGTGGCCACCGAGGGTTTTCGCCGCGACTTTATTGCCCTGGATCGAGAGGCTGTAATTGATCGAGGCATAAAACGGATAATCGACGGCGGACTGCTGCGCCGTCATGCGAAACACCCCTTCCTCCAGCGTTACAAACGCACGGTCGAACTTCACATAATCCGAAAGCATGCCGGTTTCCTTCGAGCGGATGGCATTCTGGATGTAGGTGTTGATCGCGTTTACATCAAGCGCCAGCCGCTGCGGCGTGCGCAAGCCCATTGCATCCTCGATCGCAAGGCAGATCTGCGGCGGCTCCGCCAGCTCGCCTTTCTTCGGCATCGGAGGAACGCCATCCGGGGGACGAAACATCTGGATTGTCGAGGCCACCAGCGCCGCCCACAGCAGCGTCGTCACCAGAGAACTGAACCAGCCGACAAAGAACCCGCGCGCCGGACTCGTGAGCTTCTTTACGCGCTTCTGCTCCGCCTTGAGCTGATCCTGCTTGGCCGGTTCCTCGGGCAGGAGCGAGCGATCGAGCTTGGTGCCGCAGTTGTGACAGTAAACCCGTTCCGATTCGTTTTCGTGCCCGCACTGTTTGCAAGGTAGAGTCGCCATATATTTATTTCTTTGCGCCTTTTGGTTTTTCCGTCGCGGTCTTCTTCGGCTCGGCAGTCTTGGTCTCACCGGACGGCGCGGGAGCTGGCGTGTCCTTTTTCGCCGATTCGTGATAATTCGAACTGCGGTAATCGGTGATGTAAAATCCCGACCCCTTGAACAGCAGCCCAGCCCCGGTGCCGAGGAGCCGGCGAACCTTGCCCCTGCCCCATTTCTTCTGCCGGCAAAGCTCTTTCGGGCAGGTCTTAAGCACGGGATCTTTCATCGACTGAAAAACCTCGAAGCCCTTCTTGCATTTTTCACACTGATATTCGTAGGTGGGCATGTTTTGGGAAAAAGTGTTACTTCTATACCAGAGGAGCGCCCCGACCGCAATTGACATGTTCGGGCGTGTTGGCGCTGAAAATCGCTTGCATAGGAAAATAATTCTTCTACTTTCCACCCGCTGCGCTTACAAAAAGCGCACCTCACCGTGGTGAGGAACAGGTTTGCGGGTGTAGCTCAGTTGGTAGAGCACTACCTTGCCAAGGTAGACGTCGCGAGTTCGAGTCTCGTCACCCGCTCCACTCCTTACAGGATGTGGAGCCATGTCGCGCAATGTTTCGGTTGAAATTGTTACACTTCATGGCATGAAGAAGGCGGCTAAAAACCGGCGCGCACGCAGTCCACAGGGGTTTATCAGCGGGGGCAATCTTACTGGCTGAATTTCCAGCGGCAGGGAAAGCGGCAGTTCATTCCGCTCAAGACCTCCGATTACCTCGAAGCCTTGAAGCGCGCCAACGCGATTCGCGCAAATCCCGAACTCACGCGCGGCGATTTGTTCGCGGACGAGATTGAGCGGTTTCTCGACTACAAACTGCGCAAGCATCTGTTCACGCCCGCCAGCGCGGACACGCGGCGCTATGTGCTGGGGAAGTTTTTTGCGTGGTGCGGCAAGACAACCCCGGCGGCGGTGACTCCTGCGGATGTGTCGGGCTTTTACAATGCATCCCTCGACGGCCTCGCGGTCAGCACGACGAACAGCTACCTGATGATCCTCAGCTCCTTTTTCGAGTGGGCGGTCAGCGTCGCGCGCATTGTGCGGCTGAATCCCTGCACCGGGATTGAAATGGCGGCGGACGACGGCCAATGGATGCGCGACTTCTGCACCCCTGCCCAGCGCGACCAGCTCATCGCCAACTGCGAACGCGAGGACGTGCTGTGGTGGTTCGATCTCAACCTCCAGTGCCGACGCCGCCAGCAGTGGCGCGCTTTGCAGTCGCTCCAGGGCGCGCATCGCCGCGAGACTGTCGATTTTCTGTGCCCACGCGAACACGTTCCTGTTTTCCATTGACGGTAAACCGGAGCCACCATAAAGTGCCGCGCTTGAACATGCCTTTCACAATACCGCTCATGACCAACCTGCATACGCCCGCATGCCTTTGCATGCGAGGCATTCCGGCGGAAGTTGTGCTAAAAGCCTGTGCTAATTTAGCCCCAAATGTGCTAAATCAGTCCTCCAAGCAAGGCCAGTCGGCCCTATTTTACAGATAAGCGCGGTTAGCTCAGTGGTAGAGCACTACCTTGACACGGTAGGGGTCACAGGTTCGAACCCTGTATCGCGCACCACTCAAATTACTCTGGAAGTGGCTTAGATAAAGGCTCTGGACTGATTTTTGATTGAACTCAAAGCAACGCATGGAAACGCGTTCTTTCGTTATTTCACTTGAAAAAGTGGCAACAGTTGCCACTTTGCATTTGTGAGTAAACAAGCTTTTCGAGTCCATCCGTATCGTCACCCTCGGTTCAAATTCGTGGTTGCCTCACACGTTAACGGAAAAAGGCAGCGAAAATTCTTCACGACAAAAAAGGCAGCTCAAACCTACGCAGAACTGAAAGAGATCGAGCTTTTGAATCAAGGTGTCGAGGGAGCAACATTCTCGACGGAACTGAGGGTCCTGGCTCAACGGGCAGCAACGCTGCTGGAGCCCTTCGGGAAAACGATTCTCCATGCCGCTGAGCACTATGCGCGCTATCTCAGGTCGATTTCGAACAACAAGAAGGTTTCGGAGGTGATTTCGGAACTGCTGGATGCGCGTGCCGCAGATGGTTTGAGTGGAGACTATTTGAGCGACCTGAAGATCAAATTCGACCAGTTCTCGAAGGAATTTGGCGACCGGATGATCGCCGAAATTACGGCGAAGCAAATTTCAGATTGGATCAGGAAATTGAATGTCGGGCCGGTATCCAGGAATACAGTTCGCAGCCGCCTCGCCACATTGTTCAGCTTTGCCCGCCGCCAAGGATACGCGCAAATCAATCCGATTGCAGAGGTTGAACGAGCAAAAGAGCGGGATGGTGAAATTGGAATTTTAACGGTCGAAGAAACGAATCAACTGATGACGGCGGCAAAAACCGAGACGCTGCCGTATTGGGCAATTGGCGCATTTGCTGGACTCAGAGCCGCTGAGATCGAACGGCTTGAATGGAAGGAAGTCGATTTTGAATCCGCATTTATCGAGGTCAAAGCAGCGAAAGCAAAAACTGCAAGTTGGCGGTTGGTGACCATTCAACCAAACTTGATGGCTTGGCTTGCCCCGTATCGGAATCTTCGTGGCCCAGTATGCCCAATCGGTTTAAGAAAAAAACTCGATGCAGATCGAGATGCGGCAAGACTGCGTGAGCAATGGCCTTCCAATGCATTGCGTCATTCTTTTGGATCGTATTACCTCGCACAATTCAAAGACGCAGCAGCATTGGCCCTGCAAATGGGGAATTCCCCGGCGATGATCTTCAAGCATTACCGGGAGGTCGTAAAACCGAAAGACGCCCAGCGGTATTGGAACATCATGCCGGCGCAGCAGTCGGAAAAAGTGGTGGAGTTCAGGGCCGGCTAAAAAAAGATCCTCGATTTTCAATTTCCTGTTGACTGCGCCAGCCGGGATGCTATCAACAAGTTCAGCAACACTATTCATGCCGCGATTTAGGCCGTGTTGCGGAGTTCAAAATCTAAGTTTCGATCCCTTTTGGGCAATTGAGATACCAACCTCAATCGCGGGAGTCGTGTGTGAGCAAGACTCCTGCAGGAGGAAAGACTACGAAACTTAAAGAGAATGAAAATGCCGACTTCCTGACGAAGGAAGCGCTGCGGATCAAACTGGATCTGCCATCCACACGGATGGTGGACGAGCTGATGCGCAAACGCAAAATTCCCTACGTCAAATTGGGTCACAGAACCGTGAGGTTCACCTGGCCCAAGGTGGAGGCTGCACTGGCCAAGTTGGAAATCCGCGAGGTCGGACGATAAGCAACCGCTCGCGATTGCAGGAATATGATTGGTTTAGATGCCGAAACAATAACCGCCGCGCCCAAAGAGATGTCCGAACGGGCGCGGCAACTTAAGAAATTAGAACTAAATCCAATGAAAACAAAAAATATCGACCTCAAAAAGCAAGAAGCAGAAGCGAAAGCGCTGCTCGCTGAGATTCAAAAGAAAAGAGAGATCTCCAGTCAGATCCTGAACAAGGATTTGCCGAAAGCCAAAGCTACCGTTGCCAGTTGTCTCAAACAGTTGGCCGAAATCGGTGTTGCCGAAGATTACGAAGCAACGCTGCTTATGATTGCCGGTCAACTCAAAGAGGTGCCACTGCCAATCATCCGCAAGGTGCTTACCGAACAACCTAAGCTGGACGCAGCTCGGAATGAACTCGGGAGCAAAAAATACATGGATAATGATGCCGATGGCAACCCGATTGAGAGAACCGGTAAAGGTTACCTCTCTGAAGAAGATGATGGAAACCGCACCTTGATCTCGATCACAAGTGAAGGTGAGAAGGCACTGGAACTGATCGCAGCCAGCTAAGAGTTAACAATAGATTATAGCCGTCCGGGTCCAATCCCCGCATGGCTATTATTTAGGCGTGTAATAGTGTTTTTCGCAAATGTATTAACCACTCTACTTTTCCTTGACAAACATACCATCGGTGCTATAGTCGCTATAGAACAACACTTGAACCAAGGAGGTCCCCAACACATACGAAGACTGCGAAAATGAATTGACTTGAGGTTACGGTAGCAACCGTGGTCTGAAATCAGCGCATTATCGCCGGTCACAAAAGCTAAATCATAACTTCCAAGCGATTATTCAGGCGCGGAGGATTCTATTCTTGTCCAAAGGACAAAGCGCTGTGGATTCAAAATGAGGAAGTGGACTTGTATGCCTGGGGAAACAATCATGAGCCGTTTAATAGATCAAAACCTGCGACACAATATATCATCTCAACCAACCCGCACTTTGGCAGCTACTCTGAAAGGATTGCGCCATGACCGGCGGATGACCATTTATCAACTCGGGTCAATAGCAACTGTTCCCGCATCGTTAATATCCGGGCTTGAGAATGGGAGCAGAACCATTGGTGAAAATAATGCGACCAAAATAGGAAAGGCTCTCGGTTTAAGCGGACACGAACTGGAGCAATTTGTTTATTTGGCACTTAATGAGGCGGCGGGAAAGGTTCTCTCGGAGTTTCAGCCATACCCGGCTGAAGTATTAAACCTTGTTGCGACCGAATTAAAGAAAACCGGCATCGGCCCCGAATCTGTCAACAGGTGCTCCATTCATAATGCGCTTACGAAGACGCCCAATGGCCGAGCAAGCCTTACGTTAAATAATGGTTCGACCGTCTTAATCAAGGTGGAGGTCACCAGAGAATGAAATTTTTGAGCCCCTCTGTTCTAGTTCAACTAGAGGCTCACCTAACCATAAACTCAAATGCCCGCTGAAGCGGAGTCAGCGGGCACTTAAAACAATATGTAATACACCACATGATAAGTATAAGCAATACGGAGGCGGATGTCCACGCGAAACATGCCGCCATTAACTCAAATGCGAATAATTCAACCTCAACGAAGGAAGTAGATGGTAAGCTGGAGCAAGTCCGCAATCCCGCACCGAGCAACAGTGAAAAACTGCTACTGGCAAAGGATCTAAAGGAACTCATTTCGTTCCGCGAACTACTGGAATCAGACAAGCATGTCCTTCGTAAAAGCGGCAGTTACTATATGTGCCGCTGTCCGTTCCACTCAGACAAGACTCCCAGTTTTGCGGTTCGAGAGGACGATGACACGACTGGCAAGTGCTTCGGCTGCAACTGGTATGGCAACATCTTCGACTATGAGATGGAATTCCATCGTGTAGATTTCAGGACTGCCTGGGAACGACTAAACGACTTTTATTACAAGTCCCCGCGCAAGGGCACAAAAGCCAAGACCGAAAAGCAAACAGCCGCAGCTTCTCCGCTTACCGAAGGGCAACTGGCTGAGAGAAAGAAATATGCCCAACGCCTTGCGACTGATGCATGGATCGCATCTCGTATATGCCAGTTGCGCTGGGAGCGTAGCGGTAATAGATGGAATCCTAAGACTCTGCAAGGACTGGGCCGCGAGGGATCATTGGGCTGGGCTGGGGACGCGCTGGCATTTATCTATCCGACCGGAACAAAATACCGGAGATGGCCGGACAAGGAGTTTATCTGGGAATGCGAGGGAATCTCGCTTTGGCGTGGTCATCTTCTAACTGAAGCCGCCCACATTTATCTCACTGAAAGCGAGACGGACGCAATTGCCCTGATTGATGCCGGCTTAGAAAATAATCCGGGTGTTGCGGTAGTTGCAGCACCAAGCGCCACATCATTTAAGAAGGAATGGGCGGAACACTTCCAAGATAAGGTGGTCATATTCTGCTTTGATGCCGACGAGGCGGGAGAAGAAGCGTTAAAACGCATAGCGATACTGCTCCACCCTTATGCAAAGCAAATGAGCACGGTGGATTTGAAGGAGGTTAAATAATGAAGGACATGGCTAACCTCTGTCAGACTGTAGGCGCAAATAGAGTGCTCGACGTGCTCGCGCAAAACGAAAAAGTGATTCAGGTAGTAGACACTGGCCTCAACGGTTCCTCGCATCGTGGCGGAATGGAGCTGTCGGCGATTAGATCAGCAAAGTCACTGATGGAGAAAATCTCGGTTCTCCCGGATGTTATTGTCGATGGGATGCTGCACATGGGATCGAAGATGGTGCTGGGCGGCGGTTCCAAATCATTTAAGACATGGTGCCTGATGGATTTGGCTTTGAGTGTTTCCTGCGGTTTAGAGTGGTGGGGTATGAAGACCCACAAGGGCAGAGTGCTCTATATGAATTTCGAAATTCAGGAGGGGTTTTTTATCCAGAGGCTAGACAGCATTGCGAACGCAAAAGGAATGAGTATTGAAGCTCTCGATGGGTTGGATCTGTGGAACCTTCGCGGCCATTGCGCGGATTTATCGACATTGATGAACTCGTTGCTGGAAAAAATCACCAAGGATAGTTATTCACTCATTGTGGTGGACCCGATTTACAAGGGACTCGGCTCAAGGGATGAAAACAAAGCGGGCGACATTAACACTTTGCTTAATGAGATTGAGAAAATGGCGGTGCAGACTGGTGCAGCAGTGGTTTTTGGAGCGCACTTCTCAAAGGGCAACCAGGCTGCCAAGGAATCCATAGACAAGAATATCGGGCTCTGGCGTGTTTGCGCGCAACCCTGACAGTATTCTCATCATGACCAAGCATGAGAATGAATATACCTATACTGTCGAACCGACATTAAGAAACTTCTCGCCTCTCGATCCATTCTGTGTGCGCTGGATGCATCCATTGATGGAGCGGGACGAGGGTGCAGACCCAGAAAGACTAAAAGTAAATGGCAGGAAGGTGGTCAAATACACTTCCCAGCAATTGCTTGAGGTTCTTGGAGACCAAGAATTAGCAACAGGTCAATGGCAGCTCGCCACAGGCCAAAGAACTAATATGAGCAAACGGACATTTCTGGACAAACTGGCTGAAATCAAAGACGACCCACTTATCCTCACGAAAACAGGTGACAGTAAATGGAAGGCGGTTAACCCAATCAAAACAAATGGTGCAGAGGTGCAATAAGTGCATTTTGCACCATTGCACCATTGCACCTGGTGCAGTGAACTTGGTGCAGCAGTGCAGCACTTTAGTGCTGCTGCACCAATTGCACTAGTTGCAGCACCGGTTATTCATTATTTATGAGGAATCTAATTACCTTCGGAAAGCATCAAGGAAAATCCTTCGAATGGATATTCTTCAAAGACCCATCTTATGCCCGATGGTTTTATGACAACGATATTCATCTAACAAATCACACTTTAAGCGCAGCTGAGAGTGAATATTTTGAAGAGCTGTTCCAGCGAGCTTCTTGTTTGGCAGGAACCTGCCTTCGATGCAAGAAGCGCAGAATTACGCGAATGGGATTGTCCTATCACAACATTACAAATGCCCTGGGAGCCGTGGGCTTCTATTGTGACGTGTGCGAATACATTGGCGGCTCAAGGACGGAATATCTCCCGCCGTCATTTTTTGTGACTGCACACAGGCTCTCCAGTGGCGAGCAATTGAGAATTACAGGAGAGATCGCAAATCAATATATTGGACCGGAGGGAAACCTGACGCAGAGAAAAATGGAGATTTATTTTTCGAAGGATGAGAACTTCAAATATGCGACGCCCGGATTCTTTACCAGTGTGAAACAGATCGGTTTTGTCTAGCCATAGAGCCGGTGCATTTTTCAAAACAACCTTCAGGCGACGATTCAGGAGAGTTCAATTGCCACCTTTGACACATGCGTGCTTAAAGGACATTCACTTCAAGCGCATCGGCTCCTTCCATTTTTCCCATTTTAGCAGGAAGAGGACGGAGTGGGAAGGAGCATTGTGGCGTGATGGGTGGACAATTTTCCACCCCGGAATATCCTGAATACATGCCTGTTCATGAACAATTCGTGTCCGAGTCAATTGTTCCAATGGAACTCGGCGCATCATCGGTTATCGGCGAACCCGCATTACCTGTAAAATTTCGCTGGAGGAAAGTGGAATACGAGGTGGCCCAGGTGATCGAAAGATGGAAAACAACGGGTGCTTGTCGTCATGGAAGCGGTGAACGATATGTCCGGCGTCACTGGTATCGGGTGCTGACCACCGATGGATCGGAAATGAAGATTTATTTCGAGCGCCAGCCGCGATTGGGTCAAAACAAAAAGCGGTGGTGGCTGGCGAGTGTTGTTGGCTCTGTCTGACGAACGGGGGGGGGGGTGCGCTTTGAGACGTGGCATGCGCCTTTTGGATTGGACAGCCCGCTCGCGCTCAAGTAAAAAGGCAAGATGCCAGTGCATCCAAAATAAATGCGATGGTAAACACCAAGTCATCTACTATAAAGTTAGGTCCTGAAAGTTCAGCGAGGAGAGCACGATGAGCGACGAACAGGCGGCACCTGAGACGAAAGGTGTTACGGTGAAGTTACTTGCAGCGGTTGACCTTGGCCCTGAGATCGAGGGTATGGCAGGACGCCAACTTCAAATGCGTATGGTAACCATCGAACCTCGAGGCGTCTTCGGCCCGATTCACGACCATAAAGACAGACCAGGAATGGTATACATACTGCAAGGAACGATCACTGACCATCGAAATGGAGTCCCTACCGACTATGGGCCGGGAGTGGGCTGACCGGAAGATAGGAACACAAAACACTGGCTTGAAAACAGAGGAACGATTCCGGCGGTGGAGATCTCGGTCGATATAGTCAGGCTAAGAGTGAGCTGAGGCCCCGTATCGCTTCAACGCCGAGAACGCTGTCAGCTATCGTATCGAGGCGTCCACCGACCTTGCGAACTGTTCCATTATGGAACCGAGCGTCACAGGCACAGGTGGCGTAGTCACACCTTTTTACTCCATCGAAGGGCAAGCACAACAGTTTTTCCGCTCACGTCGCAACTGACGACGCACAAGGCAAGTGTCGGATCTTCGCATCCGTAGTCCCAAACGTCTAAAGTAACCCATCTGAACTCCCAAGCGCCCATCCGTCGCGTTCGTAGGGTGAGTAAGATTTTACACAGGCTGATCCAACGTGCTGCTCTGTAGATGAACAAAACCAACGCTGGTTCCGTCCAAAATTTCAAATGAATATGAAGTTCAGACATTCAACGAAGCCGCGAAATGGTGTCCCCGTCATTTGCAGCATTTGCATGCGGACATACCGGTTTGTTCCATCATTTCATCATCACTCAAGGGAGGTCCATAGCATCTGCCCGACATGCAGAGTGCTGGGTTATCGATGATACGTCTGGAATGGGCACATTTGACCTGTGGGGTTCGATGTGTTCATTTAAGGGGATTATTTGGTCGGCAAGCAGGCAGTGATGCGATTGTCACAAAGATCAACCCGTGGTAGATTCAACTGTGAAAAGTCCATTCACCAGAATCGCAGCAGTGGTATTTGGGATTCTCAGCGCAATGCATCTGCTCCGGTTGACTTTCGGCCTTTCCGTTATCATTGATGGCATTCAAGTGTAAGCGTCTGCCGGGGTTCCCCTTGACACGATGCTTCGCAAGGTCTGATCCGGAAGCATAGGCGTGATAGCCCGATGGGCTACGACGCTTACGCTGCGGCGCGTCGATCGGCGCGCTTCTGCGCCTTTGCCCAAGCCTCCGGCGTGAGGTCTTTGACCTGCCAGTTGGTCATCGAGGGCAGGCGCGTGAACACGTCCCGGAGATAGGCGAACGGGTCGATATTCCGACGCCGGCAGCTCTCGATGACGGTGTAGAGGATGGCGCTGCGACCGCCGGCCTTGGCTTCCCCGATGAACAGCCAGTTCTTCTTTCCCACGGCCGTGGGCCGGATGGCGTTTTCGATGCGGTTGTTGTCGATCTCCAGACGGCCATCTTCGAGGAAGACGAGCAGCGAGGGCCATTGATTGAGCGCGTAGTCGATGGCTTTGCCCATGAGGCTGCGGGGCAGGTAGCGGTGCCGGGTTTTCAACCGCACCAGGGCACGGTGCAGCCGCATCAGCACAGGCCGGCTGAGACTCGCGCGTTCGGCTTGCCGCAGCCTTGGTCCGGCCCGCGCCTTCCTGAGTTTGGCTTCGAGGGCGTATAGGTTTTGAAAGTGTCTTAAGAACCAGCCCGCGACCTTCGGTGCCTGCTCCTGGGCGTCGTAAAATTTGCGCCTCACATGGGCCGCGCAGCCTGCGAGCAGGATCTTTTCACCGCGGCGTCTGGCAAAGCAGTCGTAGGCCTCATAGCCATCGCACTGGATGGTGCCGCTGAAGTCTGCGGGGATGATGTTATCCAGGCATGCCGCCGCACGGCTTGTCTCCCAGTGGAAGATGACATCGCCCCGCGGCGCGCCATAGGTCCAGAGATAACCCAGCTTCGTCCGGCCATTGCCCGGCGCAAGATAGCGGATGGGTGTTTCATCCACTTGCAAGTAGCCGCTGCTAACAACCTCCTGCCGGATTTGTTGGTAAATGGGCTGCAACCACTCCGCGGCCAGGCCGACCCATTCGGCCATCGTTTGCCGCGGCAGCCAGACTTGATGGCGCAACCAGTAGATCGACTCCTGCCGGTAGAGTGGAAGATGGTCGCAATACTTGCTCACGACGATTTGCGCGAGTAATCCGGGAGCTGCGATGCTGCGTTCCAGGAGCGAGTCCGGCAACGGTGCCATGACTGGCACGGCGTCCAACAAACCACGCTGCACATACTTCGGGCGCACCGTGCGACGGCAAAGGAAGCGCGCCGGTTCGTAGTCGAGCCGCTCGCTGACTTCTTCACCGATGCGCCGCCAGTCCTGCGGAGCCAGCTTGACCGGCTCAGGGACGATGACTTCTTCAATCACCGGCAGATGCTCCGGCAGCCGTGGACCGCGTTCACGCGGAGGCGATTGGCCCGTCGAGCGCCGTGGAGCCTCCTCGGCCACAGGCTCGGGAGATTTTCCCGGCTCGTCCATGCCTTGCAAGAGCAGCAGAAGTTGCGCGGGATCGAGCTTCTCACTCTGCGAGCCAAAGACCCTGCGCACAAGCAGGTCGATCTTTTGTTCCAGCAATGCAATCCTTGCATTGGCGAGCGCAAGCTGCTCATTACTCCGCCGGAGTTGCTCGTCTCTTTCTTGAAGCTCTTTGGTTAACTCTTCTTCGCGCGGGCTCATCAAGGTTGGGCACAGGAATAGCAACTCTTTGTCACCTGGCCAAGAGTTATCTTATGTGTTTAGTTACTTACTTAACGATCTGTCACCTCAAGCATCCCGGGATGCTTCAGAACTTACTCCCGCTCATACCAAGGCCTTAGCTTCGCCCCGCGCAAATCAATGCCATCGGTCAGCATCGCCAGCGCCCCGGGCGCAAGCTTCAGCTTCACCGTCCCGGGATCGGACACCCTCGGCCATGAGAAGGTTCCCTTCTCCAGCCGCTTGATTAGCAGCCATAGCCCAGTGCCATCAAAGTAAAGGATCTTCAGCCGACTGTGACGGCGGTTGGTAAAGACAAAGAGCGCCCCCTGGCGAAGGTCTTCGCCCAGACGCTCGCTCACCAGACCTTCCAGCCCGCTGAAGCTCTTGCGCAAGTCCACCGGCTCCAGCGCCACAAACACCTTTAACCCTCCGGTAAAGCTCAGCATCGGGCGCGGGAACTTTGTGCAACCATGACCACCACTTCCGCCGCAAGGCGCATCTGCACCGGCGTCTGCACGCACATCCGGCTCCCGCCGGGCAGTTCGATCCACAGCCCGCCCACACCAGTTGCCCGCAGCACGGGCGGCGCTTCACCGGGATCGCCTCCTTCGACCACCGCTTCAAACAAACGCACCGCACCGGGCTGCGCCATCACCGTGCCATCTTGACGTCCGCCACGCGTCCTGCGACGACGCTGCACCCAGTTTTGAAAACTCGAATACTTCACCCCCGTCAACCGCGCAAACTGCGCCCCGCTCATGCCACTCTTCTCAAACTCATCCAGCAGTGCCTCGCGCCGCTTCGGCTTCAGCCACACGCGTCCCCGTTTGTCGCGTCTCAAAATCTCTGAAGTCTCCAATGCCGCTGTGGTAGATTGCATAACCCACAGCCTCCGCAATCTCCCACCTCATCGTCCAGTGGAGCCACGGCGGACGCTTACATTCAAGTGCCACAGTGGATCAGTATATTGGGATTTCTGATTCCCGGTGTTTTTTCAGTGATGTTGTGGCGGGAAGCAGTAAAGTAACTCAGAAGAACACGATGGGACTAGGAACCAAACACCGCCAGCAGCAGACCGCTGAGAAGTGCAGGCAGCATCTCCGGCAGAAATATCCTGACAAGCTCGGGCTGGTGGAGGAGTTCATTGCCGAAGTTGAGGGCACAGGAAGGGACATCACCCAATGGAGTCGATTCACAGATGCAAGCTGGAACAATGTTGAGATGCTCAAGCGAGTGGACGCGCACTTTGAGAAGTGGTTGAATCCCTGACTTCAAATGAGGCGCGAACTGACATCAGACGATCTGCAAAACATCAATCAGGCCATTTTTGCTGGCGACAGGATTGAGGCGACCAACATTTATATTTCCATCACGGAATGTGGCTTGACCGAGGCACAACAATTCATTGGAGCGCTCACCGCTGAACTGCAAGCAGCACACCCGGACCTGTTCACTCACAGAAGACGTAAGAAACATCCTTTTGGAATCTTCAATCGCTTGGGCAAATTTTAGATTCAAGCCCTCTAGGATCAATTTCCTACCTCGCAATCATCCCTGAGCACCTTCTGACAGCCATTCTCAGGACTTCGAGCCTGAAGGGTTTGCTGACGACATGATCGAAGCATCTGACTTCACTTGATGTCCTGTCCATCATGTGAATGGTAAGCGTCCGCCGTGGCTCCACTGGACGATGAGGTGGGAGATTGCGGAGGCTGTGGGTTATGCAATCTACCACAGCGGCATTGGAGACTTCAGAGATTTTGAGACGCGACAAACGGGGACGCGTGTGGCTGAAGCCGAAGCGGCGCGAGGCACTGCTGGATGAGTTTGAGAAGAGTGGCATGAGCGGGGCGCAGTTTGCGCGGTTGACGGGGGTGAAGTATTCGAGTTTTCAAAACTGGGTGCAGCGTCGTCGCAGGACGCGTGGCGGACGTCAAGATGGCACGGTGATGGCGCAGCCCGGTGCGGTGCGTTTGTTTGAAGCGGTGGTCGAAGGAGGCGATCCCGGTGAAGCGCCGCCCGTGCTGCGGGCAACTGGTGTGGGCGGGCTGTGGATCGAACTGCCCGGCGGGAGCCGGATGTGCGTGCAGACGCCGGTGCAGATGCGCCTTGCGGCGGAAGTGGTGGTCATGGTTGCACAAAGTTCCCGCGCCCGATGCTGAGCTTTACCGGAGGGTTAAAGGTGTTTGTGGCGCTGGAGCCGGTGGACTTGCGCAAGAGCTTCAGCGGGCTGGAAGGTCTGGTGAGCGAGCGTCTGGGCGAAGACCTTCGCCAGGGGGCGCTCTTTGTCTTTACCAACCGCCGTCACAGTCGGCTGAAGATCCTTTACTTTGATGGCACTGGGCTATGGCTGCTAATCAAGCGGCTGGAGAAGGGAACCTTCTCATGGCCGAGGGTGTCCGATCCCGGGACGGTGAAGCTGAAGCTTGCGCCCGGGGCGCTGGCGATGCTGACCGATGGCATTGATTTGCGCGGGGCGAAGCTAAGGCCTTGGTATGAGCGGGAGTAAGTTCTGAAGCATCCCGGGATGCTTGAGGTGACAGATCGTTAAGTAAGTAACTAAACACATAAGATAACTCTTGGCCAGGTGACAAAGAGTTGCTATTCCTGTGCCCAACCTTGATGAGCCCGCGCGAAGAAGAGTTAACCAAAGAGCTTCAAGAAAGAGACGAGCAACTCCGGCGGAGTAATGAGCAGCTTGCGCTCGCCAATGCAAGGATTGCATTGCTGGAACAAAAGATCGACCTGCTTGTGCGCAGGGTCTTTGGCTCGCAGAGTGAGAAGCTCGATCCCGCGCAACTTCTGCTGCTCTTGCAAGGCATGGACGAGCCGGGAAAATCTCCCGAGCCTGTGGCCGAGGAGGCTCCACGGCGCTCGACGGGCCAATCGCCTCCGCGTGAACGCGGTCCACGGCTGCCGGAGCATCTGCCGGTGATTGAAGAAGTCATCGTCCCTGAGCCGGTCAAGCTGGCTCCGCAGGACTGGCGGCGCATCGGTGAAGAAGTCAGCGAGCGGCTCGACTACGAACCGGCGCGCTTCCTTTGCCGTCGCACGGTGCGCCCGAAGTATGTGCAGCGTGGTTTGTTGGACGCCGTGCCAGTCATGGCACCGTTGCCGGACTCGCTCCTGGAACGCAGCATCGCAGCTCCCGGATTACTCGCGCAAATCGTCGTGAGCAAGTATTGCGACCATCTTCCACTCTACCGGCAGGAGTCGATCTACTGGTCGCGCCATCAAGTCTGGCTGCCGCGGCAAACGATGGCCGAATGGGTCGGCCTGGCCGCGGAGTGGTTGCAGCCCATTTACCAACAAATCCGGCAGGAGGTTGTTAGCAGCGGCTACTTGCAAGTGGATGAAACACCCATCCGCTATCTTGCGCCGGGCAATGGCCGGACGAAGCTGGGTTATCTCTGGACCTATGGCGCGCCGCGGGGCGATGTCATCTTCCACTGGGAGACAAGCCGTGCGGCGGCATGCCTGGATAACATCATCCCCGCAGACTTCAGCGGCACCATCCAGTGCGATGGCTATGAGGCCTACGACTGCTTTGCCAGACGCCGCGGTGAAAAGATCCTGCTCGCAGGCTGCGCGGCCCATGTGAGGCGCAAATTTTACGACGCCCAGGAGCAGGCACCGAAGGTCGCGGGCTGGTTCTTAAGACACTTTCAAAACCTATACGCCCTCGAAGCCAAACTCAGGAAGGCGCGGGCCGGACCAAGGCTGCGGCAAGCCGAACGCGCGAGTCTCAGCCGGCCTGTGCTGATGCGGCTGCACCGTGCCCTGGTGCGGTTGAAAACCCGGCACCGCTACCTGCCCCGCAGCCTCATGGGCAAAGCCATCGACTACGCGCTCAATCAATGGCCCTCGCTGCTCGTCTTCCTCGAAGATGGCCGTCTGGAGATCGACAACAACCGCATCGAAAACGCCATCCGGCCCACGGCCGTGGGAAAGAAGAACTGGCTGTTCATCGGGGAAGCCAAGGCCGGCGGTCGCAGCGCCATCCTCTACACCGTCATCGAGAGCTGCCGGCGTCGGAATATCGACCCGTTCGCCTATCTCCGGGACGTGTTCACGCGCCTGCCCTCGATGACCAACTGGCAGGTCAAAGACCTCACGCCGGAGGCTTGGGCAAAGGCGCAGAAGCGCGCCGATCGACGCGCCGCAGCGTAAGCGTCGTAGCCCATCGGGCTATCACGCCTATGCTTCCGGATCAGACCTTGCGAAGCATCGTGTCAAGGGGAACCCCGGCAGACGCTTACTGTGAATGTGGGCTGTAAGAAGCATCACCGGTTGCTGGGGAGCCTGTGATTTGATCGCAATTGCCAACGCATCCCCCTTCATCCCCGGCATCATGTAATCGGTGATAATGAGATCAAATTTCTCCGGTTCAAATATGGCGAGTGCCTTCCTGGCATCACTCACAGCTTCGACGAGGTGCCCCTCGTAGCTTAACATCATCCTCACGGCGTTGAGGATGAGCGGTTCATCATCCACAACCAGAATCCGTATTGGATCGGGTTTCATTTGATTTGATTACATCTGTTTCGAACCTGCGCCTTGCAGCTTGCCCGTGAGTGAATAATAGATGACCGAATCCATAGAATGCAAGTGCGAACTATGTTTCATTGTTCTCTTTCATGGGGCACGGGCACCGTTTTCCATGGAAGAGGAAAATGAATCGTATTGTGCCGCCCGTTTGTTATTCATGTGGGCATGAAGCGCATCATCTTCACCCTCCTCGCGATGGCAACGATGTCATGTGCTCGTGCTGCAGAGTGGAAACTCGTCTGGTCTGATGAGTTCGATAAGCCTGGTTTGCCAGATAGAGCGAAGTGGAATTACGAGTCAGGTCTGGTCCGCAATCACGAAGCGCAGTATTACACCAAAGATCGCCTGGAAAATGCCAGAGTCGAAAACGGGATGCTGGTCATTGAAGGGAGGAAGGAAGCCTTTGCTGACGCAGAAGGAAAACATCCGGCCAGCTACACCTCCGCGAGTCTGACGACGAAGGGCAGGGCGAGCTGGACGTATGGGAGAATCGAAGTGCGCGCCAGGCTTCCGCAGGGAAAAGGAGTATGGCCGGCATTTTGGACACTTGGCGTGAACATCCCTGAGATCGGTTGGCCGAAATGTGGAGAAATTGACATCATGGAGTTCGTTGGAAAAGAGCCTGATCTTATCCACGGCACAGTTCACTACTCGCTTAATGGAAAGCATCAATCGAGCGGCCACCGTATCAAGGCAAACCGGCCGTTTGATGCCTTTCACATTTACGCAGTCGAATGGTTTCCCGACCACGTTGATTTCTTTTATGACAAACAGAAGTATCACACGTTCGAGGTTGGAAAGGCGGGAGAAGGGGACGAAAAACCTTTTCACAAGGCGCATTACATGTTGATCAACCTGGCGCTTGGAGGCAGTTGGGGCGGTCCCATTGATGACAGCATTCTTCCTCAAAAGTATTTGATCGATTACGTTCGTGTTTACAGAATGCAAGAGTAACGGAACGAGCATGAGCGAACCCACCCCGGAGCAAATGCAGCAGATCGGTGAAGCGATTGCTGGCGGTAACAAAATCGAGGCAATCAAACGATACCGCACCTTCACCGGCAGCGATCTGAGAACCTCCAAGGAGTTCATCGAGAAGCTCGCGGGGGAACTGCACGGGAAAGATCCGGCAAGGTATCCTGCAATGCCAGCCGGAAAGGGATGTCTGGTTTTGCTCGTTTCGGTCATCGTTCTACTGGTTCTTGGACTGCTCGCTCATGCAGAAGACACCTCGACATATTTTCCCTTATCGAAGGGCAGCTACTGGATTTACAGGGGTGAGGTGAAGTGGGTGCAGAAGAACGACACTACTGGTAAGCACGAGGATCAGAGTAAAACGCTCACTTGGAAAATGGAGGTCATCGACACCGCTTCCCGAGGATTGGTATTTGCGGCTTTACTGAAAGGTCTTCCTTCTGATTTATCGTGGTATGAAGAAGGGAAGGAACGTGGAACTCATTTGATTGTCCGCGTCGGGAGTGCTGCCTACCACCTTCTCTATGGTGAGAATGCATTGAAAGCATGGCAGAAGATCAAGGACACAAAGGAATCCCTTCATGAGCTGGTTGATTCAGAATCACTCTTCCTCGATGCGCCCCTAATTGATCGTAAGATTTTTGGGGATTTTGCGCAATCAACAACCGGTAGATATTGCTGGGTTGTTGAAGGAGAATCCGCCTACACAGATAAAGTCAAAGGAGCGCCATCACTCAAGGATGGGCGTGTCTTTACGATGACTTACAGGACATCCCCCGATTTTCAATCAGTCGCTTATGTCCCCGGTCTTGGAATTGTTCACTATCGATACCACCACAACGGAACCCCCGCGGAGTGCGACATGCAGTTGATCGAGTTTCACAAGGGTGAGAAACCTTGAAAACTTTTGCGTCTCTTCGATGGGGAACGGGAACCGTTTTCCATGAAAGAGGGAAATGAATCGTATTGTGGGAACCGTGTGCCTTTCATGATTTCATGAAGCGCACCATCGTCAACCGAACCTGGCGCGCTTGATAACGCGCAGACAAACGCTAAAGTCTGTCACCAAGCATGAATGCTTCCCTCCTCTCGCTCCTCATCATCGCGCTGCTTTGCGACAGCGGTCTTACAAGAGAGCCAATGCCCGGTGGCGAGTCTCCAGTAGCGGTGACCAAACCGGAGGTGGTTGCGGCTGCGAACTTTGCGATCAAGGAAGAAGAAAAGGCGATCCAGACAAGCAAAGAGACGCCAGCGGCAAAATTAGAGCTGGTGTCCATTCTTGGCGTGGAAGAGCAAGTCGTTGCTGGTATGAACTACCGTCTCAAGCTGAAGGTAAAAGTGGACGGCAAGGAAAGAAACGCGGAGGCAACCGTTTGGTGGCAGGCGTGGAACAAGAAAGCACCATACAGATTGACTTCGTGGAATTGGCAGTAATTTCGCTGGCCGAAGCCTGGAGGCAGCGCGGCCACTTGAAAATGAATGCCGTATTGAGGCCGGAAGAGATCGCTTAGATCCATAACGACTGACAAAAACCCGACCGCAGATTGTGCTTGCCGGGAATCCAAACCTGCTTTGAAATCTCTAAGACGGAGCTTATGAAAAATTTCATGCTTACCGATTGCTGCATCTACACGATCAAACACTCGAACGACTTGGAGAACTGCATTAGGGATGGTGGTCGTGGGGAATTCACTGAAAAAAAGAGATGGGTTACGGCAGCATCTCTCTTCAAGAAAGGAAATGAAAATGGTGAATGGCTTCCAGTGATTTTTGCTCCCGCTGAGCATACACACAATCTGCATGGCTGGGCTATAATCGAGAAAATTGCTCTAAATGAGGATGGCACAACATATTCATTCTCCCAGTATAGGAAGTTTCCAAAGCGAGTTGAAAAGACAACGCTTTTGAAGGCAAGGGACCGAATGCCTCTCGATGAGCTGTTCATTCGCCCATACGCCATCTGCTTCACACCCGCGTTTCTTGGTGGACCGAAAGTAAAGGCTGCTCAACGCAGACAGAAGCGAAAGGGTTTGGAGCGCCTCCAAGCAGATGAAGTATTGAGTGTTATCGTCGGGACGAAGCCGCTTATCAGAACGGAACTTACCAAAATACTTTGGGATTATATTGCGCAAAACGGATTACAGGACTCCAAGAAGAAGACGTTGATCAATGCTGATGACGCACTGAAGGCAGTTTCTAACGGCAAGAGCCAGGTCAGCATGTTTGAAATGACGCAATTGGTGGCCGGTCATCTGGTCGAATATCATTCCTAGTTATGGGCTTTGAACACTTTTATCAATTCATTGACCGAGATGTTGTAGATCCAATGTTACGATTAAAGTGGACTGAGTATCAGAAGAAATACCGTGTGAAGCGAGAGGACGTGGAGTCAATAATTAACTGGTTTGATACTGCGCCATCTGTTGAGGAAATGAATCGCATAATCAAAACTAAAACAGTTCTTTGGACCGTAAAACATGGGGGTTTAATTTGTTTGAGTGACGCAATTCACTGCGCACGATCAGTAAAGAAGCGGTGTCCAGAAGTTGCTATTGATCGGCTTCGGCTCGAAGATGTGGCGGTAGTCTATGCCGCTGCTGTTGATGGGTTTTTGAATAACAAGATCGACAGCAAAACATTGAACACCGCTTTTGCGATGGGCAACCAGCACGGACCAAGGTAGTTTCTAAAAATGCCACGTAAATACGAGACTGTAATAGACAAAGCTCTGGCACCCGTATTGTTTACTGAACAGCCGATCTTTTCATGGCAGAAATGCACCTTTGACGAATGGGGTAACTGTGGCTTTAGATGCATGGGATCGAAAGACACGAAGCGCTTTGTTAATTTTGTAACTCAAGCATGGAAAGACAATTGGCCTGTTCCATACCAACGGCATCAAGTCGGGGAAGCAAATTCACGCTTTCGAGATTATGAAGTTCCAAAGCGGCTGATGAAGTGCATTACGTCCTTGCCCTATAGCAATCAATGTTTGACATATTGCTGGGCGTAAACCAGACGAGTGGATCACCCCTCCCTCAAAATCCCCATTCTCAGTGGTATAATTTATTGAATGAGATCGTTTAGCCCCGGGCTTTCCGATTTCATTCGAAAATCCTAAAGCGAAAGGAGGTCTGATGCCCAAAAAGCATTATTCTCCGCGCATTTCCCGTTTTCTCGTCTCCGTGCTCTATCACGAGGCCAGGAAAAGGAAAGTTCCCATGACCCGTCTCACCGATGAGCTACTTCGGCACCAATTGAGCGGTTGCGAAAGCTGGGAACAAGTGAAGGTCGCGGAGGATTCACCAACATACGCCGGCGGCAATCGCTGACCGGACTCAACAAAAACGGACCAAGAACGCCAGCCACACGCTGGTTTTTTTGTGCTCAAATTCAAAACAGAAAGGAAATTCAATCCTATGGCAGTCATATTCGAGGCGGCTTACAGCAAGAAACTGGGCCTGCCAAACTACAGCAGTCATTCCTACGTCGTCAGTGTCCGTGTGGAGTTGCAGGACATCAACCAGGTGCCCGAAGAAAGTGCGAAGCTCTACCGGATGCTTCAGGAAGCGGTGGACAAAGACATCGAAGCGGTCGGTTTTCTGCCCGATGCCACAAAATACGGCATGAAGGAGAGTCAGCAGCCCAACGGGAACGGGAATCAAACGAACGGCAGGAACGAGCCATCTGGCATCAGTCAGAAGCAGCTCGATCTCATCAACAGCATCGTCAGGGACAACAAAGCCAACAAGAATGACGTGGAGAATCTCTCCGTGGAACTCTTCGGTGGTGGTGTCAGAACCCTCAACAGGATGCAGGCGTCAAACCTCATCGACGAATTGTTCGACCGTTACCCAAGGAAGAATGCCAACGGTGGAAGGTATCAAAGGGCAAGATCATGAGTGCGGTTCTTGATCCACCCAAACCGAAGACCATTGAGGATCTCGTCAAGCGGGTGTCCGCCTCACGAGTCCTACTCTTCCAGCAGTGCCGGTTGAAATTCTTCTTCCGGTATGTGCTGGGTCTGGTGAAACCGAAATCACCGTCCCTTCACGTCGGCAGCAGCGTGCATGCGGTCCTCAAATACTGGAACAAAGCTCGTTGGAAAAATGAGCAGCCCAGTTTGAAGACCCTGCATGACGTGTTCACCGGCCAATGGCAGGAAAGTCAGAAGGATGAACCTGTAAACTGGGAAGGTGAAGAGGAGGAGGAAAAGAAAGTTGGCTGGCGGTTACTGGAAACCTATTTCCGTGAGTCACCGATCAAACCCGATGAAAAACCCGAGGCGGTGGAAGTGTCGGTGGAGGCAGACTTGTCCAAACATGGTCTGCCGAAGCTGATTGGAATCATTGATCTGGTTCGCGAGGGCGGACGGATTGTTGATTTCAAGACGAGTGGGAAAACTCCCGATCCCGAACAGGTCCGTCATTTCAACGACACGCAGCTTGCCAGTTATGGTGTGCTGTATCGTGAGGTGACGGGCAAAAAGGAATCGGGTCTGGAGCTTCATCATCTGGTCAAAACGAAATCACCCAAGATCGTCGTCACGGAAATCCTGCCCATTGATGACGTGCAGGAAACACGGCTCTATCACGTCATGGAGTCGTATGTGAACGGAGTCCAAAAGGAGGACTGGATACCGAGTCCCGGATTCGGCTGCGCCGGATGCGAATTCTTCAACGAATGCCGCGCCTGGTGCTGAGATAACAAACAAACAAATCAACAGAGGTCAGCTTTCATCGCGACGATGGGAGCTGGCCTCTTTCATTTCAACGAAAGGAACACAACATGAAAAAACTACTCACAAAAATTCCGCACTTCAGCGGATTCAAGAAAAAGGACAACGGCGCGATCCTGCTCGGAATTGGATGCGTCATCGCATTGGTCATCGGAGCGGTAATCTACAGAAAGGCGCATCCGTATGGAGAAAAGTAAATTCCTCCAGCCGATCAAGAACCTCTGGCAGCCAAAAAAGCTTGAGGAACCGCGCATGAATCTGGACATCCAGCCAACGAACAGATGGCAGCGGAGTCTGGAATCTGTGCGTTACTCGATGTTGAGGCTGGAGTATTGGGCCTCGCCCAATGGCCAGATCAGGGAATGGATGCGTCTTAACGCCAGGCTGGCGGCTGCGGTTGGAATTCCTCTGATCCTGATCGTTCCACTGGTTACATTCTTATTGGGGCAATTGCAGGCTTGGCTGGTTTATCTGACCGCAATCTGCGGAAAGGTTATCGTGTTTCCTGCGACCCTGTTGCTGGCCTATGTGATGATTCTTCTGATCATTCACATCATCAAATCGCTGCTCAGTGTCAAATAATATGCCGAACTGGTGTTCCAACGAACTGGAGATCACAGGTCCCGGGGTTGATGTTCACAAGGTTCAAGGAGAAGGCCGTGGGGTATTCCCCCTGGTATAGCGAACAGGATAAGGCGGGTGAGAAACCCGGCCCGTTGAACTTTCACAGTCTGGTGCCCATCCCTGACGAAGTTTTACGGAAAGGGTATCGAGAAGCAGGCTATGATTGGGAACGTGGCGAGTGGGGCGTCAAATGGGGCGCATGTCACGCGGAACTCGTCGATGAAGGAAGGGAAAGACTTTTCTACATCTTCGATACCGCATGGGTTCCGCCCTTGGGATTCATCGAAAAAGCAGCCAACCTTTGGCCCACGCTCACCTTCGTTCTAAAATACGAGGAGGGTGGCATGGGTTTCAAAGGGGTTGTCACAGCACAGGCGGATCAAATAACCGATCACTGCGTTACGTGCTGATAACAAAGGCCGGAATCTCCGGCTCAAAAAGAAAGGAGAAAACACATGGAGCAAATCACACTCTATTATCGTCAGGGCTCGTCTGACAAAGTGTATCAGACAGCCATCGAAAACAAAAATGGAGGTTATGTCGTCAACTTCCAATACGGACGCAGAGGCACCACCCTGCAGTCCGGAACCAAAACGCAATCTCCGGTCGATTATGGCGCAGCAAAGGCCATCTACGACAAACTCATCAAGGAGAAAATGGGCAAGGGATACACTCCCGGCGAGGAGGGTTCACCGTATCAACACACGGACAAGGCTGTCAGCGGGATTTCCTGCCAGCTTCTTAATCCCATCGAGGAATCAGAGGTCCTGGGTTTCATCAACAATTCCGATTATGCGATGCAGGAAAAGTTTGATGGACGCAGGATGTTGCTGAGAAAGGAGGGTGCGGCAATTGAGGGAATCAACCGCAAGGGATTGATCACCGGCATTCCATCCATTCTCGTCAATGAAGTCCGGAGTATTTCCGGTGATTTCATCATGGATGGAGAATGTGTCGGTGAGCAGTTCATGGCCTTCGACATGTTGCTCGTTGACGGCAAGGACATCCGCAATTGGATGTTTCGTGACCGTTGTGTGGCGCTGATGAACCTATTGGCTTCTTCGCTGCCGAAATACATCCGGTTCGTTGAAACAGCCTTCGATAAACAATCCAAGGTTGCGATGCTGGAACGGTTGAAGAAGGAGGAGAAGGAGGGTGTCGTGTTCAAAAGGATCACCGCACCCTACGTCGCGGGCAGACCTTCCACGGGGGGTGACCAGCTCAAGCACAAGTTCTATGAGACAGCTTCGTTTATCGTTGCCAAATTAAACGACAAGCGGAGCGTCACGTTGAAATTGCTTAACGAAAAACGATTCATCCTTGCCGGTAATGTCACCATTCCACCGAACCACAAGGTTCCCGACATCGGCATGGTCGTCGAAATTCGTTACCTCTATGCCTTCAAGGAATCCGGCTCGGTCTATCAGCCGGTCTATCTGGGGGAACGTGACGACATTGACCCTGCCACCTGCACGGTTGCTCAGTTGAAATTCAAACCGTCATGCTGATCAATAAATCGAATGTGAAGAAATTCGCATTGGCGGCTGCAAAGAACCGGTCCCACAAGTTCACGCGAGTCGGGAGCGAGTTCTATATCCGGTGCGAGGCGAACATGAAGGAATACATCCGTCAGCAGGTGCAACAACTCCCATCGAAAGGGAAGACGATCAACTAACCAGCCTGTTTTCACAGGCTAAAACCCGACGATCTCAGCTCATGTGTCCTTCACCGGATGCATGGGCTGTTTTCGTTTCAACAAAAAGAAAGGAGTCCACCCATGAGCAAAATCAATTTGCCAATAGCGGAACTCAAGCCTGCGCTCGCCGGTATCAGCAAGATCATCGGCAGGAAAACCACCCTGCCTGTCCTATCCAATGTCCGGATCGACCGGACGAAAGACGGCTGGATCACATTGACCTCCACCGATCTCGACAGCTTCATCACGGTAAGATTCGAGGAACCTGCGGACGGACCACAAGAATCCGTCCTTGTCCCTTACGACGATCTTCAGCGGATCACGAAGGTCTGCAATAAGACGGATGTCCTCACCGTGGAGAAAGTGAAGGATGACAAGGCGGTGGTTGAATATCCCATCGGCCATCAGACTGCCGGTGAGCATCTGGAATCCATGCCGGTGGAGGAATTCCCTCAAATTCCTCGAATCAAAGGGGAACCCATCCCGGTGCCGGATGCATTGAGAACATCACTTCATCAGGCGATGGAATGCGCGAGTGTGGACCCGACAAGGTATATTCTTCAGGGCGCATGCATTGATGTCAGCCAGCCAAAGTGCCAGCAAGTTGTCGGCACCGATGGCTGCCATCTCTACCCGAGCAACTCGTTCACTCTGCCTCTGCTAAATTCTGTCGTCATCCCGAATCACAAATTCCTGGGATGGAAGGAATTTAATAATGACGGTGAATGGCAGCTACGGTTGCAGGAAGACGGGAAGAAGGGTGAACAGGTATATCTGCAACTCAGCAGCCGGCGCTGGCGGTTCATCACGAAAGAACTCGGGGGAAATTATCCCAACTGGCGGCAGGTGATCCCGTCTGAATTCAAAACAGAAATCGAATTCGCTGACATCGACGGCCTGATCCAAACCATCGAACGGATGCCTGACGTTGATGCCAAAAATCACAGGGTCGGGATCGAATGTGCCGGAAGGAAAGTGTCCCTCGTGAGCAACCTCGCGGATAAACCCGTAAAAGTGGAAACCTCTGTGGTCACGGCCAAGGGTGCAGACGTAGTCGTTTACCTGAACCGTGAACTTCTGAGCAAGGCACTGCGGTTTGGGCTGACTCAACTGGAACTCATTGATGGCATGTCCCCTGTGAGGCTCAGTGATCGTGAGGGGCACCAGATGATTATCATGCCCGTAAGAACGGGGGCTGATCCCATTAAGAAACCGGTGAAAGAGGAGAACGGAAACGGCGAAGCCAAACCCGTGAACTCTGAAACCGAAACACCACCAGAACAACAAGAAAGGAACAACATGCCGACAACAAATGGAAATGGTCATCAAACGAACGGCGGCACCAATGGCACCGGCAACGGTGCGGAAGAGAAACCGGCCGTGGAAGCTGCCCTTGAGAAAATTGAGACGGTCAAAGGTTCGTATCGTGAAGCCATCCGTGGCCTCAACGAACTGACCGATCTTCTCAAGCTGGTCCAGAGGGAGCAGAAGAATACGAACCGCGAGGTGCAGTCGGTGAGAACCACACTGGAAAAACTCCAGATGGTTCGCATCTAAGAACTTGGCGACGGAAACAAGCCGGATGCATTCAGCAATGGGTGTGTCCGGCGCTTTCTCGCTCAACAGAAAGGAGCAATATGGCCGATTACTTTACAAACATCAGCCTCATCGTTGAACTGCCGACGAAAGATGCGCAGGAATATGCGCTGAACGTCGCCAACGAAGCCAGTCGCATTCAGCAAGGTGACGAGGCATCCCCTGATTTTCCCGCTGTCCTCATGGACGTGGTTGAAGATTGGAGCTTTGAAACCGATCCTGAGAGTCTTCCAGACAAATACGGAATCTGGTTGCATTCCTATCATGGGGGTGTGGATGCCATCTGTGCATTCATTCAACACCTGCTCAGGAAGTTTAATCCGCAGGGACATGTGGCCTTTGAATGGTCGCATGATTGTTCCAAGCCGCGCATAGATGCCTATGGGGGCGGTGCCGCAATCATCACTGCGAAGAACATCAAAACCATGAGCACGGGAGAATGGCTGCAACGCCAAATCCACCGGGCTCAATCAAAACACACAGCGGCAACCGCTGCTCAACAACAAACCGAAAGGAGCAAATATGGTTGAACTACTCCAACCACCACCAAAACGTAAACATCCAAACCTCATCCTGCATTGTGGCGCGAATCAAGTCGGACACCGCGATGTGGAAATGGTGCCCACTCCAAGGGCCACCGAAACGTGGACACCGATCCCACACACGCAACTCATCCAACGGGTTGAGAAAACCCTCACTGCCAACAACCTCACCGTGGGGACTTTCGCCCACAGCCTCAGTCACGACGGCGCTCGCTACTTTGGACTCATGGAGATCCAGAACGGCGAGAATGACCCCGACTATTGCTGGGTTCTCGGGTTGAGAAATTCACATGACAAAACCTTTCCAGCCGGTGTTGTTGCCGGTGCATCGGTCTTTGTATGTGACAACCTCTCCTTCAGCGGAGAAGTGAAGCTCGCAAGGAAACACACGCGGTTCATCTTCCGCGATCTGCCGATGCTTGTTGAAAGGGGCATTGGTCGAATGTTGGAAAAATGGCATGACCAGAATACCAGGTTCGCCACTTACAGGGAGAGGGCGCTGACCGATACGACAGCACATGATCTCATCATTCGTGCGACCGATGTTGGTGTCTGTTCAAACAGGTTGATTCCATCGGTGCTGCACCAGTGGAGAGAGCCGCAACATGAGGAATTCCAGACGAGAAATGTTTGGAGCCTGTTCAATGCGTTCACGGAGTCTCTGAAAGATGGAAATCTGGCAGAGCTGCCGAAGCGAACGGAAGCACTGCACGGGTTGCTCGACAGTCATGTGGGGCTGGCCAAGAAATTCAGTAGGAACTGAATCTGGTCGAGCTGATGGATGAACTTGGATCAACTCCCATTAAGAAACCCGTGCAATGCAAACGACGGGTTTCTTTTTAGCTGTGACATCTCTTCACAGCCAAGGATTGCAGTAAAAAGCCTATTTCTTCTTGCCCGTGGCTTGAAATGACGAAACGGCAGGCTTCTTCTGGTTGCTCGCCTTCTTCGCGGTTTGCTGATTTTTCTGCTTTTGCTTATTCTTTGGATTGGAATCGCCCATAGGTAGTAAGCTGTAACACACTCTCGTATAATAGCGACGAATGTTTTTTAGCTGAGGACCAGCCGCACCTTGCTATTTGGACTCCTTCTGCGAATGGTGTCCATGTCGTTAGAAGCTTGTCCTACCTGTGGTCATGCAGTCTCCACAGTGACCTCTCAATGTCGCCATTGCCCTGCACCACGGATGGCAACTACACATTATAGAAAGCTTGAAGCAGCTCGGTTGGTGTGGCCCCTCGCATTTCTGGTCACAGCGGGCTGCGTGATCTATGTTTGGTTTTTCCGTTGATTCGCACCAGTATCAGCAGGAATCTTTCATGCGGCGACCTGAACGGATTTCCAAAGGGTATTCCCCACAAAACAGGGACTTGAGCATGTGGTGCCGCAGTGCTTGAATGGTGGTATCCCATCTATTTGAATGTGTCTGGCGTGGATGTGTATAAGCCCGTTTGGTAAGGGATTTCAACTCAAGTTGTGACGCACTCTTCAATCCCGCAAATTCGTGGAGTCTCAGTAAATCAGCACCGCATGAGATTTCCATGCGCCATGATAACATCAATTGAAGAAATAGCGAATGTTCGCCTTATGCGTGCGGAGTAATGAGCTTGAAAAGTGTAGAGTTCAGTCTTCGACTAGACTCTTATCTTTCGCAGGCAAGACCCTCACCTTTATTTCGTCTGTTTGTTACGAAATGCACGCACGGCAAGAACACCCGTCAGCCCCAAACCAAAAATTATTGTGGAAGGTTCGGGTATGACATCAGGCGAATGAAGCTTGAATGCAAACTCAGTTCCATAGGGACCGCCCCATGAATCGGTGTCACGAAACCGCATCCAGCACTTGTCGCCCGATACACTTTGATGCAAAGCCCACATCCACTGGTCTGTTTGACCTGCCGTGTTGTTGATCACGCTGAAGAGATATTGTCCCGGCGCTAGAGATGTGGGGGTGATGTCGGCTTGATAATTGTAAACGAAATTTCCAAACGGGAGAGTGCCGCTTGTCTGCTGTCTTACAATGCCTGAGGGGCTCAGCTGAAGAATCGGGTTCTTTTCAGGAGCGCCACTCGTGATCTTAAAAATCCTCAACGAAAAAGCATCCGTAGGATTCGCTGTAAGGCTGGTGCCTTTATACGCACCAAACCATTCAATTTTTGAGACAACAGTTGTCGATGTCAGGGTGAAGTCATCGCCATACTGAATTGGAAATGTCGGGTCACTTACATAGGCATTGCCATTGTTGGGATCACCGTTGTTCCAGATGAGAGCGGCAATCGCTGATGTAGAATGTCCCAAAATGAGCAGTCCCAACAAGAGGGTCAGCGCCTTCCGGCATTCCTGCAAAATTGATCGTCCGGTCATATAATTGTGGTGGGGATTGCTTGTTTTCATTCAGGGGAAGCATATTAGAGAACGTGATAATAGCGCAAGAAAATTCTGCCCCTTGGCCGATGGCGAATGTTAGAAGATGATCCGCTTCCAGAGTTCAGTCTTCGACGGGACTCTTCGTGCTCCACATTATTGACAGGGCGACAATGCAGCCGAATATTCAATCGGGAGGTGACTATGAAGACAATCTTGGTTCCAGTGGATTTTTCAAATGCGACTAAAGAAGTAATGCAAGCCTCAAAATTGCTGGCAGGCGCGGTCGTGAGCCGTGTGATTCTTTTGCATGTCAGGCAAGAACAAGTTGAATACAGCACGTTGACTGCTGTAGAAAAATCGGTTGGCCCTGATTCATTTGTTCCCATGCCGCGTTTACAGCATGAAAAGGAGGAAAAGGTTCAAGAGAAGCTGGATGAGTTAAAGAAGCATTATTCCGGGTTGTCCAATGACGTAATTACTCGCCAAGTCGAAGGTAAGTCGGTGGAGATTATTCTTGAAGAATGTGAAAGGGAAAAGGCTGACATGATCGTGATGGGCTCTCATGGTCACGGCGCTCTATACAACCTGCTGGTGGGCAGCGTTACCTCCGGCGTTCTCCAATCAGCAAAGTGCCCTGTGCTTGTTGTTCCAAGTCCGCGCTGACGATTCTTAATCGCAGGCTGTCGTTTCTCTCCATTGCAGACAGACCTGATGGCAGAGGGCGATGTATTCCAGATCTTCGTCGGCTACAGAGTTGATCCATTTGATTCTTTCTTCGGGAGGAAGCTTTCTCACATCATGCAACGGGCAAAACGGGGGATTGGCATTGTCGTGGGGACAAGCCACGGCCAAGTGCAATACATTTGAAAGAATCTGCTCTCGCCGGTCAGGGGCATTATTTCTTTCCACCCAAAATCTCATCCTTCGCCGCCTTCGCCACACGGAACTTTACGACGGTCTTCGCCGCAATCTTGATCTTCTGCTGGGTCTTGGGATTGAAACCCATCCGCGCCTTCCTTTTCTGTTTGATGAGCTTGCCGATGCCAGGAAGAAGAAATTCACCGTTCTTCTTCACTTCCTTGTAGGCGATCTCGGTGATGGCATCGAGGAAGAATGCGGCAGTTTTCTTGTCGGTTTCAGTTTGTTCGGCGATGGCTTGCAGAAGTTGGGTTTTGGTCATGTGAGAGGTTCTATTATTCTGAGGACAGGGGGCAAGGAGAAATCGACGAACCAATCCTCGGTCGATGGATACCGACAATTCCATTTGCCCAACTACTTTTCACCGTCACGCCGCCTGGGAATAGGGATGGTGATCTGCATCGGCGTATTGTTTGAAAACGTGATCGTAAATAATCGCGGTTTTCTGTTCCACTTCATCCGGTGAATAGAAATCAGGCGGCAGTCCTGATTTGTCGTTCCAGAGAAAATCATGGATGAATGTTTTGACCTCGGCTTTTGTAGCTTCTTTCTCCCGCCAGTTGTCCACCTTGAGTTTTTCCGCCTTCAGCGTTGTCAGAAGATCTGTGGCTACCTTCTTGATTTTCTCCCGATCCATTTTGTGCTGAGCCGACATCAATTCCGGTTTCATAAGCAAATCGAACAAGGCCAATTTTTCCTCGTCCAGACCTTCTCTGATAGCCCGCTCCTGCTCCTCATCGAGTGCTCCTACAAAACTAAGCAGCGCGGCAAAGGTCTTCTCGATGGTCACTCGATCTTTTTCAAGGTTATACCCCGCTATGATTTCCTGGTAGCGTTTGTTAAAGTCAGTCCTGAGCGGGTTTTGCTTCATCAATTGGAGCAACCGCCTTTCGATCATCTCCTTGAGTGCGTAAACGGTGGTATTCTTCCGGGGCGATTTCGCAAACTCCTGCCTGAGCCGCTCGAAGTCGATTTTACTGATGTCGTAAAGTTTGCCGTCTGCATCAGGTTTTTCGGCAGCGGTTGGAGCAATGGACTCGTCTATTATGGCATGGAGTTCCTTGATGATGTCCGTGATGTCAGCCTTGTCCTTATCGTCCTGCAGTTTCTTGTAAATGATGTCGATGGCGTCGTGATCTTTTCTGTAATCATTGATGCTCTTGATTGTGATGCACGCCTTGAACTTCTTGAACACCTCACGCGCCTGAATCTCAAAACGCTTTCTCGTTTCCTCAGTTTGGTTGACAACTTCCTTGGCGGCGTTGATCGCTGCGATCTTCTCAAATCCTGTTTTCCCAATGAGACTGTCGAGATCATATCCCCGGTCTGTCATAAATCGGCGCGTTTCCTTGATCACGGCAGCCAACTCCGCGATTAACTCCTCCTCTGGTTTAACCGGCTCAGGAGGTTGTCCACCACCACTGCTTCCGCCCGTTCCCGCAAACGTGGCCAGTGCTTGGCGAAGATTCTTCAAAATGCCGCAGTAATCCACGATCAAGCCGTTGTTCTTTCCTTCATACACACGGTTGGCTCGTGCGATGGCCTGCATCAAGGTGTGCGCCTTGAGCGGTTTATCGAGATAAAGTGTGGCCATGCTTGGCACATCAAAGCCCGTCATCCACATGGCGCAGACAATCGCGATGCGAAATGGGTGTTCCGGATTCTTGAATGCCGTTTCCAAATCAATTCTCTTCCCATCCGGTGTCTCGAATCCCTTTTTCATCTTCTCGCGATGCGGGATGATGTCCAAGTCCCAAGTCTCGAAACGCTTTACCTCTCCTTGTTCTTCACTCACGACCACAGCCTTTTCTGTTTCCTTCATCCACGCCACCTTGCGCCGCAGATACACTTCCTCCTGTTCATCAGCCGCCGCTGCCAAAGCAGCTTCAACTTCCTTTATTGCTTCGGCCCAGTAAAACTGGATCAAGTTGAACATCCTCACGGTCGTAATCTTGTCGATGCAGACCAGCATCACTTTGCCGGTTTCCCATCGGGCAGCGTAATGATCCACAAAATCACGAGCTATGGCATCCAGCCGTTTGCCCGCAGTGATGATATGATATTCACGCGCCAGTTCTTGTTCCAGCCGCGCCCGTTTATCGGGATCAAGCTCGGCCTCCATCTGCTCCAGTTTGTCAGCGATCTTTGCGTTGATCTCCGTCGTGGTGATGTGCAGCTTCTCGCCGCGATTGTCGTAGTAAAGCGGCACGGTGGCCTTGTCATCGACTGCACGCTGAAAATCATACGTCGAGACATAATCCCCGAAGATCTTCTTCGTGAGTTCATCAGACTTGAAAAGAGGCGTGCCGGTAAATCCCATGTAGTGCGCCCTGGGCAGTGAATTCCTCATGTTCAAAGCGAGGATGCCATAATGTGTGCGGTGCGCCTCATCGGAGAGAACAATGATGTCGTTGCGCAAGGAATAAGGATCGTCAGGGGAAACCGTCTGGTTAAATTTCTGGACCATCGTGAAGACATACGACTTATCCCGCTTCAACATGTCCCGCAGATCATTGCCCGAACCAGCACGGCACCTGTCGCTGTCATTATCCACAATGCCGCAACCGGCGAAAGTCTTGTAAATCTGGTCGTCCAGATCTTCACGATCCGTGACAATGAGAAATGTGAAATTGCCCGACAGCTTGCGCTTCACCTTCTCGGTGAAAAAGAGCATCGAGTAGGATTTGCCGCTTCCCTGAGTGTGCCAGAAGACACCCAGTTGCCCGTTGAGATGTTCAGGATTCCTTACGGCTTCCACTGCACGATTGACGCCAAGAAACTGATGATTGCGCGCGACGATCTTTACCAGTTTGCCGCTGCTGTCATCGAAAACCGTGAAGTTCTCGAAGATGTCCATGAAGTTCCGCTTCGAGCAAACTCCTTTGAGCAAAGTTTCCATATCCACCACACCCGGTTCCTCCTCAGCCAGTCGCTTCCATTCGTGAAAGTGCCCGTATTTGCTCGAAATGGAACCGAGCTTCGCCTTGTCGCCATTGCTCAAGATCACCAGTTCATTGTGATCGAAGACGTGAGGGATGGTGTCTTTGTAATCACTCAGGTTTTCGTTGTATGCGCGCCTGATGTCTTTGTGGACGTTCTTCAGCTCGAAAAAGAGCAGCGGGATTCCGTTCACGAATCCAATGATGTCGGGCCGACGCCGATAGAGGTTGCCCTGCACCCATAGCTCACGCACCACGAGGAAGTGATTTTCCTCCGGCTTCTCGAAATCGAAAACAATCAGCCGCTTCTTTTCGATGTGGCCTTCGGCGTTACGAAATGAAACTTCCACGCCCTTCTTGCAAAGGCCGTATTTCTCCCGGTTGATTTGCAGCAGCGACTTGGAAACGCTCGTTTCCGTGATTTGCTTGATGGCTGACTCGTAAGCGGCAGCGGGAAGGTCGGGATTAAACTTCTCCAGCGCCATTCGCAGGTAACGCACCAGCACGACTTCCTTCTCGGAAGTCCGGCCCAGCGTTCCATCCGGGCCGAGGATTTCTTCGTTGTAGGCGAGGACGGAATCCCATTTCAGCACGTCGTGGAAATAATTCGCGACGGTCTGCTGCACCAGCCTGTCCTCGGTCATTTCACTCATGCCGGGATCGGGTCAATGAAACAGTGGGCTATTCTTTCCACTGACTTTTTGCACGCTCGAAAATTTCCTCAACACTCTGTCCCTCATATAGTCTTTTGGAAATTTCCACATAGTCAGTCGGCTCCCGGTGAATCAACGAAAGGAAACGCAAGGCTTTGGCGCAGCCAAGCGCTTTGTTGAGTGCTTCGATGCCCTCGATCCGAATCGTGCTGTCATCCAATGCGGTGCTCATGGCGTTTCTGTGCGTCGAATGTAATCGACAGGATTTAATAATTCAATGTCCAGTTGCGCACGCGACGCCCGGTGCAGCAGCCGGTCATCGCAGGACAAAAAACTCTTCGCTCCGATTTCCAGCGCCGCTGCAAGGTGCAATGCGTCCCGTCCGGAAATATGTTCCCGCGCACAAAGTTTCTGTGCTGCCTGCAATATCGAATCATTCGGCCCCTGTCTTTTTATGCAGAGAGCGGAAAGCCGAAACGCCTCCGCTTGACGATCGGGAAATGGACAAAGCAAGGTTTCGTCGTGATGAACGAAAGACCAGACCAGTTCGATGGTGTGCGCTTCCGCTTGCGTGAAAATCTCCTGACAGGCCAGCGCCTCCATCTGAATGCGCGTGTCCAGCGGGTTGTCGAACGGACGCTGGAAGCAGTTGTAGTCGAGATAGATCAAATCCATGGCAAATGACTCGTCACACTTCGATTTCGCCGTTCATCAGCCTGGGTAGCAGGAGGTTGCGGGCGGCTTTGAGTTTTTGGTTTTGAACCCGAAGGTTGTGAATCTGGGCCAGTGACGGTTCAACAAACTTGTTGAAGGCATCTGCAAGACGAGGAGGTGGATTTAGAATCTCGCCCTGTTCAAAATCACGAGTTAGCACTGCCGGGTAAGCTGCTCCCTTTGCATGATTCTCCAAGTATCCAACAAAAGCGTCGGTAGTCGTGGCGAAGTAAAGGAATGAAGTCGGCAAGCGGGTTGGAGTAATTACGGCGAAGCCCGTGGAGACAATGAGATTTGACGGAGGTTGCAAAATGAGAGCATGAGAGCGCCGGTTTGGACGAACACATGACCAGATGATGTTGCCGTGCTGAACAACACGACGCGCTCTGCTTGGGGCATCGGCAAAGTCATAGACGATTGTTTCGTTGATGTGACCGGGGGTGACCGATGCGATGTCGATGTATTCAATCTCGCCGTCGAACGAGCTTCCGATGGATTGGCGATTGATTTCTGCAACGCTACTAAGGGGCTTCTTCTCCCAACCTTCGGGCACGCCGTCGATGATGCGGGTGTGTTCGTGGCCGGGGAAGCGGAGGTGGACAAACCATTCTTTATAAAGCAGCCGCGCCGATTCCTCCAGCAACGCCATCCGCCGAAGATTATTCTCAATCAAGTCGTCGTAGGCTGTCATTGCTTCCGCAATGGCTTTTTGGGCATCAATGTGAGGATAACGAATAGGAATACGTTCGATGATATTCGTGTTTAGATTGAGCATAGTTGTTCCCACCGCATTTTGCTCAATCCATGACACGACCTGCGGTTGCTTCATATAGTAGTAAAGAAAACGAGAATCTAAGATCTCTCCGGAAAGTTCGATCTTTATACAACCAGTTCCACAGAGAAAACCTTCTTGATCTTTAGTGATGAACGCACGCTTGTTGATCTCACCCCTTCGGGGCATGACGAGAGCACCCAGTTTGAGTTTATGACGTTTGAGCTTATTGGCGGTATCTTCCGTAACCTTAACGACGGTGTTTAGATCTATACGTCCATCAACGATGTCTTGCGGCATAACAACCGGCACGCCTTCATCCGCATAGTCTGACTGATGAAGTTGAGAGCCAAATGGTCCGGTTTGGATTATACCGGCATTGGCTTCGCATATCGAGCCGAGCGAATCTTCATTCCACTTCATCCGACTAACTCCTCAAGATTTTCCTGAATCTTATCCGCCAGTTCCACGGCCTCTTTGTTGAGGTCAGCCAGTTCAACGTGAATTCCTCGCATCGTGTCTTCAAAATCAAAGTCCTCATCCTCCACCATTGCCGCAACACCGACATAACGACCCGGCGTAAGACTCCAATCCGCAGCTTCGATGTCCTTGCGATCCACCAGCTTCACCAAGCCTGCCACATCGCGGTATTCGGCATCCGGAAAACGGTGAAGCAGCCATTCCACCTGTCGCGTCCAATAGATGTTTTCCATCGCGGCAGTGTGACACTCATCCAGCAGCGCATGCGCGGCATCGCGGCTTACTTGCAAGGTGCGCCGTTGCTCTTTGGAAGCATGTGGCTGCGCTACCTCCAGCAGTTGCCCCATCAGCTTCATCAACTCTTTCAACTTGATATGCAGCGCACGACAATCGGCGGCGAACTCAGGCAGTGAAGTAGCATCCGCCGTGTAATCCCTCAACAGGATGACCTGTCGTATATTTTCAACCGACATCGCAAAAGCCGCCACTTCGCCGTGGAACTCCGTAGCCGCCTTTAGCAATGAGCCCGTGGATTCCCCTTTCACTACTCCAACAACAAAGCCGCACATGGCGGTGTCGAAACTTTCCATCGCAGCCTGAGCTTCCGGCAAGGTGGCATCCAGCTTTCGACGGCGGACGCGGCACTCCTCGCGATAAGATTCCACAAGATCAAGAAACCGCTGCTTTTGCCCACGATAAAGCCAGACAATCGAAGTGATGTTTTTCAACTGCTCCGGTGAGAAGTCATAGACCTTGCGCGTGACCTTTCGGAAGATGTTGCGCGCATCGAGCATGAGCACTTTGTCCCGCATCGCCTCCGGCTTCCCTTTGTCGAGGAACCACAACTCACATGGGACCGTGCGTGTGTAGAAGAAATTCGAGCGAATGGAAATCATCGCATCCACATGCCCGGTCTGGACCAGCTTGCGGCGGACTTCCTTTTCTCCATGACCGGCACTGGAGGCTTGGGACGACATGACAAATCCGGCGCGGCCTTTCTTGTTGAGGTAACTGTAGAAGTAGGAAATCCAGAGATAGTTGCCGTTGCTGACTGAGCCTTTGTTGTTCACCCCAGGCAAACCAAACGGGAGACGCGGATCACTTTTGATTTTCTCCGCATCAATGCCATCCACATTGAACGGTGGATTGGCCATCATGGAATCGACCTTGCCCACCAGTTCAAGAAGGTCTTCGTAAAACGTGTTGCCCTCGACGATTTTTCCTTCGAGGCCATGCACGGCAAGGTTCATTTTTGCCAGGCGAATAGTCGTCGCGGTTTTCTCCTGACCGTAAAACGTGACGACTTTATGAGTGTCCTTTCCCTGTTGCTCGATGAAATGGCTGGTCTGCACAAACATCCCGCCAGACCCACAGGCAATATCGCAGACGATGCCGTGATCCGGCTCGATGACATTCACAATGGTCTGCACCAATGAAACCGGCGTGAAGAATTCGCCCATGTCCTGAGCGCCGGCCATTGCGAACTTCATCAGGAAGTATTCGTAAATGCGGCCGAAGACATCCCCTTTTGCGCTTTGGAGCGTTTCGTCGTTGAAGATTTTCAGCAAACGACCCAGCAGGGCGCTGTCGAATATGTGATACTCCTTGGGCAGCACGCCAGCAAGGTTCGGGTAATCCTGCTCAATGGCGTCCATCGCTTCGATGATTGCCCTCCCTTTGTCCTTGTCGCCGGAGAGGTGAAGCAGATATTCGAACTGCGATTTCTCCCGTAGAAACAGGGCGCTCTTTTTCGCAAAATCATCCCGGTTGAGCTGCCGTGTGACGCCGGCACGTTTTGGGAGATTTTTTTCCAGCTCTACTTTGACGACAAGAAACCGGTTGTAAGCGTGCCGAAGGAAAATGAGCCCAAGGACGGGCATGTAATACTCGGTCGAAGTGAGCTTGGAATTTGCGCGAAGCTGGTCCGCCGCATCCCAAAGTCGTCGTTCCAGTCTGGCAATATCTTCCACGACCAATTTATGACGAAATGCGGGTGTGCTTCACAAGCGATTTCCAATGAGCTTTGAATTTTGCCCAAGGCTCCGATCTTTTTGACCTGTGGAGTCCCCAAAGGCTCGACTACAAAGCATGCCCATTCCCGGCCCAAGAAACCCCCGCTGTCGAACCTCAACCCCAATCCACAGCGCGATACAAATACAACGTCGCAGTGGTCCGATGGGGTTTCCATGATTCCGCATGCGCGATCATTTCCTTCGGTTTGGGAGATTCCTTCAATCCATAAACCAGTGCGAACCCCTTCCTCACGGTAAAATCATCCACCGGCAGAACATCAGGACGACCAAGAGTGAAGATCAGGAACATTTCAATGGTCCATCGCCCCACTCCTTTGATGGAAATGAGCGATTCGATGATTTCCTCATCGGTCATATTCCTGATTTGAGACGGTGAAGGTAAAATCCCCTCGGTGCCCCGTCTGGATATTTCCTTCACCGTGGCAATCTTCGCCCTGGATAAACCGGCTGATCGCAATGAATCATCTGAGAGTTGAAGAATTTCACCCGGCTCCAGTGATCCAGAGGGGAGTAGTGCCAGCAAACGATTGTAGATCGACGTTGCTGCCGCACCACTGAGTTGCTGGCCAATGACAGCTTTAATCAATGCGGCAAATGGACTTCTTTTCGCCGGTTTGAAATTCAGTGGCCCGATCTTGCGAATCAACTTCGCGAGCTTCCTGTCACACTTCGACAAATGGGCTATCGCTGAGGGGGTCATTCACGAATCGAGGTGATGAATGAAACAGAACATGGTTTCCATTTAATCCTTCGACGTGCTTATCACGACAGCAGGTAGTTCACGGCATCTTCAACGGTTTCAAAAGTTGCTGTCGGAACATCATGGCCATAGTGAATCAATGACATGATCGCAAAGCCGATGTCCTTGTGTGGATCTGGAATGACTCTCGCGACTGCCTTCAGGGGTTTCTGTTTCAACAAATCCATTTTAGCCTCAATGTGTGGAGCGCAGGAGATTTCCATGGATTCCAGGTCGCTGAGGTCCGTCAACATCCAAAACTCCGGTTCCAAGCTTGGCAGGATTGAGTGGATCTTTTCCAAACCGGATTGCAGTTCATCCTCTGTGACGTGCCCGGACAGGGTGAGTCGCAACAATCGACGAGATTCATCAAACTCAGTGGTAACCATCTGCCTAAAATATCACCGTGTATTCTGGTGTTCCGCAACCCGATTTATTGTTCTTTGCCGGAATCATAATCTGACGGCGGCAAATTGACTTTTATCCCCTCTGAAAAAGGATAAGGTGTTGTGAAGGAACCGTCGTGAAGAATTCGCTCAACTTGAAGAAATTCATCAAGAGCCACTACGAGCAGATCAGGCAGATTCGAGATGCGCCTCATGCAGTGGCTGGTGGAGTCGCAATTGGAATGTTTTGGGGATTTACGCCACTAACGGGTCTGAAAACCCTTCTTTCCATTTTCTTTGCATGGATATTCAGGTGTAGCAAACTTTCAGCGGTGCTCGCCGTGGCCCTGCATGACATTGTATCACCTGTCTGGCCGGTGGTTCTGCGGTGGGAATATGATATTGGCTTTTGGCTTTTGAGCCATCCCCATCATTTTCCTGAAAGAATGAAGATGGTGGATTTTCGATTGGGACACTGGCTGCATTTTAAGACATTAGAAATTCTTGGGCCTATGTGCCTGGGTTCACTTGCGATTGCCCTGCCGATTGCCTTGATTTCCTATTGGATCGTGGAGCGCTCACTGGAACGATATGAGCATACCCATCACCGGCACCTCACGCCTCCGGCATGAATGTTCGAGATTGTGATTTCACCTGAGAAAGTTCATCCTCTCATCACCCTATGCGCTACCTGATGAAGCAAAACCTGTTCGCCTTTGGTGATGACTTCACGATGTAGAGTAGGCGGGAAGCGACGGATTGAGAGGCCCGCGGGCCAGTGACCGTCTGCTTCCCGCCCCTCATCAAACCGGACGGGCGGTTTTCCCGCATCCGGCTTTCCGAGTTCCTTTGTCGGTTTGCGATGTCTTACGCCAGCGTCGCCGGCAGGTGATAGAGTCCATACGTGGTGAAGAGTTCGCGGTCCGGCCAGCGCTGGTATTTCCCCGAGGGATTCCCGTGCTTGCGCCATAACCATTGCCGCAGCCGGTGGGCGATGAAGTGATTCATCTGCCCGAAGCTCCGGTGGTGGTGGGCCAAAGCAAAGTAGTTGCTCCAGCCACGGGTCACTTGGTTGATCTCGCGCACAACCTCGCCAGTCGCTCTCCAGGTGGTGGGACGCCGGGTGAGTTCACGCACCCGGTCCCGGAGCGCCTGCTCTGCGCCGGCGCTCGGCTCGGTATGCACATACGGCGTTCCCTTCTTCGACTGCTGCCAGCGGAAGGTGAAACCCAGGAACTCAAAGCCGCTCGCGCAGCTCTGGAGCACTCGGGTCTTGGTTTCGTTCAGGGCCAGCCCCCGGCTTTGCAGCCACCGAGCCAGCCGCTCCTTCATCCCCTCTCCTTCTCCGGGCCGACAGAGGATCACCAGATCGTCCGCATACCGCACCATCCGCGGCTTTTGCCGGCATTCATTCACGCCCTCATCCAGCGGATGAAGGTAGATGTTGGCCAGCAAGGGAGAGATGACGCCGCCCTGCGGGGTGCCACAGGGGTTGGCCTTCATCCTCCGGCCTCCGCCTTGCTCTTCCTCGACGATCGGCGCGCGCAGCCAGGCTTTGATGAGTTTCAGGATCATCCCGTCGCTCACCCGCCGGGCCACCTGCCGCATCAGCTTCCGATGCGGGATCGTGTCGAAGTATTGCCCCAGATCGGCATCGACCACCTCGGTCTTGCCCATGCGCAATGCCTCCCGGATTACCTCCACCGCCTGGTGGGCGCCCCGTCCGGGCCGAAAACCGAAGGAGCGCGGATGGAAGTCCGCCTCGAAGATCGGCATCAGCACCAGATACACCGCCATCTGCACCACGCGGTCTTTCACCGTGGGAATCCCCAACCCACGAAACCCTCCACTGGCTTTGGGAATCTTCACCCTGCGCACCGGCGCGGGCCGGTACGTTTTGCAGTGAAGCTCCTCTTGCAGCGCGTTCAGCCACGCGGCTTCCACCTGCGCATCGGCGGCGAGTTCCTCGATGCTCACTCCATCCACCCCCGCCGCTCCTGCATTCGCTTTCACGCGCCGCCAAGCTGCTGCCAGCACGTTGGCGCGTTGCACTTCTCCATATAGACTCCAGAACCGGTATTCCGGCTTGGACTTCGCTTTCCGATACAGGGTGATTTGCAGTTGCCGGACTTTCTCGGGTGCTGGTAGCCCTCGCGGGCCGTCACCACGTCCTTCCCTGCGCTTCGCTCCTGCGGAACAAGTGGCGTCCCTTCGCTCCCCCGCGGGTTGCCCGAACCAGAGGTCCGGCACGGGATTATCACTACTACGAACGCCTCCGACTTCTGTCCTGGCCTGCACGGCCTTCCCCTTTGTTGGGGTTGTGCCGCCAGTTGAGTCTTGCTTACCCGCCATGACAGATCTCCCCGTTTACCCGCGCGTCACTTCGCGACATGTCGCCCACGCAGACCCCGCCGGTCCATTGTCAAAACCCACGACGGTTGGTCTGGGTCTCGACTCTGCGGCCTTCGCCCACTCTTGAGGGGCTCGGCTGCCGGGAGTGTTTTTCGAGGCTCATTTATGTGGTTCATCTGTGCATTGCGACCTGCCGGTTCGACTCCATGCCTGCTCCCCACCCCGCCTCGCGGCGACGCAGTTGGCACGGTCTGCGGTGCTGAACCGTCTAATTGCACCGGCGGGACTTCCACCCGCGTTGACGCCCGCTTCACGGGCGCACCAAGAGTTTGTGAAACTCCGGGTCTTTGAAAGGCTGATAAGTTACGTCCTTGAAGGCGGTGAAGACGCTCGGTTTGAAGTCTGTCTTCACCCGCTTAACCTCGGCCTGCACTTCTTCCTGAAATAGCCGTTTCACGTCATCATCCGACATTTCCTTACCAAGATAACGGGAACGCCAATGTTCAGGCGGTTCTCTGCGGAGACGCTCGGCCAGTGCTGTTAGCAATTCGGCGACAATGGCATCGGTGCGTTCCTTTATGAGTTCCTGCACGGCTTGTTGGTAAGCCTTCATTTTAGCCTTGAGCACTTCTATTTCCTTTTCAAAATCTTCCACATCACGACGCAGAATGAGCAGGCCGTGGCGACCCGCCTCAATGATGAAATTCCGTTTGATTCGGTTTCTCTCACGGTCCGCACTAAGAGGGCCAAACTTTTCCATTGGCTTCTTTGGGTCAAGGGTGGCATCGGCAGCAAAGGCCGGAATTTCAACAGTGAGCGAGTCTATGTCTGAAAACAAATGGTAGCGATTGGTGAGTTGGCGGACTACATCGGCGTTGTGGACGCCGAAAAGCTCCGGGTTCAGAAGCAACGAACGACTCGTAAGCTTGTAAACTTCAATGCGGAACTCAACGTAGTGGAGCATTGAACTGAAAACCCGCTCGACCCTCGCCACGTTATACGGCTTTGCGGGGCGTTTTTCCAAGTCCCGCTGTCGGGGCCTGTTCAAAAGTGGACTGAGACGGTTCAAAAGTGGAATTCTCACTTTGGGGTGCATATTCAAGTTGACTCCCGCATAAATGCAGGCTCGGAGGAGGCCGGAGCGGAGCGGAGGCCGACGGAGAGCCTGCATTTATGCGGCGGCCCTCCCCTCCCGAGGCGGAAGCATGTCAGCTTTCTTTGATCGCGCTCTCTGCGCATTACACACCATCTTCCTGCCTTGAAAAGAAACAGATCATCCACCGCCTGCCGCCGCGTTTTGTGCTCCGCATCCTTGCCGATTTCAATGACGGGGACCTCGACGCATCTGCGGCCGCCAGACATTTAGGCATCGGCAAATCCCGCCTCTATGAGCTGCGGAGCGACTACCTGAGCAGCAGAAGGACCTGCCAACCCAAAGCCAGCGGCGGCGGACATGGCCGCGTTTGGCCCGAAAAAGTCAGGGCATTCCTTCAAGACTTCCTGCCCTTGCAGAACCCGCCCAACTACCAACTCGTGGCTGACGAACTTCTCCGCCTCTGCAACTTCAAGCGGGCGAGATCCAGCGTTGAAGTTCATGTCAAAACGCACTTCTCCCACCTCGTCCCTGCCGTCGCGCGAAAACAGCGCGCCTGCCGCCGCTTCCGCCGCGCACACATCGGAGAGCTTTATCAGCACGACAGTTCCATCCACCAATGGTGGCCCGCCGCCGCCAAACAAATCCTTCTGCTCACCGTCGATGACCATTCCGGCTTCAATGTTGCCGGACGTTTCGTCTCTGCCGACACAACATGGAATCACTTCTGCCACCTCCGCGCCGCTTTCGAAATCCACGGGTTGCCAGACGCTGTTTACACTGACGCATTGAGTCTCTTTGGCCCGAGCTCTGCCAACGACCATAGCGATCCGAGAAGCGAGTTCCAACGCGCCCTGCTTGGCCTTGGCGTAGCTCACCTTGTCGCTCCGACTCCCCAGGCCAAAGGCAAGATCGAACGCCGATTTGGCACTTTCCAGAAACGCATCGTCACTCTCCTGGCTCACGCCAGAGTTCAGACTTGGGAGCATGCCGATGAAGTCCTCCAAATGGAAATCAGCCGCCAGAACCGCACTCGCCAACGCAGCACCGGCAGGATCCCTCAGGATGTCTGGGAAAATGCCCTGCCGCAAAACAGGGGTCATCTTCGCCCACCACCTCCTTCCAGCCTGCTGGATCTCCACCTTTCCCTCCGCGCAATGCGCCGGGTCAACAATGACCAGACCATCGACTTTGAAGGCCAAAATTATGAAATCGCAACCACCGCACGCCAATCGGTCGCCATCATACATCACCCGAACCGGAAATTTTGGGTCCTCGAGCATCCGCCAAAAGATGTATGGCCCTGTGTATTAGGTGCTTTCAGCTTGTGAAAATAGTCCACTTTTGAACCGGCGAGAATTCCACTTTTGAACCGTCGCCGACATTTTTCCAAGTCCCGCTTGACCGCTTCCACCTTCTCTGCATCAACTGCATCGCCCCTACTTCGAGCGTTGCAATGCCTTCTTCACCGATGCCGCAGGCGTCCGATATTTCGGTTGGAATTTCCGTTTTGAGGATAATGGCATTGGGTTTTTCAGGCTGTTTCGATCCTGCCTCGATAAGAAGCGGCGTGGGGCTGTAAATCAGCGTGGTATCGTCAGCGATGAGCAGGCCAATACGGATGCCTGGATGATTGGTTCGTTAGTCACTTAATGGGAAAATCCCGCGCAAAAAGCGCAGGATTGAGGTGGGTTGAGGTGTGAGATTGGGTATAATCACGTATTCAAAGAGTTTGCGGGCGGCCAGGATAAGACGACGTCCAATGGAAGTAAGGTAGTATCGGTAAGTATGAGCTAGCTTTTTGATTAAGTGGTGCTTGCGGAGCCGGCGCAGGATGCGGTTGATCTGGCTGCTGGTCTTATCGGCAAGGACCGATTTCAGGTATTGGTTGCTGATTCCGTGGATGGCAAACTCGCCCCGCAAGAGGGCGAGCATGACTCTCTGGTCTTCCTTGAGGAAGAGATTAAAGCCGCGCCAGGTGCGGTCCTGCTTGTCGCGCACCGTGCGGCTGATCCGGTTAAGGTCGTGACGCTGCGGAGTGTCATCCTCCAGCGTCCCGATGAAGTCGAGATAGCGTTCACAGGCTGCGCTCAAGAGTTCCACCACGTCGCTCAGGCTGTAGATGGATTTCTTGAGCGGAGCCACCTTGTACTCTTCCCGGCCATCCCGGCTGACTACCTTGCGGTAGTGACGAAAGAAAGTGATGTCATTGCTCGTCGCCTCGATCCTTAAGACCCGGCCCCCCTTGTCATACATCTTTAAACTCTGCCGTCCGAGCGTGTGCCGGATCCGGGTGCCTTCCACCAGCGTTTTGAAGTCACTCGTGGCTTCCGCTTCCGGCGAGTAGCGCTTGCTCCAGAACCGGGCCATGTCCGCCACGCGCACCGCCAGAACCGCGCGCCGGCTGATCTCTTCGTAGAGGGGTGCCAGCCGTTCGCGTCGCTGGAACACCAGGTCCAGCGAATACTCCACCTGCATCACGCTCCAATGATAACCGCGCGGGAACTTTTCCACGATCGGACAGAAGCGCGCCGCCAGTTCATGGAATTTCCGCTCCCAGTCAGCTACGGAGAAGCTTTCGGCCAGTTGCTGAGCGCGTTCCCAGTTGGCGATCTCGATGAACGAGTTGTCGTCCATCTTGAAGGCGATACCCGCCTGCTGGAGTTGCGCGGCCAGCCAATGGTGAACGTTGAAGTAAATCTGCAGCCGGCACGGCAGCCACAATGGCACCCGCACATACATCAGTCCCAGGTCGGGATCGATCAGGTAGAAGTAGTAGGTCGAGCATTTGCCGGTCTGCATCTTGAGGCCCGGCTGGTTGGTCTTCGGATTGTGCCACGGCTTGAAGGTCGCGCAGCTTTCGACCACCGAGATGATGTGGACCAGTCCCGGATGAGTGCCACGGCGGGCGAGCACTTTGGCGACGAGGTCTTCCTTGCGGATGCCCCGGGTGCGCGGGAGATATTCAATCTCCACGCCGGCCTCCCTCGCCAGTTCCACGGCGTTGTCCCGGAGGCGCTGCCGCAGCGGCTCCGCATACTTGCCGATGTCCACGACGCGGAAGCCCTCCCGGAAAAGCCGCGCATCCATGGCATCGGGATGGGCGATGTCCATCAGCGTCCCGGTCACCACCAGCCGGTCAAAGCAGCCCAGCACGCCGGCAATCTCCTTGTCATAGCGTCCCAAAAGCCCGACATTCGTTTTCATGCAGCCATTCTACACCCCATTGACGCCCATGGCACCGGCTACGCTGGCTTAGGGCGTTAAGAAGCGGAAGACCAACTACGCAAGAGCCTCGCAACGCTACCACGGAACTCTTAGGGTTGATTTACTGGCTTAAATCCGATGCGGCTAAAATCCACAGTTGAACTCGTGATCATTTGGAGCCGTTGAAGCACTCGATGCACGCTTTGCCGCCTTAATTTTCTCCTTTTGCTCTAAGCGAAAATTGCCGACTCTCCGCAAAGGTATAAATGGCAGCAGTTTTTCTACATATTTCTACTCGTTGCCAATCCAACGGAGAAAGCCGGATACATGCGCTTCCCAACCATTTTCCCAACGGCGAACGACAGCCAACGCTCGCTCGTGCCGCGCCTGTATGTCCTTTGCCAAGGATCCAGCATAAAGCACATCCGCCAAACCCCAAAGTTCGTCAATCCGCTCGTGCCGAAAGTTGGCAATCATATCGAGGTTGCGGAGGCGCTTGTTCATCAGCCCATAGAGTGGGGTTGCGTGTTCCTTAATCCAAGGCGAAGCCAGTTCTTTCAACACTTTGATGTCCGAAGCCTGAGCTGCGCCCCCGCGTTCGATACGCTTCATCACGGCCACCGCTGGAAACTTCTTCCTTCTTCTCCAACTCTGCGCGACGTTTCGCATCAGGCTCAGTGCCATAGACGAAGGCATACTGATCCGCCAGATTTTCATAATATATCCAAAGCCGCGTGTAAGGAGAATCGCTGCCGTGCAGCCGCCACTCATCCTCCCAAAACACGCGCAGTTGATCTACATAGCGTTCAATGCGTTCAATCACCCGTAGCTTTTTCCAACGATCTCACTTCTTGATGATAGTCCAGTAAAGATTTGCAGGAAATTCCTTTCGTCCAATTGGGACACCTAAGCCAGATTTCTTCATCTCCTACATGTAATTTTTGGCCTCTGACTTTGACACTAACTGCGAGTAATCCGCTTCGATCAACCAGTGCAACCATCCTGTGTGTTCTGCCAAAAGCGGGTGTCGCAGCACCTCGCGCTTCACTTTTTTCCGTTTAACAGGGCACCATTGCTCCTGTTTCATAAAACAAGCATCCAGTTTTTTATGCCATACCGCGACGTAGGGTTTCAATTTCAGTTTGGCAGTGGTGGCCATAGTGCCTTAGCCTTTCAACCGACTCACTTTCTTTGACGTTCCTTTTGCGCCGACAACCCGCATTGGTTTTACCTCGATCATCGGCGTCACGTTCTCAGGCATCGCCAGCAGGTTGCCCACGCTCATACCTTGTAGATGTCATGGCTGCCGATGTTCACCATTACCACGGTGTTACCCTCGATATAGAACACCGCCCGCAAGTCGCCTTCGATGACAACGGCATGGACGGTGTGTTTGAAAATCGCCGATAGGGAGCTGATCCGATGCGTGCGCAGGCGTGCGTCGAACGGTTCGCGCTTGAACACCTGCCATGCTTGTTTCTCTGACTGCTGCTGGCCCGGCGCGAGCTTGCGATAGTTCTTCCAGAATTTCGGCTGCGCGATGTAGCGGTATTTCACGCGGGCGGATTGTCAAAATGCCCGTCCTGCATCTCGATGCCGTTGCCATCCTCGGCTTCCTCAAAGCCTTCCCATACATCTTCCGGCACTTCGGGATGCTCAACGCGGCGCAACATGCGCTCAATGTTTTTTACGCCCGCCGGATAGAGCCGCGCAAGAATCGCCTTCAAAGTCTCATGCCGCTTTTCATCGGGCATGGCCGTGAGTTCTTCGATCATTTCGGTTGCGCTCATGTGTGCCAAACTTACCGGCTTTGTTTCGATAATTCAAGCCTTTGCCGTCTGCGGCTTGCTTTCGCCGTCTTGCTGCATCGGCACGATGTTCTTCGGCATCGCCAGCAGGTTGCCCACGCCGATTGTCACGCGGCGCGTTTGGTCTGTGTAGTGCGCGGCAGTCAAGCTGATGTCCGTGTGCCGCAGCATCCGGCTCGCTGCATGGATGCCATATTTCGCACACAGTTGGCTCCCAAACTCCTTGCGTAGTTCGTGCAATGGCTTCGGTGCATTCACGCCTTTAGCTCGAAGCCAGGCCGTCAAAGCGTCGAAATGCCGGTGCGCCCGGTAGTGAGACCAGCGCAAGCCGATGAGCGGTTGAGTATCGGATTCGATTACAAACGAGCCGGATGCCTTCGCGTGCCAGCCCCGGAACATTGCCAGAAGCTCTTTGTCTATCGGAACGTCCCCGGCGGAATCTTCTGTTTTCGGCGTGAAGTGCTCAGACGCTTCAATGCGAATCACGACATCATTCCAGCGAAACGCTTGCCATTCCAACTTGTCGATCTCGTTCTTTCGCAATCCTGCCATCGTCGCCAGCAGGAAGATTTTCAACTGCTCCTGCGGGAGTTCGCGCATGGCATCTTGAATCAGCGCCTCGAAATCAATCTCGCTATGGTAACGCATGGATTCCCGCTTGTAGAACTTCACGCCGTCGAACGGTGATTTCTCCGGCTTGTTTCGGCCCAAGTGTGCAAGCAGCAAGGGCGAGAAAAGACTCTTTGCCTGTCGCATGATCGAATTGCAGGAGATTCGCGCCCGCTTCTGCATCACCGGGTTGTCACCTGCCTGCCTCACGAAAGCGATGCGCCACTTGTTCACGCGCTCCGGCGTCACGTCTGCCAGCTTGATGCGATCAATCTTTGCAATCCACGCATCCCGCCCGCCATTTACATGATCGTAATGCGCTTTGGCGCTGCCGCCCTTGATGCTGAACATCTGCGAAAGCATGGTGCGGAATTTCTGGCAATAATCCTCGAATGTCTTTGGCTTGCCCGTCCAGTGGCAGTGCAACTCCGCCAGAAAATCGCCCACCGTCGAAACGGCTTTGCGCTGCATCTCCAGCTTGAACTTCTCAAACGCGGCATCCCATCCCGCGCCGATGATCGTCGCGTAAATGTCTTTTGCCCGTGCCGCTGCCGCTGCCTTGTTGGATGTTTGGAGGTTGAACAACTCCCGCCTTCCGCGCCACTGAACCTTCACCGACCATTCCGGCACTTCGCAAGTTTTGCCGTCCCGCGTGTAGATCAGCTTGTAAATGCGCTCCTGCCAGTATCGAGCATCCGTCTTGCTGAAATTCTGCTTGGACACTGCTTGGACACTTTTTTCGTTCATACCTGCCTTGTTTTGTGCCGAACTTTTCATGTTTACATCTCCTCAAGTATCTGATTATCAGTGGAATAACGGGAACACTTGCGAACAATACAGAACAGGACGGTTCTATGCAACGAACAAACTCTGAATCACTTTGTCTAGGCTCGAGTCCTAGCGAGGCAGCCACCCCTTCTTCGCTACTTTCAGTGGGTAGCAGGGATTTATAGTTTGCCGGCTGTGAAGTAGAGCATGGCGGTGAGACTGTCAGTGGAACGAAATCCGCGGGCCTTGCGTTTGACGGCTGAGAAGGCGCTATTGAGAGCTTTCGAAAGGCGTCTGTGGTTTGTCGTTTCCGCTGGGAGAGGATTCCGGTAAGGTGGATTTCGATCATTTTGGCGCTCATATGGCGGCCTTACGCGGTAAACTTTCCCGCTCATTTCACATCGGCCTCGCGGCAATCGACACCGAATCTCACACTTATGCTCAAATACGTTGAGAGGTCGCCAGACCATCTGCCTCACATGATCATAGCACTTCACCCGCCTTCCGCTTTCCGGACAGCTTTCGCTCTCCCAAAAATGCTCTGTCTCGCAAATTCGCAAACAAAGCACTCCGTCCTCACGGATGTGTTTTCGCCTTCATTTCGTATGTTACAGGTTGGCAGACGAGGTTGGAGGAGGGTTTTTTTCTGCCATTGCGGGCACTCACATTACGACTGTAAATAGCTTATTTACAGATCGTTGTGATGGTGGAGGTAAGGGGATTCGAACCCCTGGCCTTCTCATTGCGAACGAGACGCTCTACCAACTGAGCTATACCCCCGGTCATCGGCGAACGGTTCCGAATGTTGTCGCCGGATCGCGCTTCCGTCAATTCAAAATCCGACAATTCAAAATCCGCTGCCCGATAGAAAGCGAGGGATCCGTTTCGCCATTTCGAATGCGGATCGACTCCCACACTGGTGTTTTTCAGTATGGCGAAAAATCTAAGAACAAAGACGCACAATCAAGGAGACATCTTTCAGGTCGTTCGCTATATTAAACTCTACTTCGTAAAGAAATTCCTGCCATTCGCAGCAGATTTTGAGGAGCTGCGCATGCGCTTCCCGACGGCAGGGAGCGCGCAGAACAGAACAACCACCATAGCCCATCCTGGTGCGGTTCGGCTCAATGAGTTGAGTCGGGTGCGCCAAAACAAAAAATGACGCCGCCGGTCTGGCATCGGTGGCGGGAGGCTTCATGAAGTTTTACGACCGCTTCGGGCGGCACTTCCTCATCCACGGCAGTGATTCGAGCGGCCAGGCGGGCCATTACTTCAATCTGTTCCAACCTTTCTGCTTGGTCCCATCGTTGCTCGCGGGATCTCTCGCTTCGCTCGGGATGACTCCGCCGGGGGATCTTGGGGCAATTCGGAATTTCACTCCGGCAGTCGCTACAGCCGTCACGATGCCGTTCTTCGGCGAGGACGGGGCGGCGGCATAGCGGGCGGCGATTCGATTGTGGCTGGGTTTGAGGACGAGCGAACGCATGAAGGTGCGTGGGAAGGAGACGAGTTTCACGAGGGAGGATTGCAGTTCAACCGTGGCCACGCATCCTGGAATGCCCCAAGCATTGATCGAAGCCAGACGAATCAGGCGACGGAACGCGGTTGGCCTGTCGGGCGGTTTCAATTCTCCCAATGCAAGGTCACGGACACCTTTTCGCCTGCTGGCAACTCGACTGACAAACGACCATTGCTTGCATCGTGTTTGAAAGTCATCTCGCGACCATTTGCCTCGACACGCTTCGGCGCTTTTTCGGCATACGCGAGAAAGCTTCCGCCGTCGCGGAGCGCGATGGTGCAACTGCCGTCGGCGTTCCACTTCTTGCCAGTCACCGCTCCAGTGCTGTTGAGTTTGTCGGCCAGACCGAGGACAGCGAGGCCGCGATCGACGGGCGCGAAGGAGACGATTTCCCATTCGCCCTCGCCGAGTTTGAGAGGCGCGCGGTCGCTGCGGCCTGAACGCCAGAGGCGGCCGGCCTGATGCGCAAAGCCGATGAATGCGTCCCCTTTCAAATCCGGTGCGTCGGCTGGCGAGACCCCGCCGGAAATGCTCGCGCGTTTGCCTTCCTCGTCGTGATAGTTGGCGTTGAAGGCTCCAATGACTGCGCAGTCGCGGTTGTAGTTGAAGACCTTCAGCAGCACCGGGTCGCGGGTGACGTCGGCGAACAGACAGTCGAGCGTGGGGCGGCCCACGTTGTCGGCGCGGAGCACGGTGCCGTCGGAGAGGACCAGCTTGCGGAGCAGATCGAAGTTGTGCGCGTCCGGTTTGTCGGAGACATAGACCGGCCCGCCCGAAACGGCGCGACCGGCGGCATGGAAGGAACCCATCGCGTGCGCCGATTGGAACATGTCCCAGTCGGGATGCATGAACTCGCCAAACCACACGCCGACCTGCGCGTTGCAGTAAAGGTGCTGGCCATGGGTTTCGGGTTTCTTCGGCCAGAAATCGATCGACGTGCGCATGAGCGTCGAGCCGGGCGAGCAATAATAGGTCTCCATTGCGTTCGCCATGCAGTTGATGAGCCGCCCGCCGAAATGCTTCGCAACCGAAGCCTCGAGCGCGGCGCGATATGCCTTCGTCATCGCCACACGCCCGCCGAATCCGTACGAAACACTCTCGATCATCGACTGGTTGTCCACTTTCAAACCGTCCACGCCCTGCGCCTGGAGCCGCTGGTGATAGTCGTCGTAGAACCTGCCGATGTTCTCCGGCGGAACGACACCCACGCTTTTTCCCCAGTAGTGCGTGTTGAACTTCGGCTGCAGCTTGAGGATGTCCTCGCCGAACGAACGGTTGATGTCGCGCACGCCATAGTCCGGCAACGCGGAGCCGTCCACGCCGGACCAGTAGCCGATGAACGCATGCCACGCGAGCAGCGTGCGGACTTTGAACTCCTCCTTCGCGACGCGCACGGTCGGGCGCAGATCGCCGGCGAATTGCGCCTGGTTGGGTTCGAGCGAGACGAGCTTTTCCTCACCAGTCGGTTGTTTGCGCCAGTCCTGCCAGCCGTCGTCGAGGATCAGCAGGCGCGGCTCGACTTTCCCCTCCGCGAACGACGCGAGGCCGGTGCGGACTTTGTCGGCAGAGACCTCACGGTAAAACGAATCCCACGTACACCAGCCGAAGTCGTTCACGAAATCGGGGAGCGGCTTTTCGATGCGGAGTTCGCCGGTTCCGAGCTTCTGCATGACCGCCTTCGCACCCGCGTCGGCCATCGCGTAGGGATCGGTGCCGCACGAGACAAAGAGCGCCACGCCGCCTTTGCCTGTCACGGCGGGGTCGCCGGTTTGGCCGTTGATCTTCACGCCGTCGTCGCCGCCGCTGAACGTGAAGACGAACGGGCCGTCGATGAGCGGCACGAGCATGACGTAGTTGTCCGCTCCGGTGTCGGCGAGCAGCCATTGGGTTTCGAGGTTCACGTCGGCTTCCCGCGTGCCCGCGTGAGGCACCATCCAGAACGGCTCGTTGCGATGGCAACTGGTGAAACGCTTCAGCCCCGCGATGCTTCCGAGAGTCGATCGGATCAGCGATTCCGGTTTTTCCGCCGACCACTTGAGGAAAACGCCCGCGCCGGTGGGATCTTCGACGAGCGCGAATTCCGCCGGCACTTTTTCCAGCACCGCGCGCGAGCCGTGGCGGAGCGTGCCGTCCTTTAGCGAGAAGGTTTCTGCGGAGCAATTCACCACAAGCAGGCAGGCAAGCAACGCCGCGAGCGGGAACTTTATCGAGGAGAGTCTCTTCATCGGTGGTGGGATCGTCATTTGCGCCGAGCATCCGGCGGCGAAGCATCGCTGGCAATACCGGATTTCGAGTGCGGCCTCTTGTGCGCCGGGCGGTCTTGCAGGGCCTTTCTGGCGATGGCTTTTAGGATTGTGAATTGTGGCTTGTAAATGTTGAGTCACCGCCGTCTCATCCTTTTGAAGACATGAATACCAACGACATCTCCCGCCGCCATTTCCTCAGTGCCGCCTCGATGAGCGCACTCGCCGCCGGATCGCTCGGCACCACTCGTCTCCCGGCCGCCATCGCCGCCAGGGACGACCAGCAAGCGTCCGCCGCATTCCCGAAAGACTTCTGGTGGGGCGCGGCGAGCGCTTCCTATCAGGTCGAAGGGGCCGCCAACGAGGACGGACGCAAGCCGAGCGTGTGGGACACCTTCAGCAAGACGCCCGGACGCGTGCGCACCGGCGAATCGGGCGACGTCGCGTGCGACCATTACCATCGCTACAAGGACGACGTGAAGCTCATGGCCGAACTGGGCATCAAGCACTACCGGTTCTCAATCTCCTGGCCGCGCGTCATCCCGGACGGTCGCGGCGCCGTGAACGAAAAGGGCCTCGATTTTTACCGCCGGCTTGCCGACGAACTGCTCGCCGCCGGCATCACGCCGCATGCCACGCTCTTCCATTGGGACAGCCCGCAGGCGCTCGAAGACCGATACGGCTCGTGGCGCAGCCGCGAGATCGCACAGGACTTCGCCGACTACTGCACCGCCACCGTGCGCGCGCTGGGCGACCGCATCACGCACTGGATGACCATCAACGAAATCATGTGCTTCACCTATCTCGGCTACGGCGTGAACGAAGTCCCTCAGCACGCACCCGGCACCGTGGTGAAGCGGAAGAAGGACGTCCTCCAGACCGTGCATCACGCCCTGCTCGCGCACGGGCTGGGCGCGCAGGCCGTCCGCGCCGCCACGCCGAAGCCCTGCCATCTCTCCACCGTCATCAACTACGATCCTTACATCCCCGTCATCGACACGCCGGAGAACATCGAGGCCGCGCGTCGGGCCTTCGTTGCCGAGGAACACAACGGCACGGTCCTGGTCCCCGCCCTCACCGGCCGCTACGACCCGACCGCGCTCGCCAAGCTCGGCCCCGAGGCTCCCGACGTGCAGGAGGGCGACATGAAAAACATCTGCCAGCCCCTCGACGCCCTGGGGTTCAACATCTACACCGGCTATTACGTTCGCGCCGCCGCCAACGAGCGCGGCTACGAAGTGCTTCCGCTCCCGAAGCAATACCCCGACATGATCATGCCCTGGCTGCATTTCATTCCCGAGAGCATCTACTGGGGCATCCGCCTCGTAGGCGACGCGCTCGGCAAAAAAGAACTCCCCATCTTCGTGAGCGAGAACGGTTGCGCGACGGACGACGAAGTCACGCCGGCCGGTGAAGTCATCGACCTCTCGCGCGTCATGTACACGCGCTCCTACCTGCGCGCCGCCCAGCGTGCGCTGGCGGAAGGCCGCCCGCTCATCGGCTACTTCCACTGGAGCCTCATGGATAACTTCGAGTGGTCCTGGGGTTACAGCCGCCGCTTCGGCCTCACCTACATGGATTACAAAACCCAGAAACGCATTCCGAAGCAAAGCTTCCGCTGGTATCAGGAAGTCATCCGTCAGGGGCGGGTCGTGTGAGCGCTGGCGTGCGGCCGGCACGCCCGCAACGACTCATGACATTGACGCCTACTTCAGCGTCACCATGATCGTATTCTGCACGACTTTGTCGCCCTGCTTCACGCGCACGGCATGGACCGTTCCGGCGCGTGGCGCTTTGAATTCGTTGTGCATTTTCATCGACTCGATGACGACAAGCGTCTGGCCCGCCTCGACAGTGGTGCCTTCTTTCACCGGCACGTCGATGACGATTCCCGGCATGGGCGACTTGATGACGACTTCGCCCGCTCCCGCGCCGCGCGCCGCTTTCACTCCGGCGAGGATCTGGGTGCGCTCGTCTTCCACAACCACGTCGTACGTCACTCCACGAACCTGCACGCGATGGCCCTCGTCGCCTGGCTCGACGCGCACTTCGTAGGAGCGATGTCCGAGGATCAACGAGTAGAGCGTCGGATCGGAGGATCGCTGGAGATCGGCGTCAATGACCTCGCCATTGAGCCGGATTCTTCCGTCGCGATCGACGTCGATCTCGAATTTCGATTCGCCTGCGTGAAGTTTGTATTTCATCGGCCTGCTCCCAATGCCTCACGCCGCGCGAGGTGACGCCACACGGGGGCCGTGGCGGTTGCGCCCTGCGGCGCTTCGGCACGACCGCGGCGCGCGTGCGCGACGAGCGCAGCGGCGACGGCGGCGACTTTTTCCAGCTCGGCGTTCTGGACTTTTTTCAAAAGAAAATCTTCCTCGACGAATTTCGTATGCACTTTTCCCGAGCGGAACTCGGGCGTGTCGAGCATCTGGAGGAAAAACGGAATGGTGGTCTTGATTCCCGCGATCTGAAATTCCCGGAGCGCCTGCTGCGTGCGGATGATCGCCTCCTCGCGCGTCTCGTCCCACACGACGAGCTTCGCGATGAGCGAGTCGTAATACGGCGTGATCTCCGAACCGGCGGTGATGCCGGTGTCGAGACGCACGCCCGGCCCGGACGGCGATGCGATCGACGCGATCACCCCGATCGAAGGCATGAAGTTGCTCCACGGATCTTCGGCGAGAATCCGGCACTCGATCGTCGATCCCTTGAACTGCACGTCGCTCTGGCGATTGCGCAGCGTTCCGCCCGCGGCGATGCGGAGCATTTCCTTCACGATGTCCACGCCGGTGACGCGCTCGGTCACGGTGTGCTCGACCTGGAGGCGCGTGTTCATTTCGAGGAAAAAATAGTCGTGCGTGTCGTTGTCGAGCACGAACTCGACCGTGCCCGCCGAGTAATAGCCGACGGCTGCCGCGATCTTCACCGCAGCCGCTCCCATCTCATGTCGCAGCTCGGGAGTGATGACGGGCGACGGGCATTCCTCGATGAGCTTTTGATGGCGGCGCTGGATCGAGCAGTCGCGCTCGCCGAGGTGAATGAGGTTGCCGTGCTGGTCGCCGAGCACCTGGATCTCGATGTGCCGCGCGTTGGTGATGAGGCGTTCGATATAGACGCGATCATCGCCGAACGAGGCGTCCGCTTCGAGCCGCGCGACGCGGATTCCCTCGCGCAAATCCTCCGGGTTGCGGATGATTCGCATGCCTTTGCCTCCGCCGCCGGCGGCGGCTTTGACGAGAAGCGGAAACCCAATCGACGGCGCGGATGCGACGAGTTCGTCGTCGCTCATTTTTTCCGTCTTGCCGGTGCCTGGAACGAGCGGCAGCCCGGCGGCGGCAACCGTCGCGCGCGCGGTGAGCTTGTCGCCCATCAAACGAATCGCGTTTGCCGGCGGTCCTATCCAGATCACGCCCTCCGCCTCGAACGCCTCGGCGGCTTCGCAACTCTCGGCAAGAAATCCGTAGCCGGGATGGACCGCATCCGCGCCCGATTTTTTCGCGACCTCGATCAGCTTGTCGAGCCGCAGGTAGCTGTCGCGCGCCGACGACGGGCCGATCGGATACGCTTCGTCGGCCATGCGCACGTGCGGCTGGTTGCGATCGGCCTCGGAGTAAACGGCGACCGTCGCGCATCCGAGTTCGTTACAGGCTCGCACGATCCGGCAGGCGATTTCCCCCCGGTTTGCGATAAGCACTTTTGTGATCTTCAACATGGCCGGTTAAAGCGGAATGTTGCCGTGCTTTTTCGGCGGGTTGCGGTCGCGTTTGTTCTGGAGCATCTCGAGCGCGTTGATGACGCGCGGCCGCGTCTGGCTCGGCTCGATCACGTCGTCAATGAATCCGAGCGAAGCGGCGACGTAGGGATTGGCGAAACGCTCGCGGTATTCGGCCACGAGCTGCGCGCGGAGAGCGGCGGGGTCTTTGGCCTCGGCGAGTTCCTTCCTTTTCAGAATGTTGATTGCGCCTTCCGGTCCCATCACCGCGATCTCGGCGGCGGGCCATGCGAAATTCAGATCGCCGCGAATGTGCTTGCTGCTCATCACGTCATACGCGCCGCCATACGCCTTGCGGGTGATGACGGTGACTTTCGGAACCGTGGCTTCGGCATACGCGTAGAGCAGTTTCGCGCCGTGGCGGATGATGCCGCCGTGCTCCTGTCCGACGCCTGGCAGGAAGCCGGGCACATCGACGAGGGTCACGAGCGGGATGTTAAAGGCGTCGCAGAACCGCACGAAGCGCGCGGCCTTGGTCGAGGAGTTGATGTCGAGCACGCCCGCGAGAACCTGCGGCTGGTTCGCCACGATGCCGACGCTCCGGCCGTTGAAACGCGCGAAGCCGACGAGGATGTTCCCCGCGAAATGCGCCTGCACTTCGAGGAACTGCCCGTCGTCCACGACCGCGCGAATGACCTCGTGCATGTCGTAAGGCTTGTTCGAGTTCTCCGGGATCAGCGTGTCGAGCGTCGCCTCCGTGCGCAGCGGGTCGTCCTCGCATTCCCGACGGGGCGGATCCTCGGCGTTGTTCGATGGGAGGTAGCCGAGCAGCTCGCGCACGAGCAGCAGCACGTGCTGTTCGGATTCAGCGGAGAAATGCGCGACGCCGCTCAGTTCGTTGTGCGTGGCCGCGCCGCCGAGTTCTTCGGCGGTCACTTCCTCGTTCGTCACGGAGCGCACGACCTCCGGGCCGGTAACGAACATGTAACTGCTGTCCTGCGCCATGAGCACGAAATCGGTGATTGCCGGCGAGTAAACCGCCCCGCCCGCGCACGGGCCGAGGATGCAGGAAATCTGCGGCACGACTCCGCTTGCCATCACGTTGCGAAGGAAAATGTCGGCGTAGCCAGCGAGGCTCTCGACGCCTTCCTGGATTCGCGCGCCGCCCGAGTCGTTCAGCCCGATCACCGGCGCGCCATTTTTCATCGCGAGGTCCATGATCTTCGTGATCTTGCTCGCGTGGCCCGGCGCGAGGCTTCCGCCATGAACAGTGAAGTCCTGCGAGAAGACATACACGAGACGCCCGTCGATCGTGCCGTGACCGGCCACGACACCGTCGCCGAGCGTGGCATCGGTCGCGCCGTTGCCGGTCGTGACAAACATGTCGATCTCGTGGAAACCCTCGTCGAGCAGCAGCTCAATGCGTTCACGCGCGGTCAGCTTTCCTTTCGCCTTGTGAGCCGCAATGCGTTTTTCGCCGCCTCCCAGCCGGGCCTGCGCTTTCATGGCCCGGAGCTGCGCGATCTTTGGATCAGGTGGGGGATTGTCGCTCATTCGCAAGGTCCAGTCTATTACTTACGGGCATTGGTTCCCGTCGCGAGCCTGCCCGGCACCCGCGACGGTTCGCGCTCTTACTACGAGCGCTTCGCGAGCCATTCGACTGCGCGCGGCCACAATTCTTTCTGGGCCCTGCCGCTGACTGCAAGCCCTATGTGGCCCGCGGGCCAGACGATTTTCTCATTGTCCTTCGAGCTCACGAGGTCGTTCAGCGGCTCCGTCTGCGCACACGGCACAAGGTCGTCGTTCTTCGCCATCAGGTTCAGCAGCGGACAGGTGATCTTCCTAAGATCGACGATGTGCTTGCCGACCGGCATCCGGTTTTTCGTCAGCAGGTTTTGCTGGAAGAGATACTTCGCGAACTCGCGATAGACCTCGCCGGGCACCGGGATGTTGTCGTTCAGCCATGTCTCCATGTAGAGGTAATCCTCGACGAAGGCGTCGTTGTGGACGTTTTCGATGAGGTTGATCGGCTTCTCGATCAGGTTCGCCACCGGCTTCAGCATGAGGAACGCCGTTTGCAGGAACTCCGCCGGGATGTTGCCCATCGCGTCCACGAACTTGTCCACGTCGAAGTAGCGCGGATCGGTCCACATGTTGATCAGTCCCTCGCGCGTGGCGAAGTCGATGCCGGTCGCGAGCAGGATGAGGTTGCGCACCTTCTCCTGATGCAGCGCCGTGTACATCGTGCTCAGCGTGCCGCCCATGCAGTAGCCAAGGATGGTGACCTTGTCCGCGCCGGTGCGCTCGCAGAGGTAATCGACCACGTTGTCGATGTAACCGTTGACGTAATCGTCGGTGGTGAGGAAGCGCTCGGCTTTCGTCGGCGTGCCCCAGTCAACGAGGTAGCAATCGAAGCCGGCGTTGACGAAATGCGCGACGATGCTCCGGCCTTCCTTGAGGTCCATGATGTAAGGCCGGTTGACCAGCGCGAACACGAAGCAGAGCGGCGTCTTGTATTTGATCTCACCTTCTCCGATGTAGCGGTAAACTTTGAGGCGGTCCTCCTCGTAAACAATTTCACGAGGAGTGACGCCTTTCCGGACCCGCTCCATTTTTTCCGGCAGAAACGGAATGCTCGTCAGCCGCCGCAGGTTGGTGAAGGTTTCGTTGATGAAGGAGTCCTGCCAGGCCTCCCAGTCCGCCGAGAATCCAGTTTTGTCATTCATGATAGGAGTGCTCATTGTGTCAGGTTAGCGTTTGGTAGCCGCTTTGCGCTTGCGCGCTGCGGGTGCCGCGGGTTGTTCTTCCAATTCTTCCTCAAGCCCGCCGATCCGGTCGTCGAGCTTTGTGAGGCGCGCATCGACTTTGCTCATGCGCTCGTCGAGGTTCATGACACGGTCATCGATTCCCTCCAGACGGTCGAGAAGCCGGCGCTCGACGTGGCGGATGGCCAGCAGGATGCCGTTGATGTCTTCCTTGTCAGGGGTCTCGAACTGATCGTGCATGCGGCTCATGCCTTCGCTCGCCATCTTTTTCAGATCGAGCGCGCCGTTGAGCGACGCCTTCATCATTTCCATGAACTGCGGCGTCCGCATGAAGTCGTCCCATGTCTGGGAAAGCACTTTCAACATGCCGCCCCGCATTTTGCGAATCTCCTCGGGCGGCGGATTGCCGGGCGAGTATTGCGACCAGACGCCGCTCATGTTGGCGAACGAGTCCATCCAGAGCTTCTGGAATCCGGCCGCCTGTTCAAATGTCTTTTTCATGTTGTCGTCCATGATCTTTGGTCTTTCTAAAGTTGTTGTGGTTGGCTCCGGCCCGGGGCGGTTTTGCAGGCCGCCCGGGTCGAAAGCTGGTTAGACGAGTTCGATCGCCATTGCGATTCCCATTCCGCCTCCGACACAAAGGGCCGCAACGCCCTTCTTCCTGCCTTGTGTCTTCAGCGCGTTGATCAACGTCGCGACAATGCGCGCGCCGCTGGCTCCGATCGGATGCCCGAGGCACACTGCGCCGCCGTGGACGTTGAGTTTGTCGTGAGGAATGCCGAGGTCTTTCATCGCAGCCATCGGGACAACTGAGAACGCCTCGTTCAGTTCGAAGAGGTCCGCGTCTTTGACGCTCCAGCCGACTTGCCTCAGCAGCTTGTCGATCGCGCCGATGGGCGCCAGCGTGAACCACTCCGGCTCGCGCGCGTACATCGAGTAACCGAGCATGCGGGCTTCGACGTTGAGGCCGAGCTGTTTCGCTTTTTCGGCGGACGCGACGACGACCGCAGCCGCACCATCATTGATGCTGGATGCGTTGCCGGCTGTCACGGTGCCGTCTTTGCTGAACGCCGGTGAAAGCGCCCGGAACTTCTCCTCGTTGAAACGGGCGGGCTCCTCGTCGTGATCGACGATGGTCACCTTGCCTTTGCGACCCGCGATTTCCACGGGAGCGATTTCGCGCGCGAAAGTGCCATCGGTGTCGGCCTTGATCGCCCGCTTGTAACTCTCGATTGCGTAGTCGTCCTGCTGCTCGCGGGTGAAGCCGTATTTTGCGGCGGCCTTGTCGGCGCAGACGCCCATGTGCTGGCCGTCGAACGCATCGAGCAACGCGTCGCGAAGCATCGAGTCGAATATCTCCCCGTGCCCCAGCCGGTAGCCCGTGCGGGCCTTTTCCAGCAAGTAGGGGGCGCGGGTCATGTTTTCGATTCCTCCCGCGACCGCGACCTCGATGTCGCCCGCCTGGATGGCCTGCGCAGCGAGCACGATTGCTTTCATGCCGGACGCGCAGAGCACGTTGACTGTTGTGGCGGGAACCCCCAGTGGGAGTCCGGCCCCGACACCGATCTGGCGCGCGGCGTTTGGCCGGAGCGCTCCGCTGAGAATATTCCCAACGAAAAGCTCCTGCACTTCTTCCGGTTTCACGCCGGACCTCGCCACGGCTGCTTTCACGGCTGTCTTGCCGAGTTCGACTGCTGAAACATCGGCGAAAGCACCGCAGAAAGCGCCGAGCGGAGTCCGGACGCTGCCGGCAATGATGATGTCCTTGTTCATGGGGGTTGATCTCTTTTCGAGATGCCGTGTTCTAGGACATTACTTTACGGCCGGGCCGAAACGATCGACCAGTTCTTTCCACGAACTGATGATTTTTGCGTTCGTGTTCAGAGCCGTGTGGACGTTCACGCGCAGCGTGGTCAGCGAACTCTCCATCACGTCCTGAATCCGGCGCTGCGCATCGGTCACCGAGGTGGCCTGATACACGCCGAGCGATTTTTGGAACAGATCGAGCGTCTGATTGCTGGTGCGGTTGAATGTCTCGACAAACTCCTCCAGCCGCTTGCGCGCGTCGGGGAATACGTCTTTGGTCAACGACTCGAGCTTTGCCTGGAATTCCTCCGGCGAGCCGAGCTTGGTGAGCAGATCCTTCCACAGATTGACGGATTCCTCCTGCAACTGGATGCCCGACTTCAGGGCTTTCTCGTAGCTGCGGAGCGCCTCGTGAAAGAGCTCGTTCATTGTTTCGGAAGGCCGGGCGGCCTTTTCTTTGGTGGCGGTGGCACTCATGGTTTTATTTCCTCCTGTGTTTTGTGGTTTCTTTTTTCGTGCCCGGAACGGTGTTCCTGGCTCTGGTGAAAAATGTCATGCGGATTGACACCCAGTCAACAATTATTTTGCGTTTGCACAAAATACTTTCGGCCACTGCCCGGCCAGGAATGTCGCGAACTTTCTGGTGGTCAGTCCGGAACGGTAAGACGACGGCTGATCCAGCCCGGCGAACAGCAGGCTCCAGGCGCGGACCGGAGCTTCGCTTGACAGCACACCCAGCGCATACAAACGGGTTTCCCGCCAGCTATTGAAAGCGGGCTCGATATGAAGCGCGATGCCTTCGACCGTGAAGAACGCCTTCCGCAGCAGCACAAGGTTTTCAGGCACTGGGAAACCTGCGAGCACCATTTGTTGGACGATGTCGAAGGCCGCGTGCAGCGGGTTCCCGACGGGCCGCGGAATACTGACGGCTCCAGGCTTTCGCTTCGTTTCGAAAAGCCGCATCATCAACTCCTCCGACGGGTCTCGTCCGGCGAAGCAATAAAGGGATAGTTCGATCAAGGCATGGCGCTGCGAAGCACGAAGACGGCCCGCCTGGCTCCAGTCGAGCAGTGCGATCCCGACCCCGGCATTGCGCGTTTGCACAAGAATATTTCCGGCGTGCGGATCGGCATGGAAGATTGTCTGTTCAAGCCCCGAGAAAAGCGGCTCCAGGAGCACGCTCCGAAACACCAGCCGCGCGGCTTCCCGCCGCTGGGACTCATCGAGCGGTGTTTCGAGAAGGGGCGACCCCTCAACATATTCCATGAGGATTCCTCGCCCCTTCAGCATTCCGTCGAGCGCCGGGACCGTGACGCGATTGTCGTTCTTGTAAAAAGCGAATGCGTCGCGGAGGTTCGACGCCTCGCCCTCGAAATCAATTTCGCGCAACAGCGCGCGGCCCGCATCGCGAAGCACGCCGACGAGAACCTGCGAGAAGTCCTCTCCGAGCACCTGCGCGATCGTCGTCGATTCGTCCGCCATTTTTTGCAGGATGGCCGCCTCGTGACGGACACGGCTCAGCGCGTCGGGCCGCACGGTTTTAAGGGCATGGCGCCTTGTCGCGCCAGCGCCGCGCGAGTAAAACCGAAAGACATCCGCGACACTTCCTCGAGCCACACCCACATCACCCGGACCCGGCGAAAGGTCCGGTCTCCCGCTTTTTGCCAGAGCCACAGCCGCTGCCAATGACTGGTCGGGAATTGCAGATGGAGGCAGGCTTTCGAGTGGTGCCAGAGCCGCCTGCGCCTCCTCGGGCAGATGCGAACTGCGCGAGAGAATCTGGCAGATCTTGTGGAGCGCCGTCAGACCCGTCGCCGCCTCTGAGGCGCGATCTGCGGGAGTGGCGGACGCGGGAAGCGAACGCTGACGATTCAAGAGGTGGGCGAGCGTTTTGGAATCGAAATGGCCGAGAAACATCTCGAGCAGCGATTCGACGATCGGACGCCACATCGCATGGGAGTCCGGAATCCAGGAACCGGGTTGTAGCAAACGCACAAGAACCGAAGCGCAATGCTCACTCCCTCGCGGCTGTGTGCCACGTTTCATGGCCTCCTACTTTTTGACGCTTTTCGGTCGCGCCGATTCCTTGCGGCGGAGTTGCTGCTTCAGCTTCGCCACTTCATTTCGAATGGCAGCCAGCTCGCCCTGAACACCCTGCTGGGAGCTGTGGTTCTGTTCGGGCTTCGCCGGGGCCGGCGTTGTCGCGGCGGGAACCGGGCGGGGCATCCAGGGAGGAAGAAAATTCGTGGCCCAGGAAGCCGGGGCCGGGATGGCGCTGGTCAACTGGTGGGCCTGCCGCAACATCTGATCGACGTGCCTTTGCGAACCGCAGAACGCCTCGAAGGCCTGGCGAAAGTAAACGTCCACGAAATCCTTTAGCAGGGAGTCATTGACGCGAATCGCCTGTGTCAGCAGTTCGTTGGAAAACATGTCGAGCTTGAGCGGCTCGGTACTCGAGCAGGATTTGCGTGAGCACCTTCGCCGTGATGTCCTGCCCGGTCTGGGCGTCCACGACACGGATGTTGGAGCCCGAAAGAATCAGCTTGTGAATTTGGTCGAGGCTGAGGTGCCGGCTTTTGGTGCTGTCGTAATACCGCCGGTTTGCGTATTTCCGGATTTCGAGCAGCGGTTCTTCCGTTTTTTTCTGTGGCATAAAACTGACTTCGATCCGGGGTCATGACTTCGAATCGCCGGATTCATGTTGGAACTCGTTTACCCGGATGTCAAATTCTTCATAACGCAGTTGCACAAAAATTTTAACACGAACGCAAAAAATCATTGGACATCGGCAATCGCGCGGCCTTAGCTTTCAGGCATGAATCCCTCCAATACCACCCTGGAACCCACGGACCGCCAGGAAAGCGATCCATCCAACAGCAGTGATACCCATTTGCACACGATCAAAGGACACGTGGGCGTCATCACCGGAGCCGCGGGCGGCATCGGCGAGGCGCTTGCCCTGGACATGATGCAACGCGGCGCAAACGGGCTCGCGCTCGTTGATTTCAGCGAGCGCATCATCCAGGTCGCGTATGACCTGAACGAGAAAGCCGGCCGCGAAGTCGCGTTCGCATATCGCGGCGACACGACCGATCCAGCTTTCCGCCAGCATGTCTTCGCCGACATCACAAAACGGGCCGGTGTTCCGCGCATCTGCGTGCCCGCGGCCGCGATCACGAAGGACGCCCTCGCTGTGCGAATCGACAAGCAGACGGGCAAGGTCGTCATTTATCCGGTCGAGGATTTTCGGAAGGTCACGGAAATCAACATGATCGCTCCGGTTTACTGGGCGATCGAGCTGGTGGCCGCGATCGCGAAAGATCGCCTCGCGAAGGGACTGAAGCGCTGGCACCCGGATGAAGGCCTTCAAGGAGCGGTCGTCTTTCTGGGTTCGATCGCATCGAGCGGCAACGTCGGGCAAATCTCCTATTCCTCGACAAAGGCGGGACTGGAAGGCGCCGCGTCCACGCTCATGGCGGAGGCGATGTATTACGGTGTCCGCTGCAGCGTCATTCATCCGGGATTCACGGACACGCCGATGGTTCGGGCCTTGGGCGAGGAATACATCAACACCAAGGTGTTGCCGCAGACTCAACTCAAACGCCTGATCAAGCCTCATGAAATCGCCGACGCGATCTGCTTCATGGTGACGAACGCCGCTGTGAGCGGTGAACTGTGGGCCGATGCAGGCTGGCGGCCGGCCACTTAATTTTGGCCCGATGCGAGCTTGATTCTCAGCACGTAAAGCGGCAGCTTGGTTGTGTCCCCTGCTGAAGATGAGATCCCACCGGGTCGCCTCGAAAGCACAAAACCAGAAACAACAAACAGGAGTTCCTTATGAAAATCGACCTAAGTGGAAAAGTCGCCCTCATCACCGGCGGCAGCCGCGGAATCGGACGTGCGATCGCAATCTCCCTTGCGGATGCGAAATGTGACACGTTGATCAACTACCAGAGCCACGACGACGCGGCTGACGAGGTGGTCAGCGAATTGAAAAAGAGAAAGGTCCGGGCGAAAGCCTATCGCGCCGACATCTCCGACAGCGCTCAAGCCACGGAGATGGTGAAGCAAATCAAAGAGGAGTTCGGTGCGGTGGATATCCTCGTGAACAATGCCGGCATCAATCGCGACCGTTCCTTTTTGAAAATGACGAAGGAGATGTGGGATGAGGTGCTCGGAGTGAATCTGAACGGTCCGTTCAACGTCACACACGAGTTGCTGCCCGCGATGGTGGAAAAAGGCTGGGGCCGCATCATCAACATTTCGTCGATGGGCGGGCAGACGGGCAATTTCGGCCAGGCAAACTACGCCGTGACCAAGGGGGGCTTGATTGCCTTCACGATGACGCTCGCGCGCGAAGTGTCGCGGAAAGGCGTCACGGTCAACTGCGTGTCGCCGGGATACACCGAGACGGACATGACAAAGGGAATGCCCGAGCAGGTCGTCGATCAGATCAAGGGTCTGATCCCCGTCGGTCGCATGGCGAAGCCCGAGGAAATCGCCGCCGCTGTCACGTTCTTTGCCAGCCCGCAAGCGAGCTACATCACCGGCCAGGTGCTTGGTGTGAATGGCGGAATGTACATGTAACCCTCCCGGATTTACTCCGGCTTAAATATGCGCCGGGCGCTCCGCCGGTGCCCGCCTCATATTTCTAAACCAATGCAACCAAAGCATTCTTTTCCGGTGCTCCAGCCCGACGAGGCCGCGCGCCTCATCACTCATCTGGAGACGATCGGCTTCAGCGGCTTTACTCCGGCCGGCGCGGCAAAGGCCATTCCTCGGGCCCTCGCCGCCTACGCTGAGGAGGAACACCGGATCGGAAATCCTTTCCAGGTCGGCGTCATCACCGGCGCATCGACCGGGAAGTCGATCGATGGAGCGCTGGCCGGTGCGGAAGCGGTTTTGTGGCGGACGCCTTACCAGTCCGATCCAAAAATGCGCGAGGTCATCAACAAAGGGCGCACGCGCTTTTTCGACATGCACCTGTCGCTGGTGCCGCAATATGTCCGCTACGGCTATTTGGGAAACCTGGACTGGGCGGTCGTCGAGGCTTGCGACTTGAATGATGCCGGTGAAATCGTGCTGACGACCTCGGTGGGAGCGTCGCCGACTTTTCTGCGATGCGCCGACAACATCCTCATCGAGATCAACCGGCGGCACCCCGAGGCACTGCGGGGATTTCACGACATCTACGAACCGGCCGATCCACCGAACCGGCGCGAGATCCCCATCTACTCCGCCTCGGACCGGGTCGGCACCGAAACTGTGCAGGTGAACCCGGCGAAGATTCGCGGCGTCGTTTACAACGATGAGGATGACGAGGCGCGGCCCTTCAAGCCGGGCAGCGAGATGACGCGGAAGATCGGCGAGCAAGTGGCGGAATTGCTGGTGGCGGAGTTGCGAAAGCGCCGGCTGCCGCACACATTCCTGCCGATTCAATCCGGCGTCGGCAACATCGCCAACTCCGTGCTCCAGGTCCTGGGCGAGCACCCGGACATCCCCCCGTTCGAGATGTATTCGGAGGTTCTCCAGGATTCCGTCATCGACCTGATGATGGATGGCAAGATCACATTCGCCAGCGCCACGTCACTGTCGTTGAGTCCCGAAAAGATGCGCATTTTTCACGACGACCTCGACTTTTTCCGCAAGCGCATCGTGCTTCGCCCGCAGGAAATCACAAACAGCCCGGAGATCGCCCGGAGGCTGGGAATTATTTCGATCAACACTGCAATGGAGGTCGATATTTTTGGGAACATCAACAGCACCCATGTCCTCGGTCGGAACCTGATGAACGGCATCGGCGGCTCCGGCGATTTCACACGAAGCGCCTACTTCTCGATTTTCGCATGTCCTTCGACAGCGAAGGAAGGGCGCATCAGCACGATCGTCCCGCATTGCAGCCACATCGATCACAGCGAGCATTCCGTTCAGGCGATCGTGACCGAGCAAGGCTACGCCCTCATGCGTTGCAAAGACCCGACATCGCGAGCGCGTGCGGTGATTGAAAACTGCGCGCATCCCGATTATCAGGACGATCTCACCGGGTATTTTGAGAGCGCAACGGGCGGCTACACGCCGCAGACGTTCGGCCTCGCTTTCGCGATGCACCAAAAGTTCATGGAAACCGGCGACATGCGAGGCGTGGACTGGGGCATGTTGAGCCGCATCTCGAGTCTGCTCCGCTCCGCGCGCGAACTCGCCCCACCACGAAACCCGAAAGCGACTTGAGCGGGGGCGGAACCATAAGGTCGCGTGACAGGAAACCTTGCCGAACTTCGCGATTTGGGTTTCCTGCCTCCTCATTCCGGCTTTCGCATCCTCTCACATCGCGTGGCCACCGCCGCCAAGTGATGACCGCTTTTTGGCAATAGCGGTGTAGTAAAGGCGAGATGAAACTGCCACTCTGACCCCTCTTTTTAGCGCCTATGAAACCCACCTTACTCCCCCGCGGCTTGAGCCTTATTCAAGATCCACGCCTGAACAAAGGCACCGCCTTTACTGAAGCCGAACGCGAAGCGCTCGGCCTTCGCGGACTGCTGCCGCCGGGAATGCAGACGCAGGAGCAGCAGGTCACGCGCGTGCTCGGCAACCTGCACAAGAAGCCGTCCAACCTCGAGCGCTACATTTTCATGCTCGCTTTGCAGGATCGCAACGAGACGCTCTTCTACCGGGTTCTCTGCGACAACATCGAGGAGATGATGCCGATCATTTACACCCCGACCGTCGGCCAGGGCTGCCAGGAATACGCGCATATTTTCCGACGGCCGCGCGGCATTTTCATTTCGTCAAAAGACAAGGGGCGCGTCGCCGACATCCTGCGGAACTGGCAGACCGACGACGTGCGCGTGATCGTCGTCACCGACGGCGAGCGCATCCTCGGCCTCGGCGATCTTGGCGCGAACGGCATGGGCATTTGCGTCGGCAAACTCTCGCTCTACACCGCGTGCGCCGGCATTCATCCGTCAGTCTGCCTGCCCATCACGATTGATGTCGGCACGGAAAACGAGCGGCTTGTGAACGACCCGCTTTACATCGGCCTCACCCAGCGGCGCGTTCGCGGCGAGGCTTACGACGCGCTCGTCGAGGAATTCGTCTCCGCCGTGCAGGAAGTCTTTCCCGGCACGCTGGTTCAATTCGAGGACTTTGCGAACCGGAACGCCTTCCGGCTTCTACAGAAATACCGGAACTGCATTTGCACCTTCAACGACGACATCCAGGGGACTGCGGCGGTTGCGCTCGCCGGTTTGTATTCCGCGCTGCGCCTGACCAGGGGAAAGCTGAAGGAACAAAAGCTCCTTTTCTTCGGCGCGGGCGAAGCGGGCACGGGCATCGCCGACCTCGCCGTCGCCGCGCTGAAAAGCGAAGGTCTCACCGAGGCCGAAGCGGTTGCGCGCTGCTGGTTCCTCGACTCGCAGGGACTCGTCGTAAAAAGCCGTGCCGGCCTCGCGGAACACAAGCTTCCCTACGCTCAGGACCACGCGCCGATCACGGATACTTTGGCGGCTGTCGAAACGCTCCGCCCGACAGCGATCATCGGCGTCTCGGGTCAGCCCGGGACTTTTACCCAGCCGATCATCGAGGCGATGGGTCGCATTAACGAGCGTCCGATTATTTTCGCGCTCTCGAATCCGACTTCGATGGCCGAATGCACGGCGGAGGAGGCTTACGTCTGGAGCGGTGGCCGCGCTGTTTTCGCCAGCGGGAGCCCCTTTGGACCGGTGACGCTCGACGAACGGAAATTCGTGCCCGGCCAGGGCAACAACGCTTACATCTTTCCCGGAGTCGGGCTCGGCGTGCTCGCTGCGAGAAGCCGGCTCGTCACCGATGAAATGTTCCTGGCCGCGGCGCGCACCCTCGCCGGCGAAGTCTCCGAATCGGACTTGGAACAGGGCCGCATTTACCCGTCGCTCAAACGCATTCGCGAAGTCTCCTCCGCCATCGCGCTGGCGGTTGCGGAGATCGCCTACGAGCGCGGGCTGGCTGCCGAACCACGGCCCGCGGATCTGCCGGCGTACATTCAGTCGCAGGTCTATGTGCCGACTTACGTGAGCTACATCTAGCCGGGCGCGAGGACCAGCCCGGCGGCCTGGTAATTCATCCCAAGGCAGGAAACGAGCGCCGAATCGACCGGCAGCTTTTCCAGCGCCAGCGCCGCGTAGATCGTTTGCAGCAGCGCGCTCGCGCCGATCGCTTCACCGAGCGCACGCTTGGGGCAGGCGACCTGTGCGTTTGGAAATGATTCCGCGACCGCTACAGCTTCGGCGCCGTCGATGAAGCTTCCGTTCGCGCAGCTCACCACCAGATCCACCGGACCGTTCCCCGCAAGGCCGGCATGCACTTTGGAAATCGCCGACGCCGCCTCCGCACGTTTGAAAAACGGGACGCCGTCATGCACCTGACGCAGGTCGATTTTCCCCTCGCGGCTCACCACAAGCGCCGCCGCGCCTTCGGCAAGAACCACCGGAAAACGCCAGGTGCGATAGCCTTCGCATAAAACCCAATCGACTTCCTCGCCGCCGACGACCAGGCATTGATCGATGTCGGCCGTGTCGAGCAACTGCGTCGAGAACTTCAGCGCTTCGATGCCGACCGAAGCGTCGCCCACAAGGGTGTAACTCATGCCCGTGATTCCCATCAGCGCCGCCAGATGGCTTGTCGGAGCGTTGTAAACCGTCTCGGGAAAAAGCAGCGGACTCGCAACATTCGCGCCCTGTTTGACGATGGTCTCGTAAAACTTCCGCGTGTAAACCACGGACCCGCTGGAGATCGCGAAGACGACCGCGGTGCGTTCGGCGACTTCGGGTGTCATCTCGATGCCGGCATTCTCAAGCGCCGCCAGTCCCGCTGCCGCTGTGAAATAGGAAATGGCGCTCGACCTTCGGAGACGAGGGTTGCGGCCCACGGCATCCACCAGCTTCGGAGGCACGGGCATGAAGGAGTGCTTCCGATCCGAGTCGGGAATCGAAAGTTCCCGCACCTCGCCCCGCTCGCCGTTCGCGATGCGTCCCCAGACTTCGTCCAGACCTGTGCCGAGCGGCGTGACCCACGCCATGCCTTGTATTCGCGCGCTCATTTTTCCAAAACAATCGTCGCGTTGGTGCCGCCGAACCCGAACGAGTTCGACATCACGCATTGCAGTTTCGCCTCGCGGGCTTCGTTGGCGACGACGTTGAGATTCCACTGCGGATCGACGGTGCGAAAGTTGATGTTCGGAGGCATGAATTGATATTGCAACGCGAGCACGCAAATGACGGCTTCGATCGCACCCGCCGCTCCCAGCGCATGCCCCATCATCGACTTGGTCGAGCTGACGGGCGTCTCGCCGAAAAGCCCGGCGATGGCCAGCCCCTCGGTGGCGTCGTTGAACGGGGTCGCTGTTCCGTGCGCGTTGATGTAATCGACTTCCGATGGCGAACGCCCGGCCGATCGCAAGGCCCGCTCCATCGCGAGAAGCGGGCCGATGCCGGACGGGTGCGGCTGCGTGAGATGATAATTGTCGGTCGAGATGCCGTAACCTGTGACCTTTCCGAGAATCCGCGCGCCCCGCGCCACCGCATCGTCAAAAGCTTCCAGCGCGAGAAGCGCCGCCCCTTCTCCGAGCACAAGTCCGGTGCGGTCCTTGTCGAACGGCCTGCACTTCTCCGGAGTGGCCGCCTGAAGCGAATCGAACCCGACGAAGACCAGTTCGGAAATCGCATCGTATCCGCCGCAGAGCACGCGTTTGTATTTTCCACTTCGCACGAGCGAGAAAGCGTGGCCGATGGCGTTGGTTCCCGACGCGCATGCGTTGGCGATGATTTGGGACGGAATGGAAAATCCGGCGGTCTCCAGCGCGTCGAGCACCGGCTTTTGCGGGGAGTAATTCGCAAGCCATGCCGCCCGGCTTCTGCGATCGCGCCGTTCCAGGAGTGAGCGGAAGAACGACTCGCCGAACGTCATCCCGCCACTCGTCGTGCCGATGATCGCGATCTCCGGCTCGAAATCGCGGTCCATCCCCCGCAACTCCTCCATCGCGGCGATCATGATATGACTGGCTCGATGCAACCGGGCGGCCTTGCGCCTTCCCAATCTGCCATCTGCCATCTGCCATCTGCCATCCCCCACCTGCCCCGCAGTTTTGGCCCGGCATTTGCCCACGTCGAACTGCGTGACAGGCCTGATGCAATCCCGCCCGGCTCGCAGCGATGACAGGGTATCCGCTGCATGGAACCCAAGCGGACTAACAATCCCCATCGCCGTTATGGCGACCTCGCAGGGACTGGAATGAGTGGGGCTTGATTGCATTGGATGGCCAGTTTATTTCGGTTAATTTTCCGCGATGCAAAGGTTTTCTAAATCCGCCCTGCCGACTTGCCGGAAAAGTTCCGGCTCCGGCTCCTTTCGCCGCCCGGCATGAAAGCTGCGACTGTTTGCAACCGATGGAACTGAACTCGAACATCCGGTTTCGAATACGCGCCCAGGCAGAACATCCGGCGGATAAAACGCACGAGATCGGGCCTGAAATCTTGAACGCCGTGAAACCCTTGGAGCTGGCCGGGCCAAAACCGAGCGAAGCCACGGATGAGATCGCGCTGACACTGGGCGATTTTCTTCCGCGAATCGCCGTGCGATTTTTGAAACACGGCGAGCACGATGGCACCCGCGAGGTCCGCTTCAAGATCAGCGAAGTTGGTTCGATGATCACCAGCCGGAAAACCAAGGTGCCGCTTTCCCGGATCGCGGAGGTGTGCCCGGACATCTTCCGCGACGACACCGAGGGTTTTCAGACGGCGGAGGTTTATTTTCCGTGGCAGAAGCTGGCCGAAGTCGTGCGACGGATCAAACCTGCTGGCGCCAGCGATGCAAAAGCGCAGGAACCCATTGACGTTCCGTCTGAAGCAACCCGGCTCCCGCTCAAACCACCGATCACAGTTTTCGCAAACAGCAAGGCCGCACCGGCAACCAGCCCGCCTCCGCAGATGCATGCGAAGAGGCCGCTGGAACAGCCCGAAGATGTCAGACGCCAGCGCGACCTTGCCGTCCAGCAGCGCGATCTGGCTCAGGCGCGTTTGAAGAGCTGCCTCGAACAGATGCATCGGCAGCTCGCGATCGCCAAGGCAGAACGCGATAATGCGCTTTCGGAAAAAGCGGACGCTCTTGCCTTCATCTCGCTCTTTACGAGTCTCCGTGAGGGGGCTTCGGCAAACTAAGCGCTTGGTCGAATCCGGGGCGGCGCATATAAAGCCGCCATGAAATTTTTCGACTTCCTGGCTGCCTCGCAAATTGCGGGGCTCACTGTTTACCCGTGGAAAATTGTCGGCTGGTGCGGCGCGGCAATCTTCGGCGCGCGTTTCATCATCCAATGGGTTGCCTCCGAGAAGGCGAAGAAAAGCGTGATTCCGTTCGGCTTCTGGGAATGCAGCGCGCTCGGCAGCATTCTCACGCTGAGCTATTTCATCTACAAGCGCGACTCGGTGGGCGTGATCCAGAACCTGCTCCCGCTCCCGATCTATCTGCGGAATCTCTATTTCCGATACACGCGCCGCACCCCGAAACACCCCGGCAACGAACCCCGCCCGCCCGAATAGTGATCGAGCAAATCCCGGATATATTCGCGGAGAACTTTTCAGACCGGGGCGAACTCGGCGCATCGGTTTCGATCTGGAAAAACGGACGCGAGGTGCTGTCGCTCGCCGGTGGCTTTTGCGATCGTCAAAAGTCCAGGGCGTGGACGGCCCCGACGCCGGTGCTGGTCTGGTCGGCGACCAAGGGGCTTGCCGCCGCATGCGTGCTGCATTGCCTGGAAAAGCGCGGGCTGACGCTCGATGCGCGCGTCGCAGATTGCTGGCCGGAGTTCGCAAGCAACGGAAAAGAAGCGATCACCATCGGCCATGTTCTCTCGCACCAGGCGGGGCTCGCGGCGCTCGCGCACGACGTCTCGGTGTTCGACTACGACGCGGTGATTGACGCCCTCGCCCATCAGGCACCCGCATGGCCGCCCGGCAGCGGTCACGGCTATCATCCGCGCACATTCGGATTTTTGCTCGACGAAATCGTGCGCCGGCTGAGCGGCATTCCGCTCGGAGAATACTTCCGGCAGACATTCGCGAAGCCGTTGCGTCTCGAAACGTGGATCGGCATGCCGGAGAGCCGGCTCGATGCGGTGTCGCCCATGCACGCCTCGCGCACGGCTCCCGACGAGGATGCTTTTCTCGCCGCGTTCAACGATCCCGCTTCGCTGACCAATCGCGCCTTCGCCTCGCCGCGCGGCCTGCACAGCGCTTCATCCATGAACACGCCCGAAGCGCGCACCGGTTCCTTCGCCGGCTTCGGCGGGATCAGCACCGCCTCGTCCCTGGGGAAATTTTACGCCATGCTCGCAAACCGTGGCGAACTCGATGACCGGCGGCTTTTTTCTCCAAAGGCCATCGGCTGGATGGCCACGCCGCTCGCCAGCGGTCCCGATAAAGTGCTGCAAATGAACACCGCTTTCTCCGCCGGATTCATGCAGAACGCCCCCTGCTCCGCCGGGGAAAAACCGCTCCCGATGTTCGGCCCGTCGCCTCGATCCTTCGGACAGCCCGGCGCGGGAGGCAGCGTCGCCTTTGCCGATCCGGAAAATCGTGTCGCGTTCGCCTACGTGATGAACCAGATGGAACCCGGCGTCCTTCCGAATGAAAAATCGCGCCGCATGATTGACGCGCTGTATGCGTAAGAGCGACGGCGGACAGGTTGACGGCTTTCTTCGTCCTTGAGCGACATGCCCAGGGGTGGCTGTCAACGGGTGCAACTTGAACGGCTCCCCTGCAAACATCGCGATGTGGGTCAGTTACCGCTCGGCAAGCTGATCTCCAGCCTGAAGAACCATTTCGTCAGTGTGCCCGGCGGATCGCCTTGCGGCGCACGGACCTGAATCTCCTCGTAAGTGCCGCGATCGATGCGCGAAATCTCGCCAACGGGCGGGACGTACTCCTGCCAGCTTTGCAGATCTTGAGAGCCCAACAGCACGTAAACCGGTCGCGGACCCCACGGCTCGCGCCACGAATAGTAAAACCCGTTCCCATCGCGCATGAGCACCGGTTGATGCGCACGCGCCTCGTTGTCGCCAAGCACCCCGGAGAACGCGAAGTCGAACAGGTTGATGATCCCGTCACCGTTGTAGTCCTCGTCCGCATAGATTGGCCGGCCCGCCTGGGGGGACTGCTGTGACACCCAGGCATCATAGCTCATTGTCCGAACCGTCACGGTCGCGTCGCTGCTTACCGCCTGTCCTTGTTCGTTGCTCACGACCACGCTGTACGCGCCCGCGTCATCGACCGTCGCCCAATAGATCGTGTAAAACCGGCCCGTCGCGCCCGGAATATCGGCGCCGTTAATTCGCCACTGGTAAACGAGAGGTTCCTTGCCAACTCCGACGGCTTTCAGTTCGACCGCCGCGCCCTCGAATACATCCGCCCCGGAAGGCGCTTCCACGATCTGCGGTGGACCGACCACCGGGAGCGCAAACGCCCGCTCGACCCAGCCTCCTTGCGCGTCCGTGCTGCGCACCCGCACGTTCAACGTGGCGTCCGCCGCCATGTTCGGCGGAACCGTGACAACCAGTTTGTCCCCGTTGATTGCCACCGTGCCGTTGTCGGTCGCGCCGGTGCCTGAGACCAGGGTGTAAACAAACGTGTCGAGGGGATTCGGATCGGCGGTCGAAAGCCGGCCGACCACGGCCCCCACCGGAGCACCGTTCGCGACCGATTCCGCATCGAGTCCGATGCCGGTTGGCGGTCCGGCGGGGCCGGCAATCGCAAACTCAACAACCTTGCGCCCCGTGCCGTCCGGCCCGGTGGCGCTCACCTCGACAGCAAACCGGCCCGCGACCGTTGACGTTCCGGAAATCAGCCCCGTGGCGACATTCAGACCCAGTCCGTCCGGCAGGTTCCCGGCGCCGTAGCCGCTCACCGTTCCATTCGCGGCAATCTGGTATTGCATCGGCTGTCCAAGCTGCCCGCCGGCGGAATCCGGCGACGTGATCGCGGGCGGGTTGGCGAGTGAAGCCACGGGCAGGTTCGCAATCCATGTGCCCTGGTAGGTGGCGGTCACTGTCGCGCTCCCCGGCGCAACCAGTTTCAGCCGCCCTTCGGCATCGACCGTTGCCACCGCTGCATTCGAGCTTGCGAACGTCGTGTTGCTCGTATCCGAAAAAACCCGGCTCCGCGTCGCACCGTCATACACGGCCCACAGTTCGATTGGCATCTCCGCGCCGTAACGCATCGACACGCTCGCCGGGTTCAACTCGATGCCGGTCATCGTATTTCCGGGCGGGATCGACAGCACCACACCCGGTCTGCCAACCACTGTCTTGCCGCTCGTGGAAGGGAAACTCACACTTAAAACCACCTGACCCAGGGCCGATCCAGAAACCGTCAGGATAAGTTGTTCCCCGTACGTGCCGGATGTCTGCAATGTCAGCCCATCCGTCGTTATGCCGCCTGGCCCGTAAACGCTGGCGGTCCATGTTACAGGCCCGTTGGGAAATTCATTCGCAGGAGGATTGAGCGTGCAGCTCAGGGCCTGGCTCGCCACTGCGGCTGCCGGTGTCTTCGCAGCCGAGCCGAATGCCTGCGGCAACACCATCGGGGTTGTCTGGTAAACCTGATCTTCGTTCTCTCTCATCGGCCTTTCTGCCTCAAGCATTGCGTCGGTAATATGCTCTATCGCGTTCGCCGTGCTGTTCATCTCCTGAAACAACGATTCAGGCACATCCACTTTCCCGAATACGCCCTCCGGGCCGTCCAGCAACTGGATCACACGCGCCGCCACAAAACTCGAACCCGTTTCCGTTTCGTTTGTGCCGAAGATTTTGAAAATCGGCACATTGTCGGAGGCATGCGCTATCAGTCGGTCAGCGCCGGCATAGGAACTGTTCGGCGGGCATGCATTGCTCTCGTACGCACCCTGACAACGCAAATCGACCACCCCGTCAGACCCAAGCGGGACAATCCAGTCCCTCCACAACTTCCCATCAAAGGCATTGTCGTTATCAAGACCAAGCAAACTGTAAAGATGCCACGAGGCGCCACTGTCCATGATCGTCGCGCCCATCAGATGGATGCGCGCATGGTCATCGCAGTTAAACTGCCGGCTCACCCATTGCACACTTCCCACGGAATTATCTATCTTGAACTTCGGCTGCAGGAGCCGCTTGAGTAAGTCGCTGTTCGCCAAGTCGCTCGGCAACCCTATACCCTTGTCTCTCATCAGGATTGCAAGTTGAGCAATCGTCGATCCGGCATGCGGAGAGCCGATTGTCACCACGCGCCGGAACCGGCCCCGGAAGAAGTTCCCGCTGTTGCAAAAATCTTCAAAGCCTTGGCCGTTGGTTGAGCACAAGAGCCGAAGCAGCAGACCGCCCTGGCTGTGCCCCACCGCATCGTATCGCGTGAATGCCCAGCTCGACTTCAAGCCGTTCACCGCATCGTCCAACGAGTCTTCGAGGATCGGCAGCAGTTCCGTCAGGGAGCCAAAAGTGTTTTGATGGGTTTTGTCCTGTGCGCTGTAATCGACTCCGTAATCGATCGGCACCACGAGATCGCTGCCGCGATCCGAATCCAGCGTGTGGAGAAACCCAATGCTCCATGTCTCCGCGTTGGCGTTGTAGCCATGCACCAGCAAAATCGGCGGTTTCGCGATCGCAAACCGCTCGCTTCCCGGTTCCGGCCACCACCCGTTCACTTTCTGAACCGTCAGCCTGAGCCGGCATCTTCCATCCGATGCGTTCGCCTTGATCTGGCTCGCCTCCACCGGGCCGATCACCGCATACGCGGTCCTCTGGGTCGGATAGAGCTTGAAAGTGAGCTTGGGTCGGGACGCCAGATCATCCACCATGCGGATGGGGAACGTGCCCTCGAAGCCCAAGCCAGAATCGACCTTCAACTCGAACGTCTCGCCTTCAGCCGCCAGCGAACCGCTCGCGGAAATCTTCACCAGCAGCGGCGTCACCCCATCGGCGATCAACCCGCGGTCGCCGCCAAAAGTTGCGGCGGTCAACCCCGGCTGACGGGCCAGCACCGACGGGTCTGTCGTAAGCACGGACAGCGGCTCGTCGATCCCGGCGTCTGAACCCGTGTTGAGCAGGGCATCCGCATTGAGCCGGTGAAAGGTAATGCTGATCCCGGCGGTTAAGAACGTCCGGGTATCGACGGTGATCTTCTTCCCCGATGTCCCCTGGCCGCTCCCCGCAAACACGCCCGGAGCCGCGAGCAGCACGAGCCACAGCACCCGCAGCAAGCCCGCGGCGAGGAATGGATTCCCGGCCATGCGAAGCCGAACACGGGCCGGTGTAAAAAAAGTGCGAGGTGTTGATTTCATATAAAGTCACTGGGTTCCGCCCGCCCGGAGCTTTTCGCGCGCAGCGCTTTGGAGTGCGCGGACTTGTCCGCGCTTTGCGGCAGGAGGAGACTTGTCTCCGTGGACGGGGTGTTCTGCGGGTGGGCGCTGTGCGTCCCCCGCCGCGCGGGCAAGCCCGCTCCACCGCAAAGCGGCGTCAAGCCGCCGCACTCCAAAGGCTTCGCCAAAATGATTGCGGGGTGCTGGGACAACTCCATACTCTTTAACGCTATGCCACATTCCTGGCCGCACGCTCCAGCTCACCACTTTACCCCGCGCGGCGTTTACATGCTCACCGCAGGCACTTTTCACAAGGAGCCGCTCTTCGACACCCCGGACCGGCTCGATCTCGTGCTCGGGCTCATCTTCCAGCACGCCACCGAAGCCGGGATCGCGCTTCAAGCGTGGGCGGTTCTCAGCAACCATTACCACCTCGTCGCCAGCTTCGAGCATGCGACTCTTTCCCATCGCCGCTGGATCACCAGACTTCACGCCGCCATCGGGCGCGAGTTGAATGCCCGCGATGCCGCACCCGGACGGCGCGTCATGTATCAGTTCTGGGATACCGAGCTGACCTTTGAAAAATCGTGGCTCGCCCGGCTTCACTACGTCCATCACAACCCGGTCCATCACGGTGTCGTTCCCGTGGCGCGGGATTATGCGTGGTGTTCGGCAAGGTGGTTCGAGACAAACGCCAGCGCTGCCTTCGTAAAATCGGTCTGCTCCTTCAAACTCGACCGCATCCGCGTTTCCGACGACTTCTGATCTTTCCTTACGCATATTCATTTTCGCAGGCGCAGCCTGCTTTGGAGTGCGCGGACTTGTCCTCGCTTTGCGGCAGGAGGAGACTTGTCTCCGTGGACGGGGTGTTCTGCGGGTGGACGCTGCGCTCCCCCTCCGCGCGGACAAGTCCGCTCCTCCGCAAAGCGGCGACAAGTCGCCGCACTCCAAAGGCTTCGCCGAAATGCTTGCGAGCGCCGCTTTGGTTTTCGCGCGCAGCGCTTTGGAGTGCGCGGACTTGTCCGCGCTTTGCGGCAGGAGGAGACTTGTCTCCGTGGACGGGGTGTTCTGCGGGCGGGCGCTGTGCGTCCCCCGCCGCGCGGGCAAGCCCGCTCCACCGCAAAGCGGCGTCAAGCCGCCGCAGTCCAAAGCGCGGGGGCCGCGCGAAAAGCGGTTCATCTCGTCGGCCCCTTCGCCGGGGTCGAGCGCCGGTATGGAAAACATCTTCAGTTGCATCGCATTTTTTCAAAAAATTTCGCCAGGGGCTAACGCCCCTTGACCCCGCTCCGGCCTTCGCGCTCCGCGCGAGAGCGGCTCCACCGCTCGCGGCCCCTCCACCCTGCATTCTCTCGCTCCGCTCGTTCATGCTGCATCCTTGCTTGCTGTTAGGGACGACCTCGGGCACAGCGGAAGCCGAAGTAGTCGTTCGAGCGCGTCGGGCTGCCGAAGTTGCGGGGCGCGGCCCGGCAGCCGAACGCGTCGCCGCTCCAACCGCCGCCCCGAGCGACACGGCCGGAGCCGAATGAAGGCCCCTGCGGGTCGGTCTGCGAAGCACTGCCATAAGCGCCATACCAATCCCAGCACCACTCCCAAACATTCCCCGCCATGTCGTAGAGCCCGTATCCGTTCGGTGCAAATGCACCCACCGGACTCGTGTAGGGAGAAACTCCATCGTTATACGTCGGATGATATCCGCGCGTCGGACTCACATCGTAGCTGTAGCTCGTCGAACTGTTATAGTTCGCACGACTGTGCGTGATCGTGTCCGCATCTCCCCACGGAAACCGCCTCCCGCTCAACCCGCCCCGCGCAGCCTTCTCCCACTCCGCCTCCGTCGGCAATCGATAGCCGTTCGCTGCCCACTTCACCTGCACATTGGTCACGTTCACATTCCCGGTCTGATACAAAACCGTCTGCGCGTCGTTCGTGTAATACACCGGCACCAGGTTGTCCCTCTGGCTCCGCGCATTGCACCACTTCACCATCGAATACCAGGTGATGCGAACCGGATGGCTCGACGCCTTCCCGCCCCCCGCAGGCAAATCCGTGTAGCCATGCGTCAACCCATACGCCCGCACTTCATCCCACAACGCCTTCGTCACCTCATACCGATCCATGTAAAACGCACTCACATAAACCGTATGCACAGGTAACTCGCTGGACCACCCATCCCCCGTCGCCGAAAGCACGTTCCCCATCGAAAAACTCCCCGCCGGGATCACTGCCATGCCGGTGGGCGCGGGCGGATCGTCGCTGGCCGTGATGCGAAAGCGCATGTTGGCCGAAACTTTCCCAGGCCAATCCGCCGGGGCATTCCACGTAATCACACGCCCATTGCCGGGCTTGACCGCTTCTCCAACCCCGGTGCCCGCCAGCGACGCAGCCGGCACGCTCCAACTCGCCCCGTCATCGGCGGAAATCTCCACCCCAATCCGAACCGTCGAACTGTCCGCATCGCTCAGGTCGTAGCTGATCGTTACCTGCCGCGAAAAGAAATCCTGATGCGCGCTCACATTGGTCACCTGCGGATCCACGGCCAATGCCGGCCAAACACCCCCAAGCGCCAGAACCGCCACCGCCAACAACGTCGTTTTCATCGTATGTCTCCAAAAATCTGGCAGGCGCCTCGTGCAACCCTCCTGCGCTCGTGAATAAAGCTCCGCAATCTGAGCCGCACGGCCCCAGACCCCGCAACACTGTTCAGTGTAATCCATAATCCTTGTAGGCAACGAGTCTGCCACACAACCCGGGGCCAATGCAACGAGGTTTGCTTTACCATTTTTGTCCGAAATCGCGCGCCCATTGTGCTGTCTCGCTTCGCCCGGCTGTCCGCGCGGTGGGGGGCTCGTTTCCGAGTTGAATGCTTGGTAGCGGAGTTCTTGATTTGGGGAATGGAACCCGGCGTCCTGCCCAACGAAAAATCGCGGCGGATGATCGACGCGCTGTATGCGTGAAGGGGCTTGTAAAATCCAAACCCTGTCATGATGAGGCTTCCAGAAAACGGAGTGTGATTGAAAGTGGTGCCGTCTGCGGCTGGCGCGTCGAGGAGCGACGCGCTTCCAGCCGCCGACCACAATACCAGCCGCGCAGCGCAAATAGCATCGTGGCAGGGAACCTTTGGCATGGCGTTTAGCGCGGCGGTTTGGGCCGGCGGCTGGAAGCGCGCCGCTCCTTGACGCCTCCCGTGCGTTTGACGGCATTGAATCACTCGGCGACCATAAGCGGATGAGGCGGCTACGCTCTGTCATTGTTTTGCTGGTGCTTTTCGCAGGCGGTTTCGCCTCGGCGCAAAGTGCGCGCGATACTGTGGTCGAGGTAAGCGCCGTGGTGCAGGAATCGCCCGCGCAGATCGCACTGAGCTGGCTGCCAACAAGCTATCCGGTCACGCTCCAAAAAGTCCTTCGCAAGTCGAAGGGCGGCCCGCAGTGGACCGAACTCGCCACGCTCTCGAAGAGCGCGACGAGTTATGTCGATTCCGCGGTTTCAGTCGGAGTGTCCTATGAATATTTCGTGCTTCGGATTTTTGACACGACGCACCCAGGCTCCGCATCGGGCTATGTGAATGCCGGAATTCGCATCCCGCTTGTGACGACGCGCGGCCGGGCGATCCTGCTTGTCGATGACACGATGGCTCCGGGATTGGCAGCGGAGCTGACACGTTTCACCAGCGATCTTGTTGGCGACGGCTGGACGGTGGTGCGGCGGGATGTGCCGCGCGCCGGAACTGTGGCGGCGACGAGCGGAACCATCCAGACGCTTTACAATGCCGATCCGGCAAACACGCGGAGTTTGATCCTGGTCGGGCATGTGCCGGTGCCGTATTCCGGCGACCTGAATCCGGACGGCCATCCCGATCATCGCGGTGCCTGGCCGGCCGATGCCTATTACGGGGACATGGACGGAACCTGGACCGATTCGTCCGTCAACGATGCCGGGGCATCGCGTCCGGAGAATCGAAACATTCCGGGAGACGGAAAGTTCGATCAAAGCGAACTACCGGACGACGTCGATCTGGAGGTGGGCCGCATTGATCTGGCAAACATGCCCTCCGCCTCGGCAGGCGCGAGCGAACTTGAACTGCTGCGGCAGTATTTTGATCGCGACCATGCGTTTCGCCACAAATCCGGAGCCTATTCGAATGTGGTCCGCCGTGGTCTGATCGACGATAACTTTGGCTATTTCAACAGCGAGGCGTTCGCGGCGAGCGGCTGGCGCAACTTTACCTCGTTCTTCGGTTCCTCGCCGGGAAGCGTGGTTGCGCAGCAAAGTTGGTTCGGAACTTTGCAGAACGAGAGCTATCTGTGGGCGTATGGATGTGGCCCTGGAAGTTACACCTCGGCCGGTGGAGTCGGCTCCACGGGCGATTACGGGGCGACCCGCAATCTGGCGGTTTTCAACATGCTCCTGGGAAGTTACTTTGGCGATTGGGATGTGTCCGACAGCTTCCTCCGTGCGCCTCTGGCCGGGGGGACGGATTCTCTCGGCCTGGTCAATTCTCTCGGCCTGGTCAGCGTCTGGGCGGGACGTCCGCACTGGCATCTGTACCAGATGGCGCTCGGCGAAACGGTGGGTTACGGCGCGCGGACGACGCAAAACAACGCCGGCTTTTCATCGGGCGGCTACGTCATCAACTACGCCGGACGCGGCGTGCATATCGCGCTGATGGGCGATCCGACGCTGCGGCTGCATCCCGTCCTGCCGATTAAAGATCTCGTGGCGGATTCGAGTTCGGGAACACCCTCCCTGACGTGGACTGCCTCCGGGGACAGCAACATCGAAGGTTATTCCGTGCTGCGTTCGACCACGGCAGAGGGCCCGTTCGAGAGGATTGGCAGCGCGCTGGTGACGGGAACGAGTTTTGTCGATCGCACAGGAACTCCGGGGCAAAGCTACACCTACCAGGTGCGCGCCGTGAAACTGGAGACAAGCGCCGGCGGAACTTATCTCAACAACAGCCAGGGGGTGTTTGGAAACGGCAGCTTCACCGGACCGGTGTGTCGCGAGATCCAGGTCACGGGGAATGGCCATGCGATAGCAAGCGGAGACACGCTGGCTTCTGTCCCGAATGGCACCGATTTCGGCGCAGCGGAAGCAACCGTCCAAACAGTGACGCGGACATTCACCATCTCGAACGACGGAACGGACACACTGAATCTGACAGGGACGCCCGTGGTGCAAATCAGCGGGTCCGGAGCTGCGGATTTCAGCGTGGCGGCCCAGCCGGCAAACTCGATCGCTGGTTCCGGCAGTGCCAGTTTCCAGATCGTCTTCGCCCCAACGGCCGTCGGCACAGGCACGGCGACGGTGAGCATTGCCAGTGACGATCCCGACGAAGGTTCGTATCAGTTCGCGATCGTCGGCACCGGGCTTTCGCCGACGCCTGAGATCGTGGTTTCTCCCGCATCCATCACCAACACGCTGGCACCGAACACTTCGACCACATCGCCCGTGACGATTGGCAACAGCGGTGGGGGTGCGCTTCACTACACAATCGGCACCTCGCAAACCGAATACAGTTTCCGCGATTCCAATTCATTCGGCGGTCCCGGCTACGCATGGATCGAGATCGGCGCAACAGGCTCGGTCGTTACAGGATTCGGCAACGCCGACGATGCCATGAGCGGAGTGATCCCGATCGGGTTCAGCTTCCCGTTTTATGGCAACAACTTCACGTCGCTGAGTGTCTGCACAAACGGGTTCATCACGTTCAGCGGCGCCGTTCCGCTCTACGCCGGCCTCAGCCTACCGACTGCTGAAGCGCCGGGAAACATCATCGCCGCGTTCTGGAACGATTTCCTCCTCGACAGTTCCAGCCACATCTACACGCAACGGATCGGCGATCTTTTCGTCATCCAGTTCGAGAACATTCCGCGTTTCGGCCGACTGACCGAGCGTGTGACCTTTGAGATCGTGCTGCGGCAGTCCGGCGAAATCATCATCCAATACAAACAAGTCCCCTCCACCATCACGGACTATTCTGTTGGCATTCAGGACGGGACGCGTGCGAAGGGATTGCAGGTGGCATTCAATAGCAATTATGCCCAGTCGCAAATGGCGGTGCGCATTACGCCACCGGGATTTTATTCCTGGCTGGGTTCAAGTGTGAGTACCGGGACTGTGTCACCAAGCGATTCGCAAAATGTGAACGCCACACTCAACAGCGCCGGGCTGTCGCCGGGGCATTACTTTGCTCTGCTGAACTTGGATTCGGATGACGTGAACCAGGCGCGCTCCTCAGTGCCGGTGCAGTTGACGGTTTCCGGGCCTGAAGTCGAGGTGCTTGGAAACGGACTCACCATTGCCTCCGGCGACGCCAGCCCGGCGGTGATCGACGGCACGGACTTCGGTTCGGCCACCGTTGCAGGCAGCCCGGTCGCGCGAACATTTATGATCCGCAACAGCGGAGCCCATCCACTCACGCCTGGCACCGTCTCGGTCAGTGGCAGTGGTTTTTCAATAACCACACAGCCGGCGGCATCCGTGGCGGCATCAGGCACCACTGCGTTCGTTGTGACTTTCGCGCCGACGGTCGGCGGCCCGGCTTCCGGCACGGTCCATTTCACGACAAACGACGCCGATGAAAACGACTACGCCTTTGTCGTGAGCGGTTTGGCGCTTTATCCGCTGGAGAACTGGCGGCTTGCGCACTTCGGCACGACTGCGAATTCAGGCAACGCTGCGGACACCGCCGACCCGGATGGCGATGGATTGAGCAACTTGGTGGAGTATGCATTCTCACTCGATCCGTGGACGCCGAGTCGCTCCGGGCTGCCAATCGCCCGGCTCAATCCAGGCGGTTATCTCGAGATTCAGTTCACGCGGAATACGGCGAACACCGATCTTACCTACACCGTGGAGGCGTCGGCCGATCTTGTGACGTGGACACCGATCGCAAGCAGCACGGCGGGCGCGGCGACGAACGGCACAGGCGCGCATTCCGTGGTGGAATCCGGCGGCGGCACGATCAAGACCGTCACCGTGGAGGACTCGCAACCGGTGAGCGCTGGAAGCGCCCGGTTCCTGCGGGTGAAGCTTGTGCGGAATTAGCCGCCTTCCGAAATGAATCAGCGCGCGCTCAGCGCCTTGGATTTCCGGAAAGTCTCGATCGCTTTTTCCTGCTGGCCGGAATTCTGGTAGCAAATTGCCAGCTTGTTCCACGCCTCCGAATAGCCCGGGTCAAGTTTCAGCGCATCTTCGAAAGCCCCGGTCGCATCGGCATAGTTGCCCTGCTCCATGAAGAGACAACCCAGCGTGAAATAATCCGAGACGGTAGCGACCCCGTCCATGTTTGCCGTCGTGTGAGTCGGTTCGGCTGCGGGTTCTGCGTTCAGCGTGGGAATCTTCGTGGCTGCTTGCTCGACTGGCACCGCCCTTTTCGCCAGAGCGACTTCGACCGACTGGCCCGGGGGCACGTGCGTAAATTTCCAACTCGCACAGCCCGTAAGCAGGGCCGGGATCGCGACGAGTGCAATCCAATAGTGGGCGATCTTAAGCTTCATGCTGGATAGATTAGCACGTTCTTTGCCGTCGTGCGGGCACTTGCTCACTCGGGGGTGGTGCTGCCTTGCTTCTTCAATTCCTCGATCCGTTTCTTCGCCTGATCGAAATAAGCCGCGTAGCTCAGCGGCGCATAAGTGAGAAACGACTCGTAGTCCGCAATCGCCGCTTCTTTGTTCCCATTCCGGCGGTGCGCATTGGCCCGGTTGAAATACGAGTCGGCGTCGTTCGGGTTCAGCTCGAGCGCCTTGGTGTAGTCGGCGATGGCGCGGGCGTCGTCGCCTTTTTTCGCAAAAGCGATCGCCCGGTTGTAATAAACCATCGACTGGGTCGGAACGATTTCGATCGCCTTCGTGAAATCGCCAATCGCGTCGTCGGTTCTCGATTCGTGAAAATAAACCAGCCCGCGATGGTAATAGGCGGAAGCGTTCCGGGGCTGCAGTTCGGTCGCTTTCGTGAAATCGGCGATGGCCCGCCCAAACTTCCCCGTCCGCTGGTAAGTCAGTCCGCGATGGTAGCAGGCCCCGGCGTCGGAAGGATCGATCGAAAGCGCCCGTGTGAAATCCGAAATCGCCTTCACGTCGTCGCCTTTGTTCGCGTAGGCGATGGCGCGGTTGTAGTGGGCAAGCCCATCCACGGGGTTCAACTCGATCGCCTTCGAGAAATCCTCGATCGCCTTGTCCTCGTCCTTCCGGGAGGCAAACACGATGCCGCGAGCAACGTAGGCTCCGCTGTTCTTCGGGTCGAGTTCGAGTGCCTTGTTGTAGTCGGCAAGCGCCAGTTCGAATTTCGCCTGCCGGGTGTAACCGTCGCCGCGGCTCACATACGCGGCGGCGTCCTTCGGGTTAAACTCCAGCACCATGTTGGCGTCGGCGATCGCCTGTTCGTTCGCGTCTTTTTTGGCAGGCTCCTTCAACTCCCCGGCCTGGCCGACGCAAAAGGCGGCGAGCAGAGCGGCGAATAGGGAGAGAAGCAGTTTCATTTGAACGACGAAGGACGAAATCCGATTTACGGAAGAACGCAAGGCGTGAACGCGAAACATTCGGGCTTGGTCATTCGGCCCTAAAAAAAGCCGGTCGCGGACAGGGAAAAGCTGGCGTTGTCCGCCGGAGCGGTGGTTTGGGAATCCGGCTGGAAGCGGTATTTCAAACCGAAGGAAGCTTCGAGCGTGTCGGCCACTTTCAGTTTTACGCCAAGCCCGAGCGAGAGGTTCGGATCGGAAGTCTGCGCCGCGCTGGAGAAGTCGTGCCTCTCGCGTGCCGCGCGCACGCTCCAGGTCAGCAGCGAAGTCGCCGGCACGTCGAACTGCGTGAAACAAACCTGCGTCTCGTCGCTCAGTCCGGAAGAAACAAACTGCGCGTCCTGAAACTGAAAGCCCGCCGACCAGATCGTTTTCGGCAAGATCTCCCACAAGAGCGAGGCTTCGGATCTCCACGTCGTCTTGTCCTGCTCCGGCAGAAACTGGCGCTCCTCGTCCACGAACGATTGCGCGGCCCGCAACGTGAACGGCGTTGCCGGAATTTTCTGTTCGAGCGAGACGCCGTAGATGTTTTGAAAAATGAGCGTCTCGTCGAACCCGACTTTCTCCGCGTAGCTCGCCTGTCCGCGCACCGTTGTCGCGAAAAACGGCTTCAGCAGCACCTCGGCGCCGTAAGTCGTGCTGTCCTCGAATCCCTCCTGCTCATCCACGAACCGGCGCTGGGCCTGGACAAAGCTGTTCGCTCGAAAGGCCTCGCTCGATTGCACGGCGAGATTCGCCTTTTGCGAGAACGCCGCCGACACGCTCATGAGCGGCTCGGTTTCGTCGAAGAGAAAAATATCGTTGCGCGTGAATCCCGCGCCTGTCTCGTAGCCGAACTTCAGCGACTCGGTGAGGTCGAAGCGATACACGAGCATCAGCCGCTGATCGAGCGTCTGCCGGTCGATCTTCTCGCTCGATGTCCATCGGTGACGGGTCGGGTCGATGGACAGTTCGAACCGGTAGTTTTCACCCTCGAGGATCGGCTGCCGGACCGGCGCATTCCGGGCGAGCGGAGTTTCGCGCGTCTGCATGACAAACGACGCCTCCCCGGCACCGGCACTTGCGGCGGCGAGAGTCAGCAATGCGAAAGCAGTTCCTCCAAACCTGCTCATGACGCAAAGAACGGGTTGTGTTTCTTCTCCTCGCCCACCGTCGTCATCGGGCCGTGGCCGGGGCAGATGATCGTGTGGTTTGGCAGCGTGAGAATCTTCTCCCGGTTGTTCCGCAGCGCATCCGCGTAGGAAACCATCCCGCCGCCCATCGAGCCCGCAAAAATCGAGTCGCCCGCGATCGCCACCGGACGCGCGAGGCCGGTCACGACATACGTGATCCCGCCCGCCGAATGCCCCGAGGTCAGCCGCGTCTCGATCCGCAACTTGCCGACTTCGAAGCGCCGGCCTTCGTCGAACGGATGCGCGCCTTCGATCCGTTCGCGCCTGCACACAAAGGCCGTCGCCGCCGTGCGCGCAACCAGGCGGTCCAGATCGAAAACATGATCGCCGTGCGTGTGCGTGAGAAAGATCGAGTCGAGCTTGAGCTTTTTGTTTTCCAGGAAATCGAGCATCCCGCTGCAATCCGCGCCGCTGTCGAAGGCCGCCGCGTGATTTCCCGACCAGACGAGATAAGCGTTCACCGTGATGTCGCCGAAGGGCGTGGTGAATTGTTTGAGCCCGTCGAGTTCCACCGGCTCCGGGCACCATGCCTGCCGCGCAAGATCGACGAGCGCATCGGCGTTGAGCCCGAGCACCGGCGCGATCTTTCGCACGACCGCGTGCTCGAAGTTGCCCGCGCAAACGCCCTGCAATTGCGACACGGAAACGCCCGCCTCCGAGGCGAGCGCGCTGTCGGACAGCCTCAGTCCGCGCTGCGCTTTCCCGAGGACATCCGCAAAATTGTCTTCCAGCGAGATCGGCATGGCAGACGAATAGCCGCTATGTGCCCGCGGGGCAAGCCGTACGGATCGAGGTGGCGGCGCCGCACGGTGAATATTGCAGCCAAAAAACTTCCATTCGCCAACTGGCGCATTGTGCTACTTTACCGGCCATGTCCAACCTGACGACGATCCAGCCCGACATCGCGATGCGCGAGTTGCTCGAGATTTATCCCGGCGCGCAACGGGCTTTGTTCCGGAAATACCACATCGGCGGATGCGCAAGCTGCGGTTTTCAGCCGACGGAGACGCTCGCCCAGGTTTGCGCCCGCAACGAAGGGCTGCCGGTCGATGCCGTGATTGAATACATCCAGGCGAGTCACGAAGAGGACGCCAAAATGCAGATCGCGCCGACTGAGCTGGCTGACCTTTTGAAAGGCGATTCGCCGCAATCCATTCGGCTCGTGGACATCCGGACTCGCGAGGAATTTGATGCAGCCCGAATCGAGTGCACGGTGCTGTTCACGCAGGATTTGATGCAGGAGATGTTAATGAAATGGGACCGCACCGGCCTCGTGGTGTTCGTCGATCATGAAGGCAGGAAGAGCATGGACGCGGCGGCGTATTTTGCAGGACACGGATTTGAAAACGCGAGGAGCCTGCGCGGCGGCATCGACGCGTGGAGTGTGGAAGTCGATGCGAACATTCCGCGCTATCGTTTGGAATGAAAACGAATCAGGAGCCTGGGAATTCAGTGGAAGGTCATATTTCGGAGGGACGAGTTCCACGAGTCCCAATCTTTAACATTTGGGTCTGGGACTCGTGGAACTCGTCCCTCCGAGGACATCGTCCTCCTGCGTTCCTGTTTTCCTGATTCAACCCTTTTTTATGAGCGAAAATCTCCAGCAACGAATCGAAGACGCCATCAAGAACCCGAAAAACCTTGGCGAGATGGAAGGGGCCGATGCGGTCGGCACCGTCGGCAGCGCCGACTGCGGCGACATGCTACGGATGTGGGTGAAGTTCAAGGAGCAGGACGGAAAAAAGATCATCGACAAGGCGACGTTCCAGACTTTCGGCTGCGAGACAGCGATTGCCGTGGCGAGCGTGGCGACAGAGTTGATCGCGGGAAAAACGGTCGCGGAGGCGCTGTCGATGTCGGGTCAGGAACTTTCCGCGCCACTTGGGGCGCTGCCGCCGATGAAGATTCACTGTGCGCAACTCGTCGAAGGCGCGCTGCGTTCCGCGCTCGCGCCGGAGCAAGCAACCGCGCCTGTTACCAAGCCATCGCAGGCTCCGAGCTTGTTCGACCAGTTTGGCGCTCCGCCGGACAAGAAGCTGAAGATCGTTTTGAAACCAAATTAACAACCTATGCACGAACACACCGAAAAGACGCTGACTCGCGATTGCGAGGCGATCCAAATCCCGGCGGGAATGAAGTTCATACTTCCAGCCGGCACACGAGTTCACATCACGCAGTCGCTGGGAGGCGGCTACACGGTCGCGACCGATCAGGGGCTCGCTCGCATCTCCGACGAGAATGCGGACGCGCTCGGCCTCGAACGCGCGCAGCCGGCTGCGCCGAAACCAGCCGGCGACAGCGGTCCGATCGATGAGAAGGCGGTTTGGGATCAGTTGAAGACGTGCTACGATCCCGAGATTCCGGTCAACATCGTCGATCTCGGACTCGTCTATGACTGCCGGGTGGAAGGTTCGCGCGTCGATGTGAAGATGACGCTCACCGCACCCGGCTGCGGCATGGGCCCGACAATCTGCGCCGAGGCAAAGGGCCGGTTGATGACCGTTCCGGGCGTTGAAGAAGCCGAGGTCGAGCTGGTCTGGGATCCGCCTTGGAACCAGGGCATGATCAGCGAAGCGGGCCGGATGAAGCTGGGAATGGTGTAGGGAAGTGGGAATGCGGAACGCGGAATGCGGAAGTAAAGAGCGCCGACAGGATTCCGCGGCTTGCTTTCTCAGTTCCGCGATCCGCCTTCCCACTTCCGCGTTTACTCCGACTGGCTCAGCCGCTTTTGCTCTTCGCCGAGGAGCAGTTCATGCGCTTCGGTCAGGATCGCGGGGATTCGGTCGGCAAACGGATTTGCAGAAAGCACGCTCCTGACTGCGGCCTCGTCGAACTGCGCCGCGTTTTTTCCAGGGAACCAATGCTCGGCGTTGCCGAGAAGGTTGTAGCGCATTTTCCCGAACTCGACCATGTCGAGCGATTTCGCGAATGACCAGAGGCGCAGAATTTCCAGCAGGTTGATGTTGCCGGGCGTCCCGGTGTATTCGGGAATTCCATTCCACCAGCCGCGGCACCAGTCATCGCCAAGCACGGCGGTCATCTCGTCGCGCAGACGCTTTTCGACGGGCGCGATGACTTCAGCGGCCCGGTCGTAAAACTCCAGCGCTGCGATGTGTTCGTCGAAATCCGAAGGCCGCGACACGCCGATGCTGAGGGTGTGGATTTCGGGGCGGGCGAGGCAATAGAGGTCGTTGAAAATCATCGGCGACAGCGGCCGGCACAGTTCGACGAGCTTGGGCGGCGGCTCGTAAAGCTTACCGCCTTTGTCGTTCGGGCTGATGATGAACACGCCCATGTCGCGGACGCGCGCCGCGAGCACGGCGGGCCAGTTGAAATCGTTCACAAAATACCAGTGCAGGTTCACATAATCGAACCCGCCGCTCTCGATGGCGCGCAGGATGGCGCCGCATGGCGCGTGCGTCGAAAAGCCGATGAACCGCGCACGCCCCTCCTCCCTCAGCCGATGCGCGGCTTCGAGGCAGCCGCCTTTGCGCAGCGACCAGTTCAGAATCTCCTCGTTGTTGATGCCGTGAAGCCCGAGCAGGTCCACGTGATCGAGCCCCAGGTAATCCATCGACTTGTCGAACGTCTTCAAGAAATCGTCCGGGTTTGCGGCCGGGCTGACCTTGGTTTGCACGATGATTTTGTCCCGTGGAAGCGAAGGCAGCACGCGCCCGAGCTGCATCTCGGAGGTGCCGTAGCCACGCGCCGTTTCGATGTGGTTGATCCCGAGTTCGAGCGCGCGATGAATGGTGCGTTCGACGTTGTCCTGGCTGTAGGCGGGAATCTCCGTCGGCTCCACGTCGTCCCAATTGTGCTGGTAGCGCATGCCGCCGCAAGTGAGGACGGACATGTTGAGTTCAGTTTTTCCGAAATCGTCGGTATTTCATGTCGTGAGCATCAGGTGGGCGGCGACTTCGATTTCGGCGGTCTGCGGGAACATGTCAAGCGGGGTCACGGAATCGAGCCGATAGCTCCGGCAGAGTGTCTTGAGATCGCGCGCGAGCGTGGCGGGATCGCACGAGACATACACGAGTTCCGCCGGCGGCAACGCGAGGATGGAATCCGCGACCCGCGCGGAAATGCCGATGGCCGGCGGATCGAGAATCAGCGTCGTGCGCGACGGATCGTTGGCGGAGAGAATCGAGTCGAGATGCGTGGCGACGTCCCCGGCGGCGTAGGTCTCGTTTGGCAATGCCGTGCGTTGCGCGTACTCGACGGCGTATTGGTTTTCCTCGATGCCGACGACCCGCTCAAACAAGTCGGCGAGGTGTTTCGCAAAAAGACCCGAGCCGCAGTAGGCGTCGATCAAAAGCGTTTGGCCTTGCCGAACAAGCCGTTGCACCAGGGCGAGCATCTCGCGCGTGACCTCGTCGTTCGTCTGCTGGAAAAACCCGCCGCCCCGGCCTTCGGCAAGCGTGTAATCGCCGTCGCGCATGAGGCTCGCTCTCAGCCGCTGAAGCGAGTCGTTCACCTGTTCCGACGCGATCGCGCACCGCTCGACATCGACCAGTTCGTGTTTGTTCCACGCAAAAAAACCAACGGCTCCATTCGCGACGTGGACTCGGATTCGGTTCCGATATCCGTACGGCTTCGGTGATCCAACCGCCGGCTTCATCGGCACGTCGCGCAATCCGCCAACCCGACGCAGCGTCTGCCCGACCTGCCGGCTCTTGAGCGCGAGTTGATGCGCGTAATCGATGTGCTGGTAGCTGCATCCGCCGCAGGTTCCGAAATATGGGCAGCCCGGCTCGACGCGATGAGGCGACGCCTTTTCCACCGAAACCAAATCAGCCTCGGCAAACCTTTTCTTCGACTTCCGGATCTCCACCGTGACCTCTTCGCCGTCGATTGTGAACGGAACGAAAACCACTCCGGCATCCGACCGGGCGACTCCTTTGCCGCCGAAGGCGACATCCACGATGTTCAAGTGTTCCATGTGAAAAAAAGAGGCCTCCGTCGTGAAACGGAAGCCTCTTCCTGGAGAGAGTGGTGCTAGTAAACTGTTCCTTCGCGGACGTAACGGTAGCGCGACTCGAATCCGATCTCAGGCGCGAACTCGGTGTAGCCGCCATGGATGTACGGAATGTTGTTCCTGTAGGGCGGGCGATAGGAGCCTTTGTAGAGCGGGAATGGGAATGTGAAAAGTTCATAGAATCCCATGCCTGTCCGGAAACAAATCCGCCCGAATGCCTTCACGGGGCCGTAGGTCCACACAGCCGAATTGCCTTCGCGCTCGTTCATCAAGCAGATGGTGTGGGAGGCTTCCGCCAGGTTGCACAGCGGGGAAATGTTTGCGAGGGCGCGACCGAGTTTTCGAGTGGGGCCGTAGTCGTTGGCAGGCGGATCCTGAATGTCCGCGAAAGCGACTGTGGCAAAGGTGGCGAGCAGGAGGAAACTGAGGAGTGTTTTCATGGTTGCTGGGGAAAATTACACCCGCCGGCTCGACGAAGGCAAACATCATTTTTCACCTGACTCACTTTTTTCGAGTGGCGACGACCGAGATAACAATCGCAGCCGCAAGACAGGTCGCGATAAAGCAGAGTGAAATCGAGACGGGAATGTGGACCCAACGGGCGATGAGCATCTTGATTCCGATGAAAATCAAAATCATCGCGATTCCATACTTGAGATAAACGAACCGTGCCGCGACATGCGCCAGGACAAAGTAGAGCGCCCGCAGTCCTAGAATCGCGCAGATGTTCGAGGTGTAAACGATGAAGGGATCCTGCGTGATCGCGATGACTGCAGGGATCGAGTCGAGCGCGAAAAGCAGGTCACCCGTCTCGACCACCGCCAGCACAAGCGCGAGCGGTGTCATTGCGAGCCTGCCATCGATCCGCACGAAAAACTTCGAGCCGTGAAACCCGGGAGTGACAGGAATCCACCGGCGGAAAAATCGCACGAGCGCATTCTCGGTCTCCACTTCCTCCTCGCCGAAAAACATCCGGATGCCCGTGAAAAGCAGGAAGGCGCCGAACACGAGCAGCATCCACTGGAATTTGAGGATCAGCCCGACTCCGAGAAAAATCATCGCTCCGCGCATGATAAGCGCGCCAAGAATGCCCCAAAAAAGCACGCGATGCTGGTGTTCCGGGCGCACTTTGAAAGTCGAGAAAATGAGGACAAACACGAAGAGGTTGTCCACGCTCAGCGAATACTCGATGAGGTAGCCGGCGAGGAATTCGAGCGCCTTTTCCGACCCTTTCCAGTGCCACACGACCGCGTTGAACGAGAGCGAGAGCGCCACCCAGACCATGCTCCAGAGCACCGCTTTGCGGAAGCCGACCGGTTCGTTCTTGCGATTGAAGACAAACAGGTCGAGCGCCAGCAGCACGAGCACGCCGGCATTGAACGCGATCCAAAATTCGACACCTGTTTGCATTTTCGTGCGTGAAGCTTCCAGTTCGGTGTTGGAACTTCAACGACAAACTGGCATTGATCCCCGGATGCCTCGACCGCTTTTTAAGACACTTTCTGCCCGCCTCATCCTGATCCCGTGGCTGTGTCACGCCTGCTCTGCTGCCGCGCCCGCCCAAACCACACCGAACCCAACAGCAAGGCCGGTTCAGGACAACAATCCAAACCCGCCCGCGATCTACGGGCCTCGAACCACCGGCGCGCCGTATCGTTTTTGGCGAAACGTCCGCATCGACGGCGGCGGCTTCGTTTCCGGGCTCATTCCGGGCGAGGCGCTCGGCGGGCCGCTCTACGCCCGCACCGATGTCGGCGGCGCGTATCGTTGGAACTCGACGACGAAAACATGGTTTCCGATCACGGACAACCTCGGCGGTTCGCTCCAGATCGAAAGCATCGCGGCCGATCCCAACGACCCGAACCTTGTCTATGTGGCGTCGGGCGGGGGGATTCATCGCTCGACGAATCAGGGCGGCTCGTGGACGGGCGTAAAAATCCCTGCGCGAATGGGAGGCAACGATGATGGCCGCAACGTCGGCGAGCGTCTCGCGATCGATCCGAACCGCACCAGCACGCTGCTCTTCGGCTCGCGGCACGACGGACTTCTGCGCAGCGACGATTCCGGCGCGACATGGAAAAAAGTCGGGGGCTTCACCGACTGGAAACCGGAGATCGGCATCACGTTTGTCCTGTTCGACAAAAAAAGCGGCTCGCCCGGAAGCGGCAGCCAGACAATCTACGCCGGCGTTTCGGGCAACAGCGCGAGCCTTTACCAAAGCACCGACGGCGGCGCGACATGGACGGCAGTGCCCGACCAGCCGAAGGACCATTTTCCAAATCACGGCGTCCTCACACCGGCCGGCGTCCTGTTCCTGACATACGCGAACGCCGGCGGCCCGAACGGAATGTCGGACGGCGCGGTCTGGCGTTACGACCCGTCGGCGAAGTCGGGCGAAACCTGGAAGAACATCTCTCCGGTCGAGCCGGGGAAAGGTTCGGGCGATTTTTTCGGATACGGCAGCCTCGCGCTCGACCCGCGCGACCCGAACACGCTTCTCGTCGCCACGATGTGCCGCTGGAATTGGGGCGACGCGATGTGGCGCACGACCAACGCGAACGCGGAGACGCCGGAGTGGACGGAGCTTTTCAGCAGAAAACTGAAACCGAAATGGCTCTCCCCCGCTCCCTACAAACAGCGCGACACGCATTGGATCAGCGACATCGAGTTCCATCCTTCGCAGCCGGATCAAGTCTTCTTCGGCTTTGGCCAGGGCGTGCATCGGACCGACAATGTTTCCGCCGGAGCGGACGCGACATGGACGCTGAGCGCGCAAGGTCTCGAGGAAACCGTCGTGCTCGCGCTCACCAGTCCCTCGTCGGGCCCTCCTCTGCTCAGCGGCCTCGGTGACATCGGCGGGTTTGCTCACCCCGATCTCAGCGCATCGCCGGCCGTGCAGCATTCGACCGGCAACACCACCGGCGTCGATTTTGCCGCGCTCGCTCCGGCGATCATGGCGCGAGTCGGTTCCGGCCCCGGCAAGTATTCAGCAGACGGCGGCCTGACGTGGGTCCCCTTCCCTTCCCAGCCCGGCAAAGGCGGGAGCATCGCGATTTCCGCCGACGGAAAAACGTTCCTGTGGATGGGCGATGGCTCTCCCTGTTTGTCGCGCGATCGTGGTGAAAAATGGCAGCCGGTCCCGACGCTCCCGGCGAAATCGAAAATCGCGTCCGACCGCATGAACCCGAACAAATTCTACGGCTTCGATTCCGGCAACGGCACCGTTTATTCCAGCACGGATGGAGGCGCGACCTTCACCGCATCCACGACCAAGCTGCCGAACTCGCCGTGGTATTTTCGTTCGAGCATCCGCGCCGTCCCTGGCTTCGAGGGCCACATCTACATCGCCGGGATGAACAGCGTCCACACCGGCGCGCTCTTCAAGTCCACCGACTCGGGCAGATCGTTCGTCCCGATCTCCGGCATCGACGGCAAGCTGAAAGAATTCACGACCAACACATCCGTCCGTTCGATCGCGGCGATCGGCTTCGGCAAAGGCCTTCTCGGTCGTCGTTACCCGGCGCTGTATCTCGCGGGGAAAATGAATCTGCCCGAAAGCGGAGAAGTGAACGGCATCTTCCGCTCCGACGACGGCGGCACAAGCTGGATTCGCATCAACGACGACAACCACCGCTTCAACGCCAACGTGATCGCCGGCGACAGCCGCACGCCGGGCCGGGTCTATCTTGGCACCGACGGACGGGGCATCGTGGTCGGCGATCCGTGAAGAACCTCTGAACCATCGCCGGACCTTTTGAAAACCAACGACCGCCGCGCGTCATTCCGAGCGCAGCGAGGAACCCCGCAAGCGACACCGAGCGTGGTCCGTGGGGTTCCTCGCTGCGCTCGGAATGACCCGAATTTTGTGAACCAAATATAAACCGCGCCGCAATTCTCCATCACCAAACAACCAACCCCAAGCATCCCCAATGAATCATTCCTTCAAATCCTGGATCACAACTTTTCTGGCGATTTCCGCCGCATTCTCAACTCATCCCGCGCCAGCCGCTTCAATCGACGACTGCAACCTCACATGGACCACGCCCAGCGATTCGTCGTTCGGCTCGATGCCGCTCGGCAACGGCGACGTGGGCGCGAACGTCTGGGTCGAACCGAATGGAGACCTCCTTTTTTACATCAGCAAAGTCGATGCGTTCGATGCCGGTCATCTGCTTCCGAAACTCGGCCGCGTGCGGTTGCGCTTCACGCCGGCGCTCGCCGTCACTGACTTCGCGCAGACACTCGTGCTGCGCGATGGCGCAGTCGCGATCCGCGCAGGCAGCGTGGACCTGCGCGTCTGGGTCGATGCGAACAGCCCTGTGATTCGCGTGACGGGCTCCAGCCGGTCGCCGGTGGATGTCGCCGCAAGCTTCGAGACGTTGCGCCCGTGCATAGAGCAGGACGACAAGGCCGACCGGCTCGCGTGGGGCTACCGCAATGAGTCGTCCGATTGGATCAAGCGCGTGCAGGCTCAGAACACCCCTGAGTTCGTGGCGCGCGTCGCCGACCCGATCCTAAACCGGACCTCCGGCGGCAAGCTGAGCGGGCCGGGATTTGTGCGGGATGGAAAATCGGCGCTGAAACTGACCGGCGCGACAACCGTCGATCTTGCGCTCAAAGTTTTGTCGAGCCAGACGGCCACAATGCCGGAATGGTTCTCGGAACTGGAAAAGCCCGCGCCATCCGACTGGAGCGCGCATCAAAAATGGTGGCGGGAGTTTTGGAACCGCAGCTTCATTACCATCACAAGTTGCGGCGACGCGCCGGTGAATCTCGACCAATGCCGGTTCACGCAATTCCCGCAAGGCTCGCTTGCCTACGAAGGCCACAAGGAAATCCCGGCGGCGACGAACGCGCGCCAGATCACGCAGCGATACGCGCTCGAACGGTTTTGCCAGGCCGCCGCCAGCCGCGGCGCGGTGCCGCCGCCTTACAACGGCTCCATCTTCACCATGGACATGCCGGCGGGGGTGATGGGTTTCGACAAACCCAAACCGCATCCGGTGTCGCCGGATGGACGCGACTGGGCCGTGCTTTCCTTCATGTGGCAGAACACGCGTCATCCCTACTGGTCCATGCCCGCGCGCGGCGATTACGACACCATCGTGCCGGGGATGAAATTCGTGCGCGACGGCCTGGAGATCGGACGCGACCGCTGCAAGAAGCTGCTCGGATTGGATGGCGCGTTCATCATGGAAGCCAGTTGGTGGCACAATGTCGGCGTGTTCAACTGGGATGGCATGCCGGGTCACCTGCGCTATCATCAACTCGCCACCATCGAACTTCCCGCGATCATGGCGGAAACTTACGAGCACACCCGCGATGCGAAGTTTCTCAAGGAAATACTCCTGCCCTGCGCCGATGCCGGGCTTGACTACTACGCCAGTCGTTTCACGAAACGCGACGCCCGGGGCAGGATGCTGATGGCCGGCGTGGGTTGCGCGGAGACCTATCAAGGCGTGGACAATCCCTGCACCGAAATCGGCTGCCTAAAGAACCTGCTGACAAAACTGCTCTCCTTCGAGATTGACGACGCTCGCCGCGCGAAGTGGAGCAAGTTGCTGGAGGAGATGCCAGGCGTTCCACTCCGCCGCATTCGCGGGATGGACCTGCTGGCCGTTGGCGATGCCTACGATTCCGGCCGGGAAATATGCGAAAGCCCGGAGCTGTATTCGATCTATCCCTTCCGCCAGGTCTGGCTTGGAAAACCGGAACTGCTCGCCAATGCCCGCCAGTCATTCCACGTGCGGAACATCAGCCTCGACGGGACCGACGACAAACAGGCGGTGGAAACCGGCGGCTGGCAGTCTGCTCCGGTGCAGGCCGCCTATCTCGGCCTCGCCCGCGAAGCCGCGCGGCTGGCGAGCATCAACTTCAACGACCAGTTCATTGCGTTGGAACGACAACATCGATCCCAAGACGCCGTGGCCGGATCGCCCCCGCGCGCGGTTCCCCGCATTCTGGGAATGCAAGATGGACGGCACGCCCGACAACGATCACGGCGCGAATTCCGTCAACACGCTCCAGAGCATGCTGCTGCAAAGCGACGGCGCGAAGATTTACCTGCTGCCCGCGTGGCCGGAAGACTGGGACGTCTCTTTCAAACTCCACGCGAACGACAACACCACCGTCGAGTGCGTCTATCGCGGAGGCAAAGTCGAGTCGCTGAAGGTCACGCCCGGAGATCCGCGCGAAGGATGTTGTCGATTTCGCGTCGCCGGAGAACCGCATCCGCTCGCTCGTCGAAGTCGCGTGCGCCGACCGGAATTACCTCTTCGGCCTCCCGCCGATGCTCGACGGCGTGCCGAAGCCCGGCCCGGCGACCACCGCGTGGCTTGCGAAATACGGCGAGAGCGTCACCGGCGTCCGCGCCGCGCCGTGGCCGGGCTGCGTCTTTCGCGACAACATCGTTTATGTCCACGCGCTCGATGGCCCGGTAAAAATCCCGGCGATCCCGGCGAAAATCGTGTCGAAGAAATTCCTGACTGCCGAGAACGAGAAGCCCGACACGATTCTGAAACTGGAATTCGATCAACCGATCGAACCGATCGCACTCGGCGCGCCGTCGGAAGGCTCGCTCACCGCCGGCAGGAAAATGGCCGACGGCCAGATTGATCTCGGCAAACCGGCGACATTCGACCGCGTCGAGTTCACGATTGAAAATCCCGGCCACCTTCGCGGAGTCGCACGGAAGTTTGTGCTGGAGACGCTCCAGCCCGACGGCACGTGGAAGCCGGTGCTGAACGGCGCGGTTTACGGCAGCATTTTCAGCAAGCGCATCGCGCCTGTGACCGCCCGGCAAGTCCGGCTCAACATCGAGAACCCGGTGCGCCGGTTCGACCTTTTTCCCACAGGAAAATGACGCGCGGAGTGTCCGATCAACCCGGCCGCGCCCTCGCGATGCGAATTTTTCTCGTTACTTCCATAGACACCGGCGAGCCGATCTGTTAAGTAACCATCGTTCCGATGTATTTTTCCCGGACTCAGTTCCCCGCCGCCATCTACATTTGCTGCGTTTTGTTGCTTCCGGTTCTCCGGCCTTCAACGAGCGCCCAGACCGCTGCGTCTCCGCAGACCGAGGCCACGAAACTCTCGGAGACTTACAACGCGGCGATGCAGGCATTCAACAGCGGCTCCTATCAGGAAGCGGTAACGGGGCTGGAGAAAGTGATCGCAATGGTCACGGACCCGAAAGAGCAGGAACGGCTCGCCCCGATTCTCTACACGCTCGGCGCCGCTTACTTCAACATGGCCAACTACCCGAAGGCCATTGACGTTTTCTCACTCTACCTGAAGAAGTTCCCGAATGCGGAGCGCGCGGCGGAGGCCCGGCTGGCGATGGCGCGATCGACTTTTCTCAACAAAGACTATGAGGGCGGCGTAAAGCTGTTCGAGCAACTCGAATCTGTGCCGGCACAGCGCGAGCAGGCGCTGCTTGCCCAGGCCGCGTGCTACAAGGAGCTAAAGAAACCGGACGACGAAATCCGCGTCCTCGAAAAGCTGATCGCGCCGGAAATCAAGACGTCCGCGCAGGCGAACGGAGCGGAGATGCTCGTCCAGCGCTTATCTGGAAAAGCAACAGAGCGACAAAGCGCTCGACCTCCTGAACAAAATGCACGCGCGGATCGGTGCGGTGGACAATGTCGTTGCCCTGAACGGCATGACGGTCAAACTCGCCGACGAACTGGCGGAGAAAAAGGCGTATCCGCAGGCGCTCGCGGCCTACCGCGTGGTGCGGACGCGCGACCAGGTGATCGCCTTCCAAAAGGACCGCATCGAGGCGATGGGCCGCCGCATCCAGAAGAACCTCGACGACGCGCGCGCGAATCCGGCGCTGTTTTTGTCGGTGATCGGCACGAACAACGAAATCAAAGCGCAGCAGGAACTCGCGAAGAAGCTTCTCGAAGACTTCGAGAAACTGCCTGACTTCACCGCATCGCTGCTCTTTCGCATGGCGAAGATTTACTACGACTGGGGGAAAAAATGGGAGGCGATCGTGGTGTTCGACCGGTTGCTCACCCAACGTCCCGACGCGAAAGAATGCGAGCCGGCGCTCTACTCGAAGATCATCTGCTATGCCGATCTGAACCGCGTCGCGCGGACGCTGGCGCTTTGCGACAGTTACCTCGAAAAGTTCCCGACCGGCCCGAATGCGGCGACGGTCGGCTATCTCAAAGGCGCGTCCGCGCTCCAGTCCGGCGACCCGAAATCGGCCGCGACGTTTTTCGGCACGATGCTTGAGAAGCAGCCCAACAGCGAGTTCCGCGAGCAGATGCGCTTTCTGCTCGCCAACGCCTTCTTCATGCAAGGCGAGTTCCCCGAGGCGCGCAAAAATTACGAGCGCTATCTCAAGGATTTTCCAAATGGCGCGCTCGTCGAGGAGGCGCAATACCGCGACGCGCTGACCTACATTTTCGCCGGCGAATACGAGCAGGCGCAGGGAAAAATCGCCGCCTACCAGCAGAAGTATCCGCAGGGCACCTTCGCGGCGGATGCGGGCTATCGCGCGCTGGTCTGCAAATACTCCGCCTCGCTTTACGATGAAGTCATCGCCGATGCGGCGGCATGGCAGACGCGGTTTCCCAACGATGCGATCACGGGCGAGATTCTGTCACTGCTTGGCGACGCATTCGCCGCGACCGAGAAGCGCGACGAAGCGGCGGCGGCCTACATCCAGGCCTATCAAAAGGCCACGAGCGATGAAGTGATGAACTACGCGCTGTTCGAGGCCAGCAAGCAGCTCCAGAAGCAGGCCAAGTGGGCCGAAGTGTCGAAGCTGTTCGAGGGTTTCGTGAAAGAAAAACCGGACAACCCATCGGTCGTCGCAGCGATGTTTTGGATCAGCAAGGCAAAGGCGCGCGAGGGCAAGACCGAAGAGGCAAAGGCTTTCCTGGTCGAGCAACTGAAGAACTACATCAATGACCCGAAACGCGAGGCGGTCGAGCAACTGCTGCAACAGCTCGCGCAGCTTTGCTCCAAACGGCCGCGCCCCGCGGTATCCGCCGCGCCGGCGGCCACGCCGGCACCAGCCGCGGGCGTCGCCGCAAACGGCTCGCCGGCCCCGCTGCCTCCGACGCCGACGCCCACGCCACTGCCGCCCTACGACGCAGTGGGCGAGATGAAGAAACAACTCGCGCCGCTTGAAGAGATCGTGAACGACACCGGCAAGGCGCGGCTGCTTTACGCGCAGGCCGAACTCGCGAAGCTGCGGAAGGCCGACGCCGAAGTGCAGAAGATTTACAGCGAGATCGCGGAGCGGTTCAAAGAGGAAGTCCTCAGCCCGGTGCTGCTCGCGTTCGTTGGCGATTACCTGCTCGGCAAGGGCGAAATCGATCGCGCGTCGAAACTCTACGAAGCGCTGCGCGAAGATTATCCAAAGAGCAATTATCTCGACTTCGCCTACGTCGGCCTCGGCGACATCGCGTTGGGCAGGAAAGATTACAAACAAGCGCTCGAACTTTTCTCGCGCGCCGCCGACGACATCGCCGGCTCGAAGATGAAGGATGCCACCATCGGCAAAGCGCACGCCCTGCTCGAACTCGGCCGCTACGACGAATCGAAAAAGCTCTTCGAGCAGGTCGCGAGCATCCGCGAATGGCGTGGCGAATCGACCGCGCTGTCGATGTTTTACCTCGGCGAGATCGAGGCGCGCCAGGGCCGCTGGGCGGAGGCGATCGCGCACTACCAGCGCGTGTTCGTGGCGTATCAAAAATTCCTGCCGTGGGCGGCGAGGGCGTATGTGCGCAGCGCGGAAAGCTTCGACAAGCTCGGCAAGCGGCCCGAGGCGATCGGCCATCTCAAGGAGATGCTGCGAAATGAAAAGCTGAAGGATTTTCCCGAGACGAAGCAGGCGAAGAAGTTGCTGAACGAATGGGGGGAACCGGCATGAGAACGATCCTGCTTCTGCTCGCGCTCACGGTCACGGCGACGGCGCAAAACATCATCATGAAAGACGGCAAGGTCGTCGTGAGCAAGGGCCTGCGGCGTCAGGGCGACACGATCATGGCCACCATCGAGATGCCCGGCGGGGCAGCGGGAATTGCGCCGCAGACCGACGAGATCGGCTATCCCCTTGCCAAGATTGCGAAACTCGACTTTCCCGAGCCGGCGCAGTTCAAGACCGCGCAGGACATGATTGCGCAGGGCAAAGGAACGGATCTGATCGTGCAACTCGAACCGATTTTGAAATTTTATGAAGGCTTCCGGGACGCGCCGGGAACCTGGTGGATCGATGCGGCCCTACTCAAGGTGAAAGCGCTCGTCAGCGTGGGACGCGAAAAGGACGCCGAGTCGCTTGCCGCACAGATCGCACAAATCGCGAGCGATCCCGAGAACCAGCTCACCGCGCAGGTGCAGGTTGCCGCGGGGCTCGCGCGCAAGGGCATTTTCGGCAAGGCGCTCGAAGTTGCCGAAACCGCTCTCAAGCAGAGCAAGGACCCCGGAACACTCGCGCAGGCCGCGCTTGTCAAAGGCCAGTGCCTCTCCGCATCGAAGCAATGGGAGGACGCGCTGCTTTCATTCCTACATGTGACCGTTTTTTATCCCGGCGAAAAGGCGCTCGTTCCGCAGGCGCTGCTCGGCGTGGGGCGCGCGCAATTCGCGATCGAGGATCTGCCCTCGGCCACCGCATCCCTCAAGGAACTCATCGACACTTATCCCGCCTCCGGCGAAGCTGCGCAGGCGAAAACCGAACTCCAGAAAGTCCAGCGCCGCGAGAAGGCGCTTGGACTGACGAAGTAATCAGCAAACAAGAAACAACCCATCCATGAAACGAACCAAACGACTTGCCAGCCTTGTCACCATCGGCATTCTCCTCGCGTGCGCGGGGCTCCACGCGCAGGAGGCCAAACCTGAAACCGAGAAACCCGCAGTCCATACCAAGACGCTCTGGACCCAGATCAAGGAAGGCGGCTGGGTCATGTTCCCGATCGGCCTCTGCTCGGTGCTCACGGTTTATCTCATTGGCGACGGCATCCTCAATATCACCAATCCGAAGAAGCTGCTGCCGGCGGCCCACGTCGAAGCGGTGCGCGATCTGTTCCGGCAGGGCAAATACATCGATGCCTACAACCATTGCAAAACGAATCCATCCGCCTTCTCCAACGTCTGCCGCGTGGCGGTCAGCCTGCTCGGCGAAGGCAAGCCGGCGGTCGAGGAGGGCATCATCGCGGAAATGGCGAAGGAAAACTCGCACATGCAAACGTCGATCAGCTACCTCTCGGTCATCGGCGTCTGCACCCCGATGATCGGACTGCTTGGCACCGTCACCGGCATGATCAAAGCCTTTGCCACACTCGGCTCCTCGGGCATCGGCGATCCTTCGCAACTCTCCGCCGCCATCGGCGAAGTGCTCATCGCGACCGCGAGTGGTCTGTTCATCGCCATTCCGGCGTTCGGCGCATTTTATTACCTGCGCAACCGCGCGGCCAAAGGCCTGCACGACATCCAGGACACGATGGCCAGCCTGCTGCGCAAGATGCCCTACGACAAACTCGCCGGAGCACACATCGGCGACGAGGAACTCTATGCCGCCGATCCCGAGTGGTGGGGCGGGGAAGCGGCTGAAACTTCGCCAGCTCAATGACGATGCAACTATCAACTCTCAATCCTCAACCCTCCGCTGACTAATGGCTGGCGGAGGCGGAGGCGGCGAAGGCGAGCCCGAATTCCAAATCGCCCCAATGGTCGATGTGCTGCTAGTGCTGCTCATCTTTTTCATGAGCATCACGACCGCGCAGGTGTTGAAGGTGGACAAGAGCATTCAGCTTCCGATCTCGGCGAATGCTTTGAAAAAGGACAACCAGCGCGCCGAGGCAATCGTGAATGTGAAATGGGACGCCTCCAGAAAAAAGGCGACCTACACGATGAACGACCGGGTTTTTCCGGAGCTTTCCGAACTGTCGAAGACGCTCGCGGATGCGAAGAAGCTCGGCGAGACGCAGATCGCGAAGGGGCCGAACCCCACCTTCCGCTGTGTGATTCGCGGAGACCGCGAGGCGAACGCGTTGAGCGTGTCCCGCGCGATGAACGCCGCCGCCGAGGCGGGCATCAGCGACATCAGTTTCTCGGCGGTGAACCGCGATTAAACCGATGAGAACACGATTCACAGATTGCCCGGCTCTGATTGCAAACACGCCCGCAAATCCTATGTCATTCCGAGCGCAGCGAGGAACCCCGCAAATTAGGCCGGGCGTCGCCTGCGGGATTCCTCACTGCGCTCGTAATGACACGCGTTGGGTGGCTTTTGCACCAGCGACGGTTGCGCGTGCCTCCATTCGTTATTCCAAATCGCCATGAAACGCTTCGACCCGAACGCCGACAGCAACGCCAATGTCGGTTTCCAGATTGCGCCGATGATCGACGTTGTGTTCGTCATCATGCTCTTTTTCATGGTCATGGCCGGCGCCGTGAAAGTGGAGCGCGAGTTGAACACGAGGCTCCCGGGCTCGGCCGAGACTTCCGGGCCGACCGATTTCGTGGATGAGATTGTGATCACCATCTCCGAGGCCGGCGAAGTTTCGCTGAACGATGAGCCGATGGACACGCCGGCCAGCCGCGAGATGCCGCAGCTTCGCGGCACGTTGATGCGGCTCAAGCAGGCCAGCGACTCCGCCAAGTCTCCGACCCTCGTGACGGTCGTCAGCGAACCCGAGGCCCGATACAGCCGCACCGTCGATGTGCTCGATGCGCTCGCCATCGCACAGATCGAGAACGTCACCTTCACCGTGACCGAAGAAGAGTGAGCGCGCCGATTTCCGATGACTTCAACTTAGCGCACTGGCTGGAAAGCCTCGGCCTGGGTGCCTACACGCAGAAGTTTGCGGAAAACCATATCACGCCGGAAATGCTTCCGACGTTGAGCGACGAGGATTTGAAATCCATCGGCGTGGGAGCGCTGGGCCATCGCAAACAGCTCCTCGCCGCGATTGCGGCATTGGCCGCAGCACCGGCGCCGCAAGCACCTTCTCCACAAGCCCATCCTGCGTTTGCGCCACCGCCAAAGGTGCCAGAGCCAGCAGGTCAATTTCCCGGCGTGCCCGCTTTCACACCGCCCACAGGTTTGCCTCGACCGTCCGTGCCCGTTGCAGCAACGGATGCCGGAACGGCTGCCGCGCCTGTGCAAACGCCCGGTGCGGCGGAAGTCGCCCCTCCGTCACGTAAAAGTCTCTGGGCAAAAATTCTCGCGAGCAAATTTCTGTTCATCAGCATTGTCGCGCACGTGCTTTTTGGACTCGGCGCGACCTACTATGTCGTCCAGCGCGTGCAGGCCAAGCGGAAGCTCACGTTCAGGGGCGGCCCGCCCTCGCCAAACCCAAGCAAGCGGGCACTGGAACACAAGGTCTCCATGGCGAAAAAGAAAACCGGCGGCGCACCTCCGCAGGCCAAGCGCATCGTCAGCGCCGGAATCTCCAAAGTCTCGCTTCCCGAGATGCCGGCGGTAACATCCGCTTCGAGCGTCGTCGCTAACATGGCCTCCGGCATGGGCGGCGCGGGCACCGGCCAGGGTGTCGGCTTCGGCGGCGGCATGGGCGGTGGCATGGGCGGCGGCGGTGGCGGCGGTGGAATGAGCTTCTTTGGGTTCCGCGGCGGCGGCGGATTCGTCGGCACGTTCTATGACTTCAAACGCGACACGCACGGAAAGCCTAACGGCGTGAGGCAAAACCGTCCGCTTTACACGAAAATCCTGAAGTCCTTCGCGCGGGGAAGCACGTGGAACGCTCCCGCAAGCGAGTCGCACTACACCTCGAAGGCGAAGCTCTCCGCAAAGGCCTTCTTTTTTCCTGCGATCGCGGACACCGAGGCAGGCGACGCGTTTCAGGCAAAGGACACCGGCCCCGGCATGTGGGTCGCGCATTACTCCGGCTCGGTCACGGCGCCTGTAACCGGCAGGTTCCGGTTCGTCGGGTGGGGGGACAACGTAATGATCGTCGGCATCAACGGCAAAGTTGTGCTCGACGCCTCGGACATCGGCTATGTCGATCCCAAGGACCGCAAGGGCATCGGCTCGGTGAGTTTTCCGAAAAAGGGCGACACGCCCTTGCTACAGGGCGAGGTGTTCCAGGTCACCGAGGGCCAGACGCTAAAAATCGACATCCTGCTCGGGGACGAAGGCGGCATTTACTGCGCGGGCCTGATGTTGCAAAAGGAAGGCCAGAGCTTCGGAAAAGGGAAAGGCGACATCCCGGAGCTTCCGCTCTTTCTCGTCGGCGCCCTCAACGAGCAGGAACGCCGACTCTACCACGAGTATCTCGGCGAAGCCGCTTTCAAAGGCCCGGTCTTCACCGCGCAGGCCACCGGCTCCGGCTCGCTCATGGAAGCTCTGAAAAAGGGGCCGCAAGCGCCGAAGTAGGCCTTCGGCCACGAATCGAAAACCCTGAAGCAACTTTTCGCCGGACTCTCAAGCTGCCCGCCGACGGCATTCGTGTGCGCGGCGTCGAACTGCTGGCCGATTATCGCATCGGCGAGGGAATTCCGTTGTGCGTGAAACTCTGCGATCCCGCGCGATGGGGCGCTTCAAAGCGGATCGAGCCGTGCATGAAGGCCCTCGCAAGCCGCGGGGCCGCCGCGAAATCCCAACTGACGGAGCTTGGCAAACTCGAAGCGGACCTTCCCACGCCGAAAGCCAGCGCCGCGGGGCAACTCCAAAACGTCCGCCATGCCATCGCCATCATCGAGTCCGCAACCGACGCCAAGCCCGTTAAGAGCCTCGACGAATTGGCGCGGCCGGCCAGGCAAACGGATTGAAGGAGTTGCAGGTGCCTGATAGAATGCAGAGCGCGACGGGCGGGATGGAGCGCAGGCGGTTTTGGTTGGTTGTGGTTCGAGTTACGCCCCGCCTTCGTTGACATCCTTCCGCTTGAACAAAGTGTACAGCGCCGGCAGCACCAGCAGGGTCAGCAGGGTGTTTGTGAAAATCCCGCCGATGACCACCGTGGCCAGCGGGCGCTGGACTTCGCCGCCCACGCCGACGTTCACCGCCATCGGAATGAAACCCACCGCCGCCACCAGCGCGGTCATCAGCACCGGGCGCAGGCGCACCAGGCAGCCCTCGCGCACGGCCTGCTCCAGCGGGAGTGCCGTCATCGAGTTTCTGCTTGATGAACGTGACCAGCACCAGGCCGTTGAGAATCGCCACGCCGCTCAGCGCGATGAAACCGATGGCCGAACTCACCGTGAACGGCAGGCCGCGCAGCCACAACGCCAGCACGCCGCCCACCAGTCCCAGCGGAATGCCCGACGCCACGATGAGCACCTCGCGCAATGTTTTCAGGCTGAAGAACAGCAGCACGAAGATGAGCGCCAGCGCCATCGGCACCACGAACATCAGCTGTCTGGTTGGCGCGCTCCATGTTCTCGAACTGCCCGCCCCATTCGATGGTGTAGCCTTCGGGCAGCTTTACCTGCGCCGCGATCTTCTCGCGCCCTTCCGCCACGAAACTTTTCACGTCCCGCCCGCGCACGTTGCATTGCACGGTGATGCGCCGCTTGCCCCACTCCCGGTTGATGGTGGACGGGCCTTCCAACTCGGTGATCTTCGCCACTTGATTCAGCGGCAGCACCGGCCCGGCTGCCGTGGGAATGAGCGTCGCGGCCAGCGCGTCCGGGTCGGTGCGCTGTTTGTCCGGCAACCGCACCACGAGCGGGAAACGCCGCTGCCCTTCGCGCACGTCGCCCACCCGCCGCGAGCCGACCGCCTCGACGACGTTCAGCACGTTGCGCGTCGGCACGCCGTAGCGGGCGATGGCCTGCGGGTCCACCCGCACTTGCAGGAAGGTCTGCCCGGTCAACTGCTCGACCGAGGCTTCGCTCGCACCGCGAATTCCGCCCAGCACGGCCTGCACTTCGCCGCCCAGCCGGCGCAGTTCCTCCAGATCGTCGCCATAAACCTTGATGGCGATGTCGCCGCGCACGCCTGCGATCATTTCATTCAGCCGCATCTCGATGGGCTGGCTGAATGCGGGCTTCAATCCCGGCACCTGGTTCAACACGTCGCGCATCTTTTCGGTCAACTCCGTCTGCGTGCGCGCCTTCTTCCACTGTGCACGCGGCTTGAGCGCGAGGAAGAAATCGGCGAGCTCCACGCCCATCGGGTCGGTGGCCACTTCCGCCGTGCCCAGGCGGGTCCAGATGTGTTCGATCTCGTCGGGAAACTCCGCCATCAACACGCGCTCGATCCGGTCGTTCTGCGCAACGGCTTCCTCCACCGAAATACCCGCGAGACGCACGGTGGTTCCGACAATCGCCCCCTCGCCCAGTTTCGGCAGGAATTCGCCGCCCATGCGCGAGGCGATCCATGCCGCGACCAGGAACAACGCCAGCGCTCCGAGCAAGGTCAGCTTGCGAAACCTCAGCGCGAATCCCAGGGCCGGTTCGTAAAAGCGATGCGCCAGACGCACCAGCCACGGCTCGGTCTCCTTCACCTGCCTTGGCAGGAACAGCGACGCGAGCACCGGCGTCAGCGTGAGCGCGAGGATCAGCGAGCCGAGCAGCGCGAAGATCAACGTCAGCGCCATTGGCTTGAACAGTTTCCCCTCGATGCCTTCCAGCGTGAGGATCGGCAGGAACACGATCATGATGATGCCCACGCCGAACGCCACGGGCCGCGCCACTTCCAGCGGCGCAAGACTCAGGACATGCAACCGCTCCTCCTCCGTCAGTCGTCGTCCGAGCTTGTGTTGCTTCTCCGCCAGACGGCGCATCGCGTTTTCCACCATCACCACCGCACCGTCCACGATCAAACCAAAGTCCACCGCGCCCAGACTCAGCAAGCTCGCTGCGATGCCTGCCTGCAACATGAAGTTGGCAGCAAAGAGCATCGAGAGGGGGATGGCCACCGCGACGATCAACCCGGCGCGCAGGTTGCCAAGGAACGCAAACAGAATCGCGATGACAAGCAGCGCGCCGGCCAGCAAGTTGTGTTCGACGGTGCGAATCACGTTGTCCACCAGTTCCGTCCGGTCGTAGAGCACTTCCAGTTTCACATCCGGCGGCAGGAACCTCTGCACCTCCACCAGCTTCGCCTTGAGCGCGCGAGTCACCACGGCGCTGTTTTCGCCCATGAGCATGAAACCCAGGCCCAGCACCGCTTCGCCCCGGCCGTCGGACGTCACCGCGCCCCGGCGGATTTCGTGGTCCTCCTTCACGGTTGCCACGTCGCGGACATGGACCGGCGTTCCGTCATGGCTGGTGATGACGATCCCGGCGATCTCCTCGATGTTCGTCGTCAGCCCCACGCCATGGACCAGCAGCGATTCGCCGCTCCGCACGATCTGCCCTCCACCGACGTTCTGGTTGTTCGCCTGCAACGCCTCGATCAGGTCCTCGAACGTCAGCCGGTATTTCACGAGCCGGTCCGTCTCCACTATCACGTGGTATTGCTTCTCGAATCCGCCCCAAGTGTTCACCTCGGCCACGCCCGGCACTTTACGCAGTTCCGGTTTCACCACCCAGTCCTGCAAGACGCGCAACTCCATCGGCGTGCGTTTGGTGTCGCTCGACCGCACCACGTAATGAAAAACCTCGCCCAAACCCGTGGCGATCGGGCCGAGTTGCGGACGCTCCAGGCCCTCCGGCAACTCCACGGTCTGAAGCCTCTCCATGATGAGCTGCCGCGCCTTGAAGATGTCGATGCTGTCATCGAACGTGGCGACCACTTGCGACAACCCGAACTTCGAGATGGAGCGCACGTTTTGCAGGCCGGGCAAACCGCTGATCGCCAGTTCCACCGGCACCGTGATTTGTGCCTCGGTTTCCTGCGGGTTCAGCGCGGCAGCAGTCGTGTTGATTTGCACCTGCACCGGCGTCGTGTCCGGGAAGGCGTCGATCGGCAGCACGCTCAGCGAACGTCCGCCGATGACGATCAGCGCCGCCGCCAGAATGCAGACCAGCAGGCGGTTTTTTAGCGAGAAAGTGATGATCCAGTTCAGCATGGGATGTCTCGTTGAAGGTCCTCTGCTCAGTCATCCGCGCAGCCCGCCCCGAGGCGCGACATGAGCATCGCCGACTTGATGGCGAACGCGTGGCTCACGGCGATTTGCTCCTCCGGCTTCACGCCGGCCAGCACTTCCTGTCGTCCGTCGAATTTCGCGCCGAGCCGGACCGCCCTCGCGTCGAACAAATCTTCGGCCAGCTTCACAAACACGAACGGCTTGCCTTCGATGCGCTGAACGGCGGCGGGAGGAACGAGCATCGCTCCTTCCGACTGCCGGGTCAGAATCCGCGCCGTGGCGAACATCTTGTCCTTGAGCTGGCGGTCCGGATTGGCGAACTCCGCCCGCGCGCGGGCCATGCGAGTGCGCTCGTCCACCGCCGGACTGATCCACGTCAGCCTGCCGGTGAAGACCTTTCCCGGTAGTGAGTCCACCCGCAGTTCCACCGCCTGACCAGTTTGCACGCGCGCCAGCGTCGCTTCCGGGATTTGAAGAATCGCCCAGACCGTCGAATGATCCACCATCGTGAAGAGCGGCTTGCCCGTTTCCACCATGGCCCCGCGGACTGCCATGCGCTCCACGATTTCTCCCGCAAATGGCGCGCGCACTTCGAGGTAAACCGGCTCGTCCGGATGCTCTCCGAGCGCATCGATTTGATCCTCGCTGAACCCGAACGTGCGCGCCTGCTGGCACGCCGCCCGGTGCGCGGCTTCCGCCTCCTCCAAACCCGCCTGCGAGGTCACGCGGTCGGCGCGCAACTTCCGTTCGCGCTCGACGGTCTGGTGCGACAAAACCGCTTTGGCAACCGCTTCCGCGATCGAGGCCGACCAAATCTTCGCGACCGTTTGCTTCTCCTCGACCTTGCTCCCCAAGTCCACGTCCACGGTCTGAATGATGCCGCTCACCGGTGCGGCGATTTGGGCCAGCTTGTTCTGGTTAAAGCTCACTTCAGCCAGGCACTCGAAGCCGTCGGCGATCGCGCCGGTTTCCGGCGTCGCGGTCTGGACGCCCACGATGGCCGTTGAGTTCATCGAAGGCAGCCGCAGCTTCATGCTCTCGCCTGGTTTGAGCCTGGCCGCGAGGTCCGGCTTGCAGACCGCGCACTCCGCTTCGGGCACGCCGTGTTCGGCGCACATCACCACGCCATCTTTGGTCTCGGTATGGGCTTTCGCTTCACCATGGCCGCCAGGCCCGTGTCCGTGTCCGTCGTCGGCGCCGTGTTCGGCCTGCTGGCTCTGCTTCGAGCAGGCGGCCAGCAGCACCACGGCGGCAGCCATTGGAATCAGGGTTGATTTGCAAAACATTTTCGTGGTCATAAATCGTGTCTTCATTCTTTGGTTGTTGATTGGCTGAGGGTGGCCTTGCCTCCGCTTCCAGCCAGCAAGGCTTCGAGTTCGGCCTGGGCGACATTCAATTCGAGAAGTTTGTGCTGATAAGCCAGCCGCACCTCGGCGGTGGTGCGTTGTGTGTCGAGCAGGTCAATGAAGCCAAACTTGCCCTCTTCAAATCCGGTCTGAACCAGCCTCAAAGCTTCGCCGGCCTTGGGGAGGATCCTTTCACGGTAGCTCGTCACCTGCTCCACGGCGGTCTGATAGCGTTTGGTCGCGTTATTCCACGCGCTCAACAGACGCTGTTCGGCCGCCAGCAACCCGGCTTCAGCGCTGCGAACATTGGCTCGCGCCTCCTGATTCCTGCCCTTCGAGCGGTCAATGATGGGCACCGGCACCGCGAGCCCCAGTTGAATGATGGACTGGCCGGTTTCGCCGATCTTTCCACCCGAAACATCCATCCTCACATCCGGATAAGGTTCGAGGCGTGCCCGGCGCAACTCGATCTCCGCCCGATCGCGCTCGATCTTGAATGCCACTACGCCCGGATGGTTTCCAAGCCATCGCTCCGGGCGCTGCCCGGGCAGCGCCAGGGTGGCGGTTTCGACCAACGCACCGGACAATGGCACCTCCGCCAAATCCGGCCGGCCCAGCACCACAGCCAGGGATTGCCGGGCCTCGACCAGGTCACGCTGGAAACCCGCCAGTTCCACCCTGGCCTGCTCCAGCGGAATCTCCACCCGCAACAGCTCCTGGTCGGCCGCCGCGCCTGCAGCAACGCGTTTGCGGGCCGTGGCTGCGGACGACTCCGCCACCTTTGCCAGATCGCCGGCGACTTCGACCAGGCGCTCCGCCGCAAGCACCCGATAAAAGGCGGTCTTCACGTCCCGGATGAGTTCCTCGCGGCGAAGACCGAGTTCCGCTTTCGAGAAGCTCACGCCCGACAGACCAATCTGGCGGTCGAGCTTTTTCTTCCCTGGAAACGGGATGGTCTGCGCCATACCCACGGTTTGCTTGGAATCGGAAAAGCCGCGCCCGCCATTCACCGGCCAGTCTTCCGCGCTCAGGATCATCTCCGGGTTGGACCAGAGCTTCGCCTGCATGGCCCGTCCGGAGGCGGCGTCGATTTTTGCTTCGCCGGATCGAAGTTCAGGATTGTTGCTGAAGGCCACGGCAATCGCATCGGCGAGCTTGAGTCCGCCGCCGGAGCCCGACGCGCGTGAAGTCGCGATCAGCGCGCCGGCGAGCGTGAGAAGAATGATTTTTCGGATTTGCATGAGCAGAATGGATGGCTTGGTGTGGAAGTGAGTTCGCGACGGTGAAAAGCACCTCGCGGAAGCACGGACATGAAAAAGCCCCGACGATGATCGGGGTGACGAAAAGCCTGATGCCAACATCGCCGCGCCACGCGGGCACGACGGTTCGCGTCAGGCGCTAGGCGAGTTGAGGAGGATGGTCGATGCCCTGCGGCTCCACGTCCGGCGGAAACTCATCCGAGGGAAAGCGAATCTCCGAGACGGCCACAGGAACTGGCAGGCGCGCCGCCGTCGGAAGGACATTTGTCGGCACCTTATGGCAGAGGCACGGGCAGCAATCGTCGTTCGCAGGATCGCTATTACCGTGCTCCGCGTGCTCGTGCTTTTCATTTACACAACAAGTGCTCACCACGGCATGAGTGTATCCCGTGAACACGAACATGGTCACGACGAGGATCAGCAGGTTCGAGCGAATCGAGTTCAAGACGACGGAGACTTAATGCGCGGCAATCGAGATGTCAACAGGGCCTTGTGCCCTTCCGCCCATCAGGTCAACTCAAGCTGCGCCTTGAAGGCCCACGAAAGCGTCTTCACGTTCATCTCCGCAAAATCGAATGGCTTTGCGATGAAATCGTTGCCTCCGGTAAGCATCGACTGCGCCCGATTTTCCGCCGTCCCGGCGCCCGTGATGAAAACGATCGGCGTCTTGCGATGCGCTGGGAGTGAACGAACTTGTTTGCAAAGGTCGAAGCCCGTCATCTCCGGAAGATTCACATCGAGCAGGATCAAATCGGCCGGCTTCTCCCCCAGCCCGGCGAGCGCTTTGCTCGGCGTGTCTGCGCACGTGAAATTCATTTTCACCAGCTTCACCGCCGAGGCGAGTTCGCGCTGGACGTCGGCATTGTCGTCGATGGCAAAAACACTTGCCGGCGGCAGCGAGCTCGCGCGATAGATGTTCTTTTCATCCAACAACGTGGCGAGCGACTCCAAGCCCATGCTCAAGCTCTTGAGCGAACCGCTGTTGATCTGCTCCGGGAACTTCACGAACTCGCGCAACATCATCTCGATGGCTGCGGCGAGCCTGTGAACCGGATGTGCTTTAATGTGCGAAGTCTTCTCCTTGATCTTCTGCGAGCTGACGTGTAACTGCTCAACGAGTTTACGGTCGTCCGGATGTCTGATGAAGTATTGCAGGCTGCTGCGGATGATCGTCACGATCTGCGGGACCGCCGGCAGGATGCTGCGCACGGCGTCATCGCTGATCTTCGTGTTGTGGTCCAGCGAAGCATCGGCGGAAGCGGCGGCCTGCATCGCCCTTTTTGAAAAGTCTGAGTTGCCGCGTGCGGAGTCAGACTTGGTGGAATCAGTCGCAAGGCGAAGCGGTATGCCGGCTCCCGTTCCACTCAATGGATTAACGATCGGCTCTTCATTACTGGGTGCCTTCGGTTTCAGGGCTGAGTCGTCGCGCCCGCTTTCGATCTGCTTTGAAGCCATTCGCGCCTGGTCGCGCTCGGCCCTGAGCGATGCAATCTGCTGCCGGTCCGTTTCGTGCCTGGCGGACAATTCCTCAATCTTCTGTTGAAGAGTCGAGCGCTCGAAACGAATCGCTTCGAGTTCATTCTTCGTTTCGCGGAATTTTTCCGCACTCGTGGCGAAGGCGGTTGCGTGCTTCTGCTCCAGTTCCTTGATGAGCTGTTTTGTTTCGTCGAGCTGCCTGGCGAGATTGTCGTTCGTTTGCTTTGCAGTGCTGCTCCCGCTTTCCTTTGCACCTGCCTTACCGCGCTGCGAATTCAATTCGGCGACCAGATCCTGCTTTTGTTTTGTAAGCACAGCGATCTGGTTTTGCGCTTCGCTCAGCTTGTTGGCAACTTCCCTGGTTCTCGCTTCGTGTTCCTGCGAAAGTTTCTCCGCCCGCGCCCGCGCTTCCGCAATCTGGGAGGCGAGTTCCTTGCTGTGCGCTTGTTGAGTCGCTTGTGACTCCACTGCGGCAGCCAATTCCTGAGTTTGCTTCAAGAGCGCTTCGCGTTCGCCACCGAGCGCGGCGATTTGCTCCTGCATCGCCTTCAGCTTCTCCGCCGCCCCGGCTTCACGCTCGCAAATCTGTTGGGCGAAGTGGTTTTTCGTCTCCTCCAATTCAGCCGCGAGCCGGTCGCTTGCCTGCTTCACTCCATCGCGTTCGAGCGTGATCGCATCGATCCTCTTTTGCGCCTCGCCCAGGCTGCATGCGATCTCGTCAACCTCAGCACCTTTGTTGCGAACAAGTTCCTCGATCTGCCTTTTCGTCGATTCAAGTTGAGAAGCGAGTTCGGCGTTGGCGCGCACGACCTCGTCGCGCTCCGAGCGCATCGCTTCGATCTGTTTTTGGGTGTCTTCCAGCCTCGCCGCCATTTCGCCGGTTTCCACGCTTCCCTTCTTTGCAACCTGATCGATCTGCTTCCGGGTCTCGGAAAGCTGGGCGTTGAGTCTGTCGTTTTCTTGTCTGGCTGTGTCTCGCTCAGCGCGCGTCTCTTCAGCGAGGCGCTCTGCTTCTGTGATGCGGGCGGAAGCCTGATCGCCTGCTTTCTTGAGCGCATCGAGTTCCGAGAGCAACGCATCAATTCGCTTCGTTGACTCGACGAGCTTCGCGCCGACCTCACCCTTCTGGTTCTCATGCTCGCGGGACAACGCCTGGAGTTTCTGCTCTGCCTCCTCGAGTTGCGCCGCGAGATTTTCTCTGGCTTTCGCGGCACCCTCTTGTTCCCTGAGAATCGCGGCTGACTGCTCTTTCGATTCGGAGAGTTGCGCGTTTAATTCCGCAGCATTTTGAACCACCGCCTCGCGCTCGATTTCCAATGCCTTGATCTGTTTTTGGGCTTCATCGAGCCTTGCCGCCAGTTCGCCGGTTTCCGCAGTGCCCTTCTTCGCAACCTGGTCGATCTGCTTCCGGGCATCGGAAAGCTCGGCTTCGAGTCTTTCGTTTTTCTGCTTTGCGCTGTCGCGCTCAGCGGATGCTTTTTCCACCAGACGCTCCGCCTCGGTGATGCGGGCAGCGGTTTGATCGCCCGCTTTTTTCAGCGCATCGAGTTCCGCGAGCAGCGCATCCGTTCGCTTCGCCGACTCGGCAAGCTTCAGCGCAACCTCGCCTTGCTGGTTCTCATGCTGGCCCGACAACTCCTCAAGCTTCCGTCTTGCCTCCCCGAGTTGCGCCGCGAGCTGTTCATTCGCTTTCGCAGCAGCCTCTTGTTCCTTGCGGATCACAACCGCCTGCTCTCTGGACTCGGAAAGTTGTGTGTTTAGATCCCGGGTCTGTTGCGCAACCTCCTTGCGCTCGGTTTCCAGCGCCTTGATCTGTTTGCGAGCTTCATTGAGTTTCGCGCCGGCTTCGGCGATTGCGGATTTGTGTTCCTGTGACAGTTGCTCCGCTCGTGCTTTCGCTTCCGCAAGTTGGGACGAGAGTTCTTTGCTGTCCGCCTGTTGCGCCGCTTGCAGCGCCACGACCTGCTCACGCTGTGATTCCAATGCGCCCGCCAATTCCTCAGTTCGCTTCAAGAGCGCTTCGCGTTCGTCACCGAGCGCGGTGAGTTGCTCCTGCATCGCCTTCAGCTTCTCCGTTGCCTCAGCTTCACGCTCACCAATCTGCCGGGCGGATTGGTGTTTCGTCTCCTCCAATTCGGCGGCGAGCCGGTCGCCCGCCTGCTTCACGCAATCGCGTTCGCGTGTAATCGCATCAATCCGTTTCTGCGCCTCGCCAAGGCTGCACGCGATCTCGTCAACCTCAGCGCCCTTGCTGCGAGCGAGTTCCTCGATCTGCTTCTTCGTCGCTTCAAGCTGCGAAGCCAGTTCGGCATTGGCGCGCCCGACCTCGTCGCGCTCCAAGCGGATCACATCGATTTGCTTTTGGGCTTCCTCGATCCTCGCAGCCATCTCGCCGGTTTGCTCATCTCCCTTCCTGACGACCTGGTCGATCTGCTTCCGAGTCTCGGAAAGCTCGGCCTCGAGTTTCCTGCTCCTCTGGCCCGCCTCGTCGCGCTCCGCTCGCAGGCCATCCAGTTCCGCCGCGAGCTTCTCTTTCAGGTTCTCCGCCGCTTCCCTGTCCGCACAAATCGCTTCCGCCTGCTTCTTCGATTCGGCAAGTTGCGTCTTCAACTCCCCGGCCGCTCGCACCGATTCTTCCCGCTCCTTGTCCAGTTCCTCAATCTGTTTGCGCGCTTTCGCAAGCTCTTCGGATACTTCGCCAAGCTTGGTGTCGCGTTCGGCAAGGAGATTTTCCACGCGCTGCTTCGCTTCCTTGAGCTGCGACGCGAGTTTCTCATTCGCTTTCGCAGCAGCCTCCTGTTCCTTGCGAATGGCGCCTGCCTGCTTCTTGGATTCGGCAAGTTGCGCGTCGAGTTCCCCGGTCTTTTGAGTCACCGCGTCGCGTTCCGTTTGCAGCGCCTCGATCTGTTTGCGCGCCTCATCGAGCTTCGCGATTGCGGATCCGCGTTCCCGGGCCAACTGTTCAACACTCTCTTCCGCCCGCGAAAATTGGACCGAAAGTCTGACATGTGCGCCCCGCTCCGACTCGAGCTCCGCTTGCGCGGTTTCAAGCAGCCCTTGCGTTTCCTTCACCCGGCCATCGAGTTCTGCGGCTCTTGAGTCTCGTTCCGCAGCCAGTTGTTCCGACCGATTCTTAACCTCATCAAGCTGGGCTGAAAGACTCGCGTTGGCTTGCTCAAGAACCTCCACCTGTTTGGCGGCATCGCTCAGCTTCGCGGCTGCGGCGCCGTCGTGTGACTCGCACTTCTTGAGAAGTTCCTCGATCCGTTTATTCGCATCGTCGAGCTGGGCTGCGGATTTCTCGCCGGCCGAGCGCAAGGCGTCCAGTTCGGCACGGAGCGATTCGATTTCCTTCCGCGCGTTCGACGCCTCCTGAACCGCCTTTTGATGCTCCTGCGACGAAGATGCATTGCGTTGTTCGGCCCCGGCTATTTGCGCACGAAGTTGTTTCTCCAGTTGCAGAAGCGAGTCGCGCTCTCGCACGGCGGCATCGAGTTGTTCCGCCTGACGATTTGAATTTGCGCCGCTTTCTTCGACTTGCTTGCGTGCCAGATCACGCTCTTTCTCCAGGGAAAGGATTTGCTGTTCGTATTGGCTCTGCTTTGCCGACACCCCGGCCTGCTGCGCAACGAGAGAATCGTGTTCCTGAGAAATGCGATTCTTTTCCGCCTCAATGTCAGAGATCTTGTCGCTCAGATCATCGTTGGAAATCTGCAACGCGTCGCGCTGCTTCGAGACCAGTTGGTTTTGCTCGTGGAGCGCGTCGCGGGCACGCATCAACGCGGCGATCTGCCGCTGCGCCTCGGCCAACTGCGTCGCTATGTTTTCACCCGACGCGGCGAGGTCTTCCTTGAACACGCATTCGACCGATCCGAACCGCAGAGTGCAGGAGCCGGTCAGGACCGCTTCGGTGATCGGCAGGCCGTTGATGCAAGTCTTGTTGGTCGAGTCGAGATCCTTGAGCCGATAACGGCCTTTTGTGAAAATGAACTTGGCGTGATGGCCGGAAACGGAGTCGTGGTTGATCTGGACTTTGTTGTCGGCAGACCGGCCCAACGTCACCAATTCACCACTGAACTCGTGGATGACATCGCGGGAGTTGGGAAGTTTGATGATTAGTTTGGCCATAACAACAAACGATCCACTCCAGAGGAATGGTTCGGAAATTTGTTATGGAAAGTATAAGCAGGACGGATGCCGCAGGATCGGAGCCGCGCATTATTGCGAAAAAAACAGGCTCGAACGCCAAGGACAACCCTCTGGCTGCCGGCGGAGAGCATCCGGGGGGCGGCGCAATCAAAAACTAAATCAAAAACGCGAAACGAAGAGCAGCCGACGGCTTACTTCTGCGATTTCAGCAGGTCGCGGATCTCGGCAAGCAACACTTCCTGCTTGGGGGGTTCAGGCGGAGCGGCTGGCGCGGCGGGTTGCGCTTTTTTCAGGGTGTTGATCGCTTTTACCACCAGGAAAATGCAGAACGCGACGATCAGGAAGTTGATCAGGATGGTGAGAAAATTGCCGTAGGCAATCACCGGCCCAAGCTTCTTCGCGTCCGCAAGCGACATCCCGGCGGTGATTTTTTCGGACAATGGAATGTAGAGGTTACTGAAATCGAGATTGCCCGCGATCTTGCCGATCGGCGGCATCAGGATGTCCTCAACGATAGAGGCGACTATTTTTCCGAAAGCTGCACCAATAATCACACCGACCGCCAGATCGATGACATTGCCCTTCATTGCGAACTCTTTGAATTCTTTAAGCATGGTATTCTCCGTTGTTGTTGACTGCGATCACTCAACAAAACGCGCCGCAAGTCAAGCCGTTCGTCCGATCGCCAACGCGACGGCCCTGATTCCTGCGACCAGATCCGTGAATTCATCCGGCATCAGCGCCTGCTCGCCGTCGCTCTTTGCCAGTTCGGGCGAGTTGTGAACTTCGACCATCAGCGCGTCGGCACCGGCAGCCACCGAAGCCAGCGCCATTTGCGGAATGAACGGGCGCAGCCCGATCCCGTGCGTCGGATCCACGACGACCGGCAGATGAGTCTCGGCTTTCAATACGGGCACCGCGTTGAGGTCCAGCGTGTTGCGCGTCATCGTTTCAAACGTGCGAATACCGCGTTCGCAGAGCATCACGTTGAAATTTCCCTCGCTCAGAATGTATTCCGCACTCATCAGCAGATCCTTGATCGTCGCGCTCATGCCGCGCTTCAGCATCACGGGAAGCTTGCTGCGTCCGACTTCCTTGAGCAGCGAAAAATTCTGCATGTTCCGCGCGCCGATCTGAAGGCAATCCGCGTACTTCTCGATCACTTCGAGGTCCTTCGTGTCCATGACTTCGGTAATCACCGGCAGCCCCGTCTCCTCACGTGCTTCGGCAAGCATTTTCAAACCCTCCACGCCGAGTCCTTGAAAAGTGTAAGGCGAAGTGCGCGGCTTGAAGGCGCCTCCCCGCAGGATTTTTGCGCCGGCCTTTTTCACGTCACGCGCGATCGAAATGATTTGTTCGCGGCTTTCCACCGAACACGGTCCGGACATGATCACGATCTCTTTGCCGCCGACGACGACTTCGCCGATTTTCACGAGCGATTCCGTCTGCCGAAATTCATGAGCCACGAGCTTGTAGGGCTTTAACACTGGCGTCACGGACTCGACACCCGCAATCGCCGCCAGCGGCTTTTCGCGGATCAAATCCTCCGGCCCGATCACCCCGATGACCACGCGAAGCGCACCGCGGCTGATTTCAGCCTTCAGCCCCCATTCCTTGATGCGATCCACGATATGCTGAATCTGGTCTTCGGTCGCGTCTGGTTTGGTTACGATAATCATGCGAAAGGGGGGAGAAGCTAACGACTCGCCCGAAATGGGCAACAGTTTTTCTTTCCATCAACCAGCAGCGACGGCATTGACAGGACCTGGCTAATTTGTTCCCATCGCGCCGTGAAACTCGTTCTCTCCCTGCTTCTTGCAGCCTCAATCTCGCTCAGTTCCTGCAATACTCTCTCAACCCGGCGCGACTTGTATGCACCGGCAAAAGCAAATGGTCCGTGGACCAAGAAGCTTCAAGGCAAGTCGCAAGCGGCTCCGAAGCCTGTTCAGAGCAATGCGCAACCGGTTCAGGCACTTTGATTCAGGCTGGCTGAACGCCTGACTCGGATTGCCGGAGCGACGCGATTACGCCCCGACCCTGTCAAAGGGCATTCGGCGCCGTTTGTTTCGAGAAGACATTTCATCCCGAACGCCGCGATTGCCGATGAGAGCGAGTGTTTTGTCCCGGAGGGACGCCGGAAGTTAGCCGGTGGTGAAGCGAAGCGAAACCACCGGATCGGCGCACAAAAGCGAACCGCCCCGGAGGGTGCGGAGGAACGGGTGATCCTCGCCGGCTCCGTCGCCCCCTGCCGGGGCGAATGCCCTGCCAGCCGATTCCCGGTGGTTCCGCTCGTTCCTCGCTCCACCACCGAGGAGGCGGAGGGGAATAGTGGAGGTTGGTGGATGGGCGAGCAGGCTAATTTCCTTCCGGCCCTCCGGGCCTCAAAAGCGGTTTTCGGGTTCGTTCGGCCTGACCGGACGACCCGGCATGCCGGGATGCTCGCGCCTGAATTCCTCGATCTTCTGGACCAGCGGTTCCAGCGAACCCTCGCCCGCAGAATAGTTGCGTCACCGGGAGCTACGAGCCGATGCCGAGAAGGCCGCGCTGCCATGGGAGCAGCCTTGCGCGGGTCTGTTCGAAATCAGCCGCCAATGATTCCAGCATCGCCTTGGGCGCGATGAGCGACGGATCAAGCCCGAGCTGCTTCGCCGACTCGTCGCGCTTCTTTTTGTATTCCTGAAACAACCGCTGCTCTTCCGCAGTCGGTCGGGAGCGCGCTGTGCGAATCAGTTTCGGCCAGTCGGATTCCGGCAGTTGGAGGGCGTGTTCGGCGGCTTGGAAAAAGCGCTTCCTCCTCGAACCGCTCAAATGTCCCGGTGCGGTCGCTTCGCCCTGGTCGAAACCACGCGCGGCGACGATGAGTTGCTCGTTGTGCAAAATGTGAAACGCAGGCCGGTCCGTATTGCGCGCCTCTTCGTCGCGCCAGTTCCAAAGCGCACGCAGAATCGCAGCGGCGCGTCCCTGCAAATCGGAGCTTCCCGAAATGCGCCAGGCATTTTCCACGTCGCGCTCGCGAGTGGTGTTGGCTGACGCGATCGCCTTTTCACAAGACTGCTCGAACCATTCCCATCGTCCAAGCCGCCTCAGATCTTCGCCCAGTTTTTCTGAAAGCGGCAGCAGGTAGCGCGTGTCGTTCACGGCATATTCAGCCATGTGCGGCGGCAGCGGACGCCGGGCCCAGTTGGCCTTCTGCGATCCCTTCGCGAGCGTGACACCGAATTGGTGCGCGATCAGCGCGGCAAGACTGAATTCGGTGCGCCCGACCAATCGCGCGGCGATCATCGTGTCAAAAATCCGGCTCGCGTGCATTTGGCCGGCCCGGCGCAGCAGACGCAGATCGAAGTCCGCTCCGTGGAGAATGAGTTCTTTGGCGGAAAGCGTTTTGTAAAGCGGTGCGAGTGAAAAATCGGCAAGCGGGTCCACGAGAAAATCGTGCCCGGGAATGCTGATCTGAATCAGGCACAACTTCTCGAAATAACAGTGCAAGCTGTCCGCCTCGGTATCGATGGCGATGCGGTCCACGCCATCGAGTTTTGCAACCAGTTCTGCCAGGGCTCCGTCCGTTGCGATCACGTGTAGCGAAGTCCGGCAAGCAGAAGTTCTGCGTTTGACTTGGTGGCGGTGAGATTTTGCAGAAGCACTTCCATGGCCTCGACCGCCGGCATCTCCGCAAGCTGCCGTCGCATAATCTGGATGCGGGCCAGCTCGTCGGGATGATACAGCAACTCCTCGCGCCGTGTGCCGGAGTTGAGAATCTGGATCGCAGGAAAGATGCGCTTCTCGACGAGAGAACGGTCGAGGTGCAGTTCCATGTTGCCCGTCCCTTTGAACTCCTCGAAGATGACCTCGTCCATCCGGCTCTCGGTTTCGACCAGGGCCGTCGCGATGATCGTGAGACTGCCCCCTTCTTCGACGTTGCGCGCGGCGCTGAAGAACTTCTTCGGTTTGAGGAGCGCTTTCGACTCGACGCCTCCAGACATCGTGCGGCCTTTGCCCGGTTGCAGCGCGTTGTAGCCGCGGGCCATGCGCGTGATGCTGTCGAGAAGGATGACGACGTGCTTTTTCATCTCGACGAGCCGCTTCGCCCGATCGCTCACAATCTCCGCCACCTGCACATGGCGCGACGGCGGTTCATCAAAGGTCGAACTGAATATGTCCGCGTTGACGCTCCGTCGGAAATCGGTGACTTCCTCCGGCCGTTCGTCCAAGAGCAGAAGAATCACATGGTTGTCGGGGGAGTTGGCGATGATCGACTGGGCGATCTCCTTGAGCAGGATCGTTTTGCCTGTGCGTGGCGGCGCGACAATGAGCGCGCGCTGTCCACGTCCGAGCGGCGTGATCAAATCCACGGCGCGTGCGATCAGCGAGTGGCGCTTCGGATTTTCGAGGATGATTCGCTCGTTTGGAAAAAGCGGCGTCAGATTGTCGAAGTCCTTCAACTCCTTCCACGAACCGGCGGGCTGCCCCTCGATCGCGGTGACTTGGTCCATCGACATGAATTTATCCCGGTCACGCGGCGCACGCAATCGCCCCGCGACGCGCTGACCGTTCCTGAGAAAGAACTGTTTAACCAGTTGTGAGGAAACGATGGCATCCTCGTTGCATGGAGCAAAGTTGTAGCGGGGCCAGCGCAGGAAGCCGTGATTCTCGGCAGTCAGCTCGAGAACGCCCTCTGCAAAAATCGAAGCGCCCCTTGCCGCGCAGGCCTTGAGAATTTCGAAGATGAACTGATGCCGCGTCCCTTCGGGGTTGTGGCGCAGGTTGAGTTTTCGGCTCAACTCGATCAGACGCGGGTGCGGCAGAGCCTGCAACTCGTCCAACTGAATCGTCTCCGGTGTTTGTTCGACGGGCGTCGTCGGGAGGCTTGTGACGTCATCCATATCGCTTTTTCAAATAGGCAGCCAGGACCTCCGCCTGTTGCTCCAAAACGACCAGTTGCACCTCGCTCCAAATCACATGGTCGGCTCGTTCGATTTTTACTGTCAGGGAGGCTTGCGATGCGATCATCCTGTCGGCTATTTCAAAGTTGAGGTTTCGCATCCGGACGAGCCGATCGCGCTGCGTCGGGAGCGAGCAGGCGACAACAACAATCGCATCGAAAAGGGGTTCGGTTTTGGTTTCAAACAGGAGTGGAATATCAACGATGAGCCAGTGGTTGCTGGCTTTCTCTGCCAGGCCGGTCCAGCGCTGGCGAATCACGGGATGCAGAATCGCCTCGAGTTCACGACGTTTGGCCTCATCGCAAAATACAATCTGTCGCAGGCTCGCACGGTCAAGTTCCCCGTTCGTGTCGAAAACGGAACTGCCGAAATCGCTCGCCAATCGAAAGTCGCACACCCGGGTCGCCTGCCACCAACTCCCTCGCGCATCGGTCGGCGTCGAACACCTCTGCGCTCAGGTGTGGCCTGAGCGCTTCGGTAAAGCTCGATTTGCCTGTGGCAATGCCTCCCGTTATGCCCAAGACCGGCACACGAAGCAAACTTTGCGCGGCCTACTTCGCGTAAGGCATCTCCGGCGGCGCAGGCTGCTGTTTTTCCGGTCCGGCCAGCGGAGGAATGATTTCCTCATCTTCCTCGTCCTGCCTGATCGGTTCCCCGGCAGGGTTGATCAGACGGGCGGTGACGAAAATCATGAGGTTGCGTTTCAGATGCTGATCAACTTGCGAACGGAACAGCCGTCCGAGAAACGGGATGTCCCCGATGATCGGCGTTTTGTCCTCGACCTTCTGGACATCCTCGCGGATCAAGCCACCAATAACCACTGTCTGCCCATCCCAGATGCTCACGCTCGTGGTCACTTTGCGCGTGCTGAAGATCGGCTGGTTGATGACGTTGTCGGTCAGGGTCACGGAGGGAGATGCTCCCAGTGCGGCATTAATCCCACCGCCCAGGCCGGCAACGAGTGGACTGATGGTCTTAATCGGGCTTCCGTAATTGATGAAGCCCTCGAATTCGACAACCTGCGGCACAAGATTCAGATCAATGGTGTATCCATCGGGTCCAATCACCGGTTCGACTTCCAGCGTGACACCGGTGTTGCGGGTTTCAAATGCGGTGGGAGTGGTCGGCGTCACCGGAAACGCGCCCGTGGAACCGCCGGTCACGCCGCCTGTACCAAGTCCGCCCTGGAAGCTTTGGCTTCCGAAGTTCTGCGGAATCTGAGGCGGATCGAATTCGGTCGGGTAACGGAATTCACGGATCACTTCAATGACAGCCCGCTGGCCGCTCTTCGTTGTCACTCGTGGTGCGGACAACAGATCAACGCCTTTTTTCTGGTTGAGCGCCCGCATGACCACGCTGAAGGTCGGGTCCGTCAGAACGCCTGCAACACCAAAAACCGCTGGCGCAAGTCTGCTCGCCCCTGCAGTTGGGAAGAGGAGCGCGTCAATCGCGTTCGCACTGATCGCCGCATTCCCGCTCCGGTTACCGCCTGTAAGGGGTGTTTGAGCCAGCGCTCCGGTGGTTGCGTATGGCAGCGGAAAATCCAACGGGTTTACCGCTGGCGAAGTCCCTGCCGTGCCTCCCGCTCCAAATACTTTCTCGGAGCCTGGGAAATTGAAAGCGCCCAGCAACCAGTCAAAGGTGAGTTCCTTCAGATTGTTCTGCGTAATCTCGACAAACTTCGATTCGATCTCGACCTGAGTCGGCACGATGGCAGTCGAATCGACGAGTGCGTCGATCAAATCCAGGTTCGAACTGGGTGTTCCGAACGACCAGTTTGCTGCTGCTGGGCAGGTAATTGGCTGCCGCCCCGGTAGGAAACACGATTCCCTGTGATTCAAGAAACTCCTTCGCACCCATCTTCTTCGCGATACCCATTCCGCCTTTGGTGGTATCTCCCCCTCCGCCGCCGGACCCGGCACGGGCCCCGCCTCCAAGAGCACCCCCGGCTCCACCTTCCGATGGAGAGCTGGGAATGAAGCTGGGTGGAACCTTGTATTCTTTCGTGATTAAAGTCTCCGTATTCTCCGAGTAAGGAACGACCGCCACGGCATAGGGGTCCACCTTGATCTTGAGGTTGGCGAGATTGGTGATGTATTTTAACGCCTCCATCAACGGAATGTTGGACAACGAAAGGGTGATGCGCGCATCGCTTGGATTGACTGCCGGTGCTGCACCGGCAGCGGGTGCCGCCCCTTCTGCGGCGGGTGCCTGCTCCAGGCCGGGAATGGCCGGTGCCGCCGGGGCAGGCGCCGCGCCCCCGCCGGAATCCAGTTTCAAGACGATGTTGACTCCGCGCTTTGACGGATCGGGCTCGGCCGTGTCCATATCGCGACTCTTCTGTTTCAAGAAGTCGATCGCTTCACGAACGGTGGCGTCCTGGAAGTTGATTTTCGGAATGATGATGCGGTTCAGTTTATTGAGCAGGGCAACATTGCTCGCGGTGGAAACGGTGGTGGTTTCGTAAGCCTTGCCGCCCTCGAGTCCATACTTTCTGACCGGCCGCTCCCATGCCTTGTCCACCTGCCAGTTCATGTAGGAACGGGTGGTGTCGTATGCCTGAACCGCGTAGTTGTCGCGCGCCTGGTTGACCTTTTCCTGTCCCTTGCGCGCGGCGATGTTGTAGGGGTCCACGTTCAGAATTTGCTCGTAGCGCTTGTAGGCGAGATCATAGCGACCGGAAGCGTAGTAGCCATCTGCTTCCGTGAAGAGTTTCTTCACCGTCTCGACGTTCCCGCGGAATTTCGGGCCGATGGTCTTGTTGTAGTAATCGGGATCCTCCAGGTGGGCCATGAGGGCGATCGCCGGTTTGTAATGCGGATCGTATTCCTCGGAGATGACTTCCTTTACGATGACTTCCGCATCGGCGTACCGCCCTTCCGAGATGCGCTGCTCGGCAAGTTTGCAACTTGCGTCGCAGAAACCTCTTAGCGCCTTGTTTCGCAGGGAGGCGGTCTCCTGGGAGTCTGGCACAAGCTTGCATGCGGTCTTGTATTGTTCGACCGCCAACTCGTAGTCGTTCTGCTTCATCGCAGAATCGCCATTTGAGACCGCTATTCTCGCCCGGCTGACTTGTTCCTGCCTTCGGGCGATTTCGCGCTCGGCGACGGAGCGGACATCTCCCTTGGAGGAAGCTACAAAGGCTGAAGTCGCCAGAAGAATGCCGATCAGCGAATAGAGTGTTGCGTGGGAGGGTTTGATCATATTGCAGTTTTGGTATGGATGATTTGGAAAGGTTGTGCTGTCGCCATGCGTTTCACGGGACCTGGAAGCTACGGACTCTTCTCCAGCTTCGGAACTTTTGTTTCCTCGTTCGTTTTGAGGTTTTTTACTACGGCTCCGGCATCGGAGATGTCAATGAGTTTGTACGACTCGTTGTCGGGTTTCAGCAGAAAATCCTTGTCCTTCTTGACCGTGATCGACTCGCCATTCCAGAGGTATTTGAAAAGCGCGTAGGAATCCGGCGAGTCGGCATACTTCTGCAGGGTCAGCACCAACTGGTCCTTGGTTTCGTCATGCTGGATCGTAAGCTGCGAGAGGTCCTTTTCGACCCCGTTTGCGTCCACCTGATTCTTCTTTTCGAACTTCACAATCTTGAACTTCGTGCCGGCAATCGGGTCACCGATCTTCAGGAACTGGCTGGGCCTTTTGGCCGTCACAGCGTTGACCTGAAAAGTCATTTCCTCGGGCTTGGACTCATCTCCGTCGTAGGATGCGAACAAAATCACAAACGGCTGCTTGATGAACTTCTCAAGCCGCAGCTTCGAGATGTAGGGCGGGCGGGCGTTCTTGTCGTTCGGATCGGTCTTGCCCACGTACTCGTCGAGATTCGTGAAGCCGTCGCCATCCGGGTCGCGGGTCAGAATCTGCGGGTCGAGAATGTCGAGGTTGCGCTCCGCGAACCATTCGTTGGGAACGGGTGGATGGAGCATTTCGCTCCCTCCTTCCATCGGGTCGATGAGCTTGTCCTGCTGCACGATGTATTTCCGGGAGACGAAAAGGGAACCCGTGCCAGGCTGGGGGTTCCATGCCGCCGGCTTTTGAATCGCCGCATTTGTGGACTCGATCGTCGCCATTTCGAGCGAATCGACTTTGGCGCTTGGCGGAGGCACGTTCTTGAGATCCGCGAACGTCGCGTCGAACCCGAGTGCGCTGAGAATCAGAAAAGCCGAAGCCACCAGCAACACCAGGGCAAAGGTGCCCAGCAGGGCTTTTTCGTAGTTCTTTTTGATCCAGTCCATGCGGTTTACTTCTTTGACGGCGGCTCAAAATCGACGATGTCAATCACGGCCAATGCGTTCAACTTTTCGGTTCCGACGACAAATTTCAAAGCGTTGGGCTCGCTGCCGGTGCCGGAGGCAACTGGCAGGCTGCCAGGCAAACCGCCGGAGGCGTCTCCGCCGCGAGACGGGCCTTTTTCATTCTCGTTCTTGATTCTCAACATCCGAACGATGAGGAATTGTTCCCTGGCACTCGAGATCTCATTCAACGCTCTCCTCAAGCTGCTTTGGTCCGCAGTGAAGCCAATCGTGAACGAGTGCTTCTTCACGAGGGGGCCGGGACCGGCCTTACCACCGGCTGCCGCAGGCCCGGTTGTCTTCGCGCCGCCTTCCTCGGGCAACGGCGTGCGGGTGATAGATGTGATCGCGTCGATTTTGCAATCGAGCAGCGTGTTCACCACCAGTTCGATCGCTTTCAATTCACGCCCGAGCGCGGTGGCGGCTGCCGCGTCCTTTGGCGGAGCGGTTTGATAGACCTCCAGGCCTCCGTAAAACTTATCCGGCAATTTGACGCCGTTCTTGTTTGCTTTCTCAACCACCGCAGAAACGGTCTTTCTCAAAATGTCCTGATAGGCTGCGGGCTCCAGCGGTTCGAGCGGGTACTCCATGCTGGATAGATTTTTCTGGAGACCAACGATCGCCAACACGTAGGCGTCTTTCTGTTGGCGCAGTTTTTTCAGATTCTCCTCGTTCGGGAATGGAGCCAGTTTCTGCAACCGGCTCAACTCAGCCGACTGGCGCCTGTAATTGTCGGTAACTTCCGAGTAGTGACTCCACGATGAATAGAGAAGAAAGCCGAACACCGCCAGGCCGGCCACCATCGCTCCGAGAAATCCAGCAAGGAACTTGTTTTCTTTGATCCAGTTCATTGCGGACTGATTGGTTTTTTCAGGAGCAGGTGGAGTTCGTAGTCATACGCCCACTCCGTCGATGTTGGGGTTGCACGCACAGGATTCACTTCAGTTCGCTTGTTCAGATCGATCGTGAAGAACGGCGACTGCGCCAGATTCTTCAGGTAATCGTCGATCACACCAGCCTCGTTCGGATTCTCCAAGTAAAGCCCGCGGATCTTGATGCCTTGCGGCGGGGCTTGCTGTCCCGGGGCTTTCGACGCCTGGGGCGGAGAAGCAGCCCCCGTTTCACCAATAATCGGATTGTACTTGCCGTCCTGCGATACGAAGCACGGCTCGAAATTCGTGATCCAAATGTAGCGGGCCGGCAATCTGGCGTTCAAGTCGTCAATGATTTTCAACCAGTAGTCGCGGTCTGCAACTGCCTCGGTATAGGGAGTTGCGGTGGTCTGCGCAGCCTTGATCTGCTGTCTAACCGCTGCAAATTTGCCCTCGTAGTCCTTGAGTCCGGCGACCTTCGGATTGATCTCGCTCATCACCTGAGCCTCGACCTTGGCAGCTTGCGCGAAATAGAGCCACCAACCCAAAAGCACGAGTAGCAGACAGGCTCCCGCCATCACAAAATACGGGCGCTTCTCGGAGATTTTTTGAGCGCGTGCGACGCTCGCCGGCTGGAGGTTCAACTCCATCGGGCAATCGGTCGTCGAGCGAAGGCTCAGCCCGACCAACTCGCCGAGCAAATGAGCGCTCTTGCCGGCCTCTTCCATGTTCACATCCGCCCCGACGGAGACATTGCGGAGCGAATTGAAATACTCGATCGGCAGGTTGAGTTTTTCGGCGAAAAACTCACGCATGTAAGGAAGGCTGGTTGTGCCGCCGCACAAAAAGACCCGTGCCGGCTGGCTGCCCTGCTGCTGGGAGCGGTAGAAGCTGATCGAGCGCGAGATTTCCGAATGCAGACGCGTCATCGTGTTGCGAATCATCTTCGACACGCGCGCCACATCCGGGTCGGAAGGCTCGGCATAGGCTCCGCCCAGGCTGACGAAACCGACGCTCTTCTTGCGTTCTTCGGCGGCGCCAAAAGGCTCCTCGGAATCCTTCGCGATGGCGGCGGTGATCGTCGAGCCGCCAATCGGAATACTGCGGCTGAAGACTTTTTTCGGTTCGACGAAAATGAGGTTTGTCGTGCGGGCGCCAATGTCGATCAGCAGCGAGCACCCGCTCATATCGCTGTAGTTGTAGCGAAAGGCGTTGTAGAGCGCCATCGGACCGACATCGACGACGGAGGTGGTCAAGCCGGCTTCTTCGACGGCACCATTGATCTCGTCGAGGAGGTCGGCCTTGATCGCGACAAGAACCACCTCCATTTTGCTCTCCTGACCACTGTCAACCAACTGATAGTCCCAGACGACTTCATCAATCGGGAACGGCACATTCTGCTGCGCCTCGAAGGAAACGATCTGGTCCACCTTGTCTTCGCCAACCGATGGAAGTTTTACAAATCGTGTGAAGACCGATTGCGCCGGGATGCTGTAATTGACTTTGCCGCCGCTGACTTTGAGCGCCTCGGTCATCTCCTTGATGACAATCCGCATCTGCGCGATTCGCGAGGCATCCGCGGCCGGATCAGCCATCAACTCCGTGAGGCGGTATTGTTGAAGAACCAACCCGCCGCTGGAACTCGTCCTGAACTCTGCAAGACTCAGGGTCTGCATGCCAAGATTGAGGCTCAGGATTCGATTTGGGGCGGCCATGAATTGTTGTCGGGAAAAGAGATCGTGATGGGCTTAGCGGGAGGAAGGCTTGATTGCCTCGTAACGGTCGTAGTAAAGCGGGGCGAACGGCGTCTCGTTCTTGTTGATCAGCATGCCGGGGACCTGCTGCATCCGCACCCACCATTCTCCCTGACCCTTGTAACTTTTCTCTGCCACGAGCTGTCCTTTGTTCAACATCTGAACGCCAACGTCCTGGATGTCAGCGGGCGTAATCGTCTTGCCCTCGAGCAACCGATTGATCGACTGCGGGCTGATATACATGACGGAGCGCAGGTCGCGGCCTTTGGCGATGTTCACGTGAGTCACTTCACCAGTCAGACATTTGCCCCCGATGAGCGCGTAGTATTTGAAAGTGAGTTCGTCGGTCAACGGCACGATGGACTGAAATTCAACCTCGAGTTCAATCCACTGCTGAGAGCGGGGCGCGCGACGCTGATCACCGGTGTAATTGATTTCGGGCGTCTTGATCGTGGACGCCGTCACTTTGCTGATTGCATATTCGTCCCGCGCGATGGCTGAGGCTGCGAGTGCGAAAAGTGCAATGGAGAAAGACAGGAACTTGTTCATAGAGGGATGATGTGTGCGCTAAATTGCCGATTGCTTTTTTGTGCTGCAATAAAAAAACGTAAAAATAACGCGATTACGTCATTTAATGCGGTCGCGGAAGTAATCGATCGTCTTTTTGATGCCTTCTTCAAAGGTCACTTTTGGCTCCCATCCAAGCGTGTTCTTCGCGCGGGTGATGTCCGGCTGCCGCACTTTGGGATCATCGACAGGCAGCGGGCGATGCTCGATCTGCGAAGTCGTGCCGGTGATCCGGATGATTTCCTCGGCGAATTGTTTGATGGTCATCTCGCGCGGATTGCCGATGTTGACCGGCTCGTGGAAATTGCTCATCGCGAGCTTGAAGATGCCGTCGATCAAATCGCTCACATAACAAAAACTGCGCGTCTGGGAACCGTCGCCAAAAATCGTGAGCGGCGTGCCCGTAAGCGCCTGGCCGATGAAGGCAGGCACGACGCGCCCGTCGCGCAAACGCATCCTCGGGCCGTAGGTGTTGAAGATGCGCACGATGTGCGTGTTCACGTGATGATAGCGGTGATACGCCATCGTCATCGCCTCGGCGAAACGCTTCGCCTCATCGTAAACTCCGCGCGGCCCGATGGGATTCACGTTGCCCCAGTAATCCTCTTTTTGCGGATGCACGAGCGGATCGCCGTAGCACTCGGAAGTGGATGCGAGCAGGAACGCCGCCTTTTTCGCCTTGGCAAGACCGAGCGCGTTGTGCGTGCCGAGCGCGCCGACTTTCAGCGTGGGAATCGGATGCTCGAGATAATCAATCGGGCTTGCGGGCGAAGCGAAATGAAAAACGAAGTCCACGTCTTCATCCACAAACAAATACCGCGTCACGTCCTGCTTGATGAAGCGGTAGTCTTCATTCCCGGAGAGGTGCTCGATGTTGGCCGTGCTGCCGGTAATGAAGTTGTCCATGCAAATGACACGGAATCCTTCGGCGAGCAGCCGGTCGGTAAGATGCGACCCGAGGAAACCTGCGCCTCCGGTGACGATAGCGGTTCTTTTGGTAGCCATGCGAGCGAGTGATGTAGCCATTCGCCCGGCCTTTGGCCAGAACTTCTTTGCAGCCTGCCAGGGCAGCGGTTTACTTCGCGCCCAGCCCGAGGAGCACGGCAGGAATCGTCTTCAAGAGAATTTTCAGGTCGAGCCAGATCGACCAGTTGTCGATATACTTCAAATCCAGCCGGACCCATTCGCGAAAATCCTTCACTTCGTTTCGCCCGCTCACCTGCCAAAGACATGTCAGGCCCGGCTTCACGCTCAGCCGCCTCCGCTGCGCCGTGTTTTCGAATTTCTCCACCTCATAAATCGGCAGCGGTCGCGGCCCGACGAGGCTCATGTGCCCCCTGAGCACGTTCAGAAGTTGCGGCAATTCATCGATGCTGGTCTTGCGAAGCCAGCGTCCAAACGGAGTCACCCTCGGATCCTTTTCGACTTTGAAAACAGGACCGCTCATCTGGTTGAAAGCCTCCAGTTCCGCGCGCCGCATTTCCGCATCGGTCTCCATCGTCCGGAATTTATACATCGTGAATGGCCTGCCATGCTTGCCGCTGCGCTGCTGTCTGAACACGATCGGGCCGGGCGAGGTCAGCCGGATGCCGATCGCCGCAATCAGAAACAGCGGTGAAGCAAGGCAGATCAAAATCAACGCGCCCACAAAATCGATGATGCCTTTGAGAAGCAGCGCCCACGAAATTTCGGGCGTTGTGCGGAACACCAGCATCGGCCTTGTTCCGAACACATCGAACGTCGGCTTCGCAATCGCCGTCTTGATGAAATCCGCCACAAGCCACGCTTCGACGCCCTCGGTCTCGCAGGCTCCGATCGCCTCCTGCAACCGGTTCAGGTGACTGTGCCCGCCCGCAAATATAACGCGACTCACCGAGTGCTTGTGCATCGCCTCGACAAGCGCGGAGATGGGCTGCGCCTCGATGTCCAGTTCCTCGACAATGTCCATCTCCAGAAGCTGATCCGCCGTGAATGTGCTGCGAAGGTGTTTCACGTCGGCGGGGGTGCCCGCCAGCAGCACGTTCTCGAGCATCCGCCTGCTTTTCGCCCGGTTTCTCAAATAAAGGATCGTGATGCGTTCGCGAAGGATCAACACCACTGTCGCCAGCACCCCGAAAATGATCAGCACCGCGCGGCTCGGCAAATCCAGGCGGAAAAACAGCACGCAGACCGCGATCAATGCAGCCATCCAAATCGCACCGCGTGCGATTTGTGAAAACGACCTGCGGATGGTCTTTTGCAGGACATGGTTGTAATACCCCTGCATTTCAAGAATGATGGGCGCGAACGGCATGAGAACAAACAGCACCCAGCGGAACTCGTCGAATTTTGGGATCTCGACTCTCAACTCGAACCAATCGGTCGCGTAATAGCGAAGGAAGTGCGCAATCCAGAAAGTGATCACGAGCAGGACGCCATCGACGATCTGCTGGAACTGCAAATTAAGTTCTTGTTTTCGGCCAAGCATCGCTCAGAGAGTTTAAGGGGTCGTTAACATCCCGAGGTATTTAAGGCAGTAACATCGTGAATTTGAAAAAAAATTCTAATCAATTATTTCTACAGTCAAACATTGTCGGCACGATCCACTCGCCGGAGAGCCTCCGTGCAGCGCTGGAGTTGAAGGCCTGCGATCTCGATTTCCTGGAGGTCCGCGTTGATGCATTCGCGGGGGAACCCGATCACGTTTTGAAGCTTTTGCCAAAGCTGAACATCCCCGTCATTGTAACGGTTCGTCATTATCGCGAAGGGGGTGCACGCCCCATGCCGCTCATTGAAAGGCGCACGCTCTTCGACCAGTTCCTGCCGCACGCAAAACTCATCGACATCGAATTGCGATCCGTGAAGCCGCTCGCCTCGACGATTGAAAAGGCGAGGGCTGCCGGCGTCGGCTTGATTCTGTCCCATCATGATTTCAAATCCACTCCGACAGGGGCTTCGCTGCAGCTTCTCGCGCGACAAGCCCGACGAGCGGGGGCAGATATTTTCAAAGTCGCGACCTTCACATCCAGCCTCGCCAACCTCGTCAAGTTCCTCGGGTTCATGCAGCGCGCGCGTCGCGTGCCGCTCAGCGTGATGGGCATGGGACGCTTTGGGAAAGTCTCGCGGTTGTTGTTCGCGCAGGCCGGCTCGGTCCTGAACTACGGATTCCTTCACAGCGCTCAAGTCAGCGGCCAATGGCCGGCGCTATTGCTCAAGCAGCGCGTGGATGAACTGCGGAATGCGGGATAGGAAACTCGCCGGCCCCCCTTAATCCCGCACTCGAAAAACCGGTTCAGGCCGCGTGCTGCGGCACGTTCAGCACCCGCATGAGTGCTGAATAAATTTCGCTCGGCCCGAGTCCCTTGCTCACGTATCCATTCGCGCCCGCATAGCGCGCAGTCTGCATCATCTCCTCGTCATAGCCGAGTCCCGTGAAAATGATGATCGGTATGTCTTGATACCGCTGGCGGATCATTGAGATCAATGTCAGCCCGTCGATCTTCGGCATGCCGATGTCGAGGATGATGGCGTCGCACGGATTCAGGTCCAGCCACGATTCGACTTTAGAGCCGTCGGTCATCGCTGAACACGCGTGGCCTTTGCTTCTGAGGTAAGTGACCAGGAACCGATTCAGCAGGCGATTATCATCAACGACAAGAAAGTTCATAACTTTGGGATTTTTGTTTGAGACTATTAGGTTTGCTTCCGCCGAAGTTAAAAGCAGCATGCATGCCAGTGCATCTGTCGGGAAATACAGTTTGCGACCCGTCGGCAGCGGTTGTTTCATGGCGGAATATAGCACCCGCCGAAGACCATGAACACAGCTTCGCAAGGCCATGGCGTCCTGCGCCAGCACCTTGATCGCAAATCCCCCGCGCACCAGCCGACTGCATCCGATCCACGCCTCATCGGTTTGCAGATTCGCGATTTGTTCCAGAACTCCCGCGCAATCGCAAAGACGTTCCCCCAGGGCAAAACATCCGGCGTGATAAGTATTGGGGAATTTCCTCCGAAGCGCGCGCAAACCCATTGTTTCCGGCGAAAGCCGATACCGCTCGCGCGCAACCAACTCACCGGCAAGAAGGACATCCGTCTGAAAATCGAGTCGCTCGAACTGGAACACCTCGCCGGACGCCACCCGACCCGGCGCGAGCATTTCGATCAGCAGAAACTCGCCGCCTTGTTCAATATCGACCCGTGTCTCCTGCCGATACCTCGCTCCAGCTTGCGGGATCAGCACATCCGGCCACACCTCGAGCAAGCCACCTTTCGCCACCGAGAACTTCTGCGTCAAACGGGCTTCGCCTTCAACCATTCGGTGCGCGCGGCTTGCGCTTGGACTTGTCAGCAGAAGCTTCGCGCCCTGCTCCACATGCACGCGACACGTCACTTCGTCGCCCGCGAACAAGCCCGCCGTCGGATTTACAACATTCACCACGAGCACGCCCTCATCGAGAAACGGCTTGCTGATATGCATCGGCGCGCAAAACGACTGCTCGCGCAAATGACTGCGCCCCTCCGAATCCACCGCGCATACGAGATCGAGATGGCCGGTCATCGAGCAGAAACGAAATGACGAATGACGAATGACAAATGACGAATAAAATCCGAAACCCAAATGACGAAGCGCCGGCAAGCCGTGAACGCCACTTTTTTGAATTCGAGCTTCGTCATTCTTTCGTCATTCGTCATTCGTCATTCGTCATTCCCCAAAGCACTTCCCTTCGCAGCCACGCGAGCACGTCATCCCTCCCCTTCTCCGACTTCAAGTCCGCAAACAAAAACGGTTTCTCCCCGCGCATCAGACGCGAATCTCGCTCCATCTCACCCAGGTCCGCGCCAACGTGCGGTGCGAGGTCGATCTTGTTGATCAAAAGCAAATCGCTGTTCCGAATCGCCGGCCCGCCCTTGCGCGGAATCTTGTCCCCCTCCGCCAAGTCAATCACGTAGATGAACGACTCCACCAGCTCCGGTGAAAACGTCGCCAACAAATTATCACCGCCGCTTTCGATGAAAATCACCTGCAAATCCGGGTGCCGCTTTTTCAGCTCCGAAACCGCCGCGAGGTTCATCGAAGTGTCGTCTCGAATCGCCGTGTGAGGACAGCCGCCCGTCTCCACACCGATCACGCGATCCGCCGGGATCGCCTCGTTGCGCACAAGAAACTCCGCGTCCTCCCGCGTGTAGATGTCATTCGTCACCACCGCGATCGAGAACTCCCCCCGCAGCCACTGACAAAGCCGCAACACCAGCATCGTCTTCCCCGACCCCACCGGCCCGCCAATGCCAATTCGTATCGCTCTACGTGTCATGAAATAAAAAGCCTCTCGCGCGCAAACTCGTGGCGCATGCTTGCAATGTCGATCATCGGATTGAACCAGCCCGTTTCATTGTTCGGGATCTCCACCGAGTCCGAAACCACTCCGGGAGCCAGTTGCAATGCCGCACGGAGAACCCGCTGGCAGCCCTCCTGGCCAATGCGAATGAGCTTCATCGCCGCCCCGCAACAGCCCGAAAGCGTCTGGTAGAAGTAGGCCGTCAGCACGGCATCAAGAGGCGCTTCCCGCATCTGCAAGCCACAAACCACAACGTGATGCTTCCAAGTCAGCTCCACCTCGCAGCGCTGGAGCAGTTCGCATGAATCGATCTGCAACAGCGTTCGCAAACGCCGCGCGCCCATCTGTGCGCTGGCCTCGCGCAATTCGCGAGGGACCTTCCAAGCGGCCAGTTCGCCATCGAGCGCGCAGAGTTCGTCCATGTCTCCGCGCCGCGCTGCATCGTGCGCGAAACGCAGGTACGGCAGTTCGAGGTGGGTGAGGTTTGGAACGATCTGCTCGCGCAAAAAATCAAGCAACGTCGCCTCGTCCCGCACGATGCCGAGCCGCACGATTTCCTCCAGTCCGAGCGAGTGCGCGTATGCGCCCGTATTTCACGCCGATGTCCGCTTTGATGACTCCTTGCACCGCGTCGAGGATCAGCGCGTTGGTGATCACCAGATCAAGCGATTCGGCGTCGGTCGCGGTCGGCGACTGGCCCATGCCGTCGCGGATGACTTTGCCGCCGCCAAACTTCACTTCATCGCCGCGAGCGCCTTCCATGATTTCGTAGGTGATGATCGCAATGGCCTCGGGGTAGTTGAGCTTGAGGCCGCGTGCCTGTCGCCGCCTTGCGAGATCGGCTGCGACGACGACCAGAAGTTATTCGTGTTCACGCGGCGAGAGGTGCATTGTTCAAAATCGGATGCGAGTGGTTTAACCGTTTACCGTCGCCTCGCAAATCGGATTTTCGCGAACGGCCGCGATGAGGTCGCGATGTTCCTCGCCCGCAAGAAACATCTCTCCATTGCGCGCGATGAGAGCCGGACTGCCCCAAAGCGGCGGACGCTGTCGCGGCGCTGCTGGAACATCGCGCGAAAAAGCCCCGGCGCTGCTTTGGAGCACGATGCCAGTCCTGGGGCAGCAGAGTCCACTGCCCCAGGGGCGATGCAGCGTCTGGCTGGCAAAGACGGCCCGGCCTTCATCGTCCACGACTCCGAACGTGACGGCGCAATTGCTTTCCGAAAGAGCCGGCACGGCTTGCGGTGCCATCCAGATCTCGCAGTCGTGGCCGCGCAGGTGCTTCGGCTCGGTCCACTCGACGTGCTGAAAATGGAAGTCCGGTTTCGCGATGGGGATCTTCCATTCGTCGAGGGATTCACAGAGAGCGGCGGAAATTTTGCAGCAGTAGAAATCGCGACCCTGCGCCATCAGGTGCAGCGTGTCCGAGAGTCGGGGTTGTAAAAACAGATCGCCGTTCCGATGCGCCATCGCGCTGCACCAGTCCTGTTCATTGTCCGGGCGCATCGACCGTCGCAACGACTCGTCCACCGGCGCACCCTGCTCTGCGAGCCGGATCGCAGGCGCGAGCAACTCCGGCGTGAAAGGCGCGCCGTTGAGCAACGCCTGCCATCCGGAAACAGCCCCGGGAACACCAAGCACCGACTCCGGTCCGCGATCGGGCACCCGTTCCTTTCGTTCCCCGATGCGCTCGCCGGAGAATCCGTTTGCGATCAACAGGCGCATCTTTTCCCCGTCGAAAATGAAAAAGAACGCGTCGCCGCCAAGTCCGCAAAGGTGCGGCCAGAGGACGCTCAAAGCCGCGGCCACGGCAACGCTGGCTTCCATGGCCGTTGCGCCGCGCCTCAAAAGTTCCATGCCCGCCTGGATGGCCATCGGATGCGTCGAATAAATTCCTGGTCCCATATTTGGTTGAGTCTTTTTGTTTGCTACTCCACCTCGTCGCCCGCCTCAGTGAGTTTGATCACGGGCAGTTTATCCTCTTCCTCGTCCTCCCCGCCGGCGGGCGCGTGGATCAATTCGTCGAGCCGGTGTTTCAGCGCGAGGTATTCCGGCGTGAGGGATTGCTCCGGCGAGCGCGGGCGCGGCACCGGGTTCTCGATGAATTCGCGCACGCCGCCCGGATTCACGCCGAGCACGAGGATGCGGTCGGAAAGATAGATGGCTTCGTCGAGGTCGTGCGTGATGAAGAGGATCGTGACATCGACACGCTTCCAGATTTGCAACAGGTAGCTCTGCATCTTCGCGCGGGTCAGCGCATCGAGCGCGCCGAACGGCTCGTCCATGATGAGGATGCGCGGCTCGTTTGCCAGCGCGCGGGCAATGGCGACGCGCTGTTTCATGCCGCCGGAAAGTTCGTGCGGATACGACTCCTCGAACCTTCCGAGCCCGACCATCTCGAGCCACTGGCGCGCCTGACCCTCGGCGGTCGCGGAATCTTTTCCCTGCATCTCGAGACCGAACATCACGTTCTCCTTCACCGTCCGCCAGGGAAACAGCGTGTAGCCTTGAAAAACCATTCCGCGATCCGGCCCCGGTCCCGAGACGGCGTGGCCGTCGAGCCGGACTTCGCCCCCGGACGATTCATCCAGACCCGCGACGATGCGGATAAACGTCGATTTTCCGCAGCCCGACGGACCGATGATTGTGATGAACTCGCGCCGGTGGATGTCGATCGAAACTCGATCGAACACCTCCGGATGCGGATGCCCCGGCGGAACCTGGCCGACCTTGTCGTAGCTGGCGTGCTCGACCGGCGCCCACGGATACCCCTCCGGATGGTGCGGATGCGGATGATGCGACGACGGCAAATCCGGATACGGCTGGCCGTGTTCCGCGTGATGATGCCTGCCCGGCAGCCACTCGTGCCCAAGCGCTTCGTGGTGTTCGTGCCCCTCGGCGTGCGCGAGATCGTGCTGCGCCTCCTTCGTCGCCGAAGTCACGCGGCGGCGGATGTTTTTCTTCTTCTTGTGTGAATGTGAATGGCCAAAGCCCATGGGGAAATTCTTGATTTTTGAATTTAGATTTTGGATTACGGAGAAGCGCGGCGGGCGTTGCGGATCAATCCAAAATCCGCAATCTAAAATCCAAAATTCACCGGCGGTCCGCAGCAGATGTCGATGAGCGTCATGCGCAGAAACAGCGCGCGATCATGAATCGCCAGCGATGCTCTATTTCGACGGTATTGAAGCACGCGGCCCGTTTAGCACGGCTTGTGCCACAGGGGTTGTTCAGTTTGCGAACCCTTGTGGATAAAGGCTCTGCGGGCGATTTGGAAAAAGCAGCGGGCGATTTTCGCTGACGCGATTTGACCAGTCTGGCTGGAAATGCACGGGCGGTTCAGGGCGCGTTCGGCTGAAATCATCCAGCCGGGCTATCCTCGATTCCTGATCAACAGGTCGCCCATTGTCCTGCCAAGAATCGCGTGGAGGGTGCCATGCCAGCTAAGCTTGCCGCCCCCGTATCGCTGGATCAGCTCCCGCGTTTGCTCGGAAACGAATAGTCGTCCCGTATTCTCATCGAGCTGGGCATCCAAAGCCATGAGCAGATCCTGAAATCCGGGATCAGGATCACCCCTGCGCGCCGAATTTTTCAGGACTGCAATCTCCACTTTGTTCAAAGTGACATAGGACATGACTTGCCGAAGATAATAGCCTCCACTGCAAAATGTCATATCAATTTCGCGGCTGGCGCAATCTGCCGCGAACTTTTGGCTGCTTTGGGCGGCGTGTGGTTTATTCTTCACCCAGATGGCCGATCTTTTTGAAACCGAAGACATCAAAACCAGCGCGTCGCCCGCGTCGGTCCCCCTCGCCACGCGGATGCGACCGGAGACGCTCGCTGATTACGCAGGTCAGGAGCACATCCTCGGGCCGGGAAAATTGCTGCGACGCGCAATCGAGGCCGATCGCATCTCGTCGATCATTTTGTTCGGCCCGCCTGGAACCGGAAAGACCACGCTGGCGCAGATCATCGCGCGTTCGACCGAGTCACGGTTCGAGCGCCTGAGCGGTGTCGAATCGACCGTCGCCGACATGCGACGGGTGATCGCAACCGCTGCGAACCGGATACAGACCACCGGCGCAAAGACGATTCTGTTCATCGACGAAATCCATCGCTTCAACAAGGCACAACAGGACGTGTTGCTGCCCGATGTCGAGAGCGGTGTCGTGCGGCTCATCGGCGCGACAACGCACAACCCGTTCTTCTACATCAACAGCCCACTCGTCTCGCGTTCGCAGGTGTTCCAGCTCGAACCGCTCACCCCCGATCACCTCATCAGCATCATGAGACGCGCGCTCGCCGACAAGGAACGCGGCTTGGGAAAACACAACGTCGAAATCACCGACGACGCGCTGCGGCATCTCGCCGTCACGAGCGACGGCGACGCTCGCAAGTGTTTGAACGCGCTCGAAATCGGCGTGCTCACCACGCCGGCGATACCTGTAGCCGGGGTCTCAGACCCCGGCCACAACATTGCCGGTTCCGGCCACAAAATCATCCGCTTCGATCTGCGCGTCGCCGAGGAAAGCATCCAGCGCAAAGCTGTCGTCTATGACGCCGACGAAGACCAGCACTACGACACGATCAGCGCGTTCATCAAATCGATGCGCGGCAGCGATCCCGACGCAGCGATCTACTGGCTCGCGAAAATGCTCTACGCGGGCGAGGACATCCGGTTCATCGCGCGCCGGATCGTCATTTGCGCGAGCGAAGATGTCGGCATGGCCGACCCGCAGGCACTCGTCATCGCCGTCGCGGCACAACAAGCCGTCGAATTCGTCGGCATGCCCGAGGCGCGGATCCCGCTCGCGCAGGCCGCCGTCCACGTCGCCACCGCGCCGAAGAGCAACCGCGCCTACATGGCCGTGGAAAAGGCGATGTCCGATGTGAAACAAGGCGTCACGCTCGCCGTGCCGCGCCACCTCCGGAGCACCGCCTACAAGTCATCGAAGAAACTCGGCCACGGCGAAGGTTACAAGTACAGCCACGACTACGAAGGCGGCTACATCCCGCAGGCCTACCTGCCCGAGGGGCGGGTCTATTACGAGCCTTCGGAGATCGGCAACGAGAAGCGCGTGAAGGAGCGGCTCGATTACTGGCGGGCGATGTTTGAAAAGGAATCGGGCGGAGCAAAACGGGAAGGCTCACAATCAACGCAATGACAGATGCCGCCGGCACAGTTTTCCTCGCCCGAAATAATCCTCGTCAATCACTGGGATCGGGATTCTATTGAGGTACAAGATTATGCCTGAAAAACTGATTGTTTTAGCAGACCTCGGGCGGATGAAGGCGTATCGGGTCACCGCTGATGAAATGAGCACAACTCCCCGCATCGAAGTAATCGAAGAATTCGCAACCCTCGATGCTCACGGCAAGCTCCTCGACAAAGTCACCGACAAAGCCGGGCGGTTTCCCGCCTCCGGCGGCAATGGCACCGGTGGCATGTCGATCGGAGAAAACCACAACCTCCAGACGGAACTCGACCGGCGGCTCGTCAAGCAACTGGCTGGAAGCATCGATGGCTTGATCAGGAAGGAAAACCCACCCTTGTGGTTTTTCGCGGCGGGCAGGGAGATCAATCAAAAAATCGTGGATGAACTGAGCGCCGACGTGCGTTCGCGCATGAAGAAAAACGTCCCGTCCGACCTGACGAAAGTGAACAAGACCGAGCTGCTTTCGCACTTCGCACTTTAGAGGCGGCATATTACCGTCGAGCGAAGTCGAGGGGCGCTTGCCGGGCGCTCTCAGACGGGCATGCGTGCCCGCTTGCGTCCGGCTTCGCGAAGAAACCCGGCGTCGGGCGTGGCGTAGGGACGGAAGGTTTCCAGCGTGCCTTCGTGCTCGTTGTAGAACAGCGCGCGGTGCAGGCCGAGGTTGCTCGCCTTGGGCGAGTCGATGAGGCTCGCAGAGTCGTTGGCGCTCATTTGGAACACGACGCGCATTTCAAATTCGCTGAGCGCCTTCCGGTTCATGAAACGGTTCACGTTGTTGAACGTGTCCACGTTGGCGAGGATGTGGATGCCGAAGCTGCTGCCCTCGCAGATGATGTCGTTGAGTTGCGCGCCGGGGCTTGCCTCAGAGTCGCCGGACGAAAAACTGAAGTCATCTTCGTGACGGAGCTTTTTGAATTTGTGCAGGCCGTGGATGAAAAGAAAAACCGGCGGCGGTTCACTGCCGGAGGCCTGCTCGCCGCCGCTGCGCGCCTTGAACTCGGCGGTCACGCCGTTCATGATTGCCGTCACCTCGTGGCCATGCCCGACGGTGACTTCATGCGGAATCGCTTCGAGAAGCCTGTCGATAAAGAGCGCATCGGACGAGCCGGGATTCGCGCTGTGGAGCAGGACAAACTTCGCCGATCCGACGGGATGTTGCGCGGCGAGTGCGAGCAGCGATGAGCCGAGGATTGAGAGCGCGGCTTCCTCGCGCTGGCCGACGATGAGCAGATGGTTGCCGCTCTGCCGTTGGAACACGGCCTCGGTCGGGCCTTTGATTGAATTCGGCGCGCCGAGCCAGCAGCGGGGAGCGACGGGCGGTGCGGCCGGCTGGTCGGCGAGCACTTTTTCGAGCAGCTCGTTCTCGCGAATGTCGGCGGGCGCATTTCCCTCGAAGACGATCGGGTGCGGATGCCGATCGTGATGCTGCACGGCGAGTTCGTGGACCTTGTCGAGCCACCGGTCGCGCTCGTCGTCGGGCAGCCAGACGACCTGGAAAGGGCTGTTGCCTTCGATCGCGCCGGCTGCGTCGTTGTAGATGCCTTCGCCGGGCCGCGAGAGCAGGCGCGGAGCGGAGTTGCTGTCGTCCATGATGAGGTAGGCGTCGGCTTCGTTGCATTGAAGCGCGACGCGGATGACCATCTGGCCGAGCGTGGCGCGGGCGAGCGAGTAAGCGCCGCCGAGCGTTTGCGAGCCGAGCAGCACGTGGATGCCGAAGGCGCGGCCCTGGCGGACGATGCGGTCGAACAAAAGCGATGCGGTCTGCGCGATGGTGTCGTCCTCGACGAAGAACTCCTGGAACTCGTCGATGAGCAGCAGCGAACGCGGCATCGGCTCGGTGCCGCCCGCCCGCTTGTAACCGGCGACGTCCTGCACGCCGAGTTTGCGGAACAGGTCGCCGCGGCGCTTCAGTTCCTCGTCCACGCGCTGCAGCACGCTGAGGCCGAACTCGCGGTCGCTCTCGATGGCGACGACGCGCGCGTGCGGCAGATGCTTCGTCGGCGTAGCACTTGAACTCGACGCCTTTCTTGAAGTCGATGAGGTAGAACTCGACCTGATCGGGACTGCACGCGAGCGCGAGATTGGTGATGATGACGTGGAAGAGCGTCGATTTTCCCGAGCCGGTTTTGCCCGCAAACAGCGCGTGCTGGCGCGTGCCTTTGCCGATGGCGAGGTATTGGTGCTTCGTCGCGCCGGTGCGGCCGATGGCGACTTTCAATTCGTTCGTTGTGTCGTTCGTCCACATTTCCTCGGGCTTCGGGGCGATCTGCGAGAACGGCACCTCGACGCGGTTCGAGTCGATGCTGCTCTTGCCGATTTTGTGAACGAGTTCGACCGCGAGTTCGGGGCCGGGCGGTTCGTCGAAGACGATGGAGTCGTGCGGACCCGCGAGTTCCTTGTCGAGAATGAAGTCCTCCTTTTCGCATCGAACGCAGATGCTGTTTTTCCGCAACTCATCGGGAACGAAACCGTCGGGCGGCGACTGGCGCTGATCCCAATGGATGAGCGTGAAGATGCCGCAGCGCGGGCCGCTGCTGGCGATGCTTTGCAGCCGCTTCACCGCGATCTCGCTGAAGTTCGCAGGGAAGTCCGCGATGACGAGGAAGTGGTATTTTTCCGCGACGCTGCCGGCCTGCTCGTTGTATTCGGTGATCGTCGCGTATTCGTTGCGCAGATACATCTGGATGACCTTCTCGATGTGCTCGCTCAGCTCGGCGAGCCGCTCCTCGATCTGGTCGCGCTGCGTCCAGATGCGGCGGTTGATGAGGCTTTCCTCGTAGTCGGCGAGGTGCATCAGGCCGGCGAAGTTCTCGCCGAGCCCGACCGGGTCGATGATGGTGAACGCGAGCTTGCCCGGCGGCGTGGTCGCAAGCAGGCGGAGGATGATGTTGTTCAACGCACCGAGCACCGTGGGGCTGCCGGAGTTTTTGGTTTCAAAAAGGAGCGAACCGTTGTCGGGGAACGTCAGCGAAAGCGGAAGCGAAACCTGCGGCGGGCCGGGGAGCGCAAGGCGCGGACTTTTCGGGAGAGCCTCGGGATCTTTCGAGAGATCCACGTCGATGCGCGCGAATTTTACGGAGGGCGAAAAGTTGGCGGGCGGATTCCACGACTCGACATAGCCTTGATCCCACGCGGGAAAACGCACCGCGGTCGCGGCGTTCATCGCTTCGATGTCGCGGTGGATCGGAGCGATGTCGCGCTTCCAGTCCGCTTCGAGCGCATCCCATCGGGTCTTTTCCTCGGCGGTGATGGCAGCCATCTGGGCGTCATGCGTTTCGGTGAGTTCGCGTTTGCGCGCAGCTTCCTCGTTCCGGTGTTGCTCCAGTCGGGTGGTCCGCACGGCTTCGATCCGCTCAAGTTTCCGGTCGGTGATTTTTTCGAGTTTCTCCAGCAGTCGCCGCGCTTGTTTCTCGGTCTTTTCACGCGCGGCATCTTCAAATTCCGCCTCGATGACGGACGACCGCTTCCACTGCTCCTGAATCTCCGCGGCCGTGGCATCGAACTCCTCCTTGATGCGCTGGCGATCCTGCTCGTTCTTTGCCTGCGCGGCACCATGCGCGAGGGCATGGGTCCGGTTCGCCTCGTCAATCGCGGCCGCGAGTGCGGTCGCTTCCGGCTTGGATTGTTGAAGGCCCATGCGGTGCAAAAACACGACGGCAGCCACAACGCACAAGCCGGCAATTCCGCCTGCCGGTCTGATCGAACCGTGACCAACCAAAAAGACTCCAAGCACGACGATCGCGATCCACGCAAACAACGGAACGAAGCTAAAAATGCGGGGTAACAGCAGGTGGCGGAACGCGCTGAGTTTTTGTTCGGCGTCGGTGAGACAATTCTGCAGGCGCACGAGCAACGATTCGCGGTCCGCGGACTCGACTTCCGTGCTGGCAGCGGAGCGGTCGCGACGAAGCAGGCGCAGCAAGGTCAGGTAACCCCGGAAAGAAGCGCGTGCGCCGCTCTCGATGCCGGCAAGCCTGGCCATCTGTTCATCGAGCTTTGCGTTGAATCCGGCAAACTCGGTGTCGGCCGCCGCGAACTTTTCGGCCATCGTGCGTTCCGCGAAAAAGTGCCTTGTCTGAAGGCTGCCCATCCATCGCTCTTTTTCCTCGCGCGCCCGCTTCGGCAGGGTGCGCATGCCCATCGAGTGCAACCGCTGGATGTGCGATCCGCGGCGTTCGTAGATCGACTCGGTGCGCACTCGTTCTTCGTTGGCGTGAGAATCGGTTCCGGCGATTTGCGAGGCGAGCCGCTCTTCCGCCTTCGCGGTTTCCTCGCGATACTTCCGACTCAACACAAACCGGCGCTTGCTCAGGTCGCCCAGCAGGTCATTCTCCTTGCCGGCAAACTCGGCTCCGGTTTTTTTCAGGAGCGAGAGCAGCTCAAAGCTTCGGTGGATGCGCAGGTCGATCTCTTTACTCACAGTCGGCCCTGACCTTTCTGAGAAATGCGTCGATTTCATCCATGACCTCCTTCGTGCGCGAGATCTGATCGGGCAGATTCTCAAGATACGTCCGCTCGAACTCCTGACTCTTGATGTCGCGCCAGTGGTATTTTGTTTCCTCCCAGTCGAGCGCCAGTTCCTTCGCAGCCTGGGTGATTTTTGTCGCGCTAAGTCTCGGGTTCATTTGGCTGGCCGGTTGGAGGAATTGTGGGCGCTGCAGGCGGCGGGGTCATGGTGTAAGTTTCAAGCGTTTTCTGCGCCTGCACCAGGTAGGCTATGGCCTTCGGCAGATCGTGATCGAGGAAATAGCGGAGGCTTTGGAGCTTGCGCATGAGCGGATCCGACGTGGTCTCAAAATCACGGTTCCAGAGCTTGATCACATGCAGTTTGTCATCGGCCTCGGCCACGGCACGCTTCGCCTTCAGGACGGCGGCCTGCTGCGCGGAAGTCGTTGCGCGCAGCTCCGCAAGGCGGGCGCTGAGCAACTCCTGCTGCGCCTGGTCGAGCGTGCGCCGCCTCCTGCGGAGTTCACCCTCCCAGTGCAGCCGCTGATCGTTTTGCAGCCAGAGCTTCGTGCGATGCACTTCGTCGCCCACTTCATCCAGCGCCTGATGGGCCTTGGTCAGGAAAACAATCAGGCTCGCCCGGAAAGATTCCAAGGCGTCGATCGAAGTGACTTTAACCTGAATCGCCATGAGTTAGCGCTGGTCGAGATATTCTTCGATGCGCTGCGCTTTCCTGAGCAGGTAGGGCGTGTGCTTTTCGGAGATCTCCGTGAACTTTTTCAAGACCTTCATGGTCGTGATGAATTCCTCGCCAAATTTTTCCGCCTCCTGATCCTGCCACGTGCTTCCAAGCGCGGCGAACCGGGCTTGCAGCGCGCCCGCCTTCACCTGCACCTCCTCATTGAATCGCTTCAGTTCCTTCGCGAAGCGTCGGACTTCTTCGGGATCCATGATTGCCTGAGCCATAATTTATGTCGGGGGATGAAGTTGGATCTGAAGTTTTCTGCCGTAGCGGCGGGGTCTCGTTCTTGCGTGCCACAGCCGACGACAAACCGAGTCTATCACGCGGCTTTGACAATTCAATCGGCCAGAATGAGCGGCCGCATGTGGCTGCGGCAGCAGCTTCAGGGCAGCGAAAAGTAATCCGCGCCCTGGTAGTTCCCGCCGGCGAGTTTTGCGATCTGCATCAGCACGTCGTTGGCAAGCGAGCTTGCGCCGAAGCGAAAGAGGTCCGGTGTGAGCCAGTCGTCGCCAAGCGTTTCCTTCAGCATGACGAGATAGGCGAGCGACTCCTTGGCCGTGCGGATGCCGCCCGCCGGTTTCATGCCGATGCGGATGCCGGTTTCGTAAAAGTGGTCGCGGATGGCTTCGAGCATGACGAGCGTGACCGGAAGCGTCGCTGCGGGAGAAACCTTGCCAGTCGAGGTCTTGATGAAATCGGCGCCTGCACGCATGGCGAGGTCGCTGGCGATGCGAATGTTGTCGTAGGTTTCGAGTTCGCCCGTTTCGAGGATGACTTTCAAATGCGTGTCACCGCAGACCGACTTCACGCTCGCAATCTCATCGGCGACACGTGCGTGTTCCCCCGCCAGAAAGGCGCCGCGATCAATGACCATGTCGATCTCGTCCGCGCCTTCGCGCAGCGCCATTCGAGTGTCCGCGAGCTTGACGCGGAGCGGCATTTGACCGCTCGGAAACGCGGTGGCGACGGCGGCGACTTTCACGTTCGATCCGCGCAGGAAAAGTTTCGCCGGGCGGACGAGGTTCGGATAAACACACACCGCCGCGCAACTCGGGACGCCGAAGCCCGGGTCGAGTGGCTGGATCGCTTTGCGGCAGAGGTAAGCTACTTTTCCCGGCGTGTCTTTGCCTTCGAGTGTGGTGAGGTCCATCATCGACACCACCATTTTCAGGCCGGCGAGCTTGGCCGCTCCTTTGATGCTGCGCCTGGTGAAGGCCGTTGCGCGTTCCCCGGCCATGACCTGGTCCACTGAGCGATTTTGGATTTTGGACACGTTCGACTTCGCTTCGCTTCGCTCAGTGCAGGTTTTTGGATTTTGGATTGCAGGCATCGTCGCAGGATCGCGTGAATAAAATCCAGAACCGCTACAGCCGCACGAGGTCGCGCAGGAATTGAATCCAAATGAAAAACAACCCGCGCCACGAATAACGAATCTGCCCCTCCCCGGCCTCCAGAAGCACACCGTTGGCGATGTTGTGCGCGATCTGCTCGCGGATGTCCTTTTGAATTTCAAGCTGGATCTCGTCCGGATTCACCTCGGCAAGCTGCTCGCCGGTGATCTGGTTTTTTCGCAGAAAATCGCGATGGCTTTCCTCGAGTTGCAGGAAGGTTTGATTGCTGGCGAGCCGGTTGATCTTGTGACTCGGCTGGAGCTTGAGGCTGTAGGAAAACGGGTAATTCCAGGTCGTCCACGTGCGGCCATCCTTCGTGCGCGAGGAGATGCTGAGGTAGTAAAACGCCATGTCCTTCTGGTCGATGAGACAGATGGCCGACTGGGAGCGCTCCTCGGTTTTGTAAAACAAACGAAAGAACTGCTGGCAGTCGTCCCAGTCCCAGCCCGCGTCATCGACATGCGTGAAACCCTCGCGCTCGATTTCTTCGGTGATTCCGTGCAGCGCCGGAAACAACTCCTCCGATGGCGGAGCCCGGTGGCGGAGATTCTTCTCGATGGGCAGCCGGAGGTTTCGCACCCGGGTGAGAATTTCGAGCCACGGCAGCAGCAGCCAGCTCAATGCGCAAAACACACCCACGGCCGCGGAACCGCTCAGGAAATAGCCAACCAGAAAAGACGTCGCCAGCACGCCGATCGCGCCAAGTTTCTGCAGGATGACGTGCTCGTAGCTTCGCAATGCCATGCTCAAGGCAGCGACGCCAAGGGTCAGAAAAATGGGGAAGAGCATCAGGAGAAAGGCGGAGGGCGGAAGGCGGAAGGCGGAATGAAGATCGCGATGGGGCCGCGCGCTGTCATTTTGTGTTTGTTACCCGGCATTCGCTTCGATGCTGTGCTGTTTGAGAAAATCGTCAAGTTCGTCCGTTCCAAAATCCGCGAGCACTCGATCGCCCGCCACCAGAGTCGGCGTGAAGCTCTGCCCGGAGATGCGGATCATTTCCTCGTAGGCTCCGGGGACGCGCTGCACGTCGATCTGCTCGAATAGAAAGCGACGCTCGCTCAGATACCGCTGCGCGCTGATGCACCAGGGACACCAGACTTTGACGTAGAGTTTGAGCACGACTGACACGCGCAGAGGCTACCAAGCGAATCGCAGGCCGTCAATCGAAGCGCTCCATCGCACTTTGCCGCCGCGAGCCGCGAGAAAAGCGCCTCCGACGTTGAACCGGATCGACACAAATCTGGAACATGATTTCCCGTTGCCTTTTTTTTTGATGAGATAGTTTCCGCGCAACAGCAAAGAAAAGCTTTCGGCATTGCGGGATTGTCAGTTGAGTAACTTCAGTGACGATTTGAACCAATCCGGAGAGACCGGAAATCCGTCACCGAAGTTTTCGTTGCTCAAACAAAACTAGCAATATGGGAAACAAACTCTACGTAGGAAATCTTTCCTTCAACACCACGGAAACAGATCTTCAGGATCTTTTCGCGCAGGCCGGGCCAGTGAATGAAGTCGTGCTCATGCAGGACAAGTTCACCGGAAAGTCGCGCGGGTTCGCATTCGTGACGATGTCCACGGATGCCGACGCGCAGACCGCGATCAACCAGTTCAACGGCAAGGCGGTCGATGGCCGTCCTCTCACTGTCAACGAAGCCCGTCCTCGTGAAGAGCGCTCGGGTGGCGGCGGTGGAGGTGGCGGTTATCGCGGCGGTGGAGGTGGTGGCGGCGGCGGCGGTTACCGCGGTGGTGGCGGCGGCGGCGGACGCGGCGGAGATCGCCGCGAATCGCGTCGGCACTAAACGATCTGTCGCACAATTCTAGAAAGCCCGGACGGTTCATCGAGCCGCCCGGGTTTTTGCGTGCGCGCGACAGTTCTCAATCGCGGGTCGCAGCCTGCGAAAAAGCGCGACAAGCGTTGGTTGGTTTGTAGAATCCGTCGCGTGTCAGCAACGCAGCAACACCGCCCGGAAGTCACCATCGTCGATCATCCTTTGATCCATGTAAAAGTGGCGCGCATCCGCAGCCAAAACACCGGCCCGCACGAGTTCCGCCGTTTGCTCCGTGAAATCTCGACACTGCTCGTGTTCGAAATCACCCGCGATTTTGGGACGGTGGCAACACAAGTGCAGACTCCCCTCGCCCTCTGCCCCGGCAGCGTGCTTGCGCGCCCGGTGATCATCGCGCCGATTCTGCGCGCGGGACTTGGAATGGTCGATGGCCTGCTCCAGGCGCTTCCGGACGCGAGCGTCGGCCATATCGGCATGTTTCGGAACGAAGAGACCCTGCGTCCGGAGAGCTACTACTTCAATCTGCCCGCGAACCTGCCCGAGGCGGAAGTCATCGTCGTCGATCCGATGCTCGCCACTGGCTGGAGCGCCACGGCAGCGGTCACACAAATCAAGGAAGCCGGCGCGCAGCGAATCCGATTTGCCTGTCTCGTGAGCTGCCGCGAGGGGCTCGACCAGCTTCAGAGCGCGCATCCCGACGTGCCAATTTTCACGGCAGCGGTCGATGCGGGGTTGAACGAGCGCGGTTACATCCTTCCCGGCCTGGGCGATGCGGGCGACCGCTACTTCGGAACCTTTCCGTCGCTGGCAGAGTAAACCCTCAGCGCTGGGAGCGGGTTCCGTAATATTCCACAAGACCGTCCGCCACCGCGTCGGCATACTCGCGGTATATGCTTTTGCGCATCACGCCATCGACATCGCGCAAGCCGTCGTAGTCGCCCATCTGCACGCGATTGAACACCGTCTTGCTGTTCATCACGAACGGTTCAATGTAAACGACGGGGCATCGATAGAGCCGGTTGGCCAGAAGGTTGCGCGCCCAAAGGCAGGGAGAACCCGCAATGGCTTGCGCGTTGTTCGTATTGTAACGGTACGGAGGCAATCCAGTTGCGGCAGCCATCGCGTTGGCGACAACCTTCGAAACCGCGATTTCTTCATCGGAGCCGCGCCCGAGGAGCTTGAGCAGCATGTCCAGCCGCACGTCGTCATGACTGAGTTCGGCGGTGCTGTAGCAACCGTTCACGAGCAGATGCAAGTGGTTGGCTTCTACAAGCGAAGGTTTCGCAGGATCGCCCCAAGGTTCCGCGTTGAAATGCAGGCAGAGAATCAGGTCGGGCTGGATCGTGCGATTCACGAGGAGAGCGCGCGCGCGGATTTCGCTGACGCGGTAAAACAGACGTTCCGCTTCAAGCTCGACAGCGGATTTTCCGGCCGCATCCGGTGGGCGCGGAGCTGATGGCTTTTCGGATTTTCGGATCTCTTTTTCGGCAACGCGAAGCAAATCCGTGGGCCGCCGTCCAGTCGTCGGCACGGAGGATTCGCGCACCAAGGAAACGTCCGCACCGAGCGTGCGAAGCTTTTGCGTAAGAATCTTTGCGACGCGCAAAGTCATGTCTCCTTCCGTCACCGGCAGGCTGTTGCCGATCTGAAACCAGCGCGCTTCCATCTTCGCCCAGTCGCCGCCGAGATGTCCGGGATCAATCGCCACCTTCAGTCCGGCAAGCGGCCTGCCGGTCTGCTTCTTCGGTAATGCCGATGCCGGTTTCCATGTGCGCGGCACTGGCTTGCCCTTTTCCGCGCTCGACGCAAAGCGCAACTCGAACCAAGTCGGTGGCGTCACCTTTTCCTTGATAAGGGCGACGTCCGCTTTGATTTCGATGAAATCCTTCGCCGCTTCGTTCGGCGCGTAAATGTCATTCAGCAATCGCTCGAACTCGTCTCGCGTGATCGTTTCCTGAAACGCATCGAGCTGCGACCAATCCGGCGCCGGCGCAAGCGGGCTGAGGCGCTGGGCGTGCGCGCCCGCCTGGAGCAGAAATAACAAACCGCAGAGACGCAGAAACGCAGAGCGGAAAAAAACTCTCTGTGTCTCAGCGCCTCTGCGGTTCATCCATGCAAGGAAATTCATTGGTCAGTCTGCTGCATTCATATAATGCTCTCCCGATGCTGAAGATACTATTTCTTGGCGACGTGATCGGAGAACCGGGACGCAAAGCGGTGATCGACACGATCCCCATTTGGAAAAAGGAACGCTCCATCGACTTCGTGATCGTCAATGGCGAGAACTCCGCCGGCGGACGCGGCATCACACCTAAGATCTCGATCGACCTGCTGCGCGCGGGCGCCGCCGTCATCACGACCGGCGACCATATATGGGATCAAAAGGAGATCATCCCCTACATCGACACCGAGCCGCGCCTGCTGCGCCCGATCAACTATCCCGACAAGACTCCGGGCCAGGGCTCGGTGGTGCTCGAGACTCCGAAGGGAAAAGTCGGCGTGATCAACGTGCAAGGCCGCACGTTCATGCTGCCGCATCTGGAGAATCCCTTCCGCGTGATCGACGAAGCGGTGGAACGGATGCGCGAGGAAACCCGCGTGATTTTTGTGGATGTCCATGCGGAGACGACGAGTGAAAAAATCGCGATGGGGCGGTTCCTCGACGGCAAAGTCTCCGCCGTCATCGGCACACACACGCACACCCAAACGGCCGACGAGCGCATCTTCAAGGACGGCACCGCATTTCTTTGCGACGCGGGAATGTGCGGGCCGACCGAGTCGATCCTCGGACGCGAGATCGACCCGATCGTGGCGCGTTTCATCACAAGTCTGCCGGTGATTTTTCCCGTGGCGAAAGGTCCCGTGCAGCTTCAAGGCGCGATCGTCGAGATCGATGAGACCACCGGGCGGGCTATGAAGATTGAGCGCATCGCACATCTTTACGCGCCGCGTGTCGAAGAAGCCAGCACATCGGCCGCCCCGGCTCCGCAACGCGCTTGAGGAAAGCCGGTCCGGCGCATGGACGAGGGTGCCAAAAAAATTACGAATTTCTTTTGACACCCCTATGCCATTTGCTACTTTTGCGCTCCACTTTTCGGGAAAGAAAGAACAACCCTGGATCGTTCGGATCTCCGGTAATCCAAACCGGTTGCGGGGTTTTTCAGCCTTTACCGAGGGAGTGACGGTGAAGCAGTGTCGTGAAGTTTGCGCGGGGTAAAATACGCGTGAGCCGAAACAAAGGCCCATGTAGCTCAGTTGGTAGAGCACGTCCTTGGTAAGGACGAGGTCACCGGTTCAATCCCGGTCATGGGCTCCATGCACCGGGAGCGAGAAATTTTAGAAACGAAAACAAAACAACCCTAAAACAACCAAGGCAACAGAGTTATGGCAAAGGAAGCATTCAAACGCAACAAACCCCATGTGAACGTCGGCACGATCGGCCACGTTGACCACGGCAAAACCACGCTCACCGCGGCAATCACCACCATTCTTGCGAAGAAGGGCTTCGCCGAAGGCGAAGAAATACGAGGACATCGACGCGGCTCCCGAAGAAAAGGAGCGCGGCATCACCATCAACACCGCCCACGTCGAATACCAGAGCGACAAGCGCCACTACGCGCACGTCGATTGCCCCGGCCACGCCGACTACGTCAAGAACATGATCACCGGCGCAGCGCAGATGGACGGCGCGATCCTCGTCGTCAGCGCGGCGGACGGCCCGATGCCGCAGACCCGCGAGCACATCCTTCTGGCCCGCCAGGTCGGCGTGCCTGCGATCGTTGTTTTCATGAACAAGGTCGACATCGTGGACGATCCCGAACTTCTCGACCTCGTCGAGATGGAAGTGCGCGATCTGCTCACCCAGTACGAATTCCCCGGCGACAAGATCCCGATCATCAAGGGCAGCGCGGTCAAGGCGCTCAATGGCGACGCTGAAGCCGAGGCGCAGATCCTCAAGCTCATGGAGGCGGTTGACGAATACATCCCGGTGCCGGAGCGCCCGATCGATCAGCCGTTCCTGATGCCGGTCGAAGACGTGTTCAACATTGAAGGTCGCGGCACCGTCGCCACCGGTCGTGTCGAGCGCGGCATCCTCAAGAAGATGGAGGAAGTCGAACTCGTCGGCATCCGCCCGACCGTGAAGACGACCGTCACCGACATCGAAATGTTCCGCAAGCTTCTCGACGAAGCGCGCGCCGGCGACAACGTCGGCCTGCTGCTCCGCGGCACCAAGAAGGACGACGTCGAGCGCGGCATGGTCATCGCCAAGCCCGGCTCGATCACTCCGCACAAGAAATTCAAGGCCGAGGTCTACGTCCTCAGCAAGGAAGAAGGCGGACGTCACACCCCGTTCTTCGCGAACTACCGCCCGCAGTTCTATTTCCGCACGACGGACGTGACCGGCACGGTGAAGCTGCCGGAAGGCGTGGAAATGGTCATGCCTGGCGACAACGTCTCGATCGAAGTCGAGCTTCATCACCCCGATCGCGATGGAAAAGACCATCCGCTTCGCCATCCGCGAAGGCGGCAAGACCGTCGGCGCCGGCCGCGTGAGCGAGATTCTCGACTAAGCAATCCTGCTCTTAGTTCCTATTGCCGGTTCTTACTCCCGAACAGAGTAAGAGCAGGACAATGAACAGGAAACAGGAATTAACCAAACGCCAGTAGCTCAATTGGTAGAGTAGCGGTCTCCAAAACCGTCGGTTGGGGGTTCGAGTCCCTCCTGGCGTGTTTAGAATTCTTAACGAATCACATCCGATGATTGCGAAAACAAAAGACTTCTTCAATGAAGTGAAAGTCGAACTGGCCAAAGCCAGCTGGCCGTGGGACCCAAAGGAAAAAGGGTTCAAGAAATACAAGGAACTGATCGACTCGACGCTCATCGTCGTGATCGCGATGCTTCTTCTTGAGCGGCTACATCGCCTTCTGGGATTTCATTCTCGTCACCGTCGTCGGCGCTCTGACCCGCTAACGATCTAACACAAGCCCATGGCAATACCCGCAGGCAAAGATCAGTGGTATGTGGTGCATGTTCTCTCCGGACAGGAGCAGAAGGTGCATGACAACCTCGTCAAGCGCATCAAGACCGAGGAGATGGGCGATCTCGTTTACGAAGTGCTCATTCCCACCGAGCGCGTCTCCGAGATCAAGCGCGGCAAGAAAACCGAGACGACTCGCAAGTTCTTCCCCGGCTACCTCATCGCGAACATGCACCTGCTCGACGAGAACAACCAGCTCATCGCCAAGACCTGGTATTTCATTACCGAAACCAGCGGCGTCATCGGCTTTGCCGGAAGCAAGGACCGTCCGATCCCCATGCGCGACTCGGAAGTTCAAGGCCATGCTCTCCCAGGTCCGCGAGCGCGAAGACAAGGTCAAACCCAAGATTTCCTTTGAAGTCGGCGAGACGGTCAAGGTCGCCGACGGCCCCTTCCAAAACCAGAGCGGCGTCGTCGAGGAAATCGATCCCGAGCGCGGCAAGCTGCGCGTTTCCGTCAGCATCTTCGGACGCTCGACTCCGGTCGAACTGGAATACTGGCAGGTCGAACGCAGCTAGACTGATTATTCCTAAACTCTCAACTCAACAACTCTCAACTTTTCACAATGGCTAAAGAAATCGTCGGACAAATCAAACTCCAAATCCCAGCAGGCGCAGGCCAATCCAGCGCCGCCGGTCGGTCCCGCGCTCGGTCAGCAAGGCGTCAACATCATGGCGTTCTGCAAGGAGTTCAACGCCGCCACGCAGAAGCAGGCCGGCGACATTCTGCCCGTCGTGATCACCGTCTATAAAGACAAGTCGTTCACCTTCATCACCAAGTCGCCGCCCGCGTCGATCCTGCTCAAGAAAGCGGCCAACATCGCCAGCGGCTCCAAGGAACCGAACAAGCAGAAGGTCGCCAAGCTCTCGAAGAAGCAGGTCATGGACATCGCCAAGATCAAGATGAAAGACCTCAACGCGCGCACCGACGAAGCGGCCTTCCGCATCATCGCCGGCACCGCGCGCCAGATGGGCATCGAGATCGAAGGCTAGCAGGCTTCCGGCAATCGCCTTCGGTCGCGGCTTTGCGTTCTCTTCATACCGACGCTTCGGTGCGTCTCGACTACAAGCCCACAGCCACTCCTTTGCCGTGCCGGATGTCCTCGCCTCGATAGAGGTAGAAGACATCCTCGGCGATGTTCGAGGCGTGGTCGGCAACTCGCTCGAGGCATTTCGCGACAACCACCAAGTTCAGCGCGCGGGTGATCGTTTTCGGGTTCTCGATCATGTAGCTGGTGAGTTCGCGCGCGAGCTGGCGGTTGATGTCATCGACCGTCTTGTCCCGTGCGATGATCTCAACCGCAAGATCGGGTTTGTTCTCGATGAACGCGGTGATCGCTTCCCGCAACATGTCCTGGGCGATGTCGGCCATCAGCGGGATGTCGATCAGCGGCTTGAGCAGCGGCTCCTTGGTCAGTTCCCGACTGCGCCGGGCGATCGTGGTCGCCTGGTCGCCGATGCGTTCGAGGTTGCTCGATATTTTCGACGCCGCCAGCATGAACCGGCAGTCGGTGGCAACGGGAGCATGCGTGGCCATGTAGGCGATCACCATTTCATCAACGGTGATTTCGAGTTCGTCGATCTGCGAGTCCTCGGCCTCGACGGAATCGGCCAGCTTGTCGTCGCGCTCGACGAGCGCTTTCATCGACAGCGACAGGTTCCGGTCGGTGAGGCTCGACATCATGAGCAGGGTTTCGCGGATGTGCGCGAGCTGGGCTTCAAATGGGTGACTCATGGGAATGGAGTAGTGGAGTAGTGGAGTAGTGGAGTGTTGGAGCAATGGAGCAATGGAATAATGGCGTGTTCATCACTCCACTGCTCCAACACTCCACTTCTCCATTGTTTCTCACCCGAACCGTCCGGTGATGTAGTCTTCGGTCTGTCTCTGTGCGGGGTTGGTGAAAATCTTCTCGGTGCTTCCGAACTCGATCAACTTGCCAAGGTAGAAAAAGGCCGTGTGATCCGAGCAGCGGCCGGCCTGCTGCATGTTGTGCGTGACGATCACGATCGTGTATTGCTTTTTCAACTCGTAGATCAAGCTCCTCGACCTTGGCCGTGGCGATCGGATCGAGCGCCGAGCACGGCTCGTCCATCAGGATGATCTCCGGCTCGACCGCGATGGCGCGGGCGATGCAGAGGCGCTGCTGCTGGCCGCCGGAAAGCCCGAGGCCGCTCTCGTGCAGGCGGTCCTTCACCTCGTCCCATAACGCGGCGGCGCGCAGGCTCTTCTCGACCACTTCATCCAGCTTGGCGCGGTTGTTCACGCCCTGGATCTTCAACCCGTAGATCGACATTCTCGTAAATCGATTTCGGGAACGGGTTCGACTTTTGAAAAACCATGCCGACCCGCTTGCGGAGTTCGATGACATCGACCTGCGGCGTGTTAAATGTCCGTGCCGTGAATGCGAATCTGGCCGCTGGCGACGCGCGCGCCGGGCACCAGGTCGTTCATGCGATTGAGGCAACGGAGCAGCGTGCTCTTGCCGCAGCCGGAAGGCCCGATGAACGCGGTGACCAGATTCTGCGGCAGGTTTAGATGGATGCCATTCAACGCCTTGAACGAGCCGTAATGAAAATCGACGTTTTCGATCTCGATGGCGGCGGGATGCGCCGGGGCATGAGGCTTGTGCGGTTCTTCGGATTTTTGGATGTGGGGCGGGCACGGTTTCGTCCATTGAAGCGATCATCGTTATAGCAGGTTTGCTTACCATTTGAAGCGGCTGCGCACTTGAATGCGCAAAAGAATCGAGCCGAGCGCAATGAACATCACGAGAAACAGAAACACGAACGCCGAGCCGTACTGCACGCGCTCGGTGTATTCGTTCTGCGGGATCTTCGAACTGACGACGTAGATGTGATACGGCAACGCCATCACGCCCTGGAAAAAGAAGTCCGTCCAATGTTTCAACCCTTCCCACGGCATCTCATCGCGCACGACATAAGCGGCGGTGAACATGATCGGCGCAGTCTCGCCCGCGACGCGCGCAATGCCGAGGATCGATGACGTGAGGATGCCCGGCATGGCGTAGGGCAGCACGTTGGTGCGGATCGCCTGCCACTTCGTCGCGCCAAGCGCGAGCGAGCCTTCGCGGAAGCCCTGAGGCACGGCCTTCAGCGCCTCCTCGCTCGCGGTGATGATGACCGGAAGCACCATGAACGCCAGCGTGAACCAACCCGCCATCAGCGAGACATTCCATCCGAAAAAGATGACGAACATGCCGAATCCGAACAGGCCGAAAACGATCGAAGGCACGCCAGACGAGATTCATGATCGCAAGCCGGATCGCGCGCAGCGTGCGCCCCTCGCTGGCTGTACTCGGAAAGATAAATCGCGCTCGAAACACCGAGGATCAGCGCGATGGTCATCGAGCCGACGACCAGCAGCACCGTGCCGACGATGCAGGGAAAGATGCCCCCGGCGGAATAAACGTAACTCGCCGCAGAAATATCCGCGCCGCCTTTGGCCTGCTTGAATGCGCGAAACTCGGTGTCGCCCATCTGCATCTTCTTTCCCTCGTAATCAAAAACGTAAAGCGTCTCCGGCTTTTGGGTGAGAAACGGGACGTTGATGAAAGGCGGCGTGCTCTGGAAAACAACCCTGCCGCCTTTGTAGCCGATGTCCAAAAAGATGAAGGTCGCCGCCGCGAGCACACTGTATGTGCCCAGGCGGATGAGCCAGAAGACAAAGCGCTCGGCGGCGCGTGATTTCGTCCGGCGGGCTTGAAAGGGATTCTGCGGCGCGTGCATGGTTTAACCGATCGAGATTTTGAATTTCCGCACGATGAACTGCGCGAGGTAATTGATGAGCAGCGACAGGAAGAAAAGCAGGATGCCCACCATGAAAAGCGCCCGGTAATGAAGGCTGCCGCGCACGACCTCGCCCATCTCCTGCGCCACGATGCCGGTCATTGTGTGGACCGGTTGAAAGAACATGCCAAGGCCTTCCGTGAAGTCGGGAATCGCGATGCGGTTGCCCGCGCAGAGCAGCACGACCATCGTTTCGCCAATCACCCGGCCAAACCCGAGCAACACGGCGGAGATGATTCCAGACAGCGAGGCGGGCACGAGGATGCGAACGATCGTCTGCAATCGCGTGGCGCCGAGCGCATAGGACGCTTCCTTGAAGGCGCGCGGGACATTATTCAAAGCGTCCTCGGAGAGGGAAAAGATCGTCGGGATCGCCATCAGCGCGAGAAGCGAGCCGGCCGTGAAGACATTCAACCGCTCGCTGATCGGGAAGCCCGGAACCCAGTTCAACCACGAGATTTGCGTGATCCAGCGGATCGTCTGACCGAGCACCGCGATGCCGAAAAAGCCGAGCACAACGGACGGAATCGCGGAAATGAATTCGATGTAGGGCTTGATGAATCGCTGCTCGTGGGCGCTTGCAAACTCGTTCACATAGACCGCGCTGCAAACTCCGAAGGGAACAGCGATAGCCAGCGCCACGGCGGAGATCAGCAGCGAACCGACCAGCAGCGGCAGCACTCCGAAGCAATCCTGCCAGAAACTGTTCGTGATCCACTCGCGGCCAAACAGGAACGAGGTGACCGCGCTGTGCCACGGGATTGGTTTCCGGGAATCCCACGCTTTGAGCTTTTCTTCGACCGCAGGAAATCCGGAAACGTATTGCTCCGCGAGTTTCTTGAAGGTGTCCAGCCGGGGCTGAATCTCCGCACCGGGCATCTTCGGCATCGCGGCAAGGAGTGCGTGGATTTTGTCGCGCAATGCCGCGCTGGTTTGCTGATAGACGGGGAACGTCGCCACGATTGGCCGGACTTCAGCCGCGAAGTCAACGTCCGCGACCTTCACCGCAGCGGCTTCCTGAGTCTTGCCGAGGCGCAGAAGCATTGCCCTCTCGACTTCCGCGTCGTCATTGATCTTGGCCTTTTCCTTGATGGCAGACGCGAGGTCGGTGAGATCCGACATCATCCCGCGAAGATCGGTGACCGTGTCATCAAAGCTGTTCACGAACTTGTCGAAATCCGCGAGCGCCGCTTCGGCCTGTTCCTGATTCTTCGTTTTGAGAAGCGCGTTGAGCTGACGCTGCCGCACGTCCTGCAAATACCGGCTCAGGGCCGTGTGATCGTCCGTCTGCTTTCGGATGATGTCCACGTATTCGAGGCCGGCCAGCCGGAATATGCGCAGACTCTTGAGGTTCTGCGGCAGGAATCCGATGCCTTCGCGAAACAAGAAGATCGTGATCAGCGCAAGCACGATGATCGACACGAAGGCATTGCTGCCAAAAAAGTATTTCATGAAATGATCGAGCCCGCGCCCCTTCGATTTGAAGGAAACCTGCGCGACTGGCTGCTCGATCATCGACATAAACTTTCCGGGTTCCAGTTCAAAAACGACCCGCTGAGTTGGAATCAGCGGGCCGTTCCCAACCAAGCCAGAATTATTTCACAGGAGCAAAGCCGACCTCGGCAGCAATCTTTTGTCCCGCTGCTCCGAGCGTAAAGTCCACGAAGTCCTTCGCGAGACCGCCGGGCGCGCCATTCGTGTAGTAGAACACGGGGCGGGAATACGGGAACGCCTTCGAGCGCACCGTCTCCTCGGTCGGCTTGACGCCGTCCACGGCAACGGCCTTCAACCCTTTGATGTGAATGTAGGCCATGCCGCAGTAGCCGATGCCGTTGGCGTTCTTGGAAACCTCCTCGGCCACCTGCTCGCTGCCCGCCATTTTCTGCGCGCTGCCGGCGTAGTCGCGTTTCTTCATCGCCAGCTCGGCGAAGTCCGCATAGGTGCCAGACGCCGTGTTGCGGGTGTAGATCGAGATCGGGCCGGGCTTGCCGCCGACCGCGCTCCAATCCTTGATGTCGCCGGTGAAAATTTGCTCGACCTGTTTTTTCGTGAGCTTGTCCACGGGGTTGCCGGCGTTGACGAACACCGCGATGCCGTCATACCCGACGATCGTCGGGGTGAGAGTCACGCCCTTGGAAAGTGCCTCGGAAGTTTCTGTGGGCTTGACGCGGCGGCTCGACATGCCGATGTCGGCCGTCTTGTTGATCAGCGCGGCGATGCCGGTCGAAGAACCTTCGGCGGCAATCTTGAAGCTGACGTTTGGATGCGCGGCCTTGTAAGCCTCCGCGATCTGCGGAACCAGCTTGGCCCCGAGCGTGTCGGAGCCTTTGATGACGAGTGTCTCGGCCTGGGTGAATGCGCCCAGCGCGACGAGTGAGAAGGAGGATGTGATGATTTGTTTTAGCTTCATAGATGGATGGTGGATTGAAGCCGTGAAGCTACATGGGGATTGTTACGATTGTGTGACAATGGCGTAACATCTGGGTGAAAGAATGGAGAACATCGAACGCCCAAACCTCAATGCCGAACGCTGAGGATGAGAACGTGCCGATGGGCGTTGGGCGTTCGCCTCGGCTCGCGCCGGCTCAGTGCGAAAGATGCACAATCTGCAGGAAGCGGACTGCGCAATAAGCGAGGAGCGCGGTCGCCGGCAGCGTCAGCACCCAGGCCCACACGATCCGCTGAACGACACCCCATTTCACCGCGCTGAAACGCTTCGTCGCACCGACTCCCATGATTGAGGTCGAGATGACGTGCGTGGTCGAAAGCGGAATCCCAAAATGGCTGGCGACCTGGATGATAAGCGCCGCCGTGGTTTCCGCTGCGAAGCCATGCACCGGCTGAAGCTTCACCATCTTGTGACCGAGCGTCCGGATGATCCGCCAGCCGCCGGCCGCAGTCCCGGCGGCCATCGTCAGCGCGCAGATGATCACCACCCACGGCGCGACTTTGAATTCGGGCGTGTGCAGGAAGCCGAGCATCGGCGGCAGCCGGTCGAATGCGTGCGATTTCGTGCCGGTGAAGAGCGCGAGCGCGATGATACCCATGGTCTTTTGCGCGTCGTTGGTCCCGTGGCTGAGCCCCATCCAGGAGGCGCTCACAATCTGGAGCTTCCCGAAAACGCCATGCACGGCAGAGGGACGCGAGCGCACAAGGCACATGGTGATGAACGCCATGAGAAGCGCGCCCACGACAAACCCGATGATCGGCGACGAAATCATCGGCACGACGACCTTCGGCAGCAGTCCTTTCTGCCAGTTCAGCACCGACCAGTTGCCGTGAGTCACCGCAAGCGCCGCGCCGCACAAGCCGCCGACCAGCGCGTGGCTCGAACTCGATGGCAGGCCAAGCCACCAGGTAAAAAGGTTCCACACGATCGCACCGAAGAGCGCGCACAACACGGTGGTCATCCGGATCACCTGCGGATCGACGAGGCCCTTGCCGATCGTCGTGGCGACCGCCGTGCCGAGCATCGCGCCGACGAGGTTGAAAAATGCGGCGAGCGCGATGGCCTGCCGCGGCGTGAGAACCTTCGTTGATACAACCGTCGCGATCGCGTTCGCGGCGTCGTGGAAGCCGTTGATGTACTCGAAAACGAGCGCCGCGAGAAGGACCAGCAGAAAGGCCGTCATTGTGGGGTCCCGGGGCTAGGAATACTTGAGGACGACCTGGAATACGATGTTGCCCGCATCGCGACAACGGTCGATCAACTTCTCGAGCATCTCGTAGATGTCCTTCAAAATGATGACCTCCTTTGCATCGAGATCGCCGCGGAAAAGATCCCTCAGAAGTTCGGTCATGAGCTTGTCGGCATCTCCCTCGATGGTTTGAAGCCGCGAGTAGTTCTCGGAAATCTTCTCGACGTGGGATTTCTTGCGCAACTCCCTGACCATCGCCGCCACGGAGCCGGTCGCGGTTTCCAGCATCGCAGCCTGCCTGCCGATGTTCGCCGCATTGATGCTGGGCGCGCAAATCGTGAGACGCTCACCGATTTTCTCGACGTTCTTCGGTATCCGGTAAAGCGCGCTGGAGAGCGCCTCGATGTCTTCGCGTTCCAGAGGCGTCACGAAGTTCTTGCAAAGCTGCTCGGTGATCTCCTGGCTGAGCCGTTTGTGATCGCGCCGGCTGATCTCGAGGTCGGTGAGCACGCCGGCTGTGTGGGAAGCATTAAAGTTGCGAAGCAAACTACAGAGAAGCTTTGCACTGCGCTGCGCTTCGTCGGCGCTGGCCTCGAGCAGGTCGTAGAACTTTTCGTCGCGTCCGAGCAGGCGTTTGAGTGAGATCATGGTGTCTGTGGTGAAGGTTGAGTGATTTTCGGGAGGCGATGCAAATAAAAAGGCGCGACGCTTTTTACAGCGCCGCGCCTTGGCTTGAGTCAGTTGGCGAAGGTTGCTAGAATTTCACGTTCAGATCAACCTGGATGACCTGCACGGCGTTCGCGTTCGCGATTGGGTTTGTTGAATTCGGCGGATTGGTTGCGCGGAACCCGACGTTGTCGCCGTCAAGGTTCCATGCCCACATGCCGGTGACCTGAAGCCACATGAAGTCTGTGAACGCGTAAGCGAGTTTCCCGGTGAAGCCGCGGGTGTTCAGGTAACCCATCGCGAAGTCTCCGTCATTCAGGTTCGGATCAACCGCTGCAAGACCTGTCTGGCGATAGTTGAGCGCGGCCATCCAGTCGCCCTTTTTCTTGATCTCGCCGGCCTGAAGTCCGACGAGCCATGCGATGCCATCCCTTGTGCTGTATTCGCGCTGCGGGAATCCAGCCACTGTGGTCTTCGTGCCACCGGGATAGGTGTTGAACTGGTATGTCTCCTCCATGCGTTCCTCGCCGTTGAAGTTGTAGGCGAAGTCCCAGTAGAACTTCATCTTCGTGTCGAACAGCTTGAAGCTGAAGTCACCGGGCAGGGTAAGGATCGCGAGGCCACGCGTGTCACCCGAGACGGCCGGCAGGGTATTTGTCGTGTTAGTGGTGATGGTCCGCGAAGCGCCCGCCTCGGTTGTCGTGAACTGCTGGCCGGCCAGCGCTGGATTGTTGGGCAGCCCGGTGGCGGCCCCGACGGTCGTGACTTGCGCGCTTCGTTTCACATCGGTGCTGGTGTTGACAGTTCGCGGAGACCCTGTTGTTGGCGTGGTTGTTTCCACGGCGGTCGTGGTGGTCACGGGTGTAACGACTTTCGTAGGAACGCCAGCGGCGTTGTACGACACCTGAACCTGATTCTGGGTGGTGACTGTCGTCTGCGACTGTGAAGTTGTCACCCCTATGGCGGCCTCGTTGGTGAACGGCGTCTGGTTCAACAGCCCGGGCGTCGCTGCCGCAGTGTAAACCGTGAAGCCGGGCGCGAAAGTCAGGCTCATGTCCTTGTTGAAGTTGTAGCTGGCGATCAATTGCTCCACGAACATCCACGCATCCGTGTTCATATCGCTGTCGAGGTTGAACTCGTTGTTGTCGTTGAAGATCAACTGACCGGCAACAAGCGCGAGTTTGAAGTTGCTGTCGGGAAAGAGCGCCTTGCCAATGTCGATCTTCTCGACGAAGCCCTGCGGATTGACGTCCGTGTCCCAGACGAGATCGGTCGAGTAGAACGGATTCGCCTGTTTGCCGATGATGACGGTGGCCCAGTCGGTTGGCGACCATCCCATGAACGCCTTGCTGATGAAGACATTGTAGTTGTCATAGCCTTGCGTGAAGGTCTGGTTGCCGCTGTCGGCCGCCTGGCTGGTCTGAAGCTGCATTCCGGCAAAGAAGTTTTCCGCGAACTGCACGTCCATGCTCAACCGCAGACGGAACCGAAAGCGATCCCGCTGGCTGTTATTGCCAGTGTCGGGCACTTGGTTTTGCATGTTGTCATACTGATACCGCGTCCGCAGGTCGCCGCCGATCTTTAGCTGGGTGATGGATTGCGAGAGGTTCAGTTTTCCAGCCGAACTGCTCGCGTATTCCTTTGAGAGTTCCGAGCGGACGTTCTCCGCTTCCTGGTCGGTGATGACTTTCTTCTTCACCAGCAGATCCAGCAGCGCTCCGTTGTCTTGGGCATGGATGAGGCCTGCCGCGAGTGTCAGCACCGATGCCAGTGCTGTTAATTTCAGTTTCTTCATTGGTTTGGTTCTCCGAGGTTTAGGGTTTCGTGCTTGTTTCCGCCGCACGCAATCGGAGCGTGTGTGTTAACAAACAGCGGCGGCAATGTGAAGACCGATTGTTACAGTTGCGTGTCGGGCCTGTGACGATTGCGAAAACACTCCGGCTCCCTATTTCAGCTTGATGTTGCGCCGCATGAAGGTCGGCACGTCCAAATCCTGACCATCGACAATCGTCGGCTCGCTCTTTTCAAAACGGCCACGCGTGACCGGCTCGAATTGCAGGGTTTCCTGACGCGGCTCGGCCACAGGTTTCGCGGTCGCCACCGGCGCGGGGGATGGAATGATTCTCGGAGTGCGGGTGATGGCCGGTTTGGGTTCGACGACGGGCGGCGCGGGAGGTTCTTCGGCAACGATGGCCTCAGCTTCCTTCTGAACCGGCATCTCGTATTCTTCCTCGCTGCTAACCGCTTCGACTGCTTCGACGGACTCGACCGCTTCTTGCGACTCTGCGATCAGTTGCTCAAGCTCCTGGCAGGGCGATGGCTGCACGAATTCCGAAACGCGCGGGGTGTGCCTGACGCGCGCAACCTCGCTGCCGGTCGAACTGAGAATCGTGACGCTCATCCGATTGCCCATCTTCGCATCAACGCTCGCCCCGAAAAGAATCCGGGCTTCGTCGCCAACATGCTTTCCGAATTCCTCCATGAGGATCTGCACTTCGTTCAGCGTCATTCCCGGCCCGCCGGCTATGTTCACGAGCACATTGGACACATCCGACAGCATCCTTCCGCGATCCATCAGCGGATTCTTCAATGCAAGGGCGAGCGCTTCGTGCGCCCGGTTGTCGCCGTCCGCTTCGCCAAATCCGAAAACACAACGCGCGCCGCAGCCGGAGAGCGCCGCGGTGAGATCGTCGAATCCGATGTGAAGCAATCCGTCCCGGGTGAAAATGCCGGTCATGGCTTTTACGCTTTGGCTGATCGTCTGGTCCGCCGCCGCGAAGGCCTGGTGAATGCCGGCCTTCGGAGAAACAGCGTCGCCCATTTTGTCGTTCTCGAAGCAGACGACCACGTCCGCGGCTTCCTGCAACAGCGCCAGCGATTCCTCCGCCTGCTTTCCGCGCCGCTTTCCTTCGAAGCGGAACGGCAGTGTCGCGAATGCCACGACCAGGGCCCCCTGTTCCTTCGCGATGTTTGCGACGAATGGCGCCGCGCCCGAGCCGGTGCCACCGCCGAGTCCGGCAATGATGAAAACCATGCGTGCTCCGTCAATCGCGCGCCGGATTTCATCCACGGCCTCCTCTGCCGCTTCGAGCCCCACTTCCGGATCGCCGCCCGTGCCGAGCCCGCGAGTCGTTTCACGTCCAAGCTGGACTTTCTCGGTCGCGACCGAACTGGTGAGCGCCTGCACATCGGTGTTCAGCGCCACGAGGCCGGCGCTCTCGATGCCGTCAAGCATGATGCGGTCGAGCGCGTTCGACCCGGCGCCGCCAATGCCAACGATTTTGATCTGCACTGTCTCCGCCTGACTCGGCGCGAGCTGATAGTTTCGATTGAATTCGATCATTTTATTTCACCAGGTTGAGTTTCACCGCGATCTGCCGAAGAAAGGAAGTCTGTCCCGGACTCTTCTGAACCATCCCGACGGACGGTCGAACTGAAGCGCCTGCGCGTATTTGATGAGTCCGATGGCCGTCGAGAACTGAGGATTCTCGAACGCCGATGTCACACCCGAAACCGTTTGCGCATGCGTCAGGTGGACCGGCATCTCGAAAATTTCCTGCGCGAGGTGGTCGATTCCCTTGAGCTGGCTGGAGCCGCCGGTGATGAAGATTCCGCCGCCGAGCATGTCGAGATTGCCTTCCGGCTCGAGTGTGCTTTTGAGCAACTCGAATATCTCCCGCATCCGCATGTGGATGATCGTGTTCAAGATCTCGCGCTCGATCTCTTTTCCCGCGAAACCATGGTCGTCCTTCAGAAACACCGTTTCGCCGGGAAGGCAGTTGCCGAGAATCACGCTGCCTTCCTCGGTCTTCAGCTTTTCGGCGCGAGCCATCGGGATGCGCAGCCCGATGGAGATGTCGTTGGTGATGTGGTCGCCGCCCAATGCCAGCACGCCGCTCTGCTTCACCGCGCCATCGACATACACGATGTAATCCGTGGTCCCGCCGCCGATGTCGATGACGAGCGCGCCGAGAGCCTTCTGCGTCTGATCCAGCACGACCTGCGCGGCCGCCAGCGGATTGAACACCACGTCCTCGACTTCGAGCGGAATCTCGCGCACGCAACGGATGGTGTTTTTGATCCGGTTGCTGATGCCGTGGATGATGTGAAAATCGGCCTCAAGCTTCCGCCCGAGCATGCCGACCGGGGTGAGCACGCCGTCCTGTCCATCGACGTAGTAATGCTGGAGGATCGAGTGAATGAACGCGTTCTGCGACGGAATGCTGACTTCGCGCGCGTTGCCGCGAACGTCGTCGCAATCCTCCTCGCAAATTTCGTCCTGATCTTCGGGGATCATCATGACGCCACGGTTGTTGAAGCTGGAGATGTGTGCTCCCGAGACGCCGACATAGACGCCCTGGATCATCACATCACTTTTTTCCTCCGCATCGACGAGCGCTTCACGGAGGCATTTATGTGCCGTGTCGAAATCCACGATCTCCCCTTTGCGCACGCCGCGCGAGGGGGCCTGGCCGACTCCGAGAATTTTGATCGAGCCGTCTTTTTTCGTTTCGCCGACAACGACGCAGATCTTGGTGGTTCCGATTTCCAATCCTACAACGATGTTCTCTTTAGCCATTCGATTTGTTTTTCGAGTTCACTGGTATCGCCTTTTTTACGGGCTTTGATTCTTTTGGTTTGCTCCCCGCCGGCTCCGCCTTTTTCACCGGCGTCGCGCGTTTCACCCTGGTTTCGTTTGAAGATTTGGGCGGCTCGGTTTTTTTCACCGAAGCCGGGGGCGCGGAAGTTCCAGCCGGCAGGTCGGACGTCCCTTCCATGCCCGGCACCGCCTCGCTTCCATCAACCTGCTGCGCAAAAGTCACAGGCACATTGCGCTGCACCATCAGGTTCACGGTCTGTAGTTCGCGTTTGCTCTGCTCGACATGATCGAGCACCACCATGAGGCGGTCCAACTGCGAATCCAGATGATCCAGCGCGAAGGTGATGCGAGCGTGCGAGCGTTCGGTCACGATCATGCAGTAGCCTTTCGACACGTCGATGCTGCGCACCTGGAACCGTGCCTGGGCCGTGTCGTCGGAATTGAGCCTCACGAGATCGAGGGCGGCTTTGACCTCCGGCGTGGAGATTGGTTTTCCCGTCTCGTAGCCGTCGGTGTGAACGCCGTAGATCACCGGCAGATGAAAATACTCCGACAACTGGTTCCTGCTCTTCATGAGAATCCCTTTGGAGTCCACAAGAAAGGAACTCGCATAAACCGTCGGGTCTTCGTCGTATTTCGCGGCGATCCATGCGATCGGTTTCCGCTCAGTGATCTGGATCGAGATCCTGTTCGGCAGCGTGCGCTGAATCTCCGCAACCTCGACCTGCGCCAGTTCCGTGAGCTTCTCGCGCGCCTTCCAGATGTTGATCCGGAAAATGTTCATGCCCTGCCGGATTCCGACGACTTCGAGAATCTGCTCGCGCGACAGCGAGCCGTCGGTCGCAACTTCGATTTCCGCCAGTTCGTAATCGGGATTCTCCCACAGGAACCGGCGCAACCCTTCGCGCGCGCCGTAATAGACGCCGCCGATCGTGGCCGCCACGAGGATCAAAACGCATGCCCAGGTCACCAGCCGGCGGTTGCGTTGCTCGGCGGCTTTGGCCGAGCGCACGGTAACCTCGAGCAGATTCTGCTGCTTGATTTGCTTTTTCGACGAGCGGCGCTGGTTGCGGTCCGGGAGTTTTCCTCATTCGCGCTTCCTCCTTGCGGCGAGTGAAAGTTCCATGATCCGCTCGCAAAGGTGGTCCGTAGCTGATGCCCGCCGCCGCAGCCGCTTCGGGCAGCAGACTCGCCTCGGTCATGCCGGGGATCGTGTTGATCTCCAAAACGAACGGCTCGCCGCTCTCGCGACGAGAATCACATCGACACGCGAATAAACTTCGAGCCCGAGCGCGCGATGCGCCCGCAAGCGCAACGTCCTGCACCAGGCGGGTCTGCTCCGCGTCGAGCGGCGCGGGGCAAAGATGCACGGCTCCGGCTTCTCCGGTCGGATTCAAAAACGGATATTTGTCCTGGAAGTTGTAGAACTCCTTCTTCGGACAGATCTGGATCATCGGCAGCGCAAGATCGCCGACGATGCCGACGGTCAGTTCGCGGCCCGGCTCGTATTTCTCCACGAGGCAGGTCTTCGCCATAGTTCGCCACGTCGCGAAACGCCGGCTCGATCTCGGCGGAGGTTTTCACGATGTAAACGCCGACGCTCGATCCCTCGCGCGGGGCTTTGACGACATAGGGCAGCGGCATCGCGGGCCGTCCGCCGTTTCGGCACGATCTCAAAAGGCGCGGTCGGAATCGCCGTGCTCGGCGAATTTTTTCTTCGTCTCGATCTTGTCGAACGCCAGCCGGCTGCCGGTCGACGCCCTCGCCCGTGTAAGGCACGCCGCGCTTTTCGAGCAGCTCCTGCAACTGCCCGTCCTCGCCGAACGTGCCGTGGATGATGTTGAAGGCGATCGCCAGGTCTTCGGGCAGCGTCGAAATCGGGGCCGGTGACATCAACCTCCGTGACGGTCGCGCCGAGCTCGCGCAACGCCTTCGACACGCCGGCGGCGGACGCGAGTGAAACGGGCCGTTCCGAGCCGGGGCCGCCTTTGAGAACTGCGATGTATTGGTTGGTCAACATGGCAAAAAAGTCATCCTGAAATTTTCGTGTGGAGCGGTTCGTCCTGACCGACGATCTGCACTTCGGTTTCGAGCCGGATGCCCCGCTTCTCGCTGCGCCACGGCTTTGATCCTGGCAATCAACTCGAGCACGTCCGAAGCCGTCGCGCCGCCGTCGTTGACGATGAAATTGCCGTGAACTTCCGAGACGCGCGCCTGGCCGACGGCGAGATTCTTCAGCCCGAGTTCATCGACGAGTTTGCCCGCCGGACACGGCCCCGGATTTTTGAAAATGCAACCGGCGCTCGATTCCTTCGGCTGCGTCGTGCGGCGCTTCTGCATCGATTCCTCGAGCAGGCGCTCGATCTCCTCGCGCTTGCCGGGAGTTGCCTTTGAAGACCGCCGACACGGCGTAGTTGGTTTTCGAGCGAAGGCACGTCGCGATAATGGACTTCCAGTTCGTCGCGGCGTCTTCGTGTGGAAATTGCCGTCCTGATCGACGTAGCGCACGCTCACGACATTGCCGAACGTCTCGCGCGCCCATCGCGCCGGCGTTCATGCGCAAGCCGCCGCCGACGTTGCCCGGAATGCCCTCCATCCATTCGAAGCCCGCCGATCTCCGCGTCGCGCGCCGCGTTGGCTCAACTCCTTCAGCTTCACGCCGACGCCGGCGGTGATGATGCCGTCTTCGACTTCGATCGTCTTGAATTCGCCGCGCGAAAGATGCACGACCACGCCGCGGATTCCCCCGTCGCGAACGAGCAGATTCGAGCCGCGTCCCATCACCATCATCGGGATGTCGTTCACGCGTGCAATGGCTCACCAGCCGCGCAAACCCCGCCTCGGTCTCCGGCTCCACCCAGATTTGCGCGGGGCCGCCGACGCGCATCGTCGTGTGTCTTCGCGAGCGGTTCGTAAAGTTTCACCTCGCCTGCGCCCATCGCGCTTTGCAGTTCCTCGACGCGCGCGAGATCGCGACGCAATCGCGGCGCCCTGCTCGTGGATGTCGCCCGCGCCGAGGCTGAGAATCAAATCGCCCGGGCTGCAGCAGGCGGCCGAGCGCGATCGGAATCTGCCGGCGGTCGGGCACGAAAACACGCCGTCGTCTGCCCCGCCGCCTTCATCGCATCGACGATCGTCTGCGCCGCTCACTCCCGGAATCGGCTTCTCGCTTGCGGGATAAATGTCCGCGACAAACACGCCGTCCGCGTCCTTGAAAGCCGTTGCGAACTCCTCCTTGAGCGCGAGCGTGCGCGTGTAGCGGTGCGGCTGGAACATGACCCACACGCGCTTCGCGGTCACGCCGCGCGCCGTCGCCAGCGTCGCGCGAATCTCGCTGGGGTGATGCCCGTAGTCATCGACGACCATGTAATTGTCGCTGCGGTATTTCACCTCGAAGCGCCGGCGCGCGCCGCGGAACGACTCGAACGCCTCGGCGATTTTCTCGACGCTCACACCGAGTTCGGTCGCAAGCGCGATCACGCCGGTCGCGTTGCTGATGTTGTGTTTGCCGGGCACATTGAGCGTGAAATCGCCGAGCCATTTGCCGCGCTGGAAAACTCTGAACTGCGAGCGGAACGCCTTCGACAGCACGGTTTGGAAGCGGTAATCGGCGGAACCGCTTTCGCCGAAGGAAATCGCGCGCGGGCTCCCTGCGCAGATGCGCGCGGCGTTGGCGTCGTCGGCGCAGTAAAAGAAAGCGCCGCTCGTCTGGTCGAGCAGCTGCGTGTAGACGGCTTCGATCGCCGCGAGGTCCTCGTAATAATCGAGATGCTCCTCCTCGACGTTCAGCAGGATCGTGTGCGTCGGGATGGTAAAGCGCGATCGTGCCGTCGCTCTCGTCGCCTTCAGCCACGAAATAGTCGCCCGGCAGGATCCCAGTAGGCGTTTGTGCCCAGAATCGGAATCTCCGCGCCGACGTAATGCGACGGATGCAAGCCGCCGACCCGCAGCACATGCGCCGCCATCGACGAGGTCGTGGTCTTGCCGTGCATGCCGGCGACGACGATTCCCTTTTTGCAATTCATCACCGCCGCAAGCGCATCGGCACGGCGGGCCATCATCTTGCCAAGCCGGTGCGCCTCGTCGTAAGCGACGTTCCCCGGCTTGATCGCCGATGAGTAAATGACGAGATCCGCATCCGCGACTTCGCCGGCCTGGTGCTGCGTGGAAAATTTGAGTCCGAGCTTTTGCAGGCGCTCGATCTCGAGCGTGGTCACTTTGTCCGAGCCGCTGACCTGGTGGCCAAGCGCGAGCAGCAGGCCGGCGATGCCGCTCATCCCGGAGCCGGCAACACCGATGAGGTGGATGCGCATTTCGCCTCCAGCCACGATTTCTGAGAGTATCTGCCCGGTGTCCATTCGGTTTTGGTTATCGGATTTGTTTCTTCAAATTCATTTCGCCACGGATTTCTCGATCACATCAACGACACGACCCGCCGCAGCTTGCGGAGCCAGACGGCGACAGCGCCCGGACATCGTCTGCAAACGAGCCGGATCGTCGAGAAACCAGCGCACTTTTTTCGCCAGCGTTTCGGCCGTGGTTTCGGCCTGACTCAATACCGCAGCCGCGCCGTGCCGTTCAAATATTTCCGCATTCAAAGCCTGATGATTTTCCGACGCGTGCGGATACGGGATCAGCAGGCTCGGAAGTCCGAACTGCGACAGCTCCGACAAACTTGCGGCGCCCGAGCGCGCGATCGCAAAATCAGCCGCGCTGTAGGCGTCCTCCATGCGATTGCAGAAACCGGAGACGTAAGCGGGAATTTCTTCGCGCCGATAGTTCGCGGTCATCAGTTGCTCGTCCTGAACGCCCGCGAGGTGAATGATCTGAATCGGCAGGTGCTTGATCTCCGGCAATGCTTTGATCATCGCCTCGTTGATACCGCGCGCGCCCTGACTGCCGCCCATCACGAGCAGCGTCCTGCGCTCCGGCTGCAGGCCGAATGCCGCGAGCGCCTGTTCCCTCGGCACGCGTTGCGCCAGTGTCTTGCGAATCGGCGTGCCGGTCACTTCGCATCGGGCGTTCGGGAAATGTTGTGCGCAATCCTCGAAGCCGAGCAGCACCATATCGACCATCTTCGCGTTGAGCCGGTTGGCCTTTCCCGGAATGGCGTTCGATTCGTGCAGGAACGTGGAGATCTTGCGCAGCTTGCCGGCAAGAATCGGCGCGGTGGAAGTGAAGCCGCCCATCCCCAGCACCGCATCCGGCTGGAAGCGTTTGTAGAGGGCGCGGCACGGCGAGAGGCTCTCGTTGAACCGTTTCACAAAACCGAAGATCGCCGGCGAGAAGAGCTTCGGCATTCCGATGCTCGGCAGCTTCTCGAAGCGGAACTCTGTGCGGTCACGCGTGGCCAGCGCGTCGATCTCCTTTTCTGAAATGAAGATCACGACTTCATGCCCCCTTTCCTGCAACACTTCCGCGACCGCTAGCGCGGGAAAAAGATGTCCGCCTGTGCCTCCGCCTGCGATCACGACTTTCATAGGGCATGGGGGATGGGAGATGGGAGATAGAAGATAGGAGATGGAAGATGGGAGATGGCGAACGACGCGACCCCATGAGCAGTGAAATCCAATCTGCAATCCGTCATATTCTCGGCGTGGTTTTCGCGTGCAACCGCATCGCGACTCTTGGTTTGTCGGCCATTCCCTGCCGATAGATGTTGATCAGGATGCCGATGCCAACCAGGCAGAAAACGAGGTTCGAGCCGCCGTAGCTGATGAACGGCAGAGGCAGTCCTTTGTTGGGCAGCAGCGCGGTGGTCACCCCGATATTGACAGCCGCCTGCAATGCGATCAGCACCACGATTCCGAATCCGAGCAGCATGCCAAACCGGTCACGCGACCGCATCGCGATCACCGTTCCGGAGAGGATCATGACCAGGTAGAAAAAGACGATCGCAAGCGTGAAACGCAGTCCGAGTTCCTCCCCGATCATGGGCAGAATGAAATCGGTGTGCGCTTCCGGCAGATACATCATTTTGATTCGCCCGTTCCCCAGACCGAGGCCATCGACACCGCCGGAGCCAAAGGCTATGAGCGCCTGCCATTGCTGAAGACCGGCGGTTTCCTTGTATTCTTCCAGGTTTAGAAACGCCCATATTCGCTCCGATCGTCCTTTCAAATGAGCGCCCAGGTAAAGCGTCGCTCCAAGACCGGCGATCGTGAGTGGCGCGATATACCGCAAACCGGCGCCCGCGACGAACATCACCACGAACATCATGCCGCCGATCAACGCTGTCGTTCCCATGTCGATCTCGCGCGCGATGAGCGCCATCGGCACTGCGACGATCGCCATTGGGTAAACAAAGCCTTTCAGGAATTCCTTCGATTGCTCCGCGTAAAGGGAATACCAGTGGGCAAGGAACACCGCCACCGCGAGCTTCGCGAAATCCGAGGGCTGAAATCTCACCGGCCCAAAGCCGAGCCAGCGTCGCGCGCCGTTGATCTTCAGTCCGACGTGCGGAATGAAACAGAGCGCGAGCAGCACCACCGAGACAGCGAACCAGATTTTCCACGTGCGCTGCCAGAAATGGTAATCAACCGACGCCACGACGATGCAGGCCACGATCCCGATCCCGAGCCACATCGACTGCCGTTTCACGAAGAAGACCGGGTCACCGTGGGTGTCCAGTGCGAATGCGCTCGTGCTGAACAGCATGACGATGCCGAGCACAATCATCGCCGCAACCGAGAGGACCAAAAAGTAAACGCTTTTGCCGAGCATCGTTCAGTTCGCCTTCGTCTTCGTGGGGACACGCAGTTTCTGACCGATCTGCAGTTTCTTCGGGTCGTCGATCTTGTTCAGCTTCAGCAGCTCGTCGTAGCTCACATGCAACCGGCGCGCGATCGCGTGCGGGTTGTCGCCTTTGACCACGGTATAAGTCTCGCCGGAATCTTTGAGTGCGTGCTTCTCCGGTTGGTCGGCCGGCTTTTTGGCTTCAGCCTGCGCATGGGTTTCCTGCACCGGTTTTGCGGTGTGCAATTTTTGGGTCTCGGTGGAATTTGCAACGGCAACGGACGCGGACCTGGAGCTTTCCGCGCGAACCGGCGCGCTGCTGCCTCCTTGCGGAATCTGATGCACCTTGATGCTGTTGAATGCGTAGATGCCGCCGACGGCGACCACGTGCAGCAGCAGCACCACGATGAACGCGCTGGAAAGTTTCATGTTCGGCTCGTCGAAATCGTCCGCCTCTTTCGAAACGGCGCGCGCGGTGGCCCGGAGCTTCTGTGGTTTCTTTGGAAACATTCGATGGAACTTCATGACTGCAGGGATTGAACGATTTCGCGGAATTGATTCCCGCGATCGGCATAGTTTTTGAACATGTCGAAAGAAGATGTGCCCGGCGAAAGCAGGACGACTTCGCCGTGAGCCGCGCCGGCGCGCGCCCGCAGGACCGCGTCGCTCAACGAGCTGGCCTTCTCGCATGCGACCCGCGGTTTCCAGAGCGCCTCGATGCGCTCCGACATCTCGCCGATGAGGATCACACGCCGGCATTTTCCTGCAACGAGATCGGTGATCGAATCGAACTCGAATCCCTTGTCCTTGCCGCCGGCAATCAGGATCACCGGACGCGTTTCGGACATGAGCGCCTTTTCGAGGGCGTCGAGGTTCGTGGCCTTCGAGTCGTTCACAAATTCGACGCCATTGAGCGTGCGCACCAACTCGCAGCGATGCGGCAGCGGCTTGTAAGAGCAAAGCGGCGGGACCATTGCCTCGAAACTCAATCCCCGAGCGACTCCGACGCCGAGCGCCGCCATCAGGTTCTCGGCGTTGTGCAAGCCGCGCAGTTTCGTGTCGGACATCTTGAGAACGGGATCGCCGTGGTAAAAAATCACGCCTTCACGCAACTCGAAATCCGCTCCGGGCATGTAGGCGCTGAAGGTGATCTTCCTCGCTTTGAGCGGCGGCAGTTCATCGCGGAAGTTCACGACGGCAAAATCCTCCGCGGTCTGGTTCTCGAAGAGGCGGAGCTTGGCGTTGCGGTATTCGTCCGTCGTCGCGTAGCGGTCGAGGTGATCCGGTGTGAGGTTCAGCCACACGGCGACGCGCGGACGGAACGTGCGGATTTCCTCCAACTGGAACGAACTGACTTCGAGTGTCATCACGTCCATCTCGCGGCTCCTGCCCACCGTCGCCGCGAAGGCGGGACCGATGTTTCCGCTTGCGAGGGTCCGCACGCCGCAACCGTTCAGCATCGCAGCCACGAGTTCGGTCGTCGTGGTCTTCCCGTTCGTGCCGGTGATGGCGATCACCGGGCACGCGCAAAGCGTGAACGACAACTCGAGTTCGCCGATCATGTCGATGCGCTTGCGAATGAAGTTCTGCACGAGCGGCGACGCCGGATCGATCCCCGGGCTCAGAACGCCGAGGTCGTAACGGGTTTCATCCTGGTCCGCCTCGGCGCCCGCGATGAGCGCGATGCCAAGCGGCGTGATCTTTTCGATTTTGGAGCGGAGCTTTTTCAAGTCCGCGCTGTCGAGCAGTGTAACCATGGCCTGTTCCTCCTTGAGCAAAATCGCAGCGGCCTCGCCGCTTTCACCGGCTCCGAGCACTGCGATGTTTTTTCCTTTGTATTCCACGCGTTCAACGAAGTTTGAGTGTTGCGAGACCGAAGAAGGCGAACATGATCGAGAGAATCCAGAAGCGCACGATCACGGTGTTCTCCTTCCAGCCTTTGAGTTCGAAATGGTGATGAATCGGCGACATCGCGAAGATGCGCTTGCCGGTGAGCTTGAAGCTCATCACCTGCAAAATGACGGACATCGCCTCGATGACAAAAACGCCGCCGACCACGAGCAGAAGCAGTTCCTGTTTGCAGCAGATCGCCACGACGCCGAGCACGCCGCCGATCGCGAGCGAGCCGGTGTCGCCCATAAAGACCTTGGCCGGATGACAGTTGAACCAGAGGAATCCCAGCCCGGCTCCGACCAGCGCCATGCAAACGACCGTGAGTTCGCCCGAGAAAGCGTAAAAAGGAATGTCGAGATACTTCGAGATTTTCACGTTGCCGGCGGCGTAGGCGAGCACCGCGTAAGCGAGAGCCGCAGTCACGGTGCAGCCGGTGGCGAGGCCGTCGAGGCCGTCGGTGAGGTTCACCGCGTTGGACGAACCGACGATGATCGCGGAGTAAAACACGAACGTGAACAGGCCCATGTTGAAGATGAGCGGGTCCTTGAGAAACGGCACGTAGAGTTCGCGCGCCTGCACGCTGATCGCGGGGTTCAACAGAAAGAACCCGGTGACGATCGCGGCCAGAGTGAACTGCGCGACGAGCTTGATCCGGCCGCTGATGCCGTCGGACTTTTTCTTCGAGACTTTCAGGTAGTCGTCCGCGAATCCGAGCGCGCCGAGATACACAATCGAGAAGATCGCCAGCCATCACGGATTTGTTCTGGAGTCTTGCCCACAAAAGCGTCGAGACGACGACGGCACCGAGCAGCAGCACGCCGCCCATCGTCGGCGTCCCGCGTTTGCCGCCGTGCAATTCAGCGAGCTTGTGGACCTCCTCCTTGGTGCGGATCGGCTGGCCGAGCTTGAGGCCGATGAGTTTGCGGATGACCATGTCGCCGAAAATCAGGCAGAGCAGGAACGCCGTGATTGCCGCCCCCATCGCGCGAACGGTGATGTATTGGAACACGTTGAACGCGCCAAACCGATCGCTGAGGAGATGCAGGTAATACATCATGCCGCCAGTCCCTCCACGATGCTTTCCATTTTCACCGAGCGGCTGCCTTTCACAAGGAGCACGTCGCCTGGCTTCGCGATCTTGAGCAGCAACTGGGTCGCCTCGGACGTGGATGGAGTGTGAAAAACTTTCGCAACGCCGTGCTCGCGGGCGCTCTCGACAATCCACGGCGAGCCGCCGTTGCCGACTCCGACGACGCAATCGATCCGCTCGCGCGCGGCCACTTCTCCGACGCGCCGGTGCCCGCTTTCCGACTCCGCCCCCAACTCGTTCATCTTGCCAAGCACCGCGATGCGGCGGCCCGTTGTCGGGATTTCCGCCAGCGTGCGCAATGCGGCGACCATCGAGTCGGGATTGGCGTTGTAGGTGTCGTCGAGCACGTGGATGCCGCGGATCGTTTTCTGTTCGAGGCGGCCTTTCGTCAATTTGACGCGGGCCAGGCCGGCGGCGCATTCCTCGAGCGTGACGCCAAGGATCGTTCCGGCGGCGATCGCGAACAGGGCGTTGCGAATCATGTGCCGGCCCGGGACGGCGAGCCGCACGACAGCGCTCCGCCCGCCCGCATGAACCGTGAAACGGCTTCCGTCGGCTTCGTGCGCGATGTCGCCCAATTCAATGTCCGTCCCCACGCGGACGACCCTGGCCTTTGTGCGCGCGGCAATTGAATCCGTGTATTCGTCCTCCGCGTCGAGCACGAGCTGGCCGTCTGCCGTCAGCGCCTCGGCGAGCACTCCCTTTTCCTTCGCGATGGCGTCGCGCGTTTTCATGAACTCGATGTGCGCGACTCCGATGTTCGTGATGATGCCGACATCCGGCTGCGCGATTTTTGCGAGCGGGTCGATTTCGCCCGGATGGTTCATCCCTGCTTCGAAGATTCCGACTTCGTCCGACGCGCTGGCGCGCAGAATCGTGAGCGGCAGGCCGATGTGGTTGTTCAGGTTGCCCTCGGTTTTGACAACGCGAAATCGTTCTCCCAAAACCGCCGCCGCGAAATCCTTCGTCGAAGTCTTGCCGTTGCTGCCAGTGATGACGACGGCTTTCAACGACAGCGTCCGGCGATATTGCGCGGCGATTCGCTGCAAGGCGCCAAGCGTGTCGGCGACACGGATGATGGCAAAGCCGGGCGGCAGATTCTCCGGAACCGACTCAACGACGGCTCCGATCGCTCCTTGACGCGCAGCCTCTACAACGAACGTGTGCGCGTCGAAGTTTTCGCCCCGAAGCGCGAGAAACAAATCGCCCGCTTTTAGCGAGCGAGAGTCGGTGCAGATGTTCGTCGCGACAGACCCCTGCCTGCCGTTGAGAAGCTCTCCGCCAGCCCATTGAGCAAGAGTTTTAAGTTCGACTGGATCCACGGTTGAAGGTTGGTGAGAAAAGGCTGAATGCCCTCTGCCTGGTGGCCTCCTGGCGCACCTCGATGTCGGCACACGTCATGACCGTCGTCTTCACTCTGGGTTTGAAGGCTCGACGAAGGAAGTAACGGAATTTTCGCACGTTTGATTTGGTTGTTGTTTCCATAAGTCTTTCAGTTCTGCATTTCCACGGGGCGCTCCGCGACCGCGAGCTTCGCGACGTCCACGTCATCGAAAGGCACGGTGTGGTCGGCAAACTCCTGATAGTTCTCGTGGCCTTTGCCCGCGAGCAGGATGATGTCGCGCGGCTGCGCCATCGCGATCGCGCGGAAGATCGCCTCTTTGCGATCGACCACGACTTCATACTTGCTGCCGCGAAATCCCCGTTTGATGTCCTCGATAATCGCTTCCGGGTCTTCCTTGCGCGGGTTGTCCGAGGTGATGATGGCGTAGTCGGCGTTTTGATCGACGGCGGCCCCCATGAGCGGGCGCTTGGCTTTGTCGCGATTGCCGCCGCAGCCGAATACGACGATCAAGCGGTTCGGAGAAAGCTCGCGCAGGGTTCGCATGACGTTGAGCAGCGCGTCGTCCGTGTGCGCGTAATCCACGAAGATACGAAACTGCCGCTTCACCGGAACCGCTTCGAGACGGCCGGGAACGGCGGGCGCATTCGCAAGGGAGAGCACCGCGGAGCGCACCTCGATGCCGAGCGCCGAGGCGGCGGCGATCGCCGCGAGCGAGTTGTAAACATTGAAGCGTCCGATCAGCGGAAGTCGCACCAGATAGCTCTTGCCGCGCACGTCGAGCTGGTAGGTCGTGCCGGTGAAATCGATCTTCACATTGCTCGCGCGGAAGTCCGCGCGCGCGCCGAGGCCGAACGTGATGACGGGAATTTCCTTCGGCATTCTCTCCATCAACTGGGCGCCGTAACGATCGTCGCAGTTGATCACTGCCTTGCCCTTCTTCTTCAACTGCTGCGTGAGACCGCTGAAGAGAAGCGACTTCGCCTCGAAGTAATTCTCCATCGTCTTGTGATAGTCGAGATGGTCCTGGGTGAGGTTGGTGAACACCGCCACGTCGAACTCGATCCCGCGCGCGCGATCCTGCACGAGCGCGTGCGAGGAGACTTCCATGACTGCCGCTCTGCAGCCCGCGGAGCGCATCTGGAAGAGCATCTCCTGCACATCGAGGGATTCCGGCGTGGTGCGCGCCGCCGGCAGGATGCGCTCGCCGATCTCGTAACGCACGGTGCCCAGCAGGCCGCTGCGCAGCATCGCCTTCTCGCAGATGTGCTTGAGCAGAAACGTGAACGTCGTCTTGCCGTTGGTGCCGGTCACGCCGGTCATCTTCAGGTGATGCGACGGCTTTTGAAAAAAGACCGCCGCCATGTCGGCGAGGGCGCGGCGCGAATCTTCGACGGCGATCATGGTGACTCGCGCGTCTCGTTCGCGCCGCTCGCTGACGATGGCGGCGGCTCCTTGGTTGATTGCTTTCTCCACGAAATCGAATCCGTCCACTTTCTCTCCGCGCATTGCGACGAAGAGGCTCCCGCTTTTCACCCGCCGGGAATCGTACGCGATCGAGGTGATCTCGCGGTCCAGCGGGCCGCTGATCTCGATCGTCTTCAGGTTCTCGATGAGGGTCTTGAGTTGCATGCTAGTCACGCTCCGGCCGCGTCTGCGTGATGATGATGTTCGGCGTCTCCTCCAGCCCGGGGCGCAGGTTCAGGTAGCGGGCTGTTTTCTCCGCGATGCGCGAAAAAATCGGAGCGGCCACCAGCCCGCCGTAGTTCTGATTGGATTTCGTTTTCGCATCGTCGAGCATCACGAGGCAGACAAATTCCGGATTGTCCGCGGGCAGGCCGCCGATGAATGAAACGATGTATTTGCCCGACATGTAACCGCCTTTTGGATCGGCTTTCTGTGCGGTGCCCGTTTTGCCGAAGACCGTGTAGCCGGCGACCTTCGCGAGCGCTGCGGTGCCCTTGTCGCTGACCACGGTCTTCAATGCATCGCGGACCTGCTTCGCGGCTTCGGCAGACACAGCCTGGCGGATTTCCTGCGGCGGAAAAGTGGCGATCGTCGCGCCCTGGTCGTCCACGACTTCGTGAATGATCTGCGGCATCATCAGCCGCCCGCCATTCGCAATCGCGGCCAGGGCCGTGATCATCTGCATCGGTGTGACGGCAACTTCCTGTCCCATCGGAATGCGCGTGATGGAAATCTTGCTCCAGCTTGTGCGGCGGATGGATGACGCCGCCGATCTCGCCCGGAAGCTGGATACCGGTTCGTTCGCCAAATCCAAACCGCCGGATGTATTCGTAAAAGCGCTGGTCGCCAAGTTTCATCGCCAGCTTTGCCGCACCGATGTTGCTGGATTTCATCAGGATTTCGTCAACGGTGAGATCGCCGTAGGGGTGATGGTCGTGAAGCGGGCGGTTGCCATAGTTGTAAACGCCGTTTTCGCAGAAGATGACGCTGTCGGGCCGGACAAGTTTCTCGTTCAGCGCGGCGGCGGCGGTGACGATTTTGAACGTTGATCCGGGCTCCATCATGTCGATGATCGCGGCGTTCTTCATTTCCTCCGGTTTCCTGCCTTCGCCGAACCTGGTTCAGATCGAAATTCGGACAGTTCGCCAGCGCCAGAATTTCCCCCGTTTTCGGGCGCATCAGGATCGCGATGGCCTTCTCCGGCTTGAACTGTTCAACGGCCGCCGCGAGTTCTGTCTCGACAATGTTTTGCAATCTCAGGTCGATCGTGAGCCGGATCGTGCAGCCGTCGCGCGGCGCGCGCTCCTGGCCGCGATACGGCACGATTTCCTTGCCGGTGCGGGCGATCTCAATGTAACGGAACCCGTCGTAGCCGCGCAGGTATTTGTCCATCGTCATCTCGATCCCCTGCACGCCTTCGTGCTCGCTGTTCATGAAACCAACCACATGGCACAGCATTTTTCCGTTCGGATAGATCCGGGTGGCGTCGCGTTCGAAGCTGATGCCGCGCAACAGCGGGCGGTGGTTCTTTTCCCGCAAGCCGTTCTCGATTTGAAAGCGATTCTCGATCGTGACGGCAAGCGCTTCGGGCACCTGGCGTTTGATGACAACGTAACGGCGATCCGTGCTCAGTTTCTCCTTCAGCTCACTTTTCTTCCAATCCAAGAGGCCCGGCCAAAATATGGGCGATGCTCGCGATTCTCTCGGCAGTGGCAACGCCTTTGGGATCGACGATCAGCGAGCCATCCGCGTAAACAGTGCGGATCGGCTCATTGTCGGCGAGCACTTCCTGGTTGATGTCCTGGATCGCTCCGCGCCGCGCGAAGACCGGCTCCTTGATGACGTGCTTCCCCTCGATCCGATTGCAAACGTGCAAGAAGACAAGGCGGCCGGAGAATGTGGTGAAACAAGCTGCCAGCCCAAAGCACGCGAACATCGCCCGCACTCTGGTCGAGCGAATCATCGTGCGATCCCCGTGTTTGCGACCGGCTGAATCTCGCTGGCGGCGTGTTGCGATGTCCTGCCGTTGATCCGCACAATGTGCGTGTCCGCAATTGGTTTCATCTTGATGAAACCTTCGTTCAAGCAGCGCTGCAGGGCTGCACGGGAGGAGAGGGAAGCCACTTTCGCCCGCGCGACCTCGTTCTTCATCTGTAGATTCGTTAATTCCCGCTCAAGGCTCTTGATCTTGTCTCCCGTCGCGTGGAGCTGGTTCTTGAGATAGACGTAGCTCAACCCCACGACGATGAGGAAAAATGCGGCGACGATCCATCGGACGAACGATGCGACTGGAAGTGAGTTGGCGTGTCTGCGGCGATTGTAAGACATGGCTAGATTTTCTCCACGACTCGGAGTTTGGCGCTGCGCGAGCGCGGGTTTTGCGACTGCTCCTCCTCGCCCGCGACGATCGCTTTCGGCGTGAGGAGTTTGAATTGGTAATCCGGATTCCGGCGCGGCGCGGGCCACTCGGGGCGATCGATAAACTCGACGCTGCGCTGTTTGAAGAAGGTTTTCACGATGCGATCCTCGAGCGAATGGAACGTGATGACGCCAAGCCGCCCACCGCTCCGCAGACGCCGGGTGAACTGCTCCAATCCTTCACTTAGAGATTCCAGTTCGCGATTCACCGCGATGCGCAGCGCCTGGAAGGTCCGGGTTGCGGGATGCGCCTTGCCCCTGCGCGAGATCACGCTCTCGACCGTGCGCGCGAGGTCCAGAGTGGTCTTGAACGGCTTGATCAAACGGTCGCGGGCGATGCGCGCCGCAATGCGCCGGGCACCCGGCTCTTCGCCGAAGTTCCGCAGGATGCGCTCGATTTGCTCGCCGGTTGCGTTGTTGACAATGTCCGCCGCCGAGGTCGGCCCCTGGGGGTTCATTCGCATGTCGAGCGGGCCTTCCCGCATGAAACTGAACCCGCGCCCGGGCGTGTCGAGCTGCCAGGAGGACACTCCCAAGTCGAGAAATCCGCCATTGATCTGCACGACGTGGAGGCGATCCAACACGTCGTCCAAATCGCAAAAATTCGCCTGCACCGCACGGAACCGCGTGCCGGCATCCCGCAATCGTTCCATCGCGAAAGCCAGCGCTTGCGGATCCTGGTCGAGACCGATGAGGGTCGCGCCCGCATCGAGAAACGCGCGGCTGTGACCGCCGCCGCCCAGGGTGCCATCGACAATCAATTTTCCGCGGGCGGGAGCCAGTAGTTCGACGGATTTTTTTAACAAAACCGGCTGGTGAAAATCAGGAGTCGCGGGATGAGTGCTCACGATACGAGCCTTTCGTTTTGAAGCTGTGGAACCTGCTCCGGCGGGGTAATCGAGGATTCGAATCATATACCGAGCTCTGCTGCGAGGGTTGCAAAGATGGGCTTCTCCACATCTTGAGATTTCGTCCAATTCGCCGGGCTCCAAATTTCAAATCGGTCCTGGCCGCCTGCGAGCAGAACCTCTCCTTCCAAAGCCACCTGCATGCAATAATCCTCGGGCAGCAGCAGGCGGCCTTGTTTGTCAATCGACACGTAGCGGGCTTGGGCGAAAAGTTGTCGTATCAACAAGCGATGGTTCGGCGCGGAGTTCTGGCGCTCGCTTTTTGCGCCAACCTCGCGGAATACGTCCGGAGGCATGACGCACAGGCAATCCAGCCTGGAATGAGGGACTAGAAAAAAGGTGTCTGCATTCTCCTGCCGCCACACGGACGGAATGGTGACGCGGTTTTTGTCGTCCATGGCATGACGAAAAACACCTGCGAAAATCGGGTGACTATTGGGTTCGTTTGCCATGGTTTGAGAACGAAGGTCGGGCTACTTTGCCCCACAACGCTCCACTTTGAACCACAATCTCCCATTTCGGTCAAGAAGTTTGGCACAATTTTACAAACATTTTGCAAGTCGATCCTGCCGCGGTGTAGATGGCGCGACCTGGTCTCGAAAGCCAAGACAGGCTGCAACCTACTCCTTTGACAGGCGTTCGCCAGCAGAGAAACCGGGCGCATGTCCCTGGAAAGTCGGATGCGAAACTGGTTTTGCCTTCTTCCGTTTTCGCGCTTTCAGCTCCACGCCGATCCTTGCATCACCTGGATCGAATCCTCCGATGCGCTTCAGACAGGCGGGTTCGGCGAAGACTACGATTTCACAGTCAAGGCCGGCGCAGCGTGATATGCACGATTTCCGCCGGCGCGTTCACACGCAGCGGGAACCAATTGCCGACGCCGTTTGATACGATCATCTGGTTCCTGCCGCGCGTGTAGAGTCCGGACCAGTAGCGGAACATCGCCGGGCCGAACCCCTCCCTTTCGTTCAACATCAACTGCCCGCCGTGCGTGTGGCCGGAAAGAACGAGGGGCACACCGGCTTCGGCGGCAGCGTCAAAAGCGTGCGGGTGATGGGCCATCAGAATCGGGAAAACCTCTCCGTGCCGCTGCTTCAAGAGCTGCCTCACGGAACCGGTGATGACTTCGTCGCGGTGTTGCGGATAAGCACGATTCCACCGAAGCCCGAGAAGCTGGACGGGATGATTGCGCACAGGGACGATCTGCGACTCATCCAGAAGAAGCGGCACGCCGGACGCCTTCACCCGCCGCTCGAACTCCGCTCCATTTTCGATCAAGTCGTGGTTGCCCTCGATCATCCACAACCCGAAACGGCCCTGCATCGCTCTCACCAGATCGAGCCCCTCGGACAAATCGGCGAGCGCATCGTTGATCAAGTCGCCGGTGAGCAATACCAGATCGGCGCGGAGGTCGTTCGTTGTTGCCACCATCTCGCGCAACACGCGTCCCGAGGTGAACCGCCCCACATGAATGTCGCTCACCTGCGCGATCGTCATTCCGTCGAGATCGCGCGGCAGGTCTGGAATCCGCAGCACGAACTTTCGCACACGAAAGCTGGCCAGTTGCGCCATCGCGACGCTTGTCAGGCCGATCGTGAAAAGTGACGGCGCCACTACTGCGGCGATCCCGATGAACTCGCGGCGGCTCAGTGCGGCTGCGTCGCTGGCGTTCTCCACCGTTCGCCCCCGTCTCGTTTGAAAAAACCGCGTGATTTTCCTCACGACACAGATCGGGATGAGTCCGACGCCAATCAGAAGCAGGAGCGCGAGGCCAAAGAAATGCCAGATGAAGATCGCCGACGACGCGAACTTTGGGAGCCATCTGTCCAGACCGCTGCCCGACATGCGTCCGGCGATGAGCCACAAAAAGCCCGCGAGTTGAATGCCGACGAAAACGCTGGTTACAAACTTCCACGCCCGCGCTTTTGCCAGTCGCACGGAGACGATCCACCACACCGCATCCAACAAAACCATGACTCCGATGATGCCGAGGATAAAGCTCACGCGGACATTGTAGCCAAGCATTCGAGCGACGCAAAATCCGTTGTGGTACCAACTCCCGGCGATAATGGGACGTTGCAGAGTGGAAATGGGTGGCGCACGCGCCTCGCGTGCTGGCTTGTGCGCCCCCGCGCAAGCCTTCCAAAGCCAGCACGCGCAGCGTCCAACCTCATGGATGCGAGCGGCTTCGCCGGGAGGAAACGAGGTGTCCTGCGAGGGCGCAGGACACTGCACGCGGGGGCGCGTGCGCTACCCATGCAGAGTCCGGTTATTTTCAAGAAATGGTGTGAGACCATTTCCAAACGCTGACACGGACTGTTGCTGAAGCTTCGCCATTGGGAGAAACCAAAGAATGAGTGTCATTCCGAGCGCAGCGAGGAATCTCACAAACGATGCCAGGCGTGGTCTGCGGGGGTTACGCCGCCCGCCTCCGCCCCGGCACTTGCTTCGTTTCCTCGCTGTGCTCGGAATGACACGCGTGGGGCGGGTCCATTGAAAACGGAGTCCAGTTACTTGTTCAACACGGCATAACACCCCGACAAGTCGCTACGACCCGATCATCGCTCCGATCGTCGCGAGGGCGTTTCCCTCAAGCCGGTTGTTCACGTAAATGAACGATGGCCGTTTGCCTGCGGCGACTGCTTTCTCGATCAAGACGCGTCCCGCCGCCCGCGCCCCGGGATCGGGTGCCTTCGTTTCCTCGTAAGGACTGAACTCCTTTACGGCCTGCTCATAGGTCCGGCCCGGCGTCAGCAGGAACCGGGCGGCCACAAAATCCGTGGTCACACTGTTCTCCAGTCCGATCTGCTCCCTCACCGGCGGCATGCGCGACCACGAGTTGAACACATGCGCGACTCCATGACGGTGCAACATCTCGAAGTATTCGGGTTGCAGAAACGTCTTGTTGCGAACCTCGACGGCGTATTGCCAGCCGGCCGGCAGCTCGCCCAAAAACATGTCGAGCGCGGCAACGAAGTCGCGACCGTGTTCAAAATCGCGCGGGTAAAACTGCGAGAACTCGAAGATGAGCGCGCCAATTTTCTCGCGAAACGGAGCGCAGGGGCGAAGGAACGATGCGCGAAACATCGAGGCGCTGAGAAAGTGCTCGTTGACCCGTCCCGCGTGACTGCCGAAGCGCGGCAGATTCGGGAACTGTTTGAGCGTGATGGTGTCGGTCACCTTGAACGAAAAGCGAAACCCGTCCGGCACCTGCGCGCAGAGTTTTTCCAGATAACGCCCGTCGGGAAACTTGTAGTAGCCCGCGTCCACACAAACGGTCGAAAACGTCCCGGCGTATTCCTCCAGACAGGTTTCCTCGAACCGCTTTTTTGAAAACTTGCTGCGCGTGAGGTAACGCTGCCCGTCGTAAAGCTGGCCGCACCAGCCCGGATACTTCCATGAGGATGTGCCGATGAAAACATTCCGCGTCGCGAGTTCCCGAAGACGCGGTTTCAGATCGGCAATGTTCCAGGCATCGGGCGGTGGCACATGGAGAATATTCCCGGCACAGGCCTCCATCTGCAACTATTTCAAAGCGGCTCCGTGAGAAATGCGGACCCATGATCGCCCCGCGAAACTTTTCCTCGAACGCACCGCGCTTTTCGTTTATCTCCTGCCGATCCTGAGAACCACGGGCACGTGGGCGACCATGAACAAGACGAACAGACACTTCCCTCCTAACCGGCTCCTAAATTCCGCACTCGCGATTTTCGCTGCATGCGCCCTCGTTGGCTGCGCGTCTTATTCAAAAGTCAGCGAAAAGCGGCCCCGCTACCGTCCCATCATCGGCACGGTCGGGGCGCTGGCGAATGCGCAGGCCGAGATCGTCAAGGCGATGCAGCACGGTCGCCGCGACCCGCTGACGGCGCTCGGCGGATACATTACCGCAGCGGAGACAGCCTTGCGCGAGTTCGAACGCAACCCGCGCGACAAGCAGGCGGAGCGCGACTACAACTTCGCCGTCGGGCGCATCATGGAAACCATCCGCGATGCGAAGCTTGATCCGTGGACGAAGCCGTTGGCCGTGCCAATGGCCGGGGGCGAATATCTGCTCTCGCACAAGCCCGACCCGCGTCCGCAGTGGAATCCCGCGCTCTACACTTTCACGCCGACAGATCAGTTCGACATCAGCGGCACCTACGTGACCAAACGCACCACGCGCGACGGAATCGGCGCGCCGGTCGTTGCCGTCGGACGGGAACTGAACAAGGACTACGCCGCAAACTTCCGCCCGCCGCGCACCTACTATGGCGTCACCGTCGTCGCGCGCTTCGAGGGCCGCCGTTGTGTGCTCGTCTTTGAAGATCCGCTTGCCTCGGAGACCGTCAAGCTGAACGGGCGCACCTATCCGCTCGCGGCGGATTTCACCGCGCCGATCGCATTGATGCTCGCGCGCAATGATCCGAAGAAGCTCGAAATCGGGCGCGTGTTGAACCCGGCCAAATTCGCGGAGACCGCCCGCATCATCATGCTCCAGCCCTACGACCCGGACAAAACCGTCGTCCTGCTTATCCACGGGCTGATGGATTCGCAGGCAACATGGGCGCCGATGATCAACACTCTGCGGGGCGATGCAGCCTTCCGGCGCAATTACCAGATCTGGTTTTACAGCTACCCGAGCGGCTACCCGTATCCCTATTCCGCCTCGATCCTGCGGAATGATCTGGATGCGGTGGAAAAGAAATACCCGCTGCGCAAACCGATGGTGGTCGTCGGCCACAGCATGGGCGGATGCATCAGCCGGCTGCTCATCACGGACACCGGGGAGAAGGTTTGGATGGCGCTTCTTAAGAAAAAGCCCGGCGAAGTGTCCCTCTCGCCGCAAAGCCGGAAGCTCCTGACCGAGGCGCTCATTTTCAACCACCGCCCGGAGGTCGGTCGCGTGATCTTCATCTCGTCGCCTCTGCGCGGCAGCGAGCTCGCGACCAACTGGGTGGGGCGCCTGGCTTCGAGCCTGGTGAAAACGCCGGTCACGCTGCTCCACGTGGGTAACGATGTGCTCAAGACGGTGACGCTCCAGGCGGGCGATCTCAACCTCAAGCGCATGCCGAACAGCGTGGACACGCTCGCGCCGAACAGCCGTTTCGTGAAAGCGATCAACACCGTTCCGGTCACCCCCGGCATCCCGTATCACGTCATCTGCGGCGACCGGGGCAAAGGCGGGAACAAAGACCACACCAAACCCGTCATGTCCGACGGCGTCGTGCCATATTGGAGTTCGCACATGGAGGGTGCTGAATCCGAGTTGATCGTTCCTTCGGGCCACAGCGCGCACCATAACACGCAGGCGATGGAGGAGGTGCGTCGCATTCTCATCCTCACCGCGCGGGGCAAATGACCGGCTTTCTCCGGTTCACCCTGCGCGCCCTTTGGCTGGCGTTTGGCTGGCTGCTGCTGCTCATCGGCGCGGCGTGGGCGTTCGGCGCGCTTTGGCATGACTTCCCGATCGCCGCGTTGCGCCAAGCACTTGCGGTTGTCTTCGCCTGCGGAGTACTGGCAGCGCTCGTGTTCGCACGACCGCATCGGCGCGCAAAGCTCGGCGTGGTCATCGCCATCGCGCTCATCGCGGGATGGTGGTTTACGCTGAAACCAAGCAACGACGGCGCCTGGCAGCCTGACGTGGCGCAGACGGCGTGGGCGGAAATCAACGGCGATGAATTTACCTTCCACAACGTCCGCAACTGCGACTATCGCACCGAGACCGACTACGCACCGCATTGGGAAACGCGCACCGTGCGGCTCTCGCAGATCACCGGTGTTGATATCGCCATCAACTACTGGGGTTCGCCGTGGATGGCCCACCCCATTGTCAGCTTTCAATTCGCCGATGCGCCGCCGCTCTGTTTTTCCATCGAAACGCGAAAGACAGTCGGCCAGACCTACTCCGCCATCGGCGGTCTTTACCGGCAGTTTGCGCTCATCTACATCGTTGCCGACGAGCGCGACGTGATCCGGGTCCGCACCAACTATCGCAAGGGCGAGGACATCTATCTTTACCGGACGCTGAGTTCGCCTGAACAAGCCCGGGAGCGGTTCCTTGAATACGTCCATTCACTCAACTCCCTGCGCGACCAACCGCGATGGTACAACGCCATCACGACCAACTGCACCACGAGCATCCGGGCCCAGCGCCCTCCGAAAGAGCGGACGCCGTGGGACTGGCGCATCCTGCTCAACGGCAAAGGCGACGAAATGATGTATGAGCGTCACGCAATCGCGACCGGCGGCCTGCCTTTCGCCGAGCTCAAAAAGCGCAGCCTGATCGACGATCGCGCCCGCGCCGCCGATGCCGACCCCGCCTTTTCGGCGCGCATTCGGGAGGGACTGCCGCAGCGATAATCACGGAGTCGCTCCAGTCTCCGGGGGTTTCGTCAGCCAGCCGACCGTGCTCCGCGGGGCGAGGAAGAGCGTGCCGTGCTGGGCTTTTTTGGGGAACGTGGCTTCCTTGATGTGCGTCCACGATTTGAGGTCTGGGGAGGTCGCAATCTGCATCCGGGCGCCTGCGGGTTCGTCCCACAGCAGCAGCCACTTGTCCTTGTAACGCAGCAGCGAGGGGCCTTCGGCCATTGACTTGCGGGGCTCCGGGTTGATGAACATTTTCGAGTGGTTGCCGGCGATCGGACCACCGAGCGGAGTGAAATCGAGGTGATCCATGTCGAGCCCGGCGCAGGTGATCCACAAGTTGCGACCGGGCATTTTTTCCAATGTTTCATCGCGCGAGCACTTGATCACCATCACCCAGCGTTTGGTCGCCTCGTCGATGCGCATCACTGCGTCGATCGAGGCGAAGTCGCAGTCGTAAAAGACTCTGGCCGGACTGAACGTCTGCCAGTCTTTCGTGCGGGTGATGAAGACGCGGTTGTCGTATTTGGAACCGACTTTTCCATTGTTGTTGCTCGCATCGGCATCGTTCCGCTCGCGCGCCGTGGTGCTCGAAAAGAGGATGAAGTAATCCCTTTTCATCGGGTCCCACTGAATCTCGGGAGCCCAGACGTTGTCCGGTTGATCCTCGGCGGGAAGGCTCTCGGGGAATGGTTTGACCTGTCTCGGTTCCGACCAATTTTTCAGGTCCCTGGAATTGGCGTAACCGAAAACCCGGCCGGTCCAGTTCGACGTCCACACCATGTGAAACAGGCCGTCGTGAAAAAGAACCGAGGCGTCGCGCGTCAGATTCTGCCCGGGCCATTTCGGCGGCGTGAAGACCGCCTTGTCGTCGTTGAGCGGGGTGAAGTTCACTCCATCGGCTGTGGTGGCGAGGTGAACACCGTCCGTGCCGTTGTCCCGGAAGTAGGTGAGCAACAGGACTTCGTCGTCCTTCGGTTGAGCTTGGGCGAACAGCGAAGTCACCAGAAAAGGCAGGAGACAGAGAGTTGAGGTTGTTTTCATGGGAGTCGTGGAGTCGATTTGTGTCGCTATCGGTAGCGTCCTGCAAGATCGACTTCGAAGTCGAGCGCTGCCGGAGGCGGGAATTCGCAGGTGTTTTCCTCATCGTGAAATCTTGACCGACATCAAGGCATTCCGAATTCGCACTTGTGAGGACAACATGCCCAAGTGAATTCCGCCCGTGCTCAGAAAAGCATTCCAGATCGTCGCCTTCACCTTGCTGCTTGCGCTTGCATGCAGCAACGGCCTGCATCTGGCAGCGTTGCAGACCGTCGGACGGGCAACCATGCTGGCGGAGTCTGTAAAATCGCAGCCACCCGGCACCGCAATCAGCGAGACATTCGACGGCAAACATCCTTGCCCGCTTATTGTGCGAGCGAGGGATTGAAGAGGTTGATCTTTTTTTCCGGCAAGAAAACGGCCTCGACCGGCAATGCATCGACATGGCCGTCGAGGAAGAGGTAATTCGAGACGCTGCCGTGGCGCTTGTAATCCAGCGCATTCAGCGCAGCGTTCCTGCTTTTCCAGAGGTGACACATGATGTGATCCCCAAAGTCGATGCTCCTCGGCTCGGCCAGCAGAATCGTTCTTGAGGGCTTCGGCACGTTTTGAATTCTCCGCCAGGTCTCCGGGCTGCCCTGGTAGTCATCGCCATCGGGGGTCAACTCGTAGAAGACGTTCAACCCATAGCTCCAGCGCAAGCTCGACGTGCTCTTGTCTGCCGGGCACCGGTAGTAGCGCTCGAATACGGCCGACCATTCCGTTTGGGAAACAGGCAAGGTCACTCCAAGGTAGGGCGCGATGGCAAAAGTCCATGAATCCACCCCGGCACTCCCCGCGCTGTGGAGGCTGCGCGGCAGCTCGCCATTGTGGTCGCTGCAGCGAAGAAGGATAGCCGTTCCCAGCGCGCGCATCCTGGAGACACACTGGATCGCCTTCGACTTTTGCGCCGATGCCGATGTCGCACCAAACACCAGCGCCGCCAGGACAGAGATCACCGACAGGACGACCAAGAGGCTCGACCAGCGAAAAAGCCCGCCGGAACCGGATGGCGGTCCTTGCGAACTGCCACCCGGCTTTCATTGAATCCAGCAAATGCACAGCGTCAGGCCACCCGGCGTTTCCTGAAAAACAGGAATCCGGACGCGCCGGCCACCAGCAGGAGCGACACGGAAGGCTCGGGCACCACCTGCCATGAGTAGTTTACTGTCACCGGGCGGTAGCCCGTATCCTGTGCAGCGCTCAACGCGCCAGCCGTGTAATCGGCAAAGCCCGTTCCGGCAGTGAACGTCGTGTCGGCGATGAAGATCTCGAATGACGCCGTGTAAATGCCGGGAGCCGCTGAGTTCGGCAGTGTGAAGTAGTTATGCCACATGCTGCCGTTCCAGAGCACCTGGTCGCCAACATTGGCAAACACTTCATCGAAACGGTTCTGGCCGTTCACATAGTTCCACGATTCGAGCAGGCTGGAGTTGCGGGCCAGGAGCCGGATGCCAAGCGATTTTCCTGTGGGAACATTGTCCATGCCCATCATCGGGTTGGCCATGAACATGAATCCATACTGGTTGTTGAACAGCGCCCCCTGGCCGTCCACGGGATCGAGGAGCGAATTCCAGCTCGCGCTGTTCGGAAACGTGTCGCCGGGGCTCCATGTTCCAAGTCCGGCGAGCACCGGTGTCGCCGCTGGATTGAAGGAGACGTTCACCGTGGTGCCGGTCAGGGTCACCATCGGCATGATCATTCCCCCTTGGTCGTCGGGCCCCGGAATGGCAGTGAGTTCCGTGGCAAGACAGGTCGCTGCGCATTTCAGTAAAAATGCGCCGATGCAGGTTTGAGTGAGTTTTTTCATAAGGATGTTTTTGTTTTTTGATAACGGGACACGGGAGCGGGCCTTGGTGCGCCCGCGAATGATGAGTCGCCAAGCCATGCGCGACCGCGCCCCGTAATGGACGATCGCAACACAGGCGGCCGGCATCACCGCAAAACCACACGGCTCCGCGGATGAAATGAGAAAGCAGCCGGGCCGGCGCGGAATCAGTGAATCACTGCCGGCGGCTTTCGGTTGGAGTCAGGCAACTGCCGATCGCGGCGGAGGCACGGGCGGAGTGTGGACGGCGTTTAACGCGTATTCTTCAAACGCCGGCCAGGAGTGGAAACCGAATGTTGGCGCGACAGGCGCAAGTCCATCCGGTTTCGGATATTTCAGATCCATTTTTGCAAGAGATGGAGCGGGATCTTTCTGCTCGCTCTTCCTGGCCTGTTTGATTTTTTTGCAAAGCGGACACGGATGCTCGCCGTCGAACGTCTTGCTGACAGCCTCCGCGAAATTCGCATCCTGCGAATACTTGAGGAGCATCCCCGTCCACGCAACCGTCTGAAGCAATAACCAGTGCCCGCCCATCCCTGTGCAAAGGGCGATAACAAGAAGAAGCCTCCAGGTTTTTGAAATCAGAGCAGGCACTGGGCTGGAAAGTGATTGGTGCAAAAACCGAAGTCAAGAAACGAGCGGACTTTGCTGTTTACTCTTTGGGCTGCCAGAAAATGGTCGGATGGATCGGAGTGACGCCGAAATCAATGACATTATCGCCAAAATGAAATGCCTGGTTGGATTCCCAATAATCCAACCAGGCTAGATCACCCAAACCGTTGAAGCGCCAACCATGAAAACTGGCAACTTCAACTACCAATTTAGATTGCCCGCGATGGGATTCGTTCAAAATCTCTCGAAAATTCAGCGAGACTCCCTTGATCGCCTGGCATCATGTTCAACACCCAACAAGGACTCGCGTCCGTGCGTCTTGGAAATGCTGCTGAGGATGAGAGAGATACGTGGACCAAATAGCAGGCGTTGGCTTGCTGCCGGGTTGTGAGCCGCCGAATTGAGGCTCGTTAGCTTCCTTTCAGCGGCAGGACGATGGTGCTACAGCATCCCCAGTTTGAAGCGCTCGTTGAGGCTGCCGCAACGGGGACAGCGGGGGAGAAGTTCGGTGGTCTTGTCCTGGAACTCGAACGCGCAGATGGTGCAGCGCAGCCGGTGGCGGAGCGCCTGTTGCTCGCGCCTTTTCCGCTGCCAGCCGTAGTAAAGCCAGATGCCAAAAACCATCCCCAGGAACAGGAAGAGGTAGATGAAAATAAGGAGCTGGAGGCTGACGCGAATCACGGCTGGGGAGCGGGCGTGGACGGCTGTAGAGAGGACGCATCGTTGCCCCAGAAGTAGGTGGCAAAGCCCCACGTCATAGGCTCGGGAGCGTGCGCGAACTCGATTTTGGCAAGGTGCGCCTCGGCCTGCTGGTCGATGGTTTTGTCGCCGGATGCCGCCTGGAGAAAGATGTGGCGCACTTCGCCGCGATCGGTAACGCCGACGAGGAACGATCGTGGGCAAAAGCTGTGTCGTGCTTTTGGCCGCAGAGCTGGATCGGCTGGGCGGTTTTGAGTTCGCGGTTCGCGAGCGAGCCCGAGAAACGGACCTTCGACGGCCGGGCGGGAATCGCCGCAACGGGCTGTTGCTTGGGAGCAACGGCGCTGTTGATGAGTGCGAGCGGGCTTTTTGCGGGTGGAAACGTGATCGGTTGCGGCGTCTCGACGGCGGTCTGCGGCGTCGCGTGAACTTCCGCGTACGAAGGACGATAGGGGAGCTGGAGAAGGCCGGGAGGCGTGGCCTCCGAAGGCGCGGAAACAACAGCGGGGTCTTCCGCCTCGATCCAGCGGAGCAACGCCTGATGATCTGGATTCGAGCGCATCAACAGTCCGACCCTGGGCTGGCGGCGGCAGGATCGAAACCGAGGTGGGATAGACCACTTGGAAAACGTAAAACGCAAGCAAGTGAAGCAGCACTGAGAGCACGATAAAGCCCGGCAACAGCAGCGAGATGTCGCGGCGATTCGGCCAATGAAACGTCAGGCCCGTGCCTCCGGCGGTTCTCATCGGCGCTCTTCCGAAGTCGCCAGCACGATCGAGAAGCCGGCTTGCAGTCCCTGGTTCATCACGCTCACAACGACTTCGTAAGGTGTGTTGCGGTCGGCTTTGATAATGAGCGTGCGTTCTTTTCCGGGGCTGCTGGTGAGACTTTTTGCGAACTCATCCAGCGTCAGTTTTTGATCGCGAAAAAAGATCGCGGGCACCGGCCCGGAGGTGATGCTGACGACCTGCGGGTTGCGCTGCGGCGCGAGCGTGAATGCCGAGAACGGCAGCGTCACCGTGATCCCCGGCTGCAACACAAACCGCGAACTGAGGGTGAAAAAAAGGATGATGACGAACAGCACGCCGACCAGCGGCACGATGAGGAAAAGCGCCGGGTTGATTTGGACCGAGCGGGAGAGCTTCATCGAAGAAAGTGCGAAACCTGAAACGCCGGCGCCAGGGCTTCTAAATTCCGGCTTCGGACCTTTTCCTCTGGAAATCTATGATCGAGCCGCCGCTGCGCTGCTCGGTGATCAGGTTCACGATCTCGATCCCCGCGCGCTCGATGTCGTGCATGAGCGAATTGACCCGGGAGGAGAGGAACATGTAGGCGACCGAGCAAGGGATCGCGATCACCAGCCCCGCAGCAGTGGTGAGCAGGCTGTGGTAGATGCCGCTGGAGATGTCTGTCGAGTTGGCGGAGCCGCTGTGGCTGGAAATGGTGACAAACGCCTCGATCAAACCGGTGACGGTGCCGAGCAGACCGATCAACGGAGCAATGAAAGCGATCGTGGAAAGAATCATCAGGTTGCGTTCGAGATTTGGCACTTCGAGTTGTCCGGCTTCCTGCACGATCTCCTTCAACTCCGCCCGGGATGCGTCGTGATGCAGGATCGCCGAATGGATGACACGCGCCACCGGGCCCGGCGTTGCGGCGCACTCGTGGAGGGCCTCGGCGAAGTTTCGACGCCCGATCAGATTTGCGAGGCCACGCATGAATTCGCCCACGCGAATGGTCGCGCGATGGTAGTAAACGAGTCTTTCCAGAAAGACGGCGATCGAGATGACGCTGCAGAACAGAATGAGCCACATGAGCGGCCCGCCTTTTTGCATGTATTCCATGGGCGTGTTTATAGGGCACCGGTTGGATGAAAGCAAGCAGGCTGGCGCGCAGAATAACCACAATTGAACTGAGTGAGGCCCATGCGCCGAGCCAAGAAACCTGCGAAAACCCGTACCGAAACGTCCCGTCACAGACCGTAGGCATGTTCACTGCTAACTCGGACACAAGCTCCTCAAGCTCATCGGATCGCATGAACGCCCTGATTCTGTAGTAGGGCCTGTTGCGGTCTGGATAGCTTGTGAGAAATTTGATTCATGCATCTCCGACGGTACATTCTTGCGCTTTTTCTCACGACATCTGTCGCGGGTGCCGAGGATTTTCGCTGGACGGTTCAGCGGTTCGAAGGACGCGATTACCTGCCTCTCGACCAAATTTCGGCCTATTACGGGCTCCTGCCGCAGGTGACGACAGCGGCCAATCAGATCGAACTCGAATCGAAAAAGGCCCGGATCGACATCAATCTTGAAAGCCGCGAAATCATGATCAACGGCGTTCGCCAGTGGCTCGCTTTTCCGGCGCACAAACAGGACGGCGCGGTTTTCGTTTCGCGAATGGACTTGTTGAAAACCATCGAGCCGATGCTGCATCCCGAGCGCATTCAAGAGATGCGTCCGGTGCGCACGGTCGTGCTCGATCCCGGTCACGGCGGGCACGACAAAGGAGCTTTCTCGAGGTTCGGTTTTGAAAAAGACTTCGCCCTGGACATCGCGCGGCGCGCGAGGACGTTGCTGATCCAGCGTGGCATCAACGTCGTGATGACACGCGAATACGATGTCTTCGTTCCGCTGGAAGACCGCGCGAAGATTGCCAACCGGAGCAGCAACAGCATCTTCGTGAGCATTCATTTCAACTCCTCGCAGTTCAACGACGCAGCAAACGGATTTGAGATTTTCTCGCTGACTCCTCGCGGCGCGCCTTCCACTCAGGACGTCGCGCTCGCCGCGCATCACATGCTCAACGAACCCGGCAACGAATGCGACGTTCAAAGCGCGGCGCTCGCCAGCAGCGTTTACCACTCGTTGCTCGGCAACATTCCCCAGGGGGATCGCGGTTTGAAACGATCGCGGTTTGCCGTTCTTCGCCGCTCGAAAATTCCGGCGGTCCTTGTCGAGGGCGGATTCCTCAGCAACGCCAACGATTGTCTGCTCATCGCCTCCGCTGCGTGGCGCAACAAATTCGCCGACGCAATTGTGACTGGCATTGAGAACTACAAGAATCTGGCGGAACAAAAGCTGCCACCGAAGGTCGTCGCGGAATATCGCCGGAGCCTGCCGATCAACGTCGGTCTTCGAGATTTGGGACCGCGCGTCATCACGAACTCGCCCCAGTAGACCACTCCGACCAGCAACTGAGAGAAACGCTTCCCGTGCCAGCTTTGCGCAGCCAGCCGAAGCCGGTCATTGACTCGTCCGCGGTTTTCCCTAGAGTTCGCCCCAATGCGGGGGAGCCGATACGGCTGAGATGTCGCAAGACAAAAACCCCTTGAACCTGATCCGGGTAATTCCGGCGAAGGGAGCGAGGATTCAGCCATGACGCATCTCGCGCATGGTTTTTTTGTTAATAGGAGCACACCAATGATAGCATCGAACGAATCCATCGAACCCCACAGCAGCGAACAACTGCCCGCCAGCAGAAAGATCTACGTCGCGGGCGTGCTGCACCCGGAAATCCGCGTGCCGATGCGCGAGATCGAAGTCACGCCGACGAAGTCCTACACCGGCGCGGTCACGCCGAACGATCCGGTGCGTGTCTATGATTGCTCCGGCCCATGGGGCGATCCCGCGTTCACCGGCAAGCCGGAAGAAGGTCTGCCTGCGCTGCGCCGCGAATGGATTCTCAAACGTGGCGATGTGGAGGAGATCGACGGTCGCGAAGTGAAGCCGCAGGACGATGGTTACCTCTCCGGCAAGCACGCCGAATACGCCAGCAAGGCGGAGAAAAATCGCCTCGTAGAATTTCCCGGCCTCACCTCGCAGCGCCGTCGTCCGCTGCGCGCCAAGGCCGGCAAGGTCGTCACGCAACTCACTTATGCCCGCGCCGGCATCATCACGCCGGAGATGGAGTTCATCGCTATTCGGGAGAACATGGTTCGCGCGAAGATCACCGAAATGTCGAAGGACATCGTTCGCAACGACCTCAACAAACAGCACGCCGGTTCATCGCAGCTCGGCAAGAGCCCTTACACGCCCAGCATTTTCGGTCGCTTCCCGCAACGCATCCCGAACGAAATCACCCCCGAATTCGTCCGTTCTGAAGTCGCCGCCGGCCGCGCCATCATCCCGAACAACATCAATCACCCCGAGTCCGAGCCGATGATCATCGGGCGCAATTTTCTCGTGAAGATCAACGCCAACATCGGCAACAGCGCCGTCGCGTCCAGCATCGAGGAGGAAGTCGAGAAGATGCGCTGGGCCACCAAGTGGGGCGCGGACACCGTCATGGACCTCTCCACCGGCAAGAACATCCACGCCACGCGCGAATGGATTCTCCGCAACTCCCCCGTGCCCATCGGCACAGTGCCGATCTATCAGGCGCTCGAAAAAGTCGGCGGCAAAGCCGAGGACCTCACGTGGGAACTTTTCCGCGACACGCTCATCGAACAGGCCGAGCAAGGCGTGGATTACTTCACCATTCACGCCGGCGTGTTGCTGCGCTTCGTGCCGCTCACGGCGAACCGCATGACGGGCATCGTCTCGCGCGGCGGCAGCATCATGGCCAAATGGTGTCTCGCGCATCACCAGGAGAATTTCCTCTACACCCACTGGGACGACATCTGCGACATCATGGCCGCCTACGACGTCGCGTTCAGCATCGGCGACGGCCTGCGCCCCGGCTCGATTGCCGACGCCAACGACCAGGCGCAATTCGGCGAACTCGAAGCGCAGGGCGAACTCACCTGCCGCGCGTGGGCCAAAGGCGTGCAAGTGATGAACGAAGGCCCGGGCCACGTGCCCATGCACATGATCGAGGAAAACATGGCCAAGCAACTCGAATGGTGCGGCGAAGCGCCGTTCTACACTCTCGGGCCTCTCACCACCGACATTGCGCCCGGCTACGACCACATCACCAGCGGCATCGGCGCGGCGATGATCGGTTGGTATGGCTGCGCGATGCTCTGCTACGTCACGCCCAAGGAACACCTCGGCCTGCCGAACAAGAAGGACGTGAAAGACGGCGTCATCGCCTACAAGATCGCCGCGCACGCCGCCGACCTGGCGAAGGGCCATCCCGGCGCGCAATACCGCGACAACGCGTTGAGCAAGGCGCGCTTTGAATTCCGCTGGGAAGACCAGTTTAACCTGTCCCTTGACCCGGTGACGGCCAGGGAATTTCACGACGAGACGTTGCCGCAAGAAGGAGCGAAGACCGCGCACTTCTGCTCCATGTGCGGCCCGCACTTCTGCTCGATGAAGATCACCGAAGACGTCCGCAAATACGCCGCCGAACAAGGCATCGCCGAGGAAGAGGCGCTGAAGAAGGGGATGGAAGAAAAATCCCGCGAGTTCACCGCGAAAGGCAGCGAGCTTTACGCGAAGGCGTGAGTCCGACACAATCTCGATATGCCAACTGGCCACCCATGTCTCGAAATCTTTGCTAAGTGCGTCGAAGCCATTCGCGCGAACAAACTGATTACTCGCGAGAGCCGCCAGGACAAGGAATTCCACTTTCAGAACTGGTTCAGGGCTCGGCTTGGAAAGACGAAGCTGAACTTTGAGGTCGGCGGGCGAAACACCTATCCCGACTTCCGTTTGGTCGCTTCGACTGACGGCTTCGAAGTAAAGGGGTTGGCATATCCCGGGCGCGAAGCCAACTACGACTGCAATAGCCAAGTTCCGTCCGGCAGTCACAACGGTCGGGTTATCTTTTACATCTTTGGTCGCTATCCAGCCGAACCGGACGGCGATTCGTATCCGGTGCTCGACCTTGTGGTTTGCCACGGCGATTTCCTCAACGCTGACCACGACTACGTTCACAAGAACAAAAGCGTGAAGGGCTTTGGCAGCTACGGCGACATCATGATTCGCGACCGGAAGATGTATGTTGCTCCAACGCCGTTCGGGCTGACGACTGGCACAGCGCACAATCAAACGCTGATTCTTCCAGTCGACTTTCGCGTGGATTCCCGATTTCGTGCGGTCGGAAAGCTTGTGCGGCGTGAAGCGCAAAAGCTGATTGTTGGATACACATTCGACTTGCGGACGAACACCTTGAAGCCCGAGTCGGTGGACAATCCGGCAGCAGGCACGGAGCACAACTTCGTTGCCTATCGACTCAAGGGTTCAACGGCTGACGCAGTGGCGATGCGTCCGCCGCGCGAGGTCATCGCGGAAGTCGCGGCAGCTGCGGATGAGGATGAATAGTCAGCAAAAATCCAACGGGCATCCGCGCGCATGCCGGCTTATCGAGTCGGATTCGTTTCCGTTTGAGTTCATTTCGCAACTCGCGGAGATGGAAAGTTGGCGCAAAGAAATCCACCGGCCCATTTACCACATCCATAAATGGTGGGCGAAGCGTCTGGGTTCTGTCTTCCGAGGCATCTTGCTCGGCTCGGCTTTGCCTGACTCAGAAAACCTCGTCGAAGCGTTCTATCGGCAGCATGACTTCGCTGGTTTGACTGTGTTCGATCCGTTCATGGGGAGTGGGACGACGATTGGGGAGGCGCACAAACTTGGATTCACGGCATTGGGCCGAGACATCAATCCCGTCGCGTGCGAATCGGTGCGGGTATCACTCGGCCCGCTCGACCGGGATGCGCTGATGAAAGCGTTCGGCCAGCTTTCTGCCGGAGTTGGTGAGCGCATCCGGGCACTCTACCAAACTGCGGATGCCGAGGGACACACCTGCGACGCGCTCTATTTTTTTTGGGTTAAGACGCTTCCCTGCCCTGCTTGCTCTGAGAACGTGGATTTGTTTCCGACTTACATTTTCGTCCGGAATGCCTATCCCGACCGCAAGCCAGAAGTCCGCGTGGTGTGCCCGGAATGTGCTGGGATTTTCGCCGCAGATGTCAACGACGCTCAGAGCCGCTGCCCTCATTGCCAGCACGATTTTGATTTGCACTCTGGGCCGGCAAGCGGCGCGTCGGCGACTTGCCGAAAGTGCCGCCGCGTTTTTCCCATCGCGAAAACCGCCAAGGCAATTGGCCATCCGCCAGCGCATCGGATGTTCGCCAAGCTTGTTCTCAACAGTTCCGGTGAAAAACTCTACTTGCCCGTCACGCGCAAGGATGAATTGGCCTACCGGCGATGTTCAGAGGAGTTGCATCGGAGCAAACTGCCGCTGCCGACTTTGGAATTGAAGGATGGTTACAACACACGCCAAGTCCTCAACTACGCCTATCGCTCGTGGCGAGAATTCTTCAACGATCGCCAACTGCTCGCTCTCGGCTGGCTGCACGCTGCCATCCTGGAGTTGCCTGACGACGCAGCGCGAGCCGCATTGCGAACCGTTTTCTCAGGCGTCTTGGAGTTCAACAACATGTTTGCTTCTTACAAAGGCGAAGGCACGGGAGCAATCCGGCACATGTTCGCGCACCACATCTTGAAACCCGAGCGAGTCCCGATTGAAGGCAATGTCTGGGGCACGTCGAAAAGCTCAGGCTCGTTTTCGACTCTGTTCAAGTCACGACTGATGCGCGCCATCGAATATCATGCTGCCCCGTTCGAGTTGGCGATTGAGCGAACGAACGGCAGCAGCAACGGCAAGCATATTTTTGGCGGGAGCGCCCCGTTCAGTGGACGCGTCGAAACAAAGTGGCCTCCATCTTCAAAAACAACGCCTCGTGCCATCCATCTCTCCTGCGGCAGTTCGTCGACAACCGGTTTGGCTGATTCAAGTGTGGACTTGGTCGTGACCGACCCGCCGTTCTTCGACAACGTGCATTACTCGGAACTGGCTGACTTTTTCTTTGCCTGGCAGCAACTCGGCTTGTCGCCGTTTGTTGGCAAGCGAACTACGACGCGCCACCTTGAGGAAGTGCAGGATACTAGCGCAGAGCAGTTCGCTGCGAAGCTGCGCGCTGTTTTCGCTGAATCTTGCCGCGTGCTGCGGGCGGACGGTTTGCTCGTCTTCACATACCACCATTCCAGGATGGACGGATGGACATCATTGGCTGACGCTGTGGTTGGGGCTGGTTTCTCACTTGTGAACTGTCACCCAGTGAAGTCGGAGATGTCCGTCGCCGCGCCCAAATCTCAAGCCAGAGAGCCAATCCAACTCGACGTTGTTCTGGTCTGCCGGAAGCAAGCGGCGGACACTCGAAAGCGGGCCGATGCCAAGATCGCATTCCAACGAGCAATTGAACACGCGACGGCCAAGGCTAAACGACTCAACGATTGCGGCCTGACGCTTTCCGTAAACGACCGACGCGTCGTTCTCATCAGCCAATTTCTTGTTGAGACCTGTGCTGGTCGCTCCGCTGCACAACTGTCCGACGAGTTGTCAGCGAGTCTGACGGATTTGGATTTGGCTGCCATGCGATTGCTTGAATCTCGACAGGTCGAACCGCCAAAGCAAACCCAACAAAACGAGCGGCAACTTGTTCTGCTCGAAAAGGCGACCAGCAAACGGTCTGCGAAGAGGGCAAGCTTGGCTGCAGGGTCAGTGAATTACCGGCGAATCAAGACCGCGTTTCGCAAGAAGTGATTCTCGTAGCAAGGAAGCAAGTCGTTGTTCCCACCATCGGGCCGGACTGCTCACCGGCTCGACGTTTCTCCAGCTATTCACTATCTTGCGGCCGTGACCAATAGCGATTCCATTTCGCCACGGGACATGACGGCGGTAGCCGCGGCTGCAATGCCAACTCATTTGCAGGTCACGAACTGCTCCTCTCCCACCGAAAAGATCGCGCTGTTTCGATCGCTGTTTCGCGGACGTGAGGATGTCTATCCGCGGCGGTTCGAGAGTCGGAAGACAGGAAAGGCTGGTTACGCGCCGGCGTGTGCCAATGAGTGGGTGCGCGGCGTTTGTGAGAAGCCGAAGGTCAAGTGCGCGGAGTGTCCGCATCGTCGCTTTCTGCCGGTAACGGATGAGGTGGTGCGATGGCATCTGTCGGGACGGGATGATCAGGGCCGGGCGTTTGTCATGGGCGTCTATCCGATGCTGCTGGATGAAACGTGCCTGTTTCTCTCGGTGGATTTCGACAAGGAGAGCTGGCAGGCGGATGCGGGCGCGTTCGTTGAGACGTGTCGCAAACTTGATCTGCCGGTGGCGCTGGAGCGGTCGCGTTCCGGTAATGGCGCGCACGCCTGGTTCTTCTTCGCGGAGGCCGTTTCCGCCAACGCGGCGCGCAAGCTTGGATCGCACTTTCTGACGGAGACCATGGAGCGGCGTCCGGATTTGGGACTGGATTCGTATGACCGGCTGTTTCCAAATCAAGACACGTTGCCCAAGGGCGGATTTGGAAACCTCATCGCGTTGCCGCTGCAGAAAGCGGCGCGGGAGCGAGGTAACTCGGTCTTTCTCGACGAACAGTTCAATCCGCATCCCGACCAGTGGGCGTTTCTCTCCTCGATCCAACGCATCGGCCGGGCGCGTGTGGAGGCGTTGGCTCGCGAAGCGGAAACCAAAGGGCGTGTCGTCGGGGTGCGAATGGCGCTGACAGACGAAGATGACGATTCGCCGTGGACCGCACCGCCGTCGCGCCGCCGGAAAGAACCGCCGATTGCCGGGCCGCTGCCGGAGAGCATCGAAATGGTTCTCGCTGATCAACTCTACGTGCCCAAGGAAAACCTCCCGCCCGCGCTCCGCAATCGGCTCGTGCGGCTCGCCGCGTTTCAGAATCCGGAATTCTATCGCGCCCAGGCCATGCGACTGCCGACCTACGACAAGCCCCGCATCATCCACTGTGCGGAGGATCACGCGAAACACATTGGGCTGCCGCGCGGCTGTTTGGATGACGTGTCCGATCTGCTGGATTCGCTCAAGATCGAACTGGTCTTGCGCGACGAGCGATACCCGGGCACGCGGCTGGACGTGTCGTTTCAGGGCGAGTTGCGGCCGGAACAACTGGCGGCTGCGGAGGCAATGCTCCGCCACGAGACCGGCGTGCTTTCCGCAACGACGGCCTTCGGCAAGACCGTTTTGGCTGCCTGGCTGATCGCCCGGCGAGGCGTGAACACGCTGGTGCTCGTCCACCGTCAGCAGTTATTGGAACAGTGGGTTGAGCGGCTTTCGGCCTTTCTTGGATTGCCCGCAAAGGAAATCGGGCGACTCGGCGGTGGACGCAAGAAGCTCACCAGCAACCTCGACGTGGCGCTGCTGCAGAGCCTTGTTCGTAAAGGCGAGGTCAACGACTGCGTCGCCAATTACGGTCATGTCGTGGTGGACGAATGCCATCATCTTTCCGCGCACAGTTTTGAACTCGTGGCCCGTCGCGCGAAAGCCAAGTTCTTCACCGGTTTGTCTGCCACCGTGGCGCGCAAAGATGGCCATCATCCAATCATCTTCATGCAATGCGGCCCGGTGCGGCACAGCGTTGACGCACGGCAACAGGCGGCCGTGCGGCCCTTCACGCATTCCGTGATGGTTCGCCCGACGGGCTTTCGCGACGAAACCTCGGTTTCACACTTTGCACAGTCTGAAACCGACAATCCCCGTCAGGAATTTCAGAAGCTCTACGATGCGCTGTGGCGCGATGAGAGACGAAACGCGATGATCTGCGCAGACGTGTTGAGCGCCGTGCGCGAAGGCCGCTCGCCGCTTTTGCTGACTGAACGGACGGAGCATCTGGAACTGCTGGCAGAACGATTGTCGCGCGAGGTGGTCAATGTGATTGCCCTGCGCGGCGGCATGGGGCGGAAGACCCTGCGAGCGGCGCTCGAACTAGTGGCAAAATCACCCCTGCAGCCTCTTGTTGCACCTGCAACAAGCGACTGCGGCGGTGGTCGGGTAATCCTGGCGACTGGTCGGTTCATTGGTGAGGGCTTTGATGACCCGCGGTTGGACACGTTGTTTCTTGCCTTGCCCATTTCCTGGCGCGGCACGGTGGCGCAATACGTGGGGCGGTTGCACCGATTGCATGAAGGCAAGTGCGAGGTGCGCGTTTATGATTACGCCGACCTGAACGTGAGGATGTTTGCGAACATGTTTGACCGGCGCTGTCGCGGTTACGAATCGCTGGGCTACACCGTTTTACTTCCGGCGAGCGCCTTGCCGGGCTGGCCGGTGGAAGTGCCGCTCCCGATTGAGCCGGAATGGAAACAGAATTACGCCGCCAGCGTGCGTCGCTTGATTCGTGACGGTGTTGATGTGCCGCTCGGCAACCTGTTTGTTCACGCAGCGCGCGTCCCACCGCCGGATGCCGAAGGCGCGGCCCGCGCGCGGAGTGCCAGCGAGGCGTTTTTGTATCGCCGTTTGGATACGCTTGCCGAAACCGCAGGACGATTCCGCCTCAACACGGAGCTGCCCATCCCATTCGACAATCGAGGCGTGATGGAAGTGGACTTCTTCTGCTCCGACGCCCGCTTGGTTATTGAACTGGACGGCGCTCAACACCTGGCGGATGCGGATGCCTATCGCCGCGACCGGCGAAAGGACGCGCTGTTGCAGCAGCACGGATACTTGGTCCTCCGCTTTCTCGCCGAGGACGCGGGGAAGCAGTTGGATTACGTGCTGGATAGTATTCTGGCGGCGCTGGCACATCTTTCTTCCACGAGATCATGAAACCCATCCAAGCTTACCATCTCATCAAGCCGGAGGACCCCCATTGGCGGCCCTCCAACCTGATGCAAATCCCGAACGCGGATTTTCTGGAACGGACGGGGAGCGGGAACCTGAGCACGCGGCTGCGGCAGTTGGGAGACGGAGTGCGTTCTTGCCGGCGTTACGAAGTTGAAGACTTGGTGACAAGTTTGTGCCGGGAAGCATGTGTGAGCGTCTCGGGCCTTGCGCAACTGCAGGGATCGGAGGACGGTCGGTGGTATGAACTCTTGCCGCAAGGAACGTCGTGAATTCCTCAAGCAACTCTGCCTCGCGGGCACTGCGCTGATGCTGGGAGGGAGGGCGCACGCGGCAGACGCTGCCCGCTCCCAAGTGCCGAGGCGGAAGCTCGGGCGGCATGATGTGACTGTCTCCTCGCTGTGTCTCGGCGGATATGCGCTGCGCCTGGCCAGCGACGAGGTGGCCCGGAAGATCGTGGACACGGCGCTGGAACTGGGCGTCGATTTTTTCGACAACGCATGGGACTACCACGATGGGCGCTCGGAGGAACTGATGGGGAAATGCATCCGGGGCAGGCGGGGCAAGGTTTTCCTGATGACCAAGGTTTGCACCCACGACAAGGGCGGTCGCAAGGAGGCGATGGCGATGCTGGAGCAGTCGCTGAAACGATTGGGAACCGATCATCTCGATCTCTGGCAGGTGCATGCGCTCTCGACGCAGGATCAGGTGAAGAATGCGTTTGCGGCGGGCGGTGTCATCGAGGCGCTGGATGAGGCGCGCAAGCAGGGCAAGGTGCGTTTTGTCGGCTTCACGGGACATACCGATCCGGAGGTGCATCTGGCGATGCTGGCCCACGGCTATCCGTTTGATACCTGCCAACTGCCCATCTCGGCCATCGAGGCAAACTCGAATGCGTTTGTCCGCCGGGTGTTGCCGGAATTGGTGAAACAGAAGATCGCGCCGCTGGCCATGAAGACGCTCGGGGGCAATGCGCAGTCGGTTCGCGACGGCATCCTTTCGGTGAAGGAAGGGATCACCTACGGCCTTTCCTTGCCTGTTGCGACGGTCGTGAGCGGGATCACCTCCGTGGACCAGCTTCGGGAGAATGCGGCGATCGCCATGGCGCTGGAACCTTTCTCCGCCGAACAACTCACCGCGCTGGAGGAACGCTGCAAAGCCGCCACCGAATCGAACAAGTACCAGCCGTATCGCAAATGGATGTCCTACCGCGATGGTGACGCCGCGACGATGGCAGCCTGCGCGTAGGGCGATTCTCAAGCACGCCGCTTCCCCGCACGAATATGGATCCCAACCCGAAGTTCCGCCCAGCGTGGAGTCGGGCTTCTCGGGGGCGACCCGTCCTTCCGCGGAAACGTCTTCCGCTTCAACTGCTGGCACCACATCGGCAACCGGTCCGGCAAGGGCAATCCGAAGGTGCATGTCGCGGAGGCGTTGGTGATTCCGATTCGTCACGGGCGGTAATCTTCGCGTGGAGCAGGACAGTTATTTCCAAATGGATCACGAAGCGCTAAAACACAGCGCGCAGACACGGGAAGTGCGCATCACAGGATGCCGGCGGCACGACGGACTCCGCGACCATCAAGTTCAAGCGTTCGTTGTGCGTCAATGCATGAACCAAGCAAGGTTGCGAAGATTAGGAGACTTGGGAGCAGCAACTGAGTTTTCACAAGATACGAACAACACCTGACGTGAACGAGTGTATCCGCCGTGCCGTCGGGGAAAAGCGGGGACTTCAACTTCGTGACAAGACCGCCGCCGCTCACCCAGTCCACAGCGCATCGCGCAATCCCGAGTCGCGCCGGACGACCCTGGCGACCGCCGCGCGCAGTTCCGGCTCGCGATACCACAGCTCGACTCCGCTCCTCGCGCGCGTGATGCCCGTGTAGAGCAGTTCGCGGGTAACGACCGGGCTCTCCGCGTCGGGCAGGAGCAACAGCACGCGCTCGAACTCCGATCCCTGGCTTTTGTGGACCGTCATCGCAAACGCCGTCTCGTGCGGCGGCAGGCGCGACGGCAGGAACCGCCGCAGCGTGCCGTCGGTCGCCGTGAAAAACGCGCGCAACTCGCCGCCGCCTTCGTCGTCCGGCAGCACGATGCCGATGTCGCCGTTGAAGAGCTTCAAGTTGTAATCGTTGGCCGTGATCATGACCGGCCGCCCGCGATACCACGGCCCGCGAAGCCCGATGACACCGGCCTCTTCGAGCGCCGCGGCCACGAGCGCATTCAGATTCTCGACGCCGAACGGCCCCCTGCGAACCGCGCACAAAATCCGAAACCGCTGGAAGCGCGAGAGAACTTCCGACGGCTCTTTCACTTCGAGATTATCGCCGTATCCCGCAAGAATCGGCTCGCGCAACGCCCGCCCCAGCAGGCCCGCAGCCGGCAGCGCACGCGCGACGACAGCGTCCGTTTTCGTTTCCGAAAGAAACCGCAGCGCGCCATCGGCATCGCCACCATTGATCATGCGGCTCAACTCCCCGATCCCACTGCCGCCGGGGAAACGATAGTTCCGCCGAAGATCGACGATGCCGCCGTGAATTGGCGCGAGCGGTTTCTGCGTTTTGATCGCGGGTTTTTCTCCCACGATTTTCGCATACGCCGCGACGAGCGGAGCCGCCGGTTCGAGAGGCACGCCGGTGTTGCAAAGATCGCCGAGCACCGCGCCGGCCTCGACCGAGGCGAGCTGGTCCTTGTCGCCCAAAAGAATCACGCGAGCCTGCGGCGGAACGGCATCGAGCAGCTTCGCCATGAGCGCGAGATCGACCATCGAAGCCTCGTCCACGATCACCACGTCGGCGACGAGCGGACTCGCCGCGTTGTGTCGGAAATACGGCGAAGCGGGAATGGCCCCGAGCAACCGGTGAATCGTCGCCGCCTCCTTCGGCAGCCGCACCCGAAGTTCGTCGGGAAAACCTTTCGCCGCATTCTCGATGGAATCTTTCAAACGCGCCGCAGCTTTGCCGGTCGGAGCCGTGAGCGCGATGCGGAGATCGCCCTCCTGTTGGAGCAGCAGCGCGAGGATCATCACGACCGTGCGCGTTTTCCCGGTGCCGGGTCCGCCGGAGATCACGGAAAAATTCCGCGTCACAGCGGCAAACGCCGCGAGCTTCTGACGGTTGAATTCGCCGGACTCGACCGCGAAGAGGCGCGTGATGCCCGCGCGAAGCAATGCCTCATCGACGACCGGCTGCGACCCATTCAGCCGCGCCTCGATCATGCGCACGAGGTTCGTTTCGTATTCCCAATACCGCCGCATATAGAGGCGGTCCGCCGAATCGAGAATCAGCGGCTTGAAGTCGCCCGGTTCGCCAACGACTTTCGATGCGCGAAGTTTTTTCACCCACCGCTTCAACTCAGGCACCCGCTCACCATCGATTTCCGTGCCCGCAATTTCCGACAACGGCAGACAGATGTGACCGAGCGAGCGATGATGGCTTGCGCCCATCGCCGCGAGACGCACTTCCGACGACGGTTGGCCGGCGAGCCGCTCCATCAGCTCTGCGAAGTGTCTGTCCAGGGGTGTTGGCGTGGAAGCGTTCTTCATGGCGTTGTCAAAAAAGGGTAAGCAAAGCGCGTCATTCCGATGCGTTCACAAAACGGGGTTTTGCCGGCGGCGGCAATGATGGCTTCCGATCGGAGGGACGAGCTCTGCGAGTCCCTGACTTCTCGAGTGTGGGACTCGTGGAACTCGTCCCTCCGATGACATCATCGGCAGCGCAGCGAGGAAACGCGTAAGCGCCGTGGGCAGAGGCGGGCGGCGCAATCCCGCAATCCACGCTTGGTGTCGTTTGTGGGGTTCCTCGCTGCGCTCGGAATGACACACATGCGATACCCCAACAAACCTTGCGCAATTTCCAAGCGATCGCTTCATCGTCCCTCCTTCCCGCCGCCAAGCACGCGGTCCAGTGCTTCGACGGCTTCCCGTGTCGGCCGCTCCCGATGGATTCCACACTCGGGCCGCTTGGGATCGACTCCGCGCAGAAAGGCGTAAAACACGCCACCGAAGTGCTTGTCGTAGTCGTAGCCCGCAAGCCGGTGCTCGAGATACCGATGCACTGCGGCCGTGTAAATGTGGAGTTGCAGTAAGTAGAATGTCCGCGCCATCTCTGCCGCGAGCGCCTCCGAGCCATAGCTGGCGAGGTCGTTGCCAAGCCAGTTCGATTTCCAGTCAAGGATGTAAAACTTCTCCTCGTACTGGAAGACGAGATCGACGAAACCTTTCATGAACCCGCGAGCAACATCGAATTTCAGCCGGTCGATTGCCGCGGGGATCGCTTCGCCTGGGTGGTGCTGTTTGAAAAATCGTGACAACCGCTGCGTCGTCAGCGCGTCGATTGGAAAGTGAAACTCCATCTCGTGCAGGCATGCGCTTCGCGGAACATTTTCCAGCTTCAGCTTCCGCGTGTCCAGCGGCACCGTCGCCATCCGCCCGATCATCTCGCACACCGTCGCGTCAAAGCCGCGGATGCCAAATGCTTGGAGTTTGTCGCGAACGAGTCCGGGCATCTTCGTGAGATCGGAAAAATCGATCTTCTCAAAAATCTCGTGCAGACACGTTCCCGGCTTCGCTCCGCGCGGAAACGCGAACATGCCGGACGCTTCCTCGTCTATTAACGTGTCATTCCGAGCGGAGCGCAGCGAAGTCGAGGAACCCCGTGAAACTACGAGCGGTTCCGCAGTCGCATCAATAGACGTTTCACGGGGTTCTTCGACTGCGTTCCACTGCGTTTCACTTCGCTCAGAATGACTGTCTGCGAGGCCCGTCCCGACATCATCGTGATCCGGCTGCTCCGGTTCCGCACCGGTCAGCAGCGACGTGAAACTCGAGACGCCCCAAGTCCGGTCGATCTCTCCGCCGAACGAACGTGCCGCGAGAGCAGGCGCAGAATCCTCCGACGGCTCCCAGACCTTTCCGGAAACGGCAGGCATCGGCACGACCCGGATTGCCTTTTCGCCGCCCACGATCGTTTCCACATCCTCACGAATCGCTTCACCGTTGCGCGCCTTGCTTTGATCCGCCAGCGGCGTGTAAGCATCCGGGCCGTCCGGCTCGATCGAGGAGAAAACGTAAGCCGGAGCGGAAACCCGCCCCGCGTTGAAGTTCCCCCACACGAGATAGCATCGGTGTTTCGCCCGGGTGACGGCGACGTAAAGCAGCCGGATTTTTTGCGCAAGCTCTTCATTGAGCGCCATGGCTTTGCGATCCCTCCAGCCGCTCGCGATGTCGAGCGTGAGACGGTTGTTGGAATCGTGATACGAAATCCCGGTGGCGTGACTCGACAACTTTGCATCGCCCCACGTGAACGGACAAAACACGATGCCATATTCGAGGCCCTTGCTCTTGTGAACAGTCACGATGCAGACCGCCTTGTCGTCGCGCTCAAGCCGCAACTGGTATTCATCCGCGCTGTTTGCGCCGCCCGACTGAATCTCCGCGGCGAGCCACTTCAACAGGCCCTCCATGCCGAGCTGCTGTTCGGCACACGCGCCCTGCAGAAGCTCGGCGAGCTGCAACAGGTTCGTCAGGCGCCGCTCGCCGTCGCGGAGTCGCAGAAGCCGCGCGCGCACTTCCTCCCGTTTCAACATGCTGCGGAACATGAACGCGAAGCCGTCGCGCGCCCACATCGCGTGATACTCTTGGAAGCGCATCAACCGCCGCTCCCACTCGCGCTCGTCACGCACCAGCGCATCAAGCGCATCGCCGCTGACGCCGAGCGTGTCGGTCACGAGCGCGCCGCGCAGCAACCGCTCGTTCGCAGGTTCCGCGACCGCGCGGAGAATCCGGACGACCTCCGTCGCCTCGCGCGACTCGAACACGCTCGATGCGCTGTAAACCGCGCCCGGCACCGCGCGCTCCATCAGCGCGGCCTGGATCAGCCGCGCCTCCGCGTTCTTGGCAACCACGACCGCGATGTCCGACGGCTCCACCTTGCGTTCGCCGAGCTTCGCGTCGCTCTCCAGCAGCCGCACGATTTCGTCCGCCACGGCTGACGGAATCAACGTTTGCGCCTCCGGCTGACGAATCGGTTCCTCGCCCAGCGCCATCCAGATTCTCATCGGCGGCTCCTTGCTCCCGTCAATCGTGAGCGGCTCGCGATCGGCCTTGCCGGACGCCTTCACCGGGTCGAACTGGATACGGTCGAAAACGAACGCGTTCTTTTTCCTACCGAACATCGTGTTGACCGCCCGCACGAGATCGGCCTCCGAGCGCCAGTTTTCGCCGAGCGTGTAAGCGCGATCGATGGCGTCCGTCGCTTCGAGGTAGGTGAAGATGTCCGCGCCCCGAAAGCCGTAGATCGCCTGTTTCGGATCGGCGATGAAATAGCGCGGCGCGTCACTCTTTTCGTAAATCTTTTTGAAAATCCGGTATTGCACCGGGTCCGTGTCCTGGAACTCGTCGATGAGCGCGGCCTTGAACTTTTCGCGAATCATCAACGCGAGCCTCCCGCCGGCTTCATCCTGTAGAGCTTCGTCGAGGCGGGTGAGCAGATCGTCGAAGGCGAAGACGTTTCGGTCGAGCTTGCGGCTTTTCATCTCGCCGCGCGCCCATGTGAAAAAGTCGTGGCGCACGCGAACGGCGTAGTTCTTTTCGAGTTCGGCGAACTCCTCGCAGAGCTGGAAAAGACGTTCCTGTGGAGCGGTCGCGTTCGCCCGCGCGGCAGCGTTCACCTTGCTCTGGAACAAGTCTTGGAGGCACTCCATCTCCTCGGTGGTGCCGCCGACTTCGGAGAGACAGCGATCGAGCTTGTCCAGGGAGTCCTTCATCGTTGCCGGCTTGCCCTGCCTGCGTCCGCGGTGGACCCATGTAGCGCCCTCTGCGAAATGCCCGCGAATCCTCTCCGCGCCGGACCTCCAGCACGACTTCATGTCCTCGCAAGTCTTCACCACTTTGTCCTGCAACGCCTCCGCGCTTTCGTCCACTCCCGACACCACCTCGATCGTCGGGTTGTTGGTAATCAATCGGAGGTCGGCAAAGAAACCGTCCGCGCTCAGCTTGTGCCTCATCGCGATGAGCGTGAGGATCGGCGCGCCCTCGTAAAAATGCCGCCGCCAGAAATCGTCGGCGATCTCGCGGAGCACTTCGTCCTGATCGGTCATCAACTCCGCATCGAAAAGCGCGCCGCTCTCGAAGGCGCGGTCCTTCAGCATCCGCTGGCAGAAGCCGTGCATCGTGTAGATCGGCGCCTGGTCGAAGCTCAGCAAAGCCGCGTTGAGTTTCCGCCGTGCCGCTTCCACGTCGGATTCGTGCCGTTTGCAGATTGCCTGGAGAAACTTGTCGTCGCCCGGCCCTGCTTCGAACGCTGTGAGCGCGCCACGAATGCGCTTCCGGATTCGATCCCGCAGTTCGGCGGTCGCAAGCTCGGTATAAGTGCTGACGAGGATTTCCTCGATGCGCAGATCATTTTCGAGCAGCAGCCTTACGACCAGGCCTGCGATCGTGAAGGTCTTGCCCGTGCCGGCGCTCGCCTCGATTCGTGTCGCGCCGGCTTCGATCGGCGTTGTGCTCACATCGAACGTCGGCCTCATGGATTGCTCTCCTCCCTGTGCTCGATGAGTGGTCGATAAACTTCGAGCGCGATTTTCCGCCACTCGTCGTCGAGCGGATTGCTGGTGTTGTGAAACGCAAGGTCGAACCACTCGTCCTCAATTTCACCTCGACTGCGCTCGCCGCCATCCCATGCTTTGGTTGCTTCCTCGATCGGATTCTTCTTGTCGTCCGGCTCGATTGTGAATCTCGCGAACTCCCATGACGACTGCGGGAAAAACTTCAAAGGCTCGCGAAGCCCGAGCCAGTAAAGCTTCAGCAGCGATCGCAGAATCGCTTCTGCGTTCTCGACCTGGCGATACATTTGCAGCGTGTCCTTCGCGATCAACACGCCGCGGCCTGGTCGGATGCAGTTCAACGCCACCAGCGGCACCCATGTCGCGAGCATGTCCTTTGCCTTCATGTCTGCGAGGCGATACCGCACAAGCGCATCACCGATGACGCCGTCAATCGCGCCGGTGATCGTGAACTCATCGACCTTGAGAGAAATCGGAAACGGAGGCAGCGCCTCGCCGGCAGCGTGCGTCTGCACGATCTTCGCGAATGCTTCGGCCTCGTTCGCAAGCTTGCGAAACGTCACGTCGCCCAACTGCGCCGGCGGCAGATCGCCCGACGCGCGCACTATCGGCAGAGCCTCGTCCAGCGGTTCGCCGCGGATGCTTCGCTCCGCCAGTTCTTGTCCCAGCCGGTACTTGACCCGCCAGTCAAGCTCGAACGGCTCGCGGTCGTCGAGCGCGCCTTCCTCGTCCGGCAACGCGATCCCGAGCCGCTTCTTCGCGAAGAACCGCGACGGATTGCCGAAGAAATCGACGAGGTCATTCACGCTGATCGTCCTAAACTCCTCCTCGGGGGGGCCGATCGGCTGCGAGAGGAAAGGCGCCGGAGCCTCCCGCTTCCGCTGCGCCACTTCACCCGCGCCGCAGTTCTCCTGCGAGTAGCTGAAAAGCCTCCCGCCTTTGTAATACTCGGGGCTGAACGGCTGGAGCCGGTGCTTGGTGACCACGAGATCGGCCAGCAGATTTTTTTCCGGAAGTTCGAACCCGCGTTCGAGATAATCGAGCAGTTCGCTCACCAGCACCGACGGCGGCAGGGTGCTGTTGTCGCGCATCGACTGCCCGCAGTAGCTGATGCAGAGGACTTCGCGCGCGGAAAGGATCGCTTCGAGGAAAAGATGGCGGTCGTCGTCGCGCGTTGTGCGGTCGCCAGGCTTCGGGTTCTGCGCGATGAGGTCGAAGCTCAACGCGGGCGAGTGGCGCGGGAACGCGCCGTCGTTCATGCCGGCGAGGCAGAGGACTTTCGCCGGAATGCTCCGCATCGGTTTCAGCGCGCAGAACGTCACGCGCCCCGCGAGGAATCCCGAGCCGCGCTCCTCGGCTGAGAACGCGTTCGATAAATGTGCAAGCAGCACCGCGAACGGCACCGGCTCGTCGAACCCGGAGCGGCGCATGGTTTCGCCGAGCGACTCCATCACACGCCGCACCGGGATCAGCTCGCGCGCGGCCTGATCCGTCTCGTCGAACATCCGGTCCAGCGCGCTTCGCAGTGCCTGCTGCCATTCGTCCAGCCGGCGCGGACGCTCGAAGCCGGCCACCACGTCGAAGAGCTGGGACGTAAATTCCACCAGCCCGCCAAGGGTTTGCGCGGTTCCGCCTTCGATTTCGTCGAACGGCAGTAGTCCCGCAAAGAGCCGCTCGCCGCCGCCCGGCATCGCGTAGCCGAGCAGCATCCGGTCGAGTCCCTCGCGCCACGAGTTCTGCGAAAACTCCGGCACGCCGAACTTCGCGCGATGCTTCGCGTCGATGCCCCAACGGATCGCCGTTTTTTCGATCCAGACACGCATCGCCTCCAAGTCCGCATCGGCGAGGCCGAACTTCCGTTGAATCGCAGACGACTCAAGCACGGCGAGCACACTGCTCACGTTCAGACGCGTCCCGACCAGCTCGAGGATTTGCAGAAAAGCGTTGAGCGCACTGCTCTCGGCGCGACGCGGGCGGTCGGCGATGCTGAACGGAATCCGGACGTGTTCGCTCTCGGAACAGTTAAAGACCGCCTCGATGAAAACCGCGTAGCTCTTGATGTCCGGAATCATCACGAGCACATCCTTCGGCATCAGCCCCGGCCGGGCCTCGAAAAGCGCGAGCAGTTGATCGTGCAAGACCTCCATCTCGCGCATCGGGTTGTGACACGAATGCACCTGCACCGACACGTCCTTCTCAGAGACAGGCCGCCGCACCTCCGGATTCTCGACGCGAAACATGTCCGCCTGAATGCAGTCGAGCATCGTGTTTTCCCCGGGCGGCTCGAACAGTTCGATCTCTTCCAGCCGTTCAAGGTCCGCCACGACGCCGAGAAACTCCCTCCCTTGTCTGCCCATCGACGCGAGCAGTTCGTTCCCCGATTCGAGATGCATTTCGTCCGCGGTTGCGTCCGCGTTTTTTTGCCGGGCCAAAATCTTCGCCGTCTCGCGCTCGGAAACCAGGTCGCCCCACCAGTCCAGCGTCGGTTCGAGCAGAAAAAAATGGACGTCGATTTTGCGCGCCAGGTGGGCCAGCAGTTCGAGATGGAATTTCGGCAGTGTCGAAATGCCGAACACGAAAATCCGTTCCGGCATCGCATCGAGCGCGATCCCGCCTTTGGAAAACGCCGCATCGAGCATGAGACCGAGCGCGGGTTGATGCAGGCGCGGGATGCCGGCGACCAGCTCGCGCCAAAGCACCGCCTGCCAGTGTTTCTCTTTTCCCGACTCCCATCCCAGGATCATCTCCGGACGAAACGCGAGGTAGCGGTCGAAAACCTCCGCGATCTTCCCGGCCAGTTGAAACCGCTTCAGTTCCGCCCGCCCGCCGGCGAGGTAGTTCCCCAGTTCGGGAAATTTTTCAGCATGGGCAGGCAGAAGTTTCATGATCCGCCATGTCATCGCAGTCGGATCGTAACAGCCCTCGTCAGCCTGGTCCGGGAAAGCCTTCTCGAAAATCTCGCCCACCATCGTCTGCGGAAACGGGAACTCCACGTTCGCGCAAATGCCATGACGCGCCGCGAGTTCAAGCGCGAGCCAGCGGCGCATGCCAAGGCTTTGCACGACGACCCTCTCCGGCTGAAGCACGGAGGCCAGCGGCTCCCGCATGATTTCGGCAAGCCGTTCCACGAGCGCCTCCATGCGGTTGCTGGTGTAAATCCGGAGTCCGAGCGCGATTCTCATTTTTGGAACTTCGCGCCGTCGAACAGGCGGCGATTCACATTCAAGCGCAAAAATCCAAGTTCGGAGAACATCCTGTTGCATCCTGTCGCATCCGGTGCTCCGAGGCAACAGCGTATCGTGCCGGGCGACGAATCCACGTCGCACCCCGGCGTCGTAGAATATTGAATAATGGCCATTCACTCCTTAAGCAAGGTTCAGGTCGTTCGCGCAAGTCTCGCGGACTGCTGGGCCTTTTTCTCCGATCCGTGCAACCTCGCAAAGATCACTCCGCCGGAGTTCGACTTCCGCATCCGCTCCGAACTGCCCGGCGAGATTTATCCGGGCTTGATGATCGCCTACCGCGTGCGTCCGTTGCTCGGGTTTCCCGTGAACTGGCTGACGGAGATCACCCATGTCGATGCGCCGCACCGCTTCGTCGATGAACAGCGCATCGGGCCGTATCGCGTCTGGCACCACGAGCATTTCTTCAAGGCTCTCGACGGCGGGCGCGTCGAGATTCGCGATGTCGTGCATTACGTGTTGCCATTCGGGTGGCTCGGCGAGTTCGCCCAGCCGCTGATTGTGCGACGCGAACTGGAGAAGATCTTCGATTACCGCGAAAAGGCGGTCACGGAGATTTTCAACGATGCGCCGGCTTGTCTCCAGCCGGCCTGACGCTGATCTCGTATTCGATCTGCGAATAAAGCTCGCGCACGCAGGTCATGTAAGGCTCGGCGTTCTTGCGCACATCCTTGCCGCACTTTTTCAAAAGCCAGTCGGGCAAACCGCCGTTGCGCACCTCGCCGTGCGCCCACGGCCCGAGTCGCGGAAAACAAAACAGCCTGTGTTTTGCATGAGACACCCGCAACGTGTCATTCCGAGGCGTTCACAAAACGGGGTTTTGCCGGCGCCGGCAATGATGGTTTCCAAATGGAGGGACGAGCTCTGCGAGTCCCTGACATATCGAGTGAGGGACTCGTGGAGCTCGTCCCTCCGATCATCGTGCGCAAATCCTTGAACTCGTGTTTCCAACGATATCATTGGCAGCGAAGCAAAGAAGCCCGCGATCCACACCGAGTGACGTTTGCGGGGTTCTTCGCTGCGCTCAGAATGACTCGCGTTGAGGATCGTTCAAACGAATCGTGGAGCGTCTTCCTATTTGTGCAAAGCGGTATGAGATACGTGTGCAAATTGCCCTGCGTTCAGCGCGTTCAGTCCACCAATTCCTTCTCGATCTCCTCAAGCGTCTTGCCTTTGGTCTCCGGCAGCTTTTTCAAAATGAAAATGAAACCGAACACGCAGATCGCGGCGTAAATCCAGAACGTGCCCGCCGCGCCGAGTGACTTCTTCAGCAGCGGAAACGTGTAGGTGAGGATGAAGCAGGCGATCCAGAGCGACATGACCGCGATCGACATGGCCGCGCCACGAATGCGGTTCGGAAAAATCTCCGAGATGATGACCCATGTGACCGGCGCAAGCGACATGGCGTAGCAGGCGATGGCCGCGAGCACGAGCAGCAGCACCGGCAGTCCGGTGACGTGCCGGTAATAGCAGAAGCCCATGACCGTGTAGGCCATCGCGAGTCCTGCCGAGCCGAACAGCATGAGCGGGCGGCGTCCGCCTTTGTCCACGATGCCGAGCGCGACGAAGGTGAACACGAGATTCACCGAGCCGGTCCACGCGATGTTTTTTACGACGCTCGAAATGTCGTAGCCGGCGGCGCGGAAGATTTCCTCGGCGTAGTTGAAGATGACGTTGATGCCGCACCATTGCTGGAACACGGCGAGCACGACGCCGAGAACGAGCACTTTGAACAGACGCGGATCGAGCAGGTCGGCGAAGCGCACATGCTGAATCTCCGCGCTCGACAGCGTGGCCTGCACGTCGCGCACTTCGGCGTCCGCGTAGCCGGCTCCACCGATGCGCGTGAGGATGCGGCGCGCGAGTTCCGCCCGCGCGTTTTTCACGAGCCATCGCGGACTTTCCGGAACGAAAAACATGCCGAGCAAAAACAGCAGCGATGGCGCGGCGGTCAGCGCGAACATCCAGCGCCAGCCTTGCTGTCCGAACCACGATTGCACGATGAACTCGTCGCTCGCGCCGGCGGGCAGGTTGCGCACGAGATACCAGTTGATGAGCTGCGCGAGCAGCACGCCGATGACGATGGTGAGCTGGTTCACCGAGACGAGCCGTCCGCGCATCTGCGCCGGCGCGACCTCGGAGATATACATCGGCGAGAGACTCGACGCGAGGCCGATGGCAACGCCGCCAAGCATTCGCCAGGCGACGAAAACAACGAATGTCTGCGCCAGTCCGTTGCCGATCGACGTGACGGCGAAGAGCGCCGCTGCGAGAACCAGCAGTCGTTTGCGCCCGAACTTGTCGCTCAGCGCACCGGCGATCAGCGCGCCGAAAAGACAGCCGATCAGCGCGCAACTGTTTGCCCAGCCGGAGAGCGCGGCATTTTCCTGGATGTGAAAGAACCGCTCGAAGAACGGCTTCGCGCCGCCGATCACGACCCAGTCCCAGCCAAACAGCAGCCCGCCGAGCGCGGCCACGATCGAGATGAGCCAGACGTAGCCGAGGTTGTAGTCGGCGCGGTTTGCCGATTGGTTGGTTTGTGAGGCGATGTTCATGGGTTCAGGGAATGGAGGTGGATTGAGGTCGCTCGATCACGGTTTGCTCAGGACGACATCAATCTCGGTGATCGCGGCAAACGCGTTGCCTTTCATTTCCGATCGCACGACGAAAGTCAGGTAACGCCCTTTCGCCGGTTGCTTGAAGCCGATTGTTTGAAGATCGGCGTCGTTCTTGAATGTGGCCGACGCGACCGGCGCGCCGCGTTCCGCAGGATTGTTGCCGCAGAAGACTTCGCACTCCCTGACCCGCCCGTTCGCTGAATCCACCCGTGGCTGATAGGTCAGGCCGCTCAACGTGAGTTCGCGGCCCATGTCAATCGTGATGTGATGCGGCATCGGCACCGGCGTCGGCACATAGACAGTGTGCCAGAAAGTGTCGGGATCGCCGTCGATCACGTTCGATGCCGGGTGCTCGAGGTCTTCACTGTCGGCCTCGATCACCTTCGCGCCGAGCTTGGCGAGCGTGCTGGCCGGTTTCGCGAGCAGCTTGTCCAAAATCTCCGGCGACAATTCCTGCGACGGCTGGAATTTTTCCGAGCCGAGATATGCGCAGAGGCTTGCCAGAAGCTGTTTTGCGGCCGGTCGCGAGTCGATCTTGTCCTTCAAGTCGAGCGAGCAAACGAGGAGCCGCCCCTTTCCGACCCGCGCCTCGAAAAGCACTCCAAGCTTCTGATTTCGCGCGAAATTATCGACGACCTGCACGACCGGGCGGAAGCCGTGCGGCGTCGCATCGAGCACGAGCGTTCGCGAATCGTTGATGATGTCCCACCATTGCCAGTTGCTGAACGACTCGGTCGGGAACTGCGCCAGCGAGGGATGCTTCGCATCGCAGAGAATGCCCATCGTCGCGGGCTTCGACTTGAACCAGATCGGGCTCCAGAAGACCGGCTTGAACGAGCCGGGCAGACTGTCGGCGACTTTCGTCGTCATCACGAAAACCTTCTTCCCATCGGCAAGCGCGGTCTTCGCGGTGTCGTTCCATTCGTCGCACACGACGACATCGGCGGGCGCGCTCGCGGCGGGCGTGGAGGGATAAACCCAGAGGTCCCATTGGTTTGAAAACTCCGTTCCTTTCAGCGCGACCGTGGCGATCAGCTTCGACGGAGCCGCTGCATTTTCAAAAGTCGCGCGGATGTTTCCGACCGGCGTGAGCCTGCCCGTCGGGAGATCGAGCGCGGGCAGTTCGCCCGACGCGACCGCCTTGCCGGCCTCGTCTTTGATGCTCCAGACCACAAGCGCGGCCCGCAAATCCGCAGGGCCGAAATGCGCGACGTCCACCTTTGCCTCGAACACATCGCCGGCCGTGTAAGTCCGCTTCGGCATCCGCAGGAGCGGCACCGTCGCGCCGCAATACTGGCGGTGCGTCTCCGGCGTCACGAAACCCTTCGAGTCCCAAAACGGATCGAGCGGTCCGATGAGCGCGGTGCCCTGGCCGGGGTAATCGTGCAGGTCGAGCAGGTGAAACCCGGCGTGTCCCGGCGTGCGAAGCAGCACTTCGATTTCCTCTTTATACAAAAGGATCGCCTGCCTGCCGACCGCCTCCGCCATTTGCGGCGCGAGTTCGAGCAGCCCCTTTTCCTTCATCTGGTCGCGCACGATCTCGAAGTTCTTCGCCTCGAGCACGCCGGTGTATTTTTTGATCTCGTCGAAGTTCGGCAGAAACGTCCACTGGCCGATTTCGTGCGAGAGCTGCGGCAGACCGTCGCGCCCTGTGGCGAACTGCTTTTCCGTGCCGGGACCGCCGACCCCGCGCACTTTCATGTCGAGCGTGAACTGGCGGTTCTTCGTCCAAATATCGTGTCCAAAACCATTCGACACATCCGAGTAGAGATGACGCGGATCGGACGTTTTGAATTCCTCGATCAGCCTGTCGAGCGCGTCGCCGGAGCCGTCCATCTCGTTGCCGAAGGTGAAAAAGCAGAACGACGGATGGTTGCCGTATGCTTCAAGAATCCGGCGCGATTCCTCCGCGATGAACCTGTCGCGCTCCGGCACCTTGCCTTGCGGGACGTTGGCCTGGGGCGCCTCGGTCTGGATCATCACGCCTTCCTCGTCGGCGGCGGTGAATGCAGCCTCGGGCGGCGTCCACGAATGGAAGCGCAGGGTGTTCAGTCCGTAGGACTTGAGGATCCGGCAAATGCGCTCCCACGCGGGCACGTCGCAAGGCGGGTAGGCGGTCAGCGGAAAGATCGCGCATTCGAGCGTACCGCGCACATAGACGGGCCGCCCGTTCATCGCGAACTGCGTGCCCTTCACGCTGATCTCCCGCATGCCGAACGTCGTTTTCTTTTCATCGGAAAAATGTGAGTCGCCTTTGGTTTTCAGCGTTGCCGTGAGGTCGTAGAGCGATGGAGTGAATTCATCCCAGAGGCGGATGTCATCGCCCATCGTCAACTCCGCATCGACAAGCGTCTCCGCGCCATCCGCTTGAAAGCGAACCGTCTTCTCCGCCGTCTTTCCGTCTGCCTGTCGCGCCTTCGCCGACAGCACGATCTCCCCGCTCACCTCTTTGCCGGTGGCGTTCGTGATACGCACGCGAACCTTTGCCAGCTTGCGCTCCACGTCTGGAAAAACCTGGAGACCGGCGATCGCAACCGGGTCCGCCGCGCTTAGTTCGATCTTCCCAACGATCCCGTTCCAGTTCGTCTGCGTGCCCTCGTAATATGCGGAAACAAAGAGCCCGAGATCGTATTTGAGCGAGTTGTCCACGCGGATTGTGAGCCTGTGTTTTCCCGGCGCGAGGTCGGTGCCGAGATCGAACACTTGAGGAGCGCTGAGGCTGTCACGCGAACCGATCAATTTGTCATCCAGCCACACCTGCGACTCCCAATGCACGCGCTCCAGCTTCAGGGCGACCCGCTTGTTTTTCCACGCGGACGGTATCTCGATCTCGCGCTGATACCAGGCTGCGCCGGTGTAAATGTTGGGACGGTAAAGGCCGTCGAGTGACGGTTTTTTCGGATTCGGAAGTCCCGCTTTCGCCTCGTCGGTCGTGCCCGGCAACCGCACTGTCGCGGGGCCGTCCGCCGGCTTCGGCAGTTCGTTCGCGAACCATTTTGCGGTGATGCCCGCCTTCTGTTCGTCGCGGTGGAATCGCCATGCGCCGGCGAGCGGGAGTGCTTGCGAATCGCCAGCATCGCCGGCGCGGAGCGTGGATAGTGAGAGTGTCATGATGCAGAGGAAACGTTTCATCGAACGGTCGTGGAGGGTTTGTGTGCGGGAGTCAGAAGTGAATCAGGTCGGCAGCCAGCGCGTGGCTTGGATCACGCCGCAGCACCGTTTGCAGGAGTTTCTTCGCGGCGGCTTTTCTTCCGAGGCCCAACTGCGCCTGCGCCTGCAAAAAGAGCGCGGTCGTCTGCTGTCGAAACTGAATGTCCTCGTCGAACAGCAGCATCGTCGGAAGCGACGTGGCGAAGTAGTCGATCTTCGCTTCCGCCTTCCCGAGCTGCCGCGCGTAGGCGAGCAGGTCGCGCAACAGCGTTTGGGCGGCGGCCTTTTTGCCAAGCCGCTCCAGCGACAGCGCGGAGTAGTAAGTCATCTCTGAAAAAGCGCGCACACTCATCTCTTGGAAATCGCCGCGAAACTCCGCGGACAACTTCCAGTGCCGCTTCGCGCCGGCTTTGTCGCAGAGTTTTTCCAGCGCGACGCCGAGCCAGTAATGAATGTCGCTCTGATTCGCGAGCAGATGTTTGGCCTCGCTCAAGTTCTCCGGCGACTGGAGCGCGTGCTCGAAATGATTCGCCGCGCACGGATAGTCTTCGTGCGCCAGCGCCTCGCGGCCGAGCGCGAGTTGCGTCCGCACATGCTGGCCGAGCGCCTGTCCCTCGCCACCTTCCCACGGTTGGAATTTCCGCGTCGAGATGATCTTCAACGCCTTCATTTGCCGGCCGGTCTGGTTGTAGAGCGCGCAGAGTTCCACGGACAAATCGTCGCGCTGCTGCACGAGATCGGGATGTTTTTCCAATTCGCGAAGCCGCTTCTCCGGCTTTTCGCCAAGCCGTTTCCAGAGCTGGTCGCGCTCGAAGAGCAGTCGCGCATCCGACGGGTTCGCGCGAACCGCCCTGTCGTAAACGGTGCGCGCCAGCGCGGGGTTCTTGAGGATGTTGAAATGGCCGATGCCGAGGTTGCGCCAGACGACCGAGTAGTTCGGATCGAGCTTCGCCGATTTTTCCCAAAACCGGATCGCCTCGACGTGGCGCCTGCGGTCGTAAAACAAGTTGCCGAGGTAGTAGGGCGCGCGGGCATCGGCGGGATTCGCGCACATCGCCGCTTCGAGGATCAGGATTTCCTCAAGCCGCGACGGGAAGCAGTAGTCCGGCGACGCTTTCGCGGCTGCCTTGTAAGACGCGACCGCTTTTTGCGTGTCGCCCATCTGCGCCTGGAGCCAGCCGGTGTAATAGCCAACGAGCGGCGCGGTGCCGGTATCGGCTTTCACGACTTCCAACACGGCGAGCGCCTCGCGAAAAAATCCGCCGCGCGCAAAGTCGAGCGCGATGTCGAGGCGCGTCTGCGTGTCGCAACCAAACGGTTCGCCCGCGAGACGCCGCGCCCACCAGTCGAGCCGATCGAGCGCGAGCGTGGCGCGAAGGATCGTGTCGGCCTCCGAGTCCAGACCGAGCTTGCGAAGCACGATCGCGCGCAGATTCCGCGCGCGAAGATTGTCGCTGTTCATGCGCAGCGAACGGTCGATGTGTTCCAGCGCGCTGGTCCAGTCGTGCTTGCGGCAGTCGAGTTCGGCGAGTTCGTGATAAGCCGCCGACTGCCAGGCTTGATTCCACGTCGCCTTGTAAAAAGCGGAGTAAGCTTCGTCTTCGCGCCGAAGATGGCGCAGCGCGATGCCGAGGTTGTAAAACGGCTCTCCGTCGCGGGGATTTGCATTGCGGCGGGTCAGCCGCTCGATGGCTTTTCGGAAGTGCGCCTCGGCCTTGGAAAATTCTCCGCGCAAAAGATGCCAGCGGCCCAAAGCGTTGTTGCAGCGGGCATCGCCCGGATCGCGCCGCAGCGCCTCGCGCCAGTAAGTCTCGGGGCCGCGCGTGGCGTGACGGTATTGTTCGAGGTGAAGGCCGGTGATATAGAGTTCGTCGGCACTCGGGATGTCCGCAGGCAACGGCGGTTCGGTCGCGGGCGGGGGGACTTCACCTTTCACTTGCAGCTTCGGCACGTAGCCAACGATCTCGCGACCATTGGAATCAAGCACGCGCAGGTGCAGGTCGGTTTCCACGGTGCTTTTCGACAGCGCTATCAGTTCGACAAACGAAGCGCCCGGCGCGAGGTCGCGCGTGAATGTCGCAATGACTTTTCCTTTCGCCGCCAGCGTGATTCTTGCCGCTCGAAAAGCTGATGAAACCGACACGCCGATGCGCGCTTTGCCCTGCTCTACGCGCAGACTCACGGCGGCGTCGAGGTTCGCGTGTTGGGCGGGGCCGATCTTTTGAATCGGATACCAGAACTGGCTCCACGACTTTGTTTCGCCGGGCATCAGGAACGAAAAGTCCGGCTGGTTGTCGGTGTAAACGCCCGCCATGATTTCGATGTAAGGCCCGTCGGCGTCGGTGAGGTTGCGATCCCACGCGTAGCCGAATTCGTGGTTGCCCCACGTCCACTGTTTCTTTCCGGGCGAGATGTGATGGTTCGCGACGTGGACAACGCCAGCCTGCGCCGCGTGATCGTAGCCGCCGAAGAAATCCTCCTGCGACCCCATGCACATGTAGGAAGTGGGCACGGGAATGTTTGCGTAGAAAGAAAGGTCGTTCGGCGCGTAGTCGATTTTGGATTTGTCGGCGCAGTGGGGTGGAACAAAGTTCGCCGGCACTTCATTCTCCGGCACGCCATTTTTGCCACGAGCACCGTAATCCACGCCGTAGTAATGGCCCCGGCACAGCGGATACTCGCTCATCGAGCGGCGCGCGTGATCGGCGACGTAATACACATCCGGCGGGAAAAAGCTCTGGTAGGCCTCATGCACGCGCGTCGCGACGTTCGCCCACCAGAGGAACGTCTGCACGAACGGCGTGCGGTTGTAGGCGCGGACCTTGAGTTCGATGAACGCCTTGTCCGGATGCAGGCAGACGCCGTGCATCCCTTTCATCCGCGCCATTGGATCGTGATCGCTGCACCAGACCGTCACGCTGCCGTCGGCGTGATTCTCGATCTCGATGTTCACCGGCATGAACGTCGCGGGCCGGTGATGCTGCGGCCAGTTGAACTCGACGCCGCCGGAAACCCACGGCCCGGCGAGGCCGACCAGCGCGGGCTTGATTACGTTCTGCCGATAGAAAAAGTCGTAACCGTTCGTCTTGTCCTGCCCGACGTGAATGCGACCGCCGATTTCCGGCAGAATCATCACGCGGACGAACTCGTTCTCCAAATGCACCGCGTCCCACTTCCGCTCCGTCTTCTGCTCGGCGATGCGGTCGAAAAATGGGAGCGGATACACCTTGCCGCTGCTGCCTTGATACACCCGCTTTTCCAGGAACATCGGGTTCTTGTCAGCCGGCATCGGCTCGTAGGTGGGGAAGGAGACGGCGTCGCGCCATGCGCGAACTGGGAGTTTCGACATGGTGGAAAACTAAATGAAGCGGCTGGCGGCGTGAATGGACGATCTTTGGAAAAACATGGACAATCTTATGGCAACGAGCAACTCTCCGTCGTGCCCAAGATTGCGTATCGTCGAAGAAGGCTTCACCGGTCAGCATCTTGTCGTCCTGCCGCACAAGGTCATCTTGCAGATGGAGCATCATCCGCTTCTCCGGGGATTGTTTCCCACGGCGACCGGGTATTTTCCAGAGGCGCCGGGGCATCTCGTCAGGCGTGCAAAAGGACTCCCAGAGATGATTGTGATCATCTGTCTATCGGGGACCGGATGGGTTGAGCTGGATGGAGGTGAACCGATCCCGGTGCGTCCGAACGAAGTCATCGTGATCCCGCCAGATGCCCCGCACGCCTACGGTGCGGACGAATCGTGGTCGATCATGTGGGCGCACTGTCGCGGGGATGACCTCCGGCATTTTCCGAAACTGCTCGGCGTGACAAGAGCCGCGCCGATCGTGCGCCTGCCCCCCGGCGCTTTCGAGCGAATGGAGTTTTCGATGATCTACGAACAGCTCGAACGCGGATACACACTCGCGAATCTGATCGCCTCCGCCGCGCGGCTTCGATTCGCCCTCGCGGAGATCAACCGCCAGCGAATTCACGCGCACCCGCGCTCGCGTCCGTCCGAGGATTCCCTGCAACAGAGCATCGAGTGGATGAACCGGAACGCCGAACGGCGCGTCACTCTCGCCGAACTCGCGCGGAACGCAGGGATGTCCGTGCCGCATTACTCCGCGCTCTTCCGCCGCAAGACCGGCTTCGCGCCGATCGACTACTTTCTCCGCCGGAAAATCCAGCGCGCCTGCCAGTTGCTCGACACCACCACGATGCGCGTCGAGGAGGTTGCGGGAGCCGTCGGCTGCGAGGATGCGTATTACTTCTCGCGCCTGTTCAAAAAAGTCATGGGCCAGCCGCCCCGTGTTTATCGCAAGGTGCAGAAGGGATGAGGATGGAATAGCGGATCTGGTTTCCGAGTTGCGGTTGGCGAAGAGTTGGCGAAGGAAATCACATCCGCCCCACACCATGCAGCTCCGCCCTTGTTTATTGCTCCAAGGCCCGCCTCAATTGCGCCGCCGCCCGCTGCCGGTTTTTCCGGGTCAGGGCACATTCCCATATTCGCACCACCCGCCAGCCGGCCTTCCGCAAAGTGCGCGTCACCAACCGGTCGCGCGTACAGATTTCGCGCCAGCTTTGCCGCCCACCAGGCGGCGCGGGTCGCGGGCATCGTCGCATGGCGCGGGCAGCCGTGCCAGAAGCAGCCATCCACAAACACCGCCACGCGCTGTTTTGGAAAAACGAAATCCACATTCACAGCGAAAGCTTTTCCTTTCCGACATCCGCTTTCCGACATCCGCAATGTCCTCTGCCGCCGCCAGCCCGTGATCCCGTGTTCGCGCATCAACGCGATCAGCCGCAGTTCCGTGTCGCGATTACCCCGCGAACGGATGCGGGCCATCACTTCGCTGCGTTTGGCTTTGCTGAAGACGTCAGACATCGGTTCCGGGTTTCACGCGGTTGCAAGCATGCGTGATTCCGTGCCACAATCCATCCATTAGCGAGATCATCTTTGAAGTGCGCAAGGACGGGGCGGAAGGCGGTTATGTCGCCACTGCACTTGGTCACGCCATCGCCACCCAGGGCGAAACCATCGAGGACTTGCGGCAGATGGTCTGCGAGGCCGCGCATTGTCATTTTGGGGACGGCGCTCCCGGCCCATGCCGAAAATCATTCGCCTGCACTTTGTGCGGAACGAAGCGCTGGCCGTTTGAAAATCCCGCGCAACATCAATGGTTCCGACCTCGCCCGCGCCTTGCGGGTGCTTGATTACGACCTCATGCATCGCCTGCCGTGCGTTGACGTGCTGACACGCAACGCTTACCATGAGCGCGTCATGATCGTTCCCATCTCCAAAGTTCGAGTTCGCCGCGACGAAGACGGCGTGTTCATCGCGAAAAGCGAGTTACTCCCCGGCTGCCACTCACACGGGCGCGACCGCGGCGAAGCGATCCTGCGCTTCCAACAGGCGGCCAAAGCACATCTCGAAGCGCTGCTCGAAACGGGACGCCCGATTCCGCCGGCCTTCCGCGACAAATTCATTCTCGCCGCTTGAGCCGTGGGGAAAAAATATCCGTCGTGGAATTGTCGGCAGCTTGAAAAAAGGCTGCGCGAAATCGGCTGCGAACTTCTCCGCACGGCAGGCAGTCACCGTCACTAGTCGAACCCTTTCCGCCCCGACCGTCTCATCACCTTTGCGTGGCATACGGGTGACGTGCCTCGCGGCATCATGGCCGACATTGTCAAAGACCCCGGCCTGACGCGCGACGATTTTTACTTCAAGAAATTTTGATGAATCGCGCGAGCGGATGCGCGACATCACGTCGCTGAGTTCGGCCCTGGTGAAAACGTCGGGCATCGGGACGAGTCATACCATTTCTTGAAAACAAACGGACTCTGCATGGGTGGCGCACGCGCCCCCGCGTGCAGTGTCCCGCGCCCTCGCGGGACACCTCGTTTCAACCCGGCGAAGCCGCTCGCAACAATGAGGTTGGATGCTGTGCGTGCTGGCGTTGGAAGGCTTGCGCGGGGGCGCACAAGCCAGCACGCGAGGCGCGTGCGCCACCCATTTCCACTCTGTAACGTCCGATTATTTTCGGGAGTTGGGATAAACCACAAAGACACCAAGCCACAAAGTTTCCCTCCTTCGTGTCTTCGTCGTGAAAAACTCATACCCCGGCGAAGCGATGATCCATGTCCGGGCCGCCCGGCTCTGCCGAAATCATCCGCGTGCTCGAAGCGCGCGGCGAAACTCGCGGCGTGTGCGGAAGCCCGGAGGGCTGCCCGGAAATTAGCCGGTGGCGTCAGCCACCGGATTCCGTTAGAAAAGGCCCGCGCCCCGGCAAGGGGCGCAGGAACCTCGCAGCCATGCCATCCACCCATCTCTCGCTCCATTACCATGTCGTCTTTAGCACCAAAGACCGCACGCCCATCATCGCCGCCGCATGGCGCGAACGCCTGCACGCCTACCTCGGCGGAGTGGTGCGAAATGTCGAAGGCGTGCCGGAAGCCATCGGCGGCGTGTGCGACCATCTGCATCTGCTCATCGGTCTGCGCGCGACGGCCTGCCTCGCGGATGTGGTGCGCGATGTGAAGGCGGTTTCGTCGCGTTGGGTGCATGAGGAAATCGGCGACCGTGCGTTTGCATGGCAGGAGGGCTACGGCGCGTTCACCGTCAGCGCATCGCAGCGCGGGTCGGTGCGCGAATACATCGCGCGGCAGGAGGAGCATCATCGGAAGCGGACGTTTCAGGAGGAATATCTCGAGCTCTTGAGACGGAGCGGCGTGGAATACGACGAACGGTATTTGTGGTGACGCCTTCCGCCGCCCCGTCCGGGGCGGATTCGGTTAATGGCCGGTTTTCCGGTGGCTGACGCCACCGGCTAATTTCCGGTCAGCCCTCCGGGCTGCAAGCGCCGGAGCCCGATGCGAAAAGCAGGCGCCCGGTGCGGCTTCTGCGGCGGGAGAGCAGGAGGGTTGCAGCGAGCGATACGGCTTCCGCGGCAGGAGACCCGGAGGGTCGCAGCGAACGATACGGCTTCCGCGGCAGGAGACCCGGAGGGTCGCAGCGAGCGATACGGCTTCCGCGGCAGGAGACCCGGAGGGTTGCAGCGAACGATACGGCTTCCGCGGCAGGAGACCCGGAGGGTTGCAGCGAGATTAGCCGGTGGCGTCAGCCACCGGAAACGGAACCCAAACACACCCCGCCCCGGAGCGGGCGACGGAGCGTGCCCCCTCATTCAAAACGAGCATCGGAGCCGTAGTCTGCGGCGATTTGGAAACGGGGGGCGGTTTCGTCGTCCTCGTGCGTGCATCCGGTCGTAGAGGCGCGGCCATTGGGCGTCGCAGGGGTGGAGTTCGTCGGCGGCGAAGCGTTTCAGCACGCGCGGCCAGCCGCTCCCGGCGTCTTCGTAGCCATCGGGATGCAGGCCGGGGAAGGCGTAGGCGACGGCGCACCATCCGCGGAGGAAGTCGGATTTCGGGAGTTGCTCGAGTTGCGCGGAAAAACCGCGGCGAAGTTCGCTGGCAGCGCCACGAAGCGTGGAAGGAATGACGGTGTTGTTGCTCATGTCTTTTCGTTACCAGGTTCAGCCGCGTTTGCCAGGCGCGAAATTCATCTGCCCATCAGGTCGGCCACGATCTGCGCAATCTGCCGCGCGAGCAGCGGTGGCACCGCGTTGCCAACCTGCTTGTATTGCTCGGTGCGTGGTCCTTCGAACCGATAATTGTCGGGGAACGTCTGCAGCCGTGCCGCTTCGCGCACGGTGAGGCTGCGGCACTGCGCGGAGTCGTAGTGGATGTAGTAGTGCCCGTCCTTGGAGATGTGCGAGACGATGGTCGTCGAAGGACGCCCTGCCATCTGCACGCGGAACCTGTCGTTGAATTTTGTCTCTTCGAGAGCTGCGGCGACGTTCTCGTGCTTTGGCAGCAGCGCAGGTGGAAAGTCCTCAAGCAAAGGCGCGCGCCCGTGTTTGCGGGCGAAGACCGAGGCAAAAAAGTAACGGTGCAAATCCTCGCGAATGTGACCTCGCGTCTCGTGATTACAAACGCCTCCGAGGCGGGCGTCGAAGAACCAGTTCAAATGGCAATCCGGTAGCGCAAACCACGGCACGTATTCGCCGCCGCGATCCACACCCGCAGCGACACGGGTGAGAGCCGACTGCAAGGACAAGCGGAGTTCGTTATCAAGAGCCCCGTTTCGCATCCACGATGTGTGTTCCATCGCCAAGATCGCATCGCGCCATGCGGCGAGCGAGTCGCCTTCCTTTGATAGCCCGCTCCGCAATCGTGGTAAATCACCAATGGCTTGTCTGACCGTGACTGTATCGGCGGGTCGCAAAATGCCCGGTTCACCGCTAACATCCGAGCGGATGCCGAGAATGATGATGCGGTGTCGGGCCTGCGGAATTCCGTGCTTCTCGGCGCACACCACGAAATCTTCGGGTTCGTATGAGTCCTTCGGGTCATCGTTGCGCACGGCCAGCGGCATGAGTTGATATTGCACATCTTCGACTGCGGCTTCCGGCATCGCGGCGGCAGGGTTTGCGAGGTCTGCGAGTATCCGATCAAAGATATGTTCTTCCTTCAGCTTCGCCGAACAAGAGTCCCTTCACGTTCTCCATCACGAAAACCGGCGGGCGGTGAACGGCGAGGATGCGGAGGTAATGGCGGTAAAGTTTGTGCCGCGGGTCTGCATCATATCTTGCCTGCCCGCCTTCCGCGCCGATCACTCGGGAGCGACCTACGATTGAATACGCCTGGCACGGCGGTCCGCCGATCAACACCCAGTTCCGCCGGTTTCCGAGCGCAGCACGAATGCGCTCATCCACGGCGTGATCAGAGGTTGTTTCCGCTCCAAGTTCCGCGAGCCATGCTTCACCCGCCGCCTTGGCACCAGCGTCGCGATGTTTCCCGAACAGTTCCGCCCGCGTTATCCGCCGCGCGAGGTAGTCGTAATAATCGGCGGGCGCTTCGCCGACAGGGAACTCGCGGAAGAATGCGCGCAGTTCCAATGTGCGATGCGCGTGCTCATCCTTTTCAATGGAGAGTTTGATTTTGAATGCGCGTGCGCCGTCGTCTCGCGTGATCGAGGAAAATCCCTCACCCAATCCGCCTGGGCCAGCAAACAAGTCGATGACTGGTAGCGGCACTATTTGCGAAAAGGAGCAAACTCCTTCGGAAGGAGATCTAGGATTGCATCAGAGCCAATCGACAACAGGTCGAATGTGCGATCGAACTGCTGCACCAAATCGCCGAATCGCCGCAATGTTCCGGGTTTCTTACTGTTTGGTGCAGCTCCTTTTTTTGGAGCTTGCTTCGCATGGTCCCAATAGAGTCGGAAAAGTGCCTCCGCTATGCCGATACTGCCACTGATCTGATACCGCGATGCTGTCTGTTCTTCCCAATCCGTGAGACTGGCGGGCTCTCCGTGAATCAAGAGCCGCGAGTTAGTGCCGAGTCGGGAGAAAAGCTCCACCGGACCGAAGACGCGATGACGATACCGCCGATTCCACACAGGATTGAAGTTATAGCGGACTAGATCGTTTAGTTTGCGCCGTCCATTGGGCTGCGGTGGACAAATCGAATCGAAGTAGAAAGCAGCAAGCCAGTCCCACAAACCGGGCCAGTAATCCGCTGGAAGCCGTGCGGCACGCACGGCGGCGATGGCGGGCGCGAGCGTTTCAGCGAGTTCAAACTTTGTCGCGAAGACGCGTGCTTCCACCGTCGCACCCCCCGGTGCGCGACGTGTGCAGTCGGGGTTCGTGAGCAACTCCGCAGGAAATGCCTTGGCCGAATCGTTCTTTAGCTCCTCCAACCATTGCCTCCATTGGCCCCGTCCAGCTTCGTTGAAATAACGCAGTTCAGGCATGCGGCTCCTCCAGTTCCTTCTTGAATCGGACAAATTGTTCGGCGGCGTGCTGCTGCTGGCAGAAACCGCCAATCGCTTCATTCACCCATTCCTCGACGTCATCGACGAAGGCGCTATCGTCATCGGTTGACGCATCGTCGCGAGCAGGCGCAGCGCGACCGGCAAGTTGCGTGGCGAAAACAAGCCAGTCGTGATCGGGATCAACCGCGTCGTGCTCGGGACCGAGCAGCAGACGATCGAGGATTTGCCGGATGACGGCAGGATAGACGAGGGCGATGAAGTCGGCATCACGAGCAAGAAGAGTGATGTCGCGCGGTTCGCGAATGGCGGAGTTCAACTGGAGCCGGACCTCGTTGCCTTCGAAGCGTAGTTTCCAGACGAGTGGACCGAGATCAACTGTCTCCACGGGCAGAATGCTGCGACGCCCGGTCTGAATCTCGTCGGGAGCAAGCGGTGTGATCGCATCGGCCCACGCCAAGATGAGGCGGTCGGGACCGGGATCGACGACCTTCACACGGAAATGCGGCCTCAAGCCCGGGGGGAATTCGCCGAGCGTGGTATCGGCGGGATGCTCGGGATGCTCGACCGTTCCGAGCGAAAAGCGCATGACGACCGGGCCGCTGTAGGCTTCGAGGAAAACGAGCGCCGCGGGGTCGAGCGGTTTCTCAAGTTCCAGATCGACGGTGCCGCGGAACTGAAGCGGACTGGCCCCGTTCTCGACCCACGCGAGATGCACCTGAGCGCGCGGGATTTTCTGCCGATCGGTGTAGTTGAAGCGACGAATCATGGCTCGCTATCGGAGGTTTCTACGACGTCGATTTCTGCCTCGTCAGCGGCTGTGTCGTGCAGCGGGCGGACATCGACAATCAGATCGCGATGGGGATCGAAGCCAGTGGCGGTCAGGAGGAAAGTCGGACGATCCACGGTGAGGATGAGCCGATTGGGAGTGGAACTCGAAATGGAAAGACCATCGATCTCGAGATCGAAGCCGCTTCCCTTTGTAAAATCGAAGTCGGCTGGGTGGTGGAGCCGGAAAGGATTGCCGCGAACCACTTCATAGGCCGCGCGCAACTGGATCGATGCCGGTGGGCGCACTGCCTTGGGATGCGGACGGAGGTGGAACCCGCCGTGAATCTTGGTGCATTCGACAAAATAGTTCGGTGGCTTGATCGTCGGAATGACGGGCGTCACCACCGGGCCGGGTTTGGGTTTCGGACCGGTCGCGGTCGCCTGTCCGGGTTCGGTCACGCTGAAGAGATGCTGAAGCAAATCTTTGTCGATGCCTTCGGGCCGGCGGGAGAGGAGCGAGCAGAGATTCAACGCCGACCGCTGAACGTAGGTGAGGATGCTGGGGCCAAACTCGTATCGGCCGCGAAAGTGTTTTCCACCTCGCTCCCAGCGAGTATGCGCCGGATTCTCCGCATCGCCGAGGAGCGTGCCAAGCGCGTCGTCGGAAACGTCGCCCGCTTTGACGATGGCGAGAACGCCGGGCTCGCGAAGGTAATGCTGACCGGAAATGGTGAGGCCGTCGCGCAGGAAGGTTTCGACAGCGGGCCCGCCCGTGTCGGTGCGCTGAAGATAGACCTCAAACGAGCTTTGTTCGTCTGCCGTGCCGTCCTTTCGCTGGACACGCACGGGCACGTCGAAGCCAAGCAATTCGCCGCCATGATAGCGTTGACGAACGTCATCGACGACTTCCGGTGAACTGAAGCGTTCTTCCGCAGCGTCCCATTTTGGCGCCGAACCGGAAGGGCAGGCGGTCAAGGCAATGATCTTCTTCTGGTCGAAAGCGAGCGCCTCACGCCCGAACCGCAACTTGCGGAGCAATTGCTGGCCTTCCACGGTCGTCTCGCCCACCCGCTGGCGGATAACGTCCTCGACGGTGTCGGCTGCCAACACCACATCGTCTCCGGTGGCGGGAAGACTCACGCGGACGACAAGGCGGTCATCGAGGATCACCCAGAACCAGTGCTCGACCAGGGAGCGGATGAGCGCATCCATCGTAATGTCAGCCTCCGGCCACGGGATGACCAATGAGAGCCCCGGCTCATCGCTCTGCCGGGTAAGACCAAAGTCAGACGCAAAGCGGTCGAGCGTCGAGCTATCAGTCTCAGGCGTGGCGAAGTAAGTGTGTACGGAATCGTCGAAGCGACCGAAATAACCCTCCGAGTCATGCTGCTGGTTCGCGACGTGATGAACTGCCAGAACGGACCGTCCGATGAGCAACCGTGCGCGATCATCGCGCCGCACTGTATAGGCAAAGAAGCTCCGAACCTGTGAGGCCGCGGGATAAACGATCTTTCCCAAACCCCAACGCCCCCGATCGCCGCCCTTCTTGCCTGATCGGCCGACATTGCGGATGAACCAGAAAAAATCATTCCGCTGCGGTATGGCACCCACCGGGTCTTGAAAGCATTGCGGATCGCCTTCCAGTCCAGTGGTGGCAAAGTCTTCTACGACCAGCCATTGCAGGGGGCGTCGCAAAGAAGGCTGGGATCCCAGCTCTTCCTTGATCTGTGGCGACGCCAAGTGGGTGGCAAGACCGTTAAACCACACCTCATGGCTGCCGGCAGCGACCGGCCCGCAGAGGCGGTAGCGGACTTCAACCCGCGGCTCATTCCGACCCCGCGCATCCAGCCGGTTTTGAATGTCCTCACGAGCCAGCGCATCGACAGCAGACTGGAGAGCTTCGTTGTGAAAAAACTCTAGGTGCGATGCGTTTTGGAGCGTGTCGTTCTTTGTGAGTCTTTTAAAACGCCATTCCATTTCGAATTACCTCCAATGGTAAATGAGTGTTGTGGACCTCAGTCACGCCCGCACCCCCTCGCAAAGCTCGGACACGGTGACGCCGAGGGCCTTTGCCACCCGCGCGATGCTGATGAGGCCCGGATTTCTGACGCCCCGCTCGATGCCACTGATGTAGGTGCGGTCGAGGTCCGCTTTTTCTGCGAGTTTTTCCTGAGAGAGTCCTTTGGCTTCGCGTCGCCGGAGGACGTTCAGACCAAATGCCGAGAGGGTGCGGTCACGGGGTGCCATGCCGCAGACCCTAACTCTTTGCAGGGCCGGAAGTCTGTGGACGATCGGCTACATTGTGGACAAAAACTGGCCCGATGCGCGGAAAAGCCAGTGATCCTTCGGCGCTCTCAGGATGACGGAGACGGGAAGCGGCGCGCTATTTCAGCCAGTGGATTTTGATTTCCTTCGCCAGCGCCTTGAAGTCCGGGTCGCCGGTGACGAGCTCGGCTTTGTGGTCCCAAATCAGCGCGCGAGGCCGCCCAGAAAAACCAAAAACAAACCGCATTCCGCGCTTGTGACCGTTGGGCGGCGCGAATACTTTGGCGGCTCAACTTTTTTCATCTCTCCCATGCCTGAACCAGAAGAAACGCCGCACTCCACGAACGTCTCCGAATCGCTGAAATACGACGCCTCCAAGATCGACAAACTCGAGGGGCTGGCCGGCGTGCGCCAGCGGCCCGGCATGTATATCGGGCCGACGGATGAGCGCGGGTTGCATCACTGCGTGTTCGAGGTGCTGGACAACTCGATCGACGAACATCTCGCCGGTTATTGCTCGAAGATCGATGTTACCATTCACGCCGACGGCTCCTGCTCGATCCGCGACAACGGGCGCGGCATCCCGGTGGACATCCACCCGAAATTCAAAATCCCCGCGATCGAACTCGTGCTCACGAATCTGCACGCGGGCGGCAAGTTCGGACAGGGCGCCTACAAGTATTCGGGCGGCTTGCACGGCGTCGGCGCGAAGTGCGTGAACGCGCTCTCCGACTGGTTCAAGGCGGAGGTTTATCGCGACGGGAAGGTTTATCACATGGCGTTCGAGCGCGGCGTGACGACGCAGAAGCTCACGGTCATCGGCGAGGTGAAAAACAAGAAGCACACCGGCACGCTGATCACGTTCCTGCCCGATCCGACGATCTTCACGATCACGACGAATTTCGAGTTCGCCAAGCTCGCACGCGCGTTTGCGCGAACTGGCGTTCCTGAATCCCGGGCTCGAGATCAACCTCACCGACGAGCGCGCGGAGCCGACTGCAAGAGGCGATCGTATTTTTACAAACTCGGCATCGAGGAGTTCGTGCGCCAGCTCGGCGAGAACAAGCAGGTGCTGCATCCGAAACCGATCATCCTCGCGGGCCGGCGTCCGGTGAAATTCAAGTCGAAGGACGGCGTCGAGATCGAGGATTACATGATTGTCGATGCGGTGCTGCAATACAACGACAGCTACAACGACCAGCTTCTGTTTTTCACGAACGCGATCCCGAACCCGGACGGCGGCACGCACGCGACCGGCTTCCGCACGGCGCTCACGCGGGCGATCAACCAATACGCGAAGGCGAATAATCTGCTGAAGGAAAAAGACCCGCGATCAGCGGCGACGATGTGCGCGAGGGGCTTGATCACGGTGCTTGCGGTGAAGCATCCGAATCCCGGCTTCGAGTCGCAGACGAAGGTGAAGCTCGTCACGCCCGAGGTCGAGGGCATCGTGTCGTCGATTGTCTACGAAGGCCTGATGACCTTCCTTCGATCAAAACCCGCCTGTCGCGAAGAAGGTGATCGAGAAGGCGTTGATGGCATCGCGCGCCCGCGAGGCGGCGCGCAAGGCCCGCGAGACCGTGCGCAAGAGCGCGCTCACCGGCGGCGGACTGCCCGGCAAACTGGCGGATTGCTCCGAGCGCGATCCCGAGCTGACCGAGCTCTACATCGTCGAGGGCGACTCGGCAGGCGGCTCCGCGAAGCAGGGCCGCGACCGCCGCTACCAGGCGATCCTGCCGATCCGCGGCAAGCTCATCAACGTCGAGAAAGCGCGGTTGGACAAGGTGCTCCAAAACACGGAAATCCAGACGCATGATCACCGCGATCGGCACCGGCATCGGCGGCGGCGACATCGAGGGCTCGTTCAAAATGGAGAAGCTCCGCTACGGGCGCATCATCATCATGACCGACGCCGACGTGGACGGTTCGCACATCCGCACTCTGCTGCTCACGTTTTTCTACCGCCAGATGACGGAGCTGGTGCGCGCCGGAAAAATCTACATCGCGCAGCCGCCCCTCTATCAAATCAAACGCAAGAAGCGCGAGGAATACGTCGATGACGACGTGGCGCTGAACAAAATCCTGATCGGACTCGGCGCGGACGAAGTGAAGTTGAAGAACCTCGCCGACGGCAGGGAACTGACGACCTCGCAGCTCAAGGACATCCTCGAACTGCTGGAGAAGCTCGCGAAATACAGCGACGCGATCCGCAGACATGGCGGTGATTTCGGGGTGTATCTCGAGGCGCGCGATCCGAAGAGTTCCGTGCTGCCCGCCTACCTCATCAAGGTGCGCGACGGCAACGAGGAGTGGGTGAAGTATTTCCACGACGAAGCCGAAGTGCGGAAATTCCATGAGGAAAATCTCGACCTGAATCTTTTCGAGGATGAGGCGGTTCCTGAAGCGAACGGAGAGACGCCGTCCGCCGATGTGCCGAAGGAGAAACCCAAAAAAAGCGACGGGCCGCGTCGCCGGGCGCGACTTGTCGAACTGCACGAATCGACCTCCGTCCACAAACTCATCGCGGAGTTGAATCGCAAAGGGCTGAAGATCGAGCACTACTCCGACAGCGACAAACCGATCTTCGAGTTGATCGAGGGCGAAGGCGAGCGGGCCACGGTGCATCCGATTTTTTCGACGCCGAAAATCCTGGAGACGATCAAGGAGATCGGCCGGCGCGGCGTCCAGATCAAGCGGTTCAAGGGCCTCGGCGAAATGAACGCGAAGGAGCTGTTCAGCACGACGATGGACCCGGAAAGACGGAAGCTGCTCAAGGTCGATCTCAACGACGACAACGCCGTGGAAGCCGACCAGATGTTCACCCGGCTCATGGGCGACGTCGTCGAGCCGCGCCGCCAATACATCGAGGACAACGCGCTGAACGTGCGGAACCTGGATGTGTGAGCACGCGACTGCCGGAGCCTGGTAGCGTTACGAAGAAGCCTTTGCGGTCAAGGGCGTCCGAGCCTGCGCTGAGCGCCGACGAGGTGTCATGCGCGCAACACCAGCGCGTCCGCGCCCCGGCAAACTGAAATGCGCTCATCCGGTTCGCCGGAGCACGGCTGCGCAAGGGCTCAAATCAATGCGTGCTGTCAGCGCTTTTTCGGCGGCGCTTTTTCGGGCGCGGGCTCGTAGGCTTCGGCGCCGGGTTCGGGGACGACTTCGAGGAGCTTCTTGACGATGCCCAGCGGGGTGAGTCCTTCGGAGTCGGCGGCGAAGTTTGTCAGGATGCGATGCCGCAGCACGGGCGGCGCGGCCCGGCGGATGTCGGCGCAGCTCACGTGGATGCGGCCTTCGAGGATGGCGGTGGCTTTCGCGGCGAGGATCAGATACTGCCCGGCGCGCGGACCTGCCCCCGTCGAGACGTAGGTCTTGGTGACTTCCGGCGCGTTGGCGTTGCCGGGGCGCGTCGAGCCGACGAGACGGGTCACGTATTTGATGACGTGATCGGAGACCGGCACTTTGCGCACGACGGCCTGGAGTTGAAGCACTTCCTCTTTCGTCAGCACGGGTTGGGCTTCGGCGCGCGCCCCGGCGGTGGTGGCGCGCAGGATTTCCTCCTCCTCGTGCGGCAGCGGGTAGTCCACCCAGATGTTGAACATGAACCGGTCGAGCTGCGCCTCGGGCAGCGGATACGTGCCTTCCTGCTCGATCGGGTTCTGCGTGGCGAGGACGAAGAACGGCTCGTCGAGCGTGTAGGATGTGTTGCCGGCGGTGACCATCTTTTCCTGCATCGCCTCGAGGAGCGCGGCCTGCGTCTTGGGCGGCGTGCGGTTGATTTCGTCGGCCAGCAGCAGGTTGCAAAAGATGGGGCCCTTGATGAAGCGGAACTCCTTCTCGCCTGTTGCCTGGTTCGTCTCGAGCACGTCGGTGCCGATGATGTCGCCGGGCATGAGGTCGGGCGTGAACTGGACGCGCTTGAAGTGCAGATCCAGCACGCGGGCGATCGTTCGCACGGTGAGCGTTTTCGCCATGCCGGGCAGGCCGACCAGCAGCGCGTGGCCGTCGGCGAGGATGCACATGAGGATCTGGTCGAGCACGTCGCGCTGGCCGACGATGACTTTGCCGACCTCGTTGCGGATGCGTTCGGTGTAGCCCCGCATTTTTTCGACGAGGTTGAGTTCGCCCTCGCTCGCGGAAACGACGGGTTCAGAGGGTGCGGCGCGTCCGGTGCCGCCGGGTGCCAGGATTTCAGTCCGGCTGATTGCGCCGTCGCCCAAGAAAACGAGATGGCTTGCGCCGATCTGAATCAAGTCGCCATCGGAAAGCTCCGCGGAGGTGATCTTGCGCTTGTTGAGCATCGTGCCGTTCGAACTGCCAAGGTCCACGATGTGCCACGCGCCATCTTCAAAACGCAGCTCCGCGTGCCGGCCCGACACGGCGCCATCGTCAAGCGAGACGTCCATGTCCGCCCGGCGCCCGAGGGTGACGGTGGGAGGGGTGAGTGTGAGGCGCTGTCCGGTGTGCGGACCTTCTCGAAATTCAAGTTCGGCCATGGTGGTGGGGGTTTTGGTGATTCAGTGGCTAAGATCGAGATCGCCCGCGTCCTTCATTTCATCGGCGACGCGGATGCTTGAAAGCTGGGTGGTAAAATGATGATGCGGCATCGGGCGCTTCGGATCGCTCCAGATGGGGTAGAGATCGCGTGCCCGCGTGACCTGCCAGCCGGGGCCGACGTCCTTGAGTATCACGAGCTTGAAGGTGCGGCGGAAATCGGGGCGGCTGTATCCTCCTTTGTACGTGGTCATCAAAAGGTCGGAGGGTTTGTCGCGGAGATACGTGCAAATGGCGCGCGCCGGGTTGCCGCGACCGGTTTCGCCTTCCAGACGATGCACGGTTTTTCTGGGGAAAAACGGCTCCGACTTTTCGATGCTCTGGTTGATCTTTTTGATGTCATCGCCCGTGAGCGTGCTCTTTTCGCGGCTGAGTTGAAGACCTTCGTAGAAGTCGTTTTCGAAGATAACGACGAGGTCGTATTTGTCCATGGGCAGGCCCTTGAACTCGAACGCGTCGCGCTTTGCACCGCTGATCTCGCCTTGATAGACCTTCTCCGGATCCGAAGCCGGCGTGGCGAGAATCTGCTCGATCGGCGCGGCTGGCTTGATGATGCGGCCCTTCAATCCGCCGGTGCTCGCGGCGTCCGGCGCTGTGTAAAGGCGCGTGCGCTCCATCGGCTCGGCAGCCGTGACGCTCGCGATGGCGCAGGCGAGCAGGGCGGATACAAGAGGGAAAGACTTCATCGGCAATTCCTTTACCTGCCGCCGAGGAACTCGTCCAGTTCGCCCGCCACGGGATGATATTTCAACCGGTTTTTTACCTTCTCAATGACCGGGCGAACAGAATCGCGCGGTGCCTTTGCCTGAGTCACGCATTCGATCAGCATCGACGCGGCCTGGGGCAGAAAGCTGGAGGCATCGATCTCACGGCAATAGGCCTCGAGCATCGGGATGGCGCGTTTCCAGTCTCCCGATTTCATGTAAAGGGCCGACTCGCGGATGATGAAGTCGCCGCTGATTTTGCTCAGCGGAAATGTGCATTCCCATGAATACAAAGCCTGGCGCGCCTCGAGGAGATAGCCGCCATCCGTGAGCGTGCGGACGTTTTCCGAGAGGGCGACTTCCTGCAGGGGACCGGTCTTCGCGGGATTCGGGCCGCGCTGCAACGCAAGCGGCGAACTGCGCCAGTCGGTCGCGGCGGCAGGCGTCGGGCCGCCCTCGACAAGCTGGTTCGTGACGAGGCCGGACAGCGGCGCATTGCGCTGGGCGCGGCTGCCTTTTTGCACTTCGGCGTAAATGCTCGTGGCTTTGTTGAGGTCGCCCTCGAGAAAAGCGAGGTCGCCCAGCCGGACCTTGGCGCGATCCCCCGCCGGCCCGGAGCCGGCGGAGAGTGGAGTCAGGAGCTTCGCCGCGGCATCGCGATCGCCGAGATAAAACATCAGCACCTCGGCGTTGCGGAGCTTGAGGTCGTTTCGGTGATTGAAGTCGGTTGTCGTCGCGGCGAATTTTTCGATCCACTTCAACGCGTCGGCGGGATGGTCGCGTTGCATGCCGTCGAGCAGGAGATCCTCGAGTGCGTTGATCTGGCCGACATCGAGTTTCTTCCGCACCGTCTCGAAGCGGTCCGTGAAAAGCCGGTTCAGCACATCGTAACCCCGGCCTTCCTCGACCGTGCGGAGCAGGTTGTTCCAATACGCCTCGCTCCAGTTTGCACAAGGATCGGGCGTGAGCGGGTAGGCTTCGAGCATCTTTCCGATCACTATGCGAAAGGCCTCGCGGTGCGTCGGATTTTCGAGGCTCGTCCGTTCCGTGCTGAAGCCGAAGAGCGGCACGGTGGCCTGGGAAACGCCCTTTTGATTCTTGGCGGTGAGCTTTACCCGCGACTCTCGAAAACCGGGGAAGAGCCACTGGACACTCGGGCCTTCCAGAGTGCCGCCTTCCGGGAACGACCATGTGTAGGTTGTGTCGCGGGAATCCGACGCGATGGCTTCGAGTTTGAAAATGATGAGCGGATCCTCCTTCTCGAACCAATAAATGAGACCGGGGTCGATCCGCGCGCAGGCGACCGGTGCGCCATCTCGCGATTCCACCGAGCGCAGCAGGCAGGCACCGGAGCGGACGATTTCCCTGTCTTCGATCACGCGCGATTCCACGCCTTTTAGATTCTCCTTCGGCCCGCGCCAGGTCAGGAACATCAAGCCGCCTTCCTTTTTGGAGTCGTCGTAGGCACCGCTGCCGGGCGCTGTCTGGTAAATCTCCACACGATGCAGTCCGGCCGTGAGTTCGACATTGTCTCCATCGCCGCCCCAGCGCTTCGAGCGTTCTTTTGGGACGACCTTTTTTCCATCGATGAAGACCTCGCCGGTGCCGTCGCGAATGAAAGGCGCCACCCAGTATTTGCCCGGGTCGGTCGCTTCCAAATAGGAGAGCAGGTAGAAGGAACCGGGGCGGGGCCGTCCGCTTTCATCGCCACCGATGCTGAGGGGGGCGCGATGGATTCCGGCCTTGGCGATCGCATGCACCGACGCATCGACCCGCCCAAAATTTCCAAGACTCTGTGCGGCGGCAATGCTGTCGCGTCCGGGATGTGCGCAGAGGAGCGCGCTCGGCGTCAGTCCGCTTGCGGGCTTCCAGAGCTGCGGCGCGCGGTCGGTGCGGACATAGACGTAAACAGAGCTGGCCGACGAACCGGGATCGGCAAAAACCAGCGAGAAACCGCTCTCCGGGTTGAACCAAAGAACGGCGCTGGAAAGCACCTTGCCGTCTTCCGTCGTGACCATAGGCGACGGCGGCGCGCCGCGCAGGATGCCGCCATCAGGCAGATGAACGTAGTAGCCGGCGGAGGTGTGTGTCGGTTTGCGGGAAAGCGCGACCTCGAAGCGCAACAGCGCCTCCGGGACCTGCCATTCGGTTGCGGCGGACGCGCCGAGGGTGGCACTGAACAGGACCGCAAGTCCCGCGAGCAGCGGTTGCAGTCGAATGCCGAGGATGAAGTGTGGCCGGTGCAAGCAGTTGCTCTCAAGTTACCGACACATCAGCGTCGTGAAGGCAAATAACAGCCGGTCAAACTCACTGGCCTTCCCTGATCTTCGTGATCAGAACCGGCGGCTCCGGCGGCTTCTTTGCTTCTGTCCGCGACATCGGCGTCACCGGACAGCAGCAGCATGCCAAAGTCGATTCCGAGGAGGATGCCGTGCGCGGCGGGGCCGGCGGCTTCTTCATTTCGCGCGGAGGCGGAACAAAACCTTTTTCGTCACTCCCATCTCCGGCAAGAACCGTTCCGACGCAAAGGGTGGCGGCCAGCGCGGTGCTCATTACTTGTTTGGCAGCGTGTTTTTTCATTTAAAAGAAACGCGCAAGGGTGGCTTGAATCCTCCCTGAGTTTCGTTTATCTGATCATGCATCAGCCTGCCAGAAGCGCAAACAATTTCCTTGGCCAACCCCTCTTTCCAAAACCTCCCGAAAAGCGTGTTTGATCCTTTCATGCGAATGTTGCTTCAGGTCGCCGGGGCGTTGGCCGTGTTGGCCATGATCGCGCCCGCGCATGCGCAGACGGGCGAGGAACTTTACGGCCCGGACATCTACTGGAACGCCACGCCGAACGACGTGAACAACCTGCTCAAGAGCATGAAGCAGCAGGTGGACGCCAATTTCCAAATGGACGTTCGCTCGCTAGCCGAGATCAGCACCGATCCGGAGAAGAACCCGGTACTCTATCGCAGCGGGCATTACAATTTCCGCTACAGCCCGGCCGAGCGGCAGAAGCTGCGCGAGTATCTGCTCGCGGGCGGCATGATCATCTACAACACCGGCCTTGGCTCGGCGCCTTTCTACAACTCGGTTGTGCGCGAACTGAAACAGATCTTTCCGGAGCAGCCGCTCCAGCGCATCGCATCGGATCATCCGATCTTCCACTCCTACTACGACGTCGATCGCGTGGAATACACACCCTCTGTGCGCGCATCGGGCTTTCGCGGCGACGAGCCGTGGTTCGACGCCATCGAGATCAACTGCCGGGTCGTCGTACTCGTCTCGCGCTGGTGCATGGCCGTGGGCTGGCAGGGCGAGGTGAAAGACGAGTGGCAGGCCTACAAGCCGGAGTCGGCCTTCAAACTCGGCGTAAACATTCTCAACTACGCCTCGGCGATGCGCGCCTGGGCGAAGAACGCGGCGCAGGCGATGAAATTCGTGGACAAGCTGCAGTCGTATTCGGACACGGTCTCGCTCGCGCAGGTCGTGTACGACGGCGTGTGGAAGACGCGCCACGCGGGACTGTCGGTGATGATGCAGACATTCAACGCGCGCACCGGCATCCCGGTGAAGTTCGGGTTGAAAGAGCTGCGCCTCACCGATCCGGCAATCTTCAACTCGCCAGTGATCTACATGACCGGCCACGAATACTTCGAGTTGAGCGACGCCGAAAAAGCCGCGCTCAAGCGTTACCTCGAAAACGGCGGAATGCTTTTTGGCGAAGCCTGCTGCGGGCGCAAAGGGTTCGATCTGGCATTTCGGCAGATGTTGCGCGCCGTGCTGCCGGACAAACAACTCACGCGCATTCCACTCACCGCCGGCATCTTCAAGGAGCCGAACAACATCACGGCGGTCGGGGTCACGCCGGCGCTCATGCAGGAGAGCGGCCAGGCGCGCGCGGAGCCGATGCTGCTCGGCATCGAGATCGCGGGAAACTATAGCGTCATCTACAGCCCGTTCGGACTTGCGGGCGGCTGGGAGATGTCGCAATCGCCGTATGCGCGCGGGCTCAACGATGTCAGCGCCACGCAGCTCGGCCAGAACATCCTGATGTATTCTGTCACGCATTGATGAAGACATTTCTCTCCGCCGCCCTGGCGCTTGCCTTCGTGCTCCACGCCCAGGCCGATACCTCGAATGGCAACGACCTCGCCCTTGCGCTTGTCGAAGCGAAAAAACCGCAGGCGAAAAAAGCGTTGCTCGATGACGCGCAGGGCCGTCCGCATTTCTTCCGGTATCTTCAGATCATGGAAATGCAGGAGGTCACCGAAGGAGGTCGCACGGGCGTGCGAATCTCGGCATTTGAACCGGCTTCGTATCTCGATGTGAAGTTCACGGTCACGATGCCCGTGTCGCTCTCGCTTTTGCGCGAGGAGCCGGTGTCAAAAGTCGGCAACGCAATCGCGGTCACCGGCAAGGTGGCGGGGCTTGATCCCGCGACCAACGCGATCCTGCTCGAGAACACGATCGTCCGGCACAAGGACCGGCTCACCCCGAAGGCAGGCAAGGAACTGCTCTCCGAAGTGAACCCCGGCGCGACCTTTTACAGCTACACCGAGGGGCCTCGTCCGATCCACCTCGAAGCGCGCGACCGCGACCTGCTGCAGCAACGCGACAGCGTGCTGGCCGCGGGCGGGCCGAAAGCGTGGTGCGAGTTTCTTGAAACGGAGATCGCGAAACGCAAGCAGCAGCGGGCGGCAGCGGGATCGAAGCCGTGAACGGCGTCCGAGTCATAACTCTGCTGGTGCTCACTCTCTGCGCAACGGCGCGCGGGGCCAACGAAGCCGCGCTGCTCGAAATTTGGAAACAGCACGTTGCCGCGCCCGACAATCACGACGCGGCAATCAAGGCGTGCAGGGATTTCGCAACCGCGAATGTGAGCGACCCGCTGGTGCCCGTTGCGCGCGGAATTGAAGCGTGGCACGACTTTCGAGCCGGGCGCGACGACGAGGCGCTGCAGCTCATGCAGCCTTACGTCAACTCGCCCGCCGGCCCGACAGGCGAAGGCTTGCGCCGCATCGCGCTGGGCTGGCTCACGCGCTTTGACCGGGAAAAAGTCGCCGCCGCTTTGCAGCTTTATTACCGCAAGGAAGTCGCCTACCCCAAATCCCTCGACCAGCTCGTCGCGAGCCCGAAAATTTCCGCCGACGCCCGCCAGCCGCTCAATGACCGCTTCGGAAAACCCTGGGTCTATCAACTGACCGGCTTCACGAAATTGCGCGGCTTTCCCGACCAGAAATACTCGCTGCAAAGCTCCGCGCTCGGCGATTTCTCCGACCTGAAGCAGGCGCTCAACGCGCCCTACGCTTCCCGCATCACGGCAACTCCCGTTCAGATCGTCGCGGCCCCAGGCAACGCGGTTGCCGTCACCTTCAACATTCCCCGCAAAGGCTCCGCTGCGATCGGCGTCGGCCAGGCTTCGGGCGACCTGTATTTGGCTTTCGTCGGATCGCAGATCATCGTCGTCTGCGACTACGCACACTGGAAAGTTTTCCCGCGCCCCTGATGTCCTCGATCGATCTGCCAAGAGTGGCCAAGGTGGCGAAGGAGCACGAGAAAGAAGGCATCGCCGCGTTCCTGAATCCTGACGAGATGCACAAGCTTGGCCGTCTCGTCCTGCTCTCGCGATACACGGTCGAGGGCAACCTCGCCGGCGCGCACCGCAGCCCTTTGCGCGGCCCGAGTTCGGAGTTTGCCGATCACAAAAGCTACGGCATCGGCGACGAGACGAAGCACATCGACTGGCGCGTGTTCGCGCGGACCGACAAGTATTTCATCAAACGCTACGAAGATGAGACGAACCTGCGCGTTTACTTCGCCCTCGATCGCAGTGCGTCGATGAACTACAGCTCGGGCGGCGGCCCGACGAAGTTCCATTACGCCTGTCGTCTTCTCGCCGCGCTCGGCTACGTCATCGTGAAGTCGCGTGACTCGGTCGGGCTGTTCCTGGCCGCCGATAAAGTCGATGTTCGTATGGACGCATCGAACTCCTTTCAGCATCTCAACAACATGCTGAAGCACATTCAATCGAACCCGCCGGCATCGAAATCGGGAATCGCCGATGCGCTGCACGAGATCGCCGGCAGCGTGCGGCGGCGTGCGCTCATTGTTGTGATCTCCGACCTGCTCGTCGATGAGGCAGCGGTGAACGTCGCGCTCGCGCATCTCCGCAAGCAGCGGCACGACGTGGTCGTTCTGCAAGTCCTCGATCCGGCCGAGATCGACATCACTTTCAAAAAGGCCTGCGAGTTGCGCGACCTCGAAACCGGCGAGCGGCTCACGGTGAATCCTCGTGGCCTGGCGGACGAATACCGCAGGATCTTTGGCGAATTCCTCGATCAATACCGGAAAGCCTGCGCCGGTCTGAACATCGACTACCGCCTCGTGCCGACCAATCAGCCGGTCGATACGTTCGTGCGCGCCTACCTCGAGGAGCGGCGGCGGCTTTCCAAATAGACCGGCGCGATGTTTCTCTCGCCTTTTTTCCTCATCTTCGCGGGTGTCGGCGCGGCCATCCCTCTGGTGCTGCACCTCATGCAGAACAAGCGGAAGGTGCAGCTCCCCTTCCCCACGCTGCGGTTCCTCAAGCTCGCCGAGAAGCATTCGTCGCGGCGCATCCGGCTCGAAAACTTTCTGCTCTGGCTGCTGCGCACGCTGATCATGCTGCTGCTCGGTCTTGCGTTCTCGATGCCGATGATTCGCAGCAGCGGCCTTGGCTGGCTCGGCGATGCGCCGCGCGATGTGGCGATCGTCATAGATGCTTCTTACAGCACGAATTACCGCACCGGTCGCAGCACGGTTTGGGACCAGTCCCTCGACGCCGCGCGCGCGATCATCGAGGGGTTGAGCGACAAGGATCGCTTCTGCATTTTTCTCGCCCGCGAACAACCCGAACCGCTCATCGCCGAGCCGGTCGGCAACAAACAGGATGGCATCAGCCGATTGAAAACACTTCAACCCGGCAACACGTCCTCGCGACTCGCCCCGGCGGTTAGTGCCGCCAACAAGGCGCTGCACAAGGCTGAGGGCCGGCGCGAGCGGGAGATTCACATCATCACCGACAACCAGTCGCTGCCGTGGCAGAGCTTCGCGGGCGAGAAAAACGCGCCGGCTACTCCGGCTCCCGGCACGGCCGCGGAAGCCGCAGCGGCTGCGTGGAACCCGGACGAAATTGACAAGCAGACCGGCGTGTTTGTCGCGCTGCTCGGGGTGACGAATCCGGAAAACGTCTCCGTCGTTTCCGCAGAACTGGTGCCGCCCGTCATCCGCAAAGGCGCGGACATCAAAATCACCGCCGCGCTCAGTCGGTCGGGCCAGCCGGCGGACACGACGGCGACGCTTTTCATAGATGACAGGGAAGCCGGCCGGCGCTCGGTAAAGGCAGGCGATCCCGACTCCGCCGCGCCAGTGTTCACAATCCCGCCACTCGATGTCGGCATGCATGTCGGACGCATCCAGACACCCGAGGACAACCTGCCGATCGACGACACGTTTCACTTTCTCATCCGCGTGCAGGACCAGTTGCCGTCGCTGATTGTTGGCAGCCCGGATGACACACTGTTCATCCGCACGGCGCTGCGCACCGGGTTTGGCCGTGCAGCCGCGCTGACGACGATTACGCCGGAGCAGATCACCGGGCAGCGGCTCCCGGGCTTCGGGTGCGTCATTCTCTGCAACGCGCTTCCGATTCCTGGCCAGGCGATGACGGCGCTGGAGGATTACGTGAAGGCCGGCGGGCTGCTTGTGATCTTCCCGGGCATGAAAGCCACGGCCGACGCCTACAAAGCGTGGACGTGTCTGCCGGGCATCCCGACCGCAGTCGAGGACCTGCCGCTCGCGCAGCAGAACCGCACGCTCACCTGGGACAAACCGCAGCATCCGCTCGTGCAGCCCCTGCGCGAAAGCATCGCCGTTCCTGCGCTCGCAATCCGCCGCAGGCTTGCGTGGAAGGACCTCCATGCGATGTCGGAGCGGCTCGTCTCGATGGGGGCCGACCAGCCGTTCCTGCTCGACAGGCCTTTCGGCGAAGGGCGCGTGCTGATGTTCGCCGTGGCCGCCGATCGCACGTGGAGCGACTTCCCGCTCTCGCCCTTTTACCTGCCGCTCATCATGCAGTGCGCGGATTACGGCGGCAGCCTCGGGTCAAAAGCGCCCTTCGTCTGGGCGACGGATGCGCTCTCGCTGAGCGAACGTTTTCCAAACCTCAAGGGCACGCCCACGCTCACGCGACCGGATGGAACGCCGGTCTCGATTCGCAATTCGGTCGTGCAAGGACGCAACGTGCTGATCGCGGAAAATCTCACCGAGCCGGGCATTTACACGATGGCCACGAGCGAGCAGCCGGAGCCGAAGCCCGGTCTCGCGGTGAATCTCGTCCGCAACGAATCCAACCTCACGCCGATCCCCGGGCCGGAGATTGCCAGGCGCCTGGGCGTCGAGAACGCGCTCGTGGCCACGGACCTTGAGGGACTGAAGCGGCTGATCCAGGAGCATCGCGTCGGACGCACTTACGGCGAGCATCTGCTCTGGATCGCGCTGGCTCTGATCGTGATTGAATTCAGCTACGCGAACAAATTGCTGCGCGCGGCGAAGCACACCGGCAAGGTCACCGTGGACACCGCCGGACACGTCACGAAATCCGCGCCGCCGCCCGCCCTTGTCGAGGCATGATCATTTACGAGCACACATTTCCGGCCTGGGCGATCATCCTTTCCTGCGCGGTGGGCATCGTGCTCGGCGCGGTGACGGCATGGTTTTGTCTGCCGCGAAAATGGTCGAATCTCCTTCTGTTTTTTCTCTACCTGCTGAGCGTCCTCGGCGTCGGCTGGTGCCTGCTGCTTCCGGGTTACAAGAACGCCGTCACGCAACTGCTCAAGCCGCGTTTCATCATCGCAGTCGATACTTCGCGCAGCATGACGCTGAGCCCGTCGCCGGACGTGCCGGGCCGCTGGACCACCGCGCAGGAGGCGCTCAAGCGCGAGTGGCTGCAAAACATGAGCGGCGAGTGCCAGGTCGAGATCGTTCCGTTTTCCTCCGAAATCAGCGAGGCGGTGCCAGTCTCGAAAGTCGGCGATCTGAAACCGGAGGGGAACGGCACCGGGCTGCGGGATGCGCTCAAGAAAATCGCCGATCGCAACGCCGGGTTGAACGTCGCGGGAATGCTCCTGCTCAGCGATGGCGTGGACACCCGCGAAGCGCTCGACGACTGGGCCGGCGCGGAGAGGTCGTTCCCGATTTATTCCCTGCGCCTCGAACCGCCCGGCGGCTGGCAGCAGGAGCCCGACCTGCGCATTGATGCGGTGACGACTGCGCGGCGCGTCACGGTCGGATGGAAGTCGGAATTCAAGGTGAAGATCTCCGGTCAGGGCACTCGCGGCGCGCCCGTGACGGTGCAGATCTTTGAGAACGGCCAGCTCCGCGCCGAGAAACCGACGCCGATTCCCGACGAAGGCGGCGAGCGGGAGCTGGTGTTCGAGTTCGAGCACCCGAAGGTCGGCGTCAGCAGTTATCGCGTTTTCGTGCCGCCGCTCCCGGGCGAAAAGAACAAGGACGACAACGAGTATCAGCTCAATGTCGAGGTGAGCGACGCGCGCAACCGCCTGCTTTACGTCGAGGGCATCCCGCGCTGGGAATACAAGTTCCTGCGCCGCACGTTGCTGGGCGAGCAGCAGGTCTCGCCGATCATTTTCTTCACCGGCCCCGACGGCAAGCCCGTGGGCGGTACACCGGTCGGCAATGCGACACCCGACATGTCGCCGCAGCAGCTCGCATTTTTCAAGATCGTGATGCTGGGCAATCTCGATGCGAAGGAACTCGGCGATCAGCGCGCGAAGAACCTCGTGAAATTCGTCGAGGACGGCGGCAGCCTCGTCCTGCTCGGCGGGAGCAAGGCATGGGCCGCCGGTGGCCTCGCCGGCACCGAGCTCGGCAAAACGCTGCCCGTGCGCACCGCCGGGTTGAAACCGCTCGAAAGCGACAAGGCGTTCCCGGTCAAGCTCACCGAAGCGGCCCGGAGCCACCCGGCCTTTGCCGGCGATGCCGCGCTCTGGCGGGTCATCCCGCCGGTGCTCTCCGTGTTCACCGGGGCCACGCTTTCGCCCGGCGCGCAGGTGCTCGTCACGGTGGAGACACCCCAGGGCTCCGAACCGCTCGTCGTCACGCAGCGCTACGGACAGGGAAAAGTCACGGCCCTTCTCACCGACTCGCTCTGGCGCTGGCAGCTCGGACCGGAGGCGGGAAAGATGAAACCTTACGAGCGGTTCTGGACGCAGCTCATCTCCTGGCTGCTCCCGCGCGAGGAGTCGCTCGACAAGCTGCGGCTCGAACTGTTCGCCGATCGCGACCGGGTGTTTTTCGGCGAAGCGGTCGAGTTGCACGCGCGTCTCGGCGGCGAGGATCCGCCTCCGGTCGATTCGATCGAGGCAAAAATCACGACGCCCGATGGCCGCGAGGTTCCCTACCGCATGGCGCCGCAGCAGGTCACGGCGCCCTCCGGCAAGACGTTTCCCGGCTACGGCTTTACGTTCCCGGCCGAGGCCGCCGGGCCGCACAAGGTTGTCGCGACGGCGAAGGTCAAGGGTGCCACGGTGACGAGTGAGCCGTTCACGCTTTTCGTAAAGGCTTACTCGCCCGAGACCGTGCCGCGCCCTCAGAAAGTCGATGCTCTGGAAGCGATCGCGAAGGCCAGCGGCGGCCAGTTTTTTGAAAACGTCGATGCACTGAACGACGGCCTCGCATCGCTCAAACTCAAAGCCACCGAGGAAAAGTTCGCCGAGTACCGCACGCTCTGGCGCGAATGGCCGGCCCTCCTCGTGCTGATGACCATGCTGGCCGGCTCCTGGGGACTGCGAAAATTTCGAGACATGCCGTGATTATTTCCGTAAGTTCGTTAAAACTCATCCGAGGCAACCATGCGTCGTTTCTTTAACACTCTCGTTCTAATTGCGGCTGTGCTTTCTGCCGCGCCGTTCGCAACCGGGCAGTCGCTGATCGAAAATGGGAAGTTCGAAAATCCGGGCGACCCTCTCAAAGGGTGGATCACCGATTACGAATGGTCGGGAAATTCATTCTACATCGGCAACAAACAGCAGGTCTCGGTGGTGACCGACGGCTCGCGCCGAAGCGTGGTGAAGATGAACTCGCCCGGCAGCCAGGGCGTGAAGATGGAGTGCCGCGCATTCCCGTTCGAGCCGGGCTTCCGCTACACCTGCACTCTCGATGTGAAGGGCGGCGACTATCGCATTTACTTCGCCGGATACCGCTGGGCGCCCGGCGTTCATCCGCACGAAAATCCGGAACTCGGCGAGTTGCGGATGATTTACCAAAGCAAGGCCGCGACCGGTAACGCTGCTGGCTGGAAACAGGAGAAGATCGAGCTGCCCGGTGTCACCAAACTTTCGCCGACAGCGATCGAGCACCTGAAAGACGTGCGTTATCTCACTGTGTACATCTGGTTCGTGAAATCCGGTTTCGTGGACGACGTGACCGTGACCAAAGTCGCGGACCAGAACATGAAGTTCTAAGCGTCACGACGCCAGTCCCCTCTTATGCCATCCAACTTCCTCGAACAACTCGAAAGGATCGGCCGCACTCTCCTTCGCTGGCGCGCGGAGTTGAAGCTCACCTGGGGACTCTCGGCCATGATTGGCTGGATTTGCCTGCTGGGGCTTCTGGATTTGTGGCTGGGAATCGATCGCCCGGGCCGCCTGGCGACCTGGAGCGTGCTGCTCACGATGGGGGCAGGCACGCTCTGGCTTGTCTGGTCCACGCTGCAGCAGCGTTTCACGCCGGACGGCGTGGCTGCGACGATCGAAAAAACCTTCCCGCAACTCGACAACCATCTCATCAATTACCTGCAGCTCGCGCGCAGCCCGGATCACGATCCTTTCAAGGAGGCCTACGTCCGGGCCGGTGTGCCGCAGTGGCAGGGGCTCGACTTCCAGCAGATGCGCGACCGCACCGCCCATCGCCGCAGCCGAATCGCGCTCAGCATCGTGGCCGCTGTGCTTCTCATTCCGGCGCTCTTCTTCGGCCGCGCGTGGGCGGTGGCAGTCTGGCGGACCGTCAATCCGTTCTCGAACGTCGAGCCGGCGAGCCTGACGAAAATCATCAGCGTGACGCCCGGAAACGCGTCCGTGCTGCAAGGCGGGCCGGTGGCGCTGAGTTGCAATGTGAAAGGCTTCGACGGCCACGAGGTGCGCGTCGAGATCAAGCCGGACGATGCGGCAAAGAGCATCTTTGTTCTTGGGAAGATTGGGGGCGGCAACGAGCAGGCGTTTACGCATCAGCTTGCGAAAGTGACGACTGGTTTTCGCTACCGCTTTCTTGCGGGCGACGCGCCGAATTCCGGGTGGTTCACCATCGCGACGCGCCCGCCGCCTGCGTTCACGGGAATCGAGGCCGTGCTCGCGCCGCCGGCCTACACCCATTTGCCGACCCGTCCGCTGGATGTCCGGAAAGGCCGCATCGTCGTGCCCGCCGGGTCGGAGCTGCGCATTGCCGCGACTGCCAACACCACGCTCGAATCCGTGCAGCTCACGGGCGGTGGCGGGGAGGCGGTGCGCTTCACACCCGGCACCAGGCCGAACGTCTGGATCGGCCGCGTGACGTTGAATTCCGGCACCTCGTTGCGCTTCAAGGCGGCGGATACTTTCGGCGCCAGGATCGACGAGGAGATTCCGTTCACACTCGAACCCGACAAGGCGCCGGCGATCGAAGTCCTCGCGCCGGGTGGCCGCGCCACCTTGCCACCGGGGGAGCGTCCGCAGATCGACTTCCGCATTTCGGACGACTTCGGTCTTTCTGAAATCCTGATCGAGGAAATCCAACCCGACGAGGCGAAGGACACCCGCGGCACGGTGATGAAAACGTGGAAGTCTTTGACCGGCGCGACGTTCTCCCAAGTCTGGAAAAGCGAAACCGCGCCGGCGCAGGGCCGTGACATCGCGTATCGGATCGTCGCCCGCGACAATCGCCCCGGGCACGCCAACGAAGCAGTTTCCTCGACGATCCTGTTTACCGTTCCGGGCCGCGGCGATTCGGCAAAGCAACGTAGCGAACTCGAGCAATCCGCCATGGCAAACCTCCAGCGTGTGATCGAATTACAGAAGCGCAATATTGTGGACACCGAGCGGTTTCAGCGCGCGCTCAAGGAGACCATCGAAGCGCAGTGGAAAGAGGCGGCCACGCGCCAGGAGGAGATCAGAAAAATCACGCGCGAACTCCTCGCCAATCCGCTCAAGCCGCTCGGCGGTCTCACAGGCGCGGCGCAGAAACTCTACGCGAATGAGATGGTCCTCGCGACCGACGCCCTGAGATCGATTCCCGGCGCCGAGGCCGCGCGCAAGGACGGACTCGCGCGCGAGGCGCTGACGCTCGAGACCAAGATCCTGCGCCAGCTTTCCTTCGCGATGAGTGCCGCCGGCCAGGCGCAGGTCGATCGACGCGTCGCCGGACTGGCCGCGATGCTCGAATCGCTTGTCCGGGACCAAAACGCCGCGCTGGATCAGACGCGTCCCTTTGCGGACGGCAGCGCAAAGGTCGGCCGCCCTCTCGTCGATCTCCAGGACAAGGTCGGCGGAGACATGACCGCGTTTCTCGGTGCTTGCAAAGATGAGGCTGCGCAGGTCGGGCAGAACGACGCGGCCCTCGCCGACACGATCAACAAGATCAGCGCCCGGGCCACGGAGTTGAAAATTCGCAACGACATGATCGTCGCCGCGGAGCGCCTTGATCAGAACAAAGCGGGCGAAGCGATCCCGCTTCAAACCAGGTCGCTCACCGGCTTGAAGTCCCTCCAGGCGATGCTCGATCAAATCCAGCTCAAGGAGGAAGGTGAGAAGCGCAACGCGATGCTCGATGCGGTCAATCAGGCGAAGGAAAAGATCGCGAAAATCGCCGAGCTGCAAAAGAAAGCGGCCGCGGCGATGGAGCAGGTGCGCGGTCAGAAAAACAAGAACGACGAGGCCACGGATCAGATGGAGGAGGAATACAAGGAGATGCTCAAGAACACGAAGGAAGCGATGCTCGAGGTGCCAACCGATCTCCACATTTTCACCGATCTGAACGTCGCGAATGACCTTGTCGAGGACGTGTTCTCCGTGTTTCAAGAGATTGAGCAAAAGGCCGGCTCCGAAAAAGATGACGCAAGCAAGATAACTGACTTCGGTTTTGCGAAAGAAGACGAATTGCTCGCGCAAATGGGCGAGGCGCAGAAGCGGCTCGATGCTGTGGAAATGTGGCTCGGTGAAAAGCCCGACGAGAACAAGGTGACCACGGAAGCGCACGACAAGGCCGAGATGCCCGAGTCCGGGATTGCGCTCGCCGAGCTGGCCGCCGCCGCGCAGGACCTGATCGGCGACTTGATGGAAGAGAATAAGAAGATGGCCGATGAGGCGGACGACAGCGCGACCAACCACGCGTGGTCCGACTTTCCTTCCGGTTGGGAAGTGATGGAGGGCGACAGTTCATCGTTTGGCGCGCAGGGGAAATCCGGCAACCAGCGACCCGACCACAAGGAACAGGACGGCCGCTCGAACATTGGCCGCCAGGGCATGTCCACCGGCGAAACCGCCTCCGGCAGCGGCACCATCGGCGAGGGTGACAAGAACATCGAAGCGCGCCGCACCGAGGAACCGACTCAAAGCGGCAAGGTGGATCTCAAGGGCGAAGCCGACACGAAAGCGACGGGCGGCGGCAAGCTCGCGACCGGCAAAGCCGACGATCGCGGCATGAGCGGCGGCGCCGAGCGCCTTGATTCCAAGGAAGCCGGATCGTGGCAGGGCATGGCGGCGCTGATGGCGAAGAAAGCGGACGCGATTTACGCAAAGGCCTCGATGAAAAATGTGCGCGTCGATTCACTGAAGGACGCCGCGCACGCGTTGCGGCAATCCGGCGACGCCATCGCGAAGGGGAACATCGATCAGATGCGCGAGTTCCGTAAAATGGCCGCGTCGTCGCTGACGCGCGCGCAGGCTCAACTCGAAGCCGGCCCCTCCGGCGCGATGGATGCGAAGGGCTCGGCGGGTCCGCTGGACAACGTGGTCGAGAGCGGCCCCGACATGGCGCCGCCGCAATATCGCGACAAGGTCTCGGAATACTACAAGGCGCTCAATGGCGCTTTCTGATCGACGCGCCCTCGTTTGCGCGGCGGTCCTCGTCACTGCGTTCACCGCTTGCAAGCGCCCGACTGCGGCACCGGCACCCGGGCGCATCCGTGAACTCAACGAAATCCCGATCGAGCAGCTTCGCGTGATCTTGAAAGGCCACGCCGGCGACTGGCGCGCCGACAGCGATCGCAGCCAGCAACGGCCCGAGCCTCCAGCCGAAAAGCCGGTTCCGGGCGATGCGAAACACATCGCGCTCGTTCCGCCTGCAAAGCTCAGCCTCGGTGCGATGCCGGTGCGCGACGCCATCGCCGCGCGTCGCAGCGTCCGCGAATTCTCGGACGCGCCTCTCAGCCGCGAAGAGCTGAGCTTCCTGCTCTGGGCGACGCAGGGCATCACTGCGATTCAGCGCGACGATAACGGCAGGATCGTGCAGCAATTTCGCGCCGCACCTTCCGCGGGTGCGCGCTACCCGCTGGAGACTTACATCGCCGTGAACCGCGTAGCCGGCCTCGCGCCGGGCCTTTATCGTTACCGCCCGAACGAGCATGAACTCATCGTCGTCCGCGAAGCCAGCGCCCTTCCCGCCAAGCTGCAAACCGCTTGCTACGGCGAGCCGTTCATTGGTGAAGCTGCGGTTGTGTTTATTTGGAGTGCCATTCCATATCGCACCGAATGGAAATACGCCTACATTTCGCACCGGATGATCGCGATCGAAGCCGGACATGTTTGCGAAAACCTTTACCTCGCCACCGAGTCCATCGGTGCCGGCACATGCGGCGTGATGGCTTATCATCAGCCGCGGGTGGACGAACTCATCGGCGCCGACGGGAAGGACGAATTCGCGCTGTATCTGGCCTGTGTCGGCAAGCCGCGCGCAAGACCGCAGTGACGTGGAGATCCCGGACTACCAACCTTTCTACCTGCACACGCTCGACGCATTGCGCGCCGAGATCGCTCGGCTGGGTCTTGCGATTCCCGTCGGGGAAAATGTCAGCCCTCTCTCGCGACCGTTGGACGTCGGCGAGAAGCGAATCCCGAATCGCTTCTGCGCGCAGCCCATCACAGGCTGCGACTGCACGCCCGATGGCGCACCGGGCAAACTCACGCACCGCCGCTACCAGCGTTACGCCGCGGGCGGATTTGGGCTGATCTGGGTCGAGTCCACGACCGCCGGCGCTGGCGGTGATGCAAATCGCTTGCGACTGAACGACGGAACACTCGACGGGTTCCGCGCGATGCTGGAGACGACGCGCGCCGCCGCATCGGAGAATCCGGTGATCGTCCTGCAACTCGCATCCGCGCCGGACGAAGAGCCCGCTCGCTCGCGAGACGAACTCATCCGCGCCGCCGGGCTCGCCACGCGCGCAGGGTTCGACGGCGTGGACATCCGTGCGTGCCATCGCACACTCGCCGGCAGCCTGCTCCGATCGCGCAGCCTCGGCTCCATTGAGGATCGCAGCCGGTTCCTCCTCGAAACGCTCGCTGGTATTCGCGCCGAAAATCCCGAGCTGCTTCTTGCCGTGCGTCTCTCCGCCTTTGACGCGGCGCGTGACGGCTTTGGTGTCTCCGCCTCCGATTACCGCAAACCGGATCTCGCAGAACCGGTTCAACTCGCGCAGCTGCTGCAAAGCGCAGGCGTCACCCTGCTCAACGTCACCGCCGCGAGCCCAAATCTTCGCGGACGAACTTCCGAGCGCCCATTCACGCCGCGCGCGAATTCCGAGCTTGCGGATGAACACCCGCTGACGACCCTCGATCGCCAACTGCACATCGCTCGCGCATTGCGTGAAGCCGCGCCCGGCCTGGCGATTATCGGGAGCGGTTTCAGTTGGCTGCGCGCTTTCTTCCCGCAAGTCGCGGCGGCCGCGATCGAGGGTGGCGCAATCGACTTCGCCGGCCTCGGTCGTGGCGCACTGGCTTATCCCGACGCGCCAAAGCACGTGCTCACTCGTGGAAAGATGGAGCCGGGCGCGAGCTGTATCGTTTGCTTTGCCTGCTCCGCCCTGCGGCGCGAACGCGAGCCCGTCGGCTGCGTGATTCGCGACAGCGCAACGTACGGCGGCGTCTATCGCCAGATGCGCCGCTTTGACGCCGATCAACTGCTCGCCGGCGCGCAGCGCTGCCATCAGTGCGAAGCTGCACCGTGCATTGCCGCGAATCCGACGCATACTGACATTCCCGCGTTTATCGCTGCGTACCTGCGCGGCGATGAGCGCGCCGCTTATGATTTGATCCGCGCCAGTGATCCGTTGCCCGAGCTTACGTCCCAGCTCTCGCCGGGATGGCTGCAAAGCGAGGGTGCCTGCATCGAAACGGCGCTCACCGGCACGCCCGTTCCGATCCTCGATCTGCAATACGCGATCAGTTGGCGCGCCCGCGAACGTCGCGAAACCGGCATGCGCATTCCCGAACGCACGACGGGAAAAAGCATCGGCATCGTCGGTGCCGGTCCCGCCGGACTCGCGGCAGCAATTCGACTGGTCGAATTCGGTCACAACGTCGCGCTGTTCGATTCGTCGGATCGCCTCGGCGGAACGCCGGCACGCGTGATTCCTTCGAGCCGGATGCCGGACCTCCGAGCCGAGGTTGACGCGGCACTCGCCCCGGCAATCGCAGCGCGCCGGTTGGAGCTCCACTTCAATGCAACGCTCGGGAAGGAACTCTCGCTGGATCGGCTCCGTGCTGATTCCGACGCGGTGCTTGTCGCGGTGGGTGTGTGGCAGGAGCGCTCGCTTGGCGAAACTCCCGGAGTTGTGGATGGACTCAGCTTCCTCGAATCCGCCAGGCGCGACGCGACCTATACCGTTCCCGAGCGCGTCGCGATCCTCGCCGGTGGCGACAGCGCGATGGACGCCGCGCGCACGGTGCAGAGTCGCGGCTCGAAGGAAATCTTCATCGTGTTCGGCGGCCCGCGGTCGGCGATGCACTGGCACATGCCGGAGAGCTGGTTTGCGACGCCGGGTGTTCACGCCATGATGAACTGGCAGCCGCGCGGCTTCGAGCTGGACGCGAACGGGCGCGCCTGCGGCGTCCGCATCCGCCATGCGCAACTCGGCGTCGAGAGCGCGCTTGCCGCCGACCTGATCATCCAGGCGATGGAACTGCAGGTCGCCGACTCTGTCCGTGCCGCGCTCGCGGAACTGCAACTCGCGCCGGATGGGCGCGTGCTCGTTGACACCGAACACCGCACAAGCATGGAGCGCGTTTTTGCAGCCGGCGGGCTGGTGAATGGCGGTGCCTCGGTCGGGCAATGCGTAGCCGAAGGCGTCGCCGCCGCCGATGCCATCCACCGCAGTCTTTCCCGATGAGACTCGAATCGCGCATCAAGATCGCCCACGACCGCTGCATTGAGCCGGCGGAAACCATCGCGCGGCTCGAGCCGATCATCCGCGGGCGACACGATTACTGGCTTCACGAGGAAAACGTCGCCGAGCATTTCCACTGGGCGGCGATGTTCATCGAAGGCCTCGACTTTCGCTCCATGGGAAAAGGGACGACCCCGGAGTTCAGCCGCGCTGGGGCGTTCGCCGAAGGCGCCGAATGGCTCACCGCGCGCGAGATCGGTGATCTGCCCGGCTACGTCGGAGCCCACCAACGCAACGTGCCGAATGCATTGCCGATCGAGGATCTTGTCAGCCACATCGCCACGGCGACACGACCCGTGATCGAGCAACTCCGTGCGCTCGATGAGGCGTGGCATTGGGTGGACGCCTTCTCGCTCCGCGACGAGCGCTGGCTCAAAGTGCCGATCGAATACGTGCGGACGATCAGCGGCCCGAGCGGCAAGGCGACGGGCAACTTTCTCGAAGAAGCGATCGTGCATGCGACGAACGAAATCTTCGAACGCCGCGCGCACATCACCGTTCTACGGAACAAACTGGTCGTGCCAACCATCGACATCGAAACAATCCGCCATCCGCTCATCCGCGCGCAGATTGATTTCGTCCGCGGCAAAGGCATCGATGTTATCCTCAAGGACCTTTCGTTTGGCGGCGTGCTGCCGTGTGTCGGCGCCTATTTCCGTGACCGGAATATACCCGACGATTTCCAGTTTCATCATTTCTTCAAAGTCGGAGCGTCGTTCGATCGTGAGGAAGCGCTCATCCGCACGTTCACCGAGTTCACACAAGGCCGGCGCGCGCACGAGTTCATCGACTCCTCCGCGCCCGATCGCGAGGAACAGCTCGCCAAACTGCTCGACCATGACTTCCGGCAAATCCGCACGCAGGACGACGAATGCGACAATTTTCTTTCCGCATTCATGTTCGGCTTCGTTCCGTATCGCCGCGCCGATTTTCTCCTCCAGGGCGAGATCGTTCCGTTCGATCCCGGGCCGCAGTACCGCGATTGCCTCGACGACATCGCGCACGCCCGCTCAATCTGCGAGGCGCTCGGCAAAGACTACATCGTTCTCGATCTCACCGAGCCGCAGATCGGCTTCCCCGTCGTGCAAGTCATCATCCCCGGGTACTCCGACGTCCTTCCGTATCATCCCGCGAACAGCCGCGCCCTCTTCCGGCGCTGGACGCGCAGCGAGGTGCTTCAGTCCTACCGCCCGCAGCCGCCCGCGACGAGTTTTGCGTAGGACCAAGATCCGATTGGCAGGATGGGGCGGGTCGTAAAACGCCGGCCATTCGTGGACAGACAGCGGAAAGTCGGGAGGTGAACTTCCCGCCCAAGCAGCAATGCTGGCGTTGCAGTTTGCTTTGGATTTTCCCAGCTCCATGCTTAAACAGTCTCCAAGCCGCTGCAAATTCAACGAGAGCATGACAATTCCCAAAGGTGAAATCTAAACAAGCAGGCAGCCTGAATCTCCTGGCGGTTCTGCCTTGGAGCATAGTCTTGCTGGGATTGATCATCCGACCGTTGCTGTCGCCGAAACATTCGACGGTACTGGAAGCCACCTATGTAAAGGCCGGGTTGCATTGGGCTCATGCCGAACAAATTTACCAGCAGCACATGGGTTTCGTTTACAGCCCCCTCATCGCGGCGTTTTTCACTCCGTTCGCTTATATGCCTCGCATGCTTTGTTGGATCGTGTGGCTGGGAGTGAACGCGGGCGTTTTTCTCATTGGGATCGAGGCGGTTTTGCGCGCCGAGATATATCCAAACCTCACCCGTCAATATTACTGGGTCGCATTTCTTTTGCTCCTGCCACTTGTCCTGCCGAGCCTGGACGTAACCCAGGCAAATCCGTTGTTAATTGGCCTGCTGATGAGCGCCCTTGCAGCCGTGCATGCCGAGAAATGGAGCCTCGCTGCCGTTTGCGTGGCGCTCGCTGCTTACCTCAAGATCTATCCCCTCGCATTTGGCCTCTTAATCCTGACAATCGCCCCCAGGCGATTTGGCTGGCGTCTGCTGCTTGCGCTGATCGTCCTTGGGCTGCTCCCCTTCTTACTCCAGCACTCCAATTATGTGCGCGATCAATACCACTCATGGTTTGTCACTCGCATGGCCGATGACCGGTTGAGTTATTCGGAACAACGAGAGCCACTCGATCTCTGGTTCCTGCTCGTCCGCATCGGAGGTTTGGCAATCAAACCATGGATGTATAAGGGCATTCAGATTCTCAGCGGCGCGGTCATCGCGTTTTATTGCGTCCTGTTCACGCGGAAGGGCTGGCCTCGCCAGCGCATGCTCGCCGGGTTGTTTTCGCTCACAAGCATTTGGATGACGCTGTGCGGGCCGGCGACGGAAGGACTTACCTACGCCATCCTTGCGCCGGCAGTCGTGTTTGCATCGGTGCAAGCCTTTGTGGAACCCCGACCCGCATGGCTTCGAGGGATCGTATGCTCAGCGTTTGCATTGCTGTTACTCGCTGTAGCCAAGAATTCTCTCATGCCCAGTCTGAATCACATCTATTGGGTGAAAGGAATGCAACCACTCGCAGCTCTTGTTTTTCTCTGCTATTGCCTCTTTTGGTTACTGGATGACTCCCAATGGCGGAGTATCCCCACAGGAACCTCGACGGTTTCGGACGCAATGCCGGGGACTGCCAATCGTCTCGGGTAGAGTGCCGGGGAGTTTTCAGACTTGGAGTCGGTGCCGAACGCTAATGCCAATAGTCATCTTTTCTTTGAGAGTTGGTATCAGCTTTCTCCGGCAGCGGGACAACCGGCGGACTCCTGTTCCATACCTTCAGGACACAGCTGTCCGCGCCATCCCAAACTTCTGAGTATAAGACCAAGGTCCGATTGGCGGGACGGGTCGCACCGGTAGTGAATCATCTCTGCCGCGCAAACCAGCGGCCACACCCTTATGAACTCCTCCAAAAACATCCGCACCGGACTCACCGCCAACGAAATCAAGCAGGCATTCTGCGAAAATCTCCACTGTGGGCTGGGTCGCTTCGAAGCTGTTGCAACGAAGCACGACCTCTATGTCGCGCTCGCACTCACCGTCCGCGACCGGCTTTTTCAATACACGGTCGCGAGCATGGAAAACTACAGCGGTTCCGACCCGCGCCGGGTCGCGTATTTGTCGGCGGAGTTTCTGCCCGGCCCGCATCTCGCGAACAACTTGCTGAATCTCGGCATCACAGAACCAACGCGCGAGGCATTGCGGGCGCTGGGTTACGATCTCGAAGAAATTCTTGCGCAGGAGGAGGAACCGGGTCTGGGCAACGGCGGACTCGGGCGGCTGGCCTCTTGTTACATGGATTCGCTCGCTTCCGTCGAGGTGCCTGCAATCGGCTACGGCATCCGCTACGAGTTCGGCATTTTCGATCAAGTCATCCGCGACGGCTGGCAATGCGAGATCACCGACAAATGGCTGAAGAACGGCAACCCGTGGGAAATCGCGCGCCCGGAGATTGCATACGAAGTGATGTTCGGCGGACGCACGGAATCCTTCACCGACGAGCAGGGCCGCTACCGCGCTCGCTGGATTCCGCGGACCGAAGTGATGGGCGTCGCCTACGACACACCGATCGCGGGCTACCGCGTCGGCACCTGCAACACGCTGCGGCTCTGGACCGCCGAGGCCGTTGAGTCATTCGACTTCGCCGCGTTCAACCACGGCGACTACTACCGCGCGGTGCAAGACAAGATGGCGTCGGAGAACATCACGAAGGTGCTGTATCCGAATGACGAGGTCGAGGTCGGGAAGGAATTGCGGCTCAAGCAGCAGTTCTTTTTCACGAGCTGCTCGCTGCAGGACATGCTGCGCATCCACGCCCTGCTCGGCGGCACGCCCGCGACCTTCCACGAAAAATGGGCTGTGCAGCTCAACGACACGCACCCGGCGGTCGCCGTCGCCGAGCTGATGCGCCTGCTCGTGGATGAGCACGCGCTCGGCTGGGACGAAGCTTGGGCGGTCACGCGCGCGACGTTCGCCTACACGAATCACACGCTGCTCCCCGAGGCGCTGGAAAAGTGGACGGTCGATCTCTTCGGCTCGCTGCTCCCGCGGCATCTCGAAATCGTCTTCGAGATCAACCGGCGCTTTCTCGACGAGGTGCGCGCCGCTTTTCCCGGCGACGACGCGCGGCTCTCGCGGCTTTCGCTCATCGACGAAACCGGGCCGCGTTACGTGCGCATGGCGCATCTTGCGTGTGTCGGCAGCCACACGATCAACGGCGTCGCGCAGCTCCACTCCGACCTGCTGAAAGAAACGGTGCTGCGCGACTTCTTCGAACTGTGGCCGCAGAAATTCTGCAACGTCACGAATGGCGTCACGCCGCGACGCTTCGTTGCTGTGAGCAATCCGGACCTCACGCAACTCATAACAGGGCGCATCGGCGACGGCTGGCTGAAGAACCTCGACAGCCTCCGCCAGCTCGAACCGCTCGCCGACGATGCGGAGTTTCAGCAGCAATGGCGCGAGGTGAAGCTTGCCAACAAACGCCGCCTCGCCGCGCTCATCGCCGGGCGCACGGGCATCACCGTCGCGCCGGAGTCGCTCTTCGACGTGCAGGTGAAACGCATCCACGAATACAAACGGCAGCACCTCAACGCGCTCCACATCCTCACGCTCTACCTGCGGCTGATGCGCGATCCACAGGCCGATGTGCCCGCGCGCACGTTTATCTTTGGCGGCAAAGCGGCGCCCGGCTATTTCATGGCCAAGCGCATCATCAAACTCATCACCGCCATCGGCGATCTGGTGAACAACGACCCCGCCGTGCGCGACCGGCTGAAGGTCGTCTTCTTCCCGGACTTCAACGTCAAGAACGCGCACTTCGTCTATCCCGCCGCGAATTTATCCGAGCAAATCTCCACCGCCGGCAAGGAAGCGAGCGGCACGGGCAACATGAAGTTTTCCCTCAACGGCGCACTCACCATCGGCACGCTCGACGGCGCGAACGTCGAGATCCGCGAGGAAGTCGGCGCGGAGAATTTCTTCCTCTTCGGCCTCACCGCCGCCGAGGCCACCGACGTGAAAGCACGCGGCTACCGTCCACGCGATCATTACGAGCAAAACGTGATGCTGCGCGAAGTCATCGACTTCATCGCCAGCGGCGCGCTTGGCAACGGCGACGCCGAACTCTTCCGCCCGGTCGTCGAAAACCTGCTCGATCACGACCCCTTCCTCCTGCTGGCCGATTACCAGGCCTACATCGAAGCGCAGGACCGCGTGAGCGCGCTCTGGCGCGACCCGGCCGCCTGGACGCGCCAGTCGATCCTCAACTCCGCGCGCATGGGCAAATTCTCCTCCGACCGCTCGATCCGCGACTACTGCGAGCGCGTGTGGAAGGTGCAGCCGGCGTCCGTGCCTGGTTAGCCGCCGGACGATTTTTGCGGAACCCCGATGCTCTCGAAACTGCTCTTGGCCTGGTGCCTGATGGCACTTTGCGTGACGATCCACGCAATGGGTCTGATTGCGGCCTTTCGCTGGGTCAAGAGGAGGGGCTTGGTGGTGGAAAAGCACTTCTGGCTTGGAACGTATTTGCTCATCCGCATCGCTGGCTGGACGATGCTACTGCATCTGCTCCAGATCGCGGTGTGGGCATGCTTTTATGTATGGAACGCCGCGATGCCCGACTTCCCATCGGCACTTTATTTCAGCTCCGTGACCTACACTACGACCGGCTACGGAGATCTCGTGCTGCCGGAGGAATGGCGTCTCTTCGGCGGCGTCGAGGCGCTCACGGGCATTCTCATGTGCGGCTTGTCCACGGGCCTGTTCTTCGCCGTCTTCACCAAAGTCTTCGGCATCAACCGCGACAGTGCGCCGCCCGCATGAAGCGATGATTCCTGCGAACACCATGCCTGGCCCTGATGGCCAACGGAAATTAGCCGGTGGTGACAACCACCGGGTAGCCGAACCCAACGGAATCCGCCCCGGCAGGGCCGGCGGAAGACCGGTGTTTCCGGCGCCCCTGCCGGGGCGCATCCGATTTACGCGAGGGTCCGGTGGTTCCGCTTCGCTCCACCACCGGCTAATTTCCGTGCGCCCTCCGGGCGCGAAGCAGCAGCGGACGCATTCGCGGAACACTCTATGAAAACCCTGCTCAAGGAAATCCGTCACAATCCCCTGCTCTGGCTGCTGGCCTTCGTTCCCATCGTCTTTATCGCCGCGAAAGTGCGGCCCGATGCGCACACGTTGCTCTTCGTGTTGTCCGTGCTCGCGATCGTGCCGCTCGCCGCGCTGCTGAGTCACGCCACCGAGTCCGTCGCGGCGAAGACGGGGGATGCGGTTGGCGGCCTGCTCAACGCCACGCTGGGAAATTTGACCGAACTGGTCATCGCACTGGCCGCGTTGCGTGCCGGCGAATACACGCTGGTGAAGGCGTCCATCGCCGGCGCGATCGTCACCAACACGCTGTTCATGCTCGGCGCGTCGTTCCTCCTCGGCGGGCTCAAGCATCACGTGCAGGAATACAACCGCGTGGGCGCGCGCATGCAGGCCGGACTGCTCTTTCTCGCCACGATCGCGCTGCTCGTCCCGTCGGCGATCGCGGACGCCGATTCCACGGCTGGCGCGGCGTTCACGAACAAACTGAGCGTGGGACTCGCAGTGCTGCTCATCATTGCCTACGGGCTCGGCATGCTGTTCTCGCTCAAGACGCATCGCGAGCTTTTCGGCAGCGAGGAGCACGGAGAAGAAGGAGAAGAGCCGTGGCCGGTCCGGCTGGCGCTCGTCACGCTCGCGGGCGTCACGCTGCTGGTGGCGCTGGTCAGCGAAATCTTCGTCGAGTCGGTGCAGGAAGCCGCGGTGTCGTTTGGCATGACGCAGGCGTTCGTGGGTTTCATCGTCGTGGCGCTCGTGGGCGCGGCGGCGGAGATGGCCTCGGCATTTTCCGCCGCGCGCAAAAACCGGCTGGACCTGAGCGTGGGCATCGCCCTCGGGAGCGCCTCGCAGATCGCGCTCTTCGTGGCGCCGGTGCTCGTGCTGCTGAGTTACGTCATGGGTCCGACGCCGATGAATCTCCAGTTCTGGCCGGGCGCGGTGGTGATGATGCTCATCGCCACGCTCACCGCTTCTCTGGTGACCAACAGCGGGCGCTCCGCGTGGTTCGTCGGCGTGCTGGTGCTGATGGTCTATCTGATCTTCGCGATGACGCTTTACCTTCTGCCGCCGGGCGCGCGGTGAAACGCCCGCGCCGTGTTCACACCGGACCAGGTGTCTGACATAGACGGATTTGGAAATGCGGTAATACGCTTTACAGAGTTATACGACTTCCACAGTCCGAGGGCAGGAATCCGAACCGGCCTTCTTATTCATGATCTTGCTCTTGATCTTAATCCTGCCCCTCGTTCTTGGAGCACGAGCAGGAGCAAGAATAAGAGCAAATGCTTCCTGCAACCTGATTGTGAAATCGTATTACTTCGCCGCAGTGGCCGCGCGGCGGTCGCCCGGGTCGTACGGCGCGACTCGGGTTTGCGCGATGCGCTGTGGACCGGGTGTCCGGTGGTGGCTTCGTCGCAAAGTTAAAATTCCCGCTTGTCCCCGCCGGCACGGCGGATACACTCGTTCACGTCAGGCGTTGTTCGCATCTTGTGAAAACACAATTGCTGCTCCCAAGTCTCCTAATCTTCGCAACCTTGCTTAGTTCATGCATTGACGCACAACGAACGATGTATCAGCCGATCTCAAGGGGTAGTTACTGGCGCCATGCCCCCTACTCACCACCTCACTACTTCCCGCTCTCACCTGAGCCTTCCCAGCCAACGCAAACCACTGCACCTACCCCTGAGCCACCCGCTCCTTCAGTCCCGCCTCCTGTTAGACGTAGCCTGCCGAAACTTGCCGACTGAGTCATCCTTTCATGGAAGAGCTATCTCGTTACTTCGACATGCTAGAGGTGCGACGTGGAGCTTCGCTGGAGGAGATCAAGCGTGCGTATCGGGACTTGGCGCAGGTGTGGCATCCCGATCGTTATTGCCACAACCCTCGCCTTCGTGCAAAAGCCGAAGAAAAGCTAAAGAGTCTTAACGAGGCATATCAGAGGCTTTCCGAATACTGTGAGCGATCCGCCGCCTCCACGCCGCCGCCAGCAAGCCAATCTTCAACGAGTAACACGGACCGCAAGCAATCACGCGAAACCAAGCGACCACCGAAGGCATCCCCTCCACCTCAACCGAACCCTGATGTCAATAGAACCAAAGACACATCAGACGACGACCAGCGAAGCAACACAAACATCGGATGCATTCTAATCGCTTTATTTGTCTTCGGCTTTATCATTATCATCGTTAGCGGCGAGAATCAAAACTCCTCAGTTCAGCCCCAATTCCAGACACCGCCTCAACAACCACCAACCGTAAACGTGGAGCAAGAAGCACTGTCCCAGATGAAAGCGCAAATAGAGGATCGCGTCACCCGCAAGGATGCCGAGTTTGATAGGCTAGAGAAGTGGTATCAACGAGGGGTATCTGCCCAGGAGGAGGCTGGTTATCGGGCTTCGCTCGTGAGAGCGCAGCAAGAAGAACACGATATTGAGAAGTTAAACTCTAACATACAACGCGAAGAAAAAGGAACTCGATGCAAAGATACTTTCGAAATGACTGCAACCCCAACGGCTCCGCACGCCGCCTTGCGCGCTTCCACCCCCAGCGGCCAGCAGCCTTGCAAGCGCGGCACCCTGCTCCCTGGTCGCTGAACTTTGAGCGTAGGTCGCAAACCGCGCGTTTACGATGAACAAGGTCTTTGGCGTCAACATGGACACATGGGCCGCTCTGAACGCTATTGGTGCGATACTTAGCGCCTTGGGCACGCTCGCCGCCGTGATCGTCGCGCTCCGCCTTGCTCGCCGAGACTACGTCCCACACCTCACCGTCAGCAACAGTATCATGCAGACGGTAGATCGCGCTCCTGAAGCAAAACCACTCGAACTCGTCATAATCACCGGAACCAACCTTGGCCATACAGTAATAAATGTGAAGGGCATTTTCTGGACCTTTGGCTGGTTGCGCCGCCAGACGTTCGTAACTCTCCCCTTGAACAACAACTGGTCGCAGCCACTCCCCAAAGAAATCGCACACAGTCAGCAGGTGGTTCTTGCACAGCCTCTATCCGATTTCACCGCTTGCTTGGATACGTTCGTAAGTTACCTGAAGGGGCGATGGTATCGCCGCTTTCTAATTCGCTCCTTCCGTTGCGGCCTCTACACCTCCAATGGTGATTTCAGTTCACGCGCTGATCTTCGAATCCGACAGCTCATCAAGAACGCCTATAGAGCGAAGCCGCAACCGAAACGGAATGCGGCCTAACGCGTGTATCATCGGGTTTTGGTCGGCTCGTGGGAGAGTTCCTCTCGTTCTCGAGGTGGACTTGGAACGCGCTTGCCTTCCCAACCTTGCTTTGCCTGCAGCCGGTTGCATCGCAGCGCATTTGCACGGTCACGGATAAATCGTGATGGGTGTCTTCATCGGCACGAGACGGTAAAGTTCCTCGATGTCCGCGTCTTCGAGCGCGATGCAGCCCAGGGTCCAGTCGGGTTGGGAGCCGTTGCCATGCACGAACACTTCGCCGCCGAGCGGGGTGTTCCACGGCGGGGTGGTGCCGCTGGCATGGGCGCGCTCGATCGCCCGGCGCTCCCGCATGGAGATGAGCCCGGCCTTGAATCCTCGCCGCGCGTCGTGCGGGCCGGGATAGCTGATGCCGAGCGACAGGTGGAATTTGCTCCGGGGATTTTTCATGCAGATGAAGTAGGAGCCTTCCGGTGTGGCGCGGTCGCCCTGCCGTTCTTTCGGCGGGAGCGGGTTCGTCCCGAGCGCCACGCGCCAGGCTTTGACGAGCCGGTCGCCATCGAGGAGACGCAGCTCGCGTTTTGATTTGAAGACCTCGATGCGCGGCGCGGTCAACTCACCGGCAAGAAGCGAGAACGGCATACAGGCCGACATGACAACCAAAGCACACCGGAAAAGAAAATTCCGAAATGTGTTGCCGCTTTCCAGTACGGTCATCCTGAGCGAAGCGAAGGATCTCGCATGTCACGCCCGGTGTAGTTCGCGGGGTCCTTCGCTCCGCTCAGGATGACGCATTCGATGTTTGGCATTCATTTCCAAAACAATCTGGGAGAAGATGTCTAACAAGGAATCTGCAAGGCTCTCTGTCGGCGGCGAATGTGCGCGTTACAGCGCCTTCACGATGTGCGCGAGGAGCGCGTCGGGGAACAATCCGAGCAAGAGAACCGTGGCGGCAAGGAGTGAGATCGAGAGTTTCTGTAGCATGCTGGAGCGCATCGCGGGCTGGGCCCCGGTTGCTTCATCCACGAAAATCTTCTTCAGAACCGCCAGATAGTAGTAAAGCGACACGAGGCTGCCGACCAGGGCCAGGGCGACAAGCCAGAGCAGGCCGTAATCGCCGCCTGCGCTCAGCGCCGCTGCAAAGAGGTAGAACTTTCCAAAGAAACCCGCGAGCGGCGGAAGACCCGCAAGCGAGAGGAGGAACACCGCCATGCAGGCAGAGAGCAGCGGCGAGCGCGAGCGCATTGCCACGAAGTTCGCGATTTCGTCGCCACCGGTCTCGCGCCGGACGATCGCGACGACTCCGAACGCTCCGAGAATCGTGAGCGCATAGATCGTGGTGTAAAAGAGCGTCGAGGCAAACCCGCCGGGCCCGGCGAGCAAACCAAGCAGCGTGTAACCCGCGTGGGCCACAGCGGAATAGGCGAGCAGACGGCGGACGTTCGTTTGCGCCAGGGCAACGATGTTTCCGACCACAATCGACATCGCGGAGAGCAGCGCAATCAGCGGCGCCCATCCGGCGACGGCATGGAAGGCGGCGGTTCCCTGGATGGGTGCGAAGCCGACCAGCAGGATTTTGCCCAGCACGACAAATGACGCGACCTTCGATCCCGAGGCGATGAACGCGGCCGAGGGCAGCGGCGCCCCCTGGTAAACGTCCGGCGCCCACAGGTGGAACGGAGCAACGGCTGTCTTGAATGCGAGCCCGACGAGGGTCATGGCAAGACCGGCGGCCAGCAGCGGTTCCACGGGTCGCAGGCGGAGGCTCTGGGCGATTTCGGCGAGCGAGGTGGTGCCGCACATTCCGTAAACCAGGCTCAATCCGAAGAGCGTGAAGGCGCTGGCCATGCTTCCGAAAAGAAAATACTTCAACCCGGCCTCCGACGACCGCGGATCGGATTTGTCGAATGCAGCCATGACGTAAAGGGACAGCCCGGTGAGTTCGAGGCCGACGAAAATCATCAGCAATTCCTCGCTGCCGACGAGGAGCATGAGGCCGATGGTGGCGAGCAGAACAAGGGCGAGAAACTCGCCGCGGTGAGGCGTGAACGAACTCCCTCGCACCATTGCGACGGTGAACCACGCGAGGATGAGCGTGATGATTTTGAACAGCGACGTCAGCGGAGAGATGACGAGCATTCCATGAAACAACACCGCGTGTTCCGGCAGGCGGGTCACGGTGAACGCCGCCAGAGCCAGGCCGAGCGCCGCCACGAACGAGCAAAGTCCGGAGGCGCGCCCGCTTGCAAGCCCGATCCCCAGCACGGCGAGCGCAGCGATGGCGACCACGGCTTCCGGAGAGGCGAGCTTGAGGAGTTCCAGGTAGTTCATCATTTCAAAACGCGCATGGCTTCCACTGCGGGCAGGATGCTGTCGAGAAGGAGTTTCGGATAAAGGCCGACGGCAAGCGTCGCGAACATCAGGAGACCGGCTCCACATTTTTCAGCGAAGGAAATCGGCGGAAGCTCCGGCGGAGTGGTCGCAACGGATTCTCCAAAGAAAGATTGTTTGAGCGCCCGGAGCGTGAACGCGGCGGTGAGCACCATGCCGATGCCGACAATGCCAACGAGCATCGGATACGTGTTCCATACGCCGATCAGGATCGTGATTTCCGCGGCGAATCCGCTGAAGCCCGGGATGCCCATCGACGCGGCCGAGGCGATGGCAAACGTGAACGCCGCGAACGGCAAGGCGCGGCCCAGGTTCATGCCAGCGAGCGCGTGCAGGTCGCGCGTGTGGGTGCGCTCGTAGATCATGCGCCCGACGACGGCGAACAACAGGGCCGCGATGATGCCGTGCGAAAACATCTGGAGGACCGCGCCGCCGATGCCGAGGGTGTTTGCGGTGGCGAGGCCGAGCAGCACGAAGCCCATGTGGCTCACGCTCGAATAGCCGATCACGAATTTCAGGTTGCGCTGGCGCAACGCAATCGCCGCCGCAGAGACGATGCCGATGACCGCGAGCACCGCGATCGCACCGCGCCACATCGCGAAGCCCTGGGGAAACAGGTTCATCGCAGCCCGCAACGCGCCGTAAGCGCCGAGCTTCATCACGACACCGGCGAGCAGCATCGAGCCGGCGGTCGGCGCGGCGACGTGGCCCGTGGGCGCCCACGTGTGCAGCGGCCAGACACCGGCAAGCACGGCGAATCCGAGGAACATCACGGGAAAAGCCCACGCCTGGAGCTGGGGCGAAAAGGCGTGCTGCGCGAGTTGTTGCAAATCAAACGAGCCGCCGCCGAGATACGCCGCGATGACTCCGATCAGCACGAGCGCCCCGCCAAAGAACGAGTAGAGCGTGAGCTTCATCGCGCCGTAGAGCTTGTTCGTCGAACCCCACGTTGCGATGAGGAAATACTTCGGCACGATCACGAGTTCGTAGAAGACGAAGAACAGGAACAGATCGGCGCTCAGGAAGACGCCGTAAGAGCCGCCGATGACCAGCAGGAGCCAGAAGAAAAATTCGTTCTGTCTGCGCGCGACATTCCATGAAAACAACACGGCGCAGATCCCGGTCAACCCTGTGACGACTGCCATCGTGAGGCTGATGCCGTCGGCGGCGAGATGATATTCGATGCCGAGGGAAGGTATCCACGGACAACGGACGATGGTTTTGAAAGTCCCGGCGTCGGATATTTGCCAGAATGCCTTGAGCGCGACGGCGCAGCTCGCGATCGACGTGGCGAGCGCAAGCCAGCGCGACAGCACCCGCGGCAGAATCAGCAGCGTGAACGCCCCGATGAAAGTGAGGTAAATCGTCCAGGCGATCATGAAGATTTTCTTGTGCGATAGCGCGGCGATGTCTCGCGCACATGGAATCCGATTTCGCGCTCCGGTTGTTCCGGGGGAAGCATCAACTGCCGGATCGCATCGATGATGGCGGCGATCTCCGAGTCGTGTTTGCCCACGCGCTTTTCCAGAGCGGCAAATTTTTTCGCCAACTCATGATTTGTATCCAGAGCTTCCCTCAGCTTCACGAAGGTCCGCATGATCGCGATGTTCACCCGGACCGCTCGCTCGCTGTTCAACACACTGGAGAGCATCGCCACGCCTTGTTCGGTGAAAGCATAGGGCCTGGCGCGGCGAAGTCCGCCCCAACTTGAAATCACAATCTGTGATTTCAAGATTGCAACTTCCTCAGCCGTAAGGAGAAACACGAAGTCTTTTGGAAAGCGTTTTGCATTTCGCCTCATGGCCTGCGTCAGCGCGCTGACGGTCACCCCATAAAGCGAGGCGAGGTCCTGGCTCAACAGCACCTTCTGTCCTCGTAGAAAGAGGATCCGCTGCGCCAACGATGAGATCGAAACGATTGCCTTGCTCATTGGGCGAGCAACCGCGTCATTTGCACGACGGTTGTGTTGATGATGTTGAACAAGAACTGCGGCGCGACGCCGATCCACAGCATCAGCGCCGAGACTGGAAGAACGATCATTTTTTCACCCAGCCCGAGATCGGAAAAGGCGCTGCAACTCCCGGCGAGCGGCCCGCTGAACAACGCCTGCATCGCGCGGAGCAGGGCGACGGCTGTGACGAGCAGGCCGATCACGGAAATCGCACTGGCCACGGTCGCGAGAGAGAACGCGCCTTTGAAAATCAAAAACTCGCCAATGAAACCATTCAGCCCCGGCAGGCCGAGCGACGAGAACATCGCCACGCTCATCCAGCCGCAGAGCGAAGGCGTCCGCTGCATCAGGCCGCCGAAGTCGGCAAGTCCGCGCTGGCCGCGCCGCTGTTCGAGCAGGCCGGCGAAATAGAAGAGCGCCGCCGCGGTGAGGCCGTGGCTGAAGATTTGCATGAACACGCCGCTCAATGCCGCCGACATGTCAGCCGACGGGCGAGCCGTCGCGGTCGCAGCGGCGAACAAGCCGAGCATGCAATAGCCGAGATGGTTGATGGAGAGATACGCGATCAGCCGTTTCAAGTCCGACTGCGCCCATGCGGCGAGAGATGCAAACACGATGGACGCCACCGCGAGCCCGAGCAGCCACGGGCCGAGAACCTTGATTTCATGCGGGAAGAGCGGCAGCAGGAGCCGGATGAAGCCATACACGCCCATCTTCGAAAGCACACCGGTGAGCACCATCGACACGCCCGTGGGCGCGCTCGTGTACGCGTCGGGCAGCCACGTGTGGAAAGGGAACACCGGCACTTTCACCGCGAGCCCGAGGAAGATTCCGGCGAACGCGAACCAAGCGAGGTTTCCCGTGAGGAGTCCGGTTTTTCCCAACTCGGCGAGCTTCGCAAAATCGAACGTGCCGGTCTTGAGGTAGATGGCGAGGAACGCGAGCAGCATCGCGACGCTGCCGAGGAATGTGTAAACGAAGAACTTCGTGGCCGCCCGGTCGCGGTTTTCTCCGCCCCAGATTTTGATGAGCAGGAACGCCGGCAGCAGGCTGGCCTCGTAGAACAGGAACCAGAGCAGGAAATTCTGCGCCGTGAACGTGCCGAAGAGCGCGGACTGCATGAAGAGCATGAGCGCGTAAAACGGCTTCTCCATTTTCTGAGCGGAAAAGGCGAACGGAACGACGAGCGCGGTGAGCAGGACGAGCAACATGCTCAGCCCATCGACACCGACGAAGTAGTCCGTATGCAGCGCCGGAATCCACGCGCACTGACTCGCCATTTGCAATCCGGCCACCGCGGGATCGAATCCACGCCACATCAAGATCGCGACGAGCGCGGCGGCGGTGGTGAAGAGGAACGCGGTCGCGCGGGCGAGCGAACGCGGCAAGGCGCTGGTGACGAGCGCGCCGGCGAGCGGCGTAAGAATGAGCCAGGTCGTCATGCCAGCCATAGGTAAAGCAGAAGCATCGCGAGCATGCCGAGGCCGACAGCGCGCAGATAGATTTGGACCTGGCCGGAATGCCACGAGGACATCGCACGCCCGAAAGCCTGCGAGCGGTCGCAGCCCTGATCGACACCGGCGTTGATGCCGCCTTCGTCGAAGTTGGCGGTGTTGTGGGCCACGCACTGGCCGAGGGCGGCAACGAAGCGCACCAGGCCGTCCCAGACAAAACGATCCAGCCAGTGCGACACGCGCGCCGCCATCCAACTCGCCGCGAGCACGGTCTTCTCGTAAAGCTCGTCGAGCCACATCTTGTTTTCGAGGAAACGGAAAAGGGGCGGCATCGAGCGTTCGAGCGGATCGACCTCGCCGGCTCCCCGGTAAATCGCTGCGCCGGCGACAAAGCCCGCGACCACGAGCGCGAGCGAGAGAAACAGGATCGGCTGGATGAGCTTGCCGAATTCGAACTCGACGTGCTCGCCGGTGAGATAACCGTCGAGCCACGGCCAGGCGGTCGTGAGCACGAGACTGAGCAGCACCGTGCCGAGCGCGAGCACGATCAGCGGCAGCGTCATGACCGCCGGGCTTTCGTGGGCGTGTTGGGAAGAGTGCCGGCGCTCGCCGAAGAACACGTAAGCCATCTGCCGCGACATGTACAGTGCGGTCAGGAACACGCCCGCGAGCATGAGGTAGTAGGGCGCCTGCGACACAGGCCAGTACTTTGTGGCGTGCAGGATTTCCTCCTTCGTCCACGCGCCGCAGAAGAAGAGCGGCACGCCGCTCAGCGCCATCATGCCGACTGCGTAGGTCAAAAACGTCGCAGGCATGAGCTTCCCCAGGCCGCCCATTTTTCGAATGTCCTGCTCGTGATGGCACGCATGAATCACCGAGCCGGAACCAAGGAAGAGCAGCGCTTTGAAAAAGCCGTGCGCCAGCAGATGCATGATGCCCGCGGCGACTCCGCCGACGCCGAGCGAGACCATCATCAGGCCGAGCTGCGAGACGGTCGAGTAGGCGAGAATGCGTTTGATGTCGGCCTGCGCGACGGCGATGAGCGAGGCCATGAGCGCGGTGATGACGCCGATCCAGACGACCACCGTAAGCGATGGCGTGACGTGATCGATCGCGCCGACAGAAAAGATCGGATACACCCGCGCGACGAGGAACACGCCCGCCGCAACCATCGTCGCCGCGTGGATGAGCGCGCTGACCGGCGTCGGGCCTTCCATCGCGTCGGGCAGCCAGACGTGGAGCGGGAACTGGCCGGATTTTCCGACGGCTCCGCAGAAGATGAGCAGTGCGATGAACGTCGAACTCGCCGCGATCATGGCGAGACCCGCGCTTTCAAGACAGCCTTTGCCACCGTCGTAAAAAAGGAGTGTACCGCTGTCGCGATAGAGCCAGAGAATCCCGATGAAAAACCCGATGTCGCCGATGCGCGTTGTGACGAACGCCTTCTTCGCCGCAGCCGCGGCGCTCGGTTTGTGAATCCAAAAACCGATAAGCAGATACGAAGCGAGCCCGACGAGCTCCCAGCAGACAAAGAGCAGCAGCAGGCTGTTGGAGATCACGACGCCCAGCATCGCCGCGGAGAAGAACGAGAGATACGCGAAGAAGCGCGCGAAGTTCTTGTCCTCCGCCATGTAGCCAACGCTGAAAACGAAGATGCACAGCCCCACGAGCGTGATCATCAAGCACATCGCGGCGGTGAGCGGATCGAGCACCCAGCCGATGCGCAGCGCCGAGTCGCCGAAGGTGAACCAGTCGAAATTGTGCCACTCCCGCCAGCCGGGCGTCTGTAGCGTCGGAAGAAAAGCAGCGACGGCCAACGCCAGCGCGACGACTTGTCCGAGAATCGCAAGACCCGCCGCCGGACCGCGTCGCGATCCTCCAAGGGCAATGATCAGCGCCGATGCTGCAAGAGGCGCCGCCGGAATCAGCCAGAGATGGGAGACGATCCAGGGTGTCATCCTTTGAGCGTGTCCAGTTGATCCACGTGAGTCGTGCGACGATGGCGATAGACGGCGATCACGAGCGCGAGGCCAACGGCGGCTTCGGCTGCGGCGATGGCGATGGAGAAGATCGCGAAAAGCACGCCCGTCGCCTGTTGTGTTTGGGGTCCGAACTTCCAGAACGCGATGAAGTTGAGATTCGCCGCGGTGAGCATGAGTTCGATGCCGATCAAAATGAAGATTGCGTGACGCCGGCTCAGTGCGGCGGAAAGTCCGAGAGTGAACAGCGCGGCGGAGACGACGAGGCAGGAGACGAGAGTCGGTGTCATCGTTTTTCCTCCAAAACGAGAATCAGCGCGCCGATCAGCGCGGCGGTCAGCACGAGTCCAACCGCCTGAAGCGGCCAGACGTAATCGGTCATCAGCACTTCGCCGATGCGCTTGACGGTGATTGCTTCGGCATGCGGAACCGCGTGCATCAGCGAAGGCGACTTGAGAATCGTCCACAACAGTCCGGCGAAGACGGCGAGCGCCGCAGCGATGCCGCCCCAGTTGACCTTGCCGGTCTCCGCTTTCTCGCCCTCGCCGGTCAGCAGAATCGTGAACACAATCAGCACCGCGACCGCTCCGACATAAACCAGCACTTGAACGAGGCCGACAAACTCCGCGCCGAGTGAAAAATAAAACGCCGCCACGCCGACGAAGGCGACCGCGACACTGAGCGCCGCGTGGATGAGCTTCGGAAGGGTCGCCGCTGCCAGAGCGCCGGTGAGCACGATGATCGAGATGGCAATGAAGGCGAGTGTGTTCATTCGGCGAAACGGTAAACGCGGGTTGCCAGTTTTTTGCGCGTGTCGAGGACCCGGTCCAGCGCGAACCATGTCGTCGCGACAACCGCCAGCGACCAGAGCCAGCCGGCTCCGCCGCGCGCGCCGTAATGATAGACAGCGGCGGCGATGATGCAGGCGAAGCCCATCGGCAGCATGAATTTCCAGGCGAAGCCCAACACCTGATCCACGCGGAGGCGCGGCAGGGTTCCGCGAATCCAGATGAACGTAAACAGGAGCACCGAGAGCTTCGAGAAGAACCAGACGTAGGACGGGATGAAATCGAGGAAGCCGACCGGCGCCTGCCAGCCGCCGAGAAAGAGCGTCACCGCCATGCCGCTGACGGCGAACATGCCGAAATACTCCGCCATGAAAAACGTGGCGTATTTGAAACCGGAGTACTCGATCATGTGACCGGCGATGATTTCCGACTCGCCCTCGGGCAGATCGAACGGCGTGCGGTTCGACTCGACAAGACCGGCGATGAAGAAAAGCACGAACGCCACCGCACCCCACGGTGTGAGGACGAACCAATGCGGCAGCACGCCAAATGCGTAGCCGCCCTGCGCCGCGACGATCGCGTCGGGCGAAAGCGAACCGACGATCATCACGACCGGCAGCGTCGCGACGACGAGCGGAAGCTCGTAGCTCACCATCTGCGCGATCGCGCGCATCGCGCCGAGCATCGAGTATTTGTTGTTGCTTGCCCAGCCGGCCATGAACACCGCGAGTTCCGTGGCGGAGCCGACGGCGAAGAAAAAGAGGATGCCGCCGTCGATGGAGAACGCTGTCATGTTCCGCCCGTACGGAATCACACCGAGCGAAAGAATCGTCGGCGCAACCATCATGATCGGCGCAAGAAAATGCAGCACCGCATCGGCCTGATGCGGCACGATGTCCTCCTTGATCAGCATCTTGATTCCGTCCGCAACAGGCTGGAACAGGCCGAACGGCCCGACGCGATTCGGTCCGTACCGGTTCTGGATGCGCGCGAGGATTTTCCGCTCCATGACCGAAATGAGCGCGAAGAGCGTGAGAAAAATGCCGAGCACGGCGGCGATGTTGATGAAGACCGAGATGACCTGAAGGCACCATTCCGGCAGCGAGAACGGCCACCCGGCGAGCGTCGAGAGCAAAAACTGTTTTGCGATGATGGGGGCTTGGTCGAGCCAGTCTTTCATGAAAATAGGGAGAGCGAGGAGCGCCACATCACGCCAGAAACGCATGACGGCGGCAAGCTATCCGTTGCCCATTCTTCAACCGATATTGCCCGGCCGGTCAGAGCGTTTGGAGAAACTTCTCAAGCTCCGCGAGGCTCGGACTCTTTGCGTGGCGCACGTAGTAGCCCGATGTCGCGACGCCAATCTGCAAGCTCGTTGCGAGGTCGCCGCCCAGCAGCCGGCCGATGCAAAAGCCGGCATTGAAATGGTCGCCAGCGCCGGTGGTGATTTTTGGTTTCGCGGTGAACGGACCGACGACATGCGTCGCGCCGTTTGCATCCGCTGCCGCTGCGAAGCTGGTCGGATGAATGACGACGGTTTCGATTTTCAGTTTCCCGCGAATCAGCGCCGCGTGCTCGGTCACGTCTGCGTGAGAATCACCGGTCAACGCGATGCCCAGCACGTCGCCGATCTGGCGGCTCTCGGCAAGGTTCAGGCCGAGGATCACTTTGAAATGTTTTTGAAATTTCGAAATCTGTTTCAGCACGGTCACGATGTCCTTGCTCGTGCGCTTTGCGGGATCGGCGAGATCGAGGAACAGCCAGCGCTTTTCGCCCTTCAACTTAGGAGCAATCGTTGTGAGCAGCTTTTGAAAGATCGCGCCCATGTGCGGGAGCATGGTCCAATTGACGGCGGCAATGAGCGAGGATTCGGAAATCGTCTTGAGCAATTTTGGCCCGGGCAGATGCTTCAAAATGTTCGGCCAGGTAACCTGCTTCAGGCTGTCGTGTTTGCCGCACATCAGCTTGCCGTCGTCGAACTCGATCGCGTCGGTGTAGCCAGGTTCCGCGATCGAGATGACCTTTGCCCGCTTTGCGAAATCTGCGAACACCGGGTGGATGTTCGGCGACCCGAGGCTGCCGATGTAAGTCACCGGCGCGCCGTAGCTGCCGAGCGCATTGGCCATGATCGGGCCGTTTCCGCCGAGCTTGATCATCTGCGTGACAAACTCGAAGTTGGCACTGTGCCCGGCTGCGGCGTCGATGCGTTTGGCGAAGTCGCGCATCTGCGTTTTGCGCACGTATTTTGCAGCGGATTCACGCTTGTGGACGACATGCAGGATCGTGTCCACGAACCCGTCGAACCCGACGAGGACTTTCGATTTCGCGAGGCGGCTGTGGGAGCCTCGAATTTGTTCGAGGACTTGTTGAGGCAGGGAGGGCGTCATAAAGCCGCGTTTATAAAAACGGCGGGAGCAAATAGCACGTAAAAAAGGCCGGGGCTCCCTGCTTAAATCTCACCACGCATTTCCATGCCCGTCTGCGAGACGCCCTTACTCCCGCCGGAGCCGGCGCTCCTCGGGATACGCGCAGAAGTCGGGAACCTGGCCGGCCTGGAGTTCGCCTTTGATCCGGTTCCAGAAATCCGGCGCGATCAAGTCGGCGTGATGGTCCATGAAAGTCTGCCGTTCGTGGCCGGGCACGGTGAAAATGCGAAAGTCATGCTCGGGAAAAACGTCGGTGTCGTCTTTGCTCAGCCAGTCCTCGTAAGGCAGCATCTCGGCCCATTCGGGCGGCTCCGGCATCCTGCGGAAATTCCAGTTCACGATGTCGTCGAGGTCGTCGTAGTCGTAAAGAATCACGCGGCCGAAGCGGTTCACGCCGAAATTCTTTGGCATGTAATCGCCGACGAAAATGCCGGCTGCCGCAAGGTCCTTGATCGCGTGGCCGTAGTCGATCACGGCGCGTGATTTGGCCTCGGGCGCGATGTCCGGATCGGCAAGGTAAACGTCGAGCGGCGCGATCTGGCGCTCGGCGTAGAGGTAGCGGAAGACGACTTCGCCATTTTCGGTCCAGACGCTGGACGGGGCGTCGCGGAGCAGTTCCGCGAGAAGCGCTTCATCGAAAGTCTGGCGCGCAAATCGCAGATTGTGGAAGGTCATGATGTCGAGCATCCGTCCGACGCGATCCATTCTGTGAACGCGCCAGTATTGCCCCACGACGTGCCGTCTGCCACGGAAGGTTTCCTTCGTTGAAACGTCGCGGATGACCTTGAAAACATAGCGGAACGTCGGCAGTTCGAAAACCGCCATCACGGTCCCGGGAACGCCTCGCGCCGTGCAAAACTTCTCGTGCGTGGTGGCGAGATGGTGCCGCAATTCTTTAACCAGTTCGAGCTTTCCGGGATGAATGAACCCGATCGCGGTGAAGACGTAGGCCCTTGGCCGGGTCGGCGCGATGGATTCGAGAAACGCGAGCACTTCGCGATAGTTCGCCGGATCAACGTGGAAATTCGAGCGCGCGGAAGTGAACACGTAGCTCATGTCCAGCTCATCGCTGAGCACGCTGTCGATCACGATGCCGTCGTCGTGGTTCAGCAGCACCAGCACAAACGGCACGAGCCGGTCGCCCGCAACAACCCGGCCCATCAGGTAAGCCGCTTTATTTCGAAAAAAAGCCGGCTCGAGCATTTCGATGCGTTCCACTTTTTGGGATCCGAGGGTATTCGCCAATTCCGTTTGGAACATCCGCGCGGCAAGTGCGGCATCGGTTTCGAGGTCGAGGAACTTTGCGTTGAAGGAAAAATCGCCGACGATCCTGCGAATCAGTTCCGGCGCCACGGCATCGGCGAAATAGGTCCTGACCGGCTGCCGGCCCGGGTGATCGAGCACATTCTGCGGCGTGTGGATTTCATCGTCGGAGTATTGGATCGACTCTTCGGTCTCGACGTAGAGCCGTCGCATGACCGAATAGAAAAAGATCAGCGCAAGATCGGCGTGATATTTTCCGAGATACGGCCTCCAGTATTCTGCCTTGAGGATCTCCCAGAGCTCGTAGTCATGCACGAGCTCTCCGAGGAGTTCCCGCATCCGCGCTTCAATGAGATCCAGATGATGATGATAAAGGCCGATGCGCTCCTCGGCGTCCGAAATGACCGCCGCCCATTCGTGCTTCTCAAAACGGGATTTCGCCCTGTTCGTGATTGCGATGAATTCGCCGTAGTAACCGTCGAAGCAATCTTGCAGGACCCGTGCGGGGTTTTTCATACAGGACGCCGCTGTGGCAGCGACTCGCTCTGCAGCGAAACTGAAACATCGCGACCGCTTTCCTCGCTGCCGGTGAGGAGCCGGCGGGCGAGCCGTTTTGCCTGCGGCGAGAGGATTTTCCCTTTTCTCATGACGATGCCGTAGGTCTTTCGCGGGAAAAATTTGTTCACTGGAAAAATTTCAAGCTTCTCATCACCGGTGATGCAAATGCTCATCGCAATCGAGATTCCCATGCCCATCTCGACGTATTTCTTGATGACCTCCCATCCGCCGACCTCCATCGCGACTTCGTAGGAGAGGCCGTGTTTGCGAAAGGTCGAGTCGATGAGCGTCCATGTGTTCAAATGCCGCGGCGGAAGCACCAGCGGATGTTTGCTGATCTCCTTGAGCGTGATTTTTTTCATGCGGCCAAGCGGGTGACCGATGCAGGTGATCAGCAGCGGGTCATAAGAGGCGATCGGATGAAATTCGATGTCGTCGGGCAGTTCCACCAGCGGCCCCAGCGCGAAATCGACGCGACCCGCCCGCACGAGCGCAAGCCCTTCGACGCCGGTTACGTTGTGCAGGCGGAGTTCGATTTTCGGATGCGCGAGGCGGAACTTTTCGAGCGGTCCGGGCAGCACGTACAAAATCGTGGACCATCCCGCTGCAACATCGACACGGCCTTCGTCCGCATCCTCACGCCGGCGCGCGAAATCCTCATCGAGGGTTTCGATCTGCTCCACAAGCGGCATCGCCATTTCGTAGAGCATTTCTCCGTCGGGATTCAGCTCGATGCCTCCCTGCCGGCGCTGGAAAAGCTTCACGCCCATTTCGCGCTCGAGTGTCTGGATTTGCTGCGTAACCGAGGGCTGGCTGAGCGACATCCGCTTTGCTGCCGCCGAGATGCTTCCGCTCGCGGCGGCATAACAAAAACCCCGCAGTTGCTGAAAGCGGTTCTGTTTGTAGTGATATTGAACGGCGCTCATTGGTATCCCCGTGCGTGCTTTTCGGTTGCGAGCAGTGTGTCATGGAAAGCCCGCGCACGCCAACTCTATTGGCCACGCAAATAGCCTTTATTGAAGCTACTGATTAGGCGGCCCGACTGGAAGCAGATACACAAAAGCAGGTAGTAAAACGCTGAATCTCAACCAGAAGATTACCATGACAAACCTTCACCTGCCAAAAGGCGTGGAAATTCGAGCGCCAATCAACGGCCAGCACGAGAAGATCTTGAACCCGGAAGCGCTGGAATTCTTCGCCGGCTTGCAGCGAAGGTTCAACCCGCGCCGGCTCGAGCTGCTTTCATTGAGATTGGAAAGACAACGCCGGATTGACCAGGGCGAGATGCCTGATTTTTTGCCGGAAACCAAAGAGATTCGCGAGGGAAACTGGCTGGTCGATCCGGTCCCTGCGGACCTGCAGGATCGCCGGGTGGAGATCACCGGGCCGGTGGATCGGAAGATGGTGATCAACGCGCTCAATTCCGGAGCCAGTTGTTTCATGGCCGACTTCGAGGACGCCCATTCGCCGACCTGGGAAGCGACGTTGGACGGTCAGGTGAATGTCTTCGACGCCGTGCGCGGATCGATCGGCTTCACGAGTCCCGAGGGAAAGCAATACGCCCTCAATGAGAAAGTAGCGACCCTCCTGGTGCGCCCGCGCGGCTGGCATCTGCCGGAGAAGCATGTCCTTGTGGATGGCCAGCCTGCATCGGGCAGCTTGTTCGATTTCGCGATCTACTTTTTCCACAACGCCCGCGCCCGGCTGGAGCGCGGCTCTGGCATTTATTTTTACCTCCCGAAACTGGAACACCACCTGGAGGCGCGGCTCTGGAACGACGTTTTCATCCAAGCCCAGGAGAAGCTTGGAATCCCGCAGGGTAGCATCAAGGCGACCGTGCTCATCGAACACATTCTCGCGACGTTCCAGATGTCCGAGATTCTCCACGAGCTGCGCCATCACAGTTCCGGCCTGAACTGCGGGCGATGGGATTACCTGTTCAGTTACATCAAGAAGTTCGCGAAAAAAGTGGACTTCATCGTTCCAGACCGCGTTCAGGTGACGATGACGGTTCCATTCATGCGCGCCTACGCGCTTGCCTGCATTGCAGAATGCCACAAGCGCGGCGCGCATGCCATGGGAGGGATGGCCGCCTACATTCCGGTAAAAGCGGATGCCGCAGCCAACGAGACAGCGCTTGCGAAAGTGCGCGAGGACAAGCGCCGGGAGGCGACGGACGGGCACGACGGCACATGGGTTGCGCACCCCGGTCTCGTGCCCATCGCGAAAGAGGAATTTGATCGCGTGCTCGGCGACAGGCCAAACCAGATTTCGCGGCAGCGTGAAGACGTGAGCGTGACGGCTGCGCAGCTTGTGGAAGTGCCGAAAGGCACGATTACCGAGGCGGGTTTGCGCATGAACATTCGCGTGGGAATCCAGTACATCGAGGCCTGGCTCGGCGGTCTCGGCTGCGTGCCGCTTTACAATCTGATGGAAGACGCCGCGACCGCGGAGATCTCGCGCACGCAGGTGTGGCAATGGGTTCACAATCCAAATGGAATCCTCGAAGACGGACGCAAGGTCACGATGGAAATGGTGCGCGAACTCATCGCCCAGGAACTGACGCGAATCCGCAGCGAGCGCGGCACGGAGCGATTCGACGGCGGGCATTTTCCGCAGGCCACCAAACTCTTCGAGGAACTGGTCGCTGCTTCGGAACTGCCGGAGTTTCTCACTTTGAAAGCCTATGAGCTGATCGACTGACGCAATGAAAACGAACCCCGAGGAAAAAATATGACTCGAATTCCCACCGACGAAATCCAGGCGCTCGAAAACGAATGGCGCACAAATCCTCGCTGGCGAGGGATCACGCGGAGCTATTCCGCCGACAAAGTGCTGAGGCTCCGCGGCACGATGAAAATCGAATACACCATCGCCGACCGGATGGCGCGGAAGCTTTGGGACCTCCTCCGGTCGGAGCCGTATGTCAATTCACTCGGGGCGATCACCGGCAACCAGGCGGTTCAGCAGGTTCAGGCCGGTTTGAAGGCGATCTACCTCAGCGGCTGGCAGGTCGCCGGCGACGGAAACCTCGGATGCTCGATGTATCCGGATCAAAGCCTGTACCCATCCAACAGCGTTCCTGCCGTGGTGCGCCGGATCAACAAAGCCTTGCAACGCGCCGACCAGGTGCAGTGGCTCAACGGATCGCACAAGTGCGATCTATGGGCTCCGATCGTCGCCGACGCGGAAGCCGGATTCGGAGGCGTGCTGAATGCCTACGAACTCATGCTTCAGATGATCGAAGAAGGAGCTGCGGGCGTTCATTATGAAGACCAGCTTGCTTCCGCGAAAAAATGCGGACACATGGGCGGCAAGGTTCTCGTGCCGACTTCCGAGTTCATCCACAAACTGACCGCGGCCCGGCTCGCAGCCGATGTCGCGGGGGTTCCCACCGTCCTCGTCGCGCGCACCGATGCCGATTCCGCCAAGCTGCTCACGAGCGATTTCGACAATCGCGACAAGCCATTCTGCACCGGCGAGCGCACCGAGGAGGGGTTCTTCGTTGTGCGCGCGGGGATCGACCTGGCGATCGACCGGGCGCTCTCTTACGCACCGTACGCGGATTTGGTTTGGTGTGAAACAAGCCGTCCGAATCTCGAATACGCCCGGAAATTCGCGGAGGCGGTGAAGGCGAAATTCCCCGACCGCATGCTGGCCTACAACTGTTCGCCATCGTTCAACTGGCGGGAAAATCTCGACGATACCACCATCGCGAAATTTCAAAACGAGCTCGGCGCGATGGGATACAAATTCCAGTTCGTGACCCTCGCCGGCTTTCACGCAATCAACCTCGCGATGTGGAAACTCGCCCGCGGTTACAAAGACCGGCAGATGGCCGCCTACACCGAATTGCAGGAGGAGGAATTCCAGGCCGAGCTCGATGGCTACAAAGCGGCGAAGCATCAGAGCTTCGTCGGCGCAGGCTACTTCGACCAGATCTCGCAAATCTGCGGCGAGGAATCCACGGTTGCTCTGAAAGATTCAACCGAGGAAGAACAGTTTCACGAGGAAATGATGCACCACCAGACCAAAGCAAAGTAAAGGAGACCTAGTTATGTCCAACAGCACCTACAAAGTCATTGAAGTCATCGGCACCAGCCCCAACTCCTGGGAGGAAGCCGCACGCACTGCGATCGAGAAAACCGCGGCACACCTTGAGGATGTTCGAGTGGCGCAGGTTATGAGCCAGGACGTGAGAATCGAGGACGGAAAAATCGCCCTGTTTCGCACGAAACTGAGTCTCTCCTTCCGGTTCCACGATCCCGCAGAGTTGAAGAAGTAGCCGCACGGCTTGATGCCGGTTGCAACAAGCAGCACCCGCATTGCCGTGTGCAAAGGCGGGAATGGGGGGTAACTATAGCTAGCCGGTGCCTTGCTCGAATGGGTCAAAGGCCTGCGGCCCTTCGGCAAGCTTCACCTCGACATCGTCCGCCGCAGCGATGACGCCAAGGGCTTTCAACTCGTGCGAAAGCGCTGGATCGTTGAGCGCACCTTCAGTTGGCTTGTAAGCGTCCGCCGTGGCTCCACTGGACGATGAGGTGGGAGATTGCGGAGGCTGTGGGTTATGCAATCTACCACAGCGGCATTGGAGACTTCAGAGATTTTGAGACGCGACAAACGGGGACGCGTGTGGCTGAAGCCGAAGCGGCGCGAGGCACTGCTGGATGAGTTTGAGAAGAGTGGCATGAGCGGGGCGCAGTTTGCGCGGTTGACGGGGGTGAAGTATTCGAGTTTTCAAAACTGGGTGCAGCGTCGTCGCAGGACGCGTGGCGGACGTCAAGATGGCACGGTGATGGCGCAGCCCGGTGCGGTGCGTTTGTTTGAAGCGGTGGTCGAAGGAGGCGATCCCGGTGAAGCGCCGCCCGTGCTGCGGGCAACTGGTGTGGGCGGGCTGTGGATCGAACTGCCCGGCGGGAGCCGGATGTGCGTGCAGACGCCGGTGCAGATGCGCCTTGCGGCGGAAGTGGTGGTCATGGTTGCACAAAGTTCCCGCGCCCGATGCTGAGCTTTACCGGAGGGTTAAAGGTGTTTGTGGCGCTGGAGCCGGTGGACTTGCGCAAGAGCTTCAGCGGGCTGGAAGGTCTGGTGAGCGAGCGTCTGGGCGAAGACCTTCGCCAGGGGGCGCTCTTTGTCTTTACCAACCGCCGTCACAGTCGGCTGAAGATCCTTTACTTTGATGGCACTGGGCTATGGCTGCTAATCAAGCGGCTGGAGAAGGGAACCTTCTCATGGCCGAGGGTGTCCGATCCCGGGACGGTGAAGCTGAAGCTTGCGCCCGGGGCGCTGGCGATGCTGACCGATGGCATTGATTTGCGCGGGGCGAAGCTAAGGCCTTGGTATGAGCGGGAGTAAGTTCTGAAGCATCCCGGGATGCTTGAGGTGACAGATCGTTAAGTAAGTAACTAAACACATAAGATAACTCTTGGCCAGGTGACAAAGAGTTGCTATTCCTGTGCCCAACCTTGATGAGCCCGCGCGAAGAAGAGTTAACCAAAGAGCTTCAAGAAAGAGACGAGCAACTCCGGCGGAGTAATGAGCAGCTTGCGCTCGCCAATGCAAGGATTGCATTGCTGGAACAAAAGATCGACCTGCTTGTGCGCAGGGTCTTTGGCTCGCAGAGTGAGAAGCTCGATCCCGCGCAACTTCTGCTGCTCTTGCAAGGCATGGACGAGCCGGGAAAATCTCCCGAGCCTGTGGCCGAGGAGGCTCCACGGCGCTCGACGGGCCAATCGCCTCCGCGTGAACGCGGTCCACGGCTGCCGGAGCATCTGCCGGTGATTGAAGAAGTCATCGTCCCTGAGCCGGTCAAGCTGGCTCCGCAGGACTGGCGGCGCATCGGTGAAGAAGTCAGCGAGCGGCTCGACTACGAACCGGCGCGCTTCCTTTGCCGTCGCACGGTGCGCCCGAAGTATGTGCAGCGTGGTTTGTTGGACGCCGTGCCAGTCATGGCACCGTTGCCGGACTCGCTCCTGGAACGCAGCATCGCAGCTCCCGGATTACTCGCGCAAATCGTCGTGAGCAAGTATTGCGACCATCTTCCACTCTACCGGCAGGAGTCGATCTACTGGTCGCGCCATCAAGTCTGGCTGCCGCGGCAAACGATGGCCGAATGGGTCGGCCTGGCCGCGGAGTGGTTGCAGCCCATTTACCAACAAATCCGGCAGGAGGTTGTTAGCAGCGGCTACTTGCAAGTGGATGAAACACCCATCCGCTATCTTGCGCCGGGCAATGGCCGGACGAAGCTGGGTTATCTCTGGACCTATGGCGCGCCGCGGGGCGATGTCATCTTCCACTGGGAGACAAGCCGTGCGGCGGCATGCCTGGATAACATCATCCCCGCAGACTTCAGCGGCACCATCCAGTGCGATGGCTATGAGGCCTACGACTGCTTTGCCAGACGCCGCGGTGAAAAGATCCTGCTCGCAGGCTGCGCGGCCCATGTGAGGCGCAAATTTTACGACGCCCAGGAGCAGGCACCGAAGGTCGCGGGCTGGTTCTTAAGACACTTTCAAAACCTATACGCCCTCGAAGCCAAACTCAGGAAGGCGCGGGCCGGACCAAGGCTGCGGCAAGCCGAACGCGCGAGTCTCAGCCGGCCTGTGCTGATGCGGCTGCACCGTGCCCTGGTGCGGTTGAAAACCCGGCACCGCTACCTGCCCCGCAGCCTCATGGGCAAAGCCATCGACTACGCGCTCAATCAATGGCCCTCGCTGCTCGTCTTCCTCGAAGATGGCCGTCTGGAGATCGACAACAACCGCATCGAAAACGCCATCCGGCCCACGGCCGTGGGAAAGAAGAACTGGCTGTTCATCGGGGAAGCCAAGGCCGGCGGTCGCAGCGCCATCCTCTACACCGTCATCGAGAGCTGCCGGCGTCGGAATATCGACCCGTTCGCCTATCTCCGGGACGTGTTCACGCGCCTGCCCTCGATGACCAACTGGCAGGTCAAAGACCTCACGCCGGAGGCTTGGGCAAAGGCGCAGAAGCGCGCCGATCGACGCGCCGCAGCGTAAGCGTCGTAGCCCATCGGGCTATCACGCCTATGCTTCCGGATCAGACCTTGCGAAGCATCGTGTCAAGGGGAACCCCGGCAGACGCTTACGTTGGCTTTACAAGTCCAGACGATTGTCCCGCGATTATGAGCAAAGAGTCGATCACTCCGAGTCCCATATCTACGTTTGCATGTGCCGTGCTCAAGCGACTGGCCAGCAGTTATTAATCCGGCAAAGAGAAAGAACCTTCATGCGGCGTAGGAAGTGGTGGAGGAACGAAAGCAGGCCCGGATGATGTCGGGTTGTTTATGGCAGGAGCGCAGTTGAGCAAGCGTCTGTTTGTGCAGACAGCTTGCGTTGCGCGGTGCGGGCAGTTGGGAGAGCTTGCTTTTGAGCGCGCGGTTGAGCCGCTCGTCAGGGTTGAGTTCCGGGCTGTAGCTGGGCAGGTGATGCACGGCGATCGTTTCGGTGTGCAGTGCCAGCCATTCTTTGACCGGCGCGCTGTGATGCACGCGCAGGTTGTCGAGGATGAGATACACTTTGCGCCCGCCCGCCTGCTTGATGAGTCGCGCCATGAATTTGATGAGCAGAGTCGAGTTGAGCGCCCCTTTGTAAACCATCCACCGGGCGCTGCCGCGATTGGTTACCGCGCTCATCACCGAAAACCCGAAGCGTTTGGAACGCTGGCTCACCGTGGGGGTCTGTCCTTTGGGAGCATAGCCGCGCGGCGCGTTGGGTTGGTTGTTCACCCCGGTCTGGTCGCCCCAGAAAATCTCCGCATCTTCGACCCCGGCCTGCACGGCGATGGCAGGATAAGTCTCCCTCAGCCACTTCTTCACCGCCTTGGGTTGCTGTTCATAGGCCCTCTTGAGGGGCTTTTGCGGAGTGAAACCCCAGCGCTTCAAATACTCGCCCATCGTGCGCACGGGCAACTTGATCCCGTAGCGGAACTCAATGAGTTGCGCCACCGCCTTGCGCGTCCACAGCGCGAAGGGCAGTTTCAACTGGTCGGGCAGCTTGTCGCGGATGAGCTTTTGAATCTCCCTCTCCTGCTCTTTCCCGAGAGTGCGTCCGTCGCCCACCTCACGCCCGCGCGCGTCGGCCAACAGGGATTGGATGCCGTGCTCGCGCCGGTGCTGCCCCCATTGGCGCACGGTGCGCACATGCATGCCCACCGCCTGGGCCACATCCGCTTGCATCCATCCGGAGTCCAGCAGCTTCATCGCACGCTGCCGGGCCGCCTTTTGCTGCTCCTTGTTCATCTTGCGTCCGTCTTCCTTCATTACCCCATCCTGGCACACCCGCAGCAAGGGTGCTATCTTTTTGCCGCATTAATAGCATCAAACTACTTTACGGATGCGCTCTGAGCTGGAACTTCAACCTGGCTGCGGGAGATTCCGCGACGATCTCCTATTTCTTGAGCACCACTCCCCCTGCGAGCGGTTTCTACTATAGGATGGGGGTGCTTATAATTCAACCTTCCGCCGCCCCTCGCTCCCCAGAAATTCCGACATCAGAACGCAACTCTATCTTCAAAAGGCGAAGATAAACTATAGATAGCCATAACACGATTATTGGAACCATTGGGCGAAACTGCCTATCATATGCACTCAGCAGCGATGTGCCGCCAAGTGTAATCAAAGCAACCACAATCAATGCGTATATTTCCCCAGGTATCGCTTTATGCTTTAAAACGGCCGGGTAAATACTCAAAACAAAAAGTACCAGTATAAACATATTGGGTAACAGGTAAAAATACGTGCTCATTTTTTGGGGGGTATATGAAAATGGATATGAAAAAAATAAACGGCCTAAATTTGCCGCCCAATTAAAAGCGTATTTCAGAGGATAATGAATGATATAGTATTTGGCTTGGCGCTTAAAGATATTAATCCGGCAAAGAGAAAGAACCTTCATGCGGCGTAGGAAGTGGTGGAGGAACGAAAGCAGGCCCGGATGATGTCGGGTTGTTTATGGCAGGAGCGCAGTTGAGCAAGCGTCTGTTTGTGCAGACAGCTTGCGTTGCGCGGTGCGGGCAGTTGGGAGAGCTTGCTTTTGAGCGCGCGGTTGAGCCGCTCGTCAGGGTTGAGTTCCGGGCTGTAGCTGGGCAGGTGATGCACGGCGATCGTTTCGGTGTGCAGTGCCAGCCATTCTTTGACCGGCGCGCTGTGATGCACGCGCAGGTTGTCGAGGATGAGATACACTTTGCGCCCGCCCGCCTGCTTGATGAGTCGCGCCATGAATTTGATGAGCAGAGTCGAGTTGAGCGCCCCTTTGTAAACCATCCACCGGGCGCTGCCGCGATTGGTTACCGCGCTCATCACCGAAAACCCGAAGCGTTTGGAACGCTGGCTCACCGTGGGGGTCTGTCCTTTGGGAGCATAGCCGCGCGGCGCGTTGGGTTGGTTGTTCACCCCGGTCTGGTCGCCCCAGAAAATCTCCGCATCTTCGACCCCGGCCTGCACGGCGATGGCAGGATAAGTCTCCCTCAGCCACTTCTTCACCGCCTTGGGTTGCTGTTCATAGGCCCTCTTGAGGGGCTTTTGCGGAGTGAAACCCCAGCGCTTCAAATACTCGCCCATCGTGCGCACGGGCAACTTGATCCCGTAGCGGAACTCAATGAGTTGCGCCACCGCCTTGCGCGTCCACAGCGCGAAGGGCAGTTTCAACTGGTCGGGCAGCTTGTCGCGGATGAGCTTTTGAATCTCCCTCTCCTGCTCTTTCCCGAGAGTGCGTCCGTCGCCCACCTCACGCCCGCGCGCGTCGGCCAACAGGGATTGGATGCCGTGCTCGCGCCGGTGCTGCCCCCATTGGCGCACGGTGCGCACATGCATGCCCACCGCCTGGGCCACATCCGCTTGCATCCATCCGGAGTCCAGCAGCTTCATCGCACGCTGCCGGGCCGCCTTTTGCTGCTCCTTGTTCATCTTGCGTCCGTCTTCCTTCATTACCCCATCCTGGCACACCCGCAGCAAGGGTGCTATCTTTTTGCCGCATTAATACCATCCTTCTCAACGTCAGAGAGTCCAGCCATTTTGTCAAAGAAATCCCTGTGGTGTGTCGTGTAGCACTCAAAAGCGGAAAAGTGTGTGCGATCAAAAGCGGAAAGAATTTTACTGATTGGGAAGTGTTTAGAAGGGAGGCGAGTGAAGGAGGAGGGTTGGGAGGGTGTTTTTCGATGGAGGAGCATTGAGGAAGAAGATGTCGCCGTCTGGGAGGAGGCAGCGGACGACTTTGGAGCGGGGAGGAGCGTCGATGGAGAGGCGGAGGTTGCGGACGGGGACTTTGCTGTCGTCGCCGACGCGGAGGTTTGAGCGTTGGCTCCAGAGGAAGCGCCACCAGGGGCAGGCGGGGGCGGGGCGGATGCTGGAGTGCTTCCTGGAGAGGGCGAGCTGGTGGGCAGCCTGCGCGGTGGTGCCCAGTTCGCGGTGGACTTCATGGTGGTTGGCGTGGGCGATAAGGGCTTCGAGCAGGGTGTTTGCAGGCTCGATGGCGCGGATGGAGTTGGCGGCGAAGAGGGGCGGGAGGCGTTTTTGCCAGTAGTCGTGGCGGCGTTCGATTTTGCCTTTGGCCTGGGGCGTGGGGGCGTAGCGCAGGGCGATGCCGTAGAAGTGCAGGGCCTCTCCGAGCTGGGTGAAGGCGTCGGGGGTGTGGGTGAAAAAGAACGAGTCCCCATGAACTGCGTTCACCACGCAGCATGAAAATGGGGTTAGTGTTATGCGTGAACCGTCCTGCCTGGATACAAGTCGTTTTTCCCCTTGGTGCATGTAAGCCCGCGAACGAGTCTGACTGGAATGCCTGTTTTGCACCACACATTGCGTCAACCTGCGCTCCGCAAGGAGCGCGGCGGAACGCGCGGAGTAGAGTATTCATCTGCCGGGCATTCTCCAAAGCTGGACGGTTCCAATCTGAAACCATTAACCCCTGGAGGAACCTCTGATCATGCAAGTTATCTACGAACATTGTGCCGGCCTCGACGTTCACAAGAAGAGCGTTGTCGCCTGCGTCTGGAATAGTCCGCTGACTGGCCAAACGGCCAGGGAAACTCGCAGCTTTGGCACCATGACTGCCGATCTGCTGGCCTTGAGCGACTGGCTGCAGAGCCACGCCGTGACCCATGTCGCGATGGAAAGCACCGGCGTCTATTGGAAGCCCATCTACAATTTGCTTGAAGGCCATTTTGAGTTGCTGGTGGTCAATGCGCAGCACGTCAAGGCGGTGCCGGGTCGCAAGACCGACGTGGCCGATGCCGAGTGGATTGGCGATCTGCTCCGTCACGGACTGATGCGCGGCAGTTTCATTCCGCCGCAGGCGCAGCGTGAGTTGCGCGAACTGACCCGCCACCGCAGCAATCTGGTGGGGCGCCGGGTCCAAGCGGTCAACGAACTGCAAAAAGCCCTGGAAGGCACGAATATCAAGCTGGCCAGTGTCGTCAGCGACATCACCGGAGTCTCGGCCACGGCGATGCTCCATGGCTTGCTGGAAGGACGCACCGATCGGAAAGCCTTGTCGGATTTGGCCAAGGGCCGGTTGCGTGCCAAGAAAGAGCAGTTGCAGAAGGCCCTCGAAGGCGTGCTGCGCGCCCATCACCGGCTCATCATCGCCCAATTGCTGGCCGACATCGACTTCTTCGAGGAGCAAATCGAGGAGGTCGGCCAGGAGGTCGCACGCCGGCTGCAAAAGGACCAGGCCACCCTCGACAAGCTCGATGGGACTCCAGGCATCAACCAGCGCCTGGCCCAGGTCATTCTCGCCGAAGTCGGCACGGATATGAGCCGGTTCCCAGACGCCAACCATTTGGTCTCCTGGGCTGGCTTGTGTCCTGGAAACAATGAAAGCGCAGGCAAGCGACGCAGCAGCCGCATCCGCCACGGCAACCAGGCGCTGAAGAACGCCCTGGTGGAAGCCGCCCATGCCGCTGCCCACACCAAAGAAACCTATCTGCAAAGCCTCTACAAACGGCTCGTCTCCAAACGGGGCAAAAAGCGGGCGATGATCGCGGTGGCCCGCAGCATCTTGGTCAGCATCTACCACATGCTCTCTCGCGACAGCATCTGGCAAGACCTCGGTGCCGACTACTTCGAGCGCCGCAATTCAGGGCAGATCATCGCGCGCCTCACCAGCCGCCTCCAAAACCTCGGCTACCAAGTCGCACTCACCCCCATTCCCATGACTTCCTGATCTATTTTCGGAGTAGTGGTAGTCAACGTAGAGCGCGAGCGGCAGGCCGTGGGCGAGGAAGGCGCGGGAGAGGAAGTCGAGGTGGGCGGGGAGCGACTCGGAGGGATAGAGGTGCGCGCCGGTGTTCAGGCGGGTGGCGTCGTCGAGGATGTTGAGGAGAACTTGCTTGCTGGAGATGCCGGGGAGGAAGCCATGAGGGGTGGCGTCGTATTGCCAGAGGGCGCCGTAGTCACGGGCCTGCCAGCGGCGGACGGGCTTTGCGGGATTTTTATAGCGTGTGTCGGGGGCGAGCTTGTGGGCGATGGCCCAGCGGCGGACACTGGCGCGGTTGGTTTTGAAGCCGAGGCGGCGGAGCAGTTCGCTGGCGACGGCACTGTAGGAGGAGCGGGGCGAGGAGCAGAGAAGGCGGGTGGCCAGATCGGCCGCGTCGGCCGGCCAGTCCGGGCGGTGGTCGCCGCCCGAAAGCTCCGGTTGCCGGATGTTGGCGCGTCCTTGGGCGCAGGCGAAAAGGTAGCTGGCGCGAAGCTCGTAAACGCGGGTCAGGCCCAGGCCCAGTTCGGCGGCCAGAGCGACGGCGCAAAGCTCTCCGGCTCGCAAGCGGGCAAACAGGTGGCGGACGAATGGAGGAGAAAGACGACGGGCGAGTTGTGGTTTTTCATCACGCCACCTGTAGCAGGAGGTTGGATTTTACGCATTCTTGCAGATGCCGGTCAGGGCTAGCCGGGCCGCCGCCCGATCTCGGGTGACAGCCCGACCGACCGTTTATCTGGCCGACGTTGGCGCTCAGGTTGCGTCCCCGCAGAGCCCTATCCTCCGCATCAGCAGGCGGACGATGCGCTCAGGCTTCGTGCCACGCCAAATCCTTTCGACTGCGCCCCTTAATTTTTCCGCTTTTGATCGCACAGTCCTTTCCGGTTTTGATCGCACCACGACAAGAAATCCCTGTGGTGGAATAATTCCGGACGTTCTTTGACATCTATCTTGGAAAACCAGTCCCCCATTTCAGTGTCATAAGGTGTGGACATCCAATAGAGCGATAGCCCGCCGGAACTTCCCCAGTAAAAAGGCTTACCCGTCAGTGAATAAGTCATCAGCAAATAAGGCACACACCATATCAAGGCCATTACATAAGCAACCACTGTTTTCCTGTAATGATCTTTTCGCCACCCAATAAATAAAAATAAATCAGACCCATCCTATAAGACAAGGCAAAGAGGATAGGAGCCTCTGAGTTACAGGGCTTTAGCTTCATGTTTGCGAGTTGAGGATTTAGGATTTTCGGATGATCTCTGACGCAATCAGGAATGTGGCTGTCCCACAGGAATGTTCAGAAGCCCTTAAAGCAAGGCTGCTGCGGGGTGGCTATGAAGCGGAAGCTGCCTTTTGTTTGTTGGAGAAGGTGGAGACAGCGGAATGGGCAAAGCCTCGACAATGTTGGGATGTCTTTTCACGCTCATTACTCCCCCGTTTAGTTGACCCGATTCTGCGCGAGTTTCTCCAGAACGTCGGCCCAGCGGAACCTAACAGTCTTTCCGATTTTAAGGTAGGGTACCCATCCTTTGCGCATCCATTCATCGAGGGTGCGCGGCGAGACTTTAAGGCGCCCAGCGGTTTCAGGTTTTTCGAGGATTTCGTCTGTGCTCGCGGTGGCGGCCAGACCCAGCGTGTTAATTGGTGCGAAGTTCATGACACGGCGAAGATACGCACGTGTTTTCTGCGCCTTTTTCGTGTCCGCCCGAAACCTTGCCGCCATCCGCTGCTTGCGACCTGTTGTCCGCCTGAACGAATACCAAACACGGAGGTGTTCGCGTAATTGTCCGCCTCGCCTCAGTCCCCGTCTGCTGGGTTCAGCCCTTACTTTTTCACAAATTTATTTGACAACCCGCGGGCCGGGATTCCCCGCTCCATTTCCGGTGCGGTCACTTTTCTTCTCTACTCTTCTTCTTCTGTGCCGAACGCCGCGCTGTTCGCCACGAAAGGAATTTCCGAAGATGCTCAACGGGGATGAACGCGATGGGCCGTTTGCCTTTGTCAAATTCGTTCAGAAGGTCTTTGAAACCTCCAAAACTGAGCCGTTTGTCTTTCTTCGTCGAGGCGTTTTCTTTGGTCCACTTCCATGCTTGTTCTAAGCCGAAGACCTCTGTCCTTCCCAACCCGGCGAGCTTTTCAAACAGGGCAGCCCGTCGAGGATCACCCACGATCGCCCAAGTATTCCCTTGTTGGAGGCGCTCACTGCCTGTTCGATTTTCTCGGAATACTCGCCTGCGTAGAGCCAAAGGCGCGCCGCAAGCATCACTGAGGCTTCTTCCCGTGACAGGTTTCTCGGCCCGTATTTCGTGATCTGGGTATTCGGGGGAACCCTTTGCTCCCTGCAAACGGGGAATACCAGAGCGGCGAGCCGTGCAAGTTCCTCCTGCGTTGGAAGCTTTTGCTTATTCACGATGCAACCTCCATCGGGACGATGTTTGTGGCTTCGTCAGGCACGAGGGAAAACCACCTCTGCGCTTCGACTGGCGTGACCAGTTCGCGATAGTGCTGAAAAATCATCTTTGGAGAGTTACCCGCCTCCAGCGCCACGCGGTTCACGTCTTGAATCTCTGCCAAACGATAGGAGATAAAGCTGTGGCGCAATGCGTTTGCCTTCCATTCAAAGCCGGTTGCTTTCTTTGATTGCTTTTGGCGAGCAACATTAACCGCTTTCACGGTGCCCCGTTGTGATTCAAAAAACCATGCCTTGCTGTGCTGCCATACGCGCCCACCGCTGCCTCGCTCGGAAACAGCCAGCCATTGCGCAAGATTGGCCGAGATAGGCACAAGACGCCGTGAGGCTGTTTTTGCCTTATCCGCAGCAATCTCGATGAATCCGGGGCGGCGATCCACGTCTGCCCAATCGAGGCGCAGAATCTCCTCAGAGCGCAATCCCGCGAACGCTGCCAGTGCGAGGCATGGGATCAACTCGGAAGAGCAGTACGCGAGGAGTTCACCCATTTCTGCCGGGGTGAAGATTTCCACAGGTACGGCCTTTTCCCTCCGCTTCTCGATGCCGGCGAGCAAGTGCGATTCTTTTGAGAGCCAGCCACGATCTTGGCAGAAAGCGAAAAAAGTGCCGATACAGCCGAGCATGTTGTTGAACCCGCGTGGTGCGAGGGTGAGACCTTCGAGAAATGCACGCAGATCATCAGGAACGATGGCATTCACGTTGCAATGAAATGCTTCGGCCAGCGCGCCCAAGCGATACCGCAGGTTGGCGAGATAGGTCGCGCTCACCCCCTTTTCCGCCTTGGCTGCGATCATTTCCGCCACCGCTTCCGCGACGGCCTTCGGGCGAATATCGCGCCCGTGGTGGCGCATGTAAAAGCGTGCAGCCTCCGCCAGCGAAAAGCCGGTGAGGATTTTCTTGGCATCTGCGTATTCCAGCGCAGCCGCATCCAGTGAAACGTCGAACGGACGGATAGCCTCCAATGCACGCCCGTAAATGTGACGATCCGTGCCGGTAATATGTAGTGCTTCGAGATCGCCTCGCGAAAGCTGCGCAGCCTTGGCTTCTGCTTCCGCCTTCGCTTTATCGAGGTCTGGGAAGTTCAAGCCGCATCGCCGCCCCCCCATGTAGAATTTCACGACGTAGTAAGTGCCGCTAGCCTTCGTTTTGTCCCGGTAGATTTTCACGACCGAGGAGCCGCGCCGGACGCACAGGGGAAACTTTTCAGACTTCGTTTTCATACGCGCAATTGCATAGATACTGTCTGAAAACTGGCTGAAAAACCAAGCTCCAAGAAACGAAATCACTGCAACGTGCTGGTGTCGTGTCGCTTACAATGGCGACCCTAACGGGATTCGAACGGACGATTTACACTCGCCAGCAGGATTATTATTCTGCTGTAAGTGCTGTTTTTTCATGCACTTATAGAATACCACCCCTCGGCCGCATTTCAGCAAAAATCGGCAGGAATCGGCAACCTCAATGTCGGGCTGCGTCGTGCAGATTGCTATGGCCGAGGAATTTTCGATTTCCCCAAACTTAACCGGAATCGCGCTTGTTCGGGTGGTAATCAACCAAGCGAAGTCATGTCGAGCCGTTTTTCCAGGCAGAAAGGCACAAGGCGTATTTGTGCCGCCCATCTTTGGGAAGCTGGGAAACGGTTTCGATGAAATCCTGCTGATGGGGCTGGCCGAGCGCGAGGCGGTAGAGCCACCGCTGGCGACTGAGTTGGTCAAAGCGAACCACTTGCCGTGATTGGGGAAGGACGACGAACAGGCGATCCATCTTCTCGCCGGGACATGACCACCATGGACTCCGTCCGGACGGGTCGTCCTTGAACTTGTCAGTGGCGTGCTGTGCGAGCGTGAGCCAAGGGCTGGCGGCCTTACTATTCGAGCCGAGCGCTTGGGTATTCAGTGTCTCCGCCAGCGCGGTGCGAACGGATAGTCCGCCGAAACGCTGTATGCGGCCTTCGCGCTGCTCCAGGTCAAGCGGACTGGAACAGAGATCCCAGTGCAACTTTGGACACCGTTGCCGATGAGATTATTGCCGCCGTAAACGAGGCGGGCGTGCGCCCGGATGTCCACGCACTGTTCCTCGACATCGACTCGCCCGGCGGTGGCGTGAACGGAACGCCCGAACTGGCGCAGGCCGTGGCTGATGTTTCCAAGGCGAAATATGTCTATGCCTTCAGCGCCGGCCTTCTTTGCTCGGGAGCATACTGGGTTGCTTCGCAATGCAATGCCATCTACGTGACGCCGAGTGCCAGGGTTGGCTCCATTGGCGTGATCCTGCCCATGACCGACACCTCGGAGGCCCTTCGCAACAACGGCATCAAGATCGAGGTGTTTGCCGCCGGAAAATACAAGAGCGCGGGCACGCCCGGCGTTCCGCTCACGGACGAGCAGCGCGCATGGTTGCAGGCGGGTGTGGAGGAAATCGCGGCTGACTTCCATGCCGCAGTGCTCGCCCGTGGACGAAAGATTCCTGCCGAGGCGATGGAGGGGCAGACCTTCTCCGCCCGGAATGCGATGCGGTTCAACCTTTCCGGAATCATGAAAAGCCGGGACGAAGCATTGCAGACCCTGCGCGCCCGTCACGTTGCGGCGTCCGCGAGTTGACACCGAAACAGGAGCATCATGTTGACCGTTGACGAACAACTCGACCAGGCGCTTGCAAAGGTGACGTCACTCGAAGCCGACGCCCAAGCCAGCGTGAATCTCCTTTCGGAGGCCGCTGCGAACAATGAGCGGCTGACCACCCAGATCGCCGAGCTTCAGGCGCAATGCGAACGTCTTGACGCGGATCTGGCCACTGCTCGCCAGAGCATCGGCTCGTTGAGCGCTGAAAAGGCCGAGATCGAAACCCGCTTTAATGGGCTCACCGCGCGGAACGCCGAACTTGAAGCGAAGGAGCAGGACATCGAGCGCCGCGCTTCCCTGCGTCTTGCGGAACACGCTGCCGCGACCGGCACGCCCATTGCCGCGCCAGTGAGGCCAAGGGGCGACCGTCAGGCCGATGATCTCGTGGCCCGTTTCAAAGCCATCTCCGATCCGAAGGAGCAAACCATTTTCTGGCGATCTCTGACACCCCAGCAACAGGCCCAGATCCTCGCTGCAACCACCACTTCCGAAACCCGCTGATCCATCGCCATGCCCAACACACTCACCAACGTCAAAGACATCAAGGTCGCCCAGAATGCGCTCCAGCCGTTCATGGCGACGCTCACCCCGTTTCGGGCGTTCTCCACGAACTTCAGCCCGGAGCCGGCGGACAAGCTCGACACCGTGCGCGTTCCGGTGATCGGTGCGCCGTCGCAAAGCTCCGACTTCGCGGGAAGCTACACTCAGAACGCGGACTCGACCGTGACGGTCGTTCCGGTGGTGCTCAACCGCCACAAGTTCAAGACGGTCCACGTCACGGCGCGTGAGGCGGCTGAAACCGCGCTCAACGTGCTCGAAGGACTGGTCGCCGGAGCGGTCAAGCAGCTCGCGGAGGACGTGCTCAAGGATGTCTTCTCCGAAATCACGGCCGCCAATTACGGCGGTCCCGCAATCCCGGCGATTGCTGCCGATGCCTTCGACTACAAGAAGGTGCTCAAAATCCGCGAGGCGTGCAGCGCGGCCAAAATGCCGATCTCCGACCGGGCGCTCATCCTGGATGATGCCTACTACACCAACCTGCTCGCCGATGATGTGGTGGCCAAGAGCTTCATCCTGCCGATCTCCCAGCCCGGCGTAGTCGAGGCCCAGCTCCGCCGCCTTGGCGGTTTCGACCTCTATCCGAGCACGGTGATCCCCGAAAACGGGGAAAAACTGGCCGGATTTGCCGCCCACCCGAGCGGTATTGCCCTGGCGATGCGCTATCTGGTGCCGGTTGCCGAATATGTCGAGGCAGGTGCCGTGACCGACCCCGAAACGGGGTTGACCTTTGGCTACCTCCGCTACACGGAGACGAGCAGCAACCGCATCTTCGTCACCGTCGAGTGCCTCTACGGGTTCAAGGCGGCGATTGGCGATGGGATCAGGCGGATCGTCAAGCCGTAGCAATTGAAGCGGAACCGCCCCAGCCAGCCCGGCCTTGCGATTATCCAAGGCGGCAGGTAAACCAAATTCGGACTCCGCCCACGCCCCCGCATCGGAAACGGTGCGGGGCTTTATTTGTTTGGAACACAGACCACAGATGAATGTAGAGTAGGCGGGAAGCGACGGATTGAGAGGCCCGCGGGCCAGTGACCGTCTGCTTCCCGCCCCTCATCAAACCGGACGGGCGGTTTTCCCGCATCCGGCTTTCCGAGTTCCTTTGTCGGTTTGCGATGTCTTACGCCAGCGTCGCCGGCAGGTGATAGAGTCCATACGTGGTGAAGAGTTCGCGGTCCGGCCAGCGCTGGTATTTCCCCGAGGGATTCCCGTGCTTGCGCCATAACCATTGCCGCAGCCGGTGGGCGATGAAGTGATTCATCTGCCCGAAGCTCCGGTGGTGGTGGGCCAAAGCAAAGTAGTTGCTCCAGCCACGGGTCACTTGGTTGATCTCGCGCACAACCTCGCCAGTCGCTCTCCAGGTGGTGGGACGCCGGGTGAGTTCACGCACCCGGTCCCGGAGCGCCTGCTCTGCGCCGGCGCTCGGCTCGGTATGCACATACGGCGTTCCCTTCTTCGACTGCTGCCAGCGGAAGGTGAAACCCAGGAACTCAAAGCCGCTCGCGCAGCTCTGGAGCACTCGGGTCTTGGTTTCGTTCAGGGCCAGCCCCCGGCTTTGCAGCCACCGAGCCAGCCGCTCCTTCATCCCCTCTCCTTCTCCGGGCCGACAGAGGATCACCAGATCGTCCGCATACCGCACCATCCGCGGCTTTTGCCGGCATTCATTCACGCCCTCATCCAGCGGATGAAGGTAGATGTTGGCCAGCAAGGGAGAAATGACGCCGCCCTGCGGGGTGCCACAGGGGTTGGCCTTCATCCTCCGGCCTCCGCCTTGCTCTTCCTCGACGATCGGCGCGCGCAGCCAGGCTTTGATGAGTTTCAGGATCATCCCGTCGCTCACCCGCCGGGCCACCTGCCGCATCAGCTTCCGATGCGGGATCGTGTCGAAGTATTGCCCCAGATCGGCATCGACCACCTCGGTCTTGCCCATGCGCAATGCCTCCCGGATTACCTCCACCGCCTGGTGGGCGCCCCGTCCGGGCCGAAAACCGAAGGAGCGCGGATGGAAGTCCGCCTCGAAGATCGGCATCAGCACCAGATACACCGCCATCTGCACCACGCGGTCTTTCACCGTGGGAATCCCCAACCCACGAAACCCTCCACTGGCTTTGGGAATCTTCACCCTGCGCACCGGCGCGGGCCGGTACGTTTTGCAGTGAAGCTCCTCTTGCAGCGCGTTCAGCCACGCGGCTTCCACCTGCGCATCGGCGGCGAGTTCCTCGATGCTCACTCCATCCACCCCCGCCGCTCCTGCATTCGCTTTCACGCGCCGCCAAGCTGCTGCCAGCACGTTGGCGCGTTGCACTTCTCCATATAGACTCCAGAACCGGTATTCCGGCTTGGACTTCGCTTTCCGATACAGGGTGATTTGCAGTTGCCGGACTTTCTCGGGTGCTGGTAGCCCTCGCGGGCCGTCACCACGTCCTTCCCTGCGCTTCGCTCCTGCGGAACAAGTGGCGTCCCTTCGCTCCCCCGCGGGTTGCCCGAACCAGAGGTCCGGCACGGGATTATCACTACTACGAACGCCTCCGACTTCTGTCCTGGCCTGCACGGCCTTCCCCTTTGTTGGGGTTGTGCCGCCAGTTGAGTCTTGCTTACCCGCCATGACAGATCTCCCCGTTTACCCGCGCGTCACTTCGCGACATGTCGCCCACGCAGACCCCGCCGGTCCATTGTCAAAACCCACGACGGTTGGTCTGGGTCTCGACTCTGCGGCCTTCGCCCACTCTTGAGAGGCTCGGCTGCCGGGAGTGTTTTTCGAGGCTCATTTATGTGGTTCATCTGTGCATTGCGACCTGCCGGTTCGACTCCATGCCTGCTCCCCACCCCGCCTCGCGGCGACGCAGTTGGCACGGTCTGCGGTGCTGAACCGTCTAATTGCACCGGCGGGACTTCCACCCGCGTTGACGCCCGCTTCACGGGCGCACCAAGAGTTCATCTGTCGCTGTTATTCCAATCATTTCCTTTTTCGCGGGATTGCCTCTTTCTCCTTCCCAAAAGGAGAATTATGGCGTTACTTCTCTGTCATGGAAGGACAACTAAAAGAACTGCTGCAGCAGAAGATCGCGGATTCCCTTGCGGCACAGCTCCCGCACTGACGCGCAGGGACGTTCATTTGCCAAAGATCCCAGGGAAGGCGTTCGCCGTCATCGGTATGAGGCGCAGCGGCAAGACCTCGTTCCTCTGGCAGTGCCTGGCCGACCGGCTGGCTTCCGGAACGCCGCGCAGCGCATTGCTCTATTTCAATTTCGAGGATGAGCGGCTTTCGGACATCGCGGCGACCGATCTGCAATTCCTGGTCGAGGAATATTTTCGGCTTCACCCGGAGTGGCGCGACAAGCGCAAGGTGACGTTCTTCCTTGATGAAATCCAGGTTGTGCCAGGCTGGGAAACCTTTGTGCGCCGCCTGCTCGACACCGAAAAGATTGATCTTTTCCTCTCCGGCTCGTCGGCGCGGTTGCTGAGCCGCGAAGTGGCCACCAGCATGAGAGGGCGTGCGATGGAGATACTGGTTCACCCGTTCAGTTTTCGCGAGGCGCTGCGCCATCAAAAAGCCGAGCCGTCCAAGGCGTGGGCATCACTCCCGAAATCATCACGCTCCACGCTGGAAAAGCATCTTCGCGCCTATCTGCTCGAAGGCGGATTTCCCGAAGCGCAACAACTGCCCACCCGCGACCGCGCCAGCCTGCTTCGCAGCTACGTGGACGTGGCGATCCTGCGTGACGTGATCGAACGGCACGCGGTTTCCAACCCCGTCGCCCTGCGCTGGCTGCAACGTCACCTGTTGAGCAGTCCCGCAGCGCCCTTCAGCGTGCAGAAGTTTTTCGATTCGCTGAAATCACAAGGCATCCCCGTGTCGAAGGACACTGTCCATGCCTATCTCGCCCACCTAGAGGATGCTTTTCTTGTCCGCACGACTTCGATCCACACGGCATCCGAGCGGCAGCGCATGGTGAACCCGCGCAAAGCCTATCCGGTTGATCCCGGCCTGATCCCAATCTACGAGCGCACGGGGCGATCCAACAGTGGGCATGCGCTGGAATCCGCAGTGTTCATCGAACTGGAAAGACGCGGAGCCGAGATCGGTTACGTGCGGACCAAGGACGGGCATGAAGTGGACTTCATCGCCCGTGAACCGGACGGAACCGAAAGCCTCATCCAGGTGTGTGCCGATGTTTCCGATGCGCTAACGCACGAGCGGGAGGTGCGTTCCCTAGTTGCGGCGTCGGTCGCGTTCCCTCGCGCCAATCCCTTGTTGGTGACACTGGAATCGCTGCCGCCTAAACATCCCATTCCAAAAGGCATCCGGTGGCAAACTGCCGCCGACTGGTTGCTTAGGGAATAAGGAGCTGTGTTGACACTTGTCTTTGGGCATGTCGCTCAAAGACGAAATGGCCGCCGATGCGGCTGAGATCCTCGCCGAGATCGGCGAACCTGTGACGTGGAACGGGAAGACGTTTCCCGCGTTGGTATCCGACCCGGCTATTGGTGAAGATCTTGGCCTCGGCGGATTCTCCGGCACCGGAGATTTTACGATCAAAATCATGCGATCCGCGCTCGGCGAAGCACGTCCGAAGCTCGGGGAAATCATCGGGTTCGAGAACGCCAAATACCGCATCACGCGCATCACCGATCATCTGCGTTACCCGATGGTCGTGCTGGTGGTTTCACCGGAGGACTGACCATGCTCGACCACTCTCTCGAATTGGCAATCTGCGCCGCGCTCAAAGCCGATAACAGCCTCGACGGCGTTCATTTCTTCACGGCGCTCGATGGCGAAGCGCACAAACTCCCGGCGGTCACCGTGGTCTCGAAATCCGAATCACTGGCCGGATCGGTGGAGGTGTTCCGGGCTGAGGTCGAACTGAAAATCGAGACTCACGCGAACGACACCACACCAGGCGAACATGCAGCCAGGGCGGGACGCATTCGTGCGTTGCTTGCGGCGAAAGCTGACATGCTAGCGGCACTGAATAACCGCGCTGACGGGCGAAGTTGAAGAGGGTCTTGATGTAGCGCTGGTAATCCCGGCGCGTTGTCAGAGTGACTTTCAGCTTGAGCAACCACTCCTCGATGTCGCTCGTGCAGATGGTGGAAACCGGCACCTGAAAATTCCGTGCGAACCGGCGAAGCCTCCACATGCAGTCGTCCAGATAGACCTGGCTGCACTCCTTGGCGCGCTTGGCCGCGAGGAACTCTTCGAGTAACTGGGGGATTGTCCGCTGTTTGTCGGGGCGGATCGAGTTGTGCAGGAAGAACTCGACGGCCTGCCGGAACGTGCCTGCGTTGCCGAGGCGGCCCACGGCGTCGGCGTATTCCCCGGCGACCACCGAGATCGGCACCTCCAGCGGCCCGAGTCGGCGACGGGCTTCCTTGAAGTCCTGTGCCTGAGCGACGGTGACACTCGGGGCGTTGACCTGACCGGCGGCGAGTTTCTCGGCCCGATCCTTGGCGTAGCACTTGGCCTGGTGGAGATCGAAGAAACTTCTTCGTTCCCGCTTCTCGCCGATATACCAGATGACGGTGAAGCAGGGTTTGCCGCGGTTGCGGCCCTCGTAGATTTTGACGGTGACGGAGCCTGACTGGACGGTGCGAACCTTCCGTTCTTTGCCCGATTTGGAAGCCGCCTTTTTGCCTGCCGCAGTTGCATTTTTTGTCATGCAACTGTCGTGCAAGTCAACCTCTTCGACGTAAGTCGTTGAGGCTGATGGCGACCCTAACGGGATTCGAACCCGTGTTACCGCCGTGAAAGGGCGGTGTCCTAGGCCACTGGACGATAGGGTCGTCGTTCAAAAGCAGTCTTGCAGTATCTGAAGCGAAATCGCTCCTTGCAAGCTTAATGTCCACAGCTTAATGTCCACAACTGTCGGCGACGGTTCAAAACTGGACAGCGGGCTAAAGGCTGTAATGCGCCAGAACAGAGGGCCAGACGTCCTTTGGCGGATGCTCGACGACCCAGAATTGACGTGTTGGATGATGCACGATGGTGACGGCCTTGCGGAGGGTTGCGGAAATTTCGTAGTTACGGCCATCAAAGTCGATGGAGTGGTCGTTGTTGACGCGGCGGCGGCAACGGAGCGAGAGGTGGAGATCGAGGAGGGCTGCGGGCGGACTGGGGCGCATGCGACCCTCGCCCCGGAGGGACTGGTCCTCCCAGACTTCGAAGGGTTTTCTGCCGAAGGAGCGGTTTACGGTGCGGCTTTGGCGCGCGATCTCCATCTGGAGAACATCGTCAGCCTGCGCCCGGGTTTCTACGCGGGCATGCCCCTCTGGCGCCGCGCGCCGCTCCGGTTGCCCTCCGGCAGAGCCGTATCCTGCGCGCGACAATCCATCCTCTGCCCCAGTCTCAATGCAGCCAGCGCAATCCGCTCCTACCTCAAGAAATCCAGTTTTGTTCCGTCTTCGTCCAGTTTTGTTCCGGCCCCGACAGGATTTTCATTGCGGCTGCGGCGCATCGGGCGTTATCGAGTTTGCGCCGAGACAATCGTGTAAGGCTGGGGCGGCACGGGATCATTTCTTTTTTCCAGAATGCGATGCAGAAGGAGCAGGTTGAGAATCGTCACCACCAGGAGCGCGCCGCCAATCCTGATCCATCTGCGGCGAAGCCACCCGCTGCAACTGGAACACCACACGTATGGGCGCGAGTCCCAACGCCTGCAGCCCTTGCAGTAATAGTTATGCAAGCCCGACTCGGGAGCCGATTCCAGGCGGCCGAGTCTGACCCATTTTTTGAACCGATTGCGGATTTCGGCGTTCCCGTTCGACGAAGTCCGGTTGGCACTGCAAACTCGATCCAGCCTTTCCATGAAATCAAAGTTGGCTCAGGCGCCTCTTTCAGCGCAAGCACATAATTTACAAGGCCCAAGAAAAATTCCTGCGCAGTGCATGCTGCGTTGATGCGGTCCCTTGCAGGCCCTTGGGAAGGGTCAGTTGCTCTTTGGAAGAAAATGCGGGGAAATGTCGGAATCGCGCAAAATGGATCCGAATTGGGTCACGGTCTGGCCCAAGAACTGCTAAATCCAAGCCATGATTCTTGCACTTGCCTTTGGCGTCCTCTATCTCGGCGGAGTAGCTGTCATGACTTGGGAGTTGTCCGCTCCCCCGGAGTTTTACGAAGACGCGACTGGTCTTCATTATCATCCGCGCAAGCATGCTTCCGGCTCAAGTGCCTCGGGAGCCGTGACCTTGCAGCCTTCCTGTTAAATAGGTAGCAGCAGATGTCCTCGCGCCTGATGTTGGATCAAAGACTTTTCATGATGGCGGCGTCAACGCGGCGCGAGCTAAGCGCGTCCGAACTGGACATAAAGCGGATTCTGCTTCTCGATGACGACGTCGAGTTGGGCGACACCTTGAAGCTTCTGCTGGAGTCCCACAATTTCGTCGTCACGATTGCGAGGGATGGCGTCGAAGGGTTGCGCGAAGTGATGAGTTTGGACTTCGACATTATCATGTGCGACATGATGATGCCGAAAATGCCGGGCGACATGTTTTACCTGGCGGTCGAGCGAACGAAACCGCACCTGTGCGACCGGTTCATCTTTATTACCGGCCACTACAACAATCCGAAGGTAACCGGGTTTCTCAAAAATCTTAACGCGCTCGTGCTTCACAAGCCGATCGCGTCGGGCGACTTGATTCGCGCGATTTCGTTCGTTTTGAAGCGGACGGAATCCGGCATGATTGGTCATTGAGACTGACGCGCCGGGAAGCCCCGGGTCTGCCGGTCACGTCAACTCGTGGTTGACCCATTCCGACGCAAAGCAAACCATTTCGGGCGCGGTCTTGAAGTTGAGTTTTTGTTTGATGTGCGCGCGATGGGTTTCGATGGTCTTGATGCTCAATCCCAGCCTTTCGGCGATCTGGCGGGTGCCGTGGCCATGCCCGATCAACTGAAATACTTCCAGTTCGCGGTCGCTGAGCGAATCGACGACCGAACCGCCGCCCTCTCCGCCTTGGACGAGCTTTCGAATCATATTGGAACTGATCGTGGGGCTGACGTAAATCTCTCCGCCAAGCACCTTGCGGAGGGCGGTCATCACTTGATCGGCGGCCACTTCCTTCATGACATAACCCCGCGCACCGGCGCGCAGGGCCCGCTCGGCGTAAAGGGATTCGTCATGCATTGAAATGACCAGCACGGGAATATCCGGCTTTTGCGCCTTGATGGACTTTATCAACTCAATGCCGTTGGTCCCCTTGAGTGTGATATCAATAATCGCCAGATTTGGGTGGGTCTGCTCGATTGCTTTCAGCGCGTCGCGGCTTGTCTCGGCCTCGGCGCAAACGACGAGATCGGCTTCGCGGTTGATCAACTGCGCGATTCCCTGTCGAAAGATCGGGTGATCGTCAACAACCAGGATTCGGCGCTTCTGCTCGTCCTTGTTATCACCAGTCTTAGATGGGGTATTGGGATTCATTGGGGAGTTTGGGGGGAAACAATCCTCGGCGATGAAGTTGCCCGCTCATCACAAATCTCGATGACCGACGTTTTCGATTTGAAACGAAAACTTCCACAAGTTGGGTTGAACCTCGTGCGCCCCATGAGCTTCCTCTTAATTGAAACGCTGAGTTAGAGCAAGCCTTGATTAAGAGAATCGACCAAATTCGCGATAAAGCCCCCGGGCTTTGATTTGGGCATCCAGATTACTCCGGCGAAGTTCCCCGGTAATCGCCGGGACGGAACGCTCCACCAGCCGCGCCGGCTGGAAAAGTCACCTGCACACCATCTTCCAAAATCAGCGAGGTGCCTGCCGCCGGCACGGGAATCAGCCCGGTTCCTCCGGCCGCGTCGAGGTCGAGAAAGGTGCCGCCGCTGCTGTCGGGCAGCCAGCACTCGATGAGCAGGCCGCGGTCTTCGATTCGCAACGGCTCCTCTGTTTTTTCCGGCGGCGAAAAGCGAATCTCATCGGCATCGAACTCAAGCTCCAATGCCCCGCCGCATTCCGGGCAGTCGGCGAGACACGAGAACCGGCTGCCGAACGTCTGCTCGCGCAATGCAAGCAGGAGCGCGTCGCGTTTTCCCAATGGCAGGCGCGCCAGCTCTTCGCGAGATGAAGCGCGCGAGGCCAGTGCAAGAAGGCTCACCGGCCGGCTCGCAGGCGCTTCGTTCAGTGCCCGCTCCCACGTGTCGAGAATTTCAGCGGCAGTGAGGGATTGCATGACACCGAACCTCGCGCCGCTCAAACAGTGACGCCGTAAGCCTCCGTGAACCCGGCTTTCGCGTAGGCGTTCGACGCATAGCCGAAGCCTTTGTCGCCCCACTGATCCGTGCCCCAGCTATTGCGGACGATGAACGTGGCGGGCGTGTAGCCGACAAGCGCGACAGCATGACCGCCGCGGGTCGTCGCGGGTTTGTAAACACCCAGCTTGCCCTTGGTAGCTTTGGCATTGTCCCAGGTTGCGTCCACATCGAGGCGGGTCATGATCGGGCCGTTTTGCGCGATCCAGGCGCGCCATTTCGCGAGATCGGTGCCGAGGTTGAAGTAGCTCGCGATCTTGCGCTGCGCTGCGATGGCAAAGAACGTCTGCGCCTCGTCCTGATACAGCGAGCCGGATGCGAACGGCAGGATGGTATTCGTGACGGTCCCGAATTTTCGGGCGACATCGAGCGCGGCCTTGAGACTGGTGCCGTCACTCTCGATGAACGTGGAGGGATAACTTTCGTACTCGTCGGTTTCTTTCGACGCCATCCAGAGGAAGCGCGGCGAGAGCAACTCGTCCTGTCCGAGGCGTCCGGCCTTGACCATGTGCCAGCGGATCACGCTGTCGGCGGAAGCCCATCCGACGCAGGAGCCGGTGCTGCCCTGGTCGTTGATTTTCCACCACGGCGCCCGCAGATCTTTGGAGGCGGGGATGCTGGCCGGGGCGACGGCGCGTGCGGCGGCGGCGTGCTGAAAGAGCCAGTCCTTCTCGGTGGCGCGTGAAGGTTCGCAGTTGAGGATGCGGTGGGAATGAGGATTGGTTTTAGGCATATTGTTTATTGGTTCTTGTGTTTGGTTGAAAAGATCAGGCCGGCTCGACAAACGAAGGCTCGCTGGGTTCGGCGACCTCGTAATCGCGCTCCCAGCCTTCGTTCTCGAGTTTGATGTGCTGGATGGCGACGGCGTTTGCGTTCGCGTCGAGATCGGGCAGCGATTGGAATTCCGACACCCAGCAGCGGAAGAGCCTGTAGGAAATGACGAGCTGGCCGGCCTCGTTATAGACATCGACGATCACGTCTTTCCGGAAATCCTTCGGCGAAACTTCCGACCCGAGGCTCGAGCCGAAGTTCCAGACCTTGTTCGCCCATTTCTCGAACTCCGTGTCGTGCGTGACGCCGCGCTCGATGGTGTGACGCCGGAAATCGTGCGGACGCCGCTGGATATTTCTTCGATGTAAACACCTGGATAACTGGGGAGGACTGGCATGGCTGGGAACTCCTTGGCTGGCTTTTACGGAACGACTCGCGATCGATGGATCGCCTCCGCTTGCGCTGGCGCGCGCATTTGTTTCTCGTAATGAAGAGACGGAGGATCGCATCGGCGACTAATCAGCCACACCGGATGCAAATCGGAAATGGGTGGAACTCCTCATTTCGTCCGGGAACATTGCCCCTGCGGAGTTGCCCGGCAGCCCGCATTCCTCTCAAACTCGCCGCCGCAGCACTCATGCGCTTGCCGTGAGGCTGGGATATGCAACAGATTCAATCGGATGATTCCTGCTTCATTGCTTCTCGAAGGTTATCGTCGGGGCATTTTTCCGATGGCGATGGAAGATGGCGAAATCGGTTGGTTCTCACCCGACCCGCGCGCGATCATTCCACTCGATCGGTTTCATGTTCCGCATGGTTTGAAGCGGGCGCTTCGGAAAGCTGAATTCGAAATCCGCATCGATCACGCGTTCGAGAAAGTGATGCGAGCTTGCGCCGCTCGCGAGCAGACGTGGATCAACGACGAGATCCTGGAGAGCTATTGCGCGCTGCACCGCGGCGGCGTCGCGCACTCCGTCGAGGCATGGCGCGAGGGGGAGCTCGTCGGCGGGCTCTACGGCGTGGCGCTGGGCGGGGCGTTCTTTGGCGAGTCGATGTTTCACACGGCAACGGACGCGTCGAAGATCGCGCTGCACGCCCTCGTCGAGCGCATGCAAACGAGGGGATACTCCCTGCTGGACACGCAATGGATGACGCCGCATTTGAAGACATTCGGCGCGATCGAAATATCCCGACCGGCTTATTTGAGGAGGCTTGCTGCGAGTTTGAAAATCGAGTGCGCGTTCGGTTAGTTGGGCAGCCTGTCATTTTCACCGATGATCGGTGGGACGAGTTACACGAGTCCCAAACTCAGACAGTCAGGGACTCGTAGAACTCGTCCCTCCGATTGGAACACACCATTGGCCGGCACCAGCAAAACCACGTTTTCCGAGAGCCACATGATGACGTGTCACGCTTTCGGGCGGTCTCTTGACAGAAAACAGGCGCGTCGGCACGATGGTCCGCCATGAAACACCTTCGTTGGATTGCCTCAGTCGCTGCCGGTCTGGCGATGGCTTCGTGTAGCAGCGTCAAGGAAGGCGTGGTTGTTTCGAAGAGCGTTCGCATGGGCATGGCGTCGGCTTGCGCGGACGGCTTTTTGCGCTCCGGCCGCGAGCCGGATGTTTATTGGGTGGAAGTCGAAGGCCGGAACCAGCACGGCAGGGTGATTCGCCAGAGCGTCCTTCTTTTCCGCAACGACTGGTCGCTCATCAAGGTCGGCGATCACTGGCGGTGCGGAAAGCCGGTTACGCCCTCAAAGAGCTGCACCGGCAAGTAGCCGCAGCGCGAATTACCGCAGCGCTTCGATGGTCTCGCGGATTTCTTCGAGCGTGACCTCTTTGGAAAGAAACGCGGAGCCGATCTCGCGGGTGAGGACGAACCGGACTTCTCCCTGCGCGAATTTTTTGTCGAGGCGAAGGGCCGCCATGAGCGCGTCGGTCGAAATGTCCGACGGCAACTGCGTCGGCAATTTGAAGCGCTTCAGGCGTCCGATGACCGAGTCGTTCTCGCGTTGTGAAAGGCCGGCCTTGCGCATCGAGAGCAGGCAGGCGGCGGCGAGGCCAAGGCTGATCGCTTCACCGTGGAGATAGCGTCCGTAGCCGGCGGCATTCTCGACCGCGTGCCCGATCGTGTGGCCGAAGTTGAGCAGCGCGCGTTCTCCAGTGGTTTCGTGTTCGTCCGCGGCGACGACGGCGGCTTTGATCGCGACGTTGCGCGCGATGAGTGGCGCGAGGTTTTCCAGATCGGGATTCGCCAGCGACTCGAACATCTGGCGGTCGCGAATGATCGCGTGCTTGATGACTTCGGCGAAACCTTCGTTGAATTCCCGCCCGGGCAGGCTGCGAAGCGTCCCGACATCGGCGAGCACGAGGCGCGGTTGATGAAACGCGCCGATGAGGTTCTTGCCGCCTGGCGCGTTCACGCCGGTCTTGCCTCCGACGGCGCTATCGACCTGGGCGATGATCGTGGTCGGGATCTGGACGAACGGAATGCCACGGTAGTAAATCGCCGCTACAAATCCGGCGAGGTCACCCACGACACCGCCGCCGAGGGCCACGACGAATGAACTGCGATCAAGGCCGGCCGCGATCATCGCGTCGCAAACTTCCCCCGCGTGGCTGAGCGACTTCGAACTCTCGCCCGCCGGAACCGTGACGATGATGGGGTCGAAGCCCGAGTCTCGGAGGCTGCTCTGAACGAGTTCCGCGTAAAGCGGCCCGACGTTCGAGTCGGTGACGATGGCGCAGCGCCTGCCGGGTTTCAGTTCGCGGCAACTGGCACCGGCGCTTGCGAGCAGGTCCGTGCCAATTTGAACAAAGTAGGAGCGTGTCCCGAGGGACACTTTCACGCTCTCGGCCATGGAATGCGACGCCGGCGGCTGCGGTCCTCTATTTGTTCCAGCGGAGATCCCTGACGGAACTGGTGGTGTCGGGATTCGCCAGCGGAGGCTGTGAATGGAAATCGATCATTACCATGTCGGCGACGTGGGCATCCGCAAAAAGAGCGTTGATGCGTTTGCCGTTGTTGTGTGTGCCGCCGCTTGAGCCGGAGCCGTTGCTGTTGGCATCAAGCGATGCCGTCGCAGAACTGGCCGTGAGGGAAAATGCGTTGGCGTTCGAAACCGGCTGGTTGGTGATATAAGGCGCGATCACAATGCAGAGCGATGGAGCGGCGACGTCGCTCATGCTTTTGTCGAGCAGGTTCTTGTTGAAGTCATAGCTCAACGGTGAACTGATGCCTGTCTGATCGGATGTGCGTTTGTCAAAGGGCGACTGAAATGCCTTCCAATCCTGGATGTATTTTGGGTTCATCGCCTTCGACCAGCTTGTCCCGGTTAAGAAAAGGGAGTCCCCGTTGTCATTGGTGTAGGCGACCAAAGCGATGCCGATCTGATGGAGATTGTTACCGTCCTTGATGACTTTGGATTTTTCCTGCGCACTGGAGAACACAGGCAGCGCGATACCGGCGAGAACCGCAATGATGGCGATGACGACGAGGAGTTCAATGAGTGTGAATGCGGATTTTTTCATGGGTTTAAAATGGAGGTGAACTTGCGAAAAGCTACAGGACGAGGCCGGAAATCACGAATCCTTTTTTCGAGCTTTTGAAAAATCCGGCTCGTGCGAGACAGGCACCCACGAGTTCGCGTGGAAATGAGCTTCCGCTTTTTCAACAAGCAGCCTCACGACGGCTTTGGAGTCCGCAAAGGTGCTCAGGTTCAGTGTCTCGAATGCGGATTCCCGTCGGAACCACGTCAACTGGCGCTTGGCGTAACGGCGTGTCGCCTGCTGGATTTGCGCGACACACTCCGTCTCGCTGATTTTGCCCGCCAGCAAGGCGCGCACTTCGCCCAACCCGATCGCCTGGCTTGCGGTCGGGCCAACCTCAGCAAGGGCCTGCACCTCTTTCGCCAAGCCGCTGCGGAACATCTCCTCCACGCGTCGGTCGATGCGGTCGCGGAGGTCGTCGCGGTCGCGGGTCAGAACGACTCCCGATGCTGATTCCTGCGGTTGATCCCATTTGTCCCTGAAGGAGGAAAACGGTTTGCCGGTGAGTTCACACACTTCGAGGGCGCGGATGAGACGCCGTTTGTTTTTCGAGTCGATTCGCCCGGCTCCAGCCGGATCGAGTTCGAAATAGCGGCGCTGCAATTCCTCAAGATCCATCGCTTCGAGCCGCGTGCGAATCTCCGCGTCCGCCGCCGGCAGATCGGAAATCCCGCGAGTGAGCGCCCGCACATAAAGGCCGGTGCCGCCGCACACAATCGGCAATCTGCCGCGCGAAGCGATCTCTTCGATGCATCGCGCTGCGGTTTCAAGATACTGCGCCACGTCGAAACTCCGGGCGAGGGGAACGACACCGACCAAATGGTGCGGCGCTTTCATCAAAACATCGCGACCCGGTTTCGCGGTGAGGGTCGGCATTCCCTCGTAAATCTGAAAAGCATCCGCGCCAACGACTTCGCCGCCGCATCGTGAGGCGACCTCAGCGGCGATCTCCGATTTGCCGACAGCAGTGGGGCCGACGATGAAAAAAACGGCCGGTTTCATCGCGGCATGGTGCAAGAACGCGCGCTCCTCGTAAAGTGGAGCGTGGGGGAAGTTCAGACGCGACGGCGGCACAGGAGCCGCGCGGAAACCGCTGCGAGCAATCCCGCGCCCGTGGCCCATGTTCCCGGTTCGGGGATTCCACCAGCAGCACCGCTGAGCGCGATCGAGTAAGCGACCCGTGTCGTGCTGACCGGTCCGTAGCCTGTCTGCGCGGCAAAAATTCCGGAGCCAACAGGGCCGGTGATTCCGGTGAAAGGCTGCGGATCATCGAAAATCGGCACCAGTCCGTCGGTGGCGGCCATGTTGTTATACTCACTGATCCCGAGCAGGTAGTCACCGGGGATCAAGCTCGCATACAGCGCATTGCCCGCCGGCAGCCGGGAGTTGAAGTTGCCTCCACCGATGTCGTCGTTGAAGGCTATGCCCACGCCCGACAGCCTGAACAGAGAGATGAACGTATCGGAAATGCTGGATGTCGTGGCGGAGAAAAGCGCCGGGTTCGTGATGGAGAAGCGGTAAACATCGAAGTCGTTGCCGGTCAAAAAGGAGCCGTTGATGGAGGTCAGTTGCCCCGTGCCGCTGACCGCCTGCGCGGCGGATGCGATGCCACCGGCGTCGCCGATTTCGTTCCAGATAAAGGCTTGCGAAGTGGTTTGTGAGAGCGAGGCAACGGCCAGAATCGCAAAGGCCGTCAGGCTCCTCCGAATGAAGAGTTGTTTCATTGAATAGGTCACCGTTGGCTGGAGAAGTTTGATTTGGGACCAGGGTATTGTTTTGGCATGACGGTTATGGTAATTACATCGCCGCTCACAGGCAACCGATTTCACAACTGACGCAGGCGATCGACGGCGCGATTGAAGAAACCGAATGCAGCGCTGAGTGTTGTATCAAGACCGATGAAATTCCTTTTTTCCCTCGCCCTCGCCCCGATCCTCGCCGCATCTCTCATGGCCGCACCCGCGCCAACCTTTGATCCGAGTGCGGATCGCGCTGCGCTGTTGAAGGGTGTCGGCGAAATCGGCGGCCCGGGCGTGCCGGGTGGCGTCTGCGCTTTCGGTTCGCAGGCATTCGCCGTCGTCGCTGGACGGGAAGGGAAGAAGGCGATGCTGCCGGTCGTTGCGGCGGCGCGTTGGGAAAAGGGGCGCATCGTCGCCTTTGGTCACAATGGTTACCTCGGCGATTTTGGAAACACCGGCAGCGGTAATTTCCTCGTCAATGCAGCGCGCTGGGCCAGCGGCGAAAAGGCGAAACCGAAGATCGCCGTGATCAAGAACCCGGGACTCGCCGCGCATCTCAAATCCACCGGGCTCGACGCGGAGGCCGTCAACGAGAAGGACTGGAGCCGGCGTCTCGCTCGCTTCGGCGCCGTTTGCGTGGACGCTCACAAGCTCGCGCCGGAGGACATCGAGCCGCTCACAAAATTCGTGCGCGACGGCGGCGGTCTCATCACAGCCGCGACCGGCTGGGGCTGGCTCGGCAGCAAGGAGAGGCTCCAGCTCGCGACGGAATTTGCGGGCAACAAAGTGCTCGAACCCGCCGGCCTCGTCTTCACCGCGGGCACGCCTGACAAGACCGCGAAGAGCGGCTACACCGTCGGCGGCGATCTCGCTTTGCTCGGCGCAAGCGCGGCACTCGATGCTGTGATTGCTCAGCCCGGCGGTGGGAGCAAGCTCACGCCCGCTCAACTCATCCAGACCAGCGCGACCATTGCCGACGCCATCCGCTCGCTGCCGCCCGACGACAAGATTTTCCTCCCGCGCCTCGCCGCGCTCAACACCGCCGCGAACCTGAGCGATTTTCCCCGCCCCGACAAACCGCTCTCCGCCGACAACGCGCTCGCACGGCTCGTCGTCACGCAGCAACTCGAACTCCTCAAACACACGAAGCCGGAGCAAGTCCGCCCGCATCCTGCCGCCGACGGTTTCCCCGGAGCCGTGCCCAAGGACGCGCCGCGCATTCCGAAGCGGGAGGTCGCCATCGACACGAGCGTTCCCGCCTGGCACAGCACCGGGCTTTACGCCGCGCCGGGCGAACTCATCCGCGTGCAAGTGGCCCCCGAGCTTGTGGACAAAGGCCTTGCCATCCGCATTGGCTGTCACACGGACGGCCTGTGGAATCTTGAATCATGGCGGCGCGCCCCGGAAATCTCGCGCCGCGAGCCGATCAAGACGCCAACCACCACAGCGGCGAATCCCTTCGGCGGGCTGATCTACATCGAGGTGCCGGAGAAAATCGCGCCGGGAAAATTTGTCGTGACCATCGCCGGTGCAGTGGAATCGCCCCGCTTCGTCCTTGGCGAAACCTCGCTCATCGAGTGGAGAACGCGGCTGCGCAACGCCCCCGCGCCCTGGGCCGAACTCGAGACGAAAAAGATCATCCTCAGCGTTCCGTCGGAAAAAATCCGGCAGCTCGACGATGCCGAGGCGCTGATGAAATTCTGGGACGCGGTGCTTGATGCCGAGGCCGATCTCGCCACCATCCCGCGCGATCGGAAACGGCCTGAGCGCATCGTCTGCGATATCCAGATCGGCGGCGGCTATCTTCACAGCGGCTATCCGATCATGTCGCATCTCGACAAGACCGTGGAGCATTCGCTTTCGCTCGACGCGATGAAGCAGGGAAGCTGGGGCCATTTCCACGAACTCGGCCACAACCACCAGCAGGGAGACTGGACCTTCGAGGGAACCGGCGAAGTCACCTGCAATCTGTTTTCCCTCTACTGCATGGAAACACTTTGCGGAAAACCGCCGGGCCAGGGCCACGAAGCCATGCGGCCCGAGGCTGTGGACAAAAAGCTGCGCGACCTGCCCGGGATGAGCGACAAATTCACGCGCTGGAAAAGCGATCCGTTCCTCGCGCTCATCATGTATCAATCAGCTCCGCGCCGGTTTCGGCTGGGAGACTTTCAAAAAAGTGTTCGCCGAATATCGCGACCTGCCGAAGGAGCAGCGCCCGAAGAACGACGACGAAAAGCGCGACCAGTGGATGGTGCGTTTCTCGCGGGTCGCGGGGAAAAATCTGGGCCCGTTCTTCGAGGCGTGGGGCGTGCCGACGAGCACCGCCGCTCGCGACTCGATCAAGGATCTGCCAGCCTGGATGCCGGCGGACTGGCCGAAGATGTAGTCACGTAATGAGGCGGGCACGCGCTGGAAAAAAGCAACTACCGTCACGCCCGGAACCTTTTGGACGAAAAGGTTTCTCCATGAAAAGCGAATCGTTGCTCGCCAGTCGCGGAACTGTTGGTTGATTCCACGGTGGCCGGAATCGGGAGTTTCGCGTTCATGGCTCCTGTCAGTTTCTCATTTTGCAAAGTGCCCGCATGGAATCGCGCACGGTGTTCAGGTCGCCAACGATGACGAACATACGAAACGGATACTCTCCCGGCGCGATGCCGTTCTTATCCGTCAGGCGGAAAACGCAATTCCATTTCACGACTTTTTCCGCGCGAAACCGGAAGCGCCCATAGGTCGGGCCGGTGGTGTTTGGCGCGGGCTGCGGCGGCGCGTAGATGCCCATTGCGTGTGTGCCGCCCGGGACGCTGAGGACGACCGGCAGCGGCCCTTCGCCGGGACCGTCGGACAGCGGCTTCAGTTCGCCCGTTTGCGGATTGAACTGGCAGAACTCCTCGAACGCCGCCGGCATGTAGCCGGTGAGCGCCTCGAAGACGGCGTGCGTGTGCCGCTCCTCGATCGGCAGGCTGAACGTCACGTTGTAGGCGATGACGTGAGGCAGGTTCTTGTAGCCGATGCTCACCCGCTTGGTGAGGAGATGGTCCGAAAGGACGGTCGTGTTCTTGGCGGGGTTCGTCCCGGACTTCTCGCCGGGCGCGAGCCAGAACGCCATCTGGTTCAGGGTCTGGATCGAATTCGATCCAACGCGCCAGTGCAGCAGGCGGCTGGAAGATTTGTCGCCGGCCCCATCGCGCCGGGAACCTGCTTCCGTCGGATTGAAAGTCTCGCCAGTGATTGGCGTGCCGCAGTCAAGGTTCGATGCCGATTGGAGCTGCCGCCCGTGGTCAAACGAATCAATGAACTCGCGCCCGTTCCATGTCAGCGAATGAATGGCGCCTGCCAGCCGGGCGGTCATCGTGATGACAATTTCGGAAGACCACGCGGCGGCACGGATCGTCGCGTTCCCATCGGGAGCATCGGCTTGCAGAGCACTCAGCGGAGCCAGCATCAGGGCGGCGAGGGTTGGGAGGATTCGCTTCATGAATGTGCTCAGTTGCGTGATTCGGCGGTGTTGCTTTGAGCGCCACTGCTACTCCAGTTTATGGCGGTGGATAATCGAAGTCCATCATGGCGACGGAACGGCGGATAACCCCTGACTGTCATTTCATGTGTGGCTGCCAATGATGTCGCTGGAAACATGAGCGCGAAGCATGCGCCCTTAGCCGGAGGGACGAGTTACACGAATCCCTGGTTCTCAAAGTGAAGGACTCGCGGAGCCCGTCCCTCCGACTGGAACACGTCATTGCCGACGCCAGCAAAAGCCCGATTTGTGAAAGCCTTAGAATGTGCGTGATCATTTCCCGCGCTGGTCATCGCGCGGTGGACGGTTGTCCGGATTGTCGCCGCGACGTTGGCGGCCCTGGCCCTGCGGACGGTCTCCCTGGGGACGCTTGCGATAGACATCAATGCCCTTCTCAGCGCGCTCGGTAATCGTGCCGTTCGGTGTCAGGTCGCGGCCCTTGAAAGCCGGATGATCGAGGGGATAGCGATAGGCGCGGAAGGCGGAGTTCACCATCGGCAGCACGTCACCGAGTGTCTTCACCGGGCCGTCGCGTGTGACGGGGTTGATGTATTCCCAAGCCAACTCGCCCTTGGAGGTGACCTCGAAGAAATGGCCCTCGGTGTCGGAGCAGATGAAGGTGTTGCCGTTCGGCAGGCGCTGACCGCTCGACCCGATGTGGCTGAAGAAGCCGTGGCTGTTCACCGAGCGATAGCTCCAGACGATTTGCTTCGAGATCTGGCGCGGTTGGTTGTGCGTGTCCTTGTCGTAAGTCTCGCGGCGATAGCCGGCGTCGGGCGGATTGACGTATTTGCCGGTGTCGCGCCCGTTCGCGTCGAGGAACGAATTGATTTCCAAAATCGAAGAGCCCGGCGTGCGCTGGTAGAGATACTGGCCGTTGTTGAAAACCATGATGTGCCCCGCGCCCGGCAGGCCCGGGCGAATCCAATGCACATCGTGCGCGCCACCCATTTGCTTGTGACCGGAAGTCGCATTGTCCCAGTTCTCCAAAACGCGCGGCGGGTCGCCTTGCGCATAGCGGGCCGGATCGCCGAAGCGATAGAGGAAATCGCCTGCCGGACCGGCGGCCTTGACGATGCTGGCCTTCGAGTCGCCGACGATGAACGTGCCGTCGTGGTCAATCACGTAAAGCTCGCCCTGCACGGAATTGATCACGATGTGGCCGGACTCGGCGTTGTAGTCCATCGAGTTGCAGTGGAGCCAGTCGCGCTTGAGCGGCCGGCCTGGCATGTTGATGTTAATTAGGCCGGGATGGTCCGCGACGGTCTTGCCCACGCCGACGTGGTTGGGCTTCGATGCGTCAATGTCCTGCACGATGTGATCGAAGAAACACCATTCCCAGACGACGTTGCCCTGCATGTCCACCTCGACAACCGCGTCCATCTGGCCCCCTTCAGTCGAAGTTTTCTTCGGGTCGGCCCCGGCAGCAACGGCTTGGTCGTAAGAGATGGATCTGTTGGCGATGTAGAGCGTGGTGGGCGCGTTGAGCTTCTTGTTGAAGATGCGCACCCAATCGTGATGCGGCGCGTAGTCCGCACGCTTCTCGGTGTATTCCCAAACGGTCTTGCCGTCCCAGTCCACCTCCGTGAAGCCCTGGAAGCCGCTGGGGTCGTCCTTGGAGGCGTCGAGGATGTTGCCGTTGTCGAGCAGGTGCGGATTGGTGCCGACGGGCCACGTGTGGACGACGCGGCCTTGCAGGTCGAGGAGGAAGGTGCGGTTGCCGACGCCGAAGAAGGTATAGCCGGGGAACGCCTTGTTGGTGTCGCAGAACAGCAGTTCGGTCGGACCTTGGAGGCGTTCGTAGGCTTGGAGCGCGTGACAGCCGGTGATTACAATGGCGGCGAACGACACAACGTGCCGCAGGTAGTGTGCTTTTGAGTTCATAGGTTTTGTTCCTTGTCGCTTCTCAGCGGGGCGAAATCGAATACTGGTGAGACACGCTTGCCGCAGATTGTTTTCTGCCGGGCGAGCTGGCCTCGACGTATTCGACGGTCGCCTGGTCCGGCGAAACTCTGAGGCGCAAGTAGCCCGAGCCGCCAAGAATCGTGCCGCTCTTGTAGCCGTAATCGGCGGCGTTCCTTGGCACGCGGGGGCTATCCTCGTTTCCCGGCTGCGGGACTTCCTGATAGACGATGCCGTCGAGATCCTGCTTGGCGTAGAAATGATCGTGGCCGTGGAAGACGACGTTGACTTGGTTCTGCACGAGCAATTGGTGAATCGGCATCGGCCCAGCCGGGGCGGTTCTGCCTGAAGCCGTCCGTGCCATCGGCGTTCCTGCCGCCCCACTCGTAAAGCGGCGCGGCCTCCGCGCCGCCGCGGCATTGGCCGTCCACCCCGCCGACGAGGTGGTGGATGAAGACGAACTTGAACTTCGCCTGGCTCGCTTCCAGTGTGCGCTTGAGCCACTGATACTGCTCCGCGCCGAGCGTCCGGCTCCAGTTGTCGCTGCGCCCTCGCTGCTGCTGCGTGAACCAGAACGGGTCGAGCACGACGAACAGCGCATCGCCCCATTCCCAGGCGTAGTAGTCCTGCAACAGTCCCGCCTCGGGATGCCTGGTCGTGTTGCCGGTGAAGAAGCCGTCGGGGACGGGATTCGGGAAATAGCGCTTGCGCATCGTGTTCGACCAGACCGCCAGGCCGCCGGGTCGCGGCCGCCGCCGCGCGGGCTTTCGCCGTCGTGATTGCCCAGCACGAGGAACAAGCGGCGCGGACCGGCAGAGCTGGCCGAAGTAGAACCGCTGGGCGAGATACTGCCGGGCGGCGTTCTCGCGGCTCTCGTGCTTCTCGGTCATGAACGTGTCGCCGAGATCAATGTGGAAATCCGGCGCGTCGGCGAGCGCGTTGGCCAGCGTGCGCTGATACAGGTCAGCGCTCGACGCGGTCGTCCAGGTGCGAGTCGGCAGTGATGGTGAAGGTGAACGTGCTGCCCGGCGGACGTTGGGTGTGGAAAGTGCCTTCCGCGCCGTTCGTGCCGTGCAGGCGGAGCTGATAGAAATACTGCGTGTCGGGTCGCAGCGAGCCGAGGATGACTTCAGCCGGCTCGCCCTCTTGAATTGGCGCGTGGGCGTCTGTTGCGGGTAATTGCCCCGCTGCGTCCCGTAAGCGATGGAGCCTTCGGTGTCCTGATAACACAGCACGCTGACCGTGACGGAATCCCTCGTGGGCCGGCCGAGCACCACGTCGAACGGATGCGCCGGCACGTCGAGGCAGGCGGAGTCCTGTTTGGGTTTGTTGGCTCCGGCGTTGCCGCGCGCCCTTTCGGTCCTCGGCCGCCGCAACGGCCAGGCAGCCGCAGAGCCACAACCAGATCGACTGGACGCAGGACGCGAACGGTTCATCGGTTGTTCTTCTTTCCCTTGCCACCGCGGTCGCGCGTGGTTTCGGCGGGTTTGCTCGGATCGTAATTCGGATTGGGCTTCGGCATCTGCGCGTTCACGGCGAGCAGGTAGTCGGTCAGACGCTGGTTCAGTCGCTTTGACCTTGTCCGGCATCTCGCGCGCGAGGTCGCGGCGCTCGCCGGGGTCTTTGGCGATGTTGAACAGCTCCAGCGCGCCGGTCTCGTAAACGCGGATCAGCTTGAAGTCGCCCAGGTAGATCGCCGAAGCCGGGCCGATGGCGTCCTTGTCGTAGTGCGGGAAATGGACGACGAACTCCTCGCGCGGACGTTTGACTGCGCCGCTGCCCGCGTTGGCGAGGACCGAAGCGAAGCTGCCGCCTTCCACTCCTTTCGGCAGCGGTTCGGTGACGTGCGCCAGTTCCGCGATGGTGGGGAACAGGTCTTCGCCGAGTCACGCGCACATGCGAGCAAGCGCCCGCTTGAATGCCCGGTCCGCGAATGATGAACGGCACGCGCAAGTCCGCCTTCCGACACCGTGCCCTTGCCGCCGGCCAGCGGCGGGTTGCGTCCCGGCGTGCCGTGGTCGGTGGTGAAGATGACGTAGGTGTTCGTCGCGATGCCCAGTTCGTCGAGCTTCCTGAGCACCTGTCCGAACGCGATGTCCAGGTCGAGGTCCGCCGCGGCTTCGGCAAGTTCGCGCTCGCTCAGGTTGCCGCCCCAGCTTTTCACGGTGGCGATGCGTCTCCGGTCGCGCATCCCCGCCCTGCCGCGCGGCGTAGTGCGAGAGCTGGAGATAGAACGGCTTGCCCGCCTTCACCTGCCGCGCCATGAAATCCATCCCGCGTTCCGTCATGGCGTAAAGCTGTTTGGGATGCGGATTGGCGACGTTGTCCGGGCCGCCGTTGCCGTTCGCGCCGTCGTTCTCGTCGAAGCCGTGCTGGCTGGGGCTGACGCGGCCCATGTGCCACTTGCCGAAATGCGCCGTCGCGTAGCCCGCGCGCTTCAGGACCTCGGCGATGGTCGTCTCGCGTCGTCGGCAACTCCATCGAAGCCGACGGCGCGAGCACGCGGCCGTTCGGATTGTCGCCGCTGTCGCGTTTGCCCTCGTCGATGAAGGTCATGTGCAACTGCGCCGGGCTTTTGCCGGTGAAGACAGCTACCCGCGACGGCGTGCAGCGCGGCGACGGCGCGTAGAAGTTAGCGAACCGCATCCCGCCCGCCGCGAGCTTCTCCAAGTTCGGCGTGCGGACGAAGCTGCTCTTTGAAGCGGGCACGGCATCGTCCATCTGCACCGACGTGCTGCTCCAACCGTGGCCTTCGCCGAGGATGAAGACGAAGTTGGGCGGATTCGCCGCATGGGCTGCAACCGCGGTCAGGAGTGCCGCCATGATTCCGGGAAGAAGATTCGTCATGCAATCAGGGGTCGGATCATTGTTGTCCGTCGCGCGGCGGCAGATCGCCGCGATTGCCGCCGCCTTGTCCATCCCGACCTCGTCCTGGGCCACCACCACCGGGGCCACGATCGGTGCGTTGCGCTTCGGTCATGAGGTGGAGGCCGGTTTTGCCTTTCATAGAGGCGGGCAGTTCGATGACGCCTTTCGGGGTCAAGTCGCGCCCGGCCAAGCCGGGATAAGTCTGGCGCGTAACGGTGAACCTTGAACACGGCGTTCCACAAATGGCCGCGCATGTCTTTGCCGGGGAGTTCACCTTGGGCAAGGATGCCGCCGCGAACCATCGGGTTGACGTATTGCCAGACCATCTCGCCGGTCGAGGTGATCTCGAACAGGTGGCCGACGACGCCCGCGCAGATAAGCGTGTTGCCATTCGGAAGGCGATGCGCGCCGGAGATTTCGCTGGAGAAAAAGTCGGTGCGGTTTTTGGCTTCGTAGTGCCAGACGGGTTTGTCGGGGCCGTAGGCTTTGCCTTGGGTCGAGGATGTAGCGGCCGTTGGCGTCCATTGGCAGCACGATTTCCTCGATGCTTGACCAACCGCGGTCGTAGCCGTTGTTGAAGATCGTCATGTGGCCCGCGCCGGGATAGCCGTCAGGAATCCATTGCGCGTCGTGTTGCTGGACGAGTTGCTTGTCACTGGTCGTGCCGCGTTTGTAGGCGGCGGGGTTGCCCCAGCGATAAATGAGGTCGCCGCCTTTGCCGTGTTTGCCGCCGGTGTGGCTGGCGGATTCTTTCGTGGTGGTGCTGTGGTCAATCACCCAAATCTCGTTGCAGCCGCGGACGCTGAGGACGATCTGGTCGAGCTTCGGGTTGTAATCGAGGGAATTCATGTGGTTCCAGAACGCGGGCGTGGCGCGGCCGTTGCAGGCGACGTCAACCAGCTCGGGATGCGCGGCGGGGTCGCCGTAGTTGGGCTTGGTCTTGTCGGAGTTCTGGATCAGGTGATCCCAGACGTGCCATTCCCAGACGATCTTGCCGCCTTTCGGATAGATCGGTTCGATCTCAACGACAGCGTCCGGCACCAGGAATTCATCGCGCATCAGACGCTCGTCAAAACCGGCCGCGACCGCCTGCTCGCGGGATTTGCGCTCGACCATCAGCGCGAGCACGTGGCCGTTCGGCAGCGGCTTGATGTCGTGATGCAACTGGTATTCGCGGGTGGCGTGGGTAAACTCCCAGACCAGTTTGCCGTCCCAGTCATACTCCTCGATGCGGCCGCCCTCGCCGCCGCCCGTGCCGCCCTGCACCTTGACCATGCAGGAGCGCAGCATGTGGCCGTTCGGCAACAGATGGACGGTTTGCCCCGGCTCGTAGTCGCTCTTCCACTGGTGGACAACGCGACCCTGGTTATTGATCAGATAGGTGACCGTGTTGTGCTTCGGCGCCATCAACGTGTAGCCGGGGCACGCCTTGGGCGTGTTGAGGAACAGGCCAACGGTCTGGCCGGGATTCGGCGAGATCGGCGTCTTGTTCTCCGGCATCTCACGCCGTCCACCGCCACCACCGCCTTCGCGGTTTCGATCCTGGCCCTGGTCTCGCGGGCGCGGCGGGCGACCACCGGGTTCGTCTTGCGCCGCGGCGAAATGGAGCACGCTGACGGTCAACAACAAGGTCAACAGGTACATTCTTTGTATTCATATTTTTCTCCTATTGATTTGGCGTTCGCGGACGATCCCCGGGCTGGCCCGGGCGGCTGCCGTCGCCGGATCGCGAATAAATTACCTGTAACTCAGCACTGCCGAGGGTTCGGTCCTTGATCGCGGCGAGCAGAACTTCGCGGCTGACTTGCGACGGCGGGACGGTGAGTTGCGGCGGCGCGGACAGAGCATAAACGGTGAAGATGTAGGTCTTCGGCCCCGGCCCCTTGGAGTGCGGCGGCGCGTATTCCGTCCGGTCGTTGACGCTGTTGTTGCCCAACGTGCCGATACCTTTCACATTTTTCGGCAGGCTCTGGACCGTCGCCGGGATGTTGTAGAGGATCCAATACCACTTGGTCTGATCGGGCGCCTCATGATGCATGATCAGCGCGTAGCTCTTGGTGCCGGCCGGTGCGCCGGTCCATTCGAGCGGCGGCGTGGCGGCGGCGCCATCCCCGGTGAACTCCACCGGCAACGTCCCGCCATCCGCCACCGCGGAGCTGTGCAGGACAAACGCGCCGGTGCGGCTGGGCTGAGGCGCCTCGGAACGTTGCGGATGATTTCCGCCACCGGCACCACCGCCTTCCTGCGGCCCTCCCGGTCGAGGCCGCCGTCCACCACCCGGACCACCTTCGCCTCCGCGGATTTGTTGGACCGGGGTCGGCTTGATCGCGGGCCGGCTTTCGGCGTTGACCGGCAGCACGACGCGGAAGCCGAGGTGGTAGTAGGGATGATCCGGGTCTTGGGGGCCGCGGTAATAGGATGGGTTGCGGTTCGACACGCGGCCGTGGCCGTTCTCGCCGTTATACCAGTTGCCGCCGCGCATGCCGCGATACGGCTTGCCGTCCTGCACCAGGCTGCCGCTCGCCGGACCAGGTGGATTCTCGGCGGGGCTGTAGGCGTAGTAGTCGCGCCCATACCAGTCGTTGATGAACTGCCAGACGTTGCCGCTCATGTCGTAGAGGCCGTAGCCGTTCGCGCCATTCGCGGTCTGGAAAGTCTCCTGCGCACCCGGCCAGCCGAAGTCCGCCTTGCGATGCAATTTGCCATCGAAGAATCCGACCGGCGTCGTCCACGGCAACGGGCCCGCGCGGAACGGATTCTTCGACTCCGGCCAGTTCGCTTTCGTGGCATCGGCATCATCGCCCCACGGGAAATTGCGATACGGATTCTGCAAACCGCCGCGTCCGGCGTATTCCCACTCCGCCTCGGTCGGGAGCCGAAACCCGCTCTTGTTGAAATCGCAATCCCACGTGGTCGTGTTGTAGCAAAGCGGCGACTTTTTCTTTGCGCTCAGCCAGTTGCAATAGACCGCCGCGCCCGGCCAGCGGATGCAGACGACCGGGTGATTTTCCTTGCGATCGAGAACCGCGAATCTCGCCCCATCCCAACCGATGCGGCTGAAAGGTGACATCGCGCGTGTCTCGCATAGCAGCTCTTTTCCGCCGACGAGATAAACGCCGCCTTCGCGCACCTCGATCTGGTGTTGCGCCAGCGCCGCGTTGAGGAACTCGCAATACTCGCGCGTGGTGACGTCATAGATGCCCATGTAGAACGCATCGAGCCGCACGGTATGGATCGGCGTCTCGTCGCCACCGTGCTTGGGATCAACGAACCCGTGATGGTCGCCCATCTCGAACTTCCCCGCCGGAATCAGCGCGAAGCCGGGCATTTTTTCCTGGGCAACTAAGTCGGGCAGCGACGAGGCGATCGCCATTAAAATCAGAGCAATGGTTCTCTTCATGGTGTCTCCATTTCCAGCCCGCCGCGTACGAGGCGGACAAAATTGTTGATGCGGATGACGTCCCCTTGCGGGCCGTGGCCATGTGGAAAAGCCGCGGGATCGCCGGTCTTCGGATCGCTGCGCTGCGCGCCGGCTCCGTGGACGTCGGTGTAATGATAGCTGACAGCATTGCCGGTCGGCGGTCCCATTCCCGGACCACCTGGAGGCGGTCCTCCCGGACCTGGACCACCGCGACCGGGACCGCCCCGCCCCGGCATCCCGGTCGGCCAGCCAGCAGCGCGACCGAAGGCGATGTAAACCGCGTTGCCGCCCGCAAAGATCGATGCGTGAGTCGTTCCAGTCCAGTAATACGGATAGTCGGCTTTGCCGATTTCATTGGTGATCCCAGTGCAGGTGAACAGCGGATCGATGGCAGGCGAACCGGTGACATCCGGAGACCGCGTGTAGTCCACGAGGCTCTCCAATTCCTTCGCGTTCGGCAGGCGCCAGTCGTTGTGGCCGAGATGCTTCCCGGCATTCCGGGCCTGCACCCACGCCAGCGCGTCCTCCCAGTTCATGCCCTTGCCGCTGTCGGCCTTCGACCAGATCAGGCCCGTGGCGCGGTCTGCGATGGTCCCATCGCCGTTGTCGTGGAAATCGTTTTTGCCGTAGTTCGGATTGCCGCGAACGCATTGCACGAAGAATGTCTTTTCCATGCGGCCGCCCGGCATTTGCAGGTCGTAGCCTTTGATCCGGCCATCGGCAAAGTTCACGCCGAAGAGCTTGCCGAAGCCTTGGAATGACTCGCCTACGAATCGGGTGCTCGACGCATACTGGGAATCGATGAGCCGCTCGCCTTTGCTCGTGTCGCCGTAGGCAAAGTTGAAATACTTCGTGTCGATGAAGGGCGTCAGCCGGGCACCGTCCGAGGCAGGACCGCTGGGATCGACGCCGCTGAAAATGATCAGCGAATAAAGCTCCTTGATCGTTGGCAACCGCCAGTCGTTGAAGCCGCCGAACTTCGCGGTGTTGAGTTTTGCCGGGAGTGCGTGAGCCTGGCTCAGAGTGAGTTTGTCGGCGCGGTTCAGGATGCCGTTCCCATCCAGGTCCGGGCTGCGTTGCCAGGTCAGGCCGGTGACGTTGTCGTGAACAGTCAAGCCGTCGGCGCTCAGCTTATAGCCCGGCGCGTGACCATGAAACTGCGCGTCCTGGCCGTAGAAAGTTTGTGCCGGTTGCGGCGTAGCGATTTCGTTTCTGTTGTCGTAGCACTTCGCCTGACCGGTATCGACAACCGGGTAGCTCAGCGGTTGTTCCGCGGCAAAAACGGAGCCGCCGAGCAGGAGGCACACGGCGAATGGAATCGCCCCGCACGAGACGTTGTCTCTGGTTCTCATGTCAGCAGCTTGACGGAGGAACCTTAAGAGAACGTGAAGCTGTCAAAAAATTCCAAGGAAATTGCGAGCCGTGTGCTTTGCGGGAAAACTAGCGTCTGTCCGGTTTCGGTTCGCAAGAAAGCCGAAGGGTGAAGGTTGTGCCCGCGCCGGGCTGGCTCGTGACTTCGAGTGTGCCGCCGTGGGCTTCAACGATGGTTTTGCAAATCGCAAGGCCGAGGCCCGCGCCGCCCGTGCGCCGGTTCCGCGAATCGTCGGTGCGGTAGAAGCGGTCGAAGATTCGAGGCTGATGCTCGGGGGCGATGCCGGGGCCGGTGTCGGTGATGGAAAAAATCGCCTGCCCGGATTCGCATCGCGTGACGAGCGTGATGCGCCCGCCGGCCGGCGTGTGATCAAGTGCGTTGGCGAGTAGATTCTGGATGACCCGTTCGATGCGGCCGGCATCGGCATGGCAGGGCGCGGGGGCGAGGTCGAAGCCAAGCGCGATGTTGCGCTCGTCGGCTGTTGTTTGGAGAAGGGCAGCCGTTTCGCGGGTGATTTCGGCGAGATCGCACGCCTCCATTTTCAAAGCCGCGGCATCCGCGTCGTGCGCCGCGAGTTCGAGCAACGATTCGGTGAGTTTTTGAAGACGGCGGGCGGCGTTGACGCAGACTTCGGCAAAGCGCTGGTAAGTGGCGGTATCCCGTTCGCGGGTCAGGACATGTTGCGCCTGTGAGAGAATGATGGAGACAGGCGTTCGGAGTTCATGCGCGGCGTCGGCGGTGAAGCGCGCCTGCCGCTCGAACGATTCCTCGAGTTGCGCAAAGGTTTCATTCAGCGTGTTGGCGAGGCGGCCGAGTTCGCTGCTTTTTTCCCGCACGGGAATGCGTTCTCGCAAGTCGCCGCGCGCGATCCGGCCGGCTGTGGAGGTGATCGCGCCGATCGGGCGAAGGGCGCGCGACGTGAGCCACCAGCCCACCGCGAGTCCGGCGACGAGCACAGCGCCCGAGAGGGCTGTGAGCCATCGCGCATAGGTCCGCAAGTCGGCCAGCTCCGGTTCGATCGAACGCCCCACGAGAAAGCACTCGCCCGGCGGGGTGAAATTAAAAACTTCCCGCATCAGTCCGCGGGTCCGGTGGTCACCCGGGCTGAGTTCCTTCGGATCCGGCCGTGGCGGCAAAGCGACGTCGGCTGGCGTGTTGCTCGACCGCGTCAATTCGGAACCGTCGCGCCTCCAGATCACGTAATAAAATCCGGCGTAAAGCGGTGCATCGGTGGCAGGAATGCGAAAGTCCTCGAGCCCGGGGTTTATCCCAGGGGGCGGTGGCCGGAAATCTTGCGAAGATTCCTGCCCGGGGCGCGGACGTGGTTCCGTTCTGGGAAGCGAACGCATCAGCATTCTCACGCGCTGCCGCAACTCGCCGTCCACGCGGCGCATCTCGTTGTCCGATTGGTAGCGGTAGGCAGCGATGGCAAATCCCGCCAGCACCGCTGCGAGCAGGAAGCCGTGCCAGATCTGAATGCGGAGCCGCAGCGATTCGGGAAACATTATTCCAGGCAGTAACCGAGACCCCGCCGCGTGGCGATGAAGTCGGCCCCGAGCTTTTTGCGGACGTTCGAAACATGTACGTCGAGGAGGTTCGAGGTGCTGCTTTCGTTTTCGTCGAAAAGATGATCGTAGAGCTGTGTCCGCGTCACCACCCGGCTGCGGTGCTGCGCGAGAAATTCGATCAGCGCAATCTCGCGCGCCGTGAGCGCCACGGGTTGGCCCGATTTGGTGACGGTGTGTCCCGCCAGATCGACAACCACATCGTCGAATTTCAGCGCGGTCGTTGCATTGCCCGCTGCGCGGCGGATGAGCGCCCGGATGCGGGCCAGCAGTTCGGGCAGTTCGTAGGGTTTCGCGAGATAATCATCCGCGCCGCTGTCGAGACCGCGCACGCGGTCCGGCGTGCGGATGCGCGCCGTGAGCATCAGCACCGGCGTCTTCTTTCTCACGCGGAGCCGCTCCAATACCTCGAAGCCGCTGATCCCCGGGAGCATCACGTCGAGCACGATCGTGTCGTAATCCCAAAGCAGCGCCTTCGAGAGTCCGTCCTCGCCGTCGCTGGCTTCGTCCACGGCATAACCCTCCTCGCGCAGCGCCTCGGCGAGGATGCTGAGCAGATCGGGTTCGTCTTCGACGATGAGCAGGCGCATTTCGTTGGTGGAAATACAACAGCATGGCGCGCGAATCTAAAGACCAGATGAAGCCGCGCGAAAAATTTTCCAAAAAAAACCTGCGGCTTCATCGAGGCTTAACTCCCATGCAGTGCAAAGATATTCTCCCGACCCTTCCCACCCTTGAAGACTCGTTCCCAAGTTGCGAGACTGTGTGAAAACACCCGGGCACCGGAGCGGGGATCGAGGCGCGGCGGGATTTTCATGCGGCCTGAGGCCAGGCTGCTTCTTCGTCCGGCCAGCGGGCGCGCTGAGCCTCCAAAAGCGCCCCGAGCAGTCGCGCCGTCGCGGCCGCAAGCCGCCGCACCGCTTCCAGCAGGCGTTCCATCCCCGCGATGTTGTTCGCTGACATAATCCTCCAGGCTTTCCGGCAACAGCAGTGTCTGCGAGCGATCCCTGCCAGTGATAAAGGACATGGCCTGGCAACCGATCGCCCCGCCCGAGGGAGGGGAAGAGTTTTCACACAGTCTCTGAACCTGGGAATGCCTTCGGAGGGCAATTGCATTGCCCATGTCGGGAGTGTCAGCGGGTTGGATCGGCGTGCGATCCCGCCTGCGGACACCCCTCCGCGGAAGTATGACTTCGCCCGCAATTTGCGTCCCCAACTGGAACTTGGGAACAAAGGTGCAAACGCGGGCGGCGCTCAAGCGGGATTTGCAGCCGGTCGTGGATCTCTGGGCGCAGTTGTGATGTGCTTTCATCCGCAATGGCCCTAACTCTACTTTGTTATCTTCTTTTGTAGTTTTCGTCGCTCTTTCCGCGCCGAATTGATCCATTTCTTCCGGGTTTGATGTCGCCGGGACATGGCTGCGAGAAGATCGTCTGGATCGCGTGAGCGGCGGCGGCAGGTAGATTTCGAGCAACTCGACGATATCGCGCACGCTCAGGAGCGGAATGCTCTGCGCGTGGGCAATTCGCTCTTTGAGGGTGAACAGGAGCGCCAGACAGACAAGAGCCATGTGGTGATGCCAGCCCTTCCAGCCACGAACCTCATAGTCGGCCATGCCCAGTTCGCTTCCGGCATCCTGGAAGGCCCGCTCGATCCAGAACCGCTGGGTTTGCATGCAGGCCAGCCTTTCCGGCGATGTCTGCCGCGACGCATTGCTCAGGCTGTGTTTGAAGGTGCCGTCCTGTTCCTGCCGGACCACCAGAAGCCGGTGCCGGGCCCGGGCATCGGAGGGCTCCCGCTGCCACACCTCCCTGACCCAGATTTTTGCCCGCAGCGCCCCCCGCGTGCTTTCCCGCAATGTCATTTCGCGGCTTTCTGCGGCAAAGTGGGCCTTTGCCCACTGCGCGGAACTTTTCTTCACCGCCCTGGCATCCACGACAACGCCTCGCGTGCGTGGACGCCCCGGGCCGGTGCCTGCGCCGCGCTGGAAAACCCGCTTTACACTCCACCGGCCTTCTGGCGATATTGCGCCTCCTTTTTCGCATGAAACAAATCAACATCGGCCTTGCCGGACTCGGCACCATCGGCACGGGCGTTTACAAAAACCTGTCGCAAAACCGCGTGCTGCTCATGGAGCGGCTCGGCCTCGAGTTGGTGGTGAAAAAAGTCGCCGAGCGCGAATGGACGACGCAGCGCGCGATCACGCCGCCGGAGGAGCAGCGCACGACACGATGGGAAGACCTCGTGGAAGATCCGTCGATTCACGTCGTGGTGGAGTTGATCGGCGGCACCAAAGTGGCGCTTCAGTTGATTCTGCGCGCGATCGAGGCCGGCAAGATGGTCGTGACCGCCAATAAGGCGCTGCTCGCCGAACACGGCCAGGAGATTTTCGCGGCGGCGGCGAAGCACAAAGTGCCGGTGTTTTTCGAGGCGGCGGCAGCGGGCGGAATCCCCATCATCAAGACGCTCAACGAAGCGTTCATCGCGAATCACATCCTCTCGATTCACGGCATCGTCAACGGCACGTGCAACTACATCCTCACACGCATGAGCGAGTCGAACCAGAGCTTCGAGGACGCGTTGCGCGAGGCGAAGCAGGCCGGCTATGCCGAGGCCGATCCGACGCTGGACATCAACGGCTGGGACTCCGGGCACAAGGCCGTGATTCTCGCCTCGCTCGCCTACGGCTTCTGGGTTCCGCAGGAAAAAATCCACGTCGAAGGCATCGAGGAGATCACGGCGGAGGACATCGCTTTTGCAAAGCAGCTCGGTTACCGCATCAAGCTGCTCGCGATCATCAAAGCCGAGAGGCAGAGTGAGATCGAGGTGCGCGTTCATCCCACCCTCATCCCGCAAAGCCATGTGCTGGCCTCGGTCAGCGGCGTGTTCAACGCGGTGGCCGTGCATGGCGACGTGGTTGGCGAAACCTTGTTTTACGGACGGGGAGCGGGACAGGACGCGACCTCGAGCGCCGTCATCAGCGACATCGCCGAAGCCGGCATCGCGCTTGAATCCCCGCGCCGCAGCTATGGCTTCACGCCGCACGGACTTTACGGAACGTGCAAACCGATCGACCAGATCGTCTCGCAGTATTACCTCCGGCTGGCAGTCGCGGATCAACCGGGCGTGCTCGCGCAGGTCGCCGGAATTCTGGGCAAGCACGACATCGGCATCTCATCCGTCATCCAGCCGGAAACCCCCGAGGGCGATTCGGTGCCTCTTGTGCTCATGATTCACAATGCTTCCAACGGCCAGATGCAAGCGGCACTCGCAAGCATCGCGGGACTTGCCTGCGTGAAGCGTCCGCCGCGCATGATTCGCGTGGAGACTTTTTAAGAAATGACGAATGACGAAATCCGAATGACGAAGGAAATCCGAATGACGAAAAGTCCATCGGCATTTCGTAGGGCGCCTGCGTTTCATGCTTCGGGTTTTGGCATTCATTCCTTCGACTCCGCTGTGCTTCGCTCAGGACCATTCGTCATTCGGATTTCGTCATTATGACCCTCCACGACCGCGGCATCATCGCGCGCTACCGCCAGTATCTTCCCGTCTCCGATGCGACGCCTGTCATTTCGTTGAACGAAGGCTCGACGCCGCTGATTCACTCGCCGCGGCTGAGCGAACGCGTGGGGCGCGGCTGCCAGGTGTATGTGAAATACGAGGGGCTCAATCCGACCGGCTCATTCAAGGATCGCGGCATGACGATGGCGCTCTCGAAAGCCGTCGAAGAAGGCTCCAAGGCGGTGATCTGCGCCTCGACCGGCAACACGTTGGCGGCGGCGGCGGCTTATGCCGCGAGGGCCGGCGTCGATTGCATCGTGCTCCTGCCCGCCGGAAAAATCGCGATGGGCAAACTCGTCCAGGCGTTCATGTATGGCGCGAAAGTCGTCGCCATCGAAGGAAACTTCGACGAAGCGCTGCGGCTCGTGCGGGAGATCGGCGAGACGGAAAAAATCGCGATCGTCAACTCGATCAATCCCTACCGTCTCGAAGGACAAAAGACCGCGTCATTCGAGATCATCGACGAACTCGGTGACGCGCCCGACGTTCACATTCTGCCCGTCGGCAACGCCGGCAACATCAGCGCGTATTGGATGGGCTACCGCGAATTCCATGGCATCGGCAGGGCGACCCGGCTGCCGAAGATGGTTGGCTTCCAGGCGGAAGGAGCCGCTCCCATTTACTTCAACAAACCGGTCGAGCACCCTGAAACCATCGCCACCGCCATTCGCATTGGCAATCCGGCGAGCTGGGAACTCGCATCGGCGGCGATCAAGGATTCGTGCGGCGCGATCGACATCGTGAGCGACGCGGAAATCCTCGAAGCGCAACGCTGGCTCGCGAGCCACGAAGGCATCTTCGTCGAACCGGCCAGCGCGGCTTCGATCGCGGGCCTCATGAAATGCGTCGGCAGAAATCGCTGCGAGGTTTGTCCTTTCCCCAAGATCGCAGACGGCTCCACCATCGTCTGCACGGTCACGGGCCACGGCTTGAAAGACCCCGACATTGCCCGCGAGCAATGCGGCGGGATCATCCCCGCGAAGGCAGAGAAGAGCGCGATCCTGAACTTGATCGGTCCGCGCTAGCCGTGATGACTCAATCAAAATAGACACCGGGCAATGAACAAGTGACGGATTGTTGACTCCCGTTAACGCATGAAACGGAAGATCGTTTCGACGGACCCGGAGGTCATGGGCGGCACGCCTTGCTTTGCCGGGACGCGCGTGCCAGTGCAGACGTTGATCGACTACCTGGAGGTTGGCGATTCGATGGACGACCTCCTTGAAGGGTTTCCCACCGTGAAACGGGAGCAGTTGGCGGCCTTGGGGAAGTCGAGGACGTTGCAGGCGGCAAAGACCTTGTCGTCTTTCACCGACTGCGGGCCAAGCAGGCCGTAGAGTTCCCGGAAATACGAGGCTTAGAATTCCGGCAGATGCAAACGGTCGGCCGCGTCTGGATGGCGCTTGAGAAATTCAACGCTTTTGGCACTTTTCCGATGCCAGCCGCGCGCGACGAAGGCTCTCCGTTCCGATGTCCTTGCCCTTGTCCTCGTCACGTTCACGCGGGGCGACGGCGTTGTGATGTTCCAGCACGTAGTCGGGGTCAAACTCCGGCTCGAAGAGCTTGCGATACACGTCGTTTTGAAACCGGCTGCGAGCGTTCCCCGTCTCAGAGGGTGCCAATGTTCCGGCTCAGACGAATTCGACCCGCAGGACCGGAGAGACCGGCCTCGTTGCCTTGGCGAATGCAACCGGGCGTTCCGCCGGCTGCGGCCTGGTACCAGGGGGGAGAGTTGAACTCCCGACCAAGGGCTTATGAGTCCCCTGCTCTACCACTGAGCTACCCTGGCATTTTGCAGGGCGTGAACGTAGCGGAGCATCCGTCCTCTTTCAAGTGGAGAAAACTCTCCAATCCGGCTAGAAACTCTCGCCGGCTTTTTCTTTTCGCACCAGCCCGGCAACCTCGTTGGCGCGATCGAGCGGGCGTTTGATCACGTTGCTGTCGGGCTTCGCGGGCTTGTCGGGACCGGGGTTGATATCCACGCGCGGCTCGGTGACGACTTGCGCGACTGGCGCGATCGGGCTCGACCGAATGAGGAACGTGTAAGCGCCTGCAATGGCGAGCAGCGTCACGACATATTTCATACACCCGACAAAAGCAGCCGCCGAGCCACGCTCACGGGAAGAAATTTTCGGGAAATCGGGCGGCCGCGTTGACGTTCCAGTTCGGGCAGATCGATGTTTCCATAAAATCGGCTTGCGACGCAACCCGCCTCCCGTAAGGTTTCCGCCATGCCTGAACTGAGCCCGGTTGCCTACGATTCCAAAATCGAGGGCAACATCATTTTCACCAAGCTTGATTCCGCCATCAACTGGATGCGGAAAAACTCGCTCTGGCCGATGCCGATGGGCCTTGCCTGTTGCGCGATCGAGTTGATGGCCACAGGCGCGTCGCGGTTCGACATCTCGCGATTCGGCGCCGAGGTCATGCGCTTCTCGCCACGCCAGTCGGATGTGATGATCGTCGCCGGCACGGTCACTTACAAAATGGCGCTCGCCGTCAAACGCATCTGGGATCAAATGCCCGAGCCGAAATGGTGCATCGCGATGGGCGCGTGCGCTTCGAGCGGCGGCATGTATCGCAGCTACGCGGTGCTCCAGGGCATCGATCAACTGCTGCCTGTCGATGTCTATATTTCCGGCTGCCCGCCGCGCCCCGAGGCGCTGCTCGAAGGCCTGATGAGATTGCAGAGGAAAATCGAGTCCGAGCCGGCGATCATGGATCAAAAGCGCGAACTCTTCAAAACGCTCACTTAACTTCGTAATGACAAAATCCGAATGACGAATGTCGAAGCTCGAATGATGCGGCAAAATCTGTTTCGCCATTGGGGTTTCGGATTTGATTCGTCATTCGTCATTCGTCATTCGTCATTTTTCCAACCGTGAATGCCATCTCCGAAATAGAATCCAAATTTTCCGTCTCGAAAAAGATCGAGTTCCGCGGCGAGACCACGCTGTTTGTCGAGCGCACGGCGATTCATGAACTCGCGAAGGTTTGCAAAGAACAGCTTGGGTTCGATTACCTCATCGACATTTCCAGCATCGACAACTTCGGCGAGGAGCCGCGATTCGAGATGGTGTATGAGCTTTATTCCCTCGCGAGCGGCCAGCATCTGCGGTTGAAATTCGCCGTCTCCGAGGACGATCTCCAAGTGCCCACTGTTTCGGACGTGTGGGCGACGGCCAACTGGCACGAGCGCGAGGTTTTCGACATGATGGGAATCAAGTTCGGCGGTCATCCCGACCTGCGCCGGATCTTGATGTGGGAAGGCTACCCTTTTCATCCGCTGCGCAAGGAATTCCCCCTCGCCGGCAAGCCGAGCGACGTGCCCAACGTGGCGTTTACAAGAGCCGCACCTCTGGAAGGCGGGCCGTTTGTCACCGTGCCGAGCACCGCGACGACGAAAGATCGAGAGCCACGCGCGCGAGGCTGAACTGACCTACGGCTTCCCGCCGCGATCCAGGGTCTCCTGCGGTTCGGATCATACATCCACAGCCCTGACCCGCTGCTCAATCCCCGCAAACCGCAATCGGCGGGAAACGCACGGCATGGCTGGGTTCGCGGTCATTCGGGCCCGGTGGTTCCCAGCCGCTCTTCGATCTGCTTCAGGATCTTCTCGCCGCCGGCATACTTGTAGTCGTCGATCGTCAGCTTCCTGCGCTTTCCGCCCTCTTCGTAAATGGCGATCGCGATCCCCTTTGATTGCCACCTGCTCTTGTCCACCGCGCGCATCGCGCTGATCAGGACGCGCTTCCCCGTGTCGCTGTAAACCGCTTCCGCGTCGCTGCGCAATTCGCGCTTGAAACACATGGCAAGCCACGCAAGCGCGCACAGCCCGGCGCCGCCCGCTAACGCCGCCATGAACCATTGCATCCGGATCTGGTCCATGTCGTAGGCCTTCGCGTGCTCCTTGTTGGGCCAGCCGCGCGTCGAAGCAAACTCCGACCATGTGTTTGCCGTGCCCGCGGCCTTCGCGGCCTGGAACTCCGCAAAATTTCGATTATGACGTGGATACGCGATGGTCCCGTCGTAGAGAAACCAAAGGCCGAAGGCGATCGGGAACGCCGCCAGCAGCAGCATGCGATTACGCCATTGTGAGGAGATTCTTGCGATCGTGTCCATTTGGGGAAAGTGCGCGGAACAGAATCGCCGGAGTGCCCACCGATGGAAAGTCGTTTTTTGCCGCTTCTCCACGCCGGGGATTTCCGAAGGGAATAGGGGTCATGCGAGGCCCCTATTTCCTATTTCCCCAAAAGCTGCACCGCTGGAAGGCGGGCCGTTTGTCACCGTGCCGGGCACCGTGACGACGAAGGATCGGGAGCCACGGGGTAGAGTAGGCGGGAAGCGACGGATTGAGAGGCCCGCGGGCCAGTGACCGTCTGCTTCCCGCCCCTCATCAAACCGGACGGGCAGTTTTCCCGCATCCGGCTTTCCGAGTTCCTTTGTCGGTTTGCGATGTCTTACGCCAGCGTCGCCGGCAGGTGATAGAGTCCATACGTGGTGAAGAGTTCGCGGTCCGGCCAGCGCTGGTATTTCCCCGAGGGATTCCCGTGCTTGCGCCATAACCATTGCCGCAGCCGGTGGGCGATGAAGTGATTCATCTGCCCGAAGCTCCGGTGGTGGTGGGCCAAAGCAAAGTAGTTGCTCCAGCCACGGGTCACTTGGTTGATCTCGCGCACAACCTCGCCAGTCGCTCTCCAGGTGGTGGGACGCCGGGTGAGTTCACGCACCCGGTCCCGGAGCGCCTGCTCTGCGCCGGCGCTCGGCTCGGTATGCACATACGGCGTTCCCTTCTTCGACTGCTGCCAGCGGAAGGTGAAACCCAGGAACTCAAAGCCGCTCGCGCAGCTCTGGAGCACTCGGGTCTTGGTTTCGTTCAGGGCCAGCCCCCGGCTTTGCAGCCACCGAGCCAGCCGCTCCTTCATCCCCTCTCCTTCTCCGGGCCGACAGAGGATCACCAGATCGTCCGCATACCGCACCATCCGCGGCTTTTGCCGGCATTCATTCACGCCCTCATCCAGCGGATGAAGGTAGATGTTGGCCAGCAAGGGAGAGATGACGCCGCCCTGCGGGGTGCCACAGGGGTTGGCCTTCATCCTCCGGCCTCCGCCTTGCTCTTCCTCGACGATCGGCGCGCGCAGCCAGGCTTTGATGAGTTTCAGGATCATCCCGTCGCTCACCCGCCGGGCCACCTGCCGCATCAGCTTCCGATGCGGGATCGTGTCGAAGTATTGCCCCAGATCGGCATCGACCACCTCGGTCTTGCCCATGCGCAATGCCTCCCGGATTACCTCCACCGCCTGGTGGGCGCCCCGTCCGGGCCGAAAACCGAAGGAGCGCGGATGGAAGTCCGCCTCGAAGATCGGCATCAGCACCAGATACACCGCCATCTGCACCACGCGGTCTTTCACCGTGGGAATCCCCAACCCACGAAACCCTCCACTGGCTTTGGGAATCTTCACCCTGCGCACCGGCGCGGGCCGGTACGTTTTGCAGTGAAGCTCCTCTTGCAGCGCGTTCAGCCACGCGGCTTCCACCTGCGCATCGGCGGCGAGTTCCTCGATGCTCACTCCATCCACCCCCGCCGCTCCTGCATTCGCTTTCACGCGCCGCCAAGCTGCTGCCAGCACGTTGGCGCGTTGCACTTCTCCATATAGACTCCAGAACCGGTATTCCGGCTTGGACTTCGCTTTCCGATACAGGGTGATTTGCAGTTGCCGGACTTTCTCGGGTGCTGGTAGCCCTCGCGGGCCGTCACCGCGTCCTTCCCTGCGCTTCGCTCCTGCGGAACAAGTGGCGTCCCTTCGCTCCCCCGCGGGTTGCCCGAACCAGAGGTCCGGCACGGGATTATCACTACTACGAACGCCTCCGACTTCTGTCCTGGCCTGCACGGCCTTCCCCTTTGTTGGGGTTGTGCCGCCAGTTGAGTCTTGCTTACCCGCCATGACAGATCTCCCCGTTTACCCGCGCGTCACTTCGCGACATGTCGCCCACGCAGACCCCGCCGGTCCATTGTCAAAACCCACGACGGTTGGTCTGGGTCTCGACTCTGCGGCCTTCGCCCACTCTTGAGAGGCTCGGCTGCCGGGAGTGTTTTTCGAGGCTCATTTATGTGGTTCATCTGTGCATTGCGACCTGCCGGTTCGACTCCATGCCTGCTCCCCACCCCGCCTCGCGGCGACGCAGTTGGCACGGTCTGCGGTGCTGAACCGTCTAATTGCACCGGCGGGACTTCCACCCGCGTTGACGCCCGCTTCACGGGCGCACCAAGAGCAAGAACATGAATAAGAAGGCTGGAAACGAACCGCCCCGAAGGGTGCGGAGGAACGTCTGATCCCCGCCGGCTCCGTCGCCCCTTCAATCCGCCCGTCTCATACCAACTCCCGAAAATAACCGGACGTTCCAAGGTTGGGAATGGGTGGCGCACGCGCCTCGCGTGCTGGCTTGCGCGCCCCCGCGCAAGCCTTCCAAAGCCAGCACGCGCAGCGACCATCCTAATGGATGCGAGCGGCTTCGCCGGGTTGAAACGAGGTGTCCCGCAAAACGACGGCGCTGAGAGCGAATGCGAAGAGCAGACGGCGGCATTTTTTCATTTTGATTCAATCGAATTTTTACGGCGATTGATTTGGTTCGACGACTTGCGTTCCGAGCGTCGGCGCGTTGGTTTCGATCCAGCCGTCGGCGTTGAACCAGATCGGGTCGCAGGCGAGGCGCTCCGGCGAATCCTTGCCGTTGAACTGCATGATGTAGCTGATCCACCAGCGCCCGTCCGGCCCCGGAAACACGCCGTTGTGGCCGACGTGCGTCAGCGGCGGGCGGGGGGAGATGATCGGATTGTCCGGCTGCTGAACCCACGGGCCGGTGATGCGTTCGGCGCGCGCCACGCCCATGTCGTAGTCGCGGGTGAAGCTGGACAGGAACATGTAAATCCAGTTCCCATGCCGGAACACGACCGGCCCCTCGATCCTCGTGTCCCAGCCGTCCTTGCTCGCCGGAATGGCCAGCCATTTTTCTCCGATCATGCGGCACGACGGCAACTCGATCCCGGCCTCCCAGATGCCGTCGTAGTGCGACCAAAAAATAAAATGGCGTCCGTCCGCATCGGTGAAGAGCGTGGCGTCGTTGGAAATGTATTTCTGCGGCACCTCCGGGTTCTCGGGATAAAACTGCCCGACCGCGGGAGGAAACGGCGCTTCCGGATTGAGCAGTTCGTATGGGCCGGTGATCTGTTCCGCGCGCCAGATGGAAATGCCGTGTTTGTGGCGCGTGGTCTCGTTGCGGCAATTCACCGTCAGATAGAACCATTCGCCGTCGTGATGAATCTCCGGTGCCCACCAGCGGTCGCGATACCACGCATCGGCCGGCACTGTGCTCCGGTCGATCAGCAGGCCGAGATTTTTCCAAACGAGCAAATCCGGCGACGACCAGAGTGGCACGCCGGGATTCGGTCCCGCCCAGATCGGCCGGAGCGTGCCGGTGAGGTAATACATGTCGCCGACCTTGACGATGAAGGGATCGCGCACGATGCCCGGTTCGACATCGAGATGGGGGTTGGAGTAGGTGAATGGGTGTTGCATTTTTTAGTTCGGTAAAACGACATCGGCGCGCCTTTCCGGTGGCGTGACTTTGAGCAACTCGACCCTGCCATCGCGCACGACGCCTTCAACGGTGGTGTTGAACGGCGCGTGCAATTTGAAATTGGCGTCCGAGTTTTTCGGCCACGCCGGCAGCAGGTAAATCCTGCGGCCCTCGCTCTGCATGAGCATCCACTGCAGCGCGTTGAGGCCATTGCCGTCGTCGGGCACGTAGTCCGAGCCATGCGCCCAGAACGCGGGGAAACGCGCCTGCGCATCCTGACGCTGAAGAACGAAGACGACGTTCTTGCGCGCCGTCGCCGTGTCGCCGGGCAGCGGGTTTAACTCGGCCCCGGCCTCGAAGCTCAGGAGCGGACTGATCAACAACAGAGTGGTGTTCGCTTTCATGGATAGAGTTTTCGCTGTGGGTGGGCAGCGGTCAGAGCAATGGCTGGTAATCGAAGTAATCGAAGTCCGCCCATGCCGTGCGGTCGGACAAATCCTGGCAGCAGACGCCCCAGAACGTGCCGGTGAAATTGCTGTGGGGCGAAACCCAGTCGCCGAGCATCGTGGCTTCGAAGACGCGGTCCACCGGGTTCCATTGCGAGCCGTCGGGCGACCACGCAAAGCGCAGTTCGGCGAAGTTGTTTTCCATGCGCAGGAAAAGCTTCCCGCCCGCTGCGAGAGCGAGTTCCGCGACTTCGTATCGGCTGGCTTTCGTGTTCTCGGAAGAGATCACGCCGAGCTTGAGCCTGCCCTCACCAGCGGAAGTGACGCGGAAGTAGTGATAGTGCAGGCGGTCGTAGTAGGCGATCAGCCCGGCGGCCTGCTTGAAGTTTTTCGGCTGGAACGAAACACACGTCTCCGCGCTCGCTTGAAAATGCTGCAACCGCCGCGCAACCAGGCTCTGGTCGAATGTCGAAGCGAGCGAATCGCGCCCGCGCAAACTCAGCCAGCCTTTGCGCCGCGTGAACGACAGCCACGAGTCGTCCGCAGGCTCGCGCAGAGTCTGGAAATGGATGCTCAGCTTCGGCCCGTCGAACTCGTCGCGCAGAGTTTCTTGCGGCCATGAATGCGCGGGCAAATTCACTTCGACAGTTTCACGCGGCGAGTTGTCGCCATGGGCCAGACGCGGCCAGCCGTCCGCGTCCCAGCGCAGTTTCTGAATGCACGTCTCGCGACCCAGCGGCGCGGATTTGTTCTCCTCGCGGTCGAGCACCAGACGGCCCGGACGCTGGAGCGGACGATGGCAGAGATGCACCGTGAACCATTCGCCGTTTTGCGTCTCGACGAAGCAACCGTGGCCGGTGGATTTCAGCGCGAGGTGCTCCTTTTGAAATGAAGTCAGCATCGGGTTCTCCGGATGCAGTTCGTAAGGCCCGGGCAGGTTTTTGCTCCGGCAAATGCTGATCGCGTGGCGCATCGCCGTGCCGCCCTCGGCAGTGATGAGATAATACCATCCGTCGCGCTTCAGGATGTGCGGTCCTTCGGTGATGCCGATGGCGCTTCCGGACCAGATTTTTCGCGGCCCGCCGACGAGCTGCATCCTGGCCGCATCAAATTCCTGAAGGATGATTCCGTCGAAGCGTGCGGTCGTGAACGCCTCGCCCATCTGCATCTGCACGATGTATTTCCTGCCGTCGTCATCGTGAAAGAGGCTCGGGTCAAATCCGCTGGCGTTGAGAAAAACAGGTTCGCTCCACGGGCCTTCGATGCGGTCGGCGGTGACGAGATAGTTCGGCGTGTCCATCACCACGCCGGCCATGTGGTGATGCACGTTCGTGAAGAGGAGCCAGAATTTTCCGTCCGCGTGCGTCAGGCACGGAGCCCAGATGCCGCCGGAATTCTGGCAGCCGCGCATGTCGAATTGCGACACGCGGTCGAGCGCGCGGCCAAGCAGCCGCCAGCTTGCGAGGTCGCGCGAGTGGTGGATCTGCACGCCGGGAAACCACTCGAACGTCGAGGTGGCGATGTAGTAATCGCCGCCCACGCGACAAATGGAAGGGTCGGGATTGAAGCCGGTAAGGATTGGGTTCTGGATGGTGGTCATGCGTGGTATTCGAGGCTAAGTCCCGAAGTTCTTCTCCGCCTGCTTCTCGAACGGGAGCGGTTCAAAACCCGGAACCTACTTGAATACCTCGGAGTCCGTCTTCAACGCGAGATTTCCGTTCGCCACATTCACGAAGCCGGGGTGACCGATCCCTGCGCAGTGGAACGTACCGCCGTTTCCAAAGGCTGTTGCTGCCGGCGCTATCGCGACCAGACAAAAACGCGGTTGTTTTCATCGCTCAGGCGCACTTCAAGTAGCGACGATGTTCACGAGCTTGCCGGGGACGACTACGACTTTGCGAACGACCTTGCTGCTCGTGTGTTCCTGAATCTTTGGCGACGCGAGCGCGGCTGCCTCGATCTCGGAACTCGGCGCGTCCTTTTTCACCACGAGCTTGTCGCGCACCTTGCCGTTCACTTGCAGCACGATCTCGACTTCGTCCTCGATGAGATATTGCCCGTCGTAGCCGGGCCACGGCTGGCTGGAGAGCAAGGATGAAGGATGAAGGATGAAGGATGAATCGGGCTGTTTGTTCCCCGTTTCGCGTTCCCCGTTCCGCATTTCTTCCCACAGTTCCTCGGTCAGATGCGGCGCGAAGGGATTCAGCAATTGCAGCAGCGTGCGGATCGCGGACTTCGGACGCGGGTTCGCGTTGGTGAAGGCGTTCACGAAAATCATCATCTGCGCGATGGCGGTGTTGAACGAAAGCGTCTCGATGTCTTCGCCGACCTTCTTGATCGTGGCGTGGATGACCTTGAGCTGCGCCTTGTCCGGCTCCACGTCTTGCACGGCGGGCGACAGCGCCCACGAGCCGTCCTGCTGTTCCTCCATCACAAGACGCCAGACGCGAGCGAGGAAACGCGACACGCCCTCGACGCCGGTCATCGACCACGGCTTCATTTGTTCGAGCGGCCCCATGAACATCTCGTAGAGACGGAAGGAGTCCGCGCCGTATTGCGCGATCACGTCGTCGGGGTTCACCACGTTGCCGCGCGACTTCGACATCTTCTGCCCGTCCTCGCCGAGAATGATGCCCTGGTTCACGAGGCGCTGGAACGGCTCGGGTGTCGAGAGATGGCCGAGGTCGAACAGCACCTTGTGCCAGAACCGCGCGTAAAGCAGATGCAGCACGGCATGCTCGGTGCCCCCGACATAGAGATCGACGCCGCCCGGCTTCGACGGGAATGACGAATGACGAATTCCGAATGACGAATTGTCGGATGATTTTGACTTCGTCATTCCTTCGTCATTCGTCATTCGTGCTTCGTCATTGACCCCGCCCATCCAGTAACTCTCGGCTTCTTTACCAATGAAGCGTTCGTCGTTTTTCGGATCGCAATACCGCAGATAGTACCAGCACGAGCCAGCCCATTGCGGCATTGTGTTCGTCTCGCGAGTGGCTTTGTCGGAATAGCGGAGCCAGTCCGTCGCCTTCGCGAGCGGCGGTTTACCGGTGCCGGTCGGCTTGAAATCGGCGAGTTCGGGCGGCGTGAGGGGCAGTTCGCTTTCGTCGAGCGGACGGTGTTTTAGATGCCCGTCCGGCCCGGACTCCCAAACGATCGGGAACGGCTCGCCCCAATAACGCTGCCGCGAGAAAAGCCAGTCGCGCAGTTTGTAATTGATCGTGCCCCTTCCGAGGCCGCTTTCTTCCAGCCATGCGGTGATCTTTTGTTTTGCTTCCGCAGTCGGGAGGCCGTCGATGAGCGGCGAGTTGATGGCGAAGCCATCTTCCGTGCTGGGTAGCGCACGCGGCCCGCGTGCTCCGTCCGGCGGCCCGCCGGGCGGTTCGGGAGACATTGATTCCATTGCCACGTCGTCCGGTGTTTGCGGCGGGCCGCCGCAAACGGCACGCGAGCCGCATGCGCTACCCGGAGGGGAAACCACCTCGCGAATCTCGAGTCCGAACTTCGTCGCAAACTCAAAATCGCGCTCGTCGTGCGCGGGCACGGCCATGATCGCGCCGGTGCCGTAGCCGAGCAGCACGTAGTCGGCGATCCAGATCGGGATGCGCTCGTCGTTGACGGGGTTGATCGCGTAAGCCCCGGTGAAGACGCCGCTTTTTTCCTTCGCCAGCTCGGTTCGTTCGAGGTCGCTCTTGCGCGCGGTTTTTTCGCGATACTCCTCGACGGCGGGCCACTGCTCCTCGGTGACGATGGCTTCGACGAGCGGATGCTCCGGTGCGAGAACCATGTAGGTCGCGCCAAACAGCGTGTCGGGGCGGGTCGTGAACACGGTGATCTTTTCCTCCGGATGCAATCGCCGCAAAGCACTGCGCACGCCATTGGCAGCGAGGCGCTCGGACGGACTCGGCTCCGAATGCGCGATGCCGAACTGCACCTCCGCGCCTTCGCTGCGGCCGATCCAGTTTCGCTGAAGCAGCTTGATCGACTCCGGCCAGTCGAGGCCGTCGAGTTCGTCGATGAGACGCTGGGCGTAGGTGGTGATGCGCAGCATCCACTGCCGCATCGGACGGCGCTCGACGGGGAATCCGCCGACTTCGCTTTTGCCGTCGATGACTTCCTCGTTGGCCAGCACGGTGCCGAGTTCCGGGCACCAGTTCACGGGCGCTTCGTGGACGTAGGCGAGACGGACGTGGTCGGGATCGTCGCCGGTGTAAGTCGAAATCGGCTCGGCCTTGTTCGTCGCCGGATTGAACCAGGCGTTGTAGAGCTTCAGGAAAATCCACTGCGTCCATTTGAAGTAGCCGGGATCGGTCGTGTTGACCTCGCGCTGCCAGTCGTAGGCGAACCCGATCTTTTTGAGCTGCGCTTTGAAATGCGCCACGTTTTGCGCGGTCGTGATCGCGCGGATGCTGGCCGGTCTTGATCGCGTATTGCTCGGCGGGCAGGCCAAAGGCGTCCCAGCCCATCGGGTGCAGCACGTTAAAGCCGCGCATCCGCTTGAAGCGCGCGACGATGTCCGTGGCCGTGTAGCCCTCGGGATGGCCGACATGCAGTCCCGCGCCGCTCGGATACGGGAACATGTCGAGCACGTAGTATTTCGGCTTCGCCGGATCGAAGCCGGGCTCGCCGGGGTTCGGCGCGTGAAAAGTATTGTGTGCGTCCCAAAACGCCTGCCATTTGGGTTCAATCGCGTCGAAGGGGTAGGGCTTGCGTTTTTCGCTCATGGCTTTTGGAAAAAATGGGAGCCAGAGCTAACCACGAAGCTCCCGATTGGGAAACTCGAAACTGCGCGCTCCGAACGCGGAGCTACTTGATCAGGCGAATCGTCGCGGGATAGCGGAACGTGACGCCGTCGTTCGCTTTGATCCCGGCGATGATCATGCAAACGACGTGGTAAATCGGCAGAATGAAAAACAGCGGAACGGCGATGATCGCGCCAATGACCGTGATGAAGAGAAGGAAGTTCGCCAGCATGTAGATGGACCAGGAGATTTGAAAGTTCAGCGCTTCTTTCCCCTGGTCGTCCACGAACGGATTGCCGTCGCGCTTCATCAGCCAGACAATCAGCGGCCCGACGATGTGGCCGACTCCGGTGATGTAGATCGCAAACCCGCTCAAGTGCGCGACCATCGCCCACATCCGTTCATCTTTGCTCACGGCTTCGTTCATGGCGCCGAGTATCTCCGATGCAGCGTTGGCGGCAATCATTTTTCCCGGAGTCTTGCACTGCGAGGGCGCTCATCCTAATTTCCGCGCATGCCAATCTACGTCTATGAAACAACCGGCACGAAAAAGCCCGTGCGCCGGTTTGAGATTCAGCAAAGCATGAAGGACGCGCCGCTGAAGGTGCATCCAGAAACGGGCGAGCCTGTGAAACGGGTCATCACCGGAGGCTACGGCATCATGCAAAAGGGCTCCGCAGCTCCCGTCGCGCCAAGACACTCGTGTGGCTCCGGCTCGTGCGGATGCCACTGACGAAGAAAGGACGAAGGCTGAAGGCTGAAGTATGAAATACATCCCCTCGCCGCGCGCTTTCACTTCATCCTTCATCCTTCATCCTTCTGCCTTTCCATGAAACGCTCTCCGCTCGGAATCATTTTCCTGACCATTTTCATCGACATGGTCGGGTTCGGCATCGTGATTCCCGTGCTGCCGCTCTATGCGGAGGGATCGCGCTTCAACGCGACGCCCCTTCAACTCGGAATGCTCGTCAGCATCTACTCGTTGTTGCAGCTCGTCTGCTCGCCTCTCTTGGGAAAAGTCTCCGACCGCGTCGGACGCAAGCCGGTGCTGTTCTTTAGCGTCCTCGGCACGGCGATCGGGTTTGTCGTCATGGGAGCGGCGGGTTCGCTGTGGATGCTGTTTCTCGCGCGCATCATCGACGGCGCGAGCGGCGGCAACATCTCGACCGCGCAGGCCTGCATCGCCGATGTCACGCCGCCCGACCAGCGCTCGAAAGCGATGGGGCTCATCGGCGCGGCTTTCGGGCTCGGTTTCATCTTCGGGCCGGCCATCGGCGGCACGCTGGCGAAGCATGTTTCGCTCTCCGCGCCTTTCTACTTCGCAGCAGCCCTCGCGTTTCTCAACGCGCTCTTCATCGCCGCGCGCCTGCCCGAGACACACGGACCCGAGCATCGCCTGCAGCCGCACGAGCAAGCTCGCATCAGCGACGTTTTCGGCGACGGCCGCGGAGCTCTCATCGGCACGATTTTCGCCGCGTATTTCTTCTCGATCGCCGGCTTTTCGATGATGACCACGCTGTTCGCGCTCTATAACGAAAAGCGCTTCGAATATGATGCGGCGCACACCGGCTACCTGCTCGCCTACATGGGTGCGCTGGGAGTCGTCATTCAGGGCGGTTTGCTGAGGCGGTTGCTGAAAAAGCCCATCGAGAAACAGATTGCCGTCGCTGGCGCAGGCATCCTAGCCGTGAGTCTTTACGCGATGACATTGTGCCACACGCTCTCTGCCTTGCTGTTGGTCAGCGCCGGTGTCGCGCTCGGCAACGGACTTGTCACCCCCACGCTGAACGGCCTCGCCTCGCGCATCTCCAACCGCCGCGTGCAAGGCCGCACGATGGGCTTGCTGCAATCCTGCGGCAGCCTCGGACGGGTCGTCGGGCCGGTTCTCGGCACATGGCTCCTGCGGTTCGACCCAAGTTCCGCCGCGCACGACTACGCCCGCACCCCATTCTGGATGAGCGCGGCTCTGCTCGTCGTCACGATGGTCCTTGTCGCCTCGACCTCGCCACCGGAGATCGCCGCATCTGCGGACGCGGTCGTGCCGGAGGTGTAGAGGATCTTCATTCATTCGTAAGACATGTTTGCAAAATCCAAAAGCTGTCATTCCGAGCGAAGTTTCCTTCCGGCTCCTGCGGAAGGAAACCACGCTCGGAATGACACCGTTGTTGGATTTTTTGAAGGCCGCTTGGATTTAACCGAATGAAGACAACCATTCTCGTTGCCGATGACGAAGAGGACGTGCTGAACCTTGTCAGCGCGAATCTGAAGAACGCCGGGTTCGCCGTTGTGAAGGCGACGGACGGCACGTCGGCTTTGGAAAAGGCGCGGGCGCAACTTCCGAAGCTCATCGTGCTCGATCTGATGCTGCCGGGAATGTCCGGCACCGAAGTTTGCAAAGTCCTCAAGGCCGATCCGGCAACAGCGCGCATCCTCATCATCATGCTCACTGCCAAGGCCGATGAAATGGACCGGGTGCTCGGCCTCGAACTGGGCGCGGACGATTACATCACGAAACCGTTCAGCCCGCGCGAGCTGGTGCTCCGCGTGAAGGCCGTTCTGCGCAGGCACAGCGCCCCGGTTGACCTCGGCGACCAGATGACCGTCGGCGATCTTTCCGTGGATCGCACGCGCCACGAGGTTCGCGTCAAAAACAAACTCGTCGAACTCACCGCGACCGAGTTCAAACTTCTCAGCGTGCTCCTCGAACGCCGGGGCCGGCTGCAGGGCCGCGACAGGTTGCTCAACGACGTGTGGGGATACGAAAGCGTGATCGACACGCGCACCGTGGACACGCACGTCCGCAGACTGCGGGAGAAGCTGGGCGCCGCCGGCGATTGCATCGAGACTGTGCGTGGTTTTGGTTATCGGATTGCCGGGGAATGACCGCGGCTCTGCTCGCACTCGGGACGTTGATTGCCGGAGTCTGGTGGCTGCGGCACCGGCGTTTCATCGAGCATTGGCGGCATCTCGACCGGATCGTCGATGATCTCGCGGCTGGAAAAAGGCCGGCGACTTTCGTGTTTCACGGATCGAGGCGTTTCACCGCGCTCGCGAGGAAACTGGAGGCAGATCGGCCGACAGCCATTCGAAGCTGGCCGGACAGTTCGAGGAGGAGAAATTCAACTTCCAGGCGATGCTCGCGAGCATGGCCGAGGGGGTGATGGTGGTCGGCGCAGATCACACGATCCGCCTTGTGAACGATTCGTTTCACAAGCTGTTCGATCTCAAATCGGATCCTCTCGGCAGCAGCGTCCTCGGGGTCTTGCGCGAGGCGTCGATCGAGGAACTCATCCGCGACACGCTGCAAAGCGGCGCGGCCCGGACACGCCAGATCACACCGGTGCATCAAGGGCAGCGGTGCTTCGCAGTGAGCGCTGTCCCGCTGCGGGATTCCGGCGGACACATCAGCGGAGTGGTCAGTGTGTTTCACGATGTTTCGAGGCTGCGCCAGCTCGAGGACATCCGGCGCGAATTCGTCGCGAATGTCTCCCATGAACTGCGAACGCCGCTTTCCATTTTCCACGGCTATCTCGAAAATCTGCTCGATGAGCCGGACATGCCGCGTGAGGAACTCGCCGGAATTTTGCAAATCTTGAAACGGCATTCGCTGCGGCTGAATGCGCTGCTGGAGGATTTGCTGACACTTGCCAGGCTCGAATCGCGCGACGACAAACTCGATCTCAGCGAAATTCGGTTCGAGGCGTTTCTTGGAGTGCTCCTCAAGGACTGGCAGCCAAAGCTCGCGGAGAAAAAAATCAAACTCAAACTGCAAATCGAGAAAGACCTGCCTCCGTTGATCGCGGACGGGTTCCGGCTCGAACAGGTGCTGGGCAACCTGCTCGACAACGCGATCAAATTTACGCCTGCTCAAGGCGCAATCACGATCTGCGCGTCGGCCGGCGAGACGCAGTTTACGATTCGCGTGGAGGACACTGGAGTCGGGATTCCGCCGCCGGATTTGCCGCACGTCTTCGAGCGCTTCTATCGCGTGGAGAAAGCCCGGAGCCGCGAGGCGGGCGGCACGGGGCTTGGCCTGTCGATTGTGAAGCACATCATCGCCCTGCACGGCGGGACCGTCGAGGCGGAGAGCGTTTTCGGAAAAGGAACCGCCATCATCCTGCACCTTCCCCGGCAGCGGTAGCGCGTCAGTGGTGCGCGATTTTTTTCACGAACATGATCACCGCCAGCGTGAAGCCGATCGCGGTGATCAAGTGGCGCACGGTGCGATGGGGAATTTTTTGAGCGAAGTGCGCGCCGGTGTAGCCGCCGATTACCGCCCCCGCCGCCATCGCGCCGGCAGCAGGCCAGTGGATGAGGCCGCACCAGATGAAATAGATCGCTGACACGATGTTAATAAGAAAGCCGAGGGTGCTCTTGACCGTGTTCATCTCGTGGATGTGGCCGACGCCAAGCATGCCGAGCGAGGCGAGCATGAGGATGCCGATGCCCGCGCCAAAGTAGCCTCCGTAGATCGCGACAGCGAACTGAAATGTGATCGCGCCAACGATCCAGCGCGCGCCGGGCGAACTCCTTGCGATGATCGAGTTCGATGCGCAGAAGCTTCGCAAAAAGACTGTGCGCAGTGAAAAGAATGGTGGCGAACAAAATGAGAAACGGCACGAGCCAGTCGAAGACGGCGGGCGGGGTGCGGACGAGCGCCATGCTGCCGATCAGGCCGCCAAGCAGGCTGACGAGCGCGAAGCGCTTGAATCCAGCCGGCGGCTGCGGGGATGTTCCGCCGGTAACCGAACAGTCCCGCCAGCACGCCGGGCAGCAGTGCGATGGTGCTGGTGGCGTTGGCAGGGATCGGCGGAACGCCCGCGAAGATCAGCGCGGGAAAGGTGAGGATGGTCCCGCCGCCGGCGATGGAGTTCATCAACCCAGCAACGAAACCTGCTCCGAAAAGAATGGCGAACTGCGTGAGATGCATCCGGTGTTCTGTTTTAGCGGCATCCGCCCGCAATGCGAGCAAATGAACGGGAAAGCTGTGATTGCCACGAGCGGCCAGCGGAGCTATATCCGGATTCTCATCCTATGGACGAACTGATCGATCGCGTTGCGCAGAAAGCTGGCATCAGCCGCGAGCAGGCCCAGCAGGCCGTTTCCGTTGTGCTGGAATTCGTCAAAGGCAAACTTCCATCCGAATTCGCGGGACAGGTGGATGCACTGATTGCCGGTGATTCCAAAGGCATCGAAGCGCTGGCAGATGGTTTTGTAAAATCGAAGCTCGCCAGTTTCTTCGGCGGGAAAACTGAATAACGAACGCAATCATGGCTACAAAAAACGATTTCCTCACAGCGATCCGCGCGGGCTATTCACCAAAGGGCGGCGCGATTCCACTCGGCGCGGCGATTTTCGATGGGGAGGTCCTCGCCGAAGCGCCAGTCTGCCTGCCGCTCCGCACGATGAATCGACACGGCTTGATCTCGGGTGCGACGGGCACCGGCAAGACGAAGACGCTCGGGCTGATCGCCGAAGGACTTTCGGAAGCCGGCGTGCCGGTTGTGCTGATGGACATCAAAGGCGACCTCAGCGGACTCGCCAAGCCGGGCACGCCCAGCCCGCAGATTCAGGAACGCATGCAAAAGATCGGCCTGGAGTGGTCGCCGAGCGGGTATCCGGTGGAGTTCCTTTCGTTGTCGAACGACAGAGGCGTTCGCATGCGGGCAACGGTCCACGAGTTCGGGCCGATCCTTTTTTCAAAGATGCTCGGCCTCAATGAAACTCAGTCGAGCCTCGTGTCGCTGGTGTTCAAGTTCTGCGACGACAAAAACCTGCCCCTGCTCGACCTGAAGGATTTCAAGAAGGTGCTCGAGTACATCACCGGCGAAGCGAAGGCTAATGTGACGGCGGAATACGGGCTCGTGCCTGCGACTTCGGCGAGTTTGATTTTGCGCAAGCTCATCGAACTGGAGCAGCAGGGGGCGGAGTTGTTCTTTGGCGAGCGATCCTTCGAAGTCGACGACTTGATGCGCACCGACAACGAGTTCGGCGTGATCTCGATCCTGCGGCTCACCGACATTCAGGACCGGCCAAAGCTTTTCTCCTCGTTCATGCTGCAGATGCTCGGCGAGCTTTATGCCACGCTCCCCGAGGCCGGCGATCTCGACAAACCGAAGCTGGTGCTTTTCATCGACGAGGCGCATCTGCTTTTCGATGAAGCCGAGGACGCATTGCTCAAGCAGATCGAGACGGTGATCAAACTCATCCGCTCAAAGGGCGTCGGCATTTTTTTCTGCACGCAATCCCCGAACGACATTCCGAACTCCGTCCTGAACCAACTCGGAATGAAAGTGCAGCACGCGTTGCGGGCTTTCACGGCAAACGATCGCAAGGACATCAAATTGATCTCGCGGAATTATCCGGAGACGGAATTTTACGACATCGAGAAAATGCTGACCTCGCTGGGCATCGGCGAGGCGTTCGTGACCGTGCTTGATGAAAAGGGAATTCCCACGCCGCTTGCGGCCACGCTGCTTTGCGCGCAACGCGCACGCATGGGTCCGCTCACAAATGAGGAACTCGACGAGGCCGTCTCCCGCTCGCAGCTTGCCGCGAAATACAACACGCCGGTTGATCCCCAGAGTGCCTACGAGATTCTTGGCGGAAAAATCGCGGACGCGTCAACCGCTGCGCGTGCGGTGCAAGCCACGCCGGCCGCGCGCCGTTCCTACACGCCGTCGCAAACAGCCCCGGCGCAGCAGTCCGCCGAGTTGCAGGAAGCGCTCGGCACCCAGCCTGCACAGCCCGCGACTGCGCCGCCTTATCCCGTTCCGTCGCAGGCATCGTCGGAGCCGGGCGTTTTTTCCCAGCTCGCAGGAGCATTGACCAGCCCGACCGCGCAACGCATACAGCGAAGCATCGCCGTCAATGTCACCGGAACGGTGACACGTGCCGTCACGCGCTCGTTGCTGGGCGTTTTTGGGCTTGGCGGTCGGCGGCGTTGAGGAACTGCATCTGCCCCTTAATGTTCGGCGTCCATCGCGCTCCGCGGTTGTTGACTCGCCGGCTTTTGAATTCCCGCCGGGGCTGTGATCGGGTTGGGCGCGGGTTGTGGATGCGTGCGGCGGTAATACTTCACAGCCGAGCCGATCAACATCGAGAGAAGAATGAAGATGATGAGCGCCTGCTCCTGCCGTGTTAATTTGAACATTTTCGACTCGCTGGAGGTGTTGATTTTTGGCCGAAGTTATTTATAGTACATCCAATCCCTGTGGCATCCCTATTGCTAGTATAGAATCTCATGAATGCGAGTAAGCCAAAATTGACGCCGCCCACGAACGCGGAATCGATGGCGCTCAAGAGAAAACTGCGCAGTCTGCGCTGGCAACCCGAGGCCGTCATGCGCGAAATCGTGCTGATCCGTAAGCTGCGCGAGCTTGCTTCCCATTCATAGTTTCAGGACGACGGCAGCTTCTGCGACTTGTAGTGCTTCTTGATGCGTCGGTTGTAAAATCGCCCTTTCGATTCGGCGGCCATCATCTCGTGATAAATCGCCGCCGGAACATTGATGTATCGGTAAACGGAGCCTGAGCGAAATTCGAGTTCGAGAATCCTCTTCGGTTCGTCGTAGCCGATTGACACCAGCATGGAAGAGCGCACCGGCGCCCGCGCGATGTCGCAGACCGGAGCGGACTGGGCCGATGGCTCAGCGCGAAGAAGCTGGGCCGCAAGAATCACTCCAGCCAGCAGAGCGAAGGCCCGTCGCGCTCGAATCCATTTCGACGACATCACGGATGAAACCTACCAGCACCGCCTTTATTCAGTCCAGCCATTCCGAAGATCGAGAGATCTCCGACCAGTCCTTGATCGGGATTTCTTGATGCAAGGTAAATGCCGTGCAAACTACCCCTGCTTGACCGCACCGAAATTAGTTCCAAGTCCGCTCAACCCGGACTGGCTGACTCCCCAAGGATGGGAAAACATTCTTGGAGCCAAAATCGATTACCGCCTGGGCAATTCGATCCTTCACCTGCTGCGCGTGCAGTTCAACCAGCACATGCGCCTCGCCGATCTCACCGAACCGCATGCGCATCCGCATCACCAGTTGCTTTACTACCAGCGCGGCAGCGGGCGGCTTGAAGCGGATGGGAGGTCTTACGAGGTCGCAGAGGGCAGCATTTTTTTCGTGCGCCACGGCTGCAAGCATCATTTTCAGAGCAACTCCGCTGAGGCGGTGATTTGTTTTGCGATTGATTTCAGCGTCGATGAAGCAGCCTATGCGTCGATCGATCTCGAAGGCTTGCCGATGGAATCGGAGGTCGCGGTATTGCTCAGCTTGCTGCACTCGGAAAAGGCGAAACCTTTTCATCTCGCCGGAAACGACCAGCGTCTGCTGGACAAATGCATCGAGGACATCGTGCATGAAAACGAAAAGCGCGAAGTCGGCTTCGCTTCACTCATCCAGGCGCATCTCTTGACACTCATCGCGCTTTGCCTTCGCGCAACGCAGCGCGCAAGCGGGTTCGGAGAGCATTTCCGACACACCGCATGGCGATACCATCTGCTCACCGAGCGCGTCTTGTCGCTGATCCGCAAGCACGCCACGCGCGAGCCCGAGTTGACGCTGCCCGAAGTTGCGCGCTTCTGCGGAACAAGCTGCAATCACCTTAATCGAATCTTGAAGAAGCAAACCAGCCGCACCTTTCATCAACTGCTTCTCCGGCATCGGCTCGATCACGCGCGCGCGCTGCTCGAAAACGGCAAGCTGAACTGCACCGAAGCCGCGTTTGAATCCGGCTTCCACGACAGCAATTACTTCTCGCGCGCCTTCCGCAAGGTCTATGGACACCCGCCTTCGTCGTTGGGAAGGGCGTAGCCTCATTTTCGAAACTCAAACTTAGCAAAATGGCCTTACCACGACTCATCATCGCCGACAGCGAACATTCTCCAGACATGCTGTACGCAACGCGGTTCTTCGCACCCGATCCGTTTCTATTTCTCGAAAAAAACGGGCGCACGAGCATCCTCCTCAGCGATCTGGAAATCGATCGCGGGCGTGCTCAGGCCCAAGTCGATGAGGTCGTCTCGTATTCGGAGATCGCAAAACGATTACCAAAGGCCGAGCAGTCGTCCTTCGCGGAAGTCGCGCTCCGTTTCCTGAAGGAGCGCAAGGTTTCCCGCGCGCTTGTGCCCGCAAATTTCCCATTCGGTCTTGCGCACGATTTGGCGAACGCAGGGATTCGGCTCTCGCCTGAACCGGGGTTGTTTTGGAAAGCACGCGAATTCAAAACCGAGACGGATCTGCGGATGATGAATCGCGCATTCCGCATCACCGAAACGGGCATGGGACGCGCAATGGAGGTTCTGCGCGCCTCGACGATCAACTCAAAGAATCAACTCGTGTGGGCAAACGGAAAGCTCACCTCCGAGATTCTGCGAGCGGAGATCGAGTCCGCAATCCTGCGCGCCGGTGGATTGCCCGCGAATACGATTGTTGCTGGCGGCAAGCAGGCATGCGACCCGCACGAGCGCGGTTCCGGACCACTCCGCGCGAATCAATTGATCATCATCGACATTTTTCCGCGCGACACAAAAAGCGGTTATTTCGGCGACCTCACGCGCACAGTCGTGCGTGGTCGCGCGAACGAGGAGCAGCGGCGGTTGTGGACGACCGTTCGCGCGGGGCAGACGCTCGCACTGAAAGCCATGAAACCGGGTAAATCTGGCAAGGCGATTCACGAGAGCGTGAAGCAGTTTTTCACGGAACAGGGCTATCCAACTGAAGTGCGCAACGGACGCTGGACGGGATTCTTTCACAGCACGGGCCACGGCTTGGGGCTGGAGATTCATGAGGAGCCGCGCTTTGCGAAGACCGTTTTTAAACCCGGCCAGGTGCTGACGGTCGAGCCGGGGCTGTATTATCCGGGTCTCGGCGGCGCGCGCTTGGAGGACGTCGTGGCTGTAACCAAGACGGGTGTCCGAATGCTGTCGCGATTTCCCAAGGCGCTCGAATTGTGATTGAAAAGGCTGGCCTCCCCAGCAGGGCAGGGATTGTCAGAAATACGTGAACGAAACTGGCAATGATTTGTCTGACAACGGGAAATACATACAGTTTGGACCATGAACGGTTTTTTTACATCCAGTTGGTTGATCTACGTTGGCATTCCAATGCTGATTGCGCTCTACGCCCAATGGCGCGTGAAGTCCGCTTTCGCAAAGTATTCGCGCATCCCTGCGGCATCGAACATCACGGGGGCGGAGACTGCGCGCGAAATCCTGAATGCCGCGCAAATCCAAGACGTGGAGGTGGTGGAAATCAATGGCTTCCTTGGCGACCACTACGATCCCATGAACAAGCGGCTGTGCCTTTCGAGCGAGACCTACCATGAGACTTCGCTCGCCGCTGTGGGAATCGCCGCCCACGAGGTCGGTCATGCGATTCAACACGCCAGGGCCTACGCTCCGTTAAAGGCCCGCATGGCCATCGTTCCCGTCACGCAGATCGCGTCGAATATGCTGCCGTTTGTGGTGATGGGTGGTCTGTGGCTCGGCATTTTCGCGCTCATCAAAGTCGGTGTCCTGATTTATCTGGTCCTGACGGTATTTCAGCTCATCACCCTGCCGGTCGAGTTTGACGCATCGCGCCGTGCCAAAGTCATCCTTCAGCAAATGGGGATCATCCGAGCCGGCGACGAAGCTGCCGGCGTGAACAGGATGCTGAATGCAGCCGCGCTAACCTACGTCGCCGCGTTTGTCGCTGCGCTCGGCAACCTGCTCTGGCTCCTAAGCCTGACCCAAAGGCGGGACTAGCCGTCGGCTTCGCGCATCGCACCGATTATGGAACTCACTGCCGATCTTCATTTCCATCCACTGGCAAAGCTGGTAGGAGCATCGACAAAGCCGATGCACGAAACCAGCGCTAGAAGCGAAGACGCGGAACTCATCGCTCGCACCCAGGCGGGCGATCCGACTGCTTTTGACGAACTGGTGGTGAAATACAGCCCGCGTCTCTATGGTCTTGTTTACAACATGACCTCGAACCACGAGGACACGAACGACCTCATGCAAGACGTCTTCGCAAAAGCCTACCGCTCCATCAAAGGCTTCCGGGGTCAGTCCAGTTTCTACACGTGGATTCACTCGATCGGCGTGAACATGACGATCAATTTTTTGAAAAAGCGCGGCCGCCGTTTCCACATGAGCTTGGACGACGTGGATGCAAATATTCAGAACGACAAGGATTTCATCGAGCAGACCGCCGCGACCACTCCGGTTCGCGAAGCCGATCTGGCCGAACTGCAGCAAAGATTGAACGAGGCCATGATGAAGCTGTCTTATGAACACAGGGCCGTTGTAACCATGTTCGATATTCAAGGAATGCCGCACGCCGAAATCAGCAAAATCATGGGAGTCTCAGAAGGCACCGTCCGCTCCCGCTTGTTTTACGCGCATCGCGAGTTGCAGAACTACCTCGAAGAATTCCACAAAAAATAGTCCTCGATTATGCCCGAAGAAGATGACATCCAAAAGCTCCTGAGGCTCAAACGCTACGAGCAACCCCCGCCGGAATATTTCGACAAATTCTTACGCGACTTCCAGCGGCGGCAGCGCTCTGAACTTCTTCGCCAGCCGCTTTGGAAAATCGCGCTCGATCGCCTTCATGCGTTCATCGGGGAACATAGTTTGGAACGCTACGCCTATTCTGGAGCCACTGCGATGGTGCTTCTCGCGGCGGGCATGATCTCATGGAACATCGTAGCCCCCAGGGAATCCCGGGGCATTGCGAGCAGTCCGGTTCACACGACCCCCAGCCTGTTAGGCATCAATTCACAGATCAGGCTCCCGGACTGGAATAAATTTCCAACCGCTCAGATCAGCCCCCAGTCCTCTTCTGCGCATCCCTATTACATCATGGATGCGCGGCCTGTGAGTTATGAGCCTCCAGGCAGCTTTTAACCTCCGATTTCTTTACAGTTGCGCACTTGCCGTTGGGGGGCTGTGCAGCTTGGAGGCGCGCGCTGAAACAGTCCTCGAGTCGATCACCAAGGAAGTGCGATCTGTCTTTGATCGCTCAAAGACTGCGGTCGTCAAAATTGAAGCGATCGATGACCACGGCAAACTCGCTGGCACCGGCTTTTTCATCGACCCTAACGGCACAATTTACACCTCCTACACGATCGGAGGGGAGTCGCATGACATCGTCGTTACGCGCGGGGACATGAAATGGACGGCGACCCGCTTGGTAGCCGATCCCCATAGCGGCATCGCCATCCTGAAAGTGGAAGCACAAACCCCATTCCTGCCGCTGGGCAAGGCCCGCGCACTCGAAGTCGCATCAGCCGTGATGGCAATCGGCTACCCAATGGATTTGCCGGTATCACCCAAGTTTGGAACGATTGCCGGATTCGATAGCAAATACTTCGGCCGTTACTTTGCCGTCTCACACATCCGCGCGAACGTTCCCGTTCAGCGTGGAGAGGGCGGTTCGCCCTTGCTGAATATGAACGGCGAAGTGGTTGGCATACTGATCAGTTCCATCGACAACGGTTCCAGTTGTTTCGCACTGCCGATTGAAGCGGCGGAAAAGGTGCGCAACGATTTCATGCGTTTCGGTGAGGTGCGCCCTGGCTGGCTCGGCATTTGTGTCGATCTCACCGCGCGCCCAGCAAAAGACTCATTCGCAAAGGTCGAAAGCCTTGTCGAAGGAGCACCTGGAATGAAATCGGGGCTGCAAGTTGGCGATATCCTGACGGAAGTTGGCGATTGGAAAATCACATCTGGCGAAGACATGGTCAATGCTTCCTTTTACCTGACGGCCGGCGACGACATCCCGATCGCGATCCTTCGCAACGGTGAAAAGATCTCCTTGAAAGTTCAGACCGCCGAGCACCCATCGCTCCGTAAACGCATTGCACCAGCGACATCAGAGGAAACTGGAATTCCCCTGAAGGCCCAAGCTGACAGTTCGCCGCGATAGAGTTGCTAGAATCAGGAACGCATCACCTGCCGGTTACTACTTTTACAAGCCAGCGGGTCGAGTGCGGCTACAAAATAAAAGACCCGGCACCTTGTTTCCAAAGTGCCGGGCCATATTACTGGCAACGTCCTACTCTCGCACAACCTATAGATGCACTACCATCGGGGCTGCAGCGTTTCACTTCCGTGTTCGGAATGGGAACGGGTGGGGCCACTGCGCTAGGATCACCAGAGACCTGGCGAATCCGAAATTAGATTCTTCGGGGGGTGCTCTGAGGGAGTTCCGGGGGCAGAACTATTCTCGAATTCACCAGATCTCTAACGACCCTGGTCAAGTCGTTGCCGCGCCCTATTTCACAAGGGCGCCATTTTTGCAAAGAACTCTGATTCTCTGACATCTACATACAGGAAGTTATTCCGACAGTAAGGCTAAGTTTTGTTTAAAGTCATTTCTTTCCATCTGCCGCCCCGGCGGTTTTAAGGCCGCCGCGACGGAGTAATGAAAAAATGAAATGACCAAGCCAAACGGGTTATTAGTACTCCTGAGCTGAACGTATTGCTACGCTTATACCCGGAGCCTATCAACGTGGTGGTTTACCACGACCCTTCAGGGAGAATTCATCTTGGGAAAGGCTTGGCGCTTAGATGCTTTCAGCGCTTATCCTGTCCGAACATAGCTACCCAGCAATGCCGTTGACACGACAACTGGAACACCAGTGGTTCGTCATTCCCGGTCCTCTCGTACTAAGGAATGAACCCCTCAATTCTCCTGCGCCCACAGCGGATAAGGACCGAACTGTCTCGCGACGTTCTGAACCCAGCTCGCGTACCACTTTAACCGGCGAACAGCCGGACCCTTGGGACCTTCTCCAGCCCCAGGATGTGATGAGCCGACATCGAGGTGCCAAACCGAGTCGTCGATATGAGCCTCTTGGACTCGATCAGCCTGTTATCCCTAGCGTACCTTTTGTCCGTTGAGCGATGGCAATTCCACATTCAACCACCGGATCACTTGGACCTGCTTTCGCACCTGCTCGACGTGTGTGTCTCACAGTTAGGCTGGCTTATATCCATGTACTCGTCACCTGATTGTCAACCAGGTTGAGCCAACCTTCGTACTCCTCCGTTACTCTTTGGGAGGATACCGCCCCAGTAAAACTGACCGGCTGCCAGTGTCCCTCAACCAGATCATGGTGTGAGGTTAGTTATTCCAATTTCAAAGGGTGGTGTTTCATTGGCGACTCATTCTACCCCGAAAGATAGAAATCAAAGTCTCCCACTTACGCTAAGCATTAAAACCGAAACAACAGTAACAGCGTACAGTAAAGGTGCATAGGGTCTTTCCGTCCTGCTGCGGGTAGGCGGCATCTTCACCGCCATTACAACTTCGCTGAGCTCCTCGTTGAGACAGCGGTCAACTCGTTACACGATTCGTGCAGGTCGGAACTTACCCGACAAGGAATTTCGCTACCTTAGGACCGTTATAGTTACGGCCGACATTCACGGGGACTTGGGCTCAAAGCTTCGCCTTGCGGCTAACCTCTTACCGTAATCTTTCCGCATTGGTCACGTGTCACACCCTATACGTCGTCTTAACGACTTTGCAGAGTGCTGTGTTTTTGTTAAACAGTCGGTTGACCCATTTCACTGCGACCCTCTTGCGAGGGCACCCCTTCTTCCGAAGTTACGGGGCTAGATTGCCGAGTTCCTTAACGAGGTTTCACTCACGCGCCTTAGTATATTCTACTCACCCACCTGTGTCGGTTTACGGTACGGGCGGCCGTGGGAACACTTGAGAGATTTTCTTGATGCATGATTTAAAGAATCCGCTTTGGCCGAAGCCTCCACGTCCGCTTGCGCGACTGCCACTTTCAATCGACAGCTCTTTTCCTCACACATGTCCCTCTCAAGCTTAACCACAGCCGGTGCTGGAATATTAAACCAGCTGTCCATCGCTTACGCCCTTCGGCCTCAGCTTAGGTCCCGACTAACCCTGGGAGGACGAACCTTCCCCAGGAAACCTTGGGTTTACGGCGGCCAGGAATTCAACCTGGCTTATCGCTACTCATGTCTGCATTCTCACTTCTTAACACTCCACAGTTGGTTGCCCTCCTGCTTCAATGCATTAAGAACGCTCCCCTACCAATCGCACGGGACGAATCCCGTGAAATTCCAGAGCTTCGGTATACCGCTTATCGCCAATCATTTTCGGCGCGAAATCACTCGATGAGTCAGCTATTACGCACTGTTTAAATGGTGGCTGCCTCTAAGCCAACATCCTCACTGTCTAAGTAACTTCACATCCTTTCCACTAAACGGTATTTAGGCACCTTAGCTGCTGATCTGGCATGTTTGCCTCTCGCGCGTGAAGCTTATCCCTCACGCACTGACTCCCGTGTTTCACCCTGCGGCATTCGGAGTTTGATTGAATTCGATACCCTGGTATGGGCTCTAGTTCATCCAGTGCTCTACCTCCGCAGGTCAGCACACGAGGCTAGCCCTCAAGCTATTTCGGGGAGAACCAGCTATCACCGGGTTTGATTAGTCTTTCGCTCCTACCCACAGCTCATCAGAACACTTTTCAATGTGCACCTGTTCGGTCCTCCAGTTGCGATTAAGCAACCTTCAACCTGGCCATGGGTAGATCACCTCGGCTTCGGGTCTACTGCCAGCGACTAATTCGCCCATTTCGGACTCGCTTTCGCTTCGCCTCCGTCCCAGAAGGACTTAGGCTTGCCACTGACAATAACTCGCAGACTCATTAAGCAAAAGGCAGGCCATCACCCTTGCGGGCTCTGACACCTTGTAAGCACATGATTTCAGGGTACTATTTCACTCCGCTCACAGCGGTACTTTTCACCTTTCCCTCGCGGTACCTGTTCACTATCGGTCGCCAATTAGTATTTAGACTTACGCCGTGGTCGGCGTGGATTCATGCGAAGTTTCACGTGCATCGCATTACTCAGGAATTCCCTAGGCGTGCTCGGATTTTCGATTACGGGCCTGTCACCCTCTATGGAGCGATTTTCCATTCGCTTCATCTAATCGTTGCACTGCCACATCGGGCTCCTACAACCCCCATAGCAAGCTATGGGTTTGGTCTGTTCCGCTTTCGCTCGCCACTACTTACGGAATCGCTTCGCTTTCTTTTCCTCCGGTTACTGAGATGTTTCACTTCACCGGGTTTCGCGATTTCCGTGCTATGTATTCACACGGATTCGACCGAGTATTAACTCGGTCAGGTTACCCCATTCGGAGATCGACGGGTCAAAGTGTATTTGCCACTAACCGTCGCTTATCGCAGCTTATCACGTCCTTCATCGCCTATTGGCACCAAGGCATCCATCATGTGCTCTTTGTAGCTTGATCAATCTGATCCGACTTGCGTCGGAAATTATGATAACTGAAACTCTCTTTGCCGCCTTTCGGCGGCCTTTGATTTCAGACTCAGCTCTTAAAGTTGTATTTACTACCCTGTATGTAGATGTCAAAGAACCAGCGGAGGCTTTCTGCCCCGCGGAAGTTTGGCTTCGGGAATCTCTTCTTTGTTCCAAACTCAAAACGGTTGTTTCTGCTTTTTCGCCGGCATGGTGGGCCTGACTGGGCTCGAACCAGTGACCCTGCGCTTATCAAGCGCATGCTCTAACCAACTGAGCTACAGGCCCAATCGATTTTAGATTTTGGATTTGCGATTTTGGACAGCCAAGCCGCTGCGCAGCTTAATCCAAAATCCAAGATCAAGAATCCAAAATGTCCATGGTGGAGGCATGGGGATTCGAACCCCAGACCTATAGCTTGCAAAGCTACCGCTCTACCAACTGAGCTATGCCCCCGTAAGGTTCGAAAGTTTACCCGCCTCGTTCGGCGTTCAAGCAAAAACTGAATTGTGCGCTACCGTTTCAAATCTGTTGAGCCTTTGTTTCTTTCGTCACAAAGGACTTGTCGCATGTCCAATCACGAATGAATGGATTTAGCGATCGACCTATGCCGGCACTTGTGAAAGTGCTTGGGCATTTCTCCTTAGAAAGGAGGTGATCCAGCCGCAGGTTCCCCTACGGCTACCTTGTTACGACTTCATCCCAGTTACCACTCATACCTTAGGAGGCTGCCTCCTTGCGGTTGGCGCACCTACTTCGGGTACAAGTGACTTCCATGATGTGACGGGCGGTGTGTACAAGGCCCGGGAACGTATTCACGGCGTCGTAGCTGATACGCCATTACTAGCGATTCCGGCTTCATGAAGGCGAGTTGCAGCCTTCAATCCGAATTGAGCCCAGTTTTAGGGATTTCCTCCACCTCGCGGTATCGGTTCATTCTGTACTGGGCATTGTAGTACGTGTGCAGCCCTGGCCGTAAGGGCCATCCTGACTTGACGTCATCCCCACCTTCCTCCCCGTTTCACAGGGCAGTCTGAACAGAGTGCTCGGCCCTCACGGGCCGGTGGCAACAGTTCACAGGGGTTGCGCTCGTTGCGGGACTTAACCCAACATCTCACGACACGAGCTGACGACAGCCATGCAGCACCTGTGCAAGTTGTGTATTGCTACACTCGCTGGCTTTCACCAACTTAGAAATGCATGTCAAGGCCAGGTAAGGTTCTTCGCGTTGCATCGAATTAAGCCACATACTCCACCGCTTGTGCGGGCCCCCGTCAATTTCTTTGAGTTTTAATCTTGCGACCGTACTCCCCAGGCGGCACGTTTAACGCGTTAGCTCCGGCACGGAAGGGGTCGAATCCTCCCATACCAAACGTGCACCGTTTACTGCCAGGACTACCGGGGTATCTAATCCCGTTTGCTCCCCTGGCCTTCGTGCCTCAGTGTCAGTAACTGTCCAGAGATCCGCCTTCGCCACTGGTCTTCCTCACGATATCTACGCATTTCACTGCTACACCGTGAATTCCGATCTCCTCTCCAGTACTCCAGCACCGCAGTATTGAATGCAGTTCCGGAGTTGAGCTCCGGGATTTCACATCCAACTTACGGCACCACCTACGCACCCTTTACGCCCAATGAATCCGAACAACGCTTGAGACCTCTGTATTACCGCGGCTGCTGGCACAGAGTTAGCCGTCTCTTCCTCTTCTGGTACTATCAAGCCCCCGGCAGTTAACCGGTGACAATTGTTCCCAAATGACAGGAGTTTACAATCCGAAGACCTTCATCCTCCACGCGGCGTCGCTCCTTCAGGGTTTCCCCCATTGAGAAAAATTCTCGACTGCTGCCACCCGTAGGTGTCTGGACCGTGTCTCAGTTCCAGTGTGGCTGGTCGTCCTCTCAGACCAGCTACCCGTCATAGCCTTGGTAAGCCGTTACCTTACCAACTAGCTGATAGGCCGCGGGGTCATCAAGAAGCGCCAGGTTGCCCCGGCTTTGACTTCGGAAAGATGTCTTTCCTGGTCACATGCGGTATTAATTCGCCTTTCGGCGAGCTATTCCCCACTTCTCGGCAGATTCCCCACGTGTTACGCACCCTTGCGCCACTAAACTTGCTTTGTATTGCTACGAAACAAGTCTCGTTCGACTTGCATGTCTTATCCACGCCGCCAGCGTTCGTTCTGAGCCAGAATCAAACTCTCCGTGAAAAGTTTGTGCCGATGCCGCTATAGCACCGGCAAAATCTGACCGTTTCAATTACCTGTCGCGAGGTGAATCGCGAACAGGGTTTGTCCGATCTTTTAATGTTTGAATCAAAGATTTGACGTATAACGCACAATTCAATTTTTGCTTTCGTCGTGTCCCGACCAAATCGGGACACATCAACCGTTCTGAATTTCAACCATCGAAATTCCAGAATCAAACTCTCAAAGATCAACAGCCCCTGAAAACTTCGGGCGACAAAAAAACTCAACTTTGCGCCGATCATCAAAGTGCAGGCTCTGAACTGATCAGCACCTGTTTTTAATGCCGGGACAAAACTGAGTTTGAAGTCCCAAAGGTTTCAAGAACCAACTCCGAATTTCGGAGCCCCGCTTCTTGCGGGATGTCGAACCTAGCGACAATCGAAACTTGGTCAACAGAAAATTTTCAAATTCTTTTGCCAACCTGTTTTTTCACGTCCGGTTCCCCCAGCCGCTTTCGCGATGGGACGGGGAAATTAGCAAAAGCGCTCCGCTACGCAACAACTTTTTTCAAAAAAATTGCCGACGGCCATGACGCCTGCGATGCGGCGGTTACCCGGACGAAACGATGCCGAGCTTCATTGCGTAACGCGTGAGGCTCGCCACATCGTGGATTTGAAGTTTCGTCATGAGATGGGCGCGGTGATTTTCCACCGTCTTGAGGGCCACGCCGAGCAGAGAGGAAATCTCCTTGCTGCTGCGGCCTTCGGCGACCAGTTGGAGGATTTCACTCTCGCGCTTCGACAAATGGAACTCCTGTTCCTCCGGTGTGGAAAGCGAGTCGTAGAAGAGCGTGGACGCGAAGGGAGTGAGGAAGCGCGCTCCCGAGCAAACCGCCGAGAGCGCCTCCAGAAACGTCTCAAGCGTGTCCGATTTTTCGACGAAACCATGCGGCCGGCATTTCATGGCGTCGATGAGGAGATGCTGGTTGACGGTGCTGGTGAAGACGAGGACTCGGATGCCGGGTTGTTCCGCCATCAGGCGGCGGATCACTTCGACGCCGCACAACTCCGGCAGCATCAAGTCCAGCACTGCGACATCGGGGTGCTCGCGCTCGCAAACTTTGATTGCATCCAGCCCGGTGCCGGCCTGCCCGACGATCTCGCAGGCCGTGCTCCTTGCAAGAACGCACACGAGCATCTCCCTAAAAGAGGTCTGGCCGTCGATAAGAACAATTCGCTTCTTCATGGGGCACAAGCAGTCATATCGGTGGCGTTCCTGAAATCACGCAGCGAACCCGAAAAACTCGCTGCTGAGTTCAGATAGCTAGCGGCGAAGAAAAGACGAAACAAGAAAAATTCCAAGGGTGTCCGCAGGGCCGGTGCGCCGGAGGTCGAATCACGCGAAGAACCGCTCCGGAGGCATGATCGGCTGCGGCTTGCAAATGCGATCGACGCAGCTTTGCCAGGTCTCGTGGCCGCTGAGAATCTCGATTTCGACGCGGAGGAAATAGCCGGGCACCTCCCATTTATCGATGCGAGGAAGGCGGACGTAGTCTTTCTCGGTGGTGATGATGGCGTCGATGTCGCGGCTGACGCACCGCTTCATGAAGTTCAGCATTTCCTTTTCCGAAAAACGGTGATGATCGGCAAAGTGGCGCGACAACTCGATGTTCGCGCCGAGTTCGCGCAGCGCCCGCTCGAAGCTCTCCGGTGAAGCGATGGCGCTGAGCGCCCCGATGTATCGCCCTTTCAAAAAATCGAGCGGCAGCCTCTCGCCGGTTTGGATGTGCTCGATGTATTGTGGCCGGTGGGCGCACTCGATGATCTCGGCGGTGCGGTTGTATTTCCGAATGCGCCCGATGAGATCGACGTTGCCCTCCGGCGTGCTTTTCGTGATGAAGATGTAGCTGGCGCGCCGCAGGTTTTCGGGCGGCTCGCGCAGGGTGCCGCGCGGAAGCAGATACTCGTTGCCAAACGGTGCCTGGCGATCGACCAGCACGATGTCGAGCCGGTGTTTGAGATGCAGGAACTGCATGCCGTCGTCGAGCAGCAGTGTGTCGCAGCCCATTTTCTCGATGGCGTAGAGCGCGCTGGCGACGCGGTTCTTGTCAACGAGCACGATCACGTCCTTGAGATTCACCGCGAGCATGTAGGGTTCGTCGCCGGCCATGCGCGAGTCGAGGAGGATCGCCTTGCCGTCGGAGACGATGCGCGGCTTGTACTCCGTGGGCTGGAACTTCTGAACGAACCGTCTCAGCAGCGGGGGCTTCTTGCTCTTGTAACCACGGCTGAGGATCGCCACACGGCGCCCGCCGGCTTGCAGGGCACGCGCGAATTTCTCAACGACCGGCGTCTTGCCGGTGCCGCCAACGGTTAAATTGCCGATGCTAATCACAAGGCAGCCGACCGAGCGCTCCCGCAGGATTCTTTTTCGAAAAAGCCAGAGCCGCGTCTGAACAGCCGCCCGATAGACATGAGAGAGCGCGTGAAGGAACCAGCGAAGAATCGCGGCGCGCTTGCCGTAACGACGTTCGAGAATGACGTCGATGGCAAACTGCTCGAATTCTTCCAGCCATTTCCGCATCGGCTAAACGGCGTGGGTGCCTTCGTTGTCGGCCGTCGCGATGACGATGCGTGCTCCCGGCGAGTTCGCAGCTGCGAGCATGGCCTCGCCGACTTTTTCCGCGTTTTCGAGCGTCACGCAGCAAACGGTCGATCCCGAACCGCTCAGGAATCCGCCGAGCGCGCCGGCCTTTTCGCCCGCTGCGATCACTGCGGGGAGAAACGGGATCAGCTTCTCGCGATAGGGCTGGTGCAGTCCGTCGGCAAACGCGCCGGCGAGCAGGTCATAACGCCGGGCGGCGAACGCGGCGGTGATCCGGCTTGCGTTGGCGCAACTGAGAACGGCTTCGAGCCTTGGCAGCGTGTCGGGCAGAACCTTGCGCGCTTCAGGCGTCGAGACTTCGAAATCGGGAATGAGCAGCACGAACTTCAGCGACTCACTCACGTCGAAACGCACGAACGAACCGTTGCTGCCCGCGACCGTGAATCCGCCGAATGCGGCAGGTGCGGCGTTGTCCGGGTGCCCTTCGAGCCGTGCGCAAATCTGGAAAAGCCGCTCGTCGGAAAGCGGACGGCCAGAGACTTCATTCAGCCCGTGCAGAATCCCCAGCCGCACCGTGACGCTGCTCCCCATCCCGCGCGAACGCGGCACATCCCCCTCGATCGACCACTCGAACTCGAACGGCGCAATCCCTGCCGCATCGAAAAAAGCCGCAGCTGCGCGGGCGATCATCCCACTTCCGCCTTCCGCGTTCCGCGCTCCGCCTTTCATCACCGTGACCCGGTTGTAGATGCGCAAAGCCACACCCAGGCAATCGTAGCCGGGGCCGAGATTGGCGCTGGTAGCGGGGACTTGAATGGTGACGTCTTTCCTCATTTTTCGGAGCGTCTAGGTTTTTTTTCCGTTCGACAAGTTCGGAAACTGCTACCAAGGTCCGCGCATGCTTAGAACCGATGGCCGCGCCAGCGATCAACTCCGGCCGCTCCAATTCACCCCGATCATCGCCTCGAACGCCACAGGCTCCGTGCTTGTTGCGACAGGCAATACGCAGGTGATTTGCGCCGCGATGATCGAGGATGGCGTGCCGCGCTGGATGAAAGAGCAGCAGGTCTCCGGCGGCTGGATCACGGCGGAGTATTCGATGCTCCCCTACTCGACCCAGCAGCGAAAGCCGCGCGACATTTCCAAGGGCAGGCTCGACGGACGCAGCAGCGAGATTCAGCGCCTGATCGGGCGTTCGTTGCGCGCGGCGGTCGATCTCGAACTTCTCGGACAGCGCACGCTCTGGGTGGACTGCGACGTTTTGCAGGCCGACGGCGGGACGCGCACGGCTTCGATCACCGGAGCCTGCGTCGCCGTTGCCCTCGCGTTTGAAAAGCTCGTCCGCGACAAGGTGCTCAAGAAATCGCCTTTGAAAAAATTTGTCGCCGCCGTGAGCCTCGGCGTGGTCGAGGGAGCCCCGCTTCTCGATTTGAACTACGAAGAGGACAAGGCGGCCACCGTCGATATGAATGTCGTGCTCACCCAGGACCTGGAGTTCGTGGAAATCCAGGGCGCGGGTGAGGAGGCGACATTTACCCAGGAAGAATTGATGGCCATGCTCGATCTCGGCAAACGCGGAGTCTCGCAGTTGCTCGAAGCGCAGCAGGCGGCCATCGAAAAAACCAGGAACACAACACCATTATGAAAAAAGCGCTCATCACTGGCATCACCGGACAGGACGGATCGTATCTCGCCGATCTGTTGCTCCAAAAAGGCTACGAGGTCCACGGCATCATCCGCCGCGCAAGCACGTTCAACACGTCGCGGATCGACCATCTTTACGCCGACCCTCACATCCACGGAGTGCATTTGTTTCTGCACTACGGCGATTTGTCGGACTCGCTCAACCTGACGCGACTCATCGACCGCGTCGGGCCGGAAGAGATCTATCACCTCGGGGCGCAAAGCCACGTCCGAGTGAGCTTCGACATCCCCGAATACACCGGCGACGTGACCGGGATCGGCACGATTCGCATCCTCGAAGCCATCCGCGAATCGAAGGTGCAGGCGCGCTTTTACCAGGCTTCGTCGAGCGAGATGTTCGGCAAAGTGCAGGCGGTGCCGCAGACCGAGACCACGCCGTTCTGGCCACGCAGTCCGTACGCGGTGGCGAAGGTCTATTCGTATTGGGCGACGGTGAACTACCGCGAGAGCTACGGCATGCACGCGAGCAACGGCATTCTCTTCAACCACGAAAGCCCGCGCCGCGGCGAGACGTTCGTGACACGCAAGATCACGCGCGCCGTGGCGGCCATCAAGAAGGGCAAACAAAAAACCCTTTACCTCGGCAACATGGACGCAAAACGCGACTGGGGCTACGCGCCCGAATACGTCGAAGGCATGTGGCGGATGCTCCAGCAGCCGGCCGGTGACGATTACGTGCTGGCGACGAACGAGACGCACACCGTGCAGGAATTCGTCGAAGTGGCGTTCGCGCATGTCGGGCTCGACTGGAAGGAATTTGTGAAATACGACGCCCGTTACGAGCGCCCCGCCGAAGTCGATCTGCTCATCGGCAACCCGGCCAAGGCTAAGGAAAAACTCGGCTGGGAAGCCGCAAACGCGCTTCCACGACCTGGTGAAAATCATGGTCGATGCCGACATGGCGGCTGCTTAAAACCGGTGGTGGATCGGGCGCTATGCGCGCGATGGCTTGTCCCACCTGCGAAGCAGCAAACCAAGCTGCGCCCGCGGCAGTTGCCAGCGCATCGTGAGCGGCACGCCCGATCACCCTCCCAAAAATCGCTTGACCATCCCGGTGTCAGGCGACACTTTAGCCACCCTTTTACGGAGAAACCTTATGTCGAAAATTTGCAGCATCACCAAATCCCGCGTGTCGCGAGGCAGCGTCATTCACCGCCGCGGTATGGCGAAGAAGAAGGGCGGCGTTGGCCGTCACGTCACCGCCAACACCCCGCGCACTTTCACCCCGAACCTCAAGACCCGCCGCATCTGGGTGCCGGAGTTGAAGCGGTTCGTGACCGTGAAACTGACCGCACGCGCGATCAAGACCGTGACCAAAAACGGCGCGTATGCCACTTTGAAAAAAGCGGGCATCGCCTAAACTCCAATCCTCAACCTTTCACCCACAACCCACCATGGCTCTCAGCGTTCAAAGCAAAAAATCCGGCAAGACCTATTTCCTCCACCAGCGTCATCAGAAGCTGAAGGGTGGCCAGGAAGTCACGCTTTACTTCTTCGCCGGGCAACCCGGAGATGGTGCGATCGACGAGCTTCCCGCCGGCTACGAAGTCTGCGAGAACACGAAAACCGGCCTTCCATTGCTGAAGAAAAAAGCGTCCTAGATTTTCTTCCAAAGCTGAACGATTTGCTGGCGACCCGGTCCATGATCGGGTCGCCAGTCCTTTTTTATGAGTGAAAACGTAACGCCCATTCCAGCCACCATCCTCACCGGGTTCCTCGGAGCCGGCAAAACGACGCTGCTCAATTACATCCTCAAACAGCAGCACGGCTACAAATTCGGGATCATCGTCAATGAAGTCGGCGAGATCGGCATCGACGGCCAGCTTGTCGAAAACCAGCGCGAAGAGATCGTCCAGATGAACAACGGCTGCGTCTGCTGCACCGTCCGCAAAGATTTGGTCAAAGGTGTCCAGAAGCTGATCCAGCGCGGCGGGTTCGACTACCTGCTCGTCGAGACGACCGGTATCGCCGATCCGGGACCGGTCGCGCAGACCTTCCTCAACATCCCCCAGTTGCAGAAATACGTGCGGCTCGACTCGATCATCACCGTCGTCGATGCCGAGCAGATCGCGCATCAGATGAAGGAAACCGAAACGGCGCGCGAGCAGATCGCGATGGCCGATTTCATTTTGCTGAACAAGACCGACCTCGTGGACGAGTCGCGCCTTGCCGAAGTTGAGGCGACAATCGCCACGCTCAACCCGCACGCAGAAACCTTCCGCACGAACCATTCGCAGGTGAACCTGAAGGAGCTGCTGGACATGAACGCGTTCGATGTGGACCGGAAGCTCGCCATTGATCCGCAATTCCTCGACGAACTCGAACACCGCCACCACAGCGAAATCGCGTCGATGTCCTTCACCTTCGACAAGCCGTTCAACATCGATCGCTTCGAGTCGTTCGTTCAGGAACTCTCGAATCGCGAGAAGGTGTATCGCTCGAAAGGCATCATCGCCATTGCCGCCAATCCGCGCCGGGCGATCTTCCACGGCGTGAACAACCGCTTCACGATCTTCTGGGACCGGCTCTGGAACAAGGAAGAGACCCGCACCAGCCAGCTCGTCTTCATCGGCAAAAAACTCGACCGTGCCGCGATCGAGCGCGAACTGGTGGCTTGTCAGCAGTAGTGCCGATTCGGCATTTGACCGCCGGCAGGCTTCGCGAGACGTTCTCCGCACCATGAAAGCGATTCTTTTTCTCATCACCTGCGCATTCGCCAGCGTTGCCTCCGCCGGCGTCATCACCAAACCGGTCGCCTACGAACAAGACGGCAGGAAGTTCGAAGGCTTTCTCGCCTACGATGATTCCACCACCGCAAAGCGCCCCGGCGTCCTCGTGATTCCCGAGTGGTGGGGGCTGAACGATTACGCCAAGGGCCGCGCGAAACAACTCGCGGAGATGGGCTACGTCGCGTTCGCGGTGGACATGTACGGCAATGGCGTTTCCACGACCGACGCAAAGCAGGCCAGGGAGTGGTCGGGCGAGCTTTATGGGAAGCCGCTAATGGCCGAGCGCGCGCGGGCTGGACTCGATCAAATGCTCAAGACCGGGCTCGTGGACGAAAAGAAAACCGCGGCGATCGGTTTCTGTTTCGGCGGCTCGACATGCCTGGCTCTGGCCTACACCGGCGCCCCGCTCGCGGGCATCGTCAGCTTCCACGGCGGACTCGTCCAGCCGACGCCCGAAGCGCTTCCGAAAGTGCGCGCCAAATTTCTCATGCTCAATGGGGCGATCGATCCGATGGTCAAAGCCGAGGATATCGCGGCTTTCCAAAAGGCCCTCGACAGCGGACACATCGATTACCAGTTCATCAACTACTCGGGGGCGCTCCATGCGTTCAGCAATCCCGGCGCTACCAAGCTCGCAGAGGAAAACGGGATGACCTCAGCGGTTGGCTACAACGAAACCGCCGCACGCCGCTCATGGGCGCAGATGAAGCTGTTTTTCGACGAGATTTTCCAACGCCGGTAGTTGCACTGTCGCGTCCCGGAAAGCGGTCTGCGGCACCAAGAATCAGTTCCCTGCCTTGCCGGTGGTGCGGAAGACCACGTAGCTGCCGGGCGCGTTCTTGCTGCGGGCGATGAGCGTGTTGACCCCCGGACTTGACCCGAGCGTCCATCCGCCTGCCGTGGCGATGCCTTTCGCGTCTGTCATGGCGGTGCCTTGCGTCACGGTTCCTCCGCCGGATTCCACGGTGAAAGTTACCTGCGTCCCGGGGACCGGTCGGTTTTCCGGATCTGTGACCAGCACGGCGGGACGAATGGGCGCCGGCGCTCCGGCTGTTGCCTCCGCGAGGTGCGTTCCCCAGACTGCGGTCAACGTCAGGCCCGGCGGGCGCTGGGCGGGATCGCGATAAACAAAGCTCACGTCTTTGACAAACTTCTTGATGCTGAGTTTCAGCGAGTCTGCGGCAGTCACCGGTTTGCCGTCGAAGGTGCAGTCGATGAAACGCACGTTGCTCACGCAATTCACGTCGTCCTTCCCCGCCAGGCTGCTGGTGGTCCGTCCGGTCACGCGCAGATTCACGCGCTCATAGGTGACTTCCGTCGTCGGGCCGGGGTCCAAGGTTTCGATGTAAATGGGCGCGTGGCGGATCGCTCCTTCCACCTGAATGTCCTGGAAAAGCACGTTACGGAACGGGGCGTTGCCGCCGTCGTGGTCGATGACGCAGGCGCGGCTCGCGTTGATGATGTGCGAGTTCTTGCAGACGATGTTGAGCGCCGGCGTGCCCGACTGGCGCCCGAGTTTGAATCCCGCCGCCACGGTCCAGGTCAGGCAGTCGTTGAAGACCACGTCGCGCATTTCGATGACCGGGCCGGGTTTGCAGCCGCCGCCGTGGGTGCCGACCCCGCCGGGCTTCGGGCAAAAGGCGTCGTCGGTGGCGAGCACGAAACAGTGATCCACCAGAACGTCCTGGCAGCTCACCGGATCGATGCCGTCGTTTTCATAGAGCGCGAGGGTGTTGATGATTTTGATGTTCCGGATGAGCACCTGGCGGCTGAATGCCGGGACGACCGTCCAACTGCTCGAATCGATTATCGTGATCCCCTCCAGGGTCAGCCCCGTCACTTGCGCAGAGTGAAACGCCGAGATGAGCCTGCGTTTGTTGTCCGTGCCGCGCGCCGCGTCTCCGTTGCAATCCAGCAGCCCCGCTCCGGTCACTGCCACGTTCTGCGCGTTGTCCACATTCAGAAAATAAAGACCCGCGCCCTGCCGCTTGGTGAAGTCCATGCCGTCGTCGTTCACATCGACGAACTTGAGCGCCGCCCCGCCGGCAAGATGCAGCCGCACATTGCTCTTGAGCGTGAGCTTGCGCGACAAAAAGCGCCCCTTCGGCACCAGCACCGTTCCGCCACGAACGGCCGCATCGTCGATGGCCTTCTGGATGGCTGCGGTGGACTCCGTTCTGCCGGTCGCGTCCGCCTTGTAACGGGCCACGACATCGAAGGTATTCGTGCCCGGCACCGGCTCGGGGATGCCGGGGGCGTCGGCGAAAATCAGCAGCGGATTTCGTCCGGGCAACTGGACGTAAAGGTGTCGCGCCCGGTTCAATTCGAAGCTCACCGCATTGCCCGCAGTGGGGCGGATTCCGTAGCCCGAGGGAAGGACCGTTGCGCCGGCCGCCGGTTTGTCCAGGCTGATTTCCACTTTCGCATTGCCGGTGAACGCGAACGAGGCGACGTCGTAGGTCTCATTGCGGCGGCGGTTCACGACTGCTTGAAGAATGGGGACCGGCACGCCGTTTACCTTCAGCGTCATACCGGTTGCATGCGGATAGCCGGGCGGCAAGGGCACCGGGGTCACAGCGGGGTTTTGTGCCATGACCCGGCAGTCCATCAGGGGCCAGATCGCGAGCATGGCCGCCAACAAAAGACGCAGGCGGGAGGATTGATTCATTGGGGTTGTGAAGGGATGCATGTTCGGATGTGAGCGAATCGATTTTGGTCTGGCGATGATGCTCCCCTGCTTTGGAACCTGACAGTAATTTTTTCGAGCAGAGAGATTCGCCATGAAATGAGCAAGCCCGCTTCTTGGGGTGAAACGCAACTCAAACCTTTCCGGTTGGGCTCTTCCCTGCATATCATCCGCTCCCACTTGCCATGAAACACACTCTCTCCCTCGCTGCTCTGGTCTTGCTCTCGCTTTGCCCGCTGAATTTGTCCGCCCAAGCCGGGGCTGACGCCGCGCCTTTGCGCGAACGGCTTTCGTTCGACAACGGTTGGCGCTTTCACCTCGGGGACATTCCCTTTCCAGTGATCAAAGGCCACTCCGCGAGCTACAACCACGCGAAGGCAGGGAGGGCCGAGGGCGCGGCGGCGGAGAATTACAACGTGAGTTCGTGGCGCGAGGTCAGCCTTCCGCACGACTGGGCGGTGGAAGGGCCGTTCGACCAGGAGGCGAACCTTTCGCAGGGCTACCGGCCGCGCGGCATCGGCTGGTACCGGCGCGAGTTCAAGCTCGATGCCGCCGACAAAGGCAGGCACCTGGAAATCCAGTTCGACGGCATCGCCACCCACGCCACCGTCTGGGTCAACGGCACCGTCATGCACCGCAATTTCTGCGGCTACACCGGTTTCAACATCGACATCACCCCGCTGGCGAAATTCGGAGCGCTGAACACGATCGCCGTGCGCGTGGATGCCATCGAGCAGGAAGGCTGGTGGTATGAAGGCGCGGGCATTTACCGCCACACTTGGCTCGTCAAACGCAGCCCCGTGCATGTCGCGACCGACGGCGTCTTCGCGAACCCGGTCCGCCAGCCCGACGGCAAGTGGTTGCTGCCGGTGGAGGTCACGGTGGAGAGTGCGCTGAAAACTGCCAGCCCTGTTGAGGTCGAGGTGACGCTCAAAGACCCGCACGGCAAGCAGATCAGCGGCCTGGCGGTTGGTCAGGCCGCCGCCAGCCTCGTCGTCCCGCCATTCAGCAATGGAGTGGCGAAACTCAACATCCCCGTCGCCAGTCCGACCCTCTGGTCCCTTGAAACCCCCTCCCGTTATTCGTTGGAAACCGTGGTCAAACGCGACGGCGCGCCGGTCGATGCAGTCACCACGAAGTGCGGTTTCCGGACGATCCGCTTCGACGCCAAGGAAGGCTTTTTCCTGAACGACAAGCCGGTCAAATTGATGGGCACCTGCAACCACCTCGATCACGCCGGAGTCGGCACCGCTGTGCCGGATGCGTTGTGGGAATTCCGCGTCCGCAAACTCAAGGAGATGGGCTCGAACGCATTTCGCTGCTCGCACAATCCGCCGCCCGCGGAACTTCTCGAGGCCTGCGACCGCCAGGGCCTGCTCGTCATGGACGAAAACCGCAACTTCAACTGCTCGCCCGAATACATCCGGCAGCTTGAATGGCTGGTGCGCAGGGACCGGAACCGCCCGAGCGTGATCCTTTGGTCCGTGTTCAACGAAGAGTCGATGCAGGGCACCGAGCAGGGCTATGAAATGGTCTGCCGCATGTCCGCTGCTGTGAAACGACTGGACACCACGCGCCCTGTCACCGCCGCCATGAGCGGTGGCCATGGCAGCAAAATCAACGTCTCCCACGCCGTGGACGTGGTCGGCTTCAACTATTGCCAGAATGCCTACGACGGTTATCACAAAGCCAACCCGGACAAGCCGCTCACCAGCAGCGAGGACACTTCGGCTTTTATGACACGCGGCGCTTTTGTCACGGACAAGAGCCGCAACATCATCGATTCCTACGATGACCACCGCGCGCCGTGGGGCAACACACACCGGGGCGCATGGAATCTGATCGCCGAGCGGCCGTTCATCGCAGGCGGTTTCGTGTGGACCGGCTTCGACTACCGCGGCGAACCCACGCCCCATTCGTGGCCGAGCGCGGCTTCGTTCTTCGGCTGCATGGACCTCTGCGGTTTTCCAAAAACCGGCTTCTACATCCATCAGGCGCAGTGGATCAAAGACCGCCCGGTGCTCCAGATCGTGCCGCACTGGAACTGGAAAGGCAGCGAGGGCAAACCGATCAAGGTGATGGTGATGTCCAACGCCGACGCGGTGGAACTCAGCCTGAACGGAAAATCTCTGGGCGAAAAGCCGATGGACCCCAAGACAATGCTCACATGGGAAGTTCCCTACGCCGCCGGACGACTCGAAGCCGTCGCCAAAAAAGGCGGCAAAGAAGCGGCCCGCCAGGTCGTCGAAACAACGGGTGACCCCGTGGCATTGCGCCTGACTCCGGACCGCAACACACTCGCAGGCGACGGATGGGACGCGCTTCCGGTGACCGTGGAAGCCGTGGACGACAAGGGCCGCGCGGTGCCGACCGCCGACCTGCCGGTGGAGTTTGAAATGAGCGGCCCCGGAGCGATCATCGGCCTCGGCAACGGCGACCCGAATTGTCACGAGCCCGAGAAAGGCAACAAGCGGAGCCTTTTTAATGGCCTCGCCCAAGTGATCCTCCAAAGCAAAGCGAACGGCTCAGGCCCGCTGACGCTGCGCGCCAAATCGGGCACGCTAAAGCCGGGTGTGGCCGCGATTGACGTGCGGGCCGTTCCCGCCATTCCCGCCGTTGAAGTCGTCGCGCCGGCGCTTTACCTCGACGCATGGCGCAGGTCGCCCGGCTCCAACACCAAGCCCGACCCAAACCAGCATGTTGCCGACAACGACATGAACAGTTGGGAGGTCGTGAAACCGGGCAAACTCGAAGGTTTCGATGGAAACTATGCCGTTTTTCGCAGCGAGAAATTCCAGCCCTCCGCAGGGCAAAATGCGATCCCGTGCAAGATCGTTTTCGGCTCCATCACCGGAAAAGCCGAAGTCTGGCTGGATGGGAAACTTGCGGGCGCCAAGACCAACGCCAAGGCAGGTTCTCTCACGGTGCCGTTGCCGCCCGGAGACCAGGAACACACCCTCAGCGTGCTGATCGAAAAGGAACCCGGAAAGTCCGCCGGTTTTAGCGGCGACGTGACCGTAAAAACGGCGGATTAGGAGCGAATCGTCCGGATCATCCGGACGAAAAGGAACAAGCGATCACCGCAGCGCGGGACATCGGTCCGTTGCAGCGGGCCGGGTGCCCTTGCCGTGTCGCGCGATTTTTTGAGGATAGCTCGAAAGGAGGCCGAGGATCAGTTCGCTGAAACCGCGGCTGCTTGCGCCGCTGGCTCGACCCATTTGCCGTGCTCCCGGATCAAGTCCTGGAGCCGATCAACAGCTTCCGCTTCGGGGATGTTGAATTTCACAGCGGTCTTGCCGACGTAAAGGTTGACCTTGCCGGGAGCGCCGCCGACATAGCCGAAATCGGCGTCGGCCATTTCGCCGGGACCGTTCACGATGCAGCCCATGATCGCGATTTTCACGCCTTTCAAATGCGAAGTGGCGGCTTTGATTTTCGCCGTCGTGGTTTGAAGGTTGAACAGTGTCCGCCCGCACGACGGGCACGCGACGTAATCGGTTTTGAAAATGCGCGCGCCTGCCGCCTGGAGAATGTTGTAGGCGAGCCGCAACGACTGGCCGGGCGCGTGTTCGCCCTGCACGATCACCGCGTCGCCGATGCCGTCGCAGAGCATTGCTCCGATCCCGGTGGCCGCGATGAGAAGCGCCCGAAGAAAATCGGCGTTCGGATCGGTGCCGGGCGCGAACGTGTCCTTGAGCAAAATCGGATGCCGTTCTTCGATGCGCGCAGAGAGGAGTCGATAAGCGGCGATGACAGGCAGATTGAGACCGTCGGCAACCGTGACCAGCACGGGTTCCGGTGATGCGTTGATCCTCGCGAGCGCGGATTCGTCCCGCGGATCCACGGCAACGACTCCGGATTTTTCCAGCACGATCTCCGGCTGGAAATCGCCGAGCCGCTCGAATTTGTGCGCGAGTGCCGACCATTTCTCCTCCGTCGTAAAAACGCGGATCGTCTCTTCGCCGCCAAGCGCCACGCCGTTGACTTCCATGCGCTTCGCGGCGCGCCGGCGGTAGCTGAAAGGATCGTAGGAAAGCGGATTGCGGATTGCGGATTGCGGAAAGATGTTCGCGTCTGAGTCGTTTCCGCTCTCCGCGTTCCGTGTTCCGCATTCGATCAACGCCTTCGCCACCGGGATTTCATGCACGCTGTCCTCGGTCAGCGAGACGCGGATCGTGTCGCCGATGCCGTCGTTGAGCAGCGAGCCGATACCGATGGCGCTCTTGATACGCCCATCCTCTCCGTCGCCGGCTTCGGTCACGCCGAGGTGAATCGGGTAGGCCCAGGACAATGACGAATGACGAATGACGAATGACGAATCATCTTCGTGCTTCGTCATTCGTGCTTCGTCATTCCGGCTGCCCGCCTCTGCGGCATCGAGTTCATATAAGCGCGCCACAAGCAGCCGATACGCCTCGATCATCACCTTCGGGTTGCTCGCCTTCATCGAGAAAATGAAATCGTGGTAGCCGAGTTCGCGGGCGATGCGCGCAAACTCAAGCGCGCTCTCCACCATGCCGAGCGGCGTGTCGCCGTATCGGTTCATGATCCGGTCGCTGAGCGAGCCGTGGTTGGTGCCGATGCGCATTGCGCGACCGAGCTCCTTGCACACCTTCACCAGCGGGCTGAACCGCTCGCGAATCCGGTCGAGTTCCTCTGCGTATTGCGCGTCGGTGTATTCGAGGATGTTGAACTTTTTCGAGTCGGCGTAGTTGCCAGGATTGATGCGGATTTTTTCCACCCACTTCGCGGCTTCCATCGCGGCTTCGGGTTTGAAATGGATGTCGGCGACGATCGGCACGTGGCACCCGCGCTCACGCAAGCCGGCGACGATGTGCTGCAAATTCGCCGCGTCTTTCACCGTCGGCGCGGTGATGCGGACGATCTCGCAGCCGACCGCAACAAGATCGAGCGTTTGCTGGATGCTGGCAGCGGTGTCCATCGTGTCGCAGGTGATCATCGACTGGACACGGATCGGATTGTTTCCACCAATGCCGACTTTGCCGACCATGACTTCGCGCGTGAGGCGGCGTTCGTTAATGAACGGATCTTTGCAGTAATTCATGAGGATTTGCGGTTGGAAAAAGCTCCGGCTGTTTTAGTCCGAAGGCCCTGGGAACGCAAAGATTCGCTGTGAATTAAAATCCGAACGCCCCGAACCGGTCACCGCTCATTTCTGCGCGGCAGGTGCGGGAGTCGGGCTTTCGTTCTTCGAGTGCTTACCGAAAAACGGCAGATCCTGCACGTCGAAGAAAGTCACATACAACATGAAGCTGATGATTACGAACGCGCAGACGCCGGTTACCGCTTCGACGACCTTCACGTTCACAGGCCGGCGGCGAATGCCTTCGATGATCGCCAGCAGAATATGTCCGCCATCGAGCACGGGAATCGGCAGCATGTTGAGAACCGCGAGGTTCACGTTGAACAGCACGCTGAACCAGAGCGCCATTCGCCAGCCCTGCTCGCTCTCGAACATCAGGTAGTAGAGCCGCATGATGCCGACAGGCCCGCTGAAGTGCTGTGCCTTGACATCGGATTTCGGCGAAACAAGAGCGCCGATCATGTTCACCATCGTGCTCACGCTGTCGATGATCTGCTGGGAAGGCAGCGGATGCGCGAGTTCCAGTTTCCCGAAATCCCAGGCGATTCCGATGCGCGGACGCTGCTCGCCGCCGTCGTCTTTCATCATCACGGGCGTGATGGAAAACTGCTTGTCTTCGCCGCCTCGCTGCACGGTGAGTTGCACCGGTTGTTCGGGATTCTTGGCGATCTCCTCAGCCAGGGCGACGTGGCTGTAAATTTTCTGGCCGTTGATCGCGGTGACGACATCGCCAGCCTGCAAGCCGGCCTTCGCCGCGGGCGCGCCCGGCTCGACTTTGTCGATGGTTGTCGGCGTCTTCGGCCCGATGCGGACCTGTCGCAGACTCGCGCGCCCGAACCGCTTGGCCGTTTCCTTCACCCACTCGGCATGGATTGTCATTACTTTCCCATCGCGCTCGATGACGAAAGGAATCGTTGCGCCTTCACTGCGGATCACGCGCCACGTCACGCTGTTGACCATGCCTACGAACCTCGAAACTTTGTGGCCATCGACCTCGAGAATTTTGTCGCCGGGTAGCAGTCCCGCTTTTTCCGCAGGCGACCCCGCCTCGACGTAGCCGATCGTCGTGGTCGTCTCCGACTCGTTCGTCGGACGTCCCACGAACCAGACGATGGTCGCGAAAACAATCGCGAGCCCCATGCTGAATACCGGGCCGGCCAGTGCGACGATGATCTTGTCCAACGCGGAAATGCGCGGCAGCGATTCGCGGTCGTTTTCGGTTTTTCCCTCGAAGGCCTCCATCGGAGCCATCTGCGGCAGCGCGACGAAGCCGCCCGCCGGAATGCAGCCGAGGCTGTATTTCACGCCGCCGACTTCCTTTTCCCAGAGCGGTTTTCCGAACCAGACGCCGAATCGCTCGACGACCAGCCCCCGCCAGCGCGCGGCGAGAAAATGGCCGAGCTCGTGAACGATAATGAGCAGGTTGAAGATGATGAGGACTTCAACAAGGATGAATACGAAATTGAGGATATTGGACAGCATGTGAGTTTTGGTTTCCGCGACCCGTTGCGGAGTTCAGGATATCGCCTGGATCACTTCCGCAGCTCGCTCGCGAGACCACGAATCGGCTTGCAGTATAGCATCGAGACCCGCGTGCGCAACGGGGCGATGCTCCCCCATCACGCGCGCGACGGTTTGCCAGATGCCGGGGAACGGGATTCTGCGGTTCACGAATGCATCGACAGCGATTTCATTCGCAGCGTTCATCACGCCTGGCAAAGTGCCGCCGGTCTCGCCCGCTTGGCGCGCCAGATCGAGCGCGGGAAAATCGGCGCGGCGCGGCTCCTCGAAATCAAGTTTGGCGAGTTCGGCAAAATCAAGCGGGCGCAGTGAGTTGGGAACGCGCTCCGGCCAGGTCACGGCGTATTGAATCGGGAAACACATGTCGGAGTGGCTCAATTGAGCAAGCACCGAGCCATCCACGAATTCCACCATTGAATGCACGATGCTCTGCGGATGCACGATGACCTCGACCCGCGACATCTCGACGCCGAACAACCAACGCGCCTCGATCATTTCGAGGCCTTTGTTGAAGAGCGTCGCGGAGTCGATGGTGATCTTCGAGCCCATCTGCCATGTCGGATGCTTCAACGCCTGCTCTACCGTGACACCGGCGAGCTGATCGGCGGGCATTTTGCGAAACGGGCCTCCGGATGCAGTGAGAATCAAACGCCGCACCTCGGCGGAGTCGCGATTTTCGAGGCACTGAAAAATCGCGTTGTGCTCGCTATCAACGGGCAGCACTTTCACGCCTTTTTTGTGGGCGGCTTCCATCACGATCTCGCCGGCCATGACGAGGATTTCCTTGCTGGCAACGGCGATGTCTTTCCCCGCTTCGATCGCTGCCAGAGCCGGTCTCAAGCCGCCCGTGCCGACGATCGCGATGAGCACGAGGTCGGCTTCGGGGAGTGTGGCGAGTTCGATCAAGCCGCCTTCGCCGCGGAGGAATGCGGATTGCGGAACGCGGAATGCGGAAAGATCAGCTGTGGCGTCGGTCACGCAAATTTTTGCCTGTGGAAACTCGCCTGCCATTTTCGCAAGCGCCTCGACGTTGCGATGGCCGGACATGCCGACGATTTCCATGCGCTCGGGAATGTCCCGCGCGACCTTCGCCGCGCTGGTTCCAATCGAACCCGTCGCTCCCAGAACTACGACACGACGCTTTCTCATTGCCGATTTCCGATTGGCAATCTCATGACACGCGGAGTACGAGACGCATGTAGAAGAACATCAGCGGTGCGGTGAAGAGCAGACTGTCGATCAAGTCGAGCGCTCCGCCGATGCCGGGCAGGAATTTTCCCGAGTCCTTCACGCCTGTGCTGCGTTTGATGATCGACTCCGCAAGGTCGCCGATGATTGCCGCGAAGCCAAGCAGAAGCCCGAGCGCGATGCCGTGGGTGTAGTTGATGAGCCAGAGCTTTTGAGGCATCAGCCACAGCATGCCGCAACTGCCCATGACTGAAAACGCGAGCGCGCCGAAAAAGCCCTCCCACGTTTTCTTCGGACTGATGTGCGGGACCATCAGGTGTTTGCCGCACAGGCTGCCGGTGACATACGCGCCCATGTCGCTGAACTTCGTGATGACGATCAGATACAACACGTAGAACTGGCCGGTCGGCGGGCCAAGAGGGCGCGGCGTCACGTAAACGATTTTCGTGATGAAATTGAAAAGCCACAGCACGTAAAGCAACCCGAACAGTGTGTAAGCGATCGTCTCCACGGGAGCGATGTCGCGCGTTTTCTCAAACATCTGCCGCGCAAAAACGACCAGCAGGAACAAGAGCAGCACGGACATCTCGAAGTCGTAGCACTGGGTGGGACCGATCTTGCGGAAGTAGTAGAAGCTGCCCGCGAGAAAAATCGCGCCGCAAATCATCGCCGTGAGCTTGAAGTTCGGCAGCTTCTTGTTGTCGAGCATCGTGTAGAACTCCCACAGCCCGACCATCGCCACGACGCTGATCAGGAGATAGAATCCCGGCTCGTAGTCCGAGCAAATGATCCTCAGCGCGATGGCCCAAAGGACGATCGAACTGCCCAGTCGCGAGAGGAAAGTTAGCTTGCTGCTCGTCATCGAAAATTCGGATGGAGAATCAGGAAAGGCTTTTGTAAAGGCAAGCAGCCTTTCTTGGGGTGTTGCACCAAATGCAGCAGGTGTTCTTCGGGAAGAAACGGACTCAGCAAATAGCTCGGTCTTCCAGCGAACCCATCCACCACGTGTCATTCCGGGCGCACGCCCAACGTGGCATGTGGAGTTCCTCCGCGTGCTCGACGGTGGCTGCTACTTTGACTGCGTGATGCCAAGATCGGCCGCGCATTTGCCGAAGGTTTCTTCGAGTTGTTTGATCCGCGTGAGCATCGGTTCGTAGATTTTGCGCTGTGAGGAACAGAAGTTCTGCAGCGGTTCGAACACCGTCGCCAGTTCCTGGTAAAACATTCCGATGGCGTGCCGAAGTTGATCCTCGATCGGAGACAGGACTTCCTCGCGCTTGGCCGCCATTTCTTTCTGGAATTGCGTGATGATTTTGTTGCGTTTCACGAGCGCGACAGTCGTGCCGAAGACCGCGGCCACGCCGGCAATGGTGCCGGTGACATCGACAATCGCGAGATGCGCTAGCGCCGCCGCAATCGTGGCGATGCCGCCCACCGCCGCGACGCCGGCGGGAACGCGAAGCCACGCGGCGGTTTCCGCGAAAAGGCGCGTCATCTCCTGGTTGGCCTGCCGGTTCGACATGCGCTCGATCAGTGTCAGCTCGATGCGCTGGAGCAATTCGTTGCGCTCCTTCAAAAAGCCGGGCGCCCCCGCGGGCGCGCGAAACTCAGTGGCAAAGCCCTTTTGCAGCGTCTCATGCACCTGCTGCCAGACGTTTTTCAAATCAACCTCGAGCAGTTCGACGGAGTTTTGAATCTGACGCTTGATCGACTCCTGAAGCTTGGTCTCGATTTTCTCCTCGAACTCGCTCTTCCAGTTTGCGTGTCGGAAGACGAGCTTGAGCGTTTCAAAAAACGAAAGTTTCTCGCGGAGCAATTCCTCTCCGCGTTTTTGCGAGCGCTCGTACGACTGCGCCAGCGTCCAGAGCACGCCCCCGACTTGTCGCATCGACTGGTCTTTCCGCTCGGCAAGACTGATGTTCAGGTTCGCCAGCTTCTCACCGTCCTGTTTGAGAATTTGGAACGCCCCGCGCGTCTTTTCCGCGAGATCACCAAGAATGACCCGCGATGTCTGACACACCGACTGCAGCTTCCCGCGACGCGCCTCACCGCCCGCGACGGCCTGGTTGATATGGGCTTCCAGTTTCGGAAAATTGCTCTGAGCCAGCAGCGCCTCCTTGTCGGTCGCCGTGGTTTTCGCCAGCAGCGCCTGCTTCGCTGAAACCGCGAAGACCGGGATGTTTTCCCCGAGCTTTTCGCGCGCGGTTTGCTCGAGATGTTTGACCACAGCCTCGACTTCCAGAGGCGTCCGGAGATCGGCTTGCTGCACGAGGAACACCACATTTTTCAGCCACTTCCTGTGAACGAGATTCAGAAAGTCCCAGGCCGATTGCGCCCATGGGTTCGTCACGGAAAACACGAACAACACCAGATCGGCCATCGGGAGAAACTGCTCGGTGATCGTCTGGTGCTCGGCTACGATCGTGTTCGTCCCCGGCGTATCCACGACGTTGAAGTCGCGCAGGAACATGTTCGCGCGATAGCATTCCGTCAGCTTGTCGGTCACGTTCACGTCACGATCGGCGTCGCCGTGCTTGAAGACGTAGATTTTGTCGGTGGCCGGCAGCACATCGACCCGGCAAAACTCGCGCCCGAAAAGCGCATTGAGCACCGATGATTTTCCCGCCTTCACCTCGCCGACCACCACGAACAGGAACGGCTCCCGCAGGCTCGTGCTCAGGCCCTGGAGAGTCTGCAGCAGATCCGCGTCGGCGTTGAGATCGTGCGCCAGCGTGGAGAGTGAAAAAACCGCCGTCCCAAGTTGCGCGCGGATCTGGAAATACTCGTCGCCTATCATCCGAGTCCGGAATGTCCGGAATCCCTCCTGCACATTCCAATCATTGAGCCTGACCCGCGGGTGTTGGCGAAGCTTGCGACACTGGGTTTTCCTTTACGGGCACACCCGCCCGTATCCCATTCTTCTTCTGCGCGACCGCATCCCCTGCGGCAGTGGGAGGAGCGGGTTTCTCCATCGCGATCAACTCGGATGCCGTAACGAACTTGAACCCCTTCTCGCTCAGCTTCTCGAGCGTGTCCGACATCGCCGCAACAGTCGTCGCGTGAATGTCGTGCGAAAGAACGATCGAACCGCTCCGCGTGTTCTTCAGGATCTCGTTCTCGACGTGGGCGGAGTTGCGATACTTCCAGTCGAGCGGATCGATGTCCCAGAGCACGATCTTGAAACCGAATTCGTTGTGAATCCAATCGCGCTGCCGCTGCGTGATCGATCCGTAAGGCGGGCGCAACAACTTCGATTTCACGCCGGCCGCCTTCTGGATGGCGTCTTCCGTTTTCTGCAATTCGTTCCGCACCGCCGCGTCGGACATCTTCGCGAAGTTCGGGTGCGACCAGGAGTGGTTCGCGATCTCGTGCCCCTCGGCGACGGCGCGCTTCACCACATCGGGGAATTCCGCGACGTTCTGGCCGACGACGAAGAACGTGGCCTTGACTCCTTTCTGCTTCAGCAGATCGAGCAGCTTCGGGGTTAGCGCCGGCTGCGGACCGTCGTCGAAAGTCATCGAGATATACGGCCCGTCCACGCGCACCGAGCTGTAGCCGAACTTCGATTTCTGCGGCGCATCGAGATAACCGGCGGCAGCCGAAGCGAGCGTCTCCCGCGAAGGCGATGCGGACGGTGCTGGCGTGGGTGAAGCAGGCGCGGGTTGCGTGTTCTGGCCGAGGCAGGAGAGGCAAATCAAAAAATAGAAAAACAACAATCGAAACATATCCGTGAGAAAACTTTGTCACCTTTACGATTGCAGTCCGCAAAATCAACAACTCAGTTTCATCGGACAAAGGCTTTCAGCTCGCACTTAATTGACGCCCACTGGCTGAAGCCTCTCCGCGTGCGCTGGTCCAAATCGCCCGGATGAACCAGAACGCCTCGCGATAGGTCTGGCGTCGAGGATTGTGTTTGTCTCCGCCTCGTGTTGCTGCTTCATATATTCGCCATGGCAAAACCTGTTATTCTCATCATTCGTGACGGCTGGGGGATCAATCCAAGCGGGCGCGAAGGCGCGGAGCGCGACGGCAATGCGACGCTGCTTGCAAAGACTCCCTTCCACGACCATCTCTACGCGACCTATCCCGGCGGCACTTTGAGCGCAAGCGGGCTCGATGTGGGGCTGCCCGAGGGACAGATGGGCAACTCCGAAGTCGGCCATCTCAACCTCGGCGCTGGACGGGTGGTTTATCAGGATTTGACGCGCATCAACAAAGCGGTCGAGGAAGGAACCCTGAAGAAAAACCAGGTGCTGCAAGATGCGTTTGCGCATGCCAGCGGACGGCGCTTGCACTTTCTCGGCCTGGTTTCCGACGGCGGTGTTCACAGCCACATGGAGCATCTCATCGCGCTCGCCAATGCTGCGAAGGAGGCCGGGGTCGATGACATCTGCGTTCACGCAATCATGGACGGCCGCGACTCTTCGCCGACTGGCGGGACGGATTACCTTGCGGAGTGCGAGAGGGAATTGAAACCGAGCGGGGCGAAGATCGCGACGGTGATCGGCCGCTACTACGCGATGGATCGCGACCACCGCTGGGATCGCACCAAACTTGCGTGGGACGCGATCGTTCTCGGACGCGGCGAGCAGTCGTCCGTCGCGCCCAGCGAGGCCGTGAAAGCGAAATACGCAGCGGGAAAGACAGACGAATTTTTGCCGCCGCTGATCTTTTCGAATGCGAACGAGCAGCGCATCCGCGATGGCGACGTGATTTTGTTCTTCAACTTCCGCGCAGATCGCGCCCGTCAGCTTTCCGTCGCGTTTCTGGAAAAAGAATTCGCCGCATTCGATCGGGAAGTGGCCCCGCAGGTTTTCTACGTGACCCTCACGCAGTACGACAAGACCTACAAATGCCCGGCCATCTTCGGCCCGCAGTCGCTCGAAAACATCCTGGGCGAAGTCGTGAGCAAAGCCGGCAAGACCCAGCTCCGCATCGCCGAGACGGAGAAGTATCCGCACGTCACCTATTTCTTCAACGGCGGGGTCGAAAAGGCGTTTCCCGGCGAAGACCGCAAGATCGTCCCTTCGCCGAAAGTCGCGACCTACGATCTCCAGCCTGAAATGAGCGCCCCCGAAGTCATGGCCGAGGTCGTGAAATCGCTGCCGAACTACGATCTCGTCATTCTGAACTTCGCGAACCCCGACATGGTCGGTCACACCGGCGTCGTCGAAGCCGGCATCAAAGCCGTCGAGACCATCGACGAAGGCGTGCGGCAGGTCATCACGAAGGTCCTTGAACTCGGTGGCTGCGCAATCGTCACCGCCGACCACGGCAACTGCGAACTCATGCGCAACCCCGACGGATCGCCGAACACCGCCCATACGACGAACCTCGTTCACTGCCTCTACGTCGCAGCGGATTCAGACAACTTCCAGGTCAAGGACGGCATCCTCGCCGACATCGCGCCGACGCTGCTTTTCCTGCTGGGCCTGGAACAACCGGCCGAGATGACGGGTAAGAATCTGCTGGTGCGGAACTGACATTTAAGACTCATCCCCTCGCAGCTTCGCCAGATCGGGGTCTGTTCTTGCGAAGTCGCGGAACTTCCGGTCCATCGCGAAAGTGGTTTCGAGATGAGCCTGTGCCGACTCCAGATTGCCAAGGGCGCATTCGTAGCACGCGAGGTTGTAGTGGTAGGTCGGCTCTTCGAGCAGCGAGGGCGGGCCTGAGAGCAGCAGGGCTTTGGCTTCGGAGGTGCGACCCAGTTCGTGCAAACAAAAAGCCGTGTGAATGTAGCCCGCCGAGAAGCCGGGCACGACCTTGCAGAGTCTGCGCGCGGCGGCGAGCGCCTCCTTCCAGCGGCGCGCGTGGAGCAGGATCAGCAGGCGCATTTCCAAAAACTCCGGCCGCTCGCAGAACGGCGGAGCGACGCCATCGAGTTCTTCCAGCGCGTCGTTGGTCATGCCCAACTCCGAGTAGCCTTGCGCCGCCTGAATTCTCCTTTCGAAATCCTCCATCACAAAATTGTCATCCTGAGCAACGCCGAAGGATCACTGATTTTTCTCCATTTTAACTGTTTCATTCATTCCGTGCTCCAGCACTGTGATCCTTCGGCTCCGCTCGGGATGGCCTTGTCAGGTTAGCAGTTCTTCGAGTTCGTCCACGCGGGCGGCGAAAAGTTTCAGCGTGCGTTCGATCGGCGCCGGACTCGACATGTCCACGCCTGCGGCGGCGAGCGTCGGCAGCGGGAACTTCGAGCCGCCCGATTTCAGGAAGCCGAGATAGGCATCGACGTCCGACGCGCCGCGGCTCAAGACCTTGTGCGCGAGCGTGACTGCCGCCGACATGCCGGTGGCGTATTTGTAAACGTAGAACGCGCCGTAGAAATGCGGGATGCGCAGGCATTCGAGTTCGAGTTCGGAGTCGATGGTGAAGTCCGGTCCGAAGTAGGCGTCGAGCAGCTTGCGATACGCCGCGCGGAAGCTGTCGAGCGTGAGCGCCTCGCCGGCCTCCTCCATCGCGTGGACGATTTTCTCGAACTCCGCGAACATCGTCTGTCGATAGACCGTGCCGCGAATGTCGTCGATCTGGCGGTTGATCAAGTAGGCGCGCATCCGTTTGTCGCTCGTGTTTTCGAGCAGGTGGTGCGTGAGCAGCTCTTCGTTGAACGTCGAGGCGACCTCCGCGAGGAAGATCGGGTAGTCGTAGTTTTGAAACGACTGATGGCGCTGCGCATACCACGTATGCATCGAGTGCCCGGCCTCGTGCGCGAGGGTATAGACATCGGAGAACACGTCGGCCTTGTAGTTCATCATGATGTAGGGCGGGTTGCCGTAGCTGCTCGATGAGAACGCGCCGCTGCGTTTGCCCTTGCTTTCGTAACGGTCGCACCAGCGCCCGCGCAGCCCCGCGCCAAGCGCGGAGACGTATTCGCCGCCGAGCGGTTTCAGCGCGGCGAGCACCTTGTCGATGCCGTCGTCGAAAGGCACGTTCGTTTCGATGTCCGCGACCATCGGCACGTAGGTGTCGTAATGATGGATCTCTTTCAGTCCGAGCACGCGCCGGCGCAGTTCGTAGTACTTGTAAAGCGGCGCGAGGTTGTTGCGGACGGCTGCGATGAGGTTGTCATAGACCGCAACCGGGATGTCGTCGCCGAACAGCGCTGCTTCCAGCGCCGAGGGATAATTCCGCGCGCGGGCGTAGAAGACATCGCCGCGCACGGAATGGGCGAAGCTCGAAGCGACGGTGTATTGATGGTCTTTGAACTCGGCGTAAAACTGATGGAACGCGCGCTTTCGGATCTCCGGGTCCTGCTTTACGAGGAACGAAGAAAACGAACTCTGAGTCAGCGCCCGCTCCTCGCCCTTCTCATCGACCAGCACGCCGAATTTCATATCGACGTTCGTCAACTGCGAGAACGTCTCGCGATGCCCGTGGAGGGCGCTGGCACCGAGCGCGAGCAGGCGCTCCTCGGCTTCGGACAGCGTGTGCGGTTTCAGACGGCGCACTTTTTTCAGCAGAATCAGCCACGGTTCGAGCACCGGATCAGCGAGGCGGGCGGCCCATGTCGCGTCGTCGATCGCCTGAATCTCCGGCGTGATGAACGAGGAGACCTCGCCAATTTTCGTGAGCAGGTTTTGCAACTGCCCTTCGCGCGAAAGGTTCTCGTTGTCGGAACTGTCCTCCGACATTTTCAACATCGCGTAGTGGTAGAGCCGCTCGATCTTGAGATTCAGCGCCTTGTCGAATTCGAGGCAGTCGCGCAGAGCCTGAGCCGATTCACCGACGCGCCCTTTGAACTTCGCGATGTCGGCATAGGTGCCCTGCAACTCGGCAAATCCCTCGGTCCATTTCTCCGGCGTCGCGTAGAGCAGCGTCAAATCCCATGTGTCTGTGGCGGGAATTTGGTCGCGCGTTGGAGTCTGCTTTCCTCCACCGGCAGGTTCGTCTTTGTAAAATGCGGGAGCGAGTTTCATGGGATTATTCGACGTCGATTTCGCGCACGCGTTTCGCCACGCGGCAGGCTTCGACCTGGCGGCGCAGGATGTCGGCAAGCTTGATGGATTGAGGCATGTAATCGATCTCCACCAGCGCCGACGTTTCATCCGTGGTCACGAGTTCGATATTTTCCAGGCTGAAGAATCGCAGAAGAAACGGCTGCGTCACCCGGATGTCTTTGACGCGATAGAGCTCGAGCGAGTCGGTTGTTTTGGAAAGGACTCCGCTCGTCGTCAGCAGGCGCTCGGTCGTGACGCGATACGTGCGCGCCTTGACCTCGAGCCATTTCCAGAGCGCCCACGGAATCGGGACGATAAGGAGACACAAAAGAAATGGACCCAGGTTTTTGACCTGGGACGAGGTGCCGGTCCAGATGGTTTCTTCCGTCATATGCCGTCACAGTAGCGAATTCTTTTGCGCGGCGAATAGAAAATTATACAGTCCCCGCACTCATCGGATGACACCCGCGATTCGCAACGCTTTCGTGCTCGGCGCCGGCCTCGGCATGCGGCTGAAAACCCTCACCGCACACAGGCCGAAGCCGCTCATTCCGATCTGCGGGAAGCCGTTGATCGCGTTTGCATTCGACCACTTGATTCGTAACGGAGTGACCAGGCTTGTCGTGAACACGCATCATCGCCACGAAGCTTACGCGCAGGCCTTCCCCGGCGGCACCTATCGCGGAGTGCCGGTGCATTTCGCGCACGAGGTCGATCTGCTGGAAACTGCGGGCGGAATCAAGAACGTCGAGCCGCTGCTGACCGGTGCGCCGTTCGTCGTCTATAACGGCGACATCCTTAGCGATCTGCCGATCGAGAAAGCGATGCGGCATCACCTCGAATCCGGCAACGAAGTGACGATGGTGCTGCGTTCCAAGGACGGGCCGTTGCAGGTTTCGCTCGATGAATTGACCGGGCGCATTGCCGATATTTCGCAACGGCTGCATGGCACGATCCCGCCGAAGTATCTGTTCACCGGCGTTTACGTCGTGAGTCCGGAATTCTTCGCGCGGATTCCGCCGCAGACGAAAATTTCCGTCGTCCCGATATTCCTGGAGATGATTCAGCACGGCGAAAAGCTCGGCGGCATCGTGCTGGACGAAGGGCATTGGTGGGATCTCGGCACGCGCGAGAAGTATCTCGATGTGCATCGGCACTTTTTCGAATGCGGAATGGGGAATGCGGAATGCGGAGAGTGGCTTCATCCGACGGCGAAGATTGCAGCGACGGCGAAAATATCGGGCGCGACGGCGATTGGCGCGGGCGCGAGCGTTGGCGGGCGGGCGACGCTCATCGACTGCATCGTTTGGGAGGACGCTGAAATTGTCGCCGACAGCGTGCTGAAAAACTGTATCGTCACTGCCGGACAACGCGTGCGCGGCACGCACACCGACATCGATTTTTAGAAAATGAATCAGGAAAGCAGGAACGCAGGAAAACTCTCGAAGTTATGTGTTGGTCTCTTTGGCGCGTCATTCCGAGCCCAGCGAGGAATCCCGCAAACCACGCAGAGCGACGATCTTGAGATTCCACGCTGCGCTACAAATGACGCGCGCTTGTTTGGAAGCAACTATCGCAACAGTCATTCTCTCCGTTCCTGCTTTCCTGTTTTCCTGATTCAATAATTTCATGCTTTCCGAATCGCTCATCCAGCAAACCGTCACGCGCTTTCCGCGCTTCGCGAAAAGTTCCATCGAAATCCAGCCGGTTGAAAAGGGCGGCTCGGACCGGCGCTACTACCGCATCCGCGTCACCGCAGAGCACTCGCTGATCCTCGTGAAATACGGGGACCAGCGCGCAGAGAACCGCCACTATGTCGAGATCGCGCAGTTCCTGGCATCGGTGGGCATCAACGTGCCGGAGATTTATTTCCACGACGAAGAGGAGCAACTGATCTGGATGGAGGACCTGGGCGAACGCGATCTCTGGTCGTATCGCGACGAACAGTGGCCGCAGTTGCGGGAGCGTTACGGGTGCGCGCTCGATCAGTTGGTCGCGCTGCACGCCAGGGCGCATCGCGCGCTGCCGGAGTCCGGCCTGACTTTGCAGGTCGAATTCAACGCGGAGCTTTACCGCTGGGAGCAGGATTACTTTTTCGAGAACTGCCTGGCCCGAGTTTTCAAACTCGATCCGCAGCGCATCGCCGGCCCATGCGATCGCGACGCGCTCGTCGAGATCGCCGCGATTTTGGACCGGCAGCCGCGCGTGCTTGTGCATCGCGATTTCCAATCGCAGAATATCATGATCAACCAAGACCGTGCCTGCCTGATCGATTTTCAGGGATTGCGCCCCGGCCTGATGCAATATGATCTGGCCTCGCTCGTTTACGATCCTTACGTGGCTCTCACGACAAGCCAGCGCGAGGATTTGGTCGAAGGCTTCATCGAGCGCGCCATCGACGCCGGGATGGATCTGCCGCACGACTTCGCGGAGCTTCTCGATTTCTGCGCCGCGCAGCGTTTGATGCAGGCGCTCGGCGCCTACGGCTTTCTGGGACTGGTAAAAAGGCGCGCCCATTTTCTCGAACACATCCCGGCGGCGCTCGCATCGCTGACGGAAGTATTGCAGCGCATCCCGAGCCTTGCCGGTTTGCGACGGCTCCTGGAAAGCCTGCGCTGAAGCGCCGGTCCGGCAGACGGCATCCGGGCAAGAAAAAGCCTGGTTAGAAAACCACCGTTAGGTGGGACCCCCTCTAACCAGGCTGAAGTGGGTTGCTCCGATGCATCGAAGTTTCCCGCACCCAATCTGGCTTTTTCCATCACCCGGCGCAATAGGGGCGCGGCTCGATTTTAACATGGGGCGTTCCACTACACCTCGATGTTCTCGTTTAACCCGCGACAGCAGCGCGCAATCCCCGGGGGCGAAAAGGTTTGGACGCTCCCCGATTTGTTGTTAGCAAAGAGCCCCTCCAACAAGGGGCGCACATGATTCCAAACCAACCCACCGTCGTCATCGAAAACATCACGCCGCTCATTCATGGCGGCCGTTATCCCATCAAGCGCGCAGCCGGCGAAGACCTCGTCGTCGAAGCCGATGTCTTCAAGGACGGCCACGATGTCGTCACCGCCGTCCTCAAGTGGCGCAAAGCCGGCGGCAAGAAATGGCACGAGACACCGATGACTCCGCTCATCAACGACCGATGGAAAGCGACCTGCTCGTTCTTCGAGAACGCGATCTATGAATTCACCATCGAGGCGTGGGGCGACGTATTCCGCTCGTGGCAGCACGAATTCCGAAAAAAATTCGAGGGCGGCGTGGCGGATTTGAAAAGCGAGACGATCGAAGGCGCGCACCTCGTTGCAGGAGCTGCGTTGCGTGCAAAAAATCACCGCGACCAAAGCCGCCTGGTCGAACTGGCCGAAAAAATCAGCGAAGCCGGGCCGAAGGAGGTCGATGCGATTGCGCATTGGACCGAGCTGGAGGCGCTGATGGCCTCGTGGCCCGATCGTTCACAGGCCACGGAATACACGCCCTACGCGAGGGTCGAGGTCGATTGCGAGCGCGCCCGGTTCTCCGCGTGGTATGAGTTCTTTCCGCGCTCCGCCGAGGGCAAACCCGATAGCGGCTCGACGTTCCGCGATTGCCTCGGGCGCATCGACGACGCGAAGGCGATGGGTTTCGACGTGATCTACTTTCCCCCGATCCATCCGATCGGTGTTACGAATCGCAAGGGGCGTAACAACTCCACGACCTGCGAGCCCGGCGAGCCCGGCGTCCCCTACGCCATCGGCAACCGCGCCCAGGGTGTCAACGGCGGCGGACACAAGGACATCGCGCCCGAGCTGGGCACGTTCGAGGATTTCGACTGGCTCATCGCCGAACTCAAGAAGCGCGACATGCAGCTCGCCCTCGACTTCGCGCTCAACTGCTCGCCCGATCATCCGTATGTGACCGAGCATCCCGAGTGGTTTTTCAAGCGGCCCGACGGCACGATCAAATACGCCGAGAATCCGCCGAAGAAATACGAGGACGTCTATCCGCTCGATTACCACAACGCGAACTGGCAGGCGCTTTGGGAGGAAATCACGAGCGTCGTTTTGTTCTGGTCGGCAAAAGGCGTCCGCATTTTCCGCGTCGATAATCCGCACACCAAGCCCGTCGCGTTCTGGGAATACCTCATTGGAAAAGTGCGCGCGAGATTTCCCGACGTGATCTTCCTGTCGGAAGCGTTCACACGCCCGAAGATGATGAAGGTCGCTCGCCAAAGTCGGCTTCCAGCAGAGCTACACCTACTTCACCTGGCGCAACTCGAAGCACGAACTCATCGAGTATTTCACCGAGCTGACGCAGACCGAAATGGCGGAATACTTCCGCGGCAATCTGTTCACCAACACGCCCGACATCCTGCCGTTCTTCCTCCAGCACGGCGGGCGGCCCGCCTTCCTCATCCGCGCCACGCTCGCGGCCACGCTCTCGTCCGTTTACGGCATCTACAGCGGATTCGAGCTGTGCGAAAACGCCGCGCTGCCGGGGCGCGAGGAGTATCTCGACTCCGAGAAATACCAGTTCAAGGGCCGGGACTGGAATGCGCCCGGCAACATCAAGGACACCATCACGCGCCTCAACCGCATCCGTCAGGAGAACCGCGCGCTGCACGACTACGCGAATCTCCGTTTTTACGAAGCCGAGAACGACAGCATCCTTTTCTACGGCAAAATGACCGAGTCGCTCGACAACATCATCCTCGTCGTCGTCAACCTCGACCCGTATCAGACGCAGAGTGCCTACCTCCACGTTCCGGTCGAGGAATTCGGCTTCCTCGAAAGCGACACCTATCAGGTCCACGACCTGTTGACGGGCGAGCGCTACCTCTGGCGGGGCAGCCGCAACTTCGTCAAACTCGATCCGCACACAAAACCGGCGCACGTCTTCCGCATCCGCCGCTGGATCAGCCGCGAGTCGGACTTCGATTACTTTTTGTAAAAGGGGAAGCCGCCCGACCTGATTCGCGCCGGCATCGGATAGCGCGCAGCCACCACGCAACCCGCCACCAACCCTTCAACCTGACTCCGAAATAGGCGAAATCGGTTAAACCAGCCGAATAACGACGGACGCGACCGTCTCGAACTTTACATGCTGCGTGGTGAACGCAGTTCATGGGGACTCGTTCCGAAAGTGAGGCTTTCGGAACGCACTTGCCGGGGCAGTTGCACCGCGTGGCGGGTGGTGGGGCCGCTGCCGGAAACTGCCCTCGCCATCTCAGTTTCTGCGAACTCACTGACTGTGAGATTGCCGTGGAGTTAGCGGACCATTACGCTCACTGCCCACGTCCGCCAGCGCACATGATCTACCTCGACCACAATGCCACGACTCCCACAGCTCCGGCAGTCTTCGAAGCCATGCGCCCTTATTTTTGCGAGGAATGGGGCAACCCATCGAGCAGCTACCGGCTCGGCTCGAAACTCAAAGGTGCCGACGACGAAATTCGCCAGGCCATTCCCGCCATTCACCGCAGCGTTGCCACACTCAAAGGATAGCCAGTCATGAAAGAAACCTTCGTTGTTCTCAACCAGATGCAATCCGATGGAATCATCGGCAAATACGCGATTGGCGGCGCAGTCGGCGCGACCTTCTATCTTGAACCCGTGGCCACGCTCGATCTCGATGTGTTTGTTCTTCTCCAGTCCGCTGCGGAGAATTCGCTGCTGACGCGCTCGCCCATCTATGAATACCTCATCGCGCGTGGACACCAGGCCGAGGGCGAATACATCGTCATCCACGGTTGGCCGGTGCAATTTCTGCCTCCTGCCAGTGCCTTGGAGGAAGAAGCCATCGCTCAGGCGCGCGAGTCGGAAGTGGACGGAGCCCGCATCTTCGTGATGACCGCCGAGCACCTCGTCGCCATCGCGCTGGCCACCGGACGCGCCAAGGATTTCAGCCGCATTTTGCAATTCATCGAAGCTGGCTCGCTCGACTGCGGTCAACTCGACGCTGTCCTTGTCCGTCACAGGCTCCTTGAAAAATGGGAACGCTTCGGGCAAAAATTCCTTCACGACACACCATGAGCGAACAAATGCGGCGAATCCTCGAAAGCAAACGTGCGATGCGCACCCGCCTCGCCGCGCTCCCCTTTGCCGAGAAGCTCCGCATCCTTGAAAAACTCCGCGCCCGCAGCCTCGCGATCGCATCCAGCCGTAAATCCCTGAGTCGCTAAACAAGCCGCCACTGCTTGAAAACTCTTTCAACCTACTCCGAAAATAGATCAGGAAGTCATGGGAATGGGGGTGAGTGCGACTTGGTAGCCGAGGTTTTGGAGGCGGCTGGTGAGGCGCGCGATGATCTGCCCTGAATTGCGGCGCTCGAAGTAGTCGGCACCGAGGTCTTGCCAGATGCTGTCGCGAGAGAGCATGTGGTAGATGCTGACCAAGATGCTGCGGGCCACCGCGATCATCGCCCGCTTTTTGCCCCGTTTGGAGACGAGCCGTTTGTAGAGGCTTTGCAGATAGGTTTCTTTGGTGTGGGCAGCGGCATGGGCGGCTTCCACCAGGGCGTTCTTCAGCGCCTGGTTGCCGTGGCGGATGCGGCTGCTGCGTCGCTTGCCTGCGCTTTCATTGTTTCCAGGACACAAGCCAGCCCAGGAGACCAAATGGTTGGCGTCTGGGAACCGGCTCATATCCGTGCCGACTTCGGCGAGAATGACCTGGGCCAGGCGCTGGTTGATGCCTGGAGTCCCATCGAGCTTGTCGAGGGTGGCCTGGTCCTTTTGCAGCCGGCGTGCGACCTCCTGGCCGACCTCCTCGATTTGCTCCTCGAAGAAGTCGATGTCGGCCAGCAATTGGGCGATGATGAGCCGGTGATGGGCGCGCAGCACGCCTTCGAGGGCCTTCTGCAACTGCTCTTTCTTGGCACGCAACCGGCCCTTGGCCAAATCCGACAAGGCTTTCCGATCGGTGCGTCCTTCCAGCAAGCCATGGAGCATCGCCGTGGCCGAGACTCCGGTGATGTCGCTGACGACACTGGCCAGCTTGATATTCGTGCCTTCCAGGGCTTTTTGCAGTTCGTTGACCGCTTGGACCCGGCGCCCCACCAGATTGCTGCGGTGGCGGGTCAGTTCGCGCAACTCACGCTGCGCCTGCGGCGGAATGAAACTGCCGCGCATCAGTCCGTGACGGAGCAGATCGCCAATCCACTCGGCATCGGCCACGTCGGTCTTGCGACCCGGCACCGCCTTGACGTGCTGCGCATTGACCACCAGCAACTCAAAATGGCCTTCAAGCAAATTGTAGATGGGCTTCCAATAGACGCCGGTGCTTTCCATCGCGACATGGGTCACGGCGTGGCTCTGCAGCCAGTCGCTCAAGGCCAGCAGATCGGCAGTCATGGTGCCAAAGCTGCGAGTTTCCCTGGCCGTTTGGCCAGTCAGCGGACTATTCCAGACGCAGGCGACAACGCTCTTCTTGTGAACGTCGAGGCCGGCACAATGTTCGTAGATAACTTGCATGATCAGAGGTTCCTCCAGGGGTTAATGGTTTCAGATTGGAACCGTCCAGCTTTGGAGAATGCCCGGCAGATGAATACTCTACTCCGCGCGTTCCGCCGCGCTCCTTGCGGAGCGCAGGTTGACGCAATGTGTGGTGCAAAACAGGCATTCCAGTCAGACTCGTTCGCGGGCTTACATGCACCAAGGGGAAAAACGACTTGTATCCAGGCAGGACGGTTCACGCATAACACTAACCCCATTTTCATGCTGCGTGGTGAACGCAGTTCATGGGGACTCGTTCCGAGAGTGAGGCTTTCGGAACGCACTTGCCGGGGCAGTTAACCTCGCATCGAGAAAAAAGTTCAGTGTTCGTCGTCACGAAAAGCGAGAGCAGCATGCAAACTCATAAAGTGTTGCGCTCTAAATCGAATAGTAGCCAGTATGAATCATGGCTGTGCCCAATGACATTCGCATTCACGAAGTAACTTTTTGCGGGCGCGTTATGAAATGGGCGGAAGCGATCTTTCGCGACAATCCCGATCTTCCTTTTAGACGTGTCGAAATCGAGGAGTCTAAAGGCATTAAGCGGAAACGCTCCGATCTCCGAATTTATGACGGCAATAAAAAGCTGCTGCTCGCGGGTGAAGTGAAACTTCCGGGCACAGCCGAAGGAAGAAATCCGTACGACTCCAGCCTGATTGAAGACGCCTTTCTAAAGGCATCCAACGCGGGAGCGCAGTTTTTCTTTACGTGGAACGTCAACAAGCTCGTGCTGTTCGACAGCAGCCTTTGGCAGAAGCCGCTCTACGAAAGGCGCGTGAAGGATTACGATCTCGGTGAGGAATTGCAGTCGCCTGATGATCTGACGAGACAGGAAGTTGAGGATGCGATTCAGAAATTTCTCGCCATCTTCCTTCTGGACTTCGCACACATTGTCACGGGTGAGCGTGACGATTGGGGAATGGCGCCGGACGAATTGTTCATCCGCGCCTTCGAGTGTCATATTTCTTGGGCCGTTAAAATTACTTCCGAGTTTCTCTTTTCCAAAGCCGCAAGCGACAAAGGTTTCGATGTTCAGTTGCAGGAATGGATGGCGAAGGATCAAGGCTGGATGATCGTTCGCGGCGATCCGGCCTATTGGCGGTTGATGATCGACCGCGCTGCTAGGACACTTTGCTACGTCTTTTCAAACCGTCTCATTTTCTACGAATCCGTCCGTGTGAAATTCGATACGTTGAAAGAGCTTTCGATTCCAAAGCGGCTTCAAGAGCCGGTTCATCTCTATGCACATTTTCAAAATGTCTTCAAAAAGGCCATCGACGTTACCGGTGATTACGAGACGCTTTTCTATCCGTATGAGAGCGACTGGGGCGGCTTGAATGTCTTCGGGCATAAAGACTCCGCCGATGCGTGGCGCTCGGTGCTGGAAAATCTGCGTCCGTTCAATTTCAAAGGGATTCGCAGCGACATTCTCGGTGCGATCTTCCAGCGGCTCATCGCGCCGGAGGAGCGGCACAAATTCGGCCAGCACTACACGCACGAAGACATTGTGGATGTCATCAATGCCTTTTGCATCCGACGCGCCGATTCCGTGGTGCTCGATCCCGCGTGTGGTTCGGGCAGTTTCCTCGTCCGTGCCTATCATCGCAAGGCGCTGCTCGATCCCTCAATGAGCCATCAACAGCGGATCACGCAGATTTACGGCTCCGACATCGCGCTTTTCGCGGCGCACCTTGCCACGTTGAACATCGCCGCGAGGGACATCAATGAAGAGGAAAACTACCCGCGCATTGCACGAAAAAATTTCTTTGAAGTTAGCAAAGACAAACCGTTCTGTCTGCTGCCATCGGGCTTGCGTGATGATCGCCGCATAGAAGCGGTGTTCGTCCCCGATTTGGATGCGGTCGTCGGAAATCCGCCCTACGTCCGGCAGGAACTCATCCCAAAAAGATCGGCGAAAAATTTGAAGCCGATGCAAGCGAAGGAAGATTTGCAGGAGCTTTGCGCGCGCCTCTGGCCAGGGTTGAAACTTGGCGGGCGAAGCGATTTGCATTGCTACTTTTGGCCGGCGGCGACGGCATTCTTGAAAGACGACGGCTGGTTCGGATTCATCGTTTCGTCGAGCTGGCTGGATGTGGAATACGGCTTCGCGTTGCAGGAGTGGGCGCTGCGCCATTTCAAAATTCACGCGATTATCGAGACTCAGGCGGAGCCGTGGTTTGAGGATGCGCGCGTGAAGACTTGCGCGGTGATTTTGCAGCGTTGCGACGATGAAGCGGAGCGCTTCGCGCAACTCGTGAAATTCGTCGCACTCAAAGTCCCGCTGGCAGAAATTCTTGGCACACGCGAAGACGAGCATTCGCGCCAAAAAGCAGCCGAATTTCTCCGCGATCTCATTACGCGGACAAAGGAAAACAAAGCAACGGACTCGTATCGAATCATCGTCAAACGGCAACACGACTTGTGGGAGGAGGGGTTGCGCGCTGGGCAACTCTTCGCGATGCAAAAGCTCCGCGTTACAAACGGAGCCGAGGATGACGATGATGAGGAAGGCGAGTCGCCAGACAACGGCGGCAGCGCGACAGTCATGGAAATGCCCGAGATGGGTTACGTCCGTCAATACGGCGGCGGCAAGTGGGGCAAATTTCTTCGCGCGCCCGATCTTTATTTCGAGATCATGGAGCGATTAGGAAAACGCTTCGTCCGGCTTGGTGAGATCGCATCGATTAAGCGTGGAATCACAAGCGGCTGCGATGACTTTTTCATGCCGCGCGATGTGACAGCAAAGTTTCTGGCAAAATACGTCACACCGCGAGAGTGGAACGACGCGCCGATTTTATCGCCGTGCAAACGGAGCGAGGCGGAATCCGGCGCGGTGAAACTCGTGGAAGCGGGTGACGGAACCATCCACGCGATCGAGTCGGAGTATCTCGCGCCGGAAGTTCACAGCTTGATGAAAATCCAGCGTCCGGTGATTGTGCCTGAAGAGTTGGATCGTCTCATCCTGCTCGTCTCCGCGCCCATCGCGGAACTGAAAGGCAAACACGTCCACCGCTATCTGCGTTATGGCGAACGCAGCACGTTTGCCTCGAAGAAAAGCAAGGCCGTTCCCGTTCCGCAACGCGCCACCTGTGCCTCCCGCGAGCGTTGGTATGATCTGACCTACACCACTGCCGGGCATCTCATTTGGCCGAAGTCGCAGCAATACCGCCATGTCGTAGTCGATAACTCGAACCGGGTCATTGTTAATTGCAATCTCTACGACGTGACGGTGAGCGATCCGGCTTGCAACTCGTCATTGCTAGTTGCCGTTCTCAATTCGACTCTCGTGGCTTTGACAAAAATCTACTTCGGTCGCTACGCGGGCACGGAGGGAAATCTAAAAACCGAAGTCGTGGACGTTAACCTTCTCGACGTGCCCGATCCCCGCCAAGCCGCGCCCGATGTCGCGGCAAAACTGCGGGCTGCCTTCGAGCGCCTTTGCCAGCGGGATACGCGCCCGATGGTCGAAGAAGCTCTCATGGAATGCCGCTCACCGGAAATTGCAAAGAAGCTCGCCGAGCAACCCATCGCGCTGCCTTCCGAACTGACAATGCCGGATCGCCGCGACCTCGATCTCGCCGTTTTTGAAATGCTCGGTGTCGCCAATCCCGATGAACGCAACCGGCTATGCAATCAACTTTACTACGAAACCGCTTCGCACTTCCGCCAAGTCCGCATCGTGGAAATCCAAAAGCAGGAACAGCGCGCGGGTGGCGGACGCGACTTCGGAATTCAGGAACTGGCGTTCGATCTCTGGCATGCGCTCACCGATGACGAACGGCAACCGTTGGCCCAATGGTATGCAGGACTCGCCGGGAACGGAACCGATGTTGTGATTCCTGACGGCGATCCCGTTCTCCCGTCCGCCGACGATATGCTCGATGCCAATACTGTTTTCTTTCGCGCAAAAAATTTAGTGCGCGGTGCGACACCAGCCCTTCAATTCAAATATCGCTCACAGGCTGAATTGGCTTATTTGCTGGCCTCCCATGGCATCAAAGGCACGGCACTGATTCCAGACGATCAGAGCGAAGCAGGGAGTGTTCTTTCCGATCTTTTGGAACGTCTGGCTTTCATCGAGCATCGCAGCGAACAACTCTCCAAAAGCAGGACGAATGATGAGGCAAGAGTTGCCGAACTGGCCAATCTTCTGCGGCATTGGATGTTGCACGGAAAGGGATGACGGGGTGCTCAAGTCCGCAACTTGGGCACGAGAGAAGCAAAACCCGGGTACATCGGAGCACCCACTTTCTGTCAGACTGAAAAGCTTGCGCGCTTTGCCAGCTACAGCCATCTATCATTGTTAATGACTGCTAGTGATTGTCCTCGTAAGCGTTTCGTTATGTGTGCCGTGCCCTCGCTCTATATCTGGAAACTCACCGGCAGCAGGGCGATTCTTTTCGGGTTGTAAAAAAATGCCTGACCAAAATACGAGCGGAGCGGCCACTCGCATCCTCGTCGTCGAGGATGATCCGCGCATCAGCGACGTGCTGGAATACGCGCTGAAGGCCGATGGCTACGGCGTTCAGACCACGCAGCGGGGACGCGAGGCGGTGGAGCTTTCCAAAAAGGCAGCGCCCGCGCTGGTGGTGCTCGACGTGGGGTTGCCCGACATCGACGGCTTCGAGGTCTGCCGGTTGATCCGCAAGTTCTCCGAGGTGCCGGTCATTTTTCTGACGTCGCGCACCGATGAGATCAACCGCGTGGTCGGGCTCGAAATCGGCGGCGATGATTATGTCGTGAAGCCGTTCAGCACGCGGGAACTGCTGGCGAGGATCAAGGCCATCCGGCGACGGCAGCAGAGTGGCACCGGCGTCCCCGCCGGTTCGGACAAGGAGGAAAGCCTGTCCCACATTTACGGCCCGATCGAAATCGACGCGGAGAAGTTCCGCGTCCGCTGCAACGGCGACGACGTGCCTCTCACGCGCCAGGAGTTCAAGCTCCTCGAAGTGCTCACGCAGCATCCCGGCCGCGTCTTCAAGCGCGAGCAGATGCTCGACAAGGCGTGGGGCGATGGCGGACTGGTGACCGACCGGACGATCGACGTTCACATCAAGACGCTGCGGAAAAAATTCGGCGGGTTCGACTTTATCGAGACCGTGCGCGGCATCGGCTACCGCGCGAAGGAATTGTGAGCAGCCGCACTCCCACACCCGGCTTCGTTTCGCGGACGGCCCGCTCCATCTCGCGGCTCATCACGAGCGTCGCGCCGCCGCTCCACAGCATCCGGTGGAAGATTTTCCTCCTCTTCATGATCGTGCTCATCCTGCCGCTCGCGCTGGTCGGATACAAAATCCGCCAAAGCATCGAGACGAGCTACCTGCACTCGACCGAGGAAGGGATGATCGACACGGCCACGGTGGTCGCCGAACTCTACGCGCGCCTTCAGGCGGAATCGCAAGGTGACGCGCAGCAGCTCGCGGGGGCGCTGAAGCGTGTTTACGCAAACCTCGACCAGACGTTTCAGATCAAGGCGCGGCTGTTTGGATTTACAAAAAACGAAGTCGATACGCGCATCATCGCGTTTGATCGCGCGGGGGAGGTCGTGCTCGACACCGCCGGCATCGCGCAGTCCGGCGACGACTTTTCCCGTTGGAGCGATGTGCGGGCGGCGCTTCGCGGTCAATACGGCTCGCGATGGGAACTCGACCGGGCGCGCCATCGCGTGAATCTCTACAGTACGGTGCCGGTGTTCGTCGGTGGAAAAATCGTCGGAGCCGTGAGCGTGTCGAAGCCGACGAATCGCGTCCGCAATTTCATCGCGCGGCAGTTGAAACATCTTGCGGTGCCGATTGGCGCGGCGGTTGCGATGGCTGCCGGGCTTGCATTTTTGCTCTCCGGCTACATCACGCGCACGGTGGCCGGGCTTGCGGACAAAGCCGAGCGCATCGCGTCGGGCGAACCGAACGTGCGGCTCGAGACGTGGTCGAAAAGCGAACTCGGCGCGCTGGCTCGCAGCGTGGAGAAGATGCGGGTGAAGCTCGAAGGCAGGGCTTACGTCGAGGAGATGGCGACCAATCTTTCGCATGAATTGAAGACGCCGCTCGCTGCGATTCGCGGCGCGGCGGAGGTGCTCGAAGACGGCGCGATCGACGACCCGGCGGCGCGCGCGAAGTTTCTGACGAACATCCAGAGCGAGGTGCAGCGGCTCGACCGGATTGTGAGCGAACTGCTGAAGCTTTCTCGAATCGAGACGCATCCCGCCGATCAGGCCGCGGAGCCCATCGACGCGGTGGAGGTCTTGCGCGAGATCGGCGGGCTTTATCTGGCACGCGCCGAACATTTGGGCATCCGCTTTTCCAGCACGCTGCCCGGCGAGCCGCTTCCGATCAAGGCGTCCGGGGTGCAGTTCAGGCAAATGCTGGCGAACCTGCTCGACAACGCGATGCAGTTCACGCCCGCCGGACGAGCGGTCGCGATCAGCGCGGAGCGGGTGGACGGCCGCGCCGAGATTCGTGTGCGCGACGAAGGCGGCGGCATCGAGCCCGATCTGCTCTCGAAGATATTCGACCGCTTTTTCACCACGGAAAATCCGCGCACGGGAAACCGCGGCACCGGCCTCGGCCTCGCGATCGTGCAATCCATCGTGCGGGTGAACGAAGGGACGATTTCGGTGGAAAGCGAATTGGGAAAAGGGACGGAGTTCGTCGTGCGGTTCCCGCTGTCATCCTGAGGCTCTCACCAAACGCGATCTTGCTGGCGTCGGAAATGAACTCCGGGAGCGCTTCCCGAAACGCAGCGCCCCGGCCTGTTTCGCGCGCAGCGCTTTGGAGTGCGCGGACTTGTCCGCGCTTTGGGGCGGGTGGAGACTTGTCTCCGTGGACGGAGGGTCTGCGGGTGTGCGGTGTGCGCACCCGCCGCGCGGACAAGTCCGCTCCTCCGCAAAGCGGCGTCAAGCCGCCGCAGTCCAAAGCGCGGCGCGCGAAAGGTTCGGAATTCGGGGCGAGTTCATTGGCAGCGGAGCGCAGCAGAGTCGAAGGACCCCGTGGAGTTTTGGGTCGGCTGAACAGCAGCATCGCTCGTTGTTTCGAGGGATCCTTCGACTGCGTTTCGCTTCGCTCCACTCCGCTCAGGATGACGGCGCGGTGTGAAACTTCATCGAAGATTCACGATCACTTCATCAAGGCTTCACAAGGCTGCGCGATGCTGCGCCCATGTTCAAATTCGCAGCTTACCTCCTCATCAGCCTTGCCATCGGCGCGGGCAGACTCCCGGCGCAACAGCCGGCGTTGCCGGAACTCGGCGACGCCCGCGTCAACATTCCCTACGCGGAACTGAAATCGTTGTGGCAGGCGGCGCATCCCGCGCACCGCGACGAAAAGCCGAAGCCGCCCGTTTCGGCAACGCTGCTGGCCGCCCGGTATCAAGTGGCGTGGATGCCTGAGCGCGCCGACGTCGCAGCCGAATTCGAGGCGCAGAGTTTTACGGATGATTGGAACGTCGTTCCGCTGCTCGGCACGGAGGCGCAGATCGCGAGCGTCGAACCGGCGGACGCGCAGATCATCGTGCGCGACGGCCGCTACGCGCTCGTCGTCCACGGCATTGGCAAATTGAAACTGAAGGTGGCGTTTACGTTGCCGCTGACGGGCTCCGGTGAGAACGCGCAGCTCCGCATCGCGACTTCCCCGGCATTTGTGAACGCGCTCACCGTGACCGGCCTTCCGGAAAACTGCGAAGCTCTCGTGCAGGACTCGACGCGGATTGATTCGGAAAAAGGGACGGCGACTTTCCAGCTCGCTGCGCACGAGCAGATCGACATCCGGATGGTCGCGGCGAAAAAGTCCGGGCCGCCGGTGCCGAGCCAGTGGAAAGCCGATGCCCATGCGTTCGTGCAGATCGAAGAGGGCAGGCTGGTTTATCGAATGCGGCTGATCGCCCGGGCGGACACCGGGTCTGGACTCGACCTCGCGCTGAGACTGCCTGCGGCTGCAAATGTGCTGCGCGTCAAAGGCGAGGACATCGCCGACTGGCAGGCGCGCACCGCCGAGGATCGAAGCAGACTTGTTCACATCCGGTGGCAGACACGCGATGTTCTCAGCCGCCAACTCGAGATCGGCTACGAACTTCCGCAACCCGCGACACCCGGCGAATGGAAGCTCGCCGCGCCGCGAATCGAAGGCGGCGAAACGGTCAGCGCGCTCTACGCCATCGCTGGCGAGGACGGACTTGAGTTGACGCCGTCCGCCGCGGTGCCTTTGCCGGGGCGGCTTCCGCGCTGGCTGGCGGAAGCTGCAGGCTCTCACAAGTTCGCGGTCGTCGGCAATGACGGCACCCTGCAAGCGAAGTGGCTGCCGTTGATCGCGACAACACCGGCGACGATCGAGAGTGTGAAAGCGACGATGCGACTTGTCTCGGACGGCTCGCTTCTCAACGAGATGGTTTATTCCATCCGCTACGAAACGCCCCTTGCGTGGCAGCTTCGATTGCCGGCGGACAGCGAACTGCTCTCCTGCTCAGTCGATGGGCATCAGGCGAATCCGGTCGATCGCGGGAACGGCGTGATCGAGTTTCCGCTCGCCGCCTCGGACCGGAAGTCCGCCGCCGAAGTGAAGTTCTCCTACACGGCCAGGAAGCCTGCATTCAAGCCGGTCTCCGGTCAGGTGAAGGTCGAACTCCCGCAGACGGAACTCCTCATTCACAAACTCGAATGGGAGCTGCGAATCCCGGCGGCTTATGAAGTCGCGGCGATGGAGGGGAACGTCGAATCTGCGTCCGGCAGCGGCCAGGCCGAGGCTGGTTCGCGCGTGATCCGGCTTCGCAAGGAACTCTGCAAAGCCGAGACGCCGGTGGCGGAACTCTTTTACCAGAAACCCGACTGCCAGAAATAAACATGAAACTCAGACACATCGAAGAGCGGCTCGAACATCTGCTCGCGCAAGCGAAGCGGCCGGCGGGACGCCATCAATCCAAACGCACACGCAAAGCACACCTCAAAAGAAAGAACACACGCTCATGACAATCAAACGTCTCCTCGCAATCGCCTTCATCCTCCTCTGCACAGCAGCCGGCTGGGTCATCCTCGGCAGCAGCCTTCTCGTGCGAAGCGGCGCAACTTCGAGCGCACTCGGACGCGCCGTTTCCGAAACGTGGGGACCGCCCATGCGGCAGCAGCACCCGGTGATCTATTACAACTCGCCCGGAAGCGCGAACGGCCGGCATTTCATCCAACCATCGCAGAGCCAGGTCGAAGTGGCGCTGCGCTACGAGCCAAAGAAGAAAGGGCTTCTCTGGCACCGGACCTACCTGGTCGATTTCCACGGCACCTACACGCTCGAGAATCCGACGCCGATCACGCAGACGATCTACGTGAAGTTCCAGTTCCCGGCGGCGGATGCGAGCTACAACGATTTCTCGTTCGTGCTCAACGGCAGTTCCTCGACCGAGGCCAGCAAGACGAGCGAAGGAATCACGGAAGCCGTTACGCTCGCGCCGGGGCAGGCGGCGAAACTGGTCGTCGGTTACAAATCGCGCGGCACCGACGGATGGGGCTATGCGTTCGGTGACGCGACGCGCATCCGGAATTTCCAGCTCGGCATGAGCACCGATTTTTCGGAGATCGATTTCCCTGCCGGCACCGGCTCTCCGACCGATCGCAACCGCACCGGGCGCGGCTGGAATCTTTCGTGGTCGTATCCCGACGTGATCGGCGCCCAGCCGATCGGAATGGACATGCCGGGCGTCTTGAATCCCGGACCGGTCGCGTCGCGCATCTCGTTTTTCGCACCCGTGTCGCTGCTGTTCTTCTTTACGGTGCTGCTCATCATGACGACCGTGCAGCGCGTGAACCTGCATCCGATGAATTACTTTTTCCTCGCGGCGGGATTCTTCGCGTTCCAACTGCTGTTTGCGTATCTCGTCGATCTGATTCCGCTCACACTCGCATTCTTCATCTCCGCAGCCGTGTCGCTCGTGCTGGTGTCGGGCTACTTGCTGGCGGCGTTCGGGCGAAATTTCGCGCGCCTCGCGGCGGTGGCGCAGTTCGCCTACATGGTGCTCTTCAGCTACAGCTTTTTCTTTGAAGGACTCACCGGCCTGACGATCACGATTGGCGCGATCATCACGCTTGCGCTGCTCATGCTCACGACGGCGAAGATCAACTGGACGGAAAAATTCACGCCGGTCCGCGCCGTGCCGCCGCCGATTCCGCATCCGCACGCGTAATCCGATGAGAAGACTCACGCTTGCATACTTCGTGTTTCTCGCATCGGTGGTTGTCGCCGCCGATGCGGGAGCCTGCCGGCCATTTTTCAATCTTGTGAATGGCATTCACGGCGCGGACAAACTCGGACACTTCCTCTTGATGGGGACGCTTGCGCTGCTGGTGAACGTCTGCCTCGGCTGGCGCAGGATTGGGGTTGGAAAAGTTCTGCTCGGCAGCATTATCGTGCTCGCCGTCGTCGCAGCGGAAGAGTGTTCGCAGGTCTTTTTCAAGACGCGGACATTCGACCTGCTCGACCTGACGGCGGATTACCTTGGCATCCTCGCCGCTTCCAAGTTCGGCTGCCTTTCAAAGTCGCCACTCCGTGTGGAATGCGCTCGAATACCGCGACGATGAGTGAACTCTCCACAGCAGCCGAAGCCCTTGAGCTGGTGCCGCCCGATTACTTTGCGCAGATCGCTTTCGACCGCTTTTTCGGGCGCGTCGCCCCGCTCGAAGTCGATGTCGGCTGCGGCGAAGGCGCGTTCCTCATTGCGATGGCGGCGCGGCATCCGGACCGGAATTTCCTCGGTGTCGAGCGGTTGCTGGGCCGCGTTCGCAAGACGTGCCGGCGGGCGGTGCATGCAGGTCTGGAAAACGTGCGAGTGCTTCGTATCGAGAACGCCTACGCGGTGCGACACCTCATTCCGCCCGGGTCCGCGGCCGTGATTCACGTCATGTTTCCCGATCCGTGGCCGAAGCGGAAACACAAGCGGAGGCGGCTGGTGAACGCGGAGTTCCTCGACGCAGCGCACGCGGCGTTGGAGCAGGGCGGCGAGCTGCGGCTCACGACCGACGACGCCGATTACTTTGCCCAGATGAGCAGCGTCGTTTCGATCCGCGCCGACTTCCGCCTCGAACCGTGGCTGGACGATCCCGACTATCCGCAAACCGATTTCGAAAAGCGATTCCGCGCGCTCGGGCAACCGATTCACCGCCTGCTCTTGCGGAAAATCTGACTGCCGAGAAAAGAGCGGACGACGAATTCGTCGCGATGGATTTCGATGTGAACGGCACCCGTTCGATCCTGACGAAACAGACGGATCCCTCGCGAAGCCACATCGCGCGCCCAGTCCTCGGGAATCCGTTCGGCACTGGGAAAATCGGCCGCCGTCGCAACGATCACATCCGGCTGGACTGCGGCGAGAAAATCCGGCGTTCCCGAAATGTCGGAGCCGTGATGGCCCATAACGAGAATCTTGCTTTTCAAATCGACGGCATGATCGAGCAACCATCGCTCCGTGACAAAACCGGAGTCCGACACGAACAACACACGCACACCGTCGGCATCGAGTTGCAAAACAAGCGTCCTGTCGTCCGCGACGTTTGCAGCAAGCGCGGGCGGCGGATAAAGCACACGGAATTTCGCTGCGGTTGAGATCGGAAGCTGGTCACCCGCTTCACAAATGCTCTTGCCGATTTCGCGGTTGTTCAGCTCAGCAGCAAAGGCGTTGCGTGTTCGCGAGCGGTCACGCAACGGGCTCTCGACGATCATGCGCGGTGAGAAATCATCGAGCACCCGGACCGCTCCGCCGATGTGCGCGGCGTCGCCATGAGTGAGCGCAAAGCCGTCGAGCCGGTTCACCCCTCGCGTGTGAAGGTAGGGGCGGACGACGTTCCCGTAATTGAAGTCGCTGCCCGAATCGATCAGCCAGTCGCGGCCTTCCACACGAAGGTGAGCCGCACCTCCTGCGCCGAGATCGAAGACGGTGATTTCACACACCGGCGACGGCTTGAACTTCGGCAGCTCGACAAAAACATGACCGCCCGGCAAACGCGCGAAGAGCTGCACCACGGCGAGGATGGCGTGCGCGACCAGCCAGTTCGTGTTGTTGAAAATGCTCGCGAGCGCTGTCCAGACATTCGAGAGCATCGACAGCATTCCGTTCGCAAGGATGATGAACGCCATCGGCACCGCAAAGAGGTTGGTCGCGACCGTGTTCGGCGTGATGAGGTTCAGGTAGGTCAACGTGAACGGAAGCGAACCCATCCATGCGGCGGTCGAGACACCGACGAGGCTCGCAACGCCCTTTGAGCAAAGGGACGTGCCGTGCTGCACCGGTGACCACAACGCGCGCGGCAGGAACGGATCGGGCTGGCCGAAGCGCGCGAAGAACCGCTGAAACCTGCCGGCCAGAAGGATGATCGTGAACACGACGCCAAACGAGAATTGAAACCCCGGCATGAAAAGCTCATTCGTGTTCCACGCGAGGAGCACGAAGGCGGCGACGGCGAGATTGTTGAATGAGAAAGGCTCCCGCTCGACGAACAACCCGCCGAGCACGATCGCGGCCATGAGCGTTGCGCGAATGCTGCCCGGACTGAGCCCCGTGACGAGCGCGTAAAAGGCAAGGAGCGGAATGATGACGAACACGGATCGCCGCCGGCCGATTTGCGTGGGCCGCAGCAGCAGCCAGGCGATCGTCGCGAACATGCCGACGTGGAGGCCGTTCACCACGAACAAATGCAGCGTGCCGGTGCGCTGGAATAGTTCGCGTGTTTCCTCCGGCGTCTGCTCTTTGAGGCCGAGCACCATGCTTTGGATCAGCCCCGAGATTTCAGGCGAGTCGTCGATGCCGAGAGCGAGTTGACGCTGCATCCAGTCGCGTGCGACGAATGCGAAGGACATGATCGGATTGCCGTGGCCGCTGCTGACGATCGTGCCGTCGTTCGCGTAGCGAAGACTGATTTCCGAGTAAATGCCGAGCCGGTGGAGATAAGAGGTGTAGTCGAACTGACCGGGATTGCGCGTCGGCGAGATGTTTCGAGCATCGCCGCAAAACGCGATGCGATCTCCATAACGCGGAGGCGTCCCGCGCCAGTGAACGAGCGCCTTTGAGGCGCACGGATGAGTCGAGTCATTGAGCGCGAGACTTTCGAGACGGACTTGAAAATCACAGCGCGGAACGCCGCGCGACGAGGGCCGTTCCTCCGGCTCCGTGACGACGACGCCCGTGGCACTGACGGTGCGAGATCCGCTGGCCCATTTGCGAGAGAGCGCTTCGCCACCGTTGTTCGAGTTTGTGAAGAGATGCAGCACGAAAAATCCACAGGCCACAAACGCACAAACGCCCGCCGTCGATCGCCAACGCAAAAGCACTGCCGCAAAGACAACGAGCGCAAACACGCACGGCAGCGGCCTGATTGGAAACACATCGGCGCAAAGAATTCCGAGCGCCGCACTGAGGCTGAGACCGATGACAGGCTGTCGCGGCTGCTCGGAGAACATCATCAAGCGGGGAGACTAACGCAACCGGGCTCCAACGGTAAAGCTGCGAAGAGGTGCGGTGGCAGCCGTGTCCGTATGGATTGCCGGTGCATCATGTTCAACGTCACCACCCGCGCAAACCCCTCACGCAGGCGGGCGTTGGAATCGGAATGACCCTGCCGGGTGAGCAGCGCCTATTTTCCACTGCCGGTTGCGCGAAACGCGCGCTCAACGTAAACTCCTGATCGCGTGCTCCACAGGATCTCCATTCGTTTCGCCATCCGCTCAGTCGCCACGGTGCTGCTTCTCGTGGCATCCGCAACCGCCTCGACCGTGGCGGAACAGTCGCGCGTGTGCAGCGGCGTCGGCCTGTTGCTCGAGCAAGGCCATTACTCGCGGCACAAACTCGACGAAGCGATGTCGCGCCAGCTCCTGCGCAACTACATCGACGAACTCGACTACGAGCATCTTTTCTTCACGCAGAAAGACATCGACGGCTTCGATGTGCTTTATGGCACACGGCTGGGGCGCGATGTGGCGACCGGCTACACCGAGCCGGCTGTCGATATCGCGGATCTCTTCGTCAAACGCGTGACCGAGCGCGTCGCAAAAATCAAACTCCTGCTCGGGGAAAAGTTCGATTTCAAGAGCGACCGCTTTGCCGAGATCAACCGCGCGCACTCGCCCTGGCCGAAGGATGACGCCCAGGCGGATCAACTCTGGCGCGACCGAATCGAGGCGGAGTTGCTTGAGGAAAAACTGCGCAAAAACGCGAGCGAGGAGCCCGCGAAAGTTGTCGCGAACCGTTACGATGAAATGCTGCGAGGCCTGCGCGAACAAAGCCGCGACGACGTGATCACGACCTTTCTTTCCGTGCTTGCGCACACTTTCGATCCGCACTCGGAATATCTCACGAAAGCGGAGTTGGAGGATTTCGACAACACCATGCGTCTCTCGATGATCGGCATCGGCGTCGTGCTGCAAAACGACGGCGGCTATGCCAGGATCGTGGACCTGATGGCGGGTGGCCCGGCCAGGCGCGACGGGCGATTGAAGATGAACGACCGCATTGCCGCGATCGCGCAGGGGAAAGGCCAGTTCGTCAACGTGCTCGGGATGAAGTTCGACAAGGTGCTCGAAATGATTCGTGGGAAAAGAGGAACGGTCGTCCGTCTCGAAACGATCCCCGCGCACGCGACCGAGCCGCGCAAAATCGTCGAGATCGTCCGTGATCAAATCCAGCTTAAAGACGAGGAAGCCCGCGGCGAACTGATTGAGCGCGAGGCCGGGCGGATCGGCTGGATCACGCTGCCCGAGTTCTACGGCGATCCCGACGCGAAGCCGCCGAAAAGCGCCGCGCGCGACGTGGCGGCGTTGTTGAACCGGATGAAGAAGGAAAATGCAGGCGGCATCGTCATCGACTTGCGCGACAACGGCGGCGGTGAACTTGACGAAGCCGTGAAGCTCACGAGCCTTTTCATCAAGAAAGGCCCGGTCTTGCAGGAGAAGGACAGCGAGGGCCAGGTGCATGTGTCGCGGGTGCGCGAGCGGATGATTTACGAGGGCCCGCTGGTCGTGCTCACCGACCGGCTCACGGCATCGGCAAGCGAAATTTTCGCGGCGGCGATGCAGGATTATCACCGCGCGATCGTGGTCGGCGGCCAGGGTACGTTTGGCAAAGGCACCGTTCAGACACTGCTCGATCTATGCGAGTTCATTCCTACCAAGGCAAAGAACCCGCCGGGCGGTCTTCAACTGACGATCGAGAAATTCTATCGGATCGGCGGCGGCTCGGTGCAGCTTCGCGGGGTCGAGCCGGATATCAAACTGCCATCGCTCAACGATCTCCCCGACACCGGAGAACGCGCGGAGAAAAACGCGATGCCATACGACGAAATTCAGCCCGTCTCGTTCCGGGTCGATGTCGATCACGTTTTGCAGCTTGGCCAGTTGCGCGAGCGTTCCGCGGCGCGGACCGCGTCCGATCCCGAGTTCGGATACCTCCGTGAAGACCTCGATGCGGAGCGGGCCAGGCTTCTCGCGAACCGCGTCTCACTAAACGAAGAAACCCGCCTCCGGGAATTGGCGGAGGAAAAAGCACGTGACGAAAAACGTGCGGCCGAGCGCGCGAAACGCTCCAAGCCCGAGGAGACGATTTACCTCCTGACGCTCGACAATATCCGGAAGCCCCTGCAGATCCCCGAGGCGGAGAGAACTGCCAAAGCTCCGGAGGCCGATGCAGACGAGACCGCCGGTCCCGTTGTGGATGCTGTGCGGGAAGAGGCGCTGAAAATTACGCAAGACCTCATCGACCTGGCACGACAGGCAAAGACCGCCAACGCGGGACGTGAGCCGAAGGATTCGCAAAAGCGCTGAGCGTTCCGTCACGGAATCGTGACATTCGCAGACTCGGGTTTTGCCATGAAAATATCGGACATCGTTCAAACCAACGTCGCCAGCACTCCTTGCGCCGCTGACGATCGAGAGCGGCGTCGGTCAGGCGCGCTTCATAACAAAGTTGCCGCCTTGCATTCAACATCCCGGTCGCTAGTCTCGCCGCCAAACGCGCATGGACAACGAATACAAAGTGAAACTGGAGGTCTTCGAGGGACCCCTCGACCTTTTGCTCTACCTCATCAAACGCGACGAGATCGACATCTACGACATCCCGATCGAGCACATCACCAAGCAGTATCTCGCCTATCTTGAGGCGTTCAAAATCCTCGACCTCGACGTGGCCGGCGATTTCGTGGTGATGGCCGCGAACCTCATCTACATCAAGAGCCGCAGCCTTCTGCCGGTGAACCAGCAGCCGCCCGAGGAAATGGCCGAGGAGGACGATCCGCGCTGGGAACTCGTGCGCCAGTTGCTCGAATACAAGAAGTTCAAGGAAGCCGCGGCGACATTGCAGCAGCGCGAGCTGGCGCGGGAAAACCTGTTCTCGCGCAGCCCGGAGAAACCGGACTTCGCGGCGGAGCGGCCCATCGGCGAGGTGAGCATCTTCGATCTGATCAACGCATTCCAAAACGTGATCAAGCGGCTGAACAAGACGGAGGACCTGCGCGAGATTTTCGAGGAAAACTTCACCGTCTCCGACAAGATCGATCTCATCATGAAAATGACCGCGGCGGATGTGGCGCTGAAATTTTCCGAGTTGTTCGCGAGCGTCGCCTCGCGCACCGAGGTGGTGGTGACGTTCCTTGCCGTGCTCGAATTGATCCGGCTGAAACAAATTCGCGCCGTGCAGCCAGGCGAGTTCGGCGAGATCGAGATCGTGCGCGCGGAGAAGCGGGCGCTGGGGTAGGAGAATGGTCCTGCGTCCCGCGGAGTTTCATCTGGACGACATCAACGCCGAACCAAGGCGTTAAACGCGTGCTATTGCGGCAGCGACGGTTACCTTGACCGACTATGCCATTTCGCACACTGGGCCTTGATGCCCAAATCTTACGCGCGGTAACGGACGCCGGTTACACCGAGCCGACGCCGATCCAGTCCGCAGCCATCCCGCCAATCATCGCGGGGCACGACCTCATCGGCATCGCCCAGACGGGCACGGGCAAGACGGCGGCGTTCACGCTGCCCATCCTCACGAAGCTGGCGGCGCTCCCGCCGAACCCGCGCCGGGGCACGAAGCTGCTCGTCATCGCACCGACGCGCGAACTTGTGGTGCAGATCGAGGAGAACGTGCGGATTTACGCGAAGCATCTGCTCGCTGACGGTGGCGACGGTGTTCGGCGGCGTGGGCGAACAACCGCAGATCCGGGCGCTGCGCGCGGGCACGGACATGATCATCGCGTGTCCGGGACGCCTGCTGGACTTGATGGGCCAGCGTTGCGCGGACTTCTCGCAGTTGAAGTTTCTCGTGCTGGACGAGGCGGACCGCATGCTCGACATGGGTTTTCTGCCTTCCATCCGCCGCATCGTGCAGGCATTGCCGAAGCAGCGGCAGACGCTGATGTTCTCCGCAACGCTGTCGAGGGAGATCGAATCGCTGACGCATGAATTTCAGCATCACCCCAAGACGATCCAGATCGGCCGTCGCGCCAATCCGGCGGAGACCGTCACTCAGCTCGTCTATGAAGTTCCGAAGCATCTGAAGACGGCGCTGCTGCTGCACCTGATGCAAGATCCAAAGATGGACATGGTGCTGATCTTCTCGCGGATGAAACACGCCGCCGACCGGCTGGCGCGGCAACTGGAGCAGAAGGGCGTGCGCACGGCGACGCTGCATTCGAACCGCTCGCAGAACCAGCGGCTTCGCGCGCTGAAGGATTTCAAGGACGGCGCGGTGCGCGTGCTGGTGGCGACGGACATCGCCGCGCGCGGCATCGACGTGGACGGCATTTCGCACGTGGTGAACTACGATTTCCCGATGCACCCGGAGGATTACGTGCATCGCATCGGACGGACCGGACGAGCGAATGCGATTGGCGACGCGATCAGTTTTGTGACGCCGGAGGACCACGGCGAATTGCGCTCGCTGGAACGATTCATCGGCCGCGGCATTGTGCGGAAGAAGGCCGAGGGCTTCAACTACGGGGCGTCCGCGCCGGCGTATGATCCTTCGGAGGGGGAGCGTCGCTCGCCGCGAGGGCAAAATCAAAGTCGTCCTCAGCGTGCCGGCCAGCAGCCACGTCCACATGGCGGGCCGCCACGCCAGGAACGTTCGCGCAATCGCCGCCGGCGATAAACAGTCACCTCACGCTTCCAACCTGCCCCGCCGAACCAAGAAAATGCACGGCGGCAAGGATGGCGGGCGTTGCGCCGATCATTCCGGCTGCAGCCACCGCGACCATGCGGCTCCAAATGTCGTGTGGAGCGGGATACAGGTCTTCCGCCCAGTAGGAAAGAAACAGGCCGAGCGACCAGTAAAGCGCCATGATCACCGGGCTGGCTGAAATCGGGAGAATGAACGCGAGAAAAATGACGGCGAAAAAAGAGGCGAGCGCCGCTCCGAACAGGAACACCACGCCGAGCTTGGTCTGCCCTTTGTAAACATGACCGAGTCCCGGGACCATGAGCGACAGAAGCGCAGCCGTCAGGTCACGCCTTTTGACGAGAACAGCTTGGGGAGCGTGCTCACCGTAGCCGCCGACCCAGTCGCACCTGCGGCAGGCTCCCGGATCATTCAACTCTTCGCCGCAGAGCGGACATTACGCGTGTTTTGTGTGCGGAAGGTTTGCTTCGACCACTTGCATGCTTAATCTCCTTTGTTCGTGAATTTATGACCCTGCAGCACATCTACTCGCTTGCTTCACATCGATCCGCACCACCAATGATATGTCCAGGCTGTGTTTAATTAACTCCCATCTCGATGATTTCTTGATGACCGCATCCATCGCCGACTGGCCAAATGCGCTCAACGGCTTGCAGGTCGAGAACTCGGGCAAGGTGAAGAAAATCGGAGCAGCAGTTGACGCCTGCGAGTTCTCAATCCGCGCGGCTGTGGAACGGGGTGTCGATTTGCTGATCGTGCATCACGGCCTTTTCTGGTCGGGCGTTCAGCCGCTCACCGGTGCGAGCCATCGCAAAATCAAGATCGCGCTCGATCACGATCTCGCGATTTACAGCGCGCATCTGCCGCTCGACGTGCATCCCGTCGTCGGCAACAACGCGCTCCTGTGCAAGGCGCTCGGATTCAAGAAGACCACGCCGTTTTTCTTCGAGAAAGGCCGGTTCATCGGGTTGAAAACCAACGCGACGATGAAGCGCGCGGCGCTCGTCGATCGGCTTGAACAAACGCTTGGCGGGCCGGTGAAGCTTTGCGCGGGCGGACCGGAAAAGATCGCGCGCATCGGCGTGGTGACCGGCGGCGCGGGCGCGGAAGTGGCGCGGGCCGCGAGCGAAGGAGTCGATACGTTCATCACGGGTGAAGGACCGCACCACTCGTATTTGCTCGCGGAGGAGCAGGGCGTGAACCTCATCTACGGCGGACATTACGCCACGGAGATTTTCGGCGTGAAAGCGCTCGCGGCGCATCTCTCGAAGAAGTTCAAGCTCCCGTGGGAGTTCATCGATCATCCGACGGGCCTGTGAGCGACGACATGATCCCGCACGCCTTTTTCCAGCGCGATCCGCTCACCTGCGCTCGCGAGTTGATCGGCTGCGAGCTGGTCTGGAATCGCTGCTCGGGGATCGTCGTCGAGACGGAGGCGTATTCCGCCGACGGTGACGAGGCATGCCACACGTTCGCGCGTCCCGGCGCGCGTAAGTTCGTGGAAACACACGAAGCCGGCGCGGCCTACGTTTATCTGAACTACGGAGTCCACTGGCTCCTGAACGTGCTCGTGAAAGGCCGCGAGGACGGCTTCGTGCTCATCCGCGCGCTGCAACCGATGCGCGGCGTGCATTTGATGCCGCGCCGGCGCGGCCTCACCGAACCGCGCGCCCTCTGCTCGGGACCGGGCAAGCTCTCGCAGGCCCTCGGCGTTCGCGGTGCCGATCACGGCTCGGACCTCTGCTCAAATCCGGCCCGCTGTTTCAAGCTGCGCGTCGGCGAAATCCACGTGACGACCGATGTTCGCATCGGCATTTCCAAAGCCGCGCATCTTCCGTGGCGATTCCTGCTTCGCGACAGCCCGTTCGTCAGCATCCATCCGAAAAAATAAAGGCCGGACCGCGCTAAACACGATCCGGCCTTTGGAAGTGTGGGGCACCTTTTACTTCGAGTACGAGTGAGATGTCGTCGCGGTCGAATGCGTGGGTGCCGGCTCCTTGTGTGCGCAAGCGCTCAAGCCGATGAATGCGGCTCCGATTGCGATGAGTGACAGAACTTTTAACATGATTTTTCCCTCCTTTCTAAGCAGTTGCTAACGACATTTACGATGGTTGGGAAGGGCAACACAACGCTTATTTACTTTGCTGCGGCACACGGTCAAGAACTGCGGGGGTCATTTCCCGCATTGAGTTTTGAGATTCGCCGCCTACTCTGAGCGCTGCAATCGAATGAACAAAAATGCACTCATCGTCTGGGGAGGATGGGAGGGACACGAACCCGAAAAAAGCGCCCATGTTTTCGCGCCGCTGCTGCGCGAGCAGAATTACGAGGTCGAAATTTCCGATACGCTCGACTCCTATCTCGATGAGGAAAAAATGAACTCGCTCCACCTCATCGTGCCGATCTGGACCATGGGCACGATCGACAACGAGCAGCTCAAGGGATTGCTTGGCGCGGTGAAAAGCGGCGTCGGAATCGCCGGCTGGCACGGCGGCATGGGCGACTCGTTTCGCAACGCGACCGACTACCAGTTCATGGTGGGCGGACAATGGGTGGCGCATCCCGGCAACATCATCGACTACACGGTTCGCATCGTCGATCGGAACGACCCGATCACCGCAGGGATCGAAGATTTCCAAATGCACTCCGAGCAGGTACTACCTGCACGTCGATCCCTCGAACCAGGTGCTCGCCACGACGACATTCAGCGGCACCGAAGGCGACGTGCCGTGGGTCGCGGGCTGCGTGATGCCGGTGGTCTGGAAACGGATGTTCGGCAAAGGCCGCGTGTTCTATTCCGCGCTCGGACACGTCGCGGCTGACTTTGATGTCCCGCAGGCGAAAGAGATCATGCTGCGCGGAATGCTCTGGGCAAGCCGCTGACCGGGCCGGTGAAAACGAAAGTTGGCGTCATCGGCACGAGCTGAACATAGTCGGCAATATCGTTGCGCAAATACCGGGCGAGAATGCGGGCATGGATGAACGGCATCTGCCCGATGCGCAGGTTTTGCTCCAGCAGCGGGTGCTGCATGCTTTCCTTTTTCCGCTCCTGACAGGCGGTGATGACGAGCCGGCGTCCGGCATCGGTGAACTCGACCGCCCCGCCCTCGCGCTCCCGGAAAGCGTGATGCGCGGCCCGAAGGTGCAGACCGATTCGAGATGATGGATGGGAATGGAGAGCTTCAGCCAATCCGTCGCGTGCCCCCGCGTGCGCTCCTCGGCCGGCAGCTCGGGTGGATAGACCGGCACTTCCACCTGGAGGGTCAAATGGTCGCGCGCGACAAACGTGGCCGGCGTCGTGAGTTACAGAGTGTTCTGGATGACGTCGGGCATTTGAAATTTCAAATTTGAGATTTCAGACCTGCCGGCGCGACGGATGATCGTCTGGCAGCGAGTCGCGCAACTTTTCCTCAAAGGCAGCAGACCGCTTTCGCTCGTCATCGCGACGGCGCACCGAGTCGTTCAGGTGCCGCTGGCCTTTGATGTCGGAGTTTTGCAACGAATCGGCCCAGGCCCGAAGCTGGCGGGAACAGGACTCCGCAAGGGATTTCAAATTTGAAATTTGAGATTTCAGATCGGCGGACCAGCGAGCCTTGTTCGCGCGGCGTTCCTTGAGCACAAGCATGGAGCGCACTTCGCCAGCGGACCCTCGCGCAATGTAGATGAACGCGAGCAGTTCATTCGTCGTGCCGCGCTCGAAACCCTCGGCAATGTTATTGGACACCGACAGCGCGGCGCGATCGAGCTGGTCGCGAAACCCGCGACTGGCGCGGAACGCCTCGTTTTCCAACAAGTCCTCCGCGGCTTCGTAAAGCTCGGCGGCCTTCTGCCAGACGGGCAGGTCTTCAAAGCGTTCGTAAGTCATGGAGGGAACCTGAGATTTCAGACTTCAAATTTCAAATCTCAAACAAGGCAGGTGATCTTAAATTTCAAAGAGTGCCGCCGCCGCCCGCTTCACCCGCTCCGGCCGCGAAGTAATCTCAGGCAGGCACACCTCGTAAAGCGAGCACTGCTCGCATTGCGGCTTCAGCACCGCCGGCGGAAGCGGTGGAATTGCGAATTTGAAATCTGAGATCTGAGACTCCCAAAGCGCCCGCACAGCCGCCGCCGTCCGCTCGGTGAGGGCGCGAAGTTCCGCCGTGAACTCCACCTCGCGCCGCCGTCATTTCGCCGCGTGAAAGACGGCCCCGCGCTCCAGGACGAACCACTTTATCTCGATAAACCGCTCAAGGCGCACACCTTGATGCAGGCCATCGCACGAGCCAACCGCGTGTATGAAGGAAAGAACAACGGATTGATCGTGGATTACTGCGGTATTCTAAAGAATCTTCGCGAAGCACTGGCTACCTTTGCTGGGACCAGCGGCGGTGGTGGAGGACAACCTCCTGAACCAGTATAACCAGAGGAGGAGCTAATTGCGGAGTTGGCTACAGTAATCAAGGAAACGCGCCAATTCATGACAGACCGGGGATATGATCTCGACAGACATCACGGACATCATCAAGGAACTCCATGCCATAAGAGACGAGTCCATTGCTCCAACCGCTGCCGAAAAACCTGATGCAGACGGCAAACTTTACGACATCAGCAAAATCGACTTCGAGCGGCTCAAGCAGGAGTTTGCAAAATCACCCCGGAAGAATACCACCGTTTACGCACTCAAGGAGATGATCGAAAAGCGGTTGCTCCAATTGATGAAGCAAAACCCGCTCAGGACTGACTTTAACAAACGCTACCAGGAAATCATAGCGGGGTATAACCTTGAAAAAGATCGAGTGACCATCGAGAAGACCTTTGCCGCGCCGCTTAGTTTTGTAGAAGCACTCGATGAGGAGCAGGAACGGGCAATCCGAGAAGGTCTGGACGAAGAAAAATTGGCCTTGTTCGATTTGCTGATGAAACCGGAGTTGATGTCACCCCAGCACAAAAAGGATCGGGAGAAAATCAAAAAGGTGGCTACAGATCTTTTGACGACGCTGAAGGCTGAAAAACTCAAGGCGGACAACTGGAGGGAAAAGGAAGCTACCGTTTTGAATCTTGAGGTAACTTCATTTTACTCGAAAGGGCCTTCTTTTGGCTGGGTTGGCTTTGAACACCTTCACCAAACCAAGGATTTAAGAGCATTCGAGTTCTTTACGCCTGACTCCAAGATTAAAATCACGCTTCCTTATCTTTTGTTACTGCTTGGAAACATCCAGCAAGAACACATCGTTTTCACGGAGATCCAGTTCCCTCGAAAACAAATCACCGGCTTTTACTTTGACGGGTTCAGTAGCAACCGGAGCTCCGTTGTTGGCTTTCTTGATTTGTTCGACCTCTTGCTTGCCGAGTTGCTTGGGCGATTTCATGTCGAGATAAGACGTGTAGGCATCGTTGACCCGGTAACCCACTTTATAAGTCCTGACCGTATAAGTTCCCTCGGGCATCCCTGAGACGGTGACTTTCACCTTCCCTTTCGCCTGCGATGGCAAGTCGCGAAGGTAATACTCTTGATTATGCACCGCATCGCCGGGGTGGGTGTTGGTAAAATCCCACATTAGCACCTGCACGTTCCCCTTCTCGTCTTTACACGCCCACGATGAGGGATCGCGATTGGTGAGCTCGATGTCACCAAGTTTGTTGAGGAACTGGTAAGAGTAAAACGCCGGTTTATTGATGGCCTGGTAGTTGAGCAGTCCAAATCCGCCGTGAAAGGGTGTAAAGCGCGGCCCGGCTTCTTCAAAAATATCGGTGAACACCCAGTAGGACATCGAATTGGCGGCGTCGCCCACCTGCTTGATTTTTTGCAGGACATAAGCTGCCTGGTGGTAGCTGTCATGAATCGGGTCGAACGGGGTGTAGGACGAACTCCATTCGGTGTAATGAAGTTCGAGATGTGGCATCGCGGAGCTTGCTATCTGTTTGCGCGAATTCAAAATGTCGCCGCTCACACTATTCTTGTCTTTGGACAAAACGGTTCCCGACTGGCCGTATTCATCGAGAAACCCCTGCTTTACGCCGTAAGTGTGGGTGCTTACAAAATCGAGGGGAACCGAGTTCTTGCTGCAAAAGTCGATCATCTCGGGTATCCACGCGGCTCCTGCTGTTGCCGGACCGCCCACGCGATACTGACTGTTCACGCTCTTGATGGCCTTTGCCGCATGGGAATAGAGTTTGAAGTAATCCTCCCGCGTTCCCGACCAGAAGCCGGACAGGTTGGGTTCGTTCCAGACCTCGAAATACCAGGTCTTAACTTCGTTGACGCCATAACGCTCGGTGAAATGAAGAGTCAGGTTACGAATCAAATCCTCCCACTTATTGTAATCCTTGGGAGGAGTGACGTTTCCTTTCCACCAAAAAATAGTCTGGCTGCCGCTTGCCAGTGAGGAGGGCATAAACCCCAATTCTACAAAAGGTTTGATACCTATGCTCAGCAACGAATCGAACAAGACGTTGATATACTGAAAGTTGTAATCCGGCTTCCCGTTCTTGTCTTCGCGGTACACACCCATGTCGTCGGTAAGCAAGCCGTGCATGCGGATGTATTTGAATCCACACTCTTTTCTTACATAGGCAAGCTGGCTTTGCCAGTTGGCGCGCAGCCCTTCGTTGGCACGACCGGCTCCCACGCATTCCTTAAAGAAAGTGTTTAGTTTCCCTTTTTCGGTCTTGTAATCGAGAGTTATGACACGCGGGGTCGATTCGGAATCACTGTTTGTGTCGGTCTGGGCAAGCAAGCCCATCCCGCAAATACTGACAAGAAGTGGGGCGAGACCTTTGATTTTCATTTGATGCATAAAGTGACAAACCCCCTGCGCAATGTCGAAGGCAAATTCTTTTGAACGGCCATCGCTGCCGATGGAAGGCGTGCTTTTCTAAACCGGAATCGTGTTGAGCAGCCGCTCCTCAAGCTGCTCCCGAAGGAGCATGTAGATTTGCGGATTGCGCAGCGCCAGGATTTCAAGGGCGGCCATGGCCGCATTCGAGGGTTCGAGCACAGTGGTGACCGGCACGTTCGACGGTGTCCGCAACGACGACCACACATCTTCCGGGAAGTCCTTGAAACTCGCCGGGACGGTAATCACCGGAACAGTGGTCGAAGCCGCCAGAGTGGGGCCGGCACCGTTCGATCTTCCAATAAAGGCGATCACGACGGTGTCGGGCACCTGCTGCACCAGCCGGTGAAGCTCGTTCAGTCCGCGCACCGGCTCCTTGTGAATCGAGCAGGTCGCAGTCGTGATTTTCAAACGCTGCGCATCCGCACAAGAGGAACCTCCGCATAGCTGGTCGAGAGCGTTCACCACGGGCGACACGTCATCCTTGTCGGAGCCGCGCCAGACGATGACCTGCTGGGCCGGCAGATGGAAGTGGCCGGTGATCCCGGCGACCCGGCCGTATTTCTCCGCGACATCATCGAGTCTGCCTCCGTCCCGATACGCCTGTTTGTCGATGTAGGCGCCGTTCTCGAGCACCCGCCATGAGTCATTGTCGATCACATCGGCAAGAAGCAGTGTCCCGTTCTTTGTCAGGCCGAATTCAACCTTGAAGTCAACGAGGATCCGGCCTTCGAGCTGCCAGGGTTTTTCGAGGATGAGAAAGACGCGCCGGGCGATCTTCTCTATTTCCGCAAACAGCTTCGATTCCCCGGCGCGGCCAAAGACTTCGCTTTCCTGAAGAACGAGGAAGGGCTTCTGCCCATGAACCGGCTTCGACGGCTCGTAAAGGGCAATCGTCCCGGCGCTTTCCGAGTACTCCATGAGCGGGTCGTCGCAGAGGAGGGCATGTTCCTTCCACTTTCTGCCGCTCGTCTTGAGGAAGAACTCCACAAGAAGTCTGGGAAAGAGGTGGCCCTTGGCGAGACCGGGCATCCGCTTGAGATAGGAGCCGTGGGCCTCGCGCCGGATCACCACTTCGTAAGGGAGCATCTGGCAGCGTGGAGCAAGGAATGTTGTTGCATCAATCTGCTCGTCGAAGGCCACCGGAATACCGCAGGCCTTGAGGAGCCGGAACACATTGCAAGTTGTCTGAGTCGCGAACGCAGCCTTCCCTTCGATGAGATCGTGCTTTGCTCCGTCACCGGCCGTGATGTCGTCCTTCGAGAGGATCAGCACCTTTTCCGGATCCTGTTTGCTCGCGCGGATGATTTTGGTTTTGCCTTCGGCGATCATGTCGCCGCCGACTGGTTGTTGTGTTTTCTGTGTCATGATGACCTTTCGTTTGTTGTCAATAATGGCCGCTGGCAACTGCTTCCAACGCGCCGCGGACTATTCGACCGTCACGCTTTTGGCAAGATTGCGGGGCTTATCGACATCGCAGCCGAGTTTGACGGCGAGGTGATAGGCGAGCAGTTGCAGGGGGATGACGGTGAGGATCGGCGAAAGGTAATCGGGGCACTTCGGAATGTAGATCACGTCGTCGGCGACTTTCTCGAGCTGGGTGCAGCCTTCCGTGCCGATGGCGATCACCGGGCCTTTGCGCGCCTTGACTTCCTCGATGTTGCTCACGTTTTTGTCGTAAACCGAATCGTCCGGCGCGATGAACACCGACGGCAGTTCCGGCGTGATGAGCGCAATGACACCGTGCTTGAGTTCGGCGCTCGGATGACCGGCGGCGTGGATGTAGCTGATCTCTTTCATTTTCAACGCGCCTTCGAGCGCGATGGGAAAATTGAATTGCCGCCCGAGGAACATCATCGCCTTCGCATCGGAATACTTGTGTGCGATGGATTTGATGTGGTCGTTGAGTTTCAGGATCGTGCCGATCTTGTCCGGGAGCGCTTCGAGTTCGTGAATGACCTTGATTCCCTCGCTCGTGGACTGGTGCCGGATGCGCCCCAACAGCAGGCCGAGCAAAGTGAGGACGACAACCTGCGACGTGAACGACTTGGTGGCCGCGACGCCGATCTCCGGGCCTGCGTGCATGTAAACGCCGCCATCATCCTCGCGTGCGATCGTGCTCGCGACGTTGTTGCAAATGCCCAGCGTGCGATGGCCCTTGCGTTTGCTCTCGCGCAACGCCGCCAGCGTGTCCGCCGTTTCACCGCTCTGGCTGATGACGAAGACCAGCGTGTCCTTGGTCATCGGCATGTTGCGGTAGCGGAACTCGCTCGCGAACTCCACCTCGGTCGGCACATGCGCAAGCGATTCGATCAGGTATTCGCCAACCATTGCGGCGTGATAAGCCGTCCCGCAACCGGTCAACACAATGCGTTCGACTTCGCGCAATTCCTTCGCGGTCATCTCGAGTCCCCGAGCTTGGCCGTCGCCTCCTCCTTGGAAAGGCGGCCGCGCATCGCGTCGCGCACGGTCTCGGGTTGCTCGAAGATTTCCTTGAGCATGAAATGCGGATACTCGCCCTTGCTGACCGCATCCTCGGAGAATTCGACCTTGCTGATTTCGAAACCGGACGCGCCGCCGAGCAGGGTGGTGATCTCGAAATGGTCGCGTTCGAGGGAAACGATGTCGTAGTCGTTCAGGTAAACCGCATCGCGGGTGTGCGCCACGACAGCGCTTACGTCGCTCGCGAGAAAGTTTTCGCCCTTGCCGATGCCGAGCACGAGCGGGCTGCCGCGCCGTGCGCCGATGAGGAAGTCTGGCAGGTCGCTGTGCAGCACGACGATGCCGTAGGTTCCGATCACCTGCTTCAAAGCGGCTTGCAGCGCACTGAGAAGCCGTGCCTTGTTGTGGCCGGGGTCTGAGACCCCGGCGACAGCCGCGTCGTAGTGTTTGCCGATCAGGTGGGCGAGCACTTCGGTGTCGGTTTGCGACTTGAACGTGTGTCCTTCGCGCAGCAGTTCGTCGCGCAGAGTCTGGTAGTTCTCGATCACTCCATTGTGAACGAGCGCGAGCCTGCCACTCTGGTCGAAATGCGGATGCGCGTTCGCATCCGTCACGCCGCCGTGCGTCGCCCAGCGCGTGTGACAAATCCCGACCGTGCCGTGCGGCGTGTCTTTTTTAATCAGCTCCGTGAGATTCGCGATGCGCCCGATGCATTTGCGGACTTCGATTCCGCCGCTGTTGAGCGTGGCGACCCCGGCCGAGTCGTAGCCGCGATATTCGAGACGGCGCAGGCCGTCGAGGAGAATGGGCACAGCCTCAGCTCTGCCGATGTAGCCAACAATTCCGCACATAAGTCGTCGAATGTGACAAAGATTCGCCCCGCCTGCAAGCGGCACAAGTCTTGCAGGGGCCTTGCCACGGCCAATACACAGGCTCTGATAACTGGCAGAAGGCTGGTGCGTTAAGCATAAATGCTGAACAACCCGACCCTGCTGAACTCATCAACATCGACGGCAAGGAACCCAAACATGGCAGTGGCGGTGCTCACCGCCGTCACCTGCCAAAGCCAGTTCTATCCGGGCAGCGCACTGGTTCCCACCCTTGGGAACGGCTGAAAGCGGGCGGCGCTCAAGCGCGATTTGCAGCCGGTCGTGGATCTCTGTGCGCAGTTGTCATGTGCTTTCAACGGAATCGAAATTGAGCTTCCTCATTGTGTCGCGGCGCGATAATTCAGTCGGACCATGCGCACTGCCGTCCCTGAAAAAATCCTCAAGATCATCGAAGACATCGAGGCGCACGGAAACGCGCCATTGACCCGGCTGACGGTGTTGAAGAAATGGTTCGAGCATCCGGGCCGGCTGTCCGCCTTCGGCCTGTGGATCGCGCGCCGTGCGTCGGGTCGCAAAGGCAAGACGAAGGGCGAGGCCGGTGCGCTGCTGAACGAGACGCGCGCCCTGCTCGGGACGGCGGCCACGAAGGAGAGCGTTTTCCAAAAGATCGGCTGGGATGCAGCGAAGAGCCTGCACGACCGGGCGCGGGACTTTCACAACGAGTTCCAGAACCAGCGATGGGGGCCGGTGCGGATCATCCGCTGCTGGCCGCTGCTGCTGGTGGAGAAAGGGCTGGCTCTTCACGCCGGTTTCAATCGTCATCCCAGCGACGGCTACAAACTGGCCGCCGACTGGGCGCAGAACTACGACTCTCGTTATGGCAACGGTCTGAACGGACCAAGCGCAGGGAAGTTACAAGAACTCGTCCAGTATATGTTCACCGTGGAAGCAGTGGAAGGCGAGTGATGACGGGGGGAAGTAAATGATCTTTCCAGAATGGTGCTCCTGAGTCGCGACACTACCCGACCGCACCCACGCGCAAGTCCCTGAGCGCACAGAGACCATGCGCTTCCACGCCGCGGAGCGCTCGCGCTCCGCTGGTGCGTTTTGGCCCGAAATGTTCGCGCCGCGCAGCGAAGACCTCGTTCACAAAAGCCTTGGTTCCGAGCGCCAGGCCATCGGCAAAGTAACGCACCCGGCAGCGCAGCATCTGCCAGTGGTCGAGCCGGCCTTTCGCGGCCAGCACGGCGTCCACTTCTTCCCGCTTGAACCCGCGCCGCAGCGGCCGCCCCTCCTCATCCAGCCCCGCCTCCTCGCCCCGGCCAAAGAGCAGCAGCCGATACTCGGGCAGGATCGCCTCGACCAACACGGCTGAGCCCCGCACCGCTTCGGCGACGATCGCCAGTCCGGCCCTCGCCGCTTCCACTCCGGCGATGGCCGCCGCGTAGCCACACCACCGATAGTCCTTTGGGATCTCCGACGATGCCGGCGCGCACCGGGTTCAGGTCGATGTAAGCGGCCATGGTCGCCAGCGCCGTGCCCGCGCCTTCCACCAGCACGCTCTTGAATCGCTCCTCCCACAAAGTCCCTTTGCGCTGGTGGGTGCGGTTGAACCATTGCGTGAAGCGCTGCTTGAGCAGTTTCATAAACGCGCTCACGTCCCACATCCGCGCAAAGAAGCTCTCCCGTAGCGCCTCCGCCTCCGCCTGGGCGCCTTCGGCGCGGAAGAACTCCAGCCGCTGCCGGATGGTCCCCGTCCCGCCGCCGTCGCCATAGACCTCCTTGAGCGAGGCCATCAAGGCCGCATCATCGGGCATCTCGACGGGCCGCTGTGGCACTTCGACGAGGACATGGAAGTGATTGCTCATCACGCAATAAGTGACCACGCGCACTCCGCAGATTGCCGAACACCACAGAACGCCTGCGACGAGGATGAGAACTCTGAACGGAATTTTCATTTTACAGTTTCAATGATCGAAAAAAGAAAACGCTCCAACGATTTCTGCCCGGAAGTGTTCGGGGATTCGCTGGAGCTAAATAAAAGTCGGCCCGCTCTGCCGAATGTCAACGGCTGCGCTGTTACTGAGGATGAAAAAGCCTTCCACCACCCTCCATTTTACCTGTTTGGTTCATCTCGAATCCTGCTTCCTGGTCATGGGAACAAAGCGCACAGGCAATACCGCCTGCTTCTCGATCTTCGTTCCACGTTTATGCAGGAGACAGAGTTCTTGAATGCCCAATGGCCCGACGGGGATGATCATACGCCCGCCGTCTTTTAACTGATCGACAAGCGGCTTTGGCACCTCATTAGGCGCGCAGGTCACGATGATGGCATCGAACGGCGCGTGCTCAGGCCAGCCCTTGTAACCATCGCCGCAAAGAACCTTGACGTTATCGTAACCCAGCCGTTTCAAATCCCCTGCCGCACGTCTTGCCAGAGGTTCTATGATTTCGATTGTGTAAACCTGCGCGACCAGACGCGAGAGAACCGCAGCCTGATAACCCGATCCGGTGCCGATCTCCAACACACGATCGGTTGGCTGCGGATGTAGTTGCTCGGTCATAAACGCCACAATGAATGGTTGCGAGATTGTCTGCTCGTAGCCGATGTGGATGGGCGCATCCACGTAAGCGTACTTCCGAAGATGTTCCGGGACGAACTCGTGCCGCGGAACTGTTCTCATCGCCTCCAGCACGCGGTCATCCTTGATGTCCCTGCCAGGAGCCGCGAGTTGCTCTTCGACCATTTGTTTGCGCGCCATGGAGTAATCGCCCTCGGTCTGTGAGTTGCACGACCCCAGAAGCAGGACGAAAAGCGCGCTTGAGATCAACCCCTTCTTCATGTGGCAACATAACTCCGTTGCGCGCATCCGCAAAATACGCTGGCTTGCAAAGTAACCCATGATCGACTTTCTACGAGTTGGACATCATGAATTCGGCGCTGTAGTTTCAAGCCATGAAACTCACATCTAAGAACAAATTCATTTGTGCGGCAATGGTTGCTCTGCTTGCTTCCACCGGCCTTGCGCAGGAAACCCAGTGGCTCACAGACAAGGCGAAAGCCATCGAACAGGCTAGGGCCCAGAACAGACCAATCCTCATCGACTTTACAGGCTCCGACTGGTGTGGCTGGTGCATCAGGATGAAGAAGGACTCACTCGACACCAAAGAGTTCAGCGATTACGCGGCAAAGAATCTTGTGCTGCTCGAGGTTGATTTTCCACATTCCAAAGAGCAGTCCGAAGAATTGAAATCCCAAAACAAAGCGCTCAAGGATCAATACGGCGTGCGCGGATACCCGACTTTTCTTCTGATCGACAAGGATGGCAAGGAACTCGGAAAACAGGTCGGTTATGTGAAGGGCGGCCCGGCTGCATTTATTGAAAAGCTCGAAAGCTTCAAGAAGTAGCCTTCAGCTTGTCCCGATAGCGCGGGGCAGTTCTTGAGGAAGATTACGCTGTAATCTGGCTTGGAATAACGAGCACCGGGATGTTCGCTGATTTCAGAACACCTTGAGTCACGCTGCCAACGAGCAGGTTGTAGATGGCTCCATGTCCATGCGAGCCCATGATGATCATGTCAACCTTGTGATCCCTGGCTTGCTTGAGGATCAATCCAACAGGATCACCCTCGTGCTGCTCCAGCGAGACTTTTACTCCAGCACTTAGCAGCGCTTCGTTCAGTTCGTTCAGCGACTCATAGTCGCCTCTAACTTCCCTCACAAATGGCTCCGAGAGTTCAGACCCGGAAATCGCCATGTTGGGGACGGGCATCACGTTTATTAGAATGATGTGGCTGCCAAATGCCCTGGCGAATGTCTTGGCGGATTCGATCAGCGCAGATGTAACGTCAGAGAAATCAACGGGAACGAGAATTGTTTTCATGTCTTGCCTCTTCTAACGAACTATCCGACCGGCGGTTCACAATTGTCAACCTCGGGTTCAAGTGGTTTGCTGCACTTGCATCTCTCACCCACATAGACTCAAGGATTAGAAGGTGGTCGGGCTGCAAGATCGATCTGAACAACATCAGTCAGACGGGTCCGGCGCGCTGCGGGCAATCGAACCGTGACCGTCGCGCTGGCGTAATCGAATGGAATGGCGGCACCGTCGCCAAGGAGTTTGACTGACACCGGTTTTCCCTGAACACCTTTGAGTGTCAGTGTCACGTCGCCTGGAGGCATCATTTCGCTCTCGAACATGCCCGGCTTGCCGTCCTTCTTCGTGAACTCGGGACACGCGAAAAGAAAGCGCCTCGATCCGAGTGCGGTGGCCGGGACATTGGAGGATTCGCCCGCAGGCAGAGGCTTGACGGCGTGAACAGCCTCGCCGTTCTTTTTCATCCAATCCGAGAGAATCGCCATGTTTTTGTAAACGTCGGGGTGAAATTCGCCCTGTGCGTCGGGGCCGATTCCGAGCAGGCAATTGATTCCGAGCGCGCGCGAGCGTGCGAGCTGCCCGAGCGCGAAGCCGTTCGAGCGGAACCCTCCGTTTTGATACGGCCACAAGGTCGCCCATGTGTTGCAGAACTCCGCCCAAGTCGTCGCGATTTTGTTCGTCGTGAGTTCGCGCTCGTAGGTGATGAAATCGCCCGTGCCGTGAAGACGCGGGTTGATGAGGATGCCGGGCTGCAACTTCCGGATCTCCTCGGCGGTGATGCACTTTTTCCCGTTCGGAGTCGGCTGGACGCCGTCGAACCAGATGAGGTCGATCTTGCCGTAACGCGTGAGAAGCTCGGTGACCTGCTTGCGAACAAGCGCGTCGTAACGCGCGGCGGAATCGGCGGGCGGCCCGGGCTTGTCCTTCCTCGGCTTGAGATCCGCGTCAAGCTCGGGCAACCCCGGGTTCAACTTGTTCGCCTTGTGATACAGGAAGTTTTTCCATGCGCGCTCGAAATACCAGTTCGGCGGCGAGTAATAGAGGCCTGCCTTCAGTCCGTATTTGCGGCAGGCCTCGACGAACGGTTTCACCAGATCGCGCCCGCCCATGAAGTTCTTTGTGCTGAAATCATCCGCATCGCTCGGCCACATCGAGAAGCCGTCATGGTGCCGCGTCGTAAGAACGATATAGGTGAAGCCCGCTTCCTTCGCGGCCTTGCACCATTTCTCCGGGTCGTATTTCTGCGGGTTGAACTCCTTCGCCAGCGCCCAGTATTCGTTGGGCGTGATCTCGGGTTTCCTGCCGTTGAGGTTGTAATCTTGTTCGCGAATGATCCGCTCCAGCTCCGCCGCATCGCTGATTCGTTCCTTGCCGAGCGCGCGCCCCGGAATCATCGACCACGAGATGTTCAGCTCCTTCACCGTGCAGATCCCCCAGTGAAGGAAAAGGCCGAACCCGGCGCCGGGAAACCATTGCGCATCGGGATGCTGCGTATGTTTTGCCGCGGCCTTCGCAGCGCCTGTTGGAATGCCGATGCCCGAGTGCTCTTCCTTTACGCTGTCCTCAGATCGAACAAAGCCGCCGGTAAAAAAGACGGTGAGAAAACAAAGAGCCGCAGTGATCCGGTGCGAATTCAACATCTTCATTGGGAAACTTCTATCGGTTCGGCAGCGTTGCACACAGATGGTTCATGTTTTGTCCAGCAGCGTCTCATGTGTTTCTAACCTTCTTCAAATAACTCAAATGCGAGGCAGGGTTCAAACCCACTAACCCGACGTTTTGAGTCCGGCATCAAGCAGGATGACTTGTCCGGGCTTTGCATTGATAATTGTCGTCCGATCTCCCAGGCGCACGTGAAGTTGCCCGGCCTGCCCGGACACAAGCCTCGCTTGAGTCAGTTTCCCATCCTTCCATGCGAGATCGACAGTTACATTCCCGCGTGCGCGCACACCTGAAATGCTACCCGTCGCCCACACCTTGGGCACGGCTGGAAGAAGGTGAATCAAGAACCCACCATCCTTGGTCCGGATATGAGACTGGACAAACATCTCAGCGATTCCAGAGGCCGCGCCAAAATTGCCGTCGATTTGGAATGGCGGGTGCGCATCGAACAAGTTCGGATACATGCCGCCACCGCTCTTCATCGTCTCCTTGCCAATGCTGGGCTTCAGCAGATTTCGGAGGATGACGTAGGCATGATCGCCATCGAGGAACCGCGCCCAAAGGTTCACCTTCCAACCCATGCTCCAACCCGTGGCTTCATCGCCCCGGAAGATGAGAGACTGACGGGCTGCGTTGAAGAATTTCTCGTCCTGCCATGTAATATCCGTTCCGGGATAAACACCCCAGAGATGCGAAACATGGCGGTGTTTGTTATTGGGATCGTCTTTGTCAACAAGCCACTCCTGTAACTGTCCATGTTTGCCGACGAGGTTCGGTGCTATGCGCAAACGAAGCGCGCTCAACTTCGCGGCAAACTCCTTGTCTGTTCCCAGCGTGTGCGCCGCCTCGACGCAGGCTTGGAACAGGCAGCGAATAATCTGGTGATCCATGGTCGGCCCCATCACCAAACCACCTTGTTCGGGAGAGTTGGACGGGCCGCTGACAAGCATCTTGGTGTTGGGATCCTCCGAAAGGTAATTGGCAAAGAAGAGAGCTGACTCTTTCATCACGGGATAAGCACGTTTGCGGAGAAACTCTTTGTCCTGGCTAAAAAGAAAGTGTTCCCACATCTGCTGACTCAACCATGCGCCGCCTGTTGGCCAGATGCCATGGTTCGAAGCATTGATGGGGGCGGTTCCGCGCCAGAGATCGAAGTTATGATGCAACACCCAACCGGGTGCGCCATAATGTTCCTTCGCCGTTTCCCTGCCCGACACGACAAGTTCATCCAGCGCATCATACAAAGGCATTCCGCACTCCGGGAGATTGCCCGGCTCTGCCGGCCAGTAGTTCATTTGGGTGTTGATGTTGCAGGTGTACTTGCTGTCCCACGGCGGGCGCAGCAATGGATTCCAAATACCCTGCAAGGTGGCCGGTTGCCCGCCGGGCCTGCTGCAGGCAATCAAGAGATAACGCCCGTACTGAAATGTCAGCGTTGCGAGTTGAGGATCGTTACCAGCGGCAAAGCCGGCAATCCGTTCATCTGTTGGTTTATCGGCCTCGGCGCTCGTTCCGACGTCCAGCTTTACGCGGCCAAAGAGTTTTTGATGGTCGGCAGTATGGGTGGACAGCAACTGCTTCCATGACTTTCCTGCCGATTGTTTCAACAAGTCGGCACAGCGGCTGGCTGGATCGGCGGTAATGTCGCGGAAGTTCTTGAAGTTTGATGCAGCGACCAGGCGAATGAGAACGCTGTTTGCATCGGTGATCCGGAGACTGTTCTCTTCCGTGGTTAGTTTTCCGCCATCGGTCAGTACATCTGCGATACTCTTGAACTTGATCCCATCCTGTTCCACCTGGCCTTCCAGCACCAGTGCGTGGCCTTCCACCTTCACGGAGGATTGCTTGTGCGCACTCCCAAGCCGCAACTTCACATTCAACTTTCCGGGTTTGTCGGCAGTGAGATAAATCGCAATCACCCGGTCAGGATGGGATGCGAGTGCCTCGCGCCGATAGGTCACGCCATCCACTTTGTATTCCGAGACAGAGGTTGCGGTGTCGAGGTCGAGCCACCTGCGGTAGCCTGTTGCCTGTGCGGTTCCGGGTTGTTCAATGAACAGATCTCCGCAGGGTTGATAAGCCTTCTGACCCAGCGGGATGCTCATGAATTCCTGCTGCGCCAGTTGCTCTGCGTCACGTTGCCTGCCCTCCCACAAGAGCTTTCGTAGTTCTGGCAGGACTTTGACAGCGCCGGGATGAGCATAGGAGTGCGGCTTGCCGGTCCAAACAGTGTATTCGTTAAATTGGATATGCTCCTCCGGCCATGTTCCGAATACCATTGCTCCAAGGAGGCCATTGCCGATGGGCAGCGCCTCATTCCAGTCTTTTGCCGGCTGGCGATACCACAGCTTCAAAGCTGCTTCAGGCGGTGCCGCATTTCCGTCGAATTGAGTTACGCCTTCGGTTTGGTCTTGAGCATTCAGGCCGGAGGCGATGGATGCAGTCATGGCAAATATGGCAAGGAGGTTTGTTTTCATAAGTCTGGAGTTTGAGGTTATCGGCGGCATCTTTATCTCACTGTTTGTTCGGTTCGTGTCCACTTGTTGAAGTCGTAAGTCACGATGTGGTTGTCGTGTTTCAAAGTAAGAATCGGGCTGTTGACATCCTGGTGGACCCACGGGTTGTCAAAGAGCGGCCATGACTTGTAGTCGATGGCTTTTCCATCAATCTTCGTCTGGCCCGCGGACGGCTGGCCGTGAGGTCGCCACTCAAACTCCATCGTCCGTCCCGCAAGGTTCTTGTAGCTCAGTCTGGGTGGTGTCGCTTCAAGTCCGGAGGCATCGACCTTCGTCTTTGACAGCACGGCCGAGGCGAAGCGGTTCAACTCCGCATCGACGCCGCCTCCGGCGAAAGGGTTGAGTTCCGATGTCTCAAGAATCCAGCCGTTCCGCCGGGCATCGACCCAGAGCATGTCATTGCCGCTCCAGGGTTTGTTTCCCCATGTGTAGGGCTTCACCGAATGGAACGCAAAGAACATCGAGCCGGCATGGCAGAACACCCAGCCGTCTTTTTCCATCCGCTTCACGATGCTGCCGCTCGTTGGGAACGGCGCATAGAGTTTGCGATAGGGATAGTCAAAGACATGGTTGCGCACCTGCACTTTGTCCGGCACGTCATAAAGCCCCAATAGAGTTCCCTCATCCTGCATGTACTGGCTGAAGGCGTTTTCTCCATAGCCAAGGGCGTTGGCCCTGTTCTCCGCCAGCGCATAAGGCCGGGCGGGATTCTCCATGCAAACGGCAAAGGTCGAGGAGCGTTTGTCCGAAAGCCACTTCAGCATGTTCCGGCGCGCCTCCTTGTACATCCCATCCGTGGGACTCATGCCCCGATCCCATTGGCTGCACACGCTGTAACTCGGAGTGTGATAAGTGATCCGGCAAACCTCTTTGTCGCCCATCGCGGGCACGGTCGATCGGGTGACAAAGGGCTTTGACCTGTCCTGCGCGATGTTCACAATGATTTCCGGCACCTTGTAACTGCCCAGTGTTGCCATCCAGAAGGAATGGATCCAGCCCGTGCCACGTCCGGAGATCGGGCGTTTCCCGCCGAAAAAAACCCACGCCGCGGCGGCTGTCGAAGCCATGCTGTCCGGGCCGGTGTCGGTCGATGCCCAATACTTCGCGCGCGAGGCGGAGCCGGTGTTGTAGCCCTGGTTCCACGTGCAGGCAATGTCCAGCATGATCACATCGAGCGTCAGCGCCGCCTTCTTCCGCAATTCGGCGTCGCGCGCAAACTCGGCGACCATACGAATGGCCGAAAGATTCACGGCAAGGTAAATCGTCGCGCCGTATTCGGTGAAGTTCTTCGTAGTTATCTCTTGAAAGCCGCTTAGCAGCCGCTGCTTTGTCGCTTCCTTGATCTGACTGGCATTAAGTCCCTCGCGGTCCACAAGCTCCGGCCACTCTTCCGCAGCGAGATAGCCGGCGCCATCCATCATGAGCTTGTAATTCCATGCGCCCCGCGCATAGCCGGTCAACTGCTTGTGGTCACCCCAGAGCGCCACATAATCGCGAATCTTAAGCGCGGTTGGCTTTGGAATCTTGTCCTTGCAAAGGAAGTAGGCGTTGACAAGCCCCACCTTGTCGAACGGATCGAGCGCCGCCCCCGGCTTCTTTAACTGGCTCTTGTCAGCGGCGGCATTGTACTTCTGTTGCTCGGCATGCCGGCTCTTGCATTTGGCGATCTGGTAACCCGCCGATTTGTCCAGCATCTCCAGCGCATAAGCGGCATCGGTGTTCAGCATCAGCTTCGCCGCATAGCAGGGCGCGGAGGCTTTTGGGGTAAGTTCATCTCCGGCCTTCGGACGCAGAGAGGCCACATAGCGCATCAGCGCTGTGCCGCGCTCAGCGGCCGTCCTGCCATCCAGCCTTGCTTCGACGGATTCCGTAGTTTCATTGGCCGGTGCCTTCTCCTCCGGCTCCGTGTCTTGGGCAAAGCATTTCGTCACCAAAATAAAGGACGCGCCAAGTGCCAGGCAGCACTGTAAGAGTTTTGCGAACTTAGGCATGGGAATAGTCATTGGACGGTTAGAACGACTTCCTGACCATGCGCTGAGTCAGGCCCGGCCATCAAAGTGAACTCACCCGGTTCGACGATCCACTTTCCGCCAAGCCAGGATCTAAGCTGCATGAATCCGACCGGCAGCGACACCTCGCGGCTTTCGCCCGGCTGGAGGGTGATTCGCTGGAATCCTATCAGTTGTTCAACTGGCCTGACTGTAGAAGCATATCGTCGTTTCAAATAAAGCTGCACAACCTCATCCCCGGCACGCTGCCCGGTGTTCGTCACCTTCACGGTAAGAGTAGCGGTGTCATTTGCCGGCATCTGCTCCGCGCTTAACTTGGGCTTGTCGAACTCGAATTTGGTGTAAGTCAACCCGTGTCCGAACGGATAAAGGACACGAAACTGGCCTTCGATGTACTTCTGGGGGCCGCCGGGTGGAAGGCTGTTGTAGTAGCAGGGAACCATCCCGGTCATATAGGGAAAAGTGACGGGAAGTTTGCCGCCGGGATTTACTTCGCCGAAAAGCACCTGAGCGATTGCCGTGCCCGCTTCCTGCCCGCCATACCAGCCTTCGATGATCGCCGGGACATGCTCCTGGAGCCACGGAATGGCCAGCGCACCGCCGTTGACAAGAACCACCACCACCGGCTTGCCGGTTGCTTGGATCGCCTCCACCAGTTCCTGTTGTGAGCCTGTAAGATCGAGATCCGCGCGGTCGAGGTTCTCCCCCATCGTTGAACGCGCCGTGCCGACCACGACAACACTCACCTCCGAGTTCTTCGCCAGCTCGACTGCGGCCGCTATGTTGTCTTCCTTCGACTTCAGCAGGCTGCAACCTTTCGCGTAACCGACTTCAACTTTGTCTCCGACAAGTTTCTTGATGCCTTCCAAGATGTTCACGGTATAGCGGGGCTTGCCAGTGTAACCGCCAAGCACTGCTTCATTCGCGTTTGGACCGATTACTGCAATCTTCCTTAGCTTCGCTTTGTCGAGCGGCAGAAGGCCGCCGTCGTTCTTCAACAAGACAATTGCCTTCTGCGCTGCTTCCAGTGCGAGCGCCTGGTGCTCCTTGGACTCAACTATCTGGCGCGCATCCGGCCTCGGCTTCATCGGCATGCCGGTGGGCGAGCCTTTCCGAACAGCTTCCGCCCATGGATCAAATGCCTCGCTGTTTTCCTTCAGGCCATCCACGCTCTTAGGTGCCTCCTCTGTGCTTGCGGGGGTTCCGTCGAAAAGCCCCAGCTGAAACTTCGCGCGCAATACGTTTCTTACCGCGATGTCAACCGCTTCGACTGGAATCCTGCCCGCTTTGACGCCCTCGACCATTTGCGCACCATAAGTCCGCCTCGGTGCATCCCAGGGAACCGTGCCCATCAACTCCATATCAACTCCAGCAACAAGCGACATGGCGCCGGCTTCTTCAAATGACCTGGCGATATAGTGACCCGATGCCACATCATAGTTGTAGTTCTTGGCTATGTCTGCGAAGTCGGAAGTAATAAAGCCGTCAAAGCCCCACTCTTTGCGCAGCACATCCTGGAGCAGCCATTTGTTGACGTGACAAGGTATTCGGTTGAGTGCGTGGTGGGCCGGCATGATCGATCCTGTACGGGCTTCCTTGACCGCCGCTTCAAAAGGAATAAGTGCCGTCTCGCGCAAAGTCTGTTCCGAGATTTCGACGGCCTCCGCATTGCCTCCGCGCATCGAGTCACCGTCGGCGGCAAAATGCTTCGGAGTGCAGATCATGTGGTCCTTGCCAAAGCGATCGGCTCCTTTGCCTTGAACGCCGTTGATGTAGGCCACAGCCATCCGTGAAACATGCCAGGCGTCTTCGCCATAGGACTCCTCGACGCGTCCCCAGCGCGGATCGCGCGCGAGTCCCAGCATGGGGGCAAAGCACTGATGCATCCCGAGCGCGCGGCCTTCCCTGCCAATCGCCACGCCAATCCACCCGACGAGGTCCGGATCCCATGTCGCACCAAGTCCGATCGACTGCGGATAGCTCGTTCCGCCCGGCAGGCAGACGCCGTGCAGCGCCTCGCCGGATTGTAACTGCGGGATCCCGAGCCGCGCGTTGGAGTTAGGATAGGCTGATGCAAGTTGAACCAGCTTTTCCTCCACGGTCATCCTGCCGAGCAGGTCATCGATGCGCTTCTCAATCTCCGGGTTTGTAAGTTGTCCGGCAAAAGCAGCCGCCGATATCGTTGTAGTTGCGGCGACAATAATCGCTTTCACAAACTGTCTTGTTGTCATGGTTGGATGGGTTTCAAAAGAATTTGGCGCAGGCGCATGAGTTCCGCTCCCTTGATCTCTTCTGGTTGGATGCGGATTTCAAACTTGCCTGGGCCGACGGTAATGCGGCCGAGTGACTCTGTGACACTCTTCTTCGCTTTGACTGTTACGTGAAGCGTCTGATCGCCCACGACCAGCTTGTAACTGCCTGCGGTCGCACGTTGATCCTGCAACTCATTGCCCGCGTCACCGGCAACAACCTTTTTCCCGCCGGAATCGCTCACGGTATCGTAGGCGATCGACACCTCGAAGGTTGCCTTCTCGTTCAAGCGCACCGGCCAGACGACTGCATCGTCCTTATGCGTCCAGTTCTTCACGCACGCATCGCTGCTCTTGCCAGCTCCGAACTGGAGCTTGCCTTCCAGCTTTGCGTCGAAAGCGCGAAGCGTGTCGGCTCCAAAGGCCGTCGAGAGCAACCGCGCCGGGTCAGCCTGCGGTTCGCCGGCGCAGTCGATCTGGATGACGGAATCCGCCGCATTCGGCGCAGTGGCAGGCAGTCCGGTGAGAAGAACATCGAGCGGATTGAGCCGTGAAACAGTAATCTTCATCGAGTCCTCGCCGAGTAGCCGCGCACTCTTCACGTCCGTCTTCAATCCACCCACGACCAGCTTGCCGTCATGAGGCCACTCAAAGACATGAAGATAGAGCGTGTTCACCTTGCGCGTGGATTCGCCCCAGGCCTGGACCGGGAGCGGCGTGCGCGTTGTGCCGCGGATGGATTCCCCGTTGACCCGCCACCACTCGCCGATGCCTTGCAGGATTGCGATGTCCTTCGGGTCCACTTTGCCCGTGCCCATGGGTCCGATGTTCATAAGAATGTTGCCGCCGCGTGCCGACGCTTTTGCAAGCAGACGGATGAAGTGAGCCGGCGGCTTGTGCGAGTTGTCGCCCGCGTTGTAGCCATAGGATTCGTTCGTGGTCGGGATGCCTTCCCAATCGCCGTCGTTGGGCGGGAACTCGGCGGGCTTGTCGGCGGTGTTGCGATAGTCCGTGAGCGGCGTCAGTTCGGTCCAGCCGCTGGAAAAAATGCGGCCGTTGACCGCGATGTTGGGGTTGGCCTTCCGCACAGCGGCCATGATGCGCAGGTTTTCCTCCGGCGGCAGCTTGTGCGGTGTGTCGAACCAGAGGATGTCCGGGTTGTAGTTGCGGATGAGTTCGAGAATCTGCGGAATGGATTTCTCGTCCACATACTTCCGCGCCTTGGGCAGGAACTCGGGATATTTCTCCCACCAGTTCGCCCCGTGCAGCAATCGGTCGCCGCCGGGATTCTGCCAATCCCAGTCGTTGCCGGGCGCGTTCTCCTCGCCCCAGTCGAAGGCGTGCGAATAGTAGAAACCAAACTTGATCCCGTATTTACGGCAGGCAGCGGCAAGCTCCTTCATCGGATCGCGCGCGAAGGGCGTGGCCTTGACGACGTTGTAATCACTGACCTTGGAATCATACATCGCAAAGCCGTCGTGATGCTTGGCGGTAATGACGAAGTAACCCATGCCCGCCTCCTTCGCGAGGCGGACCCATTCGTCCGCGTTGAACTCCGTCGGGTTGAACTTCTCCACGACTTCCTTGCGATAGACCGCCATGGGAATTTTTCGTGCCCGCTGGATGTGCTCGGCGTAACCCCCGTAATGCTGGCCCTGCCAGGCACCGCCGAGATAGGACGAAACACCCCAATGCACGAACATCCCGAACCGCGCCTCACGCCACCAAGTCAGCCGCGCGTCTCGCTCGGCTTTGGTCGGCACCAAAGTTTCGATGGTCGGCGCGCGCTGCGCTTCATCAGCCGCTCGAAGCACGCATTGTGAGCTGGCAAGCAGCAAAGCAATCGTGAATGAGACAGTAAAAGACAGAAAGGGTTTCAATCGCATAAGTCAGTCAATCTGAAGGGGAGGCTCATTACTTCGCTGGGAGGAACTTGATTGATACTAGAAACTCATCCGCAGCATCAAGGATGCGTTCCCGCAACGGCGATGCGCCTTTGCGGTATTCGTAGATCGGGTGCCCCGCTCCTTCGAGCAACATAAGGTCACAACGAACGCCCGCTTTTTCCATCCGGGCCTTAAAGTCATTGGCTGTCGCAACAGGCACATAAGAGTCCTTGGTTCCTAGAAAGATGATTGCCGGCGGTGTCAGGGAGGTGATGTTATGCAGCGGAGAGATTTCCATGTAACGGTCCTTGACGGTTGCATCGCCGTAACCTGCGGGGCTGTTGTCAATCACCGGATACCAAAGCATCATGGCGTCGGGCCTGGAACTGATGCTTTGATTCTCGCCCGGCTCATCCAGTCCTTTTAGTGTTCCGGTCGCCGCGGCCAGTTGACCTCCGGCGGAGGCGCCAGCCGCCACGATTCGATGCGGGTCGATTCCCAGTTCGGCGGCGTGCTGCCGGACGTAGCGAATCGCCGACCTGGCATCGGCGACACTCTCAAAGGGTGTCGTCTTGTTCACTGAAGCAATCCGGTAGTCGGCGCTGATTGCAACCATGCCCTTCGCGGCAAAGTGCGCGCACTCGTGATAGAACTGGACAGGCGTCCCCACCTTCCAACCGCCTCCGAAGAAGAACACAATCGCAGGTTTGGCGGACGAACCGGCCCCTGGGTTAAAGACATGAAGAGTTAGTTTGGTTTCCCCGGCCTGCTTGTAGGTCACAAGCTTCGGAGAATAACTTGCCGGCGGCTTCTCCATCAGCTTAGTCAGCGCTTCGAGCCATCGCCCCGCCATCTTGTCAGCGCCCAGCGCGTTGGGATGCACTTTGTCGGCGATGGTATCCTTCGTCCAATCGAAGCCGCTCGCTTGACCCACGAGAACAACTGGTTGCGTGGGGTTGTTCAACCGCGCGGCCAACTTTTCCAGTTCGCGGTTAAGCTCGGGAATGTAGGAATACTTGGGCAGCTTGCCGCTCGTAACGACCTGCGCGAGTAACACAATCACCTTTGGATTTGTTTTCCTGAAGGAAGCGATAAGACTCTCCGTTGCCGCCACGATGCCTGGTATGGGCTTCTCCTGAACGTCATGGTTATGCCCGGCGTGGATCAGGACAATGTCGGCAGGTTGCTTCGCAAAGTGCGCTGGCACTGTCTCCGCAAGGAACTCGATGTTCTTGCCGCCATAACCCTCATGCTCGATCGTCCCTACCCGCGACTCGCTCTTCTGCGAGCCGACATACTCCATCAAATAACCCGCCGCGTGAAGTTTCTCCCAAAGCGGATAGCGATAGACGGAAAAGGTGCTTCCACCGGCGGTGATCGAGTCGCCCACAGGCATGATGCGATAGACTCGCTGCGGTTGAGTTTCATCCGCCGCGTGCAAACTTGCCGCGAGAACCAACAGAGGAATGACAACGAATCTTAGGAATGACCCAACTCTCCTTGCGGACTGATCCTTTCGTTTGAAGGCTGGAGCTACTTCCATTGCCCGGTTTCCCCTTTGGCAATGTTCATCTTTCTGGTTACATCGCCATACCGCACGGCAGATGGGCTGCCGTTAAGTGATTTGATGGACGCTGTTACCAGTTTCCCGCCTTTCCATTCCATATCGACAGTAAATCCGCCGCGCGCGCGAAGGCCGGTGACTTTCCCGGACGGCCACGCATCGGGCAATGCCGGAAGCAGCTCGATCATATACACGCCCTGCTCGCGGACATGGCTCTGGAGAAGCATTTCGGCAATGCCTGCCGTGGCTCCAAAGTTGCCGTCGATCTGGAAAGGCGGATGGCCGTCAAAGAGATTCGGGTAAACGCCGCCCCGGTATCTGCCGCCCAGTTTGCCACTGCCCACGGGGCTCAGCAGGTCGCGGAGAATCGTGTGGGCGTGGTTGCCGTCCGCAAGCCGGGCCCAGAAATTGATCTTCCACGCCTTGCTCCAGCCGGTGCCGCCATCTCCGCGCGCGTTCAGCGAAACGATCGCCGCCTTGGCCAGAGCCGGTGTGGTGACCGGATTGATCTGCCTCCCCGGATGCACGGCGAAAAGATGCGAGGTGTGGCGGTGTGTGTCCTTTGGATCATCCACATCGTCCATCCATTCCTGAAGCTGGCCCCATTTTCCGATCTTAGGTCCCAACAGCCTGGCGCGCATCGCAACCACCTTGTTCCGGTAATCGGCATCAATGCCGAGCGCCTCGGAGGCCTCGATGTAATTGGTGAATAGATCCCACACGATTTGTTGATCGTAGGATGCGCCGGGCTGGGGCGAGCGGTCGCCTTCCACAATCACGATCTTGTCGCCCTTCTTCACCGGTCCGTGCTCCGGCGACCAGCCTGTGGGCGTGATCAGCTTTCCGCCGGGGCCTTCCACGAGATAGTCCTCCCAGTATTCCACCAACTCCTTCAACGCGGGATAGGCGCGGGTCTTTAGAAACTCTTTGTCGCCGCTGAATTCATAATGCGTCCATAGGTGCTGGGTCATCCAAGCGCTGCCGGGACGGTGGATGCCCCACGTCGAGTTGCCGCCCATTGGGTTGTTCGTGCTATAGGCGATCCATCCGCGTTTGGCGGCGATGGCGGGCTGGTCGTTCTTCTTGCGGACGGTCGCGAGGTTGTGGAGCCAGTCGAAAAACGGCTCGTGGCACTCGGCGAGGTTGGTGGGCTCGGCCAGCCAGTAGTTCATCTCGACATTGATGTTGGTGGTATAGCCGGAATACCACGCGGGCTTCATGTCCTTGTTCCAGATGCCCTGAAGATTTGCGGGCAATCCGCCGGGGCGCGAGCTGCCGATGAGCAGGTAGCGTCCATATTGGAAAAACAAGGCCTCGAATCCCGGATCCTTGCCATCTTTCACATAGGCGGCCAGGCGTGCGTCCGTCGGCAACTCCGCGCGCGATGGAGGAAGCTCCAACTGCACCCTGGCATAAAGCTGCCGGTAATCCGCGATGTGAGCGGTCTTAAGTTGGTCATAGGATTTCTTCGAGGCGGCATCAAGACGCTGAAGGAGCTTCTTCGACGGAAGCTCCCCCCGCCATCCCTTCTCCGGACTGTTGAAGAACGAGGTTCCGGCTGCAAGCAGGATGGTTACACTGTCAGCCTTGGTGATGCCAATCGTTCCCCCGCTTGCCTGGGCCTGTCCCTGCTCGTTCAGGACAAGGACCTGGGCTTCGTAAACGAGACCGTTCTCGAGCTTGCCACTGGAAGTAATCTTGTTGCCGGCGGCTGCGACGACCGCTTTGTGGGCGTCGGTGAGCCGGACAATTCCATTAATGGAACCCGGCTTGTCGGCAGTTAGCCGGATCACCATGACTTGATCGGGGTAACTTGAAAACACTTCGCGCAGATACTTCACTCCGTTTACTGTATAACTGACCCGATGGACGGCGTCGTCAAGACTCAGCTCCCGGCGGTAATCGGTGGGAGCCGCCTCCGCGAATTCGAGGAAAAGATCGCCGAACGGTTGATAGTTCCCCATTTTAATCTCATCGCCGGTCCACAAGGTTTGTTCGTTGAACTGGATCTGCTCCTTCGCGACTCCGCCAAAGATCATTCCACCGAGGCTGCCGTTGCCGACGGGAAGAGCTTCGAGCCAGTCCTTTGCCGGGCTGTCATACCACAAGGCAAGGCTGTCGGATGGCACCTGGGCAGCGAAGGTCTTGATGGACAGACTGGCTGACAGGACCAGGAGACTTAAAAGGAATCGAAGGGGCATAGGAACTTGGCGGCTGGCTTTCGGGCTGGCAGCGGTAGTGAGGCTCAATAACAGCGGATTTCGTAGAGCGCTGCCGATGGATCGCCGTTGGTCGCGGAGATCACGAGCCGGAGTCGCGATGTTGTGACGCCTGTTGGCAGAACGTGTGGCCGGAGGCGTTGATAATTGTCGCGCACCTCTGCGACGCGCGACCATTGTCCATCGACAAATGCTTCCAGCGCGTAATCGCGGGGGCATTGTGCATCACGATAGAAAGGCGCATAGGCGTGGTATTCACGGATCAAGTGACCCGGAAACACCAACTGCACCGTCCTAATGCTTTGAGCTTTTGGCCAGGTTAGTTCGATCCACTGCGGAAGGGGTTGAGCAGGATCAGACACCCAGAGGTTTGTCGCGCGATGTGGCCGGGTGACACCGGTCAATACCTGACACGAAGTGAATGGTTTCTGAGCCGGCGTGATACGATAGGCCAATGTGTGTCCGTTTCCAAAGCGGCGCATCCGGTTTGGCGAGATGGCATAGGAAGCCATGTGGCCGGGAATGACCTTTCGGGCGGCATGCCATTGGACTTGCTTGTTCGGCAGCGTGTCGATGCGGAGGTAACTGCCGGGCTTTATCGAGCCCGGTAAGTCGAGACCTAATTCCCACGCCACCCACACTTGAGAACCGGGAGGAACCGTTAGCGCACTCTTTGCAAGCGGCTCTCCCGGTTCGGCACGATAATCCCAGATATGATCCACGGCATAGAGTTGGACTTCCAGCGTTTGATCTGTCTCGGAGTCATTTGTCAGACACAGCTCGATGCTTTCAATGCGGCCACCGCTTGTAGCTATGAGCTGGCTTCGGCGAGTCTCCAGTCGCTCGATGCCGTATTGCGGTTGATCCTTCCAGATCGCCAGCCCTTCATGACAACCCGGAGTTTCGGGAGCCACGCCGTGTACGGGAGCATCGCTGCTCGCGGTTAGCTGCGCGCTTCTTGCCAGGTCATTTAACTGTTGATTTGAATAGTTGGGCAGGAAACATCCATTTGCGAGCAGGCGCTGTTGTATGTCGCCAATGTCTTCGGCAACGATTTGATCAAAGTCATGGCCTTTCGCTAGACCGATTGCCGCCGCGATGCCGGCAGCTTCGCCCATGAGCGCGGTCGTGCCCATGACGCGCACGGTGCCAAGGGCCGCGTGGGTGACGCTGACGTTGCGGCCTGCCATCATGAGATTGTCGCAATCCTTCGCGAGCAGAATGCGCAGCGGCACGCCGTAGGGTCCGCAATATGACATTGCGGAGTAATCGCTAAAGGTATCGTACTCGTCCTCGTGTCCGCCTGCCGCCGCGGATGGCTCGGAGCTTTTCGCGAGCAAGCCGCCGGGAGTATGAAGGTCCACAAACCAACCGCCGAATGCAATCTCGTCCGGGAACACAGTCTTGTTAAGAATATCGTGCTCAGTCATGAGATAGCGTCCCATGACGCGCCGGCTCTCACGCTTGCCGGGAACTTGTCCGATCCAGTCGAGCGCGTAGTTGGCGACCTTGTCCTTGGTCTTGGGATCTTTGTTCTTCATCCAATCCCAGACACCCAGCGCGTGCCGGGTAAGTTCGTGTCTTATTGTTTCCGCGTCGTAGATGGTGTGGTAGGGCACGCCGATCTCGATCCACCAGAACCCCCCGCGCACGTCCTTGGGCAAACGTCCCTGGCTATAGAAATAGGAGGCGTCCTCGTGTTTCACCGCCCAGTCCGGCGGAGTAAAAGGCGCGGGCCTGCCCGTGTCACGACATAGAAAATGAATGGAGTTACCCATCGTGTCCGCGCTGGCCTTCATCGGGGCGTGGGGCTCGTTAAATTCGTCACGCCCCTCCGAACCCATGCGCCACTGACAGCCGGCCGCATCCGCCACGATGCCGTCCCCGGTGCAGTCGATAAAAGTGCGTCCCTCAATGCGCAACTCCGTCTCGGCGTTTTGCACTACAGCAAGAATGGCGGCTATGTTGCGGTCGTCTTGCTTATCCACTCCGCGAATGTCGGTGTTAAGATGCAGTGTAAGTCCGGGTGTTGCCTGGACCATGTCGTAGAGAACGATGTCCCACACGCTGTTGGTCCAGCCGTTCTCGTAAATCTCGGCATGGTTGCGGGCGCGCTCTTCAATCAAAGCCTCCGACAGGATGCCAGTCTCACGGGCATAAGCGTGAAAGGCCGCCGCGCCGTGAGGAGTAACTCCGATCTCGGAAGAGCTGTTACCACCAAGGACAGGGCGGTTATGGACAAGGCAAGTCTTTGCCCCGTTGCGAGCCGCGGCAATTGCAGCACAGAATCCAGCAAGGCCGCCGCCGCAGACGACGACATCATAGTTTTCAGTCAGGTTCTTCATGTAGTTTGTTATTGTTGTTCCCAAAATTCCCAGCTCAGGTCTTGAAGCTTGGGTGAAATAGTTCCTCCACTTAGTTTTCCGATCTCCACTCCCTTAAAGTCAGTTCCTGACTCTTCGGGTGTGAAGCGGTAACCTTTGAAGGTGGCGTTTGTAAGGCCGGTCTTAACGTGAAAGGTATGATCGGTAAAGCTGCGGTTGGAGAGGACGATGGTTAGTTTCCCGTCCGGCTTCTTAAATGCAAAGATGCGCAGGTCATTGTCCCGGTTCTCTTCATCCACAGCGAGCCCTTGCGAGTCCCAGGGCATGTGGTGGACAAAGCTACCGACTGCATTCCAGTTGTATTTGTTCCATGTCCAGTGGCCGCGTTTGAGTCCGGGGAACTTCGGGTTGTCGCCGGGCGATTTGTCATCACTCCTGCGCCAGAGCCGAGCGAGTAACCGCTCGCCTCGGCGTTGCCGATTGGCTTGAGCGCGTGAATCCAGAACCAGGTCGGCGCCTCGCCGATCTGAAACCAGTTCATGATGTGCAGAACGGTGTTCAGGCAGCGATCGGGCGTGGTGGGTCCGGCGAGGTATTCGTATTCGTTTTGAAACAGCGGCTTCTCGTTCCCGAACTTCGCCCGCGCCCTCGCGACTGTAGGTGGAACAACATTCGCATCGGAGCCGACATGATGGAGCACGAGCGCGTCGATCAATCCCCGCGTCGCTGGATCGCGCATGAGTGGCTCGACATATTTCAACTCCCATGTGTCAGCAATGATCTTGATTCCCGGATCGTGGGCGCGGATCGCGGGCGCGACGGCGCGGAACGCTGTGACATACTGGTCGAGGGTGTAGCCGCATCGCGAGTAATCCAGCCCGCAGTTGCCGGCGCGTGGTTCGTTCTGGAGGCCCCACATTAAGACAGGAATCCCGTTCTCGCGCAGGTGGCGGATATCATGAACCAGCGCGTCGGAGAAGTCCTTGAAGAACCGCTCCGTGTCGCCTTTGTAAACCGGGTCGGTGGCAAAATCGGGACCGTAGCAGCGCAGGAGATTCGTTTCCTTTTTCGGACCGACCAGCGAGTTGTTGGCCTTCCAAAACGGAGCGGGCGACCAGTATTCGAGCGACACGCCCTCGACGCCGGCCGTTGTCAGCATCTCTTTCAGCTCGGGCAGTTGCCCGGGCCAGCGGCCTTGGAAAAACTTTCCGTCGGCGTCCAACCCGCGCCAGTAAAGGCCGCCGGCGAGACGGCAGTATCGGAAACCTTTGAGCATTTCCGTGGCGAAGCGTTTGCGCTCGGACGGCACAAGGTCGTGCGGCACGCCGATGAAATCCTCCGGCAAACCGCGGTTGGCGGAGCCGATCGAGTCGGATTGAATCTCGAAGCCGAAACCTTTGATGACCTGTCGCGGCTTGTCCGGATGCACCGTGTAGCTCCCCTCCGCCGCAGCGGGTGAGGAGCGTGCCGGACGCTTCATGGGGTATTCGGCGCTGGCGTTCGTCAGACCGCCAAGCAACGCAAGAAACGGCAGAACCGTGGAGACGAGAGGGCGGGAACGGACTTTCATGAAGGGGTTATCGGGGATGTTGCGTCCCAAGCTAGAAGGAGATTTGGCAAATGGCGAGCATTGGATTTTTCTGCGATCTTCCATCTCCTATCTCCAATATCCTTTTATCCAGTCCGAATCGCCTGATCTGCTCGTGGTGTCGCAACCCGGTCAAATGAATCCCGAATTTCTCCGTCGCCTCGATGCGGAACTGCCGGTGAAGCTGGCCGGGGGCGACGATGAGGCAGCGCCGCGCGCGCTTGATGAGCGGCCACGCGATCGCGAAGATCATCTTGCCCAGGCCCGGCACCCAATCGCCGATGCAGCCATCGACCAGCGCGGCCCGCGCGATTTGGTCGATCTGGAACTGTTTGAATTTCATTGGAATACCCTTTCCTCATTGCGCAGCCATCGCCTGCGGCCTTACGATCCTGACAATGGTGATGCGGAATAATAAAGGCGCTCCTATGGCAGCATGTCCTCAGTCCGGCGAAGCTCCGACTGCCCGGCTGAACTGAAGAAACCATTGGGCAATGCTCACTTCCGAAACCAAACGCCGCATCGACAACTGCCGCGACATCCTCGTCGGCAAGCTCCCGCAGCCGTCCAATCAGGTCGAACTCATCACGCTCGCCCTGATTTACAAGTTCATGGACGACCTCGACGAGGAATCCGTGAAGCTCGGCGGGAAGCGCAGCTTCTTCACCGACGAGCTGGCCAAATACCGCTGGCGCAATCTCCTCCCGCAAACCGTCTCCGCCGACAAACGGGTGGCCCTGTTCTCACGCGGGGTCGAAGTCCTCGGCGGCGCGGAAGTCGAGGTGGAAAAGAATGGCAAAAAGGAGCGAATTGTCCCCGCCGCGCACCTGCCCGGCCTGTTCCGCGACATCTTCCGCAACGCCTTCCTGAAATTCCGCGACGGGCGCATCCTCACCATGTTCCTCACCGAGGTGAACGGCTTCGCCTACTCGCACAGCGAGGAACTCGGCAACGCCTTTGAATACCTCCTGCAATGCACCGGCGCGCAGGGCGAGAACGGCCAGTTCCGCACCCCGCGCCACATCATTGATTTCATCGTCGCCTGCCTCGACCCGCAGCCCGGCGACAAAATCCTCGACCCCGCGTGCGGCACGGGCGGCTTCCTCGTCTCCGCCTACCGGCACATCCTCGCTCACCACACTTCGCCCGGCTCGACCCTGCCCGGCGACAAACTCACCCATGCCCAGCGCCAGAAGGTTTATGGCAACCTCGCCGGCTACGACGTGGACGACCAGATGGTGAAGCTCAGCAAGGTGAACCTCTTCCTCCACGGCTTTCCCGACCCCGCCATCCACATCTACGACTCCCTGAGCAACGACGCCCGCTGGCACGAGAAGGCCGAGGTGCTCTTCACCGACTACATCGCCGAGCACCTCAGCGGCGACGGACGCGGCGGCGTCATCGTGCCCAATGGCATTGTGGCTACCACGCAGAACGCCTACGTGAAACTGCGCCGCTTCCTCGTCGAGGACTCGCTCGTGGCCGTCGTCTCGCTCCCGGCGGGCGTGTTCAAGCCCTACTCCGGCGTGAAGACCAGCATCCTCCTGCTCGACAAAAAACTCGCGCGGACGGCGAAGGAAATCCTCTTCCTCAAAATCACCGCCGACGGCTTCGATCTCGGCGACAAACGAAATCCCATCGAGGCGAACGACCTGCCGGAAGCCGAGCGCGTGGTGAAGGCGTGGTTGAAGGGACAAATCGGAAGGGCCACCGGCCCGTCCCAAACGACCGCGACAAACCATCCGCCGCCGATGGTTCGGGCCTTCAGCCCTCGGAAATGTTTTTGAACGACGCACCTGGGGCGTTGCCCCAGGCTGGGATGGGTAGCGCCGTTGGCGCTGGCGTGGTGTGGAAGCGCGTGGAGAAAAAGGCGCTGCTCGAACATCGGGCGTGCACTCTCCAAGTAGAGCCATTTATGGGCAACGGCTCAGTCGCCAGCGAGGTATCCGTTGTGCGCTTGGCGGACGTTGTCGAAGTAAACCCCGGCAAGTCCGACGCCCGAGCACTGCCGCCGGAAACGGAAGCGTCGTTTGTGCCGATGGAGGATTTGCTGACCGACCGACCGGATTTCGTTCCGACACGCATCCGCCCGATTGGTGAAGTCATCACCGGCTACACCTGCTTCCGCGACCGCGACGTGCTGCTCGCCAAAATCACGCCCTGCTTCGAGAACGGAAAGGCGGGCATCGCCGCTGGACTCAAGAACGGCATCGGCTTTGGCTCGACGGAGTTTTACGTCCTGCGTTCCAGCGCCAAAATCTTGCCGGAGTTTCTTTACCACATCGTCAAGCGGCAGGCGTTTCGTGACGAAGGCGCGGAGAACATGGCGGGCACGGCAGGCCAGCAGCGCGTCCGCCGCGACTTCATCGAGGACTACGAAATCCCACTGCCGCCGCTGGAGGAACAGCGGCGCATCGTGGCGGAAATCGAGGGCTACCAGAACGAGATTGCCCGCTTGGAATCCGAAATCGCCGCCAGCCGCGAGCGCATCCAGACGGCGATTGACGCCGTCTGGAACGGCGACTCCGAAAGCGCCAACGGCGCGCCGCCATCCCAGCCTAGTCTCTAACGAAGCGTGATTTTAATCTTGGAGTAGGCGTAAAAAGCTCGAAATGCCCTTAAATCCTTGGTTTGGTGAAGGTGTTCAAAGCCAGCCCAACTAAAGAAAAAGGCCATTTCGAGTTAAAAAAAGCTACCGCAAGATCCTACGCAATCGCAAGCGCCGAATTCAACGCCGTCTGGATTCGCAGCGTGCCTGGAGCAATCAGGCCGGACCCATCATGACGGCTCGCAATATCCACTATGAGATGGCGGAGAAGAGCCGGGCGGTAAACTGCGGGGGCATCGGCGCGATCCATTTGATGGTCAACAAGCTCGGGTTGCGCGAGGAGATCGACGCGCGCCTGCATCTGCTCAAGAAACACCTTCCCTATCACGAGAGCGACCACGTCTTGAATCTGGCCTACAACGCGCTGCTCGATGGAGTGCGGCTGGAGGACATCGAACTGCGTCGCAATGATGAAGCCTTCCTTGACGGATTGGGCGCTCAGCGCATTCCTGATCCGACCACCAGCGGTGACTTCACCCGTCGCTTTGAGGAGGCCGATATTGCCAGCCTGATGGAGATAACCAACACGGTCCGGCAACGGGTTTGGAGGCAACAGCCAAAGGGATTTTTGAAGGAAGCCTTTATCGACACCGACGGCACCATTGCGCCGACCCTCGGCGAGTGCAAGGGCGGCATGTCGCTTTCCTACAAAGGTATTTGGGGTTATGCGCCGCTGCTGGTTTCATTGGCCAACACCAATGAAGTGCTCTATCTGGTCAACCGGCCCGGCAACGTGGCCAGCCACGAGGGCTGCGTGCCGTGGATCGACCGCGCGGTCGAGTGGGTGCGCCCGCACGCCGGGACGATCACCCTGCGCGGCGACACCGACTTCACCTTGACCGGCGAACTGGACCGCTGGGACGGGGAAGGAGTCAAATTCATTTTCGGAATGGATGCGCACCCGAAGGTGGTCGCACTGGCCGAAGCCTTGCCCGAAGAAGCATGGAAGCCGCTGGAACGGCTGCCGCGCCACGAGATTGCCACCCGTCCGCGAAGCAAGCCCGAGCGGGTCAAGGAAAGCATCGTGCGCTTCAAGGGCTATCAGAACAAGGTGCTGGAAGGCGAAAGCGTTGCCGGGATGGATTACCGCCCGGCCAAATGCTCCCGCAGTTATCGCCTGGTGGTGGTGCGCAAGAACATCAGCGTGCAAAAGGGCGAGGAAGTCCTCTTCGATGAGGTCCGTTACTTCTTCTATATTACCAACCGCGAGGATTACACGCAGGAGGAGATCGTCAGCCTGGCCAACGGGCGGTGCAATCAGGAGAACGTGATCGAGCAGTTGAAGAACGGCGTCAACGCGATGCGCATGCCGGTGGATGACCTGCTGAGCAACTGGGCCTATATGGTGATGACTTCGCTGGCCTGGAACCTCAAGGCGTGGTTCGGCTTGCTCCTGCCCGACAAGGAACGGGGGATGGAACTCATCAAGATGGAGTTCCGGCGCTTTTTACACGCCATCATCCTGCTGCCCGCGCAAATCGTTCGCACGGGCCGGCGTGTCATTTACCGCATCATGAGTTACAACAGCTGGCTGAAGGATCTCTTCGCCGCCTGGGAACACCTGCGCTGGCTCCAAGCCACCTGAACAGAACCAATAGAGCCACTTATCCTGAGCCGCTCCAATAAAGCCACCGGGTGAACTATGTCCTGATACCCAAAAAACTCCACCGGAGGACAAGGAAGATACCACGACGAACGTCAAAAACTGGATCACGCGGCTGCGTCAATGCGTTCCCAAAGGTAAAACTCAACAACCACCGGCCCCGAAAACCCCAAAATCGCACCGGCCGAATCGGCTGACAGTTTCTCGCTTATTTTGGGGCTAGTCAGAGGGCGTGAGAACCGTCATAGCAGAGGGGCTATGACGAATACGATGCTGGGAGACCAGATTTTGAAGACGGACTCGCGAGGGCGGGTGCAGACGCCGGGCGATCGGCGCGAAGCGTTGCTTGATGAGTTCGAGCGCAGCGGGATGAGCGGGACGAAGTTTGCCGGGTTCATCGGGGTGAAGTATCCGACGTTGGCTTCCTGGATTCAGAAGCGACGCCCTGGTGCGCCGCATCTTTGGAGCCAGGAGCGAGAAGGTTGATCCCAAGCAACTGGAACTGCTTCTTCAACTGTAGCAGGAAGCGCAAGAGCTGGGAAAAGCAGTCGCCTCCCAGGAAGCGGAGGCGAACCCTTGCAAGGGCCGATTACACCGGGTTAGTCGCAGGCAGGAACGCTGGCCTTCCGACATACCCGTTGTCGAAGAAGTGATTGAGCCCGACGCCGTGAAAGCCTCGCCGGACTCCTGGCGCTTCATTGGAGCGGAGGTCAGCGAGCAGCTTGACTATGAACCCGCGCGGTTCCTATCCCGACTTTCGCAACTGGGGGGAAGGTGATCGCGCAAGTTGCTGATAATCAGATCAGGCAATTCAAAGGTCTCCCCTACAGAGCCGGGATGGATTCCGCTTGGGTTTTGATAAGTTTCAAGTCAGCGGTGATACGCGGCGGCTTTTGGGCAGGGAGTTGGAGGCCGAGCAAATCCAGGAGCATGCGGTGGTCTTTTTCGGGCTGGGTGTATCGGGCGAAGATCAGGCATCGCCCGTCGGTTGTGGGGAAGTAAGCGTCGAGCATCTGGATGGTTGCCAGTTTTTCGATCACCGCGCGCGGGGTGAGTCCCGGGGCGTGTTTGCGCAGGCGGTGCCGCAGGGTCACGTGAGCCGAGGGGCCGGGAGGCCCTGAGACAGACTGCCGCAGGCAGCCCGAAGGGTGCCGGAGCCGGGAGGCGAAGGCATCAACGCAACAGGCTAGGAACGCGACGAAGATGTGGGCCTCGATGCGGTGGTCAAGCTGGTGGTGGATGGGCCGCACGGAGAGGTCGCCTTTGAGGTTGCGGAAGGCTTCTTCGATTTGGGTGAGCAGCATGTAGAGCCCCCAGAGCACGGCGGGGTCTTTGTCGCAGAGGTTGCTGCGAAGCAGAGCCTGCCCTGAGCGGAGTCGAACGGGTAGCAGCCTTCGCGGCGACGGGCTTCCCGCAGTTTCTTTTTGCGCAGGGAGCAAGCGAGTTTGCCCTCCGGGCTGGCCTGGAGTTCCTTCAGGCGCTTCCAGAGTTTTTTGAGCTGGCGGCGGCGCATGGATCTCTCTTTGGCAATGCGGTCACGGCTCCGGGCCAGCACGTAAAGCTCGCCACCCTGCGGCAGGAGTTTGACCTCCACGCCTTCGCGCACGTCTTCCCAGGAGCGTTGGGCCAGCTCTTTCTCCAATCCCGCGAGCCGGCCTTTGGGCGTCCCCACCAGATAGTAAACCGGCGGATCGCTCTCGCGCATTTCTTCGAGCACCTCCTCGGTGGGAGCCGAAGGGCCGGGAGGCCCTGAGACAGACTGCCAAAGGCAGCCCGCAGGGCACCGGAGCCGGGAGGCGGAGGTGTCAATCCACGGTCCATGATCCAAATGCGTTCGGCCTTGCCGTATTGGTCCCGTATCTTTTTCAGGAAGAGGACCTCGTATTGGACCCCGAAGAGGTCTTTCCATTTCGCGGTGAGGTGGTCGAAAAGCTTCCCCTTGTGCTCCAGAAGCAGATCGAGCGTGCGGTAGAGCTTGTCCTTGGCCGCAATCGCGTCGTCCTCGCCGAGCAGATCGCCCATCGCCGTGTTGGCATACCAGTGGCGGTGCAGGTGCCATTCGCTGCCGGGAGCAATGAGCCGGCCGGCCACCAACACCTCCAGCGCATGTTCCCAATCGGTGCCCTCGCGCGAACACCCCAGCTTCTCGCGCCAGAACTCCCGCAGCCCCAACTGCCCCCACAGCTCGGTGAACAGCCAGCACGCCCCCCACTGGCGCGGACGCTTGAGCACGAACTCCGAGAGCCTCACCCCGACCGCGTCGGCCACCGTCGCGGGGATCTCCCGATCCGAACTGAACAGCGCCAGGCTGCCCTGTTCGCCGCGCTCCTGGTCGAATACCTCAATGGTGCGAATCCAAGCCTCGCGCTGGCTGTCGTTGATTTCCCCAAGATACAATACCGGCCGCTGGATCATCTTCCCTCCGGCGCACCGCCGGTTTTCCATGATGCTCCAATAGCGGTGTTCCTTGCCGTCTTTTCTGCGCCGATTGCATTTCAAATACATGACGCCTTCGCATGGTAGTCACAAAAATCATGTTGGGAAGAGCCTGGGTCTCCCCTCAGCGCACTTTTGAAACCAACCCCCTGTATTTATGCGGGTCGGCGGGCCTCGGAGGGCTGAAAATCGCTGGTCTTCCTCCCCAGTTGCGAAAGTCGGGCTACCTGCACGACGTCCTTACCCGCCTGCCAAAAAGGACCAACTGGCAGATCAAGGACGTGACCCCCGAAGCCTGGGCCAAATCCCGGCAACGCCCTCCCCTCAAGGCTGCGTCATAAACGTCAGAGAATGGGGGATACGACGTTTATGAACGTGAATGTCAATAGGCGCTCGGTGACCCGCTTACCTTGTAACCGCAAGACAACCAACCCAACAAAAAGGGCCTTTCCCTGCTGAGCGATCAGCGATGGAAAGACCCTGTGTCCGCCGCCGTTTCCGGCGGGGTGAAGGCTCGTGGTGGTTCAGGTCATTCGGAACTCGCCAGCGAAGTGGCGTTGTCGGGATACGGTTGGGAGGCGGGCTCCGGTTGGTTCGGAGCGAGGCTGAGGTAAACTTCGCGCATGAGCGCCGCGACCTTCGGCCACGAGTAAATGTCATGCGCCTGACGGAAACCGGCTTCGGCCATTTTCTGGCGCAGCTCGGGGTTGTCGCGCAGTTTGCAAATCGCGGCGGCAAGCGCGGCGGAGTTCTGCTCCGGCACGACGAGTCCGCCGTTGCCGATGACTTCGGGAATGGCCCCCGAGTCGGAGCCGATGACCGGCGTGCGGCAGCCGTGGCATTCGATGATCACTCGGCCGAACTGCTCCTTCCATCGCGCGGTGGTTCGCGAGGGGAGCAGCAGCACGTCGAGCGCGCTCATGACTTCGGGGAGTTCCTCGCGCGGACGAAGCGGGAGGAAATGCACCTGCGATTGTCTTTTCCTCTCGCGCACGAAGCGTTCGAGTTCGGGTTGGAACGGGCCGGTGCCGACGAAAGCGAGATTCACATCCGGCGGGCAGTGCGCCAGCGCCTCGACCATTTCGGTAAGTCCTTTTTCCTCGACGATCCGACCAACGTAGCCGCAGACGAAACCGTGGAAGCCGAGCGCGCGCCGGGCAGCGCCGCGATCGCGCGGGCTGAACGCCCCGACATCCACGCCGTTCGGCGCGACGCGCGCGGGGCCGCGGTAGCCTTTGCTGCGCGTGACCTCCACCGCCTCGGCGTTGCGGCCGATCACGTAATCGGCGTTGCGCAGCGAGTATCGGCGGAATTGCTCGAACGGAAACGGCAGCGCCTTGTTTATGTTCTGCTCGGTCTCGCTGATGATGCGCGCGGACGGCAGCAGGCGGTTCCGCAGCCAGCACGTCTCGGCGCTGAGCAGTCCCCACGGCTCCTCCCACAAGTCGATGACGTCGGGCCGGAACCGGCGGAGCACGCCGGCGAGGAACGGATACCAGTGCAAATACCACTGGCCGGGGCCGGTCCACGGCCAGAGGACTTTGCCGACTTCGTGGCTGTAAGCCGGGTTCTCGGGAGGCTCGGGACGGCGCAGGGTTTTTCCTTCCACGAAATAGCGGCTCGGCACGAGCACCTTCAGGTCGATGTCGGCAAACTGCGCGATCTGCTGCGCCTTGGGCTGGCCTTCGCTGCGGACCTGGCACTGCTGTGCGATCAGCAGGACTCGGATTTTTCTGCTCATGAAAATCGAAACAACTACGCGGGCCGGAGCGCGCCCGCCGCCTGCTCGTAAACGCGCAGTGTCACGCGGGCCATCGTGCGCGTGGTGAAATGCTGCTCGTAGCGTTCCCGGCCCTGCACGCCCATTGACTCGCGCATTTGCGGCGAGCGGAGCAAGGCGCGGAGCGCATCGGCGAGCGCGGCTGGATCGCGCGGCGGAACGAGCAGGCCGGACTCGCCGCTGTTGACGATTTCGAGCGGGCCTCCCGCAGCCGTCGCAATGACAGGCTTGCCGAGCGCCATTGCTTCGAGCAACACGAGACCAAACGGCTCCGCCAGACTCGGCAGCACAAAGATGTCCGACGCAGCGATGATCGAAATCGCGTCGTCGCGAAACCCCGCGAGCACCACTTTGCCGGTCGTGCCATCGCGCGCGATCTGCGCTTCGAGTTCCGTGCGCTGTTTGCCCTGGCCGGCGATCACGCAGCGAGCGTCGGGAAATTCCGCGAGGACGGTTTTCATTGAGGCAATCAAAGTCGTCACGTCTTTCTCCTGCTCGAGCCGTGCGGCACAAACGATGAGCGGCGCGTCCTGATAAATGCCCAACTCTTCGCGGATGCGTTGCGTCGGAGTTAGATTCACCGTGTCCGGCGGCGAGATGCCGTTCAGAATCACGGTGACCTTTTTCCCCAATGCATCTTCACCTCGCGCGAGCATCGCGTCGGCTGTAGCGCGCGACACCGCAATGAACGCCTTGGTGTGACGCTGCACCCATCGATGCGCGGCGTGGGAGAGCGAGGCGCGCCAGCCTGTCCTCGTCGCGTGTGCCGGGTCGATGAAATGTTGCGTGGCAACGGCGGCTCCCTTTCCGGCGAGCCTTCCGGCAACAGCGGCGAGCAGTGCGGTCCTGCCGTTGTGCGAATGGATCACGTCGATCTTTCCGCTGGCGAGTAATCCGCTCAAGGTGCGGATCGCCTGAACATCGGGCAGGCCGCGTTTTTCGATAGTGATCGTTCCGACCCCGATCTCCGTCGCAAGCGCGTTCAATGGCGAGGCGCTCGGGCAGGCGACGAAAACAGCGACACCTTCACTTTCCAACCCGCGCGCCAGTTCGATGATGTGCCGCTCCGTCCCTGCGAAAACATCGGAGTCGGTGAGCAGCGCCACCTGAAGTGACGGCGCCCGCCCGGTCGTGCGGGTCGGTTCGACGGTTTCGCTGATGACTGTCATGCGTTGCCCTGACCGACGAGTTCGCTCTTTGCCTCGCGCGCAGCACCGTTGACCTGAAACGATTCGAGCAACACCTCTTCGTAGCGGAGCAGCACACAATCCCACGCGTATTCCGAGACTGACTCGGCGATCTTTTCGTCGCTCAAATGCCGGCCTCCAACGAGCAGCGAAAGCTTTGACGCGATTTCGCGCACGTCGCGCGGATCGTCGAGCAACTCGCCCGTCTCACCTTCGCGCACCGCGACCGCAGCACCCGCGAGGCGGCTCGTCAGCACGGGAAGACCGCACGCCATCGCCTCGACGATCACCAGCCCCCAAGCCTCGTATTGCGTCGGCAGCGCGAACACATCGGACGCCGCATAAAAAGTGGCGACCTCGCTGCTTGGGCCTGTGAAACGCACGCGCCCCGACATGCCGCTCCTCTCGATCTCGTTGGCGTAGGTGTTCGGGTTCAACCGTCCCACGGCGAGCAATCGGAGACGCGGATCGTTCAGCGAGACGATGGCCCGGAGCAACGGCGCAAAGCCTTTGCGTTCCAGTTCGTTCGCAACGAAGACGACCACCTTTTCGTCATCTGCGCAGCCAAGCTTCTTCCGCATCGCAGCGCGGAGTTGCCGGCGCATCGGCACGTTGAACTCCGTGCGCGAGAAACCGTTGGGGATCGTCACGATGTCATCGGCGGGAACGCCGTAGAGCCGTATCAGATCGCCGCGAACTTCCGGCGTGAGAGCGATCAGCTTCTTGTATCGGCGTCCGCCGAAATGATAGCGCTCCAAGGCGACCGTCACCGGATGAATGGGATTGAGCCGCTGCTTCAAGCGACCGCGGAAATCACGGTTCTCGCGGCAAATGTCCAGCCACGCGCGATGCACGCTCTGCACCCACATCACTCCGCCCGGCGGGGATTGGACTCCGAATGTTCCAAGCCCCTCCGGCGTCACGCGGGAGCGACGCAATTCACGGCGGACGTTTTTTGCGAATCCCAGCAGGCCAAAAAATGAGGGGCGAAATGCCACCGGCACAGGATGCCGAACGATGCCGGGTCGCATTGATGCTACATCCCAATCGGTCGCGAACACATGCGTCTCGTGCCCGCGTTCGTGCAGAAAGTTTGCGCATTCGAGCATGATTCTCTCGACGCCTCCCCTGCGATGGCAGCCAGTGAATGTGAGTGCGATTCTCACGCAGGAGTTGATACCAGTGCCGCTTCCTCGCGCGCTGCTTCCTCAAGCGCCCTCTGCCGCCGCGCACGCCTGATATCCTTTTGGGTCGCGATCTGCGCATGGATGGACATTCCCATCGCTGTGCAGGCGATCATGATTGCGCCGCGACTCCAATAGTGATCGACCTGGCCGTGTGCCAGCCACCCGATCATGAGCGCGCCCCCGATCGCGAGGACCGAGTAGCGCAGGCTCGACCGCTTCACGTATTTCTGGGTGCGCCAGATCGACATGAAGAATATGGCGTGCATCAGCAGCAGTGCGCCAAGCCCGGCAACGCCAGTCTCCGCGAGTGTGAGCAAGGTGAGGTTGGTTGCATCGTATTCCTTCCGTAGACCCACTCCAACTCCGAGAAAGGGACTGCTTTCAAAAAACCGCTGCGCGAATTCAATCCCCGTTTCACGCGGTCGCGGGTTTGCGGGCCAGCACCCGCAGGTAGCCACCCAGACCCAGCCCGCACGCCAATCGCGCGACGACAGCCATCGCCTGATGCAGCGGCCAACTCGGGCGCCAGAGCGCCACTTCGTTGACCAGTGAAGGGTAGCGGGTCGTGCAGCGCACCACTTGGAAACCGGCCTGCTCCAACGCAAACCGGAGCGAGTGTGGAATGAAGAAGTCGATGTGTTCCGGCGGCCGGAGCTGGCTCCAGCGGGATCCCCTGGCGATACGACCGATGCTGTTCCAGTTCGGCAGTTCGATAAGCAGGAGGCCGCCAGGTGCCAGCAACTCCCGAGCGCGCGTGAGTGCGGCCGGGGGATTAAGCAGATGCTCGACGACATGCCACATCGTGATGAAATCGAAGCCTTCCCATCCGCAGTTCCGGGAGGAAGATGTCGCCGTGAATCACATTAAGCCCAAACTCGGAGCGGGCTGCGTTGACCGCATACTCCGAAAGTTCAACTCCGGTCCCATCCCATCCGCCGGCGCAAGCCTCAGCAAGGAAGCTTCCGGTCGCGCAGCCGACATCAAGCAACCTTCCCGGCTTGGCGATATGGCCTGCAGTGTAATGACGAGCTTCGCTCCACATGGCTCGCGCGTTGATCTCGCCCAGGAACCGGTAGTTGGCATAGCCGAGGTTCGCCTCTTCGGTCCTGCGGAAGTAAGTCTGCGTATAGAAAGCTTCCAGTTCCGCTGGAGTCGGACGCGGAGTGGCGAACACGTGCCGGCACTCGCCGCACTGGAAGATGCGATACTCCGCCCAGGTTTTGACCCGGCAGACGAAACGCGCTTGTGCGCCGCCGCACAAAAGACAGATCGCGGACGATGGCCGTATTTCCGTTGCAGGTGTCAACGGTTGCAGTTAGATACTAGCAGGTTTGGCCATTGGCATTCAGTTACAGTCTCGGGTGCGTTGGTGGAGAGGCGCCCGATAGTTTGTCGAGCGAACGCAACAACTCGGCGAGTTCCTCACTGCTCTTCGGATCGTTCAATAAAAGGCCGTTCACATCGGGACGAATCGCATCTCCCTTACCGGGCACCTTCGTCGTGATCACCGGAAGCCCGCTTCCAAGCGCCTCGATGATCGCGAGGCTGAAGGCCTCATATTGGGTGGGCAGCACGAAAAGATCGCTCGCCGCGTGATAGTCAGCGATGTCGCTGGTCGGACCGCAAATCGTCACGGACTCAGCCACGCCCGCTCGCCCTGCGAGGGATTGGGACGCCGAGGCGCTCGCACGGCCGACGACGAGCAGTTTGTACCGCGGCGAGCCCAGGATGCGCAGCGCACCCAGAATGCTGGCATAGCCCGTTCGATCGAGTTCATTGGCAGCGAAGAGCATGGCAATATCGTCGGGCGTCAGTCCGAGCCGGGCGCGCATCTTGGCACGACGCGCGGCGCGGCGCTCGGGGTTGAATTCGGTCGGGAAAAAACCGTTCCGGATAATTTCCACATCTTCCTTCGGGACACCGTAGAAGCGGTTCAGATCCCGCCGAACTTCGGGGGTCGTCGCAATCAGACGTTGGTAGGCGCGTTTGGCGAAATGCTGTTCTTCCAAACGCAGCAAGACGGGATGCAACGGATTCAGCCGTTGCCGAATGCCCGCCACGGAGAAGCGCCCACGCATCGTTCGGCTGCGCTCGAGCCATGCACGATGCACGCTCTTGCACCCAATGGACCCCGCCCGTTGGGCAGACCGTGCCGTGGATCCCAAGAACGTCGAAGGCGCCCGCTTCGACCGCCCGGCTGCACCGCGAAAGTAGGACGCGACCGAGAGAAAAATGGATGCCGTCGCACTGGCACCCGCTGATAGCGGACCGCGTCGTCCGGCTGCCATTCGTCCGCCAGCACCGTCACGCCGTGGCCACGACCCGCAAGATAACGCGCACATTCAAAAACCACCCGCTCAACTCCGCCACGACGATGACATCCAGAAAATGAAAGGGCAATGATCATTCTACAATTTAAAAAAGCGGCGAGACGCCCTCCAATTTTGCGGAGGCAAATGGCAGCTTATGCGGTTTCGACTATTGGAGTCCGGGACGGGACGTCTAAAGCCCTTCGGATGCGCGTTGCCGCGAGGCGTCTCCGAACAACGAAATATGCATGGGTTGCCATTCCCACAGAGGCCCAAGTGATCATGATGGAGCCACGACTCCAATAGATGTCCACCATGCCGTGAATAAATTTGCTCACTGCGAGTGCACCGCTCAGGGCAACCACAGAAAATAAAATGTCATTATGTCTCAGATATCGGTGCGTCTTCCACACCATGCGAAAAACCGCAATATGCACGATCGAAAAAGTTACGAGGCCAAGAATTCCCGTCTCGGCGAGCGTCAACCAGAACAAATTGGTGGCGTCATACTCCTTGCGCAAGCCAACACCCACGCCGAGCCAGGGACTTCGATTGAACACCTCGTATGCATAGTCCAAGGAGGCATACCGCATTTTGATGTTCCAATTGTCACGCTCAAAGCCCGTGACGTATTCGCGTGATTCCGTTGGTAGCAGACCCCAACAGATCACAACGAGCGGGACACAAATCACCGCGATGCGCATCATCAACTTCAATCGACGTCTCAGCGCGAGCAATACGAAGATCCCGCACATTGCTCCCATCCATCCCCCGCGGGAAAGAGAGAAAAACAGTCCCGCCACCATCACGGCCATACTGCCGGCGAGAATGGCCCGGGTTCGGCCCTTCGAAGCCGCAAACCACAACTCGGCATTCACGACAACTGCGCAGGCCAGGGAACTGCCCACCCCATTTTTGTGCAAGCCAAACACGTAGCCGGAGCGGGTGACTATGACCGCAATAGCCAGGATGAAACCGACCACGGTCAGACCATTTAGCACAAATCGGAAATCTTCCGCGTTCTTGGTGAACGATGCGAACACCGCCACGGTCACAACGAGATACATAATGATCTGGACGAGTGACGCCATTGATGCCGGACGCCAGTTCAGAAAGCCTGATAACAAGCAGGTTATGAAATATAGAACGACCGCCCATATAGTAGGTCCTTGTAATATCGGCCGCATCCTCAGGAAAAAGATTGGCACGATGAGAAGTAAATGGAGCTCCGAGAGCGAGAAGGCCATGGGCCCGAAGGGCGGAGCGCCACCTTGCGACTCCGATCCACCGCCGCCGAATCCCCCGGAGATGTCGTTCTGAAAGGGCGCGCACGCGAATATTAGCATCAGGCCCACTTTCGGCCACTTCCAGGAGACGATCCAAAACGTCGCCACATAAAGTAGGGCTGCGGCGTAGATCATTCTTTGCTACCAGTGGAGGGCTTGGCGCATCAAAAGTTGCCAATGCAGTCGCGCTTTTTGCAACGCGGCTTTGCGAATGCTCGGGCGCAGACTCGCGGCGGCCCAGGCCAACGCCCGAATGGAACACCCAACGGCCATCGCGCAGCGAAGCGAGATCAATCCAGCGGAGCCATGGTGTTTACGCTGGTACTCGTCAAGGCTCTCGAAAAAATGTGCTTTGACAGTTACCTTTTCGCTGCCGCCACTGGCGCCGCCAAGATGCGTCACGTGCGCATTCGGTGCAAAGACGATGTCCCAACCATCCGTTGTCAAGCGGCGCTGCCAGTCCGTTTCCTCGGCATACATGAAAAAGCGTTCATCGAACCCGCCGACCTGCGTGTAGGCCTCCCGCCGAACCAGCATGCAAGCTCCTCCGACGAAATCGACCTTCCGCTCGGTGTCGTGTGCCCACCGGCTATAGTCTCCGATCCGCGGATGCGATGGCAGCACCGCTGAGATGCCCAGGTTTTCCAGCCATGCTCTTTGGGGCGATGGAAAACGGAAGCAGGAGCGTTGCAATGAACCATCCGAGTTGAGTAACCGGGCACCGACCACAGCAGAGCGAGGATGCCGCCCCATGCACGCGACCAGGGCAGAGATCGCACCGGGGTGCAAGAAGGCATCACTGTTAAGTAAAAGAAATAGGGAGCCGCGCGCCAAGCGCATGGCTTGATTATTGGCGGCACCAAAACCGGTGTTACGCTCGTTTCTGATCAGGCGCACCTGAGGAAACGCAGAATGAATCGCCTCTCCACTGCCATCATACGAACCATTGTCCACCACAATAACCTCCACATTCAAAGCATCCAAGTGCCGATATGCGGTCGCAATGCACTCCATGGTTAACGCGCGTGTATTGTGGGAAACAACGATGATGGACAGAAGCGCTGTGTGAAGCGATTCCGTTCGTGCGTCGGTGGACGGAGGAAGCGGCACGGAAGGAAGGACAGTCATGAGCCGGGCGCAACGGAGGCGTCTGATACGGCTATTGCGATTGCAACAGCGATTCGTGAGCGGCGACAATGTCTCCTTTGATGGTCAGCCATTTGTAGCCAGCATTGATCAACATGCAGCGGCAGTCCCACATGGCTCTTTGATCCAGATGGTCCCATTCGAACGCAAGAATTGCCGGTTGCAAACCCTCGGCGAGGGCCATTCTGACAATTTCGCCGTCGAAACCCTCCGCATCGATCAGCAGCAGATCAACAGAGGTAATGCCGTTCTGCCGCATCAGGGATCTAAGTGTTAAGGCGGGGACGGATTGCGCCACGATGCGGCGCTGTAGATCGGGAATGTTTCGCCAGTGTTCCTTCAAGACAGTGATCGAAAAGGAGGAAAGTTGATCATCAAGCGTACTGCCGTTTGATGAAGGAGCCAGTGTGTATAGAGTCATCTCACCGTCCTGCGCCGCAATCGCGCAACGGAGGCATTTCACGTTGGGGACTGTATGATAGTTTTCCGTCAGGCGCGCAAAGGCCGCAGGAAGAGGCTCTACCGCCAGGAGTGACCACCCTCGCGATTTCACAAGGTTGTGGATGGGGTCATTCGTCACGCCGTCGTTGGCTCCGATTTGAAGTACGGACAACGTTCCCTTTTGACGTTCGATGCGTTCCGCAAGCAGCAGGCGAAGATCGATTTCGTTTTCTTGATGGAAACGGTGCTTTGAGATCGTGTAGCCGTGACGGCCAAGGATGGCCGCGAGTTGTCGTGCAAACCATCGTTTCATCATCGAGACGGTTCTTTGGATTTCTTGAAGCGGCACAGCGAGACTTCGGATTTGGCTCTGCAAATGGCTTTAAAGGACAAGGTGCGAGAGACGGAGTATGGGATAGCAGGTGGCATTGATGTGGCGTCGCTTTTGCCACGAAGTATCGAAGGTCGGAGTTGCACTGTTCTCTAAAGAAGGGTCCATGCAAGCCGTGTCTGACGTATCCGGAAGTACCAAATGGAGCAAACGGCCAGCACAACGACGGCTGCCAGGACCACCAGCAGTAATTGTTGAGGAACAGCTTTGACATAACTGGCCACAATGATTAAGGGCTGCAGCAGAAGTGGCGTGTGATAGATATAGATCGTGCCGGATGCTTCGCCCAAAAGACACAGCAAGCCAATTTGTCTTGTTCCTAATAGCTGAAAAGCCAAAAGCAGCAACAGTGGAACAACACGCATGATTTGGTCACAGGCGCACGCGAATGCCAGCGATGCAAGTACGACGCATAGCGGTCCAAGGCTTGGAGCTTTCCGGCGCAAGGACGATAGCAAGTAACCGGTGCCGTAAAGTGCAAGACCCCAAACGGCGACGCCGGGAGAGAAGCCTGTATAATCCGCATCTGGAAACCATACGGTGGCCACAATCCAACTCGTTACCAATGCGAGAGCACGAAGCATGGTGTGACGGACCAACAAAGAAACCCGGAAGGCAACGGCAATCAGAAACAGCAGTGGAAGAAAATACAGGTGCTCGATGAATGTGTCGCGAAGCGGCCACAGGTTGGTCAATAGCTTGTCGAAATAGCCAGAGGGGCTTGTAGGGCGAACGGCAATCAGGCCCGAATGTTGAATGAGATGATACGATGTAATATAGATGACGTTGAATGCGATGAATGGGAGAAGGAGTCTCCTGACCCGGCTCAGGACAAATGGGAGAATGCCCTGCTCGGGGTGCCTGGAGTCTGCGATTGCATGAACATATCCGGATGCGCAGAGGAAGGCCAGCACACTCCATTTCATTGAAAGGGCAACTAGTGTGAGAAGGCTGATGGTCTCGGGCTCCAAGCGTCGATTTAAGACATGAAAGAAAACGACCCCTATGATCGCAAGGCCCTTCATGGCCAGAACCGCCTCATCCTTTTCCGGATGTCGAAGAGAGATCGTCGCACAACCGTTCTTTTCGGATGTCACCAAGTCGGTGGGAGGACTTGCGTTTAGGAAAGTGGTGCTCATCGCGACTCCTTATCTTGGTGAAAACACGCGGATGATTTGCCTGGCGCACTTCTTGGCAAGTGTCAGTTGCCGGACGACGTAAGACTGGGAAAGCGAAACCGGGGCGCCGAAGAAAGTGAGGTTGCGATCCGAAGGAGTAGCCATAATGCAAAAAACGTATCCCGCCTTATGAAAAAGACGCTTTCGTAAGCTCAAGTGCATGCGCGTTGCTTCGACCAGGTTCGGAAAACCCATCTGCCGCTCCATGAGGCGCACTTGTACGCGTTCTGCAAGTCGGCCAACAATGGCGTCTTCCGCTATTCTCGCCAGCGGTGCGGCTGGCAAGCGAGTGCCTAAGAGGCTTTGTGCAAGGGCAAGCCCGAGCATTAATGTCCGTTCCGTTCCGCTCTCGTCGGCCATAGTGAAGAGGAGTTTCCAGTCAATCACCGCATTACTGGCAAGGAGCTCTGCGAAGTCGCAGACCAGACTCATTCGAGGCCAAAAGCCATTCTTGATTGCATGGAGCGCCAAAACAACCAGGTGGTCCTCTGGTGAGAGGACGGAGAGCGTCGTGTCCCCGAAGAGCCTGGAGTGTCGGCGTTCCCAAAGCCCATCGAAGCTAATGCGATGGCCATAGCGTCTTGGCACAATTTGATGGTGGAGCACAATCTGCGTGCCCGTGGTGCCGTGCTGAAAGCCAACTCGAGATTCGAGATGCCAGTGGGCTTGTGCCGAAGTTCCCTTGGGCAGTGCGATGATCTGAAAGCCACGGTTGAGGAGAATGAGTTGTGCCCGGGGGAGGTCATCTTCCCGAATGAGGATATCCAGATTAAAGCAACGTCGAGTCTCAGGGCTTCGGTAAAAGAGATGGGCGAGCACCGGTCCCTTAAACGGAAGAGCAGGGATCTGGGCAGATTGGAATTCCTGCATGAGTTTGGTAAGCTCAGGGCAAAGCCTCCGAAACCGGTGCGCATTCTCTTCGAAAGAGTCGTAAAGCAGATCACGGGTGTCGCGGGGAACAAGTCCCGGACAGACACTCGATAACGTCCGATAGAGCAGTCCATCAATTCCGTGCCACTGTGCTAGTTCGGCTAGGAAGTCCCAGCGCACCCCATCCCGAACGGCATCGCGAATTACTTCGGCACCACTCTCTTCACTTCTGCTTCTCGCGCAGAGAAGCAGCACTGCCATCTCCCGCGTGCCGTCCAGTTCACAGGCTGTCTCGTGATCCACTGTTGTCTGCGCTATTTGATTCATAAGAGCGATTCCATTAAACCGTGCATTGTCATGGTCTCGACCAGCCCATCAACACGCGCTTCCCACGTATGTTTATGCGCCTCTCGCACCCTTTCGATCCTCCTCCTGCCATTCTCGGAGAGGGCGTTTCGGCAAGCTGCGACGAAGGCCTGCGGTCCGGACGCCAATTCGCACAAATGCCCGTAATCGCGAAACCCAGCGACGTTTGTGCTGACGATTGGTTTTCCTGAGGCGAGGTATTCCCACAGTTTGATCGGATTCAAGCTTTCCGTGAACTTCGTTTCGAGATGCGGGACAATGCACACGTCGAACTCCGTCATGATGTCGGGCAGCCGGGCATACGGGAGAGGACCGATTGCGGAGATGTTGGGCTCGCGGGTGAGACGCTGCCTTTCCTCCTCGCAAAGAAAATTGGGGCCAACGAGCAGGACGCGGCCCGCCGGAAATGCACGCGCCAGAGAGACGATGAGGCTCACGTCAGTCCGGTCGGAGTGGAGCGTGCCGGTGTAGCCCAGAACCGGACTTTCGCTGCGCTCCCTTGGCGGAGAGGCAGCGACAGTGGAATAGTGGTCGGCGTCAACGCCATTTGGCAGCAGCAAGAGTTCCCGGCAGAGGCTTGCGCGTGTCTGGGCGATAGCCTCCGAGCAAACGATCACCAAATCGGCCTGCCGGCATAGAGTGTGATCTTGGCGGATCAGGAGTTTGCGTTCTCGGGGAGAAAATGAAGGTGCCTCGCACCAGTCATCGGTAATGTCATAGATCACCGAGCGTTCGTTCATCCGACCGGCCATGTGGACAGCGGAAGGAGGATTGAGCCACAACAGGGGGTTGACGATCCCGAGTTGGCGAGCGACGCGGGCCACGTGCCGGCGCGCGATGAATTCATTGAAAGCACGGCCCGAGGAAACTGTTTCCGGAAGGAACTTCGGCGGGTTGGTTACTGTAATATTTGGGAAGGCGGGCAGTGTTCGGGTCAGTGGCCGGTGGAGTTTGCCGAATGAACCGTGACGAATGTGATAGGTCAAATTCCAAGGTGTCCCGACGAACAAAAGTTTGGTGTGCGGGAAGCGGCGGGTTAGTGAAGCGCAGAGGAACTGGTTGCGCCTCCAAATGTCGTCCCAGTCTTCGAGCGAGACGAAGATCAGATCGGGCATGCGCCGGTTCGTATTTGCTGCCAATGGCACCTCTGACCACCTCCTTTCCTCAACAATGTTCATCTTGCTCCTGCGACCGCCATTTCCACCTGCTTTGGTTTCTTGCCGGTGACTTGCACAGCAATCCGCACCAGCTTTTGTGCAAACTCCTCGCACGAGAACCGACAAACCCATTCGGCAGCCCGCTGACCGATGGGAGCAAAACGAGAGGGGTCATCGAGGAGGCTGCAAAGTTTCCGGCGCAGGTCTTCTACATTGGTAGGTTGGTAGCCTACCGCAGTCACGCCGTCCTCGAAGTAGTCCTTCATACCGTCGACGCTGGAAATAATGACCGGCCGCGCCAAAGCCATATTCTCGAGCAAGACAGTGTGACCCGAGCAGTAATCAGTTTCAACGAGGGGGTTAATGATGACCTTCGCGTTCGTGTAAAGTTTGCGCAATTCCAGAATGGAGATGGCCTGGAATACTTCAACGTGCGCGCCAGGCTCTCTATGTTCCTCGACGATCCTGGCATTATAGGCATCGGTAACGATAATTAGCTTCTCTTCCTTCGGGAGGGCCTCGAGCAGTGTTGGATAGTCCCGTCCCTGATTGGTGCCGACAGCAAGGCAATAGTCGCCGCGTGGGGCCGCTTCTTGTGGCGTGAAGAAATCAACGTCCACCAGCATCGGGATCAGAAATTGCCGATCCTTGCGGAGGCCAAACTCCACCCATGTTGACTTGAACTCCATTGTGGTCTGTGACACAACAGCCTCGGCGCATGGCAGCAACCAACCCCATAGTGCTCTCCTGGCTCCGGAACGATTGCGCGGGTGCATGAGACCGGTGCAGAAGACAATCACCGGCCGCCGTAACAGCCCCAATCGTTTGAGGACCAGCACTGGCAGCGCTGACGCTTCATTGACGGCAAAAATGCAGTCGATGGATTGTTGGCGGCAGGCTGCTAAAAGAGATTGGTAGATGCGCCAAAGTATGGGACGCCGCAACAAACGCTCAAAGACCCGGGGTTTTTGGCAGATACTTGGGCGGAGGCCCATCTTCTTGACCTCGGCATACCCGAAAAGTCTGTGCGAGGGAACCAATCCGCGGTCGAAGTCGGCAAGTTCGTGGCTCCAGTCGAACGGGTATGCGAACAGTATTCTCATCAACTCTCTTTACGTGCGCCTAGCTTGGGCGAGCCGACATCAAATCAAATTTAATTCGGTTCGGTCTATGGCTCTGCGGGCGTCGGGCCGAGCTGAGCACCTTTAGCAACGGCCGGTCGTTGCGCGCAATCCGTCTTCCGCTTTACTGCTGCTTCGGTGTAGATCCGCTGGTAATGCCCATGCATTGCTTCCCAGGTGAAATCGTTTGCCATCGACTGTGCAGCGCGGCCTAGGCTGGCGTTTAGGTTTGGATTTACCGCCAGTTGGATAATCGCCCGCGACAATTGCCCGGAGTCCTCCATAGGAACAAGTAAACCGGTTTTTCCATTATCCACCAATTCGGGCACACCGCCGACGCGCGATGCAATGACCGCTTTGCCGGCCGCCATCGCTTCCAGCACCACCAGCGGACAACCTTCCGCCGCGCGCGACGGGAGAACCACAAACGAGCAACCAGCATGGATACGCGCCACTTCATGATGATCGACGCGTCCGACAAAACGAACCCGGCGTTCAAGCCCGAGTTCAGCGGCTAGGCGTTCGAGATTTCCACGTTCAGTTCCGTCCCCGACAAAAACCACGTCGTGTGGAATCGCCTGCTCTGTGGTGGCGAGCGCCAAAGCCTTGAGCAACACATCGAATCCCTTTTGCGGCACCAATCTTCCAAATGCCGCGATGTATGGACGGTCGAAAGCCTGCGGTTGGGCCTGCGAAAAATCTTCGAGAGACACTCCGTTGTAGATCACGGTTCCGCGTTGCCCGAGCGACTTGCCAAGAAATTGTTCCGCGCAAACAAGGGTATCCGACGAACAGGCCGTGATGGCCTCAGCCTCGGTTAGCACGGTGCGCAGTAGTTGGCGCATGAATGTGGAGCGTTGGAACGATCGGTTGGCATCCATCGTCAGTTCACTATGCAAAGTGACGACCAGAGGCAGATTCAGGATGCGCTTTACCTGCAACGCATAGTACGCGTTGTAACTGACGCAGTGAACATTGATGACCTCGGCGCCTTGCGCTTGAATGTCGCGGACAATGCGGCGCAGGGTGCTGGGCCCGAAAAGCCACGCTCCCGCGAATTGGCGGATATTCGATTCCGGGACGCGCAAGGCGTACCTGCGGACGGGCAGGCCTTCGATTGTCTCGAATGCGGGAAGACTCTTTGGCCAGCGATGTGTCACGATCAGCGGGTCGCCTCCATAGATTCGCTGCTGGTGTGCGAGATTGCGCACCACTTCTTCCACGCCTCCCAAACTGGGATAAAACGCACTGGCAAAAAGGGCGACTTTCATATTGTGGAAGCTTCGCAACTTTCGTTCATGTCCGGTGCATAAAGCTCCTCGTACTGCCGGCATACATTGTCCCACGCGAAATCCTGGGCCCGATCGAGTCCCGCCGTCCGAAAACGGTCGCTTAGGTCTCTGTCCACAAGGGCTTTCACCAGCGTCTCGGCCAGTTCTTCGTCGGATGCCAGCATGCCGTGGATGCCGCCCTTTGTTACTTCCAATGCACCGTGGTTGGGGGAGGCGACGACCGGCGTTCCGGAAGCCATCGCTTCAATGTAAGGGACTCCGAAACCTTCATAGCTACTGGGAAGACAGAACACCCAAGCTTGTCGATAAAGCTCGGCGAGTTTGTCCAAAGGAATCCTGCCAAACCACCGAATCCCATCGCCCTCCACCGGGTTTTCGCAAACGGCCCAGAACTCCGCGCCGGGGACCCGAGGGCGGATTTCCCGCTGGAACAAATCCAGGAGCATTTTACCCCGTTTCCGCCCATGCATCGTTCCGACAAACAACAGCGACGGGCTTTGGGACTTCTTCTCCGAAGGATAAAACGTGTTCAGATCCACGCCGTTGGGGATGACACGCCGGACCAGCGGAATAAAGCGCCTGGTATTCTCCGAGACCGCTACGAGTTCATCCGCAAGGAAACAGGAAGTGTATTCGCATAAGGCCAGCGCGGCCATGCGGATCCTAGCGCTCCATGATGTGGCGTGGAGCATCTCGGCAAGGCAGGAACCGTGATAGGTGTGGACGTGGCGTGGCCGCCTGCATCCCCAGAGAAACCAATCGTCGCCATGCGCGTTGACCACGTCGAATTGGGTGAGATCAAACCGGCGGACATTCCATGCGAAACCAAAGGTGCGGAATCTCTTTCCCGAGGGGACGACGACCACTTCATAGAGCGAATCTTCACACGGCCCAGTCTGACTAAAAACCGTGACGCGATGCCCGCGTTTGACCAGTTCGTTAGCGAGATGATGCACCACGTAACCAACACCGATCTTGCTTCCCGATGGGAGCAGCAGAGAGACGATTGCGATGTTCATGGGTGTCCTCCGTTTCCGCGACGCGCGTCTTCTTTCAGATAGAAATAATTGTCCTCGATCGGAGCGCGCGACTGGCGGTAGCCGAGCGGGCCGAGGAAAGTGTCCAGCGGTTCGCATTTTCCCGCCCAAGTCTCGACCTGGAGCACGCAATCGTTGCGCCGCAGTATTTCCCCCATGCCCCGGAGGACCGCCAGTTCATGCCCTTCGACATTGATTTTCACCGTGAGCGTTTCGCCGACGTTTGGAAGCAAATCGTCGAGGCGATGAATGCGGACTTCGACCGTGTCCCGCTCCGAGTGCCGGCCCTCCGAGAAGACGAGCGATGTTGTCCCGTTGTTTCGTTTGCCGAAGTCGCAAGCGAAATACTGTCGCGCAAGGTACAGGTTCGCGGTGCCGTCATGATCCGACAACCCGGCGGCGCGGACGCTGACCTTGTGCTGGTAGCCGCTCAGGAAAAGATTCGCCATGCACTGCGCGTAGTTGTGCGGGTCGGGCTCGAACGCGTGAACCCGTTCGATGTGTGACTGGCGCGCAAAGCTGATCGAGAAAAGGCCGATGTTTGCTCCGATGTCGATGAACGAGTGGCATTGCTTCGCCTTCGAATACGCGAGCAACTGCGCCAGCGCCTGGCGCTCGTAAAGGCCGAGATAGATATCGCCGTCGAGGCAGTTGTCCAGATCGAGCAGCATGCGAGAGCCATAGTCGGTCTTTGAAAGCACCACGCCGCGGAGGAAGCGGCGGGCGAAATTGATCACGCGCCACCGGCCTTTCCGAAACCGATAATTGCGAACCGCGAAGCGCAGCAGACCATTCCAGGGCGAATCCATGGTTATGACTTCAGGACGGTTTTGGGGCAGCAGTTCCATCGGAGGTTGGTCGATTTCAAGCGGCGGCCTCCGAGGGCGCAGGACGATCCGCGCGCGAAGGGACGATAGCCGGCTTATGCGTTTGTTTGGAGGTCAGGAATGGCTTCTCGAAGAGGAGGAAGAACCCGTAGGAGATGGCGCACACCACGGCGAGGCCGATGGTGCAAAGCAGCGCAAAGTGCGCGGTCCCGCCGACGTGCAGCCATTTGCGCAGAAACTCGGAGATGTACCACGCCGTCGGCTGGTGGATGAGAAAGACGCTGTAGGAAATGAATCCGAAGCCGGCGACGAGGCGATTGCCGAACAGCCCTTGGAATGGCGTCCGGCTCGCGCAAATCCCGAAGATCGCCACGCCACCGGCAGCCGCGATGAGGAGATCGCGAAGCGGAAAAAGCGGAACCATGCTGGCCATCGGAGTAGTGGCGAGGACGTAGAGGCCGACGGCGAGCACGACGAGCATCGAACCGACCCAGCCCTTCAAAATGCGCTGCCCGCGCCAATGCGCAGCGACGAACCAGGCCGCGGCCATGCCGGCCGCGAATTGCATCCAGCGCCCGAGAAAAAAAATCGAGGCGACCATCTGCACGTTGAAATCGTCGTGCGCCGTCACCGCGCTCGCCGCGATGCGATAGACGATGGAAACGAGGACCATCACCGCCAGCGCCGCCAACCGGAAACGGCGGAAGCAGGCCACGACGAGCGGGAACACGAGGTAGAATTGCGCTTCCAGACCGAGCGACCAGAATGCGCCGGTGATGCCGTACCACATGGATGGGAAAAGCGTGTGGATAAAAAGGACGTGCGTGCCGATCTGCCAGGGCGACGGCAGTTGCGGCCAATTGGCTTCGAGCCCGAGCACACGGAATGCGGCGACGAGCGCCAGCGGAAGCACGATGGCGTAGGCGATCGCCATGTAGTAGGGGGGCACGATGCGACGCACCCGCCGCCGACCGTATTCCCGCCAGTTCCAGCGCGCGAGGGCCTCCGGATTCTTGCACAGAGGCCAGAACAGACAGAAGCCGCTGAGGACCATGAAGAGATCGACGCCCGCAGGGAACTCCCAGATCGGACGGAAGACGTTCACGGGCGTGCCGAAGATCGCGACGTCGAGCGCCGGCGAGCCCGCGAACTGCCAGACGTGATAGACGTAAACCATCAGGCACGCGAGCGCGCGGAAGCCGTCGATGGCGGGAATGCGCCAGGAAATTCTGGCTTCGCTCATACGAAGTGTTGCTGACTTTTGCCTGTACCAAGGCCGGATGTCATACGCATTGCTTCAAGGTTGGGTATTGGCTGTGTGTTAGGCCACTGGGTCCGGGCGCGACGGATTCGCCTGAGCGATGACGCCATTTGCAATGTGTCCTTGAAAAAGCGGATTTTGCTCCCGGCGGTGTCGCGCCAGTCGATTGGTACTTCCTCAATGGGGAATCCGGCGTAAAGCAGAGCTACCATCAATTGCACGTCGAAGGCGAACCGCTTTTCCGTCACCAAACTGCGGATTGCTGCAAACGCCGGCGCCGGGATGAGCTTGAGGCCGCATTGCGAGTCGTAAATACCTGGGTGAATCAGCACGCCGACCATCGTTGCGTAGACTCGCCCGATGGCGTGTCGAATCCAGCGCCGTTCGACGACGCGCCCGAGCATGCGGACGCGCGAGGCGAAAAAGGCGGTGTGCTGGGTGGCTGGCACCAGGCCCATGACACGCACTACTTCGTCGGGGGAGATGGAACCATCGGCATCAACAAACCCGAGCCACCGCGCGGCGTATTCGCTGGACCAGCCAGCCATAATCGCACCGCCCTTCCCGATATTGTGCGGTAGGACGAGTGGCGGAAGAACACTCTCGTGGCGCTGCCGGATGCGCTCTACCGCAGCGATCATCTCCCGGCTTTCTCCGGCTCTCGATCCGTCGTCCACAACGAGAATCCCGGCGCTGAAGCTGCACTCTTCGAGACGGCTTCCCAGCAATTCGAGAAATGCCGGGAGTCGGAGACTCTCCTCAAATGCGGGAATCACGAGAAGCAGGTCCAAGTTCATCACCTATTTGCAGTCGATCGTGAGGCTGGAGGCAAGGCCGGTTGTATGGGCTGCGGAGTTCGAACGCTGTGGCTTGTGTGGCCCGCACCTGCGACAGGAGATAATCCAAGGACAACGATCGCCAGAGCTTCAGTTGCTCAAGTCTCGCCAGGAAAACTGCCCAAAAGAAGCCCGTAGTTTTTCCACGGTCAGCAACTCGACAATGCGACGTGCCCAGTCACGGACTGCTCCAGCGTCTCCGCGCCCACTGACCATCCGGCGCGAGCCGCTCGCTCAACGGCTTTGCGCTTGAGTGTCTTTAACAGCGCGGGGTTGGCGGCCAGGGAGCGAAGCGCTGCGACCACTGAGACAAAATCGTCTGGATCGACAAGAATCGCCGCCCCCCCGCACGCTTCCGGCAACCCGCCCCGATTGGACGCAATCACTGCGCATCCGGAAGCCATCGCTTCCAGCGCAACCAGCCCGAAAGGTTCCTGCGAACGCGAAAGCACCATGACGACATCGTGCCGCCGAATCAGGGCCGGGACATTCGCCCGAGTGACGTGGCCCAGATAGTCCGCGCGCGCCGCCCGCATTTTGGGCTCCAATTTGCGAAAGTATGGATCACTTGCCGGGTCATCGTTGCCGTAAAACCACACACCCCCTGCGACGGTAAGCGAAATCGGATGGCCCTCCGATTGCAAAGTGGCCACGGCATCGGCGGCGATATCGGCCCCCTTATTGGGGTCAATGCGTCCGATGCACAAGACGCGCAATACTGCTGAATCATCAAGATAAGCCGGTCGCGGCTGGAATGCCTCAAGATCCACTCCGTCCTGAGCAACAACGAGCTTGGCCGGGGGGATGTTATGAGCGTCTGCGGTCCATCTCTTGATATAGTCGCTGCAGGTGAGAAAGAAGTCGGTATGTTGCACCGTTTCTGCAACATTGTGTCTTGTCCGCCATTCATTGTGCAATGAGACAACGACTCTAGTATCGGGTAAAACCCGCTTGATGTGCTTTGGCGATGCGAGATCGTTGAATAGGACAACCGCGTGCGGCGTGGTGGACAATCGGGCCAGCGAGCGAGTCACGGAACGGAGGTAGAACTCAAAATAGGGCCAATCCCAGCGCTGCATCCGGCCGACGAGCGAGGAGAGACGCCGTTGGAAAAAATGCAGGTCATCGCGAGTCTTGACCTTGATGGGAATCACTTCGCCGACGGCGTAAGTTTCATCCGCATTTACAACGGTGAGCACGCTGACCTTGTGTCCGCGCGCGATTAGCTCACGAGCGTTGTTCAGGATTACTGTTGCAATCGCGCCTCCAGAGATAGGTGAATAATACTCTATCGGCATGTTGACGAAGGCGAAATGCATCGAGATAACGGAAGTGTGGATTCAGCGCGAACACTGCCCGGTGTAGGCGGCGCAACCAATGGTGGGATTCAGCATCAGTCGTTGCAGTGCCAAAGCGGCAATGGAGCCCAAACCTAGCGTGATCGCCGTACCGAGGAGCAGTTGGGCCTGTGAACCACGCATCAGCCGGGCAACCCAAAGATCGGGAAACCTGGCGATCGAAGTCAGAACGGGGTCCTCGCTCCAGCTCGGCGGCGCGGGTAACAATTTGCCACGCAGCCCAAGGAACATTCCGTTCCAGACTGCCATCTGGACCCGTGGGGTCGATGCCTGCCGGTAACGAATCTGATCGGGCCACGCCACCGGCGGATAGTCGAGCGTCGCCAGATTCCAGTTTACCAGCGCGGGGGGAAGATTGAGGAAAAAGGAAAGCGAGAGCAGCGTGAGGACAAGCTTGCCGTGGCGATTCCAGATTGTTGCCAGGACACTCGAGAGCAGGAAGAACAGAATCGGCATCACCGGAACGAGGTAGCGGGAACCCCACCCAACAGTTCCATTCCAGTTCTGAAAATTGCCGATTAGGAGAACATAGAATGCCGTGGCGCTCCCCCAGATCACAGCCAGTCGCAGCGCGACAGGGTGCTGACGCCTGACGACAAAAGGGAATGCCGCAAGCAGCAGGAATACCGGGGAATACCAAAGCAGCCCCCAGTTAGGGGAAAGCAGCAACCCAGCCAGGCCATTCCAGGGTTGTCCGGTCATCGCGTTCAATCCACTCTCTCCGCCGGCGAGGTACTTCGCAGCAACCGTTGCAGGGCGCAGTGGTGAACCCGTGCGAACGTAATTATAGATAAACGCCGGAAGCATCAGCATCGTGAACGCTGCTGCGGCCATGGCAAATCCTCCGAGCCTGATTTCCTTTCTTCGCAAGAATAGAACGATCGCAAGTGCGGGCGCGAGAAACGGCATCAAGGAGTAGCGAAAGGAACAGGCAATGGCGAGCGATGCCATGCTCAAAACCACAGTCCAAACCTCAACACGTTCGCGAAGCAAAATCCCAGCCGATGAATAAAGCAACATGCAGACACCGATCGCCGCGCCCAATACATCCCATGCACTTCTGCTGAAAGCCCAAAACGGAGTCGTCGTCACGAATGCAAGACTCAATCCGAAGGCGAAGCGCTGGCTGTAGAACAGAGCAAACAGCAGGAACATGAAGTAGCAGCCGAGGGCGCTAGCCACGGCGAAAGTAAGCGACACGCCAAACTTAATAAACGGCGGAGGTGATTGAATCCACTCGGCGAGCGACACCTTGCGCGTGAGCGATCCGACCCAGGCGGATGGCAGCATCAAAAGCAGATTCCCGACATCATGCACTTCATAGTAACGGCCGTTTGCGCCTGGTATCCAAAGGTCGTCGTCTGCGGGTCTCGACTCTGCTCCCGCCTTCCCCGTGGCAGCGAGCAGCATCGCAGAGCGAAGCTGCTCGTTTGGGTCGCCGCCTGAGAGTCTTCCGCTTGAGAAGAGCAAGAAGAAGCAGAGGTAGAACACGATTGCCAGGACGTGGCTATGTTGCGGTTTGTGGATCGTTGAAGTGACGGGATGATACTATGCGGGAAAGTCCGGCCCACGTTCTCACCCACGTGAATTGCCCTGCGCGCTTCGAGGCCTTGCGCGCATACTCTGCACGGAGTACTTCGTCAGAAATGAGGCGGTCGAGGTGTTTGGTCAGACCCTCCACGGAATCGCGCTCAAAAAGAAATCCGGAATCTCGAACAATTTCAGGAGTGCCGCCCGTGCGCGATGCCACAACAGCCAGACCGCTGGCCATTCCTTCCACGGTAGTCAGGCCAAATGGTTCATCCCACCGCGCTGGAACGACATGGATGTGCGCCCTGCGAATCTCGCCCGGAAGTGCCGCCCGGCCCACGTGACCGGGTCGGCGGACTCCAATTCCTTTCGACTGCAATTCATCGGAGAGTGTATTCAGGCGCAACTGGTAGGCATCCAGTTCAAAATGATCCCAGTGGTTGGAGCCTATCAACTGCAAGCTAAAATTCTTTGTTTTCTCGCTGAGGCGCAATGATGCTTCGAGCAAGAGATCCGCGCCTTTTTCGATGCCGGTGCGGCCCACGAAATTGATGACAGGACACGAGGGCGATTCGACTTCCGCTGGCCGAAACTGCTCGATATCAACGCCGTTGTAGAGGGTTTGGACAGATCCTTCCCGAAGGCCGTAATACTTTTCGATCCAACTGGCAGTGAAATCACTCACGCCCAGGACGACGTTCGCAGCCCTCTTGAACCGTGCCCGGAAGCCGGGTTTACACTCGTGTTGATTCTGAAACCAGTGAATGAGAAACGCCTTGGGGAATCTCCGGCGAAGCGTCACCACGAGTTCTGGTTCGTTAAACACCACTATTGGCAGATGGGTCAGCGCCGCGTCCTTTATCGCTTTGACAACTCGGGAGGCGTAAGTGCGTTGCCGTAAGTGACGCCATCCGGTCAGTTTTCTTTCGAGTCGGCAAAGGAGCACTCCCAAGCGACCCGAGGGAACATGGGGATATTCCAGAAAAATTGTCCGCGACCAAGGGAATGGTGCCGCCTCACATGTTCGCGTAATCACAACAGGTTCAGCTCCATTGGCCTGTCGGCAACACTCCCAAATGATGGTCGCCAGTGCACCACTCTGCGTGGGCGTGAATGTTTCGCTGGAGTTATTGATGAAGAGGAGGCTCACAGCGATGTCTCCTTATAGGGGCCGTAGGCGCACCTCAGATGGTCGCGCACGCCTTGAAAGACCGTTTTAAGACATGCCAAGGCGTTGACGCGGGCGTCAGGGCGCAGCGATATCCTTACAAAAGACAGCACAATCCTAATCGCTGCTGGAATATAGGCGCGGCCCGCGTGAAGCTGAACAAACAGCAGGCTATTGCGCACACCGTAGTAATGAATGAGCGGCGACTGTGTCCGGCGTTGCGCGCCCACTTTGTGGTAAATCCTGGCGCAAGGAACGGCGACCACGCGGTAGCCTTCCTTAAGGACACGCAGGCTTAGGTCCACATCTTCCCAACTGAGGTAATAACGGTCGTCAAAGCCGGAAAGTTTGCGCATTAGACCGCCATTGACAAGGAGAGCGCAGCCTGTGGCCCACGCCAGTTCGAATGGTTCCTCGTTCCTCGCAGGCCGCCGGGAGTTATCGTGAACGGCGATGCCTTTGGCGAGGTCCAGTCGTGATCCAGAAAACCAAAGCTCGTTGGGGGTCTCCAAATAGTGGATTACCGGACACAAGAGGCCAAAGTGCGGATTTGCCTCCGCACACTTTACAAGATTTCCGAGTGCATCTGGCTCCACCACGGTATCGTTGTTGAGGAGGAAAACGTAATCGGCCCCGTTCTGAAGTGCGTGTCGGATGCCCACATTATTGCCGCCTGTAAAGCCGAGGTTAGACCCAGTCTGTAAAATCGTCAGTTGCGGAAATGCGGAGTAGATAGACGCCACCGATTCATCTGTGGAGCCATTATCGACGACGATGATATGTTTGTTTGTGTATCGGTCCTCGGATAGAGAACGAAGACAACGGAGAGTGTCTTCCTTGCCGTTCCAAATGACGATCACAATGGCGACGCTCGGCATGGATGAAGGGTTATGGAATGGCATGAACGAAGCGCCGCTAAGCATTATTCACTTGCTCCGACGTGGAGTGAGAACGCCTGACCAGTCCGAATTGTTCGTAGTTGCGGTTCCTGCGCTTGCGATTAAGAAGCTGCTCCTTGTAAAAGGCAATTTCCTTCACAAGCAACATCTCCCACTCCGGCATCCCTTCAGGCTCGCGGCACTCCCGCCAGCGGGTGCGGCGCAGCAGAGAAAGCTGAAGCTGATGCTTGAGCAGTCGCAAACGCGGGACTGTGATCCTTTCATGCACCCAATGATGGGCAACGTAGGCGGACGAACGGCCTTCTGTTTCCGCCCGCTTGAGGAAGCTGCCACGGGAAAGACGCGACGGGTCAAAATGATGCTCTACAATCACATCCAAGGCGAAGATGCTCTTGAAACCCGCGCGATTCAGTTGCATGCAAAAGAGGCCGTCTTCACAGAAGCCCAATGCACCGGGACCTAGGTTAGGATCGAATGCAGGAACCTTTGCCAACACCTTTCTGGAGAACGCAAGGTTGGCGCCGACAAATGTCCCAGGGCGCCCACCAGTCATCGTGTCCGTGGAGGCCAGCCATCCGCGCTGCAAGGGCGTCATCCAAGGGCGCTCGAGATGCTGCGCCATCCTAACCCCGCCGGCGACCGCATCGGCTTGGCCGTTAAGGATTGGGGTACACATCCGTCCGATCCAATTCACCGGCGGGCGAACGTCGTCGTCGGTACAGAGAAAGACTTGCCCTCGTGCGGCGGCGATGCCGGCATTGCAGGAACGAGCTTTGCCGCGTTCAGGTTGTGAGACGTAACGCACCGGCATGTTTGGAAGCCGGCACTGTTGGACAACTTCGGCGGTAGCATCCGCAGAAGCGTTGTCCACGATGATAAGCTCCGCGGGAATTGCTGGGGGCACCTCCAGATGCCTCATGGCAGCCAAGGTCTCGGCCAGGCTCGCGACACGATTCGATGTACAGACGACGATCGAAGCAACAGTGTTATCCTCACGATGCATATCGGGTGGTGAGAGCGAGTGCCGAGTGATTACCAAATGCCTCCAGAGAAGGAACTACGAGGCGGTAGATATTGCACTGGCCTCGGTAAGTTCTTGCCAAGCAACGCAAGGTGACAAGTACTCAGATTCACAATGCGTGCTGTATCCGGGGATGCAGGATATCAACGGGAACCCTTTCCTGGCCAGAATTTGGAACTTCTTGTGGTCCTGTGCTACGCCAGTTTGGAGGCTGCACTGCTCGCGATGAATCTTGAGGTCGCGTTTCAGTGTCCCAGCGAAACACGCATAGGTATTGGTCGTGGAGGGAGTGGTTCGCCAGTGGCACGAAGGCGTGACAAAAAGCTTGCTCATAAGCTTTGGGTAAACAGCGCCATACTTATCGGGATGATCGTAGAGAGTAGCGTAACTTGGAGAGAGTTGATCAAATGCCTCTTTCAAAACTTGGCACCATCCGGGCCGGTGCATGTAGTCATCCTCGAGAATATACACAATCACCGATGGCGGAAGATTCAGTGACTCGACGTAATGGAGCAGGTTTAGCAAGCTGGCAGCGTCACTGCCGCCAAAGCGGCACTCAACGACTGGATATTCCTTTTCCCGCTTCAGGAAATGAGTCTCGTTGATCTTGCCATCGAATAGCGCGGTGAGCGCGGCGAGATCGGGATCGAGCGTCGCCTTGAGATTGTTCCAGCAAAGCTCACGGTTGAACCACGGTGGCCGGTTTTTGTTCAGCGACTGGAGGGACAGATTGCAGTGCCGCACGAATACTTGGATGGGAAGCATGGCGTTCCTTAGCGAAGCAAAGCTTCCTTTTCCTGACATTTCATGCTTCCCAAGACTCCAGAGAGATCGACAGGTCGAAGCGCGGGCCACCACGCAGGCGCCATCGGATGGAAACGAAAGAGGAATGGCCAGATCATGGGCGCTTTCTTCCAGATGCGGTTGAGGTACGCGGTTCCGTCAAACTGGGCACTGTGGCCCCAGGAATTCAGCTTGCGCTGTATCTCATCCTCACGACGGACCCACGAAAAGTGAAGGATGGCAGCGCACTCATCCACGACGCAGTGTACTGGGCGATGACCGGCAGCGGTATCGGTGTCTTTGGCCCGCACATCATAGCGCCAAATGCTTTTTCCCTCAGGTTGGCGGGCGTGCGCGAACTTCGTTCCCGGTCGCACGGCGATGGGGCCGGGGTAGGACGAGATGGTTTTGCGAAAGAGGCTGCACACTTCGAGGAACCGGCCGTCCTTGGTGCGCTGAAAGAAAGTTCGCATCGGCCAATCCACGGCGTTGTATTCTTTGCTGACCTTTTCCATGGCCCGCTTGAAGTAGGCAGGATCGGGCAGTATTTCATCGGTATCCAATTGCAGAATCCAATCGGCTCCATCGGCGGCCTGCTCCAGAGCGCACTGCCGTTGATAGGTTTCATTTTCCATCGGTTCGTGGCTCAAGCGGGCGTAACATCCCGGCATGTAGACCATTTTGCCGTCGCGATCGATCGCCCTCAGACGGGCAAGGCATTCATTGATTGGGACTGGCACTCCAGTCCACCCCATCGCATTCTCATCATAGGACACGACGATCTTTTCAACCATGTCATAGAAGGAGAGGACACTCTCCTCGATCCACGCGGGATCGGCGACCAGGATGTAAGCGGTAATGTTCAATGTGTTGAAGTAACGTCGACTTGGTTGACAGGCATGTGCTGCATTATCAGACTCAGCTTTTCAGGCGTCGTATGCCGTCCCATAGGATGGGGGGGACGAGTTGTTTGACGGCCGCTTTGGTGCGACCCGCCACACTGGTTTCAATGGCTGGCGCCGAACGGCCGAGGCTCGTACCGACAGAATTGTCTTCTTCCGATGGGGCCGCGAGTTCTGGAGAAAGGACCAAGTCCTGAGAATAAAAGATAATGTTTCCGCGCCCTTGAACGGCATCGCACACTTCGGCTGGCAGTTTCCACATGTTGTAGCCGTAAAATTTGAAAAGGTTTTTCCAGAAGCGTTCAGGTTGCTCATTGCAATGATGGTAGTGGGCATCATTGGTCCCGGGCGCCTCGAAGGAAAACCAGGCGACCCTGCCGTGGTTAACGATGTTCTGTACCAACTGACTGGAAAATGGACATTCGATGTGTTCTGCAACTTCAGTGCATACGACCATGTCGAAGCTGCGATTGAGAGCGAGAGCCTTGCGCAGGTCGTGCCTAATCAGAAGGTGCGACGGGACACCGCGCTTGAGAGCGCGATTGTAGCCAGCGTGGGTGCCCTCAACGGCGACGATATCAATTCCCCTCTTGAGAAACCCCTCGGTAAACCAACCGCCGCCACAGCCGAGTTCGAGGATTGAGCGCGCTTCGCGGCCGAGGAATTTCCGGCCGTAGTCGAGAACGTGGGAGACGTATCCTTCAACGATGTGCGGGCCGACGTGGTCGTGCTTAAAGTAGTTCTCTTCGTAGAAGCCATCGAGGTCGAAGATTGAGAAAGCGTGTGGAAATTGGGGGTCGAACCACCACTGCTGATTTGCGCCCAGCCAACCCTTGTCTGTGTTTTCGTCAAACACGCTTACTTTGCATGTGTTCATAGTGGTCATGTTCTGGAACTTTCTGTGGATACCATCTGCGACTCGTTAGCAGTGGGTGCGTTGGCGAACGCTTCGTAACTGAAATCACCGAAGATCACTCCAGCGGCGGTGGCTCCCGGCACGCCGGTGAATTCGTAGGGCAGCACCGGCAGCACTTCGAGGAAAGCGGCGCCCTCAAATTTATCGATGATGCCGGCGTTGCAGAGAAACATATCAATACGGTAGCGCGCGGGTTTCAGCCACGGAGTGCGCAGCGTGAATTGTCCGTCGTAACCGCCCGTGCCGACCTCGATCCCCGGCCCGACGAGGCTCGAGTCGCAATGGAGCACGATCGTGCCGCGCTCATCGACGATGTGGAACGAGACCATGATTTTCTCGGCGTACGGTTTGAAGCGCTCGATCCGGTAGCGCACCGTCTTTTCCTCGTCGCACTCGAAGCAGTCTTTCGTGGGCGTGACCCATGTCACCCGCAATTCCCCGGTACCGGGCCGCGTTGGCGGATCGCCTTGCTCCGTGGCTGACTTCGTGACGCCGCGCATGTAGTGCTCGATCGCGCTGCTGGCGTCGCCCTGATAGATCACGCCGCCTTTGTCGAGCGCGATGCCTTTATTGCAGAGCACGGAGATCGACTGCATGTGGTGGCTGACGAAAAGCACCGTGCGCCCGCCTTGAGTGACGTCCTTCATCTTGCCGAGGCATTTCTTTTGAAACTCGGCGTCACCGACCGCGAGGACTTCATCGACCAGCAGGATCTCGGTGCGCAGATGCGCGGCGACGGCAAAAGCCAGCCGCACATACATGCCGCTGCTGTAGCGCTTGACGGGTGTGTCGAGGAATTGGCCGACGCCGGCAAACTCCACGATGGCGTCGAACTGGCTTTGAATCTCGCGCCGCGTCATTCCAAGAATTGCACCGTTCAGAAAAATGTTCTCGCGGCCGGTTAGCTCGGGGTGAAACCCGGTTCCGACTTCAAGGAGGCTTCCGACGCGGCCGTAAAGATGGATCTCACCTGCTGTCGGCTCCGTGATCTGGCCAAGTAGCTTCAGCAGTGTGCTCTTGCCCGCTCCATTGCGTCCGATGATTCCGACTGCGTCCCCGGCTTCGATGTCGAAGGAGATATTACTGAGCGCCCAGAATGTGTCGTGCCCATTCCCTTGAAACGGATTCTTGAGCCGCGCAAGCATCGTCTCGGCAAGTGTGGCGTGCCATCCGGGTTTCCGGATTGTATAACTCTTGGCGAGCCCTCGAACAGAGATGGCGTGATGATTGGATGACATGGCTTGCGTCTTCAGGTTATGGCTTTTGTGCTTGGAGAATGTAGGCAATGGGAATGATGTCTCCGGGCTGGGGTTTGCGGGTTCCGATCGTGAGGTAGGCCGCATAGGCAAAGGCATTGATCAACCCTGTGAGGGAGTATCGCAGCCAGCGCAGCAGGCGTGGCACCGGCGCCACCCAGGGGTCGCTGAGCGCCGCCAATTGCTGGACCAATGACATCCATCCTCCGCAGATCTCGCCCACATCCAAGGGTTCCAACCCGCACTGGCTCACCACCCGGCGGAAGCCCTCGCCAGTCCAGCGCCAATAGTCGTGGTAGTGACCCGGGCATGGGTGATAAGGCCAGATTCCGTGAGTAACCAGCAGGAACCTTCCTCCGCTCCTAAGCACACGGTGGGCTTCCTTTAGATAGAGTTCGATGTCAGGCACATCTTCGAGGGTCGAAAACGAAACTACCACGTCCGCGTAGTTGGATGACACGGGGATGGTGCTGTCATCGTTCAAGGTCAAATCTCCGGGCGCATGTGCAGTCATGTCTGCGCCAACGTATTTCTTCGTGTTCACAAAAAGGCTACGCCACGGTTTGCACCCACATCCCTAGTCCAGCACCAGACCAACGGCATTCGCGGGCTATCGGTCGCAACACCTCCCGCATGCAGCTGATGAACAGAAACTCGCGTGCAAACAGCCGCGGATGAATTAGCGAGTCTTCCACCAATGCGGGCTCCGTCTGACTGCCCTCCTCAATGGCCGGCTCCTCCTGCATCTAACTTTGCACCACGATATTTTCGTTGCCCTAAATGACGTTGGCGAAATTTCGTTCCATTCGTCGAAATACAAATGCGCCGGCGACAAAAACAGCGCATGCGAACAGCGATGCGTATGCGATGTGTCCCCATTGCAGCAGCCCTGTTCCTAAAATCGACCAACGAAATGCCTCCAATAGCACAGCAAGGGGATTGAGCATGTAAAGCGCCCGCAAGTGCTCAGGAACCGCAGACACCGGATAGCCGACCGGACTTGCATAGAGCAGGAACTGGAGCATGACGGGCAGAACGTATTGCACATCTCGATAGCGGACGCTGAGACCGGCGGCAATCAGACCAATTCCCAAAGCGAGCAACAGGATCATGAGCGCACATAGCGGCATCAGCAAGAACCCAAAGCCGGGCATCACATGGTAGATGGCCATGAGTACACCCATCACCGCGAGGGCGACGGAAAAATCCACAAGCGTGGAGTAAACGGTTGAGATCGGCAGGATGAGCCTTGGGAAGAAGACCTTGGAAACCAGATGGGCGTTGGCAACGAGACATCCGCTGGTTTTGGAGAGCGTGCTGTTGAAAACCGTCCACGCGAGCATTCCTGCGTAGGAGAAGATGAAATATGGCACCCCGTCACTGGGGGCGCGAAGAACCGTGCCGAAGACGAAGCTGAATATGCCGGCTGCCAGCATGGGTTGAAGAATAACCCAGATCACCCCCAAAGCGGTCTGCCTGTAACGCAGCCGGAGGTCGCGTCCAGCAAGTGTATAAAGCAGGTCGCGGAATGCCCAAAGTTGCGGTACGTCGATCAAACGCCAGCCCGGTCTCGGCCGGATGACCAGAAGTGGCTGGGGATGAGCGGTTGGATCGTCGTCCGTGATCGAAAGCGGTGGAGTTTCGGATGGCAGAGGCTTGGTTGCTAGGAGATCGGCGTTCACTTTATGGTTCGTTAGGCGTTTGAAATTGAGATCACTCTATCGAGGGCGGACTAACCGTTGGTCAGTCCTTGCATCAATGTTGGTAAGACAGTTTTTGCCTGCCGTCGCCAGTCCTGAAGCACTTGAATCCTCTCCTCAATCAACACCCGGTGAGAGGTCTGCATCTCGCCAAGAAGGCTCAGCAGCCTTGCGAAGCGTTCTTCCTGGTTGAGCAGAATCGGCGCGATTCTCTCGCGAAGGAGTCCGGTCGCTATTTTCGCCAGGGCTGTCTCGATCACATAATGATCCCGCCGGTCGCCGGCCACATAGGTCGTCCTGATTGCATTGATGCTGCGCAGGAGCCTCAATCCCTGGCTGGCCGAACCGTTGCTCATCCTGAGTTTCTCGCGGATGTATTCGAAGGGCACTGGAGAGAAGCAGGCAAACATAAGTCCGTAGATTTCGCCCACCGACTTCGACAGGTTAAAGAAATGAGCGACCGCAACGAATAGCTCGATCGAATTCATTTCAAGATCAGAGAGGTGGGCGTGCGATACGGGCGATGCTGTCAGCGGTTCGATTCGCTCGGTTAGCATTCCCTCGGATGGGTCCAGGTTCGTCAATTCCGTCACTTTCTTCAGAAAAAAATGAAACGATTAATGAAAGAAAAAAGCCGGGGTCAGCGCCGGACGCTCCAGTCAGTGATCGAGCCGGGATCGGCCATCCCGCCCGGCTCGGATTTTGGAGCCAAGCTGCCGCACCTGGCCGTTTGCCAGTTGCCCGGCAAAACCACTTGTCTGGTTTTAGCAATGTATGTGTTCGCCATTCCCTTGTTTCACGAGTCAACCATCGGCTGACTCGATCCACTCCCGTTCCCCGGACAGGTCATGCCCGAGTTACAATTCTCGATTGAACCAACTAACTTCTACTGACGCCATTGGCGCGGTTCCTATAATGGTGTCGGTTGTGTTTGCTTATCAATGTAAGACTTAGTCCTACGCGCGACACCGATCAGGCCTCCTCCTCGGCTCTTAATGCGATCTTCCGAAGAGCGCTTGGCGGCGTGCTGTAGTTGTCTCTTACGCCATATTTTTTGACGTATGGGTAATCGCCCGTGGCTGCGCTCTTGGGCAGTTGGTTCAACAGCAAGCCGGCTGGCTTACGACCCGCTTCCGCAAGAAGTCTCGAGGCCCTGACGACCGAGGGGCTCGCCGTTTTGCCTGCCTGAACGACAAGGCAGACGGTTTGCGCGTGCTCGACGATCAATAGCGTGTCGCTGACCGTGAGCACAGGCGCGGTGTCTATCACAACGAAATCAAACTGCTGCTCGAGTTCCTGAATGAGGTCGCCGAAGGCGGAATTCGCGAGCAGTTCCGCGGGGCTGACAGCAAGATGACCGGCGGGGATTACGAAAAGGTTTTCAATATCGGTTCCCTGAATGGCCACCTGAGTGGTGGTGCCTTCGAGCCAGTCTGTCAAACCCTCGACCTGTTTGCCTGGCAGCAGAATGTTCCCGACCATGGGCGCGCGCAGATCAGCGTCCAGTAGAATTGTGCGCAATCCTTGTTGGGCAAGCGCAATGGCGCAGTTGATCGAGCAGAATGTCTTTCCCTCGCCAGGGACAGCGCTGGTAAAGAGCAAGGTTTTGCTGTCGCGCCGTCTGCCGACGATATGGATGAAGGTTCTCAGGGATCGGAAGGATTCGGCGACCGGCGAGCCGGGTTCATATTGAAGAGTCAGGCCCGAAGTTGCGAGGTCGGAATTCCCAATCGGAATCGCGGCAGCCACACGCAGGGAAGTGATTCTTTCCGCATCCTCGACGGTCTTGAGCGAGCGGTCGAGGGCGTTTAGTCCGAATGTGATGGCAAGCCCGAGGCCAAGCCCTGCGCCAATGGCGATCGCGAGTATTTTCAGCGCATTCGGTTTCACGGGTCGTTCCGGCAGCAGAGCGGTTTCGAAGATGTGAATGGGGGTGACCTCGACCCCTTTTGCAACCTCCGTTTCCCCCAAACGCTTGAGGATCGATTCATAAAGCGCCCGGTCGGTTTCCACATCTCGGGAGAGAACGCCGTAAGAAATGGCCTGCTTGCTCAACTCCATTGCAAGTTTCTCCTGCTCACGGGCCGCCGCATCGAACTTCTTCTCTCTCGAAAGGGCGGACTCATAGGCCGAATTTACCTGAGAAGGAATCAATGCAAGGTTGTCGAGCAGTGCCGCCTTTGCCTTTGACAGTTCGGTCTTCGCCTGGATCATTTTGGGATGTTTGTCCGTATAACGAAGAGCCAGAGTTGCGATCTTCGCTTCGAGATCCGCAATCTGCTGTTTGTTCGACATGATCGCGGGGTTTTCTGAGACGCTTGGCAGATTGAGCAGTTCCCCGGGCTGATTCGCGAATTTTTTGATCACCTCAAAGTCCGTCTCCAGACGCATCCGGGCAGCTCTTGCTTCCATCGCCTGGACCGTTTGACTCTTCAATTTTGAAATGACGGTGTCCTGTCTTTCCTTGAGTGAAATTGCCTTATTCTTTTCAATATATTCCTGCATTTTTTCCTCTGAAGACCTCAGTTTTGCCTTCAGCTTTTCGGCCTGCGTCACAAGAAAGTCGATGGCCAGTTGCGACGTCGCGGCGCGTTGTCTGATCATTTGGCGGATTACCTCCTCTGCCATCGCATTCGCGATTTTTTGAGCCATGCGGGGATCCTTGTGGTCCACGCCGATGTCGATGAAGCGCGTGCCCCGGCGAACCTGAACATTCGCGCTGCCTATCAGCGTATTGATGCCGTCGTTCACAGTCGGTTCGCCCATGGGTTTGTAAGACAGGAATTCGGGTTCGTTCATCAGGTTTTGGTTTTCGACGACCTGACCGAGGAACGGACGGCTCTTCATCGTCGCCACAAGGCTTTCCAGAACGTCTTGATTCGCAAAGTCCCTCGATGCGACGTCCTGTTGAAAGCTTACGACCTTCACTTCCTGCGGATCGACCTGAATCACCGCCTGGGCAAAATACTTCTCCGGAATGCGCCACATGTGGGCGAATCCTGCAAGAGCGCCGATCAGCCCCAGCGCGAGGATGATCCATAGTCTCCCACGGATTATCCTCCAAACCCGACCCGGATCGAAGGAAGTTTCCTCCTCATCGGGCAGCACGATCAATGCACTGGAGGTGTCGTCGCTCATGGATCAGAATAGACTCTCGCCGACAACGATGGTGTCGCCGGGCTGAATCTCAAAGCGTTCCGTGTCCCCCTTCTTCAGCATCTTGTCCGCGTTGAGTTTGAAGGTTCTCTCCTGTCCATTGACCTGGCGCTTGAGGATGACGCTGGAGGGATTCGCGATACGCGTGTATCCGCCTGCCATGCCGATGGCTTCCAACAGATTCAGCGGCGCATCATCCGGCATTTCAAATGTCCCGGGTCTGCCAACCTGGCCCAGGATTGTGAAACGCCGCTTTGCATACTCGAGGATGCTCAGGCTGATTTGGGGTTGCTTCAAGTACTCCCTAAGACGGGCCTCAAGCAACTGGGCCGCTTCGTGGACCGTCCTGCCGCCGATCTTCACCGCTCCAATCAAGGGGAAGATAATCGTGCCGTCTTTGCTGATGCGAGCGCTCGTCGCGAGTTCATCCTCGTGGAAAACGGTGATGCGAACCATGTCTTTCGCGGAAAGCTTGTAACTGTCGTCCCGAACGAATATGCGCTCCGCGTCTCTGTCCGGGAACTTCTGGCTCTCGGCCTGGGGAGGGATGCGAACCATCTCCTTGGTTGGGAGCATGGAACTGTCCTCCCGAAAAGGCACCGCGACGGCAAAGGACGGCCTGACGGTCGGCACGGGCCTGTCACTTCTTTCGGTTTGCCCTGAAGCCGATCCAGTCCACAGGCCGAGCAGCAGGGCGAGCTTTGTCCAACGCAAAAGCAGACGCATCAATAACGCAGGTTCAGTTGCAGCCCGAGCCGATCTCTTGTAAACCCGTAGGCAGGATCAGTTGAATCATCCTGACTATATTCGTAGTAAATGCCCAAGGCGCAATAGGAAGTCATCACCACCTCGAAGCCGGGCCGGATGTAGAGGAAATTGTCCACCCGCCCGGCGGATACATTTTGCTGTGCAGCCTGATACTCGAGATTTTCGTAGCCAACCGACAACGTGATATTTGAGCGGTCTGTGAATCGCTGGCGGGCATCGAGTGCCACCCCTGTGGCGATGTAATTCTGCCCATCGAGGGAGGCGGAACTGTAAGTCCGGCGGGACGCGCTGAGGCTGAGAAGTGTGCCTTGCCGCGGAAGCCAGGAGGCGGTGATTCCGAATACCGGCGTGAACGTGCTGTTAATCCCGCTGGAATATTCCCTGAGTTCGCCGCCAAAGTTGCCAATGAACGTGAGTTTCTGTGATGGCGAATAAACCGCGCGCACTCCGAGTAATTCCGATACTTGGTCAGCGTCATCCTGCACGGACATGAAACTCACCCCGCCACCGACGCCAAGGGTCAACTTCGGCCGGAACAGATAATTGACGTAGGCATCAAGAAGCGTGGTCGAGGAACCGCTGTAGCCGCCGTAGTCTGCGATATCCTCGGTCAGGTTCATTGTGAGGGACGTTTTTCCGCTAAGCTCATAATTCGCGCCTACTCCGAAGCTATAAGCGTACCGTCTCACCCGGTTGCCTATGTCGATGCTCGTTCCGTTTCCCGTCGATACCCCGGCACGAAAATCCAGGGAGAGCTTCTTCAATGTCCAGCGCAGGTCCATGCTGAACCTCTGGTTGATTGCGTCTTGAGAGCTGTCCTCGAGATAAAGTTCCGCCGTGGCCGTGTAATCTGCGATGAGCGAGAGCGGCGATTCGCCATTGCCCAACTGGAACAGCAACCCTGCCGAGATTAGCGCGATGAAACCGCTCTGCTGGCCCGTGTTGCTGATGAAAATGTTGCCGTCGTAAACCGTGCCCACATTGAAATGGGGACGCAGACTCCACTTGCCCCGACTGCGCCTCTCGTCGGTGAATTGCGCCACGGACTCGGTGCCGAAGAGGGGCGAATCCGCAGCAGCGTTTGGCCACGAACCTCGCAGTGCGATCGGAGGGGTTTTTTCAGGTTTCTCCTCCTGCTGGGCCTCCGCGGGCTCAACGGGCTTTTCCGGCTCTTCCGGAGATGGCGGAGCGCTGGAACGAGGAGGCAAATCAAACGGCGCGATGGTTTCCGCCGGACTCGTTTCCTCAGGATTTGCGACATCCACCGGTGGCGGCGTTGCCCGGAACCGTGGCGACTGCGGTGTTGCTGTAGAAGTTGAGGAAGGTTCGGCAGTCCCCTCCATCATTTCATCCGTAGCAGTCGAACTCCCCTCGGAATCCGCACCGGACTCAGTCAAATTTGCAGCCAACAGATATTCGCCCTTTGTGATGTATAGGGCGGGATCGAGCGATCCTTGCACGGCCGGTTTCCGATCTGAGGATGCCAGCGCCACGCAGCATCCCAACAGACTCAGAACCACGCGAGTAATCCGGGTTCCATGCATGAAGTTCAACAGCCAATCCGCTGCCGGATCAGACGCCCTCCTTCTTGAAAGAGCGCGCTGTAGGACAACAGGGCTTCAAACTTAGTAACGCAAGCCCTCCCGTCGAATCGCGCTTCTCGGGAACATTGCAATCGGTTCATAAAGAAAATCGATTTCTATTAAGCCATTAAGACCCGGCCGTTACCAGATGGAAATCGACCGCTTTTCGTGTAAGAATATCTCCTACACGTCAAACCAATTTGTCGTGCCGTGTCGGCGACGGTTCAAAAGTGGAATTCTCGCCGGTTCAAAAGTGGACTATTTTCACAAGCTGAAAGCACCTAATACACAGGGCCATACATCTTTTGGCGGATGCTCGAGGACCCAAAATTTCCGGTTCGGGTGATGTATGATGGCGACCGATTGGCGTGCGGTGGTTGCGATTTCATAATTTTGGCCTTCAAAGTCGATGGTCTGGTCATTGTTGACCCGGCGCATTGCGCGGAGGGAAAGGTGGAGATCCAGCAGGCTGGAAGGAGGTGGTGGGCGAAGATGACCCCTGTTTTGCGGCAGGGCATTTTCCCAGACATCCTGAGGGATCCTGCCGGTGCTGCGTTGGCGAGTGCGGTTCTGGCGGCTGATTTCCATTTGGAGGACTTCATCGGCATGCTCCCAAGTCTGAACTCTGGCGTGAGCCAGGAGAGTGACGATGCGTTTCTGGAAAGTGCCAAATCGGCGTTCGATCTTGCCTTTGGCCTGGGGAGTCGGAGCGACAAGGTGAGCTACGCCAAGGCCAAGCAGGGCGCGTTGGAACTCGCTTCTCGGATCGCTATGGTCGTTGGCAGAGCTCGGGCCAAAGAGACTCAATGCGTCAGTGTAAACAGCGTCTGGCAACCCGTGGATTTCGAAAGCGGCGCGGAGGTGGCAGAAGTGATTCCATGTTGTGTCGGCAGAGACGAAACGTCCGGCAACATTGAAGCCGGAATGGTCATCGACGGTGAGCAGAAGGATTTGTTTGGCGGCGGCGGGCCACCATTGGTGGATGGAACTGTCGTGCTGATAAAGCTCTCCGATGTGTGCGCGGCGGAAGCGGCGGCAGGCGCGCTGTTTTCGCGCGACGGCAGGGACGAGGTGGGAGAAGTGCGTTTTGACATGAACTTCAACGCTGGATCTCGCCCGCTTGAAGTTGCAGAGGCGGAGAAGTTCGTCAGCCACGAGTTGGTAGTTGGGCGGGTTCTGCAAGGGCAGGAAGTCTTGAAGGAATGCCCTGACTTTTTCGGGCCAAACGCGGCCATGTCCGCCGCCGCTGGCTTTGGGTTGGCAGGTCCTTCTGCTGCTCAGGTAGTCGCTCCGCAGCTCATAGAGGCGGGATTTGCCGATGCCTAAATGTCTGGCGGCCGCAGATGCGTCGAGGTTCCCGTCATTGAAATCGGCAAGGATGCGGAGCACAAAACGCGGCGGCAGGCGGTGGATGATCTGTTTCTTTTCAAGGCAGGAAGATGGTGTGTAATGCGCAGAGAGCGCGATCAAAGAAAGCTGACATGCTTCCGCCTCGGGAGGGGAGGGCCGCCGCATAAATGCAGGCTCTCCGTCGGCCTCCGCTCCGCTCCGGCCTCCTCCGAGCCTGCATTTATGCGGGAGTCAACTTGAATATGCACCCCAAAGTGAGAATTCCACTTTTGAACCGTCTCAGTCCACTTTTGAACATTCCCCGACAACCAATTTGTTCAGACACCCGGTTTTCATTCCGACGCTGTGGAGCAGGCCGCACTCGAGTCCGGTAATTTCTTGGTGTCTTGGTTGCGAAGGGGTGCCATGATCCTGTCCATCGAGGAGGAAAAATGAAAACCCCTGTCAGCATCGGCCAATACCTCATCGAGCGATTGCGCGCTCATGGCGTCGGGCATGTGTTCGGCATTCCCGGCGATTACGTGCTCGGTTTTTACGATCTGCTCCTGCACAGCCCGCTGGAGACAATCACGACCTGCGACGAGCAGGGCGCCGGTTTTGCAGCGGATGCTTATGCGCGGCTGCGCGGGCTGGGCGCGGTTTGCATCACCTATTGCGTCGGCGGTTTGAAAGTCGCGAACACCACCGCCGAGGCATTCGCGGAAAAATCGCCCGTTGTCGTGATCAGCGGTGCGCCGGGCATGAAGGAGCGCGAGAAAAATCCGCTGCTCCATCACAAAGTCCGCGAGTTCGACACGCAGAAGAAAGTCTTCGAGCAACTGACCGTCGCCTCGACGGTGCTCAGCGATCCGCAGACCGCGTTCGCGGAAATCGACCGGGTGCTGCACGCCGCGCTTCGATACAAGCGCCCGGTTTATATCGAGCTGCCGCGCGACATGGCCGGCGTTCCGGGGCTTGCGCATCACAAACCGGCCAGCCTTCACGAAACGAGCGATCCGGCCGCGCTGCAAGAGGCGCTGCTTGAAGCCGCCGGCATGATCAACAACGCGCGCCAGCCGGTGATCCTCGCCGATGTCGAAGTGCATCGCTTCGGCTTGCAGGAAGCGCTTTTGGAGTTGCTGAAAAAAACGAACATCCCGTTCGCCTCGACGATTCTCGGCAAGTCGGTCATCAGCGAGCGGCATCCGCTTTACCTCGGCGTCTATGAAGGCGCGATGGGCCGCGACGCCGTGCGCGAATACGTCGAGTCGAGCGACTGCCTCATCGTGCTCGGCGCGTTCATGACCGACATCAACCTCGGCGTCTATACCGCGCGGCTCGATCCCTCGCGCTCGATCAACGCCACCAGCGAAAAGCTCGTCATCCGCTATCACAACTTCGAGGACGTGCGCTTCAAGGATTTCATGTGCGGCCTGCTTGATGCGAAACTCAAGCGCCGCAAGAATGGCCGGCTTCCGTCGCCGCCGAAGCCCGCGCCGTTCAAGGCGAAACGCGGAGCCGCAGTCACGGTGCAACGCCTGTTCCAACGGCTGAACTCGTTCATCACCGACGAAACCGTCGTCGTGGCCGATGTTGGCGACGCGCTCTTTGGCGCGGCGGATTTGTTCATCCACAACCTCACCGAGTTCCTCGGCCCGGCGTATTATGCGTCGATGGGCTTCGCCGTCCCTGCCGCCATCGGCGTGGAAATCGCGAACCCGAAACTGCGCCCGCTTGTGCTCGTCGGCGACGGCGCGTTTCAAATGACCGGCATGGAACTCTCGACGGCGGTGCGGTTCGGGCTGAGGCCGATCGTCATCGTGCTGAACAACAGCGGCTACGGCACCGAGCGCCAGATGCAGGACGCCCCTACAACGACGTGCTCCGCTGGAATTACCACCGGCTTCCCGATCTGCTCGGCGCGGGAAGCGGCTGGCTCGTCGAAACCGAAGAGCAGCTCGACGCCGCATTGCGCGCCGCCATGGAAAACAACGCGAGCTTCAGCTTGATCGACGTGCGCCTCGACCCGCTCGACCGCTCCCCCGCGCTCGAACGCCTCGCGAAGCGGCTTGCGAAGCGGCTTTGAAGCACACGGCAACACATACTGAAAATCGAGCCGATCGCGGGCGAACGTTTTTGCTCTCGTTTCCAAAGTTCGCCACGCGCGCTTTGGGAACGCTACAGACGCTTGAAACTCTGTTTGCTGGCTGGCAGCATGCGTTCATGTGCAGCCGCCCTTACGAGCATAAGGATTCCCGAAGCGGTCTGAAACGATTTACACAATCCGAGTGCAGGAATCCGCGTCGGGTTTCTTGATCTTATGCCTTTGTTTCTTTGAACAGGAGCAGGAGCAGGAAAGTGAATAAGAGCAACCGCTTCCTGCGGTGTCATTGTGTAACTCGCTCGAAAAGTCCTCCTCTTTCAAGATCCCCGCTCAGTTCTCCAGCGCCAATGCCAGCGCCTGATCCACTTTCATGTTGCGGCCTTCTTCCCATGCGGCTTCGAGTTCGGTTTCGGAAAGGGTGGTGCGAATGGCAGCGACGGAGCGGCTGTGCGAGAGGCGTTCGGCGGGCGGCATAACCAGGCCCATCGCGGCGCGGAGGGCGTCGGCGGCTCCGAACAGGCGCGCGGCGCGGGTGGCCCGGTTCTGGAGCATGGCCACATCGCCGAAGCCTTCGAGGATGTAGGGCAGGATCCATTTGTTGCCGAGTTCCTGCGCAGTTTTGAGGGTGTCGCGATAATAAGCGTTGGCGGCGGCGTGGTCGCCCTGCGCGGCGGCAACGTTGCCAAGGCTCCAGACAAGCAGTCCGATGATCCATTTGTCCCCGGTCTGGCGGAAAACCTCGAGACTCAATTGTTTCAGCGTGCGCGCTTTCAGGTTGTCGCCCCTGTCGTTGGCCAGTGTGCCGAGGCCGCTTTGAGCGACGGCGACAAGACGCGGCTCGGACAGCTCTTCGCCGACCGCGAGGCACTCCTTGAAAAGCGACTCCGCGAGTTCGTTATTCTGCTCGGAGCGCGCGACAAAACCGAGAAACCCGGTTGCGGTCGCGGCATGAAGCCGGTCGCCATGCTCGCGAAAGATCCCGATGGCTTCCTCGAAACACGGAACGGCCCACGCGTTGTCGTCCTGGCACCAGCCGATACGGCCCGCGCCGAGAAGCGCCCTGGCCCGCGCCGGAGTGCGTGCGGCTGCGTCGGGATGGGAAAGCAGCCTCTTGAAATGTTCGTGTGCCTCGCGCAGATGACTGCGCACCTCCCAGTAGCGTGTCAGCGCGGCGGACAACCGCAGGCCCGCTTCGACACAGCCCGGCAGTTCGACGCTCGCTTCCAGCGCCACGCGGAAATTGCCGCGTTCAATTTCCAGCCGGTCAAGCCACTCGACCTGATCTGGGCCGACAAGTTTCAGTTCGGCCTGTTCCGCCAGATTCGTGAAATAATCGAGGTGCCGTTGGCGAGTTGTCGCGGCCTCGCCTGCCGCCTCGAGTTTTTCCTGACAATAATCCCACACGGATTCGAGGATGAAGTAGCGGGCCTCACTCCACTGGTCGCGCTCGACTGTGACGAGCGATTTGTCCACCAGTTGAGTCAGCAAATCCAGCACCTCAAACGCTTCCACGCCGTCGCCCGCACACACGGCCTCGGCCGCTTCGAGCGTGCGGCCCCGCACAAACACGGCGAGCCGCCTCAGCAACATGCGCTCGGGCTCGGAGAGAAGATCGTGGCTCCAGTCAATGAGCGCGCGGAGCGTCTGCTGGCGGGGCATCGCGGTGCGGCTGCCGCCGGTGAGAAGGCGAAACATGTCGTCGAGGCGTTCTGCGATTTGCTGCGTCGAGAGAACTTTCACGCGCGCGGCGGCAAGCTCGATGGCGAGCGGGATGCCGTCGAGCCGCCAGCAAATCTGCGCCACGGCTTCCGCGTTTTCCTTCGTGATCGAGAAGCCCGGCTTCACCGCGCCGACGCGATCGACGAAAAGCCGCACGGCCTCGAACTGCAAAAGGTCGGCGACGGAATCCTCGCCGGTCGCGAGATTGCGCCAATGGTCCGGCAGCGAGAGCGGCGGCACGGGAAAAGTTGTCTCGCCGACGATGCCGAGCGCCTCGCGGCTGCTCGCGAGGATGCGCAGCTTCGGGCAGGCGCGCAGGAGGGTTTCGGCGAGGCGCGCGATCTCGGCGACGAGGTGCTCGCAGTTGTCGAAGATGAGCAGCGCCGATTTCTCGCGGAGAAAATTGGTGAGCGTTTTCGCCAGCGGATGCTCCGGCTCCTCGCGCACGCCCACCGCGCCGGCGACCGCCTCGACGACGAGATCGGGATCGGACAGCGTGGCGAACTCGACGAACCACAGACCATCGGGAAATTTCTCCAAAACGTCCGCCGCTGCTTGCAGCGAAAGCCGCGTCTTGCCGGTGCCGCCTGTGCCTTTCAGCGTGAGCAAATGCGTCGTATCGAGCAGGCGCTTGACCTCCTCCATTTCCCGTTCACGACCGATGAAGCTGGTCAACTGCACGGGCAGGTTGTTCGGGATCGCCTCGAGCGAACGCAGCGCCGGAAAGTCTGCGGGCAGATCGCGCGCGGTGACCTGAAAGATATGCTCGGGTCGGTTCAAGTCGCGCAAACGCCGCTCGCCCAAGTCGCGCAGCGTGTCGCCGTCGCCCAGCAGATCGCGCACGAGTTCCGCCGTCGCCCGCGAAAGCACCGTCTGGCCGCCATGTGCCGTGGCAAGCAGGCGGCTTACGCGATTGAGCGGCGGGCCGAAATAATCCCCCTCGCGATGTTCCACCGCTCCGGTGTGCAGCGCCATCCGCGCGCGGATCGGTCCGGTCTCGCTCCAGTTCTCGGCCAGCAACGCGCGCTGAGCTTCGAGCGCCGCGGCCAGTGCGTCCACCGCGTGATCGAACGCGACGCAAAACGCATCGCCCATGGTCTTGAAGACATAGCCCGAGTGCGCCTCGACTGCCTGGCGCACGATGAAATCATGCCGCGCAAGCGCCCTGCCCATCGTCTCGGGAAACTCCTCCCAAAGCCGGGAGCTTCCTTCGATGTCGGTGAAAAGGAACGTGATGGTTCCGACGGGTCGGTCAGTCATTTCTGGCAGCAAAACAGATTTCCAGACAAAAGCAAAACCGCCGCTCGTTGCGGAGCGGCGATTCTGGTGAAGTGTTCGCTTTTGAAACAGGCTTAGTCGCGATCGCGTCCGCCCCGGCGGTCTCCCCGGCGGCCACGGTCACCCCGGTCGCCGCGGTCCCCCCGGTCGCCACGGTCGCCGCCGCTGTCGGGCATGGGGTTTGCGAGGGCTGCAGGGGTTGCGCCTGCCTCTTCGTCGCGATCTTTCATCGCGGCTCTGCGGCTGAGTTTCACGCGGCCCTTGTCATCGACGCCGATGCATTTGACCCAGATCATGTCGCCGGTTCTTGACCACGTCCTCGGTTCTGTTGACGCGGAAGTCCGCGAGCTCGGAGATGTGGCAGAGGCCGTCCTTGCCGGGCAGGACTTCGACGAAGCAGCCGAATTCCTTGATGGAAACGACGGTGCCTTGATAGACCTCGCCGACTTCGATCTCCTTGGTCATGCCTTGGATGATCTGCTTGGCGCGCGCAAGGCTGTCGCCGTTGTTCGAGTAGATGTGGACGGAGCCGTCGTCCTCGATGTTAATCTCCGCGCCGGTTTCGGCGACGATGCCCTTGATGGTCTTGCCGCCGGGGCCGATGAGCAGGCCGATCTTATCGACGGGGATTTTCACCGTCTCGATGCGCGGGGCGTAAGGGCTCATCTCGGTGCGCGGCGCGGGGAGCGCAGCGGTCATGACTTCGAGGATCTTGCCGCGCGCGCCTTTGGCTTCGTAGATGGCTTCGGTCAGGATCTTGTGGCTGACGCCGGGGAGCTTGAGGTCGAGCTGGAAGCCGGTGACGCCCGCGTCGGTGCCGCAGAGTTTGAAGTCCATGTCGCCGAAATGATCCTCGCTGCCGATGATGTCGAGCAGCGTGGTGTAGCGCGTGAGCTGGTCGCCGTTGAATTCGGTGACGAGGCCGACGGAGATGCCGGCGACGGGTTTCTTGATCGGCACGCCGGCATCCATGAGCGCGAGCACGCCCGCGCAGACGCTGGCCATCGAGGTGGAGCCGTTCGACTCCATGATCTCGCTGCTGATGCGGATGGCGTAAGGGAAGTCGATTCGCGACGGGATGACCGGTTCGATCGAGCGCTCGGCGAGCGCGCCGTGGCCGATCTCGCGGCGTCCGGGCGAGCCGGTGCGTCCGGTTTCGCCGACGCTGAACGGCGGGAAGTTGTAGTGCAGGATGAAGCTCTTGGTCGTCTCGCCGCCGGTGTAGCCGTCGAGATCCTGCGCTTCGTCGGCCGGGCGCGAGCGTCGCAAGCGCGACGGCCTGCGTCTCGCCGCGCGAGAAGAGCGCGGAGCCGTGCGAGCGCGGGAGCAGACCGACTTCGGCGGTGAGCTGGCGGAGGTCGTGGTAGCCGCGGCCGTCGCAGCGCTTCTGCCGGTCGAGGATGCTCACGCGGAACGCCTTTTTCTGCAGATAATCGAACGCCTGGCGAAATCTCGAACGGCGTGGCCTCGGGATATTTCTCGAGGATCGCGGCTTTGACTTCGGCCTTGAGCGCATCGACGGCTTTGCTGCGCGCGACTTTGCTCGGGGTGTAAAGCGCGGCCTCGATGCGGTCGCCCGCGACGTCGTAGGCGACTTCGAGCAGCTCGTCGTCTCACGAGCATGAGCGGAGCCTGGCGCTTTGGCTTGCCGACTTTCGCGGCGAGTTCGTTCTGCGCGGCGATGATCTGCTGGACGATACGGATGCGCGAATTCGAGCGCCTTCACGAATTCCTCTTCGGGAAGTTCGTGGGCCGCGCCTTCGATCATGATCACGTCGTTCTGCGTGCCGACATAGACGAGATCGAGGTCGCTGTCCTCGCGCTGTGTGTGGGTCGGGTTGGCGATGAACTCGCCGTTCACGCGACCGACGCGCACGGCGCCGACCGGGCCGTCGAACGGAATGTCGCTGACCATGAGCGCGGCGCTCGCGCCGTTGATGGAGAGCATGTCCGGATCGTTCTCGCCGTCGGCGCTGAGCAGCACGCGAGATGATCTGCGTGTCGTAGAGGTAGCCTTTCGGGAACAGCGGACGCAGCGGGCGGTCCGTCATGCGCGCGGTGAGGATTTCCTTTTCCGTGGGACGGCCTTCGCGCTTGAAGTAGCCGCCGGGGAACTTGCCGACTGCCGCCGCCTTTTCGCGGTAATCGACGGTCAGCGGGAACCAGTCCTGGCCTTCCTTGAGTGTGGTTGCGGAAACTGCGGAGACGAGGACGATGGTTTCGCCGCTGCGCACGGTGACTGCGCCGTCGGCGAGTTTGGCGAGCTTGCCGGTTTCGATGGTGATTTCGCTGGAGCCGATCTGGCTCGTGATGGTGTGATGCATGGTATTGTAGAGGGCATCACTGTCCCACCGGCCCGAGGAGTTAAGAATTATGAATTATGAATTAAAAAGTCCCGGCGTCAGGTGCCGTGAACCTCTTAATTCGTAATTCTTAATTCCTAATTTTCCTTCGCGTCCGGCGCGACAATGCGCCTGTGTTTTTCTTTTCTGTTGGTGATTCCGCCCGACCAAACGCCGGAGGGAAAGGGTTGTTGTTTGGTTTTAATGACGCCAACTCCGCCAGCGATTGCCGGCGGAGTTCGCAGTCAGAAAATTGCTACTTGCGCAGGTTCAGCTTCTCGAGAACGACCTTGTAACGGTCGGTCGCCGTGCTCTTGAGATAATCCAGCAAACGGCGGCGCTTGGCGACCATCATCAGGAGGCCGCGGCGCGACGAATGATCTTTCACGTGCGATTTGAGGTGCTCGGTGAGCTGATTGATGCGCTGCGTAAGAATGGCGATTTGCACGTCGGCACTGCCCGTGTCTTTCTCGTGCATCTGAAGGCCTTGTATGTCGGTTGTCTCTGCGGTTGCCATAAATTTGAAAGCCGTAGTATGTCCGGGAATCAAAGGTTGGCAAGCAGTTTTCCAAAGCTGATGGGCATGTTTGAGAGAAAGCCACAACGAGCCTACCACTCCAGCCGCGCGCCGTGCCGCCGCAGCCAATCTTTCGCCCTGGCCCACGCCGGGACGTGGACGCCCACGATGTTCCAAAACTCGCCGGAGTGATTTGGCTCAAGGACATGAGCCAGCTCATGCACGATGAGATAGTCCACGACCATTGCGGGCGCCTGGACGATCCGCCAGTTAAAGGTCAGCGTTCCACCCGGAGTGCATGAGCCCCACCGGTATTTCATATCTCGCACCGCGATCCGCTTGAATCCGATGCCCATCGCCCGCGCCAGAGTGGCAACACGGGGAGTGAGGTGCGCCTTTGCTTGGGCGAGATACCACGCACCGAAGATGTCTCGCGCCTCGCTCAAATCGGAGCGGGATAACTCAAAGCGGCGTCCGTCGAATCGCACTTCTCCGCGCGCGTCACGGACGAGCTGCAACCCGAAACTTTGGCCGAGAAAGAGGAAAGTCTCGCCGGTTACGAACTCTTTGGCCGGACGCTTCTCGGCGTATTTGCGAGGATCGCGCAGCTTGCCCCAAATCCAGAATCGCTTCCGCTCGACCACGGCTGCCACTGTCTCCGGTCTTGCCCGACTCGGGGCGCGGACTACCACGCGACGATCACGCTCTACCGTGATGCCGATGGTGCGACGCTCCGAATAAACGATTTCGTATTCGAGGTTCATGGACGGCAGATCAGTTTGTCGTTCCGACGTGCCCATTCCATGAGGCGCGCACGGATGGTGGTATGCTTCTCCATCATGGGGCCGAGGTTGAAGTAGTCGGGGCCGATGAGCACCTTTTGCAATTCACCATTCAGCCGGCTCTGTTTCATTGGTGCCGACCAAAAGCCCGCCTGCCGCAGTTCGGTCTGGATTGTCAGGAAAAGGAGCTGCGTCAGGTTCACCAGTTGTCCGATTTGCTCCTCGCTCAATGCCGCGCTGCCGAGCACCTCCGCGTGCAGGATGCGGAAAATCGGCATCTGGCGCTTCCGGTCGAGGCCATGCGTTTCCTGCTGTTCCTTGGCGATGAGTCGCTGCCGCAGCTTTTCCATTTCCTGCGCGATCACGTCCCAGTTGCCGGCGAACTCCGTCAGGATGCGCTCAATCTCCGCCGCGATGGACGCGAACAACTCCGGGTCTTCGTCGTAATTGACGGTGATGTGTTGCCGTATCGCGTGCTCGACTTCGGCGGCCTTCGTTTTCGACCGGGTGCGCTGCGCCGCGTTCCGCTGAAAATCCGGATCGAGCACTGAGATCGGCGCGACCTTCTGCTCGATTCCCTCCGAGACGAGGAACTCATCCGTGATCCCGCGCAGCTTCTTCGGCACGCCCTTCATGCTGAGCCGGTCGTCTTTGAGAAACTGGCTTGCCATCTCGTTGATCGCCGACAGCCGCTGGTAGGTCTTGAAATAATCCAGAGCCTCGGCGCGCGGCAGAGCCTTGTTGAACGCGGAAGTCAGCTTGCGGAATGCGGTCAGGTATTCAAAGCGGATGTCCTCGTCGTAAAAGAGGTCGTAGAACGCCTCCGGCTCGGTCGTGTCACGGACCCCGTTTTGCGCCAGCAGGGCGAGCGTCGCGTCCAGCGCCTGCTTGAGTTCGCCGATGACTTCGGCGACCGGCGTGAGGCATTCGATGACCTCCTGCTGTTCACGCGCCGCGTAGGCATCGAGCGCACGGCGCAGGTTGTTGCCGACGCCGACGTAATCCACGACGAAGCCGCAATCTTTCCCGTCGTCATGCACGCGGTTCACACGGGCGATGGCTTGGAGCAGACCGTGATCTTTGATCACGCGGTCGAGATAGAGCACCTGTTCCAGCGGCGCGTCGAAGCCGGTGACCAGCATCTCGTTCACCACCACGAAGCCGATGCGGCCGTTGAGCTTTTGGTCGCCCGTCGTTTCCTCCGCGTCGAAGGGCATCTTGAACCGCTTCACGACCGTCTCCACGTCCACGTTCCGCATCGCGTCCTTGATCTCCGCCTCGTCGTTGTTCTGCCAGGTGATGACCAGCGCCACCTCGACCGCGCGAAGCTCGTCGGCGTTCACGTGCAGCGGGTTGTCCTGGCTCATCGCCTCGGCCTCCGCAGTGATGGCATCCCGCAGCGCCTGTGCATATCGGACGGCGGCGATGCGCGAGTTCGCCACGACCTGCGCCTTGTAGCCGCCGGGGAAAACTTGCCGCGCAAAGTGCCGCACCATATCGCGCGCCTTGGCTTCGATCGTCGGCTTCGCGTCGAGGTAAGCGTCGCGGGTGCCGTAGCCGAGAATCTGCAAACGCTCGGCCAGCCGGTATTCGGAGAACACGTCGGCAAACTTCGCATCCATCGCCGCCGCATCGGACACCGCGGCGGAATGCGTGCGTCCCTCATAGACGATCTCCAGCGTCACCCCGTCCTCCTGCGCCTGACGCATCGTGTAGTAGTCGATGTATTGACCGAACGTCCGCTCCGTCTTGTCGATCGGCGTGCCGGTGTAGGCCACGTTCGTCGCGTTCGGCATCGCCCGCTCGAGATTCGCTTTCAGCAGGCCGTATTGTGTCCGGTGCCCCTCGTCGATCATTACCAGAATCTTCGCGCTCGTGTTCAGCACCGGGAAGATGGCGTGCAAGTCCCGCTCCTGAAATTTCTGCACCATCGCCATGACGCAGTTCGACGACGGATCGCGCAGCAGTTCCTTGAGATGCGTGATGTTCTCCGCGCCGAGCACCGTCTGCCCGATGCTCTGGCTCGTCTCGGCGAGTTGCTGTTCGAGCTGCGTGCGGTCGGTGACGAAGACCACCTTCCAATCCTGCAACGCTGTCCGGCGCCGCAGCTCCCGCACGAGGAAAATCATCGTCAGCGATTTGCCGGAGCCCTGCGTGTGCCACACGATGCCTCCGCGCTGGATCGGCGTCTCGCCAGTCGTCATCCGCGCGAGCGCCTTGTGGACGGCGCGGAATTGCTGATACCGCGCCACCACCTTGTGCATCCGTCCCTGGCTGTCAGTGGTGAAAATGGTGAACGACTGGAGCAGCGAGAGCAGGTTCCGCCGCGCGCACATTCCTGCGACCAGCCGTGCCTGATCACTCGGCGAACCGGCCGCGCCTTCCTTGTGCGTCTGCTTCGCCACGTCATCCAGGCTGAAAGGCCACGGATCGCTCCAGCGGTAGAAATGCCGCTCGGTGTGCGTCGTGATCGTGCCGAATTTCGCCATCTGCCCGCACGTCGCGACCACGAACTGATTGTAGTAAAACAGCGCCGGATTGCCCTCGCCGGTCCCACCGCGCTGCTCGCCGTAGCGCAGGAGCTGGTCAATCGCCTCGGCCACCGGCTCCTGCACCTTCGGACTCTTGCACTCGAAGACCACGATTGGCAGGCCGTTCAGAAACAGCACCACGTCGGGGATGATGTGCTGATCGCGCCCAGGAATCCGCACCCGGAACTGGCTCACGGCCAGCCAGTCGTTTTTCTCCGGGCGGGCAAAGTCCACGACGCGCACCGTCGGGCTGCGTTCCCCGGTGCGCCGGTTCTCGGCGATGCCGATACCCTCGGTCAGCCAGGTGAGCACCTGGCGGTTGTTTTCAATGAGCGAGTGCCCGGTGAAATTCGTCAGCCGCCCCACCACCTCGTCGATTTGATCCGGCTCCAGCCAGTCGTTGATCGCCAGCAGCGCCTTCGCCAGCCGCTCGCGCAACACCACCTCGGGAAAATCCCGCCGGCCCGAGTCCGCGGACGTCTGCGCGTGCATGTCCAACCGGAGAATCGTCCAATCGAGCGCCTCCAGTTGGGCGAGCAGCGGATCTTCGACGTGAAATTTCTCGTCCAGCCGCAGCGCCTCGCGCGGCGTCCGGCGCGGCATGGAGTCCCCGGCGGTGAACGGCGCGAGCGGCGGCGTGGATGGGTCGGGCGCGCTCACTTTTTCCTCCCGCAGGGATGCCAGCCGGTAGCCGGTGGTTGAGGAGCGCAGCGGCGATACCACCGGGATGGAACGATTAAAGACCGGCATCCCGCAGGGATGACAGCCCGGCGCATCCACGCCGTCATCAGTCCAAATACTTTTCCTCGAACTCGACTTCGGATTTCGTGAGGAACTCGATCAACTCCTCCCGGAATGATTTCGCGCGATGATGCTCCTCCTGGCCGCCGATGTAGAGCCGCACGGCCTCGCGAGCTGAGGCGCTGACGGTGAATGCGCCATAGCCCTCCTGCCATCTGAAGCCGCGGAGACCCATCTGCTCCGCGATCCACACGGACGAAGCTTTTTTGAGTTCGCGCATGAAATCCGAGAGGCAGTGGGTGGGTTTGAGCGAGACCAGCAGGTGGACATGGTCGGTCACGCCGCCGATTCCAGAAGGGGTTCCGCCGAGGCCGCGCACCGTGCCACCGAGGTATTCGAACAGGCGTTCCCGCCATTCCTGCGCCAGCAGAGGTGCGCGGTCTTTCGTGGAGAAAATCAGATGATAGTGCAGGCTCGTGTAGGTGGATGGCATGGCGATGGGGCGGGGCTGGCATCCCTACCGGGATGCTTGTGATGATGGAATCGGTATCCGGTGGTATCGCTTCGCTCAACCACCGGCTACAAGCTGGGAAGCCTTCGGCTTCGGCGCGCACGGGATTTGTCCGGTGGGATGCGCCAGCGGGGGCGGGGTTCGTCCGGTGGGATGCGCCAGCGGGGGCGGGGTTCATCCGGCGGGATGCGCCGGTGGGGGCGGGGTTCACGCCGTGAGATGCGGTGGCGGGCCAAAGGTTCATCCCGCAGGGATGCCAGCCTGTAGCCGGTGGTTGAGGAGCGCAGCGACGATACCACCGGAAGACATCCGCGCACGAGATGCATCCCGCAGGGATGCCAGCATCGGGTGTGACGTGAGAACGCTTCGGTATGGCCATCGTTCCGCGGACGGCGCCCTCCGAGGCGGAGGTTTGGCTGGCGACGATCTCTCGGAGCGTGGTCATGTGGAAGTCAGGCGGCAGCGTGCGCCGGTTGCGGTTCGGCGAGCAAGGGCGTCACAGGCACGCGCCCGGTGAGAAGGTCCTGCATCAGGCCGGTTTTCAGGCGGCGGAGTTTGGCGAGGTTGATTGAGTGAGCTTTCAGCAACGCATCGTGCTGGTTCAGCGCCTTGCCGATAGTTCGTTGCTCTTCCAACGACCGCGGGACTGCGACCGGCGCGCGGCGCAGATCGGTCAGCGTGATTTCAGCAAAGGTGGTTCCTTTGGACTGAAGCTGCAGTTCTGTTTGCACTTTCGTCGAGCGAAGCGCCCACAGAAGAAATGCAGCATCGACATCAGGCCGCGGCGAAATGCGGGCCGTGCCTTGTGTTAGATTAGCTCCGTCCAAGTCAGGCGGGACCGTTAGGACTTTGCCAATCGTCGCTCGTATAGCGCAGACGATTTCGCCCGCTCGCAACTCCGAGCGTCGGAAGTGAGATGCGATTTCCGGCGATGTGCAGAGCATCTGGTCGCGAACCAATGCGTCACCGTTCATGTCTCCCGTTCGGATATACGGAATCCCGCCGGGTATGTGCGGACCGGCTTGCACGATGCCGTAGGTGACCGGTTCCTTAGTGCATGCCGCAAGCGCTCGAATGTCCCAGTCGTCTGGAATGAAACCGAACACTGACTGCTTGAAGCGATGGGTAGCGGGATCGCGGAGGCGGCCTTGCGCGTCGAGGCCGCGAGTGAGGAGGTCGTGCATCAGCCCGGCCTTGATCCGCTGCTGCTTCGCCAACAGCGCCTCCGTCTGCTCAATCGCCCGATCCACCCGCGCGAGCACAACGGCGATTTTCGCCTGGACCTTCGTGTCATGTGGCACGGGCACTTCGACTGACGCCAACGCCAACCCCGAGATGCTGCCGAATGTTGTCCCTTCGCATTTGTCCTCAATGCGCCGTCTCCAAAACTGAAGATTATAGTAGTGAAAATCCGGGTTCTGCCCGCCGTGAAACTGAAGCGTGAAGCAGCTTTGGTTGGTGCAGAAAGGAATAACCGGCAGAGCCATGTGACCTACAGACCCGCGTGCGGAGATGACCAAATTGCGCGGCGGGATCAAACGTGCGGCGCAACGTGAAAGGCCCAATTCAGTAAGAGTGCGTTCACTCATCGTGAGGTGCCGCGAGGTTAGCGTGCTGAGATCGGCGGGCGTAATCCACACGATGGGGCCTTCCCAATATTCCTCTCTGCTCGTCGATGGAGTTGCGCCCGCGACAATCTCCCCAATCTGATCGACCCGCATTTCACGCCAACCCGCCGTGGCGTTTGTTGGTGTTGCTGTCATGCGTAGCTAAGTGCAGCGAGCACCTTATCGAGTTCGCCGAGCGTCGCCTCGCGCTCGCTTTCGAGCGCCTGCGCGCTGGTCGCATACTTGGCGAAGAGATTCTCGAAGATGCCGAACAGCGTGCGCTCCTCACCCTGCACGTATCGCTGGAGTTGGCCCGCGACGAGATCGTGGTGTTTCTGGAGGATCAGCTCGCGTGACTCATCCTCGGTGATGCGCCCGCCCATGAGGCGCATCAGTTCGTAGGTGTCCGCGATTTTCGCCTGGAGCGTCACCACGTCGGCCGCGAGGTCTTTCCGTTTTTTCAGCAACGCCTTTTCCTCCGCCGTCGGCTTGGGTTCGCCCTTCCCGCGGCGCACGGGAGTCTCGGGCGGTGGCCCGCCGGCCGCGGCGAGTTCGGCTTCGGCCTGGGTCAGGAGCGCCTGCGTCTCCTCGATGCGATCCTCCGGGCCATAGAGCTTCAGATCCACCTTGAGGCGCAGTTCGTCGTCGAGCCGGTGGTGCTCCGCGCGGTGTTCCTTGAGCGCGGTCTCCGCGGTTTTCAGCACCTCGGCGGCTTCGCGCAGCGGGCGGTTTTCCTCCGTCTCCCCGTTGCCGATTTCTTCCTTCAGCAAGGCGCGAATGATCGTCGCGGAAATGGTCTCATCTTCCGCCGGCTCGTATTCGAGCACGGCCTGCGCAGCCTCCACCGCCTCTACCACGGCGGCTTCGTCCTCGGCGATGCGCTGCTCCAGGGCGGCCAGAGCGTCGCGCTCGGCGGCGAAGAAGCGGTCGATGACCATCGGCTCCGGGATGAGCGTGGGCGCCCAGCCGAGGGAGGTGATGGTCTTGAGATCGTATTTGATGCCGTCCCACCAGTTCACGAACACCCCACGGGTCTGGAAGCGGTCGAGCACGCCGAGCGGCACGAGCGCTGCGACGAGCTGATCGAGCAACGCGCTGCGGACGCGCGGCAGCCGGGGATCGTTGAGAGTCAAGTTCGCGCCGGAGGCCGGGCCTTCCTGCACGACTGCGACGGCACCCGGCGCGAGCCCGGCGAAATCGTGGCGCGCCGTCTCCCACCACGCGGCGAGCGCGGTGCTGAGCCGTCCGCGCGTGGCGGCGAGCTGCGGCTGTTCCTCGACGCGGCGGCGCACGTCCGCCGCGGAAGCCAGCGCTTCGGGAAAGGCGAGCCGCTGGTCGTCGAGTTCCTCGAAGACGCAATCGGGCGAGAGGCCGAATTTCGCGAACTGCCTCGACGCCGCCTCGCTTTCCACTTCGGTCCGCGGAACGCCGCCGAGCAGATGGCAGCGCACGTCCTCCGGCTCGGGCGGCGGCGTGTTGTCCACGTAACGGCGGAGGTTGAGATTCCAGTCGTGCTCGCGCTCGATCACGTCGATGGGCACGCGCTTCGAGTAGCCCTCGATTTCCTCCCGAGTGCGGAAAACGTGCTCGATCTTCTCGATGTCCTCGGGCCGGAGCTGGTTCTGCTTTTTGCCCTCGGCGAATTCCCGGTCGGCATTGATGAGGAAGACATGGTCGCGCTCCCGGTCGGGGATGGATTTGTTCAGAAGCACGATCACCGCCGGAATGCCGGTGCCGTAGAAGAGCTTCGGCGGCAGGCCGATGATGCCCTCGATGACATTGTGCGGTCGCAGCAGGTTCATGCGGATTTCCCGCTCCTTCCGCCCGCGAAAAAGCACGCCGTGCGGCATGACGACCGCGCCGCGCCCGGTGGCTTTCAGGCTCGCCAGCATGTGCTGGAGAAACATGAGGTCGGCCTTCTTCCCCGTCTGCGGCGCGTCGCCGTAGAGAAAGCGGTCGGTGCGCTGGCACTTGGACTTGGTCCAGTTCTGCGCGAACGGCGGATTCGCGAGCTCGCGGTCGAACTGGATGAGCTGGCCGTCGCGGACGTTGTGCGGCTCCTCCAGGACGTCGCCATACTCGATGTGCGCCGAGGCGAGGTTGTGGAGGATGAGATTCATCTTCGCGATGGAGACGACGCCGGGATCGTTGTCCTGTCCGTGCAGATCGAGGTCCGTGCCGTCGTCGCCTTGCTCGCTGACGTATTGGCTGCACTGGATGAGCATCCCCGCGGAGCCGACCGTGGGATCGTAGATGCTCATTCTCTGCCCGGGCTGAATGAGCCGGACCATGAGGCGGACGACTCCTGACGGCGTGTAGAATTGCCCGCCCTTTTTGCCCGCGCTGTCCGCGAATTCCTTGATGAGATATTCGTAGGCCGCGCCGAGCAGGTCGGGAAACTCGAAGACATCATTGACCAGCGGGACGCCGCGCTTGTCCACGCTGCGAGTGAAGTGGTCGAGCAGGTCCTTCAGGTCGCCGTTCTTGATCTTCGGTTTTCCACCGATGTCCTCGTTGAAATTGATGTTGCCCTTGAGCACGCCGTGCAGCGCCGCGTTTTCGTCCTCCAACTCGCCGATGGCCTTGTTGAGCGTCCCGCCGATTTCGTTCTGCGTGTCCTTGAGCGCCTTTCGCACTTCCGTCGTGCCGTCCTCCTTCGTCTCGGCCACCCGGTGTTCCACCGCGCGCGTGGCGGGACGAAGAGCGTGTCGCCGTAGCTGCTCTTGAGTTCGAGAATCCCGTTCAGGGCGTCGGGCGGAAGGTGGCTGTATTCCTTCGCCAGCGCCGCGCGCTTTTCGTCGAACACGTCCGACAGCCGCTTCAAGAACAGCAGGCCGAAGATGTATTCCTTATACTCCGACGCATCCATCTTCCCGCGCAGGATGTCGGCGGCGGAGAAGAGGAAGTTTTCGAGCTGTTTGAGAGTGACCTTGGTTCGGCGCATGAAGAGGCAAACTACTTTGACGACGAAAGGTTGGCGGGGAAGACGTCGATCAAGCGCCTTCGGAAAGATGTTTGAAAGCCTACAGCGTCTGGGGGCACGCAACCAATTCTTCGCATCCGAGTTCCAAACTTCGTTCGAGGCAATTCCATAGGCGGCATCATAGGACTTCGGCTGCGGATGCCAAGCCCGTTGCACGGAAGGCAAGCGCCTGCGAGTTGGTTCCACCTTTCGATCCGAAGCCGACCACTCGTGTGAGTGTTCTGGAAAGGGCAAAGTTCCACCCACATTTCTACTCGCTTAATTCGCGCGGCTGCGGTTATGGATTTACCGAACGTATGCAGTCTCCAGAATCCCAGCTCGAACTTCTCAAACGCGGCGCGGCCCAGATCACCAGTGAAGCGGAGTTGCTCGAGAAACTGCGCCAGGGACGCCCGCTCAATGTGAAGCTCGGCGTCGATCCCACCGCGCCGGACATCCATCTCGGTTTCACTGTGGCGCTGCAAAAACTGCGGCAGTTTCAGGACCTCGGCCATCGCGCGGTTTTGATCATCGGCGATTTCACCGCGATGATCGGCGACCCGAGCGGGCGCTCCGCCACGCGCCCGCAACTCACGCACGACCAGGTGATGCGCAACGCGAAGAGCTTTCAGGAGCAGGCTTACAAGATTCTCGACCCGCAAAAAACGAAGACGGTCTTCAACGGCGAGTGGCTCGAAATGATGACGTTCGAGGACGTGATCGGCCTCACCAGCCGCGTGACGATGCAGCAGATGTTGCAGCGCGAGGATTTCAAGGGCCGCGTGGAAAATGGCGTGCCGGTGCATCTTCACGAAATCCTTTACCCGATCATCCAGGGCTGGGATTCCGTGCAGGTGAAAGCCGACGTCGAGATCGGCGGCACCGACCAGCTTTTCAACATCCTCGTCGGTCGCGAGCTGCAAAAAGAAGAAGGGCAGCCCCAGCAGGTCGTCTTCCTCATGCCGCTGCTCGAGGGACTCGACGGCGTGCAGAAGATGAGCAAGAGCCTCGGCAATTACGTCGGCGTCGCCGAGCCGCCCGGCGAGATGTTCGGCAAGCTCATGAGCATTTCCGACACGCTCATGGATCGCTATTACCTGCTGCTGCTCGGCCAGGAAACGCCCGCGATCCATCCGATGGAAGCGAAGAAGCAACTCGCCCACTCGATCGTCGCGCGCTACCACTCGCCCGAAGCCGCCCAGGCCGCGCTCGACGATTTCAACACGCGCTTCAGCAAGCGCGACCTCGAACACGCCGACCTGCCGGAAGTGTCGCTCGAAGGCGTCGCGGGCGACATCATTTCCATCGCCGTCGCCGCCTACGCGCAAGGTTTCCAAACCACCAAGTCCCGCGGCGACGTGCGCCGTCTCGTCGAGCAGGGAAGCGTCCAGCTTCACGGCGAAAAGATCACCGATCCGAAAGCGACGCCGGAGTTGACAGCCGGCGACGTGCTGCGTTTGGATAAAACGCGGGCGGTGAGGGTTTTGAAGGCTCAAAAGTAGTCGGAGTTAAGGAAGATACCGATATGTCACGCAAACGCTGGAAAGGAAGCTTGGCTGCGCAACTCAAAGGGACTGTAGTTCCGCGTTGGAATCCCCTTGATCCACCTCGACGACGCAAGCGAGTCCAGAGTAAAGCGAATATTTTACTCTTTCCTCAACTCCATTGGCGGAAAGGTGCGAGTTAGCCAAGTTGCTTCCTGATTCGAAGAGCACTCCCAGCGCAACGGACCTGCGCCGACGAGCGCGTTCCCGTATGGAGTCCCGGGAACGAGGAAACGCATCCCGCTTGCGCCACGCAAGAACTCACTGCGGCGTCGCGGCAGGAGTGGCAGCGGGTGCTGCTGGAGTTGGCGTCGGTGTCGGAGTTGCAGCGCGCGGCAGGGCCGGAGCAATCGGCCAGTCATCGGTGCGGAAGGGCATGGCGGGCAGTCCGGCTTTGTTGATGAAATTGGAGACAGCCGTCTCGTGCCATCCGAAACGAACCGCGACAGGCCTCGGCACTGCGGGACTCGACACGACGACTTTGTTTCCTTTGATGACCGCTGCGGCCTCGACGAACTGCCTGTCTTCCCCCGCGATGGAAAAGGCCGTGAGCGGTTGCTTGTCCCGGCTCGCGAGACCTCCGTCCAGATGATCGAAGTCGATCTCGATGGCCGTGCCTTTTGTCGTCATGCTCCGAAAAACGGGACCGGAATATTCCAGCTTCGCCACACCGTAGTTCGTTGCGAGCGCGATCCTTGCGAGCCGTTCGCCAACCGGGGCCTTCTGAGTCGGGTGGATGTCCCGCATGTTGCTGACGAGATCGGTCGTCACGGCCATTCCGGTGTTCGGGATTTGAAGGCAGCGTGCCTGAGCCTCCCAAACGAGCGGGAGCGACTCGACCGAGTGCGGTTTAGCGTCGGTGCGCAGCGAGTACGCGTAGGGCGCGAGACCCACCCAGTAGAACGACATCGCCGCGTCATTCCACGCCGTCCGCCAGCCGTTGATGAGCGCCTTCATTTTGTCCGCGTAAAGCAGGCCGTCTTCGTTCACGACGTTGCTTTCACCCTGGTACCAAATCACTCCCCGCAGCGTAAATGGAACGACCGGCGCGATCATCGCGTTGTAATGGGTGCCGAGGCGGGAGCCGTCGAACTGCTGGCCGGGGTTGCGCGCCGCTTCGGCGAAGTCTTTAAGCGAAGGCACGGATGCAAACCCGTCCGGCGGAATCCAGAGCTCGATGCGCGTGCCGCCCCAGCTCGAATGAATGATGCCGACCGGCACTTTGAGTTTTTGGAAAAGATCCCGCGCAAAAAAATAACCGACAGCGGAGAACCGCGTCTTTTCCAGCGCCTCCCCGGAACACGGCAGCCATCCGGTCGGGTTCGCAAGGTTCCGCTGCGGTGTGGTGTTGGGTTTCTCTTTGTAGATTTGAAAAAGACGGACCTTCGGAAAATTCGCCGCCGCCAGTTCCTCGCGATAATTCTCCACCGGCTGCTGGCCTTTTTGTTCACCGAGCGGTTTCTCCATGTTCGACTGGCCGGAGCACAACCAGACTTCGCCGACGAGCACGTCTTTGAACGTCACTGCCGCGTCGCCGGATTTCACCGTGAGTTCGCGGGCTTCGCCGGACGCGGGCATCGGTGGTAGCGCCAGTTTCCACCGGCCTTCAGAGTCGGCAGTCGTTTTGACGGTGCGACCTGCAAACGAGACGGCAACAGGCTTTCCGGCATCAGCCGTTCCCCAGACTGCGACCGGCTTGTCCCGCTGCAACACCATGCCGTCGCCGAAGATCGCGGGCAGTTCCAACGCTGTCGCCGAAGCGAGGCTGCACAAGAGTCCGCAGAACAAAAGAACCAAACGCCGGAGCCGGAGGGACACGATTTTCATGAATGCAGCATGCATCAAAACGCCCGGTTATGGGAAGGAGGAAGCGATGCGTGATCCGGTTTACTTCTGACTTGCGCCTTTCGCTGCGTGGAACATGATGCCCCCCGCGTACAAAGCGAAGGTTACTTTTCACCCTCAATGAAGCCGGAACCGAACCCCCGAAGCGAATGCAGTTCGCCAAATTGCGGCTGCTCTCCCGATCTCGCCCGTCGCGATTTCATCAAACTCGCGAGCGTTGCAACCGCCGGCATTTTTCTCAAGCGCCTGCCAGCGATGGCGGGCCCGTTCACGCGCGAGGATTTCGACAAACTCGTTCCCGCCGACAAGAAGCTTTCGGCGGACTGGGTGAAATCGCTCTTTGCCCGTGGCGGGCCGGAAGTGTTGCGCGGTAGTGACCTGAAGTATGTCGGCATGCCCGTGGGTGGCATAGGGGCCGGTCAGCTTTATCTTGGTGGCGACGGACGGCTCTGGCATTGGGACATTTTCAACAGTCACGTTTCCACGGGTGCGGATCATTATGCCAAACCGATGACTCCGTCCTCGCCCGTCACGCAAAAATTTTCACTGAAGATCGGCGACAAGGTTCACGCGCTGGATCGCGACGGCTTCGCGGAGGTGAGTTTTCGCGGCGAGTATCCCATCGGCATCGTCGAATACGCCGACCCCGCCGTGCCGCTGGCGGTGAAGCTGGAGGCGTTCTCGCCGTTCATCCCGCTCAATGCGGACGATTCCGGTCTTCCTGCCACGATTCTCGAATTTACCGTTCGTAATTCCAGCGCGCAGCCGGTCGAAGCCACGCTGCTTGGCGAATTGGAAAATGCCGTCTGCCTGCACAGCCGTTCACGCGAGGGAACACTGCGGCAGCGCGTGGTCAGCCAGCCGGGGCTTACGACGGTCGTCTTTTCGGCTGAGTCGCCCGTCGGCGAAACCAGCCAGCGGCCGGACATCGTGTTCGAGGATTGGGACAAGTGGGGTTACTCGGGCTGGCGCGTCGAGGGCACGGCCTTTGGTCAGCGTCCGGTGCGGAAAAAGGACATTCCGGCTTACCAGGGCGACGTCGGGGGCGACACGGCTTTCTTGGTGAATTCCCACGCCAGTGCGCCGGGCGAAAGCATCGCGGAGAAAGACAAGGCCACGGGCAAACTCACAAGCCAGGCGTTCAAGATCGAGCGCAACTTCATCACCTTTTGGATCGGCGGCGGACAGGCGCGTCCGAATTCGCCGTTCGGCCTGACCCTGTTCGTGGAGGACAAACCGGTGAAAACCGTCGCGGGTCACAACAAGAACGCGATGGAGTTGGAATACCTGGACGTGCGCGAATTCGCGGGCAAAAGCGCGCGGCTGGAACTCATCGACAATGCCAGCGGCGGCTGGGGCAACATCGGCCTCGGAAAAATCACTTTCACGGATAACAAACCCGGCACAACGCCTATTGTTGACGCGCCGGATTTTGGGACGATGGCCTTGGCGCTCTTGGGTAACGCCGCGGATGAGGCCAGTCCCGATGCTGCCGCGCCGTTCAGCACGAAACCAATCGGCCATCTTGGCCGCAAGCTGCGGCTCGCTCCGGGTGAATCTGCCAGGGTGGCATTCATCATCGCGTGGCATTTCCCGAATCTGACTTTGAGCGGCCCGATGCGGAAGCATGGAAAACTGGGCCGGCACTACGCGACGCGCTTCAGCTCAGCCGACGCGGTGGTCGAATACATCGTCAAGGATTTTTCCCGCCTCGAAACCCAGACGAAGCTGTGGCGCGACACCTGGTACGACTCCACGCTTCCGTTCTGGTTTCTCGATCGCACGATGCTGAACACGTCCATCCTCGCGACCTCGACTTGCTTCCGGTTTGCGGATGGACGGTTCTACGGCTGGGAAGGTGTCGGCTGCTGCGCCGGAACTTGCGGCCATGTTTATCACTACGCCCATGCGGCGGGACGGTTGTTTCCGGAACTGGAACGTGACACGCGCGAACGCGTGGATTTCGGCCTGGCACTTCAGCCGGATGGAGCAATCCGTTTCCGTGCCGAGTGCAACAATATTCCCGCCGTTGATTCGCAGGCGGGAACGATTCTGCGTGCGTTGCGGGAACATCAAATGTCGGCGGACGACGCGTTCCTCAAGCGCAACTGGCCGAAGATCAAGCTTGCCACGGAATGGCTCATCGCAAAGGACGCGGATGGCGACGGCATCATCGAGGGCAATCAGCACAACACGCTGGACACAGACTGGTTCGGCCCGGTGGCGTGGTTGAGCGGGCTTTATCTTGCGTCGTTGCTGGGTGCCGCGGAGATGGCGGATGAAGTCGGCGATTCCGAGTTCGCTTCGCAGTGCCGGAAGATTGTTGAAGTCGGGCGGAAGAAGCTCGTCGCGGAGTTGTTCGACGGGGAATACTTCATCAACAAGGTCGATCCGAAACACATCGACGCCATCAACTCCGGCACGGGTTGCGAGATTGATCAGGTGTTCGGGCAAAGCTGGGCGTTTCAAGTCGGTCTGCCGCGCGTGCTGCCGGAAAAGGAAACCGTCACGGCGCTCAAATCGCTCTGGCGTTACAACTTCTCGCCCGATGTCGGGCCGTATCGCGAAGTGAACAAACCGGGCCGCTGGTATGCGATGCCGGGCGAAGCGGGCTTGCTGATGTGTACGTTCCCGCGCACCGACTGGGATTTCAAACGCGCCGCCGGCAAGGGCCGCGAAGTGTTCGTGGGCTATTTCAACGAGTGCATGAACGGCTTCGAGTATCAGGTCGCCGGGCACATGATCTGGGAAGGCATGGTGCTGGAGGGCCTTGCGGTGACGCGCGCGGTGCATGACCGCTATCACGCCTCACGGCGCAATCCGTGGAATGAAGTCGAGTGCGGCGATCACTACGCGCGCAGCATGGCGAGCTATGGGGTGTATCTCGCCGCGTGTGGTTTTGAATGTCATGGGCCGCAGCAGCACATCGGCTTCGCTCCAAGGCTCACGCCGGAGAATTTCAAATGCGCTTTCACCGCCGCCGAGGGCTGGGGGAGCTTTTCGCAGAAAATCGAAAGTGGAAAGCTGAACGCGGAAATCGCAGTGCGCTGGGGGAGGCTGAAGTTGAAAACGATCGCACTCGAAAGCGCGGGCGGAAGGTCGGTGAAGGCGTCGCTCGATTCGAAGCCGGTGGCGGCGGAACTGGTTCGCGAAGGGAAACGCGCGCGGATCACGCTCGCGCAGCCGGTGGAGATCGCCGCCGGACAAAAGCTGGAAGTTACCATTGCCTGAATCACCAACCAGAAACCCACCTATGAAAAAACTCGTTCAACGCATCATCCCGCTGCTTATCGTTCTAACTTCGACGCCCGCGTTTGCCGGAGACAATTGGCGCGAGATAATGCACAAGCAATTGCCGCTGCTCGGTCATCGCAATTGGATCGTCGTCGCCGACTCCGCGTATCCGTTGCAGACCGCGCCCGGAATCGAGACCATTTACGTCGAGGCCGATCAGCTTGAGGTGGTGAAAGGCGTGATCGCCGAACTCGCAAAGACCAAACACGTAAAGCCGACAATTTACACCGATGAAGAAATGAGGTTTGTCGCGGAAAAGAACGCTCCAGGCATCGGAACGTATCGGGAGGGATTGGCGCAACTTCTTGACGGGAAAACTGTGCAGGTGCTGCCTCATGAACAGATCATTAGCAAGCTGGATGACGCGGGGAAGACGTTCAAAGTGCTGCTCATCAAGACGCCGCTCACGCTGCCTTACACGTCGGTCTTCTTCCAACTTGAGTGTGGCTATTGGAACGCAGACGCCGAGAAGGAGCTTCGGCAAACGATGGAGGAAGCTAGATGAGTCTGCCTCGGTCTTGGCTGCTTAAGATTGAGGGATCGCAGGCGCTGACAGAATCTTCCGGTAGCGCTCGACTGCCGCGCCGAGTCCCGGCTTGTTGTCGAAAGCGATATCTTTGTAAAGAGAAGAGCAGGAGGCATTGCTTTCCTTTAACTCGCGCCACTCGTTCCATAGCGAGTCATACTTCGCCATAGCCGCACTTAACTGCTCTTTGTTGTAAGTTCGCGACGTATCGCCTTGCGCGCCAAGCATCAGAATTGTCCAACCTTGCTCAATAATCGCGTATTTGATCCGGCCATAAGTCACCGAAGTCTGAACAAAGTCTTTGAGTGCCGGGTCGGGAAACTGAAGCTGTTTTGCCAATGCCTCCATCTCTCTCCACATGCCTGCGGCTTCCGCCTTCTCCGCGAGCGCTTTTTCCGCGAGTCCTTTGTTGATGAAATCCTTCAAGTCAGGCGCGGCGAGAAAATGATCGCGCGCCCACCACACATTCACCGTTGCAGGAAGGCGCGTGAGTTGTCCGCGAAGCACGGCTTTGGTCGATAACAGGCATAGCTTTCGAAACAACATGGCATCGGCGTCACTTAGTCCTTTTAAGTGAGCGAATTTCGCGAAGATGTCAGCTTCGATACTGTTCGGATTCCGGACATACTGGCTGACCACATAGGTGTTGAGTTCGTTCCAGAAATCGTTGGTGATATACGGACCTTCCCAGCCACCGCCACCGGACCAGGTCCAGACTCCGGCAAAGAGCGGCTTGCGAATGATGTCGCGCAAACCTCGTGGCTGCCCCGGCTTCATGAGCCATGCATATTCCTCCCAACCCTCGATGACACCCTGACCTATGTAGTAAGGATGAGCCCCTTTGCCGTAAGCCTCCCGCTGGCTCTGAACTTCGACGATCTGGCGATGTTTGCCGATCATCAATGTTGGATTGAATGGAGTTAGTTGATGAAAGTCGCCCTTCTGATGCTTGAGTGAAAACAAAAGGTTTGGATGTGGCTCTATGGCATTTGTGACTTTCAAATAGAACTCCGGGTCTTCATGGAAACCTTTCGGACCAAAATCCCACGTCCGGTAGAACAAGGTCTTGTTCTGTTTCACGCAGACCTCATCACGCAGGACCTTCAGGATGTCGATGTGACTTTGCGTTCCGTGCAGAATAGCGGTGCCTCCCTGCCTGGGGTTTTCCTTGCCGCCACCTTCGCCATTCGCCGTGTGGTAAGGGTAGTTGTGCAGATAAACCTCGCCCGTGCGAATAACAACACCGTCCAAATCCGGAAAACGCCCAAAAGTTTCACGAAACATTGCGCGGAGCAACTCCTGTGTCTTGGGTCGTCCAACGTCGATCCGGTTCTTGTCGTCGCAGATTTCTGCTTTGAATCGCTTAACCAGTGCTTTCGGGAACACAATGAGGTCCGTGCCGACATAACAGCGAATGCCAGCCTTGTGAGTTTTGCGGATGATATTGTCCAAGTCCCTGGACCTCTTCTCAGTCCACTCCCTCTCGGGCGAACCTTTTGGAAGCAGACCCGGAATCACAGAATCGAACGTCTGAAGACCCTCGATGGAGCCAGCAACCTGTCCGTTGTAACCCAAGCCGGCAAGAACGTTCGGGTCACGGAAATCAGTAGCGCATGTGCCGGTGTTGTTGCCCGCCGAGTTGATTAAGAAATGGCTCGGTGAATCAGCACCGATGAGATCGAGACCTCCAGCAAGACACCAAGAAACAAGTAATGCAGCGATTATCCTCGGACTCTTCACCCTGAAACTTAGGATTTCTCCGGCAGAAGAGTCCACTTGCGACCATCGGGTGAGGTTAGCAGACCAAAGGTGGTGCGGTTGTCCGGCCCGAGCCCCATGAGGATCATCATCCATCCCGAGGGTTCCTTCCAGACAAACGGCGCGCCGAACTTGCGAGACATCCATTTCTGTCGAGGAATTTCGATCGGGCCTTCATGCTTCCAAGTGTTCAAGTCTTTCGAGGTGGCCAAAGCAAGGTGCTGCTTTGCCAACCCCTCGCTGTAGATCATCGTCCAGTGATCGCCTGTTCTGAATACCATCGTGTTTTCGACGCCATCGGGCGCCTGCTCGGACACTCCGATCAGCGGTTCATCTGGAGTCAGGATCGTCCATTTCCTAAGTTCCGGATCCTTGGTTGTCGCGTGGCCCATCATGTTGGCGTGTCCCGCTCCGCCGACATTCCCTTTGCCGCCGACAAAGAAGCAATGAAGAGTATCACCATCTACGACGAAAGTGGGATCAATGACCCGGCGCTGTTCGTTCCAGGCAAGCTCAAGAGCTTCCTCGAGAAACGGTTTGGGCTCAGACCATGTCTTCAGGTCTTTGGATTCAGCAAAGCAAAGTTTGACCGGTCTGGCTGGATAGAACTGGTAAGGCAGCAGCCAGCGTCCGTGCCATAAGACGACATCGCCCGGCGATGCGCACCCTTTGGGCGAAACGTCGTGGACATTTTCAAAATGAACAAAGTCCCTTGTGAACGCCTCGGCGATGGCCCAGTTCTTGGGATTACTCCAACCGCTTTGGTCGGAAGACAAACGCGAGTAATAGACATGGTATCCCTCCTTGGTCTTCAGCACGGACGGGTCGCGCAAGTTGTCCTCGGATACCCAGACGGGATTGCGCAGCGACGACGTATTTAATGAGTTACCCGAGGCCGGGGTTTGTGCGCGGGAGGACTGCACGAGCAGAATTGCGAGGCTGCAGATCAATCCATTGACGAGTCTGGTTCTTGAAAGTTTCATGGTTCTGTCTATCCAACTTAGGGTTTGAGTATCCACTCGCATTTGTCTCCGATGGCCTTTTCGCCGACCCTGGCGGTTGCCTCGATCCGATTCGTGCCGGCTTGAAGCTCCACATTCTCCCAGCGGAAAATGCGCACGTCGTCTGGTTTTGTCAGACCCAGCGACTTGCCGTTCACCTTGAGCTCCACCTCGCCGCAGTTGGAATAGACCTTCACTTGTGTCGTTGCTTGCTTGCGCGGGGTCATCCGCCGTGAGGCGATATAGACCATCGGCTCCTCGGTCCAGTTAGCCTTGTAGAAATAAAAAGCGTCCTTCTTTACCTTGCGGTCGCGCGTAACCAATCCCTTGTCGTTAAGCGCCGGGACGCCGCCTTCGTTGCGCTTTTCCACTGCAAAATCAAACATGACCCAGGCATAAGTCCCCCAAAGATGCGGATTTTTTACCGACTGTGCCCAGAGGCTCTCATGCAAGTAAGTCTGCCACTCCTCGGGATGAAAAGGGCCATCTTGCTTCGGCTTCTTCGGCGTGCCTTCTTCGTGATGATTCGGGTTGGCTCCTGCGCCATATTCACTGATGGCGACACGCTTGCCGTTGAGAAGGCCGCTGACCTTGTCAACGATCTTGGTAAAATCCTCGGGCTGGCCGGAATACCAGCCCGGATAAACATTGAAAGCGATCCAGTCCGGAATTGAGTGCAGTGGCGACGCCTGTTGCATGTAGGACGCGGCAACTGTCGGACGCGACGGGTCCAGTTCCTTGGCGAGCACCTGCAGGCTTTGGATTACCGGCTCAGGCGGTGCAGTCTTGACCGCGGCCCACTTCGCCTGCAGTTCGTTGAAAAGTCCCCACATGGAAAGAGACGGATGATTCCATCCTTGCAGGATCATCTCGCGGAGTTGCTGGCGGGCATTCTCAAGAAATGCTTCGGAACCGCCAACGGCATCGACGAGCGGAATCTCCTGCCACACGACAAGTCCCGCGCGGTCGCAGAGGTCGTGGACGAAGTTACTTTGCTGGTAATGCGCGAGTCTTAGTGCGGTTGCTCCCGTTTCAACGATCAAACCTATGTCCTGCCTGTGGTCCTCTTCGGAAACCGCCCAGCCTTTGTCCTTGCGCTCCTGGTGACGGTTCACACCATGAAGCGGATAAGGTTTGCTGTTAAGAACAAAGCCGGCTTCCTGGGTTATTGCCACAGTTCTTAGACCGAGCGGTTGCACAACTTCATCGACAGCTTTTCCGTCACGAACCACACGGACCGTTGCAGAGTAGAGATACGGATCCTTCCTCGCATTCCACGCGTGCGGCCTGGCAATGGAGATTGTTTGTATAACAGGCTCCGTCTTACCCGCGCCGATTGTTGTCTCGCTGCTTTGATTCGCCACAGCTTTTCCGGTGGCGTCCTTTACTTCCACTTCGACACGCACTCTTTCATCAGATGAACCTCCATTCGAAATCAGCGCCTTCGCTTCGACAGTCGCGGCATCTTCTGCGAGCGATTTCAAGGTGAGGTAAAAACCGCGCGAACCTGAGTCGAGAGGGGTCACGCACACAGGATCCGCGGCGAACAAATGCACCGGACGATAAAGCCCGCCGAAAACCGTGAAGTCGCCCGAGAGCGGCGCGACATCCATGTTACGCGCATTGTCCACGCGAACTCGGAGCGAGTCTTTGCCGTCAAAATGGAGCAGAGGAGTCAGCTCGTAACAAAAGGCCGCAAAGCCGCCCCGATGCTGACCCAGGTGAGTGCCGTTCACATACACATCCGCGATCAGGGCCGCTGCCTCGAACCGGATGAATACCCGCTTTCCTTTCCACGCGGACGGCGCGTCGAGCTTGCGCGCATACCAGCCCGGCCCGCGATAGTAACCTTCCGGCAAATCGGGATCGGCCGCCTTGCCGTTCTGACCATCGACGGCATTCCAAGTATGCGGAACAGTTACAGACGACCAGCCATCCGTGGAGGCATCGGGCGCGACATCCTGTTTAATGAACTTCCAGCCGTTGGTCAGCACCAGGTCCGGCCTTTCGGCGACAAGTGAATTTGCGAATGTCACGGACATCAGGAGAAACGACAGGAGAAACTTTGTTTTCATGGAACGGGGAGATGGAATGGGAAGCATAGAAACTCCACGCGCGATGGAAAGCGTTTTGTGACCATCGCGCCAGCTACCGTGGCGCGACCAGGTCATCGCCAACAAACACGCGATAGGACTGGATGCGACCGGTCGCGTCGGGTGCTCCTTGTCTCGGTGTATAACGAAAGCCGGAGACGAGGGCCGGGGAGCCGAGATTGATGATGAGCCTGTGAGGATGCGCCGGACAGGGCGGTTTGCCGCTCCATGCCGTGTGCCAGTGGTCGGAGGCCTGCCCGTTGATCGCATTCAGCGCGGAGCCGTCCTCCTTGCCGCTCTCCTCGCTGTCGGCGTAGGCGATTGTCCATGCGGATTGATCCATTACGTTGCCCGAGGCGTCGAGCAGCGCGATCTCTGCTATGGCGGCGAACTCTTTGCCATCGAATGCGTCCACGGACTCGATGCAGAACTGGCTGCCTTGCACGGGTTGAGGGAATTTAACGTCCTGTGTTGCAGTGCCGGGCGCGAACTTGCCAGCAATGGTTGGCGGGCGTCCTTCGAGGCGCACCTTGCCAAGGTTGTTCTTCCGGACAAAATCCTTCTCTGGTCGCAACTGGTCGAGCACGGGAGTTTTCAAGCCGGCGATAACCGGTTCTTCAGGTCCGGTTAAGTCGAGGACAATGATCTCATTCGATCCGGCACGCATCCATGGGCCGGGCAGATACATCGTCTGTGTCGGGCCGATGTTCCAATAACGGCCAAGGCAATGCCCGTTGACCCAGACAATACCCATGCCCCAGCGCGACATATCCAGAAACGTATCCGCAGGTTGATCCACCTTGAAAGAGCCGCGCCGGAAAGCGGGAGCCTTGCAAGGACCGGCCTGCCATTTCAGTTCCGGCAATTTCGCGTCGGCTCCGAAGTCGAGCGCCTTGATTTCCCAGGCCTTGACCTCCTGCGGCTTGCCGCCTTGGGCGGTGAAACGAACAGGTCCCTGAAAGCCTTTTCGGTCGTGGATCTCCATGCCGAAATTAACCCGGGCAATGGGGTAAAGAAGCACCTCGACGCGTGCCGGCTTTGTGCGCACGGGAACATTCACGCGAAACCGCCGGCTGCGGGCATCCATGACTCCAAGCGGCTGGCCGTCCATAAAGACCCATGCAATGTCACGGACGTTGGCGGCTTCCAATGTCCCAGCGGAACCTGCGGGTAAAGTCGTGGAGCAACTGATAAGTCCACGGCTTATGTTGTAGGCTTCGATGTTCTTGAGTGACTCCTCCCTGCGCGTCTTACCAGATAGGTTGGTAAGCACAGGAGCGGCCTCGGTGAGTCTGAAGTCAGGGATCGCAACGACCGGCATCGCAACCGGAGGTTCGGTCAGCTTTTCTCCCGGCAGCAGATACCTGCCCATTAGTTCCCGGGTCTGTTTGTATTTCTCCGTGACCCATCCCGCTTCACTGATCGGCGCATCGTAGTCATAGCTGCTTGTGTCGGGCCGCATGGGGCGATCGCATCCGGCCCAAAGGCCGAACGTGGTTCCACCGTGAGCCATGTAGAGGCTGAACGATCCGTTCTCCTTCAGCATATACTCAAGGTCCGCCAGCATCTTAGGAGTGTTGCCGCGCTTGTGCGGGGTTCCCCAGGTGTCGAACCACCCCGGGTAAAACTCCCCGCACATGAGCGGGCCTTGCGGCTGTAACTTGCGAAGGGTCTTGAAGCCGTTGGCAGGATCGGAGCCGAAGTTGGCGACGGAGAACAACTCCGGCAGATGAGTCTTGGCAAGCGAGTTGGTTGGATTGCAGGCAAACAGCGGGACGTCAAAGCCCGCATCGAGCACAAGCTGACGCATGGCACGCATGTAATCCGCGTCGCGACCGAAAAAGCCGTATTCATTTTCCACCTGCACCATGAGGATCGGGCCGCCTTTGCTGACCTGCATCGGTCCCATCACGCGACCCACCTCCTTCAGCCAGCGCCCGCTTGGCTCCATGTATTTCGGATCGCGTGTTCGAAGGAAGTTGCCCTCGCCTTTGTTCAAAAGCCACCACGGCAGCCCGCCCATCTCCCATTCCGCGCAAGCATAAGGACCGGGACGAAGAATCACCCACAGCCCTTCCTTTTGAGCAAGCCGGCAGAACTCGGCGGCATCGCGCTGGCCGCTCCAGTCGAACTTCCCCTCCTCCCATTCGTGATAGTTCCAGAAGAGATAAGCGCACACGGTGTTAAGTCCCATCGCCTTGATAAGCTTGAGCCGGTGCTCCCAATACTCACGGGGCACACGCGCGAAGTGCATCTCGCCGCAGCGAATCTGAATGCGCTTTCCGTCGAGTAGAAAGTCCGTCACGCCGATTTCGAATTTGTGTGGCTGGGCGGCATGACTGGTTAAAGGCAATGCCAGCATTGTGCAGGTTAGCAGTATTGAGAGGTGGATTTTCATGAGTGGGGATGGTTGGAGAAACGGCTATGGTTCACAGTCCGACATCTTTGACGACAACGGAATAAATCGTTCGTGGCATGGCTTTGATCGCAAAACGGCGGGTTTGGATGCGTGTTTCTGTTGGTTGGAAAAGACTGCGCCCATCCATGCTTGTATAGGTCACAGAGGCAAGCAAGCTTCTTACATTGAAAGCACCAAGATCATAAGTGACCTCCTGTTCCGTTTCACCGTTCAAAGTTACAAATACAAGTTCCCGGGTAACCCTGTTGTAAGTCGTCACTGTATTTGGGTCGCTGCTGCCGAGGATTGTGGCGCCGGGACAGATGAACCGGGTGAACTGGGCGAAGACATAGTATTTGGTGTAAATCTTCAGTGGCCTGCCCCTGTCCGGCATATTGGCGCCCGCAGCGTAGTTCGCATTCACAAGTCCCCATGCCCAATCCGGTTCGACGGGCTGCCAGTAAATCCAGGCGGTCGGCTGCAGGTAGTTCAGATCTTCCATGATCGTCTGCGCCATAGTCATCCCGGAACCTTCACCGTCGCAATACTCGGACATCCAGAGGCGCTTTTTCCCAACGGCCTCGCGAAGAGCCTTGCGCACCGAGTTGTCGCGCCACGGCTTTAGTCCGAGATAACCGTGGACATTTACCTTATCAACCAGGCCGGCGGCGTTGCCCTCTTTGAAATAGTTCCAGGTAGTTAGCGCCTGATCCATGGAGTTCTCGTCCGATGCCGTGATCAATGTGTTGGAGATACCTTGCTTCGCCCGGTCGCTGGCAAGCGCCGCCAGCACGAGCTTCTGCTGCTCCTTTGGAATACGGCAACCCTCTTGTTTCATCGGATACTTCCACCACCAGGCAGAAGGTTCGTTGAATGGCTCGATGTAATGCACAGGGATCTTCCAGTAATCGCGTGCGCGCTTCACCACTGCGGCCATGTGGTGAGCGTGATTGGCGAGCCTCGCCGGCAGTAAGTTGCCTCCATCGGAACTATTGCTGTTGTTCATCCACCACATTGGAGAGTTCGAGAAAAACTCTATCCAGTTCACACCGCGGTCCTGTGCGGCCTTGAGCATGGAGCGCTGGTTTGCGTCTCGCGACCAGTCCCAGCTTTTGGACGCCGGGTCTGCGTTGTCGCCATTGATCCAGTAGCCGTCGATGTCCTTGAACCACGGCAATGTCGGAGAAACCTGCTCGTTCGGACTGTCGCCATTGCCCCCGCCGCCGACGTTGTAACGGACGATGTTCAGACCGAGACCGGGCAGCTTGCGATCGAGGTAAGGGACGATCTTGGTCGTGAAAAATAAGTCGGCGTGCAAGCCCTCGTAGGCGCTGCTGCCGATTCCCCTTCCCCACCACGAGATCGAGCAACCCCATCCGTCCCATGTGCCGCGATTTTCAGCCTTGTTGGGTGTCACCAAATAGTCGGCCCTCGCGGAAACAACGAGCGCCAGAAAAAAGAGGATGATGTTTGGGGTCGTGGGCACGGAGATACGCATCATATCAGCCTGTCTTTTCCCGACGCCACAAGAACGTTCTTGAATCCGGCTTCTCATTGCGGCGGCGGTTCCAAAGTCGGCTGGTCAGTGTTTGAATCCCGTTCGCGGGTTGAAACGCAGGAGCCGCCAGCCTTCGAAAGCACCGAAAGACATTGCCGTGCAGGGGAATAGGACCAAGGTCCGATAGGCGGCGCGGGTTGGGGCGGATTTGATTGCCGGTGAAGCGCTGCACGTTGCGGCGCACATCACCCAACAACTTCCTGCTCATGAAAATCATTCCCATTGGCGCTGCTGGCGGGGAAGTCACCGGCTCCTGTTACAGCGTTCAGACACGGCAGGCGCGCATCCTTGTGGACTGCGGCCTTTTCCAGGGTGGAAAAAAGTCCGAGGCGCTGAACCGCCCGCCTATCGCGCCCAATCGCAAACTCGATGCGGTTCTGCTCACGCACGGGCACCTCGATCACACGGGGCGGCTGCCGCTGCTCGCGAAGATGGCTTACAAGGGGCCGGTCTATGGCACGCCTGCGACGCTCGACATGACGGGGCTCATCCTGCGCGACTCGGCGCGGCTGCAAGTGGCCGACAGCGAGCGGCAAAACCGAAAACGGATGCGCGCTGACCAGCCGCTGCTCGATCCTCTTTACACACCGGATGACGCGGAGGAGATCATCTCGGGGTTGCGGCCCGTGCCGTATCAAAAGCCTTTCGACGTGGCGCCTGGCATCAAGGCAATCTGGGCGGAATCGGGGCACATGCTCGGCTCGGCGAGCATTCAGCTTCTCGTCGAGGAGGACGGGAGAACGAAGTGTGTCGTTTTTTCCGGCGACCTCGGCCCGCGAAGCGCCCCGATCCTGCGCGACTCCGAGCCGTTCCAGCAGGCGGATCTTGTCTTTCTCGAATCGACCTACGGCGGGCGCGACCATCGTTCATTTGCGGAGACGGTCGTCGAGTTCGAGCGGATCGTTGTCGAAGCGGTGAACAGCGGCGGCAAGATTCTCGTGCCGACGTTCGCGGTCGGCCGCGCACAGCTCCTCACGCTCTTGCTCGCGTCCATGTTCCGGGCGGGCAAGGTGAAACCGTTCCCAATCTTTCTCGACAGCCCGATGGCCATCGAGGCGACGAAAATCTACGCGAAGCACATGGAGCTGTTTGACGACGAGATGATGGCGTTCATCAAAGACCGTCCGCTGCGCGAAGACCTGAAGACGATGAAGCCGACGCCGAGCGCGAACGACTCGCGAGCCATCAACAATGTGACCGGCGCGTGCCTCGTCATGGCCGGCGCGGGGATGTGCAACGCGGGCCGGATTGTGCATCATCTCAAGGCGAACCTGTGGAAGCCGGGGACGCACGTGCTCATCGTCGGCTACCAGGGCAATGGCTCGCTCGGGCGACAGCTTGTGGATGGAAAAACGGAGGTGAAGATTTTTGGCGAGCCCGTCGCGGTCAAGGCGCAGGTGCACACACTTGGCGGATTCAGCGCGCACGCGGGTCAGACCGATCTGTTGCAGTGGTTCGATGTCGTCGCGCCGAGCAAGCCGCGTGTGGTCCTGACTCACGGTGAGGATGACCAGCGCGCCGCGCTCGCCAGGATGATCCAGGAACGCTTCCGCCTGCCCTCGAAGCTGCCAGCCATGGGCGAGGTCATCGAACTCTGAACATGACCTGGAAACACCGCTACAAAGTCCGGAGCTATCTGCGCTCGTCGTTGTGGATCATTCCAGTCGTGGCCGGCGCGGCCGAGCGGGTGTTCAGGTTCGTCGTCCTTGATATCCAGGCGCGGTTGAACTGGTCGGGGTTTGAGTTGGGGATTGATGGAGCCAGGGCGCTCACCGGCGCGGTCGTCACGCTCACGCTGTCGTTCGTGGTCTTCACGTTCGGTTCGCTGCTCGTTGCAATCCAGGTTGCGAGCGGCCAATACACGCCGCGCATCATCGCGACCACCCTGCTGCGCAACAATGTCATCCGCTACACGGTGGGCCTGTTCGTCTTCACGCTCCTGTTTGCCATCCGGGTGCAGAATCATCTCGATGCGACGGTGCCGGAGTTCGTCCTGTTCGTCGCCGGCATGCTCGGCCTGGCCTGTCTCGCGTCATTCCTGTTCCTGATTGATTACGCGGCGCGGTTGCTGCGCCCGGTGAGTCTGGTGAAGCATGTCGGTGAGGACGGGCTGGCGGTGATCGAAAGCGTCTATCCCGACCGGCTCAAGGCCGGGGAAAGTCCCTCGGGCACGAAGACGGACGCCGGGCCGGTCGAACGGACGGTCCTGCACCAGGGCACATCGGCAATCGTGCTGGCGGTGGATGTGAAACGTCTCATCGCCGAGGCGGAGAAGGTGCGGGGCGTGATTGAATTTGCGCCGCAGGTCGGCGATTTTATCGGCACGGATGAACCGCTCTTCCTGCTGCACGACGGCGCGGGCGCGATCCCCGAGCAGACGCTGCGCGACTGCGTCATCTTCGGCACCGAACGCACGCTGGAACAGGACCCGCTCTTCGCGATCCGCATTCTCGTCGATATCGCGATCAAGGCGCTCTCCGCGGCGATCAACGACCCGACCACTGCCGTGCTGGCAATCGACCAGCTTCAACGGCTGCTGCGCCGGGCCGGCACGCGCAATCTCCGCACCGATTTTCTCCCCGACTCCGCCGGAACTCTTCGCGTGATTTTTCGCACGCCGGACTGGGACGATTTCGTCCACCTCGCCTTCGCGGAGATCCGCTTCTACGGCGCATCGAACATCCAGATCGCACGGCGTCTGCGCGCGATGATCATCAATCTCGCCAACACCCTGCCCGCCGAACGCCACGCCGCGTTGCATCAGGAATTCGACCTTCTCGACCGGATGCTGGAAAAACTTTACGCGCTCCCCGAAGACCTCGCGCTCGCGCGCATCCCGGACTCGCAGGGCCTTGGCGGATCGACCGACACGACCGCCGTGAAATGGGCGGGATGAACGCCAACGACAACTTCACCGAAAAACAAAACACCAAACCCAACTAAAAATATGAACATGGACGACATCACCGAAGCCCGGCGCAAAGCCATCGCCGAGACCATTCGAATCATCAGCAATGAAGATCTGAAATCACTGGGAGAACAGATCTTCCCGGACATCGGGCATCCGTGGCGGGACAAATTCTTCGACTTCATTGCCGGGAACGCCGGTGCCACCTTTCATCTCGCGACAATGCAAGACCGCGTCCAGATCATCTACTGCCGCGAAAAGGAGAAAGGCATCTGGTTCCTGCCGGGAAGCGGCATGGGGCCGATGCAGGCAAAGGGACTGACGATTTTGAAAGAGATCGTCGATGCGCACTAAAACGCACGGGGCGAACGGAGATGCATGCGGAACGCTTTCAGACGCGGAAACGCTCCTGAACCCAGGAACACCATGAGCACGGAAAACCCAACCTTCGGACAGACCGACGTCGTCAAACTTAGTGACGAAGACGCCACCGTTGCGGTCCTCGAACGCGCCGTCACCGGCCTGTGGGAAGTCGTCAACGAACTCACGCGCCTGCGCCGCACGACGCGGCAAAACTACCGCGTGACCATCTTCGGCTCGGCGCGCATCAAGCCCGGCACGCCCGCGTATGAAGCGGTGAAGAAGCTCGCCGCGGAGCTGACCTCTATGGGCTGCGACATCCTCACCGGCGGCGGTCCCGGCTTCATGCAGGCGGCGAACGAAGGCGCGCACTCGGTCGATCCTCAAGGGCTGCACCGCTCCGTCGGCATCAACATCGAGCTGCCCTTCGAGCAGCAGGTGAATCCGTTCGTCAGCCAGGCTTACGGGCACCGCACCTTCTTCTCGCGGCTGCATCATTTCATGATCGCCTCCGACGCGTTCGTCGTCGTGCCCGGCGGCATCGGCTCGCTGCTCGAAATGTCGCTCGCATGGCAGCTCCTCCAGGTCCGCAAGCTTTACAACACGCCGCTCATCCTCGTCGGAAAAATGTGGGCCGACCTCGTCGAGTGGGCGCGCAAAGCGATGCTCGTTGAAGGCAGCGAACTCGCGAGCGAAGTCGATTTCCAGATCCCGCATTGCGTGAACACGATCGAGGAAACCGTCGCGCTCATCCGCGAAAACCGCGCCGCGTGGCTTGCGGCGCAGCGGAAAGCCTGAGCGCCCGGGGCCGCGCCTGCTTACATCGAATCGAAGAAAGCCTCGGAGCGCGCGTCCTCACGCTCCCCGCGGATGCGCCAGCGCTCCTGGCGGCCGGCAGTCCGTTCATCGATCCGGTCCTGGCGCCGCACGACCCGGTTGGTCCGGTCTTGCTGGCTGCATCCGGTGAAACAAAACGAAGAAGAAACGAGCGTGATCAGGGCGAAAAGATGAATGGCTTTTTTCATGGTGTGGCTGATGCGCAAACGATGGAGCGCGGGCCCGCCGAAGTCACGCCTTTCGTGCGTTGAAATGCATCGGCCGAATGATTATGTTTCCAGCCATCTCATGCGTCCCACCCGTGTTTTTGGAATCGTCGTTGCACTGATCCTGCCCTGCGCGCTCTGCGTCGGTGCTGTCGGTGAAAGCTATAAAGTGCTCGAGCCCGGCAAATCGAAACATGTCCACGAGTCCGCGCATTTCGCCGCCCGCTGGAACGACAGCGACGGCGTGACGTTGAGCGATGCGGACCTGCGAGAAGGGGTTGCAAACGCTGGAGGCGATCTGGGATTTTTACATGAACCGCGTCGGGTTTCCGAAGCCGTACGGGAACGACCGGGTGAAATACAAGATCAACGTGAACCTCAGCAACAAGGGCTGGGCCAGCGGCAGCGGGACCGGGCGGAACGACCCGGCGATGTGGGTTCATTTCAATGCGTTCAAGGACAAGCACGCCCTCGCGCACGAGTTCGCGCACTGCCTGCAATTCTCTTCGATGGGGCTCCGCGATTCCCCGTACGTCGGGTGGTCGTGGGAATCGCACGCCGAGTGGATGACCCACCAGATGTATCCCGAGGAGGTGGGCTGTTCGGAGCAACTGGTCAACGCCCCGCACCTCTATTATGGCTCGACGCGCAATCGTTACGGGAACTGGCAGTTCTGGGAATACATCAAGGACACGTTCGGCTACAACGCGATCAACGACATCTGGACCAAAGCCAGGAAACCCGGCGCGCCCGACCAGGCAACGGAAGATCCCATTCTGGTTCTCGCCCGGAACAAAGGATGGAAAGCCGCCGATCTGAACGACCAGTTCGGCCTTTGGGCGATGCGCAATGTGACCTGGGATTACAAGAACGGCGCCGTTTACCGGAAGCGCTACGGGAGTTACGACGACCGCTCCGGCGAGCGCAGGAACCGCGTTTCCATCCTCGAACCCATCGACGCGAAGAACGGTCTTTACGCCGTGCCGGATTACCGTGCGCCGCAGCGGTTCGGATACAACCTGGTCCGGATCGAGCCTGACGGCAGCAGCCTGCTGCGCACCATCACGGTCCAGTTCCGGGGGCTTGTTCAGAAAGAACCGGGAGTCGCCAGGTTCGACCGCCACTTTGAAAAGGAGCCCGGGCAGGTTCCCAAGCCGGGCTCGGACTGGCGGTGGGGGCTCGTCGCGGTCGATGAAAAAGGGCAGCCACGCTACAGCAGCCTCCAGCGCGGACCGGCCTCGCGGATCACGTTTCCTCTCCGCCCGAACGAAAAGGAACTCTGGCTTGTGGTGACTGCAACGCCGTCCGAATACCAGCGGATCGAGTGGGATCAAATGTATTACACGCTCTACCGGTTCCCGTGGACGGTCGAAATCCGCGGGGGGTATCCGCTCGGAAGCGAGCCGCTTCAGAGCCGGACAGCCTCGAAGCGCGCCGGTGCGCCTCACCCGAATGGAGGCGGCTGGGTCGATGCCACGGCCAGGGTTGAGCCGGGCGCATTTGTGGGGCCGGAGGCCATGGTGCTCGAACAGGCTCAGGTGCTCGGCAAGGCGAGGATCGAGGGAAGGGCGGTGGTTTCCGGGAAAGCCCAGGTCCGCGACAACGCGGTGGTGCGCGATTATTCGCTGGTGACCGGCTCAGGCATCGTCGCGGGAAACGCGCGAATCGAAAACGAAGCCGCCATCCGCGGCGGCACGGTCGAGGAAGATGCGCGGGTGGGCGCGCTGACCATCGTCGAGGGCGACCGGACAAGGATTCATGGGAGGGCGGACGTTGCGGCGGTGATGAACAGCATCGACGGTTTTGACCTCGGCGGAACGATCCGTCTGATTGGCGACATCGAGTTGCACACCTCGCTCTCGAAGGGAGTCTTTTACGGGATGGTCACCCCCGAGATGGCCGACGACCCGCGCTGGGGCGCGAAACGAACCGGGCCCGCCTCCGAAGTCACGACCGCGACCATCCCGGCTCGATCGGGACTGGCGGAGTCCCCTCGTCGTTGATTCATCTGTCTGCCAGCGGCCGTTTTTCTCCACTACATTTTGTATCAGTTTCGGGGCTCGAGGCAGTTCCAGTCCCGGCCGGTGCAGCAACTCGGCGACAGGTCGGTCCGGGCGAGCGACAACGCGCAGGGTGTTTTACACCGCAATCCACCAAGTCCAGAGAAGGTCAGCAGGTTCAACGCTGGCTGGACGATGTCACGTTTCGTGTCAACGATTCCATGTATTACGTCGATATTACTTGTCGCGTCAGCGCAAAACGCAACCTGGAGATCATCAGCGTCATCAGCCAACCACAATCAACTTGGCTGTTGTAGGCCAGGCGGGCCTTTTGGTTGAGAAACTCCATTTCGGATTAACGAGCATGCGACGGTCCAGCAACTCCGGGTGGCACAGGCGTCCCCGCCGTCCCGAACTTTTTGTGGAGTCCCGATTCGCAGCGGCGCGTCGGTCCATGCAAGACCGCGCTGCGCAAAGTTCGTTTTGACGAGGACGCCAGAACCAACAGGCGGGACGCCTGTGATACCCGGAGCTTTTCGCCAACGCGCTGCTTTTGATTGGCGTCGCGTCCGGAAACAGAATTTGCTTTGACAACTGGGTGTTACGATTCTTTCATTCGTAACACCATGAAAGAAGAAGGCGTCGAGCGATTCAGTCTGTCGTTGAAAAAAGGGCTGCTTCGCCAGCTCGACAGGATGGTTCGCGAGAAAGGCTACACGAACCGCTCGCTCGCCGTGGCCGACATGATCCGCGACCATCTCGTGGAGCACCGGCAGGAACTCGGCGACACGGAGGCCGCCGGCACGGTGACGCTGGTCTATGATCATCACCAGCCGCACGTCCAGGAATCGTTGACGGAGATTCAACACAAGTTTCGCAGCACCATCGTCTCCACGCTCCACGTCCATCTCGATCATCACAACTGCCTCGAGGTGCTGGTCGTGCGCGGCAAGGCGTCGGAGATCAAGTCGATCGCCGACCGGCTCATCGCCGCCAAAGGTGTGAAGCACGGCAAGCTCAGCATCACCAGCACGGGAAAGGATCTGCCATTGTGAAAAGCGCCCAAATCGTGAAAACGCTGGCCGTGCTGGTCCTGGGCATCGGAGCGGCGACACCCGCCGTGGCCGGGGATCCTGCGCTGGCCGCGAACCGGACCACTACGAAACAGGAAACGAGTCCGCTCACAGCGCTTGGCGACAAAGGCGTGACGTTTCCCTTCACCTATGTCGGCGAAGTGCTGGGCAATCTTTCCGGCGGGTATCGGCAGGGTGCTGTCTATGATGGCGTGGGGAAAGCCGCGGTGCAGCTCGATCTCGAAAAACTCGTCGGCTGGACGGGTGGGAGCATCCTCGTCAGCGGCATGTATCCTCACGGCGCGAGCCTGACCGACAAGTATGTGCATGATTTCAACACGCTCAGCAACATCGACGCCTATGACAGCGCCCGGCTCTACGAGGCCTGGTTCCAGCAGAACTTCGACGGCGACCGGTTTTCCCTCCGCGTCGGACAGCTCATCGCCGACTCGGAGTTCTGCATTTCCAACGGTTGCTGTCTTTTCATCAACGGAGGTTTCGGAGCGATCCCGCTGCTGAGCAAAAATGTGGATGCGCCCGTTTATCCGCTTGCAGCGCCCGGTGTGCGCCTCCGCTTCGCGCCGAACGATTCTTTTTTTGCACAATTCAGCACGTTCGTCGGCAACTCGGGCGACCAGGCAACGAGCAACCGGTATAACACGCAGTTTTTCAAAGGAAGCACCGGCGCATTGCTGATGGGCGAGATCGGCTACACGCTGAATCCGCCACCCAAGGCTGAAGATGCCGGCGGGAAAAAGCAGGTCGTGGCGGATCGTGCGCTGAGCGGCACTTACAAGCTCGGTGGGTTTTACGACACACAAACTTTCGACAATCTGATCGGCGGCGGTCAGGAGCGCGGCGAGTATGCGTTTTATGTGATTGCCGACCAGGAGGTCTGGCATGAACCCGGCGATCCCGATCAAGGACTACGGCTCTTCGGGCGCATCGGAGCAGCGCCTGCGGATCGCAGCACCGTGTCGTTCTATTTTGATGCCGGGATCAACTATCAGGGGCTGCTGCCGTCGCGCGACAAGGACATTTTTGGAATCGGCCTGAGCTATACGAAAATCAGCAACGATCTGCTCGATGACAACGGCGCACCGGTCGAGTCGCATCACGAAACGATTCTCGAAGTGACCTATCAAGCCGCGATCACAACCTGGCTGGCTGTGCAGCCCGACTTTCAATACATCGTAAATCCCGGCGCAACCGGAAGACAGCAGAACGCCGTGGTCGCCGGTTTCAGACTGACTGTAAATTTCTGAGGGGAAAACCAACTCCACATAGACGAAAGGACAACATGCACATCCCCGACGGTTATCTCAGCCCTGCAACTTGCGCGACGCTCTACGCGGCCAGCGCACCGTTCTGGTTTACGGCGCTCAAGCGTGTCGAGAAAATGCTGAATGCCCGACTCGTGCCGATGCTCTCACTGTTGGCGGCATTCTCGTTCGTGATCATGATGTTTAACATCCCGCTGCCCGGCGGCACGACCGGCCACGCGGTGGGAATGGCTGTGGCGACGATTGTGCTCGGACCGTGGGCGTCGATGCTCGCCATCTCCGTGGCGCTGCTGATCCAGGCCGTGTTCTTCGGCGACGGCGGCATCACGGCGTTCGGCGCAAACTGCTTCAACATGGCCATCGTCGGCTCGCTGGTGGCTTACGGGATCTACCGCGCGATTGCCGGAAGATCGCCGGTCGCGTCGCCGCGCCGCGTTGTTGCCGCGGCTTTGGCGGGTTATGTCGCGATCAATGCCGCGGCCCTCTGCGCGGCGATCGAGTTCGGCATCCAGCCTTCTCTTTTTCACGACGTCACGGGCGCGCCGTTGTATGCGCCGTATCCGCTGCACATCGCCGTTCCCGCGATGCTCATAGGTCACCTGAGCATTGCCGGTCTTGCGGAACTCGTAATCTCCGGCGGCATCGTCGCCTATCTTCAAAGGGCGAACTCGGCCCTGCTGCTGGCAACGTCGGGACTCGGTTCCGTCGCGGTCGGCTGGCAGGCGACGCGTCGGCTCTGGCTTGGGATGGCGGCACTGATGATTCTCACGCCGCTCGGACTTCTTGCAGCAGGGACGGCGTGGGGTGAGTGGGGCGTCGAGGATTTCAAGAATCCCGAGGCACGCTCGGAGATCGCCGCCGCTTCTCAAAACGTCGCGCCGCCCGCCGAGCTGCCAAAGGGCTTGGAGAGGCTTGCGTCCGTGTGGACCGCGCCGATCCCCGACTACGCTCCGACTTTCCTGAAGAGCGCCTCCTTCGGCTACATCCTTTCGGCGATGCTGGGTTGCGGACTCATCATCGCGGCGTTTGTTGCCGTCGATGCAGCCGCGCGATTCGCCAGGCGGAAGAGGGCGCCGGCATTGTCTTGAAAAACTGCGGCTCCCAAGCAGTTTTCATCGAGCGGACGCTCGCCCGCATCGCGGACGCATTCGAGCACGCGCGCGCTTCGGAATCCGCCGCAGCGAACGACGCATTCCTCCAGCGCCTCGATCCCCGCGCGAAACTCTGCGGAATTCTGCTGCTCGTTCTTGCGGCCGTGGCCTCGCACAGTCTCGCGGTTACGTTCCTTCTGTTTCTGCTTTCGTGCGGGCTTGCCCGGGCTTCGCGAATTTCGTTCCAATCGCTTTCGCGCGTGTGGCTCGGGGTTCTGTTCTTCACTGGCGCGATCGCGATTCCCGCAATCTTCACGACACCCGGCGCCGTGCTGTGGCGGCTGCCGCGGCTTGGCTGGCCGGTCTCCGGGCAGGGGCTGCGCGCCGCGTCGCATCTGCTTCTCCGCAGCGAAACCTCGGCGACGCTCGTGCTGCTGCTTGTGCTCACCACGCCGTGGACGGATCTGCTGAAGGCGCTCCGCACGTTCCGGGTTCCCGCCGTGGCCGTGATGATTCTGGGCATGACGCATCGTTACATTTTTCTGTTGCTTCATCTCGCGCGCGAACAGTTCGAGGCGCGCCGCAGCCGGATGGTCGGGACGCTCGATGCAGCGCAAGCCCGTCACATTTCTGCATCGAGCGCCGGCGTGTTGCTTGGGAAAAGCATGCAGCTTTCCAGCGATGTTTACCTCGCCATGCAGGCACGCGGGTTCCGCGGCGAATTCACCACGCTGCACGATTTCAAAATGACAGCGCGCGACTGGTTTGCGCTGACTGGTTTTATGGGCGTAGCCGCACTCGCCTGGGTTCTCGGTTGCTGAAAGTCTGCGACGGGCGGGGAGGAATGACGAATGACGAATGACGAAGCACGAATGAATGACCGAATGACGAAGCACGAATCTCCCGCTTTCGTGCCGGATGGCTGTGTTCATTCGGACTTCGGGTTTCCTTCGTCATTCGTCATTCGTCATTCGTCATTCCTCCCCAATCGCCCGCATTTGTCGGATCACCTCTAAATGCCACCCGCTCCTCTCTTCGAAATCCGCGACGTGACTTACGCCTACCCGGAAGTCACGGCGCTCGACGGTGCCACGCTCCGCATCGAGAAGGGGGAACGCATCGCGCTCCTCGGCGCAAACGGCTCGGGCAAGTCCACGCTCCTCCGCCTCCTCGCCGGCCTTGCGTTCCCAACTCAGGGCGCTGTTCATTTCTGCGGCACGCCTCTCACCGAATCCGCCTTCCAAAACGAGACGTTCGCCTTCGATTTCCGTCGGCGCGTTGCGCTCATTTTCCAAAACCCGGACGCGCAGCTTTTCAATCCGACCGTCTTCGACGAGGTCGCGTTCGGCCCGCTGCAAATGCGATGGCCAAAGGCGCGCATCCTCGAACAAGTCGATGCCGTGCTCGCCGCGCTCGAAATCGCGCATCTCAAAAACCGCGCGCCGCACCGGCTCTCCGGCGGAGAAAAGAAGCGCGTCGCACTGGCCTCGGTCCTCGTGCTTGATCCAGACGTTCTCCTCCTCGACGAACCGATCGCCGCGCTCGATCCTCAAAGCCAGAGCCACATCATTGATTTCCTCATCGACTGTCGCGGAAAAAAAACCGTCGTCACCGCGACGCACGAGTTGCACATCGTCGAGGAGATCGCCGACCGGTGCGTCGTGCTCGCGAACGGACGCGTGGACTGCGAGGGCGAGCCGCGCCGTATCCTCGCTGACGAAGCACTGCTGACTCGCACGCATCTCATCCACGCCCATCGCCATCGTCACGCCTCGGGCGTCGTGCATTCGCACCCGCACATACACGGAGCGGGCGAACACTGGCATGAGCACAGTGGTGGCGGGCCGCCGCGCTAGAGCGGATACGAAAAGGCAGCAGCCGCCCGAGAACAACATCCGGTCAGATTTTGGCAAGCCGGGCGTAGTGCCGTCGAGGATTCTGATGAAGATGCACCGGTGTTTATTCCAAAGCTGAAGTCGCTGGCATCGCGACTCGTGATAGTGATCGTGGTGATGCCGTGGTTGGTCGTATTCCCGTCAACCCTGCGCGCTGAAATGACGAAGGCCCTCAGCCTCCGTGTCGAGGAGGGCTATGACAGCAACGTCTTTCTGCAAAAGATCACCCCCCTGGCAAACAAGGGATCGCTGATCACGACCGTGCAGCCGGGACTCGACATCGGCTGGGCGTCGCGGCCGTTCACGGTGAACCTGAGCTACCAGCCGCGCATCTCGATCTTTCACCAGGAGGACAGTGAAACGAATGTGGCGCATGCGGCGGCGCTGAACTTCCAAGGAACCCTCGGCGAGGTTTCCTACGAGTTCACCAACTCGTTCACCTACGTCCAGGGAAGCCGGACCACGCCGATCTACACCGGGCCCGGCGGGATCCCGGCCATCGCGGCCTACCAGTTGCGCGACCGCCGTGAATCGTCATGGATGAAGCAAGCCGCCAGGGTGACATGGACGCATGGCTCGTTCTTCCTCCGCCCTGTTTACTTCGGCTACCTCCACGACTTCATGACCGACCAGAAGCCGATTCCCGGCTACGTGAACTACGTCGATCGCAACAACTTCGGCGGCGGCATCGACCTCGGACTCAAGGTAATGAAGGACACATGGTTGGTCGGCGGCTATCGCGCCGGTTCGATGAACCAGGCCGAGTTGTTCGGGAATCCGATCCGCTACTCGAACACCTACCAGCGCGCGCTGCTTGGCGTCGAGGGCCGGCCGGTCCCGTGGCTGAAACTAAACGCGGCCATCGGGCCGTCGTTTCATCATTTCGACGAGAGCGTGCCGGAGGTTTTCGGACGCAATCACACCCGCCTCTTCGTGGACGCGACGGCGACGATCATGCCAACGAGCCGCGACTCGATTCAATTCCTGATCAGCCGCTTCGAGCAACTCAGCTCGTGCGGACGCGGCGCCTATGAGGACATCATTTACCGCGCCGGCTACTCGCGGAAGTTCACCGACGCGATCGAAGCGAATGCCAGCTTCCGGCTTTATCGCGCGGATTTCGAGCCGACCGCCGTGCGCGACGACTACGTTTACACTCTGGCGTTTCAGTTGAACTGGAAGCTCGCGAAGCATCTCACGTGGACCACGCAATACAGCTACGAATGGGCCGAGAGCGCGATCCCCAACACCGAAGGCCGCGAGTACGCGCACAATCTCGTTTCGACGGGACTTGGTTTGAGTTTCTGATGAGGATGACCGAAGAGTAGTCCCACCAAATCCATGAACGACCCGATCCCGCTATTTCAAGACTGGCTCAAAGAAGCAACCCAATGCGGCCTCAAGGAACCGACGGCGATGTCGCTCTCGACGATCGCCACGGACGGCGGGCCGGATTCGCGAATGGTGCTGCTGAAAGGCGTCGATGAACGCGGCTTCGTTTTTTACACGAACCTCACCAGCCCGAAGGCGCAGGCGCTCGAACGCGATCCGCACGCGGCGCTCTGCTTTTACTGGATGCCGCTCGCGAAACAGGTGCGCGTGCGCGGACGAATCGAAGCCGTCACCGACGCCGAGGCCGACGCTTACTTCGCCACGCGCCCGCGCCTGAGCCAGCTCGGCGCGTGGGCCTCGAAACAATCGACGCCGATGAAAGGCTACTTCGAACTTGAGGCCGAGGTCGCCAAAGTTGCGCTCCGTTTCGGCATTGGCCAGGTGCCGCGCCCGCCGTTCTGGTCGGGCTTCCGCGTCATCCCGGAGACGATCGAGTTCTGGACGGAGAAACCGTTCCGCCGCCACGAGCGCATCCTTTACACCCGCACGGCGGAGGGCTGGCAGTCGCAGTGGTTGTTTCCTTAGCGAGGAAAGACACGCTCATCTTTGCTTCGTGATCTTCGTCTCCTTCGTGGTGTCACTTCCCGCCTCCATGAAGCTCCTTCTCGTTGACGGCCACTACTATGTTTACCGCTCGTTTTTCGCGATCCGGAATCTGAGCAACTCACGCGGCGAGCCGACGAACGCGATCTACGGTTTCATCAAAACGATTCGCCGGATGGTGAAGGATTTGAAGCCCGACCTTGGCGCGGTGATCTGGGACGAAGGATTGCCGGAGCGCCGCACGACGCTTCAGCCGGAATACAAACAGCAGCGCGCCGGGATGCCCGATGAAATGAGGCCGCAGCTCGATTTCATCCGCAAGCTCATGCCGTCGCTCGGCTTCCACAGCCTCGGGCTGCCGAACACGGAGGCGGACGATTTGATGGCCTCCTACACGCACGAGGCGATGGCAAAACGCCAGAACCGTAGCGCCAGCGAGAACTCTCACGAAAAATAAAGAAGACGTTTTTGGATCCGACATCGCGCCGGGAACATGGGAACAAAACGGCGGAAAGCAAAAGACTCCAAACGCCCAACTTCCCAACTCCAACGGCGATTCATTGAAGTTTCACCGTTAAACCGGACACGGCGCTTGAACAACGCCGCAACTCTCTGCCATACTCCGCGAACTCATGAAAAGTCAGCGGGAGCTTTATTACGACATCGAGCGCATCATCGAGAGCGACTTTGTCCGCGCAACGGAACACGCAGCACTGAACTCGATCCAGTGGCTCGGACGCGGCGAGAAGGAAAAGGCCGACGCCGCGGCGTGCGACGCCATCCGGGGCATGTTCGATCTCATCAACATCAGCGGCGAAGTCGTCATCGGCGAAGGGATCAAGGACAACGCGCCCGGCATTTTCAAAGGAGAACACCTCGGAACGTGGAATCCGGGAACGATCAAATTCGACATCGCGCTCGATCCGATCGACGGCACGACCAACATCGCCAAGGGCGCGCCGAACTCGATCAGTTGCATCGCGGCCTCAAGCCCCGAGGAAGGCGTGAAGGTGTCGCTCAAGGACATCCCCGCGTTTTACATGATGAAACTCGCCTACGGCCCGCGCGTCGTGCAGTACATGGAGCGCACCGGCGTGCCGACCGTCCAGATTCGCAACCCGATCGAGGAAAACCTCGTCTCGATCGCAAAAGCTCTGCGCAAGCGCGTGCAGGACGTGGTCGTCCTCGTCCTCGACCGCCCCCGGCACGACAAGCTCGTCGCCGCGATCCGCAGCGCCGGCGCCCAGTTGCGCATGGTGAGCGATGGCGACATCACGGCCGCGATTGCCCCGTCGATCCTCGACAGCGGCATCGATTTGTATGTCGGCGTCGGCGGTTCGCCCGAGGGCGTGCTCTCGGCCGCGGCGCTCAAATGCCTGGGCGGCGAAATCCAGGCGATGATCTGGCCCCGGGACGAGCAGGAAAGACAATCGCTGCTCGATCAGGGTTGCGGAGACGATCTGCAGCGCGTCTTTTACAACAACGATCTCGCGCACGGGCAGAACATCATTTTCTGCGCCACGGGCATCAGCGAGAGCCCGCTGCTCGAAGGCGCCCGCGTGCGCGGCTACACCGCCATCACGCATTCGATCCTGATGCGCGCCAGGAGCCGGACCGTGCGCTACATCACGACGCACCACGACTTGCGCACGAAGACGATCCATCTGCGCTCCGACAACCGCGAACACCGCATCTGACCGGCACTGGTTTTATGTCCCTGAAAACGTACCTGGTTTCACGTCAGGCGCTGGTCGATAAGGCGCTGGACCGCTTTCTCCCGAGGGCCGCCACCAAGCCCGCGACGATCCACAAGGCGATGCGGTACAGCCTTTTCGCCGGCGGCAAACGGCTGCGTCCGATTCTTTGCATCGCCGCCGCCGAAGCCTGTGGCGGAGAGGCTTCCAAGGCGATCCCGCCCGCCTGCGCGGTCGAGTGCATCCACACCTACTCGCTCATCCACGACGATCTTCCGTGCATGGACAACGACGATTTCCGGCGCGGCAAACCGACCTCCCACAAGGTTTTCGGCGAAGGCGTCGCCGTGCTCGCCGGCGACGCGCTGCTCACGATCGCATTCGAGATTCTGGCGCAGGCGGAAGGATGGCCGCGCTACCGCATGCCCGCGCTCGTGAAGGAACTCGCCGTCGCCGCCGGCAGCCGCTGGCTGATCGCCGGACAGGTCGCGGATCTCGAAGGCGAAGGGAAACGCATCAGCGGCAAAGAACTGCAGTTCATCCACAAATCGAAGACCGCCGCGCTCCTCACCGCCTCCATCCGGCTCGGCGCGATGAGTGCGAACGCAACGGAAACGAAACTGGCCAATCTCACGACATTCGGCCAGTCGCTCGGCCTCGCCTTCCAGGTCATCGACGACATTCTCGATGTCACGCAGACCTCCGAGAAGCTCGGCAAGAGCGCGGGCAAAGATGTCGCCGCGCAGAAGGCGACCTACCCTGCGATCTTCGGACTGGATCACTCGCGCAAAGAAGCGCAGCGACTCACGAACGTCGCTCGCAAGGCGCTGGAGCCATTCGGCGAAAAAGCCGCGACGCTCCGCTCCCTCGCCGACTACCTGCTCGCGCGGGATTATTGATTCGGTGTCACAGGCGTCCCGCCTGTTGGTTTCGGCGGCCTCGCCGCGAACACCGAGAGATGCTCCAACCTGTGTGAGCATTCCCCACGTTATCCCAATGCGGCCGGCGAGGCCGCCGACCGCAGCAGGCCAGCGGCCTGCGCTACCCGGAATTCTTTGAAGCGCCGATCATCACCAATCGCAGATTCGGATCGATGTCCGCCGTGATCGGCGAACGCTCGCCGCGAGCGACTTTCCGGCTCGCGACAAACGCGATCATCGCTGCGTTGTCGGTGCATAGGTCGGGGCTTGCCAGCAGCAGGTCGAATCCGTTTTCCTCGCAAGCCGCGCGAAATTTCTCCCGCAACCGCGAGTTGCAGCTCACGCCGCCGCTGACCGCGATCACGCCACGGTTGCGCACTTTCGCGGCGGCGATCGTCTTGGCGACGAGCACATCGACGACCGCTTCCTGAAACGACGCGCAGACATCTTTCAGAGCGTTTGCCGAAAGCCCTTCGCGGCTGGAGGGCATCGCGCCGTCGGTGCCGTGTGCCGCTTCCGGAAGCGACGGCGCGCTTCCCTCCTGCTCCAGCTTCGGCAGCATGTAGCGCACGGCGGTTTTCAATCCGCTGAAGCTGAAATTGAAGTCGTCCGAATACAGCATGCTGCGCGGAAAAGCGAAGCGCGTCGGGTCGCCGTCGCGCGCGAGCCGGTCGATGTTCGGGCCGCCCGGATAGGGCAATCGCAGGAGCTTGCCCACCTTGTCGAACGCCTCCCCTGCCGCGTCGTCGCGTGTCTGGCCGAGCACGCGGTAGCTGCCAAACCCCAAGACCTCGACGAGCAGCGTGTGCCCGCCGCTGACGATCAACGCGACGCACGGCGCGATTTCACCGGCGCTGCCGAAAAAGGGCGAAAGCAAATGCCCCTCGAGGTGATTCACCGCAAGGAACGGCTTGCGCAAGCTGAGCGCGAGCCCTTTCGCCGCAGACGCGCCGATCAACAGCGAACTCGCCAGCCCTGGTCCCGACGTGGCGGCGAACGCGTCGATGTCGCCGATGTCCACGCCAGCCGTGGCAAGCGCGAGATCGATCAGCGGACGGAGTTGCGTGAGATGGCTTCGCGACGCGACTTCGGGAACGACTCCGCCGTAAGGCTGGTGCAGCGCGATCTGCGAAGCGACTTCGCTAACGAGCAACTGGCCGGAGAAAATCGCAACGGCTGTTTCATCACACGAGGTCTCGATCGCCAGGACGGATGGTGAATGGTGAACGGTGAATGGTGGTTGGTGGGAGCGCTGCTCCGTTTCTCTTCTGTTCACAATTCACCGATCGCCATTCGCTTCGAAAAGCTCAGTTCACCGCGGATGCTTTCTTTTCCTTGGCCGGCGCAGCTTTTCCGGCGTAAATGACAACGCCTTTGAGCGCATCGACGGCGCGCTCAAGCTGCGGATCTTGAATCGCCGTCGGCTCCTTTTTCTCCGCCGCTGCCATGATTTCATCGCGTCGCTGCAGCAGCAAATCCCTCTCCTGCTCGGAGGTCAGCGTCGCGCGAATACTCGGCGACACACCTTTCTCGTGAATCACCTGCTTGCCTGGCGTGTAGTATTTCGCCGTCGTCAAACGAAGCGCCGAGCCGTCGGGAAGCTGGATCACGCTCTGGACGGAGCCTTTTCCAAACGTCGTCTCGCCGACCAGGATCGCGCGTTTCAAATCCTTCAACGCGCCGGCAACGATCTCCGAACCGCTTGCGCTGCCTCCGTTGATCAAAATCGCGAGCGGGTAGCGCGGACGCGGCTTTGCGTTTTCCGGCGTGCGGTAAATCTTCTTCTGCGACGCGACGCGGCCCTCGGTGTAAACGACCATTTCATTCGGCGGCAAAAACTGGGCGCAGACATCGACGGCGCTGTTCAGCAGACCGCCGGGGTTGTAGCGCAGGTCGAGGATGAGCGCCTGCATGCCTTGCGCTTCGAGCTTGTCGAGCTTCTTCGCCAGATCGGCGGCGGTCGGTTCGTTGAACTGCGTGATGCGGACGTAGCCGATCTTGAAATCACCCGTCATTTCCGCCGGCAGAATCTTCGCATCCTTGACGCTCTCGACCTTGATGATCGCGCGTTCGAGGACGTAGTCTTTGATCTCCTTCGTCGCGGGCCGCAGGACCGTGAGCGTCACCTTCTGGCCCGGCTCGCCGCGCAGCAGCTTGATCGCGTCGGAGAGATCCATTTTCTCGGTCGAGGCTCCGTTGATTTTCAGAATCTGATCGTTCGGCAGCAGACCGGCCTTGAAGCCCGGCGTGTCCTCCATTGGCGATACGATCGTGAGATTTCCCTCCTTCATCGAGACGACCACGCCGAGCCCTCCGAACTGGCTCTTCGTGTCGTCCTGCATGCCTTTGAAATCGGTCGGCTCCATGAACTGACTGTGCGGGTCGAGGCTTTGCAACATGCCGCGCAACGCCGAGTAGGTGAGGTCGTGGTAGCTGATTTTTTTGTCGTCCACGTAATCCTGACGGATCAACTGCAGCGCCCTAGTGAGGACCGCGATGTTGCCGTACGCCGAGTCGTCCTGTCCCGCCGTGACCACCGCCGCGTCGAACGCGCGCGTGCCGAGAATCAAGAACAAGGCGGAAAGAAGAACTCCGCTCAAAACAATGCGCTTTTTCATGAGTGGAAAAAAGTAGCACAGAGGACTGCAAAGGAAAGCGCGGCATCCTGTTCCTGCTCTTGCTCCTGTTCTTATTCCTATTCTTCTCGATGGTTTAAGAACAGGAGCAGGAATAAGAATAAGAGGAATATCGCCGCGCGCTCACAGTTCAAAAAACGAGCGCAACTTCGTGAAGAAAGTCTTCGTGTATTCCTCCTTCCTGGCATCGAGCGTTTTCTTTTCCGAGGCGGACGCAAGGGCGCCCTCGTTCTCCATGCGCCGCTGGGCCAGCAATTCGCTGAGTTTTTGAAGGAGCATTTCGTTGTTCTCGAGCAGTTCAGCAAAGACGGACTTCCGGATTTCGAGAACATCGCAATCGGTCTGGGCGATCACCGTCGCGCTTCGTTTCTCCCCGGTCAGCAGCGACATCTCCCCGACCGGCGCACCCGCGCCAAGCGTCGCGACCAGCGTCTGCGCGCCGTCGGCGCCGACATGCACGCCGGCCGACCCGTGCAGGAGAACGAACATCGAATCTCCCTGCGCGTTTTGCTGGATGATTTTCTCGCCCGCTCCGTAGCGCAGCAGTCTGGCTGAGTCCAAAAGCTGTTCCATTTGCGCGTCGCTGAGGCACTGGAAAATGGACTGCCCGCGCAGCCCGGCGCGAGCCACGGCGGAAATTTCGTTGGCGGCCTGAGCGGCCCGGTCGATTTTGAGGGTCCGGATCGGGAACGGAATCTTCATTTCCGCGCGATTCAGCCCGTACCAGATGTTCGTCTTGATCGAGTCGAAGATGTCGTTGAAAAGGTCGTCCCGCTCCATGGAGAACTTCAGTTCGTAGATGATCGCCGAGTCGCCGAAGTCTTTCAGGAAAACCTTCGGAGCCGGATGAGCAACCACGCCGAATGCGGTCGCTGCCGCTTCGGCAATCACCTTTTTCACCCGGTTGGGCGGCACCGAATAATCCACACCGACCGTGATACGCATCGCGTGGCATCTCGTCGGATACGAAAGGTTGAGGATCGTGTGGCGGACGATTTGGTTGTTGGGGATGTCGAGGCAGACATCGTCGTTGGTCCGCAGCCGCGTCGAGCGCCAGTTCACCTCGATCACTTCCGCGTGATGATTTTCGAACATGAGCCAGTCGCCGGGCTTGAATGGCTGGCCGATGTGCAAGGCGATCCCGGAGATGATGTTGCCGAGAAGATCCTGCATCGCAAAACCAAGGATCACGGCGACAATTCCCGAGCCTGCGACCAGCCCCGGAACTTTCTGCTCGTAGCCGATGCTCAACACCAGAAGCACCGCGACGAGAAAAATGACCAGCCCGGCGATGTCCTGAAGGAACTTCGGGATTTCCGTCTGCTTGTTTCGCGCGAAGTAATTCTCCCAAACATAAGGGCGCATCAGCGAGACCACGCACAGTGCGCCGAGCAGCATCGCCGCGGCACCGATCTCGCGGCGAAGATCGAACGGCGCGAAAGAGAGATCGAGATTCAGAACCTTGAGCGGCACGTAGAGCGCCAGGCAGATGGCGAAAAGCTGGTAGGCGATCCCGAGCTGCGCGCCGGACCGGCGTTTCAAAGTACGCCCGATGGCCACCATCGCGATGTAGATCAGCGGTGCCGAGACGGCGAGAATCAGGTCGCGCTGAGGGATGGGCAGGTCGGAAATCATCGCGGCGGAGTCTAGGCGAAACACGAAACGCGCTTCAACTCATTCCACAAACAGTTTCCCGGCGCGTCGGCGGGCGTGAAGACCGGCCGGCAGGTTGACCTTCGCTTTTGTCGCCGACGCGGGCAGCAACGCGCGGACCGACTCCACCTCACGGAAGCCGGCGTCCGGCACGCGCAGACGCTTCAACCACGACTGGACGATGCGCCGCTGCATCGCGACCGGCATCTCGCGCAGTTGCCGCACGGAGAGTTCATCCGTGTCTGTGGAAATCAATCCGCGAATCCATTCGTCCTCCGCTGCAAGAATCTCGGCGCTGCGCCAGACCGCCTGCTTGATTTCGCGGCCGAAGATTTTCTCGATGGCGGGAATGAGTTGGTGACGCATCCGGTTGCGGGAATGAGCAGGCTGTGTGTTCGTTGCGTCCTCGCGAAACTTCAAACCGTGCCGCTCCGCAAACGCGTCGATCTCGGCGCGCCAGACTCCGAGCAGCGGTCGCACGATGCGAAGCGCCCCGAGTTGCGTCTCCCCGCGCATCGCGCCGAGACCGGACGCACCCGCACCACGAAACAGATTGAACAGGAACGTCTCCACTTGATCGTCCGCGTGATGCGCCAAAAAAATGGTGTGACACCTTTTCCCGCTAGCCACCCGCGCGAAGAACTCATGACGCGCCGCACGCGCCGCCGTTTCGATCGACATCCCCCGCTCCACCCCCATCCGCGACACATCGGTCCGCTCGATCACCGCCGGAAATCCAAGCCGCAGCGCGAGCCGCTCGACGAACCTCGCATCCGCCGCACTGGCTCTCCCGCGCAGCCGGTGATCGAGATGACAGACGACGAGCTTGCGATAGCCGAGGTTCGCCAGGAGATGCAGCAGCACCACCGAATCCCGCCCGCCCGAAACGCCGACGAGATAGGAGCGCGTCGGCGGCATTTGCGCGAGTGCGTCCGCGACGCGGGACTGGATTGAAGTTGGTGTTGCCACGCTGATTTGTTAAACGCTCGTCATGCGTTTCGACAAGCCGCCGTTCGAGCCATGAACATCTTCGAGCAAATCGCGGAGCATGGACTGACATTGGACGCGCCGGAATTTCGTGCCATTTTCGAAAAGTATGGAGGACAAGCGGCCATTGAACGAATCCGTGAAACTTTCAGCCAATCATCTCCGCGCAGAGGACGACTTTGTATTGCCGGTTGCTCCCGTGGACATGCCACTCCGTCCTGACAACGATGTTGACCCGAAAGTGATCGAGCAACAAATCGCGCTCTTCCAGCAAGAAGTCGTGAAGCAACCCGGTTTCTACGAAAGCCGACGGATGGAGAATTATGTTCCGTTCGTCTGGAGGGACTAATAACGTCGTTACAGATTTCCGTTGGCGTGTTCACGCGTGGTGCAATGCGCGGCACTGCCGATTTTAATCCGTCGGTAGAGAAGCCGCCTACACCACTTCGACCAGCGCATTGCCTTCTGCGAGTGCCGCGAGCGCTTCCGGCAATACCGGTTCCAGCCACGACAGAAGCGCCTTGTTTGTTGCATTACCGAGTCGCAGCCACAAGACCTGCGGCGGCGGACCGAACCGCCATGCAAGCTGCGCGAAATCTTCGTCCTTCGTCACCACGATAAAGCCCTCGCGCTTTGCGGCTTCCCAGATTGTCTCATCTTCCGCCTCGCGAAGCGAAAGTTCGCGCACGGCCATGGCTTCATGACCTTGCGAGATCAGGAATTGCGCCAGCGCGGGCGGCAGTTGGGCATCGACGAGGAAACGCACCGCCCTTTATCGGTTGCCGATCAACACCGGATGATCCACGGTCGCAGAGGCATACTCCACCGCCGCCCGGATGTCAGCCTGCTCGAGATCGGGAAAATCCGCCAAGATCTCCGCCTCGCTCGCGCCGCCAGCCAGCATATCCAGCACATCCTTCACGCGAATGCGCATCCCGCGAATGCAAGGGCGCCCACCGCACTGCCTGGGATTGACGCTGATTCGGTCACTCAAGTTCATGGTCGCAGGTTAGCTCCGCGCCCAGACTCGCGCAATCCAATTGAAAAGACGGGGCGCGCCTATTCAAGTACGGTTGAGCCACAAAGGAAGACGGATTTGCCAGGATGTTGAAAGATGTCCTCAACGAACCGTGTCATTCCGAGGCTCTCACAAAATGGGGTTTTGTGAGAGCCTCAGAATGACAGGCGGTTGGATTTTACAATCATGCGCTAACGGATTTCCGTCGCGCCGAGGTGAGACTCAAGCGGCTCCGGGATTTTGATCGAGCCGTCGGGTTGCTGATACGTTTCGAGGAGCGCGACGTAGAGGCGGGGCATGGCGGTGCCGGAGCCGTTGAGCGTGTGGCAGAAGACGTTTTTTCCTTCGGCGTTTTTGTATTTCAGGTTCATCCGGCGCGCCTGGAAGTCGGTGAAGTTCGAGCAGCTTGAGACTTCGAGGTAGGCGTTCTGGCCCGGCGCCCAGACTTCGATGTCGTAGGTTTTCGCGGAGCCGAATCCGAGGTCGCCGGTGCAAAGTTCGATGACGCGATAATGCAGGCCGAGCAGTTGAAGAACGCGCTCAGCGTCGGCGGTGAGGGCTTCGAGTTCGGCGAAGGAATTCTCAGGCGTCGTGATTTTCACCAGCTCCACTTTGTCGAACTGATGCACGCGGATGATGCCGCGCGTGCCGATGCCCGCGGCGCCCGCCTCGCTGCGGAAGCACGGCGTGTAGGCGGCGAATTTTTTCGGCAGATCGCCGGGCGGGAGGATTTCGTCGCGATGCAGATTCGTCACCGGCACCTCGGCGGTCGGCACGAGGAACATGTCCTCGTCCTCGACCTTGTAGAGCTGGTCGCGGAACTTCGGCAACTGCCCCGTGCCAACAAGCGATTCGCTGCGCACGATGAACGGCGGGCTGACTTCCGTGTAGCCGTGCTCGCGCGTGTGGAGGTCGAGGCAGAAATTGATGAGCGCCCGCTGCAATCGCGCGCCGATTCCGGTGAAGCAGACAAACCCGCTGCCGCTCAGTTTTGCGGCGCGTTCTAAATCGAAAAGGCCGAGCCGCTCACCGAGCTTGATGTGATCGAGCGGCGCGTCGATGGCGGGTCTCTCACCCCACGTTTTGACGACGGGATTGTCGCTCGCGTCCTTTCCGGCGGGCGCGGCGTCGTGCGGGAGATTCGGCAGGAGGAGCAAAAGATTGCGCTGACGCTCGTCGGCTTCCGCCGCCTGACGGTTGACGGTCGCGACCTCGTCGCCAAAGCCGCGCACCTGCGCCTCGATCCCGCTCGTGTCTTCGCCCTTCGCCTTCTTCGCGCCGATTTCCTTGCTGATCCGTTTGCGGTCGGCATTGAGCTGCTGGAGCCGCGTCTCAAGCTGGCGGCGCTCCTTGTCGCACTCGATCACCGCCTCGATCTGCAAATGCGCGTCCCCTCCGCGTGTCGCAAGGCGTAACTTTACGAATTCGGGGTTTTCACGAATGAGGCGTATGTCTAGCATGCGGGGAAGCTAACGAAACCGATTGGAATTGGAACCATGAAAAAGCGCGTCCTCATTATCTCAGCCAGCGCCGGAACCGGCCATGTGAAAGCCGCCGAGGCGCTCGTGAAAGCCTTTGCCCAGGATGATCGCGTGGAGGCGGTCGAGCACCAGGACGCGCTCAAGTTCACCAACAAACTCTTCCGCGATTTTTACTCGAAGCTTTACATCCAGCTCGTGCGCTCCGCGCCGGAGGTGCTCGGCTGGGTTTACAAGGCGAGCGACGAACCGTGGAAGGGCGACGAGGTGCGGCTCCGGCTCGACCGGCTCCAGTCGCAGAAGCTGGTCAATTTCATCCGTAAGTTTCGTCCCGACATCACGGTCTGCACACACTTCATGCCGGCGGGCATCATTTCACACCTGATCGGACAGGGAAAACTGGACGCGCACCTTTCCATCGTCGTCACCGATTTCGACATGCACGCGATGTGGCTGTCGCGCATTTTTCACCGCTACTTCGTGGCGATCGACGAGACGCGCGCTTATCTCGAAGCGCTCGGCCTCCCGCGCGAACGGATCACGGTTTCAGGCATTCCGATCGATCCCGTTTTTGCGGAGGCGATCGACCGCCTCGCCACCCAGTTGAGCTACGGACTCGATCCTCACAAAAGGACGCTGCTTCTATCGGCTGGCGCGCTTGGGGTGAGTCCGACGGAGATGGCCGTGAGCCGTTTGATGGAGCTTCGGCACGAGGCGCAGACAATTGTCGTGTGCGGAAAAAGCGAGGAGACGCGGGAGCGCGTCGCAAAAATCGTGGGCGCGGACAATCCGCGTTTCAAAATCCTCGGCTACACGGAGCGCATGCACGAGCTGATGAAAATCTCGGATCTTTTCGTCGGCAAACCGGGCGGCCTCACGACCTCCGAATCGCTGGCATGCGGTCTGCCAATGGCGATCATCTCGCCGATTCCAGGCCAGGAGGAGCGCAACAGCGATCACCTGCTGGAAGATGGCGCGGCGATCCGGTGCAACGAGATGGCGACGCTGCCTTACAAGATCGACAGGCTGCTCGACAACCCCGAACGGCTCGAAGGCATGCGACGCGCAGCACAAAGCCTGGGCCGTCCCGACGCCGCGCGAACGATCGCGCGCACTTTGATCGAGGACGAACTGCCGCCGTTGCGACTGAACGCCGAAGCTCGCGAAGCCATTGCGCATGCGGCGTCCGGGGAGATCGGGTAGGCACTCGAAACATCCGGATCATGGAAAAAAGTAAACAAGAGGTGTCATTCCGAGCGCAGCGAGGAATCTCCCAAACAATACCGGGCGTGGCCTGCGTCGTTCCTCGCTCCACTCGGAATGACGCTCACGGTGAGGTGAATTCAAAATCGGACGCGAACCTTTGCCACTCGATGAATCCCCTCGAAAAGGATCAGTGATTCTTCGACTCCGTTCCTGTCTCAAGGCAGACCGGAACTCCGCTCAGAATGACGGGCGTTTTGATCGCAGGCCGCTTTCTTAACGCTTGAAAAGGAGACCATCGCCCTGCGCGGTTGAGCCGTTGAGACAGAGCGCATCTTCAGCGAAGGAGCTCCCCTCCTCGATGTGTTCGGTCGATTGCGCAACCACCGCCCCGCTCGTGAACTTCGTAATTAAGCGGATGCTGCCATCCATCTCTTCCAGCAGCGCGGAGTGGCTCTCGACCCAGTCGCCGGTGTTGTAGTAATCAACCCCCTCAATCTTGCGGATCGCGGGCGCGTGGATGTGTCCGCAGATGACGCCATCGACTGAGTAATCCCTCGAGTAACGCACAATGGCTTCCTCGAACTTGCCGATGAAGGAGACTGCGTTTTTCACGCTCATCTTCACGTAGGCGCTGAGCGACCAGTAGCCGAGTCCAAACAGGCGGCGGAAGAGATTCACGGGCTGGTTCAGCCGCAGGAGGAACTGGTAGCCGACGTCGCCGACATAAGCGAGCCACTTGATGTTTTGAACGACCGTGTCGAGTTCATGCCCGTGGATCACCAGCAGACGCCGACCATCGGCGGTCGTGTGGATCGCGTTTTTTTGAATGGTGACCGCCCCGTATGGACCGAGAAAGCCGGCGACGAATTCGTCGTGGTTTCCGGGAATGTAAATGACGCGCGTTCCTTTGCGGCCTTTGCGCAGGATTTTTTGGATGACATCGCTGTGGTGCTGCGGCCAGTAAATGCCGCGCCGCAACTGCCAGATGTCGATCAAGTCGCCGACGATGTAGAGTGTCTCGAATTCGTGGTCGCGAAGAAAGTCGAGGAGCAGGTCGGCGTTGCTGCCTTTCGTGCCGAGATGCACATCCGAAATCCAGGCCGTGCGGTGGCGGTTCATTTATTTGAGCAACTAAGAAACCGCCGTCTCGCCCTGTCAAAGCCGCAGGACTCGTGCATGCACGATTTCACACGGCTGTAACATGGTTGTCACCTGATTGTCGAAATACAGGGAGGGCGGCAGGAATCGACGCACACACTTTGCATTATTCCGAGGAACCAAACACGCGGGCGTGATTCCTGGCGCGGGATGCGCAATCAAGCTGCGGCGCTATTCCAAAAGGAGGCGCTAAAGCGCGAACCAGCGGGCGATCCGGAATTTGCCGCGCATCATCGACGGATCGTTCGGATCAATGGCGACGTTTGCGGTTTCAAAAACGATGAACTGCTCCGGCTGCTGCATCGCCTGGAGGAACTTGATGAGCGCCGCCCAGGAGCTTTTCGTCTCGATGTTCACCGGCACGGAGCGGTAGGCCGCCGTCTTTGTCGGAGACCCGATGGCCGGATTCTCCAAAACCACATCGGATTTTTTCGCGACGGATTTTACGTAATCGAGCAACTGCACGCCCGCGCTGCCTTCGTTCGCGAGCTTCGGCTGCTTTTGCTGGAGCCACGCCTCGCGCTTCGACCAGAGATCGCGCTCGGAGGTGAGAATCTGCGTCGCATTCCATTCCTGCGTTTTGTTTCCGAGCTCGAGGCGGGCGGCGGCCTGCTTTTTGAAAAACGCGGACAACAAAAGGATGTTCACCAAAACAAACACCGCGCCTGCAACCAGGCCGGCCAGCATCTTCTCTCGCGGAGTCATTGCTTTCATAGCTTCGCGAAAATTCTGAACTGGGCGTGTTCGTTCGGCAGGATGCTCGGCGGACCGGTCTCCACTTTGAAATCCTTCAGCTCCGGATTCTTCTTGAGCTGTTCGCTGAACTCGATCGCGAGATTCGCCGACGGCGCCTCGCCTTCGATCACGAATCCGTCTTTCGACTGATCGAATCCCGTGATGCGGATCGCGTCGGAGGGCAGGCTTTTTTGCACCTGAAAAAGCACTTCGACGGTGTAGCGCGTCGGATCGATCGCCGATGAAAGAGCGGTCCAGCGGGCTTTGCGCGTGCGAATGAAATCGAGTTGCGGCTGCGCGGCGCGAATCTGCTCGTTCAGCTTCGCGACTTTGCCATGCAGCCAAACGAGGTAGCCGACCGCGCAGAACAGCGCCACGAGATAAACGGCGCCCGCGGCAATGAGCCGCGACTTGATTTGCGAAGCACTCTTGATGCGCTCCCGCTCTTTGATCCATTCCGAGGGGACGAGGTTGCTTCCCGTTTCCGGCAAATTCGCATCGAGAGACACGACGTCGACCGGAACGCCGACAAGCTCCGCGATCGCCGGTTGCATCTCCGCGCATTCCTCGGCCAACTGCACACGGGCAAATGTCGTCGGGATTCCATCCATCTCGGCACTGAGCAGCAGTTGCGGGAGTTCCGCGAGAAGCGCGCCGGCATCCGGAAGCGCGTACGATTGCGCGAAGCCGAGCCTGCCACTTTCGGAAATGGCGACCACGAACTTCTCGTCCTCTTTGTAAATCACGAGGACGAGCAAATCCTTCGGACAGGTCGCCGCGACGTGGTTGACGAAAACGGTGATCTTTTCCGGAAGGATCAGGCGTTCGCGGAACGGCCTGGCAAGCTCGGCAAGCTGCGCGTTGTTTGCGGCGACAGCGAGAACCAGGGAACCCTTTTCCGTCTGCCCCACCGGCTCGAAGGCGGAGGTCACTTCATCGACCGGAAAGGGCAATGTCTTTTCAAGTTGAAGGCGCATCATGCCGTCGAGTTCCACCGGATCGGTCGATGGCAGATGCATGCGCTCGAACAGCACGGCTCCGCAAGGGAGCGCGAGGTGAATCCTGCTCCCGGCGGGAAGCCCCGTGACGGCCTCCTCCAGTGACGCGGCGTCGCGAGCGGGAGAGGTCGCGCTGGTTGACAGCACACGCCAGCCTTTCGCCGCGGGGCGGATGAAAATAGTCTGTGAATCGCGCGTCTGTTTCAGAGTTCTTTCCAGCGTAGAATGTTGGGATTGCCGCCGCCCACTTTCTGAGCAATGACCTCGACTTGTCGATACACTTTTCCGGATTGCCCGACACTCTGCACGCTGTAAGTCGGGTCGTTCAGCATCACATACGGGCCGAGTTGATCCGCAGCCGCGCCGCCGAAACCCAGGTAGCTCAGTGCGCTCCTTGCGTCTTTGAAAATCAGATCGTCCTCCGTGCCGTCGATCTTGTCCGGCCCCTGACGAAGCTGCACGAACCGCTGTGCGCGCGCGTCGCCGACTCCCGGTAGAATCTCAATCACGCTCACCGGCGCGAACTGCAAATCGACGGGGCCCTGGCTGTAGATCGTGAATCCTTCCTGCCAGCCCGGCCAGCTCACAAGCGACTCGGAACCTTTCACCTGCGCCACTTCGTCGATGCTCTGGAAAGGACGATGCGGATTTTTGTAAGTCTCGGTATCGCGCGCGCCGTTGAGCCGATGGACGTTGTTGCCCTGCGCAGGCTGGGTCCAGTCGAGCATGCAGTCGATGAGCGTGGCGCGCTCCTTGTAGCTCAAGCCGAGCCGGTAAAAATAAGTGTCGAGGATGGTGCGCAGATTGGGATCCTGCTCCAGGCCCGCGAGCAGCCAGTTCAAGTTGAGCTTGCCGCCTTCGCCGACCAATTTGACCTTGTAGCCGTGATCGCGATCGAACGACGCCTTGAGCAAGGGCGAGTTGCGTTTGACGAGCGGATGCAGCGCCACCCAGACACCGGAGTGGGCGCTGGCTTTCGCCTCGAGCCCCGCATTGGCCTGGAAGGCAGCCATGAGTTCCTGGTCGATGAATTTCACCCAGGCGAACACCGCGGCGGAAAGAAGCAGCAACGCCCAGAGCGTCAGGATCAACGTGGAGCCGCGATTTGTCGGTCGGGAGTTTCTCGTCATTGTCGCGGAATGTTCAGTTGGGGAGCGGCTGGAACTGGAACGCCAGGAGCGCCCGCAGTCGTCGGCGGCAGGGAAAGTATCTGCTCATACGGCGTCGTGTCGTTCCCGCGCAAAAGCCGGACGCGCAACAGCGATGGACGCGCGTTTTGATCCGTCCATTTCTCGAGCCATGCATTCAATCGCGGGTCGAAATAGCGGATCTCCAGCGCCTTCACGCCATCCATCAAATGCAGCCAGGTCGCGTCTTTGTCCGTGCCGGTCGCCGGCATGCGGCGGACGCCCAGATCGAGGTCCTTGCTCTTGGGAAGCGGCTTCAACGCAAGCGTCACTTTGTATTGGCCGCTCGCGTTTTGAGTGAAAAGGCCGCAGCCCGGACCGCATGTCCACTGGAGTTCGTCGCTTGAGAGGTTGTTGAAATTGTGCGCCTCGCCGAGGATCGCGCCGGCCTCGGTGCGCGGAAGATCGTTCATCTGGAACTGCAACACCGACATCAGGCCCTGAAGCTCGACCTGCCTGCTGCCCTGCTCGGTCGAGATTTGGATCGCCTGTAGATTCGTGTCGAGGAACCGGTAAATGCTCATCGCCACGAGCGCGATGATCGCGACGGCGAGCATCACCTCAAGCAGGGTAAAGCCGGAGATGGGAGATGGGAGATGGGAGATAGGAGATGGGGGACGGCAAAGCCGCGCTCTTCGCGATTCCCTATCTCCCATCTCCCATCTCCCATCTCCCTTACATCGGTTTGAACACATAAAACGAAATCGCTTTCGACTGCGGTTGTCCGCCCGATTCCCACGACGCCTGGATGGTCACGTTGTAAAGGCCGAGCAGCTTTTCCTTCTTCTCGGTTTCCAACTTCAGCGGGACGCGCGTTTGCTTGAGGGTGATGCCGTCGAACATTCCGGTGAGTTTCTCGGTCTTTGTGCCCTCGAACTTGAACGCGCCCGACTCGATCTCCGCCATTCGATTTTGCAGCGCCAGCCGGGCGCGGCTGTCCTCGACCTTCACCGTTTCGGCAACCAGGCAGTTGTTCACGCAATTGGCGAGGGCAAGAATGCCGATTGCGAAGATCGCAACGCCGAGCATCGCCTCGAGCAACACGAATGCTCGCAGCGAACGCGCGCCGCGTTTGCGTTTCCCGCCAGTCGTCTTTGCTTCAGCGCGCATTGGTGAGCAGCGTCGCGCGGACGGTGAGTGGGTTGTAGTCCGCCGTCCATGAACCGGCGGCTCCGTTGTAAGAAATCTTCGCCGCCTCGCACGTGCCGGTCGGCCAGAAAAGCCAGGCCTTCGGCGGCTTTTCCATCAGCGCCGCGGGAAGGTTGATGTCATAAACTTCGTCTTCGGCGAAATCGATTCGCGACACTCCCTTCTCCTCGTCGCGATCCACCGGCTGCACCGGCCGCAGCGAAATGCCCTCCTCGTCCCACTCGATCACATACGCCCGCTGCTGCGTTACCGCGCGGGCTTGCGCATCGATCACCATCGCGCTGAAGCTGTCGAACGTGCGCTTGATCTCGCGCTCGGCAAACAAGCCCTGAATGCTCGGCACCGCCATCAGGATCATCAGGAGCGCGATGAAAACGGCGATGCAAATTTCGAGGAGGGTAAAACCGTCGCGGCGGTGCATCTGGTGAACAAATTACCCGCGCCGAAAGAATTCGCAAACCGGCGGACCGTCGGGGCTCATTCGCGGACGTTGGCGAACGGCTCGCGGTTGAGAGTGCCGATGCCGCGTCGCTGAAAATGGCCCACACTGTCCACATCGACCCTGCCGTTCTCCTGGAACGAAAAGATCATCGCGCCGCCCCGGTTCGGCGAGAGGATCGTCGGTTCAAGCGTGACGAACAGGTCGTGGGGCGCGTGAGAGGAAACGGAAAGCCGCGCCCTCACGCCGAATTCACGTTCGGGCATGTTCGTGAAGCTTTCGATGCGTTCGCCGTAGGCCGTGAAGGCACTGGTGGCAAACGCGCGGAGCCTCAAAAAAACCAGCGGGTTTTCCGGCGAGCCGTAAACCTCCAGTCGCATGTTTTGCGTCGTGATGCCCGTGGTGCCAACCCCTTTGGACATTGACCGCACCGGTCCGGAATAGACGCCGACCAGCTTCCGCCATTTTGCGCAGGCGATCGGCTCGTCGGACAAACCGGTGAACACCGCGTTCCGTTCGTTGATGGTTCTACAGCCCGCAAGGACCAAGAGCGTGCAGAGAAGGAAGACTGTGCGTGAGAGGGATGGCATCATGGCAACTTTTTAAGAAGTGAATCAGGAAATCAGGAAATCAGGAAGATCGAGTTGATGCGTATTTTCATTTTGGAAAACGAGAACAACACTCCGTTTTCGAGAGTGGGTATGGGGTTCCATTGTCCGGAACAACGCAGTTTGAAAAAGGGAGCGCGGGCTTCCAGCCCGTTTCTGAACGGCTTCCAGCCGTTCAGCGGGAGTTGGCTCTCGAATCGCGTGACGACGCTTGCAAGTCATCGCGCTTCGATTCCGGCTGGCAGGATTTTGCATAAATAGGAAGACTCTCCATTTTACTGAACCATCCCCACGCGCGTCATTCTGAGCGCAGCGAAGAACCCCGCAATCCACGCCGAGCGACGTTTGCGGGGTTCTTCGCTGCGCTCAGAATGACGCGCCATAAGTTGTGTAAGGCGGGTGCCAATAGTCATCTTTTCTTTGAGAGCTGGTATTATTCTTATTCTTGCTCCTGATCCTATTCTTGCTCCTGCTCGTGCTCCAGGAACGACGGGCAGGATTAAGATGTAGAGTAGGCGGGAAGCGACGGATTGAGAGGCCCGCGGGCCAGTGACCGTCTGCTTCCCGCCCCTCATCAAACCGGACGGGCGGTTTTCCCGCATCCGGCTTTCCGAGTTCCTTTGTCGGTTTGCGATGTCTTACGCCAGCGTCGCCGGCAGGTGATAGAGTCCATACGTGGTGAAGAGTTCGCGGTCCGGCCAGCGCTGGTATTTCCCCGAGGGATTCCCGTGCTTGCGCCATAACCATTGCCGCAGCCGGTGGGCGATGAAGTGATTCATCTGCCCGAAGCTCCGGTGGTGGTGGGCCAAAGCAAAGTAGTTGCTCCAGCCACGGGTCACTTGGTTGATCTCGCGCACAACCTCGCCAGTCGCTCTCCAGGTGGTGGGACGCCGGGTGAGTTCACGCACCCGGTCCCGGAGCGCCTGCTCTGCGCCGGCGCTCGGCTCGGTATGCACATACGGCGTTCCCTTCTTCGACTGCTGCCAGCGGAAGGTGAAACCCAGGAACTCAAAGCCGCTCGCGCAGCTCTGGAGCACTCGGGTCTTGGTTTCGTTCAGGGCCAGCCCCCGGCTTTGCAGCCACCGAGCCAGCCGCTCCTTCATCCCCTCTCCTTCTCCGGGCCGACAGAGGATCACCAGATCGTCCGCATACCGCACCATCCGCGGCTTTTGCCGGCATTCATTCACGCCCTCATCCAGCGGATGAAGGTAGATGTTGGCCAGCAAGGGAGAGATGACGCCGCCCTGCGGGGTGCCACAGGGGTTGGCCTTCATCCTCCGGCCTCCGCCTTGCTCTTCCTCGACGATCGGCGCGCGCAGCCAGGCTTTGATGAGTTTCAGGATCATCCCGTCGCTCACCCGCCGGGCCACCTGCCGCATCAGCTTCCGATGCGGGATCGTGTCGAAGTATTGCCCCAGATCGGCATCGACCACCTCGGTCTTGCCCATGCGCAATGCCTCCCGGATTACCTCCACCGCCTGGTGGGCGCCCCGTCCGGGCCGAAAACCGAAGGAGCGCGGATGGAAGTCCGCCTCGAAGATCGGCATCAGCACCAGATACACCGCCATCTGCACCACGCGGTCTTTCACCGTGGGAATCCCCAACCCACGAAACCCTCCACTGGCTTTGGGAATCTTCACCCTGCGCACCGGCGCGGGCCGGTACGTTTTGCAGTGAAGCTCCTCTTGCAGCGCGTTCAGCCACGCGGCTTCCACCTGCGCATCGGCGGCGAGTTCCTCGATGCTCACTCCATCCACCCCCGCCGCTCCTGCATTCGCTTTCACGCGCCGCCAAGCTGCTGCCAGCACGTCGGCGCGTTGCACTTCTCCATATAGACTCCAGAACCGGTATTCCGGCTTGGACTTCGCTTTCCGATACAGGGTGATTTGCAGTTGCCGGACTTTCTCGGGTGCTGGTAGCCCTCGCGGGCCGTCACCACGTCCTTCCCTGCGCTTCGCTCCTGCGGAACAAGTGGCGTCCCTTCGCTCCCCCGCGGGTTGCCCGAACCAGAGGTCCGGCACGGGATTATCACTACTACGAACGCCTCCGACTTCTGTCCTGGCCTGCACGGCCTTCCCCTTTGTTGGGGTTGTGCCGCCAGTTGAGTCTTGCTTACCCGCCATGACAGATCTCCCCGTTTACCCGCGCGTCACTCCGCGACATGTCGCCCACGCAGACCCCGCCGGTCCATTGTCAAAACCCACGACGGTTGGTCTGGGTCTCGACTCTGCGGCCTTCGCCCACTCTTGAGAGGCTCGGCTGCCGGGAGTGTTTTTCGAGGCTCATTTATGTGGTTCATCTGTGCATTGCGACCTGCCGGTTCGACTCCATGCCTGCTCCCCACCCCGCCTCGCGGCGACGCAGTTGGCACGGTCTGCGGTGCTGAACCGTCTAATTGCACCGGCGGGACTTCCACCCGCGTTGACGCCCGCTTCACGGGCGCACCAAGAGCAAGAACATGTATAAGAAGGCTGGTTCGGATTCCTGCCATCGGTCTGTGGAAGTCGTATCACCCATTCCCAATGGCGGGAATGAGTCCAGAAGTCTTCTGGAAATGGCATCAGATCCACTCGGGCGCTATTTCGTGGACGGACGCGCGGGCGTCACTGTTTCTTCATCAAGGATCTGGATCGAGGAAATCAGGTTCAAGCGTGCGTCACGGACCTCCCAGACCACCTTTTTGTCGGGCGTGATCTCGAAGACTTGCGGCTGGTCTTTCGGCATGCCGCCATGTCCGGGCCAGTTGCAGATGATCGTGTTGCCATTCGGCAGGCGCACGACGCCAGCAGCGAAACCGATCACGTTGCCAGCGACGTCGTTTTGGTTCACCTCCCAGACAATCTTGTCCTGCGGATCGACTTCGATGACGCGGTGCTCGTCTCCGCAGGCGATCAGCGTGTTGCCGTTGGGCAGGCGTTCTGCCACGTAGCGCCCGGAGGGAAACACGCGCAGCACCTTGCCGTCGCCGTCAAATTCCATCGCCCTGCCGTCCTTCCGCTGCTGACAGGCGAGGTAAGTTCCCTGCGGGGTCTTGCGAATCTGGCGCACCTGTGTGTGCGCTCCGCCGCCGAGTTTGAGGTCGAGCGTTTTGCGAATGTTCCGGCTCCGATCCATTTCGTAAAGTCGGGTGACACCATCGGCGCGCGATTCGGCGACGAGATAGAGGTTCTCGCCGAGCGGCTGGCAGCCCTGGACCTCAGAGCCATGTGAGCCGAGGAATTCCCACACGATGGACTTGTCGGGCCGGACTTCCCGCACGCCGGCTTTGAAGGAAAAGAGGACGTTGCCATTCGGCAGCAGCCACGAGTCGCTCGATTCGTTGGCCAGGGGATACTCCCATTCGATGGTGCCATCCTTCGCGACAATCGCGATCGAACGGCTCCCGCAGCCCGATTTCAAAAAGCGATGGCTGACTTTTCCATCCTGGCCGAACGCAGCGGAGGTCAGGAGGAGAGTCCAGAAAATCAGGACGGTCCGTTTCATTGGATAGGAGTCGCCAGCACGGAGGCTACCATTCGACACGGACGCGGGCGAACACGGCTCCGGTTGGTGATTCCGCGATGGATGGCAGGATGCGGCAGGTCACGCGCTCGCCGACCTTCACGCCGCTTTCGAGGATGTCCTGCGGCGTGCCGACCAGCTCGATGCCGGTTGTCGTCCACGCGCCAGAACCAAGGTTCGTGGTTTTCTCGACGATGACCTTTAGGGCGGGGTCGTCGGTGCGCCGGTTGAAGGTGATTGTCAGGTAACCATCCGCGCTTCGCTGCACGAGCGGGCGCGTCTGCGAGACGTCGCCGGCCTTTGGATTCCCCAGCAGCCCGAACTCGGCGAGATTGTTCAGGCCGTCCTTGTCGGGGTCGGCAAGCGGGTCGGTATCGGCACCGGTCACATTTTTCGACGCGAGCCAGTCGTGGAATGGCGAGCGAACGGTCAGGAGTCCGGTCGCGGAATCGAACGTGGCGTGTTGGTACGGAGCGAGTCCGGTCGTGCTGAGACTGGCGAATGTTCCGGCAAACGAACCGCCGGAGCGTGTGAACAGTTGGAAGGTCGAGCCGTTCGGAACCGCGTCGCTGAAGCTGACCGCGAGCGTGCCGCCGAAGGTGAACGTGCCGCCTGCGATCTCGACGCGGTCGCAAGTGCCGCTCGCGACGAGGACGCGCAGGGAAGTCGTCGCGCCACTTTGCAACGTGCCACCCGCCTTGAGGCGCAGCGTGACAGCCGGGCCGGTCGATGCGGGACTCAGCAGGCCCGCAACCGTGACCTTGCCGCCCACGGTGCCGCCGCCGGAGAGGACAGCACCGGAAGCGATCGTGACGTCGCCCGTCGCGGCGCTGTTGTCCGCTTCGATTCGAAGAATGCCTGTCTGAACGTCAGTGGGAGCGGAGTAAGTGCAAGGCGCTGCGAGCGTGAGCGGGCCGCCGCCCGTTTTGACGAGCGGACCCGAGCCGGAAAGCGCTTTCGTCACGACGATCTCACCGCCGACGGCGTCGAACGCGCAGCTTCCGGAGAGCACGATCGGCAGGTTGATCGTCTGCGAGTTGGAGCTGTCGCTGACGACGTTTCCGTTGAGAGTAATTCCGTTCCCGCCGAGCACGAACACGCCGGCGGTGTTGAGGAACCGCACGCCTTTGAAGATGCTGCCCGCCGGCAGATCGTTGCTCGTGCTCACCCGGCGTGTGCCCGCGAATACCAATTCATCCACGCCGGGCACGGGCACTTTCTGGCCAGTCCAGTTGTCGGCGCTCGACCAGAGGTTGTCGTCCACGTCGAAGCCGATCCAGCCGCCGTTCGCGAGATACGTGGCGGCGATGGCAACATTGGCAGCCGGCATCGTGAGCGTGGCGGTCGCGGATTCGGGATTTGCAACACCGTTGCCGGACCACCGGTAAAAGGATTGTCCCGGCGGTGGCGTGGCAGCGGTGATGGTGATGCTGGAGCCCTCGAGATACGAACCCGAGCCGTCACCGTTGGCGACAGTGAGCGTCCACGGCTGGCTCGGACTCGAAGGCAACTCACCGTCCAGTTGGAGCAGGTAGGCGGCGAGTTGATCGATCTGGTTCTTGCTCAAATGAGAAGTCCTGCCGTGTTGATCCGCCGCGTTGAAGACAGTGAGCACCTCCCGGACAGTCGCGGCCGAACCGTCGTGCAGATACGGACCCGAGCGCCAGAGTTCGTAGAGATGCGGCGACACGTAGCCGCTGATGTCGTTGGCCGTCCAATCGGCCTCGTGCCGCGTGCCGACGTCGTACTTGGCGATGGGGTCGGTGCCGGCGTCGCCGTAGTATTCATTCGGCTTGTGGCAACTCAGGCAGTTCGCCTGCGCGCTTTCGAAGATCGCCTTCCCCTGAACGGCGTCGGGCGTGAGCTTGCCGTTGACCAGATACGGGCTCTTCTCCGGCCTGAGCGATTCCATGAACGCGTGGATGTCGTCGTAGTCCTGCTGAGGGTGCGCCTGGAACTCGATGAACTTGAAGCCGGCCTGAATGCCGATCATCGCGCTGCCGCGGATGCCGGTCCACATCGACGGCGGCGTCTGCGGCGCGTAAAGGGCGGACTTCGCGCTCTTCGGGTTGCCGAACCCGTCATTCAAGAGGTCCCAGTTCATGCCGTCCACGCGCGCACCGGGATGGCAGCTCGCGCATGAGAGCCAGCGCTCGTAGCAGCCTGTCGCATCGTGGTAGAGCCGCGTGCCGCGCCGGACGGCGTCTTCGGCGGGCTGCGAGCCGAGCGGAATTTGTGCGGTGACTGTGCCGCTCGCGTTGAGCAGGAGCACGTTGCCGCTGAACCACGCGGCGACTGCCAGTTGCTGCTGGCCCGGCGCGAGAGCGATTCCGCGCGGACCGTTGCAGGGAATCGGGATGCGCTGGAGCAGGCCCCGGTTGTGCAGCGTCGTAAGGTCGTAGTGCATGTTCGCGCGCACGTCGTCGTCGCTGGCGAGGAGCGCGTGGAGATTGAACAGATCGAGAATGCCGACCTCGTGGACGCCTGCGAAGGTGATCCACGCCGTGCGTCCATCGGAGGAAAGGGCGATGCCCCATGGATCGGCCGCGCCGTCGCTGGTTTTGTCGAACAGGACCGTCGAGTAAACCTGCTTCGACTGGAGGTCGATGATGCTCATCGCACTCGTGATCACCCAGCCGCGGCTGAGTTGCGTAGTCGGCAGGAATGGGCGGCCCTGGACATGGAGCACGTAAGCCCAACGACCATCGGGCGAGCAGACGATCCGCTGCACGCTGGTTGCGCCCGGCTTCAATTTCAGATGATCGACCTCCTGCATGTCGTCCAGATTCACGAGGCTGATCGCGGCGGCGTGCGACGGGTCGCGCGCATCACCGTGAGGCAGCCGGTTGGCAACGATCGCCAGATGCTCGTCGGGCGTGACCGTGACGAACATCGGCTCGCGCACGAGCGAAACCTCGGCCCGGGTTTTGCCGGTTGGCTGATCCACCAGCGAGAGTTTGTTGAGGCCGCGATCGGTGACGAGCAACAGGTTCTTTCCGGGAGCCAGCGCGAGGCCGGCGGGTTTCGGGCCGACTGGAATCCGGCGAACGACGGTGCCGGATGCGGTGTCGATTTCGGCAACGGTGCCGGCGTCGTGCTCGGAAACGAAGAGCCGTGTGCTGCTGGTCCAGACCAGGTCGCGCGGTTCGCCGGCAAGCGTGATCTTGCGGAGCACCGTCTGCGTCGCCGGGTTGATGAGGTGAATCGCGCGGGCTGTTTCATCCGCTGCGGCGAGGATGGAGCCGTCGGGCGAGTAGGCCAGTTCGATCGGCGAGTGGTAAGGGCCTTGCGCGAGAACGCTCACGCGCACGGTGTCCTGCGAAGTGAGCTGGCCGTCGGCGGCGGAAAGTTGCAGCACGTATTCGCCTGCGGCACTGAAATTCGCCGTGGTCGATGGCTGGGACGCCGTGGCGAAGGTGACGTTGCCGGTCCCGGAGAGCTTGCTCCATTGGGCTGTGACATTTCCTGGCGGCGTCGGCAATCCATCGTCGGCAACAGAACCAGCAATCGCAATCGCTTCACCGACAGCGCCAATGACCGACGGCCCTGCCTCGACCTCCGGCGCTTTGTTTCCACCAGCGCCGCTGATCACGACCTGCACGGTTCGCGTGTCGCGCAGACCGCTGTCATCGACCACTGTCAGCGACGCGGTGTAGCGGCCGGGCTGCGTGTAAGTGTGCGTGGCGAGCCGACCGCTGCCGGCCGTGCCGTCGCCGAAGTCCCAATACCACGCGGCCACGACTCCATCGGGATCGGCGGACCCGGTTCCGTTGAAGACCATCGTGCAAGGCGCCTGGCCGCCAATGGGCGAGTTGGCGATGTTCGCGGTCGGGGCCGCACCGCCGCCGATCTGGCCTTTGGCAACGAGCGGCACCGATTTCGTGGCGGTGAACCCGTCGTTGTCGGTCACGGTGAGCGTGACCGCGTAACTGCCGGGAACGGTGTAGGTGTGCTGGACCGCCGCCGAACCGGTGACCGTCGCGCCGTCTCCGAAGTCCCACTGGTATTTCACGATCGAGCCGTTGGCGTCGGCCGAAGTCGCGGCGTCAAAGTTCACCTTCAAATCGACCACGCCCGTGGTCGGAGTGGCGGAGAAATTCGCAACCGGGACCGGTGCCAGCGTTGTCTCCGGCTCGGCCACCACGCGGAAGCCGACATTGTAACCGCGCTGCCACGGCGGCATCGCAGTGCGGAACGACGCCGTGCCGCGTTTTGTGCGATCGATGCAGGAACCGCCGCGCACGACCTTTTTCAGCGAGAGCCATTCCTCGTCGCTGTAAACGGCGCGGTTCCGTCCGTCGTCGGCGTAAGGATAGGACGCGTAAGTCGAGAGCGTCCACTCGGCGACGTTGCCGTGCATGGCGCAAAGGCCGAACGGATTCGACGCGAACGAAGTCACGTTGCCCGGAGCGACCCACGAGTCAGTGATCGTGCGATCGGTCAGATACCAGCGCGGGCTGCCGACGAGCATGTTCGGCGTGTAATCGTTGAAGTATTCGTAACCCGCGAAGTTATCGAGCGCGCCGCTGCGGTAGAAACTGTCGCCGCTGATCAACTGGGTCGTGGTCGTCCAGTTTGTCGAGGCGGCGCCGTACGACATTTCGGTCGTCGTCCCGGCCCGGCACGCGTATTCCCACTGGGCTTCGGTCGGGAGGGTGAACTTGCGTCCGGTCTTTTTCGTCAGCCATTCACAGAACTGCATCGCCTCCTTCCACGAGACGCGCATCACGGGCTGGTCAAGATTGTTGCAGGTCCAGCCTTCGGAGTTGTGATCCTTGCCGAACGACTGGATAAACCCGGACACGTGTTCCGCATCGAACAGCGCGTATTGCCGGTTGGTGACCTCGAATTTCCCCATGTAAAAAGAACGTGCGATGTTCACGACCGCCTGCGGGTTTTCATCCGCGCAACCCGTCACCGACCCCATGACAAACCGTCCGTCTGGCACCAGATCAAGCACGAGATCAACCCCGGTGCCGAGGTTCACCGTGAGTTCCGCCGGCCTGGCGGTCGTCGCGATCGCGTCGCGTCTGCGTTTCGCTTCGGTCGCGTTAAACACGCTGTCGGCGGGCGGTGTCAGCGCGGTTGGCGTGGCAGGCGGAGTGGGATTGATGAATGTCCCGCGCGCCGGAGCGGCCGTGGGATAGACCTCCGGGTCGGTGGTGATGTTCGCGTAAGCGGCCATCGTCTCTTTGCGGCGCGTGGCGTAGGTTGGCGAACCGCCGACGGTCTTGTGCTCGCCCCAGGTGCCAAAGGCGGGGACGTTCAGATCGATCCAGGTGTAGAGGCGATCCCACGCCTCGGCGTCGAGTGTCACGCCGTAGTGGCCTTTTTTCAACATCTGCACCAACTCGCTGGTGTCGGCCTGATACTCACCGGCGTTGTTCAAGCGGAGATAACCTTCGTTGCCGCTGCGCCGGACGTACTTGTGGAGGTTCACGTAAGAATTCGGGAACGTGTTCGACGTCGCGCCGATCGGGCTGTCGCCGTCGCCATCGACGCGGGTGATGTCGTAGAGCTGCGGCGGGGCTTTGTTCGTCCCGGTCGTGCCGTCGTGGCAGCCGATGCAGTATTTGTCGAGGACGGGCTGGACTTCGCGCGTGAAGCCGAAGCCCCGTTCCGCGCCGCGCCAGGGCGTGATGGAGTCGGGCGACTTGCGCGACGCGAGCGAGACGCGGTTGGCCATGCCCTGCTTGCGGTCCTCGTGACAGCCCGAGCAGGAAACGGTTTCGCCCGGCATGACCGTGTACCAGCTCCGGAAAAGCTGAAGCGCCTTGCCCTCGTCGTCGAGCGGCTGGACCGAGATCGGCACGTTCGCCGGCGCGGTGAAACTCGCCGAGCCGTCCTCATACACCGGCACCGTGCCGAGGATGCGTTTCACATCCCAGCCGCCGTCGATCGCCACGTTGCAATGCCCGCCCATTCCCCGGTAGCCGTAATGCACCGAATAGACGCGGAGGCTTTTCACCTTGCCTCGCGGCACATCCTTGAGACCGGGACCGAAGTGGATGTTGGCGATGTTGACGACGCCGGTCGTGCCGGTGGTTTTGACGCGATCGGGAATGACCGGCGGTGTGGGCAGCACCTTGACCGGAGTGGGATGGACGAGGTTCCTGCCAAGCTCGTATCGGAGCAGGGTGTAGTTGTCGAATTGATCGACGAGATAGATGCCGAACGCGCCGGAGGACGACGTGCGCGCCGCGACGAGCATCTGCTTTTCGTCGAGCGGCGCCGGCTGGATGAAGCGCGGCCACGGGTTGCGTTCATTGACGTATTGGTCGCGCACTTCGGGGAGGACCGGGTTCGGCCCGCAGAACCGATGCACGACACCGTCGGCTTCGTGAGTGCCTTTCGTTTCGTCGAAGAGAATCAGCTCGCCCTCGCGCTTCACACCGTGATGCCCGGAGGCAACGCCGACGAACTGCGACGGATTGCCAGGAATGGGCTTCACATCCAGGAGCGAGTTGGGCCAGTAGCTGTTACTGCCGTAGCGCGCGAATTGTTCGAGGCCGTCGGGCATCATCGTCATGAGGATGCGCGAGAAATAATGCGCGAGATCGGAATACTCCCAGCGCGTGAACATCACCCGTCCGTCGGCCAGCACCGTCGGCCCCCAGTTTTGATCCTGATCGAAAGTGAGCTGCCGGATCGTGCCGGTGGTGCGCGTCAGACGGTAGAGGTTGCCGACGTAATCCCCGCCGGTCACGCACGGCACGCCTGCGAACCCGGCCGTGCTGCACATGAGCACGTCGCCGTTCGGCAGGTAGCAGCCGTCGAACCAGTCCACGTCCGATCCCGCCGGCGCGGCCGTCGGGCTGATCTGCTGGAGGCCCGAGCCGTCTATGTTCATCTCGAACAAGCCGAAAGGTGAACCGGCGCTGCTCTGCGAGGTGAAGAGGATGCGGTTGGCGTTCCAGTGGAGATTCAGGTAGCCGATGAACCTGTTGGTTGCGGGCGTGTAAAGGTTGCTCGCGGAGTCCTGCGCGATGTCGAGCATCGCGAGGTTGTCCTGGCAGGAGGTCTTTCCGACCGAGACAACATTCTGCCAGTTCTGCGGCAGGCCGTCGCCGGTGTTGCGCCGGATGAAGAGCAGTTTGTTGAACGCGAGCGCCGGATTGTTCAGGACGAGCGCGTCGCGTTTGAGCGTTTGGAAAAGACTGTCCGCGGCAGCGGCACCGCCGCTTTGGAATGACGTTTCGATCGCTGCGAGCTGGCTGAGGTAATTCGCTGACTTCCCCGCGTATTCCGTTGGGTAACGAATGGCGAGATCCTGAATGGCGCTGCGAACGCTGGCGATGGTCGTGGTGGAAACGACCTGCTGCCCCGCGACCGAGAGCGTGATTTGAAGTGTGTTGCCGACCATGTTGAGCGAACCGGCGCACCCGGCCGGCAGCGTGCCGATGCTGAAGTCGCTCTTGTCCACGCTCACCGGAGTCGCGCCGGTCCAATCCGCGAGCGTGTAGGTGCCCATGCCCGGTGCGGTCGGAATATCAATACGGGTCGTGCCGGAGGTGTTGCCGTTGAAGGTTCCGGACACTCGAAGAAGCGTCTGCGATGCGCCCAGGTTGAATTGCAGCACGGCACCGGACTTCAGCGCCAGCGCTTGCAGCGTCAGCGTCCCCTGCGTGGCCCCCGGCGCGACGATGCCGCCGGAGTTGACCGTGACCATTCCACTCGTCGTCCCCGTGCCCGACAATTTGCCGCCGGAGTTCACCAGCACGGTCGCGGTGACCGATGCACCGGGATCGACTTTCAACGTGCCGCCCGTCACCGAGGTCGTTCCCGAAACCGAAGCGCTGCTGGTGAACGTGAACACACCCGTGCCGACTTTTTCCAAAACACCCGCACCGCTGACGATGCCGGCAAACGAAGTCGAGGCGTTATTCGCGCCGACCTGGAGCGCGCTCCCGCCGAGCCGGACCGTGCCGCCCGCCACGCCGTTCAGCGAGCCGATGGTCTGGCTGACGCCGTTGGCGTCGAAAGTCGCGCCACTAGCCGCGAGGCTCACGACGGCCGTCGATGGCAGAGGCGAAGGCCCGAACCATTTGGCTTTCAAATAGCCCTCGACCTGTAGCCGGTCGCTGCTGCTCAGAGCCGTGTTGTAGATGAGGATTTCGGCGATCTGCTGGCCACCGGTCCGGTAAGTGTCGCGGTCGCTGGCGAGCCGGTTGGCTGAGACGCTGCCGGTCGTGATGAGGCTGACGAGATCGAAGCTGGAACCGTTCAGACCAGTCACCGTGCCGTCCACCGGTGTGCCGTTGAGACAGGTGGTGCCGCTGCGAACACTCGCCGATGCGTAGGTGCTGTGCCAGATCATCGAGGTGCCCGATGTCTCCGGCGTTGCGCGGTGGAAGTGGTAGGTGGAATTGTGACCCAGGAGGAAGTTGCCGCCTTTTATCACCCAAAAAACCGAGCGGATGTCGTTCGCCGCGACATCGAAGTTCATTCGCTGGCCGGTCGTGCCTGAAATGGCCGGACCAAAATCGATCACCGGTTTTCCGTTCAACGCATTCTCGACAAAGGTCGGCTGGTAACTGCTCGTGGACTGGCTGACGTAAGCCGGGCCGCCGCCGCTTCCGGCGTCATTCCATCTGCTCACCTTGTTCGACGCGTCCTTCGTGATCGTCGCGGTGTTCGAAGCGTCCAGCCAGAACTCCGGCGTGCCGGCGGGCGTGCCCGCGCTTCCCTGCGCCGCGACCGGCGCGAGACGCAGCGTGCCGGCGAGAATTGTGATGGCACCGGTGAAACTGTTCGCGCCCGCGAGTGTCAACGCGCCGGTGCCTGTCTTGGTGAGACTTCCCGAGCCGCTGATGACTCCGCTGAAAGTCGTCAAGTTGCCGTTGCCGCCAACGGTAAGCGTGACTGCCGCCGACGTTCCCGTCAGCACCTGACTGCCGCTCGTTCCGGAAAGCGAGCCGAGGGTACTGCTCGCGCCGTTCAAATCGACCACCGCGCCGGCGGCAAGATCGGTCGCCCCAAACCACTTTGCGCGCAGTTCCGCTTCGACGGTCTGGCGCTCCGCATCCGTGAGCGCCGTCGTGTAGATCCGCATCTCCGCGATCTGCTGTCCGCCTGAGCGCGAGGTCCGGTCCGAAGCCAGCCGGCTGGCTTCCACGTCGCCGGTCGTGATGACGCTGACAACCGAGAACCCGTCCGGCATCGGCGTCAGCGTGCCGTTAACGAGCGCGCCATCGAGCCAGGTCTGGCCGTTGCGGATGTTCGCCGAGGCGCTGGAACTGCTCCAGATGGTCGAGGTCGCCGTGTCGCCGCCGCGATGGAAATGGTAGTTGTTGTCGTCACCGAGAATGAAGTTGCTGCCTTTGATGACGCAGATCACCGTGCGGATGTTCGTCACCTGCGCGTCGAAGACCATCTGCTGGCCGGTGCCGCTCAACGAGAACGCCCCGAAATCCATGACCGGCAATCCATTCAGGACGCCCGCTATCAAAGTCGGCTGCCTGGCCGCCGTGGTCTGACTGGCATTGGTCGGCCCGCCGCCGCTGTCCGAATCGCCCCAGACGCTGACCTTGTTGCTGGCGTCCTTGGTAATGGTCGAGGCATTCGAGGCATCGAGCCAGAGCACCGGCGTTGCGGCGCGGAGAGAAACAGCAGAAAAAACCAGGAACAAAAACGCGTGTCCGAGAGCCCTCGAGACTCCGACGTTGACACGAAAACCAACGGCTTGTTTGGGGAAATGCATAGGGTCGGTTTCGCGAAGTTGGCGACTTTTAGAATAACTAATTCAGGAAAGCTGTCCAGCCAGGACAACGACAAGGCGTCAGAAAAATTCGCGTGAGGAGTCCGCCGCAGAGACGGAGAAGAGCAGGTCGCTATTTCACCAGCAGCACGATGATCAACTGCCCGCCGCCGCAGAGCGGGCCGCGGATGAAAAGCGGGCTTTCGGGTTCGAGTTTCGCTTCGAATTGCGCAAGCGATCTCTTTTGCTGAAACAGATGCAGGGTGAAGGTGTAGGCGGTCCTGCCTTTGCTCGTGGAGACGACGTGGAGAAAAAAATCCTTGCTCGGGATGAGCCAGCGCTCGTTCGGGTTGTCCATCAGTTCGGTGTGCTGGCCGATCAACTCGAACTGGTTGTAGCCGAAGACGTTTTCGAGCTTGGTCTTGAACTTCGCGATCTCCGCCGGCGCTTCCGACGGATGCCCGCTGTTGGTCGCGAGGATCAATCCGCTCCATACCGTGTTGCCGTCCGCGAAGGCCGGACGGATTGCGCCGACAAGCACGAACAGGACAAGGGCGAGTGCGACGGCGTGTTTCATCGGCTATTTGAGCTTGTAGTTCTCCGGAACGTAATCCAGCCCGTCGAGCCAGAGCACGGTTACCTTTTCCTTCTTGGATTGGAACGAAGTCGCAAGGATCGACGGATCCTCCGTGCTCGATTTGATGATCTGCGAGACGTATTCTTCGCTTGTCGGGTTTTCGACCGGCCCGTGCGGAATCACGAGAACGAAGAGGACCAGCGCCAACGCGAGGCTGAATGCGCCGCCCCAAGCCATGCGGGGGATCGACCACCACCCGGATCGGACTTTCGCAGGAACTTCAGTGCGCCGCTCTTCGGACTGGATCGCCTGCATCAGTTGGTGGTTGAAAAACTCCGCGTTTTTCAGTTCCGGCGCACGTCCCTCAGCGCGGAGCAAGTCCCCGAGTTTGTGCGCGGCTGCTTTCCCGGCTTCCGCTTCCGGGATCTTGGCAAGCTCGGCCTCGAAGTCGATGAGGGCCTGACCGCGCAGCTCGCCGTCGATCCATGCGGTGAATTTTTCTTCAAATGTTTTCATAAACGTCTTTCAGCATCCCCTGCAGCTTCTTGCGCGCGTAAAACAAACGGGACATCACGGTGCCGATCGAGCAGTCGAGGGCTGCCGCGATTTCCTCGTATTGAAGACCGTCCATTTCCCGCATCAAAATCACTGCGCGGTGCTCAGGAGAGAGTTTTTCGATCGCTGCGTCGATGCGTTTGCGGATTTCGTCCTGCTCCATTTTTTGATGGGGCAGAGTCGCGGCCTTTGGCGCGGTGGTTGATCCGGGATCGATGCTGTTCAACCCGATCGAGTCGTCGAATTCCACGCCCCCCTCGATCTGTTTCTTGCGCAACCAGTCGATCGTCACGTTCATCGCGATACGATAAAGCCAGGTGTAAAACGACGACTGTCCGCGAAAGCGTCCGATGGACTTCCACGCTTTCAGGAAGCCGTCCTGCGCCAGATCCCATGAGTCCTGCTCGTTGCGAACCATGTTGTAAATCATCGCGTAAATTTTTGTCCGGTATCGTGTGACGAGTTCGTTGAAGGCGAGCGTGTCACCCGCCTGGCATCGCGCCACCAGACCGGCATCTTCGCCTTCGGCGGAAACTCGTTCGCATTCTGTTTGCATGGGGTTGGACGAAGTCACGGCGACTTCATTCAGGAAATTATCACTGCCCGTGGCGCCGACGCCATTCGGAACGGAATTCACCCATGAGGGTGATGATGCCGTCGCGGATGTGAAACAGCCTGTGGATCAATGTGGCGCAGCGCTCCGGCGGGAGTGAAATCTCCCTTTTCAACTGCACGCCGGCCTCCATCGCGCTTGTGATCGCCTTCAGCGCGCGTTTGAGATAGGCGATGGTCATGCCGATTTCGTCCACGTCGTCGTCGCTCAAAGCGGCGGCCAGCTTTGCGCTGGCGATCGCGGATTGAGTGGCGAGCTTCACCACCAGGGGATGATTTCTTGCGTCGCTGTGCTCTTCGCAAAGCTGATCGATCGAGACTGTGAGCGCGAACGATGCCTGATAGAGCGGATGCACCTCGAACCCTTCGGCATCTTCCTCGCTCTCCTCGCCGAAGTCCTCCGCCTCCACGAATTCCGATTCGTCGAAAAGCGAATCCACGTCTTCAGCCCATTCGCGGCCTTCCTCATCGAGCAAATGATACCAGCCCATCTCGCGGGCGATAATCTGCTCGCGATTTGGATCGTCGATGTATTTCTCGAGAAGCTCCATATAACGCTCGGTCTTGCGATCCTGCTGCTGCAGGAAGCGCTCCCAATCGTATTCATCCCAAACTCTCTCTGGTTCACCGTGGTCGGCCATGCGATTTAAGTATCGCGGGTTTCGTTCTTCGGCAAAGAATTTGTCGTGCCGTGTCGGCGACGGTTCAAAAGTGGAATTCTCGCCGGTTCAAAAGTGGACTATTTTCACAAGCTGAAAGCACCTAATACACAGGGCCATACATCTTTTGGCGGATGCTCGAGGACCCAAAATTTCCGGTTCGGGTGATGTATGATGGCGACCGATTGGCGTGCGGTGGTTGCGATTTCATAATTTTGGCCTTCAAAGTCGATGGTCTGGTCATTGTTGACCCGGCGCATTGCGCGGAGGGAAAGGTGGAGATCCAGCAGGCTGGAAGGAGGTGGTGGGCGAAGATGACCCCTGTTTTGCGGCAGGGCATTTTCCCAGACATCCTGAGGGATCCTGCCGGTGCTGCGTTGGCGAGTGCGGTTCTGGCGGCTGATTTCCATTTGGAGGACTTCATCGGCATGCTCCCAAGTCTGAACTCTGGCGTGAGCCAGGAGAGTGACGATGCGTTTCTGGAAAGTGCCAAATCGGCGTTCGATCTTGCCTTTGGCCTGGGGAGTCGGAGCGACAAGGTGAGCTACGCCAAGGCCAAGCAGGGCGCGTTGGAACTCGCTTCTCGGATCGCTATGGTCGTTGGCAGAGCTCGGGCCAAAGAGACTCAATGCGTCAGTGTAAACAGCGTCTGGCAACCCGTGGATTTCGAAAGCGGCGCGGAGGTGGCAGAAGTGATTCCATGTTGTGTCGGCAGAGACGAAACGTCCGGCAACATTGAAGCCGGAATGGTCATCGACGGTGAGCAGAAGGATTTGTTTGGCGGCGGCGGGCCACCATTGGTGGATGGAACTGTCGTGCTGATAAAGCTCTCCGATGTGTGCGCGGCGGAAGCGGCGGCAGGCGCGCTGTTTTCGCGCGACGGCAGGGACGAGGTGGGAGAAGTGCGTTTTGACATGAACTTCAACGCTGGATCTCGCCCGCTTGAAGTTGCAGAGGCGGAGAAGTTCGTCAGCCACGAGTTGGTAGTTGGGCGGGTTCTGCAAGGGCAGGAAGTCTTGAAGGAATGCCCTGACTTTTTCGGGCCAAACGCGGCCATGTCCGCCGCCGCTGGCTTTGGGTTGGCAGGTCCTTCTGCTGCTCAGGTAGTCGCTCCGCAGCTCATAGAGGCGGGATTTGCCGATGCCTAAATGTCTGGCGGCCGCAGATGCGTCGAGGTCCCCGTCATTGAAATCGGCAAGGATGCGGAGCACAAAACGCGGCGGCAGGCGGTGGATGATCTGTTTCTTTTCAAGGCAGGAAGATGGTGTGTAATGCGCAGAGAGCGCGATCAAAGAAAGCTGACATGCTTCCGCCTCGGGAGGGGAGGGCCGCCGCATAAATGCAGGCTCTCCGTCGGCCTCCGCTCCGCTCCGGCCTCCTCCGAGCCTGCATTTATGCGGGAGTCAACTTGAATATGCACCCCAAAGTGAGAATTCCACTTTTGAACCGTCTCAGTCCACTTTTGAACAGGCCCCGACAAAGAAATTTGGAGGACCACCAGAAAGCGCGGAATCAAAGGCAAGCAGAAGAACGCAGGCTGGGATCACTCCTGACTCCTCGCCCTGCCCACCAATTAAGATGCGTTTGCCCTGGATTAAATCAGCGTTTCCCTAACGGCTCGAAATCCGATCCGGGTCGCTTCGAGCTGCGAAGATGTCATTGGCGTCCCTTGAACAATCTAAAAAACCTGCGACGTTCCGAAGCCTTTTTTCTACTCATTATCGCCCATGAAATCCTCAAGCCACTCAAAGGGAGCCTTTTTGCGTTTCGCCGTCACGACGATCGCGGCTCTTTCCGGGCTCTCGCTCCACGCCACCCCGCCGGTCATTAATCCGATCCCTGCGCAGACGGTGCCTTGCGCCAAGTCCCTCGTCGTGCCGGTGACCGCAGAGGGATCGGGCCCCCTGACCTTTACCGCCACCAGCAGCAATCCGAATATTCTGCCGCTCGTCAGATCAGGCGGACCTTTCTTGAAAATCCATGTCGATTATGCCGGCGATGGCGCATCGAGCTTGCCGTTTTCGGGAGACATGGTGTTTCACCTGTTCCGCGATTTCACGCCGAAGACGGCGTCCCTCATCGCAGGTTTCGCGCAGGCGGGATTTTACGATGGCCTGAAGTTTCATCGCGTAAAGAACATCGCGCTCTCGCAAAGCGGGTCGAGCGGCTTCATCGTCCAGGGTGGCGATCCGCTGGGAACCGGCGGAGGAGGCCCGGGAATGTCCGGCACCGATTCAGCAACCTCCTATAAATACGACAATGAGTTCAGCGCGCCGCTCATATTCGACGGCAAAGGACAACTCGCCATGGCGAACAGTAACGGAACCGCGAACTTCTTCGGATCGAACGGCTCGCAGTTTTTCATCACCGAAGGCACCCTTCGTTTCCTCGATTTCAACCACACGATTTTTGGCCAGCTCCTGCGCGGTTTCGATGTGCTCGACCGGATCATCACCGTGCCCACAGACGGCAGCGGAAAGCCAAACATCAGCGTCTTTACAAGCAGTGCATCGCTCGTGAATGACGATACGGACGCAGTGCTTATCGTGAGCGCAACGGGAACGACGCCCGTGCCGGCGACCGTAACTCTCGTGGCGCGTGACGCACTTGGTCAGACGGCAGTGACGACGTTCACTGTCAACGCGGTCGTCGATACTGTGAACGACCCGCCAATCCTGCCTGCGCTCCCGAGCGCCGTTGCTCCGGCAGGGAAAACCGTTGGCGTCCGAATCAATCCGCAGGACTTGGAGTTCGACTACCTGTTTCGAGAGCAGGCGCATCAGGATTCGATTGGTGCCACCTACACTCCACAGGACAACACTTCCACCACGAGCAATGATTTTCTCGTGAAACCCGGCGCGACAACGCCAACGGGACCGGTCCTCCTTGGGCCTTATGTTTCGCAGTTCGGCAAGGTCCTGCGGACGGATCCGGCAGATCGGACCGTCGTTTACGTCGGACTCGGTGCCGGCCGGCTGACTTCGCAAGACGTTGTCCTCCGGGCGACACCTGGGCTTCCCGTTACGAACGGTGTCGTGGCGACATTTTCGTATGGAGATCCACGACAAAAGGCGGTTGATTTTACGGCCACCATCAACTGGGGCGACGGAACACCGCTTACTTCGGGGAGTGATGTCACCCTTTCGCCCGCCGGCCGGTCCGCCATGAACACTTACAACCTCTCAGCCTCGCATACCTATGCGAGAGCCGGAAAATTCCCGCTGATCGTTACGATTGACCACGCGCTCGGAGCACGGGTGGTGGCGGAGAATCTCGCCATTGTCACGAGTGATCCGCTGACAGTCGTGGGACGCAAATTGACCACGACCAGTGGTTGGGTTTCAAGCCTTTCGGTTGCGACGTTCTCTGACAGCACTTCAACGGGGCGCGCAGGCGACTACAGGGCCAGCATCAACTGGGGGGACGGGCAGGTCTCCCCGGGCACCATCCGCCCAACCGCCGCAGGCTTCAATGTGGGAGGTTCGCATAAATACGCAGCGGACGGTCCTTACAGCATCAACACGGTCGTCACCAAAATTGCACCCGCAATTCAGGCGACAGGCTGGAGTTCGGTGGAGGTGAGCGGAGTCGCCAAGCTGCTGCCGCCTTTTGCACAAAGCCACATCGTCGGACAACTGAGCAACGTATCCAAAAACGCGCAGACTTCCTCTCTGAGTTCGGGCATCTACATCGTGAATTCCGGGAATCTCACGACCAAGAATGTCACCGTGAACTTTTACCTGTCCGATGATGCCGCATTGAACAAGCCGGGCGACCTCGCGCTCAAGGTCGGCACGGCAAACTCGCTCGCGGTTGGTCCGATTGCTCCTGACCGCTTCGTCTCGGGCACGATTTCCAACCTGATTTACCCGGCCGGCACGACGACCTCCGGAAAATACCTCCTCATGGAACTCGTCAACCCAGATCCCATCGGCCTCCTGGAAACATACGACCGCGTTTTTTCGTACGGCCCGCTCCCTTAGAACAAATCAGCCATGCGCAAAGGAAAACTTCTCGAATCATTTCGCCGCTGGTTGGGCACACGCAAGAAATCGGCGCCGGTCTCCCTGGCTCGCGGCATCCGCCCCAAGTCCTCGCAACGCGAATCCAGCGATGGCATCGAGCCGCTGGAAACACGTATCTCGCCGGCGGTGCTCGTGAATCCGTTCACAGTCACTTACCACGACGCAGATGGTGACTTGGTGACGGTCAAGAGCACGAAGGCGATCTTCACGGCCACAAACGTCAACTCGATCTTCAAATTCGACACCGGCGACGTGAAGACATCTCCCGTCACCGTTGACCTGACCCTGCAACAGCTTCAAACGATCGATCTGAGCGCAGTCGCCGGAGTGGACGGCGCAGGTCTCAATGTTTCCGCGGTAAAACCAAGCCCGCTGGTGGCGAATGGATTTGCCGATGTGGGTTACATAAACGCCGCCGGGAAAACGCTCGGCGCGGTGACCATCGACGGCGACCTCGGTCGCATCGCTGCGGGAGTCGCCAGCAAGACGACCGCATTGACGAGTCTCAATGTTAACTCCATCGGCGAACGCGGCCTGACGACGCAGAATCCTGCCGATCTGACGGCGAGCCTCGCCAGCCAGATTGTTGGTGCGATTGGGTCGTTGACAGTCGCGACGAACATGAAGGACGCGACGTTCAATGTTGCCGATGGCACTACCAATAACGTCGTTACCGCGCCCGGCAAGATCGGCTCGATTGTCATCAATGGCTCCTTGATCGGCGGGAGTGCTGCGACATCCGGCTTGATCGCAACCAGTTCGGACATCGGCCTCATCAAGATCGCGGGCAACGTGACTGGTGGCGGTGGCAACAACTCGGGCGAAATCAGTTCGGGGGGTAAAATAAGCAGCTTCACGCTTGGCGGCTCGATATACGGTGGAGCAGGCGAATCCAGCGGAATCATTCTGAGCAAAGGTGACATGGGCGCGGTGAAGATCAGCGGGGCGGTCATCGGTGGCGACGGTAAAAACTCCGGAGAAGTCCAGAGCGGCGGAAAACTGGCGAGCGTTGTGATCAGCGGCAAGCTGCTGAACAACCAGCTAATGGGTCTCATCGGAGGCAAAGGCTTCAGCAGCGGGCTCATTTATAGCAAGGGTGACATGGGTGCGGTGACCATTGGCGGTGCCGTGGCGGGTGGCGATGGCAATAACTCCGGCGAAATTTTCAGCGCCGGCAAAATCTCGAGCGTCGTGATCACCGGCAGCCTGGCAAACAATCAGTTCACGGGACTTTCCGGTGGCAAGGGAACCGGCAGCGGCACGATCGAAAGCCTCGCTGGCATCGGCACGGTGAAAATCGGTGGCGATGTAAGGGGTGGTGAAGGCGACAATTCAGGCCGGATTTACAGCGCCGGCAAAATCTCAGGCGTTGCGATCAACGGCAAGCTGGTCAGCTCTGCACTGACCGGGGGCAGTCTGATCGGCGGAGCGGGCCGCAGCAGTGGGGCGATCGTGAGCATCGACATCCTCGGAGCCGTCACGATTGCCAATGACATTCAGGGAGGCGCAGGGCTTCAGTCAGGCGAAGTTCTATCGAGCGATTCACTGAGTTCAATCACCCTTGGCGGATCTCTGCTTGGCGGCACCAAGGACTCAACCGGCTACATTTGGGCAGCGAAAGACATTGGCTCCGTCAAGATCGCAAAGAACGTCTCGGGCACTCCCTTTCTGGGCACAGGCAGCATTTCCGCCGGCGGAAAAATCGCCAGCGTCTCCATTGGCGGCTCTTTGAACGGGAGCGAGGGCGTGAACAGCGGATCGATTTTCAGCGGGTTGGATTCAACGATCCCCGGCAGCATCGGCAGCGTCGTGGTTACTGGCGATGTGAAAGGTGGATTGGGCGATAACTCCGGCGAGATCAGCAGTGGAGGCGGCATGACCGCTGTGTCGGTCAAATCCTTGCAAGCGGGTGTCGGTGCCTCCAGCGGTGTCATTTCAGCGGTCGGATTGCTTGGTTCTGTGAAGGTTCTGGGTGACGTGAAAGGGGATGCTGGCGCGAATTCCGGTCAGATCAGCGGAAACAAGATCAACTCGGTAGCCGTTGGCGGATCGTTGCTCGGCGGAGCGGGCGCAAACAGCGGCGCGATATTGAGCCACACGTTTTTCGGTCCCGACTCGGAGATTCAGGGCGACATCGGCACAGTGACTGTCAATGGCCTCTTCGGAGTGCTCGGTTCGACAGGCAACGGCTCCGGCCAGATCAACGCTGCGGGCATGCTGGCGGGCGTGACCATCGCCCATTCACTGACCGCAGGCACGGGCGTCCTGAGCGGAAGCATTTTAAGCGGCACGGACTCGCTGACCTCGGGCAAAATGACAACGGTCATGATCGGAGGCGACATGGTGAACGGTTCCATTCGCTCGGGCGACGACATCGGCTCGATCACCGTGAAAGGCAATCTCACCGGCACCTTGGTGAAGGCCGCAGTCATTTCGGCTCGCGGTCAGGCAGTGCAAGGCCTGACGACCGACGTTGCCATCAAGAGTCTCACCGTCGGAGGAACCCTTTTGGGTGGAAACGTGGAGTTCGCCAACATCCTCGCTGGCTACGACACGAATTTGAATCCGGTGAATCCCGACGCGCAAATCGGCACGATCACCGTGCTGAAGAACTGGACGGCCAGCAGCGTCGTCGCAGGCGCTTACGATGCCGGTGCCGGCGGTTTTGGAACGGCCGGCAACGCAAAGATCGCTGGCGCCGACAATGCCGCCATCGTCTCGAAAATAGCCGGCATCGTGATTGGCGGGAGCATTACCGGAACAGCCGGGGGCGGAGATCATTTCGGCTTCGTCGCACAGCAGATCGCCTCCTTCAAAGTGGGCGCAAAAACCCAGTTGCTGACTGCCGGTAGTGGCACCGACTTGGTTGATCCGATCACTTCGACCGCCGACACCTCGCTGCGTGAGATCGCGGTGTGACGCGATAGTTTTTCGCTCAAAAACAGAACGCCCGGACCTCGCGGCCCGGGCGTCTGGAGCTACCCAAGGAAATTCGATTACTGCCAGCTCGATGCGACCGGCGTGCCGCGCGTCGCGACCCGGTCTGCCACTTGCATCCGCAGGCCTTGATGGCGATAGGCGCTGTTTTTTGAATACGAATAGAGCGGGATGTATTCGCGGGGCGAAACCCGGTTGGCGGGGATCGGCTCGCGCAGGTTCGTGCAGTCCAGAATCCACCATTGCGACTCGTGCTGCCAGATCAGCCATGCGTGGCTGATCCGCGAACTGGCGCGGGCTTTGCCAATGACGAAGCGGACATTCGGATCGTTCAGTTGATCGGCGAGCCAGAGCGCCTTCGCCTTGCAGTCGCCACTGCGCGTCGCGGCGGTCTCCTCGGGCGATGCCGGGAGGTAGGGTTCGGTGAACGAATAGCGAAAACTGCGTCCCTCGTGCATCAGCGCCCGCACGCGTTCGAGCGTCGTCATCTCTCCGTCGAGATGGGTCAACACGTGTTTGACGGGATTCATGTAGCGGTCATAAGGAGTCGAGCGTGCGGTGGAACCGAGATCGATCGGCGTCGCGGCAGAGGCGGCATGAGCGGCGGCAAAAACAAGCAGTGCAACCATTGCCTTTTTGAGAGCGGAAATCTTTTCCATATCCACTCAAATAAAGAGCGTCCAGTATGCCAACCGGCTCCAAGCGCCTCCTGCGGGGCAGAGTCTCCCAGCTAAACGTGCGTTTCGTCCCGTCGAGAAATCGCCTGTTCGGTTTCTCAAACTCTCATAATCGACGCAGAAAACGGCCGGGGCACGAGTCTAGCTTTGCAGGCGCGGCTTCGCTCCCGATCCGGATTCTTAATCCTTCTCCTGCTCGTGCTCTTGATCTTCACGGAAGTGCGGAGAGCAGGAGAAAAATTAAGAAGGAGTTCGGGACATGAATTGACTTTCCATGCGTGCGATGCTCATCGAATCTGTAGCCCTTTCGTCATCGCATGAAACTTCGCAACCAACTGCTCGCTTTGTTTTGCCTGCTGGTTTTCATCGGGTTCGGGTTTCTGTATTTCCGCGCCTGGGTCGTGCAAAAGCCGTTTGGAATCATCCTTTTCGTTGGCGACGGCCTCACGGGCAGCAACCTCACCGTCGCGCGGCTTTACTCCGGAAACGCCGATGAAAAGCTGGCGATCGAGCGGCTCCCGAATGTCGCGCTTGTCTCGAATCACGCGAATGACTTTGCCGTTCCCGATTCACCGGCCGCCGCGTTGGCGCTGGCGACCGGGGTGAAGGTCAACAACCGCAGCATCGCCATCGACCCGCGCGGCGGGATGCTGTCGTCGATGATTGACGCCGCGCGGGCGAGCGGCCGGGCGGTCGGGCTGATCACGACCGGGAACCTCACCGACTCAACGGCGGCTGCTTTTTACGCGCACGCGGCAAACGGCGGAGATCCGGCGAACATCGCCACGCAACTGACCGACGGCGGGAAGCTGGATGTGGCGCTCGGCGGAGGGGCGGGGCAGTTCGTTTCGGAATCAAATGGCGGAAAGCGAAAAGATGGACGCGATCTTTTGCTGGAGATGAAGCAGGGGGGCGCGGAGATTTATCGATCGAAAGCCGAGCTGGAGAACGCCGCTGTTTTTGGTTCGGCGCGGAGGGTTGGGATATTCAGCAACGACGACCTGCCCTACAGCACCCAGATCGAATCGGGCAGCCAGCAGCCGTCGCTGTCCGACATGGTGCGACGCGCGATCGAGTTCCTGCAATACAATCGCGGCGGCTATCTTCTTGTCGTGGATGCGGAGTTGATCACGCGCGCGGCGGAACAGAACGATGGCGAACACGTGATCACTGAGACGCTGGACCTGGATCGCGCCGTGGCGACCGCGCTCAAGTATGCGGGTGAAAACACGCTGACGATCGCCGTTGGGAAACATGCCACGGGCGGGATGGCGTTGAACGGCTATCCGCTCCGGCAGGATCATGGCGTCGGGTTGCTCGGCACGAACGCGTTCGGATTTCCCTCCATCACATGGGCGACCGGACCGAACGGAGTCGCGCGCGATGCCGCCGCGACAGCGAACGCCCCGGCCGCGCCAGTCGCGCAGCCATCGCCCACGAAAGCGAACGTCGCGCCGGCGGCTTTCTACGCGCCTTCCGCGATCAACACAGCGGGCGATGTGATTGCAGTTGGCGTGGGACCGGGATCGGAGGCCGTGCGCGGATTCCTGGACAACACCGACATTTTCCGAATCCTGAAAAGCAACTTCTGACCCGGATGAAGCTCCCCGGTTTTTGCCATCGACTGGTCGGATTATGCATTCTCGCGCGAGTCGCGGTCGCGGCGGAGCCAGCCGCGTCGCAGAGCGATTCCATTCCGCCGATGCGCGAAATCGGCGATGGCGTTTTTCAGATCGGCGACGTGAAATTCGACAAGAACGCCAAGACCGTCACGATTCCCGCAACGGTGAACATGACCTCGGGCTTGATCGAGTACCTGCTCGTCGGCTCGAACGGCAAAACCCACGAGAGCCTTTTCGCGACAAAGGCCGAGCCGTACCATCTCCATCTCGCGATGTTGTTCCTCGGCGCGACGGGAGCGCCGCCCGAAAGTGGAAAAACCACGCCGCCGACAGCGATCGATGCGGCTTATCTGAAAAAGGCACCAGAGATCAAGGGCGACATCGTCACGATTTCGGTGCGATGCAAACGCGGAGAAAAGGAGGCGACAATGCCCGTCGAGGACTTCGTGACCAACGATCTAAAAAAGAAGCCGATGAGCCGGGGCCCCTTTGTTTACAACGGTTCGCAGATCATCGACGGCATCTTTCTCGCGCAGCAGGAGCTCTCTTTCGTGGCGCTTGTCACCGATCCCGCTGCGCTGATGAACAACCCGCGGCCCGACCACGACAGCGACGAAGCGTGGCTCATCAACGCGAAAAAAGTCCCGCCGGAAAAAACTCCGGTCGAGATCACGATCAAACTCGAATCACCGCAAACACCAACTCCGAATCCATCATGAAAGTTCCTGCCATCATCCTCGCCGCCGCGCTTGCGCATCAGGCTGCTTTTGCCGCGGACCTCATCCCGAAACGCGCCGAAAACCTCTCCCTGCGCAACGAAGTTCAGATCGCGGTCAACAAGGGCCTGGCGGCTTTGAAGAGCCAGCAGAGTGCCGACGGCTCATGGTCGATGGCGGAAAATCCGGCGCTCACCGCGCTGCCGCTGACCGCTTTCATGAATGAACCGGGCGGGACGTTCCGGAAGGAGAAGCCGGAGTTCATCAAGAAGGGCTACGACTTCCTGCTTGGCTGCGTGCAACCCGACGGCGGGATTTACCGCAAAGGACTCGCCAACTACAACACCTCGCTCGCGCTCACGGCGCTCGCCGCCGCCGGCGACGAGAAGTTCCGGCCCACGATCGAGGCGGCGAGAAACTTCGTCATCGGCCAGCAGGCCAGGGGGCTCGCCAACGCCTCGCTCGACGGCGGCATCGGCTACGGCCCGACCGGCTCGAACCGCGCGCACCCGGACCTCTCGAACACCGTCATGGCCCTCGACGCACTGCGCCAGACCGGGACGATTCCTGGCAAGGAACTCGCCAGAACGAAGGACCTCAACTGGGCGGCGGTGAGGGAATTCATCCAGCGCACGCAGAACCTGCCGGAGTACAACAAAGAGCCGTGGGCGAGTGACGACCCGGCAAACAAGGGCGGCTTCATTTATTTCCCCGGCAACAGCATGGCGGGCGAGATGGAACTGGCGAACGGCAAGAAGGCCCTCCGCTCCTACGGCAGCATGAGCTACGCGGGCCTGCTCAGCTACATTTACGCCGACTTGAAAAAGGACGACCCTCGCGTGGAGGCGGTTGTCGGCTGGCTCAAGAAACACTACACGCTCGACGAAAACCCCGGCATGGGAGCCGAGGGGCTTTTTTACTACTACCACATGATGGCCAAAGCCCTCGCCACCTACGGCATCACCGAGCTGGAACTGGCCGACGGCAAGAAGGTGGACTGGCGCAAGGACCTCGCGATCAAGCTCATCAACCTCCAGAAACCCGATGGCACGTGGACGAACGAAGCCGGCCGCTGGATGGAAAAAGACCCCGCCCTCGTGACCTCCTACGCCGTGCTTGCGCTGGAGATCATCTACCGGGCGATGTGAAGTCCGGCGCTGTCGCAAAAAGGCGGGACTCCTTTGCTACCCGCCTTTCGGCGTGAGAAACGCCGCGATGAGTTCGTCGATCACGGCCTCGTTCATTGGTGCGACTTCGCCGAGCGCGCGGCTGTTGATGATCGCCTCGGCGGTGGATTCGAGCACTTCGAGCCGGTCGAACGCATCGAGCACGGTGGTCCCAAGCACGAGCGCGCCGTTGTTTTCCAAAAGCGCGATCGGGAATTCCGGCGACACCATTTCCGCGATGCGCCCGGGTTCGCCGTATTGCACGTCGAACGGAATCCGCGCCACGTCGCGCAGGAAAATGTAGCTCTCGGGAATCGTGCGCGTGTCGAGCAACGCCGCGCTGGCGCTGAACGCCGTCGCATTCACCGGGATCGCGTTCACGATCGCCTGCACCTTCGGGTGCTTGCGGTAAAGCGCCTCGTGGATGCGCGCGGCCCGGCTCGGAATTTTTCCCGCTTCGCGCCGCCCGCGTGAAATCAAGGTGAGTTCGTCGAGCGCAACGGATTTGCGATCGACGTTGTAGGAGGTGATCAGGAACGAGTCTTCATCGAGCCGCGCGGAAAGACTCCCCTCGGTGCTCGTCATGAGCCGCTGGTGATAACCGCGCCGGACGAAATCGCACAGCGCGCGTCGCAGGGCTTTCTCGGCAGTCGTCGCGGCGGCGGGGACAAACTCCTCGCGCTCGTCGCGGCATTGCTCCGCGAGTTCGATCTGGTCCCGCGTAAGAAAACGCACCTCTCCGAGCATGCGCGCCTTGATGACCGTCTTGGCTGTGAACTCGAGCGTCTCGAAGCGCTCGAAGGCGTTCTGCAAACTGCCGCCGCCCACGACCACGCCGTGATTCTGCATCATCACGCAATGCGGCCCGGTGGCGAACTCCGCAGCGATGCTCTGCCCGAGTTGCTCGCTGCCGGGCAGCGCATACGGGGCAAAGCCGACTTTTCCGCAAACATGATGCGCCTGTGGAAAGAGGGCGGTGTTCGGTTTTTCCCCGCATATACTGAAGGCCACGAGCGCAACCGGATGCGCATGCACGATCGCGCGGATGTCGGGTCGCGCCCGGTAGATGCTGCGGTGGAAGGGGTGCTCGGACGACGGCGGATGGATGCCATCGACGGTTCCGTCGGCCCGCACGCAGACGATGTCGTCGCGCCGCAGCCCGCCTTTGTCCACGCGAGCGGGCGTGATCCACATGGAGTTCTCGTCGTCGAGGATCGAGAGGTTGCCGCCGGAAGTCGTCGTCATCCGGTAGCGGTAGATGCGCTCCATGGTCTGCACAATTTCGTCGCGGGGGTGAAGAAGACTGCGGGGAGTTCTCATGGTGATGCGGTGCAGGCTGACACGAACAGGCCGGCGTGCCAAGCTTTCACGGCGACCGCCGCAGAATTTCACTTGAAAATTAGGATTGGCAATTATGCAAGGGGAACTTACAAAGCCCTCCGTCAATGAATCCACCCGCTTCCGCCCATACAATTCCAGCGGAAGTTTTCTATCCAGTCTCCGATCAACTCCAACTCAAAACGACATGCTCTCCTCTAAAATCGCACTCAACAATTACACCCGAATCCTGGCCATCATGGTGATCGGATCGGGAGTCGCACTCACAAACGCGAAAGCCGCCACCGACTCGGTGGTCGTGAAACCTTTTGGCAAAACCGAGGAGGGACAAAAGGTCGAGCTTTACACGCTGACGAACAAAAACGGCTTGCAGGTCAGCCTCGCGACTTACGGCGCGATGGTCGTCGATCTTCTGGTGCCCGATCGCGCCGGCAAGCTGGCAGACGTCTCGCTCGGTTACAAAACGCTCAAGCCTTACTTCACCAAATGCCCGTACTTCGGCTGCATCGCCGGCCGGTACGCGAACCGGATCGCGAAGGGCAAATTCACGCTCGACGGCAAGACCTACAAGCTCGCGACCAACGACGGGCCGAATCATCTCCACGGGGGAGTGAAAGGCTTCGACAAGCAGGTTTGGCAGGGACAGATCGTAAAAGCGACGCAACCAACCGTTCGCTTCACGCTCCATAGCCCCGATGGGCAGGAAGGTTATCCCGGCAATCTCGTCGCCAAGGTGACCTATACGCTGACCGACCGGAACCAGCTCCGCATTTCCTACGAGGCGACCACGGACAAGCCGACGATCATCAATCTGACCAACCACACCTATTTCAACCTCGCCGGCGCGGGCAACGGCAGCGTCCTCGATCACGAGTTGAAGATTAACGCGGATCGTTTCACACCGGTGGACAAGACGCTCATCCCGACCGGCGAGTTGAAGGCGGTCAAGGGCACCCCGATGGATTTCCGCAAACCGACGGCGATTGGCGCGCGCATCAAGGAAGTGGGCGGCAAGCCCGTGGGCTACGATCACAATTATGTGTTGAACAAGTGCCCGCTCACAAAACAGTGCATCGCGGCGGAAGTGTTTGAGCCGAAGAGCGGGCGGGTGATGAAAGTTTCCACCGACCAGCCCGGCATCCAGTTCTACTCGGGCAACTTCCTCGACGGCACGCTGACCGGAAAAGGCGGCAAGGTTTACAAGCAATACCACGGCTTCTGCCTCGAGACGCAGCACTTCCCGGATTCGCCCAACCAGCCGAAATTCCCATCGACCGTGCTTCGTCCCGGCCAGACCTACAAGACGACGACCGTTTATTCCTTCTCGGCAAAGTAGGCCGCGCCTTATTTCTTCAATCCCAAACATCACATGCAAACAATGACGCCACTCCTCTCATCCTTCACTCCGCTGCTTGCAGTCTCGTCGCACATGGCGACGCTCGACTGGGTGGCGATCGCGATCTATTTCTCCCTCCTGCTCGGCGTCGCCTGGTGGGTCGTGAGCAAGAACAAAGACACCGCCGCCGATTACTTCCTCGCCGGGCGCAACCTCGGCTGGTGGGTCATCGGCGCGTCGATCTTCGCCTCGAACATCGGCTCCGAGCACATCGTCGGCCTCGCGGGTTCAGGCGCGAAAGACGGAGTGGCCCTCGCGCACTACGAACTGCACGCCTGGTGTCTGCTCGTTCTGGCCTGGGTGTTCGTGCCGTTCTACATGCGCTCGATGGTGTTCACGATGCCGGAGTTCCTGGAACGCCGGTTCTCGACCGGCTCGCGTTACGTCCTCTCGATCGTGTCGATCATCACGTTCATCCTTTCGAAAATCGCCGTCGGTATTTTCGCCGGTGGCGTGGTCTTCAGCACCCTGCTGCCGGAACTGCAGATCACGCTCGGCAGCGCGGTGATCGACAGTTTCTGGATCGGCTCCATCTCGGTCATCGTGTTGACGGGTCTCTACACCGCCCTCGGCGGCATGCGGGCCGTGGCTTACAACGACGCCGTGCAGGTGGTGATTCTCATAGGCGGCTCGGCGCTGCTCACGTTCTACGGTTTGCACAAGCTGGGAGGCTGGCAGGTGCTTCGCGAGACGTGCGGTTCGGAAATGTTCAACCTCTGGAAGCCGCTGGTTCCCGCCGGGCAGATCGCCACGTGGGCGCCGGTGAAGGAGGTCGTCAACGGCGAGATCGTCAAACAAGCCTGGTATTTCAACAACAACTTCCCGTGGCTCGGGATGGCCATCTGCGCGCCGGTCATCGGCCTCTGGTACTGGTGTACCGACCAATACATCGTGCAGCGGGCCCTCGGCGCTCCGAACCAGAAAGTCGCGCGCGAAGGCAGCATCTTCGCCGCTTTCCTGAAGCTCTTTCCGGTTTACCTGTTCATCATTCCCGGCCTGATCTGCTTCGCCATCGTCCAGAAAAACATGATCCCGGAACTCACGGCGGAATTCAACAAGCCCGGCGGCTCGCAGGGCGCGTTCCCGCTGATGGTGCAATATCTCCTGCCGCCGGGCCTTCGCGGCATCGTGGTCGCCGGATTGCTCTCCGCGCTCATGGGTTCGCTCGCCGGCGTGTTCAACGCCTGCTCGACCCTGTTTACCGTGGACATCTATGAAAAGATTCGCCCCAAGGCCAGCCAGCACGAACTGGTTCACATGGGCCGCATCGCGACCGTGGTCATGGTGATCATCGCGCTGATCTGGATTCCGGTCGTCAAAGGCGCGCACGGTCTTTACGAATACCTGCAATCGGTGCAGGGCTACCTCGCACCGCCCATTTTCGTGGTGTTCTTCTTCGGCGTGTTCTGGAAGCGACTGAACGCGAAGGGCTGCTTCTGGGCGATGATCATTGGCTTCGTCGTCGGCATCTTCCGCATGGCGGTGGACACGCCCATCACGCTCGGGCTTTTCAAGAGCTATCCGGAAGGCTCGTTCCTCTGGATCATCAACAACATCAACTTCCAATACTTCAGCATCCTCATCACACTCGTCTCCGCAGTCGTGATGGTGCTCGTCAGCTACGCCACACCTGAACCCGACCAGGCTCAGATCAAGGGCCTGACCTTCGCCACGGCCACCGAAGAAGACCGCCGCCTCACACGCGAAAGCTGGCACTGGACAGACGTGCTGGCCTCCTGCGTCATCATGGCGTTCATCATCGGCGCCTACCTCTACTTCACGGGCTAGCCGGAAAAATTCCCTGCCGGGTTGCGTGTCGTCAATGCGGCGCGCAACCCGGTTTTTAGTGGTACTGAAACACGCGCTGAAAAACTGGCTGCAACTCCTGCGGGTGCCGAACCTTTTCACGGTTCCCGGCGACCCGCTTGCCGGGTTCCTGCTCGCATCCGGGGGCGAATTCGTGGCGTCGCGTGCCTTCCTCGCGATTGGTGCCAGCCTCTGCTTTTACAGCTCCGGGCTTCTGCTCAACGACCTCGCCGACCTCGACGAAGACCGGCGCGAGCGCCCCGACCGACCGCTTCCGAGCGGCGCGGTGCGGCCGGCTGCTGTGTGGGTGGCCACCGTCGGGCTGTTCGTGCTCGGCTTGTCGCTGTGCGCGATTCACGGAACGATGCTGCTGCCCGGCGTGGCGCTCTTTGCCGCAATCGTCGGATACAATCTCTGGCTGAAAAAGTTCCCTCTCATCGGCCCTCTCACGATGGCCGCCTGCCGCGGACTCAGCGTTCTGCTCGGCGCGGCCGCGTGCCTCCCGCTGGCGCAACTTCACTCCTCACCGGGCGCGCTCGTCGCCGCTCTGGCGACCACCGTTTACATTTTCGCCGTCGCAATGTTCGCCCGCCGCGAAACCGCCGACCCGCGCATTCCGCCGTTGATCGGCTCGCTGTTGCGCGGCCTGCTTTTTCTCCAGGCCGCATTCTGCCTCGCCTCGCGCAGCGCCGCCGGCATCATCGCCGCCCTCGCGCTCATCGCCCTCTGGCCCCTCAGCCGCGCTCTCGGCAAACGCTTCTACGCGAGCTGACTAATCTCAATTTCGAAGAACAATCGGACTGCTGCTAATTGTTTTTCGCATTCGAAAGAACCAAAGACGTGTGTCATTCCGAGGCTCTCACAAAACGGGGTTTTGCCGGCGTCGCCAAGGATCGCTTCCACTCGGAGGGACGAGCTCTGCGAGTCCCCGGCTTCTCGAGTGTGGGACTCGTGGAACTCGTCCCTCCGATCATTGTGCGCAATTCCTTGAACTCCTGTTTCCGATGACATCATTGGCAAGCGCACCGAGGAAAGGCGGTAAGCGCGGAGGCGGAGGCGGGCGGCGCACTCCCACAAATGACGCCAAGCATGGATTGCGGGACTCCTCGCTGCGCTCGGAATGACACGCGTTGGTTGGATCAGTCCCAAGATTTCTTTTCCTGATTTCCTGATTTCCAGATTATTCTGCCAGTCGCATGTCACAAAAAAAGCTGCTCGTCGTCCAGATCGCCGCGCTCGGCTGGGAGCTTGCGCAGAAACAGCGCGCGTTCACGTTTCAAAAAGCCGCCTCCGTTTTTCCCGCCGTCACCTGCACGGCGCAGGCCAGCTTCCGCACCGCGTCCGCGCCCGAGTCGCACGGGCTGGTCGCCAACGGACTTTTCTTTCGCGATCTCCACAAGATTCTCTTCTGGGAACAATCCGCAGCGCTCGTGCAGGGCGGGCGGATTTGGAAAAACTTCCGCCACCGCGGGGGTCGCGTCGGCATGATGTTCTGGCAGCAAAGCCTCGGCGAGGAAGTCGATCTCGTGCTGTCGCCCGCGCCGATCCACAAGCACGGGGGCGGCATGATTCAGGACTGCTACGCGCAGCCGCGTGAGTTCGGGCCGCGGCTTGAGCAAAGCGTCGGGCGTCCGTTCAACCTCATGAACTACTGGGGCCCGCTCGCCTCGCGCAAGTCGAGCGACTGGATCGTCGATGCCACCTGCGCGACGATGGCGATGCGCGATCTCGCGCCCGACGTGCTCTTCAGTTACGTCCCGCATCTCGACTACGACTTGCAACGCCACGGCCCCGACAGCAGGCAGGCCGAAGTCGCCATGAGTGTGCTGCTCGGCCATCTCGACCGACTGCGCGCCGAGGCCCACGCGCTTGGATATGAGTTCCTGTTCTTCGGCGACTACGCGATCGAGCCTGTCACCGGCGGAGCGATTTTTCCAAATCAATGCCTGCGCGATGCCGGACTTCTCGCGTCGCGCTCGATCAAAAAAATGAGCTACGCCGATCTGTTTTCGAGCCGCGCGTTTGCCATGGTCGATCACCAGGTCGCGCATGTTTTCACCGCCGATTCCGGGGCCACGGAGAAAGCCCGGAGCGCGCTCGCCGGACTCCCCGGCGTCGAAGCGATCCTCGACAGGGAAGCACAGAAGGAATGGAAGATCGACCACGCGCGCAGCGGCGATCTCGTGCTGGTCGCGAAGCCGGGCGCGTGGTTCGCGTATCCGTGGTGGCGCGAAAAGCGCGAGGCTCCCGACTACGCGACGCACGTCGATATTCACAACAAGCCCGGCTACGACCCGTGCGAGCTTTTCTTCGGCTGGCCTCCGCTCAGCGTGAGCATGGACACCACGCGCATCCGCGGCTCGCACGGGCGCACCGGCGCGGGCACCGAGATCGCGTGGACTTCGTCGGTTGATTTCCCGGACGCGCCGGCGAACCTTGTCGGGCTCGCACTGGCAACAAGGAACTGGCTGGATTCGTGACTACAGAGAAATTCATTCATCAACGGCTGACAGTCTCGTTCGACTTCCCCGTCGTCTTTACGCACGGTGTTTTTGCTCCAGAAAACCGGGCGCTCGCAGACACGCTCGACCGGTTGCAGGAAAATCGGAGGCACCGCGCGATGTTTTTTGTCGATTCAAATCTCGAAGCGGCCAGCCCAAACCTGATCGCGGCGATCGGAGCTTACGCGGCGGCGCATCCGAGTCGCATCGAACTGGCGGCGGAACCGAGGACCGTTCCCGGCGGCGAAGAGGCGAAGAACGATTTTTCGCGCATCGAGAAAATGGCGGGAGCGATGCTCGGACTCCGGCTCGACCGGCATTCATTCGTTGTCGCAGCCGGCGGCGGCGCGGTGCTCGATGCGGTCGGCTTCGCGGCGTCGCTGGTTCATCGCGGCCTGCGCGTCGTGCGGCTGCCGTCCACGGTGCTGGCACAGGCCGACGGTGGAGTCGGAGTGAAAAACGGCATCAACTTCGCCGGTGGAAAAAACGCGCTCGGCACTTTCGCGCCGCCTTTTGCCGTGATCAACGACTTCGACTTCCTCCTTTCGCTTTCCGACCGCGAATGGCGCGGTGGCGTCGCCGAGGCGTTCAAGGTGGCGTTGATTCGTGACGGCGCATTTTTCGATTTCCTCTGTGCGAGCGCCGCGCGCTTCCGCGACCGCGACTTTGCAGCCATGCAGCAACTCGTCGTCCGCTGCGCCGAACTGCATCTCGATCACATCCGCACAAGCGGCGACCCTTTCGAGTTCGGACGCGCCCGCCCGCTCGACTTCGGTCACTGGGCGGCGCACAAGCTGGAGATGTTGTCCGGATTCGAAATCTCGCACGGGGAAGCCGTCGCCGTCGGGATGCTGGCGGATTCGAGTTACGCAGTGGCCAGGGGCTGGCTGGAGCCTGAAGCTTTCGCGAAACTTCACGCCGGCCTCGCAGCCAGCGGCCTGCCAACATGGTCGGCGCTTCTCGGAACACCGGAGATTTTCGACGGCCTGCGTGAATTTAAGGAGCATCTCGGCGGCGAGCTGTGCGTCACGTTTCCACTCGGAATCGGCAAGCGGCACGAGGTGCATGAGATCGACTTGTGCGTCATGAAGGCGGCGATCGAAGCACTTGGGAAAATGACGAATGACGAATGACGAAGCACGAAGGAATGACGAAGTCCGAATGACGAACGGTGATTCCGGGCGACGAAGTGTTTTGTTCGTGCTTCGGGCTTCATTCGTCATTCGTCATTCGTCATTCGTCATTCCTTCCTCGCCATGCTGATCGAACGACAGCCACCCGTCCACCTGACCTACTGCCTCAACGTCCATCGCGGCGAGACTTGGGCCGAAAACTTCGCTGCGATCCGTGAACATGCGCTGGCGGTGCGCGCGCTGGTCGCGCCGTCGGAAACCTTCGGCCTGGGCCTGCGCCTCAGCAATCAGGCTGCTCGCGAACTGGATTCGTCAGAGGCTCGCGAGCCGGCGAAGCGCTTTTTCACGGAGCACGATCTCTACGCTTTCACCATCAACGGATTCCCCTACGGGCGCTTCCACTCGGGGCGCGTGAAGGAGCAGGTCTATGCGCCGGACTGGCGGACTGCCGAACGACGCGACTACACAAACCTCCTTGCCGACATTCTCGCCGACCTTCTGCCGGATGGAATGACCGGCAGCATCAGCACCGTTCCGGGTTCGTTCAAACCGTGGATCGCTGGTGGGGACGACGTGCGGACCATGGCGGAAATGTTGCTCGACTGCGTCGTTCACCTCGACGCGATCCGCCAGCGCACCGGCCGCGAAATTCATCTCGGCCTCGAACCCGAACCGGCCTGCTTCCTCGAAACGACCGACGAGACGATCCGCTTTTTCAACGAGTCGCTCCTGCCGCTGGCACAATGGCGCGTGTCCGAGGAATCGCTTCGCCGCCATCTCGGCGTCTGCTTCGACACCTGCCACGTCGCGCTCCAGTTCGAAGAGCTCGTCGCGTCATTTCGGAGATTCCAGCGCGAGGGCATCCGCATCTCCAAGGTGCAGATCAGCTCGGCGCTGAGCGCAACTCCGGGCGCGGAGGCGTTCGAGGCGCTTCGGCGGTTTTGTGAGCCGGTCTATTTGCACCAGGTCAAAGCGCGCCAGGGTTCGGGAGAACTGCTTTCATGGACCGACCTGCCCGACGCTCTTGAGCAAGCCGACCGGCTCGCCGAAGCGGAGCAGATGCGCGTTCATTTTCACGTGCCGCTTTTCGTGGAGAGATACGGCGCGCTCTCCTCGACGGCACCCGCTCTCACGCCGCAGTTTTTCGCGCTCCTGCATTCCGTCGAGCATCTCGAAATCGAGACCTACACCTTCGATGTGCTGCCGGAAGAACTCCGCAGCGGCGGGATCGTCCCCAGCATCGCGGGGGAATACGAGTGGGTTTTGAAGAACCTCGCGCTGAACCGGCCCGGCCCTTGTCGCGGGGAGTGATGCCGAATCCAGCGTTCGCGCGAATTAACGGCTCCCGGCGGCGTCAGCAACGACCCTCTCGACAGCCTGGAGCCCGGCCGATGCGCTGCGGTTCGTAAGCAGCGCTGGATTCGACTGCCAGCAAAGACATGCCATAATCACGCACCGGATGAGTTCCTTTTCCTGTCCACATTTTGATTTCGAAAAGCAATGGTGCCTTCGGCTTGAAACCGACTGCGTGCCGGGGCGTCCGGGATGCGTCTTGCGCGGAGGGATCCACTTCGCGGTGCCTGTGGAGGAACGGATTCGTGTGATCGAGGCAGAACGGCAGCGGCTCAGCCGCCCGGCACGAGTTCGAAGAAATAAGACTTGAGGCAAGTCGTTTTCGGGCAACTTCATTTGCTGCACGGATTTTTTTGCACCGACGGGTGCCCCAGCCAGGGCACTGCATTAAAAGCATGGCCAATGGTTTGATTTTTCACCCGCTGTCAGGCGGCGGCATGGTGAGAAAGAGCTTTTCCAACCCCGCCCCGAAGTTACAATAGAGTTAGTTATGAAAGATGCCGATACGATGGCGGCTTTCGGGTGGGCAATCTGGCATGGTCATCCCAATGCCGGCGGAGGTGCGCGGAGGCATGACGAGATCGAGCTGGTTTTCGTTGAGAACGGTCCCTGCGAAATGGAGATCGGAACGGCAGTCCTCGCAATGAAGACCGGGGCAATGGCCGCCTTCTGGGCGATGACTCCCCACAAAGTGACCCACGCCCTGCCTGACACGCTGCTCTACCGCGTCACGGTTCCCGTCCACGACTACCTGCAATGGCAGCTTCCGCTCGACTTCACCCGCGAGCTGCTCGGCGGCGAAGTGGTGGCGGAACAGGACCCGACAATGCAGGAAATGGATCGGTCTCTATTCAGAAACTGGCTTTCCGATTTTTCAGAAACCTCACCCGGCAGCCGTGTCATCCTGCATCTTGAAATCCAGGCCCGGTTGCACAGGCTCGCGATGTCGGCGCATCTGCATGAGGACCATTCCGACCTGGCAGTTCGAGAAACACTCGAAGCCGGACAGATTGACCACGCGATGGTCATGGGGCGCTACATTGCCGAGCACTACATGGAGCCGATCCACGATGCCGATATTGCCCGTGCGGCAAACCTCAACGCCCAATACGCGATACGCCTGTTTTCCAGGACGTTTGGGGTGAGCATGCATAAGATCCTCAACCGTTATCGCATCTCACACGCATGCTGGCTCCTAACAACCACGAACCGGAAGGTGATCGATGTGGCCATGGAAACGGGGTTTGGCTCGATGAGCTGCTTTTACGAAAGCTTCACCCGCGCCTGCGGCCAGTCCCCCCACGAATACCGGGCCGCTGCGGCGAAGGGTTGAATGAGCGGGCTTCTGCGCTTGGGCGAACGCGAAAAAAAAGCGGCAGGGCGAGCCGTATGGCTCGCCCTGCCGATGAGGGGACGAAGCGATCGAGGCGCTTCCGATGGAACTGCTTAGGCGCGTTTCCGGCGGATGAGCCTTAAGCCGATCACGCCGGCTCCGGTCGCCAGCAAGGCAATCGAACCGGGTTCGGGGGTGATCACGAAGGCCAGATCGATGCTTTGGCCGGCATAGGGATGACCGGACGGATAGACCATCGGAGCCCAAGGCGTGACCAGCGCACCGTTGAAACCGGCAGTATCGGCGAAAACTGCGTCGTCGAGGAAGTGGTCCGTCTCTAATGGATTGGTCGTTTTCCATCCAAAGTACGCATCCCCCTGGGGTAGTGCCTGCACATCGAGCCAGTAGATGGTGCCTTGCTGCTGGATATAGGGATTGGGCAGATTTGTGAAGTTATACTGCCAGACAACGCTGTCAGAGCCGATAATCTGGCCGATGTTGGGGTCATAGAACAACTCGGTGACTCCTGTTGCATACGGACGAACAGTGAATGAGCCGGGAGTAAAGGTTGCCGACCACAACTCCGCGCCAGGTTGGCTGTAAGGGGTGAGTGTTCCGGCCGGGATGTCGCTGTGGATGCTGAGCTTGAAGACTACACTATTCGGACTCCCGCTCGGCAGTATGTCTTCTGCCCACGAACCCCAAATGTGGATGTCGCTGACCGGGCCGGTCTCGGTGCATGCCCAATCGTCAGCCAGGATCTTAAAGCCGTTCCCAATGACTGTGGGCTGCCGAGTCGCCAGGACATCCATGCCCGTGGGGGTCAAGTCCGGCAATTGGGGCCAGTGCATCTTGGAGGGATCACCCGGGTTCCAGTCGGCGATTGCCGCAGGAGCGAAGACTGCCAGGCCCATCAGGGCCAATGTGAGCGCTTTGATTGTATTTTTCATTGCGATTGTCTTTCTAATTTTATTTTTTATTGGGGGGCAAGCGCCCGAGGGCGTCTTGGCCGTTTTGTTGGTAATTCTTTCTCAAGAATTGGGCATACTTTTATCGAATTGGGGCAGGTGCGTCCTCCTTATTTCTTCAAGATTTGTCCGGAAAAATGACATCCCAACGGAAGAGCGTCCGTTGGCCGTGGCTGCGATGGTTGGGGGCAACCCGCCGAACTACCGCCCCGGAGCGAGTTCGATCAGACAACCCTTAAGGTATTCGGTTTCGGGGAGGTTCAGCAGGATCGGGTGATCGGGAGCCTGCTGGAGGGTCTTGAGTTGACGCGCGGATTTCTTCGCATCGACGAGCGCCTCGGCGAGCATTTCCTTGAACAACTCGCCGCTCACGTGATGCGAGCAGGAGAACGTGGCGAGCAGGCCGTCGGGCGCGAGCAGTTTGAGGGCGCGCAGGTGGATCTCCTTGTAGCCGCGCATCGCGTCGTGGAGTTTGTCCTTCGATTTCGTGAACGACGGCGGGTCGAGGATGATGAGGTCGTATTGCGGGTTTTGGCACCCGGCGTCTTTCAGAAAATCGAAGGCGTTTGCCTCGATCGCGGTGAGCGCGATTCCGTTGCGGGCGGCGTTCGCTTTGATCTGAGCAACGGCGTCGGCGCTGATCTCGACGGTGGTGACTTCTCGCGCGCCGGCTTTCGCGCAGGCAAGCCCGAACGCGGCTTGATTGGCGAACACATCGAGCACGCGGCGACCCGAGGCCCATTGCGCGACTTCGCGGTAGTTCTCGATCTGGTCCAGGTAAAAACCGGTCTTCTGTCCGCGCAGCGGATCGATTTGAAACTGGAGCCCGAGAATTTCGAGATCAATCGTCCTCGCCTCGCCGAGCAAAACGCCGGTCAGCAATTCCATCCCCTCCGCGCGCCGGATCGGCGCGTCGTTGCGCTCGATGATCGTCCGAGGTAGCGCCGTTTCCCGCAGTGACTCGACGATGAGAGCTTTTCGTTGATCCATCGCAAGCGTCAATGTCTGCACGACCAGCGTATCGCCGTAGCGATCGACGATCAGGCCGGGCAGGCCGTCGCTCTCGCTCCAGACCAGCCGGCAGCAGGCGGGGTTCACGTTGCGGCGCTTTCGGTACTCGATGGCCTGCGCGATGCGGCGTTTGAAAAAGTCGAAGTCGAGATCCTGCCGCTGCCGGGAGAAACGCCGCGCGACGATTTGCGATTTGGAATTGAAGATCGCGCTTCCGAGCAGCCGGTCCTTTCCGTCTTTCAATGAAACGACATCCCCGTCGGCGGGGTTGCCGAACGCTTTGAGAATCTCGCTTGTGTAAACCCAATCGTGACCGTGCAAGATGCGGGCGCGAGGTTTGATGACGATTCCAGCCATTCAGGGAGTGAATCTGGAAATCAGGAAATCAGGAAAGGAAAAAACGAATCGTGCGCTTTTTATGCAGGGCTCGGTCTGTTGTTCCGGCCAGCCAGCCGGGAATGGCGGATGGGGGGGGATTCGAACCCCCGGTACCTTTTGGGTACACACGCTTTCCAGGCGTGCACAATCGACCGCTCTGTCACCCATCCGTTCGCAATTGAAGTGCAGGACATTGCTGCGAAGATCGGCTGACTTCAAGAAGTAAGATGGGATTGAGTTGAACTCGCAGGAGCGACTCCGTGTCTCGATTGGCGATGGCGAACTGTGACACAGCGCCATAATGTCCCGAATGTGAAAAATTGAACACTATTGCAAGTAACTGTTGAAAAGCGACTTAGTGAATCAGCAAGCTTGGGAACATCATCTGCTAAGCGGATTGTGGAAAGGCATCACTACACAACATTATGGCTAAAATTTTAGGTATCGACTTGGGAACGACCAACTCCTGCATGTCCGTCATGGAAGGCGGCGAGCCGGTTGTTCTCGAAAACTCCGAAGGCGCGCGCACCACGCCCTCTGTCGTGGCATTTACCAAGACCGGCGAGCGCATCGTCGGGCAGGCGGCAAAGCGGCAGGCCGTTACGAACCCCGCAAACACGGTTTTCTCGATCAAACGTTTCATGGGCCGCAAGTTCGACGAGGTCCATGAAGAGGAGCACCGCGTGCCCTACAAAGTCGTCAAGGCTGCGAATGGCGACGCGCACGTCCAGGTCGAGGTCGGCGGCGAGAAGAAGACTTTCTCTCCGCCGGAAATCTCCGCGATGATTCTCGCGAAGCTCAAGGCCGACGCGGAAGCCAAGCTCGGCGAGAAGATCACGCAGGCCGTCATTACCGTTCCCGCTTATTTCAACGACTCGCAGCGCAACGCGACCAAGGACGCCTGGCAAGATTGCCGGTCTGGAAGTGCTCCGCATCATCAACGAGCCGACTGCGGCTTCGCTCGCTTACGGTCTCGACAAGAAGAAGGACGAGAAAATCGCGGTTTACGATCTTGGCGGCGGCACGTTCGACATCTCCGTGCTTGAGATCGGCGACGGCGTGTTCGAAGTGAAAGCGACCAACGGCGACACGCACCTTGGCGGCGACGACTGGGACACGCGCATCATGGATTGGATCATCGACGAGTTCAAGACAGGACTCCGGCATCGACCTCAGCAAGCAGCCCGACGCCGTCCAGCGCATCAAGGAAGAGGCCGAGAAGGCGAAGATCGCGCTCTCCTCCACGCAGGAATACGAGATCAACCTTCCGTTCGTCACCGCCGACCAGACCGGGCCGAAGCACATCCAGAAAAAGCTCACCCGCGCGAAGCTGGAGCAACTCTGCGACGATCTGTTCGAGCGCACGATCGGGCCGGTGAAAGCGTGCCTGAAGGACGCGAAGCTCTCGCGAGAAAGACATCGACGAACTGGTGCTCGTCGGCGGCATGACCCGCATGCCCAAGGTGATCGACACCGCACGCAAGCTCGTCGGCAAAGAGCCGCACAAAGGCGTGAACCCGGATGAAGTCGTCGCCATCGGCGCCGCGATCCAGGGCGGCGTGCTCAAGGGCGACGTGAAGGACGTGCTCCTGCTCGACGTGACGCCGCTCACGCTCGCGATCGAAACCGCCGGCGGCGTCGCCACGCCGATGATCCCGCGCAACACCACGATCCCGACTCGCAAGTCGCAGATCTTTTCCACCTACAGCGACAACCAGCCGGGCGTGGAAATCAAGGTGCTTCAAGGCGAGCGCCCGCTGTCGCGCGACAACAAGAACCTCGGCACCTTCCACCTCGACGGCATCCCGCCGGCCCCGCGTGGCGTGCCGCAGATCGAAGTCACCTTCGACATCGACGCCAACGGCATCCTGCACGTCTCGGCCAAGGATCTCGGCACCGGCAAGGAGCAGAAAATCTCCATCACCGGCTCAAGCGGCCTGAGCAAGGACGAAGTCGAGAAGATGCAGAGCGAAGCGGAGGCACACGCCGAGGAAGACAAGAAGGCCAAGGAAGCCATCGAGATCCGCAACAACGCCGACAACCTCGCCTACCAGTGCGAGAAGCAGCTCAAGGAGCTGGGCGACAAGGTCACCGGCCGACAAGAAGACCGAATCGAGGAGGCGATCGCCGCGGTCCGCGAGGCGCTCAAGGGCGAACGACGCCGACGCGATCAAGTCCGCCTACGACGACCTGCAGAACAAATTCCAGAGCGTCAGCGAAGACCTCTACAAACAGGCCGCTGCAAGCGCCGGAGCGGCAGGTCCACAGCCAGGCCCGCAACATGAGGAAGCCGCTGAAGGTCCCAAGAAGGCCGAAGGCGACGTGGTCGATGCGGAGTTCGAAGTCGTGGACGAGGACAAGAAGAAGTAAGTCAATCAACTATCGTCGATACCTGGCCGCGAATAACTCAAAGCTGGGTGTCGGCGTCTCATAAACCAAACAACAAAACAGGAGAAAACAAGCACATGGCAGTTAATGTCAGACCTCTCGGCGATCGGGTTCTTGTGAAGCCGCTCGAGGAGAAAGAAGTAAAAAAGGGCGGCATCATCATTCCCGATACCGCCAAGGAAAAGCCGCAGGAAGGCGAAGTCGTCGCCCTCGGCACCGGCAAGCTCGATGAGAGCGGCAAGAAAATCGAGTTCACCGTGAAGAAAGGCGACAAGGTGCTCATCACGCAAATACGGCGGAACCGAAATCAAAATCGACGGCGATAACTACCTCATCATGCGCGAGGACGACATCCTCGGCATCATCGGCTAATCCCAACACTCAACCTAACCAACTAACCTAACTAACATAACATATGGCAGCTAAACAACTCCAATTCGACGAAAGCGCGCGGCACGCATTGCTTCGCGGTGTCGAGAAACTGGCGCGTGCCGTCAAGGCGACCCTCGGGCCAGTCGGCCGCAACGTCATTCTCGACAAGAAATTCGGCAGCCCGACGATCACCAAGGACGGCGTCACCGTCGCCAAGGAAATCGAGCTCGAGGATCCGTATGAGAACATGGGCGCGCAGCTCGTTCGCGAAGTCGCGAGCAAGACCAGCGACATCGCCGGCGACGGCACCACCACGGCGACCGTGCTCGCCGAGTCGATCTATCGCGAAGGCCTCAAGAACGTGACCGCCGGCGCGAACCCGACCTCGCTCCAGCGCGGCATCAACAAGGCCGTCGAGGCGATCGCCGACGAACTCGCGAAGATCTCGAAGAAGGTCAAGGACCGCACCGAGATCGCGCAGGTCGCGACCGTTTCCGCCAACTGGGACACCACGATCGGCGAGATCATCGCCGACGCGATGGACAAGGTGGGCAAGGACGGCACGATCACCGTCGAGGAAGCCAAGTCGATCGAAACCACCCTCGACGTCGTCGAAGGCATGCAGTTCGACAAGGGCTATCTCTCGCCCTACTTCGTCACCAACGCCGAAGCGATGGAAGTCGCGCTTGAGAACGCCTACATCCTCATCTACGAGAAGAAGATCAGCAACCTGAAGGACCTGCTGCCCGTGCTCGAGAAAGTCGCCAAGAGCGGCCGTCCGCTCCTCATCATCGCCGAAGACGTCGAAGGCGAAGCGCTCGCGACCCTCGTCGTGAACAAGCTCCGTGGCACGCTCCAGGTCGCAGCCGTCAAGGCTCCCGGCTTCGGCGACCGCCGCAAGGCCATGCTCGAAGACATCGCCGTGCTCACCGGTGGCCGTTGCATCACCGAAGACCTCGGCATCAAGCTCGAGAACATCACCATCGAAGACCTCGGCAAAGCCAAGCGCATCACCGTCGACAAGGAAAACACCACCATCGTCGAAGGCAGCGGCAAGCCCGCCGACATCCAGGGCCGCGTTGGCCAGATCCGCCGTCAGATCGAGGAGACCACCAGCGATTACGATCGCGAGAAGCTCCAGGAGCGCCTCGCGAAGCTCGCCGGCGGTGTCGCCGTCATCAATGTCGGCGCAGCGACCGAGACCGAGATGAAGGAGAAGAAAGCCCGCGTCGAAGACGCGCTCCACGCCACCCGTGCGGCGGTCGAGGAAGGCATCGTCCCCGGCGGCGGTGTTGCGCTCATCCGTGCGCAGAAGGCGCTCGACCCCTCGCGCTCGAAGGCGACGAGAAGATCGGCGTCGCACATCGTGCGTCGCGCGATCGAAGAGCCGCTCCGCCAGCTCGCCGACAACGCGGGCCAGGAAGGCGCGCTCATCGTGCAGGAAGTCAAGAAGCGCAAGGGCAACGAAGGCTACAACGTCGCCACTGGCGAATACGAAGACCTCGTGAAAGCCGGCGTCGTTGACCCGACCAAGGTGACCCGCAGCGCGTTGCAAAACGCCGCGTCGATCTCCGGCCTGCTCCTCACCACCGAAGCCATCGTCACCGAGACTTCCTGAGAAGGATAAAGGCTCCTGCGATGCCTCCTGGCGGTGGCGGCATGGGCGGTATGGGCGGCATGGACTACTAAGCCAGCACAGTTAGCTCAAAGCTAATTCACTGAACCAAGACAGCCGGACTCGAAAGGGTTCGGCTGTTTTGTCTTTGTTCGCGAATCCCAACTGCTTGATCCAAAGGCAGAGGCGGGCGCGCACCGCACCCGCTCACTTGCCGCTCGTTTGGACTTCGGAACGAACCTGAACCTGAATCCTGGCTTCATCCGTTCACAATGCAGATAGGAAGCGCAGATTCACAGACAAGCGCGCCCCGCAGAGCGAGAGGAAGCGGACATAATCCACAAGTTGCTCGCCGTTCTTGCTGCAATCCCTCGCAGCCGCGCAAAGTGTGTCAAAATCGGCGGGCGTCAGTGTTGGCCGTTTCTTGGCAATAGCCCTGAGACACCTGTCTGGGTTTCTGTCACCATGGGCGCTGTTCTTCTGGTCCGCTTTCGCAAAAGGCGGTCGTAGCAAACCCACAAGGCGGGGCGCGCACAACTCCCGCCCTGCCGCGATCAGAGAGGTGGAAAAAGCGTTCGCATCGCGCCATAGTCACGCCGCAATGACTGACCAGCCGCAGACACTGACGATCAACGAGATCTACGAATCAATCCAGGGAGAGAGTTCGTGGGCGGGGCTGCGGTGCGTGTTCGTGCGGCTGACGTTCTGCGACCTGCGCTGCACTTACTGCGACACCGAATACGCCTTTTACAAAGGCGAAAAACGACTGCTCGCCGATGTGCTGCGCGAGACGCTCGCGTTCGACTGTCCGCTCGTCGAAATCACCGGCGGCGAACCGTTGCTCCAGAAAAGCGTGTTGCATCTCATGACCGCTCTCTGCGACGCCGGGCGCACCGTGCTCATCGAAACCAGCGGCGCGCACGACATCTCACCCATCGACCCCCGCGTGCATCGGATCATGGATTTGAAAACGCCGTCGAGCGGTGAGTGCGCGCGCAATCTTTTCGCGAACATCGGGCACCTCACGAAACGCGACGAAGTGAAGTTCGTGATCGGTTCCCGCGAGGATTACGAATGGTCGCGCGAGCAGGTTCAAAAGTTCACGCTCCCCTCGCGCTGCGGCACTGTCTTGTTTTCCCCGGTCTTCGGTAAGATCGAACCCGTGCAGATCGTCGAGTGGATCATCGCCGACAAACTCGATGTCCGCTTTCAACTCCAGATGCACAAGTTCATCTGGGAACCGACGGCAACGGGTGTGTGATTTGTGACTCCGCTCCCATGCGGTCATGGAGGAAATTCCCATCTGCGGAGTTTCCATCGAGCGCGGCAAGTTCAAAGCACGAATGTTTCTTGCTAACTTCTCCCGGAATAACTCGATCTCTATGCAAGGTGCCGAAGGTGCTTGTGGACAGTTCCAGTTTCAGCGATGACGGAAATCTGGAGTTGGCGAACGAGGTCTTCGGGCCCACGCCGCCTTGATCCATTTGCATTCAGCGCGACATGAACATGTCAGAGCCAGATGGGCCTTGATGCATTATAAGTAAGACGTCTGTTTTCATTGAAAACATTTTCCTCAACATCCAGCCCCTCATTCCAATCATGAAACTCCTCAGAATCGCACTTCTCCTGGCCTGCATCGGCATCGTCGCTGCAATCGTCTGGCAATTTTCTGCCGGCAGCGCGAAGCACGCAACGACTGCAACGATTGACGCGCAAGCACCGGAAGTGACGCCCGGATCAGCCGCGTCCCATGACCTGAAATCGGAGCTGCGACCGGTGGCGGCAACGGCCCAAGACCTCGGCGGCGACCACCCGGCGCATGGCCCGATGCAGCATTCCGCGCAACTTCCGGGCCCACCGCGCAAAGCCGATCTGCCGCTCGATTTCCTCGATCGCATCGTCAGCGGCAAGCAGGTCGCTTTCAAATTGCCCGATGGCCGCACCGTTCGCTGCGCTGACGCCACGGTGGAACGCGATGCCAAAGGCGTGGTCTCGGTATCGGGCCGCATCGCCGAACCCGCGGCGGGTTCGATCTTTTTCCGGCGTCAGGATTTCCCCGGCGTCGCCGGAAAGATCGTGGGCCATGTCATTTTCGATGATCAGGAAACCGCGTGGAAAGTCCTGCCCGAAGGCCAGAACGGCGATCCCATTCTCAAGGAGGTGCCGATCGGCGAGGTGGTGTGCGTGAAGTTCTTGCCGACGCCGGAGTATCCCCAGGAAATGCCGCAGGACCACCCGAGCACCGTGCCGATTCCCTCGTATCAGGCTGTCATTCCGCTCCAAAGCCTGCCCGGCGCACCCGGTGTCATCTATCTCGACTTCGATGGCGCGAAGGCGCCTTACAACACCTGGTCTTACAAAGGCGATGCCGCCCCTTCCGGCCTCGGCAACTCCACCATCCGCGACATCTGGATTCGTGTCAGCGAAGACTATCTCCCTTTCAACATCAACGTCACCACGGACTCCAAAGTTTACGACAACGCGACACAGGGGCGGCGCATCCGCTGCATCGTCACCCCGAACAACTGGTACAAGGCCGGCGGCATCGCCTATGTAGGATCCTACAACTGGGGCGGCGATCCGGTCTGCTGGGCCATGAATTACACCGGCGACAGCGCGGTGACCGTGATTTCGCACGAAGTCGGGCACACGCTCGGGCTTTATCACCACGGCCAGGGCAGCAATGAATACTACGGCGGTCAGGGCAGCGGAGTCACGGCCTGGGCGCCGATCATGGGGTCCGGCTATGGGAGAAACCTGAAGCACTGGTCGCGCGGCGATTACTATCAGGCCACCCGCCCGAACCAGTACCGACCTCACCACCATCACCAACCAGAACGGCGTCGATTTCCGCCCCGATGATTGCGGCAGCACGCTGGCCACCGCCCGCTACCTGTGGATCGCCCCCGGTTTCACCGTCACCGATCAGGAGGGCATCATCGAAAACACCGGCGATGTGGACGCCTTCCGCTTCAAGACCACCGGCGGTGCGATCAACCTCACGGTCACCACCTCCGCGCCCGGCTCGAACCTCGACATCCTCGCCCAAGTCATCAATGCCTCCACCGGCACGGTCGTCGCCACCGCCAATGTCAGCAGCACGCTCAGCGCGAACATCGCCACCACCCTGGCCGCCGGCGAATATCTCTTCACCGTCACCGGAACCGGCTATGGCGATCCGGCGAACCTCACCGGCTACTCGAACTACGGCAGCATCGGTTCCTACTCGATTACCGGCACCGTCACCAACGGCGAAACCCACCAGGCCTTCTCCATCGCCGAACACAGCGCCAATGGCACCGTCCTCGGCACCATCACCCCGCGCACGGTGACCGGCAGCCCGCTCACCTACACCATCGCCAGCGGCAACACCGGCAGCGCGCTCGCCCTCAACGCCTCCACCGGCAGCCTCACCGTGGCCAGCTCCACCGCGCTCAATTACGAGACCTTTTCCACCCGCTACGACGATCCCGCCCTGCTCGAACTCTTCGTCACCATCACCAACCCCGGCACTTCCGCCAGCGAAACGGTCCGGGTCGTGGTGACCGTGACGGATGTGAACGAAGCGCCTGTGATCACCTCGGGAACAGATACCACGATCATTGAAAACACGGCGGCCGGGACGAATGTGCTGCAAGTATCGGGCACCGATTCCGACCGGTTCGATTTCCCGAGTTACTTGATCGCCTCGGGCAACGACGCCGGCTATTTCGCCATCGACGCGGGCACGGGCTGGATTTCCATTGCCAACCCGCCGGTGGTTTCCACCGACACCACGGTCAGCCTTGTCATTCAGGCGAAGGACCAAAAAACCACGCCGCTGTATTCGACGACGCGCACGGTGAACATCCTCATTCGCACTTTGCCGTCCAATTTCACAGGGACTCCCGGCGGGATTTACCGGACCTTTTTCTTAAACATCACCGGCAGCGCCGTCGCGAATCTGACCGCCAGCCCGAATTTCCCGAACGCACCGGACGAGGAAGTCTATCTCACCGCATTCGATGGCGGCGGCTACGGCGACAACTACGGCAGCACCATCCGCGGTTACGTGATTCCGCCGACGACCGGCAGCTACCAGTTCTGGGTCGCTTCGGATAACGCCTCACAGTTGATCCTCGGCTCCGGCACGGCGCAAACCAGCACGCCGGTCATCGCCTCGGTGAGCACCTACTCGGGCCAGTATGCGTGGGATCAAAACGCGTCGCAGGCTTCATCGACGGTCACGCTCACCGCGGGCCAGCCCTATTACATCGAAGTCCGCCATAAAGAGGAGACAGGCGGCGACCATGCGGCGGTGGCCTGGAGCGGGCCGGGCTTTACCCGCCGGGTGATCCCCGGCCTGTATCTCGCGCCGTTCTACCAGAACTACGCGCCTCGTCCCAGCGGTTCGCTCAAGGTTTCCGAAGCGGCCTCCGCCGGCGCGGTGGTCGGGCAGTTGCCGGTCGTGGAAGTGAACCAGCAGGATTCGCTCGGCAACTACGCCATCGTTGGTGGCAGCGGCGCGAATCTTTTCGCCATCAATGCCGACACCGGCAATGTGACCGTTGCCGTGGCCGGACAGTTCGATGCCGTCACCACGCCGTATTACGACATCACCTTCAGCGTGACCGACGATGGCACTCCCGCTCTGACGGGAACCGGGGTGGTGCGGATCAACATGGTGCCGAACCAGTTTTATTTCGATCCGAACGGAACGACGGCCGGCTCGGTGGTCAATAGTGGCACTTACACATGGCTCACCACTTCCTGGGCCGCCGCACTGGGCGGCACGATGGCCACGCAAGCGTGGATTCCGGGTGCGGAGGCGTTTTTCTCGGCCACCACTCCGGCCGGCCCCCTTTCTTACTCGGTGGACATCGCCAGCTACAACTCAGCGACACACGGCGGCTTCGGTGCGATCGAGGCTCTGGCGGGCACGGTGAAGTTCATCGGCAATGTGGCCAATTTCTATCTCACCGGCAACGTCGCCGTGACTGCCGACCCCGGCGCGGCCATCGAGTTCAACCAGACCTGCACCAGCAATTCGATCCTTGCGTTCAACTTGAACGGCCAGACCGCCACCTTCAACGGCAATGTCACCTTCAACACCTGCGGCCCCGGCAACACCGGCAACGTCGTGGTCAACAGCGGCGTTCTGGACATCAACTACCCCGCCCAATACAGCGGCATCACGACCCTCGGCGGCGGCATTCTCAACGCTTCCACCCTCAGCAACTACGGCGTGGCAGGCAGCCTCGGAAACCGCGCGTCGGGAAGCGAAGCCAGCGGCAACATCGGCCTGCTCTTCCGTGGCGGCACCTTGCAATACACCGGCTCCACCGCCCAGAGCACCAACCGCCAGATCCGCATCGGCACCGAGGGCGGCGCCATTGACGCCTCCGGCAGCAATCCATCCGCCACCGTCAGCTTCACCCACTCCGGTGCCAACACCGATCTCTACAACAGCCCCGGCAACCGCACGCTCACCCTCACCGGGAGCAACACGGGCGCCAACTTTTTTGCCATCGGCCTGACCGACCAAAACGCCATCTCCGGTCGAACCAGCCTGCTCAAAAGCGGCGACGGCACCTGGGTGCTCACAGGCACCGGCACCTACACCGGCGGCACCACCATTGAGCGCGGCACTTTGCAAATAAACAGCCCGACGAGCCTGCCCGGCGCGGTCACCATCCTCGCCGATTCGAACAACGAAAATTTGTTCGGCACGCTTTTCATGAACGCAGGGAACACGACTTGGAGCCAGAATGTCAGCGGAGCCGGACGCTGGAAAATCGCCACCGGCAGCGGCAGCCAGACCACCGCACTCACGGGCACTTACACGGGGTTCAACGGCACGCTCGAAGTCGCCACCGGCAGCGGGAAAATTTCCCTCCTCAACTCAACAGGATACCCGGCGGCAGGCTCCACCATTCAGCTTGATGCGAACACGAGCATGATGCTCAGCGGCGGCGGAACGCTGGCCAGCCGCTTTCGTTTGTTCGGCGGCTCGATCGGCGAACCTTCCTACGGACAGCTTCGCATCGCCACCGTCGATGCCACGCTTACCGGCGACATCACTCTCAGCGGCAGCACCACCATCGCCGTGGACACCGGCCGGATCGGCGTCATCCGGAGCGTCATCGGCGAGAGCGGCGGCAGTTTCGGTTTCACCAAGAACCAGTCCGGCACACTTGAGATGACCGGTATCAACACCTACACCGGCGGCACGGTTGTCAGCGCCGGACTCCTGCGAACCGGCACCGGCACCAGCAGGTTCGGCCCGGGCAACATCACCGTCGCCACCGGCGCGACATGCAGCGTGCAAAACACCACCGTCGCACTTGGCCGGCAAGCCTTCGTGTATCTCAACGGCACCGGCAAGCTGGATCTCGTCACGGGTGCCACCGAAACCGTCGCGCGTCTTTACATCAACGGCGTGCAACAACCGGCCAACACTTACACCGCTGCCAATCTGGCCAGCAACATCACCGGAAACGGCAGCCTGATCGTGGGTGAGTCCGTGCCCGATGTGCCTGCCAACTTTGCCGTAACGCTGGCCTCGACGAGCGCGATCCTGCTCACGTGGAACCATGTTTCCGTGAACGAGACGGACCTCAGAATCGAGCGTTCGCTTTCTCCCACCACCGGATTCGCGGAAATCGCCACCCTGGCACCGGGTGTCACGAGCTGCCTCGACGGCAACCTTCCGGCGAACACGACCTTTTACTATCGCATCCGTGTCGGCAACGCCGTGGGGTATTCCGCCTACACCAACGTGGGCAGCGCGACCACCGGCGTGACCGAGGCACCCGCCGGGTTGACCGCGACCGGAAGCAACGCCGCAGTGATTCTCTCGTGGACGGCCAATCCCGAGGCCACCGGGTATAACGTCAAACGCGCCACCGTTTCCGGCGGGCCTTACAGCACGGTTGGCAGCCCGACCGGAATCACTTTCACCGACACCACGGTCGTCAACGGCACCGTTTATTACTACGTCGCCACGGCGCTGGTGGCGGGCGGCGGCGAAAGCCAGCCGTGCGACGAGGTCAGCGCGCGTCCGCTGCCGCCCGCAGGCAATGGAACTTGGACCGATAGTTCGGGCGGCAACTGGAGCGACGTGGACAACTGGCAGAGCTTCATCATCGCCGATGGCACCGGCAAGAGCGCGACCTTCAGCCAGGCCGGCGGCGGCGTCATCACAGTCGATACAGCCGGGCGCACTCTGGGCAGCCTGAATTTCAGCAACGGCACCTACACGCTCCAAGGCCAGTCGCTGACCCTCGACGGCACGAGTGGCGCGCCGGCCATCTCGGTCGCGTCTGGAAAAACGGCGACCATTGCGGTGCCGCTCTCCGGCACGGAAGGAATGACAAAAACCAGCCCGGGCCGATTGATCCTGTCCAACAGCAACACCTACACCGGCACGACCTCCGTGACCTCCGGCACGCTGACCCTGCAGGGCACCTACGCCGGCAGCGCGTTCGCGATTTCCTCCGGCGCGGTGCTTGATCTGGAGGCCGGTGCCAGCGCCATGAATTACGCCGCTGTCACCTTCTCCGGCACGGGCACGCTGCGGAAATCCGGAGCCAACAAAGCCTATTGGGGCGCCAGCGCCGCCACCTTTGCCCTCGCTTCCGGCGCGCTCATCGACGTGCAAGGCGGCACCTTCACCGCAGGCTCCAGTGCGAACGAGGTCTGGACCAACAACCTGTCCGATCTGAACGTCGCCACCGGAGCTGTTTTCGACGGGGTCGAGGCCAACGTGCGGGTCGATGGCATCAGTGGCTCGGGCACGATCAAGACCGGATACAGCGGTGCGAGTTACACCAACTTCACCATTGGCGTGAACAACGGCAGTTCGACCTTCAACGGCGTGATCGCGAACAGCATCAGCACGGGCAACCTGACCAAGCAAGGCTCCGGAACCATCACGCTCGCTGGCAGCAACACATTCACCGGGAGTGTTGGCATTTCCGATGGTGTCCTGCGGATCAAAAACTCAGGCGGGCTTGGCTCGGGAACCAAATCGGTGACGATCAATGCCACCGCCGACAAGTGGCTGGAACTCGACGGCAGCACCAGCGACATCACGCTCGCGAGCGGCATCACCTTCCAGACCAGCGGCGTCAATGGCGTCGTCCGCAACGTGGCCGGAAACAACCGGATCAACGGCACGTTTTCGATGACGATGGGCAACGGCAACACGCGCATCGTCAGCGACGGCGGCGGCCTGACGGTGGCTGGCAACGTCTCCGCCGCCGCGAGCGGCCGCCTCCTTGACCTCAGCGGCACGTCCACCGGCAACAACACCTTCAGCGGATCGCTCAGCAACACCAACACGCCGGCCTTGAGCAAGACCGGCTTGGGCACCTGGATTCTCTCCGGTTCCAGCAGTTACGCGGGCGTGACGACCGTCAGCGAGGGCACTTTGAGGATCCGGCACAACAACGCCCTCGGCAGCACCGCGGGCGGCACCACGGTCGAAACCGGTGCCACGCTCCAGCTTGATGGAACCAGCCTGAATGTTGCGGAAAACTTTACCCTTGGCACCGGCACCAACGGTGCGACGGTCGAAAACGTCGGCGGCAACAACACCCTCAGTGGCACCATCACCCGCAATGGAGCCCTTAACTTCGTTTCCACGTCCGGCAAGCTGACTGTCCGAAGCAACATCGGAGACACGAGCAATACCGTGAACATGCAAGGCGATGGGGACGGCGAGATCAGCGGTTCCATCACCCTCGCGTATTCGGTCAACAAAACCGGCAACGGCACCTGGACGCTCTCCGGAAGCAGCAGCTACACCACCGCCACCGCCATCAGCGCCGGACGGCTCATTCTCTCAGGCTCCCTCACAAGTCCCATCACCGTCAGCGGCGGTTCCCTTGCCCCGCAGGGAGCGCCTCTAACGTCCTCAAGCCTGAACGTCCAATCCGGCGGCCGCCTCGAAGTCCGCCCCGGCGACACCCTCAGCGTCGGCGGTTCCGTCACGCTCGCTGGAAATCTCGACATCATCGCTGCACCGGGGCTCGCCCCAGGCAGCAGCTTCAGGATCTTGAACAAGACAAGCGCCGGAGCCATCGGCGGCACCTTTGCGGGAAAATCGGAGGGGAGCGTGTTCAGCGCGAGCGGATACAACTGGATCATCAGCTACACCGGCGGCAGTGGAAACGATGTCGTGCTCACCGTTGCGACGGGGCAACAGACATGGCGCTACGAAAACTTCGGCACCTTGTTAAACAGCGGCACCGCCGCCGACACCGCCGATCCGAACAAGGACGGCGAAACCAACTTCCTCGAATTTGCGACCGGCCAGAACCCGAACGCCGCGACCACACGGCCCGGGACTCTCGCGAAAACCGTCGCCGGCCTCGAATTCACCTACACACGTAGCAAGACAGCATTTGACGCTGGCGTGATTTTCTCCGTGGAATACAGCGACACGCTGGCGGCTCCGTGGACTTCGGTCGGTCCCGGATCAGTGGTCATCGACGGTACGATTCAGACCGTCAAAGCGACTGTCCCCGCCGGCTCCGGCGCGAAGCGTTTCGTTCGATTGAAAGTTACCCAGCCTTGAAGAATCTTTGCCTCTCGCTCGCTTGTATCGGACTGCTGGTTGCGCCGGCCCATGCCGATACTTTCGCGGACCGCAGCAACACGCTGCTCGACTACCTCAACACCCACGCGCCCAACGTCGGCCAAACCGGTGCCGGCCCGCACCGCATCGGCCGCACCGGATTCTGGTACGGCCAGGCCCGCCTGCTCCGCGGCGATATCACCAACGGCATGAATTACATCAGCGCCGCCGTCGGCGATGCCGATGCCGAGGGCGCGAACTCGGGCTTCTCGCTCTGGCCGGGGATGGACGCCTGGTACCGCTACGGCAATACGTTTTCCCAAGCGCTCAAAGACAAGTATCAGGCCGAATACGTCGGCGCGAACCTCTACGCCGGAGCCACTCCGAACCAGCGCTTGATGGGTGCCACCGGTTGCTACCTCGCCTCGGAAATCTGGGGCGTGGCCGCAGTCACCGCGAACTCGAACGCCTCCAACGGCACAGGCGATCCCAGCGGCAAGGCCTTCATTGATCACATCGTCAGCAACGTCCCCCGCTACAACTGCGAGGAGCACAACGCCGGACAATATCTCGCCTTCAACCTCGGACCGTTCAACACGCTGGCGAACTTCGCTCCCGACCCCGCGCTCCGGCAGAAAGCACGCATGGCTTATGAGTGGCTCGTGGCGGATTCCGCCCCCACCTGGCTCAACGGCTACGCCTGCATCTCCAACACCCGTGGCCGCGTCTCGTCACCGCAGGAGGACTACAATGGCGTGGCGACGCTGGGATGGTGGCTGCACTTCGGCGGACCGGATCCCACCAGTCTGCTGGACGGTGACATCATGGCGCAATACACGATGCCGGATTACCATGGATTTCCCGACGAAATCACGACCGCGGCATCGGACCGCACTGCCTCCTACACCCGCCGCAGCGTGGCCGAGCGTTATTGTTCCGGCCGTGAGATCGCCTACTTCAAGCAAACGTGGATGACCCCCGGATACGCGATGTGGAGCCAGGTCGAGGCGGAGGTGGACTTCAATCCGGACGGCAGTCTCAAGGTCAATAATTTCGACACGGATGTCATCCAGGACGGCTATCAGGGCGAGCGCTGGGGCATCGCCTGGGATGACGCGCCGGGCGGCGACTCGGTCATCACCATCAAATCGCCCACCACCTACCGTGGCACCACCAGCGGCATCTCGATCTACGAGGACACGCTCCAGCACGAGGACACGCTGCTCGCCGTTTACAACATCCCGCTGCCCAGCGGCCAGACCGGCAACGACGGTTCCTATCCGAATCAATACGTCAAGGGCACGATTCCTAACGGCTATCTCGCCTACACCGATGAGTCCGACACCACCGGCCGGATTTTCCTGCACTACAACAAGCTGCTGGTTTCCATCTATCTGACAAACGCCTTCTCGAACTACACCGGCAGCCCCGGTTTCAACGTGACCGCCAGCAAACTCGGCTGCATCGTCGAAACCGCCGCGCCCTCGGAATACCCGCAGGCCACGCCCGCCGAGCGCCTCGCCGCCTTCCGCGCCGATATCCTCGTCACCACTACCACCGACAAGTCCGGCATCAACGACGCCGCACCGCGCCTCACCTACACCAACCGCCACGGCAAGATCCTCTCCCTCACTTACGGCCAGCCCGGCAGCATCGATGGCGATCCGGTCGATTACCTGCAATGGCCCACCCTCGGCAACCCCTGGATGTTCCAGCCGCCCCAGGGCAACCTCACCCTCTTCGGCCCGAACCGCAGGGTCCACTACAACTTCAACGACTGGACCATCACCACCAACGATCGTCCCACCGCCGTCGCTTCCCCGCCCGTCACCGGCTCCGGCGTGATCGATGTGGACCTCGCCCCCCGCGTCTCCGATCAGGAAACTCCCTCTAACAAGCTCCGCTTCCAGGTCGCCGCCGGCACCAGCGGCACCGTCTCGATGCTTCCCGACGGCCACACCGCCCGCTTCACCCCCGCCGCGGACTTCAGCGGTTCCGCGGCTTTCGATTTCACCGCCACCGATGTCGGCATCGATCCCCGCCTCGCCTTTCACTACGATTTCGAACAAGCCGATCTCTCCCTCGACGCCTCCGGAAACGCCCGCAAATCCACCGTTGCCACCATCGGCACCGGCACCGCCCTGAGCGACGCGTCGGTCCCCGCCTCCATCGCCAGCCATAGCGCGAAATCACTGCGCCTCACCAACGGCAGCGTCGGTTCCTCGAAAATCTCCCGCCAGCTCTATCAGGGCAACGCCAACCTCTCCAACGGCGATTGGACGTTCGCCACCTGGTTCAAACGCGCGAGTTATGCCGATGACGACTTCCTCTTCACCATCGGCACCGGCGACGGCTTCGGCGGCGATGGCGACGAACTCCAGCTTTACTGCGAGTCCCAGAAACAAACCATCCGCCTGCTCCACTACAGCGCCTCGAACGCGCAGGACATCAACCTCACCGCCACCGGCGTGAATGCCGGCGAATGGCGTCACGTTGCGATCCGTTTCGACCGCACCTCCCTCAACACCGGCAACGTCACCCTGCTCCTCGATGGCCAGCCTGTCGGCACCGCCAGCAACATCACATGGGCGCTCAAACAGGACAGCCCGCTCTATTTCGGCGGCACGGCCAAATCCACCGTCCTCACCCGCGATTTCAACGGCTGGATCGATGACCTCGCCCTGTTCCGCGGAAAGCTCACCGACTCCGAAATCCGCGACCTCGCCACCAGCCCCGTCGTCCACGCCGGCGGCCTCAAGCTCACGCAAACAGTCACCGTCAATACCACGCCGCTCGCCCCTGGCGGCCTCACCGCCGCGCCCAACAGCTACGGAGTTCTCCTCTCGTGGAATGTCTCCGGTGCCGCTGCCTACAGCGTGAAGCGCGGCACCTCCGCCAGCGGACCGTTCACGACTTTGGCGACCGGCCTGACAACCGGTTCCTTCACCGATGAAACCGCCACTCCCGGTGTCCAATATTTCTACGTGATCAGCGCTTCGAACGGCTCGGGTCCCGGGCCCGACTCCTCGCCTGTCAGCGCCACAATTCCGGGCAACGATGCCACCCTCTGGAACTCCGGCCTGATGAACGCCTGGAGCCGCGGCGCGCGCATCGCCTTCCCCGGATACACCCAGGCGGAAACCCTAACCAACTTCCCGGTCCTCATCGCCCTCGATGCCACGCAGGTTCCCGGTTTCTCCTACTCGCAGTTCGCCTTCACGAATGGCGCGGACCTCCGCTTCACCGACGCCTCCGGCACCACCGTGCTCAACTACGAAATCGATACCTGGAACCCATCCGGCACCTCCTACGTCTGGGTGCAGGTTCCGTCCTTCTCGTCCGGCACCACGATCTGCGCGTTCTGGGGAAACCCCTCCGCTACCGCCACCGCCGCACCTGATTCCATCGCCAATCTCGCCATGTGGCTCAAGGCCGACGCCATCACCGGCCTCGCCGATGGCGCGACGGTCAACACCTGGACCGATTCCTCCACCAACGCCCGCAACGCGACCCTGCTTTCCGGCACGCCGGTTTTCAAAACCAACGTCCTCAACGGCAAACCGGTCGTGCGTTTTTCCACCGATGGCGAAAGCGGGTTCTCCTTCCCGCAGATGACCGACATCCGCACCGTCTTCTGGGTCGTCAAGGAAACTGCCACCACCGGCATTCATTTCCTGTTAGGCGATGACAACAACTACCACTTCCATCGCGGCACCGGCGGACCGCTCTGGAGCGCCACCAATGCCTCCGCCAACATCCGCACCGGCACCACCCGCCTCATGGGCACGACGGTGGACGGCACCGCCACGTCGCTTGGCTCCGGCTACCGCATCGTCTCCGTAGTCACCTCCGGCAATGTCGAAGCCAGCCGCCTCAGCAAAGACCGCAGCATCGCCGCGCGCTCGTGGGATGGCGACGTCGCCGAAGTCATCATCTACAACCGCGCCCTCAGCACCGCCGAGGAAGCGCGCGTCGGCAATTACCTCGCCGAGAAATACGCGCTTGCCGTCAATTTTCCCGGAGTTGCCCCGGACTACACCACCAACGCTTCCACCTGGAGCAACGGCTACCTCGGTGTCTTCCACCTTCGGGAAACCAGCGGCCAGCACCTCAGTTCCACCAGCGGCGGTGCCGCCACGCGTGCCATATCCGCCACCAACCAAGGCACCGCCGCCGGCATCGTCGGCGGCGCGGACAACTTCAACGGCACCAGCGGCTACGTCAGCCTGCCCGACCTCGGCACCTCCCCGCAGGTTACCGTCGAGGCCTGGGTGAATCTCACCGCCGCCCCCGGCACCGATGGCGGCGGCCTCGTTTCCTCCGATCCATGGGCCGCCGGATACACCCATTTTAAGGCCACCAGCAACCGCTCCATCAACGCCGCAATCAACTCGTCCGGCACCCTCTCCAGCCCCGCCGCCGCCCTGCCGCTCGGCTCCTGGTCCCATGTTGCCTACACCGTTTCCGGCAGCGGTTCCAACGCCCTTGCTCTCTATCAGGATGGTGCCTTGCTCGGCACCGCCGCGGGCCAGGCCAGCAACAACCTCACCGACCTCAACATCGCCCGCGAATACAACGGCCGCTATCTGAATGCGAAATTCGACGAGGTCCGCGTCTCCTCCGTCGCCCGCTCCGCCGCCTGGCTGCAGGCGACCCGCTCGACCATCAGCGCGCCCACCAGCTTCGCCAACGCGTCTTTCGTGAGCACCTACGCCGCCAACTCCCCGGCCATGGTCGCCACCCGGCCCGCCACCTCCATGACCGGCACCACCGCCACCTTGAATGGAAATCTCGACTACACCGGCGGCGCATCCACCAACGTGATCCTGTATTGGGGCTCCACCGACGGCGGCACCACTCCCGCGAATTGGGTGAACACCATCGCCCTCGGCACGCTGCCTGTCGGAAACTTCAGCAGCAACATCGCCTCACTCACACCCGGAGCCACCTACTATTGCCGCGCCTTCGCCACGAACGCCAATGGCGGCTCGTGGGCGCCGGACTCCGTCGCCTTCACCACGCCCACCATCGCGCCCGGCGGTCTCGCGGTCACTTCCGCCAACGGCCAGATCACCCTGCAATGGAACACCGTTTCCGGGGCCACCAGCTATGCCGTGAAACGCGGCTCCATCAGCGGCGGACCCTACACAACCCTGCTCTCCAACATCAGCGGTACCACGTTCCTCGACAACAGCACCGCTCCCGGCAGCGCCTATTTCTACGTGGTCTCCGCCTCGAACTCCGCTGGAGAAAGCGCCGACTCTGCCCAAGCCGGCATCCAGACGCTCGCCCCGCCCACCGGTCTAACGGCATCCGCGGGAAACGCCGCAGTCGCTCTTTCGTGGACCGCTTCCGCCGGTGCCACCGGCTACACCGTCAAGCGCGCCACCACTCCCGGCGGCCCCTACACCGCGCAAGGCACCACCGCCGCCACCACGTTCACCAACAGCTCGCTCACCAACGGCACTTCCTATTACTACATCGTCACCGCCACCGCCGCCGGCATCGAAAGCGGGCCGGCTAACGAAACCACCGCCGATCCCGTCGCCAGTCTCGCGGCTCCCACCGGCCTCGCCGCACTCCCGGCCACCGGCAGCGCCACGCTCACCTGGAACACCGTCCCCAACGCCCGGAGCTACACCCTCAAACGCTCCGCCACCAGCGGCAGCGGCTACACCAACGTCGCCACCGGTCTGCTTTCACCATCCTATACCAACACCGGCCTCACCAACGGCACGCCTTACTATTACGTCGTCGTCGCCGTGAACGGCAGCATCACCAGCCCGAACTCCACCGAAGTCGCCGTCACGCCCGCCACCACGCCCACCATCTTCACCACCGCCAGCGCCGGCACCTGGAGCGCCGCCACCTGGACTCCCTCGGCACCCGTCACCGCCTTCGCCACGACCATCGTTTTCAACAACACCGGTTCGATCAGCAGTTCGCAAAACCTCGGCTCCTTCCTCTTCAACAAACTCCAACTCACCGGCCAAGCCGTCGCCCTCACCGGCGATCGTCTCTACCTCTCCGGCACCGCTCCCGCCATCACCGGAACCAACAACGTCGCCCACTCGATCACCAACCCGGTCACCATCGACTCCCTCACCACCATTACCGTCCCGTCCAACACGCTCACCCTGGCAGGCAGCCTCGAAGGCCCCGGAGCCCTCCTGAAAAACGGCGGCGGCACCCTCAGCCTCGGCGGCGTCAGCTCCTACAATGGCAACACCACCCTCGACGGCGGCACCCTCCGCTACACCACCGACAATCCATCCCTGAAAACCCTCATCCTCGGTGCCACTCCCGGCAGCACCTCGTTCAATGCCATCGATCTGTCCAACGCCAGCGCCACCACTATCGGCCTGACCGTCCAGAACAACAGCGCCACCGCCAACACCCTCACCATCGGCAGCGGTAAATCCCTGACCATCCATGGCAGCGTCCTCATCGGCACCTACGCTTCCGCCTCGAGCAGCACCAGCAAGCTCACCGTCACCGGCTCCGGCACCCTCAATGTCATCGCCGATTCCGGCCAGTTCTCGCTCGGCAAATCCAGCGCCGGTTCCGGCGTCAATACTACTGTCGATCTATCAGGACTTCAAACCTTCAATCTCCAATACCCCAGCGACGGCGGCGTCCTCAACCTCGGCAACAATGGCGGCACCGCCGCAAGTGCTAACACCCTCACCCTCGCCACCAGCAATCTCATCGATGTTGACTCCATCAACCTCGGCAACAACCAGGTCAGCAACTCCACCCAGACCCTCCGCCTCGGCTCCGGCACCAACAGCCTGCGCGTGGAATCCATTTCCATCGGCACCACCACCTCGCCCACCGGCGGCGGACGCGGCATCGGCACCTTCCTCTTCAATAATGGATCGGGCACTCTCTCGATCCGCGATCGCTCCGGCACCGCCGGTTCGAATCTCTTCATCGCCGACAACGGTGGCAACGGCAATGGCTATGGCACCTTCGACGTCAGCGGCCACAACGCCGACATCAAGCTGTATTCCCTCCGCATGGGAGCCTCCTCAAACGCCACCGCGCGCACTGACACGTTCAGCTTCAATCAAGGCACGCTCGATATCATCAGCCTCGATGTCGGTCTCGCTCAAAACACCACCTACACCCGCACCAGCCAGATCAACCTCGGCGGCGGCACCGTCACCCTCGGCAATGGCGACAGCGAAAACCCCGGCCTCATCAGCCTGGCCACCAATGCCGTCGGCGTCCTCAACCTCACCGGAGGCACCGTCAGCGCCTACAAGAACATCATCGAAACCGCCGGCACCGGCTCCGCCACCCTCAATCTCAACGGTGCCACCCTCGACCTGCGCGGAAACTCGATCGTCGATCTCACGACCCTCACCCTCCAAAGCGGCACGCTGAAAAACGTCGCCCAAATCAACGGCGGCGCGGCCATCACCAAGTCCGGCACCGGCACCCTCATCCTCGACGGCACCAACACCTTCACCAGCCCCATCGCCATCAGCGCCGGCACGCTCAACCTCGCCAGCACCCACAATCTATCCGGTGCCATTTCCGGTCCGGGAAATCTCAGGGTCTCCGGCAAGCTCGCCGGCAATGGCACCGTCTCCGCTCCCACCACCGTCACCGGCAACCTCGCCCCCGCCGCGGGCAGCCTGGATTTCACCGGCGCGCTCACCTTCTCCGGCGGTCGTCTCCAAGCCGGTCTCGCTGACAACTCCGCCGCCGCAGGCAGCATCGGCCAGATCAGCGTCAGCGGAAACCTCACCACCGCCGCCCCCGTGGATGTAATTCTCGATGCCGCAGGCAGCCTGGTGAATCTCACCGACACATTCTGGACCACTCCACAATCCTGGCCGCTCCTCACCGCCGCCAACATTTCCGCCGCATTCACCCTCGGCATCATTTCCAACGACCCCGCCGCCCGTGTCGCCGCCGCTTACGGAAACTTCACCCTCCAGCAAAACACCACCGGCGTCACCCTCGTCTGGACTCCTCTAACCGCCCTCGAAAAATGGCGCTACGCCAACTTCGGCGACTCCGCCAACAATGGCAGCGGAGCCGATAACGCAGACCCCGACAACGACGGCGTCAACAACCTCGCCGAATACAACGCCGGCACCAATCCCAACGACGCGGCCTCGCTGCCCGCTTATGTCTGGACCAGCACCACTTCCGGCAATTGGAATACCGGATCCAATTGGAACTCCGGCACCGTTCCCGCGAGCAATCCGGCCACCAAGCTCGAATTCCTGACCGGCCAGAGTCCCGGCACCATTTCCATCGCCGCCACCAACGACCTGCCCGGCACCTTCCATCTCAACAAACTCAGCCTTTCCGGCGTCAACACCACCACAACCACCGCCGTCAGCCTATCCGGCAGCCCGCTGCGTTTCGTCGCCAACGGCACCTCGCAACCTGTCATCGCACTCACCGCCAACACCGGCGGATTCTCCTACACCGTCTCCAATCCGCTCACCCTGGATGCCACCACCACCTTCTCCGCCACCAACAGCGGGAAATTCATGTTCACCGGCCCCATCTCCGGCCCCGGCGGACTCACCCGCACCAGCACCTGGTCCACCCTCATCTTCAGCGCCGACAATACATACGAAGGCACCACCACCATCAGTGCCGGCACCCTGCAAATCGGCAACGACGGCGCCACCGGCAGCCCCGGCACCGGCCCCATCGTCAACAACGGCACCCTGCGCATCGACCGCTCCGGCACACTCAACCTCACCAACCCCATCAGCGGCACCGGCAGCCTCCTGATCGACAACGCCACCGCGGCCGACACCGTCGTGTTCAGCGCCGACAACTCCTTCTCAGGAGGCGCCACCCTCAACAAAGGCACCCTCCGCCTCACCCATTCCAATGCCCTCGGCACCGGCCCCAAAACCCTCTCCTCGCCCGGAGCCGACCGGCGGATCCAGCTCTCCAACAACATCACGCTCCCCGCCGCCCTCACCATCAGCGCCTCCTCGAACTCCTCCGACGGTGGCGGCATCAGCAACCTCGACGGCAACAACGAGATCCAAGGCCCGGTGCAAATCACCACCGGCAACGGCCTCCTGAACATCTCCAGCATTTCGGGAGCCCTGCTCATCTCCGGCAATATCACCGCCTCTGCTACGGGACGTTCCCTCCTGCTTGGCGGAGCCTCCACCGGCGCCAACACCATCAGCGGAGCGATCAGCGACGGCAGCACCGTCGCCATGCCCGCCACCAAACAAGGCGCCGGCACCTGGGCCCTGACAAACTCCCACACCTACACCGGCCCCACCGTCATCAACGGCGGCAAGCTCATCCTCAGCGGCTCTCTCACCAGCGACATCACCGCCGCCACCGGCACTCTCGCCCCACAAGGCACGCCAGCCACCACCGGAAGCCTGTCGATCAACGCTGCCGGCCGACTCGAAGTCCGGCCCGGCGACACCCTCAGCGTCAGCGGCTCCGTCACGCTCGCTGGAAATTTCGACATCATCGCCTCGCCGGGGATCTCCCCAGGCAGCAGCTTCACGATCTTGAACAAGACAAGCGCCGGAGCCATCGGCGGCACCTTTGCGGGAAAATCGGAGGGGAGCGTGTTCAGCGCGAGCGGCTACAACTGGATCATCAGCTACATTGGCGGCAACGGAAACGACGTCGTCCTCACCGTTGCCACCGCGCAACAGACATGGCGCTACGAAAACTTCGGCACCACGTTGAGCACCGGCAGCGCCGCCGACACCGCCGACCCGAACAAGGACGGCGAAACCAACTTCATGGAATTCGCCACCGGCCAGAACCCGAACGCCGCGACGACACGGCCCGGGACTCTCGCGAAAACCGTCACCGGCCTTGAATTCACCTACACACGTAGCAAGACAGCATTTGACGCTGGCGTCATTTTCTCCGTGGAATACAGCGACACGCTGGCGGCTCCGTGGACTTCGGTCGGTCCCGGCTTGCTGGTCATCGACGGCGCGATTCAGACCGTCACAGCGACCGTCCCCGCCGGCTCCGGCGCGAAGCGGTTCGTTCGCCTGAAAATCACACCGTAATCCCATTCACCAAAAGCACGAGGCGCTTGCAGTCACCGAATCATGTCCAATCATCACGCTGACACCATTGGCTGAATCGAAAGGCTCCAAGATGAAAAGACCGCCTTCCTTTGCGCCAGCCTCTCCTCCACTGCTTGTGCTCGCGTGCGTATTCACGCTGGTTCTGGCGTCTGCCGCCCCATCTTCCGCCGGGTCTCTCACGTGGGGATCTTCCGGCGCTGGCGGCTCCGGAACCTGGAATGCAAACGGCACGGCCAACTGGTTTAATGGCGCCGGCGCCGTGAAGTGGCCTGCCCCTGGCGGCACCGATGACGACGCCATCTTCGCAGGCACATCCGGCACGGTCAGTCTCGCCAGCGGCGGGATCACCGCCAACGACATCGCTTTCAACACCAGCGGCTACACGATCCAGAGCCAAACGCTCACCCTCAACGGCACCACACCGACGATCACCACCGCCACCGGCGTCACTGCCGAGGTCTCGTCGGTCGTTGCCGGCGCGGCGGGCCTCACCAAAGCAGGATCCGGCACGCTCACCCTTTCCGGAACCAACACCTTCACCGGCGATGTCACGGTTTCCGGCGGCTTGCTGCGAGCCACCCGCAATGGCAGCTTTGGTTCCGGCAGCAAAACCGTCGTCGCCACGGCCGGCGGCTCTACGGGCATCGTTCTCGATGGGACTTCCGCCAACCTCACGTTCGCATCCGGTATCGGTGTCAATCTCAGCGGCGCGACCCTGCGAAACGTGGCCGGCGACAACATCTGGAACGGCCAGCTTGGCGCGGCCCTCGGTGCCGGCACCGGCTTTGTCGTCAGCGATGGCGGCTCGCTGACCTTCGCCGGCACGGTGCGCGCGGTGAACTCCGGCGGACGCACGCTCGATTTTCGCGGCACCTCCACCGGCGACAATAAAATCACCGGCCGGATCATCGATGGAACCAGCACGCTCAGCATCGTGAAATCCGGCAGCGGCACCTGGCGGATCGCCCACCCGGACAACACCTACACCGGCAACACCACGCTCAGCGGCGGCAAGCTCATCCTCGGCGGCAACCTGCAAAGCGCGGCCCTCAATGCCAACAGCGGCACCTTTGCGCCGCAGGGCGCGCCCGCCCTTGCGGGAAATTTCACCCTCGCCGCGAGTGCGGTCTATCAGGTCCGCGCCATGCCATCGCAAGCCGACCGCCTCTCCGTCGGCAGCACCGTGACCCTGGCTGGCAGCCTGGATCTCGTGGTTTCGCCCGGCACGTCCGGGGGCGGCAGTTTTGTCATTCTCAGCAACCGCGGCTCCCAACCGATCAACGGCACCTTCGCCGGCCTGCCCGAAGGCGCGCAGTTCAGCTCGGGCGGCTGCAACTGGCAGATCACCTACACCGGCGGCGACGGCAACGAGGTGGTGCTGACCCGCGAGCCGGGATCGCTCCAGACTTTCGAAGATCGCCGCGCGCTGATCCTGGAAGCCCTGCGCGGCAAACCCTTCGTCCAGGGCTACATCAGTCCTTCCCCCGAATACCGGCGTCCGGAGAGTTACACCTACATGGATTTCGCGCTGCGTTGTTTCCTGAACGACGAGCAACTCGAAGCCGCCAACGCCGCTGTCGCCGCGTTCTGCAATCAGTATGCCGACAACCAGGCGTTCGATAACGTGGACTGGATGTCGGACATGGCCTTCCGCATCCTGGAAGACTACGGCAGCCAGGGAAGGATCGCGCCGGGGAAACTGACACAGGCCAACGAGGACGCGATGATGAATCTGTTCTGGCAGTATGCCAAACGGGATTCCGACCTGGCCTACACCAGCACCGCAGTCACGAACATCTGGAGCGTCGCCAACGGCACGGAGAACCTGAACGCGATGAACATCGTCACGCTCTGGCATGCAGCGAAACTGCTCCGCAACCATCCGGCTTATGCCGGGCTGGTCTATGACAACGGCGTCACTCCGGAAGCCTATTACCAGGCCAGCACCGCCTATTACAAAGAGTGGCTGCGCGAGCGCGCCCGCAAGGGGATGCTGGTCGAGTTTTCTTCGGTCGGATACAATCCTGTCACCGTCAAGGGGATCTACAACTTCGTGGATTACGCGGAAGACACCGAGTTCCAGGAGCTGGCCCGCAAGTGGCTGGATTTGTTCTGGGTGACGTGGGGCCAGGAGCAGTTGGACGGCGTGAAGGGCGGGGGAAAGGGCCGAATCTATCAGGGAGGGAACAGCATGTTGGGTTTGAACAACCCGTTGAGCGACATTTTCTGGTGCTACACGGGCCTGGGGCAGGCGCCCACGCCGGTCAACAACGTGCTCACCTACCTCGCCAGTTCCTACCGGCCTTCCGCCGTGGCGCTCGACATCGCTTCCGATCAGGAAGGCCGCGGCACCTTCGTCAGCATCGAGCGCAAGATGGGCCGGGCCATCCCCGGAACCCAGGATATCGATACCAACAACACCTTCACCCGCTACACCTACACCACGCCGGATTACATCCTCGGCACCTTCCACGTGCCCGACCTTCGCTATTGGGACTGGCAGATGATCAGCAGCCAGAACCGCTGGCACGGCGCGATCTTCAAGGGGCATCCCGACGCGCGGATTTTCTTCCAGTGCAGCGTGACTCCGCCGGGAAATCTCAACTACAACCAGCACTGGAGCGTGCAGAGCCGGAACGCAATCCTCGTCCAGAAGCTCAACAACGCCGGCACCGAGTCCACCCGCCACGCCAAATATGCCGATGCGATGAAGGTCTGGGTCGCCGCCGCTGGCCGCTCGAACCTCGTCGAGCGCTCCGGCTGGGTCTTCGCCTCCTACGGCAGCGCCTACGCCGGCATCAAGGTGGTGGATGGCGGGTTCACGTGGACGAACGATCCCGATTCCACATTCTCCGGCCAGTGGATGGTTTTGGAAAAGGAATACTCGCCCGTTGTGATGGAAGTCGGCCGTGCGATGGATTTTGCCAGTTTCACGGCCTTTCAGGATCAGATCCTGGCAAACCCGCTGTCGCTCGCCGGCTCCACCCTGAACTATCAATCGAGTCTCGGCGACACCTTGACGCTTTACTCCAACTACAGCGCCTCGCCCAAGGTCAACGGCGTCACTCTCAACTACAAGCCGGCCAAGGCTTACGACAGCCCGTTCGTTTCATCGAACTTCGGCAGCGGCGTGGTGAGCGTGCAAAAAGGCAGCCGGCAGATAACGCTGGATTTCGGCACCCAAACACCCGCCACCTTCACGTGGACCGCAGGCAACGACGTCTGGGACACCAGCACGCGGAATTGGAACAACGGCACCGCAAGCTGGCCGAACAGCGGTGGCGCGACCGCCGTGTTTGAAAGCCCGGCCGCAAACGTCATCCTCACTCCCGGCCTTTACCCCGCAGGGCTCACTTTCAACACCAACACCATCCTCGTCGGCGATCCGCTTCAACTGCCCGGGCTACAGCCGGTGTTTCTAACAGCCACAGGCGTCACCGCTCGCGTGGACGCGCCCGTCCACGGCTGGGCCGGCCTTTCCAAATCGGGCTCCGGCACGCTCGTGCTGACCGGCAACAACCAACTCAAGGGAATCACCCGGATTGAGGAAGGAACCCTGCAAGTGGGCAACGGCGGGGCTTCCGGCACGCTTGGCAGCGGCCCGCTCACCAACAACGCTCTGCTCGCGATCCAGCGGGCAGGCATGATCGATTTCCCGTTTCCCATCACCGGCACGGGAAGCATATCCATCCAGAATCCCGCCGCCACGGACACGGTGGTGCTGGCCGGAAACAATTCCTTCACCGGCAACCTCACACTTGCGCGTGGCACCCTGCGCCTCGCCCATTCCGCCGCGCTCGGCACGGTGCCGGGAAACCTGACGCCGGATGCCACTAACAGCATCGTGCAGCTCGGCGGAGACGCGCCGGTGGACCTTCCCTCGTCCGTCTCGTTCACCGCCAGCGGCGCCAGCCTGTTCAACTTCTCCGGCGACAACCGCATCAACGGCTCCATCCAGTTGGGCGGTCCTTCCGGCGCAACGATCACCAGTCTTGCGGGCGCTCTCACCGTGGCCGGAAACATCACCGGTGGCAGCACGGCGCGGACGCTGGAGTTCGCCGGTTCCTCCACGAACGACAACCTGGTGTCAGGCCTCGTTTCCAACGGCACCCAGCCCACCTCGTTGCTCAAGTCAGGCACCGGCACCTGGCGGATTTCCGGAGCGCAGCCCTACACCGGCACCACCACCGTGGCCGAAGGCACCTTGGTGCTCGCAGGGAGCCTCGCCGGAGCCGCCAATGTCACCGGCGGGCAAATCGCCGCCAGCGGCACGGCATCCATTGCCGGAAATCTAACCATCGCCACCAACGGATTTTTTCAGGCGCGCCCGGATTCGTCCCTGGCCGTCGGTGGCTCCCTCACCATCGCGGGAAATCTCAGCGTGAATTTTCCCCTGGGGATTCTTATCGGCAGCCAGTTCACCATCCTCCGGAAAAACAGCGCCGGCCCCATTTCTGGCCTCTTCAACGGCCTGCCGGAAGGGCAGACTTTCTCCGCCGCTGGCTATTCGTGGCGCATCAGCTACGTCGGTGGCGATGGCAACGACGTGGTGCTCACCAGCCTCACCGGCCCGGCCACCGCGCTGGAGGCCTGGCGGCATCTGAACTTCGGATTCTACTCGAACACCAGCATCGCCGCCAATTCCGCCGACCCCGATGGCGACGGCATCACCAACCTCCAGGAATACACGCTCGCCACCAATCCCAACGACCCCAACGCACCCTATTCCTTCATCTGGAAACAACCCGCCGGAGGAAACTGGACTACAGCCGCCAACTGGAGCCCCAACCTCGCACCACCCGGAAATGCCGCCCGCCGCCTGGAGTTCTTTTCCGGCGTCATCCTGGCTGGCGGCACGGCATCCATCAGCAACAACTTCACCGGAACCTACGCGTTGAACCAACTCAGGCTCGCCGGTGACTGCCCGGCGGCCCAGGCGGTGAATCTAACGGGCGGAGCGCTCGATTTCCGAACCACCGGCACCAGCACGCCGTCCATCCTCGTCTCCACCGGCACCAGCGCGCTCACCTACTCGCTGGCCAATGCCACCACCTTGTCCGCCAATCTCGCCGTGAACGCCATGAGTGGCGGAAAAGCCATCCTCTCCGGCATCCTGTCCGGGACGGCAGGCATCGTCTTTACCGGCGCGGGCACCAATCTCGTGCTGGCTGGAAACAACACCTATCAGGGCACCACGCGGATTGTCTCGGGCCTGTATCCGGGCACCATCACCGCGTTTGCAGGCACCCTGCAGATCGGCAATGGCGGCTCCACCGGAACCCCCGGCACCGGCCCCATCGTCAACGACGGCACGCTCGCCTTCAACCGCACCGGCACCTTGCAGTTGCCCAATGCCATCAGCGGCTCGGGCAGATTGGTGCTCAACACCCCGAATGCCGGCGACACGGTTAGAATCTCCGGCGACAACACCTTCACCGGCGACACCACCATCACCCGTGGCCGGCTTGTCATCACCCGCAGCAGCGCGCTTGGCAACGGCGAGAAATCCCTCACCGCCACCAGCGGCAGCGGACGTCTGGAACTCGACGGCGGCACCACCGGCATCACGCTGGATTCCGGCATTTCCATGAGATTCAGCGGAACCGAGCTGCGCAATGCCGCCGGCGACAACACCGTCCGCGGCAACATCGGCGCCGCGGTTGGCGCGGGAGGCACTACCATCACCAGCAATGGCGGCTCACTCACGCTTGCTGGCACCATTCAAACCGTCAATTCCGGCGGCCGCACGGTGACCTTTGGCGGCACTTCCACCGGAGCCAACACCGTCAGCGGCCAAATGATCGATGGCGTCAGCACACTGACCGTGGAAAAAACCGGCACCGGCACCTGGATCATCTCTCATCCTGACAACACCTACACCGGCACCACCACCATCAACGGCGGCAAGCTCATCCTCAGCGGCAATCTCACCAGCACCATCACCGCCAACGCCGGCATTCTCGCCCCGCAGGGCATACCCGCCACCAGCGGCGACCTCGTGATCACCAGCACCGGCCGCCTCGAAGTCCGCCCCGGCGACACGCTCACCATCGGCGGTGCCGTCACGCTGTCCGGAACCCTCGACATCATCGCCCCGCCCGGCCTCAACTCGGGTGTCAGCTACACCATCCTCAACACCACAGGCGCTGGAGCCATCATTGGCACCTTCGCCGGCAAACCCCAAGGCGCCACCTTTTCCGCCGGCGGCTACGATTGGCAAATCACCTATCTCGGCGGCGACGGCAACGACGTCGTCCTGACCAATGTCAGCCCGCTCTCCGCCGCCGAGCAATGGCGGCTCGATTACTTCGGCACCACCGAAAACAGCGGCACCGCCGCCGACACCGCCGACCCGAACAAGGACGGCGAAACCAACCTCATGGAGTTCGCCACCGGCCAGAACCCGAACGCGGCGACGACACGGCCCGGGACTCTCGCAAAAAACGCCACCGGCCTCGAATTCACCTACACACGTAGCAAGACAGCATTTGACGCTGGCGTCATTTTCTCCGTGGAATACAGCGACACGCTGGCGGCTCCGTGGACTTCGGTCGGCCCCGGCTCGGTGGTCATCGACGGCGCGATTCAGACCGTCAAAGCGACCGTCCCCGCCGGCTCCGGCGCGAAACGGTTCGTTCGCCTGAAAATCACACCGTAATATGATGTGCATAGTCACCAAATCGGTTCAACACTGGGATCGTTGGCTGACTCGATAGACCCATGATGAAAAAATCGTCTCCATTGAACCCGAACGCCGCAATTCACGAGGACAGCGGGTGCTTTGTCCCGGAGGGACAGACGGAAATTAGCCGGTGGTGGAGCGAAGCGAAACCACCGGATCGGCGCACAAAAGAGAACCGCCCCGAAGGGTGCGAAGGAACGTGTGATCTTCGCCGGCTCCGTCGCCCCGACCGGGGCGAATGCCCTGCCTTTGCGGGTTCCCGGTGGTTCCGTTCGTTCCTCACTCCACCACCGAGGAGGCGGAGGGGGAATAGTGGAGGTTGGTGGATGGGCGAGCAGGCTAATTTCCTTCCGGCCCTCCGGGCCTCCATCGCGGCGTTCGGATTGAACCCGCCCTTTCCACCACTGCTTGTGCTCGCGTGCGTATTCACGCTGCTGGTTTCCATAGGCCGCTCCACGCCGGTGGTGCTCGGACCTTTGCAGAATCCGGGAAATTTCAACCGCACGACGTTCGGCCCGGATTACATTGACTACGCCAATCCCCAGCAGTCGGCGCCTGAAGCCTTCCATCCGGCCACCCAAACCTACGAGGTTCGCCTGCCCACCGGCTACGACCCGGCAAAAACCTACGGCCTCATTTGTTTCATCGACTGGGTCAACCCCGGCGGCGTTCCCCCCGCCGACTGGCAGCCGATCCTCGACAAATACGACCTGATCTGGATGGCCGCCACCAACGTCGGAAACTCCGCGTGGACCGCCACGCGACGCGGTGCCACGATCATGGGCGCTTTCCGGATGACGGAGCTTTATCACATCGACCCGGCGCGCATCTATTCCGCCGGCACATCGGGCGGCGCGCAACTGGCCAGCGAACTGGTCTTCATGCGGAAGGATTTTTTCAAGGGATTCATCGGACTCGCCGGCGTCTCCTTCGCCACGACCTGGCAGAGCAGTTCGACACCGTGGACGATCATTCCGGGTTGGGCGCCGCCGGGGCGGCTGGACAACACCAGCACGATTGACGATGACGGCACCGATTACGGCTGGTGCGACTGGGCTTATGGAAACGTGCTGAATCCGGCATACTGCGTGTTTCCGGGCAGCTACCGGTTCGCCATCATGACGAACCAGCTCGATTTCCGCCGCACGGAGATCGCCGGCATCTACCGTTATTTTTTCATGAACAACGGGAACATGGTGAAGCTCATCGTCCGTCCTGGCGCGCATGCGACGGCCGACGGATCGGCTTTCGAGGAAGCCGTGCGCTACATGACGGCTCCGAATGTCACCGTCATCCGCGACCGTTTTGAAGACGGCAATCTCGCCACCAACACCGACCCCGCGAGCACGCTCGAGCGCGGGAGCGGTTTCTTGAACAAATCCGCCACGGGCGCGACCGCCGCCGAAGTGAACTACACCTACAACAGCAAGACCCAGAAAGTGCTCCGCCTCACTCCGGGCTCGGGAGGGAGCGCGGGGGCCGCCGCAGTGGTCGAGGCGAAAAACCGTTTCAACTGGACCAACGCGGACGGCATCACGCTCGACGCGAAACTGCGCGCCGAATTGCAGGCGGGCAACAACCAGCAGATCGGCATCCACATCGCGCGCGGCGATTCCGACGACACTCCCGAGGACAATCCCGGGCTTCACGTTTTCATGAACTACGCAAGTGGCGTAAAGAACCGGCTCGTCCTTGTGAAAGGCGATGGCACGGCTGTGGAACTGGCGAAGTGGGATTACGGCACGGGCACGCATCCGATGGCGATGACCTCCGACGACAAGCTGTTTTGGTACACGCCGCTTGGCGCCGGAGTATTCGCGCAAGTCGGTCGATTTTCGTGGCGAAGACATCCGCGTCGTGGTCAGCAACAACGGCTTTCAACTCACGTTCTGCCGTCCTGCGGCGAATCTGGAAACCAACTTCCCCGGCAAGGTCGTGCTCACGGCAACCGCAGCCATTCTCACGAGCGGCCCGAACGTCGGCACGAGCGACGGCGAGGACCACGCGATCGTGCTGCAAGGGGTTTGGAGCGACTTGAATCTCGCGCCGGCGATTGACGCGCTCGCATTCCGCCACTGGAAACTGATGTTCTCGAATCGCGCAATCAATCCCGCCGCAGCCGCCGGCGATGCGCTCGTGGACGAGGTCACCGTGCTCGCGAATGCGGAGGAAACGAACTTCACCGCCCCGGTCATCACCGCTGCCAACATGACGGTCGATGCCACGTCGGGATTGGGCGCGATCGTGAATTTCACCGCGACGGCGCTGGACGATGTGGACGGCGCGGTGCCCGTGACGTTCACTCCCGCCTCCGGGACCGCCCTGCCCATCGGCGTTTCCACCATCACCTGCCGCGCTGTGGATGCGGCGCAGAACGTCGGCACGGCGACGTTCACCGTGACCGTGAATGCGAACGGCTTCACTCCCCAGCCGCCTCCCGTGCCGGCGGGAATCTCGGCCACGCCGGGATTCGGCTTCGTCACGCTGAACTGGGCCGCCGTGCCGTATTCATCGAGCTACACGATTTACCGGGCCGCCTCGTCCGGCGGCACGTTTGCCCTGGTGGCATCGGGCCTGACCGCGCCGACTTTCACCGATGCCGGCCTCGTGAATGGGACGCCGCTTTTTTACAAAGTCACCGCGGTCAATCCCGCGGGAGAATCCGGGTTGTCCGCTGAAATCCCGGCCACGCCCATCCCCGGAACGGCCGGCAAGGCCAACAACACCGTGAACCTCGACGACGTGGGCAGTTGGGCCGCGCTCACCGTGCCCGGCCCCAGCGACATCGCGCTTTGGGATCAGACCGTGACCGATGCGAATACCACGACGATCGGAAACGGCGTCGCTTTCTCCGGCATCCGCATCACCAACCCGATTGGCGATGTCGCGATCAACGCCGGAACCGGTGGAAATCTTACGCTCGGCAGTCAGGGCATCGACATGAGCGGCGCGACCTCCGATCTGGCCCTCGGCGCTGGCGTCGTGCTCGCGGCGAATCAGACATGGGCGGTGGGCGGCGCGACACTCACCAGCACGGGAGCCCTCTCCGGCACGGGAAAAATCACCAAGACCGGGACCGGCATGTTTGTTCTATCGGGAACCAGCTCCGCCTTCTCCGGCGGCATCGCGGTCAATGCCGGGACGCTCCGGGCCAGCGGCAGCAACTCGGTCTGGGGCACCGGCACCGTCACCCTCGGCGCAGCGGGCGGCAGCGATCCCGCGACGCTCGATTTCGGCATCACCTCGAGCATCACGGTTTCCAATCCGCTGAACATCGCGAGCGGAAGCGGCACGCGCTCGATTCGCTCCAACATGGCCAACACCGCCGGCCAAACCTTCAGCGGCCCGATCTCCGGCACCGGCGACCTGTATTTCGCCGCCGGTGTCGTGACGCTGAGCGGTTCCAGCGCGTCCACCTTCACCGGAAACCTCTTCGTGACCGGGGGAAGACTGCGCCTTGCCAGCGGTTCCAGTTTCAACACGGCAACTATTCTGTCGGTCGGCTCCGGAGCGAGTGTGGATCTGAATGCGTCCGGATCGTCGTGGAACTTCGCCGGATTCAGCGATATTTCCGGTTCGGGCGGCACGATCACCAATGCCGGAGGAACCCGCACGATGAACCTCAAAGGCGGCGGCAACTACGCCTTCAGCGGCAACATCCAGAGCAACATCAAGCTGGTCGTGAACCTCACTGGAACCGGCTCGCAGACTTTGTCCGGAACCAACTGCAGCTACGGCGGAACCACCACCGTCACCGCCGGAACCTCGATCGTCAACGGCGCGCTGACCAGTCGCCGCCGCAGCCACCGTCGCCACCGCCGGAAAACTCGCCGGAAGCGGCACGCTCGCCGCGAACACCACCATCAACGGCACCCTCCAACCCGGCGACGGCCTTGGCACGCTGACTTTTACCGGCACGCTGGCGTTTTCCGCCACCGGCAAACTCGAATGGGAACTCGGCGGCAACTCCATCGCCGGCGCGGATCTTGTCAGTGCGGGGGCGGTCACGATCACTTCCGGCGCGACGATCCTGCCCGTTTTCAACCGGCCCGGCAGCGTGGTCGATTTCAGCAATCCGTTCTGGTCGGTCGCGCGAACCTGGCCGGTCCTGACGGCCACCAACCAGAACGGGACTTTTGCGCTCGGCAGTTTCGTCCGAACGACATCAACGCACGACCGGCAAGCGGCTATGGCACCTTCAGCCTCCAGCAGCCCGTTGCCGGCACCAGCCTTGTCTGGACCCCGCGCCCGATCATCGAGCAGTGGCGCTTCACCTGGTTCAACACCAACGCCAGCACCGGCACCGCCGCCGATGACGCCGACCCGAACAAGGACGGCGAAACGAACTTCCTCGAATTCGCCACCGGCCAGAACCCGAACGCCGCGACGACGACGCCCGGCTCGCTGGTTAAAAACGGCGCGAATCTTGAATTCACCTACACGCGGAACAAGGCCGCGATGACTCGATGGCGTCACCTTCACTGTGGAATACAGCGACACACTCGCGGCCGGAAGCTGGAGCAGCTTCGGCTGAGCCAGGCGATGGTTCCGGGTTCCGATCGATGGCCCGGTCCAGACCTTAAAGCCATCGTCCCCCCCGGAAGCGGCCCGAAGCGCTTCGTCCGGCTCAGGATCACGAAGTCGTAACCGACCCGCATGGAGATGTCCCCACCTTGGATGTAAAGACCGGCAGGGTGCGATTCCCGGCGGTGCCGCCACGGTGCTGGATTTGCCATTGAACCCGGCGAAGGAATTGAAGTCCCTCACCCTCCGCACGCTGAGCAACGAACTCGTCATCGGCTTGATGGCCGTCACCCTGGCGCGGGAAAATCCGTGAGCCGATTCGCACAGCGATGTGGCGGGAAAGAGATGGCGGTCGCCGCGAAAGTGACACAGGTTTTTCAACCTGTGATCCCGGTTCGCCACAGGCTGAAAGCCCGTGCCACTCTGAGCATGCGCATCCGCCAAAATGATGATGGCCTGCCAGTTGCGGGAAAACAGGAATGACCCGACCATCTCATCCGGTTGGCGCGGGCAGGCGATGCTAAGCGATCGGTCCGGCTCGCGATCACACCATGGCGAAGCCGCCGGTTCCTCCCGGAAAATCCAAATGAATATTGTGCCCCTCAACTTCAAGAATTCGATTCAGCGCCTTCTAATCGCTCTGATCGCAGGCATTACTTTTAATGCTGTCGCGGAGACCAGCGAGCTGTGGGGCACCCAGGGTGAACTTTGGAACCCGCCGAGCCGACTGCCGGATTTCTCCTTTGCCGGCTACCGGTCCGGCGCGACCGCCATCCCGACCCCCGCCGTCGTTGCCAACGTGATGAACTACGGAGCCGTGGGAAACGGCACCACCGATGACACCACCGCTTTCGAAAACGCAATCGCCGCCGCCAACAACGGTGCCGTTCTCATCCCCGCCGGCCGCTACAAGATCACCCGCGTCCTCTACATCCGGAAAAGCAACCTCGTCCTCCGCGGCGCGGGCGCGGCTTCCACCACGCTGGTCTTCACCAAACACCTCACCGAGCTATTAGGCCCGCCGCCGGGCACCGCCGGACTCGAGAGCTGGTCGTGGGGCGGCGGACTCATCTGGGTGGAAGGCGCGGAAACCACCACCAAGGTCGCCGACGTCACCGCCAATGCCGACCGCGGTGCCAACGTGCTCACCGTTTCCTCAACCGCCGGTCTTTCAGTGGGCCAGACCATCCGGCTGGCGATGACCGATCCGGACGGTTCGCTCGGCCGCCACATCCACGCCGACCAACTCGACGCCCATCCCACACTCGTCGGCCGCCAACTGGTGCGCTTCCCATCGAAAATCGCCGCCATTTCCGGCAATGAAATCACGCTGGAACGCCCGCTTCGTTACGATGTGAAAACCCAGTGGACGCCGGAGATTCGCTCGTTTTCCGGCCAGCTCGAAGAAGTCGGCCTGGAAGGTTTCAAGATGGAATTTCCAGTCCGCCAGTATCAGGGGCATTTCAATGAAGACGGCTTCAACGGCATCTGGATGGATGGCGTCTCGAACTCCTGGATCCGCAACGTCACCGTCCACAACTGTGAAAGCGGCATCCTCATCGAGCGCTCGCTGTTCAGCACGGTGGACAATGTTTCCCTCACCGCAGACGCCGCCAACCGCCGCTACGTCAGCGGCGACTACTTTACCGGTCATCATGGCATCCAACTCCGCCGCAGTGATGACTGCATGGTTTCGAACTTCAGCGTCCCGACCCGTTTCTATCACGACACCACCGTCGAGGACGCCGCCGGTTCCGTGTATATGAAGGGCTCCGGCGTGGACCTGAATTTCGACCACCACACCTACCTGCCCCACGAGAACCTCTACACGCAGATCAACTGCGGTGCCGGCACCCGGCACTTCGCCAGCAGCGGCAGCCGCCAACCGGAATCCGCCGCGCGCGAAACACTGTGGAATATTTCCTCCACCGATCCCGTCACCACCCTGCCGAACCCGTCGCCCACCCGCGGGCTGTGGCCGCAGCCGAATTTCATCGGCTTCAACACCACGCTCGCCACCTCGAAAAGCCCGGCCCTCCCATGGATCGAGGCCATCGCCCCCGCCAGCCTCACGCCCGCCAATCTCTACGACGCCCAGCTCGCCCGCCGCCTTACACCACCCGCCGTCGTTCCGCGCACGCTCACTTGGGATGGCTCCGACACAGGGACCGCCGGCGCACAAGGTGGAATCGGAAACTGGAACTCCAACACCACCTCCAACTGGTGGAACGGCGCGACCAACGAAGTCTGGCCCACCACCGGCGGCACCGATGACAACGCCGTCTTCGCCGGCACCGCAGGCACCGTCACCGTCGCCACAGCAGGCGTCGCCGCCCGCTCGATCACCGTCAACACCACGCCCTACACGTTCACCGGCGGCCCGATCATTCTCAACGGCCAAAATCCCGTCATCAACGCGGACCACGGCGCGAATTTCACCACCATCACGTCAATCATCGCCGGTTCCGCCGGGCTCACCAAATCCGGCCCCTCCACCCTGCAAGTCCGCGCCGCCAACCGCTATCAGGGCGACACCCGAGTCCTCCAGGGAATCCTCCAAAACGGTGCCGGCAACAACCGCCTGCCCATCACCACCAGCCTGATCCTCGGCGCCGGCACAAACAGCGGCACCTTCCAGATGAACTCGCGCAGCCAGGAAGTCGGCGGACTGCTCACCAGTGGCACCGGCACCTCCAACCGCGTCATCAACAGCAACGCCGCCGCCACCACCTTCACCGTCAACATCGCCAACGCCACCGATACCCACCTCTTCAACGGCATCCTCGGCGGCGGCACCGCCAATGACAACAACTACAACTTCGTAAAGTCCGGCCCCGGCAAGCTCATCCTCGCCGGAGACTGCACCTACACCGGCACCACCACCATTGCTGCCGGCACGCTGCAGATTGGGAATGATGGCGCGACCGGCTCCCTCGGCCCCGCCAACATCGTCAACAACGGCACGCTCCGCTTCGACCGGACTGGCATCGTGACTGTGGACAGTGTTGTCAGCGGCACCGGAAGCCTGGAAGTGAACTGCCCTTACAACTTGGGGAGCGTGGAACTGCATGCGGCAAACAGCTTCACCGGCGACATCCAGATTGGCTCGGGCATCCTGAACATCGGCAACACGGCAGCTCTGGGAACCGGAACGAAGTCAGTCAACATGACCACGGGATACGGCACCCTGGAACTCGACGGCACGGCGATCGTGCTTCCTTCCACGATGTCGTTCGAAACCAGCGGTGAACCCGCCCCCGGACGCATCCGCAATGTCAGCGGCGACAATGTCATCGCCGGTCCGCTGAGCCTGGCCATCGGCGCCGGCAGCACCCTCATCGCCAGCGACGGCGGCACGCTGAATCTCGCTGGCAACATCACAGCACCCTCCGCCAGCCGCACGCTCAAACTCGGCGGCACTTCCACCGGTGCCAACCGGATCGGCGGCATCATTTTTGAAACCGGCGCATTTGTCGTTACGGTCGAGAAGAAGGACGCGGGCACCTGGGCGCTCAGCGGCTCCAACATTTACACCGGCACCACGCTGGTCAGCGGCGGCGCGCTGAAAGTCGAACACAACAGCGCCCTCGGCAGCACTGTGGCGGGCACCACGGTCAATACCGGCGCGAGGCTCCAGATTGAAGGCGTCAACCTGGACATCGCGGAGAACTTCACCCTCGGCACCGGTTCGACCGGGGTGACCGTTGAAAACGTCAGCGGCAACAACACCCTCAGTGGCTCCATTACACGGAACGGCTCGCTCACTTTCCTCTCGACGGCCGGCAAGCTCACGATCCGAAGCGGCATCGGCAACACCGCCAGCGCGCTCAACCTTCAGGGCGACGGAGACGGGGAGATCAGCGGCGCGATCGGCATGGCATCTTCCGTCACCAAAACGGGCAATGGAACATGGACGCTTTCGGGCAGCAGCAGCTACAGCACTGCCACTACGGTCAGCGCGGGGCGGCTCGTCCTTTCCGGCACAATCGCCAGCCCGGTCACGGTGAACGGCGGGACGTTCTCTCCCAAAGGCACGCCGAGAACCACGGCGGCTGTGACGATTAACAGCAGCGGGCAGTTCGAAGTCGAGTCCCGGCGACACGCTGACCGCCGCCAGCGGCGTCACGCTCGGGGCAACCTTGATGTGATCGCGTCACCGGGACTCGGCGCTGGCACAATCTACACCATCATCAACAAGACCAGCGCCGGTGCGGTCAGCGGTTCATTCGCAGGAAAAATGAACGCCAGCGTGTTTGCTGCGAGCGGTTACAACTGGCAGATCAGCTACACGCGGCGGCGACGGCAACAACGTCATGCTCACCATCGTCACCTCGGAGGAAGCGTGGCGATACGCGTGGTTCAACACCATCTTGAACACCGGCACAGCCGCCGGCACCGCCGATCCGAACAAGGACGGGAAAACGAACTTCTACGAGTTCGCCACGGGCCAGAATCCGAATGCAGCGACGACGAAACCCGGCACGCTTGTTAAAGGCGGCGCGAGCCTTGAATTCACCTACACCCGCGCCATCGCTGCGATGAGCGATGGCTGACTTCTCCGTCGAGTGGAGTGAAACGCTTGGCAACGACTGGAGCACCCTCGGCGTTACACAGGCGATGGTTCCGGGTTCCGACGATGGCACGATCCAGATTTGGAAAGCCACCGTTCCCGCCGGAAGCGGCCCGAAGCGCTTCGTCCGCCTTAAGGTCACAAAGCCGTGAGCAAGTGAAACCGATTCCAGACGGAGTATTCGATCCGTCCGGAAGCGGTCGGAATCTGCATTCGGAAAATCGTTGACGGCCCAAAAATCCAATCTCAAGAATGCCGGTCACCGTCCGATTTCGCCGTATTCACGAAATGAAAACACTCGCCGCCCTGCTCACATCCTGCCTGCTTGTTCCAGTGTCGCCGGTCGCCGCCCAATCGAACAGCGATGAAGTTTTGTTGTTCACCTACTTCCGCAACAACGGCCAGGACGGCGTTCACCTCGCCACCAGCACGAATGGCGTGAATTTCGTCGCGCTCAATGACGACAAAGCCATCTTCACCCCGCCGCATGGCCGGGACAGAACCTGACCCGTGACGCCTCCATTCTTTACCACGACGGCAAGTTTCGCATGGTCTGGACGACGCAGTGGAAAGGGCGGATTTTCGGCTATGCCGAGTCCGACGACCTCGTGAAGTGGTCCGAGCCAAGGCAGGTCAAACCGTTCCCCGAGAGCCTGCCGGCGGACGATCAACCGGACAACATCTGGGCGCCGGAAATTCATTGGGACCCGCTGAAGCAGGATTATTTCATTCTCTTCGCCAGCACGACGCCGCGCGAGCGGAACGATGACGACAACAGCAACAACAACGGCAAAAGCGGCTCCCAATATGACAACCGGATGTTCATCACCCGCACGAAGGACTTCCGCACCTTCACCGACGCGAAGCTGTTCTTTGACCGGGGCTTCGCCTGCATTGACGCGGTGATGCGCCGGGACGAGGCGAACCAGCGCTGGGTGATGGTGATCAAGTGTTCGCGCGACGAGACGCTGAAGACCATGCCGGGCCGCAACCTCTGGCTCACCTTTACCGGGCTGGACATGGATCATCTGGATTTCTCGCCGCTGGAAGGACCGATTGCCGGCAATCATTCGCCGATGTTCAGCAACCCCGAACCGCGCAAGTCCATGGCGGAAGGCCCGTCGCTCCTGCATTACCAGGGCCGCTGGCTGCTGGCCTGGGATGAACCTGCCGGCGGCGGCGTGCAGCTCGCCACCTCGCCGGACCTGAAAACGTGGACGCACATCAAGGAGGCAACGTTTCCGCATCCTGCCCAGCACGGCACGCTCTTTCTCGCGCCGCGCGAAGCTGTCGGATGGTTGACGAATCCCACGGCACGTCCGCCAGCAACGGCACCGTGAAACCACGGTCACAGCGGCAGGGCAAACGCATCTAAATCATGAAGAGCACCAAAGGTGCAAAATATCCCAGCCCAGGGCAACGCCCTGGGTTTCGATCGAATAAATTTCCAGCCCTGCAAGGGCGAAACATTGCGTGCCAGTCCGGCTATTGCGCCCTTTCAGGGCTGTTCGTTCGATGATGGCGTCCCCAGGGCGTTGCCCTGGGCTGAGATAGGTTGCGCCTTCAGCGCAAAAGAAACTCCGCCCGGTCTCGCAATCACGGCAACTATTTAGATGCGTTTGCCCTGGTCACAGCGGCAGGTTTGCGACCGCGTTGCCGCCTCTACTTTTCTCCGCGGTATTTCATGATTGCCTCGTGGCGGGAATGGGCGTGGAGCTTTCCGTAGATTATCTTCACGTAGCTGCGCAGGGTTTCAAAGGTAAGGTCCAGCCGGGTGGCGATTTCCTTGTAGGCCATGCCGGTTGCAAGCAGCTCGATCACCTGCCGCTCCCGTTTGGTCAGCATGGACTCTCCGGGGCTGGGTGCATGCCGTGGAAGTAAGCGACAACCCGCCGCGCAATGTTTGCCGACATTGGCGCGCCGCCCGAATGCATTTCCAGGATCGCTTCTGCAATCTCGTCGGGCTTGGCGCGCTTGAGCAGGTAGCCGCTTGCTCCGGCTTTGAGGGCGTCGAACACCAGCTTGTCCTCGTCGAATGCGGTCAGCACCAGACAAAGCAGTTCGGGGCAGGAGGTCTTGAGCCGCTGGATGCACTCGATGCCGCTGATCTTTGGCAAATTGAGATCCACGATGGCCACGATGGGTGGGTCGTATGGGATTTTCGCGAGCGCGGTTTCGGCGTCGGGATATACGGCGACGCACTGGATCGGGGAGTCGGGACGGGAAAAGTAACTTTGAAACGCTCCTGCGAAAGGGGCGTCGTCCTCGATGATGACGGCTCGGATGGTGTTCATGGTGTGTTAAAAATCAGCGGCGGGGCAGGGCAAGACGCATCTCCACTTCCGTCCCGCCTTCGGCCCGGCGCTGGAAGCTGCAAGTCCCGCCCACGCTGGCAAGGCGTGTTTTCATATTGGTCAAGCCGTTCTTCTCGAATCCGTCGGGCGATTCCGCAAGACCGCAGCCGTTGTCGGTCAGGATAATGATGAGCTGGCCGCTTTCAAGCCTGAGCTTTAGCAGGGTTTCGGTGGCTCCCGAGTGCTTCACCACGTTTTGCAGCGCCTCTTTGAACGCCATCGCCACTTGATGGCGGATTTGAGCCGCGAAGATGCGCCTCCGGCCATTCGACGGGCATGTCGATGTTGCAGGCGATCCCCAGCGGATCGAGGTAGCGGCTGGTGTAGTGCGCGAGGTAATGCGCCATGGATTCGAGCGTGTCGTTCTTTGGGTTCACCGTCCAGACGACTTCGTCGAGCGATGCAAGCGCCTCGCCGGCGGTGCGGGAGATTTGTTCAAGACCCTCCTGCCGCTTCTCTGGGGGTTCGCCGGAGGCGGCGTTCACAAGAAACGAGAGCTGCGACAGGCGGGCGCCCACGTCGTCGTGCATGTTGCGGGCGATCCTCGCCCGTTCATTCGCCAGAGCCTGTTGCGCTCTGTGCCTTGCAAGGCGTTTCCGGGAGAAAAACAGGGCGATCAACCCGCCCGTCAGGAGCGTGCCGGAGCCCACCAGCCCGAGGAAACCCCATGTCTTGGTGAACCGCACAGGCACGCTCATCGGGATCGAGAAAACACTGGCGTCCCAGGTGCCGTCGCTGTGTCTGGCTTGGGCGCGCAGGACGTAGTTCCCGGGAGCCGGACAGGCGATGGTCTGCAAACTGTCGTAAACCTCATGCCAGTCGCCGTCGTGCCCGTCCAGACGCCAGCGATAATACCTTGTCGGGAGGGGTGCCGGGCTGCGGGATCTTGAACTTTAGCGCAAGACCGACCCGGACGGCACGGACAGGGTTCCCGTCACCGGAAGTTCGCGCCCGTCCGCCCGCAGCGAGACCAGTTCCGGCGTCCGCTTTTCATACACCTCCACCTCCGCGATCTGCGGCGAGAGTGGCACCGGGTTGTCGCTGGAAAGCCGGATGTATTGGCCGCGAAATTCTCCCTGACCGTCGGCTGCCTTCAAGATGTCCGGATTCCATCCTTGCAATACGAACCGTCGGCGCGGTCCAGCGCCTTCCATGCCGGCTTCATCCCGTCCGCCGGTTCACGGTCGAAAAGCTCCACCAGCAACCGGCTCAGGCGTTTTTCGGTATCGGGAGCACCGTCGTTGCGGCCGCGCAGGGTGATGTGATCCATTTCCACGACCCGGCCCAGGTCGATCTCGAAATGAAATGCCGCTCCGAGGGCGGGGTCCTTCGGGTGGGCGAACGTGGACGGCTTCCCATCGGTGAGATAAGAGGGCCGCATATTGCCAAACAAGGGATGCGTTGCCTTGACCTGGGCGCCAAGCGCCACATTGGTGGTCGATACCCATGTGGTAACCGTAAACTCCGTCAGGATGAAATCCCCTTGGTATCCCCAGGAAAGGACCGGGGTCGCCGGATCAAGAAACGACTTCCCTTGCTTCAGTCCGGGCGGGGGTGGGAGCGTATGCACCACCGGAAATGCGTCCAGTCGAAAACCGGTGATTCCCTGGTGTCCCGTGTGGACATTCACGAAATACATGATGTCGCCAAACGACGCATCCCAGGTGTGCTGCACCTCCCTGGCACGCAAATGTCCCTCCTGCGTGCGCGACAGGATTGTCCTCGTCGGCTCCGCCCGGAAATTGATGATCTCCATCTGCTCCCAGTGTCCCCCGAACGAGGGCTCCGGGTCCGTGGTCGAGGAAATCGCGAACTCGGCAATGGCGCTATTGCCTCGCCCGGAAATGAAGAAGAGCGAAAACTGAAGTATGTCGGCATTCACTGGGGACTCGGTTCGAAAAATGGCCGACTGCTTTTCGCCGACCCGTGGAAAAACCCGCCACCCGTGCGGACCGGACCTGACCCCGTCGATACATTCCCTCAATTCCTCCTGCGTTCCGCCTTGGAAGGTCGCTTCGACGGAACGGAGAGGGATCATCTCCACCGCTCTCGCCGGAAAGCCCGCCAGAACCGCCAGCACGACCATCACCCACCAGCGTTGTAGCCGGGGACGCCCTTGTAGCCGGGGACGCTGACCCCGGCAGGGACGCCGCCCGCCGGCCTCAACGTGGCCGGCTACAACCATCCGCCAGCGTCGAATCAATGAAATCATTTTCAACGCGCGAGCCTCCGCCGTTCCGGCGCACCCGTCAATGCCCGGATATACGCGGCACCCGGAAACTGAACCAGACTGATAACGACCAAGCTCATGAGGATTGCAAACAGCCTGCCACAGACCGGGGCCCGCCCGCCCGAAATCGTGGCAATCCAAAATTATCACACAAACCCTTGCCGTCCTCCCACCCCCCAATTTTGGGGTCTATGCGACATTCCTGTTTTTTATAAGAATTGCCGACAAGTGCAACTCATGGGCCAGCCATAGAGAAGCAAACCCAAACGCCCTGCCGCCCCAAGTAGAAAAAATATTCCGCCAACAACCTGATTACACCCCATGAAAACAACCCCGCCAGCTTCACGCCGTAAGAATGTGACACAGACTTCCAGTCTGTATCCCGGCTCCACGCCACAGGCTGAAAGCCTGTCTCACGCTCCGGCCCAGTCCGACCCATTCCGACCTTCTGCGTTCCGCATTTTCTTCGCTTTGCTGCTCCTGCTCGGGTTCGGTGGGTCTTCCGCTTTTGCGGCCAATTATACATGGAAGACCAATCCTGGCACTTCGGCCTGGGGGACGAGCACAAACTGGCTTAGCGCTTCTGGAACTGGAACTCCGGGCACTAGCGACGTCGCGGTTTTTAGCAGCACAAGCTCGATTACCACCATCAGCGCCGGCGTCACTGCCGGCAGCATCACGTTCGATACCGCCACGGCGGGCGCCTACATCATCGGCACCGGCGCGGTGGACAGCCAGACGTATGTCATGGCCGGCAGCACGACCCTCCAGATGACCAGCACGGTCGCCAACAACGAAACCTTCAACGCCAAACTCCAACTCGGCGGTAACAGCGCGGCCGCGACCTACAACATCACCAACGAGAGCACGACCAACAAGTTCATCTTCAACGGCTCAATTCTCGGCGGCTACCAGCTACGGCGGGCACGAAAGTCCTGGCTGTCAGCGGCGCGGGTAATATTGATTTCAACGGAGCGGTTACCCGTGGCGGCGCCACCTCGCTTACCCTGACCAAGGGCGGCGCACGGCACGCTCAAGTTCAACAACCGCCAGCAGTATCGGCCTGCTGACGCTCAATGGCGGCACGATTGACCTGGCGGCGGACTTGACGATTGGCGATAATCTAGCTTCCGGCACCGGCCTCAATGGCTCGGGCGGCACCATTACCAGCAGCGGCGGCAGGATCATGCTGGCTCGGCGGCGCGACGGCGGCAATGGCTGGACTGGGGCGCCACGGCCGGCGCACTATCACCATCGAAGCAGTGATCGCCAATGGCGGCCACTAACAACATCGACTTCTACAATACCGGCACCTTCATCCTGAAGGGCGCCAACACCTACACCGGCGGCACCGGCCTCTACGGCACCGCCGTCCAAATCGGCGTGGACAGCGTCGGCACGGTCGGCTCCATCACCTCCAGCGCTCTCGGCACCGGCACGGTGACATTTCGAGTCCGGTGCGAACCTCTCCTCCGACAGCACCACCGCCCGCACGATTCTTAATGCGATCACTGTTCGCCAGCAACGTCACCCTCGGCAGACGCCACCACAATGGCAAGCTGACCTTCAGCGCCAACGCCGACCTCGGCACCGCCGTGCGAACCATCACAGCCAACAGCACTGCGCAGTTCGACGGCATCATCAGCGGAACCGGTGGTGGCATTCAGCAAATCCGGCACGGGCACCTTGATCCTCACCAACAACTCCAATTCGTTCACAGGGAATATCGTGATAAACGGAACCGGCGGTGTCCTCCGGGTTACCGGCAGCGGCGCGCTTGGAACAGGGACGAAAACCGTCACCAATACATCGGCAAGTGTCGGAGCCCCCGATGGAGCGAACCTCTTGGAACTCGACAGCAATGGGGGGCGGATTTCACTTTGGGCAGCAACATCAGCTACAGCCTGAGCGGCGCGGCGGGCGTGATCCGGAATGCCGCCGGCAACAACACCATTGCCGGCAACATCGGCATGACCAGCGGCAACGGCACGGTTAAGATTCTCAGCAACGGGGGCAGCCTTACTTTGAGCGGCACGGTAACGGCCAATGTCACCCGTGACTTTGAATTGTCCGGCACCTCCACAGGCGCGAACACTTTCAGCGGCGTCCTGCGAGACAACGGCGCGAACCTCGCGTCCCTTGTCAAGAGTGGCGCGGGAACCTGGACGGTGTCCGGTTCCAACACTCACACCAACGGCACACGGGTTACCGCCGGCACGTTGATTTTGGGCAATAACAACGCCCTGGGCGCGCCCACCGGTTCCTTGGCGGTGACCGGCGGAACGCTGGACATGAACGGCTACAACGCAACCGTGGGCCTTCTTACAGGCAACAGCGGGGCATTGATCACAACCAGTTCAAATGCCTCCATCGTGCTGACGGCCAGCAGTTCAACAAGTGGCACCTACGCGGGCTCCATTGCCAACACCTCCGGCACGCTCGGTCTCACCAAGGGCGGTCCGGCACTTTGACGCTTTCCGGTAGCAACAGCTACGCGGGTGCGACCGCGGTGAACGAAGGGACGCTTGCCCTCACCGGCACGCTGGGTTCGACGGCAATCAACGTGGCAAGTGCCGGAACCTTGACGCAGAGCGCAACGGGCTTGATTGGCGGCTCTGCGAGCCTGACCAACAGCGGCACCTCGATTCTGGCAGGTGCCAACACCTACAATGGCGCGACTGATGTCAGCGCGGGTGAGCTTCGCGTGAATGGAGCGACCAGTGCAGCGTCGGCTGTCTCACTCGCCTCCGCCGCGGTTCTCAGCGGCAGCGGCACGGTGGGCGGAACGGTCACTGTGTCGGGCGGTGGGATCATTACGCCTGGAAACAGTAACAGCGGAACGCTGACACTTGGCAACCTGACCTTCAACGGGGCGGGCACGGTGAATTTCTTCTCCAACGGCAGCGTGATGAACACCGCGATTACCACCGGCACGCTGACCACCGATGCGGGCACGATCACTCTGAACATCGCCGGGGTCACCGTATGGACCAGCGGCACTTACAACCTGATCAGCTACAGTGCTCCCTCGGTGTCCGGCACCGGATTTGGCAGCTTTGCGCTCGGCACTCTTTCCGGGTCCAGTTCCCGCGTCCTCGCGTCGCTGGTCAACCCGGCCGGCAACGTCGCGCTCTCGATCACCTCCGATTACCCGATCTGGACCGGCTCGGACAGCACATTCTGGGTTACCGGTTCGACAGGCGCGAATTCGAACTGGAAGCGGAACTCGGACAGCGCCGCCACGGATTATATCGAAGGCGATTACGTAAAGTTTAACGACGATGCCGCCGGTGGGCCGAATGTCGATGTTGATATTTCCGGACCGAATGTGAGCCCGTCTGGTGTGGTTTTTGAGAACAACGCGCTGAATTACACACTGAAAAGCGGGAGCGGCAACGGGATCGCGGGATCGACAGGACTCATCAAGAGCGGCACGGGTTTGCTGACCATCACCAGCACCAACAGCTACACGGGCGGGACGACGCTCTCCGGCGGCACGATCAATGTGAACAACGCGGCTGCATTGGGTAACAGCTCTGGCGCACTCACCTTCAGCGGGTCTGGCGGGACGCTGCAATTGGGCGCGACCATCGCCAGCAGCAGCCGCAATTACGTGTTGAATGCCAATGGCACGATCGACACCAACAGCTACGACCTCACGAATAGCGGCATCATCAGCGGCACCGGCACATTGACCAAGTCCGGCAATGGCACCCTCACGCTCGACGGCACGAACATCTATAGCGGCGGCACGACGATCAGCGGCGGCACGTTGCGTCTTGGGAATGCCGCCGGGCTCGGAGCCGCCGCTGGAAGTCTGACGGTCAACGCAGGCGCTTTGGACATGAATGGAAAAAATGCGACCGTGGGGCTTCTGACCGGCAGCAGCGGCGGGGTGATCACCACCAGCTCGAACGGATCGAGCGTCCTGACGGCCAGCAGCGCATCCAACAGCATCTACGCCGGCGGCATTACCAACACCTCGGGCACCCTCGGGCTTGCCAAGTCCGGCACCGGCACGCTGACACTTACGGGCAGTAACTCCTATTCGGGCGTGACGACCATCTCGGCGGGCGCGCTAAACATTCAGAACAACAATGCCTTGGGCAACACGGCGGGAAATACCTTCATTGCCGCCGGTGCCAGACTCCAAGTTCAAGGTGGGTTGACGAATATGGCGGAACTTTTGACTAGTTCCAATGGCATCATCGAGAACGTCAGTGGCAATAACGTCCTTAGTGGGACGATCACGAAGGTTGGCAGCGCGGTCACCCTGCTCTCCACCTCTGGCACGCTGACCATCCAGGGCGGCATTGATGGGACAGTCAACTCGGTCAACCTGCAGGGGGCTGGCGGTGGCGAGATCAGCGGCGTCATTAGCACGGCATTCGGTTTGACTAAAACCGGCGTCGGCACATGGACACTGTCCGGACCTAATACGTTCAGCACGAACTCAGGCGGATCGACTTTTGTCGGCGAAGGCACACTGACGCTCGCCGCTGCTTCCGTCACCTTCGGTAGCGCACTCACGGTTTCAAATGCGGCGACGGATGCGACTCTGAACCTCACGTCCGGGACGTTTAACTTCGGAGCCAGCAATTTCGCCGTTGGCTCCGGGAGCGCCGGCACCATCGGTACCGTGAATCAAACCGGGGGAGCGGTGAGCTTTACGAGCGGAAACGCGCTTATCATTGGCAATGGCGGCGTCGTCAACACGGGCAACTACAACCTGAGCGCCGGCACGATCACCACCTTTGCCAGCACAAACCGGGGCATCATGCTTGGCGCAAATAGCAGCTCGTTCGCAAACTTTACTCTGAGCGGCTCCGGCGCACTGACATGACTTCGGCATCGGGCGGCGGAGGCGATGCGACCCTGCTGATTGGCCGTTACGACTCCGCAGCCAACAACACGACCACGTGTTCACCCAGACCGGCGGCATGGCGAACGTGAGTATTCTGTCCATGGGTGGCAACGGAGGCACGAGCACAGGACTGAATTCCACGCTGAAACTCTGACCGGCGGCACCTTTGCGGCAAATCAGTTTGCCCGCCTGGCCCGCAATACGAGAACACAGCCGTGATCAACATTGGCGGCACCGCAGATATGACGCTCCCCGCTTTCCCGACGGCGCGCGGCACCAGTTCGACAGCGACGGTTTACTTCGACGGAGACATCCTGCGTTCGGCAACCTCCAGCGTCACCTACATGGGCGGGCTGTCCAACGCATTCATTAGGTCCGGCGGAGCGAGGTTCGATGTGGCTTCGTCAAAGACATCACCGTCACGCAAGACCTTCTCACCGACGGCACCTCTCAGACCTGGCGGAGGATTGACCAAGGACGGCGCAGGGATGCTCACTCTGACAGGCTTAAGCACCTACACCGGCACAACCTCCATCAGCAACGCACCCGGCTTCAGCGGGAGCGGTTGCTAATGGCAGTGGCAGCATTGCCATCAACGGCAGCGGGGCCAAGCTCTTCTTCAGAACAGCGCAGTGACAGTTTCCAGTCCAATCACCCTTACGCAGGGCATCCTTACCGGGAGCACCTCAGTCGGCTCCGTGACGGTCGGCAATGGAACCGGCGGCATCATTTCCAATAACAACGGAGTGGCGGGCGCGGCGTTGACGATTGGAACGCTGACCTTCAGCGGCGCGGCGACGGCAAACCTCTTCAGCAACAGCACGGCGGCGGATCTGATTGTGACGGGTCTCGACGGCCTTCACCAATGCCGCCGGCCAGGTCACTATCAACGCGACCAATGCAGCGGGCCTCTGGAGTTCCGGCACCTACAACTTGATCACCTATACACGGGACCATCGGCGGGAATGGTTTTGCAGGTTTCACCAAAGGTTCCGTTGCCGGGATCAACACGCGTCAGACGGCAAATCTAGGGGACTCGGGATCGGCGGTCACCTTGACCATCGCGAATGATTATCCCTTTGGACCGGGCTGGACAGCGGGGAGTGGAAGACCGGCAGCACGGGCACTGCCGCCAATTGGAAAGTCACCTCCGGAACCACTGATTACCTGGCTGGCGACATCGTGACCTTCGATGACTCCGTCACCACGGGTACGACCGGAGTCGATATTTCCGTTGCGAACGTGGCTCCCGGCCATCACGACCTTTGACACCAGCACCAAGAACTACACCCTCTACAGCAGCGGCACTATCGGGATCTCCGCAGGCTCGCTCACCAAGAGCGGGACGGGGACGCTGACAATCACCAATACCAACAGCTACACGGGGGAGACGACGCTCTGCGGCGGCACGATCAATGTGAACAACGCGGCGCATTGGGTAACAGCTCGACGGCGCGCTCACCTTCAGCGGGTCTGGCGGCACGCTCAATTGGGCGCGACATCGCCATCAGCGGCTCACAATTACGTGCTGAACGCCAACGCACGATCGACACCAACAGTCTACGACCTCACGCCATAGCGGCGTCATCAGCGGCACCGGTGCCTTGAGCAAGATTGGCAACGGCACATTGAAGCTGTCCGGTTCCAACACGTTCAGTGGAGACACCACGCTGACTACGGGAACACTGAATCTCTCGAACCAATGCGTTAAGAACAGCACGCTGACCATGAACGGCGGCAGCCTCGTGTTCGACAGTTCCGTGGCAGGCAACGCCTTCACCGTGGGCGGCCTGGCAGCCTCATCGTCCGGGCGTGGGCTATGACATCGCCTTGCAGAACAATGCGGGCACCGGCGCGGTCGCCCTGACGGCCGGCGGCAACAATGCCAGCACGACTTACGCGGGAGTGCTGAGCGGTTCGGGATCGCTCACGAAAACCGGCACTGGGATTTTGATTCTGTCCGGCAGCAACACCTACACCGGGACCACGACGATCAACGGCGGCACCTTGAAGGCCGGCAGTTCCGATGCCTTCACCAACAAGGGCCATTGACTTTGGCCAATGCCGCCGGGGTCGTGTTCGACCTGAACGGCTCAATGCCTCGTTCACGAATCTGACGACGGGTGCATCCACGAACTCCATTACCACGACGGGAGCGGGTTCGGGCACGGATACGCTGACCATCTCCAACTTGACGGCTGCCAGTGGCGCGCTCTTCACCGACAACGGCACGCGCAAACTGGCGCTCTCGATCAACGGCACCCCGACACTCGATCCTCTAACCAATGCCAGCAATACCTTCTCAGGCGGGCTGAGCCTGCTCAACATGCGCCTTGGCGTGGTTGACAACAGCGCCACCACTGGCGGCCGCTACGGCAAGGGCACCATCACCATCGGCACGGGCTCTCAACTCTACTTCAACGCGGCCAACAAAACGATCTCGAACGACATCGTCGTAAATGCCAACTCCAATGTCGGCAGCCGCACTGGAGCCTTCCGCGTGGATACGGCCGGCCACACGCTCTCCGGCACCATCACTGCCGGGGCGGCTGACGCGATGTTCAACGCCGGTGGTGGGAATGGCGGGTTGACCGTGCACCGGAAAAATCACGGGCACCAACGGTCTAAGTGTGCGCAATACCAACGGCACGTCGATGACGTTGACTCTGAACAACGCCTCCGCCAATAACGACTATCAGGGAACCACGACAGTGGGCGAAACCACGGCCAAACTGGTTCTCGGTGCCGCCGACCAGATCCCGAACGGTGCGGGCAAGGGCAATGTCTCCCTCACGGGAACCATGGATATTGCAGGCTACGACGAAACCATCAACGGCCTGACTGGTGCGGGCACGGTGGATAACATCACTGCGGCCAACCCGACCAACACGCTCACCTTGGGAGACGGCGACGCCACTCAAGCTTTCAGCGGCAAGATCATCAACACCTCGGGAACTCTGGCGCTCACCAAGACCGGGGCCGGCACCCAGACGCTTTCCGGCGCGAATACCTTCACCGGCGGCTTGACCATCAAGAACGGAACGATCATCGCATCGACTCTGGCCACCACACTCGGCGGTGCTAGTGGAAACGGGACCGTGACCCTGGGCGATACAGCAGGCACGAACGCGGCAACGCTCCTGTTCAGCACCACGGGCCTCAACTACGCGAACCCGATTGTGCTCGCCACCAACGCCACCACGGCGCGCTCACCGTCGGCAACACCGGCACGGCGATTTCGGGAATTTTTAGCGGCGGCGTCACCGGCACCAACAACCTGACCATCAACAGCAACGCCACCACCGGCACGATCATCTTCGCGACCAACTCGGTCAACAACGTGGGCACGGTGACAAACACCGGTGCAGGCACCGGCACGACCACCATCAGCGCGTCCATTGGCAGCAACGTGACAGAAGTCATCGAGAACAGCGCCTCGTCCACGCTCTTCCTCACCGGAAACGACAGTGCCTTTGCAGGCAACTACAGCATGAACAAGGGCCGCATGGCGGTGAGCACTGGATTTGCCAGCAATGCGGCATCCAAGTTTAACCTCGGTGCCACGACAGCCGGAACGGACAACACCACGCTCAGCATCGTCAACAACCTCACGATCGGGAACGACATCAACGTCCGTGCCGGAAACTCCGGAACCAAAACGATCACGCTCGGCACAACGGCGGACATCGTGGCGACCCTGTCGGGCCTCATTACGCTGGACGACAATCTCATCGCGGATGCCACCGGCTTAAGTGCGGCGGCTTCATTGACCTTGTCGGGCAACATTGTGGACGGAGTCTCCGGAGCGAAAGGGCTGACAAAGAACGGTGCAGGAGTCGTGATTCTTTCGGGCACCAACAACACCTACGGCGGCACGACCACCATCAACGCCGGTGAGTTGAGGATTGCGAACGCAGGCGCGCTCAACGGAACCTCCGGCATTTCTGTGGGTGGTGCCAACAACAGTGGCATGAGCCTGACTGGTGGCATCACCGTCGGCAGCGGAAAGACGATCTCCATCAAAGGCGGGGGCATCGGCGGTTTCTTCGGTGCTTTGGCCACGGCAACGACCAACACGGGCACCAGCGAATGGCAGGGCAATGTCACCATCGATGCTCTAACAGGCACGCGCATCGGTGCGCAAGCCGGCACATTGAAGGTTTCCGGCAATATTGGTGAGTCTTCTGCCGGCTCCCAATTGATCATCCGGAACAACGGAGGAGTGACACTGCTTTCAGGCAGCAACACCTACACTGGTGAAACGACGATCAACGCCGTCGGCGGCGAACTCCAGGTCAGCGGTGGTTATGCAATTTACGATTCGGGCGTGGTTAACGTGGTGAACAGTGCGGGCAACATTTTCCACGTTGTTGACAGTGAAACGATTGGTGCCCTCACGGGCGGTGGAAATACAACCGCCAAAGTCACCATCGACTCCGCAAAAGTGCTGACCCTGTCGAGCGGCACGCAGACCTTTGTCGGTGTTATCGAAGGAAACGGCGGGCTTACGGTTAATGGAGCGGTGCAAACCCTCTCTGGCAGCAACAGCTACAGCGGGTTGACGACCATCACCAACGGCAGGCTTTCCATCACCGGCACACAGGCCATTGGAGGCACCTCCGGCGTGAGCATCGCCGATACCGGGAGCTCGGTTACACCGGTGGTTCCAGCACGCTGGCGAAGAACGTGACCGTCACCAGCGGCACGGGCACGATCAGCAACACCGGCGCCGGCACAGTTGGCTCTTTCGGGCACGCTGACCAAGGCGGGTACCACGCTGGCCTTGGGCGGCAACTTCAACGTCACCGGCATCATCACCGGCACGAGCGGCATCGTTTAACTCCGACCTTGCGATCGTCAGCGGCACGACGACCGATCTCGGGCACCAACAACGACTACTACGGCGCGACCAACGTCTCCAGCGGCGCGACCCTGGTGAACGGCGCGGCCAACGCGCTGCCGACGAGCACCGTGGTCAACCTCCAGGGCACCCACAACCTGAACGGGTTCAGCCAGCAGGTCGCGGGACTCAGCAGCACGGGCGGCTCAGGCACGGTGACCAACAGCGGCACCAGCACCTTGACCGTCAACAACGACACGACCACCAGCAACAGCGACTACACCTACAGCGGAGTCATTGCCGATGGCAGCGGCAAGACCTCGCTGACCAAGACGGGCGACAAGACCCTGACCCTGACCGGCAGCAACACCTTCACCGGAGCGACCACGATCACGTCCGGCACGCTGGTGGCATCGTCCCCGACCGGTGGCGCTCTTGGCAGCACGGCGTCCATCGAGATCAACACCGGCGGCACGCTGTTGCTGGGCGGCAGCAATCAGATCAACAACGCCGCCACTGCGAGTAACGCTGACCGGCGGCACGTTGAACACTGGCGGCTACGATGAAACGGTCGGAACGCTTGACGATGTCAGGCAATTCCACGATCGACTTCAGCAATCACAGCGCGGTGCAAACCTTGAGCTTCAATGGCAGCAGCTACAACAGCGGGTTGCTCACGATGCTGAACTGGGACGGAAATTACGGCGGCGGCGCCAACACCCATCTCCTGTTCACTTCGATGCGCCCGACGCAAGCTTCCTGAACAATGTGCAGTTCGGACCGGTCCGTTTTCGCAAGGAGCCGTGCTCGTGCAATGGCACTATGAACTCGCCCCGATCCCCGAGCCGGCCACGATCATCGGAGCGCTTGCCTTCCTCGGCCTGATCGTCCTGCGCGAACGCCGCCGGTTCGCGTCGCTTCTCATCAGAAAACGCTAACTGTCCGATCGCTGATTGATTTCCACAATTTTGCCAAACGAACCCAAACACCCAAGCACAACAAAATGAAAACCCTGCCATCCACCCGTCCACGAAAACTCCTTCTGTCAGGCCTTCTGCGCCGCCGCATGCCTCACGCTCGCCAGCCCGCTCCACGCGCAAACAACGTGGGATGCCGGCGGAGGCGCGGACACCAACATCAATACCGCCGCGAACTGGAACAATGACACCGCTCCTCTTCTCGACGGAACGACTGCCGCCACTTTCAGTTCCGGCACGGCCGCGAATATGAATGTGAGCGGGACATTTACGACGCTCACTTTTGTTCCCGACAGCTCATCGGGATTCACTGTCTCGGGCACCGGTGCATTGGTTGTGAACTCGATAGGTTCGGGATCAACGCCCAACGTCACGGTTTCCAATACTGGTTCGAACGGTGTGGTGACGATCAGTGCGCCGTTTGCGGTGAACACCAGCGGGACTGTTGCCACTCGCTTGCTCACGATTTTGAACAATGAAGCGGATACCGCTGGAAGCAGTTTGCTGATCAACGGTGGGATTTCGGCTGCCGGAACCAATACTTGGGGGCTTCGCTACAGCGGCACTGGCAACACGACCATCTCTGGTGCTCTCACCGGTTTGACCACTATTCAGCAGGGGTTCAGCCTTCCGGCAGTTGGCAAGCTGACCATTGCGGGCAACCAGGCATTGTCGGGAGCGACCGTGAACATTGCAGGCTCTTGAAGCGGGTCGGTGCCCGCTTCCACCTACGCGATCCAGATGGGCACCAGCGACGTCGGATATTCAATCGTGGGCATCGACCATCGATCTCCCAAGCAGGAACCATCATCATCAATTCCACGGCCACGCTGTCGGGCGGTGTATACCGTTTCGAACGGTGGCACTCTTGAAGTGGGTGGCAACCTTTCCACGACAACCCTCGCTCTCGGCGCTGCGTCAACCGCCGGCACTTTGAAGATTTCCGGCAGTGCCGGTTTCAGCGGTGCCGCGACCACGGGAACATTCGTCGGCAGCAAGATCGTAGGCATGCCGGGACAGGCAACGGCATCCTGAACCTTTCCAGCGGCACCATCGGCTCGGCGGTGGTGATTGGCGGCACGGACGCCAACGAAAACAACCTCACGCTCATCAAGATCGGCACAGGCACTTTGACGCTCAACGGCACGAACAGCTACACCGGCGGGACGCAGATCAACGGCGGCGCGCTGACAATCAGCTCCACCTCGGCTCTTCCCGGCGCGACGACCAATGGCAGCTATTCTGTGGCGGGCGGGGCGATGCTGGCCGTGACCAATTCGGTGTCCGATGGCGATGTCACTGCCATCCAAACGAATGCTGCAACGTAACTTTGCCGCCGGCTCCGCGCTCGGTTACGACACCACGGCTGCCAATCGGACAATCGGTTCAGCCATTACTACCACACTCGGCCTGGGAAAAACTGGCACTAACACACTTACGCTGACAGGAAACAACTCCACTGGTGCCGTGATCCTTCTCGGAGGCACGCTCGCGGGTTCGGTAGCTTCGGACTCACTGACCGGTAGCTCTTATGACGTGCGAACAGGCACGATTAGCATCAGCCTGGGTGGAGCCAGTTCGACCCTCACCAAGACGATAACGGGCCAACCGTTAGTCTCACTGGCAGCAACAGCTACGGCGGATTGACAACGGTGAGCGCGGGCGTGTTGAACGTGCAGAACGCCAACGCCCTCGGCTCGACGGCAGCCGGGGTGGATGTGATTTCCGGTGCCAGCTTGGAAGTGGCTAACGGCGTGACCATCGCTGGCGAGAGCATCGCCATTGCAGGAATGGTTCAGCCAGTGGCGCGCTGCGCGCCGGAGCCGGTGGCGGCACTTGGGGCGGCACGGTAACGCTCAATTCCACCGGTGCCAGAGTGGGGGCCACCGCAGGCAACACGTTGACCATCACTGGCAGCATTGTCGGCAGCGGATCGAATCAATCGGTGGTCATCGACGGCGCGAGCGGCACCGGAGTGGTGATCTTGAACCCGACTGGAACCAACACCTACACCGGCTCCACGGGCATCGTTCGCGGCATCTTGAGGCTCGGCAAAACGGACGCGCTGCCCACCGGCACGGTTCTGGATGTGGACATCACCGGCAGCATTGCCGATGCAGCCACCTTCGACATGGCCGGGTTCAGCCAGGCCGTGGCGGCGCTTCAGGATAGCGCCTCGACGAGCATTAACGGCAAGGTGACCAACAGCGGCAGCAACACGGTTTCGACTCTGACAGTGAACCAAGCCACAGACACCGACTTTGCCGGTATCATCGAAAACGGCGCCGCCACGACCGGCACCATTGCACTGGTGAAATCCGGTGCCGGCATGCTGATTCTCAGGGGATCGAACACCTACACGGGCGGCTCGACGGTAAACCAGGGTGGCGTGACCTTCGGCAGCCTCAGCGCCAAGCCTTCCTCAGGAACCCATGCATTTGTTGGCGCGGCTACCACGCTCGGTCTCGGTGTCTCCGGGTCGGCTGGATACTTCACCTCGGCCGACATCGACAACGCCTTTTCCGGCACCATGACCGGTAACCTGAGCAATGTGACAGTCACCGCAACGACCGGCGTCGGTATCGACACCGGTGCCGGGGATTTTGCTTACGCGTCGTCGATCCCAGGTTTCACGAAGGGTCTGTTGAAGTCGGGTGCGAACACGCTGACCCTGTCGGGCAGCAATGCCTACACCGGCGGCACGGTCATCATTGGCGGCATCCTGGCTGCAGCCAACAACAACGCGTTGAGCACCGGCACGGTGGACATCAACACCGGAGCCCAGCGTCTGGTCGTGAACGACGGCGTCACGATCGCAAACAACATCAACTTCAACGGAGGCGGTGCTTCATCCCGTGGCGTCATTGAAAACAGCGGCACCGGCAATGCGATTGTCAGCGGCACAGTCACGATCAGCGGTGTGCTGGCTGGCGGCGGCCACTTTGCAGGCTCCCCGACCGGCGGCACCTTGACGTTGCTGGGACCGATCATTTCGAGTACCAATGTTGTAAACCGCACCGGCAACGTGGTGCTTGGCGGCGGAGGCTCCTACGCCAACTTGAGTGTGACCGGGACAACAAGCCTCGGAGCCGCAAACGGTATTGCCACCAACGCCACGGTGGATGTTGCCACGTTCGGAAATAGCGTTCTTGATCTTGCCGGTTACAACCAGAGCCTGGTGGGAATCACCAGGACATCCGTCAATGGCGCAACCATCGGCAACAGTGGCACGAACGACTCGATCCTGACCCTTACGGGTTCCTCCACCTATGCCGGCACGATCACGAACGCCGTATCCGGCGGAACGAAGAAGACAGCCATGGCGATCAATTCGGGCGGGTTCCTGACCTACACCGGCAACTACACCGGCGACACCGTGACGGTAAGCGGCACGCTGGCGATCAACTCGAACGGCGGCGACTCGTTTGCGCCGACCAGCCGCAGCATCATCGTGAACAACGGCGGCCTGCTGCAATTCACCGGAGACAACAAGGTTCAGAACGACACGGTGTTCACGGTAAACACCGGCGGCACTTTCGACCTGAATGGCAAGACTGATGCGATCGGCTATCTGGCTGGCGGCGGCGATGTCACCAACGTGAACAACACACTGAACATCGACATGCCGGCGGTCGGAACCGGCTCCAACTTTAGTGGAACGATCAGCGGCACCTCCGGGTTGGTATTCCGCGGAGTTGGCACCGGCGGCCCCGGCACCCAAATCCTCTCCGGCAGCAACAGCTATGGAAACACGACGATTCAAAAGGGCAGGGTCGTTGCGGGCAATGTCAACGCGTTTGGCGCAGCCGGGCGAATCATCACCCTCAGCGGCACAGCCGTGGCTGAGTTTGCCACCGACACCACGGCCAACGCCTATGTCATCAACCTCGCCAGTAGCAGCGTCGGCACAGTCGAAGTGAATCGTGCCAATATCGGCACGAACATGACCCATACGATGGGCACGGCAACCATTGGCAACGGCACGCTCAATGTTCAGGGTGGAGCCAGTGTCACCGGCACCGCGACGCTCGAGTTCCAAGGGATCAGTTTGACTGCCGGCGGGACTGGCTTTGGAACCGCCACTTTGAACCCGACGAGCGCAAACATTCTCGTGAGCGGCTCGATCACCCGGCCTGGAACTTTTGCGAACTCGCTGACCCTTGGCGGAACCAGCACAGGGAATGTGATCTCAGGCGGCATCTCAGGTGCGCTGGCCTTGACCAAGAGCAACTCCAGCACATGGACCCTCTCCGGCACCAACACCTACAGCGGCTTGACCACGTGAGCGCCGGCACGCTGGCCTTTGACGTGAGTGAAACGTTGCTCGGCGGACTTAACGTCGCCACCAGCGGCACGGCAGTCCTGACGGCGCACTCGGGAGGAGCGGCGAATGTGAAGGTTCTCGACATCACGGGGCTGACTATCTCGGGAACGACCCCGTTTGCCGGAGACGGCGGCAAGGACTTGGGCGGGCTGGCGTCGCCGGCCCCTGTTCCCGAGCCTGGGACGATTGGATTGCTGGCCGTGGGAGCTATCGGCGGCCTGCTACTGCGCCGCCGCGCTGTAGCCGGCCACGTTGAGGCCGGCCGGGTTCGGCGTCCCCGGCTACAACGGGCCGGCGGAGCCTGTTAAAAAATACAACAAAGATTTTTCCGTGTTGGTCGATTGGGGAATCGGCTTGGGGCACGGAAAACACAAAGGTCGCCGCGGCGCACTGGGGTGTCGCGGCGACCACATTTTTTACCATCAATGACTTGATGTTGGGGCGGCCCGGCCCGTGTGAATGATGAGATTAACACGGTCGATCTGCATGAACCTTAAAAATCGCATTGAAAACCACGGATTACACAGATAGCACGGATTTTTAGGCACTTATTAGAGGACGGGTATTCACCCCGGAGGTGAATACTACTTTGCATTCCAGATTGCTGGAACCCTCTATCCGTGCTATCTGTGTAATCCGTGGTTCAACCAACTCCCGAAAATAATCGGACGTTGCAGAGTGGAAATGGGTGGCGCACGCGCCTCACGTGCTGGCTTGTGCGCCCCCGCGCAAGCATTCCAAAGCTAGCCGCACAGCGTCTCACCTCATGGAGGCGAGCGGCTTCGCCGGGTTGAAAACGAGGTGTCCTGCGAGGGTGCGGGACTGCACGCGGAGCGCGTGCGCTACCCATGCGGAGTCCGTTTGTTTCCAAGAATGGTGTTAATCGTCTTAGAGCAGAATTTCCGCAAACAGACCGTGGATTTGGGCTAAGAGGCGGACACATGTCCCCTTCACCGGCTCAAGAGATGGAAATCTCGAAGTTTTCCAAGCGTCCGTCGCTATGCTCGATTTCCAAGGTCCACCAGCGTCCCCATTTTTTCTTCGATCCATCCCGAACATCCGGCATGGCAGGAACGTCCACGTTGATCGGCGTGCCGGGAGTCGGAACCGGCACTTCAATGGAGGTCAGTTCGTGTTCTTTCTTCGCCGGTTCTCCGGGCTCGGCCACGCGGGGACGGCGGCGCGAATTGAATAGAAAACTGACCGGTGAACGCGCCGGGCGGTTGTTCTGAGTATCCCAAGGCGCGGCCATTGCCACGAAACGGAGTCGTTGAAAATTCCACGGGACGACCGGGCCGGACTGCCGCGCGGCGAAGGAGAGAACGCATCGGACCGGCTGGTGATCGGGCAGCGGATGAATGACGGCAACCCAATCCGGGCGCAGGGCGTTTCTCCAAGTGACGAGGGCAAACCACGCCATGCCGGTGCCGAAGAAGACAAAGGGGGTCAGGAAAAGGGACAAGCCCAGCGAGCCCCAGCCCCAGCCGCTGGTGGCTTCGACGATCGCAATGAGCACGAACACGGCGACGATGCCGTTCCAGAAAAAGTTGAACGCCGTGACCCCGCCGGCCATGGCCAGTCTTTCGGCGCGGGCGAAGATCAGCCGGAACTCCTCTGAATCCAATGCCTCCTCCGGCCCGGTCTTCCAAGGCCAGGCGAGCAGGCCGTGATCCCGCATCCGGCGGAGTGCATCCACTTTGCGACGGCGTCCACGCCGGATCAGGCCTGGACCGAAGAGACTCCATCCGACGCCCAGCACGCCAACGGTCAGAAAGGGAAGCGAAAAAAACACGCCGATCACCGAAGCGCCGGGCAGCGACCGGTTGAGCACCGCCTCCGCCGGATTCGAGGGATTGACCCAGCATTGCATCGTCGTTCCAGGGGCCATGCGTGCGACTTCGGCGCGCATCCGCTCCACGCCGATGTTTGTCTTCCCATCGCGAAATCCATGGCGATTGCCGCGAAAAGAGCGGCCCTGCCAATTCCATGAATACTGCACGTCGATGGCATAGACTCTCGCTCCCTTGCTGCCAGTGCCAGCGGTCAGGCGGCTGCTTTCGATGGTCGCCATGGCCGGTTCCCAATCACGGGCTTGAAGCCAGAGAGATGCCGGTTTCAAAGTCATCTCATAGAAACAGAGCAGTCCGCCGAACAGGAAGATTCCGGAAAACAGGAATGCACCGATCCTTGCCCACCAGGACTGGAAGGGAATCGGGTGGAACCAGGGAGTTGAACGTCGCATCCGGCGACTCCAAGGGATCGGTGCTGTCCGGTCAAGTCGCGATCCCTTGCTGGTGGGGCCGCCGGGTGGGATTGAAACCGAAAACCGATTTTGAGGTTGGGGATCGACTGTGGAGCGGGTTCAACCCGAACGCCGCGATTGCCGATGAGAGCGAGTGTTTTGTCCCGGAGGGACGCCGGAAATTAGCCGGTGGTGAAGCGAAGCGAAACCACCGGATCGGCGCACAAAAGCGAACCGCCCCGGAGGGTGCGGAGGAACGGGTGATCCTCGCCGGCTCCGTCGCCCCCTGCCGGGGCGAATGCCCTGCCAGGGCCGGTTCCCGGTGGTTCCGCTCGTTCCTCGCTCCACCACCGGCTAATTTCCTTCGGGCCCTCCGGGCCTCAAAAGCGGTTTTCGGGATAATGGCGTTGCCCTGGGCTGAGACAGGTTGCGCTTCCATCCGCTTGACCGTCCTTGAACGCGGGGTTGCTCATTCCTTTCATGCAGGTCCACTGCGTAGATCGTATGACTCTTTGGCGGTCGCTTGCCGTGCAAAGGTCTATTTTGCAGCGCTCTCGCTGCCCTTGGCCTGCATTTGCTTCCAATCCTCTTCGCTGCAAAGCGTCCAATAGACCGAATAGCGCTTGTGATGCAGGCGGTGGAATGGCACCAGAGTTACATCACCCGGCTTTACCAAACCCTCAGTGCGAAAACTGAGCGATTCACCGGCAACCGGCTTGATGTGACTTAACACTTCATCAGCTTTGCAGACGAACACCGGTGCATCGGGATCGTTCCACTTGTGGAACTTGCCCGGGCTTGTTGATTGCTGGCCATCGGCCGGAAGGTCCTCTGCGCCTAAGTCCGCCGCAAGAACGATCGGGCCGTAAAGAACCGCGATCACATTGGGAGTATTCGGCAGTTGTTCTACATGCAGACGCATCGGCAGTTGGACTTCGATTTTGTCGCCGTCGTGCCATGTGCGGTCAATCGTCATGTAAGAACCCGGCGTGCTTTCGATGGTTTGCTTTTCGCCGTTGACCCATACGGTCGCGGCGGTGTCGGCCCAAGCGGGGCGTCGTATTTTCAGCGCGAGCTTCACCGGGTTCGCGCATTTCATCGTGAGTGTGGTCTTGTCCGTTTCGGGAAATTTCGTCTCCTGCCGGACGACGAGATCCTTTTCCTTCCACGTCAACTCGGAGGCGATGAATAGATTCACGTAGAGCGAGCCAGCATCGTGAAAGTAGATCGTGTCGCCATAGTTGGCGTGGTTCTCGATGCCGGTGCCGACGCAGCACCAGAACGAATCCTCCGGTGAGGAATAGACTTTGAAATGCCCCGGCTTCAGCGAGACGTAATAAGTCATCATCCCGTTCTCCGGGTCCTGCGAACCGAGGATGTGGTTGTAAAGTGCGCGCTCGTAGAAATCCATTGTCACTGCGGAAGGCTCCCATGCGAACAGGTGGCGCGTGAGCTTGAGCATGTTGTAGGTGTTGCAAGTCTCCATCGTCACAGGACTGAGGTGCTTGGAGAATTCCTCCGGCGGAAAAAAATGTTCGTTGTCGCTGTGCCCGCCGGGTGCATAGGAGCGGTTCTGCGCGACGCGCTGCCAGAAGAAGCTTGCGATGTCGTGATCGCGCTTGTCGCCCGTTAGTTCATATTCGCGCGCCGCGCCGATCATCTTCGGGATTTGCGTGTTCGCGTGAATGCCATTGAGCACATCCTTGCCTTGAGCAAGCGAATCGAACAGCGAGGTGTGATCAAACTTGCGCGCCAGTTCGAGGTATTCGCGCTTGTCTGTGACGGCGCTCAGATTCGCGAGCACTTCGCTCATGCCGCCGATTTCCTTCGCGGCAACATCGCTCTGATCCATCATTTTTTGAATCTGATCCGGCGGTAGTTGATCAACGCGGAACTTCACCCAGTTGGCCAGTTTTTCCAGCACATCGAGCGCCTGCCGGTTGCCGCACAGCAAATTCACGTCGAGCAGACCGGCCATGATTTTGTGCAGTGTGTAAAACGGCGCCCATACATGCTTAAGTCCCAGTGCGCGGTCGAAAATCGACTCGGGATAAGCGGAGAGAAACCCTGAGTTGTAACCTTGCGAAGGCATCGCGTCCTGGCACTTGGCAAACTCGGCAACGATGTAGTCCGCCCTTTTCTTGAACTCGACGTCACCCGTGCTTGCAAACATCGAGGCGCACGCGCTGAGGTAATGCCCGACGCTGTGGCCGCGCAATTCGCAGTCCGGTTTCTCCCAGCCGCCATACGGCTTGGCGGAGGATGCCAGGCCGGCAGCCACGCGAAAGTTGTGCAGCAAGCGGCCGGCATCGAGTGAGAGCATGTAGGTGCGATCGCGCTCCATGTTGTCCTTGAACGGACCGTCGAGCAACCGCACATCGGAGAGGCTGAAGGGTTCTGCCTTGAGGGCCACTGGGGCCGCATTGGTTGTGCAGCATAACATGAGGAGGATTGGGAGGAGGGTGGTTGGCCGATTCATTGTGAGTGGAGGATAAGACCGGATGCAGAGAAAAGTCAGCCTGAAAGAACTGCCGCCTGATTCGTTGAAGCTCGCAGGGGCGGGATGGCTCACTTCCCAAGGGAGCGTTCTTTTACAAGGAGGCTGGGGCGCTGCTTTGCTGGGTTTGAATTACTTTCGGCGCGAACCAGCGGAAGAGCACGAGGAAGAGCATTGTTCCGCCCGGCATTACGATCGGCAGCCAGATGAGCGAAGCTCCGAAAACTGTGATGCTTCCGAGGAGGTAAATGACAAGGACGACTCCCGAAACTGCCAAGACGCGGCTTTTATCCCATCTTAAGAAGCACCAGCTCAATGCCATGAGCGATGCAAGGAGACACAGGTCGAAGACCGGGGAGATGCGGTGAATGAATGATTTGGTCTGGATGGTCGCGATGGCCGCCGCGTAAAGCTCGCCAGAAGAGCCTTTGCGTCCCGTCGGGAAGGAGAGGGTGTGCGAGGCGCGGTCGGTGCGGGCGAGGAGGGCAAGTCTGTTCCGCACTTTTTTTGGAGTGATGGCGGCGCGGTGATTGGCCTGGGTCAGTTCGACTGCAAGCAACAGGTCGTCGAAGCCGAAGCTCGTGTAGGGGGATTTGAAATCGACCCGCATGTTTCCGGCGTCGTCGATCGGTATGCTGACTTTATCGCCCATCGCGATGCTTGTGCCGACATCGACCTTGATGTCATCGGGCGTGAGCTGGAACCAAAGCATCATTGCCTGCAATACGAAGGATGGCACGACTTCGCCGCGGTAACGGAAAAGCAGCGGCACGCTGCGCGCGATCGCCTTGCCGGCCGGCAGGTTTGTAAAACCGAGTGTTGCGGCAAGGCGCAGCTCCTCGTTTGGTTGGTGCTCGACGATTGTAAATTCCGGGATGGCTTTGCGGTCGCCCTGGATGTGGCGCAGCATGGGGACTGGCTGCATCGGCGGGATGATGTCGGGGTCTTCAGGAACGCCGAGTTGCGCCGCGAGAAGAATCTTCGGGGAGCGGAGCAGGTAGTCGTGCAGGATTTTTTGATATTGGGGGAGCTTTAATTTTTCCTCCGGAGGAAGCGATTTTCCATCCCATTCGAGGACGTGCTCGATCGCCGCCACGCTGGGATCGAATTGCAGTATGGCCTGTAGAAAAAGCGTGAAGTCCAGCGGCGACCAGGGCCACGGGTGTTTCTCGACCAGGCTGCTGTTGTTGATTTCCACAAGGACCAGCGGGGCAGGCGGGGCGGTGCGCTCGGTGTTTGCGGCGAGCCAATCGACGTAGCCGCTTTCGATTGCCGCGCCAGGGTTTTGGCGGGATTCGCGCATGAGCAGGAGTCCGACTACGAGGACGATCAGCATGAGCTGCGCGGAGGATTTCTGCATCGGGCGAGAGTTAAAATAAATTCGCGGCAAACTACAAACTACAAAATGCGCGATCCATTTCCGCCGCAACGAAACTAGAAGCTATCCCAAAACCTCTTTCATTAGCAGAATGGAACATGTGAGATGAACAAAGCCTTGAAACATGAGGGTCGATTTCTCCCAGCGGATGCAGAGCCGCCGGTAGTTTTGCAGCCAGGCGATCGTTCGCTCCACCGTCCAGCGACGCTTGTACCTTCGCAGTTTGCGCCCATCCTGGGTTTTGTTTTCGGGCTTCCGGCTGGATCGATGGGGAGAGATCATTTCCACATTCATTGCGGCAAGTTTTTCATCCAGCCCGTCAGAGTCGTAGGCTTTGTCTCCAATGAGCTTCTCGGGAAAGTCCACGCTGGCCATGAAATCGAAGAGAGGCGCAACCAGGGTGCTCTCGTGCGGGCTGGCGCTGCCCGTGTTGACCGCGATCGGCAGCCCTCTGGCATCTGATCATGATCTTCACGCCTTTGCCCGCCTTGGTGCAGCCAATCCCGTCGCCCCCGCCCTTGGCCTTCGCGAAGGTGCCGTCAACGTAACATTCATAGAGCTTGAAGCCGCGGCGCTCCTTGATGATCGATCCCACCGCAGCCAGAAGCGCCTCAAAGGCCCCTGCCTGCACCCACCTTTGAAATGCCCGGTGGACCGAACTCTTGGTTCCGAACGCGCTCGGCAGGTCCTTCCACTTCGCACCATTGTCCAGGATCCAGAAGATGCCAGCGATGGCTTGCCGCTTGTCGGTGCGGGGACGGCCACCCTTGGGCCTAAGAGGATGATCGGGCAAAAGAACACAAAGCGTATCTAATTGTGGATCAGAAAGTTGCAGCACCACTAACTCAACCAACTCCTATACCTTTAATCAAGCTTGTTTTGGGATAGGTTCTAGCCTTGACTCAGGTATCGAAGTGGGTTGGATACGCAACGCGCTCATGGATACGCCTCCTGTTGTAAAACGCCGCCCCCGGCCTCATAAAAAAGCGAACCGCAACGCAAGGTATGTGGCTTACGTGCTGGCGGCGCTTGGGATTACGGGCATCATTTGCTACGCGAACTACGAACGAGTCATGAAGCTGGAAGCGACCATGATCCGCCGCTCGATGGTGGAGTCCCAGTTTTTGCAGGACCCAAGGTTCCGTGGGCTTCGTGTGAAGATAGACACGGAGAGCGGCCTGTCGGTGGTGTCCGGGGTTGTTGCCACCAAATCAGATCTCGACGCGCTGAGAATTTTCCTGAAATGGAACCGCGCCCCATCGGGGACCAGATGGCGTCTTTCTGTGGATGTGTTGAACGCCGCGCCAACCCGCCCCGCGCCTGCGACTCCTGAGTTGAAGGGAAGCGCTCCCGTGCCCGGCCCATCCTAGCTTGCCTCTTCGCAATTTGGACTCCACTCGCTCCCCCAAAAAAAAAGCCGCCAGAGAACTACGACAGAGAAAGTCAAACTGCCGTTGCTGCCTTCCGGCCCTGGCGGGGTTCGTCTGCCTTCAATTCATAGTCCCTGACGGAGCCGCCACTATCCTCGAAAAAAATGAAGTGACAAATAATTTGTGCAAACCACTTGCATTTAAGTGATCTCGTTGCTTAAAAGAGTGCCCGCAACAAAGACGGACACGCCGCAAAGCGTTCTCCCCAGTTAAGATTCAACATCATAAGTACCAAATATGCCTAAAATTCTCCTCGGCGTTTCAATCGCACTGATTCTCGCATCCGCAGTTCTCGGATTCCTGACAAAAGGAAAAATCGAAATCGTCAAACAGGATCTCAAGCAGACCAGTGAAACCCTGGCTACAACCAAGGGGAGCCTTGCCAAGACACAGAAAGAGCTGACGGCAAACCAGGAAGAATTGAAGCAGACCAATGAAAAGTTGACTCAGACCAGCGGCGAACTGGCCACCGCGAAGGCGGATATTCAGAAGGCCAAGGAACAGGCAACCGATTTGCAGGGCAAGCTGACTGCTGCTGAAGATACGATCAAGAAATTGCAGAGCCCCTCAACCCAGCCGGGTGATGAACAGGTGTCGCCTGTGATCGTCGAGCTTCAAACCAAGGTCAAGGATCTCGAAATAAAACTCACGGAAAAGGAACAGCTTGTTGCCTCCCTCACGCAGAAGCAGCAGGAGGCCGAGAGCCGCGCTAAAGTGCTTGCAGAAAAGGAAGACAGGCGCCAGCGGCAGTTCATGGCGAAAGGACTGGAGGGCCAGGTGCTCGCAGTCAATCAGGCATGGAACTTTGTCGTGCTTAACATTGGTGACCGCCAGGGCGTCATCGTCGGCGCGCAGATGATCGTCAAACGCGGCGGTCAGATGATTGGCAAGGTGAAGATCACCGCAGTCGAACCGACCACGGCGATTGCCGATGTTGTTCTCGAAAGTGTGCCGCGCGGAGCCCATGTGGTGCCTGGCGACAATGTGGTTTACGTCGGCAGCTAGATTCTTTTCAAAGCCCGGCCGCATGAGAATCGCACAACGATTGATGATGCTCGCGGGCATTTGTATTCTCGCGACTTCCTGCGCCGACGACAAACAAGCGACGCAGCACGATCAGGTCAGCGCGATCCCTTGGAATCGTCCCGAAAAATGGGAAGGCCAGGGAGCGCTCGGCGGGTTCCAGCAAAACCACTAGTTCGCTGGCAAAGCCGAACTGCGTCCCTGTTTTCTCAAACAACGGGAGATCGTTTGTGAACCCCAGGATTCTCGTCATTCGCGGTGGAGCGATCGGCGATTTCATCCTCACGCTTCCCGCAATCAAGCTGCTGCGCGAAAATTTTCCCGACGCACACATCGAAATCCTCGGCTACAAGCACATCATCGCGCTCGCCGAAGGGCGCTACTACGCGCGTGCCACCCGCTGCATCGAATATGCGGCGATGTCGGGTTTTTTCGTACCGAACTCGGAGCTGGCTCCCGACCTCGTCGAATACTTCGCCAGCTTTCAGCAGGTCGTCAGCTACCTTTACGATCCCGACAAATTTTTTGAGACGAACCTGCGTCGCTGTGGCGTGAAATACTTTCTGCACGGCTCACCGAAACTGGACGACTCCATGCACGCCGCGCAACAACTCGCCCGCCCGTTGCAAAGCCTCGCGCTGTATCTCGAGGACACTTCGGCGACGTTGTATCCAAGCGCGCAGGACCGCGAATTCGCCGCGCAATTTCTGCAAGGAATCCGCAGCCCGATCATCGCGCTGCATCCCGGCAGCGGAAGCCCCCGAAAAAACTGGCCGCTGCAACACTGGCTGGCACTAGGCGACTCATTGTTCACGCTCGAATCACGTCCGACGCTGTTACTAATCGGCGGCGAAGCGGATCGCGAGAATCTCGCCGCGCTGGAAACTGCGTGGCGGGATTTGTCGATTCGCACCGCGCGGGATCTGCCGTTGTATCATCTCGCGGCGGTCATCGAGCGATGCGCGCTTTTCATCGGGCACGACAGCGGCATCTCGCATCTGGCCGCCGCCGTCGGAGCGCCTTGTGTGCTTCTTTTCGGAGCGACAGACCCCGATGTCTGGGCACCGGCGAATCGGAACGTGAAGATCGTCAGAGCCCCGGAGGCGGAGCTCGAAAAACTTGCGCCGGAGCTTGTTAAACAGAGCGTATGCGCCGCGTTGAATGCCCCGCGCAATTCTCCCGCTTGAGCCTTGCAACATAGAAGAATGGACGCGCTCCGACGGGTGTCCTATGTTCAGCACCCCGTCTTTTTTCACCATGAAATACACGACCTATCTCATCTTCGGCGCGCCCGGCAGCGGCAAGGGAACACAGGGCAAAATCCTCGGCAGCATCCCGCGCTTTTTTCACTGCGCCTGCGGGGATGTGTTCCGTTCGCTCGACACGCGGACTCCGCTCGGCCAGGAGTTTCTTGCGTATTCGAGCAAGGGGCAACTCGTGCCCGACGAGCTCACCGTCAAACTTTGGGTCGAGAGCATCACCAATTGCGTGCGCTCAAACAAATTCAAGCCCGACATTGACGCGCTTGTGCTCGACGGCATCCCGCGCAACATCCATCAGGCCGAGATCATGAAAGACTTGATCGAAGTGAAAAAAGTCCTCCATCTTTCCTGTCCCGATAGAAATGCGCTCTTTGCCCGTCTTAAAAAGCGCGCCTTGAAAGACAACCGATACGACGACGCGAGCGACGAAGTCATTCGCAAACGCGCTCGCCACATACGACGCCGAGTCGAGGCCGCTGCTTGAGTTTTATGGCGGGGGATTGATCAAACAAATTGACGCGACGCAGACTCCGGTAAAGGTGACTTTGGATGTTCTGCAAACAATTCAAGACTAACAATAAGCATGCGACAGTTTGAAAACCTGCGAGCCTCCTCGCTCTATTGCAACAAGTGCCAGGCCGCGATGCCGGTGCGCGAACGGCTACTGCTCGTGCTGCCCGACAAGGAAATCTACGACTACCTCTGCACGGGCTGTGCAAGCTCAGTGGGACAGCGCGAAGTCACCATGGGCGAGAAGCTCATGAGCCAGACGGTTCGCAAAAGGAGCGCGAAACCAGCGAGTCCTTCGCAATTGCTTCTGCCCTGATGCGCCTTCTTTTCATCGGCACCGGCGGGATCGGCGCGCCCGTTCTGCGCAAGTTGCTGTGCTCGCCGGAGCATGCCGTGATTGGTGTCTTCACGCAGCCCGACAAGCCGGCTGGCCGCAAACAGGAACTGCTTCCATCGCCGGTCAAACAACTCGCGCTTGAACATCACGTCCCAGTTTTTCAGCCCGTAAAAATTCGCGAACACAGTGCAGTCGAACAGGTTCAAAGCCTCAAGCCCGACGTGATCGTCGTCATGGCCTACGGCCAGATTTTGCCGCGCGGCGTGCTGCTCGCGCCGAGCGTGGCGATCCTGAATCTGCACGCTTCGCTGCTGCCCCGGCATCGCGGCGCCGCGCCGATTCAAGCGGCGATCGAAGCGGGTGACGCGGAGAGCGGCATCACGGTGATGTATGTCGATGAGGGGCTCGATACCGGCGACATTCTTTTGAAAAAAGCGATCCCGATTCGCCGGCGCGAGACGGGCGGAAGTTTGCACGACCGGCTTGCGGAGCTTGCTCCCGAAGCGCTTGCCGAGGCGCTGCGGCTTTTGGAAAAGGGCTGCGCCCCGCGCATTCCGCAGGAGGATTTCTCGGCGACTTATGCGGCGAAACTCGAGCGCGAAAACGGCGGGATCGACTGGACGGCTGGCTGCATTGCGATTGAACGCAAAATCCGCGCGATGAATCCGTGGCCGGCCGCTTTCACGATTCTGCCATCAGCCAATGGCCAGCCACGGAAGCTGAAAATTTTCAGCGCGATCCTCTGCCGTAAAATTTCAGGCCCGGCGGGGGAAGTGTTGCGCGCAGACAAACACGGCATCCTCGTCGGGGCGGGCGAGGGGAGCGTGCTGTTGCGCGAGGTGCAACTCGAAGGGAAGAAGCGAATGGGCGCGCGCGATTTTCTCCTCGGCAATCCGATCCCTGCGGGAACGATCCTCGGCAAGTCGTGACGCGCGCCGCAACACAACAACAACTCGACCGCCACGTTGCGGCGCTGCTTGCGTGCTCGCGCTGTCCGGCCATGCACAAGCCTGTGGTTTCCGGCGGCGCAGTCGTCAGCAAAGTCATCCTCGTCGGCCAGGCCCCCGGCGTGAAGGAGCCGGTGCTCGGACGTCCGTTCGCGTGGACGGCCGGGCGCACAATGTTCGGATGGTTCGAGCAATTTTGCGGCATTGGCGAAAACGAATTTCGCGCGTCGATCTACATGGCGGCGGTGTGCCGCTGTTTTCCGGGAAAAACAAAAGCCGGCGGAGACCGCGTCCCCAGCGACACGGAGATCGCCGGGTGTTCCCAATGGCTCGATGCCGAAATTGCGATCCTGAAACCCGAACTCGTGATTCCCGTTGGCAAACTCGCAATCCAGCAGTTCATCCAATTTGAAAAACTCACCGACGTGATCGGTGCGAAATTTGAGGCGGAATTCGGCGGCCGCAAATTCGATCTGATTCCGCTGCCTCACCCTTCGGGTGCGTCGCCGTGGCATCGCATGGAGCCGGGGCGAACACTGCTCGCGCAGGCTCTGAGCCTGATCCGCAAGCATCCGGCATTCTTAACGGTGCGGGATTCTCTTCCGCAGGTGAACAAGCAGTCCGGTTAGTTCCTCCGGCGTTTGGGGCAGCCAGCCCGAACCAAATTTCGCGCTGAGAATTTCCCGCACACGCTCGAACGGCAGCAGCGCGGTCGCTTCGAGGAAGTGTTTGAGTCCCGCATCGAGCTTCCGCAAATCTTTCACGGAAGCTTCGCGGCAATAGGCATCGAGCGCCTTGTCGGGTGTGCCGTGCTCTGCTTGATAATCCTGGTGCAAATAGCCGCGCAGGAAGTCCGGGAGCGTTCCGAATTTTTTAACTCCGAACGAATCCTGCAAATCGTCAGCGTCCACGGCGCGCCTCCGGATAAGCAGTCAAAACGTGGTAGTCGCGTCCGCCGTCCCATCGCAGAACGATGGCTGCCTCGTCGCATGGTTCGCTGGCGGTTCCGCTCCGCCGCAAACTGCGTCCGATGACCTCACCTGCATGAAATTGGATCGCGAGGTTCGGATGCGAACCGGCGTCGAGCCATTGATCGATGCGCCTGCGGTTCTGCTCGATCGCTTTGCTCACCGTTTTCTCGGCGGCGGAACGGTCGGTAAATGTGGAGGCGGCGCTGATGTTCGGTTCCTGTGCGAGGCGCTCGCGCAATTGCTCATCCGTTCGACCGACGTGCCGTCGGAGCGTGTGTCCGCCGAGCCGTTCATCGCGCTCCAGGCGCTCCTCGAAACTCGACTGTGAAGCAGAAACCGGCGTCGAAGAGGACTGCCGGGCATTTTCGACAGGAGCCTTCCAGTGCGACAGAAGGAACAGCACCACCAACATGCCGGCCGTCGCAAGAATTCTAAAAACGGAAGGCTTCACGTCGGATGGTGGAAGCGCCGCCCGTGCTAGGCGGAAACCAAAATCATGTTCGCGTATTGCATGGTGTCGCCGGTGCGGATGAGGCCGATGGCGTGGGGCACGCGCAGCTTGAAATCGACATGCGGCTCGTGCGTGAGCGGGACGCCGTGAGAGCCTGGGCGAAGGCGCGCGGTGGCTGGCGTGTTGTTTTCCATGAATTCCTGCGCCATGAACGCCTCGCCGATGACGAAGTTCGCGCGGATCGCGTCGAGCACCTGCAGGACGTCGGGAGGCCGTCCACCAGGGAGATGTCCACCGTCTCGATCTGCGGCCAGAACGGGAAGCCGCGATCGGAGATGACGAGGGTGTTTGTGTGGCGGACGCGGCGCAGCAGCGAATTGATCTGAGGATTGAGGATGCCTTGTTTTATCATGTTGGTCTGGATGGTGTTGAGGGTGGGTTTCTTCGAGTTAAGCGCCAATCACTAGCAAAGCCGCCCCGAAACATCACGGTTTTCTTCTTCGCTTGGCGGCGCCGGAGCCGGCGAGGAGCGTGTAATCTTCGTCATTGCGACCTCTCTCGCGGCGTTTGGGTTTGAAGCAAGAAGCGGGACAAAGACCTGGCCTGGCCCACGCAGTTATCGAAGGCTCCACGGCTCGAAATAGTCGAGAAGGATGAGGCGTTCTGGCGCGTGATGTTTGTTCCATTGGTCGCGCACCGCGCCGAAGTCGCTAAGCGGGCCAAAGCGGAAACCTCGGTCCAGTGGGCGAAAGAAATCATCCTGATGGCTTGGCAGAAAATAGCGCGGCTTGAGTCGCTCAAGCATGGGTGACAAACGCGCGCGGTCATCGGGCAGCGCCATGCCGATGATTGCCAGGTCCACCGGTGCGATCAAAGGAGGTGGCGCTTCGGGGACGCCGCCTGAATCGAGGTAGATGCGACTCCCGTTCATCTCCACAAGAAAAGCAAGAGGCTCGCCCGCTTTCCAATCGCCGGGTGTTGCAGGCGGGGAGGGGACTGCGGTTTCGATTCCCGGAAAAAGCGCGTGCCCGAACAGCTTGTCGTGGACGGCGGGAAGGATCAGCACCGTTGCCGTCCCAAGTCTCAAACTTTGACCCGGCTTCACCGGGCGCGTCTGCTTTTCGGGCAATCCCGCAGCGCGTGCAAGGCGGCAGCTTGTTTGCGACGCGATGACCGTCGCCCCGGTGCGACGCGCGATTTCCGGAACGTCCAGCAGATGGTCCAGATGACCGTGAGTCACGAGGATGCAGTCGATCTTGCGCGGCAGGTGTGACAGCCCCCGGGTGATTCGATTTTGATCGGGCTTGATCGGGAGATTCAGCGCGACGTGACCGAGCGGGACTCTCGAAAAGTAGGGATCGACAAGGATCGTCGTGCCGCCGCAAACGAACAGGTATCCATTCGTTCCGAGATACGTAACCTGAATGGCGTCGCGGCTCGGTGTGCTTTTGTCAGACACGAAATCGCCACGGTATTTCATGCCGGCGCATCCTTGCAGGAACATCAATGGCAGCGCCGAAATATAACAAGCGAGCCGAATAAAGTTGGACGCTCTTTTAAGCATCCACAGCACCGGCGAAGTAACGCAACGCGCGCAAACTCGGCAGAAAGAAATACGCGCCGCCGCGCACGGTGACAAACTGCGGCAGCCCTTTTACCCGTCGTCGCAAACCGCCGTCTTGCTGAATGGTGAAGTCGCCTGTCACAGGGCATCCGGGGATCGCCGCGCGATTGCCGAGCAGCGGATCGCTCTCGCCGGTCAGGCCGGAGAACTTGGTGCTCGTCATCCACGCATTTTGCAGGAACTCGAACTGGCGCGAGATGTTTGCATTGAGGCAAATGAAGTGCAGGCCTTGCTCTTTCGGTTGCGCCGGGTCAGTCGCAGCCGGCAGGTGGCATGCTCGCAGCCATATTCGCGTCCGCGCCGCAGGATGCGATGAAAGCGGACGGACGACATCAGATCGTCTCGGAATCCCTTTGGGACCAAAGCCGAGCATGATGATGAGTTTCCTGAAAAGACTGGCTGGGCGTTCGGGAAAATCTGTGTTGCGCGGATTCGCCCGGCGCACATGCGCGCCGAACGGGCATCGCGCGCCCGCCGGGTCTTGATCGAATGTGAACTGATTTTTTGGGCCGTCCTTCTTGTCCGATTCCCGGAATGGCTTTGTTCTGAATCGGCACCAAGCGGATCGCCGTTCTTCGTTCCGCCCACCATCGCCGCAGCCAGCTTCTCCGACTCGGTGGCATTGCCTCCGGTTTGCTTGTTGACGAAATTCCAGAAGCCTTCCACGTCCTGTCGCAACTGGCGCATCACGAGATAAGTCCCATTCCGGCCGAGATCCTTTTTGCCCGGCTCATCTTCCGCATCGAGCAACTCCGCGTTCGCGGCGTTGGGATCAAGCAAAGGGCGCTCGGTGATTTTGCCGTATTCATTGGGATAACCCAGCAGGAACTCTCCGAGCGCGGCGATGTTCGTATAGTCGAATTGCGCGTGTGTCGTTTCTCGCCGCTGATCCCAATCAATCTCAGGCTGGCTGATGCCGTCTGTGAAACCGAACGGCTCGACGCCATCCAAGTCCGCGGTGCCTAGAGAGCGCAAGGTCTCGAACGCCTGCTCCCATGCGGCTCCCCTGGAGTTTTGAACAAAAGCATCGAAGCCATCGGGCCCGCCAAAGAACATCACCACGGCATGCGGCTCGCTCGCGGTGCCGCCCCATTCCCAATACTCGGGCGCATTGTTTTCCACATCTCCCAACTGCCGCGATCGGCTTTCCTGCGCCATGCCTGCGCGGAACTCATGAGAGAAGCTCCGAGACCACGGACTCTGAAACGCCGAGCGCTTTAAGGCCTTGTGCCGTGAACGCGATGTGCAGAGCGTTGGCGGGCGGTTGCTCTAGCTTCACTGCATTCGTCACAGGTGCGGAGCGCAACCAGGCGCGCACCGCAGCCACGTCTTTCACCCGCACGAGTTCATAAGTGGCGCGCGTCATTTTCTCCATAGCCAAAGCGCACCAGACCTTGCACGTCACTGTAATCGACTTTGCTCATAGGAGGGCGATCCATTCACGCAGTTCGCGGTCGCTCATCGACGAGGAATTCAAGCCCTGCCGGATAAGTGTGTTTCTTTCGAGATCGATCGCTGTAAGTCCTGGGTAAGCCTTATACCAGACTTGAGTCGGGATCGTGTGGCGGCGGAGGAACTCCTTGTACTTTCGTTCGTCGGCGCATCCATCCAGCACGAGCCAGTTGGTTCTGGGATAGCCGATGCCGTTGCTGAAAGAAGCGTTCAGGCCGAAGCCGGTCTTGTTAATGAAGTCGTCCATATAGCTCTCCACGCTGCCGTCGTAGTTGCTGCAAAAAATCATGCGCTTCCTGCCATCGAGGAACACCCATCGCGCGAAGTGAATCGTGCGGATGCGCCCAAGACGGCCCGGTCTGACTAAGTGCCGCGCGCCGTAGTTGACGACAGTTAGGACGCCGATGGTTGTCAGCAGCCGCACTAAGCCGGGCTTCAGGCTGCCCATGGCGCTAAACTGGTTGGTGACATCGTGATCTTCGAGACGCGATAACTCTTCGGAGTAACTCTGATCCACAGTCGGGCAAAGCTCCGGATCGGTCGTCTCCAAGTAACGCAGTCGAAGCAGATAGAACGGCGCGACCGCGACAAGCAGAGGCGACGCCAGCAAAAAGAGAAGCGGCATGCCGATAAGGTGCAGCGCGTTTGCGAGCCACCACCCTTGTGGAGTTGCGCTTTCCTCTGAGAGCGTAAGCCGTCCGGCGGTTGTCTCTTCATTGACGAACTTTTGCAGCGCCGCGTGAATCTCGCGCGGTGAGAGCCTTTGAAGCAAAGGACGTATTCCCTGTCGAGATAACCTTCGACCGCGTCTTTCAGGGCCGCTTCTTCGCGAACCTGTCGGACGGTCCGCCCTCGCGTGTTCACGTAATTCGCGATGGATGGACTGCGGTGCTGCTTCATCCACTCGACGAGATCGGTTCCGGGCGTGAATCCTTCGCAGCAAGCAAAGATCGCGCGCAAGCCACTCGCCGCGCGCCGCGCCAATTCTTCAAGGAACTCCTCCTCATCGCCGTCGATGTCACCCAGGAAAGCGAGTTGAAGCGGATAAGTGGCGAGGCCTCAATCCATGGGCGAGGACGTCTTCAGTCGTCTTATCGTCCAGGATTAGCAGCCTTGCGACGTGAAGCGTGTCGAATTGAGCAAACGGGATCAGGGCATTGTTAGCATTCACGCGTCCCGGCGCGTCGTTCATGGAAGCTAGCAACTGGCGCAGCCCGGCTTCGCGCTCCGGCTGAATCGGCGCGAGAACCATGAAGTTCGATTGCGGAGTCATGGCGCGCTACTCGAAGACTTCGTCTCCCGTTGGTTCAAAATGCGGCACTGCATTCATCGTATGCCGAAGCTTCGACAGCTCGTAATACATCCGGTGCCGCGCACGGCTTTGATTACCCAGTGGACGATGCTCGGCGATGGTATGCCACGGGTTATAGGAGAGCTTCTTGGCAAACTCCATCTGCGCCCGGAAATCGAACTTCTGTCTCGGAAGCCGCAGGGTCGCCACGGATACGCGGGGCGAAAGCTTCTCGGGCCAGAGGACCGCGTTGTTCTCGATCGGCATCAAATGCGGATCGGTTTGAAGCTGGAGACGAATGTCGAATTCCACATCGCCTTCGGCAAGGGAAGCAATCATCGCATCGCGCAGATAGTCGTCCGGCGGGCGAAAAGGCAGGTTTGGGATAGGAGTGCGCTTCTTCGACTTTGGCCACACCGAGTATTGCATCGCCTGGCCTTCTCCAAGCAGATAAGGCACGCAGCTAAAGTAAGGCGCTTCAAACGGACTGCTCTGCGTCTTGATGAACAGCGACTGCATGATGAGGTCCAGGATGTGCGGTTGATGGAAGTTCAGGAAATAGTAAATCTGCGCGTTCTTAAGGCTGTTGAGTTGTAACTGCGCGTTGGCCTTGGTGTCAGGTGTCACGAAGGTCGGCGTGGAAACGCCAAACATATCCAGCGTGAACTTTTCCTCCTCCATCAACTTAGGGCCGGGCATGCCCATCAGCTTGATGCTGATGCTCATAAAGCCGGGGTCATCTATGTCTGGTGTAATGTAAGGGCCCGGCCCGGAAAAGCGCACCCAGGAACGAAAGGTTTGCGGCCTGGCGTAGATGCCGTGCCGGAACTCCGGGGGAAGGTTGTCATGAATAATAAACTCGCCCCGCACGATGCCCTGAGTCTTTGTATTCCCGCCTCGCTCGACCCCGCCGGGCTTCCAGAGCTTGCGCATTTGTTGTGTAAAGGTGGAGATGATCGAGTTAAGAAACTCCTCTTCATCCGGCAGCGGCTTTTCCTCCGCGATCTTCAGGCCGTCGTTCGGGCGCCGCATGTTGATCAACGCAGTGACCAAGCGTGCTGCCGGATCGCGCAGCACCGCATCGAACGGCGGTCGAAGCCAGGGATCGAACCGCCTCTCGACATGCAACAGGAAGTTGAACGTATCGCTGATCCAGTTCAGCAAAGCCGAGTCGGTATCGGCTGGCGGCATCGGGCGGCTGACATTTGAATTTTCGTCTGGCATGGATCGAAGGCTCTTTCCTGTGGCGGTGCTATTTAGAAGCTATCCCAAAACCTCTTTCATTAGCAGAATGGAACATGTGAGATGAACAAAGCCTTGAAACATGAGAGTCGATTTCTCCCAGCGGATGCAGAGCCGCCGGTAGTTTTGCAGCCAGGCGATCGTTCGCTCCACCGTCCAGCGACGCTTGTACCTTCGCAGTTTGCGCCCGTCCTGGGTTTTGTTTTCGGGCTTCCGGCTGGATCAATGGGGAGAGATCATTTCCACATTCATTGCGGCAAGTTTTTCATCCAGCCGGTCGGAGTCGTAGGCTTTGTCTCCAATGAGCTTCTCGGGAAAGTCCACGCTGGCCATGAAATCGAAGAGAGGCGCCACCAGGGTGCTCTCGTGCGGGCTGGCGCTGCCCGTGTTGACCGCGATCGGCAGCCCTCTGGCATCGACCATGATCATGATCTTCACGCCTTTACCCGCCTTGGTGCAGCCAATCCCGTCGCCCCCGCCCTTGGCCTTCGCGAAGGTGCCGTCAACGTAACATTCATAGAGCTTGAAGCCGCGGCGCTCCTTGATGATCGATCCCACCGCAGCCAGAAGCGCCTCAAAGGCCCCTGCCTGCACCCACCTTTGAAATGCCCGGTGGACCGAACTCTTGGTTCCGAACGCGCTCGGCAGGTCCTTCCACTTCGCACCATTGTCCAGGATCCAGAAGATGCCAGCGATGGCTTGCCGCTTGTCGGTGCGGGGACGGCCACCCTTGGGCCTAAGAGGATGATCGGGCAAAAGAACACAAAGCGTATCTAATTGTGGATCAGAAAGTTGCAGCATCACTAACTCAACCAACTCCTATACCTTTAATCAAGCTTGTTTTGGGATAGGCTCTAGACTATTCGCTAAAACTTCAGCGCAAAATGGATGAGCTTGTGAGCCTCGGGCTTCTCCTTGCCCCAAAAGACAACGCCCAGATAAACACCGGGGCTGACCTCGCGAATCTCATCGCGAATCCACTGCGCCACGATGGAGGTGCGGGAGTAGTCGAGGACGATGCATTCTTTTCCGTCCAGCCAGCTTTGTCCTTTATAGACTTGGGCTATGATGGCTTGTGTCCCGAAAAGTAGCAGGCGGTTTTTGAGAGTGGCCCGTTGAGGGTCAACCGCATCGGACTCGAAGACTTTTCCTTTCCAGGAAAAGATGTGAACGAATTTTGCTATGGTGTCCGACACGGCTGTGCCGGGTGCGATGATCGCCGTGCCTTCGCCCTGTCCGTTTGGAATCGCCCCAGCCGGAGCGCTGCGAAAGATTTCGTCGAGTTCTTCCGAGGATAGCTTGAGGAACTCCCCGGGGTCAGTGATCGGTGCTTTAGTGTCAGGCATATATGTTCTTCCGTTGGTTGTTTGTTGGTCTGCTTAAAGGGTCTTGAGGTATTCGATCAGCGCCCGCTTGTCTGCATCGGGCAGGTCGGTGCCGAAGTAGTGTCCTTTGTCTTCGATGAAGTCTGGGCACTTGTTAAAGGTGAGCAACTCGGGAACTGCCTTGAGTAACTCCGCGGAGGCTGCTTCCGGCGGCAAGTTCAAGGCGTGTATGGCCACCAGCGCAGTTCCAAGCTTTGCCTTAAGAACGACCAACTGCGGCAGTTGCGACAGGTCGGGCTCGAAGTTGCCAATCAAATTGATCGGAGTGCCTTTGGGAATAGGCCCCAGCTTTACATACCCGTCGGCATCGGCGAGGCGATGCATCGGTTCAGGCACGAACTCCTTTCGCAGGTGCAGAAAGCACTCGTTTTGCGTGCGCCAGATGGAAGCCTTGTTCAATCGCTTCTCAGGCCAGAGTAGCTTGTCGATGGCGTCATTGAATGCATCCAGCCGGCCCGCCACCGACGGATCGCCGGTGAACTTGCCGAGCGCGTTGTTGTGCAGCAAGGGGGCTGAACTCCAAACACTCACCAGCGAAGGGACTCGGTAATAGCCAGCTCCCTGCTTTTCTTTGGTTGGTTTGAACTTGATCGGCTTCGACTCGTCGAATGGATTGTAGAACTCCATCTCATCCATGGGCGGTAGGTCTTTGTAGGTTTGGGACGAGAAGTTATCCCAGACATGTCCGGATTTGGCATTCGTGCCGAAAGCGCGGGAGCTGTTGGTCTCGATCTTGGTCACAGGATAGCGCCGTTCATTGGACAGGAAGTTGTTTTCCAAAAAGTCAGGCTTCATTACCGCCTCGCGGAACCAGGCTTTCCCTTCGCCGGAGTTGGCGGCGATGCCGGGAGGCGGCTGTTTGCTTGAGTGGCACGACGCGCAGCTTTCAGCGAAGACCTGCTTGCCGCGTGTCATCATTGTTTCATCGGCAGTGATGTATTCCTTGCCGCCGGGTGCGTCAGCGAGATGGTAGGGTTGTATCTTCCTGAAGAAGGCGGCGATGTTAGCAACGCGCTGCTCGGTGGCCTGCCAAAACACGGAGTTCTCGTGAGCATACTTGATCTCGAATGGCTTCTGGGGAAACAGACCTATGAGACGGTTGTGCCGTGTCAGCCAGTATTCGGAGAACATGCCGATGTTCACATAAACGCGAATGGTCGCCCCAGGCACACCGATGGAATCAGCCCCGTCCTTCAAAATATGTGCGACCGGCATTTCGTGTTGCATGCCAAGAGCAGGCAACAAGTCAGGCCCAAAAGTTTCTGTGACTGCGATCCTTTCGCGCTCGGCCAGGAGAAAGATGGCATTGATGGCGTTGGGGTTATTGATGTGATCGGTCGCAATGCGGGAGGTGTCCGATGTGCCTCGCGGCTGCGCGCCCAGTTCTTCGTAAAAGAAACCGCCCTTCTCGACATTGCAGGCGAACACCTTGCCCTCGTCGATGTATTGATTGCCTATCGCCGAAGTCAGGTTATCCCAGCGCGGATTTTCCGGATCGGCTGGCGGAAAATCCGGATGCGGTGAGACATGGCAGGCCCCGCAGGAAACGCCGACGCGGTAAGGCCGCACCAGCTTGTTGTCGTTGTAATAGGCCGGGTCTTTTAAGTAGTGCTCGCCATCCCACTTCTTGCGCGCTTCTTCATTGAAGTCCGGATTCGGAAACAGCCTGAAACCAATGACACCGGAGGGTTTGCCATAGACCTTCACGTCGATGCCCGCAGGCTCGGGCTCAACCTGCTCGTCCAGCCAAAGACCGAACTCGTCAGGCTTCGTTGCGGCACGAAAGCCTGGCTCGTTGACCAGTCCCAAAGTCTTGAACCGCTCGCCGCGCGCATACTTGCGGTTGTCGAGCGTTTTCAAAACGTCCATCAATCCAAAGCTGTCCTGCGCCACGCCATTCCAGAAATGCTCATTGCCTGCGCTCCAAAGAATCCATGTGTTCCGTCCCATGATTTCCTCGGGAGACAAAGCTATGCCTCCATCCATCGGCTTAAAGACATCGGCGGCGGTTTGTGGAAAGTCTTCCGGCTTCTTGCCGGCGGCTTTGGCTTCATCGATGGGAGTCTTGTTGGGACAACCTGTTAGAAGAATGATAGAGAAGGCAGCTAACGGGACTGTTTTCCAGGATGAGTGAATCGGTTTAATAGGGTTGTAATAATAGATAAGTCTTCTCAGGCGAGATGGGGTGTCTTGCCATTCTGAGCCAGCTTGGTGTCGCCGGCGGGTGTAAGCCATTGTTCAAGCCACTCAGGCGGTTTCTTGCCGAGGTGCTGTGTCAAAATTTGCTGGGTGAACCCGATAAACTCTCCGGGCGAATCCGCGCACAGCTTTTCCATGGTATGCCTGCCGAGCATCCGGTAGCTCTCAAATTGCGACTCCGTAAAGAACTGATCGCTTGTAGGTTCATGGGGGAAGGTCTTGCTGGTCTTGTAGTATTCGTAGATGTCGCGGGGTTCGTTCCCATAGCAGGCGGGCTTGATGTAAATGAGGATGCCATCGATGGCCTTCGGCCCATCGACCAATGAGTATCGAATCCTGCCGATGGCACAGTTGCGGCCCTTGGCGTTTAGCTCCGAGTCATCGCTTCTCGCAAAGATGGAGATGTCGTCGAACTCGATGGGAATGCCGAAGTCGATGCGAATCTTGCGCACCGCGCCACCCAAGTCCGCAAAGGAACATTCAGGGTCCTGCCCGGCGTCGCTTACAACGATGAAGTGGCATCGGCGCAACACCATTTCGTAAAGGCCCAGATTTTCAAAATGACCACCGTCTGAGAGGTAGACGTAGGGGCTTGTTTCATTCGTCAATCCGAATGCCTCCGCAATCGTGGGGCCGAC
>CAVVUC010000003.1:0-750293 GCA_963751395.1 uncultured Verrucomicrobiae bacterium | reverse complement strand
TAAGTGGTGCCGGAGATGGTGTTTGTCACAATGAGGCAGTCACTTCGCATGAACGCCAAGGCCGCACTATTCGCCACGCTGCCGCCGCCCAGCGTGCCGGTGGAGCCACCGTCGCCGATCTGAAGTGTGCCGAAGTTGATGGTTGTCTTGCCACTGTAGCTGTTGCTGGCGGTGAGGATGAGCGTGCCGGTTCCGGCTTGGATGAGCACGCCGGTGCCGGAGATGGTGTTTGCCACAGTGAGGGAGTCGCTTCGGTCGAACGCGCGAGAGTCGCATTGTCCAACACGTTGCCGCTGCCCAGTGTGCCGGTCGATCCTCCGTTGCCGATCTGCAGCGTGCCGGAGATAATGGTTGTCGTGCCCGTGTAGATGTTCGTGCCCAAGACGTCACCGTCCCGCTCTGCACCTTGACATTGCCGAAGTTTGAAATTGAATAGCCATAGGTGAAGCCGTTTCCGTTGCCGGGGTTGAATGTGAGCGTGTTGGTCCCCCCCGTGCCGCCGCTGATGTCGCCGATAATAGTGCCTCCATAAATGTTTAAGGCATTTTTGCCGCCGCCCATGCTCAATGGCTGTGCCGTAGCTGCTTGGGTTGGTGCCGCTTTGAATGGTGCCATAGTTATTGATGGTGTCGTCGTTGAGACCGGTTTGAATCGCAGCCGCCGTAGTCCCGTCGCTACGTATGGTGCCCGAAGTGGTATTGGTGATGAGTACTGTGTATAAGGTGCCGGAGACGTTGATGGTGCCGCCGACGAAGATGCCGGAGTCATTCTGGCCTCTTGATCAAGCCGCTGTTGGTGACCTTGACATCGCCGTAAATGGTTTCGCGCACGCCAGGCGTCCCAGTGTCGTTTCCGACGAAGGATATGCCACGGCCGAGAGCATGGGTGCCGGTGGTGAGTCCTTCGATGGTGCCAGAGTTTACAATTGTGCCGCCGCCGACGGACATGCCCTCGCTGTATGCCACCACCAAGCCAGCAAGATCGTGAGCGTCGTATGACCTGATGATCCCCGTGTTGGTGCCGCTGATCAAACCATCCACGTCAATGCCGTCCCCGTCGCCTGAATTGCCACTACCGGTGATGATGCCATGGTTGATGTAGAGTGACGGCTTCGTTGCCGTTGATCCCGTCAATGTTAATGCCCGAGCCGTCGTTGCCCTTGATCGTCCCCCTATCGTTAGTGATCGTAATGGTATAGCTGCCGGGAGTGGTAGTGTTACCGCCAGTGATGCCGTGGCGTGCTGCTTCTATGCCGCCAGTCGAGTAGTTATGGATTATGACACCTGTGTTGGTTTGGGCGTCAACGCCATCGTCGCCCGTGTCGGTGGTATTCGTGGCTTTTATCAAGCCATAGTTGTTGATCACGCCATTAACACCTGGCCGGACCGCGTCCGCATTCCGAGCCTGGATGATGCCAGTAGAGTAGTTGTTGATGATGTTGTTGCCCGAAGGATCGCATTGAAGTCAACGGCCTGCGCACCGCCCTTCGATGCGTTCAGCGAGGTTATCGTGCCGTAGTTGTTCAACGTCACGCTCGCGGGCGTCTTGTTCATCTGGATGACATCCGACCGCAGTCTGCATCAAGGCCCCGGTAGTGTTCGTGATGAGGAGGCCGGTCACACCCGTGTTGTCGCGAATTACGCGACCGCTCCCAGTCTGGAGGAGGGTTCCTCTATTTGTAAGTGTCGCATTATTGCCGGAAATCGTCACAGCCACCGTGGCTCCGCTCACCGTCAACGTGCCGGTGGTCGAAATGATGCCGGTTTCGTTTGAAGCCGGACCAAGTGTCTGCGCAGTGGTGCTGTTCGTCCCGGTAATTGTAAACGATGTCGCGAAAACAATTGTGCCAATGGCGAGAAAACCGAAAGCGAAGAGGATGGAAAAAATCGTGAGTGGTGAAGGTAGTTAAGAGCACTATTGTTAAAGTGCCACAGGCGCACGGCGAGATCGTGCAAAGGCAAGGCGGACGTGTTTTTCATCGAATTCGTTTTCATGTTGTGTTCTCCGGTTGCTGGTTTTTTTTCATCTATGGGGTAATTCAGGTTAAAATGAGACCCCGCGAGCTGTGTGTAGGGACCGTTCATGCGGTTGGCGTTTGTGCGTAAAGATTCCCGAGGTCAGTGTCCGGCTTGGCATGACGAAGCGCATTGCAGGCGGGGACGAAAAAGGAGGCGGAGATTCGTGGCTCGCACGAATGGCGAAGAACCAGTGCTCTCATATAATATCCCTCCCGCGTGAGCGCGTGCGCTGAACTGGACAGTCGTCGCGCAGTTACAGAAGCGAAAGTCACGGCCGGCACCGCGCGCCGCTACCCGCATCTTGTCAAATGCTGCCATGCAGTGTTTTTTCAGCAGTTTTCCCGAGCTTTCGAAAGTGACGCCATAAGAGGTGATGCCTCTTTTCTGCCAACGGAGTAAGTTCGTTGATCACGAAAATCGAAGCGAGAATCGAAGCAATCTTTTCAGCCTAAATGACCTGGCCATGGGTTGGGCGTCCCCCACCTCATTTCTATGAGCACTTCGATTTTTACGTTCCCGCTTTTTTAGGGGGCATCCGCTCACAAATCGCCCCAAAACGCTCATGCAGGGAAGCGCCCAGCCCTGCCCTTCGAGGGCAAAGGGATGCATCCACATGAATTTCGAGAGCCGCCCGTAGAGGGTGTTTTTTGGTGGGAATGTTCACCGCCGTCCTTGGGCATGACCGTCAGCAGTCTCCGCAGCCTGCTCCATCTCCTGAGCCTGAACCAACTCGCCCGCCGCACCGTATGAATCGCTCAACGGTCATGGCTCCGAGGTCATCACTCACCTTCTACTGCTTCCACGTTGATCATGAACTGGACGAGTTCTTGTAACTTCCCTGCGCTTGGGCCGTTCAGGCCGTTGCCGTAACGAGAGTCGTAGTTTTGCGTCCAGTCGGCGGCCAGTTTGTAGCCGTTGCTGGGATGACGATTGAAACCGGCGTGAAGTGCCAGCCCTTTCTCCACCAGCAGCAGCGGCCAGCAGTGGATGATCCGCACCCGTCCCCATTGCTGGTTCTGGAACTCGTTGTGAAAGTCCCGGGCCCGGTCGTGCAGGCTCTTCGCTGCGTCCCAGCCGATCTTTTGGAAAACGCTCTCCCCCGTGGACGCCGTACCGAGCAGGGCGCGCGTCTCGTTCAGCAGGGCGCCGGCCTCGCCCTTTGTTTTGCCTTTGCGACCCGACGCACGGCGCGCGATCCACAGGCCGAAGGCGGACAGCCGCCCCGGATGCTCGAACCATTTCTTCAACACCGTCAGCCGGGTCAATGGCGTGTTTCCGTGCGTCTCGATGTCTGCGATAATCTTCAGGATTTTTTCAGGAACGGCGGTGCGCATGGTATGGGTGAATTATCGCGCCGCGACACAATGAGGAAGCTCAATTTCGATTCCGTTGAAACCACCTCACAACTGCGCCCACAGATCCACGATCGGCTGTCAGTCCGCCGCGTGCTTCAGAAGCGCCGCGCGCATCTCCTCGACCGGCGCTTCGCGATTGAACCAAATCTCGAACGAAAGCGCGCCTTGATAGAGAAGCATCGACAAGCCGTTCGCTCCACGAGCGCCCGCTTCATCGGCAGCGCGGAGCAACTGCGTCCGGGCCGACGTGTAGATCGTGTCATAGACCATGAGGTGAGGCAGCAGGATCGAGCTGGAAAGAAGCGGCGGATCGGTTTGCTTCATGCCGATGGACGAGGCGTTGATGACGAGATCGGTGTTCTGAAGCTGGAACTTGAGCAGGTCGTTTTGCAGCGGCACGGCTTCGATTCGCGCGACCGGGCCGATGAGTCGCGGGCCTTTGAAATACGGCTCCAACTCGTGCGCAAGTGCTGCTGCTTTTTCAATCGTTCGATTCACGAGCACGAGCCGCTCGCAGCCTTCGATCGCGCATTGCACCGCAATCGCGCGCCCCGCCCCGCCGCCCGCGCCAAGAATCAAAACGCGCAGATCGCGAATATCGACGCCGAACTCCGCGCGCACCGCGCGCACAAATCCCGGGCCGTCGGTGTTGAATCCCGCGAGCTTTCCGCCTTCGACAACCACGGTGTTCACCGCGCCGATTTTGCGGGCGCGCTCATCGACTTCATCCATCAGCGCAAGCGCCGCCGCCTTGTGGGGAATCGTCACGTTCGTTCCGATGAAATCGTTCGCCGGCAGCAGTCGCAGCGCAGTCTCCAATTCCCCGGGACGAATATGCAGCCGTCGCGTATCGAGCCGCGATACCGCATTTTTCGAGAGCCGCATTGTGCATCGGCGGCGACTTCGAGTGCGCGACCGGGTCGCCGAAAACAGAGAGACGAATTGGCGGTTGCTCGCCGGCAGTCGCTTGGTTCCAGTTTTGGAGGTCGGGGAGTGTGTAGATTTCTTTCATGAAATGAGCAGCGGATGTTGGGGTTGCTCACCGCTTTGTATCACCTGTCAGAATCTGCGCAATCTGCGGATTATTGCGGCAGTGCGATCATCGCAGCGCGTGGCCGACGACCCTGGCTGTCAGATAACGCAACACCGGCGGGTAGTATCGCATCGCTTCCAGTGCCGCACTCCCGATGCGCGGATGCAGCACCGCGTGTTTGGCGATGTGGTTCACCCACAGCCGGCCGTTGTAAAGGCGGGCATGTTCGCGCCGGTAGTTTTCAAACGACAATCCTTCGCAAACGTGCTTCGCAGCAAGTTCCGCCGATGCGAGCGCGTAGTAAATTCCCTCGCCCGTGAACGGCTCGACGACCCGCGCGGTGTCTCCGATGAGGAACAGGTTTTCGTCCGCCGCTGGAACCGGGGCGCGCGCGAGCGGCGTGATCGTTCGCCACTCCTGCTTTTGAGGAACGTCGAAATTCTCTTCCGCCCACTTTTTCAGACTCGAAATTCCGGACGGCCTGCCCACCAGGCAAAGCGCCAGCAATCCGCCGCCGACTGTCCCGAAGCCGCAGTATCCTCCGGGTAGAAACCGCAATACGACGCGCTCGCCGAAATCGTGCGGCGCGGGAATGTGTGTTTGCAGCGCGACGCGTTCCTTGGTGGAAGCCGGCAGCAAACCGAGCATTCGCGCGACAGACGAGTTGCGCCCGTCGGCAGCGACCAGGAACCGCGACTCAATCACTTCGTCGCCAACGCGCACCTTCCAGCCCTTTTCGACAGCGGTGACAGCTTCTCCCTGCCGGACTTCCGCGCCGCATTCGATGGCGTGTTGCAGCAGGGCGTGATCGAACAGACTGCGCTTCACGGCGATCTCGCCTCGTGCGGAAGCTGTGAGCGGGATTTTGACGGACCGTCCGCCGAGGCTGATGAATTCTACCTCGGTGAGCTTCGAGTGCGGCAGGGCGAGGATGCGGCCGGTGGCTCCGAGCCGGTCGAGCACGGGCCAGCAACTCGGGTTCAGGCAATCGCCGCAGACTTTGTCGCGTGGGAAAACGGCCTTCTCGATCACGAGCGTTTTCAGTCCTCCGCGAGCGCAAAAGGCGGCGCAGGTCGCTCCCGCAGGGCCTCCGCCAACGATGAGGATGTCAAAAATTTTTGCAGCCACGGATGAACACGGATGAAACACGGACGGTGAACAATTTCAAAATCATATCGGAGGCCGGATTCCAACGGCTGAAACTTTCCCTTGCGCCATCGCTTTGACTCGGTAGTGTGGCGGCGTTCGGTAAATTGTTCTTGTTCGCTGCTTGGTAGATCGTCAGGTGAGGTTACTCATTGGTGATTTGAAACCCGATTCACGGGAACTGCTATGAATCTCCAATTGATACGAAACTAAAACACTAATATGAAACTATACGTAGGTAATCTATCCTTCGACACCACTGAAAACGATCTGCAGGATCTCTTCGCGCCATTCGGCGACGTCTCGGACACCGCCATCATTCAGGATAAAATGACCGCCCGCTCACGCGGATTCGGTTTCGTCACCATGGGCACCGCCGACGCAGCACAGGCCGCGATCACCGCGCTTCATGGAAAAAACGTCGCTGGCCGTGACCTCACGGTCAACGAAGCCCGCGCACGCGAAGAGCGTCCGCGCTCCTTCTCGAATGACCGCCGCCCGTCCTCGAACTCGCGTCGCTAATTCGACAAACTTCAACTTGCGAAGCGAGGCTCTTTACCGGGCCTCGCTTTGTTTTCTCCCAACCACTCCCGCAAAATTCTTATGGCTGAAGCAGTGATTGAAACCGAAGGCAAAATCATGTCTGTCCTTGCCGGGACGATGTTCAAAGTCGCGCTCGACAATAAACACGAAGTCCTCGCGCACATTTCCGGCAAGATGCGCAAACGCTTCATTCGCCTCACCACCGGCGACCGCGTGAAGCTGGAGATGTCGCCTTACGATTTGAACAAGGCGCGCATCGTTTACCGGCTGGGCTGACAGAGCCACCGGCAACAAATTCCGAATCAGCCACTGACGAACACGGAAAAACACGGAACCTGTCCGTGAAAATCTGTGTCTGTCCGTGGCTTTATCTTTTTCGCCTCGTCGCGCGCTATAATCCCTCCGGGTGACGGATGACGCACCCGTCCGCAGGCCGGCTCCGTGTTGTCCATTGCGGACCGCGAGCCCGATGAGTCCAGCCAGTATCGAACCTCAGACCGGCCACCACGAGAAAGACGTGATCGCGTCGCGCGTAGATGCTGATCCATTCGCCGTGGCCCGGTTCACCATAATTCCGAAACGCTTTCGAGACGGTCGGACTGCGAAGCCGGCCTGCCGCTCCGAGCACGAAAGATGCGGCCCCGGAGCAGTCATAGGCCGTGTCGAAACTTCGGCTGTGGCCTGCGCCATAGGCGTAGGGAAGTCCGGCGATCCGGTTGCCGGCTGCGATTGCTGACTGCACCTCCCCGGGTGCTTCCGGCGGGGCGAACGCAAGGCCATCGCGCACCACCGCCGTTTTCCCCGGCACATACCGATAGACGTAGGGTGGGGGACTTGCGCATCCCGAAAGAAAGACCCATGCCGCGATTGCGAAGGCTGCGGAGCGCAGTGTGTCCGGCATCATTGGGGATCGTAGGAATTTGCGACGGCGTGAGAAATTTTCCGGATTCCCTCGACCAACTCCCTGGGTGCCAGAACGCGCGCATGAGTTCCCCAGCTCAGAATCCACCGCTCGGTTTCCTCCAGACTGCCAAGCTCCATGGTCATCTCGATTTCTCCGTCTGGCAGCGGCTTGATCTTTTGAGATGCATGCCAATGGCGCTCGGCCACCAGCCTTGCGGCGAAGGCATCGAACTGGATGCGGACCCTGTGCCGGCCCTTGCCCGTGAACACCCCGAAGCTGCCGCTCAGATGTTTCGTAATCGAAAAGTCCGCAGGCCGCTGAAAGCGCACACCGGTGTTCCTGACCTTCCGCATGCGGGGCAGCGCGAAGGTGCGGAGTTGCTGCCGTGCCAGATCGTTGGCGAAGAGATACCACTGATTCTCGATCATGCCGAGGTGATACGGCTGAACCCGGCGGGATTCATAGCGCGGACTGTTGAGTTTTTTGTAATCGAAGGCCAGTTCGTGCGAGCGAAGGGACGGCCCTGCTCACGGTCTCAAATAGATCGAGGTCCGCCACGCTCGTGCCTATGCCTTTGAATGAAATCGCCGAGTCCACATCGTCCCAGCGGAATTCGATCGTGTCCTTCAGTCCGTCTGCGATCTTCTGAAACGCGGCCTTCAGCGATTTCTCGAAGGAGGTTCCCTCGATATTGTTCGAGCGCCTTCTGGGCTACGAACAACGCGACCACTTCGCCCTCCGATACCTCGATGCTGGGGAAGTTGGTGACAGGCTCGGTATAATAAAAGCCGAACTGCAACTGGTCGTAGCCGATCGGAAGACCAAGGCGGTCCCGCATGAAGTCGATGTCGCGCTGGATGGTCTTGGTGGATACCTCCAGCTCTTCGGCCAGTTTGCGGCAATTGGGAAAGCGCCGTGCGTTGAGATGGTTGTGGAGCTTCATCATCCGCTCCAGAGGTGGGCGGGAGAACCGGTCGAGCTTTTCCAGTTTTACTCTTGGTCGTGCCATGCCCGATGGCGTTATCCGAATTTATTTTGGTTCACAACGAAATAATTCAACCCTCGGACAGCATTTGTCCTACTGCGGGTGCTTTAGTGTTCGTGTTCCCTGGAAAACCGGCCCCGAGTGGCACGCGAGTGGAATCGGTGGATGGCGAAGCGAGGGGCGGGGCCGGCTTTCCGGGGAACGACACCAAGGCCCAGGACATGAAACGATTTCTACAAACCATCGCCGGATATTTTCTCCTCATCCTTTCTGCACCTTGCGATAGGCGCGCGGCGGCTGGCCCATGATTTTCTTGAACAGGCGGGAGAAGTAATACGCATCCTCGCAGCCGACGGCACCCGCGACCTCCTCGACGCGCATCGTGGTGGTGTCGAGCAACTGGCAGGCGCGCTGGATTTTCCGGCGGAGAAAATAGTCGATCGGCGCGAAGCCCGTCTTGCGGCGAAACATCGCGGAGTAATGCGGCACGGACATCCCTGCGTTCCGCGCGAGTTCGGCGAGAGTGACGCGCCGGTCGGCGTTCCGGTTCATCCACTCGATGCTTTGTTGCAGGGAATCCTCGGAGGAGCGCGAGCGCGGGTGCGCGTGAATTCGCTGGCGGTTGATCTCCGCGAGGGCGAATCGAAGCCGCGCGGCGGAGGCGATCAGATTCGCGAGTGTGTATCCGCGTTCGAGTTGCTCGTAGATCATCGAAAACTCCATTCGCTCGAAAGCGCCGGCGGGCAGGCGCACGATCGGCGCGGCTCTTGTCACGCCGAGCAGTTTCGGAAAATGCCGGAGGTCATCCCCGCGACAGTGCGCCCACATGATCGACCACGATTCGTCCGCACCGTAGGCGTGCGGGGCATCTGGCGGGATGACGATGACTTCGTTCGGGCGCACCGGGATCGGTTCACCTCCATCCAGCTTAACCCATCCGATCCCCGATAGACAGACGATCATAATCATCTCTGGGAGTCCTTTTGCACGCCTGACGAGATGCCCCGGCGCCTCTGGAAAATACCCGGTCGCCGTGGGAAACAATCCCCGGAGAAGCGGATGATGCTCCATCTGCAAGATGACCTTGTGCGGCAGGACGACAAGATGCTGACCGGTGAAGCCTTCTCGACGATACGCAATCTTGGGCACGACGGAGAGTTGCTCGTTGCCATAAGATTGTCCATGTTTTTCCAAAGATCGTCCATTCACGCCGCCAGCCGCTTCATTTAGTTTTCCACCATGTCGAAACTCCCAGTTCGCGCATGGCGCGACGCCGTCTCCTTCCCCACCTACGAGCCGATGCCGGCTGACAAGAACCCGATGTTCCTGGAAAAGCGGGTGTATCAAGGCAGCAGCGGCAAGGTGTATCCGCTCCCATTTTTCGACCGCATCGCCGAGCAGAAGACGGAGCGGAAGTGGGACGCGGTGCATTTGGAGAACGAGTTCGTCCGCGTGATGATTCTGCCGGAAATCGGCGGTCGCATTCACGTCGGGCAGGACAAGACGAACGGTTACGACTTTTTCTATCGGCAGAACGTGATCAAGCCCGCGCTGGTCGGCCTCGCCGGGCCGTGGATTTCCGGCGGCGTCGAGTTCAACTGGCCGCAGCATCACCGGCCCGCGACGTTCATGCCGGTGAATATCGAGATCGAGAATCACGCCGACGGCAGCGTGACGGTCTGGTGCAGCGATCACGATCCGATGGCGCGGATGAAAGGGATGCACGGCGTCTGCCTGCATCCGGACAAGGCGTTCATCGAACTCAAGGTCCGCGCCTACAACCGCACGCCGTTCGTGCAGACGTTCCTCTGGTGGGCGAACGTCGCGACGCGCGTGCATGAGGCCTACCAGAGCTTTTTCCCGCCGGATGTGTATTACGTCGCCGATCACGCGCGCCGCTCGATGAGCGAGTATCCGCTGTGCCGGGGCCATTACTACGGCGTGGATTACGGTGCTCGTGGCAAAAATGGCGTGCCGGAGAATGAAGTGCCGGCGAACTTTGTTCCACCCCACTGCGCCAGACAAATCCAAAATCGACTACGCGCCGAACGACCTTTCTTTCTACGCAAACATTCCCGTGCCCACTTCCTACATGTGCATGGGGTCGCAGGAGGATTTCTTCGGCGGCTACGATCACGCGGCGCAGGCTGGCGTTGTCCATGTCGCGAACCATCACATCTCGCCCGGAAAAAAACAGTGGACGTGGGGCAACCACGAATTCGGCTACGCGTGGGATCGCAACCTCACCGACGCCGACGGGCCTTACATCGAAATCATGGCGGGCGTTTACACCGACAACCAGCCGGACTTTTCGTTCCTGATGCCCGGCGAAACAAAGTCGTGGAGCCAGTTCTGGTATCCGATTCAAAAGATCGGCCCCGCCCAGCACGCGAACCTCGACGCCGCCGTGAGCCTGCGCGTAGAGCAGGGCAAAGCGCGCATCGGCGTGTCGGTTTCATCAGCTTTTCGAGCGGCAAGAATCACGCTGGCGGCGAAAGGAAAAGTCATTGCGACATTCACGCGCGACCTCGCGCCGGGCGCTTCGTTTGTCGAACTGATAGCGCTGTCGAAAAGCACCGTGGAAACCGACCTGCACCTGCGCGTGCTTGATTCCAATGGTCGCGAGATCGTTGGCTACGTGCCGAAGCTGCAAGTGAAAGGTGAAGTCCCCCCGCCCGCGACCGAACCGCCGTTGCCTGCGGACATCCCGAGTGCCGACGAACTCTATATCACCGGCCTTCACCTCGAACAATACCGTCACGCCACGCGCGGCCCCGAGACTTACTGGCGCGAGGCGCTGCGGCGCGATCCGGGCGATGCCCGCTGCAACAACGCTTTGGGCCGCTGGCATCTTTTGCGCGGAGAATTTTCCAAGGCCGAGGCGCACTTCCGAAAAGCCATCGAGCGGCTGACCCGCCGCAATGCAAATCCCCGCGACGGAGAGCCGTTCTACAACCTCGGCATCGCGCTGCGCCATCTTCGGCGCGAAGACGAAGCTTACTGCCGCTTTTTACAAGGCGACGTGGAATCAAGCCTGGCAGTCGGCGGCTTATCACGAACTCGCCGAACTCGACTGCCGCAAGCACGACTGGACCAGCGCGCTGGAACACATCGACCGTTCGCTGCGCATGAACAGCGACAATCTTCGCGCGCGGAATCTGCGCGCGATCGTGCTTCGCAAGCTCGGTCTGGACTCGGAGGCCGACACGATCCTTCGCGCCACGCTCGCGCTCGATCCGCTCGACTGGTGGGCGCGGCATCTCGCGGGCGAACCGCTTGGTTGCGACACGCAGACGCGCCTCGACATCGCGCTCGACTTTGCGCGCGGCGGATTTTTTCGCGAGGCGCTCGCCGTGTTGGAAGTCGTGAAAGCCGATACCGGCACCGCGCCGCTCGTTGGCTATTACACCGGCTGGCTCCAGGCGCAGATGGGCGACACGCAAAAAGCGGTCGCGTCTTACAAGGCAGCCGCGAAAGCGTCGCCGGACTACTGCTTCCCGTCGCGGCTTGAGGAAATCCTGATCCTCGAAGCGGCGATGTGCGCGAATCCCGCCGATGCCCGCGCGCCCTACTACCTCGGCAACTTGTTTTACGACCGCAGGCGCCACGTCGAGGCGATCCGGTTTTGGGAAAAATCGGCGAAGCTCGATCCGAACTACTCGGTCGTCTGGCGCAACCTCGGCATCGGCTATTTCAACATCCTCAAGAACCCCGCGCTGGCGCGCACCGTTTACGACAGGGCGGTTCGCGCGAACCCGTCGGATGCGCGACTGCTCTTCGAGCGCGACCAGCTCTGGAAACGGCTTGGCGAAAAGCCGGAGAAGCGGCTTCGCGAATTGGAAAAACATCCCGATCTCGTGCAGCAGCGCGACGATTTGTCCGTGGAACTCTGCGCGCTCTACAACCAGACCGGCCGGCAAATGAAGGCGTTGAAGATCATCTCGACGCGGAAATTCCAACCGTGGGAAGGCGGCGAGGGACAGGCGCTCGGCCAGCATGTGCGGACGCAACTCGCGCTCGGCCGCGAGGCGCTGGCGCACGAAGACTATCCGTGCGCGGCGAATCATTTCGAGCACGCGCTCCAGTCGCCGGAGAACTTGAGCGAGGCCAAACATCTGCTCGCGAATCAGAGCGACATTCATTACTGGCTCGGCGTCGCGCTGGAAAAACTCTGCGACAAAGCCGGCGCGAAGCGGCACTGGAAGTTGTCCGCGGAGTTTCGCGGCGATTTCCAAGAGATGAGTGTGCGCGCTTTTTCAGAGATGACTTACTACTCCGCGCTGTCGCTGGAGCGGCTTGGCAAAAAGTCCGCCGCCCAAACGCTGTTGCGCGACCTGCTCGCCTACGCGCGGCAGCTCGGGAAGGCGGAAGCGAAGATCGACTACTTCGCCACGTCGCTTCCGACGATGCTGCTGTTCGACGAGGACATTCAGTTTCGACAGCAGACGACCGCGCTCTTTTTGCAGGCGCAGGCGCAGTTGGGCCTCGGAAGAAAATCCGCCGCGAAGAAACTCCTGCAAACGGTGCTGCGGCGCGATCCAAGCCACGCGCTGGCTGCCGACCTGATTCACTTCTGACTCCCGCACACAAACCCTCCACGACCGTTCGATGAAACGTTTCCTCTGCATCATGACACTCTCACTATCCACGCTCCGCGCCGGCGATGCTGGCGATTCGCAAGCACTCCCGCTCGCCGGCGAATGGCGATTCCACCGCGACGAACAGAAGGCGGGCATCACCGCAAAATGGTTCGCGAACGAACTGCCGAAGCCGGCGGACGGCCCCGCGACAGTGCGGCTGCCGGGCACGACCGACGAGGCGAAAGCGGGAATTCCGAATCCGAAAAAGCCGTCGCTCGACGGCCTTTACCGTCCCAACATTTACACCGGCGCAGCCTGGTATCAGCGCGAGATCGAGATTCCGTCCGCGTGGAAAAACAAGCGGGTCACGCTGAAGCTGGAGCGCGTGCATTGGGAGACGCAGGTGTGGGTGGATGACAAATTGATCGGTTCGCGCGACAGCCTCAGCGCGCCGCATGTGTTCGATCTCGGCACCGACCTCGCGCCGGGAAAACACAGGCTCACAATCCGCGTGGACAACTCGCTCAAATACGATCTCGGGCTCTTTGTTTCGGCGTATTACGAGGGCACGCAGACGAACTGGAACGGCATCGTCGGGAAGATCGAACTGAGCGCGGCGGACCCGGTCGCGATCGCCGGTCATCCAGGTTTTTCCAGACGTGGAGCGCAAGCTGGCAAAGGTTCGCGTGCGCATCACGAACGCCACCGGCAAAGCGGTGAGCGGGGAGATCGTGCTGTCGGCGAAGGCGCGACAGGCGGACGGAAAGACGGCGGAGAAAACGGTTCGCTTTCAAGCGGATGGCGCGGAGACGCTTGTCGAAGCGGAGTTGCCGATGGGCGATGACATCCGCCTCTGGGACGAATTTTCTCCATCGCTCTACGACCTCACGGCAACGCTGAAAACCAAAGGCGACTCACATTTTTCCGATGAAAAGAAAACGACGTTCGGCATGCGGGAGATCAGCGTGAAGGGCACGCAGTTCGCGATGAACGGGCGGCCCGTCTATGTGCGCGGCACGCTCGAATGCGCGATCTTTCCGCTGACCGCCTACCCGCCTTGCGACGTGCCCGCGTGGGAGCGCATTTGCCGGATCCTCAAGTCCTATGGACTGAACACGCTCCGCTTTCATTCGTGGACGCCGCCCGAGGCTGCATTCACCGCCGCCGACGAGGAAGGCATCATGATCCAGACCGAGGCGCCGCAGGCCAACGTCCCGCAAGGCAAGGTGCCGGAGCGCGACCGGTTCATCGCGGAGGAATCGCGGCGGATTCTTGAAGCATACGGCAACCATCCGTCGTTCTGCTTTTTCACTTTCGGCAACGAGATGGACGGCTCCGGCGACGCGCTCGACAGGCTGATCGAGGAATTCAAAACGTCCGATCCGCGTCATCTCTACTCGGATGTGTCGAATGGTTTCGGGCACGACATTTGGACGAAGAACCGCCAGTTCACGCTCGACATGAAATTGCGCGGCGTCGGCGGTCCCGGCACGGAGCGGCAGTTCAAGACAGGGCGGGACGGTCTGCCTCAGCTCTCGCACGAGATCGGCCAGTGGACGTTTCTGCCGAACTTCGACGAAATCAAAAAATACACCGGCGTGCTCGAGGCGAAGAACTTCGAGATCGTGCGCGACCAGATGAAGGAAAAGGGGCTGCTCGAACTCGCGCCGCAAATGGCGGAGGCGGTCGGCAGGCAGGCGATCCTTTTGTATAAAGAGGAAATCGAAGTGCTGCTTCGCACGCCGGAACACGCGGGGTTTCACCTGCTCGACCTGCACGATTACCCCGGCCAGGGCACCGCGCTCATCGGGCCGCTCGATCCGTTTTGGGACTCGAAGGGTTTCGTGACGCCGGAGACGCACCGCCAGTATTGCGGCGCGACGGTGCCGCTCCTGCGGATGCCGAAGCGGACTTACACGGCCGGCGAAGTGTTCGAGGCAAAGGTGGACGTCGCGCATTTCGGCCCTGCGGATTTGCGGGCCGCGCATGTTGTCTGGACGATCAAAGACGAGGCCGGCAAGGCGGTCGCGTCGGGCGAACTGCCCGCGCTCGATCTGCCGACGGGCAAGCTCACGCCGGTCGGAAACATCCGCGCGACTTTTGAAAATGCAGCGGCTCCGTCGAAGCTGATCGCCACGGTCGCGCTGAAAGGAACGGAGTTTTCAAACCAATGGGACCTCTGGGTTTATCCCGCCACGCCCGCCGCGAGCGCGCCCGCCGATGTCGTCGTGTGCGACGAATGGAACGACGCCGCAAAGACCGCGCTTGCCGATGGGAAGAAGGTTTTCGTGATGACGACGAAAGTCGCCGACAGTCTGCCCGGCTCGTTCAAGCCGGTCTTCTGGAGTCCGATCTGGTTCAAGTCCAAGCCCGCGACGATGGGCATTCTCTGCGATGCGAAGCATCCCTCGCTGGCGCAGTTCCCGACCGAGTCGTTCAGCAACTGGCAATGGTGGGACATCATCAACGATTCGCGAACGCTCGTGCTCGATGCGACGCCGCACGGCTTCCGCCCGATCGTGCAGGTCGTCGATAATTTCGCGCGAAATCAGAAGCTGGGAGTGCTGTTCGAGGCGCGGGTCGGAAAGGGGCGGCTCCTGGTTTGCTCGCTCGACTTGAAGGACAAGATCGACTCGCGACCGGCCGCAAAACAGCTTCTGGCAAGCCTCTGCGCATATCTCGGCTCGGAAAAATTCCAGCCGTCGCAGGAATTGTCGCCGGAGCTTTTGGACAAGCTGCTCGCGAAACCGGTCAGCACGCTCGCCAAGCTCGGCGCGAAGGTGATCGAGGCCGACAGCGAAGACATCGAGCATCCGGCATCGAACGTGATCGACGGCGATCCCGACACTTTCTGGCACACCGTCTATGTGCCGACGCCGGCGCCGATGCCGCATCACATCACGATCGACATGGGCCGCGAACTCACGTTGAGCGGCCTGACTTATCAGCCCCGGGTGGATTCAGCGAACGGGCGGGTAAGGGAGTGCGAAGTCTTCTGCGGCAACAATCCTGCGGAACGCGGCACGCCGGTCGCGACGGCCACATTCAAGAACGACGCCGATCTTCAAACAATCGGCTTCAAGCAACCGGCGAAAGGGCGTTACCTGACGTTCGTCGTGCGATCGGAAATCAAAGACAACGCGTTTGCCGCGATCACCGAGATCGATGTCGTCCTGAGCAAACCGTGATCGAGCGACCTCAATCCACCCCATTCCCTGAACCCATGAACATCACCGCACAAACCAACCAGTCGGCAAACCGCGCCGACTACAACCTCGGCTACGTCTGGCTCATCTCGATTGTCGCCGCGCTAGGCGGTCTGCTGTTTGGCTGGGACTGGGTCGTGATCGGCGGCGCGAAGCCGTTCTTCGAGCGGTTCTTTCACATCCAGGAAAACGCCGCGCTCTCCGGCTGGGCGAACAGTTGCGCGCTGATCGGCTGTCTTTTCGGCGCGCTGATCGCCGGTGCGCTGAGCGACAAGTTCGGGCGCAAGCGACTGCTGGTTCTCGCAGCGGCGCTCTTCGCAGTCACGTCGATCGGCAACGGACTCGCGCAGACGTTCGTCGTTTTCGTCGCCTGGCGAATGCTTGGCGGCGTGGCCATTGGCCTCGCGTCGAGTCTCTCGCCGATGTATATCTCCGAGGTCGCGCCGGCGCAGATGCGCGGACGGCTCGTCTCGGTCAACCAGCTCACCATCGTCATCGGCATGCTGCTCGCGCAGCTCATCAACTGGTATCTCGTGCGCAACCTGCCCACCGGTGCGAGCGACGAGTTCATCGTGCAATCGTGGTTCGGACAGCAGGGCTGGCGCTGGATGTTCGCGCTCACCGCCGTGCCGTCGCTGCTGTTTTTGCTCGGGATGTTTTTCGTTCCGGAAAGCCCGCGCTGGCTGGTGAAGAACGCGCGGGCCGAACTCGCGCGCCGCATCCTCACGCGCATCGGCGGGGCCGGCTACGCGGACGCCGAAGTGCGCGACGTGCAGGCCACGCTTTCGAGCGAGGAGATTCAGCACGTGCGCTTCGCCGACCTGCTCGATCCGCGTCTGTTCAAGGTGCTCGTGCTGGGAGTCGTGCTCGCGGTGTTCCAGCAATGGTGCGGCATCAACGTCATCTTCAACTACGCCGAGGAAATCTTCCGCGCCGCCGGCTACGACATTTCGAGCGTCGTGAAAAACATCGCGTGGACCGGCTCGGTGAATCTCGTGTTCACCTTCGTCGCACTCGGCGTCGTGGACAAAGGCGGACGCCGCCCGCTCATGCTGTTCGGCTCCGCTGGACTCGCCGTGGCCTACACGGCCATGGGCTTCTGCTATTACCGGCACGTCACCGGACTGCCGGTGCTGCTGCTCGTGCTCGCCGCAATCGCATGCTACGCCATGTCGCTTGCGCCGGTGACATGGGTCATCATTTCGGAGATTTTCCCGAACCGCATTCGCGGCGCGGCCATGTCGATCGCGGTCATGTCGCTGTGGATCGCGTGCTTCATTCTCACCTACACGTTTCCGCTGCTGAACAAGTCGCTCGGCGCGGCGGGCACGTTCTGGATTTACGCCGCGATCTGCGTGTGCGGGTTTGTTTTCATTTTGAAAAAACTGCCGGAGACCAAAGGCAAGACGCTCGAGGAGATCGAGAAGGAATTGGTGGACTGAACCGCCGAAAGCGGGCCCCCCCCCCCCCCTTAAAAATGGCAGTGCGATTTATGGCCGCTAACCATCTGTCGGCGGCGCTGCCTGGTGGCGGCCCTCCTGTCGGTTGCGCTGCTGTCGGTGGCGACGCCAGTTGTGGGGCAGGAGGCTAAGAGCCGGGCGGACTGGGCGGGTCAGGAGCAGATCTTTGTCGGAACCTGCTACCAGCCGATTGATCGGTCGCCCGAGCAGATCAAGCTCGACATCGCCTTTATGAAGAAGGCGGGGCTGCAAGTCGTTCGCATGGGCGACCTGTCTTGGGACTATTTCGAACCGAGGGACGGTGAGTTCACCTTCGAAGCCTTCGATTCGGTCATGGCCCAAATCCAAGCGGCAGGAATCAAGGTTATCCTCGATGTCGGCGGCTCCATCGCACCGCAATGGCTGCATCAGGAGTATCCGGGTGCCACGCTCGTTAAGGAAGACGGCACGAAGCTTTACCCAGCAAGGCGGTATATGGTCGATATTTCCGATCTGGATTACCGCCGGCTCCTGCACCGCTTCGCCGATACCTTGACCCGGCGTTATGGCAACAACCCAGCCGTCATCGCCATTGGCTACAACAATGAAATGGGTAACGGCTACAGGTCTTTCTCGGAGCCCACCCGCCAGCGCTTCATCGGATGGCTGAAGACAAAGTATAAGGACCTGCCGACCCTGAACAAGGCATGGGCGACGCAACGCTGGTCGCGCAACATCACCGACTGGGATCAGATTCGCATTCCAAACGCTGATGGTCCCAGCCCCAATGAGCGCTATCTCGACATGCGCCGGTTCTGGTCGGACGCGGCGGTCAATCTGTTGAAAGACCTAGACTCCATTCGCAAAAAAAATGCGCCCACCAAGGCTGCAATCTCTAACCTGTGGCCCGACGCGACGCGCCTGGGCTTCGATTACCTTTCGACCTACCGCCACTACACCTCGCATGGTGCCTTTGGATACTATGCCACTAATCCACTCCATGGCGCGTTCGAGACCCTGATGATGAAGGGCGGGATGTCATCCCCTGCTTGGTTCAATGAATTCCAGTCGGGCGGTGAGGGCTTCTATGGCGAAAAAGGCCGCTCACGCATGCTCTGCTACTTCGGCCTGCTGAACGGCGGACAAGGCTTTCTGGCCTGGACCTTCAACAGCCACCTCGGCGGGGAGGAGCAGATCCTCTTCGGTCTCCTCGACCACGACGACACCCCGTCGTGGAAGCTCGATGAATGGGGCACCATCTCCAAGGAGTTCCAGATGATGCAGGAACTGGGTTTTCCGCGTGAACTGAAGCCCGAGATCGCCATCTCCTATTCCTGGGAATCGCGGCAGGTGACGGACAGGGTAAAGCAGTACTATGCGACGCCCTACATGGACCAAAAGCACAGTTCGTTTGCGCCATTATACAACGACAATATCGACGTGGCCGTCATCAATATTGGCCATGACGACCTTAGCCGCTACAAGCTGCTCGTCATCCCGGGCGAATATCTGATGGACAAGGCCGCCACCGATGCGGTGCGCAAGTTCGTCAGCGATGGCGGCACGGTTGTCATGACGGCGTTGTCGGACAAGGTCACCGGGAATAACCAGTGGTATAACACGCCTCTGCCGGGTGACCTCAGCGACGTTTTCGGCCTGAAAACCAACGCGTTCTACAATAATCCGGGGCCGCTGACCGGCGTCATCAACGGCACCGGGTTCAAGACCTCCAACAATTTCTACGAAGTGCTCGAGCCCTCCACGGCGGAAGTCCTGGCGCGATTCTCCAACATCGAGGGAACTCCCCCGGTCGTCACGGTCAACCGCTTCGGCAATGGCAAGGCGATCTACGTCGCCACCCAGGCCCAGCCTTCCGTCCTCCAGCCCCTATACCACCAGCTCTATCAAGATCTCGGCATCAAGCGCGGCCCGGTGACGCCGGCTGGCGTCTATGCCCGCGTCGTCGATGGTCGCACCCTCTACGTCAACACAAACCGCAAATCCGTCGAGATCGAAATCGAAGGCAGGAAAAAGGGCATCCTGTCCGGTAAGAATTGGACCGGCAAACTCCAGCTCGGATCCAATGGCGTCGATATTCTTGAATAAAAGCCTGACGGCCCAAATACGTTGATAGTTCGAAGTTAACATGGGAGCTAACGACTATGCCGTGGAGCCCAACCCCCACATTTCGCCAGACAATCGCTGGGTAATCTTCACCGCGACGCTTCATGGCACCGCTCAGGCTTACGCAGTCGAACTCCCGCCGAAGAAACGATGAGCAGGCCGCCACGGAGATCACGGTGATTTGAATGTCGGCGCTGTGAAAGATGAACGTGAAATCGTTCGCAGCCTTGGAACTAGAAGCGATCAAAGTCTGCCGCCGGCCGGACGTGAAGGACACCTGCCAGTGTAATTTTTTGCCGGTTCAACAACCGGGTTTCAACTATTGTCCACAGACAACGCACCGACTCATTCCATCCCATAAAACACATTTCTCTCGTGAAGAACTTTCTCCTTTGCTTCGCCCTCGCTACTTCGCTATGTGCAATTGCTCTCAGCGAGCCAATGCAATCGCTGAGCATCGACCTCACCAAGCCCGTTCCGCCGGTGATGTCAGGGCATCTCAAAATGGGCGGCACGAATCCGCGCGGAGTCGAGATCAACGTCAACAACCGCCATCTTACGCTCGACGGAAAACCGTGGCTGCCGGTGATGGGCGAGTTTCATTTTTCGCGCTATCCGCGCGCGCAGTGGGAGGAGGAGATTTTGAAAATGAAGGCGGGCGGCATCGACATCGTGAGCACTTACATTTTTTGGATTCATCACGAGGAGGAGCGAAGGGCAATGGGATTGGTCCGGCGACAAGGATCTGCGGGCATTCGCGCAGCTCTGCGCAAAACACGGGCTGCATCGTTTCCCGCGACTCGGGCCGTGGGCGCACGGCGAAGTGCGCAACGGTGGCCTGCCCGACTGGCTTTTGAAAAAGTGCGGCAAGGACGTGCGCAAGAACGCCGAGCCTTACATGACCTGTGTGCGCGAGCTTTATTCGCAGATCGAAAAACAACTTCACGGCCTGCTCTGGAAAGACGGCGGCACGGTGATCGGCGTGCAACTGGAGAACGAACTCACCAACGACGCCGCACACATCCTGACGTTGAAAAATCTCGCGCGCGAACTCGGCATCGACGTGCCGCTTTACACGATGACCGGCTGGATGAATGCGCAGGTGCCCGTGGACGAAGTGCTGCCGATGTCCGGCGGGTACCCCGATGCGTTTTGGATCAGGGACGTGACCGAACTGGGATCGCCGCTCGCGGCGGCAGTATCAATTTCATCTCGATCGCGACGACACGACGATCGGACTCGACCTCATCAAAACGCAGGGCGGCGGCGACGCTACAAAAACCGTTGCGCGAAATCCTTTCGCGACGTGCGAGACCGGCGGCGGCATGCAGGTCTCCTACACGCGACGCCCTGTGATCGCGGGCGACGACATCGGTGCGCTAGCGATGGTGAAGATCGGCAGCGGCAGCAACCTGCCCGGCTACTACATGTATCACGGCGGCGCGAATCCGATGGGCAAACTCTCGACCCTCACCGAGTCGAAGGCGACGCATTACCCGAACGATCTTCCCGCGATCAACTACGACTTCCAGGCCCCGCTCGGGCAATACGGTCAGCGCCGCGAATCCTACGACGCGCTTCGCGTGCTGCACCTGTTCCTCCACGATTTCGGCGCGACTCTCGCGACGATGCCCGCGACGCTTCCGGCGCAGTTGCCGGAAAATCTGGACGACAGTGACACGCTGCGCTGGTCGGTGCGCTCGGACGGAACGAGCGGGTTCATTTTCATCAACAACTACCAGCGCATGGAATCGCTGCCGGAGAAGAACGACGTGCAGCTTCAGCTGAAGTTGAAGGACGAGACGCTGACTATTCCGAGCAAGCCGATCGCATTCCGAAAAATACTTACGCGATCTGGCCATTCAACATGGACTTGGGTGGCGCCCGGCTGAAATACGCGACCGCGCAACCTCTCTGCCGCATCGGAAATACGTTTGTCTTTTTCGCAATGGACGGAATTGACGAAGCGTATTGTTTTCGACGCGAAAACACAGAAGGGATACGGCGAAGGAATCACATCGAGTCAGTTGGCGATCGACAAATTGTCTGGAGGCCCGGGGTTAAGAGGGAGCAGGACTTGAAGAGCCGATTTTGCTTCCGTTTAACCGCGCGGAACGATGCGAACGTGGACATCCTCACCCTCACGCAGGAACAAGCACGCCACTGCCACAAGGCGCGCATCTGGGGCGAGGATCGGATATTCATCTCGAACGCCGGACTGACTTTCGACGGCGACACCGTGCGGATGCAGAACCGCGATGCATCCGCGCTTTCGTTCGCCGTTTATCCCGCGCCTGCAATCCCGCTCACGCTCAAAGGCGAGACCGAGGGCATCTTCACCCGCTTCAGCGCGCCCGTGTTGCCGAGAAAAATCGCCGTCGAATTCAAGCGCATCAAACCTGCAGGGCCCCGCAGCCGGTGAAATTGGATTCAAAAGGCGGCGCGATTCAGCCCGAGGACGCTGACTTCGGCGGCGCAGAGGTCTGGCAGATCACCGTGCCGAAAGACGCACTCGACGGCGCACACGAAACCTATGTCCGCATCAACTACGACGGCGATGTCGCCCGCGCTTACATCGGCGACCGCCTCATCGACGATGACTTTTATTTCGGACGCACTTGGGAGATCGGCCTCAAGCGTTTCGCGCCCGATGTTTTGGAAAAGGGAATCACGCTAAAAATTCTGCCCCTGCGAAAAGACGCTCCGGTTTACATCCCAAAAGATGGCCTGCCTGCATTCGACGAGAGTGGTCAGGCAGTCGGCGTTCGCGACGTCACTGCGGAGGTCGAATACGAGATCAGCGTCAGACCGGCTGGAGACAAGCCGCCTCATCGTTGAAAATCTCCGCGACCGCTTTTTCGCGATACGCGAAAATCTTCTCCAGTTCGCGCCGGACAATCAGCGGCTGGGCGAAGTCGCCGAGCCACCCGAACGGCAGCACGTAATGGACGACATCGCGAATCTCGACTCGCCCGCCGTTGAGAGCCTTAAAGAAATGCTCGTGATGCCAGATGCGATACGGCCCGACGCGCTGTTCATCCACGAAGCGATGCGGCGCATCGACGTGCGTGATCTCCGTCAGCCAGTTCACGGGAATGCCGAGCAGCGGACGCACGCGGTAGGCGATCATCAATCCCGGATAAATCTCGCCGGGCAGTTCGGAGCGAATGCGAAAATCGAGTTCCGGCGGAGTGATCTTTGCGAGGTTTCGTGGGTCGGAAAAGAACGCCCAGCAATCGGTTAAAGTCGCGCGCACCGTCTGGGTTCTGCTCAAGGAGTGAATGGCCATTTGGCAAATCCTTACGATTTTGGGCCATCCGCTGGATTCCAAGAATCACTGTGAAACCTTCATGGCGGAAATTTATGGGCGATGAAGTGCTAAGTTTTCGCATTCCTGCAAAATGATGTAACGCTATCCTTGAAGCTGTAGATTCTTTGCCCTCCATCGTTTTCCCTAGATTGTTTGAACACACCAGACTTGCCATGATGAATCTCCACCCCTGCGGCGTCCCTTATGGCGTTCTGCTCTTAAAGAAGGCGTTTGGCCTGCTCGCTTTCTGCATTTGTTTTGGCGGCGGAGCGGTTTTGCTCAAAGCGAACGTCCCCGGCGGAATCGTCAGCGGCACGACGGCAAATGTCACGCTGGCCAGCACAAGCACCACGGCGACGCTAAGCAACGGCATCGTCTCGATCCTATGCACCAAGGCCGGCGCAGAGATCAATCAGATCAACTACACCTATAACAATGGCAGCGGGAAAACGACCAAACAGTTGCTCGCGGGGGGGAAAACGGAGGCAAGTTGTATTGGGAGTTCGGCGGATACGGCAACGGCGGCACATGGACTTACGCGGTCGCGGCCGATCCCGCGACAAACGGCGGCAACTACGCGGAGATCGTCCTCACCTGCATCGCGACGGGCACCTCGCAGGTGGGCGACCTTCAGGTGAACTTCTCGATGCTGCGCGGCTCTCCGGGCTTTTACGTGACGCTGACGATGAAGCATCATGCCGGGAACATTGCAACGGGGCTCGGGGAAATGCGGACGAACATCTACATGGCTCCTGACTTCAACTGGATGAGCGTCAATAACACCCTCCAGAGGGAAACCGGCATAGGAGCCACTAGCGTCCCTGCGTTCAGCGCCCCGCAGGAGTGCGCCCTGGTTACTTCCGGGATCCTTGCAGGAACCTATGACGACAAATACAAATTCTGCGCGTATTGGGGTGAAGAGAGGGCCTGGGGCTGGAGCAGCGTCAACAACGCCGCCGCCGGGGTCAACTCCGGCACAAACATAGGCATCTGGTATGCCCTCGCCAGCGCGGAATACTATAACGGCGGGCCGCTAAAGCCCGAGTTGATGGACGCACCGATGGTGAACATGCTTAACGGAGGGCACTACTACATGGGGGCCGACAGCAACTGGGCGGCGGACGAGGAATGGACAAGGGTGCAGGGTCCGTTCTTTGTTTATATCAATAACATCTCCAACATCGATCACTGATCCCGTGCAGGCATCCCAGTCCCTTTACAATGACGCCGTGGCCCAAGCCGCCGCCGAAGCCACCGCATGGCCTTACAGTTGGTTTAACAACCCCACCTATGATGCCAGCTACGTCCAGGCCGCGCAGCGCGGCACTGTTACGGGCAGGATGGTCATAAATGATTCCTACAACCCCAATGCCTCGGCCGCCAATCTCTGGGTGGGTGTTATACAACAGCCTTCCACGACTACAAAGACATACGACTTTCAACAGTGGTATAAGCCCTACCAGTATTGGATAAAGACAGACGGCAGTGGAAACTTTACCATCCCGGATGTTATAGCAGGCGCCAACTACACATTGTATGCCTTCGGTCCGGGAGCGGCCGGAACCTTCATGTCGCAAAGCCAAACGGGTGGCAACCCGACGTTACTGTATAACCTTCCCGCCACCCCATTCAGCGTCACGGTTACCGGTGGAGGAACGACGAGTCTGGGCAACGTGACCTGGATTCCAACGCGTGTTGGTCCGACGGTTTTTGAAATCGGCTACCCGGATCGCACTTCGCGGAAGTTCCGGCACGGGGACGACTGGTGGGTGGGGGACATGGGGCCAAGCCCTTCCGCGCCGAGTCCGATCTGGACCAAGTTCCTGGAATACCCTTTCGACTTTCCGAATGGACCTAACTACGTGGTGGGGCAAAGCCGGTGGGCCACGGACTGGAACTTCACACAGCCAGTGGTTTTGGATGCCGCCGGCAACTGGAACGGTTCAACGTCCACGATCACATTTAACCTCCCCTCGGCACCCGCGAATGGAGTGCAGGGCTCGATTTATCTTGGCCTCTCGTCGGCATACTACGGCCCGACCATCGTGAGAGTGAACGGCAGCAACCTTGGCAGCACGTCGGGTGTCACCTCCGTCCCTTCTGGGAATAGTGTGAATGGATTTAGCCCCGCAAATAACGGCAGCGACACGACCGTTCGCGAGGGAATCAGCGCCGTGTTTTCCGATGAACGCCTGACGTTCCCCGGCACCCTTCTCCACGCGGGAACGAATACGATCACCATTAACATGAGGAAAGGCGGCTACTTCGCCAATCACATCATGTATGACTACGTGCGCCTGGAACTTCCTGGCTACATTCCGCCCGCCCCTTCAAGCGTCGCCGCCTATGCCGGTAACAACCGCGTCCTTCTGAGCTGGCCAGTCCAGCCCGGAGCGACCAGCTACAATGTTCTGCGCTCGATCACATCAGGCTCCAACTACACTCCCCTGGCCAGCGGGACAAGCGCGGTCATTGGCCCGGTAAGCGGCAGCGGCCCGACCAACGCCACTTATCTCGATTCCACAGCCACTAACGGCACGACCTATTACTACGTGGTGCAGTCGGTCAACCCGGCTGGCACAAGTGCAGTTCCCCGCAAAGCACCGGTGTCGCCCCATTGTCAGGTGCTTCAACTTCTGCGCCGGCAACGCCTTCCGGCGTCACCGCGACCGGGAGCAACGGAAGTGTTGCCGTCACTTGGAACGCATCCAGCGGGGCGAACTACTACACCGTCAAGCGTTCCACCGTTGTGGACAAAATCCCGAACTATTCACCCACACCCGCCTTAAGCAGCACGAGCACGATTCTTTCCACCATCACACTCAGCAACTCGGTCACGGGGACGACTTTCACTGATGGCTCGGTGACTAATGGAACCAAGTATGCCTATGTGGTGCTGGCCACCAACTCGGCGGGAACAAGTGGCAGTTCGACGGCGGTCGTTGCAAAGCCGTCTGCGGCCGCGCCAGCCGCGCCTCCAGCCGATGTCACTGCCACTCCGGGCGCGAAGAAAGTTACGTTAAGCTGGTCGGCAGTCCCCGGCGCCATTGGTTATATCATCCAGGTGGCGACTGCGCCGGGCGGGCCTTACAGCTATGTCAACAGCGTCACGACGTTGACTTATTCAGATGGTGGCAAGGCGGATAACACAACCTATTACTATGTGATCTCTGCGGTTAATGCCGGCGGGGTCAGTGGTAACACCACCGAGGTCAGTGCCACAACTCCTCTGGCCGCGCCCACCGGCCTGGTGGCAGAGCCGGGCAACACTCAGGTCACGCTCAGTTGGAATCCGGTTGCGGGCGCAACGGGTTATGCGATTCGTCGAGGCAGTGTCACAGGCGGCCCATACACCACGATTGGCACAAGCCCCGGAGCCTCCTATACAAACAACGGTCTGGTCAATGAGAGCACTTACTTTTATGTCGTAGCTTCCTCCAATGCCAATGGCACCGGCCCTAACTCCATACAAGCCAGCGCCACACCGGTCGCAACGGTTCCGGTTGCCCCACTGGATGTGACAGCTACTGGAAGTGCGGGGCAGATTGTTCTTAACTGGACGGCTTCCGCAGGCGCAACCGCATATAACGTGTATCGCTCGGCAGTTGCGGGCGGGCCTTATACGCTCGTCGCAAGTAATCTTGCCGTGACGACATTTGCGAACACCGGATTAACCGGCAACACGACCTTTTACTATGTCGTCTCGGCAGTTAACGCGGGTGGGGAAGGGGCCAGTTCTGTAGAAGTAAGCGCCACGACACCCGTTGGGGCGACGGTAATGCGCACATGGGACAAACTTGGGGCTAGTCCCACGAACCCGGTGGATGGGGGAGGAACCTGGAATACAACCAGCGCCCAGTGGAGCAATGGCAGCGTCGATGCCGCGTGGAGTAATAGCAATGGCTACTCAGCCGTTTTCGGAAATAGCAACGGCGCGGCAGGAACCATGGCCGTCGGAGCCGTTACTGCCGGCGGCCTTGTTTTCAATGCTCCTGACAGCGGCACCTATACCCTTTCCAGCGGCACTTTGACGCTCACAGGATCGACGCCCGCTGTAACAGCTAACGTAAATGCGAACATCGGCACGGTTCTCTCTGGCTCCAGTCCGGTAAACATCAACGGCGTTGGAGCGATTACCCTCACAGCCACGACTGCATTAGGTTCCGGCGTGAATCTCGATGGTGTGACACTCAAGCTGAACGGCCCGAGCTATGCCACGATGCTTGGGACCGGCACTCTGTCTTTCAATAACGCGACCGTCGTGAATGTCACCGGCGACCCGAGCGCGTCAGTCCTGGCCAATCCCGTCTATGTTGGACCGGGCAAGGTGGGCAACATTGTTTTTAGCAACAGAACCCTGTGGACCGCATCAAGTGTGGAAGGCTCAGGAACGCTGAATCTCTACATGGCCAGCAATCTTGGCGGTTCTCGTGACGATCTCTACACGCACTTCGACAACTTCACGGGACAAGTGAATATCATTGGCGCACTTGCTGGCGGAGGCGTCCGCTACTATTTGATTAATGGAGGAGCATCGGGTTCGGCAAGTGCGGCATGGGACTTTGGCAGCACTGGCACGACCATCACATTTTTGCCTCAAACCAATTCGGGAGGTAACACAATGAACCTCGGCGCTCTTACCGGGGGCACGAGTGCAACGCTAGGTGGTGGCAACGCCGGCAAGGTGACATACTCCATAGGTGACATCGGAATCGACACCTTATTCGCAGGCAACATCACGGGCAACTCCGCCGTAACAAAGGTCGGCACGGGAACGCAGACCCTTTCCGGTTCGTGTAACTACACCGGCGCGACCAATGTCCTCGAAGGCGTCTTGAAAATTACCGGCACCCTTGCCGGCACTCCTTCCCTTGCCATTTCAGAAGGCGCCGTGCTTTATCTTGCACACGGTTCCCTTTCGGTTGCGGGCTCGATCACTAACAACGGCACCTTCAAAATCTCCGGTTCGCCCACCCTTGCCTTGACCGGCAACTTTATCAACAACGGCGTGCTAGATCTAATCAACAGCCAGTCCACGTTGCCGCCCAATTTCGTTAACAACGGCACAGTGCTCGATTCGAGTGATGTGTCAGTTCAACAGGCCGCCATTTCAGGCAGCAACTTCAGTGTTAGCATACAGTCCTACTTCGAACACACCTATCAACTCCAGCGCGCCGACTCTCTGACTGCGCCGATTTGGACGAACATAGGCGCAGCGCAGGAAGGCAATGACTCGATCCTTAATTTCACGGACACCGGTGGAGCTGCCGGACCGAAACGGTTCTATCGCGTCCAGGTCAGTCCTTGATCGTGACATCCTCCTCGGAATGAAGCATATCGAGCGGGTGAATGAGGTGATTGCAAAATGAAAAAGCTCGTCTGCTTGCTAACAGGATTGCTTTTGTTGGTTGCAGGCTTGGCTCGCGCGGAAGAGTTGGAGCAAAGCTTCGTCCATCCGCCCGACTCGGCCAGACCGTGGGTGTATTGGTTTTGGAACAACGGCAACGTGACGAAGGAAGGAATCAGCGCTGATCTTGAAGCGATGCAGCGAGTCGGCATCGGCGGCTGCCTCATCATGGATGTCGTGCAAAAATTCGCGCCGCCCGCCGGCAAGGCCACGTTCATGGGCGACGAGTGGCGCGGGCTTTTCAAGTTTGCCGTCCAGGAAGCAGCGCGGCTCGGTCTTGAGATCAACATGACCAACGCCCCCGGCTGGTGCGGCAGCAGCGGGCCGTGGATCACGCCGGAACTCTCGATGCAGAAGCTCGTCACGAGCGGCACGAGCATCGCGGGGCCGCTGCATTTCGATGCGGTGCTGTCAAAGCCCGTTACCAAACAGGAAGCGCGTCCCCGCGATGCACACGACAGTATTGTTGCTTACGAGGACTTCTACCGCGACATCGCGGTGCTTGCTTTCCCGAAATGGAAAATGGCGAAGTCGAGCGCGAGAAGGTCATCGACCTCACTGCGAAGATGAATGCGGACGGACACCTCGCGTGGGATGTGCCGGATGGAAAGTGGACGGTCCAGCGCATCGGCCACACGAGCACCGGATCGAGCACGCGTCCGCCAGTCGTCGGCGGCAACGGCCTCGAATGTGACAAGCTCAGCGCCGCAGCAATGGATGTGCATTTCGCGGGCATGATGAAAAAGCTCATCGCCGATGTCGGGCCGCTCGCGGGCAAGTCGCTCGCGACGACGCACATTGATAGCTGGGAAGTTGGCTCGCAGAACTGGACGCCGAAGTTGCGTGAGGAATTTCGGAAACGGCGCGGCTACGATCCGCTGCCGTTTTTACCGTGCGTCACGGCGACGGCGACGGAGAAAGTGAACGGGAAAAATGGGACGCGCTTTTTGTGCAACGTCGGCGGAAAGGCGCTTGCCGACAGGTTTCGCTGGGATTTCTACCAGACGATCTCCGAACTGCTCGCGGAGAATTACACCGGACGCATCGCGCAACTCGCCCACGAAAACGGACTCCGCTTTTCGCTCGAAGGCTACAACCTGCCGTTCGGCGACGAGGCGACCTACACCGCCGCCGCCGATGAACCGATGACGGAATTCTGGACAACAACGCGCTGGGGCTGGCGCGAGACGCTGGACAAAGGCGCGGAGATGGCCTCCGTGGCGCATGTGTTCGGAAAACCGATTGTCGGAGCGGAGGCGTTCACCGCAGACGACAGCGAACTTTGGGGGCAGCACCCGGCCACGATCAAGTGGCTCGGCGACTATGAATTCGCGCAAGGCGTGAACCGTTTCGTGTTCCATCGCTACGCGCACCAGCCGTATCTCGACCGCGCGCCCGGCGTCACGATGGGGCCGTGGGGACTGCACTACGAGCGCACGAATACGTGGTGGGAATTCAGCAAGCCGTGGCACGAATATCTCGCGCGCTGCCAGTTCATGCTGCGGCAGGGTTTGTTCGTCGCGGATCTGCTCTACCTTCGCCCGCAAGTGCCGAACCAATCGTATTTCAAGCCGGCAGCCCCTCCGCCCGAGGGCTGGCGCTACGATGAAATCAGCGCCGAGGCACTCGTCGCGCGTTGTTCCGTGAAGGAGGGACGCCTGGTTCTTCCCGACGGCATGAGTTACCGCGCTCTCGTCTTGCCCGAGCAAAAGGCGATGACTCCAGGGCTTGTAAAAAAAATCGGCCAACTCGTGAAGGCGGGCGCAACCGTCATCGGGATGCGCCCGACGGCTTCGCCGAGCCTTGCCGATTATCCGCACTGCGATGCCGGGGTAAAAAAACTCGCCGATGAAATTTGGGGTAAATGCGATGGGAAAACGGCGACGGAAAACACATTCGGCAAAGGCCGTGTCTTCTGCGGCGAGCCGCTCGAAGCCATTCTGCAAAAGCTCGACACCGCCCCGGACTTCACGGCTGACGCGAGTTTGAACTGGATTCACCGGCGCACCGCCGACGCCGACATTTACTTTGTGGCGAACCCTTCCGTGCTCGCGCGGGAAACCGCGTGCAGCTTCCGCATAACGGGAAAGCAGCCGGAGCAGTGGGAGCCGGAGAGCGGCGTGATCCGGGCATTGCCGGAGTTTTTACAAACCGCCGGCGGGCGAACCATCGTGCCGCTGCGCTTCGAGCCAGCGGAAAGTTGCTTCATCGTCTTTCGCAAACCCGGTCAGCCGCAAACAACGGCCGCGAAGAATTTCCCGGAGCTGAATGCCTTCGCCGAAATCACCGGCCCGTGGGAACTGCGCTTCCCGCCAAAATGGGGCGCGCCGGAAAAAGTCACGCTCGACCCGCTGATCTCTTGGAGCGACTTGACTGACGAGGGCGTGAAACATTTCTCCGGAACGGCGACTTATCTCAAGACCTTCGCCGCGCCCGCCGGGTCGATTGCCAAAGGCCGGCCTCTTTATCTCGACCTCGGCGACGTGAAGGTGATGGCGCATGTCACACTCAACGGCAAAGACCTCGGCATCCTGTGGAAGCCGCCCTTCCGCGTGGACATCACGGATGCCGTCAAACCCGGAGACAACGCGCTTGAAATCAGCGTCGTCAACCTCTGGCCGAACCGCATGATCGGGGATGCCGGCCTGCCCGAATCCGGGCGCTTCACCTACAGCACATGGCAGCCATTCAAGTCCGATACGCCGCTGCTCAAGTCCGGCCTGATCGGTCCGGTGAAGCTGTTGCGCGAAGGGAACAAAGAATAGCTCCAAGTGTTAACAAAGCAGTTGGCAATGGGGGGGCGCGTCGCGAACCTTCAGGCCACCGACATCGGGATTGCCGGAATGATTCGCAGGAGGAGCATCGGCGGCTTGCAGGGAGAACGTGAGCATGACGCCCAGGGCGGTTGCTGGAAAAAGTCGGCATGCTTTCATAGTCGGGTGAACAGCAGCGGGACGAATTTGTGCAGGCTGCCCGCCACGTCTAAAGAGTGTCATGCACTTTTGACGCCGGAGGCGTTGTGGAAATTAGCCGGTGGTGAAGCGTAGCGCAACCACCGGAACCCACATCCACAGAGGATTCCGCCCCGGATGGGGCGGTGGAAACTGGCTGGCACCCGCAGGTTCCAGCGCCCCGCGGGGGCGCGACCCGCTTTTTTCTCGGAACCCGGTGGTTGCGCTCGTTCCTCGCTGCACCACCGGCTAATTTCCAGTGTCCCTCCGGGACAACCATTGCCTCCCGCCATGTCAAAGTGCATGACACGCTCTAAGAAGCGGGTTGCGCGTGGCTCAGGATAAAATCAACGATCGGTTTTGGGTCCTTCAGGCTGTGCGGGTGGTGGTCGCCGCCGGGTTTCATGATGACCTGGAATACTCCTCCAAGCGCCTTGTAGCGGGTTTCCGCGAGCTGTGTGTTTTCCTCATACGGCACCGCTTTGTCGGAGTCGCCGCACACGCTCAGGATGGGAATTTTTGCGGCGGCGAGCGGCTTCAGGTTGTCCACGGGGTTGAGCGGATAGACGAGCGCCTGTTCTTCGGTCAGACCGTAAATCGAGAGGAGGCGCTGCCAGTCTTGCGGAGAACCTTGTCCTTTGCCTTTGCCTGCCGGCCAGCTTTTGAAATCAAGCACCGGCGCGTCCACGTAGATGCACGCGACTTGGGACGGATTGCGCGCCGCCCAGTTGAATGCAAAAAGTCCGCCACGGCTGAATCCTTCGAGCACCACTTTGGGTGCGAGGTGGTATTCCTTTACGACTTGCGCGTAGAAATTGTCCATCGCGTCGATCGCGGCGGGCGAGCCATACATGTTTTGAATGTTCACGTAAGCGACGTGCCAGCCTTGCTCCAGCAGCGCGAGGTCGCCCTGCGGCTCGGTCTCAAAAAACTCCGTTCGCCAAATCCACGGACGGCCTGGCGCGGCCTTCTTTGGCAGCACGAGCGACGCGGCCCGGCCGTTCGCCATAAAATCAATCCGTCGCCAGCCCCTCCACTCCGAATACAGCAACGGGTTGAGCGTGCCGGAAAATCCCTTGCCCGTGAGCGTGCGATATACCGTCCTCGCGAGCAGGTTCGCTCCGTCATTGTTTGGATGCACGCGGTCAGGCAACAGCGCGTCTTTTCCCAGCAGCGGGGCGTGCATGTCAATGACCTCCGCATGCTCATCCTTGCCGATCGCGTCCACGAGCGGAATCTCCTCCATGATCACTGGCTCGTTGATGCCGAAGTTCCCTTCGCCGGGGACGGCAGGCGGGCGGCAGACGTAGATGCGCGGCTTGCCCGGCAGCGCCTTGAACTTGGCGATGAGGTTTTTGTAGTCGGCGGTGAACTGGTCCTTGAGCCGCCAGTTCTGCGGTTTCGAGTCGTTCGTGCCGAGCATGATAATGACCACGTCGGGCCTGAAATTCAGCGCGTCCTGAAACAGCCTCTGCTTCTGGTAGGGTCTGTCGCCTTGGTTCAGCAGCGTGGCGCCGCTGACGCCGAAGTTTTGCACGAGCCACTTTTCGGGGTCGAGCATCCGCTGCAACTGTGCGGGATAGGAGTCGAACCGCGAGACCTTCGTGCCCGAGCCCAGTGTGATGCTGTCGCCCACGCAGGCCACGCGCACCTGTGGCGGGGACGCAGCACTTTTGCCATTCGCCAATGACAACAGGCTCGAACAGAAAAGAAATGCGCCGGTGATCCGCGATAGGGTGTTAGCGAGGGGTTTCATTTTTTGTGTTCTACATGATGCAGCAATCACTTGGCAAAAAAGAATCGGGGAATTCGACGGCGAACTTGGGAACGAGAGGCGAAATTTTCGCTGATTCGATTTCCGTTCTGTCGTAGCCTGATCCGCAAATGGAAATCCTGAGCATTGCGAATTTGAAACGTGCGGCTTCTACGGGTCGCGTTGAGGCGACGATCCATGGACAGGTTGATGGGCTATCGCGAAAGGAAACGCGCGATCACAAGCCGTATTGGGAACTCATGCTCACGGACGGCGAGGCTAAGCTGACGCTGCGGGCCTGGAGCGATTCGCCGAACTTCGCGCCATGCGAGCAAATGAAGCGCGCCGACTTTCTCGAAGTCAGTGGCGAGTTTGCGAACAACGGCGCGTTCGGCCTCGACGCGAAACGCTGGGTGTCGCGCCCATTGAGCGAGGAAGAGCGCGACGCGCTGCTTTTGGGGCCGGCGGGTTTGCGAGAGAAGCAAAAGGCGGATTACGATTTCATTGCGGAGACGGTCGGAAATCTTGTTGATCCGCGGTTGCGCGCGCTGGGGCTGGCGTTTCTCGATGAATGGGGCGGGCGGTTTCGTCGCACGGCGGCGGCGCGCAATTATCATCACGCGCGGCGCGGCGGACTGGTCGAGCACACGGCGCAGATGATGCGCACGGCGCAGGTGGTCGCGCAGGTTTATCCGCAGTTGAACCGCGATCTGCTGATCACCGGAGTGCTGCTGCACGACTGCGGGAAGCTTTGGGAAAACGTGATGCCGGAGAGCGGGTTCACGATGCCGTTCAGTGAAACCGGCGAACTGCTCGGGCATATCACCATCGGCATCGAAGTGGTGAACGCGCTCTGGCGCAGGCTTGATCTCACGCCGTGGGCCGGACTCGACCCGCACTCCGAGGACGTGCGCCTGCATGTGCTGCACTTGATCGCGGCGCATCACGGCGAAAAGCAGTTCGGTTCGCCGGTCGATCCGAAAACGCCGGAGGCATTCGCGCTGCATCACATCGACAATCTCGACGCGAAACTGGAGATGATGTTTGCGGGCTACGAGACTGCGACGCCGCTCGCGCCGCACATTTTCGAGCGTGTACGTCCGCTGCCGGGGAATCTCGTTTCGCCGCTCGGGAAGTTTTTTGCCACGAAATCGGAGTCGAAGGAGCAGGCGGAAAATGACGAAGCTCGAATGACGAAGGAATGACGAAGCCCAAATGACGGGCTTCGCCAACACTGGGCGGCTATTTTCGTTTCGTCATTCGAGCTTCAGGCTTCCTTCGTCATTCGTCATTCGTCATTCCCGGCTAATGCCCGCCGGTGGTCGAGAGGCCGCGCACTCCGTCCGTCTTGGCGAGCTTGGACCAGTTATAGCCGTAGAAGGCCACGAACGCGAAGCAGCCCAGCGGCACGATGAACGCGCGCGACATGTCGTATTTGTCGCCGACGGCACCCATGAGCTTCGGCAGGATCGCCCCGCCCATGATCGCCATGACGATGAACGAGGAGGCTTTCTTGGCGCGCACGCCGAGGCCGTGGATGCCGAGCGCGAAGATGGTCGGGAACATGATGGACATGAAGAAGTAGCTCAGGAACACGCAGGCCACCGAGAGCCAGCCGAGCTTCAGGAAGACCAGCAGGCAGATGATGACGTTGATGAGGCCGTAGAGCCCGAGCACCTTGTGGGCGGAGAATTTTTTCAGAATACCGGCACCTGAAAAACGGCCTGCGAGGAAGCAGAAGAAGCCAAGCGAGGCGAGGTTGGCGGCGCCTTTGTCGCTCAACACGAGCGCGCCTGCCTTGCCGGTTTCAAACCAGCTCTTGAGGAAACCGGATGTCCACGCTTCGGGAAGCGGCGGCACTTGGGAGGTCATGTAGTTGATGAAGAAGCTGAAGATGCCGGCCTGTGCTGCGACGTAGAGGAACTGGGCGACGACGGCCATCACGAAATGCGGGTGCGTCCAGATCGAATGCGAGACGTTCGGGTCGGAATCGTCGAGGTGATAGTCGTCCTCCATTTTGATGTCGGGGACGTTGGCGAAATAGAAAATGACGGCGAGCACGAGAACGACGACGCCGACGGCGGCGTAGGGAATCCAGAGCGTCTGGCTGCCGGTGCTCGCGCCGGACGCATCTTTTCCGTAGAAAAACATGCCGCCGGCGATGGGACCGAAGATCCAGCCGATGCCGTTGCAGGATTGGGCGAGGTTGATGCGGGTGGCGGCGTATTGTTGGTCGCCAAGCACGGTGGTGTAGGGATTGGCGATGGTTTCGAGGAAGGTCAGTCCGGCGGCGATGAAGCAAACGCCGAGCAGGAACGCCCAGAACTGCGCGATGTGCGTCGCGGGGATGAACCAGAATCCGCCGACCGCAACCATCAGCAGACCGGCGATGATGCCGCCTTTGTAGCCGAGCTTGGTCGCCAGCCAGCCGGCGGGCAGCGCCATGAGGAAGTAGCCCGAGATAGTGCGCGAACTGCACCCAGGCGGACTGCGCCAGGCGTCAGGTGCAGTTCCTGTCTGGAAATGCTTGTCCATCACGTCGATCATGCCGTTGCAGAATCCCCAGAGGAGAAACAGCGAGCTGACGAGCATGAAGGTGACGATGAGGTTCTTGCCGTCGGGGGTGACGAACATGCTTTTCTTGTTCATGGACATTTTGATTAAGGATTAAAGGAGTTGGATTCGCACGGTTCTATTTCCTCAACCGAACATCGTCAACTAATCGCTTCGGCAGTTTGACAAGCAGCGTCATTTTTCGCCCCGCTTTTTCCTGAAAAATTTCGTGGAACGATTTTGCTGAAATCGTATCCTCCGCGCACTTATGCCGCGCATTCTCTCAGGAATCAAACCAACGGGCAAACCGCACATCGGAAATTACTTCGGCATGATGCGCCCGGCCATCGAATGGCAGGAACGCGGCGAGGCGTTTTATTTCATCGCGGATTATCACGCGCTGACGACCGTGCGCGATCCGGCGAAGATGCGCGAATATTCGCGCGGGGTGGCGCTCGATTTTCTGGCGTGCGGGCTCGATCCCGAGAAGGCGGTCTTTTCAGACAGATCGATGTGCCGGAGCTACACGGAGCTGGCGTGGATACTCAGCTCGATCACGCCGATGCCGATGCTGGAAAACTGCCACGCTTACAAAGATCACCTCGCCAAAGGCATCGTGCCCAACGCACGGGCTCTTCGCGTATCCGGTGCTGATGGCAGCCGACATTCTGATTTACGACAGCGACATCGTGCCGGTCGGGCGCGACCAGAAGCAGCACGTCGAAGTCACGCGCGATCTTGCGGTGAAGATGAACCAGATGTTCGGCGAGGTTTTCAAGATTCCCGAGGCGAGCATCCTGCCGACGGTTGCGACGATTCCCGGACTCGACGGGCAGAAGATGAGCAAGAGCTACGACAACACCATCGAGCTGTTTCTCGAGGAAAAAGCGCTGCAAGAAAAAGATCATGGGCATCATCACCGACTCGACGCCGGTCGAAGCGCCGAAAGACCCGGCGAACTCCGTCGATCGTGAATCTCTACCGGCTCTTCGCGCCGCAGGCCGATGTGGAGAAAATGGAGGCAGATTTCCGCGCGGGCGGCATCGGCTACGGCGATTTCAAGAAGCGGCTGTTTAACGCGATTTGGGAATACTTCGAGCCGATGAGGCAGCGCAGGACGCAGATCGAAGCCGACCCGGAGAATATCGAAAATGTGCTCGCCAAAGGTGCCTCGCGGGCCCGCGAACTCGCCACAAGAACATTAGACCGGGTAAGGAAAGCGGTGGGATTTCGTTAAATGTTTTTGCAAGCCTGTAAATGAGTGCGATCCTATGAACGCAACTATACTCGAGGCAAGGTGTTTGGAGCAACGGAAGCAAATTTACAAATTTTGCTTTTCATTCAGGGAAACCCTGATACGCATGTTCATTTAAGTTTCGAAAATTATGATTAACGAAAATCCAGGTGAGAAGTTGATGATTGATCCCATCGCATCGGAGAAAATTGCGATGGAGCGCAAGATATTTTTTCTCGATCTCAAAGAAAACAATAGAGGGCGCTTTCTAAAAATAACTGAGGACGTCGGCGGTCGCCGTGACACGATCATGTTGCCAGCCGAGGCCTTCAAGGATTTCGCGGAAGCATTTGCCCGTCTCATTGCCTTCGAGAGGACGCTGGGTTAAAACCAGTTTCCCCTTTCGGATTCGACTTCCCCCACCTTCTTTAAGCAGGCATTCGCAGCCTTCTGCGCGAGGCACTGTATGTCGTCGATGACGTCTTAGGAGTGCTTTAGGTCTGCAAAAAACAAACGGCCCGCCGCCGTTTGTAGGACGCTGACGATGGTGACGGTAACCGTCCTGCCCAGGTGTCCGCGTGCGTGGTTCACCACGATCATGGTGCCGTCGCTCAGATAACCGACGGCTTGATGCGGGTCGCGGCCTTCTTTAACGAGCGCCAGTTCAATCTCGTCACCGGTCGCGATGGCATGGCGCATCGCTTTGGCCAGATCGTTCAGGTTTAGCACGGAAACATTTTGCAGGCGGGCGATTTTGCAAAGGTTCGAGTCGTTGCTGAGCAGGCGGGCCTGGAGCAGACGTGCGACTTGCACCAGCTTGGTGTCCACCGGCATGTCGGAGTCCGAGTCCGAGTTGTGAATCGTCACCACAAGCTGAGGATTTTTCTGCATTTCATTCAGCGAATCGAGGCCGCGCCGGCCGCACTCGCGCTTCTGCGGATCGTTGGAATCAGCAAGGCGCTGGAGTTCGTCCAGGATGAAACGCGGCACGATCAGCGAGGAACTGAGGAATCCCGTGGCGCAGAGTTCGGCGATGCGTCCATCGATGATGATGTTCGTGTCCACGAGCACGGGTGTGTCCTCGAGGCCTGAGCGCTGGAAACGCACGTAGGGAATGATGATCGAGAACTCATCGCGATTGCTGCGGATGGCGAGCATCATTCCCAGATAGCCGAACATGCCGTAAACGATCAGCCCGATCACCCAAGTGGTTTCCTCGGACTGGTATCTTAAGATGTTCGATCCGAGCAAGAGCTTCGCGGCAAGCAGGCCCATGAGCAATCCGAAGGTCGCCGAAGAGAATACGCGCAGCGTAAAGCCTTTCAGTAGCCGGTCCGCCAGCACGACGGCAAGGCCGAAGATCAAGCCGACCGCAATGCCGATCGGGTGCGAAGAGTAGATCGTCTCGCCAATCGCCGAGCCCATGAAGCAGGCAAAGATAACGAACAAAACCCTGAGCAGATTGATCGTTTTGGCCGGAGTCATCCGCAGAAACTTGGGTAAAGGTGATTTAGCGTGACCGGCTTGGTGCCTGCGGCGTCTGGCGCGGTGGCGCGGCGTCCCTGTAAAAGAGAACCCCTCGCTGCCGCAGGTTGGCGACAAGCGCCTTGAGATTGTCCGCAAGTTCGCGATTGGTGAGCAGTGTCGCGATGAGTCCGTTGCCCTGAGAGGCCTTTTCAATCACGGCTTTGGCGGCATCGAGCGTCTGCCGGGCGCTTGCAATTGTCGTGCGAAGATCGTTGGCCGCGCCGTTGGCCGTCTCCATCGTTTGCTTCGCGCTATCGACTGCCCCCTGCGCATTCTGCACGACGGTCTTGATGTTCTTCGAGGCGTCGGCGAAATTCGCGCTCGTCGTTTTGAGATTGGCGAATGTGTCAGTCAGATTTTTCTGGTTTGTGTTGCTCAGGAAATCGTTGTTAATCTTCAAAGTCGTTTCCTTAAGCGTGTCGATTTCGTCCTTTAGCTTGTCGAGAACCTCCTCGCCTTTTTTCTGCAGAGCCTCCAGTCCACCGGCCTGCGTTCCGATGATCTTTTCTCCCGGAGAATAAACTTGCGAGGGATCGTTCGAGTCGAATTTTTTTGGATCGAACTTGATCGTCGGCACGATCTCGACGAACCGGTCGCCGAGCAACCCCGAGCTTCCCACGCGAAACTCCATTTCTCGTGGAATTTTCACGCTCGATTGAACCATGATCGGCACGGTCACGCTGCTCATTAACTGAGTGACCTTCGGCTTCTCGACGACATAACCGATGCGCGCTCCCGAGAGTTGCACGTCGGAGTTTTTGATCAGCCCGCTTCCATTTGGAAATTCAACATCGAGCTGGTAGAAGGTCGTGAAGCCCTGGCCAATCAAGCCAAACTTCAGAATCATCGCTCCGATGAAGCATGTGCCAATCAGCACGAAGAGACCGACCTTGAATTCGAGAGCTTTTTCCGTGTCTTTCATGCGCTATTCAGGCAGGTCCGAACGCCCCTCCATGAAGTTCTGAACCAGGGGGTCGGTGCATGCGCGCAACTCGTCCGTGGTGCCTTTGAAATAAATCCGCCCCTCGTGCAAATAGGCGATCTGGTCGGCAACGTGGAAGGTGCTTTTCATGTCGTGAGTCACGACAATGGATGTCACGCGAAAGCGCTTTTGCAAGCGTCGAATCAGGCGGTTGATCGAGTCGGCGACGATCGGGTCGAGGCCGGTCGTCGGCTCGTCGTAAAGGATGCACGCCGGATTGTTGACGATTGCGCGCGCAAGTCCGACGCGCTTTTTCATGCCGCCGCTCAGATTCTCCGGCATCTTCTTTTGCTCCCCCGCCAGGTCCACGACTTCGAGCGCCTCCGCGACTTTTTGGTCGATGACCTTCATGTCCTTGATGCCCGGCTTCGCGCAGGGGGAACGCCACGTTTTCCTCAACGCTCATCGAGTCGAACAGCGCGGCGCTTTGGAATAAAATCGCCGATCTTCTTGCGCACCGCGCCGAGCTGCCGCTCCGACAAGGCGACGACATCCTGCCCGTCGATGATCACTTCTCCGCGGTCCGGTTTCATCAAGCCGATGATGTGCTTGAGCAGCACGCTCTTGCCGCCGCCGCTGCGCCCGAGCACGACTAGCGTTTGGCCCAGCGGGACATCGAGATCCACGCCGCGAAGCACCTCCTGGCGTCCGAGGCGTTTGTGCAAATCGCGAATGGTGATGAGGTTTTCCGTTGCCATGGACCGGTCAGACGCCGCCTGGGAAAATCGCGTTCAATAACAGCGACAGGAAAAAATTCACGATCAGGATGCCGAGCGATCCGATCACCACCGCCTCCGTGGGCGCACGACCGACACCCTCGGCGCCTTCCTTCGCGTTCAACCCTGGTGGCAACTGACGAACACGATGACGATCGCGAAAACAAAACCTTTGCTGAGCGCCATCTTGATGTCGCGCGAGCCGGTGAATTTCAGCATGTAATCGACGTAATACGCATTGGGAATGTCCATCAAATGCACGCCGACAAAGTAACCGGCAAGAATGCCCATCCCGACGCACTCGGCCACGAGCAACGGCGCTGGACAGAACCATCGCGAGCATTCGCGGCACGACGAGATAATCAATCGGGTAAACCCCAAGCGCGCGCAAAGCGTCGATCTGTTCGGTGACTTTCATCGTGCCGATTTCCGCCGACATCGCCGCGCCCACCCGCCCGGCGATCATCAACCCCGTCATCACCGGTCCCAACTCGCGAAACATCGACACGGAGACGACCGCCCCGACTGCCGAATCCATTCCCAGCCGGTGAAATTGAAAATAGGTCTGCGCCGCGAACACCGCTCCGGTGAACGCTCCGGTGACCATGACAACAAGCTGCGACCGGAAGCCGACTTCGAGCAGTTGTTTGAAAAAAAGCCGCCAGCGAATCGGGGCGACAAACATCGAGCGGCAAGTGTCAACGGCAAGCAGAACGAGTTCGCCCACATAGCCGAGGAACGAAAGAGCGTTGCGTCCGAAATACCTGATGAGGGCTGCCATATCGGACAGACTGTAGCTGAATCTTGCAGAAATTCAGCAAGCCCGAATGCTCAGGGCACCATCCTCAGCGGCTGCGTCTTGCTCTTCGGATTCAATTCGGGCGGGATGGAGCCGACGATGCGCGCTTCGAGGTTGAGTTTGCGGAAAATGCCGCGCACTTCTTGAATGGTGTAGGTCGGCTCGTCGAACTCGAGGTAAACGATGTCGTGATTGCTGTCCACTTTGTAGCGCAATCCGGGAACTGCCTCCAGCTCATGGTCGAGTTCGAGGATTTTCTCCAGATTCCGCACACCTGCTGCATAAACTTCGAGTTCAAACATAGCGTTCACTTGGTATTAACACTGGGGAAAGTAAAATGTCGCCCACAAAAAGAAAAGAGAATTGTCTTTCGATCATTGCCGGTCACAAATCGCTCTGCTAAAGACATCACACTTTTCCTCTTTTCATGCCCAAAAATACCGACCTCAAAAAAATCCTCCTCATCGGCTCCGGCCCCATCGTCATCGGGCAGGGGTGCGAGTTCGATTACTCCGGCGTCCAGGCTTGCAAGGCGCTGGCCGAGGAAGGCTACGAGGTCGTGCTGGTCAACTCGAACCCGGCGACGATCATGACCGACCCGGAGTTCGCGTAGCGCACTTACATCGAGCCGATCACGGCGGAGGTGGTCGAAAAAATCATCGAGCGGGAGAAGCCGGACGCGATTCTGCCGACGCTCGGCGGCCAGACGGCGCTCAACGCTGCGATGGAGCTTGTGAAAAATGGCGCGCTCGAGCGGCACAACGTCCGGTTGATCGGCGCGAACGCCGAGGCGATCGCCAAGGGCGAGGATCGCCAGCTGTTCAAGGAGGCGATGATCAAGATCGGCCTCGATGTGCCGCGCTCCGGCACGGCGCACACGATTGAGGAAGGGCGCAAAGTCGCTTTGCAGATCGGCGCTTTTCCGCTGATCATCCGGCCCGCTTTCACGCTCGGCGGCGCGGGCGGCGGCATCGCTTACAACCGCGAGGAATTCGAGGAAATCGTCGCGCGCGGCCTCGATCTGTCGCCGGTCAGCGAGGTGCTCATCGAGGAATCGCTGCTCGGCTGGAAGGAGTTCGAGATGGAGGTGATGCGCGACCGCGCCGACAACTGCGTCATCATTTGCTCGATCGAAAACCTCGACCCGATGGGCGTGCACACCGGGCGACTCGATCACCGTCGCGCCGGCCCAGACGCTCACCGACCGCGAATATCCAGCTCATGCGCGACGCGTCGTTCGCGGTCATCCGCGAGATCGGCGTCGAGACGGGCGGCTCGAACATCCAGTTCGCCGTCGATCCCGAAAACGGCCGGATGGTCGTCATCGAGATGAACCCGCGCGTCTCGCGCTCGTCGGCGCTCGCGTCGAAGGCCACCGGCTTCCCGATTGCAAAGATCGCCGCGAAGCTCGCCGTCGGCTACACGCTCGACGAGGTGAGCAACGACATCACCCGCGAGACGCCCGCGAGCTTCGAGCCGACGATCGACTACTGCGTCGTCAAATTCCCGCGCTTCACCTTCGAAAAATTCCCGCAGCCGACCCGACGCTGACCACGCAGATGAAGAGCGTCGGCGAGGCGATGGCGATCGGCCGCACGTTCAAGGAAGCGCTGCAAAAGGCGCTGCGCTCTCTGGAGATCGGGCGCTTCGGCCTCGGCGCCGACGGCAAGAGACTGCCGGCGCGAACGCCGTCCGGCGATGGGATATGGAATTGATCCAGCGCAAGCTGTCGGTGCCGAACGCCGAGCGCATTTTCTATCTGCGCTACGCGCTGCACGCCGGCCTCGACGTCGAGGAGATTTTTGAACTGACGAAGATCGACCGCTGGTTCCTGCACAACATCAAACAGCTCGTCGATCACGAGATCTCACTACGCAGGAACACCCGCACGACATCCCGATTCTGCGCGCGAAGAAGCTCGGCTTTTCCGACCGCCAGCTTGCCACGATCTGCGGCGTGACCGAGGCGGAGATCCGCGCGCAGCGCAAAGCGGCGGGCATCGTCCCGACCTACCGCCTCGTGGATACCTGCGCCGCCGAGTTCGAGGCCTACACGCCGTATTACTACTCGACCTACGGCGACGAAAACGAGACGCGCGCCGAGCGACAAAAAGAAGGTCATGATCCTCGGCGGCGGACCGAACCGCATCGGGCAGGGCATCGAGTTCGACTACTGCTGCGTCCATGCCGCGTTCGCGCTGCAAGGAGCTCGGCTTCGAGACCATCATGGTCAACTCGAACCCCGAGACCGTTTCGACCGACTACGACACGAGCGACAAACTCTACTTCGAGCCGCTCACGCTCGAAGACGTGCTCAACATCTACGAGCAGGAAAAATGCTGGGGCGTCATCGTGCAGTTCGGCGGCCAGACGCCGCTCAACCTCGCCGCCGGCCTCGCGGCGAACGGCGTGCAACATCATCGGCACCCAGCCCGAGAGCATCGAGATCGCCGAGGACCGCAAACTTTTCGCCGCGATGCTCGACAAGCTCGGCTTCCGCAAACGCCGAGCGGCACCGCCACGAACGAGGACGAAGCCGTCGAGATCGCGAACCGGATCGGCTACCCCGTGCTCGTCCGCCCGTCGCTTCGTGCTCGGCGGACGCGGCGATGGAGATCGTCTACAACGAAACCGACCTGCGCCGCTACGTGCGCGCGGCCATCGAGGACAACGCCTCGTCTCGAGCGGGAGGGCTGCCCAGTCCGACCGTCCGATCCTGGTCGATCGCTTCCTCGAAGACGCCATCGAGGTGGATGTCGATTGCATCAGCGACGGCGAGACCGTCGTCATCGGCGCGATCATGGAGCACATCGAGCAGGCCGGCATCCACAGCGGCGACAGCGCGTGCGTGATCCCGTCGTTTTCGCTGTCGCAAGTCGGTGAAGACAGACAATCGCCAGCGCGACCAAGGCGATGGCGAAGGAGCTGAACGTGCGCGGCCTGATGAACGTGCAGTTCGCCGTGAAGGACGAGCAGCGTCTATGTGCTCGAAGTCAACCCGCGCGCCTCGCGCACCGTGCCGTTCGTCAGCAAGGCGATCGGCGTACCGCTCGCGAAGCTCGCCGCAAAAATCATGGCCGGCAAAACGCTCAAGCGAACTCGGCTTCACGAAGGAAATCATCCCGCCGCATTACTCGCGTGAAGGAAGCCGTCTTCCCGTTCATCCAGCTTCCCCGGCATCGACATCGCGCTCGGGCCGGAAATGAAATCGACCGGCGAAGTCATGGGCATCGACGACGATCTCGGCCTCGCTTACGCCAAGGCGCAGATGGCCGCGCAGCCGCCGCTGCCGACAGGGCGGCAACATGTTCATCAGCGTCAAAGACGCCGACAAACAGGACGTCGCCGCGCTCGCCGCCGAATATCGCGGAGCTCGGCTTCAAGCTTTTCGCCACCGGCGGCACCGCCACGGCCCTCGACAGCCAAGGGAGTGCCAGTGAACAAGCCTCTTCAAGCTCACCGAAGGCCGCCCGAACGTGCTCGACATGATCAAGAACGGCGAAATCGCATTTCATCATCAACACGCCGAGCGGCAAATCGCCGCGCGAGGACGAGATCAAAATCCGCAGCGCCGCCGTCGCCACCCGCATCCCGATCATGACCACCCTCAGCGCCGCGCGCGCGAGCCTGCGAGGGATTCGTTCGCTGCAAAAGAGCGGCGTGACGGTGAAGACGTTGCAGGAGTATCACGCCTGATTTTCACTCCATAAAGGGTGGCCGCAGGGCGGGTGATGGTCGAGGGGTTGAAGACAAACATCCAGGGCGCGGTATCGAATCCGTTTCGGGCACGGACACCTTGATGCCTTCCTTGACCAACAGATACACCTCGCGATCCGCCGCTTCTAGGCTCGTGGGCGAACGGTCGCGGGTCAATCCATCCACGGTGGCGGTGATGCCGGCAACCGCTGCCGGCCATGACCTGCTGTTGGTAAACGGCCAGCAGATTGAAGGCGAAGATCACCGCCAGGAAGGCCGCCCCCGTGGCCCAGAACGCCTGCGTGCAAAATCCGTCCGCAGCCAGGTCGTGCTTCAACTCCTCGATGCGCTGCTCGCCCCTCGCACGCCCGTTGTAATCGCGCCACAGCACCCGCGCATCCTCGGTGCTGGCTGGTCACCCAGATGCGAAACGTGTAGCCGGGCACCTCCAGCAGACGCCGGCCCACCGCGGCCCTGGTCTCGCGCACCCGTTCCCGCAGCACCACGAAGCGCCGCTCCCGGTCCCAGCCCTGCAGTATGGCCCGAAACTCCCCGACCGCGCAGTGCTCGTCCACGGGCGTCCAGGTGGCGATTGCCTGCGCCCCGCGTTTGACCTGCACGGTCAGTTTCGGACACCAGTCGCGCGCGATTCTGCGCGATTCCGAAAAACGAGAAAAGCGCCTCTCCGCCCTTTAACTTTTCGCTAAAATGGTCTTGTTGTATTTGCAAAAATCAGCCCTACACTTTGGCGAAATCTAGAAGTAATCGTGGAGCAATACCTGCCAGCCAGCATCCAATCCAGACACGGCAAGTGGTATCAAACTAGCAGGCCGGGCCGGTTCAACCCGGGCAAAGAAACTCACGCGTTTCCAGGCTCTCGCAGAAACAACCGTGGCATCTCGGAACGCAATCAGGCCAAGGGAGCCCTGTTTTATTTGGAGGAAAAATACCGTGTGTTTTATAAGAGCATGATGGACGCTATTGTGCGGGTGGATAACGGCCGCGGGCTGGCGGCAGATTTATCCGGCATGATGAGAGCCGGCTGGTGGGTGATGAAGTATCGCGCTGGCTTAATCCGGGGTGAACTTACAATCAAGCCACGGAAAAATGGCGGCACCGAAGCAGTATTCCGGGTCGCGAAACCTTCCTCCAAACAATGAAACAAAACCTTTCAAAGAAGAGCGCCGCAACACAACGCAAGTGCGTGCTAATCGTGGACGACCATCCCTTCATGCGCGAGGGCCTGACCAAGTTGATCAACAGCGAACCGGGCCTGTGTGTCTGCGGTGAAGCGGAGAGCGCCGAAAAAGCGATCTCGGCCGTCGAAAAGCTGCGCCCGGACATCGTTGTGACCGACATCACTCTTCCGGGAAAGAGCGGCATCGAGTTGATCAAAGACCTCGCGAGCCTGCGCCCCGGACTGCCGGTGCTCGTGCTCTCGATGCACGATGAAGCCATCTACGCCGAGCGCTGCCTGCGCGCGGGCGCCCGCGGCTACCTCATGAAAAGCGAAGGCTCCGACAAGCTGTTAAAGGCGATCCGGCATGTGTTCGAAGGCGGCACCTACACAAGCGAAAAAACCACGGCGCGCATCGTCGAAGCCTTCTCCGGCAGGAGGGATCTACAAACACAAACACCGCTCAGCAAGCTCACCGACCGCGAGTTTGAACTGTTCCAGTTGATCGGACAGGGACTCTGCACGCGCGAGATCGCGGAGCGTCTTCACATCAGCGCGAAAACCGTCGAGACACACCGCCTTCACATCAAGACCAAGTTGAAAATCGCCTCGGCGGTTGAGCTTACTGCCTTCGCGGGTCGCTGGGTCGAATCGGAGAGGTGACCGGTCAGGAATTTCCTGATTGCCCATCAGGAAAAAGAACGGCCACGGAGCGAACTCCTCCCGATGGCGGGCTGTTCTGCATCCAGCTACGGTGGCCGACCCATGAAAAATAGAATCAATCCCACCGACAATTCCCCAACCGGCCAAACGACCGCGATCAAAGCGGTCATCATTTACGAAGACTTCGACACCGCCATTCGGGCGAAAAACTTTGCCGAAGAACTGGAGAGAGCCCTCGGGTGTGCCTGCCAGTGGGGCGATTCGCTCTGGCGGAGCAACCTCCTTGAATCTCCGTTGATCGCGGACGAGGCGGCGCTCGATGCCGCCGATTGCGACTACCTCATCGTGTCGCTGCGAGGCGATCATGCCCTGCCGTATTCCACGCAGCAATGGATCGAGGCGCAACTCGACAGGGCTGCCGCACGCGATGCGGGGCTGATTGTTCTTTCCGATTCCAACCGGGGGAAGTGGCGGGTGGTCGGAAGCCACGCGCCACTATTTCCGCAGCGTGTGCTCGGAGAAAGGAGTGGCGTTGTTTTCCCACGGTGTGAATCCACATGCTAAAATCGCTGTCACAAATTTTGCAACCGCGTCCAGATCAGCAAGTCCGGGCTATCCAATCAGCCTGCCGATGCCGGTGAGCCAGGTGCTGCTGCACGAGTAACAGTCACTCCCAAAAGAGCGCATCATGAATTCATACATCAATGCGGAAACGATACTCGTCGTCGATGACCGGGAGTCCTTGCGCGACATCATCGAAACTATTCTCGTCTTGACCGGCTATCACGTGCTGAAGGCCGCAAGCGGTGCCGACGCGCTGCAAATCGCGCGCACAACGCCTGAAATTGATCTGCTGGTGACCGATATTGAGATGCCGGGAATGACCGGTGATAAACTGGCGGCCCGTTTTTCCAAATATCATCCGTCGGCAGCGATCATGTTCGTCTCGAGTTCCGGCCGTCCTGTCAAGGTGGACGGGCCATTCGAGTTTCTTGCCAAGCCGTTCGGCATCTCCGGGCTTCGCGAAAAAGTGCGCGCTGCGCTCACGACTCGACCGGTCCGCGACGGGCTTGTGCCTGCTTAAAGAAAAGCACGCGGAAGTGCGGCGCCGACAGGTTGTTGATCGTCATTCGCGTCAGTTCAAGCGCCCGGCAAGCCGATCAAGGAATCATTTAGTGAGGATACGACGAGTTGTTGTGTTCAGGTTTGAGCGGATTGGGGAAACGTCACGAGGTTGATCATCTGCTGAACGGTCATCTTATCATTGAAGTTCGGCATGATGAGCCGGCGCTATTTCGGAAAACCGTCGAGCAACAAAAACTCGACTGCGTGCCATAACAAAGATGCCGCTTTGCATTCAATATCTCCGTCGCTAGTCTCCCCGCTCAACTGCGCATGGAAAACGAATACAAAGTGAAGCTGGAGGTCTTTGAAGGACCGCTCGATCTGTTGCTCTACCTCATCAAACGCGACGAGATCGACATCTACGACATCCCGATCGAGCACATCACCAAGCAGTATCTCGCCTATCTCGAGGTGTTCAAAATTCTCGACCTCGATGTGGCCGGCGATTTCGTGGTGATGGCTGCGAACCTCATCTACATCAAGAGCCGCAGCCTCCTGCCGGTCAGCCAGCAGCCGCCCGAGGAGATGGCCGAGGAGGACGATCCGCGCTGGGAACTCGTGCGCCAGTTGCTCGAATACAAAAAGTTCAAGGACGCGGCCGCGACATTGCAGCAGCGGGAAATCGCGCGGGAGAATTTGTTTTCGCGCACGCCAGAGAAACCGGATTTCACAGCGGACCGCCCCATCGGGGAGGTGAGCATGTTCGACTTGATCAACGCATTCCAGAACGTGCTCAAGAGGCTGAACAAGGTGGAAAATCTCCGCGAGATTTTCGAGGAGAATTTCACCGTGTCGGACAAGATCGACGTCATCATAAAAATGACCGCGTCGAACGTCGCGCTCAAGTTTTCCGAACTCTTCGCGGGCGCGGCATCGCGAACCGAAGTGGTGGTGACATTCCTTGCCGTGCTGGAGTTGATTCGACTGAAACAAATCCGCGTTCTTCAGCCGAGCGAGTTCGGCGAGATCGAGATCGTTCGCGCTGAGAATCGCGCCCTTTAACGCCCCTGAAAAGGGGGGATACAGCTCGGCCGGCCCTGTTGCAAGGTTCCCCCCGGACCTTGCAATGCTCCCCTCCGGCCGAGCTGCCCCTTTGTCTTTTCCCCCGTTCGTCTGATACGAACGCCAGCCATTAAGCAACGCCTGTGCCAGCGGTCCCAAACACTCAAAAAAGTGCGTTCTACAGAGTAAAATAAATCGGCTTGAGGTGTATATGCCCGGAAATGTGTCTGTCGCCTGTCGAGATTTAGCCAATAGATGGCTAGGTTTTTACTCCCGGCTATTTTTGTAAACAAGCGCGCACATCCCACCCGTTTTGATCGAGAGCCTCCCTCGCTTTTTCATAAGAACAACCACGAACCTCGCTCACGAGTCGCGTCGCCCGGTCGCGTAGTTTGGTGTTGGAAATGTGGAGATCGACCATCAAGTTGCCGCGCACCTTGCCGAGGCGGATCATCGCGCAGGTCGAGAGGATGTTGAGCGCGAGTTTTGTCGCCGTGCCGGCCTTGAGGCGCGTCGAGCCGGTGACGAGTTCCGGGCCTGTCGGGAGGTCGATCTCGACGTCCCACGGCGTTCCGTCGCGGTGGCGGGCGGGATTGCACGTGAGCAGAACCGTGTTCGCGCCGATCTCGCGTGCCCGCTGCAGAGCGCCGAGGACAAAAGGCGTGCGCCCGCTCGCGGTGATGCCGCACACGACATCGGCCGCGCGTCACTCCGCGCTCGGCAACGCCAACGCGCCAAGTTCCGCCTGATCTTCCGCGCCTTCGACCGCGCGGTGCAACGCCGTCGCGCCGCCCGCGATGATTCCCTGCACCAGTTCCGGCGGCGCGCCGAACGTCGGCGGAATCTCGCTCGCATCCAGCACGCCGAGCCGTCCGCTCGTGCCCGCGCCGATGTAAAAAAGTCGTCCGCCATTGCGCAGCGCATCGCTCGCCAGATCGACCGCCGCCGCAAGCGCACTCCCGACAACGCCGCGAGCGCCTCGACGACGCGATTCTTCCTCCGAAACGAAAAGATCGACCATCGCCTGCGTCGGGAGTTCATCCAGATTCTCCGAGCGCGGATTCCGCTGCTCCGTCATCGCGACCGCAAGCTCCGCGTCACTGCCGTGCGCCGTCTTCGTTCCGCATTCCGCGTTTCGCATTCCGCATTTCCAAATCCGCCGCCAGCCATGCCGCGCCCATCGCGCCGGACTCCGTGCAAATCTCGACACGAGCGTTCGGAAGATTTTCGCTGAGGTAGTCTTTGAAAAGATCGAAATACTCCGGGTGATGCACAAACAAGCCGCCGAGGAGCTGCACATCGGGCGCGTCGAACTCAAGCCGCCGCGCCACCGCGCATGTGAAATCCGCCAGCATCCGCGCGCCAATCTGAATCGCAGCGGTCATCTCCGTCGTCACCCCGACTCGCAGCGGTGAACATCGCCGGGCGCGAGCTTGCGCGACGGCCATCTTGTCGGCCTTCGTCGCCCAACCCACGAGGTCTTCGAGCCGGTTCAGACCGAGCACGCGCAGGATCTTCTCCGCGAGCGGCGTGATGCGATGGTCGAGGTCGTAGTTCGACAGCACCATGCCGCAGCGCCTGCACCGCGAGATTGTAGCCGCCGCCTCTATCGCCGAGCAACTGCCCCCAGCCGCCCGCCTTTTCGATGCGCCCGCCCCGGCGCCCTGTGACCGCCGAGCCCGTGCCGGCGATCACGGTGATCCCGTCGCCATCGCCAAATGCCGTCGCAAAACCGGAGTCGCGATCGCTGCCGACTGTGATCCGCGCGCCCGGCCACACCTTTTGCGCGAGCGCATGCAACCGCGCGCGATCCTCCTCCGTTCACGCAACCCGCGAGGAACGCGCCGACGTGCGTCGCGTCGTCCGGCAGCACGCGAAAAATCCGCTCCAGCGCTTCGTCGGTGATGGTCCGCAAGTTCGCCGCCGGCAGCGAGCCGTGCCGCAAAACTTCGCCCGAGTCCGGCGCGATCAGCACCCAATCGGTCTTCGTCCCGCCGCCTTCGATGCCGAGCACAAGTTTCTTTGCACGCATGATGAAACCACTATACATCCACACACCGCTTCCATTGAAAGACCGATTCCATTCCCTATTTCGCAGAGCCTGCTGGACGGCGTTCATCTGCTGGGCGCTCGCGATCATCTGGCTGTCCTCGATGCCCGGCGAAAAGCTCGAACCGATGATGTTCGACCTCCGCTTTTTCGACAAAATCTGTCACGCCATCGCGTTCGCGACCGGCTCGGCGATTCTCGCGGTCGCACTGCGTTACAGCACCGCGTGGTCGTGGAAAAAGATCGTGCTGCTTTCGATCCTGGCCGTTTCCATTTACGGCATGACCGACGAGATCCATCAACTCTGGACGCCGGGCCGCAGCGGGGCGGATGTCTTTGACTGGCTTGCCGACAGCGCGGGTGCTACGCTCGGCGCGATCGTGATTCGATCCATCTATGTCCAATTCCGAGATCCAAAAAGCGCGCGCGCAAGTCGCCAGACTGCGGCAGGAAATTGAGGAGCACAACCGGCGCTACTACGTCGAGGCTGCGCCTGCCGTTTCCGACTACGAATACGACCAGCTCTATCGCGAGCTTGCTCGACCTCGAAGCGAAGTTCCCCGAACTCGTCACGCCCGATTCCCCGACCCAGCGCGTGGGCGGCGCGCCGACGGAAGGCTTCGCGCGCGTGAAGCATCTCCAGCCGATGCTTTCGCTGGAGAAGGTCGATGCCGCGGAACATCCCGACAGCGACGAGGAACCGGACCGCGAGAAGCGCAATCGGCTGCAGGACGAGAACACGCTGCCGCGCTGCTCGACTTCGACAACACCATCCGCAAGCATCTCGGCCGCGACCGCGTGGAATACGTCATGGAGCCGAAGGTGGACGGCGTCTCCATCGGCGTCCACTACCGGCACGGCAAGCTCGCGCTCGGCGTCACGCGCGGCGACGGCCAGTCCGGCGACGACATCACCGCCAACCTCCGCACCGTCCGCGCGATTCCGCTGGAGCTTGAATCTGAAGAACCCGCCCGCGCTGCTCGAAGTGCGCGGCGAGGCCTACATCGCCACGGAGGATTTCGAGGCGCTGAACGCGAAACTCGAAGCCGCCGGCGAGAAGACCTTCCCCAACGCCCGCAACGCCACCGCCGGCACGCTCAAGCAACTCGACCCGCGCCTCGTCGCGCAGCGCCCGATCAGCGCCGTGTTCTACGCCGTCGGCGCGTGCGAGGGCATCGAGTTCGAGACGCACGCGCGAGATGCTGGAGGCGCTCGGCAGGTTCGGCCTGCCCACGCAGCGCGCGCTGGTGGGTCTGCCAGGACATCGAGGAGGTGCTCCAGCGTCTACCGCGAGGAAGTCGTCTGCGGCTACGACGAGGAGCGCGACCTGCGCACGGCAGTTGCCCTACGAGATCGACGGCATCGTGCTCAAGGTGAACCGCATCGCCGACTGGGCGCGCATCCCGGCCAAGACCCGCGCGCCCGGCTACGCCATCGTCCACAAGCCGATCCCGTGGATCACGCCCGCCGAGACCGTGCTGCAGCGCCATCACCGTCCAGGTCGGCCGCACCGGCGTGCTCACGCCCGTGGCCGAACTCGAACCGGTCTTCGTCCAAGGCTCGACCATCTCCCGCGCCACGCTGCACAACGAGGACGAAATCCGCCGCAAAGACATCCGCATCGGCGACACCGTCGTCATCCGCAAAGCCGGCATGGTGATCCCCGAAGTCGTCGAGGTGGTGAAAACCAAGCGGCCCGCCGGCGCGAAGGAGTTCGATTTCGTCGCGCACATCGGCGGCAAATGCCCCGCGTGCGGCGGGCCGATCGCGAAGGAGAAAGTTTCCGGCGGCGAAACCGAGGAAGTCGCCTGGCGCTGCCAGAACGTCGCCGGCTGTCCCGCGCAGAAGACCCGCCGCGTCGAATACTTCGCCCAGCGCAAGGCGCTCGACATCGAATCGCTCGGCGGCATCGTCGCCGAGAAACTCGTCGAGCGCGGCCTGGTGAACGAACCGCTCGACCTCTTCGACCTGACCGCAAGAACAACTCGCCACGCTCAACCTCGGCACCGACGACGAACCGCGCGTCTTCGGCGAGAAGAACGCCGCCAAGGTCATCGAGGCGCTGGAGCGCGCCCGCACCCTGCCGCTGCACCGCTGGATTCACGCGCTGGCGATTCCCGAAGTCGGCGAGCAGACCGCCTACGACCTCGCGCAGTTCCACGAAACCCTCGAAGACCTCGCCCGCTCGAAGCTGCTGCGCGACGTGCTGGAACTGCAGCGCCTGCGCGAGGAAAAGCGCAAAGAGGAAGCAGACACCGCCGGCCAGGAACTCATCGCCGCCGGTTTCGCGCAACCCTCGAAGAAGAAAGACGCCGCCCCGCGCGACGCCGTGGTCGTGGTCGGCCCCGTCGCCGCGCAGGCGATGCTCGACTGGTTCGCGAGCGCCAGCCGGGCGCGACGGTTCTGGCGCGCTTGGAGAAACTCGGCATCTCGCCCGCGCGGCTCGACGAAAGCCGCCGCCGCAACCGCGCCACCCGTTCGCCGGCAAAACCTTCGTCCTCACCGGCACGCTGCCCACGCTCTCCCGCGACGAAGCCTCCGCGCTCATCCGCGAAGCCGGCGGCAACGTCACCGGCTCCGTGAGCAAGAACACCGACTACGTGCTGGCGGGCGAAAGCGCCGGCTCCAAGCTCGACAAGGCCCGCGAACTCGGAGTCGAAATTCTGACCGAGGAACCGATTCTTGGCGATGCTCGGCATCACCCAGCCTGCAAAGCCCCCAACGCAAGACAGCCTGCTGTAGAGCATTTGGCCCCTACGCTCCTCACTCCGTAAGTAGGCCGAAATCGGTTAAAACTACCCAAATAAAAATGGCCTTTGCCCTACAGAGAGCTTGCAATCGTCGGGCAAAGAATTACAGATAATTTCCGAAACATGGACACCAACAATCACGAGCCGGAACAGCCCGCCAACAACGGCAAGAGATCCGCGACCATGCGGACGATCGCCGAGAAGCTCAACATCTCCGTGGCAACAGTGTCCAGGGCGCTTACTCGTATTCCGACCACCTCTTCCAAGACGCGCGCCTTGGTTTTGCAGACGGCGGCTGAGGTGGGTTACTCGCTGCCCAAGGCTTACCGGGCCCGTTATCTTAAGAGGGATCAAGCCCTTCAGAACGTCGGAGTGCTGATCGAGACAGCGCAAACCCACATACCCGCTCCTTATCTTACCGGCCTTAGCGAAGCGGCAATGAACCTGAACGCCTCCTTGATCATCCACTACACCAAGCCGGAAAATGCCGCGCAGATTCTCGATCCCAAGCTTCAGCCACCGGCCATGCGGGCGGGGCAGCTTTCAGGTGTCATCTTTGTCTTCCGATGGCCGGCAAAAGTCGTTCGGGAGATCAGCCGCACGATGCCGGTGGTTTCCATCACGCACGAGTATCCGGGAGTCGAGCACGACTTGATCGGCATCGACAATCACCGTGGCGTAGAGATGCTGGTAAAGCATCTCTACGAACTGGGACACCGCAAGATCGGGTTCCTGGGTGCTTGCAGTGAGGTGCATTGGGCTAACATCCGGTATGCGAGTTACGTCGCCGCGCTCAAGGGGATCGGAATCGAATATCGGCCCGAATGGATTGTAGATACCAGCCTGCAGGCGCTGCTGGATCCGCAGGTGAGTTGCGATCCCTTTAACGCGCAGGTGGGAGATCTGATTGAACAAGGTGTGCGCGCCTGGATTTGTGTCTCCGAGCCGGTCGGGCAGCAGCTTTACGCATGGTTGACCGCTCATCAAGTGCGGGTGCCGCAGGATGTCTCGATCACGGGCTTCCATCGGCCGGACGTCGTGCCCGCCAATCTTCCCCGGCTTACCAGTGTGACCGCGTCCTACGAGGCCATGGGTGCCGCCGCGCTCAAGCGTCTCCTTTATCGAATCCAAAACCGGGCTGAATCCATGAGGACCATCTTGTTCCCATGCGAGCTATATGTCGGGGAATCCACAGGCCCGGTCCCGTCAGGGGACAAGCAATCTTCTTAACTCGGTAAATCAGAATTCCTTGAAAGCGGGCCGCGTTTAAGCACCTGAGACGGGTGCTTCCGCGGGGACTAGCCGGGCTGTTTGGCAGTGGCGCAGGTTCTATGAAATTAGACGCAATTTTGTATAGAAATCAAAACGCGATTTGATAATCTATAACTGGTTAGATCCTCGGCTGCCCTCTTACAGAACCCAAATAACCGCCCCAATACGCCCATGAACCCCGCCTTATTCGAGTCGCTCCAAAAGCGAAACTCAGCAGCGCAGAGCCGGAACGGTTTTCCGATTACCTAAAGAAACCTCCGTTAACAATTTCCGCAGTAAACCAATACCCCAAAACTCGAACAACACCTATCCCAACCCATGAAAACAAAAATCCTGTCCTCAATCTTCGCTGTTTCGATCGCGCTGTTCGGCGGATCGTCCGCCTTCGCCGCAAACATCACCTGGAGCGGCACCGCAGGAAGCACGGCATGGGCTACAGGCACTAACTGGCTGGGCGGCACCGCACCGGCTGACAGTGTCTCGACGGATAACGCGGTATTTAACTCGACCAGCTATGCGAGCCAGCCGAACTATGGATCGCGCAGCATCAATCAGTTAATATTTGGCGACGGCACGACAGTCACGGCTCCCATTACGCTATCGGGCACCAGCCTTAGCGTCGGCGGAAACATCACGATGAATGCCAACGCCGGCGCAGTGATCATCGCCGGATCGAGCCAGATCGGATGGGCCACCCTGTCGATGACCAATAACTCGTCCAATCTTCTCACGATCAGCAGTGGGTTGAAGAGCCGTGGAACCGGGGGAGTAACCGGGTTTACCTTTGGCGGCACGGGAACTATTTTGGTGAGCGGAGTGATCTCCAATGGAGGCGGCACCAATAATGTGAAACTTACTAAATCCGGCTCTGGAACACTGATCCTTTCCGCCTCCAATACCTACAATGACGCTACTGTCATCAGCCAGGGCACATTGCAAATCGGCAATGGTGGCACAACAGGCGCACTGGCAGTCGCCTCACCAGTTTCCATCGCCAGCGGTGCGACGCTGGCCTTTAATCGCACCAATACCGTCACGCAAGGCACCGACTTTGCCACAGTCATCTCCGGCACGGGTGGCGTGACACAGTCTGGAACGGGCACGCTGGTTTTTTCCGGCATCAACAGCTACTCCGGCACGACCAGGATCAACGCGGGAATACTCAACGTGGGTAACTCCCAGGCCCTTGGAGGCGGCGGCAATATCATCTTCGGCGGTGGCGCATTGCAATACAGCTTGAACAACCAGGTCGATTACTCTTCAAGGATCATCAGCAGCGGCAGCGCGATCAACATCGACACCAACGGCCAGGCTGTCACCTATAACAGTTCGCTTGCCTCGTCGAACACGGGCGGCCTTACAAAAAGCGGTTCGGGAAGTTTAACCCTTAACTCGACCAATAACTACACCGGCACGACAACCGTCACCTCCGGCACGCTGGCCCTCGGGCATGCGACCAATGCGCTTGCCGACGCCAGTTCCGTCAACGTAAACGGCGGCACACTCGACCTTGGCACGAACAGCGACACGGTCGGCGCGGTGACACTTACCAGTGGCCAGATCATAGGCAGCGGAGTCCTCACCGGCACGTCCTTACAATGTGCAAAGCGGCACTGCAAGCGGCCATCCTCGCCGGAAGCGGCAGTGAACCTCACGAAATCGGGCACACAGCGGCGTGGCTGTTCTCTCCGCATCCAACACCTATACGGGTTCCACGGACGTTACAGCCGGTGTCCTCGACGTTCTCAATAACTCGGCCCTCGGCACGACTGCGGGACAGACGAGCGTAACCACTGGAGCGACGGTGCGGCTGGGCAACGGCATCACCGTGACCGGCGAGACGATCACCATCGCCGGAACCGGCCCCGGATCAGGCACGGGCGCATTTAACGGTTCGTTGCAGGCTGTGGCCAACTCAACTGCCGAGTGGGCTGGAGGTGTCGTGCTCAACAGCTCGGATGCGCGCATTGGCACTGGAACAAACGCCACGCTGACAGTGAGCGGCGGCATTTCCGGCAGCGGAGCCAACCAGAGCTTGTTCATCAGCACGAACGCCGGCGGAACCGGCGGCGCGGTCATCCTCAGTGCGGCAAGCGGCAACAACACCTACACCGGCGTCACGGGCATCGCGCGCGGCACCTTGAAGCTTGGTGCGGAGAACACCCTCCCGACCGGCACCGTGCTCGACGTGGACACTACCAGTGCGGCAGAGAATTCCACCTTTGATCTTAACGGCTTCAATCAGACCGTTGCTGGATTGCAGCGCACGGGTGCCGCGAGTGGAGGAGGCAGCTTTGTGACGAACAACGGTGCCGCTGACAAGACGCTCACGGTCAATCAAGACATTACCACGACCTTTAGCGGCCTGATGACCGATGGCACAACCAACAAGCTTAACCTGACCAAGAGCGGCACCGGCCAGTTGACGCTCACCGCGGCGAACACCAACACCGGCGCGACGACGATCAGCAACGGCACGCTCCAACTCGGCTCGGGCGGCACCACCGGCTCGCTTTCCGCGAGCAGCACCATCAGCAACAACGGCACGCTCGTGCTGAACCGCTCCAACACCGTCACGCAGGGCACCGACTTCGCCAGCGCCATCTCCGGCACTGGCGCATTGATCCAGTCGGGTTCCGGCACGCTCGTCCTTGGCGCGAACACTTACTCCGGCCCGACCAGCGTGAATGCAGGGCGCGTGGACATCACCGGTTCGCTGACATCGAACGTGACAGTCGCCAGCGGCGCGAACCTCGGCGGTGAAGGTTCGACCACCGGCTCGCTCACCTTTTTGGGCGCGAGCACGCTGTTCTTCGATCCCACCACCGGTGCCGCGCTTACGGCCAACAGCCTGAATGCGTCGGGTGCGACGGTGACCCTCAGCCTCACGAACGCAGCCGCCGGGACAGGCATCGTGGTCATCGACACAAGCAATCCCATCATCGGCACGCCCGGAACGAACTTCGTATTCACCGGGCGCGGCACGACCTACCTGAGCGGCGGCAGCAACCAGCTACTCTTCGATTACACTCCGGGAAACTTGAAATGGACAGGCACCGACGGCACGAACCCGACCTTCTGGGACCTGAACACAACGGCCAATTGGGCGATCAGCGGCACCTCGGAGAAGTTTTTCAACGGCGACTCGGTGACATTTGACGACACGGCATCGTCCTTCGTCGTGAGCGTCCAGGGACTGCGTTGCAATCGGGCACGGTTACCTTCAACAACTCGACCAACGCCTACACGGTTTCCGGCGGAGCGATTCTGAACACCGGCGGCTCGCCCACCTTGCTGGTGAAGAACGGCACGAACAATGTGCTGCTCAGTTCCAGCAACGGCTACACGGGAGGCACGACCATCAATGCCGGCAGCCTCACTGCGGCTGACCCGGTGCGCTTTGGGAACCGGTGGAGTGACAGTTAACGGCGCGCTCAATCTCACAGCAACCAGTGCGAGTGCCGTGAATTACACCGGGCTTGCGAGTAGTCTTAGCGGCACGGGAACGGTAAATGTGACACCCAGCGGCGCGGGCACCTCGTCGGTGACTCTGAATGGCAACAACTCCGGCTTTACCGGCGTATTGAATATCGGTGTCGGAGCTTTGGCTGGCGATGGCAAAGTGCAAGTCAACGGCGTGCTCGGGAGCGCCGCGACCGTGAACGTGCTTTCCAACGGCACGTCTTTATCACGGGATCGACGGTCAACCAGAGTGCTTCCCTCGTGCTCAACGGCGGCGACACCGGCGAATCACTCGGCCAACTCCGCCTCGACAGCGGCGCGGCATGGTCCGGCCCGGTCACATCTGCGGGAGACGATGACCGGCACCGGCGACGGAACCATCGGTTCCAGCACGGGGCTCGGCACGATCAGCGGCAGCATCGGCGAAACCGGCGGGCCAAGGGTGCTGAGCAAGGTGGGCGCGGGCACGATTGTTCTCTCCAACTCGAACAGCTACAGCGGCGGCACGGCCTTGAACGACGGCTTCCTGACGGCTTCCAACAACAGCGCGCTCGGCACGGGCACCGTCACCATCATCACAGGGTCGGAGCGCCTGACCGTCACCGACGGAATCACCATTGCAAACAACATCACGATCAACGGCGGCGGTGTCAGTTCGCGCGGCCTCATTGAAAACAGCGGAGCGGGCAACGCGACCGTGAGCGGCACGATCACCATCAACAACTCCGTCTTCGCCGGCGGCCACTTTGCCAGCACGGGTGGAGGGACGCTCACGGTGCTTGGCCCGATCATCTCAAGCACCACGAATGTCGTTTCTCGCATCGGCACCGTGATCTTTAGCGGCGGGGGTTCCTACTCCAGCCTCTCCGTCGCCGAGGGGACGCTGAGGCTTGGGGGCACCAATGGACTTTCCACTTCCGCTACTGTGGATGTGGGGACGAGCGCAACCGCGATCTTTGATCTGGCCGGTTACGATCAAACGCTCGTTGGAATCAAGAGAAGCGTGGGTAACTCAGCGACGATTGGCAACAGTTCCACGACGACCGATTCGCTCCTGACTCTTACGGGTTCCTCGACCTATGCCGGCACGATCACCAATGCAGTATCCGGCGGAACGATGAAGACAGCCCTGGCGATCAATTCGGGAGCGACCCTGACATTTACCGGCGGATACACCGCCGACACTCCGACCGTAAGCGGCACGCTGTGTCAGCGCGGACGGCGGGGATAGCTTTGCACCTGCGAGCAGAAGCATCGTCGTAAACAGCGGGGGATTGTTGAAATACGGGCAGCCAATAAGGTGCAGAATGACGTGGTGATCACCGTGAACGGCGGCGGCACCTTTGACGAGAACGGGAATTCCGACACCATTGGATACATCGCGGGTGGGGGAACCCTCCTGAACAATGGCGGGCTGACATTGACCTTGCCTGGCGTCGGCAGCGGCTCCAACTTCAGCGGCTCGATCAGCGGCACCAATGGATTCACGCTTGCAGGCGACGGCACTGGCCGGCCCCGGCATGCAGATCTTCTCGGGATCAAACAGCTTCACCGGCGGCGTCAACATCCAGAGGGGCGTCCTGAGAATCACCAACGCTAACGCCTTGGGTTCCGGAGCCAAGACGGTCACCATTACCCAAGGCAGCGGAGCCACCCCGCGCCTGGAACTCGATGGAAGCGGTGGCGACTTCGTTCTGGCGAGCTCGATCAGCTTCACCACCAGCGGCCTACAGGCCACAGGCGTCGTGAGGAACATCGCGGGCAACAACACGATCCAAGGCAACATCAGCCTGACGTCGGGCAATGGGAGTTCCGTCTTTGTCAGCGACGCTGGTTCGCTCACCTTGTCCGGCAGCATCGGTACGGTGTCCGGCGCTGGGGCCAACCGTCTGCTCATCCTGAGCGGTTCGTCCACGGGGGCCAACACGGTCAGTGGTCCGGTCGTCAATGCCTTCACGGGTTCGTTCCTCAACGGCGTGCAGAAGGATGGAGCAGGAACTTGGACACTCGCTGGTGCAAACACCTACACCGGCGGCACCACCATCAACTCGGGCACCCTGGCCATCAGCGGCGCTGGAACGCTGGGCTTGAGCGGCTCCTCGGCTGTGACAGTCGGCGCGGGCACGTTGGATTTGGGAACCACAACCCAGACAGTCGCCGCAGTGAGTGTCACCAGCGGCAGCAGCGTGATCCAGAACGGAAGCCTCATCGGCGCCTCTTACGCAGCCAGCAACGCCAGCGGCAATGCACTCATATCGGCAAAGCTGCTTGCCAGCGGCAGCGCGGGGCTGACCAAGACCGGCAACGGCACGCTGACCCTTGGCGGCACGAACACCTACACCGGCCTGACGGATGTGCAGGCTGGCACGCTGGCCTTTGACGTGAGCGAGACGTTGCTCGGCGGACTGAACGTCGCCACGAGCGGCACCGCAGTCCTGACCGCGCACTCGGGAGGAGCGGCGAATGTGAAAGTGCTCGACATCACCGGGCTGACCATCTCGGGAACGACACCGTTTGCCGGAGGCGGCGGCAAGGACTTGGGCGGGCTGGCCTCACCGGCTCCCGTGCCCGAGCCCGGGACGATTGGCCTGCTGGCAGTCGGAGCGATCGGCGGCCTGCTGCTGCGCCGCCGCCGCTGTAGCCGGCCACGTTGAGGCCGGCCGGGTTCAGCGTCCGGCCGGCCGGGTTCAGCGTACCCGGCTACAGCAAGCGTCCCCGGCTGCAACGGCCCGATAGAAAAGACAGCCAAGATTTTTCTCCGTGTTGTCGATTTGGGAATTGTCGAGCAAGTGCGTAGCATTCCGCACCGAGGATGACATGACAAGGCGCGCGCTCAGACTGCCCATTTGGCTGATTGTATTGTGGGAGCGATCAGCAAAGGGTTCCACCGCCGCCGCCTTTACAAAACTGATCGCCGCTGCACCCGCGCCTTCTTCAAAATCCGCTTTCCGGTAATCACGCCCAGGCAAAGTGCCGGCATGTTTTGGCGCTTGCTTGCTCTGAACTGACGACTATTTATCGAATGCTGTGGCTGATTTGAACAACCGTCTGCTGGTCAAGGTCGCCTCGCCCGAAGGCCTTGCATTTTCCGCCGAGGCGATGTCGCTGACTTTGCAGACCACCGATGGGGTAATCCAGATTCTTCCAGGTCACACCGACATCATCACCACACTCGAACCGGGCGAGATGGTCATTCTCGATGCCCATCTGGAGGAAAAGGTGTTCGCGCTCGGCGAGGGCTTTGCGCTCATCGGCTCGAATGTCATCACCATCCTCGCGAATTTTGCGGAGGACGACACCTTGATAAACGAGGATGAAATCGAGCGCGCCAAGAGCAGCGCGGAGGAGGCTTTGCTCGGAGCGGCCGCCATGACTGCGCAGGAACGCGAGGCTCAGGAGTTCCTTCTGCGCAAGTCAGCCGTTCAGCTCCAGGTTTTCAGAAGCCGGCAGAAACAGCGGCATGTTCGCTGAAGCGGGCGGCCATTAAACTTCGCGCCTGGCCATGAACGAGCGCGCCCGCAGGGAACGGCTCAGCGCGGCAACGCTGCCAAGGATTCCATGAGGATTGGCCCCCGCATTTTTGGGTGCGGGGCTGCGTTCCTTGAGTTCCTCGTTGATGCGCTCGACGAGCCGCCGGAGGATCTCGTTGTCCTGTGCAAGTTGCGATTCGGAGAAGGCTTCGCGGGTTGCGGCCAGCTTCAACTCCAGTTCCACGCTCCGATCTCGCAGGGCGCTGCGCTGGCGTTCCGAGACTTCGAGTTTTTGATTCGCTTCGGCAAGGCTGGCGCGAGCTTCGTTTAGTTCGAGATCGAGTTTTTCGTTGCCCCGCCGCAGTTCGATGGACTCGGCCAGGTCGTGGTTCTTGGCGACCTCGGTGCAAAGCTTCGCGTAGTCCTCGCGCAGCGCGGCGGTTTCCTTGCGGCTGGCGGCGAGCGTGGCCTTCATCCCGGCCAGATCTTTTTCAAAAACATCCCGCTCGATTTGCAATGCGGCGCTCCTGCTTTCGCTCTCCGTCAGCGCGGCGCTCTGGCGCTCGATCAATGCAGTGGCATCCGCCTGCGCGGTTTGAACCGCCGCCAGCTCGCTGCGAAGCTGGGCGATCGCGCCGGTGAGTTGCCCGACTTCGGTTGCGGATTGACTGCATTCAGTCTGAAGGGTCTCGATCAGCTTGCGTGTCTGGATCAAGTCCGCGCTTGCCGAGTGAAAGGCGGCGTCCGATTTGCTGCGGGCCGTTTCCGCGCCGGCCAGCCGGCTGGTGAGTTGCTCCACTTCCGCCTTGAGCGCCGCCGCCCGGTCGCTCCAGGAGGAAATCAGTTCGCGAACGCGCGGGTCATTTACCGGGTCGGTATCGTGCGGAATTTGAACGGGCTGGGCGCATTGCGGGCAGTTAATGAGCATTCCCGCGCCGCTGCGATCCGCCACGAGTGACTGGCCGCAAGACGAGCATGAAAATCGGGTGTCCCCCATGCGGCGTATCAACACAGAATCGCGCGCAGGCGACAAGACTAATTTGCGCATCGCAGCCCGCTTGCATCAGAGGGGCATGGTTGACACACCGACTTCGACTGCTACTATCTGCCGAGTTTCGGTAAATTATGAGATTCCCACTGGCCCTAACCGCCAAGATCGCGGCTTACATCATCGGGCAAAAACTGCGCGGGACGAAGAAGTTCGCGACCGTTCTCCAGCTCGAACCGCTGCACACCTGCAACCTCACCTGCACCGGCTGCGGCCGCATCCGCGAGTATTCCACCTCGCTCAAGGACGTGATGCCGCTCGAAGACTGCCTCGGTGCGGCGGAGGAGTGCAACGCGCCGATGGTTTCGATCTGCGGCGGCGAGCCGCTCATTTATCCGCAGATCGAGGCGCTCGTCGAGGGGCTGCTCGAGCAGAAGCGGATCGTTTATATCTGCACCAACGCGCATGTTCATGCGCAAAAAAATGCGCGAATATCTGGCCGCGGAGTTCGCGCAAGCGGAAAGCCGAGCGGACAGTCGAGAGCAAGCTCCAGGTGCTTGCTCGCAGAGGAGCTGATCACCGCGCAAGGACGCCGAGGAAATCCGCAAGCGGACCGAAAGACCCGGCCAGATGCCGGTGATCGCGCCGTCGCACTGGATGTATTGGAACGTCCATCTCGACGGACTCGAGCGCACCCACGACCTCATCGTCGAGCGCGAGGGCGTCTTCAAGGAATGCATCCTCGCCATCCGCATGGCGAAGATCCTCGGCTACCAGGTCGCGACGAACACGACGATCTACAAGGAGACCGACATGCAGGAGATCGAGCGACATGTTCGATTTCCTCTCGAGTCTCGGCGTGGACGGCCACACCATCTCGCCCGGCTACGAATACGACGCCGCCAAGAAGGACATGGTCAAGCGGCTCGACGTGCAGCCGGAGAATTTCTTCCTCACCCGGAAGATGACGATCGAGAAATTCGCCGAAGATCGAGGAGTGGGGCAGAACGTTACACGCTCTTCGGCACGCCGATTTACCTCGAATTCCTCGCCGGCAAACGCGATCTGACCTGCTCGGCCTGGGCGATCCCCACGCGCAACGTCCGCGGCTGGAAAGGCCCGTGCTACCTGATGACCGACGGCCATTACGCGAGCTACCGCGAGCTGCTGGAAAAGATCGCACTGGGACAACTACGGCGTCGTCGATGGCGTCGCGCGCGATCCGCGCTGCGAGAACTGCATGGTCCACTGCGGCTACGAGCCCACCGCCAGCGCTCGGCCTCGAGGCGCAGCCCGGCGACACCTGGAAGAACATCAAGTTCAACTTCGGCGCGAAGCCCAAGCCGCGCGCCGAGGGCGCGAGACGTCGCAGGCCTTCAACGGCGTGAGCGCCGGCAACGGCCATCTCACCGGCAAGGAACAGTGCGCCGACCGCCTGATCCGGAATCGACCGCCTCGATCCGTGATGCAGTCGCCGTCAACTTCGAGCAGACGGATGCGTCAGCCGCAGTTCTGCCATGCGCGGAACCGATCCGACGCCGTCATCGCGAGCCGACGACCGCGCAGCTCGAACGCGATCCGCCGCGCGCAGCAAAATCTGCTCCGCCTCCAGCACGCCGGACGGGCTACTGGGTGCGGCGAGCTGTTCGTCGATAGCACGCTCTGCTCCGACTACGTGCTCTACATGCACTGGGCCGGCGAGGTGGACCCGGTGCTCGCAGGAAAAATGCGTCGCGCACATCCGCCGCCGCCAGCTCGCCGACGGCGGCTGGAATATCTACGACGGCGGCCCGAGCGAGGTGAACGCGTCGGTGAAGGCCTACTTCGCGCTCAAGCTCGCCGGCCACTCGCCGACGCGCCGTGGATGCGCGAGGCGCGCGCGCACGATCCTGCGCCTCGGCGGCATCCCGCGGATGAACACCTACGCGAAGCTCTACCTCGCGCTGCTCGGGCAGTTTCCGTGGAAATATCTGCCGACGATCCCGGTCGGAGATGTTCCTCTTCCCGAGCTGGTTCTTCTTCAACATCTACGAGATGTCGTCGTGGAGCCGGGCGATGCTCGTGCCGCTCGCGATCATCAATCACTTCAAGCCGACGCGCGCAGCTGCCCGCCGAGAAGCACTGCACGAGCTCTATCCGGTCGGCACCGAGCAGACCGATCTCGCGCTGCGACGAACGAGCGCCTGTTCACGTGGCGGAATTTTTTCCTCCGCTGCGATCGCGTGCTGAAGTTGCTACGACCGGCTTCCGCTGCCAGCCCGCTGCGCCAGCGCGCGCTCGAGGCAGCCGAGCAGCTGGATGACCGAGCGCATGGGCGAGGGGAGCGACGGCCTCGCGCGCGATCTTCCCCGCGATGCTCAACTCGATCATCGCGCTGCAGGCGCTCGGCTATCCGGACGACCACCCGCTGCTGCCAAAGGCCGATGCGCGATTTCGAGGGGCTGTTCGTCGATGACCCGCAGGACTTCCGCATCCAGCCCTGCCTCTCGCCGGTCTGGGACACGGCGATCACACGTCATCGCCCTCGCCGAATCCGGGCGTCGATCCGGCGCATCCCGGCGCTCAGCGCGCGGCCGCAGTGGCTGGCGAAGAAGGAAGTGCGCTTCCGCGGCGACTGGGCGGTCAAGAATCCGCACCCCGAGGCGAGCGGCTGGGCGTTCGAGTTCAACAACGTCTATTACCCGGACACCGACGACACCGACGATGGTCCTGATGGCGCTGCGCCTGCGTCCGCAGCCGCGACGACGCAAGCTCGGCTGCGAGGCCATGTTCGAGCGCGCGCTCGCACTGGCTGCTCAGCTTCCAGTGCCGCGACGGCGGCTGGGCGGCGTTCGACAAGGACGTGACCCAGCGCTGGCTCGAGGACGTGCCCTTTGCCGATCACAACGCGATCCTCGACCCGACCTGCAGCGACCTCACCGGCCGCATGCTCGAGCTGCTCGGCTACATCGGCTTCGACCGCGCAGAGCGCACGTGCGTGCGCCGCGCGCATCGCGTATCTCCGCGACACGCAGGAGGACGACGGCTCGTGGTACGGCCGCTGGGGCGTGAACTACATCTACGGCACCTGGCAGGTGCTGCGCGGCCTGCGCGCCATCGGCGAAGACATGCACCAGGACTGGATCGTCCGCGCGCGCGACTGGCTCGAGAGCTGCCAGAACGACGACGGCGGCTGGGGCGAAACCTGCGCCAGCTACGACGATCCCGCGCCTCAAGGGCAAAGGCCCAAGCACCGCCTCGCAGACCGCCTGGGCGCTCATGGGCCTCTGCGCCGCGCGAGCGACCTCGACCAGCGCATGCGATCCGCCGCGGCATCGACTACCTCGTCCGCACGCAGAACCGCGACGGCTCGTGGGACGAACCGCAGATCACCGGCACCGGCTTTCCCGAGCGTCTTCTATCTGAGATACGACATGTATCGGAACAACTTGCCGCTGCTCGCCCTCGCGACCTACGCCAACTACCAGGACGGCACGTTCCACCGCGAGAGCTTCTACCGCTGCGAATAGGGGGGGCGGACGCGGGATGGCGGTGATTTTGGAGATCGGAAAGATTCCGTTGTAATAGCGGGCGGCTTCGCCGGTCCGATGGTCGTGCCAAAGGCAAGGAGTGATCTTCCTATTCGTGGTTTTCTACGGGCTCCGATGGCGCGACGCCGGTCACATTCAGGCATTCTGGTAGCTAGGTTTTGCGACTTGGCGCGATGAATGATGTGTGCGAACCCTCCAGATACCTTTCCTTGCCCCTTGCAGCCAATCCGGCGATCTATGCCGGCTGGCAATCGCTCCCATGGCCGGGCGTGTGCGATGCGAATCTGCTGGGGCTTGCGTTGAGCCGTTCGCCTGCCGGTCCGGGAAGACTCAAGTTTGAGGTCGAATGGGGAAACTTCTCGCAGCCGGAAGCTGGAGAGCCACCAGTGTCATCGAGATCATTTTCAGCGATAATGGCAGCGTGCAAACCGCCAAAATCGCGTTACCTTCCGGCACCCCTCAAAGACGGTTCGTCCGTTTCAAATTAACGCAGCCGCAAACGATCCAGAAGATGCCGACTTGTGATTTTCCAACTGTGGAAACTAGAGCAACCGAAAAAGCTATAGCCAAATGAAAGCAAGAACCGCTTTCTTTTTCCTTTGTATGGTGCTGTCCGGCGTCATCGGCTTCGCTCAGGAAATCATCGTCGATGCGGGCGCGTCGCAGATTGTCACCGCGACGGCTGGTGCGACGAGTTACGTTTGGAAGCTCGACGGCGACGACACGGGTCAGACGACGCAGACCTTTTCGTTTACGCCGACGATCAAGGACGTCGGCACGCACTGGCTGAAGGCGAAGATGACGTTTGTCGGCAGCCCGACCCTGGAGCAGAGCTGGCGGCTGCGCGTGCGGATTCCGATCCCGACGAGCACGGTCAATTACTATGTGGCGACCACGGGCACGGACACCAACAGCGGGACGTTGGCCGCGCCGTTCGCGACGCTCGACAAAGCGCGCGACGTGATTCGCGCCCTTCCGCGTCCGCTGCCCGCGGGTGGAGTCTCGGTGCTGGTGCGCAGCGGCACGTATCGTCGCACGAGCAACTTTGTACTGACCGGCACCGACTCGGGCTCGACCGGCGCGCCCGTCATTTACAAGGCCTATCCGGGAGAGACGCCGGTGTTCACGACGGGCACGCCGGTCAGCGCCGCGAGCTTTACCGCGCTCGATCCGGCGATGGTGTCGCGGCTTGCGCCGGGCGTCTCCGGCTCGAACATCAAGCAACTCGATCTCACCGCGCTCGGCATCGTGAACAAGGGGCCGTTCCCGACGGAGTTCGACCAGAACCGCCTCTACAATCCCTACCGCACGAGTATAGATGGCGGCATCTTCGAGGTGTTCTTCAACGGCTCGCGCCAGCCGCTCTCGCGCTATCCGAACGACAATCTCGCGAACCGCTGGCTCACGCCTTTCATGAAAATGAACGGCGTGCTTGCGAAATACGCCACCGTGGACAACGGCGTGAACATCGGCGGGAAGTTCGGTTTCAACACCACGGACAAATCGCACATCCAGCGGTGGACGACGGCGCTCACGGACGGCGGCGTCTGGCTCTACGGATACTGGCGCGTGCCGTGGGAGGTTTACGGCGTGAAAGTGTCTCGCGATCGACACCGGGGCAACACCTTCACCATCGATCCGGGCGCGGCGCTCAACGCTCGGCTTTGGCAACAAGTATTCCGCCTACGCCGGCTCTTACAACGAGCCGTTCTGCGCGTTGAACTTGATCGAGGAAATTGACCAGCCCGGCGAGTGGTGCATTGATTTCTGCCGCAACCGGCTTTACATCTGGCCGTCGGCGACGATCACGGACGGCGCGGTGGTCATCTCCGATTTCTCGCAGCCGATGGTCGCAGATCACGAGCGCGACGAACATCATTTTCCACGGGACTCACCTTCGACACGAGCCTCGCGCAAGGCGTCGTGGTCACGCGGCGGCCGAACAATTTGATCCTCGGCTGCCAGTTCAAAAACATCGGCAGTTACGGCGTGGACCTGAACAACGGCACATTGAACGGCGTGCTCGATTGCGACATGACGCTATCTCGCTCGGGCGGTGTGGTACGTGAGGGCGGCAGCGAGTCCACCGTCGCCGCGCATCTCGTGCGATCACTTCGTCGTGAACAACAGCATCACCGACTTCGCGCAGGTCGTGCCGATTTATGCGTCGCCGGTCGATGTCGGATTCGGCGGACAGGCCGGGGCGGCGGGGGAGGCGGTCACAGGATTTGCGTGGGCGTCCGCATCGCGCACAACTTCATCAAAGGCACGCCGCACGGCGGATCTCTCGCGGCTCGTTCGACAAGACTTTTGAATATAATGATCTCCGCGAGTATTGCACGATCTCGGGCGACTTGGGCGGCATCTACAGCTTCCAGAGTTCGAAGCCTGGGCGGCAACGAGGCTGTTCGCTACAACTACTTCAACTGCTCGGCCAATTATCTTTACCCGACCTATTTGAATCCCGGCCCTCCGGGCGGCGAAGGCATCCAGATGGACAACCAGTGCGTCGGCGATCGTTTCTATGGCAATTACTCCAACGGCGCAGCGCGACGGCTACGGCGGCAACTACACCGGCGCGTCGCTTTTCAACAACCTTGCCATCAACTGCCAGCACAGCCGTTCAACGTCAGCGGCACGGCCACCCGTTTCGACACGAACGTCATCGCGATGGGCATCCAGAATTTTCCCTCGTTGACGACCGGCTCCAACAAGGCTTACACGACGAACCCCGGCCTGTTGAACTGGTCCGACCGACGACTGCCGGCTCGATCCGACGTCGCGTGTTTACACCGACCTTCCGGCATTCGAGGAAATTCCGTTCGAGATGATCGGCCTTTACAACGACGAGTTCCGCTCGAACGGACGCGCGCTGTCACCGGTGATCTCGACGCCGACCGGCGCGACGAATGTCGGAAGCAACACCGCGACGCTCAACGGCAAGTCACGTTTCCGTGGGTGACGACGGATACCTCCGTGAAGTTTTACTGGGGCGGGACTGACGGCGGCACGACGGCGGGGAACTGGGCGAATGTCGTCGATCTCGGGACGCCGACGCGCGGCAGCGTCTCGACGAACATCGCGGGCCTTGCGACGAAGACGACCTATTACTACCGGCTCCAGGCGTCGAACGCGGCGGGAACTGTGTGGGCGAGCAGCAGCCGGTCGTTCACCACGGCTGGCGGGCCACGGTAAAAGCGAACAACGTGACGAATCTCGACCAGGCCGGAAGCTGGGTCGGCAACCAGGCTCCGGCCGGCGGACTTGCCATTTGGGACGGCACGGTGACATCGGCGAACACGACGACCATCGGAGGCGGGTTGAGCGTCTTCGGAATTCAAATCACGAATCCCGGCGGCGATGTGCGTCATCAACTCCGGCACCGCTGGTTCGCTTTCGCTCGGCTCCGACGGGATCGATCTCTCGACTTCGGGCCGCATGCTGACCATCGGCGCGAAGGTGACGTTCTCACTGCCGACCAGACATGGACGACCGGCACTTCGGGCGCGGTCGGTTCGACGCAGATCACCGTGAGTGGGAACATTTCCGGCGCGGCGGAGTTGTCCGTCGCGGCAGTCGCCGATCGCGGCGTGGCGCTCACTGGGTCGAACACATTCTCCGGCGGATTTGTGTTGCAAAGTGGCGCGTGGTCGTGGCGTCAACCGGGACGGCGAACGCGAGCGCGTTCGGCTCGGGACGACTCACGATCAACGGCGGCACCATCGGCACGACGGCGGCGTTTGGGTTGAACCAGGGCATCGCAAACACGATCATCGATGTGAACGGCGACTTCGCCATCAACCCTGCGGGACGCATCATGTTCGGCGGCACCTGGGATCTCGGCAGCGCAACACGCTCGGTCACGTCCACACGCACGATGTCCGCGCTCTCCGCGATCACCGCCGGTGCCAACACCTCGTGGGGACTCGCAACCGTTGCCAGTGTTGCACCGGCGGTCGCCAACGGAACGCTGCGGATCGCGCGCGACCCGGCGTCGTCGAACTACGTCTGCTTTCGTTTGAGCAACTCGCCGACATTCGCCGACAACACCGGTCTGGTCATCGGCGCAAACGTCATCACCGTTTTCGGCAGCGACCTCACGAATGCCGACCCGACGCTGCTGCCGGAGTTGACGATTGAAAGCCGGCGGCTTCGTTGCGCTCTGCGAAAACTCCACCACACGCAGCGCGCAATTCTCGTCGCATCTCGGGTGCGGGCGAGATTGGCAATTACACGATCGCCACTTCGGGTTCGCAAATGGCGACGCTCACCATCAACGGCGGCCTGCTAACGAACACGGCAATCTTCACCGGTCGCATCGTCGATACGAACCCGACGCTCAACCTCACCTCGACGCTGGGCCGGGTGAGCGTGGTCAAGACCGGAACCAACACGCAGGTGCTCGCGGGTGCGAACACTTACACCGGCACGACAACAATCAACGGCGGTGCGATCAGTGTCACCGGCACGCTCGCGAGCCCGTCGGCACTTAGCGTGAACAGCGAGGGAACCATTGGCGGCAGCGGCATCATCGCCTCGCCGACCAATGTGAACGGAACGCTCGCCGCATCGGGCACGCTCACTTTTTCCAGCACACTCGGCATCGCTTCGACGGCGACGCTGCTCGTAAATTTCGTGGATAACGGCGCGACGGCCACGCCGTTTGTCGTTGCGGGAAACACAACCATCAGCAGCGGTGCCGCAGTGGACTTGAGCTTCGACGGGAGCGGCAGTTCCGTGAACTTCAACGATTCATTCTGGTCCGCTTCACACAGCTTTCCGATTCTCACGGCGCCTGTTGTTTCCGGAACATTCGTTCTTGGAAATGTCGGTTCCGATTCCAACGGTGCTCTCTCTACCGGCATCGGAACTTTTTCGCTCGCGAAGACTGGCACGAGCGTGGTGCTCAACTGGCAGGCCTACACGCCGGTCGAGCAATGGCGGTTCCTCTATTTCGGAACGATCGCCAACAGCGGCAACTCGGCGGACAGCGCCGATCCCGACGGCGACGGTTACAACAACCTTGCGGAGTTCAACGCAGGCACCGATCCGACGGACAACACCGACTACCCCGGCTATCTTTGGACCGCTCCCGCTGGAACCCTGTCGTGGAGCGGCTCGGCGAACTGGTTGAACGGTTCCGTGCCGGTGAGTTACTCGGGCACGCGCATTGAATTTCTCACCGGCATCACGCCCGGCGCGGTCACGATCACATCGAGCAACGATCTGCCCGGCACCTTCACGCTGAATCGCCTTTCGCTCGGCGGCACCATCAGCACAGGCACGACGACGATGCAGATCACGGGCAATCCGTTGCAGTTCTTGCAGCAGGGTGCGTCGTTGCCAAGCGTCGATCTCGCGGCATCGAACGCGAACTTCAACTACATCGTGAGCAACAACGCCGCGCTCGCTGCGACGCTCGTCTTCAACACCTCGGGCAGCGGCAGGTTCATCTTCAGCGGCAGTCTCAGCGGCACGGGCGGAGTCACGCGCAATGGCTCGAACGGCACGCTCATTTTGTCGGGATCGAACTCCTACAGCGGTCCCACCACGATCACGGCAGGCACGTTGCAGATCGGCAACGACGGCGCGACGGGCAATCTCGGCAGCGGCCCCGTGCTGAATGACGGCGCACTGCGCTTCGACCGCTCCGGTTCGCTTACGGTGCCGAACAGCATCAGCGGCGTGGGTGGCATCACCGTCAGCGGACCCGCATCCACGGATGTCGTTTCGCTGACCGGCAGCAACAGCTTTGCCGGAACCGTGACGATCAGCGGCGGCGCGCTGCGGATCACCAACAGCACGGGACTCGGCTCCGGTGCGAAGACGATCAATGTAAACGGCACCACTTGCAGTCTGCATCTCGATGGAAGCGGCGGCGACATTGTGCTGCCGTCGAACTTCACGATCAACAGCAGCAACCCGAATGGCAGCATCGTGAACGACGCGGGCAACAACACCGTCGGCGGTCCGATCAATGTCACTTTAGGGGCCGGCAATTCGCGTTTCACATCGGTCAGCGGCACGCTGACTCTCGCCGGAAATGTGGCTCCGAACACCTCGGGGCGTTTTCTTGATCTGCGCGGGGCGGGCACGGGCATCATCGCCGGCAATCTCACCGACGGAGGCGGTGCGAACCTGCTCTCGGCGTTGACGAAAAACGAATCCGGCAACTGGACACTCTCCGGCTCGAACAGTTACTCCGGTTCGACCACCGTGAGGAGGTAGACTGACGGTCACCGGCACGCTTTCAACCGGAGGCCCGCTGACGGTGGACAGCGGCGCGACCTTCGCCGGGAACGCGACTTTCGGTGGAGCCGGCACGGTTGCCGGCACACTCGCACCGGGCAACGGCCCTGGCACGCTTGCGTTCAGCGGCTCATTGAGCCTTACCGGCTCCAGCCGCGTGCAATGGGAACTGGGCGGCAACGCCATCGCCGGAGCCAGCCAGGTCAATGCGGGCACGACGACGATTGCCCCCGGAGTCGCGGTCAATGTCGTCCTCAACAACTCCGGCAGCGTCGTTGATTTCAGCAACAGATTCTGACCGCCGCCCGCGTCTGGCCAGTTCTCACGGTGACATCGCTCTCCGGCACCTTCGCGCTTGGCACCGTCAGCGCGGACAGCAGCGGCAGGCCGGTCAGCGGCTATGGCGCATTTTCGCTCCAGCACAGCGGAACCGGGGCGAATCTCGTCTGGACTCCGCTGCCCGCGATCCAGCAGTGGCGTTACACTTGGTTTAACACAAATGCCAATGTCGGCAGCGCCGCCGATGACGCCGATCCAAATAAGGACGGCGAAAACAACCTGCTGGAATTCGCCACCGGCCAGAACCCGAACGCGGCGACAAGGCAACCCGGCGCGCTTGCGAATAACGGCGCGAATTTGAATTCACCTACACCCGTAACAAGGCCGCAATGAATGACGGCGTTGTGTTCAGCGTGGAATACAGCGACACGCTCGCTGCCGGAAGCTGGTCCACCGCGAGCGATCCGGGAACCGTCCTTTCCGAAAACGGCTTCGTGCAACAGGTCAAAGTCATCGTCCCCGCCGGCTCCGGCCCGAAGCGGTTTGTGCGGATGAAAGCATCCAAGTAATGAATCATCGGCCATCCCCCCCTCAACTCCTCAACATGCATCCCGTCACATTCTTTCATTCCCTCTCTCGCAACCCCGCCAAACGATCAAGCCGGCTGGCAATCCTGACCGCCGCGCTGTTCGGCCTTGCGCTCGCGATCCCGGCAAATGCCGCGACTTATTATTTCGACGTGAACGGCACCGCGGCCGGTTCGGGGGTGACGAACGGCGCTGTTACAACTGGAGCGGCGCGTTCTGGGCCACGGTCGGCAGCGGCACCGCTTCGACCGCGACACGCACATGGTCCAGCCCCGGAAACGTGGTGCATTTCGTGGCGGCGAGCGATGCGGCGGGGAAAAGCTTCACGGTGAATCTCACCTCGGGGTCAACGACCTGGGTGCAGGCGCTGACGGTGAACAGCGGCGATGTCACGGTTCAGAACAACGGCGGCTCGAACATGCCGCTTGGTGTGTCGAGCACATGGACGGTCTCGCCGGGGGCGTCGCTGAAACTTCTGGCGGGCACGGCGTCGTGGGGCGCGTTGAACATGAACGCCTTCTCGCTGACAGCGGCGGTGAGCGGCACCATGGAGATCGCGGGACTCGGCAACAGCGCCGGTTCGCTCACGAAGACGGGCACCGGCACGCTGACGATTTCGAAGGCTGGCAAATACACGGGCGACACGATCGTTTCCAGCGGCACGCTCGTCTGCGCCACGCCATCACTGGCGGATGGCGCGGCGGTTTATCTCAACACGGGAGCGACCATCGTTCTCCCCCACGGCTATGCGGACCGGGTGCGCCGCCTTTACATCGACGGCCTCGAGCAGTCGCCGGGAAAATGGGGCGCGCCGGGATCGGTGGCTGGCGGAACTGCGGACTTCGAGTCTCCGCTGATTTCCGGCAGCGGCGTGTTGTGGGCGGTGAACGGCGCGGAGGTAACTCCCGTGACCGTCGATCCGGCAGGCGCGGCGTTCACCGGAACGCTGAGCGCGGAATTCAACACCGACGGCAGTTTCGGTGGCTGGACGACTTCGCAGGTGAGCGGCGCGACGGTTGCGGGCGGCGTGCTTTCCGGCACTTCGAGCAGGAGCGCGCCGTGGGTTTTACTGACAGGCACCGTGGGTCTTGCTGATCTCGATCTCGGCTTCAACGATTATCTCGAAGTGCGGATGCAGGTTCCGGCGAACTACGCGGGCGACATCCAGTTTTCATACGGCACGATTGCGAAGCCCGGCTTCGGCGCGGATCGCATGTTCGCGATTCCCGCCACGAACGTGGCGAAGGACGGAGCCTTCCACACCTACCGGATCGATCTCGGTCTTGAACGGCTGTGGGGAAGCACGCTCACCGATCTGCGCATCCAGCCGGTCAACGCAGCCGGCCTTGCGTTTGCGATCGACTACATTCGTGTCGGCGATCTGCCGGGCGACACTTACGTCACCTATTATGGCGACTGGCCGTCGGCGGGCGACCACGAGCTTATTTCCAAGCACTTCCGGTTTCGCTGGCTCGACAACCTGAGCAACGACGGCACGCCCACGGGCATGAATACAACGTGGGCGCATGAGAATCTGCGGAACATCGAACAGTGCTGGCAGGTTTTCGTGAAGCATCTCGGCTACAAGGAGCCCAATGTCCGGAGCGGTGTGAAATACAAGACCGACTTTATCTGCGAGTATGGCGGCAACTGGGCCACCGGCAGCGGGAGCGGTCATTCCTATTTGAACATCGGTCCCGGCGGCCTCGGCTACAACGCCACCGACAACGGCAGCACCGTGATTTCGCACGAGTTCACGCACGTCATGCAGTTCGAGCAGGGCGGCTCGATGCCGGGCGATTGGTATGAGAACCACGCCAACTACGGACGCGAACGCCGTTACGAATACTACGAGCCGGCCCGCAGCGAACTGACGACGACGGCGGTTCGCGACGGGCATTTCGCGCTGCATCCCGGCCGCACCTACTACGAGTCGTGGCCGTTTTACCTCTATCTCGACGAGAACCCGGACAACCTGCCGGGCCTGGGCGAGGGGACAGTGGCGAAGGTCTGGCAGCAGTGCGCGGCCAACGAATATCCGTATGCCACGCTCGCCCGCATCGCTTCGCTGGCTTCGTTGAAAGACGCGATCGGCGGGTTCGCACGGCGGATGGCGACGGCTGATTTCAAGTATCAGACCTCGCTGCAAACTTCGTGCGGCGGAATTCCCGGCGACGTCTTCGCATCGGAGCTCGTGCAGACCGCCGAAGATCCGGCCTGGTGGCGCGTGCCTCACGAAAAGGCTCCGATGCAGGGCGGCTACGCGATGCATCCGCTCGTGGTGACCGGCTCCGGTGCGGGCCGGACGGTGACGGTGGATTTGCGTCCGCTCGTCGATCCGACGCGCGGCTCGGAATTCCGCGCTGCGCTCGTGGTCATGTCCGATGAAGGGTCAACGCGCTACTCGACGCTTTGGAGCAGCGGCACGAACTCGGTGACGCTTGCGGCGAACGAGAACAAGCTCTGGCTCACCGTCGCGGCGACGCCGACGAACATGCCCTACGTCGCGATCGACGAATCGCCCGGCCAGTATCCGTTTCGCTCGGCGGTCGGAAAACAGCGCCATCATTACGAAGTCCAGATCACCGGCGCAACGCCGCGCGAAACAGCGGCGAGTTCCACGAGCGGGCTTGTGCAGCACGCGAACGGCGGCGGATGGAAGGCGTCCTCGGCAACGGTCGCTTCGACCGCTTTCGTCGGACCGAACGCGCGCGTGCTGGGTTCCGCGCAGGTTCTGAACAGCGCCCGAGTCGAGGATTACGCGGTCGTCAGCGGCAATGCAGTTGTGAGCGGCAGCGCGGTGGTGAGCGGGCACGCGACCGTGACCGGATCTGTGGGCGGCAATGCGCGGGTGCGCGACTTTGCAAGCGTCAGTGCGACGGTCAACGGGAATGCGCGCGTTCTCCAGCACGCGGAAGTCACTGGCGGAACAGTTGGCGGCAATGCGATTGTCCGCGGGTTCGCCGGCGACGGCGGCGGCACGGTCAATGGCTGGACCATTCTCGACGGCGCTTATTTTTACTGGGGCGATGCGAACAACACATTCGCCGCCGCGCACGAGCCGTGGGTCGGTCTTTCCGATTCGTGGAAATTCCTGCTGCCGGCGTGGACGGTCGCCAGTTTTCCATTCGATGCAAACCACGGCGATCTCGCGCTCGATTATCTGTCCGGCATGGCGGCGTTTGCGCGCGGCGCGACTTGGACGGCGAGCGACACCGGACGCACCGGCGTGCTCACTTTCAGCGGCTCCAATCAATGGCTCACGTTCGACCGCTCGGTCGTGGACTCGGGCGCGTTCACGCTCGACTTCTGGGTGAAACCGCAAGGCGGCGCTGCGAACCAGGCGCTGTTCTGGATCGGGTCATCAACGACCAAGCGCCTCGTGTTCACGCCCGATGACGGCACCGGCCACGCGAAGGTCATGATCTCGAATGGCGGTGCGGACATTTCATTGACGGGCACTGCGGCGATTCCTGTCGGCACGTGGTCCAACGTCGTTCTGGCGCTCGACGGAACGACAGGCCGGCTCATCGTCAACGGCACGCAGTCGGGGTCGGCCAGCATTTCATACCTGCCGGAAAATCTCGCATCGGGCAACGCGAACTCGACGCCGTTGCGGGTGTTCATCGGGCGCGGCGAAGGCAGTGTGCATCCGATGTTCCAGGGCGCAGTGGACGACGTGAAATTCTACAGCCGCGCGCTCGGTGTCGCGTCGGTCGTGTCGAACCTCACGAATCAATTCACATGGGACGGCAGCACCGATGACTGGAACAACGGCCATTGGAGCCCCGACGGCATTTCATTCGTCTCCGGCGGTGTGGCGACAATCAATTCCGGAATCGTGACGATGACAGCCGCTGCGACCGCGGCATCCGTCACGCTGAACGGAGGCACGCTCGTGACCGGAGCGGGCAGAGTTCTCGACGGATTCCAGGCGCTGACGCTCAATGCCGGCGCGACGTTGCGGGCCAACGCGAACTACTCCGTCTTCAACGGCCCCGTCACGCTCAACGGCGGCACGATTTCCACATCGCTCGCGGGAGATTCCAGCTACGGCAACTTCGTTCTAAAAAACACGCTGACTGTCGGCGGCACGCAAACCTCGACCATCTCCGCCGACCTCCGCATTGGCGACAACGCAGACCGCGTTTTCAACATTGCGCCAACCGGCGATCCCAGCGGCATCGACCTGCTTTTCAGCGGCGTGCTCGGCCATCAGAATAATGTTTCATGGGGCTACATGACGAAGACCGGTTCCGGCACCATGGCGCTCAGTTCCACCGCGAACATGATTGGCCGCTTTACGGTCAGCGCAGGCCGGCTGCTTTTCCTCGAAGCAATGAGCGGCGGCATCAACGGCGGCATCGTGAACAACGCGACCGTGGAAACCAGGGTGAGCGGCTCGTCGAACATCTCCTACAGCCAGGCAATCAGCGGCACGGGACAGTTCATCAAAAGCGGAGCCGGACAGCTCACGCTGCTTGGCGCGAACTCTTTCAGCGGCGTGACGCAGATCAACGGCGGCTCGCTCCGGCTGGGCAACGGCGCCACCTCCAGTTTCCTTGCGGGAACCGTTGTGAACAACGCATCGCTCGTGATCGCCACCGACTCCAGCCTTGGTCTTCCGGCTCTGATCAGTGGTTCCGGGACGCTGACCAAAACGGGCACCGGCGAACTGATCCTCGCCGGCGCGAACACTTACACTGGCAGCACGGTGATCGAGCATGGCTCCGTTCGCGTTTCGCCGCTTCGCCATCGCTGGAGCTTCAATGGCAATCTCGCCAACTCAACCGGCGGGCCTTCCGCAACTGCCGTCGGCGGTGTGACCCTCAGTTCCACGCAGGCAACTCTCACCGGCGGCGCATCCGGCAGTTCCTACATCAGCCTGGGACAAAACATTTTGCCCAACGGCTCCGCGAGTCCGTTGACCATGGAAGTCTGGGCCACTGAAAAAAGCATCAAGAGCTGGTCCCGGATTTTTGACTTCGGGTCGGGCACCTCCAACTACTTCATGATGAGCTGGACCCAGGGCACGACCTCGACGCTGGACCGGGTGGAGGTTTCGCCCGGCGGAACGGTGAACAACTCGATGCAGCCGTATTCGTTAAACACGCAGTATCACATCTCGATGGTGATCAACCCCGGCGCGGGCAGCGGCGGAACCAACCTCCTTCAATGGGCCAGACGCGATGCCGCCGGAACCGTTCTGAAATCGGGGTCCATGAGTGTTTCGTGGAATCTTTCCCAGCTTGGCCAGACGAATCTCTGGCTCGGCCATTCGCAGTTTTCCGGCGATAACGACGGCAACGCCAGCTACAACGAGGTCCGCATCTGGGACACCGCATTGACCCAGTCCCAGCTTTCGGCCAGCGCCGCGCTCGGCCCCGATGCGCTTCCGCCTGCGGGTGCCAGCCTGCCGTCCGCTTCGGATGTTCGACTCCTCGCCTCCGACAGCGTGCTCGATCTCGCCGGCAACGCTCAGACCATCGGTTCCCTTGACGGTGTCGCCGGCAGCAAAGTGCTGATCGGCAGCGGCGCGCTCACAGCAGGCGGCAACGGCTTCTCCACGACATTCGCGGGCGTGCTCTCCGGCAGCGGCACCTTCACGAAGACCGGTGCGGGAACGATGACCCTCACGGCATCGAATACGTTCACCGGCTCCACGATTGTCGCGGGCGGAAAACTCGCCGCCAGCGGCAGCCTCGCAAGCGGCGTGACTGCGAGCGCGGGGACGTTCGCGCCGCGCGGCGTGCTCGTCTCCACAGGCACGGTGAGCGTCGGTGCGGGAGGTCGTTTCGAGGTGCGAATCAACGGAGGGACCGTTGGCACGCAATACGATCAACTCTCCACCAGCGGCGGAGTCACGCTCGCAGGCGCGCTCGACATCGTCGCCGCGCCCGGACTCGCGACCGGCTCGACGTTCACGATTCTGAACAAGACAAGCGCCGGAGTCATTGGCGGAACCTTTGCCGGAAAACCGGAGGGCAGCGTCTTCGCGGCAAGCGGCTACAACTGGCTCATCAGCTACGCCGGCGGCGATGGCAACGATGTCGTTCTCACCATCGCCACCGAGCAACAGGCATGGCGCTACGCGAACTTCGGCACCGCCACGGACGCAGGCACCGCCGCCGACAGTGCCGATCCAAACAACGACGGCGAGACGAACTTCCTCGAATTCGCCACCGGCCAGAACGCGAACGCGGCCACGAGGAAACCGGGAGAACTCGTCCGCATTGGAGAGGAACTCGAATTCACATACACGCGCAGCATCGCGGCGATGAACGATGGCGTGACTTTCAGTGTCGAGTGGAGCGACACGCTCATTGCCGGAAGCTGGACCAGTGTCGGCGCAGGCACTGTCTTCAGCGACAACGGCACCGTGCAAACCGTCAAGGCCACAATCCCGGCCGGCTCAGGCCCGAAGCGATTCGTGCGACTCAAGGTCACGAAATGATGAAAGCACTCCTGCTCATCCCGTTTCTCATCGCACTTCCGCTCCAGGCCGCGCAGTTGCTTACGAACACCGGGTTTGAGGTTGCGCCGTTTCCGAGCGGCTGGACTTCGAGCGGCGGGACGGTGAGCGCGACCGGGCTAATAGCTCCGGCACCGCCGCGCGGCTGCCCTACAACACTTCCGCCTCGCTCAGCCAGCAACCCGGCAGCACAGTCGCGAATTTCACCGCCGATCTCTCCTTTCAGGTCGCGGGAGTGGACACGGCTCAGGCGTTTCGTTTCTCACTCGATGCGGCTCCGGCTGCGGCGGTCGAGTTGCGCACGGCCACGGGAGGCGTGTTGCAGGTGAATGTCAGCGGCACCTGTTACAGCTGACCCGCATGAGCGACGGCGGATCGTTTGCGGTCCCGGCGAATCAAACCGTGAGGCTGCGCGTGATCGGACAGGAATTTGGCACGGCCAACGCGGAATACGACATCGCCTGGTCGAACACCGGCCCGGCCACGCTCTCGCATGCGGTCGCCGGACTGAGCACTTTCGCCACGGCGGCGGCGACCAGTTCCGTCGTGAGCAAGGTCCGCTTCTCGCACGATCTAACGCCGACAATTCGTTTACGGTCGATGACGTCTCGCTCACCGATGCCGCCAGCACGCCGCCCTCTGCGGATTACGAAGTCGTCCTGCCGACGGCACCACTGCCGGACAAAGTGGTGAACATCTCTGGCGTCTATCCGCACCTCGCGATGACAAACACCCACGATGAATGCGGCGTCGGCGCGGTGGTTCCGTGGGCCGGAAAACTCTGGGCCATGACCTACGGTCCGCACCAGCCCACTGGCAGCACGGACAAGCTTTACGAGATCGCCCCCGATCTTTCCCGCGTGACCCGTGCCGAATTGATCGGCGGCACCCCGGCCAACCGCTTTATCCATACACCGTCGAACCAGCTCATCATCGGGCCGTATTTCATCAGCGCGTCGGGCAACGTCCGGAAGCTCTCCTACTCGACCTTGCCCGGCCGCTACACCGCGACCGCCGCGCATCTCACCGATCCCGCGAACCGCGTTTATATGTTCACGATGGAGGACGGTCTTTACGACATCAACGTGAACGATCTCACCTTCAAAGTCCGCTACCCGGACGTGCAGGGCACAGGCGACAGCTTTCTCGCCGGGTATCACGGCAAGGGCGCTTACAGCGGACAGGGCGTGCTGGCCGTGGGGAACAACGGCGAGCCGAATCAGACGATGCCGTCGGGCGTGCTGGCGACGTGGAACGGCGCGATCATCGGCACCGGCTCCACGCCCGACCGCATGGTGGCTTGGAACCAGGTCGAGCGCATCCAGACGTGCGAGGTCACCGGCCCCGGCGGCATTTACGGCAATCCGAATCCAGCGACCGATCCGATCTGGACCACCGGGTTCGATGCGAAGTCCGTCGTTCTCCATTCGCTGGAAGCTGGTAACTGGAACACCTGGCGGCTGCCAAAGGCGTCTTACACGCACGACGGCGCGCACGGCTGGCACACCGAATGGCCGCGCATCCGTCAGCTCGATCCGGCGAACCCGTCGAGCCCTTACCTGATGCACATGCACGGCTTGTTCTTCGATTTCCCGAAGACGTTTTCGTCCGCGAACTTTGCGGGGCTGACGCCGATCGCGTCGTATTACAAAATGCCGGTCGATTACTGCATGTTCGGCGGCTGGCTCGTGATGGGGAAAAACGACACGACCAAATTCTCGAACGCGCTTGTGCCGAAAGCCGAGTCCAACCTGTGGTTCGGCCATCTCTCCGATTTGCAAAACTGGGGCGCGCCGACCGGACACGGTGCCGTGTGGATGAACGACTCCGTCGTTGCGAATCAAACCTCCGATCCTTTCCTCGTCGCGAATTTTCCGCGCGGCACCCTGCACTTGCGGAACCTCGGAGCGTCGCCCGTTTCCGTCGAAATCCAGACCAGCTTCGGGACACCGGTCTGGAGCACGTTGAAAACGCTCACGATTCCGGCGGGCGGTTACGTTTTTGAAATCATCAACGACCTCAATGTTCCCTGGGTGCGGCTCAAGGCGAACGCCGCCTGCACGAGCCTCACCGCGTTCTTCCATCTGCACAGTCCGTATCCGCACATCACTCCAGCATCGACCGGCTCCGACGAGTTCGCCGCGCTGGCCGACATCCGCGACACGCGCTCCTATTCGGACGGCCTGATCCGCGTGATGAATACCGCCGACCTGAAGATGGAGTTCGCCTCCTCCCGCGCCAATTCCTCCGGCGGGACCGCCACCCATCGCTACCATCAGATCGGCGGCGACATGGTTCTCGGAGACGTGACGAACACCACGCTGGAAAGCGCGATCCGCACCAGCGCCGCGACCACGCAGGAGTTCGGCTCCGATGCCGCGTCCGCGTGGGTGACCGAGGGATCGAACCGGTTCCGGCTGCCGAAGCTCGATGCGCTTTACGAGTCGCCGTTCGCCGCCGGCTGGGCGCGCGGCTTCCGCGAGGTCGTCACCGAACGCCAGCTTCTCAACTGCCACGGCACCTTTTACGAAGTGCCCCGCGGCATCTCCGGCGGATACCGCAAAATGCGCGCACTCGTCACGCACGGAAAACGCATCACCGATTTCGCGTCGTGGCGCGGACTGCTGGTGCTCACCGGCGTTCTGGACAGCGCGCCGGTCTCGGACAAGCTGTTAAAAAATGCCGACGGCACCGCGGCGCTCTGGCTCGGCGAAGTGGACGACATCTGGCGCATGGGCGAGCCGCGCGGCTTCGGCGGGCCGTGGCTGAACACCGCCGTCACGAGTGGCACGGCATCCGATCCGTATCTGATGTATGGATACGATCGGAAGGAACTGAGCCTCTCCCACACGAGCGCCGGCTCCGTGAACTTCACCGTCGAAGTGGATTTTCTCGGCGACAACTCGTGGTCGCCTTACGGCACCTTCACCGTTGTTGCCGGACAGACACTCACTCACGTTTTCCCGACCGGCTATCACGCCCACTGGGTCCGGTTGAAATCCGATACCACGACCACGGCCACAGCGCAGTTCACCTACGGCCCCGCCGACGTCCGCGACACGTTCCTCGACTGGGCGCGTGACAACGGACTTCCCACCGGAGCCGGACGCGATGCCGTTGCCGCCGCCGATTCCGACCGCGACGGGCTCGCGAATCTGGCGGAGTTCTATTCGGGCAGCGCGCCGCTCGATCCGGCTTCTTCCAATCCGCCCTCGGCTGCCGCCATCGACGTCGCCGGCACCCCGTATCTCGCCTACAAATTCCGGCGCAGCCGCGATGCAAGCGACGCGGCGGGCATGGTTCAGACCAGTCTTACGCTCGAACCTGGCTCGTGGATCAACCGCCCCGATCTCGTTCCCGAAGTGCTTCCCGACGAGTCCGACGCCGAGACCGAGATGCTCCGTGTGCTGATCCCGATGGACACCGCGCCGCGTCTCTTCGTCCGACTTCGGATCAGCCTGGTCCCGTGAAAGTCTCAACGGCAACGCGCTCGATGAAACCTCTGCGCCACTGGATCGCAGCCGCTCTCGCCATCGCCTGCATTCACCCGGCGGCGGCGCAGACCATCGTGCAGGACGACTTCGAGTCGGGCGCCTTTTCGGCCGCCTGGGCGTCCACGGCCGGCGCGACGATTCAATCCGGCACGGGCGCGAACGGCACGGCGAGATTTTCGGCGGTCGCCGCGGCATCGTCGGGCCTGGGCGCTCGGTTCGACACCATTCAACCCGGAGGCTCCGCGGAGTTCACCGTGGAGAGTTATGTGCGGGTGCAATCGGGCACGAACCGCCAGTTCAACCTCATCGTCTCCACCTCGGCGGCGGCCCTGCCGGCGATTTCCGCCGCGTGCAATCTTCGTTATCAAAACGGCTGGGCTGCTTACGACGGCGCGGCCTGGCAGCCGGTCGCCGGGCTTGGGAGCCTGACGCCCGGCGCATGGCACCGGCTCCGGCTGACTGGGCGCGAATGGGGACAGGCGACCGCCCGTTACGACCTCGAACTTTCCGACGCGAACGGAACGGCGTTCACCAGTTCGGCGACCGGCGTGGCTTTCTTCCAAAACACGTCCCCAAAATCCAGCCGCGCCACGTATTTCGTCCTCACGACTTTGTATGGAAGCAATCCCGGGTTCGACGTCGATGAGGTCCTCGCCACCGATCCGACGATTCCTCCGCCGTCGCCGCCCACCAGCATCTCCGGCATCTATCCGCATCTCTCGATCACGACGTCGAACCAGTCCGAATCGGGCATCGGCGCGGTGGTTCCGTGGGCGGACCGGCTGTGGGCGATCAATTACTTCGCCGCCGGCTACAACGTGGATGGCGTCCAGCATCTTTACGAGATCGATGCCGGCCTGAACATGACCCCGCGCGGCCTGCCGTTTTACGGCGGCTCGATCGCCAGCCGCATGATCCACGATGCGACCAATCAGCTTCTGATCGGGCCGTATTTCATCGACGCCAGCCGCAACATCCGCCAGATCCCCATCGGCACCGGAGGCGGTTACACCGGCGTGATGCCGATGCACCTGAGCGCGGTCGCCGAAGATGTCACCGATCCCAATCGCGTGTATTTCGTCGGGCTGGCAATGGAACGCGGCACCGCCATCGTGAGCGGCACCGAGGCCGTGATCCCGTCGGGCAAGGCGTCTCTGCAAACCAACCTTGGCACGATCCAGAACGCGCAGTTCGGCTTCAAAAGCCATCACGGCAAGGGCCTCTACACCGGCCAGGGGCGGGTCGTTGTATGGCAGCAACGGCAACGGCGGCGGCACTGCAAAAGGCGGTTGCCTCATGGAATGGGATCCTGTCGCCGACACCTGGAGCGTGATTCTGCGAACACCGATCAACGAGGTCACCGGCCCCGGCGGGATTCACGGCGCGACCAACACGAACGACCCGATCTGGGCCTCGGGCTGGGATGAAAGGTCCGCGCTGCTCATGGTGCGCGTGCCCGCCGACGGCTGGCACAAGTATCGGATTCCGAAAGGCAGCTACACGCACGATTCCTATTCGGGCTGGTACACCGAATGGCCGCGCATCCGCGACGTCGGGCTCGGCAACGGCCAGTTCCTCATGAACCAGCACGCGCTCATGTATCGCTTCCCGTCAGGGTTCGACCCGGCCCACACCGGCGGCCTGCTCCCGGTCAGCAACTTCCTGAAAATGATCGTCGATTACGCCGACTTCAGCGGCCGGATCGTGATGGGTTGCGACGACGTTTCCTCGTTCAACAACGCGCTCTACGGGCGGGTTCACTCGAACTTCAGCTTTGTGGAAAAGGCCGCGCTCGACAGCTACGGCGGCCCCGCGCACGGCTTCGGCGGGGTCTGGCTCAATGAGGCCGTGGCCGCCGGTGTGCCTTCCGATCCCTTCCTCGTGAACGGCTTCGGAAAGCGGGTCGTTCACATGGCCCACAATTCAGGACAGGAGGTCAATTTCACCATCGAGATGGACATGGCCGGCGACGGCACCTGGCTGGCTTACAAAACGGTCGCCGTCCCCGCCGCCGGTTACGCCGCCGAAATTCTGCCCGCCGGTTTTCCGGGGCAATGGATCCGGTTCACGCCCGACCGGGCCGTCTCCAGCGCCTCGGCATACATGAACCTCCGCGGCACCGCCCGGCCCGAGGACTTCGCGCTCACCGCAAGCCTCGCCCGGCCGAATCCCACGGCGCCGATTTCGCAAGGAGTCATCAAAGTAACCAGCGCCTCCGATTACCCGCTCGAGTTCGCAGCCGATCTGCTCGACAGCACCGGGAACATCACCGGCACCGGCTATTACAAGGCCCGCCTGAACGCGAGCAGGAAGGTCGTTCTGGAAAAAGTCGCCGACCCGGCCGCGGAGTCCGCGCTCCGCACGGCGGCGCTGACCAAACAGGACTTCACCGTCGACAACGCCTCCGTCGTCATGCTCAGCGGATCGATCCGGTATCGTTTGCCCAAAGGAAATGCCGCGTTCGACTCGGCGACCGCTTCCGGCTGGCGGCGCGGAATTCGTGAAGTCGTGAGCGAGCGTTCGCTGATGAACATTCACGGCACCTTTTACGAACTGCCGCGCAGCGATTCCGCAGGCATGATTCGCATCCGCCCGGTCACGACGCACAACCGCCAGATCTTCGACTTCGCGTCGTGGCGCGGACTGCTGGCGATCTCCGGCAACCTCACCGGCTCGGTGGCTGACGAACATTATCTCGTCTCGGACGACGGTCTCGCGGGGCTCTGGCTGGGCAGCGTCGATGATCTTTGGAGAATGGGTGAGCCGCGCGGCATCGGCGGGCCGTGGAAGGATTCCGTAGTCGCCGCGGGCACGGCTTCGGACGCGTATCTGATGGCCGGTTACGACTACAAGGAACTGAACCTCAGCCACACGTCAGCGAGCCCGGTCGTGTTCACGGTTGAAGTCGATTTCGCCGCGAACAACTCGTGGTCAAGCTATGGCGCATTCACCGTCCAGCCTGGTGAAGTCTTTCGTCACGTCTTTCCGCCGGGTTACAGCGCGCACTGGGTCAGGCTGAAAGCCGGCACGGCGACAACCGCCTCCGCGCAATTTGCCTTCGGGCCCGCGGAAGCGACCGATGCGTTCGGGCAATGGGTGCGCGACAACGGATTGCCTGCAACACAGGATCGCGCCGTGCTTGTGGCGGCCGATTCCGACCGCGACGGGCTGGCGAACCTGATGGAGTTCGCACTCGCGCTCGACCCGAACGCGGGATCGGTGGTGCCTGCAAGCCTCGTGCGAAACGATGCTGCTCTCGAATACACCTACGTGCGGAACAAGGCTGCGGTGTCCGGAGGGGTGATCTTCAACGTCGAGTGGAGCGACACGCTTGCTTCGGGAAGCTGGACGAGCGTCGGTGCAGGTGTCGTTCAGATCGACAACGGCAACTTGGAAACCGTGAAAGCCATCGTCCCCGCCGGCAGCGGCCCGAAGCGCTTTGTGCGGCTGAAAGTCAGCACGCCATGATCCCAAGGAATCGCTTGCTCGCCAAGACAAGCCGAGCGGACATGAACATGTCTTGGTCACGGGCGAAGGAAGAGGGTAAAGTGGCTTGTTGCTCCGTGAAGAATCGCTCCTCCATCGAAAGAATCCGGCTGTGCTGCCTGGCGTTCGCGTTTGCGCTCGCGCTGCCCGCGATGGCGTCGGCGGCATCGCTGACTTGGGGCGCTTCCGGCGGCGGCGGGGCAGGGACTTGGGATGTGAATACGACGGCGAACTGGTTCAACGGCTCGGCGGCGGTGAAGTGGCCGGTCGCGGGCGGGACGAATGACGACGCGGTTTTCGCGGGAACGGCGGGCACCGTGGGCCTCGCGCCGGGCGGGGTGACGGCGAACGACCTCGCTTTCAACGCGGCGGGTTACACGATTCAAAACAACACGCTCACGCTCGATGGCACGACGCCGACGATCACGACGACGTCCGGCACGGCCACGATTGCGTCGGTCGTCGCGGGTGCGGCGGGGCTGACCAAGGCGGGCGGCGGCACGCTGGTGCTTCCCGGCAGCAATTCGTTCACCGGCAACGTGACGGTGAGCGCGGGCACGTTGAAGATCGCGCACTCGAATGCGCTCGGCTCGGGCGCCAAGACGCTCTCGATGCAGGGCGTCGGCCGCGTGCTCCAGCTCTCGAACAACATCACGCTCGGCAGCACCATCGGGCTGGTCGTTTCCACGAACACGTTCGATGGCGGCGGGATCAGCAACGTCGATGGCGACAACGAAATCGCGGGCAGCATTACTTTCAGCACGGGAAATCCGGCGCTCAACATCTCGTGCAGCGGCGGATCGCTGAACATTTCGGGCAACGTGACGCTGACGACGTCGAGCCGGACGCTGTATCTCGGCGGTGCCTCGACGAGTGCCAGCCTGGTGAGCGGCGTGATCGGCCAGAGCGGCACGAATGTGCTGAGCGTCGTGAAGCAGGGCGCGGGAACGTGGGTGCTCACCCGTGCGAATACCTATTCCGGCCCGACCACGATCAGCTCGGGAAAACTGACCGGCCTCGTCGGCGGCGGGTGCGCGAGCAGCGCAGTGACGCTCGCCGCGAGTTCGAGCAACTCGGCCACGCTCGGCGTCCTGGTCACGAACATCACCAAGCAGTGGACGTGCGCCAGCCTCGCGGTGAACAACGGCGGCACGGGTTCGGATCTCGAATTCAACTTCAGCACGCTCAAGCCGAGCACGTCGCTTGCGCCGTTGAAAATCACCGGCACGGCTGCGTTCACGACCACGCCGAGCATCACGATCATCGCCGACTCGAACCTCGGGCCGGTCGGCACAAAGTTCCCGCTGATCACCTGGGGAAGCGTTTCTGGAACGATCCCGTCGAGCTTTTCGATCGCCACGTCGAACCCGACCACCGCGCATCTCGAAGTCACCGGCAACACGCTTTATCTCGTGATCGACGACTACACGCCGACGCTCTCCGACACCCAACTTTTCAGCGCGCTGAATCTTGATTATCCCGGATTGGAAACGGTGAAGGCCCAGGCGCAGGCGGGCGATTTTACCGCCGCGAAAACCGCGCTCGCGACCTATCTCCGCACGCGCACCAACGTGAACTGGTATTTCGACTGGCACAATCCGACGACCAGCGTGAGCTACGACCAGCCGACCGCCGACACCAACATCGCGGGCACCTTTTCGTTCGGCGGCTACACCCACACCTTTCCCAACGGCGACATCGACTGGCTTTACACGCCGAATCCGAGTTCGCAGTGGGTGAGCTTGATAAACCGCATGAACTTCTGGCCGAACATCGGAGCCACCTACTGGGGCACGGCGAATGAAAGCTATGCCCTGGCGTGGGCGCGGCAGTTCCGCAGTTGGGTCACGCAGTGTCCGGCACCAAGCACAACCCAGAGCATTCTCTCTTCGTGGGCCACGATCCAGGCGGCGGAGCGGATGCGGTGGGGATGGCCCGACACGTTTTTCCGGTGCGTGCTTTCGCCGTCGGTCAGCAATGAGGACCTGGTGATCTATCTGAAGTCGTGCATCGAAAACGGGCGCTATTTGCGGCAGTATTCCATAGGTGCCGCGATGAACTTCAACATCGACGCATGGGAACTCAGCGGCATCTACACAACGGCCACGGTTTTTCCGGAACTCAACGAGGCGGCCGAGTGGCGGAGTTACGCGGTGCAGCAGATGTATGCGCAACAGGCGCTCCAGTTCTATCCGGACGGCGTCCACATCGAGCTTTCTCCGCGCTATCACATCGGGACGCTCAGTTTCGTGGATGACATTTATGAACTCGCAGCACTGAACGGACGGCTTTCCGATCTGCCCGCCGATTACATCACGCGGACGGAAAAAGCGTTCGAGTTCCTGCTCTACAACTCCGCGCCCACGCGCCTGATGCCGCCGTTCAATGACTGCGGTTCGGCGAACGAAAACACGCGCGACTATCTTGTCCGGGGTTACAGCTACTTCCCGAACCGCACGGACTTCCTGTGGACATCGGGCGGCGGGACGAAGCCCGCGAAAACGTCGTGGGTGTTTCCGTATGCCGGCTACGCCGCGATGCGCTCGGGCTGGGAAACCACGGCGAACTTCCTCTGCTTCGACGCCGGTCCGCTCGGAGCGAGCAGCCACCGGCACGAGGATAAACTTAACGTCGTGCTCTGGGCGTGGGGACGGGAGTTGTTGTTCGACAGCGGCGGCGGCTCGTATGAATCGAGCATCTGGCGCACCTGGGGCACGAGCAGCTACTCGCACAACTGCATCACTGTCGATGGCCTCGACCAGGAAGGCGGCGACGGCGGTTATGCCGCGACCGACGCCGATTACCAGGCGCAAGGCGCGCAGACTCTGCGCTGGGAATCCGGCGCGGCGCACGACTTCGCGGCGGGCATTTACAATCGCGGCTACGGCGGCAGCTACAACAACCGGCCCGCCTCGCAGACGCGGCGCGTGCTTTTTGTAAAACCGGACATCTACCTCGTGGCCGACACGATGGTGCCGGGCAACACGTCCTCGCACACCTATCAGGCGCGCTGGCATCTGACCTCGACCAACACGGTTCTCGACGCCGGCACGAAGACGGTTGCGACGACGGACGCGGGCAAGGCGAACCTTGCGGTCGTGCCGTGTCTCGGCACGGGGTTGACCGTGGCAGCCGTGAGCGGGCAGGTGGCGGCCAGCGGCACGACTCCCGTGCTTTCCCAGATGCTCGGCTGGGATCAGCCCGACTTGTCCATCACGAGCATCCGGCCCGCCACGACCGTCACCCAGACACTTACTGGCACCGGCACGAAACAGTTCCTCACGCTTTTCCTGCCGCTGAAATCGGGGCAGGCAAATCCGGTCGCGTCGATCACACCGACCGGGACCACGTCGGCCCAGGTCACGCTCACCGACGGCCGCCAGCTCAATGTTTACGCCGATCCCGACCCGACGCGCGGCCTCAAGCTCACCGAAATTCTCGCCAGCGGCTCGACCGGACGCCAGGTCGGCGCGGGCTACCTGTCGCCGGTCATCGCGGGCTTGTCGAATCGAACCGCCGCGCCGGGCGCGACCGTCGGGCCGCTGCCGTTCACCGTCACCGACAACTCGCCCATCGCGAACGTGACGCTCAGCGTCCGCTCGCTCAACCAGGCGCTCATTCCCGATGCGAATCTCGCGCTCGGCGGGTCCGGCACGAGTCGCACGATCACCGCCACGGTTCTTCCCGAAAAATCAGGCATCGCCACCATCGTTGTCAGCGCGCTCGATCCTGACGGCTCTACGACGAGCGAGTCATTCGACATCGCCGTTTCGTATCCGACGAGTTCGCCGCCGGTCGCGCTCATGGGAAGCGGCACGACGACACGCAACACGTCGGTGGACATCGATCTGCGTTCGCTCGTGTCCGACGTCGAGACGCCGACGGCGCACTTGTTTTTCAAAGTGCAGATTGCGCAGAGCGGCACGGTCACGCTGCTCAGCAACGGCTACACCGCACGCTTCACGCCCACGACGAACTTCACCGGCTCCGCGCTTTTCGACTACACCGTGACCGACCTCGGCAACGACTCGCGCATTTACGCGCAATACAGCTTCGATCCGCCGGACGATCTTTCCACCGGCAGCGTCATCGATGCGTCCATGAACAATCGCACGGCGGAGGTCGGCACCGTCGGAACCGGCGCGGCGCAGCTTTCGAGCGACGTGCCGGCTGCGCTCGCCGGATACAACTCGCAATCCATCCAGCTCACCGAAGCCGGCGACTACAACGGCGCGCGGTTGCGGCGGACGATCAGCGAGTATGACCTCGACCTGAACGATCACGACTGGACGTTCGCGTGCTGGTTCAAACGCACCGCCACCGCCACCGCAAACGACGATTTCATTTTTCACCTCGGCAGCGGCAACGGCTACGGGGCCGAGGAGGAACTGCAACTCTACGGACAGTCGGGCACGAGCAAGGTCGGCCTTTCGCATTGGAACGGCAGGTCTAATGACATAAGCCTCACGTCCGGCTCGGTGGCTCCCACCGGCCAGTGGTGCCACGCCGCCGTCGTTTACAAGCGCGTTTCGGCGAACCACGGAAACGTCACGCTTTACGTCAACGGCACGTTCGTCGGCACGGCAAACAACATCCCGTTCAACTTCAACCCGGCGAATCCCGTGAACATCGGCGGCCACGCTTACACCACAGCCAACGTCACGCGCTGGTTCAACGGCCTGCTCGACGAAGTTGCGATCTTCGAATCCGCGCTCATGGAGTCGGAGATTTCGACGCTCGCCAAACAACCCGTCGCCCGTGTCGGCGGACTGACGACGACCAACAGCGTCAACGTGACCGTCGGCCCACTGACCGGGCTTCAGCAGTGGCGGCTGACCTGGTTCGGCACCGCCAACAACACAGGCACAGCAGCCGACAGCGCCGATCCGAACAAGGACGGCGAGAGCAACTTCCTCGAATTCGCCACCGGCCAGAACCCGAATGCCGCAACGCTGAATCCCGGAACGCTCGTGAAAAGCGGCACGAACCTTGAGTTCACCTACACGCGGAACAAAGCGGCCATCGCTGACGGCGTGACTTTCGCCGTCGAATGGAGTGGCACGCTTGGCAACGACTGGAGCACTTTTGGCGTTGCGCAGGCGATGGTTCCGGGATCCGACAATGGCACGATCCAGCTTTGGAAAGCGACCGTCCCCGCCGGCTCCGGTCCGAAGCGCTTTGTCCGCCTGAGAGTGACGAAATAGTGAGTCCGCCGCATGAGGGAGAACTCAGCCCGATGGGTTGGGTTTGTTGACTCGGACGACCCGCGTTTTGACGCCGCTCGAGGAAGTTTGCTACGGGGTGGGGGAGGCTTTCGGAGACGGGCCGGGCTTTTCCGCCTCCTCCTTGTCGAGGCGCGGCCCCAATGAACTGTCCAGTGCGCGCATCTTGTCCAGCAATGTCCTCTGGTATTCATCCATGGCGCGCCGCTGCTCCTCATCGTTTGTCGCGGCGTGGATTTTTTGTTTGGCCGCGCGAACTGCCGGATCTTCAAGAGCCTTCGCCTGCACAGCGCGGTACTGGGCTTCGGAAACTTTCGGAGCTGGAGCTGGCTCCGGAGTTATTGTCAGGTTTGGAGCTGGACCCGGTGTTGGAGTCGGAGAAGCCGGGCTTGGTGCCGGAGTTGCCGTCACCACGACTGAGGGCGCGGTCGTCTGAGTCGTTTTCGGAGCTGCGACGGCAGTCTTCCTGGGTTTTGATTTCTGAGAAGATTTCCTCACCCGTTTTTTCTTGGGCGCAGCCGGAGCCGGCACAGGCTGGGGAGGCGCTGTGTTGCGATGAAACAAACGGCTCAGCAGGTTGGGGAATCCGGGCGCCGGCGCTGGCGAAGACAGCGGAACTGGTGTCGGGGCGGGCCTGCTGCTTTTCTGCTTCGGCGCGGACTGCAATTTCGCTTTTGGCGGAGGAGTCGGCGCAGGTATTCGTTCGGCTTCGGGTTGGTTCAAGATCCCCCGCTTGTTGAATGAAAACCGGTCGCCGATCTTGATGTCGAGCCATTCTCTTTGCGACAGCAAGGCGCTTCGCGTGACGACTTTTCCCCCGGCATCGCGCCCCGCGACATCGATGCTGAACGAGGGCCCCAGCCCGGCGTAGCCGTAGTTGTTAACGCCCGCGGATTTTTCCACCACGACGCCCTCGTTGAGCCGGCTGCACGAACCCGCCAGCAATGCAAGAACGACGGGTATGAATCTGCCGAGGCGCCTCATCAGGCCAGGTGAGTTAGATTCGCCGGGGTAAGCAATGGAAAATTTGCGGGTTGGTATCTGAACTTCGCTCGGGAGGACCGGGCCGGTCGTTCAACTTTTGTCATTGTAGCACACAAAGATCGCGGTAAGCGCTCCCGGAACCCAGCCTGCAAGTGTCAGGAGGGTGACGAGAAGCACTATGCCGCAACCTTTATCCAGCACCGCCAGCGGCGGCAGGAGGATGCAAAGAAGAACGCGTCCCAAGCCCATGGAGCAGGAGGCCCGACGAGCCGGCTTCGGGTGGACTAAGCGGTGGCCGAGATGTGGCCGGAAACAAGCTTCGTCATTTCGAACATGCTTACTTGCTTCTTGCCATCGAACACGGCCTTGAGCGCGTCATCGGCGTTGATCAGCGTCTTCTTCTTCGCGTCCTGCAGGCCGTTCTTCTTGATGTAGTCCCACAGTTTCTTGGTGAGTTCGCTGCGGGGAAGCGGTTTCGCTCCAACGATGACGGCGAGTTTGTCGTCGGGTTGGACGGGTTTCATGAACGCGGGGTTTGGTTTCCGTTTGGATTTGGTGGTGGTTGATTTAGTAGCCATGCGCTCCTTCTACCTGCGGCATCGCGAGGAATCAATCGGAATTGTGATCGGGAAATGGGAGGCAATTAGCCCCTCAAATCTCCAGCAGCAACCGGATCGGCTCCTCGATGCATTCCTTCACGCGGATGAGAAACGTCACCGCTTCCTTTCCATCGACGACGCGGTGATCGTAGCTGAGCGCGAGATACATCATCGGGCGGATCACCACCTGGCCGTTCATCGCGACGGGGCGCTCCTGCGTCTTGTGCATTCCGAGGATGCCGCTCTGCGGCGGATTGATGATCGGCGTGCTGAGCAGCGAGCCGTAAACGCCGCCGTTGGAAATCGTGAACACGCCGCCCTGCAATTCTTCGAGCTTGATTTTCCCCTCGCGCGCTTTGGTCGCGTAATCGGCAAGGTCGCGCTCGATCTGCGCGAAGCTTTTTTGATCGGCGTCGCGAATGACCGGCACGACGAGGCCGCGCTCGGTGCCGACGGCGACGCCGATGTCGAAGTAGTGGTTCTGGACAAAGTCGTCGCCATCGATGCGGCCGTTGATCGCCGGCACATCGTGCAGCGCCTTCACGGCCGCTTTGATGAAGAACGACATGAAGCCGAGCTTGATGCCGTGCTCTTTTTGGAAGTCCTCCTGCATGCGTTTGCGAAGCTCAATCACCGCGCTCATGTCGCATTCGTTGAACGTCGTGAGGATGGCGGCGGTGTGCTGCGCCATCACGAGCTGGGCCGCGATCTTGCGCCGGAGCGGCGACAGCTTCTTGCGCGTGATTCGTTTGTCGGAAATGACCTCCGGAGCTGCCGGAGCGGGCTCTTTCGGCTGAGGCAATGGCTCGTCGAGCGCGGGAATGGCGGCGGGTCTTTCGACGGGCGGCGGCGCGACCGGCGCTGGAGCGGACGCGGCTTCGGCGTTGGGCTTCGGTGCGGATTTCGGCGGGTGCAGCCGGCGCTCCTTCCTCGATCGTTGCAACGACTTCGCCGATCTTCACCTCGGTGCCTTCGGGCACTTTGATTCTCAGCGTGCCGGCTTTCTCGGCGATCAGTTCCGTCGAGACCTTGTCGGTTTCCAGAGTCAGCAGCGTGTCACCCGACTCGACATGGTCGCCGTCCTTTTTGTGCCAGACCGAAATGAGTCCGCTTGTGATGGACTCGCCTACCGCAGGGATTTTGACTTCGATGCTCATCGGAAAAAATGAATGTGGAGTTCAGGAAATTAGGAATCGTTGGAAAATGGAAAGCGGGGCTGCGGCTAAAGGTTGAACGCATCCTGTATGACAACTTTCTGCTCGCGTTTGTGAATCGCGAGCGAGCCGACCGCCGTGCTCGCGCTGGCGTTTCGCGAGGCGCACCAGACCGGGCGGTCGAACATCCGGTCGAGGATCAAATAAACATGCGTCCACGCGCCCATGTTCTGCGATTCCTCCTGGCACCAGACGAGTTGCGCGGCGGGCGGGAACTGCTCGATGGTTGCGCGCAGCGCCGTCTCGTCGAGCGGATAGAGCTGCTCGACGCGGATGATCGCGACGTTCGTCAGCTTGTTCTTTTCGCGGTGGGCGAGGAGTTCGTAATAAATCTTGCCCGAGCAGAGAATCACGCGCTCGATTTTCTCCGGCGGAGCCAGCAGCGGAGCCGGCAGGATTTCCTTGAACCGGCCTTGCGTGAAATCGTCGAGCGTCGAAACGCATTGCTCCGCGCGCAGCAGGCTTTTCGGCGTCATGATGATGAGCGGCTTGCGGAACTTGCGTTTCATCTGGCGGCGCAGCACGTGGAAATACTGCGCGGGCGTCGTGAGATTGCAGACCTGGATGTTGTCCTCGGCGCGAGCTGCAGGAAGCGTTCGAGCCGCGCGCTGGAGTGCTCCGGCCCCTGGCCCTCGTAGCCGTGCGGCAGCAGCAGCACCATGCCGCTGGGCCGCTGCCACTTCGATTCCGCCGAGACGATGAACTGGTCGATGATGACCTGCGCGCCGTTGGCGAAGTCGCCGAACTGCGCCTCCCACAGGCAGAGCATCTCGGGAAAGTTCAGCGAGTAGCCGTAGTCGAACCCGAGCACGGCGGCCTCGGAGAGCAGGCTGTTGTAAACGCAGAAGCGCGCCTGGTCGGGCGCGAGATTGAGCAGCGGGATGTGGCGCTCGCGCGTGTTCGCATCGTAGAGCACCGAGTGGCGCTGGCTGAAGGTGCCGCGCCGGCTGTCCTGCCCGCTCAGGCGCACGGGCACGCCTTCGAGCAGCAGCGAACCGAACGCGAGCGTCTCCGCGTAAGACCAGTCGAACGGGCCGCCGTTCTCGAAAACCTGCGCGCGCCTGTCGAGCAGCATCCGCTTGATCTTCGGCAGCACGGCGAAGCCCTCCGGCACCCGCGTGATCGCCCGCACGATCTGCTCGATGCGCTCCGCGGCTCACCGCCGTCTTCACCGGCGCGTGCGAATACTTCGGCTGGAAAACCGCCGTCGATTCGCTGAAGACCGCCTTCGCCTTTTTCGGAGCCTGCTCCGCCTGCTTCACCTCCTCGAGCGCCGCTTCGAGTTTGGATTCGTATTGCCTCTCGATCTCGTCCGAGTCCGCCTGCGTGAGCACTCCGGTTGCGATCAGCTTCTTCGCGAACAACTGTCCGGCCGACGGATGCGCGGCGATCTCCTTGTAAAGATCGGGCTGGGTGAACAGCGGTTCGTCGCCTTCGTTGTGGCCGTGGCGGCGGTAGCAATACATGTCGATCACCACGTCGCGATGGAACTGCTGGCGGAACTCGAGCGCGAGCCGCGTGACGAACGCCACCGCGAGCGGGTCGTCGCCATTCACATGAAAAATCGGCGCCTCGATCATCTTCGCCACGTCGGTCGCGTACGCCGACGAGCGCGCGTCGGCGGGCAGCGTGGTGAAGCCGATCTGGTTGTTCACGATCACGTGAATCGTGCCGCCGGTCTTGTAGCCGGGAAGCTGCGAGAGGTTCAGCACCTCGGCGACCATGCCCTGACCGGCAAACGCCGCGTCGCCATGAATCAGCAGCGGCAGCACCTGCGACCGCTCGCCCGTGTCTTTCAAAATGCGCTGCCGCGCCCGCGCCATCCCTTCGACCACGGGGTTCACCGCTTCGAGATGACTCGGATTCGCCGAGAGCCGGATCGCGACTTCGCTGCCGTCGTCGAGCGTGCGCGTGCTCTTGTAGCCGAGGTGATATTTCACGTCGCCATCGCCGCCGACATGGTCGGGTATGAAGTTCTCCGAGAACTCCGTGAAGATCACCGAGAACGATTTGCGCAGAAAATTCGCGAGCACCGTGAGCCGTCCGCGATGCGCCATGCCCATCGCGATTTCCTTCACGCCGCGCTTCGGGCAATCGTTCAGCAACGCGTTCAGCACGACCATCAGCGACTCGCCGCCTTCGAGCGAAAAGCGCTTCTGGCCGACGTATTTCGTGTGGAGAAAATGCTCGAACGATTCTGCTTCGACCAGCGCGTGCAGGATGTCGAGCTTCGCCTCACGATCCACCTGCGAATCATCGGGACGCGCCTCGATCCGGTCGCGAATCCAGTTCCGCACCCGGATGTTCTGGATGTGCATGAACTCGACGCCGATCGTGCCGGAATAGATTTTCTCGAAGTGCGGCGATCATCTCGCGCAGCTTCATGGCGCGCCCGCCCTCGAAGAACTTCGAGGAGACCATCGAGGTCCAGATCCTTCTCGCTGAAGCCCAAGTTCGCGCAGGCTCAGCAGCGGCTGCTCCGGCCGCTCCTCGCTCAGCGGATCGAGCTGCGCGAGCGTGTGGCCGAGCGTGCGATACGCATACACCAACCCCTCGACGCGCGTCTGCAACGGCAGCTCCGCCTCTGCCGCAGTCCTGCCTTTTTCCGCCGAAACCCCCTCCGGCGCTCTTTCGCAGCCGAGTTCAAACCCCTCGAAAAAAGCCGCCCAGGTCGCATCCACCGAGTGTGGATCGTCCTTCCAGCGCGCGTAATTCTCATCGAGGAGCTGCGCGTTTGCATTCATCGCGATCGAAGTTCTCATCAGGCAAAAAAGGTGGGCCATGTAAGCACAGGTTGCGGGATGCGTCGCGCTAAATTTTGCGCCCTGCGCCTGCCCCCGGCCAGCGCAGGTGAGCTTCGTCGCAACACCTTCGATCTCCGGTGAATAGAACCTTGCCCGACACGGAGCGCGGTCATTAGCATTGCGCCAACGTCATGCACTGGACTGAGCCATCGGAAAAGGAAACCGGCAACGCCGCTCTGGAAAAACGCCTCTGGGACGCCGCCGACCAGTTCCGCGCCAGCTCGGGCCCGATCTTCGGCATCATCTTCCTGCGCTTCGCCGACGTCCGCTTCACCGCCCGGCGCGCCGGATTGAAAGCCGAATACAAGGGGCCGGGTCAAACCTATCACCATTACACCGATGATTTCCGCCATTGAAACTACCGCCACGAAAGACAACGCACCGATCTGCCAGTTGAAGGTCGTCCTGCTCGACAGCGAGCCGCCCGTCTGGCGGCGGATCCAAGTGCCCGGCGACGCCAGCCTCGACTGGCTGCACGCCGTCCTTCAGGTCGCGATCGGCTGGACCAACAGCCACCTGCACCAGTTCAGGGTTGGCGAGGACTGCTACTCCGATACGCGCCATCACTTTGCCGAGTTCGAGGACGACCCGGAAATACTCGAGGAGCGCAAGTTCACCCTCCGGCAAATCGCTCCGCGCGAGCAGGACGCCTTCGGCTACGAATACGACTTCGGCGATTCATGGGAGCACCAGATCACCGTCGAGAAAATCCTGCCGCCCGACGCCGCTGCCTCCACCACCGCGCTCTGCCTTGACGGTGCGCGCGCCTGTCCGCCGGAGGATTGCGGCGGCGTTTGGGGCTACGATAACCTGCTCAAGATCCTCAAAAACCGGAAACACCCGGAGTACAAGACCATGAAGGCATGGCTGGGCCTCGCGTTCGATGCCGAAGCCTTTGATGTGAGGAAAACCAACCTCTGGCTGCGAAAACTGAAATGGCCACGCGTGACGGAAGCCCAGTTGCGCAAGGTGCTCATGGGCCGGGACGATTACCGCGAGTGAGCACCCCCGAACAACCCAATCTCCCACCAAAGGGCCAGTTCCTCGTCTATCAGGCGGAAGATGGACAGGTGAAAATTGATGTCCGGCTGCAAGGCGAGACCGCGTGGCTCACCCAGGCGCACATGGCGGAGTTGTTTCAGACCACCGTTCCGAACATCAGCATGCACCTCCGCAACATTTACGCGGAGGGCGAATTGCAGGCCGCGGCAACTATTCAGGAATTCTTAACAGTTCGTCAGGAAGGCGGCCGACAGGTGTCCCGGTCGGTGGAACACTACAACCTCGACGCCATCATTTCCGTCGGCTACCGCGTCAAAAGCGCCGTCGCCACCCGCTTCCGCATCTGGGCCACCCAGCAACTCCGCGAATTCATCGTCAAAGGCTTCGTGCTCGACGACGAGCGCCTCAAAAACCCCGACCGCCCGTTCGACTACTTCGACGAACTGCTCCGCCGCATTCAGGACATCCGCACCTCCGAGCGGCGGTTCTACCAGAAGATCACCGACATCTACGCCACCAGCATTGACTACGATCCGACCCAGCCGGAGAGCATCGAGTTCTTCCAGACCGTGCAGAACAAGATGCACTGGGCCATCACCGGCCAGACGGCGGCGGAAATCATCCACGCCCGCGCCGACGCCGCGAAGCCGCACATGGGCCTGACCAACTGGCGCGGCACGAAAGTCCGCAAGGAAGACGTCACCATCGCCAAGAACTACCTCAACGAGCCGGAACTCGCCGCCCTGAACAACCTCGTCGAGCAATACCTCGTCTTTGCCGAAGGCCAGGCCATGCGCCGCGTGCCGATGCACATGAAGGACTGGATCGCCAAGCTCCACGGCTTCCTCACCATCAACGACCGCAACATCCTGACCCACGCCGGTAAAATCTCGCACCAGATGGCCAGGGAACTGGCCGAGGCGGAATACGACAAGTTCAACCGCCAGCGCATCCAGCAGGCCGACGCGGAGGGCGGGGAATTCGAGAAAGCCATCAAACAACTGCCGCCCCCGCCCAAGCCGAAGAAAAAGGGAGGCAGGAAATGAACTCCCAGCCGTTAAACGTCAACGCCGCGGATACTGCAATGCGCGTGAGCGCAAGTTGTCATCCCGAAGGCACACCGCAGGACTTGCCTGAAAGGCAAGACCACGAGCGGTTGAAGGACCAGGTGGGATTAAACCGCAGGTTTGCCTTCTGCCTGCCGCGCACCGACAACGCCACTGCAACGCGCGCGAGCGCGAAAAGCAAACGGGCGAAGCCTGACCGCAGGAGTGTCGGTGAAACCGAACTCCATTACCTCTGGATTCAAATCTTCCACTCCGCGCTCAATGAAAAGGGCCGGGCCGGCTTCGTCATGGCCGAAAGTGCTAGAACGAGTCATTCTTGCTCGATGAAAATCACCAAAGACGTCCGCAATTACGCCGCCGAACATTGCATTGCCGAGGAAGACTCGTCAAAAAAGGGGCTGAAAGAAGAGTCCCGCGAGTTCGCCGAGAAGGGCAGCGAGCCTTACGCGAAGGCATGACGAATCCCAATCAAACCACACGCTATGGCATACGAATCCATCAAGATAAGAGAGGTTGTTGACCGCTCCGTCAGTCACGTTTGGAGCATCCCGGAATTCCAACGCGGCTTCGTTTGGAAGCCGACGCAAGTCCGCGATTTGGCAGAGTCGCTTTGGCTGGATTACCCAATCGGCAGTCTGCTCGTTTGGAATAGCCAAGACCCGACGGAGGAAAAAATCGCGCGCGACGCTCAGCGCCCGACTCTATGGGTTGTTGACGGCCAGCAGCGAGCGACCGCACTGTGTATTCTCTTCGGACGGAAACCATACTGGTGGCCGAGTGCTGAAGAGTGGGACAAGACTTTGAAGCGCTACGACATTCGGTTCGACATCAACGCGAAAGAGTCGCCCTACTTCTGGGTCGCGAACGCCGCCATCCGTAAGGTCAAGACCCATCAGTATGTTCCGCTTTCCAAGTTGCTCGTGCTCGATACCGCGAAAGAGCCTGACCAGCAAAAGTTGATGCAGCTTGCGAAGGAGATTAAAGGCCAAGACCTCTGCCACGGCATGGATGCGATGGAAGTTTACACGCGCCTGGACCGCATTCGGAAGATTCGTGAGAAGGACCTCGTCACCATCACGATTGACCAAGAGTTAGAAGACGTCGTTGAGATTTTCTCCCGCCTGAACAGCAAGGGCACGCGAGTGACAGAAGCCGACATCTACCTCGGCGTCGTTGCTGCGCGCTCGCCCGGATGGGTGCGCGAATCTTTTCTGCCCTATTTGAATGTCGTGGGCGACGCTGGCTTCAATATATCCCCGAACCTCCTTTTCAGAACACTCACTGGCATTGGCGCAAACAAAGTTCGGTTTCGAGAGATTCCCGACAAGTTCTGGGACGCGCAAAGCATCCAGCCGTTTTGGCAGCAGACAAAAGACGCATGGAAGCACATCGTCTCGCGATTCCGTGACTTTGGCATTCTTTCCAATGACCCGATGCCGACGGAGGCTGCACTCGTGCCGCTCATCGCACTCGTGGACAAATTTCGAAATCGAGCCCTTCGAACCTTGCCTATACTGGTTTCTCCAAGCGTCCCGTTTCCGGCGCTACAGTGGTTCGGGCACAACGTCGCTCGACGAAGATTTGCGCGACATTCACGAAGCGAGTAATCAGACCGATGCCCTGCAGCGACTCTTGAAACGCTTCGCACATCAGACGCCGATGACGGCGGATGATTTTCTCCGCGACTACACTGACAGCCGCTTCGGCCGGTTTCTGCTTTACTTGCTGGTCTATCGCAACAAGGCGCTCGATTGGGACGGACAAGTAAGCCGCATCGGATTCGAGGGCGTGGAACTCCTCGCGGACTTTCGCCCGCAGTGGCATCACATTTTCCCGAACAAGTTTTTGGAGGCTGCAGGCGTTTCAGATGACAAAATCAACGCGCTCGCGAACATCGCGGTGATTGGCCCGGCTATCAACATTCGCATCAGCTCCCAAGACCCGATGAACTACACAGGTCGCTACAACATCACTGCCGAGAAACTTGAGCAGCAATTCATCAGTCCGGACATCGTGACTATCGGCGTCGGCGGCTACGATAAGTGGCTGCTTCAGCGCGCCGAGAAACTTGCTGCGGCCGGGAATGGATTTCTCTCGGCACTTGGAAACGGCCTGTGAAAAGCCTCGACAGCCAAAAGCTGGATGTCGTCAGCGAGGCGCGGAGCAACATCTTCGCGCTGGCGCGGGCAGTTCACGCCAGAGTTGACCCGTAGTTAAACTGCTGGCACACTTCTGGCGATGAAGCTGCGCGACAATCAAACTTTTCTCTCGCTCTACTACGAGCCAAACGCCGTGGAGGTCGCCACGGGCGGGTTGGATTCTTTCGAGTCGGCGGAGTCGTGGCAGCGGGAGACAAAGCAGATGGGGCAGGTGGCCACGCCTGAGCCAGTCGCAGCAGTGATGGCAAGGTGGGTGATGTCGCCGAAGCCGCGCACCGTGCTCGATCCGGCGGCGGGCTTGGGCGGCTTGTTGGCTGCGTGCCGTCAAATCGACGGGTGCGTGCAGTTGGTGGGAGTGGAGCGCGACGTCGAGACGCTGCGACGGGCGAAAACGACAGCGCCACGCGGCGCGAAACTGATCCTGGCGGATTATCTCAAGTCGGACGCCGGCCTGTTCGACGGTATCGTTGCCAACCCGCCTTACGTGAAGGCGCATCGCCTCGATTATTCGGAGAAAGATTGGTGCTATTTCGAGGAGCGACTCGGCACACCGTTGGACCGGCTAACGAATCTTTACGCGTTGTTCTTGCTCAAGATTTGGGAGGATCTAGCGCCGGGCGGACGAGCCGCCGTCATCCTGCCAGCGGAATTCCTGAACGCGAACTTTGGCTATGAAATCAAGGATTGTCTGGTGCGTGCGATTCGCCCGGCGGCGCTCGTGGTCTTCGCGCCGTCGGTGAATCTTTTCGCGAACACGCTCACGACGAGCGCAATCGTCTTTCTGGACAAGGGCCGCCCAGCGGAAGCTCCATCGTGGGCGAAGCGCGTTGAATCCATTGAGGAAGCAGAGAAATTCGTCTCCAAGCTTTGCGCCGGGACAATCGGGCGGCCCACCAACGGCTGCTTGGACCTGATGAAGCTCAACCCCCGCGACAAATGGCTCAACGTTTTGCTCAACGAGAAGGCGCAGACAGATGAGGCATCGTTCTCAAATCGGGTCGGCGATTACTTCGGTTGCAGTCGTGGGATTGCGACGGGAGCAAACGATTTCTTTTGTCTGAGCCGGGCTGAACTGCGCATGCAGCATCTGACGGAAGCGCATGTTGAGCCTTGCGTCACGAAAGCCGTGGATGCGGACGGACTGGTGTTCACACGGGAGGATTTTGACGCGCTGGCCGCCAGCGACCGCCGCTGTTTCCTGTTGAACCCCTCGCGCAACGGCCAAGACCTTATGCGCTATTTGAAGCTCGGCGAGGAGCGGGGCATTCCTCAGCGCCATCTGCCAAGCCATCGTCCGGTCTGGTATCTGCCGGAGAACCGAGCCGTGGCGGACATCTGGGCAGCCGTGTTTTCGCGCGAGTCGGTGAAGTTCATTCTCAACACCTCAGGCGCAAAGAACCTGACCTGCTTCCACGGGCTCTATGCTAAACCGGGCTGCGAAAACCTGCCGCCACTGATGACGCTGTTTCTGAACAGTTCCGACGGACGGCGGGCGTTTTCCCAAGTGAACCGGTTTTATGGCGATGGGCTGAACAAGCTTGAACCAAAAGACGTGGAAGACATGCCTTGTCCCGGGATGCCGAAGTTGAGCCAAGCCGAGGCGGATGAATTGACGCGCAAGCTGGCTGATTTGGAAAGGCTTCCGCAGGCCGAGCGAACGGCGAGCATCGACAAACTCGCAGCCCATTATCTCGCTGCTAACCGTCGAGCAAAAGAACCCTCTTCGTTGCCGCAGTGTCGAGTTCAAAGCCGCCGCCTTGCGGGACGACATACGCATCGTGTCGTCCCAGTTCCGTGACGCGATGTTCCGCAGCAAACGTCGGGATGGCGGTGGCGCGACCGATCTGCGCACCGCTCGTGATGGGAATCATGATGGTCGCCTTCTCCTGACTCTTCTCCGGCGTCTCAATGGTAAACCCGCTGCCGCTCCCGATGGTCGCGAAGATGTCGAGGAAGTTGATCGCAAACACGGAATCGAAAAACACCTGGCAGTAGCTCTGCGGCACGCGATGCCGCTCCAGCCAGCGATAGACAATCACGAGGTCTTCGACTTTCACCGTGAAGCTTGGCGTCTCTCTGCCGGTCTTCTTGCCGGAATCGCGCTGACTCTTGCGAACGGCGATGTATGTCAACGCCTCGAACTTGCTGGAGCGAACCTCCGCGGCGGCCACGGCATTCTTGACGAGCGCCTCGGTTTCCGCGTGGCCGCGCTCGGACACGTCGGCATCGACGGCAGTGCCGGTAGGAAAAAGGAGCAAGTCAGGGCGCTTGCCGAACCGTCGCGTTTCTTCAAGTCCGGCGAGGTAACGTGTTTTGAATTCGGTATGTCCCGCCGCAATGCGGTCGGTGCTGCCATATTGCACGACTTTGCAGCCGGGCAGCGCATGGACGAGGGCTACTGACAGGTTCCGTTCGGCCCAATCGCCCATTGCTCGATTGGCGAGAAACTCGGAACGGGCGTCCGTCGGCACGGTCGGCTTCCGAGCGGGCGGCTGTCCTTCCCCGCCGAAAGCCAAATGCCGCTCATCGATGCCCTTCTCGCGAAGGTGTTCCACCACGCCCTCAATTGTTGTATTGAGCCGCGAGAAGTATGCGTGTCCCCGGCTCATCACTTCTTTTCCTCGAAGGTGAACAGTTCCTTGACCTCAACTTTGAGCACTTTTGAAAACTTCTCCAACCCAGCGACTGATGGCGCGTTCACGCCACGTTCCACGAGGCTGATGAACTCAACCGAGCAGCCGACAGCTTCGGCAAGTTGCTCTTGTGTGAGCTTCTTTGCCCGGCGCAGGTCGGCAATTCGTCTGCCAAGTTTTCGTTGAAGCACGCAGTTTAACTACCACTTCGGGAAGCTGTTCACCACGTAGCTAAACTACGGGTCAGCGTTTCCCGCCACGAGCCTGGAAGCGGCGAATCGCGAGGCGTATCTGCTGCTCAAGGAAGGCATCAAAATGGACCTGTCGCACCGCGGACGCGGCAGGAAGCAGGCGGAGCGGTTGCGCGTGATGGATTGGGAGCATCCGGAGAACAATGATTTCCTGCTCGTGAGCCAGTTCAGCATCTCCGGAGAGCGTCTCCGCCTTCAGTCCTGATCAAAGTTTTCTTTGACAACCCAGCCAACTCAGTGAGCAAGCGGTCGCCCTTGCCGATGCAGGAACAGCCGTGCATGACGGCCAGTCCTCGCAGGATGCCCTCGGTCTGGCGCGTGTATGGAGTGTAGCCGGGCCAGTGGTCTTTGCTGCATTTGCTGCATCGCCCTCCGCGCCGGCTCAATCAGGTCCGAGAAGTCGCGGGAGCGATGTCGCCGAAATGATGAAAGAGGTCGGAGCAGAACAACGTCTTGCGCGTTTTCTCGAACAGCACGCCCGCGTCCCACCCGTGCGGATAATCGTCATGGGAGTAAGGGTAAGGGCCCAGGCGAGTTGGCAGGCGGCAGTGGCTGGCTCGAACCGGTTTTGCGCCACGCGGCGAAGCTTTGCTGCGGCAATTTCATTTTTCGGATGGACGGGTTCCACGAGTCCCAATCCAAGGAGAGATCGTGGACTCGAGGAACATGTCCCGCCGAGTGATTGGATTTTGAGCGGATTGACGGCTCGAATGTCTCATGTAAATCCAAAACTGCATGAAGCACCGCCTGCCCTTTCTTTGCCATCTGCTCGCGATCGGAATTCTCACTGCCTTTTCCGGAAAGGCAGTTGCGCAGTCCGAGCCGGCCAGCGAGCCGACCGTGGTCGCGACGAGCAAGGCGCTGCCCGCGGTCGTGAACATCAACACCGAGCGGATCATCAAGCGCAGCTATCGCGATCCGTATGACGAGATGTTCAACCAGTTTTTCGGACGTGAAATGCGTCCGCCGCGCGAGCTGCGGCAGAAAGTCCAGAGCCTCGGGAGCGGCTTCCTTGTTGACGCCGCGGGCTACATCGTGACGAACGAACACGTGGTCGAGCGCGCGGCGGATTTGAAGATTCAAGTCACGATGGCCGACGGGAAAACTTACAGCGCGCGATATGTTTCGGGCGATCCGAGCGCGGATCTGGCGCTGATCAAGATCGACGCGCCCGCGCCGCTGCCTTTCCTCAGCCTCAACGATCTCTCGCAGAATCTGCTCGGCCAGACGCTGCTGGTGATCGGCAATCCGATCGGCTACGGCATATCCGTCAGCCGTGGCATTTTGAGCGCGACGAACCGGTCGATCACGATCGACAAAAACGAATTCAAGGGGCTCATCCAGACCGATGCCGCGATCAATCCCGGCAACAGCGGCGGCCCGATCATCGACATCTCGGGCAGGCTCGTCGGAGTCAGCTCGGTGAAGATGGCTTACACCCCACAGGGCGTGCCGACGCAGGGATTGGGGTTCGGAATTCCAGCCAGCACGGTTCGGGAAAAGGTTTCGGATTTTATGAAAGTGGCGCGTGGGGAGCGCACGGCGAAGACGGCGGCGCAGGGCTCGTGGGCGTGGAAGTTTTTCGGCCTGCAGCTTCAGGATTTGACGAGGGATTTGACCGAGGCGTTCGGCTACGAGCCGGGGCACGGGGTTCTCATCGCGGACGTGAGTCAAAACGGCCCCGCTGCGGAAGTGGGGTTGAAGCGCGGGATCGTGATTTACAAGATCGGACGCTTCGAAGTGAACAGTTGCGCCGAAGTGGAGAAGCTGCTGGAGCGGGCGAAATCGGGAGCGGTTGCGGATTTTGAGGTGGGCGCGATCCGGCGCGTCGGACGGCAGTACGTGCAACAGGTGCAAAAGGTGTCGCTCACCGCGCGATAGGCGGGCCGATACAAACCAGCTCCCTGTTGATTCTGACACTCGACTCGCCAGCGATGACACGGGCGAACCACCCTGAGAAGAGCCTATTCAAAGGGTGGTGCTCACGAGAGGACTCGAACCTCCACGGGTTGCCCCATACGGTCCTGAGCCGTACGCGTCTGCCAGTTCCGCCACGTGAGCGAGGACATTTAAGATTTATGATTTAGCATTTAGGATTTGTCAAAACGTCATGCACACGCGGACTTGCTAAATCATAAGTCCTAAATCCTAAATTCAACTGATTCTCATCGGCATCAGCACGTACAGGAACGGGCTTTGGATTTTGATGACGCCGGGGCTCATCTCGTCGATGAGATCGAGGAAAACTTCGTCGTTCGCGAGGTTGCGCAGCGGGGCCATGAGGAACTCGGGATTGAACGCGATCGAGAAATCCTTGCCCTTGTATTGCACCGGAAGCGATTCCTTCGCCTCGCCGACTTCCGGCGTGTTGGCCATGATGTCGATGTTGTTTTTTGAAAAGACGAGCTTCACCGAATTCGACTTTTCGCTCGCGAGCAGCGAGACGCGATGCACGGTGTTGAGGAATGCCTCGCGTTCGAGCGTGATGCGCTCCTTAGCCTCGCCGGGGATGACCTGGCGGTAGTTCGGGTAGTTGCCCTCGATGAGTTTCGAAACGAGCAGCGTGCCGCCGACTTCAAACGCGATCTGGTTCTCACCGACCGTGAGTTTCACGTCGCCTTCCTCGCCGAGCAGCCGCTGCAATTCCGTGACGGCTTTTGTCGGAATGATGATGTCCACTTCCTGGCTGCGCGGGAATTCCAGCTCGATATCGACAAGCGCGAGACGGCGTCCGTCGGTGGCGACGATCGTGATCTTGTTGTCCTTGAACGAGCAGAGAATGCCGTTGAGGACGTAGCGCGTTTCGTCGGTCGAAATCGCGTACGAGGTCTTCTTCAACCCGTCGCGCAAATCCTTTTGCCGGATCGTGAACGACTTCGCGTTTTCAAATTTCGGCAGCGGCGGAAACTCCTCCTCGCGGCAGGCCGAGGATTTTGAAAAAGCTCGGACCGCTCCGGATGGACGCGACGTTTTTCGAATCGACTTCGACCTGGATCTCCGCGGCCGGCAGCTCGCGAACGATGGTGAACAGACGCCGCGCGGGCAGTGTGGTCGCGCCGGGTTTGTCGATTTGCGCCTCGACGCTTCCGCGCACGCCGACATCGAGATCGGTCGTGGTGAACCTTAGTTCGCCGTCCGCGGCCTGAAGCAGCACGTTCGACAGAATGGGAAGTGTCGTTCGGGTGCTGACGACGTTTTGAACGGTTTGCAGACCTTCGAGGAGCTTTTCTTTGCTGACGCTGAATTTCATAAAATCGGTCTCCGCCAGATGTAGGACGCGAGAGTTTGTGGATAATGTAAAATCCGCCTGCGATGTCAACGATGCAGTCGCGAAGAAAACCGGAAAGCGGATACCGGACACCGAAAATGTGGAGGACTCAGTCGTTTGATTCCAACTCATCGGATCGAGTGCGGAGCCATGCCGCGCGCATTTCAACCGCGATGTTTTTCTTGCCAAGCCGCAGAGCCGTGCTGAAGGTGTCCCCTTTTTCAAAGGGCGAAATGTTATGAAGCATCTGCTTTCCATCGAGTCGCTGGGCGGGAACGAAATCCGTCGGATACTTGATCTCACCGCGAAACTAAAGGCGTCGCGCGGGCATCACGAGACGCAGCCTCTCGCCAATCAATGCTGGGCGCTGATCTTTTCCAAGAGCTCGACCCGGACGCGCGTGAGCTTCGAGGTGGGCATCCGCGAACTGGGCGGCGATGTCATGTTTCTTGCCGCCAGCGACATTCAACTCGGGCGTGGCGAGCCGATCAAGGACACCGCTCGCGTCATGAGCCGGATGCTGCACGGCGCGGTAATCCGCACGTTCGCGCAGAGCGACGTGGAGGAGTTTGCGGAGTTCAGCGGCATCCCGACCATCAACGCGCTGACCGACGCGGAGCATCCGTGCCAGATCCTCGCAGACCTTTTCACGATCGAGGAAAAGCTCGGCGGCATCGAAGGAAAAACGGTCTGCTTCGTTGGCGACGGCGCGTGCAACGTCGCGCATTCGTGGATTTGGGCGGCGGCGAAATTGAACTTCACGCTCAAGATCGCCGCGCCGCAGAATTACCAGCCCGCCGAGTCTCTGCTGGATGCTGCCGCTTGCGGTCGCATTCAAGTCACCGACGACGTGCAGGTCGCCGCGCGCGGGGCTGACGTTCTTTACACGGACGTCTGGGTGAGCATGGGCCGCGAGGCCGAAGCCGAATTCCGCATCGCGCAGCTCGGCGGCTATCGGATTGATCGCGAACTCGTGAGCCTTGCGGCGCCCGGCGCGCTCGTGATGCACTGCCTGCCCGCTTATCGCGAGAAGGAAATCACCGGCGAAACTTTCGAGCAACACGCCGGCACGATTTTCGATCAGGCGGAGAACCGGCTGCACGCGCAGAAGGCGGTTCTCAGCCTGCTCGCTTCCAAATAGCCGTTGCGCGCGCGATCAGCGTTGCTCCATTCGCGGCCTCGTTTCCCCCTAAAACTATGATTGATTGATTCAAGGTTTTCACGCCGTTCTTCACCACTTACGGAATCTGTGTGGATATCGTCACCAAAGCCGCGTTGCATGAAATGATCGTGCCCGCGCTGCTGCCGGTTGTGTTTGCGCTGGTCGTCGCCGCGATTCCAGCGCTCGGGGTCAATGATCTTTCCGGGATCCGCTTTCCGGTTTCCGGTTTTCCTCAGTTGATGAACTTGATCTGCTGTCCGCTCCGCATGGCCTCGTGCTGCTCGTCGCTGCAAGCGGAGTTGGTCGGAACCCCAACCGGCGCTGCGTTGTGCTGCGCGAGATTTTCCTTGATGAGGTAAGCTTCGACTTCATCGCCGCTGATGTCGGCGAGCATGACGCCGTTGACCTCGACGCAGGGCGAAAGGGGCTGCCCGCTTTTCTGCTCCATCTCCCAGCGGAACGCCGGGTTCTGGATAATGTCCTTTTCGGTGTACGGAAGTTGATACTTCGCGAGCACGGCACGGACGCCGTTGCTCCATCCGCAGGTCGTTTTGAGATAGGCTGTGATTTGTGGCTGGTTCATAAGCGCCGGGAAAATAGCACATCTTCGGTGCTGTCAAAGCCCGCTTTTCCCGATCGCCGTCGCTTCCTGTCTCGCAATGCCAGGCCTCTGCAAACAACTTCGCTTGCCGCCTTTTGGCCCTGACAACAGGCTCGTCTCAACCATGTCACGCATGCCTTCCCTCGCCTGCCGTTTTTTCGTTTCCGTGCTGTCGGCTTCGGCAAACACAACCTGCGCAATCTCGAAGACCCGGCCAATGCCGCCAGCGCAGCCGAAATAGAACCTCAAAGTTTTGCATCCAGGCCGCAGGCGGACGAAAGGCGGTGGCGGTTGGCGGCGAATGTTCGATAGCCCCAATCGAAAACATTCCGCAGTCCCGGCGTGATGGCGAAAAGGTAAACCGGCCACGCCCACCAGATTCTCCGCATGGCGTGGCGATAAACATCCGCCCCGCAGACTTGCGTGCCGTCGGCGAGAAGCAGACGTAGATCACGCAAGAGCTCGCTCTCGGTCACACGAAGCCTTTCGCGAACCCAGCCTGCCTGAAGCGGAGCGATGTCGAATCCGCGTCTGCGCAGCGCATTTTCCCAGAACGGAATCCACTTCCGGCAGACACCGCAGGAATCGTCGTAGAGAATCCAACCGACCGGCTGCTGACTTGTTGAGGGCTTTTTCATCCCGGCAATCTTCCACCCTTGCGGACCTTCACAACCGAGCCTTCCGCGAGAAAGGCCGACGACGGTTTGGAATTCAGGCTCTCACAAAATCGTGCCCCATAGAGACCGGCGACGTCACAATCGAGCCGGGCTGCGGATGCTTCGCTAATGCGCCAGCGCGGATGCTCGACCCGATATTCGAGCGTCGAGCCGTTCCGCTGCTTGTTGTAACCCCAGTAATGCTCGGTGATAAACCCGGCTTCCGAACCGTCGCTCAAAGGCACCGGCTCTCCTTGCGCGATGAGTTTCAAACAATTGGACCGTCCTTTGAAGTTCCAGGAGTATTGCGCTGATTTCACCCAGCCCGCCGCCACCTCAATTTCATTCCCCATTGGAAGGGCGATGTAAGGCTCGTTGTAAAACTTCCGCGCGACAAATGCGATGGCAGCGCGTGGAACAATTTCCTTGATGAACACAACACCTCTTCGCCATTCATCGTTTGCTTTCCGCCGAACATAGAAACGAAGGTTGACCTCTTCAAAATCCTGATGAAACGGAATCGGAATTCCAAGCACGCGGGTTCGCAGGAACAAAAAGCCGACAACCGACACGAACGTCTTCCCGTTCCATGAATCAAGTTCCGTTCCGGGAGGCACGAACGGGGCGAGAACTGACGGTTCGATTTCGTAATTCAGCATTGCCAGATGTTTCCATTCAGCAGTCAGAAAAACTCGTGGCTCATCGTTGTTCATTTTGCCGGGAGAAGTTTCTGCACATCCGCCTTTACCGCGCCATCTATTCTGATGAGGGGTGTCCGGCGGCGTTTGACATTCATGCAGCCAAAGATGTCATGCCGCTGCAAATCAGCAAAGACCATTGAGTGAAACAAACGTCGCCCGTTCGACTTCGTTGTCTCGGTTCAGCGCCGCCTGCTGGCCTGTTCATGGCGTTGGAGGCGAGCGCTATCAATCAAGCCGGCACCGACTTGATGGAGGCATTGCACGCGCTCCACGGCGTGGGCCGTTAGACAGACAACGTCGTGCCTGGAAATGCGTTTGGGGAAAGCGAAGGCGTAGTCGTGGACTCGCACGTCGCGCGGCTATCGCAGCGGTTCAAGCTCACGAAGCAGACTGATCCGGTGAAGATCGAGAACGACTTGATGAAGCTGGTTCCGCAAGAGCATTGGACCGACTTCAGTCACTGGCTCATCTGGCACGGCCGCCGCCGATGCACCGCGCGCAAGCCCGACTGCGCCGGCTGCGAGGTGCAGCAGCTCTGCCCGGGCGCGTTCAAGATCAAAGGTGGTAATCAACTAACGCGATTGTAGTTTTTCCTTACCTGCTTTTACTGCCATTAAGCAGATTTGACTAAGCCAATAAATTTTGAGACTTTGTGTGCATGAGTTCTCCACAACTTGATTTGATTGCAAAACCAAGCCCGGAAGAGCTCATTCGGCAGAATCTGCAAAAAGCAATGATTCGCTACGGCGGAAATATTCAAGCGTATTACGCCGAATTGCTAAAGAAGGTTCCTACCTCGCAGAACGATCCAAAATGGGACGATCTCCGACGCCTTGCGGCCCTGCGTCTGCGAGCACGCCGTTAGGCCTAAGCCCATGCCTGCCCTTGCGGAGTTCAGAGAAAAACCAGCCCGTGCTGTTTTCGTAACGGGCGACATTGATGAACGGCTTGTCCACCGGCTAACCCCCGAAATCTGCCGCCTCCGCGGCGAAAGTGATGAGCCTATCACAGTTTATATCAATAGTCGCGGCGGCTTCACGCTCTGCGCGGAACAAATACGTGCGCTACTCGCCACACCGGATCAGGAAGGCTGCACATGTCGCACGATCACCGTCGCCACGAGTCGTGCAGACAGCGCGGCGGCAGGCCTGCTCGCCCTTGGCGATTATGCGATCGCCTATCCTTCAGCGGCTATCCATTGCCACGGTTCGCGCATGTCCGATGAGGAAATAACGAGCGAAAGGGCAGAACTCCTTGCCGCGTCATTGAAGCAAAGCAACGATGCCTTCGCTCTGAGACTGGCACGCCGCACGTTCGGACGCATGGCATTCCATTTTGCAAACCTTCGCGGTGAGTTCGACAAAATTCGTGAGCAGGCAAAGGAAGGGAAATGGGAACGGGACATGTTTACCGAACTTGAATGCTTCGCCTTTGCTATTTACACCCGCCTCTCGAGCGATTTTGGCAAACTACCGCAGCGAGCATTTTTCCATCATGCGCGCTTGGTGGAAATGGCTGACATCATCTTAAAACAAGACGCCCAAGTCCCGGAAAATGAGCCGTGGGTCAAAACCGAGGCTGAGATGCTCAAACGGTTGATAGATTTTGAACTCCAGACAAAAAGGGACTTGGGCAAATGGAATCTGGGGGAGGGCGGAATAGACGAACTCGTTTTGGACTTCAAAAGTCTAACCGATTACTTGTTCGGGCCTCATCGCGCTGCCTTGGAGGAGCACCTAGAATCCTTCGGCATCCTTTTTCTAAAGCCCGATGAGTTTGAACAATACTATCAATTAACGGAGAAGAATCAGGATGAAGCTAAACAATGGTTGCGTGACCGGGCTGAACCTCTTGTGAAGCCAATGTGGTATTTCGTTGTGTCGCTCTGCCGACTGCTCCAGAGCGGCGAATATGGCCTGAACGCTACGGATGCCTATTGGCTCGGAATCGTGGATGAAGTTGTTGGCGAAAGACTGCCGACACTTCGCCTGATCGCTGAAAATCCAGAAACTTAAATCAAAGACACCGCTTCATTCACGATGACGCTGTAGGTGTTCACAGCTTACAATTGGCACGTTCGGATCAACCTCCGCCTCGTAATCCACGCCGGTTAGCCCGAACCCGAACAGTTTCAAAAACTCCGCGCGATAGCCTTTGATGTCGGAGATCGCTTCGAGGTTTTCCGTGCTGACGGTCGGCCAGAGCGTGGCGACCGCGCGTTGCACATCGGGGCGCATTTCCCAGTCGTCGATGCGGATGCGGCCTTTGTCGTCGAGCAACGGCACCGCGCCGCTGTAAAGCTGCGTGGCGAACATGCGGTAAATCTGCTCGATGCAACCTTCGTGAAGTCCCTGTTCCTTCATCACTTTGTAGAGCAGGGAAATGTAAAGCGGCACGACGGGAATCGCCGAGCTGGCTTGCGTGACGAGCGCTTTGTTGATCGAGACGAACGCGCGGCCTTCCCGCGCTGAAAGATGGGCGTTGAGCTGTTCCGCCGTCGCTTCCAAATCTTCCTTCGCGCGCCCGATGGTGCCATTGCGATAAATCGCCCACGTGAGATCCGGCCCGATGTAGGAATACGCCACGGTCGTAAATCCCGGCGCGAGCACGTTCGCGGCTTCGAGTTCCTCGATCCACATCCGCCAGTCCTCTCCGCCCATCACCGCGACGGTGTCGGCGATTTCCTGTTCATTCGCCGGTTCGATGGTGATGTCCGTGACGACACCTTTGTCGGTGTCCACGGTTTTCGCCGTGAACGAAGCGCCGAGCGGCTTGAGCGTGGACTTGGCGGTGACGCCGGTTTTTGGATGCGTGCGGCGCGGCGAAGCGAGGCTGTAAACAACCATGTCGATCTGGCCGAGGTCGGCTTTGATGAGATCGATGGTCTGCTGTTTGATCTCGTCGGAAAAGGCGTCGCCGTTGATGCTCTTCGCATACAGGCCGGCGGCGTGCGCGGCTTTCTCGAAGGCGGCGGAGTTATACCAGCCGGGGCTCGCGGGTTTGCCGCTTTCCGAAGGCCGCTCGAAGAACACGCCGATGGTCGCGGCGTTTCCCGCGAATGCAGGGACGATGCGCGAGGCCAGCCCGTAGCCGGTCGAAGCGCCGATGACGAGCACGCGTTTCGGGCATTGTCCGATCGGGCCCTGCCGCCGGACGTAATCGACCTGCTCCTGCACGTGCGCGGCGCAACCGGCGGGGTGCGCGGTCACGCAGATGAATCCGCGAATCTTTGGTTTGATGATCATGCGAAAACTTGTGCCACGAAGAATCGCGGGTCGAGATTTTTCCAAAAAACTCGCGATGGAGAAATGCCGCTTCAAAACAGCAGCGTCACTCCTTATCGTGTCTGCCATGAGCGCTTCGCTTAAACAAAAACTCACCAAACTGCTCGGCTCGAACGCCGTCCGAAACGATGCGGAGACAATCGACACGCACAGCCGCGACAAATGGTTCGCGAGTAGCCTGCCGGAGGTTGTCGTGTTCGCTGAATCGACGGAACAGGTCAGCCGCCTGATGAAATTCGCGAGCCGCAACAACGTGCCGGTCACCGCGCGCGGCGGCGGGATCGGCTACGTCGGCGGTTGCGTGCCCACGCGCGGCGGCATCGTGCTCTCGCTTGCGAAGATGACGCGCATCAAGGAAATCCACGCGGCGGATTCCGTCGCGGTCGTCGAGTCCGGCGTGATCACCGGCGTTCTGCAAGCCGAGGCGCGCAAACACGGCCTGTTTTATCCGCCCGATCCTGCGAGCCTGAAGGAATGCACCATTGGCGGAAACATTGCCACGAACGCCGGCGGCCCGCGCTGCCTGAAATACGGCGTCACACGGCCTTACATCCTTGGCTTGGAGGTCGTGCTCGCCAACGGCGATGTCCTCCGCACCGGCGGGCGCACCCACAAAAACAAGACGGGCTTCGACCTGATCGGCATGTTCGTCGGCTCGGAGGGATTGCTCGGCATCGTCACCGAAGCCACGCTGCGCCTGCTCCCGCTGCCGCCTGCGCGCGCGACGCTCTCGGTGAGCTTCGCGAAGTTCCGCGAGTCGGCCAACGCCGTGCAGGAAATTTTCCGCGCCGGTTTCTTGCCGTCCGCGCTCGAGATCGCCGACGCCTTCACGCTTGAATCCGCACGAAAATTTCGCGGCAAAGGCTTCGCCCCGAGCGGGAGCGCTCATCTGCTCATCGACCTCGACGGACAGGAGAAATCCGTCCGCTCCGAGCTGGCCGAGCTGAAGAAGCTGCTGGGCGGTTTGAAAGCGGTGAGCATCCGGACCGCGATCGGCGAGGAAGCGTGCGAGTCGCTTTGGGAATTGCGCCGCGACTTTTCCACGTCGCTGAAAGGCACCGGCCTCACCAAGCTCAACGAGGACATCGCCGTGCCGCGCGGACGGCTTGTCGATCTGGTGGAGTTCTGCGAGCGCCTCAGCAAGAAATGCGGCTACCCGATCGCGTGCTTCGGCCACGCGGGCGACGGCAACATCCACGTCAATCTCATGGCCGCGAACTACCACACCGACCGCGTCGTGCATCGCACCGTCGAGAAGGCGCTCGACGAATTGTTCAAACAAGTGCTCGCGTGGGGCGGCGTCATCTCCGGCGAGCACGGCATCGGCCTCGCGAAACTGCGCTGGTGGCCGCTGGCGACTTCAAAGGTGAGCCGGAACCTTCACGCCACGCTCAAAGCCGCGCTCGATCCGAAGGGGATTTTGAATCCGGGGAAGTTTGTTTAGCGCAGTTGCCAGGAGTCGTTGCCGCTCTCGGTCGTGTCATGCTGAGGAACGAAGCATCCCACGAACAATGACAACGGTTCGTAGTTTGCGGGGTCCTTCGCTGCGCTCGGGATGACTCCATTGGGAGTTTTCAGATGGAGTGTGATCCGCATCTGTGGCCGGAGCGATTTGACGGCTCGTTCGCAGCGCAACTCCGGGACAAGTTCCAAGAACACCGTCATCCTGAGCGAAGCCGAAGGATCACTGATCTTTCCGCAGGCGGAAGGGGCTCGCGGACAAAATCAGAGATGGTTCGGCTGCGTTCCGCTCTGCCCCACTCCGCTCACCATGACTTCTTTTTCATGCAGCCCGCCTCAAAACTCGCAACGAAGTCGCACCGGCAGGCGCGTTGCGAAACCGGCAGTTTCGCAACGAGGGCAAGCAAAATCAGCCACAGGCAGAGCGTGGCGCGGTTAGGCGTTAGTGAGTTGTGTCGTGTTAAGAATCAATCCCGCCAGGCCCAAATGACTGCGTGAGAAGCGTTCTTCGAAAGGCGCATCATTCAACCCGCTGAAGAGTCACCCTCCGTATCAGAGTCGTTCACCGCGTCGATCAATTGACGCAGCCGCCCGAAGTTGGTGCGAAGCGGTTTGAGGATCAAGCGGGGCAGCGCGGCCAGCTCCGGCTCGTTTTGCTCGGCGGCGAGCGCCGGGCCTTGCTCGATCTCGCTGCCGGCAAGGATGTCGGTGAAGCGCAGGTTCAAATCGCGCACCGCCGTGGCTGTGAGCGGGTTGTGTATGCGAATCACCATGCGGCTGCCGACCCAGCGGAAGGAGCGGAAGTTTTTGTAGAAACGCAGAATCTCCGCGACCGCGGTGTCCACGTTGTCGGTGATGGTGAAGAGTTTGAAGTCATCCTCCGAGACGAGTCCCGCCTTCAGCAGATAGTCGTGGAGAAAGCCCATGAACGTCTTCCAATGCGTGCCGCCGGGACGATCGACGAGCACGAGCGGAATGATGCGCGCCTTGCCGGTCTGCATGAGGGTGAGCACCTCGAAGCCTTCGTCGAGCGTGCCGAAGCCGCCGGGGAAAAGCGTGACGGCGTGGGTTTCCTTCACGAAGTTGAGTTTCCGGGTGAAGAAATAGTTGAAGTTGATGAGCTTCGGGTCGCCGTGGATTGTCTCGTTGGCGCGCTGCTCGAAGGGCAGGCGGATGTTCAGGCCGAAGCTGTGCTCGCGCCCCGCCCCGCGCTGGGCCGCGCCCATGATGCCGTCGCCGCCGCCGGTGATGATCATGTAGTTGTGCTCGCGCATTTTCCGCGCGAATTGTTCGGCGGCGGCAAACGCCGGCTCGTTCTCGGGAGTGCGCGCGGAGCCGAAAACGACGACTTTTTTCAAATGCGCATACGGGGCGAAGACGCGCGCGGCGTAGCGGAGTTCCTTGAATGCGCGGTTGAACAGCTTCAGGTCGGCGGTGCTGAGGTTGTCGCGCCCCATCTTGAGAGCGGTGATGATCATTTCCTGCACGAGTTCGCACGAGGGTCCGCAGCCCCAGTCGTCAACCAGGTCGCGAATGCGCTCGTCGATGGCGCGGTCGCCGATCGACCGCGCGGTTTTGGGTAACGCAGAGATGCCGCCTGCTGTGAAATCTGCCATGGGAAGAATTTGGGATTTAAGGATTGTTGCTGCGATGGTTTACTGTTTCGCAGTTCGCACGCCAAATTACTTAAATCTTAAATCCCAAAATCTGAAATCTTAAATTTCCCTCCATGATCATCGTCCTCCGCCCCAACACCCCGCGCAACAAAGTCGATGAGGTCATCGCCGAGGTTGCGAAGCTCGGCTACGACCCGCGTCCGATTTTCGGCACGCACCAGACTGTGATTGCCGCCATCGGCGACGAGCGGACGCATCACACGCTCATCTCGCTCAACGTGCTGCCGCAGGTCGAGAAGGTGATGCCGGTGCAGAAACGCTACCAGCTCGTGAGCCGCGAATCACATCCGCAGAACACGATCGTGAATGTCGATGGCGTCGCGATTGGCGGGCCGGAGTTCGTCGTGATGGCGGGGCCTTGCTCGGTCGAGTCGGAGGAGCAGTTGATCTCCACGGCGCGCGCGGTGAAGGCGGCCGGCGCGAAAATTCTGCGCGGTGGCGCCTACAAGCCGCGCACCTCGCCGTATGAGTTTCAGGGCCTTGGCAAGGAGGGCCTGCGGCTATTGCGCCTGGCAAAGAAAGAGACCGGATTGAAGATCATCACGGAAGTGTTGAGCGAAGCGGATGTCGGGCATGGTCGCAGAAACAGCGGACATCCTGCAGATCGGAGCGCGCAACTCGCAGAACTTCCGGCTCCTCATCGACTGCGCAAAAACGATGAAGCCCATCCTGCTCAAGCGCGGCATGAGCGAGCGGATCGAGGAATGGCTGCTTGCCGCCGAATACATCTTGTCTCACGGAAATCCCAACGTGCTTTTCTGCGAGCGGGGCATCCGGACCTTCGAGACCTACACTCGCAACACGCTCGATCTCGCCGCCGTCGCAATTGCAAAAAACGAATCGCACCTGCCGGTGATCGTCGATCCGAGCCAGGGATGCGGTCGCGCCGATCTCGTGAGTATCCTGTGCCGGGGCGCGGTGGCGATGGGCGCGGATGGTTTGCTGATCGAAGTGCATCCGCATCCGGCGGAGGCACTGAGCGACGGCCAGCAGCAGGTGAACCTGGAAACCTTCGCCTCGCTGATGCGCGACCTGCCCCCATTTCTAAACGTCAACGGCCAGCACCTTTAATTGACATGCCGAATTTGAAGATACTCCTTGAAAAGAACCGGCGCTGGGCCGAAGCCACACGCAACCGCAATCCCGGGTTCTTTGAAACGCTTTCGCGCCAGCAGGCGCCTGATTATATGTGGATCGGGTGCTCCGACAGCCGCGTGCCCGCGAATGAGATCGTCGGACTCCTTCCGGGCGAGATGTTTGTCCATCGCAATGTCGCAAACATCGTGGTGCATACCGACTTCAACTGCCTGTCCGCGCTCCAATATGCCGTTGAGATCCTGAAGGTCGAGCACGTCATCGTCTGCGGTCATTACGGTTGCGGCGGCGTGCGGGCCGCGATGCAGGACCACGCCCTCGGGTTGATCGACAACTGGCTGCGCCACATCCGCGATGTTTTTCACCATCATCGCGACCTGCTCCACGCGATCTCCGAGGAAGAGGCGCGGTTCGACCGCTTGTGCGAACTCAACATCATCGAGCAGGTCGTCAATGTTTCCAACACGACCATCGTCCGCAGCGCCTGGGCACGCGGCCAGAAGCTGGCTGTGCATGGCTGGATTTACCGCCTGCACGACGGTCTGTTGCGGGACTCGCATCTTTGCGTAAGCCACCCGGATTCCATTCCCTCGGCCGAAGAGGCCATCCGGAGCGTTAAGTTTTCCTCCACGCCCGGTTCTTGAAGAAGCAGGCTCGGAGACGGGCTGCCCGCGAGAGGGCAAGTGCGAAGTTAGAGCGGGTCGAGCCTTGCCGGGCGGGTCGAACCGCGGCGAGTCATCAAAGTCAGAATCAACAAGGCCAGGGCCGCCAGTGCAAACGTCATCCGTACGAGATGCCACAGCCACCATTGTTCCCTGCAAACAGCCCACTCGGCCGGCGAAGCCTGGGTGTTCCAGTCCATTATTTGAACGTCGATCGGGGAGCACAGGAAGCCGGATACGGTCCCGGTCGCTGCAAGACAAACGATCGCGCCGATCTGGAGGTAGAAACTCTTGCGTGCTCCTGCCACCAATGCCGAGCCGATCGTCGTCGCAAGACAGATGGCTCCCATCACGGGCATCAATCGGTTGAAGCCCCGGATCATATACTTCAACTGTACGATGTAAGCGGGGTCCGTCGCGGCCGTCGAGCCAAGTTCGAAACTGCAGGTGGCTCCAAACAAAATGCCCGCAAAGAGTGATACCGAAAACAAGCTTGCGAATCTGACGCTCGCTTTCGCGAAACTGCCTGCTTGCGATTGTTGCTTCGCCTGTTCTCGATCTGCTCTCCGTTTGTAATCGGCCCTGGCTAGTTTTTTGTGAAGTCCCTGTTCTACCATGATTTCGCTTGCCGGGTGTTGCCCTGCAAGCCAACTACAGGTATCAGATTGCATATAACGCCTCAATCGTGTGGATGCATGATTTAGCTATGGGGGAAGACCCTACCTTGCCGTTTATTCTCCAAACCTCCCTATGAAACAGAAAATCCTGACACTGCTGCTTGGCCTGGTCTCCATCGCCTGTGCGGAACCAGCGCAAAAGAAGCCCAACCTCATTTTCATTCTGGCCGATGACCTAGGCTGGCGCGATCTGGGTTGTTACGGCAGTTCCTTTTACGAAACGCCAAACCTCGACAAGCTCGCGGCAAGCGGCACCCGTTTCACCAATGCCTACGCCGCCTGCCCTGTCTGCTCTCCCACCCGCGCAAGCATTCTCACAGGGAAGTATCCAGCGCGGTTGCATTTGACCGACTGGCTGCCGGGCCAGCCCGTTCGCGCCAGCCAGAAACTCAAGAGCCCGGCCATCGTTCAACACCTTCCGCTGGAAGAAGTCACTTTTGCCAAGGCTCTTCGGGAGGCGGGCTTCCGCACAGCGTTCATCGGCAAATGGCATCTCGGAGGCGCGGGCTTTTTGCCGGAACGGCAGGGGTTCGATCTGAACATCGGCGGGTGCGAAGCCGGCCATCCACCCTCGTATTTCAGTCCTTACCGCCTCCCGAATCTGCCCGACGGACCGAAAGGCGAATACCTCAATGACCGGCTTACCGACGAGGCGTTGAAGTTCATCGAGTCGTCGAAGGACAAACCCTTCCTGCTCTACCTCTCGCATTATGCCGTGCATACGCCTTTGCAGGCAAAAGCCGGGGCAATCGACAAATCCATGGCCAGGCTCGCGAAGATACAGCCACCCGGCGGGCCTGACTTTGGGAAAGAAGGCGTTGTGCGCGTGCGCTTGATCCAAAACCATCCTGTCTATGCCGCGATGGTGGAAAGCCTCGACGAAAGTGTGGGACGCGTTTTGACCAAGCTCAAAGAGTTGGGCATCGAGAGCAACACCGTCGTTATCTTCACCTCGGACAATGGCGGGCTGTCCACAGCGGAAGGCTCACCAACCTCGAATGCCCCGCTTCGCGCCGGCAAGGGCTGGCTATACGAAGGCGGCATCCGCGAACCTCTCATCGTTCTCTGGCCAGGGGTAACCCAACCCGGCGGCGTCTGCGATGCGCCGGTGACGAGCACGGATTACTATCCGACCTTGCTCGAAATGGCCGGGCTGCCCGCGAGCGCGCAGCAGCACATGGACGGCGTAAGTCTTGTCCCACTGCTAAAACAAGGCGCGCTGCCAGGTCGTTCGTTGTTCTGGCATTACCCTCATTACAGCAACCAAGGCAGTGCGCCGGGAGCCGCAGTGCGCGCAGGCGACTACAAACTCATCGAGTGGTTCGAAGACATGCGCATCGAGTTATTCAACTTGAAGGATGACCCCGGCGAAACAACCGATCTCGCAACCCAACTGCCCGACAAAGCTGCGACACTGCGAGATGAACTTCACGATTGGCGCAAGACTGTCGAAGCCGCAATGCCCGAGGACAATCCAGGATACAAACCTTCAGGGAAGCCCCTGTCCGATTGACTCGACTCAGCTCACGGCGTCGCGTTGTGCTCAAGCCGGTGAACTCGGAAATGCCGGATCGTCATGTGATTGGCCACGGTTCGGAATCCGAACCAACCGCTCGTGTAAGGCTCCGGATCGTTCATCGTGAACAGAAGCCGGTCGTCACGGTAAAACTGGATCAGCGATTTGAATGCAATGAGACGAAGCGATTGCGAGACGTTGGGAGTTATCAAGTCTTTCGGCCCACTTAGATCATGCTCTGGCAACAAGGGACGCAACCTGGCGTCACCGATATAACGCCGGAAGCGGGTGGTGGTGTTGCCATTGCCGCCGAGCCCCACATAATAGCAGCGCAGTTGATTGTAATCAGCGAACTTGCCACTCCGCTTGTAACTCAGGAGGTCTTTGTCATTGCGACTGTCCCGAGCCATCCAGAAGCAGTTGAGATCGCTCACGCGATCATTGGCACCTCCCGCAGAAACCACCTTGGCTTCGTAAGTGATCGTCACAGGGCCTTCGATTAGCGGCTTGAACCAGACGGTGCATCCTGCAGGGACATCGATCACGAGTTCCCCATCCTTTGCTTCAACGATTCCGTCCTTCTCCAACTCCACAAACCATTGTCGCAAGCCGTCAGTGAAATCATCACGATAAAGCTCCTCCCCGACACGGTATGGCAAATCAGGCTTCTGGGTTGACTGTTCTCCCGCTTCCAATGGCAATCGCATCGCGACAAGCAACGCCCACACTAAAAGCAAGTCCAGGCGTGCAGTCATGGAATTCAGACTTAGCGGTCGAGGATCTGGATCCCGTGCGGCTCCAGACTTATCGGGATGCTTTGCTGGCTCGCGTCGAACGCATTGGTCTCCTGCGCCACCCCGCTGTTGTTGATGACCACCAGTTTGCGGTGGTTCGGGTAATAGGCGCACTCTGTGTAAATGTTGCTGGAAGTCCAGGGAACAAACCCCTCACTACCCGAGGCCCAATAAAGCGTGCGGTGCAGGAGCCGGACATTCTCCGGCGTAAAGCGATGTCCTGAGAAGTAAACTCCCCTGCCCTTTGCAAACGAATGAGTCGCAATGGTGGGCGAGCCGTCCTTGTCCGCCAGCACATTTGTGTCACGGCGCAGAACAAAAATGCCATCGACGTCTTTTCCAAAATCCGGAGCGGCGGGCAAGTCCCTCGTGATGTAATGCGGTTCCGTGGCCTTCTTGTAGGCATACTTGCACAACGCAGTTCGCAGGCCGGTGTCCCGATCGACGCCTAGAACGTGAGCGAGCTGGAAGTGCTGGCTGCCATGAGGGGCGGCTGAAGGTTCGGCGACACCGACGAAACCGCCTCCTTCGGCAACCCACTTGGTTATCGCTTCCACGACCTTCACGTTGCTCCAGTTATCGCCACCGCTCCATGCGCTGCCAGTTCTTCCTGCGTTGATGATCACCTTCACGTCGCCGGGAATCCCCTTGTCGAGAAGGTCGTCGAAGCTGATGAACTCCACGTCGAACGGAAGACCCGCAAGTGACTCGATCAACTCGTTCAGTTCCAAACCAGGCGTCATGTGGCCGCTGCAAATCCAGGAGCGCAGCCTGCCCCATGCGGTGAGGACTCCCACCTTGAACGGCGCGGTATAAGGCTTGTCGTTGTCATGGAATTGCTTGAGCAGCCGGAATTCCTGAGTAAGCCCCTCGATGTAGTCCACGAAGTCGGGATAAGGCTCGACCAGGTGAAGGTAACCACCCAGACCGATCCGGTCCACGGGCTCACGAAGAAGCGCCCGGCGGATGTTGACCCAGAAGTTCTTGGCATCAAGGGCCGGGTTGCCGCCCTCCTTGAAAGTAGGTTCGCCTTTAAGTCCCGTCGGGAAAAGATACGGATGCAATCGCAGTTCATGGGTTTTCACTCCCTTCACTCCGGCGCACTTCCTCGCCTCAAAGCCGTTGAAGACACACTTGATGATTCCATCAAAGCCGAAGTCTTTGAATCGCTCGCCATAAGGCTCCACGCCGATCCAGTGATCGTCGTAGAACACATAGGCCTTCTTGCCGTATTGATGCACCAACTCGACGCATTTACTTCCAAACGAGACAACGAAGCTGTTGATGAAATCCATCCAGTCCCGGTATCGGACCGAGGGGGCGTTGTGGGTGCAGTTATACAATCCTTTGTTGACGAAATCCTCGGAAGTTAGCCGGTAACCTTTGGCCTTCTCAAACTCCGCAAGCGCAAGCGGATTGACTGTCATGGCATAGTCGCCCCAGTCCGAGTAGATGTATCTAAGATTCAAGTCGTCACCCCAGAACCAGGTGAAGTTGTAGAACATCGAGGTGAAGCGAACCACGCTCGTATGAGGGTGCTCCTTGAGCCACTTCTCGAGGTAAGCAAGGATGAACTCCTGGGTCTCTGGATACCGCGGCTCGATTGCCATGAGATGCTCGCGATCCCCCCAGTTATTGGTGATGTGGTTATACATCGAGATCTCCTCCCACAGCCGGCTGACAAGAAAGTTCACGGTGTATTTGTGCCACTGGGTCGCGTCGGTAATGGTGACAATGCCGTTCTCACAATGCCATTGCGCCGCCGGGACTTCCGCTCCTGTTGTCCGGTCATGCACCTGCCACCATTCCATCGCCTCCGTTGAGTCATTAAGAGCGAACTGCTCCCGGAAGTAACCGGCGAGAGGATCCATCGTAACCGTGGAGCCTTCGGCTATCACCGGAAAACTCATCAGGAAATTCTGCTGAAGTTTGTCCATGTTCGCCCTGGCCCATGCATTGTCGGAGCGCACGAGGCAGAGGGTCGAGTAGATGTCGTAGCCGGAGGAGGTGATGCGATCGGAGAGGACAGTTCCATCACTATCGCGAATCGTGTCGGCTCCCCATCGTCTCGCCAGCTCCAATGTTAAATCCTCGTAACCGGCTTCGCCGGGAAGTGTGAAGTTACCTGTCTTTAGTGAGTTGTTATCCATAAGTGTATTGGTTAAAGGGCACGCCGGTATTTTTCGACCTTCCGGAGAAAGGCGGACCACCTGGCACCCAGTTGGCCGCGATCGAGCAGAATCTCAGGGCACTTCTTGTAGCCGAGATCCTTGTGGTCGCTATGTCGGATCATCCGCCAGTGCATGTGAGGAACAACATGGCGGATCGGAATCCCGTATTCACGCATAAGCCAGGCAGTGAGTCGCGCTGTGCGGTCGATGGTAGCCGCGTGGTTATTACCTCTGTTCTGGCACATTTCAATCCCGATCGAGGTGCGGTTTCCCGGCCCGTCATAGTCGGCGTGCTCCCCGCGGATGTTGGTCGGGAGGCTTTGGTAGATCGAATGATCATCGACAGTAAAGTGCCATGCGAGATAACCGATCGCGTTATGCCGCCCGCGGAACGCGCCGTTTCTCATCCCCTCGGCGTGCCGCCTGGCATCGGCGCTCCGGGCGCGGTTCTCCGTCGAGTGAATCGTAATGTAGGTCGGCCGCATGGGCCGGTAAATCCGGCGGCCAAACTTGCCGGCAGGCACAAAGTCCTGCACCGCGCCCGGCGCGGAGCTGGACGCAGTGGGAACTCCGGCAGGTACAAGCCACAAGAAACCGACAAGAAGACAAGCTTTGATTCGCGCGATCGGTGTCATCGGAGGTCAGATTATCGGAAGGTAATTCAAAATGACAACAGGCGAATCCGACGCGTTCCGATCGACGGCACGACCTGAACCATGCCGGGACTCACGGAGGCGGGGCCGTGCTGTTGCCCGACTGAAGCTCACAGGGGAACAAGAGGGTGCGATTGGTTTCCGCCGGTGTCTGCACGCGATAAAGCAGATGCGCACAGAAATTGCAAAAGATTTCAGAGTTTTACATGATCGCCGGTTAAATTGTCCCTCACCCTCCATGAATCCTTTCCTCGAAATTCCCGTAGTGCTCAAAACTCGGAACCACAAGCTCCGCCTGACGACTGTGGGTGCGCTGTTGTCGATTTTCCTGCCGTGCAATGCGAACACTTCGGGCAAACCCGATGCGATCGTCGCTGCGGACGGAAGCGGCAATTTCAAGACCGTGCAGGAAGCCGTCAACTCCACACCGGCCGACAAACAGAAGCTGTATCTGATTCACATCAAGCCGGGCGTTTACAAGGAGAAGATCACGATTCCGGCGGGGACGACTCCGATCAAACTCGAAGGCGAGGAGGCTGTGAAAACGATCCTGACTTTCGACGATTGCGCGGACACGCTTGAAGCAGGTGGCCAAAAGATCGGCACTTTCCGCTCGGCAAGCGTCAGTATTTCCGCGCGGAATTTTTTCGCTGAAAACATCACGTTCGAAAACTCGCACGGCAAGCGCAGCCAGGCGCTTGCGGTCAGCGTCTCGATCAATCGGGCTGTCTTTCGCAAATGCCGGTTCCTCGGCTGGCAGGACACCGTGCTGTTACAATCGGGCCGCCAGTATTTCGAAGAGTGCTTTGTCGCCGGCCATGTGGATTTCATCTTCGGCGGGGCGACCGCTTTTTTTGAGCGTTGCGAAATCCACTGCCTCGACAACGGCTACATCACGGCCGCATCGACGCCGGAAGATCATGCCCACGGGTTCGTGTTTGCGAACTGCAAGATCACGACCGCCCCCGGAGACTGGAAGATCTATCTCGGCCGGCCGTGGAGGCCGTTTGCGAGTGTGACTTTTTTGAACACGGAAATGCCCGCGGAAATCCGCCCCGAAGGCTGGCACAACTGGAACGATCCCGAGCGCGAGAAGACGGCTCGATTCGCCGAGCATCAGAGCGCCGGGCCGGGCGCGAACCCCTCCGCGCGAGTCCCGTGGTCGCGACAACTGACCGACGCCGAAGCGGGTGCATTGACACCGCAGAGAGTCCTCGGATGGGACCCGAACAAAGGATTGTCCGCGGAGAATATATCGGCGCTGCCCCAGCCGGCGCAGCAGGCGTGGTGGGATTATCTCCAGCGCTCCGCCGATCATCTGCATGCCGACAAAGCCGCGCTCGAAGCCGAGGTGAAAGAACACAACCTGCCCGGACCGATCCGCCTTCAACCGGGCGGCGATTACAAACTGTCCGCGAAAGTTTCATCCGACTGGTTCGGCTCCCCCGAGGCGCAGGAACTCGCGGAAGCGGTGGTTTCTTTTCAAACCCCAAGCGGCGGATGGTCAAAAAAGGTGTCGTTCGAAAAAGGCCCCCGCAAGCCGGGAACGCACTGGTCGTCGCAAAACTCGGAGAATGAGGGATGGCACTACGTCGGCACATTCGACAACCGCGCGACAACCGACGAACTAATGCTGCTTGCGGGCGTTCACCGGGCGACGAAGCGGGAGGAGTTCCGAAGCGCATTCAGCAAGGGTCTCGATTACATCTTCGATGCGCAATATCCCAACGGCGGCTGGCCGCAGGTCTATCCGCTCGAAGGCGGCTACCACGACGCGATCACCTTCAACGACAATGCGATGAGGCATGTGCTCGAACTTCTCCGCGACATCGCCGACAACAAACCGGAGTTCTCGTTTGTCGATGACAACCGCCGCTCGAAAGCGCGCAAAGCTGTTGCCGCAGGCTTGCAGTGCATCCTCGACACACAAGTCCTGCAACACGATCGACGCACGGTCTGGTGCGCCCAGCACGATCCGCTTTCGCTCGCTCCCTGCGATGCACGGCTCAAAGAACCGGCCTCACTCAGCGGCGGCGAGAGCGTCGGAGTCGTCAAGTTCCTCATGCAAATCCCGAATCCGTCGCCTGAGATTGTGAAAGCCATCGAGGACGCCCTCGCCTGGTTTGAGCGCTCGAAGTTCACGGGACTGCGCGCCACCCAGCGCGATGGCCGCAGCTTCTTCGAACAGGATCGGACGGCGACGAAACTGTACCTGGGCGCGCTTTTACGACATCGCCACCAACCGGCCCATTTTCGCCGGTGCGCAGGACGGGATCATCTACGATTCCTTCGAGGAAATGTGGAAGACCAACCACTTTGGCTACGACTTCTACACAAGCCAGCCGGAGAGTTTGATCGGAAAGGATCAGGTGAAATGGCGAAAGCTCATCGGAAAGCGGTCGAGATAGCGGCGCGGAAATGCGATGAGTGCTTGGTTTCGATCGCCGCCCGGTTTAGAGAAATCTGTATGAAATCTTTGTCTCGCCTCCTCTTTTTGTTTTCGGCGGCGCTGCTGGCCAACTCTGCCTTTGCAGCCGATCAAGCCGCGCCACCTGTGGACGGCTACCAGGACACGCCGCTGATTCCCGGCACCGTGTGGCACGTTCACGACGGCACGCGACCACAGCCGAAAATCGTCACGCCCGGTGAGCCGGCGACACAAGAAAGGGCCGGCACCGCGCCGGGCGACGCAGTCGTGCTTTTCGACGGAACCGATCTCTCGAAGTGGCGCGACAAGAACGGCGGGCCGGCGAAGTGGAAAGTCGAGAACGGCATTGCGACTGTGGGCGGCGGCGACATTTTCACGCGCGACGAATTCGGTCCCGACATGCAGCTTCATGTCGAATACGCGGCGCCCGTCCCGGCGGAAGGCCGCGGCCAGAAGCGCGGCAACAGCGGCATTTTCTTTTTTGGCCGGTACGAAATCCAGGTGCTCGACAACTACGACAACCCGACCTACCCCGATGGGCAGGCCTCCGCGATTTACAGCTACATGCCGCCGCTGGTGAACGCGTGCCGGAAGCCGGGCGAATGGCAGACTTACGACATCATTTTTGCAGGGCCGCGTTTCAAGGACGGGAAGCTGGAGAAGCCCGCTTTTGTAACCGTGCTGCACAACGGCGTGCTGACGCAGAATCACGTTGCGCTCATCGGTGACATGGCGCACCGCAACGTCGGCAGGTATCATCTGCATCCCGAGAAAGGCCCGATCAAGTTGCAGGATCACAACAACCCCGTGCGCTATCGGAGCATTTGGATTCGGGAATTCAAACAACCCGGACCGGACGACCTCGGAACTGGGCCGGTGCTCGACAGCGGCCCGAAATAGAGCTTTCCTAAATCTCACTGCTAAAAATGAAAACTTCCTTTACCGCCGATCCCGTCCGCTACCGTCAGATGACCACCGCAGAATTGCGCGACACTTTTCTCGTGAACCAGTTCGTGCCGGGTGAAATCGAACTGCTTTATTCCGATGTCGATCGCGCGGTGATCGGTTCGGCGGTGCCGACCGGCGGCGCGCTGGAGTTGAGCACTGCCGATGAATTGCGCGCCGAGTATTTTTGCGAGCGCCGCGAACTCGGCGTGCTGAACATCGGCGGCGCTGGCCGCGTGAGCGTGGATGGAAAAGCATTCGAGATGGGCGCGCTCGACGGGCTTTACATCGGGCGCGGCAGCCGCGCGATTCGTTTCGAGAGCGCGGACGCGGCAGACCCGGCGGCCTTTTATTTGCTGAGCTATCCGGCACACACGACGCATCCCACCCAGCACGCGAAGAAGGCCGATGCGGAAGCCGTGAATCTCGGCACCGTGGCCGACTGCAACGTGCGGACGATTTACAAATACATCCACCCGCACGGCATCCCGAGCTGCCAGCTTGTGATGGGTTTCACGGAGCTTGCCGAGGGGAGCGTCTGGAACACGATGCCCTGCCACACACACACGCGGCGTTCGGAGGTCTATCTCTACTTCGCGATGAAACCCGAGACGCGCGTCATGCACTTCATGGGCCTGCCCGATGAGACGCGGCATCTCGTGATCGGCAACCGGCAGGCCGTGATCTCGCCAAGCTGGTCGATCCATACCGGCGCAGGCACGGGCCGCTACACGTTTTGCTGGGGAATGGGCGGCGAGAACCAGGCGTTCGAGGACATGGATCCGGTGACGATGGCGGCGCTGCGGTGAGGGCTGTGAAGCAGCCCGGCGGCTTCCCAACTTGCATGGAAAAATGAAGCCGCTAGCCTCGAGTTCGTGCGCATTGTCATTGATACGAACGTCCTAATTTCTGCATTGCGTTCCCGTCGAGGAGCCTCCTTCCAGCTTGTACAGCAGATTGGATCGCCTCAATTCCAGCCCATCATCTCGCCGCCGCTTTGTCTCGAGTACGAGGATGTTTTTCGCCGCCCGGGGCTGCTTCCGGGCTATACCGAACAGGACATTGACGACTTCCTCGACTACCTCCTGTCCGAGTGCATCGAGTGCCGGATTCATTTTCTCTGGCGACCGCATCTGCCCGATCCCAAGGACGATTTGATTCTCGAACTTGCTTTGGCGGGCAGCGCCTCTTTCATCGTCACTCACAATACGCGGGACTTTCAGGGCGTGGACACCCTCGGAATTCGCGCGGTGACACCGGACAATTTTCTGGGTATTCTTTCCACACCATGAGTTCGCTGAACGTCAACATCCCGGAATCACTTCGCCGCCGCGCGCAATCGCTCGCGCAGGACGACGGTGTTCCGCTCGACCAATTCATTGCGACGGCACTTGCCGAGAAGGTCGCCGTCCTCGATGCGGACAGCTACATCCGCGAGCGTGCCGCACGTGGCAGTCGCGAGAATTTCGACCGCGTGCTCTCCAAGGTTCCGGACATTGAACCGGAGGAGCATGACCGGATTACGCGACACGGCGCGGCTTAAACCCTTTCGTTCAATTGAGCGACTCAACCGCAAGAAGATGCACTTTTTACTGGGGAATGGGCGGCGAGAACCAGGCGTTCGAGGACATGGACCCGGTGACGATGGCGGCGCTGCGGTGAAGCTGCAGAGATGAGCGTTGAGATTTCCCTCCACCGACGGTATCCTCTCACCATGCGACAGGTAATCATCTATCCCGGCGAAGACGGCTTTTGGGTGGCCGAATGCCCGAGTCTGCCCGGCTGCATCTCACAAGGTGAAAGCCGCGAAGCCGCTGTCGCAAACATTCGCGAGGCAATCGAGGGTTACATTCTCGCGCTCCAGGATGACGGCCTCCCGGTGCCAGAAGAGCATTTCGATGCTCTGCTCCTGGCGGTATGAGCAAGCTGCCGCAGGTTTCCGGTTCCGACGTTGTGCGAGCGCTTCAAAAATTGGATTCACCGTTCGCCGTCAACACGGAAGCCACATCAACATGCGACGGGATTCGCCTTTTGCGCAAACCGTTGTGCCCAACCACTCTCAGATTGACCGAGGAACGCTTCGGGCAATTCTGCGCCAGGCTGAATTGACCTCCGACGACCTGACTAAATTGCTTTAACGCTGCGACTACAACCGACTTTTCATCACAACAAAACTCATGAGCAACATTCTCGATCAATTTCGCCTCGACGGAAAAATCGCACTCGTCACCGGCTGCAAGCGCGGGATCGGCCAGGCGATGGCCGTCGCGCTCGCTGAGGCAGGCGCGGACATCATCGGCGTGAGCGCGACTCTCGAACCGGGCAGCGAAACGGAAAAGGCTGTCGTCACAGCGGGGCGGCGGTTCTGGAGTTATGCGTGCGATTTCGGAAACCGCGAGGCGCTCTACGAGTTCATCGGCAAGGTCAAAAAAGAGCAGCCGCTCATCGACATCCTCATCAACAACGCCGGCACGATCCAGCGCAAGCCTGCGGCGGAACATCCCGACGACCTGTGGGATTCGGTCATCGAGATCAACCTCAACGCGCAGTTCATCCTCTCGCGCGAGATCGGCAAGGAGATGCTCGCACGCGGTCGCGGAAAAATCATCTTCACCGCGTCGCTGCTCACGTTCCAGGGCGGCGTTACGGTGCCGGGATATGCCGCAAGCAAGGGCGGGATCGGCCAACTCACGATGGCCCTCTCGAACGAATGGGCCGCGCGCGGCGTGCAGGTAAATGCGATCGCCCCCGGCTACATCGCAACCGACAACACGACCGCGTTGCGCGCGGACGCCCATCGCAGCGAGGCGATCCTGAGCCGCATTCCGGCTGGACGCTGGGGCACTGCGGACGACTTGAAAGGCGCGACGGTTTTTCTCGCCTCGCCTGCGTCCGACTATGTCACCGGCACGATCCTCACCGTCGATGGCGGGTGGATGGCGCGGTGATTTTCAGGGACCGGTTCCGTAAGAAAACGCACCATCGGAAAGGTGCTGCCCCGACTTGTAACCCCCGCGAGAACAGATCAAACGTAAGCGATCCATGGAGCGCCACTAGCCTCTAACGAAGCGTGATTTTAATCTTGGAGTAGGCGTAAAAAGCTCGAAATGCCCTTAAATCCTTGGTTTGGTGAAGGTGTTCAAAGCCAGCCCAACTAAAGAAAAAGGCCATTTCGAGTTAAAAAAAGCTACCGCAAGATCCTACGCAATCGCAAGCGCCGAATTCAACGCCGTCTGGATTCGCAGCGTGCCTGGAGCAATCAGGCCGGACCCATCATGACGGCTCGCAATATCCACTATGAGATGGCGGAGAAGAGCCGGGCGGTAAACTGCGGGGGCATCGGCGCGATCCATTTGATGGTCAACAAGCTCGGGTTGCGCGAGGAGATCGACGCGCGCCTGCATCTGCTCAAGAAACACCTTCCCTACCACGAGAGCGACCACGTCTTGAATCTGGCCTACAACGCGCTGCTCGACGGAGTGCGGCTGGAGGACATCGAGCTGCGTCGCAACGATGAGGCCTTCCTTGACGGATTGGGCGCCCGGCGCATTCCTGATCCGACCACCAGCGGTGACTTCACCCGTCGCTTTGAGGAGGCCGATATTGCCAGCCTGATGGAGATAACCAACACGGTCCGGCAACGGGTTTGGAGGCAGCAGCCAAAGGGGTTTTTGAAGGAAGCCTTTATCGACACCGACGGCACCATTTCGACACCGACGGCACCATTGCGCCGACCCTCGGCGAGTGCAAAGGCGGCATGTCGCTTTCCTACAAAGGCATTTGGGGTTATGCGCCGCTGCTGGTTTCCCTGGCCAACACCAATGAAGTGCTCTATCTGGTCAACCGGCCCGGCAACGTGGCCAGCCACGAGGGCTGCGTGCCGTGGATCAACCGCGCGGTCGAGTGGGTGCGCCCGCACGCCGGGACGATCACCCTGCGCGGCGACACCGACTTCACCTTGACCGGCGAACTGGACCGCTGGGACGGGGAAGGAGTCAAATTCATTTTCGGAATGGATGCGCACCCGAAGGTGGTCGCACTGGCCGAAGCCTTGCCCGAAGAAGCATGGAAGCCGTTGGAACGGCTGCCGCGCCACGAGATTGCCACCCAGCCGCGAAGCAAGCCCGAGCGGGTCAAGGAAAGCATCGTGCGCTTCAAGGGCTATCAGAACAAGGTGCTGGAAGGCGAAAGCGTTGCCGAGATGGATTACCGCCCGGCCAAATGCTCCCGCAGTTATCGCCTGGTGGTGGTGCGCAAGAACATCAGCGTGCAAAAGGGCGAGGAAGTCCTCTTCGATGAGGTCCGTTACTTCTTCTATATTACCAACCGCGAGGATTACACGCAGGAGGAGATCGTCAGCCTGGCCAACGGGCGGTGCAATCAGGAGAACGTGATCGAGCAGTTGAAGAACGGCGTCAACGCGATGCGCATGCCGGTGGATGACCTGCTGAGCAACTGGGCCTATATGGTCATGACTTCGCTGGCCTGGAACCTCAAGGCGTGGTTCGGCTTGCTCCTGCCCGACAAGGAACGGGGGATGGAACTCATCAAGATGGAGTTCCGGCGCTTTTTACACGCCATCATCCTGCTGCCCGCGCAGATCGTTCGCACGGGCCGGCGTGTCATTTACCGCATCATGAGTTACAACAGCTGGCTGAAGGATCTTTTCGCCGCCTGGGAACACCTGCGCTGGCTCCAAGCCACCTGAACAGAACCAATAGAGCCACTTATCCTGAGCCGCTCCAATAAAGCCACCGGGTGAACTATGTCCTGATACCCAAAAAACTCCACCAGAGGACAAGGAAGATACCCCGACAAACGTCAAAAACTGGATCACGCGGCTGCGTCAATGCGTTCCCAAAGGTAAAACTCAACAACCACCGGCCCCGAAAACCCCAAAATCGCACCGGCCGAATCGGCTGACAGTTTCTCGCTTATTTTGGGGCTAGCCCAGCAACAAAGCTCGCCCAGCCAAGCTTCGGCTGCTTAAATAATGCGTAGTAAATGCTGATCCAGATGATCGAAATAACGAGAACGGCCAGATGCGCCGGAACATCGAGCAGATAAAACATCGCTCGCGCAAATAGTATCGAGATGATGCCCTTCGGGATGTTGAGCAATTGGATGACGGATAGGCGTGCGGGATAAGGAAACGGCCACGCCAGCGGCATGAAAAATGACGCTCGCAAACACACCGATATAGTTTGGAAGCCCGATCACAAGAATTGCGTATGCCAAAAATGTTCTCATTCCGTCTAGCCAGTTATCGTCTCACCAATATCCCAAGGTAACGCGAATGGTAATCGCCTAAAAAAACGGTCTCACAATTCATATCAGTTAGTACGTCGCCACATAAACCACACCCGCTGCCAAGCCGAAACTGCGACCTTCGGCTAGTGCGTGTCATGCACTTTCTTGAAGAAAAAGCCGTACTTTGTAAATACATCCAAGCATTACGCTTGGGATGGCAAAGAAAACTTACAAGAAAGGCTCCGGGAAAACCGGCTATCCGAGCGATGTCAGCGATGAGGAATGGGCGTTTTGTGCGCCCTATCTAACTCTGATGAAAGAAGAGGCTCCGCAGCGAGACCACGGCCTGAGGGATGTCTTCAACGCCCTTCGTTACCTTGTGCGATACGGGTGCGCCTGGCGCGCCCTGCCCAATGATCTGCCGCCCTGGCACACGGTTCATCAGCAAACCCAGCGATGGATCAAGGCGGGGGTGCTGGAATCCATGGCCCACGATTTGCGAATGATTCTGCGCATGGCGCTGGAAAGACAAGGCCACCCGACGGCCGTGATTCTTGACGGACGCACTTTGCAATCGACCCCTGAGAGCGGCCACCGCGCGGGATACGATGGTTACAAGAGGAAGAAGGGGGCCAAAGTGCATGCTGCGGTCGATACCTTGGGTCACCTGCTGGCGCTGAAAGTGACTCCGGCCAACGAACAGGAAAGGGCGCAGGTCGCCGATCTTGCCAGGGAAGTTCAAGAGGCCACGGGTGAGAACGTGGAAGTAGCTTATGTCGATCAAGGCTACACCGGAGAAGAGCCTGCCGGGGCTGCGCAAGCCCGGGGGATCGAGTTGATCGTCGTCAAGCTGGAAGAGGCCAAACGCGGATTTGTCCTTCTGCCAAAGCGCTGGGTGGTGGAGCGCTCGTTTGCATGGGCCGCGCGCTTCCGCCGATTGGCAAGGGACTATGAACGACTGCCCGAAACCCTTGCCGGCCTTCACTGGGTCGCCTTTATCGTCCTGATGTTGACCTCGATCTTTCACACAAGTGCATGACACGCTCTAAACAACTTGCAGGTTTGCGGGGACGTATCTGGCCCTCTCCGACAAACGCTTCGGAAGTGGCGGGATACCCGCCTTTTCAAGCAGCGGCTCCACGCCAAATTCGTGAACGCCGATCAATTCCACGCCGATCACCCCCCCGTCGGAGTCGAAGTCAATCGTGATAATGCAGCCGTCCGTGGTTACGGGTCTGGTTGTTGCGACCTTCCGGGTGCTGAACCGAACGTAGGCGGCATGCGCCTCCGAATCGAGTTCAACGATTGGCGGCTGGCCGGTCTTGATGGTAACGGAGTGGCGTTTCATGTCCAAAATCCAGTAACGAAAAAACAGTCGTCTTTACGGACTTCTGCGGCAATGTGCAATTCTCTTTCGTCGATTTTCTTGCTGAAAAGATACACGAATCCTCCATGCGTGCCACGATATTGCTGTTTTCTCTTTTCGTGGTTGGTAACAACCTCAATGAAAAGAGATTGCGTAATGTCGCGCTCGCCGGACCGCCGCTTTGCGTGTGATGTGAAATGAAATTTTGTTGGAGCAGGCACGAGATCATAGAATGTCGTTCAACTGAGCAGGATGCAAGCCGAGAGGCGCTACTCACAGGATGAATCGGTATTTCTCCCCGTTGCTCCCCACAATCAGCGGCGCGGTGCCTGTCGTTTCCGCGATTGGCGCGCCGAGCCGTCGTGCTGGTCATGCTGATTTGCGCCGTTACACAGCGGAATCCTTCCGGCTTCTACACGCAGTTGTGCTCTGTTCACGAGATAATGCTTAAGATCGCAATTTGCGGCACAGACGAGAAAACGCCTTGGAATATGCTCTCTGGATACATGGTGATGATGGGGGTCGGTTCGGCTAGGGGCAACCACTACACAGAAAAAGGCGCTCCCCCGATGGATAGCAAGTTTGCTTTTCATTCGCTCGAAGCAGAGGGTAAAAGCACAATGAAAACGAAACTCATCACCATAGTTGCTGTTGCGGGATTGACTGTTTCTGCGCTGGCTTCTCCGTCCAATGACGAGATAAGGGCCAAGTACGAGGCGGAGAGGCAGCGGCAAGAGCAAGAGGCAAACGCGTCAAGAGCGCGGGCGGAGGCGGAGAGGCAGCGGATTGAGAGCGAGAACAGGCTGAATGCCATCGAAGCGAAGCAGCGACAAGCGGAATGGGATGCGGCTCACCGCCGTTAGTCACTTAATGGGAAAATCCCGCGCAAAAAGCGCAGGATTGAGGTGGGTTGAGGTGTGAGATTGGGTATAATCACGTATTCAAAGAGTTTGCGGGCGGCCAGGATAAGACGACGTCCAATGGAAGTAAGGTAGTATCGGTAAGTATGAGCTAGCTTTTTGATTAAGTGGTGCTTGCGGAGCCGGCGCAGGATGCGGTTGATCTGGCTGCTGGTCTTATCGGCAAGGACCGATTTCAGGTATTGGTTGCTGATTCCGTGGATGGCAAACTCGCCCCGCAAGAGGGCGAGCATGACTCTCTGGTCTTCCTTGAGGAAGAGATTAAAGCCGCGCCAGGTGCGGTCCTGCTTGTCGCGCACCGTGCGGCTGATCCGGTTAAGGTCGTGACGCTGCGGAGTGTCATCCTCCAGCGTCCCGATGAAGTCGAGATAGCGTTCACAGGCTGCGCTCAAGAGTTCCACCACGTCGCTCAGGCTGTAGATGGATTTCTTGAGCGGAGCCACCTTGTACTCTTCCCGGCCATCCCGGCTGACTACCTTGCGGTAGTGACGAAAGAAAGTGATGTCATTGCTCGTCGCCTCGATCCTTAAGACCCGGCCCCCCTTGTCATACATCTTTAAACTCTGCCGTCCGAGCGTGTGCCGGATCCGGGTGCCTTCCACCAGCGTTTTGAAGTCACTCGTGGCTTCCGCTTCCGGCGAGTAGCGCTTGCTCCAGAACCGGGCCATGTCCGCCACGCGCACCGCCAGAACCGCGCGCCGGCTGATCTCTTCGTAGAGGGGTGCCAGCCGTTCGCGTCGCTGGAACACCAGGTCCAGCGAATACTCCACCTGCATCACGCTCCAATGATAACCGCGCGGGAACTTTTCCACGATCGGACAGAAGCGCGCCGCCAGTTCATGGAATTTCCGCTCCCAGTCAGCTACGGAGAAGCTTTCGGCCAGTTGCTGAGCGCGTTCCCAGTCGGCGATCTCGATGAACGAGTTGTCGTCCATCTTGAAGGCGATACCCGCCTGCTGGAGTTGCGCGGCCAGCCAATGGTGAACGTTGAAGTAAATCTGCAGCCGGCACGGCAGCCACAATGGCACCCGCACATACATCAGTCCCAGGTCGGGATCGATCAGGTAGAAGTAGTAGGTCGAGCATTTGCCGGTCTGCATCTTGAGGCCCGGCTGGTTGGTCTTCGGATTGTGCCACGGCTTGAAGGTCGCGCAGCTTTCGACCACCGAGATGATGTGGACCAGTCCCGGATGAGTGCCACGGCGGGCGAGCACTTTGGCGACGAGGTCTTCCTTGCGGATGCCCCGGGTGCGCGGGAGATATTCAATCTCCACGCCGGCCTCCCTCGCCAGTTCCACGGCGTTGTCCCGGAGGCGCTGCCGCAGCGGCTCCGCATACTTGCCGATGTCCACGACGCGGAAGCCCTCCCGGAAAAGCCGCGCATCCATGGCATCGGGATGGGCGATGTCCATCAGCGTCCCGGTCACCACCAGCCGGTCAAAGCAGCCCAGCACGCCGGCAATCTCCTTGTCATAGCGTCCCAAAAGCCCGACATTCGTTTTCATGCAGCCATTCTACACCCCATTGACGCCCATGGCACCGGCTACGCTGGCTTAGGAAATTATTAGTCAGGGGCTTTTCGGTTGCCCACCCGCATAGATCCTTGGCTGCGGCTTCTACCCCTGACCCTGGAAGTGTCAGCGCAGTAGGACTACTTCAACTTCATTTTCCCGGTCCATCTGTAGAACCTGCGGGTATTCTCCCAAGTGGTTACTCCGGGCACGCCGTCATTCGTCTTGACCGGCGTATAGCGAAACGCAAACGCCAGCACGGTAACACACAGCAGCGCAATGAGCGCGACGATGATTGCCTGGTTCTCTTTCATTCGACGATTATGGTTTCAGACTGCGGGCCGGTCAACCTGGTTTCTCCTACACTTGGCGTGCGATAACGCTGGAATTGGACCGATGGCACAGCCATCTCACCTTCGGGTTCCAACGAATTAAACGAATTAGGTCCCATGCCCACCCCTTATTTCGTTAAATTCGTAACTTTGGCGGATGAAAACCACCGTTCCAACGGTGCGCCCCCGGTTTTCTCTCCCGTGAATTTCGCGTGCCCTGATTCATGCAGGAGCCGTACGGAATCGTTCAACGCATCGCCTGAAATGTTGCGATTGAAAACCTCATCGTGAATTTCTGTCCGTGTCATGCCGACGCTGCCAGCCTGCTCCAGTGCGGAAAGAATCTTGTCCGCGTTTTTGTCCCCGGTGTTCGTGCCGAATATCCACCGCGCCGATTGCTCGCAGTAGTTCCACAAGGCGATTGCCGCGTGATGATGCGCCGGGTGAATCACCGCCGATTCATCAAGTAGCGCATACAACGCGCTCAGTCTCATCACCTGAGCCTCTGCCCTGCCGGTCACAGCTCCCAGCATCCCCGGCTTGCCTTCGGAAAGCTCAGGATAGATGCAGTGCCACAACTGCCGCGTTTCCTCGTTGCGCTTCAACTCTCCCGCGTTGCTGGCAAACTCGATTGCCGATTTAAGCCGCATCACCACATCGTTAAAGTTCACCGCGTCGATTCGTCCGCCTTCGGGAAGGCACTTGGAACGCTTAACAGCCAGCCAGTCGAACCGGTTTGCAAAACCGTTCGCCGCTTCCGTCTGATTCAAGAGCCGTCGCAGTTCATCCCGCGTGATATGCCCTATGATGGAAATATGCGCCCCGGTTGCTTTTGCCGGTGAGTTTTTGGTTAGAGTTTTCAAGCTGCCGCTGTCCCATGCCTGCCGGATGATAGGCGACAAGGTGTTGGTCTCGCGTTCCATCACTTTAAGCGTGTTGGCAAACTCGCCCTCGATGACAAAAAGCCGCTTGTCCGTGATGCCCGAATCCGTGATGACTTCCTCGTGCTCGCCAGTGTGCCGCCCCTTGTCCTTTATCGGCTTCGTTTCGGTAATGGCGTCCCGCACATTCCATATCAGCCCTTCCCCTGATGACAGCCCGCTTGTGACACGATTTGCGCGCCAATCCTCGTCTATCCGTTCAAGCAAGTTGCCAATCTGATTCCAACTTGTTCCTTTGCGCCCTTTCGAGGACTGCCCCACGAGCACTCCGAAAAGGTTCAAGTAATGCCGCGCTCCATCGGCCACCATGTAACTGTTGCGCCCGATGATATTGCCGTAAGCAGCCAGTAGTTGAAACAGCAAGGCCGCGCTGTCCGCTTCGGTGTGCGGTTCAATAAGTCTCACAATCTCGCCAGGCAGCCCGTGAAACGCTGCCGCGCCCATCGCTGGCGGATAGTTGTCATGCGAAGTGCGCGGATATACTTCTGCTTTTTGCTCAAAGACTTTCTTCGTCTCGAATGGATTTGTTGCTGTCGCGCTCACGCCGTCACCCCTTCCAAACTCATTTCATGCGAAGCAAGCAGTTCGCCGATTTGCTCCGGCGTGATTTTGTCAGCCCGGTAAAGTTCGGAAAAATCCTTGTGTCTCCCGCATCCAATCACCGCCACCTTTCGACATAGCCTTGAAAGCTTGTCCCCGAATGAGTCTGCGCCTTCAAACCATTTGCGCCCAGGTTCATCGCCATCGGGAAGCAGCAGGCAATTCACCGTCGCCGGCCAAAACTTCCCGTACTAATCGAGAAACGTGTTGGTTCCACTTGCCCCTCGAATCCCGACAACACAAACCCCTTCCGGCCATAAGCAGCCATCACCAAGCCAGCCAGCCGCCAGCGCGAACGTGAGCGCATCCCACTGGCCTTCTGTGATAACTAGAAGCCTTGCCAAATCAAACCGCGAGCCGCCTATGATGAAGGGCAATACCGGTGTGCTTTGCTTGTGTTCCCGTTCGTTTGGAACGAACCTCCAGCTTGCTTTCGTCTCGCCTTCACGCGGTTTCAATCGGCAATGAAAACCGATGTCGCGCATGATGATTTTGCCGCCGATTCCCTCCGGCGCACTCACGAGAAACGCAATTGGACGTTGCCCGTGATACTTCGGCATTGATACTGCCGCGCTCTCGATGACGTAGCGCGCAAACTCTACAGGCCAGCCGCGAAAGTCTGCGAGCGATTCCGCAAGCGCCGGTCTGGATTGAAGATAATCAACGCCTTCAGCCCATTTCGCCATTGCTTCAACAGGCATTGCGGGAAGTTTTTCAACTACACGCTTTGTCTCCTGTTTCCGTGTTGGCTCGCAGGCGATAGGTTGCCCGCCTGTTTTGATTCTGGCTTTATCCATAAGCCACCGCGCCGCCGCGCTTTCATCCATCCCGGCCAGCATCACGAAGCCGACAAGCCCGCCTTGTTCGCCACTTCCATGATCCTTAAAGCGCCATTCGCCCGCCTGATTCCGATAGACGGAGAACGACGCTGATTTGTCCTCGCGGTGTGGTGCGATGCAGGAGCGTTTAGGTTCCCATCCGGGAAACAACATTGCCGCCGCTGTCTTGAATCCGCCCATGTCGTCCTGACGGTTCCACCAATCCAGTGCTTGCTGTAAGGGTGTCATAAGCCCGCCTTTCGATTTGAAATCCGGTCTTGGATTCGTGAGTGCAAATGCCGAAAGAACCAGCCGGTTTGCTCGAAAGGCGTCGCCAAAAGTTTAAGAGCGAAAGAAATCGCCGCGAGAATTAAAGGCGAGTCCATGTTAGCGAACTTCCTTTATTTCCAGCCGACGAAGTGCGGCCAAAACGCTTGGAATGTGAAAGCGCACGCAGCGAGGTCCGATGGCTATCCACGGGATAAGCTTTTTGCTCATCCAGACCTCAACCGTGCGTTGGCTGACTTGCGCCGCCTTCGCAACTTCGGCCTTTTTGGCGAGTCCCTGAACTTCGGCAGCCGCTCCGGTAGCTGGCACGGTTACGTCGTGCGCGTTCTTGGCAGTAAGTTTGCTCATGGGCGCAAAGGTGCGCCACCATTTGCAAGCGGTATTGTCGCTTGGCTGAAACAGCCAAAAACTTTTTAAGCGCGAAGCATTGTGCTTCGGAAAGTTTCTATTTCTTGCTCAGCGCGCTTCTTCGCTTTGATCCAAGCGGAGTGGTCTTTATACAAGTGCTTATCGAGTACCTCGTAAGCGTAGCACCGAGCCTCTTGGAAGTTGTTATTGAAGGCTCGCAGCAATCGCAAGGCAGCCAGTGCCTTTAGTAAGTCTTTGTGACTAGTCTTGCGGGCGGTGCTGTCTTTCGTAGCATGGAAAGCTGGCTGATCCTTCGGGCGATTTTCTTTCAGCCACTTTTTGAAGTCCTTTACCAACTTTCGGTCACTACGCGGCCAGCACCAAGAAAAAACGAAATCGCCACTGTGTTCCGGGTACTTTTACGGGGAGAAGTTTGCTTAAACCCCAGGAAGGCGTGTTTAGAAGATCTTCCACGGTCTGAATCGTCATGGATCTAGCTTCCATGTGAAAAGCACTATGCCCCCATCCTGCGCCCTTCGGATAGAATTTCTTGCCAATGTTCCCTCGTTCCTCAGCGGGTGTTTCCAGCCAGTGTTTGGAGGGAAAATATGGGTACCAATAAAGAAAATTAAGGTTGCCGCTTAGTGAGCTATAGACAATTGCGTTCGGAATTTCCTTTTTCGCCCGCTCTGCCCACGCTGGTATTTCAGCTTCGTTGGACGGCGCAGGGTTTTGTCTAAGCCATTCATGGTCCCTTTCCTTGCTCGCTTCGCGTAAAGCATTTTTCCCCCTAACAATTGCCACTTCCGCCTTCAATTCTTCGCATTCCAAGCTGTACTCATACAGGTAACATGCCTCTGTTTGCTCTGGGTGCGGGCAAGGCGCGAAGTTCCATGCTTCATTCTTGATTGGAGCCGTTTCTGAGCCCTTGGCGACGGCTCCATACAAACGCTCCTTTGCACTTTTCTTAGTGGCTTTCATCGAAAGGTTTTGCGGCAGTTATCTATGCATGGCGTCAACATGCTGGCGGGTATGCCGGGTGCCGGGTGGTGGTGTGCCGGTTGGAAAAAGGATTGTTTTTCCTGCACGGGGTTGGAGGGCATATTGCACAACGCAAATCTGACTTTCCCCCTCTCCACCCCGACCGGCTGCCACCCCCCGAAAAAAGGATTGTTTCCTCTGCAAAAAGTCCAAGCGCCTGTGTTCATAAGCGAAGCCCCCCGGCTGTGGGCAAATGCATTGAGGGGTGGTGGAGGGTCTGCCTTGAGAAAGAGAGCCTATCGAGTGATGACCTTGAGCGAATCCAGTTCATGCGTTCATCGCAACCACGTTGTCAGCGGTCGCCGGTTTGATGTTCCAATAGCGCTCCGCGTCCTTCGGCTTCACTACTTCGCGATAGTGTTGAAAGACAAGATTGCTGTTGGTGTGTCCAAGCTCCAAAGCCAGCGCTGCCGCGTCGCTGAACCGTGCCAAGTGGTAGCTGGCGAACGAATGCCGCAGCGCATTCTGCGGCCAATCCTCAATTCCTGCGGCCTTGCGCGCCGTGTCCAGAAGCTCGCGGTAATTGCCCGGCGCAACTGCGCCTTTCATGTTCGCATGAGGACGCAACCATTCAGCAAGGTTCTCACGGATTTTGACAAATCGACGCCGCGCCGATTTTGCCTTGCTTGCGGTGACTTGAATCAGCCCGCTTTGAAAATCGACTTCCGACCAATCGAGCCGCTCAATCTCAGCCCGCCTCAGTCCCGCGAATGCTCCGATTGCGACAAACGGCACGAGTTCAGCCGCGCACGATTCGAGCAGCCGCGCCGTCTCTGCCGGTGTGAGGATTCCAACCGGCGTTTCGATCTCCTTCGCCTTCGCGCTCGTGTCGGCTGGATTGTCGGCACAATAGCCGCGTTCCTTTGCGAAGTTGAAAGCCACAATGAGAAGCCGCCTGAAATTGTTTCGTGTGGTTGGCGAAACCAGTTTCCCCGATCTCCGTGTCAGCGTTCGCAACCATTCATCAATTTCCCGCGCGGTAATCTCCGCAACCCGCTTCCCGTTGAAACTCTCCGCGAACAGGTTCAGCCGATGCCGCAAATCGCCAATGTAACGCGCGCTCGCTCCGTCTGCGGTCTTTACCCTCAGCAACTCGTCAACAAGCTCTGTGGCCGTGCAGGAACGATTGCGCGACTTCAAATGCGGCAGATAGAACGCCACGGCATCGCGGAGCGTCGCCCCGAACGGGTTCAACGATTCCCTGCATTCGAGATACTCCGCACGCGCCTTCTCATCCAGAGCCGCCGCCGATGATCCGAAGTTTGTGATCTCCGTTTGCTTCAATCGGACAAACCCCTCGGCCTCGGCCTTGCGTTTGAAAAACCGCCGACCGCCGCCGCCGTCCGGCTTTGGAAATCGCACAAGATAGAAAGGTTCACCCTTCACCAATACCGGGTCTTTTAGCATTCTGAGTTTCGTTTTACGCATAGTCTTGTTCCTATGCGAAACAATGCGAAAAGTTCCGCTATCTGTCAAGTGTTTAGCAAGTAAAAGACCGATACAGAGGACAGCGACGGACTTACAATCCGTTTTCGCGAAAGCGGAGTGCGGGTTCAAGTCCCGCCATCGGCACTCTGGAAATGGCTTGGTTAGAGTAGCAGCATCTCGGCGCGGCGCTCGGCGGCGATCGTGTTTTCCGGATCGTCGTCGTTGCGCAAAAACGGATGCAGTTCCTCGACCAGGTTGCGTTTGATGTCGTCCCAGTTCGCGCCCTGCGGCAGATCCGCCGCGCGGTCGCGGATGCCCTGCACGACGTTCGCGACTTCCACGCCGGAGACGACAAACGCCCGCGCCCGCAGATCGGGCAGCAGGCCGTCGAACACCTCGCGCGACACCACCGGCTTGCCCGCGTGAACGCGGCCGCCTCTTTGTGCGGCGTGGGTTTGAAGAGGAGATCGGCGGGCATGGATCAGAACGCCAGATTGGTGCGCATCTACTCGTCCTGCTGTTCAATGCCTTCACGTAGTGGTTGCCGAACCACTCTGATCTCCTTGTCAGCATGGGGTTTGGCGCAGATGCCCGCGTGCGAATGTTGGGGTGGGGATTGAATGATTGCGGGGATTTCAATGTCTGAACCCACAACATTCGCCGCCATACGCCACCACTCTCAAGCCCAGCCCGACCTACAGATCACCCCCATCGAGAAGATTCGCCTGCCGCTCAAGAGCCGGGATGAACTGCCGCCGATCCTCGCGGGTCTGCAATGGGTCTGGGCACCCCACGCTCAAGGCCGGGATTTTCGCCCTGCTGGAAGCCAAAATCCTCGCAGGCAAGAAGGCCACCGGGCGCACCGGCATGGATCTCTGGCAGATTCTGGTGCTGGGTGCCGTGCGGTTGGGCTTGGACGCCGACTGGGATCGGATGGAACACATCGCCAACTGCGACCTGCTGGTGCGCCAGATGCTTGGCCTGCCGGCCACGCCGTGGGCAGACGAGGCCAAAAGGTTCGGCCACCAGACCCTGCGCGACACCATCGCGCTGCTCGACGACGAACTGCTCGCTCGGATCAACGCACGCATTGCGGCGGCGGGAAGGGAGGTGTTCGCAAAAAAAGGCGGCGCGCCCCTCGCGGCGCTTGAAGTCAAGGGGGGGACACCTATGTGCTGGAGACCGACGTGCATTTCCCCACCGACCTGAACCTGCTCTGGGACGCGGGCCGCAAGTGCGTGGATTTGGTTGAAAAATATCGCGACCAGTTTGGCTATGCGCTGCCCGGCTGGCGCAAGGCCAGGGAATGGCGGCGGCAGCTCAAGAACCTGGAACGCACCGCCAGCCGGGTGGTTTATCGCGGCGGGCCGAACAAGGAAGCGCGCGTCAAACGGGCCGTGCGCGACTATCTGGCTGTGGGGCGCCAGCTCTCCGCCAAAGTGCGGGAGAGCCTCTTCCGCCTCTGCGACCAGCCCGTGGAGATGAGCCACTGGGAGCCGCTGGAATACTTCCACCGGATGCTCGACAAACATCTGGACCTGGTCGAACGCCGCCTGCTGAAGGAGGAAACCATTCCCGCCGCCGAGACAGTATTCTCACTCTTCGAGCCGCACACCGAATGGATGCAGAAAGGCAAGCAACGTCCGAACGTGGAGTTGGGCCATCGCCTGTTGATCGCCACCTGCCAGCACCAGTTGATCCATGACTACGACGTGCCGGTGGGCGCGGCCGAGGTGGACCAGAGCGTGCCGGTGACCGACCGGTTGCCGGGCCGCTAAGGGCCGGGCGGCGTGGCCGGCATCAGTTTCGACAAAGGCTTCACGCGGACCGAAGACCGGGAACTGCTGAGCCTGTATGTGCCGACCGTGGTAATGCCCGGGCGCGGCAAGAAAAACGCCGCGGAGACGGCCCGCGAAAATGAAAAGCAATTTGTGGCGCTGCGCAAACAGCACAGCGCGGTGGAAAGCGGCAAAGCCCCGGTTCCATGCAACCTTGATGTTGTTTTGAAACGGTAAATTCGAACTTCACGATGCGGATCGAATCCCTCGAACGGCATGGCGAAAAGTGGGCGGCTTCTCCAAAAGCCGCAGGAAGTCCTGCCTACGTTCGGAGCATCGCCTTCGCCTTCGCCAGCGCTTCGTCGAGCTTGCTCGCGTCCTTGCCGCCGCCGCGCGCGTTGTCGGGCTTGCCGCCGCCCTTGCCGCCGACGATCGGGGCGATGGCTTGGATGATTTTTCCGGCTTGAATCTTGGCGGTGAAATCGGGTGTGACCGCGGCGACCAGCGCGACGCTGTGGCCGGGGTCTGAGACCCCGCCTACAACGATCACGCCTTTGAAGTCGAGCGATTTGATTGCATCGGCGACGGCTTGAAGCGTGTCGCCGTCGGCGGTGCCGAGATTCGCGATGATTGCGGGCGTTCCGTTGATCGCTTCAGCGCTCGCGAGCAAATCCTTCGCGCGGCCTGCGGCTTCGCGCTGCTGCGCGGCTTTGAGCGCCTTCTCGAGTTCCTTCTGCTGCGCAAGAAGGACGTCGAGTTTCTTCTCGATCTCGCCAACCGGCGCGTTGAGTTTGGCGGCGAATTGTTTCAGGCGCTCCGAGTCGGTGTGCGCGGAATCGTAGGCGCTTAGGCCAGCGACGGCCTCGATGCGCCGCACGCCGGCTGCGATGGCTGCTTCGCTCACGATGCGGAAAAGACCGATCTCGCCCGTCGCGCGCGTGTGCGTGCCGCCGCAGAGTTCCATCGAGTATCCGTCGAACGCGCCGGCGTGTCCGCCGACCTGCACGACGCGCACGACGTCTCCGTATTTGTCGCCAAAGAACTGCATGATCGCGGGATGCCTTTTCACCTCGGCGTAGGGAGCCTCGGTCCAGAGGACGCAGGCGTTCTCGACGATTTTTTCGTTCACGAGTTTTTCAATGGCGGCGACCTGCGCGGGTGTGAGCGCTGCGCTGTTGAAGTCGAACGTCAATTTATCCGGCCCGACGAACGAGCCTTTCTGCGTCGCCTCGCGCGAGACGACTTCGTGCAGCGCCCAGTGGAGCAGATGCGTGACGGTGTGGTGACGCTGGATCGCAGCGCGGCGTCCCGCATCGACGGAGATACGCACAGCTTCGCCCGGATCGGGTGCGCGTCCGTCGGCGAGCTTCGCGCGATGAACGAAAACGTCGCCGCGTTTTGCGGTGTTGAGCACTTGCAACCGTCCGGCTTCGGTCCGGTCGTGTCCCGGCACATGGACGAGTCCGGTGTCGCCGACCTGCCCGCCCATCTCGGCATAGCACGCGGTGCGGTCGAGGATGATGTTCAGTTCGTTGTGGCCGGGGTCTGCGACCCCGGCTACAGGGATGACGGCCTCGACCACCGCTTCGGTTTCGAGAAAATCGTAGCCGAGGAACTTCGTCGGCTCGATCTGAAGGTTGTCGTCGGAAACGGTGATGACTTCTTTTTTCTGCGCGGCGCGTGCGCGTGCGCGCTGCTCCTCCATGAGCTTTTCAAAACCGGCGACATCGACCGTGAGGCCGCGCTCGCGGGCCATCAACTCGGTGAGATCGAGCGGGAAGCCGTAGGTGTCGTAGAGCACGAATGCCGTGTAACCAGGCAAAACGCTTAAACTATTCTCAAGTGCATTCATCTGCTGCACTACCTCCCGACCAACCTCCTCCAGCTTATGAAATTTTTCGAAGAATTTGGCCTCCTCCAAATCAGGATTCGAAAAATGATCCACCAAAGCCCAAGTCAATCTGATGTTGTCGATTAGCGCTCGCTCGCCCAACGAGACTACGCGCTCGGCTTTTGGATCGCGTCTCTTTAGGACGATGGACGGAGACAACAAATCGACCACAACCGTTTTGAGAAAGATTTGGTTTAGTGGCTCCAAATAGCCTTTCAGCACCGGCCTTGAAGCACGTTGGGCATCAGGAAGCTGATTTAGTCCTTCGCAAAACACTTCAAACTGAAGTTTGTGAGCTATCGTCAGTTGAATGAGTTCTTTCCGAACTTGAAGGGCAGCATCAAAAACTTCGATTCCTTCGTCCAAAGTCTGGTTGAACGCCTCCTCCTCGCGTTTGAGCACTTCTTCGACGTGCTTCTGTTTGGCGCGAATCTCCGGGAACACGTCGCCCATCGTGCGGGCGAGCACGTCCACGAGTTTGTAGAAAAACGGCTCGTGGAATCCGAGCGTGCGTCCGTAGCGGACGGCGCGGCGCAGGATGCGGCGCAGGACGTAGTTGCGGTCGGTGTTGCCCGGCTGGATGCCGTCGGCGATGGCGAAGCTGAGCGTGCGGATGTGGTCGGCGATCACGCGGAATGCAATGTCGATGGCGATCTGGTCGGGATCGGAGGGTGTCTGGGTAGCGCGCGCCGCTGGCGCGTCCGTCTCGGCCGCTGGCCGGGACGCATGGAGGGAGACGGTCGAATCCGAGGGTGCGATCGCTTTCCCAGGTGTTGTCGGCGGGCCGCCGACAACAGCACGCGGGCCGCGTCCGCTACCCGGAGTTTGCGATTCCACGCTCACACCCGGAAGGGTGCTCGCGTATTTTTTCCCGCTCATCTTTTCCAGCTCGTCGAAGATCGGGCGGAAGATGTCGGTCTCGTAGTTCGAGATTTTCGCGCTGGCGAAGTCGGTGAAATTTTTTGTCCCCTGGATGATCGAGGTGACGCGCTCGAAGCCCATGCCGGTATCGACGTGCTGCGCTGGAAGTGGCGTGAAAGTGCCGTCGGGGTTGGCGTTGAACTGGATGAAAACGAGGTTCCAAATCTCGATGCAGCGCGCGTCGCCTTTGTTGACGAGCGAGCCGCGCGTGTCGCCTGCGGGCGTGAGATCGACGTGCAACTCGCTGCACGGGCCGCACGGGCCGGTGTCGCCCATCATCCAGAAGTTGTCTTTTTTGTTGCCGTTGACGATGTGGACGGCGGGATCGAGTCCTGCGGCGCGGAATTTTTCCGCCCAGAAATTCCAGGCATCCTGGTCGAACTCGCTCGGGTCGCCGATGGATTTGTCAGGGCTGTAAACCGTCGCGTAAAGCCGGTTCGCAGGGAATCCCCAACGCTCGACGACGAGTTCCCAAGCCCACGCGATGGCTTCCCTTTTGAAATAATCGCCGAAGCTCCAGTTGCCGAGCATCTCGAAAAACGTGTGGTGGTAGGTGTCGAGTCCGACGTCGTCGAGGTCGTTGTGTTTGCCGCCGGCGCGGATGCATTTCTGCGTGTCGGCGGCGCGTCCCGGCTTGTAGGGGCACTGTGTCGCGCCGAGGAAAATGGGCACGAACTGGTTCATGCCGGCATTGGTGAACAGGAGGTTCGGCGAGTCGGGCATGAGGCTCGACGACGGAACAATCGTGTGCTCTTTCGATTTGAAAAAATCGAGGAAGCTCTGGCGGATTTCGGAACTGGTCATGATGAACAAATTGCGGGAAGCGGCGAAGATTGCCACACGGCCCGTTTCCGTGCGAGTGGAAGTTTGGTGGCGCCGCCGTGATTCGCAGTCTCGTCAACGCCGGAGTCGATGCTATGCTTCGGGCTGAAATGGAGGACCCTTGTTAACTACGCGCAGAAAACCGACTTACCCCGTGCAGCCCGAGCTGCGGGAATACATGGCGAAATACGGGCGCGAGATCCGTCTGCCGATTTCCTATACCGAACTGACGTATTTCCACGAATGCGCGTCGCTTTACGACAAGGACGGGCGCGACACGCTCTGGCAGACGGTGATGTATCACTCGTTCGAAATGCAGCGGATTTACCAGGGGTTGAAGGAGATTTACGCGATCCTGAAATGCGGCGGCGATCGTTCGGTGATGGAGCATCTTTACGTCGATCGTGTCGATTTTTGCAGCTTCGGAAACTCGCAGCCGTTCCGTGTCCGAATCGTCAACGCCTACAACGACAACCAGGATTATTACTACGTGAAGAACGCGGATGCCTCGCGCATCTACGGGCTCGAGATCGAGCATCTGCTGTCGCCGAACCGCATGCATTTCCTCGTTTGCGGCAACACGCTCATCGAGGAGCACGTCGCGGGGATTCCCGGCGACATCTTCATCAAGGACTGGCTTCACAATCCGCAGTTGAAGATGATCCGGCTCGCGAAGGAGCTGGTGAAATTCAACGAGCGCAGTCTGGTGCGGCTGCTCGGCGACATGCGCGCCTGCAACTTCGTCGTCGATGTGACGCCGGACTTCGAGGAGGCGCAGATTCGGATTCGATCGATGGACTTCGACCAGCAGTCGTATCAGGGCCGGAAGAATTTTTACCTGCCGCAGTTCTTCAAGGAGAACCGTGACCTCGTGATGTATTGCGTGGAGGAATTGAACGTGGCGACGGCGCTGCAATACCAGCGCGAGGAGCAGTCGCTGATTTTGCGAAGGATGGATCTGAGCGTCGAACGGCTGCCCGCGCTGCTCGACGCGATGGTGAAAGACCAGATTTCGTATCCTGAAAAGGTGGCGCAGTTGCGAGGCGAACTCGCGGACCACTACAAGGACTACCAGTTCGAGCACTGCGAAACCATGGGCGCGCTGGTGGTCCACAGCCTTGACATGTTGAGCGAGCGTTTGAAGCAGACGGCGAAGTGAACGGCGCGATGACAGCGGAGTTGCCAGACAACGCCCGGAAACGAGTGCCGTGGTTGAATCGCACCGTGCTCGGCATCGCGCTGGCGTCGCTGTTTAGCGACTGGTCGCATGAGATCGCCACGACGGTGATGCCCGCGTTTCTTGCGACGATGGGAGTCGCTGCGTTTTGGGTCGGGCTGATCGAGGGCGTTGCCGACGGCGTGTCGAGCTTCTCGAAAATGGCGTCGGGCTATTACACCGACAAACTGCGCCGCCGCAAACCGGTCGCGGTCATCGGCTATCTCGTCACGGCGCTTGGCACGGCATCGTTCGGACTCGCGACGGCGGCATGGCACGTCCTGCTTTCGCGGACGTTTGCGTGGCTCGGCCGCGGCGTGCGGACGCCGGTGCGAAAGGCGCTTCTGGCTGGCGCGGTGACAAAGGAAACTTACGGTCGCGCGTTCGGGTTCGAGCGGATGATGGACACCTGCGGCGCGATCGTCGGGCCGGCGTTGGCGTTTTTCCTGCTCGGCATTTTTCATCATCACTACCCGTCGCTGTTCGCCGTGACGCTGATCCCCGGCCTCACGGCGGCGGCGCTCATCGCGTTTGCGGTGCGAGAGCAGGAGCGCAAGCCGGTGCCGCATGTTTCCTTCGGCGAGCGCTTGCGGATGCTGCCGCCGGCGTTCCGGAAATTCCTCGTCGCGGTCGGCCTGTTCGGCGCGGGCGACTTTGCGCACACGCTTTTGATCTTGCTCGCGACCCAAAAACTCACGCCACAGATCGGTGCGACTCGTGCCGCGAGCGTCGCCGTCGGGCTCTACGTCCTGCACAACATCTTCTACGCGGGATTCGCGTTTGTCGCGGGGTGGCTGGCCGATCGCGCGCCCAAGAATCGCGTGCTCGCCGGCGGCTACGCGCTTGCCGCGGCAATGGCGCTCGCGATCGTTCTGCTTCCGCTCAACGTGTGGACGCTCGCCGCGGTTTTTGTGACGGGCGGCATTTACGTGGCGGTCGAGGAGACGCTCGAAGATTCATTCTGCGCCGAACTCGTGACCAGCGAGCATCACGGCATGGCATTCGGCACGCTTGCGACGGTCAACGGCGTCGGCGATTTCGTGTCGAGCGTGATGCTGGGTGCGCTGTGGTCCGCGTTCGGCACAGGCGTGGCATTTGCCTGCAGCGCGGTGCTGTTCGCGGCCGGAGCGGTTCTGGTCGCGCGCTTGAAGCCTGCTTGAAAATGACGAAACCAGAATGACCAGTGAAATCCCAAGTCCGAATGACGAATGCCGCCGCCCGGTCATTGTGATTTGTCTCGCTGCAATCTGCGCGCTGTGGGCGGTCGTGCTCTATCTGCCAATGCTGCGTGCGGACTTCGTGTGGGACGCGCGGGCACAGGTTCTCACGGATGATTTCATCCACACTCCGGCAAATATGTGGGACGTGCTTTCGCTGCGCGTGCTCGGGCGCGACGTGCTCGACAACAACCGCCCGATCAATCTCCTTACGCTGATGCTCGACTCGGCGTTGTGGGGAAAAAATCCCGCGGGCTATCACCTCACCAATGTCCTCTGGCATGCCGGCACGGTCGTGTTGCTGTTTTTGTTCTGCGCCAGCTTCACTTCGAGGGCATGGGCGTTTTGCGTGGCGCTGATCTACGCGGCGCATCCGATCAACTGCGAGGCGGTGGCGGAGGTGAGCTACCGCGAGGATTTGCTCGCCGCGTTCTTTGTGCTCGCCGGGTTGAATCTCGCGACGCTTTTCAAGCCGGAGCGTTCGGGGAAAGCTCTGTTCACCGGCTGCGCCAGCGCGTTCTGTTTCTTCGTGGCGATCAGCGCGAAGGAAAATGCCATCGCGGGTCCAATGGCGCTGGCTCTGTACTGGTGGCTGTTTCGACGGGATGAAAATCGGGTCGGCTGGCTGCTGCTGATTGCGGCATCGGGTGCCGCCGTGGGAGCGTTTCTCGCGGCCCGGTTCTTATTGCAGCCGAAAGTATCGGTCATCTTCACCGAACCGCCGCACCGGCTGGGCCTGACGCTCATCGACACGCTGCTCATTCAGCCGCGCATCTGGGTTTGCTATTTGAGCAAGATCGTTTTGCCGCAGGGATTCTGTGCGGACTACGGCGCTGACTCAATCCGCAACTTCCCGCTGGCGACGAGCCTTGCCGTGCTGACCATTGTTGGAATCGCGAAGGTGCTGGCCTCTTTCTGCAATCGCTCCTTCGCGCTCGGTGCGGCGATTTTTTGGCTTTCCTTGTTGCCGGTTTCCAATTTGATTCCCATCTTCCGACCGATGGCTGACCGCTTTCTTTACCTACCGATGACCGGTGTCGCGCTGATGCTGGGCGCGATTCCATTCAAGCGGCCGGTGCTCGTCCCGATCGGCATCGCGGTGGCGCTCGTGCTTTCGGTCCTCACGTTTCAGCGCGAGAAGGACTGGCGCGACAGCATCGCGATCTGGACGGACACGGTTCAAAAAAATCCCCGGTCTTCGGATGCGGCCACAAACCTCGGCGGAGCCTTGTTTGATGCGGGCCGGCTGACTGAATCAGTGGCGTCATACGAGCGCGCGATCCAGCTCTCAGGAGGAAAAGCCGGCGGCGCGTTTGCGGAGATGGCGGTGGCGCTCGATGCGCTTGGCAAGACTGTCGAGGCAGATGCCGCCTACAAGAGAGCCATCGCACTCAACGATCGGTTCGCGCATCCGGATCTGCTTGTGAAAGGGCTGACCTGGGAGAAACGCAACGCGGACAAACTGCAGACCATCGCCGACAGGAACTGAACCATGCTCGATTTTTTTGCACCGCGATATGTGAAGGAGGCGAAGGCCATCTGGAAAAATGCGCACAAGATGTTGTGCTACAAGCGGGATCTGCTTTCGGCTGGCGAGACCGCCGAGATTCAGGAGCAGTTGAGGCGGCTGCACCGCGCGGCGAACGACCGCGACAAGCCGGCTGCCGAAACCGCCGCTCAAAAACTCGAGACCCTTTTCTCGAAACATTTCCCCCAGCGCCCCGATGCCGGCTGGCGCGAGAACACGGAGGTTTTTCTCGTCGCGATCGTCATCGCCATCGGGGTGCGGACGTATTTTCTACAGCCATTCACGATCCCGACCGGGTCGATGCAGCCGACGCTCAACGGCATCATCGCGCACGTGACGAACGAACCCGCGCCGAACTTTCTTGTGCGGATCGCGCATTTCCTCGTGCTTGGCAGAAGCTACACCGACGCAGTGGCGAAGAGCGATGACCAGATCGTGGAGGTCACGGAGCGAAAGCCGCTCTATTTTTTCACACTCTCGACGGTGCGGTGCGTGAACCAGACTTACCGCATCTGGGCGCCGGCGGATGCGCTCGGACGTTCCTTCAACGTCGTGCCGGGCCGACAGCTTCGCGCCGGCGAAACGATTGCGCGTGGTTACGTGAGCGCGGGCGATCATGTGTTCGTGGACAAGGTCAGCTTCAACTTTGTCGAACCCAAACGCGGGAAGGTGTTCGTTTTCAAAACCACGGGCATCGACGAAATCGAGAAGCGGCTCGATCCCGCGATGGGCTCGCAGTTCTACATCAAGCGGCTTGCCGGCCTGCCCGGCGACCAGCTCCGCATCGATCCGCCGAGCCTGTTCCTCAACGGCGAACGTGCGCATGAGCCTGAATTCCAGCGCGTGATGGCGGCGCAGGATGGCTACCGCGGCTATTCGCAGGGGCCGCCGTTCGGCTGGCTCAATGCGCCGGACCGCCCGTTTCACGTTCCGTCGCACAGCTACTTCGCGCTCGGCGACAACAGCTACAACAGTTCCGACAGCCGATACTGGGGCATCGTGCCGGAGAAAAATCTCATGGGCACAGGCATGTTCGTCTATTGGCCGTTCGGCTCCCATTGGGGATTCATCAAATGAATGCGCGGCGCCTGAATTCTCCGGGAGCGGCTTTCGTTTTCTGAAACATTGATTCTCCCATGGAACGTCACTGGTACCTGCTTTGCGGCGCGCTCGGCGGCTACCTGCTGCTGATGTTCACAAACCCCGTGCGCGACTGTCTGCGAGACGGAATCCGGTGTGTTCACCGGTATGCCACGATGTGGACGGTGCTGGCGCTTTTCGGCTTCTGCTATGCGCTGTTTCAACTCGGGGTTCGCGTCTTGTATCAGTTCGTTTTGCCCGTCGGCGATCGTTCCGGGTTTCAATGGCATCGCGAGGCATGGAACGACCCGCAGTTGTGGCTGCACGGATCGAGCGAATCGGTTTGGTATTTGCCGAAGCCAGTGCTGATTGGCGCAATCCGCGAGAGCGTGCTGCCTTCGCTCGAAGGCGTCGCCGGGATCTTCAACAATGTCGTGACGACCTATCCGTTCTCGGCGTTCGCCGCGCTGCTTTTTCTCGTGAATTGGGAACGGCATCACCGCGAGCTGAATCTCACGCTGACCCGGCGGTTCGGAAAAAGCGGCTGGCTCATCGACATCGCAATCTCGATCTGCGCCCTCGCGGCGCTCGCGAAGCCGGCGCTCTACATCGCGCTGCCGCTGCTGGGGCGCGGAGGCTGGTCGCAGTCGCTCTGGCAGGCGGCGGCGGTCGCGGACTGGCTCTCGTTTCTTTTCGAGTATCTCTTCGGCGTCTGCATCCAGCTCTATCTGATCCTCCTCGTGAACGCCTGGGTGCGCGGCATCAGCTTTACGAAAGAACATTTGCTCGATGTCGCGATCCATCGGTTCGCATTCGTTGTGCGATGGGCCGTTGTTGTCATGGCCGTGAGCACGCTGTTCATCCACCTTCCGCTGGTGCTCTCGTACGCGCCCCCGTTTGTTCGCTGGATTCCAACTGCGCAGGTCGTGACCTACATCGACAACTTCGCGCGCCCGCTCCTCGCGCTGTTTCTGATCGTATTTTCGAGCACACAGATCGTCCTCACGTTTCACAGCGAGTCGCTGCGAAAGGCGTTGCGCGATCATCTCGCTTTTGTGCGCGAGCAGTGGTGGCCGCTGGCGTGGTTTCTCGTCATCGCTGTGATTCATTTGTTGATGCTGAATTCGCTCAACCTCTGCATGGTACGGGGACTTGGCGAGGAGACGGCATTCACGGTCGGCTGGCGGCTGTGCCAACCGCTGCTCGCGGCGATGGTTTCCGCGTGGTTGCTTGCGACCTGGGTCTGCCTGTATAAACGCAGTGAAAAAGGCGTCGTGCTCACGCAGGACTGGATCAAATTTTAGTGTCACCCTCGTCGAACATCATTCTTTGCGCGGAGGAAGTCAGCAACTCGCGGGCGTCCGGATCCGGCGAGTTGTCGCGCATCGACGGCGTCTCGCTCTCGTGTGCGGGGCGGACAATGACGCTGCTCTGGGGCGCGGACGGCTGCGGGAAGGGAACGCTGCTGCGGCTGCTCGCTCTGCTCGAAGCGCCTGAGCGCGGCGAAGTTTTTTTCCATGGCTCGCCCACGCGCGGGCTTTCCGCGCACGAACGCGCCGAAATGCGCAACCGGCATTTCGGCTTCCTGTTCACCGAACCGTTTCTGCTCCCGTCGTTCTCCGTCGTCGAAAACATCGCGATGCCGCTGCTCAAAATATCGTCCGCAACGCCGGAGATCGCCCGGGACCGCACGCTGGAGCTGATGCAGTTTGTCGGGTTGGCGGAGGACGCCGAGATGGCATGCGACGGCCTGTCGTTCTACGAGCAGCAGCTCGTTTCGCTTGCGCGCGCGCTGGTGAATCAGCCCGAGGTTTTGATCGCGGAAAACATCGACCGCAATTTGCCCCCCGAAGAAGCGTGGCGGCTCATGGACCTGCTCCGCCAGGCAAACGCCGAATTCAAAACGACGACCATCGTGACGGCATCGAGCGAAGTGCTCGCGCCGCTCGCCGATCGTGTGGTGAACATCGCTGCCGGAAGGATTCATCGCGACTCGCAGACCCTCGCAACCTACGGAGGCAAGTCGTGACCGCAGCGCCGACTGCCGCGAGCATCACCAAGTCGAGCAAGTCCAACCTTGCGCTCGCTTTCGTTTCGCTCCCACGCGAGCGCCGCGCCGACATGACGACCTTTTATGCGTTTTGTCGCGTCGTCGATGATATTGCGGACTCGCCGGAGATTTCTCCGGCGGAAAAGCAGGCGCAGTTGGAGCGCTGGAAAGGAGCCATCGAGCAGCCCTTCGCACACGAACCGGAGCTGGCCGCGCCTGTGCGCGATCTGGTTCGGAAATACAATATCCCGATCGAGCATCTGCACGACATTATTGCGGGAGTCGAAATGGACATCGCCCCGGCGCGTTATGCCACGTTCGAAGATTTGCGCCTCTACTGCTACCGGGTTGCGAGTGCGGTTGGTCTCGCGAGCATCGAGATTTTTGGTTACACGAATCCCGCGTGTAAAAACTACGCGGTCGATCTTGGCCTTGCCCTCCAGCTCACGAACATCCTTCGCGATGTCGCGCAGGATTTCGCCAACGGCGGCCGCATTTACCTTCCGATCGAAGACCTCGAGCGATTCCGCTACACGCCCGACGATCTTGCGCAAAGCCGCTACAACAGGGAGTTCTGCGCGCTGATGGAGTTCGAAGCGGAACGCGCGGCTTCCTTTTACGAAAAAGCCGTCAACGAAATGCCGGGGGAAGATCGCACTTCGATGACTGCGGCGGAAATTATGCGCCGTGTCTATCACCGCCTGCTCACGCAGATGCAGCGCGATCATTTCCGCGTCTTCGAAAAACGCTACTCGCTGACGCGCGCCGAAAAAGTGTGCCTGATTGCGGGCGTCATGTTCGGCAACCGGTTTCGTTTTCGGCGCTGATGACACGTCCGGCTTTCCATCTCAATGCGGTGGACGGTTTGGAATCACGAGTTTAGCTTCCGTTGTCCTATGAAAAGAAAACCGATCGTTTGCACCTCGCTCGCTCTTGTCACCGCATTTGCGCTCACGTCCTGCGAAACTCCCGAAGGCACCGGCGCCGCCGCCGGCGCTGGTTTCGGTGCGCTGATCGGCGGGCTAGCCACCGGCAAGGCGAAATATGCCGCGATTGGTGCCGCGTCGGGTGCCGCCGCCGGCGCATTGCTGGGGCACGTGATCGGGCGCGCGGATGAAAGGGGTTATTACGGCGGACGGAGTTACCCTTATGGCCGCTCGCTTGGAAGAGGTTACGTCGAGAGCCCGTATTCGCCCTACAACGTCATCGACACACGCGGCATCCCGCACGGCGCAATCGTCGAAGATCCGTCCACCGGCGGTCGCTTCATCAAGCCGTAACCCGGCCCGTTTGAGACCGCGTTGCGGTGACCGGGCCTTGTGCCTCTGAAACAAAAAGGCGCTGCCGGTCTCCCGGCAGCGCCTTTGTTTGATTGTTTGAACCGGCTTACTTCTTCTTGCCTTCGCCGGGACGGTATTCCTCGGTCGCGGCCTGGAAGGCCTGTTCGAGGCCGACCATGTCTTCGCCGGGCTTGAGGCTGTCGAACGCTTCGCTTTCGCGTTTGATTTCCTCTTCCGAGTAGTTCGCGGCTTTGATCGAGAGTCCGATGCGGCGCTCGGTCTTGTCGACCTTGATGACGCGCGCTTCGACTTCCTGTCCGACTTTGAGCACGTCTTTGACTTTCGCGATGTGCTCTTCGCTGATCTGCGAGATGTGCACGAGTCCGTCGATGTCGTCGCCGAGTTGCACGAATGCGCCGAAGCTGGCGAGCTTGGTGACTTTGCCCTTGACGAGATCGCCGATCTTGTAACGCTGGTCGATGTCTTTCCACGGATCGTCCTCGAGCTGCTTGATGCCGAGGCTGATGCGCTGGTTCTGTTTGTCGATGTCGATGACGACGGCTTCGATCTCGTCGCCCTTCTTGATGATTTCGCTCGGGTGATTGATCTTGCGCGTCCAGCTCAGGTCGGAGACGTGGATCATGCCGTCGATGCCTTCTTCCAGTTCGACGAAGGCGCCGTAAGGCGGTCATGTTGCGGACCTTGCCCTTGACCTGTTTGCCGATCATGTAGCGATGCTCGATCTCGTCCCATGGATTGGGTTCGAGCTGGCGGACGCCGAGGGAGATTTTCTGCTCCTCCTTGTTCACGCCAAGCACGACGGCTTCGACTTCCTGGCCCAGGGTGAGAACGTCGGAAGGACGCGTGATGCGCTTCGTCCAGGAGAGTTCGGAGACGTGAATGAGACCCTCGACGCCTTCTTCGATTTCCACGAACGCGCCGTAAGGAACGAGGTTGGTGATCTTGCCTTTGACCTTCGTGCCGATGGGGAAGCGCTCCTCGATCTTGTCCCACGGATTCTTCTGGGTCTGCTTGAGGCCGAGGGAGACGCGCTCCTTCTCCTTGTTGATGTCGAGCACGACCACTTCGAGCTTCCTGGCCGACCTTGAGCAGTTCGCTCGGGTGACCGAGGCGGCCCCAGGTCATGTCGGTGATGTGAAGCAGGCCGTCCATGCCGTCGAGGTCGATGAACGCGCCGAAGTCGGTGAGGTTCTTGACGGTGCCCTTGACGATGTCGCCGACGTTGACCGTCTCCAGGAATTTCTGGCGCTTCTCGGAGCGTTCCTGCTCGATGAGTTCGCGGCGGCTGAGGACGACGTTTTTGCGGTCGTCGTTGATTTTGACGATCTTGAAATCGTAGGTGTTGCCGACGAATTGCTGGAGATCCTTCGGGGGAACGACGTCGATCTGCGAGCCGGGCAGGAATGCCTCGACGCCGACGTTGACGGTGAGGCCGCCTTTGACGACGGCGCTGACCTTGCCTTTGATGAGACCGTCGCCCTGGAAGACTTTCACGATCTTGTCCCAGTTCTGTCTGTGGGCGGCTTTTTCCTTCGAGAGCATGACCATTCCCTCGTCATTTTCGAGCCGCTCGAGGAGCACTTCGACTTCGTCGCCAACCTGCAAATCCTCCATGTCGTCAAATTCGGAGAGCGAAATGACGCCTTCGGATTTGTAGCCGATGTCCACGAGCACTTCGCGCGGACGGACTTCCAGGATGCGGCCTTTAACGATGCTGCCTTCTTTGAAATCGCGAAGACTTTTCGCGATCAGTTGTTCCATTTCGATCATAACGATAAACTAACTGCCAAACCTCGGTTGCCTTGTGTTTTTCCAAATCCCGGGTCTGCGTCTATGGCGGACCTGTTGCGGGAAAAGGGCTGACAAACTAACGCAAGGCCCTGCGATGACAAGAACTTTGATCGGGGAATTTCCGTTGCCGCCGTCCATTCGCAGTCCGAAGCCAAACCCGAAAAACAAAAAAGGCGTAAGAAAACTTACGCCTTTCTTGAAATGCTGCCCTGGCGCGGGCCTTTACTTCATCAACAAAACCGAGCGCGCGATCTTGATCTGGCGCGTGATTTTACGATGCAAATGGGCGGGCATGCCGGTGATCCGGCGCGGAAGAATCTTGCCGCTTTCCGTGACGAACTTCTTCAGGAGTTCGGGATTTTTGTAGTCGATCGCCTCGATGTTGATGTCGGTGCGGCGGCGGGGCATCGTGCGGTTGGCACGGCGAAATGCGGAGCGGCGTTTAGGTGTTTTTGGTTCCATGGTTATTTGGTTTCCCGGTGAAGTGTGTGGCGCTTGAGAAATGGGTTGTATTTCTTTTTCTCCAGTCGCCCCGGAGTGTTGAGGCTTTTCTTGTTGCGCGTGCTGGTGTAACGCGAAGCGGGTTTGCCCTCGGCTTTTGCCTCGGTGCATTCGAGCGTGATGATGTCTCTTGGCATGATGTTATTCCTTGGTTTCTGTGGCCGTCTCTTCTTCTTCGGTTTCGCTGCCGCCTTCCTCGTCGGTCAACCCGAAAAGGGAGGTCACGGGCACGCGGGTGCGGGTCATTTTCCGCTGTTTCTCGAGTTGAGACTGGCATTCCACGGTGAGCCGCGCAAAAGGAATCGCCTCGAGTCGGGCGTGAGGGATTTGTTTGCCCGACATCTCGCATACGCCGTAGCTGCCGAGTTCGATGCGCTTCAGGGCCTCGTCGATTTCATAAAGCGCATCCTGCTCCTGTGAAAGGAGGCTCAATGCAAAGTCGCGATCGTAGGCGTCGCTGCCGGCATCCGCCTGATGCATGCCAAACGCGGAAGCCTCGCTGCCCTCCGCGCGGGAGCGCAGATTGTCGCGTGCCACGCCGCTCATCGAATCGAGCATGCCGTCGCGCAACTGGAGGAGCCGGTTTTTTTGCTTCTCCAGGAATGGCGCAAGCTTCACAGGCGCTGGTTTCTTCCCGATCGCGTGGTTGTTCCTGGGACTTGGGGAAACGGGAGCCGCTTTCTTTGACCCGCCAGCTTTGACAGAAACTGCTTTCGCGCTTTTCGCTGAAGCATTCTTCTTCGGTGCCGCGACTTTGGGAGACGCTTTCTTAGCTGGTTTCGATTTTGCCATATTGATGAGGGGACAAGTTGATTGCTCAGTCGTTCCTGGAAATTTTGAGCGCGCATACTTAACGGCTTTTGCGGACCCGCGCAAGGGAAAAGCCCCTCTTTTTTTTGGACCTGCCGCAGGGCGGTTTTCTATGAACTGGCGCTGGAGTATCGCCTCAGCGCAAACCGCCACAACGTCCGCGTGATCACCGTGACGAAGAGCGTGGCCCCGAGAAGTTGCAGCATCAGCGGCAGCGGCTGCTCGAACGAGCGCATGAGAATCCGCGCCGGCACATTGGCGACAACGATCACCGGGATGAGCCAGCTAAAGACGATCGTGAACAATTTGCGCCGCGGAAAAACCGCATCGGGGTAGCGCGCGATATTGAACAAATTGTAGTAGCCGTAGATCAGTCCCTGCGCCCGGACGATCCAGAAGCTGATCGTCGCCAGCGTGAACATGACCGAGTAGTGAATGGCCACGCCCAGCGCAACCGCCGCCGTGTAGAGGAGAACCTGGAGCGGATGAGGGACGACCCCGAGCTTCGCGAGTGAAAAACAGACGATCCCCACGCCGACGAGCGCATTGATCACGTTGTCAAAGCCGAACTGCCGCGTCGAAACGGCGAATTGCGAATCGACGGGAAGTAGAAGCATGAAGTCGAGTTTCCCCGTTCGCACCAACTCCGGCACGTTCGCCACGTTCACGAAAAAAAACGCTTGGTAAATCTGACCGATGAGCTGGTGAGTGCCGACCAGCAGCACCACTTCCCATTTGGACCAGTCGCCAATGCGATTGACGTAAAGAAACAGCACTTCGATGAACACCATCTGGCCGGCAAACCAGAGAAGCTCGACGAACATCCACAAGATGAAGTTCGCCTTGAAACTCATCTCGCGGATCAGCGAGTTGCGAAGCATGATCCAGTAGATTTCGAGGTAGCGGAGAAAATGACTAATGACGAATGACGAATGACGAACATTGCCGCTCGCTTCCGTTTCGGGCTTCGTCATTCTTTCCTTCGACTCCGCTGTGCTTCGCTCAGGACCATTCGTCATTCGGATTTCGTCATTTTCCTCATCCTCCGACCGCCTGGTAATGCTGCACGCCGCGGTTCCACATCATCCGCGCAGTCGTCCACGTCAGCAGGAGCCAGCCCGTCTGGATCGCAAGGCCCGAATACAATTCGGCACCCCGGACTTTTTCCAGGAACACGGCGACCGGGAAATAGAGCTCATAAGTGAACGGGAGCCATTTCAGCGTGCCTTGCAGCCACGCCGGCATGATGTCGAGCGGGAAAATATGCCCGCTGAGAAAGTATTCGAACGAGTAAAGAATGAAGACGATGGTCGAGATTTCCAGAATCCAGAACGCGATCATCGCAAGCGAATAAGCGATGAAAAACTGGATGAACCCCGCCATCGCAAGCGAGAGCACCGCAAGCAGCCACGTGAGGGAATGTTGTGGGACAGTGATGAATTCGCGGAAGTAAACAAACACGAGCACGACCGGAACAATCGTCACCGCCGTGTAAAGCACGCGATAGCTCAGGAAGAGGCTGATCCGGTACCCAAGGTAATTCATCGGTTTCGTGAGGAAGCTGTTGATCTGTCCCTCGCGAATGTCCGCCGCGATCTGCCATTCGTCCTCGGTCGGCGTGACGAGGTTGTCCACGAGAATCGTGAGGACGAAGTAGTAGATCATCGAACCGTAATCGTAGCTGCCGATGTTGCCGCCGCTTTCGTTGAACATGGCGCGCCAGATGAAGACGGTCCCCACGAGCGGGACGAATCCAAACAGCGATCGAAGGAAGAAATTCCAGCGATAGACGAAAGTGTTCTGCAACCCGATGTCGAAAACCTTGAGATACTTCGCGGCGTTCATGGTGAGGAAGCAGGAAAGCAGGAGAGCAGGAAGAGGAGCGGGGCGTTCCGAGCGCAACGAGGAATCCCGCAGATCACATCAAGCTTGGATTGCGGGATTCCTCCGTGCGCTCGGAATGACGGGTGCGAAGTCGTAACCGCGATTGCCCTCAAATCAGTTCCTGCTTTCCTGTTTTCCTGCTTCATCTCTTCTTCCTCGCCAGCTCAGCCGCAAGATTGATCGCGGCGATCATGCTGTCAGGTCGTGCGATTCCGCGGCCGGCGATTTCGAACGCCGTGCCGTGATCGGGACTCGTGCGAATGATCGGCAGTCCGATCGTGACATTCACGCCGCGATCGAACGCGTGCAGTTTCAGCGGAATCAAGCCCTGATCGTGATACATGCACAGCACGCCATCGAACTCGCCCCGCGCCGCGCGATGAAAGACGGTGTCCGGTGAAATGGGACCGGTGAATTGCGCGTCGCTGCTGGCGGCTTGCGGAGAGTTGAGCTTCGCGACTGCAGGCGCGATCGTCTCGATTTCCTCACGCCCGAGCGCGCCCGATTCGCCGGCATGCGGATTCAAACCCGCAACGGCGATGCGTGGAGAATCGCCGCAGCGCAGCCGCAAAAAATCCGCGAGCAGCGAACCGACACGGACGATTTCCGATTCGGAAATACGTTCCTCGACTTCACGCAGAGGAATGTGCGCGGTCACCAGCGCGACGGTCAGCGCGCCGCCGGTCAGAAGCATCGCGTAATTATCGATGCCGCAGCGCACCGCGAAAAACTCCGTCTGTCCCGGAAACGGAAAGCCGGCTGCGTGCATGCGATATTTGTGGATCGGCCCGGTGACCACGGCGGCGATTTCACCCGCGAGCGCGAGCTTCGCCGATTCTTCGAGCGCATCCATCGCGGCCCTGGCGGTTTCAGGCGTCGGCTGCCCCGGCGCGCACGCTGGCGGGCTGCCAATGACTCGATAGGAGAAATCCGCGTCGAGTTTTCCCGAGGACAGTGCGGCGGCGATGATCTCTGGTCCGATGCCTGCCGCGTCTCCCGTGGTGATGCCGATTGTGTTGCTCATCTTGATCGTCACCGGCTCATCGCGATCCCGATTGCAGAGACGCTAGAACGTCTTGATGTAAGCCTTCGACCGCAGACCGTCGATCCACTTGGCCTGAAGCTGCTGCCGCTCCTCCTGCTGAAGCTTTCGCTCGATATCCACGCGGACTTCGGAAAGAGGCTTCAAAACAGCCTGCTTTTTTGCTTCGACAAACAGGATGTAATAGTTGCCGCCGACATCGACAACCTTGCTCACGGCTCCCGGTTTTAAGCTGAACGCGGCTTTTGTGAGCTGCTCGTTCAAAGTCTTCCGATCAACCCAGCCCCAGTCTCCACCTGCGTCCTGCGTGCTGTCTTCGGAATACATCTGCGCGAGCTTGGCAAAGTCGCCGCCATCGGCAATTTTAGCGCGGATTTCCTCGGCCATTTTCAGCCCGTTTTCGCCGCCTTTCTTGATCACGATCATGCGCAGTTTCACCGAGTCCGGTGTGCTGAATTCCTCGTGATGCTTTGCGTAGTATTCGTCGATTTTTTGCGGTGCGATGATTGTTCCCGTCTTCACGACCCGACCACGCATTGCTTGCACGATGATCTTGTCCGTCTCGACTTCACGGAACCGGCTGAGTGTGAAACCCTGCGCTTCGAGCGTGCGCACGAACGCCTGCCGGTCGCCGCCGAAGTCCTGGCGGATGATGGTCTGGATGTGATCGTCGATCACGTAATTCGGGATGTTGAACTTGTTCTTCTTGAACTCCTGGAGAATCAACTGCCGGTCGATCAGTTCCTTCAGCGCCGCAAGACGCGTTTCCTTGATTTTTTCGACCAGTTCATTGCCGGTGTACATGCTGCGAAGCGACCTCTCACGCTCGCCGACGATCTCACGGACCTGGGAAAAAGTGATCACCTCGCCGTTGACCACAGCCGCCATCCCGTCGAGCACTTCCTGCGCGCCCAAGCGGGCCGGGCCTCCGAAAATCAGGAGGATGAGCGTGAAAATTGTGACGTGAAAATAGACAGCGAAGCGGCGCATTGATGAGATCAAAAACTAACGATGAGAGCCAAAAGTTCGCGCAAACGTAGTGGCGCGGTTTTTGAAGTCAAGCGGGGAAACTTCCCGTTGATCAGGATGTAATCGCCGCCGCGCGTGAGCATCAACTTGCCCTCGCGCACCTCGACAACAACGAACTTCCGCGCCGCGGCGGCAAGCTTGATCGCCGTCATCACGAGCAGGTTTTCCACGGTCTCCGGCACCGGTCCGAAACGGTCGCGCCAGCTTTTCCGGAGCTGGTCAAGCTGCTCGTTCGACGACACTTCGGAGAGCTTGCGATAAGCCTGGATGCGCGTTCGCGGCTCGGAGATGTAAGCCGCCGGAAGAAAAGCGGGGGCGATTGCGGATTGCGGATTGCGGATTGCGGATTGTTTTTCAACGCGAGCTTCGCCCGCGAAATCTCCACTTTCCGCAATCCGCAATCCGCAATCCGCGTTCAAAAACTCCGCCTCGTTCGTCGCGACGAAATCGAGACGCAGCAACACCTCGATGCGCGGCTTCACTTTCTCGCCCTTCAGCTTCGCAATCGCCTGCTTCAGAAGCTGGCAATACAAGTCGAAGCCGATCGCAACGATGTGGCCGCTCTGCTGCGTGCCGAGGATGTTTCCCGCGCCGCGAATCTCGAGGTCGCGCATCGCGATTTTGAATCCCGCGCCGAGCGACGAGTATTGCTTGATCGCGTTGATGCGCTTGCGCGCCGCGCCGACGCTCATCATGTCGCGCGGGAGCATGAGGTAGGCGTAGGCCTTGTGCTGCGCGCGACCGACGCGGCCGCGAAGTTGGTAGAGGTCGGCGAGTCCGAACCGGTCGGCGCGGTCGATGATGATCGTATTCGCGTTCGGAATATCGAGGCCGCTCTCGATGATCGTGGTCGAAACGAGCACGTCGGCATTTTCCATCGACGAACCGCTGCATCACCGTCTCGAGTTCGTCCTCGTGCATCTGGCCGTGGCCGATCTCGATGCGCGCCTCGGGCACAAGCTTTTTGATCCGCTGCGCCACGCGCTCGATGCTCTGCACGCGGTTGTGCAGAAAATAAACCTGTCCCTGCCGGCGCATCTCGCGCTGGATCGCGTCGCGGATGATCCGCTCGTCGTAACCGCAGATGATCGTCTCGGTCGGGATGCGATTGGCCGGCGGCGTCTCGATGATGCTACATGTCCTTCGCGCCCATGAGCGAGAGGTAAAGCGTGCGCGGGATCGGCGTGGCGGAGAGCGTGAGCACATCGACGAGCTTGAACAGCTGCTTGAACTTCTCCTTGTGCAGCACGCCGAAGCGCTGCTCCTCGTCGATCACGACCAGGCCGAGATCCTTGAACTCCACGTCCTTCGAGATGAGCCGGTGCGTGCCGATGACGATGTCCACGCTCCCATCGCGCAGCCCTGCGAGGGTCTTCCTCTGCTCCGACTGCGTGCGGAACCGGCTCAGCATTTCGACCGCCACGGGATAATCCGACATGCGCTCGCGGAAGTTGTGGTAATGCTGCTGCGCGAGCACCGTCGTCGGAACCAGCACGGCGACCTGCTTGCCGCTCATCACCGCCTTGAATGCCGCGCGGATCGCCACCTCCGTTTTTCCAAAGCCGACATCGCCGCAAATCAGCCGATCCATCGGGCGCTCGGATTCCATGTCGGCCTTCGATGCCGCGATTGCCGTGAGCTGGTCGGGCGTTTCCTTGAAAAGAAACGAGCGCTCGAATTCGCGCTGCCATTTGTTGTCCGGCGGGAAAGCGAAGCCGACGCTCGTCTCGCGCTCGGCGTGCAGCGTGAGCAGTTTGGCGGCGTAATCGAAGACGGCTTGTTCCGCGGACTTCTTTGCCTTCGCCCACCTGCCGTCGCCGAGCGCGCTCAGCGGCGGCGATCGTTTGCCGACGCCGACGTAGCGCGACACGAGAAACGATTGTTCGAGCGGGACGTAAAGCTTCGCGCCTTCGGCAAACTCGAGGACGATCACCTCCTCGCTCTTCTCGCCGGTGGTGAAGCTTTGCAGGCCGTTGAACTTCCCGATGCCGTGCTCGAGATGCACCACGAGGTCGCCCTCGTTGAGTTCGCTGAAATCGATCTGCGCCCGGTTGGCCTGCTCGCGGGCACGCCGCAGTGAGAGCCGGCGGGCCCGCGTGTTCCGGTAGCGACCGAAGAGTTCGGCATCCGAAAGCAACGCGATCTTCGCCGCGGGAAAAGTGAAGCCGCGCGAGACGAGGCCGATGGCAAGCGTGACGCCGTCGAGTTCCTCCTGTGGAATCAAGTCGCGCAGTCGCTCGATCTCGCCTTCGTTGTTGCAATAAATGAAAGTGCTCCAGCCATCTGCGCGCCACTCCCGGAGCTGATTGAAAAAGCGCTCGCGTTTCGATTCCTCGATGACGAAATCGCCCGCGTCGAACTCGCCCAGGCCGTGATCGAAAAACGCCGCCGAGAAATCCTCCTCGCTGCGCTCGGAATGACACACGCCGTCATCCTGAGCGGAGCCTTGCGGAGCCGAAGGATCACTGACTTCCGCCTGACGCGAGTGGGCTGTGCCGTTTAGCACTCCAAGCATTTCCCCGTTCGATTCGATCACCAAATCGTCGTCCCGGACGTATTCCCTCAACGCGCACGTCTTGTCCTCCGCGTCACCGAGCAGCAGCGTGCAGGAGTCGAGATGCTCGACCGACGTCTGCGCATCGAGATCGAACTGGCGGATCGACTCGATCACGTCGTCGAACAGCTCGACGCGGACCGGCAGCGAGTGGTGCCACGAAAAAATGTCCAGAATGCCGCCGCGCACCGCGCAGTGTCCGCGCAGCGAAACTTGCGCGACCGGCTCGTATCCGGCGGCGTCCAACTGCCCGAGAAGCTTTTCGCGATCGAGCTTTGCGGTTCGCGACAGTTTCACCGACACCTGTTTCAAACCGGCTGGCGAGGGCACTTGATCGTCCATTGCGCTTTCGCTGACGACGATGATCTCCCTGTCGCGCGTCGCAGTGAGGCGCTGCAAAATCTCAAGCCGCTCAGCCGCAAATTCCGGATCGGGCAGTGCTCCCGCGGCTGGTGCGACCTCCATCTCAGGCAGAAACAGCGAGTCGGGAAACCAGTTCATCAACTCGTTGTGAAACGCCTCCTGCGCCCGCACGTTTTCACAGACGACCCACACCCGCCTCTTCACGTGCCGCGCGATCAAGGCCGCAAGAAACGGCTGGGCCGGCTCCGTGACATGCCCGAACACCACCGGCTCCGATCCGCCGCGAATCTGTTGCAGCTTTGCAGCGACCGGCTTCGCGTGGGCAACGCGCTCCAGCAGGTCGGGTGAGTTTTCTTTCGTCGTCATCCCGAGGCTCTCACAAAACGGCATTTTGGCGGCGTCGGCCAATGATGCGTTCCAGTCGGAGGGACGAGCTCTGCGAGTCCGTGACTCTTGGAATCCGGGACTCGTGGAACTCGTCCCTCCGATCGTCGCGCGCAAATGAAAGCCGGAAGGCAACTTCGCTGACAATGAACCCGCCCCGGATGTCGAAACTTTCGCGCGCCGCGCCTTGGAGTGCGGCGGCTTGACGCCGCTTTGCGGAGGAGCGGACTTGTCCGCGCGGCGGGAGCGCGCACCTCACACCCGCAGACCCCCGCCCACGGAGACAAGTCTCCACCAACCGCAAAGCGCGAACAAGTCCGCGCACTCCAAAGCGCTGCGCGCGAAACACGCGGGGCGCTGCGTTTCGGCAAGCGCTCCCGGAGTTCATTGCCGACGCCGGCAAAACCCCGTTTTGTGCGAGCCTCAGAATGACGGCGTGGAAAGAAGTTGCTCATATTCCGCGTGAAGCTGGCGGGCTGTAAAGTTATCCGGCAGACGCCGGTCCTCAAGCGATGCGACCGGCATTATCCCCAGCCAACTGCTCGTCAGAAAAATCTCGTCGGCGTCGGCGAGATCATCCTTCGTGAGCGCGCATTCCCCGACCTCGCGGCGGCGCATGACCCACTCGCGCACCACGCCCGCCCGTGCGCCGCTCGCACAAGACGGCGTTTTGATTTTTCCCGCCCGCGCGACGAAGACATTCGCCATGCAGGCCGAGATCAACCCGCCCGCGTGGTTGAAAAGCAGCGTCTCGTTTTTGCTCCGCGCAACGCCTCCGCGACACGTGTCGAGGTTCGCCCAGTAGTTGCCGGTCTTGAGTCCGCCAAATAACGGTTGATGCGGTTCGGGCGCAATGCCAAGGTCGTAGCCGCGATGATAAACGCGTCCGGCGATCGGCTCGCGCCGTTCGTTGAAAACAAACACACGGCAGCGCTCGATCGGGCTCGTCACCGTTCCATCGCCGGCGGTGACGTAGATGCGCGCGAAGCCATCGTCGCGGAGCAGGTCACGACTTTGATCGAGCGCCGCCGGATCGGGCGCGAAGCCGCAGCGTTCGCACGCCGTGCGGAGCCGGTCGAGGTGTTCGCGGAAAAACACCGGCGCTCCGTTTAGCACCCGAATGCTGGCGAAAACGGACATGCCGTAGCGGAACCCGCGATCGGAGACCGGGACTTCGCCACACGGCGAATAGCCGCCGTCATCCCAATGCCAGCACATTTGGCGATCTGGCGGTCTGGCGGTCTGGCGATCGGAGGACATTCAACGTGCGGCAAGAGACAAATCGCAAAATCGCCACGTCGCTCAATCGCGAAATGTCCTCACTGAATGCTCAGTTCCTTCGTGATGCCGAAGCGCTCGATGCGTTTGCGCAGCGTCGCGCGCGTGATGCCGAGCAGCTTCGCGGCCTTCACCTGATTGCCCCGGGTCGTCTTCATCGCGTGCAGCGTGAACTCGCGTTCGAGCCACGGCAGCAGTTCGGTGTCCGGATTGGCCTGGGCGGTGCGGAGCAGGACCTCGATGGCGGCTGTCGGTGGTCATCTCCACCGAGGCCGTCGCACCCGAGGCAGACGATGTGGGCTGCCCGACCAGCGCCTCGGTGGCGCCGAGCGGGATGTCCTTCGGCAGGAGCAAGTCGGAGGTCGCGAGGACCGAGGCGCGTTGGATGGTGTTCTCCAGTTCGCGCACGTTGCCGGGCCACGGGTAGGCTTCGAGCACCCGCAAGGCTTCCTCCGAGAGCTTGAGTCGCGGCAGATGCTTTTGCGTCGCGACTTTGGTGAGGAAGTATTCCGCGAGCAGCCGGACGTCTTCGATGCGCTGGCGCAGCGGCGGCAACTGGATGCGCACGACGTTGAGTCGGTAGAAAAGGTCTTCGCGGAAGGTCTTGTTGGCGACTTCCTGCTCGAGGTTCTTGTTCGTCGCCGCGACGATGCGCACGTCGGCCTTCAGCGTGTCATTGCCGCCGACGCGCGAGAACTCGCCCTCCTGCAGCACGCGCAGAATTTTGCCCTGAATCGTGAGCGGCATGTCGCCGATTTCGTCGAGGAAAAGCGTGCCGCCGTCGCTCTGCTCGAAGCGGCCCACGCGCTGAGCGATCGCGCCGGTGAACGAGCCTTTCTCGTGGCCGAACAATTCGCTCTCCAGGAGTTGCTCCGGGATCGCGGCGCAGTTGATCGCCACGAAGTTTTTCCCGCTCCGGTTGCTGTAAGTGATGGATGGCGCGCGCGACCAGTTCCTTGCCGGTGCCGCTCTCGCCGGTGATCATCACCGGCGCGTCCGAGTGCGAGACGCGCCCCACCATTTTGAAGACCTGCTGCATCGCCGCGGATTTGCCGACGATGCTGTCCTGGTGATCCTCGACGGTGAGCTGCGGCTTGAACGTGGTGGCGGCGCGCATGTCGGCCTGCGCCTTGAGCGCGGCATCGACGACCGGCTTGAGATTGAACGGCAGCGCCTCCTTTCGGAGAAAATCGAACGCGCCGAGCTTTCATCGCCTCGATCACGTTTTGCGTGGTGCCGAATGCGCTGATGAGAACGACCATCGCGTTCGGATCGCGCTGGCGGGCCTTGATCAGAAGCTCCATGCCGCTGAACGGCATCAGGTGCGTCTCGGTGACCAGCAGGTCGGGACGCTCACTGCAAAAAAGCCGGTAAGCCGTGTCCGCGTCCGTCGCGGTGAGGACGCGCGTGTTCGGCGTCTCGAGTTGATGCTGCGCCCACTCGAGAAAGTCGGTCTCAGGATCAACAAGCAGAATGATTTGGGGCTTCTCCATTTCAGATTTCAGATTTCAGATTTCAGATCGGAAGGATATACCCGCGAGGAAAACGACGGCATCCTCTCCCGCCGGGAGAGGACCGAGGTGAGGGCAGATCGAAAAACCCCAACTGCAAGGAAATGATTAGAGCCCGCCATAACGGCGCTGACGTTTACTGTATTCGGCGATCGCTTCAAGCAAATCCCCCTTCCGAAACTCGGGCCACATTTTCTTCGTCACATACATCTCTGTGTAGCTGAGCTGCCAGAGGAGGAAATTGGAAATGCGCATTTCGCCGGACGTGCGAATGAGCAGGTCGGGGTCGGGATACTCGCGCGTGTAAAGATGGCTCGCGAAGGTGGTTTCATCGAGCTTCGATCCGTCCAGGCGGCCGAGCTGGATTTCCTTCGCGAGACTTTTGATGGCGTCGATGATCTCCTGCGCGGCCGCCGTAGCTCAGCGCGAGGACGAGCGTGACTCCGGTGTTTGCGGCGGTGGTGTCGATCGCCCGCTGCAGCTCTCGCTGGCAGGCGTTGGGCAGATCCGAGAGCCGGCCGATCGCCTGGAGACGCACGTTCTGCTCCATCAACTCGGGTGTTTCTTTCTTCAAAAAACGCTCGAGCAGCTTCATCAACGCGGCGACCTCGGTTTTCGGGCGCTTCCAGTTTTCGACCGAGAAAGCGTAAAGCGTCAGAAACTCCACCCCGATCTCGCCGCAGGCCCGAAGCACGGCGCGCACGGATTCCGCGCCTTCCTCGTGGCCGCGGATGCGGCTGAATCCGCGCTCCCGCGCCCAGCGTCCATTGCCGTCCATGATGATGGCGATGTGACGGGGAGTCATGGGGAATTGCGGATTGCGGATTGCGGATTGCGGATTGCGCGAAGGCCGCTGGCGGCGGACGAGGAGGGCGTGGCCTTCCAATCTGAAATCTGAAATCTGAAATCTGAAATCACAGGAGGATCGTCTGGTCCCGGCCCGGTCCGACGCTTGCGATGCTGAGCTTCGCGCCTGTCAGCCCGGCGATTTTCTCCAGGTAATTGCGCGCATTCGTCGGGAGGTCGCTCCATTTCTTTGCGGCCTCGGTCGAAGTTTTCCAGCCGGGCATCTCGATGTAAACCGGCTCGCATTGGGCGAGTTGCCGGGAGTCGGTCGGAGGCACGTCGAGCGTCTTGCGGCCGAGTTTGTAATGCGTGCAAATCTTGATGCGGTCGAGCTGGTCGAGTCCGTCGAGGTTGGTGATCGCCACGTCGTCGATGCCGTTGATCATCGTGGCATACCGGGTCGCGACGGCGTCGAACCAGCCGCAGCGCCGGGCGCGTCCGGTGGTCGCGCCGAACTCGCGGCCCATCGCGTGAAGCATGTCGCTGATCTCGTCGTTCTCCGTCGGGAACGGCCCCTCGCCGACGCGCGTCGTGTAGGCTTTCATCACTCCGATCACGCGATCCATCCGGTGCGGCGGAACGCCCGAGCCGGTGCAGGCGCCGCCCGCCGTCGTGTTCGACGAAGTGACGAAAGGATACGTGCCGTGGTCGATGTCGAGGAAGGTCCCCTGCGCGCCTTCAAACAATATCTCCCTGCCGGCCTTCAACGCATCGTGCAAATAAACGACCGTGTTTGCGACGAACGGCTTCAGCTTCGCGCCTGCGGCGAGAAACGCGGCATTGACCTCGTTGAACGAAATCGGCTTCGCGCCGAACGCCTTCAAGATCGCGTTGTTCTCCTTCATCTTCGCCTGGAGTTTCTCGGTGAAAAGTTCCGGCTGCATCAGGTCGCACATCCGCAGGCCGGTGCGTGCCGCCTTGTCGCCGTAAGCGGGACCGATGCCGCGCTTGGTCGTGCCGATCTTGTTCTTGCCCTTCCTGATCTCCCGCTGCTCGTCCAGGTGCCGGTGATACGGCAGCACGAGATGAGCGCAATCGCTGATGAGCAGGTTCCTGCCGACCTTGATTTTCTGGGCGCGCAATCCTTCGATCTCCGCCAGCAGCGCGACGGGATCGACGACAACGCCATTGCCGATGACGCACGTTTTTTCCGGGCGCAAAATCCCTGAAGGGATCAAATGGAGCACATATTTTTTCGAGCCGAGAATGACCGTATGCCCGGCGTTGTTGCCGCCTTGCGAGCGCACGACGATGTCCGCCTTCTCGGTGAGGAAGTCGATGATTTTGCCTTTGCCTTCATCGCCCCATTGAGCGCCGACGAGGATAGTGTTTGCCATGTTGTAAAAGCGTCAGTTCAGAGAAAAACGTCTCATGCACCAGCAATGTGCATCAGACGTTGGCGGATAGTAGCGGCGCGGTGGGAGGGCGCAAGGAGTTTCCCAGTCGATCGACCCGGGGCCGCTGTCAAAGCCCCGCCAGAAACTCGAACGTCGCGTCTTGAAAGCCGGGCAGGTTCTCGTGCGCGAAGTCGGGATAAACGAGCACGTTCTTCTTCGCCGTGATTTTGTTGTAGGCGGCGAACTGCGACGACGGCGGGCAGATTTTGTCCATGAGCCCCGTGCCCATGAGGACCTCGGAGCGGATGCGCGGGGCGAGATGCTGGATGTCGATATAACCGAGCTTCGTGAAAATCTCCTGCTGCCGTTCATGACGCGGATCGTAGAGACGAAAATAGGTGCGCAGTTCCTCGTAGGCGCCCTCGGCGAGATCCATCTCCCAGACGCGCTGGTAGTCGCAGAGGAAAGGGAACATCGGCGCGGCGCGTTTGATTTCCGGCGACAGCGCGACGCATGCAAGCGTGAGCGCGCCGCCCTGTGAACCGCCCATCGCCCCGACGCGCGCGGGATCGACTTCGTCAAAAGACATCACGATTTTTGCGAGCTGGGCCGTGTCGAGGAAGATCTGGCGGAACGCGAACTTGCGCGGATCATCGTCGAGGCCGCGGACGATCTGGCCCTTGAAGTTGTTGCCGCGCACCGGTTCGAGGCTTTCGCTCAAGCCGCCCTGTCCCCGGCAGTCGAGCGCCGCGACGGAGAAACCGAGAGCGACATAGCCGAGCTTCTCCTGCCAGTCGCCGCTGTGGCCCGAGTAGCCGTGGAATTGAAGCACGGCGGGATGCGGCTTCGGTGTGCCGCGCGGTCGGAGGTATTTCGCGTGGATGCGGCTGCCGCCGACGCCATTGAAGAAAAGATCGAAGCACTCGGCATAAGGCGCGGAGAACTTCGCCGGGCGCAATTCGATGCGCGGATCGACGGCTTCCATCTCCGCGATTGCCCCCGCCCAGTAATCGTCGAAATCGTGCGGGCGCGGGTTGAGGCCGGGATAAACGAGCAGCTCGGGAAGCGGTTTGTCGATGAGAGGCATGAGGGAAAGGATGAAGGCAGAAGGATGGAGGATGAAGGAAAATTTCCGCGCACTTCAGCCTTCATCCGCTCCTCTTCCCAACTCGTCCTGCGCGGCGCTCAGGCAGCCGCCGAAGATGATGAGCGAGCCGGAGAGATAAATCCACATGAGGAAGATCACCACGCCGCCGAAGGTGCCGTAGATGGTGTTGAAGCTGGTGAAGTTTTTCACGTAAAGGACGAACAGGCTCTGCAGGGCCTGTAGCGCGAAAGTGACCACGGCGGAGGCGAGCCAGACCTCGGAGAACTGCCGGCTGCCGCGCGGGGCGAACTTGTAGAACATGGTGAAGCCGTAGAAGAGGACCAGGGTGGGGATGGAGAGGCGCGCAAACCGGAAGAGGAAGTCGATGACCCTGGCACCGAAGGTGATCTGCTGCCGCCAGGTGTATGCCTCGATTGAGTTGAGGATCGCCGGGGCCACCACGCCGATGAGGAGGGCGCTGGCCACGATGGCGAGCATGGCGAGGTTTTTGAACGGCAGCTTCCACCAGGAATACTCGATGGTGCCCCAGGCGCGGTTGACGCCGCGCACGATCGCATGGAAAAAGCCGAGCGAACTCCAGAGGATCGCGACCAGTGCGATGAAGCTGGCCCGCTTTGGGGTTTTCAGCACGCCGTTGATGGCGTCGAAGACCATGCTCTGCCTGCCCGCTTCATTGAGCACCACGGGCACGTAACGGCCCACGAACTCGACGACATTTTGGGCGACCTCGTCGCGGTTGAGGAACTGCGAGCCGATCGACACAAAAAGCAGCATGAGTGGAAAAATGGCGAAGAAGGCGTAATAGGCGAACGAGGCCGCGCGTTGTTCGCCGTCGGTCTCGACGTATTTGCAAAGCGCGCGCCACCAAATCCGTCCGCAATGACGAAACCAGTCGATCATGCGCCCGATGGTAGCGGAGTCGGGGGCATCTGCCAACAACGAGACGCAGCCGAAACTTCTGCTTGTGGAAAATACCCCGCCGCCACTCGTGCATTGCGAATCAAGGCAGGGTTGTTAGCGTAGCGATTCGTGACTGACGGCGATTCGAAAAAACCAACTTCGACACCTCGGCGGATGCGACGCTTCGGCCTCGTCGTCCTCGCACTACTGGCGATCGGAGCGGCTTTTCATCGGCCGATTCTGCACGGCGTCATCCGCTTTGCCGCAACAAAAGCGGCCGCGACGCAGCACATTCAGCTCGGTTTTCAGATCGAGGGGTCCTTGTTCAGCAATCTGGTTCTGAAAAACTTGCGCGCCGCCGGGGGTGCAGGGAGTCCCGTTGAAAAAATTTCCGTTGAAGAATTCCGGGCGCGATACAGCCTGCCGGGGCTTTTGCGCCATGGCGTCGCCGGGTTTCTGCGGAGCTGCGAACTGAAGAACGCGGAGATTGTTCTCAAACCCGTCGATGAACCCGACCGGCAGGAAGATCCGGACATTGGCGCGATCGTGGGCAACATCGTGCTGATCCCGGCGATCATCGGCGGGCGCGTGAACGTCGAGCACTTCCGTCTGCTCGTTCACACGCCCGACGGCGACCTGCGCATCCAGGACGCAAATGTCCTGCTCGACCGTGCTGGGGCCGGCTTCATCAAGATCGAGCAGGTGAAAATTCCGAACGTTCCCGCATGGAACGCAATCGCGGCAACAGCGCACTACGCCGACCGCAAGCTGATCGTGCGCGATCTGAACCTCGACGACGACGCGCGGTTCAACACGGTGGAACTCGACGCGTCGCGCCACGCCGAAAACATCTGTCGCGCGGCTGTGGACGGGCGGATTTTCGGCGGCGCAGTGAAGCTGTGGTTCGAGGGAAAAGATCTCGGACACAAGCAGGCGAACATTCAGTTGAGTGCTGCCGCCAGTTACATCGGGATCGACACATTGGTCCACTATTTCAACCCGACGGTGCCGATGCCGGCGGGCAACATCAGCGACGTGAAGGTCGAAGTTTCCGGCGATCTGAACGTGCCTGCTTCGTGGACTGGACAGGCAACCGCGCTCGGCGAGTCGATGACCATCGGCGCGTCAACAGTCGATCGCGTGGAGGCAAAAGTCATCGCGAGAAACGGCACGCTGCACCTCGAATCCGATGCGGTTGCCGGAAACAACAAAGCCTCGCTGAGCGTGAGAAGCGCGCTGCCGAAGCAGATTTCGGATTTTGCGCGGATTGAACTGAACGGACTCTTTCAAATCGAGGCGTCGGAGTTGAGCCGGTTTAGTCCCGGCATCGCGCGCGGCACGGTGAACGCCGACGGAAAATTCGGAATCCACGACCGAAAATTCACGCTCAGCATCAATGCGACAGCAAAAGAAACAGGTGACGACAAAGCGGCGTTCGGGATCGTGAACGCAAAGCTCGAACTGGCGAAAGCCTTCGGCGACGACCGCGGCGAGACATCGCCCTTCGACGACCTTGAAACCCGTATCGAAGCAGTTTTCCAGGAGGCACAGTTCGGCACGTTCGCGCTCGATTCCGGCGAGATACTGGTCACCACCAAAAACGAGCGGGTGCGTTGCGAGCGGGCCGGCTTCAAGCGGGCCGGGAACGCCATCCAGGTGAAAGGCTTCCTCGATTTGCCACGCGATCTCGAGTCCTGGCCGGGCTCGACATTTGATCTCACCTTTTTCGCGAGCGCCCCAAGCCTTGCTTCGTTCAACGCGGAGCCGAACCTGACGGGATTGAACGGGCAGCTCGAAGCGCATGGATCGATGGCGGGCAAGAACAACGATTACGACGGGCGCATCGTTGTTTCCGGATCGAACCTGAGTTACGGCGAGTTCAAGGCGGAGAAACTCAACGTCGATGTCCCGGTCACGCAGAGCGTCGCAAAGCTCGAAAAGCTCGAACTCGCAATCAACGCGACCGACGGCGTGACCGGCAGCGGACGCGTCGAACTGCGCCCGCCTTTCGCTTATGACGGAAGGCTGCGCGCGAAAGTCCGGAACCTCGCGGCCTTCAACGCGCTGATCGAAACTCCGATCGGAGGCGCGCTCGACGTTGACTGGGAGGGCAGCGGGAAACCCGGGTTGATCCAGCATTCCGGACAAGGCCGCGTCAAGTTGCAGAAAGGGCGCTTCGGAAATCTGCAGTCCATCGACGCGGAAATCGCCGGGCTCTACTCGCCGGAAGTCATCGACTTTCCGATCTTCCGCATTGATACAAACCAAAGCCATCTCCAGGCGCTCGTGAGCTTGCGTGACCGGCAACTGCGCGTGCGCGACATCAAATTTCAGCAGGAGAAAACCGAAGTCCTCACCGGCGAGTTTGCGCTGCCGCTCGATCTGCGCACGCCAACAAAACCGGAGACGATCCTGCCGCTTGACGGACCGGTTTCGGTGAACCTGACGACGAAGGAATTGCGGCTCGAAACCCTGCCCACACGTCCGGCGCAGCCGCTGCCGCTGAAGGGAAAATTCACCGCCTCGCTCACTGCACAGGGAAGCATGAACCGGCTCGAGGCGCATCTGGCAATGGAAGGCCGCGAGTTGCAGGCAAGAGCCGCGCCGAAGCTGTCGCCAGCGACGCTCGACCTCGACCTGCACCTGCGCGACAATCGCCTCGCTCTGACCGGAGACGTGAAACAGCCGGGCATCAGCCCGATCGAAATCACGGGCACGCTCCCGTTCCCCGTCACGCAGATTCTTGCGGAGAAAAAGATCGACGATCAGTTGCCGGTGCGATTGTCCGTCAAGCTTCCGAAATCCTCGGTCGCGCTTGTAAGTCAGATCGTGCCCGACGTGCGCTACATCGAAGGCCAGATGAGCCTCGATGCGAACATGGACGGAACCCTCGCGAAGCCCCTGCTGAGTGGTGCGGCGCAATTCGACCTGCCGGCGGTGCGCTTCCGGCGGACGGATGCGCCGGCGATCAATTCGTTCAAAGGCGACCTGAAATTTTCCGGCGATCAACTCGCGGTGAACCGCTTTGAGGGCGGGCTCGCAGGCGGCACATTCGATCTCGCTGGAAAAATCGGGCTCACGAAAATCACCGAGCCGCAATTCGATTTGCGAATCACCTCGCGAGGCGCGCTGCTCGTCCGAAACGAAACGCTCACCGTGCGCGCCGATTCCGACGTGAAGATCAACGGGCCCTTCGATGCCGCGAACGTCACCGGCACCATCGGAATCACGAAGAGCAAATTTTTCCGTGAAGTGGAAATCCTTCCGATCACGCTGCCAGGCCGTCCCGCGCCCAGACCGCCGCAAACATCCGCCGGGTTCTCATTCCCGAAACCGCCGCTCCGCGATTGGAAATTCGACGTTGTGATTAAAACGAAAGACCCGTTTCTGATTCGCGGGAACCTTGCCAATGGAGCGGCGGAAGTTGATTTGCGGCTCATCGGCACCGGCCGCGCGCCGGCGCTCGACGGCAAGGTGCAGATCGAAAACTTCACCGCGTCGCTGCCTTTCAGCAAACTCAAAGTCGCCTACGGCTACGTCTATTTCTCGCCGGACGATCCGTTCGTGCCGACGCTCGACATTCGAGGCACTTCGCGGATGCGCGACTACAACATCAATGTCTCGATCTTCGGCACGGCGTCCGAGCCGCAGACGATCTTCACAAGCGAGCCGCCGCTGCCGCAGGAGGAAATTCTTTCGCTCCTCGCGACGGGCGCAACGACTCAGGAATTGACCGGACGTAACGACGTGCTCGCGGGCCGCGCGGCGGTGCTCCTTTTTCAAAAGCTTTACAGGAAGGTGTTCAAGTCGAAGCCCGCGCCGGAGAACGAGTCATTCCTGAGCCGGTTCAATGTGGACATCGGCGGCGTCGATTCGCGCACGGGAAAACAAGAGGCGAGCGCGCAATTCGAGCTGTTCGAGAACTTTTATTTGATCGGGGATCTCGACGTCGAGGGCCGTCATCGCGGCGCGGTAAAGTACTTGTTGCGTTTTCGATAAGATGAACAGACCCACCCATCGTCGTTTCGAGCGCAGCCAGGGAGCCTGCAGCTTCATCCGGGAGTTGTGTGCGAGGTTCCTCGCTGTGCTCGGAGTGACAATGGTCTGGGGCGCCACTCTCCTGCCGGCCGCACAGAAAGCGGATATCGACTTTGTGGGCGTGACTGGTTTCAGCGCGCCACAGATGCGCGCCGCGCTGGCCGATCAGATCGAGTCGATCGACTCCTCCGGTCTCTCGCCCGCAGCCGCGGACGACACGGCGTTTTTTCTCGGGGTTTTCCTGCGCAAGAACGGCTACTCGCAGGCCGACGTGGCATGGAAGATCGCACCTGGAAACCGCCTGGTCCTCAGCGTTTCGCAAGGGCCGCTCACGAGAATCGGCGACACGATTTTTCGCGGGAACAAGAACGTCCCCGAAAAGACTCTGCGCGAATACATCATCGGAGCGACTCGCGAGCGTTTTTCTGCGATGAAAACCGATCTTCCGTTTGTGGAGGCCGATGTGCAGACGGGTGTCGAGCGCATTGCGGGGCTGTACTTGAGCGAGGGATTTCTGGATGTGGTTGTCGATCCTCCCGAGATCGCGTATTCACCCGACAAAACGCGCGCCTCGGTCGCGATCACGATTCACGAGGGGCAGCGCTACACTTTCGGCAGGCTGAGCTTCGATGGAGACCTCGTTTTTTTCCCGCCGGAACTGCTAAAAACAGTCGAGCCGTTCTCGAAGGAGCCCTACTCGCCGGAGCGCGTGACGAACATGCAGCGGGCGTTGGTCTATTACTACAAGTCGCGCGGTTATTTCGAAGCGAAGGTGGACGCAACGAGCGATCCGGCAATCGCAAAGAATGGCGTCGTGCCGGTGAGCTTCCGGATCGATTCGGGTAATGTGTTTCGGTTCGACGGAGTCAAGGCCGCCGGCCTCGACCGACTCAGCGCGAAGTTCCTGCCGAACCGGTTCGCGAAGCTGCACGGGAAATTTTACAACCCCGCGAAGCTCGATGAAATCTACCGCGAGCTGATGCGAACGGGTCTGTTCAAGAACCTGCGAGTCACATCGAAGCCGCTTCCGAGCAACGAAATCCTGCTGGACATTGAAGTCGAGGAGGCAAAGGCGAAGGAACTCGGCTTCCTTGCAGGATACGGCACTTTCGAAGGCTTCATTCTTGGAGTGCAAATCGGTGACCGCGATTTGTTCGGAACAGGCAGGCCGATCAGTGCGCAGGCGGAGATTTCGCAACGAGGTTTGCGTGGCGAAATCCTTTACATCGATCCGTGGTTTTTCGAGAGCGAATACAGTCTGCGGCTGCGGCTTTATGCGGAGAGCCAGGACTACGACGGTTACTCGAAGGTTGAGACCGGATTGCGCGCAGGATTTTCGCGAAAGATCACAAAGCAATTTGAGGCGACGGCTTTTGTCCAAACGCGCGAGGACATCGTCTCGGACAAAGGGATCGATCCGGCAGACATCGGTCCCGGCTCCTATCTCGTCAGCAGCGTCGGAACGGCTCTGACGCTGGATCTGCGCGACAGTGCCACAAATCCAAGCAGGGGCTTTGTCGCCAACACGACCACGGAGTTCGCCGTGAACAGCTTCGGCAGTTCGCTGGAATTCATACGGGGCACGGCGCGGCTCTCGTACTATCTGCCGATCAAGAAAACCCTGCTCGCCTTCGGTGCGCGGGGCGGTCTGATTTATACGCTGAACGGCAGCGGCGGGCTTCCGATCGACGAACTGTATTTCAACGGCGGCAGCCGCACCGTGCGGAGTTTCGCGGAGCGGGATTTGGGGCCGGCGGATTCACACGGCTACCCGATTGGCGGCGAGACGTTCACAGTCTTCAATCTCGAATATGTTTTTCCGATCGTCGGCGATCTTGACTTCGCTGTGTTCGCGGACGCGGGCAGCGTGGGACGCCAACTGTCCGACGGGATCGGGACGATGCGTTACGGACTCGGCGGCGGGCTGCGATACCGGCTGCCGGTCGGTCCGCTGCGCCTCGATTACGGGGTGAATCCCTCGCCGAAAGACAACGAGGCGGGCGGCGCATTTCATTTCAGCTTCGGCTTTGCGTTTTAGCAAATGAGCCGCCTCAAAAAATTGCTCGGGAGTTTTGCCCGCATCGTTGCTGGTGTGCTGGTGCTCGGCGTGGGAGGCTTGCTTGTGAAGCAGCACAGTATGATCTATTTCCCACGCAGCTACGGTGCGGCGTTTGCAGAGCGGATGCCGCGAAACGCAAGCGCACTGAGTTACTCGACGCGCGAAGGACGGCAGTGCGCGTTTTACATTCCGCCATCTTCACAGAAAAAGCCGGAGCGCGTTTGGGTGATGTTCGGCGGCAACGGCGCGCTCGCGCTGGATTGGACTGACTTCGTAATGCAATGTCCCGAGAAGCGCGACGGTTTCCTGCTCGTCGATTATCCCGGTTACGGCAAGTGCGAAGGAGGCGCGTCGCCGGCGTCCATTGCAGAATCGTCGGAAGCCGCGTTGAATGAGCTGGCGGCATGCCTGCACTCGAGCCGTGAAGAGGTGGAGAAGAAACTGAACGTCATCGGACATTCCATCGGCTGCGCGGCCGGGCTGGCGTTTGCGTCAAAACATCCCGTCGAACGCGTGATCCTCGCGGCGCCGTTCACGAGCCTGCGCGACATGGCACGGGAAACCGTTGGCTGGCCGTTGTGCCTCGTGCTTCTTCAGAACTTCGACAATCGCGCCCGACTTGCGGAGCTGGCTGCCCGCGGGCATCCGCCGAAAGTCACGATCGTTCATGGCCTGGACGACTCGCTAATCCCGATTCGCATGAGCCGGGAACTCGCGGGCATGTTTCCAAGGATGATCCGGCTCCACGAGATCGCCGACGCGGATCACAACACGATCACCTGCGTTGCCGCGAACGAGATGTTCGCCGCGATGCGAGAGAACGACGCTGCGAGCGGTCCAACGAAGTAAGAGGCGTGACTCCGCGTGATTACTTCGCGGCGGGCGGGTTTTTCCAATACTTCTGCTCGCGCGCCTGCTTGCGCACTGAATCGAAGAGGTGCGGGATCGCGGTGGTGTTCGCGCGGTTCATGATGAACGCCGGGATCGCTCCGCCGGCGTCGGTGAAGACCTGGTAGGTCGCGCGTGTCCTGGTGCCCTTGTCGGCAGGCTCCATCAGCCATTGGCCTTCGGTGACCTTCACGCGCACGGTGCCGGAGCGCTCCGCCGGGCCGAGCGCGTTGGCCGTCTGCCATGCGCTGCGATAGGTGGTGCCGGCGTCGTCGGTCTTCGCGGTGTTTTGGACGCTGACGGTGTAATCGCGTGCGGAGACGAGCGGTGGCGAAAGCCGCTGGTAGCCGACGAGTCCGTCACCTTTGCGTGATATGACGCGGGACTCGACCACGTAGGGCATGAACTGCGTGTAGTTCTCGGCGTCGTCGATCACGTTTCGCACCACCCACGGAGGCGCGTCGATTGTGCCCACGGCTTTCAGTTCTTTCACGGAGGAATCTTTTCGCGTGCGGCTGTAAATGGCGAGCGACGGCGAACTGGAGACCGCCTTCCAGCCGGAGTCGCTCTGGGCTTCAGTTCTTTCAACGGCTGCAATCGTGGGCAGAAGAAAAGCGAGGGCGGCGAAGAAGCGTGGGTTCATGAATGGAGGTGCCGGTGGGAAAGACCTTGGGCAAGGCATAGCGGCAAAGGAGATGGCAGGCAAGCGGGTGTTTCGCGCATGACCTGCGCAAAGCCGTAAAGAGAACGCGCAAGGATGCAGATGTCGCCTTCGTTCTCCGATATTCAAAAGGCGAACGCCCGTTTTTTCACCACCCTGCCAGAAACAAATACTTCCGGCTTCAGGTCAGCTTGGCAGGAGCCATCTGAACCACAGGAAGAACTGAAGCCAGGGAAGCGAGTCCACGATAGCGCTTAATTGCATTGGTTGTTGTTTTCTTCACCGCGCCCCGGTCCACAAGAGACTGAAGCTTTTCATAGGTGCGCAAACGAAGCATTTCTTCACCGCCACTGGCGCACTTTTTAGCATGAAGATTTGCGTAAACGATGTCGAACAACGGTTTGAATTCAAAGGATCCTGTTCCGGAAAGCACCGCAACCAATTCCTCCGTGACTCTGTCCGGTAAACGGCGTGAAGAAAAACTGCCAAATTTAGTAGCCATCAGCACCAGTAGCACACTTTCAGGACATGGCGAATATAGGAAACAGTTCCCGAAGGAGAAAACTTCTCCGTGTCTGCGCTGACGCGCCATCTTTTGCTGGAAATAAGAATCACGCAATCTGGGTGGGCACCTTGCTTAAGTGACCGCAACCTGTTGTGGCTAGCCGTTCTTTCTACCGTGCCGAGTCCGACAGGGATGCGGCTCGATCTCGACGGCCTGTTGGAGCAGCCGGTAGAAAAGTTTGCCGCGCGAGCCGAGGTGCGGCGGTTGAAGCGAAAGGTGGATTCATCAAGATAGTAGTTCAGATGACTGTGCCGCACGGCACCTTGGTGCGCGCTCAACAGCCAGCGCTTGAGCAGCGAGAAGACCAGATGCACCCGTGGCAGCACCGCTTCGGCGGTCTTCGGCGGCACGCGCATTGGGGTTGGACGGTGCCCGTAACCCTTGGCCGACAGCCTGCGATAACCCGGCCAGTCGTCGGTAATCACCGTGCTCCCGGGGCTCGACGGCGTCTGCGATGAGCGCCTCCAGTTCCCTGGCGCTTGGCCGCGCGCGCCTGGCGCAGGCGGATGCGGCCCAACTGCGGCGCCTTGCTTCCCGGTCGGCGTCCACTTTTGCCGGGCTCGGGCGCGCCGAGGTAGCTCTCATCGACCTCCACTCTCCCGCGCAATCGCTCCCGGCCCGGACGCACCCTGGCGCGCCGCAGCTTCTACAGCAGGCTCCACGCGGAGCCGTAGCTGCCCAAAGCCAGGACCCGCTGCAAGCCCACGGCACCGGCCCCGTCCTGGACCGGGATCCGCAGAACGGCTCGCTCAAGGCGATGGCGGAGTATCTCGCGCATTACGCGAGCATGCTCCACCAATCCTGCAACCGAACCGTGGCGCTTCCGCCTACTGTGACCGCACCCGGAAGCCTGAACTTTCTGCGAGCCTGTCATTCGTGAAGCTCAGCGCTTTGGAAAGGCCGTCTTGAAATCAACCCACAAATTTTCGCTGCTTCGTTTTCCGTTTTGCCATAGCCTGATCCGCAAATGGAACTCCTGAGCATCGCGAATTTGAAACGGGCGGCTTCGACGGAACGCGTCGAGGCGGCGATCCATGCGCAGGTCGATGCGATCACGCGAAAGGAGACGCGCGATCAGAAGCCTTACTGGGAACTCGTGCTCACCGACGGCGAGGCGAAGTTCACGCTGCGCGCATGGAGCGATTCACCGAATTTCGCCGCGTGCGAGCAGATGAAGCGCGGGGATTTTCTCGAGGTCGGTGGCGACTTTGCGAACAACGGCGCGTTCGGCCTCGATGCGAAGCGCTGGCAGTCGCGTCCGTTGAAAGACGAGGAGCGCGAGGCGTTGCTTTTGGGGCCGGCGAGTTTGCGTGTGAAACAAAAGGCGGACTACGAGTTCATCGTGGAGACGGTCGGGAAGCTCGCCGATCCGCGGTTGCGTGCGATCTGCCTGGCGTTTCTCGACGAGTGGGGCGGTCGGTTCCGGCGCACGGCGGCAGCGCGCAATTACCATCACGCGCGTCGCGGCGGCCTGGTCGAGCACACGGCGCAGATGATGCGAACGGCGGAGGTGGTCGCGCAGGTTTATCCGCAGTTGAATCGCGATCTGCTCATCGCGGGCGTGCTGCTGCACGACTGCGGCAAGCTGTGGGAAAACGTGATGCCCGAGAGCGGGTTCACGATGCCGTTCAGCGAGACGGGCGAATTGCTGGGACACATTCCGATCGGGATCGAAGTGGTGAACGCGCTCTGGCGGAAACTCGATCTCACGCAGTGGGCCGGGCTCGATCCGCACTCCGAAGACGTGCGGCTGCACCTGCTGCACCTGATCGCGGCGCATCACGGCGAGAAGCAGTTCGGTTCGCCTGTCGATCCGAAAACGCCCGAGGCGTTCGCGCTGCATCACATCGACAATCTCGACGCGAAACTGGAGATGATGTTCGCGGGCTACGAGACGGCGACGCCGCTCGCGCCCCACATTTTCGAGCGTGTGCGCCCGCTGCCCGGCAATCTCGTTGCGCAGCTTGGGCGTTTTTTTGCGCCGCAAGAGGCACATGAAGAAGGCATAAAGCAGCCGGAGCAGCCGCAACCGTGACACAGGTTCACCTCTGTGCGCGGTGGACCGCAGGTTGGAAACGGTGGCGCACCCGGCTCAGTGCCCGCCGGTCGGGGAAAAGCCTTGCACGCCGTCGCTCTGGCTGAGCTTGGCCCAGAAGAAGCCGTAAAGCAGGAGCAGAATGAAACAGCCCAGCGGCATCCAGAAGCTGGTGGCCATGTCATACACGTCGCCCAGCCTGCCCATGAGTTTCGGCATCAACGCGCCGCCGGTGATGGACATGACGATGAACGCCGCGGCTTTCTTCTTCGCTTGCGAGCCCAATCCAAAGATGCCGAGCGCGAAGATCGTCGGGAACATCACCGACATGAAGAAGTAGCTGAGGAAGACGCCCAGGACAGAGAACCAGCCGAGCTTCGCAATCACCATCGCGCAGAGGAGAACGTTCACGAGGGCAAAGGTGCCGAGGACTTTGTGCGCCGGGGTGCGCCGCATCATCCACGCGCCGACCAGCCGGCCGAGAAGGAAGAAGCCGAACGCCAGCGATGACAGGAAGCCCGCGCCTTTGTCGCTGATGCAGAGCGCGCCGTCCTTGAAGTTGACCACGCCGGGGAAGGCTTCCGCCAGCAACAGACGATTCAATCGCAAGCGGTCGTTCTCCGTTGCGATCTTGCCGGCTCCCAGCGCCCTGGTCTTCTCGCTCAGCGCCACCCCGCTGAATCGGGTTTCGTCATAAAATGCCGGCTTGCCTTTTTTGGCGTCGAGTTCCTGGTGCATAATGCCGTTCAAATCATGCACCAAAACTTTTTGCAGGCTGGCTTCGGTCGTCGCGCCGGGGAACTTGCCGAGCAATTCCCTGGTTGAGTTGGGAAGATTCTGATTGAGGAAAACCGCCACCGGGTCGGCCGGATTCTTCAAGCGTTCGGCCAGCGCGGGGAGATTGGCGATATCCTGCGGGGAAAGCGACGTGCGGGTCTCAATCCAATGTTTCTTGTCCACCAGCCCGCCTGCCCAGGACGCCGGAAGTTCGGGCACGATGGATGAGCCGTTGTGCTTGTCCACCGTCATGCTGTTGATGAAGAAGCTGAAGATGCCTGCCTGCGCCGCGACGTAGAAGAACTGCGCCAGCGTCGCGCCGGAGAAATGCGGGTGCGCCCAGATGCTGTGGGTCGTGACGCGCTTGGTGGCGGCCAGCAACGGCGGAATGGCCACGGCCACGAACGCCACGAACACCCACCAGTATTTGTCCACATCGGATTCCTTCACCGTGTCGGTGACCGCGGGCACGATGGTGTTGAGGATCAGGTAAGCCGACAGTGCGACGGCTCCGATGTTCAAGACCATCATGAGGAAGACGAGCACCTCGTTCTTCTTCCAACTCACATTCGCGTTGTCGTCCGTGTGGTATTCGTCCTCGACCTTGATGTCGGGAACATTTGCCCGCAGCACCAGCGCGGCGATGATGAGCACCAGAATCCCGACGCCGATATAGGGGATGAACAACTGCCCGTGTGCCTGCTCGACGCCGCCTTCCGAATAGAAATACGAGGCGCCGACCAACGGACCGACGATCCAGCCCGACGCCGTTGAACGACTGGGCGAGGTTGATGCGGGAGGCGCCGTATTCCTTCGGGCCGAGCACGGTCGTGTAGGGGTTGGCCACCGTTTCCAGCACCGTCAGCCCCATGGCGATCACGCAGACGCCGAGCAAGAACGCCCAGAATTTTGAAATGCTCGTCGCCGGCAAAAACCAGAACGCGCCGAGGGCCACCATCATCAAGCCGAAGATGATCCCGTATTTGTAGCCGAGCCGCCGGGTGAGCAGGCCGGCTGGCAGCGCCATGAGGGCGTAGCCCATGTAGTGCGCGAACTGCACCCACGCCGACTGTGCCTTCGTGAGGCCCAGTTGGTCCTGGAAGTGTTTGTCCATCGTATCGATCATCGCGTTGCAGAATCCCCAAAGGAAAAACAGGGACGCAACGAGGAAAAATGTGACGGCCAGATTTTTGCCGTCGGGAGTGACGAACATGCTTTTTTTGTTAGTGGACATATTGATATGAGGATTGAAGGGTGAGATTCGCCCGGTTGTATTTCCTTCGCCGGACATCGTCAACAAATCGCTTCGGAAGTTTGACCGGCGGCGTGATTTTTCGCCCCGCTTTTTCCTGAAAAATTTCGTGGAACCATTTTGCTGAAATCGTATCCTGCGCGCACTTATGCCGCGAATTTTGTCTGGGATAAAACCAACGGGGAAGCTGCACCTCGGCAATTATTTTGGAATGATGCGACCGGCCATCGAATGGCAGGACCGCGGCGAGGCGTTTTATTTCATAGCCGACTATCATGCGCTCACGACGGTGCGCGATCCGGTGAAGATGCGGGAGTATTCGCGCGGTGTGGCGCTCGATTTTCTGGCGTGCGGGCTCGACCCGGAGAAGGCGGTGCTGTTCAAGCAATCCGATGTGCCGGCGGTGACGGAGCTGACGTGGATTTTGAGCACGATCACGCCGATGCCGATGCTCGAGAACTGCCACGCTTACAAGGATCACCTCGCGAAAGGGATTGTTCCGAACCACGGGCTTTTCGCCTACCCGGTGCTGATGGCGGCGGACATCTTGATCTACGACAGCGACGTCGTCCCGGTCGGGCGCGACCAGAAGCAGCACGTCGAAATCACCCGCGATCTTGCGGTGAAGATGAACCAGATGTTCGGCGAGGTTTTCAAAATTCCCGAGGCGAGCATCCTGCCGACTGTTGCAACGATTCCCGGCCTCGACGGGCAGAAGATGAGCAAGAGCTACGACAACACGATCGAGTTGTTTCTCGAAGAGAAGGCGCTCAAGAAAAAAATCATGAGCATCGTCACCGACTCGACGCCGGTGGAAGCGCCGAAGGATCCGGCAAACTCGTCGATTGTGAATCTTTACCGGTTGTTTGCCGCGTCGGCCGATGTGGAAAAAATGGAAGCCGGGTTTCGTGCTGGCGGACTCGGCTACGGCGAATTCAAGAAGCAGTTGTTTGCAACAATCTGGCAACATTTTGAGCCCATGAGGAAACGTCGGGCCGAAATCGAGGCCGATCCTGGATACATCGACGATGTCCTCGCAAAGGGTGCTGCTCGCGCGAACGAAACCGCAGCAAAGACATTAAACCGAGTCAGGCACGCGGTGGGGTTGTGTTAATTTTTTGCGTGTATGCTGAAACTGTGTAAAGATTTCACTAATCAGATGCGGATCAGGCGAATCAAAGGAATTCAGATTTTTTAATTGGCGATCAGAATTTTCTTTCAATTAAGGGAAACCCTGATACAGCTTTTGAGGTTTCAAGAACAATATGATTAACGAAAATCCAGGTGAGAAAATGATGGCCGACCCCTTGGCGTCGGAGAAAATTGCGGTTGAACGGAAGATTTTCTTCCTCGATCTCAAGGAGAACAACAGGGGGCGCTTCTTGAAGATCACTGAAGACGTTGGCGGTCGTCGCGACACGATCATGCTGCCCGCCGTGGCCTTCAAAGATTTCGCGGAAGCATTTGCCCGGCTGATCGCCTTCGAGCGGACGCTGGAGTAAGCGTCAGTTTTCCGGTCGGTTCCAGATTCCCCCAGGGATTTCTGGCGATATTCGTTGCTCTGTCGGACAGCAAATCACGACAACGGTTTCGTGCGTCCTAGTGTTTGAGGTCTGCAAAGTACAAACGGCCCGCCGCCGTTTGCAACACGCTGACAATCGTGACAGTGACCGTCCTGCCCAACTGGGCGCGGGCGTTGTTGACGACAATCATGGTGCCATCGCTCAGGTAGCCGACCCCCTGATGCGGGTCGCGGCCCTCTTTAACCAGCGCCAGTTCAATTTCATCTCCGGTCGAGATGGCGTGGCGCAGAGCCCTGGCGAGGTCGTTGAGGTTCAATACCGACACATTTTGAAGCCGGGCGATTTTGCACAGATTTGAGTCGTTGCTGAGCAGGCGCGCCTGGAGCAGTTGTGCGAGCTGCACCAGCTTCGTATCCACCGGAGTCGCGGTGTCGGACTGCGAATCGTGAACCGTTACTGTGAGTTGCGGGTTCTTCTGCATTTCGTTTAACGAATCAAGGCCACGCCGGCCGCACTCGCGTTTCTGCGGATCGTTGGAATCAGCGAGGCGCTGCAGTTCGTCCAGGATGAATCGCGGCACGATCAGCGATGAACTCAGGAACCCGGTCACGCAGAGTTCTGCGATGCGTCCATCAATGATGATGTTGGTGTCCAGAACCACCGGGACATCCTCGAGCCCAGAGCGCCGGAAACGCACGTAAGGAATGACGATGGAAAACTCATCGCGATTGCTGCGTATCGCCAGCATCATCCCCAGATAACCGAAAATGGAGTAGGCGGTCAGCCCGATCACCCACGTGATTTCCTCGGACTGGTATTTGAGAACATTGGATGCGAGGAGCAGCTTTGCGGCAAGCAATCCCATCAGCAAACCAAAGGTCGCCGACGAAAACACCCGGAGCGAAAAGCCTTTCAGCAACCGGTCTGCCAGCACCACGGAGAGCCCGAGGATCAAGCCGACGGCAATGCCGATCGGACGCGAGGAGTAGATGGTCTCGCCAATCGTCGAGCCCATGAAACTCGCGAAAATGACGAAGAGCACCCTGAGCAGATTGATCGTGTTCGAGGGTGTCATCTGCCGGGTCGGAAAAAAGCCGGATCAACGGGACCGGGCGGGGACTTGCGATGGCTGACGCGGCGCTGTGTCGCGGTAAAAGAGAATTCCGCGCTGGCGCAGATTCGCGATGAGCGCCTTGAGATTGTCCGACAGCTCGCGGTTGGTAAGCAGATTGGCGATCACCCCGTCGCCTTGTGACGCTTTCTTGATCACGACGTTAACGGAGTCGAGCGTTTGACGCGCGCTCGATATGGTGGTTCGGAGGTCAGTGGCGGCGCCGTTCGCCGTCTCCATGGTCTTCTTCGCCGAATCCATCGCCTCCTTCGCCGTATCCATGGTGCCCTGTGCATTTTGAACGAGAGTTTTAACGTCCTTCGACACATCGACAAAGCCCGCGCTGGTCGTCTTGAGATTGGCAATCGTGTCGGTCAGATTTGTCTTGTTCTGGTCGCTCAGGAAATCCTGATTGATCTTCACCGTCGTCTCTTTGAGCGTGTCGAGTTCGTCCTTCAGTTTATCGAGAACCTCCTCGCCTTTTTTCTGCAAGGCCTCAAGCCCGCCAGCCTGCGAACCGGCGATCTTGTCCCCGGGCGCAAAGACCTGTTGCGGATCGTTCGGGTCAAACTTGCTCGAGTCGAACTTTGCAGTCGGCACGATCTCGACGAACCGGTCGCCGAGCAATCCCGAACTGCCGACTCGAAACTCTGATTCGCGCGGAATCTTCACCTTCGATTGAATCATGATCGGAACCGTCACGCTGCTCATCAACTGGGTGACCTGCGGTTTCTCGACAACGTAACCGATTCGCGCACCCGCGAGCTGCACATCGGAATTCTTGATCAATCCGCTTCCATTCGGGAATTCCACGACGAGCTGGTAAAAGTTCGTGAACCCCTGCCCGATCAGGCCGAACTTCAAAATCATCGCCCCGATGCAGACCATGCCCATCAGAACAAAAAGACCGACCTTGAATTCCAGAGCTTTCTCCGCGTCCTTGGCTTTCATGCGCTATTCCGGCAGATCGGAGCGGCCCTCCATGAAGTCCTGAAGCAGGGGGTCCGCGCATGCGCGCAACTCATCCGGGGTGCCTTTGAAATAAATGCGCCCCTCGTGCAAATAGGCAATCTGGTCGGCAACGTGGAAGGTGCTTTTCATGTCGTGAGTGACGACAATGGATGTCACGCGAATGCGCTTTTGCAAGCGTCGAATCAGGCGGTTGATCGAGTCGGCAACGATCGGGTCGAGGCCGGTGGTCGGCTCGTCGTAAAGAATGCAGGCCGGGCTGTTGACGATCGCGCGGGCAAGGCCGACGCGCTTTCTCATGCCGCCGCTCAGGTTCTCCGGCATCTTCTTTTGCTCGCCTGCGAGATCCACCACTTCGAGCGCCTCCGCGACTTTCTGGTCGATGACCTTCGCATCCTTGATGCCGGCTTCTTTCAGGGGGAACGCCACGTTTTCCTCGACGCTCATCGAGTCGAAAAGGGCGGCGCTTTGAAAAAGAATCGCGATCTTCTTGCGCACCGCGCCGAGCTGCCGCTCCGACAAAGCGACGACATCCTGGCAGTCAACGACCACCTCGCCGCGGTCCGGTTTCATCAAGCCGATGATGTGCTTCAGCAGCACGCTCTTGCCGCAGCCGCTGCGCCCGAGCACGACCAGCGTCTCGCCGAGGCGCACGTCGAGATCGATACCGCGCAACACATCCTGGGCACCGAGGCGCTTGTGCAGATCACGAATGGTGATGAGATTCTCTGTCGCCATGGATCGGTCAGACGCCGGCTGGGAAAATCGCATTCAACAACAGCGACAGGAAAAAATTCACGATCAGGATTGATAGCGAACCGATCACCACGGCCTCGGTCGGGGCGCGACCGACTCCCTCGGCCCCCTCTTTTGCGGTCAAGCCCTGGTGGCAACTTACAAACACGATGACGATCGCGAACACGAACCCCTTGCTGAGCGCCATCTTGATGTCGCGCGAGCCGGTGAATTTCAGCATGTAATCGACGTAATACGCACTCGGGATGTCCATCAAATGCACGCCCACAAAGTAACCGGCGAGAATTCCCATCCCCACGCACTCGGCCACAAGAATCGGCGCGGACACCATCATCGCAAGCGCCCTCGGGACGACGAGGTAATTGATCGGGTAAACTCCAAGCGCGCGCAAGGCGTCGATCTGCTCGGTGACTTTCATCGTGCCGATTTCCGCCGACATCGCTGCGCCGACCCGGCCGGCGATCATCAAGCCCGTCAGCACCGGCCCCAGTTCGCGAAACATCGACACCGAAACGACTGCGCCGACCGCCGAATCCATCCCGAGCCGGTGGAATTGGAAATACGTCTGCGCCGCGAAGACCGCACCGGTGAAGGCCCCTGTGACCATGACAACGAGCTGCGAGCGGAAACCGACTTCGAGGACTTGTCTGAAAAAAAGCCGCCAGCGAATCGGCGCGACAAACATCGAACGGCAGGTGTCAAACGCGAGCAGGATGAGTTCGCCCAGATAGCCGACGAACGAGAGTGCGTTGCGTCCGAAATACCTTACGAGGGCTGACATATCGGACAGATTGTAGCTGAACCTCCGGGGAATTCAGCAATGCCAGATACTCAGGGCACCATCCTGAGCGGCTGCGTCTTGCTCTTGGGATTCAACTCGGGCGGGATCGAGCCGACGATGCGTGCTTCGAGGTTGAGTTTGCGGAAAATGCCGCGGATTTCCTGAATGGTGTAAGTCGGCTCGTCGAACTCCAAATAAACGATGTCGTGATTGCTGTCCACTTTGTAGCGCAATCCGGGAACGGCCTCCAACTCATGGTCAAGTTCGAGGATTTTCTCCAAATTCCTTACACCGGCTGCATAAACTTCGAGTTCAAACATAGCGTTCTCCTTGTATCAACACCGAAGAACCTAAAATGTCACTGCCAAAAAGAAAAGCGAATTGTCTTTCGATCATTGCCGGTGACAAATCGCTCTGCTAAAGACGACACACTTTTCCTCTTTCCATGCCTAAAGACACCAGCCTCAAGAAAATCCTGCTGATCGGCTCCGGCCCCATCGTCATAGGCCAGGGATGCGAGTTCGATTACTCCGGCGTGCAGGCTTGCAAGGCGCTCGCCGAGGAAGGCTTCGAGGTGGTGCTGGTCAATTCCAACCCGGCGACCATCATGACCGACCCCGAGTTCGCCTCGCGCACCTACGTCGAGCCGATCACGCCGGAAGTCATCGAAAAAATCATCGAGCGAGAGAAACCGGACGCGATTCTCCCGACGCTTGGAGGGCAGACCGCGCTCAACGCCGCCATGGATCTCGTGAGAAATGGCGCGCTGGAGCGACACAAAGTCAAACTGATCGGAGCCAATGCCGAGGCAATTGCGAAGGGCGAGGATCGCGAGCTCTTCAAACAGGCGATGATCAAGATCGGCCTCGATGTGCCGCGTTCCGGAACGGCGCACACGATGGACGAGGCGCGCAACGTAGCCGCGGAGATCGGTGCTTTTCCGCTCATCATCCGGCCCGCCTACACGCTCGGCGGAGCGGGTGGCGGCATCGCTTACAACCGCGAGGAGTTCGACGAGATCGTCGCGCGCGGACTCGATCTGTCGCCGGTGAGCGAGGTGCTGATCGAGGAGTCGCTCCTGGGCTGGAAGGAATTCGAGATGGAGGTGATGCGCGACAAGGCCGACAACTGCGTGATCATTTGCTCGATTGAAAACTTCGACCCGATGGGCGTTCACACGGGCGACTCGATCACCGTCGCGCCGTCGCAGACATTGACGGACCGCGAATACCAGCTCATGCGCGACGCGTCGTTCGCGGTGATCCGCGAGATCGGCGTCGAGACGGGCGGCTCGAACATCCAGTTTGCGGTCAACCCGGACAACGGCCGGATGGTCGTCATCGAGATGAATCCGCGCGTCTCGCGTTCGTCGGCGCTGGCATCGAAGGCGACCGGTTTTCCGATTGCAAAAATCGCCGCGAAGCTCGCCGTCGGCTACACGCTCGACGAGGTGAAGAACGACATCACCCGCGAGACGCCGGCAAGCTTCGAGCCGACCATCGACTACTGCGTTGTCAAAATCCCGCGTTTCACTTTCGAGAAATTCCCCGCCGCTGATCCGACCCTGACCACGCAAATGAAAAGCGTCGGCGAGGCGATGGCAATCGGGCGCACTTTCAAGGAGGCGCTGCAAAAGGCGCTGCGGTCGCTCGAAACCGGACGCTTCGGCCTCGGGGCCGATGGCAAAAGCCTGCCCGTGAAGACGCCGTCAGGCGAGTGGGACATCGAGTTGATCCACCGCAGACTCACCGTGCCGAACGCCGACCGCATTTTCTACATCCGCTACGCTCTGCAAGCAGGCATGAGCATCGAGCAGGTTTTTGAACTGACGAAGATCGACCGCTGGTTCCTGCACAACATCAAGCAGCTCGTCGATCACGAGACGCACTACGAGAAACACCCGCACGACATCCCGATCATCCGCGCGAAAAAGCTCGGTTTTTCCGACCGGCAACTCGCCACGATCTGCGGCGTCCCGGAATCGGAAATCCGCACACAGCGCAAAGCCGCGGGCATCCTTCCGACCTATCGCCTCGTCGATACCTGCGCCGCTGAGTTCGAGGCTTACACGCCTTACTATTACTCGACTTACGGCGACGAAAACGAAACCCGGGAAAGCGCAAAAAAGAAGATCATGATTCTTGGCGGCGGGCCGAATCGAATCGGTCAGGGAATCGAGTTCGACTACTGCTGCGTGCATGCGGCGTTCGCGCTGAAGGAACTCGGCTTCGAGACAATCATGGTGAACTCGAACCCGGAAACGGTTTCGACCGACTACGACACGAGCGACAAGCTCTATTTTGAACCGCTCACGCTCGAAGACGTGCTCAACATTTACGAACAGGAAAAATGCTGGGGAGCGATCGTGCAGTTCGGCGGACAGACGCCCCTGAACCTCGCCGCCGGCCTCGCGGCGAACGGCGTCAATATCATCGGCACGCAACCCGAGAGCATCGAAATCGCCGAAGACCGCAAACATTTTTCCGCGATGCTCGACAAGCTCAAGCTCCTGCAGACGCCGAGCGGCACCGCAATCAGCGAACCGGAGGCGGTCGAGATTGCGAACCGCGTCGGTTACCCGGTGCTGGTGCGCCCGTCGTTCGTGCTGGGCGGACGCGGGATGGAGATTGTTTACAACGAAACCGATCTGCGCCGCTATGTCCGCTCGGCCATCGAGAACAGCGGCACTTCGCGCGCCGGCGGGGCGCTTGAGTCCGACCGCCCGATCCTCATCGATCGTTTCCTCGAAGACGCCACCGAGGTCGATGTCGATTGCATCAGCGACGGCAAGAGCGTCGTCATCGGCGCGATCATGGAGCACATCGAGCAGGCCGGTATTCACAGCGGCGACAGCGCTTGCGTGATCCCGGCGTTTTCGCTCTCGAAATCCGTGAAGAAAACGATCACGAGCGCGACGAAGGCGATGGCGAAGGAATTGAAAGTGCGCGGCTTGATGAACGTGCAGTTCGCGGTGAAAGGCGAAGACGTTTACGTGCTCGAAGTCAACCCGCGCGCCTCGCGCACCGTGCCGTTCGTGAGCAAGGCGATCGGCAAACCGCTTGCCAAACTGGCCGCCAAGGTCATGGCCGGAAAAACGTTGCGCGAGCTGGGTTTCACGAAGGAAATCATTCCGCCGCATTACTCGGTGAAGGAAGCGGTGTTTCCATTCATCCGCTTCCCCGGCATCGACATTGCGCTCGGGCCTGAAATGAAATCGACCGGCGAAGTCATGGGCATCGACGACGATCTCGGCCTCGCTTACGCCAAGGCGCAGATGGCCGCGCAACCGCCGCTGCCCAAGGGCGGCAACCTGTTCATCAGCGTGAAAGACGCCGACAAACAGGACGTCGCCGCGCTCGCCGCCGAATATGCGGAGATCGGCTTCAAACTTTTCGCCACGGGCGGAACCGCGACGGCGCTGAGCACGAAAGGGGTGAAGGTGAACCGCCTTTTCAAACTTTCCGAAGGCCGTCCAAACGTCCTCGACCTGATCAAGAATGGCGAAATCCATTTCATCATCAACACGCCTAGCGGCAAATCTCCGCGCGAAGACGAAGTTAAAATTCGCAGCGCCGCCGTCGCCAACCGCATTCCGATCATGACCACTCTCAGCGCGGCGCGCGCGAGTTTGCGCGGGATTCGTTCGCTGCAAAAGAGCGGAGTCTCGGTGAAGTCATTGCAGGAGTATCACAAGTAGTCCGACCAAAGCCATTGAAACGGTCGTTGACTAATGTTCCGCCATGAGTCTCGCAGAGATCGAAAAGGCCGTGGATGAGTTGAAGCCCGATGAGCTGGCAAAACTGGCCGCCTACATCGCGCGGCGCGACAACGCGGAATGGGACGCGGCGATGGACCGGAATTTCAGCGAGGGCGGCCGGTTGCGTTCCGTGCTGGAAGAAGTGCGGGCGGACATTCAGGCCGGGCGTTTGGAAGAGATGCCGTGATTTCCAAGACGCACCGGCGTTTCTGGAAGTGCTTCGATCAACTGCCGCCGCGAACTCAGACGCTGGCGCGGGAGAAGTTCAAGCTCTGGAAAACCTCACCGGCTCATCCGTCGCTCAGATTCGAGGAACGGCGCGATGGCATCTGCGTGGCGAGAATCCGGAATCACTACCTCGCGTTGGGCCTGCGCGAGGGCGACATCATCGCGTGGTTCTGGATCGGAACGCACGAGGAGTATAACAACTTCGCGTTTTAGCGATTCGGCCTTTTTCCTTCTGAGTAACTTGAGAGCTCCGCATCGCGCCTAAGCGCCTCAGCAACCCCCTCGTCGTTATCGTGGAGCACTGAGGGCAGCGAACCAAGCAGGTGGGCCGCAAGAACGGCTCTTTGGGCTTCCGGAAGGTCAAAGGCGAGCTTCTCGATTTCAGTCATGGTCGGCATGAGATGAAGTGTAACGGAATCGCCGCTTTGAGCGAGCGATCGAGTCGCGCCGTCATCCTGAGCGAAGCCGAAGGATCACTGATCTTTCCCCAGGCGGAAGGGACTCGCGGACGGAATCAGAGATGGTTCGGCTGCGTTCCGCCCTGCTCCACTCCGCTCACCATGACTTCTTTTTCACGCCGCCTGCCTCCAACCTGGCAACGGAGTTGCCCCGGCAAGTGCGTTGCGAAAGCGTCAGTTTCGCATCGAGGAGGAAAGTCCTCATTTTGGTAACCACGTCGGATTGTAAGGAGGATATGGTAGCCGTGTGTCAACCCCCCTCCGAGGCAAATAGAGCTTTAGAGAAAGCGCTTTTGTGGCGGGCACGTCAACCATCGCAAACTGGTTGTCCTGATAACCATTTGTAGAGGACGCGCCGTTCCATGTTATCGAGGTTTGATGAAAGCCGAATCTATAAGCAATGTCCATCATGACATGAACGGGAGAATAACCCTCTTTGCTTAGAGTTGCTTCGATCCTATGTCGGGGCCGTGTAAATATGATTGCGTGTCCGCTTGAGTCCGTGGTCGCATCGCCCTTGACAGCGGGTGCTAAATCACCATCTGTTGTTGAGAAGGTTTGGTAAACGATGTGGACTTGAGCAATCGGTTTTTCATCAATTGTCAGACACTCGACCAGAATAGGACTCCGCGCTGAATACTTAGGAATGGTCTGAGCAACGAGGACGACCATCGCGAAATAGGCGATTACAGTAGGGACGACAACAACCATTTGATAATTCCCCGCTTTAGGACGGATGGCTATGGCTCCCAAGGAAATGCCGAGCAGCAGGCACACAATAACGAGAACCGAGACAGACGTGATGCCTTCGAGCGGTGCGGTGGGTCCTGGTCCTGACGGAACTGGCAGGGTAGAAACAATACGCCCCACAAGCACTATTGGCGTTGCGACTAGGAGAAACCAAAATATGAAGCCATAACGACTTTCGCGGAGTGCCGCACATAAGCAGGCTAAAACAAGCAATGCGAAGCAACCTGCGACGAGATTCTCAAATGTAAGCATTAGACTTGTGCAAATGAGCCCTAGTCAACACAGGCGCAATGCAGTCGAGTTTCAGTGCAGCCCTACTTGCCGAAGAACCCAAACTTACAGCTTTGCCGCGATGAACTGCTCCAGCTTCACGATGTTGGCGGCGAATTTGCGGATGCCTTCGGCGGTTTTCTCCGTGGCCATGGCGTCTTCGTTCACCAGCCAGCGGAAGGTTTTTTCGTCGAGCGGCAGTCGCTGAATCTCTTTTTGTTTCGCGGCCTCGGTGTCGAGCTTGCGCGTGATCGGCTCGGTGGACTCGGCGAGTTTCGCGAGCAGGTCGGGGCTGATCGTGAGCAGGTCGCTGCCGGCGAGTTCGGTGATCTGGCCGACGTTGCGGAAGCTCGCGCCCATGACTTCGGTCTCGTGGCCGAATTTTTTGTAGTAGTTGAAAATGGTCGTCACCGACTGGACGCCGGGATCTTCGGCACCGGCGTAATCGCGCTTGTTCGCGGCTTTATACCAGTCGTAGATGCGGCCGACGAACGGCGAGATGAGCTTCACGCGGGCGTTGGCGCAAGCGACGGCCTGCGGGAGCGAGAAGAGCAGCGTGAGATTGCAGTTGATGCCTTCCTTTTGCAGCAGCTCGGCGGCGCGGATGCCTTCCCACGTCGAGGCGATCTTGATGAGGATGCGCTCGCGAGGGATGCCGTTGGCCTCGTAGAGACTGATGAGGTGATGCGCCTTGCGCTTGGTGCCCTCCTTGTCGAAGGAGAGGCGCGCATCGACTTCGGTCGAGACGCGGCCCGGCACGATCTTCAAAATCTCGAGGCCGAAGTTGACGAGGAGATCGTCGATGATGGCCTCCAGTTTCTCCGAGCCGACGGCGCGCGTCTCCTTGTTGTCGGCGATGGCTTTGTTAAGGAGATGGGCGTATTCCGGTTTCTGCGTCGCCTGGTAGATGAGGCTCGGATTCGTGGTCGCGTCCTCGGGTTTGAATTCGCGCATCGACTCGAAGTCGCCGGTGTCGGCAACGACGCGGGTGAACTGCTTTAGTTGGTCAAGTTGGGAGGTGGTGGTGGTGCTCATGGTGAAATCAGGGTAAATGAACGGGCACAGGAAAACTCAATAAACGCGACCGCGGTAAACTGGCTCGTCATCGTAATATCGCCGGTTGTTGTAACCGGAGTCGTAATAGTCGCGCCGGTCGCGATAGCGCGGTGCTTCCGGCAATGTCGAATCCTGCGGAATGCGCCCGGTGCCGATGATCCTGCCGTTGCGGTCGATCATGTAAAACTTGCCGACGCTGCGGCTGGAGTCGGTGAGATCAACCACCCAGTAGCGGCCTCCGCTGATCCATTGCGCGCGGTCGATGACCGGGAAGCGATCCGGGTAATCCTTGCAGGCGCGGGTGGCGATGGCAATGGCGCGGGCCTTGGGAATGCCGGTCTCGGCGATGTCGTCCGTGGCGCAGGCTGCAAGCAGCAGGCAGAGGAGGAGGGAGGAAATGCTGGAGCGCATGGTGTGAACTATGGCAAGTCGGTGGCGTTCGTGCAAAGGCAAATCCCTTGCTGAAGCTTTGCTTTGTCGGTTGGTCCCGGTGGTTGCCAGGAATCTTCAAAGTCTTAGAGGCCGTCTAAAAAGTGGTTGTAGCCGGCCTCCGGGAGGCCGGATGCGTTGCTGGGCAAAGTGGGAATTCCGCCGGGGTCACAGACCACCGGTTACAACAAAAACCGATTTTTTAGACGCCCTCTCAGCTCAGTAACCTGGCCAGGAATGCGCCGGGAGTCACGCACGAGCACTCTCCTCGTTTTGGAAAGTCGCCCAGGTTTCGCGTGACGATGTAGCTCGCCCGACAGCGAAGCGCGCATTGAAACTGGATGGCATCCTCGAAATCGTTCAAGCGGGAGTCGAGGGCAGTTCGGATGATTTTCTCGTCCACCTGGACCGTTTCAAAAAGATGAAGCAGCAGACGAAGGTTCGCCCGCGCTTTCGTGTCGCCCACTTCCTTGCGCGAGAGAAAATAGACGTTGCTGAACGCCACAGCGGAAACGAACCCGCGAATCCGCCGCGATTCAGCCAGCGCGAACACCTGGCCGGACGCGTCGTGGAACGGTTCGCGCAGGAGGAGCACATCCATGATCACGTCCGAATCGATCAGGACGTTCATCAGCGCAGATATTTTTCGGTGAGGGCTTCCTCCAGCAGCTCACGGTCAGTTTTGTGGGTGTGCCTGGCGGGCGCGAGGCAACCGCGCAACGCATCGGTGATCGGCGTTGGTGAATTGACGATTTTGGGTTTTCTACCCGCATCCAGTTTCGCCCCGAAGGAATTGAAGATTTCCGTTACGAGCGCCGAAACGCTCTTGCGCTGTGCAACAGCGTAACGCTTCGCGATCTTGATGCTTTCCTCCGGCACGGAGAGCGTGAGCTTGGACATACGTGTCAGATTGTAAGTCTGATACGTATCCCGTCAAGGTCACGGTTTGCGCGACTAGATATGAATCGCGTGCCCAAACGCCTGACTGGTCGCCTCATGCACGGCTTCGCTCAGCGTCGGATGGGCGTGGATCGTGGCTTCGATGTCTTCGTAGGTGGCTTCGAGCATTCATGGCCAGACCGAGCTCGGCGATCATCTCGGTCGCTTCCGGGCCGATGATGTGCGCGCCGAGGATTTCGCCGTGCGGCTCGCCGATGATGAGCTTCACGAAACCTTCGACTCTCGCCGATGGCGCGTGCTTTGCCGCTGGCCATGAACGGGAACTTGCCGACCTTGAACTTGAGCCCCTTTTCCTTCGCGGCGCGTTCGGTGAGACCGACGCTGGCAACCTGCGGCTGGCAGTAGGTGCAGCCGGGGAAGATGCGTGACTTTCTTCGGCTTGCGTCCGCTTCGAACATGCCTTCGACGGCCTGGATCGCTTCGAAGCTGGCGACGTGCGCGAGCCAGGGCGGCCCGATGATGTCGCCGGCGGCGAACACGCCGGGGATGCTGGTTTCGTAGCGGTCGTTGGTCTTGATGTAGCCGCGGTCGGTCAGCTCGATCTTCGCGCCGCCGGGCAGCACCGGCGCGACGCCGATGGCCACGAGGCACACGTCGGCTTCGAGCACTTTCTCCGCGCCCTTCGCGTCGGCGACGGTGATCTGGACGCCGCTGTCGGTCGCCTCGGTCTTGGTCGTTTTGGCGTCGGTCAGAATCGTGATCCCCTGCTTCGCGAACGATTTTTCCAGCGTCTGCGAAACCTCGGTGTCCTCGACCGGCAGCAGCGTTGGGCAGCATTTCGACGACGGTGACCTTCGTGCCGAAGGCGTTGAAGAAATAGGCGAACTCGATCCCGATCGCGCCCGCGCCGATGACGATCATGCTACTTCGGCTGCGCGCTCAGAACCATCGCTTCCTTGCTGCCGATGACTGTCTTGCCGTTGAACGGAAAACCGGGCATCGGCCGCGACACGCAGCCGGTGGCGACGAGAATTTTCGTCGCGGTGTGGGTCTCTTCCTTGCCGTCGGCGGACTTCACTTTTACGGTGCCGCTCTTTTCGATCGAGGCCTCGCCGCGGATGTAATCGACCTTGTTCTTCTTGAAGAGGAATTCGATGCCCGCCGCGTTCTTGTCGGAGACTTCGCGCGAACGCTTGATGATCTTCGTCCAGTCGTAGTCCAGTTTCTCGATACTTGAATCCGAACTCCGCCGCGCGGTGCTTCATGAGATGGTACAGCTCGGCGTTCTTGCAGCAGCGCCTTCGTCGGGATGCAGCCCCAGTTGAGCAGGTGCCGCCGGCGCGTTCCTTCTCGACGCACGCGACTTTTTTTCCGAGTTGTGCCGCGCGAATCGCGCCGACGTAGCCGGCGGGGCCGCCGCCGATGACGATCAGATCGTAGTTAGCCATAGAACTTGGGAGGATGCTGCGACACGGCTGCGAACGTCAAAGATTTTCTCAGCGCCACAGACTCGAGCGAACTGACCGAACCTCAAGTTCACGCAGCAGGATCACGCGGCTGATTTTGTTGAGATGACGGGTGAGCCGGGGAAATTCATCCGACTGCTGGTTCGGCAACTCCTCCTTGCGTTGCTTGAGACGACTGGCGAGTTTCCGAAATGAACAGCATCCAGCTTCTCAAACCTTACTGGCACAGCGGCACCTGGGTTTTTGACGACGACCGGTTCGGTCTTTCGCGGGAACCTTTTGTTGCGGGAGCCGACGAAATCATCACCAAACTTGTGGCCGACATCCCAAACGCAAGGGCGGGATTCAAGTTGCTGTTCTCCGAGGTCAGGTTCCCCGGCGCCCGGATCACACTCACCCGCACCTCGGAAGGAGACGGTAAAGAGGGGACCTATTACCGGTGCGAGGAACTTGCCATGGACGGATGGCTTTGCCCCGCGCTGTTGCACTATTATCCAAGTCCTCCGGCTAAAATTCACGCCAAAGCAGAGCCGCTTTCGTAAGACAATTCCAAATTGCAGAGGTCGTGCGAGCGGTGGGCATCACTTTCCAACCAAAGAGCGACAACCGATGGCAGACGTAGAACAGGCCGACATTGCCTATGACTTGGTTGTTACTTTGACCGCGCTGTTTCAATGGTGGGCGTAAAACGCCTGGCCCTGGAGGTCCTTGACCGACCTACTTCATCCGGTCAAACGTCTTCTGCAAAAGATCAAGGTCGCTGGCGTTGCCCGCTTTTGCGCGGCTGGCGTCGATCCATTTCTTCTCGAGCGCGTTCTTTGTCGGGCGGTCGATTTCGTAGAAGACGCCGAAGACGCCGGGGAACGGCAGGTTCGCGAGTTTGAATGCAGCGACCTCGTCGGTCACGTCGTGACGCGCTTCGTCCTCGGGAGTGTTGTCCCACTTTTTCTCGTCGATGGTCTGGAACGCGCCGCCTTTGCGCGGGTTGCTGGAGTCGAATGCGCCGGGGAAAAACTCGACGCACTCGCTGAGAACCTCGACGACCGAGAAGCCGTCGTGGTCCATCGCGCGCTCGATCATGGCGATCATGTGATTGACCTGGGTGGCGTGGGTGCGCGCGACGAAGGTGGCGCCGGCGGAGATGAGTTTCTTCATCGGGTTGACCGGATGATCGATCGCGCCGGTCGGATCGGTTTTCGATTTGAACCCGACGGGCGACGTGGGCGAGGTCTGCTTTTTCGTCAGGCCATAGACGAAGTTGTCCATGATGACGTAGGTGAGGTTGATGTTCTTGCGGGCGCCGTGTTCGAGGTGGTTGCCGCCGATGGAGAAACCGTCGCCGTCGCCGCCGAAGAGGAAGACATGCAGGTCGGGCCGCGAGAGACTCACGCCGCTGGCAAGCGGGACTGCGCGTCCGTGGATGAAGTGCGCGCCGTAGGTGTTGACGAAATACGGGAAGCGCGAGGAGCAGCCGATACCGGCGAGGGTGACGATGTTTTCGTGCGGGAGCTGGCAGCGTTCGAGGATTTTGTAAAAGGACGCGAGCACGGCGAAGTCGCCGCAGCCGGGACACCAGGTGGGGTGATCGGCGGTGAGGGCTTTTTTCGTGAGTTTTTCCGGCGCGGCCGGAGCGGGCGGTGTGAGGGTGGTTTCGGTGCTCATGTGGAAGAAAATGACTAATGACTAATGACCAATGACCAATGAAGAAGACTGGAATTCGCCGACGACATTTCGCGTGATTCTCGTGCCCTGATTCTGAAGAAGTTTGTCATTCGAATTTCATTCGTCATTCGTCATTCGGATTTCGTCATTTCTTATTTAATGACTCCTTCGAGGATTTCTTTGACGCGGAAGGTGAGGCCGTCGGTCTTGGTGAGGCTGCGGATGCGCGGGTCGCAATAGCGGGCGCGCAGGATGGTGGCGAGCTGGCCGTAGCCGTAGAGGCCCTCGTCGTTCATCTCGACGACGATCACGCGCTTGAAGCGCTTGAAGATTTTGTCGAGGCCGTACGGCAGCGGATTGACGTGGCGCAGATGAATCGCCGCCAGGTTCTCGCCGCGTTCCTGCGCGATGCGCACGGCCTCGTGGATCGGGCCATAGGTCGAGCCCCAGCCGACGAGCAATGCCTCGCCTTCCTGATCGCCGAAAACCTCCGGCACGGGAATCTCCTCCGCGAGCGTCTGGAGCTTGCCGCGGCGCTTCGCAGTCATCGCGATGTGCAGCTTCGGACGGCCGGTCGGATGGCCGAACTCGTCGTGTTCGAGGCCGGTCATTACGGGGTATTTGCCATCGAGCATCTTCGTTCCGGGCGCCGCGTGCTGCGTGATGGCATCGAGCGGATACGGCTTGAAGCCCGGAGGCCGCGGCGTGAGGTCGAGCTTCGGTTCCTGCATCAGCGATTTCAGTTCCGGCTCGTCGAACGCTTCGATGCGCGTCGAGAGCGAGGCGTCGCTGAGGATGAAAACCGGCGTGCTGTATTTCCGGGCGATGCGTGCCGCCTCGATGGCGATGTAGAAGCAATCCTCGACGGTCTGTGCCGCGAGCACGACGCGCGGGCTGTCGCCGTGGCCGCCGTAGATTGCCTGGAAAAGATCGCTCTGCTCGACGTTGGTCGGCAGCCCGGTGCTGGGACCGCCGCGTTGCACGTTCACGATGATCAGCGGCATCTCGGCCATCGTCGCCCAGCCGATCGCCTCGGTCTTCAGCGAAATGCCGGGGCCGGAGCTGCCGGTGATCGGCAGATGACCCGCGAGTGAGAAACCGAGCGCCATCGACACCGCGCCGAGCTCGTCTTCGCACTGAACGAACAACCCGCCGTATTTCGGAAGTTCAGACCGCAAAATTTCCATGATCGACGACCACGGCGTGATCGGATAAGCCGCGCCATAGCGGACGCCGGCGGCGATCAGCCCGTAGGCGAGCGCCTGGTTGCCATCCATCGTGATCTGCGCGCGCTCCGTCGGCTGCGACGGCTCGAACTGGTAACGCGTGCGGAGGACGTTGCCGACGGGATAGGCGTAGCCGGACTGGAACGCCATGAGCGCGGTGTTGACGATGCTTTCGTCCTTGCCGCTGAACCGCTCGCGGATGAGCGTTTTCAACTTGTCAACGTCGAGGTGGAAAATCGCGGCCAGCAGGCCGAGCACGAACATGTTCTTGCCCTTGTCCTTCGCAGTGCCGCCGAGCGCCTCGACGGTGAGGCCGGTGATCGGCACGCCGACATAGACGTGTCGCTTGTCGTCGAGGTCCGGTTGGAATTGGTCGGAGTCGTAAAGCAGCACGCCGCCCTCGCGAAGGAAGCTGATGTGGTCGTTGTAGCTGTGCTCGTAAAACGCGACGAGAAAATCCGCTTCATCGCCCGCCGACAGCACGTCGCCGGTGCCGATCCGCACCTGGAAAATCGAAGGCCCGCCCGAGATCGTGGACGGGATCGTCATGTAAGTCATCACGTCCTGCGCGCTGCGGCCGGCGAGGCGCGCAAGGAATCCGCCGATGGACTGGATGCCGTCCTGCGAATTGCCCGCGAGCCGGATCACGGCGTCGCGAATGCTTCTTGGGCGCAGGTCGGCACGTCCTGCTGGACACGGGGTTGAAGGAGCCGATTCGGGTAAAACGGGAGATGAAGAACTCACAATGAAAGTAGCCGGACAGTATGAAGCCGCCGCATCGTTTGTCAACGCACGGAAAACCTCCGCTTCTCTTTGCGATGGGGGTCGCGATCGCGCGATGAAACACCTGCCGGCGGGCCGCCGAAATTACTCCATGGCTTGCGCCGGTTCGGCAGGTTGGGAAGGTGCGGAACCAAGCGGCCGCGCTTCGAGGTCGCCATCCGCCGCGGCCTCGACGAATTCGCCCGCTTTGACTTCCACCGTGCGATTGTCGCCCGGTCGCTCGATGTGCAGTGTGCCTGCGGTCACTTCGACGCGTGTCCGCGTGGAATCGACATCCAGCTTCAATTCGCCCTTCGAGATGGACGCGACGATGTGTTCCGAGCTGAGCATCATCGCCGGTTCGGAGGGCCGGACGACTGCATTCAGGCTGCCCGCCAGCACCCTTATGCATTTGTCGCATTTGCCCGGGACCGGCTTGCCAAAAGCCGCACTCGAGGACGGTCCAAGCATCAGCAGCGTGGCGTCCGGGTATTCCACCGTGGCACTTTCGGCGACACGCAGAATGTCCTCTTTTCGCAAAAGCAATCCGGCGCCTGCCCGCCCTGTCTTGCCGCCGCGAACAACTTCATTACCGGAGCCCGCCGTGTCGATGCGCGCGATGTAACCAAGTTGATGCATCATCCAAAAAATGAAGATGCCCGCCGCAATGGCGATCCCCGCCAGCACCGCGGGGCGCGGCCGCTTTGCCGGTCGGGCCTGTGCCTTCCGGACTTGGCCCGCCGACCTGACTCGTGGAGCGGCCACCCTGGGCATTTTGCTTTTCGCCTCCGGCATCGGTGTCTCGCGAATGATGGCCAGGATGGATTCCTTGATCCGTTTCTCGTCGGAGGCATCGCCGAAGGCCACGCGCAGAGCCTGGTCAATTGTCTGCTGCGCGATGACATCGCGCAGTGAGCCGGGGATGTCGGCGAGGAGGCGTTCGAGTTCGGAGGCCTGCGCCGGCAGAAGCGCCCCCTCGACGTAATCGCGCAGTTGGCGGTCACTCAGCATCGGAGCGCCTCCCTGTTTTGCTCGTAATGCGATTGCTCAATTGTTGCCGCACGCGAAAGAGCGCCGTCCGCACCCACACCAATTTGCGCCGCGTTTGCGAACAGATTAACTCGTTGCTCAAATTCCGCGCGTACCGCAGCGCGAGGATTTCCCGCAGCGAGGCCGGAAGCCCGTCGATGCCTTCCTCAAGCGCCTCGACTTCGTCCACCTCGTGAACACTCCCCGTTTCGCGCTCCAACTCGGCGAGCCGGTTCTGCGTGTAACGACTGGATGCTTCCGCGGCGCTTCTCCGGCGTTTGATCTCGGTGCGGACGAGATCCCACGCGATCCCACGCAGCCAGGTGCGAAACGACATGCCCACGGAGAAATCGGCGATGTTTTGAAATGCGATGACAAAGGTGTCGCGCACGATGTCCTCGATCACCTCGGTCGCAGGGGATTTGAGAGCGGCGAACATGCGGACATGGCGCAGGTGCCTGTCGATCAGCGGCTCGAATGCGGAGGTGTCGCCTCGTTGCAAGCGCAGGATCAGCTTGTCGTCTGCGGAGTCGTCGTAGTGGGAATGAGGCATTTGTTCGCCGCTCTTTTAGCATGACTGTCCAGCAGCGGCACAAAAAAATGCGGGTCAGAGCAATTGAAGTTGAGGGTCCGGCACTTCCTCCGCATTTTCCGGCGCGCCAATCTGCGGCAGATGGACTTGCAGTCCGAGCTGGCTCGCGATGCGCTGCGCGGTGAGCGGCGCGAAGCCCTCGAAGTGATTGCCGGCGAAAATGAAGATGCGCGAGCTTTCGGCGAGGTGGCGTTTGATTTTGACCGCCCAGCTTTCGACCGACGCGTCGCGCGGCCACAGCAGCGCGCCGTGGCCGGCTTCGCAATTCATTCCGAGATCCCCCAGCAGTCGAACGTAAAGGAAGCCGGCGGTTTGCGGCAGGAACTCGAAGGCGGCCCGGTTTTGCGCGTCGAGGGACGAGAGGTCCGTCCACGACCAGCAGATCTGGTTTTCCTCGAGCAGATGCGCGATGCGCGGCATGTGCCAGCAGGCATCATGGAACTCGATGGCGAACCGGAAGCCGCGGGGCAGATGCATGACGAAGTTCCTCAACGCCGCTTCATCGTGGCCCGGCACAAAATGCGGCGGCAGTTGAATGAGAATGCAGCCGAGCTTGGTTTGCAGCGGCGCGAGGCTTTCGAGAAAAGCATCCACTTTCGCCTCGCAATCGCGCAGCCGCAGCTCGTGGGTGATCTCTCGCGGCATCTTGCAGGTGAAGCAGAAATCCTCCGGCGTCGAGTCGAACCAATGCTCGATGGCACTCGTGGCCGGCGTGTGATGGAACGTCGAATCAACCTCGATGGCCGGGAAATGCCGCGCGTAAAATTCGAGCCAATGATTGTGGCCGAGATGGGCGGGGTAGAAGCCTTCGCGCCATTCGTCAAAGCTCCAGCCGCAAGTTCCGATATTGATTATCGCACTCACGTGTTGGTGGCAGGATAGGCCGGTTTTCATAACATGCGAAAACTCGTTTCAATTGTATTCGTTGCCTCGCTGCTGGACGGATGCGCCACCGGGCCCTCGATTCGTTCCACCGATGCGATGTTCATGACGGCGCTTCACCGTTGTTTTGGCAGGCAGGACAAGCCGCTTGACGCCATCGGGAGCAGCCTTTAGCGTCATCGCCTTTCCATGAGCAAGCTCATCCCCATAATCGTCTTCCTGCTGGCCGGTTTCGCCGCGTTCACCGACCGCGCTGCGGCGGCCGTTGTTTATCGCGCCGGGGAAGGCTGGTCCACGGAGGGCGAGGAAGGCCAGACCATCGAAAAAACCGCGACCGCGCAGTTCACCAAGGCTCAGGATTTCGAAAATCAGGGCCAGACGAAGCAGGCGCTCAACGCCTATCGCGGGCTGGTGAGAAAGTTTCAGTTCTCGAACGTGGCTCCGAAAGCCCAGCTCAAGATCGGCCTTCTCTCGGAACAACTCGGGGACTACGATTCCGCGTTCAAGGCCTACGGAAAATATCTCTCGAAATATCCGCGGGGCGAGGATTTCGACAAGGCGGTCGAAGGGCAGTTCAACATCGCCAAGCGTTTTCTCGAGGGCGAGCGCAAGCGCCTGTTCGGCGTCAAGACGTTCTCCTCGATGGCGCGCGCGCAGGAGATGTTTGAGTCGATCATCAAGAACGCGCCGTTCAGCAAGTTCGCACCTCTCGCGCAGTTCAACATCGGACTTGCGCTGGAAAAGCAGGGCAAGTATCCCGAGGCCATCAACGCGTATCAGACCGTCATCACGCGCTACCCCTCCGATCCGATCGCTGCCGATGCGCAGTATCAAATCGGCTACGTGCATTTGAAAGAGAGCCGCCAGGGCACCGTTGACAATGCCACGAGCAACAAGTCGCGCGAGGCGTTCGAGGATTTCCTGGCGCGCTACCCTACCAGCGAGAAAGTTCCGCAGGCGAAGGACAATCTCAGCACCATCAACTCGCGCCAGACAAAGGGCGTCTATGACATCGGGAAGTTCTACGACAAGCAGAAGAACTACAAGGCGGCCGTCATTTACTACAACGAAGTGATCAAGCAGCAGCCGGGCTCGCCCGACAGCGAGGCTGCAAAGAAGCGCATTGATGAATTGAAGAACCTCGTCGGCGAGGATGCCCTCCGCGCCGGACCCGAGCGTGCCGAAACCGGCAGGAAAGCCAGCGAGCGGCGCAAACTGCAGGCGCAGGTCGATACCGCGAAGCGCTCCGATTACCTCGGCCCGCCGGTCGAAGTCCCTGCGGAAGTTCCGGCTGAGAAACCGAAACTGCGGACCTCGCCGGAGGACGTTGCTCCTGTGCCCGCTGTCGAGCCTGCGCTTCCGCAGCAATGAGACGGCGGCTTTTGTCATCCATCGCACTGGTGCTCGTGCTGGCGGGCTGCGCGGGGTACCACATCGGGCCGGTGCAGCCGTATTTCATGCGCGACGTGAAGACGGTCGCGGTGCCGACCTTCAAGAACGAAACGCTCACCCCGCAGATCGAGAACCTCGTCACCACCACCGTCATCAAGCAGATTCAGCAGGACGGGACCTACAGCGTCACCTCGGCCGACAAAGCCGACGCGATCATCGAGGGGACCATCGTCGATCTCCGGCGGCGCTCCCAGCGTTCTGTGCGCGGCAACGTGCTTGCCACGTCGGAATACAATCTGACCGTCACGCTTGAGTTCAAGATCGTGCGGCGCGACACCGGTGCGGAAATTCAGACACGCTCGGTCAGAGGTATCACGAGTTTCTTTGTTGGCGGCGACATCCAGCAGGACGAGCGCCAGGCCATCCCGCTGGCGGTCGAACACGCGGCCCAGCAGCTCGTAGGCGAGATCAGCGAGGGCTGGTGATTCCGGAAAAGGCGGAGCCGCCGTTCGTGATTTAGCCATCAGGTTTTTTCTTCCCGTGCTTTATCTCGTTGCGACGCCGATCGGCAACCTGGGCGACATCACGCTGAGGGCGATCGAGGTTTTGAAATCGGTGGACGTGATCGCGGCCGAGGACACGCGGCATTCGGGAAATCTGCTGCGGCATCTCTCGATTCAAAAACCGCTCGTCAGCTATCACGAACACAACGAGGCGATGCGCACCGCGGAGCTGCTCGCGCGGTTGAAAGACGGAGCGAATGTTGCCGTGATCACCGACGCTGGAATGCCGGGGATTTCCGATCCGGGCCATCGCTTGCTGCACGCCTGCATGGAAAACCAGATTCCCTACACGATCATCCCCGGGCCGTCCTCCGTGCTCACGGCGCTTGTCGGGTCAGGGTTTCTGGCGGAGCAGTTTTTCTTTGGTGGATTCCTCCCGACGAAAAGCGGCCAGCGCGAGCGCGAAGTTCTCACGGCCGGACAACGAACGGAGACGTCGATTTTTTTCGAGTCACCCTACCGGCTGCTGAAGACGCTGGAACTTTTCCAGCAGCACTTCCCGGAACGCCGCTTGTGCGTCGCGCGCGAACTCACGAAACAGTTCGAGGAATTCCGCGTGGGCGCGGCATCCGAGTTGCTCGCGCACTACACCGCGCATCCGGCGAAAGGAGAAATCGTGTTGCTCGTCGCCGGCCTGACGAAAAGGGAACTGAAAGACAGGAACTGAAGTGAAAAACGGCCTGCGCCCGGTGTGAAAAAAGCCGGCGGTGATGATCTGTAATTCACCTTACTGCGTGCTCATCTCCGGTTTTGCGCCGCTGAGAAATGCGAGTGCTTCGCCGACGAGGAACAGCGAGCCGGTGATCAGAATTCGTTCCGGTTTTGACTCGGCGATTGCGAGGGCGGACGGGAAGTCGGGCGCGGTTTCGCAGAAAACGGCGGGAGCGGCTTTGAGAACGAAGTCGCGCAACTCTTCGGCGCTTGATGTGCGCGGGCTGCGCACAGGGGTGGTGATGAAGCGGGCGGCAAGCGGGGCCAGCCGGGCGCAGATCGCGGCGAGATCTTTGTCGCGCATCGCGCCGAGAATGATCGCGGGCTTTTCGCCGGCAAAGACTTCGCGCCATGTGAGCACAAGCTGGTTCACGGCGGATTCGTTGTGCGCGCCGTCCAGGACGAGCCGCTCGCCCACGCGCTGAAAACGACCGGGCCAGACGACGGTGCGCAGTCCGGTTCGCACCGCTTCGTCGCGAACCTCGATCTTCGCCGCGCGCAAGGCCGCGACCGCGAGCGCTGCGTTGAGTTTCTGGTGCGCCCCAGGCAGGGCGATCTCGACAGCCGGATCCAGTTCCGCAACGGGAACGCGCACGGCCTGAAGCCGCGCGGCCGTTTCCCTCAGCACCTCCCCGGCTTCGTCAGCCTGAGCCGCCGAGACCAGCGGCACGTTCGTCTTGATGATGCCCGCTTTTTCCGTCGCGATCTCGCGCAGCGTTTCACCGAGCCATGCCTGATGATCGAACCCGATTTGCGTGATCACGCCCACTGCCGGCGCGATCACATTTGTCGCGTCCAGCCGCCCGCCCATGCCGGTTTCGAGCACCACGACATCGGCGTTCTCGCGCTGGAAATGATCGAGCGCCAGCGCGGTCGCGATCTCGAAAAAAGTCGGATGCGGTTTCCAGTAGGAAACGATCGCGCGAATTCGCGTCAACCCGCCCGCCGCGTCTTCCCCGGCGATCATTTTGCCGTCGATGCAAATGCGCTCGCGAAACGCGATGAGATGCGGTGAGGTGAAAAGGCCCGTCCGGATTCCCTGCGCGCGGCAGATCGCATCGAGCATTGCGCAAACCGAGCCCTTGCCGTTTGTCCCGGCGACGTGGATGAAGCGCTGGTTTTTCCCGTGAAAGCCGAGCGCATCGAGCAGCCGTCGCATGTTCTCCAGGCCGGGCTTGATGCCGTGGAGTTGCGTGTCGTAAAGCCACGCGAGCGCCTGCGGATAGTTCACTTCTTCGACGTGAGATAGCCGATGAGTTGCGACAGGGTCGAGCGCATCTTGTGGCGATGCACGATGAGATCGACCAGGCCGTGCTCCTCAAGAAACTCCGCCGTCTGAAATCCCGGCGGCAAATCCTGGTGCGTGGTCTCTCGAATCACGCGCGGGCCTGCGAAGCCGACCATCGCCTTCGGCTCGGCGATGATGATGTCGCCGATCGTTGCGAAGCTGGCGCTCACGCCGCCGGTGGTCGGATGCGTGAGCACGGAAATGTAGGGCAGCCTGGCCTCCGCGTGAAGCGCGAGCGCGCCGCAGGTCTTCGCCATTTGCATGAGGCTCAGCACACCCTCGTACATTCGCGCACCGCCGGATGCGGAGAAAATGATGAGCGGCAGCCTGTCTTTGGTCGCGCGTTCGGTGATGCGCGTGAGTTTTTCGCCGACCACCGATCCCATCGTCGCGGCGATGAAATTGAAATCCATGACGGCGATGCCGAGTTTGGTGCCGTCGATTTTTCCAAGACCGGTGATGACCGCGTCCTTGAGTCCGGTCTTCTGCTGGTAAGTCTTCAGGCGGTCGGTGTAGGTGGCCATGCCTTTGAACTTGAGCGTGTCCACCGAAACCATGTTGGCGTCGTGTTCCTCGAAGCTGTCGTCGTCGAGCAGGTGCTGGAGGCGGTCGTGTGCCGATTGCGTGAAATGGTGGTTGCACTTGGGGCAGACGTTCTGGTTCTCGGAGAGGGCGACGGTGTAGATGACTTCGCTGCACCCGGGACAGCCCTGCCAAAGGCCCTCGGGCATTTCGCGCTTCTTGTTCTTGTGGGATCTGAGTTCCGGTTTTTTGAAAATGCCCATATTAATTCAGTCAGCCTCGCGCGACGGTGATGACACGGATCGAGGCGGTTCCGGCTTTGCGAAGGACGCGCGCGCATTCATCCACCGTCGCTCCGGTGGTGAGCACGTCATCGACCAAGACCAGGTGCTTGTTGCGCACATCCGCACTGTGGCGCAATTCGAAGGCGTTTCGCAAGTTTTCCATTCGCTCGATCCGATCGAATCGCGTCTGCGTCGTCGTGTAGCGGATGCGCCGCAGACAATCCGCCACGGGAATCCCGATGCGCCGGCCCACGAGCGAGGCGATCACCCCGGCCTGGTTGAACTCGCGTTCGCGCTGGCGTGCCGGATGCAGCGGCACCGGCACGAACGCGTCGATGGGCTGCGATTTCATGCGCGGATCGTCGAGGCCCGCCGCGAGCCAGTCGACAAGCGGATGGCGCAGGTGAAACTGGCGCTGGTATTTGAACCGGTGGATGAACTCGCGCACCACGCCGCGACTGCGAAAAGCGGCGACCGCGCAGTCGAAATGCAGGTTGCGCTGCTCGCAGTTGGCGCAGATGAACGTTCCGTCGATCGCACCATCGAACGGCTGCGAGCACGTGGAGCAGAACGGCGGCACGATTCGCCGGGCGCGATTCCGACAGGGTTCGCAGAGGTGTTCGCCACACGCCACGTCGCCGCCGCAGTTCGCGCAGTGCGGGGGATAAACGAGCGACAGCAGCGGCTCAATAACGGTTCTCGCGAGCGAAACGATCGACATAATTCAGCCACCACCAGACGACGATTCCTGTGAGCAGCACGACGATCACCGGCCCGAGACCGACGAGAAGATCGGGACCGAACCACGGCCACGCATCGCCGCTGCGCTTCGTGATTTTGCTGAAGCTCATTTTGCCGACGATCCAGCCGGCGTGCAGGCCGATCGGAAGCCAGAGCGAGTGTGTCCGCAGCCGGGCGTAGGAAAGAATCATCCCGACGATGAACAGCGTGGTGAACCCGCCGGCAACGAGGTGCGGCTCGGAGAACTGCCAGAACGCCAGCGGCACGAACAGCAGACCGGTCGCCCAGTTGACTTCGTCCAAGATCACGGCCTGCTCGGGCGGCTTTAGAAAATGCACGATCGCAAAAACCGCGGAGACGAAAACCATCGCCACCCAGTCTGCCGCGGTTCGCTGGATGGCACCCTGAATCGCCCCGCGAAAAAGCGATTCCTCGATACACGACACGACAATCGCCGTGAGCGGGAGCATCGCAAGATCGCCCCATCGCGGCGAGGACCGCAGATGAAAAATGTCGAGCACGACGACGGTAAAGCCCATCACGACAAGCGATGACGCGGCGACCATGAACCCGAAGCAGAATCTGCGCATCGGACAACGGTCGCGCCACAGCCCGAGATCTTCGCGGCCCTTGATCCTCAGCGAGCGAGCGAGCGGCCATAGCAGGAGCACGGCGGCGATGAGCATGGAGCGGTTGAAGTATCGCTGGAACCCGGATGCGAGAAACGCAAGCGGCCCTTTCGTGACGATGCGGTCGCCGACTGTCTGGAACGTGACCCAGTCGTGCGTCGAGGCATGGCTCAGCGCGATTTGCCCAATCCAGTACAAGCCCGGCGCAATGAGCGCGCCAAGCAAAACGGTGGCGAACAGGTAAACGAGGATGTTGCCGATTTCTTTCAATGCGCGGCTATTAAATCTGGAAACGGAGCAATCGAAAGCTGAAATTCTTCGCGATGCACAACGAACATGCCTGGAAAGAAAGGACCGAGGACGGCGACAAACGGGAAGTGCGTGCCGTGAAATTCGGCGGCGTCTGGCGCATTCAGTCGAAACTCAAGGGCGGGCAGGTTTGGACGTATCACGACCCGCCGTTGCTGGCCGACCTGGTCGAATTGCACGACGTGCTGTTTCGCAAATACCAACGCAGGCGCGCGGCTTATGAAGACGTGGTGCTGATCGAAAGGATCATCAAGGAACGAGGCGGAACGGTGCGCGACCCGGCCGATGACGATTCCTCTTAACGTGCGACACTGGGACACCAAACGGCTCATCGCCGCCGACAAACAACACCTCTGGCATCCTTTCACGCAGATGCGGGACTGGTGTGCGCCCGGGCACGAACCGCTCCTGCTCGTCGAAGGCGAAGGGGCAATTCTTCGCGACAGCGAAGGCCGCGAATACATCGACGGCAACTCGTCGATCTGGACGAACCTCCACGGCCACAACCACCCGAAAATCAACGCCGCAATTCGCGAACAACTCGACCGCGTCGCGCACACTTCATTTCTTGGCTTCACCAACCCGCCCGCGATCCGGCTCGCGGAGGAGTTGGTAAAAATCGCACCGCCGTCACTGACCCGCGTCTTTTATTCCGATGACGGCTCGACTGCGATCGAGGTCGCGGTGAAAATGGCGGTGCAATACTGGCAGCTCGCCGGCGAGCCGCGCCGGCAGCGCTTCGTCGCCTTCGAGAACGCCTATCACGGTGACACGCTTGGCGCGGCGAGTCTCGGCGGCGTAAAGCTTTTCCACGAGCGGTTCGCCGCCCATTGCTTTCCGATCGACCGCGTGAGTTCGATCGAGGAACTGAATCGCATCGACGATCCCGGCACACTCGCCGCAGTCGTCATCGAGCCGCTTATCCAGGGCGCGGCGGGCATGCGCCTCTGGCCGCGCGGGATGCTCGCGCAGCTCCGCGCGTGGTGCGACGCGCACGGCGCGCTCTTGATCGCCGACGAAGTCATGACCGGCTTCGGGCGCACCGGCTCGATGTTCGCGTGCGAGCAGGAAAACGTCGCGCCCGATTTCCTCGCGCTCGCCAAAGGGATCACCGGAGGCTACATGCCGCTCGCCGCGACGCTGACGAGCGGGAAGGTCTTCGGCGCATTCCTGGGAACATTCGAGGAACAAAAGACCTTGTACTACGGCCACAGCTATTGCGGCAACCAGCTCGGCTGCGCCGCCGCTCTCGCGAGTCTCGCCATTTTTCGCGAGGAAAATGTGCTCGCGAATTTGCAGCCGAAAATCCAACTCCTGGCCGGGCTTCTGGAACCAATCGCCCGGATGCGCCATGTCGCCGAAGTGCGGCAGCGCGGCTTTATCGCCGGCATCGAACTACAGCGCGACGGCAGGACGCCGTTCGATCCGGCCGCGCAAACCGGCGCGCGCGTCTGCCTCGCCGCCCGCCGGCACGGACTGCTCACGCGCCCGATCCGCGACGTCATCGTCCTCATGCCGCCTTATTGCGTGAGTGATCAACAACTGACGCAAGCCGTGTCGGCCATCGAGCGCGCGATCTCCGAGGTGGTGTCGTAAACTCTCCCAGCGCTCAAACGATGTGCATCTTCACGATGCGGGTTGTCGCGAAAAGACGGGGTCTCCAGTCAAGCTGAAGCACCCGTTCGATGTCGAATCCAGCTTCGCCGCAGAACGCGCTGGCGGCATGATCCGGCGTCCGCGGTTCGCCAAGACAATCAGTCGTGGACGTTCGCTCGCCGCACCGAAGTTCGCGCTAACTCCACTCGCAGAGCGTCTCGATGTGCGCGGCGGAACCGTCGCGGAGCCAGCCGTCGAGCTGCGCCTGATCTTTGAGTTGCTGTCCGCGCAGGCGCGGGACGACGGTGAAGCGGCTCTCGACTTCCGGCAGCACGCTCATGTCGCCCCAGAGTTTCTCGAACTGTGCGACGGGGAAGATGTCTTCCTGACCGTGGCCCCAGCGTTTTTTCACTTCCTTGAGCGTGATGTAGGTGGGCATGCGCGCGGCGACGGCGCGGATGGCGGCGGTGACTTTTGTGTCGTCAGCGAGATCGGCCTTTGAAAGCCGGAAGACGTCGAGAAGTTTGTCGATGTCGATCCAGGTCGTGAGCGTGTTGTAGTAGGAGAGCGTGAACTCGTCCTCCTCGCGCGGCATGGCGAGTCCCTCGACGAGGCGCACCTGGCCGTTGACGCGCGCGAGTCCGCCGCCGTGGTCCTCGATGCGGCGCGTGATGACCTCGAACGTGAGGCACGCGTTGTCGCGGATGTGCGCGCCGAACAAGGCCGGATCAACGTCCGCGCCGACGGTGTCGATGTTGTGCAGCATGAGGTGGCGCAACTGCGGGCGCCCGGCGAGGAGCCGTCGCAGCGTGCCGTTGCGCAGCAGGTTCGGAATTTCGAACCAATGGCCGACCGGATGCAGGCACTGGAGCGGAAGGTTGTCGGTGTAATCGCTCGCCTCGCCGGTCTGGCGCGCCCACCCGACATACGCGGCGTGAAGGCTCTCGCGCATTTTTTGCTTCTGCTCGTCGAGCATCTGGCGCGGCTGTTCCTCCCACGCAAACGCAAGGTCGCGCACGGTCGGCACGAGGCGCATTCCCACGGCGCGTCCGGGCGAAAGGAAAAGGCGGGACGCATGCGCACCGTCGCGGGAGAGATATTCCTCGATCGGTTTGTGCGTGAGGTAGCTCGTGGTGACGACATGCGGGATTTCGGTGCCCGCGAGCCGGCCGATGCGGCGGCTTTTGGCGAGATGCACCTCGATGAAACTGCGGTGACGTCCGCCGAATTTGCAGAACGGATGCAGCGCCTTCACCACGCCCGCGCCCTGCGTCCATCGACTTCCCGCGCCGGCGGCGAGACTCACGACGGCGATTTCTCCGCGTCTGAGTGCGTCGAGTCCGGTCTGGTAAAACTCCTGCGGCAAGCCGTTGGTGGCGTCACGCACATCTTCCGGGCGCACGTCCTCGATCGTCGTGCTGCGAGGGAGACGATTTTGCGCGAGACCCGTGCGTCCGTTCTTCAACTCGGTCACGATCTGCTCGTGTTGCGCCGGGTCGAATCCGTTGGCCGCGAGAAGTTCCGCGAGAGTCGAATCGCGCGCGTCTCCGGATTTCCCTCGCGGCAGCATCCGGTCGAAAAGTGTCTGAACCATGTTGCCGAGTTCGGGCCGGGTTCGGCACGCGGCACCGAAGCGATCGAGCTCGGAAAGCCGCGCGGGAGCGAGCGAGCGCGGGTCGGTGCGCAACAATTGCGGGACCATCAGCGCATAATAACCGGACGGCAGAATCGTTTCGCTGGCGGACAGAAGGTCGGCCCAGGTGCCGCGCGGATTGATGGCGAAATCGTAAACGACCGGCTCCATGGCAAACGGCAGCGAGTGCTCCATCTCCCGCTTCGTCGCGCTCATGATCTCCTGCAAGCGCTGCTGCGCGGCGGCCTTTTTTTCCGGCGCGAAAATGAATCCCATTCCGCCGCCGGACATGCCGCCGAGCATCCAGAAACCCCAGAAGTCGGCGCCGAAATCGTGCCGCACTTTTTCGATGAGCGTCTCGGTGTAGAGCGTGCTGGCCCACGGGATGATCGCCTGGATCGGTCCGAAAAAATTGCGCGTCGTGGCGTCGCCGATCGCGCGGATGTCGCCGGTGCGCAGGTGCGCGAGGATGTCGTCGAGAATGCCGAGCGCCTTCATGCGGCCTGTCCACTCCGCCTCGGAACGGAGCAGGTATTTTTCCGTCACCATCTCGAGGATCGGCCCGACGTTCTGCGCCATCCCGCCGTGGACGAGAACGAGGCTTTGCTGAAGCTTCTCGCGCGAGATCTGCGGCGCGTCGTTGTCGTCGAGAATGCGGTGCTGCGGGAGCAGCCGCCCGCGGCTGATGCCGAACTCGGTGTCGCCGTCGCGGGCGAGCACGCCTTCGATGAGCTTGATGCCAGGCCAGACGCCGCCGGAATCCTGCCAGCCGCCGCCGGAACCGCCGATCCATTCGCCGAGGATCGCGCGCGCGGCAACGAGGCGGCGCTCGCTTTCGTCGAGCTGGCCGGTGAACGATTTCGTCTGGCTCGTGGCGCGCATGCAAACGGCGATGAGCGAGGCAAGGAGATTGGTCGAGACGGCGAGGCGGGAGCCTTTGGGGATGTTGTTGACGCTGCTGAGAATCTCGATGCCGCGCCCCGGCCCGACGAGGCGCGCGAGCAGTTCGGCAAGGCTCTCGCCGGAGCCTTCCATGCCGGGCGGAACGATACCGGACGCAATGACCGCGGCCTTCAACAGACCGAGATAATCTTTCGCAAAATCAAAAACCTCGGCGAGATCGGTGATGTCGGCGGTCGCGCCGAGATCGACGCTCGTGAGCCGCAGGACCGCTTCGTCGATCACTCGCAGGTAGCACTCGACCGGCGGTTTCGGCGAGGCGTCCACACCTTTCACGCCGAGGTCGATCGAGACGTTCAGCACCCGCGCGCCCTCGGGGAAATCCATGCCGAGGAAAAAAATGTCGCTCCACGCGCTGTGCGACAAATCCATGCGAACCGGCGTGCTCTCGCGCAGGATCACGCCGCCGCGAAGCAACTCGGGGCGCACGCGGAGCGGTTGATCGGCGGGATGGCCGATGCGGAACATCCACTGGTTGCCGCGCACCGAGCGGACACTGCGGCGGACTTGATCGGCGAGCGTCTGGAACGCGAGGTCGTGGTAAGCCGCCGCGAGCGCGCTGGCGATCGTATCGTCCGGACCGCTGTGCGCCTGCTGTGCGAGCAGCGTCTGAATCGCCTCCTCGAAGCGGCGCTTCAGCAGATGCGAGAACGCCTCGAACGGCACGCGACCGGGACGTGCGGAGAGTTTTCCGGGCAGATGGAACCGGTAGATCGCGTAGAGAAAAAAGAGCGCCCGAACCCGCTCGTAGAGGTTTTTGCTTTGACGGCGGAATTGTTCCAGCGCGTCGCACTCGGCGAGCAATCCCGCGGCGTCGAGTCCCGCGCAGAGGCGGTCGAGCGACTGGTTGCGTTGCGCCGGATCTGGCGACGTGATGATGGAGACGAGCTGGCCGGCTTGCATAGAAAACTACCTCTCCTTCGCGAGCAACTCGACGATCTGCGCCAGCACTTCCTCACGCTCACGACCGCTGAGGGCAAGCGCAAGCTGGGCGCAAAGCATTCCGTATTTCACGCCCATGTTGTGCCGCGAGCCTTCGAGTTCGACGGCAAGATAACGCTCTCGCTTGGCGAGCCGGTCGAGCGCGGGCGAAAGAGAGACCGTTTCGCCGTCGCGCACGGCAGCCGATTGTTCCTCGATCAGATCCATGACGAGCGGCGTGAGGACATGAATGCCGAAGAAGCAGAGGTAGTGGCCGGCGCGCAGACCCGGCACGATGAGCTGTTGCTCGGCTTCGGTGGGAGCGGGTTTTTCGAGGACGTTCTCAACGACGTAGAGCTGGCGTTGGTTCGGGATGCGGCGTCCACCGACGACTCCGTAGTAGGGGAGCATGTTTTCGCGGGTGGGTTGCACTGCGGACACCGCGCACGATTCCGCGCTGGCGATCTCCACGACTTGCGCGGCGCAGCCCTGCGCGCTGCGGCTCACGTAAAGATGATCGCTGACGAGATGCAGGAACGGTTCGCTGCCGGCGAATCCGCGCGCGCACAAAAGCGCGTTCCCGTAACCGCGCGGCTCCGGTTGTTCGACAAATTGCACGCGACCGGCAAGGTCGTCCGCCGCGGCGGAGTAGCTCGCGCCGTCGCCGGGACATATCACGACGCAGATCTCCTCGATGCCCGAGTTCACGGCCTCGCCCAAAATGATGCGCAGCGCCGAGTGCTGCGCGCCGTCGCGATCGACGAGTGTTTGAAGCGGGAGCGCGCGCTGGCTGCGGCCGGCGGCGGTGATGATTGCTTTTTTGATTTTCACAGGTGGCGAAGATTGTAGCGGGCGTTTTGCCGGTTTGTCCATGATCGGATCGAGAGGCTCTGAGCAAGAACATTGCCCGCTTGCGCGCCCTGTTTCGACTTGTTGAATCGCCGGGAGTGGAACTATATTGCCACATGCACGCGGCCCTCCCCGGCATTGAATTGGGTTCCCTTCTTCGGAAAGGAGCTTTCGACATTCTCCATTCCCTGAACGATGGCGCGTATATCACGACGCCGGAGCGCGAGATTGTCTTCTGGAATCAGGCCGCCGAACGCCTCACCGGCTGGAGCTCGCAGGAGGTGCTCGGAAAAAAATGCAGCGACAACATTCTCGTTCACGTGGACAAGGATGGCCATGCGCTGTGCGGCGCCGAGTATTGTCCGCTCCACCGGGCGATGGTGACGGGCGAGCGCTCGGAACGTCCGCTCGTCATTTTTGCGCGAAAGCGGCAGGGTGGCCGGATCGCCGTGGAAGTGACCGTCTCGCCGCTGTTTGATGAGGCAGGCCGGGTGATTGGCGGGATGGAAATTTTCCGCGATCTCACATCGAACATGGACGACCTCAAGAGGGCGAAGGCCATTCAGGATCACATCCTGGAAAGTCCGCTCCCCAAGGATTCCCGTGTCACCATCGCTTCCTGCTACACGCCGCAGGAAATGATCGGGGGTGACTTTTATCACATCGAGCGCATTGATGCGGACCACTACGGGTTGCTGGTCGCCGACATCATGGGGCACGGGGTTTCCGCCGCGCTCTATTGCATGCAGTTGAGGTCGGCATGGGAGGAATTTCGAGCCGACCTGCTGGACCCGCCTCGTTTTATGGGTGCCGTGGCCCGGCGGCTTTATGAACAAGTGGCACACGACGGCTATTACGCCACTGCGGTTTACATCCTTTTCGACGCCGCCTCTGGCAAAATCCGCGCGGTGATCGCCGGCCACCCCGCTCCTCTCATCGTGGGCAGAGACGCCGGCGTGCGCAAGCTCGGGGGGCGAAACCCCGCGCTCGGCCTCTTCCCCGATTCCGTGTTTGAGGAAAGCGTCGAGCAACTCGATCCGGCAGACACGCTCCTCATTTACACGGACGGAGCCATCGAGGTCGCCGGAAGCACCGGCGAGGAACTGGGCGAAGCCGGAATGATTGAAATGCTGCGGACCCAATTGTCGGAAAAAGGGAGGATCAGCCTGACCCGCCTCGAAGAGCAGCTTCTCCGCTGGAGTTCGCACGTGAGGATGCCCGACGACTTGACGCTCGTTTCCCTCGCCTATTCCGGGAAATCGTAGGCGACTGGTCTCGTTTGTGCTGAACAGTCCGGGATTGCAAGCTATTCATCCGGAGTCTTGCCCTGTCAGCGGGGATGCTCGATAGTCCCCTCCAAGCCGACCTATGTCTCGAACCATAGTCAGGAAAAAGCTACGCAAGAAGAAGTTTCGCAAGAGCCGGAAGAAGCGCAACTGGCGAAGGATCGCGATTTTCACTCTTATCCTTCTAGTCATTGCGGGTGTCCTGGGGGCTGGAGGATACAGAGGTTACCACTACTTCCGCCGAAAGAAGATCATCACGAATGCGAAGAGCGCACTCGAATGCGGTGACTACCGCGCCGCAAGCATTCACGCCCGTCGCATTTTTCAGTTGTATCCCGAGGACGCGGACGCCTCGTTGATCATGGCAAAGATCATGGAGACAGCAAAACCGGAGGAGGCAATTTTCTGGCGCCACAAAGCCTTGGAAAAACGCCCCGATGATATTGATAACGTGGTCGCCATCGCGAAGCTCAAGCTGAACCTCGGCCAGATCGGGGCGGCGCAGAGACTATTGAAACGAAGCCACTCCGAGGGTGCCAGACATGCAGACTTTCAGTTCGTCTCCGGTCAACTGGCCCTCGCAGCCAACAACCCCAAGCAAGCGGAGGAATACCTTTTGAAAGCCGTCGAGCTGAATCCCAGGCAGAACGATTATCAGTTCGCGCTGGGGCTGGCGGAACTGCGTCTGGACAGCCCCGAGAAGCGGCCCGGGGCACGCGAGCGCCTGACACGGTTGTTGGATGTCGATGAGTACCGACAGCTATCGCTCCAACTCCTCCTTACGGACATGCTTCAACACCAGGAAATGCAAGCCGCGAAGGAGCTTTCAGAGAAAATCGCCAACGACCCGAATTCAACATTCGATGTCCGTCTTTTGCGCCTCGAGGTGCTGCGGCGCATGAGACTGCCGGATTTCGCAACGTTGCTTCAAACGCTTCAGGCGGAAAGCCGGGAATCCAACAAGTCCATTCTGGAACTGCTCACGTGGCTGCGTAACCACAATATGTCCCTGCTCGCCATCGAGTGGGCCAGGACCATGCCGAGAAAAATCGCCTCGGACCCGCTCCTGAAGCTCGCATTCGCCGAGTGCCATCTCCGGGTGCAGGATTGGGAGTCCGTCAAGGAACTGACCAGCAGCGGAGACTGGGGGGCCTACAAATTCTTCGCACTCGCGCTCCAGGCGAAGCTGTTCCGTTACGAAGGCCGCCTGACCCAGGCTCAAACCGCTTGGAATTCCGCAATGATGGAAGCGAAGATTTTGCAGCAAATGCAGGTCAAGCTTCTGAGACTTGCGCAAAGCTGGGGCTGGAATGCGGAGGCGGAACCTTTGTTATGGCAGCTCACGGAAAATCCCAATCCGCCGGATTTTGTGTTTGAACAACTCGAAAACCGTCTCATTGCGCATGGTGATAGCGAGTCGCTCTGCAGACTGTGGACCCGCAAGCAGGCCCTGGATCCCTCCGACCCGGTTGCGGCAAACAAACTGGCGCTGCTGTTGTTGCTGCGAGATGAGAACCTCGAACAGGCTCACAAGATGGCCGTTGACGCTTATCTTGCCGACAGCAAGAACCCGTTCTTCGCCTCCACTTACGCCTTTTCGTTGTTCAAGCAGTCCAAGGTTCAGGCCGCGCTCAACATGCTCTCTGCGCTTCCCCCGGAGAAACTTCAGGAACCATCAATCGCGGCATGTTATGCCGCCATCCTCATTGCCGCGGACGACAAAGTGAAAGCGCGCGAGGTTCTGGTGAAAATCAAACCCGACAATCTGCTTCCGGAGGGAAAACGCCTTCTCGACGAGAGCCGGAATGCTTTAGGCCTGCCAAAAAGTTGATCGGGGATCCCACCTGCGGTTCCAATCGGCGACGATAAACCGTCACTTCACGCCTTCTTCACGAAGCACGCTTTCAGGCCGACGGCAATGCCGTCCATCTTGCAGGAGATCTCGTGGTCGCCGTCCACGAGCCGGATGGGTTTGGACTTCGTTCCGCCTTTGAGCACCTGGTTGCCGCCGCCCAGCTTCAAGTCCTTGATCAAGACGACGCAATCACCGTCCGCGAGCGCGTTGCCGTGGGCGTCTTTGACGACGCGCGGGCCGTCGGCGGTTTCGGTTTCGGGCTCGCGCGCCCACTCGTGGCCGCAGGTGACGCATTCCCAGCGGTCGGGGTGTTCCAACACTTCGGTCATCTCGCACATCGGGCAGGCAGGTTTGCTCATAGAGGTTCACGATAGACCGGCGCCCCGCCAGGAAACAACCGCGCACTTTGCCGACAGGCTACCGGCGTGTGATCCGCACTTCGGGCCGGTAGGTGATGCGCACGAGCAGGTCGCCGCGTCCGCCGCGAGCTTTGGGCAGCCCTTCGCCGGGGATGCGGATGATTTCGCCGCGCGCGATCTGCTTCGGGATTTGCACGCGGAGAAAATTTCCCGTCACCCCGCGCAGGGATTCCGGGCCGCCTTCCGAAGCACGCTGGGAAGTGATCTTCAAATCGCAGCGCAAATCCGAACCGCGCACTTTGAAACGAAAATCGGGGCGCGCTTTCGCCCGCACCAAAACGAAACCGCCATCGAAGCTGCCGGCGCGCGCCACGCGAAAGCGCATTCCCGGCGACGTCTCCGGCGGGACGACGAGTTCGTAGGTTTCCGCGCCGTCGGGATTGGCCGGATCGTTCACGCGAACTTCGAGTGTCGCGCCGCGAAGAAATTCTTCGATGCGGAGATGAACTTCCTTGTCGATGTTGCGCAGAGCTTTTCCGGAACCGGTGGAGGGTTTCCGTTCGGCGGCGGCGAGGTCGCGGTCGTACTCGCGGCGGCGCGCCGGATCGCTCAGGATTTCATACGCGGCATTGATGGCCTGGGTTTGCGCGACGGCGTCGGGCGATCCGTGGTTCACATCGGGATGATGCTGCTTGGCGAGCACGCGCCAGGCGTTGCGGATTTGCGCGTCGGTGCAGCGGCGGTCGAGGCCGAGCGTGGCGTAGTGATCTGGCAGCGTGGATTCCAACCGCGCGAGGCTATGTGATTCGAGACCGGAGTGCCACGGTCAAGTTCTCCGGCGACCGCTCCCGGTTGATGCAGCTACAAAAAAAAGCGGCGGAGCTTTCGCCCCGCCGCTTCTTGATTTTGCCCAGACTAGACCGCTTTGTCGCCGGTCTCTTCGGTGCGGATTCGCACGGCTTCCTCAACGGGTGAGACGAAGATTTTTCCGTCGCCGATTTTGCCGGTCTTGGCCGCTTTGATGATGGCGTTGACAGCCTGCTCGACCAGGGAGTCGCCGAGAACCACATCGACTTTGATCTTCGGAAGGAAGTCCACGGTGTATTCGCTGCCGCGGTAGATTTCGGTGTGGCCTTTCTGACGGCCGAAGCCTTTGACTTCGCTGACGGTCATGCCTTCGATGCCGAGGTCCGCCAGGGCGTCTTTGACTTCTTCGAGTTTGAACGGTTTGATGATTGCTTCGATTTTTTTCATGGCGTCTGTGTTCTAAATGGTAATTGGGTTTTGCCCCCCGCCGGCAGCCGGAGCATGCGCTCCGGCTGCGGTGGAGAGCGGTGTATTATTCGAGGATGTAGCCTTCTTCCCCGTGTTCGGTGATGTCGAGGCCGGCGGACTCGGCTTCAGGCGTCGGACGCAGGCCGACGATGGCTTTCACAATGAAGGCGATGACGATGGTGCCGACGATGGAGAGGACCAGCGTGATGGCGATGGCCTTGAACTGCGCTCCGAGCAGGCCGCCCTCGGTGACGAGCTTGGCGAGGCCGTTCTTGGTGGCGTAGCCTTCGAGGACCAGGTTGGCGTTCACTTCCTCCGTGGCGAGGATGCCGGTCATGATCGCGCCGAGCGTGCCGCCGACGGCGTGAACGCCGAAGGTGTCGAGCGCGTCGTCGTAGCCGAACTTGGCTTTCAGGTACATCACGAAGATGAACGGAACGATGCCGGCGAGAATGCCGATGATCATCGCGCCGTTGGCGGTGACGAAGCCGCAAGCCGGAGTGATCACGACCAGGCCCGCGACGATGCCGGAGCAGAAGCCGAGGATCGAGGGATGCCCGCGCAGAAGCCATTCCGCCATCGCCCAGACAAAGCCCGCCGTGGCGGCGGCCAGCGTGGTGGTCATGAAGGCGTTGGCGGCGACGCCGTCGGCGGCGAGCGCCGAGCCGGCGTTGAAGCCATACCAGCCGACCCAGAGCATCCCGGTGCCGACCATGCAGAGCACCATGCTGTGCGGGGCCATCTTTTCCTTGCCGAAGCCAAGGCGCTTGCCGAGCATCATGCAGAGGATGAGCGCGGTCCAGCCGGAGGTCATGTGGACCACGGTGCCGCCCGCGAAGTCGATGGCGGGGATTTTTGCGTCAGCATTCCAGACGCCGTTCATCAGGCCGGTGCCGCCCCAGACCATGTGAGCCATCGGGAAATAAACCGCGAACATCCAGATCGTGATGAAAAGCATGATGGAGCTGAATTTCATGCGCTCGGCGATCGCGCCGACGATGAGCGCCGGGGTGATGATCGCGAACATGAGCTGATACATCGCGAAGACGCTCTGCGAGATCCAGCCGGCGTAGTTGGTGTTCGGAGCCGCACCCACGTCCTTCAGGAAAAAATACTCCGTTCCGCCCAGAAACGGTCCCAAGGGGCCGCTGCTAAAGTTGCTGCCGAAGACGAGGCTGTAGCCGACCGCCCACCAGAGGATGGTGACGAGGCCCGCGATGCCAAGGCACTGCGCGCAGACGGAGAGGACGTTCTTTTTGCGGACGAGGCCGCCGTAGAAGAGCGCCAGGCCGGGGAGCGTCATGAAGAGCACCAGCGCGGAGCAGATCATCATGAAGCCGTTGTGGCCGGGGCCCGCGATATCCTTGAGCGGGCCGGTTGGCGCGACGTTGTTGAAGTAGGCGTAAACGTCGGCCACCTTCTCATCGGTGGTCGGCTCTTTCTTGATTTCTGCCGCCGCAGCCGGTGCGGCAGCCTCCGGCGCGGCGGGCGCGGCGGGCGTGGCTGTGGGCGTTGCGGCCTCTTGCGCACGGCTGGTGACCGTTGCGAGCGGGATACACAGGAGTGTCCCGGCCAACATGAGGGAATGGATTTTTCGAGCTAGCATAGATGGATGTTTTTGATGTTTAGGATTTCAGTTTGAAACGCGGAGCGCTCTTGCACAGCCGGGACCATTTTCCGTTTCCCAGCGTGGTCCAAGGCACTCCGAATTTTGCGAGCAGCGCATTAGCAGAGGCTGTGCCACGGCGGAAACTCGCTTGTTTTACAGAGAGAAATCGCCTGAAGGTGCGCCCGGTGAAGTCGGGCGCTGCGCAAAACGAACCAGCGAAAAAACCCGATGCGCAAATCGGGCCAGCGGTTTTAGAACAACGCGAACCTCGAAAAATACAGGATCGCCACGACGAGAAAGACAGGCACCAGCACAGGAAGCGAGAACTTGACGATGTATCCGAAAAAGCCCGGCGTATGAACCCTGGCGTGGTCGGCAACGGCTTTGACCATGAAGTTGGGACCGTTGCCGATATAAGTCATGGCACCGAAGAAAACCGAGCCCAGCGAAACAGCGATGAGGTAGCGATCATGCACGGTGAGGAAGGTTGCCATGTCGGCTGAATTGCCGATTTGCAGCCCATGCAGGCCGAACGCCGCCGCGAGGAACGTCAGATAGGTTGGCGCATTATCAAGCACGCCCGACAGACTCCCGCTGAGCCAGTAGAACTGCATCGGCGTCCGAATTCCAAGCGAACCCGCGTGAAGCTGGAGAAAGTCGAGCACCGGCACCATCGTCGCGAAAATTCCGGCAAACAACCAGGCGACTTCCTTGATCGGCCCCAGCGAGAAATGGTTCGCCTCGTGGATCGGTTTCCCCGTGGTGAAGTAGGATCCGAGCGCGCATGCGGCCATGATGAGTTCGCGAAGACCATGAGGCTCTTTCAGAAACACTGCGGACAGAATCAGCAGCAGGAAACCGAGGTTCTTCAGCCCGTCGATGCGGAAGGTTTCATCCGCAGTCTGAGCTTCGCGAATCTCCTTCGGTGCGCGAAGAAAATTGGACCGATCGGCCACGTAAAAGATGCCAATCAGCGTGAACACGGCGATGCACCATGCCGGCCAGCATTTGAGCGCGACCCACCAGAACGGCACGCCGATGAGGTATCCGAGGAACAACGGCGGATCGCCCACCGGCGTCAGGCAGCCGCCCACGTTACTGACGATGAAAATGAAAAACGCCGTATGAAACCCTGAGTACCGATACTTGTTCATCCGAATCCACGGACGGATCAGCAGCATCGACGCGCCCGTCGTCCCGACCACATTCGCCAGGATCGCTCCGATGAAAAGATAAACGCAGTTCACGACCGGTTTCGCCTCGCCGCGCACGCGCACGTGGATTCCTCCAGAGACCACGAAAAGTGAACCGATGAAAACGATGAAGCTGAAGTATTCATCCGCCACATGCACCATCCGTTCCCCCGCCCCGAGTCCAAAAATGTAATAGCTGACGCTGATCGCTCCGAGGCCGACGGAGATGAAGTGATAATACCGCTCCCAATGATGCTTCAGGAACATCGGCATCAAGGCGATCGACAACAACATCGCGGCAAACGGCAAAACCATCACGCGATGCGGATCGGGGATGCTTTCTGCGAGAATGGGAATCGAAGTGATGATCATGATGACTGCCTGAGAATTACATCGCGACAACAGCCGGCCTTTTTGCCCATCGACCTACGCACGGGGATGGGCCTCGTTGTAAACCTTCTTCAGCCGCTCCGCCGTGACGTGCGTGTAGATTTGCGTGGTCGAAAGGCTGGCGTGGCCGAGAAGCGATTGCACGCTCCGCAGGTCGGCTCCCGCGTCGAGCATGTGGGTGGCGAAACTGTGCCGGAGCTTGTGCGGACTCAGCGAGATCGGAATGCTCGTGTGGCGCAGGTATTTTTTCAGCGCCGCCCAGACGGCGACCGGGCTCATGCGTTTCCGCAATTTGTTGATGAAAAGCGGCCCGGCTTCGACGCGCGCCTCCTGCCGGTATCGCTGGATCGCCGCGAGAGCAGGCGCGCCCACCGGCACGATGCGTTCTTTGCGCCCCTTGCCGAAGACCCGCACGTTTTCGGAATACGAATCGATGTGTGCGACATCGAGCGAAACCAGCTCGTGCAGTCGCAGACCGCTGCTGTAGAAAAGCTCCATGATCGCGGCATCCCGCGCCGGAGCCCAGACCGGCGCCTGATTCTCGCGCTCGACTTTGAACGGCGCTGCGAGCAGCTCGTCGGTCTGTTTCGGAGTCAGCAGCAGCGGGAGTTTCTTCTCCGCTTTCGGCAATTGCACCTCCTTCATCGGATTAACTCCCAGACCGTGCCGCTCGATGAGGAATTTGTAGAAAGTTCGCAGCGCCGCGAAGTGGAGCCGGATCGTCGCTCGCGCGAGTCCGTCCTTCATGCACTGGAAAAGGAACGCGCGGAAATGGTCGGCGGTGCAATCCTTCCAGCCCGGCGTGTCTGGCCTCGCCTTGAAAAGCAGGAGTGCGTGACGGTAGTTGACGATCGTGCGCGGCGATGAGTTGCGCTCGAACTCCATCGCGTCGAGGAACGCTTCGAGCAACCGGTCCTTCCTGCCCGGCTCGCCTTTGGTAATCTTGCTCCTGCTCTTGATCTTGATTTCCTTTCTTGCTGCTTCTGGTCATCGAAGTTGAGCGAGAGCAGGAGCAGGAGCAAGAAAACAAAAGCGGAGACCGGACATCCGGTCTCCGCTCATGTGAATCTTGCGTGCGCCGGGCCGCCTACTTTTTCCCGACCGGCTTTTTCAAGTCCGCCGGTTGCGCGGTATGACCGACATCGCCCTTGCGCCCCGTTTTCCGCTTGAATTCAAGCGTTGCCGAGCGCTCTTCGACTTTGTCCGGCGACTGCGCGACGATCGGAATCTCGTAGTTCCCGTCGGGGAACTTGAAGTGATAACGGAACGTGCCGTCCGGGTTCAGCTTGATCTCCTTGCCGTCGATCGTGACTTTCGCGTCCGGGTGGGTGCCTCCATAGAAGATCACCTCGGCGTTGACGTGCATGAAGAATTCCCGCGGGCGCTCGACGCTGAAGGGCTGGGCGCTCCAGCTTGCGCCGATGCCGCTGAACAAGCTCGTGACCTCCGCGCCCCACATTCCCATCGCGCTGAACAGGCTGCTTTCCGCCGGTCCGAGCAATGCGGCCAGCGGGCCTTTCGCCATCATCTCGCTTGCGCTTTCGGTGCTCAGTTTCTCCTGCAACTGCTTCCGCAAAAGCTGATCGATCTCGCCCGAACCCATGCCGATGCGGCTGACCAGTTCTTCGCCAAATAGCGCCGCCAGAATCTTCCTCTGCTCCTCGCTCCACTCGGGAATCTTGCCCGGCGCGAACGCGAGCTTCCGCCCCTCGCCCTGCAAACGCGAGAGCGCGTTGATCAAAGTTTCGCCTTCGCTCATCGTGGTCTTCACCATTTCGAGAAGCCGCTGGAACGTCAGATGGAACGGCACGGTCGCGAAGCTGACGTCTTCTTCCACCGACAATGCGTCCGGCGGAGTCGTCGCCGGCCCGGAGCGCACGATCAGGGTCCACTCTCCCTCTTTGTCGAAGTAGCCGATCTCCGCTAAATAAGTCGTCGATGGATGATTGACCGGAACGTACCAGTTTCTCGCCTCGGGATTGACCTCGACCTGCGATTCCACCGTGCCGTCGGCGGTGATGACTTTCAGGAAGATTTTCCGATCGCCATCCTGCATTTTTGAGGCCGGATATTTCGACCAGTCGATCTCCCAATAGCTGAACAACCAGCGCGGATCGCGGGCAATGAGATACACCGTCTGTTCGCCGTAGCCCTCGGGGAGCTGTCCCAGGTCGTCGAACTCCGGCACCGGGGCCGGCTCGCGCGTGACCTCGTACTTGTGGACGTCCTCTTCGGTCTTGCCGTGAACGACCGGCTCTTGCGATACTTGAAAGCCGGCGCCCTTCGGTTTTTCGCCGGAGCCTTCTTTTGCTGATTTCCCTGAATTTGTTTTACCCATATTTTTCTTGTTCAAACTTTAACATCTTGCAGAACTAACTTTGAGCCTGAGCCCAAACAGGCGCAGATTAGTCAACAAGAATTCTCCATCTGGCAAGCAAAATGTGCATATTTTTGTCATCGAGTAAGATGAATGGAGAAAATTCTGTCCAAAATTCAATCTCATGCTGATCAAAAGAATCATTCCCTGTCTTGACGTTCACAACGGCCAGGTCACCCGCGGCGTGCAGTTCGGAAAGGCCGAGGCCGGCGAACTGCGCAACGTCGGCGACCCGGTCGAACTCGCCCTCCGCTACGACGCCCAAGGCGCGGACGAGATGGTTTTTTTCGACATCACCGCCACTGCGCACGGACGCGCCTCGATGGTCGATGTCATCGGGCGCACCGCCGATCAATGCTTCATGCCGCTCACCGTCGGCGGCGGCATTCGCACGACCGACGACATGCACACCATGTTGAAAGCCGGGGCCGACAAGATCAGCATCAACTCCTCCGCGCTTGCCACGCCCGGCTTGATCCGCGCCGGAGCCGATCGTTTCGGCAGCCAATGCATCGTCGTCTCGATGGACGCCAAACGCGTCGCGCCGGACCGCTGGGAGGTTTTCTCGCATGGCGGCCGCAAGGCAACAGGCTCGATGCGGTCGAGTGGGCGCATCGCGCCACCGCGCTCGGCGCTGGCGAGATCGTCCTCAACAGCATCGACGCAGACGGCACCAAGGCCGGTTTCGATTTGGAAATCACCCGCCGGGTAAGCGAGTCCGTCGGCATTCCAGTGGTGGCCAGCGGTGGAGCCGGAACACTCGAACATCTCGCCGAAGTCCTGCTCGAAGGCAAAGCCGACGCGGTGATTGCCGCCAGCATCTTCCATTTCGGAGAATTTACCGTCGGCGACGTGAAGGAGTTCCTCGCCCGGCACGGAATCCCCGTGCGCAGGCTGGCGGAAAATCTCGCTGACCAGGGCGCAAGGGAAAGAATCCAAAACCTCTCCTCCTGAGATTGTCGAAGGATCTCTCACTCGACCGTAATTCGACATGCCCACACTGAACTGGATCGGAAAAGAGGCCGTGGTGAAGCACCATTTGCAGGTGCCGTTCCGCCTGCTCAAGGATGTGCCCGGCCTCGCGTGCGGTGACCCCGGCACGGGCAACCTGATCCTGCAGGCGGACAATCTTGTCGGACTCAAGGCCCTCCTGCCCTACTACGCAGGCAAGGTGAAATGCGTCTGCATCGATCCGCCCTACAACACCGGCAACGAGGGCTGGGCCTACAACGACAACGTCAACAGCCCCGTCATCCGCGAATGGCTCGGCAAAGTCGTCGGCAAGGAAGGCGAAACCCTCGACCGGCATGACCGCTGGCTTTGCATGATGTATCCAAGGCTGGCGTTGCTGCGGCAGTTCTTGAGTCAGGATGGGAGTATTTGGGTTTTTTTGGACGACAATGAAATCCAAGCACTGCGCTATGTGATGGATGAAATATTTGGCGCACATAATTTCGTCGCGACAGTCATCTGGCAGAAAAAATATGCCGTTTCCAACGATCATAAAACGATTGCCCCGATGCATGATTATGTCGCGGTTTATCAGAGGTCGGACAAGTTCCGGCGCAATCTTCTTCCGCGAACCGAAGACAATGATAAGCAATACAAATTCAACGACGAAAAAGGCGTCTTTCGGGTCAGTGACTACACTTGCAACAAGACAGCGGATGAACGTCCAAATCTTTTCTATGCTGTTAAGAATCCAAACACGGGTGTCGAGATTTGGCCGAAGAGAACAAGGGTGTGGGGTTACTCGCGTGAGGTATTTGAGCAACACCAACTTGAAGGGTTAATTTGGTGGGGCAAGGAAGGAAAAGCTGGTGTTCCCGCTTTCAAGAGATACCGAGATTCTTTGCGAGGTGGTGGCGGAACTGTTCCTCCGACTTTCTGGTCACATGAGTTCGCCGATCACACAGACGGAGCGAAAAAAGAACTGAGAGATGTTTTTGGAACGCAGTCGTCATTGGATTTTTTCACCCCCAAGCCAACCCGCCTTATCGAGCGCGTTCTGCAAATTGCCACCAACCCCGGCGATCTTGTTCTGGACAGCTTCGGAGGATCGGGCACGACAGCCCACGCTGTTCTCAAATCCAATGCAGCGAATCCGGATGCCGAACCCCGCCGGTTCATCCTGATCGAACTGGAAGACAAGATCGCCCGCGAAGTAACTGCCGAACGTGTGCGTCGCGTTGCGGAAGGCTACACCAACGCCAAGGGCGAAAAGGTGGAAGGCATCGGCGGCGGCTTCCGTTTCTGCGAACTGGGCGAACCGCTGTTCGACGAAGCCGGCCAGATCCGCGACACCGTTCGTTTCGCCGACCTCGCACGGCACGTCTATTTCACCGAGACCGGCGAGCCGCTGCCCCGCGAACGGATTCCCAACACTCCCTTGCTCGGCGTCTGCCGGGGTGTCGGCATTTACCTTCTCTACAACGGCATCCTCGGAGACAAGAGCGCCAGCGGCGGCAACGTCCTCACCCGCAGCGTGCTGGCGCAACTCCCGCCGTTCGACGGGCCGAAGGTCGTCTATTGCGCTGGTTGCCTCCTCGGCCCCGAACGCCTCACCGCCCACCGGATCACCGTCCGGCAAACCCCCTACGAAATCCGCGCCACATGACCACCACACACGATCCGCAAGCCCTCGCCCGGCAATTCAACGACGACGAAGCGGTCTGGCGCGCTTTCGAGAGCCGCCGATTGATCCGGCGCATCCTCGGCAACCACCACCCAATCCCCGAAGAATGCCTCGACCACGCCGACTGGATCGATGCTGAGCAGACACGCCCCGTGCGGGCCATCGGAATCTCCCTTCACCAGCCATGAAAAAGCAACCCGTTCTCGAATCCCTCATCCTCACCATCCGCAACCAGAAAGTGCTGCTGGATGCCGATCTCGCAACTATTTACGACGTGCCGACCAAAGCTCTGAACCAGGCTGTAAAGCGCAATGTGGATCGCTTCCCCGAGGATTTCATCTTCCAGCTTACCGAGGCCGAAAAGAAAGAGGTGGTCACAAATTGTGACCACCTTGCCCGGCTGAAGTTCTCGCCTCAGTTGCCCTACGCCTTCACCGAGCATGGGGCGATCATGGCGGCCACGGTTCTGAACAGCCCGGAGGCGGTCAAAATGAGCGTTTTCGTCGTGCGGGCGTTCGTCCAGATGCGCGAACAACTTGCCGCCAACACCGCGATTCTCAAACGGCTGGCCGAGATCGACAAGACGCTGCTGGAGCACGATCAGTCGCTCAGCGTCATCTGGCGGCAAATCCAGCCGTTGCTCACGCCGCCACCCGCCCCGCCCAAGCCGCGCATCGGCTTTCACCGCGACGAAAAACCATGAATTTCAAAGGGAAGAATCCGCGCCACATGAAGAAGCCGGTCACAAACTGTGACCCCCTCGCTCACGAAAACGATGTAAACTGACTCAACGAAAGGAAACCAAAACCATGCCGAAAACACTCGAAGACATCACGCACGAAGTGCTGGAACTGCCCCGCGAGCAGCAACTTCGCCTTGCCCACTATGTCCTTTCCCTGGATGACACACCGGTTGATCCCGATGTGGAAGCAGCTTGGGACGAGGAAATCCGGGCTCGCCTCGCCGCTGTAAGGGAAGGCCGGGCGGAACTCATTCCTTGGGAGAAGGTAAGGGAAGAACTGCGGGAACGCTTGCGCCAATGCAGTTGATATTCACGGCAGAAGCGCGATCCGAATTGATCGAAGCGGCCATCTATTACGAAGCCTTGCAGCAGGGACTTGGCGAGGACTTTGAATCCGAAGTCTCCTACTACCTGCACAGCATTACAGCCGCTCCGAAATTGCCCCGTTTGCGAAAAGGCAACTATCGCAGGGTGAACCTCAAGCGGTTCCCGTATTACGTCACTTACTCCATCGAACAGGGATCTGTCACCGTTCTCGCCATCGGCCACGCCGCCCGCAGACCGGAATACTGGATAAAGCGCAAGCCATGATCTCGCCCAAGGAATACCAGAACCGGGTGCTCGGCTCGTTGCGGGATTTCCTGCACGCCTGCGGCAACGGCGACGCGCCCGCAAAGGCATTCCATGCGGTGGCGACCTCCAACGGCGGGCAGTTCTTCGAGTATCAGCCGGTCAGGGCCGCGGGCCTGTCGCCAGAAATGCCTTACGTCTGCCTGCGTGTGCCGACGGGCGGCGGGAAAACTTTGATCGCCTGCTACGGCGTTGGAATCGCCAAAGACGAACTGCTCCATGCGGAACGGGCGGTGATTCTCTGGCTGGTGCCCAGCAACACGATCCTCGACCAGACCGCCGACGCGTTGCGCGATCCGGGACACCCGTATCGCCGGGCGTTGGAGATGGCCTGCGCCGGGCCGGTCGAGGTCGTGACCATCGACGAGGCGTTGCGGCTTTCCCGCGCGACGGTCGAGAGTCAGACTGTCGTGATCGTCGCGACCATCCAGGCGTTCCGGGTCGAGGACACCACGGGGCGCAAGGTCTATGACCAGAACGGAAGTTTCGCCGAACATTTGCAGAACGTGCCCGCCGACCGGCTCGCCGAACTCCTGCCCGGCGCGGACGGCAAACCGAAGCCGTCGCTAGTGAACATGCTGCGGCTGCGCCGACCCATCGTGATCGTGGACGAGGCGCAAAACGCCCGGACTTACCGCTCCTTCGCCATGCTCGCCGACGTGCGGCCCTCGTGCATCATCGAGTTGACCGCCACGCCGTCCAAGGGCGGCACCGAAATTATCTCCGGTCGCAAGGAACCGGTGCCGCCGTCCAACGTCCTGCACCGCGTCTCGGCTGCCGAGTTGAAAGCGGCGGACATGGTGAAACTCCCTCTCCGGGTTATCACGCGGCACCCGAGCCAGAAGGATGCCCTGCTTGCGGACGCCATCACTTTGCGAGCCGATCTTGAAAAGCTGGCAGCCGCCGAATCCCAGGCCACCGGCGAGTATCTGCGCCCGATCATGCTCATCCAGGCAGGGCGGGTGGATGCCTGCGAACCTCTCCGGGATCGGCTCGTGGCCGATTTTGGTATCGCACGGGAGGAAGTGATTATTTCGACGGGCACCAAGGACGAGTTGAAGGATGTCCGCGACATCGCGACCCCGAAATGCAAGGTCCGGTTCATCCTCACCGTCGAGAAGCTACGGGAAGGCTGGGATTGTCCGTTTGCCTACGTCCTTTGCAGCCTCAAGGAAACCCGCTCCGCCACAGCCATCGAGCAGATTGTCGGGCGCATCCTGCGCCTGCCCAACGCGCGGGCGAAACAGCATCCCGACCTGAACTGCGCCTACGCATTTTCCATTTCCGACAACATCCATGAAGTGCTCGCGGAGTTGAAGGATGCCCTCGAACACAACGGTTTCACCGCCGCCGAGGCTGAACGGATCATCATTCCCGTGCCACAAGGCGTGTTCCCGCTGGGCGTCCAGCCAAAGACCGTGACCCTCGACCCCGCGACGGAGATTGATCTGGATTCAGCGGTTCGGGAGATCGCCACGCTCGCGGGCAAGGCGAAGCTGGAATCTTCAACGGGCGCCCTCACGGTGTTCGTTCCGCTCGACCAGGAGGAGACGACCCGCCTTGCTTCTTGTGCCAGGACGCCCGCCGCGAAGATGAAAATCGAATCCGCGGTCGAGGCGGTGCGCGAAGCCGAGCGGGCTTTCGGCGGGAGCGGTGCGACACGCCTGCCATCGCCCTACGAGCAACAACTCGATTTCATCGTTCCGCTTTTGTGCGTGGACGAGGACGGCCAGCTTTTCGAGTTTGAAAGCACGTTCCTTCTCGAACATCCGTGGCGGCTTGGTTTGAAGGATGCCAGTCTTCCCGAAACCTACAACCCGCTCGAACGCCCGAAGGGCAAGCAGGGCGCGGTGGACATTGCAGGCAAAGGCGAGGTGACCATCGAGGTCGTTCGCGATCTGCCGGATCAGCCGAACGGGGATTACGTCGGCCAGCTCCATCAGCAGGTCATGCAGCTTGGCGGGACAGCCGATTGGACAATGGAAACGCTGGTCGCCTGGCTCGACCGGCACATTGATCACGCCGACATTCCTGCGGGCGAGTCCGCTGCGTTTCTGCGAAAAGCGATCAACGCCCTCATGGCCAGGCACGGGATCACGGACATTGGTTTGCTGGCGATGGATCGGTTTCGTTTGAGGGATGAAATCGAGGCGCTCATCCATCGGCATCGCGAACAGGAACGCTCGAATGCGTTCCGGGAATGGCTCCTGCCAACGTCGGCGCTCGCCGTATCCGACGGGCGCGCGATCAACTTCAAGGCGATGGCCTACGAACCCGGATGGCTTTACGAGGGCGGGTTTCAGTTCAAGAAACACTACTTCGGCCCGAAGCCCGGCGAGCTTCGCGAAAAGCGCGCCGACGGCACGTTGGCCGACGAGTTCAAGTGCGCGCAGTTTCTTGACGGCCTTCCCGAGGTTCAGTTCTGGGTGCGCAACCTTTCGCGCAAGGCATCTTCATTCCGCCTCCAGACATCCACCGACTGGTTTTACCCGGACTTCATCTGCCAGCTCACCGATGGGCGCGTGCTCGTCGTCGAATTCAAAGGCGAACACCTCTGGACGGAAGCCGGGGAAAAGCGCGCGGTCGGAGCCGTCTGGGAAAGCCGCAGCGGCGGGCGTTGTCTTTTCATCATGCCAAAGGGTTCCGACCTTGAGGCGATCAAATCCAAAATCAAAGGAACCAAATAGCCATGCCAACTAAGAAACTCGACTACATCATCCTCTGCGACATCGCCGACACGGAACCAGCCGGATTCCTCGAAGACTGGCTCGATGCAAATCTCAAGCGTGCGGAGATCCGCCCTTTCGACACTTCCGAGCACATACAGTTTGGGGTGCAAGTCACCCAGGCTGCCAAAAAGGCGGGCGCGGTGATTCTATGCCTCACGGACAACTTTACGCCGATTCAGTTCTCCCAGCCCGAGTTTCAGGCTGCAATCGCCCACGATCCCGATTGCAGCAATGGACTGGTCTTTGCAGTTGCAGTGACGCCGCTTCGCCCAACCGAAATCCAGCCGGTGATTTCCATTATCGACGCTTTCTCCGGGGAGGAAAGGGAACGTCGCCGCCGTTTCATTGAGCGCATCACTGCGGATGCGAAGCCGGTGAAGAAACGATCAACCAAAAAGCCGGCCAGCGGAACAGGAACTGCAATCACCCAGACCATCGGCAAGGCCCGTGACGTGCTGGCTGCCGGAGGAAATATCATCCACTCGCCAAAGCATATCACCCGCACCGAGTTCACTCCGGACGAGAGGCATCTCTCTCCCGAACAGGCGGCGAAAATCCATGCGCTGGTCAAGGAACTCGCGGAAATGGACGTTGCCGCAGGAAAAAACGAAGCGAAGAGTTTTCAGACTTGGTGGAGCTATGTGAAAAACACTTTCAAGGTCACAACCTACAAGGAGATTGCCCGTGAGGATTTCGAGAAGGCCGTTTCTCTGCTCCAGCAAGCCAAGGGGATGAACCTCCCCAAGATTCGCCGCAAGGACAACGATCTGTGGAGAATGAAGCACTACCGGAGCATCTTCGGCACGGCCAAAAAGGGGTTGGGATGGTCTGATGATCAGATTCATGAATTCGCCGCGATGAAGCTGGGGAAGCCGGTGGCTCACCTGTCCGATCTGGGCGAGAGGGACTTGGCACGCCTTGCTCGGCTGATCCGTTCGGAAGCCAAGAAACGGTAGTTGTAGAGCCATGAACGAAGGCGAAAGCGACACCTCCCATGACGGTGAGGTGTTGCGTGACGCCTTCGAAGTGGGTTGCGACGGATTGGTTGCAGGCTGGGCTACCCAAAAGACAACCGGGAGACGCGTTCACGCCTTCGAAGTCAGCAAGTCGGACGGCCCCTTCCTTTGCCAAGGCTGCCTTTCAGACGCAATTCACCGGCACTGCACCGAGGCCCGCGATCACTTCGCTCACTTGGCGCGACTGTCCCCGATTGCTCGTCCTGGGGAAACGCAAGTTCACACTTCCTGCAAGAATGCCCTCTACGAGCATCTTATTAATGCGGCAAAAAGATAGCACCCTTGCTGCGGGTGTGCCAGGATGGGGTAATGAAGGAAGACGGACGCAAGATGAACAAGGAGCAGCAAAAGGCGGCCCGGCAGCGTGCGATGAAGCTGCTGGACTCCGGATGGATGCAAGCGGATGTGGCCCAGGCGGTGGGCATGCATGTGCGCACCGTGCGCCAATGGGGGCAGCACCGGCGCGAGCACGGCATCCAATCCCTGTTGGCCGACGCGCGCGGGCGTGAGGTGGGCGACGGACGCACTCTCGGGAAAGAGCAGGAGAGGGAGATTCAAAAGCTCATCCGCGACAAGCTGCCCGACCAGTTGAAACTGCCCTTCGCGCTGTGGACGCGCAAGGCGGTGGCGCAACTCATTGAGTTCCGCTACGGGATCAAGTTGCCCGTGCGCACGATGGGCGAGTATTTGAAGCGCTGGGGTTTCACTCCGCAAAAGCCCCTCAAGAGGGCCTATGAACAGCAACCCAAGGCGGTGAAGAAGTGGCTGAGGGAGACTTATCCTGCCATCGCCGTGCAGGCCGGGGTCGAAGATGCGGAGATTTTCTGGGGCGACCAGACCGGGGTGAACAACCAACCCAACGCGCCGCGCGGCTATGCTCCCAAAGGACAGACCCCCACGGTGAGCCAGCGTTCCAAACGCTTCGGGTTTTCGGTGATGAGCGCGGTAACCAATCGCGGCAGCGCCCGGTGGATGGTTTACAAAGGGGCGCTCAACTCGACTCTGCTCATCAAATTCATGGCGCGACTCATCAAGCAGGCGGGCGGGCGCAAAGTGTATCTCATCCTCGACAACCTGCGCGTGCATCACAGCGCGCCGGTCAAAGAATGGCTGGCACTGCACACCGAAACGATCGCCGTGCATCACCTGCCCAGCTACAGCCCGGAACTCAACCCTGACGAGCGGCTCAACCGCGCGCTCAAAAGCAAGCTCTCCCAACTGCCCGCACCGCGCAACGCAAGCTGTCTGCACAAACAGACGCTTGCTCAACTGCGCTCCTGCCATAAACAACCCGACATCATCCGGGCCTGCTTTCGTTCCTCCACCACTTCCTACGCCGCATGAAGGTTCTTTCTCTTTGCCGGATTAATAGCTCGGTGTTCCCGGAGACAAAGTGGGTTTGCGATTCAGTCCGCATCAAAGCAGACAAGGCACGGAAACTGCCCGAATTACAGCCGGATATTGGAGGGCGAATTGACGGCAAGCGCGTCGCGATTGAAATCCAAAATTCCACGCTCACATTGCCACGAATACTAAAGCGCTGTTTGGGCTACTCCGGCAGGGACATCTCTATCCTGTGGGTTGTGCCCCTGCGAGAACCAATCGGGGAAAGCCCGCTCCGTCCCAGGCTGTTTGAACGCTATCTGCATTCGATTTACTTCGGACGTGTTTACTACTGGCTGCCAAGCCACGCTGAAAAAATCCTGCCCGTTCATTTCAGCCCCGCTTGGACTCACGTCGAGCTTCGGCAGTGGTTCAGCGAAGAAGGCGAAGAGAATGAAGCGGGAGGCTACGACCGACCTTACAAACGAATCCGGTTACCCTTGCCACAAACCCCTCTATCAATTGGTGAGGCATTTTACCACCGCTGGCGCGAGGAACATCGCCCGTGGAACGAGAGGAAGCACGTTCCGCGCATGAAGATACTGATGGACAAGCTGCCCATCTGGTGGATGCAGGAAGAACATCGCGTTCTCGATAGATTCTATCCAGATCGGGACGGAGAGTAATTTTCGTTACGTAACGAAAATTGCCGCGCATCGCCGGTTCCTGCCGACTCAGGCAGGCCCCATCGTGAATCTTGCCAGCGTCTGGTCGATTGCAGATTTCCGATAGCGGAGCGCCTTGCCAATCCGGATGTAGGGGATCAGGCCGGAAACCCGCCAGTTGTAGAGTTGGCGGATTTTGATGCGGAGATATTCGGCGGCTTCCTTTTCGGTCAGGAGGCGGTCATCGGTTTGGATTGCGGTCGATTGCGCGTTCATGCCGGGGACGGCGTGTCAAGACCGCCCCCGGCATTGAGTTGCGCTGTCAGGCCACCGCGCTGATGGGCACGACGTTTTCCGGCACAGTCGGCATAACCCCGAACCACGCCGCAGCCTGGCTCTTGGTAACGACCTTGCGATAGTTGTTGAATATCTTCTGCGGCGAGTTGCCCATCTCCAAGCTCACTTTGGCGGCATCCTGAATCTCTGCCAGCCGGTAGCTCGCGTAGGAATGGCGAAGTCCGTTGCGCTTCCATGCAAAATCGCGTTGTCCCTCGGGACGAGCGGCGTTCACTCTGCCGACTATCGCCTTGTAAGCCACGCCGAGCGCCTTCTCCGAACCGTAAGAGAGAACCGGCCCACGTTCCTGTTTGAAGCCATCCAGCCAGGCCGCCGTCGCCGGCAGGATTGGCACCAGCCTGCGTGACGCGGTCTTTGTCTGATCCTCTCCTAGATCAATGACTTCCTCCGCCCAATTGAAGTCCTCCCATTTCAACCGGAGCATTTCCGCCTGCCGGATGCCGGTAAATGCACCGATGCAAAGCGCGATCCTTTCCCGACCCTCTGCAACGGCCAGCATTTCGGTGAGTTCCGCCGGGGTGAATATCACGATCGGTGTGCCCCGCACTTTGGCTTTCTCAACTTGGATCGCTTCGTGCGGTCTGTCCTTCGGCAGGTAGCCCCGCTTTTGCGCGAACGAGAACAGCGTCACGATGAGCGCACGAAAATTATTCCTCGACCGCGGCCCGCATGAAAGGCGGCGCAGCCAGTCGTCGATGTCGCGCGCCGTGACCGAGCGGATCGCGATCTTGAAATCGTTGGCGAATCGTCCGATCCGGTTGCGGCAATCCTCAAGATAGCGGCGTCCGACTCCATCCTTCTCGCGCATTTCGAGGAATTCATCCAGCGCCTTGCGAACCGTGATCCGGCCATCGGTGCTGGAATAATTTCTGACGAAAAGATCGACTGCTTCGCGCAGGGAGCCAACGCCTTTCAGCCTTACAATTGCGGCCGCGTATTCCTCAGCGGCGACATGCAGTGGGACGCCGATTGGTTGCAGCTTCTGGCGGGCGAAGTGGAATGTTTCAATCTCCGCCGGTGTCAGCCTGGCGTTTGAATGATCGCCGTGCCGGAGCAGTTCCGCGCGGCTCCTGGCAAATTGCTCGGCGGCTTTGAGGTCTTGAAAACAAACCCGGTGCCGCCGAGGCCCGATGTGCCAGGCAACGGTAAAAAGTGGTTTGCCTCGATTTTTTCCCTCGTAGATTTTTACGAGCGCGGAACCGGAGACAATGATGCGGGGACGACGTTTGCGCTGCTTGCGTGTCGCATGGCTTGTTGTCATGCAACTGTCATGCATGTCAACTTCTTGCGTAAGTCGTTGATTTACATGGCAGCGCGTACGGGAGTCGAACCCGTTTCCGCGCCTTCGTGGAACTGCGTGAAAAATGCGCAACCTCTCGCAAGTCAGTGTATTAAAGGGCGGAGAGGCGATTTTCGGGTTTTTCGGAATCACGCAGAATCGCGCGGGGCTGGTGTCCGAAACTGTCCGAAAGTTGCGTCCCTTGGCGGGGCGGGTGTGTCCGCCAGCTTCAGCCCGGCAAATCAGCGGGGCGAAAATAACCGATCACGCTTTTCTTTGGCTCCCGTATGCAAATCTGGATGTGCGTTTTTTCCATGATCTTCGCCCCTGGATACAATTCACCCCCTTCGGTGAAAATTCCCCGGACGCTGTCAAATGCAGGCAGTGACCTCTCCTCTCGAACCGCGTGAACGAAATTGATCACCGCGCAATCAAGATGCCGTTTTACCAGATCAACGTCTCCGGTGTGCGCTTTTGAATTTTGGGGCAATGCACTTCCCGCCGTCAGCGACATTCGCTCAAACGTCTCATATCCGCTGCGCACGATTTCGAGGCTCTCCGCGTCTGTTAAATCCAAACAATTTCCCAAATCAATAATCGCCCCCACAACGAAGGGCGTATTGATCCTCTGCTTAAAGTGCTGGGGGCTGTCCTTTATCAAACTTGCCCATTGCATTGCACGCACGGGGTTGTTCTCCCAAAAATAGGCACCGTCCCCGAGCCAGTCATACGAATTCCTGCTCAGAGAAACATGATCGCGATTCGCCAGAATCTTCTCACCGGCGGTTCTGTCGCAACCGTGGTATCCGAGCACGAACCCCGGTGCCTGCATTACCGATAGGCTTTTGCGACCCTGTTCGATTTCGTGATGAACCCGTGCTTTTTGAGGAACGCGCGCGCGGATTCCGCACTCTTGCCGATTTCCCTTCCTGCGGCTCGGATGGCCTCGACTTCCGTTTTCACGTCCTTCGATGTGCGTTTGGAGAGAGTTGCGACCATGTTCGGAAAGCAGGTTTGGTTAAGCTCGGAAAAAATCAACTCGCACGCTGCCGTTGAGGTTCGTGCGTGTCGTTGCGTATGGAGCAAGAATGAAGCGAAGTCGCTACACTGTCCACAAGTATTCACCCTCGCCCCATACACCGCTTCACCTCCCGCTTGAAGTCTTCCATCTCAAATGGCGCGCGGAGGAAAAAGTCAGCGCCCGCATTCTTTACCCGTGCTTCCAAGTCAGGAAGCCACTCAACGGGAATGCCCGTTGTTGCGAACACGAGCCTTGCCCCCGCTGCCTTTGCCTTTGTGATAAGCTCCACGGCCTTGCGCATCCGCTTGTGAAAGTCCTTTTCCTCATCTCGAAACCTCGCGTCGCTCAGCGTGATGCCGGCGAGGTCACAGCCTTGGCTTCGCACCGCGTCGAGAAAATCTTCGGCGAAGTAAAAGCCGGTGGCCTTGATTGTGAATCTCCCAACAAAAATTTGTTTGAGAAACGCCTCCTCTATCAGCGTGTGGATGTCATCACTTGTGCAGGAAAGCAGCGAAAGCACCGGCAACGAGTCCGCGGCCATCATCCGACATGTTCTTTCAAGTCGAGGTCGATATGTGATCCCGGTTCAGGCGTTGTGGGTTTTGAGAGTTCCCAAGGCATAAGTTGGAAAGATGCTCCACGAGTAAGCTGGATGAGAGGCCGCAGAACAAGCCTCGTCCACCAGCAGTAGATAAGTCGGTTGGTGGCGCTCGGTGATTGCAGAAAGCTGTCCGGGGTGACTCCACGGCATGTCCCAAATGAGCAGGTCGGCATCGGGAACGCCCTCCTGCCAGAATGGAACTCCCTCCAGCCAGTCGGGACGGTCTGGGCCGGGGTAGTCGCCGTCGCCCTCCCAGAAGAAAGCTGCGCCGCTCCCGTAGCGGTCGGGGAAATCCATGACGCTGAATGCATTGCCAAAATGGCGGTGAAGAAGGCGAAGAACTGGTTCGTGTGCGTAGCCAGCGTAATGAACGGATGCCACGGCGCGGGATGTGAGCAGCTCGTCAAGGGCTGCCAGAACCTCCGGCCTGGCTTCACGCGTCGAATCAAGTTCGTCCCAAATGCTCATTTATAGAATGCGTTCACGGTGCCTTGCGCGGCCTGAATTCACGAACCCACCGTTGGCCCTCTTTGATTTCGGCTGGCGATAATTGTCGCACAACCCCCGGTAATTCTTTCGCGGCCTTCTTGATTCCTTGAAATGCTGCAAGCCTCATCCACTTGTAGGCTTCCACATAATCGCGAGGCACACCCTCTCCACGCTCATAGCTCGAACCGATGTCGTATTGTGCGAGGGAATCTCCCTGTTCGGCGGCCTTGCGAAACCATTTGACCGCTTCTTCCGCGTCTTTGGCCACACCATAACCGTCTCGGTAACGCCAGCCGAGTTCGTCCTGTGCGAACGGATCGCCCTTTTCTGCCAGCACTTTGATGCTCTCAAACTCGACGCCCGCTTTTGCAGCCACGTCAGCATAGGGGGGTAGCTCCGTAGGCGACGGAGATTGTGCCGATCTCTGCTGCCTTTTAGCTTCTTCCCCATGTGACTCAGCCGCTGGTGACGCTTTGCTCGCAAGATATGCGTCCAGGTCAAATGCGGTCTTTGGTGGCGCATTTGGCTGCTCTGGCGTGGGGTTGGCTTGCGGTTGTTCTCCAGTGGAGGTAGCGCGGGTTATTTCCTCGTAGCCCGAAACATCTGCTGTTTTCTGTGAAACCCGTTCTTCGTAGGAGGGTGATGCCGGCGGTGTTGGTGCTGACGGCCAGTTCACCAACACAATGCCGATTCCTGCGGCGGTCATTAGAAAAACGATCGTGCGCGACGATAGCGGCAGCAACCTGCGCGAGCGGGGTTGCGTCGGCTTCGACTTCCGTGCGGCGCGTGGCGGCGGTGGTTCGGGGCGCGGGGGAGGCGGCGTAGTCTTCGACTTCGGCGGGCTGGTGGAGTCGCTCATGCTCTGCCTGTCGTAGTCTGCGCGGAGGCTTGGGTCGGAGAGAGTCTGGAAGGCTTCGTTGATTCCCTTGAAAGCTTCCTCGGCGTCGCGCTTGTGTGAGTCGCTGGCAAACTTGTCCGGGTGATACGCTTGCGCGAGAAAGCGGTAGCGCTGCTTGATCTGCGCAATGGATGCGTTCGGGGGAACACCTAACACCGAGTAGAAATCATCCATTGGCAAAGTTGTTTAACGCGACGCCATGCACCTCTCCAACTCCCGCTTGTAGTCTTGGAAATCGAAAGGCGCATAGAGGAAAAAGTCAGCGCCCGCGTTTTTTACCCTCTCCGCAAAATCGGGCGAATAAATGGAAATTGTAGTTGTCGCGAACACGAGCCTTGCTCCTGCTGCCTTTGCCGTTGTGATCAACTCGATGGCCTTACTCATGTGCCCGCTTGGATGGTCATCATCGCGGAATCTTACATTGTTCAGAAAAAGGCTGCACAGGTCGCAGCCTTGCAATCGCACCGCGTCGAGCAAATCTTCCGCGCAATAAAACGCGGCGGTTGTGACTTTGAATCTTTGACCGAGAATGTCTTTCAAAAATTCCGTCTCGATCTGAGTGAAGATGTCTTCCATGTGGCAGCCAAGCATCAAAAACACCGGCAATGAGTCCGCTTTGCTGTCGTAAGGTGGAAGTCCATTTGCGTGCGCTCGGAGTAATTCAATGATGGGGGCGTGGCCTAGTGACTGAGCGTAAACCATAGCTGTCTTTCCCGTGTCGTCCGAAACGTCGAGTCGCGCGCCACGAAGCAAGAGAGCTTGCACTGCCTTGATGTCTTTCCGGCGGATGGCGGCGAATATGTCGTGAGTGGCTTTGTTGGCGATGCGGCTTGCGACTGCGGCCTGCCGCTCGTTCTCATTTTGCGCTCTCTGGATTCGTGCGGTAGCTGCGCGCTGCTGAATAGCTTGGAATTCAGCAAGTGAACGAGCCCCAAGGTTGCTGGAACCGAACGGTGCCCAAGGGTTGTTGGTGTGTGCAAGTATCCAATCTGCCAACGTATCGCGGTTGCTGTGCGTGCGATGCTGAAGCCGACGAAATGCCCAGATAACGCCAGATACGCTGCCACCACCAAACTCAGGGTAGTCCCGCTCTGCGATGGTAATGGCACGGACAAGGGCCTCTAACTCGGCCTCGGGAATGGAGTCAGCGATGGAATACCAAAAATCTGGACGCTGCCGCATGAAATGTCCCACACGCTCAGGCGGAAAATCGCTGAATAGCTCTGGCAGCGCTGAGAAATTGTTGGTCTCGCCTATCGCGATGAGACGCCGCAGAAAGTTCGTTGGAATCTCAGGAGTCATTTAGCGGTCAATTTCGCAATTTCGCCGGCCAGCCGCTCCGCTTCGGATTTCAATTCGGCGATTTCCTTTTCGAGCAGCTTCGTTTGCTTCTCTGCCACCGTGTCGAGCATCGCGGGCTTCTTGGTGGTGAGTTCGTATAGCTCGAATTCCGGGCTTTCGCGCAATCGCCGGTGCGCCTCCAACACGCTGCGAATTTCCGCCGTCAGGCTCAGATAGAGCTTCTCAAGCCGCTTTGCCTGCTCCTCGTCGCGGAAGTCGAGACTCGCCCAGCCCTTCTTCAAAATGTAGCCGTGCGGATCGTTCGCAATCTCCCTTAGCGTGTCGAAGTCGCCATTGTCCTTTGCCTGGTTGATCGCGGCGGTAAGCTTGCCGTAAGTGTCGAGCTTGTCCGGCTCGTGCGCGAAACGGTCGGGATGATACAGTTTCACGAGGTTTTTCCACAGCTTGACGAGTTCAGCCTCCTGTTCCGCAGTCAGTTCGTTTTTCGCGGCCACCTTTTTGGCCGTCTCCTCATACTCCCGCTCATTGCGCGCTTCCGCCTCTTGCTGGGCCTGCTTCACACGCTCGGCTTGCTTCTCATCCCCACGCAGCAAGACGTGCAGGCATTGTTTCCGATAATCCACGACCACCCGCAACCGATCCCGTTCCTGACGATGGGTGCGAAGGCGCTGGAAAAGGCTCGCCTGCAAGCTGTCCACCTTCGCCTTGTCGATGGTGTAGGCAACTTCCAACTCGGCCAAACGCGCCCGTGCCGCGTTCACCATTTCGCGGAGTCTTTTCGCGTCGGGGTTTTCGTAGCTTAGGATAGCAGGGGAAGCCATTAGCTCAAGATCGTATCGCCATTTTCGTCAGTACCCGTGAAAGTGGTAGCCGCGGCTGCGAGCATAAGCCCGATAGTCTCTATATGCTGCTTCGGGTTGTGTTTCGTCAAGGCGGAGCCGCTCAAATAGCGTCCGCGGAAGTAATCCTGTATTCCCATTGCTGCCGTCATCGTTAAATACATAAACCCAATAATCGTAATGAAAGTCGTGGACGCCCAGCGGCGTGTCCGCGATGTTGAGCCGCTGAATCAAATTGCTGCGGCAATCCAAGAACTTCAATTCCAATTTGTTCACAAGATCAAGATGACGAAGCCGGTTATCAGAACAATCGAGATACTTTAAGGAAGGGGAGTCGGGAAGGTTTAGATACATCAGTCGATTGCCTGAACAGTTTAGCGACTCTAGGTTGGGCGCATCGGCAGGTTCGAGAGTCTCAAGCTGATTGCTGAAACACTCCAGGTCGCGAAGCTTCGGCAGGGTTGGAAGATTCAAACTGGTCAATCGGCATTCAGAGCAAAATACTTCCTCTAAACTGAGGATGTTAGATAGATCGAGTTCACCCAGCGGATTATTACTACACTCCAATGTTTTCAGGTTGGGCACTTTGGAGAGATCGATTGTCTCAAGGTTGTTCTCCCAGCAGAAGAGCTGTTGCAGCGAATGCACGTTCGATAGATCAAGCTGTGCCAGCCGATTTCCACCACAGGAGAGGGCTTCGAGGGACGGAACCTGAGACAAGTTAAGGTTCTCAATTCCAAGGTGATCACAGTCCACGCTGCGAAGCTTCGGCATCGACATATGAAGATGTGAAATCGGGTTCGCTTTGGTTGGCTTTGTAACGATTCTGAGGTGTTCAATGTCAAGCCCTTCAACCCATTCAAAGACAGTGAGCGGCAGTAGATCGAAATCCCAGTTGAGACTTACAAATTTGCCGTTCTGAAAAGTCGTTTCCTTATCGTAGCGGTAATGTTTGCCGCCTTCTGCGCTTAGGGATTCGTAAAACCTTACTGAATCGCCGGTTCCAGACCATGTCCAAAATAAGCTTCGTTCATTGAGTAACCGCCGAATCACTTCCTCCGGCTCCAATTCCAACGTCTCTGCCCAAATAAGAATCTGCCGATAGTCCGGCTCGCACCATTCATACTCACCGATCTTGAAAAGCGGTCCTCGTGCGGTTGCCAGCAACTCGGCATTCATCTCGGAGAGCAGTCGCCCGCTCTCCGGCCTCGCCGTTGCCAGCGAAGCGTCAGGAGGAGGAACCAGCGAACTGTTGTTCTCGTCGTCGTTCATTCTCTCAAAGGTCCAAACTCGCGCTTGTTCCGTAATGCATTTTTCTCTCAAAACAGCGATAGAGTTTTCTAGCATCCACGTCGCACATCCATTTGCGAACCGGGATCAATTTCCTTTCGTTAACCATCCACTTGAACGTATGCAGCAATGCTCTTTGGGGATGTAGTTTGTCGGGCTTTTCGTGCAAGAGGATGATTTGGCGCCCCTGTTTTTCGAAGACCCAGCTTATCAGCCGGATGTTTATGCCCTTATCACCCCATCCATAACCGGACATCACGATGAGGTCGTGCTCGTCCAAAGCGCGATCGAACTCTCTCAACTGCGCAAGAAAAATGCCGGCCTGATAGTCGATGAGTTTGTTGTCTGAACCAGTTAGAAACCACGGAACAGAATCCCTCTTTGAAAGTCGCTCTCCGGCTACACTCCGACATTCTTCCAATGGCCGAACCGGAATACCTAGCCTGTCACGAACCGGACTTTTCCCGTCGGCAACGAGTCGCCACCAGTTAATTGATCCATGAAGTTTAAGCAACTTCACCCTAAAATCGTTTCTGGCAAATTCAGTCCGATCAACGTAGCGAACGCCATTTACCTGTTCTTGCCCGAAGCCGTTAGTGTAGGGAATGAACTCCGCCTCAAGATAACGCTCTACAAGAAGATCGTGATTCAGCGTGCAGATCGTGAGTGGCTCAACACCGGACAGCCCGGCCAATGCTTTGAGCAGGTCAAAGCCAATGGTTGGAACCTCGACGCAAAGTTTTGACGCTATAACATTCTGAATGAAACCAAGGGTTTCCAGAGCAAGGCGCTCCAAAGGCTTATCGCAAATAGTTTTGTGTGGGTCGCAAAGATCAGCACACAATTTATTGATCTCTACTCGAAACGGCTTGATAGCTGCATTGTCTGACCACCCCGCTTCGTCGCTGATTTGCTGGGTGAGGGAGTAAAGGTCTTCGTAGTTAATGAGCGAACCCCTCTCATCTGAATAGTAGTCCTCCGTCCATTTCCGCAAACGTGAAAGGAATTCCTGACACGGTGGCTGATAAGGAGATCGCGAGCCGTGTGGAGCATCGACCCTCCAATCATTCACTGTCGTGAGAAACCACGATTTCTCAAAGAGTGCATTCGTCAGGTTTTCGGTCGAGCCGTAGCCTTTGCCGTTCGCCTTTTCAAAAGATGGCAAAGAGACACCTGAACCGAGAAAGACCAATGGTTTCTTTTTCACAAAGACTAGCCTTCATTCCAGTGGTAGGTTTTTGTAGAGTAGGCGGGAAGCGACGGATTGAGAGGCCCGCGGGCCAGTGACCGTCTGCTTCCCGCCCCTCATCAAACCGGACGGGCGGTTTTCCCGCATCCGGCTTTCCGAGTTCCTTTGTCGGTTTGCGATGTCTTACGCCAGCGTCGCCGGCAGGTGATAGAGTCCATACGTGGTGAAGAGTTCGCGGTCCGGCCAGCGCTGGTATTTCCCCGAGGGATTCCCGTGCTTGCGCCATAACCATTGCCGCAGCCGGTGGGCGATGAAGTGATTCATCTGCCCGAAGCTCCGGTGGTGGTGGGCCAAAGCAAAGTAGTTGCTCCAGCCACGGGTCACTTGGTTGATCTCGCGCACAACCTCGCCAGTCGCTCTCCAGGTGGTGGGACGCCGGGTGAGTTCACGCACCCGGTCCCGGAGCGCCTGCTCTGCGCCGGCGCTCGGCTCGGTATGCACATACGGCGTTCCCTTCTTCGACTGCTGCCAGCGGAAGGTGAAACCCAGGAACTCAAAGCCGCTCGCGCAGCTCTGGAGCACTCGGGTCTTGGTTTCGTTCAGGGCCAGCCCCCGGCTTTGCAGCCACCGAGCCAGCCGCTCCTTCATCCCCTCTCCTTCTCCGGGCCGACAGAGGATCACCAGATCGTCCGCATACCGCACCATCCGCGGCTTTTGCCGGCATTCATTCACGCCCTCATCCAGCGGATGAAGGTAGATGTTGGCCAGCAAGGGAGAGATGACGCCGCCCTGCGGGGTGCCACAGGGGTTGGCCTTCATCCTCCGGCCTCCGCCTTGCTCTTCCTCGACGATCGGCGCGCGCAGCCAGGCTTTGATGAGTTTCAGGATCATCCCGTCGCTCACCCGCCGGGCCACCTGCCGCATCAGCTTCCGATGCGGGATCGTGTCGAAGTATTGCCCCAGATCGGCATCGACCACCTCGGTCTTGCCCATGCGCAATGCCTCCCGGATTACCTCCACCGCCTGGTGGGCGCCCCGTCCGGGCCGAAAACCGAAGGAGCGCGGATGGAAGTCCGCCTCGAAGATCGGCATCAGCACCAGATACACCGCCATCTGCACCACGCGGTCTTTCACCGTGGGAATCCCCAACCCACGAAACCCTCCACTGGCTTTGGGAATCTTCACCCTGCGCACCGGCGCGGGCCGGTACGTTTTGCAGTGAAGCTCCTCTTGCAGCGCGTTCAGCCACGCGGCTTCCACCTGCGCATCGGCGGCGAGTTCCTCGATGCTCACTCCATCCACCCCCGCCGCTCCTGCATTCGCTTTCACGCGCCGCCAAGCTGCTGCCAGCACGTTGGCGCGTTGCACTTCTCCATATAGACTCCAGAACCGGTATTCCGGCTTGGACTTCGCTTTCCGATACAGGGTGATTTGCAGTTGCCGGACTTTCTCGGGTGCTGGTAGCCCTCGCGGGCCGTCACCACGTCCTTCCCTGCGCTTCGCTCCTGCGGAACAAGTGGCGTCCCTTCGCTCCCCCGCGGGTTGCCCGAACCAGAGGTCCGGCACGGGATTATCACTACTACGAACGCCTCCGACTTCTGTCCTGGCCTGCACGGCCTTCCCCTTTGTTGGGGTTGTGCCGCCAGTTGAGTCTTGCTTACCCGCCATGACAGATCTCCCCGTTTACCCGCGCGTCACTTCGCGACATGTCGCCCACGCAGACCCCGCCGGTCCATTGTCAAAACCCACGACGGTTGGTCTGGGTCTCGACTCTGCGGCCTTCGCCCACTCTTGAGAGGCTCGGCTGCCGGGAGTGTTTTTCGAGGCTCATTTATGTGGTTCATCTGTGCATTGCGACCTGCCGGTTCGACTCCATGCCTGCTCCCCACCCCGCCTCGCGGCGACGCAGTTGGCACGGTCTGCGGTGCTGAACCGTCTAATTGCACCGGCGGGACTTCCACCCGCGTTGACGCCCGCTTCACGGGCGCACCAATAGTAAGCTCTGACCCTTTCTACTCTCAGGGCACCCTCATGCCTCAACCGCCCAGAGCCTTGCGGCTGACGCGCAAAGTCAAAGCCAAGACCATCAGCCTGGCTCTTTCCGCGGCTCAGGCCGACCTCTACAAAGAGGCGATCGCCAACCACCGCAAACTGGAAACCATCCTCTGCCAGATGCGCAAACTCAGCGAACAGACTCTTCAAAAATCCGTCCCGGGCGTCCAAAAACGACCTCGGCGAAAGCATCCCAAAACCGCCTTATCTTAGCGCCATTCAGCTCTGACCCCCTTCACTGACCCCCTTCACTTTGCTAAATTTGGGAACGGGAAAACACCTGCAACGAAAAATGCGGTGGCTATGGCTTGCGCCGCACGCTACGCTATGTTCCATGAAGCCACTCGTCGCACTCTTGTTTCTCTTCGCAATTTCTGCCCCAGCAGAAGACCTGTCTATCTCGGACGGAAACTCGCTCTGGATAGGAATGCAACTGGCAAAGCGATTGGAAGCGAAAGACACAACATTGACGGAGAATGATTTTCTCTCGGTTCGTGAATTGCTCGGATATTTGAAAGGATATTTGGAAGCGGCAGGTGGCTGGCAATTCTACGACTCAAACGCGCCGTTCAAGTTTCCCTCGAAAGGGATATCGTTACGGCAGTACAAACTGATACTTGAAAAGTACCTAAACGATCACCCGGAGGAATTACACAAAGATGCGAAGATCATATCTTTCGCGGCTCTGGTTAACAGTTTCCCAAACCCAGACTTTAAGGCAGCTCCGCAAAAATAATGCTTTGGAAGATACCTAATTGCATAATTGCACAAGGGGGAAAGGGGTCAGAGCTTGCTATTGACACCTCCGCATCGTTTTTCTTTTCATTCGAAAGCTCCGCGCAAACGCACCCGCCGCTGTGCGCCAGCCACCGCGCCTTGCCAGCGAAACCGCGCGGTGTTATTCTCCCGCCCATGAGCACGCTCGCTGAAATCGAACAAGCTGTGGCTACGCTGCCGGGAGCGCAGCAGAAAGCCCTTTTGCAACGTCTCGCCAGGCGGTTCGGCGGAGAGGGGGCAAGTTGCTACGATCTCGCGCGTGAATTGTTTGAGCAGCCCGGCCAACTCGGAGCGAGCGGCAGGCGCGACCTTTCCACGAACAAGGCGCATCTGGCCGGTTTTGGCCGTTCCTCATCCCCGCGCAGCAAAGGGGCAAAGTAATGGCAGCGGTGCTGGCCGACACCGGCGCTCTGGTGGCACTTCTCGACCGCTCGGATTCGCTGCCCGGTTGGGCGGTGGAGGTTTTCAAATCGCTGCGTCCGCCGTTGCTGGTCTGTGAGGCGGTGCTGGCGGAGGCATGGCATCTCCTCGGCGAAGCCCCGCCTTCACGCGAGGCACTGGCCCGGTTGCACCGCGACGGGATTATCCGCGTGGCGTTTGACTTTGAAACGGAAGCGTCCGCAGTGTGGCGTTTGCTCCACAAGTACGAGGATGTGCCGATGGATTTCGCCGATGCCTGCCTGGTGCGCATGGCGGAAATTCACAACTCGCCGCGCGTGTGGAGTGCGGATTCGGACTTTCGTATTTATCGGCGCAATGGGCGACAGGTGATTCCACTGATTTCTCCCTCGTGACGAAGTTGCGGGATTTTTGCCCCTCGATCCCAAAGCGCCTTTAGAACGTCGTCCTGACTTGAAACTGCGTTTTAACGCCCCTCTCGTCTTTTCTCTTCATCCCCAAGCTCCGCGCAAACGCACCCGCCGCCCTGCAGCGGCTGCCCCGCCTTGCGAGCGAAACCGCGCGATGTTATTCTTCCGCCCCATGAGCACGATCACCGAAATCGAAGCTGCCATTTCCCGGCTCTCATTGCAGCAAGCCGAGGAGGTTGGTGAGTGGCTGGAACAATGGCTGGAGGATCAGCGCGAGTTGTCACCCGAATTCGCCGCTTCCATCGAACGCGGCAAGGCCGATCTCGCCACGGGTCGCGAGCGTGGACACCGGCGTGGACAAGACGTTTCAGGCTGGCGTTCCATCGTAAGCGTCCGCCGTGGCTCCACTGGACGATGAGGTGGGAGATTGCGGAGGCTGTGGGTTATGCAATCTACCACAGCGGCATTGGAGACTTCAGAGATTTTGAGACGCGACAAACGGGGACGCGTGTGGCTGAAGCCGAAGCGGCGCGAGGCACTGCTGGATGAGTTTGAGAAGAGTGGCATGAGCGGGGCGCAGTTTGCGCGGTTGACGGGGGTGAAGTATTCGAGTTTTCAAAACTGGGTGCAGCGTCGTCGCAGGACGCGTGGCGGACGTCAAGATGGCACGGTGATGGCGCAGCCCGGTGCGGTGCGTTTGTTTGAAGCGGTGGTCGAAGGAGGCGATCCCGGTGAAGCGCCGCCCGTGCTGCGGGCAACTGGTGTGGGCGGGCTGTGGATCGAACTGCCCGGCGGGAGCCGGATGTGCGTGCAGACGCCGGTGCAGATGCGCCTTGCGGCGGAAGTGGTGGTCATGGTTGCACAAAGTTCCCGCGCCCGATGCTGAGCTTTACCGGAGGGTTAAAGGTGTTTGTGGCGCTGGAGCCGGTGGACTTGCGCAAGAGCTTCAGCGGGCTGGAAGGTCTGGTGAGCGAGCGTCTGGGCGAAGACCTTCGCCAGGGGGCGCTCTTTGTCTTTACCAACCGCCGTCACAGTCGGCTGAAGATCCTTTACTTTGATGGCACTGGGCTATGGCTGCTAATCAAGCGGCTGGAGAAGGGAACCTTCTCATGGCCGAGGGTGTCCGATCCCGGGACGGTGAAGCTGAAGCTTGCGCCCGGGGCGCTGGCGATGCTGACCGATGGCATTGATTTGCGCGGGGCGAAGCTAAGGCCTTGGTATGAGCGGGAGTAAGTTCTGAAGCATCCCGGGATGCTTGAGGTGACAGATCGTTAAGTAAGTAACTAAACACATAAGATAACTCTTGGCCAGGTGACAAAGAGTTGCTATTCCTGTGCCCAACCTTGATGAGCCCGCGCGAAGAAGAGTTAACCAAAGAGCTTCAAGAAAGAGACGAGCAACTCCGGCGGAGTAATGAGCAGCTTGCGCTCGCCAATGCAAGGATTGCATTGCTGGAACAAAAGATCGACCTGCTTGTGCGCAGGGTCTTTGGCTCGCAGAGTGAGAAGCTCGATCCCGCGCAACTTCTGCTGCTCTTGCAAGGCATGGACGAGCCGGGAAAATCTCCCGAGCCTGTGGCCGAGGAGGCTCCACGGCGCTCGACGGGCCAATCGCCTCCGCGTGAACGCGGTCCACGGCTGCCGGAGCATCTGCCGGTGATTGAAGAAGTCATCGTCCCTGAGCCGGTCAAGCTGGCTCCGCAGGACTGGCGGCGCATCGGTGAAGAAGTCAGCGAGCGGCTCGACTACGAACCGGCGCGCTTCCTTTGCCGTCGCACGGTGCGCCCGAAGTATGTGCAGCGTGGTTTGTTGGACGCCGTGCCAGTCATGGCACCGTTGCCGGACTCGCTCCTGGAACGCAGCATCGCAGCTCCCGGATTACTCGCGCAAATCGTCGTGAGCAAGTATTGCGACCATCTTCCACTCTACCGGCAGGAGTCGATCTACTGGTCGCGCCATCAAGTCTGGCTGCCGCGGCAAACGATGGCCGAATGGGTCGGCCTGGCCGCGGAGTGGTTGCAGCCCATTTACCAACAAATCCGGCAGGAGGTTGTTAGCAGCGGCTACTTGCAAGTGGATGAAACACCCATCCGCTATCTTGCGCCGGGCAATGGCCGGACGAAGCTGGGTTATCTCTGGACCTATGGCGCGCCGCGGGGCGATGTCATCTTCCACTGGGAGACAAGCCGTGCGGCGGCATGCCTGGATAACATCATCCCCGCAGACTTCAGCGGCACCATCCAGTGCGATGGCTATGAGGCCTACGACTGCTTTGCCAGACGCCGCGGTGAAAAGATCCTGCTCGCAGGCTGCGCGGCCCATGTGAGGCGCAAATTTTACGACGCCCAGGAGCAGGCACCGAAGGTCGCGGGCTGGTTCTTAAGACACTTTCAAAACCTATACGCCCTCGAAGCCAAACTCAGGAAGGCGCGGGCCGGACCAAGGCTGCGGCAAGCCGAACGCGCGAGTCTCAGCCGGCCTGTGCTGATGCGGCTGCACCGTGCCCTGGTGCGGTTGAAAACCCGGCACCGCTACCTGCCCCGCAGCCTCATGGGCAAAGCCATCGACTACGCGCTCAATCAATGGCCCTCGCTGCTCGTCTTCCTCGAAGATGGCCGTCTGGAGATCGACAACAACCGCATCGAAAACGCCATCCGGCCCACGGCCGTGGGAAAGAAGAACTGGCTGTTCATCGGGGAAGCCAAGGCCGGCGGTCGCAGCGCCATCCTCTACACCGTCATCGAGAGCTGCCGGCGTCGGAATATCGACCCGTTCGCCTATCTCCGGGACGTGTTCACGCGCCTGCCCTCGATGACCAACTGGCAGGTCAAAGACCTCACGCCGGAGGCTTGGGCAAAGGCGCAGAAGCGCGCCGATCGACGCGCCGCAGCGTAAGCGTCGTAGCCCATCGGGCTATCACGCCTATGCTTCCGGATCAGACCTTGCGAAGCATCGTGTCAAGGGGAACCCCGGCAGACGCTTACCCTCCTTCGACCACCGCTTCAAACAAACGCACCGCACCGGGCTGCGCCATCACCGTGCCATCTTGACGTCCGCCACGCGTCCTGCGGCACCCAGTTTTGAAAACTCGAATACTTCACCCCCGTCAACCGCGCAAACTGCGCCCCGCTCATGCCACTCTTCTCAAACTCATCCAGCAGTGCCTCGCGCCGCTTCGGCTTCAGCCACACGCGTCCCCGTTTGTCGCGTCTCAAAATCTCTGAAGTCTCCAATGCCGCTGTGGTAGATTGCATAACCCACAGCCTCCGCAATCTCCCACCTCATCGTCCAGTGGAGCCACGGCGGACGCTTACGTTCCATCAGCAGGCACATACTTTGTCGTTGTTCGCGATGGCCCATACTCGACGTTCTCAAGCAATCAATACGGACTTACGGTTACAACTACCGCGCCCACTCCACCTGCAATCATATCGGCACAGATTTATTCCTCAGTAGAGGTGGTCTGGAATACGACCGTCGGGAAGTCCTACATTATCGAGTGGACCGCTAACCTTGCCAGCCCCTCTTGGTTTCCTCTCACATCCGGCCTTGTCGGCACCGGAGGCGAGATGAGTTACCTCGACTCCATCCGCGGCAAGACGAAGGGATTTTATCGCGTGAAGGAGAATTGAGAAATCGTCCCAAAACTGCCTTAACTTAGCGCCATTCGGGTCAGAGCTTACTATCGACACTGGCAAGGAGAGCAGAGAGATAGCTGGCGCTGCCCATCCCCAGCCGCTCCGCAATCCAGCGGCGCGTCATCGGCGTGGTTGCCCGCAACCCCTTCCCCCTCTCGGCCCCCTTGACGACGAGAGCAACACGTTTTGAGACCGCGGACTTCCGACCGCTGACGAAAAACCGCAGGTGAAATCCACGATGCCGGTTGAGGCAAACTCCGGCTCACCAGCAGAGGACGGGTTTTCCACTTCATGCTAATCTCAACAACATGCCTGTTACCATTGAACTGCCAAAGGACATCGAAGAAAAGCTGCGCCACGAGTCTCCAAACCTGGATGCGGACGTGAGAGAGGCTTGCGCGGTCGAACTTTTCCGGCAAAAGCGCCTGAATCACTACCAGCTTTCTCGTGTTTTGGGGTTGACCCGCTTCGACACCGACGCCGTGCTCAAGCGCCACCACGTCGAGGAACAGTCACTTACCACCGCCGATCTGGCCTCCGACCGGGAAACTTTGCGCAAGGTGCTTGACCAAGCGCCGCGATGATAGTCGTCGGCGGCGACACGGTTCAGACGACCGCTGCGGAAAACGCTTTTTCTATTTCAATCCAGCAGTTCGTACCAATTATTCCGCCGGTGTGGTTCGTAGCCGGCTTCGCGGATGAGCGTGCAGATTTCCTCCGAGTTCAGATGAAAACTCGTGCCGGCGCTGCTGACCACGTTTTCCTCCATCATCACCGAGCCGAAATCGTTCGCGCCGTATTTGAGCGCGACCTGGCCAATCTTCGGGCCTTGCGTGACCCATGAGCTCTGGACGTTCTCGAAGTTGTCCAAAAAAATCCGCGCCAGCGCCTGCATCCTCAGATACTCCGACGCGCCGACGGTCTGCGCTTTGAGCACCGTATTCTCGGGCTGGAACGTCCAGCAGATGAACGCCGTGAAACCGCCCGTCGCGTCCTGTTGATCGCGGAGCCGCTGCAAATGCTCGAGCCGGTCGTCTATCGTCTCAACGTGTCCAAACATCATCGTCGCGCTCGATTTCAATCCAAGTTCGTGCGCGATCGCCATGACTTCGAGCCATTGATCCGAGTTGCACTTGAGCGGCGAAATCCGCTCGCGGACCCGATCCACAAGGATCTCACCGCCGCCGCCGGGAATCGAGCCGAGACCGGCTTCCTTGAATTTGGCGATCACCTCGCGCAACGGCATGTGGAACACTTCCGCGAAGTGGTTGAACTCGGGCGGGCTGAATCCATGCACGTTGATGTGCGGATATTTCTCCCGAATGTGGCTGAGCAAATCCAAGTAGTGCCCGATGCCAAGCTTCGGATGATGTCCGCCCTGCAACAACACCTGCACGCCGCCCGCAGCCGATAATTCATCGAGCTTTTCGTCGATCTGCTCGTGCGTGAGAACGTAATGATCCGCGTCCTTTTCCGTGCGATAGAACGCGCAGAACTTGCAATAGACGTTGCAGACGTTCGTGTAGTTGACGTTGCGGTCGATCAGGTAGGTGACGATCTCGTTGCCGCGCCCCTCGTAAGCCGCGCGCTTCGCCATCTGGCGGCGCGCATCGGCGAGGGCACCGAGTTCGTTCAGCGGCGCGTCGTAGAGCTCGCGGGCCTCCTCACGTGTGATGCGCTCACCGGCGAGAACTTTTTCGGCAACGGATTCATTCAAAAGAGATGCGAGCATTCGTGGAGTTATCTAGCGGAAAATCTCCGGTCGTAAAGGGGTTCACCAAACAAAGCGGCGGAGCCGGGCGGCTGAATCGCTGTCAAACCATGTTGAGCAGAGCCGGCGAGATCCGTGCCTGAGTCCGTGATGACACAAAAAAACGGTCGGTGCCGGAATGCCGGCACCGACCGCCCAACCAAGGAAAGCTTTTCTATTTCGTGTCTTGTGAACTCGTTTGTTTGATGACTGCGTAAGTTTTTTGGCCTTTTCGCTCGATCAGCATCAACACGCTGCTCGTGCTGTTGTGGCTGGATAATACTTTACGGAATTCCGCCAAATTCGCAACCGGCTTTTCATCCACTTCAGCAATTAAATCGTCCGTTTTGATCCCTGCCTCGTCCGCCGGGCTGCCTGGCTCGACGCTGGTGACGACGACTCCAGCGGCGGTTTTCGTCTTGGATTTCTCCCCCGGCTGCCTGCCTGCGTCACGGACGCTCATGCCATAGGCCTCGGCACTCGCAGGTGAGGATTTGGGCACGGTTTTGTTGGCAACTTTTGTCACGTCCGACGGAAGCTCACCGGTGGTGACGGCGATCTTGATGCTCTTTCCGTTGCGCCAGACGGACAGTTCAACGGGCTGGCCGACTTTTTTCTTGAGGATCTCTTTTTGCAGATCGCGCGCGGTGGCGAGAGCCACGCCATCGACGGCGGTGATGACGTCAGCCGGGCGCAGGTCGCTTTTGTAGGCGGGTGTCTCGGGCTCGATCGTATCGACGACGACGCCCTTGTCGATGCCGTGGATGTGCTCGCGCAGGTTGGCGTTGTCGCCGAGTGTCTCGATGCGAATCCCGAGCCAAGGGCGGGTCACTTTACCATTGGCGATGAGCTGTTCGCCGACATCAATGAGCATGTTCGACGGAATCGCGAACGCAAGTCCGCGCCCGATGCCGTTGATGAGCGTGTTCATGCCGATCACGCGCCCGTTGATGTCGAAAAGCGGACCGCCGCTGTTGCCGGGATTGATCATCGCGTCGGTCTGGATGTAGTCCTCATACATCGGCTTGTTCGGCGTGCCGGTGAGATTGCTGCGGCCCTTCGCGCTTACAAGTCCGCGGCTGAAGCTGTAGTCGAGGTTGTAGGGAATGCCGATGGCGAAACACTGCTGGCCCACGCGGACGGCATCGCTGTCGGCCATTTCGACGGACGGGAGATTGGTGGCTTCTATTTTCAAAATGGCGATGTCGGTCTTGTCGTCGGAGCCGATGAGTTTGGCCGGAAAATGGCGGCCGTCCTTGAGCTTGACCTCGATCTTTTCCGCATCCTCGATCACATGAAAGTTCGTGAGCACAAAGCCGTTCGGGCGGATGATGAAGCCCGAGCCTTCGCTGCGCACCTGCTGGGGCATGCGGAAATGCCGCCGGGAACCGCCGTCGCCGTTTGGATCCCGGAAGAATAGGTCCAGGCCGTCGGCGTTCTGCGAGTCTTCCTCGGCCTGCTTCTTGTTCGCCTCGATGATCACGACGGCGGGGGCGACTTTTTCAAAAACACCCACGTAAGCCGCGTCGAGCCGGTGGAGCAGGTCTGCGTCAGCGGCGAGGGGCTTCGTTTCGTCGGCGGCGAACGCAGAGAAACAGATGCAACCAAGGGCCACGAGCGATGCGTAGAAGAACTTCATAATGAAATCGGAATTTTGACATGAGCGAACACGTTTCGTTCAACCACAAATTCGCCACGCTCCACATTTGCCGGGTTCGCAGCGTTGACAAGCGGCGGCTCACGCATTAGGAGTCCGCCAATTCAATGGAAACCAGCCCTGCGGTTTTGGATAAGGCGTTCGTTTCACACGCGCCCGGCTACTGGCCGGACGCAGACGCCGCCCAATGGAACGATTGGAAATGGCAGCTCAAGCATCGAGTTACCACGCTCGCGCAGCTTGAAGAGCATCTCGAACTCTCCCAGGAGGAACGCGCCGGCGTGCTGCTCTCCGGCCACAAACTGGCGCTCGCGGTGACGCCTCATTTTTTCAACCTCGTCGAGCGCGACAATCCCGACTGCCCGATCCGGCGGCAGGTCATCCCGCGCATCGAGGAAACTTGGACGTCGCCCTACGAAATGAGCGACCCTTGCGGCGAGGATTCGCACATGCCGGTGCCAGGACTCGTGCATCGCTATCCCGATCGCGTGCTGTTTCTGGTCACGGATCGTTGTGCGTCTTACTGCCGATACTGCACGCGGAGCCGCGTGGTGAGCGGCGCGGGCGAGCAGGAGTTGCACACGGATTTTGACGAGGCGTTCCGCTATTTGGAAGAGCACACGGAAGTTCGCGACGTGCTGTTTTCGGGCGGCGATCCCCTGCTTTTCTCCGACGACAAACTCGAATATCTGCTCCGCCGCGTCCGCGCGATTCCGCACATCGAATTCGTGCGCATCGGCTCGCGAGTGCCGATTTTTCTCCCGCAACGCATCACGCCCCAGCTTTGCGCAATGCTACAGAAGTATCACCCGCTCTGGATGAGCGTGCATGTGAATCACCCGCGCGAGTTGACCATCGAAGTGAAGCAGGCGCTCGAGCGGCTCGCGAATCACGGCGTCCCCCTTGGCAACCAAAGTGTCCTGCTGCGCGGCGTGAACGACGACGTGGACACCATGAAAGAACTCGTCCACAAGCTGCTCATCTGCCGGGTGCGCCCGTATTATCTCTACCAGCTCGATCTCATCAACGGTTCGTCGCACCTGAAAGTGCCGGTCACCAAAGGCGTCGAAATCATCGACGGCCTTCGCGGGCACACAACCGGATACAGCATCCCGCAATACGTGATCGACGCGCCGGGCGGCGGCGGTAAAGTGCCGATCAACCCCGGCTACTCGCTTTATCACGACCACGAGAAAGTCGTGATCCGCAATTACGAAGGGAAGATTTTCGAGTATCCCGAAAACGGCTCGCCGCTGCCGGCGGAAAAGCCGAAAGCGCCCAAGGTCGATCTCGACTATTTGTATTCGTGAGGAGGAGGCGCGGAAGAGGCGTTGCGAGCTCCCTTGCCGCCCTCGGGATGGCAGGCCTTAACGCAGTCTCACCAGCAGGTCCTTGCTTTCGACGGAGTCGCCCAACTGCACAAGCAATTCGCCCACGACGCCGTCCATCGGCGCATAAAGAGTCGTCTGCATCTTCATCGCTTCGAGCGTCAGCAGTTTATCGCCCTTCGCCACCTTGTGACCGACAGTCGTAACGACGGAGGTGATCATTCCGGGAATCGGCGCGCCGACCTGTTTTTCGTCATCGGGATCGGCTTTGACCCGGCTCTTCGTTTTGGGCGCGATCGACTTGTCCACGATCGTCGCCTCACGCGGGACGCCGTTGAGTTCGTAGGAAACGATGCGGCGGCCTTCGTTGTCGGCCATGCCGACATTGATGAGTTTGATGAAGAGCGTCTTGCCTTCCTCGATATCAACGGAAATTTCCTCGCCCGGTTTGAGGCCATAGAAAAACGCGGGCGTCGGCACCACGCTCACGTCGCCGTGCTCGCGCACGAATTTGTGAAATTCCGCGAACACCTGCGGATACATCAGGTGGCTGTAGAGATCGTCCTCACTCGGCTCGTGTTTCAGTTTCGCCGCCAATTCGGTCTTCGTCGGGTTCAGGTCGATGCGTGCGGTCTTTGCGGTGTTCTTTTTCCCCCTGCCAACAACGACCTCGACAAGTTTCTTCGGCCAGCCGCCGTCCGGCTTGCCAAGCCCGCCGGAGAGCATGTCGATGACGGATTCGGGAAACGATGTGCCGGGTTCGAGGTTCACCACGTCCGCAGGCTTGATGCCCCGGGTGAAAAGAAACAGTGCCATGTCGCCGACGACTTTGCTTGAAGGCGTGACCTTCACGATGTCGCCAAAAAGCTCGTTCACCTCGGCGTAGCATTTCGCGATTTCCGGCCAGCGATGTGCGAGTCCCATCGACGCCGCCTGCTCCTTGAGATTCGTGAACTGCCCGCCGGGCATCTCGTGCAAATAAACTTCGGCGCTGCCGGTGCGCGGCGCTGTGTCGAACGGCTGGTAAAACGCGCGGACGTGTTCCCAGTAATCGGAGAACTCGTTGAGCGCCTGAAGGTCGAGGCCGGTGTCGCGCGGTGTGTGTTCGAGCGCGGCGACGGTCGAGTTGAGGTTCGGCTGGCTGGTCGAGCCGGACATGGATGCGATGGCCAGATCGACAACATCGGCCCCCGCGTCGCTGGCGCGCAAAACCGAGCCGGCATTGACGCCGCTGGTGTCGTGCGTGTGGAAATGAATCGGGATGCCGATCTCGCTCTTGAGCGCTTTCACGAGCGCGTGCGCGGCGTAAGGCCGGCAAAGGCCAGCCATGTCTTTGATCGCGAGAATGTGCGCACCCATCCGCTCGAGTTCCTTCGCCATCCCGACGTAGTATTTCAGCGAGTATTTCGTCCGCTTCGGATCAAGGATGTTGCCGGTGTAGCAGATCGCCGCCTCGCAAACGGCGTGTGTCTTATGCACCGCCTCCATCGCGGCCTTGAGGTTTGGCGTGTAGTTTAGCGAATCGAAAATGCGGAAGATGTCGATGCCGCTTTCGGCGGCGTGCTTCACGAATCCGGCGACGACGTTGGAAGGATAGTTCGAGTAACCGACGGCGTTCGAACCGCGCAGGAGCATCTGGAAGCAGATGTTCGGAATGCGCTCGCGGAGTTGCCGGAGACGCAGCCACGGATCTTCGTGGAGAAAACGCATCGCAGTGTCGAAGGTCGCACCGCCCCACATTTCCATGCTGAAAAGCCCGGGCGTGCGATGCGCGACGGCGTCGGCGACAGCGAGCATGTCATAGGTGCGAACGCGAGTGGCGAGCAGCGACTGATGCGCGTCGCGGAAGGTCGTGTCGGTGACGAGAAGACGCTTTTGGGCGTGCGTCCATTGCGCAAATTTTTCCGCACCGAGTTCGAGCAGAAGCTGACGCGTGCCGCCAGGCGGGACTTGCTTGCGATCGTAGGCGGGATGCGGCGCGGGCGGGAGCGGGGCGCCCGGATTGTGGCCCTTGGCCTGCGGGTTGCCGTTGACGATGACGTTGCCAAGGAAGTTGAGCAGCTTGGTGGCGCGGTCGCGGCGCGGCTTGAAGATGAACAGGCTCGGCGTCGTGTCGATGAGCGTTGTCGTCGCCTGGCCGCTGCGGAACGTCTGATTCATGATGACGTTCTCGATGAACGGGATGTTCGTCTTTATGCCGCGAATCCGGAACTCCCGCAACGCGCGGTCCATTCGCTGCAATGCGATGTGGAAGGTCGGGCCGTAGGCGGTGAGTTTCGTGAGCAGCGAATCGTAAAAAGGCGTGATTACCGCGCCGGTGTCACCCATCGCGCCGTCGAGCCGAATACCGAAGCCGGCGACCGAGCGATACGTGAGAATTTTTCCGTAGTTCGGAGTGAACTTGTTCTCCGGATCCTCGGTCGTGATACGCCCCTGCACCGCGAATCCGATGCGCGGAATGTCGTCCTGCTGCGGAAGCGCGAGTTCTTTTCCGTGAAGCGCCGCGCCTGCGGCCACGAGGATTTGCGAGCGGACGAGGTCGATGCCGGTGATCACTTCCGTGACGGTGTGTTCGACCTGGATGCGCGGGTTCATCTCGATGAAGAACCACTCGTCGCGATCCATATCGAGGAGGAACTCGATCGTGCCGGCGTTGTTGTAGCGGATTTCCGCGGCCATTCGAGCGGCAGCCGCGCAGAGTTCCTTCCGGACCTTTTCGTTCAAGCCGATCGACGGCGCGATCTCGATCACCTTCTGGTGCCGCCGCTGCACCGAGCAATCGCGCTCGTGCAGATGAAGCACGTCGCCGTGATTGTCGCCGAGGACCTGCACCTCGATGTGCTTTGCGCGCGGGATGTATTTTTCCAAAAAGACCGCAGGGTTGCCAAACGCCCGCTCGGCCTCGCCCTGAGCCTCGTCGAGCAATGATGCCAGATCTCCAGGTTTTTCAACAACGCGCATGCCGCGACCGCCGCCGCCGAACGCCGCCTTGATGATGAGCGGGAAACCAATGGTCTTCGCAATCTTGATCGCCTCGACGCGGTCCGTAATCGGATCTTCGGTGCCCGGCAGCGTTGGCACGTTGAGCTTGGTTGCGAGACTCCGCGCCGCAACTTTGTCACCCATGAGTTCAAGCAGTTCCGGACGCGGCCCGACGAAGGTGATGCCAGCCTCCGCGCAAGCCTTTGCGAACTGGGCGTTCTCGGATAAAAAGCCATAGCCGGGATGGATCATGTCCACGCCTTTTTCCTTCGCGAGACCGACGATCCCGTCGATATCGAGATACGCCGCCACCGGTCCCTTTCCCTGTCCGGTCAGATACGCCTCGTCGGCTTTGAAGCGGTGGAGCGACAGCCTGTCTTCCTGCGCGTAAATCGCAACGGTGCGCATCCCAAGTTCCGTTGCCGCCCGAAAAACCCGGATCGCGATCTCGCTGCGGTTTGCGACGAGCAACTTTTTGCCCGTGAGATCGGTTGTTTGTGGAGTGATGCTTTTTGGAGCAGCGTTTCTTCCCGGAGTCGAGCGCATAAGTGGCGTGTTTTATAGATGGACATGTCGCCGTTGGCAAACTTCATCCTCACTGCGGTGTTCAAAAGCTCGATTGCTAAGAAATCGCCGTGCCGACCAATTCAACAACACAGTGCGAACCCGGAAGGAATTCTAGTCAGTATGTTGGTTATTATTTTCTTGACTGCGGGCACACGTCTAGCTAAACAAGCCGGCACAGTTTTACATGAATCGGATGTTTCCCGATTGGAATGGACAGCAAACAAAATAGTTCAGCGATTTGCAATGAAGATGACGAGCCGTCAGAGTCGTCTGTAGAAATGGCAACGATGGTCGAAGAAGGCACAACTGTTCCGCAGAAAGCTCTTAACGCGCAGACGGCATTGGTTCTCGATGCACTCGGAGGGGCTGCCTGGGTGACGGACACTGATGGAAAGATCACCTGGGCAAATGCCGCAGCCGGCAGAATGATGGGGTTGCGCCCACGGGATCTCATCGGGCTGGATCCGTCCGGAATCATGGTCATGAGGCAAACCGACGAGCCGCACCAGGACGTGACCGCTTTGTGCTCGGATGAACTCACCGAACCCCGCTCCGGAGCCTGCACACTATTCAGACCCGACGGTGCCACGTGGGGCATGAACAGTGTGACGTGGAAGCTGATTCGCAACGGGCAGCCAGACGGGTTCCTTGTTCTGTTCCGGGAAACGCTCAACAAGTCGGAGGAAGCAATGGCCCGCCGGGAGGAAGTTTACAGGAGCATTTTCGATCACGGACTGGAAGGCATGTTCCAGAGCACGCCAGACGGCAGGTACCTCGCCGTGAATCGTGCTCTGGCGCAGATGTATGGTTATGCAAATGAAGAGGAACTGAAAAGCGCCTGCACTGATATTGGGCATCAGCTATATGTTGAACCGGAACGCCGCGAGGAGTTCATGAGGTTGATGTTGGAAGACGGACACGTCAGCGGATACGAGTCTCAAATAAGAAGAAGCGACGGCACGACGCTCTGGATTTCGGAAACGGCGCGCCGCGTCTGTGACTGCAGCGGGAATCCGCTTTACTTCGAGGGAACGGTGCAGGACATCAGCCGCCGCAAACGGGCTGAGGATGCTCTGCGCGAGAGCCAACGGTTCATTCAACGGGTGGCGGACACTTCTCCGACGATCCTCTACGTTTACGACATCCTCGAAAGGCGATGCCTTTACGCGAATCATCAGATCGAGAAGGTTCTCGGGTACACTGTGGAGGACTTCGTTTCCAGACCTCCAGATTTCCTCTCCAGCCTCGTGCATCCCGAGGACAAGTATCTCGCGGAGGAACGCTACCGCCGTTTGGAGGCGGCGGAGGAGGGCCAGGTGTTTGAATCGTGCTTCCGGCTCAAGAATATCTACGGCGAGTGGCTTTGGGTTCTCACGCGCGACATGCTCTTCACGCGGGATGGCGATGGGCGTCCCGAGCAGATCATCGGGATGGCGCAGGATGTAACGACAAGCAAGGAATCGCAGGGAACCCTTGAAAGATCGCGCGAGCAGCTCCGCGCCCTGTCCACACGACTCCAGCAAGTGCGCGAGGAGGAACGTGTAGCGATCGCGCGCGAGGTTCACGATGAACTCGGCCAGACGCTCACTGCGTTGAACATGGACATCTCGAGGATTCGCAGCCGGATGGCGCGCCTGCCGGTGCAGAACGACGCCGAACTGACAGAACGTCTCGCTTCGATGGAGCAGCATATCGATTCCATGCTTTTCACCGTTCGCAAAATCAGCTCCGAACTTCGGCCGCCGCTGCTGGATGAATGCGGCCTTGCGGTGGCCATCGAATGGCAGGGCCTGCAGTTTCAAAAACGCTACGGAATCCGATGCGAGGTGTTGATCAACTGGACAATAGCCGTCGTGGACCAGCAACTCTCCACTGCCGTATTCCGCATCTTTCAGGAGATACTCACCAACGTCGCGCGGCACGCCAAGGCAAGCAAGGTGGTCGTCGAATTAAAACAAAGCGCCCACTCGCTGCTGCTGGTCGTCAAAGACAACGGCAAGGGAATCACCGAAAGCGAAAAATCGGCTTCACTTGGCCTGCTCGGCATGCGCGAGCGGGCACTGCTTTTCGGCGGCGACGTCGATATTCACGGTGTCAGCGGACGCGGCACGACAGTCACAGTAAGAATCCCGATCGCCGCAGTGATAACGCAGGATGGTCGCAAGGGAGTCAAAGGACTTCCCAAAAAGGAAACCACACTCGGTTCGAAGAAACATCCAAGATCCTAGTCGCTTAAGAAACCCAGTTCCAGTTTATGCACCCCGAAAAGAGAATGACGAAGCCAAAGCACAATGGAAGGGCCGAAGCGCCTGTCATTCACAAAGTAACAAGTTCGCCACCCACCCCGCGCGGAAGCACTCCCTCACCCGCCCGTCCTCTTCGCGTCCTGATCGTCGATGATCATCCGATGATGCGCATAGGCATGCGTCTCACGCTGACCAGTGAGTACCCGGATGCCGAGATTGGCGAAGCATGCACGGCGCAAGAGGCTTTTGACAAAACGTCGAACAAAGAATGGGACGTCATCCTGCTCGACATCACGATGCCCGGACGAAGCGGGCTCGATGCGCTCAAAGACTTGAAGCAAACGCATCCACGGCTGCCAATCCTTGTGATCAGCGTGCATTCGGAGGAGCAATTTGCGATTCGTGTGATGCAGAAGGGAGCCGCCGGTTACCTGACCAAAGAGACAGCGGCCTCCGAGTTGGTCGATGCCGTGAAACGCGTCCTCTCGGGCGGCAGATACATCCGTCCGTCCGTTGCGGAAAAACTGGCAGCGCACCTGCATCGCGGCACAGACGCTCCTCTTCACGAAGCCTTGTCGGATCGCGAGTATCAAGTCATGTGCATGCTTGCCCTCGGCAAGACTGTGAAAGAAATTGCCGGGGAACTTTCCCTCAGCATCAAGACGATCAGCACTTATCGGACGCGCATTCTCGCCAAGACCAGCATCAAGAATAACGCCGAGTTGATGCGCTACGCAGTCGAGAATGAACTGGTCGATTTTCCCCGGCGGGTCCGTGCCGAGGGTTAGCAGGGAAAGCCGGGTTCAGCCGGATTTCCAAAGGCGAAGCAGCCGCAGGGAACCAGGGATGTAGGACAAAGCGCTACGTCTCGAATGGTTTGCCACTGACGAAAAAAGCAGCCCAATGCCAATTGCGAGTTTTGTTCGCCGGCATTCTAATCGGCGGCGATATGATTTCCATCAGCGATTCCCGTTTCGTTTTTCGCTTGCGAGTGTCGGGAACTGACGCGCAGTGGAAACGAGGATTTGCCAACCTGGAGGGAGATTACCTATGCGTTTGTTAGTCACCGGCGGGGCAGGCTTTATCGGCTCCAACTTCATCCTTGATCAGTTGCTCTCCACTTTTTCCGTGGAGCGCCTCGTCAATCTGGACAAACTGACATACGCTGGCAACCTGGCAAACCTGCGGGAAGTCAACCGCGATCCCCGCTACCGTTTCGCACAGGGCAGCATCGGAGACAAGGAACTCGTGGCGCGTCTGCTCGAAGACAACGAAATCTCCGCCATCGTCAATTTCGCGGCAGAAACCCACGTCGATCGTTCCATTGATGGGCCGGAAGTATTCGTGGAAACCAACGTGCTCGAAACCTTGCGTTTGCTCGAAACGGCGCGTGGCTATTGGGCTTCTCTCCCGGCTCGCAAACGTCCTGAGTTTCGCTTCCTGCATGTCTCCACCGACGAAGTATATGGCTCGCTGGGACCGAACGATCCCGCATTTTCCGAAACGACGCCCGTGGCTCCGAACAGTCCCTATGCGGCTTCCAAAGCCGCCAGCGATCACTTGGTGCGCGCCTTCTTTCACACCTACGGTCTGCCGGTGCTCACGACGAACTGCTCAAACAACTACGGTCCGTTTCAGTTTCCCGAGAAACTTATTCCGCTGATGATCCTCAACGCGATCGAAGGCAGACCGCTTCCCATCTATGGCGACGGCCGGAACGTGCGCGACTGGCTCTTCGTGCGCGATCATTGCTCGGCGATCCAGGCAGTTCTGGAAGGCGGTGAACCCGGAGAAACCTACAACGTCGGCGGGATGTGCGAACGGGCAAACATCGACGTCGTGAACTACATTTGCGATCTGCTCGACGAATACAAACCCCGCTTTGGCGGCGAGTCCTACCGTGAGCAGAAGACTTTTGTCAAAGACCGGCCCGGCCATGACCGCCGCTATGCGATCGATTGCTCGAAGATCCAGCGCGAACTGGGCTGGGAACCCTCGGAATCTCTTGAGAGCGGTCTGAAGCATACGGTGCTTTGGTATCTCGAGCATCGCGAGTGGTGCGCGGAAATCACAGCTCGACGATACCGCCGGGAGCGCCTGGGGCTCGAACCAGCGCTTTACTGACCAAAGCGGTCGGGCTGTGAATCGATATCGGTTCGCCGCTGGCATCGGACATCTTACAACAAAGGGAACTTCCAAGCACTCGGCGTCACTCAAGCCGCTGTTGTTTTTCGTATTTGCAATACTTCACTTCGCGCACGGACCTTTTGTAGGACGATTCACTACAAGCAAGCAATGAATCGCGCCTACAGGAATATAGGAGCCTCGCCAATAGCTGTCGGGAGGCTTTTCCAAGTATGAATTTTACAAGCTTAAACGAATGTCGTGAAGCCAGTGTAAATTGATCGAGCCGGGAAGCGGGCGATCACAACTGGCTTTGCTTCAGGATGAGCAAAGATATGATTGCCAACAGAGTTCGCGGATTAGGATTGCTTCACTGCATTGTGCAGGGCTTTTTGATGGAGGCCCTGTTCTGGGCCTGGCGCGAGTTCATTTTCATGATCTCCGATACCTCGGGCTTCAAGACCGGGCGCTACCTGATGTACTCGCTCTGCATAGCGGTGGCGTTCGTAATCGGGTCAGGGCATTTCAGGCGTCGCCAGGGGAATTTGCTGAACCTGGACGTCGTCCGCAATCACTCCTTGAGCATTCGGCAGACTGCGATCGTGGGCGGCACTCTTCTGCTGTTCCTGGTCGCCTCCAAGGATCTGGTGATTTCGCGTGTATTCCTTTTTTCCTTCCTTCCGCTGCTCTACGCAGGTCTCTTTCTCTCGAACAGGTATTTGCCGCGGATGCTGGCGGCATTTGTGTTCAGCCGGGCTCATCAGGAATCGACCGTTCTGATCGGTTCCATGTCCAGCGCAAGGAAGCTGCGATCGTGGCTTGACCGAAAGGCGAGTTATGGTTTGCGGGCAGTCGGGCTCATCTCGAACGACGAAGAAACGAACGCCGGAGGAATTGCTCTGCTTGGAAGGATTTCCGACACGGCTTCAATTCTGGGCCGTATGAAGGTGAAGCAGGTCATTCTGTTGGATCTTCCATCTTCGCCAAGTGAGATCGCCGACCTTGGGAACCTCTGCGACAAGCTCGGGATTCGCCTGATGATCCTCAACGATCTCGAGGACAAGCTGCATCGGTCGATTGTTTTCTCTGAGGACGATGGCTTCAATTTCATCGGTTTCCGTCAGGAACCACTCGAATGCCCGCTGGGCCGCTTGATGAAGCGGGCCTTCGATGTCGCCCTCTCGCTGCCCGTTGTCGTCTTCATCTTGCCATTTACGAGCGTGCTCGTGTGGTTGATGCACCGGTTGCAGTCACCGGGGCCGCTCTTTTTCTATCAGGATCGCAACGGCCGCCACAACAGCGTCTTCAAGATCATCAAGTACCGCACCATGCATGTGAATCACGGCCGGGAAGCGGCGCAGGCGACGCGCAACGACCCTCGCGTTTACCCGGCCGGAAAATGGTTGAGGAAGCTGAGTATCGACGAACTGCCCCAGTTCATCAACGTGCTCAAGGGCGAGATGAGCATCGTCGGCCCGCGTCCGCATTTCGTGGATCACAACGTGATGTTCGGGGAGATCGCAAACTTCTATCGCGTGCGCAGTTTCATCAAACCGGGCATCACCGGACTGGCGCAGGTGCGCGGACTGCGGGGCGAGGCAATGAGAGATCAAGAGATCGTGGAACGCACGCACTCCGATCTTTATTACCTCGAGAATTGGTCCCTGTTTCTCGACTGGGTGATCATTCTAAAAACCGCGCGCCAGGTGCTGGCCGCTCCGAAAACAGCTTATTAGACGATGGTCACACTCCTCTCCGATACTTACGAATTCGACATGCGGATGGCTTCCGCACCTCCGGAACGTGCCCGAAAGGTGGCGGTCGTTCATGACTGGCTGCCGGTTTACGCAGGCGCGGAGCGGGTGCTCGAGCAGATCCTGAACGTCTATCCCGAAGCCGACATCTTCAGCCTCTTCGATTTCATTCCGAAAGGGCAGCGCGGCTTTCTGCAAAACAAACCGGTGACGACCAGCTTTGTGCAAAAGCTGCCTCGCGCCCAAGCGCTCTACCGCTCCTATCTTCCCCTGATGCCGTTTGCGATCGAGCAACTCGATCTGTCCGCCTACAATCTCATTCTCTCAAGCAGCTATGCCGTGGCCAAGGGTGTGATCACAGGGCCTGACCAGCTTCACATTTGCTACTGCCATTCGCCGATTCGCTATGCGTGGGACATGCAGAACCAGTACCTCGAAGAGACGAAACTCAATCGGGGTCTGCGCGGCGTCCTTGCCCGCATTCTTTTGCATTACATCCGGCTCTGGGATCTGCGCACCACGCACGGTGTCAACCGCTTCATCGCAAATTCCCACTTCGTCGGGCGGCGCATCCAGAAAGTTTACGGTCGCGAGTCGGAGGTCATTCACCCGCCGGTAAACACGGCTGTGTTTTCTCCGAATGAAAACAAAGAGGACTTCTACCTCACCGCATGCCGGTTGGTGCCCTACAAAAAGGTCGATCTGATCGTCGAGGCCTTTTCGCAGATGCCGGACAAGAATCTGGTGGTCATTGGTTCCGGTCCGGATTTCGACAAGATCAAGGCCTGTGCCGGACCGAATGTGACACTGCTGGGGTATCAACCGGACAAGGTGCTGAGGGACTATATGCAGCGGGCGCGGGCGTTCGTTTTTGCGGCGAAGGAAGACTTTGGCATCACTCCGCTGGAAGCACAGGCAAGTGGCACGCCGGTGATTGCCTTTGGAGAAGGCGGCGCGACCGAGACTGTCGTGCCCGGAGAAACCGGCGTCTTCTTCTTTGAACAGAGCGTCGAGAGCGTGCGGGAGGCGGTGGATGATTTCGAATCAATGGACCCGTTCAGTGCGGATCGCTGCCGTCAAAACGCCGAGCGGTTTTCAATAGCGAGATTTCGGCGGGAATTTTCCGCGTTGGTGGAACGCGAGTGGGCGGCGTTCAAGACAAATCTGAATGCCGGAAAACGACAAGAAGCAAAGCACCGCTGTGCCTGCGGCGCGGGAATGGAGGCAAGATTATGAAAACGAAGGTTCTTTATCTGGATCACGCAGGAAAATTGGGTGGTGCGGAGTATCAACTTGGCAGACTGGCAAGATCGATCGATCGCACACGGATTGAACCGTTGGTGGTGTTTGCGGAGGACGGTCCCGCTCCTCAACTCCTGCACCAGACCGGCGTCGAAACGCACGTGATTCCGCTCGATGTCAAAGTGCGCCAGGTCCGCAAAGACAGCTTGAAAGCGCTGGGTATCCTGAACCCTCATAGGATCACCGGACTCTTCCTGTATTCTTCACGCCTCGCGAAGTTCGCAAAGGATCAAGGCGTGCATGTGATTCACACGAACTCGTTGAAAGCCCACATCTACGGCGGCATTGCGGGACGCATGGCCGGACTGCCGGTTATCTGGCACATCCGCGATTTCATCGATGAGACGTACCTGCCGCGTGCTGCCGTGATGATGATCCGGCTTCTCGCCCGTTTTGTTCCGTCTTATGTCGTTGCCGTTTCGCAAAGCGTGTTGGACAAACTCCACCTTGCTCCGAGGCAAGCGTCTGTAACCGACAACCAGAAAACAGCCGTAGTGCATGACGGATTGTGCGAAGAAGAACTCGATGCGGCAAAAGAAGACGAATCCAGGACCTGGCCGGAAACCGTGCGGATTGGAATCGTCGGGCGGCTCACTTCATGGAAAGGGCAGCACATCTTTCTCAAAGCCGCCGCGAAGCTGATCAAGGCGGGACACAAAGCGAGCTTCGTCATCGTGGGCGCTCCGCTGTTTGGCGAGGAGGATTACGAAAGGGAATTGCGTGAAATGGTTCACCCGCTCGGCATTGCCGGGCACGTCGAGTTTCTCGGTTTCAGAAGCGACGTTCCCGAAGTGCTCCGCAACCTGGACATCCTCGTCCACGCCAGCACCTCGGCCGATCCCTGCCCCAACACGGTTTTGGAAGGCATGGCGGCAGGACTGCCGGTCGTCGGCACAAATGGCGGCGGCGTTCCCGAACTGATTGCCGACGGCGAAACGGGTCTGCTCGTTCCGATGGGCGATGCCGATGGACTCGCCTCTGCGTTGGAAACCCTCCTCGCCGACCCGGCTCGCGCCCAACGAATGGGGCTGGCTGGAGGCGTGCGCGTGCGGCGCTATTTCACAGCGGATCGGATGGCCCGCCAGGTCGAGGGTGTCTATCAGAAGATAGTGAATCGCGTAAAAGCGCCGGCTTACCGCCCAATCGAAGCGTCTCTTCCCGTCGATGCCCGCGCGCTCGAGCGCGTGCGGTAAGTCTCCGGGCCTTGCCCGCCAGGTGCCTATTGCTCGAGATATTTTTTCAACTTCTCGCGCAGGTCGGTGCGCGCGCGAAAGAGCACGCTCTTCACCGCCGGGACCGATAGCTTGAGCACCGCGGCCATTTCCTCGTACGGCATTTCCTCGTAGCGGCGGAGCACGATCGCCATGCGCTGCACTTCGGGCAGCGAGTCGATCGCCCGCTGGATCGCCTCCTGCATCTCGACATCGAGCATCAACGAGTCAGGCGCTTTGCCGCTGATGTCCGGCGCCTGGAAATGATGCTCCTCAACTTCGCGCTCAAGCGGCGTGGCGGGATGACGCTTGCGCCGGCGAAGTTCGTTGAAGACAAGGTTGCGCGTGATTTTGAAAAGCCATGTCGTGAATTTCGCCGTCGGCTGGTAACGCTTCGCGGAGTTCCAGACCCGGATGAAAACCTGCTGCGCGATGTCTTCGGAATCGGTGTCGTCGCCGAGCATCTTCGCCACGGTGCCGACCACGCGCACCCGGTGCGCTTCGATGAGCTGCTCGAACGCCTCGGTGTCGCCTTGCGCGACGCGTTGCATCCAGAGCACGTCCTGCCCGGCTGCGGGTGTGGCCTCGCGGCTTGCATCTTCGCTCATTTCTTTAGCTGGTGGGAAAGCGACGGCGATTAATGACATTAGCATCCAGATTAACAGCCTTGCTGGCAATTAGTTTCGAGAAGCCACGATTCCGACTGGCCGAATCCTTCGGGCCAACGCTCTTCGCTTAGTTCGACGTCGGCGTCGAACTCATGCTCATATAGCCGTACTGATCCACGCCATTGAAGAACCCGTAGGCGCACTTTTGCTTTTGCAGAACGACGCACCGAATGGTGCGCAGCTTGTTGTCGCCGGGGTGGGCAAACTTCCCGACGATCATGCCGCTCAGGGTGTTGAGGGTGAACGAGACCATCTGCGGGTTGACGAGGGGAAGCGTGATCCTGTTCGCAGTCGAGAGCGTCATCGGCAGCAGGATCGCGGAGTTCAGATTTCCGGCTCCGAGCGCAACAAACCCACTGGGGAGGTCCATCAATCGCGCACCGGCAGCAGGCTTTTTGTAGAGCGAACCCACCGCCGGTACGGTCATCGCAAAGCCGGCGCGGTAATAAAGATCCCAGGAACGGGGAGGCTTTGTCCAGTTCAGCGTTCCATCAAGATCCGAAACGCTCGTGGCTCTGAAGGTGAGCGCGCCTGCGAGGCTTCCTTTCGTCGAATAGAGCGGCGCGTAAACGGGCAGAACTCCATCCTGGGCTACCATCGAATCCCGCGTGAATGGCGTGCCATCGCCAAGGAGTCCGGCGATGCGCGCACTGCCGCCAGCAGAAACCCTAACATTGGCAAATCCGTTGCCCTGTGGATGTCCCGGTGCCGTGAAATTCGGATTCGACGCGAGCACGACCGTGTAATTGCCCGCCTGCGGTGCGGGTTTGGTTTTGGCGTTGAACACGGCGCGGTCCGCGGAAATCGCGGCGGTGAAAACGCCGTCGGAAATCGTGCCGCTGATCTCGTTGGCGCCCTCCGCAAACGCAAGTTGCAAATTCAAGACGAGGGGATTCGCGCCCGGTCGCTGGAGGGTGACGGTCGCCCTGCCATCGACCCCGAATTGTCCGCGAAAGCCGTATGCAGTCCCATCAAGCTGAAACCGACCGCTGAACACGCCGGTCGGTCCCGAGGTGATGCGGACGAAACCGTTGTGGTCATTCGATCCCGTGGCGATGAGCCCGACGTAGAGACCTCGCAAATCGGGAAAACGATCCCGAGTGAAGTTGGCTTGCAGCGTGAGGGACTTCTGCATGGTAAAAGTCAGCGTCGCGCTCTTCGATGCAACGTCTCCGCTCCAGCCGGCGAACACGTTTCCGGGAGCGGGCGTGGCGCTGATTGTGAGGCTTTTTCCGACTTGCTGCGAACTTGTGCCCGTCAATCCGCCAATCACCGAGCCGCTGCCACTAACCCTGATATCGAGCAGGCCCATCTCAAGATAGTTCACATCGCACGTCACCTCCGCGATCACCTCACCGGCTGCGTTCAGACCGCGGGCGCGGATTGTACTGGCTCCCTGCGGAAAGGGGGAAAGCTTCACACTCCACGTCGCGATGCCAGTTGCCGGCAGCCAGTGGGAGTTGGCGAACGAGGTTTCGATTCGCACTTCGACGAGTGCCGTGTCCGGGTCATTTGAAGTGCCGACCACATCGAGGCCGGGGGTCGTGACTTGAGTGCCGTTCGCAGGCGTTGTGATGACCAGTTTTGGTTCAGGCATCGGAGGCGCGGTGAGGACAACCCAGTAGTGCTTGTAGGTGCTGCTCGCGTCGTAGTAATAGCCGACGCCGTACGAAGTTTCCGCCGTGTAAAACGGGTCCAGCCCGAGGATATGCGTGCGATGGCCGGTCGAGTTCATCCAGCCCTCCCATGCTTTTTGTGGCGTCGAATATCCCGCGGCGATGGACTCGATGTAATTGTCGGTCGGCGACGTGCCCCACCAATCCGGCAGGACGTAGCCGGCCTGTCGCACAAGGTAGTTCGCCGCCAGACCGTCGGGATTCACATGGCTGAAATAATTCCGCCTGGCCATGTCCTTCGCGCGGGCGCGAGCCACCCCCGCGAGAATCGGATCAAGCTTGAGAAACGGCCGCTTCTGGCCACTGTCGTTCATCATGGAGCTGGCGATCGCCTGCTCCTGATCATTCAGAATCGATGCCTGCGCGGCCAGCCCGAAGGCAGGCATCATCGCAAGAGCGATCGCCAACACAACGAGCGAACGCTCGCCGGCTGGCGCTGGACGGTGGAATTTGTTTTTCACAGAGGCAGAGAGACTGACGGCGACGCGCCGTCTTAAACTGAAAAGCCGTTCCCATGCCAGATCAATTCGTTTGGCCGTGCTGATTTCGTTTTGTGACGATTCTTCATCTTCTCAAAATTTGGTGGATGCTTTCCACGGATGCGATACAAGTTCCGTCCGATGACGACAGCCAACGAGGAGACCGCGAGTGCGGATCACGAACTAACAAAACTTCTGGAGACAGCAAAAGTCTCCCGTCTTTCCCCCGATCAGGAGAAGCAGGCCACGATTCTTTTGAAGGAGAAACTGCTTTCCGGAAAAGCCGGACTCGCCTCCGCGATCGAGCCGCTCGTGACGCTGCCCTGGATCGTCGGCGTCAACGCCGTCGTCGAGGCCTGGCCGGAGTTGAAACCCGCCACCCGCAAACAATTCCTCACAGAACTCAACGCTCAGGATGGCGACCCGGGACGGCGATTCCGGCTCAGCCTGGCTCGAGGGCTGTTCAGCCACGATGCTGCCATGGCAGTGAAATTTGCCGTCGCGGTTTGCGACGCAATGACCTCCGGCGAAGGCGGCAACCTGAGTGCCAGGGACCGGCAGGTTTTTGCGAACGTATTGATCGGCAAAGGCAAGCCGTGGCTGTTGCATCTGCCGCTTGCTGAACTCAAGGCCGGCGAAGCGGACGCCATCATCCGATGCGCCGTGGCTGTGTGCTTTCCGGGCCAGTGCCCCCCACTCACGCAGCAATCCGTTTTGTCGTGGATTGCCGGCTCGGGTCGTCTCCTCAAACTGCCGGACGAATCGCTTCAAGCCATCGCCACGGCGGTAAAACGCTGGCAGCCAAAACTGAAAAGCGAATTCAAGAAAACCGAGGCCGAGTTGCCACCGGCGATCGTCGAGGCTTTGCAAAGCGAGCCCGTTCCTCAACCGCCGCCCAAGGCGAAAGCGCCCGTTCAGGAAAGCCGCGGAAACAGGCCGCAGCCGCAGAAACCTTCCTCCGCCGGCTTCGACCTCGTCGCCGCGCTTCGCCAGATCGAAGCGCACGTCCAGTCACTGCGCGCGGAATTGCATCAGGCGAAAACGGATGCGCGGCGTCGCGAACCGTCTCCGCGTCGCGGGCAGCGTGAGACTTTTTCCGAACCCGGCCAGGCCGGCGGTCCCGAAGTTGAGGAACTCCAGCGCCACAACCGGCAGCTTGAGGAAACCGTCGCCGAACTCCGGCACCGTCTTGAAGACCTCGCGGCGCACCATGAGGATGTCGCGGTCAGCATGGGCGCGCACGAAGACAAGCCCGTCACCGACGAGAAGGAGCAATTCAAAACGCTGCTGGGACTCAAGCTGCAAAAGGACCACGCCGAGTTCATGACACTGGCCAAAGAGCCGCCCGACGAAGTCTTCCGCGAGCACTACCGCATGCTGCTCGAAGATGTCTTCGGCATCCTCGAAGCACAGGGCGTGGTGTTCGGGCAGGATTAGGATGCGCTGGAGAATGCGATAGGGGAGAAACCTCCAAAGTCAATTCCTCCCCGCGGCGCTTACGGAGCATCCCCGCGTGGCGGTAGCAGCAAAAACGAGGTTCCGCTTTGGAGGATGTTGATGTATCCGGCCTTGTCCGTGCCCTTGAATAGCCCCAATCCGAGGTTCTGCTTTTGGAACACGACCCCGGTGAAGCCAACCTTCTTTGCCATTGCGGGATGCAGGAAGCTCCCTCTAAATAGGCCCGTTGTTGTGACGAAGCTCAATGAGAACGAGCCTGGAACCGCCGCAGCGGTGCTGGCCCTGCTCGACGAATCGATCGTGATGCCAAGGGAAAGCGGTGCCGACAGATTGCCCTCGCCGATAGCCACGAATGCATTCCCTTGCTTGGATTCCAAGTTGAGAAGCTTCGTGGTCGCGCCGGGGGGCGTGTAGCGGGAGCCCATGATGTCCACGACGCAATCGAAGCCGGCAGAATAGAACGCATCGCCTGGCAGGACGGCCTTCGTCCATTCGAGCGTTCCGTTGAAGTCGCTCACCGTGTTCACTGGCTGGAAGTCGATCCAGCCGCTCAACAGCCCCTTGCCTTTATACAAGGGGACATAGACCGGGAAGCGACCGTCATTCGTCAGCTTTCCGCTCTGGCTGATGGGCGTGCCATCGCAGAGCTGCCCGCTGAGACGGACGGAGCCGTCAATCCCGATGGTCAGGAGAGCAAAGCCGTCGCCCTGGGGGTATTCGACGCCGGGGAAGTCGGGGTTCGCCGGGATGAGCACAGTGTAATTGCCTGCGAGTAGAGCGGGGCGCGTTTTGCTGAAGCCCGCCTTGGAAAGGGTGGCAATCGCGCTGCTGGCGTTGTCGGAAACCGTGCCGGTGATGTTGCCGGACGGATCGCAGGGATCGAACCGTAGCGACACGATCAGGCTGGACTGGCCGGTGCGATGGATGGTGCCGTTCCAGACGAACACGCCATCCTGCCCTTGCTTGAAAGTTCCAAGGAGCTTGTAACTTACGCCGCGAATACCGAGCGAGCCGGTGAAGCCGCCCAGGCTTGTCACGTTCAGTGACAGCAAAGCATTGTCGATTGTTCCTCCTGATCCTTGGACAAGACCTTGGTAGAGGCCGGTGGCGATGCGCTCGGGAACTGTGCCTTGGCTGGAAGGGTGAACAACCTTTTTCACAATATTCCCGGCGGTATCGTAAGTATAATCAATTCTGTATCCACCGGAGACAGACACGCCTTGAAGGCGATTCAATGTGTCGTAATTGTAGTTGATGGCACGCCCGCTCACGACAACCGGCCACACAAAAGTGATCAGCAAGACCGACGCAAACAGATGACATTGTATTAAGGGGTTCATAAAATCAAAATCCAAAAAAGTTACCAACCACAGTGCCGTGAAATGCATTAAATAAAAGTTCCCCGCCAACCTTGCCGGCTGGTTCAGCAATATAATCATTAAGCGCAGCACCACTTGGAGCGATGATATGGTCGTAGGTATAATCTTCGGCAGTATCGAGAATAGTTCCTACGACTGCCTCAGCGTAGGGATTGCCTGTCATCCCAGCAATCGCACCGAATGACACTGATAGGCTAGCTCTAGCGGCTCGTTCTTCCCAGTTCATACCAGACCCGCTCGTTTTAACAACTGACTGTAGCGCATTTACTCCAGCACCCAAAATTGGGAAAGCGTTGAGATCATCTAATTTGCTTCCGAGGTTTGCTAATGTTGAATGGTATAATGGCAGCCGTGGGTTGGTAACTTCTTGTGTGAATATCGAGAAGTTTGTAGGCAGTCCGCCGCCGCCGCCACCGGCAAAGTATTTTGCGAGCGCCTCAAGCATATCCTTCCCTGTGTTAACATATAACCAAGGATCAGAAAATGTGGTTTTAAGCACAGAAATAGCATCAGCCGACAGCCCCTGAAGCATTGCTTCATGGTTAATAGTTGGATCTGTTGAAGTGAGGCGACTATTGACAGCCGACTGCGAACTTTCACGCGCGGATAGCCCCGAAACATCCACAAGTCGGATCGGATTATTCAATGCGTAGCTGTAGCGGTTGAAACTTTGCGTCTGCCCATCCTGTCCCGGCTTTGGATCCTTGCTGAGGAACCGTCCATACTCTGGCGCGTAGTAGCGGGCGCGAATCTGGAGCAGGCCGTCTCCATCATCAACCACGGCGTGGCGTCCAAGGTAGCGGAACGGGTTGGTGGTCGTCCCCTCGCTGCCGAGCAGCTTGCCGAAGGTGTCGTAGGCGTATTTGTCCGTGACGACGCCATTGGAACCGGTGAGCGCGACGGTGCTGCCGCGCGAGTCACAGTGATACCAGCTTGTGCTGCCACTCGCCGCGATACGCGACACGAGGCCGAGGCCATGGAGGTAGTAGGCGGTCACGGTGCCCGCGCCGTCCGTCTCGGCAAGGATGCGTGAGAGCGGGCCGTTCAAATCCTGCACATACCGGGTGGTGCCGCTGCCGATGACACGCTCGACGCGGTTGCCGAGGCCATCGTAGCGGTAGGCGCTGGCGGTGCCGCTGATCTGCGCCGAGGCCAGGCGGTTGCGCGCGTCGAACGTGAACGTGTCGCTGCCGCGCGAAGCCGGGTTGCCATTGGCATCGTAGGTGAAGAGGGTGCTGTTGGCCTTCAGCATGCGGTGATCCTTGTCGTAGGTGTAATTGACCGTCTCCTGCGGCGGCGAAACCTCCAGCGGTTCCTGTTGGTCCACCCGCAGGTGGTTGCCCACGGGATCGAGCTGGATGTCGTAGCTGGCGATGACCAAGCCGCCGGTGCCCGAATTCAGAATGCTGGTGAGACGCCCGGCATCGTCGTAGCCGTAGATCGCGCTGGTGCCGTTGGGATTCGTCGCACCAAACGGATTGCCCGCCGCGTCGTAGGTGTAGCTGGTGGTGCGGTTCAGCCAGTCTTTCACGGAGACGAGCCGGTTCAACTCGTCGTAGGTGTAAGCTACCACCTTGCTGCCGGGATAAGTGAGCGACCTGCGGTTGCCCGCCGCGTCGTAGCCGTAGCTGATGACCTTTCCGAACGCGTCCGTCTGGCTCGTCATGCGGTTCAGCGCATCGTATTGCCACGAGGACGTGCCGATGCTGTCCGTCATGCCGGTGCGGTTGCCGTTGGCATCGTAAGTGAACGTGACGGAGCTGTTATCGTCGTAGCCAATCAGCACGAGGCGGTTCACTTCATCGTAGAAGAAGATGGTCGATTTGTTGTTTGGCTCCAGTATGCCAAGCCGGTTTCCAACGGCATCGTAAGCGAACGCGGTAAGGCCGCCCATGGGTTCGAGCATCCCAATGCGGCGGTTAAGCTCGTCGTAAGCATAGCGGGTCGTGTAGCCCTTCGAATCGGTCATCGTTCTGCGGTTGCCCGCCTTGTCGTAAGTGAAGCCCACCTTGCCGCCAGCCGCGTCCACCACCCGCACGAGACGACCGGCGACATCGTAAGCGAAGCTGGTCGCATGGCCGTTCGCGTCGGTGGTCTTAACCTTCCTGCCAAGCGCATCGTAGTCAGTGCGCACGACATTCCCGAGTGCATCGCCCGCGAGAACCGGACGATTGAGCGGGTCGTGCCAGGCCCAGCGCATCCGGCCCAGCGCATCGGTGACACTGGTTTGGTTGCCATTTGGATCATAGGTGAAGGTCGTGATATTGTTCTTGGCGTCCTTGGCGGTGAGCATTCGGCCAAGTGCGTCATAGGTCCACGAGGTGGTGTGTAAGAGCGGGTCAGTCGTGCTGATCTTGCGGTCGAGTGCATCGTATGTGTGTTGTGTGGTTCCGCTCAGGGCATTCACGGTCTTGGTGAGGCGGTCCTTGGCGTCGTAGGTGAACGTGGTTGTGTTGTTGCGCGCGTCGGTTGCCGTGATGCGGTTGCCATTGTTGTCGTAGGTGTTCGTCACCACGTTGTTCAGCGCGTCCTTTGTCGTCAGGAGATGATCCTCCTCGTTGTAAGTGGATGTCGTTGTGTTATTCAGCGCATCCTTCTGGGTGAGCCGGCGTCCGGCAGCGTCATAAGTATATTCCGTCACTCCATTAAGGGCATCCGTGACTTTTGCGAGGTTGCCCTGCGGGTCGTATGTGCGCTTGGTTTCGTGCAGCAACGGATCAATCGTCCGCACGAGCTGGCCAGTTGCATCATACTCGTAAAGGGTGACTGCGCTGGCGGGATCGGTCATCTTGACGAGGTTCCCCCTCAAATCGTAGGCAAACGAGGTGGTCTTGCCCGACGCATCGGAGCGACTCAATGGGTTGTTTTTCAGGTCATACTTGATGGCCGTCTTGTAATTCAAAGCATCGACCTTCGCTGTCACATTGCCGTTCTTGTCGTAAGCATAGAACGTGGACGCGCCCCGTTTGTCTGTGACCTTGGTACGGTTGTTGTCCGCGTCGTATTCGTAACGCTCCGTGTAGCCGAGCGGATCGGTCACGGCCACCACGCGCAGCCGGTCGTCATGGCGGTGCCAGCTCTTGTAGCCCAAGGCATCCGTGACGGTCGTGATATGCGACACGAAGTCATACTCAAACTTCGTTTCGCCGTTGAGCGCATCCTTTTGCGAGGAGACAACACGGTTCATAGCATCATACACGTTCCGAACGAACTTATTGCCGTTCGGGTCCGTTGCCGCAGTGATCTGGTGATCGGCGTCGTAGGTGAACTGGGTTGCCTTGCCGCGCCTGTCGGTAGCCGTCACCAAGTCGCTATTCGTGTCATAGGCAAACGTCACTGAGTGGTTGAGCGGATCGGTGATCTTCGTGATGCGTCCGCTGCCGTCGGAGTTGATGGCGATGACACGCCCCACGGTGTCGGTGATCGTGTCGAGCAGACCGCCCGACGTGTAATGAAGCATGATCGTATTGCCGTTGCGGTCGGTGATGCTAGCAAGCCGGCCCTGCGCGTTGAAATCGTGACGCACCTGTTCTTTGCTGATGAGCGAGAAGGTAGTGTCGGCATTTTTCAACAGCATGTTGTGGACGCCCGGCTCTGGCTTGTAGCCGGCTTTCTGCGGCTCGTAAGCCTCGGTGTTTCCGTCGCCACGATAAAGCGTCATCTTGCCATCTGTGCCGGACACGAGACGCAACTGATACGAGTGTGTCCAACGCGGGCCAAAAGGGGCGTTCGCCTCGATGCGGCCTTTCGAGTTGTAGAATCGTTTGAACTCGAACGGCAGCCCCCGCCCAGGAAGGCGGAGGTCCACATGCTCGTAACTGTAGTTGCCCGTGGCGAGGTTCACCGGATCCTTCGACTGGCTCTGCGTCGTATTTGCCCCCATCGTCTTTGTCGAGCCGACAAGGAGGCTCAATGTGGCGCTGGCTGTCTTGCCGGAAGACGGCTCCGTCACCGTGAGTTTCACGGTGTAGCTGCGCGGGCTGCCGGAGCCTGCGAACGCGTATGATGGATTGGCGGCAGACGAAGTGCCTCCATCCCCAAAGCTCCAGAGATATGTGAGGTTAGTTCCACCAGATGAGTCCCTCGACTGGCTGCCGGTAAAGCTGACCGACTGGCCCCAGTCGGGATTCAGGTTGTTCGCATCAATCCGAGCGGTCGGGAATGTTTCCGCCGGAAGGGCAATGCTGAATGCGGAGCCGGTCGCTGTCGCCAGTGCTGTTCCACTGGAGTTGTAAGCCGTCACCTTCACCCTGGCTTGACTGGAGGAAGTGCCGCTTGGAATTGTGATGTTCGCCTGACGAACGGACGATCCAACCGCGGAGAGTGAAGTAAAGGTGCTTCCGTTGAACGAGTATTCCGGGATGAAATAACTGATCTGCGAGCTTGGGTCGGAAACGGCCCATTGCATCGCGCGTGTTGTGCCAGCAGTCCATGCGTCGCCGCTGACAGGGGATGTAACGCTCACAGTAGGCGTAGTGGGCGCGCTTGCGGAGATGGTGAAATCAGATGCGCTGACGGCACTGCCAATGGACAAATTGTTCACATTGAATGCTTCCACCTTCACACGAACATGAGTCGAAGAAAGTGTTGATGGCGATGTCCATGAGAAGCTTTGTGCCGAAGCGTTTGCCGTCCAGATCATATTAGTAAATGTTCCTGCCGCTCCGCTTTGCGTCGAGTAGGTGAGCAAGTAATAGCTCACCAAAGACGCGCCTTGTGCGGTATTCCATGTCACCGAGTGCGTGCTTCCCGCAGCCCAGCTCTGCCCGCCGTTAGGCGAGGTCACTGTGATCACCGGCGCGCTCACCGCCGCGTTGACCTGGAACTGCACCGTGTTCGACGCCGTGGGCGAGGTCACCTGCGCGCTCCATGTCGCCGTGTTGTTGGTGAAGTTCGCCGTCACCTTGATCTGGCTGCTGCTCACATACGTGACCGACTTGGCATAAGTGCCTCCGTTGGTCAGGTCCTTCAACGTCACCGTGCAGCCGCTCACAAAGTTGCTCCCGTTGATCGTGATCGTGTCCGCTGTCGAACCGTAGGTCAGCGGGTTCGGGCTGATGCTGCTGATCACCGGCGCGCTCACCGCCGCGTTGACCTGGAACTGCACCGTGTTCGACGCCGTGGGCGAGGTCACCTGCGCGCTCCATGTCGCCGTGTTGTTGGTGAAGTTCGCCGTCACCTTGATCTGGCTGCTGCTCACATACGTAACCGACTTGGCATAAGTGCCTCCGTTGGTCAGGTCCTTCAACGTCACCGTGCAGCCGCTCACAAAGTTGCTCCCGTTGATCGTGATCGTGTCCGCTGTCGAACCGTAGGTCAGCGGGTTCGGGCTGATGCTGCTGATCACCGGCGCGCTCACCGCCGCGTTGACCTGGAACTGCACCGTGTTCGACGCCGTGGGCGAGGTCACCTGCGCGCTCCATGTCGCCGTGTTGTTGGTGAAGTTCGCCGTCACCTTGATCTGGCTGCTGCTCACATACGTGACCGACTTGGCATAAGTGCCTCCGTTGGTCAGGTCCTTCAACGTCACCGTGCAGCCGCTCACAAAGTTGCTCCCGTTGATCGTGATCGTGTCCGCTGTCGAACCGTAGGTCAGCGGGTTCGGGCTGATGCTGCTGATCACCGGCGCGCTCACCGCCGCGTTGACCTGGAACTGCACCGTGTTCGACGCCGTGGGCGAGGTCACCTGCGCGCTCCATGTCGCCGTGTTGTTGGTGAAGTTCGCCGTCACCTTGATCTGGCTGCTGCTCACATACGTGACCGACTTGGCATAAGTGCCTCCGTTGGTCAGGTCCTTCAACGTCACCGTGCAGCCGCTCACAAAGTTGCTCCCGTTGATCGTGATCGTGTCCGCTGTCGAACCGTAGGTCAGCGGGTTCGGGCTGATGCTGCTGATCACCGGCGCGCTCACCGCCGCGTTGACCTGGAACTGCACCGTGTTCGACGCCGTGGGCGAGGTCACCTGCGCGCTCCATGTCGCCGTGTTGTTGGTGAAGTTCGCCGTCACCTTGATCTGGCTGCTGCTCACATACGTGACCGACTTGGCATAAGTGCCTCCGTTGGTCAGGTCCTTCAACGTCACCGTGCAGCCGCTCACAAAGTTGCTCCCGTTGATCGTGATCGTGTCCGCTGTCGAACCGTAGGTCAGCGGGTTCGGGCTGATGCTGCTGATCACCGGCGCGCTCACCGCCGCGTTGACCTGGAACTGCACCGTGTTCGACGCCGTGGGCGAGGTCACCTGCGCGCTCCATGTCGCCGTGTTGTTGGTGAAGTTCGCCGTCACCTTGATCTGGCTGCTGCTCACATACGTAACCGACTTGGCATAAGTGCCTCCGTTGGTCAGGTCCTTCAACGTCACCGTGCAGCCGCTCACAAAGTTGCTCCCGTTGATCGTGATCGTGTCCGCTGTCGAACCGTAGGTCAGCGGGTTCGGGCTGATGCTGCTGATCACCGGCGCGCTCACCGCCGCGTTGACCTGGAACTGCACCGTGTTCGACGCCGTGGGCGAGGTCACCTGCGCGCTCCATGTCGCCGTGTTGTTGGTGAAGTTCGCCGTCACCTTGATCTGGCTGCTGCTCACATACGTGACCGACTTGGCATAAGTGCCTCCGTTGGTCAGGTCCTTCAACGTCACCGTGCAGCCGCTCACAAAGTTGCTCCCGTTGATCGTGATCGTGTCCGCTGTCGAACCGTAGGTCAGCGGGTTCGGGCTGATGCTGCTGATCACCGGCGCGCTCACCGCCGCGTTGACCTGGAACTGCACCGTGTTCGACGCCGTGGGCGAGGTCACCTGCGCGCTCCATGTCGCCGTGTTGTTGGTGAAGTTCGCCGTCACCTTGATCTGGCTGCTGCTCACATACGTGACCGACTTGGCATAAGTGCCTCCGTTGGTCAGGTCCTTCAACGTCACCGTGCAGCCGCTCACAAAGTTGCTCCCGTTGATCGTGATCGTGTCCGCTGTCGAACCGTAGGTCAGCGGGTTCGGGCTGATGCTGCTGATCACCGGCGCGCTCACCGCCGCGTTGACCTGGAACTGCACCGTGTTCGACGCCGTGGGCGAGGTCACCTGCGCGCTCCATGTCGCCGTGTTGTTGGTGAAGTTCGCCGTCACCTTGATCTGGCTGCTGCTCACATACGTGACCGACTTGGCATAAGTGCCTCCGTTGGTCAGGTCCTTCAACGTCACCGTGCAGCCGCTCACAAAGTTGCTCCCGTTGATCGTGATCGTGTCCGCTGTCGAACCGTAGGTCAGCGGGTTCGGGCTGATGCTGCTGATCACCGGCGCGCTCACCGCCGCGTTGACCTGGAACTGCACCGTGTTCGACGCCGTGGGCGAGGTCACCTGCGCGCTCCATGTCGCCGTGTTGTTGGTGAAGTTCGCCGTCACCTTGATCTGGCTGCTGCTCACATACGTGACCGACTTGGCATAAGTGCCTCCGTTGGTCAGGTCCTTCAACGTCACCGTGCAGCCGCTCACAAAGTTGCTCCCGTTGATCGTGATCGTGTCCGCTGTCGAACCGTAGGTCAGCGGGTTCGGGCTGATGCTGCTGATCACCGGCGCGCTCACCGCCGCGTTGACAAATTGAGAAGCAGTGTATCCATACTCAGAAAACTTGTCCCACTTAATCAGATACCAACTGTAGGTATTACTGATCCCACTATAGGGGCCAGAAGAATACGTTCCCAAATCGCCAGAATTGATTGGGCCAATAATGTTAGTGCCGCTGCTTGTATCCGTTGTCCGCCGAACATTTACACCGTTAGAATTGCACTGAACACGGTCTCCATTTGAGTACGCCAGTGCTGACAGTGGACTGAGCATCAGGAATGTTACTAGCAGCGCAACAAACCGGAGTGAGTTTTTAGGGTTCATAGTGTTTGTAAGGTAATTCACCTGAATATCGTTACTCCCCATGGATTCGGTGCGTTCCAGTTGAAGTGCCATCCGTGAGTTGTCATAGGGGAAATACGTTGTGAATTCCAAAATCCTTTAACAATCTGCGGGCATTAGAGCGGGACAGCCCATCCCAAATGAAACGATTGGATTCGGAGTCCTTGCAGAAGAATCTTGTTTTGCCACAGAGTTCACAAAGAACAGAGAGGATAACCTGGAAACCATCCGTGATCTTCATGCTCTCCGTGGCTGAAATGAGACGATGACTTGCCCCCGGATTGTCGAAGTGATCTGCGGTTATGACCGTGCAAGAGATCAAAGCTGCCATTCCGTCGCTCGCACTTGAGCAACGGGCGGAAATTGCGCGTTGCCTGCACGAATGGGAGGACGATGATTGGGATCGCCGCATGAAAGAGGATTTGGCCGCCGGAAAACTTGATCCTGTGCTGGCAAAAGTGGATGCGGACATCGAGCAAGGCAGGCTGCGCGATAATCCGTGATTTCTTACTCTTAAACTTCGACCGAGACGGCAGGGCTGATTTGCGGTGCAGAAGGAGGATGTCTGCGACTGGCAAACCGCTTCGCCGAATTGGAAAGCAACAAAGCCGGGCGGGAAACCCGTCGGAACACGCGGGAGCCTTCGATTCCAGCCACCGCCTTGGAACCGTGCCGCTGCATTGCCATGCGTCTGCTTCACAAGAATGTCTTCTACAGACTGCTATACCCTGCTGTCAACTTCCTTTATGTAAATCGCAATAGATGTGGTGAGATTGTCAAAATAGAGTCGGCAGAGTGACTCAGGCTTTCCAGCCTGTGCTGTAAACCAAAACACAGGCTGGAAAGCCTGTGTCACACTCATCCCGTCCGGAAAGTGTTTGGGGCGGCAGACCCCGGCGCATTTTGATATTGCGACATTTCACGGGTTGGCGTAGGAATTCCGCTCTATTTCCAAACTATGAAAACCTGTCTCCTCGTTTCTCTCACTGCCGCCGTCGCCGCCGTAACCCTGCACGCTCAGGACGCACCCACCGATCCAAAGGACAAGGCCAGCTACAGCATTGGCTTGAACATCGGCACCAACATGAAACGCCAGGGGCTGGAACTTAACCCGACAATGCTCGGCAAAGGTTTCTCCGATGCCTTCTCAGGCGCGAAGCCATTGATGACTGAAGAGGAGATGAAGCAGACGATGCAGGCTTTCCAATCCGAGATGCAGACGAAGATGATGGCCAGGCACAAGGCGCAGAGCGAAGAGAACAAGGGGGCGGGCGAAAAATTCCTCGAGGAGAATAAGAAGAAGGACGGCGTCGTCACGCTCCCGAGCGGATTGCAGTATAAGGTCATCACGGCCGGCAAAGGCGAAAAGCCCAAGGCCAGCGACACCGTCGAGACGAACTACCGCGGCACGCTCGTCGATGGCACGGAGTTCGACAGTTCCTACAAACGGAAGGAGACCGCGACGTTCCCGGTTACAGGCGTGATTCCGGGCTGGACCGAGGCGCTCCAACTGATGCCAGTCGGCTCGAAGTGGCAGCTTGTCATCCCCTCGAATCTTGCTTACGGCGAGAATGCGCCACCGGAAATCGGAGCGAACTCGACGCTCATTTTTGAGGTTGAACTTATTGGCATCAAGAAACCCGAAGCGAAAACGGAAACTTCGGTGACCACCGAGCCGATCGCTGCTCCAACAGACGACGCGCCCAAAAAGAAGAAGTAGCAAACAGCCGGGCGCAATCGTGCCGGCACGCTCATGGCGCGCCCGCGATCTTCCATGGGAATGAATCTCAGAAACATTGCTGTGGTCGGGGCGAGCGGGTATTCCGGCGAGGAATTGATCCGCCTTCTGATGCGGCACCCCGGCGTTTCGCTGGTGTGCGTGACTTCGCGCCAGCACGCCGGCAAGACGATCGCCTCGGTTTTTCCGCGTTTCCAGGCGCACAGGTTCTCAACGCTGGAATTCTCCGGCTCCGATCCGAAGTCGATCGTGGATTCGGGCGCTGGCATCGCGTTCCTCGCGTTGCCGCACGGGCTGGCCGCCGAGTTTGCGCGGCCGCTTCTCCACGCCGGCCTGCGCGTCATCGATCTCAGCGCGGACTTTCGTTTGAAGGACACGGCGGTTTACAAGGACTTCTACGGCCACGATCATCCCGCGCCCGAGTTGCTCCCGCAGAGCGTTTACGGAATGCCGGAGTTGTATCGCGAGAAAATCCGCGATGCGAAATTGATCGCCTCGCCCGGCTGCTATCCGACGAGCATCATCATCCCGCTTGCTCCGCTGCTGAAAAAGCGGCTCATCGATCCCGCGAGCATCGTCATCTCGAGCATGAGCGGTGTCAGCGGCGCGGGGCGCAAAGCCGAGATCGATTACTTGTTCGTCGAGTGCAACGAAAGCGCGCGGGCGTACGGCGTGCCGAAACACCGGCATCTATCCGAGATCGAACAGGAACTGAGTGAGGCCGCAGGCGAAAAGGTCATCGTGAATTTCACGCCGCACTTGATCCCCGTGAACCGCGGAATCGTGACGACGATTTTCGCCGCGCCCGCTGCCGGAGTCAGCAGCGAGGCCATTTCCAAAGCGCTCGTCGATGCCTACAGCAATGAGTTCTTCGTCCGCCTCCAGGGCGGGACCGGCGGCGCGGACATCAAGAACGTCGTGGGCACAAACTTCATCGACGTCGCATGGCGTCACGATCCGCGCACGGGGCGCGTGATTTTGATGAGCGCCGAAGACAACCTCGTCAAAGGCGCGGCGGGCCAGGCGGTGCAAAGCATGAACTTGATGTGCGGCCTGCCTGAAGACGCCGGTCTGTAAAAAGTTGGGTGTTGAAGCTTGCGAGTCGAGAGACGAAATTCGCCGAACAATTTTGCTTTGCTCCCGATCCTGAACCGACGACTCTAAACGCCCTTTTCGATGACTGCCTCCTTTATTGAAATTTGCAACGGTGTCACAGCCCCGGAAGGCTTCGTGGCCGCGAGCGCTTTTTGTGGAATCAAGAAAACCAACAAGACCAAACCGGATGTCGCGCTGATTTATTCGCCCGTGCCGACGGTTGCGGCCGCGACCTTTACGACCAACAAAATCAAAGCCGCGCCCGTGAAGGTTTCCGCCGCGCATATTCGCAGCGCCGACATCCGCGCGATCGTCGCGAACAGCGGAAACGCCAATGCCTGCACCGGCCTCGAAGGAGTCCGGCACGCGAAGCGCATGACGCAGGCAGCCGCCAGGGCGCTCGGCATCAAGGAGCAGCAGGTGCTTGTGTGCTCAACCGGTCGGATTGGTGTGCCGATGCCGATCGCGAAGATTGAGAAGACCATCGCGCGCATGCCGAAGGCGCTGCTGAAGGATGGCAGCCTCAAAGCTGCGCACGCCATCATGACCAGCGATACTTTCGCCAAGGAAGTCGCGGTGGAGTTTCAGATCGACGGCAAAAAGATCCGCATCGGCGGCATCGCGAAAGGCGCGGGGATGATCGACCCGAATATGGCAACGATGCTTTGCTTCATCACGACCGACGCGGCGATTGGCAGGAAGGATTTGCAGCGCGCTTTGTCGAACGCCGTCAGCCAGTCGTTCAATTGCATCACCATCGATGGCGATATGAGCACCAACGACACGGTTCTCGCGCTCGCCAACGGCCTCGCCGGCAACAAGCCGCTGAAGCCCTCGCAGCCGGTCTTCAAACTTTTCCAAAGCGCCCTCGACTACGTCACATGCAATCTGGCGCGCATGATGGTCGAGGACGGAGAAGGCGTGACGAAATTCGTCGAGGTCAACGTGAAGGGCGCCGCTTCCCTGCCCGATGCGCGCGCCGCCGCCGAGGCCATCGCGAATTCGACGCTCGTGAAATGCGCGTGGTTCGGCGGCGATCCAAACTGGGGCCGGATCATCGACGCCGTCGGCTACTCGTCTGCGCGCGTCCGCGAAGAGATGGTGGACATTTTTTACAACGGCGTCATCGCGGTTCAAAACGGCATGGCCAGCAAGACACCGTTCTCTAAATTGCAGGCGATCGCAAAAAGCGACAAATTCACAATCACCGTTGATCTTCATCTCGGGTCGGCGGAATACAGAGTCTTCACAACAGACCTCAGCACCAAATACGTGGAACTGAACATGGGCGAATAGTTCTTATGGCGAATCCAACTCACCTTGCACGCGCCGAAGCTCTCATCGAGGCGCTTCCTTACATTCAAAAATATCGCGGTCACCTTTTCGTCATCAAATACGGAGGGAGCGCGATGGACGACGAACACTCAGTCGAGCGGCTGTTGAGGGACATTGTTTTCCTCGAAGCTGTCGGCATCAACCCGGTCGTCGTCCATGGCGGCGGCAAGGCGATCACCGACAAAATGCGCGAGGCCGGATTGAAGGCGAAGTTCATCAACGGCCTGCGAGTTACCGATGAAAAAACGATCCGGATCGTCGAAGAGACGCTCGACGGAACGATCAACCCGAAGATTGTCGCCACGATCAACGAGTTCGGCGGCAGGGCGGTTGGAATTTCGGGAAAGCGCGTTATCCAGGCGCAAAAGATCGAGCCGGTCGCGACTGGGAAAAAACCGGTCACCGATCTTGGATTCATCGGCGACGTCGTCGGATTGAACCTCGACGCGGTTCAAAAAGCCGTTGCCGAGGAGACCGTTCCGGTGATCTCACCGATCTCTCAGGATGCGCTTGGCGTCGCGCTGAACGTGAATGCGGACGTCGCAGCGGGGGCGATCGCTGGCGAGTTGAAAGCATCGAAGCTCATCTTTCTCAGTGACGTGCTCGGCATCATGCGCAATCCCGCCGAAGCGGACTCGCTGATTCCGTCAGTGAACCGTGAGATGATTGCCAAATTGCTGGAGGACGAAGTCATCGAAGGCGGCATGATTCCCAAGGTGCAGTCGGCCGTGCGCTCGCTCGATCAAGGCGTCGGCAAAGTGCATTTCATCGACGGACGGATCGCCCACTCGCTGCTGCTCGAGATTTTCACCAACTCCGGGGTCGGGACGGAAATTATGCCGTAATACTCCTATTCCTATTCCTGCTCTTGCTCAGTCGGAAAAAGGAGCAGGAATAGGAACAGGAGCAAGAATATGGAACCCAGCACGCTCGAATTATTCCAACGCTACGTTGTTCCGAACTACGGGCGGTTCAATCTGCAGTTCGCGCGCGGGGAGGGTTGTCATGTCTGGGACGAAGACGGAAACCGCTATCTTGATTTCGGCGCCGGCATCGCCGTGTGCTCGATCGGGCATTGCCACCCGCGGGTCATCGAAGCACTCTCCCGCCAGCTCGGCACGCTCGTTCACACCTCGAATCTCTACTACACCCGGCCGCAGGGGCTGCTCGCGAAACGGCTTGTGGAGCTGGTTGGCGAGCCGGGCAAAGTCTTTTTCTGCAACAGCGGAGCGGAAGCCAACGAGGCGCTCTACAAAATCGCGCGCAAATTCGGACACGACTCGATGCCGCCGCCTCCGACGCACACAGTCGGTGAATTGATTGAGCCTGAGCTGAACCGGTTCGAGGTTCTCGCGTTTGACCAGTCGTTCCACGGGCGCACTCTCGCCGGCATCTCGGCGACCGGCCAGGACAAGGTGAAGAAAGGCTTCGAGCCGATGGTCGAAGGGTTCATTCACGCTCCATTCAACGACACGCCCGCGTTGGTCTCCGCGCTCACCCCGCGAACCGTCGCGATTCTGCTGGAGCCAATTCAAGGCGAGAGCGGAATCAAGCCCGCGACCGCGAAATTCCTCCGCGAAGTGCGCGACATCTGCGACCAACGCGGTTTGCTGATGATGCTGGACGAGGTGCAATGCGGCCTCGGGCGCACGGGCGACTGGTGCGGCTGGAGAAGCATCGCGCCGGATGTCGTTCCGGACGCGATCAGTTGGGCAAAAGGAATCGCGGGCGGGTTTCCGCTTGGAGCGGTCTGGGTCCGCGACAAACGCATCGCACTGAAGAACGGACAAACGTCGAGTCTTGCGGACATCCTCGGCCCCGGTTCGCACGGAACCACCTTCGGCGGAACGCCGCTGGTCTGCACCGGCGCGCTGGAAGTGCTCGATGTCATTGAGGGCGAAGGCTTGCTCGAAAATGCCCGCACTCTTGGCGCTTACGCCAAGAACGCGCTTGAACAGCTCAACTCGCCCCTGATCGCAGAAGTGCGCGGCGTGGGGCTGATGATCGGCATCGAGCTGGTGAAGGATTTTGCCGGGCGTGTGAAAGCAGGCGACCGCCCGCCGTCGTTGTGGCTTGTCGATCGGTTGCACGAAGCACGGCTGCTGACGGTGCCGAGCGGCACACACGCGATCCGCTGGCTGCCGCCGCTGAACGTCACGCGTTCCGAGATCGACGAAGCGGTTGGCATTCTGCGGCGCGTGCTCTCGAAAGCACAGGGCCGCAAGTGAGCCATCGCCGCGTTATTTTCGCGATCGGCCTCAGCGGTTGAGCTGGCTGTCGAGAAGCGAAATGGTCTGGCGCAGTTTCTCCTCGGTCATCCTGCTTTTCACCAGGCGATGCGCGTGAAGAACCGTGCCGTGATCGCGTCCGCCAAAGGCCTCGCCGATCTCGTTGAGCGACGCCTTTGTGAGTTCGCGCGAGAGATACATCGCGATCTGGCGTGGAAAGGCGATGTTGTTGGGCCGCCGCTTGCTGGTCATGTCGGCGATGCGCACATCGAAGTGTTCGGCAACCCGTTTCTGGATTTGCTCGATGGTGATCGAGCGTCGCGCCTCTTCCTGCAAGATGTCTTTCAGGAGGCGCTCGATCTCCTCCATGGTGAACCTGCCTTCATGAAGTGAGGCGTAGGTGGCCACGCGCATCAGCGCACCCTCGAGGCGCCGGACGTTTGTGCGAATCCGCTGGGCCAGGAATTCCAGGATCGAAGGTTCGAGCTTCACATGAAGCGACTGCGCCTTCTTTCTCAAAATGGCGACGCGCGTCTCGATGTCGGGCGGTTGCAGCTCCGCAGTCAGGCCCCATTCGAAGCGCGAGACGAGCCGCGCTTCGAGGTTGGCGATCTCGCTCGGGGGCCGGTCGCTCGAAAGCACGATCTGTTTGTGACCGTCGAAAAGCGTGTTGAATGTGTGGAAAAACTCCTCCTGGGAACGCTCCTTGCCGGAGAGAAACTGGATGTCGTCGATCAACAACACGTCGGCCTGGCGATAGCGTTTCCGGAATTTTACGAGCTGGTTGTTCTGGATTGCGTCGATGAATTCGTTCGTGAACCGCTCGCTGGAGATATAAATGACTTTCGTGCTCTTGCTCCGCGACGCGACGTATTGGCCAACGGCATGCATGAGATGCGTCTTCCCGAGGCCGACTCCTCCATACACGAACAGCGGGTTATAGCTTTTTGAAGGGGCTTGAGCCACGGCGAGCGCGGCGGCATGCGCAAACTGGTTGTTCTGCCCGACGACGAACGACTCGAATGTGTTCCGCGAACTCATGCCATTTGAATTCGCCTGGACCGCTGCCGGCTCGGGCTCTTTCACCCTGGCGGGCACCGGCTTCGGCGTCTCCGGCTTTTCCACCGGCTGGCTCTGGACATCAAACCTCACGGTGCGGGGGCTGCCCAGGACGTTCAGGATCGAATTATGAAGCAACTGGAGGTAATTCGACTCGATCCATAGCTGGTAAATCGTGTTCGGAACACGCAGGGTGAGCTGCTCCTCGTCAGCCTGTATGAGTTCCACGGCAGCGAACCAACGGCGAAAGCAATCGGCGCTGATTTGTGCGCCGATCGAGTCGGCGATGCTCTTCCAAATGAGTGCAAGATTCTTGTCTATCGGGGGCATTTATCCACCATCCTTTCAGATAATGTTCCGCAGCGAAAAGAGCCGGCTGAAACGACCGGCAGCTTGCTGGAAATCAGGGGTTTGAGCGGGAACGAGACGATTTTGGCGAGTGGCGGAAGCGAAACTGGATACGTTCAAGCCGTTCATTTTCAACGACTTGAGAATCTCAATCCTGTGGAACACAGGAACCGTGCTGTTTCGGGGGACGAAACCGGCCGCAAGTCTTGGATTCTTGCCTGTCGGCGTCGTAGTTAGATTTTTCGTCAGATTGTTCACAAGTTATTCACAGGCATTCCCTATCCTCTCCGCCAACGGCGACAGAGTAATGACCGACGTTTTTTCCGACAAGAAAAAATCCCGAATTTGCCCCAACTAAATTTTCAAAAATCACGTGTTTTCGCTTGACCGAATCCAGAGCCAAGATTCCAAGCGCGTTGCACGATCGTCACGCCGAAGTCACACAACTGTCGCAATGTGCTTGCGCGCAATTTCGACTTGTTCACGAGGTGTCGGAAACCACACCGCGATGCCGAAAGTAAGGATCGTTCCGAACGTGATCCGCCACGGAAACTCGATTGTGGGCAGCCAGCCCGGCAGCCAGAGCGGCGGCAGTGGAGGTGCGCCGTTGGGGAGCGGATGAAGCAGCCGCCAGATGTCGTTGTGCAGGCCGCTCAGGATCGCGACGAAAACAAAACCGCAAGCCATGGCGAGCAGGTTCCCAGAGTTGCTGCCACGGCTTTTCGTCACCATGCCGACGAGGAAAATGCCGAGCAGGGAACCGTACGTGTAGCCGAAGATGCCAAGCACGATCGGGATCACGCGCGAGTGAAGGACGATCACGGCGTAGGCGGTGATCGAGCCGATGATGATGAGAACGATCGAAAACACGACCGTGCTGATTCGAGCGGCGCGCACCACCTGGCGATCCGTCGCGCCGGGCCGGATGTAAGGCATGTACCAGTCTTCGGTGAAACTCGTGGCAAGCGCGTTCAGAGCGGTGCTCAGCGAGCCCATCGCGGTGGCGAAAATGCCCGCGATGAGAAGGCCGCGCACGCCGGCGGGCATTTGTTCGAGGATGTAATGCGCAAAGGGGTTTTGCTTTCCGGGTTCCTGGTAAAACGCCCACAGCAAAATGCCGACGAGAAGAAAGCAAAGCACGATCGGGAGGTCCGCCAGGCCCGATAGAATCAAGGCGAGCCGGCTGCGGACGTGATCTTTTGCGGTGAGCATCCGCTGCACCATGTCCTGATCCGTGCCGTGCGTGGCCATCGTCAAAAACGTCGCACCGAAAAACGCCGCCCAGATCGTGTATTCGCTTTCGAGGATGCCCTTCACGTTCGGCCACAGACCAGCGCCCGCGACGATGCCCGTGTCGAGAAACGCGAAGTCCTTCGGAGCGGTCAGAACTTTCGTCACGCCACCCCAGCCGCCCGGAATGTGGTGCAGCAGCGTGTAGATGGCGAAGCCAAGCGCGCCGAACATGATGCTCGCCTGGATCACGTCGGTCCAGACGACCGCCTTGATTCCGCCGAGCGCTGTATAAACAGCAGTGACCGCCGTGAGAAAAGCAAGCGAGCCGACATAGATCCCCACCTCCTGCATCGGCGCGAGTTTTACGCCCGCGATCATTTCATAACCGAGCACCAGCACGACCGCCGCGACATAGAGCCGCGTGCCGCTGGCCAGCGCGCGCGTGATCAGAAAAACAGCGGACGCGGCGTTCTTGGTCCGCGTCCCGAATCGGACGAGCAGGAATTCGTAAATCGAGACAACCCGATAATCGTAGAACGGCTTGATGAAGAGAAACGCGATGATGACGCGCGCGAGGATCGTGCCGATCGCGAGTTGCGCGTAGGTAAAATTGCGCAGCGCATAACCTTCGCCGGGCGCGCCAAGGAATGTGGCGGCGCTGATCTCCGCCGCAAGGATCGAAGCCAGCACCGCCCACCACGGGATGCTGCGATTGCCTGTCGCGAAGCCTTCCATCGAAGTGTCGCCGCGTCCTTTGTACAGGCCGATCCAGATGACGACGATGAAGTAAGCCGCAATGACGAGGCCGTCGAGAACCCAGGGATTCATGATAAGAAACGCCCCCTTCCGAAGCCGTCATCCACTGATTTTGCCAGCTCCCAATTCCCCGCAAGGCCGGCTTTCCCCCTCGTCCTTTCTTGAAACTCCGTTTCCCGCTTCATCGCCATGCGTGACAACACACCATCGGAATTGCCCCAGGCAACCATTCGTGCGCCGAAGAGAATCGCCAGTGCTCGGGCGACGCCACCCAGTCGGAGGGCGCGTTCCTTTTCGCGGACATGGTAGCTCTTGCGCATCGTTCGGACAGGCTGTCATGATGGAAACGGAGTTTCAAGCGATCCTGCGTTCCCAAAGCGCGCGGGGCGAACTTTGGGAACGAGTCCCCATGAACTGCGTTCACCACGCAGCATGTAAATTTCGAGACAGCCGCGTCCGTCGTTATTTGGCTAGTTTTGACCGATTTCGGCCTATTTACGGAGTAGAGTCAAATGAGCCGACGCTCCCCATCCAGACGCGGCCGCATTTTGTTGTCCCTTAAACGGCCCGTTGTTTGCAAACCCCGGAGCAGAGGCCGCATTGCACGCATTGATAGGAAGAAAGTTTGAAGGCCTTTCCATCCGCCGAAGGTTGGATGGCCTGCACCGGGCATTGTTTCACGCAGCGGCTGCACTGGATGCAGGCGTCGGCGTCAATTTTCCGCCGCCAAAATCCCACTGCCGCCAGCAGTCCCAGCAGCACGCTGTAGGGGCAGACGTAGCGGCAAAAAACGCGCGGAATGAACCAGCCGGCAATCAGGGCCGCCGCCAGAATCGCCCAGGCCAGGCCGCTGCCAGCCAGAATCCAGCCGGCTTCGACATGCTTCAACGAGAGCATCGCGGTCAGTTTTTGCACAAGGGCGTGGCCTTGGAAAAAAAATGGCTTGTAGGGGTCAAGCTGGCAGGGCAGGAAACCGAGTCCCGTCCAAACAAAGACGCCGGTTGCCAGCAAAATGACTGCGGGCAACACCAGCAGGAAGCGGTGCAGCCAGCGCGGCAGCGGCCGGGCGTTGTTTCGCGAAAGCAGTTGTTGCACTGCGCCCAGCGGACAAACCGCGCCGCAAAAAATACGGCCGCTCACCAAAGCCGCGACCAGCGGCGTGAGGAAAAGCGCCAGCGTGGCCAGCCCGACCAGTTCCGGATGCGAGACGCCCAGCAGGACATTGGCCGTGGCGCCCACCGGACAGATGCAGCCGCCCCGGATGATTCCAGAATAAAGCAGTGCCAGCGCCAGTTGCGCCGAAATCCATCGCGCGGGCCGGTGTTGGCGAACCAGCCAGGTTCCGCTCAATAGCAGTCCCGTCAGCACCGCCACGTCGGCATAGAACCAGGCCCGTGCCGGCGAGGGATATTCCTGTGGCACCCACTCGTCGCGGAAGGCCTGGATTTCCGGGCCGGTTGCCTTTCCCGGATCAAACGCGGTCTCCTCTGCCGCCAGCGCGTGTCCGTGGGCAATCAGCATCACCAGCACGGCCAGCAGGCAGCCGGACAGCTTGCGCCATCGTCCCGCCGGGGGGAAAAAGGCCTGGGCCAGGGGCGTCACGACGTTTGTTCCGGCTGGTAGATGCCCTTGAAATCGTTCACCGGATAAAGCGGCACCCGCTCGACGGCCTGGCTGGGGCAGACTTGCGCGATGGCGCATTCATTGCAGCCGAGACAAAGATCCGGCCGGATAATGAGGAACATGGATTTGCTGCCGTGGAGATTGCACTGGAGCGCGCACTGGCCGCAGCCGTTGCACCGGTCCGCATCAATGGTGTAGCGATAGGCCCCGTCAAGGCCGCCCAACAGGGGCGTGCGCTTGATGGCGTTCACGGAGCAGACCGGCTTGTCCGTCGTGGCGATCAGCCGGCTGGGTGTTTTCAGATCGCAAAGGTGGCCGTAGCAGGCCACGCAGTTGGAACATTTTTTCTGGTCATTGACCGCTTTGACCGCCGCGGGAAGGCGCACGCAGGCGGTCGCGCACCGCTTGCAGTAAGTGCATTTGTCGGGATTGATCTGCCAGCCGTAGCGGTGCGGCGGCTGGATGAACTCCGCATCCGGATTGGCTCGGCTCAACACCCGCACCGCCACGCCGGCCAGGGCGGTCGCACCGAGTGCGCGTCCCAGCCACAGGAGAAACTTTCGGCGTGTCGGTTCCGGCTTCATGGCGTGGCGCGGGGAACTTTCCACGCCGCCGGCTTGACGAAGCCGCCGCCGCTCATGGATGCGGGCAATTCGTCCCGCGAAAGCCCGGTCAGGGCTTGCTGCAACCGCAAGGCGTCCTCACGCGACACGCGCTTGAGATCAACCATGAAGCTCGTCAGCGGAATCTCCTTCGTCCGCCCGATGACCCGGAATGCATCCGGCGTGGTGACGTCCACCGCGCAATCCGCCGTCAGCGCGTAGTTGCTGATGACCGCGGCATCAACGTCGTTTTTCATCAGCAAGTCGAGGCATTCCAGGCAGCTTGCCTTTTCTACGAGCCTGGCTTGGTCAATCTTGACGCCTTCGCGCTGGAACAACTCCAGCGCGCCCTGATGTTTCTCGTAGGCGTCGGGCTGGCCGTAGGCGATGCGGTGGTCTGAAATTTCCGACAGTTTTTTGATGGTCGAATCCTTCGGCACGATGACCATGCCCCACAAGCCGGTGTCGCCGTTCAGGCCTTGCAGGTCGGCCACCCGCACCATTTTTTCGCTGCGCCCCTCGGAATGTCGAAAGACCAGCCACGGCTTGCACAACACCGCGTCGAATTTTCCTTCGAGGAACGCCTTGTCCAGTTCATACGGTTCGAGGAAGTAAACGAACTCCAATTCGATGTTGTAGCGTGCCTTGAGCTGGCGGCAAAAGTCGCCGTATTGACGCGTGGCGATGTTCTCGATGCACTTGCAGGAACTGTCCTTGCAGTAGATGTCGTTCACGCCCACCATCAGCTTGAGCGGTGGCTGTTTCGCTGTTGCCGGTGTGGCACTCTGCGGGAGCATCGCGGTCTCGCGCAATGCTGCCGGCTCGACCGCCAGCGCTGTCCCCGCCATCAGCAGCAAGGCCGCGCAACACGGCACGAGCTCTTGAAACGTCATACGGAGCGCCGGCTAGGATTTCGGGACGTATTGCAGCACGAACCGGGCGGCGGAGTTGACGCCGAGATAGACCCGGCCTTTCGAATCCACCGCTACGGAAACCCGATTGCACCCTTTCACGAGTTCCTCCAGGTTCTCGAACGGGGCAAGCATCTTGCCGGCGGGAGAGTAAACCTTCACCCGCGACGGATCTTTCTCCACCACCACCAGATTGCCGTCGGGCAACACCTCCGCGCTGACCGGATTGCAGCAGCCCTGGAAGGATTCAAGGTTTTCCCCGCGCTGGCCAAAGGAGGACTTCAGTTGGCCGTCCGGGCTGTAACGCTCCAGCTTGAAAGCGCCCAGGTTGCCGATGAGCACGTCGCCTGTTTTCGGATCAACCGCAAAATCCAGGATGCCACAGCACAGCCGCAAATTCTTCCCGATGGAGGCCTGCGCCGCGCCCGTCTTCGCGTCAAAAATACGGATGGAGTGGCTGCCGCCAAAATCGGCAACGTAAATTTTACCAGCCACCACCTTGGCATTGATGACATCCTTGAGGTCTTCCAACACCAGGTCGCCCGCCGGCGTTCCATCCCAGGCAAACTTCTTGCAGACCGCACCCACCGGAATCGCCCGCTTGTATTTGCGCCCCTGGTGTTCCATGTCCTTGATCTCGGTCTTGCGCGTGAAGACATAGATGGTTTCACCGTCTGTCGCCACGGCGGTGATGTTGGTCAGACCTGGATCGAAGCTGCGGACACTTTCTTCCTTGGCCGGATCGTAGATAAACACCTTGTCCTGGGATGCCACCACCAGAAAATCATCCTTGCCCACGGCCAGCGATGACACTCGCTGCAAGTGATCCTGCTTGCCGAAGGACAGCCCCGAAACGTATTCCGGTGTGGCGGCCGCGTGGAGGGTTGCCGATTGTGAGAGGCCGGCGGCAAGCGCCGCCAGAATGAGAAGCCTGTTCATGATTTTCATAATTGTTCCGTTGCCTTTCGCTGTTGTTTGTTTAGCGTTGGCCGCTCCCACGGATGAAAACCTGCCTCCGGCTGGAGTGGCGGTTGGTGGTTATTAACAATGGCAGATTATGGGGCTGTTTTCCCATGTCAAACTTATTCATGTGGCGAACCCGTGCCCGGGCGCAGCCTGGCACTTCCGCCGGAGCGCCGGCTTGCAGCCGGCTTTGAACGTGGCTGGAATCTGCACGCCTCGATATGCAAACAGCATCGAAAGTCGGCTGCAAGTCGCGCTCCGGTTTTACGATATGGCATGAGTCCTTCGTCTTCATGCGTGAGAACCTGCCCGATCTTCCGGCGGTCCGTCTCGCCTTCGATTGTGAATCGAACGACATACTTTGGCCAAGCCGTTCACCAGCGGCCTAAAAATTGTCAGCGGGGCGGGATTTATCGCTTCAACTGCGCCTCAATCCCTCCGGCATTGGCGAGGCCGTGACATCTTTGATGAGAATCTTCGAGTTGCGCCCGCTCGCCTCGTATTTCTCGCGGCGGCCGGGCGGAAGCACATCGGCAGTGGCTTCCTGGTAATTGCCTTTCGTCTGAAAATAAGCGAACGCCTGCGTCGAAAGCGCGAAGATTTTCTCGTAACCCTTCTCCGCGGCGAGCCCCTCGACAAAGGCCATGAGCTTGCGCCCGTAGCCTTGACCGCCCTGGCTTTTGTTCACGTAGAGGCAGGCCAGTTCCGCCTTTTTTTGGTCGGGGTAACCATGAAGCGCCACGCAGCCGACCAGGCTGCGATCGACGTCGAGCACCCAGTAATCCTCGATGTGGGCGACGATTTCCGCGCGCGTCCTGCGAATCAGCTCCTCGTTGTTCACAGACTGGCGGATCAACGCCATCACACTGCGCACGTCCTTTTTGAACACGCGCCGGATTTGCTGGTACTCGTTCGAGTAAATCATCGTGCCGATGCCCTCGGCACTGAACACCTCGCTCAGCAGCGCTTCATTCAAGCTGCCATCGAGCAAATGCACGCGCGGCACGCCCTCGCGGCACGCCCTCGCCGCGTGATCGAGCTTTGAGACAAGGCCCGGATTGTCCGCGACCCGTTTCTTTTTCAAAATGTCCTCCGTCTCCGCGATCGAAAGCTGCCCGACGATCTGGTTGCCGAGCACGAACCCGTCCTTCAATAGAAACATGATCTTCATCGCATGCATTGCCGACGCGACTTCGAGAGCGATGCTGTCGGAATTCACGCGAAATGTTTTGCCCTCTCCATCGAATCCAATCGGCGGAATGATCGGGATGATTCCCTCGTTGAGAAAAAGCTGGAGCGAACGCGTGTCCACTTTCTCCACGCGTCCGGTCCAGCGGTAATCCGTTCCGCCGAGAATTCCGGCCGGATGGGCGATGATCGAGTTCGCATAGACGGCACGCAAATCCACGGTCGTCAGCCCCTGCATGATTTCGTTGGTCACCTGCGTCGCGGCTTCGATGCTCAGCTTCAGAGTCACGTCATCGGTGATGCCCGTGCCGTCCGAGTTCGAGATCGCGATGCCCCGCTCTGCCGCGAGCTTCTCGATCTGCGACCGCGCTCCGTGGACGAGGATGACCTTGATGCTCAAAGACCGCAGCACCGCGAGGTCGAGCAGGATATTTGGGAAATTTTCCGATGCCACGATGTCGCCATCGACGGCAACAACGAAGATCTTCTCCCTGAACCGGGGGACGTATTGAAGGATGCCGCGCAGATCGGAAACTTTCATCTTTGGTTAGCAACGCACACAGAATGACAAAACGCGGGAAATAGCAACCCCGGGGTGGCATCGGCGTCCCGCATGTTGGAATGGTTGTCCGGCTTTCGCCAACGCATGCCGAAAGAAGAAACGCCGATGCTTCCAAAGGCTTGCGCAGCCGGACTGGATGCTTCATGTTCACGCAGGATTCCATGAATTACGAAGCCAACCGGGTATTAATTGCGGAAGATCATTATGTGTCGCGGCATCTGCTGGAGCGAAACTTGATGAACTGGGGGTTCACAGTGGTCACTGCCGAAGACGGCGCAACCGCGCTCTCGATTCTCTCGGGCGACAATCCGCCGACGATCGCCATTCTGGATTGGATGATGCCGATGCTCGACGGACCTGAAGTCTGCCGCCGCACCCGCAAGCTCACAGACCGCCCGTATGTTTACCTGGTGCTGCTCACGGCCAAGAGTCAGAAGGAAGAGATCGCCGCAGGACTCGAGGCCGGTGCCGATGATTATGTGGTCAAGCCTTTCGACCCGGATGAATTGCGGGCGCGCATCAAAGTCGGCCAGCGCGTGGTCGCCCTCGAAAGGGCGCTGGCAAGAAAAGTCGAGGATGTCGAGCGGGCGCTGGCGGACGTGAAGAGATTCAAGGGCCTCCTGCCGATCTGCATGTATTGCAAGAGCATCCGCGACGACAAGGACTACTGGCACCAGATCGAGGAATACATCCACACCGAGACCGGGAGCGACGTCTCCCATAGCATCTGCCCGAAGTGCATGGCGAAGCTCGAAGCCGAGCGGGCCAGCACCTGAGAAACCGACCCCGGTTTCACCCTGTTCTTCCTGCAAAACGCGTTTGGTTTTACGAACCGCTCCTACTATCGTCACGCCCCCATGAGTTTCCTGAAAACCGCCATCGATTCCGCCATCGAAACCTTTCAATCGCTGCACGAACTCGAGGAACCGCTCGATCGCGCGGCAAAGATCGTTCTGAGATGCCTGCTGGACGGTCACAAACTGATTACCTGCGGAAACGGCGGCAGTGCTTCCGATGCGGCGCATTTCTCGACGGAATTTCTCTGCCGGTTCATGGGGGATCGCCGTCCGTATCCGGCGGTGAACCTCTCGAGCGAAGGCGGTCTGCTCACGGCGATCGGCAATGACTACGCGTTCGAGGAAATCTTCGCGCGACAGATCTGGGGACTCGGTCAAACCGGCGACGTCGTCATCGCATTCACCACGAGCGGCCGGTCTCGCAACGTGATTCGCGCCCTCGAAGAGGCCAGCCGCAAAGGGCTTCAAAGCATCGCGTTTCTCGGACGGGATGGCGGCCCGACTCGCGGGCTTGCGACGGTCGATTTGCTGGTAAAAGGCGACGTCACCGCTCGCATCCAGGAAGCGCAGAAGCTGCTCTTTCACGTCCTCTGCGAGACGGTTGAGCAGTCGCTCCCGAAAATCTAATCCTCCTCCGGCCTCGGCTCGCGGCTGAGCAACGACATCACCGCATCGCGCGGTGATTTGTTCTCGTAAAGAATCGCGTGAATCTCGTCGATGATCGGTGTGCTGACTCCGAGTTTTCGGGCGCATTCGCGGGCGCTCAGCGTCGTCGGCACACCCTCGGCCACCATCACCATGGACGCGCTGATTTCCGCCATCGTCTCACCGCGCCCAAGCCGGTCGCCCACGCCGCGATTGCGGCTGTGCCGGCTGAAGCAGGTCACCATCAAATCGCCGATGCCGCTCAGCCCTTGGAATGTCTCGCGCCGCCCCCCGAGCGCGATGCCGAGCCGGATCAACTCCGCCAGCGAGCGCGTCACGAGCGCCGCCTTTGTATTGTCGCCGAGACCGAGGCCGTCGCTCACGCCCGCCGCGATCGCAAAGATGTTCTTCAGCGCGCCGCCGAGTTCGATGCCTGCGACATCGGTGCTCGTGTAGGCCCGGAAGGCCTTTGTCGAAAAGATCGCCTGCATCTTCCGCGCAAGCTCATGATCCGCGCAGCCAAGCACAACCGCAGTTGGAGCCTTGCGCGCGACCTCCTCCGCGTGGCTCGGACCGGACAGGACGGCGATCGGATTCTCCTGGAAAAAATCGCCGAGCACCTCGCTCATGCGCTTGCCGCTTCCGAGTTCGATTCCCTTGGTGCAGGAGAGAACCGGCGTGGTGCGCGGCACTCCGAGAGCCGCAAGCTGCTGCGCGACCGATCGCATTGCTTTGGAAGGCGGCACCACGAGGATGAGATCGGCACCGAGTGCGTCTGCGAGCGCGTTCGTCGGCTTGATGCCATCCGGGAGCTTCACGCCGGGCAGAAAAAGGCGGTTCTCCCGGGTCGTTTTCAACTCCTCGACGTGCTCGGCTTCGTATCCCCACAAGGTGACCTGCAGGCCGTTTCCGGCCAGCAGCGTGGCAAGCGCCGTTCCCCAGCCTCCGGCTCCGATGACTGCGATGTTTTTCATGTCTTTGGCTTTCCGAAACGATGTTCTGTGCCGAGGCGCAGTCTCTCGATGTTTGTGCGATGCCGCCAGAGGACGAGAAACGCGGCGACGACTGCGAGCCCGAATACGGGCCATTTGTCAGGGCCGGCGGGAAGCAGCGCGACCGCAAGCGGCAGCGAGAGCGATGCACAGATCGAAGCGACCGAAACGTAGCGCGTGGTGAAGAACACCGCGATCCACACCACGAGCGCGATGCCTGTCGCAGCGGGCACGAGGCCAAGCAGCACGCCGGCTGACGTGGCAACACCTTTTCCTCCCTTGAAGCCGAGCCAGACCGGAAAATTGTGTCCGATGATGCACCAAATCGCCGCGATGATTTCCGCCGACACTTTCGGCATCGCGATGTTGGTCGCGCCAAATTGATCCATATTCGTCAGGCTCGCCGGAAAGTGCTGGCTCAACCAGCCCCCGAGAAGCACTGCACCAACGCCTTTGCCCGCATCGGCGATGAAAACCGCCACGCCCCACGCCGGCCCGAGAATCCGGAAAACATTCGTGGCTCCGATGTTGCCGCTGCCGTGATGCCGGACATCGACACCCTTGACCTTGCCTGCGAGAAGGCCGAACGGAACCGAGCCCAGCAGATAACTGAGTGCGATAATGACAAGGGCGCAGTTCATGTTTCCCTGCTTCGTTTTAACGCAAGTGCCGCTTCGATTTTTCCGAGCGGCAGACAGTTGATGACATCCGACCGCGTGAGCCAGCCTTTGCGGGCGACGGCGACGCCAAACCATAGATGCTGCAGGCCCGAAGTGTGATGCGCGTCGGGATTGATCGCGCAACGCACGCCCTTCTCCCGCGCGAGGGGCCACCAGCGCCAATCCATATCAAGCCGCTTGGGATTGGCGTTGAGTTCGATGATGGTCTGCGTTTCGGCGGCGGCTTCAATCACGGCCGGGATGTTGACGTGATAAGCCTCGCGCGTCAGCAACAACCTGCCTGTCAGGTGGCCAAGCATCGTGACATGCGGATTCGAGATCGCGCGGATGATGCGCTTTGTCATCTCGGCCTCGGGCAGGTTGAAGATCGCATGCACCGAGGCGACGACGTAATCGAGTTGTGCCAGAACCTCGTCGGGATAATCGAGACTGCCGTCTTTCAAAATGTCGCACTCGACTCCGGAAAAAATCCGGAATCCATCGAATGTCTTGTTGAGTCTCTTGATCTCCGCGACCTGCGCCAGAAGCTGCTCCGCGCTGAGCCCGTGCGCCTGGAACGAGCTTTTGCTGTGATCAGCCATGCCAATGTACTGGAGGCCCAGTTCCTGTGCGGCGTGCGCCATTTCTTCCAGCGTGCTGCGTCCGTCGCTCGCGGTCGTGTGGCAATGAAAAGTGCCGCGCAGGTTTTCGAGTGCGAGCAGATCGGGCAGCGTGTGGTTTTCAGCCGCTTCGAATTCGCCGCGGTTCTCGCGCAGCTCCGGCTCGACGTAATCGAGCCCCATCGCGCGATAAAGATCGGCTTCCTCGCGAATCGCCGGCGGTGTCGTCACCGCGGATTTCGGATTTTCCACCGGCGCGAGGCGGTATTCGTTCAGCGTCCACCCGCGATCGAGCGCCCGCCGCCGCATCTCGACGTTGTGCTCCTTGCTGCCGGTGAAATAGTTCAGCGCGAACGGGAATTGCGCGTCGGTCACCACGCGCAGATCGGCCTGAACACCTGATTTCAAGCGCACGCTCGACTTCGTCGGCCCGTGCGCGAGCACGTGATCGACCATCGGGTGTTTCACGAAATCCTCGCTAACAATCTCGGGCGACCTCGTTGAAACGAGAAAGTCGAGATCGTGGACGACTTCCTTCCGGCGGCGGTAACTTCCGCCGACCGCGCACCGGATCACTTCGGGATGTGTGCGCAGATCCTCCACCAGCTTCTCCGCGTCCTCCGCCACATCGCCGAGGCGAAACTCGCCCGCGTGTTTCTTCCGTTCCTCGATCGACCGCAAAATGTTCGCGGCCGTCTTTTCGCCGAAGCCCGGCAGTGTCGCGACGCGCCCCTCCTTGCAGGCTTTTTCGAGCGACGTGACGGAAGTGACGTTCAGCTTGTCGTAGAGCGCCTTGATCTTTTTCGCGCCGACACCCTGCAACTCGAACAGCTCGAACAGCCCCGCCGGAAACTCCGCCTTCAGCTCCTCGTAAAATGGCAGCGTGCCCGTCTCGACGAGCGTCTTCACTTTTTCCGCAATCGCCTTGCCGATGCCGGGGATCTCTTCGAGTTTGTCGTCGGCCGCCGTTTGAGCCAGATCGCCCGCGAATGTTTCCAAAGCGCGCGCGGCGTTCGTGTAGGCGCGAATCTTGAACGGGTTCTCGCCTTTCAGCTCGAGGAGCTGCGCGATCGACTCCAAAAGGTCGGCGATTTCATCTTTGGTAAGGGAAGGCACGCTCCGATGTTAAAGTCTCGCTGCAATGCGACGCAACGAAGTTATCTCGAATTTGGAAATGAAACCGCTGCAACCGCCAGGGCCCGCACAGGACGACGTCTTGAGGCGCAACAGTCAGGCCATTGGCCGTTCAATCTGCTGTTTGAGATCATCGGTGAGAAACTCCCACAAGTGCGGATGTGTCTCGATCAACCGGGCTATGTCGCCAAGGTCTTTAATTCGTTTGCTCTGTCGTTGCGCGGAATCACTCCAAGCCTTGATCTTGCCTTTCAGCGTGTCCTCCAGCGAGGCCACTCTAAGCAGAATGCCATGCACATCGGCCGGAACGGCTCTGGCCGCGAAGTCCCGATAGAAATCCTCGGTGCTAAGTTGCAGACTGACTTTCGAATTTCCCTTGAAGTTGATTGACCACTCGAATCTTTCGGGTCGAAATCCGGCTTCGGTGAGAAGGTCCACGGCCCGGTCGATTGCGTCGGTGGCGACAACAAAATCAACATCCTGAGTCACCATCGGCTCTGCCGCCCAATGATTGACTGCGACTCCTCCGATCGCGCACCACGGAATGTCCGCCCTCTCCAGGCAATCGACCAGACGCATGACGTCATCGGTGCCACCGACCGTCTGCCAGTCATAAAATTTCTTCGCCGTCATGCGTGCATTCTGTGACTTATAGGCATTCTTTTGCTTCGTTCCAAAGATTCTGCCAGACGCCCCGGCTTCAAAGTGCATGACACGCGCTGGAATGTTTTGCCGAACTGCGCTTCAGCACGAAGCGGAAATTCCCCCCTGTTCCAAACTCCGCTTGAAACACCTTGCGCTACAGGAATGCGCAACCTAATTTCGCGGCATGATAGTTGAACGTCTGCCGGAAGTATTGGCGCTGCCGACGGAGCAGAAGGAGATTCTCGCCGAGGAACTGCTGAGTCAAGTGCTGCTCGAAAAGGATAAGGATCCGGCATTGATGACCCTGCTGCGCGAACGGCTGGAGGAACATGCCGCGAATCCGGACGCCGGGGTGCGATGGGAGGAGCTGCGCGATCGCCTGTTGAAGCGGCGGCATGGTTGAGATCATCTGGAAGCGCGGCGCGGAAGAGGATTTGTTGCGAACCTTCGATGACTTGGAGCAATTTCGTGAGGGCACCGGAGAACGCTTCGCGCTCAAGCTGGATGTGACGCTGCAAAATTTGAAGGTTCAGCCGGAAATGGCCCCGATTTTCCAACAACCCATGCGACGGCTGGTGGTCGGCAGTTCGGGATACGGACTGTTTTACACCGTCGAAAATCGCGGGATAATCATTCATGCGCTGATCCATCTAAGCCGGAACCCGGAGAGCATCCGTGAAAAAATCCGGAGGCTCCTCGGCCTGGGTTAGCGATTTTTCCCAATGATCGAGTTGAAAACCAAAACACCCATCAAGTCGCTGTCTCTCGCTGAACTCGAAGCAAAGCTGATTGAGCTGGGAGAGAAGAAATATCGCGGCAAACAGATCGTGCAGTGGCTTTACCAGAAGCGCGCCAAGTCTTTCGCCGAGATGACCGATCTTCCGGCTGACCTGAGGACACGGCTCGATGAACAATTTTCGTTCGATGATTTGCAGGTGATCCGGAAGCTCGGGTCGAAGGACACGACGCGGAAGTTTCTGTTTCGGCTCGGAGACGGAAACCTTATCGAGTCGGTGCTGATTCCGGCATCTCCGGCGCTTTACGGTGAGGCTTCGGACCGGCGGACGCTTTGCGTTTCCACGCAGGTCGGCTGCGCTTACGGTTGCAAGTTCTGCGCGAGCGGGCTGGATGGCTTCTCGCGCAATCTGCACGCGGGCGAGATCGTCGATCAGGTTTTGCGCGTCGAGGAGTTGAGCGGAGAAAAGGTGAACAACATCGTGTTCATGGGCATGGGCGAGCCGCTCGCGAATTTTGAAAACCTCATGCGCGCCATCGCGATCATCAACGCGCACTGGGGCGTCGGCATCGGAGCGAGGCATATCACCGTCTCGACGAGCGGACTCGCGCCGCGCATTCGTGATCTTGCGGATCAGCCGCTGCCGATCCCGCTCGCCATCTCGCTGCACGGCGCGACCGATGAAGTGCGCCAGCAGATCATGCCGGTAAATCGCAAGTATCCGCTGGAGGTGTTGCTCGAAGCCTGCGCGTATTTCGCGCTGCGGAAAAAGCGGCGGCTCGGTTTTGAATACATTCTCATCGACCGCGTGAACGACACGGAGGAGCAGGCGCACGCGCTGGCGGCGCTCGCGCGCAAGCTCGGCGCGAAGGTGAATCTCATCCCCTACAACAAGGTCGAGGGCCTGCCGTGGGAGCGTCCGTCGGTGCGGCGGCAGGACGCCTTTTTGGAAATCGTCCGACGCGCAGGAGTGGTGGTGACGATCCGCCGCGAGAAAGGCCACGACATCGACGCGGCGTGCGGACAGTTGCGGTTGCAGACGCAGCGCGATTTGGGAAAACTCGCGGTGGAGCAAGCGTAATTCGGAGGGACGAGTTCCACGAGTCCCTGTCTTCGAATCGAAAGTTTGGGACTCGTGGAACTTGTCCCTCCGAAGGTGCAGGACCAACAAGCTTGTTCAAATAGAGATGAATGCAAAACTCTCCGCCGCTGCTCTGGCGTTCGTCGCATGGGTGCTCTACTGCCTCTGGCTGTGGCAGCCGGAACGCCAGGTTCGCAAGCATCACGAGCATTTCATCAAGGCCGCGGAGAACCGTAACTGGCGGCGTGTCGATGCGTTCGTTGGCCCGCGTTACTCCGACCGCTGGGGACACGACAAGGCGTTTCTGCTCCGCGAATCGCGCGAGATCCTGCGGCAGTTTTTCGCCTTGTCGATCGAAAGCCCGGTTGAGAGCTGCGAAGTCATCAGCGACACGGCAACCGTTTCGGCGAAGCTGAAGATGGCAGGCACCGGCACCGCCATCGCGGAATACGCAAAGAACCAGGTCAACGCGCTGAGGGAGCCGTTCGTGTTTGAATGGAAACGCCAGAGCTGGAAACCGTGGGATTGGGCACTCACGCGGGCCGATCATCCGCAGCTTCAGCTTCAGGGCGAATCGTTTTGAACGAAGCCGGCGGAGGACATTCGATGCTGGATGTTCGAGGCTTCCCGTGTTTAATCAATCGCATGAACGCCTCCCGTTTCTTCCTCCTCCTTTTCCTGATCGCCGGAACGCTTCGCGCCCAAACTCCGACTCCCGCTCCTGTGCCGGACATGACGAGGTTTCCGATGTGGAAATGCGAACTGCCCGGCGGCACCTACGAAGTGGCACTGCGGTCGATCGTCTCCGTGAGCACCCACGAGTACCTGGTCGATAACGTCGCGCGCGTCACCGAGGTCAACATCGACACCATCGGCTCGATGGTCGTCCGCTTTTACTATCTCGAACCAAACACGCCGACGTCTCCGCTCGGGATCGGCCAGTCCACAATCAACAAGCTCCAGGAAATGGCGAACGAAGCGGCAACACGCACAGGCCAGGAGGAGGTCTGGAAAAAAGTGCTGAAGAATTACCCGACGACCACGCACGCGCACACGATCGAATACCGCGTTGATACCAAGGAGTCGCTGATGAAGCTTTTCAAGAGCGCGGAGGAGGCGTGGCGACTGACGAAGAATACGACTCTGAAGTTGTAGCAAACCCCTGCGGCTCTATTGCCGCTTGCAGCGCCCTACCGCAACAACGGGCGCACGATGTCGAACAGATCCTTCGTCGTTTTCTCGATGGTGCCCTGCACGCCTTCGATGACCGCCCCTTGCGCCGCCGCGATCAGGCGCGGACTCAAGTCTTCGGTCGGATGGCTCACCGGCCCGCTCAGCCGCATCGGTGCCCAGAGATAACCCCCGCGCGCGACCGTGAACACCTTCGCCTGCGAGCCCGGAAGCCATTGCAGGCTCGAGCTCGGTGACCCCGACTTGAAACGCGCCGTCGATGTTGGCATCGGCGACAGTGAAGCTGCCTTCCATGCGGATCAGGCCTTCCGACTCGAGGACAAATTTCGTGACGACCGTTTTCGTTCCGTCGTGCGCAAAGTCGCCCGATGCCCTCGACAGATTCAGCGTCTTGAACTGGGGCGTCCGGGTGAAAGTCGCGATCTGATCGAGGACCGGCAGCGCTTCGAGCCCGCCCTGCGTGAGCCGTAGCGAGCCTTCGACGCGAAGGGCGCCAGTGGCTGGCAGCGGCGCGCGCAGTTTCACATCGCCGGCGAGATTTCCCTTCAAACGCGCGCGCCAGTCCACGGGCAGCAAAGGCGTGACCGGCACGCCGTTCAGTTTGAGCTGCAAGCCGGCTTCGCGCTCGAAATCAATCTCGCCGCTTACAGCCACGCTACCGGTCTGGCCGGACTTCAATTCGGCGCTCGTGATGAACAACGTCGGCCGCCGGTATCGCAGCCGCGCGCTGTCGATCTTCAATTCCGGCCAGCCGAGTTGGATGAGGCGCCCTCCTTCCAGCACGAACGACTGGGCATCACCATCGGGAGTCAGCGTCACCGTCGTTCCGGCCACCAGGCCCGTGCCCCATTGGAGACTCCCCTCCTGCACGACGAGCTTGCGGAGATCCAGACGGTTCGGCAGCCAGCCGGGGGAGGGAGATGGGAGATGGGACATGGAAGCTGGCGCTCCATTCTCCGCCCTTCCCGATCCGCCATCGGCCATCTGCGATCTCCCATCTCCCACCTTCATCTCCAAACGCTGCACGTCGATGCGGTCCACCTGCCACGCCCGATGCCAGACGCCCCCGAGGTTGAATTCCGCCCGAATCTGGTCCGCTCGCAGCGTGGAAAAAAACGCGCCCTCGCCGCGAGCCCGGAAGCCGTCGGAGTAGATCGTCGCGCCCGTGAATTGAAACGGGTCGAACCCGCCGTCCGCCTTCAACGCAGCCGACGTCTTTTGCGAAATCATCCGGCGGAAGCCGTCGCTGTGCAGGTAGGCGCTGAACCAAAGCCGGACGGCGAGATAGCCGCCCGCGATCACCACGAAAAATCCGCCGATCGACCAGAGTATGATTCGAGATTTGAACATTCGTAAATGGAGTGTTGGAGTAATGGAGGACTGGAGATTATGCTAAACGTCGGCTTGCCGCCAGAGGCATCCCTCCATTACTCCAGCACTCCAGAACTCCACCTCCCCCATGCTCGAACTCCAGGAAATCTCCTTCATTGTCGGACGCCCGCCGGAGGAACAAACCGTCCTTGAAGGAATCAGCGCGCATTTTCCCGAGGGCCACTTCGGAGCGATCCTCGGGCCATCCGGCTGCGGCAAAAGCACGCTGCTGAAAGTGATCGCCGGCATCCGCGAACCGACGCACGGTTCGGTCCACTGGCACGGGCGCAACCTGGCCGAGGAGGAGGACCTCGAGCCGCACGAGATTGGTTACGTGCCGCAGTTCAGCATCGCGCACGAGCTGCTCACGGCTGGGGAAAATGTCTCGGCCGCCCTGCAACTGCGCATCGCCGGGCTCGACGAGGAGGAGCTTGCAGCCCGCACGAACAAGATTCTCGGCGAGGTCGGCCTTGGCGACATCGCCGATCGCGAGGTGCGCGTTCTTTCCGGCGGCCAGAAGCGCAGGCTTGCGCTGGCGCTCGAGATGGTCAGTTCTCCCGCGTTGCTCCTGGTCGATGAAGTCACCAGCGGTCTCGATCCGAAGGCCGAGGACGAAATTGTCCGCCTCATGCAAAAGCTTTCGCGCGAGGACAAGCGCATCGTGCTCAGCGTCACGCACAGCCTGCGACACGTCGCGCTTTACGACAGCGTCCTCGTGCTCTACCAGGGCTACGTCGCCTACCACGGCCCGAGCGAACTGCTCTACCACTACTTCGGCGTCGAGAATCCGGAGGACCTTTTTCCAATGCTCGCCAAGCGCGTCGCCGCCGACTGGTACCGCTCGTGGTTGAAACATCGCGACGCCTATTACTCGGCACAGCGCGACGACAATCAGGAGGTCGCCCGCGCCGGGGACGCGCCCGCGCCCGCGGCTCCGTATCAGGAGACGATCGCGCTCGCTGCGAAGGAATCCGAGGAGGAAGCTTCCGTGCGGCCGGGGACGTCAACGCCCACGGCGTTCCAGCAGTTCTCCGTGCTGCTCGCGCGGCGATGGCGCATTTTCTTCGCGTGACCGCAGCCAGATCATTCTGCATCTCGCGCTCATCATCGGCTTCCCGTTTCTGGTCGTCATCTTCGCGCTCGACGGACTTCCCGCAGATCCAGCACCTCAATCTCGAGCCGCAGCAAAACATCGTGCAGCAGATGGCCGAAAAAACCTCGTTCCTCATGCAGGCGACGCACGTCGGCAGCCTCGTCTCCGGACTCGTGATGTTCCAGGTGATCCTCCTCACGCTCATGGGCTCGAACAACGCCGCGCGAGAGATCGCCGCCGAGCGTCTGATTTTCGAGAAGGAGAAATTCGGCGGCGTCCGGCGCGTCGAGCTACGTCGCGAGCAAGGCTTGCTTCCTCGCGTCCTCGTCGCCGCGCAGTCGGTCTGGATGGGCGTTTTCGTGAACATGATCTGCCATTTCCCGGGCGACATTCTCTCGCAGCTCGCCGTGCTGTTCGCGGTGAACGCCGCGATGACGTCGGTCTGTCTCGGCATCTCCAGCCTGATGAAATCCGCCGAGCAGGCATCGCTCGTGTCGGTCTATCTCGTCGGGTTCCAGCTCCCGCTCTCCGGCGCCGTGCTCGCGATGCCGCAGATGATCGCCTGGCTCACGCGGCCGTTCATCGCGGCATATTGGGCATGGTCGGGATTCATCCAAACCATGCGCGAAACTTCATTCTACGACGTGATCCAGACCGTCACGCAAACGCCTCTCTCCGCGCTTCCGCTCTGTCTCTGGGTGCTTTGCTGCCACATCGTTCTCGGGCTGTTCCTTGCCTACGCCGGCTGCAAAAACAGTCGCTGGGAATAAGCCACCGACGCGCACCAAGTCCGGGCCGCGAGTCGAAAACGATCCCGCCCGGGCTGCTGGTCAGGTTCGATATTTTTTGAACCTGCTCACCAAACAATTGACCGCGAAAAGGAAACGCCCACATTCTTAACGGAAATGATATTCAATGGCATGAAGCATCTCGGCCTCTTTGCGACCCTGTGCGCCGCCGTTGCCTTTTCGTCCTGTGGAAAAAGACAGGCAGCCGCCCCGCCGAAACCGGTTCGGCCGGTCACTGTCGCCACAGTCGAGGCGCGCGATGTCCCGATCTATCTCGATGAAATCGGCAACTGCACGGCCTTCGAAACCGTGATGATCCAGCCGCAGGTGTCCGGGCCGATCACCGAGATTCACTTCACCGACGGGGTCGAAGTGAAAAAAGGCGATCCGCTTTTCACCATCGACCCGCGCCCGTATCAGGCGGCGCTCGATCGCGCGAAGGCGACGCTGGAACAGGACCGCGCGAAGCACGACAACGACAAGGCGCTGCTGAAACGGAACACGGAATTGAGCCAGACCAGGGTGATTTCGCCGCAGGATCTCGACAATGCCCGAGCCGCCTCGCAAGCCTCCGCCGCAGCGGTGCAGGCCGACGAGGCCGCTGTCGAGCAGGCGCAGATCAACCTCGACTACTGCTTCATCAAGGCGCCGATCGAAGGCCGCACCAGCAAGCGCGCGGTGGACATCGGGAATCTCGTTGCGCCGATGAGCACGCAGCTTTTGCTCATCCAGCGCCAGGATCCGATCTATGTCGATTTCACCATTCCCGAGGGCGCGCTGCCGCGGGTGCGCCGCTTCATCGAATCGAAAACGCTGAAGGTCGAGGCGAGTTTCGCCGACGACCCGACGAAGAGCCGCGTCGGCGAGTTCAACTTCCTCGACAGCGGCGTGCAGAGCAACTCCGGGACGGTTCGCATGCGTGCGATCATGGAAAACAACGACCGTCTATTCTGGCCGGGGCAGTTCGTGAAGGTGCGGATGCTTCTCGACACGCAGAAGGACGCCGTGCTGGTGCCCGGCGAGGCCGTGCAGATCGGCAGCAACGGCCCGTTCGTTTTCGTCGTGAAAGCCGACAGCACCGTGGAGTTGAGGCCGGTGAAAACCGGACAGCCGCAAGGAAACCAGACCGTCATCGCCGAGGGCGTGCAACCGGGTGAGACCGTGGTCGTCACCGGCCAGATCGCGCTTGCGCCGGGCACGCAGGTGAATGTGGTGCAATCCACGCCCAAGGCGGAAAAGAAATGAATGACGAAATCCGAATGACGAAGCCAGAAACCACTCGCGAACAAAAGGTGGTTCCTCATTGGTCATTGGTCATCGGTCATTGGTCATTTTCTTAAGCCATGGCCAACAGCCTCTCCGAACCCTTCGTCCGCCGTCCCGTGATGACGATGCTCCTCACGGTGACGATCATCGTCTTCGGCGTGCTCGGCTACCGCGAACTGCCGGTGAACGATCTGCCCGCAGTCGATTTTCCCGTCATCAACGTCACGGTCTCGTATCCCGGTGCGAGCCCGACGACGATGGCCCGCAATGTCGCCACGCCGCTCGAGAAGAACTTCCTGCAAATCCCGGGGCTCGAGTTGATCACCTCGGCGAGCACGCAGGGCAACGCGAGCTTCACGCTGCAGTTCGCGCTCAGCAAAAGCGTCGATGCCGCCGCGACCGACGTGCAGGCGGCGATCAACCAATCGAGCGGCAGCCTGCCGATCGACCTGCCGTCGCCGCCGACGTTCACGAAGTTCAACCCGAACGACCAGCCGATCATGTACATCACGCTCACGAGCGATTCGCTCACGGGCGGGCAGCTTTACGACTACGCCTCGACCCAGGTGGCGCAGCGCATCAGCATTCTGCCCGGCGTGTCGAAGGTGGACATCTTTGGTTCAAAAACCGCCGTCCGCATCAAGGCCGATCCCTCGAAGCTCGCCGCGCGCGGGATGACGGTGGACGACCTCGCCGCTGCGATCAAGGCCGGCACGAGCTACCAGGGCGCGGGGCAGTTCGACGGATCGGAGCGCACGTTTCTTTTGCAGCCGCAGGGCCAGCTCACCGACGCGGCTGCGTATGACAGTCTGATCATCGGGGATAAGGACGGCTCGCCGATTTATCTCCGCGACGTGGCGACCGCGGTCGATTCACTCCAGGATGAAAGGCAGCAGCGGCATTTCTGGGTGCGCGGCGCGACCGTGCCGCCGGTGAACGTCGTCCTCGCCGTCTCGCGCCAGGCGGGCGCAAACGCTGTGGCGACCGCGCAGGCCGTGCGCGATCTGCTGCCGGTGTTCAAGCACGATCTGCCCGGCTCGATTCAGCTCATCCCGGTTTATGACCGCTCGATCACGATCAGGAATTCCGTCAACGACGTGAAGGACACACTGATCATCGCGTTCATCCTCGTGGTGATTGTCATTTTTCTTTTCCTCGGCCGCGCGACCGACACGATCATTCCCGTCGTCGCGCTGCCGATGTCGATGCTGATGACTTTCCTCGCGATGTATTTTCTCGGCTTCAGCATCGACAACCTCTCGCTGCTCGCGCTCGTGCTTTCCATCGGCTTCCTCGTCGATGACGCGATCGTGTTTTTGGAAAACGCCGTGCGCCGCATGGAAGCCGGCGAGACCGCGATGGAGGCGACGCTGAACGGCGCGAAGGAAATCAGCTTCACGATTTTGTCGATGACGCTCTCGCTCGCGGCGGTCTTCATTCCGCTCGTGTTCATGCCGGGCCTGCTCGGGCGGCAGCTTCAGGAATTCGCCATCACCATCATCATCGCCATTCTTTCCTCCGGCATCGTGTCGCTCACGCTCACGCCGCTCATGTGCTCGCGGATGCTGGCCAAGCACGAGAAGGGAAAGAAAACATGGATGGAGAATCTCGCGAAGAAGACCATCGGCGGGGTGATCAAGCGCTACGGCGATTCGCTGCATTTTTTCCTCGAACACAAATGGCTCTCCGCGCTCGCGTGGCTCGTTTGCATGGCCGGCACGGTCGTGCTTTTCAAGGCCGTGCCGAAATCGCTCCTGCCTGTCGGCGACAGCGGTTTCATTCGCGGTGTTTTCCAGGCGCAGGAAGGCAGCTCGCCGTCACGGATGCATCAGTATCAAAACCAGGTGGACGAGATTTTGAAAAGCGACGACGCCGTGGACATCGGCATCACCGTTTCCGGCCGGACCGGCATCGCATCGCCGACCCAGGCGGTCACGCTTGCCTTCCTGAAGCCGCGCGACGAACGGCCGCCGATCGAGGCGGTGATCGCGAGACTCGTGAAAAGGATTTCGCAGATTCCGGGCATCCTTCCGTTCCTACAGGCGAACCCGACGCTGCAAATCAGCACCGGCGCGACGGCAACGACCCAGGGAAAATTCTCCTACGCGGTCAGCGGCATTGATCCCGTGGAAGTGAACAAGGCGGCGCAGGAACTTGTCGCCAAACTCCGCAGCTATCCGGGCTTCCTGTTCGTCAACTCCGACCTCAAGCTGAGCACGCCGAACCTCCAGATCGACATCCTGCGCGAACGCGCGTCGAGCTACGGCGTGAGCGCACAGTCGATCCTCGCCGCGCTGCGCAACGCCTATTCGCAGAACTACGTTTACCTCATCAAAAAGGTCACCGACCAGTATCAGGTCATCATGGAGGTGAAGGATAACGAGCGCGTGAAACCCGAGGATTTGGAAAAGCTCTGGGTGCGCTCCGGCGACGGGAAAAGCCTCGTGCCGATCAAGGCCGTGGCGAGCTGGAAAGAAGTGCTCGGGCCGCAGTCCGTGAACCACATCAACCAGTTTCCGAGCGTCACGATCTTCTTCAATCTCGTGCCCGGCACGGTCATCGGCGACGCGACGAAGTTCGTGGAAAAAACCGCCGCCGAAACATTGCCGCAGACGGTGACGGGCAGCCTTCAGGGCGAGGCGAAAGTGTTCAAGGAAACGATCGCGGCGCTGGCGATCCTCATGATCTTCGCCGTGTTCGCGATGTATGTGATCCTCGGCATTCTCTACGAGAGCTACGTGCATCCGGTCAGCGTGCTCACCGCGCTGCCGGTCGCGACGGTTGGCGGACTCGCCACGCTTCTCATTTTCAAACAGGAAGCGTCGCTCTACGCCTACGTCGGCATGTTCCTGCTCATCGGCATCGTGAAGAAAAACGGCATCATGATGATCGACTTCGCGCTTCAACGGATGGCCGAAGGACTCGACCGCACCGCCGCCGTTCACGAAGCGTGCGTCGAGCGGTTTCGCCCGATCATGATGACCACGTTCGCCGCGTTGATGGGCGCGATCCCGCTCGCGCTCGGTCACGGTGCGGACGGCAAATCGCGCCAGCCGCTTGGTCTCATCATCGTCGGCGGACTCATCGTCTCGCAGCTCATCACGCTCTACGTCACGCCCGCGCTGTTCCTGTACCTCGAGGCGTTCCAGGAAAAAGTGCTCGACCGCTACGCCTTCTTCCGCACGCACCGCGCCCGGCACATTGATGTCCCGCATGCCCGCCCGCCGTCAGCGGAGGCGTGATTTTTTCTCCCAAAACACAGACACCACCCGAACATCCATCCCATGCAAAAAATCGCCGCCGGCTGTCTTGCCATCATCCTTCTCGCTTTCATCGGGATCGTCGTCACTGCGATCGGCAATTACAACGGACTCGTCGGTTCCTCGCAGGAAGTGGACAAGCAATGGGCGCAGGTGCAGACCGTTTATCAGCGGCTCGTCGATCGAGGATTACTCGCAGCGGATTTTTGAAGCATGGAAGCCCGGCCGGAAGAAACTCGATAACGGGGCGATCCTGTTCGTCTTCACGCAGGATCGCAAAATGCGCATCCACACCGGCTACGGCCTGGAAGGCGCGCTGCCGGACATCACTTGCAAACGCATCATCGACGACGAAATCGCGCCTCGCTTCAAGGCCGGCGACTTCAACGGCGGCCTGACCGCCGGCGTCAACGCGATGATCGCGGCGACGCGCGGCGAATACAAAGGCACGGGCCGGACTGTCGCGGCTGAGCGAGGACCGGTTGGAGATTTCATTTTGGAGCACTTCGGCCTGATCATCTTCATCGTGATGCTCTCCATTTTCATCGCGAGCAGGCTTCGCCGACGCGGTGTTCTTTATGGCCCATACGGCATGACCCGTGAATCGCGCGGCTGGTATATTGACTTCTCCGGCAGTTCAAACAGCGGCGGCAGTTCGTGGAGCAGCGGTTCATCGGGCGGCGGAGGATTCTCCGGAGGCGGCGGAAGCAGCGGTGGAGGCGGCGCAAGCGGAAGCTGGTGATATGAAACCGGGCGATTTTCTCAAACAACTCGACGACGAAAAGATCGTCGCGGCCATCGCCGAGGCCGAGCGCAGGACGAGCGGCGAAGTCCGCGTTTACGTCTCGCACCGGTCGCGCACCGACGCCCGCGCGTGGGCGCGGATTCGCTTCGAGAAACTCGGCATGCACAAGACCGCGCATCGCAACGCGGTGCTCATCTACCTCGTGCCGCGCACACGCTCGTTTGCCATCGTCGGCGACACCGGCGTTCACGCAAAATGCGGTGATGCATTTTGGAAAAATGTGAGCGCTCAACTCTCGGCCGACCTCCGGCAGATGCCGATGACCGATGCGCTTGTCCGCGCCGTCCAGACCGTCGGCGAACTGCTGTCGCAACATTTCCCCGCGATCCGCGACGACAACAACGAGCTGCCGAATAAAATCGAGCGCGGCGACTGAGTTTCCGGGTAGCGCACGCGGCTCGCGTGCTGCATTCGGCGGCCCGCCGAATGCACGGAGAGGACTTGGCTGCGAAAAGACGCGCCCACAAGTGTTTCCGGCGGGCCGCCGGAAACAGCACGCGAGCCGCGTGCGCTACCCGGCGACTCACCGCCACTCGTGCTTCGGATACTTTCGCTGCAACTCCTGCTTGATCTTCGGATACGACTCCCGCCAGAACGTGGACAGGTTTTGCGTCACCTGAATGGGCCGATGATTCGGCGCGAGCACCTGGATCACCAGCGGCACGCGGCCGCTCGCGACGGTGAGATTTCCCTCGACGCCGTAAAGCTCCTGAATGCGCGCGGCAATCGTCGGCGCGGCTTTCACGTCGTAGGTGATCTTCCATTTTTTACCGCTCGGCAGCTCGACCCGCTCGGGCGCAAACTTGTCGAGCATCGCCTGCTGCGCCGGCGAGAGCCAGGACTTCACCACCGGCCACACGGGGCGATCCTTGATCTCCTTGTAGGTCGTCGCGCCGTGGCAGAGCTGCTCGATGAGCGCGCGGTGGTCTTCTTCGCCGAGCGCGGGCAGACCGAGTTCCGGCATCCATTCGCGCAGCCGGTTGAGTCGCGCGATCCATTGCTCGACGGCGTTGTCCCAGTTGGTGAGCGTGCAGTTTTCTTCGATCACCTGCTGCGCCAGCATCCGGGCGGCTTCCTCGGCGGGCACTTTGTCGGTCGAGCGGGAGCCGAGCACGAGATCGCGGAACATCGTTTGCGAGCGGGCCATCACGCGGCGCTGTGTCGCGTCGTAGAAAACTTTCGTCTCGTCGCGAAACGCGCCGGGATAAATCTCCCGCAGCCATTCCTCCTCGATCGCGGTGGCGGTCGTGAGCAGCACGGTGAGTTCGCTGTCCTTGCCCTGCACCTCGCGCACTTCGGACGCGACGAGCAGCGGGCTGTGCTGAACCACGCTCTCTCGCGCGAGCACGCCGCGCCGCCCGTGAACCAGATTGCAGCGCAGCGTTCCCGCGTCGCATCGCATCGCGACTTGATCGGCGAACCCCGCGAGCACGCAGCGCTGGATCGCTTCGTCCGACGATTGCGGAATGCGGAATGCGGAATGCGGAATGTCGGATGCAGTCGCAGGACCCGCTGCGGGATTTTCCTTTCCGGTTTCGAGGTTGAGTATTTCATCACGCGCAATTTTCAAGAACTGCTCGAACGTCTGCGCTGTTTCGCGCGCGGCGATGGCGTTAATGCCGAGCCGGCGGCAGCGCTGCGGGTTGTAGTTGCTTTGCTCGGCGTAACGAAACGCGCGCATCAGGATGAAAAAATCGGAGACGTGCTTTTCGCCGAAGAGGTCGGCGCGGTCGTTGTCCATCTGCCGGTTCTCGCTGCGGCGAAGAAGATTCCGCCCTTGCGAAAGCGCGGCCACCAGCGCGATGGCGCGCACGCAGCCAAGTTCGTGCGCCGCGAGGAGCATGCGGGCGTAACGCGGATGAACCGGAAACGCGAGCATCCGCCGGCCGAGCGGAGTGATTGAACCGCCGAGGCGCGGGGACGCGGAGGTTTTTTGGGATTCAATTTTTCGCATCCTCTGCGTCTCTGCGTCTCCGCGGTTTTCCAAGGCTCCCAAATCTTCGAGCAATGTCTCCGCGCGTTCGAGCGATCTGGCGTCAGGCGGTTCGAGCCAGCGGAACCCGGCGATGTCTTCGATGCCGCTTGCCTTGAGGGTCAGGACGACTTCCGACAAATCGAGCCGCTTCACTTCCGGGAGTTCCTGCGCGGCGCGTTCGAGGTGTTCGCGCTCGGTCCACAATCGCAGGCAATGGCCGGGCGCGGTGCGTCCGGCGCGGCCCGCGCGCTGGTCGGCGGAGGCGCGCGAGATTTTTTCCACCAGCAACGTGTTGATGCCGCGATACGGATCGAAGCGCGGGATGCGCGCAAGGCCGCTGTCGATGACGAGCTTGATGCCGTCGATGGTGAGCGAGGTCTCCGCGACGTTCGTGGCGACGACGACTTTGCGCTCGTAGTATTGCGCGACGGCGGCATCCTGATCCGCCACGGGAAGCTCGCCGTGCAGCGGCAGCACGAGAAACTCGGAGCCGACGCGCGACTGCCGGATCGCCTGCACGGTGCGGTGAATTTCGTAGGCGCCCGGCATGAAGATGAGGACGTCGCCGTCGTTGACGCTGGCGAGGTTTTCCAGTTCCTCGGCGGCGATGTCCCAGATGCGGTCGTCCTCGGCGCGGAAGGGTTTCGCGAGGTATTCGATCTTCACCGGATACATGCGCCCGCTTGATTGAAGCGTGACGCAAGGGTCCAGATATTTGGAGAGCTGTCCGGCGTCGAGCGTCGCGGACATCACCACGATCTTGAGGTCGGGCCGTTTCGTTTCTTGCAAATGCAGCGTGCGGGCGAGCGTGATGTCGCCGTAGAGATGGCGCTCGTGAAATTCGTCGAAGAGGATCGCGGAGACGCCGCGCAGCATCGGGTCGTTGAGCAACTGCCGCAGCAGCACGCCCTCGGTGACGAAACGAATGCGCGTTTTTTCCGACGCGATTTTGTCGAAGCGGATCTGGTAGCCGACCTCGTCGCCGAGCCGGACGTTGCGCTCGTGCGCGACGCGGGCCGCGAGCATGCGCGTGGCGAGACGGCGCGGTTGCAGGACGACGACTTCGCCGGAGCCGAGCAGGCCGCGATCGAGCAGGATTTGCGGCACCTGCGTCGATTTGCCGGAACCGGTCGGTGCTTGCAGGATCAAGCGCCGGTGCTGCTTCAGCTCGGCGACGATTTTTTCTTCGAGTTCAAAAATGGGGAGTCGTTTCGTGCTCACGTCCCTGGAAACTAGCCACAGAGCGCACGGAGGGCACGGAGGTTTTTTGGTCGATCGGCCACTCCGCGCACGATGGGCAGATCAACCGCCGAAGGCGCAATCCAAGTTGGCTGCTTCGCAGGTGGGTTACCCATCCTTCGACTGTCGCTCAGGACGCGCGGAGCGCCCGATCCACCGCGTGCGAATTTCTCCGTGTCGTCCGTGGCGTCTGTGGCTAACTTTCCGGCGTGCTCATCGCCTTCAACAAACCCTTCGGCGTGATCTCGCAATTCACGCCGGACGGCTCGCGGCATCGGACGCTCGCGGAGTTTGCGTTTCCGCCACACGTGTATCCGATCGGCCGGCTGGACGCCGAGAGCGAAGGGCTGTTGCTCTTGAGCGACGAATCGGCGCTGAACGAAAAGCTGCTGCATCCGAGGCACGCGCATCGCCGCGTTTACTGGGCGCAGGTCGAGCGTGTGCCGGCACCGGAGGCGTTGCAAAGGCTCGAACCCGGCATTGTCATTGGCGGGCACAAGACGCTGCCGTGTGTCGCGCGAATGCTCGATCCGCAGCCGGCGATCGCGCCGCGCGATCCGCCGATTCGCTTCAGAAAAAATGTGCCGACGGCCTGGATCGCACTCGAGTTGGTCGAGGGGAAGAACCATCAGGTCCGGCGGATGACGGCGGCGGTCGGGCATCCGACTCTGCGATTGATCCGGACGAAAATCGGCGGGCTCGAACTGGGCGACCTGGCCACCGGCATGTGGAAAGTTCTGTCAGACGCAGCGCGTCGGGCGGTGTTGCCCGGGTAGCAGAAGCGCTCCGGCACGGTGCCATGACCGAAGCGGCAGGGACTGCCTCGAGCCTACCGTCGCAAGTGCGCGTATTTTTCCGCCCAATCCGCCGGCAGCCGGATCGGCTTACCCTCGGGCATCTGAACCACCGCGAGCATTTGGCGCGCTTTGACGATGAGCGTGTCATCCGCGGGGCGGCGAACTTCAAACGCGCACCAGAAGCGGATTCGCTCCACCGTTTCCAGCCAGCCGTCGATGACGAGCTTGTCTCCGAGTTGCGCCGGCTGTTTGTAATCGATCTCGGTCCGAACAACGACCGGGTATTGCTGCGTGGCGGCCATCGCGCGCAGGCCCATGCCGAGTTGTTCCGCGAGCAGCGTGCGCGCGACTTCGATCATTCGGAGATAGGCGATGTTGTGGACAACAGCGGCGCAGTCGGTGTCAAAAAACATGACCTGCGTTTCGGTTTGGATGCGGGGAGTTTCTGGATTCATGGGTTTGAAGGTTTGAACCGGTTTACGGATGGCTCCGGGGCGTTCCGATTATTGGAAGACAAGCACAAGCGAACGAGCAACGCCACTGTCCGACGGGTGTCACGGCGTTTCATATCCGGATGCCCCATTCCAGCAGACGGGCGTAAATCGCTCCGTGGACTTCCATCCATTTTCTCCACGCATCGATCTCCGCGGCCTGCACGAAGCGTCCGGTTTCGCGCCGGCGGAGCAGGGCGCTCTCCTCGGCGCCGACGGTTTCCACCTGGACGGAGAGTTTCTGCTGCGAATGAACGCGGAAGCAACCGAGGAAATAAGGGAGCCGCACGATGTTTGCCCCGGCATTCTGGAATCGGGTCACGAGGTCCCAGTCGAGCGCGAACCGGAAGCTCGTGTCGATCCCGCCGACCCGCTCCCACATCGAGGCGCGCCAGAAAAGTGTTTCCTGCGGCACCGGATCGACATAGGGCGTGACTTGCGGATTGTGCGGCGGCAGCACCCAGCGCGCGACTTCGCGCCCCCCCTCGTCGATGATAATGCGGTGGCCGTAGATCACGTCCACGCCGGGATGTTTCGCGAAGTACTCGCCGATGTAACGCAGCGCACCTGGAACAAAGAGATCGTCCGAGTTCAGCCACGCCATGATGTCGCCCTGGATTCTCTCGAACCCGGTCGCGATGGCGCGGGCCTGGCCGCTGTCGGGGTGCGAACTCCAGACGGTGATACGGTCGGCATGGCGGCGAATCACATCGAGCGTGTTATCCGTCGATCCGCCGTCCTGCACGGCGTAGGCAAGATTTGGGTAGTCCTGATTGATGACGCTGAGGATGGTTTGTTCGAGATAACTGCCCTGGCCGAACGAGGGCGTGACCACCGCGATGCGAGGCAGCTTGCCGTCGGGCAATGTCGGTGCCGGAAATCTCTCTGGTTGCAAGGGGCGCGGCGGATACTGCTGCTTGCGGCCATGCTTCATCCAGTGGTCTTTTGCGAAAAGCGCGTGGAAGCAGCGCGCCCAGAGCGGGATGTCCGCCGGGAGCGGAGGCAACGGGTGAAGCGTGGGCGGCAGGACCGCTGGAAGCGACTGGCCGTTGAGTCTCAACCGCCGCGAGCGCCACTTGAGCTTGTTCCGGAGGCTGGTGATGGACTTTTGCAGCTTCTTGAGCTGGACGGCGGCCGTTGGCGGGAGCCGGGGCGTGGAGGCGATCTGTTGCTGGCGTTGCGCAATTCTTTCCAAGCTGCGCTGCGCGCCGTTCAGCAATTCCCAGGTGCCTTCCAGCGCCCGTCCGGCCCTTGCGAGATCCTCCCGCACCAATTGCTGAGGCGTTTCCTGGAGATACCGTTCCGCCGCCTCGCAGGTGATCGCCTCGCAACGCGCTCTGAGTGCGGCATGCGGCTCCAGTTGCGCCGGGCCGGGCGGTTCGGCTTTTGCGGCAAGGACTCTTTCGTAAAGCGCGACCACCACGGCCACGCTGTCGTGTTTCGCGGAGCCGCCCGGCCATCCCATGTCGCGCACGAGTCCCGGGTTGGCAGCCAGCCATGCGACGGCCTCGGCGAAAGCGCGCTCTCCGGGCCGCTTCACGAGCCAGCCATTCAGACCGTGGGTGACGAGGGGGCGGATTTCGTCGGAATCGCACGCGAGGACCGGCAGGTCATGGGCGCGCGCCTCGAGGAGCGTCGCGGTGCGGTTCAAGTCGATGCGCGGCAGGATCAGCAGGTCGCTCGAAGCGAGGAATGAGGCGGGATCTTCGTCCGGCTCGGCCCACTCGCAAGACAGACCTGCGTCCCGCAACTTCAAACCGGCCCCGCCAACAACGGTCACTACGACCTGTTTCTGCCTCACCAGCCGCCGAAAGGCGCCAAAGTCTGGGCGGCCTCGAGAATCGCCCGTAGCGCGCGCGCATCGCGAGCGGCAGCCAATCCCTCACAGAAAACAACGAATCGCAGGGGCTCCGATGCGTTCGCCGGCTTCGGGTTGGCAGTGGCGTCAAAGAAATCGGGCGCAATCGTTTCCACGTTCATGCCGCGAAGGATCAGGCTTCGGCGCATGAGTCCGGCGAGCCGGGGATTTGGTGCGACCGGCGTGAGGTTGCCGACCCCGGCCAGAAAGGCAGCCTTGTCCGACAACAGTAACGGAGGGAGGGAAAGATCGTTTCCGTTGAGTTGGGGACAACCGGCGCAGTTCTCTCCGAACCTGAGGCAGGTGCCCGTGTGGAAACAGCCTCCCGTGAAAGGCCACGCGTCCGGCAGGCTCCACACAACGGGTTTTCCCAGCGCCAGCAATTCGCGGATCGCCATCGGGGACAGAAAACCGGCGACCTGGTGGAGGTGAATGAGGTCGGACTCCGCCACGGCGCGATGCCCCGCGACGGAGGTGCCGGGGTATGCGATTTCGAACGCACTGTCCGTCGCGCTGCGCTCGCTTGTATCGAAGCATGCCCGCTGCGAAATCAGGAAGGGATTGCTGCCACCGGCTGCCGCCTCGACTTTCCCGACGCCCGCTTCGTCCGGCGCGGCCAGTTTTTTCACGAGCATCCGCGTTTCCACACCGCGCCCACGAAGTTTCCGATGAAGTTGAAGAGCCGAGCGGGAGACGCTGTCGAGACGGTCGGAAAGGCTCAGATGAAGGACGCGCATCGCTCTGTGTGAAACAATGGCATGGACTGGGGCGAGTCAAGCCAATACAGGTTTGACTCGCTCCGCCGCCTGCGACAGAAACGAGGCGCAACGCAGCACATGGCCATGAACAAAAAAGCAATCATTCTCGCGGGAGGCGCCGGCACGCGGCTCTATCCGCTCACCCAGATCGTCTGCAAACAACTGCTCCCGATCTACGACAAGCCGATGATCTATTACCCGCTGGCGACGCTGATGCTTGGCGGCCTGCGGGAGGTTCTCATCATCTCGACACCGAAGGATCTGCCGAGATTCCGCGAGTTGTTTGGCGACGGTTCGCAGTTCGGCCTGCGCATCGAATACGCCGAGCAGGAGAGGCCCGCCGGCATCGCCCAGGCATTCCTGATCGGCGCGGATTTCATCGGCTCCTCCGGAGTCACGCTGATTCTCGGGGACAACATTTTTTACGGGAACCTCGACTTTTTCCGGAGCGCGCTGGCGATCGAACGCGGCGCATGCGTCTTCGGTTACAAAGTGAGCGACCCGGAGCGTTACGGGGTGGTTGAGTTCGGGCCGGATGGACGGGCGATCAGCCTCGAAGAGAAACCGAAGCAGCCGAAAAGCTCGTTCGCGGTGCCGGGGCTCTATGTCTATGACGATCAGATCGTGGAAATCTGCCGCAACCTGAAACCATCCGCGCGCGGAGAACTCGAGATCACCGACGTGAATCTGGAGTATCTGCGGCGCGATCAGCTTTACGTGCGCATGTTAAGCCGCGGCATGGCCTGGCTCGACACTGGCACGCAGCAGAGCTTGCTCGACGCGAGCAACTACATCGCCGCGATCGAAAACCGGCAGGGGCTAAAAGTGGCGTGCCTGGAAGAGATCGCGTTCTACATGGGATTCATCGACGCCGCGCAACTTCAGGCGGTCATCGGCAGGCTGCCGAAGAATGATTACCGCGAGTACCCTCGAGCTGGTGCTGCGGGAGGACCGCCACACGGGTGGTCAGCTCGGCGCGCCGTCGATGTAAAGCTGCCACTCGGGCGGGATCGGCGCGCTCTCGATGGAGCTGGCGATCCGTCCCTCGTAGGCGGGATCGAACTGCGAACTGGTACCGTAGGCCATGATCACGTCCGACGAGCCCTCCGCGCGGATCGCGTGCCCCACACCCGGCGGAATGATCACGCCCGCGTTGTTCGGGCCGCGATGATCGTCACCCTCGATGAGGAACCGCATCTTGCGCCGCTCCATCCCGGCGCGCTCATCGACAAAGAACATCTCGCCCGTGCCTTGGAGGAAAAACATCACATCCCACTGCTCGCGGGCGTAGGGACGCAGCGAGTAGTTCGCCGGCTCCTCGACAAACAGGCGGCGGAACCATTTTGCGGGCTCCTCGCCTTCCGGCACGAAGGGCGGATGAATGTGAAATCCCTTGGCCGTGCAGGCGAACATCCTCGCGGTCGCCCATTGCTTGGGCCACAGCCCGATGGCGGCCAGCGGGCCCTCGTCCTGCCGGGCAAGCTCCCCGAAAAATCCCCGGTGACGCTGCGGATACACCTTTCGGGCGAAGACATCGAGGCCGGGAATCCATGCGGCGGCAAGCTCGGGATTCGAGCGATCGGCAGCGACCAGGTCGCCCGCCTCAACGCCCGTTGTGGCCAGACGCCTGGCCAGCGATTTCGCCACCGCGTAATCGCGCTGGCTGAGCTTTGCCCGGGCATCTTCGCTGAGTCCTTTCCAGAGGTCGTTCATAACGCGAAGGAGTGTAGCGAGAGGCTTGCCAAAAGAGGAAGCATTTTAGCGACTCCGGCCGGGTTTCCAACAAGCTCCTGGTTCATGCTGCCAGCGTCTCGCGGCACATCGAGAGGAGTTTTCTCCCGTGATCCCGGGCGAATTCTCTCTCTCGGGCCAGGCCTGCCGTCTCGGCGGTGGAGTCGGTTCCCGGTTCCAGCCCCGCCCAAACGCGCCCAAGAACCTCCGCGAGCCGGGATGGCTGGTCCCATGGGAAAAATCCGAGCGCTTCCGGCACCTGTTCGCGATGCACGGCGAGGTCGGAGCAGATCAGCGGGCGCCCAAGAGCCTTGCTGTCCTGCACGAAGGTGTTCCAGCCCTCCGACATGGACGGCTGGATCGCGACCGCCGCTGTGCGCATCAGTTCGATCAAGTCGGCGTAGGAGACCTGGCCCAACACGATGACCTGTCCGGCCAGCCCGCGCTCCGCGATTGCCTGCATCAGACTCGAGACGAGGGCGTTCTGCGGATCGCGGTAATCGCTCATCTGGCCGGTCAGCACCACCGGCACCTCGATGCCGCCCCGGCGGAGTTCCGCCACCGCCTCAATCACGGCGATGTGGTTCTTGTGCTTCCAGAACTGATTCGCGACAAGGGCGAATTTTTCCGGGAGATGAAAACGCGTCACAGCCTTCTCCGGCCCCGGTTCGGGAGGCGGATGGAACGCAAACAGCGAGGGGAACGACACCACCCTCGCCTTCGCCACCAGCTCCGGTGCAAACTTCGCGTAATCCTCCGCAGCGCTGCGGCTGGAAAGCATCACGAGAGCCGCCCGCTCGATCACGGAGCGGAACCGCTGGTCGCGGCTTTTCAGCGTCGATTCGGTGAAGAACTGCGGCCAGTGGACATGCTGGAAATCCGGAATCCATCCGATCGTCGGAACGGACGGCTCGCACGGGATCTCCATGAGCGGCAGAACCACCGAAAGACCGAGCCGGACGGCCGTTTCGTAAACCTCGGATTTCTCGGGAAGCCCCAGCAGGCGCCGGGCGGTGCGTTCGCCGGGCGCGTATTTCGGGGGCTTGAAGTAGCGCTTGGTTGCGGGAAACTCCGGGTCGGTCTGCCCTTTTTTTTTCTTGGTGAGAACACAGAGATCGACCGCCTGGCCTGCGACCGCCGCCGAGAGGGAATGAACAAGCATCCGTGTGTAGCTGCCGCCTGCCGTCCAACTGTCCACCGCCATGTTGACGATGCCGATGCTTTTCAGTTCACGAGCCGGCATGGAGTTTCTCCCAGTCTTTTAGGGTTGATGCGAGGCGGGCCTCGAACGCCTGCGGCTCCCAGCCGGGCAACAGCTCCCGCAGCGCGCCCACATCGGCCCGCCAGTGCAGCGGATCGCCCGGCCGCGCGTGCCCGCGGCAGCGGATTTCCCTGCCGGGCACCGCCGCGTCGCCGATGCGGCGGGCCAGGTCGAGGATCACCGTCTCAACGCCGCTGGCCACGTTCACCGTCAGCAGCCCCGATGTCTTCGCGGAGAGTCGAAGCATGGCGAGACACGCGTCCTCGATGTGCAGGTAGTCCCGCGATTCCGAGCCGGTGCCATCCAGCCAGATCGCCCCGCCGCAGTCACGGGCGCTTTTGAAAATCTCCCAGACAAGAAGCCGGTGCTGGGTCGCGCCAAACACGGAAAACAGCCGGCACACCAGCACATGCATGCCGTAGCAGCGCACATACTCCTGGCCGATCATCTCGCACGCGGCCTTGTGGAAACCGTAGGGTGAAATGGGAGCCGTCGCCGCGTCCTCGCGGACCGGCATGACGGCGGGGTTCCCATAGACGGCGGCGCTCGATGGAAAAATGACGACCGGTCTGGTGCCGGAGCGACGCACCGCGTCGAGGACATTCGCCCAGGTGAGCAGCGAAGCCTTGAGGTCATCGAGCGGCTGATGAATCGAGCTGCCGACCGACGCCGTCCCTGCTCCGTGGAAAATGACATCCGGCTCGAAGTCGCGGATCAGCGGCGCGAGATCGGCCTGGGCCACATCGGCCTGCGCGTGCTCGCCCGGCCAGTGTTCCGCCGGCTGGCTCGAACGGCTGACTCCGAGCACAGTGTGCCCCTCGTGCGCGGCCAGTTGCCCGAACGCCCCTCCCACAAACCCACGACTTCCTGTGACGAGCACGTTCATGATTTTCTCAATAAAAAGCTGTAAAGCCGGCCCGGGCTTTTGTCACGGCGCGCTTCGCGTTTGGCGGCGATTGTCGAGACCGATTCGGAATCGACAAAATGCCGGCCCCATCCGAAGAAGCTCTTCTTCGTGATCTTCCGGATTTTTGCGCGCCGCATTTCCTCGGTCTTTGGAAAATAGTTCAGGATGGATTCGTAGAGGCCCCATTCTTTTTCGACGACGAGTCCCGCGCGCTGGAACGCCTGCCGGTAGCGGGCGAGCGGGTGCGCGTTCTCGCCGCCGTAGAGAAAATGGAGCGCGTGCTTTTTGTAAAACGCTTCGAGCTGCTCCGTGTCGTCCGCCACGTGATCGCGCGTCGTGAGAATTTTTCCGCCGCGCTTCAAGACGCGCGTGAGTTCCTTCACACCCTGATCGAGATCGGAGAGGTGATGCAGAACCTGGCGCGCATGGATCGCGTCGAACGAAGCGTCCGGGAAGGGGAGTTTCTCGCCGACTTCCTGCACGACTTCAATCGGCAGACCGGATTCCGCCGTGAGCGCACGGATCGCGCCCGCGCCAACTTCGTCGCTCGGATCGGGTTCGAGCGCGACGGCGTGCCAGCCGTTCACCGCAAGCGCATAACTCGCGATCCCATTTCCCGCGCCGAGGTCGAGACAGCGCCGGCCGCGTCCCATGCCAAGCAGGCGCAGGACCTCGGCAAATTCCTCGCTCGCGGCGTAACGTTTCGCGGCGTCGATGACAGGCAGATCGAAGAAGTTTTCCTTTACGGCCTGCTCGTTGCCAGGCTGCTCGCGATACCAGCGCACGGCTTGTTCCCAGGTGATCTTGCTCATTCGAACTGCCTTTCCTCAGCGGTCAGTTCGCGGATCACTCTCGCGGGATTTCCGGCGACGACTGTGAAAGCCGGGACATCTTTCGTAACGACCGCGCCGGCGGCGACGATCGCGCCACGGCCAACGCGGACCCCCTTCAGGATGGTTGCTTTGAACCCGATCCACACGTCGTCCTCGATGACCACCGGCGACGAAGCGATCGGCGGTGAAGCAGGGTAGTCGCCGCCGAAAAGAACGATTTCCGTGTCGGCGCGTCTCGCCTGCAAGCCGACCGGATGGCTGTCGGTGTCGTGGATGTCCACCAAATGCGCGACAAGCACGTAGTTGCCGATCATGACCGAGCACTGCGACCAAATCCGCGACCCCTCCCCAATGTAGGTGCATTCGCCGATCTTCACGCTGCCCTTGTTCCAGAACGTCAATAACTCGCCCCGAACGTGACTGCGCGGACCGACGACGATCGCTGCGGGATCTCCGAGCAGATTGCGGATCACGGATTCCTTGTGCATTTTCGCCGAAGGATCAATGGTCGCGCACAGTGGCTTTGGTTTGCTCTTCGGCGGCTGACGATCCTCCACTTTACCCGCGATTCTGTTCAAGACGGGATCGAGCTTTTTCCAAAACCATGCGTTCATACGACTGGAGTTTTTTCGTTTCAGCCCGGGTTTCTGCTCATCCCGTTTCAGCGCGGCTTTCTTTGTCCTCGAGGAACGAAAGTGGCGGGCAACCATTTCAGAAGCATCCCGGTCGGCATGGACAGAGGCCGGCAGCTGTAGCAGGCCGTCGTAAATCTCAACCTGCCATGCGCTTCCCTTCAGACCGGCACGATTGTAATGGGTCCCGGAGCCGTCGAACCCGATGTTAGACACCAGCGACCGGGAAGGGAAAAGGACGAGTCCCTTTTTCCGGAAAACTGTCCACCACCAGAGGATCGCCCAGGAGTCGTTCAGACCGGCAATCCGGGCGCGGAGCATGCGCGCGTAGGGATAGCTGCCGTCGAAGTTGAAGCGATGTTCGCTTTCCTCATCAAACGTCGTGAGATCGACACGCGCCGGGTCGTTGGAAAACTGCCGCCAAGCCCGTTGCCAGGTGGCCCATCCCCAACTCGTCGTCAGCGGCAGGAAGAAAGCGCGCGGCGGTTCGCCGAAGTCGATGGGAAACATGTAGCCGGAAATCTGCATCGCCTCCTCGTTGCCCTCGTAGCGCCGCAGCGATTCGTTCATGTAATCGAGGAAAGTGGGTGAAACGACCAGGTCATCCTCTACGACGATCGTTTTCCCGAATCGCCCGCACAGCTCGGTCACCCCGCCGGAGATCGAGTGTGACAGACCCAGGTTCGCGCTGCTTTCGCGCAGATGGATCTTCCGGAATCCGGTCGCGCTGTGAGCCACGCGCCGTGTTTCCGCGACTGCTTCAGCCGACGCCTCCGATTTCGCGCCGTCGCAGAAGATGAAAAGCTCGCTCTCAACGGCGGGCGCGTTTTGCGCCAGAGCCGACAGGCATCGTTCGAGGTGCTGCGCGCGGTTGTAACAGAAAATGGCGATGGGGGCGAAGTCCATGACCGGGCAGGATTATTTAACGCCCCCAGTGTGGCTCAACCAAACCGGACAGCCTGCGACTTCGATCGTTTTCCTCATGCCCCTCACGTGCGTTTGCAGCGGAAGAAATATCCGGCGCCCGCGTCCGGTTCGCATTGCCACACGAGCTTCGAGAGCTTGCGCTGCCAAAGCCATGGCTGAAGGCGCGGCCGGTTTTGGTACTTTGCGACCAGGGCGCTCGGGCGCTTTTTGATGTAGAAACCGGAGAATTCGAAGTCGAGCGTGGCGAGCACCTGCGCGGCTTCCTTTTCGAAGTAACCGTGCAGGCTCGCGATCTCGAAGCCGGCTTTGCGGAGTTTAGCGGTCCACTCCGCAAGGTTGAGCGCGTGGAAAAATGGCTGCCAGTCCCGGTAGTCGCGCTTTTCGGTTTCACCAAGCGGCCACCACTCGAAATAGCGGTGGTTTAACACGTTAAATGCGAACTCGCCGCCGGGCCGGGTGATGCGGCCGAGTTCGGCGAGCGCCGTGTCGAGATCGGGAATGTGTTCGAGCGCGCTGTTGTTGAAGACCAGATCGAAGCGCGCGTCGTCGTAGGGCAGGCGCTGGCCGGCGTCGCATGCGTCCAGCCGCGCATGTTTCCCGAGCACGGCGGCTTTATCGAGCGACTTTTTGTTAATGTCGCAACCGGCGGTGAATCGCTGCTCCGGCCACGTGAGGCTCGCAAAAACTGCGTCGCCGCAGCAGTGGTCGAGCGTTTCTCCCGTGAGCTTGAGTTGGGAAGCGTCCTCGATCTCCGGAACGCGGCACAAGGCGATGCTCGGTGAAGTCCGATACTTTTTCCAAAGTGGCTTCCAATAGAGACTGTCGGCAATGCATCGGGCCATGGCGGTAAGAGCTATCACGTCGCGCTGTGGTTCGACAAGCGAGAGTTGACTCGCGGATGACTTCGGACCTCATCTCGCGTCTTCGTAGAGGTGGTTGATAATGAAGGGTGCCTCTGGTCTCGGAGGCCGGTCAGCCCATCCGGCGCATGGTTTTGTTCCTCCGATTCCGCCGTCGAGCCTTTTCGCTAGACAATCTGCGGGTGCGTTGCGGGAACTGTCAGATTGCATTTCGAGGTCTCAAGCCTAGAATCCGCGCGATGGATTTTCTCAATACCCGGCAAAAAATTGGCCTAGCGCGCATCGCGAATCGGGCCGTCCGGAGCTTGCGTCAACTCTGCAGGATGCCAATGTCCAGCAGGATCGACCGGGGCGGGCTTCACTGGAATCTCGATTTGAACGAAGGCATCGACTTCTCCATTTACCTGCTCGGCGCGTTCGAGCCGGACACGGTTCGCTTCTACAAAAGCCTCATCAAACCGGGCGACGTGGTTCTGGACATCGGGGCAAACATTGGCGCGCACACCCTGCACTTTGCGCGGGCGGTGGGAAAAGCGGGACGCGTGTTTGCATTCGAGCCAACCGACTACGCGTTCCGAAAACTCTCCGCCAATCTCGCGCTCAATCCTGAACTGAACGCGGTGACGGCGGCCCGGCAGATCCTGCTCACAGACACCGCCAATCCAGAAGTGCCGGCGGGGATTTACTCAAGCTGGCCGCTCGAACCTGAAGAGGGCCTGCATGCGGAGCACCTCGGCAAGTTGCAGAGCACGCAGGGGGCGCGGAGCCGCACGCTGGACGAGGTGGTGTCGGAACTCGCGCTCGAAAAAATTGATTTCATCAAGCTGGATGTGGACGGCCATGAACTCGTCGTGCTTCGTGGCGGGCGCGAGACGCTGAAGAGATTCCGCCCGCCGATCTTGATCGAGCTGTGCCCGTGCGTCTGTGCCGAGCACCACCATTCATTCGCCGATTTGATCGGGACGCTCACCGGCCTCGGCTATCGCTTTTGGAGCTTCAAAGGGGCTGCGCTGCCTTCCGATGCAGATTCGCTCGAGGCGATCATTCCCAGGAACGGCGGCATCAACGTGCTTGCGAAGATCGCTGGTTAATGCCCGGTGCGATGAAGCCATCCTCCGCCGCCAATGCCGGATCGGGCGCTGTCCCCATCGACCAGCACAATGCCGAGATCGAACAGAACGTGCGGTTATGGGAAGCCAAGCCGCTGCTTCAGGAGGTCTATGGCGAACTGTATGGCCAGATTGCGGCGCGCATTGATCGCTCGGTGCCGGGATTGATCGTCGAGAGCGGATCCGGAATGGGCAACGTGAAGAAATGGATTCCCGATTGCATCACGACGGATTTGTTTCCCAATCCGTGGCTCGATCGCGTGGAGAACATTTATGCGCTCAGTTTCGCGGATGAATCGGCTGCGGCGTTCGTTCTCTTCGACGTCTGGCACCACCTTCAATATCCCGGTGCGGCCCTGCGTGAAATGCACCGCGTGCTGCGTCCGCGGGGGCGCGTCATTTTATTGGAGCCGGACATGAGTCTGCTGGGCCGGTTCATCTACGGCTTGTTCCACCACGAGCCTTTGCGTTTGCGCGAGGAGATCACATGGAATCCTCCATCGGGCTTCGATCCCGGAGCCCAAAATTACTATGCCGCCCAGGGTAATTGCGCGCGGATTTTCGGCCGTGGTGAAGACCGGGCGGAGCTGAATGACTGGACTGTGGTCGAGACCGCCCATTTCCCGTCGCTGGCTTACGTGGGGTCCGGAGGGTTCCGCGGACCACAACTTTACCCGCGCAATTTTCTTCCCGTCGTCAGATTTGTGGAGAAAATGCTGACGCCATTTCCGTCGCTCTTTTCCACACGAATGCTTGTTGTCCTCGAAAAAAATGCCAGCCCCAACGCCTGAACTTCCCCAGCTCACCCGCGAGCATTTGGAAGTGGTCGAGCGCTTCTACGATTCTGCTCCTGAACCGGCCTGGACCGGATGGCAATACCGGCGTTTGCTGGCCCAGTATTACGCGCTGACGATCCCTCAGAGCGCCTCGATTCTGGAAGTCGGGTGCGGCGGCGGGGAACTTCTCAGCCTTCTGCCCAATCGCGACGTCACGGGCATCGATGTTTCCACCAATCAAATCGCACGCGCCCGGAACCGGGTTCCGCACGGTCAGTTCATCGTTGCAGCCGGCGAGACGCTGCCACTGGATCGCAAGTTCGATTACATTCTTCTCTCCGAAACGGTGAATCTCGCCGCCGATGTGCAGAGGCTTTTCCAATCCGCGCAGACAGTTTCCCACCCCGGCACGCGCGTGGTCATGAATTTTTACAGCGCGCTCTGGCGTCCGCTCTTGGAACTGGCCACCTGGCTCGGACTCCGCGGACGGACGCCGCCGGCGAACTGGCTCGGTGTCGCAGACGTCCAGAATATGCTGGAGCTTGCTGACTGGCAGGTGGTCAAGATTCAGCCGCGCATCCTTTTTCCGCTTCCCCTGCCAGGAGTGCATCTGGTTTTGAATAAAATGCTCGCACCCGTGCTTTCATGGTTCTGCCTCACCTGCTTCTGCGTGGCCCGTCCCCGGCCACCGGGCAAGACAGGCGATTACTCCGTTTCTGTGATCGTTCCGGCCCGCAACGAAGCGGGAAACATCGAGGCGATCGTCGAGCGGATGCCTGAGATGGGACTTGGAACCGAGATCGTTTTTGTTGAAGGAAACTCAACCGACAACACCTGGGAGAAAATCAAGGAGGCACCTGCGCGCTTTCCTTCGCGCAATATCAAAGTCATGCAGCAAAGCGGGAAGGGCAAAGGCAACGCGGTGCGGGAAGGATTTGCGGCTGCGACCGGCGAAATCCTGATGATCCTTGATGCCGACCTGACGATGCCGGCTGAGGAACTGCCCAAGTTCTACGAAGCCGTGGCATCGCGTCATGGCGAGTTTGCGAATGGCGTGCGCCTGGTTTATCCGATGGAAAGCGAGGCGATGCAGTTTCTCAACCTGTGCGCCAACAAGGCCTTCGGCGTCATCTTCAGCTGGCTGCTCCTGCAATCGGTGAAGGACACGCTTTGCGGAACCAAGGTCATGTTTCGCGAGGACTATGAGAATATCGCCCGGAACCGCGCTTACTTCGGCGACTTCGACCCCTTCGGCGATTTCGATCTGCTCTTCGGGGCCGACAAGCTCAACTTGAAGATTGCCGACATCCCGATCCGCTATCGCGACCGCACCTACGGCGAGACGAACATCAAGCGATGGAGTCACGGCTGGCTGTTGCTCAAAATGGTTCTGTTCGCAGCCAGAAAACTTAGGTTCACCTAGCCATGTTCATGCATAGGCTGATCACCGCGTTCAATCGAAACCCGATCTGGCATCGCACCCTGAACGTATGGGGACAGCCCATCACGGCATGCACCTTCGACCGGTTATTGTATCTGACGCTTCATCGATGGGGCCGCATGGGTGCGGAGCAGCTAGGTTTCTTTCAAAGCCGCATCACCCCCGGAATGACAGTGGTCGAGGCAGGAGCCAACATCGGCCTTTACAGCCTGTTGTTCTCAAGGCTCGTCGGGCCGTCGGGCAAGGTGTTTTCCTTCGAGCCCGACCCGGAACTGTTTGAAGCATTGAGTCGCAATGCAAGCGACAACGGCGCCGATAACATCAACACCTATCAGAAGGCGCTGGGTTCAAAAACGGAGTCACGGGTTCTCTGCAAAGGTCTCTTTAACCGGGGAGACAATCGTTTGTCTCCCGACACCCAGGAAGGCCAGGGCGTAAAGGTCGATGTGGCGCGACTTGATGACATGTTCTCCGGTCAGGCAATCGACTTCATCAAGATGGATGTGCAGGGCTGGGAACCTGAGGTCTTGAAAGGAATGCACGGGCTCATGGAGGCGAATCCCGGAATGGGCATTTACTTCGAATACTGGCCGGAAGGGCTCACAAAAGCTGGATTCGATCCCATCGACTTCATCAGGTCCTTTGAAAAAGCAGGCTGGTCGGTCTCGACCGTGCCAGAGGGGAGAATCCTGAAAGGCCAGGACCTGGAAAACGAGGCGCGAAAGGTGCAGGGGTATGTGGATTTCTATTCGGTTCGCCGTTAATGGCCATGTCTTGCCCGTCATGAGATGTTAGACCTTTCACATCGCAAATTCCTGACGTGGCTGGCCATCATTATCCTGGTTAGTCACCTTTACGCGCTCATTGTCTTCGGAGCGACTTACTGGGTGGACTGTGTCGCTTTTGTAAGCCTTGGAAATTGCATTGCAGACGCGGACACCCTCAAGGGATTCTACAACGTCAAGGGCACCTTTATTTACTCCCACCTTGGCGCGGGACTTCCTTTCGTCTGGAACCTGCTTTCAATGCTCCCGGACTACTGGCAATGGCCTGTGCTTGCGGTGTTCCAGCACGGGTTGGCGGCGTTCGCGCTATGCTATGCTTTTGACGCCATTTATCGCCGGTGGCCATCAAACCTTCACCTGGCGGCATGCGCGCTCCTTTGTCTGCTGCCTTTCTACCAGGCCTTGCACAACAGTCTTCTTACCGAGTCCATCTCCAGTTCACTCTTGTTAATCGGTCTTGGAATCTGCCTCAGACAAAGTGAGAAGGATGCCTCATTCTCGCTGGTCAGGTTCTGCGGATTGATCTGTGTCATCTTCCTGGAAACCCAGTTCCGTAGTTATTTCGGTGCATTCATGGTCGCCATGGGAGCGGTCGCACTGTTCGAGCGTCGCCCGGTTGTGCCGAAAAGGGCGTGGGTATGTTTGCTGGCCGTGGCTCTGTTGTCAGCAACTGCTTTCCCAATTTACCGGTATGCATTAACCGGCAGGTTTTTTATGCCCGGGCTCGGCACCAATAGACTGGTGTGTGCGATCTGGGCCAATTTTCGGCCCACCGAAAAAGCAAGCGCTTATCTCGACTCGATCCCGTTTCCGCCCGATCTTCCCGCCAGCAAAGCGATCCATGATGGCCTGGACTATAACCAAGCCGCTGCCATTGGTGAGTTCTGGATGACACAGGGGTTGACGCCCCGCGATGTGCAGAAGCGTGTCAGTGCGATCGCAAACCGGCTGCTGAACGATCGCATGGAAGTTTTCCTGACCCGGGTTCGGTGCGGATTCGCAGCAAGCGGCTTCAGTTGGCTCGCATTCGCGGGTTCTTCAAAGGAGAAAGTCTATCAATTCTACTCGCTCCCGAAACAGCGCAAGCACCAGATCCGTCATTACCGCTACCTGTCGTGGGCCACGGATTCACCGACCGACGAGAGGATGCCTGAGTTCTTTGGAACTCCGAGGCCCGACGTTCCTTTTGCGGAGAAGGCACAGGATCAGATGCGCCGTTTCCTGACACCCCACTTATCGACCCTCTCCCATCATTGGCGCGACCCATTTTTCCTGAGCCTCCTGCCGCCGGACATCTGGGCGCTGCTTGGCGTGGCCGGCATGGGCGTGTTGGTGGTGAAGCGGCGATTGACAGGACTCATCTTCCTGCTGCCAGTTGCAGTGAACATGGCGACGGCTTTTCAGGTTCCTCTGGGTGGCTCGCGCTATTGCTACGCAATGATCCCGCTCTATTTCCTGGCGGCGTCTGCCACAGTCGCCTCGCTGCGGACGCCCGCACCAGTTTCATCGAATCCACGATGAGGGACGTGTGACGGAGCACGCCGTCCTGATTCCTCTGGTCGTGTTCGTGCCAGCGCTTGATCCGACCGCGCTTCGCGTGATCGCCGCGAGAATTTTTCGCGGCGTGCTTGCATGAATCCGGCGGTGGAACGACGATACACGCCCTCTTAATTCATGGACGTCCAGCTCACTCCAGACCAACTAGAAGCCGCCCAAAGCTATCTCGACTCGTTGGATAAAAACACGCTTCAGCGCGGCAGGAGTTATTTGCGACAGGGCCGGGTGTTGAAAATCGAACCGGCGGTGAGCGGAGACGGTTTTTACGCCAGCGTGAAAGGGACCGGGCGTTACAGGGTCGAGATGGATTTCGAGGAGGGCGGGTGGGACGGCGTGTGCAGTTGCCCGGTGGCATTCGATTGTAAACACTGCTGCGCTGCGATGCTGGCGGTCATGGAGGCGTCCAGAGCGGACGCGAAGCCGGAGCCGCAGAAAGCCGCGGACGCGAGGAGCATTGCGTCTCTGGAAACCGACAACGAGACGTTTTCCGCACTGATCGCCCAGCGCTTCGGGAGAAAGCTCACGCCGGAGGAGAAACGCGCGGCCACTGCGGTGGACGAGATTTACACGAATCACAGGACGTCGAAGTTCATCGCCGAAAACCTGCTCGACAGGATCACCGGACGCAGGAGCAGTTGGGGCTGGAACACCATCGAGTTCTGGCCCACTCAGCCGCACTCCCCGTGGGAGGCGTGGTTGTATATCGTCGCGCTGTTGCGCCGGAACAAGTGGAGCTGCCCCGCCGCCCTTCTGAATGCCACCGATCAGACCGAGGTCGATGCGCTCGTCTCGTCATGGGAGCGGCGCGAGAACATCGAACGATGGCGCGACTGGCTGCAACAGAACGCCGGCAGCCAGGAAACCGCCGCTCCCGAGACGGCCGAACTGCGTGTGCGGCTCAACGAGAAAGGCGCCCAGCTTGAGTGGCGCAAAGCGGGCGCGAATGATTTTTCCCCGTCAAACAAACCCCCTACAACCAGCTCCTCATCGCCGGCCAGCGCGGCGATCTTTCGTTCGACCCGGAGTCGCTCGCGGTCTGGCGTGTTTTCAACACCGGCTATGGCAGCAGTCCGCTCCACGAGCATGGCAAACCGGACACAATCCGCGTGCTCAATCAGTTGCTCCGCCTGCCGGGATTCGAGGATCGCGTCGTCGGCCCAGAGGGCACCCCGTTGCGCCGTGCCGAGCAGACGCTGAGCTGGCGCGTCGATCCGGCGGCGTCGGAATCCGGCGACTACAAGCTGACGCTGGTTCTGCCGGATGGCTCCGCGCCGCCGCCCGCGCTCACGATCATCGATGGTGCGCCGTCGCTCTACGTGACGAGCGACTCGATCCTGCCCGGCCCGCCGATGGCGAGTCTGCAAGCGCAACAAGGTCCGGTGAAGATCCCGGCGGAAGCGCTTGAAACGAGCGACGGGGTGGCGTTGCTCGACAGGCTCACAATCCCGCCGCCGCCGCGCATCGCCGATCGCATTCGCACGGTGCGACTGCGCCTCGTGTTTCGCTGCGGGGTGGAAAAGAACAGCTTCAGCGAAGGCGAGCGCCTCATCGTCAAGGTCAGCGCGGAATCCGAACCGGGCGTCGCATTCGATCACTTTGGGCGCGAGGGCTGGAAACTTCGCAACCACCCGGAGGCAAAGCCGGGCGAGCTGGTGCGTTACGAACGCGCGTCGCTGCGTCACGCGCCGGCGCTCATCGAATCGCTGCGGGTGAACTGGGATTCCTACGACAACCGATGGCACCGGACGATCGGCAAGCCGTTTCCCGCGCAGTTTGCCGAGTGGCTCGCCGCAGTGCCGCAGGGGGTCGATGTCGAACTCGACCCGCTGCTTGCCTCATTCCGCGACGACCCGATCGCGGCGCAGGTGAAACTCGATGTCGAGGAAGCAGGGATCGACTGGTTCGATCTCCGCGTCGCGCTCAATGTCGCCGACACGACGCTCACGCAAAAAGAACTGCGCGCGCTGCTCGACGCGCGCGGCGGTTTCGTGCGCCTCGGCACCAAAGGCTGGAAGCGCCTTCAGTTCGAGCTCAGCGAGGAGGATGAAAAGGAGCTTGCCGATCTGGGATTGAGCGCGCGCGATTTTTCCAGCGAACCGCAGCGGCTCCATGCGCTCCAGCTTGCCGGCAAAAAGGCCGCAACCCGCCTGCTCCCCAACGAGCAGGTGAAGGCCATCGCGCGGCGTGCCGGGGAAATCCAGACGCGCGTCGTTCCCGCCCTGCCCGCTGGCTTTGGTTGCCGAGTTGCGCCCTTATCAGGTCGAGGGATTCCATTTTCTCGCCTACCTTTCGGCGAACCGTTTTGGCGGCATTCTTGCCGACGACATGGGTCTCGGCAAAACCGTGCAGGCGCTCGCGTGGCTGCTCTGGCTCCGCGAGCAACCCGACTTCAAGGCCATGCCGACTCTCGTCGTTTGTCCCAAAAGCGTGACGGAAAACTGGGTGTCCGAGGCCGCTCGATTTGCGCCGGAACTCCGCGTCTGCCTGCTCCCAAAGCGCGTCCGCGAGGCCGCCGCGCTCGAAAAGGCGCGGGCGGAATCCGATGTCATCGTCGTGAACTACACCCAGCTCCGCCTCCTCGAAAAACCGCTGAACGCGGCGACCTGGCACGCGGTGATCCTCGACGAGGCGCAATACATCAAGAACCCGGAGTCGCAGACCGCGCGCGCCGCGATGAGCCTGCGCGCTGGGCAGAGGCTGGCCCTCAGCGGCACGCCGATCGAAAACCGGCTGCTCGATTTGTGGAGCATCATGACGTTCGCGATGCCCGGCGTGCTCGGTCCGCGCGCTGCGTTCAACAAGTCATTCGACCAGCGCTCCGACCCGTTCGCCCGCCGCCGGCTCGCCGCGCGCGTGCGGCCGTTCGTGCTCCGGCGCACGAAGAACGAAGTGGCAAAAGATTTGCCCGACCGGATCGAGGAGGATTTGCACTGCGAGATCGAAGGTCCGCAAGCCACGCTCTACCGAGCGGAGTTGAAGCGCGCCCGCGCCGCGCTCCTGGGACTCGAAACAAAAGCCGACCTCGACAAACAACGCTTCAACATCCTCACCTCGCTCCTGCGGCTGCGCCAGATCTGCTGTCACCCGGCCCTCGTCAGCGAGAAATCCGCCGACGCCGAAAGCGCGAAGTTCAACGCGCTGTTCGACCTCCTCGAACCGCTCGTCGAGGAAGGCCACAAGGTGCTCGTCTTTTCGCAGTTCGTCGAAATGCTCTCGATCATCCGTGCCGAAGTCACGAAGCGCGAGTGGAAGCAGTTCCTCCTCACCGGCCAGACCGAGGATCGCGGCGCGCTCGTGAAGGATTTCCAGACCACGGAAGGCTCGGCGGTGTTCCTCATTTCCCTGCGCGCCGGCGGCTTCGGCCTGAACCTCACCGCCGCGAGCTACGTCGTGCTTTACGACCCGTGGTGGAATCCCGCCGTCGAAAACCAGGCCATCGACCGCACCCACCGCATCGGCCAGACCAGCCACGTCATCGCCTACCGCCTGCTCGTGAAAGAAAGCATCGAGGAGAAAATCCGTCTCCTGCAGAAGCAGAAGCGAGCGCTGGCCGAAGACATCCTCGGCGAGGAAAACTTCACGCGCACCCTGACGCTCGATGATTTCCGGTTCCTGTTTGCGGAATGAAACCGGCGGCCTGGCCTGATCGCGGCGCCGCGTCTTCAGCGGGCAATCCGGTCCAGCTCGTTGATGAACGCCATCAGGATTGCCAGCACGAATGGCGCTAACTCCGGCGGGAGGCGATCTTTCTTCGGGCCCTTCATGGAAAGTTCAAAGACGAACGTCGAGAACAGGGCGGTCAGCGCCGGTTGGGGGCCGGATTGCAGATATTCCGAGATTGCCTCCTTACCCTGCGAAGTCACCGCTTTGAGTTTATCGATTTCAAGATCCACGTGCCGTTCGAAATTTTCCTCACTGAACCCAGAGGGGCGCGTCCCTGGCGGGAAGAAAATGAACCAGCAGGTGGCCATGAGCGAGACGAGCGCGAAATCGGCGGCTTCGGGAAGTTCCTCTGCCACCGTGTCGAGCGCATCAAGCGCTTCCGGCGCGACCGATTCGAATTCATACAGGATGTCCTCGGGCGAGGGCAGGATCCTTGCGACGGCGAGCATTCGTTCGTCGATCTCGGCTTCGGAAAACGGACCGGGCGGCAATGGGGGTGCCGGCGCGTATTCGGGTTCGTCATCCCACTCCCCGTCATCCTCCTGCTCAGGCGGCTTGCGCGGTGGTGGCGGCTCGAAAAGGATTTCGCTGAGCCCCAGTGCGCGCACCAGCCAGTTGATGTCGTCGTTGCGTCCGGAGCCGAGGTTGTTCCGGTCATGGCGTCGGACGATGCCTTTTACCATCGTCAACAACCCGGCCCGGTGCGCCGGGTCCGCAGCGGCCTGACGCGGTGTCAGGCCGTTGAAGGCAGGAAGGGAATTGTCGAGCCAGCCTTCATGATGCCGTCGCATCATCATTTCGCCGGCTTCCTCTTTGGACAATTCAACCGGAACTTCCTGCTGCAGACTGGAAGCTGTCATCATGATGCGGGGAGCCCGTTCCAGAAGGCGCGGGGAAACCAGGGAGGCGTCGAAGGCTGGCGCGCCTTGAAGAGGCCCGGCAGCCATGTCTTCAATCCGCTCGGCCGCGAACTCGACCAGTGAGCCAACGCGCTTTTCAAACTGGGCGCGCAGGGATTGATACCTCGCGGCGGAACTCGCCTCGATGCGAAGTTTGTCGTGGGCGATCAAGACTCTTCCCAGCAGAGGCCGGCCGATGTTCGCGCCTGCGGGCGACTCCAAGGGAAGCCCGATCTGGCCTTCCTCCATCGCGCGCGGCTCGTCGAACCAGTCGCAGCACTCGATGAATCCTTCGGCGGTTTCGTCCTCCGACAACTGGCCGGCATCGACCGCCGGATGTCCTCTCAATTGCCGCTGGACAGACGGCAGGGCTCCGCGCAAGCGGTAGGTGGCGCGGCAGAATTTCGCATCGAGCGTCTCAAACATGCGCCGGTTCATTGCGGCGGACGTAGCCTCGAAGGCTTTGGCTACGCGATCCAGGTGATCCGCCAGCCATTCACGAAGCGCTTCGTTGTCTTCGCCCGGGCCACCGATATGGCTCACCACTTCGCGCAGCACGTCGGGAGCGTCGAGGCCGCTGACCTCGATCATTTCCGCTCCGGCTCCATGCACCCGGTGGTAATGCGGCATTGCGAAAATCCAGAGAACACACTGCGAAAAGCGCACCGCTCGTGACGCGAGCGAACGGTCGTGAATCACGAAACTCGCACCGCTCGGATCGAGCAAATCCACCGCCCGGCACTCCTCGTCGCCGATCACCTCGTGAACCTCGATCAAAGCCGGGCGCATCTTTGCCATGCTGGCCAGGAGAAACCGCTCGTCGTTCTTCAAATCCCTTGCCCGATGCAGCAGCATTCGCGCGCCGAACGTGTGCCCGGCGGCATCGCGTTCACGATAAAATTTCGTCACAAAAAACCGCTGCTTTGCGACGTCGCTCGCGTTCAGAATGTTGTCGATCTCCGTGCGAAGCCTCGGGTCTTTGCGCGCTTCGTCGGCTAGCTGCCGCATCAATTTACCGTCCAGGCTGTCCTGGATCTCCATCGCCCGCTCGTAATTGGCCGCCGACCACGGATTGAACGGACAGTCCGCCGGGCAGGCGTATTTGCTGGCGCGGTTCTCTCCGCATTCAGCCGATGAAATCTCACGGCCTGCGGCGGGGCACGGACGATGTTTGGAATCTGCTTTGCTCATGGTTGAAAAATGTTACGCGCGCCGTTCCTTGATCGCCGCGAGGTTGCCTCTGCCGTGGAACGCCGGACGGGCTTTCTCCGGCCCCGAAATGCGTTGGTTGACGTGCGACGGCGGCATGGTTGCAGGGTGCATAAAAAACCGCGCATGTCGATGGCTCAATGCGGCGGCGTGGAGAGCGTGCGCTGGAGCATTGGGTTGATCGCAAAGTTCTCCGTCGTCCATTGCGACCATTTCTCGCGAATGGCTTCCGCGGAGTCCTTTCGCAAATCGGGCTTTGGTGGAAAGGGTTTTCGAGGATTGTAAAAGCCCCAGCTATCCGAGCCGCTGCCGTGCGTGGCTTTGTAGGTCCACATCGCCCAGTTCATGCCGTTGGCCGCGAACTGGGCGGCGGCATAGCTCCAGGCCTCTTCGCGGGCCATGCAATTGAACTCGCCGATGAAACACGGCACGTTCCACGTGTGGTGCCGCTTCCAGTCGGCGACGTCGCTGTCGATGTTGCGCTTCTGTTTTTCGAGATCGTTCCACGCCCACTGGTAGCTGTGTTGCTGGTAGAGCATGTTCGTCCATCCGAATTTGTCCGGCGGCGGCAGAGAGTCCCAGCCCCAGCCCTGATAGCGGCCATCCACCCAGCCACCCCAGCATCCCTCGACACTGATCGTGTGGTCGGGATCGATCTCGCGCACGGCTTTGTAAAGCCGGTCATAGACGGCCCACAACGCATCGCGGCCCGGCGCGCCGAACGGCTCGTTGAGCAGGTCGTATGCGGCCACCGCCGGGTTGCCCTTGTAATGTGCGGCGACGCGCCGCCAGAGTTCCGTGGTTCGCCGGAGTTGCGCTTCATTCGTCCAAAAATCCGCCTCGATTCCGTCCTCCTTTTTCTTGCGGCTTCGCCCTGTGCTCACTCCGTTGCTTTGACCGCCCGGTGCGCCGTGCAGATCGAGGATGGTGTAAATCCCACGCTTCCAAGCCTGCGCCACGGCCCAGTCAATCCGCGCGAAAGCATCGCCGCGCCATTTGCCCTCCTCGTCCTGCAAGTTCAGATACCAAAACGGCAGCCGGATCACGTTGAACCCCGCCGCAGCGATCAGGTCGAAGTCGCGCTCGGTGATCCACGCGTTCTGATAGGCAGCGAGCAGGCGGTCGCGCGTCTCCGCGCCGAAACGCTGAGCGAGAACTTCGCGAGCCGACCAGTCGTCCTTCAACCCGCCCGCGTCCATCGGTGTCTGCCACGGCTCGAACACCAGCCATCCCCCGAGATTCACCCCGCGCAACGTCACGACATCGCCCTTCCCGTGCGCGTTCCTCATCTCATGGCCGGCGGCCTTGAGAAAAGGATCGGGAGCGGCAAAAGCGTGCGACGCCCACAACCCGAGCGCCATGAAGACGACGATCGTGAGCCTCGCGGGATTCATTCGCTACGCCCGCCGCTCCTTGATCGCGGCGAGGATGTCCGCCACGACTTCCCCGCGCGGTTTTGCGCCGAGGTTGCCTTTGCCGTGGATGCAATGCTTGATTAGAGCCTCACGCAAATGCGAGACGTCCTTTCGGCTCGGGAATCGGCCATGATGCTTCATGCGCAACCTGTAGATAGGCGTCGATCATTTCCTCGGCGTTGCGCAGCGCTTCGGTTCGCGTTGCGCCGTCGGTGATGATGTTCGGCAGCTCAGGCACCTCGGCGAGGAAATGACCGTCTTGCTCGCTCCAATAAACGACCACTTCAAATTTGTTATTCATAATAGCTGGTTGTTTTGAAGCACCTTGCGCGCTTGACGAACTTGGTAACCCTTAGCTTTTCCACCATGCGGTTGCAAGTTGATGGATTCGTTAACGCCGGGCTTTCGGAAAAAATGATGGCTCCCGGCGATACGCATTTCAAATCCCAATCGCTGGAGCAACTGGCAGAGTTCGGCAAAGTCCCACGCCGCATCACGCTGCGGGTCGCGAAGGCGTCCCAACAGTTTCTCGTGCCTGCTCATCCACGCCGTTCCTTGATCGCCGCGAGGATGTCCGCCACGACTTCCCCGCGCGGCTTTCGCGCCGAGGTTGCCTTTGCCGTGGATGCGGACGCTGACGTTGCCGGCTTCGAGGTCGCGGTTGCCGATGACGAGCATGGTATGGACTTTCATCGTCTCGGCGGCGGAGATTTTCGCTTTGATGTGCTCGCTGCTGGCGTCGAGCGTGGCGCGGACGCCCTGGGCGCGGAGTTCGTTGAGAATTTCGCGGGCGTAATTCACCAGCGGCTCCTCGTCGCCGAATGGAAGCAGGCGCACCTGTTCCGGCGCGAGCCAGAGCGGGAAGTTGCCGGCGTAATGCTCGATGAGGAAACCGATGAACCGCTCATGCGTGCCGAGCGGCGCGCGGTGGATGCAGAGAGGCGTGGCTTCGGTGTTGTCCTTGGTTTTGTATTTCAAGCCGAACCGCGCGGGCACGGCGAAATCGACCTGGTTGGTGGCGATGGTGAACTCGCGACCGATCGCGCTCCAGACCTGCACGTCGATCTTCGGGCCGTAGAACGCGGCTTCGTTGGGCACCTCGACGAAGTTGATGCCGCTGCGCTGAAGGACGCCGCGCACCATGTCCTCGGTTTTGAGCCATAGCTCGGAGTGATCTACAAATTTCTGGCCGAGCTTGGACGGGTCGTGGGTCGAGAAGCGCATGACGTATTTGTCGATGCCGAAGATTTTGAAATACTTCAGATACATCTCGTTCACGGCGCGGAACTCATCCTCGAACTGTTCCTCGGTGCAGTAAATGTGGGCGTCGTTCATCTGCATCGAGCGCACGCGCATCAGGCCGAACAACTCGCCGCTCTGCTCGTAGCGGTAGCAGGTGCCGTATTCCGCAAGCCGCAACGGCAGGTCGCGATAACTGCGCGGCACCGCTCCGAAGAGCTTGTGGTGGTGCGGGCAGTTCATGGCTTTGAGGTAGTAGCGCTCGCCCGGCGGGCGATCGGGTAGCGCACGCGCCTCGCGTGCTGGCTTCGGCGCCCCCGCCGAAGCCTCGTGCGGCGTCCACAGCCAGGCATAGTCCTCATCCGGCCCGACCACTGCGGAGTTCCATGGGTTCTCACAGATGTAGTGAAATTTTTCCACGAGGTCTTCATCCGAACGTATCAGCCGGTCAAACCATTCCTTTTCCCATACGGCTTCGCCCTTTCGCCCAGACAACTTATTGATGCGATGCGCGGTGCTGGATTTGATGCCTTGAAGGATTTCGCTGAGTGAAAAGAACACCGGGTTGCCCTCGTGGTCGTCTTCCTTGATCTGCGGCTCGAAAAGCAGATGCACATGATCGGGCATCACGCAGGCGGCGAAGAGTTCGTATTGGCCGTGTTCGTGCGCGTAGAGCATGCTTTGAAGGACGATGTCACGTTCTTCGGGTGCCAGCGCGCGTTTCTCGTGAGTGGTGAAGGTGACGGCGTATTTTCCCCAAGGACGCTCGAAGTGAGGGAGGCGGCGTTTTGAGTAGGTCGCACCGCCCAGGTTTCCGGCGGGGGCGCCGGAAACAACACGCGAGGGCGCGTGCGCTACCCGATCCTCTGAGGCGGTGCCTTCATCCAAGATCATCGGTGGAAACATCGACTCCGCGTAGTAAGGCAGGTGCCCGCTGGTGAGATACAGGTTCTCGCGCGCGAGATGCGGGGTGCGGACACGCTCGTAGCCGGCGGCGAACTCGGTTTCCTTCGCCAGCTTTTCCAGCTCCTCGACCAGCACCGTGCCGCGCGGCAGCCAGAGCGGCAGGCCGGGACCGACATCTTCGTCGAAGCAGAACAACTCCAGCTCGCGCCCGAGCTTGCGGTGGTCGCGCCTTTTCGCCTCCTCGAGCATCGTGAAATACTCGTCGAGCTGCGTCTTGTTCTTGAAGGCCGTGCCGTAGATGCGCTGAAGCTGCGGGTTTTTCTCGTCGCCCTTGTAGTAGGCGCTGGCGACGCTGGTGAGCTTGAACGCGCCGATGTTGCCGGTGCGCATGACGTGCGGCCCGGCACAGAGGTCGATGAAGTCGCCGTTTTGGAAAAGCGAGATTTCCTCGTGCTCCGGGATGCCCTCGATGATGTCGAGCTTGAACTTGCTGCGTTCCGGACGATCCCCCAGCGCGCCGAGCCGGCCCTTGGTCGCCATTTCGAGCGCCTCGTAGCGGTTCACGACCTGCCGCTGGAAGACGTGGTTGGCCTTGATCTCTTTCTTCATCTCCTCCTCGATACGCGGGAAATCCTCGGGCGAAATCCGATGCGGCAGTTCGACGTCGTAGTAAAAGCCGTTCTCGACGGGCGGCCCCGCGGCAAACTGCGCCTCGGGCCATAAGCGCAGAATGGCCGTCGCGAGCACATGGGCGCAGGAGTGGCGGAGGCGCTCGATGTCTGACATCTGGGCGCGTTGTTCGAGGGTTTTGCGTTGCGATTCTTCGGCCATAAAAAGGAACGCAATCTAGTTTCGGCGGCGAAAAGTTACCAAGACAATTTTGGCGGCGGGGAATATGAACCGCCGAGGCGCGGAGGCGCGGGGATTTGGAAGCACGTTGCGATGCACGCTCCAGGTGGCACAGGCGTCCCGCCTGTTGGCGACGGCGTCCCCGCTGTCGCGAACTTTTTGTGGAGCGGTGAATTTCAAAAGGCCATCTCGGATCTATACGACGGCTCTTGAAAGTTCGTTTCGGCGAGGACGCCTAAACCAACAGGCGGGACGCCTGTGCTACCCGGCGCGCGCGGCCCCGATTTTCCTGAAATCCTCGGCGCCTCGGCGGTTTAATCCAACGGCACCGTCGTGCGCTGGCGCTTTTGGAAACGCACGGTCTCGCGGTATCCGGCTTCCTTCGCCATTGCAACCGCTGCGTCGAAATCCGCGCCTACCTCCTCCGGCGCGTGGGCGTCGGAGTTGATGAGCAGCGGGATGCCGGCCTCGCGGGCCATCCGCAGGAACTCGGGACTCGGATACATCTCGCCGACCGGTTTGCGCAGACCGGCGGTGTTGATTTCGATGGCCATGTTTTTCTCCGCCGCCGCCGCGATGCTTGGCTCGTAGTATTTCCGCAGGTCGCCTTCGGGCCTGAAGCCGAATTTTTTCACGAGATCGGGATGGGCGACGAAATCGAAGAGCCCGCTGCGGATGCACTGCTCGAAGGCCTTCCAATACAACTCCCAGATTTCCGCGACCGGATGTTCCTTGAAGCGGTGGATCAATCGCGGATTGTCCACGTCCCAGCCGGGCGCGATATAGTGGACGCTGCCGATGAGGTAGTCCCACCCGGCCATGCCGGCGAGTTTCTCGATCCAGGCCTCCTGGCCGGCGATGAAGTCGCACTCGAGCCCGAGCCGGACCGGGAACGACGGGAATTTTGCGCGCGCTTCCCCGACCATTTCGAAATAACGCGGCAGTTCGGCGAGGCTCATGCGCCAGTCGTCGAACTGCCCGGGCATCGGGTTGTGATCGGCGAAACCGATCTCGCCGAGGCCGAGGTCGATCGCGGCCTGCACATACTCGACAGGCAGGCCGGTCGCGTGGTGGCACAGCGGCGTGTGCATGTGGTAGTCGCTGAGGTGGAGAGTTGAGAGTTGAGAGTTGAGAGGTTTCAAAACGGGAGGTGTGACGTGATCTCGTAATCTCTCAGCCCCAAACTCTCAACTCTCAACTTTCTTTGCCCTTGTCTCGCGGGGGCAAAACTTTCAACGTAGTCATCGCGTATGAAATTCATCGAGTCCGTCTTCGAAAAATTGCAGCGCCATCCGAAAAGAATCGTATTTCCGGAAGGCACCGAGCCGCGCGTCCTGCAAGCAGCGGCGCGTTTCGCCAAGTTGAAATTGGGCGCGCCGATTCTGCTCGGGAACGAAAAGGAGATCGAGCAGACCGCCGCGAAATACAGCATCGACATGCACCGCATCGGCGTCATCAATCCCGCGACAGCCGAGGATCTGCCGGTCTTTTGCGAGCGCCTGGAAAAGCTGAAGCGCTATCGCAACCTCGGACGGGCGAGCGCTGAGGAGATCGTGCGGAATCCGAACTATTTCGCCGCGATGATGATCCAGGGCGGACAGGCGGACGGGCTTGTCGGCGGGGCAAGCGTTTATGCGGGCACGCTGCTGCGACCGCTGATCCAGCTCGTGAAGCCGCTGTCGGGCGTCCAGACGATTGCGAGCTGCATGATCGTCGAGATCGAGAATGACAAATACGGGCACAACGGGGTGATGCTGTTCGCCGATTGCGCAGTGATTCCGGAGCCGACGGTTTATCAACTCGCGATGATCGCGATCGAGAGCGGGAAAATCTGCCGCCAGCTCACTGGGCTGATGCCGCGCGTGGCCATGCTGAGTTTCTCGACGAAAGGCAGTTCGCAGCTTCCGGCCGCCGTAAAAATCGCCGCCGCCACCGCGCTGGCGAAACAGAGGGTGGAAGCGGACAAACTCGAAATCGAGATCGACGGAGAGATGCAGGCGGATACGGCGCTTCTCGAAGACCTGGCGAAGATCAAGGCGCCGACCAGCCGTGTTGCCGGTCGCGCGAACGTGCTCGTTTTTCCCGATCTGAACAGCGGCAACATCGCTGCGAAACTCGTGCAGTACCTCGCCGGAGCGGAGACTTACGGGCAGATGATGCTCGGGCTCTCGAAGCCGTCGGCCGATCTTTCGCGCGGCGCGACCGTCGAGCAAATCCTCGGAGTCGCCGCCATCGTGGGCCTGCAGGCGATCGAATACCGCAAGTTGTATCCGCAGGATCCCGTCGAGGAAAATTCGCCTCGATGAACCTCGTCACGCCGCGAGTCTTCATTGCCGCCACTCAACAAAACGACGGCAAGACGACCGCGTCGCTCGGGCTTTTTTCCGCACTGAAGAAACGGATCGGGCGCATCGGGTTTATCAAGCCGGTGGGCCAGCGTTTCATCGAAGTCGAGGGCAAGCGGATCGACGAAGACAGCGTGCTCATCGACCGCACTTTCGGCGTGCATACGCCGCTCGAGGACATGAGCCCGATCGCGGTCGAGCCTGATTTTACGCGCCGGTACATCCGGAAGGCCAACAACGATTTTCTTGTGCGGCGCATTCAGAATTCCTTCGACCGCGCGGCATGGGAGAAGGACTTCACCATCATCGAGGGAACCGGCCATGCGGGTGTCGGTTCGGTTTTTGATCTGTCGAACGCCCGCGTCGCGCACCTGCTCCACAGCAAGGTGCTGCTCATCACGCGCGGCGGCATCGGGCGCTCGATCGATGAAGTCGTGCTCAACAAGGCGCTCTTCGACAAAGAAGGCGTCGAGATTGTCGGCGTGATCCTGAACAAGGTGCTGCCGGACAAGTTCGATGAGGTTCGCGATTTTGCGCAGCGCGGATTGAAGCGGCTCGGCATCGACCTGCTTGGCACGATTCCGGTGGAACCGATTCTCGCCGATCCGACGCTGGGGCAAATCTGCACGCAGGTGAAAGGCAAGTTTCTGAACCAGAGCACGCAGGCCCGGCGACGAGTGCGCAAGACCATTATCGGCGCGATGAGTTCGAGCCACGTCATGGATTACTTCGCTCCAGGCACGCTCGTCGTCACACCCGGCGACCGCGAAGACATCGTCCTCGCCGCGCTTTCGACCGGGTCGCTTACGGAAGCCGATGGCAACAGCATTGCGGGCCTTGTCTTGTCGGGGAATTTGTTTCCGCATCAAAGCGTCCTCGACATGCTCCATGCTTCCGGTCTGCCCGCGATCGCCTCGCCTTACGACAGCTACACGGTCGCGAGCAGCATTCACTCGATGACCGTCAAGACGCTGCCCGACGACAGAGAGAAGATTGATCGCATCCAGTCGATGATCGAGCGGCACGTCGAAATCGACCGGCTGCTCGAGAAACTGAAGGCGTAAGCCGGGGTGCGGGCGAAGCACTCAGACGGGTGCCACATGGTCCCAAGCTGTCACCTGATAGAGAAAGATGCCCGCGGCGATTAGTATTGTAAGCGCCCAGTAACAGGTGAAGCGCGTCCCAAGCTGCCTTGCCTGGGAGTAACCGAGGAAGAGGGATGCGAGACACAGGGGGATCGCGGAGAATCCATACCTGCCCTCAATTTGCACGACTCCGTGGGTCATGAGCAGGAAGACAACAAACACCGCCCAGGGAAAGCCAATCCAAGATTGGGGTCTTTTGGAGAAGATTTGTGTGACCAAACTCACCAGCAGCGCGATCAGTCCGCAGAAGCTGCCTGTTGCAAAAACTCTTTGCAGCAGGCTGAACCAAGGAGGCGTTTCTTCAGCGAGGTAAGGCTGGATGTGCGGTTCGTCGAATAGCGCGATTGTTTTTTTCCCGATGTAAAACGGAACGACCTGGGGTTTGGAGAAGAGATGTTTCAGAAGGGTTGCGGGCGACTGAACGTCCGTCTTGTTCGCTTCATAGTTCTCGACCAGGAGCGGATCGCGAATTCCCGGAAGTGATTCCTTTGAATGACGCGTGAATGACCAAAAGACTCGCACAGAATAGAGGCCACTCTGAAGGCAACTTACCGAGCAAGCTTTAACAAACTCCGGTTTTTGCAGTGCCGGAGTGCCGTAAACATTGCGCCCATTCCAAAGCGCCGGCGCGATGATCGTCGCGATTCCTGCGACAAGGCTCGTCGCTTTCAAGATCGCACTCCATTGTTTTCCAAGTCTCAAGGCAGCGTGGATCATCGACACGATGCAAAAGGCGGAAATGGCTGGCCAGAATGACGGCCGAACCATGATGGTGTATCCGAGGACAAGCCCACAAAGACCGCTGCCGAGGCACGCCTTCATTACTGTTTGATTCAAGGTCGCGAAGCTGATGCATGCCGCAATCATTATCAGGTCCACGCAGAAGGTATCCGTTAGAGGAAGACTGGTGTAAGTGACCAGAGTCGGATAACTCATGATCACCGAAGCCAATGAAGCGGCGGCAATTCGTGGCAGGGCCGCTTTCTCGAACAAAGGTCTGAGGACCGCTGCGTAAAACAAAATGCACGCCACTATGTGCAAGCCAAGTTGGACGATCGAAATGCCGTTCAGCCATGTCGCCAGGTCACTCGGCGAAGCAATCCAACCGACCAGACAAAGGAACATCGGGTAGCCGTAGGTGCGGTCCCCGGTGTAGGAAAGTGCCTGCGGTAGGGACGTGAAGCTGTCGGCGATCTTGAGGTATTCCAGGGAGTCGCCTTGGACGCGGCGGGAGAGCGGACAGGAGAGCGCATACATGAACAGGAGGCAAGCCGCCAAGGCTCCGACGGCGAAAACAAGTGCGCAAAGCAGATCGGTTTTCTCCCAGCGGGATCGCACCGACTCCCTGCGAGAAGAATTTAGATATAATCGCTGGGCCGGTAGATTATCGATCACGCAAGCCTGATCGCAAAGCAGTGCCTATGCCATGGCTTCAGCGCCTGTCATTTGTGCGACGCGATCTCGTCTGACAGTTTTTGGAATGCGGTCTCCTGCGGCCTGAGCTGCATGGCTTTTTGAATGTGCAATTGCGCCCCTTCGATGTCGCCGCACTTGTAGCATGCTTTCGCCGAAAGAAAATTTGTCGTTGCATCGTCGGGATCTATTCTCAGGGCCTCTTTCAGGAATTTCCTGGCGTAGGCCCAGTTCTCCTCCTCCATCGCGAGGACCGCGAGGTTATTTCGGACCGGACCATGGTTGGTGTTGATCAAATAGGCGTTCCGATAGTATTTCGTCATTTGCTGGCGGGCCTGCATCCATGAATAGGGATCGACGACAGGAAAGAACGTAGAAGCAAACAAACGGGCCTCCAGGAAATCCCTTTTCTTCCACCACAAATTGCCAAGAGCAAAGTTGATTTCCGAGTTATCCGGCACATAGGCATAGGCAATTTCCAGATCGTGCTGTGCGCGCTCGAGATCTCCGGCCCCGATCGCTTTTATGCCGGTGTTGTAGTAGTCGAGCGACCAAAGTCCCGGATCGGATTGTGGCATGGAAACAAAGAAGGCGGATGCAGCAGCAAGCCCGACATACAGCCCGGTTTCGAGCCACTTCCTTGAGTTCAAATCATTCCAGAAGGTGAGCAAACCATAAGCCGCCATCAACAAGATCCCCGGCACCGCCGCCATGCGATAGCGTTCGGTAATGAAGACAGGCATTAACGCGCACATGTGAAGCAGGATCGCGGCAATGACCCAGCGCGATCGTTTTACTCGAAAGCCGGCGAGGATCATTCCTGGTATCGCGAGCGCTGCAATGAAGCCGAATCGCAGGCCGGGAGTCAGGATGCGGTTTTGTGAGAAGAGAGTCACGAGGCTGAGATCGTCGTATTGGAAGGTGTTCCAGAAGTTTTTGAACTTGGTAGCCATCAACAGCAACCACGAGCGAAAGTTCGAGTGGATGTAGTCCTCGGCTTTAGCCGACCAATAGCGCGATACCTCGACTCTTTTCAAAGCATGGCCGGCAGCCATTTCTGCCATTGTGATGGAGTCTTTCAGCATGCCTTCCTGGCCGGCACGCATGCCGGGTGGAATTTTAGGGTACCCATTCGCGATCGGGTTGTTGCCGATGTAAAAGTTGATGCCGCTGTGTGCCGAAAGCATGACGGGCTCCTTTGCGATGAGGTGGTTGTGGAGCCAGCAAGGAGATGAGCCTGCGTAGATGCCGATGAGCACGAAGGACGAAGCGGCCGCGACCTTGAACCATCGCCGCAATGGCTGCTCGACACGAGCGACATGGCAGATGATCGCAGCGACAACAAGGGGAACGAGAAAGAGCACCGTTGCGATCATCATCGCCACGACTCCGATGGAGAGTCCGATCCACAGCCAGGGACGCCAGACCGAACAGGCTTTGATGTTAAGGAGCCAGAGGATGCAGGACCAGTAGGCGAGCACGAGCCATGTGGTCGGCATAAGGATGACGGAAAAGGTCTGGGCCGGCTGGAAGAAGACCCAGCCGAGGGCTGCGAGTCCTCCCATCCATCGCGCCTGCGCCGGATCGGTCACAAACACCGCTTGGCCAATTCGATAAATGACGACGGCTATCAATGCTTCCGAGAAGGCTTGAACAACACCGGCAGCGAATGGATCGAAGCCGATCAGGGTGTAAATCGCGGCCAGCAAGTAGGCGTAGCCCGGTAATCCGTAGAATGCCTTGCCGTCAGTCAAAGTGCCGTGAGCGATGCGAAGCGCCCAATCACTGTAGAACTTCATGTCGCCGGCATCCGGCAGGAAATAAGGAGTCGCGGAAAGCCGGCTCAGAACAAGTAGCCGCACTCCAAACGCAAGTGCGAACAGCCAGAAGGCTGGCGATGAAATGAATGACGCGGTGTTCAGCCGCTGCTTTAGCGTCACTGGCTGCATCTATGAAGGCACGAATGTGAATCAAGTCGTGCCCATAAAATCCATAACATTGGCATCTGGGCTGCTCTAATGGGGTTCATCTTCCGATCACATCGTAAGACATAAATAAGCAAAATAAAACAAACACCGAACTAATACATAACTATGTTGCAGAAACTAAACAAGAACCGCGGGGGCTTTACCCTCGTTGAAATCATGATCGTCGTGGCCATCATCGCTCTCCTGGCTGCGATTGCCGTGCCAAACTTCCTGCGTGCCCGCAAGCGTTCGCAAGCGACCCGTGTGCTGGAGGACTTGCGCATGCTGGATTCGGCGCTGGATCAATACGCCGTGGAAACCAACAAGAACTCGAACACCGTGGCGACGTTCGGGGACCTGAAGAACTACATCAAAACCGGCTCGACGCTTTACACGACCGGCAAAGATGTCTTCGGCACCTCCTATGGCGATGCGTTCACCGTTGATACGGTGGTAAAGGTCAATTCCTCGACCTTCACGGCACTCTCCGACGTGGCCCCAGCCGAGTTCTGGTCGCCCTACAAGTGAACATTGCGGATTCCAAAAAGCATCCAGTTGCCTCAGCGCAACGTCGTGAAGGGCAACTGGGTGTTTAAGTTTGAAGTGGCGCTAACGTGCAAGGTTGCCTCGCAGTTTTGCAGTTAGCGCCTCTCAAATTTGATTCCGGGAATCCAAACCACAACCGCAGATATGTTGCACTCAATCAAAAAGAGCCACGCGGGTTTTACCCTCGTGGAGATCATGATAGTGGTCGCAATCATCGCGCTCCTGGCTGCGATAGCTGTTCCCAACTTCCTTCGTGCAAGAAAGAGATCGCAAGCAACGGCGATTCTGGAAGACCTCCGGAATCTTCACCATGCGCTCGAACAATACGCGATGGAGACTGGCAAACCTGCTGGATTTAACCCTCAGTTTGATGATCTCAAAAACTACATCAAGACCGGCTCAAAACTCTACAACACTGGTAGTGATCTTTTTGGACAGGCCTATGGACCATTCACTGTGGATGGAATTCCGAGGGTGAACAGCACCACCTACGACTCTTTATCCGACGTCGCAGACAATACCTTCTGGTCTCCATATAACTAATCAAACCTTCAACCGTTCTTTCCTTCTGGAAAGAACGGTTGAAGTATTTAGGGCCCAAACCATCGAGATGGCTCGCCTGCGCTTTTCCAGTCCAGCCCTGAGAGAATTTTTTGTTTTTGCCGCGCTCATGCTCGCGGCACTTGTCGTTTACGCTCCCGCACTGAACGGCGAGTTTCTGTGGGACGATCTCTACCTGGTGGGAGACAATCCTTTCTTTAAGAGTCCCATCTTCGCTGTCGAGGTGTTTCGTCACCATTTATTCCTCGATTCGCTATCCGTTTACTACAGGCCGGTTCAGAATCTTAGTTACATGCTGGATTACTGGCTGTGGAACAGAGAGCCTTTCGGCTATCATCTTTCTAATGTCTGCTATCACGCAAGCAGCGGTTATCTGATCTACTTACTCCTCAAAAAGCTGCTTCCTCGCTTGTTGAGTGAAGAGGAAGACAAGGCCGCCATACCGATTTTGTCATGGCTTGTGGCTTTGATCTGGGTCATCCACCCAATCCATAATGCCGCTGTTGCCTATGTCTCCGGACGGGCAGACAGTCTGGCAACCTTGTTTGCTGTCTCTGCATGGTTGCTCTACATCAAATCAGCGAACTGCGGGAGGAGAGTCACACCTGTCGTGCTGAATATCGCTGCCGCAATTCTCTGTTTGCTGGCGCTTTGCTCAAAGGAAATCGCACTTATTTGGATGGTTTTGTTTCTCGGTTACTCGTTTGCCTTTGATGCCAGGCAGCCACGGACACGTAAATTCGCAGCGACATTTGCATTGCTCACGATTGCTGGTCTCTACCTCATCCTTAGAAACTTGCCCGCTGCAAATCCTTCTGGACCACAGCCGGAGCCGGGCGTTTTCAGCGTCCGAGTGCTGCTGATGCTTAGGGCCCTGGGTGATTATGCCGGTCTTATTTTTGTGCCATGGAACTTGCGCATGGACAGGATCATTTTTGTGCCCGGTGCTTACGGGAGCGCGGCAGCATGGCGGCAGCAAATCAGCTACGAGTATCTTTCGGCGATCGGAGCTTTGGTCCTGGCGCTATTCATTTCCATGTGCTTCAGCCGACGCCCATGGCAGCGGATGCGCATATTTGGAGTCATGTGGTTCATCGTTGGCTTTCTTCCCATTTCGAACCTCTTTCCACTCAATGCGCAAGTTGCCGAACATTGGATTTACATGCCCAGCATTGGCTTCCTGCTTTTCATCGCAGGATGCGTCATGGCGCTGCCTGCACGATACCACGCCGTTGCGTGTGCGGTGGTGGTTGTGGCTGCTCTCGGCCTCGGAGCCAGGACCGTGGCCAGGAGCACAGACTGGAAGGATGGGGAGACTTTTTACAAACGCACAATCGAAGCGGGTGGAGGCACTCCGCGTGTTCACCAGAATCTGGCATTGGTGTATTCGCGAAAAGGTGACGACCGAGCCGCGGAGAAGGTTCTTCGAGAGGCCGTGAAAAGGTTTCCGGGTTATGCAACGGCACGGATCAACTTGGGTATCACCCTGATGAAGCAGGGCAAGGTCAGAGAAGCTGAAGTTTACCTGAACTGCGACAAACCCACTGCCGAGACTCTTGCGAAAACATATCCGCATACCTGGTCTGCTGCGCTGAATCTTGCTCAGATGCGCTGCGATGAGAACAGATCGGAGGAGGCGATGACGATCCTCGATGAGGCAATTTCTCGCAGTCCGGATGTTTGGGAGCTGGCGCGGTTCAAATCAACTTTGCTTCAGCGATCGGGCAAGCTGGCGCAGGCAATCGGAGTTATCGAGCGATACGCGAATACCCATTGGTGGCATTCCGCATCCCATGTCGAGCTGGGCCGTATGTTGGCGCTGGATGGCCGGTTTGACGCTGCCAGGCAAATTCTCCTCGCCGCAGCAAAACTCGATATTCATGCGGTTGATGCTTTTGATGTGCTGGTCCAACTGGAACTTGCAAGAAACTGTCCGGCAGAGGCTTACAATGCGGAACAAATGATCATCCGGCGTGAACCGAATCAACCGAGCCGATACGTCATGCTCGCTGCGATTCTTGACCGCATGGATCGAAAAACGCAGGCAGCGGAAGCTCTTCAGCAGGCAGAACGCTTACGGATCGCTGCGAACGGACTGTAGCCGTATCAGGCATGATGGCTGCTCTATATTGCGTTATGAGCACGCTGAGACCGAATAATCCCATCAAAACAACGGCGAGGAGACTCGAACATCGGGTCAACTCAACTCCATGTCCCAAGGAATTCAAGGCGTTCCGCCTCACTTGCAGCGCATCGGTTCTGGCGAGTTGAATATGACAACGTTCTCTCTTCTCGTGAGCACGACGATTTTGATTTCGTTGGCTGCAACTTCTCTCGGCTTACTTTTCTCTGCGCACTCGCAAAGCGAGTAGCCGCAGCCTCGTAGCAGGCCAACTGGCTGCTACTTCTTCCCAAGCCACACGGAAAGCAACGCCAGATCTGCTGGTGTAATCCCGCTAATTCGTGCTGCCTGCCCCAGCGTTCTCGGTCGAATTGCCGTAAACTTCTGCTTTGCTTCCAAGCGAAGTCCTGAGATCACCGTGTAGTCACAGTCGAGGGGCAGTTCCTTTTGTTCCGTGGCCTGCGAGCGTGCGACTGCATCTTCCGCACGTCGGATGTATCCTTCATATTTCAAGTCTGTCTCAACGGTCTGCCAGACCTCATCTGGAAACCCCGACAACAAATCAGCCGGAAGTTTGGAGAAGGATTCATCAGCTCGTTTGAGCCACTGAGTCAACGTGACATCCATATAACGGGTGCGCTTTGTCAGCCCCAGCAGATCGGCCACCTGCCGCTGCTTCGCCTCAACTTTGGCCCACCGCTCCGAATCGACCAAGCCATGTCTGCGGCCGATGGGTGTCAGTCGAAGATCCGCATTATCCTGCCTCAGCAGCAGTCGGTGCTCAGCGCGGCTCGTAAACATCCGGTAAGGCTCGGTTGTGCCCTTTGTGACAAGATCGTCGATTAACACGCTGATGTAGGCGGCAGACCGCGAGAGCATCAGCGGGTTGGTATTTTGGATTTTCAATGCGGCGTTTGCACCGGCGACCAAACCTTGCGCCGCAGCCTCTTCGTAACCGGACGTGCCGTTGATCTGCCCCGCAAAGTAGAGGTGTTCGAGCCGCTTGGTTTCCAGCGTCGAGTGAAGCTGGGTGGGGTCGCAATAATCATACTCGACCGCGTAGCCGGGACGCATTATCTCGGCGTTTTCCAATCCAGCGATGGTGCGAATGAACTCGTATTGGACATCGAAAGGAAGACTGGTTGAAATCCCGTTGACGTAAAACTCTTCGGTGTGGCGTCCCTCGGGCTCCAGAAAAAGCTGGTGGTGATCCTTGTCGGCAAATCTGACGACTTTGTCCTCAATCGAAGGGCAATACCGCGGTCCCACGCCTTCAATGCGTCCCGAATACATCGGTGATGTATCCAAATTCGCACGAATAACCTCATGCGTTCTTGAGTTGGTGTGGGTGATCCAACATGGGATTTGTTCCACGTGGAACTTGCCTTCCCGGATTGAATTGAGCGAGAAGATGTCATTCGTATTTCCTTCAATCGCCTCGGGCATGAAGGTGAATCTCGGCGGCGGCTCGTCACCGTACTGCGGCTCACATTTGGAAAAATCAATCGACCGGCCATTGAGACGACATGGAGTGCCGGTCTTGAAGCGCCCGATTTCGAAGCCGAGTTCCCTCAAGCTGTCGCTTAGCACAGAAGGACCATCCCCCATTCGTCCGCCATTCTGATTCCTAAGCCCGACGTGCAACAGCCCCCGCATGAATGTCCCCGTTGTGATGACGATCGATCTACCAGGAAACTGAAGACCGAGATTCGTTTCGACCCCGATCGCTTTCCCGCTCTTTTCGAGAATGCTGACCACGTTGCCTTGTTTAACGTCCAGATGCGCCTGGCGCTCGCAAACTGCTTTCGCGCGAAATTGATATGCCTTCTTGTCGCATTGCGACCGTGGAGCCCGAACACTCGGTCCCTTGTTCGCGTTGAGCATCCTGCATTGTATCGCAGTTGCATCGGTGTTGATCCCCATGAATCCGCCCAGTGCGTCGATTTCCCTTACCATGTGCCCTTTTGCAAGTCCGCCCACAGCAGGATTGCAGGACATCTGGCCAATTGTATCGATGTTCTGCGTGAGCATCAGCGTCTCGCATCCCAGACGCGCAGCCGCAAGTGCCGCCTCGATTCCGGCGTGGCCAGCGCCAACCACAATCACATCATAAACTTTCGGATACTTAAACACGTATGGATTGTTCCACGTGGAACTAAGGATTGAGGATGCCGGCCTTTGGGCGTGGCAGGAGGACACCGAGGCTTGATTCCAAGACGTTGCCTTTGAGTGTTGCGGAGAGGATTCGTAGTTCAGGTTGAAATTCGGCCAGCACCTGCCGACAGGCCCCACATGGCGTAATCGGCTCCTTGCTGTCTGCGACGATTGCAATGGCCAGGAACTCTCTACAACCGGCATTAACCGCTGCGAAGACGGCTGCCCGCTCGGCGCAGATCGTCAGTCCGAATGAAATGCTCTCGACGTTGCATCCAGTGTAGATCTCGTTTTTGGATCCCAAGATCGCTGCTCCAACGGCAAACCGCGAATACGGTGCATACGCGTGGTTTCGCGCATCGGTGGCGGCCTTGATCAACAACTGGGAATACATGAGCCCCAACAACTATCGCATTCTCCGAAGCAATGCAAACACGACAATGAGCGGCCTAAGTTTCTGTCTTTATGCGCTTTACAAAATATCCAAAACGCTGCAGATGGTTTTCGTTGCATTTCAATTTCAATTCCTGAAACTTAGCGCGTGGTTCAGTCTCAACGCAATTACCCCGGAAAACTCATCGCCGTCGAAGGCTTGGACGGGTCGGGCAAGTCCACGCAGATCTACTTGGTGAAGCGCTGGCTGGAACTTCAGGGCTCCCGCGTTTATTTCACCGAGTGGAACTCCTCCGTCCTCGTCAAGAAAGCGACCTCGAAAGGCAAGAAACGCCAGCTCCTCACCCCGACCACCTTTTCTCTTATTCACGCGACCGATTTTGCGGATCGCTACGAGCGACAGATTCTGCCGTTGCTTCGGGCAGGTTTCATCGTCCTGGCGGATCGTTATGTTTATACGGCTCTGGCGCGCGACGCTGTTCGCGGGGTGGACCCCGACTGGGTGGCGGAACTTTACAGCTTCGCGGTTGCCCCGGACCTCACGTTTTATTTCGAAGTTCCTCTGGAAGTGTCGCTTACGCGTATATTGGAAGGCCGTCCGGAACTCAAGTATCACGAAGCGGGGCTCGACATGGCATGGTCCACGGATCCGTATGAGAGCTTCCGAATTTTCCAGGGAAAAATTCTCAAGGAGTATTCCGAGATGAAGAAAAAGTTCCCGTTCGTCACCATTGATGCGACCAAAGAAATCCACGCGCAGCAAGCGGAGGTGCGCAGTCTTATTTCCCAGCGAATCGACCTCGCAACTTTTCGAAGGCAAATGTCGAAATGAAAGAAAAGAAGTTCATAGGACGTCGTCCTCCGGAGGTAAAGAACTCCAGGTTTTCCGGCAAACTTTTCGTTATCGAGGGGGCCGACGGCTCCGGGCGCTCGACCCAGATCGCGCGGCTGAGCCAGTGGCTCGAAGCAAACGGTTACGCCGTGCGCCTCATGGGTTTGCGCCGCTCCAACCTCGTGAGCGAAGAACTCGAAGAAGCGAAGCAAGGCAACGTCTTGACTCGCACCACCTTGAGTCTTTTTTACGCGACCGATTTCTTTGATCAACTGCTCAACGCCATCATTCCCGCCCTTCGCGCCGGCCTCATCGTTCTCGCCGACCGCTACATCTACACGCTCATGGCGCGCGACCTCGTGCGTGGCGCGGACCCCGGCTGGGTGCGCAATCTTTACAGCCCCGCGCTGGTGCCCGACGCCGTCTTTTATTTTCGCACCAGTGCCCGCCAGCTCGTGGAGCGAAATTTTCAAAAGAACGCGACACTCGACTACTGGGAATCCGGCATGGATCTCGGGCTTTCGCGCGACATGTTCGACAGCTTTGTGAAATACCAGCGCATGCTCCAGCTTGAGTTCCAGCGCATGAGCTCGGAACACCGGTTCATAACGATCAACGCCAATCGACGGGTCGAAAACATCCAGCGCGATCTTCAGGAAAAACTTTCGCAGTCGCTCGGAATCGGAGTCGAGCCCGAGGTTCCCGCTTCGGGAACTGCGCCGAAAAGCTGAGCTGCACATCCGGGTCGTTGCCGCAGGTCACTAGGAGTTCGCCGAACTGCCGCAAAAGCTTTTCAGGCCGGGAGGTGATTTCCTGTTTACAGTTGGTTTGCCGCCGTGTATCTGAGTCCCCGCACTAGGAGCCAGCGACCTGTGCGAGGCGCACAAACGCGCCTGCGATCCTGCTTTGAAAGCGGGGGCGCCGTTTGGAACAAGATTTTCGATAGAGATGTCCGACTCTCCCATACCAACTGAACAATCCGAGACGCTCCTGGAGTCCACCGCAACCTCGGCTGACTTTGCCGGCGCAGAGGTGAACCTCTCCCTTTCGGCCGAGGACAAGATTCGGTTTCTGCGCGAAATGATGCGCATCCGCCGTTTCGAGCAGACCAGCCTCAAGTATTACAACATGGGCCAGATGGGTGGCTTTCTGCATCTCTATATTGGGCAGGAGTCGGTCGCCGTCGGCACGCTTTCGCTGTTCGGACCGAACGATCACGTCATCACCGCTTACCGCGATCACGGTCACGCGTTGACGGTCGGCATGTCGATGAACGAGTGCATGGCGGAACTGCTCGGAAAGGCGACCGGCTGCTCGAAAGGCAAGGGCGGGTCGATGCATTATTTCGCGCCGGACAAAAACTTCTGGGGCGGTCACGGCATCGTGGCGGGACAGACCCCGCTCGGTCTCGGCATTGCTTACGCCTTGAAATACAAGGGGCTCAAAGGCTCCTGCCTCACGTTTCTCGGCGACGGCGCGGTGAATCAGGGCGTCTTCCACGAGTCACTGAACCTCGCGTCGCTTTGGGACATTCCGGTCATTTACGTCATCGAAAACAACCAGTACTCGATGGGCACCAGCCTCGAGCGTTCCTCGGCCTTCAAGAAGAACCTGGCCGAGCGCGCCGAAGGCTACGAAATCAAGTGGGACGAAGTCTGCGGCGATCATCTTTACGAAGTCCGCGCGAAGACCAAGATCGCCATCGACCGCGCCCACAACGAGTCTCGCCCGACAGTTTTGGAAATCTCGACCTACCGCTACTACGGGCACTCCGTCGCCGATGCGAATGCGAAGAAATACCGCACCGCGGAGGAGATCGAATACTACAAGACGCATCACGATCCCGTGCATCTGTGGCGCACACAGCTCATTGCCGAGGGAGTGATCACCGAAGAGCAGGCCGCGGCGATCGACCGCGAAGCCCGCGAGGATGCGATCGCCGCCGGCAAGTTCGCCGAGGAGAGCCCGTTCCCGGAGGAGCGCGACATTTTTTCCGACGTTTACTACGAGGTGGACAAGGGCACCGAAGCCGGGCGCACGGGCAAACACTTTTTCAACGACTAGCACCCATGCCGGCCATCACCTATCGAAAAGCCCTGAACGAAGCCTTCGCCGAGGAAATCGAGCGCGACGAAAACGTCTTCATCATAGGCGAGGAAGTCGCCGAGTACAACGGCGCTTACAAAGTGACCGAAGGTCTCTGGAAGCGCTTCGGCAGCAAGCGCGTGGTCGATGCGCCCATCAGCGAAGCCGGATTCGTCGGCCTCAGCGTCGGCGCGTCGATGCTCGGACTGCGCCCGGTTGTCGAGCTGATGTTCTGGAGTTTCGCCTACGTTGCCTTCGATCAGATCATCAACAACGCCGGTTGCGTCCGATACATGTCCGGCGGGCTGATCAACTGCCCGATCGTCATTCGCGGTCCCGCGAACGGCGGCACGAGCGTCGGCGCGACCCATTCGCACACGCCCGAGAATTTCATCGCGAACACGCCCGGCCTCAAGGTCGTCTGCCCCGCCACCGCTTACGACGCGAAGGGGCTGATGAAAACCGCGATCCGTGACAACGACCCGGTCTGCTTCATGGAAAACACCCTGCTCTACGGCGAGTCGTGGGAAGTGCCCGAGGGCGAATACCTCATCCCGATGGGCCTCGCCGACGTCAAGCGCGAAGGGGCCGACATCTCGATCATCGCCCACGGCCGCGCGGTCATCACTTCGCTCAAAGCCGCCGAGATTTTGAAACACGACCACAACATCGACGCCGAAGTCATCGATCTTCGCTCGATCCGTCCGCTCGATGAGGAGACGATCCTCGCCTCGGTGCGCAAGACCAACCGAGCCGTGCTCGTCGAGGAGAGCAAGCCGTTTTGCGGCGTGTCATCGCAGATCGCGGCGACGATCCAGGAAAAAGCCTTCGACGATCTTGATGCGCCCGTCCTGCGTGTCTCGGCGCTCGACGCGCCGGCGATTTACTCGCCGCCGTTGGAGAAAGCCCAGTTGCCCGGCCCCGAGAGCGTCGTTCAGAAAGTGCTCTCGATCGCTTAACCCGCATCTCAACTTCCTTTTTTAAGACCATGTCCATCTCCATCGAAATGCCAAAACTCAGCGACACCATGACCGAGGGAACCCTCGTCAAGTGGCGGAAAAAGAAAGGCGACAAAATCCAGGTCGGCGACATCCTTGCCGAGGTCGAGACCGACAAGGCGACGATGGAAATGGAGGCTTTCGATGAAGGCACGTTGCATGACATTTTGATCGAAGAGGGCGCAAAGATCGCGGTTGGCGCGAAGATGGCCATCCTCCTCGAAGAAGGAGAAACAGAACCCGGCCCTGAAGCGGCGCCCGCCCCGCAGAAGAAAGCTCCGGTGGCGCCCGAACCGAAACCCGCGAAGGCGGCAACGCCTGCCGCCTCGGCGCAGATCGTCTCGGCGAAGCAGGACGGCGAACGTGTCAAAGTCTCCCCGCTCGCGGCGAAACTTGCGGCAGAACGCGGCGTCGATCTTTCACAAATCCAGGGAACCGGCCCCGGCGGGCGCATCGTGAAGAGCGACGTTCTGGGAGCAAAACCGGGCGCGCGCACGGTCAGTCCGCAGCCGGCCGCTCCGCGCGGTGCGGCTCCGGTTTCGACCGGCACGCAGCAGCGCATCCCGCTCAGCGGCATGCGCAAAGTCATCGCCGAACGACTCCTCACGAGCAAAACGACGATCCCTCATTTTTACCTCAACGTCGAAGTGGACGCCTCGGAGTTGATGCGCCTCCGCACCGAGATCAACGCGGCGTCGGAGAAAACCGGCCAGCCGAAGATCACCGTCACCGACTTTATCCTCAAAGCGACCATCGTCGCCGCGACCAAGATTCCGAAGGTCAACGCCTCCTTCGACAAGGACGCGGTCATCGAATACAGCAGCATCAACCTCGCGGTTGCCGTTGCGATCGAGGACGGCCTCGTCACTCCCGTCATCCGCGATGCGCAAACCAAGACGCTGCGCGAGATCAGCGAAGCGGTGAAAGACCTCGCCACCCGCGCGCGCAGCAAGAAGCTCAAACCCGAGGAATACCAGGGCGGGACCATCACCGTCTCGAACCTCGGCGCGTACGGCATCGACAGCTTCTCGGCCATCATCAACCCGCCGCAGGCGATCATCCTGTCCGTCGGCGCGATCGTGAAAAAGCCGGTCGTGAACGACAAAAACGAAATCGTCCCCGGCCAGCGCATGTCCATCGGCATGAGCTGCGATCACCGCGTCGTCGATGGCGCCATCGGAGCCGAGTATCTCGCCGAGCTGCGCCGGTTGATCGAGAACCCGACGCTCATGCTGATCTAGCAGCTTTTTCCAAGCCTCAGAAAAAATTTCGTGGGTCTCCCCAAAGGCCACGCTTCTCAAGAGTCGCTGCGAAGAGGCTGCGCTCCCTCGCGCACTCCTGCCGGGAAGAGCGGCTCGACGCCGCCATTTACCGCCAGCAGCCGCCCGGGAATCACGGTTCCGTCAGCGAAAATGAGCCTCAGCAGGCCACGCCGGAATGCCAGGGCTTTGCGCGAACCGGTTCAGTGGACTCCAACCGGAGCGAACCGGAAAACATAAGAAGCATAAGGCCGTGCCACTTTGTTCGGCGGGCTTGTTCAACCATGGGTGCAGTCGGAGGGCTCGTGCCTCGCCTCCGCTGAACCCTTTATTGTTAGGCGTTCGTTCGCATTCAGAATTCGCGCCGCTTCCAATAGTCGGGGTGACGGCTGGCGTGTCCAACGGCAGTGACCAAAATGCGTTCGTTGCGGATGACGTATGCGACGTAGTAAGGAAATCCGGGGATGTTGACGCGATGATAGCCGCCGCGGCGCTCGCGCCACAAAAGCGGCTGACGAACGATGGCCGCACAGACGCTCTCAACCTCGGTGCAAAACCGCGCTCCCAAGCCTGGAACACGCCGCTCGTAAAACCGGGTTGCCTCGTTGCATCACACTTGGCCTCCGGAAGAAATTCGAGCACTGCGCTCATCGGTCGGGCGCAATCTCGCGCAATCCGGCGAACGCCTAAGCTCTGCCACCCGCGACTGGTGACATTGATGAACCAGAAACCTTATCGTACGAAAATAAAGCGTGATTGCGGGTTGGCAGGAGCGCCGGGTTCGCCTGCCTTGGTGTCATATTTGTAGTAAACATTTTTCCCATTCTGAATCGGCTGGCTCACTTGCGTACGACCAAATTAATCCGCCGACTAGTGTAATTCGCGATAGGATGATCCTTTCGTGAGTATTTCAGCGAGAACTCTACCATATAGCGCTTTCCCCGGCTTATCTTAAATCGGCACATCTCGTTATCTGTCGAATACAAGAACAAGCTCCCATCTTCGGTTCGAAGAACACAAAGGGTAATCTCCAGCTTGGGTTTTCTTTTCGTGGGCTTCCAATCCCGAGGCATAATTATGTCAAACCATTCCTCAGAAATTGTTTTTCCCGAATGGGCATCATAAATAGAGAACCAAGAATTTCCGTCATCGGCAGAAGCCAGCACGGGGTCTTGCGGAACTGAGAATTTTACTGTGTAGGGATGTGAGAGGCCAACCAAGATCCCGGATTGTCTCGTCAGTCCTTGCAGATTTAGTGTGCCCTCCACCGGTCTCCCTGCATTGAGATTTGGCGGGGACCATAGCAAGTGTAAGCCCAAGACAAGCAATGTCATAAAGGTCTTGGGTTGCAGGGTGCTATTCATATTGGCGAACAGTGTTATTGAGTCGCCGGCGACATTTGTAGGTAAAATGTCGCCGGCGACTTAACTCCGGCAAATGTCGCCCAAAAGCGGAAATCCTGCCGTCGGCTTTTTATTGGGGCAGTTTGCACTCCGGAAATATGGGATCAAGAAAAATTACGGCAAATCCAGAGGGCTGGGGCCTCCTGCTCCGGGGCGTTTGATGACGTGAAGGTGTATCATCGTGGTGGAGACATCGGAATGGCCGAGCAAATCCTGGACGGTTCGGATGTCCACCCCGCTTTCGAGGAGGTGGGTGGCGAAGGAATGGCGAAGCGTGTGACAGGTGGCCGGTTTGGAGAGGCTGGCCTTGCGCGTGGCTTCCTTGAACTGGCGCTGCATGGAGGCGTCATGAATGTGGAATCTGGCAACCCTGCCGGTTCCTGGGTGGGGCAAAGCGTGGCAGAAGGAAACAGAAACTGCCAGGGCCACTCGCGCGAGGCGTTGGGATATTTGCGCAGGAGTAGGAAAGACGCGTCATCCTGAGCGCAGCGAAGGATCTCACAAGGCACGCCTGGCATCCTTTGCGGGATCCTTCGCTGCGCTCAGGATGACACCGCTTTTGCGAGCCTACTTCTGCAGCTTGCCGATCGTGTCTTTGAGTGCTTTGGCGGAAGCTTGCAGGCCGTTCATTTCCTTCGGCCAAAGCTCGACCTCGATCTGCTGCACGACGCCGCTGCGACCGACGATCGTCGGCACGCTGATCGACACGTCGCGCATTCCGTAGATGCCTTTGACGTAGCTAGAAACCGGCAGGACGCGCTTGCGATCGAGCGCGATGCAGTCGATCACTTCGCGGATGGCGACACCGACCGCCCAGCCCGCGCCGCCTTTGCGCGAGATGACTTCCGCGCCGCTCTTCTGCGTGCGCTCGAAGATCTGCGTCTGGAAACTCGGTGTGATGCCGGGGAATTTGAGCAGCGGAAATCCATCGACCGTTGCCGAGGACCAGATCGGCACCATTGAGTCGCCATGTTCGCCGAGAATCATCGCGCGGACTTGTGTGGGCGGGAGTTTCAAAACCGATGCGATGAGCGAGCAGAAGCGCGAAGTGTCGAGCGCGGTGCCGAGTCCGATGACCTGGTTTTCCGGCAGACCGGTTTCCTTGAGCGCGAGATAGGTGAGGATATCGACAGGGTTCGAGACGACGAAAATGATCGCGTCTTTTTTCATCCCGGCTTCCTTGAGGCTCTTGAGAATTGCCGCGGAAAAGCGTGACGTTGCGGTTGATCAAGTCGAGGCGCGATTCGTCCGGCTTGCGGCGCAGTCCGGCGGTGATGCAGATGATGTCCGCGGTCGCGCAGTCGGCGTAGGTGCCGGCGTAAATGTCTTGATCCGCGCAGAATGCCGCGCCGTGCAGCAGGTCGAGCGCCTCGCCTTCGGCTGTCGCCTGATTGGCGTCGAGGATCACGAGTTCTTTGACGATGCCCGAGCATTGCAGCGCGAAAGCCGCGCAGGATCCGACACGTCCACCACCACCGATGATTGCTACTTTCATGAGAATTTACTTCTTGAGGTTTGCGACGATTTCGTCGGTGAGTTTCTGAACGAGCGCCTCCATTTCGGCGCTGCTCGCGGGCGCGTTGGCGTCCGGAGTCATCGGATTCCACGGCGTCACGGGCGACGAGCAGCCGTGCGAGCCGCACATCTGCGTCCACGGATCGACTTCGCAGAGTTCCGCCGGCTTGAAGTCGTAGCGACTGTCGGGAAGGCCCATCGTCTTTTTCATCGCGAGCAGATCGTCAAGTTTGTCGCACGGGATCGAAGCCGCGCCCGGCAGCGACTGCGCGAGAATGACGGTGCGGCAATACGCATCGGTGATCTCCATTTTGAAATAGGCGTCCTCGACCGATTTGCCCCAGCAGATGACGCCGTGGCAGCCCATGATGATCGACTGATGTTTCGGCGCGAGCGGGGTGATCGATGCGGCGATCTCCGGCGAGCCGGGAGTTTCGTAATGCGCGACGGCGACCTGGCCGACGAAGACTTCCAGCTCGGGAATCAAGCGCGGTGGCGGCGGCAGTTCCTTGATCGCGAACGCGCCCGCGTGGCAGGGATGCGCGTGGCAGACCGAGAACGCCTCGGGCACCGCGTTGTAGATCGCGAGGTGCGTGGTGAATTCGCTCGAACGCTTCCATGTGCCGGCGAGCTGGTTTCCTTTGCCGTCCACGAGCGTCAACATCTCAGGCGTCATGAACCCTTTGCTGACGCCGGTCGGCGTGACGATGAAACGATCCGGCGCGAGACGGCACGAGATGTTTCCGCCGTTTCCGTCGCAGTATTCGCGCGCCCAGATGCGGCGACCGATGTCGCAGATTTGCTGCTTGAGCGATTGCGCCTCCGGCGAGTTGAAAAGTTTCGCGTCATCCGTGGCGACATTCGTCCCAACGGCCGGGGATGCAGCAGCAGCGGCTTTGCAGCGGCACCGGCGTCGAAAACGATCTTGATGCCGGATTCGGTCAGGACGTCTTTTGCGCCCGGCGTGAGCCGCGTGTCGCGGTTGTATCGGAACTCTTTGGCTCCGGTTTTGACGAAGGCTTCGGCTTCTTTTTGTGCGAATAGGTTCATAGTTTACTCCTTGTAATAAATCTCATCGACGAGCGCTGCGCAGTAGGCATCGACCGGGGTTGGTTTTGGAAACGGGCACGCGGCTTCGCGGCCTTCGCTGATCGCGATGTCCTGCCCGACATTCGCGCCGAGCTGGTCATAGACGACGATGGCGGGGTCGTATTTTTTTTCTCCGCCAAAAGTCTCAACGCGCCACGGCAGCGTGAGCATCAGCCGCTCGCCGACGAATTTCTTCGTGCGAACCGACAAGGTCACGCGACCGACGACAGTGCCCATTCTCATAAGGCGAGCGTCCTTTCCGGATCGATGATCCCGACCACGTTCCAGCGCGCGGGACTGAGTTCGTCGCGCACCATTTTCCGCGACTCGCTGCCGTCGCTGGAAATCAGCACGCGCTGCCCGATGCCGGCGCCGAGGTTGTCGATCACGATCTGCGGCGCAAGGTCCGGGCTCTCCGGCACCGCGATCAACAGCCGCCAGCCTTCGAGGCTCTTGTGCTTGACCGTCGAGGTGACGTGGCCGTGGATGACAGCTGTTCGCATTAAAACGATCTCCGTAAAAATGACGAATGATGAATGACGAATGACGAATGAATGACGAAACCAGAATGGCGATGCAGCCCAGCACGACTGTGGCATTCAACACGCGGGAAAGGCACAGACGTGACGAACGGGAGTTCCATTCGGACTTCGGACTTCGTCATTGTTTCGTCATTCGTCATTCGTGCTTCGTCATTCAATACAGGTTCAACTTCTCGACCATCACGCAGCGGCGTGAGCGGGTGAAGGTCATCGGCGTGGTCACGCCTTCGCCGGTTGGCGTGGCGATGCTGAAGCTCAGGAAGCCTTCGCCGCCGAGGCCGAGGCCGGTCATGCACGGGCCGTTCTTGATGAAGAGCGTCGTGTCCACGGCCTGCGCCATCTTGGTGAGGTTGCGGATGTTCTGCGAATGCATCACGGCGGTGTGCTTGTAGCCGTGCTCGGCGTGGATTGCCTCCTCGATCGCGACATCCACGTTCGGCACGCGCACGATCGGGATGAACGGCATCATCTGCTCTTCATCGACAAAAATGTGATCGGCTTTCGTTTCGCCGAAAAGCAACTGCGTCGCAGGCGGCACGTTGAGGCCGATGGCCTTTGCCAGCACCGCGGCGTCGCGCCCGACGAGATCGCGGTTGACGACGGGATGCGGGCAGCCCGCGCCTTTGCCCTGCGGAAATACGAATGCTTTGTCCGCGAGCGCCTCGACTTGGGCGGCATCGAGCTGCACCGCGCCGGCTTTCTTCAATTCGGCAATCAGTTTGTCCGCCACGGACTCGACGACGAACACTTCCTTCTCGCCGATGCAGAGCAGGTTGTTGTCGTAGGCCGCGCCCTGGATGATCGACTTCGCCGCGCGTTCGAGATCGGCGGTTTCATCGACGACGACCGGCGGATTGCCGGGGCCGGCGCAGACGGCGCGCTTGCCGGTTTTCATCGCGGCGGCGACGACAGCCGGACCGCCGGTGACGCACAGCAGCTTGACCTTGCGGGTGCTTGCACATCTGGTCGAAGGTTTCGAGCGTCGGCTTGACGACGGTCGTCAGCAAATCGGAGATGCCGGTTTCCTGGAAGATCGCTTCGTTGTAAGCGCGGATGGCAATCGCGGCGCAGTTCGCGGCGGCGGGATGGGTGTTGTAAACGACGGAGTTTCCGGCGGCGATGATGTTGATGGCGTTGCCGGTGAGCGTCGGCACGCTGTGCGTCGATGGCGTCACCGCGCCGATCACACCCCACGGCGCGAAGTCGATGATCGTGAGTCCGAAGTCGCCGCTGTAAGCCTGGCGTTCGAGAGCCTCGACTCCCGGCACGAGGTCGCCGCAGATTTTCAGCTTCTCGATCTTGTGGTCGAGGCGGCCGATTTTCGTCTCGTCGAACTCGATGGTTCCCCATTCCTTCGCGTTGGCAACGCAGAGGCGGCGGATGACGCCGATGGCTTTCCTGCGCGCCGACACACCGAGTTCGCGCAGTTTCTCGAACGAGCGATGCGCGGCTTCCACCGCGTCGTTCATGTTCTCATAGACGCCAAAATTGGTGGTGCCGGATTTGGCGACCAGCGTCTGTGTCTGCAATCGGGCGAGCACTTCGCTCACCACTTTCGATACAAGTCTTTCGTCAATCGTTGCCATAAGGGATTACTTCTATTGAGTGCGGTAGATGATTTGTTTGCCGAGATCGACCGTGTCCACGATCCCGATAACCACGGCGTCCACGGGCGAGTCTTTGTCGTCCGCTCCGAGCCGCGCGGAACTGCCTTGCACGACGAGGACGACTTCGCCTTCGCCCGCGCCGAGCGAATCCACGGCGACGAGCGTGCTCGTGCCGGGACGGAATTCCGTCGCCTTGGGCGAGTCGAGCACGAGCGGGCGGACGACGAGGAATTTGTTCCCGGTCATCTTCGCGTTCTTTTTCGTCGCGACGATGCTGCCTTCTACGCGGGCCAGAATCATAGGAAGTGGGATTGCGGAACGCGGAATGCGGAAGTGTCCGATGAGCGGCTCTTCGTTCCTTCCGGCGGTCGAAGCCGATTACTTTGCCTTCGGCAATACCGCGCCGAGGTCGTTGTGCGGGCGGGCGATGACGCTGACGCTGACGACTTCGCCGAGGGATTGCGCGGCGGTCTTGCCGGCTTCGGTCGCGGCTTTGACGGCGGCGACATCGCCGGTGACGCAGACGGTCACCATTGCGTTGCCGACCTGGGTCATCGGGCCGACGAGTTCGACGTTGGCCGATTTGAGCATCGCGTCTGTTGCCTCAACGAGTGCGATGAGGCCGCGGGTTTCGATCATTCCGAGTGCTTGTTGTGCCATATTGGTGTGTTGTTTTTTGTTTAACTGTTTGCTGTGGAAAGTTTCTGCCACGCGTTGCGGGCGATGATGATTTCTTCGTTGGTGGGGATGACGCGGACTTCGATTTTCGAGTCGGGCGTCGAAAGGATCGCTTCCGTGGCGCGGGTTTTGGCGTTGAGTTCGCGGTCCAGTTTGAGGCCGCAGAAATCGAGATCCGCGCAGACGCTCTCGCGGATGGCGGCTTCGTTCTCGCCGATGCCGGCGGTGAAAATGAGGACGTCGGCACCGTTCATCTCGACGAGGAACTGGCCGATGTATTTGCGGATGGCAGCGACGAAAACATCGAGCGCGACCTGTGCGTTCACGTTGCCCTTATTGGCGGCCTCGCGAAGGTCGCGCATGTCGCCGGATGCGAGGCCGGACATGCCTTTGAGGCCGGCCTGTGTGGTCAGTGCCTTTTCCGCGGCATCGATGCCGAGACCCAGATCGCGCGCGACGTAGATGAAAGCGAAGACATCGAAGTCGCCGACGCGGTTGTTCTGCGGCAGACCGCTCTGCGGCGTCATGCCCCAGCTAGAGTCGATCGCCTTGCCGTTGCGAACTGCGGCAATCGACGAACTGCCGCCGAGGTGACACGAGATGAGGCGCAGCTTGTCGGTGCCGCGCAGTTCGGCGCAGCGCTGGGTGACGTAGCGATGGCTTGCGCCGTGGAAACCGAGACGCCGGATGCCGTATTTCTCCTCCCACTCGAGCGGCACAGGGAAGCGGCGGTTGACCGGCGGGACTTCGTCGTAGAACGCCGTCTCGAATGTGCCGATGCACGGCAGCGACGGGATAGAGTTTGTTGAATGTGCGGACGCCGGCGATGTAAGGCGGGTTGTGCGCCGGAAGGAGGGTGTTGAATTCCTCCATCGCACGCAGAACCTTCTCGTCGAGAAACTGCGTGCCGCTCATGTCGCGAGCGCCATCACCGGCTTGAAGCCGACAGCGGCAAGGTCGGTGAACCCGCCAAGTGCTTTCTCGATGAACTCGATCGCCGCGCCATGATCCGGCGAACGAGCCCGAGCCTTTCTGCTCCGGCTCGCTGCCGATCTGAAACTTGAACGGACGATTCCGTCGCGCCAATGCGCTCGATCGCCGCCCTTGGCGAGAACGCGCTCGGCGGGCATCTCGATCAAGCGGAACTTGAACGAGGTGCTGCCGATGTTTGCGACGAGAATTTTGTTCGGTGTCATTACTTAATGGCGTGTCATTCTGAGCGAAGCTTTAGCGGAGCCGAAGGATCTCACATTTCACGCTTGGCGTGGTTTGCTGGATTCCTCGCTGCGCTCGGAATGACGCGGTGTTTCCGCGAGCTTTTCGAGCGCGTTGGTTCGCGTTACTTCCCGGCAGTCGCAGGTTTGCCGACGAGGAATTTGCCCAGACCCTTGAGGTCGTCGTGCGGACGCGGGATCACGTGAACGGCGACCACTTCGCCGATCGCGCTCGCTGCCGTTGCTCCGGCTTCGACGGCGGCTTTCACGGCCGCGACATCGCCACGCACAAAGACGGTGACGTTGCCCGAGCCGATTTTTTCCCAGCCGATGAGTTCCACGTTCGCGGCCTTCAACATTGCGTCAGTCGCTTCGAACTGCGCGATGAGGCCTTTGGTTTCGATCATTCCGATTGCTTGTCCAGCCATGATGTTATGTCCTTTCGAGGTTAGTTGGTGAAAAATTTGACCAGCTCCGGCGAGGGCCGGGCGATGACGTGTGACGCGACGAGGTTGCCCACGCGGGTCGCCGCTTCCTTTCCGGCTTCGACGGCGGCCTTGACGCTGCCGACATCGCCCTGGACGATGGTGGTGATCAGCGAGCCGCCGATCGGGATGGATTTGATTAGTTGCACGTTCGCGGCTTTGACCATGGCATCACTGGCTTCCACCAGGCCCACGTAGCCGCGCGTTTCGATTAGTCCGATTGCTTCGCTCATGTGTTTGTTTTGTTTGGTGTTTGGTTAACTAAGATTTGGAAAGTTCGACCTTGGTCGCCCGCTCAAGGTCGCAGGCGTTGGCCTCGTCGGTGTCCATGTGGACTTCGAGCTTGAAGGTGGGATCGACGCGGACAATGAGATCGTCGAAGCGCGTGTTGCAGCCGTTCGCCGTCACTTTCAAAGTGATCCGGTCGAGATGCTTCACGCCGTAAAATTTCGCGTCAGCCGGCGACATGTGAACATGACGCGCCGCGCGGATGATCCCGTTCTTCATTTCGAGCATTCCCTTCGGACCCATCACGTAGCCACCAGGCGTGCCTTCGATGTCGCCGGACATTCTAACCGGAATGTCGATGCCGAGCTGCACCGCATCCGTGATGGCGAGTTCGATCTGCGTCAGATTCCGGCATGGGCCGAGAATGCGGAGATTCGGGATGATGCGCTTGCGCGGCCCGATGAGTGTGACGGTCTGCTGCGAAGCGAACTGCCCTTCCTGGTAGAGCCACTTGTGAACGGTCAGTTCCGCGCCCTTGCCGAAGAGCGTTTCCAGGTTCTCCGGCGAAATGTGCATGTGCCGCGCAGAGCTGTTGACCATCAGCACCGGAGCCGGTTGGGAAGGTGCGGACTGGCCAAGCTGACGGAAGAGTGTCTCGCGGACGAGAGCCTCGACGACGGATCGATTTGGGAGGAGGGATGCGCTCATTAAACCTGACAAAAAGTTATATGACTGACTCCGATCATATACAAACCGCTTCGGAGGTCAACAACATTTTTTGAAAATTTTTCGACACCGACGAATTCAAATGATTGACCCCGATCATAAAATGTGAACCGGGAATTCTTCGTCGTCGCCCCGCCCTTCTAAAACTCCGCCAGCGGAAGGCTGGCCTCTTGCTCCGATCTTGATCCCGGCTTTAAGCAGTTTCTCATTGCTCAGGTCTGTGATCAGGCCATCGACCTGATCCCATCCCAGCAGGAAATGCGGTGCCGAATGGTTCAGCTTCGATCCGTCCACGCAAAAGAGGCTCTTCGCGCTGCGCTTGAGAACGACCTGTTGCTGCTTGACGATAGCCGCATCCGAATTCCACAACCCCTGGGCATTTATCCCCTCCACCGACAGGAACGCGATGTCGAACTTCCAGAATTCGAGGCTTTTTTGAGCCGTTTCTCCCACCAGCGTGGATTGCAGATGCAAAAGCTGACCGGCCACTTGGAATACTTTAACGCCCGGGATGGACGCGACCTTTTCCCCGACCGGCAGATTCGATGTGACGATCGTCAGCGGCGTGACCGGGTTCTCACAGAAGGCTTCGGCGATCGCGAAAATGGTCGTGCCTGAATCAAAATAGCAGACTTGATCTGGCTGGATGAACGCGAGGGCGGCTTTGGCGATTTTCGCCTTTGCACGGCCCGCCTTGCCCTGCCGCTCCCTAAATGACGGGAATCGATCATTAAACTCCGGGAACGCCCCGCCGTAGGTGCGGGTGATCTTCTTTTCCTGAACGAGGACCGCCAGATCGCGACGGGCCGTGGCCTCGGACACACCAAGCCTGCGGCAAAGCTCCTTTATGGGAAGGTAGCGATGTTGATCGAGAAGCAGCGCCAGCTTTTCCCGACGGGCCTGCACGATATGCAAGGGAACCTTCACACAAGCATCCTGCCAGTTATATGATCGTAGTCAATCACCGTGCTCGAAAGCTCCGGGCGCTGTCGTGGGTTCAACTCAGCACATCCAGCTTGTTAAAACGCTCCAGTGCCGCCTGCCATTCGGCCGAGGCCTGTGGCTTGAAACTCTTAACCGGGAAAGACGCGCGAACGGTCTGCCTCAAAGCAGCCAGGGAATCGAGGTGTCCAAGAGCGATCGCCTGGATCAGCAGATTCCCGATTGCGGTGGCTTCGATGGGCCCGGCAATCACTTCACGCCCGGTTGCGCTGGCGGCGTATTGGTTTAGTTCACTGCTCTTGCTGCCGCCACCCACGATGTGCAGCACACGAATGTTCCGTCCCGTCATCGCCTCCAACTCATCCAGCGACTTGCGATAGAGCAGTGCGAGACTTTGATAAATGCAGCGCGCAAATTCACCAGGAGTTTGAGGCGCCGGTTGACCGGTCTCCTTGCAGTAGCTCTGGATCTTGGCCGGCATGTCGTCCGGCTTCAAAAATCTCGCCGCGTTTGGATTGATGATCGAGCGCAGCGGCTCGGCTTCGTCGGCGAGCCGGTCCATTTCCACGTATTCGATTTTCTTGCCCTCGGTGATCCAACGGCGTCGGCACTCCTGAACGAGCCAGAGGCCGACGATGTTTTTCAAAAAGCGTGTCGTTCCGCCGAAGCCGGCTTCGTTCGTGTAGTTGAGCGCCTCGGCCTTTTCGTTGATGAGCGGTTTTGGAAGTTCGACACCGATGAGCGACCAGGTTCCGGAACTCAGGTAAGCCCAGTCGTCGCCTTGCGCCGGCACCGCCGCCACGGCCGAGCCGGTGTCGTGCGAGCAGGTTGCCACGACTTCTATGTTCGCCAGACCGGTCTCATCCTTGATCGTCGGCAGCAGCGGCCCGAGCTTTGTTCCCGATGGCACGATTCGCGGAAATGCCTTTTTCGGAAAACCGAAAATCCGCTGAAGTTCATCCGACCATTCGCGCTTGGTCGGATCATACATCTGCGTCGTGCTGGCAAGGCTCTCCTCCGCGGCAGGCACTCCGGAGAACAGGAAATTCAAGTAGTCGGCGATGTTCAGAAATCCGTCTGCCAGAGCCACGATGTTGGCGTTGTTCTGCATGTCGTCCACGAATTGATACAGCGTGTTGAGCGACATGAACTGAATGCCCGTGTTCCGGTAGATGACCTCCTTCGTTGCCTTCGCGATTGCCTTTTCGAACGCGACGTTGTTGCGCGGGTTGCGGTAATGGCAGGGCGTGGCGAGCATCGGCTGCCTTTGATTGAACCAGACGTAATCGACGCCCCAAGAATCGACACTCACGCTTTCGACGGCGACTTTTCGCTCCGCGATTTTCTTCAGCCCCGTTTTCAGTTCGGAGAAGATACCGAGGACATTCCAACGCAACGTCCCGAGGATCTTTACCGCTCCATTCGAGAAACGATGAATCTCTTCAAGTGTCAGCTTTCCGTCTTTGAGATGTCCGAGCATGACGCGGCCGCTTTCCGCGCCGAGATCACAGGCGATGTAGTAGTGTTCGTTCATAGGGGTAGGGTGGGAGACGTCAGGAAAATATAGGGCCGTTGTTCACAACGCATTATTATTCTGAGGGAATCCTTCGCACATACTTCTCAGTCATAAGCGTGTGAACAAGGTCGTCGAAACGCGTTCCACTGCATGCCTGGCGGAGTTCCACATGATTCGGCGACTGTGAATAGAAACCGCACAGCAGTCTGGAATCGCCGGGGAACTTTGCCAGCGACCGAGTTGTCGGCAGTTGTTTACAGTTGTCGGCACGTTATTCAGAAGTTGCGCGCACATCGCTGACCCAAAGTTTTCGCTCCATCGCGTCCGATGCGGCAGCGGTCTCAGCCTCCTTCTTGCTCTGGCCTTCGCCGCTTCCGAGTTCGATGCCGTTCCAGGATACTTTGGCGAGGAATCGCTTTTGATGCTCGGGGCCAAATTCGGAGACAATCGAGTAAGTGGGCCCGCGTGGCGACATGGATTGAAGCAGCTCCTGAAGCTTGCCTTTCGGATTCACGTCGAACGATTCCAGGCAAAGGTTCTCGATGTCCTTCCCGGCCTCTTCGAGAACGAACCGCTTTACCGTTTGCAGATCGCTGTCGAGATACATGGCGCCAATCAACGCCTCGAACGCATCCGCCAGCGTGGAATTGCGCCGCCGTCCGCCGCTCGACTCCTCGCCTTTTCCCATCATCAAGAACTCGCCGATGCCGATGCTCACTGCATGGACGTGCAGCCCCTCGCGCGACACGAGCCGCGAACGGAGCTTGGTAAGCTGGCCTTCGCTGAATTGTGGAAACAGTTTATAAAGATGCTCGGTGAAAATGAGCTGCAACACCGCGTCGCCGAGGAATTCGAGCCGCTGATTGTCGAAATGCTGGCGTTGCGTTTCGTGGCCGAGGCTTGGGTGCGTCAGCGCCTCCGCAAGCAGCAGCGAATTGCGAAATTTGTATTTGATCCGTTCCTCGAGGGGGGTCATGTGCGTCCGTTTGGGAGGCAATCCATACCTCAGAGGCAACGCTCAAGTAAAGAACAGGCAGGAAAAAGCCTTTCCACCGCACACGAAGGTGCAGTTCAAAAGTGGTGGCCGCGTTCGACGGGCCGTCTCTCGCCTTCGCCGATGATCACCGTGCGCAGGGAGCATTTGCGCGAACCGTTCGTTGGTCTGGATTGTGAAGCGGGAGGGCATCGAGAGAGAATGATTCATCGCGACCGGCGCAGGGCGGAGGTGACTTCAGGCAATTAGAAACTCACCTCGTTTGAGCGGCTCGCGATCTACAACCGCCAATACTTCGCCATCGCCGCCCATTTCGACGCGGAAACACTGCCGGAGTTAGCCGCGCATTTTTCCAAACAAGCCGAGGAGGAAAAGCAGCACGCGCTTCGTTTCATCAAGTACGTCACCGACACTGGGGCGCGTGTGAACATGCCGGCACCGGCGGGCGAAGTGCGGCAGCGCCTCGGGAAAATCACCGCGCTGCCCGACAACCCCGCAGCGAATCCGGGCGGTCGAGAAGTGCCACCAGAGCGCCGGTGTCGGCCAGCACCGCAGCCATTACTTTGCCGCTTTGCTGCGCGCGGATGAGGAACGGCCAAAACCGGCCAGATGCTTCTTGTTTGCGGAAACATCGCGCCTGCCGCTCGCTCCGGGCCGGCCGGGCTGCTCAAACAATTCACGCGCGAGATCGCAGCAACTCGCCCCCTCGCCGCCGAACCGCTTGATCCCCGCCTCGTTACGAAGTTGAGCACTTCGTAACGGAAGATTTCGTGGCGGAAGCTCTGCTTCGTGGCAAGGGGCGGCAAAACCAGTCCGTCGAGAAACCCGCCATCCTCCCCGCAATGCAATTGCCCCGGCAAGTGCGTTCCCAAAGCCCCACTTTGGGAACGAGTCTCCAACGAGGCGAAAGTGTCAATAATAAGCTCTGACCCGAATGGCGCTAATTCTAGTTCGCGTTCAAGTTGAGACTAACAATCCATGGCCACGCGCAAATACTTCGCACCCGGTTTCGATCCGATGCCAGGCGCGGCAGGCCGGTTTCCAAGGTTTGCACCACCCCGGCCATGTCTGAAAACACCCGATTTGGAAATTCCTTCTCGCGAATCTCATCCCAGAGATGTTCCTGCGGATTGAGTTCCGGCGAATAGCCCGGCAAGCGATGCAAGCGGATATTCTCTGGCACCACCAGGGCTTTCGCGACGTGCGAACTGGCTCCATCAATGACCATAACGATGAAGTCCCGGGGGTGGGTGGCACTGACTTGAGCCAGGAAAGTTCCCATCAGTTCGGTATTCATGGCCGGGCAGATCATCCAGTCCAGTTCCCCTTCCAGCGGGCTGACGGCACCGTAAACATATTGAAACTCCCTTTCGTAGCCATTGTCCACCACCGGACGCTGCGGCGCGGGTGCCCAGCAGCGCCGAATCCGCACCATGCGTCCAAATCGCGCCTCATCTTGAAACATCAGTCGGACGTGACGTCCCTTGACCACCTCGGCAGTCAGCAGGGTTTCCAGCACTTGAGGGAGTTTTTTTTCCACTCCTCCTGAACTTCCGGTTTACTCTTGGGATGGCGCGTGTCCGGCGCAACCTTGCGCCAGCCATGGCGCGCCAGCAAGCGATAAACCACCGACGCTTTGACCGGCTTGCCCAGTCGCTGTGACAAGGCCGCACGAATCGGGGAAACGACCACCAGATTGCCGGTGGCGGCACTTTCCAGCCAGGGTTTTAAAAAAGCGATTTCTTCCTCCCGGCTCAGCAGGGACTGTTGACGGCCACCCCAGTTGCGATGTGGGTTTGGCAGCGCCGACCGGTTGTTGCGGAATGAGGATTGGAGTCGAGCCACCGTCGAGCGGCCTACGCCAAGAACACTTGCGGTTTGTTCGAGGGTGGCCCCGAACAAAGCCGGAAGAAGAATCGCCTGACATTGTCGCAGAGACTCGACGGAGGTTGTAAAAGCAGCGGTCTTTTGCGCCCGCTTGACGATGAGTGGTTCAATTCGACGTGGTCTTGCCATGCCACAACACTACCACCCTTAGTCTCATCTTGAAAGCGAATTAGAATAAGATAAGGAACTTTTAGGATGAGCGCTCAGGGCATTTACTCTGAAAACCCGCCTTATCTTAGTGCCATTCAGCTCTGACCCCTTCCACGCCGCGCGGTTTTGCTGGCAAGGCGCGGCGACAGGCGCGGTGGCCGGCGCATGGCGGCGGGTTCGTTTGCGCGGAGCTTGGGAAGGAGGAGAAAAACGAGGCGAAAGTGCCAATAATACTGACCCCTTCCACTGACCCCTCTCCCCCTTTTGCTCCGTAGCCGACACTCGACAAGCCGGGTCTTGCGTTCCCGAAGCGCTTTCGCTAACTTTGGGAACGAGTCTCCATGAACTTCGTTCACCACGTAGGATCAAAATGCCAAGGCCGTTTTTTAATAGTGACGCTGCTGGTCAAGTCTCGCCAGATGATCATTCTTCGCCAACTCCCAGCTATTTAGGGAGTAGGCGAAAAAGTATAAGCTATGAGCGACACCTCTCTTACAGTTCAAACTCAGATCTATTTTCGTGACCTACTAAGCCACCTATATCAATATGGAGGTGATTTTGAACAATCCGCCTCCGAGGCACGCAACGCGGCACTGACAGCAGGAATTCATGACGATGAGCTGCAGCAGATTGTACTACTTAAGTGGCGTGAACTGGTCGATGCAGCACTCGATGATCATATTCTCTCTGAAGAAGAAGAGCAAAGATTGAAGGACATAAGCGCAGCGTTCTCCTTGACCAACGATCAGCTTATGCAGGCCGGATACCTCACCAAGTTTATCAAGGCAGCTATTTTGCGTGATCTGAAGAATGGAACCCCAAAGACTCGCGTCTCCCTTGACATCCCTTTGCCATTCAAGCTCCAAGCCCGTGAGGTAATGCTTTGGGCATTTCCGAATACAAAACTACTCGAGCGTATTACCAAGCGTGAAATTCGGGGAGGCTCCACCGGTCTCAGTTTCCGAGTCATGAAGGGTGTCTATTGGAGGGTTGGAGCATTCAAGGGAGTTCCTGTATCGTGGGAGGAAACCCATCCTACGGACACAGGACTTCTCGTTTTGACGAACAAGCATTTGCTTTTCTCAGGGCCACTAAAGAATGCACGAATACCATATTCAAAACTGGCTTCCATTGATCCGTATGCCGATGCAATAGAAGTCCAGCGTGACACAGCGACAGCAAAGCCGCAGGTTTTCAAAGATATAGATGGGCAGTTTGCTTACAACCTTATCCAAGTGGCATGAACAAAAATAAACCCAACAATCGCTGCTGCCAATGACTGCCCGGCGGGCAGTTCTGGCGAGGTCGGAGATTGAGGGCGGGCAGTCATGGCAGAGCTAGGCGTTCGGCTAAACTCAGAACGACATGATTCGGACAGCAATCCCACTCGGCTACGTCTTCATTGCGCTGTTTCTCGGTGCCGTTCTTCTCACAGGTGCAGTTATAGTGGTTTGGGGCTGGCTGCGAAGGAGGCGTGCAGCGCTCATCCTTGGATCGGCGATGGTATTGGGCGTCGTTGGCTTGGTTGTCGTGGACATGGCGTTTGAGGCTTCGATGGAGTGGAACCCATCCATCACGGACGACTCCCGTGTTGTCGGCACATGGGCGGATGGTCGGAAGACCATCACACTCCGAGCGGACCACACCGTTGACTACAGGTCCGACAGCGAGGGGTTTACCGGCAGATGGTCGCGCTACGATTGGAATCTTCATCTCACTGCTGAGGGTGTTGACTCAGCGATGAGGTTCATCACCTTCAGAGACGAACTGCGATTGATGACCAACCCGCCAGATGATCCAGACATGTGGGACGGCGACTTGGGACTCATCCGCAGATAGTGAAGCTTTTCCATGACCACGTCACCCTTCACCGACAACAAGCCGAACGCCAAGTCCTAAAAGTTCATGAAATAATTTCTCAGGCGTCATCCCTCCCTTTTACCACCTCTATCCACTGGAAACAGCGAAGAACCCCCGTTACCAAGGTAACGTCCTGCTAACGGAAAACTTGCGCTAGGAATGGAGCGAAGCGACATAGCCTGTGGAAAACAGCCCGAAGGGTGGCCGTGGCGACGGCCAGCAACCTGCGCTTCGTGGCTGGGGGAGGATGACTTGGCCGCGGTCGTGTTGTTGCGATGAAGCCGACCACAACCCACCACGAATTAGAATTTCTCCGGCAAGCATGCGTTGCCAAGTCCTCAACTTGCGGCACTGAATAGAAGCCAAGCGGCTAATCGGTGCAGTCGAACCGCTTGGTTCAATCGCAATTTGAATCTTCAGTAAGGTGGATGAAATGCTTGGCGCTGATTTTTCACGAATGCGATCCAACTATTCTCGCCTTGTCCCTATTTCTCCCTACTTGGTTGTGCCGCTCGTGCGAAGGGACGCCGCAAGATCGCGGTCGTTTGTAACGCTTGAGGATGGGACATCCGCAGCCAATTCGCCCCTCTGTATATGCAAACTCCCATCCGCGTTCTTCTTTATAACCTTTAGCTCCGTTCCAGGTGCGATGATGGTAACACCGTAGCGAAGTTGGACTGGAATTTGTTTTAAATTAAAAACCGTTCCTTCCGGGGCAAATCGCTGCAAACGTTCTCGCCGGGCTTCCTGCGCGAGAAGATTCTGCTTTTCTTCAGCAAGTCGTTTCTGTTTCTCTTCGGCTTCTTTCGCTTGGCTCTCCTTCAAGGCTTTCTCCCAGCGCGCATCCTGCGCTTTCCTTTCTTGTTCCACCGCTTGTTCTCGGCGTGCCTCAAGCTCCGCCTCTGCCTTTGCCTTTGCTTGCCTCTCGCTCTCAAAACGCTCCTTCTCCGCCTGCACTTGCTCTTTCTCGCGCGCGTCGAGTTGTTGGCGAGTAACTTCATCAGCGAACGCATATTCTCTGGCTAGGTTGCTATATCTCGCTGCCATCGTCCAAGCATCCTGAACATAAGAGCCAGCGAGGTGATTTTCTATCTTGAGCCTCCATGCTTCCCGCGCATTAACGTAGCAAGAAAGCGCTACTCCGATTCGATGTTTAGCAGCTTCGTCAGTCGTGCGCTGAAGCGCCACATCAATATTCCCTTTAGCCGTCAAGAGGCGATCGGAATACTCCGAGTAGTTGAGACCTGCCTCAGTAAAGGAATGCAATCGTTGCAATTCATCCAGCGCTGTTTGAAGCGCCGGATCCTGTTTACGGTGAGGAAGCGTGGGATCACTGTGCTTTGAACAAGCAAGCATACCTTCCAAAATTAATAAAACCGCGAAATACTTGAACTTGGACATAACCTATCTGCTAGAAATTGCCTTTTGCGCCCGTCACACCGTGGGCGGATGGAACGGGGATCAGGGCCTGAGAGTGAGGGGCGGAGGAAAGTTGGATTTTGAGGGAAGAAGGATGAATGGGAAGTTTCACGCGGAGGCGGGAGAAAAATCTCCGGCTAATCTTCGGTTGCAATGAAATTGCTGCGCTCATCGGGTTGTTTCGGAGCATAGCCGTCCGGCCCGCTGTGCCAAGCAGTTTCCCCCTCAGCTTCCCCCCAAACTTCTGCGGTTTGGGAATGCATTCGTTGCTCTGAAACTCCGTTCCGCTCATCGCGACAACAGACTGCATGGAGGAAACACAGTTTCCAAGCAGCACGACGTTCCCAAAGCGCTTCGCTAACTTTGGCAACGAGAGGGGAAATACATGGGCGTGGACTTCTTCGATTTCCTCCGCTCGGGTGAGAAGGACATTCACGCCTTCGCAGGAAGCCGGCGCCGGATGAAGCGACCAGCGCCAACCCACCCGCCGCCCAGCAGCCGACGTGGGGAGTCTGATTCTGTTTTCCCCGCAGGAATTTGGAGCCGGTATTGACCGCGCTCAGCTCCACTCGACCTCGACGCTGCGCTTTTGCTGGAAGCGGTCGGTGAAGAGGAGTTTCCTGTTCGCGCTGCCGTATTCGTGGACGAGCTTCGTCACCTTCACGTCGAAGCAGCAATACTCCGCGATCTCGAGGAGCCTGCCTTCGCGCCACCACCGGATTGCGTCGAGGCCGTCGGCGGTTTTGCCGGTGCCGAGCGTGGCCTGGGCGATGGCGTCGAGCGGGAGGCGGTGGCCCAGTTTCTTTTCGAGTTCGACGAGCATGTCGAGCGATTGAAGCTGATGCTTGAGGTCGAGAATCGTGTAGCCCATCAGCACTTCGTAATCGAAGTTCACCGTGTTGAAGCCGACGACCAGATCGGCGCGCATCAACTGGTCGATCAATTCGTTCACGCGCTTTTCGCTGTAGATGCGGTATTCGCCGAGCGCGGTGCTGTAGGTCACGCCGACCGACATGCCCATGTCGCGCTTCTTATCCCAGCCGCCCACGTCGTTGGCGGTGCGCTGGGTTTCGAGGTCGAAGTAAACGATGTCGCGGGGCATGGAGTGTTTGTAGAAAAACGTGACGCTGGATTCAAGCGAGAGCGTGCCGGGGATGGAGAAATGGAGTGTTGGAGTCGTGGAGTGGTGGAAAACAATCCACGACTCCAACACTCCATTTCTCCAACGCTCCCTTCACCTGTCCTTCGCCGGATCGTAATCGAAGTCGCCGTAGTCGAACGCCATCATGTTCGCCAGGTTGCGGACGCGGAACTCTTCGACTACCGCGCCGTCGCTTTGGAAAATGCTGACAACGCGGCTGTCTTTCGGGCGTCCCAAGGCGGCCCAGCGCAGGTTCGGAGTGTCGCTCACTCGGTCCAACTCCAAACCGTCGGCGGTTTTCAAGAAGCTGCCCTTGGCGTCGGTGCCGATCGCGATCTCGACGGACGCCTGTTCGTCGGGCGCTAGTGGATTGGCTTGCAGATCGATTCGGACTTTTTCCTGCGGCATGAAAGGCTTTCCGTTCGGGAACTTCAACTTGTCGCGCACCATGTCGAGCGTGTCACTGAACCAGATGGATTTGCAGAAACCGATCTTCCACGTTGAAGTCGGTGGGGCTGCTGTCGTCGGAGGAGCCTCGGTGCCGCTGACAAGCAACAGGCTTCGGAGGCGCTGGCATTTCTCGGTTTGTTCGAGGAGAAAAATCCCATCGGCAGTTTGTGAAGCAGCGATTTGGACGGGCGGCGCATCGCCAGGCTCCGTCCTGAGCTCGCGGAGACATTCACCCGTTGAGGAAAATTGCTTGACGTTGGTTCCGTCGATGGCCCACACGTCGCCACCGCGCCCGGAGGCCGCATGAACGGGAGCTTCAAGCCCGGCGAGCGGAATCTCGACCTGCGATCCATCGCTTCCAGTTCGGAAGACCTTTCCGTCATGCACGAAGAGATTCGTCTGGCCTCCGGTAGTCGCCGACGGCTTCGCGCTCGCATCAAAATTGAGCAGCGTTGCTCCGACGAGCGTCTCCGCGTCGATCCCGAAACCACCGTCCGCTGTTGACCATAATCCTGTGATCCGCCGGATGCGCGGCGAGTCGTCGTCGGTGATCCAGTCGTTGCAGAGCAGCGCCTCGCCTTCGCATTTGATCTCCCCGACCATGAAGCCGCGCGCGAAGTATTTGCCGGCGGGCATCGGCGCACCGGCGTCGTTCTTTCCATCCCAATAGGTGATGAGTCCGTTGAGCGCTTTGCCGAATTCGTTGCCTTCAATTTCCGCTCCGCGGTGCAGCGTGCGCACGAGTTTTCCCTTCGCGTCGTAGATGCCCATGCTGATCGTGCCTTCCATCGGCGGCGGGACGAACAGGAGTTTCACGCCCGGCTTGCGCGGAGGCTCGCTCTCCTGGGCAAGGATGAAGGATGAAGGATGAAGGATGAAAAAAAGCAGGACGCACCACGCGCGAATCCACTTCATCCTTCTGCCTTCATCCTTCATACTTTCAGATGTAATACCGCCAGTTCAGGTGCGGGAAGATATTGTCGCGCCACTCGCAGTTTTTCAGGAACTGCTCGTCCATGTGATTGCCGCGCAACTGATCGTAGAGCCTCGTGAAACGCAGGATGTGATCCTTCGTCCGCTTGATGGCGTATTCACGCGCGGTGCCTGTTTTCATCAGGAACGCCCAGTTGCTCGACTGCGCGAGGAGAAGCTCGCGGGCGAGTTGTTTCAGCGCGCGGTCGGTCAGCTCGGAGGTTGTGTTCGCGTTGGCGCGGGCCATTTCGGTCATGCGCTTCGCGGCGGCGTGGAGGTGCGGATAAATCCACGAGTTGCTGTCGTCGAGCCAGACTTCCCAGTACCCTTTGTGGCCCCAGCTTGAGGCCGACGGCGCGACGAGCTGCTGAGTCGGATGATCGGCGAGATACTGGCCCGGCGTGGTGAATTTGAACTGCTGCTGGTCGTAAACCGCCTTGCGGATGAACAGGTTCAAGAACTCCGGTCCCTCGAACCACCAGTGCCCGAACAACTCCGCGTCGAATGGGCTGACGACGATCGGATCGATGTTCGCGCGGGTCTTCAAATCCGCGATCTGGTTCGCGCGGTTCGTCATGAAGTTGTAGGCGTGCGCGTCCACCGCGCCCATCGCCCACGCGCGGCGGTAAAGATCCTTGTCGTGCGTGCGGCCGGTGATGCGGTGGTATTTGAATCCGGTAAATTTCCGCGTGCCGTCCGGCGGGAGAAACGGGCGCAAGTAATCCGCCGAAAGATCGAAGCCGATGTCACGGTAAAAATCGCGATACGCCGGATCGCCCGGATAGCCCTCCTCGGCGCTCCAGACCTGCCGGCTCGAATCGCGATCGCGCGCAAACACCGCCACGCCGCTCGGCGTGAACACCGGCGCATAAATCGCGTAACGCGGTCGCGGATTGCCGAACATCAGCCCGTGCGAATCCATGATGAACCAGCGGATGTTCGCCTCCTGCAACACCTCGTCGAGGCCCGGCACGTAACCGCATTCCGGAAGCCAGATGCCAGCCGGCTCGCGCCCGAAACATTCGCGGTAATGGTCGCGCGCGATGAGGATCTGTGCCCGGACCGCCTCCTTGAAATTCGCCATGAGCGGCAGGAAGCCATGCGTCGCCGCGCAGGTGATGATTTCCAGCAAGCCTTTCTCCTGGAGCTTCGCGAAAACCGGAATCAGGTCACACTTCCATTCATCGACAAAAAGCCGGCGGCACGTTTGCCAGCGCTCGGAATAAAACCGCGCCAGTTCGTTGAGCGCCGGGTCGTCGCGTGTGCGCTCGACCTCGGCCGCGGCAAGATCCACGCCGCGCTCGACGTAGCGGATGTAATGCTGCTGGAGCATCGGGTCGCGCAGCATCGAGCAGAGCGACGGCGTGAGCGACATCGTGAGGCGGAAATCCACGCCGTCCTCGATGAGCTTGTGGAAGACCTGGAGCAGCGGGATATAGGTTTCCGTGATCGCCTCGAACAGCCAGTCCTCCTCGAGGAACTCGGCGTATTCCGGATGGCGCACGTATGGCAGATGTGCGTGTAAAACGAGTGCGACGTAACCGGTGGACATGGTTGGGAAATTGGAGGCGGGAGGCGTGCTTGTCGAGATTGGAAATGTCAGGTGCAGTGAACCTGCTGTTGCTGAGAAATTCTGCGCGTCGTGGCTGAGGCGTGTTTCGTATGCCTTCGAGCGTGGAGCGCGAAGACCGGGTATTGCAGGCGTCTGTGCTACCCGGGCAATTTGAATGCGCGCGCAGCAGCTTCCAGAAGCTGCTTGAATCGCGGCGCGTCGAGATGGAGAACATCACTCGCCTGCTCCGGGGAAGGCTGCCAGGTCGCGGCCGGAAGCCTTGGGGCGTATTCCGTTTTTTCAAAATCCACGGCAAGGTGCCAGTGCTGCTTTGCAAGCGTCATGCGTGCGAGCGTGTAGTCGGGGCGCACCCACGCGCGCATGGCCCACTGCCCGACCTTCAGCGACTTTGCCAGCTCCGGCATGAGCGTCACGTCCAGCACGCGGCAGTTCACACCATTGACCGCCGCTTCGCCGATGTCGCGGACCTGCAACAACGCCGGCAGGAGCACGAGCTGCTGCGCGGGAATCGGAAGCTCGATACGGCCCAGCTTTTCCTTCGCGTCCAGCTTCGGAAGTTCGCCGCGGCTCCTGATGAGCGCATCGAGTTGCACGCCCGGCGTGATCCAGATTTCATCGGCGTTGCGGCACACTGAAGCCGGCACGCCAAGGAGCGCCGAACTGAGCCGGATTTTGTCCGGCGTCTCCATTTGCAGACTGGCCTTCGCTCCGGCGAACTCGGAAGAAAGCCCGGTCATTTCAACGAGCGAAAACTCTGCCGAGAGCGCGTGGTTCGAAGCGTCTTTCGCGAAGACCTGGAGGAACGGAGCGATCGTTTTTCCAAGCACGTCGTACGGATTTTCGGCAGCACGGGCGACGCTGCCGCACGCGAGCAGCACGACGAAAAAGCAGAGGCGGTTTTTCACAAGACGGGATTGCGTTTCAAGAGGATCGGTCTATTAACTAACCCATCTCGTCCGACATGGCATCTTTCATTTTCCCGACGCATCTGCTCGCCGCTGGGGGTCTGGTTTTCGCGTTTGAAAATTCGACCTTCGCCGGGAAGGCCGTGCTGTTCACGCTGTTCTTCGGCTCGATTTTCAGTTGGTCGGTGATGATTACAAAGCTGCGGCTCATTCATTTCGCGAAGAAACAGGCGGCCCATTTCCTCGACCTCTTCCGCACCGACCGCCAGCCGCTGCGGCTTTACGAGACGCAGGTGCGCTTCGACGGGACGCCGATCTTCAGTGTGTACAAGGCCGGCTGCCGCGAGCTGACTTTCCACCTGCTCGGCTCGCCCGAGGTGGACGAGACGTTCCGCGGCCGGCTTGAGGGCGCGGTGAAAATCGCGCCGGCCCAAATGCGCGCGGTGCAGTTGGCGATGGAGCGCGCGGTCGGCGAAAGTTCGCTCAAGCTCGAATCGCAAATGATCCTGCTCGCGACGGCGGTGAGCGGCGCGCCGTTTCTCGGCCTGCTCGGAACGGTCTGGGGCGTGATGGACACGTTCGGCGACGTGGCCGCCGCCGGCTCGGCGAATCTCGCGGCGATGGCTCCCGGCGTGTTGGCGGCCTTGATCACGACCGTCACCGGCCTGCTCGTCGCGATCCCGGCGATGTTCGGCTACAACTTTTTGGTCACGAGCATTCGCGGAATGATCGTCGAGATGGATAACTTCGCGGCCGAACTCGCCTCGGAGTTCGAGCACCGCTACGTCGATCACGGCGGCAAAGCAGACAAACAACGGAGGCTGTTGTAAATGACCAATGACAAATGACAAATGTCCAATGAAGCATCCTCCCCGTCATTTTAATAACGACGCACCGAAGTGCAGATTCAGATGGACTGACCTGTCATCGCAGCCCAATTGGTCATTGGTCATTGGTCATTGGTCATTTCCCTGATGCGCCGCTTCTCGCAGAAACACGGCTTTTCCACGCTGTCGGAGATCAACGTCACGCCGTTGCTCGATCTCGCGTTCGTGCTGCTCATCATCTTCATCATCACGACACCGCTCATGGACAAGAGCGTCGATGTGGTGCTGCCATCGGACAAGGCGGCCAAAGGTGCGATCGATCCCTCGGCAGTGCAAACGATCACCATCAACCGCGACGCCGTGATCAAGTTGAATAACGAAGTCGTCAGTCTCGACGAAGTCACATCGAAACTCGACGACATCAAGAAATCGAAACCCGAGATCGCCGTGGCGATTCGTTCGCACAAGGAACTGCCTGTGCAGAAGCTCGTCGATGTGATGTCCGCCGTGCAGCGCGCTCAAATTTCCAAAGTTGGCGTCGTCACCAATCCCGAGAAGGAGTAATGGACTCGAATCCGGTTTTCCGGCGGAACCTCGTCATTGTCGCCGTCGCGCACGTGTTCCTGATCGCAGGGCTTTTCCTCAGCGGGTCCTTTCGAAAAAAACCTGCTCCACCCACCGAAGTCGTGTGGCTCGACGGCGGCGGGTTTGTTGCCGCGGCAGCGCAAACGAAAGAGGTGCAAACTGAGGAGGTGGAGAAGCCCGAGGAAAAGGTGGAGCCGACACCCGAGCCGGAGAAACCGAAGCACGACGAACTGGCGTCGGTTCCGCCGAGCGAGATTGTCATGCCGACCCCCACTCCGGAACCAACGCCGGAGGCCACGCCCACGCCGACCCCGACTCCAAAACCCACGCCGACACCCGAACCGACCCCGAAGCCGACTCCCAAGCCCACTCCAAAAGCAACCCCGAAGCCGACGCCGAAACCGACCCCGAAAGCGACTCCCAAGCCGAAGCCAAAAGCTTCACCCAAGCCCTCGCCAAAGGGCGATGCAAAGCCAAAGGCATCTGCCTCCCCGAAGCCGAAGGCGACCCCCGCCGGAGAGGGGGACGACGAAGCATCGGCCAGCGCCAAATCCGCTTTCAAGAAGGCTGCAGGCAGCGGCGATTCGGGCGACGAAGGCACGGCTCCGGGCAGCGGCGGCGGCAGCCGCGGCGGCGCCGGACACAAGGGCGGCGGCAATCGGGAGAGCGATTTGGGCTGGTACCACGCGATGTTGCACGACCGCTTCTACAATCACTGGACGCAGCCGACCTCGATCGTCACGAGCGACCAGAAATTCGTGACGACGGTGAAGATTCGCATTGAAAAAGGCGGACGCATCGCCAACGTGAGCCTCGCCAATTCGTCGGGCAACGTGGTCATGGACGAGTCTGTGATGGCCGCAGCGCAGCGCGTCACGCAAGTCGATCCGCTTCCCGCCGGGCTTGGCGAAGCCTACGAGGTAAAAATCAACTTCGAACTGAATCAATGACAACGATGAAAGCTGGAAAACTGGAAATCAGGAAAAGTTTCGAGGTGTCATCCCGAGCGAAGCGAGGGATCCGCAAGCAACGCCGGGCGTGATTTGCGAGGTTCCTCGCTCCGCTCGGAATGACACGCTGCGGAGGTTTTTTTCGATATGCAACGTTTTACTCGCAGCGCATTCTTTTGCAGCCGAAGCGCCGACGATCACGATCAGCAAAAGCGACACCATCGCGCTCGCCGTGTCGCCGTTGACAGGCCCGGACGGCGCCGCCGCGACGAAAATTCTCCAACGCGATCTCACGCTAAGCGGCTACTTCAACATCGCGCCGGCTTCGAGCGCGGGGTTCATCGTCGGCGGTGTGTCGTCGGGAGGCAGCTTGCAGGGGAAAGTGACCGACCACGGTGGCCAGACGGTGCTCAGCCGTTCGTACACAGGCACCGACCGCAGCAAGGTGCATCAATTTGCCGACGACATCATCGAGACGCTCACCGGCAATCGCGGCATGGCGAATTCCAAGATCGCCTTCGTCGCGACACGCACGGGGCGGAAGGAAATTTACACCGCCGACTTCGACGGCTCGAACGTCCAGCAACTCACCAAGGATAACAGCATCAGCGTCGGCCCCAAACTTAGCCCGGACGGACGCAAGCTCGCCTACACCGGATACAAGAGCGGCTACGCGGACGTTTACTCGATCGACCTCGGCAGCGGAGAGCGCCAGAGGATTCTGAAGTTTCCCGGCACCAATTCCGGCGCGGCCTTTTCGCCTGACGGCGGCGAGATCGCGGCGACAGTGAGCAAAGACGGCAACCCCGAACTTTACGTCACCAGCGCCAGCGGCGGCGGCGCGCGCCGTCTCACGCGCACATCCGGAGTCGAATCCGCGCCGAGCTGGTCGCCCGATGGCGGCGAGATCGTGTATGCTTATGACGAGCACGGCGGGCCGCAGCTCCATCGTATTTCCTCGCGCGGCGGATCGGGTGCGCACCTTTCGACAGGCCACGGCTACTGCACCGAACCGGACTGGTCGCCCGATGGGAAAAAAATCGCGTTCAACGTCCGCGAGGGCGGAAGTTTTCAAATCGCCGTCCTCGATCTCTCCAGCGGCCAGACGCGCACGCTCGCGCCCGGCGAGCGCCCGGCTTGGGGCCCGGATTCGCGTCACATCTTCTATCGGAAGGTGGCGGGCTTTATCTGCTTGACGCTCAAACCGGACGGAAGGTTAAGGTGCTCGACGGCTTGGGGAAGATTTCCGAGCCGACGTGGTCGCACTGAGACCCACAATTTCAACTAAATGCCTCGCGATTGGATTCTGCAATGATCACTAAAAAACTACTTAGCTTCACATTGGCCGCCTCGCTGGCTCTCTCGCTGGGAGCCTGCAAGAACCTCGGCAAAAAAGGCCCCCAGACTGCCGGGGTCGATGGCGACTACGTCTCCGGGTCGGCGCTGCCGGACCGGCAGGAAGGTGTCTCTTTCACGAGCGACAATGTCGATCGCAAGAAGTTCGCGCCTGTGCAGTTCCCGTTCGACAGCTACTCGGTGGAAGCAGGCGAGCAGTCCAAGCTCGACGCAGTCGCCGATTTCCTGCGCAACGGATCGAACACGATTATCATCGCCGGCTTCACGGACGAACGCGGCACGCCCGAGTACAATCGCGGCCTCGGTGAGCGCCGTGCCCAGTCGGTGCGCCAGTACTTGATCTCGCACGGCGCGAGCGGCGGCAAGCTGCAAACCGTCAGTTTCGGCGCGGAGATGCCAGCCGATCCCGGCTCGAACGAATCCGCCTGGGCGAAGAATCGCCGCGCGGAATTCGGCGTGGTGAAGTAGCCGGGGCTGCCTTGACTTCCTCTTTCGTAAAACGGCTCGCCGAACGGGTACAGCCGCCAGTGGGGGAATGAGCGGCGCGCGATACTCAGTTCAGGATTTCTCGATAAAGCTGTGTCACCTTTTCAACCATTAGTTCGAAGGTAAAAAGCCGTTCCATTCGCCTGCGCCCTGCTTGCCCCATGCTCCGGCGCAGCGGCTCGTCGGCGAGCAGGTTCGCTATCTTATCCGCAAGCTTCTCAGAATCACCGGGAGGAACAAGGAAACCACTCACGCCTTCCTCCACCTGGTCGGTTGATCCGCCGATATTGGTTGCGATTACGGGGAGTCCCATTGCCATGGCCTCCATTACCACACCGCCGAACGGTTCCGGCTGGGCTGAAGGCAGGACGAAGATGTTCATCGCAGCGTAGGCGGGCTTGGTGTCAGTCAGTTCCCCTGTAAAAACGAACGCGTCTTCAACTCCAAGTTCACGAGCGAGAGCCTTGAGTCGATCGAGGTGGCCTTGGTTCGGGCCAAACGGCGCGCCAACGATGACGAAGCGTGCGCAGATGTCGCGCTGCTTCAGGTGTGCCGCCGCTTGGACGAGATACTCCTGACCTTTGCGCACCCACTTGATTCGTCCCACACAGCCGACCACGAGATCCCTGCCAAGCCCGTACTGGGCGCGAAAAGACTGTCCGATCAAATCTTGATCCACATCGAACTCCGAGAGCGGGAATCCGTTATGAATGACCCTTACTTTTGCCGAACGCGGAAACTGCGCAGCCGTCGCGTGCGACACCGCAATGATCCGGCTGGAGAAACCAAGCATGAAGAGCCGGTAGAGTTTCCACAGCCCACCGAATTCCTCGAATGCTTCACGAACATGCCAGACATGGGGCACACCGGCCAGCTTCGCCGCCACCGACGGAGAGAACGCCACCGCTATATTTGTATGCACGATTTGCGTACCCAGGTTGCGGATCAGCCTGCAGAGCCGCCAGACCGAGACCGGGAATCTCAGTGCGACTTTCCAGAGGGGTTCATAGCGTGTAATGATCGCGAGGGACTCATCAATAATCACTCTGACGCCGGCTTGTTCAATTCGCTCCTGCAAGATCCCCCGACGTGGCAGGACGACAACAGGATCGAATTCCCGTCGGCGAATGTTGGTGACGAGACGTAACAGCGAACGGCTCGCTCCATAAAGGTCAGCACTGTTATGAACGTAGAGAACGCGGGTTGGCTGAGTCGTTGTTGCTCCCTTGCTGTCTGTCATTTCAAGAGGTTGAGGTTTTCCAGCCGATGGCACTCGATACGATCCGCGTTCGCGACCGGAGACAGGGTGCCATGGAACGAATGAAGCAGAAGCTTGACCACTTGGCTCTGGCCGTGATGCGGAGGGGGCACATGGGCGAACACGAACACCTTCATTGAACCAGATTACGAACGTAGAGAAACTTCCCACTCTCGCTTTCCGCGATCCGCGCCTCACGCGTGATCGTAAGCCGCGCGCCGTCGCCGAGCACTTTTTCGAGATCGCGCCGAATTAGCTGTGTGAGCTTGTCGAAAGACTCGTTTGGAAACGCGGTATCCATTTGCAGCGCCAGCGAATAATCGGATGTGGCGGTCTGCACAAACTGAAATCGTTCGATCGCGCCCGGATTGTGAACGACACCGATCAAATGCCGGATGTAAACCGGGCTCACATACGCGCCACCCGCCGACGTCACGAACTCCGAGATACGACCTTCGACACGCTCCATCAAAGCCAGCGGCGACCCACAGGCACAACTCGTGCCTCTCAACGCACCCACGTCCCCGATTTCATAGCGGATGATCGGGAACCGACGATTGAGCAGAAGCGTCACGAGAATCCGCCCGGCCGTTCCTGCGGGAACAGGCCGCCCGTCGTCATCGACGATCTCAATATGAACGCCTGTCTCGTAAATGTGAAACCCTCCGCGCGAACACTCGCACGCCATGTCGGCGCATTCGCGGCTGCCGTATTTGTTGTGAACGCGGGCTCCGAAGACCCTGCGAAGCCGCGTGCGCAGCTCATCCGTCACCGTGCCCGCGCAGGCCATGACGGACTCGATCGGGCGCACCGCAAGTCCCTTTTGTTCGGCGAAACCGGCAAGCTGATACGCGGCATCGACGTAAGCCATGAGGTGTTGAATCGACGAAGTGTTGATTTGCCCGATGTAACCTTCCATGCGCGCTTCGTCCATTAGGAAGGCGTTCATCGGGTGAACCTGGAGGAGCGCGTTGAGTATGCGTTTGGTCTGCGAATCTCTCGCGTCGCTGATGTCGCGCATCGAACCCCAGAGCATGAAAAACGGAGTGCCGATCGGGAACCCGCATAAGTACTGTGAATAGAGTCGGGCCGAGCGTCCCCAGTCGCGGTAATCTTTGTCGTGGATGACAGTGGTTGGCGTGCCGGTTGAACCGCCGGTCTTCACCTCCACCCACGAATAGCCCTTCGCTCGTTTGTGCGACTTGTAATCACTCAGCAACGACGGCTCCATCATCTCCTCGAAATGCGCGTGGATGTCGTCTTTCCGCAACACGGGAAAAGCAGACAACTCTGGCGTTGCGGCGCGTTTCCGGTAATACGGGATTTTTTCCACCGCATGGCGGAGAATCCCATCGAGACGCTCCTCGTGCAAAGCGCGTAGCCGCGCGGCACCCATCTCCGGCAGCGAAAGGAACTCGCGGTAGTGTGCTCGCAAATCCGATCCGATAAGATCGTGGGCGAGCAGGAATGCGTGCCTGCGCCAGTTCATTCCAGCTCGATGTGGCCCCTCCAGCCGGGCGATGGAATGAAATGCTGAACCACCGGGATTCCGTCCAAGCCCGTGTCCGATCGGCTGCCGTTCAGCGTGAGGTCGAAGCCGAGCGGGTCGAAGTCCGCCAGCGGCGCGAATTTGAACCGCTTGTAGTTGTTCAACAGCCTGATTTTTCGAAAATCGAAGCCCATCAATTTCGCCATGCCGAAATCGACGAGGAACGGATTGCGCGAGGCGAGCATCGCGTTGGCGTTTACAGGCAACGGCTGCAACGGCCCGTTGCCCTCGCCCGCGACGATCCCATCAAGGATCGAAACCATTTCGCGCTGCGGTTGATCACGCAGCGGCCCGCCTTCGATGCCTGCGAACAGAAGGATCATGTTCAGGTCATAGACCATCCGCCAGATCGAGTCGTTGCCATACCATGAGCCGGAGCCGATGTAAAAATCGCCGGTCAGGTTCTCCCTGGTGCCGATCGTCTTGATGCCGCGTATCTTTTTCACAACTTCCCAGCCGCTTTTCAGCGTCTTGAAAACGACCTTCGATTTCTTCTGGAACCGCTCGCGCAGTCGCGCCTGGGCGAGAATCCAGCGAGACACGTCCTCGGGAAACTCATCACCGCCCTGCGAAGGCCGGCCAAGCTGGTGATGCACGAGACAGGCCTTCGAGCCATTGATGCCGACGAGGTTTTTCAGCGCGCCGGTGATGCCCGTTTTCTGGTGCGTCTTCATCTTCGGCATGTTGATGAAGAGATCGGCTTCGAGCACGGTCTTCGAGATCAAATAGCGATGCTGTCCCTTTCGATGCACGCTCACGGTTTCGGCTGGATCGTAGTCCGAAACGCGAAAGGAATTCGCGTTGTGGCTGACTTCCTCCAGCAGGCTGTTGTGGTCGATGACGACCTCGGCGTAACCGAGCGGGTCGCCCTCGTGCTGTGCATCGCGTTCCAGAAAACCACCCGCAGGCCGCCACCTCTCCCGGCGCAAATCGAGGAACCGGATGATTGGACCGGTGCGTTCGCGATACTTTTCAATCAACGCATCCACGCCGGTCTGCCGCATGAGCGCGTCCCAGTCGCAGGTTTGTAACGGGATGTCACCGACGGTGATCTTTTCGATCCCGCGATATTTTTTCAGACACGCCTGGATGCACTGGTCGATCAGCCGCGAGCTGGTTGCGAGCGCCTCGATCGGGAATTCCGGATGCTCGCCATGCTTCACCCAGTTCGGTTTGATGACGATGTTACGGAAGCTGCCCGCAGGCAGATTGCGTTCGATGAACGAAGCCGTGTCGATCGTGGTGCCGAGGGCAATGTCGAGTTCGTTCATTATAGAGTGCGAGAAATTAGCAGTTTGAAACTCGTTGTAAATCAGTCAATCTAAGCCGGTGAGTTCCAACGCGATCCCGACCCCCGACCAGGGCGATTTTCTTAAATGCTACCGCGGACGGCAGGGCCGGCTGAACCACGCAGGCTGCGCCGATCCATGAAAATCGCCCTCGGCCAGATCAACACGACGGTCGGCGATCTCGCCGGGAACGAAGCGAAGATCCTTGATGCATATCGGCGCGGCGTCGAAGCAGGAGTCGAGATGGTCGTCCTGCCGGAACTCGCCGTCACGGGCTATCCGCCGCGCGACCTTCTTTCAAAGAGCCGCTTCATTCCCGAAAACCTTGCCGTGCTCGACAGGCTGGCGGCGGCATCTGGCGCAACCGGAATGCTGGTCGGCTACGTCGGGCGCAATGAAGCCAGACCCGGACGCGAGGCGACGAATTCGATCGCTTTGTTGCAGCATGGAAAAATCGTCGCCACCCGCGCGAAGACGCTGTTGCCGACCTACGATGTCTTCGACGAAGACCGCTACTTCGAGCCGGCGCAGGACAATGCTCCGGTCGAATTCAACGGCCAGAAAATCGGGCTCACCATCTGTGAAGACGTCTGGAACGACGAAGATTTCTGGCGCGACCGGCGCTACCGCCGCAATCCCGCGCGAGAACTGGCCGCCGCCGGCGCGCGCATTCTTTTTAACATTTCCGCCTCTCCGTGGCATCTCGGCAAGAACGAGACCCGCTACAAAATGCTTTCCAGCATGGCCGCGAAAACGAACTGCCCTCTTGTTTATTGCAACTGCATCGGCGGCAACGACGAGCTGGTGTTCGACGGTGCGAGCCTTGTATTTAACGGCAAAGGCGGGCTGATCGCAGGGGGATCGACGTTTTCCGAGGATCTTCTGGTTCTCGATACCGACGACGCTCTTCCGATCGAAAAGGCGAAATTCAGCGATGAAGAGACGCTTTATCGCGCACTCGTTGTCGGGCTGCGCGATTACCTCCACAAGTGCGGGTTCACGTCGGCGGTGCTCGGCCTGAGCGGAGGAATCGACTCGGCGCTGACCGCCGTGCTCGCCGTCGAGGCGCTGGGCGCGGAGAACGTGCGGGGGGTTTCGCTGCCGTCGCAGTTTTCGTCGCAAGGCAGCCTCGACGACGCGCGGATGCTCGCGCAGAACCTCGGTATCCGCTACGATGTGATCCCAATCCAGCCGATGTTCCATGCAGCGAAGGAGCAGTTGAGAGACGTCTTTGCCGGCCTTGCCGAGGACACGGCCGAGGAGAACATTCAGGCCCGTTTGCGCGCCGTGATCCTCATGGCGATGTCGAACAAGTTCGGCTCGCTGCTATTAACCACCGGCAACAAGAGCGAACTGGCCGTCGGCTATTGCACGCTCTACGGCGACATGTGCGGGGGGCTCGCCGTCATCAGCGACGTGCCCAAGACGATGGTCTATCGCCTCGCGGAATGGATCAACCGCAGGCGCGAAATCATCCCGAAGGCATCCATCACGAAACCACCCTCGGCTGAGCTGCGACCCGACCAGACCGATCAGGATTCGCTGCCGCCTTACGATGTCCTCGATGCGATTCTCGAAGCCTATGTCGTCGCTGGAAAATCGCGCGCGGAGATCGTGCAGAGCGGTTTCGACAAAGCCATCGTCGATCGTGTGGTGCGGCTCATTGATGTGAATGAATACAAACGCCGCCAGGCTGCTCCCGGATTGAAGGTCACCAGCAAAGCCTTCGGCGTGGGGCGCCGTTTCCCGATTGCGCAACGCTATTGCGATGGGTGAGGCGAGGACTTACAAACGCTGGCGCCAGATCGCTGTGGGCTTGTCCACGACGAAAGCCTGCCTCCGCGCAGGGCTTGTCCGGCTGAAGATTGAATATTCCATGCTTGCCGGCCAATACAGGCCGTTGAGCAGTCGTCTTAACCTATGTTGAGCGATCCAGAACAACCGCATCCTCAACACCCAAGCGGGCGCGGAACTTTGCAGCCGCTTCAACTCCGACTTCGCGCTCGAATGGGTGCCGAGGTTTGCTCCTGTCTCGGTGAACGCCGTTGTGAACCCGCCTAAAACGGCCATCGGCATTTTCTTTCTCAGGAGTTCAATGACCCACAGGGCATCGCCGATCACGCGCCAGTCGTCTGGGAAAAAGACCCCGTGCCGGTCGATGACATTGCGTCTGAAAAAAGTGGCGGCGGTGAACACGCCCAGCGTGCATACCCACGCGTGGTAAAGCTTCGGCAGCAAAACCTCCCGGCTGCAAAGGTATTGCCCGGACTCATTCACCACCACGACGTTCCCGAACACGACATCGACATTCGGGTGCGCCTCAAAAAAATCGGCCACGCCCGCGAGCGCGCCAGGCAGGTATTGCTCGTCGCAGTTCAGATACGCCAGGATTTCGCCCGACGCGCGCCGCAGGCCGCGATTCACCGCGTCGTACATGCCGTTGTCCTTTTCAGACACGACGCGCAGAGTGTATCCGGGTTTTGCGGCGCGTAGGGCTTCGCCAGTTACAGGCGTGCAGCACTCCGCCCCGGCACTTTCCGCGATCCGCAATCCGCAATCCGCAATTCCTTCCGTTCCCGCGTCCTGGACGATATGCTCGACCTCGACTCCCTGCTGGTCGGCAATGGACGCGGCGCAAAGTTTCAGCCAGTCCAACTGACGGAAACTGGGGGTGATGATGGAGAATTTCGGTCCCATTCGCGGCGTAGATTGGGGCGGACACGAAGGCGGCGCAAGTGAGGATTCGCGGCGTGGGGCCTGCTTTCTTGTCGGAGGCTTGTCTTTGCAAGACACTTCGGATAGGCAAAGAAGCGCAACCAGCCTCGAACCATCAGAAACTCCAAAACCGAAATTGATGAAAGCCGATCACCATAACATGAGAGTCCCGCAACGCGCAGCCTTGAGCAGAAAGGAAACCGCGGTATGAGCGCCGTTGTTGTAACCGGTTCCAGCGGATTGATCGGATCGGAGACGTGCAAGCGGTTCCACGACGCCGGTCTCGACATCGTCGGCATCGACAACGACATGCGCGCCCGTTTCTTCGGTCCGGAAGCCTCGACGACCTCGACGCGCCGGACGCTGGAGTCGAGCCTCTCCAATTACACGCACTTCGACATCGACATCCGCGATTCGGAGTCGGTTCGAGGTGTTTTCTCGAAATACGGCGGCGCAATCAAAGCGGTCATCCACACAGCCGCGCAGCCATCTCACGATTGGGCCGCGCGCGAGCCGCACACCGACTTTGGCGTCAACGCTGTCGGCACGCTCAACGTCCTCGAAGCGGCGCGCGAGTGCTGCCCCGATACCGTCTTCCTTTTCACCAGCACCAACAAAGTCTATGGCGACACGCCCAACCGGCTGCCGCTGGTCGAACTCGAAAAACGCTGGGAGATCGACCCCGGCCACGCCTACGCGCAGGGCATCGACGAAACCATGTCGATCGACCAGACCAAGCACAGCCTTTTCGGCGCGAGCAAAGTCGCCGCCGACGTGCTCGTGCAGGAATATGGACGCTATTTCGGAATGAAGACCGCGTGTTTCCGCGGCGGCTGTCTCACCGGCCCCGCGCATGCCGGCACCGAGCTGCACGGTTTCCTCGCCTATCTCATGAAATGCACCGTTGGCGGCAAGCCGTATCGCGTGTTCGGTTACAAGGGCAAGCAGGTCCGCGACAACATCCACAGCTTCGATCTCGTGAGTGCGTTCTGGGAATTCTTCCAAGCCCCGCGAGTCGGCGAGGTCTACAACATCGGCGGAAGCCGCCACTCGAACTGCTCGATGCTCGAGGCCATCGACATCTGCGAGCGCCTCAGCGGGCGAAAGCTGAGCTACACCTATGTCGAGGACAACCGCATCGGCGATCACATCTGGTGGATCAGCGACGTGAGAAAGTTCCAGAGCCATTTCCCGAACTGGTCCTACAAATACGGCATCGAAGAAATCCTGTCGGAAATCCATCGTGCCTGCGCCTGAACCGCTGTCCTTGCTGAGCATCGTCCTTCCCGCGCGCGACGAGGAAGGCTGCATCGCATCGACTGTCGAGCACCTGCACGTCGAACTCAAGCTGCGCGGTGTCCCGCACGAGATCGTCGTCGTCGATGACGGCAGCTCCGACCGAACCTGGGCGATCCTTCAGGAGGAGGCCGCAAAGATCAGCGAGCTTCATCCCGTTCGAAACACCGGCCTCCACGGCTTCGGACGGGCGATCATCTGCGGCCTCGACCACATGCAAGGGGACGCTGTTGTGATCATGATGGCCGATGAATCCGACGACTGCCGCGACGTCGTGCGCTACTGGGAGAAGCTGAACGAAGGTTATGACTGCGTCTTCGGGAGCCGCTTTACGAGGGGCGGCGGCGTGATCGATTACCCGCGCATCAAGCTCCTCATCAACAGGCTGGCCAACCAATTCCTCAGCATTCTGTTCAACATCAAACTCAACGACACCACCAACGCATTCAAAGCCTACCGCAAGACCGTCATCGACGGCTGCCGACCGCTGATCGCGCCGCATTTCAACCTCACCGTCGAGCTTCCCCTCAAGGCCATCGTGCGCGGCTACTCGTGGACAGTCATCCCGATCACCTGGCGGAACCGCCGCCACGGCGAGGCGAAGCTCAAGATCAAGGAAATGGGCAGCCGTTACCTCTTCATCTGCCTCTACGTCTGGCTGGAGAAATACTTCAGCCGGGGCGATTACCGGAGACAGCCGATGGATTTCGGCGGAGAAAAACGGCTAGCTGGAAATCTCCAGCCAGTCCGCGAAAATAAACCGACAGGTCAGAATGGCACTCCGTGATCGCCGACCGATGGACACCGGCGCGCCGCGCGAGTTGATGGATGCTCAGGAGACGGGGCAGACTGCGGAGATTGCTGACGATCATGCCCAAGGATGCGCTGTCAATGTTTCGCCGGTCGTTGCGCAACGATTGGTAAAGGTTGGCGCAACCCTGACAAAACGCTGCCGACAACTTTGCCGCGCTGAAAAAGATGCGATCGCGACCACGCCGCAATCCGACTCAGACTGCTCCCGGCTGCCCCAGTACTGCCCCCTTTTTCCAGGCAGTCCTGCACACAGATGAAATCTCAAAACGCATGAATCCGCGTGAAAGGCCGAGCCAGAAGCCGCACGGATGAGCGTAGGAGACGTTTTACAGCCGTCGAGAAACCGATCTTGTGAGTGAAAAAAGTGGGAAGCTGCAAAATGAAGTCCTCATAGAAATTGAGTGGGGGACGCCCAACCCGAGTGCCGGACGATCACTCATAAAAGATTGCTTGGGCTTACCCACAAGCGAGCGACAATAATTGACCTCCGCTTTTTCACTGACCAGTCGCCTTGCTCTGCTTAGGATCATGAATGGGTGTCCAAATTTCGCTTGTATTTTTTTGTTATTAGTTTTTTCGCTCAGGTGTGCGCACTGGCTGCTGGTGTGGCGCCAACTGGAGGGCGGAAGGCTGTGCTCATCCTGTATGGTGAGCGGTTGGATTTGCCGGCGATTCGGGCGGCGGAGCAGAGTTTGCGGGAAAGTTTTGCGGCTTCGACTTCGCCGCCGGTGGATTGGTTCGCGGAGTATTTTGATTTTGCGCGCTTCCCGGAGGCGGAGCAGGACGCCAATCTCACGCGCTACCTGAAGGAGCGGTATGCGGGGCGGCGGATTGATTTGATCCTGCCGGTATCGAGCCTCTCGCTTAACTTCCTGCTCCGTCATCGGGCGGAGGTTTTCCCCGGTGTGCCGGTGGTCTATGCGGTGCAAACGGCGGCGGATATCGCCGCGACGACGTTGCCGGCGGATGTGACGGGTGTGGCGGCGGAGTTGAATGTGCGGGGAACGATCGAGCTGGCTTTGCGGCTTCAGCCCGAGGCGCGCGAGGTGGTCTGCATCAGTGGGGCGTCGGGCTCGGATCTCGAAATCCTCGCGCAGGTGACAAAGGTTCTCGACACTTACGCGGATCGTTTGCGTGTGAGGGTCCTTGCGAAGAAGCCGCTGGCGGAGGTGATCGAGGAAGTGCGCAAGGTGCCGCGGAGCGAGATCGTGCTGCTCAGCTCGATGATCCGCGATGCCGACGGCCGCGCGCTTTCAACCCGCGAGGTGTCACGGCAACTCGCAGCGATCTCGCCCGCGCCGATCTACGGCCTGGCGGGGACGATGATCGACACCGGGGCGGTGGGTGGTGCGCTGGTCGATTTCGGAGCGACGGGACGGCAGGCGGCGGGCGTTGCCGTGAAGGTGCTCAACGGCGGTCGCGTGCCGCTGGGTTCACCGGAGACGAAGTCGCCGACGCCGTTGGTCGTGGATTGGCGCGCGTTGCAGCACTGGAAGGTTCCGCTTTCCCGCGTGCCGGCGGAGGCGACGGTTATGTTTCGCAAACCGACGCTTTGGGAGGAACATCGCGGGCTGATCATCAGCGTCGCAGCGGTGCTGCTCGTACAGACGACGCTGATCGCGGGTCTGATCGCGCAGCGCGCGTGGCGCCGACGCCTGGAACGTGAGGCGGTGCAGCTTCGCCAGGAACTCACGCACGCGGGCCGCGTGACGATGCTCGGGACGCTGGCGTCGTCGCTGGCTCACGAACTGAATCAGCCGCTTGGCGCGATCCTGCGCAATGCCGAGGCGGCGGAGCTTTTTCTGCAAAGCGATGCGCCGGATCTCGACGAACTGCGCGCCATCGTCGCCGACATCCGAAAGGACGATCAGCGCGCAGGCGATGTGATTGATCGGCTCCGCTCGCTGCTCAAGCGGCGGCAGCTCGATCAGCGCCCGGTGTCGTTGAGCGAACTGGTGGATGAAGTCGCGCTGCTCACCCGCGCCGACAGCGCGAACCGCCATGTCGGCATCGAGATCGATGTGCCGCGCGATCTGCCGCTCGTGCGCGGCGATCGCATTCACCTTCAACAAGTGCTGCTCAACCTCCTCATCAACGGCATGGACGCTCTCGCTGAAGTTGCCGCCAGCGGACGCTCAGTCACGGTGCGGGCGCGGCGCGATGGCGATGGCCTGGTGGAAGTAGCCGTGAGCGACAACGGGCCGGGCATCCCGGCGGACAAGCTCGGCCATTTGTTCGAGCCGTTCTTCACGACGAAGGCGCAAGGCATGGGCCTCGGGCTGCCGATTTCAAAGACGATCATCGATGCCCACGGCGGGAAGCTGTGGGCAGAAAACAACGCGGAGCGCGGAGCGACGTTTCGCTTCACGCTGCCGATGGCGAAAGGCGGAGAAGCGTGAAGCCGACGGTCTTCATCGTCGATGACGACGCCTCGTATCTCGCCGCGACCACGCGGATGCTGCGGGTGAGCGGTTTTGTGGTGCAGCCGTTTCCGGCGGCTCGCGAATTCCTCGCGCAGCTCGGCGCGGACACGGCGGGTTGCGTGATCGCCGATTTGCAGATGCCCGAGATGAACGGGCTGGATCTGCAGGCTGCGCTGGCGCGGACGCGCAATGCGATGCCGGTCATCTTTCTCACCGGCCACGGCGACATTCCATCGACGGTGCGGGCGATGCGCGACGGCGCGGAGGATTTTTTGGAAAAGCGCGCGCCGAAGGAGATGCTGCTCGCCGCTGTGCGCCGCGCCATCGAGCGCGATGAGCGGGAGCGCGCGGAGCGATCGAAAAAGCGCGAGGTGCAGGCGCTCTTCGATCAGCTCAGCGAACGCGAGCACGAAGTCCTCACTCACGTCCTGCGCGGCGCCTTGAATAAACAGATTGCCGACGAACTCGGCATCTGCGAGCGCACGGTGAAGCTGCATCGCACCAGCATCACGACGAAGCTCGGTGTGCAATCCGTCGCGGAACTCGCACGGCTGGCGCAGGAAGCCGGCACCTTCCCTAAAGGGCAGTAGTCACGCGGAGGGGCGGGCCGCTAGCGTGCGGCCTTTCCTCGCGTGATGCCCGACTCTCCACATCTTTCAATTGCCATCGTCGATGACGACGAAAGCCTTTGCCGCTCGCTTGGCAGGCTGCTGCGCGCGGTCGGCATGAAGCCGGTGGCGTATCCGTCGGCGGAGGCGTTTCTCGAGGATCAGGCGCATCCGCCATTCGACTGCCTGGTGCTCGACGTGCAGCTCGGCGGCATCTCGGGGATCGAGTTGCAGCGACGGCTCGTGGCTTCCGGCGAGCGGACGCCGATCATTTTCATCACGGCCCACGATGAACCCGAGGCTCGCGAGCAGGCGCTCGCGACGGGCTGCACGGGCTACTTTCGCAAGACCGACTCCGGCACCGACGTGGTTGAGGCGATCCGCCGCGCGGCGGCGTGACTTTTCTCCAACACCCACTCACACCCATGAGAACCAAACACCTCACCCTCGCGCTGGCGGCCACGCTCGGCGTTTCACTGACATTGTCCGTCCGTGCGGAGGAAGGCGGGAGCGGGCACCACATTCTGGGCACGGCGGGTTCGCTCGCGGGCATCTTGCCGGACAAACCGGGCTTCACGATCAAAAACTCTTTCTGGGGTTACAACGGCGACGCTTCCGCCGCGCGTGACCTGTCCATTCCTGTAACCATCGGCGGTCTCGCAGATCGCGGTGTTTTCGATGGAATCGGGACGCTGGTCGGTGGAGCGGCCGGCTCGGGCAAAATCCCGCCGGCTGCGGGTTTGGCGCTCGGCGCGTTCCTCCAATCGGGAATCGGCCAGCGGGTGCTCGGCAAGCAGTTCACGCTCGGGGGGCAGATGGACATTTCAGTGGATAGCAAAGCGCGAATCGACACGCTTTCCTTCATTTACACCACGCCTTGGAAACTCTTCGGGGGCACTTACTCCGTGGCTGTCGCCCTGCCACTGCTCTCGGTCGAGACGAATGTGAATCTGAATGCGCAGGTCGCCGGGAAAGAGGTTCACGTCAGGCAGTCCGCATCGTCGTTTGGCATTTCCGACATCGTGGTCGTCCCCGGCATGATCGGCTGGCACAACGGTTACTGGCACTGGATGACCGGCCTGAATATCTACTGCCCCACGGGTGACTATTCGCCGAGCGATCTCGCGCCGCTTGGTAAGAACTTCTGGACCTTTGAACCCGTCGCCGGACTTACCTATCTCAACGAGAAATATGGGCAGGAGGTTTCGCTGCTGACCGGATTGGATTTCAACACGAAGAACCAGGACACCGATTACCAGACTGGCACCCAATGGTTCATCGAGGGATTGATCTCACAGCATCTGCCGGGCGGTTTCGCTGTCGGTGCCACCGCCTTTTACTACCGGCAGATTGCCGACGATAGCGGCTCCGGCGCGGCGTTCGGAGGCTTTCGCGCCGAAAGTTTCGCGTGGGGTCCTTCGCTGCAATACATCACCAAAATCAAGGGCCGTGATCTGGCCATGGATGTGAAATGGCTGCACGAAACGAATGCCGTCAACCGCATCAAGGGTAACGCCATCTGGCTGAATGTGTCCATTTCCTTGTAACCCGTCACTTCAACCCATCACCATCCACCAACCAACATTATGAAAATCAAACATACCTTACTCGCCGCGCTCTGCGGCGTGCTCGCACTGGCGTCCGCCCACGCGGCGGACAAGAAGCCGAATATCCTCGTCATCATGGGTGACGACATCGGCATTTTCAACATCAGCGCCTATCACCAGGGCATGATGGGATACTCCACTCCTAACATCGACCGTCTCTCGAAAGAAGGAGGCATGTTGATGACCTACTACGCCCAGCAGAGCTGCACCGCTGGCCGCTCCGCCTTCATCACCGGCCAATTACCTTTCCGCACCGGCCTCTCGAAAGTCGGCCTGCCCGGCGCCGATCTCGGACTTCAACCGCAGGACGCGACCATCGCGGAATTGCTCAAACCGCTCGGTTACATGACCGGCCAGTTCGGTAAGAACCACTTGGGCGACAAGGACGAATTCCTGCCAACCAATCACGGTTTCGACGAATTCTTCGGGAATCTCTATCACCTCAACGCCGAGGAAGAACCGGAAAACTCCGATTACCCCAAGAACCCGGAGTTCAAGAAGAAGTTCGGCCCGCGAGGAGTGATCAAGTCTTTCGCAGGCGGCAAGATCGAGGACACCGGCCCGCTCACCATGGAGCGCATGGAAACGATTGATGAAGAAGTTCTCGGAGTAACCAAGGATTTCCTCAGCCGTGCCAAAAAGGCGGACAGGCCGTTCTTCTGCTGGTTCAACACCACGCGCATGCACAATTTCACGCATGTGAAAAAAGACCATCTCGGCAAGACCGGCCTTGGCTTCTATGCCGATGGCATGGTGGAGCATGACGCGCTCGTCGGAAATCTGCTGAACTATGTGGACTCACTCGGCCTGACCGAAAACACCATCGTCGTTTACACCACCGACAACGGCCCGATGGTCTGCCTCTATCCGGACTCCGGCACCACTCCCTTCCGTGGCGAGAAGAACACGAATTGGGAAGGCGGCTGGCGCGTCCCGGCCATGATCCGCTGGCCCGGTGTCGTGAAACCCGGCTCCAAATTCCCCGGTATCATCGCGGGTGAGGACTGGATGCCCACCCTCCTCGCCGCCGCCGGCGACCCTAACATCAAAGAGAAACTGCTCAAAGGCCATCAGGCCGGCGACAAGACCTTCAAGGTGCATCTCGATGGCTACAACCAGATGGACTACCTGTCAGGAAAGTCGGACAAAAGTGCGCGGGACGAGTTCTTCTACTTCAGCGACGATGGCGACCTGCTCGCCCTTCGCTATCAGCGCATGAAGATTCATTTCATGGTCCAGGACGCCACCGGCATCGACGTTTGGCGTAACCCCTTCCGCACACTTCGCGCGCCGATCTTTTTTGATCTCGAAGTCGATCCCTTCGAGCGCGGCCAGGAAGGCATGGGTTACAATGATTGGTGGTATCGCCGTTCCTACATTGCCATCCCTGTGCAAAACATCGTCGGCAAGACCCTTATGACATTCAAAGACTTCCCGCCGCGCCAGAAGCCCGCCAGCTTCACCATCGATCAGGCGATGGAAGCCCTCACGAAACCCGGTGCGCCGGGCAAATAGTGGAGATCAACCCGAGCAAACGGAGAGAACCCGAATCAGGAAATCCTGAACTCCGTTTGCTCTGCTGCTAGCTGTTCAACAATCAGAATCATGAAAACATGCACCTTCCTACCCGCCCTCGGCCTCGCGCTGGGCGGCTTCTTAGCACCAGCGGGCATTGCGCAGGAAATCCTGCCCTTCCCGCCCGCACCGTCCGGCTCAGTCGCCGGACTGACAATCCAGGATTCCACTTACAAGAAACGCGTCGAGCCGAAGCGTTTGGCGGCTGGCGCGCCGAACATCCTCATCATTCTAATGGACGATGTCGGACCGGCCACGCCTTCGACCTACGGCGGTGAGGTCCACACGCCGACGCTCGATCGCGTGGCGAAGATGGGCGTCTCCTTTAATCGCTTTCACTCCACGGCCATGTGTTCACCCACGCGGGCGTCGCTGCTCACGGGGCGCAATCACACGTTTGTGGGCAATGGCCAGATCGCCGCGATTGCGAATGACTTCGACGGCTTCAGCGGGGTGATCCCGAAGACGTCGGCGACGGTCGCGGAAGTGCTCAAGGACTACGGCTACAACACCGGCGCTTGGGGCAAGTGGCATAACACGCCCGAAGAGCAGATCACGAGCAAGGGGCCGTTCGATTACTGGCCGACTGGTTATGGCTTCGAGTATTTCTACGGCTTCCTCGCGGGCGAAGCTTCGCAGTATGAGCCGACGCTGACGCGCAACACCACCCCCGTCACCGAGCATCTACCAAAGGGTTACCACCTTACTGAAGACATCGCGACGGATGCCATCAAGTGGCTCCGCGAACAGAAAGCCTACGCCCCGGACAAGCCGTTCCTGATGTATTGGGCGCCGGGCGCATCGCACGGGCCGCATCAGGTGATGAAGGAATGGGCCGATAAGTATAAGGGTAAGTTCGACGACGGCTGGGATAAGTATCGCGAGCGCACCTTCGCCAGCGCCAAGGCCAAGGGCTGGATTCCGCAGAACGCCCAGCTTACACCACGCCCCGCTTCGATGGCTTCGTGGGATTCCATTCCAGATGACGAGAAGCCTTTCCAGCGCCGCCTCATGGAAGTCTTCGCCGGATTCACCGAGCACGCTGACTACAATGCCGGTCGGGTCATCGACGAGATCGAGAAGCAGGGCAAACTGGACAACACGCTCATCTTCTATATCTGGGGAGACAACGGTTCTTCGTCCGAAGGACTGTATGGCACCATCAGCGAGCAGCTCGCGCAGAACGGAATCCCGACCAAAATCTCGCAGCACCTTGAGGCGTTGAAGGAACTCGGCGGGCTCGAGGCGCTCGGCGGCCCGAAGACAGATAACATGTATCACGCCGGCTGGGCGTGGGCGGGCAGCACGCCCTACCAGGGCACCAAGCTCATGGGCTCCTATTTCGGCGGCATTCGCCAGCCGATGGCGGTTTCGTGGCCGAAGCGCATTAAGCCGGACACGACGGCACGCCCGCAATTTCACCATGTCATCGACATCGTGCCGACGATCTATGAGCTGACCAAGATCACGCCGCCGAAAATTGTGAACGGGTTCGAGCAGGACCCGATCGCCGGCGTGAGCATGGCCTATGCGTTCGACGACGCCAAGGCACCGGGGACGCGCAAGACGCAGTTCTTCGACATCATGGCCAGCCGCGGCATCTACCACGACGGCTGGTTTGCGAGCGCTCCGGGTCCGCGCGAGCCGTGGGTCGGCGGGATGCCAAAGGGCGTCAAGGAATGGTCGCCGCTGACGGACAAGTGGGAACTCTACAACATCGACGAAGACTGGAGTCAGGCGAACGACCTCGCCGCCGCGAATCCAAAGAAGCTCGAAGAGATGAAGCTGCTCTTCCTGCTCGAATCCACGAAGAACAAGAACCTGCCCATCGGCGGCGGCTTGTGGTCCACCGCGATGTTTCATCCCGAGGACGCCCCCGCCTCGACCCTCACCGAGTGGACCTTCGATGCCCCGATTACCCGGATGCCGGAATCCGCCGCGCCCAAGCTGGGCAAGGTGGATAGCCTCGTGACCATGGACGTGGACGTGCCCGCAAACGCGAACGGCGTGCTGTATGCGCTGGCTGGCTTCTCCGGCGGCGTCACCTGCTATGTGAAGGACGGCTTCCTTTGCTATGAGTTTAATCTGTTCGAGGTCCAGCGCACGAAGCTGAAGTCCAAGGACAAGCTGCCGACCGGTAAGGTGAAGGTGGAAGTCGAGTCCAAGCTCGCCGCGAAGATCGGCGGACCGATGGACGTGACGCTGAAAGTGAACGGGAAGGAAGTCGCGCAAGGCCGCGTGCCTGCCGCCATGTCGTTGCACTTCACGTCCAACGCGACGTTCGACATCGGCACCGACCTCGATTCGCCCGTCTCGCTCGATTACTTCGACCAGGCCCCGTTCGCCTTCAACGGCACCATCGGCGCGACGATGATCAAGTATTTGAAGAAGTAAGAGATCGCGTGCCGTGCGAACCAGACTAAGGATACCAGTCGCGAATATCGCGATACCAAAACACCAAAATATGAAACGAACAAGACACCTCCTCGCGCTGGCTTTCGGGCTGGCGCTCATCGGGTCTGCTGCGCAAGCGGCGGACAAGAAACCCAACATCCTCGTCATCTGGGGCGATGACATCGGCAACCAGAACATCAGCTTCAACAGCCGGGGCATGATGGGCTACCAGACGCCGAACATCGACCGGATCGCCAAGGAAGGCGTGGCCTTCACCGACTACTACGCGCAGCAGAGTTGCACGGCTGGGCGCTCCGCCTTCATCAGCGGCTCCGTCCCCGTCCGCAACGGCATGACCAAGGTCGGCCTGCCCGGCGCCAAGGAAGGCTGGAAGAAAGTCGATGTGACGATGGCCACGGTCCTCAAGAGCCAGGGCTACGCCACCGGGCAGTTCGGCAAGAACCACCAGGGCGACCTGGACGAGCATCTGCCCACGATGCACGGCTTCGACGAGTTCCTCGGCAGTCTCTATCACCTCAACGCGAATGAGGAACCGGAGAACGAGGACTATCCGAAGAACCCGGCGTTCCTGAAAAAATACGGCCCGCGCGGCGTGCTCAAATGCAAGGCCGACGGCAAGGGCGGGCAGACCATCGAAGACACCGGCCCGCTGAACAAAAAGCGCATGGAGACCATCGATGAGGAAGTGACCGCCGCCGCCAAGGAGTTCATCACGCGGCAGGCCAAGGAGGGGAAACCCTTCTTCTGCTGGTGGAACGCCTCACGCATGCACTTCCGCACCCATGTGAAAGAGGAGCACCGCGGCATTTCCGGGCAGGACGAATACAGCGACGGCATGGTCGAGCACGACATGCAGGTCGGCGAACTGCTCAAGCTCATCGACGACCTCGGCCTCGCGAACGACACCATCGTCCAATACTCCACCGACAACGGCCCGCACTACAACACCTGGCCCGATGCCGGCACCACGCAGTTCCGCAGCGAGAAGAACTCGAACTGGGAAGGCGCCTATCGCGTTTCCTGTTTCATGCGCTGGCCCGGCCATTTCCCGGCGGGCACCGTGCTCAACGGCATCGCCGCGCACGAAGACTGGCTCCCGACCTTCGCCGCCGCCGCCGGCGCGCCGGACATCAAGGAAAAGCTGCTCAAGGGCGTGGAACTCAACGGCCGCACCTACAAGAACCATCTCGATGGCTACAACCAGCTCGACTACCTCAGCGGCAAGGTCGAAGGAGTCGCCCCGCAACGAGTTCTTCTACGTGAATGACGACGGCGAAATCGTCGCCGCCCGTTATCAGGACTGGAAGCTCGTCTTCCTCGAAAACCGCGGCGAGGCGTTCGGCGTCTGGCGCGAACCGTTCGTCCAGTTGCGCGTGCCGCTGCTCTTCAACCTGCGCCGCGATCCGTTCGAGCGCTCGCAGCACAACTCGAACACCTACAACGATTGGTTCCTCGACCGCCCCTACGTCCTCATCCCGATCACCGAACTGGTCGGCAACTTCCTCAAGACCATGATCGAATATCCGCCCAGCGCGACGGCGGGTTCGTTCAACCTGACGAAGATGCAGAAGCAGATCGAGGAGCTGTCGAAAGCCAGCAAGTAACTCCGCACTGACTCAAGCCGGGCCGCGCCTGTTCCATCCGGGTGCGGCCCATTTCCCTTCCTAAATAACCCACGACCATGAAAACCATCACCCGCCGCGAATTTCTCGCCACCTCCGCCGCCGCCAGCGCCACGCTTTGCCTGCCCGGCACTCTCTCCGCCGCCCCCGCCGGCAAGAAGACTTTCACCATCCTCCACACGAACGACCTCCACTCGAACCTGATCGGGCCGAGCCCCGCTTCGGACTACACGCCGTTCGCCACTCAATGACGACAAGACCCGCGGCGGCTTCGCGCGGCTGGCGACGTTGATCGCCCAGCGGAAAGCGGCGCGCAAAGACCTTGGCCCCGTGTTGATCCTCGACGCCGGGGATTTCAGCATGGGCACCGCGTTCGCAGCGGCGATCCGCGAAACCGGCGGCGAGTTGCAACTGCTCGCCCGCATGGGTTGCGACGCCACCACCTTCGGCAATCACGACTTCGACCTCGGCCCCGACGGCACCGCGCAAGCCATCACCGTCGCCGCCAAGGCGGGCTACCTTCCGGCGGTGGTCGCCTCGAATACCACCTTCGAGGGGAATGAGCCGACGTTGGCGGGCCTCCAGCGCCTTGCCAAGGAAGGCGTGCTCCGCCGTTACACCGTCATTGAGCGCGGCGGGCTGCGCTTCGGCATCTTCGGGCTGCTCGGCAAAGAGGCCCAGTTCTACACCGGCGGTGCTGCTCCGGCGAAGTTCACCGATCCCGTCGAGACCGCGAAGGAGATGGTGAAGATTCTCCGCGAGACGGAGAAGGTGGATGTGGTCATCGCGCTCAGCCACGGCGGCATGTTGAAGGGCGCGGACGGACGCTTTCTCGACGGCGAGGATGTGCAGCTACCCAAGGCCGTGCCGGGCATTGATATTGTCATCGGCAGCCACAGCCACACCGAGTTGCACGAGCCAGTCATCGTCAATGGTCGCACTCCTGTCGTGCAGACCGGCAAGTATGGTGAGAACCTCGGCGAACTCGTCATCTCGATCGAGGGCGACAAGCTCACGGTCGAATCCTACAAGCTGCTCCCGGTGGACGATACGATTATGGGCGACAAGGTCATCGCCGAGGAGATCGAGAAGCTCAAACAGACCGTCACCAAGGTCGCGTTCGCGTCGCGCGGTTACAGCATTGATCAGCCGCTGGCCATCGCGCCGCAGGACATCCCAAATACCTTCGCCGACATCGCCGCCAGCACTCTCCTCGCGAACCTTTGCACCGATGCCTACCGCAACGCCACCAAGGCCGACATCGGCTTCTCGGTCAATGGCATGATGCGCTCCGGGTTCATCCGCGGGAAGACCGGCGTGCAAACGGTCTATGATGTCTTTGCCGTGGCTCCGCTCGGTGCCGGGGTCGTGGATACCACTGCCGGCAGCACGCTCGTCACGGGTTACTTCACCGGCCAGGAGTTGAAGAACATGCTGGAGTTCTTCCTCGTCGATAACCCGGCCCACCCTGGCGAATACTTTCCCCGCGCCTCCGGCATGAAGCTCCACTACGACTTGTCGCGTCCGAAGTTCGACGTGGTGACCGCTCTCGAAATCGGCGACCTGGACCGCGGCTACAAGGCCATCGACATCACCGGCAAGGACGAGCGCCTCTACAGCCTCACCTGCCCCCTCATGCTCGCGACGATCCTTGTGGCCATTCCGAAATACACCAAAGGCAAGCTCCCGCTCCAGGCCAAGAAGAAGGACGGCCAGCCCCTCACGTCGAAGGTCGAAGCCCTCGACGACCCTCGCAGCGACACCCCCGACCTGCTGGCTCCGACGGGCACTTTGGACAAGTCCAGCGTCGCCACCACGGCGGGGAATGGCCCGGTCCGCGAGATCAAGGAATGGCAGGCCATCATGGATCACCTCCGCAGCCTGCCCGCGAAGAAAGGCGAACTGCCCGTGATCCCCGTGGATGACCGCGCCAACGAAGTCCGGGCGATCAAGGTCGGCTGATCGGAGACAATCATGAAAACCATGCTACTCCTTACACTTGGTGCCCTCAGCCTGTCGGCCTTCGCCGCCACGCCGGACGACGGCTCGGTGCTGCCGTTCCCATCCGCGCCTTCGGCCAGCAAGGCCGCGCCGCGCTTGCAGGATTCCGTTCACAAACGTCGTGTCGAGCCGAGCCACTTGCCTGCCGGTGCGCCGAATGTCCTCATTGTGCTCATTGACGACGTGGGCTTCGGCACGCCGGACACGTTTGGCGGTTTCTGCCACACACCCACGCTCTCGAAACTGCGCGACGAGGGCATTTGCTACAATCGCTTCCACACCACCTCCATTTGTTCGCCAACCCGCGCGGCGCTGCTCACGGGGCGCAACCATCAGCGCGTGGGCAGCGGCACCATCGCCGAGCGCGCGGTGGATTGGGACGGTTACACCGGTGTGATGCCGAAGACTTCGGCGACCATCGCCGAGGTGCTGCGCAACTACGGCTACACGACTTCCGCCTTTGGCAAATGGCACAACACGCCCGCCGACCAGACCACAGCGATGGGGCCGTTCACCTATTGGCCGACGAGTTACGGTTTCGATTATTTCTACGGCTTCCTCGCCGGAGAAACGTCGCAGTGGGAGCCGCGGCTCATCGAAAACACCACCGCCATCGAGCCGCCGCACGATGAGAAATATCACCTCACCGAGGACATGGCGGACAAGGGGCTCGACTGGCTGAAGAAGCATCGTGCCTTCGCGCCGGACAAGCCGTTCTTCATGTATTGGGCGCCCGGCGGCGCGCACGGGCCGCATCATGTCGCGAAGGAGTGGGCGCAGAAATACAAAGGAAAATTTGACCAAGGCTGGGACAAGTTGCGCGAGGAAATCTTCGCCCGGCAAAAGGCGCTTGGCTGGATTCCCGCGAACACCGAACTCACCCCGCGCAATCCCACCATACCTGCGTGGGACAACATCCCGGAAGCCGAGCGTCCGTTCCAATTGCGTTTGATGGAACTCTTCGCCGGTTTCGTCGAACACACCGATGCGCAAGTTGGCAAGCTTATCGCGGGCATGGAGGAGATGGGACTGCGCGACAACACGATCATTCTTTATATCTGGGGCGACAACGGCTCCTCGTCCGAAGGCCAGCAAGGCTCCATCAGCGAACTGCTCGCGCAAAACCAGATTCCCAACACGATCGATCAACAAATCAAGGCGCTCCAGGAACTCGGCGGCCTCGACGCGCTCGGCGGTCCGCTGACCGACAACATGTATCACGCCGCGTGGGCCTGGGCTGGCTCGACCCCGTTCCGCTCCACGAAACTCGTCGCCGCGCACTTCGGCGGCACGCGCAATCCACTTGTGATTTCTTGGCCGAAGGGCATCAAGCCCGACAAGCAGCCGCGCTCGCAGTTCTACCACGTCAACGACATCGCCCAGACGCTCTATGATGTGATCGGCATCAAGCAGCCGAAGTCGGTCAACGGCTTCGCGCAAGACCCGGTCGATGGCGTGAGCATGAAAGCGTCGTTTGCGACTGCGACCGCGCCGGAGAACAAACCCGGCCAATACTTCGAGAACAACGGCAGCCGCGGCTATTACAAGGACGGCTGGTTTGCCTGCACCTTCGGCCCGCTCATCCCGTGGGTGAATGCACAGGCGGGACTCGGCGATTGGGATTCCGCGAAGGACGTGTGGGAACTCTACGATCTCACCAAAGACTTCTCGCAGGCGAATGACCTCGCCAAGGAGCAGCCGAAGAAACTCGCGGAAATGCAGAAGCTTTTCCTCGCCGAGGCGGAGAAAAACAAAGTCTTCCCCATCGGCGGCGGCATCTGGCTGCGCATCCACCCGGAGGACGCGCTGTCTTCGCCCTACAAGAACTGGACCTTCGACAGCAGCACCGTGCGCATGCCGGAATTCACCGCGCCCGGCCTCGGCAAGAAGAGCAACACCGTCACCATGGAAGTCGAAGTCGGCGAGAACGCCAGCGGCGTGCTCTACGCTCTCGGCGGCTCCGGCGGCGGTCTCGCGTGCTACATGGACCGGGGGTTCCTGCATTTCGAATATAACCTGATGATCGTGCAGCGCTATCTCGCCAAGTCGGCGGAGAAGATCGCGCCCGGAAAACACATCATCGTCGTGGACACCACGCTCAAGGCTCCCAAGCCCGGCGCGCCCGCCGACATTGTGCTCAGCGTGGACGGCAAGGAAGTCGCCCGCACCAGCACGAAGATGACCGTGCCCGCCGTCTTCACCGCCAGCGAGTCCCTCGACATCGGCGTGGACCTCGGCTCGCTCGTCTCGCGCGACTACGCCGAACGCCGCCCGTTCAAGTTCGACGGGAAGATCGGGACGGTGAAGGTCGAGCTGAAGTGACCCGGACCACCAAACATGATCCCAATCCAAATGCACCTAACTCTCACGAACAAAACCAACCAAACCAACAAACCAACAAATGAAGAATAAACTCCTCGCCGAATTCTTCGGCACGTTCTGGCTCACCTTCGGTGGCTGCGGCAGCGCCGTGCTCGCCGCCAAATTCATAACTACCGAGGGCGCCACGCCGCTCAATCTTGGCATCGGCTTGGTCGGGGTCTCTTTGGCTTTCGGCCTGACCGTGCTCACCATGGCCTTCGCCATTGGGCACATCTCCGGTTGCCATCTCAACCCGGCCGTGTCGCTCGGCCTTTGCATCGGCGGTCGCTTTAAGGCCTCCGAGTTACCTGGCTACGTTCTTGCGCAGGTGATTGGCGCGGCGGCGGGAGCGGGTGTGCTTTACGTCATCGCCAGCGGCCAGGCCGGCTTTTCGCTCGATGGCGGATTCGCCTCCAATGGCTTCGGCGATCATTCACCCGGAAAGTATTCCATGATGTCGGGTTTGGTGGCGGAAGTCGTGCTCACCTTTTTCTTCCTGCTCATCATCCTCGGGTCCACCGACTCGCGCGCACCGAAGGGCTTCGCGCCGATCGCCATCGGTCTCGGCCTCACGCTCATTCACCTCATCGGCATCCCGGTGACCAATCTCTCGGTTAACCCCGCGCGCAGCACCGGACCGGCGCTCCTCGTCGGCGGCTGGGCGCTACAGCAGCTCTGGCTATTCTGGCTCGCCCCTCTCATCGGCGCGGCGCTTGCAGGCGTGGTCTATCCATTGATCGCGGGCAAACCCGACGACCAGCGCTAAGGCTCAACCGGCACGACCATGCCGCGAAAACAGACCAGCCAATGCGGATCCCTGCTCCCACCGCTTTCCCGATTATCAGGGTGCAATTCGCCAACATGAATCCGAACCTCGGGAGTGGCGCATGAAGTATCTCCTGCAAGGCACCGTGCTCATGCTGATGGTCTCGGTAGGCATGAGCCTGAGTCCCCGGCAACTGCTGGATAACTGGCGGCGGCTGACCCCGTCGCTCTGGGGCAAGCTACTCTTGGCGACATTCTTCGTGCCGCCGCTTCTCGCGCTGGCGCTCGGACATTTGCTGCCGCTGGATGGTGCGGCGACGGCAGGGTTGTTTCTGATCGCCATCGCGCCAGGCGCACCCTTGATGACCCGCGGCGTGGCGAAGAAGGGTTTCGATATGCAGATCGCGGCGAGCTACCAGGTCTGGGGCGCGCTGCTCACTCCGCTGATGCTTCCGCTGCTCATCGCCGGTGGCGGCTGGCTGTATGGGCGCGACATCTGGGTGCCGCCGATGAAGTTGCTCGCGGTGATTGCTCAGCAGCAGTTCGCGCCATTGGTCGCCGGCATGGCGCTGATGTGGCTGGCGCCGGCCTTTTCCATGCGCGTCCAGCGCATGCTGAATCTCGTCGGCAACACGCTCCTCCTCGTGATGCTCGCGGCGATGCTCTACAAAATGGGGCCTGCGCTGATGAAGGCGAGTCCGTGGGTCGCGCTGGCCGCGCCGTTGCTCGCGGCGGGTTGCCTGCTCGCGGTGCGTCTGTTTCTCGGCCAGCGGAACGCGACAGTGCAGACGCTCTCCATCTGCAACGCGAACCGCCACGTCGGCCTCGCCCTTCTCCTCTCCGGGCAGCAAATCCACGACCAGCGACCTATCCCTGCCATCGCGGCCTACGCGCTCGCCGCCGCACTGGTGATGGGGCTGTATGCAAAGCTCGCGCGGCGTGACGGAACGGACGGCGCGGTGGCGCAACAAGCATGAACCTTCACATGGACCAAATCCTCGCCTCCATCTTCCGAAACCAATGGCTGGTCGTCACGATCGTCGGACTGCTCCTGCTCGTGTTCGCCGAAGTCGGATTCCGTTCCGGCTTGCGACTGTTCTTGGCGAAAGACGAAGCGCGCAAAGGCCAGATCGGAGCCATCCAGGGCGCAGTGCTTGGGATGCTTGCCCTGCTGCTCGGCTTCACTTTTTCGATGGCGGTGAGTCGCTATGAAAACCGTCGCGATCTTGTGCTCCAGGAGGCGAATTCCATCGGCACGACCTATCTGCGCGCCTCGCTTCTGCCAGACGCGCACAAGACTGCCGTGGAAGCGAAGTTGCGCCGTTACGTCGATGTGCGGTTGGACTTCTACCGCGCGGGCATTGATGCCACGAAGATCGCCGCCGCCGAGACGGAGACGGCCACATTGCAGCGCGAACTGTGGGCGCACACCGTTGTCGTGGCCAAGGAAGCGCCGACGCCGATCACCGCGACCTTCATCAACACGCTGAACGACACGATCGATCTCGATGCCACGCGCTTGAACGTGCTGCGGGCACGGGTGCCGGGGGCGGTGTGGATGCTCGTGCTCGTGGTGGCCACCGCGAGTTGTTACGCCAGCGGCTACAGCGCCGGAGCGAGCGGGGCGCGTACCAGTTTCTCGAACGTAATGCTTCCGCTGCTTATCGCCGTGGTCATCACGCTCATCTCCGACTTCGACCGCCCGCGACAGGGCCTGGTCGGCATCAGCCAGCAGCCTCTGCTGAATCTCAAGGCCAGCTTTTCGAGTCCGAACACCAACCCATCACCAACAACAAACAATCCATGAAACCAAACTCCTTCATTCACACCGCGCTCGCCGTGCTGGCTCTGGCCTCCGTCGCACTGGCGCAGGACAAGCAACCCACCGGCGCCGAGAAAGCCTCCAAAGCGCAAACCGATGCCTATGTCGCCGCCTTCAACAAGGGCGACGCCAAGGCGCTCGCAGCGCTGTATGCGGAGGACGCGCAATACACAAACGAAGACGGCGGGACCGTCGCCGGTCGTGCAGCGGTGCTCGAAAGCCTGACGAAGTTTTTCGCGAAGAACAAAGGTGCAAAGCTCGACGCGCAGATCGAATCCGCACGGTTTCTCACACCCGACGTGCTCCTCGAAAAAGGATTCTCGACCGTCGGCGACGACACCACGCGCTACGTCTGCAACTACGTGAAAAAGGACGGCGCATGGCTCATCTCCGAACTCAGCGAGACGACGCTGCCTCCCACCGATGCCGCCGTCGCCGCGCTCGATGATCTCGGCTGGCTGGTCGGTTCGTGGAAGGACAACACGCCTGGCGTGACCGTGGCGACGACCGTCGATTGGACGAAGAACCGGCATTTCATCCGCCGTTCGATCTCGGTCACGCGCGAAGGCGATGACACGATGGAGGCTACCGAAGTGATCGGCTACGATCCTGTCGCGGGCGGCATCCGCTCGTGGGTGTTCGATTCCGAGGGCGGCTTCGGCGAGGGCATGTGGAAGCGTGAAGACAACAAGTGGCTCGTGACTTTCAAAGGCACCGCGCCGAACGGTTCGATGTCCACCGCGCAGCACGTCATCACTTTCCTCGACGAGAAAAAATACACTTGGGAAAGCATCAACCGGCAGCGCGACGGCGAGGTATTGCCGAGCCTCGACAAAATCGAGGTGGTCCGCACCGCGGCTCAGTAATCGGCAAGCCTCAACGAGAGATGAAAACAAAATTCGCATTCACTTTGCTCGCGCTCGGAGCGCTGGCTCTCGAACCCAACGCTCTGGCGGCAGGCCGCGGCGGCGGCGGCGGGGATCATAAAGTCTCCAAGCCAAGCGGTGGCGGTGGCAACAAGCCGCAGGTTTCCAAGCCGAGCGGTGGTGGCGGCAACAAGCCACAGGTTTCAAAGCCAAGCGGTGGTTCGGGAAATTTCCGTCCGTCCGGCGGTGGTTCGAAGCCCGCCGTGAAAAAGCCCTCCGGCGGTGGCGCTCGTCTGCCCCACGCCAAGCCGGCGCAGCGGCCCGAGGCCAAACCACAACGCCCATCCGGCAGCGGCGGCGGCTTGCCGGGCTTCAGCGGTGGCGACAAACCGAAACTGCCGGATCGCCCTTCCAAGCTTCCCGCCGAGAGGCCGCAGTTCGGCGGCGGCGACAAGCCCAAGCTCCCGAATAATCGTCCATCCAAGCTGCCCGACAAAAAGCCGGAAGGCGTCGGCGATTTCCTAGGCATGCGCCCGGACAAACCGAATCGTCCTGATTTCGGCAAGCCAGGTCGCCCCACGACCCTGCCGGGCAAGATCGGCGACAACAACCGCCCGAATCGTCCGAACCTCGACAACCGTCCCGGCAAGCCACAACGCCCGCAGCGTCCCGATCGCCCGGACAAGTGGCAGAACGTCCAGAACAACAACTCGAACCAATGGAACAAGTGGCAGCAGGACAACAGCGTTCACATCAACAACATCGAGGTGAACCGCACGAACAACTGGAACAACATCAACAACCGCTACAACGAGCGCGGGTGGGCCGGTCGCTACGGCTCGGATGAATACTGGGGCTGGCGTCGCGACGTGAATAGTTTCCGCCGCGACCGCTGCGAGGAAATCTGGTTTCGCCGCGATTCGCATTGGGACGATTGCTTCGACCATCACTGGTGGGGCTCCTGCTGGTGGCGTCCGCGCCCGATCGTCGCCGTCGGCGTGAACGTGTCCCCGTGGTGGTGGTGGCGTCCGTTTGCGTGGGCGACTGCTGGTGCGTTCTTTGGTGCGACCATCGCGCCGCAACCCGTCGTTTATGATCCGGGCACGACCGTGATCATCGAGGGCGACACTTACTACGTGGATGGCAAACCTTCCGGCACCGCCACCGAGGCGCGCAAAGCGGCTGCCGTGCTCGCCACACCCGCCGTGCAGGAAATTCCCGTGCCCGAGCCCGTCGCCGAAGGCGAGCCCGAGGCGTGGCTGCCGCTCGGCGTGTGGGCGCTCACGCAGCAGGAGCAGGGCGACGCCACGATGTTCATGCAGTTCAGCGTGGACAAAAACGGCATCCTCGCCGGTGCCTACAAAAACGTGATGACCGGCGACGAACAGCCGATCATCGGCCAGCTCGACCGCAAGACCCAACGCATCGCATGGCATGTCGGCGAGGTAACACAGACCGTCTATGAGACCGGGTTCACCGGCCTCGAAAACGATGTCGTCAGCGTCTTCGTCCACTTCGGCGAAAAGCAGACGCAGACCTGGCTGCTCGTCCGCCTTCCATCGCCGGAGCTCCCGCCCGGCACCGTGAAGCTGCCCGAGCTGAAAAAGCCGTAGTCATCCAACGCCCGCCCGGCGCGCACGTCCTCCTCGCGATGGCGTGCGCGCCCAGGCCGCATTTGCCTTTGCTCGCCATTACCAACGGCCAGGGCATGGCGTGCTTTTTGAGCAGGCAACCCATCGAATCAGAAACCGATGTTTGACCATCCCCCGGCACTCCTCCGTCTCGCTCCGCAACTGCACCGGATACGGACTGCCGCCGCGCTTGATTACGACCCCCTCGAAGAAATCAGGTGATGCCCAGTTGTGTAGGCCGGATTGCTCGTTTAACAGGCGAATTTGCCCCTCGATTTTCCCGCCGAAGGTGGAGGGATGGCCGCGTCATCAACCGAGCGGAGTTGGAATCGGCTCATCGCGCGCCTCACGCAATGATCGCCAAGATCGCCTTCAGCCGCTTGGGCCGGGGCAGCGCCTTCCGCTTCTCCCATTTCGAGATCAACGCCTGATCAAGCGGCAGGCCGAGCACCTTGCACGCTTCGGCTTGATTGAGGCCGTTCTCCTTGCGCCATGCGCGCAGCTTTTTGCCGAAGCCGCCCTTCGGATCGCGCTGGCGCGCGGTTCGCTTGAGCCAGCCATGGACTTCGGTCACGCCCACCGGCTGCGTGGCGAGCTTCGCCAGCACCGCCAGCGGCTGGTTTGGCAGCGAGCGCGCCTTCTCCCAGACCCAGATCGTGCGCGCGGTGGTGCCGAGCAACCGCCCGGCCTGCGCCTGCGACATTCGATTGCGCTTGCGCCAATCCCGCAACCTCGCCGCTAACGCTGCGGCACCGTCATCGGCAGGGTCAGCGGCTTGACCACCGTCAGGGAATCCTGGGGGCGGCCCGGATTCCATCCCGCCTCGTCACCGATGAAATGGGCGGCGGTGAAGCGGGTCGCCGTCAGCCGGAAGACATAGCATTCGCAGGGATGGCGCGGACCGGGATACGGAGAGCCGCGCTTCGCGTCCACCTTGAAGGCTCCCGCCGAGAAGCAGTCGAAACGCGGTCCGCCGCCGCCGAACGCCTGATAGTCGGGGTCGTCGGGGAAGAGCCGGTGCGTGGTGCCGTGGGTGTGTCCGTGGAGAATGGCGATACGTTCGCATCCCTGATCACCTCGTAGAACGCCTTGTGCCGTTCCTGATCCCACCGCGCCGCGCTGCCAAGATCGAAATACTGGACGATCCCACCGGAGTCGGGGGCGGGGCGGTCGTGGCCAGGTAGCTGCGCAGGAACGACAGGCTCTTCTCGGGATCCCAAATCTCGGGGCAGAAAAACCGAATTCTTGCTCAAAAAAAAGGTATCCACGAAACTCACCATTCATGGCCAGGAGCAAATCACAGAAATCCGGTTGCATCTTCAAAGGGCTCATCATTTTCGTTGTTGGGGTCCTGCTGCTGCCTGCCGCGGAGGTTGCAGCCGTCCGCTTCATCGACCCGCCTTGGACGATGCCCATGCTCATCCGCCAGGTGCGGTTGAAGTTTTCAAAGGCGCAGAATTCAGCGCTCCTGTATGAATGGATCGACCTGCGGCGAATCCCGGTGATGTTCCTAAAGCACCTTTGGATCGCGGAGGACCAGCGGTTTTTCGAGCACGACGGTTTTGACTGGAAGGAAATGGACATCGCCATCAAGGAGGCGGAACGAAAACGCAAACCTGCGCGCGGGGCTTCGACGATCACGATGCAATGCGCCCGATCGCTTTTCTTGTGGCAGGGGCGGTCGTGGCTCCGCAAGGGACTCGAATCCTACTACACGGTCTTGATGGAGCTGCTCCTGTCGAAGCAACGGATCATGGAGCTTTACGCCAATGCGATTGAGATGGGCGATGGCATCTACGGCGTTGAAGCCGCATCGAAACGCTACTTCGAGATACCCGCCAAATCACTGACACGGGAACAGTCGGCGATGCTTGCGGCAGTTCTTCCCAATCCCGTCGGTTGGAATCCCGTCAAGCCATCACCGGCATTGCTTCATCGGCAGCAGCGTATTTTGCAGAGGGAAAAAACCGCGCGCTTTCCTGCGAATCTGCTTCGCTGATCGGAGTCCACGTGATGCCGTTGAAGGTGTGGGAAAACGAGCATCGACAGACAGACCAGTGCCGTTGCTGCTTGGAGGAGGCGATTCGCTTTGAGTGGTTTCTTATCCATGGCCACAGGCGGGAACTCGCTGATCAAATGCGACAGTGTTTGGCCAGGCAAGTTGGGAGGGCTGAAAATGGTTGAGGCCGGATTTCCAGGCGGCCAAACTTGACAACACAACCGAACAACAGTCGCGTTCCATAAACGTATGTCCGATAGCCAGACCATACTCATCACCGGAGCCAATCGTGGCATTGGCCTGGCCCTGGCGCGCGAGCTACTGTCGAATGGCCATCGAGTCATTGCCACGGCGCGCGACCTTTCAAATGCGCAGGCTCTCCAAGAACTCAACGCGCAGAACGGCTCCCTGATTTTGATCCGCCTGGATGTTAATTCGGACGAGTCGTTGGCTGGCGCTGTCGAGACTTTGACCGGGGAGATTCCCCTGCTCGATGTGCTCGTCAACAACGCCGCGATTTTTCCAGAGGAAGGGCATGAAACGCTGGAGGAGATCCAGCTTCAGCATTTTCGCGATGCGTTCGAGACCAATGTCCTGGGGCCGGTGAGAACCACGCGCGCCTTCATTCCGCTTCTCAGAAAGAGCCCCAACCCGCGCGTCGTCAATATCTCCTCCGGTGCCGGCTCGATCTCGCAGAAGGACGATTCGCTTTACTACGCCTATTCGACATCAAAAGCTGCGCTCAACATGGCAACCCGAGCCATGGCGGCGGAGTTGAAAGCGAGGGGCATTTGTGTGGTGGCGTTGACTCCAGGCTGGGTGATGACCGACATGGGAGGCCCCAACGCACCGCTGACTGCCGGGGAATCCGCGCGCTCGATCGCAAAGACCGTCACCGGATTGACGATGGAGAAGACATCGCTTTTCCTGAACCGCGACGGCGGGGAGAGCGAGTTCGGCTGGTGAAGGCGGGGAACTGCAAACGCACTCACCCGGACGCTCGCGCAATACCCGGGGCCGGGTTGGTTTTGAGCACTGAAAAAGCGCGGGCGGCAAGATTGTCATGAAAGTGCCGCAGGTCGAAACAGTCCAGGTGCCCGAAGACCTCAGCGGCCGGCGTCGCAGGATGCCGATCGGCGAAGTGAGCTGGCGGCAGACGTTTCGCGCATTGCGACACCGGAACTACCGCCTCTTTTTTTACAGCCAGCTTGTTTCGTTGATCGGCACATGGATGCAGCAGACCGCGATGAGCTGGCTGGTCTATCAGATCACCGGTTCCAAAATCCTGCTCGGCGTGATTGCTGCCGCCGGCTCCGCTCCGATGATGCTCTTTTCGATGTGGGGCGGCTCGCTTGCCGACAGGCACCCGAAGCGCTCGATCCTTCTCGTCACGCAAACCGCCGAGATGCTGCTGGCGTTTGCGCTCGCAGCCGCGGTGTGGGCGGGCGTCGCCAACCCGTGGCTCATTGCCGGCATCGCGGTGCTCAACGGCGTCGCGATGGGCTTCGACATGCCGGCGCGTCAGGCATTCACAGTCGAGATGACCAGCCGGGAGGATCTGTTGAACGCCGTGTCGCTCAACAGCTCGGTCGTCAATGGCGCGCGCGTGCTCGGCCCGTCGCTTGCGGGCCTGCTGATTGGCAGCGTGGGCAGCGGGATGTGCTTTTTTCTAAATGGCGTGAGCTTCATTGCGGTGATCGCCGGCCTGTGGATGATGCGATTTCCGGCGCATGTGCCGGTCGCGATGGAAACCTCGACGCGCGCGCATGCGCTCGGCGGGTTGTCGTATGTTTTGAAACATCCCCGCGTGCGGACGATTCTCGCGCTGTTTGGAATTGTCGGGATTTTCGGATGGTCTTACGCCGTGCTGATGCCGGCGTTTGCGCGCGATGTGCTCGGACTGGGGGCGCACGGCTATGGCGTGCTCATGTCGGCCAGCGGAACCGGCGCGCTGATCGGTGCGCTCGCGGTTGCGACGGCGGGCCATGCGTTTGCCGCGCGAAAAGTCGCGCTCGGAGGAGTGTGGTTGTTTTCCGCGGCCCTCGTGGCCTTTGCGTTCAATCGAAATTTCTATCTCGCCCTGGCGCTTCTAACCATGAGCGGCTTTGGCATGATGCTCTTTTTCTCCACAACGAACACCGTGCTGCAAACGATCGTGCCGGATGAGATGCGCGGCCGCGTGATGGGAGTCTGGGCGCTTGTTTTCGGAGCGATGATCCCGATCGGAAGCCTCGAGGCCGGGGCGCTCGCGCACTGGATCGGCACGTCCACGACGATCGCGTTCGGCGCGATCGTGTGCGCGCTGGCTGGCTTCATCACGTTACTGAGAATCCGCCGTCGGGAGCTGACTGAAGCAGAAGAATAGTCGCGCTGGCGGCCATCAACCCGCTGCCCTGGTCGCATGGAAAGTAAAATAGCTGCCCGCAGCGAAGAAGGTGCCGTCTTCGTGGGATTGCAGCATGTGATTGACCCAAGCCTGGCCTTCCGCCTCGGGGAGAATGCCCAAGGCGGGTATGAGCTTGGCGAAGCCGCGAACGCTTGAAAGCCAAAAATCGCCACGGCCACACTCGGACAGAATCTCAGACTCATGGTTGAGGAGCTGGCAGCCCGCAGACTTCAGATACCGCGGCATCTGACGACAAACATCCGGATGCGTGGCGATGGCGCTGGTCAGCCTGTGATCCGTCTCGCGCATCCTCGCATAATCCGGCTGGCCATAGGTGGTGCTTGCGTGGTCCGCATCGAACACGATGAGGCGACCGCCGGGCTTTAGAACGCGGGCCGACTCGCGCAAGACGGCCTCTGGCTCCGGCACATGACTCAGCAGCGTGTGCATGGTGATGGCATCAAAGCTGGCGTCGGCATACGGCAGGCCAACGGACGGAACTCTGTCCCATTGAATGCGCGATGCCGGAGAGAGACGCCGGGCGGCATCGAGCAGCCGCTCGCTGACATCCGCACCGTGCAGGACGGATTGGGGATGCAGGCACTGCTCAAGGTGGCGGATCACCACTCCGGTTCCGCAGCCAAGATCAAGAACGCGGAGGGGCCGGTCGGCTGGCAGCCGGGCTGCATAGCTCGTTATCATCCGAAGAAAAAGAGGATGCTGTCCGCGCTCCTCCATGCGGGTGATCATGGCCTCGATGGTCGAGTCTTCGTGCTGGTCGGGATTGGTGTATGGGTCCATTGGTCAGAAATGGTGACGATAGCATGGCAGGTTCGAGCCGGCACTCCCGAAGCGGGTGCCGCACTTCCATCGTGCTGGATGCGTCTTCGGCACGCTTGCATGAATGTTGGCAGACCAATATGAAGTAACGACCAGCCACGGCGAGCGCCATCGCGCAAGGTGTGGCCGGCTCCGCTTTTATGATGCAGAAACTCTATTTCGTTGCAGGCGAGGCGAGCGGCGATGCGCGCGGCGCGGAACTCATGCGCTCGCTCTTGGAACAGGAGCCGGCGCTCGAATTCTTCGGGCGCGGCGGAGCGCAGATGCGCGCGATCGCGGGCGGCGATTTCCACGACTGGAGCGACCGCGCGGGCGTGATCGGCATCATCGACGTCATCAAGAACTACGGTTACTTCAAGCGGCAGTTCGATGCGACGCTCGCCGAGATCGAGCGCCTCAAGCCCGACGCGGTGATCCTGATCGACTATCCCGGTTTCAATCTGCGTCTGGCAACGGCGCTCAAGAAGCGCGGCAGCCCGGCGCGCGTCCTCTACTACATCAGCCCGCAAGTCTGGGCCTGGCATCAGAGTCGGATTCCCAAAATGGCGCGCACGATCGACTTGATGATGTGCATTTTCCCGTTCGAAAAGCCGCTCTATGAAAAGTCCGGGCTGAAAACCGTGTTCGTCGGCCACCCCATGATCGATTCGCTCGGCGCGAAAAGGCTCGATGTCGGGCGCGAGGAAAGTCTCGTCGGCCTGTTTCCCGGCAGCCGGAAGCGCGAGGTGCGCAAGATTTTTCCCGTGATGCTCGAAGCCGCGGTCGAGATGCAAAAGGCGCGGCCGGAACTGCAATTCGAGGCGGCGGCTTCCTCGGAGGCGATGCAGGAACTGATGCAACTGATCGCGCTCGAGTTTCCTCCTGTGCTGCGCGACATCGGGCTGAAGAACTCGCACGAGTTGATGCAGCGCGCATGCGTCGGGATGGTTGCATCCGGCACCGCCACATTGGAGGCTTCGTTTTTCCGGCTGCCTTACGTGCTGGTCTATCGCGCGGCGTGGCTCACGTTTTTCATCGGGCGCAGGCTGGTGAAAGTGGCCTGGCTCGGCATGGCGAACATCCTGGCCGGGCGCGAGATCGTGCGTGAGTTTCTTCAGGAGGAGGCGGCGCCGAAGCCGATTGCAGACGAGCTGCTGCGGCTTGCGAACGATCCACAAGCGCGCGCGCGCCTGGTGGCGGACACGGATGCGGTGATTGCCATGCTCGGCGAATCCGGTGCCAGCAAACGCGCTGCGGCTGCCATACTCGGTGAGATCAAGCCGCCTTCACCGCAATAACGAGCTAACTTTCCCATGCCAAACCCGGCCGCCCAACTCTAACTCTAACACCGTGACAAATTCTTCGACGCTCGATTCCACAGCGAATAGACGCAGATGGCTGACCTGGGTTGTGATTGCCCTGTGGGCTATTGTCCTTCTCGTCATCTTCGTCCGCGCGGCCTGGACGCCACATCGGAATACAGTTTTGGAGACTTATGAAAAAGCAGGCGGCAACTGGCTCGCGGCGCACGACATCTACAAGACCAGGCGCGGTTTTGTTTACAGCCCGTTGATCGCGGCTTTATTCGCGCCGTTCTCGCTGATGCCCGATCTTCTGAGCAATGTCTTGTGGCGGCTGCTGAACTTTGCCACCTATATCGGCGCTCTTTGGTGGTGGCTGAAGCTTTCGCTGCATCGCAACATCCCAAGAGCCAGCTACGACATTCTATTTCTCCTGCTGTTGCCGCTGTCGCTCGGCAACTTCAACAACGGACAGGCCAATCCAATCATCACCGGCTTGTTGATGCTGGCCATCATCGGAGCAAGAACTGAGCGCTGGAACCTGGCTGCATTCTGCATAGCAGTGGCCGTTTACTTCAAAATCTACCCGATCGTCGCGGGTCTGCTTCTCGCGCTGGTGTTCCCGCGGCAATTCTCGTGGCGGATGGTTGTCTTCCTGGTTGCCCTGGGAGTGTTGTCGTTTCTCTTGCAGAAGCCTTCTTACGTCTGGCACCAATACGAACTTTGGTTTGCCACTCGAATCTCCGATAACCGAAGACTAACTGCGCAGAATATAGCTCCGAATGACTTATGGCTGCTACTGCGATGCCTTCAAATCTCTATCACGGAAAAGGCCTACATTGCTCTACAAGTTGCAAGCGGTGCCGCCATCGCCGGGATATGTCTTTTCGGAAAAGTGAAACGGTGGCCGCTGGACAGGCTGCTGGCAACCCTGTTCACCCTGGTGGTTTGTTGGATACTTTTGTTGGGACCCGCGACTGAGTCCGCCACTTATGTCCTGCTTGCCCCGGCGATGGCGCTGGCATTGGTCCAGGCATATCACCAGCCGATGTCTCCGTGGCTTCGTGGAATGGTAACAAGCGCCTTTGTTATCTCTCTCATGGCACTTGGGATCAACAGCTTCACCAGCATCAACAAAGACCTTTATGCAAAGGCCCTCCAGCCCGCGGGAGCATTGATCTTTTCCTGCTATTCACTGATCTGGCTGCTGACACCTTCCTACTGGCTGGATAACCCTGGGAAGATCGAGCCGGCAACAACTCCATGAAATGAGCTATCCCAATAACCTTGATTCCATCTGGGCGCCGTGGCGCGTCGAGTATTTCAGCCTCGACAAGTCGCGCGACTTTCTGACCGAGGCCGCACAAACCTCCGACGACGCAGCGCATCTCGTCGTTTGCCGGTGGAGGAACGCCTTCCTCATCATGAACCGCTTTCCTTACGCCGTCGGACACATGATGGCCGTGCCTTATCGAAAAGTCGCCGACATCGCCGGCTTGTCGGAGGCGGAGAAGCTGGAACTGTGGGATTTGGCCGCGCTTGCCCAGAAGCTTCTCCGGCAGGTGGTCAACGCACAGGGGTTCAACGTCGGACTGAACCTCGGCAAATGCGCCGGGGCGGGCGTGGCCGATCATCTCCACCTGCACATCGTCCCGCGCTGGGACGGCGACAACAACTTCATGCCCGTGCTCGCGGATGTGCGCGTGATGCCCGAGTCGCTGAAGAATCTCTACGCCAAACTGATCGCCGCGCTGCCAGCTTCAGCCTGAACGGAGAGACCAAACGCCACCTCGATTTTCAAAGGCGGCCGGGCATTTTACGTTGCCCCCATGCCCAAGGTTTCCGCCTCCTCGGTTTTTGAGACGGCGCGGTGCTTTCCAATCCGCTCGGACGATGGATGCGTTACTGGAAAACGCTTCCCTCCGCTGCTGCGCGGACCCGCTCAAGCATGGACCATCGTCAGCATGAAAAAGACTGGTCATGCGTCTTCGCAGCGCATAAGCAGGGCACGCGAAACTGGAGAGGCTTCATCATTTCAACCAACCAACCAAAAACAACCAGCAACCTGGCAACCCACATCACACCATGAACCTGAAAAACAAAACACTCGCAGAATTCTTCGGAACCTTCTGGCTCGTCTTCGGCGGCTGCGGCAGCGCGGTCCTCGCGGCGAACTTCCTCACCAAAGCCGGCGAAACACCAATCAACCTCGGCATCGGCTTCGTCGGCGTCGCGCTGGCCTTCGGCCTCACGGTGCTCACCATGGCCTACGCCATCGGCCACATCTCCGGCTGCCATCTCAATCCGGCGGTGACGGTCGGACTCTGCGTCGGCGGACGCCATCCCAAGTCGGAGATGATTCCCTACATCATCGCCCAGGTGATCGGCGGCATCGCCGGTGCCGCGGTCCTCTATCTCATCGCCAGCGGAAAATCGGGTTTCACCACCGCCGGCGGCTTTGCCTCCAACGGATACGGAGAACACTCGCCCGGCGGCTACTCGATGATCGCCGCCCTCGTCGCCGAAGTCGTTCTCACCTTCTTCTTCCTGATGATCATCCTCGGCGCCACCGACAAGCGCGCGCCGCAGGGCTTCGCGCCGATCGCCATCGGCCTTGGATTGACCCTGATCCACCTGATCGGAATCCCGGTCACCAACCTCTCGGTCAACCCGGCCCGCAGCACCGGCCCCGCCCTCTTCGTGGGTGGCTGGGCCATCCAACAGCTTTGGCTGTTCTGGATCGCCCCCATCGTCGGCGCGGCTCTGGCCGGAGTGATCTATCCGATGGTCGCCGGCAAGCCTTCCGGGGAATAATTTCGACGGCGTCGTCGCATACCAACGCGGGGGGACATCTCACCGGCAACGACTGCCTCGGCCTCGGCAGTGACCTCGGCTCGCCTGTCTCCAACGACTAATTCGACCAGGCCTGCTTCGCCTTCAACGGCACCCTCGGCACAACGACGATCAAGCATCTCAAAAAATAGGCAGGCTTGTTCACCCGATAGAAATGAAATCTCCCACCTATCTGGCGAACTAACCGATGGCAAAGCTCACACTTGATCTCTAAACTGACTCCCACGATGCCGACATCACTTGAGAAACTCCAATCGCTCCTGCGCGAACTGTTTCAGTTCGAGCTGTCCGACCTCGACTTCGGCATTTACCGGCTGTTCCGGCTGAAAAAGGATGAACTCGACAAGTTCATCGGTGAGCAGATTCCCGCCGCTGCCGCGAGGGCTTTTGGAGGCATCACGGCGGCGGACCGCTCGGCCATCGCGCTCTACTACGACGAGGTCAAAGCCCAGGTGCTGGAGGAATTCGGCCAAGACTCGCTCGATGCAAAAAACGAACTCACGGACGCCGTGCGCGCGACCTCCACCATGAAGTCCGCCCGCAAGCTCATCGGGAAATACGACGATGCCCTCGCCCGCAGACGCGAGGCGGGTGACATCGCGGTGAACGAGGACGACGTCTTCAATCATCTCCACGCCTTCTTCTCCCGCTACTACGACCGGGGCGACTTCATTGCCCGGCGCTTCTTCGGCGCACGTCCGCGCTACGCCGTGCCTTACAACGGCGAGGAAACCCATTTCCATTGGGCAAACAAGGACCAGCACTACATCAAGTCCGGCGAAGCCTTCCGCGATTACTCCTTCACCGTGGCCGACATTCTGGGCGGCCCGGCCCGGGTGCGCTTCGCGCTCACCAAGGCCAGCGTGCCGCCCGGCGATACCAAGGGCGACCGCCGCTATTTCTTCCCGCAGCCCGACGAATCCAAATGGGATCCCGCCAGCCGCACCTTCACCATCGGCTTCCACTTCCGGCTGCCCGTCGAGGCGGAGTTGAAGAGCGCCCCGGTCGAGGAAAACGGCGCGGCGGGTGAGAATGGCGATGCCGCCGCCGGGGATGGAAACGGCGAGAACGGCAAAGCCGCCAAGCCCAAGAAAATCTCCGGCGACAAGCTTCAGGAGAAGCTGCTCGCCGATGCGCTGGATGCCCTCATCGCGGCCTGCCCGGAAGCAGGACTGGCCGACGCTTTGCGCAAGGTCGTGAATCAGGAGGAAGTCGGGCGCGACGGCAAGCCGCCCGTCACCTGCCTCGCCAAACGGATGCGCCACTTCGCCCGGCGGCAGACCTCCGACTACTTCGTCCACAAGAACCTCGCCGCCTTCCTCCGCGAGGAACTCGACTTCTACATCAAGGACCAGGTCATCCACGTCGCCGACCTGGAGGGCGACTTCGAGGGCAAGCGCCGGATGCTCCGCGCCCTGCGCGAACTGGCCGGGCAGCTCATCGCCTTCCTCCATCAAATCGAGGAAGTGCAGCGCCGCCTGTTCGAGAAACGCAAATTCGTCCTCCGCACCGATTACCTCTGCCCGGTGCAAAACGTCCCGCGCGCGCTGTGGAAGGAAATCTGCGCGAACCAGCGCCAGCTTGCGGAATGGGTGGACCTCTACGCGCTCGGCCAGGACGGCGCGGGCGACGACGACCTCTTCGCCTTCAAAGGCAGGCTCACCGAGAGCTTCCTCGAAAACCACCCGACGCTCGTGGTGAACACCGCGCTCTTCGACGAGGATTTCAAATGGCGGCTGCTCGAAAGCTTCGACGACCTCGACGCGGTGACTGATGGCGTGCTCGTGAAGTCGGAGAATTATCAGGCACTTCAGTTGGTCGCGCGCTGGCTGCATGAGCGCGTGCAGTGCATCTACATCGACCCGCCTTACAACACCGGCAAAGACGGCTTCATTTACAAAGATAGCTATCGTCACTCGACATGGCTCGCAATGATGCAGCAACGCCTCGAAGTGGCTCACGCTCTTCTGTCCCGAGATGGAGCGCTTCTCTGCTCAATCGGAGACCAAGAACTCCCGCGCATACTCGAATTGGGTGAGCATGAATTTGGTGAGCAGAATCATGCGGTGACGTTCATTTGGAACACGGACGGCAACATCGACAATCAAAGTAAGATTAAGCAGAACCACGAATACGTTGCGACCTTTGCGTGCAACATTGGAGAGTTGCCAGCCCCAGCCGTCATTGACCCAAACGTCGGGGAAGAGAGTAAGCTGTTCAAAGACACCATTGAGAACACCATCGTAAAGAACGGCCCTGGTAATCCAGAGTCCGAAATAGTTCTGCCGATTGGTTTCCCGGCTGACTTTGAAGAAGGTGAGATTGTGCCTGGAACTGCCGAGTTTCCGAAATTCAAGCACCCAGTGAAAGTCAAAGCGGGCAAGCTGACAAAGCCCCTCGCGATTTCGAGCGGATGGAGTTCATCCGAACTTCTCGACGAGTTCATTCAGAATGGAATGCAACCCATCAACGATTCAAAAGGCCAGGTCACCCGTTTCTTTGTGAAACAGACGGGAGCACCATACGTCGTGAAGGAGCGCAGCTCTGAGCAAGGCCATGTTCTGAGCGTTCTGCGTGGCATGGGCAGCACTCAGTCAATGGCAGGGCAATTGCGTGGCATGGGACTGTCGTTCGACTATCCCAAGCCTGTTGGCCTCATCCAGTTCTTAACTGCGGCGTTCAGCAGCACCGACTCCACCGTTGTCGATTTCTTTGGCGGCTCGGGCACTACTGCCGAGGCGGCCATCAACCTCACCCGCGAAAACGGCAAGCGTCGGCGATTCGTTCTCATTGAGGTAGCAGACTACTTCGACACGATTGTCCTCCCACGGGTGAAGAAAGTAATTTTCACGCCGTCGTGGAAGGATGGGAAACCAACGCGCCTTCCGACCAAAGACGAGGCCACCCGCACTCCCCGTCTCGTGAAAGTCCTTCGCCTCGAAAGCTACGAAGACGCGCTGCACAACCTCGCCACGGACGCCACGCTGGCGGCCAGTGAGGCGAAGGCGGCGGCGTTTCAGGGTGCGCTCGGCGCGGAGAGCTACCGGCTGAATTACATCGCCCGGCTGCCGATGGAGGCCAACCCGTCCATGCTGCAAACCGCGCGGCTCGACCATCCGTTCCGCTACTCGCTCGAAATCCTCACCGATGACGGCGCGGAGGCGCGCACGGTGGATTTGGTGGAAACCTTCAACTGGCTGCTCGGCCTCGACGTGCAACGCGTGCGCCGCTGGCAGCACGAGAAGCGCGACTACCTCGCCGTCCTGGGCCGCGACCGCGCCAACAAGCGCCTGCTCGTGGTCTGGCGCGACACAGCGGACCTCGACCCCAGGGCCGAGCGCGTCTTCCTCGAAAAGCAGGTCGCCACGCTCACGAAGGACGCGCCTTTCGACCGGATGCTCATCAACGGCGACAGCGCCACGCCCGGCTTCGAGACGCTCGACGGGCTCTTCAAGCAACTCATGGAAGCGGACTGAACCGATGAAACCAACCGTTTATATCGAGACGACGATACCCAGCCTGCTGACCGCGTGGCCGAACCGGGATTTGGTCATCGCGGGCCAGCAACAGGCGACGCGGGATTGGTGGAAGGAGCGCCGAAGGAAGTATGAGCTTTATGTTTCTGTCCTTGTGCTTGATGAAATCAGGCAGGGCGATGCCACAGCGGCAGCGGCGCGCGTGGCGGCGGTGGGCGAGTGTCAGGTGCTCCCATTTCCGCCGGAAGCCCAGGAGCTGTCGCGGGCGTTGCTGGCCAGCCGCTTGATTCCGGCCAAGGCGCAGGCCGATGCCGCCCACATCGCCACAGCGGCCGTGCATGGACTGGATTTCCTGATGACGTGGAACTGCCGGCACATCGCCAATGCCGCCATTGTGGAAAAACTCCGGGCCATTTGCGTGGACGAGGGTTACTCCGCACCGGTCATCTGCACCCCGCATGAAATGATGATATGATGTCCCCATGAAAAACGAACTATTGGAAGAAGTCTGGCGCATCCGGGACAAAATCTCGGCGGAGTGCGGCCATGACATCAAGCGTCTGGCCGCGAGAATGAAGCGGCTTGAGCTGGAATACGCGGACCGTCTGGTCCGTCTGCCCATCCGGCGGCGATCCGAGCCGGAAGCTACGGAGGCGTTGCGCGAAGAACCGCCGCCTTACGGGCGGAAACCCGGCCAACCGAAGTGAAACCCGCAATGACAGCGGAAAATCCAATTGAAGAAGTCCGGCGCCCCGCGACGAACTCGCGGCAGAGGAAGGCAACGACGTGCATACCGTCTTCGAAATCCTCCGCCGGGAGGAAAAGAAGCATGCTGACCGCGTGCGCCCGCTACGCGAGACGCCCGTCGGTGAATCCCTGGTTCTGCGCGAAGAACCGCCCAGGCCCGGGTGATGGCACGCCCCGCCAAAGCCACCATCAGCAAGCAGACGCTCGACTTCGAACGGTCGCTGGTGCTGAACCGCTACTTCCTCGCCCAACTCGGCGCGGTGGAGTTCGACGACCTCCGCTCCCGTCTCGACCGCGCGCAGGAAGGAGATTGGGGCGACGGTAACAGCTACTTCTTCCACAAGCTGGTGAGCGATGGTTTCAAGGACGCGGCGATGCGCGCGAAGCTGTCCGAATATGACCGGCGCATCCTGGCCGAAGAACGCGAACTGGCACGCGGGCGCGGCGTTTTCCGGTTCAAGTATTTCCAATGGCTGGCGCTGCTCTTCACCGAGTTGTATCTGGACGCGCTCACCGACCAGCCCGCCGCGCTCCGCCGGAAGTTGAACGAGTTTTTCCTGAAGGAGAAAGCGCGCGGCGCATTGCCCGGCACGATGACGGAGTTCACCGAGGACGACCTGCGGCGCATCGCGTTCTTCATGGCGACCGGCTCGGGCAAGACGCTGCTCCTGCACTCGCACATCCGGCAGCTCCGCCATTACCTCGCCCACGGCGCGCATCCCGAAATGCTGGCCAATCGCGCCGACGGCCGCCGTGAGTGGGACAACATTCTGCTCATCACGCCCAACGAGGGCTTGAGCGAGCAACACCTGCGCGAGTTGCGCGAGAGCGGCGTGGAGTGCGGGCGGCTCGTCGAGGAACGCAGCGCGGGCGGCGGGCGCGGTTTGTTTGGCCCGAAGGTGATGGTGGTGGAAATCCACAAACTGGCCGACGAGGCGAGCGGCGACGGCGTGAGCATCGCGCTGGCGGAACTCGGCGGGAGCAATCTCGTGTTCGTGGATGAAGGCCACAAAGGCGTGGGCAGCGACGCGCAGACATGGAAGAACCGGCAGAAGGCACTGAGCGCGGGCGGCTTCCTCGTGGAATACAGCGCGACCTTTGCCCAGGCCGTGGGCGCGGCCAGCGGCGGGAAGCGCGAGTTGCTGATGAGCGACTACGGCAAGTCCATCCTCTTCGATTACAGCTACCGCTATTTCCACGGCGACGGTCACGGGAAGGATTTCGAAGTGTTGAATCTCTCCGCTGGAACGGAGGAGCGCGCGCAGGAGCTGCTCGTGGGCGGATTGCTCGTGTTTTACCAGCAGCTTCGACTTTTCCGCAGCCACGGGCGCGAGTTCCGACCTTACGAAATCGCGCGCCCGCTGTGGGTGATGCTCGGCAGCAGCGTGAGCCGACGTCAGGGCGGCAAAGCGGACAACAGCACTGGCGCAAAGACCGAACGCGCGGACGTGGCCAAAGTGGTGACGTTCCTCCAGCGTTTCCTCGAAGACCCGAAATGGGCGACGGGCATCATCGCGACCGTGCTCGGTGGAACGAGCGGTTTTCAGGACGAGGAGACGAAAACGGATTTGTTTTACGAGCGGCTGGAGCATCTACGAGCCGCGAAGGCGAAGGAGCTTTACGCCGAAATCACAGAGCAAGTTTTCCACGGCGCGGGCGGATTGGAATTGTGGCATCTCAGCGGCGAGACGGGCGAAATCGGCCTGCGCGTCTCCGCACCGACCGGGAAAGAGCAGCCCTACTTTGCGGTCATCAACATCGGCGACGTGGCGAGCTTCGAGAAGCATGTGAAGGAGCATCTCAAGCTGGAGGTGAAGGCCGACAAGCTGACCGGCTCGCTCTTCGACGGCATCGAGGCGGCGGACTCGCCCGTGCATCTGCTTATCGGCGCGAAGAAGTTCATCGAAGGCTGGTCAAGCTGGCGCGTGTCGGCGATGGCTCTGCTGAACATGGGGAGCGGCGAAGGCTCGCAGGTCATTCAGCTTTTCGGGCGCGGTGTCCGGCTGCGCGGCAAGAACCGCTCGCTCAAACGCAGCGCGCGTCTGCCCGATGAAGCCCCGCACCCGCACGAACTCACGCCGCTGGAAACGCTCTACATCTTTGGCTGGAACGCGAACTACGTGCAGCGATTCCGCGAGATGCTGCAACGCGAGCGTGTCTTCCGCGAACTGACGGTGACGAGCGAAAACCTTTTCCCCAAGGAGAAGACGCTGCCCGTCCCGCTGCCGCGTGCGAATTTCGACGTGAAGAAAGAGACTTTCATCGTCGCGGTGGAAGGCCCCGGCGTTTCGATTGACCTCACGCCGCGCGTGCAAACGCTGGAAGGAACGCACATCGGCGCGGGCACGCTGGGCGAGAGCGAGAAGGTGGATTTCTCCACGGCTGCGGTGCTTGGCTTGGTGGATATTCCGGCGCTCTACGAATCGTTGCTCGCCCACAAGCGGACACGGCGGCTCGAACATTTCTACATTCCGCGAACCATCGTGCCGGGCATTCTCGGGCGGTGTGAAGTCAGAGTGTCCGCCCGCGACCGCCATGACCCCGCCGTCCTGCACGATGCCGCCGCGCGCGCCTGCAAGTCTTACCTCGACCGCTTCGCCGCCCGCCGCGAGCGGGAACGCGAGAGCAAGGAAATCGCGCCCGCCAAGCTGACCGTGAAGGACCACCCAGTCACATTCCGGGTGCGGACGACTTCCGACGAGTTGTTCAAGGAACTCGAAGGCTTGGTGAAGAAGGGAATGAGCGAGTTGCAGAAGACGGTGAAGTGGCACACGCCACTGCCGCGGCTGCACATCGAGCGGCATCTTTACAGTCCGCTGCTGCTCGACCCGAAGGACAAGGCGTATGCCGTCGCCGACCTCGCCGTCAGTCCGCCTGGCTTGAGCAAGAACGAGAGCGAACTGCTGGAGCGGCTGTGGGGCTTTTGGGAAACCAAGCGGAATGACGAGCCATTCAAGGGCGTGGAAATCTTCCTCCTGCGCAACCAAGCCAAGACCGGCGTCGGTTTCTTTAAGCAGAGCGGGTTTTATCCAGACTTCCTGCTCTGGTTGCGGCACAAGCCGTCTGGCCGCGTCCATCTCCGCTTCCTCGAATCGCACGGAATGCACCACGGCGGACTGGAAACCGATGGCCCGAAGATTGACTGCTTGCGCGAGCTTGAAGCTGTCTCGAAACGCAAGGAATTCGTGAAGGCAAAGTTCTCAATGGATGGATTCATTCTCACCACAACGCCGCTCAACGACATCCGTGGCGCAAAGGGCAAAACCTGGGAGGAATTAGAGCGCGATTACCACGTCATGGAGCAGACCGTGAAGAACGTGACGCCCTTGCTGGTAATGCCAGAGGCGAAGTAGCTGGAGAGGTGGAGAATGCGATCCGGTTCAGGACGGTATGAATCATACCAAAAGTTACCTTAGCCAAATGAAACTCACACTCCTCGCCGCGCTGTGCGGCCTCACGACCGCCGCCTTCACCGCCGCACCCGACGACGGCTCGGTGCTGCCGTTCCTGCCCGCGCCTTCCGCCAGCAAGGCGGGGCCGACTTTGCAGGAATCCACCCACAAGCGGCGCGTGGAGCCGGAGCGTCTGCCGCCCGCCATGTCGCTCCACTTCACCAGCAATGCGACCTTCGACATCGGCACCGACCTAAAATCAACCGTCTCGCTCGACTACTTCGACCAAGTCCCGTTCGCCTTCAACGGCACCATCGGCACGACGACGATCAAGTATTTGAAGAAATAGGAATCCGACCATGAAAACCAACCTCACACTCCTTACGCACCATGACCGCGCAGGGCGTGACGGAATTCGCAGCGGTGAACGTGAAGGACTTCGAGGGATTGGGGTTTCATAAGGTGTGGAATCCCTTCGAGAAGACAAAACCGCATGAAGGAACTCATTGACCAACTTCGGGCAGCAAGACTGGCTGCTTACAAGGAACTGCCGGACGACATTCGTGAGCATGACGGCATCGAGCAGACGGTGCTCGCGGGCGGCTACGGCTACCGGCAAGTGCTTGAGTTGGTTCAAAACGGCGCGGACGCAATACTGGAGGCGCACGAAGATGGCTTGTCGCTCGAACACGGGAATCGCATCCACGTCCTCCTCCGGGATTCAAAACTCTATGTGGCGAACACCGGCGCTCCGTTGAGTGCGGAAGGGGTGCGCGCGTTGCTCAGGTCGCACTCGTCACCGAAGCGCGGCAATCAGATTGGGCGATTCGGTTTGGGCTTCAAATCGCTGCTTCGACTTGGCGGCAAGATTCACGTGTTCACTAAAGCAGGAGGAGGCATCCGCTTTGACCCTGAGCAATGCTGTCGGGAGTTGATGGAGACGTTCAACGTGCCGGTGGCGCCCGGACTTCGTTTGGCTTGGCCGTTGGATGGGGTTGAGCGAGACGGCGACCCTGTGCTTCGTGAGTTCTCATGGGCCGAGACGATTGTGCGGGCCGAAATCCACGCCCCCGAGTTATTGGAGCATCTGCGGCAGGAGCTTCGGGCCTTCCCATCCGAGTTCGTATTGTTCCAGCCCGTGCCGGTCGTGCTGCAACTCAACGACGGCGTGGAACCGGAACGCGAGTTGCGAGTCGAGCCGGACGGCGACGAGCGCGTGCTGGTGGCGGGCGGCGAGAAGTCGCGCTGGCGGGTGGAGAAACATGATGTTCGCATCACCGACCCGCGTGCAGTCGGTGACGCGACTCACATTCACGCGCGGGATTCCGTGCCTCTGGCTTGGGCGATTCCCTTGGAAGGAAAGCGTGAGGAATCTGGACGGTTCTGGTTCGCCTTCCCGACGCACACACCGACCTATCTGCCCGGCATCCTCAACGCGCCGTGGAAGCTGAACAGCGACCGCAACGCCATCATCGGAGGCGAGTGGAACGCGGAGTTGATGCGGGCGGCGGCGCGGCTTGTCGCGGAAACCTTGCCGAAGCTCTGCACGCCCGAAGACCCCGGGCGCGTGTTGGATGCGTTCCCGCGTCAGATGGAACGAGCGGATGACGATGCAGCCCCGCTCGTGCAGGAGCTTTGGAAGACATTGGAGAACGCTGCCGTGATTCCCGATGCTACGGGTGCGCGGCGGCACGCCCGCGACTTGTGGCGGCATCCTCGGGATACCGCGGAACTCGCCCGACAGTGGCAGGCACTCGCCGATTCCGAATCGCTCACACTTAGAGTGCATCCTTCCTGTCTCGATCGTCAGCGCGGGAGCCGCCTGAATGCTCTCGCCGAGCGACTGAAACCGGAATCGGGAGAGCCGCAGGGTCCGAATCTTCGCAAGGACGATGCCGCTTCGTGGTTCGCAGACGTGGCTTCCGTCGAAGCGTCGAAGGCCGGTGAAGTCCTCAAACTGGCGGAGGCCTACGAGAAGGATTGCAAGCCGCAGGAATGGAATCCGGTCCGCCCGCTTCTTGCCATCATCCCATCGGAAGACGGCGAACTGCTGACTGCCGGGAAGGTGGTCTTCGCTCCAGCGGGCGTGGTTGTCCCGGACAGGTCAGCGGTGGCGCAGGCATTGTGCGACGATGCCGAGGCGACGCGCATCCTCGCTGCCGTGATGAGGGTGAAATCGCTCGACGAGAGCGTGTGGGGCGACGTGCTGCGCCAATCACTCAACGGAATCCCAACTTATCCAAAGGAAGTGCGCGACGCCGGGTGGCAGGCGTTTTGGGCGAAGCTGCGCGGGGCACCCGAAACTGTTCGCAAGCAGTTCGTCATGCAAAACAGAAGCCAGATTCGCGTTCGCCGTCGCGATGGAACTTGGGTTTTGGCTGATTCCGTTCTTCTGCCCGGCGCGTTGGTGTGCGGCGACGATGCCTCATCGAACCGAGACGTGCTCGTTGATTCCGAAACGCACGGCGAGGATGGAGAATCGCTGACGACACTCGGCGTGTGCGAGTTCCCAGAGGGAACCTTTGGGCCTGGAAAGTATGAAGATGTCACCCACGGTCACGACGGCTTGGGCGAGTGGTTGAGCCGGTGGAGAACTCACTATCAGCACAACGTGAACGGCGCCGCGACATGGAGTTATCTTAAGCCGATCGGATTGACTCTTCCCAAATGCTGGTTGTTCGCGCCGAGTCTCACGGGTAAGCCGAACGCGAAGCTCACTGGACGGCTGCTTGACTCGGTTCGACGCGGTCGGTTTTTGGAGCAGTTGGATTTCAAGCACAGCACCGTTGCGAATTACGCCACGATTCAAGTTCCTCATCCGCTGCCGTGGTTTGTGCTCAAGCACGGCACAGTGCAGGTTGGCGACGAAACCGTCCGCTTGGCGGCCATCGTGGCAAAGCGCCAAGAACCTGCGCTGACAAAGATTTCCGAGTGGCAAACGCTGCTGCCGACGCTGGAAAAGCTGGTCGATGTTGATGGTGCTACTCCGGCGACACCATCCGACTTTCGCAGCCTGTGGCTTGCTCTCATCAAAGAGTTGGCGAATGCGGCTGCCCTCCAAGACGATTCGTTGCGCGAGCTTTGGGCTGGCGCAGCGAAGGACGGCGTTGTTCCCGCGTCGCTTCGTACGGACGCCGGGGAAGTTCCGTTGTCGCAGGTTTTCGTGACCGGTTCGCCGGACCTTGCCGGCCGAGCGCGAACGCCGAGTTGCATCGTCGTTACGCTGGATGACGCCGCACTGACGCTGTGGCTGAACAACGGCGCACGGAATCTCTCCGAACTCATCACGGCAACATGGACGAAGGAGGCAGGCCCCGCCGACTTGCTCATTTCCGTCACTCCCGAACTGGCCGAGGTTCTGCGGAGTGAAGACGCGGACACTGCGCGTTGCCAGCCGGTTTCTGGGTTGCTGCTGAAAATCGGCGAGGCGTCCGAATTCGTGCCGTGTCTTATGTGGGAGAACGTCCTGCTCATGGATGCGGAACAACTCGCCAGACTGTCGCGTGCGGAACGGCTCAGACTGCTGGTGAACGAAATCGCCGCTGCCGGTTGGTTGCAGTGCGAACCTGCGGAGGCTTTGAAACGTCTCGGTGATGAAGGCGTGGACAAGAGACGCGCGGATGTCGCTCGCGGAGCAACGCTGGCGGAGCGACTGTTGTTCGCAGTCGGAAGAAACGAGGAGCCACTGCGGAGGGTACTCGGCGACTTGGCAGGCAAGACGTTCGTCCAGCAACTCACGCCGCTGCGACTCGCGGAATTGACACTCGCACAACTCGGCCCCGCGACGCTCACGGTCCTCAAAGACACGCTCGCAGCGGAGGGCTTGAAACCGCCGTTGCGTTGGAACACCGCCGAGGCGCGCGCCTTCGTCAAAAGCATTGGTTTTCCCGATGCGTTCGCCGCGTCGCCTGAATCCCGCCGTGAGGCGGAAGAATTCATCAGCGGCCCCATTGAGTTGCGTCCGCTTCACGACTTCCAAGATGAAGTGATGGACGGCATCCGGGCTCTGGTCGCCAGCGGAACAACGCGGCGGCGCGCAGTGGTCAGCCTCCCTACTGGCGGCGGCAAGACGCGAGTGGCCGTCGAAGCTGTAGTGATGCTCGTCCTCAAGCCGGAAGGTCAAAGACGCAGCGTCGTGTGGGTGGCGCAGACCGACGAGCTTTGCGAGCAGGCGGTGCAAGCGTTCCGGCAAGTGTGGCTCAATCTCGGTGCGCAAAAGACAGACCTGCGCATTGTTCGCTTGTGGGGTGGAAATCCCAGCCCGCCCATTCAGGAGCCGGACAAGCCCATCGTCGTTATCGCGTCCATTCAGACGTTGAACAGCCGCATGGGCAGCGCGTCTTTGGAATGGCTGCAAAACCCCGGCATCGTCGTGGTAGATGAGTGCCACCACGCCATCACGCCCAGCTACACCAATCTCCTCCGCTGGCTGGATGCCGAAGCACCGAGACCGGGAGCGCCGCCGAAGGACGAACCACCCATCCTCGGCCTGAGCGCCACGCCGTTCCGCATGGACGACGAAGAAAGCCAGAGGCTCGCACGGCGATTCGACAACCGTTGGCTCCCTACGAAGCAAGAGGAGCTTCACGCCCGTCTGCGCTCTCAGGGCGTGCTGTCACGCGTTGACCACGAGGCTTTGAAGTCGGAAGCCGAATTGATTGAAGCTGAATTGGCGCAACTCGGTGCGCTCACCAATTGGGAAGGGTTGGATTTTGAGAACATTCTCGAGGCCATCAATCAGCGCCTCGCCGTGGATGAGAAGCGCAACCAGCTTCTCGTGGAGCGCATTCAGCAAGCCGGTGAACGCTCCATCCTGTTCTTCGCCAACTCGGTGAAGCACGCCGGCGAAATGGCCGCGCGATTGCACCTCGCGGGCATTCCCGCTGCCGCAGTCAGTGGCGAAACGCCCACGGCTGCTCGCCGCTACTTCCTCGACCGTTTCCAGCGCGGGGAGATTCGCGTGCTCTGCAACTGCCTAGTTCTTACCACGGGATTCGACGCGCCCAAGACCGACATGGTTCTCATCGCGCGGCAGGTGTTCAGCCCCGTGCGCTACATGCAGATGGTCGGTCGCGGATTGCGCGGCCCAGCAAACGGTGGCACCGAGCGATGCCGAATTGTGACCGTGCTCGATAATCTACGGCAGTTCGAGAACAAGCACCCCTACCACTACTGCGAGAAGTATTTTTCGGAGAACCTCACCGTGCCTGTGGAGGCTTGACCAGCAAAGTTGAATTTCCAGCCATGACAACAGACGCCCGACTCAAGAAATCCGCGATTCCCGCCAGCTATGCCCCGCTGCTCGCGGACTTGAAAGCCCGCGTCCGCACGGCGCAGGTGAAGGCGGCGCTGTCGGTGAACCGCGAGTTGATTCTGCTCTACTGGCACATCGGGCGGGAGATTTTGCGGGCGCAGAAAGCGGAGGGCTGGGGCACGAAGGTGGTGGAACGATTGGCGAAGGACTTGGCGGCGGAATTCCCGGAGATGGGCGGCTTCTCCTACACCAACCTGATGCGGATGCGGGCTTTCGCGGAAGCGTACGATGCGCTGTCAATTCTCCCACAGGCTGTGGGAGAATTGGGCGGGGCGGGAATCACAGGCGAAATTCTCCCACAAGCCGTGGGAGAATTGCCCGGCGCAATCGTCCAGCAGGCTGCTGGACAAATTGTGCCACAGCCTGTGGCACAATTGGACGGCCCGTCCGAACCGCTGGCGCTGCTGCCGTGGGGCTCGAACATTTTGCTCATCGAGAAAGTGAAAGACCCCGCCGTGCGCCTCTGGTATGCGCGCAAGACGCTGGAGCATGGCTGGAGCCGGGCGGTGCTGACGGTGCAGATCGAAACGAAACTCCATGAACGCAGCGGCAAGGCCATCACGAACTTCGACCGCACGCTGCCGCCTGCCCAATCGGACATGGCGCGGGAGGTGTTGAAAGACCCTTACACGTTCGACTTCCTCTCGCTCTCGGAGGATGCGCACGAGCGCGACCTGGAGCGCGGATTGGTGGAGCACATCCGGCAGTTCCTGCTCGAACTCGGCGCGGGCTTCGCGTTTGTCGGGCAGCAGGTGCGGCTCGAAGTTGGCGGCGAAGATTTCTCGCTCGACCTGTTGTTTTACCATCTGCGGCTGCGCTGCTTCGTGGTGGTGGATTTGAAGATGAAGCCGTTCGAGCCGGAGTTTACGGGCAAGATGAATTTCTATCTCTCCGCCGTGGACGACCAGATGAGCCACCCGGACGACGCGCCGACTATTGGGCTGCTGCTGTGCAAGGACGCGCAGAACAAACTCAAAGTCGAGTATGCGTTGCGCGACGTGAAGAAGCCCATCGGCGTGGCGCAGTGGCAGACGCGCCTGGTGGAATCGTTGCCGAAAAACCTGCGCGGCTCGCTGCCGACGATTGCGGAACTGGAACACGAACTAGGAAAATCCAAACCATGAAAACTGAACTCACACTCCTCGCCGCATTGTATGGTTTCACCGCCGCAGTCTTCGCCGCCACGCCTGATGACGGTTCCGTTCTGCCGTTCCCGCCGACGCCTTCCGCCAGCAAAGCGGGGCCGAAGTTGCAGGAGTCCGTCCACAAACGTCGCGTCGAACCGGATCGTCTGCCGAAGGGCGTGCCGAACGTGCTCACTTTCAACGGCACCATCGGCACCACGGCGATCAAGTATTTGAAGAAGTAGGATTCTGATTCATCGCGCCATCATGAAAAAAGACCTGGCCATTTTTGAGGGACACGAAATCCGCCGCCTCTACGATGAGAAGACCGAGACGTGGTTCTTCTCTGTCGTGGACATCATCCAAGTCCTCACCCAACAACCCGACTTTCAGACGGCCAGAAAATACTGGAACAAGCTGAAAGAGCGGCTTGGGAAGGAAGGAAGTCAACTGGTGACAAACTGTCACCAGTTGAAAATGGCGGCAGGAGACGGAAAGCAACGGCTCACCGACGTCGCCAATGCCGAAACCCTGCTACGCCTCGTCCAGAGCGTCCCCAGCCCCAAGGCCGAGCCGATTAAACTCTGGCTGGCCAAAACCGGCTACGAGCGGATGCAGGAGATGTCCGACCCCGCCCGCGCCCTCGAACGCGCCCGCGCCACCTGGCAGAAACATGGCCGCAGCGAAAAATGGATTCAGCAACGCATGACCGGGCAGGAAACCCGCAACAAGCTCACTGACTACTGGGCCGCGCACGACATCAAGAAAGGCGACGAATACGCCATCCTCACCAACCTGATTCATCAGGAATGGAGCGGTGTCAGCGTCACGGCGCACAAGGATTTGAAAGGTCTCAAGACCCAGAACCTCCGCGACCACATGAGCGAGGCCGAACTCATCTTCACCGCCCTCGCGGAACTTTCCACCCGCCAGATTGCCGAAACCGTGAATGCGACCGGTATGCCGGAGAACAAAGCCGCCGCCAAGACGGGCGGGAAAATTGCCAAGCGCGCCCGCCTGGAACTCGAAGCCAAAACCGGCAGGCGTGTCGTGACTGGTGAAAACTATCTACCGCCGGGAGGCTCCAAAAATATCCGCGAGGCGAACGATGAATGAAATCTCCGCGTCCTCGGCTACCTCCTGTTCAAATCCAAAAACCATGAAAACGAAACTCTCAATCCTTGCTGCGCTGAGCGGCCTTATTCCCGCGGTCTTCGCCGGCGCGCCCGACGACGGCTCCGTGCTGCCGTTCCCGCCCGCGCCCACCGCGAGCAAGGCGGGACCGACCTTGCAGGAGTCCATCCACAAACGCCGCGTCGAGCCGGATCGTCTGCCGAAGGGTGCGCCGAACGTGCTCATGGTGTTGATCGACGACGCTGGCTTCGGCGTGCCGGATACCTTACTACGAGCGCCGCCCGTTCAAGTTCGATGGAAAGATCGGGACGGTGAAAGTCGAGTTGAAGTAATGCGCCCCAGCGGAAGGCGACGATGAAATACCTGCTCCAAGCCGCCGTGTTTATGCTGATGGTTTCCGTCGGCATGAGCCTGAGTCCCCGGCAACTGCTGGAGAACTGGCGGCGGTTGACGCCGGGCCACTGGACGCGGCTCCTGCTCGCCACGTTCATTGCGCCGCCGCTCCTCGCGCTTGCCCTCGGACAACTCCTGCCGCTCGACCGCGCCGCCACGGCGGGGCTTTTCCTCATCGCCGTCGCGCCGGGTGCTCCGCTCCTGACGCGCAACATCGCCAGACATGGTTTCGACATGCGGACGGCCGCGAGCTACCAGGTCTGGGGCGCGCTGATGATCCCGATCATGATCCCTCTGCTGGTCGCGCTGGCGGGCAAACTTTACCAGCGCGACATCTGGATTCCGCCCTTGAAGTTGCTGGCGGTAATCGCACAGCAGCAATTCCTTCCGCTGCTCGCCGGGATGGCCCTGATGCGCTTTGCCCCCGGGTTTTCCACGAAGGCGCAGCGCGCGCTCAACGTCCTCGGCAACGTGATCCTGACCGTGGCGCTGATCGCGCTGCTCTGGAAAATGGGACCGGCGTTGAAGGCCGTCACTCCGTGGGTGTTCGTCGCCGCGCTTCTCCTCGCGCTCGGCTGTCTTGCGGTGAGCCGGGCTTTGCTCACCAGCAAGACGCCCGGTGTGCAAACACTGGTCATCAGCAATGTCAACCGTCACGTCGGTCTCGCGCTGCTGCTTTCGGGGCAGTATCTCCAAAGCAGGAGCACCCTGCCCACGATCGCCTGCTACGCATTGACCGCACCCGTGGTCATGGGCGTTTATGCAAAATGCGCCCTCCGGCGCGGAGGCACCGATGACTTGCCACCAGACAGCTCTCCTCTTTCCTCCACGCCATGAACCAGATCCTTGCCGCCATCCTTTTTGCCGCGTTTCTTCTTGGAGGGATGCTCGCCCTGTTGGAGATCGGTCGTCGTCAGGGGAATCGTCGGCCCGCCATGGATCCCGAGCGGCATGGCGGGCGGCAGGACGCGCAGTTGGATGCAAATGCCTGGCTTTGCCGCGATCACCGCCAGCGCGCGCTTGACAGGCAATCGCGTCATCATGGCCCGATTTGAGTGCCGTAATTTCGTCCTTTTTTGAAAACTGTATAAAAGGATTTTTATTTCACCTTGCCCGGCAGGGACAAATATGCGATTAAAGCCAGCGAAGTTGGGTAATTTTTCGGGCAAGCAGCCCGGTTTTCCTTTCTGTCTGGTTTCTGTGATGAGCAAATTGTTTGAGTCAATTCAGTCCTCGTTTGGAGACGCTCTCTTGGTTTTATGCCGGTTATTCTTCCTGCAAAAGCCGATCCGGATGGAAGGGTGCAGCCGTGTTGCCGTGACCGGCCCCGACCGCAACAGACGAAGTTTTCCGACGATGAATCCGCGCCGGGCGCGCGATGTGTCAGATCATCGGACGAGCCATGCCCCGCGCTTTGACTCGCAAGGCGCAAGGCGCTTCGTCGCTAACCGTAACAACGATAATTCAAATCATGAATCAACAGAACATGCAACGATCGGGCCGCCGTTCCTCACGAGGTGGCTCGAGGCGTCCCCGCCGCGACGGCGGAAGATCAGACGCCCCCCAAAAAGCCCCGGTCAAGAAGACCTTCTGGCAGAAGATCGCCGCCTTCTTCTCCGGAGAACAAGAACCGCCCCGACAGGCCAACGGAAGTAAGAAGTACGAGAGTCCGCGGCAAAAACCCTCCCGGAAGCCGGAGGTCGTCGAAGTCACCTCGCCGAAACTGTACGTCGGCAATCTCTCCTTCGATGCGACGGAGAGCGACTTGTTCGACCTCTTCAACGGGGTCGGCAAGGTCAACAACGCCGAGGTGGTAAGCCATCGCGACACGCAGCACTCGAAAGGGTTCGCGTTCGTCACGATGAACACCGTTGACGAGGCCAGGCGTGCGGTGACGGAACTGCACGACAAGGAGTTCATGGGCCGCAAACTGGTCGTCAGTGGCGCTAAAACCAGCGACACGCGCGGCGGCTAGCCTTTTACCTGGTTCAATTCAAAAGGGACTCACTGCGAAAGCGGTGAGTCCTTTTTTTCGTTCTGTGATTGCGGTGCGGGGCAAACATGGATCCTGGCAGCGCTGTTTCGGGTTCGGCACTCGAGCGATCGCCGAGCAGGAAGCGCAACTCCTGAGCAAGACGGGGGCGGATATTGAACCACCAAAATCTCAGCGCGTTTGTCACAGGCGGGAAAGAATTTCCCCTTGAAGACGGTGGCAGCAGTCAGCCAATGCGGTGAATCGCGGAGTGCGCACCTCGGGAATGGGGGAGCGATCGCGTCCTGCGAAAGAGGAACGACCGATTGACGCGAAAGATCTGGCTTTTCGCCGACACCGGACAGGCGGAAACAGCCCCGCCGGACCGGCTTTCATTATTTCTCTCTCAATTCTGCCCGAACAGGTAGCAGGGGCATGGTTTTAGCTTGATGAGGTGTGACTTCTCTATGACGAGCGCCCAAGTTAACACGGAAGAAAACGACCAGATACTTCAAACAATCGAGATGTTTGAAGTCATCACGCAGTCGAACCCGAACGACTGCCAGTCGCTCGAAGTCCTGAAAGAGGCTTACTGGAAACTCGGGCGCCAGAAGGACGCGCTCGCAGTCACGCGCCGCCTGGCCGACACCTATATGAGCATGGGGCAGTATTCCTCGGCTCTGCTCGAGTACGAAGGCATTCTGCAAAAGGAGCCCGACAACGGCGAGGTGCTCGCGATGCTTGGCGAAGTGGAGGCAAAATTGCAGCAGCAGCCGGGCAGCGCGCCACTCTCGGAGACCTCCGCGATCGCACTGGATTTCAGCTCGGTCGTGGCGCAGGACCCGACGCTCATCACCACAAGCGCGACCGTCAAAGCAGAGGCCGAAAAGCCGGCGATGCAGAACATTCATCTCGACAACGACGGCAACGAACCGCTTGCAAAATTCCTGATCCAGCACCGCCTTGCGCCGGAAGATGTCGTGAACGCCTCGCTCGATCGGGTGCGCAAGATGAACAAGAACCTCGGCAGCCAGGCGATCGCGGCCTCGCTGATCGACGAGGTCAGCCGCTCGACGATGACCGATCTTGAACAGCTTCTGTGCGGAATTCTCGATCGCACGAAATTCGCCTACATCCCCCTGGCCAACTACGAGGTGGACCGCCAGATCGTCAAAATGCTGCCGGAGACCCTGACGCTGGGCCGGCTGATCGTTCCGTTCGATCTCGTCAGCCGCACGATCATGGTCGCCACGGCAAATCCTTTTGACGCACAGGGAAAGGAGGCCGTCCAGCAGCTTCTCGACTACAACATCCAGTGGCACCTCGCAGCGCCGGAGGCCATTGCAAAGGCCCTGCGCGACACTTATCGCCTCGCGAATTAGTCTATGAGCATCAAATCCTTTGGTGAACGCATCGCAGATGTATTGATTGAGGACGGTCTTCTCCTGCCATCGCAATTGGAGGAGGCGATGGAGTTGCAGAAAAAACAAGGCGGCCGCCTGTTGAAACTGCTCACCGACCGCCAGTTCGTCACCGAGCAGGACATGGTCATCTCGATGGGCCGCTGCCTCGACACGCCGCCGATCAATCTCGCCAAAGTCCGCGTACCCGAAGCCATCCTCGATCTGGTGCCGAAGGAAATGGCGCGCGCCTACAAGCTCGCGCCCGTCTGCAAGCTCGGCAACAAGCTCTTCGTCGCGATGGCCGACCCGCTCAACGTGCTGGCCCTCGACGACCTGCGCCAGCGCACCAAGCTGGAAATCGTGCCGATGATCACGACCGAGCGGAGCGTGATGGAAGCGCTCAGCGGCGTGAACAGCTCCGGCGCGTCGATGGATCAGATGCTGAAGGAGGCTGCCGGCGCAAACGTCGCCGAGGCGGAAGTCGTCTCCGGCAAGCGGGACGAAATCGACCTCGACAAACTCGCCCACGAGAGCGAGGACGCGCCGGTCATCAAGATCGTGAACCTGATCCTCGTCCAGGCGATGAAGGAAAAGGCGTCCGACATTCACATCGAACCCTTTGAGAAATCGCTCAAGCTCCGCTACCGCGTGGACGGCGCACTCATCGAAGCCAGTTCGCCCCCGAAAGCCCTCCAGCTTCCCATCGCCTCGCGCATCAAAATTCTCGCCGGCCTCGACATCGCCGAGCGCCGTCTGCCGCAGGACGGGCGGTTCCGCATCCGCGTTTCCGGCAAGGAAGTCGATCTGCGTATCTCCGTTCTGCCCACCGTCTTACGGCGAAAAGATCGTCATCCGTCTCCTCGACAAAGTCGGCGCTCTCCGGCAGCGTCGAGCAAATGGGCATGGACGACTACACGCTCGCCCAGTTCAAGAAGGCGATCGACGCGCCGCACGGAATGATCCTCGTCACCGGCCCCACCGGCTCCGGCAAAACCACGACGCTCTACACCGTTCTTCAGGAACTGAACAACCCCGACTACAACATCGTCACGGTCGAGGACCCGATCGAATACCAGCTTGCCGGCGTGAATCAGGTCGCCGTCAAAAGCGAGATCGGCCTCGATTTTGCGAGCGCGCTCCGCTCGATCCTGCGTCAGGACCCGGACATCGTGATGATCGGTGAGATTCGTGACAACGAAACCGCCGACATCGCCGTGAAAGCCGCGCTCACCGGCCACCAGGTCTTGAGCACGCTCCACACGAACGACGCCGCGGGCGCGATCACGCGACTCGACGACATGGGCATCGAGCCGTTCCTCATTTCCACCTCGATCCTCCTCGCTTGCGCCCAACGTCTCGTCCGCCGCATCTGCCCGAACTGCCGCGAGGAATTCATGCCCGAGCCGGAGATCCTCGCCCAGCATCGGGATCGAGGACGACAACACGACCTTTTACCACGGCGTCGGCTGCGACCGCTGCAAACGCCGCGGCTACCTCGGACGCGCTGCGATCATCGAAGTCCTGCCGGTGACCGAAACCATCCGCCGGCTCATCATCAAACGCGCCTCTGCGGCAGTAATTAAGAATCAGGCCATCGCCGAGGGAATGAAAACCTTGCGCATGGTTGGAATTGACAAAGCCCGCGAGGGCATTACGACATTGGAGGAAGTCTGCCGGGTTACGGCAACTGACCACTAAGGTTCGTAATGAGCTTTTTTACCGAGCTATTTAAACCGAAACCTGCTGAACCTCCCGGCTCGCACGAGCCCGCCAGCAACGCGGCGCCCACAGTCGAGCGGGGCGGTGGCCTGCCGACGCAGCAAGCCGTGACGTCCGATGCTGCCTTTCGGCCCGTTTCGAGCGAGTCGCGAAAAAAAACCTCGCGCATCTCCCTTTCCCTGCCGGATCGCGAAATCAAGCTCGTCCTCGGCGATGTCATCCATCGCATCCCTTCGCATTTTCTGAAACCGGGTCCGCACGACTTGCAGCGTCCGCTGCTTTTCAGCGTCCATGATCTTTTCGCCGACATCGCGCGGGGCCGGGCTGCGGTGCCGCTCTCGAAGATTGCAAAGCTCTGCCCCGAAATTTTCCGCGAGCAAATCGGTCTGGGGGAAGACATCGAAGTGACCCTTCCGTTGCAGAAACTCGTCACCCAGGTTGGTGCATTTCCGATGGATGACAACCACCCCCCCGCAGAAAGACCGCCTGAAAAAATGCCACCAGTCGAGGCGACGATGGAGAAATCCGACGCGGGATCGGCTTCTGTTTCCGTGCCGGTCGAACCGGAGAAACCCGATGCCGCCGCCGCTCCTCCGAACCCGCCTCCATTCACGGATGAAAACATCTCGCTCCGACTCGCCCCCATCCTTCGCACAATGCCGAAGGAAGCCCTCATCGGCGAGTTGCATGCAATCGACGATTCCCTGCGAATCGTTCTGCCGTATCGACTCATTGAATCGCAGTTGTCCACCGGCAAAGTCGAACTCATGCCGAACGACTTCATCGACGCGCTCCCAACGGAATACCGCGTTCATTTCGCGCGTGGCGCGACGGTGAAAATCCCCATCCCGATCGAAGAAATTCGTGAAGCTCAGGCGGGCGGCAGGACTTCGGAAACTGAGAAAGCCGAAGAGCCGGAACTCGCCTCATCAAAGGCGGAAACCGAACCGGACAAACCGTCTGTCGAGATCGAAAAGCCCGCGCCCGTCCTGGAGGCTTCACCCACACCTTTCACAACACCACAAACAACGGAAACCGGGGGTGAGCCAGCGTCCTCCCCCTTTGCGCGCCGGGTCACCGTTCCGCCGCCGCTGATCCGCCTGCAACCGCAGGCAGCTCATCCGCCCCAACCGATTCTCGCTTCCGAGTCGTCCGCCTCCCCCGCGCCGTTCGCATCGCTCCAGGCGATTCTCCAAACGAACGATCCGCTCGATGCCCGGAAGATTGCTGAGTTGATCTGCGGCTTCCCCGGCATCGCGGCTTGCGTCCTCATCGCGAAGGGCAAGTTGATCAAAGCCGGGGAGGTTCCGTCTGATTTCGACGTCGAAGCTTTTTGCAGGACATCTTGCGAACTCGCGCAATCCTTTGCGAACTGCGCGGGCAATCTGAACATCGGCCCCGCGAAAAACCTCGTCCTCGACTGCCAGCGATTGACGGCAAGTCTCTTCTCCCAAGGCGAAGCATGCCTCTGTGTTCTTCAAAAGGACCGGAACCTTCCACCAGAACTGCGCGACAAACTCACGCGCATCCTCGCAGAACTCGCCCGCGTCCTCTGACCGTCAGGCCCGGGCCAGCAGCCCGGAGTCGGACGGCTTCTCGATAAAAGCCCCTTCGCACAGCCGCGCGTAAATGCCGCCCAGCGCGAGCAACTCGTCGTGACGACCACGCTCCACGATGCGACCGCGTTCGAGCACGAGAATTTGATCGGCGTGCCGCACGGTCGAAAGACGATGCGCGATGACGAAGCTGGTGCGGTGCTCCATCAGCCGGTCGAGCGCCTCCTGGATCAACCGCTCGGTCTGATTATCCACGCTCGCCGTCGCCTCATCGAGAATCAGGATCGGCGGGTCTTTCAGCAAAGCGCGCGCGATCGAGACACGCTGCTTTTCGCCCACGCTCAGCTTCACGCCCCGCTCGCCGACCACGCTGCCAAGCCCCTCCGGAAGCCGATCGACGAACGCGCGCGCATTGGCCGAGGCGAGCGCTTCGAGCATCTCCCCGTCAGTCGCGTCCGGTTTGCCGAGCCGCAGATTGTCGCGGATCGAGCCATTGAACAGAAAACTTTCCTGCGTCACCATGCCGACCGCGCGGCGCAGCGTGTCCTTCGATATTTCGCGCAGCGGATTTCCGTCGATGAAAATCTCGCCCGTGTCGAACTCGTAGAAGCGCGTGAGCAAATGCACGAGCGTCGATTTGCCCGCACCCGTCGCGCCGACCAGCGCGATCGTCTCGCCGGGCTGGGCGTGCAGATTGATGTTGTGCAGCACGGGAAGCGTCTCGTTGTAAGCGAAGCAGACGTTTTGAAAACGCACATCGCCGCGAATTTCATCCTTCATCCTTCCACCTTCATCCTTCGCCTCCCCTCCCGGCTCCGGTGTTTCGTCCATGATCTCGAACACGCGCTCGCCCGCCGCGCGCCCTGACTGAAAGAGCTGATTGAGCTGATGCAGTTTCCCGATCGGCTCGTAGAGAAAATTGCAGAGCATGAGAAACGCGACGAGATCGCCGATCTGCATCGCACCATCGAGCACGAGCTTTCCTCCAAATCCGACCACGACCACCAGCCCGCACGAAACCAGGAACGACATCGACGGCGAATACAGCGCCCAGGTGCGCATCACGATCAGCGTCGCTTCGCGCAGGTCGTTGCTCACGCCGTTGAAACGCGCGTGCTCCTCGCGCTCGCGCACGAACGTTTTGATCTGCCGGATGCCCGCGAGGTTGTCGTGCAGGAGCGAGTTCATCGCCGACGACGCCTTTCGCTGGAGCCGGTATCGCTTGTGCGCGGTGAGCGTGTAGGCGAGCGCGCCCGCCGCGAGGAACGGAACCGGCGTCAGCGCAAGCATCGCGAGTTTCGGGCTGTAGTGCAGCATCACGCCGGTGACCAGCAGCACTTGCAACACCGCGACGATGCCCTGCTCGATTCCGTCGATGAGCATTCGCTCGACCGACATCACGTCTTCGAGCACGCGCGTCATCAGGTCGCCCGTGGCGCGATTGTCGAACCATGTGAGCGGCAGCCGCTGGATATGCGAGTAAAGATCGCTGCGCAGGTCGAAGATCACCCGTTGCTCGAACGTGTTGTTCAGCAGAATTCGGATGCCGTTGAAGAAATGCTGCGCGAAAAACGCCGCCGCGCCGAAGAGCACCATCGGCAGAAGTTTCTGCGGCTGACGCTGCCGGATGACTTCATCGATGATGCGCTGCGTGACCGCCGGAAAAACGATGACCATCAGCGTGCTCAGCACCGCGCATGTCATCGTCCCTGCGGCCATCAACGGATAGCGGCGGATGTAGGCGAAGACGCGGAGAATGATTTTCATCGAAGGCCGAAGCTCCGCGCAAACAACTGCCAGCGCAAGCGCGGGGCGCTCAGGGTGTCAGGAACGGCAGCTTCAGCCCTTCATACGCACAGTTCGCAAAATCGATCGAGACCGTCTTGCCCCCGCAAGTCGCCGTGACGGTGATTTGATCGCCCACCGTCAGGATCGGCGCAAACGGACTCTTGTTTTTGTCGATCGTGCGACGGCTGCCGTAGTAATAGTAGTAGTCGTAGTAGCCTTTGAGCGTCGAAGTCCTCTGCACGCCGATCATTTTCCCGTCCACGAGGTCGATCTTAAAATCCGTCTGCAAAGAGCCGACTTTATCGCGCTTGCTGTTATAGACTGATTCGAATTCGGTGATCAGCTTGAAGCGCGTCCGTCCGTCGGTCGATTTCAGGAACACGTTGAAAACGCGAGGCGCCATATCCTTGTCGATGCGGTCGATCTGGCCTGAAATCTTGAACCGCCTGCCCCGGTATTTCGCCTCGGCGGCGGGACGGTTCGCATTGTAGTCGGCAGCGATGACATCGAGCGGAACCAGTTTGCCGCCTGCCAGTGAGCTGTCGTAATCGGGCGTGGAAACCGCAGGCGTGGGAGTCGGCATTGGCGGCCTCGGCGTGCCAGCAGGCGTGGCGTTCTTCTTCGCCTCCGCAAGTTGCTTCTTCAGTTCCTCGATCTCACGATCCTTTTTGGCCTCCGCTGCCTTGGCCGCATCAAAGTGATACGCCTTCTGCACTTCCTCCGGCATGTCAGCCAGGGGCCATTTCTCAATGGTGGCACCATCGTGCCTTATCATCACAGACTCTTTGTCGGCCATGAGGAAGATGACGTCTTTCAAAACCTTGCCCGAGCGGGTGACCACATCCGCCGCCTGCGAACTTGGCGAACAACAGAAAAAGACGACTGCGCCAAGAGCAGTGCAAAGATGCCGGTAATTCATTGGCAACAGGCAACCACATCCACCAACTGCGTTTCAAGCCTTCTCTCCAGTCCTCGGACGGCTGCCGCTAACGCCGCGCGCTCCCTGCCGCAAGCCAGTCAGAGATCGTGTTCATGCGGTGACAATCGGGACAGCCCGCCGTTGCAAACCGTGCGTTGCAGTTTGGGCATGTCGCCCCCGAAGCAAACGTGTCGAACGGCGTTCCGCATTGGTCGCAGCGCCAGAAATCCCCGACGCGCGGAGCTTCTTTGCAGGAAGGACACGCGAAACCGGCGTGGCGCGGTTCCTTGAGCATCTCCGCGAGAAGCCGGGCGCTCTTGAACCCTTCGACACAGCGCATCAGGATGAACGCCGCCATGATGCCGATCCAGATTTGTCCCTTCAAAATGGCGAACACCAGCAGCGCGCCGCCGGCGACGAAACCGATCGCGCTGCTCACAGTCAGACTTCGCGCACGCCCGATCACGAACCACAACAGCGACTGGAGGATTTGTCCGCCGTCGAGCGGATAGACGGGCATCATGTTGAACACGAGCAGTACCAGATTGATCAGCCCGAGCGCCTTTAGGAACCGGTAAATGTCCGGTGTCGCCTCCACCCATCCCGACTTGACCGCCACCACTTTGAGGAGAAACAGGACCGGCACCAGCAGGACATTCACGAGCGGCCCCGCCGCAATGCTCCACAAAACCGCTCCGGGACGCGGCGGCGGCGCGACATAAGCGACACCGCCCAGCGGCCAGAGGACGATCTGCTCGGCGCGCCCGCCCACCTGCCGGCACGCGAGCGAGTGACCGAATTCGTGGAGAAGCACGATCAGAAACAGCGAGAGGTATTCCGCCGCGTTCCAGACCGGCGAGGTGTAATTCCCGCGGCGCACGTTCAATTCAAAAACGGCGACGACGAACCACGACCAGTGGAGAAAGACCGTGATCCCCGCGAAACGGAAAAGCCGGATCGCGCCGTTCTGAGTCGGCAACATCGCGCTATTCGAGCACCTCGAAATGGCTCATGTGCTTGAACATTTGGTAGCGCTGGTCCACGTCCTGGCTGGTGAGCCGCCGCATCCGTTCGAGGCTGAAGGCCTCGACGTTGTAGCTCGCAAGCACGCTGCCATAGACGACCGCCTTGCGCAGCCGGCCGAACGTGATCTCGCCGTCGTCGGTGCTTGCCAGGAAGCCCGCGAGGCCGCCCGCGAAGGTGTCTCCCGCGCCGGTCGGGTCGTGGATGTCTTCAAGCGGATACGCGCCGCAACTGAAGAACACTTCCTCGCCGAACAACAGACAGCCGTGCTCGCCCTTTTTGATCGCGACATATTTCGGCCCGAGTTTGCGAATGAGCCCGCCGGCTTTGATGAGGCTGGTCTCGCCGGTGAGCTGGCGCGCTTCGCCGTCGTTGAGAATGAGCAGATCGACGCGTTTGAGCAGCGCCAGCAGGTCGTCCTTCGCGATGTCGATCCACAAATCCATCGTGTCGGCGATGATGAACTTCGGCCTCTTCATTTGATCGAGCACGTGGCTCTGGAGCTTCGGCGCGATGTTCGCCAGCAGCACGTAAGGCGTGTCGGTGAAGCTCGCGGGCAGCTTCGGCGTGAAATGCTCGAACACGTTCAGCTCGACGCTGCGCGTGGTGCGCGTGTTCAGGTCCCAGTGGTATTCGCCCGACCAGCGGAAAGTTTTTCCAGGAACGACCTGCAAGCCTTCGAGGTCGATCTCCCGCGAGCCGAAGTATTCGATGTGCTCTTTTGGAAAATCCTCGCCCACGACGCCGACGAGGCTCACGGGCGTGAAAAAGCTCGCACCCACTGCGGCATACGACGCCGAGCCGCCGAGCAAATCGGCATGCTCCTCGACGGGAGTTTTGACGGTGTCTAACGCGATGGAACCAACGACGAGAACGGACATACGGGATTTTGGATTTTAGATTTTGGATTTTGGATTGAGCGCAATCCGCCGTTTCCTCTACGCGGCATGCCCACCCGCGGCAAACTCAAAATTTCAAAACTCTCGCGGACTGCACGTGCCGGGTGAACGCTTGCGGGCGAACAGACGGAACGCTAGACTGCACCCATGAGCATCACTGCCACGGTCGAAAACGGAGTCATCAAGCTGCCGGAGGGAGTCCACTGGCCTGATGGCACAAAGGTCCGGATAGAGGCGACTGACGCGGAAGCAATGCCGACCCTGGTTGAGCGCCTGGCCCCATTTGTCGGCATCTGGGATGGTCCCCCGGATGTTGCAATCAACCACGATCACTATCTCTACGGAGCCCCGAAACAGCAGCCGTGAGTGCTTATTTTGCTGATACGTTCTTCTTCCTCGCCTTGCTGGACCGACGCGATCAGCACCATCAACAGGTCGTCAGGTTCGCAAGCGCCTGCCGCGAAACTTTGGTGACGACGCTTTGGGTGTTGTCTGAGACGGCAAACAAATTGGGAAGCACGCCGGCTCGTGAGCAAGCTGCCCACTTGCTGCAAGCGATCGAGCACCAGCCGGGTTTTCGCGTTATCCGTGAAAGCGACGAGCTGTATGAAAGCGGTCTTTCCCTTTACGCCGCGCGCCCCGACAAAACGTGGTCGCTCACGGACTGCATCTCGTTCGAGGTGATGGAGCGGGAAGGTCTGAGCGAGGCGTTGACCGGTGACCGGCATTTTGCGCAGGCAGGGTTTGTCGCGGTCTTCGCCGGCGAAGCGTGACGTTTCAGACCTGCGCGGCCACCATCGCCTTCACCTCTCGCGTGTAACCGGCGATGTTGGCGGCCTGGAGGATGCCGGAGACGATCACGACGCGACGCGCCCCCGCGGCGAGCACCGAAGCCAGATTCTCCCGCTTGATGCCGCCAATACAAAAAATCGGAATCTTCACCAGCTCATGCACGCGGCGGATGTCGTCGAGGCCGATCGCGGGGCGGCCCGGTTTTGTCGGCGTGGGAAAAAGCGGGCCGAAGCCGATGTAGTCCGCGCCCTCGCGCTCGGCGGCGACGGCCTGTTCGACGGAGTGCGTCGATCTGCCGATGATCGGCGGCGGCACTTCGCCTGCGAGCGCGCGACCCGCCCGCCAGCGCGCATCGGCAACCGCGCGATCGTCCTGGCCGACGTGTGCCCCCTGCGCGCCGATGGCGGGCACGAGTTCGGGAAAGTCGTTGATGATGAGCGGCACTCCGGCCGGTTCCGTGAGCGGCACGATGCGATCGCCGATCTCCTGGATTTTCTCCTCGTCGAAATTCTTCGCGCGCAATTGCAGCACATCAATGCCGCCGTCGATCATTTGCCGGACCACGTCGCACACGCGCTCCGGCGCGACGTAGCCGAGGTCGAGGATTCCGTAGAGATGGCAGCCGGCGATGGTATTCATTTTTCCAAGTGCCGGTCAGTAAATCAAAGTGGGTGCGCTGAGGCAAATCTCAAGCTCGACCAGTTGCGGCGCAGGGAAGTTCAGACGCCGCCCGGATCAGGGCACGCTTTTCAGCCGCGATGGAAACGGAGGTTCAAGACAGCGCATGCGTTCCCAAATAGACGAAGTTTGGGAACGAGGCGAACCCACGCTAAGCCAGCGCAACTTCCACGTATTCTGCGCTTGATGCTGGCTCGGGAACCGGCAATCCCTCCTCACGCAGTCCCTCGATATGAAATTCGATGGCATCGTGCATCTCGCGCTGCACCTCATCGCGCGTCCGGCCAGTCGCGATGCAACCCGGCAAATCCGGCGAATAAGCGGAACAGCCCGTGGGCGTCTCTTCGATGATGATTAAGTAACGGCTCATTTCAGTCCTGCTTGCTTGAGAATACTGTTCTTCGTGCCGGGTGCAAGCTCGTCGCCGGGCTTGCCAGCAATCGTGACCAGGCCGCGCTTGGCCCGATGCTTGTATTGCCGGTGACTTCCGCGTGTCCGCGCGAGATACCAGCCGTCCTCTTCGATGAGCTTGATGGCGTCGCGGACTTTCACGCAGCGATGCTGTTCACTCGTCCATTTTACGTCAACATCTGCGATGCAGAGTCTGCCGGTTTGAGGCGGCGGAACGAAGCACAGCTTCGAAAACAAGCGTGCGCCCAAATGCAACTTCGTTACGAGTCCTCGTGGTGGAAGCTCTGCTTCGCGGCAAGGGGCGGCAAAACCGGAGCGTTGAGAAGCCCGCCACCCTCCCTGCAATGCAATTGCCCCGGCAAGTGCGTTCCCAAAGCCCCACTTTGGGAACGAGAACAAAATCCGCGATTACATGGCGAAGCAGGCGATGCCGCTAATGTCCCATCCGCGAAAACTGATTGGCGCGGGTTGCGGGTTTGCGTTAGTTTCGCCGCTCGCCATGTCCAGGGAGCACACCATCTATCTCGATAACAACGCGACAACGCAGGTCGATCCCGCCGTCGTTGCGGAGATGATGCCCTACCTGACGGAGTTTTACGGCAACCCATCGAGCGCCTATTCGTTCGGCTCTCGCGTCGCCAAGGCGATCGAGAAGGCGCGCCAGCGGGTCGCCGACCTGCTCGGTACGGAACCGGGCGAAATCCTTTTCACAAGCTGCGGCACTGAGTCGAACAACTCGGCCATCGCGTTGGCGTTGCAGATCGATCCCGACCGCCAGCACGTCGTGACCACGCGCGTCGAGCACAGCGCGATCACGAAGCATTGCGAACTGCTGGCGAAACGCGGGTACGAAGTGACCTGGCTCGGCGTGAACGAACTCGGCCACATCGACCTCCACGAACTCGAATCAGCGATCCGCCCGGACACCGCGATCGTTTCCACGATGTGGGCGAACAACGAGACCGGCGTGCTTTTTCCCATCGAGGAAATCGCCGCGATCGTTCACAAAAAAAAGACGCTGTTTCACACCGACGCGGTTCAGGCGGTGGGGAAAATTCCGATCAACCTCGCGGAATCGAAGATCAATTTTCTCTCGGTGTCGGGCCACAAGCTGCATTGCCCGAAAGGCGTCGGCGTTCTCTACGTCAGCCGTCGCACACGGTTCAATCCGTATCTGATCGGCGGCGGGCAGGAGCACGGCAAGCGCGCCGGCACGGAAAACGTCGCCTCCATCGTCGGCCTCGGCAAGGCGTGCGAAATCGCCGCAGAGTTCATGGGCCACGAGAACCGCGATGTCCGCGCGCTCCGCGATGAATTTGAAACCGCCGTGCTCGAGCAGATCGCCGATACGCAGGTCAACGGCGACCGCGAGCACCGGCTTCCGAACACTTCGAGCGTCGCGTTCGAGGGCATCGACTCGGAAGCGGTGCTGCTGCTTTTGGACAAGCACCACATCTGCTGCTCCGCCGGCTCGGCCTGCACCACCGGCTCGATTCATCCGTCGCATGTCCTCAAGGCGATGGGCTTCAGCACCGAGCGGGCTCGCAGCAGCCTGCGTTTCTCGTTCAGCCGGTTCAACTCGCGGCACGATGTCGAAAAGGCGCTGCACGCTTTGCCTGGATTGATCACGAAGCTGCGGCAGATGAACGCCGCTGCCTGACCGGCCCACGGGGCAAATCTACGGAAGTTCCGCGGGGGGCTTTTGAGGAGTATTACCCGACTGGCTGCCGGTAACCGCACGCAGATCCGTCTCCTGTAGAATCTGCCGGGCGACGCCGGCCTTCTCGCCGTTCGGAAAGCGGCGCAAGTAATCCTGCAACGCGCCGATGGCGTTCATCGGCTCGTTTAGCACCTGCGCATAGAGCGTTGCCGCGTTGAAAAAGCTGTTCTCGTGCTGCGGGTTCTGGCGCTGGGCGATTTTGTATTGCTCCAGCGCCTTCCGGGGTTCGCCGGAAAAACGAAACGCGTTGCCGAGATCGGTCCGCACGTCCGGGTTATTGATGCCGAGTGAAATCGCCCGCTGATAAAGCTCGATGGCCTTGGGCCAGTTCTTGTGATCGTAGTTCCAGTTGCCGAGCGTCACCGCAGCCTGCCCCGGCGGGAGTTGCGACACATCGGGCGGGGCGGCAGCCACGGGGCTTTCAACGAGACCGGCCGGTCCCTGGGCGACAAACGTCGGCGGCTCTATCGGTGCCGAATGCTCACGCATGATCAGCCATGTCACTGCAGCGCCGGCCAGAAACGCGACAAGTGCGATGATCGCGATCGTAGCCGCAGCCGGGGGCGTGACCGGGCTGGGAACGGGGTTGCGATTTCGCGCGGATGATTTGCTCATGGATTTCGCTGCCACCTTTACGATCAAAGACAGCGTTTGCCAACAGATGCCTGAAACCCGATGCGGCTCAACTCTTCGGACTCGCGCCGCTGTGGCATTCGCTGCAGGATGGCTCACCGCCATTCGGCAGGTGCATTTCTGCGTAGAGCTTGATCATGCCGCTCTGGAGCGGGAATCAACAACGCCTGCCATGCGGCGGTAAGGGCGTTCCGCTTCGTAACCAGACGAACCACCTTGTTTTGATCCCGCTGTTCTGCGATGCTCCCGACATGGAACTTGTTTTCAGTGTGACGCAGGAGGCCGATGGAGGCTTTGTCGCCGAGTGCCTTTCGCACGACATTTTTACGCAGGCCGGCACATGGGACGAATTGCGCGCCAATGTCCGGGAGTCGGTTGCCGGTTACTTTTTCGACCAGCCCAAGCCGGACGTCGTTCGCCTGCATCTCGTGCGCGAGAATAAGCGTCCATTCGCAGACAAGGTCTGTGCCAGTTAGCAAAGCTGGAGTTGCGGAATCCTTTGGAAATGGTCATCCGAGGTGCAGAGCACCAGTTGATGCTGCACAGCCAGTGCCGCAATCCAGAGATCGTTTGTCGGGATCGCTGCTCCGGCGAGACGCAGTCCCGCAAAGAGCCGCGCATAGTGTTCCGTTGTCGCTTCATCTGGCAGCAACACACTCACCTGTGGGCTTTCAAGAAAGCGTTGAAGGTTTGCCGCATGGCTTGTCTCACGGCTCCCGGCGGCGAAGCCCGCGCGCAATTCTCCCAGCACAAAGAGCGGCAGAAACAGTCGCGTCGCCGTCGTCACCACGTTCACCCGCGCCGGCACACCGCGCATGAAATCGCTGTAGGCGTTCGTGTCCAGCGCCACGTTCATCGCCACATCGACTCGTCCACTTGCTCGAACGCCTGCACCGCTGCGTCAAAGGCGGCATCCTCCTGCCATGAACCGGCCAGCGATGCCAGTGAGCCGGCGGACTTGCCGCCCGACCGCCGGGCACGATACGCAGACAGCCATTCCGCCACCTCCTCCACCTGCGGCGGCGGCAGTTGCGCAATGGCGGCTTCAATTTCTTGCAGCGTACTCATGCGCGGGAATAAACCACGCACGGCGCGCAGCGGCAAGACGGTTTCCGCAATCGGAGCGGCCCCGCCAATTACCTCGAAGCGCAGCTTCGAACGAGTAAAGAACAATCACTCATTGCTGCTATCCAGAAGGGATATTTGCGGATCGACTTGCTTCAAAGCAGCGACCCAATGCTCCTCCGCTATGATCGCAGGCTTGCCGTGTTCTCGGCGCGTAAGAATTGCGGATTGAATCTTGTTCCCGTAAGAGCCTTTGCTCCACACCTTGCTGCCTTCCGATCCAACCACCAGATAGTCGATGGAGTGGCTCATCTGCTTCTGATCGCTCGGGATGCCACCATGTAAGGCAACAGCTTTCTGACAGTCCTTTCGCGACCCATATGAGAATTGCCCGGTAAACAAGAACGTCTTGCCCGCGAAGACTACTCTTGGCGGCGGGCTGTCGAATGGTGATTCCTGATCAACTACCTTGGCCACCAACTCTTCCCGGAACTCAGCAACTGCCTGTTGCCCGCTCCATCCCTCTGGCACTTTCACTTCGTCGAGATCAGCATTTGAAAAGGGTTTGAGTTGGTCCGTGTCGGAATCGAAATCACGCGTCAAGAACACGTATTTCCGCCACCTTTCACGATTGGCTTCGTCGCCCAACAAAGCTTCGATCTTCAAACCGGCGGCACCTCTTGAAAGCTTTGGTCCGAAAGGAATGCCGAAAAAGCGCAGAACCTTCTTTTGTCGGTTTGTTGCGTGGTCAGTCGTGGCTGATTCAGTGGTTTTCAGGACGTAGGTGCGTGTCTGCCTTGCTGGTTCTGAGGAGAACTTGCCAAGCATCGCTTGAAACTCTCCTTCGCTTATCACTGGCACACCTAATTCTTGAGCTTTTGCCAACTTTGATCCGGCCTCCGCTCCTGCAAGCAGATAATCGGTGTTCTTGCTCACCGAGCCGGTGACGTTGCCTCCGGCTTGGCGGATGAGGGCGGATGCTTCGTCGCGCGAGAGCGTGGGCAGCGTGCCGGTGAGGACGAAGGTCTTGCCCGCTAAAGGCGAGGACTTTGCCGACGGTTCTCGACCCTTTGGCGAGATGTTTAGTTCCCGCATTCGCCGGAGAGTTGCCTGGCCAAGAGGACTTGCGCACCAGTTCAGCAACGACTTTGCAGCAACAGGCCCAACAAGCAATACTGCCTGCCAAGGTGCCGAGTTTTCACCAGTCCCAAGTTTTGCAAAGCCGGACTCGATGAGCCGCTGTCCGAAAGGGTTCGCCTGACGCTTTAGGTCTTTCTGATTGGCGCGTCTCTGGATGATTTCAGCTTTTGAAAGTCCCTGATCTTCCCAGTTTCTGGGGACAATATTCAGCCCAATCTGCTCCCGCAGTTCGCCCAACGCCGCGGCGTCCCTAAGAACCTGCGAATCAGGGAGAGACTCGAAATCTAGGAAAAAGCCGGCCAGATCATGGGCCGATTCTTCTCCAATCTCCGAAATCGCCAGCGCGTGAATCCAGCGGTGAAGTGGCAGGGTGCGGGCGCGCTCCAGTGCCTCGATGACTTTCGCGGCGTTCTTCGCGCCGAACATGCGCGGCTCGTCGTGGGTGCCGAGGTTGAGCTTCGCGAGTTGGTCAAGCTTAAGATCGAACAGGTCGAGAGGTTCTTTCACAAGACCGCGTTCGACGAGTTTCTCAGCGACGATGCCGCCGAGGGATTCGATATCGAGTGCTTTGCGCTGAGCAAAATGTTCTATTCGGCGCACGCTTTGAGCAGGACATCCGGCGATGTTGTTGCAAAGCCAATCTGCATAGACCGCCTTTCGCTCCATGATGCTCCCACACTTAGGGCATTTTTCGCCTACCAAATTCAGATCGTCAGTCTCGTATACGCAGACGAAACGCTTCCCAATTTTCTGAGTATTCGAGCATGACGCGACAACACGGAATCTGGGATCGCGCTGGATGGGACTGCTGCATTGGGGGCACTTGCCATCGACGAACTTGAAAAGATCAAATTCCTTCGCGTTAACTGGCCGCTTGGTTTTTACGACTTCGAGGACTTCGGGAATGACCATGCCGGCTTTGCGGATGACGACGGTGTCGCCGATTCGGATGTCTTTGCGGCGGATTTCGTCTTCGTTGTGCAGCGTGGCGCGCGAGATGGTCGAGCCTTGGACGAAGACCGGTTCGAGTTCGGCGACGGGGGTGAGCACGCCGGTGCGGCCGACCTGGATGGTGATGTCGCGCAGCACGGTTTCGGCGGGCGTGATCCACGGGATCGGTTTGTGGACGATGGCGTAACCGGGCGAGCGCGTTTTCGACGGGATGCGCGCCCAGTTGGCGATGCGGTTGACCTTGAGCACGATGCCGTCGATCTCGTAGGGCAACTGCCGGCGCAGGTCGCGCTGCTCGTCGTAATTGCAGACGACTTCTTCGCGGTAACGACGGAGCACTTCCTCGATGTCCTTGCAGACCCACCAGCGGCGCTGCGTTGGCAGGCCAAATTTGCCGAGGGCTTCCAGCATTTGCGCGTGCGTCTCGAACTCGATTCCCTCGCAGGCACCGACCGCATAGAACACGGCGCTGATCGGGCGGCGCGCGACGAGGCGCGGGTCGAGTTGCTTGAGCGCGCCCGCAGTGGCGTTGCGGGCGTTGGGGAAGGTCTTCTCGTCCGCCCCGGCAAGTTTGGCGTTGAGCTTGTCGAAATCTTCCGTGGCGATATACGCCTCGCCGCGCACTTCGAGAAGCGCGGGCGGGTTTTCCAAATTCAGGCGCAGCGGAATCCCGCGCACGGTGCGCAGGTTGGCGGTGATGTCGTCGCCGAGCTGGCCGTCGCCGCGCGTGACGCCGAGGGCGAGTTTGCCGTCGCGGTAATGAACGCCGATGGAGACGCCATCGACTTTCGGCTCCATGACGTATTCCACGCGGTCGCACCCGAGCAGTTTGCGGATGGTTTTGTCGAAGTCGATCAGGCGCGGGAGGGTGTTCTCGTCCTGCTCCCGGTTGCGCTTTTCGCGATCGGGCTCCTTGACGTTGTCGGGATGCCCGGCGGCATCGACTTTTTCGAGCGAGAGCATCGGCTGGAGATGCTTCACGCGCGCGAAGCCTTCGGTTGGCGCGCCGCCCACGCGCTGGGTCGGCGAATCGGGCGTCAGCAGTTCGGGGAACTTCGCTTCGAGTTCGCCAAGCTCGCGATAGACCTGGTCGTATTCGTAGTCGGAAACCGCAGGCGCGGCTTCGACGTAATAGCGCCTGTTGTGTTCCTCAATTTCCTGTCGCAGCTTGGCGACTTGCTCTCGCGCTTTTTGGATCTCGGAATTGGACATAGATGGATCGAATAACGATCGCGCCGAGCGTAGCACCCGCGCTGTCGGCAAGCCAGTCAAAGACATCCGCCCCGCTGCGACCCGGCGTCCAGAGCTGGTGGATCTCGTCGGTGATGCCGTAAATGGAAACGGCCAGGATCGAAAGCAGCACGATCTTTTTCCACGACCACGCGGTGCTGTAACGCAGTGCGACCGCGAGAATCGCCGAGCCGGCCGCGAACGCGATGGCGTGACAGATTTTGTCGAAAAAGCGGAGGTCGAACATCATCGGTTCGAGCTTTTCGCCGGGCATCGAAGACAGCCAGATGATCGCGAGCGCCCAGCAGATGAAAGCCGTCCAGCAGGCTCTGCGAAATAGGGAATGGAATCGGTCTTTCAATGGAAGCGGTCTGTGGATGTATAGTGGTTTCATCATGCGTGCAAAGAAACTCGTGCTCGGCATCGAAGGCGGCGGGACGAAGACCGATTGGGTGCTGATCGCGCCGGACTCGGGAGAAGTCTTGCGGCAGGGATCGCTGCCGGCGGCGAATCTTCGGACGATTAGCGATGGAGAGTTGGAGCGGATTTTTCGCGTGCTGCCGGGCGACGCCACGCATGTTGGCGCGTTTCTCGCGGGCTGCGTGAATGAGGCGGATCGCGCGCGGTTGCGGTTGCTCGTGGAAAAGGTGTGGCCGGATGCGCAGATCACGGTCGGCAGCGATCGCGACTCGGGATTTGCCACGGCGTTCGGCGACGGCGACGGGATCACCGTGATTGCGGGCACGGGCTCGGCGGTCACAGGACGCTGCCGCGAACGCATCGAGAAGGCCGGCGGCTGGGGGCAGTTGCTCGGCGACAAAGGCGGCGGCTACAATCTCGCCGTGCAGGCGCTGCGGCAGGTGCTGTCGAATTACGACATCGACCACCGCATCTCGCCGCTCGCGGAAAACATCCTGCGCCTGCTCGGTTTGAACCGGCTCGAAGACCTCGTTTCGTGGGCGACGAACGCCGACAAGATGTCCGTCGCCAAGCTCGCGCCGGTCGTGTTCACCGCTGCGAGTTGGGGTGACGCCGAGATGTCCACGGCAATTCAGATTGGCGCGCGGACGCTGGCGGATTTCACGTGCGCGGTGGCGCGGCGGCTTGAGTTCGACGCACCCGATGTGCAACTCTTGGGCGGCTTGTTTGTGAATCATCCGGAGTATTTCGATCTTTTCAAAGACTACCTCAGCGAAAATCTTCCGAACGCTCGTGTCGAGATTTGCACCGACTCCGGCGCGATGGGCGCGGCAAGGCTGGCGGCGGATTTTGAAATGCGGAATGCGGAATGCGGAATGCGGAACGAAGACGGCACACGCAGTGATGAGGAGCTTGCGGCCGCGATGACGGAGCAGCGGAATCCGCGCTCGGAAAATCTGGATGAACTCCCGACGCAGGCGATGGTCGATCTTTTCGTTTCGGAGGAGAATCGTGTCGTCGAGGCGCTTGCGGGTTGTCGGGAGTCGCTTGCAGCGGCGGTCGATCTGGCGAGCGATGCGCTGCGCAATGGCGGACGACTTTTTTACATCGGCGCGGGCACCAGCGGACGGCTCGGCGTGCTGGATGCGAGCGAGATTCCTCCGACCTTTGGCGCGCCGCCGGAACTGGTGCAGGGAATCATCGCGGGCGGCGCGACGGCGTTGCACCGCTCGGTCGAAGGCGCGGAAGATCAGGCGGAACTTGGCGCGTTGTCTTTAGCCGAGCGCGGAGTGAACGCCGCCGATGTAGTGTGCGGAATCAGCGCGAGCGGGCGCACGCCTTTTGTTCTCGGCGCTCTGCAACGGGCACGCGAGATCGGCGCGAAGACGGTTCTGCTCTCGTGCAATCCCGCCCGCAACCGCGACCGAACGCCGTGGAACGTCGAGATCGACCTCGCGACCGGCCCGGAACTCGTCACCGGCTCGACGCGCCTCAAAGCCGGCACGGCGACCAAACTTGCGCTCAACATTCTTTCGACCTGCGCGATGGTTCGTCTCGGCAGGGTGCGCGGCAACTTGATGATCGATCTCCACATTTCCAACACGAAGCTGCGCGACCGCGCGGTGCGGCTCGTAAGCCAGCAGCGGCGGTGTTCGTACGAGGAAGCTCGTACGATGCTCGATGCGCACGCGTGGAAGGTGCGTGAATGCCTGGACGAGGAATCGGTGTGCAAAAAATAGCCACACGATTGTTCAAATCCCGCCATCCCTCTGCGCCGCGTCGCCTGCTTACGGATGGGTTGGCGTGCGTCGCCCAATTATTTTCCTCTGTAAAACGAACTTTTTCGAGCCGCCTGGCATGCGTGGCATGGCCATTGCTGAATGACTGGCGTTCGTATCAGACGAACGGGGGGAAAAAGACAAAGGGGCAGCTCGGTCGGAGGGGTTTGTTGAAGGTCCGGGGGGAACCTGTCAACAGGGCCGGCCGAGCTGCATCCCTCTCCGCGAGGGAGTCGGTGTGAGGCGTTCGGACGAGCGCCAAGGGCCGCCACGTCCACCAACGCAAATCCCGACCGCACCCCGGCTACGGCGTCTTTTGCTGGCTTTGCTGGATGAGTTTGGCTCCGCCGATCTCTCCGGTTCCGGCTTTCTCGAGATCGGTCCAGAGCGTGCCGGGGCCGGTGTGAAGAATGTTGATCTTCATGTCCCCGGGCAGCGCGTTAGCGAACGTCCAGAGGTTGTAAGCCACCGGGTCGCCAAAAGCCTTGATCTTCAGTTGGAAACCCTTCGCCTTTTCACCTTCGACCATGCGGATGACCTCGGCTTCCGCCTTGCCGAGTTTGGTTGTCTTTTCGGCGCGGACACCGGCGGTTTCCTTGTCGATCTCGGCCACCTTTTTCAAAGTTTCGCCGCCGATCTCCGCGACCTGCTTGGTCTGGTCGGCCTTGATCTCCGCCTTGAGTTTTTCGGTTTCCTGCGACACCTGGTGACGGCGCTGATCGATCAAGCTCATCTCCGTGTTCAGCTCGGCCTGCCGCTTGGCGGTGTTCTGCTTTTCCTTGTTCGTCAGGTCCATCTCCTGCGCGATGCTGGCCTGCTGGATCGGATCGAGTATCTGCATCGGCACGTTCACATGCCGGATCAGCGCGTTGTGGATGATGATCTTCTTCTCACCCAAAGCCTTCGCAAGCGTGTCGGTCATGTCGGCCTGGAACTTCTCCCGGCCTTCCCCGACGATGAAATCGCGCGCGCCGTAAGCCGAGCCTTTGAGGCGGGAGACGGACAAAATTTGCGGCATGATGATCTTGTCCACCGCAGCGGGCAGATCGCCGTAGCTGCGGTAAATCCACGCCATGTTTTCCGGCAGCAATTCAAACTCGACGGTCATGTCGAGACTGATTTCGAAGCCGTCCTTGGAAGGAAATTCGACGACCTGGTTTAGTACGAAAGTCGCGGCTTCAGGAGCCGGAGCCGGAGCCTGGGGACTCGGGGTTTTCGCCCGCGTGTCGGGCTTGGCCTTCCTCGCCGGTGCTGTCGGGGCGCTTGAAAGCATGGACTTGGTGCTCCCGAAGTATTCCTCGCGCTTTTGCTGCTGCTGGGTCAGGACGTTTCTCTCCAGTTCTTGCATGGCGCTGCTGCTGGTCTGGATCTGACTCTTGGTAATCACGTTGCCGCCCTTGCTGCCGACCAGCGAGACCTGGTTCACGCCGACTTCGAGGACATCGACCTTGAACTCGCGCGGGTTCACGTAGTACAGCCCCGGCTGGAGAATATCGGCGCGCACGCCCTTCTGTCCGGCTTTCGCGAACTCACCTTCGGGCGCCTGCTCGCCGGAAAGCGAGGTCACCACCCCGACGAATCCGATCGGGACGCTGATGGCGTCCTCGATGTCGATCTTGTAACCGATCGGGTTGAGCCGGTATTTGCCGGGGCCCAGCACCCGACGCCAGATGCCTTTCTGGCCGGGCTCGGCGAGGAATTCCCCCTCGGGCAGTTCCTTGCCGACCTTCGAGGTGACGATGCCGACCTTGCCCGCCGGGATGATGGTCACCGGCATGACTTGATGCTCGTATTCGATGGGATTCAGGAAGTGGCGGCCTTCGCAGAGGACCTCCTCCTGCACACCGTGCTGGCCTTTTTGCGCAAGAATCTGGCCGGGCGGCAACGCCTTCCCGCTTTTCGCGGTGATGACCGCCATCTCGTTCGGTCCGACATAGAACCGGCAGAAGCTCCATTTCCAGGCACCCCACACGGCGAGAACCACCACGAGGAGAGTTGTGGCAAGTCCGATACTTGTTTTCATCTTAGCGTCCCTCCGTTGTTTTTGGAATGAACGGCTTGAAAAGCCCGCCCAGTCCGCTCTCGTCGTCGCCGCTCAGCACCGAGCGGATCTGAGGTCCCAGTCTTTGGTAAAGGGCGTATCGGGCAAAGTTGGTGCCGTTTCCAAAGGCGGCGATCTGCGCGGCGATGACGTTGGCCGTGGCTTCGTTGTTGAGTTCGATCACCCTTCGGTCGGCCTCGGCTTTGAGCAGAATGGCGTCGGCCTGCGCGCTGGCCGCCGCGGTTTCGAGCTTTGCGACTTCGAGCCCCTGCTGCGCTTCGGTCAGGCGGACCGCCTGGTTCTGTTCGGCTGTAATCACCGCCTGGATTCGCTCGGTATCCGCCGCGACTTTCTCCTTGTTCTGCTGCGCCAGCGTTTCCTGCCGGGTCAATTCCGCCTGCGATCTTGCCTGCTCGATCTGCTGGTCGAACTTCCTCGCGTTCTGCACCGCCACCTCGCGCTCGCGGATCACGCTGGCGATGTCATCCGGCGGCGTGATGTTGCGGATGAGCACCGACTTGATCGCCATGCCGCGCTCGAGGCATTTCGATTGCAGATGCGTCTGGAGGCTGTCCTGAAACTTCTGCCGCGTGTCGCCCATGATGTAATTCTTCGCCGGATTTTTGCTCCCCTCGATCCGGCTGAACCCGCTCGCGAGCGGCAGGATGATTTTCTTAACGATGTCATCCATGTCGCCGACCTGATGCGTCATCCGGGCGGCCTTGTCCTGGATAAAGGCGTATTCGATGGTGCCCTCGACATGCACATTGAATCCGTCCACGGTTAGGAAAGTGATCGCGTCGTCTCCGCTCATGGCGAATCGCTGGCTCTGTAGGTTCACCTCCGCGACGTTGACCATGTAAGGATTCAGGTAATAGGTGCCGGGTCGAGAGCACATCGGCAAGCACGCCCTTCATGCCTTTGCTGACCAGGAACTTGTTGCGGCTTTCCTGCGGAAGATTCTTGCTGAAAATATCGTCGCCGACCAGCGATGTCATCACGCCTCCATAGCCCGGACGGATCGTGATCGCGTCAAACATCTGCAGGTTGAATGCGTAGGGATTGATGCGGTATTTGCCGGGCCGGAGCACTTCGGCGACGATGCCTTTCGTGCCCTCGGAGGCCATGATGCTGCCCGGCGGCAGATCCTTTCCGTAGAGACGCGTGAGGACGCCGAGTTTGCCCGCCGGAATGTCGGTGACCTTTCCAATTTCCCAGCCCCAGGAATACGGGTTCCGGAAGTATCGCCCTTCCGGCAACACCTCCAACTGGATGCCTTTCTGGTTGGGCGATGTGGCGAGAATCTGGTCCGGAGCGAGATCCTTGCCGGTCTTGTGGATCAGGATGGCGATCTCGTCCGAGCCGGGCTCGATGCGGCAGAACACCCACACCCAGATCGGAAGGAACAGCACGCAAAATAAAAGCAGCAGGCCGATCAGCGGGCTGCCCAGACCATGCACCGAAAAGGGTGTCGGCAAGGGAGGCGGGCCGCTTCGACGGGGAATGTCATCGTTGTTCATAGAGCGACTTGATTGGGGAGTCCTTATACACCCTGCCCTGCCGCTGGCAATAGAAAGGATGGGGGCAGGCAGCGCCGGTGGTTGGATTGACTCGACTGGAGCATTGTTTTAGCCTGCGGCATGAGCCTGACACTCGACATCCCGGACGATGTAATGGCGGCGATGACCTCCTCTCCACCACCAAGGAGGAATCCGTTGGCGAGCAGGGGATGAAGATCGACCGCATGTTCTACGAGAAATTCGAGGACACCGTGCGCGAGAACGATTGCATCGCCGCCAGGAAGCCCGACGAAGCCGAGGCCGTCCCCGCGCTGAAGACCTACCTCCAGGCCTGCGCCACCAACGACGCCATCCGGCACATCATCGAGTCCGGCCCCCTGACCGACCTCGCCACGAACCCCGTTTTCTCGACCAAAGACTTTCGCGCCGTCCCCGCGAAATACCGCGCGCTGATCCCGGAATACAACAAGGATTACGTCAGCCTGAATCAGTTCGCGGCTTAGAATATGGAAAGATTGAACTACAAACCCGCTGGCACCCCATCCGGGGTGCATTCCGGCGGGGCCGGTGTTCCGGTGGTGTCGCTGCGCTCAACCACCGGCTACTGGCTGTCATCCCTCCGGGATGTCACCACGCCTCGACTTCTCGATGCCGGAGGCAGTCTCCAGCTCAATGCCGGAGGCAGTGCCCAGCTCGATGCCGGAGGCAGTCTCCAGCCTGATGCCGGAGGCAGTCTCCAGCCTGATGCCGGAGGCAGTGCCCAGCTCGATACCGGAGGCAGTCTCCAGCCTGATGCCGGAGGCAGTGCCCAGCTCGATACCGGAGGCAGTCTCCAGCTCAATGCCGGAGGCAGTGCCCAGCTCGATGCCGGAGGCGGTCTCCATCCTGATGCCGGAGGCATCTCAGCCTGTAGCCGGTGGTTGAGCGAAGCGATACCACCGGTTACGGAAACCCACAACCCAAGCACCCCGGAAGGGGTGCCAGCCATCTCACGCCATGCCATCCACCCATACCTGCCTGCTCTACCACCTCATCTTTGCCACCAAGAACCGCGAGCCAGTCATTTCACCAGAGTGGCGCGATCGTCTTCACGAATACCTTGGCGGTTCGGTGCGCGGATTGGGCGGCATCCCGCAGGGCGTCGGCGGCGTGGCCGACCATGTGCATCTGCTTGTCTCGCTCAAACCGACCCATTGCCTTTCGGACTTCATGCGGGAACTCAAGAAAGCCTCGTCTATTTGGGTGACGGATTCGCAACATGCGCCTGCTTTCCGTTGGCAGGAAGGGTATGCCGCTTTTTCGGTGAGCGCCTCTGCACGCTCCTCCGTGCAAGAATACGTCGCGCATCAGGAGGAGCATCATCGGAAGAAAACCTTTCGCGAGGAGCTGATCGAGTTCCTTCAGAAATCCGGGATCGACTACGACGAGCGTTATCTCGATTGAACACGCGCGATTCCTTCGCCATCGCTGGCACCCCAACTGGAAGAACGAACTCGGCGAACCATGAGCGGCTGCCAGCTCCGCCACTCCATCCCCACCATCCAGCGTTGCTACGCCCGCTTCCTGGAAGGCAGCAGCAACCCCGACGACCGAGAGTATTCCGAAGCCGCCGGCCCAAACGCCTCGACCGCATCAAGGAAGCCGTTGCGCTCTGCATGGAAGTCGAAGACTCCAGTCACAAGCCATCGAAATGCGTGGGCGTGCAGCGCGTCGCGGTCGAGGTATGAGCCGGCTTCGGCGCGTAACGGGGCGGCAGGCTCTCAAGGCGCTCCAGAGAGCTGGATTCGTCCTGATTCGCACCAGGGGCAGTCACCGCTTTGCGCCCCATCCGGATGGCCGTGCAACCGTCGTTCCGATTCACGGGCGCGAGACACTCGGCCCGGGGCTTGTTCAATCAAATCCTCAAGGACGCCGAAATTGAACGTGGCGATTTCGACAAGCTCCTATGAGCAAATCGCCGCCTCCCTCAGCATGCCCGCCGAATCGGGAAGAGTTCACCCGAACCTGGCAACGAACCGTCCAGGGCTGGCTGATGAAAACGGCTCGCGCATCTGATGCCGCCGTTGAAGAAGTGCTTGAGGTGGGTGGATTGTGCGTGGAAAGTGACTGCCGAATTTTCCATGACCACCCGCTTCGCTTCGATTCTCTTCACTGCTCTCGCCGCCCCGATGTTCTGCCAGGCGCAGCAGCCGGTGACGACGGGCACGAACGCGGCCTCCAGCGAGAACACGCTCACGCCGACGTGGGAGACGCAGAAGCAGGCGCGCACGTATTTTCTCCAGATTCCCGCTCCGCGCGGACAGATCACCGACCGCAACGGCAACCCGCTCGCGCAGACGCGCGTGAGCCAGAATCTCGCGCTGAATTTTCCCACGCCTCCCGATCTGGGCGACAGCGCCGCGCTCAGTTTCGCCCGCGAACAGATTCGCGCCGCGCAGGCGCTGCTGGGGCGTCCGATCACGGTGTCGGATGAATTCATCCTCAAGCATTATCGCAACCGCGGCATTCTTCCGCTCGACATCGTGCAGGACTTGAAGCCGGAGGAGATCGAGAAGTTCCGGGCGCAGTCGCCGCCGAATCTGAGCCTGCATCCGGTTTACCAGCGGTTCTATCCGAACGGCCGGCTCGCGGCGCACATCATCGGCTACGCGGGACGCGCGGGGCGGACACCGGACGGGCCGATCCAGAACAACGAAATGCTCTGGCCGAATGCCGAGGGACGCGAGGGGCTGGAGCAGACGTTCAACGAGCAGCTCAACGGAAAAGTCGGGCAGATGAACATCGCGTTCGACGCGACCGGCCACAAGGCGTCGGAGCGGATCTCGATTCCCCCGCTGCCGGGCTGCAACGTCGTGACGACGATCGACGAAAACATCCAGCGGCTCTGCGAACTGGCGCTCGAGAAGGGCGCGAAACGCGGCGCGATCGTCATTACCGACCCGAACAACGGCGACGTGCTCGCGATGGCTTCGTGGCCCGTGTTCAATCCGAATGTGTTCGTCCCGACGATCTCGCCGGAGGTGTTCAAGAACCTCCAGGACGATCCGAACATTCCGATGTATCCGCGCGCATTCCGGTCGGCGTATCCACCCGGCTCGACATTCAAGGTGATCGTCGGGATCGCCGCGCTCGAAAGCGGGACGATCACAAAAGACGACGAGTTTTCCGGCCCGGCTTCGATGCAGATCGGCAACATGACTTTTCGGAACTGGAAGAAGACGGACTCCGGGATGCTGAACTTTCGCCAGGCGCTGACCCAGTCGTGCGACACCTGGTTTTACAAGGTCGGCATCAAGACCGGGCCGGAATGGATCACGGACTGGTCTTTCAAATTCGGGCTCGGATTGAAGACCGGCATTCCTCTCAAGGCCGAGGCGGAAGGGCGCGTGCCGACGAACGAGTACATGAAGAAGGTCTATGGGCGGAAGCTGCTCGACGGCGACATGGCGAACTTCTCGATCGGCCAGGGCGACCTCCTCACGTCGCCGCTCCAGATGGCGCAGGCGATGGCGGCGGTTGGAAATGGCGGAACGCTTTACAAGGCGCGGCTCGTGCGCCAAGTGCAGACGCTCGATGGAAAAATCGTCGCCGCGTATGACCCGCTGATCAAAGGCACGCTCGACATCTCACCTGCGATTCTCGCTGAGGTGAAAAAGGCGATGATCGACGTTGTCTCGGGCGGCAGCGGAACGGCGCACAAAGCGCAAATCGACGGCGTGGACATCGCGGGCAAGACCGGCACGGCGCAATGGGGACCGAAAAACAGGGAAAGAAACGCCGCGTGGTTTGTCGGATTCGCGCCCGCGGAGAAGCCACGTTACGCGTTCGCGGCGGTGTACGAGGGCGACGTCCACCAGAGCGCGCACGGCGGTGACTACGCTGCGCCAATGATCAAAAAAGTTTTGATTGAACTTTTCAAAGACGACAAACCGAAGAAGCGTGCAAAAAAATCGCGTGACGAGAAGGTGGAAGAAGAGCGGAGCAAGAAAAAGGAAAATCAGGACGAAAACGCGGATTAGAGCGGTGCAGGTGGATCGGCCACTCCGTGGGCGATGGGTTTGCCAGCCGCCGCAAGGCGCATTCTGATTTGCTGCTTCGCAGGTTGGGATACGCATCGCGCGCGGAGCGCCCGATCCACCTTGCGCGTGAAAGCCTCCGGAATGACGCTCTGTGTTCTCTCCGGTTTCCCTTTTACTCGCCGCGTTTCCGCCGTTCGGCTGAGCGCTGGAGTTTGTGCTTTTTCTCCTCTTTGCGCTTGGTCTTCCGCTTGCGCAGTTGCTGCGCGAGTTTCGCAGTCGCTTTGTCGATCGCCGCGTAGAGGTTGGCGTCGAAATCTTCGGCGTGAACATCCGGGCCGGGCACGGCGAGATGCGCCTTCACGCGGTAGGCCCGCTCGGGATGCTTGTCTTCATCGTGCAACAAAACGACATGCGCCGCGAGGATGTCGGAGCTGATCGATTCAAGATGCGAAATCTTTTCGGCCACGTAGGTATGAATGGCGGCCGTCAATTTCAAATGTCGGGGGCTGAGGTGAATTTGCATATCCGATTCTGATTCGTGTCCGCGGTTGAATTCAAGTCAATCATCCCGGATTTGTGTTTTTTTTGACCGGGACTCCTCCTATTCCTGTTCCTGCTCCTAATCTTATTCCGATCTTCGGAGGCTGGGAATAGAAGCAGGAATAGGAGCAGGAACAGCGAAGGAAATCCAAGTCTCCGCAATGATCCGCTCCAAAAAGAAACGCCGTTCCGCACTGGGCGGAACGGCGCTCCATTCGTCACCTTTGGAACTTCGCCGAGTTCCATTAAAGGAGACTGATGCTTTTTACTTGGTCGGCACGGTCGCGATCGTCTGCAGGATGCGGCTCGGCGATCTTGTAGGGGTCGCCCTGCGAGTTCGGACGGCGGTCTTCGAGGTAGCCCTTGTAGCCGTTGTTCACGAAGCTGTGCGGGACGCGGACGGAGGCGCCGCGGTTGGCGACGCCGTAGTTGAATTTGTCGATGGACTGCGTCTCGTGCAGACCGGTCAGGCGCAGATGGTTGTCCGGGCCATACACGGCGATGTGCTCGTTCTTGTATTTGTCGAACGCGGCCATGAGCGCCTCGAAGTATTCCTTGCCGCCGACTTCGCGCATGTAGGTTGGTCGAGAAGTTCGAGTGCATGCCGGAGCCGTTCCAGTCCACGTCCTTGCCGAGCGGTTTGCAGTGGCAGTTCACGTCCACGCCGTATTTTTCGCAGAGGCGCATGAGGAGGTAGCGGGCCATCCACATCTGGTCGGCGGCGTTCTTGGAGCCTTTGCCGAAGATCTGGAATTCCCACTGGCCCTTGGCCACTTCGGCGTTGATGCCTTCGTGGTTGATGCCGGCGTCGAGGCAGAGGTCGAGGTGCGTGTCCACGATTTCGCGGGCGATGTCGCCGACGTTCTTGTAGCCGACGCCGGTGTAGTATTCGCCCTGCGGAGGCGGGAAGCCGCCGCCAGCCGGGAAGCCGAGCGGCGCGCCGTCCTTGTAGAGGAAATATTCCTGCTCGAAGCCGAACCAGGCGCCCGGATCATCGAGAATGGTCGCGCGGGAGTTGGTCGGATGCGGGGTCTTGCCGTCGGGCATCATGACTTCGCACATGACGAGCGCGCCGTTCTTCTTGGTGGTGTCGGGATAGACGGCGACGGGCTTGAGCATGCAATCCGAGCTGTGGCCTTCGGCCTGCCGGGTCGAGCTGCCGTCGAAGCCCCACATCGGGAGCTCCTCCAGCTTCGGAAAGCTTTCAAATTCCTTGATGTGGGTTTTGCCGCGGAGGTTGGCGACGGGCTCGTAGCCGTCGAGCCAGATGTATTCGAGTTTGTACTTCGCCATGATTTATTCGTTATTGATTATTGGTTGTGTTTGGTTTTGAGCGGACGCGTCGATTTATGACCGCTCAGTCTGTTTTATATTTCCCTGTTTGTCCCTGTTGTCGGCGCGTCGCAAGCCTTAGCAAATCCGATGCCAGGGGCGGGAAAGCACGGAATACCAGCACGCCTGAAATCGAAAATCAACAATAACTTCCCGCCCACGATCCGTTGCCCGCAGGTTCGGTCTTGCCAGCCGTTTCCCACAGGGCATCTTGGCTGCAGCATTATGGAAAAAGTCAAAGACACACTCCGGGCCACCGTCCGCCTCAGCTACGACGGGCGGGTGCAAAAAACTTTTCGCGGGCCCAATGCCGTGGAGCGATTCGCCAACGAAGTGCGCGTTCTTCGCCATCTCGAGCGACAGGGGTGTTCATTTGTGCCCAGATTGCTCGAAGTCGATCCCGCGCAGCTCCGCATCGTCACCACGAACTGCGGCAGCCGCGTGGAGCACCTCGACGAGGCGCGTGCCAGGGAGATATTCGACGAACTCGACCCCTACGGCGTGCAGCACGACGACGCCGAAATGCGCAACGTGACCTATCGCCAGTCGGACGGGCGCTTTTGCCTGATCGACTTCGAGTTTGCCACCATCCTGCCCGGTTTCGAGACCCCCGAAGATGGACCAGCCAAATAACCCGCCCGCCGCTCCGCGCCTGCAATGGTTCGGGCAGACCGATCCCGGCAAGGTGCGCAAGAACAACGAGGATTCCTTCCTCGGGCTGCAATTCGACGCGCGCGAGATCTGCGCATCTCGGAAAACTCGGCGAGGCCTCGACTGCGCAGCGCGGACTTCGCGTTCGCCGTGAGCGACGGCATGGGCGGGGCGATGGCCGGCGAATTTGCCAGCCGGATCGCCGTGGACAAAATCACGCGACTGCTGCCGCGTTCCTTCAAGCAAGCCGCCGCCGGACTTGGAGGCCGGATTCTGCCGACGTGCTGGCGGAACTCTTCGACGCAGATCCACCGGGCGCTGCTCTACCTGGGCGAAAGCTACGAGGAATGCAGCGGGCATGGGAGCCACGCTTGAGCCTGTGCTGGTTCACGCCGGGCTGGATGTATTTCGGTCACATTGGCGACAGCCGGATCTACTATTTCCCGGCCCGGGAAGGCGGCATTCAAACAACTCACCCACGACGACACGCATGTGGGCTGGCTCTTCCGCACGGGGCGACATCAACGAACGCGAGGCCCGCAACCATCCGCGACGAAACGTGCTCCAGAAAGCCCTCGGCGCCGGCCATCAGTTCATCGATCCGCAGGTCGGCGCCGTGGCTTACGAAACGGGAGACATTTTCCTGCTCTGCACCGACGGGCTCGTGGACGGGCTTTACGACTATCAGTTGGTCGAGTTCCTGCGCTCACCGGACCCGGCGCAAGCTGCGCAAAACCCCGCGCAGCGCCTCGTCGCAGCCGCAGTGGAACGATCCGGCCGGGACAACACGACCGCCCTCGTGATCGAGGTGCTCTGATCGCGGGCGCCGGATCGGACGCTGGACTAAATCGCCTTGTCGCCGCATTCCTCGGTGCGAATCCGCACTGCGGACTCCACAGGAATCACAAAAACCTTTCCGTCGCCGATCTTGCCCGTCTTGGCGGCGGTCACGATCGTCGATACCGCCTTGTCCGCGAGCTCATCCGCCAGCACGACTTCGATTTTGATCTTCGGCAAAAAATCGACCGTGTATTCGCTTCCGCGATAAATCTCCGTGTGTCCCTTCTGCCGGCCAAATCCCTTTACTTCAGTGACGGTCATGCCTTCCACGCCCATTTCGGCGAGCGCTTCTTTGACTTCTTCGAGTTTGAAAGGCTTGATGATGGCTTCGAGTTTTTTCATGGGTTCGATGGCGATGGTTAAAGGTTTGGTGTCCGCGTTGCAGCGGTGCCGCCCGGTCTAGCAAAGCTGATGCCATCGCGCCAGCAGAATTCTTCTCAGAGAAGACAATTCATGAAAAAAACCGCCGGCGCTCAACGGCCCTGCCAATTTCTGGCCAGCGGAATCGGCTGAAATGACCTGCGCTGCGAATTTCTGAACAAACCCACCGGACTTCGCCTCTTGGGTGTTTCTGTGAAACGCCTGCGGAGTGTTCACGCCGAGCCAGGCACCTGACACAGACGCTGTGATCCAGAACTGGATGAACCGGTTCGGCTGGGTGAATTGCCTGCTTGCTCACAATATGACCCTTCAATGGCAGCAGGCAGGAGGATTAGGGAGATGTGTTTGGGATATTGCGAGATGCGCGATGTGAAGCGGAAATCGGTAAATGAACTGCGGGAGTTCATGGGGAATGATGCTGTTGCCGATTCACTGCATGTCCCCTCATGGAGAGGAAACATCCAGGTGGTTAGAGAAAAGGCGGCATGCTGTTCCAATCGTCGCCCTTGTTAATTCAGGGGCGGAAAATTTTCCACCACACAAAAAGGGGAGAGTTTACGCTGCGAGTGGACTCTTTTCTTTAGCTATTGGGTCGGTGCCTTTGAACTCTTCGCCGGTTTCCCCTGTTGAAATGCGCTTTTGTTGATTTCGGCCAAATCCCAGGTGAACCGGTCATTCTTCACATCGTAGATAAAATACCACGGAGCCAGGCCGTAGAAATCCTCATTGCCGCTGTGATGACCTCCAACATGTCCAAGCAACACACCATCGCGCAACCATTTGTCGGCTGTCCAGTATGTGTGATCGAGATCAAGCTTCATCTTGAGTTTGAATTGCCTGGCTATCCGTTCAAGAAGCGCCCCTGCAAAATCCTTGTTCGTATCTTGAAATGCGCCGTCCTTCCCGCGTGTGAAAATGCGAAGATCCTGAAAACCGCTCCCCACATGGATATTGAGAGCAATGAAGTTCTCGTCATCGCTGATAAAGCAGCCGGCGGGTTGACCAAAATATAAAAGCCGGGTTTGCACACTGGACGGTTTCAGAGCCTCAATCCAAATCTGCCAGGGATGAGGAGCATTCGCATCATAGGGATCGATGATGAAACTCACGATCCTGAATGATTCCTGCGGGCTTGCCGTAGAATCATCTAATTTCCTGTAACCTTGTGGTGGAGAGGTCTGCGCTTCCGCAAACAATGCCCCGGAGCAAATCAACAGGAGCATTATGAGCCTCACGGGGGAAGACATGGCGATCATTTCATGGTGATTGAGGAACACTGTCAAGGTTGCGCAGCGCAAGCGTGGCGTCGGCATACCAGGCTTCGTTTAGCGCCTCCAGGCCGGTGGCCATCCTGGCCAGCTTCCCGGCTTCGCCCAGGCCGATTCCCAATCGAGCGCTTCGGCGGGTGCCCCGGTGCGGCTGGTGCCGTGCGCCGGGAGATTGCCGGGCTGCGAGAGCTTTGGCGCGTCGTCGCGGAGTTTCAGGCCGTCGATCCCGTTCCCGAGCCCTCCAGATGGGCGATGCCGGTCGCAGTCGCCGCCTCGCTTCCCGCCTTCCGCCGCGGCAAGCGCAAGCAGCCTCCGGTTTCAAAAACCTGTCGCGGCTTTACTCATCCTTTTTTGGACTCCTCGAATGCGGGGCGGCGAGCCCTGGCGATGTCGTTGAAGAGGCGTGAAGCCGCTTGTCTCTGCGTTTGGCGGATGCTAGTTTTCATCAGCCATGAACATCGCCATTCTCCGCGAACTGCACGGTGCCAGACCGTTCACGCCTTTCACGATGTCGCTGGCCGATGGCCGGAAGCTGAATGTGCCGCACAACGAATTCCTCTCCTTTTTTCCCAGCGGCCGGTTGGCGATCCTGACGCACGCGGATGACAGTTTCACGCTGATCGATCTTTTGCTGGTCACGGCGGTGGATGTAAAACCAAAGGGACCCCGCCGCCCAACGAAGAGACCGTAGCGCGGTGTTTTCAATCGAACCTTCGACACTGGCGCTGCTCGCCCTCCGCCGCCGGCGGGCTTGGACGAGAAGGCATATTTAGATCACGCTTGCCCCTTGCGCCGACCGTTTCGCGTGGGAAAGTCAGGAACCATGCAGCGTTACAGTTGGAAGCCTCTGCTCGCGGTCATCGCGCTCGTCGTGATTCCGGCGCTTGCTGGATATTTTCTGGCCGGGCGGATGCGTGCTGGCAAGGCGCTTTTGCACGAGCATCCGGGCGTGGGCGACGACGTGGATTCGAGCGTTGCCCCCGCTTTTGCCAAACCCGCGCCGAAGACGGTCGAGGCTGTCCCGGTGAGGCGTATTTTTGCTCCTGCGGGCGCGCTCAAGAACGAGATGCTGCTGCGGTTTCCAAATGCTGCCGCGCTCCAATCCTTTCTCGATAAAGCAACGCGGGCGGGCGGTCGTGTTCTCGGAATCATCCCGCGCCTGAACGCGGTGCGCATTGCGTTCGATAGCGCGGAGCAGGAGGCGCGAATCCGGGCGCTCGCGCCTGACGGTGGAGAGGTTGGTTTTAACTACATCGTCGCCCCGCCCGATCTTCCCGACCCGGCGAAACAGGACCCGGGCGGGCCGTACGAGGCGTTCGGCGACCGCGCGCTTTCGTGGCTCGGCGTGCCCGCGGACAATGCGAACTGGGGACGCGGCGTGAAGGTCGCGGTGCTCGACACGAGCGTGACCGACGTGCCGGGTTTGTCGAAAAGCGCGATCAATCAGATCGACCTCGTCGGGGCGTACGGCGCGCCAACAGACGATCCGAGACACGGCACGGCAATGGCATCGATCATCGCGGGAACGTCGCCGGATGAGCGCGGGATCGCGCCGGCCTCGCAGTTGCTCAGCGTTCGGGTGCTCGATGAAAACGGCGTCGGCAACAGCTTCGTCGTCGCGCAGGGAATCATGGACGCGATCGACAACGGCGCGCGCGTCATCAGCATGAGCATCGGGTCGTCGGGCGACAGCTCCGTTCTCAGCGATGCCGTCGCCTACGCGCTGGCGCACGACGTGGCCATTGTCGCTGCCGCCGGAAACGAAGGACTCGGCACCGTTTCGTATCCCGCGAAATATCCGGGCGTGATCGGCGTGACGGCGGTCGATGCGAACGGCCAGCGCGCGCAGTTTGCAAACTACGGCGACGGAGTGACGATCGCCGCGCCGGGGATCGGCGTCTTCACGCCATGGAGCGCGGACAAGGTGCTCGACGTGAGCGGGACATCGCCGGCGGTGCCGTTCGTCTCGGGTGCGCTCGCGGCGGTTCTTTCACAGAACCCCGGCATGACGGTCCGCGAAGCCACCGGTCTGCTCGTGCAATACGCGAATGACGCGGGCGCGCCGGGTCCCGACCCGATGTTCGGCGCGGGAATCATGAGTGTCGATCGCGTGTTGAACCGGAACACGCCGGGGATCATCGACGCAGCCGTGGCCGATTTCTATTTCAGCCCCGCTGCCGCCGGAACCGCATCCGCGCCGCTGGAGGTGACGGTGCAAAATCGCGGTACGACAGCTTTGTTCAACGTGAAACTGGACGTCGCCGTCGCTGGAACTGCGAAGAGTTTCAACATCAGCACCCTTGGCGTCGGGCAGGTGCAAAGCGAGACGGTCACGTTCGATCCGGCGCTGTTGTCGGGCGCGGAAGGCATGCCGGTGAGTTCGCGCGTGTCCACCAGCTCAGCGGCGGACGCAAAGCCGCAGAACGATGCAAAGGCTGTGGTTTTGCGGCTCAAGCTGCCGGGCGGCAAATGACGCGGCTTGATTGACGGCGCGTTCTCGCGTGCAATCACCGGTCTTGCAAGAGCCCGATTTCGTCAAACAACTATTCGGTTCCATCGCGCGTCGCTACGATCTCGCGAACCATCTGCTTAGCGGCGGATTGGATTTTTTCTGGCGCAAACGCGCGGCGGAAATCGTCAAGGGCTGGTCGCCGGAAATAATCTTGGATCTCGCCACCGGAAGCGGGGATCTCGCGCTGACGCTGAAGAAGGCCTGTCCGGCGACAACGATCATCGGCGCGGATTTTTGTCATCCGATGCTCCTGCAGGCGAAGGCGAAGGGCGTTGAAAATCTGGTCGTGGCGGATGGGATGCAACTGCCGTTTGCGGATGGGACGTTCGATGCGCTGACGATCGCGTTCGGACTGCGCAACATGAAGTCATGGCCGGATGCGCTGCGTGAAATGAGCCGCGTCCTGAAACCGAACGGGCACGTGCTCATTCTCGATTTCTCGGTGCCGCCGCCACCGCTGCGCGCGGTTTACCGGCTTTACCTGCATCATTGCCTCCCGCGGATCGCGGCGATTCTGACCGGTGAAAAATCGGCCTACGATTACCTCGGCGATTCGATCGAAAAATTTCCGCACGGCGAACAGATGAGAGCACTCATCAACTCGAGCGGACTTTCAGATGCCACGTGCGAGCGCCTGAGCGGCGGGATCGTTTCGCTCTACACCGGTCGGAAGTAGAGCGCCAAAGCATGTTTCAAAACCAAACCCTGTCATTCCGAGCCGTTCACAAAACGGGGTTTTGCCGGCGTCGGTGATGATGTGGTCCAGTCGGAGGGACGAACTCCGCGAGTCCCTCACTTTGGGAATCAGGGACTCGTGTAACTCGTCCCTCCGACCTCTTGGCGCATGCTTCGCGCTCATGTTTCCATCGACATCACTGGCAGCGGAGTTCTCTTCCGGCTTTTGCGAATGGAAAACGCAGCCGAAGAATCACGGGTCTTTTGGATTCCGCTACGGCTTCGCGGCCGGTGTCGGCGAGGCGGCGGGCTGCGTGAGCGTTGCCTGCAACACTTCCGCGTCCGGCCTGCTGATGACGAACGCGCCGGTGGCCGAATCGCTGGCGGCGTTCCACATGCCGTCGGAGGTGGCGCTGCCGAGGGTGAGCTTGTGCGGTTTCTTGTCGGCCGTTGTGAACGAAATGACGAGCGTCGGCTGCTCGAAGCCAAGCCCGGCCAGGGTTGCTCCGGTCCAGCGCACGGCGCGGAGAGAAGCGACCGTGTTGCAAAGCGACTGCGCGTTGACTGCATTCAGCGCGCTGTCACCCGGCGCCGATTTCCACCCGCCTTTTTCGTCGCGCGTGAACGCGAACGCCGGCTGCGGCGGCTTCTGCACTTCGATCGCGACGATGTCCTCCGGTTTGAGTTTGTTGATCACCAACTCCTGCCACTGCACCGGATCGGTGAACACGCGGTCCAGCACCGACTTGCTCACCGACACGATGAACGGCTCGTCCTCGATCCGCGCATAGACGTTGTCCCCATCGGTTTTTCCAAAGCAAACGGTCACGATCGGGTTCTCGCCGGCCTGCGTTTCGGCGGTGTTTTCCGAAGCGTAGGAACTGAAGGTGACCTTGAGCTGCGGCTGATCGAGCCCGTATTTGGGAAGATCCGCGGCGACATCCGCCACGAACGCGGCAACCTGCTGGTCCTGCAAATCCGCGGCAAGCCGCCTCACTTCCGCCGCGTTGGCCGGTTTGTCTCCGTCGCTTTTGATCGACCAGTTCTCCTCCTTCCGCGCCAGCGTGATTTTCGGTTTTCCGGCGGCCTGGATGTGGATGCGATCGACGATGTCGAGGTTCACCCGGAGCAGATGTTTGTCGCGCACGTCGTCCGGTTTTGACTCCAGGATGTCGGCAACTTTCTTTTGCAAAAGAGCGACCACCTCCCGCGTCGAGATCTTCGCATAGACTTTGGTGCCCTCTCCTTCCGGCGATTGGCCAAGGAACAACACCGCCGGCTTGTCAGTGCCTTCGGTGAAAATCGAAACGGTGCCGCGCGGATCGGCGAGGCCGGTGGCTCCTGCGCTCGCATCCTTTTCCGGAACGAAGGTTTCGATGTGGGCGTTGATGGTCTGCGCGATCAGATCAGCGACTTTGGCATCATCCGCGCGGGCTTTGATCGGCGTGTTGAGCTGCCAGTGGTCGCCCTCCTTCTGGAGCTCGATCTCGCCCGCCGCGGTCTTGATGCCGAGCTTGGTGACCTGCGTGGTGCTGATGTTGGTGAGCTTCGCGTCGCGAAAATCATCGGGCTTTTTCTGGATCAAATTCTTCAACTCGGTGCCGATGACGAACACGTCGTTGGAGCCATCGCGCCGCACGTAAAGCTTTCCCTCCACCGCCGCGTCCTTGCCGAAGAGAATCTCAGGCGGCGCGTTTCTGCCGAGCAGTTTCAGTCGCAGATTCGATTTCATGACGCCAAAATCCTTGATCCTGACCTTCGAGTCGGCATCGATGGTCGCCTCGTTCTGACACGTCTCGAGACTCGTGAGGAGTTGGTCGAGTTTCGCGGCGTCCGCCTGGTCTTTCACCGGCGCTTCGAGCCGCCACGGCTGATCCTTTCCGCCGCGACGCAGCTCGATTTTTTCTTCGTTGTTCGTGATCGTGATTCCCGTGATGTCGTCGCGGTCGAACGTGACGAGATGCTTGCGCCGGTCCTCCGCCTCGCTCGTTCCGGGACGTTTGCTTTCGTAGAATCTGACGTAAACGAAAAGCCCCGCAGCGATGAGCACTAGAAGGATGGTGGTTCTCGTTTTCATGTTTGGCTCCCGGCAAAATCAGCGACGGCGCATCAGCCACATCGCGAACCCCAGCAAGGCGGCGCAGCCTGGAATCAGGCCCGGCATGGGCAGGAAGCCGCCGGCGAATCCACCCACGGTGAACCATGCCAGAGCGCTCATTTGCGGCCCGGTAAGATTCAGGGAAAAGGCCGCGCCTGGTTTCGGCGCGATGCCGATGAGTTCCTCGCGCTGGAGCAGCCAGTTCAATGCGCTGAGAGCGAAATCGATGTTTGCCTGGGTCAGTCCCTCGTTGGTGAGGAACTGCGAACTGCCCACCACGATCATACGGGACGAATCGACCTGCACGCGCGCGTCGTCGATTGCCCCTTTCTCGACGGACGCCGCGATTGTCAAAGGCGGAGCCTTGTCCTTTTTCGGGTCGAAAAAGATCGGCGAGTTCTCACCGCCGGCGTAATCGGTCTCGCCCCAGTATCCCTCAGATGCCTCGATCAATGCTTGCACGCGCACTTTGTCCTGCTTTTTCGCATCGGGCAGCGTGAGCGACTGCGTGCCGCCGAGGAACTGCGTGTTCACGCCTTTCAACCGTTTCGTAATGATGCCCCCCTCCACGAACACCCCTGTGACGTCGCGCAGAACTCCCGTGACCGGACCCAGTGCGATCGTGCGCAGGATCCGGTCGTCGTCCACCTTCACGCCCTGCTCGTTCGCGAACCCCGTGAGATGCGGCGTCGGGTAGTCGGGGCTGAAAGCGATGAAGAGCCGGCCTTTCTGCTCCCAGTAATCGCGCAAAAGCTTCATCTCGCGGTCGGAAAAGTCGTATTGTGCTCCGAGGATGAGAACCGCCTTCGCGTCCGCGGGCACCTTGTCCACGTTCATCAAACTCAACTGCTCGACCTTCAAGTTCTGGCGCTCGAGGAACGTCTTGAGTATCACGATCTCGTTCGCCTTCAAATCGGGCTCGCCGTGGCCTCCAGTCAGATAGACTTTCTGCTGCTTCTCCTCGGAGACTTCGAGCAGCGCACTCGTGATCGCCTGCTCTCCCTTGAACGCGATAAAGCGCGGGGGCTGGCCGAATTGAACCGGGCGCATGTCGTAGTCGGCGAGGTCGATCGCATTCACAAACTTCGAGCGCCCGTCGTAATCGAGAATCACGAGGTTCTCGTTCGAGCCGAGCTTGTATTTCGCGACGAGTTCGCGGGCGCGCGTGAGGCTGCGATACGGATCGACGACCTCGATGTCGATTTTCTTTTTCCTGGCCGCGTATTGGTATTCCTTCAACAGCGCGTCGAGATCGCCGGCAAAGTCTGCGCCGCTCGTGAAGAAAACAATGATCTTCGCCGGTTTCTGAAGGTTCTTGAGGACGCGCTTCGTCGTTTCCGACAGCGCGTATTTTTTGTTCCGGGAAAAATCCCAGCGCTTGTAGTGGCCGAACGCGAGATAGTTCACAAACAGCACAATCACGACGAGCGCGACAAACTGCACCAGCACGTTCAAGCCGATCTGGAGCCGCTTGATTTTGAAAACTTTCGGAGCGCCGTTTTCGGAATCAGCCATGGGAAATCACATCCTCCATTTGCGGGATTGGAAAACCTGATGCGTCACCACCAGCAGGAAAACCGTCATCGATGTGTACCAGACGATCGGACGCGAATCGATGATGCCTTTTGAGAAACCGCCCATGTGCTCGATCACGGAAAAATATCCGACCACCTCACGCAGACCGGGCGTGACATTTGGCACGATAAACCCGAGCAGGCCGGAGAAAAGCCAGACAAGAATGACCGCGAGGCACATCACGGCGGCGATGATTTGATTGCGGGTGAGCACGGATGAAAGACAGCCGATCGCAAGACAGAACATGCCCATCAACAGCAGCATGAGGTAGCTGCCCGCATAGACACCGGGCGCCTGGGCCGAGGGCGATTTGGTGACCCATTCGAAGACGGCGAAATACAGCGCGCTCGGCACGGACAGAATGATATAAAAGACAACGCAGCCGAAGTACTTCGAAAGCACCACCTGCCAGTCGCGCACGGGCGCCGTCATCAGCGGCTCGATGGTTCCCATTTTGAACTCCTCGGCGAACGACCGCATCGTGACGAGCGGAAACACGAGAAGGTAGCCGATCCAGAACGGCACCGTGTTGAAATAAGCCTCCACGACCGTGACTTCCGTGGGGCCGCGATTGAGCAGCGATACGGCGATGTAGAAATTGAAGCCGGTGATGACGAGAAAGAAAAAGAGGACGACGTATGCGATCGGCGAGTAAAAAAACGATTTCACTTCGCGATTGAGGAGAGTGAGGAATTTTCTCATGCGAGGGAAGGGAATGACGAATGACGAATGACGAATGACGAGGCAAACCCGAAGTCCGAATGACAGGGCCGGACGCCATCGCTTTTTGAAACGAGAAAATCGAACTTCGTCATTCGGGTTTCGTCATTCGGCATGCGTAATCTCCACGAACACGTCTTCAAGGGTGGCTTTGCGCCGGGACAACTCGCGAACTGTCCAGCCGCGCTCGACGGCGAGGCTCCAGGCTTCCTCCCGCACATCGCTGCCGGACTCGACGCGCATCAGGAAGACCGACCATTCGCCGTCCTGCTCGACGCCCACGTCCTTCACGCCCGCGATTTTTGAAAGCTGCTCGACGCCGTTGTCCGCGCCAGTCCTGGCTTCGATCCTCACGCCGCCCGCGGTGCGCAATTGATCGAGCAAATTCTGCGGTGTGTCGGATGCCTCGATTTTTCCTTTGTTGATGATCATCACCCGGCTGCACGTCATCTCGACCTCCGGCAGAATGTGCGTCGAGAGCAGGATCGTGTGATGGCGTCCGAGGTTCTTGATGAGGTCGCGGACGTGGCGGATTTGGTTTGGATCAAGACCGATCGTCGGCTCGTCGAGGATCAGCAAATCGGGATCGTGAACGAGCGCATCGGCGAGCCCCACACGCTGCCGGTATCCTTTCGAGAGCGTGCCGATGATTCGGTTCTCCACATCCTTCAAACTGCACAGCTCCTTCACGTCGCCCACGCGCTCCTTGAGGCGGCGGCCCGTCACGCCCTTGAGCGCGCCGCGATAGTTGAGGTATTCCGTGACGCGCATCTCCGGGTAGAGCGGGACGTTCTCCGGCATGTAACCGATGCGCGACCGCGCCTCGCGGGACTGCTCGAACACATCGAACCCGGCAATCGACGCGCGACCCGCAGTCGCCGGCATGAAGCAGGAGAGAATGCGCATCGTCGTGCTTTTCCCCGCGCCGTTCGGCCCCAGAAAACCGACAATCTCGCCCTTGCCAACCTCAAAGCTGAGATTGTTGATCGCGGTCACTCCCGCGTAGCGCTTGGTCAGATTTTCGACTTTGATCATCACTTAAAATTCAGCGCCGCAATAGACTCACCCCCGCCGGGTTTGTTCAACAAAATAAAGTTCTCCGGAGTCGCGTCGCAACAGAGAGGGCTGGTTGACCGGGGCTTTCCAATGAGGCGGGAGCGGAGCACTGCAAACTGGAACTACTGCGACCGGGCCGGGGAGGCGTCCCGATAAGGCTCACCTCTTCGATAGAGAACCAGTCGCGTGCGCAACGATTCTGCCACGGCTGGTTTGTGCTGCGCTTTGGCAAGTTCGATACCGCGTTCAGCCGTTTGAATTGCTTCGGAAAACCGCCCCGCCTCGGCGTAGGCAACCGCCAGCGTGTCGAGGATCTCGGGGCTGTTGCCGCCGGAAAGCCGATCGGCACTCTGCGCCAGACTCACGGCTCGCGCGCCATTGCGGACGGACGCATCCGGGCAAGCCGAGAGCAACCAGGCAAGGTTGTTTCGAACCGGCACTGACCGGTCATCGTTTGCAAGTGCTTTCTCGTAGTTTGCAACAGCCTTGCCGAAAGCGCCCTTTGTCTGAAGGAACACGCCGTAGTTGAAGCGGGCTCTGGCGTGGTCTGGATCGAGTTGCACGGCCTTTTCGTACTGGTCTGTCGCATCGGAGATCCTGCCCAGAGAGACCAGCGTGTTGGCCAGGCTCACGCGAGCCTCAGTGAAGTCCGGCTTCAGATGGATGGCCCGTTCATGGCACTGAACCGCCTCTTCGAATTTCGATTGTGAGGCAAGGGCCACGCCCAGGTTGTAGCGGGTTGCCGCATCGTCAGGATCCAATTCGACAGCCAGCCGGTAGTGCTGGATCGCCTCGTCGAGCCTGCCGCATGATGCGAGCGTCATCCCGAAGTTGTTGTGGACCGCGGGCAGGTTGGATTTGATTTGCAGCGCCGTTCGGTAATGCAGAACAGCCTCATCGAAGGCTCCGCGCGCCGAAAGCTCCATCGCGAGGTTGTTGTGCGCCATCCAGCAATCCGGATTCCCTTCGAGCGTCGCGCGATGCATGCTCTCGCTATCCGCATACACGCTGATTTGCCGCCACGTCAATCCGGCAAGGCAAAGGATCAGCCCCGTCCAAAACAGGGTCAACACGGCGGGAGACTTACGACAAAACAGCGAACCGACGCGGTCAATCCCGGCAACCGAGAGGGCGACGACTGCTGGCAGGCCGATGTATTGGAGATGGTCCGCGACGAACGAATATCGCATGAAGGACATCTTGAAAAATCCAAGCACCGGAAACAGCACCACGACGAAGTAAGCCAGACCGAAAAACGGAGCGCGCCCCCAACTCCCTCGTTTGCTCCAAAGCGCCGCGAGAACAATCCCAAGCGCCGCCACAGGCAGCCACCAGAGAATGCGCGTGGAATCAATCCGCCACTGCGGGTAGATCGGAACAAGATGAAGCGGCACCAAACCTTTCCACAGGTAGAACCAAACCGCGCAGCCAGCCGTAACAATCCGATCCGGCAGCCCGCCGATTTCCAGACCGCTTCTGCCGATGGCATTCGCGTTCTGGAACCAGACCGTCACCAATCCCAGCACAAGCGACATTGCAAAAAAAGAAACCGTCCGGATCACGTCGATCCGTTCAATTTTCCGGTGCCTCCACCAGCCGCAAAGCAAGAGCACCACGGGCAGCATTACCACGGAAGTCTTGCTGAGCAGGGCCAGCAGAAATGCGCCGAGCGAGAGCAGGTAAAAGCGGCGGGCCCGGCTGTCCTCAAACCGCAAATAAGCCAGCAGAGCGAGGAGGAAAAACGGAAAGGAAAGCGTGTTCTTTCTCTCCGCAACCCATGCGACAGAGGCAACGGCGACTGGATGAACCGCGAATACAAGCGCAACCAGCCACGGCCTCGCGAGCCTCAGCGCGACGCAAACCCGCCATAGCAGAACCACGCCCACGCCGTGGAGCAGGATGTTCACCGCGTGATAGCCAACAGGGTTCATCCCCCAGAGCCGCCACTCGACCCAAAACGAGGAATAGGTCAGCGGAAAGTAATCCATGAGCTGACGGCCAAACCAGATTCCGGCCAGACCTTTGCCCGACTTGATCAGCGGGTTTTCCGTCAGCATCGCGTCGTCGTCCATGACGAATCCCAGGCGCATGGCCGGCACGTATGCGGCTGCCGTAATCAGCAGTAAGAGAAGCGCTTCGACAACACTCTGATTGACCCGGAATTTACCGCCGGCAGAGCTTTCGCGAGGCTTGGAGCGGACACTCACGAGATACCCCGTCGCCAGGACTCCTGCGGGAGGAGCCTGCGAGATCTTCTGGCCGGCATTTCCATGCAATCGCCCTGAAATCCCGGGCGCAGATCAACTCGCCTTCGCACCGATCATTCCACTCTTGCGGGCGAAATTGAAAATGCCCCCGGCGTCGATCACCGGACGGACTTCGCCAAGCGGCTTGAGGTTGTAGGTCTTGCCGCGCGCAGTGAGCGTGTCGTGGGCGAAATCAAGCGTCGCTTCGTCGCCGGTTCGCAGCACGTCGCAGAGACGCTCGTGCGAATCGTACGGGTAGAGTTCGCCGGTGGCGACGCAGTTGCGGAAAAAGATGCGCGCAAACGATTCCGCGATCACGGCTCTCACGCCGGCGGCACCCATCGCGATCGGCGCGTGCTCGCGCGAACTGCCGCAGCCAAAATTGCGTCCGGCGATCACGATCTGGTATTCGGTCTTTGCTTTTCCCGACTCGACGAGGTCCGCCGGGTATTGGTCGTCGGGAAGGCCGATGAGCGCGTAGCTGCCGAGCTTTTCGTATTCCTCGGGAATGGTCGGCACGAGTGTCAGATACTGCGCGGGAATGATCTGATCGGTGTCGATGTTGTCGTAAACGACGAAGACTTTGCTGGTGAGAGTTTGAGACATCGGAAGTTGAGGCGTTGAGAGGTTGAGGAGTTGAGTGGAAAAATCAATACCGAAAGCTCGGGACCGGGACGGCGGGGTCGGGAAGTCCCTGCGGCGGTTCGGGCGGATACATGTCCATATCATCGGGGTTGCGTCGGCGACTCTTGGGCTGCTTCGGCGGTGGTGGGGGTGGCGGAGCGGGCGCGATGTCTTCGGTCGGCACGTATCCGGTCTGCCCTTTTTCCGTCGCCACCCTGCAGAAGCCAAACGACCGCTTGAGCATTGTGATGCGCCGGTCTTTCACGAGCATGAAGTCAGGGCCGGTTCCTTGCGCCGGACCGTAACGGTAGAAGGGCGTGCTCTCCGCGGTGACCATGTAGTGATCCGTCTGCGGCTGCGCGCTTTTTGGCGTGGCGCAGCCCATCAGTGCGCAGGCAATCGCCAGGAGAGAAATGCGGCTGGTTTTCACGTGCGCCTGCCAGCAAGCCGGTCAACTCAGGAACTCGCGTGGATCGGTGATTTTCCCGGTCAAAGCCGAGGCGGCGACCGTGTAGGGGCTTGCGAGGAATACCTTCGATTCTTTGTTGCCCATCCGTCCGGGGAAATTGCGGTTCGTCGCGCTGATGCAGTTCATCGGCTTGTTCAAGCGGCCGAACGTATCGACCGGCCCGCCAAGACACGCGGCGCACGAGGCGTTTTCCGTCATCGTCACACCGGCGCTTTCGAGAATGCTCCAGACGCTCTGGCCGTCCAACTGCATTTCCTTCAACTCCTGCACGACCTTGGTGGTCGCAGGGACGCCGAAGGTGTCGATCTTCACGCTCTTGCCGCGCACGACCTCGGCGAACGCGAGGAAGTCGCTCGTCTTGCCGCCCGTGCAGGAGCCGATGTAGGCGCGGTCGAGCACGATGTTGCCGAGGTTTTTTGCCAGAGCGCGATTGCCCGGATCGGGATGCATCGCGACGGTCGGTTCGAGTTTCGAGAGATCGAATGTCTTGTCATAGACGAACACCTGCTCGCGATCGAGTTGCACCGGCTCGAAAGAGTTCTTCGTGCCGTTCTCGGCGGTCCGTTCGTTCACGTAGTCGATCGTCTTTTGATCGCACGGGAAGATGCCGTTTTTTCCACCGGCCTCGATCGCCATGTTCGCGATCGTCATGCGGTCGTCCATGTTCATCGCATAGACGCCCGGGCCTTCCCACTGCATCGCGCGGTAGGTCGCGCCGTCGAAGCCGATGTCACCGATGACGTGCAGGATCACATCCTTCGCCATCACGCCGGCAGGCAGTTCGCCTTCGAGGAAAAAGCGCATCGTCTCCGGCACTTTGATCAGCAATTTTCCCGTGCCGAGGATGAAGCCCGCATCGGTGTTGCCGATGCCGGTGGCGAACTGGTTGAACGCGCCCGCCATGCAGGTGTGCGAGTCGGTTCCGAAAAGAATCTCACCCGGCCGTGTGTGACCTTTCCACGGCAGCGTGGTGTGACAGACGCCGGTGAAACGCGAGCCGTATTGCCGCTTGAGCTGGCCTTTCGACGCATCGAAATGCCAGTGGCCGTTCGGGTCGTCGATCACGTCGTAGAAATACTCGATCCCCTGCTCGCGGACGAAGTCGCGGAGAATATCGACGTTGCGGTTCGACATCGAGTCGGCCGTGAAAATGTAGTGGTCGGGAATGATGACGACTTTTTTCGAGTCCCACACCTTCGCGTTGGCTCCAAACTCGCGCTTGAATACGCCGATCGTGCCCGGTCCGCACACGTCGTGCGTCATCAGAACATCGACATTCACCCACACATTGTCGCCCGGCGCGACGTGGTTTTTCCCGCTGGCGCGCGCGAGGAGTTTTTCAGTCAGAGTCATAGGGCGGAAAGAATTCACCCTTCCATGAGTGTTTTCAAATGCAATCTTCGGTGGATCACGGCACTGACCGGCCAGGCGGCGCGAGCCGACCCCGGCGCGGGCTGCCTGCGAGGCTCCAGATCCCAATGACAAGATTAGCGTCGATTTGAAGCAGCAGGCTTCTTAGTTTCGCCACATGAAAAGCGTCCCGTCCGCCGCGCAAATCCAGATGAAGAAACTGCTCTTCCCGGTCATCTTGCTGCTGGCTTTGTTGCACTGTCCGCACGATGCATTCGCCTCCGGGGCGGGCGCGAAGATTCCGATCATTCTATCTCCCAAAGACGCGAATCTGGAAAAGGCGGGCGCGCCACCTGTCGCGGCACCGCTCGTCGCCGTCGCCGATTCCGATGGCTTCGTTTCCATCCAGGAACTCCAGCCGGACGAAGGCGCGCAGACCACTTGGAACTGGAATGTCGTCGTGCCGAAGGCCGGCAAGTGGAAGGTCATGCTGGAGTATCGAGGGGCGGGCGGTTTGGAAGTGCGCGTACTCGCTGGGAACGAACAACTATCGACCGAGACGTCGGCCACTGCGGGCGGGCGGTTGCTCCAGGACATGGGTGCGCTCGATCTCCCCGAAGGCAGGCAGACACTTCGCGTGCGTGTGACTGTGCTCGCGGGCGATCCCGCAAAAACGGTGCCGGCGCACGGCGTCGAGTTGCGCGACTTCGCTCCCGGTCCGGTCACGCGCCCGGATTTCTTGCTTGGCGGACTCGCGCTTTTCCCTGCGGGCGACGAGCCGCCTGCTCCCGCCGCCCTGCGCGCCGCGGTCGATGCAGCCAGGCCGCGCATGGTTCCCTCACAACTCTGGCTGCCCGCGATTTTCAGCGATCACATGGTTCTGCAACGCGAAAAGCCGGTTCCTGTCTGGGGCCGGGCGAAACCGGGCGCAACGGTCGCAGTTGCCTTGGGCGAAGCGAAGGCGGAAGCGAAAGCCGATGACGCGGGCCGATGGATGGTGCGGCTTCAGCCGATGCGCGCGTCTGCCGCGCCCAGGGAGCTTCGCGTCACCGATGGCGAAAATGCACTCGCAGTTTCCGACGTGCTGGTCGGCGAAGTGTGGTTCGGCTCCGGCCAGTCGAACATGGAGGTCGCTGTTTACAAATGGAACCGCAACGGCCGGTGCGGGATCGAGACCGATGAGGAAACGAAGGCGTTCATCGCGCAGACGGATTTCTCGCAGGTCCGCGTCTCCGCTCTCACGCGGGATCATCTCAAGATTCCCGGCTGGACTGTGGTGACGGAGGAGAACCGGTTCGATCTGCCCGCGCAGATGCTTTGCAGCGCCGCGCTGCTCCACGAGCGTTGCGGCGTGCCGGTCGGCATCATCGTGCGGTGTTCAGGCGGCAGCCCGACGGCGATCTGGGTCGATCGCGACGCGGTGGATGGCGACGCTGAAATTCAGAGGCAGCTTTCGGATTACACGAAAAAATACGCGTCGCTCGTGTCCGGTTACGAAACGAAGACCCTTCCAGCCTGGCGGCAGCAAGTGGAGCAGATGAAAGCCGACGGCAGGCCCGGGCCGGCAAAGCCACCGCGTCCACCTCGTGCGGGCGGCTACTTTCAAAAGTATCTGCCGGACGGTTTTCACGATGTCACGGGCTCGGCTTACGAATCCCGGATCGCGCCGGTGATTCCATTCGCAGTGCGCGGCATCGTGTGGGATCAGGGCGAGAGCGGCACGGGCATCGCCGTCGCGGGACCATTCGATGTGCTGCGCGTGCTGGTGGAATCGTGGCGACAGGCCTGGGCGGAACCGGAATTGCCGTTCCTGTGGTTCCGAAAAAACCAATACCCGCCCGACATGGAGCGGCGCATGAGCACGATCCCGAACACGCGAATGATCGACAACCGCGGACTGCAACAGCAAATCCATCCGCCCGACAAACTCGCCTATTCGCGCCGCGTGGTTGCGGAAATGGAAAAGGTGACCGGTCAAGCGGCGACCTCCGCTCAAACAAAGGCGGATGAACGGGGATCGTCTTCAGGCGTGCCAGACTCGCAATATACCGGGTCCGGGCGGGCTGCTCCGAGGAAGGCGCCTGCGGATTACGTTGAGCCGCGGATCGACACGCACAAGTCGCGCTGGTTCTATTTTTCGTCCGCGTGCCGGCCGTTCGGCATGGTGAACCTGAGCCCGGACACCAAGGTGGGCGGCGACTGGATGAACGGCTATATCCACGGCGAGAAGTCGATCCAATGTTTCAGCCATGTCCACGGCTGGCAGCTTTACGGAATTCCGGTGATGCCGTCCACGGGCGAATTGCGGTCGCACAAGGGGCTGGCTGCGGCCGCCTCGCCGTTTTCGCATGACGACGAAGTGGTGCATCCCGGCTACCACAAAGTGGTTCTCCAGCGCTACGGGATCACCGCGGAGCTGACCTCCACCGCTCGCGTCGGATTTCATCGTTACACGTTCCCTGCCGGCGAAAAGTCGTTCATCGCGTTCGACACCGGCGCAACACTCATGGATCGGATCGATTCCAGCGCCGTGCGGCAGGCCGGCCCGGACGAAATTGCCGGGCACTCCGTCATGTCCGCCACCACCCGCCGTCCCAAGCCGTTCACGGTTTATTTCGTCGCGAAGTTCAGCAAGCCGGTCGAGTTCGGGGCGTGGAAAGACGGCGAGCTGAACGCGGAGGCGAAGGAGGTTTCAGGACCGAACGTCGGCGGTTACGCGCAGTTCGCGACCAGGGACCGGGAACAGGTGCTGATGAAAGTCGCCATCTCCTACACCAGCGAGGAGAACGCGCGGAAAAACTTGGAGGCGGAATTGCCCGGCTGGGATTTTGACTCCGTGGCGAGCGCATCGCGGGAGGAATGGAACGAGTGGCTCGGACGGATCGCCGTCGAGGGTGGCACGGAGGCGCAACGCGTGAAGTTTTACACCGATCTCTGGCACGCGTTGCTGGGTCGCCGCACCGTCAGCGACGCCGACGGCAGTTACTGTGACAACACGGGCAGCGCGCCCGTCACACGCCGGGTCCGGCTGGATGCGAAGGGGCGGCCGCTTTTTTCGCACTACAATTTCGACGCGCTGTGGGGCAGCCAGTGGTCGCTCAACATTCTCTGGTCGTTCGCTTATCCGGAGGTGATGGACGGTTTTTGCAACACGATGGTGGACATGTATCGCAACAGCGGGCTCATTCCGCGCGGACCTTCCGGCGGCAATTACACCTTCGTGATGATCGGCGATCCCGCGTCAACTTTTTTCGCCGCAGCCTACAACAAGGGCATCCGCAGCTACGACGCGGAACTGGCCTACGAGGGACTGCGGAAAAATGCGCTGCCCGGCGGAATCCGCGATCACGCGGGTTACGAGCACGCGCCCGACGCCCGTGGAGGCGGGATGAAATACTACGTCGAGCGCGGTTATGTGCCGGAGGGAATCGAGGGCAAAGGGTCTCACAAGGACGGTGCGGCGATGACGCTGGAGTACGCCTGGCAGGACTGGTGCCTCGCGCAGTTCGCATTGGCACTGGGCAGGAACAACGATGCCGACTGGCTGACGCGACGTTCCGGCAACTACGCGAACCTGTGGGACGCCTCCGTGGGATACATGCGTCCGCGCAACAAGGACGGCTCATGGCTTGCGGACTTTTCGCCCGCGGGCAAAAAGGGTGCGTTCAGCACCAAGGGTTTTTGCGAGGCCAACTCCGCGATCTACACGCATGCCGTGCCGCACGACATGCCGGGCCTGATCCGGCTGTTCGGTGGACAGGAGAAATATGTCGCCGCATTGAACCGGCAGTTTGAACTGGCCGGGCCCTCGAATTTCATCGTGCCGCACGGCGAACACGGCGGCGCGTGGGTGGATTACGACAACCAGCCGTCCACGGAAATGGCGCACCTCTTCAACCTCGCCGGCGCGCCCTGGCTCAGCCAGAAATGGGTCCGGGCGGTGAAGGAAAAAACCTTCGGGGACATCACGCCGTCCGGCGGCTACAACGGCGACGAGGACCAGGGCCAGATGGGCGCGCTGGGCGTGCTGATGGCGATAGGGCTCTTCGATGTCCAGGGAGGTGCCGCGCTGAAACCGACCTATCAAATCACGTCGCCTGTGTTCGATCGCGTGACCATCCGCCTGAACAAACAGTATTACCCCGGCGGAGAGTTCGTCATCGCGACCCGGAACAATTCGCCGGAGAACATTTACATCCAGTCGGCCAGGCTCAACGGACATCCGCTCGATCAATGCTGGTTTCCGCATGCCGGGCTTGCGCGCGGCGGCAAGTTGGAACTGGAACTCGGACCGCGCCCGAGCCGCTGGGGCGCCGGTTCCGCGTCGATTCCATCGGCGCGCGATCAGCGCGAATAAATGAAATGGAACTGTGCGCGACGAATTGAGACAACCTCAAAGTGCAATGAAATCGAAAACACAGTCCCTCCCCATTTCATCACGATCGAACCCGGCTTCCTGCCGCCTGGCATCTGGATTCAACCGCTCGAACTCAAGTCCGAAATGAACGAACTGCGTCCGCTTCAAATCCGCAGGCTTATGCTGTCGCCGGCATACTGATGAGACTCCTCTACTCCATCGTTTTTTATGTTCTGTGTGGAGCCCTCGTCGCTTCAGCGGAAACCTGCGCGGATCGGCGTCAGATGTTCCTCGATGCCGTGTGGACCAACTTCAAGGCCGAGGCCGCCAAGCCTTCGGCGAAGAATGCATTCTGGCGCGCGGAAGCGCTGTTCGAGTTGGGCAGGATCAAGGAGGGAAGGCAGCTCGTCCATCGCGGGCTCGACCAGCTCGTTCCCGGCAACAAGGAGAACCGCTGGATTCACGGAGGCAACAGCGGGTTCATCGCGTGGCCCGGGCTCGACTGTTACATCCGGTACAACGAATCGCTCGATGCGGAACTGAAAGAGCGTTACCGGAAAATCTACACCGGCGCTGTTTTTTACCGCCGGCTCTCCACCAGCAACCACAAGATCATGGCGGCGGTGACGCGGTATCTCGCCACACAAATCTGGGGATCCAACGCGTTTCATCCCGATCCATTCTTCGGCGGCAAAGAGGACGAAGGAGCGATTTTTCAAAAGAACGATCCAACCGGGGAGAAATATATCCGCGAGATCATCGCCGAGACCGTTCGAAGCGGCCCGGGCGAATACGCTTCCCGCCCTTATGGATCGGAGAATGTGTTGCCGCTGCTGACTGTGGCCGAGTGCGCCAGCGATGCCGCGCTGCGCCGGAGCGCAGCGATCGCTTACGAGGTCTCGATGGTCCAACTCGCTCCCGCGTATCTTGGCGGACATCTCGCCACTTTTGCCCCGCGCTCCTATCCCGACATGGAAGTCCAGCAACCATGGGGCATTGCCGCGCTCCTCTGGTATTACTTCGGCGGGGTTGCCCCGAAGGATCTCGACCGGCAATGGGCGCTGCGCGCCGCCACGGCGAAATACCAGCTCCCGGACGTGCTTCAAGCCGCCGGCACGAACCGGTCGGAACCGTACGATTACCGCGCGCTCCTGAACCGCTGGGCGCTCTATCATTTCGTCAACCGGACTTACGCGCTCTTCAGCCGTTCGCCAAAGGCTGCAACGAAACAATTCATGGGGCAGAGTTATCCATGTGGCGTGATGTGGGCCGAACCCAATCCCGACAAGACGAGCCAGCTCTGGATCACCAATCCCGCAGCCGACGACAACAACACGAAAGGGAACGAGGCATCCGGCCTCCACACACATGGCGTCACCAAGTTCGAACAGGAAGTCCAACAACGAGACGCGCTGGTTTACGCGTTCAACATCCCCGCCGATTTCCGGAATCCTTACGTCCTCGGCTTTGTTCCCGGCGGATACCGCGCATCGCTCACCGCGCCGAACCGGCTTTTCCTCCACTACGGAACCGTCCTTATCGCAATCACATCCTCACACCCGTTTGACTGGAATCCGCACTCGGGAATCAAAGCTCCCGCCGGCAAGACGCGCGAGGGGGATTCCGAGTTTCGGATCGCATCACTGCAAGCTGCCGTCGCCTTGGAAACCGCCTCGCCGAGCGAGTTTCCCGGTCCGACGCCGGATGTGCAGCTCGCGGCCTTCCGCGACCGCGTGCTCAGTAAAACCAAGATCGACCTGCAAGCCGGAAGCAATCCGACCGGACGATATACCGATCGCGCTGGAAACACGCTCGAATGCGTCTTCGACGGGCCGGACACGATCAACGGGAAAGCTGTCGATTACAACAAGTGGCCAGTGCTCGAAAGTCCATGGACGAAACAGGCGGCTACAGCCGGACCGTTGCAAGTGACCGACGGGAAGCGGACGCGCGCTTACGATTTCGCAAACTGGACCCTCAAGGATTCAAACGGCGCGCCACAATAGGGCCAGTGCTCAAACTTGGGGTGGTTGACTGATTGCCTCATGAATACTTCCCAGATCGAAGGCTGCCGCTCTTGACCGGGCCGCAAAAATCCCTATAGAGTGAACGCTTCACTGACATCGGGCCGTAGCACAGCTTGGTAGTGCGCTTGAATGGGGTTCAAGAGGTCGCGAGTTCGAATCTCGCCGGCCCGATTCTTTTAAGTCGCTGATAGTTAAGCGTTTGATGGCTGAAAAATTCTGATGCGGCAGTGGGGGCAGTCGTCAACTGCCCGAAAAAAACAGCCTTCACGCTTGAACGAGTCACATGCGCTATGGCACGCGCCGATCCGTGTCCCGTTCCAGTTCCGTCGCTGCCGTCATTCGGTAAGCGTCTGCCGGGGTTCCCCTTGACACGATGCTTCGCAAGGTCTGATCCGGAAGCATAGGCGTGATAGCCCGATGGGCTACGACGCTTACGCTGCGGCGCGTCGATCGGCGCGCTTCTGCGCCTTTGCCCAAGCCTCCGGCGTGAGGTCTTTGACCTGCCAGTTGGTCATCGAGGGCAGGCGCGTGAACACGTCCCGGAGATAGGCGAACGGGTCGATATTCCGACGCCGGCAGCTCTCGATGACGGTGTAGAGGATGGCGCTGCGACCGCCGGCCTTGGCTTCCCCGATGAACAGCCAGTTCTTCTTTCCCACGGCCGTGGGCCGGATGGCGTTTTCGATGCGGTTGTTGTCGATCTCCAGACGGCCATCTTCGAGGAAGACGAGCAGCGAGGGCCATTGATTGAGCGCGTAGTCGATGGCTTTGCCCATGAGGCTGCGGGGCAGGTAGCGGTGCCGGGTTTTCAACCGCACCAGGGCACGGTGCAGCCGCATCAGCACAGGCCGGCTGAGACTCGCGCGTTCGGCTTGCCGCAGCCTTGGTCCGGCCCGCGCCTTCCTGAGTTTGGCTTCGAGGGCGTATAGGTTTTGAAAGTGTCTTAAGAACCAGCCCGCGACCTTCGGTGCCTGCTCCTGGGCGTCGTAAAATTTGCGCCTCACATGGGCCGCGCAGCCTGCGAGCAGGATCTTTTCACCGCGGCGTCTGGCAAAGCAGTCGTAGGCCTCATAGCCATCGCACTGGATGGTGCCGCTGAAGTCTGCGGGGATGATGTTATCCAGGCATGCCGCCGCACGGCTTGTCTCCCAGTGGAAGATGACATCGCCCCGCGGCGCGCCATAGGTCCAGAGATAACCCAGCTTCGTCCGGCCATTGCCCGGCGCAAGATAGCGGATGGGTGTTTCATCCACTTGCAAGTAGCCGCTGCTAACAACCTCCTGCCGGATTTGTTGGTAAATGGGCTGCAACCACTCCGCGGCCAGGCCGACCCATTCGGCCATCGTTTGCCGCGGCAGCCAGACTTGATGGCGCGACCAGTAGATCGACTCCTGCCGGTAGAGTGGAAGATGGTCGCAATACTTGCTCACGACGATTTGCGCGAGTAATCCGGGAGCTGCGATGCTGCGTTCCAGGAGCGAGTCCGGCAACGGTGCCATGACTGGCACGGCGTCCAACAAACCACGCTGCACATACTTCGGGCGCACCGTGCGACGGCAAAGGAAGCGCGCCGGTTCGTAGTCGAGCCGCTCGCTGACTTCTTCACCGATGCGCCGCCAGTCCTGCGGAGCCAGCTTGACCGGCTCAGGGACGATGACTTCTTCAATCACCGGCAGATGCTCCGGCAGCCGTGGACCGCGTTCACGCGGAGGCGATTGGCCCGTCGAGCGCCGTGGAGCCTCCTCGGCCACAGGCTCGGGAGATTTTCCCGGCTCGTCCATGCCTTGCAAGAGCAGCAGAAGTTGCGCGGGATCGAGCTTCTCACTCTGCGAGCCAAAGACCCTGCGCACAAGCAGGTCGATCTTTTGTTCCAGCAATGCAATCCTTGCATTGGCGAGCGCAAGCTGCTCATTACTCCGCCGGAGTTGCTCGTCTCTTTCTTGAAGCTCTTTGGTTAACTCTTCTTCGCGCGGGCTCATCAAGGTTGGGCACAGGAATAGCAACTCTTTGTCACCTGGCCAAGAGTTATCTTATGTGTTTAGTTACTTACTTAACGATCTGTCACCTCAAGCATCCCGGGATGCTTCAGAACTTACTCCCGCTCATACCAAGGCCTTAGCTTCGCCCCGCGCAAATCAATGCCATCGGTCAGCATCGCCAGCGCCCCGGGCGCAAGCTTCAGCTTCACCGTCCCGGGATCGGACACCCTCGGCCATGAGAAGGTTCCCTTCTCCAGCCGCTTGATTAGCAGCCATAGCCCAGTGCCATCAAAGTAAAGGATCTTCAGCCGACTGTGACGGCGGTTGGTAAAGACAAAGAGCGCCCCCTGGCGAAGGTCTTCGCCCAGACGCTCGCTCACCAGACCTTCCAGCCCGCTGAAGCTCTTGCGCAAGTCCACCGGCTCCAGCGCCACAAACACCTTTAACCCTCCGGTAAAGCTCAGCATCGGGCGCGGGAACTTTGTGCAACCATGACCACCACTTCCGCCGCAAGGCGCATCTGCACCGGCGTCTGCACGCACATCCGGCTCCCGCCGGGCAGTTCGATCCACAGCCCGCCCACACCAGTTGCCCGCAGCACGGGCGGCGCTTCACCGGGATCGCCTCCTTCGACCACCGCTTCAAACAAACGCACCGCACCGGGCTGCGCCATCACCGTGCCATCTTGACGTCCGCCACGCGTCCTGCGACGACGCTGCACCCAGTTTTGAAAACTCGAATACTTCACCCCCGTCAACCGCGCAAACTGCGCCCCGCTCATGCCACTCTTCTCAAACTCATCCAGCAGTGCCTCGCGCCGCTTCGGCTTCAGCCACACGCGTCCCCGTTTGTCGCGTCTCAAAATCTCTGAAGTCTCCAATGCCGCTGTGGTAGATTGCATAACCCACAGCCTCCGCAATCTCCCACCTCATCGTCCAGTGGAGCCACGGCGGACGCTTACGTCATTCGATGATTCATCTGCTCGGATGAGAGCGAGGCCGAGGTGCATCATTTCCAGGCGCCGGACATCAGCAGCAAAGCGCCTGACTCGTTGATGACCGATGTCGAGATGCAGGACGCGGTCCAGCGCGCCATCGACTCGCTGCCCGAGGTGCAGCGCATGGAGATCATCCTCCGCCGCTACGAGGAAATGGCCGAGGTGCTGAAGCTATCGGTCCCGGCGGTGAAGAGCGTGATCTTCCGCCCGCGCACCGACCTGCGCGAGAAGTTGAAGAGGTACCTCGATCAGTAACTTTTTAGGGCGTCTAAAAAGTGGTTGTAGCCGCCCTCTGGGAGGCCGGATGGGCTGCTGAGCAAAGAGGGAATTCCGCCGGGGTCACAGACCACCGGCTACAACAAAAGCCGATTTTATACGCCCTCTTACGACCCTGGCGAAAGCGAGATGAAGCACGAGAGAATCCATCGAACGGTAATCGGGGACTTCGGCGGAAGGGGCGCGGTAGATTTCCAGAATGGTCGAATCTTCGTCGGCCAGAAAATGCGTCTGGCTTGAGTGCGGGAGGTGACGAACGACTTTCAGCGCAAGATGCTTACAATACCAAGCGGCTACAGCCACGGGATCGGCCACACTAAATGCGAAGTGTTCTATTTTCATTGCTTAACGACTCTTTTCCCTGGTTCGCTTCAGCACTTGCATGGAGTTTCGTTCATAGCGAAAACTGATGGCGAAATGCTTCGTTATCGAGTGGTGCGTTGGAGTCCTTGGGCCATTTTTCGAACCATCCCGGACAACGGTCGCCGGGATCGGAACACCAATCAACCAATTGGCCGTTGTGGTCGTAGATGTAGGCGGGAGCTGAAGACGGAACGGCGAGACTTGGTGGATGACCACCGGGAAACCCGGACAAATAGAAGTAAACATCACCATCACGCTGCACTCGATAGATGAATTGTGGCGGTCCAAACCGCCGAAAGTGCTCCGAGACATTGTGAACGCCGTTCGGGCTTATGCGTATGGCGTAACTGGCCTCGCCGATAATCCAGACTGCTGGTAACAATAAAAGCACAGCATACGGAGCCAGTTTCTTAAGTTTGGTTCTCACAAGACACTCTAAAAACACCCACCTCTTTGTCGCTGCGAATCAAAGTTTCCTCACGGCTTCAACTCCGCGCCGGTGTTCGCGTCGGTCACCGTGAACTGCTCGGGGTGGTAGGTCGGATCGGAGCGGAACGTGAGCCGGCCGGCGTATTTGCGCTCGATCTCGATGAGGAGTTCCTCGTCCTCGGTTCGCAGTCGCTGGAGCACGGTGGGATGCACGATGACTTTGATCTCGTGGATCGTGTCCTGGTATTTGCGCATGACGGAGTGGAGCGCGCGCTGGAGTTCGACGCTCATGCGTCATCGCGCTTTTCACGCGACCGCGTCCGCTGCAATACGGGCACGGCTCGTAGATGGAACCGATGAGGCTTTCCTGCGCGCGCTGGCGGGTCATTTCCATGAGGCCGAGCTGCGAGATCGGAAGCACGTGCGTCTTGGCCTTGTCGCGACGCAGCCGGTCTTTCATCCGGCTGTAAACGGCCTGCTGGTCCTTGCGGCTCTTCATGTCGATGAAGTCGCCGATGATCAAGACCGCCGATGTTGCGCAGCCGGAGCTGGCGGGCGATTTCGTCGGCCGCCTCGAGGTTGGTTTGGAGGATCGTTTTCTCCACGTCCTTGCCGCCTTTGTTGCGGCCCGTGTTCACGTCGATGGCGATGAGCGCCTCGGTTTCGTCGATCACGATGTAGCCGCCGCACTTCAGCCAGACCTGCCGGTGAAAGGCGTCGTCGATCTGTTTCTGCACGCCGAATTTCTCGAAGATCGGCTGCGGCTCGCTGTAAAGCTCGATGCGGCTGCGCGAGCGGCGCGAAATGTGGCCGACCAGTTCCTGCATGCGCTGGACGGCGGCGGGGTCGTCGCAGACGACCGCGTCGATTTCGTCGGTGAGGAAATCGCGCACGGTGCGCTCGATGAGGTCGGGCTCGCGGAAGACGCACGTCGGCGCGGGCTTCGCGTTCATCGCCTCCTCGATCTGCTTCCATTGCTCGACCAGCAGGCCGAGATCGCGCACGAAATAACGGGCGCGCTGGCCTTCGCCGACGGTGCGGACGATGACGCCCATGCCCTCGGGCACGTCGAGTTCCTTCAGGATTTTGCGCAGCCGCTCGCGTTCCTTCGGCGCTTCGATCTTGCGCGAGATGCCGCTCTGGTCGCTGTAGGGCATGAAAACGAGGTAGCGTCCCGCGAGGCTGATGTTGGTGGTGATGCGCGGGCCTTTGTTGCTGATCGGGCCCTTGGTCACCTGCACGAGGACTTCGGAGCCGACCGGATAAATCTTCGGGATGTCGTCGGCGGTGATGCGCTTTTGCTGCTTCTTGCCGCCGGGACGGTCCACCTGCTCGATGCCGCTGTCGAGCGCGGCGGGGAGCGCGTCCCAGAAATGCAGGAACGCGTTCTTCTCGAAGCCGATATCGACGAACATCGCCTTGAGGCCGTGCTCGATGTTCTTCACGCGGCCCTTGAAAATGCTGCCGACGATGTTGCGTTCGGTCTCGCGCTCGATGTTGTATTCCTCGAGCTGGCCGTTCTCGATGAGCGCGACGCGCTTCTCGAGTTTTTCGCAGTTGATGATGAGTTTGTTGCCGGTCTGCCGGCTTATTCCTAGAAGTCTTTTTACACGTTCAATCATGAAATGGTTTCCTTGAGGGGGTGGGTTGTTTTCCACCTTGGGCCGTTTCGGAAAAGCGAAGCTGGAACTCGCGACGCGAAGCAAACCTGACCCGCAGAGCCATCGGCGCTCGAAACGCCGCCGCGCCACGTCATCGCGTGCGACCGGTGCTTTGCGTTTTGCGTTGTCGTCATTCGGGTTTGTTTCGGATTCAGAGTTTCAGGTTTCGGATTTTCGATCCAGCTAATGCGGGCGTCGCTGATCCTGCACAGGAGGCGTTGCCTTTGGCGCTTTGTTGGGGCGGAAAAATCTTTCAAAAAAGTTGCGGCGGTCGGGCGGCGGTTGTTGCGGTTGAGCCTGCTTCGGCTTTTGCTCGCGCTGTTTCACGCGGCCCTGCGCATCGGCTTCGGGCCGGATATCCGGTTTTGGTTCGCCGCTGCGCCTGGTCTTCGACGACTTCTCCTCGGTGTCGCTGTGGAGCGTTTCCTGGTCGTCGGCGGACCCACCGGCGGGCGCACCCTTAAAATCGACTGCGGCGATCATCTGGAATGCATCGTCTTTGTGCGCGGGCTCCAGCCAGGCGAGTTCCGGCGTGTATGTCCCCCGCTCCATCGCGAATGTTTCCTCCAGGATTCGCCCGGCGATCGGCCCCGCAACCGAGCCGCCGTGTTCTCCGCCATTCACCATCACGGCGATGGCGTATTTCGGATTGTCGAATGGCGCGAAGCAAACGAACCATGCGATGGTGTCGGGCTTGCCGTTTCTCTTGGCCGTGGCCGTGCCCGTCTTGCCGGCGACCTGCACATCTTTCATCCGCGCCTTGCCTCCGGTGCCGCCGTCTTCGTTCACGACTTTCCACAAACCGCGCCGCACGAGATCAATCTGCTGTGGCGTAAAGTCGTGCCGCAAATCACCGCGGATTTTCGGTTCGTCCGGAACCACGGGCTTCCCGTCGTCACCGAGGACTGGTTTGCCATCGGGGGTAAGGACTTTCTTGATCAACCGCGGATACATAGGAAAGTCCCCCGTTTGCGACGGTTGCATAGACCATGCAGTTTTGAAGCGGCGTCTCGAGATCGTAGCCCTGGCCGATGGAGACGTTCGCCGTGTAATCCTGCGACCACTTCTCTTGCGGACTGTGAATCCTCATCCAGTCGGGTCCGGGAAGGACGCCCGACTGTTCTCCGGTCAGTCCGATGCCGGATTGCAGGCCGAGCCCGAGGGTCTCGCCGGTCTTGACAATCATGTCGATGCCCGCCGCATTGCCGAACTGGTAGAAGAAAACATTGCACGACATCTTGATGGCATCGGGCAGGGTGAGCGTGCCGTGCGAGCCGCCTTTCTCCGCGATCCAACAATGGAAGACGTGCTGGCCGTACGAGATGCTGCCGCTGCAACTGAAGCTCTTGTTCGCGAGCCCGCGCCGCAACCCGGAAAGCGCGGTCACGATTTTGAAAGTGGACCCCGGCGGATAAGCGCTCACGGCGCGATTGACCAACGGATCGGCATCGTCATCGTTCAAAACATCCCACGCTTTCGAGGAGATGCTCGGGATGAAAGTGTTCGGGTCGTAGGAGGGAACAGACGCCATCGCCAGAATCTCCCCGGTGTTCGGATCGACGACGACCGCCGCGCCGCGTCCGACTTTTCGCAGCGCCTGCTCGGCGATCATCTGAATGCGCGCATCGATCGTGAGATAGACGTTGGCGCCCGGTTTGGGCGGCTCCACGCGCAGTTCTCCTTCGATCACGCCCTTCACGTTGCGCTGCATGACACGCACCCCCGGCGTGCCGCGCAGGTACTTGTCCATCGCGAGTTCGATGTTCGATTTTCCCTCGAAATCGGCCTGGTAGAAATTGTAGTCGCGGATGTCGGGCAGCTCGTTCAATTCCCTCGGCATGCCCACGTAGCCGAGCAGGTGCGCCGCGAACGCGCCGTAGAGATACTGGCGCACGGGCCTGATCGTGATGTCCACGCCCGGCAGTCCGACGTTGTGCTCGGAGAATTTTGCGATCGTGGGAAAGTCGATGTCCTCGAGATAGGTGAACGGGACTTCCGTGTTGATGTGGAAATGCTTTTGCAGCCGGTTCGAGTTGTAGTCCTTCGCGAGATCGAGATCTTCGAGCCGCGGAATGACGGCGGTGTTGACGATCTTGATGATGTCCGGCTCCTTCAGGTTTTGCAGCATGCCGCGGATCGGCTCCTTGTACTCGCGCATCGGAACCGGCTGGCCCTGGTCCTTCGCGAGCTGCTTGTAGCCGCGCACCATGTCGGGCAGGTAAAAATCGACCTCGTAGCTCGCACGGTTTGCCACGAGCGGAATGCCGTTGCGATCGCGAATTTCGCCGCGAACGGATGGGATGCGGACGGTCACCTGCGAACGCCCGGCGATGCGCGCCGTGTACATCGCGCCGCGCGCCACCTGCACCCACCAAAGGCGCGCAATCAACGCTCCGCAACAACAGAGGATGACGAACGCCATGAAATGCACGCGCAGTTCCGTGCGGGCTCCGCGGGGACGGTTCTTCGTCATCGGACCTCCCTCTTTTTCACACGGGTCTGAAAACCAAGCGTCGGAGCGATCGCATCCAGCGAGAAATAAACGATCGGCGCGAGCATCATCCCCACCATTCCAGTTCCCGCGATGCGCCACCAGATGATGTGGGGAAAGAGGAAATCCCCGCGCCGGAAGGTCAGCATGAGATATTCCGCAAACACCATGAAGGCGACAAACGGGCCGGCGATCAGGCAATGAATCATCCAGCCGCGCCCGCGCTGAAACAAGGGACGGAAGCCGTTCATGATCGCTCCCAGTATTGCATAAAGGATTATTGACCAGCCGATGGGAATTTCAACCATCAGTGCCGGCCCGCCGTGCGGGTCGAGCACGACGGTGCTCAGCACTTGCGAAATGAGCGCGTCCCACATCAACCCTCCACAAAGCGACAGAATGAGCGTCGCCCACAACGGCAGCGCCATTGCTCCATAGAAAAAAACGAGCGGCATGAGGAACACACGCGCGCCGTAAAGCCACGGCAGCGGCGGAATGAAATGTTGCGCGACGAGCGAAAAGAAAAGCGAGATGACGAGGAAGATGAAGAAGATCATTTTCGCACCACGAACACGTCCTCGAGAGTTGCGAGATCAACCGCCGGAATGAGCGTGGCATGGCCGTCGAGCGCGCGCACTTGGAATTCCTTCACAGTGCCCAGAAGCACGCCGGACGGAAACACGCCGCCAACGCCCGAACTGAGAACTTTTTGGTTCGGTTTCAGGTTGGCGCCCTTTGAAAGAAAATTGAGGCTTACCTCCGGAAGGGAAGTGGTCGAGGTGCGCTCGCCTCGCACAATGCCTTGCTCGCGCTTGCCTTCGACGATGGCGGCGACTTTGCAGTTCTCATCCGAAATCAGCAGAATCGTGGAGGCGCGCTTCGCAACCGTCGTCGTTTTTCCCACGAGCCCCTCCTCGGTCAGCACCGGCATGTCCGGCTCGATGCCGTCCGCGAAGCCCTTGTCGATCTTGACGGTATTCCACCAGGAACTGGCGTCGCGCGCTGTGATGCGGGCCGGGATCAATTTAAATGTGGATCGCTCGCGGTATTCGAGCGCGCGACGGAGGCGTTTGTTTTCCACTTCCAGATCGCGCAGGGTTTGGTTGATCGCCCGGAGTTCCTTGATCTCGACGGAGATTCGTTTGTTGTCGGCCTGCAACTCATCCAGGGTCTTCAAGCCTTCCCGCAACGCCAGAATCCTCATCTGAACGGAGGAACCAGTTTTCAAGAACGGCGCGATCATTCCCAGAAACGCCGTCTTCACCTGCTGCGTGTTGCGCGGACTCATGGCCAGCAGGCCGCCGATCGCCACCGCGAACACCACGAGTGCTATGAGATTATAGCGGCGCATACCAACGGGGATCGCGGATCGCGGATCGCGGAAAGATAAAACGGCGTTGCGGCCACGCGGGCGTTTTCATCGCTGGGTGAAAGAGGGCGGCATTGCTTTCTTTCCGGTTTCCGCTTTCCGGTTTCCGGTTTCGCTCAGTGGTTCCACTGGCGGTCAGAGGTCGCCACTTGACGCAGAAACTTCAATTCGTTGAGCGCGCGTCCGGTGCCCTCGGCCACCGCGCTTAATGGATCTTCCGCGACATGCACGGGCAGACCGGTTTCCTCCGTCAAGAGCGTGTCGAGACCGCGCAGCAGCGCGCCGCCGCCGGCGAGCACCAGGCCGCGGTCGACGAGGTCGGCGCTCAGTTCGGGCGGGCAGCGTTCGAGGGTGATGCGCACCGACTCAACGATGGTCGAGATCGGCTCCTGCATCGCCTCGCGCACTTCCTGCGAAGTGATCGTGAGTGTCTTCGGCAGGCCGGCCACGAGGTCGCGGCCTTTCACTTCCATCGAGGTTTCCTTCTCGATCGGATACGCCGAGCCGATCTTGATCTTGATTTCCTCCGCCGTGCGCTCGCCGATCATCAAATTGTAGGCGCGCTTCATGTATTGGATGATCGCCTCGTCCAGCTCGTCGCCCGCCACGCGCACGCTGCGTGAAAAGACGATGCCCGAGAGCGAGATCAACGCGACTTCCGTCGTGCCGCCGCCGATGTCGATGATCATGTTGCCCGCCGCGTCCTGCACGGGCAGCCCGACGCCGATCGCCGCCGCCATCGGCTCCTCGATCAGATAAACCTCCCGCGCCCCGGCTCGCGTCGCGGAGTCTTTCACCGCGCGCTTCTCGACTTCCGTGATGCCCGAGGGAACCGCGATGACCACGCGCGGACGCACCATTTTCCGGCGGTTGTGAACCTTGGAAATGAAATGCCGCAGCATCGCCTCCGTGATTTCGAAATCGGCGATCACGCCGTCCTTGAGCGGGCGGATCGCGACGATGTTGCCGGGGGTGCGGCCCAGCATCCGCTTGGCTTCGTCGCCAACGGAAAGCACCTTGCTCGTGCCGGCCTGCACCGCGACGACCGATGGCTCGCGAAGGACGATGCCGTGGTCCTTGACGTAAACCAGTGTGTTGGCGGTGCCTAGATCAATGCCTATGTCATTGGAGAAAAGCCCGAATAGTCCGTTAAACATTCAAAAATCGTTTGGTTAATGGTGAAAGAGTCGTGAATTGATTGGTTCCAAGATTGCGAAAGGGAACATGTCGCACCGTTCGCAGGGTCGGTCGAGAGTTGTCTTGTAAAAAATGAGGCCATCGCCTTCGTCGAAAAGGGAGGTTTTTATGAGAATGCCGTCCATATCGTCAAGGGAAACATCGGGGGCGAAATCTGTGCGATCTGCGCCAGGAGTCTTGTTACCCGTCGGGGTTGGCTGGCTCGTGTGGACGGGTCGTTGCGCCAGGAGCGACGTCCGCTGTTCGCGCAACGACTCCTCTCTCTCTGCCGCTTGTCGGGTTGCCGTCACTTCTGACGCTCTGCGGGGCAGGGCGGAAATGTTCCCGGTGGGGCAGGAAGACCGGTATCTGCTTTGATCTTCAGGGGAAAGGCCCTATCTTGCGCCGCTCACAATGAACGAAGACAGTTTCCAATACGCGATCGAAAACACGCAGGTCATCCTAGCTCCGCAGCGGCGGATCGAGACATTTGGGAACACGAGCTTCCGCTTCTACCTCGTCACTGAGTTGATGGATCGCGTGAATGAAGTGCGCGTGCGCGATGGACGCTTGCACGCGGAGCGCCCGCAGATTGTCTCTCCGGGCACTTACTCGCGGCTGATGCTCGACGGGTTTGGAGAGAAAGCGCGCGACTTTGCAGACTGGCTGGAGCACCACTCGGAACAGATCGCGATTTTGAAATACGGGTTTCAGTTCCGCAAAACGGACATCGAGGAAAAGATCGTGCAAAGCTCGATGGCGGAGGCGCTCGACCGTGTGCGCAACAACGTCACGCAGTCGGAAGAGCCGCTCAGCGCGATCATTCAGGGCGTGGACGACGCTTGGGAGGTTTGCCTGCTGAAATTTACCGTCGATCTCATCCAGCAATCCTCCGGCGGGAATCTCGGCGACTTCCGCAGGCGCGGGTTGCTTTAGCAGCGCTTTCCGCGCAGGCCGGAACTTCGGGAACGACTTCGCTCGTGCGACTACGGCTCTTCGTATTCGCCCATGGCCTTGATTCCGTCGCGGCTTACTTCGAATACCTCAAGACTCACGGGATGGGCGGATTCGTGATAGGCGCTGAGGATTGCTGGCGCGTAGCTTTTGTAGTCGGCGGCCAGCGCTGGGAAAGCGTAGATCGTGTAGCGGTTCGGGATCGCGACGAGAATCTTGGGACCAAGTGTGTCGGCGAATTTTTTTGGAAAATCCGGCGACAATACGAAGGTCGCCGTGAGTGGATCCTCGGAAGTGACTCTCGCGCATTCGATGACCTTTTTGGCGTTGCGCACAAACTCCACCTTCAGTTTTTTGGATGCCGCGTTCGCCCGCGATTTCCCCATGAACTGCTCGAACGTCACGTTCAGCGCGTCGAACTGCTTGCGCGCAAAATAAACAGGCTCGTCGCCGTCGAGATACGCCGCCGCGAGAACGGTGCGCTGCGCATTGGGGATCGGCTCGGTCACTTCGGGACGCAGGAATTTCGGCGCGAGCACGACGCGCCATTGCTCCGGAGCCTGACCCAGGCAGCAGCCCGCCGCCGCCAGCCAGAGTGCGATGGCAACTTTGCACTTTGCAGTTTGGACTTTGAACATATTGTTCCCCGGATGATCACCTTTCTGGACGGCTCACTCGTCGAAGCGTTGCCGACGCAAATCGTCGTCGCGGTGCATGGTGTGGGCTATCAGGTGTTCATCCCGCTGTCGAGTTTCGACAAACTGCCCGCGATCGGATCGGCGATTAAAATCCTCACGCACCTCGTTGTGCGCGAGGATGCCCATCTGCTCTACGGCTTCATGAGCGTGGCCGAGCGCGACTTGTTCCGACTGCTCGTGAATCACGTTTCAGGCATCGGTCCAAAGCTGGCGCTGGCGGTCCTGAGCGGCATGAGTGTGACCAGTTTCAAAGCCGCCGTCGTGAGTGGCGACGTCGTTTCGCTCTCGAAAATCAGCGGGCTTGGCAAAAAAACCGCCGAGCGCATCGTCCTCGAACTGAAGGACAAAGTCGGCGTGGCAGCGGCATGGGAAGCGGCAAGCGCAGGCCACGCGCCGACCGCGCAGGAAACCGAAGTCAACGATGCCGTGCTGGCGCTCATCTCGCTCGGCTACAAGCAGGTCGATGCCCACAAGGCGGTGAAACAAGCCCTGGCAGCGGGCAGCGGAGGCACCAGCGAGGACCTCGTCCGCAAGGCCCTGAAGCTTTTGATCTGATAAAGGCAGCAGCCAATGCAGTGCAACTTCACAAAGGAGCTTGTCATTCCGAGCGCAGCGAGGAATCCCTCAAGCGGCTCCTGGCATGGCTCGAGGGATTCCTCGCTGCGCTGCCAATGATGTCATCGGAGGGCCGAGTTCCACGAGTCCCACACTCGAGAAGCCAGGGACTCGCAGAGCTCGTCCCTCCGATTGGAAACCATTATTGCCGACGCCGGCAAAAACCGGTTTTGTGAACGCCTCGGAATGACACGACATTGCAACGTGCTAAGTTGGGGGCAATGTTGACCAATCAACTGGACAAAGTGGCGGCCATTCGGAACGCAGTGCCGGCCGAAGGGCTGTTCGCCGAGAAGGACTGGCTGATTTCACCGGAGGCTTTTCCACTCGAAGGCGAATTCATCGACGAACTCGAAAAGCTTGGCTACCGCCTGAATCTGTTCACCCGCGCCTGCAATCAGCTTTACCAACTGAGCATCGCGGGCAAGCAGCCCGGCTGGATCGCCGATTATCTCGACCGGGGCAAGCCGCGTGAACTGGTGGAATTTGCACGCCAGAAGAAATTCCGCGAAGATCTGCCGCGCGTCATCCGGCCCGACATCGTTCTCACGGAAAAAGGCTTCACGATCGCCGAACTCGATACGGTTCCCGGCGGGATCGGGCTGACCGCGTGGCTCAACCAAACTTACCAGCACCTTGGCTCGCCCGTCATCGGCGGCGGGCGCGGGATGATTGATGGCTTTCGTTCAATTCTGCCGGAAGGCGACATCGTCATTTCCCAGGAAGCCGCGACTTACAAGCCTGAGATGGAATGGCTGACAGGGGAATTGCGGAAGGCGGAATGCGGAATGCGGAAGGATGAGGCACCGGTCCGCGTCGTGGACGCAGAAAATTACAACTTTCCGCAATCCGCAATCCGCATTCCGCAATTGGCCTACCGCTTCTTTGAGCTGTTCGATCTGCCGAATATCGCGTCAGCGCCAAAGCTCATGGAGTCAGTGCTGGCGGGCGATGTGCAAGTCACGCCGCCTTTCAAGCCGTACCTCGAGGAGAAAATGTGGTTCGCTCTTTTCTGGATGCGTCCGCTGCGCGAATTCTGGAGGCGCGAATTGGGAGAACGGCACTGGCTCAAATTGCAGGAAGTCATCCCCTACACGTGGATCGTCGATCCGACGCCGCTTCCGCAGCATGCCGTGATTCCCGGTCTCGAAATCAACGACTGGCGCGAGGTCGGTGAATTCAGCCAGAAGCATCGCGATCTCATTTTGAAAATCAGCGGATTCTCGGAACTCGCCTGGGGAAGCCGCGGCGTCTCGCTCGCGCAGGACATGCCGCATCATGAATGGCGTGCGGCGATCGAACACGCGCTCCAGCAGTTCGACTCCCACCCTTACATCCTGCAGCGCTTCCACAAAGGCCGTCTCGTCGAACACCCCTATTTCGACCGCGAGTCGAACGCGATTCGCACCATGCAAGGCCGCGTGCGGCTCTGTCCGTATTACTTCGTCATCGACGGCAAAGCAGAACTTAGCGGCGTCCTGGCCACGGTCTGTCCGGCGGACAAAAAGCTGTTGCACGGGATGAAGGACGCGATCCTCGTCCCGTGCCGGGAGGAGGCGGTTTAGAACGACGAGCGCTCGATCGCGTCCCGGAACGACGGGAACTTCGGCTGCCAGCCGAGACTGCGCAGCTTGGCATTGCTCACACGCTTGTCCGTGACTCCGCGTTTGCGATTTGTGTCGATCGGGCCGGCGGGCGGAAGCGGTCTGTCGAAATGCTCCGCAAGCCAACGATACAAGTCCACCTGTCGGGTCGGGGAATCGTCGGCCACATTGTAAATGCCGGAAGGCAGAACGCGCTCGACCAAGAAAAACAGCGCAGCCGCCGCGTCGTCGCGATGAATCTGATTGATGTGACGCGCCCCGTCGCCCTCGATGACCGCGCTGCCGTCGAAAAACCGGCGAATCAACATCGAGCGTCCCGGGCCGTAAATTCCGGCGAGTCGCGCAACGATGCCGCCGCCGGCGAGCACGAGATCTTCGGTCGAGCGCAGCACCAGGCCCGTGTCGCGTGTCGGTTCCGCGGGGCTTTCCTCGGAACACCACGAGCCATCGTCCTGGGCATACACGGACGTGCTGCTTGTGAAGAGGAGTTTCCTGGGATGCAGCAGTTCGATCAAATTTCTCGCGCCCTCAAAATAGATGCGACGGTATTCCTCCGCTCCGCCGCCGCCGGCACTCACGCAATCGATCACCGCATCGGCGTCTGGAAGATTTGCCCGTGCGAGAACGGCGCGGTCGGTAATGTCGCATGCGAGAACGCGATAGGGTTCCGGGGAAAGCCGTCGCGCCGATTCCTCAGACCGCGTGATGCCGATGACCTCCCAACCTGCTTCGTGAAAGAGTCTGGCTGCGGCGTGCCCGACAAAGCCGCAACCGGCGATGATGACGCGACGGTTCATAACGGTCCGATCTCGATGCGATGTTCGAGCATGGTTTCGCCGTCGAAGTTGAAGTAGCCGCGGAAGTTTTTCCCATCGAGCATCAACGGCAGCCAGTGCGCATCGTCGGCCCACATTTCATGGAACGGGATGTCGTCGATCCCGCACCAGAACGGATCAGCCTCGACGGTCTCGACCGGCTCGCCCTCGCAGTCGAGCGCGAGAAAAACGGCGCAGTGAAGGCTGTAGCCGTCCGCGAATTGAAAGAAAAGTTCGCCACGCAACGAGGGCGCGTGCGGAACGACGCCAACCTCTTCGAGGGTCTCGCGAATCGCCGCTTCAAGCGCGGTCTCGCCCGGCTCCAGCCTGCCTCCGGGCGCGTTGATCTTGCCCGCGCCAAGGCCGCGCTTTTTGCGGATGAGGAGGAGCCGCTCATCCTTCAGGATGAAGCAAAGGTTGGCGCGCTCTTGCGGGATCCAGTTGTTCCAGTCCATCAATTTAGGGTTTGGGATTTGGCATTTGGCATTTAAGACTTTCAGCGATGCTCTCTGCAACAAATCCTAAATGGTAAAACCTGGATGCTAAATTCCACCGCATTTCGCATTGCCGCCATCCTCGGTTTCCTTGCCGTTGCGCTGGGCGCGTTCGGCGCGCACGGCTTGAAGGGAACTCTGCTTCAGAACGGGACGCTCGATATTTGGGAAAAGGCGGCGCACTACCATCTTGTCCACGCGGCGGTCCTGCTTTTCGTCGCGAGCAGGAATCCGCTCCCGATCTTGAGCTGGGTGATGATTTTCCTGGGCGTCCTCGTTTTCAGCGGAAGCCTTTATGCGCTTGCGTTCACGGGCATTCGCTGGCTCGGCGCTGTCACGCCGATTGGTGGTGTTTGTCTGCTCGCTGGCTGGCTCGCGCTGGCGATCCGGCGCTGACGCGGATCAAATCTTGAGGGATTCCTTCGCTTCGCGCTGCGCCTTTTCATCCTGCGCATCAAAAGCGGGAAGCTCCAGGACGCTCTGCCATTCTTTGCGCGCGAGTTCTCTCCGGCCGTCGGCGAAGTAAGTGCGCGCAAGTTCCTGGTGGTGAATGATGCGCTGCGGCGCGATCTCGATGGCGTGCTTGAAGTAGCGCACAGCCTCCTCGTTTGAGGCGACTGGAACGCCGCCGTAAATGCACTTCGCCATGAATTTCAGCACGGGATTGAGATTCGCGATGCTGTAGTTCCATCTCCCGAGCACATGATAGGCGTAGTCGTCGGTGGGATCGAGCACGATGGACTTGAGCGTCTCCGTTTTGATGATCTTCGAGTACTCGAGCTTCGTCTTGTTGTTCACAAATTCAGCGAGCCGTCCGTAGGCAACCGCCAGCGCGAGGTGCGCCTTTGCGTTGTCCTTCGCGATTTCCACGGAGCGTTTTGCGTAGCTGAGCGACAACTCGGCGGAGCGCTGCGCGTCGGCGGGGCTTTTCGCATCGGCGATCAGATTGCTGTGCTGCTGCGAGAGCCGGAGAAGCACGTCCAAGCGGTTCGGATCGATCCTTTCCGCCTCTTGAAAAGCCGTGAGCGCCAAACGCGGTTGGTGATGGCTGAACTGAACGTCTCCCTGTTGCAGCAGCGCAAGCAGCTTCTCGTTTTCGGCAAAAGCCTCGTGCGCGAAGAGAATGGCAAGGAGCAGAGCGACAGTTTTCACCGATGGGACGAGCTTTGTAACGTGCGACACCTTATGCAGTCTCACGTGAAATGCCAGCCCGAAACTCGCTTCCGCGATGTTAAACGTGTGCCGCTTTTCTCACGCCTTCGAGTCGAGGCATTCGCGGACCATCTGCGCGAGCTTCTGCGGCTGATACGGCTTCTTGAGAAATGACATGCCTTCGCGCAGTCCGAAGTCCTGGCCTGCGACCTCGACGCTGTAGCCGCTGCTGTAAACGACTTTGAGGCCCTGTTTTTCGCGCCGCAGTTTTTTCGCCAGCTCGATGCCGGAGATGCCTCCCGGCATGACAATGTCGGTGAGAAGCAGGTCGATGCGCGTGTCGAATTGCGCCCAAACCCGCAGCGCATCCACGCCCGAGTTCGCTTCGAGGACGTCATAGCCGTAGGACTTGAGCACACCCCGGGCGAGCGTGAGGACGCCGGGTTCGTCTTCGACGAGCAGGATGGTTTCGTTGCCGCCGCGCACCTGCTGCGGGGCCACTTTTTCGCTCTTTGCGGCGACTGCCTTTACGTTGGCCGGGAGGAAGATTTTGAAGGTGGTTCCCTTGCCCAGTTCGCTCTCGACCTCGATCCACCCCTGGTGCTGCTTGACGATGCCGTACACGGTCGCCAGTCCCAGACCGGTTCCTTTCCCGACCTCCTTGGTCGTGAAGAACGGCTCGAAAAGTTTGCTGAGTTTGTCCGGTTCGATTCCAGTGCCGTTGTCGCTCACGCTCAATGAAATGAACGATCCCTCTTTCGCCTCCGGGTTGAGATCCACGTAACCCCGCGTCACGTTCACCGGCACGGTGCCGATGATGAGCGAGCCGCCGTTCGGCATCGCATCGCGGGCGTTGACAGCAAGGTTCATGATGACCTGTTCCATCATCGTCGGGTCGGCTTCGATCGCAGGAAGGCGCGAGGTGAGGTTGGTCCGCAGGGTGATATTCTCGCCCAGCACGCGGCGCAACATCTGTGTCACGCGCTTGATGACTTCGTTCAAGTCGAGCGCCTCGACCTGCATGAACTGTTTGCGTCCGAAGGTGAGCAACTGCTGGGTGAGTTTCGCGGCGCGTTCGGCTGCCATCGTGATCTGACCGAGCGATTCCACACCGTTGGGGGTGAATTTCTCCTTGGACGAAATCAACTCGGAATGCCCCTGGATGATCGTGAGGATGTTGTTGAAATCATGCGCAACGCCTGCGGCGAGCTGGCCGACCGACTGCATCTTGGTCGATTGACGCAACTGCTGCTCGAGATTGAGCCGGTCGGTGATTTCCGATGCGTAGCAATGCACGCTGCGGAGTTCGGCGATCGGGAAAAACGACCACGAGATGGTGCGGTTGCCGATCTTGGTTTCGCGTTTCAACTTGTCGTTGCCGGTCGCGATGCATTCTTTGACGATCTCAACGGTATCCTCGGGCAGGATTTCAGCGATGGTTTCCTTGCCGACGGACCTGGCCATCTGCTGGGCGGCATCGTTGAAGTAAACAAGTTTGCCGTCGGCTGCAAACTGCATCACTGGATTTGGGTTCAGTCTCGGGAATGCGGCGAGGTTCCCGATCTCCGACGCAACGCGCTGGCGTTCCGTGATGTCCTGGCAGAGAGAGGCCACGCCGACGATGTTGCCTTCGGTGTCGCGCACCGGGGCATTCGACCACTCGCAGTTGATGCGGTTCCCGCTCTTGGTCACGTTCTCAAACGCGCTCCGCAGGCCGCCTTTCCCAGTCATCAAATCGACGCAGACATCCTGCACCTTTTTGCGGGAGGCATGCGGCACGATCAGGTTGAGGATGTTGTGGCCGATCGCCTCGCTCTTTGTGTACCCGAAAAGTTTCTCCGCCGCCGGGTTCCATGCCGTTGCGGAAAAATTGGAGTCGAACTCCACCAGCGCCATTGGATTGTGTTCGATGTGGAGGTTCAGTTTGTTTTCGACCTCCCGCAGCGTCTCGGTCTGAAAACCCAGTCGCTTCTCACAATCGCGAAGCTGTTCCTGCTGCTCCCGCAGCTTTTTCTCGGAATCCTCGAACTGCTTCCGGTCTTCGCGCAGCTTCGATTCCATTTCGAGGTAGCCCTGCTCCCTTGTTTGCAGAAGAACCTGCGCGTCGCGCAACGACTCCTCGGTCGTGCGCCGCGCCTTGTATTGTCCGCGGATCAAGGAGATCAGCACGGAAATTCCGAGGCCGACAGAGGAGATGACGTAAATGTCCTGATTGCTTTTGAGCCAATCCATTGATCCTGCAAAAAGCAAAATGCAGACCGGCTGCCAATCTTTCGCAGTTTTCGCGAAGAATCTCTATTGCGAGGAGGTCTCCATCGGCGAGCACGAACAGACCAGATTCCGGTCGCCATAGACGTTGTCGATGCGCCCGACAGCAGGCCAGAACTTGTGCTCGCGCGTCCAGGGCGCGGGGTGCGCGGCGGCCTCGCGCGAATAAGGGCGGTCCCATTTATCGCCGGTCACCACCGCTGCCGAGTGCGGCGCGTTCTTGAGCAGGTTGTTCTTGGAATCGGCGGCTCCGGATTCGATGGCTTTCATTTCTGCGTGAATGGCAATCAGCGCGTCGCAAAACCGGTCGAGTTCGTCCTTCGATTCGCTCTCGGTCGGCTCAATCATCATCGTGCCGGGGACCGGCCACGAAATCGTCGGGGCGTGAAAGCCGTAGTCCATGAGCCGCTTGGCGACATCCTCGACTTCGATGCCGACCGTTTTCCAGTTCCGCAAATCGAGGATGCACTCGTGCGCCACCAGTCCCTTCGCCCCTTTGTAGAGCACCGGGAAAAACGGTTCGAGCCGGCGTGCGATGTAGTTCGCGTTCAGGATCGCGATCCTGGTCGCCTCGGTCAGCCCGTCGCCGCCCATCATGCGAATGTAAACCCACGGAATCACGAGGATCGACGCGCTTCCCCACGGGGCCGCCGACACCTGGCCCGCTTTGCCATTCGGTTTTGGGAGAAAAGGAACGAGATGACTCGCGACGCCGATCGGCCCGACTCCGGGGCCTCCGCCGCCGTGCGGGATGCAAAAGGTCTTGTGCAGATTGAGGTGGCACACGTCGGCTCCGATGTCGCCGGGACGGCACAGGCCGACTTGCGCATTCATGTTTGCCCCGTCCATGTAAAGCTGCCCGCCCTGCGAATGAATGATCTCGCAGATCTCGCGGATCGTTTCCTCGAAAACGCCGTGCGTCGAAGGGTAGGTGACCATGAGGCAGGCGAGGTCGTCGCGGTGGGTTTCGGTCTTCGCGCGCAGGTCGGCGAGATCGATGTCGCCTTCGCTCACGCATTGCACCGGAACGACGCGGAATCCCGCCATCACCGCGCTTGCAGGGTTGGTGCCGTGCGCGCTTGTCGGGATCAGGCAGACGTTGCGATGGCTCTCGCCGCGGCTGGCGTGATATTCGCGGATCGCCAGGAGCCCCGCATATTCGCCCTGCGAGCCGGCATTCGGCTGAAGCGAAACTCCGGCGAACCCGGTGATCTCGGCCAGCCATTTTTCGAGCTGGCTGAACAAGAGCCGATAGCCTTCCGCCTGCTCCTCCGGCGCGAAGGGATGCAGCCGCCCGAACTCCGGCCAGGTGACCGGCATCATCTGCGCCGTGGCGTTCAGCTTCATGGTGCAGGAGCCCAGCGGGATCATCGAGGTGGTGAGCGAAAGGTCTTTCGATTCGAGCCGGCGGAGGTAGCGCAGCATCTCGGTTTCGGTGTGATGCTTGTTGAAAACCGGATGCGTCAGGAACCCGCTCGTGCGCGCGATGTCCGCGGGAAAATCGGCATCAACCTCGTTCGCGAGGGTCTGAACCGTAAGGTCGTGCGCAGGCTCGCCGTTGAAAATGCGGAAAAGGTCTTGCAGATCATCCGTGGTTTCATCGACCGAAATGCTGATGCTGTGATCGCCGACCTTGCGAAGATTGATACGGTTCTCTGTCGCGATCTCCATGATCTCATCTGCGCGCACGGCGCCCAGTCTCACGCAGACAGTATCGAAGAACGGCCCGGGCTTCACATCGTAGCCAAGTTGCTCCAGGCCTTGCGCGAGCATCGCTGCGAACAAATGAGTGCGGCGTGCGATCCGTTTCAATCCGGCAGGGCCGTGATAAGCGGCATACATCGAAGCGATGACGGCGAGGAGCACCTGCGCCGTGCAGATGTTGCTCGTGGCCTTGTCACGGCGGATGTGCTGCTCGCGCGTCTGCAGGGCGAGACGGTACGCCGGGTTGCCCTGCGCGTCGTGAGAGATGCCGATAAGGCGTCCCGGCATGTGGCGTTTGAAAGCGTCGCGGGTCGCAAAGTAAGCCGCGTGCGGCCCGCCGTAGCCGAGCGGCACACCGAATCGCTGGGTGCTGCCCACGGCGACATCCGCGCCGAACTCTCCCGGCGGTTTGATGAGGGTGAGACTCAAAATATCCGCCGCGACAATCGCGAGGCCACCCGCAGTGTGGATTTGTTCAATGAATGCGGCGTAGTCGCGGATCGTGCCGAAGGTGTCGGGATATTGGAGCAGCACGGCGAAAACTTTCGCATCGGGTTTGAACTCGCTTTCGTTGCCGACGACGACGGTGATGCCGAGCGGCTTCGCACGCGTCGCGATCACTTCGATCGTCTGCGGGTGGCAATTTTCCGAAACGAAGATGGTCTCTGCGCCGGCGTTCTTGCGCACGGCGTGGCACATGGCCATCGCTTCGGCAGCGGCAGTGCCCTCGTCGAGAAGGGAGGCATTGGCGATGTCGAGTCCGGTGAGGTCGGTGACCATCGTCTGGAAGTTGAGCAGCGCCTCAAGCCGCCCCTGCGCGATCTCGGCCTGGTAAGGCGTGTAGGCGGTGTACCAGCCGGGGTTCTCGAGGATGTTCCGCTGAATCACCGGAGGCGTGATCGTGCCACTGTAACCCTGTCCGATAAAGGAGCGGAACACCTTGTTCTTTGCCGCGATGGATCGCAGTTCGTTCAGCGTCTCGTGCTCGCCCTTTGCCGCCGGCAGATCGAGGGGTCGCTGAAGCCGGATCTGCGCCGGAACGGTCGCATCGATAAGAGCATCCAACGAGTCGAACCCGATCGTGCCGAGCATCGAGCCCACCTCCTCATCGCCGGGGCCGAGATGCCTCCGCAGAAATGAATCGCCTGGTGCGAGAAGTTCCTGGTTGCCGGTCTTGCTGCGGTCGTGCATAGGGGCGAAACCTTACGGGCGAACCACCCCAAATCAAGCGAGGAATCCGGCCATCCAAAACCGTCGGCTAAGCCTTCGACGCGGCGGCTTTGTCCGGAAATATCTGGAAGACCTGATCGAGACGGGCGATGTGGAAAATGTTCCGCACGCTCTCGCGAAGACCGAACAGCGCCAACTGACCGCCGTAGGATTGCACGTGCTGCATCGCGTCGATGAAGACCGCGAGGCCGGAGCTGTCCATGTAGGAGACGCCACCGAGATCGATGAGGAGGCGTGCTGTTTTCCTCTCGATCATCGGAGCAAGCGCCTCGCGGACCTCGGGCGATCCGTGCAGGTCGATTTCACCTTCGAGCGCCAGAATGTTCGGCTCTGGATTGGAAAAGGTTATCACTACTCGCGGAAGTTGGTGAAATTGAGCGCGACACCGAAATCCTTCCCGCGCAAGAACTGGATCACGGCCTGCAAGTCGTCGCGTTTTTTGCCCGTCACGCGAATCTGCCGGTCCTGCAGCGCGGATTGCACCTTGAAGTTCCCGGCCTTGATTGCCTTGATGATTTCCTTTGCCTTGTCGCCTTCCAGTCCCTGTTTGACGGTAAGTTCCTGCGTCGCGTGACCGATCGAGGAGATCGCCGGGTCTTTGCGGTCGATGTTGCGGAGATCGACGTTCCGCTTCGCCAGCTTCGCGATCACGATGTCGAACAAACCCTTCAGCCGGCTCGCGTCCTCGGCCGCAAGTTTGATCGCATCTTTTTCATATTCGACAGAAGCGGTGCTGCCTTTGAAATCAAATCGCGCGGCGAGTTCCTTGCGCGCCTGGTTGATGGCGTTGTCGATTTCCTGTTTGTCCACCTCGGAGACGATGTCGAATGAAGGCATGTTGAAGAATTTGAATCAGGTGCTCAGAAACGAAAATGTGGGTGACGGTTGCTATTCGTATCGCAGCGCCTTCACGGGATCAAGCCTCGCGGCGAACCAGGCCGGGATCAACGCCGCCAGCGAGCAGATCAGAAACGCGCTCACGCAGATGATCGCCACGTCGCGCGGAACGACCTCCGCCGGGATCGCGCTGAACTGATAGACCGTTGCCGGAAAAATCTGGATGCCGAGCACGCTGCCGAGCCAGTCCTTGAATTCATTGCGCCAGCGGATGAGCGCCATGCCGAGCGCGAGACCGGTGACGTTTCCGAAGAAACCGACGACCATTCCCTGCGCCAGAAACACCCAGACGATCTGCCAGGTGTTCGCGCCGAGCGCTTTCATGATGCCGATCTCGCGCGTCTTCTGCACGGTCACGGTGATGAGCGTGTTCATGATGCCGAACGCCGCGACGATGATGATGAACAGCAGCAGAAAAAACATGACGTTGCGCTCGAGCCGGATCGCGTCGAACAGGTTGCGGTTCCGGTCGATCCACGTCTCGGCGTAGGCTTCGTTGGGCAGCAACGCATTGAGAGCCCGCTTCACCTCCTCGGCGCGGTATGCCTCGGTGGTGCGGACCGAGATGCCATGCACGCCGTCCTCGAGCGAGTAAAGCTCCTGCCCGATGTGCAGCGGCACAAAGAGGATGTTCGAGTCATAGACATACCGGCCGGAAATGAAAATGCCTGTGACGGTAAGTTCCGCCGGCATCACGAGTTCATTCTTCAAGTCGGAGACCTTCTTCGAGTTCGCCTCGTCGCCCTCTTTCTTGATCTCGTTGATGATGCTCTTGAGGTTGCCCGGCCCTTCGAGCGTGATCTTGTCGCCGACGCGCACGCCGAGTTCGCCGGCAAGCTCGTAACCAAGCACGACGGAATCGCCGCTCAAATCAAACTCGCCCTGTTTGATGATGCTCTTCAAATCGGTGATCTGCTGCTCCGCATCCGGGTCGATGCCACGCATGACCGGCGTCGCGATGTGACCTTCGCGCTCTGCAATCACCGGCCCCTGAACGAACGGCGCGGAGGCGACGACGCCCGGCGTTTTGGCGATGGTTTTCGTGAGGCCGCGCCAGTCTTGCAGGATGCCGCTGTTGCTCACGACCACGTGCGGCTCGAAGCCGAGCACTTTGCGACGCAGCTCCTGGTCGAAGCCGGTCATTACCGAGATCACGAGGATCAGCACCGTGATGCCGAGCGTGACACCGAGCACCGAGATCAAGGTGATGATCGAAACAAAAGTGCGCTTCGGCTTCAGATACCGGAGTGCGAGGAAAAGGGTAAAAGGCATGGAGTGATGGAATGGTGGAGTAATGGAGTAGCGCACGACCGGCGAAGTTCCAACACTCCATTGCTCCATATCTCCAGCGGTCCTGCCCGCTCAACGCTGCCAAAAGCGCGAGAGCCGTTTCAAGCTCGCCTGGAACATGGTGTCGCGCGGATCGACCCGCGCGCCGTGCATCGGCTGCTCGTGCAAAGCTGCGGCCAGGAACAGCGTCGCCACGTTCAGCGCGAGCAATGAAAAATAGAAAATGCTGAACTTGTTCCACTCCAGTGCTCCCCATGCCGTGCGATGCGCGCCGATCGCATCGAGACAAATGCCCCATAACAACGGACCGAGGCCGAGCATCAGGCTCGAGATCACGCTGAAGATCGCGAAGAAATGACTGCGCCCCATTTGCGGCATCGTGTTCATCGTGATGCGCACATTCGCGAGATTGAAATTCGGCCCCGCGATCCCGGCGGCGAAGTGCAGCCCGGCAATCAGAATGAGCGACGGCGCGATCACGCCCGAGGCCAGCAGCGCCCATGCGAGAACGATCAGCGCATAAACCGCAAGCGACAGCCGAAGGATCGGTTTGCTCCCGATGCGATCCAGCACGCGACCGATCAACGGCAGGGTCATCAAGGCTCCCACAAACGTCAGCGTCGTAAGATACAGAATACGGCTCTCGCTGTAGCCGATCCGCGCTTTCAAGAAGGCCACCGTGAACACACCGAGGCTGCCCGCCGTGAATGCGAACAAGCCGTTGAAAATCACCAGCCGGAGAAACGGCGGATAGGCCACGATCTCCCGCCACGGCACCCGCATGTTCGATTTGTTGATCGTCTCGTGTGCCGGAATGTCGGGAATGCGATTCAGGAAAAGCAGGCTAGCCACACCGCCGCATGCGCTGATGACGAACACCAGCGAGAACTGCCATGGGTGTGCATTTCCGTGAAGAATCAGTCCCGAAAGCATCAGCGCCACCAGGCTTCCGACGTGCATGAAGAGTTGGTCGCGCGAGAGGAATCGTCCTCGGACATCCTGCGGAATCAAGTCCGTGAGCCACGGCAGCCACGCCCCGGACGAGATGCCGCGCAGCAGATTGAAAACGAAAAGCGAAAACACGACGACCGCGATTTTTCCGAGGTTGTTCAAGAACGCCATCAAGGGCACGGCTGCGATCAGGAAAATGAAGATCGTCCTCGATCCCCAGCCCATGAGAACGAAGCGGCGATAACCAATCCGCCCCAGATGGCGCGCCGCCGGAATCTGCGCGGTCGTCAGCAGCGGTCCCATCGCTGCGACGATGCCGAGCACCGTCGCAGTCGCCCCGAGCGATTTCGCGTACAGGATCATCGGCGAACCGAGCGAGATCTGGAACGAGACGGCGTTGAACAAGCTGAACCAGTTCGCGTTCGTCGCGCCCGCCGGGTAGATGGAAGGTTTTGTTTTCAACGCGGAGACATAAAGGCACAGAGAAGGATGTATTTCAAAAGCTCCGCGCCTCCGCGTCTCTGCGGTTAAATTACTTAGGCTTCAAGTGCGGGAAGAGGATCACGTCGCGGATCGACTCCGCGCCGGTGAGCATCATCACGAGCCGGTCGATGCCGATGCCGATGCCGCCCGCCGGAGGCATGCCGTGTTCCAGCGCGGTGAGAAAGTCTTCGTCGATGTTTTGTTTCTCCTCGCCGGCCTGATGCGTCAGCCGCTCGCGCTGGACAATCGGATCGTTGAGTTCGGAATAGCCGGGCGAAATCTCCTGGCCGTTGATCACGAGTTCATACACATCGACGACCGATGAATCGTTTTGGTTTTGCTTCGCGAGCGGCACCAGTTCCTTCGGGCAGTGCGTCACGTAGAGTGGATTGAAGGTTTTCTCCTCGACCAGCTTTTCGAAAACATGCTGTGTCACTTCGAAGTCGGCCATCTCGGGATGCGTCTCGACGCCAAGCTCGCGACACTTCTCGCGCCGCTGTTTCGTATTCAACTCGAACCAATCCAAGCCCGCGACCTCGCGCACAAGATCGTGGTAGCGCGCACGCCGCCACGGACGCGTAAGGTCAATCGTGCGCGTGACGTTCCCGTCGGCGTTGCGATGCTCGATCTTGAGCAAGCCGCAGACCTTCTCCGCAAGATGACAGACCAGCTCCTCGACCAGCTCCGCCATCAGTTCGAAATCCGCGTAGGCCCAATACGCTTCGAGCATCGTGAACTCCGGGTTGTGACGGCGCGAGATGCCTTCGTTGCGGAAATTGCGGTTCAACTCGAACACCTTGTCGAACCCGCCGACCAGCAGCCGCTTCAGATAAAGCTCCGGCGCGATTCGGAGGTAAAGATCGAGCCCGAGCGCGTTGTGGTGTGTCTTGAACGGCTGCGCCGCCGCGCCTCCCGCGACCGTTTGCATCATGGGTGTCTCGACCTCCAGAAATCCGCGCGCTTGGAGGAAGTCGCGGATCTCGCGCACGATCGCGATGCGCTTCAAAAAGACCGCCTTCGACTCCGGGTTCGCGAGGAGATCGAGGTAGCGCTGGCGGTATTTGATCTCCACATCGGCGACGCCGTGCCATTTGTCCGGCATTGGGCGCAGCGCCTTTGAGAGAACGGTGAAAGCTTTCACCCGAATCGACGGCTCGCCGGTTTTCGTGACGAACGCCTCGCCCTCGACGCCGACGAAATCGCCAAGATCGAGCAGTTTGAAAATCTCGAACTGCTCCAGCCCGATTTCTTTCGCGTGCAGAAAAATCTGGATGCGCCCGGTCGCGTCGGTGACATCGACGAAGTGGCTCCGGCCCATGTCGCGATGCGCGGTGATGCGTCCGGCCACGCGCTCGGCGTTGCCCTCGGCGAACCGCGCGCGGATTTCCCCGACGGTTCCGCTCACGTCGAATCTCCCGCCGAAAGGCTCCACGCCTTTGTCGCGCAGGGATTGGAGCTTCTGCCGCCGTGTCTCGATCAAGTCGTTGGTTTCTTCCATCGGTCTGCCGATTCTCGATTTTCGCTTGTCCCGCGCAAGCGTGAACTTACCTTCCCGCCATGCGCGTTCTCTTTCTCGATTGTTTCTCAGGCATCAGCGGCGACATGACCGTCGGTGCGCTCACCGATCTCGGCGTGAAGCCGTCCACTTTCGAGTGGGAACTCTCCAAACTCGAAATCGGCGACTTTCACATGCACTTCGAGCGCAAGCAGCAGCAGGAGATCGAGGGCGTGAAATTCAGCATCCACGAAGGCGCGACGCACAGGGAGAATGCGGAATGCGGAACGCGGAATGCGGAATGCGAGCATCATTCGCATGCGCACGATGAGAAGGAGGAGCATCATCACCACGAGCATCACGAGCACCATCATGGACATGAGCACGGGCATTCACACGGCGATTGCCACGGGCACGAACACGAGCATGGACTCTCCCATGCGGAGATTCGGGCGCTGATTGAGAAGAGCGATCTGTCTGCTTTCGTGAAGCAGCATGCGCTCGGCATTTTTCAGCGCATCGCGGTTGCGGAGGGAAAGATCCACGGCGTCACTCCCGAGGTGGTCCAATTCCACGAAGTCGGTGGTCTCGATTCGATCGCAGACGTTGTCTGCGCGTGTGCCGGCATCGAGCAGCTCGGCATCGAAAAGGTCTTCGCCGGCGAGTTGCAGGATGGCCGCGGCTGGACCGACACGGCGCATGGACGTTTCCCGGTGCCCGCTCCCGCGACGCTCGAGATTCTGAAAGGCATCTCCCTCACACAGTGCGAGGAGAATTTCGAAATGATCACGCCCACAGGCGCGGGAATCATCGCGGAGTTCGCCGCTTCGTTTGGCCCGATGCCGCGCATGAAGATCGCGAAGGTCGGCTACGGCCTCGGATCGCGAAAAGGCCGGACGCGCCCGAATGTGCTCCGAGCGGTGCTCGGCGACCTCGACGTTGTGGCCGGGATTTCAGACCCCGGCCACAGCTACGACACCGACACGATCACGCGCATCGAAACGAACATCGACGATCTCTCGCCGGAGATCACCGGCGCGTTGCTGGACAAGCTCCTCACCGCCGGTGCGCTCGACGTTTTTTTCACGCCGATCCAGATGAAGAAGAACCGTCCGGGCGTGCTGCTCACCGCGCTCTGCCACAGCGATGCTGTCACAAGAATCGCCGGCGTGATTTTCAGCGAGACGACTTCATTCGGCCTTCGGTTCGAGCAGGTAAACCGGTTCAAGCTCGACCGGCGATTCGAGAAGGTGCAGACGCCGTTCGGCGAAATCACCATCAAAGTCGGGCTTCGCAGCGGCGACGTGATTCAAGTCGCGCCTGAATTCGAGTCCGTGCGCGCGGCGAGCGAAAAAAGCGGGCAACCGCTGCGAGTCGTGCATCAAGCGGCGCTCGACCAATACAAGGCCGCATCGCCGCGAAGCGCGTGATTACTTTTCCACGAGGAACTTGCGCGACATCGTGATGGCAACAGCCTTGACGTTGTCACGAACCGTCGCCTCGACGGTGTAGGTGCCAGCCGGATCGTCTCCCTCGATGGTGATCGTCACCGTGCCTCGGGCGAGTTCGACGAGGCCGGGAGCCGGCGCTTTTCTGCCGTTCCATCCGGGCATGTTCGGAGCCTCCGCGTAGAGTTTGCCGTCGGGCTTCTTAATCACGATGTCGTACGTGACGTGTGCCATTCCCTGGCCATCGACACCGGGATTCGCGATGAGGATGAGCGTGAGAACCGGCGTGTTGCGCTTCACGATTTTTACAGGCGCGATGCGGAAATCCGGGACCCATTCCTGAAAGATGTTCTTGTTCGTGGTGAGCGCCAGCAAGGCCGAGAACCCCTCCTTCGTGGGCATTCCCTTGAGGTCGGTGATGACGGCGGATTGATCGGTTTGCGCGCGGACCGGTGCGGCAATCGTGAGGACGAGGACGATGGAGGTAAGAAATAGACGGCGCATCAGTTTCAGAGGGCGATTAAGTTTCGAGGGTCGAGAGCATCTTCTGTAGCTGATCCAGCCGGGATTGCCAATTGGTTTCGCGCTGCCGGTGCTCGTCCAGGACTTTCGCGGGGACTTTGGCCGCGAAATTTTCGTCCGCGAGTTTGATGCGAACCTTCTCCAGTTCGGACCCGACCTTTGCGATCTCCTTTTTCAAACGCTCGCGCTCCGCATCGACATCGATCAGACCTTCCAGCGGCAGGAACAGTTCGCCCAACGGCGTGATCGCGACCGGCGTGCCGCGTGGGGCGTCGTAACGATCGGGCACATCGAGCGTCTCGGCGTTCAGCAGAATGCGCAGCACCTCGGCTTCATGCGCGTCGAACGGCGCGTTCGGCTTGAAGACAAAACGCACCCGCTTGTTGCTCGCGATGTTGAAATCGCGGCGCAGGGCGCGGCCGTGGTTCACGACTTCGTATTTGGCGTTCGCGAATCGCTCGTCGCTCTCGTCGAGTCCGTAGTGTGCTTTGAAATCGTCGTCGAACGGTGCGGGCCAGCGCGCGAACATGATTGTGCGCCCGCCCTGATCCGCCGGCAGGTCCTCGTTGTAACCAAGCCCGTGCCACAGCTCCTCGGTGATGAACGGCAGGAACGGATGGAAAAGCCGCAGCGTGTGGGCGAGAACAAAGTCCGTGACGGCGAGGGTGTTCGCTTTGCGCATCGCTCCAGGTTCTCCGGGTAGCGCACGCGGCCCGCGTGCTGTTTCCGGCGGCTCGCCGGAAACATTGAGCGGTGTGTTTTGAGTATGTTCGTCCCGAGTGGTCGCAACATCGCCAGATGGTCCCGGCGAGGCACCGGGACCGGAAGGCGGGCCGCCTGCGCCACCCAGGCTTGCCTTGCTCGCTTCGAGATACCAGTCGCAGAACTCGCTCCAGAAAAAGCGGTGGAGCGTCTGGGCGGCGTCGCTGAAACGATATTCGTCGAGTGCCGTCGAGACTTCGCGGATTGCCGCATCGAGCCGCAGCAGAATCCATTTGTCGTCGCTGGTGAGCAGCGCGGGATTGATCTCGCCCTCGATGGGAAAGGATGAAGGATGAAGGTCGAAGGCTGAAGGTTCGGAGGCGGAGGTTTCTGTTTCATCCTTCATCCTTCCGCCTTCATCCTTTCCACCGTGCATTTGCCGGAAACGCGCGGCGTTCCAGAGCTTCGTGCAGAAGTTGCGGCCCAGCTCGACATTCTTTTCATCGAACAAAATATCCGCGCCGAGCGGCGCCGAACGCATCACGCCGAAGCGGAGCGCGTCGGCTCCGAACTTCGCGATGAGGTCGAGCGGGTCCGGAGAATTGCCGAGCGACTTCGACATCTTGCGCCCCTGTTTGTCGCGTATGATGCCGGTGAAATAGACGTTGCGGAACGGCATCTCGCCCATCCATTCGTAGCCCGCCATGATCATCCGCGCGACCCAGAAGAAGATGATGTCCGGCCCGGTAACGAGGTCGGTGGTCGGATAGAATTTGGCCAGCGTGTCGGTCTTCTCCGGCCAGCCCATCGTGGCAAACGGCCAGAGCCAGGAGGAAAACCACGTGTCGAGAACATCGGGGTCCTGCTCAAAGCCGTATTGTATGAGCGCCGAGCCTTCCTCCTCCGAAGCGGTGCAGTAATAAATGTCGTGCTCACCGGCCGTCTCGGCGGTCACTGGCATCAACGGATCTTTTCGGGGATCGATCTCGGTCCCGTCCGCGGTTCGAAAAATTCTCACGATGCACTGGGGGCTGGTGTCATCGCCCTCAGCCCCTGCCCAGTTTCCGGAAACGTAGGAATCCCAACCCCACCGAAGCAATTCTTCCGTCCAGTTTTCTTCGGTGAGGGTTACTCGCTTTTTCCACACCGGCACTCGGTGCCCCCACCAGAGCTGGCGGCTGACACACCAATCCTGCAAGCCGCCCATCCAGTGGTCGTAAACTTTCGCCCAGCGATCGGGAAAAAAACGCATCTTGCCGGGTAGCGCACGCGGCCCGCGTGCTGTTTCTGACGGCCCGTCGGAAACACCGGGCGGCGTGTTCCCGGCACGAATGTTCAAACTGGTTGCCATGTCGCCCGGTGGATTCGGCGGGCCGCCGAATCCAGCAGGCGGGCCGCCTGCGCTACCCAGGGCAACGCACGCTTTTGCCTGCTCCACGCTTGGATACTTCAAAAACCACTGCTCGCTCAGACGCGGCTCGATCGGCACGTCGGCGCGCTCGGAGTAGCCGACGTTGTTTTGATACGGCTCTTCTTTTACGAGCACTTCGAGCTGGCGCAGATGATCCACCGCAACATTGCGCGCCTCGAAACGGTCGAGGCCGACGAGCGATTCGCCGGCAAGGCCGTTCATCGTGCCATCGGGGTTCATGATGTCCACGGCAGCAAGCCCGTGCCGCTGCCCGATCTCGAAGTCCGCCTTGTCATGCGCGGGCGTGACTTTCAACACGCCGGTCCCGAACTCAAATTCCACATGATCGTCGCCGATGATCGGGATGAGTTTTTCCTCGTCGGGAATCTGAATTGGCAGCGGTCGCCGGATGTGTTTGCCGATGAGGTGGGCGTAGCGCGCGTCGTTCGGATTCACCGCGACGGCGGTGTCGCCGGGGATCGTCTCAGGCCGCGTCGTCGCGATCGTGAGCCAGGTGCCGGTGCTGTGGCCGGGGTCTGAGACCCCGGTGTGGTTGGACGCGGCCTGCGCACCGGGGTCACAGACCCCGGCTACAACTTCCACCTTGAAATAATACATCACGCCGTTCTGCGGCTTCATCACGACCTCCTCGTCGCTGAGCGCCGTGAGCGACACCGGGCACCAGTTCACCATGCGCCTGCCACGATAGATGAAGCCCTTTTTGTAAAGATCGACGAACACCCGCTGGACGCACTTCGAGTATTCCGGGTCCATCGTGAACCGCTCGCGCGACCAGTCGCACGACGCGCCGAGTTTCTTGAGCTGCTGGATGATGATGCCGCCGTGCTTTTCCTTCCACTCCCAGATTTTTTCCAAAAACTTCCCGCGCCCGAGATCGTCGCGGTGGCGGATGACGCCCTGCTTTTTCAGAGCCCGCTCGACGGCGGTCTGCGTGGCGATGCCGGCGTGGTCGGTGCCGGGCAGCCAGAGCACTTCCTTCCCGAGCATGCGCGCGCGGCGGGCGAGGATGTCCTGGATCGTGTTGTTCAGCACGTGGCCGAGCGTGAGCACGCCGGTGACGTTCGGCGGCGGGATGACGATTGAATATGCAGGCTTCGGCGACTGCGGGTCTGCCGTAAAGCAGCCGTCCGCCAGCCATTGGGCGTACCATCTTTCCTCGACGCTCTGCGGCTCGTAAGTTTTTGCGATTTCGGACATGGGAGCGGCAATTTTTACGAAGAGCACGGGTTTGTAAAGAGTTGAGGGACTTCGCAGCGACCTCAACTCCTCAACCGCGCAGCCGCGCCTGGCGAAAAACCGCTTGCGTTCAGCCGGAGCCAAGTCCACGCTCCCGTCCGATGCGGAGGCTGCACCTATTGCTCATCTCGATCCTCGCCTGCGCGGCAAGCGTCCACGCCGGTGATTGGGATCTCATCAAGTTCGCCGGTCGCGACCACGTGACCCTCGAAAACGTGGCGCAGTTCTACAACCTCGGCGGCGTGCAGCGTGTCAGCAACAGCGTGACCCTTGCCTCGGCGGGCCGCAGTCTGCGCGGCGCAGTCGGCTCGAACGAGCTCCATATTAACAACCTCAAGTTCATCCTCAGCTACCCGATCTGCGAGCACAACGGAAAGCCGATCGTCTCCCGCATGGATCTGACGAAAGTGATCGAGCCGGTGTTGCGACCGAGCCGGATCAAAGGCGCGGAAATGGTGGACACGGTGATCCTGGACGCCGGTCATGGCGGGCACGACAACGGCGCGCTCAGCCTTTGGGGAAATGAAAAGAGCTTCACGCTCGACGTGGTCATGCGGGCGAAACAGGTTCTCGAAGAACGAGGTTTCAAAGTCTATCTCACGCGGCGGTCGGATGTTTTCATCCCGCTCGAAGAACGCGTGCGGATCGCCAACCGGTTCAAGAACGCCATTTTCATCTCGGTTCATTTCAATTGCGGCGGCGATTCGAGCGCGACCGGCATCGAAACCTACACGCTCGCCCCGCGCGGCGTTCCGTCCATGATGTCAGACGGCCCGCGCATCACGGACCTGAACCTCTGCCCCGGCAATGTCCGCGACTCGGAAAACATGGCGCTCGCCTGCGCGACACATGCATCGCTGATTTGCCACTCGCAGCTTTACGACCGTGGCATCAAGCGCGCACGGTTCGTCGTCATTCGCGACATCACCATTCCAGGCGTGCTGATCGAAGGCGGCTTTCTCACGTGCCCGAATGACAGCCGGAGAGTCGCGACGACCCAATATCGCAGCAACATGGCGTTGTGCATCGCCGCCGCAGTGGACAACTACCGCCGCGCGGTCGGAACCACGTCGCCGACGACACTCGCGTCCGGCCAGTCCGTGGGCCTGCGCAACCTCGGCGAGGTCATCAGCGAACAGGAATCTCTGCGGCGCTCAAAGGAGAATGAGCCGACTGTCATCACGCGCTCGACGAATTAGTCGGGAGGCGAAAGGTGCGCGTTGAGAGCAGAAAGGCGACCGCTTGTCGCTGAAAGTCGCGCATGAAAAATCTCTCAACCATCGACCCTCAACTCCCAACCTCCCCGATTGGCGTTTTCGACAGCGGATACGGCGGCTTGAGCGTGCTGCGCGAACTCCGGCGCGAACTGCCCCTCCTCGATTTCATCTACCTTGGCGACAACGGCCGGGCGCCTTACGGCGGACGCGATCTCGAAACGGTGCTCGATTTTTCAGAGCAATGCGTCGAACTGCTTTTTGCCGAGGGCTGCGGCGGCGTCGTCGTCGCATGCCACACGGTTTCGAGTGTCGCGCTGCGCCACCTGCAGCAGCGCTATGGCAGCGCGGAGCGGCGAGTGCTGGGCGTCACCATTCCGGCTGCGGAAAATGCGGTCGCCGTCACGCGCGGCCACATCGGCTTCATCGGCACCGCGCGCACCGTCGCGTCGGGCACGTTCACGACGGAAGTTCGGAAGCTGAGTCCATCCGTGCGTGTCACCGAGATCGCCGCGCCGCTGTTGGCACCGATCGTCGAGGAAAACTGGGAGCGCACCGAGATCGCGCATCTCGCGGTGGAAAGATATGTCGCGCAGTTCGGCGACATCGACACCCTCGTGCTCGGCTGCACGCATTTTCCGTTGCTGCGCGATGTGTTTGTCCGATGCGTGTCCGCCGATGTCACCGTGCTCGATCCCGCGCCGTTCGTGGCCGGGTGCTTCAGCGAATGGCTCAAACGCCACCCGGAATTTCACGGCGCGGGATCGGGCTGTCTCCGCGTTCTGTCGTCCGGCGACACGGCGCGTTTCGCAAAAAACGTGGAGCGTTATCTCGGTGCGGAACCGCCCCCCATCGAACATGTCGCCGAGCGCAACGGCCGGCTCGCCTTCACGCCAAACGGCAGCGATCCAATCGGGCAGTTCGTGCGCGGGTGAACGATCCTCTCGGTCTTGGGCTTCCTTGACCGCGTCATCCTGAGCGCAGCGAAGGATCCCGCGAATTACATCAAGCGCTGTTTGCGGGGTTCCTCACTTTGTTCGGAATGACTCCTCTTGCGCGGCGTGCATGTCGTATAACTCGCGCAGCGCTTCGCGGAGGTTGCCGCGGTGCTTTTCAAAAAGGGCTGGCGCATCCTGTGTTGATTCGCCGAGTTCGGCGACGATTTCCCCGAGCAGTTCCGGTGTGGTCGAACACTGAATCAATGTCGGCAGCAGGCCGGCGCGGTGTGACGTGGCGATCAAGCCGCCCACTCTTCGCGCCCGTTGGCGGAACGACCGCCACGCGAGCCAGCTCATTTGCTCCGCGCCGTCGAAGAGTATGATGTCACGTGAACTCAGGCGCGTGAAAAAATCCGCTAGAAAATCGGGGGGAAACTTCCGGCGAGTTTCATCGAGGCGCAGGTTCTTCGTCGTGAATCCGAGGCGATGAAGCGGTGCTTCAAGGTCTTCGAGCAGCGTGGTTTTTCCAGAACCCTTCGGACCAACGATGGCGGCGCGGAACTCGAGTGATTCGAGACGCGCAAGCAGGTCGTCCCATGTCATCCCTTGCAACCGGTAGCGCACGCGGAGGACGCGATGCGTCGCGAATGGATTGTCACACGCCCGCATCGAGCCGGATCTCTTTTCCCGTTGGTGAGAGCGTGAACTCGAATCGCGCAGCTTCCTTTGCGGGAAGCGCGATCAGCTCCAACGCCCACGCCAGCGTGATCAGCTTGCCGGAAAAACTGTATGGCGAATCCGGAAGTGTGATGTGAAACGGACGCCTCTCGACCACGGCTGGCGCGTCAAAGGGAATCGTCTGCGCGACCCCGACATCTTCGGTTCCCTTGCCGCGAGTGAACCAAAACAACCGCAACTCCACTGACTTCGGTTGCGCGTCGAGCTGCCAGGAAACTTCGCCCGCGATTTCGTCGCCGGGGCGCAACTCCGTCCCTTGCTTTTGCGGCGTGATCGAGAGCGTGTTCATGCCTTGAGCGGGAGCACGGTGATCGGGAATTCCTCTTTCACGTCGGGCCAGCGCGGGATGTCGCCCCGCACGTGGATCGCCCAGACGACCTTGTTGTTGTCACTCTTGAAGGAGTGCATTGAATCGCGCGGGATGTTCACCCTTGCCTCCCCGGAGTAGAACTCGAGCTTGCTCGTGAGGTTCGTGATTTCGATCGTCTTGAAAACATTCTTGTCGGTCGCGGTGTTTGTGCCGCGTCGATACGTCGCCTCCTCGCGGCCTTCGAGATAAATGCGCAACCGCTCCATCGCGCCGGCGCGCCCGCTCATTCTCCATTCCAACCTAAACGGGTCTCCGAGTCGCACCGCGCCGGGGGTGATGACGATGGTCGGGCGCGGATTGAACAGTGCGAGAAGTTGATAGCCAATCGCCCCGATGAGCCCGATGCCAACCAACTCGAATGGGATCAGGAAGATCGTCAGGAACCAGTCGGGCCGGTGATCGCGCCAGCCTTCGAGCATGTGCCAGACGAAAACAGAGACGAGTCCATTCCAGAAAAGGGCAGCGAGAATGATGACGATCAGTTTGCCGAGTGGCGACGCCGCTGCTTTCAATGTCCGCGAATCCTCGGACGCGATCTCCATGGCAAATGCTGTCCCCGCTTTTCCCCGCAGGCTCATCGGCTCCGCCGCTTTGCGGGCCGCGCGCCGGCTAAAGAAAAATCCGCCAAACCCCAGTCCGACGAACGCCAGAGGGATCAGCCCGAACCACAAGTCTGGCGTGAAGCCGCGATTGATAACCGCTTCCGACGGGTTGCGCGGATTCACATAGCAGACCGTCTCTGCGCCGGCCGGGTGGCGTGCGACAATGGCTGCTTTCTTTTTGTGGCCGCTCGAGGAACCGCCGAAGAAATGATAGCGCTTCCCCGTGAATTGCCTGCCCTCGACGCTGTAGTTGTAAACAAGATCGACGCTGTAGGTGGTGCCATCACTGTCAGAGTGCCGGCCGACGGAACTGCTCACGATCACGCACGGCCTCTCATTCCAACTGCGCGCCTCCATGATTTTGGAAACCGGACGAATCCAAAAGAAGTAGAGAAACACCAGGCCGAATAATCCAAACAACGCGAAGAACCACGCGGGCGATCCGCTCTTCGCTTTGGTCGAAAGCGGCACGGTCATTTTACCGGGCTGAGCAATTCGTAGCTGAGCACGCTCAGGCAATAAATCGCCGCAGTCTCGGTTCGCAGAACGATCGGGCCGAGCGTGATCGGGCGGCAGCCGTGGCTTTTCGCGAGAGCGATCTCGGCAGGCGTGAAATCGCCCTCCGGTCCGACGAGGATGAGCGCACGCTTCGGCGGCTTCGGCAGGTCGGCGAGCACTTTTTTCAAATGCATCGAGTCGGATTGCAGGGAGGCGATGAGCGTGAGGTCAAACTTGTGCCCGGCGTTGAAAAAATCCTTCTGCGACACCGGCCGATGCACGGTTGGCAGCCAGTTCTGGCCGCACTGCTTTGCCGCTTCGATGGCGACGGTCTGCCATTTCTCCTGCTTCTTCGTTGCGTCGTCGGCGTCGCACTGGATCACCGTCCGCTCGGACAGCAGCGGCGCGATGGCCGCCGCGCCAAGCTCCGTGGCCTTCTGCACGATGAGGTCCATGTTTTTCCCCTTCGGAATCGCCTGGCCGAGTGTGATCTCGCAACTGAGCCGTGGCGTCTTTGCGTGCTGGATGTGGCGCAACTCGACGCCCTTCTTGCTGACGCCGGTGATCTCCACCGTCGCCTCGATTCCCTGCCCGTTGAATACAACCGCCCGCTCGCCTTGTTTCAGCCGGACAACATCCAGCGCGTGATGTGCTTCCGCTGCGTCCAGTTGCAAATGGTCAAGATCCCAGTGTTCAGGTGCGATGTAGAAACGATGCATCCGCGAAAAATGACGAATTCCGAATCAATAGACAAGGCGACTATTGAGAGTTCGCAAACGCGGTTTAGTGCCGGAGAGAAATTGCAGTCGCGCTCGGGAAATCCGCGGGCACGGTGTCGCCGGGATCGCGACCGGCAAGCCATTTCAAGGCGCGGATCATGATCGTTTGAAACGCGGCACACTGCATTCCCTTTGGATCGGCTTGATTGGCCCAGACATGGCCGTAGGTGGAAACAAAGACCCGGCCCTTGCCATATTGCACAGTCCATTCGATGGGAAACTGGATTTGCGTCTGCGGTTCTTTCGCATAGGCGAGCACGGTCAGCTCCTCCGCCGGGCCACGCGCATAGCGATAGATTTCGATGTCGGCGGCCATCCATTCCCGAGGCAATCCGCGGTGAATCGGGTGCTCGCCGAATTGATGGACCGTCACGTCCAAACGCGCTCCGTGGCCGGTATTCGCGCCTTCGCCCGGCGGGATGAATTGCAGAGTCTCGTCGGGCCGCACAAGGACCGCGCGGCCGAAATCCTTGTTGCGCCATCCGAGACCGATCATGCGGTTGTATTCAGGCCACTCGGCGAAGGAATTGTTGGCCTCGTGGTAGCAATAAAAACCGCCTCCGTTGCGGACGAAATTCTCGAAGGATTTTTCGACCTCGGCCGGCCAGCGCGGTTTCCCGCCGAGGTTGTTGTAGCCGGAGAGCACCACGTCGTATTTGGAAAAATCGGGCCGCCAGGTTTCCCAGGCAGCGTCGCCAGCCACGGACGGAGCGACGGAGACATCCACATCGAACGAGCCGTCGCGGGCGAGAATGTCCTTCACCAATTCAAGGCGATGCCGCCAGTCGTGGTTGCTGACGCCCTCGATGACGAGGACCTTGATTTTCGGCGGTGCTTCGGCGGCTGCTACAGGCATCACGGCGAGCATCATGCATGTGAACAGAGCCGGCAGTGAGAGGGACATCGCGTTTGGCAACCGACGATCGCCCTACTGGAAGAACTCCTTCGCTTTCTCGAAAAAGCCCTTGTGCAGCGGAGTGTTTTCATCGCCCATCAACTCGGCGAATTCTTCGAGTTTCTTGCGCTGCTCGCTGTTGAGCTTCGTGGGCACCTCGACGAGCACGCGCACCATCAGGTCGCCCCGCTGGCTGGAGTTGAGCGACGGCACGCCGCGTGCCGCGCAATTTGAAAACGGTGCCGCCCTGCGTGCCCGCAGGAACCTTCACCGAGGCCTGGCCTTCGAGTGTCGGCACCTTCACTTCCCCGCCGAGCGAGGCGGTGACAAACGGGATCGGCACTTCGCAGTAAAGGTTGCTCTCTTCGCGCTCGAAGACTTCGTGTTCCTTGATGTGGATGACGACGTAGAGGTCGCCCGGTGCGCCGCCGCGGATGCCGGACTCGCCGTTGCGCGAGGAACGAAGCCGTGAGCCGTCCTCGATGCCGGCGGGGATTTTGAGTTTGATGCGCGAACGCGCCTCGATGCGGCCCTCGCCATCGCAGGCGCGGCAGGGTTTCTCGACAACCTGGCCGGTGCCCCGGCAGCGCGGGCAGGTCTGCGAGACCTGAAAAAATCCGCGCGAGCTGATGACCTGGCCGCGTCCGCTGACACGTCGGGCAGCTCGTGGCGCGCGAACCGGCTTCGGCTCCGGAACCGTTGCATTTCGTGCATGCATCGAGCTTGGAAATCTCGATCTCCTTGTCGCAGCCAAAAGCCGCTTCCTCGAGGCTTGATCTGCATGTCGTAGCGAAGATCGGCTCCGCGCTGGCGTCCCTCGCGATCGGTGCGTCCGCCTCCGCCTCCGCCAAAGAATTGCTCGAAGATTCCGCCGGACCCGCCGCCCTGGCCGAAGACTTCGCGGAAGATGTCGAACGGATCGTGAAATCCGCCACCACCCGCACCCGCTGCGGTTCCTTGCGCGAATGCCGCATGGCCGTAGCGGTCGTAGGCGGCGCGCTTGTTTTCATCCATCAACACGTCATACGCCTCGCCAAGTTCCTTGAACTTCTCCTCGGCGTGCGGGTCGTCCGGGTTTTTGTCCGGATGAAACTGGACGGCGAGTTTGCGGTAGGACTTCTTGATTTCCTCGAAGGTCGCCGAGCGGCCAACGCCAAGGACTTCGTAATAATCGCGCTTCTTGCTGGCGGCCATCGGGCGTGGTTCCTACTCGGCGCTACTGCCCTTGGAAACGACCACGATCGCCGCCCGGAGAAGGCGGTCCTTCAGCTTGTAGCCTTTGCGGAGCTGGCGAATGACGTGGCCTTCCTCGACCTCGGCGCTCGCCTCCTGCGCGACGGCTTCATGCATGTGCGGATCGAATTTCTCGCCGACCGCCTCCACAGGCTTCACGCCGCTGTCGTTCAGGAAATCGCTGAGTTGTTTGGCGACCATGTCCATGCCCGCGAGGATCGACGAGGCGTCGTTGCCGGTGCGCGCGGCAACCAGGCCGAGCTCGAAGTTGTCGATGATCGGGATGAGCCGTTCCAGAAAGCTCGAGTTGGCGTATTTCACCGCGTCTTCCTTTTCCCGGGCGGCGCGTTTGCGGAAGTTGTCGAAGTCCGCCTGGCTGCGCAATGCGAGATCGCGGAAGCGCTCGAGGTCGCCCTGTAGTTGCGCGGACGCTGCTTCCTCGGCTTCGGCGGAAGTCATTTCCGGCTTCTCTGTCGCTTCCGCCGCTGGCGCGGGCCCGGCCTGTTTCTTCTCTTTGGTTTTTTCGGTACTCATGTTTTTCGAATCACAATCAATGTTATGTCGTCGTTCTGGGGATACGTGCCGACGAAGCTGGCAAGATCTTCGGTCAGACGTTTCTTGATCCCCGAGGCCCCTTGGGGCGCGCCGGCCTGGATGGACTGGATCATCCTTTTCATCCCAAACTCAAGCCCTTTGCTGTCGAGCGCCTCGGTCACGCCATCGGTGTATAAAATCAAGCAGTCGTTCGGTTCGAGCGTGAAGGTAAAATCGCTGGTGATCCTAGCGAATACCTGCCCGCTGTCAATGCCCAGCGCCATGCCGGGCGGGTTCAGCTTCGAGACCGTCTGATCGCGCGCCGAGTAGAGCAGCGGGGCGTCATGGCCGGCACGGCACATGGTGGCGGTGTTGTTTTGCTCGTCGAGAATGACGTAGGCCATGCTGATGAACATGTCCTCTTTGATGTCGGGGAAAAGCTGGCGGTTGACCTTGTGCAAAACGTCCGCCGCCGAAACATTGCCGGGCGCGGTGCATCGGAGCACGCTGCGGCACATGGCCATGATCAACGAGGCCGGAACGCCCTTGCCGGAGACGTCGGCGATCGCGATGCCCCAGCGCTGGTCGTCGATGCGGATGTAGCCGTAGTAGTCGCCGCTCATCTGGCGCGCGGGCAGGTTGATGCCGTCGATCTCGAAGTTGCCCATCACCGGCGGCGAGGATGGAAGCAGGATGCGCTGGATGTCCTGCGCGACCGTGAGATCGAGGTCCATGCGCTTTTTTTCTTCGACCTGCGTATAGACGATCGCGTTGTAGAGGGCGAAGGCCGACTGCTCGGTGATCGCCTTGAAAATCTCGAGTTCGTTCTCGCTGAATGAAGCGGCCGCTCCGGTGTTCGCGACGGCGAGCACGCCGAGATTGTGTTCTCCGTACAGCAGCGGTGCCAGGAGCGCAGAATCGATGTGGTGCATCCTGTCACGCAGAGGAACCAGTCTCGAATCGTTTCCGGCCAGCAGGGCGGCTTCCTTGTCGCCCCAGACTTTTCCGAGAACGCCCTCGCCCGGTTCGACGGAGTGGAGCTGCAGCCAGCTTTGCAGCATTTGCGGATTCGATTCCGCCTGCTTCTTGATTTCCGCCGGCACTGCGACGAGCGGTGGACAACCTTTCGACAGGAACCGCGCGATGAGCACTGCGCCCTGCGGATCGAACAAGTAAAGCGCCGCGCCGTCGGCATTCAGAATCCGCATCGCTCCTTCGACAATGACCCGGTGCAGATCCTCCGGCCGCACCTCCGCCGAAAAGGCTTCCCCAAGTCCGTGAAGGAAATCGAACATGCGGATTTCCTCGGCTTCGATTTTCTCCAGTTCAAGCCGGAGCGCGCCGGTTATTTCAGTCTGCCTGCGCCAGTAAACGAGAACGAGCGCCCAGCTAAAAATCAACAATCCCGAGAGAATGAAGATCATCCCATTTTCAGCGCGGATCACTCCGCCTGATTCAAGTCCTGCTTGAGGTATTCGAGAACGTCTTTGAACTTCGTGAGATTCTCCGGGTCGGCCTCCACCAGCGCCTCATGGGCTTCGAGCATGGTCTTCGTCTGCCGGGTCCGGTCCGTCTCCTGGTCGAGCGGTTTCTGTTCCGGCGCTTCGCCGGCAGCTTTCGCGCCGGCTTTATCCATGACGAAAAGCTGGTCGAGTCCGAGGTTGCAGAGGAGATCGTTGTTGCGCTCGTTCAGGTTGATCACACGCAGGGTGCCCTGCCGGAGCTCGCGCAGCTTCAGCGAGACGCCTGCCATCGTCCCCATGAAGGTGGAGTCCATGACGGGACAGTTGCGGAGATCGACGACGAATTCGCGATGGCCGCGGTTGATCATTTCCTTCGCGAATTCCTTTATGCCGGCGCTGTTGAGGAAGGAGCCTTTGCCCTCGACCTTGATCCAGACGACCTTGCCAGCGCATCCGACGAGTATGGAAGTAGGGGTGTTCAATTTGATGAGACGGTCAGTGGAAACGGAACATCACACGGAGTATTTGAAACCCCGCCAGGCGGCGCGTTGAGAGCAAAGCGTTCAATTCCACAGATATGATTGCGTCAAGCCAACGATCCTGCCCTTTTCGATGAGCAGCGCGCGCCACGCCGTGACGCGTCCGTCCTCCGCGTAGTCGTCGCCGATGACGGCGAACTTCGTTTTGATCGTGCCTTTGACATTGTTGTATGCGACCTCCCGGGCCTGGACAAAAGAACCTAGATTGCCCTGCCGGTATTCGAGCCGAACGGTGATGTCCGCCTTGCGTTCGGCCCGCCAGAAAAAAGTGAAGTAGTTTCCCCGACGTTCGCGACGGTCCACTTCGGTGACCGCCCCAAAATTCACCCGCTCGCGCTCGAAGTTGATCATCTCGTTCACCGATGGTTTGAACTGCTTCGGGTCATTCAAGAAAAGCTCCGTCTTCCGGAACTGAAAATGATCGTCCAGGGCGAGCGGCAGCACGTTCGCCTTCTCCAGCAAACGCGGCGGTTCGGCCATTCCCGCCACGGAAGCGGCGAACCAGCCGACGAGCGCGAAGCCTCGCGAGAGCATTGCCGTTGGGACTCGTTTCATTTGATGGTTCATCAAAGCCGCAAGGATGGTTCGTGTCAATCACACGGACAATCGGATTGGAAACGAGGAACCCGGCAAAAGAGGCTTCGAAAACCTGTTTCAGCCTGATTCGCAAGCAACTTTGCACCGATGAGGCGTCGAAGCGTGGGTGGCCGGCGGCGGGAATCAGTTGGAATTCCACCCGGTTTAGCACTTCGGAATTGCAGCGCGCTGCCTCGAACGCTACTAAAACACAATGCAAGCGATGTCTGTCCACGCCCCCGGCCGAGTCGAACTGCTCGGCAACCACACCGATTACAACGACGGCTACGTCCTTTCCGCCGCCATTGACCGAGGCGTGACAATGAAGGGATCGTCCGCGAACGACCGCGGTATTTACTTCAACGACACGACGTTCAATGTATCGACTCGCGCGAACCTCGACAGCATCGAACGCTCCGAAGCCGAACCGTGGGCAAACTATCCGCTCGGTGTCGTGGATTGCTTTCTCAAGGCCGGCTTTCCCATCAAGGGATTCACCGCCGAGCTTTCGAGCAACCTGCCGCTCGGCGCGGGTCTTTCCAGCTCGGCTGCGCTCGAGGTTGCGACTGCGACGCTGCTGACCCGGTTGTTCGACATTCGGATCGCGCCGATCGAACTCGCGAAGCTCTGCCGCAAAGCCGAGAACGAGTTCGTCGGCGTCAACTGCGGGCTGCTCGACCAGGTCTCATCGGTCTTCGGCAGGAAAAATCACGTGATCTTTCTCGATTGCCGCAACGAGACCGTGAAAACGTTTCCCTTTCCCGACAGCGTGGAACTTCTCATCACCCACTCCGGCGTGAAGCACGCGCTTGTGGGCGGCGAATACAACGAGCGCCGCGCCCAGTGCTTCGAGGCCGCGCGCATCCTTGGAGTGCCCGCATTGCGCGACGCCTCCAGCGCGCAGCTCAACGCCGCGCGCGACACGATGCCCGACCTTGCCTTCCGGCGCGCCGCCCATGTCGTCGGCGAGAACGAGCGCGTCCAGCACGGGCTTCAGTTCCTGCAAAAAGGCGACGCGAAGGCCTTCGGCGATCTTATGTTCGAGTCGCACGAAAGCTCGCGCGTGAACTTTGAAAACAGCACGCAGGAACTCGACGCCCTCGTCGATATCGCCCGCAGAGAACCCGGCGTCCTCGGTTCGCGACTGACCGGCGGCGGCTTCGGCGGCGCGACCGTTTCGCTCATCGAGCGCAACACCGCGGATACAGTCGCCGCGAGCATCACGAAGAAATACCGCGAACGCACCGGCAATACCTGCCAGACCTATTTGTGCGAGGTCGCCGACGGCGCGCGCTGAACAGGCCGCGGATGAGCAACGCAGCGCACAGATTTTTTCCGCGTTTCTTCTGCGGTGATTAGTGGCTTAGTTTACACGCGATGGATGAATCACTGGCCAAAATCACCGACAACATCCTCACCTCGTATCGAGTCGTCGGCGGCATCAACAACATCGACGGCTCGAACCTTCCGTCGAAGCATGCCGTCGCCTCGATCTGCGAAGACCTGCTCCAGTTGCTTTTCCCCGGCTACCTCGACCAGGAGCCGATCCACTCGAATCACCTGAAACGCGCGACGGGTTTTCGCATCCAGCGCATCGCCGAGCGGCTCAAGGAAGAAGTCTGCAAAAGCCTGCGGCTCGAAGAACCTTCCTGTCCCGACGAAAAAGCCGAGCGCATCGTCACCCAATTTCTCTCGACCATGCCGCACGTCCGCGAGCTGCTCCGCACCGATGTCGAAGCGGCCTTCGAGGGTGATCCCGCCGCCGGCAGTTCCGACGAAATCATCCTCGCCTATCCCTTCCTCGAAACCATCGCCATCCAGCGCAGCGCACACATGCTCTATTGCCACGAGGTGCCGCTCATTCCGCGCATGATGACCGAGTGGGCGCACGGCCGCACCGGCATCGACATCCATCCCGGCGCGCACATCCACTCGCACTTTTTCATCGACCACGGCACCGGCGTCGTCGTCGGCGAAACATCGATCATCGGCAGCCACGTGAAACTTTACCAGGGCGTCTCGCTCGTCGCGCGCTCGCTCTCCGGCGGCCAGCAGCTCAAGGGCAGGAAGCGCCACCCGAGCATCGAAGATCACGTCACGATCTACGCCGGCACGACCGTCATCGGCGGCGACACCGTGATCGGCGCCGGCAGCACGATCGGCGCGAATGTATTCCTCACGAACAGCGTCCCGCCGCACTCGCTCGTTTTCTACGAGGAGAAATCCCTCCGCATCCTCGACAAAAACAAGCGGCCGGAGCAATGGGTGGATGACTGGGTGATTTGACAGGCTGTCATACCGCTGGTAATACCAACCGATGAACGTCGCCAAAGTTGCCATCTCGATGGACCAACGCATCCTGAACAAGCTCGACTCGCTTGTTAAATCGCGGGTCTTTCGCACCCGAAGTGAGGCGATTCAGCTCGCCGTGGCTGAGAAGCTCGGACGGTTGGACCGATCGCGGCTTGCGCGCGAGTGCGCGAAACTTTCAAAGACTGAAGAGCAGGCGCTCGCGGACGAATCGATCGCGACGGATATCAAGGAATGGCCCGCATATTAAGAGGCGAGATTCGTTGGGCTGACCTCGACCCGACTCAGGGATCCGAGCAGGCCGGGCGTCAACCAGTCGTCATCTTGAGCGAGGACGTGTTCAACGAACATTCGGGGACCGTCATTGCAATGGCGATTACGAGCAAGGAGCCGCGCGTTGGTTTTCCGCTCGCGTTGGAATTGCAATCGGGGCGGTTGCCAAAACGCTCATGGGTAAAGATCAGTCAGGTGCGCACACTCTCGGTGAAACGACTGGGTGCAAGAATAGGTCGGGCGAGCGCGGAAGAACTTGGGCATCTGCTCGAAGGGTTGAATGAAATCTTGGGAGCGTAATCCGGCACCTTGATTTATTTGGACTACAACGCCACGACGCCGCTTGCGCCGGAAGTTTTCGAGGCGATGCAGCCATATCTCGAAATGCATTTCGGCAACCCGTCGAGCATTCACCGCGCGGGACGAGAGGCGCGGGCCGCCATCGACGATGCGCGCGATCGGTTGGCAAAAGTATTGCACGCAAAATCGCACGAGATCATTTTCACCGGCGGCGGCACGGAGTCGGACAACCTCGCCGTCATCGGCCTTGCGCGGAGCCTCGCAAACCAAGGCCGGCACCTCGTCACCGCTACCACGGAACATCACGCCGTCCTGCAAGCGTTCGAGCATTTGGAAAGGCGCGAAGGCTTTCGCGTAACCTGGCTGCGGGTCGATTCCTTCGGGCGAATCAAGTTGACCGAACTCGCGGACGCACTCACGCCGGAGACGACGCTGGTTTCCATCATGTCGGCGAACAACGAAACCGGGACGCTCCAGCCAATCGCGGAGATCGCCGCGCTTTGTCGCGGGCGCGGCGTTCTCTTTCACAGCGACATGATTCAGTCGTTCGGAAAAAGCCCGCTCGACGTGACAACCGCCGGCCCCGACGCGATCTCGCTCGCCGCGCACAAATTTTACGGACCGAAAGGCGTCGGCGCTCTCTGGCTCAGGGCTGGCATTCCGATACAGAAAACGCAGTTCGGCGGCTCCCACGAGAACGACCGGCGACCCGGCACGGAGAACGTCGCGGCGATCGTCGGCATGGCCAAAGCCGCAGAACAGGCCGCGACGAACATCGAAGTCGAGCAAACGCGCGAGGCAATTCTGCGCGACTGTTTGTGGGCCGGCGTGCGCGAGGCGTTTCCCGCCGCAGTGATGAACGGTCATCCGACCGAACGGCTCGCCAACACGCTCAACATCAGCTTTCCCGGCCTCGACAGCGAAGCGCTCCTCATCAACCTCGACCTCGAAGGCGTCTGCGCGTCGAGCGGCTCGGCGTGCATGGTCGGCTCGATCATGCCATCGCATGTGTTGCTCGCGATGGGTGTCGCGCCCGGTCTGGCGAAAGCCACCGTGCGCTTTTCGCTCGGCAAACAAACGACCGACGCCGAGATCAGCGCCGCCATCGAGGCGCTTCCGAAAATCTTCGCGCGACTGGCACCGGCATCGCCGTCGATGCCATCTTGATCTCGATATGGGGATTCGTCAGCTTGTGCTCAGCTTTTTCGGTGAGGCGTCGCCCGAGTGCGAGCCCGAGCCCGAAGTGCAAGCACCGCTTCTCCCGCCGCCACCCGGGACGAAGCCTCCGCATTCCGCCTCGGCTCTCGCCGATACCGCCCGCGCTCTGCTCGGCAAGTTGGGCTGCCATGCGCTCGCGAAGATTGTCCAAGTTCGCTGGAACCCGCGCATGCGCTCGACCGCGGGAACGGCCAACTACGCGAAATCACTCATCACGCTGAATCCTCGGCTCCGCGAAATCAGCGACGACGAAGTGATGCGCACGCTCAAACACGAACTCGCCCACCTGCTCGCCAAGCACCGCGCAGGCCGCCACCGCATCGCACCACATGGCGCGGAATGGAAGCGCGCCTGCCGCGATCTTGGCCTCGACGACGAAACGCGCTGCCACAACCTCCCGCTTCCACGCCGTCAGCTTGCGCGGCGGCACATCTATCGCTGTCCCGCCTGCAAAATCGAAATCAAGCGCGTGCGCCCGTTCCGCGCCCGCGTCGCCTGCCTTGCCTGCTGCCGGGCGCACAATCGCAATCGATATCACGAACGATTCCGCCTCGTGAAGGTTCCTGTCTCATCATGAAAGAGATGTCGGCGAAGCTCTGCCTGATAACTGGTTGCGGGCTTTGCAGGGGGAGGCGCGGTCGTGCGTGAAACCGCCTCATTGCACAAGCGCGTCACTGTTGCTCAACCCGGTGACGAGAAAAATCCCCTATCGATACACCTCGCGCCGATTTCCGAGCGTGATGAGATAAACCTCATTCTTCTCCCTGTCGAAATCGTAGATCACCCGGTAGTCGCCGACACGAAGCCGGCACTCAGCGCGTCCAGTCATGCGATAATGCGGGAAGGACTCCAGCCGCCGTCCCATTTCCGTGATCTTCCCCAAGATGAGCGCACCGACGTTGGCTGGAAACCGCGCAAGCGCCGCATCGAACTCGCGCGAAAAAACCCTGCGTGGCTGCGCCAGGCATGGCTTATGGGCGGACGACGCGCACGCGACCCGTGGCGAGATCGGCCTTGCCGCGTTCGATGGAAGCGGCGAATTCGGGTGACAACTCGCGCTGATCCTCCAGCCATTGTTCCAGCCACTCACCAACCTCCTCGGCTTGCTGCAATGAGAGCCGGGAAATGGCAGCTTCGATTTCGGTGATCGTGCTCATGGGGCGGAAGAATAACATCGCGCGGTTTCGCTCGCAAGGCGGGGCAGCCGCTGCAGGGCGGCGGGTGCGTTTGCGCGGAGCTTGGGGATGAAGAGAAAAGACGAGAGGGGCGTTAAAACGCAGTTTCAAGTCAGGACGACGTTCTAAAGGCGCTTTGGGATCGAGGGGCAAAAATCCCGCAACTTCGTCACGAGGGAGAAATCAGTGGAATCACCTGTCGCCCATTGCGCCGATAAATACGAAAGTCCGAATCCGCACTCCACACGCGCGGCGAGTTGTGAATTTCCGCCATGCGCACCAGGCAGGCATCGGCGAAATCCATCGGCACATCCTCGTACTTGTGGAGCAAACGCCACACTGCGGACGCTTCCGTTTCAAAGTCAAACGCCACGCGGATAATCCCGTCGCGGTGCAACCGGGCCAGTGCCTCGCGTGAAGGCGGGGCTTCGCCGAGGAGATGCCATGCCTCCGCCAGCACCGCCTCACAGACCAGCAACGGCGGACGCAGCGATTTGAAAACCTCCACCGCCCAACCGGGCAGCGAATCCGAGCGGTCGAGAAGTGCCACCAGAGCGCCGGTGTCGGCCAGCACCGCTGCCATTACTTTGCCCCTTTGCTGCGCGGGGATGAGGAACGGCCAAAACCGGCCAGATGCGCCTTGTTCGTGGAAAGGTCGCGCCTGCCGCTCGCTCCGAGTTGGCCGGGCTGCTCAAACAATTCACGCGCGAGATCGTAGCAACTTGCCCCCTCTCCGCCGAACCGCCTGGCGAGACGTTGCAAAAGGGCTTTCTGCTGCGCTCCCGGCAGCGTAGCCACAGCTTGTTCGATTTCAGCGAGCGTGCTCATGGGCGGGAGAATAACACCGCGCGGTTTCGCTGGCAAGGCGCGGTGGCTGGCGCACAGCGGCGGGTGCGTTTGCGCGGAGCTTTCGAATGAAAAGAAAAACGATGCGGAGGTGTCAATAGCAAGCTCTGACCCCTTTCCCCCTTGTGCAATTATGCAATTAGGTATCTTCCAAAGCATTATTTTTGCGGAGCTGCCTTAAAGTCTGGGTTTGGGAAACTGTTAACCAGAGCCGCGAAAGATATGATCTTCGCATCTTTGTGTAATTCCTCCGGGTGATCGTTTAGGTACTTTTCAAGTATCAGTTTGTACTGCCGTAACGATATCCCTTTCGAGGGAAACTTGAACGGCGCGTTTGAGTCGTAGAATTGCCAGCCACCTGCCGCTTCCAAATATCCTTTCAAATATCCGAGCAATTCACGAACCGAGAGAAAATCATTCTCCGTCAATGTTGTGTCTTTCGCTTCCAATCGCTTTGCCAGTTGCATTCCTATCCAGAGCGAGTTTCCGTCCGAGATAGACAGGTCTTCTGCTGGGGCAGAAATTGCGAAGAGAAACAAGAGTGCGACGAGTGGCTTCATGGAACATAGCGTAGCGTGCGGCGCAAGCCATAGCCACCGCATTTTTCGTTGCAGGTGTTTTCCCGTTCCCAAATTTAGCAAAGTGAAGGGGGTCAGTGAAGGGGGTCAGAGCTGAATGGCGCTAAGATAAGGCGGTTTTGGGATGCTTTCGCCGAGGTCGTTTTTGGACGCCCGGGACGGATTTTTGAAGAGTCTGTTCGCTGAGTTTGCGCATCTGGCAGAGGATGGTTTCCAGTTTGCGGTGGTTGGCGATCGCCTCTTTGTAGAGGTCGGCCTGAGCCGCGGAAAGAGCCAGGCTGATGGTCTTGGCTTTGACTTTGCGCGTCAGCCGCCAGGCTCTGGGCGGTTGAGGCATGAGGGTGCCCTGAGAGTAGAAAGGGTCAGAGCTTACTATTGGTGCGCCCGTGAAGCGGGCGTCAACGCGGGTGGAAGTCCCGCCGGTGCAATTAGACGGTTCAGCACCGCAGACCGTGCCAACTGCGTCGCCGCGAGGCGGGGTGGGGAGCAGGCATGGAGTCGAACCGGCAGGTCGCAATGCACAGATGAACCACATAAATGAGCCTCGAAAAACACTCCCGGCAGCCGAGCCTCTCAAGAGTGGGCGAAGGCCGCAGAGTCGAGACCCAGACCAACCGTCGTGGGTTTTGACAATGGACCGGCGGGGTCTGCGTGGGCGACATGTCGCGAAGTGACGCGCGGGTAAACGGGGAGATCTGTCATGGCGGGTAAGCAAGACTCAACTGGCGGCACAACCCCAACAAAGGGGAAGGCCGTGCAGGCCAGGACAGAAGTCGGAGGCGTTCGTAGTAGTGATAATCCCGTGCCGGACCTCTGGTTCGGGCAACCCGCGGGGGAGCGAAGGGACGCCACTTGTTCCGCAGGAGCGAAGCGCAGGGAAGGACGTGGTGACGGCCCGCGAGGGCTACCAGCACCCGAGAAAGTCCGGCAACTGCAAATCACCCTGTATCGGAAAGCGAAGTCCAAGCCGGAATACCGGTTCTGGAGTCTATATGGAGAAGTGCAACGCGCCAACGTGCTGGCAGCAGCTTGGCGGCGCGTGAAAGCGAATGCAGGAGCGGCGGGGGTGGATGGAGTGAGCATCGAGGAACTCGCCGCCGATGCGCAGGTGGAAGCCGCGTGGCTGAACGCGCTGCAAGAGGAGCTTCACTGCAAAACGTACCGGCCCGCGCCGGTGCGCAGGGTGAAGATTCCCAAAGCCAGTGGAGGGTTTCGTGGGTTGGGGATTCCCACGGTGAAAGACCGCGTGGTGCAGATGGCGGTGTATCTGGTGCTGATGCCGATCTTCGAGGCGGACTTCCATCCGCGCTCCTTCGGTTTTCGGCCCGGACGGGGCGCCCACCAGGCGGTGGAGGTAATCCGGGAGGCATTGCGCATGGGCAAGACCGAGGTGGTCGATGCCGATCTGGGGCAATACTTCGACACGATCCCGCATCGGAAGCTGATGCGGCAGGTGGCCCGGCGGGTGAGCGACGGGATGATCCTGAAACTCATCAAAGCCTGGCTGCGCGCGCCGATCGTCGAGGAAGAGCAAGGCGGAGGCCGGAGGATGAAGGCCAACCCCTGTGGCACCCCGCAGGGCGGCGTCATCTCTCCCTTGCTGGCCAACATCTACCTTCATCCGCTGGATGAGGGCGTGAATGAATGCCGGCAAAAGCCGCGGATGGTGCGGTATGCGGACGATCTGGTGATCCTCTGTCGGCCCGGAGAAGGAGAGGGGATGAAGGAGCGGCTGGCTCGGTGGCTGCAAAGCCGGGGGCTGGCCCTGAACGAAACCAAGACCCGAGTGCTCCAGAGCTGCGCGAGCGGCTTTGAGTTCCTGGGTTTCACCTTCCGCTGGCAGCAGTCGAAGAAGGGAACGCCGTATGTGCATACCGAGCCGAGCGCCGGCGCAGAGCAGGCGCTCCGGGACCGGGTGCGTGAACTCACCCGGCGTCCCACCACCTGGAGAGCGACTGGCGAGGTTGTGCGCGAGATCAACCAAGTGACCCGTGGCTGGAGCAACTACTTTGCTTTGGCCCACCACCACCGGAGCTTCGGGCAGATGAATCACTTCATCGCCCACCGGCTGCGGCAATGGTTATGGCGCAAGCACGGGAATCCCTCGGGGAAATACCAGCGCTGGCCGGACCGCGAACTCTTCACCACGTATGGACTCTATCACCTGCCGGCGACGCTGGCGTAAGACATCGCAAACCGACAAAGGAACTCGGAAAGCCGGATGCGGGAAAACCGCCCGTCCGGTTTGATGAGGGGCGGGAAGCAGACGGTCACTGGCCCGCGGGCCTCTCAATCCGTCGCTTCCCGCCTACTCTACATCTCCACCTTCGCTGCCTTCAAGCTCAGCTTCTCACGGCTGGCGATCCGCCGGACGCGCACCTCGACCGGGGCAACCATCCGCACCCGCAAACCAAACCGACCGGGCAACACGTACTGTGCCCCGCGGCCGACGATGACCACGTCTCCGTGGTGGCCGAGCGTGAGGAGAATCTCCCGCAAGTTAGCCAGATAACCGGATCTGCCAATGGGTTGAGGACGAAGCAGCCCGGCAACGACATCCTGGATTGTCGCCCGATCGCGCTCATCCAAGCTTTCGATCAATTCCCGGCGGACGTGCGCCTTTTGCGCGAGGGCATCTACGATTTCGTTGTTGAACACTTGCCAGCCCAGACCCTTTCCGGCCAGTTGACCCACCGCGCTTCCGCCGGCACCCTTTTCACGGGAGATGAGCAGGTAGGGTCCATAGGAAAGCTTGCCCTCCTTGCCGCGCCCCGACCGCTGCGTACGTTCTGCCCGGAGGTCATAGGCTCGATAGAGGGCAATCCGCTTTTTCACAAAATCTTCAATATCAATCATGAAATCGCTTCGTTTATTGGTGACAAACTACACGCAATCGACGGAGGTGCGAACAGAATGCCCCCGGCATACCGGGGATGAGGGCGAGGCGTTCGGTGGGTTTGCCGGTGGTCCACTTGTCCCGGTTGAACCCATGCATCAGGTCGCAGGCGATGACGTGGCCCACGCCTTCGTGACCGGGAATGAATGGCGGCGTGGAGGTCAGTGTGGCAGCCACCGCTGGTCGCGAGCTTGATGAGCCCCCGGCCCTTCGCAGGCTGCGGCACGGGGACTTCTTCGATGGTGAGCGGCTGTCCGGGCTTGTGTTGGACGGCGGCCTTCATGGTTTTCGGGATCATGAGTTCGATGATGTGTGGTTTGTGTGTGCGTCAAAAAAAGCCTCACCCGACGGCGACCGTGACCGTGCGGCGGAAGCGCAGGGCGGCGATGAGGAAGTTCACGCTGCCGATGGCGGCGATGGCGGCGAAGTCGCGCCAGACGACGTCGAAGCCGGCGCCGCGATACAGGATTGCCTGCGCGAAGCTGACGTAGTGCGTCGAGGGGAAGAACTGCATCGTGCGCTGGAGGAAAAGCGGCATGGAGTCGAGCGGGGTGTTGCCGCCGGAGAGGAGGCTCATGGGCAGGGCGACCATGATGAAGAGGAGGCCAAACTGCGGCATCGAGCGCGCGACGGTGGCGAGCAGGATTCCGAGCGCGGTCGCGGCGAAAAGGTAGAGCGCGGTGCCGGCGACGAAGAGCGGGACGGAACCGGCGATGGGCACTTTCAGAAACATCTGGATGACGAGTGTGAGGGCGACCACGGAACCGGTGAGGATGACGAAGCCATTGGCCCAGACCTTGGCCATCATGATCTCGAAGGGACGCAGCGGCATGACGAGCAGGTGGTCGATGGTGCCGTGCTCCCGCTCGCGGATGAGCGCGCCGCCGGCGAGGATGATCGCGAGCATGGTCACGCTGTCGATGAGTTCCATCACCGACATGAACCACGCGCTGGTGAGGTTCGGGTTGAATTTCATTCGCGTGGTGACGCTCACGGGCAGCGCGCTCTGCGAGGGCGTGCGCTGGTCGAACTGCGCGATTTCCGCGGCGGCGATTTCCTGCACGTAACGCGCGCCGACGCCCGCCTGCATGATTGCGGTGGCGTCGATGTTCACCTGGAGCGCGGGCCGCCGTCCGCGCAGCACATCGCGCTCGAAATCCGGCGGGATATTCAGCACGAAGGTGTAGCGGCCCGAGTCCATGCCGTCGTCGATTTGCGAGATGTCGATGACCTCGGCGGGCTTGAAGGACGGGCTGAGGAAGGCGCCGATGATGCGTTGCGAAAGGAACGAGCGGTCTTCATCGACGACGGCGATCGAGGCCGCGCGCAGTTCGGAACTGATGCCCGTGGCGCGGCTGTAGATGCCGTAGGAAAAGGCGTAGGCGACGAGCACGAGCAGCACGGTGTCGCGCCGCAGGCTGCGCAGTTCCTTGATTCCGAGTCGGAAGATGTTCTTCAGCGATTGCATCTCAGTCCTCCTGTTTCCTGAGCAGCGCCAGGCTCGCCACCGTGAGCACCGGGATGAAAAGCGCGAGCATCGCGAGATTCGGCGCGAGTTCGTCGAAGCCGAGCGCTTTCGTGAATGCACCGACGCTCGCCTTCATGAAATACGTGGTGGGGTAAATGGAACCGACGACCGCGGCTCCGCCGCTGAGCGACGAGACGGGCGTCATCATTCCGCAGAACTGCACGGCGGGCATGACGGTGAGGATGGCGGTGCCGAAGAGCGCGGCGATTTGCGTCTTTGTAAATGCGGAGATGAGCAGGCCGACGCCCGTGGTCGCGGTGACGTAGAGCAGCGCGCCGAGCGCGAGCGGGGCGGGGCCGGCCTTGAGCGGCACGTCGAAAAGGAAGATGGCCATCGCGACGAGCGAGAAGAAGTTCAGCATCGCGATGGCGATGTAGGGCGCCTGTTTGCCGAGGAGAAATTCGAGCCGCGTGACCGGCGTCGCGTATAGGTTCGTGATGGAGCCGAGCTCTTTTTCACGCACCACGCCGACGGCGGTGGAGACCGATGGGATGAAGACGAGCAGCAGCGCGATGACCGCAGGCACCATCGCATACACGCTCTTGAAATCCTGATTGTAGCGGTAGCGCAGCGTGAGTTGCGCCGGCAGTTGTGGCAGCGTGACGCCGCCGCGGCGCGCCGTGTCGGTGAGCGCGAGACGGTGCAGACCGAGCACGTAGCCGCGCATCATCTCGCCGCGAAATGGCATCGCGCCGTCGATCCACGCGGCGACTGCGGGCGCGCGGCCCCGCTTCACATCGCGGGCAAAGTCCGGCGGGATTTCGATGGCGAGTCGCAGTTCACCGCTCTGCATGCGGCGATCGAGTTCCGCGTAGTCGCGAATCGGCGGACGCTCGCGGAAGTAGCGCGAGCCCGCGAAGTTTTCGAGATACTCCCGGCTGAGCGTCGTCTGGTCGCGGTCGAGCACGGCGTAGGAGAGATGCTCGACATCCAGCGTGATGCCATAGCCGAAGACCAGCATGAGCAGCACCGGCCCGAGCAGCGTGAACGCGAGGCGGATGGGATCGCGCCGGATTTCCAGCGACTCGCGCATGAGGTAGGCGAGCATCCGGCGCAGGCTGAAGAAGTGCGGGAGCGCGGGTCCGTGCGCGGTTGCTTCCGTCGCGGCCGGCGCGCTCCCGGGCGGCGGCTCCGCGGGCGCGGCTTCCTGGAGCACGGCGATGAATGTCTCCTCCAGACTCGTCGAGCCGCGCGATTGCATCAGCGCCGCGGGCGAATCGGTGGCCAGCACTTTTCCCGCGTGCATCAGGGCGATGCGGTCGCAGCGCTCCGCCTCGTTCATGAAGTGCGTGGAGATGAAAATGGTCACGCCTTCGCCGCGCGCGAGGTCGATGAGCAACTCCCAGAAACGATCGCGGCCGACCGGGTCCACGCCGGAGGTCGGTTCATCGAGAAGCAGCATCTCGGGCCGATGAATGACCGCCACCGCGAGCGAGAGCCGCTGCCGGATGCCGGGCGGGAGTTCGTCGCTGAGTTCGTCCACGTATTCATCGAGGCCGAACCGCGTGACGAGTTCCGCGATGCGCGCGGCGATGTCGTCCGCGGAGAGGCCGAAGAGCTGGCCGTGCAGTTCCAGATTTTGCCGCACGGTGAGCTCCGTATAGAGCGAGAAGCTCTGCGACATGTAGCCCACGCGGCGGCGCGTCGCGATGTCGCCCGCATCCACCGCGCGACCGAACAGCCGCGCCTCGCCCTCGCTCGCGGGAAGCAGTCTGGTGAGCACTTTCATCGTCGTCGTTTTTCCGCAGCCGTTCGAGCCGAGGAAGCCGAAGATTTCACCGCGCTCGATGCGGAAGCTCACGTGATCCACCGCCGTGAATTTGCCAAAGCGCCGCGTGAGTCCCCCGGCCTCGATGGCCGCCGGGCCCGATGTTTGCAGCGTTCTCGGCGGCACGGCGACGGCACGATGCCCGCGGCGTTTTTCCTCCGGCAGCAACGCGATGAAGGCGGCCTCCAGATTTTTCGCGCCCGTCTGCGCGAGCAGCGCGGCAGGGCTGCCGGTGGCGAGCACCTTCCCCGCGTCCATGGCCACGAGCCAGTCGAAGCGCTGCGCCTCATCCATGTAGGCCGTGGCCACGAGCACGCTCATGCCGGGACGCCGCGCGCGGATGCGGTCGATGAGTTCCCAAAACTGCCGGCGCGAGAGCGGGTCCACGCCGGTTGTCGGCTCATCGAGGATGAGCAAATCGGGATCGTGAATGAGCGCGCAGCAGAGCCCGAGTTTCTGCTTCATGCCGCCCGAGAGCTTGCCCGCCGGGCGATCGGCAAACGGCGCGAGCCCCGTGCTGGCGAGCAACTCCGCGATGCGCCACGCGCGCTCCTCTCGCGAATATCCGAAGAGCCGACCGAAGAAATCGACATTCTCGAAAACCGAGAGCGTGGAGTAGAGATTGCGGCCGAGCCCCTGCGGCATGTAGGCTATGCGCGGGCACGCGGTGGCGCGGTGCCGCCGCGAGGCCATGTCGCCGCCGAGGACTTCCACTTTCCCCGACTGAATCCGCCGCACACCGGCGATGATCGCGAGCAGGCTCGACTTGCCCACGCCATCCGGCCCGAGCACTCCCGCCATGCATCCGGCCGGCACCGCGAGATCCACTCCATCGAGCGCCGCGACCGCACCGTAGCGATGGCGCAGCCCCGCGATGCGCGCGACGACTCCGCTGGCGTCGCTCATTTCAAATCTTCCGGCGCCGGCGGCGGCAGGCCGCGTTCAGCGCGCGACTTCAGGCGCTCGGGCCACGACACCGTCGAGTCGAGTTTCACATAGCCCATTCCCGGCAGCCCGGTTTTCACGCGCTCGACGTAGGGCTTCAGCAGTTCGGGATCGACGCGCAGCTTCACGCGGAACATCAGCTTTTCCCGCTCGGTGCGCGTCTCGACTTCCTTCGGCGTGAATTGCGCGGCCGGCGACACGAACGACACCTTCGCCGGAATCGGCAGCCCCGGCAGCGCATCGAGCACGATCCGCGCATCGCTGCCGAGCGCGACTTTTCCCGCCACCTCCGTGGGGAGGAAGAAGGTCAGGTAAACGTCCGTCACATCGAGCAGCGTCACCACTTTTCCGCCCACGCCGATCACCTCGCCGGGCTCGACCAGCCGGTATTCGACGCGGCCCGGACGCGGGCTCTTGAGGGTGGCGTCGTCGAGGTCGGTCCTGATCCGCTCGACTTGCGCCGCGGCTGATTCGATGGCGGCCTCCGCGCTGGTCACCTGCGCTTTCGATGCCGCCCAGAGAGCGCTTGCAGTCTGCTCCTTTGACACGTCGGCATCGAGCTGCTTCTCCTCGATCGCTCTTTGATTCGCGAGTTGCTGCGTGCGTTCGAGATCCTTTTTCGCGAGGCTGTGTTCATTCTCGCGCTGGGCCGCAATCGCTGCCGCGACGTTGCGCTCCTGCTCCGCGTGCCGCTGCCCGGCCTCCGCCTCGTGCAACTGCGCCCGCAACACCGCCGCATCCATCCGCGCTAGCACCTGCCCCGCCTCCACCATGTCGCCTTCCTTCACGAGCACCGCCTCGACGCGCCCCTGCTGCTTCGTCGCCACATCCACCTCCGTGGCCTCGATGCGCCCATTCCCCGACGCGATCCCCGGCAAATCCTGCTTCGGCTGATTCATCCACCACACCCCCGCACCGGCGATGGCGAGGAGAAACAAGATCACGCCGGGCATGCGCAGTGGCTTCTTCGTCGAAGATTCCGCGCCCGGTGCCGAAACGGGCTTCGCTCCTTGTGATTTCAATTCATCGGTGTTTTTCATGGAATACTCAGCTTGTTCGCTCGGGCAACCGTCGCGACTTCCGTTTCGGATGATGCGTCCAACCTGACGTGAAGCAAGACGAAACCGGGTGCGGATGGATCGTCTGTATGCAGATCCTCGTGGCGGTCGTCTGAACCGTGTCACCGCAACGCCCCGTGGGGCTGGAACTGTTTCAAGTCTCGCGCTCTTCGAGAACTTCCCGGTGCCACTCCGGGATTCGAGTGAGGCGAAAAAGGGGCGGCAAGCAATGCCGAAGAAACTTCGGGAATGGATCAATCAGTCAAGAAATGTCGCCTGTCCCTCCCCTGACCCCTATCCCCCGGAGACAACATTGGATTCGGTTTCTGGACTCAGCAGTTCCAGGGCGCCCTGGCGTGGTATCCATGGGCCGATAAGCGACTGGCGATTACCTCCGTCCTGACCCACGAGATCAATGGCAGGAAAAAGAACTTCGACCTGACGCCCGGCCAGGTCCTGACGTTCAACTGCAAAAAATAAAGCGACAGGTCAGGGGCAGGTGCCTTACTGACATGGATTACTGCGCGAGGAAACCCTCCGCTAAAACTCGCCACACGAGCCGGGCCTGTTCAGCCGCCGATCACTTCCAATGCCTTCACCAGCGGCGCGTTGGAAGCCCTGATGCAGCCGTCCAGAGGATGGCTCATTTCAAGAATCAGGAAGACGGCGGAGGAAACGGAGAGCGCACAGACGAGGAGCACCGCGAAGACGGTGGCGTTGCGGGGCGCAAAAAGCCCGAAGGTCATGAACAGGATCGTGAGCCAGAAAATCAGCAGCGCGAGGAACACCGCCGGCACCGGCTGCTGTTGCTCCTCGATGACCAACAGCCGCCTTTGCCAGAGGTCGGTGAGGATTTGCTGAGCCTGATTGAGAATCGATTTCTGGCTTTCAGTCGCCGGGTTCAACTCGCGCAGCAGGCTTTGAATATCCAGCACGGCGGTGGATTTCTCCACCGCTTGCAGACCGCCGGGCGCGCCGGTTTTGGAGTCGGCCCAGATTTGCCGCACTCGCCCGGCCATAGACCGCTTCATCTGCGCGCGGAACGGTTTTGTCTCCAGGCCGTAGTCCGCCAGCAGATGGTCGAGCTGGATGATTTTCGCACCCGACTGCGAGATGGAGGCATTCATGTTATCGAACGAACTCTTGGCTGAACTAACCAGCAGGCCGAGGATCAAAGCCGACATCGTGGCCACCATGCCCGCGCCGAGTTTCACAGTGTCCTGGGATTCTTTTGAGAGATGATGTTTCGGCAGCAATAGTTGAAATGCCAAACCGAGCAGGCTTCCTCCGATGAGGCATCCTAAAGTGATGAGGCTGGCTGCAAGACTGCTCATTGAATTGGCGCATGGTTATAGGACTTTGATCCACCGGCGTCAATCGGCAGGCCGGCCATGCAACCCAGTCAGGAGGACAGCACGTCCATCGGCAGGCATTCCGTTCGCGCCTCCGTCGATCACGTTTACCTCATCGCCAATAGACATGCCATGAGGTCACGAAAGCCGTCATCTCTAGCGGTATCTTCGCACGGACCAGGCGATGCATCGCTTTGACCGGGCCCTGTCAGAATTGCGGCACTGATTCCCGTGCGCGCTGGTCTTTCTGCCGTTTCACGCGATCCTCATATTGCCTGGCTGCGGGCAGTTCCAACCGAAGCGCCATGCTTCCGGTCTGAAGTTGCGCGCGCGCTCCGTCCGATCTTCGCCAGGCACGAGAGTCCATGAGCGGAGCAATAAGGCTCTCCGCATCCTTTGCGAGTCCGCGATTTGGAGAGTCGGGATTGTCGCAGGCCGCTGGATGCCATGAAGTGCCGGTCGGAGTATTGGCTGTGAGAATTGCCTGAATCTCAAAGTCTCGAATTTGCGGAGAGACTCCGGCAGCCGGGACCTTGCGATATTCCATACGGACGGCAGGCCCATCGAGTTCGAGAAATGCCGCCCGAACCTGCGAAGCAGCAAATCAGAATGCGCCTTGAGGCGGCTTGCGAACGCATCGCGCGCGGAGCGCCCGATCCACCTGCGCCACGACTTCATCACCGCCACCGGCAAAATCCCGTTTTGTGAAAGCCTCGGAATGACTCGTTGTTGGATTTTTGGGCCAATCCGATCGCGAAAAACTAAAGCCTCGCGTCGGTCACCGCGCCTTCGCTCGCCGAGTTGACGAGTTTCGCGTACTTCGCCAGAACTCCACGAGTGTAGCGCGGTTTAGGCGCCTTCCATTTCTTCAAGCGCGCAGCAATTTCGGAAGCGGGCAGTTCGAGAGTCAGTGTGCGCTTTTCCGCGTCGATCGTGATGCGGTCGCCGTTGCGGACAACCGCGATCGCTCCGCCGCAATACGCTTCAGGCGTGATATGGCCGACCACAAACCCGTGGCTGCCGCCGGAGAAACGTCCGTCGGTAATGAGCGCCACGTCTTTGCCAAGCCCCTTGCCCATGACCGCGCTCGTGGGCGAAAGCATCTCGCGCATGCCGGGTCCGCCTTTCGGTCCTTCGTAACGAATCACGATCACGTCGCCTTTTTTCACCGTGCCGTCGAGAATGGCTGTGAGTGCCTGCTCTTCCGCCTCGAAAACCCGCGCCGTGCCTGTGAATTGCAGACCTTCCTTGCCGGAGATTTTCGCGACGGCTCCTTCAGCCGCCAGATTGCCGCGCAGGATCACGAGATGGCTGTCTTTCTTGATCGGATCGCTGAACGGACGGACGATGTCCTGTCCCTTCGGATACGGTTTCACCGGTTTGAGATTTTCCTTCAACGTCCTGCCCGTCACGGTAAGTGCATCGCCGTGCAGCAGGCCCTCTTCGAGAAGCATTTTCATCAGCGGAGTCTGACCGCCGATCGCGACCAGCTCCGACATCAGATAGCGTCCGCTTGGTTTCAAGTCCGCAAGCACCGGCACGCGCCTGCCGATGCGCGTGAAGTCGTCGAGAGCCAGCTTCACTCCCGCCGCGTGCGCGATGGCGAGCAGATGGAGCACGGCGTTCGTCGAGCCGCCGAGAGCGACGACCACGGTGATCGCGTTTTCAAAAGCTTCGCGCGTGAGGATGTCGAGCGGGCGGATGCCTCGCTTGATCAGGTGCAGCACCGCCGCCCCGGCGCGCCTGCAATCATCGGTCTTTGCGGGTGAAATCGCGTCCTGCGCGGAGCTGTTCGGCAGGCTCATGCCGAGCGCTTCGATTGCCGACGCCATCGTATTCGCCGTGTACATTCCGCCGCACGAGCCGGCTCCGGGGATCGCATTCTCCTCGATCAACTCCAGTTCGCGGTCGTTGATTTTGTGGTTGGCGTGGGCTCCGACCGCTTCGAACACGGAAACAATGTCGAGCTTCTTCTTTGCCAGCTCTTCGGCCCGCTCTTTTTTCAAACGATTGCCCACAATCGTGCCGGTGATGCACCCGGGCAGAATCGTTCCGCCATAGACGAACACCGACGGCCGGTTCAGCCGCGCCATGGCCATGAGACAGCCCGGCATGTTCTTGTCGCAACCACCAATGGCCACGAGACCGTCGAAACCCTCGCAGCCCATCACCGTCTCGATCGAATCCGCGATCACTTCGCGCGACACCAGCGAGTATTTCATCCCCTCGGTGCCCATCGAGATACCGTCGGAAATCGTGATTGTCCCGAAGATCACCCCCTTGCCGCCCGCCCCCGCAACGCCGCACTCGACCTCGCGCGCAAGCTGGTCGATGTGCATGTTGCAGGGCGTCACCATGCCCCAGGTCGAAGCGATGCCGATCTGCGACTTCTTGAAATCTTCGCGCCTGAACCCGACCGCATGCAGCATCGCGCGGCTAGGGGCGCGCTCAACGCCATCGACAACGAGAGAGGAGAACTCGCGGTGCGCGGGCTTGCGACTGGTTGGTGCTTTGACCGGTTTCGGGGATTTCGTTTTGGTAGCCATAAGTTTTCGAGTCTAAACAGCCCGAGCGAGAACACTCAACTCTTTCGAGCTTTAAACTTACAGGCTCTCCCATCCACTTATGCACCGTCGCCCAATGCGGAAACCCTAGGCTTCTGCAAATCTGTCTCAATGGCTCCCCTTCGCTCAACCGATCAATGGTCTCCTGAACGATTACCTCCCTTGGCAACATATCGGGATGCCGTCTATTGCCGCCTCTCCCCGATCCCGTCGATTTCTGCTGTTCTCGCTTGGCCAATGTAATTGGCGCGATGCTGGCGGTCACTTTGCCCCGTTCCCGGGAAAGTGATCTGCGAGCAAGGCGAGAAGCACGTTGCGCAGCAGGGCAAGGCTGGCCAGCGCGTTTGGGTTGCGAGTCCGTGAGCGGTCTTCGCCCATGATGGCATCGCGCCGCCAGTGGTTGCGGATTTCCACGCCGCCCCAGTGGCTGCGGATGAGTTCGAGCCATTGGGTGGGAGCATGTTCTGCGGGCGCGAGGGTTAATCCGCCGCGGCACCCGGCAGGCACTTGCACGGCACGAAGCGCCCCGCGCGCTCCCGCGCACAGCTCCCGCATCCAAAGCCGTTTGGGACGTTCGTTGGGAACATAAAAATCGGCCCGGTGCCGGCTGTAACCCTCGCTGCATCCCACCGCCCCCCAATTGCTGGCCTTGTAGCAGAGCCTGCCCTGAGCGCAGTCGAATGGGTGCCCGCATAAGTCTCCGGATCGGTAAAACTTTCGGCCAAAAGAGGACGGTAGCCAAAGCGTTCCTCCCACTGGGCGGACAACTCACGCAGCGCCGCCCCCATCGCCTGCGAGGCCAGATTGCGGGCCCGCCCTTTTTCCGACAACAGCAGAAAGCGCCGGTTTTGCACGATCAACTTGAGCCGCCCGACCCGCTGGGGCGCACTCCAGCCGATCCATTGATCCCGGTCTTTGAGCGCGTAACAACCCGGTCCCCATACCAAAAGTGCCACCGCTTTCCCTCCCTCTCAACCACCTGTCGCAGGTAATCGCCGACCGGACGGCCTGCTCCAAGGTAGTGGTGTTCGCGCAACTGCCCCTCAAACCATTCCACTTCCTGCTCCCCAATCGCGCGCACCGTGACCGATGGCCTGCCTGTTTCGTTCTGCTCCGATGTTGATTGCTGAGGCTTGTTCATCCCAGCCCATCGCAGCAAAACACCCGCTTTTCGTCTGGAAAAAACTTTTGCACCTCGCCCTCAATGACCTCTGTCTCTCAAAAAAAGAACCATGCGCATTTTCCACAAACCACAGACTTTGCGATTGCGAGCGTCGCGTGCGCTGGTAAGAGAATAGGTGTGATTGACTTTGCTCTCGGCGCTCCTGCTTGCTGTATCGTGCGTTTGCATGCCGTCAAAGTAGAACAGTGTCGAGTCGCGACTCTTAAATACTTCATAAGTAACTGCATATCAGAATTTGCCGATGTGGCGGAATGGCAGACGCAACGGACTTAAAATCCGTTTTCGCGAAAGCGGAGTGCGGGTTCGAGTCCCGCCATCGGCACTCTGGAAATGGCTTAAATAAAGGATTCCAGAGCGATTCACTCACTAAGCCGGTTGCGCACGGAAGCGCACAGAAACGTCAGAAAACACAATCTTAACAGCAAGTATGCGGCAAGTAGCTTTGCGCCGGATTTCGACTTTCAGCGCGCACCTTGCCCCGATCCTCGAAAGATTCGCCGAGATAACGCGCTCTCTTTCGCCACTTTCACACAGACCGTTGCCGACATTGTGACACCCGGTTGCACGCCAACATTCGCAACAGTCCAGACTCCAAACCCTTGATTCTTCGTAATCTTAGAGCGAATCGAGGGCGTTTCGCTCCTCGATGTTCCGTGCAATCACTGAGGAAAACCACTTTGTGCGGCCTCGTGCTGAAACCGTCGCCTTGGACAACGAAACCCTCGCAGCCAATCATCGGGTTCCAAGCCGTTCTCCTTGCACTTCGCCTTCAACTCTCGCGCATAGTGCAGGATCGCTTGAAGGTTCAGCCAATGCGCCCGTCCTCGTTGCTTGTTCAGTTGCTTCTCAAACTTCGCTTCCGCTCCCGCTGGCGCGTATCGTCGCCGTGAAAGCCAAGCCAGCACCCGCCATTGCCCACGCTCAAACGGGCACCCCTCCCGCCGCCAGTTGGTCACGGTGCGCCGACTGACCCCGTATTTCGCAGCAAGCTCCGCGTTCGACGGCGGGTGGTTCCTGGCCCTCAGTTCCTCGCAGCGCATGAAGGCCGCCGTGAGAATCCGATCCTGTTCATCGCTCAGCGGGACACTCGCGGCCAGTTCGAGCATGACCCGTTGCGTTGCCCAGATCGCTGCATCCCATGTCCGGCGTTGCGCTCGATTCACGGGATAATGCTTAACGTCATTAACTATCTCTTTCAAGCCCGGAGGCGCTCGCGCTACGTTAAGCGGGCGGCGGCGAGGGCGGCGTAAGCGGTCTTGATCTTCTTCGGCGTGAATGGGGAGGCCAGCATGCCAATTTGAATCTTGTGAATTACGGTTGCCTGAAACGCAGCGTGTGAATTATACGCACCGCGCTGCACAGCCGCGTCGAGCAGGCGAGTGTCCACTGTACGGGCGTCCGCGTAAAAGATAACGGATGGCTTCTGAATGAAAGGATGATCTCCCACTTTCAGAATTGTCGTCGTATCTGAATGCGGCCTCTGCGTTGTCACGTTGACCATGATGGCCTCATGCGTCACGGGGTCGGGATTCGTAATCAGCACCCAAAGATGCTCTGTTTCCTGCCCCGGTTTCGGGAGCATGAAGCTGTCACCCAGTCCGGCCATACCTCTCAGTGCGCGGCGAGCAGGAGATCGGTTTCGGCCAGCTCGGCCAGTTCCTCCTCGACCGCAGCGATTTCGAGGTCTGATTTTCCTCCGGCTTTCAAAATGTCCCGGTAGGTGATCGCGATTGCACTGCCTCGCGGGTCGATCCACTCAGGCAGCGCGTGCGTCAGTTTAACCAATTCCCAGCGGCTCAATTTGCCATGCTGCGCAAAGACTTGATCAAGGAGTTCGATTTCGGCTTCGGAGAGTTCGTCGTCTCCGGCTTCGCCCTTGAGTTCCACCTCGTAGTTCTTCGGTTCGGTGATGTTAGACGCCCAAATGGACGGCGCGCCGGGGTCCTCTCCGTCCGTGGCGAGATCGAGGACTCGGCTCAAAACTGGCCCTCGATCCATCGACACATAGCAATCCGTGCTGATCGGTCTGCCCCAGCGCAAGAGCGCCTCGCGGTCTGCGAGATAGAGCAATTTGATGAGCTTGAGGTAGCTCATGCGGCCACCGCGAAGGCGGAGGAGATGAGCCGCAGCTTGCGTGGCTTTTCTTTCGTTGAAGCGGATGCGAGTGCTCATGGATATATCAATGTCAGCAAACTGCGAGGTCTGCAAGCGCGGTGCCGTCGCTCCGAAGACAATCACCAAACCGAGCGTTCCGTTAAAAATAGCGGCGGCGGCGAAAGCTCGCGCACGGTTGCGCAAAACAACTCGACTTTCAGGCGGCGGCGGAGCATCGCTGCTGAATCGCGGGTTTTTCAGCATGGAAAACAAGAAAGCATACGTCTGGGGTCTTTATGGGGGCTTTGCCGTCGTGCTGGTGATGCTCGTTTGCGCCGTGGGAGCAGCGTGATTCGCATGAGTGACCTCCAAACCAAGTTTGAGCGTTTGAAGCGCAGTGGTGATGAGCATTACGGTCGAAAGGAGTATTCGATCGCTGCGGAATGCTATCGTGCGGCGTCAGAGTGTGGCCCTTGTGACCACAACGGGTGGTTTAAGTTTGGATACTGTCTTGCCGCAAGCGGCAACGACACCGAAGCCGTGAGGGCTTATCAAATGGCAATAGCAGCGGGTTCCGGAGCTGCGGCGCACAACAATCTTGGTCTTTGCTGCGGCAGACTTGGGAAACATCAGGAAGGCCGGGACGAATTCATCAAAGCAACGAAGCTTGAACGGTTTGAGGCCCTTTACTGGCGCAACCTTGCAGCGTGCCTCGCCAACCTGAAGGAGTCGCAAGCCGAGTTGAATGCCCTCGAAGCGCTTTCGGCATGCGACGGATGCACTGCGGGCGATTGGAACAAGCTCGGTTGCGCGAGAGAGAGGGAGGGCGATGTCGAAGGAGGGTTGGCGGCCTTTCGGAAGGCGGCCGCTGCTGCTCCTGAAGAATGCGCTTACTTCTTCAACATCGCGCTGATGCACGAGCGAAGCGGGTGGCCTACCACGCCTGCCGCCATTCATTGAGCCTCAGCGACGGCTACGAATCGGCGGCGAAAATGATGCCGAGCCTCGAAAAAGCCTTGAAGCGCCCCGCCACTCCGCCGCCATTGCCTTCACTTCTGGAGTATAAATTCAACTGTCCGAATTGTGGGCAGCACTTCTCGGCAATCGAGTCCTTCGCTGGAACGACAGTCATCTGCCCTACTTGTTCTGGTTCATTTATCGCACCGCTGGCCCCCGAGCCACTGCGGGAGGTTGGCCCTCACGATTACATTAATCCTTACGTGCTTCTAAATCTCCCGGAGGCTGGCGATTTGCCGGAAGCTGACGAGTGGTTCGACAAACCGAAGGATTGGGACGAGTTGATCGGTTCGTTGACCCGCCGCCGGCGTGCGCTCAAGGCCGAGCTTGACTTGAACGAAGGACGCCTCTCCTGGCTGTCGCAGTTGCAAATCACTGACGAAGTTGTTCATCGCGTTCTGTCAGACTTGGACGATAGCGGTTGGCACCCGCACCACTGGGCGGTCTTTCGTCTTCCGTTACTGAATCGGTTTCTTATGTTCGGCGATTTGGATTATTTCCACTCACTCCAGCATGCTCCCTATCCGCTCGCTGCTGACCTCGCAGGGGCCGCACCGGATGATTTTGAGCACGAGGAGTTCGTTGCATTTATAAGCCCGTTTTTCCGGCAAAAATGGACGACATCAATCAAAAAGGCGCTCGATGGAGGAAACTACGATGCTGCCCGCGCATTGTTTGCATCGAGTGTGCCCCTCACGAACGCCGATCTCGATGAAGCGTTAGCACCGATGCGGAGACATTTTTCCAACCGGCGCGAGGCATTGGAGCAGTTCAAAACTGCTGTCGAATCTGGCAGCACGCCAAACCTCGACGCTCAACTTCAATCTGCCATTGGCGAAGCGAAGCTGCTCAACATTCTACCGGCCCATATCGGCGCGAAACTGCGAGAAGATATGTGTTTCGCCTACCGTAATATCTGTATTTCGCTGGCGAACCATAGGCGCGACTACACAGGGTCCGAGCGGGCGCTCAAGGCAGCGGAGAGCTTTCAAGGATCGGTAACCACAAAGCAACGACTCATAGAAGACCGAACCATGCTTGGTGGTCTCACCAAGGTGGCAGCGCAGCACGCCGCTCAACAGGAATCTCCGACCCAGCGCGGTGTTGGTGTCCTCGTGGTGCTGGGAATTTTCGGGTTGCTGGTTCTAATCGGCTCGTTCAGCTCAAACGAACCATCATCTCCGTCACCGAAGTCTTCGGCATTTGACCCCTCGATGGCAATCTCGGCCAACCAGGACGAGAGGCAAACAAGGCTTCACAATATCATGCCGCCTAAGCCCAATGCCTCTCGGGAATTAGATGCGGATTCGTGTCGGTTTGTATTCTGCGGGGCCTATGGAATAAGTGTTTTTGGTCAGGCGCGGCCAACTTCCCACCGGTTGGCGGACGGCCCTCGGGCAGGATCGCCTCCGACGCTTCGGGAGCGCCATGGCGGCGATCAACTCCAGGACTTCCTTGGTCATTGCCTCTTTCTGTCTGACGCTAAGTATCCTTTGGCCGGCAGCGAGGACGAGCCACAGGGATCGGACCAGCGTCAAGGTCTTGCCAAAGCTGATGCGCAGCACCTCCTTCTTTGCGATGCATCCAGCTTGGAGCCTTTGTTCGGCGAGGATGGCGTGCGCCAACACCAGCGCGGCCATCTCCTGTGCGGCCGTTTCCACCGTGTGGCTCCTGACCAGCTCGGCCTGGCGCATATCCACCTTCAGTTCCTTGTACATTAACTCTTGGTCCCAGCGCCGACTATAGAGCCCAAGCAGCTCGGCGGCTGGATGCTGTTTCCAATCCAGCAGGCTCGTCCAGAAGCGCACCGCCACCCATTTGCCCCCCGGACGACGCACCCGGCCCTGGACTTCGCGCACCAGCAGCTTGCCTGGCCCCTCGGAGAGTTTGATTTCCACCAGCGCGCTGCCATCCCCACAATACTGCACGGGCCTGGCCTTCAAATTACTTCGGACCCGCACCAGGAAGTGACCCGGCACGCGGGCAAATTGCTCCACCAACAGACGGACAAAGGCTCCCACTCCGTAGAGCCGGTCGGCGATCAACAAAGCGCCGGCCGGCAGCGAGCCGATCAAGCCTTTGGCCAGCGAAAGTTCGGATTCCCCTTTTTGGGCGATCGCGGCCGCCAGTGGATTATGAATGCCCAACTCCACCATCAACACGACTCCGACCTTGGCAAAGGCGCTCTTCATCCGTCGCGAAGCCGCTTTGGTCAGCGAAGCGAGAATTTGGGGCGTATTGCTCACGGAGAACTGCGTGCCGTCGAGCGCGACCAGCCGCCAGCCCTTGTAAAAGGCTCCCGGATGTTTCTTCTCCACGGCCTTGGGTCTCAAAGCGGCTTTCATCAACGAGTTGAACACTTCCCACGGCATAATCTGGCGGCGTTCCGAAAGGGTCGATTCGGCAAGCTTCTTGCGAAACAAGATCCGGATATTTCCCGCGAGAGTGCCACTGCCCTGCAAACAATGAAAGACCAGGCCCATGATCAGTTCCGGGGCGCTGAGCTTGGGTCGCCGCCGGCGCGGCGGGCCTTTTTCTCTTACCAAGGACCGCAATGCCGCTCTGGAGAGCAATTGCGTAAAAGCTGAAATAAAACCATCGCCAGCAGGAGTGGATGTGGAAGATGCAGATCGCATCCCCAGCTTGTGGCAAAAAGTCCATGAGGGTACCACAGCATATTGTGGTGTAACCTGTAACCGTTCAATATGTTGTGGTGCTTCACCGCAACCAATTGCCGAAAGTCATTGGGTTTAACCTGACATCGCCATGCCACAATCCCTGAGCCTCGTCATCGTCCACGTCATCTTCAGCACGAAGGAGCGCCGCCCGTTCCTCGACCCCGACACGCGCCCGAAACTCCACGCGTATCTCGCGACCGTCGCGCGCAACGCGGGTTGCGAGGCGTATCGCGTCGGCGGCGTGGCGGAGCATGTTCACCTCGCCATCCGGTTGTCGCGCACCATCACCATCGCAGATTTGGTGGAGACGTTGAAAACGTCGTCGTCGAAATGGGTGAAGACGCAATCGCCGGAACTCGCCGAGTTTTCATGGCAGCGCGGCTACGGATGTTTTTCCGTCGGCCCGGCGGATTTGGATTCTTTGCGCGCCTACATTGACGGGCAGGAGGAGCATCACAAGACGCGGACATTTCAGGATGAGTTTCGGATGTTCCTGAAAAAATACGGCGTGGAATACGATGAGGCTTATGTGTGGGATTGAACGATGGGACGGGCTTTCAGCCCTGATGATTTTGTTGGGCCTACGACCTGGGCCGTTGGCCCAGGCTGGGATGGCGACGGGCCTTTGGCCCTTCCAGCGTGGCGTCCCCGAAATCCCCCTGCCGCCCCTGACGGAGCAACGTCGTCTCGTGGCGGAGCTGGACGCGGAGGCGGCGCAGATGGATTCGGTGCGTGCGCTGCTCCCCCGCTTCGAGGCCAAAATCCAACGCGTCCTCGACCGCGTGTGGAGAAGTTGAAATAACTCTTTTCAAAGAATGCCCGCTAATCCATATCGAATCGAACCGCTCGACCCGGCGAAACATCGCCGGGAGGCGTTCGATTGTGGCGTCGAGCCACTGAATCGTTATCTGCACGAACGGGCTTCGCAGGACGTAAAGCGGCGGGCAGCGGGTTGCTGGGTATTGATCGCTGGGGAGAATGCGCAGGACATACTCGGCTATTACACGCTTTCGCCTGAAGGCGTTGACTTGGAGACACTCGAAGTGGCGGCACCGGCTCTTGTGAAAAAGCTCCCTCGCTACCCGCGGTTGGGAGCAATCTTGCTTGGGCGTCTCGCCGTGGCCCGTTCTCAAAAAGGAAAAGACCATGGAACGACACTGCTTCACGATGCGATGCTACGGGCGCTCCACGCTGAAATCCCGGCCATTCTCATGGTCACCGATCCCAAAGACGAACAAGCGGAGGCTTTCTATCGCAAACACGGATTCGACCGGCTCGATGACTTTCGACTTTTCACCACAATGCAACGGATCGCCGATACGTTGGGGAGTCCGGGTTCACATCGCTGATGACACTTTCGCGATACTTCTTCATTGCTTTCTTCATCGCGGCAGTCGGCGGCTTCGGGTTGAGAAGGGCTTCGATGACGCGACGGGAGTCTTCCCGGTTCAAACGAATCGCCCGCCTTTCCTGCACCAGTTCTTTCGCCGCGCTTCGGGCGCGGGAAACCACAAAATGGGCGACGGACTGGCCGGCGATGGCCGCCCCTTTTTCAATCAAGGCTTTGTCCATCCGGCTGATGCGGGCGACCAAACGGTCTTCCTTGGTTCGGGAAAGCGAGGGTTTTTTCTTGATGGCAGCAGGCATGAGTCCAATGTGTGTACAAACGGTGCACAAAGCAAGATTTTGATCCATGTCCTCCGAAGCCCAGGCCCGTATCACCATCAACAAGCTGCTGGAAGAAGCGGGCTGGCGTTTCCTGCCCGATGAACAGGGGCGGCGGGAAAACATCGTCTGCGAACATCGTGTCACGAAAAAGACGTTCGCGCCCAATGCCGATCTCGGCGCGAACTTTGAAAAAGCGCCGGAGGGTTTTGTCGATTATTTGCTGCTGAATACGGATGGCCGTCCCGTCGCTGTGGTTGAGGCTAAGAAGGAGAGTGTTGATCCGCTTTCCGCGAAGGAGCAGGCGCGTGCTTACGCAGAAAGCCTCGGCGTCAGTCACATTTTCCTCAGCAACGGCCTGGTGCATTACTACTGGAATCTGCGGCAGGGCAATCCGGTGAAGGTGTCGCGCTTCCTGCCGCTGGAACAACTCGGCAAGGCGGCGGAGTGGCACCCCGATTCCGCCCGGCTCGCCGCAGTGACGGTGGATGAGAATTACATCGGCTATCGCACGTTCGGCAGCGACGACGGCAAGCCGGTTTCCTTTGCAGGAAGGCAAGTTCGCCGAACTCCGCGCCCGCGACGCCCATCCCCGGCTTCGATTGCGTGGCAATGAAACACCGCGCACAGGAGCGCATCTACGAAGAAACGAAGGGCATGACTCCGCACGAGGTGGTCGAGTATTTCCGACGTAAAGCGGAAGCGCGCACCGCGCGCTTCATCACCACGCCCTCGAAGAAATCACGGCCGGGCACGCGGGTAGCGGCACGGAGCTTCTCGTAAAACTCCAGCGCATCGGCATGTGAATCAGCGCGGGGGGCGCTCATCGGCGGGTGGCCTGCGCGATGAAAGGACCGAGGAAATCGAGGTAATGGCGCGAGCCCGGCACCAATCCTTTGCGGGTTCGCGCTGATTCGATCACGCAGCGGATGGCTCTCACCCAATCCACCGTTGCCAGCGGTTTCGCCGTGTCCGGATCCTGGCCGGGTTCGGCCTCGAAAATCGTCCCGCGCACTTCCTTCAATTTGCCACACAGCTCAGCCATGAATTCATCTCGCGGGTTTGACGCAGCAGGTATTTTCGCCGCCTTTCCTTCCGCGGCACCAAGCACCTTGGTGAGCACCGAGATTACCTGCGAATCCGTAAGCACGATTCCTCGCGAACGCGCGATCTGGTCTCCTTCGGTAATCTTTCGTTCGATTTCAAATACGATGCCCGCGTAGAACGGGTCTTTCATCACTTCTCTGTGTCGCATGGTGAGGATTTTACTACGGCTCGACGGCTGTTGTCACGACTGCTTGGAGAACTTGAGCCGGAAGCCTCGGTACTCCCAATTTATCACCCTGATTTGCCCTTCAATTTCCCCGTCGGGGGATGGAGGTGGGATGACCGGGAACCTGGAGCTGTTCCGCGCGCTGGCCCGGCTCGGCGGCGAACTCACCGCCCTGCACCTGCTGGAATCGCCCCAGCTCGCCCACGCCACCATGCAGTTTGTCTCGGGTAGCGCACGCGCCCCGCGTGTTGGTTCGGGCGCCCTCGCCCGAACGCCGGAGCGCGACGCGGGGGCGCGTCCCGCAACACGCGAGGGCGCGTGCGCTACCCATCCGCTCGTCGAAAAACCCACCTGGTCGCGCGACACCGTGTGGGTGGACAAGGCGCAGACCACCGGCTTCCGCGGCGTGCGCGAGGAGGTGTGGAACTTCCACATCGGCGGCTACCAGGTCTGCGAGAAATGGCTCAAAGACCGCAAAGGCCGGGAACTCACGAAGGACGACCTCGCCCACTACCAAAAGATCGTCGTCGCCCTGTCCGAAACCATCCGGCTCATGGCCGAGATCGACAAGCTGATTGAGAAGCACGGCGGGTGGCCGCTGAAGTGACGCTTTATTTTACGGACGGCGAGGCATTCACTGGCATCCATCGGTGCTTCATCCAGTGCGGGGTTTCGGTATCAGCGCTGCGGAGCTGCATTGGGGTAGGGCGAATCGGCGCGCTTCATCACGATGGATCAATGGCCGCGCGCAGGCGTGCCGGGTAGAATTGGTGGTTGCTTGGGTTATTCTTGGATTAGGGCTTTGGTCATGGAAAACTACGGCGGATTTTCGGTGGTGGCAGTACGTCAATCAAGCCTTGTTGGCGACGGTTCAAAAGTGGAATTCTCGCCGGTTCAAAAGTGGACTATTTTCACAAGCTGAAAGCACCTAATACACAGGGCCATACATCTTTTGGCGGATGCTCGAGGACCCAAAATTTCCGGTTCGGGTGATGTATGATGGCGACCGATTGGCGTGCGGTGGTTGCGATTTCATAATTTTGGCCTTCAAAGTCGATGGTCTGGTCATTGTTGACCCGGCGCATTGCGCGGAGGGAAAGGTGGAGATCCAGCAGGCTGGAAGGAGGTGGTGGGCGAAGATGACCCCTGTTTTGCGGCAGGGCATTTTCCCAGACATCCTGAGGGATCCTGCCGGTGCTGCGTTGGCGAGTGCGGTTCTGGCGGCTGATTTCCATTTGGAGGACTTCATCGGCATGCTCCCAAGTCTGAACTCTGGCGTGAGCCAGGAGAGTGACGATGCGTTTCTGGAAAGTGCCAAATCGGCGTTCGATCTTGCCTTTGGCCTGGGGAGTCGGAGCGACAAGGTGAGCTACGCCAAGGCCAAGCAGGGCGCGTTGGAACTCGCTTCTCGGATCGCTATGGTCGTTGGCAGAGCTCGGGCCAAAGAGACTCAATGCGTCAGTGTAAACAGCGTCTGGCAACCCGTGGATTTCGAAAGCGGCGCGGAGGTGGCAGAAGTGATTCCATGTTGTGTCGGCAGAGACGAAACGTCCGGCAACATTGAAGCCGGAATGGTCATCGACGGTGAGCAGAAGGATTTGTTTGGCGGCGGCGGGCCACCATTGGTGGATGGAACTGTCGTGCTGATAAAGCTCTCCGATGTGTGCGCGGCGGAAGCGGCGGCAGGCGCGCTGTTTTCGCGCGACGGCAGGGACGAGGTGGGAGAAGTGCGTTTTGACATGAACTTCAACGCTGGATCTCGCCCGCTTGAAGTTGCAGAGGCGGAGAAGTTCGTCAGCCACGAGTTGGTAGTTGGGCGGGTTCTGCAAGGGCAGGAAGTCTTGAAGGAATGCCCTGACTTTTTCGGGCCAAACGCGGCCATGTCCGCCGCCGCTGGCTTTGGGTTGGCAGGTCCTTCTGCTGCTCAGGTAGTCGCTCCGCAGCTCATAGAGGCGGGATTTGCCGATGCCTAAATGTCTGGCGGCCGCAGATGCGTCGAGGTCCCCGTCATTGAAATCGGCAAGGATGCGGAGCACAAAACGCGGCGGCAGGCGGTGGATGATCTGTTTCTTTTCAAGGCAGGAAGATGGTGTGTAATGCGCAGAGAGCGCGATCAAAGAAAGCTGACATGCTTCCGCCTCGGGAGGGGAGGGCCGCCGCATAAATGCAGGCTCTCCGTCGGCCTCCGCTCCGCTCCGGCCTCCTCCGAGCCTGCATTTATGCGGGAGTCAACTTGAATATGCACCCCAAAGTGAGAATTCCACTTTTGAACCGTCTCAGTCCACTTTTGAACAGGCCCCGACAAGAATTTGTCGTGCCGGCGTGCGAGGACGGCTGCGGGGCAACTTTGTGGCGGCACGGCATTGATGCTGCTTACTCCAATTCTCGAAAGATCCGATGATTCGCAGGGCATGACAGCCACACTACCCAAGTCCAAGCCTGTTTCAGAGAGAGAAAGCCGCCCGGAAGGCGACAGACGCCTGCTGCTGCTCGAAGACGATGAGGAGTTCGAAGCCATCTTGCGTGGTTTCCTCGAACAACAATCCTACCTCGTCACGTCGGTCCGCAATGGCGTGGACGGCGTCCGCGAGGTTCTCGCGAAAGATTTTGACGTGATTGTTTGCGACATGCTCATGCCCGGCCTGCCCGGCGACATGTTCTACGCCGCCGTGAAACGGTTGAAGCCGCACCTCTGTGAGAAGTTCGTTTTCATCAGCGGCATGCAGGGCAATCCGAAGGTCAACAAATTCATCCAGCAAGTGCATGGCATCATGATCGCCAAGCCGTTCCGGATGGATTTGTTGGTCGAGGTCATTTCGATTATGTAATGGCGACCGCGCTGCTCATTCCGAAGTTGTCACCGGGACGATCCAAAATTACGGTTCGCCTCATGGTGAGTTCCCGTTACCAATTGAAGCTGAACGTCGCTGCGATTCTTCAGGATGCGAAAGGTAGAATCCTCATCTGCGAACGTCACGATGTTGCCGGGGCGTGGCAGTTTCCGCAGGGCGGCGTGGATGACGGAGAGAGCATCGAGCAGGCGCTCGAACGGGAGCTTGCCGAGGAGATTTCATTGCAGCCGGGCGATTACACACCGCTCATTCGCAAAGGTCCGTATCGCTACCTCTATGGCGACGGTCGCACAAAGAAGGGATACCACGGCAAGGAGCAGCATTATTTCCTCGCAAGCCTCACCGCCCCGGCCTCCCGAATCGACGTCAGGACCGCGCATCCGGAGTTCCAGGCCGCGCGCTGGATTTTCCCCCGCGAGTTCGACATCGGGTGGCTGCCTCCGATGAAGCGAGACGTGTATCGCGCCGTCATGAACGATTTTTTCGATGTGCAGCTCTGACTATTCCTTGGAATTCGTGTTGACGTTTCCAAGGCGATTCTGCGATTACCACCGCATCCTATGTTTATTTTCGGAATGTTTTCCATCGTATTCACCGCATTCATCGCCTGCGTTTGGTGGGTTTGCACCAAAGACGAAGGCAACGCCTGATTACTAGCCATGCTCGACGCCGAAGACATCAAGTGGGTCAAATCGACCGCGAATGAGTTGAACAATCTTCTCCTGGTCATTTCCGAGTCCAGCCAGTTTCTGGAAAAGACTCTGCCGCACAATGCAGACACACAGAGGTATTTCGACATGCTGCGCAACGGGGTCGATCGCGCCACGCAGGTGAGCCAGTCGATGCTCGGGCGCGTGGACAAAGGCGGCGGCAACATTTCTCCGTTCCCTGCGCCCGGCGCGTTTGCCCGGCCGGTCTTCGAGCCACCGAAGGTCGTGCCCGCTCCCGAACCAGCGCCTGCGCCGGCAACGGCGTCTGGCGACACAGTCGGAGTGAAGATCCTGAATCCAGAGGGCCCGCGAGAGCTGATTTTGATCGTCGATGACGAGGACTTCGTGAACCTTCTTGCGCAGCGCGTCCTGACCGACGAGGGCTACAGCGTCGTTTCTGCCAAGGACGGTTTCCAGGCACTCGAAATCTACAAGAAGCTTCAGGACAAAATCAAACTCGTGCTCCTCGACTTCACAATGCCGATCATGGACGGCTCGGAGGTTTTCGACGAGCTGCGGATGATCAATCCACGAGTGCCGGTTGTGTTGAGCAGCGGCTTTACCGAGCAGGACCGCCTCAAGAACATGCTGAGCAAAGGTCTGCGCGGTTTCATCCCCAAGCCTTATACGCAGCAAAAGTTGCTGATGCAGGTGCGCTCGACTCTCGACGCGCTTAAGAACCAGCAGGCTGGCTGAGGATTTGCAGAACTGAGAATCTGAAAGTGTCGCGGCAGGTTTCGACCTGCCGTTTCCGTTTCTACTTCACTCGTGCTCCTGCCGGGTTGATCGCGAGGGGAATAAGAGCAGGAGCAGGTTTAAGAATAAGGCGCCCGTGGCATCCGATTAGCTATTGCTCCTCATGAGCTATGGCAAGGATCGACGCTTTCTTCAAATTCATGTTGGAACAGCATGCCTCTGATTTGCACCTGTCCACCGGCAATCAGCCCATGTTGCGCATTCACGGCGAACTCGTCCGCGTGGATTCGCCCCCGCTGGAAAGCGACGACTTGAAGGCGCTCGTGTACGAGATCGCGCCGGAAATGAAGATCAAACACTTCGAAGAAACCGGGGATGTCGATTTCGGCTACGAATTCACCGGCGTTGCGCGTTTCCGGGCAAACTTTCTGAACCAGAAAAACGGCATCGCAGCCGTGTTCCGGTTGATCCCGAGCAAGGTGCTCAGCGTCGAGGACCTCGGTCTGCCGCCCGTGATGAAGCGGTTTGCAAACTTGAAAAAAGGCCTGGTGCTCGTCACCGGCCCGACCGGCTCCGGCAAATCGACAACGCTGGCGGCGATCATCGATTACGCCAACCTCCATCGCAAGGATCACATCATCACCGTGGAAGATCCGATCGAGTTTGTGCATCGCAGCCAGCAGTGCCTCGTCAACCACCGCGAAGTCGGCGTGCATACCAAATCGTTCGCGTCAGCATTGCGCGGCGCGCTGCGCGAAGATCCGGACATCATTCTCGTCGGCGAAATGCGCGACCTCGAGACGATCGAACTCGCGCTCACGGCCGCCGCGACGGGCCATCTCGTTTTCGGAACTCTGCACACGTCGAGCGCCGCAAAGACGATCGACCGCATCATCGACGTTTTCCCGACCAACCAGCAGAACCAGGTGCGCGCCGGCTTGAGCGAGTCGCTCAAGGGCGTGATCGCGCAGAACCTTTTCAAGCGCATCGACAAACCCGGGCGTTGCGCGGCGCTGGAGATTCTTGTCTGCGACAGCCCCATTGCGAACCTGATCCGCGAGGGCAAGACGCACCAGATCCCCGGCATGATGCAGGTCGGCAAGAAAAAGGGGAACCAGCCTCTCGATGACGCCATCATGGATCATCTTCGCGCCGCCCGGATTTCTCCGGAGGAGGCCTATGAGAAGTCGCTGGACAAGAAAAAATTCCGGGTGCTGCTCAAGAACCCGCCAGAGGACTTTGAAGATTAACCCGGAGAACCAAAATGCGCAGATCTGAACTCGACTCTGTTCTTGTGAACATGATGGAAGCCCAAGCGGGCGTGTCCGACCTCATTTTTTGCGTGGGCAGACCTTTTCAAGTCGAAGCGATGGGCGAACTGAAGCCTGTCGATGTGCATGGGAGCGTGGCCCCGCTCACGCCGTATCAGACCGAGAGGATCGCGCTCAACATCATGGCCGACGACAAACGGTTGATCAAAGAACTGCTCATGCTCGGTTCGTGCGATTGCAGCTACGCGCTCAACGAACGCCTGCGCTTTCGCGTCAACATCTTCAAGCAGCGCGGCCACTTGGGCATCGTCATGCGCAAACCGCAGTCGGAGATTCCGTCGGTCAGCGCGCTGGCGCTGCCTCCGATTTTTGGCGAAATCGCGCTTGAAAAGAATGGGCTGGTTCTCGTCACCGGGGCGACCGGCAGCGGCAAGACGACGACACTCGCCGCCATCCTCAACGAAATCAACGAAACCAAGGCCGCCCACATTGTTACGCTCGAAGATCCGATCGAATTCGTGCATCCGCACAAGAAATGCACCTTCAGCCAGCGCGAGCTTGGGCAGGATTTCGAGAGCTATCCCAGCGGGCTCCGGGCGGCTCTGCGCCAGGCTCCGAAGGTGATCTTTGTCGGTGAAATGCGCGACCGGCAGACCGTTGAGATCGCGATCACTGCGGCGGAAACGGGCCATCTCGTCCTCAGCACGCTCCACACGATCGACGCGGGCCAGTCGATCAACCGCATCCTCGGCATGTTCGATCTTGCGGAGGAAACGCAGATGCGCCTGCGCCTTGCCGACACGATCCGCTACATCGTGAGCCAGCGCCTCGCCCCGAAACGAGGCGGGGGGCGTCTGCTTCTCACCGAGATCATGGGACACAACCTGCGCGTCCGCGAAGCGATCGCGTTCGGTGAAAACGAGAACCGCTGTTTCTACGACATCATCGAAGCAAACCAATCCTTCGGCTGGACGACGTTCGACACTTCGATCGCGCGGGCGTTTCAGGCGGACCTGCTCACGGAAGAAACCGTGGGGCTTTACGCCACACGCAAGGGCAAGGTCACGCGCGCCATCGATGACATCAAGAAGGCACGCGGCGTGGACAACATCACCACCACGGGCATGCGGCTCGACGTGCCGATCCGGGCCACGCCACCGCCGCTATTCGGAGTCACCAAGTAACCATGGAAATCCAAACAAGAACTGACTTCTTCGAACCCGGCGACCAGACAGCCCTCGTCTGCATCGACGTCCCGGAGATTCAAAAGCCGGTCGTCGATCAGCTCGCGGCGCTCAATTACAAAATGCACACGGGCCTTTTCGCCGAGGACGTGTCGTTGAAAATGAAAGCGCAGGCGTATGACGTGGTGGTGATCTACGAGAATTTCAACGACACGGAATTCGACTCGAATCCATTGATGAAAGATCTCATCCGGCTCCCCGCTGCGAGCCGGCGAAAGCAATACGCGGTGCTCGTGGGGCCGAACATGATCACGAACAATGACATGCAGGCTTTCATGCTCAGCGTGGACCTTGTCTTCAGTGTCTCCGACCTGGCGAATTTCAAGCCGGTGCTGCGCCGTGGCATTACGAGACATCAGGACTTTGTGCGCCCGTTCATGGACTGCCTGAAGATGATCGGCGATTAATCGCTGAATCAACCGGCTGCAATCCAGCTCTCCGCGCTTTTGGCCTGTCGGAGTTTTCATTGATTGCTTTTCGAGCAATCCTCTATAAGCTTCCCCGCCTATGAAGTTAGTGCATTGGACGCGTTTCACTTGGGATCTGGCCAGACTTCCAGAAATCGATCTGAGTCTGGATCCGCACTATCATATTCGCACCGCGACCCGGGAGGATGAAAAAAACGTGCGCAACGTCATCCTCAGCGCATTTTCGCTCGACATGGATTGGGCCGACACCCTGAAACGTCTCCTTCAGCGATTTACCGATCAGATCGACGATGTCTTCGCGCAAAAAGACATTCATTGCCTCGTGGTCACGCACGGCTCGCGCATCATCGGCGCATCGGTTCATGACGTGCGGGAGGACACGGAAAACCACCTTGTCTCCGGCCCATCCATTTTGAACGAGTATCGCAATCGCGGCCTCGGCACCGCTCTGCTCTACCGCTCTCTGCTCGCCCTGCGCGATGCGGGCGTTCAACAGGCGTATGGAGTGACGAAAAGCACCTCTCCGGCGACGAAATTCATTTACCGGAAATTCAACTCCACGAGCGCTCCTTACGACATGGAGCCTCAGTTGGTTGACTCGTAACGGCGGTTTAGGGCTAATAGGGCATCTACATGGAAACGATCTTTTCCAATTACGATACGGGGGACTTTTACGATGAAATGTTCGAGGCTCCCGGCGTGCCGCGGCCCCATTACAGAAAGGTTCTTGAACGCTTTCAGGAAATGGGAACGGATGAATTTGAGCTAAAGCGGGTCCTTGCCGCAAAGACCCTGCTGAACCAGGGCGTCACCTTCACCGTTTACAGCGGCAACGAAGGCACCGAGCGCATCTTCCCATTCGATCTGATCCCACGCATCATCCCGCGCCATGAATGGGAGCACGTCGAGCGGGGCCTGACGCAGCGCATCACTGCGCTGAACATGTTCCTCCACGACATTTATCACGACCAGCGCATCCTCAAGGAGAAGATCATCGCCGGGGAAGTCGTCCAGAGCGCGGCGCATTTCCGGCCCGAGTTCATGGGGTTCAATGTTCCGAAGGACATCTACATCCATATATGCGGCAGCGATCTCATCCGCGATCGCGACGGCAACTACCTCGTTCTCGAAGACAACGGCCGCTGCCCGTCCGGCGTCTCCTACGTGCTCGAAAACCGGACGGTCATGAAGCGCGTTTTCCCGAAACTGTTCTCCCGCTATCATGTGCGCCCGGTCGATTCCTACGGGCAGGAACTGCTGAACCTTCTGCGTTACGTCGCACCGAACCACAACGCCGATCCGACCGTCGTTTTGCTCACGCCGGGCATTTACAACTCCGCTTACTTCGAGCACTCGTACCTCGCGCGCGCGATGGGCATCGAAATTGTCGTGGGACAGGATCTCGTGGTGAAGGACGACATCGTTTACATGAAAACCACGAAGGGCTTGAAGCGCGTGGATGTGATCTACCGCAGGCTCGACGACGATTTTCTCGACCCGCTCGTTTTCCGCAAAGACTCGATGCTCGGCGTGCCGGGACTCGTGAACGCTTATCGCAAAGGCAACGTCAACCTCGCCAACGCAGTCGGCACCGGGGTCGCCGACGACAAGGTGATGTATTATTTCGTGCCGAAGATGATCAAGTTCTACCTCGGCGAGGAACCGATTCTGCCGAATGTGCCGACGCATCTCTCGATGTTCGAGGAGGACCGGAAATACATCCTCGATCACATCCCCGAGCTGGTCATCAAATCCGCCAACGAAAGCGGCGGCTACGGCATGCTCATCGGTCCCCACGCGACCAAGGAGGAGCACGAGCAGTTTCGCCAGGCCATTTTGAAAAATCCGCGCAACTACGTGGCCCAGCCGGTCGTGTCGTTGTCGCGCGGCGCCGTCGTTTTGCGATGGAAACATCGAAGGCCGCCACATCGACCTGCGCCCCTACATTCTCTACGGCGAAAAGATCACCATCATTCCCGGCGGACTCACGCGCGTCGCGCTCCGCAAGGGCTCGCTCGTCGTGAACTCGTCGCAGGGCGGCGGCAGCAAGGAAACCTGGGTCGTGGACGAATGAATTTTAGATTTTTGATTTTTGATTTTGGATGGACGCCGGGCCGCGGATTTCAAAATCCAAAATCCAAAATCCAGAATCCAAAATTATGTTAAGTCGCGTCGCAGATTCCCTTTATTGGTTGAGCCGCTATATCGAGCGCGCGGAAAACAACGCCCGCATCCTCGACGTCAATTTACAGCTCACGCTCGACTACGAAAACGTAGGCCAGGACGCAGAACAGCAGGCCTGGGCGCCGATCCTCGCATCGCTGGAAGAGCAGAAGCTGTTTTCCTCGCTCTATGAGAACGCGGACGCCGAGAGTGTCTGCGAGTTCATCACCTTCGAGAAAAAAAATCCGAACTCGATCTGCTCGTGCATCACGCGGGCCCGCGAGAACGCCCGGACGGTTCGCGAATACATTTCGAGCGAAATGTGGGAGCAGCTCAACCGGCTCTACCTCTACATGAACGCAGACTCGGCGCGACGGCTTTACACAAGCAGCGCAATCGACTTTTACCGGCGGCTGGTCGATAGCTCGCACGAGTTTCTCGGCATCACGAATGCGACGCTCACCCACGGCGAGGGCTGGAACTTTTTACAAGTCGGCAAGTACATCGAACGCGCCGACTCCGCGTCGCGCATCCTAGACTTGAAATATCACATCCTGCTGCCCAGCGGCGAACAGGTCGGAGGCAACGTGGACACCGTGCATTGGATGGCGGTGCTCAAATCGTGCAGCGCGCTCGAGGCCTATCGCAAGCTCTACGTCGGCCAGGTCGCGCCGTGGAAAATCGCCGAGTTCATCCTCCTGCATCGGGATTTTCCGCGCTCGATCCGGTTCTGCGCCGATGGTCTCGACGAGGCGCTGCATCGGATTTCCGGCAGCAGCCGCACGCACTTTGCCAACGAAGCCGAGCGGCTCTCCGGGCGGCTGTGCTCCGACCTCGATTACGCAACGATCAAGGACATCATCAATTTCGGCCTCCACCAGTATCTCGATCGCATCCAGCTCCGACTCATCGAAATCTCGCAGGCGATGCGCACGACCTATTGCGAATGGATGGAGCCGGAGTCCGAGGAGGAACTCGTCGAGCAGTAACGGGCCGCAGGTGGATCGGGCGCTGCGTGCGCGATGCGTTCGCCAACCTGCACCGGCGGGCAGGCGGGGCTTTCAGCTAGTGTTGAAGACGCGCTTTTCGCTCCTCAAGCACAGCCGCGAAGGCCGTCTTTTTTTCGGTAGAAAGAAAGCTGGCGGCAAGCAATTCATCCCAAAGCGGAAACGCTGCCTGAAACCGTTCGGCCATTTCGGTCAGCACGCGCGCGTTGATCTGGAGCCGCTCGCTGGCGAAGTAATTGAACAGGTCGCTTCGCGTGAGGTTGGAGCGTTTGCCACGGATCGGCAGCGCCATTTCTTCCCGCGGATTTTTCAGCGCGATCGTGGAATTCAGCAGGTCGTAGGCGGGCGCGAGGTCGATGCGGCCGCGCCGGGTGATGAGCGAGAAGTTTTTCAAGTGCATGTCCTCGTTGCCGGCGAGGAAGCTGAACAGCGTGCGCTCGAAGAGTTTCACGCGCTCGATGGCGGGGAAGGTGCAGAAGCGATCCACGACGGCGGCGACCTTTTCCATCGACGACTCGTATTTCGTCTCGCGGCTCGCGCCGGAAAGCTGGGCGAAATCTTCCAGCGGCACGCGCGTCCGGCCTTCCCGGTCAAAACGCCGGATGAAATAGGTGAGCGAACCGTCGCGCGCGCGGACGAGGCCATGCACCGGCACTTCGATTCCGACGGCAGCGGCGAGGCGCATCGTGAGGTCTTCGTTTTCGGGCAACTCGGGGAAGTCGAGGCCCGGCGGTTTGAGGATGAAGCGCCCGTTGCGATCCACCACGTCGAAGGCGCCCGCCTTCACCTTGAGCACGGCGCTGAGTTTGAGCTGCACGCCTTGGATGGACATTTTGCCCGCGCGCTCCAGCGCCTCCTGCCGCTGCCCGGCGGCGGTGTAGCCCAGCGGAGAAAGCGACGCGAGATTCCCGTCGAGCAGTTTCAGTCCGCGTGCGGAATAATCGCCGTCTCCCTCAATGGGTTCGTAAGTGATGAGGCAGCGTTTCATGCGACTTCCTTCAACGTGAGCGAGCCGACGAGATCCTGACCGGCGACGATCAATTGTCCGAACAGGTCTGAGCGGTCCAGTTTGCAGCGGCGCAGCATCGCCTCCAAATGCATCCCCTCGGGCAGCAGCCCCTCGAACGCGGGCGGGAACCGATCGAATTCGTGAACCGACTGCGCCAGAGGCATCGTCAGCGAAACCGGCTCGCCGGAGTAGCCGCCGGCATAGGTGAACCGCCAGCGCCCGCCGTCGAGTTCTTCGAGAATCCCGGCAAGCGCGGCTTGCTGATAGACCTCGGCCTTCTTCATGCCGATGGCTTTTCCGTGCTCGTGCTCCCGGCACCTTTTGGCGCAACCCCGACGGCCAAGCGCGTCATCAGCGGACTATCGAAGCCGATGCTGATGTTGAGCACTGCGAGGATTTTCGTCAGCGTGTCGTAGCGGATCGACAGCTTCCCGTGCTCCAAATCGAAGACCACGGTCTTGCCCACGCCCGCCAGCTTTGCCAGCCCGGCTTGGGAAAGGCCGCTCATGCGACGATGCTTTTTGACGATTTCGTGGAGTGGTTCCATTTTGCCGCTATGGCGGTAATAATTTGCTACTTCTCCGGCTGAATACGGCTCAATTCGGTTTCAGTCAATCCTTTTACCGCTATGGCGGTATTATTCTCAACAAATACGGCGGATGTAAGGAGAGTATCATCTACGCACACCCGCCCTGCCACTACAGCGGGAATTCCAACAGCGCCAGCAGCACCAAATAAACGACCTGTCCCTTACTTCCTCCCCCGGGCGTGCCAAAGGCGACCGGGTAAAGTTGCAGATCGCCCGGCGTCTGCGAGCAACGACACCGATGACGCGCCACTGGATCGCTGAACGGCTGAAGATGGGCATCGCCAGTTATCTCTCCGCTCTGCTTGCCAGTGTCGATAGTAAGCTCTGATCCCGGCTTCTTCTCGGCTTCTTTCTTGGGGGCGACTGCGCCAAATCGCCCACGATGCCATAGCCCGGAGGCGATGGATTGCGATTCGTGGCCACCGAACGGGGGTATTGCGCCAAAGGCGCACAATGCCGTGTGGCGCGCAGGGGGATGAATCGCTGGTTGCCGAACGGGGTATTGCGCCAAAGGCGCACAATTCCATAGCCCAGCCAAACGGGCTGGGGTATGACAGATGCAGGGTTGCGGCCTGAATGGCCGCGATTCGTTCGCAAGGAGCCATGCCTCAATCCCTTTCCAGCCTTTTGACTCATGTAGTGTTCAGCACAAAGAATCGGGAACCTTGGCTGGATGGGAAAGTCGCCTCGGAAATCCACCCCTACCTTGTTGGCGTGTTGAACAACATCGGTTGTCCATCGCTTCAGGTTGGCGGGGTTGCCGATCATGTGCATCTTTTCTTCAGGCTGGCCCGGACAAAAACGGTTGCCGAAGTGGTCGAGGCGGTGAAGACCAGTTCCTCGAAGTGGATCAAAACGAAAGGTCCGGAATTCGGCAATTTCCACTGGCAATCGGGTTATGGGGCGTTCTCGGTAAGCCAGTCCGATTCGGAGGCGGTCGTCACCTACTATCTACTTGCATAAATATGGAGCGTAACAAAGATGGAAAGCATGCCCAAGCATGCGACTGAGATTACACTGAGCCGGGACGAGCGGCAGCAACTGCAAGCGACCCTGCACAAACCCAAAGGCCAAGCGCGCCATCTGCAACGCGCCCAAATCATCCTGCGCGCCGCCGAAGGAATGGCCTCAAAGGAGATCGCCAGGCAATTACAAGTGGGGCCGGCGATGGTGAGCAAGTGGCGCACGCGCTTCGAGCGCGAGGGCTTGAGCGGCTTGCATGATGATCATCGTCCGGGACGCCCGCCCACGCTCGATGAGGATGAGTTTCGCGCCCGCCTGCTCGCGCAACTTGACCGGCCCGCGCCGGCCGGGCACGTCCGCTGGGATGGACGGTTGCTGGCCCGGGCGCTGGAGGTGAGCGCGGATCGGGTCTGGCGGGTGCTGCGCACCCTCGGGATCAGTCTCAAGCGGAGGCGCAGTTGGTGCGTTTCCACCGATCCGCAGTTTGCCCAGAAGGCCGCCGACGTGGTCGGCCTTTACCTTGCGGCACCGCAGAATGCGGTCGTCTTGAGTTTCGACGAGAAGCCCTGCATCCAGGCTCTGGAGCGCGCGCAGGGCTGGCTGAAAATGCCTGACGGCCGGGCGCTCACCGGCTTTGCCCATGAATACAAACGCCATGGAACGAGCACTCTTTTTGCCGCGCTCAATGTGGCCACCGGGCAAGTGCTCGGGGGCCATTTCAAACGCAAGCGACGGGTGGAGTTTTTGGCCTTCATGGACCGGCTGGTCGCCGCGCATCCGGACAGGGAACTGCACGTCATCCTCGACAATCTGAGCACCCATCGCGTGGAGCAGGAGCCATGGCGCAAGGCGCATCCCAACGTGCATTTCCATTTCACGCCCACGCACGCCTCCTGGCTCAATCAGGTCGAGGTGTGGTTCAGCATCCTTACGGCCAAGGCGCTGCGCGGGGCGAGCTTTCGTTCGGTCAAGGAGTTGATCGCGCAGATCGACGCGTTCATCGCCGCCTACAATGAGGACGCCGCGCCCTTCGAGTGGACGAAGGTCAATTTCCGCGCGAAGAGCTTTGCAGGTAAATACTCGGACGTATGCAAGTAGATACTACATCCAGAACCAGCCGGAGCATCACAGGAGGGTGACGTTTCAGGAGGAATACCGCCGGTTTTTGGATCGCTACCAGGTTGCTTACGACGAACGCTACGTTTGGGATTGAGGAATCCCGGCCCTACAGGCCGGATGCGTCTCTGCCGGAGACCCAGCCCGTTGGGCTGGGCTGTGGAATTGCGGCACCGTTGGTGCGCGGAGAACCGGCCAAGCCGTCGGGCGGCGGACCGTGGAATGGCGACGCCGGTGGCGCGGGAAGCTCAACGAAACCATCCGACGGGCGCAGTGCGGAAACAAAGGGACCAGTGCGGAAACAAAGGGACAGGTCAATTATAGTGCCATTGCGCCAGCTCTACGCCGTTTTGTAAGTGCAACTTTGGACACCCTTGTTCCTTTCTTGTGAAACGACACCTTGACGGAAGCGCTTCTGGACAGCATCATGTCCAGAATGAACGCGATCAGCTACACCGCCGCCCGTGAGAACCTCGCCTCCACAATGGACAGAGTTTGCAGCGACCACACGCCGGTCATCATTACCCGCAACCGCGACCAAGCGGTGGTCATGCTCTCGCTGGAGGATTTCGAGTCTTTGGAGGAGACCGCATACCTCATGCGCAGCCCCGCGAACGCGAAACGGCTGCTCGAAGCCATCCACGCCCTCGAAAGCGGCAAAGGAGTGGCGCGCGCGATCGACCTCAACGCGTGACTCTGACTTTCTCACCGCAGGCATGGGAGGATTACACCTTCTGGCAGGCGACCGGCCCGAGGATGGTGTCGCGCATCAACCTGCTTCTGAAGGACACTATCCGCAGCCCACACGCCGGCATCGGCAAACCCGAACCCCTCAAGCACGCCTTTCGAGGTTACTGGTCGCGGCGCATCGACTCGGAGCATCGGCTCGTCTATCGAACCGCTGAGGGCGGCATTCTACTGGCACAGATGAGGTTTCATTACGACACATGAACGCGAATTCCAATCTGTCGAGGGACGGGCGCTCGTCTCGAATTGCCGCTTCGGTGGCTGCGTTGAATCCGCCCGGCGATTATTTTGGAGGACATCGACCCCATGTCGATCCGCTGCGGCACCGTCCTTTCCGAGAACGCCATTCATGGGCATCCGCGCGGCATAGGACCAAAGCCCAATAGCACTCGACTCGCAGCGAGGATCAATATCCATTAGAAGACCATGAAATCGAAACAACTCATCGAAAGAGCCCGCAAGTTCTGCAAACCCTACCGCGTCACGAACGGAAAAAAATTCCGTCTCAAGGATGTGGATCCGGGCGACACGCAGGATCTGAAGTCCGAGGACAAGCCACGCGCAAAGGAGGCGCTACAGAACGGCGTGGAGGCGCTCGCGGAGTTACAGGACGTTCTCTACGCGCAGGACCGCTGGTCGGTGCTGCTCATTTTCCAGGCGATGGATGCGGCAGGAAAAGACGGGACGATCAAACATGTGATGTCGGGCGTGAATCCGCAGGGCTGCCAGGTGTCGTCGTTCAAGGGGCCGTCGAGCCTGGACCTGGATCACGACTATATGTGGCGCTGCATCAAGGAGCTGCCGGAGCGCGGGCGGATCGGCATTTTCAATCGCAGCTACTACGAGGAAACGCTCGCGGTGCGCGTGCATCCGGAGTTTCTCGCGAGTCAGAAGCTGCCCGAGGAATGCGTGACGAAACAAATCTGGGACGAACGGTTTCAGGACATCCGCGCGTTCGAGCGTTACCTGCACCGCAATGGGACGATCGTTCTGAAGTTTTTCCTGCACGTTTCAAAAGAGGAGCAGAAGAAGCGCTTCCTCGCGCGGCTCGACCTGCCGGAGAAGAATTGGAAGTTTTCTTCAAGCGACGCGAAGTCGCGCGGATTCTGGAACGACTACATGAAGGCGTATGAGGAAACGATCCGCGAGACGGCGACGGAGGATTCGCCGTGGTATGTGGTGCCGGCGGACAACAAGTGGTTCACGCGCGTAGTCGTCGCCGCGGCGGTGATCGACGCGCTGGCCTCGCTGAATCTGCGCTACCCGAAAGTGAGCGAGGCGAAGAAAAAGGAACTTGCCGAGGCGAAGAAACTCCTGCTCGCCAGCAAATGAGCGCGGCGGCGGCCGGCGAAGGTTCGCGCTGGCGCGGGATGATCCCGGCGGCGCACTGGCTGCGGAACTACGAGCCGCAGTGGTTTCGCCCCGACCTCGCCGCGGGTGTGACGCTCGCGGCGTATCTGCTGCCGGCGGCGCTCGGCGATGCGTCGCTCGCCGGACTGTCGCCGGAAGCGGGGCTTTACGCGTGTCTCTTCGGCGGGCTGGTGTTCTGGCTGTTTTGCAGTTCGCGGCATACGGCGGTGAGCGTCACGTCCGCAATCTCGCTGCTCATTGGCTCTTCACTTGGGAGTCTGGCCGGCGGCGATCCCTCGCGTTTCGCGGCAATGGCCGCCTGCACCGCGCTGCTGACCGCGGCAATTGGTTTCATCGCGTGGCTGGCGCGCGCGGGCTCGGCGGTGAACTTCATTTCGGAAACCGTGATGACCGGTTTCAAGGCGGGCGTGGCGCTTCACCTCGCGAGCACGCAGTTGCCGAAGCTCTTTGGCGTGAAAGGCGGACACGGCGATTTTTGGGAACGCATGGGCGTGTTCTTCCGCCACGTCGGGGAGACGAACACCACCTCGCTCCTGATCGGCTGCGCGGCGCTCGCGCTGCTCATTCTGGGAAAAAAGCTGCTGCCGAACAAACCGGTCGCGCTTTTCGTCGTCATCGCCGGCATCGTCGTGGCGACCTTCATCGATCTCGGTGCGCACGGCGTGAAGCTGCTCGGCGAAGTGCCGCGCGGACTGCCGGTGCCGTCGCTGCCGGCGGTCCATTACGAGGAGTTGAGCGAACTGCTTCCGCTCGCGCTGGCGTGTTTCCTCCTCGGCGCAGTCGAGACGGCGGCGATCGGGCGGATGTTCGCCGAGAAGCACGGCTACCGGCTCGACAGCAATCAGGAATTGCTCGCGCTCGCCGGCGCCAATCTTGCGTCGGGCCTCGGCCAGGGTTTCCCGATCAGCGGGGGCATGTCGCAATCGCTCGTGAACGAAAGCGGCGGCGCGCGCACCCCGATCTCGGGCTTGATCGCCTCCGGCATCATTCTGCTCGTCGCGCTCTTTTTCACCGAGCTGCTGCGCAACCTGCCGCAGCCCGTGCTCGCGGCGGTTGTGCTCATGGCCGTCGCAAGTCTCGTGAAGGTCAAGGAACTGCGGCGGCTCTGGCAGTTTCATCGCGGCGAATTCCTGGTCGCCACGGCCGCGCTGCTCGGTGTGCTCGGCGCGGGCCTGCTCAAGGGCGTGCTCATCGGTGCCGCGATTTCCATCGTGCTGCTCATCCGCCGCGCATCAACGCCCCGCGTCGCGTTCCTTGGCCGCATCCCCGGCACGCGCCGCTACTCCGATCTCGAGCGCCACACCGACAACGAGCCGACGCCCGGCGTGCTCCCCTTCCGGGTCGAATCGGGCATCGTCTATTTCAACGCCGAACACGTCTTCGACACCGTCCTCGCCCGCCTCGATGCCGCACATGAGCCGGTGCGCCTCGTCATCTGCGATCTTTCCGCATCGCCGCACATCGACATGGCCGGTGCGCGGATGCTTCTCACGCTGCATGCGGAACTGGCGAAACGCGGCATCGCGTTCCGCCTCGTCGAAGCGCGCTCCGGCGTGCGGGACATGTTGCGCGTCGAGGGCGTGGAGGAGAAGGCCGGCCGCATCGACCGCGTCACCTCGCTGGCGAATGCGATCGACGATTTTCAAAACCAGGCCCCTGCCAAGTCGTGAACCGCGAAGCCGTCCGCGTCCGTGTGCTGAACCCGCTCGAACGTTTCTCCGAGATCGTCTTCGGACTCATCATGGTGCTCTCATTCACCTGCGCGTTGAGCGTCGCCAGGGCCGGCAGGGAAGATGTGAGCACGATGCTGGTTGGTGCGATCGGCTGCAATCTTGCGTGGGGAATCATCGACGCGGCCTTTTATCTCATCGCCTGTCTCGCCGAAGCGGGCCGGCGCGCTGCGCTGTTGCGCGACATCCAGCAGTGCGCCGATCCAGTGGGTGCGCAGAGATTCATCGCGGCGGAAGTGCCGCCGCAAATCGCCGGGGCCCTGCAGCCGGCGGACTTTGCGCGCATTCACACGCACTTGAAGCAACTGCCGCCTCCCGCCGCGCGCGGCGTGCTGACGGCTGAAAGCTGGCGCGGGGCATTGGGCGTCTTCCTGCTCGTCTTCCTCTCCACGCTTCCCGTCGTCGTTCCTTTCTACTTCGTCCACGATGCGAAAACCGCGCTGCGCATCTCGAATGCTGTGGCGATCGCGATGCTCTTTGGCGCCGGTCAAATGCACGCGCGCTACGCCGGATTCCGCCGCATCGTGACCGGCCTGGCCATTGTCATTGTCGGTGCATTGATGGTCGCCGTGACAATGGCGGTTAGCGGCCGGCTCCACGCGCGCCGTAAGACCAAAGTCCGATTCCGCCACCTGCGCGCAGCCTCCACATTACTTCCATGCCAAAGCGGTATCTGACCAACAACTACAAGGACTGCCAGATCATCAAACTCGACAGGCGCGAGCCCCAGAGCCCCGTCGTCGTCGCGCAAGAAGGCTGCGCGCCCGACGATCCCCTCGCAAGAACGCGGCTGTTTTATCTTCAACGCGACGGGAGATGGATCAACGAGATCGCACAGAGCACGCGCCCCGACAACGAAGCGGGTGACATCGTTTTTGAAAGCCCGGGAGACGCGCTCCAACTGCTCTCCGGTCTTTTTGGGAAGCCCGTCGTCCGCGACCTTCCGGTTAGCGATGCGGATGTCGAGGCCTACATGGCAAAAATGAAGAGCGTTAAATCGCCCGAGGACGCCTATCGCGATTTCCTCGCCCGCTGCCGCGCCGCAAAACGAAAAAAGTAATCAAGTTGCGTTCGCAGGAAGGAGCGGGTGCTTTGCCTCCGATGCGAACTTTGCAATTGCATCCGCGGCGATTTCGCGCTGTCTTGGTCGCACTTTATGACAAACGAGCGAAGAGTCGTCGTGACTGGAATAGGACTGGTCACGCCTTGCGGAAACGAAGTAGCCACCTTCTGGAATAATCTCAAAAACGGTGTGAGTGGGATCAGTCCCATCACCGGTTTTGATACGACCGGCCACGACTGCAAGATCGCAGGCGAGGTGAAGGAGTTCGAAGGAGTTCGCTTCTTTAACAATCCCAAGGACGTCCGGCGCACCGATCGCTACACACAATTCGCCATGGCCGCGGCTAAAACGGCAGTCGCCGATTCCGGCGTGGACATTCAGAAAGTGGAGGACGTGACACGTTTCGGGGTGATCATCGGCAGCGGGATCGGTGGCCTGAAGACGCTTGAAGATCAGCACACGATCCTCATGACCAAAGGGCCGGGGCGCATTTCGCCGTTCATGATTCCAATGATGATCAGCAACATGGCCAGCGGTCTGGTGTCGATGGAATTTGGACTGTGCGGGCCGAATTTCGCGACAGTCTCTGCGTGCGCCACTGCGTGTCACGCGATCGGCGAGGCGTGGCGCATGATCCGCTACGATGAAGCCGACGCGTTTCTTGCCGGCGGTGCGGAGGCGACAATCGTCCCGCTCGGAATTGCGGGCTTTGCTGCGATGAAAGCGTTGAGCACCCGCAACGACGAGCCTCAGCGCGCATCGCGCCCGTTCGATCGCGACCGCGACGGCTTTGTAATGGGCGAAGGCGCGGGCGTGGTGGTGCTGGAGGAACTCGAACACGCGCGGAAGCGCGGTGCCCGGATCTATTGCGAAATCGCCGGCTACGGCCTCTCCGCGGATGCGTATCACATGACGTCGCCGCCACCGGAAGCGGAGGGCGCGGTAAGGTGCATGCGGATGGCTTTGGAAGAGGCGCGGGTGAATCTCGACGAGGTGGATTACGTCAATGCACACGGCACCTCAACCGGGGTCGGCGATATCTGCGAAACCAAGGCAATCAAGACAGTATTTGGAACGCACGCGAAGAATGGACTCGTGGTCAGCTCGACAAAGTCCATGACCGGGCATTTGCTCGGCGCGGCTGGCAGCGTGGAGACGATTGCCTGTATCATGGCGATGCAGGAGAGCATCATCCCCCCGACCATCAACCTCGAGAATCCCGATCCGGAGTGCGACCTCGACTACGCCCCGAACAAGGCCCGTGAGAAGAAAGTGCGCGTCGCCCTCAACAACTCGTTCGGTTTTGGCGGTCACAACGCCACGCTCGTCACGAAAGAGATTGTTTAAGGTTTCAATTCTCGCTCAATACAATCACGCCTTCGGCAACAAGTTCGCCTTCAACCTCGGCGGTAACTTGAAACTGGCACAGTCCGCCCATTGATCCGGACTTGCGGGCGTTGAGCGACAATTCTTGAGCGGGTCGAACAGGCTTCAGGAATTTCATCATCTTGATGGCCGAAAGCCTGTACGAGCGGTTCCCCCCCGCGCCGGCAGCGATTCCCGCGGTTTGAGCAAGCGCCTCGGTCAGAATCACACCCGGCACGACAGGGTCTCCCGGGAAATGGCCGCGAAAAAAGGGGTGGCCGGGTGGGAACGTCTTAACCGCCACCGCCTTCTCACCGGGCACGATTTCGCGCACTTCATCGATGAACACGAACGGTTCCCTATGTGGCAACCCGCAGGCAATCGGGTCGGAGCTTTGCATGGCGTTTCCTTCCGGCACTCCGCCGTTCAGTCCGTGACGAAGTAGGCGAACTTCCAACTGCCATTCACATTCGCGATTCCGGCGCGGTAGCCGTGATAGTTTTCATCGGTCGCGAACTGGGGCGGGGAAACCATGTAGGGTCCCGAAGGAACAAATTTCTCTCTTAAGCCAAGCTCCAGTTCTTTCCACAATCCGTTCTCATCCCAGTATTTGAAAACGCCCTCCCCCTCGCCCGGCGGCTCCAGTCTATAGCCAAAGTTCGGCGTCATCATTGAGGCGATCGTCTGCATGTCGCGCGCGGCAACCGCCTTTCTTAGAATCCCAAGGAAACTTTGGAATGAAACATCGCCGGCGGCATCGGCAATGGTTGGTTCTTGTGCCTTCTTGTCCTTCTTTTTCTTGGCCGGATTGGCGCAAGCGCAAACACACACACCCAGCGCAAGCATCAGGAGAACACGGAAGTTCATGGCGAGAGGAGTAGGAGTCACGGGGACGGATGAAAAGCAAAATGTTTCGATCGAAACAGGTTCCATTCACGAAAGCCTTCTAAACACACGCTGCAAGGGATGTCCGACGGCGAGGTATAGCAGGTAACTCGCAAACTTGCCCAACGGCCACGGCGGGCTGACCTGATTGATTCGGCCTGCGTGAATCGCATCGAACACTTGCTCGATGGACGGATTCACCTCGACCTCGATGAGCGAATAATGATCCCCGAAAAATTCCAGTCTGTGCGCATCCGAAGTTGCCAGCACCGGCTTGTGGTACTTTTTTGCCAGGGCAACCGCCGATTGATTCAGGTTCAATCCAACTGTGTGAAAATGGCAGTACTCGATTGAATCGAAACAATCGATGTGTTGTTCCAAACGCGCCCCTATTGAGTTGCCCAGCATGTAAAACGGATGCGGAGCCATGACCAGCATTGATCGGCCGCGTCGCCTCCGCAATTCAGCCAGATCGCCAAACGAGCTTAATGCCGCGGCCTCTTCCTCGTTGATGTTCAGGACCACCACGTCGGCGCCATCGATGTGCAGTTCCGCCGAAGGAATCAACAGAATCCCAAGCTCCCGCGCCGCATCAAATAATTCGGGACGCACAAGCACCTGGCGGTGCAGCGTGATCGCGAGCGCGCCGAAGCCGAGCGCATGTGCGCGATACAAAAGTTCCAGCGCACTGTGATTCAACTCATCGCACAAGTCTTCCGATGAGTGAACGTGGAAATCGCATTTCAACCATGCTCGCGATGTCTGCGCGTGGGGCATCACAGCATCATTGTGCAGTCGTCATGCCAGCACAAGCGGGGATCGGCTTCCTTGTTGGGATACTTTACAACCAGCGCATTCAAGCGCTTCCCACTGGCCCGATCTTTGCTAATAATGGAAGCGTGAAGGCATCAAGCAATACAACCGGCGAATCAGGTTCGGACACGGACATGCTGCCGAGCGGCATGGTGGCGAAAAACACCGAGTTCTGCCCCGGTTGCAACTACGCCCGCAGAATGGAGGCGGAACTGCGCCAGTTGAAAGTGCATTATGACGCGCTTCGTCAGAAAGCCCTGCGACTCAGCACGCAAAGGAATCCAGAGGTTGATAACCCCCTTGCCGAACAGGTTCCGCCTGACTTCGAGAACTGAATCGCGACTTGCCGGTGTCGCTCGTCGCAGACTGGCATCCTCGTTGGCGGGTCGCCGGCGAAGTCTTCTTGAATCGGATGATGCGTGCCTTTATTCATCCTGACGCTGTTATGCCTGACATCGCTCACCGGCGTTGCCACGGAAACACCCGTCGCGTGGTGGTCGTTTGATGAGGCTTCCTGTCGCGAGACAGGTTTGGGGGCGCGAAGACGTGATCCTTGGTCATCATGAGTTTGTCGAAGGAGTTCGTGGCAAAGCGCTTTCGCCTGGCGAAGGTTTCCCGTCGCGTTCACGCCAGACGCCCAGTCGCACAGACTTGATTGTCCGGCTCAGAATTACATCGTCTGTGCCAGCAAGCTTTGCTTTGCATGCTCAGAATGTAAGCTCAAAAACCTGTTCGCCTTCTTCCATTCGGTAATCCTGCATGAAACCAATTCTGAGAACATGAACAAACCAAGCGCTCATTTCTGTGTGTCAGCTAACATTACTTTGCTTGCTCTTCTGATAGCCGCCAGCCCGGTTCAGACTCGCGCCACTGAACCGCCCAATGGCGCAGCCCGCAGAGAGGCCAAGCCCGGCTCTCAGGAAGCGAAGAAATCAGGCTTGTTTCCCGACCGTGTGAAGCGCGTCGTGTTTCTCGGCGACAGCATTACTTACTCCGGGCAATACGTTGAGGACGTTGCCGCTTACCATCGTGCCCGTTTTCCGGCTCGCGAAATTGAATTCATCAACGTCGGTCTTCCCAGCGAGACTGTTTCCGGGCTTTCCGAGCCGGGACACGCTGGTGGAAAATTCCCCCGCCCCGATCTGCACGAACGCCTGGGCCGCGTGCTTGATAAAACCAGGCCCGGCCTTGTCTTCGCGTGCTACGGCATGAACGACGGAATCTTTCAGCCGTTTGACGAGGCGCGCTTCAAAGCGTTTCGGGACGGCATGAGATGGCTGCACGCGCAGGTCGAAAAATCCGGCGCAAAGATTATCCACGTCACGCCACCGATTTTTGACGAGGCCAGAGGCGGTCACAAAGGCTATGCCGAAGTGCTTGATCGCTATTCCGAATGGCTCATCGCCCAGCGCGCGAACGGTTGGGAGGTGGTGGATTTGCATTTCCCGATGAAGACTTATCTGGCGGCCCGGCGTGCGAAAGATCCGACGTTTGCTTTGAGTCGCGATGGCGTGCATCCGGGTGAACCCGGCCATTGGCTGATGGCGCAACAGATCCTTCTGCATCTGGGCGCCAGCGATGCCGCTTCGATGCCGGGCATCAATGAGATGATGGCGAGTTTTCCCAACGGCGAAGATATTCTGAGCCGCACTCAGAAGGATACGCAGCGATGGCGCGACGCATGGCTGACCGCCACCGGCCACAAGCGTCCGGGCATAAAACCGGGCGAGCCGATCGAAATCGATCCTGTTACCGGCAAGGCTCGCTTCATCTCAAACCCTGTCGGCAATGTTGGTGGCAAGCCTTGAGCCTGCTGCGGCTTTGCATTTTTCTGCTCTGCATCGCAGCTTGCGCGGGGGCATGGGCGGGGTCGCGGCCCAATCTCATCTTTATTCTCGCGGACGATTTGCGCTGGAACACGCCCGGTTGCATGGGGGACTCGATCATCCAGACTCCCAACATTGATCGCCTCGCCGAACAAGGTGTGACGTTCCGTAACTGCTTTGCCACGACCTCCATCTGGGCTTTGAGTCGGGTCTCGATTTTCGCCGGCCAATACGAGCGGCGTCACGGCGTGCGCACCGGGCAATGCACCTACATCCGGCGGCTCAAACCAAACCCGGAGACGGAGGAACTTTACGACGTCAGCAGCGATCCCCTGCAAAAGAAGAATCTCGCAGCCGATCCGGAGTTCGCGGCGAAGCGTGTGGCAAAGGCGTTCAGCAAGCCGCCAGGCAGGAGGCCGATGAGCGGAAAAATCGTCACCGTGCATGGCAGCCAGACCACGCACGAGAAAATGAGAAGACTGACGAAATAGGTCCGCTCTTTTTGCAGCGTCACATTTTGCGGAGTGAGCGAGGTTTCCATGTCGGCAGATGGCGAAACTTCAGCGGCTAAATGCAAGCCTCCACCTGTTCACCCCTGTCTCCGACGCGCCGCCGATCAGCACGATGACTCTACTTGCAGTTCCCGAAGGTTCAGAGAATGGCGGTCAGCATCTCGGAAGCTCTGCCCGACAGATGGACTGTCGCCCGTTGCGAATAGGCGGTCGGCTCCGGATTGATTTCCACAAAAGGCTTCTTGAGACGCAGCGCGAGGTCCGCAAGCCCGGCAGCCGGATAAACCACGCCGCTTGTGCCCACCACCACCATGAGATCGCACGCATGGACCGCGTCTGCGGCCTGTTGCAGCAGCCGCTCGTCGAGGGCCTCGCCAAACCAGACGACATTGGGACGCATCGATCGCTCTCTGCAAGTCGGGCAAACCGGCGGCACCTCCCCGCTCTCAGGCTCGACGGCCGCGAACACACCCTCGCACCCGTTGTGGCAGCGGTTCTCCATGATGTTTCCGTGCAGGCAGATCACGTTGCGGCTGCCGGCGAGTTGATGATAACCGTCCACGTTCTGCGTCACGACAGCCACAGTCCTGCCCTCCTCGAATCCCGCCATTTTTTTGTGACCCGCGTTCGGCGAACACTTGCGCACGATTTCGCGCCGGTATTCGTAGAAACGCCAGACCAGTTCCGGATTGCGGCGGAACGCGGCGGCGGTTGCCAGCTCACTCGGATCGTATCGCGCCCACCATCCTGTCATCGCGTCCCGGAATGTCGGGATGCCGGAATCGGCGCTCATACCCGCACCGGTGAAAAAGACGGGACGTTTGGATTGCATCGTGAGCTGGCGGGCCTGCGCTGTTTTGTCTTGCACGAGGCGACGGTAACCGAAATCGCGGGGGACAACCAAATTGCTTTGTCTGCAAATCGTCGCCGCCAGATTCTCGCGCAACGATCCGCGAATTCAGGGTGAACAACTCGTGCGGGAAACGACTGCCAGCGCGACATCCATGCAGCAATGCCTCGCCGGGCACGTTGCCAACTCCGTCACCTTTCCGTGATCGAGTTCGACTTCGATGGTCACCATGCTCATGGCGCAAAAAACATCGGTTTGGCGTTGCCGGCAAATGCCAGCTTCGCGCGATATTCCCGGCAAGACCGGAGCGGCGAAGACGATGATGAGCCGCGGTCGGGAATGAGGTTCCAAAGGATTGCCACCTGCCAGAGCGGAAACGGAGTTTCAAGAAAGAGCGGCGTTCCAAAACCGGGAAGTTCGAGAACGAGCAAAAAAGCAGGAGCCGTTTTCTACAGCGTTCGACACGCTAAGGAGAGTTGCGGCAAGTAACATGTTATCGTCCTGATTGGCTCTTTGGCCAAAATTCGCCTGTCGGGGCCTGTTCAAAAGTGGACTGAGACGGTTCAAAAGTGGAATTCTCACTTTGGGGTGCATATTCAAGTTGACTCCCGCATAAATGCAGGCTCGGAGGAGGCCGGAGCGGAGCGGAGGCCGACGGAGAGCCTGCATTTATGCGGCGGCCCTCCCCTCCCGAGGCGGAAGCATGTCAGCTTTCTTTGATCGCGCTCTCTGCGCATTACACACCATCTTCCTGCCTTGAAAAGAAACAGATCATCCACCGCCTGCCGCCGCGTTTTGTGCTCCGCATCCTTGCCGATTTCAATGACGGGAACCTCGACGCATCTGCGGCCGCCAGACATTTAGGCATCGGCAAATCCCGCCTCTATGAGCTGCGGAGCGACTACCTGAGCAGCAGAAGGACCTGCCAACCCAAAGCCAGCGGCGGCGGACATGGCCGCGTTTGGCCCGAAAAAGTCAGGGCATTCCTTCAAGACTTCCTGCCCTTGCAGAACCCGCCCAACTACCAACTCGTGGCTGACGAACTTCTCCGCCTCTGCAACTTCAAGCGGGCGAGATCCAGCGTTGAAGTTCATGTCAAAACGCACTTCTCCCACCTCGTCCCTGCCGTCGCGCGAAAACAGCGCGCCTGCCGCCGCTTCCGCCGCGCACACATCGGAGAGCTTTATCAGCACGACAGTTCCATCCACCAATGGTGGCCCGCCGCCGCCAAACAAATCCTTCTGCTCACCGTCGATGACCATTCCGGCTTCAATGTTGCCGGACGTTTCGTCTCTGCCGACACAACATGGAATCACTTCTGCCACCTCCGCGCCGCTTTCGAAATCCACGGGTTGCCAGACGCTGTTTACACTGACGCATTGAGTCTCTTTGGCCCGAGCTCTGCCAACGACCATAGCGATCCGAGAAGCGAGTTCCAACGCGCCCTGCTTGGCCTTGGCGTAGCTCACCTTGTCGCTCCGACTCCCCAGGCCAAAGGCAAGATCGAACGCCGATTTGGCACTTTCCAGAAACGCATCGTCACTCTCCTGGCTCACGCCAGAGTTCAGACTTGGGAGCATGCCGATGAAGTCCTCCAAATGGAAATCAGCCGCCAGAACCGCACTCGCCAACGCAGCACCGGCAGGATCCCTCAGGATGTCTGGGAAAATGCCCTGCCGCAAAACAGGGGTCATCTTCGCCCACCACCTCCTTCCAGCCTGCTGGATCTCCACCTTTCCCTCCGCGCAATGCGCCGGGTCAACAATGACCAGACCATCGACTTTGAAGGCCAAAATTATGAAATCGCAACCACCGCACGCCAATCGGTCGCCATCATACATCACCCGAACCGGAAATTTTGGGTCCTCGAGCATCCGCCAAAAGATGTATGGCCCTGTGTATTAGGTGCTTTCAGCTTGTGAAAATAGTCCACTTTTGAACCGGCGAGAATTCCACTTTTGAACCGTCGCCGACATTGGCCAAAATTCGCCTTGCTCCGAATGTGGAGGTCGCTTAAAAGGAACAGCAAGTGTCGGTAAAGGGAACACTTGATTGACGTGTCACATCGCAGGCACGGCGATTAAGGAGCGATCAGCGGCCACGGTTCGGACGCAGATCGATTTGCGATGAAGAAAAATAGAGCGCGGTAGTTGCTCCGCGAAACGCGCTCAACGGAGTTAAAGCCTATCCAACCACAGCAAATTCGAGTCAATGGCCGCATCCGCGCGCGGGAAGTGCGCGTGATCATGGGGTCAACAAACGAGCAACTCGGCGTCATGAAGCTGTCCGATGCGCTCAGGAAAGCACAGGGCATCGGGCTGGACCTCGTGGAGGTTGCGCCAAACGCGGACCCGCCTGTCTGCCGCATCGTCGATTTCGGCAAGTTCCGATACGCCATGGCGAAGCAGGACAAGGAGCGCAAGCACACGTCGAGCAAGCTCAAGGAGATCAAATTCCGCGTAAACATCGACGAGCACGACTACCACACCAAGGTCCGGCGCGCGGAGGAGTTCCTCGACAAAGGCAACAAGGTCAAGGTGCAGCTCCAGTTTCGCGGCCGCGAGCAGGCGCATAAAGAACTCGGTGACGAGTTGATGCAGCGCGTCAAAGAAGATCTCAACTCGATGGCGCAGGTGGAAATGGAGCCCAAACACATGGGCAAGAGCATCAACATGACGCTCTCCCCGCTTCCCCAAAACAAGCGCAAACGCCGTTTTGCTCCTCTCGAAGAGCACGAGATGGAGGACATCGAAAACGATCAAGAGACCGACGAGGACGAGGAGAGTTGAGGAGCGCCTTCGCGGCCTTCCCGGATCGTTTGAAAACCACCCTCCTCCTTTTCGACATCGACGGCACGCTCCTCACATCGGGCGGAGCCGGCGAAAGAGCTCTGAAGCTCGCGCTCAAAGATCGTTTCGGGTGCGACGACGATCTTGCCACCGTTGAGATCGCCGGTAAAACCGATTCCGGAATTGCGCTCCGCATTTTTGAAAACCACGGCATCGAAGCAACTGCGGAAAACCTGAGAGCATTTTACGACGGCTATCTGCATTACCTTGCGCTCGAACTGCCGGGAACGACCGGTCGGCTGCTCCCCGGCATCGTGGACCTGCTCGAAGCGCTAAAGGCCAGACCGCAAGTCGCGATGGCGCTTCTCACAGGCAATCTTTCCGGTGGCGCGAAACTGAAACTGACCCACTACGGCGTCTGGCATTATTTCGAATTCGGCGCTTATGCCGACGATCACCACGACCGCAATCAGCTCGGTCGATTCGCCCAGGCGCGAGCGCTGGAGAAACACGGCGTCGAATTTCCAGCGGATCGAATTTTCGTGCTCGGCGACACGCCGCACGACATCACCTGCGCACGGGCGATCGGAGCGAAGTCGGTCGCGATCACGACCGGCAGCTACAACCGCGACGCCCTGGCCGCCCACAAGCCGGACATTTTGCTCGACGATTTGTCTGATGTGCCCGCCGTGCTTGCAGCACTCGGGCTCTGAAGTTCTTCCGAGCTTTACGCCACCATCGTCCTGGCCTCGGACAGCTTGATCACGCGGCCCTCCGGATCGCGGAAATTTGTGTAGGGACCGACGTTGGTGACGATGATGCCGCGCTTGCGCAGTTCATTCAGAACCGGCTCCCGGTTTCTCAGCGACAGGTAAAGATGGAAGTAGCTCACCATCTCGCCCAGCTCGGATTTGCGCAGACAAATCGGGATGCCGCCCATTTCCATTTCGCAATAGCGATCAGGCCGCTCGCTCAAAACTCTCGCCTCAAGGATCTCGACATAAAAGTCGCGGATCTCTTTCCAGCGATTCGTAAAAATCGTGACGGAATAGCAGCGGGGATCATCGACGACTTCGGGCTTCGACGCTGTGCTGGAGCCGTTTTCGATGCTGTTGGAGATACTGTCTGCAATCATCGACATACGTCTTTAGCAGGTTCTGTGCACCGGTTTATGGTTTTTATGAGGTTTGTTCGGAATACCCGTTTCCACCGCATGCAATCCCGGCTCCAGGTCCGGCAATTTATCCGATTGGAACTCGCGAGGTTTTCGCGTTAGCTGCTCCCATGGTTATTTCACTGCCAGCCGGAGAATTCGACGCCTACATTTTTGATTGCGACGGCACGCTTGCTGACACGATGCCGCTGCATTATCGCGCATGGCGCATGGCGCTTCGAGAGCACAACGCCGAATTTCCTGAAGCCCTTTTCTACGAACTCGGAGGCGTCCCCACGGAGAAAATCATCGAGATCCTGAACGAGCGTCACGGTCTGTCGATGGACCCCGTCGAGACCGCGTACGAAAAGGAGCAGCTCTATCTGCGCATGATCCCGGAGATTCTTCCGCTGGAGCCGGTCGTCGCGATCGTGAACGAGTGCCACGGTCTGAAGCCGATGGCCGTGGCCTCGGGCGGACGCAAATCCATCGTGACGAAGACGCTCGATGCGCTCGGCATCACGAAGAAATTCGACGTGATCGTCGGGGCGGAGGATTACGTGAACGGCAAGCCCGCGCCGGATCCCTTTCTCGAAGCCGCGCGCCGCTTGGGCGTGCCGCCGGAGAAATGTCTCGTATTCGAAGACACGCAGACCGGAATCGAAAGTGCGACGGCGGCGGGAATGCAATGGGTGCTCGTCCCGCCGATGAAGCGTCATTGATTTCCCGTGGCGCGAATGGCACTCTGCGCGCCGTGCGAAACAGGACTTTTCTTTTGCCATCGCCAGCGCTGCTCACCCTTGGGCTGCCGTTGCTTGTGCTCGTGTTGCTGCCATTGATCGGTCTGGCATCCCACGCCTCGCCAGGCTTGCTGTTGCAGCATCTGCGCGATGATCTCACCTTGAGCGCACTTCGCTTGAGCCTCTCCACAAGCGCAGTCAGCGCGCTGTTGATCGTCGTCTTCGGCACGCCTCTCGCCTGTCTGCTCGCCCGCAAACATTTTGGAGGAAGAAAAGTGTTGAGCGCCATCCTCGACTGCGTGCTTGTCATGCCGCCAGCCGTCGCCGGCGTCGGACTGCTGGTGGTTTTTAACCGTGCGGGATTCCCTGGCGCGTGGTTTGAAAAATTCGGCGTCCAAATTCCATCCACCGCACTGGCGGTCGTGCTCGCGCAGATTTTTGTTTCGTTTCCCTACTTCGTCAGAACAGCCGCCGCCACTCTCGCGTCGATCGATCCGCAACTCGGGGAAGCGGCACGACTCGACGGCGCGAACGGGTTTCAGGTGTTTCGCCATATCGTGATGCCGCTGGCCTCGCGCGGCTTTCTCGCCGGAGCGGCAATGGCGTGGGCGCGCGCGCTTGGGGAGTTCGGCGCGACGCTGATCTTCGCCGGCAACTTCCCGGGTCGTACCCAGACGCTGCCGCTCGCCATTTTCTCCGGCGCGGAAACGGGCCCGGATCGCGCGGTCGTCGTCGCGATCATTCTGCTCGTCCTCTCGTTTGGATTCCTGTTTTTGATCCGTTCACTCACGAAAAGGGGTGCGATTGAAAGTGGAACGCCTTCCGGAACCACCGTCACGCCGCTTGCGAAACGGACCTGCTTTTAATTACACCCAATTCCATCCGCCGCTCGAAATTCGTGTTTACACCGGGCGAGAAACTATGCCACTGTCACCGGCTCTTTTCTTGAACGAAACCGCAATCTATCCCGGGCAAAATATGGACACGATCATCGCGACCAAAAGCATGCAGGTCGAACGGAAGTTTATTACGATCGAGTTCCGTGAAAACCCGCGCGGGCGCTTCCTCCGGATCACCGAGGAAGTGAATGGACGACGCAACGCGATCATCGTGCCCAGCACGGGAGTCGCAGAATTTACCGCCGCAATCGACGAGGTGCTCAGCCAGGCGGAAAAAGAGACGCCGCTCTAGCCGGCGTCACAACTGTTCCTCGTCAACACCAACACAAATCACTCCATGGTTAAAAAAACAAACAAAGCAAAAGTCCCGGCGGGCAAGCCTTCAGGCGGCTCGACCGGAGCGAAATCGAAGAAAACAAAATACGTCTATTATTTCGGTGACGGAAAAGCAGACGGCAACGGCGGCATGAAGCCGCTCCTCGGCGGCAAAGGCGCAAATCTCGCAGAGATGACCCGCATCGGCCTGCCGGTGCCTCCGGGCTTCACGATCACGACGGAAGTCTGCACCTATTTTTACGAACATGGCCGCAAGTATCCGGTCGAATTGAACGCGCAGGTCGAAGCCGCGGTGACCGCGATCGAAAAATCGCTCGGCAAGAAACTTGGCGACCTCGAAAACCCGCTGCTCCTTTCCGTCCGCTCCGGCGCGCGCGATTCGATGCCGGGAATGATGGACACGATCCTGAACCTCGGCATGAACGACAAGGTCGTCGAAGCCGTGGCCCGCAAGTCCGGCAATCCCTGGTTTGCCTGGGATTCCTATCGCCGCTTCCTGCAGATGTATGGCGACGTCGTCATGGGCGTGCAGAAACGCGATGGCGAAGATCACGAACCGTTCGAGGTCGTGATTGAAAACGTGAAGCACGAGGCCGGAGTCGAGAAGGACACCGATCTCAGCATTGATGATTTGAAGAAGCTCGTCGGACGTTTCAAAGAACTGATCAAAGAGCGCACCGGAAAGAACTTCCCGCAGGATCCGCGTCAGCAGATGTGGGGTTCCATCGGAGCGGTGTTCGGTTCCTGGATGAACGACCGCGCGATCGTCTATCGCCGCAAATACGGCATCCCGGCCGAATGGGGCACGGCGGTGAACGTGCAGACGATGGTGTTCGGAAACATGGGTGAGACCAGCGCGACCGGCGTCGCGTTCACGCGCGATCCCGCAAACGGCGACAAGGTTTTCTACGGCGAATATCTCATCAACGCCCAGGGCGAAGACGTGGTCGCCGGTGTCCGCACCCCGCACCCGGTCGCGCTGCTTGCCAAGGAAATGCCCAAGGCCCACGCGGAACTGCTCAAGGTCCGCGCGCTGCTGGAGAAGCATTTCCGCGACATGCAGGACCTCGAGTTCACGGTGGAAGACAACCGCCTCTACATCCTGCAAACCCGCAACGGCAAGCGCACCGGCCTCGCCGCAGTCAAAATCGCGGTGGACATGGTGAACGAGAAGCTCATCACAAAGGAGGAAGCCGTGAAGCGAATCCCAGCGGATTCGCTCTCCCACGTCCTCGCGCCGATCTTCGACCGCGCATCCGCAAGGAGCGCCACGAAAATTGCCAGCGGCCTTCCCGCCGGCCCCGGAGCGGCGAGCGGCAAGATCGTATTCAACGCAGTCGATGCCGTCGCACTCGCACACAAGGGCGAGAAAGTCGTGCTCGTTCGCGTCGAGACTTCACCCGAAGACTTGCGCGGCATGATCGCGGCCGAGGGCATCCTCACCGCGCGCGGCGGTGTCTCGTCGCACGCGGCATTGGTTGCGCGACAGATGGGCAAGGTCTGCGTCTGCGGCGCATCCGAACTCGTGATTGATTATGCGAAAAAGACAGTCACCGCCGGTGGCGTCACACTCAAGCAGGGTGACTACCTTTCCATCGACGGCACCGCGGGCGAAGTGTTCGCGGGCGAAGTGAAGACCGCGCCGTCGGAAGTCGTGCAGGTTCTTGTTTCGAAATCGCTCAGCCCGAAGAAGAGCAAGACCTATCAGCAATTCGCGCAGCTCATGAGCTGGACGGACAAGTTCCGGAAACTCGACGTTCGCACGAATGCCGACACGCCGGAGCAGGTCGAGAACGCCGTGGCATTTGGCGCGGCGGGCATCGGCCTCTGCCGCACCGAGCACATGTTCTTCGAGGGCGACCGCATCGACGCGATGCGCGCGATGATCCTCGCCGAGAAGATCGACGACCGGAAGAAGGCGCTGGCGAAACTGCTGCCCTACCAGAAGGCCGACTTCACCGGCATCTTCAAGGCGCTCAAAGGTCTGCCCGCAACGATCCGTCTGCTCGATCCGCCCCTGCACGAATTCCTGCCGCACGATCACGCCGCGCAGAACGAACTCGCTTCGAAGATGGGCGTGTCGGTTGACCTCATCGCCAAGCGCGTCCACGAACTGCACGAATTCAACCCGATGCTGGGTCATCGCGGCTGCCGTCTCGGCGTCGTCCATCCGGAGATCACCGAGATGCAGGCCCGCGCGATCTTCGAAGCCGCCGCGGAGGTTCAGAAGAAGGGCATCAAGGTGAAGCCCGAAGTCATGATCCCGCTCGTCGGGTTCACGAAGGAACTCAAGCTGCAACTCGAAGTCGTCCATCGCGTCGCCGCCGAAGTGCAGAAGGAGAAAAAAGTGAAGCTCAACTATCTCGTCGGAACGATGATCGAGATTCCGCGCGCCTGCCTGGTCGCGGACGACATCGCGAAGGACGCGCAGTTCTTCAGCTTCGGCACGAACGACCTGACGCAGACCACGCTCGGCATGAGCCGTGACGACTCCGGCAGCTTCATCCCGGCCTACACCGAGCACGAAATCGTGGCGACGAATCCCTTCGCCTCGATCGACCAGCGCGGCGTCGGTCGCTTGATGGAAATGGCGCGCGACCTCGGTCGCAAGACGCGCCCCGACATCAAGCTCGGCATCTGCGGCGAACACGGCGGCGAACCCGAGAGCGTGAAGTTCTGCCATCGTCTCGGCTTGAGCTACGTGAGTTGCAGCCCGTTCCGCGTCTCCATCGCGAAACTCGCGGCGGCACAAGCGGCGCTCGCCTAGCGTTCACGCATCGTTAGAAAATCAAAGAGCCGCTCCGGGAAACCGGAGCGGCTTTTTCTTTTCCGGGTGGCACATCCCGAACGCCGGGATGGAGGCCCGGAGGGCCGGAAGGAAGCTAGCCTGCTCGCCCATCCACCAACCTCCACTATTCCCCTCCGCCTCCTCGGTGGTGGAGTGAGGAACGAACGGAACCACCGGAAACCCGCAATGGCAGGGCATTCGCCCCGGAAGGGGCAACGGAGCCGGCGAAGATCACTCGTTCCTCCGCACCCTTCGGGGCGGTTCGCTGTTGTGCGCCGATCCGGTGGTTTCGCTTCCCTCCACCACCGCTAATTTCTGTCCTCGCTCCCACAACGATGCCACGACCATGAAGCAGAGCTTCAAAGACAAGCGCGTGCCCAAGCTGGAGCTTGGGCACGAGGACTAAATCAACAGGTCGGACACCTGTGCCAGCCAAGCTGCTGCAATCGCGCGCGGCTACTCCGCCGCAGCGCCGGCCGAGTTGGCGAGGGCGGCTTCGGATTCCGGCAGGAACACTTTGAAGCGGTTCTTGTCGATCGCCTTCATGTAAGCTTCGTGCGGGGAGACCACGCCCTGCTGCATCACGCTCCAGATCGCGTCGTCCATGAATTGCATCCCCTGGCCTTTGCCGCCGACGATGACGTCCTGGAGCTTCTGCGTCGCGCCTTCGCGAATGATGGCCGACACGGCGCTGTTGACGACGAGGATTTCGTTCACCGCGAGACGTCCACCGCCGGCTTCCGGCGTTTTTTTCAAAAGCAACTGCGCGACGACGCCGCGCAGGGATGCGGAAAGCATCGTGCGCACCTGCGCCTGCTGGTCGGACGGGAACACGTCGATCATACGATCGACGGTTTTGCGCGCGTTGTTGGTGTGCAGCGTGCCGAAGACGAGCAGGCCCGGTTTCGGCAGCGGTGAGCGCGAGCTGGATGGTTTCGAGGTCGCGCATTTCGCCGACGAGCACGATGTCGGCATCCTCGCGCAGCGCCGCTTTCAGGCCGATGCGGAAACGACTCGGTGTGCTCGGGCACTTCGCGCTGGGTGATGATGCTCTTCTTGTTGTTGTGCACGAACTCGATCGGCTCCTCGATGGTGATGATGTGCCGCGGGAAGTTCGAGTTGATGTAATCGATGAGCGCCGCAAGCGTGGTGCTTTTGCCCGAGCCGGTCGGTCCCGTGACGAGCACAAGCCCGCCGCGCAGGTGGCCGAATTCTTTCACAACGGGCGGAATGCCGAGTTGTTCGAGCGTCGCGATCTTCGTCGGGATCAGCCGGAAGACCGCGCCGTAGCCGTGGGTCTGCTTGAGGAAGTTGCAGCGGAACCGCGATTCCTCGTCCATCTCGTAGGCGAAGTCGAGGTCGCCGGTCTCCTCGTAGCGCGCCCAGCGCTCCGGTCCGGCGATTTCGCTCAGCATGTAAGCGGCCTCCTCCTGCGAGATGACTTCTTCGCGGATGGGAATCACTTCGCCGTGACGGCGGATTTTCGGCGGCTGCCCCTGCGCCATGTGAAAGTCGGACGCGCCGGCTTGGATGAGAACTTCGAAGAATTGGTCGATGTAGGCCATGGTTAAAATGACGAATGACGAATGACGAATGACGAATGGCAAATGTGATCGGCATGGCGATCCGGCGCGCCTTTCAGCTTCGCCATTCTTTCCTTCGACTCCGCTGTGCTTCGCTCAGGACCATTCGTCATTCGGATTTCGTCCTTCATCTTCAGTGCCCAAAATGTTGGCGCATCAGCCCCTTTTGTTCGGCGCGCGCGTAGGCTTCCTCCTGCGAAATGATCTGCTTGTCGTAAAGTTCCATCAGCGAGTCGTCCATGAGCTTCATGCCGAGCTTCTTGCCGGTCTGGATGATGCCTGGCAGCATGAATGTCTTCGATTCGCGGATGGTGTTTGCGACGGCGGGCGTGTTGACGAGAATTTCGATGGCCAGCGCGCGGCCCTTGCCGTCCATGCGCGGGCACGAGCTGCTGGCTGATGACGCCGCGGAGCGATTCGCTGACCATGATGCGGATCTGCTCGCGCTGGTCGGTGGGGAAAACGTCGAGCACACGATCGAGGGTGCGCGCGGCGTTGGCGGTGTGGAGCGTGCCCAGAACCAGATGTCCCGTTTCTGACGCGGTGATGGCAAGCTGGATGGTTTCCAAGTCGCGCATTTCACCGACCATGATCACGTCCGGATCTTCGCGCAATGCGCCTCGGAGCGCGGCTCCGAAGGAGCGCGTATGCGTGTGAACCTCGCGCTGCGTGACGTGGCAGCCCTTCGATTCGAGGATGTATTCGATCGGGTCCTCGAGCGTGATGATGTGGTCGTGCCGAGTGCGGTTCACCTCCTCGACAAGCGCCGCGAGCGTTGTCGATTTTCCGCTGCCGACCGAGCCGGTCACGAGCACGAGACCGTTGTGGTACTGCGTGAGGAGCTTCAGTCCCTGGGGCAGGCCGAGTTCGTCCATCGTGCGGACGTTGGTGTTGATGATGCGGAACACCATGTCGATGCCGAGCCGATGGCGCACGACACTGGTCCGGAAACGGCCATCCTTGTTCGCATACGCGAAGTCAACGTCGCCGCGGCCGGCAAGCTGCGCTTTCTGCGCGTCGTTCAAGAAGCCCATCGCCAGCCGCTCGGTGTCCTGCGCCAGGAGTTTCGGGGCCTGCAGCCAGATCGGTTCGAGGTTGCCGAAACGCCGCCAGATCGGTTGAGAGTTGACGCCGAGATGCACGTCCGAAGCGCCAGATTCCTTGCCCACGAGCAGGTACTGGTCGATGTGCGCGAGCGTGTGCGTGGAGCCGTCGAGGTCTTGCTGTTGCGGTAAAGGCTGTTCGGACATTTGGGGACTGAGGGATTGTAAATCGGGGCTCATTAGAAATCAGAAAAACGCGCGCAAGACAAGTCAGCGCTGCGCACTTTTGTTTCCGCGGCTTCCAGCCCCTCCTCCTCGCGACAAATAGTCGGTCACCTTTTTTGCGGCGAAGGCCGAGACGGCAGGTTGAAGCGCGGAGAAAAGCAGTCTGCCAAGCCCGAACATCATCCCGGCTTGCGAGGCGACTTTCAGTTTCCGCTCGTCCTTGGAATCGACGTAAACCTTCACCTTTTTCCTGCGAGCCGGCAGACGCGAAATCACCCACCCGAGGACGGCGGCTCCGCCAAGCCACGCAGATTTGTGATGAAGATAGCTGCTCCTGACTTGTGCTGGCACGTCGAGATCCCGGCGCACGTGCTGCAGGTCCTGCGACAACTGCGCGCGGAATGTGGCGATGCGGGCCGTCAGTTCGGTCTTGCGGGCGTTCTCAGCCATTCCTGATCCTTTCTCAATTCACTGATTGTCGCCGAAAACATCGGCACGAACAGCCTGCCGCGCGCGAGAAGCACACAGACGAGCGCCAGCACGAAGTGCGCAACCCCCAGCCCGAGGATGATCCACATCCAATGCACATGCGCGAAATGCGCGATCAACAACACCAGGCCGATGCAGAAAAAGATGTAGCCAAAGATCGCGATCACCGCGCCCGCCACGATCAGCGCCAGGATCTGCAAATAATGGGCGAGCGCCTCCTTCGACTCGATGCCGGCCAGTTCGAGTCGCGCCTGCAAATACCCGACGAGCGAGGCGGCGAGAAACCGCAAATGCTCGATCAAGCCTGCGTCTCCCGCCGGGCGTTCCTGCGAAGGCGTCGGCTCAGCCATCGAATGCGAGTCGCGAAATTAGCGCCGGAACATGAGCCCCAGCACAAAGCCGACGCCAAGCGCCGTGAGCACCGCGCGCATCGGATTTTCGCGGACATACTGTTCGCCGTCGTCCCGGAACGTGCGGGCGCGTTCGCGACATTGGCCGTAGGTCTGCTCCGCCTTGCCGCGAAACTCCTGGGCTTTGGTTTGCGCAGCATCCCGGAGTTCCTGGGCCTTCGCCTCGGCCGCAGCCTTCAAGTCCTCCGCTGCATGTTTCACGTGCGCCTTTCCACTCTCGTATTTCGACGCCTGGTCATTGGTCACTGTTTCTTCTGGCATAATCGTCTCCAAGTTTTGATTTTTGTTCGGTCTTTCTGATTCAGAATGGCACCGCGTTTTTGCAAATGCAAGCGTCGCCAAAGAAAACCGCGCATCTCTGTCCCGCTCAAAGCTTTTCCCGGATGCGCCAGAGATCGAAATGCCGATTGTCGAACCCCCAAACGAATCGCGACGCCAAACGATTCCGCGCAAGGTTCCCGCCCGATGTCGCTCTCCCTCCATTGCCGCCCCAGGCGCAACCAAGGGTTCGTGTTCGGTCATAAATTGCCAAATGCTTTGCATAAGTTGTCAAAACCTTGACCCGACCGAGCGGGAAGACGGAGGTTGATCCCGACACGCAAGTTCCAGCCATGAAAACAAAAACCAATCAACTCTCTCATTCAATCCTCAACGGTCGGTGCCTCGCGGCGCTGGCATTACTGGCAGCGCCCTTCTCCTCATTCGGGAGCGAGGCGGACATCGCCCTGCCAACAGTTCGGGATGCCGTCTTTCATTTTCCGGGCGTAACGCTGTCGAGCAGCATGATTCTTTGGCTGGGGGTCATGGTGTGCTTTGGCGGCGTTGCGTTCGGTCTTCTTGAATACCTCAAGCTGAGGAAACTGCCGGCGCACCGCAACATGCTCGATGTTTCGACGCTGATCCTCAGCACATGCAGGACGTATCTGCTGCAACAAGGCCGGCTGCTTCTCCTGCTCGAATTGCTCATCGGCGGCACGATGATTTACTACTTCGGGTTTTTGAAAAAGCTGAGCCCACCCACGGTGGCGCTGATCGTCGCCTGGTCGCTCATCGGAATCACCGGACCCTTCCTCGTCGCATGGTTCGGAATGACGATCAACAACCTCGCCAACAGCCGCATGGCGTTCGCGGCGCTTCGGGGAAAACCTCTCGCAGTTTCGGAGATCCCGACGCGGTCGGGAATGAGCATCGGCGTGCTGCTCATCAGCGTCGAGTTGCTCGTGATGATCTGCGTTCTGAAGTTCGTTCAGCCCGCCCTGGCCGGCTACTGCTTCATCGGCTTCGCGATCGGCGAGTCGCTCAGCGCGAGCGTGCTTCGCATCTGCGGTGGTATTTTTACGAAGATCGCCGACATCGGCAGTGACATGATGAAGATCGTCTTCAAGATCGACGAGGACGACGCGCGCAACCCCGGCGTGATCGCGGATTGCGCCGGCGACAATGCCGGCGACAGCGTCGGCCCGACGGCGGACGGCTTCGAGACATACGGCGTGACGGGCGTGGCGCTCATCACGTTCATCCTGCTGGCGGTCAAGCCCGACCTTCAATGGACGTTCATCATCTGGATTTTCGCCATGCGCATCGTGATGATTCCGGCGTCGATGCTTGCCTGGAGGATCAACACTTCCATCACCCGCGCCCTTTTCGGGAAGCATGAAAAATTCAACTTCGAGCATCCGCTGACGATGCTGGTCTGGCTCACGTCGATTCTCTGCGTCGGCGTCAGTTACGTGGTGAGCTATTACATGCTGCACGCGAGTTTCGGCGACCTCTGGTGGAAGCTCGCGACGATCATCAGTTGCGGCACGCTGGCAGCGGCGATCATCCCGGAACTGACACGCGCCTTCACCAGCACCAAGAGCGCGCACTGCCAGGAAGTCGTCAACGCCACCACCGAAGGCGGCGCGGGGCTGACCATTCTCTCCGGCCTGGTCGCGGGCAATTTCTCCTGCTTCTGGAAAGGCATCACGATCGCCACACTCATGCTGATTGCTTATGTCACCAGCGGCAGCGTGCTTGGCGATTACATGTCGCACCCGGCAGTATTCGCATTCGGCCTCGTCGCGTTCGGCATGCTCGGAATGGGGCCGGTCACAATCGCCGTGGACAGCTACGGGCCGGTGGCCGACAACGCCCAGTCGGTCTTCGAGCTTTCGACCGTTGAGAAAATCCCGAACATCGAACAGGAGATCGAGCGGGACTTCGGATTCGCGCCAAACTTCAAGCACGGCAAAATGCTTCTCGAAGAGAACGACGGTGCCGGCAACACTTTCAAGGCCACCGCGAAGCCCGTGCTTATCGGCACGGCCGTGGTCGGTGCGACGACGATGATTTTTTCGCTCATCCTGATGCTCAGGCAGCACTATGAGGGAACGACTTACAACTTCGACCTCAGCATCGTCGATGCGCGGGTCATTCTTGGTCTCCTCATGGGCGGCGCGGTGATCTATTGGTTTGCGGGCGCATCGCGCCAGGCGGTGACCACCGGAGCCTATCGCGCGGTTGATTACATCAAGCAGCACATCAAGCTCGACGGCATCACGAAAGCCTCCGCGGCAGACAGCAACGAGGTCGTCCGCATCTGCACGCGGTACGCGCAATACGGCATGATCAACATCTTCATCGTGGTCTTCTCGCTCACGCTCGCGTTCGCGTGCCTCGACGCGGTGTTCTTCTGCGCCTATCTCATCTCGATCGCGATCTTCGGCCTTTACATGGCCATCAACATGGCCAACGCCGGCGGCTGCTGGGACAACGCGAAGAAAATCGTGGAGGTCGAGCTTCACAGCAAAGGCAGCGAACTGCACGCAGCCACGGTCATCGGTGACATCGTCGGCGATCCGTTCAAGGACACCTCCTCGGTCGCTCTCAACCCGATCATCAAGTTCACCACCTTGTTCGGAATTCTCGCGGTCGAAATCGCCGTCATGTCGCCGCGCGGCATCTCATTGCCGCTCGGTATCGCGTTCCTGCTGGTCGGCCTGATTTTCGTGTATCGCTCGTTCTACCACATGCGAATCTCGCTGCTGACGCCCAGCGCCCACATCGCTGCGAACATCAAGCGAGACAAGGCTGCGGCGGATGCGGCGGCCGCGAGGTAGAGCGATTCCCGGAGGAAATGTCCGGCGGGTGTTTTGCTTTTACGCGCGCTTCTTCGGCGCGCGCAGAAGTTCCAGCTTGTACCCGACCGAGCCCTGGTCCGCAGGGACGACCGGTTTCAGAATAATCCGGTTCGCCTTGCGTGGAGTGCCGCTGTGGTCGCGATACTCGTGCTTTTCCACGATGTAAACCAGCGTGTCTTCAAACGGCCTCACAACCAGGCGCTGGGTGCCGGCGTGAATGACCGCTGCGAGTTCGTCGGCGATCTCATCGTCGAGAGACACTTCCAGCTCGGTGATGACCGAAGTCTCGTACGATTCGAACTTCAGCAGGTCGTAGAATTCCTTCACACGAAGCAGGCCTTTCTTTTTGTCGAAGTAGAAACTCCGCGAAAGATCGGTGCAGTGGGCGTTGGCTGGATAACAGGCCGTGAGATCGACAGAAAATTCCGCGTGATCCTCGGCCAGGTCGCAGTTCAAAATCTTCGCTGCGTATTGCGGTCCCGCCGCCTGTTCGCATCCGTTGACGATCGGCAGTGAGTGCCCGAGCGTGCGGGCCGCGAGGTATTGGTAGCGGTTCTCGCGAAAGAAATCCTTCGTGTATTCCGGTGTGCCGATCTTGACGACGGCCGGCGTTCCGTTGACGTTCAGAAGGTAGCTGCCGCAATCGTTGTGATTGTGGTTCTCGGCGTTGTTGCCCGCCTTCGCGGCGAATTCCCACTGGTTGCCGCGCGCATCGCGGCAATGCGCGACGATCACGCCTATGTCGCGCAGGTAAACGTCCTGGGGCTCGATGTGGCGCTCCGCGGAATGATCGGTGGGGCAGTTCAAAAAGAGCCGGGTGAGATACAGCAGATCCGTCCGCTGGCCCTGCAAGTTGATGCCCGTTTGTTCGAGCCGCTGGTAGCTGCGATACCCATGCGCCAGCAGGTCGTCGTCGTTGAGCCGCCTGCCGAGATAGGTCAGCAGGAAGGGGCTTAGCGTGCCGGAGCGCGGACTGTCGCCGAAGTTGACGAAGTGATGATTGGAGAGGCTCACCCGCGGGCCGTACTTCGCGATCTCGCGAATGTGCCCGTCGCCTTCCATCAACGAAAGCTGGCCGGCGGTGCGCGTCTCGAGCTGCTCATTCAGAAGCGCGAACCAGCCGAAGCCGTATTGCCAGTAGCCCGGCCCTTCGGGACAGGCGCCGTCACTGGCGAAACCGCGCAGGAAAAGCGGCAGGTACTTTTTCGCGAGAAGCAGCATTCTCGCGAGCAGTTGCGCGTCCTCCTCGACCGTCAGCGCGGCGCCAATCACGCCTTGATGGCAGACGGCATTCCAGTTGTTCATCGCCCGTGTCCAGTGGAAATCCTCGTGGCGCTCGATGTAGTTCTGGAAAAACTGATTCCGCAGCCGCCATTGGATTTTTTCGACAAAACTGGCGGGCATCACCTCGCGAAACAGGGCGACCACCTCGGCCATGAGGTTCGCAGTTTCCGCTCCGAACAAGTCGATCTGCATCGGGTCCTGGCCGGATGGCGTGTTGACGTGCGCGGGCAAAGCCCACGAGAACTCGGCGAATAGATCCCCTGCTTTTGCCAGCATCGACCCGATCCACGGTCCGCGGGCAGCCTCATCTGCAAGAAGCGCGCAGATCGCGGCGCGCGCGAATCTTCGCCGCCTTTCAAAATAACTGACCTCGAACGGCAGGCGCGCGTGCGTCTGATAGAACTCGCGATAGAGTTCCTCCGTCAGTTCCGGCATCGGCCTGTCGATCTCCTTTTCAGCCAGCTTCTGAAGCGGCCCCATCCATGCATGGACGGCCGGGATCTGCGCTATGTTGCTCCATGACGGCGAACCGAGCGGCGGCAGCATTGCCGGTCGGGGAACGGTCGAGAGCATCCTCACGAGATCCTCCTCGGTGACGTTGGACTGGAGCAGATTGGTCATCAGGCGGTCCGTTTCAAATGCTCCGGATTCAAGCTTTGGAGCGGCTTTGGCAGAAACAATCCGTTCTCCCGGATCAGTGTTCCATCGAAATAAATGGCGCCTCCGCCGTAGTCCTTGCGCTGGATGCCCACCATGTCCCAATGCACCTGGCTGCGATTGCCGTTGTCGGCCTGCTCGTAAGCCTGACCGGGTGTGAAGTGGAACGAGCCGCAGATTTTTTCGTCGAACAAAATGTCGCGCATCGGATGCAGCACATACGGATTGAACCCGATCGCAAACTCGCCGATGAAGCGCGCGCCGGCGTCGGAATCGAGAATCTTGTCGAGCTTCTCCGTGTTGTTGCTGGTGGCGTGGACGATCCGGCCGTTCTTGAATTCGAGCCGGATGGTGTCGAACGCGATGCCCTGGTAAATCGACGGCGCGTTGAACGTCACAAAGCCCTGAACCGAGTCTTTCACCGGACTCGTGAAAACCTCGCCGTCGGGAATGTTGTGTGTGCCTCCGCAGGTCACCGCGGGGATTCCTTTGATGCTGAATCGCAGATCGGTGGCGGGGCCTTTGATCTCGACGCGGTCGGTCCTGTCCATCAACGCCTTCAGCGCCTTCATGCCCGGCGCCATTTTCGAGTAATCGAGCGTGCAGACGTCGAAGAAAAAGTTCTCGAACTGCTCGGTGCTCATGCCGGCCTGCTGCGCCATCGAGGGATGCGGCCAGCGCAGCACGCACCAGCGCGTCTTCTTTACGCGATGATCGAGCACCGGCTTCATCTGGCGGGCGACAAGCTTCATCTTCTCACCCGGCACGTCCGAGGATTCGCAGATGTTTTCGCTGCCGCGCACCGCGATGTAAGCCTCCATCTTTTTCATCCGTGCGAGTTCGCCGGCAGCAATCTGCTTGAACTGCTCCTCGGTCGCGCCCAGCGCCATCTCGCGGGAGACTCGCGCCTGATGCGTCTGCACGAAAGGAATCGCCCCGGCTGCCCTGGCCGCGCGAATGAGCGCGACGGTCATCGGCGCAGGAACGTCGAACATGTCGAGGAGAACGCGGTCATTGCGTTTCAGCTTCGTTGAGTAACCCACCAGCAACCTGGCCAGCTTGTCGAATCTAGGATCGTGCATTTATGAGACATTTAACCTAAGCAAAAATCATGCGATGAACAGCGAATGCCGGGCATATCCGCAAAAGCAAATGCTTTATGGATTCCTCTTTATTGCGGACAGGCGCGGTTTCTCCTAGCCTCGCAGCGCTCATGTCACTCACGAAACTAAAATCCGCGACCGAACTGGCCCGCATCCGCGACGAGCTCGGTTCTGCGAACCGCCGGATGGTTTTTACCAACGGCTGCTTCGACCTCCTTCACGCCGGGCACGTGCGCTATCTGCAACAGGCGCGTCAACTGGGCGACGCCCTGCTGGTTGCTCTGAACGGCGACTCCTCGGTTCGCGCACTGAAAGGAGCCGGGCGTCCGGTCAACGGCGAGCAGGATCGTGCGGAGGTTCTGTGCGCGCTGGGCTGCGTCGATTATGTCACGATTTTTCCCAAGGTGCGCGTGACGGAAGTCCTGCGCGTCGTTCGCCCGCAGGTTTACGCGAAAGGGGGCGACTACACCGTCGGCAGTCTGCATCCGGAAGAACTCGCCGTGCTCCGCGAAATCGGCGCCGAGATCAAAATCCTCCCGCTCGTTCCGGGCAGGTCCACGACCGAGACCCTCAAGAAAATGGAATCGACAAAGCAATCGGAGGGGCGCTCATGAAAACATTGAGACTCGGCGTTCTCGGCTCGGGCAAAGGATCGAATTTTCGCGCGATACAGGATGCGATCGAAACCGGCTCGCTCAACGCCAGGGTGTGCATCGTGATTTCCGATGTCGAAACCGCCGGAATCCTCGAACTCGCGCGCAGTCGGGGCATCAAGGCCGTGTTCGTTCCGCCGGGAAAATTCCGGACGAAGCTCGAACCGGAAATCGAAGCCCGGATCGTCGCGCTGCTGCGAATGGAACAGGTCGATTACGTAGTGCTCGCGGGTTACATGAGAATGGTCAAAGCGCCGTTGCTTGAATCGTTCCCTCGCCGGATCATCAACATTCATCCCTCGCTGCTGCCGAAGTTTCCCGGCATCGAAGCCTGGAAACAGGCGCTCGCGGCTGGCGAATCGCGGACAGGATGCACCGTCCACTTCGTCGATGCGGGAATGGACAGCGGCGAGATCATCGCCCAAAGCGAAGTGCCGATCCTGCCGGGCGACACTCCCGGGACGCTTCACGCGCGCATCCAGATGGCCGAGCACGCGCTTTACCCGCAGGTCATCGCCCGGCTTGAGTGAGGAGGCGGGGGTTAGAGCGTGTCATGCACCTTTGACGCCGGAGGCGTCGTGGAAATTAGCCTGCTCGCCCATCCACCAACCTCCACTATTCCCCTCCGCCTCCTCGGTGGCGAAGCGTAGCGAAACCACCGGAACCCACATCCACAAAGGATTCCGCCCCGGATGGGGCGGTGGAAACTGGCACCCGCAGGTTCCAGCGCCCCGCTGGGGCGCGACCCGCTTTTTCTCGGAACCCGGTGGTTGCGCTCGTTCCTCGCTGCGCCACCGGCTAATTTCCAGTGTCCCTCCGGGACAACCATCGGCTTCGTGACACGCTCTAATCCTGACGGTCGCTGTTGGAGCAAGGATAGGAGTAAGACGATTTACAGGGCTTCCAAAGTCCGAGGGCAAGAATCCGAACCAGCCTTCTTATTCATGATCTTGCTCTTATTCTTAATCCTGCCCCTCGTTCTTGGAGTAAGAGCAGGAGCAGGAATAAGAATAGGAAAAAGATTAAGAGCAGGCGCTCCCTGCAAAATCATATCCCTCTTATGACAGATGGCGGCTCCGCGCCTCGTCAAGGGCGGAACGTATCATCATGAACTCGCCGATGTTTTCCATCGTCATCATTCCCACGATCCTGCCATTTTCGACAACGGGCGCGGTCTGGCAGTCGGTTTCCTGCATGCGGGCAAGGGCGTTGGTGAGCGGCTCGTTTGCGTCGAGCGACTGGTATTCCTTGGTCATGATTTCCGAGATCGGCGCGGTTCGCCCGTGATGCGCGAGGCCGATCATCAGGTCCTTGCGGGTCGCCAGCCCGAGGATGTTCCCGTCATCGACCACCGGAAAGTCGTGCTGAGAACCAATGATGATCAGCTCGACGGCGCGGGCGAGCGTGTCTGTCGGAGCGAGTGTGCGAAACTCGGTGAGCATCGCGCGGCGCACCGGCACGCCTTCGAGGCCCGTCTTAATCTGGACCATGCTTGCCTCCTGCGACGCACCGATCCAGACGAACAGCGCGATGAACACGAGCATCGGATTGCCGAAGAACCCGAGGAACCCGAACAGCAGTGCGATTCCCTGGCCGCACGCGGCGGCGATGTTTGTGGCGCGCGCGTACGGCATGCGAGTGGCAAGCAGCGCCCGCAGCACGCGCCCGCCGTCCATCGGAAACGCGGGGATGAGGTTGAAGACCACGAGGATGATGTTCACGAGAATCAGCCGCTCGATGAACGAGCCCGCCGTGATGGTCAGGTCCCGCAGCGGCTGGAAACCGCCCGTCAAATAAAGCGCGATCGACAGGAACCCTGCGATGACGACGTTCACCGCGGGCCCGGCGAGCGCGACCCACAATTCCTCGCGCGGATCGTCCGGCATCCGCTCCAGCCGGGCCAGGCCGCCGATTGGCAGGAGCGTGATGTCGCGTGTCTTGATTCCGTATTTCCGGGCGGTGAGCGCGTGACCGAATTCATGCAGCACGACGCATAGGAACAGGGCCAGCGTGAATGCAATGCCGACGAACGTCTCGGCGACGCTGTGACTCTGCTGCCAATAGCTCAGGGCGACCCAAAGGATCAAGAGCGAGAAAGTCGCGTGAACATAGACATCGATTCCCGCCACTTTCGCGATGCGCAAGGACCATTTCATATTCTTCGTGATCTATCACCTTCCGGCACGAACCGCCTTCTTTTTTTGTGCTGGTTCAACCCGGTTGGGTTTCAGAAGCCGGTGTTGATCGGAATTGCATTCCCCTTGTTCGATTATCGCTTTCCTTTCGAGGTCTGGTTCTGCTAGTCGTTTTCCATTGAGAGCCACGACTACAACTACAGAGATCAGGAGGCATTTCAGAAAATGAAAAAACGTGTTCTTTTCGTGGACGATGAACCAGCGCTCTTGAAGATGTACCGCATCGTCTTCGAGCAGGAGCAGTCGAATTGGGAGATCGCCTTCGCGAACGGTGCCGTTGAAGCTTTGGAGTTGATGGACAAGACGCCCTTCGACGTGGTGGTCTCCGACATGCGCATGCCGGGCATGACGGGAGCCGAGCTTGTTCTCGAAGTCATGAAGCGCTACCCGCTCACCTCGCGGATGATCATGTCCGGTTACGCCGACCAGGATTCCGTCGCCAAATGCCTCAGCGCGACGCACCAGTTTCTTCCGAAACCCTGCCAGCTCAACCTGCTCCGGGACACGCTCTCCCGCGTTTGCGCGCTGGACGATGCGCTGATGGACCCGCGCATCAAGAACCTCGTCGGGCAGTTGAACACCGTCCCGAGCATTCCTTCGCTCTACTTCCAAATCATGGAGACGCTCTCGTCGCCTGATGCCTCTCTTGCGCAGATCGGCGAGATCATTTCCAAGGACCCGGGCATGACGGCGAAGATTCTGCAGCTCGTAAACTCCGCCTTTTTCGGCATCGCCCGCCGGATCTCGAACCCGGTCGAGGCGATTCAAATGCTCGGTGTCGGAACGGTGCGCTCGCTGGTGCTGTCGCTTCATGTGTTCTCGTGCTTCGACCATGTTCATTTCAAAAACTTCTCCATTGAAAAGGTCTGGACGCACAGCCTGGTGACGGGTCGCATCGCACAGAAAATCGCCAGAGTGGAGAAAGCCGATCGCGCCATGCTCGACGAGGTTCTTGTCAGCGGAATGCTCCACGACATCGGCAAGGTCATGCTGGCTTCTGGCTTGGTGGAGCCTTATCAGCAGGCGATGACGATCGCCCACGAGCGCAAAGTCCCGATGATCGAAGCGGAGCGGGAAGTTTTCGGGGTTTCGCATGCGGAAGTTGGTGCCTATCTCCTCGGGCTCTGGGGGCTGCCGATCACCATTGTTGAGGCGGTTGCGCTGCATCACACGCCGGGCCGCACCGCGATCAAGGCTTTCAGCCCGCTGACGGCAGTTCACGTGGCCAATGTTTTGGAGAAACAGCTCAAGCCGGAGCCAGCCGACGGGAAGCTGCCTCAACTCGACATGGGTTACCTCACCGAACTTGAGCTGCAGGATCGTGTGCTGGCGTGGCGCGAGGCCGCGATGGAGTGCCTCTCGACTGAGGGAAATAACTGAACCGGCATTCGTCCGGGTGGAGCTGTCCCCGACCGCTCTTTGCCGCCGTCAGAAAAGTTCGGCCGCGCCTTCCCGGGGATACCGCAAGCCACAACACCGTTGACCAGCCGCGCTGCTCGCAATAGCCTCATCCACTGCATGAAAATCCAACGTGCTCTTGTTTCAGTGTCCGACAAAACCGGGCTCATCGACTTTGCCCGCGAACTGGTCGCAATGGAGATCGAGATCATCTCCACCGGCGGCACCGCAAGCCTTCTCAAAAAGGAGGGCGTTCCCTCGACCGAGATATCGAAGTTCACCGGCTCGCCGGAAATTCTCGATGGCCGCGTGAAGACCCTGCATCCGAAAGTCCACGGCGGCCTGCTTTATCTTCGCGACAACCCCGACCACATCGCGCAGGCGGAGGCGAACGGCATCCAGCCGATCGACCTGGTGGTCGTCAATCTTTACCCGTTCGAGGAAACCATCGCCAAACCGGATGTCACGCTCGAAGAGGCCATCGAGAACATCGACATCGGCGGCCCGTCGATGCTGCGGAGCGCGGCGAAAAACTACCGCTCCGTCACCGTCGTGGTCGATCCGGCCGATTACGCCGACGTGCTCCAGAACATGCGCGACAACGACGGGGCGACGACGCTGAAGATGCGCGAGCGGCTCGGCGATCAAGGTCTTCGTGACCACCTCGAAATACGACGGAGCCATCGCGAATTATCTCAACAAGGAGCAGGAGACCACCTGCTCCTTCTCGCTGTCGCTCCCGTGCGCCGCGCGTCTGCGCTACGGCGAAAACCCGCACCAGCAGGCGATGCTTTACGGCAGCTTTGACGATCATTTTCAAAAGCTTCACGGCAAGGAACTCTCCTACAACAACATCCTCGACATCACCGCCGCATCGCGGTTGATCGAGGAATTCGTCGAGCCGACCGTCGCGATTCTCAAGCACACGAATCCGTGCGGGGTGGGTTCCGACGCCGACTTGAAGAAGGCGTGGGACAAAGCGTTCGCGACCGACAAGCAGGCGCCGTTTGGCGGGATCATCATCTGCAACCGCCCGCTGACCGAGGCGCTCGCCAAAGCCATCGGCGGAATTTTCAGCGAGGTGATTATCGCGCCGGAATTCGATGTCCGAGGCCCGCGCGCTCCTGCAGAAGAAGAAAAACCTACGGCTGATGCGCGTGCTGTTGCCGGAAAAAAAGGAAGACGAGCCGGAGCTCGACATCCGTTCCGTGATCGGCGGCGTGCTTGTGCAGGACACCGACGTGAGCAACCCGGGTGAGTTGGAAGGACTTGAAGGCAAAGTCGTCACCGCCCGTCCGCCGACTCAGAAGGAAATGCAGGCGATGATTTTCGGCTGGCGCGTGGTCAAGCACGTGAAGTCGAACGCGATCGTCTATGCCGCCAAAGACCGCACGCTCGGCATCGGCGCAGGTCAGATGTCGCGCGTCGATGCCTCGCGCATCGCAATCTGGAAAGCGCACGACGCCGGCTTGTCCCTTGCAGGAAGCGCCGTGGCGAGCGATGCGTTTTTTCCATTTGCCGATGGTCTCGTCGCCGCGGCGGAAGCCGGAGCGACCTGCGCGATCCAGCCCGGCGGCTCCGTGCGGGACGAGGAAGTGATCGCCGCAGCCAACGAGCGGAAGATCGCGATGGTGTTCACCGGCGTCCGGCACTTCAGGCACTGACACATGCCCCTTAGACTCGGCGTTAACATCGATCACGTGGCGACTCTCCGGCAGGCGCGTTACTCCCCCGCACCGGATGCGCCAAATGCCGAGCCGGATTTGATCGCGGCCGCCAGCCTGTGCGAAAGGGCGGGAGCGGGCGGCATCACCGTCCACCTGCGCGCGGACCGGCGTCATGTGCAGGATTCCGATGTCTTCCGTCTGCGCGAAAGCATCATCACGAAACTGAATCTCGAGATGGGGAACACGCCGGAGATTTTGGAAATCGCGTTGAAAGTTCTGCCCGAGGACGTCTGCATGGTCCCCGAAAACCGGCGTGAGATCACGACGGAAGGCGGTCTGGATGCGGTCGGGAACTTCAAACAACTCGGGCCAACCGTGCGCCGGCTGCAATCGGCTGGAATCCGGGTGAGCCTGTTCATCGAGCCATCCACCGCGCAGGTTGAAGCCGCGAAGAAGCTCGGAGCCGATGCCGTGGAACTCCACACCGGCGCGTTCGCAAACGCAGTCGGCACCGCGCGGCAAACCGAGCTGGAGCGTCTGGGAGCCAATGCCGTGCATGCGGCAAAGCTCGGCATGCAGGTCAACGCCGGTCATGGCATCAATTACACGAACATTGAGGAGATTCTCCTCATTCCACACCTCGCCGAACTGAACATCGGCCATTCGATCGTGTCGCGCGCAGTTTTTGCCGGCATCGAAACCGCCGTTCGGGAAATGGTGGAGTTGATGAGCGGTTACGAAGCCGAATGAAAGTCCTCGGCATCGGTGTGGACATCGTCGAGACCAGGCGCATCGAGTCCTCGATCGAGCGTTTCGGAGACCGGTTTTTGCACCGTGTCTTTCTCGATGGCGAGATTGCCTACTGCCAGTCGATGAAGTATCCCGCGCGTCATTTCGCGGCGCGATTTGCAGCGAAGGAGGCGTTGTCCAAAGCGTTCGGAACAGGGATCGGACAGCATATCGGCTGGCGCGACATCGAAGTATGCCGCAAGGAAAATGGAGAACCCTTCCTCGTTCTGCACGGGGGCGCCGGGCAGCTCGCCAACAGCCTTTCCGTGGCCGACACGCTGGTTAGCTTGAGTCACTCAGACGCTTACTCCGTGGCCAGTGTCGTCGTCACTTGCAAACGGAGTTAGAATGTTTCCACCAATGACAACCAGCCACTTATCCACCCCGCTCTCTGACATCAAACTATTCAGGCCGGCAATCCTCATCCTGCTGCTGACTTCAGTCATGCTGCTCGCAGGATGCGCTGCGGGCATCGATCCGGAAGAACGGGAGTTCTTTTATAGAGGTTGGACGAATCCGAATGCTCCCAAGAAAGACCAAACCAAGGCCTTTGACGCAACGCAGCCCAGGGAGTTCCGATAGGCGCATCCGAACGGAAAGGAGCAGGGGCTTGTTTGGACAATGGTTCGAATGACAACCGCTAAAGTTTTCCCTCGCACTTGCGGCTGATTTCCCGGAAACACTCCCCCATGAACTTGAGATACTTCGCATTGATCGCCTGCCTGTTCCTCGCCGCTTGCGCCGAAGAGGACATCAAAGTCACCGGAATCACGCGTGAGAAGGCAATCTTCATCGCCCAATCCGCGTGCAAGGAATATCCGGATCGCTTTTCGTATATGGATTATGCGGAGTGGGATCGGGACGGACACTACTGGGTGGTCGAGTTGACGGATCGTTCGGGTGATATCGGGAGAGCTTACAAGATCAATCGGAGCGGCACAGTCGTTGACACTCATGACATCTCAGCGGGTCGCGATAGTCGGAGCGGACGCGAGTGGTATAACCAGTGACAAGGCAATGCGGTAACTTTGACGGGCGATCCAACTATTCCAACATGGAGACGGCACCATGATCATTGACCGCCTCAGCAATGCTCGTTTGTACTCAAAACTCGGCGCGGGCTTTGAGCGCGCGTTTGATTACCTCCAGCAGGAAGACCTCCCTGGCCTGCCCGTCGGCAAGTATGAGCTGAAAGGCAGCAGCTTGTTCTTGATGGTTCAGGAGTATCTCACAAAGCCAATGGGACATGGCAAGTGGGAGGCACACAGGCGCTACATCGACCTGCAATATATCATCCAGGGAACGGAGCAAATCTGTTACGCGCATCTCAGCCGCCTCCAGCAAGGCAGCTACGTCGAGGCAAAGGACTTTCTGCCGCTTTCTGGCGAGGGAGTCTATTTACCCATGACCAGCGGGGACTTTATGATTTTGTTCCCGGAGGACGGACACATGCCGGGCATGGCGATTGACGAGCCCTCTCCCGTCAGGAAAGCCGTTTTCAAGATCGCGGTGGAGTAATCGAATCACCGGCGCGCATTCGCCGGGAACGGCTGTTTTCCGGGGCGCACCGTCCACGCCAGGGGCACGGCGGCTTACGGCATGTTGACAATCATCCACGACATCACCAAGTATTCGGAGGCGGTCAGCAATTGACCAACCAGCGCAGTCGTGCCAAACACTTGCAACCCCTTCACAGAATTCAATCCAACCGACCAAAGGAGAAAACACATGTCAACCGAAGCCAAATGCCCGTTCCACCACGCTGCCGGCGGCGGCACCACGAACCAAGACTGGTGGCCGAACCAGTTGAAGGTCGAACTGCTGCACCAGCATTCCTCCAAGTCCGATCCGATGGGCGAGGACTTCGACTACGCCGAAGGAGTTCAAGAGCCTCGACCTGGCGGCGGTGAAGAAAGATCTCGCGGCGCTGATGACCGACTCGCAGGACTGGTGGCCGGCGGACTTCGGCCACTACGGACCGTTGTTCATCCGCATGGCGTGGCACAGCGCCGGCACTTACCGCACCGGTGACGGCCGCGGCGGCGGCGGCCGGGGCCAGCAGCGCTTCGCGCCGCTCAACAGTTGGCCGGACAACGTCAGCCTGGACAAGGCGCGCCGGCTCCTCTGGCCGATCAAGCAGAAGTATGGCCGGAAGATTTCGTGGGCCGACCTGATGATCCTCACGGGGAACGTCGCGCTTGGAAACGATGGGCTTCAAAACGTTCGGTTTCGGCGGCGGGCGTGAGGACGTCTGGGAGCCGGATCAGGATGTTTATTGGGGCAAGGAGACGACCTGGCTGGAAGACAAACGCTACTCCGGCGACCGGGATCTCGAGAATCCGCTCGCCGCAGTGCAGATGGGGCTGATTTACGTCAACCCGGAAGGCCCGAACGGCAACCCTGATCCGATTGCCGCGGCGCGCGACATCCGCGAGACCTTCGCCCGCATGGCGATGAACGACGAGGAGACGGTGGCGCTCATCGCCGGCGGCCACACCTTCGGCAAGACCCACGGCGCCGGCCCGGCGTCCCATGTGGGGCCTGAGCCGGAAGCGGCCGGCCTCGAAGAGCAGGGCCTGGGCTGGAAGAGCAGCTTCGGCACCGGCAAAGGCGGCGACACGATCACCAGCGGCCTGGAAGTCACCTGGACCACCACGCCGACGAAGTGGAGCAACAACTTTTTCTGGAACCTGTTCAGCTTCGAATGGGAACTGACGAAGAGCCCGGCCGGAGCGCATCAGTGGACGCCGAAGAACGGCGCCGGCGCCGGCACCGTGCCGCATGCGCACGACCCGTCGAAGAGGATCGCGCCTGCCATGCTGACCACCGACCTCGCCCTGCGGTTCGATCCGGCTTACGAAAAGATTTCGCGGCGCTTCCTGGAGAATCCGGATCAGTTCGCCGACGCGTTCGCCCGCGCGTGGTTCAAGCTGACGCACCGCGACATGGGACCGCGCGCGCGCTATCTCGGGCCGGAGGTTCCCGCGGAGGAACTCATCTGGCAGGACCCCATTCCCGCGGTGAATCACCCATTGATCGATGCGCAGGACATCGCCTCGCTGAAGGGCAAAATCCTGGCTTCCGGCCTGTCCGTCTCGGAGCTGGTTTCCACCGCCTGGGCGTCGGCGTCCACCTTCCGTGGCTCCGACAAGCGCGGCGGTGCGAACGGCGCGCGCATTCGTCTGGCACCGCAGAAGTTTTGGGCAAGTCAACCAGCCGGCCCAACTGGCGAAGGTGCTGAAGACCCTGGAGGGCATCCAGAGCGCGTTCAACGGCGCAGCGGCCGGCGGCAAGAAGGTCTCGCTGGCGGACCTGATCGTGCTGGCCGGCTGCGCCGGCATCGAGCAGGCGGCGAAGAATGCCGGCCACACAGTGACGGTTCCCTTCACGCCGGGACGCATGGACGCCTCGCAGGAGCAGACCGACGTCGAGTCCTTCGCCGTGCTCGAACCCATCGCGGACGGCTTCCGCAATTACCTCAAGGGCAAATACACCATCCCGGCCGAGGCGCTGCTGATCGACAAGGCGCAGTTGCTGACCCTGACCGCGCCCGAAATGACGGTGCTCGTCGGCGGCATGCGCGTCCTGAATACCAATGCCGGACGGTCCCAACACGGCGTCTTCACCAAGCGGCCCGGAGCGCTGACCAACGACTTCTTCGTGAACCTGCTCGACATGGGCACGGAGTGGAAGCCGGTCTCGCAGGACGCCGACGTGTTTGAAGGCCGCGACCGCAAAACGGGCGCAGTCAAGTGGACCGGCACGCGGGTCGATCTCGTCTTCGGTTCAAACTCCCTGCTCCGCGCTCTGGCGGAAGTCTATGGAAGCTCCGACGCGGAGAAGAAGTTCGTCCACGACTTCGTCGCGGCCTGGAACAAGGTGATGAACCTGGATCGCTTCGACCTCGCGTAATACCGACGTGGTTGCGCTCGTCGCTGCACCAACCGGCTAATTTCCAGTGTCCCTCCGGGACGAAACACACGCCGCGATTGAGGCCCGGAGGGCCGGAAGGAAATTAGCCTGCTCGCCCATCCACCAACCTCCACTATTCCCCTCCGCCTCCTCGGTGGTGGAGTGAGGAACGAACGGAACCACCGGAAACCCGCAATGGAAGGGCATTCGCCCGTGGGGCGACGGAGCCGGCGAGGATCACATATTCCTCCGCACCCTCCGGGGCGGTTCTCTGTTGTGCGCCGATCCGGTGGTTTCGCTTCGCTCCACCGCCGGCTAATTTCCAGTGTCCCTCCGGGACAACCATCGGCTCCCGCCACGTCAAAGCGCATGACACGCTCTAATCCTGCCCGTCGCTCCTGGAGCAGGAGCAGGAGCAAGAATAGGAACAGGAGGAGGATTCGAGACCCGAACCCCGGCGGAGCGCGACGCTCTGCCTCAATGCCCGGCCGCGCACGCGCTTCGCATCAAGCCGGGGGCTTTCCTCCTGGAAGCCATGCGCTTCCAGGCGACTGCCTTGCGGGCCGAACTGGCCAACAGGTTGTCGATCGATGCCTTGATCGATTTTCGGCGCGCGGGCACGAAGAGAAATGCGTCCACGTTTCTTGCGTCGGTCACCTTCCAACCGTGGTCGGTCGCGAATGCGGAAAGCGCCTGAGTTTTCGAGCGCGAATGCCGGACGCAGCTTTCGATGATCACGTTCACCTCTTTGTAGAGAACGAAGAAGAAGCCGCGGCTTTGGATGCCGTGTTCGATGTTGCTGACAAGTCGTTGAAAGTCCTTTTTCATGGCTGGCATAGGGGGAGGGCTTTTCTCTAAAAGCAGCAGTCGTGCCATGAAATGACCCAGGATTGCCACCGAACCCGCCTCATTCCGCCTTTCCCAAAATGAGGAACATCTGGCAGAGTCCCGGCGATGCGTTTCACTTTTTTCCTGACCGCTTTTGCCGTTCTCCTTGCCATGCCGCGTGCCCGTGCGGAGGAGCCGTTTGCTTTCGACAAAACTCCCGGTCAGCTTCCGAAGTCGGTGGTGCCGGTGGAGTATGCGATTCGGATTACTCCCGACATCGCGGGCGCGTCGTTCAGCGGCGAGGAGAGAATCACGATCGAAGTGCTGAAGCCGGTGCGCGAGATCGTTTTGAATTCGCTCGGGCTTGAAATCACGCTGGCGGAACTGGGCATCGGCGATCCGCCGCCGGCGAGGCTGAAAGCGAAGCGAAACGAGGCGAAACAAACGCTCACCCTCACCGCTCCGCACGAGCTTGCCCCCGGCGGGCATGTCATCCATCTCCAGTTCCGCGGCAGGCTGACCGAGCAGCCGCGCGGACTTTACATCACGCGCTACCAGACCGGCGCGAAGGAAGGCCGCGCGCTGACCACGCAGATGGAAGCGACCGATGCCCGCCGGATGTTTCCGTGCTGGGACGAGCCGGTGTATCGTGCCGCCTTTCAACTGACCGCAGTGGTGCCCTCGAAAGACGTGGCGGTATCCAACATGCCGGTCGAGCGCGAGACGGCCCGCGAGGACGGGCTGAAGGAGGTGGTTTTCGCCAAGACCCCGCCGATGGCGAGCTATCTGGTCGCGTTCGCCTCGGGCGCTTTCGAGGAATTGCGCGACGAAATCGAAGGCGTGCAGCTCCGCATTTTGACAACTCCGGGCAAGCGCGAACAAGGCCGGTGGGCGATGGAATCGACGAAGAAAATCCTGCCGTTTTTCAACGAGTACTTCGGCGTGAAATATCCGCTGCCGAAGCTCGACCAGGTCGCGTTCCCGAGCACGGGTGCCAGCGGCATGGAAAACTGGGGGGCGATTTTTTACAATGACTCCGCCCTGCTCTACGACCCCGCCGAGAGTTCGATCGCGACGAAGCAGCGCGTGTTTGAAGTCGTCGCGCACGAGATTGCGCACCAGTGGTTCGGCGACCTGGTCACGATGGCCTGGTGGGACAACCTCTGGCTGAACGAGGGTTTCGCGTCGTGGATGGGCACGAAGGCGACCGACCATTTCAACCCGGAATGGAAAACATGGCTGCGCGCCACGGGGAGCAAGGAGGGCGCGATGAGCCGGGACGCGCGGGCGACGACGCACCCGATCCAGCAGCCGGTCGCGAACGAATCGCAGGCCATCGACGCCTTTGACGAGATCACCTACTCGAAGGGCCAGGCGTTTCTCCGCATGCTCGAAAGCTGGCTCGGCGAGGAGACGTTCCGTGATTGCATCCGCGCGTATTTCAAAGAGCACGCCAACTCGAGCACCACGACCGCCGATCTTTGGGCCGCCATGGAAAAGACATCCGGAAAGCCGGTGCGCGCATTTGCCGCGGAGTGGACGGAGCAGCCGGGATTTCCGGTGGTGAATGTGCGCACCTGTGCGGATGGCGGAGTCGAGCTGACTCAGGAGCGATTCACCATCCACCAGAAAAATCCGAAGCCGCTCAAGTGGAAAATCCCGGTCGTGATCGGCCCTGCGACGGACGCGAAAAGCGCGAACGTCGTGCTTTTGGAGGACAAGCCTGTGCGCGCCTGCGAAGGGGTGTCGCTGCCGATCAAGGCGAACCTCGGAGATGCCGGCTACTATCGCGTCCGCTACGACCCGGCGTCCTCTGCCGCGCTCGTGAAAGTTGCGCCGTCACTCGGCGAAATCGATCGCTTGAATCTTCTCAACGACACACTCGCCCTCGCGCAAGCCGGTCGCGCCCCGATCGTTCAATACCTCCATCTCGTCAGCGCCCTGGCAAAGGACGATTCCCCGCTCGTTGCCGGAAACATCGCCGGCGGCATCGCCTTCATTGACGCCCTTCGTGGTCCGAAAAAAACAGGCGGCGCTTTTGACCCTTGGGCGATCGCGTTGCTGCGATGGCATCTCGCGCGGCTCGGCTGGGAGCCGAAACCCGGCGAGCCGGCGCTCGACGCGCAGCTTCGCGGCGGGCTCATCGGCCTGCTCGGCAGGCTCGGCGATGAGGAGGTGAAAAGGAAGGCGCTTGAGCGGTTCGACGGTTTCCGCGAGGAGCAGGCGTCGCTGCCCGGCGACTTGCGCGACCCGGTGTTTTCGATCGTCGGGATGTTCGGCGACGAGACCCGCCACGCACAGCTTCACGAACTCGGCCGCAAGGCGGAGTCCTTCGAGCAGAAGCGAATGCTCTACGGCGCGATGACGAAAACGCGCAACGAGAGCCTGGCGCGAAAAACACTCGCCCTTTCGCTCACGGACGAACTGGTGCCGGCGCAAGCCGCCGGACTTGTCACACGCGTCGCGCAGGAACGCGAATTCACCGGACTCGCGTGGGAGTTCGCGAAGGAACATCTCGATCGACTGCTGGCAAAAGTCACCGCTCTGGGCGTGAACGAGTTCGTTCCCGGGATCTTCCGCGGCTTTCGCGATGCGTCACGCGCGGATGAACTGGAGGCCTTCGCCAAAAGCAAACTGCCGCCCGATGCCTCGCCAAGCGTTGCAAAGGCTGTGGACGACATCCGCTTCGGCGCCGAACTCCGGGCGCGAATTCTGCCGGAGATCGAAGCGTGGTGCCGGTCCGCGTCCGCGGAATGACGACGCCCGAATCCGCGAAAAACCTCCGGCCTTGGTTGGGGTCGTCCCTTTTCCCGCGGTTGTTCTATTCCTGAACCAGCGCCCTGGCTGGCAGGGACTGGACAAGCGCCTTGAACGCTTGCGCCCAGTCTTCGCGTGAGGCGAGTGCCTCCGCTTTGAGGCGATGAAAATACGCCGGAGAGTTCTTGAGAGCGGTTACTTTCTGGAGCACGGCCAGCGCGTCGTCTGGCTCGCCGCCCGATTGATATTTCGTGTAGAGCCCGAGAGCCGCAGCGAAATCCTCGGGATTCGCGTAGAACCTGCGCGCGAGATCGTTGCCGGAGGACAGGCCGTCGTCGGGAAGCTGCGGGACGGCGGGAAGTTTCGCGAAGCAATGCACAAGCTCGTAGGCTCGTTGATGATTTCCTTGCGAAATCTGCAGCTCGACAACGACAGGCCAGGCGAGCGGCAGCCAGTCGTCGTGCTTCTGGATTTGCTCCAAAAGCGCCGGCTTGTCCCCGCTCCGGCCCCACGCCGCAAGGAACTGCTTTTTCTGCGCAGACGAAAGAGCGCGGAGTTCGGGGTCGGCGGCCAGCAGTTCCTGGATTTCTTCCGCCGCCTGCTTCTGCGGTGCTCGCGACAGAAACGCGATCCGCAGGTTCAAGTCATCCGCCGCGAGCTGACGCAGGGCATCGAGCGCCTCGGGATAGGTCGTCGCGTAGGGAAGCATTTGCCCGTAAACTTGCCCGCGTGTTTCCGGCGCGCGCCTCAGCGCTTCTTTCCAGGCGGGCAGGGTGAACTCGGGCTTCACAGGCAGCCAGACGATTCCCTCGTTCAAAGGCAGCATCGGCGTGGTGGGTTGAAGGAAACGCGCGCGTGCGAAGTCGGCCTTCGCGGCGTCGATCTGGGGCGGGTCGAGATAAGCGAGCGCGACGCCGCGGTCGTAGTAGAGTTCCCAGTCGATCGGAGCCCATTCCATCGCCCTGGTGGTGATGTCGATGGCCTCCTTGTATTTCTCGGTCTCGTTCAAACGCGGCGCGCGTTCCTTGACCCGTCGCACTCCGATGGTTCCCGGCAACAGCGCGTCCTGCTGGGTGGCGTGGACCCAGGTCGCTCCGACGGCGATGAGCATCAGCCCGCAGACCCGAAAGGCCCACGGAACCCACGGCTGCCTCCTGGTCCGCAGATCGTGTCGCAACGCGAAGCTGGCCACAAAAAGCGCGACCAACACCGAGCCCATGCGATGCCCGCCGACATCGATGAATCCGTGGAGAAGCAGCATCAGCGCGGCGGCGCATCCGGCGGCGCGCCAGTGCCAGTTGTCGGGGTCATGGGCGAACGGAAAGACGCGTTTGAAAAAGAGCACGATGCCAAAAACCAGCAGCGCGATTCCGATCCATCCCATCTCGGAAGCGAGCCAGAGCCAGTCGCTTTCGGGATGGACAAAGTTCATGTCCCGCGTGCCCAGAGCGCGATGGAACAACTGGAACGTCTCGTGAAAATTGCCGAGCCCGACTCCCGGAAGCGCCGATTCGTTGGCCATCGTAATTGCGTCGCTTTGGATCGTCCAGCGCAGGTCCGTCGGGATCTCCGGCGGGCCGCCCGCGGAAGCCGCAAAACGGTCGAGCATTTTTCCACCGAACGAAATGAAAGCGGTGAGAAGAATCAGGAACGTGGCGATGGCAAGCGCGGAGCCTTTCCGGGAGCGGGTCAAGACGCAAAGGCACCCGAGCCAGAAAACCAGCCCGATGCAGAATGCGCCGATGGCCCCCCGGGAGAGCGAAAGCACGAGCGCATTGAGCAGGACGCCCGCGCAGATCACCCACAGGAGGACGCTCCCTCTCCGCAAGCGGATCGCATCGTAGATGCAGGCGATGGCCGTCATCGCCCCCACCGCCAGGACCAGGCCCATCTGGTTCTTGTTTGGGAACGGCCCGAAGTGCGCGACGGAATCAACGAAGGGCCATTTGTTGCCGGTGTAGAAAAGATACTCCGACACTGCGGCGAAGATCGTGATGCCGATGCAGAAAGCTTTCAGCAACGGCCCGGAATCGCTTGAGGAATTTTGCGATGCCAGCAGCAGATACAGCCACGCCATGCCGGCGATGAGCAGGACGATCGCCTCGGCGGTGAGCCAGGGTTGCGGCGTGAGCGTGGAAGGCAGCGCGAGAGCGACCGCCGGAGCGCCATGCGAACGCCACTCGGCCATGCCGAACCAGTGGGCGGGCAGGAACGCGCCGAGGGCGAGCGCGAGAAACGCCCCGAACAGCAAATTCATCCCAAGCCCCAGCGAGTGCCGGGGCGGGCGGATTACGAGAAGCAATCCGAGAAGGGCGAGGACGATGCCCTGCGCCCAGGGAACGGTGCTGCCGCAGGGAAAAGGCGCCAGCACCGCGATGAGAACGATGAAAGGCCACTCGATAGGCCATGCTTGCGTCGAATGCCTGCTCCGCCTTTTTCTTGTTTTGGACAAATTAAGGATTCTCTAAAATCGGACTCTGGGGAGTCATGGGTTTCTTTAAGCAGGTGTGATTGAAAGTGGTGCCGTCTGCAACTGGCGCGTCAAGGAGCGGCGTGCTTCCAGCCGCCGACCAAAATACCAACCGCGCAGCGCAAATATCATCGTGGCCGGGAACTTTGGCATGGCGCTTCGCGCGGCGGTTTGGGTCGGCGGCTGGAAGCACGCCGCTCCTTGACGCCTCCCGTGCTCTCGTCACTCTCGCGAAATCTTTGGACGCGCTTTCAATCACACGCCGGGTTAGCCGGGTGTCCAAAAATCAGTTTTGTTGTAGCCGGTGGTCTGTGACCCCGGCGGAGTTGCCAATTTGGCTGGTAAGGCATTCCGGCCTCACAGAGGCCGGCTACAACGGCATTCCGGCCTCGCAGAGGCCGGCTACAACGGGCCGGGTTCGTCGGGGGCAAGGGGAAGCGTGGCGTGACTTGCGTATCCGTTGATGCCGGTGTGCGATTCGCCCTCCATCTCCGTGCAATAGCTTTCCCACGCAAGATTCACAAACTCGGCGAACTCTTTCCGGAACCGATCCACGGAAAACCGCTCCGCATTCGAGCGCAGACGATGCGGATCGAACGAGCGCCGTTCAAATTCCTCCACGGCTTCGCAGAGGCTCTCGACCGTCTGCCACTCGAATAGAATGCCGGTGGTGCCGTCGATGACTGTCTCCGTCGCCCCGCCTTTTCCGTAGGCGATCACCGGGGTGCCGCAGGCCTGGGCCTCGACCGGGAGCACGCCGAAATCCTCCTGCGCCGCGAAGACAAATGCGCGCGCCTTCTGCATCTGATCCCGCAGTTCCTCATTGGTCGTGTGTCCGAGCAGTTCCACGTTTGGCGTGGCTTTGGACGCGATCTTTTTCCACTCCGGCCCGTCGCCGATGACACGCAGTCTGCGCCCGGGCATCTTTGCAAACGCTTCGACGACGAGCCCCATTTTTTTGTAGGGAACAAAACGCGACGCAGTCAGATAGTAGTCTTGTTTTTTCGTCCCGACTGAAAAGTTGTCGATGGAAACCGGTGGATGAATGACGGTGGCCGTGCGGCGATAGGCCTTGCGAATCCGGCGCGCGATGAATCTCGAGTTGGCGAGAAAATGATCGACGCCATTCGCGGTGCGGCTGTCCCAGAGCCGGATGTAATGAAGGCCGAGCCTCAGAATCCAACTGCGCAGACCGACGTTGAGCCGCGCCTCCGACAGGTACTCATGCTGCAGGTCCCAGGCGTAGCGGATGGGCGAGTGGCAATAGCAGATGTGCAGTTGGTTCGGCCCGGTGAGCACGCCTTTGGCGACGGCATAGCTGCTGGAGATGATGATGTCGTATCGGGACATGTCGAACTGCTCGACGGCGAACGGCATCAACGGGAGGTAAGCCCGGTATTTGCTCTTTCCCCACGGCATGTTCTGGATGAACGAGGTGCTGACATGCCGGCCCTGTAGAAACGCGCGGTTCTCCGGAGGGATCGAGTCGATCATGCTGTAAATCTCAGCCTCCGGAAAGACGTGGATCATCTGTTCCAGGACCCGTTCGGCGCCTCCGTAAAGAGGCAGCCAGTCATGGACGATTGCCACGCGTGGAAGAATGTTGGGCACTGTGCTCGAAATACGGAACGTGGCGTTTAACCCGCCTTGACGCAACTAAAGATCGCTTCCTCGACCGCCGTGACCATTGCTTCGACGGAATAGCACCGGAGCGCTTTGGCGCGGCCTGCTTTCGCGAGCCGGGCCGCGGTTTCGGGTTCATCGAGCAGGTTGCGAATGGCGGAGGCGAGTTCGTCCACATCGCCCGGCGTCACAAGAACACCGGTTTGCTGATGGTCCACAATCTCGAGGGCGCCTCCTGCGCGCGTGGCGATGACCGGTTTATCCGCGAGCATCCCCTCGACGATCACACGCCCGAATGGCTCGGGATCGACCGAGGTATGAACGATAATGTCCGAGAGCTGCATGAGGTCCGCGAGGTCGTCCCGGAACCCGAGGAACCGGACGCGGTCGTTCACTCCGAGGTCGATGCTCAACTGCCGCAGATCGTTCGCATACACAACTTCGCCGCTGAAGAGAGGCTTCCCCACGATCAGCGCCTGCACCCCCGGCAGCTTCTGCAGCGCCTTGAGCAGGATGTGCTGCCCTTTCCAGTGGGCCAGCCGGCTGAACACGCCCACCACCGGTGCGTCCGTGAGACCAAGCCCGGCGCGCAAGGCACGCAACTGCTCCCCGCCGGCCTTGCGGAACGAGGAAGGGTCAATCCCGTTGGGCACGACACGAAGGTTCGTGTTGCTTCCGTGGCTTTGGAGAAACGCCGCTTTGCTGGCCTCCGAATTGGTGATGACGCTTGAGACGAAGAAGTTGGCCAGCACCACGTCGATGACCCGGAGGCTGCGCCGGAAATGATGCGCCGTGATGATGTCGTGCAGATACCAGACCAGCGGCTTGCCAGCCAGCTTCGCGGCGATCGCCCCCACCACGAGCGCCTTTTGCGTGTTGGCAAAAACGATGTCGTAGTCACGAAGTTCGCGAGCCAGCCGCCATGCAAAGCGCAGCACCAGCGGAATCGCCAGCAGCATGTTCAGCCTGCTTCCATGCCGCTTGATTCCGAGAATCTTCAGAGGCACCGGCATCACCTTCACAGGAACCCCGAGCCGTTCGAGTCTCTGCCGCAGCGGCCCATCAAGGAAAAGGATGACCTCGCTCTGGTTCTTGAAATGGGAGACGATGTCGAGCAGGCAGATCTCCGCCCCGCCGAGTTCGCCGGTCTGGTCGATAAAGCAGATCCTTTGCGCCCTGCCTGCATGCCGCATCCTGGACTCCCGGGAATAATCCCGTTGAATTGCGCCGGTCAACTCGCCCTCCACAGGTTGTGCTGTCTTGGAGATCATGATGGGAGAGGCAGAAGTGAAGCAGGCGGCAATCCACCAGCCTGTTGGAAGAAACATCCTCCGAGCAGAGCGGGGCCAGCGGGGTCAAAGACCCCGGCTACAACAAAGACCCCGGCTACAACAGTACGGCTGTAGCCGGCCTCTGTGAGGCCGGGGCGATTGGCGTCCGAGATTTTCACCAGCCGGCCACCGAGCCCTGTCACCAAATCCAGCGCCAGCCCGCTCCGGCGCGGCAGACCGGCAGAAAAGGGCAGACGTTTTTCGAGGCAATCGTTATGCGGTGATTGTGCCATGATGCGGGGGACGCATGCTATCCTGATACACCTTTAACACCCGCACTGCAATCCTGCCCCAGTCAAAATTATCAGATACATAATCCCGGCACGCCTTTTCGTCCGGCAACCGGAGGTTCCCCGCAAAGGATTCCAGCAGCCCGCCGGCAAGATCCTGTGCCGTCGCGCCCGGCAGAACCAGGTCGCGGCTCAACCCGGACACCGCTTCCGGCAACCCGCCGACCGGCGTCACCAGCACCGGCGTGCCCGCCGCAAGCGACTCCAGGGTGATCAGGCCGAACCCTTCGAGACTTTGACTCGGCACGATCGACAGATCGGCCGCGCGATAAGCCCACGGCAAATCGGCTTCAGGCACAAACCCGGCGAGCCGCACATGACCGCCGAGTCCTGCGGCAGCGATCCGCTCCGACAGGCTCTGCTCCAGATGCCCGGTCCCGGCCATCACGAGAAGCGCATCCGGGTAACGGCGCCTCACCGCATCCATCGCGTCAACCAGCTCCTCCAACCCCATCCGACGCGCCAGACGCCGGACACAGAGAACGATCCGGCGATCCATCGGCCATCCGAGCCGCTCGCGCGACTGCTGCCGCGTGGCCTCCAAGCGGAACGCCTGGGAATCGATCCCGCCGGGAATGACCGCGATCTTTTCCCGAGCCACGGAAAACCGATCCACCAGCAAATCGGCAAACGCCTCCGAAAGCACGATGAACCGACGGGCCGTCGAATACACCAACCGCTCGACCTGGCGTTTGGCGAACACGCCCAGCACCGGGCCGCCTTCCACCGCCGACTCATCGCTCCATGGCCCGTGGAAATGCACGACATGAGGATGCTTCCAAAACAAATCGAGCAACGGAAACGCATAGAGAGCAAAATGCGTTGCGATCAATTTGGGTTCGTTTGGCAAATTCAAATAACGGCAGGCTGCTTTCCGAACGCGCTTCAACCTTTCCAGCCCGGCCAGCGTCCGCGACCCAAGCCGCTCAAGTCCTGGCTCCTCCGGTGCTCCGGCGGCAGCCTCCGAAAAAGCCAGAACATGAACAGGCGCACCCATCCGCTGCATCGCTGTGACAAGCCCATGGAAATAGCGATCCGAGCCCCCGCCCCCGCCTTCCGGGAACCAGTGCATGCCGACTTCGAGAACGCTAAAATCCGTAGGGTTCAGTGGGAAGTAGAGAGTGAAACAGGCTTTCAGCCTGTAATCCTAAAAACGGAGATGATGGTTGAGTGTTGATGGTTCAAAGTGCGCGGTCTGCGTTGATTTGATTTAGTCGGATTAGGTCGGATTTACCCGGATTAACACGGACCCGATCCTTAATTTTCCTTGCCGGACTCCCGGCCCAGGACTGCTTAGGTGGCATCAATCTCTGAAAATCGTTACATTGATCGAGCATACGGTCAACGGGGCGAATGCCCTTACCTTCGAGAGCATTGATTAACAGGGTGTGAGGAGGCTCCGGAAAATGAACTGCTCTCCCACAATGGCGAAGCGCGGGCAATCAGGTGAACTCGCACTGGCTTGCGGCGACTGTTTGAGCCTCAGGTTGCCAGCCAGTCAATTCTGATAGCGCGACCGCAAAGCGCTCCGTCACCCGCTCCCAAGAAAAACCGAGGCTTGCACGGTAGGCGGCCTCACCCATTTGACGCAACCGATCCCGATCCGAGTCGAGAGCCAGTAGGGCAGCACCAACACCGCCTGCGCTCCGCTCGCAAAGGAATCCGTTCACGCCATCTTGAAGCAACTCCTCTGTGCCGTTCACGGGTGGCATGATAAGCGGCAGTCCTGAGGCCGCTGCCTCAAGAGAAACCAGGGAAAGCGCTTCGTAGTAAGTTGGAAGGGCCAGAACATCCGCCGCCCTGTAATAATCTGCGGGGAAATTTGAACGTCCGGCGAAATTCACGCGCTTCGAGATGCCCAACTCCCGAGCGAGCGCTTCAAAGGCGGGGCGTTCCTTCCCCCCGCTACCCACAACAAGCAATTGCACACCGGGAAGATCCCTCAATGCTTGCATGACAAACGAAAGCCCCTTTCGACTCCAATCGCCACCGACAAAAATAGCGGTCAGACGCCCCGGATCGAGGCCGAGTTCCTTTCGGAGCTTGATGCGCTCGGCTTCTGTCGCTGGATGAAAATTGTTGTGATCCACGCCGTTGGGAACAATTCGAATGCGGCTTTCGGGAAACGCGTAATGACGTTCCATGTCGGAAGCAACCCCGCGGGAGACTGCAATCATCCCTTTGAGCCGTCTGCTGCGAACGGCAAGTTGCTCTTCGACACGAAACATCGCCCCGGCGAAACGCTGATAAAGCGAATGGGGGCGGATGGAGCGGGGCAGCTCAGCAAACGCAGCATGGCAGAACTGGACGATCATCACGTCCACGGGCCAAGCCGCTGAGCCTACGGAAATCAAAAGATCGTTTCGGTGTTGGTTTATCACACGCCTGGCCCGCAACGAATAGACCGCTGAACGCAGCATTGCCGGGCCTTTTGGCAAAGGAATCCGTGTAACCTGCACGTCCGGCCGGTCTGCTTCCGCTATGGCGGCCACCAGTCTGACCTTGGCTCGATTTGCAAGACGGTTGGCGACTTCCGTGGTTGCCCGCTCCATGCCACCGACGCGTGCGATGCGGTGAGAAAAAAAGATGGTTTCCATCAAGACTTCGTTATCGTCTTGCTTGAAGTCGGATGTAGAGGTCCAAGACTTCCCTTGCCACTCTTTCCACCGTCCAGTAGTCGAGGTTCTCCATGCCGGCTGCAACCAGTGCCTTGCGCTTGCCGGGATTCATGAGCAGATCGCCAATCGCCTCGGCCAGCCTGGCTGGGTTTTTTGGAGGAACGAGAACCGCGCACCGACCATTATCCGTTGCCTCGGGGATGCCGCCGACGGCAGTGGCCACAATGGGCGCTCCTGCTTCGCGGGCCTCGAGCAGCACCCGCCCGAACGGTTCGTCATGCGATGCAAGAACAAAGACAGTTGCCTGCTTCAAGTAGGTGTAAACATTGGGCTTGAAACCAACCAGAGTGAAATGTTCACCCAGTCCCTTCAAGGCAATCAAGCTCTTGAGTGTCACCAAGTCGTCTCCGTGCCCTACAAGATAAAACTGCAACTCAGGATGCGGACCACGCAACAAGCTTGCTGCCTCTACGAGGTCATAGATGCCTTTCCGCTCGTAGATTCCGCAAACGGTCACGACGCATGGTTCTTTAAGGTGCCCGCCATCCAGGTCACCAGAGCGAAGGGCGCGAATAGGAGAGCGCAGAGTTCCGTTATGGATCACCGTTGTTCGCGAGGGCTTGAAACCCATTTTTGCCATCGCAAGGGCTGCGCCCTGGCTGATTGCAATCGCGTGGTCGGCAGCGCGCATCAACTTGGAATGCCTCATCCACGTGTTTCGGACGTGCGCCACCAGCAGTGGTTGTTGCCGGAGGCGGCCAAGACGCGCGGCACGCGTGAGCAAGACACCAGCCACCATGTGACAATGGACGACGTCGGGCTTGAATTCTTCAAGAATCGCACCAAGTCGGAAGACAGAAGCCAGAAGGCTTCTTAACCCGCGCTGTTGCAAACGAAAGTGCCGGACCCCGCCGGCATCGAGTTCGCTCGTGAAGCCGCCGCCGCCGGACGCAACCGCCACCACAGCACCCAGTTTCGCCTGCTCCAGCGCGAGTTCCACAGTGCTGTAAACGATGCCATTCCCGTTGTTCCGCACGTCGTTGAGCATGTGGAGAACCCTCAAGCGATGAAACGGGGTGTCCGGGAGATGGTCGCCAAGTGACGTGCTTGAAGAACGGCTTTGGAGCGCAGCACCTGAAACGGAAAAGCTCATGAGACGGCGGCGGGGATTGCAGCAAACTGCCTCTGCAAATACCGCCGCTGCAAAAGCGAAACCACAGCGGGATCACTGAACGGATGTAAGGCCCGGCCAAAGAAAACCCAGAGGAGGCTGAAGTTTGAAAACACGTCCCCTACAAAGAGAAACGCCACGCTCCCGATCAGAACTGCGCGCCCGGCGCTCAGGTAGGGGTCTGCCGATCGCTCCGAAAGACCTAACCTCCGCGAAGACTCCCTCCAGATCAGCCAAAGCACATAGTAGAATCCAAATCCACCCAGCCATCCAAACTGGGCGAAGATTTCTATATAGCCAGCATCCATAACCACCGCAGCACCGCCGAGCTTACCGCTGCCCCCGCCGGTAGCCCCAAGTCCTGCGCCAAGGGGATGCGTCAACACCCAGACCAGCCCCATCTGGAAGTTTTGGGTTCTTCCTTGAAACGAGGAGTCCTGGCCCATTTCCCCAAATGTGTTGAATCGCTGCTCGAAGCGCTTCGCCTCGGGCATTTTGCTGATCCCAAGCGAGGCTCCGGCAACGATAACTGCAGCAAATACGAGCACCCGCCCCATCCCCATGCCCCGCGACAACATTGGCTGGAGCAGCGCGGTCAATCCGACGATGATGAACATTGTCCGGCTCGTGGTGAGGATGATCCCGGACAGGATAAAAACGACCGCCAACCAGCCACCCGCAATCCGCCATTTTTTGTTTAGAACCATTGGCAGCACACTAAGTCCCAAAAGAGCCGCACAAGTTCCGCGTGACGAAGTCGTTGAGAACACGGAAAGTTCGCGCACACCGCTGACCCAACCCACGCCGAATCTCTCATTCACCTCCTGAAGCCAGAACGCATCCCAGTAGGGCAGATAAAGAAACTGATACCACCCATAACCGGCGACCAATACGCCGCACCATCCCGCAGTCTTGAACCAGCGGTTGGCAGCATTTGGGGAACCGGCATAGGACGCGGCAAACAGCATCGCCCCAGTCCCTGCAAGCCACTCTCCGAGGTAAAAAACCGCCGCCATTCCGTTCAAGAGAACCCCCAATGCAAGACCATAGGCAAGGCAAAGGGCCAGAACGAGAGCGATCTGCCTAACCGGCGGCGAGAGCCTTTGTCGGTTGAAGAATACGGGCACACAGATCAGGCAGGCAACCGCAAGCGGCGTGATGCTGATTGGCGAGAAGGGGCTGAACTGCTGATAAATGTAAAAGTCCACTAGCCGCCGGATGAGCCGATTAAAAGCAACGACGACGATTGTATAATCCACCAGCCATGTGGAGTTCCGAAAGGCCAGAGCCACGGCAGGTGCCAGAATGAGAAGGGTGATCAACCAATCCATGGGGTTAGCTCATGCTGATGCGTCCATGCGCGCTGATGCCGAATCAAGGTGTGGAGGCAGGGACTGTTTGGCAGCTCCCGGCTTCTTTCGGGCGCGTGATCGCACCCATCGGCCCCTCTGACGGTCAATTGGGCGATCAATGAGAAACCGAATAAGCAAGGCACCTGCGAAAGCTCCAAGTAAATTGCCCCCAAGAAGCAGGCCGTTGAACCAGAATGGCCGCGACCAGTCCACATGAGCGTAATACCAATCTCTGGGAATCCAGTGAAAAAGATAGAGTGGATAGGACAGGTTTCCTAGTTCGACATCGACGGTGCCAGACCGCCGTCGCACGTTTCTGGAGATAAAGGGGACCATAAGGAACGAGCCTGTTGCCGCCCATACCCAGCGCCCAGCAAGAACATCCTGCGATGCGAGCGGGTTGGAACCGGTCGAGAAGAGCCAGCCCCGTGTCGCGGGAAGAAGCAGCAGGACAATACACCCAACGGCGAAGACGCCGGCGGAAATGGCGGCCAAGCGAGCGCTGGCTTCGAAGTTGCGGCGATGGATGAGGATGCCCAAGCAGAAAAAGCAGAGGAAAAGCCACCCTCGGGGTGTCTCGGCCGAGCCGCCAGACGCGAGGTGGAGAAACAGCCACGCCAGCGATCCAACCAGGATAACGAGGAGGAATGGCCGGCTGGTCTTTGCAAGGATGCAAAGCAAAGGGGCGATGAGGTAGAACTGCATCTCGACATCAATGGACCAGGAAGGGGGCAGAATCCGTCCGACCCATGCGGACCCGACGATCGGGAGTTGAAACAACCACCAACCCAGGGACGTGGAGCAGGCTGCATTACTGCCATTGAAAAGTTGGCTGGCAAGTGTCGCCAAAGCAAGGCAGGTGAGAAAGATAGGGGCGAGTCGCCACCATCGGCTTGTGATGAAGGTTAAAGGAGGCAACCGTGTTCTCGAGTATTTCTCGTCCCACATCCTGGCAATCCAATAACCGCTTAGGATGAAAAACACATAGACAGACCAGGCACCCATCCGGAGAGGGGTGCTATGGTGTAGCACGACGATAAAGGCGAGGAGCAATCGGAAAGCGCCCGGTCCCAAAGTATGCGGCATTTTCAAAGAACCCTCCCGGTCCATGCCTCGAAGAGCCCGTGCCAGGTCGAAGGGCAATAATCGAATGCGACGTCCTTCCGCTGGCCGACCACTTTTGCCGGATTTCCGGCCACCACGGCAAGTGGCGGTATATCCCTCGTAACCACCGCGCCTGCCGATACAACAGCCGCGCGACCGATGCGAACGCCCTGAAGCACCAAGGCATTCGTGGCCACCCATGCGTAGTCCTCAATCTGGATCGGTCTAAAGCGATGGTCGTAGTTCACGCTGTCGATCTCATGCGAGCCGGTAAGAATTTTTGCACCGTCGTTGATGACAACCCTGGCCCCGATGTTGACCTCCGCGTGGCATTGAATCAAAGCGCGACCGATGGTCGTAAATTCACCCACCGTGAGGTTGCCAGGGTTACCCTCGATGCGCGTCAGGGAGAGGAGGGCAGATGGAGCAACTCTGGCCCCCGCCCTTCGAAGCTTTTCGGCGCAGGCGAGATGCCGCAACAGTTCCGGGCCACGCCAGACACGCTTCGCCCATTGTTTTGCCCAAGGGCGGGAGAAGAGAGGTGCTTTTGTGCGGTGCCTCAAAAGAAACGAGAGCGTGGAACCCGCGCCGGAGTTCCGAATCATTTTGTCGAAACCTCTGAGAGCGATGGAGTTCCGCCAACGGAAGTCTTGCTGCTTTCCATCGCCTCCCGAAGCATCCGGAAGCTGGCCCGAAACCGCAACCACGCAGTTTTATCGCCTTTGGAAGCCAGAACTCCAGCCCGCACCAAGCCTGGAGCCCAAGGAGACCCCCACGCAAGGGACCACAACGGGTTTGTGAACCACAGGGGGAACGGTGCCTTGGAGTGCATAATCAGATGTTCGTTGAAGGCCATGTTCTGCAGGCCGTTCAGGTTGAACACACCCCGGTGCAGAGAGTCCGCATCGTGCCGAGGGGCGACCCAATGCTCGACTTGGATCGCGGGATCATAGACCAGCGTCCTGCCCAGCCGGCGCACGTCGAAGCCAAGGCTTAACTCCCATCCCACTTGGGCACCTTCGCCACGAAGGCGGTGATCGAACCCAATCGAGCGAAGCAGCCGGCCGTCGTAAGCGCAGTTGCAGCCCTTGAGTACATGGACTTCGCGAGGTCCGCCGCAGCCCCGGTGGTGATTTCCGTGTCCTCTTCCATACCAAGTAAAGACGCCAACCTTCTTTCGAACGGGCTGTCCCGCCCGCATCACGGGATCGTCCTGGATGAGGTCCTTTCCTCCGACTCCGGCCACCCTGGGGTCAGCCTCAAAATGGCGAAGCACCTGTTCGAGCCAGTCCGGCTTCGGCGTCACATCGTCATCCATTAGCGCGACAACATCGCCATTTGTGGTGTCAAGCGCCGCCTGCATGCTTGCAAGCACACCCGCTTGATCGCAGCGAGTGAATCGAAGTTGGAAGGGAAACGAATCCATGCAATCCAGCAGGGAATGCGTCCCGGCATCATCGGCACGAGTTGCAACGACAGTTTCAGACGGAACCACGGTCATTCCGGCGAGCGCCCGCAAGCACCGAGTTAGAAACTCCGGACGCTTCAGGGTCGGAATGATGAAACTGACTGTCATGTGGGGCCCGGCCAATCTTCGTCAACTGCGTCGTAAGTCTCGTAGTGGTGCTGTTTGTTACACTTCCCGATGGTTGCCTTGAGTTTATGAGGGTGTCACCGTGAAATGACTCACCACCGCATCTGTTCTGCCGTCATCAATAATATCCGCGATTTCCGCGTTCCACAAAACCTCGGCGCATTCTCCATTCCTCGGTGGGACAAACATGCCGTGCAATGCTGTAGAATACCTGCCCATAGGCCATGCAGAGCCCGGCGAAACCGAGGTGGCGCCGCTGGAAATAGACCCGCAGAAACCGCCAGTTCAAACGTAGAAGCCAAACGACCATTTGAGCATCGAGCTTCAGCCCGCGATGGAAGTGAAGATTCCGTTTTTCAAGCGTGTTCTCACTCAGCCTGGCGGCATTAAGACCTTCATAACGAAATTCCTTCACGGCATTCATTCCAAGTTTTGGATTCACCCTGTGTTCGTAATGGTTTTTCAAGCGCCCCACTGAGCCTCGCACACCCGGCATCTCATGGATCGAACCATCCATGGGAAGAGTGTGTGAACCCTTTCGGAAGAGGCGCAATTGCGGCGGTCCGTCGCCCGTGTAACAGCCGAAGTCAAAGGAGTCGGACACAAGAATAAACCCTTCGTGCGGGCAGGGTTTGCGAAGCGCACCAAGTATCTCTTGCGCCAGTTCCGGCGTGTAGAATTCGTCGGAATCTACTCCTAGAATGAAGTCCGATTTGACTTCTGGTAGAATGGCGGCCGCCCGCTGGTAACCGTCATCGACGGTGGAATGGAAATAGCGGACCTGAGGGAACTGCTTTTCGCAGAGCGAACGAATCGCACCATCGTCGCTGGCGTCTGCAACAATGATTTCATCTGCCCAGAGCAGGCGTGGTAGCGACTCGGCCAGGAGGTTGGCGCAGTTCTTTACGCCCATGTAAACACATACGGTATGTCGGTCGCACGAAACCGACGACTGGTTCTCGAAGAGTTCACTCATTGTATGCATCTATTTATGTTAAGCATTGGTATTCCGCAGCCGCGCCCGGCTGCGGACAGCCCAGAATGGAGAGCAAACCAGCACTCCCAAAATATACAGAAGCCAGAGGCAGGCCACCCGGACGCGCTGGAAGATTCCCGGCGTGCTCCAAACCGCGTGTAACATCATCACGATTGTCGCTTTAGGATTGATGACACGCCAGACCGGCAAGCGGTGCTTCGCAGCCAAATAGACACTCGACTCCTCTTGACGGATCGAAGCCAAAAGACCACGCCCCTTCCGTGGCGGATGCACGACAGTCGCTTCTGGGACGAAAACCGCGACCGCGCCGTGTGCATTAAGCCGTCTCGCGAAGTCCACATCCTCCTGGTGGGCAAATGGGAAGTTGGCGTCGAACCCGCCGACCTTTTGAAAGAACGTCCGAGACACGGCAAGATTGCAGGACCAGAATACGCCGCCACGCTCGTTAATGGGAGCATGTTCATCGTATGCAAGCGGGCGGCCTGCAAGGGTGCGACCTTCGAGGACATCCGCACCTCCCCCGTCATTACGGATGGCAGCCTCGTATGCTGCAAGCCAACCGGGTGCAGGGAGACAGTCGTCGTCTGTAAAGCAGAGCCACTCCCCGCTCGCATGCCGCGCCCCGTTGTTGCGATTGCACGCCGGGCCTCGCCTCGGCCCTTCCACCCAGCGCACCCACGGAAACCGCTCGAAAATCATCCTTTCCGCGGTTTCACGCGAACCATCATCGGTGACAACCACTTCATAAAAACTCCCTTGAAGCGCCTGTGTGCCGGGTGCGAGGCACTCCAGGCAGCGCCCCAGCAGATCATTGCGATGACAGGTGGGAACAATGACGCTGATCAAGAGCTTGGGCACGAATTAAAATTGTCAGTAGAGTTTCTGGCGGCTGTTGCATCATTGGGATTCGATGCAGAGTCGAATAATTTGGTAGGGCTTTTGGCTGCCGCCTCAGTTGGTTTTCCCAACGATAAGTTGAAAGGCCCGGCGCAGCGATGCCTCTGAGTGGATGGCTCGATATTCCCCCCAGCGAGGCTCCTTTCGTATCAGCCACGCGGCCTTGTCGGAGACAATCGCGTGAACTGCCCGCCTTACTGCTTCCGCATCCCGTTCCGGCACCACCTCCCCCATTCCAAACTGCCGGGCGCTCGGCCATCAGGCAACCTTCGCTGACGATGACCGGTTTATCGAGCAACGCCGTCTTATTCAGGATCTTTCACCGGGCGGTGCTTTACTAACCCGTGCATCTCATATACCCGGGGGCGACGACGTTCGTGCAAATATTGCCTAAGAAAGTGAACGTGCTGGAGCATTAGAAGCATCTCTTCGCTCATCAATTCGACGTCGTTTTGTGCCATCTTACTTAGCAAACGATATTGGATGGTCTTTCTCAAGAGCCGCAAACGAGGGAGCTGAATAGTGTGATGGAACCAGTGGTACCGCAGGTAGCCCTCGGTTCTTCCTAGCTTAACAGCGGCGTTGCGATAGGATGCAAAAGTCACCCTTTCGGAGCTGCAATGATGTTCGATGAATGCCCCCGGAGAATGCGCCAGCCGAAAGCCTGAATCCTTTAACTGTAGTGAAAACAGAGTGTCGTCTCCAAAGCCCAAAGCCCCCGGCCCGAGTTCTTCATCAAACGCCGGCACTTTGTTCAACACCTCGCGCTGAAATGCCATGTTAGCTCCGACCAGCCGCTGAGGATGGTCCTGATCAATGGAATCTGTTGAGGCGATCCACGATCGGTGCATCGCTGTCATCCAAGGGTGATTCAGGTGCGGCGCGACCCTCACAGCACCAACCACGGCGTGTATGCCAGCCCGGAACAGCGGCTGCGTGAGAAGAGGCAGCCAATCCGCGCCAAAGCGGACATCGTCGTCCGTGAATGCAATGAGATCGCCGGTGACAAGGCGCAGTCCGGTATTCCTGGCAACGGCCTGTCCAACACGAGCCTCATGAACATATTTGAGCTGGCCGATGGTTCTCGCGTGCGCCAAGACGACCTCCGCAGTCGTATCCGTCGAACCATTGTCAACCACGAGCAACTCATACGAGAGTCCTTCGGGAACAGAAAGAGCGGCGAAGCAACGCAGGGTTAAATTCAGGCTTTCGGCCCGGTTGCGTGTGCAAATGACAATGGAGACGACGGGGCGCGCGTTCATTGGTCCAAGCGCAAAACCTGCCTGAGCGACTCGATACTCGACGCTCTTCGAGTCAAAATGAACCCCCAGCCGGCAGTCCCATACGTATCGGCAAGTTTCCCGTCTTGGAGAAACCGGGCGCACCAAAATGCGAAGTCGTCAGCCACGTCTGTCGCCACAAGGCACTGGCCCTCCGCAGCTTTCGAGCCCGCTGGCTCCGTGCGTTGTGGTAACCAGTGGCCGGCCATAGGTTAATGCCTCCAGTGATTTGATCTTGATGCCGGTTCCACCAAGGCAGGGATTCACGATCAAGCGGCACCCGGCGTAGAACCCTTGCCGGTCTGCAACGCGGCCCAGGATCTCCAAGCCATCGACCTGGGAAAGATGCTGGCCCAGAGAGCCGCGACCCGCAATCGAACGCCGGGGCAGCACTGCTTCAGACGAGGGAATACCTCTGCGAAGAACCACTCTGCGCCGGCAAGGTTTGCCGCATTGGCTGAACCCAGCAGCCCGATGACTTCCCCTGCATCCGAAGGTGGACAAACCCTAATCGGCTCAGACAAGGCGCTAACCGTTGCTACTTTGTGCGGTGGCAGCAGTTCTCCGAAAAACGCCGCCTCCTCCTCCTGAATGGCGACGACTCGATCCGCGCGGCACAACAGACGAGCCTCCTGCGAGCGGGTGAGGGAGAGCCAGTTGGCGGTGATTCCCGAGGCCTTCAGGCGTTCGTTACGCTGTGTAAATACATCCTGCGCATCGATCACCTTCCAAACGCCGCCCGGCAGGTAGTCAAAAGCCTTGGAAAGGAATGGATACTCCATCAGAGCGATCGTCGGATGCCAGGCCACAGCGAACTTCTGGATCCACCGACCCAAACCGTTCGGGAACCAGGCGTTGGCGGATCGAAACCTTTCCAGGAACGCCGCATCGAAGCCGACCTGTCCCGCAGCCTTGGTCAGGTAACCCAGCCATTTGGTCCGGCGCGACACGTGGAAATTCCCGTTCCTCCTAATCCAAGCGGTATCCAACGCCGCAAAGCTACTTCCCCAATACCTTGCCATCTCGTTGTCTCCGCTCGGGCAATCGATCGCCGGAACGCGCACATGACAAAAGAACTGCTCCTTCACACCCAAACTCTTCACAGCCTCGGCCATTTGCAGCGCCCGCTCCCGATTGCCCTCGTGGGGTGGGTGGGTCGGAATCGGGCTCAGGATCAGCGCGCGCGGCTCTCCCCGTCGCCCTTCGTTAATTCGGCGGGTGCCGTTTCGTTCTAAAAGCTCGGTTGATACCAATTCCACGATCTCAAATCCTCATCCTCTTTCCGCAGAGCAATCATGCGTACAGTGCTGGGCTGGAAGACCCGCCGCATCAGGTCGCAGTGAAACACCCTGCCACGAACTCGGGCAGGAACACAGGAAAACAGGGCAACCGCGAGGAGTCTCCTGAGTGTTCGCGGTTTGGGTTTGGCTAGCTCCTTAAAGCGTCGGTAGCATGGATAGAGGCAAAAGTAGCCAATGGCTCGTGCAACGGGAGCAATATCCGCATCGTCTATTACGAGGTAGCCCCCTGTGCGGAGCAAGCGTGTGCTGTAGAAGCAGTCAATGAGCGTGTGATCGAAGGTGTGCCATCCATTGATGAAGATAAGGTCGAAAGCGCCTTCCCCACGCTCGGCGAGCAGTTTTGGCAATGCGAACTCCGACCGGAGTGCGAGGTGTTCGAATGCGTTGAAGCCGGCACGGTGGAGGTTGGCGAGGCCAACCCCTGCCCATTGGTCTTCTTGAAACGGATCGAGAATACAGTGCCATGCATCAGGTCGATCCTTTGTCGCTTCACAGATATGCAACGAGGACAAGCCATACGCGCAGCCGACCTCCAGCGTCTTCAGCACGGAAGCATCGGAGGAGATCAGGTCATGGATGAATGCACCCTCCTCCTCGTCGATGCAGTCAACGAGAGTTCGTTTTGTGCCGTTGCCGACCAAAACGCTCTTCGTTGCGTACAATTCAGTAATAATCGGATTTCGATCTTCCACTTGTTTGAATTGACTAATGGTTTTCATCAGCACTTAGCCAATTAAACTTTGCGATGACATGGCCCTTCTGAATCGCATCCTCACCTACCGAATATTGGTATGGGAGGAGTGAAGATACTTCCAAATAACAGGCTCTTTCCCATTGATCCACCATCATTGGAGCGCAAATAAACAAATCTACCGTGTATGTGCCAGGTTTTAGCCAAGGCAGTTCAAGTCTTAACTCACCGTCAACTTTCGCTGCATCTTCAAACCATATCCCCATGAGCCGTGAATCACACTGGGCTATAATTATCCCATTGATATCAACGATATGGGCAGAAACGAAGAAGCGTCTGACCAGCCCATGATGATGTCTAATATGGAATTTAATTGCCTTAATTTCCTCGCAGTTGAATGAGTTTTTTAAGGCGTGAACTGACTGGAAACGGTATTCTCCAGAACCGGGCCGGCGTTCAGGAGCACAAACAATGCTTTGGTTTTGGTTAAAGCCAGAAAGATAGGTCTCGATGGTTTTGTTTGCCGATTCCGCCATCGTCAGCGTTCCATTCTTAAGCAGAATTCCCTTGCTGCATAATGTTGATATAGCCGGAATATTGTGGCTTACAAAAAGCACGGTGCGTCCACCTTTTGCGACTTCACCCATTTTCCCCAAACATTTCTTTTGAAACTGCGCGTCCCCCACGGCCAGCACTTCGTCCACGACCAAGATTTCTGGTTCCAAGTGCGCGGCCACGGCAAAGGCCAGGCGCACATACATGCCGCTGCTGTAGCGTTTCACCGGGGTGTCCAGAAATTTCGTCACCTCGGCAAAGGCCACAATCTCGTCAAATTTCTTTCGGATCTCCGCCCGGCTCATGCCTAGAATTGCGCCGTTCAGGAAAATGTTTTCGCGTCCAGTTAGCTCCGGATGAAAGCCGGTGCCGACTTCCAGTAAACTCGCGACGCGTCCATTGATCTCGATGCGGCCCGTTGTCGGCTCAGTAATCCTGCTGAGGATTTTTAACAGGGTGCTCTTTCCGGCTCCATTTCGACCAATGATCCCCAGCACATCGCCACGCTCTACTTCGAAGGACACGTCCTTGAGAGCCCAGAAGTCTTCTTTACTAGAAGGTTGAGGGTCGAGGGGCGAGGGTTGAGAGGAATCAGATTCCGATTTGAACAGCTTGCAAAACGGTGTCGTGAAGGCGTTTTGGATGACATGGCGGAGGCCGTCGCGTGGGCGAGTTCCAGCATGACAGATGACGTAGCGCTTGGAGAGGTTCTCGACTTTGATGACGGTGTCGGACATGGGGCGGGAAACTAGGAAACTGGGAAAAGCGGGTGGGAGTTCTTCGTTCTTCGTTCTTTGTTCTTCGTTTTTGTGCTTTGTTCTTGGTGGCTGGTTTGTAACAACAGAACAAAGAACGACAAACCTTGCCTCAGCGGGACATGGATTCTGTTCGGATGAGGTATTTGATGAAACCGCCGATTTTCGCGTGGGCATGCTGGGCGAGTGCGTAAAGGTCTGAGAACTCCTCCTGTGCCAGGTAAGACTGGTCCAACGCGACGTAAAGTTCACTCTGGACTTCGGTGCAAGAGCGTTGCGCGTAGCGAAGAAACTTCGCAAACTCGGCGTTGCTTCCTCCATCGAAACCTTCGGCAATATTGTGCATGATAGAGCCGGAGGCCCGCTGAACCTGATCTTTGAGACCGTAGTCTTTGGCGAAGGCCCCACGGGTCGTGGCGGCGTAAATTCGACGCGTTAGTTCACGCCCAATCTGCCAGCCTTCGATATCTTCAAAGCGTTCGATTTTCATGATTCACGGGTCGTCTTACCATCGCGGTTGTTTGTTTCAACGAAGAACAAGGAACGAAGAACGCTGGCTAAATAATGTCCGCGAAGGTGCGTTCGGTTTTACGAAAATACCAGATGCCGATCACGAGCAAGCAAAGCACCAGGAGCATCGAGACACAGAAGTAGCCGCGATCCACATGGGATTCGCTACCGAGAATCGCCCAACGAAAGCCATTAATCACGCCCACCATCGGGTTTAGCGAATAGATCAAATATATCTCTTCGCCAAACCGGCTGCGGATGACATTACTGTTGAACGCAACGGGCGAGACATAAAGGCCGAACTGGACGATGAACGGAACCACATAGCGGAAGTCACGATACTTGACGTTTAGCGCTGTAATGATGAGTCCGGGGCCAAGCGCTGCGGCTATGGCGATAAGCACGAAGAAGGGCAGGGTAATGATCCGCCAGTCGGGCCAGAATTGATACCATGCCATCATCCCAATCATGATCGTGAAGGAGATGGCAAAATCGATACCGGCCACGACCATGGAACTGGCCGGAACGATAATACGCGGAAAGTAAATTTTGGAGATGAGGTTGGCGTTGCCCACGAGGCTCTGGCTGGAGGTCGAAAGCGCGTTCGCAAAAAACTGCCAGGGGAGCAGGGCGGCAAAAACCATGATCGCGTAGGGGGCGGCTCCAACGGAAGGCAGCCCGGCAACCTTTCCGAAGATGACCGTCATGATGACCATCGTCGCGAACGGCTGAATCAACGCCCACGCAAACCCCACGACCGTCTGCTTGTAGCGCACGGTAACGTCGCGCCACGCAAGGATGCCGAACAGCTCCCGGTAGCGCCAGAGGTCGGCCCAGTAATGCTTTTCGGTGCGACCGGCTTCGAGGATGAGTTTGGCCATGGGAGGGGGAGGGGGCGGAAGGGTTGAGGGGTTGAGAGGTTGAGGGGAAGGGGGAAATTCGGAATTCGGAAGGCGGAAGGCGGAAATGGGGGACGGTTGAGAGTTTGAGAAGTTGAGAAGGCGGAATTCGGAAGGCGGAAGGCGGAAGGGGGAAGGCGGAGGGAAAGGGGAGAAGGGCTGAAAGCTGAAACTTGAAACCTGAAACGTGAAATGCGGAATGCGGAATGCGGAAGGGCGGGGAAAAACCTGAGTTGAAGCGAGGGAGGTTGGAGGCGTCAGATGGCGATCAGATGCAGGTCTAAATCGGGTATCCGGCTGAAATGGCGATCTGTGGAGATCAAAGGGACATGCTCTTCCAATGCGTGGGCTGCTATCCAGTAGTCGGGGTCCGGCAGGACATGGCCGGCGGCCTTCAAGCTGGCGCGAAGCCTTGCATAAATGGCTGTGGTCGCCTTCCCAGGACAGAGCATCTCGAAGGAGTCGAGAAATTCTTGAGCCTGCAGGAGCGCCTGGGATGAGACGTTCGCGAGAATCTGGCCGTAAAGAAACTCGGCGGCGACATGGCTGCAGATGAGAGGGGGGAAGTGCCGGACCACAAGGGTTTCCACTTCGCGGCTTCTGCGGCGGATGAGTTCCAATGCACCTGTATCAAGAAGGATTGCCACGCGGTAACGCCTGTGACCGAATTTCATTAAGACTTTTCAGAATAAGATCGCCGGCGCGATCCAGTTCCGGGCTCGAAAAACGCCGCCAGAACTTCTCCGGTTTCTCGTCTGCCGGATGAGATGGTTTCGACCTGCTAATAGTGGATTTCATCGTTGGAAGATAGCGCGGGATCCGCGAAAAGCGAAGAACGGAGGGCGGGGGAAGGGGGAAATGCGGAAAGCGGAAGGCGGAAAGGCGGGCGAAGAGAAACCTGAAACCTGAAACTTGAAAGGGGAAGGTTGAGGGGTTGAGAGGTTGAGGGCGGAAGGGGGAAATTCGGAACTCGGAAGGAATGGGCTGAAACCTGAAAGCGGAAGGGGGCGGTCAGAGGTCAAGTCCAGGCAGTTAGAAACTCGACACGGTTTTGCATGTCGTCAGCCGACCGGGTGGCGATCAAGCAGAGCAACCGGCGCATTTGCTCGCCCACCGAGTAACGCTGCTGGACGCCGAGGATCATCCCACCGTGGCTGTGGCCGCTTCGCATCAAGTCGGAATGAATCCGGTAGAAATCACCCCGGTTGGAGCTATAAAGAACGCGCTGCTGCCCAGTCGCCCATCTGATCTGCTCTTCGTCGGAGTGCCCAAGCATTCCGCACTCGGGTGCGCCAATTACATCAACTCCGCGCAAGCGAAGCGCTTTCAACAAATCTGTGTCGCTTGAGTCCTCGTCGAGGTATAGCCGGATGGTCACGATGAGGTGGTCGCCGAACGCTGCCGGGCAAGGTGCTCACGCTCGACCCTGTCTGACTCCGCTGCTTCCTCGGCCATTTCGCGGTCCATTGCGTCCTGGTTGGCGTAGTAAAACGCGAGGGAGGCATGGACTTGGGCCAGCGAGATGTGCCCAATGCGAAGGGCGATCTCCTCCGGCAGCAGTCCGGCACGATTCCACCGGACGATGGTACGAACCGTGACTCCGGTTCCGGCAATATGGGGCGTGCCGCCCTTGATGCCTGCAGTGCGGGAGATCATGTCTCCGATTTCAACTTGAGTTGCAACAGCGTTCATATTCACAAAATGATTGATTCCATTCGTCCCGTCAAATCTGGGATAGGGGAGAGGGGGCGGTTGAGAAGTTGAGAAGTTGAGGGGTTGAGAAGTTGAGGGGTTGAGAAGTTGAGGGGTTGAGAAGTTGAGGGGTTGAGAAGTTGAGGGGTTGAGAAGTTGAGGGGTTGAGAAGTTGAGGGGTTGAGAAGTTGAGGGGTTGAGAAGTTGAGGGGGGGAGAAGTTGAGAAGGCGGAAGCGGAAGGCGGAAGCGGAGGCGGTTGTAGCTGGCCACGTTGAGGCCGCTGGGCGGAATGCGGAAGGCGGCGGGAAAGGGCTGAAACCTGAGACTTGAAACTTGCTGCAACGGATGCGCTGGCAACGGCCAGGCTTTCAAACCTGAGGGGCGGGGGGGACGGTTGAGAAGTTGAGAAGTTGAGTGTTAAGAGAGAAGAAGAATGCGGAAGGGGAAAGGCGGCAGGTGAATATCAGGTGGCCGTTTGGCGGCAGCGATGATCGAGCGAAAATTCGAAGCTGACGACTTCGCGCAGCAGGGCGTTGTAGTTGGAATAGGCATCGCCACCTTGCTGGCAAAGCAGGCGGTAGAGGTGGATTTCCGGCTCTGGCAGCAAGGAAGGCATTTCCGCAGGAATCAATCCGGCGCGGGCCAGCCGCGGGCGGGCAATATCGATCAGGCACGCGGGAATGGTTCTGCGTCCGGCATGGTGATCGGCCAATCCTTGTCGAACAAGGGCTTCTCCCGGAAGGCCGGCAATCAGGTCATTCGTTGACATCGCAGAAATCCCTGACGGCGGCTCGAAACGAGGCGGGGTCAACAGCCGGATAACGAATCAATTGCGGTTCGATTTGCTTGAACATTTCCCACAAGCGGCCTTTTTGAACCATCCCCGAGTCCAGGAGGGAGCGAACGTCACGAAGGTCGCGCGCGTGCCTGCGTTGAAGCTTGGACAACGCCTGCCCCCAAGGATCGTAGTGAAAAAACAGGACGAAGCCGTGCCTTGCGATGAACAAACTGCGTTCGCGCCATCCGGGAACCGCGGGGATAAACTGGTCGGGGCATGCCAATTCCACGTTGAGATTCAATTCCTCCTTGAGGCTTGCCAGGGCTTCAAAAAGTCCAGGAGGCTCAGGGTCGGGTTTGATATCAATGTCAATGGTCATCTGCCGCCAGTCATGCAGAACTGCTGTGGCGCCACCGGCGAGATAGACGCACCCCTCGCCACGTACGCGGTTACCCAGCGCAACCATGAATGCCTCAAGTTTTGTTTTGGTGGTTTCTTCACGCATGGTTTTGAGAGAGGCGAGGGCAATTCTGGAAACTTGAAACGGGAAACGGGGGAAGGTTGAGGGGTTGAGACGTTGAGGGGTTGAGAAGTTGAGGGGAAGGGGAAGGGCTGAAACTTGAAACGGGAAAGCTGAAACCTGAAAGCGGAGGCGGTTGTAGCCGGCCACGTTGAGGCCGCTGGGCGGAAGGGGGAAGGGGGACGGTTGAGGGGTTGAGACGTTGAGGGGAGGGGAAAGAACTGAAACTTGAAACTTGAAACCTGCTGCAACGGATGGGCTGGCAACGGCCAGGCTTTCAAACCTGAGTGAGGGATTATGGAATTTACTTTACTCGCCGCTTTGCGGGTGGGAGGTGCTCTCAATGAGCGATATCATTTTCCCGATTGCCTCCCGCAGGTCGGCATAATTTTCGCCAACCTCATCGAGGTCACCTCCGGGGTAATGCTGCTCCCAGAATTGTTCGGTCAGGTTCTGACAGGCAGACACAAAATCGGCAAATGAATGGTTGAAGCCGCAAGCCGAGGCGAGAAGGCTGTTCAAGTCATGCGTTTTTACAAGCTTCCACCCGCAGGAGACCAGGTAGCCTTTTAAGTATCGTTCGGCTGCTTCATGGAGCAATTCGACCCCCGACCACGAAGCCCCGAATTGGCTGAACAAGGCATCCGCTTTTTCCAACCGGTCACTTGCAAGTAGGAACCAGTCGCCGGGACTGGCGGGGTCCGTTGTCATATCACCTGAAGGCCCTTGCGCAGGATTTCTGCGTGAAATGAGTTCTCGTTGCGGGCGAGGCGCGTGCTCTCTTCGGGCTCCGCAAGCATCAAGTCAAAGGAAAGAGGGCTGTCCTGAAGCAAAAGAGGCCACCATGCAGAGCGGATCGCGACCTTATCCTTCAGCCGGCTTTGGTGGATGGTCTTCACAACAAGCAAATCGACATCGCTGTCCTCATCAGGGTTCCCGTGGGCGAATGAGCCAAAAATCACCACTTTTTCCGGCTGAAATCGGTCTGCCAGGATACGCAAATAGGGCAGGAGTCTATCTGCAATCCGATGCACAGGGTAGCGGGTGTCGCGAAGGACTTCCTCCCTAATTCGCTTTGTGTTCCGATCACTCATTGAATAAAGGCATATTATCGGAAGGGAATGCTGCTCGCAAGAGGCAAGGCGGAAGGGGGAGGGGTTGAGAAGTTGAGGGGGGAGAAGGGCGGAAAGCTGAAACTTGAAACCTGAAACTTGAAGGGGCGGACGGGGGAAGGTTGAATGGTTGAGAGGCGGAGAAGGCGGAAGGCGGAATGCGGAATGCGGCGATTAAGTTTCGCCAACCAAGGCGCCCAAGCGCTACACGAGCGGCTCATGATACCAGAACCCGGCGTTTTGCAGCCGGCGGACTTCTGGGAGAAACGCGGGGATAAGCTCCATTTTTCTGGCCTTGAGGAGGGTTCCCAAAGTGCCGACGACCTGAAGTCCATGATATTCGGCGATATTGCGGCCGAGGCGTTCGTCGATCAGAATCAAATCCGCTTTTAGGGCGAGTGCGGAGGAAAGTGTGTCGCGCTCCCCTGCATCCAGCATGAAGAACCGGAGATCGGGTGTGGCGGGGCCTGGCACGATATGCAGCCATGGCAGGGTATCGAGCGCGGGCGCCGCAACCGGACCGCCGAACACGGCATTCCCGCACCACTTCCTCAACGACGTGAAGTTCACCATGACGCAATGCAGAAGATCAAGCCGATCCAGAGCCGCGAAAGCGAAGAGCGGAGTGGTATTGGAGAAGATCGTCACAGGAGAGAGGACTCGCGCCGAAAGTCGGCGTCTCCCTCATTCAACAAGCGAGCCCCTTGTTCCATGGCTTTCATCAAGAATGGGATTCGTTCCTGGCCCGCCCATTTTGAAGCAAGCCCGGAAGAGAGCCGCCCCTGGCGGAAGAGGTTGATTGCAGCGGTTTCCTTCAGGATGCCGGCCAGTTCTTCCCTGCTGACATGCAGTTCGAGAAGGACCTCCGGCGGACATTCGACGGTGATGCTGGCATCCTGTGGCATGGCGGAATTGTAGGTCAACAATGGCTTGGGAGCAAGGCTGAGGGCGGAGGGGAAGGGGGAAGGGGGAAGGTTGAGGGGGAAGGGAAAGGGCTGAAACTTGAAGGCGGAAGGCGGAATGAATTCCAGAGGTCAGGGCCTGTTACGGGCCAGGGAATCACAAAATTCAAGGAGCTACGAAACGATCCGGACGCTCATGCGATCGAGCTCAACCAAAGTGTGTTCAGACAAGGAAGCGACGATGACTGCCAAATGCCGTTCAAAAAGGATCTTCATGTCGCGTGACCTCATATTCCCGGTTTTGACCAGCAACAGCTTGGGCGGACGGCCTTGCAGCAAATGCGAGTAGTAAAAGTCCGTGTCTTTGGATACCACCACAAGATTATCGCTTTGGGAAAGGGCATTAATGTCCTGGTCGGTTGTGCGGTTGCCGACGGGCAGGGAGTTGGTATGAACCGCCTCGTGTCCCGCAGCCCGCAGCAGTATGCAGAGTGCCGGTGGCAGGTGGGCGTCAACGAGGAATTTCACGCAAGCAGGAGATGCTGGCTCCTGGCCTTCAGGGAACAGGCGGCAAACTCCAAACAAGCCAGCAGATCGTCACGCACCAGATCAGGAAATTCAGCAAGCACATCCTCAAATGTGTCGCCCCCGGCCAGATATTCGATGATGGATTCGACCGGATAGCGCAGGCCTCGAATGACGGGCTTTCCGTGGCAGATTGCCGGGTCAATGGTAATACGATCCAGAAGCGTATTCATGTGTGATGATTCACCCGCCGGAAGGCAGGTGTCAAGTGCATCTCCGTCCTCCGCCCGCTGTCTTCTTCCCCGACACGGCATTCCCTCACCACTTCAACGATGTGAAGTTGAGGGAGAAGAAGGGCTGAAAACTGAAACTCGGAACTCGGAACTCGGAATGCGGTTGTGGCCGGCCACGTTGAGGCCGGAAGTCAGGGGAGGTTCGTTTTCTTTGCAGCCAGTATTCGGGGCGTCTATGTGCGTGAGCGATGGCTAGTATCCAGATCGTGTCCGACCAGATGAATGAGGCGATGTAGTAAGGAAAAGCGGTCAAATTGACACGCCTATAACCCGACGGTCTGAGACGGGGCGCTGCGGGATTGTCGCGAATCCGCAGAATCGCCTTGCGCGCTTCTTCCTTCAGCCGCAAGCCAAGACCAAGTTCGATCTCTTCGTAATACTCAATGGCTTCGTTTAGTTCGGCTTCCGCTTCGCGAAGGATCTCGACCTTCATTGCGCGGAACGCTGATCAAGCCGGGCAAAAACTTCGTCGAAAGCGCTGGAGCAAGCCGCCCCGGTCTTTACGTCATCCATGCGGCGGCAAATCTCCTTTTCCCAAACGCCGTCGGCGTCGGGGGAGAAATCGGAGGGGTCTTCCGAAAGTTCGAGGAGGATGCGCGCCAGTTGCCTGCGCTGAACAGTGGGGAGTTCGAGCGCTTCTTTCGCGAGTTCGGCAAGGGCTTTCATGTCTGAACAGTAAGGGAAGGGCGGAGGGAGGCAAGGGAGGAATGCGGAGGGGAAGGTTGGGGGGTTGTGAAGGGCCAAACCTGAAACTTGAGACCTGAAACCTGAAATGGGGAATGCGGAGGGGGACAGTTGAGGGGTTGAGAGGTTGAGAAGGCGGAACTCGGAATGCGGATCGCGGAAGGAGGAATGCGGAAGGGCGAAGAAAAAACTAACTCCTGAATTGGCGTCGATGGCTTCGCAGAAATGTTTTCACCTCGTCGTGGGTGCCAAGAAAATGAAAATAGAGGGTTCCTTCAAGAGATTGAAAAAGCAGTCGTTGATCGAGACCGATGCGGCATTCGTAGAGACCTGACCCAAGATGGCGGATGCCGATGCCGGAATGGGCGTGGGGACTACCCGAGGTCTGGCGGACTGATTCGATGGCAACCCCGACTGACGAGCGATCTCTTTTTACCAGATTACGGAGTTGGGCGAGCAGGTCAGGATCGATCTTGCAAAGTGGCTTCGAGATCTCCGGTGAAGGTACGGGCCCGTCCTTTACCCTGGGCTTTTTTGGCTTTTTCATGAAGATTGCCGGCAATCACGCGGACATCCTCCGGAGCCAGATGATATTCCCTCTCGGCATATTCTTTGGAGACAACTGCCACTGGTCGCAGGGCGACCACGTGATTGCCCATCAAGATGGCAACCTCTTCACCATCAACGGCTCTTTGCACCCATGAGCCAAGGTTTTTGCGGGCATTTGTTACGGAGAGTGTAATCATGGTGACATTATACGCTGCGTTAAGAGACATTCAAGCGGGGGATGGGGGGACTGTTGAGGGGTTGAGTTGTTGAGAGGAGGGATGGGGAAAATTCGGAACTCGGAATGCGGAATGCGGAAGGGGACGGTTGAGAGGTTGAGAGGAGGGCTGAAACTTGAAAACTGCTGCAACGGATGCGCTGGCAACGGCCAGGCTTTCAAACCTGAAACGGGGAATGCGGATCGTGGAATGCGGGGGCGGGAAAATGGGCGCTACTGCTGCTGTCGGCGGCTCGCGATGAAGTGGACGGCTTCCCAAAGCCAGTCAAGCCGCTCCTCAGGTGTAAGGCGCAGGAATTCCGTGTGTCCGTCGAAGTCCGCTGGAGTGGTGGCCTCAAGCATTGCCCGGGCATTCTTGCTGGCGGTGAGGGCAGCGTCAGTTTGGCTCATGCTCCAGCAGGTTTGTTAAGACGTCGATGTCAATTTGATCCTTGGTGCGGGGAGGCTGAATTGCTCGCTTGATGTCGAGGAGGCGTCGTTTCCCGACCACACGGATTTTTCTGCCATCAATATCCACGGTGTCAGCGTCTGTGTCGAGGATCTCGAATGCATGGTTGGATCGAAGGAACATATCCACCTGCCGAATGGGACGGTCAGGATCGAGGAAGGTGAAAACGAGTGCGTGCTTCTCCTCGATCATCATCTGAACGGCGTCGGGGTCCTTGAGGACTTGTGGAGGAACAGGCACGCGCGGGCGGAGTGCCAGGGCACTCATGACGTTGAGGAAGCGGTCAAGATTGGCTGGAACCATTTGGACCGCGAGGTCAACGTCCATCGTGACACGCTCGACGCCATGCAGCACGCAAGCGACACCGCCCCCGACAATGAAATCAACATGCGCATCGGCTAATGCGCAGAGAATCTCTTTGTATGGGTTGGACATTGAGCGGTTGAGAGGTTGAATGGTTGAGGGGTTGAGAGGAGGGGAAGGCGGAGTGAAGAAAAACCTGAAACCTGAAAGCGGAAGGGGGGACGGTTGTAGCCGGCCACGTTGAGGCCGGTGGGCGGAGGGGAAAGGGGAAATTCGGAACTCGGAATGCGGAAGGCGGAAGGCGGAGGGAAAGGGCGGAAACCTGAAACTTGAAACTTGAAGCGGGGGACGGTTGAGAAGTTAAGAGGAAGGTTTGACGCTTGCGGCTCGCTTTTCGCGGCTGGCGCGCAGTGTGAGCGAGAGGGTCTCGGCTTCTTCGAGCCATTCCAGTTTTTCCCGAAAGGTCAACTGCCGGTCCAGGAGGCGGTCCAGATCCCTGCTGCCTTCGGCTGTACACCATTTCCAATTGGGCTGTATTCCTTCGTTGGGAGTCATCTCATTCTTTGCAGTTCTTCAATACAAGGCGCCTGTAATCCGCGGCAGGGAGCCGCCAAGCACGGCTTTGTGCGGTTTGAATCCGGCCATGTCGAACCAGCCGATGTCTCCCCCCGCATTCACAAAAGCCAATCCCAGGCAAATGTCTGCCGCTGTCGCCCGGGCGATCTCGCTGCCGGCGAGCCCCGCCAGTTCGAGCCAGCGCTGTTTCAATTCAGTCGGCTGAAAATCCGCCCCCATTTCCCGCAGTTCGGCCGGGTTGACCCGTGAGTTGCGCTGCATTTGGTTGAGCAAAAGGATGGGGTTGTAGCCGGGATCTTTCGCGCAAGCCGCCCAAATCGGCGCTCCAACGAACTGTGCTGTCGGCATGCAGGGCCGTTCCGCCAGCCACATAGCTTTCCGGGGAACGATTTCGGTGCCAGCCGCCGCAATACTTCGGACTGGAATGGAGTCAAAGACACTTTTCAATTTCCCGCGCGTCTGCCCAGGCTGGGCCCCCCCATTTTCACGCAGCCGCCGGATCACCAGTTCGACATCGTCCCGGTCAGCCAACGGCCCATCGGTTCTGCGCACCCAGAAGCATTCCGGGTGTCTGGCCAGGGCCAGCCGGGCGCGGCGGATCGCTTCTTCGGAAACAAGTTTTGCGGCCGGGGTTTGTTTGGCAGACATGGAAAAAAGGATGCGGAAGACGGGGGACGGTTGAGGGGGAGAAAAAGGGCTGAAACCTGAAAGCGGGTGGGGGGACGGTTGAGGGGTTGAGAAGTTGAGGGGAGGAGGAAGGGCTGAAACCTGAAACCTGAAACCTGAAATGCGGAAGGCGGAAACTCGAAAACTGGTGGCGTTCCTGGCTTCTGGCGCTTCGTGCTTACACCTGCTGCTGGTGACTGAAGAAACGAGACAGGCTGCCGCCCGTGGCCGTTTGCGGATTCTTCAGCAAGACCATTATCCAGCCTCTTGGTGCCTCGTGTGTGGGTTGAAGGGATCCGGCCTTCATGTCCTTTGTGCGGCATTCACGGTTGTGAACGGTTTCTTGTTGCCTGCGCGTCAGTCCATCACCGATGGATCATTTGAAAATCACGGTGCATTCGATCGGCTCCGGGAAGGAGTCGATGCAAGCAGGTGATGGTTGACTGTCAGGGTGTTCATCTTCCGAGGGGCCGATCGAAAGCGGGTTGCAGGAATGCTGGATCAACTCTGGGCGGCTGTTGTGTCGTAGTAGTCCGGGTAACGGTAATAGTCGTATTCCGCGGACGAGGAATCGACCGCATTAAGCACGGTTCCGAGCACATTGACCTGGCGGTTGTAAAGGAACTCGAGCGCCTTCCGGCAGGAACGCACGGAACTGCTGCCGATGCGAATGACGAAAAGTGTGGCATCGAGCTTCGATGCAAAACTGGTGGTGTCGTCGGCTGCGAGGACCGGGCAACTGTCGAAGATGACAAAGTCGTAGCCGGTTTTCATTTCGGCGATGAACTGATCCATCAAATGACCGAGGAGGTAGCGGCTGGGCTGCATCATGCCTTTGCCTCTGGGGATAAAGTCGAGGTCGGCAAAGCCGGATGGGATGACTGCCTGCCGGAAGCCGACTTGTTCGGTGAGAACTCCGGTGAAGCCGAGGTGGCTCGTGGGGACCTCGAAGCGCTGGGCGAGCTGGCCGCGGCGAAGGTCGGCATTGATCAGCAGAACTTTCGAACCGCCGGCCGCGAGGGTGATCGCGAGGTTCGATGATACGGTCGATTTGCCTTCGCTGGGAAGTGAACTGGTGACGAGCAGTGTCTTGGGCCGGGCATTTTTGTAAGGCAGGAAGAAAAGAGCGGAGCGCAGGTTGCTGAAGGATTCCGCAAACCCATGCCGGGGATCGTCGGGAACCAGAAGCGTGGCCCAATCCGGTTCGCGAACGACCTGGCCGACGATGCGTTCGCTGAAGTGCGACTGGAATGAAGCGGTGCTCTTCATCTTGTCGTCGAGCTGGTCCATGAGCAGGACGATGCCGACGCCGATCAGCAGCCCCACGAACAGGGCGCTGCCAAGAACCTTCGGGGTGCCGGGTTTGACGGGTCGGGAGACGGAGGCCTTTTCCAAAACCGAGACGAGATCCTGATTGATGTTCTTGTTCACATCGACGCTCTGCATGCTTCCAAGCAGCCGGTCGTACAAGCCCTTCGAGCGGTCGTAGCGGCTCTTGATCTTCTCGTATTGGGCAAGACGCAGGCTGAGGTCGAGGGCTTTTACCTGCCATTCCTTGATCTGCGATTCGAGGTTCTCGATTTGAACGGCGATCGACTCGCGCTCGGCGGCAAGGTGGGTCTTGCTTTGCTCGCGATAGGTGGAGATGAGGCGTTGCTGGAGGGCAAGCTCGTTGCTGAGCGTGACCATGATCGGGTGCTTGGGACGCAGGTATTTCCCGAAGTCGTCGAGTCGCGCCTTCACCAGCTCGATCTGCTGCCTTGCCTTCATGTAGTCCCCGAGCGGCCCGAACTGCGCGCTGACACCGTCCCTCGCGATAGTTATTCCTTCCTCGTTCGTTGTCCTCTGCCGGCGTTCGACGTTCTGATCGACCTCGAGCCGCGTGAGCAGTTCGTATTCGGTCTTGAGCAAGGCCAGTTTCTTTTCGAGTGTCGCGAGGTAACTGCCCGCCCCGTTTCCCTCCTCCTGGAGGTAGCCGAGGTTGTTGTCCTTGCGGAAAGCGAGAAGCTCCGCCTCGTCGGTTTGCAGGGCTTTTTCGAGGTTCTTCAACTCATCGGTGATGGCGGAAAGCGTGGTGTCGGAATTCGTGGTGCGCATCTCCCGTTTCACGCCGATGTATTCGTCCATGATCGCGTTGAGGTAGGCCTGGCTGAAGCCGGGGTCGTCGCTTGTGACGCTGAGGATAAAGATGGAAGCCTTCGGTTGCTGGCCGACCTGCAGCCTGAGTGATTCAGGGTTGAGAAGCTTTATCTCCGGGTTGACCGACTGAACGCGCGCCATGGCGCGTTTCTGAACGATTTCGCTCTGCATCAGTTCGACCTGGGTGCCGAAGAAGTTGCTCAACTCCTCGCTGTAAAACGCGCCCTCCGGCAGGGAAACCTTGCCGCTGACCATGATGCGTCCGGCGGAGAGGTAGCTCGGCTTTTTCTGGAAGACATACCAGCCGCCGCCGGCCAGCGCGACCGAGACGCACAGCAGGAGAATCCACCAGTTGTGCTTGAGCACTTCGCGGTAGTGGAGGACGGAGGCGAGTAGATTGGAATTGCCGCCGGACTTGGTGCCGAACAACTCCGCAAGCGGATCAACCTGCGTGGATGACCCGGGAGGGGCGGAAGTGAAGCTGGAGGGCGGTTCGATCATAGGGCTAGAAATTCACGGCTCGCGCGGTCACGATGACAACGTCGTCCGGCTCCAGGACGACGTCTTTTTCTGTGCTGCCTTTCAACACGCTGGCGACGTCCACAATCATGGTTTGCGAGGATTTGTCCGCCGATTTCCTCACGACCTTGACCTTTTTCTGGTTGGCGAAATCGCCGAAGCCGCCGGCCTGGAGAATGGCTTTGGTCACGGTGAAATTGCCCGCCGCGGGAATATCCATGGCCCCCTGTGTTCTGAGTTCGCCCATGAGATAGATCCGCCCCGCCGAACGCCCGATCGCATCCAGTCCGACGATCACCGTGGCTTTATAGAAGTAGTCCTTTTCGAGTTCTTTTTTGATCTCTTGCGCAAGCGTCTTGCAGGTCTTGCCCTGCGTGCGAACCCGGCCGATGAGCGGGATTTCCACTTCCTGGGAGTCTGTCACGAAAATCGGGCGCGGCTCGGTCCGCTCCTCGACCACCCGGTAGCTGAGCCGGTCGCCGGGGAACAACTTCCGCTGATCGTCAAGCACATCCATCGAGTTCGTCCCCGCGACCACCGAACTCGCGACGATCGCACCCTGTCTCGCCCGGGCATCCTGCGCTCTGGCTGGAACGGTGCATAGCACGAGAGCACACAAGCAGACAAAAAATCTGGGGCTTCCTTCAAACGTAGGGGCGGACATTTTTAGAACTGATAAGTGAGGTCGAGAACTATTCGGTTTTGCGTGTAGTTCTGAGATTGAGCTTCGGATACTCTATAAACGAATTGATACTGAGTATCAAGGCTGAGCTTTTTGGTGAGCCTGTAGTTCCAGAGGATTCCGCCGCCGTAACTGGTGTAGTCTGAAGAGTTCGTGACATTTGGGTAAGCGACTTTCTCCACTGCAATTTGCGTGCTCAGGCTGGCCCTGTGGAATATTCTGAACGTCATCCCGTGGCGCAGGTAGGTGTTTTCCTCCGTGTTCGAATAAATCCCGGCGGCGATTTCGTGGCCGATGTCGAGCGTCTGGGTAATCCAGGGGTTCACCAAATGCGTCATGGCGAGGTTTCCATACCAGCCGCCCTGTCTTGACGCGGGCTGGGTTGCGGTGGACGCCGAGTCAACGACCTGATAGCCCAACCCTGCTCGCAAGGTAATGAACCGAGACGTCCTGCCCTCGGTGAAAAGCCCCGCGAAAAGGAGCGTGGCATTGGAGGGAAGCGTCAGATTCTGCTGGCCGGGGTAGGAGTAGGTGACGTAGGAGGCGCCTGTTTCAACACCAACATTGACCGCGCGGCGGAGTGCCGTCATCGCGGAAAGAGTGACGGAATTCATCGCCTGGTCCGCGTAAGTTGGCTGCGCCTGAAGCGAGCTGTTGTTCACATGGTCGAGATCGAGGCTCAGGATCAACTGATTCAGATCCCATGTCACCGTCATGCCGATATCGTTCGTGAACAGGCCGGCCTGGGAGGTATTGTTCAAACCGGAAACCGCCACAGGATCCTGCTGAAGCGAAAAGCGGTCGTGAAGCGTGAAACGAAAGTCGCCTGCGAAAACATTCAGCGCGATCTGCGATCCGGGCGAAATCTGCATGTTGGTCTGATTTTTCTCCGGATGCTGGAGATACATCAATTTGCTCAGCGAGATGTTCACATCCAGCGAGTTGATCTTCGTCAGCCGCCACGAGCCTTGAATGCCGATGCCCGGCTGCACGATCAGATCGCTCTCGGGATTCGTCGCGGTGAGGTTGATGTTGTCGTTCCCCTCGATGCGCAGGCCCGCGCTGAACCGGAACCGGAGCCTGCTTACTTTCAAATTGTATGCCCCGCCTTCAGCGCTCAACTGGCTTTGCATTCCGTTGTAAATCCGGGCCACTGACGGCCGGGTGGGATTCACCGTGAGCCGCGAATTCACGCCGAGTCCGGAGAGCTGCGAGCCAAAAAGGTTCTGGTTGATGTCGCCGCGGTAGGTCTGGTTCCAGGGGAAGATCGGCTGGGGGGCGGCCGCCTGCTGTTGCTGCTGTGTCTGGGATGTCAGTTGTTCCCGCAGTTGCTGCTCTGGTGGAGACTCCTCCTCCATGCCCTCCTCCGGCATGCTCTCCACGGGAACTGACGGAGGTGGGACGGATTGCATCTCCAACTCGGGAGCAGCGGCTTGCTGTTCGACGGGCGGCGTCGCAAGGCCGCTTTCCTGGCCGTTGCCGTGCAGGACAAGAAGCAGGCACGAGAGGATCGTACTGATGCTTGTCCTGATTTCAAAGCGGCGGGCCAAAAAAGGGCGGTGCATAAGGCGCAGTCTGGAGAAAAACCTGCGTTTTCGGAGCGTCTTTAACGACAACACGGAATGGAGTCAACGCACCTGTCGGCTTTGGCAGGATTCAGTTTGCGCAAGCCCTTACGACGGCAGCGTCATTTCGAAATAGGTCGCCGCATCGCCTTCTTCCGTTCCGAGGCGCGGTTCGAGACTGAGGTCGCGGTAGGCCTGCTCAAGCGCTTTCGGATTGTTCCGCAGCTCCGGAAAAACGACGAGCAGCCGTTTCTTGATCCAATGCTTCGCCATCCCGCGATCGATCGGATGAAGCTTGGTCTCGCGATTCAGAGCCCGCTTGAAGAACTGCATCAATGGCGAATTCATGAGCCCCTTTCTCCGACGAAACCCCGGCCCGCGCAACCCGTTTTTGCGCGCCAGCCGCAACTTTCCGCTTTCCGTGATTTCGATGGGTTCCGCGGCGGCTGGTGACCCATCGTCCACGGAGTGGCGGATGCACCGGGTTTGCAGCCGGCGGGGCGGCATCATGGTGAAGATGGCTAACTTGCATTGATTCGGAGACGCGACCCGCTATTCTGCCGTGGCTATGCGCGTGATGCTTGTTTATTCAAACCGCACCCGGATTCTCGAACCGGTCCCGCCGATCGGCCTCAGCTACGTCGCCACCGCCACCCGCCGGGCCGGTCACGAAGTTCGATTTGTGGACCTGATGGTGAGCCGCGGGCACGTCGAGGAACTGCACCGGGCGCTGGCTGAATTCAAGCCGGATGTCGTGGGCATCTCGGTGCGAAACATCGACAACGTCGTGCCGCAGCGCATCTCGTGGCAATTGGGCGAGGTCGGGTCGTTGATCGAGACAGTCCGACAGGAAAGCAGCGCGCGTGTGGTTCTTGGCGGTCCCGCCATTTCGATTCTGAAGGCCAACGCGCTGGAACGGTTCCCTGCTGATTTCGCCGTCGTCGGCGAGGGCGAGATCGTTTTTCCGGAACTGCTCTCGGCGATCGAGAACGGCAAAGGTTACGCGGAGATCGACGGTCTCTGTTACCGCGAGGGCGATGAGATTGTCTTCAACGAACCGGAGCGGCAGGCAGGTTTCGGATCGTCCGGCATGGGCGACTGGATCAACTGGCGCGCGTACGAGCGGGCCGGCGGCACCTGGGCGATTCACACGAAACGCGGTTGCCCGCTCCATTGCATCTTCTGCAACTACTCCGCGATGGAGGGCCACGCGCTTCGACGACGCGAACCGGGCGACATCGTCGATGAAATCGAGCACGTCCAGCGCACCGTCGGGCCGCGCACCTTCGAGTTCACCGACTCCACTTTCAACATTCCGCCCGAGCACGCCGTGGAAATCTGCGAGGAAATCCTCCGGCGCGGAGTGAAGGCGAACTTCTCGGCCGTGGGCATGAATCCGCTCGGCATGACAGAAGAACTGCTGGCGCTGATGAAGCGCGTGGGTTTCATCTCGATCCTGATTTCTCCCGACGCGGCGAATGAGAAAATGCTCACGAACTTGAAGAAGGGGTTCACGATGGAACACGTGCGGCGCTCCGAGCGGCTCGCGCGGGAATCGGGCATCCGGACGACATGGTTTTTCCTGCTTGGCGGTCCCGGCGAAACGCAGGAGACGGTCGAGGAGACGGTCTCGTTCGTCGAGGAGCATCTCCATTGGAAAAAGTGCATGACCATTTTCATGACCGGCATCCGTGTTTTTCCGGGGACGGCGCTGGCAGCGCACGCCCGCGGGCAGGGCCTCCTGCCCGACGACTGCGATCTGGTCCAGCCCACGTTTTATTTCTCGCCGGAAGTGGACGAACAATGGGTGCTCGACCGGATCAACCGCGCCATAGCCAGATGCCCGGCCATCGCGCACGGAGCCGAGGAAAGCGGTTCGCCCGTCGAGCGCGTTTTCTACGGTGCATTGCACTGGCTCGGCGTGGCGCCTCCCTACTGGCGGTTCCTCTCCACGTTCCTGAGCATCCCTCCCCTGCCCGCGCTCCGGGCGCGACGAACCGGTGTGGTTGCGGGCCACCGCGAGCTTTACACGGGGCGGTGCCGGGATTTTCTAAAGAACGTGCGGTGAGTTTTGCCTGACTCCCTAAATAGCCGGGAGTTGGCGAAGAATGATCATCTGACGAGACTTGACCAGCAGCGTCGTAATGGGAAATCGGCCTCGGCATTTAGATTGTACGTGGTGAACGAAGTTCATGGGGACTCGTTGCGAAGCCGGGGGCTTTGCAACGCAGACCTGCCGGCGAAGCTCTGCTCCGTGGCGGGCGGCAGGAGTCACGGTGGCAAAAGCATTTGCGTGTAATACCGTTTCTTGAAAATACACGGACTCTGCATGGGTGGCGCACGCGCCCCCGCGTGCAGTGTCCCGCGCCCTCGCGGGACACCTCGTTTCCTCCCGGCGAAGCCGCTCGCATCCATGAGGTTGGACGCTGCGCGTGCTGGCTTTGGAAGGCTTGCGCGGGGGCGCACAAGCCAGCACGCGAGGCGCGTGCGCTACCCATGCAGAGTCCGATTCTTTTCAAGAAATGGAATAACTTCCCGTTGAGAAAGCAACTCCCGCAGAAATCGTGCGGTGAGTTTCTGGAAGGATCACTCTTTGGCGTGCTTTCCTTATTTGGTGAAGATCAATTTCAGCCCGGCAATGACCAGCACGCTGGCGAGCAGGAGTTGAATGGCCCGCACAGGAAATTTGCGGCTGCCAAAATGCGAGCCGACCAGTCCGCCGCAGATCGCCGCCGGCGCGAGCATTACGACAAAAGCGGGAATTGTCCGGCCGCTGCTGAGGTGTCCAATCAGGCCGGAGATCGAGTTGACGAGAATGAAAAGCGCCGACAGGGCAGCCGCCTGGCGCAGCCTCGACCAGCGGCAAAAGAGCAGCAGAGGTGTCAGAAAAATCCCGCCGCCGGTGCCGGTCAATCCCGACATCAAGCCAATGCCACCCCCCACGCCCAGTGCGGTGAAAGGCCGGGGCGGCGTGACCTGCGCGGGATCTCCGGGCTTCAAAAACAGCCGCACTGCGGAAATGACCAGCACGCTTCCAAGGAGCAGTTTGAAAATCGCAAGCGGCAAATGCAGATAGCCTCCCAGCCATGCTGCGGGAACTGAGAGAAGTCCAAACGGCCAGAAGAGTTTCCACGAAAAATGGCCGGCGTGCCAAAACTGAAAGCTTGCGATGATCGCGACGAAGATGTTCAGGACGAGGGCTGCGGGTTTGATCGCGGTCACTGCGGCGCCGGACAAACTCAACACCGCGATGTAGCCCGAGGCGCCCGCATGGCCGACCGATGAATAGAGAAACGCGACTGCTGTAATCGCGAGGCAGATCAGCAGGAGATGCGGTGTATCCATTTCCTGTTGCTAGCTTGTTTCAACAAGGTTCCGGCGCAAGGAACGGCGCGGTGCGAACTGCCACACCGGACTGGCGACCGACGAATAGACCTCGCGCGCGAAATTCAGCATCCCGACAAAGCCGGCGAGCGGCTCCTTGCGCTCGTGGTTGTGATCGCAAAAGCCGATGCCGAGCTTGTAGGCGATGGGCCGCTCTTTCACGCCGCCGATGAAAAGATCGACATCTTTTTCCAAACAGAACTTCGCCAGTTCGAGCGGGTTGGAGTCATCGACGATGATCGTGCCGGGGTCGCACATTTCCTGGAGCTGTTTGTAATCATCATCGCCGCCGGTCTGCGAACCGACGACGGCGGTTTGCATGCCGAGCATTTTGAGGGCGCGCACGAGCGAGAACGCCTTGAACGCGCCGCCCACGTAAATCGCCGCCTTTTTGCCTTCGAGCTTTTTGCGGTATTCGCGGAGCTGCGGATAAATCGCCGCGACCTCCTCTGCGACGAGCTGTTCGGCGCGCTCCATGATCGTCGGGTCGTCGCTGAAAAATTTCGCCGCATCGTAAAGCGCCGCTGACATGTCCTCGATGCCGAAATACGAAACGCGCTTCATCGGGATGCCGTGGTCGCGCTCCATGACTTTCGCAAGATGCGTCATCGAACCGGAGCACTGCACGAGGTTGAGCTTCGCGCCGTGACAGCGCCGGATGTCGTCCACGCGGGCGTCGCCGGTGATGCACGAGACGACCTGGATGCCCATGCGTTCGTAGTAGCCGCGAATGATCCACGCTTCGCCGGCCAGGTTGAACTCGCCGAGAATGTTGATGCTATGCGGCGAGATGGTGTCGGTCGGCCCGGTGCCGACGAGCTGGTAAACCGCCTCGCACGCCGCGCGGTAGCCGTCTTTCTTCGTGCCGCGAAATCCTTCGGAGTTCACCGGCAGAACGGGGATGCCCTTTTCCGCCGAGACCCGCTTGCAGACAGCGCCGACGTCGTCGCCGATCAACCCGACTATGCAGGTAGAGTAAATGAACGCCGCGCGCGGTGCGTAGCGCTCGATCAATTCGATGAGCGCCGCGTAGAGTTTTTTCTCGCCGCCATAGATGACGTTGAGTTCCTGCAAGTCGGTGGAAAACGAATTGCGGTGCAACTGCGGGCCGCTCGAAAGCGCGCCGCGAATGTCCCACGTGTAGGCCGCGCAACCGATCGGCCCGTGGACGAGATGGAGCGCGTCCGAAATCGGATAGAGCACCACCCGCGACCCGCAGAAAACACAGGCACGCTGGCTGACTGAGCCGGCCGCGCTGTGTTTTCCGCAGGCGATGGGGGCGGCGGTAGCCCCGGCCTGAGCTATCGAAGCTTCACGCGATGGCAGGATGCCGATCTCGGTGTGTTCGGGCGCAGGTTCGGGCATGGGAAATTACGATCCGCCAGTGAGGTATCGCTCGATGTGGCGGTCGAGTTCGCTGAGGCCGCCGGCGCAATTGGCGCGGGCGGTGCGATCGACCATCTCATCGGTCCAGGCCTCCTCCTCGACCTGTTCGTTGATGAACCATTGCAGCAGCACCTGGGCGGGATAATCCTTCGCCGCGAGTGCCGCTTCGTAGGCTTGGACGATGCCGGCGGTGTTGGATTGCTCCATCGCCTGCGCCTGTCTGGCGACTTCGAGAAGGCTCTCGAACTTGCCTTTCGGCGCGGGCAGCGCACCAAGCTCCGGCAGCGCGCCGCGATTGATCAAATGGTCGATCAACTTGTCGGCATGCTCGCGTTCTTCGCCCGCCTGCTTTTTGAAAAAGGCGGCGAAGCCCTTGTAGTTTTCGTCCTCGCACCAGATCGCCAGCGCGAGATAGGCGTGTGCGGCACCCAGCTCGTAGTTGATCTGGCGTTGAATTTCGTTGAGGACGGTTGGTTGTATGGATGTTCCAGGCATAGGTGTTAGTTGTTGCTCACGATTGCGCCCGCCGGGCAAGCCGATTCGCACGCACCGCAGTCGATGCAATCGTCAGGATCGATCTTGAAAGGCGTGCCGGAACTGATCGCACCCTGCGGGCATTCGCCGATGCACCCGCCGCAGCTCTCGCATTTGTCAGTGATTTTGAAGGCCATAAGGAAGAAGTTGAGTGTTTGTTGTTGAGAGTTGAGAGATGGAATTAAGTGATTCTTGACCGCCCGGGAGGCAGACTCTCAACACTCAACTTTCATCTCTCAACTTGGTTTTTACATCACCAGTTCCATCCACTCCTCGTCACACTCGCGGTCCTTCTTGTCGAAGAGCGCGGTGATGATCTTGTCGAGCAACCGGAGCGCGCCCTGATAGCCGACTGTCGGGAAAACGCGATGGCTCATCCGGTCGAGGATCGGCCAGCCGAAATGCACGAACGGGATGTTCTCCGCGCGGGCGATGTATTTGCCGTAGGTGTTGCTGATGAGCAGATCGACCGGCTCCTGCTTGATCCATTGGTGCAGCTCGAAAAAGTTGGCGCATTGTTTCACCTTCGCATCGGGCGCATGGTCCTTGAGGATCTCGCGGACGCGCGTCTCGAAGTGATTGCCGGGCGAGCCGGTGATCACGTAGGCCGGCTTCATGTCGAGTTCCACCAGGAACTGCGTCATCGCGATCACATGATCGGGATCGCCTGCGAGCGCCACCCGCTTGTTGAAGAAATACTGGCTCATGTCGCCCATGACATCGAGCAACCGCCCGCGCTCCTGCACGATCGAGGCGGGAACCTCGGTGGTCGCGTAAGCGCGGAGGGCGTCGATATATTTGTCGGTGTTGCTCAGGCCGATGGGCAGTTCGAGCAGCGCGCACGGGACATTGCATTTCTCATCGAGCGCCGTTGCCGCCGGGTGGGAGGCGAAATGACCGAGCGCCAGGGTCGCCACGCTGTCGCCGCTGCTCACGATCTGCTCCACGGTCGCGCCGCCTTTCGGATACATCTCATAGACGCCGGTCTGCGGCGAATCGAGCACGTCGGAGGTGTCCGGGAACATCACGATGTTCACGCCGAGTTCCGCCGCGAGCCGCTTCAGCTCGCGCATGTCCGACGGATCGACCCAGCCGGGAATGACGTTGAGCTGGTCGCGCGGGTTGCCCGTCTTCTCGGCGAGGTATTTGACCATCGCCGTGATCATGTTGGCGAAGCCGGTGATGTGCGAACCGACGAAGCTCGGGGTGTTCGCGTGGATCACGCGTCCGCCTGCCGGCACCTTTCCCTCCTCGATCGACTTCTTGATGATCGTCGGGATGTCGTCACCGATGACTTCCGAAAGGCAGGTCGTATGCACCGCCACGATTTCCGGTTTGTAAATCGTGAAGATGTTTTCGAGCGCCTGGGTCAGGTTCGCCATTCCGCCGAAGACCGATGAGCCTTCGGTGAACGAGCTGCTCGTCGCCATCACCGGGTCTTTGAAATGCCGCGTCAGGTGGCTGCGATGATACGAGCAGCAGCCTTGCGAGCCGTGGCTGTGCGGCATGCAGCCGTGGATGCCGAGCGCGGCATACATCGCGCCGATGGGCTGGCATGTCTTGGCCGGGTTGATGCGGAGCGCGCTGCGTTCTGTGATTTCTGCGGTGGTTCCGTTTAGCATGGTGTTCTCCTTTGTTTGGCTGTGTTGGTTACTCCGGGATTCCGTCGTCGGCCGTGGCCAGCTTCCGGTTGAGCGGGGCCGCTTCGGCCTTGGGCTTGCTGGTTCCCTTGGGATTGTTGACGAGCGATGCCTGCAACTGCGGGTCCTTCATCCAGGGCGGCACGACGTATTTCCAGACCTTCGTGTGCAGCATCCGGTCGATCTCCTTGTAGAAGTTCGCCGCGCCGGTGAACGCCGCGTAAGGCCCGCCGTAGTCGTAGCTGTGAAGCTGCTTGCACGGGATGCCCATCTTTTCGATGACGAACTTGTCCTTGATGCCCGAGCAGATGATGTCGGGCTTCCGGAGTTCGACGAGCTTCTCGATCTCGTGATGGCTGATGTCGTCGATGACGAGCGTGTTCTTTTTCATCTGCGCCATCATGCCGTTGTAATCTTTGAAGCTAAATCCGCCGGCCTCGAGCGCCGCGAGCTGCTCCGGCGTCTTGCGCGCCTGATAACGCACGGGATCGGCCTCGACCTCGATCTCCTCGATGTTCCGGCTGTCGGCATCGACCTTGATCGTCGGCAGCACCTGGCGGCCTTCGTAATCGTCGCGATGCGCGAACTCGTATCCCGCCGCGATGGTTTCCATCCCGATGTCTTCAAACAGATCCTGATAATGGTGCGCCCGGGAGCCGCCCACAAACAGCGCGGCCTTTTTCCCTTTGCAGCGCGCGGTGACCTCGTCGCGGACCGGCCGGAGCGCCGCCATTTCCTGCGCGATGACTTCCTCGACGCGGTCCTTCAGTTTCTTGCTGTCGAAATACTGCGCGATCTTGCGGAGCGATTTTGCCGTCGATTCCGCGCCGATGAAGTTCACCTTGAACCACGGGATGCCGAATTTTTTCTCCATCATCTCGGCCATGTAATTGATCGAGCGATGGCACATCACCGTGTTGAGCTGGACGGTGTGCGCCCGGCAGACCTGGTCGTAACTCACATCGCCGCTGAGCGTCGCCACGACTTTGATGCCGCATTTCTGGAGCAGCGTATCGATCTCCCAGGCGTCGCCGCCGATGTTGTATTCGCCCAGCACGTTGATCGTGAACTCGGCGTCGGTCGGTGTGTCATCGCGCCCGACCATGTGCTTGAACACGCCGTTGTTGGCGATGTGATGGCCGGCGGACTGGCTCACGCCCTTGTAGCCTTCGCAACTGAACGCGAACACGTTGATCCCGAGCTTCTCCTTCATCTCGCGGGCGACGGAATGCACGTCGTCGCCGATCAACCCTACTGGACAAGTCGAGTAAATCGAAATGGCCTTGGGCTTGAAGATGTCATACGCCTCCTGGATCGCCGCCTTCAGCTTCTTCTCGCCGCCGAAGATGATCTGCTCCTCCATCATGTCGGTGGACATGGCGTATTGAAGATAGTTGGTCGAGCCGGGCTCCGGGCGCACGAGATTGCGCCGGCTCAGCCACGAATAAAATCCGCAGCCGATCGGCCCGTGCGTGATGTGCAGGATGTCATAAATCGGCCCGATGACCACGCCCCGGCAGCCCGCGTAGGTGCAGCCGCGTTGGGTGATGATGCCCGGAATCGTGCGCGTGTTGGCGGCGACCTGCGGGATGTTGTCGGGATCGTTGACGATGGCTTGCTTCGCGCGTTTGCGGAGCGTTTTGGCCGGGTAGGCCTTCATCATTTCGTCGAGGACGGCCTTTGCCTCGGCCGCTCCGTTTTCTGGTTTCGAGTTTTCTGTATCCATAGGTTTTTGTGTGTCGGTCAGTGTTCTTGCAGTGCGGTGGAATCGCGTTCGCCGGTGCGAATCCGGACAACTTCATTCACGGGCAGGACGAAGATTCTTCCGTCCCCGGCGGTCCCGGTCTTGTTGGTTTCGATGATGGTTTGAACAACCGTGCCGACCTTGTCGTCGGGCACGACGATGTTCATGAGGCGCTTGGAGATCAGCATCGGGCCGTCTCCCAGCCGCGCGATCGCCTCCTCGGTCCCGTTCTCCGCGGCGCGCAGCACGCGGAAATCCACGTTGCCGCGCCCGCGTCCGAGCACCTTGGTGGCGGTGAAGGCGGACAGCCCGGCCTTGATCAACGCCTCCTTGGTCTCGTTGATCTTCGTCGGGCGAATGATCGCCAGGACTTGCTTCATGCCACCTCCTCGTCCTTCGTGCCGGAGCTGACCGTGTAGGATTCCTCGACCGGCATGACAAAAATCTTGCCGTCGCCGAACGCGCCCTTGTCGCCGGTGCGCGCGGCCCTGGAGATCGTGCCGACCACCGCCGCTTGCTCCTCGTTTTTCACCACCACCATCAGCAGTTCCTTCGGCAACTCGTCGTAGGTGATCTCGCCGACCTTCAGCCCGCGCTGTTTGCCGCGGCCGAACACGTCCATTTTCGTGACCGCGGGAAAGCCTCCGTCGAGGAGCGCCTTCATGACGGGATAGACCTTCTCGGGCCTGACTATCGCTTGAACCATGATCATCGGATTTGTCTTTCTCGTGAAGGGTTGCGGTTAACCGAGGAGGCCGTAATCCATGAGCGTCTTCTCGAGTTCGTCGGTGGAGAGCGGCTTGGGAATGATGAACATGTCATTGCCGTCGATCGCCTTTGCGAGGGCGCGGTATTCGTCGGCCTGCGTGCATTGCGGGTTCCACTCGATCACCGTCTTGCGATTGATCTCCGCGCGTTGCACATCGTTATGACGCGGCACAAAATAGATCATCTGCGTGCCGAGTTTTTTGGCAAACTGCTCGATCATTTCCTTTTCGTTATCTACAACGCGGCTGTTGCAGATCAGCCCTCCGAGCCGCACGGAACCGGACTGCGCGAACTTGAGGATGCCCTTGGAAATGTTGTTCGCCGCATACATCGCCATCATCTCTCCGGAGCAGACGATGTAGATTTCCTCGGCCTTGCCGTCGCGGATCGGCATCGCGAATCCGCCGCACACCACGTCGCCCAGCACGTCGTAGAAAACGTAGTCGAGCGCTTCGGTCTCGGCATACGCGCCGAGTTGTTCGAGCAGGTTGATCGAAGTGATGATGCCGCGACCCGCGCAGCCGACGCCCGGCTCGGGGCCGCCCGACTCGACGCAGAGCGTCTTGCAAAAACCGGGCCGGCGCACATCGCCGAGTTCCACGTCCTCGCCCTCCTCGCGCAAGGTGTCGAGCACCGTCTTCTGCGCCAGCCCGCCGAGCAGCAGCCGGGTTGAATCCGCTTTCGGGTCGCACCCGACGACCATGACCTTCTTCCCCATCTCGACGAGTGCCGCGACGGTGTTCTGTGTGGTGGTGGATTTTCCGATCCCGCCTTTGCCATAAATCGCTACTTTTCTCATTTGGTTTAACTCCTGTTGTTGTGGTTGGTGTTCGTATTGCCGGCGGATTTCCTCCGCAAAATGGCGACTCTTTATTGAGCTGGCCGCGCTACTTGCAATGGCTGTGCCAGGCGCCTGCGGAATTATTTTCAGGTGGATTGAAAAACGAAGAGGACCGCGCGCAAACACGCTCGCAATCAACGTGTTGAAGAATCTCCGTCGATAGAGAAAAAGTTTGCGGCGCGGCGAAAATCGTTTCGCTCCGGCCACGCGAGGCTACATGCGCGTAACCGCTTCCGACGTGATCCTACAAGAATGTAGGAGGCCAATGGGGCTGAGATACGGAAGGCTCACAATGCGCTTGCGCTGGTAGTCCGCCGTGGAAGCCGCGATGCCGTTGCGCAGTTACGAACATTGTGATGCTCGCGATTGGCGGGTTGGATGGCGCCAGCGCGGCGGCGGCGAACACTGGTCAATCCATTTGACCCGACCCCGATTACTTCCCGCTGCGACGCTTTGTTGACGCAGGTTTTTTCGCGTCCACGAAGCGCTCCAGAATCACGCCCATTTTTTTCACTGTCGTCTGCGGCCAGATCGACCTGTCGGTCATGAGCGCGTTTTCGAGCGCGCGGTGCTCGGGCCACGACGGCTCTGCTGGAATGCGCGGGATGACACGCGCAATGATGTTTTTCGCAGCCTCGGCGTTGGCCATGACATGTCCGATGACCGTCTGCGCCGTGACGGGCTCCTCCTCGATTTTCCAGCAGTCGAAATCGGTGATCATCGCCAGTGTCGCCAGCGCGATCTCGGCTTCGCGGGCGAGTTTGGCTTCGCCGAGATTCGTCATGCCGATCACGTCAAAGCCGAGCTTGCGATTGGTCTCGGATTCGGCGCGCGTCGAGAATGCCGGGCCGTCCATGTTCACGTAGGTGCCGCCGTTGTGGACCTTGTAGCGGAGTTCCTTCGCGGCGGTCGCGAGAAGGCCGCGAAGCCCTGCGCTGATCGGATCGGCAAAGCTGACGTGCGCCACGATTCCCCCGCCAAAAAACGTGTGCTCGGGGCGGCGGCTGGTGCGGTCGAAAAACTGTGACGGCAGAACGATGTCACGCGGCTTGTATCTGGCCTGGAGGCTCCCGACGGCGGTGACGCAGATGATCCAGCGGACGTTGAGCGAACGAAGCGCGTAAATGTTCGCGCGATGATTCAACTCATGCGGCATGATCCGGTGGCCGCGCCCATGCCTGGGCAGGAAGTAAACCGGGCGCCCCGCGAGCCTGCCGCCGACGATCACGTCCGATGGCGGGCCGAACGGCGTTTTGATCTTCAACTCGCGCGCGTCAGTCAGCCCCTCGATGTGATAAAGGCCGCTGCCGCCGATGATTCCAATGCCGGGTTCGTTCGTTTGCATGGGCGGAGATTAAGCAGGCGCGCCGAAACGATGGAACGCAAATCTTTCCAGACCGAAACGCGAACGTCCGCCCGAAAAATCAATAGACCGCGCACGTCTTTCTCCGCGATAATGCGCACCCGACTTCCATGACGAACGACCATCTCCCTTTTGAAGTGCAGGAGTTCGAGCGGCTCCTGATGAAACCGAACAGCGATCCGACCGGCTTCGCGGGATTTTTCAACAGCGGCGAAGTCTGGGTCGCGCGCGTGCCGGCCCGGCTCGATGTGATGGGCGGCATCGCCGACTACTCCGGCGCAAACGTCTGCGAGGCCGTGCTCGGGCGCGGGATGCTGATGGCGCTGCAACCCCGCACCGATCGCACGCTGCGCATCCGCACGATCCAAACCGGCAAGCGCAGCCTGCCGGTCGAGACGCGCATTCCACTCGATTACTTCGCGTCGGGCGACGGCCTCGGCAGCTACGGCGAGATTCGCAGCCTGTGCCATGCGAACCCGCTCGTCTCGTGGGCGGCTTACATCGGCGGCTGCATTTTCACCCTGCTAAAAGAGGAGTCGGTGAAGATGCCCTTCGGCTTCAGCATGCTGCTGCTCAGCGCGGTGCCGATGAACGTCGGCATCGGGAGTTCGGCTGCGGTCGAGATCGGCACGCTCACCTGCCTTAACGCCTACCTCGGCCTCGCGCTCGACGCCCCGCGCATCGCCCGGCTCGGGCAGATGGCCGAGAATCACGTCGTCGGCGCGCCGTGCGGCATCATGGATCAAATCGCGATCACGAGCGGGCGTCGTGGAAAACTCACGCACATTCTCTGCCGGCCTGGCAAGGTGATGGGCGAGGTGGAAATCCCGGCGGGCACAGGCTTCGTCGGCATCAACTCGATGGTGCGCCACTCGGTCGCCGGGAACCCATACAGCGACACGCGCATCGGCGCGTTCGTCGGGAAGAAGATCATCAACGAAATCCGCGCCCGCACCGGACGCGCGGCGCTCGATTATCTCACCGAGCTTTCGTCGGAGGAATTGCGCGCGCAGTTTTTGCCGGAGATACCCGAGGCGATCGTCGGCTCCGAGTTCCTCGCCAGGCACAAAACGCACGACGACCCGGTGACGACGATTCAGCCCGACGCGACCTATCGTGTCGCCGGCCCCACACGCCATCCGGTCGAGGAAAACGAGCGCGTGCTCAAGTTCATGGAGGCGCTGCAAGCTGCGAAGAGCGGAGATGAGAAGGCGCTCATCGCGGCGGGCGAGGCGATGTATGGCGCGCACGAGAGCTATCGCGACAACTGCCAGCTCTCGGTCGAGGAGGTGGATTTCCTCGTCGAGGCGGTGCGCAAACGCGGACCTGCGTGCGGGCTTTACGGCGCGAAGATCACCGGCGGCGGCACGGGCGGAACCGTGGCGGTGTTCGGAAGACTCGACGCGCTGAAGGAACACATCCCGCAGATCGCGACCGAGTATTCGCGGCGCGTCGGCGCGATGCCGGACATCTTCGAAGACACGTCACCGGGCGCGATCGAATTCGGCGCTCGGCATTACGTGTTCGGCGCGAATGGCTGGCGGCGGAATGAGGCGTAAACGATGAAGTCACAGATTGTCCGCAAAGCTGTCGTTCCCGCCGCCGGGCTTGGCACCCGCCATTTCCCCGCCTCGCACGCGGTGAAGAAGGAACTCTTTCCCGTCGTCGGCAAGGACGGCATCGCCCGGGCGCTGATCCATTACCACCTGCTCGAACTCGTCGGCGCAGGGATCGAGGAGATTTGCATCATCGTCCAGCCCGGCGACGACGCGCCGATCCGCGCCTACCTCGAAGGCCCCGGCGACGACTACCTCAAGCGGCTCGCCAAATATCCCGAGCTGCTAGCCGAGGCGCGCGCGATGCGCGATCTCGCCTCACGCGTTTGCTTTGCTGTGCAACACGAGCAGGAAGGCTACGGCCACGCGGTTTATCAGACGAAAGGTTTTGCCGGTGGCGAAATGGTGCTGCTCTGTCTCGGCGACCATTTGTTTCGCGGCGAGCCGGTCTCGCCATGCCGCGAACTCGCGGAGATGGCATCAAAGTCCGATGGCAGGAGTGTCTCAGCCGTGAACCGGATCGCGCCGCATGAGCTCAAAGGCTACGGCACGATTGCCGGGAAACGTCGCGCGGACAACCCGCGACTGATCGATGTGTCGCTCATCATCGAGAAGCCCGACGTCGCCACCGCACGCGAGAAACTGCGCGTGGACGGACTCGGCGCGGACGATTTCCTCGGCTGGTTCGGGATGCACCTGCTGGCGCCGTCGATTTACGACATCCTCGGCGAAATGATTCGCGACAACGTGCGCGACAACGGGGAGTTCCAGCTCACGCGCGCCCAGGAAATTCAGCGGCAGCGCGAAGGCTATCTCGCATTGGAAATGGAAAACGCCGAGCGCTTCGATTTCGGCGTTCCCGACGATTTTGTCCGCAGCGTGCAGGCGTTCCGCGGGCTTTGATGCGGGTCATCCCTTCGCGCCCTTCGTGTTGCAACTGCGGCTTCGCATCGACGCGCGGTTTCTCCAGAGCAACCCAGCCGCGCTCGCGATCAACAAACCGAAAGTGGACGGACGGCTTTTGCTTCGTGATCTTCGTGTCCGTCGTGGTGTAACTTCCCGCCTCCATGAAGCTCCTTCTCGTTGACGGCCACTACTACGTTTACCGCTCGTTTTTTGCGATCCGGAATCTGAGCAACTCGCGTGGAGAGCCGACGAATGCGATCTACGGTTTCATCAAGACGATCCGCCGGATGGTGAAGGATTTGAAGCCGGACCTGGGTGCGGTGATCTGGGACGAAGGGCTGCCGGAGCGCCGCACGACGCTTCAGCCCGAATACAAACAGCAGCGGGCCGAGATGCCCGATGAAATGAGGCCGCAGCTCGATTTCATCCGCAAACTCATGCCGTCGCTCGGCTTCCACAGCCTCGGGCTGCCGAACACGGAGGCGGACGACTTGATGGCCTCCTACACACACGAAGCGATGGCGAAAAATGTCGAAGTCGTGCTCGCGACCAACGACAAGGATTTGTTCCAGCTCGTCGATGAATGCGTGAAAGTCTATTCGACGAACAAGACCGATCTCGCGTCGCCGGGCGACACGTTCGCGCTGCTCGGCGCGGAGAGCGTGATGAAAAAATGGGGCGTCACGCCGAAGCAGATCGGCGAGGTGCTTTGCCTCGTCGGCGACTCGGCGGACAACATTCCCGGCGTGAACGGACTCGGCCCGAAGAACGCGGCGGCGTTGATCCAGACGCACGGCGGACTCGACGCGCTGCTCGCCGATTTCGAGACGGTGAAAAACGAGCGCATCCGCGAAAAGCTCAAAGCCGCACGAGAGCAGATTTTGCAAAACCGCGAGATGGTGAAGCTCGACCTCGACCTGCCGCTCCCTGTGCCGCTCGAAGGATTGGTCATCCGCCCCGACCATCCCGCGCTCATCGCCGCGCTCGAAAAGTGCGAGTTCAAATCGCTGCTTCAGGAGATCAAAGACGAGTCGGCGAAAATCGCTCCGCACACGCAGGGCGAGCTTTTTTGAAAGTGGGAAGTCGGAACGCGGAAGGCGGAAGGCGGAACGTGGGTTGCGGAATGCGGAATGCGGAACGCGGAATGCGGAACGCGGAAGGCGGAAGGCGGAACGTGGGTTGCGGAATGCGGATTGCGGAACGCGGAATGCGGAACGCGGAATCTGTGTTTGAAAATAGCCCAGTGCTTTAGCACTGGGTATCGGTGTTCATTCTGATGGCGAGTCCCGGCAGGGACGACAGAACGGTTCTTTCGTCCCTGCCGGGACTCGGCCCGTTCCGGTCGCGGAAATCCCAGCGCTGAAGCGCTGGGCTATTTTCATTTTGCAAACCGTCCCTGGGCGCCTTCTTTTTTTCATTTCCGCCTTCCGTCATTCCGCCTTCCGTCATTCCGCCTTCCGTCATTCCGCCTTCCGCCATTCCGCCTTCCGCCTTCCGCCTTCCGCGTTCCGACTTCCCACTTTCTCCGGTTCCGCCCTTCCGCATTCCGCGTTTACGAAAGCCTTTCAAACCCGGCGCGCTTCTTTTACTTTCGGCTTCCTCTCGCATGAGCTTCGACCCGAAGGAACCCTACAACGACCTGCCGCTCCTGCCGCCGCGCCGCGAATTGGAAACGAAGCGCGTCCTCAAGAAATGCGTGGCGGCGAACAAAGCCCTCGCCGAACTCAAAGGCGCTGGCGACCTCATTCCGAATCAGGCGGTGCTCATCAACGCCATCCCGCTCCAGGAAGCCAAGCTCAGCTCCGAGATCGAGAACATCGTCACCACGCAGGACGCGCTGTTTCAGGCCGCGCTCGACGAAAGCCGCGTTACCGATCCCGCGACGAAGGAAGTCCTTCGCTACCGGGCCGCGCTGCGCCGGGGCTTTGAATCCGTGCAGTCCGGCGCGTTTCGGCTCGGACTGCTCGAAGATCTCTGCGGCGTGCTTCGCCACGAGAAGGTCAAGTTCCGGACCGATCAGGGCGTTATGATTGGAAACACCGCCACGCGCCACATCGTTTACACACCACCCGTCGGCACCGCCGTCATGCGCGCGAAGCTCAGGAACCTCGAGACTTTTCTCCTCGGCGAAGACGACCTCGACCCGCTCGTGCGCATGGCCGTGGCGCATTACCAGTTCGAAGCGATCCATCCGTTCACCGACGGCAATGGCCGCACCGGTCGCATCCTCAATATCCTTTTTCTCATCCACGCCGGCCTGCTCCGCATCCCGGTGCTCTACCTGAGCCGCCACCTCATCCAGCACAAGTCCGAATACTACCGCCTGCTTGCCGGAGTCACGGAGCGCGGCGCGTGGGAGGAATGGCTGATGTTCATCCTGACCGGCGTCGAGGAAACCGCCGCGTGGACCACGAGCCGCATCCTCGCCATCCGCGACCTGTTCGATCAAACGCTCGCGCTTTGCCGCGCCAAGCTGCCGGCCAAGGTCTATTCCAAGGAACTTGTCGAACTGATCTTCACGCAGCCCTACTCGAAGATTCAATTCCTCGTGGACGCCGGGCTTGCCCAGCGCCAGACGGCATCGGAATACCTGCAAGCGCTCGAGAAGCTCGGCATCCTCAAGGGTGAGAAGAAAGGGCGCGAAGTTCTCTTCAAACACCCGGCCCTGTTGAAAGTCCTCACGGCCTGAAGTGTCGCCGCCATCGACACATCCCGACGAAGTGTCGAAAAGCCACCCGGCATTTCGACATGTCAGTGAAACGTGTCGATGCTTTCGACATTTCCGGGGGACTCGCTCCTGATGCGGAATTTCAACTGCCGCGAGAGCAGCCAGCGGACGGCAAACATGTCCGCGGTCGCCTTGAAAACGCGGCTGCCAAATTTGTATTTGCTCTCGCCGTGAATGCGGGGGCGGTGGTTGACGGGGATCTCGACGATCTTAAATCCCGCGCCTTTGATCAGGGCCGGTAGGAACCGGTGCATGCCGCGAAACGGAACGAGAGCATCGCGGCATTCACGGCGCATGGCCTTGAGCGTGCAGCCGGTGTCGCGCACGCCGTCCCTGGTAAAACGGCTGCGGATCGCGTTGGCAACACGGCTCGAAATTTTCTTCGCGAGGTTGTCCCTGCGTTTTGCGCGGTAGCCGCAGACGAGGTCCGCGCCCTTTTCGATCTCCGCGAGCAGCTTCGGGATGTCGCCGGGATCGTTTTGAAGATCGCCGTCGAGCAGAACGATCACATCGCCGCGGGCCGCATGAATGCCGGCGTACATCGCCGCGCTCTGGCCGGCATTGTGCTCGAACTCGATCACGCGGACGGCAGGGGTGCGCCTGATGGTCGCCAGCGTCCGGTCCTTCGAGCCGTCGTCGATGAACACAAATTCGCAGTTGCGTCCGGAGAGGGCCTGCTCCAATTCGCTCTGCAGCGCCGGCAGATTTTCCTCCTCATTGTACAGCGGGATGACGACAGAAATCACAGCGAGCGGGTGCGGTAGTTGTAGCAGGCGAAAACGTGGACTCTGCGCAACGCCTGACCTCGCCGTTGCACTTCGAAAAACACGAGCGGTTCGACGCGTTCGAAGCCGCTCCTGATCGCCGTGGGCGGACGGTCATCATTGTTGTCGGCAATGTAAAGGGCGTTGCGTCCGACGAACAGATTCACGCCCTCTTCTTCGGTGTAATACGTGTCTGGTCGCTGGACGCCCGGCGGCAGCGTGACGAACTCATCGTAGCGCGGCCAAAATGAAAATTGATTCTCGATCATCTGCGACTCCGGGCAGTAAACGGGCGGGTGCCCGGGCCCCTCGATCCGCTTGTCGGTGAGATAAAACGACACGCATGCCGCCGCCTGATAGCTGCTCCCGATGAGAAAAGCCGGCTTGCCGGACCCGGCTTCAAATTTCTTCCGCAGTTCTTCAATCTTGATCGTGGTCGTCTTCCAGCCGCGCAACCTTGCACCGGGATCGCGCTTGTAAGGTATTGGAATGCCGATGTCGCGAAGCAGGTCGAAATTCAAAACCACCAGGCTCATCACAAGGCCGAGCACGAGCCCGCTCGCGGCAAATGTTCTTTTCCACGCGCTCGTCTTCACCCCTTCGTACCAGAAGGCGGTGGCGAGAATGCCCATGCTCAGGTAAGCCGGCGCGGTCCAGTTCGGCTGGCCCGGTTTTTTCAGGGCGAGCAGGAAATACATGACGAAAAGCGGCAGCGCGAACAGGCTGAGGAAACGTGGTTTGAAATGCCACTTCGCCTCCGTCCGCGCCCACCAGAGCGCGAGCATCATCCCGATGAAAATCAGCGGCGAATACACCAGCGCCTGCGCGCCGATAAACTCGAGCAGCGCAGTGGGATGAACCGCGAAGCGGCTGTCCAACCCGCCTCTGCTTTGCAGGTGGACCAGCGTGATCCAGGCGTGATTTTTGTTCCAGACGATGACCGGGATCGTGCAAAGAGCGAACACTGCGAGCATGGACCAGAAGCCGGGGCGGGCGAATTCGCGGCGAAACTTTCCGGTGGTCGCGAGAACAAGCAGGATCGACACGAACTGCATCGCGTTGGTGTATTTCGCGAGAAACCCCAAGCCGATGAACAGGCCGGTCAGAGGCCAGTAAAGGCTGAAGCGCGGACTCTCTTCGAGCGCGAGCCAGAAGGTGTAAAGGGCCGCCGCCCAGAAAAAAATCGAGATCGGATCGATCGTCATCACCATTCCGCCGACCTGGAAAATCGGGATCATGTTCATCACGACGACGGTCCAGACCGCAACAGGCTCGCCGTAAAGTCGTCGCGCGAAAGAGAACAGGATCAAACTGGTGCCCAGCGCGAACAGCGGACTCAAAAAGCGCACACCGAATTCCGTCGCGCCGAAGAGCGCCGTCCCGGCCTTGATCGCCATCGCAACGCCGGGGCCTTTGCTGTAATAGCTCCAGTCAGGATGTTGCGCCCACAGATGGTAGTAGGCTTCGTCTGGCGTTAACTCGTTCAGGCCGATATACACGAACCGCCCGAGCGTGAGTGCCGCGAGCAATGCGAAAAGCCAGTGGCGCGGTTTCATGCTGCTGCGCCTCCCAAAAGCGCCGGATGGCCGGCGTAAACCTTCGGAACCAGACGCGGCCCGATCTTCCTCCAAAGAAATTCAAATGCCACGAGCAGCAGCAGAGAGAGCCCGATTGCGAGAAAGATGGAGGTCAGGACATCGCCCGGCCAGTGCGCCCCGACGTAGATGCGCGAATAGGCGACCAGGGCTGCGGGAATGAAACAGAGCCATCCCCGGTGCCGGTAAAACGCCGTCACGACAACCGCGATGCAGAAGTTGTTCACCGTGTGCGACGACGGAAATGAACGCCCGCGAACGAGACCTTCCAGCGGGCGGGACATCGTCACCTTCGGTTCCTTGAACAAGGCGACAAACACCGGTTTTACCCGCGCCAGATCCACGATGCGGACATTGCCGGAAACCTGGTGCGGACGCGGCCTGCCGATGATCCTTTTTAGCGAAGCGCAGACAATGCCGTCTGCGATCGCGAGCGTCATCAGCAAGACAATCAGCATCATTCGCGCTCTGAAGCCGCCAAAGAGCGCAAGGCAGACGCCGACGATGATGAGCGGCCACCGCCACAAAGCGAAGCTCGACATCGCTGCCATGAACAAATCAAGAGCGGGGCATGTCCATTCCCGATTGATTAGAAAATGAAGCTGCTGTTCCATTCGTGAACTACGAAACTATGGCGATGAAAAAACAAGTAAAGGCACGAATCGCGGCACTCCTGCTCATGGTGCCGCTGGCCTGCTGCGCGGAACTCCATGCGAACGCACAGAGCGTCCAGCCGACTGCCGGGGAGATTCTCAAAGAGGTGCGGCTGAACCAGAGCGAACAGCATCGCGTGCTCAATGGCCGCCTGCGCACGGGCGATCAAGCCGTTCCGTTCAAGCTTCTGCTTGACGGCGGGGAAATTCGCTACGAGTTCACGAAACCCGACCTGGCGCTCGTGCTCCGTCTCGGCGAGAAGGGTTCGCGCCTGGAGGAAGTGACAAAAAGCGGCGCGGAGAAAATCACCTCCGCCAGTTTCGACACCAAAGTGCGGAACACAGACATCAGCTACGAGGACATCGCGCTTCGGTTCCTTTATTGGACGAACGCGAACATCGAGGCGGACGACGACATCATGCTCTACCGCAAATGCTGGCGGCTGAGGCTCGCGGCGCCGTCACGCAGCGACTCGCAATACTCCGCTGTCGTCCTTTGGGTCGAGAAGCAGAGCGGCGCTTTTTTACGGGCGGATGGCTACGGGTGGGACGGCAAATTGATCAAGCGTTTCGACGTGCGATCGGTGCAGAAGGTCGAGGGCGTCTGGCTGCTCAAGCAAATGCGCATCGAGCGTTTTGAGGACGGCAAGTCCCGCGACAAAACGCCGACCTACCTCGAAATCCAGAGCCTGGAGAAATGAGCGATCCGCTGAAACACGCGAAATTTCTTAAATAACTTCCGCACCACCCCCGTCAATGCTTACACTCCGAACAACCCTCGGAGGAACAAAACAAAATGAAAACACACAAATACCTGCTCAGTCTCATCGCGGCGACCTCGGTCGCCATCGGGTCAGTCGCGTTTGCGGCCGACGTGAAAACGTATCAAGTCACCGGCCCGGTGCTTGAACTCAACGACAAGATGATTGTCGTGCAAAAGAAAACCGAACGTTGGGAAGTCGCGCGCACAGCCGACACCAAGGTCACCGGCGATCTCAAAGTCGGAGCCAAGGTCACCATCGAATACACGATGACCGCGGTCACCGTCGAAGCCAAAGCCGACAAGGCTGCCAAGGCCGACAAGAAAGCCGACAAAGCCGCAGCAGCCCCTGCAACAGCGCCGGCGAAGCCGTAAAACACAGACGGCTTTTCCAAAAGCCGCGTGGCGGGCGGGACTTGGAAGTCCCGCCTGCTTTCCAAGACCCCGCCAGCAAACTGGCGGGGTTTTGATTTCCTGGGCGGCTTCATGGAACGCTTGAGTCCGGGTAGCGCACGCGGCCCGCGTGCAGCAATCGGCGGCCCGCCGATTGCCTGGGACGAACGACGCAACTGCAATGGACGAACCTTCTTCAAGTTCGCGGCGGGCCGCCGCGAACAACACGCGGGCCGCGTGCGCTACCCGATCCCCTTGCGCTTGAGCGCCTCGTCCATCGCGCGCTCCACGAGCAGCGTCGCCAGATGCTGCGTGCCTGCATCGAGCGCGGCATTCGCCTTTTTCAAACGCTGCACCTCGCCGGATTCGAGCGCCTCGCCGACCTCACGCATCAGCCGCGCGATCTCCGTTTTGTCGCTTTCCTCAAGTTGATCGCCCACGAGCGCGAGCGCGTTTCGCACTGCGGGCAGCATTTCGTTCGCCTTCAACCTCGCCTCGGTCAGCACGCGCTCGCTCATGTCATCGAACGCGTGCTCCACGGACTCGGCGATCATCTTTTCCACCGCCTCGTCGGAGACATCGACCGCGCTCTTGATCTCCACGATTTTCTCGCGGCCAGTCTTCGTGTCGCGCGCGAGGACGTGCAGAATGCCGTTCGCGTCGATCTCGAACTGCACCCCGACGCGCGCCCGGCCCTTCGGCGCGGGCTCGAAGTCGATCTCAAATTTTCCGAGCGCCCAGTTGTCGCGCGCCATTTCGCGCTCGCCTTGCAGGACGTTGATCAGCATCGAGCGCTGGCCGGCCAGCGCGTTGGTGAACATCTCGCCGGCCTTGAGCGGGATCGTCGAGTTGCGCGGGATGATCACGTTCATCAACCCGCCGAACGTCTCGATGCCAAGCGAGAGCGGCGTCACGTCGAGCAACACCATGTTCTGCACGGCGCCGCTGAGGATGCCGGCCTGAATGGTCGCGCCGATGGCGACCGCTTCGTCGGGGTTCTGCGACGTGTTCGGCTCCCGCTGAAAAATCTCGCGCACCAGCGCACGCACAAGCGGCATCCGCGTCTGGCCACCGACGAGAATCACCTCGTTGAGATCGGCGGGCGTGAGCTTCGCATCGGCCAGCGAGCGCAGGCAATGCGTGCGCGTGCGCTCGACGATTGGACGCGCTATGCACTCGAGTTTCGCGCGGGTGAGCGTGCGCGCAAAACTTTTTGTCCCATCGTAAAACGGCAGTTCGATGCACGCTTCGTCTTGAAACGAAAGCCGGTGCTTCGCCGCAACGATCGCTTCGCGCAGTCGGGCTCCCGCTTCGGGCGATAGATCTGCAATCTGCAATCTGCAATCTGCAATGATCGCCTCGTCGATGTCGTCGCCGCCAAGCCGCGTGTTTCCATTGGTCGAGATCACCTGGAAGACGCCGTTGTTCAGTTCGAGAATCGAGATGTCGAATGTGCCACCTCCGAGGTCGAACACGGCGATCTTCGATTTCTCTCCGAGCTTGTCGAGGCCGTAGGCAAGCGCGGCGGCGGTCGGTTCGTTGACGATCCGCTCGACGGCGAAGCCCGCCAGTTCGCCCGCTGTTTTGGTCGCGTTGCGCTGCGCGTCGTTGAAGTAGGCGGGAACGGTGATCACGGCCCGAGTGATCGGCGTCTCCATCGTCGTCTCTGCATCGCGCTTCAGCTTTTTCAAAACGAACGCCGAGATTTCTTCCGGCGAAAATTCCGCCTCGCCGATTCTCACGCGCACCGGACTGCCCGGCTTCCCAGTGAGCCGATACGACACGTCATCGGCTTCCTCGCCGACGCGCCGGCCCATGAAACGCTTGATCGAGTAAACCGTCTCCGCCGGCTTCACCACACGCATCCGGCTCGCCGGTGCCCCGACGATCGGTTCGCCGTCGCCCGGAAAATGGACGACCGACGGCGTGAGCCGTCCGCCGTCCGCATCGGCGATCAGGACCGGAAAACCCGAGTCCATCGCGCCGATGAGCGAGTTCGTCGTGCCTAGATCGATTCCGACAATGTCTGACATGCGGGGAAATTAACCGCAGAGGCGCGGAGGCACAGAGTTTTTTTGGATGAAGAAAGCGCACGTCATTCCGAGCGCAGCGAGGAATCTTCCAGGCAACGCCGAGTGTGATTTGCGGGATTCCTCGCTGCGCTTGGAATGACACGCCGCAGGGTTCGATGAGCGCTTTGCATCAGGCATGCAGCTTCATCGTGCCTTCGCGAAGCTGGTCGCTCCACTTCGCGACGAACGACAGCGCCTGGTAAATCTCCGCGAGGCGCGCGCCCGGTTTTTCCGTGTCCCAACGCGCATCGAGCGCGCGCAGTTCGTCGAGCAACTTCGCGTGGCGCTCGTTCACGACTGCGAGTTGTTCTTCGACATTCTCGATCAGCGAGAATTTCTCCGGGGCGAGCAAGGCGGCGGTCAACGGCGACGCGGCTTCGGATTGCTTTTTCAAAAACGCATCGAGCCGCTGGAGCAGCGCGCCGATCGCCATGAACGAATCGCCGAGCGCCGGCGGGATTTGCAGCGGGCGCGAAAGCTCGGCGGGAAATTCGAGTTCGAGCAGATGACGCACACGGCTCTTCGGATCGCGGAGCGTGTTGTAGGCGGCGTTGAGGGTGGAAAAATCGAAGCCCGCATCCCGCGTCACGTCGGGGTGATGGCTCGCGGTGAGCCGGTGGAATTTTTCCTTCAACGCATCGGCGTCGAGCCAGGGACGGCGAGGTTCGTTGAGAAGGGCGAAGTAATCGGTCACGAGCGTCAGGAATAGGCCGTGGGGTTCGAAAACGCGAATGGATTCCGAATCCTCACGCTCAAAAACGACTTGATGCAGAATGATGGGAAACAACATTGCATTTGATGCAGGGTGATGTATTTCTCGCTCATGAGAATCACCGTTGACATCGCCGAGGCCGATTTGAAGGAGTTGCTCAAGCTCACCGGCGAGAAGAAGAAGAGCACTGCCATTAGCAAGGGCATCAGCGAACTCATCAAGCGGCGGAAGGCTGCGGAGTTCGGCCGGTTGATGCGCGAGGGCGCGTTCGACTTCGAGTTCACCAACGATGAGATCGAGAAGCTGGGCTGAACATGGTGCTCGTGGATTCGTCCGTGTGGATCGAGAGCAGCCGAAGGAAAGGTCGGCTCGATGTCAAAGTCGCCCTCGAGGAATTGTTAAAAGTCCACGAAGCGACTTGGTGCGGCGTGGTGCGGCTCGAAGTGCTCGCGCACGCGCGGCAGCAGGACAGGAAAGCCATGTCGGCATATTTCTCAATCGTCCCCTACGTGCAGATCGGCGCAAAGACCTGGCATTCCGCGCAAATGCTGTGCTGGAAATTGAAGGACACCGGGCTGACCATTCCGATGGGCGACGCGCTGATGGCGGCACTGGCGATTGAACACGACTGCCGGCTTTACGCAGCCGACGAGCATTTCGAGAAAATCGCGAAGCATGTGCCGCTGCATCTCTACTCGCCGGGTTACGGCGGTGGCTACGATGCGGGTGAAAAGTGAAAGCCGTGATTTTTCTTTCAACTCATCGGCATCAAGCCACGGCCTGCGAGGTTCATCGAGAAGGGCGAAATGGTCGGGCATCGCTTGGGAGAGTAACGCAATTCCAAAAATAGCACGCCATTAACTGCCAACAACCTGTCGAGAATCAACGATCAGGCATAAGCGAGGTCCACAAAGACACCGAAGTGGTCGGAAAGGTTCTTCTGTGGTTTTTTCAAGATGGGCCAACTGACAGGAAGGCCGGCGAGGGTGAGACCTGTGCTTATGCAAATGTGGTCGATGGAAGCATGCGTAGGTGCGTGCTTCGGAACAGGATCAAGGTCTGCCGCAGTGAGGCAGACAAGTTTTGCGGTGTTCAGCGCGAATCGAAGCAACGCCTTATTCTGGCGAGAACCGTAGTAGTGGGCGGAGGAAAGGTCTTGGTTGAGATCGCCACCAAGGACGAAATCGCATTGCGGGTTTGATCGCTGAAGGAAAACCCAGTCGGAGAGTTGGGCCGCCAAAGCTGCAGAAAATGCGGCGCCATCTTTGGAGGGGATGTCTCGCCAGGGGCTTCCGACCCAAGGAAGAACGGTGCCGTAGATCAACAGCGGTCGAGCCTTTTCCGGGACGATCCGCACTGCGACGGCCCGGGATGGATCCGAGGTTTTGCCAATGCGTTCGATCGGAAAACGGGACCAAATGGAAACCCAGCTTTCGCCCAATTCATGCAAGGGATCTGGCTCTTCGGTCGTGACGACGGAGAATTCCGGGCCAGGGGAGATGGATGCGTGGGTTTCTGTAAGAATCCACACGTCGGCCCGAATGGACTCTGACTGTATCGTATGAATGAGAAGCTCGCGCCGCTTGGCTTCAGAGAATCGGGGTCGATCGAGGTTCCATGTCGCAATGCGGATCATGACGGATTCTATTTGCCTACGCGATCTTCAGGCGGCGTTTCACGAAGTCGAGGCTCTCCCGTGGCTCATGCGCACGGGACTCAGCCAGGACGGTGTCGTAAAAGTCTTCCCAAAATTTGCCATGCCGCCGCAGGTCAATGACAGCGGCGGTCTTTTTCCCGCGCGAATCGATCATAAATGTTACGCCACTCATCAACGGACAGGATAACGAAATCCGGGAGCAAAACCAGCGGCTTGTTTGAGAGACGCCATCCCGGCCTTCAGGCTGCGAAGCTCTCGCCGCAGGAGCAGTGGGCGACGGCGTTCGGGTTGGTGACTTTGAAGCCGCCTTTTTGCAGGTCGTCGCTGAAGTCGAGCAGCGAGCCGCTGACGAAGAGAGCGCTTTTCGGGTCGATGACGACGCGCACGCTTTGCGATTCGACGAGGATGTCGCGGTTCGCCGGGCCATCGACCAGATCCATTTTGTATTGCAGGCCGGAGCAGCCGCCGCCGATCACGGCGACGCGCAACGCGCCATTCGGGCGCCCTTGTTTGGTGAGCAGCGACGTGAGTTTCCGCGAAGCGTTCTCGGTGACTTTGACGAGCTTCTCGTTGCCGATCTTGTATTTGATTTCTTCGGGCATTTGGAAAAAGGATTGAAGCAGGAACTCAGGAACGCAGGAAAAGCAAACTCTACATCTGTAAAAAAACAAACCGCGGGATTCCCCGCTTCGCTGTCAATGAACTCGCCCCGGATTCCGAACCTTTCGCGCGCCGCGCTTTGGACTGCGGCGGCTTGACGCCGCTTTGCGGTGGAGCGGGCTTGTCCGCGCGGCGGAAGCACGCTGCGCAACCGTAGCCCCCCGTCCACGGAGACAAGTCTCCACCTGCCCCAAAGCGCGGACAAGTCCGCGCACTCCAAAGCGCTGAGCGCGAAACACGCAGGAGCGCTCCCGGAGTTCATTGCCGACGCCGGCAAAATCCGGTTTTGTGAGAGCCTCGGGATGACGCGTGGGAAAGTTACGCTGAACCCGCAAGCAAGCCATCCTCTTTTCCTGCATTCCTGTTTTCCTGATTCAAAATGCTCTCCGCCGCGATGTCGTCGAGTTCGGCGAGCGTCGAGATGTGCTGGAAGCGGTTGCGCAGCGCTTTCGCGTCGGGCATGCCGCGCGAGTAGGCCATGAGGCGGGCGCGCATCGAGTGCATGGTCACGATCTCGTCGCCGCGAGCGGCGCGGGCGACGGCGAGCGCGCAGTGGCGCTTAATGAGCGCCCATTGGGCTTCGAGCGACAGCGGCGGGAGGAGTTCGCCGGTGGCGAGGAAGTGTTTGATCTCGGAAAAAATCCACGGAGCGGACATGGCGGCGCGCCCGATCATCACGCCGGCGACTCCGGTTTGTTCGCGGCGACGCTTCACGTCGAAGGCGGAAGAAATGTCGCCGTTGCCAATGACCGGGATCGAAACGGCCTCGACGACTTTTCCGATGGTCTCCCAATCTGCCTCGCCGCTGTAGCCCTGCTCCTTCGTGCGCCCGTGGACGGCGATCGAGCGGATTCCAGCGCCTTCGAGCACGCGCGCGGTGGTGGTGGCGTTGATGGTCGCGCGGTCCCAGCCGATGCGGATTTTCGCGGTGACGGGAAAAGGCGCGACGGCTTTGACGACCGCGCTCGCGACGCGCTCCAGCAGCGGGCAGTCGCGCAGCAGCGACGAGCCGCCGTTTTTCGTGACGACCTTGTTGACGGGGCAGCCGAAGTTGAGGTCGATGAAATCGGGCCGCACCCAGTCGATGACCATGCGCGCAGCTTCGGCGAGATGGTCCGGCTCCGCGCCGAAAAGCTGCACGCCGAGCGGGCGCTCGCATTCGTCGAAATCGAGGTAGCGCATGGTGCGCTCGTTGCGCCGGAAAATGCCCTCCGCCGACACGAACTCCGTGACGACGACATCCGCGCCCTCCTCCTTGCAGAGCTGGCGGAAAATCTTGTCCGTCACCCCGGCCATCGGCGCGAGGTGGAGGGGGAAGTTGATGGAGGATGGTTGATGGTTGATCGACACGCGGGTCGCACTATCAACCATCAACGAGAAACCATCAACCTCACACCAGAAGCGTTCGGCGACGGTTCAAAAGTGGATTCTCGCCGTTCAAAAGTGGACTTTTCACAAGCTGAAAGCACCTATACACAGGGCCATACATCTTTTGGCGGTGCTCGATGACCCAAAATTTCCGGTTCGGGTGATGTATGATGGCACCGCTTGCGGCGGTGGTGGCGATTTCGTAATTTTGGCCTTCAAATCGATGGTGTGGTCGTTGTTGACCCGGCGCTTTGCGCGGAGGGAAAGGTGGAGATCCAGCAGGCTCGAAGGAGGTGGTGGGCGAGATGCCTCTGTTTTGCGCAGGGCATTTTCCCAACCTCCGCGGGATCCTCCGGTGCTGCGTTGGCGGGTGCGGTTCTGGCGGCTGATTTCCATCTGGAGGACTTCTCGCGTGCTCCCAGCTCTGACTCTGCGTGGCCAGCAGAGTGACGAGCGTTTCTGGAAGTGCCAAAGCGGCGTTCGATCTTACCTTTGGCCTGGGGAGTCGGGCGACGAGGTGGCCACGCCAAGCCCGAGCAGGGCGCGCTGGAACTCGCTTCTCGGATCGCTGTGTCGTTGGTGAACTCGGTCCAAAGAGCTCAACGCTCAGTGTAGACAGCTTCTGGCAGCCCGTGTATTTCAAGCGCGCGGAGTGGCAGAAGTGGCTCCATGTCGTTCGGCCAGACGAAGCGTCCCGCCACATTGAAGCCGGAATGGTCATCGACGGTGAGCAGGAGGATTTGCTTGCGGCGCCGGCCACCATTGGTGGATGGAACTGTCGTGCTGATAGAGCTCCCGATGCGGCGCGGCGGAAGCGTCGGCAGGCGCGCTTTTCGCGCCGCAGGACGAGGTGGGAGAAGTGCGTTTTACATGGTCTCACGCTGGATCTCGCCCGCTTGAATGCAGAGGCGCTGCATTCGTCAGCCACGAGTTGGTAGTTGGGCGGGTTCTGCAAGGGCAGGAAGTCTTCGAGGAAGCCCTGACTTTTGCCGGCCAACGCGGCCAGTCCGCCCCCGCTGGCTTTGGGCTGGCAGGTCCTCCTGTTGCTCAGGTAGTCGCTCCGCAGCTCATAGAGGCGGGACTTCCAGCCTAAATTCTGGCGGCGCCGATGCGTCGAGTTTCCATCTTAAATCGGCAGATGCGGAGCACAAAACGCGGCGGCAGGCGGTGGATGATCTGTTTCTTTTCAAGCAGGAAGATCGTCTCTAAGCGCAGAGGTGCGATCAAAGAAAGGTGCTCTTCCGCCTCCCGAGGAGCCGCCGCATACAGCAGCCTCTCCGTCGGCCTCCGCTCCGCTCCGGCCTCCTCCGAGCCTGCATTATGCGGGAGTCAACTTGAATATGCCCCAAAGTGCGAATTCCACTTTTGAACCGTCTCAGTCCACTTTCGAACAGCCCCGACAACTCACACCAGCAGCGCGGCCACTTCGTTCTGCACGGCTTCGAGCTGGTCGAGGCGGAGCTGCGGATCGGGAATCACGAAGACCTCGCCGGTTTTGACGTGCTCGTAGATGAGCGTGCGGCCGTCGTTGTCTTCTTTCACCTCGATTTGTTTGAGCAGGCGCTTGCGTTCGAGCATGAGGCTCAGGATGTAGCGGGCGTTGGTGTGTTGGGGGTTTTCCTCCTCCATGTAGCGGCGGAGCAGGTCCTCGGCGGTTCCTTTCGGAAGCGCCTCGGGCGCGGGTGGAGGCGGCGGCTCGAATTTCGCGCGCCAGAACGAGAACGGCTGAATGTTGTCGTTGCGCTGCTGCCAGGCTTCCTCGCTGAGATCTTCGCGGCGGTAGCCGTCCTTGTCGTGGAAAAGGAGCGTGTAAAAGTATTCGCCGTCCTGGAACGGACGTTCGGTGACAGCGCATTTTTCAGCGCGGCTTTTGATTTCCCAGTCGTTGGCCATTTATTTGGTGGTGCGTTTGAAAAAGAGCGAGGGCAGATCGCGGTTCGAGGCGCGGAGATAAAGCAGGAAGGCCCCGACCACTGCAAAAGCGGCGTTTGGCAACCACGCCGCCAGAATCGGAGGGATGCGGTCGCCTTTGCCGAGCGCGAGGAAGAGGTTGGTGAGAAAGATCATCGCGAAAAAAATGAAGATCGAACTCGCGACACCGGCAAGCACGCCGCGCCGCGAATAGACGATGCCGAGCGGCGCGGCAATGAAGACCACGACGAGGCAGGACCAGGGCAGCGCCCAACGATAGTGGAGGTGGGTGCGGTACGGGGCGAGCTGGGTGTCAGGGAAATCGGCATTGAAGCGCAGGTAGTCGCGGAGTTCCGGGACGGAAAGGTTTTGCGGTTCCAGGTTCGTGCTGGCGATGCGCCATGGCGTCTCCGACCAGCCTTGCAGTTTGTAAACGCCATCGAAGAACACCTCTTCGCCGGTGATGTTGCCTTCCGTGTCGAAGTTCACCAGCTTGCCGCGTTCGAGCCGCCAGTCGCTCGTGCCGGGATCGAAGATCGCGCGGCGCGCGTAGTATTTGCGAGTGATGTTCCCGTCCCCGTCCTGCTGGACGATATGCACGTTCAGCAGTTCGTCGGAGTTCACCCGCATTCTCTGCACATACCAGGTGCGGTTGTCGGCGCGGTTGCGAAACAAGTGCCCGCCGACCTTCGAGTACTTGTCCTTGCCGCGGATGCGCGAGAGCAGAATTTTTTTCAGAAGCTCGGAATGGGGCGCGAGTTTGTAATTCATCGCCGTGCAAACCCCGGTGGCAACAAGTCCGCAGCCGATGAGCGGCAGGAGGATGCGCGTCACGCTCCGGCCCGCGGTGAGCATCGAGATGATTTCATTTGTGCGCGACATGCGGCTCAGGCAAAAGAGCAGGGCGAGAAGCATGGCGACGGGCAGGCAGAGCAGGATGAGCGCGGGAAATTGCGTGACGTAAAAGTAGGCGATGAACGACGAGGAAACTTTCGCATCGAGGAAGTCGGTCATGTTGTCGCTCAGATCGAACACGAGCCAGATCGCCAGGAAACCGAAAAGGCAGAGCGCGAACGGCACGAGGAAATTTTTCAAGACGTATCGATCGAGCAGGCGCATGAAGCGACGAATTTAGTAAGGAACCACGCCGAAGCACGAAGAAAATCGGGTGACTCGAAAGCTTTTCAACCAAGTCAGTACTGGAACTACAACTCCCGCTCAGATGGCTTTGCAGACCTTCTCTACCACGAGGGCAAGCGCGTCGAAACATTAGCCGCGGGCCGGCATGTCCGCTGGGCCAAGAACTTCCGCCCGCTGTTCACTTGCTCGATCGAGCCCCAGCACGGCGAGGTGCCGATGCTCTCGCGCAGCTCGTGGAGAGCGTGCTCGACGAGGCCGACGTGGGCGCCGTGCTCGATAAACTCGTCGCGCGCAAGCAAGCCGGCGAAGAACTCGCCGTCGCGCCGCCGGTCGAAGCGCCCAACGAGCCGGACGATGCCGCCGGCGAAGTGGAGGAACTGAACGGCTTCTTCCGCCGCTTGAGGAGAAAACAACCACCTCGTTTGTGTCTGCAATCTGGCGGCGCAATCCGTAGGTCCACAAAACTTCAACGCTCGGCAACGCAATAAGCCGCGCGACGATTGACGGTATCGTGCTCGGTCACTCATCGACGTCGTCGAACGTCGAACGTGAATCTGGTTGGGTGGGCCCAGCAGAGCGGCGATCATAGTAATCGTCGTCGGGTTCACTTGGCTGCTCGCTACGCATGTCCTCAACGACTTCCTTTATTCGCGCGAGCGCGGTGTCAATCTGCGCAGTCGCTTCAGGTTCGTTGGAAAACGCTTCGCGGTAGTCCTTCAAAGCGCAACCCAGATCGTAAAAGTGATCTTCGGGATCACCATCACCGGCGCTGAAATTGGAGCGCCACTCCCAGATAACATCATCGAGTTTCGGCAGTAAGTCGGCGCGAACTTTGGCGAGAATGTTTTCAAACTCGTCCTGCCTGAACAACGACTGGTATGACTCATCGAGGAAGTTCGCATCTGGAGTGTCCACAGCGAGCGACTCAATCATCGACACAGCACGTTGCCGTTCCTCCTCGGGCAGGAGTTCAAACTCATGCAGCCGAAGAATCAGTGCGGTGTCGGCTGCGACGTTCAGACAGGAGCCGACTCGTAATCTCTGCATAAATCCCGCATGCTTCGCCAGGTAAGCTTCCAGAAACAGACGATCGCATCGATAAGCGAGAAACCGATAGAGCCGGTCAGTGTCTTCGCGCTTCTGCTGGTTGAAGGTGTCCAGACGACCGATCAGCACATCGTATCGGTCTCGCGGCAGAATTACCTTCACGCCCTCAATACCGACGTCGCCAGACGAGACTTCCCCTAGCAGTTTTTCAAGCGGAGTTCCGGTCAGGTATATGTCCAGCAGCTCGCGGTCCTCAGCCACGAGGGTTGCGAGCGCGTCTCTCACAGTGGGGTGTTTGAAACGCCAGGAATAGTTTCCTCCTTTGAGGGTTTGCAGCACAAGCCCGCCCTCGAGTGCATTCAGCGAATTTCGGACATCCGCCAGTTCCCCACCGAGCAATCGTAGTGCCTTCTCTTCCTCCACGTTCAGTTGCACCGGACTGGGAAGCACACCACCCCGCATGAAAACAAGCGCGAGTGCGGAGCGGCTTCCCGTATCAAGTGTGCGGATAACCTCCATCAATAGTTCGAGAGGCCGTTCAACGAAATCCGCCACCTGGCCTTGGGTAACGACTAAATTGCGCGTGAAAAATGGGTTCCCAAGACGCCGCGCGATCTCCGGCATAAACCGCGGGTGTGCGGCGATACTCGGCAGGTACGGTTTGATCGATTGACGGTAACTCTTCGGCTGCGTTCCAAGCCGGATGTGATTGTAAAGAATCTGTTCCTTTTCTTCTTTGGTGAGCCGGTCCACATGAATAACCACTTGGGACTCACGGATGAGGGGAAAAGCCGTCTCCTTGAGATCATTGTCTCGCGCACCGATAGATGTAGTCCCGGGAGGTCATCACGACGCGGGCACCTCGCCGCAGCGCGGCGCGCGGATGTCGCCGAACACTCGGTTCCATGCAGCGACGCTTGACCAGTCGAGTTGAGTGGCACCGAAAGCATCATCGACCCAAAAGAATTGTTTGGGTTCGTGTGGATTCGAGTGGCGGACGAAGTCGTCCGCGTCTCGAATTTTTACTGTCGAGCAGCCCCATTCATCCAATGCCCCAACGGCAAGAGATGCCGCGATAGTGGACTTTCCAGAAGCGGGTTCCCCGAGGAGAAGAACAAATCCGTGCTCGACCAGCGCCTTGGCGCTTTGCCGGAAAGGGTCAGTGATCACGAATTTGGCAAGATCATCTCCCAAGGCACGTGACATTTCCCGCTCTTGCGCGGTAAGCGCGCTCATCAAGAATCTGACTTCACATCACCCGAATCCGTAGACTCGCGGCACCAGTAGCCGCAGGCGGGATGATTCGCGGATGACACGCGAAATCCATTCGAGACCATAAACGGCAAACCGTTTGATCTCCGGCACCAGTAAAAACGCTTCCTGAATGCCTTCGGCAGCGGTTCCGGTGACGTGAGCATTTGTTATCAGAATGTAGTTGTCTGCCAATCCTCGTTCAGCGAGGCGTGCAGCCTTTTGCAACTCATCGCTCAGGTGGGACAGGGTGAGTTGCTTGTCTCGCTTCGCCGTGAATTTGCACTGCGTCGTGAAGCTGCCGGTGAACGCCTCGCCTTTCTGCGGATGCCATATGCCACTAAAGGCACCATCGCGGCCCCCGTCGCGCGAGTCGAAGAAAGTCTGGATGGTTTGGCCCCAAATCTCGCCGCAGATTCGTCGAACAGAGATCTTGGAAGGCTTTCCAACCCAGCGTGTGAAGCTCGTAGGCGACCGCGCTTGCTTGCGTCGTTGATTTCGCGTGCGAACTCATTATGGGCGCGATGTGGCTTACGGACAGATCAACGGGAGCGACTGGCGCTTGTTGCGGCGATAGACGCGGAAGTCGGAGTCGAGGGTGAAGACCGGGGCGTCGGGCCAGAGTTCGGACATGCGAACGAGACAGGCGTCGGCGAAGGACATGGGGACGCTGGCGTAGCGGACCATGAGTTCATGCAACAGGGAGTGGTGGTCGCGCACGCTGAACGGCAGTTCCAGCCATCCGTCGGCCAGCCAGCCTTCGATGCGGTTTTTCGCCGCGGGGATGCCTTGGGTGAGGAAGTGAACTTCAGCGAGGACGGCTTCGCAGGAGAGCATTTTTGGCGGGAGTCGCCCGACTTCGTTCACGGCCCACGCATGATGCTGTTCGTCGCGGTCGAGGATGGCAACGAGCGGCCCGGTGTCGGCGATGACGCATTTCATCTGCCGAAAGCGCGGAGGTGCTTTTTATTACTGGCGAGGTCCCGCTTGCCGGAGGCGATCGAACCGACGCTGTCGCCGAGTGCTTCGAGCAAATTAGCAGGACGGCGTGGCGGTGCCGCCGCTTCCTCGGCGATCTTTGCCTCGATGGCCTCCCGCACGAGGACGGATTTCGGGACGCCGCGACGCCTTGCCAGATCGGCAAGGCGACCGTCGAGCGCGTGAGGCAGTTTGCAGGTGAGCACACTCATGGAAAAGTGGTAATACGCGAGCGGGTTCCTGGCAATACCTGAATTACGCCCGGGTTGATGCAGCCTGTCCCTGCGTGACAGACCGGCGCCAGCCCTGTCAGGACGGCTTGACGAACACGCCTACGAGCGGACGTGGATACGGCGTCGGGGAAATGAAGTCGCTGACGAAGCCGGTGGGCGAACGCAGTTCGACGTGCCCGGCATCCGGCCCGCCATACACGATGACAGCCCCGATGGGAGCATCGTAAGGGTTCTTCAACTTGAGTCTCGTGAAGCCGAATCTGGTGCAAAGTTCATCGCCGGCTTCCTTGGCCCACGCGGAAGCGGGGCGCGAGGCGACCACGCCGGCTTCGAGAAGCGCGTTTTTCACATAGCGCCAGCAGTGCCATGTCGTCTGGGCGTGCGCGCGTCTGACGGCCATCTCGGCGGCGCGGATCATTCGCTGGTCGTAGTGGATGCCTGCGGATTTCGGCCCGAGTTGCGGCTGCAGTTTGCCGCCGGCTGCGCGCGTGTGGGCGGGGTCGTAAAGGGACTCGCCCGGTTGCGCCATGCAAGGTGCCGCGAGAAGTGCGGTCGCGGCAGTGAGTTGAAAGAAGTAAGTGCGGACTTGCATTGGTTCGACTCTACAAGGGGCAGAGAATAGCTGTGAACATGCCGCGGTCAAAGGGAATTACGCTGGCACGACCGCTTCATGCCTGCGGCTCTTCCGAATCGCAGGTCATCCCCACTTCAGCGCGCCAGCGGTCCAGCGTGCGCATGTTGCCGAGAGAATCGTCCCATGAAATCGCCGGTGCCTGCCTGTCAGCGAGGTGCGCGGCGACGGTGTCCGCCTCGATCGCGTAGATGCCGCGGTCGAATTCGACGACCACTTCTTCCGGCAGATGATCTTTGAAAATGATGATCTTGGAGAATCCGGCATCGAAGCTGATGACCCACGGGTTTGGCACGAGGATCGCGCCCTTCGTGCCGACGATCCGGACGTTGTTGTCGAGTTCGAGCTGCACACCCGCCGCGATCTGCGCGACGATGCTGTTCGGAAACCGCAAGGAGGCGATGGCGTATTCATCGACGCGGCTTTCCGCACCGATCTGCCCGACAGCTTTCACCTCGACCGGTTCTGCAAAAGCTTTGCCCGCGACTGCGCCGGCGATCAACCGCGCCATCGAGACGGGATAGCAGCCAACGTCGAGAATCGCTCCGCCGCCGAGCCCGGGGTTCAGGAGGCGGCCTTCCAGACGGCGCGGCGCCATGAAGCTGAAGGTGGCCCGAATGAACCGCACTTCGCCGATGACGCCGGCCCGGATCAACTCGACGAGCTTCGCCGTCTGTGGATGGCAGCGGTACATGAACGCCTCCATGAGGAACACGTCGTTGCGCCGCGCGGCTTCGACGACTTCGAGCGCTTCGGCGTGGTTCATCGTCAGCGGCTTCTCGCACAGCACGTGTTTTCCGGCATCGGCCGCTTTGATGGCCCACTTCGCATGCATCGGATGCGGCGTGGAAATGTAAACGACATCGACTCCTGGATCGGCCAGCAATTCCTCGTAGCTGCCGTGGCATCTCGCGGGAAACTCGCTGGCGAAATGCGCGGCCGATTTCTCCGAGCGGCTGCCAACGGCAGCGAGCGTGCCGGTTTTCGATTGGAGCAAACCTGTGGCGAACTTGTGCGCGATCGCGCCGGTGCCGAGAATGCCCCACCGGATTTTTGAGTGATTCATGGGAAAGTTCCTGTCCGCTGACGATCATCGCGCTCCGTTCGGTCGTTCGTCAATCGCGGATTCGGCGGACGTGCGCCCATCGAATGACAGCCCGAATCACTCCCCGCCAATAATGATGTTCAAGCACGCGAACTTTGCTACCGTGCGCCTCCATGAGCACAAAAGTCATCTCCTTCCACTACACGCTGACCGGCTCCGACGGCGGGGTCATCGACTCCTCCGACGGGCATCCGCCTCTCTCGTTCCTGGCTGGAAAAAGTCAGATCATCCCGGGCCTGGAAGAGGTGATCGTCACGCTCGATGCAGGAGACAAACGCACGGTGGAAGTGAAAGCGGCGGATGCCTACGGTCTCGCCGATCCGGAGAAACTGTTCGAGGTGCCCATCGAGAAAATGCCCAAGCAGAGTATCGAGGTCGGCGATCAGTTTTCCACAAGGGGTCAAAGCCAGCCGCTGACCGTCACCAAAGTCACCGACACGCACGTCACCCTCGACGCGAATCATCCGCTCGCAGGAATGGATCTGACGTTTGCCGTCGAGGTCACGGAAATCCGGGACGCCACCGAGGAAGAAATCTCACACGGTCATGTCCACGGCCCCGGAGGGCACGGACATTAGTTCGTGGTCGGCAAGCCCTGAACGGGCGGAGTTGCGCTGGGTGCCAAACTGGGAGCGGCTCCGCTTGCAGCACCTTCCGGCGCGGCATCGACCGGAGGCAGGGCTTGCGTCTGTTCCGGAGGAGCCGGGCGTGTCTTCCACGGCAGAGGATGTTGATACGCGGCGCGATCGTGTGTCTGGCAACCTGCGACGGCAACGACGAGGGCGACGAGTGAGAGTGATTTGCGGACTGGAAGGGACATGGCTTTTTTTCGGTGTCGAATGAACGGGGCGAATCATAACGACCCGGAAAAGCTTTGCGCAAGCGAATGGTTTGAAAAATCGAAGGCACCGGGCGTGATTGGGTTGACTTAATGCGCCCCGCTCTTTATTCCACGGGCGCCGCCGCACAACCAGGGCGGGTTATTTTCCCCCATGATCATTCGGACAAAAGCATTCGCGCGAGCAGGTCTCGTCGGCAATCCATCGGATGGATACTACGGCAAGACGATTTCCTTCATCGTCCGGAATTTCTGCGCAGAGGTTCTGCTCTATGAAACGCCGGAGTTGGAAATCCTGCCGAACATGCGCGACCATTCGCGGTTCGATAACATCGGCGCATTGGTGCAGGATGTCGGACAGTTCGGCTATTACGGCGGCATCCGGCTCCTGAAGGCCACTGTGAAAAGATTCTACGATGCCTGCATGGAGGGAGGAATCGAGATCGACGACCGCAATTTCACGATTCGATACAACTCGAACATTCCCGGCCAGGTCGGCATGGCGGGTTCCAGCGCGATCATCACCGCCTGCCTGCGAGCGTTGTGCAGCTTCTATCAAGTGAGCTTCCCCAAGCCGGCCCAGGCGAATCTGATCCTGTCGGTCGAGAACAGCGAACTGGGAATCCCCGCGGGCCTGCAGGACCGCGTGATCCAAGTCTATGAGGGACTGGTTTACATGGATTTCAGCGAGAAAATCATGGAGCGGCAGGGCCACGGCCATTACGAGGAACTCGATCCGCACCTGCTGCCGCCGCTCTATCTCGCGTATCGCACGGACCTTTCCGAGGGCACGGAGGTTTTCCACAGCGATATCCGCGGCCGCTTCCAACGCGGTGAACCGGGAGTCGTCGAGGCCATGAAGTTTTGGGCCGATCTCGCCGCACAAGTGCGCGACTGCCTGCTCGCGCGGAAACTTGAGAAAATCCCCGCGCTGCTGAACGCCAACTTTGACAAGCGGCGCGAGCTTTACAAAATCGGCGAAGGCAACCTCCGGATGGTCGAAGCCGCCCGCTCGGTCGGAGCCAGTGCGAAGTTCACCGGTTCAGGCGGTGCGATCGTCGGCACTTACGAGGACGAAAGAATGTTCGAGCGGCTCAGGGCGACACTCGAGCCGTTGGGCATCCAGGTTCTAAAGCCCGTGATTCTTCCATAGAAAATCCGGGCGTTTTCCGCTTTCCTGGTTTCCTGATTCAAAGAACGCCTCCTCATTTCCATGATCCGCAAAGCAGTCATCCCAGCAGCCGGTTTCGGCACGCGATTCTTGCCCGCTTCAAAATCGCAGCCGAAAGAAATGCTTCCCATCGTCGATACGCCGACGATCCAATATGTTGTCGAAGAAGCCGTGAGTGCCGGCATCACGGACATCCTGATGATCATCGGCAAAGGCAAGCGCGCCATCGAGGAGCACTTCGACCGCAACTGGGAACTCGAGGCGGAACTGGCGGAGAAGGGCCGCGAGAAAGACCTCGAAGCCATCCGCCGCATCTCCGATCTGGCCAACGTGCATTTCGTCTGGCAAAAGGAACTCAACGGCCTCGGCGACGCCGTTTCCTACGCGAAAGACCACGTCGGCAACGAACCGTTCCTGCTCCTCCTCGGCGACACGCTCATCCAGTCAAAGGTGCCGGTGACGCGGCGCTTGAGTGAAATCTACGATCGCTACAATGAATCCGTCGTCGCCCTCGAAGAAGTGCCCCGCGAAAAAGTCGGACTCTACGGAGTCATCGGCGGCAAATCGATCGATCATGATCTTTACCTGATCAACGACCTCGTCGAAAAACCCGATCCGGCGACTGCGCCTTCGAATCTCGTCATTGCTGCGCGTTACGCATTCAGTCCGAAAATTTTCGACTACATCGCGAAAACGCCGCGCGGCAAGAACAACGAAATCCAGCTCACCGACGCGATGCGGCTGATGCTTCAGGACTCGGCGATGTATGGGCTGTTGTTCGAGGGTCGGCGTTACGACATTGGCAGCAAGCTCGACTTCCTCAAAACAAACGTGATTTACGGACTCGCGCGCGAAGACTTCGGCGCGGAGTTTCGCGAGTTCCTCAAGGAACTTGCGAAGACGCTTTAGCCGCCTCTGCGGGAGCCGTTGGCTCCCCGGTTGGCAACGAAGCGCTCATCGCATTGATCTGCTGAAGATTTCGCACAGCCTGGAGCGGATTGCTGAGAAACATCCGTGCCAGAGCCGTTCCCAGCGGCATTTCCGCGACCGGCGTCCTGATGCTCAGCAAGAGCGGCAGCGCCACGCACCAGACAGTGCCGGCAAAGATCAGCACCAGCAGATGGAAAAACGAAAAGTGCGTCCCGCCCGGAAACACGTAATGCACCGGATGCTTTGCGAACCAGTCCATGACCGCGCCGCCCGCCACCGGCCCGATTGCCGCGAGCAATCCGATCATCGACCAGTGCATCGCCATCGCAGTCGTGCGCCCGGTGGAATTCGACAGCAGCGCGATCAGCCGCATCTGGGTGATCCCGATGGCGGAAAAAACGCTGCCGGTAAAAAAGCCCGCCACGTATTGAAGAAGAATCCCCTGCGTCACGTGAATCTCACCCAGCCACGGAACCCGCATTGCAATGCTGGCGTCGGTCATGAAAAACCAAACGCCTGTCGTCAGAGGCGCGACGAGCAATAGAAACGCGCAGAACAGCGTCGCCCCCAATTTATCGACGAGCGCGCCGAATACAGAACTCGTTGCGACCGAGCCGAGCGAAGCTGCGATCGTGATCCACGCAAGCTGCGAATACGTCGCGTGAAAGTCGCGCTTCAAAACCACCACGCTGAATGTCGTTATCAATGCAGCCCCGAAATTCCACGCGGCCAGCGCGAGCGTGAGGCGCAGGAAATCGCGCTCTTTCAACGGCGCGAGAACCCGCTGCAGGACCGGCAAATGCCGCTGGGCCGCAGCCGGGCGCGGTTCCTTTACCCATAGATGCACGACGATGTCCGCCACCCCGAGCGCGGCCGCCAGACCGAATACCAGCCCAAAACCTCGCGTCGTGGCCGTGCCGGCATGTGGATTTCGGGTCAGGTCGAGAAGGTATCCGGCCAGCGCCATTCCAAAGAGAGAAAACGCCGTGATGATGCTTTGACGCCGGCCCCAGAACCGCCCGCTCCGCCTGCCCGGCACCAAATCCGCCATCCAACTGAACCACGAAGCCGCGCCCGCATTTCCCAGCAGATCGCTGAGTCCGACCATGGCGACAACGGCGAGTGGCAACCACAATTTTTCGGGAGTCCAGATAAGGGCCAGTCCCGCGATCACAAACCAGAGGCAGCGGTGGATGATGACAAGAGGCGCCCAGAATTTTTTGCGGGAAACGAAACGCTCCGACACGAGCGCCGCGGGAACTTGCACTGCCATCCCGACGAGACGCACCGTCGTGATCAAGCCGATCAACACCCCGCTCGCGCCAATCGCTTCCATGAACATCGTCAGCGGCATCGCGAGCGTCATCGCGAGCCACATCATCCCGAGCGAGCCGGCAACGATGTTGATCTGCATCGCCCTGTCGAGATCGCGATCCGTCATGCGGCGTCCAGCGATGTCGATGAGAGGCGAGGGTGGGGACATGAAAGTCAGCGTGCTCACTCCGCCATCGCGGGGCGTCTGTCAATGCAGCGGGCTATTCGGAAGAACTCTGTCAGAAGCGTCAATCGCAGGTTCTCACAAAAAGGGGATTTTTTGATGCCGGCAACAATGTCGTGGCGCGAGTGCAGATCAGGTGGATCGGGCGCGGAGCCTGTCCTGAGCTTGTCGGATGGGCGCACGATGGGTGCCCATCCTGCGAAGCAGCAAATCAGAAAGCGCCTTGCGGCGGCTGTCAAACCCATCCTTCGACTACGCTCAGGACGTGCGGAGCGCCCGATCCACCTTGTGCTTTAATTCTCGTGCCCAAAGTGAGGCTTTGGGCACGCAAGCTATGAGGTGGAAGCTGTGCTCCGCGGAGAGGGCGGAGTAGGGCGAAAGCGCGAGGCTAACTTTTGGAACGAGAGGCCAAAAGTGGTTGAGAAACCGGCTTGAATCACGTAGGAAGGATGCAGCTATGAGCACACTCGCCAAAGAACCCGAAGTGATTACCCGACGAGGCAAGCCAGTCTCAGTCATTGTGCCGATCAAAGAGTATCAGGCCCTGCTCGAACGTCTGGAGGACGCCGAAGATGCTGCTTATTTGAAAAAGGCACGCGCCAAGCCGCTCTCCTACCGCCCACTGAAAGACTACCTCATCGAACGTCGCAAAGCTCGTGTTTGAAGTCGTCCTCGAACGTGCGGCGGAAAAGGATCTTCGCCGCCTGTCCGGGGAAGTCCACGACCGTGTCATCGAGGCGATTTCAGCCCTTGCATCCAATCCCCGTCCTCCCGGCTCGAAGAAACTGGCGGGCAGCAAAAGCGATTGGCGGATTCGGATTGGTGACTACCGGGTGCTTTATGAAATTGCCGACACCATTCGCGTCGTGCGTGTGAACCGTGTCCGTCACCGTCGCGAGGTTTACCGATGATTCTCGTCGTTGCCGGGGTTCTGCAATTTTCAAGACCTGACACCCTCCACCCTCAAAAGCCGAAACGGAGTTTCAAGCCGCTGTCTGCGTTCCCAAAGCGCGAGGCTAACTTTGGGAACGAGAAAAGCTCCCGGTCGTGTCGGACGGCTATGCGCCTTCCAGACCGTGGCATCTCTTTCCATCCTCGATCCCAAGCTGGAGCTTGGTAACGAGGACGACAAACCAACCAAGTCCCGCCAGGGACGAACGAAATGCTCTGCCGTCCCTGACGGGACTTTGAATTGTTGGTTGACGAGTTTCCCAGCCATAAATGGCTGGGCTATTGCCAGCAGGGAAACGAAGCGGCTGTCTGCGTTCCCAAAGCGCTTTGCCAACTTTCCTCTCGTGCCCAAAGTGAGGCTTTGGGCACGCAAGCCATTAGGTGGAAGCTGTGCTTCGGGGTTGCGTGGCAGGGTGGCTTGGCAGCGAGCGCGTTACCGTGCCGTCGCCCGCCACCGCCCGCCGCGAAATGGAATTTCCCCGGCAAATATGCGTTACAAAGTCCTTGGAAAAGAGCGAACGCAAAGGCATCCGCCCGGTGCAGGGCGGATGCCTTCTGTCGCATATTGCTCTTGCGGGATTCCGAAAGCTGGTGGCGCTCACCAATTCTCGATGAGCCGCTGCAAGTCCTCGACGACGGATTCGATCCTCTTCAGATCGCGCCGGCGACCCTTCTCTGCTTTCACTTCGAGGTTGCGGAGGAGCGAAATCATGTCGCGGGCGTCGTGCAGCCTGGTCGCTGAATGTTTCCCTTTGGCCGCCTGCTCCAGCACGGCCTCGCGAATCCGCACGATCTCGCTCTCGATCCGTGCGCCGTAGTTCTTCAGCGTATCGTTGAAAGTCTTCCGGGCGAAGTTGAGTTCTTCGGCCAGCGATTTCATCGGCGAAGCTTCGACGGGTTCGTTCTTCATACGCGGGAAATTCTAGTAGCGCCTGTTCGACCGGGTCGCAAGTGCCAGCCGTTGACTCACGCGCGACCGTCAAGAAACGCCGCCGCCTTTTTCAGCGCCCGCGCACGATGGCTCTCGCGATTTTTGATCCCGGCCGGGAGCTGGGCAAAGGTCTCGCCGTATCCATCCGGCACGAACAGCGAATCGTAGCCGAAACCGCCGTCCCCTCTTTCTTCGTTCAGGATCACACCTTCGATGGCTCCGTCGAACGTGGCGACCACGTCCCCATTCCTGGCAATCGCGATCACGCAATGGAAACGCGCCGTCCGCTTCCGCTCTTGTGCGCCCGTTCGCTCCAGCTCTGCGAGCAGGCGCTGTCGATTGCGCGCGTCGTCCGAGTCTTCGCCCGCATATCGCGCCGAACGCACTCCCGGCGCGCCGCCAAGGGCATCCACCTCAAGCCCCGAATCATCCGACAGCACCAGTCCGTCGAAACAGCGCGATGCCTCCACAGCTTTCAACACGGCGTTTTCCTGAAAAGTATTGCCCGATTCGACCGCCGCCGGAATCGCAGGATGCGCTGTCAGATCGGTAACCACGAAGCGGTCGCCAAGAATCTCACGAATCTCACCGGTCTTGTGCCGGTTGCGCGTGGCGATCAAGAGCGGCTGCATGGCCGCTAAAGCGGAATGACGAAGCACGAATGAAGAACGACGAATGAAATCCGAAGCCGGAATGATCCCGCAGGGTTTATGAGTTCGGATTTCGTCCTTCCGGCTTCCTTCGTCATTTTCACTCCGTCCGCTTGATCGTGGGCAGGCCGTAGCTCTTCATCAGCGCCGGCTCGTCTTTCTCGACTTGTTTGGCGTCGAGATAAATCACACGCGGATTGTCCTCGAACTCGATCTTGTGGAAACCATCGACGGGCTTCTCGATCGCAGCCGAGACATCCGCGAAAGTCTTCAGCGGCACGTCGTTGATCTTCGTGACGACCAGGTTGTTCAGATCCTCGTATCCGATCGTGTTCGTATTCGGCATGACCTGGCTGAGAATGATGATCCGCTTCCGATCGTCTCCGAACAGCTCCGACTGGAACCGGTCGTAATAGACAAATCGCTCCGGCGCCTTCTTCTGCCAGTCGCTCCACTCCTTCAAGTACTGCCGGGACAGTTCCTGGAAAACGAGTCCCCCGAGCACGAGGAAGCGCGGTGCCTTGTCGATGGTGAATGGCTCGATCACGTAGTCCCCGGCAGGTCGGTGCGCGAGGGTCAACTCGACCTCCTTTGTTTCGCCTTTGCGGAAAAGTTTGAGCTTCACCGCATCGCCGGTGTGTCCTTTCGTGGAGATCAAATGGCTGAGCGCGACTTTGCCGTAAAGCTTGTCAACATACAGGCCGTCCTGATCGATGGGTTTGTCGCCGACCGCCAGGAGCACGTCGCCCGTCTGGATGCCCGCCTTGTCCGCCGGCCCGTCTTTTTGCACGTCCGTCACATAAACGCCGCCCGGCTGTCCGCCATTCAAGCCTGCGTATCGGCGCAGTTGCGGATCGCGCATCGGAGAAAACTGCAAACCGGCACGGGGGAATCCGCTGTAAACCGAGTCGGCGGCGTCCTTGAGAAAATGCTCGATCACCGGTGTGGGGATCGCGTCCACGTTCTGCGTGCGGGCGTCGTAGCGCATGAGCATGCCGACGAGTTTGTCGCCTTTCATGATCGGCAGCGTGAAACTGTTCTCGCGATACTGGAGCGAGGAGGTCAGCCGGTAAATCAACAGCGCCGTGTCGTCGATCGGATACCGCGAAACCTCGACCGTCGTCACGATCGCGCCCGTGATCAGCAGCGCGCCGGTGGTTTCGAGCTGCCATGTGGAGACGTGATCGCCCACGACCGCATCCGTCAACTCCACTGGTTTCATGCCGCTGAAGAACTTCTCGTCGTTTGTTTTAAGCAGGGCGAGGTTGGCTTCGTAATCGACCACCTCGACGGTTGCCGCGACTTTCTCGCCGCTCTCGGCTTTTTCCAGTTCGAGGTAGTTCGCGTTCGCCACCAACTCCGCGGTGACCAGCACCTTCTTCCCCTTGAGCACGATTCCCAGCGCCCGCCGCGAGTAGGGCGCGTGCTTTGTCCAGGGATGCACAAAATCCCACGGTTGATTCGTGACATTCACACGCACAACCGGGGCGTTCTTTTCAGTGTTGACCGCCACGGGCGCCGCATTCAGCGCGCCGAGTTCCAACGCCACAGCAGCGATGCCGCCAAGCAAAAACAGCGCAGCGACGGTGGATCGGGCGCTCCGCGCACGATGCGTAAGCCAACCGCCGAAGGCGCTTTTCAAATTGCCGCTTCGCAGGTTGGTATTCCCATCGTGCGCGGAGCGCCCGATCCACCGAGTTGAGAGACGACGAAGATTCATAGCGATGGTTTTCATTCGCCGGTTTCAGTCAGGTTCAGTTCCCTGGCGATGTTGTAGCGCGCCTTGATCCGCTCGCGCGCCGCTTCGACCGCACCCCGCTCCAGCACGATCGGCCGGCCTTTGCCCACCAGGTTGATCACGTATTGCTCCGCCGGCTTTGCAAACTCCGTCGCCGCGTCGGCGAGCGTCTTGATCTTCGTGCCATTGATGGAATCGAGGATGCCGTTCCGAAACTCGCCGAGATAAGTGTTGATCGAGTCCGGCAGGATTGCGCTCAGGACGATGACTTCGGGATGTTCGCGGTAGATTTCATCCGAAATGAAATAGTCGTAAAAAAAGCGGACGCGGAGATCGTCGGTTTGATTGGCTTCCATGAAATCGCGGGAGAGCGGCTGGAACAGCAACCCTCCGAACAGCAGGTAGCGCGGCTTCTCGTCGTAGCTGTTGGCCTGGATCATGAACGGCCAGGCCTGGTCGAGTTTGACGGTCACCTCCTTTTCCTTCTTGTCGCGAAGAACCGTGAGCTTCACTTCGTCGCCCTTGAATTTCCTCTCCACCACCTCGGCCATCTGAAGGCGCTTGCCGTCGAGTTCGACGAACGCATCGCTGGTGATCGGATGCCCGTCGATGCTCAGAAGCACGTCACCAACCTCAAGGATGCCCGCCGAACATCCAGCCGACTGAACACCGCTGACCAGGACGCCGTGATCATCGTCGCCCAGCCCGAGCGCCTTGCGCTGCGCGGGATTTTGCAAAGGAAAAGTGGTGACGGACAAATCCATGTAACGGTCGTAATGGCCGTCGGAGATGTCTTTCAGAAACCGCTGGATCACAGGCACCGGAATCATGTAGCCGACGTTCTGCGCCACACTGCCGCCGTAGCCTTGAAATGCGACACCCACGACCCTGCCATCCTGCACCACAGGGCCGCCGCTGTTGCCCGGGTTGATCGCCGCGTCGATCTGAATGGTCAGATGCGCGTCCGCCTGCGAGTGGCTGTAGGTCAGGAAATCGATCCGCGAGACCACGCCTCGCGTGACCGACATCCGTTCGCCGCCGATGGGATAGCCGTAAACGGAGACCGTCGATTCGATCTCCGGGATTCCGTTGAAAGCAAGCGGGACCGTATTTTTGAAAAAATCCGGATCGTCCACCTTGAGCACCGCGAGGTCGCAGTCATGCCCGATGAACTCGACTTGGGCGACGTATTTACTCGGGTCATCCTCTTTCTCTATGCTCAGAAACCGCGCGTTGCTCACCACATGCGCGTTGGTCAGCACCCGCGAGCCGTCGATCACAAAACCCGCGCCGAGTCCTCCACCCACGTTGCCGGGCAACCACGGGATTTTGTAGTTGGGATCCTGCGAAGTGGTACGGATGCGGATGACGCTTTTCTTGATTTCAGCAACAGGCGCCTCTGCAAGCACCTGGCAGGCGAGCAGGAGACAGGCGATCACCAATCTTGTTAAAGGGCGGATCATAAGCGTCGGGAAGATTAGCCGAAGTCGCAATGCTGTAAACTGGTTTGTCCAAGCGAGTCATTGGGCGCCTGCAAGTGCTTCCGCCAAACTTGGTTTGTTCGAGTTTCGCCCCCTGCCAAATCCGAAGCGCCCGGCTAATCGCGAGCGTATAACTGGTTGTTCTCTTCGAGGTTCTTGATGACCGTGCAGAGAAAAACCGGCTCCGGATGCAGCTTCCTGTATTTGGAGATCTCCGCGCGGTTGATGACGCGGAATCCGTAGCGCTCGAACATTTTCGAGCCCCGCCGGCTCTCGAACGTGACCATCTGGCCATAAACGCGCTTCTCGCCGTGCTCGTGGAGATACTTGAGATACGCATCCATGAGTCCGCGCGTCGAGGCGACGTTGCGGGCTTCGGGCAGGAGGTTGATGTGAAAATGCGCCGTCTTGCGCGGTGCGGCCGGGACTTCTCGCCAGCCGTTGAAGATGATCCAATGCACGAACCGGCGCGACGCATCGTTGTAGCGCCAGTAGCGCAGAATGCCGCGCAGAAACAGCCCCGCGTTCTGGTAGATGTTGTAAAGCTGCTGGCGGAACGGAAAGCGCGAACCGAGAAGGTAGCCCTTCACTTCGCCATCGACCTCAAGCACGAACGCAGACTCCGGCTCCCAGTCCGTGTAATAGCCGGTGAGGAAGTTCGCAAAAATCTCGCGGTCCTCGAAAATCGGGTCGATCGGATTGCCGAGGAAACCCGTGTCACAGCACAACTGCCGCACGATGTCGCGGTCGCTCGCTTGGTATTTTCGGATCGTGAGTTTCTTATCGGTGGACATTCGGGACGGCTTGTTTAACTGCTAATCACCTCACGGTAAATAGCAAAAAGCCGGTCGAAAACCTGCTTCCAGGAGTAGCGGCTGGTGACGCGCCGGCTCGCGGTCGCGCCCGCCGCGGCGAAGTCCTGTTCGCTCGCGTCCTTGATCGCCTGAGCCAGAGCGCGCGGGTCGTTCTCGTTCGCCCAATACGTCTGGTCACTGTGAATGATCCGGTCCATGTAACTTCCGCGAATGCCGATCACCGGTGTCCCGCACGCCTGGCTTTCCAAGGCGACCAGACCAAATGTTTCCTGCACGCCCGGATGGACGAATAGATCCGCCGCGCGATAAAGCTGCGCGAGTCGCATCGAGTCGCCGCAATACGGCAGCCAGGTAATGGCAGATTGCAGATTGGAGATGGCAGATTGCAGCTCACCGCGCTGCGTCCCGTCGCCGACTGCGAGCAGGTGGAACCGCCCCGGATTCTCGCCCGCCAGAATCTCGAACGCATCGAAAAGCGTGCGGGTGTTCTTTTCGTGCGCGAGCCGCCCCACATAGAGCAGCAGGATTCGGTCGGATGGAATCTGCAAGTCGGTGCGTGTCGCGACGGCGTCGTGCGGCTCGGGTTTGAAGATCGTCGTGTTCACCCCGAGGTCGATGTTGACGACATTGCCGACTCCCCAGCTTTCGAGCAGCCCGCCCAGCGCAGGCGAGGGAACCAGCGTTCGCGCGAAGCGATTGTAGAGGTTGTTCACGTATCGCCGCGCCATTTCCATCGCGAATTCCGTCGCGGTCTTTCCGAAAAACTTCGCGACGCTGCGGAGATACGCCTCGGGAAAATGGGAGTGGTAAAATCCGACGACCGGAATCCGCAGCGCGTTGCCCGACGCGATCGCCTTCCAGGCCATTTGATACGGGTCGCCGGACTCGATGATGTCTGGCTTTTCCGTTTCGAGGATGCGCTCGACCGCGTTCAGCCGGAGCAGCGCGCGATAACGCGATGTCTTCGAGATGAGGGGCGATTTGATCGTGAAGGTCTTCGCGCGGCCCTGCGTGATAACTTCATCGCGCTCGCCGGGAATGATGAGGATGTGCTCGTCGCCGGTCGTGTGCTCGTGAAGGTATCCGACCTTTTCATGCACGTAGCGTTTCACGCCGCCGCTCACCGGCGAGTAAAACTGCGTGAGATCGCAGACCTTCACGGAATTTTTGATCTATGATTTTTGATTTTCGAGTGTTGCGACTTTCGAGCTGCGGTCATTCGGGACGACACCATGATTGCAACCAACTCATTGGCTTCCTTTAAGAGTTCGCGCGTCTTTGACTCAGGCATGATGCCTGCCTCGGTGATGAGTTCGACCCAAAAGGCCGTTTCGTCCGCCTCATCTTCGACGATGCTGAGTTTGGGCAGGAAATCCGCGGTCGATTTTGCGCGGCATACCGCCCGGTAATTCGCCGCAACCGAGGAGCCCGAACGCATCAGTTGGCTTGCAATGGCACGTCCTTTGGTATTCCCCGGCAAAGCGTCAACCAGATTGATCACACGCAATGCAAAGTGTTTCGTCCGGGCCTTCAAATCTTGTTCGTCCATTTCACGCGATGCTCAATCAAAAATCGAAAATCGAAGTTCAAAAATTCGCCAGATACTTCTCCGCGTCGAGCGCGGCGGCGCATCCCTGGCCCGCAGCGGTGACCGCCTGGCGATAAACGTGATCGGCAACGTCGCCCGCTGCAAATACGCCGGGCACATTGGTGTGCGTTCCGTTGCGCCGGAGAAGGTAGCCGTTTTCGTCCATGTCGAGCTTGCCCTTGAACGGGCCGGTGTTCGGGGTGTGGCCGATCGCGACGAACACGCATTTCACTTCGAGGTCGGTCTCCGCCTTTGTCTTCACATTTCTCAAACGCACCGCGCGGACCTCACCTTGGTCGTCGGCGAGATACTCGACGGGCACTGTGTCCCAGACTGGTTCGATCTTCGGATTTCCGAGAGCGCGATCGGCCATGATCTTTGAGGCGCGCAGCGTGTCGCGGCGATGGATGAGATAGACTTTCGAGGCGAAGCGCGTGAGAAAAATCGCCTCTTCCGCCGCCGAGTCTCCGCCGCCGACGACGCACACCGGCACATTGCGGTAAAAGGCGCCGTCGCAGGTCGCGCACGAGGTCAGTCCGTGGCCGACGAGTTTCTTTTCATCCGGCAGCCCGAGCCACCGTGCCGACGCGCCGCTCGCGATGATCAGCGTCTGCGTGTCGCGCCATTCGTCGTCCACCTTCACACTCACGAAGCCGTCCTTCGGCTCGAATTCGGTGACGGAGGCGTATTGAAAACGCGCGCCGAACCGCTCCGCCTGCGCCTTCATGTTCATGATGAGCTGCGGGCCGTCGATGCCATCGACGAAGCCGGGGAAATTCTCCACCAGCGTCGTGGTGGTGAGCTGTCCGCCCGGTTCCTTTCCTTCGAGGACGAGCGGTTCAAAGTTCGCGCGGGCGGCATAGATGGCTGCTGTGAGTCCCGCGCAACCGGTGCCGACGATGATCATTTTTTCCATAGGGGCGTTCAGTTAATACCAATCGCGCGGTGCTGCAAATAAAAGATAACCGCCCCGTCGCTCAGAGGAAAAACCTCGGGCCGGCCGCCGGTTCAACACCGAATCCGGGCGCTGACGATGACGTCAGCAGGCCGTTTTCAAACCGCAAACCGGTGAACGGATCATCGCCCAAAAGCCACGCGCCGTCGAGGTCGGCGAAGTCGGCTTGATGCGCGATCACCGCGCCGGCACTGATGAGCAGACTGCTCTCGAGCATGCAGCCGACCATGATTTTAAGCCCGAGTTTGCGTCCGCGACGGAGCATCTTGAGGGCGGGAGTGAGGCCGCCGCATTTTACGAGCTTGATATTGAAGCCGGCGAATCTCCCGGGCATCCGCTCGACATCGTCGATCGTCGCGCAGCACTCGTCCGCGATGATTGGCAGACACGATTCAATGTCCGCCATGCGCTCGTCCTGAGCCGGTGGGAGCGGCTGCTCGATAAAGATCACGCCAAGCTCGGCGAGCGACTGCGCGACGGTGTCCAGATCCACTTCGCCCCACGCGCAGTTGGCATCGACGGCGATTTGCGCGGCGGTGTTTTCGCGGACGAAACGAACGGGCGCGAGATCCGCCGTGCGATCGGATTTGATTTTGATGAAAGGATTGCGTCGCAGTTCAGCCGTTTTCATTTCGAGTTCTTCGCCACTCGACACACCGATGGTGCAAAAGCTCGCGACGGTTCGCGGTGGACGGCCAAGCGCCAGTTCAGCGACGCTCACTCCCGCGCGCTTCGCGACCAGATCCCACAGCGCGATGTCGAGTGCGCATTGCGCCGCGCGTGAAGGCTGAAGCCTCGGCCACGCTTCGTCCCAGACGCGCTCGATGTCGGCGACCGTGGCGATTGTTTGCGGGCGCATCCAGTCGGCGAGCGCTCGCAGTTTTGCCTCCACGTCATCCGCCCACTCCCCGTAGAACGCGTTCGGCGCCGCTTCGCCGTAGCCGACGATTCCAGCATCCTCGACGCGCACGAACACATTGCGCACCTCCGTCCGTGCGGCGCGGCTGATCCGGAAAACATGCCGCGGATGCAGCGCATGCATGACGGAATCGAGATTCACGGCGCGGGATTTTTCACTCTGCTATTCTTGTTTCTCATCGCGATTGAAAACGATTAAGCTGACGGCCAGCAACAGCAGCATGACCGCCGCAACTTGAATCCGTCGAACTATTTTACCCTGTCCATCGGTCGCTCGGTCGAAGGCCGCGAGCAACTCGTCCACGCGAACTTCGATCCTGGCGCAGCGAACCGCCCGGCGAACGCCACCTTCATCATCGGAGGCATGCATGGCGATGAGAAGGCGACAATCGTCGTGTTGGAAACCTTTGTGAAAAAGCATCTCGCCAGCGGCCAGATCGCCGCGCCGACGATCGTCCTCCCGCTCGCGAATCCCGACGGCTACGAGCGCCACACGCGATACAACACGCGCGGTGTCGATATCAACCGCAACTGCGAATTCAACTGGCACGCCGCGAGCATCGAGCCGCCCGGCCCCGCGCCGTGGTCCGAACCGGAAACCTGCGCCCTGCGCGATTTCATCCTCGATTTCCAGCCCGCGAAAATCGTGAGCCTGCACTGGGCGCTCGCCGAGATCGACGCCGACGGCCCGCAATCGACCGCACTCGCGCACGCGATGTGGGACGCGCTCGACGACGCGGACAAAGTGCCGTATCGGCTCCGCGTTTACAAACAGGGCGAGGGCAAACGCCGGCTCGATCACGCCTACGAAATCTGCCCCGGCTCGCTCGGCCAGTGGTGCGGCTACGGGCTTCGTTACAGCAACGGCGCGTCGCCGGCGATGATCACCCTCGAACTGCCCTACGACCCGTCGGCACCGCGTCCCGAGATTCTGCCCGAGGATCATCTCGATTCGCTTTACGAGCTGTGGGAGAAAAGCGCGCCGTGCTACATGGCCGCCATCGAAGAACCTGTTCACAAAATGCTGCTCGCCGCCTGCCGCCATCCGCTCTAAAATCGCGCTCATGTTCACCGGTATCGTAGAAGAAAGCGGCAGCGTATTTGCGCTGCGACAAACCACCCACGGCGTGACTCTTACCGTCAATGCCGAACTCGTTTCGCAGGACATTTCAATCGGCGACAGCATCGCGGTCAACGGCTGCTGTCTCACCGTCACAGGGCGCGACGAGCGGCTCCTGAGTTTCGATCTGCTGGCGGAAACGCTGCGCTGCACGAACCTCGGCGACCTGCACGAGGAATCTCTGGTCAACCTGGAGCGCTCGCTCGCGGCCAACGGACGGCTCGGCGGGCATTTCGTGCAGGGCCACGTCGATTGCACGAGTCCGATCCTGGCGTTTGAAAAAGTCGGAGCCGACTACCGTCTCGAAGTCGAACTGCCGCCGCAGTTCGCGCGTTACGTCGCCTACAAAGGCTCCATCGCCATCGACGGCATCAGCCTCACCGCGGCGGAGGTGAAGGAGAAAAGCATCGTCGTCTGGATCATCCCGCACACGCTCGAAGTCACGAACCTGAGCGCGCGAAAAGGCGGCGACCGGGTCAACCTCGAATTCGACATGCTGGCGAAATATCTCGAGCGGCTGGTCGAAGGTCGGAGGGAATAGCGCCGGGGGTTTCGTCTTTCGTTCCCAAAGTTAGCGAAGCGCTTTGGGAACGCAGAGTCGGCTTGAAACTTTGTTTCCTCCATGACAGCCTGTTGTCGCGATGAACGGAACGGAGTTCCAAATCAAAGAATGCAGTTCCCAAACCGCAGAAGTTTGGGAACGAGTCCCCAAAACACTTTCACCTCTCCGGCGGTTCCAGCAGTTGGCGCGGCAGGTCGCGAGAGCCGTGCATGACGCGCTCGATGGATAATTCGCGCAGGCTGGCGCGATAGAAAACCAGATGGACTCCGAAGCTCCCGCCGACGGGGAACGATCGGATGCCAGCCAGTTCCGGCGCACGGAAGCGCCTTGGGTGGCCAAGCTGCGGATGCTTTGCGAGCCGCGCCACCGTGCCGTCGAACGCCTCCAGAAAACGCTCCGCAACCTCGACGCCAGCATTGTCGAGATACCAGCGATATTGATGCGCGAGATCCGCCTCCGCGCGCCCGGCGATGCTCACGCGCACGCTCATCTACAGTTTCCGGGCCACCTTGCGCACGCGGTCGAGCGTGGCCGGACTGTAGGCGCGGTGCGGGCTGCGCACCCCCTCCAGCAGCACGGTCTCGAGTGCCGGCGATTCGTACTCACCTCGTTCCTCGAGAGCGCGCAACGCGTCGCGCACCACGTCGCTTTCGTCCACGTAGCGCCCGCTGCGCACTTTCTCCTTCACCAGCGTTTCGAGTTCTTTTGTGAGCGTCACTTTCATGGCAGGCACATTGGCACAACTGCCGCGAGCAGGCAATCGCTCACATGGCTCAGTTGGATGTGTGGAACGCCTTCAACTTGCGTGCCCCCGCCGCGAAGCACAGGTTGCTGAGCCGTTGCCACGGCCACCCTTCGGGCTGCTTGCGGCATGTCGCTTCGCTCCATCCTCCGTTGAGTGTGCGCTGCCAAGCCCTCAGCTTGGGAGCGAGTCCCCATGAACTGCGTTCACCACGCAGCATGTAAATTTCGAGACAGCCGCGTCCGTCGTTATTTGGCTGATTTTAACCGATTTCGGCCTATTTACGGAGTAGGGAAGAAAAGTTTCGCCGTCTGGATCATCCCGCACACACTCGAAGTCACGAACCTGAGCGCGCGAAAAGCCGGCGACCGGGTCAACCTCGAATTCGACATGCTGGCGAAATATCTCGAGCGGCTGGTCGAAGGCCGGAAGGAATAGCGCCGGGCTTTTCGGAATAGAGGCGAAAGCCCCCACCGAGTGTGTAGAGTAGGCGGGAAGCGACGGATTGAGAGGCCCGCGGGCCAGTGACCGTCTGCTTCCCGCCCCTCATCAAACCGGACGGGCGGTTTTCCCGCATCCGGCTTTCCGAGTTCCTTTGTCGGTTTGCGATGTCTTACGCCAGCGTCGCCGGCAGGTGATAGAGTCCATACGTGGTGAAGAGTTCGCGGTCCGGCCAGCGCTGGTATTTCCCCGAGGGATTCCCGTGCTTGCGCCATAACCATTGCCGCAGCCGGTGGGCGATGAAGTGATTCATCTGCCCGAAGCTCCGGTGGTGGTGGGCCAAAGCAAAGTAGTTGCTCCAGCCACGGGTCACTTGGTTGATCTCGCGCACAACCTCGCCAGTCGCTCTCCAGGTGGTGGGACGCCGGGTGAGTTCACGCACCCGGTCCCGGAGCGCCTGCTCTGCGCCGGCGCTCGGCTCGGTATGCACATACGGCGTTCCCTTCTTCGACTGCTGCCAGCGGAAGGTGAAACCCAGGAACTCAAAGCCGCTCGCGCAGCTCTGGAGCACTCGGGTCTTGGTTTCGTTCAGGGCCAGCCCCCGGCTTTGCAGCCACCGAGCCAGCCGCTCCTTCATCCCCTCTCCTTCTCCGGGCCGACAGAGGATCACCAGATCGTCCGCATACCGCACCATCCGCGGCTTTTGCCGGCATTCATTCACGCCCTCATCCAGCGGATGAAGGTAGATGTTGGCCAGCAAGGGAGAGATGACGCCGCCCTGCGGGGTGCCACAGGGGTTGGCCTTCATCCTCCGGCCTCCGCCTTGCTCTTCCTCGACGATCGGCGCGCGCAGCCAGGCTTTGATGAGTTTCAGGATCATCCCGTCGCTCACCCGCCGGGCCACCTGCCGCATCAGCTTCCGATGCGGGATCGTGTCGAAGTATTGCCCCAGATCGGCATCGACCACCTCGGTCTTGCCCATGCGCAATGCCTCCCGGATTACCTCCACCGCCTGGTGGGCGCCCCGTCCGGGCCGAAAACCGAAGGAGCGCGGATGGAAGTCCGCCTCGAAGATCGGCATCAGCACCAGATACACCGCCATCTGCACCACGCGGTCTTTCACCGTGGGAATCCCCAACCCACGAAACCCTCCACTGGCTTTGGGAATCTTCACCCTGCGCACCGGCGCGGGCCGGTACGTTTTGCAGTGAAGCTCCTCTTGCAGCGCGTTCAGCCACGCGGCTTCCACCTGCGCATCGGCGGCGAGTTCCTCGATGCTCACTCCATCCACCCCCGCCGCTCCTGCATTCGCTTTCACGCGCCGCCAAGCTGCTGCCAGCACGTCGGCGCGTTGCACTTCTCCATATAGACTCCAGAACCGGTATTCCGGCTTGGACTTCGCTTTCCGATACAGGGTGATTTGCAGTTGCCGGACTTTCTCGGGTGCTGGTAGCCCTCGCGGGCCGTCACCGCGTCCTTCCCTGCGCTTCGCTCCTGCGGAACAAGTGGCGTCCCTTCGCTCCCCCGCGGGTTGCCCGAACCAGAGGTCCGGCACGGGATTATCACTACTACGAACGCCTCCGACTTCTGTCCTGGCCTGCACGGCCTTCCCCTTTGTTGGGGTTGTGCCGCCAGTTGAGTCTTGCTTACCCGCCATGACAGATCTCCCCGTTTACCCGCGCGTCACTTCGCGACATGTCGCCCACGCAGACCCCGCCGGTCCATTGTCAAAACCCACGACGGTTGGTCTGGGTCTCGACTCTGCGGCCTTCGCCCACTCTTGAGAGGCTCGGCTGCCGGGAGTGTTTTTCGAGGCTCATTTATGTGGTTCATCTGTGCATTGCGACCTGCCGGTTCGACTCCATGCCTGCTCCCCACCCCGCCTCGCGGCGACGCAGTTGGCACGGTCTGCGGTGCTGAACCGTCTAATTGCACCGGCGGGACTTCCACCCGCGTTGACGCCCGCTTCACGGGCGCACCAAGAATGATCTTTGAATTCCGAGACGCTAAATCAAAATTCTCACGCAATGACTTGAACTTCCCAGGGCGTCACCTACCAATGGATGGGAACGAGATTGCACCAGGTGTTCACATTACCGCGAATCTCATTGAGGATAGTTCACCCCGAAGCCGCGAGACCGAATGAAAACCCGTGATGACCATATCGAATTTCTTCGGATGAACAGGGTCCGGGTTGCCGCCTGCGCGTGGAACGGTTTTCAGGAGAAGGGGCGGGGTTTGGTCTGCGTCCTCTGCGAGCTGGAGAATGAGGTTCTCCGCACCGTTCCGTTTGATTTTCTGCCGGCGGCGGACGCATACAAACTCTTCAAGCCGTGGGCCGGCAGCAAGGAATCCAAAATGGTGGCGGCTTATGATCCGGAAATGGAAGTCGTGATCTGTTTCGTGCGGAAGGGCAAGGGGGACAGAACGGACATTGACTCCTACAAAATCAAAACAAACCCGGCACCGCCTGCGGCTGCGGAGCAGGAATGAACATGTCGCCTGCACCTGAGAACGGCCAGGGCGGTGGCTTCGGCGCAGCCGTTTGTCAGTCTTGGTTTCCGCGGTCGCTGTATCGGGGCGGCATGGCGATTTTGACCTCTGGCACGATGCCCGGCAGGGATTCATAGCCTTTGCCTGTGCGTTCCGAATCTGCCTTCGTCTCATCGCCTGCGACGGTCCACGGGCGGCATATTCCAGCGCGGCGGCATCAAGCGTCACGTCGAGCGGGCGGATGGCCTCCAGCGCACGCCCGTAAACGAGGCGGTCTTTCCCGGTGACATGCAGCGCGTCGAGGTCACCGCGCGAGAGTTGCGCAGCCTTCGCCTCGGCTTCCGTCTTTGCTTTGTCGAGGTCGGGGAAATTGCGCCCGCCCCGCTTGCCGCGCATGTGGAAACTCACGCGGTAATAAGCGCCGGACGCCCTTTTTCGCGGTAAATTTTCACCACGGGCGAACCCCGGCGGATGCTGAGAGGGAACTTTTCAGTTTTCGTTTTCATGCGCGAGAATGCGGAAAGACTGCCCGAAGAAGAAGGATGAAAAATCTCGATCCGGCGTAAGCTGCTTGAGGAATGCCACTTAAAATGGCAGCGCGTACGGGAGTCGAACCCGTGCCCGCCTGAAATCGGCAATTTCGCGGTTTCGCCTCGCAAACCGCATAGATAAAGGGCTGGACGCTCTTTTTTTTCTTGCCTTCGTTGTAAAATAGCTGCATAGAACTGCAATCATTTCACACTGAATTACACTGAATGGCAACAAGAAACTCCACCAAGCCAAAGCCGCGCGGCCCCTGTTTCGTCGTCAAGGACGGCAGCGTTTCCGTGAAGATTTACGCCACGACCGTTCGGAAGAAGCTCAAGGACGGCACGGTCAAATCGTATGCGACGTTCACATTCTCCTACATCGCGGGAGGGATTCGACGCACACGCAACCTCGCCAGCCTGGACGATGCGAAGACGGCGGCGCGAAGTGTCGCCTCGCAGATCGCGAGCGGCCGTCAGCTCGCGCTGACGCTGACGAATTCCGACCGCGAAAGCTATCTTGCTGCGATTGCGGCGCTGCGTGAGGTGGGCGACGTGCCGTTGCACAAGGCCGTCGCGTCCTTCGTGGCGCAGGAAAAGGAGCGGCTGAAGGCGGGCAGGCCGGTGCCGGTGCCGGATGTCGTGGCGGAACTCCTTGGGGTGAAGACGCGCGACCGGATGAGCAGTCGCTATCTCGAATCATTGCGCTCGCATCTGCTTCCGTTCGCGACTGAGTTTCCAAGGCCGATCGCGGAAGTGTCGTCGCGCGTGGTGGAGCAGTGGCTGGACAATCGAAAGCTTTCATCCAGATCCCGCAACAACATCCGGGGAAGTCTGAAGACGCTCTTCGCCCATGCGCGGCGCGTCGGCTATCTGCCGCGCGGGGAAACGCAGATGGACTCCGTTCGCCGCGTGCCGGATCGCGGCGGGGAGATCGGAATCCTCGCGCCCGACCAGCTCGCCCGTTTGATTGAGCAGGCCGACGAAGAGGCGAGGCTCTATCTCGTCCTGGGCGCGTTCACCGGGGTTCGCAGCGCGGAGTTGCTTCGCCTGGAATGGAACGACGTGAATTTCGAGCGCGGGCACATCATTGTCGGCGCGCACAAGGCGAAGACGGCATCGCGCCGGCTGGTTCCGATCAAGCCGAACCTTGCCGGATGGCTTGCCGAGTTTCGAGGGCGCAAAGGCCTCGTGTTTCCATCGGGACGGAAGGCCGCGGAGAGGACGCTCGCCTACGCCCGCGGGATTCTCGGGACCTGGCCGTCGAATGCGTTGCGCCACTCCTACGCGAGTTATCGGCTTGCGGAATGCCAGGATGCCGCGCGTGTCGCGCTGGAGATGGGGAATTCGCCCACGATGCTTTTCAGAAACTACCGCGAGCTGGTGGACGAGACGAAAGCGGCGCAGTGGTTTTCGATCGCGCCGGCAGAGCCTGCAAATGTTGTGAGGATGGCAAAGTGAAACCCAAAGGGATAACACGAAAGCTTTGCCCTTCTATCTGCGATGAAAATGGAAACATCTCGGAAGAGACACTAAGCAAAGCCTATATCTTCGCTCTTACGGGCAAATCGAGCGAAACCGCGAGGATCGTTTATGATGCGCTACAAGCCACAGATGATGACTATTGGCGGAATAAGTTTTTTGAGCGGAGCCTTGATGCTTTGCAAACTTATGACGGAAATTTTTTCAGGGAGGTTGCCGAGACGGTCGAAGCTGTAGATCGGTTCTTCGCATCGAGCGAGAATCAGAACACGGACAAGATCCTTTTCGCTTACAAGATGTTGGCAATTGGCTGCATCATGGAATGCCCACAACAGCCAGTAAGCAGGAAAGATTGGCGTCGTGTTGTGCGTCTGATGCCAGGAATGGAAGATTACTCCAACACCACCTTGGACGAAGCCGCAGACACACTAGGACTCAAATTTTCTGAGAGTAAGTAGCTAAGGTTCAAGGGGGATATAAATGCAAACCATGTCTTTTTGCAGATAGCTGTAAAATCAGGTTTTTTTGTCTCCGATGGAAGGAGACAGCACAATCGAGCACGACGAAAAGCTACTCACGCGTTATGACGCGGCGGAGTACTTGCGCGTCTCATTGCGGACTCTCGACGGCTGGCTAAAACTGCCAGCCCGCAGGAAGGGCAAGCGGCAGGGTGCCACGCGCCCGAGAATTCCACACGCCCGACTGGACCCGACCGGCACCAGCAAGCGCCCGCGCATCCGGTTCCGCAAGCGCGACCTCGACGCCTTTGTCGAACGCTTCATGACCGCCCGCAACTTCGCCGCGCATTAGAATTTTAGACAAGTCAGTTATGCCATCAACACAAAGCCCGGCTCTTGCGAACCGGGCTTAAATGACACCCCAAATCCGCCGCCAGACGGACATGAGAACGAATGAAACACGAGCATAGTGGAGAAAGCGAGCGAGTCAATTTTTCAAATCTAGCGCAAGCAGCGCGACGGAATATGGCCCGATGGAAGATCGGGAAACGAGCACGGCAGATTGGCGAATTCATCATTTCGCAGAGCTTCGACAAAGACCGTGAACAGGTGAGGATGTTCAACCACCACATCGCCAGGGCGATCGGCATGGACAAGGGCAGCGTGACCGATGGGATTTCTGAGCTGGTTCGTTGCCACGTTCTTCATGTCGAAGGCCCGCGCAACCAGGCGCGCTGGTTTCGATGGCATTCTGCCGGTGTCCTCATCGAGCCGGAAAGCTGTGGAAATGCTGCCGATGAAGCCGCCGCGCTGGCAGAAATTGAACGGTTGAATGAGGACGGAATCGGCATCGATCCGTCGGGGCAGCACACACTTCCATTAGTCACCACCGATGAGCTGACGGTGCAGGAGCTGCACGCGGGCAGTTCTCTGCGGGCCATCGAAGGAGCATCGCTCAAGGAGAGGGTTATTCAGCAGCTTGCATCAGGTGGAAAGCATGTTGGCACAGTGCCAACAAGCAGCAGGATCGAACCCAAAGAGGATGTTGGCGCTCTGCCAACAAGCAGCCGTGTGGAGGCCGGAAAGCATGTTGGCACAGTGCCAACATTCGATACGCGCGCGCGTACCATTGGTACAAATGTCACAAATGACACGAATGGATTCTGCGAGCGTCCATTTGTACCCAGTGCGAAGAAGCCGGCGAAGGCAGGAAACGAATCGGGGAGCTGTGGCTCCTTTTCCAAATCGGACGAATGGACGCGCGCGAAAAAGAAATACGTCAGGATCGATGAAGCGATTCTACGGGCTATCGCTGATTTCGTTGGAGAGGAGAATCGAGGGTACTGGGCGACGGTGATGATGAATGACTACAGAGACATTGGACAAGATGCATGCCACGAAGCTTTTTTCTGCGTTCAGTCTCTCTTGGAGTGCGAGAGCATTGAGGGTATTGAGAATCGAAGCCGTTATCTCTTTTTCCTCTACAAGTTTGAGCGAGACAGGATCATAGCGCGCCAAGAAGAGACACAGGCAAAGTCGGAGACAAGGCAGACCGAAAAGTTAGAAGATGCACCAGACTGTGCAACGGAAAAGCTTCGGTCCTTCCCCGCTCAAAATGCCGCATGAAACGAATTTCTGATGCCCAGGCTGAGCTTGGATACGAGGCGCGCCGGCCCGGGTTGGAAGAATTCAAGGAACTCAGAGAGAGGCTCGCAGCCGAGATCGAGGCGGGGAAAACAGGAGTCTGCGGCATAAAAAAGCTTGGGTCCTTCCCCGCTCAAAATGCCCCCAGGGGTTCCGCACCCCCGATTTTACGCTAGGTATGAGCCCCCTATGATGTCCACAAAATGATGACGCTATCCCCCCGCCGCAGACTGAAAAAAAGACCTCTGAGCATTCCTGCCGCGATGGATATGCTCCGGCTTTTCGACGAGCTGGACTCGCGACGCAGAGCCATTTTCATCGACCGACACGGCGACGACCTCCAGCGCGCGCGCCGGCTCATCGAGGACGCAAGCTTTGGCATTCGACCGCCATTCGATCGAATGAGCGTTGATTGGTCTCTCCGATCTGAGAGCTGCGACTCCGATAATCACAAGCGCATGGTGACGAGCTTCCACGAGGCCGGCCACGCGCTCGCCGCGCACGCCCAGGGCTTTCTCTGCCGATACTTGAGCGCGGTGCCAGGCGAAGAAGCTGCCGGCCTCATGTTTCACGACCCGGACGCGCGTTACTCGAACCGCCAGTATGCGATTGTCCTTGAAGCCGGGCGGCTCGCCCAGGCGCGTTTCTGCTGCCGGTGCCTGACTCCCGAAGGGCACGCGAGCGACACGGCCAACGCGGAGGAAGCGGCGATCCGCGAATGCGGCCGCGGCGAAGCACACCAGAAGTTCTTGCGTGAGTGCGCCGCCGAAGCAACCGGCATCCTGACCAGGGAAACGAATTCTCTCAACGCCCTCGCGCAACTGCTTTACGAACGTGGCCGGCTCGACGGCTCAGAAATCTGGACGTTCTTTTCCAGATATTGACTGTTTTGGAATTGATAATGCTTACACGCCTTGATAATCTGTAACCGTTGCATGTCTGCAAATCTTAAAAACCCGCAGCGAATCCTTTCCACGCAAGCCGTGGCAAAGCTCGTGCATGTCTCCCGGCCGACACTCGAAAAATACGTCTCGCGGGGCTTGGTCATCCCTGATTTTCGGAGCAACCGCGCGACTTTTTTTCTCCCCAGCTCCATCGCGCAGATCGAGCTGACCATTGATGCCAACCGGAAAACCAACTGGCGTCACCTGCCATGACCGACGACCCCCCGAAAAAACCAATTCCATTGATGATCGATGCCCTCACCGATCCTCAGAAAAGGCGCGAGCGATTCAACGCGCCCGTCCCCATCCCCGAACACCCGAACCACGAAACCGCCTACCCCACAAAAGACCAGCCCCGCCAAGAAACCTATGCTCCTATCCACTAACGACCGCACCCAATACAGCCTCACGCGCGCCTTGCTCCACGCCGCGAAAAACAAAGGCCAGCTCGCCGGCTGCTTTGAAGCCGACCTCAGCACCATCCTGCAAAAGGAGATCGAGCGACTGAACCCGGAGCATTTCGCCACGAAAAAGGACGCCAACGGCTTTTTCATTCCAACGGAAATCCTCATGGGCCGCGGCCTCTCCGCAGTCAGCGCGTATTTGGGCGGTAACACGGTCCAAACCGGCGTCGGCGACATTGTGCCTGTCCTCCGTTCAAAATCGATTGTGGCGGGCCTTGGCGCTCAAATCTTCGACCGTCTGAAAGGAGACCTCCAGCTTCCCCGTCAGACTCTTGGCGCTACTCTCGACTGGCTCGCGGAAAATCAGCCGTGCAACACCCAAAACCAAAACCTTGGATACCTGACCCTGACCCCGCATCAATGCAGCGGCGCACAGCGCTACACGAAGCAGCTTCTCGATCAAACCGCAGGCGGCATCGAAGCCTTTGTCCGCAACGACCTCCTCGCGGCCTTTGCCGCCGCGCTCGACAAAGCCGCGCTTGTCGGAACTGGCGCGGCGAACCAACCCACCGGACTTGCGAACCAGCCCGACCTTGCCCAAATCACCTTTGGAGGTGCAGCGACTACCGCCAAAATCACCGACTTTGAATCCGCCGTGGCCGACGCAAACGCCGACATCGGATCGCTTGGCTGGGCGGCCTCGCCAGCCGTGCGCGAGAAATGGCGGCAAAAGGACCGCAGCTCCGGCAACGGCGGGCTTTTGTGGAGCGACCAAAACACCGTGCTGGGCTATCCGGCGAAATCCTCGCGCAACCTCTCCGACACGGACCAGGCGATCTTTGGCAACTGGGAAGACCTCATCATCGGGATCTGGGGCGATGCGTGCGAAATCCTCGTGAATCCGTTCAGCTACGCCGCGACGGGAACCATTGAAATCATCATCAACTACTTCGCGGACGTTGGCGCGCTTCATCCCGGCAGCTTCGCAATCAGCACCGACAGCGGCGCGCAATAACCCAACCCAACGACCCTATGGCCAAAAAAGAAAAAGTCTGGAAGGTGCGGCCTCCGAACCTCACCAACCCACCCGAAACGCAGCCGGAAGGCGAATCCAGCGTCTGGACGCAGCCGCCGCCAACCCTGCCGCCGTCCCCGTATCCCGAAGGAACGGTCATCGTGGAAAAGCTCGTCCACACCGAAACGAAACACGTCGTCGAAATTCTTCATCCGACCGTCGCAAGCGGACTGACCACGCGAGTGGGCGACGTCCTCGAATGCGATGACCAAACAATGCGACTCCTCGTCTCGGCAGACCGCGCAAAGTTGTTGAAAACATTCGTCGTCGAACGGCTTCCACAAACGCGGAAACTCACCAAGGAGGAAGCCGCGAAGCTGTTGTGACAACTGTTGTGGTGGCACTCGCGCGCCGTTCATGGGCCGCGCGGTGCCCTCGCGCATCCGGACGCTGGCTCTCCGGTAAAAACCAGCACCTTTTCTTAAGTGATGAATCAGCAAGGCCCGACGCTCAGAGGTTCAGGATCAGCTTTGCACTACTGCAAAGCTGACGGTCCCCGTGGTCGGGTAGCTTTTCCCGTCCGTGCCTGTGCGGGTTGTGGGGATCGTCAGTTTAGAACTACTTCTAAACTCAGCCTGAATGGAACCAACGTGCCTTTGAGAGCACCCCACCTGCTCCGCAATCGCCTGCTGGGTCTTTTCCGGGAACCGTTGCAGCGCGATTTCAATCGCCCGGCGCTTGTCCCCCGGCTTCCGTCTCAGCCCGTTCGTTTTGTTCGCCCCGATGGAAAACCAGACCGCATCGGCCACGGTCCCCTTGTGGACATTGGCGAGGATCGTCAGAAACGCGCACCGACGGGCCGCGTGGAAGCGATGGAAGCCGTCCGCCAGGTAATACCCGATTCCATCATGGAAAACATCGACGGGCGGGAACTTGTCCCCCTCGCGCATCCTTTCCGCGTATTCGGATTCCCCGAGTTCACCTGCCTCCGCGCCTCCTCCAAGCTCACTGGCGATGAGTCGTCCAGCAGGGCTTGCCGTGCCGCGCGAAGCTGCTTCAGCGCCGGGCTGTCGATCAGTTCTTGAAGTGCTGGATTGTGATTCATTTTGTTCCTTCAGTTTAGCTCCTCCACGCAATCCAACGCGCGAATCACCGCGCCCGCCGCATGACGAAACGCCTCCTCCAACTCCGCCATCATCCGCGCCTGACGCTCCCCGTAGGCGGCTCCCGGCGGATAACCGATGCTCGCCACATTCGGGAAGATGTATTCCTCAAGCAGCGTCGCCGCCTGTTCTTTCGAGTCGAACACCATCGCATCTGCAAAATCCGCCTCGCCTTCCCATTGCGTCTCGTAACCGATCCCGACCACGAACTTGCCCGTGGCCGTCTTCCACACCTCGATTTCATGCCAGCGATTGCGCTCCTTTCCCGCGTGCTGTCGTGAGGATGCGCTGGCGATGGATTCACCGTCAAAGGACAACGAGCGTTGTCCGGTTCTCTGAACTGTCGTCTTCATTTTGTTCCTGTCTTCCCGATCGTCGCCCGACCAGGCTGGCATCGAATGAGAATCATCCGATGCCCTGAGACTAATCCCCGGCCCGCCCGGCCGCAATCGCTCTTTTCCGTCCGCGCGCTCAAAAACGTCTCACGAGGATGCCCTGTGGCGCGTTTTGATGAAGCCTCCGCTACCAAACCATTGCCGGAACCTGGCGACGAAGCGCAGACCGATATTGCAGCGGAGATCAAACGCGGCAACGACATCCTCGACCAACGCCTGCCGAAGAACACGCTCTGACCGGCAACTTGGAACTACTTCCAAGTTGACGATCCCCGCATCGGGGCGAACAAAACGAACGGGCTGAGACGCAAGCCGGGAGACAAGCGGCGGGCGATTGAAATCGCGCTCCAACGGTTCCCGGAAAAGACCCAGCAGGCGATTGCGGAGCAGGTGGGATGCAAGCGGGAATACGTCAGCAGGATTCAAAGCGAGGTAGTAACAAGTTACAAGCTGACGATCCCCGCAACCCGGATCGGCGCGGACGGGAAAAGCTACCCGACCACCCGCGAGCAAGCGGAATAGTCGGATCGTCAACTTTGTCGTATGACAAAGTTCAACGACCACCCGCGAGCAAGCGGAATAGTCAGTTGCGCTCGTGCCGGAAGCGCCTGCCGCCAAGAGTCACTTTCACCGGCACGGCCAATTCGCCATCTTCGATGACCGCTTTCAAAGCACCTTTGAGGAGCACGCGCGCAATCCAGGCGGGCTTGTTGGCCAGCGTCCCATTTGGTCCTGGGTTGAGGATCGCCGTCGCCTTATCGAGCAGCTCGCCAAGCGCAACGCTCTCGCATTCAAGTTTGTCGAGTGTGAGGTTCAGTTTCCTTTTCATTGGTGTCCTTTCAGTTTTGTCGTTGGTGGTGAAGGAAAGTCGCGTTCATGCACTGAAAGCACACTGAACGGGAAAGTGAATTTGAGGCCATCGCGCTCAAAGCAAGCAACCATGCGGGTTTGAGGGCAAAAAGAAGTGGCAGCGCGTACGGGAGTCGAACCCGTGCACCAGCCTTGAGAGGGCTGTGTCCTAACCACTAGACGAACGCGCCGTGAATTGACGAAAACATTAGACGACTGTTCCCGCGAGCACAAACCGAAATCTTCGCTGCGCCAACAGCGTCTATTGTTTTACCCGGTCACTCGGGTAAACATTCGGCTGCAAGAGCCGGTTGATCGCTTCGTCCTTATGAAGTTTGATTGTCGCTGCGAGCGAACCGTCGATCTTGAGCATCTGTGCGTAGAGAAGCGTGTAATAACGCTTCAGTTCGGCGCGTTTTTCGGGATCGGTCTTCGCCGCCTGTGCATGATCCCATTGCTCCTGCACCTTTTCGTTTTGCACAGCCCGGGTTTTGACTTCGCGGAAACGAATACGCTCCTTCAATGCATCCGCCGCCGCTGAGGTCGTCGCATTCTTAGCCGCATTTTCAGGCGTTTCTCTGACGGGCGAGGTCAGATCGCGGTTCGACGGAGTGCCTGGCTTGTCGATTGTCGGCGGCGTCTCCGGAATGAGCGACATTGGATCGGCCAGCGGCTGGCTGGCGGAATCGGTTGCGGCTGGCTTCTCCGGCATCGCTTCCGGCTTCGGTTCCGGCGCGGCGGTTTCTTGCGCACGGACGGAAGAAAAAATGACCAGCGTGGAAAGTAGTGCTATCAACGTTTTCATCGTCACACCGGCAGCATACAGAAAGCTCCAGCTTTGAAAAGCAGACTCCAGATTTTCTCTCCGCCCCAACTCGAGGACCTCGCGCCCTTCGAAGTCGCTGCCCGGTGCCGTCATTTGCCGGGACTGGTGTTTTTCGACAGCGCACTTGAGACGGGTGATGCGTTGTCGATCGTTGCGGCGAATCCGTCGCAAGTCGTGAGCGGAAGTTCGGACGAGGACTGGGAAAAATTGCGGGCGCTGGTTGCGAGCCGGCGAATGAACGATCAGGTGGATCGCGGAATGCCGTCGGGATTCGCGGCAGGCTGCGTCGCGTACGACGGCGCGTTTCTGCTTCGGCATTTACGATCAGGTTTTGGTTTACCGGCACGCTGATGAGTCGTGGCATTCGATGGGAAATCTGGCCGATCAGCTTCGACCTCAAACGGTGCACGAGGTTGCGGCGCCGCTCGCATTCGCACCGACGATCACCCGCCGGCACTTCTGCGGAATGGTTGGCAGAGCGCAGGATTATATCGGGGCGGGCGACATTTATCAGGTGAATCTCTCCCATCAATTCGTCGCGGAATGGAATGGCGATCCGATGGATTTTTACGCGGCGCTGCGACATTACTCCCCCGCCCCGTATTCGGCTTATCTCGATCTTGGCGGGCGCGTGGTTGCCTCGTCTTCGCCGGAGTCATTTCTGCGCATGAGCGGCTCTCACATCGCGACGCGGCCGATCAAAGGGACGCGGCCGCGCCGGGCCGATCCGAACGCCGACGAGAAGTCCGCATACGACCTGATCACATCACCGAAAGAAATCGCCGAGCTCGTGATGATCACCGATCTCGAGCGGAACGACCTTGGCCAGGTTTGCGATTACGGAAGTGTGTGCGTGAAGGAACTGCTCAAGCTCGAGCGCTACGAGCAGGTGTTCCATCTGGTCTCGACGGTGGAAGGCCGGTTGCGCGAGGACGTTGATCACGTGACTGCGCTGCGGAGTTGCTTCCCCGGCGGCTCGATCACGGGCGCTCCGAAGAAGCGCGCAAAGGAAATCATCGCCGAGCTTGAGCCGATTCCGCGCGGTCTTTACACGGGAGCCATTGGTTACTTCGGATTCAATGACGAGAGCCAGTTCAATATCGCGATCCGAACGGTGGTGATGGAGGGCGGCCGCGCTCACTTTCACGTGGGCGCGGGCATCGTTGCGGACTCGATTCCGGAGAAGGAATACGAAGAAACGCTGCACAAGGCGGCTGGAATTTTGATGGCCGCGGAGGCTTGTGGAGTTGGGACTCCCAGCGCCTAAAGCTCGATCGTCGTTCCCGGCTCAGGCAGGATGACTTCGCTCTCCGGCAGGTCCGCGGCGAGCGCTTTGCGGAACCACTCAGCGGCCGGGGCATCGCCATGCACAAGGATGATTTTCTTCGGCGCGACTTTGTTCACGTAGGCGCGCAGGCTTTCGCGTGTCGCGTGGCCGCTGAAGGTGAACGTCTCGATGTGGCAGAGCAGCGGCTGCGGAGGTAAACCGGGGTCGAGCATGACGTTGTCACCGCGTTTTGCCGCGCGGATTTTTCCGGCGGGCGACGCGGGATCGGCGTAGCCAACGAAGAACAACGATTGGTTCGGGTCGCTAATGATGCGTCGCGCGAAGCTGTTAGAGATCGTCTTCTCGGTCATCATCCCGCTCGACAGCGCGTAGATGCGGCCCGGCTTGATGGGCGGGTCGTGGCTCTGTCGCCCTGCAATGACAAATGGCGCGACCGCGTCGAGGATTTGCAGTTCATGTTTCAGCCGGGGCGTGCTGTGAGCGAGCTTGTCGTAAATCTCGGTCAACTTCGTGCTGAGTCCGCCAATGTAAGTCGGCACGGTCGCGAGCAGACCCCGCCGGCGCATCCCGTAAAACATGGCGAGCATCTCCTGCGTCTTGCCGAGGGCAAACAGCGGCATCAGGACACAGCCTCCGCGCGCAAAAGCTTTGTTGATCGCCTTCGCGAGCCGCTGCTCCTCGGTCTCGCGCGTGTGGCCGGGTGGCGTTTCATGGTCGCCGCGAGTCGTTTCCATGATGAGCACGTCGATCGATTCCTGGGGAAAATGCGCCCCGCGCGAGATGGTCTGGTTCTCGAAGTTTACGTCGCCCGTATAAAGGATCTTGCGTCCCTCCGACCGGATCAAAATGCCGACCGAGCCAAGGATGTGGCCGGCATCAAAGAACTCGAAGCTCAATTCGCCGTCGTGTCCGCGGAGTCGTTCACCCTCGATCGAGAAGGGCTGGTGCAGTGGGCAGTTCTGCCAGCGCTTCACCGCATGATCGCACTCGCGATGCGTGAAGAGCGGATATTTTTCCAGCCCGAGTTCCTCGCGCTGCTTGAGCATCACGTTCACCGAATTGTGCATCATGATCGCCGCCAGCAGGTGCGTCGCTTCGGTCATGAACACAGGCGCGCGCGGCTGCCGGCGCATGAGCACGGGCATCGTGCCGAGGTGATCCTGATGCGCGTGCGAGAGGAAAATCGCGTCCACGGTGTCGTCGCCGAGCGTCGCGAAATCCGGCGTTGCCTCGTCGCCGTACTTGCGCGGATGCATCCCGCTATCGAGCACGATTTTCTTGCCGCCGGTCTCGATTGAATAACAATTGGCGCCGATTTCGAGGCGGCGCGTGAGATTCGTGAAACGCATGAATGTAGGCAACTTTCTAGCAGGAAGGCGGTTAATCCAAAGATGTTAATTCCGCTCGATGCAAAAAAATGGGATTTCACGACCGCAGCGCATCTGCTCAATCGCGCCGGATTCGGCGGCACGCCGGAACAAATCGAGATGCTGCACGAGCTCGGGATGGACGGTGCAGTGAACCAGTTCGTCGATGCGGCGGACGATTCGGCAATGTTTCCGAAACCTGATTGGGCCGTGCCTCACAACTTTGTGGAGATGCGAAGAGCGGCTCGCAATCTTCCCGAGGAGGAGCGCAAGAAGAAGTTCAAAGAGCTGCAAAAAGACTATCGGCAGGAAGGGATGAGCCTCATTTCGTGGTGGCTCGACCGGATGGAGCGGACGCCAAATCCGTTTCGTGAGAAGATGACGTTTTTCTGGCACGGTCATTTCGCGACAAGCATTCAGAAGGTGAAGCAGCCGTATCTAATGTGGGTGCAGAACGAAACGCTCCGGCAGAACGCGCTTCAAAATTTCGGAACAATGGCAAAGGCGATCTCGCGCGATCCGGCGATGATGATCTGGCTCGACACTCGCGAAAGCAAGAAGCAGCACCCGAACGAAAACTTCGCGCGTGAGCTGATGGAACTGTTCACGCTCGGCATCGGCAACTACACCGAAGAGGACATCCAGCAGGCAGCCCGGGCGTTCACCGGCTACAAGATCGATCAGCGTGATCAGACGTTTCGTTTTGCGGAACTGCTGCATGACAACGGGCCGAAGACTTTTTTCGGCCAAACCGGCAACTTCAGCGGCGATGACATCATCGACCGCATCCTGCAGAAGCCGGCCTGCTCGGAATATCTCGCGAACAAAATCTGGGAGTTTTTCGCGTACGACGATCCGACCCCGGCGCTCGTCAGCCAGCTCGCCGCCAGGTTTCGAGCACACAAATACGAGATCAAGCCGCTGATGCGCGAAATTCTTCGCAGCGCGGAATTTTACTCGCCGCAAGCGATTCGCTCGCAGGTCAAGAGCCCGGTGCAGTGGATGGTCGGCACGTCGAAAATCCTGGGAACCGAATTGCCAACCGGACCCGTGGCGATCAATGCGCTGCGACAGTTGGGCCAGGTGCCGTTCGCGCCGCCCAGCGTGAAAGGCTGGGACGGTGGCAAGGCGTGGATCACCACTTCGACACTACTTTTCCGCTACAACCTCGCAAACTTCGCCGTCGGCAACGGCCCGCTCAACGTGCAGCGGATGGGAAAACCCGGCGCGGATAACAAGATGAACCGGCCCGGCTTCGAGGTGCAAAATCGCGCGCATATCGACCTCGCCAAAATCGCACCGCCGGAACTCCGCAACGATCCGAAGGCACTCGTGACACACCTTGCGGTGCGCCTGTTCAACAGCCCGCTGAGCCCTAACGAGACGCAATCCTTTGTGACTCATCTTGAGGAGAGAAACGGAAGCATCTACGACCGGACGATCCGCGATCTGCTGCATCTCATGATGAGCACCCCGCAGTTTCAACTAACATGACCACACGTCTTGCTCCTCTTCCTGTTCTTATTCCCGCTCCTGTTGTCCCGGCGGCAGGGGCGTAGGGAGAACAGGAACAAGAACAAGAGCAGGAGGAGGAATACGAATAAGAACAGGACGAATACTATGAGCGACAACGACCACATTATCGAACCCCACACGAACACCCTTCACACGCGCCGCGAGTTCATGCGCACGTCCATGCTCGGCGCAGCCGCGGCCTGGACGCTGCCGGTGTTTTTGCAGAAGACATTCATGACGCTCGACGCGATGGCTGCTGACGCGGCGATTCAAACAGTCACCGGCAAGGACAGCCCGATTCTCGTCGTGCTGCAGATGGCAGGCGGCAACGATGGATTGAACACGGTCATTCCGTATGCCGATGACGCCTACCACAGCCTGCGTCCGGTGATTGGACTTCAGGCCGATCGGGTTTTGAAGATCAACGACTACGTGGGTCTCAATCCGAAATTGACCGGCCTCAAATCGCTCTACGATGAAGGTCATCTCGCGATCATTCAGGGCGTCGGCTATCCGAATCCAAACCGCTCGCATTTTCGCTCGACGGAAATCTGGCAGACGGCTTCCGACTCGAACAAAAACGAGAGCGCCGGCTGGCTGGGCAAGTATTTCGACAGTTGCTGCAAGGGAGCCGATCCGACAGTTGGCGTCGCAATCGGCAATACGACTCCGCAGGCATTCGCATCGCAGAATCCGACCGGCGTCTCTTTTTCGCGACCCGAACAGTACCGCTGGATCAACAACGAAGGCGGCGGCTCGGCGGAATCCTCTGAGGCGCTGTTTCGCCAGTTGAATCAACCCGATGACGCGGGCGGCCCATTGATGGACGCGAACGACGGCGGCTCGATCGGCATGATCGGCGGCGCGAAGAAACACGGCGGCAGCACGCTCGATTTCCTCCAGCGCACGGCGCTCGATGCGCAACTGAGTTCCGACAAGGTGCGCGAGATCGCAAAGAAATTTCAATCGACAGTCCAGTATCCGCGCTGCCAGATCGCCGACAGTTTGAATCTTGTCGCGCGCATGATCGCGGGCGGGCTGCCGACGCGAGTGTATTACGTGAGCCAGGGCGGTTACGACACGCACACGAACCAGCCCAACACGCACGAGCGGCTGATGGGCGAGCTTGGCGACTCGCTGGCGGCGTTCTGCAAGGACTTGCAGGCGCAAGGAAATTTCAACCGCGTGATGGTGATGACCTTCAGCGAGTTCGGACGCCGCGCCGCGCAGAACGCGAGCAACGGCACCGACCATGGCGCGGCGGCACCGATGTTCGTGCTCGGCGGTGGAGTAAAGGCCGGCCTGCACGGAAAGTATCCGAGCCTCACGACGCTCAACAAAGGCGACCTCATATACAACGTCGATTTCCGCAGCGTGTACGCGACGCTTTTGGAAAAATGGCTGCGCGCTCCGAGCCAGCAGGTGCTTGGAAAGCAGTTCCCGCTAATGCCCATTGTGTAGAGGGTTTTCAAAAGCCGAAACGCATCCGGGAAATCCGCCGGGCCGGGCTTTGCTGGCGCGGTCTTCATCCTCCTGCAACTGCGTCACGCGGATATTTTTCCCGCGAGGATGGCCCCGGTTGGTCTGGCGGCGCGCCGCCGGCACGGAGCGCCTACCGCACGATGGCCAGTGATTGCCCGGCCTGAACCTGATCTCCCTGCTTGACCTGGATTTCCGCCACGGTGCCGTCCACGGGCGAGACAATGGCGTTTTCCATCTTCATGGATTCGATGACCAACACGGTTTCGCCGGTCTTCACCTGCGAACCGGGATTCTTTTCGATGCGCAGCACGAGACCGGGAAGCTGGGTGATCAAGCGGCTGGCCTACTCCGGTGCTGGTCGGAACGGGTCGCGGCGGCTGCTTCGGCCCTGGCTTCGGTCACGTCCACGGCGTAGCTGGTGCCGTTGACGAGGGCGTTCCTGCCATCAAGCACGACGCGGTAGTTGCGACCGTTCAGGGCGATGTTATAGGCGGACGGAGCAGCACCCGCGGCAGCCGTTGCGGCCGGCTTGGCGGCAGCCACCGGGGCTTCGGTCCTTGGGTTGGTTCTTGCGCACGCCAATCGTGCCCTGGCCCTTGAGGAACGCGACGCCCTTTTCCTCGCAGGAGGCGACGATGAAGATGTTCTCGTCGGTGATCGGCAGTCCCTCCTTTTCGAGTATCGCCTTCGTGGCGGCGACACCGCGCTTGGTGTCCTTCTCGATCGCGGTGAGGTGATCGGTGGTCGGCTGGAGCTTGAGTTGTTCAGCGGCAATCCTCACCACTTCGGGATCAGGCGGGACGGGCGTCTTGCCGAAATAGCCGAGGACCATCTTGCCGTAACCGTCGGCGATTTTTTTCCACGGGCCGAACATGACGTTGTTGAACGCCTGTTGGAAATAGAACTGGCTGACGGGTGTCACGGAGGTGCCGAAGCCGCCTTTCTTCACGGCCTCGCCCATCGCGGCGATGACTTCGGGATACTTGTCCATCAGCTTGTTGTCGCGGAGCATCTGGGTGTTCGCCGTGAGCGCGCCGCCGGGCATCGGGAAGAACGGAATCAACGGCTCGACGCGCGGTGGCCTCCGGCGGGACGAAGTAATCCTTCATCGCATCTTTGAACATCTGCTCGAGCTTGATGATCTTGTTGATGTCGATGTCGAGGGTGTATTCGGTGCCGCGCAGCGCGTGCCACATGGTGATGACGTCGGGCTGGCTTGTGCCGCCGGAGCAGGGCGCGAGCGCGAGGTCAATTTGATCCACGCCCGCCTCGATGGCGCCTTTGTAGGCGGTCGTGCAGGTGCCGGCGGTCTCGTGCGAGTGGAACGCGATCTTCACCTCGTCGCCGAGGACGCGCCGCGCCATCTTGATCGTCTCATAGACTTTCTGCGGGCGCGCGGTGCCGGAGGCGTCCTTGAAACAGACGGAGTCGTAGGGCAGGCCGGAATCCACGATGCCGCGCAGCGTCTTCTCGTAGAAATCCACCTCGTGCGCGCCGTGGCAGCCAGGCGGAAGTTCCATCAGCGTGACCACGGCCTCGTGTTTGAGGCCGGCGTTGCGGATGCACTGGCCGGACCAGATCAGGTTCTGCACGTCGTTGAGCGCGTCGAAATTGCGGATCGTCGTCATGCCGTGCTTCTTGAACATCTCGGCGTGCAGTTTGACGATGTCCTTCGGCTGCGCCTTGAGCGCCACGACGCTGATGCCGCGGGCAAGCGTCTGGAGATTGGCATTCGGGCCGGCGGCCTTGCGGAAGGCGTCCATCACGTCGAAGGCGTTCTCGTTCGAGTAGAAGAACGGCGATTGGAACAGCGCGCCGCCGCCCGCCTCGAAGTGCGTGATGCCGCATTCCTTCGCGGCGAACTCGACGCAGGGCAGATAGTCGTTGGAGAAAACGCGCGCGCCGAAGACGGATTGGAAACCGTCGCGGAACGCGGTGAGCATGAAGTGGATTTTTTTCATGGGCAAAAAGTATGGGTGTCAGGTCAAAGGGCTTGCTTCTGCTGGGCGCGGGCGACGGCGATGGCCACCGCGATGGCTTCCTCCTCCTTCATCGAATTGGACGAAGGGATGGATAGATCCAGAGACTCCTCCCCGCGATCGAGGTTCATCTTTTTCACAAACCATCCCAGAAACGGGATGAAGCAGGCGATCACCATGGCGAAGACGATGGTGATGCCGTAGGCGATGAGGGCGGCGTTGAGTGATTCCATGGCGTGATGAGGTTATTTGACGAGCTTGGAGAACAGACTGCAAAAGACACCGGCGATGATCGCGGTGGTGATGACACCGCTGATGTTTGCCCCCAGGGCGGCCGGCATGATGACGGCGTGGGGATTGTCCTTGGAAACGACCTTCTGCGCGACCTTGGCGGTGGTGGGCACGCAGCTCACCCCCGCAATGCCGACGACGGGGTTCACCTTGCCGCCAGTCACCCAATACATGAAGTAACCGCCGATCAAGCCGCCGATGCCGGAGAGCAGGAGCGCCAGACAGCCAAGCAGGAGCAACGGCAGGACTTTCGGGTCCATGATGGTGTTTGCGTCACAGAGGATGCCAAGCACCAGCCCAAGGAACATGGTGGAACCGTAGAGGATCGGTCCGTTGATCAGGTCCTGGAACTGCTTGATGCCCGATTCGCGGATGACGATGCCGAGGAACAGCGAGAAGATCAGCGGCGCGGCCACGGGCAGCAGGAACGAAAGGACCACACACATGATGGTGGCCACGGCCATCTTCTCGAACGAAGAGTACTGAACCTGGTTCTTCGGCGGTTCCATCGGAATTTCGCGAAGCCGTTTCGGCACCATGAACTTGATCAGGTAGGGATATCCGCCGTAAGTCAGCCCGAGGTAGAGGTAGGCCACCACCGCGATGGGAACGAACAGATGAGGGGCCAGTTTCAGCGAGGTGAACAACACCATGGGACCATCCGCGCCGCCGACGATGGAAATGGCCGCAGCCTCCGGAAGTGTGAATCCGAACTTGGTGGCCACCGGAATGGTCAGGAACGAGCCCAGCTCGGCAAACAGCGCCAGGGTCATGCTGGTGAACGGCCGGGCCAGCACGAAACCGATGTCGAGCAGACCGCCGATGCCCAGAAAAACAAAGCATGCGATGAGACCGTTGCTGAAGGTGAAGGTGTAAATCGGCTGCAGCCAGTCAATCTGGAGGATGGCCATCAGGTCGGCGGCGTTCTGCACCGTGTTCACGGGGTCCGCCCCGGCTTGCGGTTCGATGAAGATGTTGCCGACGCCGCCATGCAGTTTCAGCGGGTCGAAAAACATGACGGCGGCGTTGATGGTGGACATGCCCAGGCCCATCGGGATCATGATGAGCGCTTCCAGCACACCCTTGCGCCCGAGGAAAATGAGCACGAAGCCAAGCAGGATGAGACCAATGCGGGCGATGGCGAGCTTCGGCTCGACCGCGAACATCGTTGAGATGCCTTGAAAAATGTCGTTCAGCGATTGCAGGGTGATCATCAAATTCTCCTTAAACTCTCCACGGCGGCAGCCGGTGACCGGCAAGCCCGGGAAACCGGGCATTCCGCGCGACGGGCGAACGGTAATTCGAGGTTTTCTTGATGGAGGCCACGGTTTGCACAGTCGTCTATAGAACCGTGTTCATGCCTGCAAGCACAGACCAATATTGTAAAATGCGACACCGATCTTGGCATTCTGCGCGGGTGGGCGGATTTTCCTCTCTGCGCGCTCCCGCTGCCGATGGTGAGAATTGATCGGCCGCTTCCGAGATTGATTGTTCCACCGTCCTCGCAAAGCCCGATCGTTCTCAAGCCCGAATGGCAAGTGGGTGAACTGAAGGAATGACGAATGACGAATGACGAATGACGAAATAATGACGAAGCCAGAATGACGAATATGTGCCGACCGGAGGCTTCGTCATTTGGCCATTCGGTTTTCATTCGTCATTCGTCATTCGGGTTTCGTCATTCGTCACTTTTCCCGCTTTCCTGTTGTTCCAAATCCTAGTTTCCTAACCCCATGAAGCTCGACGATCTGCAAAAAATCTACGACACACCGCTGTTCGAGTTGATCGATCGCAGCCGAAAAGTTTACCTCGAACACTGGAAAGGCGGCGGGGTCCGCCTTGCAGGGAGCGGGCCAAAAGACGAATGTTTCCGGCATATTCGCTTATGAAACATTTTGCTTCCGGTATCGTGTTGGCCGTTCTTGTCTCGCTTTTGGGTTCCCCGCGCATCGCTGCCCAGGTCAATGTTCCGGCAGCGAAGGCGGTGCCGTCCGATGCCTCGCCAAACGACATGGCGAGGTTCCTCGCCGGGATGCAACCGCAGCAGAGTTCGTTTCTCGCGAGCCTGGCATCGGCCGGAGAGTGGCAGCGTTACGCGTCGAGCATGGATCTGAAATGGGCGCGCTTCGATGCGCTGCGCATGCAAAAGGTCCGGGCATGGGGCGCTGCGGAACTGCCGTCGGGTTCGGGAACGGTTTTCTACCCGTTCAGCGGGCCGGACTTCATCTACATGAGCAATTTTTTCCCGCGCGCTTCCACCTACATTATGTGTGGACTGGAGCCGGTCGGTGATATTCCGGCCACGGGGAAAATCCGGTCGCTCGGCGCCGCGCTCGATGGCCTGGAGAGTTCGTTCGCGACGCTGTTCAAGGCCGGATATTTCGTGACGAAAGAGATGCGGGTCGGCCTTGCTGCGAACTCGCTCAGCGGCACGCTGCCGATCCTCTACATCATGCTGGCGCGCGGGAACAACTCCATCCGCAGTGTCACACAACTGCATCGCGGCGTGGAGATTCGCTTTTCGCATGCGGGCGAGACGCGCGAGCGGGTGCTGTTCTACTATTCTGTGGATCTCTCGGACGGGGCGCTGCGCGGCAACGGCGGTTTCCTGGCCTTTTTGAGGGGTGCCAACATTTACGCGACCTACGTGAAAGCCGCGTCGTATCTGATGCACACGGGCGATTTTTCAACGATCCGCAATGCGATCCTCGATGGCAGCAGGATCATTCTCCAGGACGACTCCGGCATTCCACTGCGTTACTTCGATGCAGGGAAATGGAGCATGCGCTTCTACGGCGCCTATGCCCCGCCGCTCGATCTTTTCAAACAGCATTATCAGCCGGAAATGGCGGCCGTGTATTCCCGAATCGCGCAGAAGCCGCTCGATTTCGGCGCGGGCTATGCGTGGAATCCGAAGACGGCCAACCTGCTGCTGGCGACACGGAAGTAAACCGATGGCCGCCTGCTCGATTTTAGCGAGAAGATGACCGACGAAAGGCGCGAGACGCGCGAACTGATCGAGGTCGGCCGCTATGCGTTGATGACCGAGGCAAACGAGCGGTCGCTGGTGGTGTTGTCGCTCGGGTTTGGTTACTGGCTGTTTCGAGAGGGCGACGAATACGTGCTCTGCGTCGAGAGCCGGCATCGCGACGAGGTCGCGCGCGAACTGGAGAAATTCGAAGCCGAGGCGCGCAGCCGGCCTGCTCAGCGGATCGAGCCGCCAGCGGAAAAAATGTCGGGCGTTTCGCTGTTCGTGTTCGCATGGGTGATGGGCATCTTCTTTCTTGTCCAACAAAACGCACCGCCGTGGTGGATTGAAAAGGGAGAGGCTTCGAGCGAAGCAATTCTGCGCAATCGCGAATGGTGGCGCGCCGTGACTGCGCTGACCTTGCACGCGGACCTCGCGCATCTCTGCGCCAACATCGCAGTCGGCCTGCTTTTCGCCGCATTCCTGCTGCCGATGCTTGGCACGGGGCTGACCTGGACCGCGGTTTTGTTGACCGGCGCGCTGGGGAATTGCCTGAACGCCTGGGGCTGGCGGGGCGAGGCGCATCTTTCCATCGGCGCATCGACCGCAGTGTTCGGCGCGCTCGGCATTCTCGTTGCGTGTCAGATCGCCGCCGTCCTGGCAGCGCGGCGCAAGGTGCGTTCATGGGAAATCATCCTGCCGATCGGCGCGGGGTTCAGCTTTCTGGCCTACCTCGGCGTCGGCGACGAGCACACCGATTACATGGCGCACTTCTGGGGGTTCATCGCGGGGAACGCGGTCGGGGCGATTGCTGTTTTGCTGCGGCTCAAAGAACGCACACCGCCGCTTGTTGAACGACTCCTTGCGGTGCTTGCTCCGGCCAGTCTGGTCGCGGCGTGGGTGTTCGCGGTGCGATGATGCAGGTTGGAAACCAATGAAGGGGGAATTCCATGATCTTGTCGGCTTGCTCGGGATCCATGTGACCATTTGCGATGTGGGTCATTGCTTTGGTGGCGAACCGTCGAGTCCGGCAGGAGAGGGAATCAAGGACAGGCAGGGAGTTGCCAAGGATTCAGGCGGAGAGTTGAAGGGATGGGTTGATCGTAAGCGATCCATGGAGCGCCACTAGTCAGAGGGCGTGAGAACCGTCATAGCAGAGGGGCTATGACGAATACGATGCTGGGAGACCAGATTTTGAAGACGGACTCGCGAGGGCGGGTGCAGACGCCGGGCGATCGGCGCGAAGCGTTGCTTGATGAGTTCGAGCGCAGCGGGATGAGCGGGACGAAGTTTGCCGGGTTCATCGGGGTGAAGTATCCGACGTTGGCTTCCTGGATTCAGAAGCGACGCCCTGGTGCGCCGCATCTTTGGAGCCAGGAGCGAGAAGGTTGATCCCAAGCAACTGGAACTGCTTCTTCAACTGTAGCAGGAAACGCAAGAGCTGGGAAAAGCAGTCGCCTCCCAGGAAGCGGAGGCGAACCCTTGCAAGGGCCGATTACACCGGGTTAGTCGCAGGCAGGAACGCTGGCCTTCCGACATACCCGTTGTCGAAGAAGTGATTGAGCCCGACGCCGTGAAAGCCTCGCCGGACTCCTGGCGCTTCATTGGAGCGGAGGTCAGCGAGCAGCTTGACTATGAACCCGCGCGGTTCCTATCCCGACTTTCGCAACTGGGGGGAAGGTGATCGCGCAAGTTGCTGATAATCAGATCAGGCAATTCAAAGGTCTCCCCTACAGAGCCGGGATGGATTCCGCTTGGGTTTTGATAAGTTTCAAGTCAGCGGTGATACGCGGCGGCTTTTGGGCAGGGAGTTGGAGGCCGAGCAAATCCAGGAGCATGCGGTGGTCTTTTTCGGGCTGGGTGTATCGGGCGAAGATCAGGCATCGCCCGTCGGTTGTGGGGAAGTAAGCGTCGAGCATCTGGATGGTTGCCAGTTTTTCGATCACCGCGCGCGGGGTGAGTCCCGGGGCGTGTTTGCGCAGGCGGTGCCGCAGGGTCACGTGAGCCGAGGGGCCGGGAGGCCCTGAGACAGACTGCCGCAGGCAGCCCGAAGGGTGCCGGAGCCGGGAGGCGAAGGCATCAACGCAACAGGCCAGGAACGCGACGAAGATGTGGGCCTCGATGCGGTGGTCAAGCTGGTGGTGGATGGGCCGCACGGAGAGGTCGCCTTTGAGGTTGCGGAAGGCTTCTTCGATTTGGGTGAGCAGCATGTAGAGCCCCCAGAGCACGGCGGGGTCTTTGTCGCAGAGGTTGCTGCGAAGCAGAGCCTGCCCTGAGCGGAGTCGAACGGGTAGCGGCCTTCGCGGCGACGGGCTTCCCGCAGTTTCTTTTTGCGCAGGGAGCAAGCGAGTTTGCCCTCCGGGCTGACCCCGGCCTCCACCAGTCGCCAGCCGGCGGGCGAGTCGCTTTTGGCCTGCCCGGCCTTTGGGCGTCCCCACCAGATTGTCCGCCGTGTTGCCCGGCAGCACTTCGTAAGCCAGCGGAAAGCCCTCGGGAGTCACGATCAAGGCAATGACCACCTGCACGCAGTCGGAACGTTTGTCGCGCGAGTATCCGAAGCGGCGCAGCCCGGTTTTTTCCTCCGGCGGATCGCTCTCAAAATACGTGCTCGTCAGGTCGTAGAGCAGGACCTCGTATTGGACCCCGAAGAGGTCTTTCCATTTCGCGGTGAGGTGATCGAAAAGCTTCCCCTTGTGCTCCAGAAGCAGATCGAGCGTGCGGTAGAGCTTGTCCTTGGCCGCAATCGCGTCGTCCTCGCCGAGCAGATCGCCCATCGCCGTGTTGGCATACCAGTGGCGGTGCAGGTGCCATTCGCTGCCGGGAGCAATGAGCCGGCCGGCCACCAACACCTCCAGCGCATGTTCCCAATCGGTGCCCTCGCGCGAGCACCCCAGCTTCTCGCGCCAGAACTCCCGCAGCCCCAACTGCCCCCACAGCTCGGTGAACAGCCAGCACGCCCCCCACTGGCGCGGACGCTTGAGCACGAACTCCGAGAGCCTCACCCCGACCGCGTCGGCCACCGTCGCGGGGATCTCCCGATCCGAACTGAACAGCGCCAGGCTGCCCTGTTCGCCGCGCTCCTGGTCGAAGACCTCAATGGTGCGAATCCAAGCCTCGCGCTGGCTGTCGTTGATTTCCCCAAGATACAATACCGGCCGCTGGATCATCTTCCCCCCGGCGCACCGCCGGTTTTCCATGATGCTCCAATAGCGGTGTTCCTTGCCGTCTTTTCTGCGCCGATTGCATTTCAAATACATGACGCCTTCGCATGGTAGTCACAAAAATCATGTTGGGAAGAGCCTGGGTCTCCCCTCAGCGCACTTTTGAAACCAACCCCCTGTATTTATGCGGGTCGGCGGGCCTCGGAGGGCTGAAAATCGCTGGTCTTCCTCCCCAGTTGCGAAAGTCGGGCTACCTGCACGACGTCCTTACCCGCCTGCCAAAAAGGACCAACTGGCAGATCAAGGACGTGACCCCCGAAGCCTGGGCCAAATCCCGGCAACGCCCTCCCCTCAAGGCTGCGTCATAAACGTCAGAGAATGGGGGATACGACGTTTATGAACGTGAATGTCAATAGGCGCTCGGTGACCCGCTTACGGTTGACTCGCATCCCGCTTTTTTTAGTGCTTAACGATGAGCATCAACTCACCAACGCAAACCATACTGCCATGAAAAACATCATCCGTTCTCTATCCGTTGGCCTGCTGCTCGCAACCGCGCTGCCGGCTTCCAATCTTCGCGCCGCCGAAGTCTGTGTCTTCGCGCCGCCGAAGTCTGTGTCTTCGCGGCCGCCAGCCTCACGGATTCGCTTAAGGAAATTGCCGCCGCCTACGAAAAAAGACCGGCGACAAGATTGTGTTCAACTTCGCCGCATCCGGCCCGCTGGCCCGACAGATCGAGGAAGGCGCGCCTGCGGACATTTTTTCTCCGCAGACGAGGCCAGGATGGATGCGTTGGAAAAGAAGGGCCTGATCATGAAAGAAACGCGACGGAGCCTGCTTTCGAACCTGCTCGTCATCGTGACGGCAGCCGACAGTTCACCCGCCATCGCTTCGCCCAAGGATCTGGCATCGCCGGGCGCGAAGCGCATCGCGCTGGGCGACCGTTCCCGCCGGCACTTACTCGAAGGAGTATCTCACGAAGCTGGAACTGTGGCCCGCCGTGAAAGCGAAGGTTGTGCCGTGCGAAAATGTCCGCGCGGTGCTGGCCGCCGTCGAATCGGGGAACGTCGATGCGGGCATCGTTTACAAGACCGACGCCGCCATTTGGAAAAGGTAAAAGTCGCATTTGAAGTGGCCGCGAAAGACGGCCCGAAGATCAGTTACCCACTGGCGCTGGTGAAGGATTCAAAGCAGCCGGAGGCGGCCCGGAAGTTTCTCGAACACCTCGCGGGCCCCGGGGCTGGAGAAGTCTTTGTCCGCCGGGGCTTCATCCTCTTGCCAGCCGAAGAAAAAAAGTGAACTCTCCGGCTTGCAAACCGAAATCCACAGACCGGAAATCTTATGGAAATCAGCGCCCGCAACGTCCTCAAAGGAAAAATCAAAACCGTCAAGAAAGGGCCCGTCAGCACACCGGACGTGCTCGAAATCGCGCCCGGAGTGGAGATCGTTTCCACCATCACCAGCGAGGGAGCCGGCTCGCTCAAGTTGAAGAAGGGTCAAACTGCTTACGCCATCATCAAAGCCTCCAGCGTCATGATCGGCGTGGACTAACGTGGCCCCGGAGGAGTGGCAGATCATTCGCTTCACGCTCGGCGTCTCGGTGCTGAGCACGCTGATGATCCTTCCGTTCGGCACCGCGCTTGCGTGGCTGCTGGCCCGCCCGAAATGGCCGGGCAAAACGCTTGTCGAAACGCTTGTCGCGCTGCCGCTCGTGATGCCGCCCGTCGCGACGGGCCTGATTCTGCTCAAGCTGCTCGGGCGGCGCGGTGCGGTCGGGTCGTTCGTCGAAAAGACATTCGGACTCGAAATCGTCTTCACATGGCGCGCGGTGGTGATTGCCATCGGCATCATGTCATTCCCGCTGCTGGTGCGGGCCGCGCGCGTCGCGTTCGAGGAGGTCAAGCAGCGCATCGCCCTTGCGCGGGCTCTGCTTTCACAACCGCGACTGCTGCTGCTCGACGAGCCGCCCGCCTCGCTCGATGACGCGCTGAAAGCCAAGAGCCTCGCGCTGTTGCGCCGCGTTCGCGCGGAGTTCGCGGTCCCGATCCTTTACGTCTCTCACTCGGCAGAGGAAATCACCGCGCTTTGCGACAAGGTTCTCGTGCTGCAAAGTGGCCGGATGATCCGGCACGGCACGCCATCGGAGATTTTCACCGCCCGCAACATTCCGATTCTCGAACTAAAATGAACCTCATCGAAATCGGCCGCATCCATACGCCATTCACACAAGCCACCGGCACGCCGATCCAGCCGTGCATGGCGGCCGGAGTCGAAGGGCACATCAAAATGTTGCCGGAGTTTGTTCCCGGCTTACAAGACCTCGCCGGCTTCGAGCGCATCTGGCTCGTGTTCTGGTGCCATCGCGCGGCGGCTGCGAAGATGCTGGTCGTGCCGTATCGCGACACCGTCGAGCGCGGTCTGTTCGCCACGCGCGCCCCGGCCCGGCCAAACCCGATCGGCCTCTCATGCGTGCGGTTGCTCGGCATTGACGGCGACACCTTGCGCATCGCCGACGTGGACATTCTCGACGACACGCCGCTGCTCGACATCAAACCCTACATCCCGCAATACGACAACCATCCCGCGCAGCGGTGCGGCTGGATGAACGAAGTGTCCGGGAGCGCTCCGAAAGCCGACGACCGCTTCGAGCGGAGGTAAGAGCCGCCGCCTGCAATCTGCTGTAGCTGCGGACGCTGGCGCGGCCTGGTGGCTTCGCAAAACCCGCCGGCATCAACGTGGCCGGCTACAGTGCGGCTGGCTACAAAGATGTAGCCTGCAAGCGGCGAAATTACCGAAAGGTAGGATGGCGGTGGGCGCTGAAATTCCGGCTTAAAGAATAAGCGGACGCAACCCTTTGAAATGCAGGCACAACGGGTGGCTGTCTGCCAGCCGGGGATCTGGTGGCACCGGGTTTGCTAAAGGGGGCGCGAATTAAAAAACGCGCATGACGAACGACACCAAAGCCACAACC
>CAVVUC010000002.1:0-2058129 GCA_963751395.1 uncultured Verrucomicrobiae bacterium | reverse complement strand
AGGCGTAAACCGCCAGAGGCAGCAGGCTAGGACGCGCCCAAATGTCACGGCATGCGCGCTGCCGATGAACTTCGGACCGTGCGCCGGCTCGCCCATTCCGAAGATCCCGAGGGGAGCCCGGTTCCTTGCGTTCCCGGCGTGATTACGGATCGGATCAAGGTGGACACCCACGGCCTACGCGGTTAAGTTGTTAAGATGCAAGCGGAGGCACCTTTTCATCTACGCGTCAGGATCACAAGATCCGCAGGAAATTCAGCGAGACCCGAGCGTCGGCTCCAGGTTGTCGAGGTGGCGGTGCCGGGCGAGAGAGCACGGTCCGAAGTTCATCGCCAGCGCTCCATGAGGCGCAGGCTACCACTATGACACAAGACAACACTCAATATGATCGCGGGCTGGAGACCATGCGGGCAATTTTCGGCCCCGGAATTGAATCCGCGCTGAAGGGTCTCTCCGCCAACAACCCGGCACTGGCCCGCCTGCTCGTCGAATTTCCGTTCGCTGAGGTCTATACCCGTCCGGGTCTGGATTTGAAGACGCGCGAGATGCTCACCGTCGCAGCGCTGACCGTGCTCGGCTACGCGCAGGCCGAGCTGAAAGATCACATCAGGGGCTCGTTGAACGTCGGCTGCACCCGCGATGAGATCCTGGAGATCATCCTGCAAATGGCCGTTTACGCCGGTTTCCCGGCTGCGCTGGAAGCGGTCAAAACCGCGGCCGCGGTCTTTGGCGAAAATCAAGAGCCCGCTTGATCTCCGGCCAGACTATGCCGATGGATTATTTGTAGCCCGGCGCTGAACTCCCGGCCCATGTGGCGTTGTTAGTGGTATTTTTGCAGAGGCTCGCGCACCGGCCAGCGGCTTGGCAGGAGTTTGCCCGCCGGTTCGGCAAAACGGCAACGGAGCGTGCCGAGCCGTTCGATGCGGACTTGAATCTCGGCGCCGGGGTCGATGAAGTCATCGTGGTCGCAGCCGGTGCAGTCGGGAATGGTGCCGAAGCCCATCACGGAGCCGGACTTGATCGGCCCAATAAAACTCAACCAAGCGAACACATCCTCCGCCTTGTGGCTGATCTCGGAGGTTGAGCCTTCATACTTGACCTGCCCGTTGACCACGACCTGAACCTTGAGGTTGTAGGGATCGCCGACCTCGTCGGGCGTGACGAGGAAGGGGCCGAGTTGGTTGCCTTTGGCCATGTCCTTCGTCAGACAGAATCCGCCGACAAACTCCGTGGCCTGCACGTCGCGGGCGGAAATGTCGTTGAAAATGCAAAAGCCCGCCACCGGCTGCTTCTCGTTGCCATAGACGACGGCCAGCTCGGGCTCGACGTCCAGCCGCGAGGTGTAAGCCGGCCAAGGCACGGTTTCTCCATCGCCGACGATGGAGTTCATGTTGCACTTGTAATACGAAAGAGCCTCCGGATGGCCTGGCACGGCCTTGGGCTTTGGGGACATCACCGCCTTGGCAAAGGCCTGCAGCAGCGGAGCCGTCTGCGGGTTGTCTTTCTCATACTTCATGAGGACATCCGCGGAGTTCTTGAGATGGCGCGGGGTCAGGCCGAAGTCGAACAGGGCTGCGACCTCCACGGGGTCCAGCAACGGACCGTGTCGAGCGATGGCCGCTCGTCCGCCGCGAGTTCAGCAAAGTGCTGCTCGCCCCACGCGAGCAATTCCCGGGCGTGCGTTCTCGCTTGCGGGAAGGTGGGCGAGATAGGACCGGCTGTCGGTGAAGTGTGGGGTGGCTTATCCCGGCCTTGCCTTGCAGCGTCGCAAAGGAGACGGCATGCCCTTGGATAACCGTGCCGAAACATGCCATCCGGCGAGGAGGCGGTGAGGAAACGGATGAGTTTCATGGTTTATATTTTTCGTTGATTGGAATCGGATCAAGGCTGTCCCGCGCCCGGCACATCGACTTCGAGAACTTCGATGCTCGCTGTCGGGCTGCGGTGGATCTCCGCCGGATCGTGGGAGCCCGAGGTGGAGATAAAGAGGTGCCGCCGCAGTGGTCCGCCCAGCATCACCGCATAGGCGTGGGTGGCGACCCGGATGCGGTCGGTGATTTTTCCACCTTCGCAAACCCGCACCACACTGTCTTCACCCTCCGGATTCGCGCACCACACGCCTCCTGCGGCGTCGAGGCAGATGCCATCCGGGCTTATGGATGGCGGCAATTGCGCCCAGGTGCGGCGGTTGCCCAGGGTTCCGTCCGTCCGGATTTCGAACGCGCTCAGGCGATGGCCGAGCGTTTCGGCGACGATGAGGGACCGGCCGTCCGGCGTGATCACCATGCCGTTCGGGAACGAGAGGTTGTCGGCGACGACCGAGGCTTTGCCGCCGGCGTCCACGAGCACGATGACGCAGGTATCGACGGGCTTGGCCGCCGGGTCCACGAAATTGTAGCCAATGTCCCCGACGTACAGGCGGCCCCCGGAGTCCACGATGCCGTCGCTGAGGCAAAATTGGGTGAGCGTGCCGATGTCGGCCACCTCCTCGAGGGCCGAGCCCTGCCAGCGGTGAATCCGGCGCTGGAAGGCATCACCGACCACCAGGGATCCGTCCGGAGCGAGTCCGAACGCGTTCGGAAGAAACGGCAGATCCAGCGCGGTGGCGACGGAGCCCGCGAGGTCCACCGTCTTGACCCGCTTGTCATGGATGTCGAGGAACCACAATTTGTCACGGTGCCACCGGGGGCTCTCGGTGAACTTGAGGCCTGTCGCGGGACCGGCCAGTGTTGTTGGGGTAAGTGTCATGGATGTCTTTCGATTCATGCGCTTGTTCCGTCCCCCGGCTTGTCGTCCGGGGACGCGGGGTTCGTCCGGTTGACAAAGGCCAGGAGCAGGTCGGTGATCGCCCGCGTCTCGTGCCCCCGGCCCGTCAGGTCGTCGCAAAAAAGCAGATCTCCCGGGTGGAATCGCCGGGCCTCCCCGTCGCTGGTCACAACCTCGGCTTCGCCGGACAAAACAATGACGACGTAGGGTTGCGGGGCGTTGTGCGCGGGTGCCGATGTTCCTGCGGGAACAAAGAAGGAGCACATGGTCGTGACGGCCCCGAAGTCGCCCATGCGCCCGGCGGGGTTGGGGGGCGGCCCGAGGGCCACGTCGCGCTCGGCGAACTCCTTGACGCCGAAGTGCGTTCCGCCCTCTGCGTCGGCATGGATCATGGGGAATTTCACGGTGGGCATGTTGAGTTGGGGTCCGATGTTACGATGCGCTAAAACTCGACTTCCACTCCCTTGGCCTTGGCCACCTGGAGGATGGCGTCGAAGGTGCCGGCCGAGTCCCATGGCGCATCGGGTGGTTCGCCGCGGAATTCGCGGTAGGCCCGCTCGACGTTCATGTAGAGACGGGCCGGAGCACGCCACTCGCTGTAAGGGCCGAACTCGATTTTCTTGGAAGCCTCCAGCGAGCTGAGCCCTTCATCAAACCACTTCTTCGACTCGTCGCGCACATATTCGAGGTAGGCTTTCATCTCCCTGACCCCGTCGAGGCCGCAGATCGGGCCGTGGCCCGGGACGATGACTTTCGGCTCGAGTTGGGTGATCAGGTCGAGGCATCGAACCACTTCGAATAGGAGCCGGTCCATCCCATCGGCGTGCAATTGCGGAAAAGCACGTCGCCGGCAAAAACCACGCCTTCCTTGGGCACATGGATGATCGTGTCGCCGACCTGATGGCATGGCCCGACATAGATCAGGTGGACCTCCGTGCCATCGAGATCCAGTTCGTAGCGGGTGTCGAAAAGCGTCGTCGGCAGCACCAGTTCGATCCCGTCAAAATTGTAATCTTCCAGCAACTGCTCCCCCGCGGCCTCGAGGCCGGGATGCATCGCCTTCAAGACCAGACGCGTGAGCAAATGCCCGACGCCGTGTAGGAGTTTCTGGCTCTCTTTCGGCTCGGCGACGTGCTTCATCCGCTCGGGCACTGAGCGGTGGGCGATGATTTCCGCTCCCTCGAAGAGCTGGTTTCCCCAGACGTGATCCGCGTCCTCGTGGGTGTTGATCACGCGGTCCGCCCTTTTGGACCACACCCGGCCGAACATCTCGATCATCTGCCGCGCATGGCTCAGGTCCGACTGCGTGTCGATGACGACGCCCCCACCTTGGTTGATCAGACCCGAGTTGGCATCACACACCCGGTTCTTTTCATTGAGAACCGCGTAACAGCTATCGCTTATTTGTTCAAGTTCCATGGGGGCCAAAGCTAATTCTTACAATCATATCAAGCTGTCGGAGATGGAGCGACAATTTCTTCTCATGTCCAAAGAAAATGCAAATTCTTTATAAGGGAAAACCCGGGCGCCCGATGGCTTATCTGGACACGCTCAACGCCGATTTCTTGATTTGATCGTGGCTTCAATGTGGCTGCCGATGAAATTCTCCCGCGATCGCTTCAGCATCGAGTGGCTCGACAGTTGGAATCTTTCCCTTTCTTCTTCAAGAGTTATGCGAACATAAACCACGAAGCGCTTGCCGGATAGTTGCCCAAAAAGAAGGGAAGTGCAGTCCGAACCTTTCTCGGGTGTCCGGGTGTCATTCGACACTTGCGAATGGCATTGGCGGCTGCGGAGAGACCGCGCTCAACAATCTCATCCTCAAGGCGTCCATTCGGGTGGTAGAAATCTGCCATCGAAACATTTCTATAACACACCAGCGGACAAATACAGTCCCGCCCCCCGTTCCGTTGACACCCCGCGCCCGGCATGGCGCAAGGTCTATTCATCACCGGCTTCACCGTTGCCGAGGTTTTGCAAATCCAGGCGAAAGCCAAGGAAATGCTGCTCGAAGGCAAGACGCTCATGGCATGGGGCGACAGCGGTTCGAGCGTCACCAAACAGTTCTCGATGCCGATCAAGGAAGTGCTGGAGGAATGCGCCTTCGCCTTGCGCGCCCTTGATCCGCAAACCTACGGCCCTCGCCGCCGCGTCGCCCAATCTGCCGTGGTCGGCCATCTCCCCAAATGAACCGCTTTCTGTCCATTCGCCAGCCGGCTGCTTCCCCGCGCCTGGTTCAGCCCTATGAATCCGCGAACTACTCGCCGCGCCGCGGCCGCGTTCCGGGCGCGGCTCCGGGCGATGCGAAGCGCGATCTCTCGCCGGGCATTCGCATCGGAACTGGTCCGCCGCTCCCGTTACCTCCACAAGAACTCCGGGTTCGTGCGCGAGCTGGTCGGCAACATGGCGATCTACTCGACCGGCGACGGCATCAAGCCGCAGGCGCAATCGCCCGATCCGGAATGGAACCGCCAGGCCGAGGAATATTTCGCCAACTGGGCGGCCCGGTGCGAAGTCACAAGACGGTTTTCATTCGAGGAATGCCAGTCGCTCGTCTGCCGCGGCATCGATGTGGACGGCGAATACTTCATCCACAAGACCCGCGACCGACAACGGCCCGTGCTGCAATTGATCGAGTCGCACCGGATTGGCGATGCGGCCGGCTCCGACGAAACCGTGGACGGCATCGGCTTGGACGCGTTCGGCGCGCCGTTGTTTTACCGGCTGCTGCTTGATGACGGCAGTATCGCGATCTGCCGGCGGAAAGCGTGCTCCATGTCTTCGAGCCGGAATCGGTCAGCGCCGTGCGCCATCCGGCGACGATCCAGCATTCGCATCAATCACATCCTCGACGAGATGGAATTGCTGGCGCTGGAAAAGCACGCGGTCAAAGACAACGCCGATGTGGCGCGCGTGCTTAAAACCGCGCGGGGCGAGCTCGATGAGAGACGGCGATTTCTCGCTGGGCAACGCCGCCGCTCGGCATGAGCAAAGCGATCCCGGCGCGCTGCAGAAGATCATGGGCGGCAAACTCGTGGCGCTCAAGCCGGACGAATCCCTCGACAGTTTCCAGTCGAACCGGCCAAGCCCGACGTTCACCGGATTTCTTGAACATCTCCACGCAGCGCCGCGCTTGGCGTGCTGCCGTTCGAGTTTGCGGCGGATTCGTCCAAGATCGGCGGCGCGGGCGTGCGGCTGGTCGTGGCCAAGGCGGACCGGCGATTTTCGTTCCGCCAGCTGATCCTGATCCAGCGGTTATCCGCCCGGTCTGGGCCTATGTGATTGGCGACGCGATTGCCCGCGGCGCTTGATGCCGTTGGCGCGAACTGGCATCGGTTCAGCGCTGACAACTCCGCGCCGGATCACCGTCGATGCCGGGCGCGAGGCGCAGCAGAACCGGGCCGATGTCGAGGCCGGGCTCAAAACGCTGGCCGAACATTTCGCCGAGCTGGGCATGGACTTCGAGGACGAGATGCGCGTGCGGGCGCAGAACGCCCGGCACATTCTCGATCTGGCGACCGAATATACGATCCCGTTGGAATTGTTGTGGCGACCGAGCGGCGGCACCAAGGCCACACCCGCGGTCGGCGAGAACATAGAGCCGCCACCGCTTGACGGCGGGAGGCAGCCGGGATAGCCTGCAAACAGCCGGGAGCCATCCAGGTCTTGATTCTTGGATGGCTCCGCTGTTTTGAACCGATCAGCTGAATTATTGTTTGGCTTCGGGCTTGTGATGTCCGGCCTTGAGTTCGTCAAGGCTCAGGGACGCATCGCCGTTGGTGTCCAGTTGCTTGAAACGGGCCTCTGCTTTTGCGGGGTCTTTCTGACCCATCCGGCTTGCCTTGAACTCGTCCATGCTCACGGCTCCGTCGTTATTGGTGTCTAGCTTCTTGAATTACGCCTCGGGATCGCGCTCTTGTGACCGCCGGGACCTTGATGCGCGGGGCAGCCGGGTGCGGGAGTCGTATCCTGGGCGAGGGCAAATCCGCGGTGGCTGCAAGTACCGTAAGGAACGTGGTTAGCTTTTTCATAATCGAATGTTGTTTCTTTCTTTCTGATGTTTTGTCGAAGTCGCGCGAGGTGTTTGTCCCACGCCCTTCAAAGGAGGGAAGTTCCGCAAAATTGGTCTTACGGCCCTCTTCTCAAAGTAGTTAAACAATCCCAATGTTAAGATTGGGTTAGAATGGCGAGGAAAATTGTTAAGCGTGTGTTGACACACCGGCGGGTGAGTGAAACCCGCCGAAGCACTTTTTCTCAAACAGCCCTGGCTCATCACCCCCGAGGCCCACGCCGCGATGGTGGCCGCCGCGCAATCGTTCTTCAGCGCGCCGCCTCCCAGCTCCAACCCGAAGTGCAATCGCCGCTGCTGAGCGTCGAGGACGGCGTCGGCATCGTCACCATTGACGGGCCGATCATCCGCAAACCCGACCTGATCTCGCAGATTCTTTTTGGGGCGACCGACACGGATGAAATCATCGCCGCCGTGAACGAGGCGGGCGCGCGGCCCGACGTGAAGGCCGTGTTTCTCGACATCGACTCGCCCGGCGGCGGTGTCAACGGAACCCCGGAACTGGCGCAGGCCGTCGCCGACGCTCCAAGGCCAAATACGTCTATGCGTTCAGCGCCGGCTGATGTGCTCGGGCGCCTACTGGGTCGCCTCACAGTGCGACGCCATCTACGTGACCCCGAGCGCACGGGTCGGTTCCATTGGCGTGATCCTTCCGGTCATCGACACTTCCGAGGCGCTGCGAAGCAACGGCATCAAGGTCGAGGTGTTTGCCGCCGGCAAATTCAAGAGCGCGGGCACGCCCGGCGTTCCGCTCACCGACGAGCAGCGCGCCTGGTTGCAGACCGGTGTGGAGGAAATCGCCGCCGACTTTCGCGCGGCGGTGCTGGCGCGGGGTCGGAAGATTCCGGCCGAGGCGATGGAAGGCCAGACGTTCTCCGCGCGCAACGCGATGCGATTCAATCTGGCGGGCATCATGAAAAGCCGGGACGAGGCGCTGCAACACTGCGCAGCCGGCACGTCACGACGGCCGCGAAGTTGACATCGCAACACGGACATCATGCTCACCGTCGACGAACAACTCGACCAGGCGCTCGCCAAGGTGAAGTCGCTCGAAGCCGATGCACAGGCCGGCGCGAACCTTCTTTCGGAAGCCGCCACGAAAACCGAGACGCTGACCGCCCAGATCACCGAACTTCAGGCCCAGTGCGAACGGCTCGATGCCGATCTTCTTGCCGCACGCCAGGCATCGAATCGCTCACCAAAGAGAAAGGCGAAATCGAGGCGCGCCTGGGCGAACTGACGGCCCGCAACAAGGAATTCGAAGCGAGCGAACAGGACATCGAGGCCCGCGCATCAAACGCGCCGCCGAGATCGTCGCCTCCACCGGCACCAGGTCCCGCGCCCGGTCACGCCGAAGGGCGACCGCCAGGCCGAGGATCTCGTCGCCCGGTTCAAGGCCATCACCGACCCGAAGGAGCAAACCGTTTTCTGGCGCTCGCTCACCGCCCAGCAACAGGCGCCGATCCTCAACCACCACTCCAAACCCGCTAACCACTCCCATGCCCAACACACTCACCAACGTCAAAGACATCAAGGTCGCCCAGAAGCGCGCTCCAGCCGTTCATGGCGGCGCTGACTGCCGCTGCGCGCGTTCTCCACCAACTTCTCGCCCGAACCGGCCGACAAGCTCGACACCGTGCGCGTGCCCGTCGTCGGCGCGCCGTCGCAATCGAGCGATTTCGCCGGCAACTACACCGCGAACGCCGATTCCACCGTCACCGTGATCCCGGTGCAGCTGAACCGGCACAAGTTCAAGACCGTCCATCTCACCGCGCGCGAGGCCGCCGAGACCGCGTTCAACGTGCTCGACACGCTCGTCTCCGCCGCGGTGAAGCAGCTCGCCGCAGGACGTGTTGCAGGACATCTTCTCGGAGATCACGGCGGCGAACTATGGCGCGCCCGCCATCCCGGCGCTGGCGGCCAGTGCGTTCGATTACAAGAAGCTGCTCGCGATCCGCGAGGCGTGCAGCATCGCGAAGATGCCCGTCACGCGACCGCGCGCTGGTGCTCGACGGCGCCTACTACACGAACCTGCTCGGCGATGACGTGGTCGCCAAAAGCTTCGTGCCGCAGGTCGCCCAGCCTGGCATCATGGAGGCGCGCTCCGGCGGCTCGCCGGCTTCGACTGTTCACGAGACGGTCATCCTGCCGGAGAACGGCGAGAAGCTCGTCGGCTTCGCCGCGCACCCGAGCGGCATGGCCGTGGCGATGCGCTACCTCGTGCCGGCCGCCGATACGACGAGGCCGGCGCGGTCACCGATCCCGAGACCGGCCTCACGTTCGGCTACCTGCGCTACACCGAGACGCAGCAGCAACCGCGTCTTCGTCACCGTCGAGTGCCTCTACGGCTTCAAGGCCGCGCTCGCCGACGGCATCAAGCGGATCGTGAAGCCGTAAGCAGCTTCGCAGCGGAGAATGGGATTCAAGCCGGTCTCATAAGCCGGCCCCGATGGTTCGAGTTCATCCCCTGCGACCAACTTCAAGCCCTCGTGCTGTATACAGCGCGGTCGTGGATTCACCGGACGACCGCACTCCACTGCTCCAGCCAGCATGCACAGAAATCAGCGGCCGGAACTTCTTTTCAGGCCGATTCTCAACAGGAATCGTAGCGAACCCGATCCCTCGCACTTCAGGAGCATCCGCTTTGATGCGGGAGGTCCGCCTCCTCCAGCCAGCAAGGCGCGCGTGGCGTCGAGAATGTTGTCTTTCATGGTCACGTACGGTTTGGCTTTCGTCTTTCCCGTTGTTCCATTAGGCTATCCACGAAGATGTTGCGCGCCACCACCACACCCTTGGGCGCCATTGGTTCGTCTTGCCAGAAGGTTCAGCAGCTGAGGGTAGCGGTGCGCCACGGCTCCTCTTTGTAGGGCCACTGTTCGAGTTTTTTCTTCAGCTCATCGAAACCAAAAGTGCGCCAACCAAGGCCCCGCGCATCGATGTGCAGGCGCTTTGCGCAGTCGATAAAAACGTTGTTTAGCACTTGGTGATCCCGCCCGCCGCCGAGATGAATTGTGTGCTCGACCCCACTGAAGATGTTGCCCTCGATGGTGGCGGCTGAAAAATTGTCGTCCAAGTAAATACCGTTTGCGCCTTCGGCATGAGGCCGCGAATGTCATGCAGATAATTGAAGCGGATGAGGTGTCCGCGGGCAGCCCAGTCGTTCCACCGTAGATGGCGCCGGCATCGTTCGTTTCTTGCAGATGCTGTGGATTTCGTTGTATTCGATCACGTGGTCGTTGCCGCTCAGATTCATCGCTTGTGCGGCGCATCGTGGATGAGATTGTTTGTGGCGCGGTTTCCGACCCCGTTCAGGCTGATGCCCGGCTGGTAGTTCGATCCCAGCGGCTGTAATCCTGGATGTGGGAGTTTTCCACCACGTGGCCGCCGGGCGTGAGGGTGGCGCGGTCGCCGCCAGTGACGCTGACGCCGCCGTCGCCGGTCCCGCTGATTTCGCAGCCGCGCACCGCACAGTTGCGTCCGCCCTCGATGCGCACCGCCCATTTGCCGCTGTTGCGGATCTTGCAGCCAACGAGCTTGACGCGCTCGCATTGGATAGATTTACCGCGCGTTTCGCGCACCCTCAATCATGAACCCGAGCAGGACGATGTTGGCGCCTTTTCGAACGCTGAGGGCCGGCAGCTGCGAGACCATGCTGCGCCTCGGTTTTGTCCGTCCCTTGCGGCAGCAGGTATAGCCTGCCGTTCCGTCGGTCGAGATACCATTCGCCGGGCCGGTCGATTTCGCACAGCAGGTTGAAGCCCTAGAAATATTGGCCCTTGCGTACCGTAGCCGTGCCACGGACCGGCGAGTGTGAGTTCCAGTTTTTTCTGGATCGATGCTTGCCAATTCTTGGCGTTCGTCGGCCCAGTCCCAAAACCAGTAGCCCATGAGCGCATTGGGTCTTTTTCCTGCGGCCCAGCGCGCCACGCGCTTGTCCTCGATGCGAAAAACGCCTTCCTTCGTGCCTTTCGTCCCGCGCACGTTCACCCGCGTTTCGCCCAGCACTTCGCTGATGTAAATAAAACCTTCGTTCGGATAACGCGAAATATGCTTCGGCACGTCGTCCACAAACAATTCGAGGCCGGTACTGCCGCTCTTTCCGAAACCGCCGCTGATTTTGCCGTAATCCTTGACGCCTTGCGCCTTGAGGTCGATTTCGCGCACCAGGTCGCGCACCGCCGGGTCCAGGCGTTCGCGCACGGCGGCATCGGCAACAGCTTCCCAGTTAGTGAGGTTCGTCCGGCGGAAAAACGCACCTCCGCGCCGGTCGCAGCGCGCCAGATGACGGGTCCTGTGGACGTTCCAGAATCGGCGCTCCAAGTTCGAGTGGTGCTTTCAGTTCGTAAGTGCCGCCGCGCAGAATCACTTCCACGCTCGCCCGGCTTTGATTTGCTGGCGCGCCAGATCGCGAGCGCGCTGCGGCGTCGCTAGCGGCTGTGCGTCGTGCCGGGCGCGGCGTCGTTGCCGTCGGGCGCCACCCAGATTTGCGCGGCCGTCGCGCAAACGGCTTGCATCGCCAGAAAAAAAGCCCAGCCCCGCCATGCCGCAGCAGTCTTCATTGTGAGTTTCGAGTTACTAAAATATCGCGAGAATAAGCAAGTTCAATACACCCCCGGCCTTCCCGCTATCGCTGCTGGATTGACGAATTGACACCCCACCCTGGGCATGTCGCTCAAGGACGAGAAAGCCGCCGACCTGTCCGCCATCGTCGCCGAGATCGGTGAACCGGTCATCTGGAACGGGCGCACTTACAAGGCGATCATCACCTCGATCGAATCTTCCGACACGCTGCAAATAGGCGGGTTCGGCGAGGACTACGATTTCACGGTCAAGATCGCGAAGGCGGCGCTTGGTAAGGCGAGACCGAAGCTGCATGACGCGATCCAGTTCGACGGCAAAACCTATCGCATCGCAAAGGTCAGCGAGTCGCCGGCCTATCCGATGGTCACGCTCACGGTGCAATCGAAATGAACACGACTGTCGAGTCCGCTTTCCTAGCCGCCGTGGTGACGCTGCCGGTGCTTGCCAACGTCGATCAGTTCACCGGCGTGTCCGGGGATGAGAACGAGCCGGAGAACGCGGCGATCATCGTCCATTGCCAGGAATGCGAACACACGGTCGGGCCGTTGTGGAAGGCGACGGTGGTCTTTCGGCTCGAAACACCGGCTTACGACAACAAGCGCGCGGAGCATGACGCGCGACTGACCGCTGTTCGCGCATGGCTTGAGAACAAGGCTGCTGTTGCCGCCGCGTTGCAATCCAGCGGCCTGAGATTGAGCGGCTATTTCGTGCGCAAATCGCAGACCGCCATCGAGCACAAGCGCTGGGTGGCCGAGATCGAGATCGTCGCGGGAGTTGACACCTCGCCATGAGGCATGACCCCGGCAGTCATCGAACAAGCCATCGCCAAGGTTGGGGGAAAGATCGTCAAGTGCGATCCGGTCTGCGACGGCAGCAGGCATTATCTCGTCACGTTCTCGGCCCCGGAGGTTCCCGCCAGCATTGAGGGGGCGGCTTCGCTCACCAACCTGGGCGAGGACCGCTACCGCATTCATTTCATCCTGAATTGACCCCCATGCCCGCCACCCTTGGAGTCACAAACACCTACGGTCTGACACAGCCCACCGGCGGCACCGTCGAGGAATCCAGCAGCGAATCCGAGATCGAGGCCAAGACCATCAAGGACGCCACCGGCACCACCTGCCGCGCTGTGCCCGGCAAACTGGTCAAGACCACCGTGTCGATCAAGGGACGCGGCACCGTTCCGTTGTGTCGTCACCGCCGGCGCGTTGAGCGGCGTGGCCAAGGTCATCTCGGTCAAGAACACCGAGAGCAACGACGATTTTCCGACCTACGAAGAAACAGCCACGAGCTACTCGACCCTCACCTAACCCATGCCATCCGGACCCGCAGACATCGGCATCACCCAGGCCACCGGCACCCTCCTCGAATCCGTCGAGTGGGAGAAGAAGCTGGAGGAGAAGGTCATCAAGGATCTGAGTGGCGGCTTCGGCCAGGGCCAGGCGTTTGACCCGATCATTGAGTTCTCGGTCAAGGGCCGTGGCGACACGACGATGGCGCTCGGCATCGGCGCGGCGGGCATCACGGCCATCACCGGCGGCACGACCCTGATCCTGAAGCTCAAACGCTTGGAGAAGAACGACGATTTCAACAGCTTCGAATACAGCGGCACCAACTACCCCGGCGCGTAATTACGCGATCCCTTTATGACCACCGATCCCAACAAACCGAGCAACACCTCCACATCCTCAAGGACGACCAGCCACCCTTGAAAAGTCCCAACACGGCGCTTGTGGCCGCGGCCACCACCAGCGGCATCCAGTTGTCGGCTCAACAACCGTTCGTGCAAACAATCGAACTCGATCAGGACGGCGACAATCCCAAACGCCAGACCATCTGGTGCCTCAAGGACATGGAGATCGAGTTCCTGCCGCAGTTTCAGGCGGAGAAGATCAACACGGCCGAGTTCGTGCGCCGGTTCCGCGACCCGCGCTGGCGGCTCGACAACCCGCATCACCCGATCGCTTACATGGCGTGGTTCCACGAAACCACAAATCGCCTGCGCGAGAAGATCAAGGAGAACAAGGCGCTGTTCATGGTTCGTCGCGGCAACCGGATCGCATTCATCCCGCAGGGCTGCGACACGGCTTACCGGGAGAAAATCCTCGCCCTGCTATGACACGACTCTTCGCGTTCCTTTTCGGGCTGCTGTTCCTTGCTGCTCACGGCCTGCTTGCCCTTGGCATCTGGTCGGTTGCGCAGGCGATCATGGATTTGAACGAACAGGAACCGGAGCAGCCTCAGCGGGCGCCGCAGGGCGACTGGGCAAAGCCGGCTTGGGAACGGGCCAACTACGCGGGCGAAATCGCAAAGCATGGAGAACCGCAAATGGGAGGAACCGGAATATGACCAATCGAAATGAACAAATCGAAGCGACATTCACCCAGGCTCCGGCGGAAATCGCGGGCCTCACACTGCGCCCGTTCTCGCTCGGCAGCCTGAGCCTGTGCCGGCGCTTGAAGCTCACGATGCTGACCGGCGAAGCGGCTCCTGATTCCTTCAACGACGAGGAAAAGCAGCAGCAGATCGTGGCGTTCCTTTTCATCCAATCGCAGCCGTTGAACACGGTGTTGCAGGCGATCAAGGCGGAGAACTTTTTCGAGGAACACATCCTGCCGTTCTCGCTCACGCTGCCGATGGAGGCGTTTCCACAGGCGATCAAGGAAATCCAGCGGGTGATTGACGCGGCCTCTGCTGCGTTTGTCGAAGTCCTGCCGAAGCCAGATGACAGGCCGGAAGACGCGCCCCCAAACTCCTAGAGCCGGGGCAGACCGCCGCGCGCGTGTTCGCCCTGGCGCGTGAAACCGGCTGGTCGCGTGATTTCATCCTGTGGCAACTGCCGCTCGATGAAACGCTCCAGTATCACCACTGCGCGCTGCGTGCCGCCAACTGCTGGACGGTCCCGCCGATGCCGAATGCCACCGATCAGATCGCGCGGCTTGAGGCTTATGCCGCTCACGAAATTGACGAGGACTCAGAGCCATGAGCGCTGACCTGAAATTCGATGACCGTGAGTTTAGAAAGGCGCTGAAACGCTTCGAGGCGAACTCGATTAAAAGCCGCGGGGTCGTGCTTGAAGGTCAGGCGCGATTGTTTGTAAGGGACGTGATCCTCATCACGCCGCCCAACAAGGATTTCAAAGCCAATCGCAAAGGGGGCGAGACGGCGATCAAGGCAGACATCCGCAAGATCATGCGACAGTCCAAGGCAAGGGACGCTCGGACCGATCCCGCCGAGATTCACGCGAAGTTCCGGGACAAACGAACGGGCCGGGTCAACAAGCGCAATCTCAAGCGCAAGTTCAAGGTGGCCGGCCTTGCGGGGTTCATCAAAAAGGAACTGGAGAAGGTGGGCGTCCTTGCAAGCGGCTGGAACGCGGCGGCCAAGCAGCTCGGCGCGAAAATCCCGGATTGGGTTGCGCGACACGGCACCGGGCGCGGCCAGGTCCGGCTCAGGTTCTCAGTGACCGAGTGCCGGATCACGATCACCAACGCGGTGAAGTTTGCCGGCAGCGTGAAAGGATTGGTCAGCCGCGTCCAGCGGGCGCTGGACAACCGCACCGGAGCGATGAACCGCCAGCTTGATCATCACCAGAAACAGTCGGCGCGGGATGCGGGGTTTCGGTGAGGGTATCTTGAATTTTTGCTGGCAGCCCCACAGTCTGTGCATTACGAGTAACACAGTCAAAAACCTGCAATGATTCCTGAGATTGACGCCGCACAATTCGACACTGAAGTAACCAGCAGCAACCGCCCTGTGCTTGTGGACTTCTTTACGCCGATGTGTCATCCCTGCCGCGAGATGCTTTCCATCATCGGCGAGATTGCACAAGAGCGCGCCGAAACACTCAAGGTCGTCAAATTCGATGCAGCCAAAGACCCGGCTTTTGCATCACGCTTCCGCATCACGTCGGTTCCCAACTTCATTCTTTTTCACCGCGGCTCTCCAGTCGGGCAGCGCACCGGAAGAACCCCGAAGCGGGAGATGCTCTCCTGGCTCGACAGCGCGCTTTCGTAGTGGAATTTGGTTGATGTGCCCGGCGCGGCGAACTTTGTCTGCGGGGACATCAGCGAAGCTGAATCGGTCTGCGCCTTGCGGTTTCTCGGTTACGAGTATGAGGAGTCGGTCGGGTTGGCGGTTCCCGGAGTCACGGGCGGTGGCCTCTCGCGTCTGATTGAGCCGGTGATCCAGTCATTCGAATTCCACGTTGATCAGAATGACAATTTCGCCGCTTTCTTTGGTTTGCAGCGCGTCCTACACAAGTGGGGAGGAGAATCTCTCACGAAGCATTCCCGTGAACACCTGGCCTATGATTTCCTCTTCCTTCATCTCTATCGGCTAGAACCGCCGTCCCAATTTTGCCATGCCGATTACTCAACCAGATGGCAGCGGGAATTTCTTGGACGATCCGAATTGATCGCGGCTTTTGTGCGTGATTCGTTTCGCCGCACTCGTGCCAAACGCAGTTAGGGGCTTTGCTCGGTTCTAGTTGACGCGCCGCCCCCCTGCATGGCGGGCATTGTATCCGAACTCATCCTCAAGACCGGCATGTTCAGCGCCGGGATCAAGGGCGCGCAGAACAGCCTGCGGGGGTTGCAGTCCTCGGCGATGAACGCAAAAGGGCTGCTCGTCGGAGCGTTTGCCGCCATCACTTCGTCCGCGGGCGCGATGGGGTTGAAACGCGCGTTCGATGTCGGCGGCGGTTTGTCGGAGTTGTCGGCGGCCACGGGCACGGCCGTCAAAGATCTGGTTCTCTTGCAGCAGGCTTTTGCGGACAACGGGCTTGAGGCTGACAAAGTGGGGCCGGCGATTGGCCGGATGCGAAAGCAGATCGTTGCGGCGGCGGGCGGAGGCGGCTCGGACGACACTTTCAAAAAGCTGGGCCTGAGCGCGCAGGCGCTTGGCAAGGTGAACGCCGCCGAACAAATGGAAGCCATCGGCGCGGCCATCTCGAAGATTCAAAACCCGACGGAGCGATCCGCGGCAGCAATGGCCATCTTCGGGCGTCAGGGCCAGCAAATGCTGGCGCTCTTGGGGAACAGGGGCGCGATGGGCGATGCGGCGAACGAAGTCGGCAAGCAGGCGGACCTGCTGGACGAGAACGCGGCGCTTTTCGACGACATCAGCGACAAGCTAAATCTCGCGGGCGTCAAGCTGCGAGGGTTCTTCGTCGGGGTGGCGGCCAGGATCGCGCCGGTTATCAAGCCGCTGGTTGATTCGTTCGCGAACATGGATTTGTCGGGGATCGGGCAAAAGATTGGGGACGCGGTTGCGTTTCTGGTCGCGGCTTTCCGTTCGGGCGAAGTGGGCAACATCATCGGGAACTCGATCAAGATCGCGCTCACAAATGCGCTGAACGCCGTGGTTGGCGTGGTCGTGGGTGTGGCCTACGCTTTCGGCCAGCTCTTGCTCGAAGGGATCAAGAACGCAATCACGCTGTTCGCAATCGTCACGACGCCGGGGTTCTGGACGGGGATCAAGTTTGCGCTGGAAGCAGCGGCAATCGGGTTCACGGCGCTGCTGCTGGACGGCGTGGCGATGCTGCTCGACCAGCTCAAGAACGTGCCGGTGATCGGCGAGAAGATCGGCAAGGGCGCGGACACCGTGCGGGCAACGGCCGCCTCGATGCACGAGGCTGCCTCGGCCACGGGCGGCGCGGCAGGCGATTATCTGGCGAAACCGATGGCGATGGCAAAGCAGCGGATGGCGGACGAAATCAAGAACGTGGCCGGCGCTTTCAAGGCGGGCTCAGCCGCCGCACCGAAGATCGACACGACGGACGCGCAGGGCAGCCTGGATGCGTCGGTTGGCAGGGTCTTTGACATGGTCGCGGCGAACAAGGCGGCGGCCCGGCAATTCAACGCGGAGAAGAAGCCGAAGGCGGGCATGGAAGTGCCGGATCTGGAGACGGAGCCAAGACGCAAGTTCGGCGCGGCGTTCGCCAGCTCGATGTTCAAGATCGGCGGCGGCGGAGTGTCAGTCGGCGGCGGCGATCCACTGCTCAACGAAACGCGCAGGCAGACAAGCCTTCTACACACGATCGCCAAGAACACGGGGCTGAAAACAGGCGGCCTGAAAACCGGCGGCCTTGTCACGGGATCGTTCGCATAAAGAACCGGCGCAAGTGCTTTAATAACGCCAGTCGCAAAGAAGGAACGCTTTAGATGAGCAGCACACAAACCGCAGAACAAATCGCGTGGACGACGGACAAGGGCGAGGAAACGACGGCAACACTGGAAAGTTTCGTCGCTTACCCGACCCCGCCAGCCGGGGCGCAGAACATCCAGAAATCGAAGGAGGACGGAAAATACGTCCTGCGTTACACGATTGCCACTGACGCGCAGGACACGACCTACACGATCACGGGCAGCGTTTCGCAGGAGCCGCTGGCCACGCACGCGATGTTCGGCAAAGACGGCGCTCACAAGATCGAGGAGGCGGAATGGAAGAAATGGAAGCTCTGGGAGGCAGACCCGAAGGACGAGGGACTGGGCGGCTGGACGCCGGATGGCAGCAGCGCGTCTGCGGGAATGAAGAAATACTACGCCTATCGCAACCGCGGGCTGGACGACTATCTGCTCGGCACGGTGAACATGCGCGTGGTCGAGGAAGGGCAGAGCGAACCCAGCCTGACAAAGCTCGGCCGCATCTCCGCGCCGCCGAAAGCGCCAGCTCTGCCGGACAACCGCACATGGCTCCTGGTCGGGATCGACGGCGAGCGCGTGGGGCAAGGCCGGTGGAAGGTGACGCGGGAGTATCGGGCGAGCGGCGCGGGCGGTTGGGACACGGAGATTTACTCGAAGGCATGACGGGCTGATGGCACTCCCTCTCAAAGTCAAACCGGGCGATCCGATCAAGGCATCGGATTGGAACGCGCTGTGCGAACATCTGCGGGCCTCGCAGATCCTCCCGAGCAAGGGCGTGCGCGTGACGAGGACGGGCATGGGAACGATCCTGTTGGCGGACATCGTGGCGGGCAAAGGCGGCGGCGGAGCGACACACCCGTTTCAGTATTACAAATCCCCCTACCTCGGTGCTCCGCCGGAGCCTGCGAGTCAGGCGTTCAAATTCAGAGTTCGCCTCGGCACGGTCAGCAACTACCCGCCGCTCAACATTGGCAACGAGTTCACGCTCGAAGCGTCGAAGGTGACGTGGGTGTGGGTGCAGGCGAATTTCGCCATGCGAACAGTGGAAGATTTTGAGGTGCCGCAATTTGTGTCGTGCCAGATTGCCCAAGGCACGACAATCCCGGCGGAAACCTTCGAGGAAAACTCGGCCCCGGCTGCGTCCTACTGGCCGCTGTTTCGCGCCACCACCGATGCCACCAGGGTCACACTGGTCGAGCCGGTCACGAAGGGCGTGCTCTCCGTCACGCCGGTCATTGTCGCGTATTCCGCCACCGCTCCCACGTTTCAATACCAGTGGAATGGCATCAGTGAACAGTTTGGCGCGGCATGAGCACGCTTGTATGGTCGGGGCTTGGCGTCCACGAGGGGAAAACCATTCCCGCCAACTGGAATCTGTCGATCAAAACCAGCCTCCCATCGCTGACCGTGGAGTATGCCGCCATCGCCGCTTTTTCTTATCAAGAAAGCGGCGAACCGCCGCCCGACCCGCCCATCATGCATTGGGCCGATGAGCTGGTGGATGGCGCGACGTTCGGCGACTGGGGCACGCTAAAAAACATCACGGAAGAAGGAGAGTCGCTGGTCGAGATCACCGATCCTTACAAAAAGGCCACGCAGAGCGAGGACGAGGACGGCAACTGCACTTACAAGGTGCGGGTGCAATATCGAATCGTCTGCGCCGATCCGTTCGCTGACTTCAAGGTTCGGACGCGGATTCTTACGCAGTCCACCGATTACCTGCAACAAGGCACGCTCGATCCCGGCGAGATCACAACCACGGAAGTCACCAAGGACACAGGCGAAGTGGTGGTCATTACCGGGGAAATTGCCACGCCCGACCCTGAATTTTATTCATGGCTGGCGGGATGCGTCATGATTCAAGCGCCGCAGTTTCTTCTCAGGGAGCATAAGTTTGGAAGCCTGGTCAAACAAGGGTTTCGCGCATTCAAGCCGCCCGATGACGCTACGATTCGCGTTTACAAGGAGCAGACGGCAACCGGCAAGGGCAGCGGCAGCCGGATTTTCTCGGAATATGTGTATGGGAGCGGGTTGAAAGACCCGGCGGGAACCGACACGGACACCCTTGACTTTGATACCAGGAATAGCGGCTGGATCATGCGGCCAATACCGGCATGGAACGATCCGCCAGCAGCCAGTCACACGGACACCCTGACGACTCGCACCGTGCCGGACGCCGACCCCGAGGAGCCTTCGCTCGTGCTGACGTTGGCGAATCTGTACACCACCTCCGAGTTGATCGCAGCAGTGGCGGTCAACGCGGATATAATGGGCGGTGGAAATTTAGAACTCCCCTACCCGCAGGTCGCCGCATGGAAATACACGTCGCCATGCGAGACGTGGCGTTCGACGAGCGAGGGAAAACTCAAGATCGACGGCAACTACGCGCCGCTGGTGGTCAATAATGGCATCCATACCCTCACCTGCCGGTGGACGAAAGCCATAGTCAATCTGACGACGGGCCATACGACAACGGAGGAGGTTTCTGAGACGGTTGCATGGGATTTGGAATGGCAGTGGGACCACGAGCCGGGAGAGTTGTGGGAGCCTCCCATCACCGATCTTGGCGATTTTACATCATCCGAAGGCCAGATGATCCGGCTGTACGATGCACGCTTCGATTACGACCCGATCATCGAGTGCGGAATACTGGCCGAGCCGCCGGACCAGTTGTAGTTGACACTATCGCAGCGGCGTGAAGCTGTTCATCGACGTTGACTCGCGCACGATCATTGATTCGCTGACCTATCAGCGGGCAACTCCGTCCATCTCCCTCAAGCGCAGGGACAATATGAAGGTGGACGTGGTGTTCGTGCGGGAGGGCAAGGCAATCGAGCTGGCAAGCGGCGCATTGGGCAGGCTGGGGATCAAGGTCGCAGGTGATTATGGAGGCGGGTTCATCGCCTCGGCGACATCCTGGACAAAGACCGGCACGGGCGAGGACACGATCTACTCGTTCAGCCTGAGCCTTAACACGACCGAGATGAACACGGCGTTCGACGAGGAGCCGGACTCGGTGGAGGCAATGCTGGAAATTACGTGGACGGAGGGCGCGATCATCACCAGCACCAACACGCTGCCGGCCACGATCCAGAACGACGTGATCCGCGGCAACGAGTCGTCACCAATCGCCGCCGGCGGAATCGTGCGCGTGTCCATGACTAGCGACTACGAACTGCCCCTGCCAACAGGGGAATACAGCGACGGCAAACGGATCGAATACTGGATCACGAACACAGACTCCACGGCGCACAATCTTTCTCTCAACGGCGCAATCGTGCTGCCAACCACATCGACGATGAGCTGGCCGGCAACCATCGAATCGGGAAAGAAAGCGAAGCTGCTTCTGGAGTACGACTCCGTGCTGAACGGTGGCCAGTGGGAGCTTACAACTCTAATCAACGGCTACTGATGACCTCCTTCACCACAGTTTGCATGGGCAGGCTGGAGCATCTCAAGCAGACGCTTCCGCGCAACCTTGACCTCATCAAAGACCGGGATGCCAGCATCACGCTTCTGGATTACAACTCCAAGGACGGACTAGAGGGCTACGTGTTCGGGAACTTCGCCAGCGAGCTTGAAAGCGGCAAGCTCCGATACTTCCGCGAGCGAAGCCGGGAGCACTTCCACATGGCGCACAGCAAGAACATGGCAAGCCGACTTTCGGATGGGGAGTTCATCATCAACGTGGATGCCGACACCTACTTGTCGGAGGATTATCTTCGCCAGTTGCGTGCTGCCATTGACGACGACTGCGACACCATCGGCGTTGGAGTTGTCCCGAAGGGCGTTGGCTTCGGCGGCAGGGTGGGAACACGAAAGCAGTTCTTTATGCGCTTGCGTGGCTATGACGAGACGTTCATGGGCTGGGGCGGCGAGGACATTGATTTTGAAATGCGCATGGCTGCGCATGGGCATGTCCGCAAAGGCATTGACTTTCCAGACGCAGGCGAAGTGGTGATTCGTCACGACGACGTTCTTCGCGTGGAGAACTATCCAGCGGAGTTCAGGAACACGCAGGTTACGTTCGGGCACAACTTTGAGGCGAGAAAGCAGCCGCGCCGTCTCGTGAACAAGGACGGCTTTGGATGCGGCGAAGTCTTTGACCACAACGGAGCGGCAATCAAACTGGACAACCCGCCGATCAATCTCGGCATCCGTCAGCTTGCTCCAGAAAGTGCCTACGCGGAAATCTTCGAGGAATGGAGAGGCAAAAGGGTGCGGCTCATCACTCCCTACGGGAACGTGGGGGACGCCATGATTCATCTTGCCACCCGCCAGTTGTTCCAACACTACGGCTTGACCGAAGTGACGGACACTGGAACGCCGGACGTGGTGATGTATGGCGGCGGTGGAAGCGTCGGCCTTTATGATTGGGACGTGCAAAGGCAGGACATTGCAAGGGAAGCGGCAAGGGCGGCAAATGTGCCGCTCATCGTGCTGCCGCAGACATGGGGCGACAAGGGCACGTTTGAGGGCGCGTCGAAAATCTTCGTGCGCGACCGCGAGAGCGCCGCCATTTCAGGCGGCGGAACGCTCATGCCGGACATGGCTTTCGCCTTGAAAATCCCTCCGCACTTGAACCATTGCCCTGTCTTTCCAGAGGGCGCTTTTATGCGCGTAGATAAAGAGGGAACCGGCTACCCAAACATCAACGTCTGCGACCCATCTGCATGGACAAGTGATGTTGTTTCGTTCCTGACGCTGGCGAGCATGTATCAGGTGATTCACACCAACCGGCTTCACTTCGCCATCGCGGGGTTGCTGCTCAACCGTGACGTGGTTCTCTACCCCAATTCCTATCGCAAGAACCGCTCGATGTTCGATGCGTGGTTGCGGGATGCCGGATGCCACTGGAGGGCGAAGCAAAACTTTCCTGACCCAAGACAGCAAAGGAGGGCGGCATGAGTGTTGCAGTTTTCCAACCTGACTATACTTGCCTCACTCCATACGATTTGAGCTATCACTTAAATTGGCAATCGTTAGGGGGCGAGCCTCCCACCCTGCAAGGGCCGGGGACTGGCTACCCGCCTCATGAGTTCGACTGGGCATACATCGACCGCGCCGACTGGATTCCGATATATGGAGAGGTTGCGGTCAACAATGTTTCAGTTGGCGCTACCAACTGGACTGAACTCGGAGATGGATGCGCCATTTACGCATCCGGGGAAGCTCGATTGGAATCAGGTGCTTGCATACATAACACATTCATCGAGGCTGGTTTTCGAGGTGCGGGAATATCCGTAAATACGAGCGCGTTATCGGATAGCACACTTCAAGTGCCGGAGTGGTATCCGGGCGCTCCATCAGCTTACGCAATTAACTTCAATACGGTGACTGCTAGTGTCTGGTGTAACGGATACACAAACTTGTGGGACGCCTATGTGTGGGCCGCTACTATTCATGGCACGGCATTTTTCAACGGCCCTAATACTTCGATGGGAAATAGCTACGTTTGGGGTGATGCCTATTTTAGCAATGGGAGTGGCGTCATCCCGAATGGTTACAGAGAGGACGTAACTGGAGATGCCTACGTCTATTATCCATTTCCAAAGCCATTTCCCGGCCTCGTCGGTGGCGACATATTCTACTTAAACTATCCACCTGACGGCACCCCTGACATTCTTTTCACAGGCATTGAATCCGCCGCATGTTTCGGAGCCGCGCTCTTATGAAGCCTTGGCAAATCATCGTGCTTACTTCGTTGACGACAGTTGTTTTGGCCGCACTCGCTCTCTACATCGCAATCCAAATCATCATCTACAGATGACACCCGACACCAACTATGGCAACAATCCTGAACCCAACACCCGTCACGCCGCAGGCCATGAGCGCCATGTGGATAGCTCGTCTCAGCATCAACTTCCCAGCAGAGGCAGTAGCCGCCGTTCCCGCATCTGAGAGCACTCCCGCAAGACCGGCAAGACCGGCCATGAATGGCTTTCTGTTTGCAGACCTGAAACCGTATGATGGCGCGGGGAACCTTCTCGCCACAGGCGGGGTGAAGGTGAACATCAGGGACTTGGCGGCAAAACGCGCAGCCGACGCGCAATTCAACTCGATGATCGAAACCATCGTCGCGGCAGTCAAGGCACATGCCTCCAAAACGGATGACGTTAAGGGAATCATTGTTTTCGCACAGAACCCGACGCAACCCGTGACCGCAACGATCACGTTTGCAGGGACGCCAATGACACGCATCGCGGACTGCTTCGCAACGGCGGCGCAAAACCCGCAGTTCGGAGCTGCCCTTGTGGGGATGATTGCCGAGATCGGCAGACAAGCTCAACTCACCGTGCAATGACCACTCAAGATCTCGTCCTGCTCGGTTCGGTGATCGGCGGCATCATCGCGGCGTTCCAGGCGCTCATCTTCATCGGGGATCGTTTGTGGCGCAAAGACAAGTCAAGCGCGGAACAAAGCCTGCAATGCGGTTTCCAGCACAAGGAAATCCAGGGCCTGCTCGTCACCCAGACCGAGAGCCTCAAGGAAATGGTCAAGGCGCTGCGCGACTCGGTGGAGGACGCCAAGCTCCGGCATCAGATCATCGTGGACAAGCTGGAGCGCATTCAGGACTTCGTAAGACAGAATTGACACCGCGCATAGTCGCATGATCGACCGCCACGTCATTCTCGCAGTCATCTATGTCATCGGCGGCAACCTCATGATCCTGGTCGCCGGCATCGTGTTCTCCGCGTTCACCGGCAGGCAGATTGACGCGGGCGTTTCAGCGCTGGCCGGCAGCGCGCTCGGCTATCTTGGCGGCATTCTGACAAACGTGAGGAAGGCTGAGGAAACACCGCAGCCGCCTTACTACGCGCCGGAGCAGAAGCAAACGCAGCTTTAATTTTCTTCATAGGGTGGACAACGTATGTCCTACCCTATTCGGCAAAGTCTTGCGCCATGAACACAAATCATCGCAAAAGATTCTCCCGCGTAAAATGGCTTTCACCCGAGCACGCTCGTGAAAAATTCCGTGCTCTCCGAGCGCTGCTGAGTTCGCCCGCTCCCGTCGTCGTGCAGACCGAGTTCTACTTTCCTCAAGTTCGTGGAAGGGCCGTAAGACGCAGAGCCTGATTCACTTCGCGCCGTCTCCAAGCGATTCCACTCCAAACCTGGCCGACAGCGCCTTCTTGACGGCCGCCGGATCAAACAAGTGGAGCCTCGACGTGATCGCCAGATGCGGGACCAGCCGTTGGGCAACCCAGTTGTCCACGGTGCGGGCGCTGACGCCGATCATCGCGGCAAGCTCACGTTTCTTCACCAGCTTCGTCCCGGCATGTGTTTCGTTCATGCAGCTTGCCGCATGTCAACGAACCGTTTCGCCGGAGCCATCCTCTCGTTGCGCAACGAGAGGATCACGCTTTTTCAGGCATGATGGCGAACCATGCCTTTGCGGCTTCCGGCGTCACCAGTTCCCGGTAATGCTTGAACAGCATTTGCGGGCTGTTGCCCATTTCGAGGGAGACTTTGGCTGCGTCCTGGATCTGCGCGAGCCGGTAGCTGGCGTAGCTGTGCCGCAGCGCGTTCTGCTTCCACTCAACGCCGGACAGGATTGAGAGGTTCCTGTAGCAATAACTCAGGCTGTTGAATCCACAGATCGCTCCGCTGCTGCCACGATAGGGCTCAAGCCAGGCTTTCAAGTTCGGCTGAATGGGCACCAGTCTCCGGGCTTTTGTTTTTGCGCTTCGTGCCTTGATCTCGATGTAGCCCTGATCCCAAAGGACATCCTCCCACTGCAACCGGGCGATCTCCGCACTGCGAATGCCGCAGAATCCGCCAATTGCCACCATGGGAATCACCTCTCGTTCGCAGGATGCGAGCAATCTGCGCATCTCCTGCGGGGTGTAGATTTCCGGGGCACTGTCCAGTTCAGAAAATGTCATGGACCCTTCAGCGGCAGTGGCCCTGTCTGCGAGCAGGCAACCCTGCTTTCGCCCCCAGCTAAAAAATGCCACCACAGATTTTCTCACCGCGTTGCGAGTGCTGGGGCCGAGATTTAGCCGTCGGAGGAATTGATCCACCTGCGGGGTGGTGATGTCGGTGATTGGCACAGAGCCGAACTGCCTCTCGAACTTCCCGATCCGCGTCCCAAGCGTGGCCAAATAGACCTGCGAGAAATTGGCGGATTTCTTCGCCTCGATGAACTCGGGAGTCAGTTCTGAAACGGTTCGCCGGGGGATATCCGCGTGATGCGAAGCATAAAAGCGCACGGCATCCATGAGCGACCCGCTCTTGATGAGTTCCCGTGCGGAGGTCCATTCCTCGATGGCTGCCGGCAGTGTGATCCCGAAACGGGCTGCCCGCTGCTGGCAGGACTGGAGGATCTCGACATCACGAAGGCTGGCCGCGGCGAGGCCGGAAAGCCCGTTGGCGAGCGCGATGCTTTTCTGCTGGGCGAAAAGCTTTGCGGCGTTGATGTCCGAGAAAGCTTTGGTCTGCCGCCGCCCCATTGCATACCAGCAACACTGTCGGAAGGTATAACCATTGGAGCGATGCAGGCAGTAGATTTTGATCTGTAGATTTTGATCTCGGATTTGTCCTGGCCAACGGTGATGATCGAGGCTCTTTTCTTTTTCATGGGCATCCCTGCCCTGGGATGCCGTGTCAAAGAGTTGCATGATTTTCTGCATGATAATCCATGCCCATTCTTGCTCGATTGAGTGGAAGTGACGTTTGTTAAATGACTTATCGTGTTCCGTCCACCGTCCCGAAGGGACAGCCGGAAATTAGCCGGTGGTGGAGCGGAGCGAAACCACCGGATTGGCGGACAAAAGCGAACCGCCCCGAAGGGTGCGGAGGAACGGGTGGTCCTCGCCGGCTCCGTCGCCCCTGCCAGGGCGAATGCTCTGCCATTGCGGGTTTCCGGTGGTTCCGTTCGTTCCTTACTCCACCACCGGCTAATTGCGTTCCGGCCCTCCGGGCCTCGATCGCGGCGTTCGGGTTTAACGTGATTTTGAAACACACGATTGACCTTGCACATTTCGCGCCTCATTCTGCCCACTTTCTTCTTTCAATCATGCGCACACTCTCATTCTCCCTCCTCGCGCTCCTCGCCCTCGCCGCATCGGATCTCCGCGCGGACGAAGGCTGGATCGATCTTTTCAACGGCAAAAACCTCGACGGCTGGGTCGAGCACAGCGGCAAGGCGAAATACTCCGTCGAGGACGGCGCGATCGTCGGCCGGTCGGTCGCGGGAACGCCGAACAGCTTCCTCTGTGCGGCGCAGGAGTTTGGCGACTTCGAGCTGGAGTTGGAATTCAAAGCCGATCCCGCACTCAACTCCGGCGTGCAGATTCGCAGCGAATGTTTCCCCGACGCGCGGACGATGAACATTGGAGGCAAACTGATCAAACTTCCCGCCGACCGCGTTCACGGATACCAGGTGGAGATCGATATGGAGACGCCGCGCAACCGCTGGTGGACCGGCGGCATTTACGACGAAGCGCGACGCGGCTGGCTTTTCCCGACCGGCGGCGAGAAAGGCGCGCAGGGCAAGGCTTTCACCGAACAAGGAGCAAAGGTCAGCAAACCCGGCGACTGGAACAAACTGCGGATTGTGGCATCCGGTCCGTCGATCAAGACTTGGCTCAACGGCGAACCGCGCGCGGACATCACCGACAGCCTCACTCCACGCGGCCTCATCGGCTTGCAGGTGCATGCGGTGGGCAAAGACGAGGGGCGATCGGGGCTGGAAGTCCGGTTCCGCAACATCCGCATCCGCGAAATCAAATCCGACGCCGGTGCCAGCGCGTCGAACATCGTGACCGACCGGGAAAAAGCGGACGGCTGGCAATTGCTTTGGGACGGCAAGACTTCCGAAGGCTGGCGCAGCGCGAAGTCGGAGGAATTTCCCAAAGCCGGCTGGACGATTCATGACGGCGTGCTGACCGTGCATGAAAATGGCGGCGAGGAATCCGCGGCAGCCGGCGACATCATCACGCGCAAACGCTATGCGAATTTCGAGATGTTGGCGGATTTCAAGATCACTCCCGGCGCGAACAGCGGCATCAAGTTTTTCGTGCAGCCGAACCTTTCGCCGATTGACAAGGTGACGGGAAAGCCGGTGGGCAAAGGCTCGGCGATCGGAATGGAGTTTCAGATTCTCGATGACGCGCGGCACGAGGACGCCAAAAAGGGCCGCGACGGCAACCGCACGATCGGCTCGCTTTACGATTTGATTCCGGCGGCAAAGGACAAAAAAGTGATGCCCGTCGGCGAATGGAACCACGCGCGGATTTTGTCGCAGGGCCGGCACATCGAGTTCTGGCTGAACGGCGCGAAGACGCTTGAGTTCGAGCGCGGCTCGCCGGAATTCCGAGCGACGGTTGCGGCGAGCAAGTATCACAACATCCCGACTTTCGGCGAGTGGGCGGACGGCCACATTTTGTTGCAGGACCACGGCAACGAAGTCTCCTTCCGCAACGTGAAAATCCGGGAACTGCCGGGAAATTAAAGTCGAACACTGACCGCAAAGGCAACCGCTATGAAATCGAGCTATCGCAAAAACCAACCGGCCTCGCAGATGCACCGCCGTTCATTTCTCAAAGGTCTTCTGGCGGCCGGGACCGCTTCCGTTTTCGCCCCGCGCCTGCTGATGGCGGCGGGTTCCACCGGCAAAGTGAACCTGGCCTGCATCGGCATTGGCAATCGCGGCGCGGAGATCATCGGCAAGCTGCACGCGACGGGCCTGGCCAACATCGTCGCGCTCTGCGACACGGACATGGGCGCGCCGCACACGCAGAAGATTTTGAAACAGTTTCCGAACGTCCCGCGCTTCCAGGATTTCCGGAGAATGTTCGACAAGATGGGCAAGGACATTGACGCGGTCAGCGTGGGCACGCCGGATTTTTCGCATTTCCCCATCGCGATGCTGGCGATGTCGCTCGGCAAGCATGTTTACTGCGAGAAGCCGATGGGCCACAGCTTCCGGCAAATCGAGCTGATGATGGCGGCGGAGAAGAAATACAAGGTCGCCGCGCAGATGGGCAACCAGGGACATTCCGAGGCGAATTACTTCCAGTTCAAGGCGTGGGTGGACGCCGGCATCATCAAGAACGTCACCAAAATCACCGCCTACATGAACAGCAAGCGACGCTGGCATGGCATGAAAGTGGACGGTCTGTTGCCGGAAGAACCTATGCCTGCGACCCTCGACTGGGATTGCTGGCTGGCGACGGCGCAGCAGCACGCCTACAACAAGGGCTACGTCAACGGCGAGTGGCGCTCGTGGTTTGATTTCGGCAACGGCGCGCTCGGCGACTGGGGCGCGCACATCTTCGACACCGCGCACGAGTTTTTGCAGCTCGGTCTGCCGACGGAAGTCGAGTCGGTGAAGCTGGAAGGCTATAGTCCGTTCATCTTCCCGCAGGCATCGACGCTCGCGTTCCGTTTCCCCGCGCGCGGCACCCGGCCGCCGTTGGAACTCACCTGGTATGACGGCCAGAATAATTTGCCACCGCTGCCGGACAACATCGGCGAGGCGGTCGTGGACCCGAACATTCCGCCGCCATCCGCCGGCAGCATCGACACGAAGAAACGCCCGCCGGGCAAGGTCATTTACGGCGAGGGTCTGACATTCAAAGGCGGCTCGCACGGTGCCATTCTGAAAATCATTCCCGACGAAAAGGCGAAGGAAATGGCGGCCAAGCTGCCGCCGGTGCCGAAGAGTCCGTCGAACCATTTCGCGAACTTCCTGAAAGCCTGCAAGGGCGACGAGACCTGCCGTTCGTCTTTTGCCGTGGCCGGGCCGTTGTGCCAGGCGATGGCGATCGGCGTCATCGCGCAACGCGTGAATGCAAAGCTCGCGTTCGATCCGGCGACGAGCCAGATCACCAATCACAAGCTCGCCAACGAACTGCTCGCCGGCGTGCCGCCGCGCAAGGACTGGGAGCAGTTTTACAAGCTGTAGCTCCTGGGCCGTGGGTTGAATTCGACGCTGCCAGGGAGTTTGTTAGCCAGCGCGGGACTGGTCCGGTCGGAATTCTTCCGTCGGCGCAGACAACCCGTCAGGTTTTGGGTCACGACTTGTCAGATTCCGGACTCTTCACCGGCAGATGACGCTTGCGCCGCCGCAGGCGCATCCAGTTGTTCCACGTCTTGCGGATGCTGTCGCGCGGCCTCATGTATTTTTGATTCAGTTCGTTGCTTTTCAAAATCTGCGCGAGCACGCCCTTGAGTGAAAAATCGTCGGTGTGCAGAATCGTGTAAGCCGTCCCGATCGCCGCTTCGTGATGCGCGTCGCTGCCGGCCGTCATGGGCAGCCCGCGCGCCTGCGCATATTTGAACGCCTGGTTGTTGTAACGCTTGAGTGTCGTGGCGGCGTTGAAAACCTCCAGCGCATTGATCTCGAGTGTGTCGAGCGTCGCCTGCCGGATGCCGGCGCGGAAAAGATCATACGGATGCGGCGGGATTGCGAGGCCGCCGGCCTCGTGGATCAGTTTGCAGACCTCTCCCGCGGGTGTGCCTTTCAAAAACGGAAGCGTTGCGCCGATGCAAAGCAGATGCCCGTCCGCAGTCGTGACTTCCACGCCGGGCAGAATCAAAAATCCGTCCACCGGTAATCCGTCCTGTCGCATCAGCCCTTTGTCGAGCAGGTAGCTGACGCAATCACACGTGTTGTGGTCGGTGATTGCAAAACCATGAAGCCCCTTGCTGCGCGCCGAGGCAATCAGTTCCTCCGGGCTGCTCACACCGTCTCCCGAAAAAAACGAGTGGCAGTGCAGATCGATGTTCAATGCCATGACGGAAGTATGAATCAAGAATCGCGAATAAAGAATGAAAAAGTCTCAAAGATTATTCCCAGCGGTGGAGTCGTCTTGGAAGCGACGCTTTCCAGGCAGGTTTTTCGCGAAGGCGGCATCCTTCCGCAGCGCGAGTTCCAAGTGCTGCAAGCCGGGAACAATGAGCCCGGCTGCAACTTCACCGAACCCTGAGCGGAAAAAAACCGCTCGCATAGCGTATGAACAGCAACGCTTGCAGGAGAGCGGTTGCAAGGAATTTCTTGCAAACTCCAGGGATTGTTACTACAAGCATCGCCAGGTAATATGGACAACCCAAATCAAACAACCCAGCCGCCTGACCCACCCCGCCACCACGGAAAGAGGGGGGCGACGATGCGCACGATCGCCGAGAAACTCAATGTCTCGGTCGCAACGGTTTCCCGGGCTTTGACCAGAATCCCAACCACATCCTCCAAGACACGAGCCCTCGTGTTGCAGACTGCCGCGGAGGTTGGCTACTCATTGCCCAAGGCTTATCGGGCTCGTTATCTCAAACGAGACGAAGCGCTTCAGAACATCGGTGTGTTGATCGAGACTTCGCAGACGCATGTCCCGGCTCCTTATCTGACCGGACTTAGCGAAGCGGCGATGAACCTGAACGCTTCCTTGATCATCCATTACACCAAGCCGGAGAACGCCGGGCAGATCCTCGATCCCAAGTTTCAGCCACCGGCCATGCGGGCCGGTCAGCTCTCCGGAGTCATCTTCGTCTTCCGGTGGCCCGCCAATGTTGTCCGGGAGATCAGCCGCAGGATGCCCGTGGTTTCCATCACTCATGAGTATCCGGGAGTCGAGCACGATGTGATCGGGATCGACAACCACCGGGGCGTCGAGATGCTCGTAAGACATCTGTACGAACTGGGGCATCGGAAGATCGGTTTTCTCGGTGCCTGCAGCGAGATGCATTGGGCAAACATCCGGTTTGGGAGTTATGCCGCCTCGCTCAAGGGCGTCGGAATCGAATATCGTCCCGAGTATGTCATTGATGCCAGCCTCGATGCGCTGCTGGACCCGCGGGTGAGTTGCGAACCCTACAACGAGAAGGTTGAGAAACTCATCAAGGAAGGAGTCCGCGCCTGGATTTGTGTCTCCGAACCCGTGGGGCAACAACTCTATTCCTGGCTGGTGGCCCGGCAATGGCGGGTGCCGCAGGATGTCTCGGTCACGGGGTTTCACCGGCCGGATGTGGTGGGCCCCAATGTTCCGCCACTGACGAGCGTGAATGCCTCCTATGAGGCGATGGGCTCCGCGGCGCTCAAGCGTTTGTTGTATCGAATCCAGAATCGTGCCGAATCGATGAGAACAGTCTTGTTTCCCTGCGAGGCTCTACGTCGGGGAATCCACCGGACCGGTGCCGCCGCTGTCGCTGTAGCCGGGGACGTTGACCCCGCGGCGGGTGGCTGCGATTACAAAACGCGCTGGCCCCCCCGCTCCGGCCGGCCTCGACGTGGCCGGCTACAACCGCCGGCCTCAACGTGGCCGGCTGCAACTGGCGCGTCAAGGAGCGGCGCGCTTCCAGCCGCCAACCCACACCGACGCGCGAAGCGCCATGCCAAAGCTCCAGGCCAAGATGATATTTGCGCTGCGCGGTTGGTGTTTTGGGTTGGCGGCTGGAAGCAAGCCGCTCCTTGACGCCCCCCTCCCGTGCTCTCGTCACTCTCGCGAAATCTTTGGACGCGCTTTTACTCAGCGGCTTCGAATCTGCCGGCGATAGCGAAGAGGCGTCTGCTTGAGGGTGCGCTTGAACACGTAGGCCATGTATTCGGGCGACCCGAAGCCGGATTGCTCGGCGACCTGGGGAATCGACAGATCGGTTTCGACCAGGAGTCGTTTTGCGCATTCGAGATGGAACCGGCGGATCTCCTCGGCGGGAGAACGTCCCAGCACTTGCGCGAAACGCCTTTCCAAATGCCGCCGCGACAGCCCGCAGTGGCTTGAGACATGGGTTACCTGCACCGGCGATCTTGCGTTGCTGCGTATGAAATTCAAAGCGCTCACGAGCTCCTTGTCGTGAATGGCCAGCGTGTCGGTGGACTGGCGTGTAACAATCCCGAGGGGCGCGATGAATGCCGGTTCGGGCGTCGCCTTTTCGCCGTGGAAAAGCCCGTCAAGCACGGAGGCGGCGTCGAATCCAATCCGTTCGTTGGCCGTCTGGATGGCGGAAATCTCCACCTGGCCCACTTCGCAGAACAAGCGGTCATCGGAGCCGCTGAGCACGGAGACTTCCTCGGGAATCCGAAGCCCTTCGACAATCGCAGCATGCACCGCCTCCGTCGCGCTCACCGGGTTCCATGCAAGGAGACCGACCGGTTTCGGCAACTGCCGGAGCCACGCACCCAATTGCCTCGACTCCGAGATCTGGCCGGTCGGGGCTTGCGGCTGGGCGGGCATTTTGTAACTGTCGCAGGTGCAGCCCATTTCCTTCAACCGGCCCACGAAGGCGTCGCGGTGTACCGAAGTGCAGGAGACGCCGACGTGGCTGAAATAGGCGCAGTGCCGGTAGCCTCGTTCGGCGAAGTAGTTGGCCGCGAGTTCTCCGCTTGCGCGCAAGTCGTTGCAGACCTGTGGAAAATTCAGGCCCGGCAGCTCGATGCCGCTCACGTTCACGACAGGCACCCGCAATGAGCGCAAATGCCGGTGCGTTGCCCTGTCGCTGACACGCGCGATGACTCCGTGGCAGTTCCATTCGGGATCGACCCGGAAGCGTTCCTCCGGCCCGCGCGGCTCCATGATCAGATGCCACTCTTCCCGTCTCCGGGCAAAATTCTGGATGCCCGTGATGACTCCACGGCCCCAGCTCGTGGACGATTCCACAAGCACCGCCACATGGATTGCCTGCCTGCCGGTTTTTGTTCCTGTATCGGTCATGGTGCGGAGCCTAATACAAGAACCGGGTTTTGTGTAGTCCTTGTCGAATCCCGGCAACGATCCCACACCTCCGGCTTGTGGGCGACTCAAAAAGCACGCTCAAATGGATGGTTTCCCGGCTCATTTTTCTTCGGGAATCGGTCATGGCGAAAAGTCTTAAGTTGTCTCTTTTGTCGGCGAGTTCGACGCTTCATTTCTAGTCTGCACGACGCCGAGTGCAGGAACGCCGTTCCAAGTGCAGGTGGCTGGAGCCGGCCTCGCTTCGCCTGCCCTGTGCCCGAGCCGGGGAATACTGGTCTGCTGGCGGTCGGAGAGTTGTTGGCGGACTGCTTCCTCGCCGTCGCTCACGCAAGGGCAGAGAGCGACACCATCGGATAGGAGAACCGCCGCCGGTCCCATCGTGTGGACCGGCGGCATTTCTTGGAGCGGCGGCAGGCACTCTCCGGAACAGGCGCAGGAACCACAGTAAAAGCTACAAGTCCGCTCAATACATACATTTTTTCGGAACAGCCTCAAATTTGAGTTGACAAGAGTTGGATGTTTTGTTCAAAGATTTAACCCATAGGACTGTCAAGTTTCCAGACCTCAGTCACCCATGTCGCCGTTTCCCCAAGAATGTGCTTGCAGCGTCTCTTCGCTATCGTTGCATTATTCTATCGTGCATTCCAGCCTTGCGAGTGAGCATGGCCATCCCGCTCCAGAATTTCCCAGGAACCAAATCAATTCCAATACCAACCACCGCATACACAAACCCGCCTGTGACACCATGAAAACCAACACAGCTTTCACCTCGCCTCTTTCTCATTCCCCCTTCCGTTTTCTGTCTTCTGCATTCTGCCGCACTTCGTCACCCCGAGGTTTGCTTGGTTCATTCATGCTGCTTGCCGGGCTGCTCTTATTGCATAGCCATGCCGCGTTCGCCCAGACGTCCACTTGGAATGTCACCAGTGGAACATCCAGTTGGAATACCGCGGGCAGTTGGTCTCCATCCGGCGTCGTCGGCACTGGAACCACGGCTCTGTTTTCCTCCGGCACCGGCAATCAGGTCATCACCCTCAATGCCAACCAGGCGGCGATCGGATTGATCTTCAACAACACCGGCTCGACCACGATCCGGGGAAACAGCTCCGGCACCACCCTCCGAACATTGACCCTTGGCACGAGCGGCATCACGATCAACGCCGGTGCAGGCGCGGTCACGCTCGGCGACACCCCCGCAACGACTGGCACGGTTGGCTATATCATCAATGGCATCCAATCCTGGACGAACAACTCTTCCAACACGCTTACCGTTACTGGTTCCCTCGCCATCAATAACGGTCTGACCATTGCCGGCAGCGGCAACACCACTTTCACTGGCGGAAACTGGACGGGCAACGGTGGCATCACCAAGAGTGGAAGTGGGACAATGGCCATCACAGGCAATGTCAGTAGCCAGGGTGTCCGCTGGTCGATCGGTGATACCTATGGAGGCAATTTTACGATGCAGTCCGGTACGTTGAACGTCTCGGGAATCACCTACTTGACGCTGGGTGAAAACGGCGTCGCCGGAGCGAGCTATAACCAGACCGGCGGCACCGCAACGTCCAGCGCAGGCAGCGGTCTCTATATCAACAACGGAAACACTGCGACCACTGCTGACTTCAGCATTTCCGGCGGTTCGTTCACGCAATCGGTCAGCACCGTATATGTCGGACGCGGCGGCAGCGGCTCCATCGGCAACCTGAACATCGGTGGCGGTGCGGGAGCGGCCATTTTCAGCGGAACCAACATCAACATGGGTGCCAACTCGGGTGCCACCGGCAACATCAATCTGAACAGCAACGGTGTTCTCGTGACCAGGTCGGTTGTAAAAGGATCCGGCACCGGGAATTTGTATTTCGATGGCGGCACGCTCCGGGCGGACAGCACGACGACGGCGAACTCAACCATCCTAAGCGGCCTGACCGCTGCACAGATCAAGAACGGCGGCGCCTCCCTCGACACCAATGGGGTCAGCGTCTCCATCTCACAAGCCCTCGCCGATTTTTCTGGCAATACTGGCAGCCTGACGAAAACCGGTGCGGGTGTCCTGACTCTCACCGGAAGCAACAGTTACAGCGGTGGCACAACGGTCAATACCGGCGTGCTCAGCTACGGAAACAAGAACGCCATGCCCGTGAGTGGCACAACCACCGTGGCGGCGGGGGCAACCCTTGGCCTTGGTGTTCTGACTGGCAGCGCGGCCTATTTCAGTTCCACCGATGTGGACAGCCTTTTTACCAACACGATGACCAATGTTTCCATGGACGCGACATCCAATGTCGGCATTGATACCACGGCTGGGAACTTCTCTTACTCGGTGGTGGGCTCGCCCGCAAGAGGCCTGGCAAAGCTCGGCACCAACACCCTGACCCTGTCCGGAAGCAACGGCCGCACTGGTGGCACGACGCTTTGGGCGGGCACGCTGAACTATGGCGACCTGAACGCCCTGGGCAGCGGCACAACCACCTTCGTGGGGAACTCCACGTTGCAAGCCGGCGTGGCTGGTACGCTGACCAACAATGTGGTGAGTAACCCCGGTGTGACGGGGACGTTCGACACGCAGGCCAACGCGGTGACGCTGAGCGGAATCGTCAGTGGATCGGGATCCCTGGCCAAGACCGGTGCCGGCATCCTCACTCTCTCCGGCAGCAACAGCTACAGCGGCGCGACCACGGTGAGCAGCGGCACGCTGGCAGTCAATTCCACCGGAGCCATTGATGTCGGTGGAAGCACGACGGTGGGCACGGCGACAATCACAGGCACCTCGATGCTGCTTGTTGACGGCGGCACGGTGACTTTCCGGAGCAGCGGTGCGGGTAACGCCGGCATCCTCCTTGGCAATTCCACCAGCGGCGGCAAAGTTACAGTCCAGAACGGCGGCTCGTTGACCATCAATAACGGAGCGCTGATCATGGGACAAGGAGCGGCCAGTGGCAACGGAAACAATACCATTGACGCTTCCGTCTTCACTCAGACCGGCGGCACAACAAACCTCAACGGCGGGACGAATTACACGGGCAACTATGCTCCCGCCACCATCAACATTTCCGGCGGCACATTCACCGCAACGGCCGCCACCTTTGTTGTAGGCACACGGGCCAATACGTCGTTGACCGTCAGCGGAAGTGCCGCAGCGAATTTCGCCACGCTCCAGTTGGGCAGTCAGACCAGTCAGAACTACACGAGCACTGTCAACTTGGATGGCGGTACGCTGGCCGTTTCAAGCGTGAGTAACAGCGGCAGCACCAGCGCCACGACGACCTTCAACTTCAACGGCGGCACGCTCAAGGCGCGTGCAGCCAGCGCGGCCTTTCTTGCGGCGGACGCAGCTTACGTGAAGGCGGGTGGGGCGATCATTGACGATGGCGGTTTTGTGATCACCATCGCGCAACCGCTGCTGAATGGCACCGGCGGCACCGGTGGCGGCAGCCTGACCAAGAACGGGTTCGGCACACTCACCCTCGCCGGCAGCAACAGCTACACCGGCGGCACGGTGGTCAACAATGGTGTGCTGGTCTTCGCGAACAAAAACGCCATGCCCGTGAGTGGCACAACCACCGTTGCGGCTGGGGCCACTCTTGGCTTGGGTGTCGCCGGCCTCGGCTACTTCGACGTGAGCGATGTGACCAACCTTTTTGCCAACACGATGACCAATGTCTCCCTGGATGCGACATCCAACGTCGCCATCGACACCACGGCTGGAAGCTTCCTTTACACCAACTCAATCTCAGGTTCGCCCACGCGAGGTTTGTTGAAGCTCGGCACCAACACTTTGACTCTTAGCGGAAGCAACACCTACACAGGCGGCACGACGCTTTCGGGCGGTGCGATCAACTACGCAGACGTGAACGCGCTGGGCAGCGGCACAGTGACATTTACAGGGAACTACACGTTGGAGGCTGGTGTGTCTGGAACGTTTGGCAACAATGTGGTGCTCAATCCAAGCGTGACAGGCACGTTCGACACGCAAACCTACGCCTCGACCCTGAGTGGAATCGTCAGCGGTTCGGGTGCCCTGATCAAGACCGGCTTGGGCACGCTGACGCTTTCGGGATCGAATTCGTACAGTGGAAACACGACCATCAGCGGCACCGGCGGCACTTTGGTCGCAGCAAATACATCTGCACTCGGTGCATCCGGGCGAATTGTGAGAATCAACACCGGCGGCTCCCTGGAATTCGCCACCGACACATCGGCCAACGCCTATGTACTCGACATGGGCAGCGGCAACACAGGCACCGTCATCGTTAATCGTGCCACTCCTGACGCAGATATCACTCAGTTCATGGGATCCTCGACATTGGGCAACGCAACTTTGAACGTCCAGGCAGGTGCCAAGGTGACGAGCGGCACGGCCACCCTTGCACTGAGCGGCATTAACCTCACGGCAGGTTCTGCGGGGACTTTGACTCTCAACCCCACAACCGCCACGATGTTGGTCAGCGGCTCCGTTTACATCGGCGCCAACAACTACGCCAAAACGGTTGGTCTCGGCGGAACGAGCGCCGGCAACGAGGTTTCAGGAGAAATCGCCAACGGAATCAACACGGTTTCGGTCCTCAAAACTGGGACCAGCACATGGACACTTTCCGGTCCCAACACCTACACGGGAACGACCAATGTGGATCAAGGAACTTTAATTCTTTCCGGCAACCGCACCGTTTCTCCTGGGTTGATCAACGTCGGGGGTGTCACGGGGCAAACCGGCACACTCAACATTCAGGGCGACATCCCGATGGGCGGCAGCGTGCTGAGCGTCGGCTGGGGCAACGCCACCGGACAGGTCGGCACCGGCATCGTGAATCACAGCGCTGGCGTGGTCAGCTTCACCTCCGGCAATGCCGTGCTCATCGGGCGCACCACCCCCGGCGTTTCTGGAACCTACAACCTCAGCGGCGGCGAGTTGCAAACCTATGTCAGCGTCGAGCGCGGCGTCATGATCGGCGTCAATGACGGTGCGTCCGGCAACCTGATAAACGCCACCTTCAACCTCAGCGGCACGGGTTATCTGAACAACGCGACTGGTAATTTGGAAGTGGTTCGCGGCAGCGGAGCGTCTTCCTACCAGAACTCGACCTACAACCAGACCGGCGGCACTTCGCTCAATGGCTACCTGGTCATCGGCGGCGGTCTGAAGGGCAATGGTAGTGGTTTCAATGCAGCCTACGGAGCCAACTCGATCGCCAACTTCTCGGTCACAGGTGGCACCTTTTCCTCAAACACTTTTGCAGGACTCTCCCGGGCCAACAACGTCGATTCCAACATGACCATCGGCGGCACGGCGGACGTTACGCTCCCCGCCTTCCCGATCACCCGCGGCAGCAACTCCCTGGCGACCGTTTACTTCGACGGGGGGACGCTGCGGCCGCTGGCCGCCAGCACCGCTTACATGGGCGGGCTGACCAATGCCTACATCAAAGCAGGCGGACTCAACTTGGATTTGGCCTCAAATGACATCACTATATCGCAGAACCTGCTCACCGACGGCACTTCGACCGGTGGAGGGCTGACGAAAGCTGGCAGCGGGAAGCTGACGCTTGCCGGCCAGAGCACCTATACGGGGACAACATCCATCACCAACGGCACGCTGGTATTGAGCGGCAGCGGCTCGATCAACGGCAGCAGCAGCATCACCGTGAACGGCTCCGCCGCGAAGTTCGTGCAGAACAGTTCGGTGGCGGGGTCCAGCCCGATCGTGCTAACCCAGGGCATGCTTACCGGCAACGGAACGGTTGGCACCGTGACAGTCGGCAACACAACCGACGCTTACATTTCGAACGACAACGCCGTGGCGGGTGCGGCATTGACGCTTGGTTCGCTTACTTTCCAAGGTGCGGCCACGTTGGATCTGTTCAGCAACAGCACCGCAGCGGATCTGATCGTCACGGGCTCCGACGGTCTTTCCACCAATGTCGCCGGCCAGGTTACGGTAAATGCGTCAAACGCCGCCGGATTCTGGCTCACCGGCACTTACAACTTGATCAGTTATACCGGCACCATCGGTGGCAATGGCTTCGCTGGATTTTCCCAAGGAACTATCACCGGGGTCAACAATGCACGGCAGACGGCCACTCTTGGGGACTCTGGTTCGGCTGTTACATTGGTGGTCTCCAGCGACTTTCCAGTCTGGACCGGCTTGGACAGTGGGGGGGAGTGGAAGACCGGCAGCACCGGCCCATCCCAGAATTGGAAGGTTACCTCGGGCACAACGGAGTTTATGTCAGGGGACGTCGTGATGTTCAACGACACTGTCACCACAGGCACGACTGTTGTGGACATTACCGCGGGTGATGTGGCTCCGGCGGGAACGATCTTCGAGAACAGCACAAAGAACTACACCCTCACCAGCAGCAGCGGCTACGGCATCTCCAACGGATCCCTCGTCAAGAGCGGGACCGGCACGCTGACGATCACCAACACGAACAGCTACATGGGCGGAACCACGCTTGAAGGCGGCACGATCAACGTGAACAACGCGGAGGCGCTGGGAAACAGCAGCGGGGCGCTCACCTTCAGCGGTTCGGGGGGCACGCTCCAGTTGGGCGGCACGATCAGCAGCAGCCGCAACTATGTGCTGAATGCCAGCGGAACGATCGATACGAACGGCTATGACCTCACCAGCAGTGGGGTGATTAGTGGAAGCGGAGGGGCGCTCGTCAAGGCTGGAGCCGGCACATTGACCCTGGCGGGATCGAACAGCTACAGTGGCGGGACGGTGATCAATGCCAACTCGGGCACGGTCAGCTTCAGCACGCCAACGGGACTCTCGAGTGGCGGCGTGTCAGTTGGCACCGGGTCCACCCTGCAACTCGATGCAAGCACTTCCGTCACGGTTGCGAATGCGATTACGGGAACGGGCGTGTTTAAGCTGAACGTGTCCGGAGCCACCGCGAACAATGTCAGGTTGAGCGGGATTTCGGGATTCAGCGGAACCGTGCTTGTCACCAGCACCGGGAGCACTGGCAACAAACTCTCCATGGATACTGCCGACACGGCAGTTCCGGGTTCGCTTGTAATCGACCCGGGGAACACCCTTTACACCTACCAAAAGAACAACTCTTTTGCCGGCGGGATCACCGTCTCAGGCACAGGCAACAACGAGAACCGCGGGGCCATTCGTGTGTCAGGCACTCTTGGGGGCAACATCACGCTGCTCGGCGACACCACAATTGGTGGCATGGGCGGTTTGCTCACGGGCAATATCACCAGCGGAACAACGGGCACGCAGACATTGGGTAACAACAGTTTCGAGAGTGGTAATGCCAACTTCTCTGGCGCGATCGGTGGAGGCACCGGCACGATCGCCCTCACGGTGAGCAAGGGAACAATCACCCTCTCCGGTTCGTCCGCCAACACCTACAGCGGGCTCACCACGATCAGCGGCGGTGCCCTTGCCCTCAACAAGTCGGAGAATGTGGATGCCATTGCAGGAGACATCCTGATCGGAGCGGGCGCGCTTACCAACGGCACCAACCAGCAGATTGCGGACACTTCAACCGTGACGATGAACGCGGCATCCGCAAAATGGACTCTGGGTGACAAGTCGGAGACAGTCGCCAATCTGGACATGCAAAACGCCGGTGCTGGCACAAACGCGGGCCTCGTGACGGGTTCGGCCGGAAAACTCACTGTCACGGGAACATTCACCCACTCTGCGGGCAACGTCACGCTTAACAGCTCCGGAACGGGCGGGCAGTCGATCATCAACGCAACGACGGTAATCAACACCGGGGGTTCGTGGTTCTTCGGATTCACCGATGGGACACAAAGCTTGGTGGTGGGAGCGGGCGGACTGACCATCGGCGGCGGTTCTACAATCGCAGTGAGTGCAACCACAGGCTCCCCGAACTTCATCAGTCTCGACGGCGACGTGACCAGCGTGGCCAGCGGCACCGCCAACACGATCAGCGGGGCCGGCCAGATTAAGTTAAGCGGAACACGCACCTTCAACATCGCCGACGGTGCCGCCACCAGCGACATGACGGTATCCACCATCGTCACCGATGGCACGGCCGGCAACGGAGCGCTGACCAAGTCCGGCCCGGGCACGCTGACACTCTCAGCCAGCAACAGCTACACCGGATTGACGGATGTGCAGGCCGGCACGCTGGAATTCGCAGTGAGCGAAACATTGACCGGCGGCTTGACGGTTGGCACCAGCGGCACCGCAGTGCTGACAGCGCACACAGGGGCCGTGAAGGTTCTGGAAATCACGGGCCTGACCATCTCAGGAACGACAGTGTTTGCTGGAGGCGGCGGCAAGGACTTGGGCGAACTGGCCCCGGCTCCAGTGCCCGAGCCCGGGACGATCGGGCTTCTGGCCATCGGCGCCATTGGCGGACTGCTGCTGCGCCGCCGCTGTAGCCGGCCGCTGTAACCTGCCGCTGTAACCTGCCGCTGTAGCCGGCCACGCTGAGGCCGGCCGGCCGGGTTCGGCGTCCCCGGCTACAACGACCTGTCAGAAAATACCACCAGGATTTTTTCCGTGTTGTCGATTGGGGAATCGACGTGTGGGCACGGAATTGGCAGAGGTCGCCGCGACGTTTTTGGGTCGTCGCGGCGACCCATTTTTCGAGACAGCGCGGGCTGGCAGTTTTAGCCAGTTGTGAGCGGGCCGCGGGCCTTTTCCCGGTTGCTTTTGGACTTATAGCAAGGGATGACGACCATGCTCTTACAGAGCTGGGTTCTTGCGCGTTTATGAATGGCGTAAAATCTACCAAACAAGACGCAACTTCATATTGACATCAAAAAAGCTTTTTGATACTTACAAGCAGGTTTCAAAACTGACAACCCAATCCCACAACCCAACCCGCCTTTCCAATAGACCGATGAACCCCATTTCGTCCGAGTCACTTCAGAAAAAACGGAACTCGGCAGCGCACAGCCGCCGTGGTCGTCCGATGACTCAAAGGAACCTCGCTCAACAATCTTCGCAGTAACCTAATATCCCAAGCCAAACCAAAGCCCAATAAAGCCATGAAAACAAAAATCCTGTCTCCGCTCCCCGCTCTTCGCAACTCACTATTAACCTTGTGCCTCCTGCTAGGCTTTGGCGGGAATGCCTGGGCGACGACTTATTACTGGGACACCACCGGCACCAACTCGTGGGGGACGGGCGCGAACTGGTCGGACACCGCCACCACCGGCGGCACCACCGGCGTTGTGCCTCTTCCCGCCGACTCCGCCGTTTTCAACCAGTCGTCGGTCAATGGAACTGAAATAATCACGCTCGACGCTCCTCAGTCCATTACGGGCATCACCTTCAGCAACACCAACACCACCACCTTCCGGGCGAATGCCTCCGGCACCACCGCCCGCACGCTCACCCTCGACAACGGCGGCATTACAGTTGCCTCCACTGCCGGAAACGTGACGTTCAACGACACCCCCGCAACCTACGGGGTGCTGACCATTGCGACTGGAACCACCACCCAGACGTGGACCAACAACGCAACAACTTTCTCCGCCGGCCCGGTGACCGGCAGCGGTCAGTTGAACCTCGTCGGCGCGAATTCAGTCTCGGTCAATAACATCGGCCAGTTCTCCTTGAACCTCAGTGCCTACAGCGGCGCGCTCAACCTCAGCAACGTCCGCCTGGTCAACACGGTCGCCACCGACGGTTTCGGAACCACAGGGTTACTCACCATCAACAACGGCGCGCAATTGGGCGTCAACGTCGCCAGCACCACCATCTCCCGCGCCATTTCGATTGCCGGCAACGGCTGGTATGACAATGCTGCCATCCAGCGCGGCGCAATTCGCTTCTTGCAAAGCGGCACGGCCAGCAGCACCGTCACCCTGGCGGCGGATTCACGGATCGTAGCCGACAACTCCAGGACCGGAACATTCACCGGCAAAATCACGGGTGGCTTTGGCTTGGAAATCGGTCGTGCGGGAGGCGACACCGGGACGATTAGCTTCCAAGGTGGCACGGCCAACGATTATTCCGGCCTGACCACCGTCTCGTCGGGCACCTTGTCCCTGAACAAGACGGCAACAGTCAATGCCATCGCCGGCAACGTGCTGGTGACGAGCGCCGGCACGCTCTCCAACGCCGCCGATAACCAGATTGCCGACACGGCCACGGTGACCGTGGACAACACCAACGCGACCTGGACCCTCAATACGAAAAGCGAAACCATTAACACTCTCAATCTCTCGGGCGGCTACACGGCCAACAAGGGATTTGTCACAGGGGTTGCTGGAAAACTCACGGTGACCAACCTGAACGTCTCCGGCGGCGGCGTCACGCTGAACAGCGGAGGATCTACCGTTACCGCCACCACGGTCACCAACACGGGCGGCACTTGGGTCTTTGGAACAACGAGCGGAACCCAGAGCTTGGTCATCGGCTCCGGCGGACTCACCATCGGCGGTGGTTCGACCATGACTGTCGCAGGAGCATCCAACTTCATCAGCCTCGGTGGCAACGTGACCAGCCAGGCAAACGCCAACACGAATGCGATCAGTGGCGCGGGCACACTCCGACTCAACGCCACCCGCACCTTCGACGTTGCCGATGGCGCCGCCGCCAGCGATCTCACGGTTTCCACGATTGTCACCGATGGATCGGGTGCCAGCGGGATTACCAAGGCCGGTTTAGGCACAATGACCCTTTCCGGCTCGAACGGCTACACCGGCAACACGGCAGTTTCCTCCGGCACGCTGGCCGCGACCAAGGCGGTGGCGCTCTCCGGCTACAACAGCCCCGGTAAAATTTCGGTCGCCAATCTCGCCACGCTGAGGCTCAACTACGGCGGGGGCAGCGATTGGGTTAGCAGCGAGTTGGACACCCTGCTGACCAATAACAGTTCCGGATTTGCCACCGGCTCGACGCTCGCGCTGGATACCGCCAACGGCAGCGGCAGTTATGGCACGAGCATCGCGGCGGCCAGTTTCGGTCTTAGCAAGCTGGGCAACAATGTGCTGACGCTCTCCGGCAACAACGCGTATGCCGGGGCCACCAGCATTGCCGGCACGGCCGGCGGCATCGTGGCCGGGGCGAACAATGCGCTGGGCACCACCGCGGGCAACACCACGGTGGCGCCGGGCACCTCCCTCGGGTTCTCGGGCGGCATCAATTACTCCATGGCGGAAACCATCGTTGGCTCAGGTGCCGGAACTGCTGCAGTGGGAGCATTTACAGCTTTGTCACGCGGCTTTGTGCAAAGCGTCAGCGGCACCAACACCTTTGCCGGCGCGATCCAGATCAATGCCGGGGGCATATCCCGCATCGGCACCCAGAACGGATCGAGCCTGATCCTGACCGGACCGATCACCATGAGCGGGACCACGGGTGTAACGGTCCTTTTCCGTGCCGGGGAAACCAACGGCGACTTTGTCACGCTCTCGAATAGCGGCAACAACTGGGACACCGACACCCAGGTTTACACCGGCAACAACAACGGCTCTGAATACGCGGGGATCCGGCTCGGCGCGGACAACGCCCTGCCGACCGCCGTTGGAGTCAGCGGTGCAAACTCCTCGCAGGGTGCCACGTCATTCGACATGAACGGATACAACCAGGAGGTCAATGGCCTGGCGGGTACCAGCTATCTCAAGATCGTAAATCTCACCGGCACGGCATCGACCTCGACGCTCACCCTGAATGTGATGGCGGAGAAATCGAGCGGCATCACCAACATTCAAGACGGCCCAACTGGCGGTGTGATTGCCGTGGTCAAGACCGGCACCGGCACGCAGACGTTCACGAATACGATGACTTACACCGGCACGACTTCGGTGAACAACGGCAAACTCAACATCAACGGCGCGCTGACAGCCTCGGCTGTGAAGGTCGGCAGTGCTGCAATCTTGAGTGGCAGCGGCAGTGTCGGCGGGACGGTGACGGTGACCGATGGAGGCATTCTCACGGCCGGCTTCAACGATTCCGGAAACCTGACCCTCGGCGAACTGGTATTCAGCGGATCGGGCACGGTCAACGTGACCGGCAACGGCGCGGTGCCCGGATCGGTCTTAAACGTCACCGGCTCGCTGACCACGTCCGGCAACATTGCCGTCAACGCCAGCAACGCGCTTGGATGGACCAACGGCGCATCCTACGACCTGGTCACATGGGGCAGCATCGGCGGTACGGGAACCAGCAGCTTCACCGTGGGAAGCGTCCTGAACCTCAATGTACGCCAGAGTGCGGCCCCCTCCTTCTCGGGAACATCGGTCATCCTCACAATCAACGGCGACAATCCGAAATGGACCGGTGCGGACAACACCAACTGGGTGGAGGGAGCGACCGGAGCCAACTCCAACTGGGTGCTGATCACGGGAAGCACGGCGACGAACTACATCAGCAACGACGCGGTCCGGTTCGAGGACGGTGCCGCCAACTACACCGTGAACATTTCGGGATCGAACGTCACCCCGAACAGCGTTACCTTCAACAATTCCGTTTCCAATGACTACACCCTGGAAAGCAGCGGCGGCTTTGGAATTGTCGGAACGGCGACTTTGACAAAGGACGGCGGGGGCACGCTGATCATCACCAGCAGCAACAGCTACACGGGAGCCACGACAATCAACGCGGGAATCTTGCAGATCGGCGACGGCACGACGGACGGCTCGATCGCATCGAGCTCGGGCATCACGAACAACGCCACGCTGACCTACAACCTCGTTGGCTCGCAGAGCTACGCCAACGCGATCACGGGTGCCGCCGGACTCCTCATCAAAAACGGCGGGGGCACGCTCACACTTTCCGGCACGAACAGCTACGGCAGCGGCACGATCATCAACACAGGCACCCTCGTTGCTGCGTCGGCGAATGCGCTCGGCACCGGCGGAGTCACGAATGACGCCACGCTCAACCTGACAGCGGGAGCCGTCACTTACACCGGCCTCTCGACAACCTTGAGCGGCACGGGAACGGCCAACGTGACCCTCGGAGCCGGTAGTGCCAGCACCATTCTCAATGGCGACTACTCCAGCTTCACCGGAACGTGGAATATCGGCGTCGGTGCTGCGGCGGGTGCCGGCAAGGTGCAGATGAACGGCTTGGACAACGCCGCTGCCACGGTCAACGTGCTTCCGAATGCGACCCTTTACGTCACAACCGGGGGAACCCGCATCGCGGCGCTCACACTGGGCGGCGGCGACACCGGCGAGTCATTGGGACAGCTTCGCGTGGACGGCAATGCACTCGAGTGGGCGGGATCTGTCACGCTGGCGGGAACAGTCACCGGCTCCAACGACTACACCTTCGGCGGCAACGCGACCATCACGGTTTCGGGCCCAATCAACGAAACAGGCCCGGCTCAGTCGCTCATTAAGGGCGGGAACAATACGCTCATCCTGAGCAACTCGAACAGTTACAGCGGCGGCACCACGATCAGCGCGGGCACGCTTAGTGTATCGGCAACGAACAACCTTGGAGCGCCATCGGCCAATGTGGTCTTCAACGGCGGAACGCTGCAAATCACTGGCACCGCAATGACAAACCTCGGGCATACGGCATCAACCAACTCCGGCAAGACGGTCGGAATATCCATCAGCGACGCTTCCAACACCTTCACTTTCGATCAGGTGTTGAATCAGGGGACAGGAGCACTTACCAAGACCGGAAATGGATCATTGGTCTTGAATCAACCCAACACCTACACGGGCATCACGACCATCAACGGCGGCACACTGAGCGCCAATACGATCTCGGACACCACGAGCAGCTCCATCGGGATAAGCGCGTTGGCAAACGCCCTGACCTTCGGCTCGACTGGCGGCACGCTCAATTTCACCGGCGCGACCGGCACCACCACCCGCGCCATCACGTTCACCGGCCAGGGCACGTTCGACATTGCCAATGGGTCGAACCTGACCGTGGGCACGACAACGAGTAGTCCGACCGCGACCGATGGCAGATGGTCCGGTAGCGGCGGCGCGATCAAGACCGGCGAAGGCACCCTTACCGTTCGGAACAACGGAGACAGCACCTACGCTACCCGCTTTACCGTGGGCAGCGGCTACGGTGGTAATTTCACCATGCAAGCCGGGACGCTGGCCATCAATCCGACTCAGTATTTCACGATTGGCGATTCGGCCACGGGCTATTACTACCAGACAGGCGGAACAGCGAACTTCACATCCTCGGTTACACCGGCCGATATTTACGTTGGGAACGGTAGCGGAAACGGAACCATGGAGATAGCGGGAGGAACATTCCTGCTATCAAATACAGCCAACCAAATTCGCGTGGGAGCAGGAACGGCTGCGGGCATACTTACCGTGGGAGGCGGCACAAGCGCGGCGCTCGTGGACGCATACAGGGTCGTCCTTAACACGAATCCCAGTGCGTCCGCCACCGGCACTCTGAACCTCAAGACCAATGGTGTCCTGCTTGTGAATTTCCTCACAGATGCTGGCGTTACCGGCACCAGCACCGTCAATTTCGATGGTGGCACGCTGAAGGCCAAGGCCTCCAACACGGGCTTCATGCCATCCGGCTTCGACACGGCGGCCATTACCTCCAACGGCCTCACGGTCGATACGAACAGCTTCAACGTGACCATTGGTCAGGCTCTTTCCGGTTCGGGCGGCATCATCAAGACCAGTGCCGGGATACTGACGCTTTCGGGCAGCAATACCTACACCGGATTGACTACGGTGAACAACGGCACCCTGAATCTGAACAACGCGATGGCGAGCGGAACCCTCAGCGTCGTTTCCGGCACCATGAACGTGAATTCGGTGACCGCCACCGGAACCAGCACGACGGTCAGTGTCGCAGGCGAGGCCAACTTCACCGGCACCAACGGCCAAATCTACAAGGTGGGCTCCCTGAACGTCCTCGCCACCGGCACGGCGACGCTGACGGCGCACAGCGGGGGAGCGGCAAGCGTGAAGGTACTCGACATCTCGTCGCTCATTATCAACGGGACGACTGCGTTTGTCGGAGGCGTTGACAAATCGGGGAACACCCTCGCCGGAGCTGGCTTCGACACGCAACTGGCTGGCAGCGGCCTGGCGTCGCCCGCGCCAGTGCCCGAGCCCGGAACGATCGGGCTTCTGGCCATCGGCGCCATTGGCGGACTGCTGTTGCGCCGCCGCTGTAGCCGGCCACGTTGAGGCCGGCCGGCCGGGTTCGGCGTCCCCGGCTACAACGACCTGCCGGAAAATACCACCAGGAATTTTTCCGTGTTGTCGATTGGGGAATCGACGTGTGGGCACGGAAATGGCAGAGGTCGCCGCGACGTTTTTGGGTCGTCGCGGCGACCATTTTTCGAGACAGCGCGGGCTGGCAGTTTTAGCCAGTTGTGAGCGGGCCGCGGGCCTTTTCCCGGTTGCTTTTGGACTTATAGCAAGGGATGACGACCATGCTCTTACAGAGCCGGGTTCTTGCGCGTTTATGAATGGCGTAAATTCTACGAAATGAGACGCAACTTCATATAGACACGGCAAATCCATTCTGATACTTTCGCGCCATCGTTTCAGTTTGACTCCCCTGAAATCCTTAACCCAGGCAATCCACCCAGCACCTATGAAAACCACCTACTCCGTAAATAGGCCGAAATCGGTCAAAACTAGCCAAATAACGACGGACGCGGCTGTCTCGAAATTTACATGCTGCGTGGTGAACGCAGTTCATGGGGACTCGTTCCCATCCCGACAAGTAGCAAGCCGTAGTTTTTCCAACCGGCTGAAATTTTCAGCCGCTGTCTTTCTCTCCGGATTTCTGCTTTCGCATGCGGCTTTCGCCGCCAACATCACCTGGAGCGACACCGCAGGAAGCACCGCATGGGCGACCGGCTCGAACTGGGTTGGGGGTGTGGCACCGGTGGATACGACGGGCACCGACAATGCGGTGTTTAACTCGACCAGCTATACCAATCAGCCCAACTATGGAACCCGAAGCATCAATCAGTTGATCTTTGGTGACGGCACGACAGTCACAGCTCCCATTACGCTATCGGGCACCAGCCTTAGCGTAGGCGGAGCCATCACGATGAATGCCAACGCCGGCGCGGTGACCATCGCCGGATCGAACCAGATCGGATGGGCCACCCAACCGATGACCAACAACTCGTCCAACCTACTCACGATCAGTGCTGGGTTGAAAAGTCGGGGCGGTAGCGGAACAAGCACGTTCACCTTTAGTGGTTCGGGTAACATCCTGATCAGTGGCGCGGTTGGCAACGGCACTGGCGCCAACACAGTCCTCATCGTCAAATCCGGTACCGGCACGCTGACTCTCACCGGAACAAACACCTACAGCAACACCACCACGATTAACGCAAACGGCGGCACGCTCGAAATCGGCGGTTCGGGCAGCTTGGGCAGTGGCACTTATGCGGGAGCGATCGCGATCGGAACGAATAGTGTCTTTCACTACAACAGTAGCGCTTCGCAGGTCCTGTCGGGAACTGCTGGCCCAATTTCCGGATCGGGTTCCGTGGTTAAATCAGGCACCGGCACATTGACCCTCAGTGGTATCAACAGCTACTCCGGCACGACCACGATCAATGCGGGAATACTCAATGTCGGTAACTCTCAAGCGCTCGGCGGCGGTGGCAGCATCATCTTCGGCGGCGGCACCCTCCAATACAGTTTCAACAACCAGGTCGATTATTCTTCCAGAATCGTCAGCAGCGGAAGCGCGATCGGCATCGACACGAACGGCCAGGCGGTCAACTATAACACCTCCATTGCCGCTTCAAATACCGGAGGCCTTACCAAGCTCGGAGCGGGAACACTTACTCTTAACTCAACCAACAACTACACCGGCACGACGACAGTTACTTCAGGAACCCTGGTTCTTGGTCACGCGACCAACACACTTGCCGACGCCAGTTCCGTCAACGTAAACGGCGGCACACTCGACCTCGGCGCGAACAGCGACACGGTCGGGGCGGTGACACTGACCAGCGGCCAGATCGTAGGCAGCGGAGTCCTCACCGGCACTTCTTTCAATGTGCAGAGCGGCACCGCCGCAGCCACTCTCTCAGGGAGCGGTGTGAACCTCACCAAATCGACAAGCGGCGTGGCTGTTCTATCCGCATCCAATACCTACACCGGCTCCACCGACGTCACTGCCGGTGTTCTCGACGTTCTCAATAACTCAGCCCTCGGCACGACTGCGGGACAGACGAGTGTAACCTCTGGAGCGACGGTGCGGTTGGGCAACGGCATCACCGTGACGGGTGAGACGATCACCATCGCCGGAACCGGACCCGCATCGGGCACGGGCGCATTCAACGGCTCGTTGCAGGCCGCTGCCAACTCGACTGCCGAGTGGGCCGGTAATGTCGTGCTCAACAGCTCTGATGCCCGCATCGGCTCGGGCACCAACGCCACGCTGACAGTGAGCGGCGGCATTTCCGGCAGCGGAGCCAACCAGAGCTTGTTCATCGGCACCAATAGCGGCGGAACCGGCGGCGCGGTCATCCTCAGCGCGGCAAGCGGCAACAACACCTACACTGGCCTCACGGGCATTATCCGTGGCACCTTGAAGCTTGGTGCGGACAATACACTCCCAACCGGCACCGTGTTGGATGTCGATACGGCAAATGCCGACCAGAATGCCATCTTCGATCTCAACGGCTTCAATCAGACCGTTGCCGTGTTGCAACGCACGAACAGCGGCGCTGGAGCTGGTGCTGCGTTTGTCACCAACAACGGCACTGCAGACAAGACTTTGACTATCACCGGCACGGACGCCGGCACTTACACCTACAGCGGCAGCATTACCGATGGCACGAGCAACAAGCTGGCTCTCGTGAAGAACGGCCCGAGCACGGAGATCCTCAGCGGCTCGAACAGCTTCACCGGCGCGACCACGATCAACGACGGCACGCTCCAACTTGGCTCGGGCGGCACGACCGGTTCGCTTTCGGCGGGCAGCACCATCAGCAACAACGGCACGCTCGTGCTGAACCGCTCCAACACCGTGACGCAGGGCACCGACTTCGCCGCCGCCATCTCCGGCACGGGCGCATTGATCCAGTCGGGATCGGGCACGCTCGTCCTCGGCGCGAACACTTACTCCGGCCCGACCAGCGTGAATGCAGGGCGCGTGGACATCACCAGCTCGCTGACATCGAACGTGACCGTCGCCAACGGCGCGAACCTCGGCGGCGAAGGTTCGACCACCGGCTCGCTCACCTTTTCCGGCGCGAGCACGCTGTTCTTCGATCCGGCAACCGTTGGTGCTCTTACGGCCAACAGCCTTGATGCGTCGGGTGCCACGGTGACCCTCAGCCTTACGACCGCTGCTTCCGGGACAAACATCGTGGTCATCGATACCAGCAATCCCATCATTGGCTATACCGGAACGAACTTTGTGTTCACCGGACGCGGCACGACCTACCTGGGCGGGACCAACAGCAACCGGCTTCTTTTCGGTTACACTCCGGGAAACTTGAAATGGACTGGTACCGACGGCACGAACCCGAGCTACTGGGACCTGAACACAACGGCCAACTGGTCCCTCAGCGGCAGCTCGGCGACATTTTTCAACGGCGACTCGGTGACATTTGACGATACGGCACCCGTTACGGCGTCCTTCAACGTCGTCCTGCAAACTCCTTTGCAAACAGGCACGGTGACCTTCGACAACTCGGCCAACGCCTACACCGTCTCCGGCGGAGCGATTCTGAACACCGGTGGCTCGCCCACCTCGCTGGTGAAAACCGGCACGAACAACGTGCTGCTGAGTTCCAGCAACGGCTACACAGGCGGCACGACCATCAGCGCCGGCAGCCTGACGGCGGCTGACCTGGGCGCTTTGGGAACCGGCGGAGTGACGGCCAATGGCGCGCTCAATCTTACGGCTGTCAGTGCGGGTATTGTGAACTACACCGGGCTTTCGAGCAGTCTCAGTGGCACGGGAACGGTGAATGTGACACCTAATGGCGCGGGCACCGCGACGGTGAATCTGAATGGCACCAACTCGGGCTTCACCGGCGTGCTGAATGTCGGCGTCGGGGCTCTGGCCGGGGATGGCAAGGTCCAACTCAACGGCGTGCTCGGGAGCGCTGCGACCGTGAACGTGCTTTCCAATGGCAGCGTCTTGATCACGGGATCGACGGTCAACCAGGCCGCTTCCATCGTGCTCAACGGCGGAGACACGGGCGAGTCGCTCGGCCAGCTCCGGATCGATTCCGGCGCGACGTGGTCCGGCCCGGTCACGCTGGCAGGCGCGATGACCGGCTCCGGAGACGGCTTCGTCGGATCGAGCAGCGGGGTGGGAACGATCAGCGGCGCGATCGGCGAAACGGGCGTGCAGGTTCTCTCGAAGGTCGGTTCTGGAACAATCGTTCTCACCAACTCGAACAGCTACACTGGCGGCACGGCCTTGAATGACGGATTCCTCACGGTTTCACACAACAACGCGCTCGGCTCGGGCACCGTTGTTATCGGCGCTGGGGCGGAACGCCTGACCGTCACTGATGGGATTGCCATCGCCAACAACATCGCCATAAACGGCGGTGGCGTCTCCTCGCGCGGACTCATTGAGAACAGTGGCACCGGCAACGCCATCCTGACCGGCGGGACCATTACCATGAACGCCAACGCGAGCGCAGGCGGACACTTCGGTGCCATCGGCGGAGGAACGCTCACGGTTGCCAGTGTGATCAACTCCGGCTCCGCCACCGTCACCAGCCGTCTCGGCACGGTGATCTTCAGCGGCGGCGGTTCCTACGCGAATTTCGGGATTCAGGACAACACAGTGCGCCTCGGGGCCAATGACGGTCTTTCCACGGCGGCTACGCTGGGAATCGGCACGGCCAACTCCGGTTCGGGCGGTGTCTTCGATCTTGCGGGATATAACCAGTCCCTCGTTGGAATAACCAAGGGGCCTATAGGCGCGACCATTGGAAATAGTGGCACGAACGACTCGCTCCTGACTCTTACGGGTTCCTCGACCTATGCCGGCACGATCACCAACGCGGTATCCGGCGGAACGATGAAGACAGCCCTGGCGATCGCCAACGGAGCCACTCTTACCTACACAGGCGGCTTCACGGCGGAAAGTGTGACGATCAGCGGCGGCGCCACACTGGTGATCGGCGCAGGCGGGGGCGATGGTTTTGCACCGGTCAGCCGCAGCATTGTTGTTCCAAACGGTGGTTTGCTAAAATTCGGCGGTGCCAACCGGGTTCAAAACGACACGGTGATCACCGTGAACGTCGGCGGCACCTTTGACGAGAACGGGAATACCGACTCCATTGGATACATCGCGGGTGGGGGAACCCTCCTCAACAACGGCGGGCTGACATTGACCTTGCCTGGCGTCGGCAGCGGTTCCAACTTCAGCGGCTCCATCAGCGGCAGCAACGGTTTCACGCTCAAAGGCGACGGCACGGACGGCCCTGGCATGCAGATATTCTCGGGATCGAACAGCTTCACTGGCGGAGTCAACATCCAGAACGGCGTCCTGAGAATCACCAACGCCTATGCACTGGGTTCCGGATCAAAGACGATCACCATTACCCAAGGCAGCGGTGCCACCCCGCGCCTGGAACTCGACGGAAGCGGCGGCGACTTCGTCCTGCCGAGCTCGATCAGCTTCACCACCAGCGGCCTGCAGGCTACCGGCGTCGTGAGAAACATCGCGGGCAACAATACGATCCAAGGCAACATCAGCCTGACGTCGGGTAACGGAAACTCTGTCTTCGTCAGCGACGGCGGCTCGCTCACCTTGTCCGGCAGCATCGGTTCGGTGTCGGGCGCTGGAGCTACGCGTATTCTCGTCCTGAGCGGCTCGTCCACGGGTGCCAACACGGTTAGCGGCAGGATTGTTCATGCCTTGACCGGGAGCTTCAACACAGGCGTGCAGAAAGATGGCGCGGGAACCTGGACCCTTTCGGGAGCAAACACCTATAGATTCAGCACGACCGTGAACTCGGGAACGCTCGCCATCAGCGGCTCTGGAACGCTGGGCCTGAGCGGCTCCTCGGCTGTGACGGTCGGCGCAGGCACGTTGGACTTGGGAACCACAACCCAGACCGTCGCCGCGGTGAGCGTCACCAACGGCAGCAGCGTGATCCAGAACGGAAGCCTCGTCGGCGCCTCCTATGCCGCCAGCAACGCCAGCGGCAATGCACTCATATCGGCGAAGCTGCTTGCAAACGGCAGCGCGGGCCTGACCAAGACCGGCAACGGCACGTTGACCCTCTCCGCCAGCAACAGCTACACCGGGTTGACCGATGTGCAGGGCGGCACGCTGGAATTCGCAGTGAGCGAAACATTGACTGGCGGGCTGACCGTCGGCACCAGCGGCACCGCAGTCCTGACGGCGCACACAGGGACCGTGAAGGTTCTGGACATCACGGGCCTGACCATCTCAGGAACTACAGCGTTTGCCGGAGGCGGCGGCAAGGACTTGGGCGGACTCGCCGTGGCTCCAGTGCCCGAGCCCGGGACGATTGGCATGCTGGCCATCGGCGCCATTGGCGGACTGCTGTTGCGCCGCCGCTGTCGCCGGCCGCTGTAGCCGGCCACGTTGAGGCCGGCCGGGTTCGGCGTCTCCGGCTACAGCCGCTCCAGCAGCCGGGGTCTGAGACCCATGCGCGCCAGATCAAACTGGGAAACCGCGTTTGAATGCCGAAGGCACGTGCTTTCTGTCGCGAAGGGACAGCCGGAAATTATACGATCTGCACGGTCGGCTTGCATGGATGCTCTGCAAACGTAAGCGTCTGCCGGGGTTCCCCTTGACACGATGCTTCGCAAGGTCTGATCCGGAAGCATAGGCGTGATAGCCCGATGGGCTACGACGCTTACGCTGCGGCGCGTCGATCGGCGCGCTTCTGCGCCTTTGCCCAAGCCTCCGGCGTGAGGTCTTTGACCTGCCAGTTGGTCATCGAGGGCAGGCGCGTGAACACGTCCCGGAGATAGGCGAACGGGTCGATATTCCGACGCCGGCAGCTCTCGATGACGGTGTAGAGGATGGCGCTGCGACCGCCGGCCTTGGCTTCCCCGATGAACAGCCAGTTCTTCTTTCCCACGGCCGTGGGCCGGATGGCGTTTTCGATGCGGTTGTTGTCGATCTCCAGACGGCCATCTTCGAGGAAGACGAGCAGCGAGGGCCATTGATTGAGCGCGTAGTCGATGGCTTTGCCCATGAGGCTGCGGGGCAGGTAGCGGTGCCGGGTTTTCAACCGCACCAGGGCACGGTGCAGCCGCATCAGCACAGGCCGGCTGAGACTCGCGCGTTCGGCTTGCCGCAGCCTTGGTCCGGCCCGCGCCTTCCTGAGTTTGGCTTCGAGGGCGTATAGGTTTTGAAAGTGTCTTAAGAACCAGCCCGCGACCTTCGGTGCCTGCTCCTGGGCGTCGTAAAATTTGCGCCTCACATGGGCCGCGCAGCCTGCGAGCAGGATCTTTTCACCGCGGCGTCTGGCAAAGCAGTCGTAGGCCTCATAGCCATCGCACTGGATGGTGCCGCTGAAGTCTGCGGGGATGATGTTATCCAGGCATGCCGCCGCACGGCTTGTCTCCCAGTGGAAGATGACATCGCCCCGCGGCGCGCCATAGGTCCAGAGATAACCCAGCTTCGTCCGGCCATTGCCCGGCGCAAGATAGCGGATGGGTGTTTCATCCACTTGCAAGTAGCCGCTGCTAACAACCTCCTGCCGGATTTGTTGGTAAATGGGCTGCAACCACTCCGCGGCCAGGCCGACCCATTCGGCCATCGTTTGCCGCGGCAGCCAGACTTGATGGCGCGACCAGTAGATCGACTCCTGCCGGTAGAGTGGAAGATGGTCGCAATACTTGCTCACGACGATTTGCGCGAGTAATCCGGGAGCTGCGATGCTGCGTTCCAGGAGCGAGTCCGGCAACGGTGCCATGACTGGCACGGCGTCCAACAAACCACGCTGCACATACTTCGGGCGCACCGTGCGACGGCAAAGGAAGCGCGCCGGTTCGTAGTCGAGCCGCTCGCTGACTTCTTCACCGATGCGCCGCCAGTCCTGCGGAGCCAGCTTGACCGGCTCAGGGACGATGACTTCTTCAATCACCGGCAGATGCTCCGGCAGCCGTGGACCGCGTTCACGCGGAGGCGATTGGCCCGTCGAGCGCCGTGGAGCCTCCTCGGCCACAGGCTCGGGAGATTTTCCCGGCTCGTCCATGCCTTGCAAGAGCAGCAGAAGTTGCGCGGGATCGAGCTTCTCACTCTGCGAGCCAAAGACCCTGCGCACAAGCAGGTCGATCTTTTGTTCCAGCAATGCAATCCTTGCATTGGCGAGCGCAAGCTGCTCATTACTCCGCCGGAGTTGCTCGTCTCTTTCTTGAAGCTCTTTGGTTAACTCTTCTTCGCGCGGGCTCATCAAGGTTGGGCACAGGAATAGCAACTCTTTGTCACCTGGCCAAGAGTTATCTTATGTGTTTAGTTACTTACTTAACGATCTGTCACCTCAAGCATCCCGGGATGCTTCAGAACTTACTCCCGCTCATACCAAGGCCTTAGCTTCGCCCCGCGCAAATCAATGCCATCGGTCAGCATCGCCAGCGCCCCGGGCGCAAGCTTCAGCTTCACCGTCCCGGGATCGGACACCCTCGGCCATGAGAAGGTTCCCTTCTCCAGCCGCTTGATTAGCAGCCATAGCCCAGTGCCATCAAAGTAAAGGATCTTCAGCCGACTGTGACGGCGGTTGGTAAAGACAAAGAGCGCCCCCTGGCGAAGGTCTTCGCCCAGACGCTCGCTCACCAGACCTTCCAGCCCGCTGAAGCTCTTGCGCAAGTCCACCGGCTCCAGCGCCACAAACACCTTTAACCCTCCGGTAAAGCTCAGCATCGGGCGCGGGAACTTTGTGCAACCATGACCACCACTTCCGCCGCAAGGCGCATCTGCACCGGCGTCTGCACGCACATCCGGCTCCCGCCGGGCAGTTCGATCCACAGCCCGCCCACACCAGTTGCCCGCAGCACGGGCGGCGCTTCACCGGGATCGCCTCCTTCGACCACCGCTTCAAACAAACGCACCGCACCGGGCTGCGCCATCACCGTGCCATCTTGACGTCCGCCACGCGTCCTGCGACGACGCTGCACCCAGTTTTGAAAACTCGAATACTTCACCCCCGTCAACCGCGCAAACTGCGCCCCGCTCATGCCACTCTTCTCAAACTCATCCAGCAGTGCCTCGCGCCGCTTCGGCTTCAGCCACACGCGTCCCCGTTTGTCGCGTCTCAAAATCTCTGAAGTCTCCAATGCCGCTGTGGTAGATTGCATAACCCACAGCCTCCGCAATCTCCCACCTCATCGTCCAGTGGAGCCACGGCGGACGCTTACCTGCAAACGCCAACGGCGTTCGATCCTTTAGCCCAGGGTTGCGCGCCGCCCGCCACCCTGGGGACCGTGACAAAGAACAGGACAAGCTGAAAGGGTTTCATCCTTCGCAAGCCGGGCGCGATGGATTCAACCCATTCAGGGTTGGTTCGCATTTTGTATCCATTACCCAGGGTAGCTCGTTCCTCGCAACCCTGGGCTGAGGGATGGAACGCCGTTGGCGTTCTCGCGGCATGCCTGTGTAAATCGTATCATACGATTTACACAATCAGGTTGCAGGAAGCATTTGCTCTTGATCTTATTCTTGCTCCTGCTCGTGCTCCAAGAACGAGGGGCAGGATTAAGATCAAGAGCAAGATCATGAATAAGAAGGCTGGTTCGGATTCCTGCCCTCGGCCTGTGTAAATCGCATCGGATGTCTGGCGGGGGCCGGTTGCAACGCACACGCCTGCCGTTTCACAGAAACGGCCTGCAGCGCCATCTCCGCCCAGCTCACCATTCTTCCTGTCATGTTAATTGAGCGGGATGGGATCATTACTTCAGGGCGCCACTCTTGAAGGTGTAGTGAAGCCAGTCGATATCGACATAACCGGTTTCGCTCTTGTTATTGTAAGTAAAAAGGCCAATGCGGTCCCCGCGATAAGCGCCCCACGCCAGCGGGGCAGGCTCACCGAACGGGGTGAATACTTTTCCGTCCGTGCTGTAGGAAAACTGGCCAAGTCCATCCAGGCCCCATGTTGATTTCAACCAGAGCGTCGGGGACTCGATCGTCGGTCCGGTTGTTTGTTTGCCTTTGTAGGAAAACTCCAGAGTGCGGATGTTGCCGCTTTGGACAACACCGATCAACGAACTGTCCACACTGAAATGGCACAGGCCGGCGTGCTGTCCGTCGGCCATGCCTTCGAGTTCCAGTTTGACTACAACGACATTGTCCTGCGCGCGAAAGGAGCGTTGGGTGAGAATGTTTCCAACCTTTCGCAGATTATCCCCGCCCAGAGTCTTGAAGGCGTGGAGCCGAATGAAGCCCGGGCGTTCGGAGAGGGACCACTTATCGGCGCGGGGCTGATAGTTCCACTCCCACTGAGGCTCAAGTTTGGGTGAGGCAAATTCATCGCTGGTTTGCGGAAGGGTTATCGGAAAGCCAGTCACCGGCTTCTTGCCGGACCAGACCATGTTGCCGATGCCATCGGGCCCGACGGCACCAAGGATCGGCCAGCCATCCACCCAGTTGACGGGAAGCAGGCTGGCCTGTCTGCCCGCCCAATCGCCTCTGCCATGATGGGTGAAGAAGTGCCAGTCTCCATTTTCCGTTTGCACCAACCCGCCCTGGTTGGGGCCATAATCGAGTTTGGTGGTGTGATTGAGCTGCTTTGTCTCGTAAGGGCCATAGATGTTCTTCGACCGGTTCATCATCACCACCCGGCCCTCGCTCCGCACCTCGCTGTAGTAGTGGTAGTAGGTGCCGTTGATCTTGTAGAGTTTGTTTGCCTCGGAACCATTGGACTGGTGAATGATCTTGTCGGATTCCATGACGAGATCACGGCCATCTGCCGACAGCTTGAACAAGTGGATGTTGTATTTCCTGCCATTGTTCGGGTCCTTCGCGAATTGCGAGCACACGAAGTAACCCTGACCGTCGTCATCCCAAAAGGGACAGCAATCATCCCAGCCGGGTGATTTCATCAATTGATGCAGAGGCTCCCACGGTCCCGCCGGATCCTTCGCCGTGCTCATGAAGAAGCCTTCGTCCGGTGTTCCGAAATAGACCCGGAACCTGCCGGCATGATGACGGATGGAGCCGGCCCATATTCCGTTGCCATAACGACTCATCCGATCCCAGTTCATTTCCGGTCCGATTTGAGTCACATCGGAAACCACATGACCAAGAATGCGCCAGTTGACCAAGTCCCTGGAGTGCAGGATTACCACACCCGGCGAAAACTGGAAGGTGGACGAGATAGCGTAGTAATCCGAACCGACGCGAATGCAGTCGATGTCACTGTAGTCGGCGGGAAGGACAGGATTCCGGTAAGTGCCATCGCCCTGGTCGCCCCATTCCGTCCATTGGCCCCAGGCAGTGGGCGCCTCTTGAGCGGCAAGCGCCGAAGAAAGGACCGTGTGACAAAGCAGTGTCAGGATGATTGCAAGGGTGGGGGATGATTTGTTCATGGGTTGGTATTGATGCAGGTCCGCATGGTAACCGGCTCGCTTGTATCAGGACAAGCTGCGCCTTGCGAACGAAAGGAGTCAGTGACGCCGGGATATTTTCACGAATTCCGCCGGCGGGATTCCGACGTTCTTTTTGAACACGCGCGAGAAGTGGAACGGATCGCTGAAACCCAGTTCGTCGGCGACTTGTTTCACAGAAACTCCCGAATTCTGGAGGCGTTCCGAGGCGTGGCTCATCTTCAGACGCGCCAGGTATTGATAGGGGGTCTGATAGTCAAATCGCCGAAACAGCCGGCACAGATAGGCCTGGTCGATGTGGCAGCGCTTCGCGATCTCCGCGAGCGTCTGGACGGCCAGGCGATTGTCTTCCATCCACTGGCGACAGCGGCGATAGGTGGTGAATGCGGGCGTGCCCGAAGAACCGAACGGGATGGCTGTCTCCGCGATTTTCAAGACCAGATGTTCAAGCAGCAATGCGGCGATACGCGGGCTGAATGGAGTGTCGCGAAGACCATTGCGGATGAGGTCGTCGAAGACCGCGAGCACTTCGCTCGGCGCGGATGTTTGCACGACGTGACCGGGGTTGGGCGCATACCGCTGCAATAGCGAACGGGCCTGCCTGCCTGTGAAGTCCACGAAGTATTTCACGAGCGGTTCGTCAGGATCCGATACGATGTCCTGCGCGATCGCACGTCCGTAAGAAAAAAGCGTTCCCGCCACAAGGTCGTAGGACCTGCCGTCCAAGGTCAATTTTCCTCTGCCCTGCGCGACAAACTCGATCGCGTAGTAGGGAAACGATGTGCGGTGCATCTCGTAGTCGCGGGCGCAATGCTCGCAGCCGCCGGACACCACTGCGAGCGGAACGTCCGACCTGGGCTTGATGTCGAGGTGGAAGCGGCGGGCCTCTGCGATTTGGAGGGAGAAAAAGGCGGGCTGTTTCACGTTGTTCGTGACCATGCTTTCAGTTAAGCTCCTCAAAACCGGAAGTCAATAATCGTCATGCCTTCGACAAGATCATCCATTGCCAATTTGCGGCGCGGCAATCTATAGTCATCGCACATTGAACAACAAAGCCTCCGATTGCCACTGGCCGGTCAGAGCATAAGCTTCAACAACCAGCAACCTACAAGAACAACAATTATGAGCGACAAACAACAATCCACATCGTGCAAGAAGGATGACCTCATCCTGGTTACTGGAGCCGGCGGCTTTATCGCCGGCGCTCTTGTGCGCTATTTCAAAGACAAAGGCTTCACGCGAATCCGCGCGGTGGACCGCAAGCCTGTTCCCGAATGGTATCAGCAGACCGAAGGCGTCGAAAGCCTGACCATGGATCTGACCAGCGAAGACAACTGCAAGCGCGCGGTGGAGGGGGCGGTCGAAGTCTATAACCTCGCCGCCGACATGGGAGGCATGGGTTTCATCGAACGCTTCCGCATCATGTGTCTGCGCAGCATCCTCATTAACACACACCTGATCGAAGCCGCTTACCGTGCCGGAGCGAATCGTTACTTCTTCTCGTCGTCGGCCTGCGCCTACAACACCAAGCTCCAGGAAGACGCGCATTGCCGTGCGTTGAAGGAGACCGATGCTTACCCGGCTTTCGCGGAGCGCGGTTACGGCTGGGAGAAACTCGTGTCGGAAATGTTCTGCCAGGAATACACGGCCGAGCGCGGCATGAAGACCGCCATTGCCCGCTTCCACAACGTCTATGGGCCGTGGGGAACCTGGGACGGTGGACGCGAAAAAGCTCCTGCCGCCATGTGCCGCAAGGTGGTCGAGGCCAGGGACAAAGGTCTCGACACGCTTGAGATCTGGGGCGACGGGACACAGGCGCGCAGCTTCATGTATATCGACGATTGCCTGGTCGGTATCGACAAGATCATGCACAGCGAGGAACTGAACGCCACACCCATCAACCTTGGCACGAGCGAGATGATTTCCATCAACGAACTCGCCAGCATCGCCGAGGAGATTGGCGGGGTGAAGTTCAAGAAGAAATACATTCTTGATGCGCCCAAGGGAGTTGCCGGCCGCAACAGCGACAACACGATGATCAAGAGCATTCTCGGCTGGGAACCGAACCTTCCCATTCGCGAAGGACTCAAGACCACCTACAAGTGGATCGAGCAGCAATACAACGACCGCAAGGCCGGCAAGAAGACGGTCGAGGACGTTGCCTGACTGTGACAGCGAGCAATCAAATCAGAATCACCGACGCCATCGGTGACTTCCCTTACCGGATCCAACTGGCCGGGGGATGGATTGATCAGCCGTTTGTATCGCAACTCAATCCAGACCCGGCCGGCTCGATGGTGGTGGTCAGCCTTGAGCCGACGTTCCACTTGATGGATCGCGCGGGCATGGCGACAGGCTCGCGCAAGATCGCTTTGAAAATGTGGAACGGACGGCTGCCTGACGAAGATCCGGCGAAGCTCGTCGAAGACCTCTACCAGGAGGAGAACAAGGACAAGGCCGAGCCGTCGGGAACACAGGATATGATCGGGTTGATTTATCCCGGGGTAAGCCGGCTTGACTACGATTATAACTACCGCGGAGGGATATTCCCCAGGCATATCGAGTCCAACAACGACACTGAGGTTGCGCGCTGGCTGGAGCGCGTGTCGAAAGTGCTGCCGGTGCTGCAGAGGCCGGATGGTTACAATCCGCTCGGAGTCAAGAATCTGTCTCCTGAGTGGGTGGGGAAACTGAGCAGGAGCGGCAAGGATTGTTACAACGCAATCGTGGCAAAAGACATTCAAGCATTCGGAGCTTCCTTGAATTTGACCATGGAGTGCTGGCAGACACTTCTGCCTCACACAGTAAGTCATCCAACCATCCACATGGACCTCGTGGCTTTGTTGCGCTATTACCAATCCAGGCATCCCGGAGCGATGTATTCGGGTTGCGGAGGCGGCTATCTCCTTGTGGTTTCGGAGGAGGAGATTCCCGGCGCGTTCACCGTAAATGTCCGAACTGCTTAGCGATTGGGTCAATGAAAAGAGTTATTGTATCAGGAAGCTTCGACAATCTTGGTTCGCGCGACATGCGATTCCTGGAGGAGGCGGCCAGGTTGGGCGAACTGCACATTCTGTTATGGTCGGACGAGGCAGTTAGATCGATAACAGGAAAGGACCCCATGTTTCCGCTGGCGGAGAGGGAATACTTTGTCCAGGCGCTGCGTTGTGTCGCTTGTATTCACGTATCCGACGCAAATTTGAAGCCGGAGATGTTGCCGGGGTCGTTGGCGTTCAAACCGGACTTCTGGGTTGTGAATGAACAAGGCGCGAGCGCGGCCAGGGAGGCGTTCTGCAAGGCGCAAGGCATCGAATACCGCGTCCTTAGCGAAAAGGATTACGCCGGTTATCCCACACCAAGAGCGGCAGAACCGTCAGGCAGGAAAAAGGTGATCGTCACCGGATGCTATGACTGGTTCCACACCGGTCATGTGCGCTTTTTTGAGGAAGTATCCGAACTGGGCGACCTGTATGTGGTGGTCGGCCACGATGAGAACATCCGCCTTTTGAAAGGGGATGGACATCCCATGTTCAAGGATGATCAGCGACGTTACATCGCCGGCTCGCTTCGATATGTCACGCATGCGCTCGTCTCAAGCGGCACCGGCTGGATGGATGCGGAACCGGAAATCGATCGGATCAAGCCGGACATGTACGCCGTGAATGAAGACGGAGACAAACCGGAGAAGCAAGAGTTCTGCAAGAAGCATGGCATTGAATATGTTGTGCTAAAGCGCACGCCGAAGCCGGGGCTGACAAAAAGATCGAGCACCGACCTTCGCGGGTTCTAAGTCAATCAACCAGCCAACTACTTACTTATGAGATACGCACTGATCATAGCCGGCGGTTCCGGCACGCGCCTGTGGCCGATGAGCCGCGCCAGCCTTCCGAAGCAACTGATTCCTTTCATTGGAGGCAGGAGCCTTCTTCAGCTTGCGTTCGACCGGCTCGAAGGACTTGTGCCGGCCGAAAACCGTTACATCTGCGCCGGGCAAAAGCACGCCGATGTCATAGCGGGTGCGCTTGCCGGTTTTTCGAAGGAGCAATTCCTTGGCGAGCCAACCGGTCGCGACACACTCAACGCTGTCGGTTACAGCGCCGCGGTGATTGCCGGGCGCGATCCCGAGGCGGTTATCGCCGTGTTCACCGCCGATCACATCATCGAGCCGGTTGATGAGTTTCTAAAGATTGTCGATCACGGCTTCCGCGTGGCCGAGGAGCATCCGGAGACGCTGGTGACGTTTGGCATCGCGCCGACGATTGCGGCCACGGGTTATGGTTACCTCCAGCTCGGCAATCTCATCGACGACTCCGCGCGCTTGGTGGAGCAGTTCAAGGAAAAGCCGGACGCCGGCGCCGCGGGCGAATACTTCAAGGCCGGCGCGGAGAAGTATCTCTGGAACAGCGGCATGTTTGTCTGGCGCGCATCGACGCTGCTGGACTGCATCGGGCGATACGAGCCGGAGAATCATGCGGGCATCGCGAAAATCGCAGCCGCATGGAAGACATCGCAGCGCGACGCCGTGTTAAACGAAACATTTCCAAAGCTGAAGAAAGTCAGCGTTGATTTTGCCGTGATGGAACCGGCGTCGCGCGATGCGAAGGTTCGCGTGGCGGCCATCCCGATGCCGCTGAAATGGCTGGATGTCGGTTCGTGGCCGATGTTTGCCGAGACTTGTCCGCAGGATGAGCAGGGCAATGCGCTCGGCACCAACCGGACGTTGCTGCTCGATACGCGCAACACGCTTGTCGCATCGAACGATCCCGGCCACCTCATCACGACCATCGGATGCGAGGACCTCATCATCATTCACACGCCCGATGCGACGCTTGTTTGCAAGAGGGACTCGGCGGAGGCAATCAAGGAACTCCAGCGTCAGGTCGGCGAGCGGTTTGGCGGCGAACTGACCTGAGTTATGCAGCCGTGGAAGACCCATTCGCGCAGAGTCCTCTGCACCCCGAACAAGTTTCTCACGGTCGAGATTCATGAGCTGGAACTGCCGGACGGTCGTCGAATCGACGACTGGCCGTGGCTCGTCACGCCCGATTACGCCAACGTCCTCGCCCGCACCGTGGACGGACGGTTCCTTTGCTTCAGACAAACGAAATACGCCGTCGAGGGCGTCTCGCTCGCGCCTGTGGGCGGGTTCATTGAAAAGGACGAAGCGCCACTCGTCGCGGCAAAGCGTGAGCTGTTGGAGGAAACGGGATACGTTGCTCCCGACTGGCACGCGCTTGGCAGTTTCGCGGTCGATGCAAACCGCGGAGCAGGAACGGCGCATCTGTTCCTCGCGCTCGACGCGAAGATGGACTGCGCGACAACCGCGGACGATCTCGAGCAGCAGGAACTGCTGCTGCTTGGCCGCGACGACCTCGACCAGGCGCTCGATTGCGGAGAGTTCAAAGTGCTGGCATGGGCGACGGCAGTGGCGCTCGGATTGCGATACATCGACAAGATGGGGCCTTGAGGCTGGCGTGGACGGACGCATTGTCCGCGAGTGACAGATCCATCCTCCGGTGGTGGAGCGAAGCGAAACCACCGGATGGGCGCACAAAAGCGAACCGCCCCGAAGGGTGCGGAGGAACGTCTGATCCTCGCCGGCTCCGTCGCCCTGCCGGGGCCAATGCCCTGCCATTGCGGGTCCCCGGTGGTTCCGTTCGTTCCTCACTCCACCACCGCTAATTTCCTTCCGGCCCTCCGGGCCTCTATCGCGGCGTTCGGGTTCAAAACAACTGCGGAGGCTGGCCGGTGCATTCGAGCACCGAGTGCCACAATTCGCCGTTCGGCTCGACTTTGCAGCGCCCGTGTGTCACCAGGTCAAGCGGCAGATGGACAAAGCTCCCGTGCCAGCGGCCCACAAGCATTCCCGTCTTGCCGGTCATCGCGGCATGGACGGCATTTTGCGCGAGCCGCGAGCAATAGACGTTGTCCTGCGGCGAGGCAGGCACGCTCCGGATCGTGTAACTCGGATCGAAATACTTCAGGTTCACCTCTGTCTTCCGGTCCTTGAAATACGCGTTGATTTTGTCTTTCAAAAAAAGACCAATGTCTCCGAGCCGACGATTTCCCGAAGCGTCGGTGCCGTCATTTTCGGCGTTCATCAGATCCTGCCCCGCGCCCTCGGCGACGACGATCACGGCGTGTTTGCGTTTTGCCAGACGCCGGCGAAGCGTTTCGAGCAGGCCGTGCTGGCCGTCGAGATGGAATGGCACCTCCGGGATCAAGGCGAAGTTCACGTGGTTGCCGGCAAGCGCCGCGAAGCAAGTGATGAAGCCGGAGTCGCGGCCCATCAGTTTCACCAAACCGACGCCATTCATCGATCCCAGTGACTCCGTGTGCGCGCACGACACGGCTTTGACGGCCTCGGCGAACGCCGTCTCGAAGCCGAAGCTCTTGTCGAGATACATGATGTCGTTGTCGATGGTCTTCGGGATGCCGATGACGCTCTTTTCCAAACCGCGACGCTCGATCTCCGCGCAGATGTCGCCCGCGCCGCGCAACGTGCCGTCGCCGCCGATCACGAAGAAAAGGTTGATGTTCATTTCCTCGAGGAGATCGACCATGGCGCTCACGTTTTGCGGGCCGCGCGAGGTGCCGAGGATTGTGCCGCCGAACGTGTGGATGTTGGAAATCGCCTCCGGCTTCAGCGGCATCGGATTGTGTCCGTAGCTCGGAATCAAGCCCTCGTACCCGTACCGGAAGCCGTAGATTTTTTTGGCACCGTAGCGGTAGTAGAGTTCCATCACGATGCCGCGGATCACGTCGTTGAGGCCGGGGCAAAGGCCGCCGCAGGTGACGATTGCCGCCGTGGTTCTTTCGGGCTCGAAGAAGATGTGTTCGCGCGGCCCGGCGATCTCGAAGCTGATTGGCGGTTCGTTTTTGACCGCCTGCGGCTGGCTGGCATCGAGCGAATCGTCGAAAAGAACGCGGTCGGTATCCGAGCGAAACTTTACCCCCAACGGCCCGATGCGGCGGAGCGGCGAGTGAATCCGGCAGGGGCCGAGTGACTTGATTGTGGTGTCCATGTGTTATTGGTGATGACTGAAATGACGGCGGTATTTGCGCGCGTTTTCTTCGAGGCGGCGGCGCAGTGCGGCCTCGCTGGCGCCGGGCTTCGGAGAATGGCGCGCGATTTCCGTGCAGAGCTTCGCGAGCCCTGCGAGATCATTCGCGGAAACGTGCTCCGCGGCAATCTCCTGGTTCGGGCCGCAGTTGTGATAGTTCCCGAGCGCGATGCAGAGCGCCGCGCTTCGGTAGCCGTAGAGCTGGTAGGCGGTGGCTTCGCAGGTGCCGCCGCTCATGAGGCACCGCTGGACTTCGATCTTTGCGTTGCGCGCGACATCCGCGAACGCCGCCGTCGTCCCCGAATCGAAAATCGATGTGCGGTCGCCGACGCGCAGGATCGGACCCGCGCCGATCTTCGCGGGAGGCCGTTCGGCGCTTGTTTCCAGCGAGATGATCGTGAGCGATTTCGGCAGGAGGCCGGACTGCGCGAGTTTGATCGCACCGACGAACCCGACTTCCTCGGCGCGGGTGAAAAGCCCGACGCACGACGTTTCCACTTCCTCCTTTTCCAACTCGTGAAACATCGCGAGGATCGCTGTGCAGCCGAGCAGATCGTCGCACGCCCGCGAATGGAGCAGCCCGTCGCGCACTTCGCATGCCGGCAGGTCCCACATCGCAAACGCGCCGAACTCGACGATCTTTGGATCGCGCAAATACTCCGGCGGCACGGAGCCGAGGAATTCCCATGAAGAGGGTTGAGGCGTTGAGGCGGTGAGAGGTTGAGAGGAAGCCCATGAAGAGGGTTGAGGCGTTGAGGCGGTGAGAGGTTGAGAGGAAGGCGATTTTCCCCTCAACCTCTCAACCCTCAACCCCTCAACTCTCTTCACCCATCCGGGATGATCCATGTGCGCGGCGAAGGCGTGGCGCGGCTTCGCGCGTCCACGCTGGTAACGCGCGATCAAGTTGCCGAAAGCGTCGCGCCGGACATCGACGTGCGGACATTTTTCCAACTGCAAAAGGATTTCCTCCGCGACCTGCGCTTCGTGAAAGGGAGCGGTCGGGCGGGCTAGAACGGCGCGCGCGATGGAAAGTAACTTTTGCTTGGTCATCAAAGCTGTTCTACTTGCCGCGAATGGAAAGACGTTGGAAGAAAATTCGCTACCGCCTGGAGTGGCTGGGCTGCCAGTTGCTCGCGCATCTGGTTCCGCTGCTGCCCCGTCGCTCGTGCGTCACGCTCGCGAATTTTGCCGGCGTGCTGGCTTATCGCTTGGACGCACGCGGTCGCGCGGTCGCGCTCGCCAATCTCGAAGCGGCGTTCGGCGCGCGTTACGACGAGGCCGCGCGTCGCCGCATCGCTCAGGCGTCTTACTGCCATTTCACGAGGACGATGTTCTCGCTGTTCTGGTCGAGCCGGTTGCGAGGGGACAATTTCGAGAAATACTTCACGCTGGAAAACGTCGGGGTGTTGCAAAAGCTGCGCGAGGAAGGCCGCGGAGCGATCCTTATGTGCGTGCATCAGGATAATTTCGAGTGGGCCAGCCTCGCCTGTGGCTTCCATGACTTTCCCACCATGATCGTGGCGGAGAATTTCAAGAACCCGCTGCTCGGCCCGATTTTCAATGAACTCAGGGAAGTGTCAGGGCACAAGATCATCGATCAGGACAGCTCGATGATCCGGTTGTTGAAGCAGGTGAAACGCGGCGGCTTTGCCGGCATGCTCGTCGATCTCAACCTCCGCCCGACACAGGCGGCGGTGGTCATCGAGACTTTCGGGATGAAAACGTGCGTCACCATGCTGCATGCCGTGCTGGCGCAACGCGGCGGCGCGGCGCTTGTCCCGCTCGACAGCCGCCCGTTCCCAGACGGCACCTGTCGGGCAATTCTGCATCCACCGATCGAAATTCCCGAGGGCGCATCGCTACAGCAGATCGCGCAGAAGTGCTGGGATGCCTTTGAGCCGTGGGTGCGAAAGTCGCCCGAGTCGTGGATGTGGGCCTACAAACATTGGCGATACAAACCGGCGGATGCGACTCGGCCTTATCCATTTTATGCGAATCACTCGTCGAAGTTCGAGCGGCTCCTGCGGGCGACCTCTTCGGCGAAGCCTGCGCGCTGATTTCCGGGTTTGAAGACGCGTCCGAAGATTTTGGGAGAGTGACGGGAACACCGGAGGCGTCAAGGAGCGGCGTGCTTCCAGCCGCCGACCCAAATAACCAACCGCGCAGCGCAAATATCATCGTGGCCGGGAACTTTGGAATGGCGCTTCGCGCGGCGGTTTGGGTCGGCGGCTGGAAGCACGCCGCTCCTTGACGCTTCCCGTGCTCTCGTCACTCTCGCGAAATCTTTGGACGCACTTTTCAATCACCCCCTTCCGCGTTTGTGATGTTGGGACTTCATTCCGCCAAGAAATCAGCGAAACAATTGACAAAGCGGGCGATCTAGGCTTTTTCCATGTTCACCATGACCAAGAAATTGCAATTCATCTTCTGTGCGCTGGCGGCTGCCGGGCTCGTCCTGATGTCCGGTTGCGCCAACGGCCCGATCAGAACAGCCATCCGCGGCCCCTACACCGTCACCGCCTACAAGCCGCGCAATCCCGATGCTGTGAAGGTGAAGGTTTCCACTTCCACGCAAAACATCTACGTCATGGAAGGTGATCGCTGCCTGATGGCGGTCCAAAGCTGTGTGGGCCGGTATAACACCACGCCCATGGGGCGGTTCAGCGTCACCAACAAAATCAAAAACAAGCGCTCCTACACTTACGGCTTCTCCCGCGATGGTCGGGGAGCGGACGCGCACATGGGGCAATCCGTTGCCGTCGGCTATCCGATGGCCTACTGGGTCGAATTCAAGCCGGCCTACGGTTTTCATCATGGCTTCGTGTGGTCGGAACCGCGCACACACGGCTGCATCCGAATGCACAAGGAAGCTGCCGCCCGCTTTTTCGCCCTCGTGAAAATCGGGACACCCGTTTATATCGCCACCACGCAGCCGGAAGATGCCACCATCGGCAAGAGCGTTCGCCGTCTCGATCAACGCAACGACCCCGATCCACCCTCTTCGCTGCTCATGTCCCAGAGTTACTTCCAGGATCCTCCGGGACCGCTGCTGATCGAGCAATAACTCGTGAGCACACCGACTCCAGTCAGCGTCGCGCCGACGCGCGTAAATCTGCGCACGCCGGAAGTGATGGCGGCGGTTCAGGCGCAGGTCGAGTCGCACTACCGCAGCGACGTCGTGGACAAGCTTCGCGCGTCTGGCGGCACGATCATCCGTGGCGGGCGTGACAGTGAAACTCGCAAAGCAGTTCGGCTTTTGCTACGGCGTCGAGCGGGCGATCGATCTTGCCTACGCGGCGGCGAAGGTTTTCACAGACCGGCGCCTTTTCATCCTCGGCGAGATCATTCACAACCCCGAGGTCAACGATCAAATCCGCGCTCTCGGCATCAAGAATCTCATCGGCAAAAACAAGGAGGCCGAAGTCGATGATCTCAAGCCCGAGGATGTCGTGATCGTGCCGGCGTTCGGCACCGATGTGACCACGCTGGCGCGCATCAAGGAGCGCGGCTGCCAGATGGTTGATACCACATGCGGCGACGTGATGAGCGTTTGGAAACGTGTCCGGCAAAATGCCAGTGACGACGTCACCTCGATCATCCACGGAAAGGCCGAGCACGAGGAAACCAAGGCCACGGCCTCGCGGGCGATTATCGGCGGGAAAGGCCACTACCTCGTTGTGCTCACGCTCGCCGACACCGATTACGTTTGCGATTACATCCGGCATCGGCGGCAACAGGGAGGCGTTTCTGGGAAAATTTCACGGCGGCTCACAGCCACGGCTTCGATCCCGATCTGCATCTGCGCCGCGTCGGCGTCGCCAACCAGACCACGATGATGCGCGGCGAAACCGAGGAGGTCCAACGCCGCATCGAAGCCGCCATTCGCGACCGCGACGGCGCGGAGCGGGCCCGGCAGAGCTTCCGGTTTTTCGACACCATCTGCGGCGCAACCCAGGAGCGGCAGGACGCGCTCAAGGTGATGCTCGGCGAGCCGCATGAACCTGCTGCTGGTCGTCGGCGGCTACAACTCATCCAATACCTCGCACCTCGCTGAAATGGGAGAGCATGAACTGCCCACCTATTTCATCCGCAACGCCAGCCGCATCGAGTCGCGCGACCGCATCGTGCATTACAACCTTCACGAGAAGCGCGAAGTCGCCACCGAACACTGGCTGCCGGAGGTTCCGGTTGTCATCGGCATCACCGCCGGCGCCTCCTGTCCGAACAACCTCATCGAAGACACCATCCTCCGCGTGTTCGATTTGCACGGAATCGGCCGCGAGGAGTTGCTCCAAGGCTGACAGCAGCTTCAGCGCAAACTCGCGAACCATTCGCGCAGTTCCGAAGCGACGGCCGAAAATGAAACGCCGTCCGCGTTCTGGTTCACAACTTCACTTGCAGGTTCTGCCAGAACCGCCTTTGCCACGGCAGCGAGCTTCGCCGTTGTGCGACCGTGTCCGTCGAATTCGGGAAACGCAATCCGCTCGATCGCTCCGTCGCCACCAACACAGGGAAGCCGGCAAAGCAGCGCGTCGCCCGCGACCTGGCCGGGCACGGCGCTGCGATCCAGTTGAAAGACGAGCCGGTGCCGCGCCATCACGAGAAGATACTGCGAATACGGGAGGGGGCCGGCGACGATTGCGGGTTCCGGAATGCCGGCCGCGGAAAGGCGGCGAAGCCCGGAGCGCCCCTCAACATTGAACACGGTGATTTTTTCGCCGAGCTGTTTCGCGAGCAGCAGTGCCGCGAGATGATTGCGCGAAGGCACCTCAAATTCGCGGGTGCCAATAAAGATGCCGTCGCGCTGTTCTGGCGGAACGGAAAAATCCCAGCGTGGATCCTCGACCGGGTAGGGCGTTGGAATGAACTCGACATGCCGGGCACCCGCCGCGCGATAAACCGCCACGAGGTCCGGCGTGCTCGACAGGCAGCCGTCCGCGAGCGCGCAGATTTGTTGGAACAACGCGATCTTCGACGCGTCTTCAAGCAGTTCGGCAAACTGAAACGCCCCCGATTCCTTCAAAGAAACCGCGACTGTTTTTCCTGCGGCTTTCAGTAGATTCAGCGTCTTCAGGCAGAGAGACAAATCGTGGCGGAGCAGGAGCAGCACATTCGTTTGCTCCGCTGCGATGCTCGTGATTTTCCGGTGAAAACTCCCGCCGGTGCAGGCGGCGTAGCCATGGTAATTCACCGGCGCGTGGACGCGGTCATCGACCGCACCCGCGAAGTCCGGGAACATTTGGTCGGGATCGTTCCCGCCTGGATTTATCACGGCAAGTTTCATTGCGAACGCTGGAGGTTAAGCGCATGACGGATAACCGGAAAGCGGAAAGCGGTTGACGAGTTTTCCGGCGCGACAGCACGCACCAGAGCAATGAGTGCCGTTACAAGGGAATCCTGATCATTTTGTGAATTCTGTCCAAGCTACGCACGAACCGGCTTGCGTTTCGGCTTCCCGTATTTCACCGGTTTGCGCTTCGGTTCGATTTTGGAAATGCCGGTGCCCTCCTTGAGTTCCATGATCTGATCCCGGAGCAAAGCCGCGCGCTCGTATTCGAGATTTGCCGCCGCGATTTCCATCTCCTGCTGAAGCTCGCGCAGCACTTCGGTCACGTTGAAATCGCCTCCGGCTTCGCGCACGACGGATTCCTCGACTTCGCGCCCGCGCAAGATCGTGTGCAGGCTTTCCTGCACCGCCCGCTGCACGCTGCGCGGCGTGATCCCGTGCTGCTCGTTGTATTCCATTTGCTTCGTCCGCCGATACTCCGTCACGGCGATCAGTTTCTGCATGCTCTGCGTGATCGTGTTGGCGAAAAGAACGACCTCTCCGTTCACATGCCGCGCCGCGCGCCCGGCCGTCTGGATCAGCGAAGTCTGCGAGCGCAGATAGCCCTCCTTGTCGGCGTCGAGAATACAGACGAGCGACACCTCCGGCAGGTCGAGACCTTCGCGGAGCAGATTGATGCCGACGAGAATGTCGAACTCCGCCGCACGCAGCGCCCGCAGAATTTCCACGCGCTCGATCGTGTCGATGTCGCTGTGCAGGTAGCGCACTTTCAGGCCGACATCGCGCAGGTAGTCGGCGAGATCCTCGGCGGTGCGCTTGGTGAGCGTGGTGATGAGAACGCGCTCGCTTTTTTCCACGCGCTGCCGGCACAACTCCATCGTCTCATCGATCTGATCCTTGAGCGGACGAATGGTGATGCACGGATCGAGCAGCCCGGTCGGACGGATGATCTGCTCGACGATCAATCGCGCGCCGGGCGTGTGGACATCGAACGATTGCGGATCGCGGATTGCGGATTGCGGAGAGAAGGCAAGTTGCGGACTCTCTTTCCGGTATCCGCTTTCCGGTATCCGCTTTTCAAAATAGTCCGTGTTACCTACGACGCTGTTCTTCAGCTCAAACTCCGCCGGTGTTGCGCTTACATAGATGATCTGGTTCGTCATCGACATGAACTCCGCGAACGTCAGCGGGCGGTTGTCCAGCGCGCTCGGCAGGCGGAAGCCGGTACTCGACAAGCACCGATTTGCGGGACTTGTCGCCTTCGTACATGCCGCCGATCTGCGGCACCGTTGCGTGCGATTCATCGACGACGAGCAGGTAGTCCTTCGGGAAAAAATCCAGCAACGTGAACGGTCGCGACCCCGGCGGACGCCCGCTCAGGTGCCGCGAGTAATTCTCGATGCCGCTGCAAAACCCCATCTCCTGCATCATCTCAAGATCGTATTCCGTCCGCATCTTGATGCGCTGCGCTTCGAGGAGCTTGCCTTGTTTCTCGAACCACACGACCCGCTCCGTCATTTCCTCGCGAATCGTCTCCAGCGCCCGCCGCAGCTTATCCGCAGGCGTGACGAACTGTTTCGCCGGATAAAACGTCATCACCGAAAGCTGCTCGTGCGTGTGGCCGGTGAGGGGATCGAACCTGGAAATCTTGTCGATCTCGTCGCCGAAAAATTCCAACCGGATCGCCTCCTCATCGACGTTCGCAGGATGCACCTCGACGACGTCGCCACGCACGCGGAACCGCCCGCGCTGGAACGCGATGTCATTGCGCTCGTAAAGCATGTCCACCAGCTTCGAGAGCACCGCCTCGCGCGTCGTCTCCTGCCCGAGCTTCAGTGTGAGCAGCATGTTCATGTAATCTTCCGGCGATCCCAAGCCGTAGATGCACGAGACGCTCGCGACCACGATCACATCGCGCCGCGACAGCAACGCGCTCGTCGTTGACAGCCGCAACCGCTCGATCTCCTCGTTGATCGACGAGTCCTTTTCGATGTAGGTGTCCGAGCGCGGGATGTAAGCCTCCGGCTGGTAGTAATCGAAATAGCTCACGAAATACTCGACCGCGTTCTCCGGGAAGAACTGCTTGAACTCGGAGTAAAGCTGCGCGGCCAGCGTCTTGTTGTGCGACATCACCAGCGTCGGCCGGCCGAGGTTGCGAATCACGTTGGCAGCGGTGAACGTCTTTCCCGAGCCGGTCACGCCGAGCAGCGTCTGGTGCCGGTTGCCTGCTTCAAGCGACTTCGTCAGCTTGGCGATGGCCTGCTCCTGATCGCCCTTTGGCTCGTAGTTCGACGCGAGTTGGAAATCCATCCGACCAGACTAACATGCGCCGGCCTGTTCGTCATTTGCCGACGAGTTGTGATACCCTCCATCAAAGATAATTTGACTGTTCTTGCACGGCTCTCTCATTGCGTGTCATTCTGGGCGCAGCGAAGAATCCCGCAAACGTCGCTTGGTGTGATTCGCGGGATTCTTCGCTGCGCCCAGAATGACACGTTGTTTGTGGTTGGTTCTATGAGGCAGGCAGCCACCCGCGTCGTGGCGAACCACGAACCCGCTTACTTGTTGATGTGGATGACCTTTGCCGGAGGGAAGCCGTTGAAGTTCGTGGAGGAGGCCCATGTGTAGGCGCCTATGTTTTCCGTGTAAACGAAGTCTCCGATCTTCAGCTCCGGCAGTTCGTTCGCCAGCGAGATCGTGTCGAGCGCATCGCAGGTGGGGCCGAATACCGAACAGATGCGGGTCGGACCTTTCTTGAACGCTTTCACTCCGTAGGGAATGTGGTCGCACAGGACGCCGGAGTAGGTGTGGTAAATGCCGTCGTCGATGTAATAGAGGCGTTTGCCGTTGCGGTCGGCTTTGCCTATGACTTTCGCCACAAGCGTGGCGCAGGTGGCGCACAGGAAACGACCCGGTTCGGCGAGGATTTCGATGTCCTTTGGAAAAAGCCGGTTGATCTCCGAGTTGATCTTCTTCGCGAGTTCCCGGAATGGCTTTACCTGCCTGTCGTATGGAGCGGGGAAGCCGCCGCCGATGTCGATGAGCTTGAGATTAAGGCCGCGGCTGTTGGCTTCGTTGAAAATGCCGGCGGACAAGTTGAGCGCCTGGACATAGTTCTCGAAATTTGTGCATTGGCTGCCGACGTGGAAGCTGATGCCTTCCACGCCAAGCCCCGCATCCTTTGCCGCCAGCATGAGGTCAACCGCCTCGCCCGGAGGACAGCCGAACTTGGACGAGAGCTCGACAACCGAGCCGGTGTTGGGAACTTGCAGACGCAGCGCCAGCCCGGAGTGGGGGGCGTGCTTCTTGATCTTCCTTACCTCTTCGATGTTGTCGTAGGTCAGGAGTATCTTGTAGCAATCAAGAGCTTCGAGAGTTTCGATGGCTTTGATCGGGTTGGCGTAGATGATCTTGTCCCAGATGAAATCCTGACGCTCCTTTGCCGGCAGGTGCTTGATATTGTCATGCACCACTTCGAACTCCGGCATGGATGCCACGTCGAAGCTCGCCCCCATCTTGTAAAGAGTCCGCACGATCTCCGGATGCGGGTTCGACTTTACGGCGTAATAAGCCTGGACGCGCGGAAGGTGCTTTTTGAACTGAAGGTAAGTCTCCCGCAGAACCTTGTGGTCGATGACAAAGAGCGGCGTGCCGTGTTCGCGCGCCAGCCGGACGAGTTGGGATTTCTCCATGAGCTAGTCTTCGGAGGTGACGAGGAAGTTCTTGAACTGCCACGGATCGGCCACGTCGAGATCGGGCTTGCTGTATTTTCCGAAGAAGTGTTTGCGATCCTTGAGCGGCGTCCAGTCGGACGGCGTGGAAATGAAGTTGCCGAGGTAGGGCTTCGAGATGCCGAGAATGTAGTCGTGCGGCATGTCATCCGGGACGACGATGCCCCGGTCCGGGTGCTCGATCATCCACGACGCCGCTGCGACAACGGAGATGGCGACCTGCATCGTCGTGGCATTCTGGTGCGGAACGAGGCGGCGGGATTCATCGATGCTGAGATCGCTGCCGGTCCACCAGGAGTTATACGCGTGGCCCATGAGCAGCGCGCCGAGAATGTCCGCGCCGGAGGTGATCTCGTCGTTCATGATGCGGAGTGACGGCTGGAGCTGGTAGTCGTAGCCGCGCAGTTCGTTCAGCGAGATGATCGCGTTGTCGCACGGGCAATAGGCGTAGTGCATCGTCGGGCGGTAAACGGCTTTGCCGTCCTCCCAGACCGTGAGGTGATCGGAGATGGTGAACGCTTCCCCGTGGCGGACGACCATGCCGAGGATGTTGTAGTTGGGAACCCACGACCGCACCCATGTGTTGATGCCCATGCGCGCAAGGCAGATTTGGTTCTGCGGGCCTTCCGCGTGCGAGTAGGCGTAAAGCGGCAATGTTTTTTCATGGGTGCCCCAGCCCATTTCGGCGGTGGTGGTGCCTTCCTCGCGGAATCCCTCGATGCTCCAGGTGTTGACGAACTCATCCACCTGTTTCGGCTTGTTGGAAATCTGCGTGTCGCGCTCGCTGCAATGGATGACTTTGACTCCCAGTTTCTGCGCCAGCTTGTTATAGACGCGCCGGGCAACGAAGTCGGTGATCTGTTCCGCGTCCGCGCCTGAGACCTTCTTGTCGTCGAGAAGCTTCGCGGCAATATCCAGCAATCCTTGTTTTGTAAAGTGCGAGATCAAGCCCGGGTTCGCGCCGTGCTCCAGGACCGCAGTCGGGCCGGACTCGCTCCAACCGGCCTTGAGCCGGCGGACATTCATGTGCCGCCAGTAAAGAGTCTTCTCCGTGGGGTGCTGGTGCTCGCCGCTGGCGTAAGGATCCCAAACTTCAACGGAGGTGTTGATGTAAAGAACGCCGTGTTTGTGGCACCAGTCGAGGATCTCACACGCGTCGATGTTCCACGCGAGATCAATGATAAGGTCGCCTTTGCCAACGTGCCGGCCAAGGAGCGAGCCGAGGTTCTCCCGTGTCACTCGATCGCGCACCCACTTCACGCCGCGCGCGATCCAGTCCTTCAGCAGACCCTCCTGGTTCTCGAAATCCATCACCGTGATGTTCGAGAGAGGGACGTTGATGGATTTCTCCAAAATTGGGAGCGTGCATTGGGCAACGGCCCCGAAGCCGACGAAGAGGATTTTGTTTTTGAATTCGACCATGGTTTTCTGTTTGTGAAAGTGGGCGGTCACTTTCCCAAAGCGGACATTCAGGGCAAGACTTTTTCTCTTTATTGTGAAGCCGGCGGGGCGCAATTCGGCTAATCGGAAAGGCGTGGGTTTCGCTTTTGAAACTCGGACTGTCGGAGGTCCATCCCTTGTGGTGGATAAACACGACCTTTGAAGCGCGGACTCTCATACGAAGAAAATCAGGCCGCGGCTCTCAGCCGGTCGATGATCCTTGTTTTCCTCCGCACACCGGTTCTTGTTTGAGCCGACATTATGGCAACGCTTCATCTTCTCGGCACAGGCGCCTCGATCAGCGATCCGCATCGCACCACCACGATGCTTGCGTTTGAACATGAACGATCGGTGATCGTTGTGGATTGCGGCGGCGATGTCGTGCAGCGGCTCATGCAGGCGGACGTGCCGCTCGACTGCATCGACGCGCTAATCATCACGCACGAGCATCCCGATCATGCCGGCGGCTTCCCGCTTTTCATGGAAAAAATCTGGATCGCCGGCCGGCGGCGGCCGATCGCCGTGCATGGAATCGCTCCGGCGCTCGCGCAGGCGCGACGCACTTTCGCTTCATTTGACACCAGCGGCTGGGAGGGTCTCCCTTCGATCCAATGGACCGGGATCGCACACGAGGAGAACGCGGCGGTGATCGAGACCGATGTGTGGAAGATCAACGCCACGCCGGGCATTCATGGCGTGCCCACAATCGGCCTGCGCGTGGCCGGCGCGGGCGGCGGCACGGTCGCTTATTCCTGTGACACGGAGCCGTGCGATGCGATCTGCGCGCTGGCACGCGGTTGCGACATTCTGGTCCATGAGGCCACCGGCGCCTTTCCCGGACACACTACCGCTGAAGACGCCGCCAACATCGCTGCGCGGGCCGTTGCGCGCCGTTTGCTGCTGGTGCATCTGCCGCCGGAGTCGCTCCTCGATGCCGGGTGCCTCGCCCGCGCGCAGAATATCTTCCCCGCGACCGAAAAAGCGCAGGAACTCGGCAGTTACGAATTCTGAGAGATCTCCGCGCTGAGACCTATCGCGGAAAACACCTTGGGAAAGATTGGTGTATTACCGGTTCGAACATCCGCGCCAAGCACCGCCGGCAGCCGGTTTTCGAGAGGGCTAATCGCCAAGTTCGACGTTCCAGTACGCGAGGTCGACGAAATGGCGCCAGCTTTCGTGCTGCTGGCCGTTGAAGGTCAGATGCACGAAGGGCCGCCACTTCGGGCGCGTCGGTTTGCGGATGAGGTGCATGTGCGCCTCGTGCGTGAGGCGGTTGCCCTTGCGCGTGTTGCACGGGATGCACGAGCACACGATGTTTTCCCAGGTCGTCTGCCCGCCTTTGTCGCGCGGGATGACGTGGTCGAGATTCAGGTCGCCCCGGTCGAAGACTTTTCCGCAATACTGGCAGGTGTTTTTGTCGCGCTCGAAGATGTTGTGCCGCGTGAATTTCACCTCCTTCTTCGGCATCCGGTCGAAGAGCATCAGCACGATGATGCGCGGGATGCGGATTTTGAAAGAGATCGCATGCACCATCTCCTGCTCCGGTTCACGCTCGGAAAAGTCGCGCCAGCTATCGAAGTCGTGCGTGAGATAATTGTTCTGCGCGTCGGAATAAACCACCTGGGCGTGCCCCTGGCAGAGCAGCGAGAAGGCGCGACGGACGGAGCAGACATTCACCGCCTGCCAGAGCCGGTTCAGCACGAGGACTTGGTGGTCTAACATTTCCGAAAAGTTGCGCGGAAGCTAGCATCCCGGCTCAAGTGGTGTCAATCGACGAGCGGTTTCGTCACGCGAATGTGACGGGATTTTGCGTCCACGGAACTGTTGCAACGAAAAATGTTCTGAAGTAGCTTTGCGGCTCCTTTTTCTATGCAGCGATTTTTTGTCCTAGTTTTCCTCTGCGCGCTTGGCTTTGGAGCATCTCTTTCGAACGCACAATTGAACGATCCGTTGGAGATGTTCCTGAACGCCTACATGTCCGTGCAACAGGGCGAGAAGCTGGAACGTGAAGGTCAGTGGAAGTTGGCGCTGTCGAAATATCGTTACGCCGCGAGCCTGCTCGAGCAGGTCCACGAAAAATTCCCGACCTGGCAGCCGTTGATCGTCGAGTATCGGAAAAAGAGGACCTCGGAAAACATCGGGAAGCTCCAGGAAAAAATCGCCTCGATGGGACCGGGTGTGGCTGAGCCCCCGCCGACGACCACGGGGATGCCGGGTGGATTGCCGAGTGAACTCGAGGCGCCGCTTCCGCAGCGCGATGAACCGCGCACATCCGCTCCCACGGTTTCCACTTCTGGCGGGGGAGAGCTGCCGAGCGAAGTCGCGGATCAGGCGACGCGTGAAATCAAAAACCGCATCGCGCAATTGCAGAGGGAACTCAACGATTCCCGCGAGCAAATCAAAACGGTCCAGCAGGAAAAGGAAGCGATCGCCACCCGCCTCGATGCGGCGATCAAAGAACTCGACCAGGTAAAAACCAGCGACACGGAAACGAAGTCGAAGCTCAAGCAGGTTCAGGAGCAGCTCAAGAACGCGGTGACCAAAGGCGGCACCGGAGATGACGCGGGACGCGCGGCATTGAAGGCGGAGATCACGCGCCTTCAGGTTGCGTTGGAAGATGCACGGGCCGAGCGGGACGCGGCCGATCAGGTCAACAGCGACAATACGCGGCGGCTCGGGAAAGCCCGGAAGACGGCCGAGGCGGTCGCGAAAGAGCGTGATGCGGTCACGGCGAAAACGAAGGAACTCGAGGCGAAATTTGCCGATGCCGCGAAGCTCGCCTCGGAACTCGAGGCCTCGAAGAAAAAAGTCGAGGCGCTGACGAAGGACCGCGAGGCGGCGCGGCAGGCTTCGAGCGAGATCCAGGGCAGGCTGGACGATGCGCAGAAGCAGCTCGCGTCGCTCGGCAAGGAGCGCGACTCGGCGCGAAAGCAGGCCGAGGATCTGAACGGCAAGCTGGCCGACGCGAAGAAGGAAATCGAAAACGTCGGCAAGGAGCGCGATTCGATGGCGAAACAGCGCGACCAGGCGCTGGCCGATCTCGCGAAGGTGCGGGCGGCGTCGAAGCAGGTGGACAAGCTGATGGCCGACAACGCCGCGCTCATGCAGAAGCTCGGCGCCGCGGAAAAAACGATCCAGCAGTTCAACATCGAAATGCCGAAGAAGGACGCAATGATCGCGAGCCTGAAAAAGGAAGTGGGCGACGTGAAGGAGCAGCTCGCCGCCGCGCAACAGCAGAGCCACGACTTTCAAAGCTCCATCGCCGAATTGCAGACGCAGTTCGACGCGGCCAACAGCGAACTCGCGTATTTGAAATCGACCGCCACCGGTTCCGAGGAGAGGAAGAAACTCACCGACGAAAATGATTTGCTGCGGGGTATTGTGCTGCGCCAGCTCAAGGAGCAGTCGCGGCGCGACCAGTCGAAGAAGCTGGTGATCTCCGAGCTGAAAAAGCTCGAGGTGCAATCGAACGTGCTCATGGAGCAGATCGATTACCTTGGCCAGCCGGTCGTGAAGCTCACGGAAAAGGAGCGGGCGCTTTTCAAACAACCGCAGATCGAGATTCTCGACACCGACTCGTCTTCGACGGCGATTTCGATCGCGGCTGCAAAACCCGGAGCAACTCCTCCAGCCGCAGCAGCCGAAACTCCGACATCGCCTTCGCCCGAAACGGCGAAGCCGACGGAAGAACCCAAACCCGAAAAGCCCGCGCCGGCTACAACTCCTGCGCCGACAAAGCCCGCGGAAACGGGAGAGGATCTGCCTGTAAAAGACGCGATGACACTCGCGAAAAACGAACCGCCTGCAAAGGGACAAGCGAAGCCCGATGGAGCGCCCGCTGTCGAGACTTCTACGGCTCCCAACATCCCCGATGACCTTCTGCCGCTTGCCCGCGAAGCGAAGGAGCAATTCGACCGGGCCAATTATCGCGAAGCGGAGAAGGCGTATGAAAGGATTCTGAGCAAGGCGCCGAACAACATCTACGCGCTCTCGAACCTTGGTGTCGTTCGGTTCCGTGCCGGCAAGCTCAAGCTGGCCGAGGAGGCGTTCAAGAAAGCCATCGCCGTTTCCCCGCAGGATTCGTTTTCCCAATGCACGCTCGGGATCGTTTACTACCAGCAGGGCAAATACGACGAGGCGATCAACGCGCTCACCAAAGCTCTGGCGATCAATCCGAAGTATCCCGTCGCCCACAATTATCTCGGCATCACGGCGAGCCAGAAAGGCTGGCAGGAAGCCGCGACCAAAGAACTGGAGACCGCTCTCGCGCTCGATCCGAACTACGCCGACGCGAACTTCAACATGGCGGTCATCTTTGCGACCCGCCAGCCGCCCGACAAAGAGAAGGCGCTGAAGTATTACAAGCGGGCAACCGAACTGGGCGCGGAGCCGGATGCGGCGCTCGAGCAGTTGATCAAGTAAGCCGGCAAGCGTGACCGCCTTCGTCCGGATTCTCCTCGCGGCTGCGTTCCTGGCTTTTCTTTTCTCCAGCGGTCAGGCGGTCGCGCAAAAGATTCAGCTCACGCAAAAGGAAGCGGCTGAGATCGGTCGCAAAGTCTGGCGCAACGAATGCGGGGGAACGATCATGGGGCTTACTTCGTGGAACGCCGGTGAGAACTTCGCCTCGCTCGGGATCGGGCATTTCATCTGGTATCCGAAAGGCGTGCGCGGGCCGTTCGAGGAGAGTTTCCCGAAGCTCGTCGGGTTCCTGAAATCCCGCGGTGCAAATGTTCCGGCATGGTTGCAGTCGGACACGCCGTGCCCGTGGTCAACGCGCGCCGAGTTCGAGCGCGAGCGCGACAGCGCACGGATGAAGGAACTGCGAGGGATGCTTGTTTCCACCCTTCACCTGCAAACGGAATTCCTCGTGCAGCGGCTCGAAACCGCCCTGCCGAAAATGCTGGCCGCAAGTTCACCGGCGAACCGCGACAAAGTGCGCGCGCAGTTTTACCGCGTCCTGCAAAGCGGCGGAGCGGGAGCCTATGCGTTGATCGACTACGTCAATTTCAAGGGCGAGGGCGTCCTGGAAACCGAGCGCTATCGCGGGGAAGGGTGGGGGCTTTTGCAGGTGCTCGAAGGCATGTCCGGGGGCGGTGCGCCTATTCGCGACTTTTCCAATTCGGCGGCGGAAGTCCTGACCCGGCGTGTCCGCAACGCACCCGCTTCCCGTCATGAGGAACGCTGGCTGCCCGGATGGAAAAGCCGCGTTGCGGGATATGCGCACTGAGCAGCGTCCAGCCGGTGAACGATCGTCCCAATTCCAAGAGACAATCGGACTCGTCCGAAAGGTTCGGCATGGGAAAAACAAGTAATGCGCGTTATCTCCGGGCATCGCGAGGAATCTCACAAAGAACGTGCTGCGTCGCATGCGGGATTCCTCGCTGCACTCGGAATGACACGCGTCGGGTGGTTCCTCCGAAAAAGGAGTCCGGATGGTGGTGCAACAAGCTATCAGCCCGCTGAGAGCGCATATTTGCAGAGTTTCTAACGCGTTTCCGTTTTCGCATAGCACGACCTTTCAATTTCACCGAAAGCCGCTTTTGCTTAAAAATGACATATTTGCTCTTTTTAGGTTGCCTTTCACGCGATCTGCGTTGCATGAATTTGCGTTGTAGCCGTCTGCTTCCCTCCCTCATTAACCACCAGCACTTCTCCATGCAAAACCCAACGAATCACCTCCGCCAGGCATTCACCTTGATCGAACTTCTGGTCGTCATCGCGATCATCGCTGTCCTTGCTTCCTTGCTGCTCCCCGCCGTGGCCTCGGTGCGCGCCAAGGCGAACCAGACCAGATGCATTCACACCCTGAAGCAGTGGGCGATGGCAGTGATGCGCTACTCCCAGGAAAACAATGGAAACGTTGTCTGGAACAATTGGGCCAGTATCGGTAGCGCCGACCGGTACGATGACAAGTATCTTGGCGACTCCAATGTTCTCATGGAAGGTAAATTGGTCATGCCGACCCAGTATTACCGCCGCTGCCCCGCCCAATCATGGGATGGCACTGGCAACGGGCCGGTTGGATATGCATTTACCCGCCCCGACCCCAAGGTTTCGAATGTAAACACGTTTAACCTAAGAACCGCGGCGCGCCCCTCGCAGTTGCTTCTCATGATTGATGCAAACGGTTTGAAGCTGAACGGCTACGTCGATCTTGCCACATTTGTAAAGCCCATCTGCGAAAACCAAGACAAGTCCCTGATCCGCCACAGTGGGAACGTCAACGCGCTTTTTGGCGACGGCCATGTCGCGACCTTTTCATGGAAGGACCTTGACGGCGATCCCAAGGAGGAGCAGACCATGCTCACCACTTGGTTCACGCTCCAATAAGCCAGCGAAACCAGCCGGTCAGGGTTTGATTGCAGCGGCCGGGCTTGCAGTTTTCAGGATGCCAATGCCAAGCCTGCCGTCGGTGTGCCAGGGATCGCCTCCGCCGTTTTTTCCATCGAGGCTTTTCTGGAAACCATCGATCCACTCCACCCCGGAAAGTCTTCCGATTTTTTCCAATCCATCGAGGATCATGTCGCGTTCCGGATCGACGTTCGGCGAGACGTGATGGGTGATCTGGCCTGTGGTGTGGCTGAACCCGACGTGAATATCGAAAGTCGCTGCTCCGATCCACAATGGCCTGCCTTGCGCGTCCAGTTTCTCCGAACGCCAAAAGCGGACATGATGGCGCTCCTTGGGATCGGGACCGACGGGTTGTTCAAAAGCCAGGTCCTGTTTGCGCCCGAAAAGAAAAAGATCGCTCACCGGAGCATCGTCGTAAGTGCGGTGAAAGACCGTGTCCGCAGCAATGCGAAGCGAACTCTTGAGCGTGATCGGATCGGCGGGATACCATTTTGCCGCGAGCATGGCTTTCTGAAGTTCCTCCTCCGAACCAATGAGCGCGATGTTCAGCGGGTCACCCGGAATTCCGCTGGCGGTGTGAGTCACGGTGGAGATCCCATCAAGTCCCGGATGATGCCTTGCACGACTTTTCCACAGCGATGGAACCACAATGTAAGCGAGCACGAAATAGAGGGCCAGCAGGGCCATGAAGACCCCGAGGATTGTCTTCTTCCTGCTGACAGACGCGCGATTCAATGTGTCAGGTAAAGGTTAAAACCTGATGCCCAGACCCATGAAAGGGCCGCCTTGGGCGACGTCGAAGGTGAAGCCCCCGTTGGTGTAATCGGTCTTGAGATAGCGATAGCCGGCCTCGGCAAAGACGTTCTTCGAGAAGTTGTATCCGGCCGAGACGATCGCTTGCATGACCAGATGGGAGCCGACCCCGAAACCGCCAATGTCGCCTCGTGCCGCGAGGAACAGGCGATCTGTGAGGTTCAACTGCCCGCGCAGTCCGACAAAGGGATCCACCCACTGCTCGTTGCCCGAGGCGTTGGTGGGCAGACGCTTCTTGATTTCCTTGCTCAGGGCGTCCGCGAGATCCTGCTCCGCATCCTTGGCGCGTTTTTCGGCTGCTGCTCTCGCGGCGGAACCTGCTGCGGCCAGTTCGCGTTGAGCGATCGCCTTTGCCAGTGCGTTCGTCTCGTCCGAGACCGCCCGGAGGACATCCCGGACGCCGGGCCGGCGCAGGAAATCATGGATTCCGTCCGGCAGGCTGTCCCACTCTTTCTGGAGTCGCTCCTTCGCTTCGTTTGCGAGCTGCCTTCTGAGTTCTTCTTCCAGCGGTGGAGGGCCGGCGGCGACGATCGCTTCGGCGAGATTGGACAGGCGGCCCGCGATTCTGTCACTTGTGTTGTCGGATACTTTCTGGACGCCGCCAGTGTTGATGTTCGCGGTCAAATCCAGCCCGATGTAGTTGTAGCGCGCACCGGCAAAGACATCGAGGAAACCATGCTTGCCCTGGGCCAGCCGGTAGGTCAGGGCGAGTTCCGCGAGCCCCTGCCGCAACTGGACATTGGCACTGTAATAGAAAGGCCCCGGAGGATCGCCGGCATCGGAGAGTTGCGCGAGGAATCCATCGGCCATCAATCCCCACTTGCCCTTGCGCACTTCCACCGCAAGAAAAGCGAACCAGTCGATGTGCCTGAGCACGTCAATCGGGCTGATATCGACACTTGTGGTCAACCCCCCGACACCTGTTTGCCCATCGATGCCCAACGCCCATCCGTAAGGCTCGACGACGAATTCCCACGGCTCAGAGAGCGACGGCTTGGTTTCCTTCATCGGGGGCGGTTGCACTTCTCCCGCAGCGGCAGTCGCGCTCAATGCCGCCATCATCATCCATGCGCTTAGAATAAATCTGTTCTTGGTTCTCATCGTTTGTGTTCGTTGATCGGTTAATGTCTGCTCGTTTCGTTTTGATTGCTGGACTGATCCAAATCCAGCTTCGGCGGGTATGCGGTCCCTCCACGGTCGCTTCGAGTTAGAGGTTTTTTTGATGACTGACAAGCCCATCCTTCACCACGGCAATCGAACAGCGGAACTCGACCAGCCAGCGAAGTTGGGCGGCCGCCAAAGCTTTTTTGCTGCGTCCTTATTTGAGCGCCGGATCGCGGCCTTCATCAAGGTCGATGTAGTCAAACATCGTCTGGATGTCGGTCCGCGCCTCGAAGCCGCCTTCCTTCAACCGCCGCTGCAGGGTCGGCGTGACCTCATCGTTCCACCCGCGCTTGCGCATGAAGTCATTCCAAATCTCGATCTCCTCCTCGCCCGGCTTGCGGCCCTGCTCGAAACACCATGCCAGAATCTCTTCATCGGTTCCGCCTTCTTTCACGCGCCTGACCAGCGCGGGATATTCAATGTGCAGAAGATTCACCGCCCGGCTGTCGAATCCCTCGCCGAGGTTCGGCTGATATTCCTCCGGGAGTTGACCGGCCTGGTGGAGCCGGATTTTGTCGAGCATTCTTGCGATGTAACAAATGCCGCCAAGCTGGATGTGCGGGCTTCGTAGGTTGGGTACTTGCATGGGTGGGAACGTATTCATTCATCAGCCGTTCGACAAGCCGGGATCGAAGCGGCGCTTGTCTTTTACCGGCGAAATTGGAAATGATACCGCCTTCATGGACCCAAACCCTGTTCCACCCGCACCGGCCTGCCGATTGAAATTTTGGGGCGTGCGCGGTTCTGTTCCGACTCCCGGGCCATCGACGGTTTCTTACGGCGGCAACACCTCGTGCATCGAAGTGCGCGCGGACGATGAGATCATCGTCCTGGACGCCGGCACGGGTATTCGCCCGCTCGGCCTCGCGCTCGCGGCGGAGTTCGGGCAACAGCCCATCAACCTCACGCTTCTCATCAGCCACACCCACTGGGATCACATTCAGGGCTTCCCATATTTCACGCCCGCCTACAACTCGCGGAACCATGTTCGCATCCTCGGCTACGAGGGCGCACGCCATGGGCTGGCGAACACGCTCGCCGGGCAGATGGAGAGTTCCTATTTCCCGGTCGCGCTCACGGAGATGCCGGGCAGCATTGCGATCGAAGAGTTGCAGCGAATGGAGTTTTCCATCGGCAGGGTGGAAGTCCGCTCGATGATCGTAAATCACCCCGGCGTGGTCGTCGGCTACCGTCTCTTCACCAGCGGCGGCTCGATTGCCTATGTTCCGGACAACGAGCCGTTCGGGCGCGAGGGCGGTTCGCATCATCCTGACCCGAATATTGAACTTGCCTCCGCGGAAAACGAGAACCGCCAACTGGTGGAGTTCATCCGCGAGGCGGACATCCTGGTCATCGACGCGCAATACGAGCAGGCGGAATACGATGCGCATGTCGGCTGGGGCCATGGATGTGTGGACGACGTCGTGCGTCTGGCCATCGCGGGCAATGTGAAACACTGCTTTCTGTTTCACCACGATCCGAACCACGACGACGAGCGGGTCGCGTTGATGCTCGCCCACGCCCGCGCTCTTGCGGAGGCGCACAACAGCCCCATCAGGATCGACGCCGCCCGAGAGGGCGAGGAGGTTCTGTTGAAGAAACAGGCTCCGTAGGGATTTGCATCCCACGTTTTTCCGCAGACTCTGCATTTGAAATCGCAGCTTACTCCGCTGCATAATGTCATCGTTCCGCAGTATGATTCTCCATCCATCCATCCGTTCTCTCATCCCCCTGTTCATCGGGCTGGCAGTCGGTGCGGTGGGTGCCTCCCTGTTTCAGGAGAGCATGCCGGGCAGCGAAGGGTCGCCGCAGGAGCGGGCCAACAAACTCGAGATCGAATTGAAGCGCGCCCGGAACCGGATTGCCGCGCTGGAGGCCGCCAATTCGCAGGCCGCAGCCCCGCAGGGAATTCTTCAAAGAATCGCGGGCGGTTCCCATTCCGGGGAGGGGACTCTGGCCGATGGGGCGCGCCGGATTGCCGAAGACATCCGCGCAGGCAGGCCGGTGAGTCCCGACGATATTTTCCGGGCGAGCCAGCCGTTGATGCGGGACCTTGCGCCGCTGTTTGACCGGATGCGGGTGAAGCAGCAGCAGCAGTTGATCGAAAGCATGACGGGCGAACTGGCGCGGAAATACAATCTCCCGCCCCAACAGCAGGAGTTGCTCAAGCAGTGGTTCGAGAGGAAATCGAACGATGAGGCGAAACGCTGGAGCGACCTGCTTGCGAAGGAAGGGACGCGGCTCGTGGATGTGATGCAAGCGTCGCGGGATGTCCGGCCGGACGAGGGACTGGATGCATTCATGCCGTCCATCCTCAGTGTGGACAAGCTCGCGCAGTTCAGGACCGAGCGTCTCGGCGAGCGCGCCCGTCAGGTTGAGCAGGAAGCCGATGCGAAGGTTCAGCGTCTCAACTCCATCGTGAAGCTCGACGAAGCGCAGCGGGATCAGGTCTTTGGCATCATGGCGCGCAATTCAAAGAACTACGACCCGCAGATGGTGATGGAGGGTTCGCGGGGGGCAATCGCAGCGGCGCCGGTTGGAAACCGCGAGCAGGCGGTTCTTTCCGTGCTGCGGCCTGATCAGCGCGCAGCATACGAAGCCGAACAACAGCGGCGCCGCAACGGGGCTGCAAAGGACATGGAGGCAGTCGGCCTGACGCTGCCAGCCAACTGGGAAATGTTCGGCGACGGTTTCGAGTAGCCGCATGAACGCCGAATCCCGGCCGGTCAACGGCACTCCTGCGATCGACATCCGCGATCTCCGCGTTGACTACGGCGATTTCGTCGCAGTGAATGATCTCACGCTGACCGTGCCGCCAGGCGAAGTGTTCGGTCTGGTCGGTCCCAACGGCGCGGGAAAAACCAGCACCTTCCGCGTGATCACGACCCTGATGGAGCCGACCTACGGCGAGGTTTTTCTGGATGGCGTGGACGCATTCGAAGACATCGAAAGCGCCCGCCGGATCATCGGCTACATGCCCGATCTCGCGCCCGTGCCGACGGATCTGAAAGTGTGGGAGTTTCTCGAATTCCACACCGCCGCCTACGGCCTCGGAACCCGCTCGCAGCGCCGCGAACGCGTCGATGAATGCCTTGCGGAAGTCGCCCTCACCGGGCAGCGAAACAAGTGGTGCAAAGAGCTTTCCCGCGGGCAAACCCAGCGTGTTGTGCTCGCCAAGACCCTGCTGCACCGGCCGCGCGTCCTCATTCTGGACGAGCCTGCCAGCGGCCTCGATCCGCTGGCGCGCCGCGATTTGCGCCACACGCTGCGAAAGCTGGCGAAGACGGGCACGACGGTTTTCGTCAGTTCGCACATCCTGAGCGAACTCGCCGAAATGTGCTCGTCGCTTTGTGTGATGAACCACGGTCGTTTGCTCGCCTCGGGCACGGTGGATCAAGTCCGGCACCGGCTCGGCAGCACCGAGCGGATTCTTACCGCGACGCTGCTTGGCCGCCACGAAGAGGCTGTCGAATGGCTTTCCGCGCAGCCTGCCGTCCATGACCTGCGGATCAACGGCCAGCAGGTGATCTTTGGTTTCAAGGGATGTGATGAAGGGCAGGCAGGTCTGATGGAGGGGCTCATCAGCCTTGGCATTCGCATCCGGGCGTTCGAGGAAAAGCGATCCTCCTTCGAAGACATCCTCGTGGAAGTCGCCGAGAACAACCGCCGTCCATGAGCCAGGCAACTTCCACTGTTCCAATCGTCCGCCACGCCGCATGGAAGGCTTGGGACAACCCGATTTTCCGACGCTACTGCCAGTCGCGACTACGCCTTCGCGGCCTCGGCGTTTTCCTGCTCATCACGGTCCTTATCGCCGGATTCATCGTGGCCCTCGCGCATTCCATCGGCGTTCGAGGGCACACAAACCCGGCGGATGCCGCGCGCGCAGGCCTCATTCCGTTGCTCGTCCTGCAAGGAGTCATCCTGTTCATCCTCGGCACCGCGCAAGTGGCCGGTGGAATGACGGCGGAACGCGACGAAGGCGTGATCGACTACCAGCGGCTGATCCCGATGTCGCCGCTCTCGAAAGTGCTCGGCTATCTTTTCGGCCTGCCGGTTCGCGAGTACGCGATGTTCTTCGCGACGGTTCCCTTCACGGCTTGGACGCTGTGGCGCGGACGGGTTCCCTGGGAAATCTGGCTGCCGCTCTACGGAGTCGTCTTTTCCTCCACGCTGCTCTATCACTTCACCGGGCTTGTGACTGGCACCGTGGTGCGCAATCGCCGGTGGGCTTTCCTCGCCTCGATCGGTTTGGTGTTCAGCCTCTATACCGTCATTCCCCAGATGGCGAAGTTTGGTTTGGTCTTCTTCAAGTATCTCACCGTCACGCCGGTGTTTGAGGAGAGCCTGCCCGATCTCCTGCCTGCGTCCGCGGGCGCGGTTATGAAGACCGTGCAGCGGCTGGTTCCAACGGTGAAGTTCTTCAATCTCGATTTTTCCGAGGCGGTCTTCACCTGGTTCTCCCAAGGCGGGCTGATCCTGACCTTCGTCGTGATGCTTTGCCGAAAATGGCGGCGCGCCGAATCGCATCTGCTCGGCAAACTTTGGGCCGTGGGCTTCTTCATTTGGATTCAGATTCTCCTGCTGGGAAACGCCCTTCCTTTGATCGAGCCCGGCAATCTCTTTCCGTCGCGGGCCTTTACTCGCATGGTGAGGATTCTGCCGGATTGGGCGCCGAAGCCGATGGAAGCCGTGGCGATGTCGGGCATCTATGGACTCGTCACGCTGCTGCTCATTTTCGTTCTGGCCGGCATCATCACCCCTTCGGTAGATCACCAACTCCGGGGCTGGCGTCGCGCTCGCAAGCAGGGGACATCGTCGCTGCCGCCTCTGGCGGACGCCGCCACCGCGTTCTGGTTCGTGCTCGTCATGGCCATCGCCGGCGCGGCGGGCTGGTTCCTGTTCACCCGTGCCCTTGTGGAGTCGCGCTGGTTTCAAGGTCATACAGTGCCGTTTCGCATCCTCGGCTATTTCGCTGCCGTCATGCTTGCGGGTGGAATCGGATTCCAAGCGTTGCTCGAAGCCAAAGGCGGTCGCATCGTCGGCCTTGCAGCGATCTTCGTCGGGGTCGTTCCGCTCATGGCTGGCACGGTGCTCGGCACAATCAGCGACCGCCTGATCCCGCTGGCTTCGTGGCTGGTCGGGATGTCGCCGGTGAGCATGCCGTTCTACGCGGCAGGGACATTGCTCTCGCTCGCCGAACTTCCCGCGCAAGCCGCCCGTGCCGTCCCACGGGCTTTTTACTTCTGGCTGTTGGTTGCAGTCCTGGTGACCGGCTGGCTCATCGTCCGGCTCCGGGCGATGCGGCAGGCAATGGCCCGGAGCGTTCTCTCCGTGCCTGTTGAGAACGAGCGATGCACCACGCCGATTGGGTAGCACAGGCGTCCCGCCTTTTGGCGACAGCGTCCCCGCTGTTGCGAACTTTTCGGGCTTGTCGTTTACTTCCTTGCGGAGCCGCCGCGTTGTGAAAGTCAGTCTCGGCGAGGACGCCGAAACCAACAGGCGGGATGCCAGTGCCACCCGGTTGGAATCTGCTGCTACGCGATCTTCTTTTGAAATCGCAGGGCGCACATTGAGAAGAGCACGCCGCCCATCACGGCCAGCACGACGATGGCGGGCCAGAACTCCGCCAGACTCGCGCCGCGCAGGATGATCGCGCGCATCAATGCAATGAAATACGTCGCCGGCAGGCACGCCCCGATCGCGTAGAAAATCCACGGCATCGTCTCGCGTGGAAAGATGAAGCCGGAGAAGAAAATCGAGGGGAGCATGAGCACCATCGCGAGTTGGAACGCCTCCATGTGCGTCTGTGCTTTCGTCGAGATGAGCAGGCCGAGACTCAATAGCGCGAAGACATAAAACAGGGTTGCGACGAAGAGCGAGACAAGGCTGCCTTCGATAGGCACGAAGAACACCCAGCGGAGAATGCCGAACAGCAGTGCAGCCATCGTCATCGCGATGCAGAGATACGGCACGAGCTTGCCGAGCATCAATCCCCACCGCGACAGTGGACTCACGAGCAACTGCTCCAGCGTTCCCTTTTCCCGCTCGCGAACGACGGAGAGCGCCGTGGAAAAAACCGTGGCGATTTGCAGCGCCACGCCGATCACGCCCGGCACGAAAAAGTTCGGGCTCTTGAGTGCCGGGTTGTAAAGCACCTGCGGCCTGATCTCGATCGGGATGCCGCTGCGGCCCGTGTCGCCCATGAGCCGCCGGAGCGAGTCGTTGAACGCCACGCCCATCGCGGTGTTCAGCGCCTGGAGCGCGGTCGTCGAGTTGGAGCCGTCGATCAAAACCTGGACACGCGCCGTCCGGCCCGCGCGCAAATCGCGCGTGAACTCCGGCGGAATCTCGATGCCGAGATAAGCCTCGCCGCGCCGGATGGACGCCGCGAGTTCGCTGGCGCTGCGCACCTCCTTCACGATGCGGAATGTCTCGGTGTTCACGAACCGCTCCACGAGCTGGCGGCTCTCGACCGTGCGATCCTGATCCAGCAGCACCGTCGCCATGTGTTTGACGTCATTGTCGAGCGCGAACCCGAACGCGATGATCTGCATGAGCGGCGGGAAGAACATGAAAAACAGCGTCGCCCGGTCGCGGAATACGACGATGAATTCCTTGTAAAGAATCGCGTTAAAACCTCGGAACGGATTGCCCATCGCCGCCACGCTAGCGCCTCCTTGCCGCGAAAGCGATGGCATTTGGAAAGCTGGCTCAGCGGAAAGGCAAGTCAATGTTGTTCGGAGGGGGGTGCCTCCAGCGTTCCGCGGTTTTCAACCAATGGTAAGCCAATCTTACGTGACAAACTCCAACTCAACCGGCGCAGGGATGATGCCTGCCTCGCTGGCGGCGGCGAGGAATTGGTGGATGGCCTGTCTGCCGACGTCGCCGTAGTCGAGCGTGTAATCGTTGACATACATGCCGATGAATTTGTCGGCGAGGGCGGTGTCCATGTTGCGCGCGTGGGGCATCGAGTGCCGGACGCCTTCGGCGCGATGGGCGAGTCCGTAGCGGATGCTTTCGTGCAGAATGTCGGAGATTTCCTTGCGCGCGGCCGGCTCGATGTCTTTGCGGATGACATTCCCGCCGAGGGGTAGCGGAAGCTGGGTGTGCCGTTTCCACCATTCGCCCAAGTCGAGTATTTTCGTGAATCCTTCGCGCTCGTACGTGAGCTGGCCTTCGTGAATGATGAGCCCGACGGGTGCGTCGCCTCGTTGTACGTATTCAAAAATGCGGTCGAATGGGACGGTGATGGTCTGGCAGTCACCGAGAAAAAGCCGCAGGGCGAGGTAGGCGCTCGTCATTTTGCCGGGGACGGCGATCGGTTTCTTGCGAAGCCAGTCGCGGATCTGCTCGTCGGTGGCGTCGGCGGGCAGGCCGGCCGGGGTTCTTGCGATGAGCATGGGGCCGTAGCCGTCGCCCATGCTGGCGCCGCAGGGCAGCAGCGCGTATTTGTCGAGGATGAACGCGCAGGCGTGGATGGAGACGGCGGAGATGTGGAGTTCGCCGCGCGTGGCCCGCTCGTTGAGGGTCTGGATGTCCTGCAGGATGTGCTGGAAGCGCCATCCGCGCGTGTCGATTTTGTTTTCGGCAAGGGCGTAAAACATGAAGGCGTCGTCCGGATCGGGCGAGTGGCCGAGTGTGAGAACTTCATTTTTCGACATGCGGTTTTAAGAGAGGAGGGCCGGCGTGCCGGGCAGATGAAGCTTGAGCGTCTCAAACGGCACGCCATGTAGAAGCTCACGGATTCTGTTCACGGTCATGCTCGCATTCTAGCGTCCGGAAATTCAGCCTGGCAAGCGTTACACTTCTCATTTCAGCTCATTTCCCATGGCCGAAAACAGGCCCAATTTGGCTTGGTGACAAAACGAATTGCTGGCAGCGGTTGATGTGTCATACGATGCATCCGCCATGACGCAATCGCCCGCCATATTTTTCGATCGTGACGGAACTTTGATGACCGAGGTCGATTATTGCAGCGATCCATCGAAGGTGTTCGTGTTTTCGGGTGTCACGGACGCGCTGAAAAAGCTGAAAGCCGCCGGGTTTAAGAACATCATCATCACAAACCAAAGCGGCATCGGGCGCGGCTATTACACCGAGGAGCAATACCGTCAGGTGCATGCCGAACTGCTGCGTCAAATCGACGGCGACTTGATCGACGGGACCTATTATTGTCCCGCCGCGCCGGAGCAAAACTCGCCACGGCGCAAACCGAAGCCGGCGATGGTTTTCGAGGCGGCGCGCGATCACAGCATCGACCTGGGCCAATCATATTTCATCGGCGACAAAGTTTCGGACATCGAGTGCGGACGCAACGCAGGTGTCGCGACGATCCTCGTCGAGACCGGCTACGGACACGCGGAGAAGAGTTGCTCGCCTGACTTCATCACAAAGGGTGTCGTCGAAGCCGTGGAGATCGTCTTAAGAAACGCGGAATGCGGAACGCGGAACTCGGAACGAAGAGCGAGTTCTGCTTCGAGCAAATGAGTTCCGCATTCCGCGTTTTGCGTTCCGCTTTTCCATGAAAGTCGCCGCCATCATTCCCGCCCGCTGGGCATCCACCCGTTTCCCCGGCAAACCGCTTCACGTCATTGCCGGCAAGCCTTTGATCCAGCACGTCTGGGAGCGCTGCAAGAAGGCGAAGACGCTCTCAGATATTGTCGTGGCAACGGACGACATGCGGATCGCGGAAGCGGCGTTTGCGTTCGGCGCGGAGGTGGCGCTCACTTCACCAAAACATCGCAGCGGCACGGATCGCATCGCGGAGGTGGCGAAGAAAATGAAGGGCATCACGCACATCATCAACGTGCAGGGCGACGAACCGGTGGTTGATCCGTCGCTCATCGACAAACTCGCGAGGACTTTGATTGCCGACAGGACGATCTCAATGATCACGGCCGCGAATCCGTTCCGCGAGAACGTCGCGAACCCGAACATTGTGAAGGTCGTCGTCGATCGCGATTCGAACGCGCTCTATTTTTCCCGCAGCGTCATTCCATTTTCGCGCGACGGCGACAAGCCCGTGCAGTATTTCCGGCACCACGGAATCTACGGTTACTCGCGCAAGCTCCTGCTCGAGTTCGTGAAGTGGAAACCAACGGTCCTGGAACAGACGGAGCAGCTCGAGCAACTGCGTGCGCTGGAGCACGGCGTGAAGATTCGCGTCGTGATCGCGCGGCATGCGTCGGTGGGCGTGGACACTCCCGAGGACGCGGGAACCGTCGAGCGGATGCTGGCTTAATCTTTCGCTTGCGCTTGCGCTTGCTCTCAAGCCACAGTCTGCGCTTTCGCAGCAGCAGAAAGCGTCCATTTTCCAAACCATGAAATACATTTTCGTAACAGGCGGCGTGGTGAGTTCCCTCGGCAAAGGGCTGGCGGCGGCTTCGCTGGGCACTTTGCTCGAACATCGCGGACTCAAGGTGACGATGATGAAGCTCGATCCCTACTTGAACGTCGATCCCGGCACGATGAGTCCGTTCCAACACGGCGAAGTCTATGTGCTCAACGACGGTGCCGAAACCGACCTCGATCTCGGCCATTACGAGCGTTTCACCAAGTGCGAGCTCAGCCGCTCGAACAACGTGACGAGCGGGCAGATTTACGAAGCGGTGCTCGCGAACGAACGGCAGGGCGTCTATCTCGGCAAAACGGTGCAGGTCATTCCGCACATCACCGACGAAATCAAACTGCGGCTGCGCAATCTTGAAAAGGAACACCAGGCCGACATTCTGATCGCGGAAATCGGCGGCACGACGGGAGACATCGAGGGGCTGCCATTCCTCGAAGCGATCCGTCAGTTCACGCTCGATGCAGGCTGGCAGAACGTGCTGGTCATGCATGTGACGCTCGTGCCTTACATCAAGGCGGCGGGGGAACTGAAGACCAAGCCGTCCCAGCAGAGCATCGCGAAACTGCGCGAGATCGGCTTGCATCCGCATGTGCTCATTTGTCGTTGCGAGCGGCCGCTGGATGCCGAGGTGCGGCACAAGCTCTCCATGTTTTGCAACGTCCCGCTCGACGCCGTGGTCGAGGCGCGCGACGTGGACCACACGATCTACGAAATGCCACTGATGTTGCAGGAGGAGAAACTCGACCAGACCGTGTGCAATTTTCTCGGCTTGCAGACGCCGGTCGCGGACATGAGCGACTGGCGCAAGTTCGTGCAGCGCGTGATCAGCCCCAAGAAGCGCGTGAAGATCGCCGTCGTCGGCAAATACATCGATCTGCAGGACGCCTACAAGAGCATCTACGAATCGCTTACCCACGCCGCCGCAGCGCACGATTGCGGCATCGATCTCGAACGCGTGGATGCCCAGGACCTGGAATCACATGCGGCGGAGAAATACCTCGCGAACGTCGCGGGCGTCGTTGTGCCCGGCGGCTTCGGCGATCGTGGCGTGGAAGGCAAGATCGCTGCGGCGCAATATGCCCGGGCACAGAAAGTCCCCTACCTCGGCCTTTGCCTCGGCATGCAGGTCGCGACGATCGAGTTTGCGCGGAATGTCTGCGGGCTTGAAGGCGCGAACAGCACCGAGTTCGACCTCGAATCGCCGCATCCGGTGATCTGCCTGCTCGATGAACAGCGGAATGTAACCAACAAAGGTGCCTCGATGCGGCTTGGGACTTACCCGACCCACGTCCGCGAAGGTACGCTCGCGAAGCAGGTCTATGGTGCCGATGTGATTTACGAGCGACACCGGCACCGCTACGAGTTCAACATGAAATACCACGACCAGATGGCTGAAAAAGGCTTCGTCGTCTCTGGGACGTCACCAGACGGATCGCTCGTTGAATTGATCGAGCTACAGGATCACCCGTGGTTTCTTGCGTGCCAGTATCACCCCGAATTCAAGTCGAAGCCGAACAAGCCGCATCCGATGTTCAAGAGCTTCATCGCGGCGTGCCTGGCTCACTGGAGTTAGGAACGCCAGCGGTGATCTTGGGGGTTGGGGAACAGCAATCGCGGCCGCACGCAGCGCCCGCGCGCTTTCGCAGGTAGCGAATGACTAGGAATACAGCCGCGCCGAATATGAGCAGCGCGACGAGAAGCTGATCGAGAAGGGGATTCATGCTATTGCCAGCCCAACAGTCGCCCACCTTGATAAACAACGAAAGCGCCAATCCACGCGAGTGCGGTCATGTACGCGACCTGAAACAGCGGCCAGCGCCAGCTATTTGTCTCGCGCCGCACGATCGCGACGGTGCTGACGCACTGCATGGAGAGCACGTAAAAAACCATCAAGCCAACGCAAACGAGCGGGGTGTAAACCGCCGATCCATTGGGCCGCTTCGCTTTGCGCATCGTGTCGCGTAACGGGGCGGTGTCCTCTTTGTCCTTGGTTTCGACGTTGTAAACGATGGACATCGTGGAGACGAAAACTTCACGCGCGGCAAAGCTGCCGATCAGACCGATGCCGATTTTCCAGTCGTATCCGAGCGGCGCGATCACCGGTTCGATCGCGTGGCCCATGCGCCCTGCGAAGCTGTGTGCAAGGGCCTCGGCGGGCGTCGCGTCTTTCTTCTCCGGTTTCGGATAAGTGGCCAGGGCCCACAGCAAAATGGACAACGCGAGGATCACGGTTCCGGCACGCCGGAGGAAAAGACCCGCGCGTTCCCACATGCGCAGGGCGATCGTTTTCAAAGACGGCATGCGATAGGGAGGCAGTTCGAGCAGAAGCATCGGCGTTTCGCCCTTGAAGATCCGCTTCTTGAAAAACCACGCCATGCAAAAGGCCGCGACGATTCCGAGCAGATACATCAAGAGCATGATGCCCACTTTGTTCATCGTGGATTCGATGGGAAGCAGCACGGCGATCATCAGCGTATAGACAGGCAGGCGTGCCGAGCAGCTCATCAGGGGAGCGACGAGAATGGTGACCAGACGATCCTTGCGGTTCTCGATTGTGCGCGTGGCCATGATGCCGGGAATGGCGCAGGCAAAGGAACCGAGCAGCGGGATGAACGATTTGCCGTGCAGTCCGACGCGCGCCATGAGCCGGTCCATGATGAAAGCCGCGCGCGCCATGTAGCCGGTGTCTTCGAGAATCCCAAGGAAGAAATAGAGGATCAAAATCTGAGGCAGGAACACGACGACGCGTCCCACGCCTGCGATGATACCGTCGGTAAGCAACCCGCGCAGATCGCTCTCCGGAAGCCGCGCGGCGACGGCATCGGCCACTGCTGTGCAGGCGGAGTCGAGCCACTCCATCGGTGCCTGGGCGACGGTGAAGATGCAGAAAAACATCGTCGCCATCGCACCGAGAAACGCAACCCAGCCCCAGATGCGGTGTGTCAGGATTGCGTCGATCCGATCGGAGGCGGATGCGGCATATTCGCCCGGACGGCTCACAGCGGCATCGCAGATCGACTGGATCCATGCGTATCGGGCTTCGACCGGCGCGGAGAGGGGATCGAGTCCGGAGGCCCGAATGCGCTCCTGCGCTTCAAGCGTTGCATCGACGATTGCCCCGTTATTTGCAGCAAGCTCGATGAGCGCGCGGTCGTGGAGTGTCAACAAAAGCAGCGCTTCGGGAAAAGCGATGTCCGGATCGACGGGAAGTTTCGCGGCGAGCTGCCGGGCTTCCGTCTCGATCACCTCCGGCATCGGCGCGCGATGCGCCGGGCGTTGAAGCGGCGTGCGCGACAGGGCCTGCCGCAATTCCACCAGCCCGTGTCCGGTCGTGGCCACAGTTGCAATCACGGGCACGCCCAGCTTTTCGCTCAAAGTCGGAACGTCGATGATGCAGCCCTTTTTCTCCGCGACATCGACCATGTTGAGCGCGACGACGAGGGGGATCTGCAACTCGGCAAGCTGAGCGGTGAGGTAGAGATTCCGCTCCAGGTTCGACGCATCCACAACGCAGATGACGACGTCGGGCTTCGGCGTTCCTTCGATGCGGCCGAGCACGGCGTCGCGTGCAACCGCCTCGTCGGGCGAGCGCACCTGGAGGCTGTAGCTGCCGGGAAGATCGAGCAGGTTCATCGGCTCGCCGTGGCTTCCGAAGAAGCGCCCGGTCTTTCGTTCGACGGTCACGCCCGGATAGTTGCCGACTTTTTGCCGAAGCCCGGTGAGCGCGTTGAAGATGGTGCTCTTGCCGCAATTCGGATTTCCCGCAATCGCCACTTCGCGCACGGCTTCGGCTGTCTGAATCACAGCGGCCATGTCGATTAAAGCCGCTCGACCTTGACGCCGTTGGCTTCCTGTTTGCGGATCGAGAGATGATAGCCGCGGATTTTCAGGTCCACCGGATCGCCCAGGGGGGCGTAACGCACGATTTCGAATGTCGTGCCGATGGTCAGCCCCATTTCCAGCAGGCGCTGGCGGTGTTCGGGCGGAAGATTAAAACCGGCCACTCGTCCGCGCCCTCCCACCGGGATCGAACTGAGCACGATGTCGGTCTCCATCAGGAATGCCACGGCTCCACCAAAACGTGGGAGCCGAGATCGCGTCCGATCGCCACGCGGGTGCCGAGCAACTTGCAGATGAGCGCGCCTCCGTCCGAGACTTTGCAAATCTCGTTCATCTCACAAAAGCCGAGTTCACGCAGGCGCATACACGCTGGAGAATTCTCGCATAGACCGATGATCCGGAGTCGCTGCCCGCAGCGCGCGCGTGAAAGGTTGAGCGGCTCAGGTGTTTGGCGATGGGCGGTATGGATCGGGATGTTCACTTGGCAGCGGAAAGTAGCAGTTGCTGAGATTCATTCGCAACAACTTTTTTACGCTAACGTGAGATTTCGGTTCGTCCATCAGGATTAAAGCAAACCTTGACCCGGGTCATGATGCGGATTGGCCCGCCTCGTCCGAAAAGCCTCAACTACCGGCAGGCTTTTCAACCTCGCCAGCGGTGGGACTTGCAGGAATGTTGAAGCTTTCCATGGGATCGGGACGGCTCGGATCAAATGGAGGCAGTTCCTTGAGAAGATGTCTGGCCAGATCAGGGACGTTCTTTTTGATACCTTCAACGACGCACCGGGCCAGCTCGTAGCCGCCGTAAGCATTGAAGTGAGTGTCGTCCTTCAATTCCTTCTCCTGACCTGGAAAAGTGCCTGCGGGGTAATGAACGAACGCCTTTTTCGAATTCTCCGGCCCCATCGCTTCGTACAGAAATCTGCTCATCGGATGCAGGTCAATCAGCGGCGTGCCCTTTTCCTTTGCAGTCTGTCGCACGGCTTCGGGGTAATCGCCGAGTGTTTCCACGATCTTGCCGTCCGGCCCGAACCGCCGACGGTTCATCGATGTGATAAGGACCGGGATTCCGCCGCGCTTCCGAATCTCGCTGATGTATTCTTCGAGCGACTTCTTGTATGTCGTGAATGCGCCGACCCCTTCGCCCTTTTCCTTCTGATCATTATGTCCGAACTGAATGAGGACGTAGTCGCCGGGCTTGATGACGCTCAGGATTTTCTCCAGGCGCTTTTGCGCTTTGAAGCTGCTTAGCGCCCTTCCGGACTCGGCATAATTCGCCACCGCCACACCGTCATCGAAAAAGCGCGGCAACATCTGTCCCCAGCCGCACCACGGTTCGCGCGCCTGATCGGTGACCGTCGAATCGCCCGCGAGAAAAACCGTGATCATGTCGTTGGCCTTCACTATTTCCAGCGATCGAAGGCAAGGGCGCGAGCCGTTGAACTCTAGCGTCAGTTTCTCGTCCCATTGCGAATTGAGCGGCCCCTCCGATTCGCGTTTGCTGACTTGGATTTCACCTCCGCCTGCAATTTTTGGCGTGCGTATGTTTACCGCGAATGTGCGGGTCTCGATCTTGCCGGCGGCGGTGTGAATATTCTCCAACATCAACCTGCGGGCCTCGGCTTTGATTGTCGCGGTCGAGTCCTTCCCGGCATCGCCGAGGGTCACGGTGACTTTGTAGTTGCCCTCGGGAAGCGTGACGGAAAAGTAGAACGGCTTGTCGCTGGTGATGCACCCATTTGTGGCACTGAGCGTCGCGCCCGTTTCAAAGCCATGGCCTGCTGCTTTTGAGTAGATCGTGTCGGCATGAACCTTTGTCCAGCCGGGCTTGGCGGGAGTTGAGCCGAAGTCGAATTTGAAGCTGGTCTGCTCCGCGAAAGCGTTCGAAAAACTGGCGAGCCAGGTCGCAGCGAGGCAAGCCAGCAATGCAATCCTGTGCAGTTTGCGAAAAGCAGGAAACGCGTTGATCGACAGGAGAACCTTGCGGATCGAGACAGCAGAAAAGGGGAGAATGGTCATGTTGTGGATAGAGCCTTTTCAATGCAACCGGCAACCTCGATTTTCAAGCAATTACGTTGCGATTGTGAAGTTGCCCGTCCGAATTAGGCCATGTCGCGCCGGAACGGTTTACTTTCATTTGCAATTGTGCGATGAACTTTTCCCCATCCGTTCCTCTCCAATTTATGTCCGATATTTCCCGACGTGATTTTGTAAAATCCACCGCTATCGCTGCTGCCTCGCTTCAGTTTGCAGGTGCCGCTCGCGTCATGGGCCAGGCTGCTTCCTCAACCGCCTCCAGTGAGATCGCACTTCATTGGATCGAGGGCGTTGTGCCGTCTCTCACAACCGGCGTGACTTGGGGTGTCCCCTGGCCGCGAGGCGCGATGAATCCGCGGCAGACTTTTTCCCTGCGCACGGAAAACGGCGAGGCTGTGCCGATTCAAAGCTGGCCGATCGGTTACTGGCCCGACGGTTCGCTGAAATGGAGCGCCCATGCGATTGCCGCGAACTTGGGGCTTTCCGGGAAACTTTTGCTTTCTCCGGGAACACCGGCGCCGCCGGCTCATGCCGTTACTGTGCGCGAGACAAGCGATGGGTGCGAGATCGACACCGGAGCGATCGTTTGCAAGCTGACTCGTGGCACAAGGACGGTCATTCAATCAATCACGCGCGAGGGCAGGGCAATCCTCAAGGAAGGCCGGCTTGTTTGCCTGACCCAGGACAATCCCGACATGGTCGGAGAGGGAGTTATTCGTCAGGAGAGTTATCTTGGTGAAGTTAGTTCGATCAAGGTCGAGCAGAATGGGCCGGTGAGAGCCGTGGTCAAACTTGTCGGACAGCATAAAGGGGGAGCCAACAATCGGGCGTGGCTGCCATTTACCGTGCGGCTCTATTTCACGGCGGGAAGTGACGCTGTGAGGATCATGCATTCGTTTGTCTTCGATGGCGATGAACACAAGGAGTTCATTCGCGGACTTGGTCTGCGCTTTGACGTGGTAATGCACGACTCGCAAATGCACGACCGGCACGTCCGCTTTGCCGGCGAGGGAAAAGGCTTGTGGGCGGAAGGTGTGCGGAACCTTACCGGCTTGAGGCGCGACGCAGGTCAGGCCGTGAAAGAGGCGCAAACAGCCGGCAAAGCTTGTCCGCCGGTGGATAGCTTTCCGGATACTGTCAGGAACCGGCTCGGTTACATTCCCGCGTGGAGCGACTACACGCTTTCTCAAACGGGACCGGACTCCTTCGAGATACGGAAGCGAACCAAGCCCGGTCACGGGTGGATTACTGCGGACAATGGCCGGCGGGCTTCCGGTGCAGGCTATATCGGCGGCGCGAGCGGTGGTGTCGTCTTTGGCTTGCGCGACTTCTGGCAGCGTTATCCCACGCAGCTCGACATCCGCAACGCGATCACCGATGCAGCGGAGGTAACGCTTTGGTTATGGTCGCCCGATGCGCCCCCAATGGACTTGCGCTTCTATCACGATGGAATGGGAATGAAAACCCATGAGCAGGAAATTGAGGGACTTGAGATCACCTACGAGGACTACGAAAAGGGGTTCGGATCACCGGTTGGCATTGCGAGATCCAGCGAGTTATTCCTTTGGGCTTTGCCGGCAACGCCGTCCCGCGAGCGGATGACAGAAATGAGTGCGGCTGTGCAGGCTCCGCCCATGCTCGCCTGCGATCCTGAGCAAGCATTCAAGGCGCAGGTATTTGGTCCCATTTGGAAACTGCCCGATCGCTCGACACCGGCGAAAGCTGCGATGGAGGACAGACTGGACTGGTTTTTCGATTACTACAAGAAGCAGGTCGAGGAAAGACATTGGTATGGCTTCTGGAACTACGGGGACATACGTCATACCTACGACAAGGACCGCCACGTATGGCGGTATGATGTCGGTGGCTTTGCATGGGATAACTCGGAGTTATCTCCCGACCTGTGGCTTTGGTATAGTTACTTGCGAACGGGGCGTGCCGACATATTCCGCATGGCCGAGGCAATGACAAGGCACACAGGAGAGGTGGATGTGTATCATGCGGGTCGCCTTGCTGGGCTTGGAACCCGCCATGGCGTCCAGCATTGGAGCGACAGCGCCAAACAAGTAAGAATCAGCACATCAAACTATCGCAGGTTCTATTACTTTCTGACAGCCGATGAGCGGGTGGGGGACTTGATGCGTGAGCTCGTGGATGCCGATTACAAGCTGGCCGAGATCGATCCCGTTCGCAAGTTGCAAGGGCAGGCCACGACGACTTACCCGGCTCGTGTCAATGTTGGCACCGACTGGTGCTCGTTTGCTGCGAACTGGCTTGCCGAATGGGAGCGCACCGGATCGCCGAAGTATCGCGACAAGCTCGTGACAGGCATGAAAGACATCGGTGCAGCGCCGCACGGCTTTTTTTCCGGAGACCGTTTCGGCTATGACCCAAAAACCGGACACCTCTACAACATCCTCGGAGACAAAATATCAGGCAGCCACCTTTCCGCGGTGTTCGGCATGATCGAACTCTGCTCCGAACTTGTCACGTTGCTGGATATTCCAAAGTTCGATAAAGCGTGGGTACAATACTGCGAGTTGATTAACGATCCTGTCGAGCAGGCCAAAGCCTTTGGCGGCAAGGCAGTCAAGGTCACTGCGGTGCGCTGCGGCCACTCGCGTCTCTCAGCCTACGCGGCTTGGAGGAAAAAGGACAAACGTCTCGCCAACCGCGCATGGAACGAATTTTTCGGCGAGCCGGACGCGACAGAGAATCCGCGTCCGATGCAGACAACCCGAATCGAAGGCCCGAATGTGCTCAATCCGGTGAACGAAGCGACATGGGTCTCGACGAACGACACGGCGCAGTGGGGACTTGCGGCGATTCAGAACCTTGCGCTCATCGGCGATTCACTGCCTGCCGACGATCCTCGGGCAGTGAACCGAACCTGAGCCTCCATCGGGCAGTGGAAACGCCCGTTTAATTCCCCTTGAGGGCATGCGAGTTGCAGTGTAGGTATCGACCTGTATAAAATATGAGGCTGACAAGAGCGGTAATAACCTCCCTTACTCCTGCTTGTCTCGGTTGTCATTCGGTGCTGTCGTGCCGACAGCAGACCGAAAGCCGGGACCAAATCCTTGCGCCGTGATGAAAGGCACAGCAGCCATTTTGTAGCGAGCCATGCTGTCCCATCGAGTCCAGGGCTTTTCCAAACTCCATCTGGCCATCCAGATCGTGTTTCTGTCCGTCACGTTCTGGGGGTTGTTTTTTTTCATGTTGGTGGTTCCCGTAAAACTGGGCACGGACAGTTGGAGGCACTACTGTTCCTACTTCGTCCTTGCCGTAATCGCCCTGCTCGTCTCGGAAAAATACCAAAATCCTGACTCGCCGGATCAATCCTGGGATCAGATTCAGGGCCGTTCGCTCCGCCAGACCTTCAGCATCACGACGGTGCTCATGTTCTTCCTCGTCGCCACGCGGGATGCCACGATCTCGCGCGTGTTCCTGTTCACTTTGCTTCCGTGCATTTACGCGACATTGCTGGCCACGAACAAATTCATCCCGGACTGGCTTTCGCGTTATATCTTCCAGGGCAGACAGCAGCAGTTGCTCCTTGTCGGAAATGTGGAGGCGGCCGGGAAAATGGCGAGCTGGCTCAAGCGCAAGTCGCACATAGGTCTGCATGTCGTGGGACTGCTTTCCGACGACACAGCGGAAGCCGGCGACGACAACTTGCAGCCCCTTGGCAAGCCGGCTGACTTGGAAAGAGTCATCGCCGAACACTCGATCCAGCAGATCATCCTGCTGGAGTTTCCAGGCTTCAATGACACGTTGAATCATTACGTGACAATTTGTGAGCGCTTCGGACTTCGCCTGCTCGTGCTCACCGGGTTCGAGCAGAAGTTGTCGAGGTCGATCAGTTACTTCAAAGACGAAGACCTCTCGTTCCTTTGCCTGCGCGAAGAGCCCCTGGAGAATCCGGTCAACCGCATCCTCAAGCGGCTTCTGGATATCAGTGTCGCAACCTTCGTGGTCATTTTCATTCTGCCGCCGATGTGTTTCCTGGTGTGGATGCTCCAGCGGTTCCAATCGCCGGGGCCTCTGTTTCACTGCCAGGTTCGGTCGGGGCTTCAGAACATCCACTTCACTCTTTTCAAATTCAGGACCATGCATGCCGATCACAACGAATTAACCCGTCAGGCTTCTGTGAATGACGAGCGGGTCTTTCGCGCGGGACGATGGTTGAGGAAATACAGCATCGACGAGATCCCGCAATTCCTGAACGTCCTGTGGGGCGACATGAGTGTTGTGGGGCCGCGTCCGCACCTGGTGGAACACAACGAGCAGTTTGCCCGCGAACTGCCCAACTATCACACGAGAACCTTTGCGAAGCCGGGGATCACCGGCCTGGCGCAGGTCAAAGGCTTCCGAGGGCAGATCAATGGCGACAACGGCATAGGCCCAAGGATTAAGAGTGACATCGATTACATCGAAAACTGGTCGCTGGATTTGGATTGCCTCATTATTCTTAAAACCCTCTGGCAGGTGATTCGCCCACCCAAGACGGCACATTAACCCCGGTCTTGCTCTAAATGCCAATGGATGAGTACACCGTCGGCAACTGGCTGACTTCAGTCTTGAATCCTATGAAACTACATACCATCTATTTCACTTTAGTTGCTGCTTTAGTAACTGGTGTTCCCCTCGCCACCGCTGCTGCTCCAAAGAAACTGTTGGTCGTCAGTGTTACTACCGGCTTTACTCATTCTTCGATTCCTCCCACTGAGGAACTGATCTTGCAGCTTGCCAAGGAAAGCGGCTTGTTCACGGTCGATTTCATCCATCAACCGCCTGGAAAACCAAAGGCGCCGGCGAAGCCCAAGGCGCTTGCTCCGGACGCGACTGCGGAAGAGAAAGCCGCCTTTGCCGCTGCCGAAACCAAATACAAGGCGGAATTGCCCGTTTACCAACAAGCGCAGGCGACGTGGCTCGAAGAAGTGAAGAAGGCGCTGGAGAAACTCAGCCCGGAATCGCTCAAGAGTTATGACGGTGTGATCTTCAACAGCACCACGGGTGAATTGCCCATCCCGGACAAGGCGGGCTTTCTTGAGTGGATCAAGTCGGGCAAGGCGTTCATCGGCATTCATGCGGCCACCGATGTCTTTCACAAATGGCCGGAGTATCTGGAGATGATCGGAGGTGAGTTCAAGACGCACGGGCCGCAGCTTTCCGTGAGTTGCATCAACGCCGATCCGCAGCATCCGGCGACAAAGCACCTCGGCAAGACATTCGCCATTCAACTGGAAGAGATTTACCAGTTCATTGGCTATGACCCGAAAAGGGTTCACGAACTTCTGGTGCTGGACAAGAAACCGGACGTCAAAGACCCTTCGCCGGGTCATTACCCTGTCGCGTGGTGTCGTGAATATGGCAAGGGAAGGGTGTTCTACACAGCGCTGGGGCACCGCGAAGACATCGTAAGCGCCGATCCAAGTCTCAAAGATCGTAAGAACTCAGTCGAAACCAGCAAAGCCTTCCAGACTCATGTGCTGGGCGGCATCCAGTGGGCGCTTGGGCTGGAGCCCGGCGACGCTGCTCCGCAGGCAAAGTAGGATTACTGCGGCAGTTGCTTCAGTAATTGCGAGGCGGGTTGGTAGCCGAGTGTCCGGGCGCGGGTCGCCGCCTTCTTTGCTTCGTCCATCTGGCCCGCGCGGGCGTGAACGGTGGCCCGGGCATACGGAATCTCAGCGGAATCCGGAAGCAGCTTTTCAGCTTCCCGGAGCGCAACGATGGAGTCGGGTAGCTGCTCTTTCTGGGCGAGAGCCAGGCCGAGATTGTACCAGGCACGAGCGAAGGCGGGGTCGATGGCGACCGCTTTTTTTAGCTGTGCGATGACCTTGTCGGGGTCGCCGGTCTCACCGTAAAGCAGTGCGAGCATGAAAGGATGCTCGGCGTTTGTCGGTTCGACCTCGCACGCCCGGAGCAATGCCGCAGCAGCCTCATTGCGCTTGCCGGCGCTGTTGAGGACGAGGGCGTGGAGCTGGTGAGCGGCACCGGAAGTCTGGTCCCATGCGGCCGCCCGCGCGCTCCATTTCAGAGCGTCATCGGTGCGCTGCTCGTCGAGCGCGAACTGAGACTGGCGCAATGCACCGGCCGGCTGGTCGCAGATCGCTTCGAGGTATTCGAGGAGTTCGCGGTAGCCGGGATGCGCACGGTCGCGCCCGCCCCGCAAGTTCCAGGCGGCATCGAGCCGGACAAGGCGCGACGGATCGTCAACGAGAGGTTTGATGAGTTTGGAAGCCTCGGCCGCGTTCGAGATGGCGCGCACTGCGGCGCTGCGGACGAGCGGGCTTTCGTGCGAAAGGGATTTCTCGAGGAAAGCGAGAACGCCGGGCTGTTGAGTCCATGGCGTTAAAAAGGAGACGAGCACCGAGCGCCATGCGGCAATCTCTTCCGACTCCGCCATCGTCAGCAATTCAGGAAGCACCTTTGGATCGGTTTTCTCAGCCCGGGAAATCAGGCGTGCGCGCTGCCGGGAACGGCGCTCCATTTTTTCGCCATACCACTTGGTTGTGGTCTCGATGGCCCAGTCCGTGGATTTGTCGTCATGGCAGCGGTTGCAGGAGTTCGGCACGCCGAGTTCCTTCGTCAGCACCGGATCGGGAATGGTGAACCCGTGGTTGCGTCGAGGATCGCGCACCATGTAGCGGGTCTGCGGCATGTGGCAATCGACGCAGCGATCGCCCGGCGTTCCCGCTTTGTGGCGGCTGTGACTGGCGAGGTCGATGAGAATCGCACCGCGCTGGCCGGGAGGAGCGTGGCAGGTCAGGCAAATCGAGTTGTTTTCGACCGGCGCGCGGAGTTTGCCGGAATGCGGGTTGTGGCAGTCGAGGCAGGTGACTCCCTTGTGTCCCATGCGGCTCATCGAAAAGGAACCGAACTCGAAGTCCTCCTCCTTTACCTGGCCGTCGGGGTAATACAATCCGGCAAGATCGGGCAGGGAAAGCCGGTAATGGTCGGAGAATTTTTCGCCCGCGTGGAAGGTGTCGGTGAGCACTTCGCGACGCGCGTGACAGGAAGCGCAGTTGTCCATCATTTGCTGCACAGTCATTTTGTTCAGCAGTGCCTTGTCCTTCGGCTCCGCGACATGTTTCGCCATCGGGCCGTGGCACTGGGAGCACGAGATGCCCATCGCGTCCCAGGTCGTCCGGTAAACATCCTCCCGCGAGTCGTAATTTTTGCGCAGGTTCGTCATGTGGCAGAAAGCGCACTGGGTATTCCAGTTCATGCCGCGATTCTGCCAGTGCGACCAGTCCTCGGGCAGGCGCACCTCGGGAGCTTGCGCATCGAACCAGTCCTTTTTCTGCGGGTCGAAAGCGAGGTTGAAAACCTGGAGGCGCCCGCCGGGGAACGGCACGAGATATTGAACCAGCGGCGTGACTCCGATCACCGCTTCCGGATGATGAATAGCCTTGATTCCATCGGGTCCGGTCAACTCGAGGGCGGCGGTGTCGTTCTCTGCGCGCAGAATGGTTTGGATTCCGTTCGCCGCAAAAATGCGACTGGGACGAAAAGCGGCCATATCTATTTTCGGATCGAAAAGGCGATTCGCATTCGCGTGCTGTGAGGCGCGCCATTCCTCGACCTCCTTCGCATGGCACTCGGTGCAACCCCGCGCCTCGGCAGGCGGGCTGGATGAAACCGCTTTGAGTTCCGGCCCGATCACCACAGGTCTTGCCGCCTGCGGTTTTTCAGGATGAAAAAACCACGAGGTCGCTGCATACAATCCAGACAGAATCAGGATGCCGGCGAGTGCAATCCACCAGCGCCCTGATGACGCTCTGGCGGCTGCCTTCTTTGCCGACTTAGATTTGCGACGGGACATGCGGGAGATGGGCAAGGCTGCGCGTTCTCAATGACTCTTCGACGATGCGAGCGCGTAAGCCTCCATCGTGCGTTCCCGAACGCGATCCCATGTGAAATGCTCCAGGCATCGCGATCGGGCGGCCGCGCCCATCCGGAGTCGAAGCGCCGGATCGCCATGCAGTTTCTTGATTGCCGCCGCCAATGCCTGCGGGTCTTCGGGCGGGACGACAAGCCCGTTCAGACCATCGATAACCACATCGCCGGATTCGCGGGTGGTAATCTGAGGAAGCCCGCATGCGGCTGCCTCGCAAGTGACCTTCGCACAGCCTTCGCACTTCGAGGGAAAGATATGAACACTCGCGTTGCGAAGGTGATCGGCAGTCGAGGAAGAGAAACCGGCGAGCCTGACGCTGTCGGTTCGATATTTTTCCAGATAAGGCAGGATTTCGCGATGCGCTGTTCCGACGAGAACCAGTTCTGCGTTTTCAAGCTTCAGCGCGTGCCAGGCTTCCAGAAGGGTATGCACGCCCTTGCGCTTGATGAGGGCGCCGACGAAGACTGCGCGAAAGATGTCCGGTGGAGTTCCGGGAGTGAACCGTTCCGCATCGACTCCTGTCGGCACGTAAAACAGTTTCGAGCGAGGCACGCCGGCGACAAGGAAGGTTTCCGCCGCCTTTTCGGAAAACACGAGAAGCAGGTCAGCCAGCTCGTATTCCTCGAGCACCTGTTGGCGGGTGACGAGCATCCGTTCAAATACGTTGCGCGGGAACCGCAGTGCCGCGCTCTGCCGCTCGCTCTTCGTGACCAGGGGCTTGATCTTGCCCTTGTTCCGGTGCCACGTGGGAATGCCGATCACCGTGGGTATTCCCATCTTCTTCGCCACCCTCAGAGTCCTGACGCACTCGCCCGACCAGCCATGGAACAGGTCGAACTTGCCGGAGCGCAACTGCTTCGCGGCAACCCAGTCGAGATAGTGCTTCTTCGCGCCGTAGTAGTTTTTGTCCAATTTGAGACCGTGATGCGCGATCGGCCCCAGCAGCCGGACGGGATGCGACCGCAAATTTTGAATCCGTTCCGCCGGCACTTCCTGCTGCCTGTTGCCATACGCAACTGCAAGTCCAAGGATGCCTGCCTTGTTGAGTCCGCGAACAGCCTCGAACGCATCGACATCGAGTCCGCTTCCGCCGATTTTTGCGGATGTGCTGTAGAGGACGCTTTTCGGCAATCTGCGACGCTTCCCTTCGCCTTGCTGGGAACTGGATTCGGATGGAGTCGAAGGATCCATTGAGATGGGTTGCCTGGCGGGAGGATTTCGATCCTCCCTGGTTGATCACGATTTGCTGGCTGTCTTCAGATGCAGGTGAAGGATGCGTTTGAGTTCATTGATCGTTTGCGGCAGTTCGCACGAGCCATGCGGACCGGGGACGATCTTCTGCGACTGCGCGGAGTCGAGATGAGAACTCCAGTAAGCAACCACGCCATCGGAACTGTGCGGTGAATCGCGCCGGCCCCGGTCACCGAGAATGGTGTGGTGTGGGGCCTGGATGGGCGCGCTGTTCAGCACCTTCAGGGTCGGGTTCTTTGGGGAGAGACTGTCGATGCCGTTTGGCACTCGGTTCGGGTTTCCCGTGACCACTGCAACGGTCGATCCAAGCGTATTTTTCAGTGTGCCGGCGAGCGTTCCAGGCAGGGCAATGAGGTTCATTGCGATCTTGCCGATACTGTCGATGGCCATGTCGCTGCCTCGATGGGGCGTGCAGATGAAAATCACCCGGCGCGCATTCGGGTTCGCATCGTAGATCATGCATCGTTCCACGATGTCGCCCGGTTTGCTCCTGGACAGTATTTCCTCCGCGGGTTTGCCGATGGTTTTTTGCCAGCTCTCGCGAGTGAGCGTGGTCGTCTGCATGTGGGAGAGAAGGCCACCCATGCTGTGAGCCACAAGCACAAAGCCATGCGGCCAGCCGTACATCTGTCGGACCTTTTCCAGTTCTTCACGGAGGCGCATAGCGGAGTAGGCCGCCGGGTTGCCGGTCGGGTAGGCAAAGACCCAGCACTGGTAGCGCCCGCGCAGTTGCGGGTCGGCTTCGATTTCGTTGATGACATTGCGCCACATCTGCGGCGTCGAGATGAGGCCGTGAACAAAGATGAGCGGAATGCGATTCGGATCGTAAGGCGTGAGCATGTAGAGTCCTGTCATGCTCATGAAGGCGTTGACTCTCAGCGCTCCCATCAGCCCGAGGAGGGTTTCGTTGACGGTTGGGTAATACGCGAGCGGCGCTGAGAAGTTTGCATTCAGCGGACGCACGGCACCGGCAACGCGGGCGGCGGGCTGAATCGACGGATCGCGCAGCGTGAGCGTGGCATCGCGTCCGCGAAAATCCAGAGTCGAGGTGACAGGCGCGGTGATGCCAACACGCGGGGCAAACGGCTCGCGCGGCGTTTTCTTGCGCACGCCGACAAGCGCGCCACCGACACCCTGCTGGACGTTGCGCTTGCGCAGGTTTTTCTGGCGCACTTTGTCAGCGGGAACGAACGAGGTGAACTCCCCGGGCGCACAGAGTCCCTTGCCAGCACCGTTCGCGATCTGCAAATGGTACGCGCTGGTGCCGCTCGAAAGCGTCAGCGGACGATTCCAGAGCTGTCCTCCATCCGCCGTCCGCAACAGCGACGTCAACTCCCCGGCGGCCGCATTGTAAATCGCGCGATCCAGTGGCGAATCCGGCCTGCCGGGCAGCGGTGCTGTGGCCGCCGCTGCATTCAAGTAAAGGGCCGCCCGCTGTTCCGGCGGCAGTCTCGTGGAGCGTGCCTGCTTGAGCTCGCGCCCGGCAATTTTCGGGACGGTCGCGCCCTCGCGGGTCGCGCAACCGGCTGACGTGAACAACAGCAAGGCGGCGATGGCGGTCCGAAGCGAAATGGTGTTCATGCCATTGCTCCGTTTGGAAGTGGAAACGATCTGTTTGTTTTCATGCTGCTGGCTTCTGCTCGGCGGAGTGTGCGTGAAATACTTGGAAAGGAAAATCAAGAATCGCCGGATTGTTCCGGCGGCGCGGCTGAGGCGTGCAACGAAACAAGCCGCGCGATCAGCACTGCGACATAGAACAGCCCGGTCACGGCCTCCATTACCGCCAGCATGCGGGCCACAGGGGAGACTGGCGTGATGTCGCCATAGCCGACAGTGCTCAGCGTGACGAAGCTGAAATAAAAGGCGTTGAAGCTGTCCATATTCTGGACCCCACCTGTGCTTAATGCGAACGCGGCCGGGTTGAGTTCTGCCACGAGCGTGTAGGCCAATGCCCAGGCAAGGCCAAGCAACAAGTAGGCTGAAATACTTGCGCAGAGCACCTCTCTGTTCACGCGCCGGGAGGTGACCACGAACCGCAGCAGATGGAGAATGACGAAAGCGACGAACAGAGCACCCAGCGCCACGAATACAGCCCCAGGGCACAGATCCGGACGGAAATGATGCATCCATCTGCCGGCCAACGCCGGCACTACGAGAAAGCCAGCGAGCCACCGTGTGCGCCTTCTGGCTCCCACGGAAAACACCGCCGAAACCAAAACCACCGTCATCAGCACGCCATCAATCAAGCGACCGTGCGGAAGGTCTTGCACAAAAGGCGCCAGCACAAACATCACGATGAGCGCGATCAGCAACTCCATCGCCGAATAGCGTGGTGTCCATCTGCGGAAACGCCGGTGCGTTTTCAAATCGGGCGACGAATGCCGGCTGTCAGTTTCCTTGTTCTCAAAAGTCATGAGGGAGCCGTCCGCGTCTCCGGTTCGAAAAGGCTCCAGTCGATGAGCTTGCCCACGCGCATGAGCGGCGTCTCGAAGGCCGCCACATCGAGGTTTTGCAGGAACTCGTCGAACAGGCCCGCTTCTCCAAAGGCAATGAAGGATGTCATGCCGCTCTTTGTATCATGCGGCGGCTGCCCTGCCGCTCATTTATTCCAAAAAAAAACGGAAATGAGTTTCCGGGAGTGCCCTGAACGCGCCAAATCCTTCCTGCCACGCGAAACCTTGCGGGCGCAATTCGGGAAATGTCTACCGCAACCATTTTGAGGAATTGCCTTTCAACAATTGCATCGCCTTGGAAACGGAAAGCGTCGCAGGCAGGCTCAAAAGCAGATGCACATGATCCGCCACGCCGCCAATGGCGAGCGCCTTCATGTCATTCTCGCGCGCAATGCCGCCGAGATACGGCCAGAGCCGTTCGCAAATGGCGGGCGTGAGCCAAGGACACCGCTCCTTGGTGGAGAACACGCAATGCATCAGGCAGGAGTTGAATGAGTGCATCGTCGTTTCAAAATAATGATGTCCTCGATAATAGCCCAGCCATTTATGGCTGGGAATCTCGCAAATCTATTTTCCAAGTCCCGGCAGGGACGGCAGAACATGGCGGCCGTGCGCAAGCACCTTTCGTCCCTGACGGGACCCCCGTCCACGGAGACAAAGTCTCCACCCGCCCCCAAAGCGCAGACAAGTCTGCGCACTCCAAAGCGCTGCGCGCGAAACACGCAGGGGCGCTGCGTTTCGGGAAGCGCTCCCGGAGTTCATTGCCGACGCCGGCAACACCCCGTTTTGTGAAAGCCTCGAAATGACTCGCGTTGGGTGTGTTCGTTAGGGGGCCGGTATTCGCGTGAAGCGGTATCATCTGTCCCCGGCCGGGTCCATGGGGCATCCATGTTCTTCGCCCAAAAAACGACCGCCGGAGAAAATCTCCGGCGGTCGCACAGTCAATTGTTAATGATTCAGCTTAGAACACCCAGCGGACGCCGAGGCGAACGAGGGTGTAGTGGGGATTGCCCACGCCGTCACTCTGAGTCTTTTCCCAGACGAAACGAGCGTCCGTGAAAATGCCGAGCTTGTGCGGGATGGCGCGGTATTCGAGACCGCCGCCCCAATGGGCGCTGCCGCTGTTCGTGCCGTCGAAGTTTCCACCGCCACCGGCGAAGATGTACGGGGCGAGGCAATACTGATCCATCGGCAGACGGAGCAGGAGGCTGCCGGCCACCGCTTGAAGCGCGCCGCCAGCACCATTCTCCCAACTGGAGATCGACCCTGTCACTTGACGTGTTTTTCCATTCTGATCAACGAAGGTTCCACTTGCTGTCCTGTCGGTCTTCCAACGTCCCGGGCCGGTCGTTGAATCGAGCCAATATCCTTCCACCCCGACGCCGATGTAGCGTTGGAAGAAGTAATTGACGCCGACACCGCCACCCCATCCGTGGTCTCCGTTGAGAGCGCCACCCTGGCCGCCCTTGGTGATTGCATACGCGCCAAAGACATCGGCTTGAAGCTCGGTGTCATTGAAGCATGTGGCTGGTGCCACCGGTTGTTTCATTTCCTTCGATGAAACCACACTGGTTCCCGCGAAGGTGGTCGCCGAAAGAGCGACACACGATAGTACGCTGATTGCTGTTTTTTTCATTTTTCTTGGTTTGGTTTTGTTTTGTTTTGGTTTGGTTTGGTGCCTGCCTGATGGCAAGCAAGCCTCTTTTCTACCAAACCCTCTGTTTTGTCAAAAACTTTTCTTTCAGCGAATTTGGTGGCTGGACTTGTGAGCTTGCTTCGTCGGATGCGGAATTGGATCGAACGACTGCAATTGCCCTGCCGCATTTCCGTCCAGAGCATTGGTTCGGCGTTGAGTCATTCTGAACACAGATGTTTTTGATCGGTGCAGATTTTTGTCCGTTCCCAAGATCGCGCAAATCCAAGCCGGATGCTTGTCGTGGACAAGATTTCCGGTAGGAAGAACATGCAGCATGACCAAAAAAAGTGATGTGTTCATCGTCGGTGGAGGTGCCGCGGGGTTGATGTGCGCCATCGAAGCGGGCAGGCGCGGGCGGTCGGTCGTGGTGCTGGAACGAGCCGGCGAGATTGGCAGGAAGATCGCCATTTCAGGAGGAGGGCGCTGCAATTTTACGAATCTTTACACCCGGCCGGAAAATTACATCTCGCACCAGCCCGACTTCTGCAAATCGGCACTGGCGCGATACACGCCGCACGATTTCATCGCGCTGGTCGAGAAACACGGAGTCGCTTACCACGAGAAGAAGCTTGGGCAACAGTTCTGCGACGATTCTTCGCGCCGCATTATTGACCTGCTGCTTGCGGAGTGCGAGGCAGCGGGGGTGACGATCCTGCCCGGGGTCCAGGTGAACGCAGTCCGGAAGAGCGTCGGGTTCCATGTTGAAACCAACCGGGGGGAGATGATTTGCGATTCGCTCGTGATCGCAACCGGGGGTCTCTCGTTTCCAAAGCTCGGCGCGACGGACTTCGGGCATCGCCTGGCCCGACAGTTTGGTCTGGGCGTGACGGGCGTCCGCCCCGGGTTGGTCCCACTGACGCTTGCGGCGGAGGATTTGGAGGCTTATCGCGAGCTGAGCGGCGTTTCGATTCCGACGGCCGTGCATTGTCATGGGAAGAAGTTCAACGAGAACATTCTCTTCACCCATCGCGGCCTGAGCGGTCCGGCCATTTTGCAAATCTCGTCATGCTGGCGCGAGGGTGAGGCGATTGAAACAGACCTGCTGCCGGATCTCGATGCGGAGGAATGGCTGCTGGAAAATCACGCCGCGCAGATCGAATTGAGCGCGTTGTTGACCACCCGCCTGCCGCGGCGGTTTGCGGAGACCTGGTGCGAGCGCCACGCGCCATCGAAGCCGCTGCCACGATACAAGGCCCGGCAACTTCGCGAGATCGGTCAGCTTCTCAATCGCTGGCCTCTGAAGCCGGCCGGCACCGAGGGTTTTGGAAAGGCCGAGGTCACACTCGGCGGCGTCGATACGAAGGAGTTGTCGTCCAAAACCATGGAGTCGCGCAAAGTGCCGGGGTTGTATTTCATTGGCGAAGTGGTGGACGTGACCGGCTGGCTCGGCGGCTACAACTTCCAATGGGCATGGGCGTCGGGACACGCAGCGGGGCAGGGGGTGTAGCGGTGCCAGCCAGCGAAGCTTTTGCAGCCTCTCCCGGGAAATTCCCTTATTTTGAAACGCTCGCGGTCTTGGGTGCCTTCGACAATTCGATGAGATCGGCCAGAATGTTCAGCGTCTCGTTGCGAACGGGGTCAACCGTCGGCTTTTTCTTGTCTTCGGCTTCGTCGTCCGCGTCATCGCCGTTCGCAGGCGCGGCGGAGTCGGGATCAACGGATGCGGCTTTCTTTTCGTCCTTCACATTCTTGGCAAGCTGCAGCTCCGGTTTATCGACGGTGTCGAGGGTGATCAGGTAGTCCTTTTCCTCCGGCATTTTCCGCTTCTCGCGGGCGGCGACACGCTTGTCTTTGCGCTCCTTTTCTTCGGCCAGTTCGGCACGGCGAACCTTTTCATTCAGCGAGATCTTGTTGTCGGCGATTTTTTTCTTCACCGCGTTCAAGTCTTCATTCACATAGCGGAATTCGGGTTCGGTGCCGACGCGGGCGGCGCTGCGGAGGCGGAGTTCTTTGAGGAAAAGGGGATGATCCGCGACCTTTTCGAACGAAGCCGGATCGACGTCGTCGTAAGGCAACGGTCCCTTGAGCGAGCCTTCGCCGATGTCGGGATGATCGTAAGGGGAGGGGAGCCGGATGTCGGAAGTAACTCCCTTGAATTGAGTCGAGCCGCCAGCGATCCGGTAGAATTTTTGAATGGTGAGTTTCAGCGCGCCTGCTTCGTTCGTGTCGCTGCCCAGGAATGGAATAAAACGGCCGATTTCCAGCATCGTCTGCACAGTGCCTTTTCCGAACGAGTGCTCGTCGCCGACGATCACGGCGCGTCCGTAGTCCTGCAATGCCGCCGCGAAAATCTCGCTGGCGGAGGCGCTGAGCCGGTTTTGTAAAACGACCAGCGGGCCATCGTAAAAGACACCCGATTCGCGGTCCTTGGAAACGTGGACGTTTCCATTGGCGTCCTTTGCCTGCACGACCGGGCCGTTCTTGATGAAGAGGCCGGTGAGATTCACCGCTTCTTCCAGGGAGCCGCCGCCGTTGCGCCGAAGATCCATGACGAGGCCTCCGATGTTCTCCTGCTTGAGCCGCGTGATGAGGGCGCGCACGTCGCGGGTGGTGCTCTTGGCGTTCTTCATTCCGCTGTGTTCCATGTCCGCGTAGAATGAAGGCAGCGTGATCCAGCCGAGCCGCACGCCGGTGGTGTTGCCCGGCGCGTCGCGCTCGATGATTTCCGCCTTGGCTTCCTGCTCCTTGAGCTTGATCTCGTCGCGGACGATCTCGATGATCTTGCGCGTGCTGGGATCGGTCGCGTGCGAGGGAATGACCTGGAGGCGAACGGTGGTTCCTTTTTTACCGCGAATCTTCTCGACGACCTTGTCGAGTTTCATGCCCACGGCATCGACGAATTCATCATTGCCCTGAGCCACGGCGGTCACGCGGTCGCCGACCTTGAGCTTCCCGCCCACCTGCGCAGGGCCGCCCGGAACGAGGTCCATGATCTTCGCGTAGCCATCGTCGGAGTGGAGCACCGCGCCGATGCCGACGAGCGAGAGCCGCATGTTGATGCTGAAGTTCTCGAGGTCGGACTTGCTCATGTATTCCGAATGAGGGTCGTAGGTCTGCGCAAGCGTCGAGAGGAAAATCTTGGTCACGTCCTCGCGGGTCTGCTCGTGCAGGTTGCGCAAGAGCTGGTCGTAGCGGCGGGTGAGCGTTTTTACGGGTGGATCGATCTGATGCTTGGCGAGCTTTTCCTGCAACATCTCGCCCTCGACGCGGTCGTGCCAGAGCTGATCGGCCTCGGCTTCATCTTTGGGCCATGGCGACTTCCGGCGATCGAGTTCGATCGTGCGGCTGCCGTTGAACGCGAAGTCCAGCTTGAGGAGCTCCTTCACTTTCGCCACTCGCGCTTCGACGCGCTTTTTGTAAAGGTCGTAAATGTCGTACGCGGGGTTCGGGTTGCCGAGCAGAATGTCGTCATCGAGCGCCGTGCCGTATTTTCGTGAGAAGGCATCGACGTCCTGCTGGGTGAAAAAGAGGTGGTTGTAATCGAGGTTGTCGAGGTAGTTTTTCAAGAGCTGCCGCGACATCTCGTCATCGAGCTTCCTCTTGGAATAATGCCCCTGCTCAAGCAGCCGCCCGACCGAAATGGAAATCTGGCCGGCATCGGGTTCATTCGCCGCGAAGCTGGTTGGAACGAGTAAAGCAACCAGCGCGAACTGGAGACGAAGGAATCTAAATGGGTTCATCACAGAATAGAGAGCTCAGTAAGCTGGCAGAATCGGGTCAAAAATCAAATCGGTATCTTAGCAGCTATTGGTCCGAAGTTTTAAGATAGACAAGCCGGGTGGGCTCAGGTTCGATTTATTTTTTAGGCGGACAACCATGCAAATCAAAACCTTTACCGGTGGTATTTTCGACACGAACTGCTTTTTCATCGAGAACGGCGGGAGCAACATCCTCATCGACGCCCCGCAGGATTGCGCCGACTGGCTCGCGAACGAAGAGCTGAAAGTGAGCCTGCTGTTGCTGACCCACGGACACATCGACCACGTCGTTGACGCCGCCCGAATCAAGCGCGAACACGGTTGCAAGGTCGGCTACCACAGCGACGGCATCCCGATGCTCACCGAGCCCGGCTTTTTCCGAAAACTTGGATTCGGCTGGGAGATCGAGCCGGTCAGTGCCGACCTTCTGATCGACGAAACGCCGTTGCGGAACTTCGAAGGCATCGACTTCCAGGTTTTGCTCGTCCCCGGCCATTGCCCGGGGAGCCTTTGCTTTTTCTCGAAAACCGACCGCGTGCTCTTTGGTGGCGACGTGTTGTTTGCGGGCGGCGTCGGCCGATGGGATCTGCCGGGCGGCGACTACGATCTGCTGATGTCGGGCATCCGGAAAAAGGTGCTGCCGCTGGGAGACGACGTGACCGTTCTGCCCGGACACGGCCCCGCGACGAAGATCGGACGGGAGCGTCTGACCAACCAGTTCTTGCAGTAAGTCACGATTAAATTCCAAGGCCGCTTATTGACAGCGAAACCTTGCGGTCGAATGCTGAATCAGGAGGTAAGTATGAAAACAATTCTCGTTCCCGTTGATTTTTCAGATGTGACGGAAAACCTGATGCAGGCGGTCAGGTCATTGGCCGGTGCGATGGCAAGCCGTGTGGTTCTTCTGCACGTCAGACATCCCGAGGTCCAACTCGGGGATATGTTGCCGGATCAAATTCCAGTGACACCCGCCTCGATCGTTCCGATGCCGCCAGTGGCTGTCGGCACCAGGGAAACCTCAATGATCCAAAGCTGGCTCGATACCTTGAAAGAGCGTCTGTCCGATTTGAAGATTGAAGTCACGGCGACGCAAAGAGAGGGGCAGCCGGTCGAAGGGATTCTCGAAGAAAGCGAGATGCAGAAAGCCGACATGATCATCCTCGGTTCGCATGGGCATGGAGCTCTCTACCACTTGCTGCTTGGAGGAGTGACGACCGGTGTCCTGAAATCGACAAAGTGCCCCGTGCTAGTCGTGCCGAGTCCGCGTGCGTAGAGGTCCACCTGGAAATGGCAAAGCCGTGTTCGTGAACGGCGAGGAATCTTTTGCCCGTTTTCTCATTGCCAAACGCCCCCGCTTAATCTGCTTGCCGCCGCTTTCGTCGATGGCAAAGTATCCGCGTAAATGCTGCGCCCGTAGCTCAGCTGGATAGAGCAACGGATTTCTAATCCGTGGGTCGTGGGTTCGAGTCCCGCCGGGCGCGCCTCTCTTTTTGCTCTGGAAAGGGCTTGGATACTAGCTTCCAGAGTGACTCGCTCAATAAAGTGATTGAGCACGGAAGCGCACGAAAACGTCAGAAAATACAATCTTAACGGCAAGTATTTGGCGAGTAACCTTGCACCGGATTTCGACTTTCAGCGCGCACTTTGCCCCGATCCTCGAAAGATTCGCCGCGATAAGCCCCGCTCTTTCGCCACTTTCACACAAACCGTTGCCGACATTGTGACACCCGGTTACACGCGACCATCCGTCACAGTTGAGACTCCAAACCCTTGATTCTTCGCAATCTTAGAGCGAATCGAGGAGCGAAACACACTCAATTTTCCGTGCAATCACTGAGGAAAACCACTTTGCACGGCCTCGTGCTGAAACTGTCGCCTTGGACAACGAAACCCTCGCAGCCAATCATCGGGTTCCAACCCGTGCCTCCTTGCACTTCGCCTTCAACTCTCGCGCATGGTGCAGGATCGCTTGAAGTTCACCGAAATCCGCCCGCCGTCGCTGTCTTTTCAACTGCGTCTCAAACTTGGCCTTTGCCCCCGCAGGCGCATATCGACGCCGCGCGAGCCATTTCAGCACCCGCCATTGTCCGCGTTCAAACGGGCAGCCCTCGCGCCGCCAGTTCGTCACGGTGCGCTCGCTCACCGCGTATTTCTTCGCAAGCTCGGCGTTCGACGGCAGGTGATTCCTGGCCCTCAATTCCTCGCAGCGCACGAAGGCGGAGGTGAGAATCCGATCCTGTTCATCGCTCAACGGAACGCTCGCAGCGAGTTCAAGCATGGCCCGTTGCGTTGCCCGGATCGCGGCATCCCAAGTGCGCATTTGCGCTCTGTTGATGAGATAATGCTTAACGTCATTAACTATCTTTTTCAAGCTGTTCGACCGTTCGCAGAATCCCCGCCAGCGATTTCGCCTTGACCGTCCGCCCGCGCTTCGTTGTATAAGCACTTACTGCGTGGCTTGGTTTGTCCATGCGCGCCATACTCAAAGCGATATGCCCACTCTTTCCGAATTGAAATCCGAGCTTCTGGAAGCCCTCGCCGAAAAATCCGTGCGCCGGGGCAGTTTCACTCTCGCGTCGGGCGCGCAGAGCGATCTTTACGTCGAGGCCAGGCTCACCACGCTTGATCCTCGCTGCGCGTTGCTAATCGGCAAAATCGGCTGGGAGCTTATCAAGCAGACGGTTGCGGAAAAAAATCTCGGCGTCAATTCCGTCGGCGGTCTGACGATGGGTGCCGATGCTATTGCGTTGATGATCGGCATTGCGTCTCACGAGAACGACCCGGAAGGCGAATTACGCGTCTTTAACGTCCGCAAGGAGCCGAAAAAGCACGGCCTGCGCAAATGCGTGGAAGGCAATTTTTTGCCGGGTGATTCGGTGGTCGTCGTTGACGACGTGGTTACCACCGGCGGCTCCACGATTCAGGCCATTGAAAAAATTCAGGCCGAGGGGGGCACGGTGGCATTTGCCATCGTACTCGTTGACCGTCTGGAGCAAAATGGACGCGCCAACATCGAGCGCCATTGCCCCGTCGTGTCTGTCTTCACCCGTCAGGACGTGCTCGCTGCCGATGCCCGAAAACAACCGCATCCGGCGGCTGCTTGATCTCCTTCCCGGCGATCTCAGTCAGGACAAGCTCGACACGTTAACCCGTGCGTTCGACGCGCTCGCGCAGGACAGCGCCGAAGTCCTCCCGTTCTTCGTCCTCCACCAAGTTTGCAGACGCCTCTCCGTCGCGATGGACGGCGAGGCTGTTTCAATCTCCCTGTTCCACGAACTCACCGCCGGAATCGCGGAACAAATCGCCTTCATCCTCACAACGCTGGAGCAGGGAAATCCGGTGGATGCCGCATTGGAAAAACTCGTCGCCATCCTGTATCAAAACCTCGCCTTGTTCCGCTCGTAACCATTTCTCACGACCGCGCGGTTTGCGCTGGATCGGCTATTAGACTCTGAGCGGCGGCGGCCAAAACTCGCGCACGTTTGCGCAAAACAACTCGACTTTCAGGCGGCGGCGAAAGAACATCTTCTGCAATCGTCGGCCTTTCGGAATGCAAAACAAGAACGCACATGCTTGGGGCTTTTCTGGCGTCCGATTTAGGGGCTAGTAAGACGGAGCCTGGTTGAATGGCTGTGTTGAAGCGCCTTGCCCGGCGAATGCGCCAGTTGTCGAGCCGTTGCCTCCTGAACCGGAATAGTTGGCATGGTTGGTGAAGACCCTGGCGGCTGAGGGGCCGTTGATGGTCACGACTTTCCCGTTGTTGATGGTGACGGTGTTGGCGGCGATCGTTTTCACGCTGTTGCCATTCAGTCTGACGTTGTCCCTGAAGTTCACGCTGCCATTTGCGCCTCCGGCATAGAGTTTGATCGCGGTGTCTGCGTCGATGGAGCCGCCTCCAATGTTGAGCTGGCCATTTGCTCCCAGTGCGTTGGCTTTGACGACATCACCCCGGAGGGTGGCATTGGTGAGATTGATGTTGCCCCGGCCATTGTTGCGGATTTCGACTGTTCCCCGGTCGGCTTGGAGGGTGCCGCCATTCACGTTGATGTCGCCACCGGCGGAGACGAAAGTCACCTTTCCGCCAGCCCCCGGGGCGACGGAACTCAAGAGCGCATAGAGTTGTCCGCTGTTGGAGACCGAGATGGCCGTGCCGGATGACTTGCGGCTTTCGAGGTGGATGTTCCCTCCCCCGCGGCTGGTCTTTGGCCCGGTGCTTTCCGATACTTTGACCGTCGAGTTGACGGCAATGGTGTCGTTTGAAACAACGTTCACCGTTCCGCCGTTGCCGCCTGTTGTGGCTCCGGCATTGGCTCCCGTCGTCGCGGAGATTGGCGCGTTGAATGTTACGGAACCAGTCACCGGCTTGCTTCCCGAGCCGATGGCAAGTGTGCCGCCATCACCCCCGGCACCACCTCCTGGTCCAACGGACACGGCGTCGCCTCCGTTGAGGTTTGCGCCATTGATTCCCGTGCTGTCAAAAATCGCTTGTGAAACATTCAGCGTGACGTTGCCGCCGGCTCCGGGCGCTTGAGTGAGAGTGCCGGAAGCGCCGTTGGATTGAATGCCTCCTCCTGCAACGATGTTTGCGGCGCTGATGGTTCGCGCACCGGAAGGCTCTATGTTGATCTCGCCACCCGCGGTGATGTTTCCACTTGCCGACAGATTGCTCGAAATGATCGAACCGAGGCTGCTGATCGAGCTAAAGCCGATAAAGTCCTGTCCGTTGGTATTGATGCCTCCAGCACCCACCTCAACAGTTCCCGCGTCAACTGAGACAGGAACGGTGACCCAAAGGGCCGGGGCAAACACGTGGAGGATTTTTGTCGGGCTGGCCAGTTTGTTGAGTTGCACAGATGTTTCCGAATAGAGTTGCAGCGCGTTTGCCTCGATCTTGCCGTCGATGGTCATCGCGCCGCTGCTGTTCAAGACCGCCCATTTGGCTTTTATATCTGCCTGGCTGCCGATGTTCAGAGTCCCCGGCGAATCCATGAAAAGGCTCGCGTTGGGGATGTTGATCTTGGAGTTGACCGAGATGTTCGAAGAAGCTCCGCGGGCATGAAGCTGCAGAAACTTAATGCCCGATCTGCTGCCAGCACTAAATTCGGCATTGCTGAGCGTGATTGAACCGTTCACCGTTGCCAGGACAAGGGAAGTCAATTTGTCCAAATTCACTTTGAATGCCGCGCCTCCGCTGTCCATGATGTTGCCGGCTGCAACCAGGGCGAAATCCTTTGGATCCGAAGCTCCTGTGCCGATGTTGAACGTCGGAACTCCACTGAACTGGATCGTGCCGAATTCAAAAACAGCAACCCCGGCTGTCGGAAAAGATTGGAGCGATTGAGTGCCGAATGTGCCGTTGAAGTCCCGCGCCTGATCGTAGGCGGTGTCGCTTCCAAAGAGGAAGTAAGCAGCAGGCCCATCACTCGTGCTGCCTCCGTAAAGTGAGCCGGCATAACTGTTGCCGCCCTCCTTGATGTTTGAGCTTCCCGCACCGCTGCCGATCATCGTTGTGCTCTGGATGTTCAATGTTCCAGCCAGCGAGACTGGCGGTGCATTCACAGTCGTTGCGGGTGGGGGATTTGGATTCGGCATGGCTGCGGGGTTTGGACGCGGATAGGGCGTCGATGAGGGCACGGGCACGCTGGTCGTGCCATTCTTCTTGCCGGAAGCGGCATTCTTCGCTGTGCGCGATTTCTTGTCCGCTTTGTTCGCGGCGATGACGGAATTTTTCAGGTGATCCGACGATTGCTCGACCTGATTGATCAGAGCCAGCTCAGTCGCGACCTTGTTGGTGTCTTGTTCCAATGCAGCCATCGCTTCCTTCGGCGCGATGATGACATTGGTTCCCTCGCCATTGATGACCAGATTGGTCTCCGCGAGTCCTGCCTTGCCCTTCAGTTCCTCTTGCATGGCGATCTGCTGCTGGATCAACCCGATGCTGGGCAGGGGATCGACCTCCGTTTTCGAGCTGCCTCTGAATTTTGCCGGGTCGATCAAAGCTGAAGTCTTGACGACCTTTGCGAGGTCCACGTCCACGGGCTTTGGAAGCTGTTTGTCTCTTGCACCCATGATGATCATCTTTCCTGCGTTCAAAACCGTGCTCTCCCCGAGGCGGCCGTTGACAGAGAGGCGCAGACTTCCCTCGATCACCAGCACCTTCACGTGTTTGCCGGGTTCGTTTTCAACCATGATCGTCGTGCCCGTGATCGCCGCCGTCACGGCCGCGGTCCGGATGCGGGCTCCGCCGAGACCCTTGGGCACCTGGAGGAGCATCGTGCCTTGGTCGAGCTTCATGTCGCGGGTGCCGACCTTGAAGGAGAACAGGGTCTCCGCTCCCAGCCGGGTGAGAGTCTTGTCCTGGAACAGCAACTCAGCCCGGGATTGAATCCCTGTGCGAACAGCCAGATCATCCTTCACAATATCGCGCAGCGCCGCAGGACGGGCAGTCGCCCGTGCCGGATCGACCAGACGGACGTCGTTCACGATTTTGTGGATCTCAGCCTGCTCCAACGGCCCGCCTTGTGCGGGGAGGGGGAAACCGAGCGAGCAGAACGTCATGCCGACAGCAGCGGCACGCACGAGGCGAGAGCGCGATGTGTTCATGGGTTCTATAAAAGCAAAAATTGCGCCGTTGCCTCCGTGCTGCTCTTCGATTCATGGCTGACGCTTGGGGCGGCATGCATCGGAGCGATTGGCAGGCTGGCCTGGGAACTCCACAAACTGAGAGAAACCTTCACAGATCTTAGAGCCAGGGCTCGATTCCCGGAACTAATGGTTCATCCCAGGCAGCGGGTCGGAATCGCGTCAGAAGGAGGAACTGAACGTCAGACCAACCCCGACGGTTCCTGCCTGGTAGTTGAAAGCATGCTGATTCGAGTTGTTGAAGATGTAATATGATGTGGCAAAGACGCTGCACCACTCGGTGAAGTTATACCGCGTGCCAAGAGTGATGATCTGGTTGTTGTCTCTGCGACCTCCCTCGGAATAGGCGAAGTACGCATATTGATAGAGCAGATCGATGTCCCACTTGCGTGCAGCCTTCAGGTGATAGCCGGCAAAAGCCGAGAACTCCGACCGCTGATCGATCTTGGGATCGGAAAGCCCGAGCTGGCCAAGCACTCCGACAAACGCGTAATGCGCCTGGCTGAAGGCAAACGTCTTTTGTGCGCCGAGGGTGAATGTGTGGTTGGTGAAAAAGGAATCGGTGGAGTTTGTATCGAGCAGATCGGTGAAGCCGTAACCCAGGTTGAAATCGATGCCTCCAAGTTTGTCGGTGTGATAACTGAACCCAACACCGGCATCGACGCTGTTGAAATTGAGTTGATGGAACAAGTCGTAGCGAAACGCCGTGATTCTTGCTCCGGCTTCCAGTTGAAAGCCGTTCGGGAGCGGGCGTCGGTATCCCAATCCAAAAGTCGCAACCAGGAATGAATCCGACCTGGTTTCGCGTCGTGTCAGAGCGACGTTGTTGGTGACCAGCGCTGAAACCCCTGCGTAGGTCGAAAACGGGCGGATCTTCTCCTGCTCCCGAAGCATCTGCTGGAGTCCGAAGCTGTCGGTGTCCTGGCCCGCGGAGACATCAATCGTCGAGGTTGCGGGTTCTTCCTGAGTTTGACCCGGCAGGTTGTCGAGCCTTCCAAACTGGCGTGCCTGTTCGATCCGTGCCTCCTGCGACCACGCCACGACCGCGCACAACAGAAGTGCGCAAGGAAGCATGGCAAGTCGCCGGATGGAATTCATCGTTCTGCGTTGTTTAGCACGGCGTGTGCCTTGACGTGAGTTTGTCTTAATATTGAGACGGCTGAAGTTCGAGAGGCATGTTTCTGGCTTGTAGGGAGCGCGAACCATGCTCTGGAGGCGCACTTCCATTCTATTGATCGTCGGCCTGATCGCTTGCGCGACCGGTCTGTTGTTTTCGCGCTCCCAGGATTCTGCCCTGACCATGGCGGAGCTGGCTGCCCGCGATTATCTGGTCAAGCACGGGCGAAAAACTACACCGAACCCGGCACTCCACTTCCTCGCGATCGACAACGACTCCATCAGCATCGACGCGCAGGCGGACCTGAAAGCGCTGTTTGGAATCCAGGACGACAAGACCCTGGAGGGACGCGCTCTGGGCCTGATGAGCGCTCACTGGCCGTGGGCGCGAAGCGTTTATGCGCTGATCCTCGACCGCTTGATCGAAGCGGGGGCCAGTGTTGTTGTCTTCGACCTGAATTTTCCAACGCCGAGCGCAGACGACGAAGTCTTTCGTGCCGCATTGGAACGGTATCGCGATCGGGTGGTTATCGGGAGCAACTTCGTTTCCTCCGGCGGGCAGGGCCGCAAATCTATCGACGCAACTCTGACGCTGCCGACCACGGAACTGATTCCCCAAACTCAGGGCCGGGACAGTCGCGTGGGCTTTGTGAACTTCTGGCCGGATGTGGACGGCGTCGTTCGCGAGGCGCGATTCCGGGTGAACTTTGCCCAGTTTCTTGGCACCCGGGCGATCCCGGGGGAAAACGATTCTGTTTCACTTGCGGCACAGGCCGTCATCAAGTCAGGGCATCCGGAACTTGTTCCTTCCGATCTTCAGTCCCGTCCATTTCGAATGACAGCGGAACCGGGAAAGGGGTTTCCGCCGAGATCCCTCTTTGAGATTTTTGTCCCCGAATATTGGCAGCGCAACTACCGCGCCGGAGCCGATTTTAAGGGCGCGATCGTCGTGGTCGGAGCGGCCGGCAACTGGCAGCACGACGAGCATCAGACCGCCTTTGGAGTCATGTCCGGTCCTGAAATCCAGTTGAATGTGATCAACGCGCTGCTCCACCGCGAATTCATCCAGCCGGTGTCCGGGCAGGTTGCGCTTGCGATCTGGGCGGTGGCGGCGCTTGCCGCGGTCGGCTGCTGTCTCTTGCTCGGTTCGCCGATCATCCGCCTCGGGTTGGTTCTGCTGGCTGGCGCGGCCTGGGTCGGGCTGCAATTTCTCCTATTCAATCGCGCGGGGGTGTTTATCCCAATCGTCGGCCCGCTGGCGCTCCTTGGCACCATTGCCCTGTTCAGCATCGTCTATGACCTGGTCCGCTCGGCCGCGGAACAACTGCGCCTGCGAAGAACCCTGATCGAGCGCAAGCGCGCCGAGGAACTTCTTCAAAGCGCCAACGAAGAGTTGGAGCGCCGCGTCGAGGAACGCACGATCGAGCTGTCACGCGCGAACAAATCCCTGACCTCCTTGTTGGGGGAAAAGGACGTGCTGCTGAAGGAGATTCATCACCGGGTAAAGAACAACCTTCAGATCATCTCCAGCCTGCTGAATCTCCAATCCGGCTACATCAAGGATCCGGAGGCGCTCCAGGTCTTCACGGAAAGCCGCAACCGGGTGCGCTCGATGGCTCTGATCCACGAGAAGCTTTACCAGTCCACCGACCTCTCGCGCATCGATTTCTCCGACTACATCAAGTCCCTGACCACCGGCCTGGTCTCCACGTTCGCCGGCAATTCACGCGCCGTGCGAATCGCCGTCGAGATCGACCAGATCATGCTGGGCATCGACTCCGCCGTTCCCTGCGGTCTCATCGTGAACGAACTGGTCACCAACTGTTTCAAGTACGCCTTCAAGACAGGCCAGCCCGGGGAGATCAAGATTTCTCTCGATCCCGTCGAGGACGAGAAACTCCGCCTCAGAGTCTCCGACAACGGCGTCGGTTTCCCGAAAGGCGTGGATTTCCGCAACACCGAATCCCTCGGGATGCAGATCGTCACCACACTGACCGAGCAGATGGACGGAAACATCGCCCTGCTCAACGGCTCGGGCACCACATTCGAAATCGTTTTTCCTGAAAGGAAGTGAAGCAAATGAAAAAGACGCAAATACTGATCGTCGAAGACGAGGGCCTCATCGCCAAGGATCTCCAGGCCATGTTGAAAAGGCTCGGATACGACGTGCCGGTGACTGTGGGAACCGGCGAACTGGCGATTCAAACTGCCGCGCAAAACCAGCCCGACCTGATCCTGATGGACATCCAACTGCGGGGGAACATGGACGGCGTCGAGGCCGCGGAGACAATCCAGGCGAACCAGAAAATTCCGATCGTGTTCCTGACCGCAAACTCGGACGAGCCGACTTTCCAGCGCGCAAAAATCACCGATCCGTTTGGTTTCCTGATCAAGCCCTTCGAGGAGCGCGGCCTGCATGCCGGCATCGAGATGGCACTCTACAAACATCAGTCCGAAAAGCGCACCCATGAACGCGAGCGGTGGCTTTCCACCACACTCAGAAGCATCGCCGACGGAGTGATCACCACCGATGAAAACGGGGTGGTGACTTTCCTGAACGACGTTGCGGAGCGGCTGCTCGGCTGGACGCCCGGCGAGTGTGCGGGCCGTCACTATTCGGAGATTATCTTCCTGCTCGACGAGGCGACGCGCCAGGCGCCGGAGGACTTCATCGCGGGCGCCTTGAAGGAGGGGCGCAGCCGTTCCAACACCAACTCCACCCTGCTTCTGACGCGGAGCGGTGCCAACATCCACATCGAGCACAGCGCGGCTCCCATTCGATACAGCGAGGAAAGCGTCGCCGGGTGCGTCATCGTTCTCAGGGATGTCTCGGAGCACCGGAAGCTGGAAAGTGAATTGCGGCAGTCACAGAAAATGGACGCGATCGGCAAGCTGGCCGGCAGCATCGCGCACGACTTCAACAATGCGATCACGGCGGTGATGGGCTATTCCTCTCTCATCCTTGCCAGGCTGCCGGATGCCGATCCGTTGCGCGGAGACGCCGAGCAAATCCTCCGCGCGGGCGAACACTCCGCGCGACTGACCCGGCAGCTCCTTGCATTCAGTCGCAAACAGATTCTTCAACCTGTGGCGCTGAATCTCGGAGTGTCGTTGAGGGAGATGCACGGACTTCTGCGCCGCCTCATTCGCGAAAACATTTCGCTGAATCTTTCCGTGCCCGACGGTCTGTGGATGATCAAGGCCGACCCGGGCCATCTTGAGCAACTGGTGTTCAACATGGCAATCAACGCCCGGGACGCCATGCCTCACGGCGGAACGCTCACGATCGCCTTGAGAAATGTCATCGTCTCGGCGGAAACATCCGCAAAGATTTCCGGTTCGCGCCCGGGCGAATTTGTGGAACTCCAAATCAGCGACACCGGCACCGGAATGTCACCCGAAATCCTGGAGCAGATCTTCGAGCCATTCTTCACGACAAAGGCGGCGGACAAAGGCACCGGCCTGGGCCTGTCCACCTGCCAGACCATCGTGAAACGGGCCGAGGGCTTCATCACTGTGTCCAGCATGCCGGGAGCGGGCACGACCTTCTCGATCTATTTTCCGCATCTGCAGGAAGCGGCGGTCGCCAGGCCGGAGCCCGCTGAGGTCAGCCCCCGGCGTCAGCGCAACGAAACCATTCTCCTGGTCGATGATGATGAACCTTTGCGCAAAATGGCGATCCGCGTTCTCGAAGGCGCAGGCTGCACCGTTCTCGAAGCCGACGACGGCGAAGTTGCGCTTGAGGTTTTCAACAAATGCAACGCGAAGGTGGACTTGGTGATTACCGACATGGTCATGCCGCAGATGGGCGGACGCGAGCTGGTGGAGAGAATTCGGAGCGCCGGCTCGGAAGTGAAGGTGCTGTTCATGTCCGGTTACACCGATGACGAGCTCCTCTGTCATGCAGTCGTCGGCTCCCAGGTGGATTTCTTGCAGAAGCCGTTCAACCCGGACGTCCTGCTGCGAACGGTTGCAAAGATCCTGGAGCGGGAGCGTCCCCGGCCGGTCTTGCAGGGCTGATACCATTTCCAAAGACGATCGGGATTCATACCGAAGCTTCGGCTTTGGGAAAAGACAAACAACGCGTGCCAGCGTGTCTAAAAGGCGTTGGCGTGAAACGCTAACGCGGAGTTCACATAGACGCAGGCGTCTGTTTCAGACGCCTGCGCAGTTTTCACAACAACAACATTTTGAATCAGACGCACGCTCCACCTACCGGCCAGCTGGTGCAGCTGCAAGCCAAAGGAGATGTCGTTAATGGTCTGGTGGGATTACTTGTAAGGCGACCAGAACTCGGCTGGAGCCACGTCGGATAGGGCATCGAAGGTCGTGGAGTTGACCTTGATGACCGTATCCACCGTGAACGCATCGCCATACGTGGTGCCGAAGACATCCTTGCCCGTCGTGTAAAGCGTCGAGCCGGTCTTGATGTAGTTCTTCAGGTCCCCGAACGTCGCCACAGTGGTCGAGGTCTTGTTGGTTTCCACGGCGTATTGATCCAGCGCCGAGTCCAGCATGCGCAAGTCCTCCAGCACACGGGTCGCTTGCGAACGCTTGCGGGCACGCAGGAAGTTCGGCACGGCAATCGCCGCCAGGAGGGCGATGATGGCCACCACGATCATGATTTCAACGAGGGTAAAGCCCCCGCGGTTCTTGTTCAGTTTCTGTAACATGTTCTTGCCTTTGTTTTGATTGTTTTGATTTTGGCCGGGGTTTGCTTTGGCCTTGCGTTGGTCAATAGCAGGAGTAACGCCAGAGCGATTGAGTTCTATTGAAACAGGGGATTTGATGAGAAGTGGCACGCAGAGAGCCGGGCGATTCATTCATTTGTGCGGCAATCCGGTTGTTGTCGCTCGCGCTGCTAGCTTCACCACCGAGGCGGCGGAGGGGAATAGTGGCGGTCGGCTGGTGGGCGAGCAGGCTAATGTCCGCAGTCCCGGAGGGATTTCTCGCCGTGAGTTTGGACTCTCATTCAATCACACCCGCTAAGTGTGCAAGCCGGTTCCCGCTCCGCCGCTGAGAAGGCATCCGTCGGAGGCTTGGCTCAGTTCCCTGCTTTCGCAGTGGGCGGTAAAAGAAGCACTCCCCGCAAAACCAAGTCGGCATTATTGTTGCTACAGTCTTCGTAATGTTTTTGAGAAAGAGGCGAAATACTGCGTGCCAACGCGGCATTCCAAGACAGCCGGTCGCGCTTGCGCTGACTGTCTGTATTGCCTTGCTTTCCGCGATTCGGGGAGAGGCTGCGACGTTGACGTGGACTGGCACCGGGGGCAACAGCAACATCACCACCACCGCCAACTGGAGCCCGAATCAGGCACCGGCTTCGGGCGACCTGCTTATCTTTAGCGGAACGAACGGGCTGGCACCGCTGTTGAGCGGTGCTTTCACTGCGGGATCGATCACTTTCAACAGCACAGCCGGCGTGTTCGTGCTCGGCGGCACGGGCACTTACACCATCAATTCCGGAGGTGTAACGAACAGCAGCATCAACACCGAGACGATTAACAACGCCATCACACTAGGTGCCGCGCAGACGTGGAATGCCAGTGCGGGGAATCTGATCTTCGGCGGAAACGTGAATAATGGCGGCTTTCTGCTCACCGTTCGCGGCAACTACAACACCAATATCAACGGCTCGATCAGCGGCAGCGGCGGATTGACCAAGATCGACTCGGGCACTCTCACGCTGGCGGGGAGCAGCTCCTACTCCGGAGCCACGACCATCAGCGCCGGCGCGGTGAACATCCAGAACAGCAACGCGCTCGGCAGCACGGCAGGGGCGACGACTGTATCCAGCGGCGCGCAACTCCAGTTGCAGGGCGGCATTTCCGTCGGCGGGGGCATAACAATCAGCGGCAGCGGACTCGCCAGTGATGGCGCTTTGCGCAACCTCAGCGGCACCAACACGCTCAGTGGCAACATCACGCTCGGCTCCGCTACCACCATTGGTTCCGATTCCGGCAACCTGACACTGAGCGGCGTGATCAGCGGCAACGGCTTCATTGTCACGAAGGTTGGGGCCGGGACGGTGACTTACAGCGGCGGGACGGCCAATACTTACAACGGCACAACCGTGGTGAACGAAGGCACGCTGATCCTCTCGAAAACAGCCGGGAAAAATGCGGTTGCGGGCGCGCTGACGATCGGCGACGGCACCGGCACGGATGTGGTGCAGTTCAATGCGTCCAACCAGATCAACAACGTGGCAGTGACGGTGAATTCATCCGGCCAGCTCAACCTCAACAACTTTACGGACACGATCGGCGGGTTGACACTTACCGGCGGCATTGTGAGCACCGGCAGCGGCACATTGACCATCGGCGCGGATCTCAGCACGAACGCATCGTCCACCACCGCCACGATCAGCGGCAATCTCGGCATCGCGGCAAACCGTATATTCACCATCGCAAGCGGAAGCGCGGGGACCGACCTCCTCGTTTCGGCCAACATCATCGGCGCCCACAGCATCACCAAAGCCGGCGCGGGGACGCTGGTGCTCAGTGGAACCAACGGGATCAACGATCTGCTGGTCAATGCCGGTGTGGTGAATATTCAAAACAGCAGCGCTTTTGGCACAGCAACGCCGACGGTTGCCGCCGGTGCGGCGTTGCAGGTTCAGGGTGGAGTCTCGCTTTCCGGCGCGCTCACTCTCAGCGGCAGCGGTATCTCCAACGACGGTGCCCTGCGAAACATCAACGGTTCAAATACGCTGAGTGGCGGGTTCACGCTGGGCTCGGCAAGCACCATTGGTCTCGATGCAGGGCTCTTGACGGTTAGCGGCGGGGCCAATACTGGCGGCAGCGCGGCGAATATCCTCACCTTTACCGGAACGGGTGATGCGATCCTTAGCGGCATCATCAGCAACAAGGGCGGCGTGACTCTCAATGGCTCGGGCAACGTCACTTTCAGCGGCGGTGGGAACAACACTTTCACCGGTACGACCATCGTGAACTCCGGCACGCTGATCTTCGCGAAAACAGCCGGCATTGACGCGATCAAGTCAGACTTGGTGATTGGCGATGGCATCGGCGGCGCGAATGCGGATGTGGTCCGGTATGGCGCTTCCACCCAGATCAATACCGCCGCTCTGGTCGATATCTTCAACTCGGGTCTTTTGGACCTGAATAACTTCTCGGATACTGTGAAACTTAACAGCATGACGGGTGGCGCGGTCACCACCGGCACGGGCGTGCTGACACTGGGGGCGAATGTTACCGGCAACGCCGACAGCACCACGGCAACCGTCAGCGGCAACCTGGCGCTGGGTGCCAACCGGACGTTTACCATCAACGATGGAACTGCGGCCACCGACATGAACATCTCCGCCGCTGTCTCCGGCGCTTTCACTTTAACCAAACTAGGCGCGGGAACGCTGGTGCTCTCAGGATCGAACACCTATTCCGGCCTGACCACCGTGAGTGCCGGCGTCTTGAACCTACAGAACTCCAGCGCGTTGGGAAGCGGCGCTGCCGGCGTCACAGTCACGGCTGGAGCGGCCTTGCAAGTGCAGGGCGGGATTGCAGTGGCCGGCGAGTCGTTGATTCTCAACGGCGGTGGCGTCGCGAGTGACGGCGCGCTTCGCAACATGAGCGACAACAACTCATGGAGCGGCGCGTTGACGCTTGCATCCGCATCGACCATCGCCTCCGATGGCGGTACGCTCACGCTTACCGGCAGCGTTGCCAACGGCGGCTTTTTGATGACGGTCACTGGTTCGGGTAACGTGGCTGACAGCGGCGTGCTCAGCGGCACCGGTGGACTGACGAAGAACGGCAGCGGGACACTGACCCTTTCCGCCACGAACACCTACACGGGCGCCACAACCATCAACGGCGGAACGGTTGTGGTCAGCAATACAGCCAGCCTGGGCGCGACATCCGCCGCCCTCACGCTCAACGCCGGCACCCTCGAAGTCGCCAGCGGATTCAGCACCTCGCGCAGCATTACACTTGGCAGCCCTGCCAGCACAATTCAGGTCGATCCGTCGCAGACTTACACGGTCACCAGCGCGATCAGCGGCACCGGCAGCCTGACGAAAACCGGCGCGGGCGTCATGCTGTTGAACGGCTCGAACACCTACAGCGGCAGCACGACGGTCAGTTCCGGCACGCTCCGAATCGGCGCATCCGAGCGCCTCGCGAATGGTGGCGCGTTGAATGTCTCCGGCGGCACTTTTGATTTGCAGGCGTTTCTCGAAACGATCAGCGCAGTCACACTTTCGAGCGGTTCGATCATCGGCACAGGGACGCTCACCGGCACCTCGTATCTCGCGCAGAGCGGCACGATCAGCGCGGCACTCAGCGGCACGGCGGCTTTGAGCAAAACGACAGCCGGCACGGTGTTGCTGAGCGGCTCCAACTCCTACACCGGTGGCACCACGATCAACAGCGGCACATTGCAACTTGGCGGGTCGCAACGACTCGCGGACACAGGAGCGGTAACGGTTTCTGGCGGCACGTTTGATTTGCAGTCGTATCTCGAAACGATCAGCGCGCTGACGTTGTCCAGCGGCTCGATCATCGGGAGCGGAACACTCACCGGCACGTCGTATCTCGCGCAGAGCGGCACGATCAGCGCGGCACTCAGCGGCACGGCGGCTTTGACCAAAACGACAGCCGGCACGGTGTTGCTGAGCGGTTCCAACTCCTACACCGGCGGCACGACGATCACCAGCGGCACGTTGCAACTTGGAGCGTCGGAGCGGCTCGCGGACACAGGAGCGGTAACGGTTTCTGGCGGCACGTTTGATTTGCAGTCGTATCTCGAAACGATCAGCACGCTGACTCTGTCGAGCGGTTCGATCATTGGCAGCGGGACGCTCACCGGCACGTCGTATCTCGTGCAGAGCGGCACGATCAGCGCGGTCCTCGCCGGCAGCGGATCCGTTACGAAGAATACCTCCGGGACCGTGGCCTTGAGCGCTGCGAATACGTTTGCCGGCGGGGTCACAATCAGCGCCGGCACCTTGCAGGTAAACACAAATGGTGCTCTCGGCACGACGGCAAACGGAACCACCGTGTCGGGGACCGGAGCGGCCTTGCAGCTCAGTAACGTCAACTATTCGAACGCCGAGACGCTGACGTTGAATGGCAGCGGGATCGGCAATGGCGGAGCGCTGACGAACACGGGAACAAGCACATTCGGAGGCGCAATCAACATCGCCACGCACGCGACGATCAGCGCCGGTGGCGGCATTTTGAATCTTACCGGAGGCGTCGCAAAGAATGGCACGACGCTGACGATTGCCGGGGGCGGAACCGTAAATATCAACACGTCTGGCATTAGCGGCAGCAGCCCGAACTCGGATCTGATTGTGGACAGCACGACGCTGGTGCTCAACGTGGCCAGCAGCTACAATGGGCCGACGACCGTTCAGAACAGCGGCTTGCTGCAACTGGGGGCTTCGAATGTCCTGCCCACTTCTCCGGAGACCGCACTGACGCTCAACTCCGGCGGCATTTTTAACCTGGCCTCCTTCAGCGACAGCCTGGCATCGCTCGGCGGCGATGCCACCGGCACGATCAAGAACAGCACGGCCAGCACCACCGGCACGTTGACGATCAACCCGGCAAGCGGCTCGACGACTTTCGCGGGAAGCATTGCGGGAACGGCGGGAGGGATCGGTGACATCGCGTTGATCAAGAACGGCGCGGGAACGCTTTCGCTCAGCGGAACGAACACCTACTCGGGCGCGACCACGGTCAACGCGGGCATCCTCCAGACCGCCGGCACCGGCGCATTCAATGGCACGACGAGCCTTCTCATCCAGACTGGCGGCGTGGTGCAGAACACTTCTGGCAACACCCTCGGCGCCGGTTTCTATTCCGGCTCCAGCCGCACGGCCACCGTGACGGGAAGCGGTTCGCAATGGACCCACACCAATTCCCTCTACGTCGGTAACACGGGCACGGGCAACCAGCTCGTGATCAGCAGCGGCGGCAGCGTCACCAGCGCGGTGGATGCCGGCCTGGGCAACAGTACGGGCGGCAACGGAAACTCGGTCCTCATCACAGGCACCGGCTCGATCTGGACCAATGCCGGCAATTTCTACGACGGCATCACCGGCACCAGCAACTCGTTGACGATTTCCAGCGGCGGCAGGCTCTCGACCGCTGGTTCGGGACACATTGGGTTTTACAACTCCGCCAGCGGCAACACCGCGCTGGTGGACGGCAGCGGTTCGCTCTGGAGCATGGGAAACGATCTGTTCGTGGGCAATGCGGGCGGAACCAGTCAGCTCACCATTTCCAATGGCGGCCAGGTTGCCACCAACCGCGACGCATGGATCGGCACCGGCTCGTTGAGCAACAGCAATATCGTCAGCGTCACCGGCACCGGTTCGGTCTGGACTATCAGCCGCGATGTTAACCTGGGCAACAACGGGTCGAACAATCAACTCACGATCGGCTCCGGAGGCGCCGTCTGGCGGCAGGAGCGCTGTATGTCGGCAAGACTGGAAGTTCCAGCGGCAACGTGCTGACGGTGACCAATGGCACGCTCACAGTGACCAACGCCGGCCTCACCGGAACGATGGATGTGCGCCGTGGCAGCGTCGTCTTCAACGGCGGGACAATCAACACGGACGCCCTGCTCTTGAACACTGGAACGAGCAGCGTGTTCACCTTTAACGGCGGCACGCTCACCACGGGCAGCACGCAGGTCGCCAACGGCACGGCCTTTGTCGTGGGCAATGGCACGGCCGGCGCGGTGTTCAATCTCTCCGGCACCAGCGCGCACAGTTTCGCTGACGGCCTGAGTGTCAGCAGTAACTCGCGCGCCGTTCTGACGAACGGGAACGTCTCCTCGGGCGCTGGCCTCAGCGTCAATTCCGGCGGGGCGATGGAATTGCAAAACAACATCACCGTAACGCCGTCATTGACCCTGAGTGGCAGCGGCATCTCGAACGGTGGCGCCTTGCGCAACATCAGCGGCACCAACGCCTACAACGGCGCGATTACGCTCGGCAGTGCCAGCCAGATCAACTCGGACGCTGGCACGCTCACGCTCGGCGGTGCCATCACCAACGCGGGTCAAACCCTCACCGTGGGCGGGGCCGCGGGCACGACCCTTGGCGGCGGTGTGAGTGGGACGGGTGGTTTGGTCAAGGACGGCGCGGGCACCTTGCTCTTGAACGGATCAAGCTCCTACAGCGGCGGCACGACGATCAACAGCGGCACACTTCAGCTTGGCGCTTCCGAGCGGCTCGCGGACACCGGCGCGGTGACGGTTTCCGGCGGCACGCTGGACTTGCAGACATTCAACGAAATGATCGGCGCGATCACGCTCTCGAGCGGCTCGATCATCGGCAGCGGAACGCTCACAGGCAGCTCGTATCTCGCGCAGAGCGGCACGATCGGCACGGCACTCAGCGGCACGGCGGCTTTGACCAAATCGACTTCCGGCTTGGTGGCTCTCAGCGGCTCCAATACTTACTCGGGCGGCACGACCATCAACGCAGGGACGTTGAAAATCAGTTCCGACTCAAATCTGGGAGATGCAGGCGGCGGCGTGATTCTGGACGAAGGCACATTGCAGGCAACCGGCACGATTACTTCCAGCCGTGCGTTCACGCTGAGCGGCACCGGCGGCACGATTGATACAGGCGGCAACAGCTTTGACCTGGGCGGCGTGCTCAGCGGCACCGGCGCTCTGACCAAGACCGGTACCGGCACGCTTACGATTTCCGGAACGTCGAACGCCGGGTTCACAGGCCCTACGAACATCGACGCCGGACGCCTCTTCCTCAACGGCTCCACCGTCAACAGTCCGCACTTCGCAAATAACCTTTCCACGCTTGGCGGGGTTGGCGCGGCCGGCGACGTGACCGTGCAGAGCGGCGGGACGATGGCGCCGGGTTTCGACGGCACCGGTTCGTTCATCACAAAGACATTCAATCTGAGATCCGGCGGGCATCTCGCGGTCGAGATCGGCGGCGTCAACGCCGGCGCGAGTTCGAACGGCTACGATCAACTCAAGACAAGCGGCAATATTACACTGGCCGGCGATCTGGATGGCTCGCTTCTCAACGGCTACACTCCACCGGATCAATCCTTGTCCTATGTCGTGGGCGGCCCGAACATTTCGCTCGAGAAGTATTTCATCATCAGAAATGAGGGGGCGAGTCCTGTGAGCGGCTTCTTTGCAAACCAGATCACGACCGGCAACATGTTCAACGGAGCGGTGCCGACGATTTTTTTCGGCACCACCCAATTCGTGATCAGTTACACGGGAGACTATTCAACAAACAGCGCGACTGGAGGTTACGACGTCGTGCTGATTCCAGTTCCGGAGCCGGACATATGGGCATCGCTCGCCGGCGGCCTCGCGCTGCAAATTGCCCTCGCGCGATTCAGAAGGCGGGGATGAGTTTTCGACACCCGCTGAAGAGACTGCGGGCGATTTCAAAGCCGGAAGCATTCGCGAGAGCCTGGGTGGCACAGGCGTCCCCGCCTGTTGGTTTCGGCGTCGCGCCGAAACGAACTTTCAGAACGGCTGGGTCGCGGAAAGTCTGATCCGAGGTAACAAAACTTCGCGAAGGCGGAGACGCCTTCGTCAACAGGCGGGACGCCCGTGCTGCCCGGACTTCACGCCGCCCTTGGCGCGTAACGGCAACAGAGTCGCTTAAGCCGCTCCGGTTACAGGGGCGAATGCCGGGCAGAATTCGCGCGATTCAGCCCGCACCGTTGAGGTTTGCTGCAATACACGCAATCAATTCTTCGGGCGTGATCGGTTTTGCAAGACAGGGAAACCCGCCCAGTTGCTTGTGAACCGTGGCGCTCTCTTTTGAAACGACCGCCGTTAGAAACACGATCGGCGTTTTGGACAGTTGACTGTCGGAGCGAAAATTGAAGGCGATCGCACCGCCATCGGTCTTGGGCATGATGACGTCCAGAAGAATCAGATCGGGGTTGAGTTCTCTTGCGAGTTCCACCGCATTGGTGCCCTCGTTGTCTTCCATGACCAGGTATTCGCCGGTTTCCTCCAGCGTGATTTTCACCAGGCGCGTGAAGGGGGCTTCGTCATCGATGATCAGTATTTTGTGCTTGTTCATTTTTATTGAGGGAACTGCCGGGATGCCATGAATCTCGCTATCAATTTACCCCGATGAACGCAAGCGGTTGCGCACATTTGCTTCCTTATTTCGACAACAGGATGCCGATCAACTCCTCATCTGCCTTGCCGTTTGCCCCGCGCAGCCCGAAGCCGCCCTTGTAATCCCACGTCGCCCAGGCCACGCCTTTTTCCTTCAGAACGCTGGCCATGTCGCGATACCAATTGAGCCGCGCACTACGCGGCACTGTCGGAAAGCACCCCCATTCGCCGCAGTAAAGCGGGAGACCTGTCCGTTGCGCCACTGCGAGCGGCCTGGCCATCTTCTCCGCGATCCGGGTGCGATTCCAGTCGCCGTTTTGCTGGCTGATCTGCTGCCTCAACGGTTCCGGAACCTCTGCAAGATCGCCCTCGGCGACCGTGATCCCCGGATACTGGACGGGGCCTTTGTAGCGCCCGATGTTCACCCAACTGGCACCGTGATGAGTCAGCAGAAACGGTTCGTAGAAATGAAAACTGAGCAGCAGATGCGGATCGTCCGGCGGCACTCGGAGCTGATCGAATGTGTCCGCGGACTGCCAGCGATTCGAGCCGATGACGATCACTCGTTGCGGTTCGCGCTCGCGGATGACCGCCACGGCTTTCGCGACCAGCTTGTTCCAGTCATCGGGATTGTCGGCCACGGGCTCGTTCATCAACTCGTAAGCGACCCGTTCCAGGGGACGGCTGCGCATGGTGTCGGACAGCTCGCGCCAGCACTGGAAAAAGCGCTCCTGCGCTTCGGGCTTGCTCCAGAGCGGGCGCTCCTTCTCGTTGAAATGATGCGAGCGAAGGATGTGCAGGTCCACAATCGCGCTCAGATGATATTCGGCGCACCAATCCAGCGCATTATTCAGCAGGGCGAATGCTTCCGACTCGGGTTTCCCTTCGGCATCCCACATTTGTTCCTCGTCGATGGGCAGACGCAAGTGGTCGAACCCAAGTCCGGCGAGATACGCCACGTCTTCCTTGGTGAACCAGTTGCGCCGCTCGGCCCCGCGGCGGTTGCTCTGGCTCAGCCAGTGGGAAATGTTGGTGCCCCGGCTGACTTTGAAAGGAGTCTTCTCAGCCGACCAGACCGGCAGCGTCAGCAAAAGGAACAGCAGGCTTGCGAAGATCAATGTTCGTCCGCTTGAAGCGGCGCAATGCATTGTTGGGGAATTGTTGTTTGGCATGGCGGCGAACGTAAAGTCCGGCACCGGACAATGCACGGCTTTTGCATCCGGCAAGAACGGATCCCAACTTACTGACGGGCGGGCAGGGGACTCGCAAATGCCGCGCCGAACACGCAAACGCAAGGCTCTCGCCCTCGACGGGGACATGCGCTATGATCCGCCTATGAACTCCACTCGAACGACCGCCATTATCGCGCTGATCGGCGTCTGGGTGGTCGCTGGAGCGATTGTCTTTTTTGCCCGCTCTGCAAGGCCAAGCCCCGAGGCCGTTGGCGAGTATATTCGGACGCATCAGTTGACGCCTGAGCAATCGCAGAAGGAGCGGGACAAGATCCTCACCAAGGCTGCGAATCAACTCAATCAGCTCACCTACGAGGAGCGCCGCGAACTGCGCAGGGAGCATGGGATGGACAAGTTTTTCCGCTCACTCACGCCCGAGGAGCAGGCCAGGTTTCTGGACCTGACACTGCCGGTCGGGTTCAGCCAGATGATGGATGCCTTCAACAAAATGCCGCCCGAGAAGCGCAAAAAATTCGTCGAAAAAACCCTCGAGGAAATGCGCAAGCACCAGCCCGAGGAGGCTCCGAAGCTCGACAACAATGCGCAGCGCATCATCCATCAGGGTCTGCGGTCATTCTACAGCGAGGCCAGCGCCCAGACAAAGCTCGACCTGGCTCCGCTCATCGAACAGATGCAACGCAGCATGCAGGCCAGGTAACACAACCCATGAACAGCCTCCGCGCGTTCACTCTCATCGAAATGCTCGTCGTCATCGTGGTCATCGCCATCCTGTGCGGCATCGCCGTGCCGGTCTCGCTGAGCATCCGGCACAACGCGCAATCCGTGGCATGCCTCAGCAACATCAGGCAGATCGGGATCGCGCTGAATCTTTACCTTGGCGAAAACAACATGATTTTGCCCGACCTCAGAGCGGGCCGCTCCAGCAAGGCCGAGGATGTTCCTGTGATCGACAACACGCTTGATCGTTATGTCTCCGATCCGAAGGTCTTCGCGTGTCCCGCCGACAAGCAGCACCTTGCCGAGGAAACCGGCACCAGCTATTACTGGAACAACGCGCTGAGCAATCAGCCGCTTGCCAGCTTGAATTTTCTAAGTGTGATCAAGGAGAAGAGCCGGATTCCCATTCTATCCGACAAGGAGGGATTTCATCCCGACACAGCCAACAAAGTGAACGTCCTCTACGCCGACGGGCATGCGACCAAGGATCTCAAATTCTCCACCAGCCAGCAGTAGCAGCGTCACTCTCCCGCGTCTTACCCTGTCATGATTCACATCGAGAAGGTCTCCAAGTCTTTTAACGGAAAGCCCGCCCTGAAAGAACTGACTCTCGATGTGCAGTGGGGCCAGATCTTCGGGTTGCTGGGCCACAACGGCGCGGGCAAGAGCACGACATTCGGCATCCTGCTTGGGCAGGTGCATCCGAATGCCGGCGAGGCGTTCATCGATGGCATCTCGGTGCAGCGTCATCGCGGCCGGGCTCTCGCCCGGGTCGGGGCGATCTTCGAGACACCGGGCTTCTACGAATACCTCAGCGGCTGGCGGAACTTGAAGATATTCACCAGTTACTCGACTCGCGTGCCGGATGACCGTTTGCGCGAGGTCGTCGAGTTGGTCGATCTGACCAAACGTATCGGCGATCCGGTGCGCACTTACAGTCACGGAATGCGGCAGCGCCTCGCCCTGGCTCAGGCGCTCCTGCCCGATCCGGCGCTCGTGCTGCTCGACGAACCAACCGAGGGACTCGATCCCGAGGGCATCCATGAAGTGCGCACGCTTGTCCAGCGGCTCTGCCATGAGCGCGGGCTGACCGTGCTGCTTTCGTCGCATCTGCTCTCCGAGGTGGAGCAGACCTGTGAAAGCATCGCGATTCTGAATCAAGGCTCACTGGTGTTTCAGGGACGAATGGTGGACATCGCAGGGAAGGGGAAGCGTTACCGTCTGGATGTGAGCGACTGGACAGCCGCCGCCCGTCTTGCTGCGGAATCGGGCGCGCGGATCGAGTCGGACAACGTGATCGAACTGGATGACAGCAAGGATATCGCCGCAGTGGTGTCGCGGATTGTCGGAGCCGGTCTCCAACTGCGCGCTCTCGAACCGCTGCGGCCCACGCTCGAGGATTTCTATCTCAAAGTAAGCACGGCACAGTCCGCCGGAATGAAATGAACCTCTTCCTCCTCCAGCTATACGGCGAGTTGCACAAGATGTTTGCCCGCAAGCGCACTTACATTGGCTTCGGCGCCTTTCTCCTGCTGGAAATACTGGTGCTCTTCTTTCTTCAGTTACCGAAAGTGCAGCGCGCCTTCCGGCATCTGATCGAGGACCAGAGCGGCTATCTCTTCGAGGATTACTTTTCAGGTGTAACTCTGGCATTCATCATTCTTTCCAGCTCCATCTTTATTCTGGGCGCGCTCTATCTGGCGCTGGTCGCCGGCGACGTCGTTAGCAAGGAGGTCGAGGACGGGACGATGCGGATGATTCTTTGTCGTCCGGTATCGAGAGCAAGAGTGATCGCGATCAAGGCGCTTTCGTCGGCGATCTATACCTTTGTCCTGCTGATTTTCATCGGTGTTACCGCGCTGCTCACAGGGGCTGCCTATCGCGGATTTGGCGGGCTCTTCGTCTTTGTGCCCGAGGAGGGACTGGTTGCCTTTCACCAACTCGCTCCCGGAATCGCGCGATACCTTTGTGCCCTGCCGCTCGTGGCACTTAGCCTGATGAGCATCACCGCGCTGGCGTTCATGTTTTCCTGCTTCAACATGAAGCCGGCCGCCGCGACGATCCTCACGCTTTCCTATTTCTTCCTCGACTGGATTTTCCGGCACATTCCCTATTTCGAAAGCATCAAGTTCTACTTCCTGACCACCCACATGTCGGCATGGCTGCGGATCTTCGAGGCACACATCCCCTGGACACGCATGATCGAGGACTATGCCTTTCTACTCGCGATCGATGCCACGTTTTTGATCGCGGGTTGGTTTTACTTCGAGCAGCGCGATTTCAAAGCTTAGATTGGTTGCCAAAAGTCTTTTCCTAATCGCGGAGAGGTTTGGAGGAAAGCGCGCCGTTGCCTCCTGGAAAGGCACCGACGGCGCGGTGCCCTCCAGTCGGGAAAGACTTTTGACAACCGATTTATCTCCGGAGGGAAGCCCTCAGCCGGAAGGCGAACACACAAAGCACACCCGCAGCCAGCAAACCAATCGTCCCGGGCTCGGGCACTGGTGCCGACGAAGCGAGGCCGCTGCCAGCCATCTGCAAGTCGTAGGGAATTGCTGCGTTCAAAGTCGGGCAGGAAGCGGAATCCACGATTTCATCCACGATGAGGTTCGCCTCCTTATCCCCGCCCCCTGCAAACGGTGTGGTTCCTGAGATCGTCAACGACGAAAGGTCGAGCACCTTCACGTTCGCCGCGCCTCCCGTGTGCGCCGTCAGCACCGCCGTGCCGCTGCTGGCGATGTTCAACCCGCCCGTCAACTTCTCGCTCACGGCAAAGGCCAGCGTTCCGGCGTTCACATTCGTCGCGCCGGTGTAACTGTTGCTGGCGGTGAGGGTGGTGATGCCATTACCGAGTTTGGTCACGGTCATTGCAATAGTGAGCTGCGGAGCGAAAGTGTAGTTGCCGGTATGGTTGAAGTTCACGGTGGCCGTGCCGCTGCCAGCAGCGACGACTGCTGGCATTCAGCGTCCCGGCACTGCCACCCGTGCCGATGTTCAGCGTGCCTGCCGAGCCTGCATCTTGGGCGAGAGTCAACGTCCCGGTGCCGCTGGCGATGGTAACGACACCGCTGCCAGTTAGATTCAGGGTGCCGGTACCGGAGCGGCCAACGTAGAGAGGGCCGGAATTGCTCCAGATGCCGCTGGTGACCGTCGCCGTGCCGACTGAGCTTCCAGAGTAGCCGATGTAGCCGGTAGAGCCTGTGACGGTGCCGCCGTTGATGTTCAGCGTGCCGGTGCCAGCGTCGCCAACGTAGAGGTAGTAATTTTGCCAAGTGCCGCTGGTGACGGTTGCCGTGCCGACGGAGCGAGCATCGTAGTAGCCCAGATAGCCGTAGGTGTCGGTCACAGTCCCTCCGTTGAGGTTCAGTGTGCCGGTGCCGTAACCGCCGATGTAGAGATTCCTGGACCTCCAAGTTCCGCTGGAGACGGTTGCCGTGCCGACAGCGCCGGAGTTGCTGCCTAACATGGCGATTATGTTGGTCACAGTCCCTCCGTTAACATTCAGTGTACCGGTGCCAGCGTTGCCGACGTAGAGGGAGTAATTTTGCCAGGTGCCGCTGGTGACGGTTGCCGTGCCAACGGAGCGGGCATGGTAGTAGCCCAGATAGTCGCGGTAGCTGGTCACGGTTCCCCCGTTGATGTTCAGCGTGCCTACATTAATGTTAAGATCGCTGGCAGTTCCCGAAACACCCGCAGGCGCAGAGGCGGTCCCGTTGTTGATATAGGCATCGTCACTCGAGGTCGGCACGGAACCGCCGAGCCAGTTGCCCGGCACGTTCCATGTGCCGGTGGTCACGAACCATATGCATGTGGCCGCGTCAACATGCAGGGGCACCATCGCCAGGAACGCGATTGGGAGAATGGTCGCCAGCGCCGCCCGCCAGCTCAACTACAACGATATGGCCTTTCGCCGCACCCGGCGCGTGGCGATTTCCGAGGATGGGGTTTGAAGGCATTCAGCGGCATGAGGGAGCGAGTTGGTTTTCATAGGAGAGGTTTTCTTTGGTTTGGGCAGCCCCGGAAGGAGGGGAGAGACATGCTGATTGAGATGCCGGTGCGGCGACATACCGCACAGCCTGTCCGATGATCGGACATCGACTCCGCAACCGCCCAGAAGATCACTGGCACCCGCCGGGCAGCCTGCTGAAGCTGCCGTTGCATGGCCGCAATGGGAACAAGCGCGAACGCCGGAGTCAAGGACTAAATAAGGAATGCTCATTTTCTGGCACGAAAAGCCGGGTGCTTTTCAGACCGGAGCCCTGTGCGCTCGATCATCACCGGATTACGACTTCGCGGAACAAGGAGCGGCGGTTTGCAACCGCCGGGCCAGCGCGACTGGGCGCTGGAGAGCTTCCATGCAAATGCACCCCCCGGCGATTGCAAATCGCCGCTCGTGTGCCCGGCATGGGCATGGACTTGTCAGAAGAAAGGAAACGACCGGAGATAGTGACAACAACCGTAGTGAAGGACAAGGCGGGAGCCGCGAGGCCCTCAGCACGAAAGAAGTCCGTAGCAAAGGCACGACCGTAGGAACACGAACAGGCAGTGAGGCCGCGATGCGGGCGATGAGCGTGCGAGAAAACGCGAAATCCAACCGTCACCGAAAGACGCATCGGGTAGAGCCTGGCGGCACGGGCCGAAAGTCCATGCACCTTACCCGGGGAGACCTCTCCCGTGAGAACGGGGGAGGAGTCAGCAGAGGCCGTAGTAGTGAGGAAAGCCGGGGAAACCCGGCAGGAGCGAAGGGCCGAAGAACCAGCAGAAGGCGATCAACCGACCGACTGCGGGAGGCGTAAGACAAACGGAGGACATGCAACTGCGGCAGGTTCCCCCGCTGGCGGAGAGGAAACGTGCCGGTGGAATCCGGCCCGCGTCCCCACCGCGGACGGCAAGCCACCCACCCGCGCGAAAGGAGGCGCAAGATGATGCCCGAAGATGGAACCAGGGAGCCGACCCTCGAAAGAGTGTTGGAGAAAGAAAACCTCCGGGCCGCGTGGCAAGCGGTGAAAGCCAACGGCGGCGCACCCGGAGTGGATGGAATGGACATTGGAAAAACGGCCGCGCACCTCCGCGACCATTGGGAAGCGATCGAAGCCAAACTGCGCGCCGGGGACTACCAACCCGGAGCCGTCAGGGCGGTGGACATCGCCAAGGCTAACGGAGGCATCCGCACGCTGGGCATCCCCAACGTGCTCGACCGGATGATCCAGCAGGCCATCCATCAAGTGATGAGTCCGGCGTGGGAGCCGGACTTCAGCGCGCACAGTCACGGGTTCCGGCCCGGACGAAGCGCCCACGATGCCGTGAAAGAGGCGCAAACCTTTGTGATGGCAGGTAAAACGTGGGTGGTGGACATCGATCTGAAAAACTTCTTCGATCAGGTCAACCACGACAAACTCATGAGCCTCGTCGCCCGCAAGGTGAGAGACAAAAGGCTGCTGCGGCTCATCGGAGCGTATCTCCGAGCCCCGTTGCGGCAGCCCGATGGAAGCCGGCAAAAGCGAACCTGCGGCACCCCGCAAGGCGGTCCGCTCTCGCCGTTGTTAGCCAACATCTATCTCGACCCGCTGGACAAGGAACTGGAAAACCGCGGCCTCGCCTTCGTGCGCTATGCCGACGACATCGCCATCTTTGCCAGCAGCCAGCGCAGCGCCGGACGCATCCATGAGAGCGTGGTCGGATGGATCGAAAAGCACCTCAAAGTCGAAGTCAACCGGGAGAAAAGCGGCAGCGGTCCGAGTGACCGCAGCAGCCTGCTAGGCTTCCGGTTGTATCCAGACGGACGGATCGGAGTCGCGCCCAAAGCCATCACCCGGCTCAAGGACCAAGTCCGCGAGTTATGGAGCGCCCGGCAAAGCCTCACTAGCGAACAGCTGCGCGACCGGTGGCAAAGATACATTCGTGGATGGTGGAACTACTTCAAGCTCGCCGACTGGCGGCGCGAAGTCACCGACCTGAGCGGATGGATCCGGCGTCACATGCGCAAATGTTTCTGGCTGAGGTGGAAAACGCCGCGAGGACGATGCAACGCGCTCAAGCGATTGGGCGTTGCGAAACGCTCCTTGGGCAACGCCTGGAGCGCCAGGGGAGCATGGCCGATGGCAAGGCACTGCGTGATGCAACACGCGCTGAAGAACCAAACGCTCAGGCGGTATGGATTCATCATACCTTGGGAAGTCGCGGAGGCACGCAAGTGACCTCTGCCAGGTTCAACCGCCGGATGCGGAAAACCGCACGTCCGGTGGTGTGGAAGGGTCACGGGGCGCAATCCCCGTGACCCCATCCGATCTTGACGCCGCCCGTGCTCTCGTCACTCTCGCGAAATCTTTGGACGCACTTTCAATCACAACCGCCGCAGGTCGGGAAGTGACTCGCTGATTGACCCATTCCCGTCGGGAAACTATCCTCGCGCTCTTTTCAACATGGCCAAAGTTACCCTGCGCAACGTCCATAAAGTTTACCGAAGCGACAAAGGCGAAGACGCGACCGTTGTCCGGGATTTTAACTTTGAATCCACAGACCGCGAGTTCGTGGTGCTTCTTGGGCCGGCGGGCACCGGCAAGTCCACAATCCTTCGCATGATCGCAGGACTGGAGAACGTCACGGGCGGCGATGTCCTCATTGATGACCGTCGCGTGAACGATTTGCCGCCGAAGGATCGGGACGTCGCAATGGTTTTTGGCGACGGGGCGCTCTACCCGCACATGAGTGTGCGCGACAATCTCGCGTTCGGATTGAAGCTCCGGAAATTTTCTTCAACCGAAACCAAAAAACGTGTGCAGGAGGCTGCGGCAATCCTCGGCATCGAGCCGTGCCTCGACCGCAAGCCGCCGGCACTGAGCGGGGAAGAGCGCCAGCGCACCGCCCTTGCGCGCGCCATGGTAAGTCAGCCGAAAGTTCTTCTTTTCGACGAACCCCTTTTGAAACTCGACGAGGCGACCCGGGAGCGGATGCGGGCCGACCTCGCCAGGCTGCATCAGCGACTGCAGGCGACGATCCTCTGTGCGACGAGCGGCCCGGTCGTGGCGATGACGCTTGGCGAGCGCGTTGTCGCGATGCGCGAAGGCGCGGTGCAGCAGGTCGGCACACCGCTGGAGCTTTACCGCCAGCCCGCGAACCTTTTCGTTGCCGGTCTGCTCGGCTCGCCCCCGATGAATTTCATTCAGGGCAGACTTCGGGAATCCGGCGAGGCGCTCTTTTTCAAGGAAAAGGGCGAAGGCGTGATCGAATGCGCGCTGGCGAACCGGCCCTCGGCCAAGTCGTTCGCCGGCAGGGACGTGTTGCTTGGCGTCCGTCCCGAGGACATCGCGCTCGTGGCTGGCGACAGGCGTCTGCCCGGCCAGTTTCAGGCGCTCGTCGATGCCGTCGATTGGACTGGCGCGGAGACGAACATCCACATCCAGACCGGGGCGCATTCGCTGGTCAGCCGCAGCGCGGCGGCGGTCGATCGCGGCGAGATGGGGCACCGCGCGAGGTTCGAGATCGCAGCCCAACAGGCGCATCTCTTTGACCCAGAGACGACCAACCGGATCGCCTGAGAGGACTCAACTCGCGACCAGACTCGCGGCTTGATACGCCTCGATCGAAACGACTTCGACCTTCTCCGTGCCGTGCTCGGTCGGCAGATTGAGGTGATCACCGGTTTTGTGGCCGAGAAGCGCCTGCCCGATTGCGGTGAGATACGAAATCACGTGCTGCTCGGGTATGCCGTCCCATGCGCCAAGAATGGTGTAGGTCGTGTTGGTGCCGCTCTCGATGTTGCGCACCGAGACGATTGTGCCGATGGAAACCTGCGTGGTGTCAGGGTTCTCAAAATTCGTGCCGCGCGAGCGGGAGAGGTCGCGCTCCATCTCGGACTTGCGCCGCATGAGCACGCGCTGCATTTCCTTCGCCGCCTTGAACTCGAAGTTCTCGCGCAGATCGCCGTAGGAGCGCGCGATGCTGATTTCCTTGGTGTTCTCGGGAATCTTCTTGTTGATGAGTTCCTCGTATTCGTCCTTGCGCTTTTCGAGGCTGCTCCAGGAAACGATCAGCGCCTCCTGTTTCTCGGAGGATTCGCCGGTGAGCATCGACTGCATCTCGGGATAGACGCGGATGATGCGCCCGATGAGTGAGCGCTTGTTCAGTTCCTCGAACACAGGCGTCAGCAGAAGCTTGCGCATCGAGTCGCGGACGATTTCCGGTTCGCCTTCGGAGAGCAGGTCGGGGATCAACTCGCGGTCGTCGATCAACAGATCGTGCAGTTTGCCGCCGCGTTTAATTTCGCTGAATTGATCCCGCTCGAGCGCCGTCAGAATCGCGCTGAACACCTGCGGGGTGACGAGATCGCCGAAGCCGCCGTCGCGCTCCTTGCAGAGCCAGTAAAGCACCTCGGTGGTGATGGAATGGTCGCTGATCGAGCGGTCGAGTTCGCGCCGCAGCTCCTCGTGCCTGCCCTGATCCTGGAGCAGCCGTGCGATTTCAGAGACGACGCGGATGTTGCATCGCAGCATGAGCGCAACGATGCGGTTGGTCCATTCGTCGCCGAAGGCTTTCGGAAACTCGGCGAGCACCCGCTTCTGCTTTACAGCGGGGATGTCGGAGAGAATCTCGTGCAGGCGGCGGTCTTCCTCACGCAGCAATTGCGCGATGGTGAGCGCATTTTCGCCGGATTGAAGCTGCGGCACTTTTGCGAGGATTTCATCCCGCGCCAGGACCAGTTCGAATGCCGGCGAAGTGTGAAGCCGCTGGCTTTTCTTCGCGGCGTCCTCCGTGGCGGTCACCACCGGCTGCAACCGGGCTGCCTCGTCACTGAAAGCGTCGATGTTTTTGACGATCTGATCGAGCGCGGCCAGTTGATCCTTGAGCTGGCGTGCGCCGGCGAAGGCCGCCAGCAGTTCTTCGGCGCGCGAAACGGGCTGATCCCGCAACTCGACAGGATCGGATTTCTTCGTCGGGACGGAAAAGTGGCCGTCCTTCTTCAGCAGCTTCTTTGTCGAGTCCCACCAGCGTTTGAATTCCACCTCGTTGAACACTTCGGGTGCGAGCGACTGGGCGATTTGATCCTGCGTCATGCGCCCGCCGTAGTTGCTCAAGATCAAGCGCACGAGGCCGATGGGATCGTCCTTCGCCATCGTCTTCACTTCATCGAGAGCGGTGACTTTCTTCGCGAGGATGTGGTCGCCTGGAATCGGCTGCAGCGACTCGGCGGCGTATTGAAGCTGCATCGTGTGCTCGCGCTTCGTTTTGAAATGGATGGTGATCTGGTTCACCAAAAAATTGAGTCCTTCGATCTGTCCGAAGCCCCAGCTTTTATGGAAGCAGTAACCGCCCGGTTGTAAGGCTTGGAGCGCCTCGCCGGCTTTCGGGGTCAGCTTGCCGGCATTGATTGCTTTTTGAATGTCTGAATCCATAAGGGCATGCACCATAAAAGACCTTCACGAGACAGGCAAAGAAAATCCCTCATCGGCGCGCACCCCGACGATGCGCGAAACCAGTTCCGATCGCCGAGGCGCGCAGCAGTCGTTCGCATGACCTGCTTTACTTGTGAAGTCTGGCGGAATTTACTGAGCGGCCTTGATGGAATTGCCTCGCCCGAAAATATTCGATGCCCTGCACGGCTACAACCGCGCAAAATTCCTCGCCGATCTGGCGGCGGGGATCACGGTCGGTGTGGTCGCCCTGCCGCTTGCGATCGGTTTCGGCATCGCATCCGGGGTCACGCCCGCGCAAGGGTTGTGGACGGCGATCATCGCGGGCTTTCTTATTTCGGCGCTCGGCGGAAGCCTGGTGCAGATCGGCGGGCCGACCGGTGCGTTCATTCCCATCCTTGCCGGCATCGTGGCGGTTCACGGCTACAGCGGTCTCGCCGTGGCGACGGTGATGGCGGGGATTTTTCTTGTCGCCATGGGTGCAATGAAACTCGGCACGCTCATCAAGTTCATCCCGTATCCCGTGATCGCCGGATTTACGAGCGGGATCGCGGTCATCATTTTCATCGGGCAACTCAAGGAGTTCTTCGGCCTGCAAGTGACGATGCCGCGCCACACGCCCGATCAGGTCTTGGTGGTGGTTGAAAATCTGCGTCACATGAACATCCAGTTGGTCGGGATCGGGTTGCTCGCGCTGGCGATCCTGATCTTCTGGCCGAAAAAATGGCGCGTTGTTCCGGCGTCGATCGTCGCGGTGGTCGTGCCGACGATTGTCATCGCGATTTTTCATCCGGCGGTGCAAACCATCGGCACGAAATTCGGCGGCATACCGGGCGGCCTTCCGCCGTTCTCGCTTCCGCACGTGGCCTTTTCGCAGATTCAGGATCTGATGATTCCGGCGCTCACGATTGCGATGCTCGGCGCGATCGAGTCGCTGCTGTCGGCGATGGTCGCGGACGGAATGATCGAGGAGCGCCACGATTCCAACCAGGAACTGATCGGCCAGGGAATCGCGAACATCCTCTGTCCGTTTTTCGGCGGCATCTCGGCAACCGGCGCGATCGCGCGCACGGCGGCAAACGTCCGGAGCGGCGGACGCACCCCGGTCGCCGGCATGGCTCATGCGCTCACCCTGCTTGTGTTCGTGCTTGTTGCCGCGCCGCTGGCGAGTTCCATTCCGCTCACGGCGTTGAGCGCGGTGCTGTTTGTCGTCGCGTATCGGATGGGCGAGTGGGACAACTTCCCGGAATTGTGGCGCAGCACGAAAAGCGATTTCACCGTGCTCGTCATCACGTTTCTGCTCACGGTCGTGTTCGATCTCACGATCGCCGTCGGCGTCGGATTGCTGCTTGCCGGCGCGCTGTTCGTGAAGCGGATGGAGGAGATCACGCAGATCCGGCTCGTCACCCCGGACAGCGAGATGGAGCTTGGCGTCGATTCCATTCGCGAAAAGAACGTGCCGCAAGGCGTGGTCGTGTTTCGCATCGACGGGCCGTTTTTCTTCGGCGTCGCCGAAAAACTCGAATCGGCCCTGGATCGCGCGACCGCCGTGCCGCGTGTCGTGATTTTTCGCATCCGCTCCGTACCGGCGATCGACGCGTCGGGCCTGCACGCGCTCGAGATCGCACTCGATAAATTCCGCCGAAAAGGCACGCAGCTCGTCCTGAGCGGCGTGCAGCCGCAGCCGATGAAAGTGCTCTTCAATTCCGGCTTCGTGGATCGGATCGGCCTCGACAATGTCTGCGCGAACATCGACGCCGCTCTCGATCGCGCGCGGGAGATTCTCAAAATGACCAATGACCGATGACTTACGCTGGCGTTTGATTGGACATTAGTCATTAGTCATTGGTCATTCACCCATGACCCTGCCGCTCACCTACAACATCCGCAACGTGTTCGTCCGCTGGCGCGCGACGCTGGCGACAGTCGTTGGCGTGGCGCTGGTCGTGGCGGTTTATGTGATGGTGCAATCGCTCGCCGTCGGTCTGGAAAAAGCCAGCGGCAGCACAGGCGATCCGCGCAACCTCATCATTGTGCGTCGCGGCTCGGTGGCGGAGTCCAGCAGCCTCCTTTCACGCGAGCAGTTCAACATCATGCAATATGCGCCGGAGATCGCCCGTGACGCGCAAAGCCGCCCTCTCGTCTCCGCCGACACGTTGATCATCTTGAACCTCATGCGCGGCGAAGGCCGTGGCGAGGCGAACGTCACTTTGCGAGGCGTCTCGGCAAACGGTTTCGCGCTGCGCCCGCAGGTTGCGCTGGTTGCCGGTCGCTGGTTTGTGCCGGGGAAGCGCGAGGTGGTGGTCTCGAAGCGGCTGGCGGCACGGTTCTCGCGCATGAACATCGGCGACAACTTCAAGATCGGCACCCGCGAGTTGACCGTCGTCGGCTGGTTCGACGGTCAAAACAGCGCGTTCGACTCGGAGGCCTGGATGGACGCGGACGAGGTGCGCTCCTTGTTCAACCGCGACAGCTATTCGAGTCTGCTTGTGCGTCCGGTTGATCCAAACGCCGCCGCCGCATTGACGAAGAAGTTTGAAACCGACAAGCGTCTGCTGGTTCACGTGCTTTCGGAGACGGCGTATTACAAAGAGCAGACGAAGACCGCCACGCCGATCCGCATCCTCGGTAATTTTCTCGCGACCACCATGTCCATCGGCGCGGTCTTCGCCGCGATGAACACGATGTATGCGAGCGTCGGTTCGCGCACGCGCGAGATTGGAACGCTGCGTGTGCTTGGCTTCCGGCGGCGCACGGTGCTGATCGGTTTCCTGATCGAAGGCGCGATTCTCTCGCTGGTCGGTGGCGTGCTGGGCTGTCTGCTCGCGCTGCCCATGAACGGCTACAGCACCGGCACCATCAGCTTCGAGACGTTCAGCGAGGTGGTGTTCCAGTTTCGCATCACGCCCTGGCTTGCGGCGAAAGGTCTCATCTTCGCGGTGCTTGTCGGCCTGGTCGGAAGCCTGCTGCCCGCCCTGCGCGCGGCGCGACTCCCGGTGATCGGAGCGTTGAAATCGGTCTGATATGAACACGGAAAAACTGCGCGAAATTCAGATCGACCGCTCGCAGCGGCAGCGCCCGCAGGGGCCGTTTTGGATGATTCTGTTTGTCGTGATTCTCGTCACTTCCCTCGGCGTTTACTTCGCGTGGCCAAAGAAAGGCGACGACCGCCGCATCGTGGACAAAATGGGAGTCGGCACATCGCCAGCGCCAAGCCCGACGCCGCAGGTTGCGGCTGCCTCCGGCGACTACGTGCTGACGGTCAGCGGCTATATCGTCAACCGCGCGCGCATCGAAATCAGCCCGCGCTTCGAGGGCACGGTGAAATGGATCGGGGTGAAAAAGGGCGATCATGTCGCGAAGGATCAAGTCGTCGCCACGCTCGATGACGCGGAGCAACGCGCGCTTTTACTCCAGGCGCAGGGACGACTGGCGACCGTGAAAACCAGACTGGAAAAGGCCCGGCTCGATTACGAGCGCGCGAAAAAGCTGCGCCTGACGAACGTCGAGTCGCAAAAGATCGAGGACGACGCGCGCATCGAAGTCGCCGCAGCGCAAGCCGCGATCGACGAGATGCAGGGCGCTTACGATTACGCGAAAACACAGCTCGACTGGACGGTGATCCGTTCGCCGATCGACGGCGTGGTGTTGGAGAAGCTCGTCGATCCCGGCGAACTCGTGATGCCGCAAAGCTTCGGCGGTACGCGCGGCCCGAGCACGGCGATCTTTGCCGTCGCCGATCCGAACGACCTGCAAGTGGAGATCGACGTCAACGAAACGGACCTGTCGAAAATCTACCCCGACCAGAAATGCCGCGTCAGCCCGGAGGCGTATCCCGACAAGTTCTACGAAGGATTCGTCTCCGAGATGGCACCGGAAGCGAACCGCCAGAAAGGCACGCTCCAGCTCAAGGTGCAGATCAAAAATCCCGACCGCTACCTCACGCCTGAACTCAGCGCACGGGTGGATTTCTTGAAGCCGTGATGCGGTGATGCGTTGACATCACGGCATCGAAGCGTATCCTTGCGCCATGAGAACCACGCTGGATCTGGACAATGCGGTCATGGAAGGCGCTCGTTCGATCGCGGCACAGACAGGCCGAAGCATCGGGCAGATCGTTTCGGAATTTGCGAAAGCCGGCATGGCGGCGCGGTCACGAACCGTGCGCAAGAAGACGGGAGACTTTCCGACGTTCAAAGCGCGACCGGGAGCGCGTCCGATTCATCCCGCCATCGTGAAGGAATTGATCGACGATGAAGGGCTGCCTTCTCGACGATAATCTGTTGCTTGCGCTCGGCTGGGAAGATCATCTTCACCACGGAGTTGCGCACGAGTGGTTTCGATCCCACCGCTCAAATGGCTGGGCCACCTGCGGAATTACACAACTTTCATTCATACGCATTTCTTCGCATCCACGTTTCACGACTCCACCGGCAGATCCCGGCGAAGCCCGCGCGCTTTTGCAAGAGATCGTACGTCTGCCAGGACACCATTTTTGGGACGAGCCTTCGCGCTTCGCGACTGCAAGAGAATGCGATTCGTTGTTTCAAAAAGTGCATGCACACGCGCTCGTGACGGACGCCTATCTGGTCGCGATCGCAAAACGACATGGCGGTTTGCTCGCCACATTCGATCAACAATTGAAAACGGTTTTTGCTGATTTTGTCGAACTGGTGCCGCTAAAGTAACTCATCATGAAGAAGTCCCAAATCATCGAACGCATCCTGAACCCCGGCATCGTCGCGATCATCCGCGCCGATTCATCGGAACAACTCATCGACGCCTCCGCCGCACTTCTGGAGGGCGGCGTGACCGGCATGGAAGTCACCATGACCACGCCGAACGCGCTACAGGTCATCAGCGACGTGCGAAAGAAATTCGGCGACCAGGTGCTCATCGGCGTCGGCAGCGTGCTCGACACAGAGACGTGCCGCGCGGCGATCCTTGCGGGCGCGGAATTCGTGGTGACGCCGATCACGCGGCCCGATGTGATCCGGGTCTGCAACCGCTATGCGAAGCCGATTGCGAGCGGAGCCTACACCCCAACCGAGGCGATGACGGCGCACGAAGCGGGCGCTGATTTCATCAAGATTTTCCCTGCCGACCAGCTCGGGCCGACATACATCAAGAACATTCTCGCGCCGATGCCGATGCTGCAAGTGATCCCGACCGGCGGCGTGACGGTCGAGACGGCCGAGAGTTTCATCAAGGCCGGTTGCGTCGCGCTTGCGGCTGGATCGAGTCTCGTGAGCAAGGACATATTGAAGAACAAGGATTGGAAGAAACTCACGGCTTCCGCGGCGGCGTTCGTCGAGGCGGTGAAAAAAGCGCGGGGGCAGTAGCCATCCGCTTGGACAATTCTTCCGCGCGTGCTCTAGTTCGTTCCATGAAATCCTTCACGCTCTTCGCATTCGCGCTGCTCGCGGCGGCCTCGTCAGTCCTGGCGCAGTCCATTTACGACATCCCGCTCAAGACCATCGACGGGAAGGAGACTTCGTTGGGCGCCTACAAGGGCAAAGTGCTTCTCCTCGTCAACGTGGCCTCGAAGTGCGGATTCACTTCGCAATACAAGGCGCTCGAAGCTACATACGAGAAATACAAGGGCCAGGGTTTTGTCGTGCTCGGCTTCCCGTGCAACCAGTTCAGGAATCAGGAGCCGGGCACCAATGAGGAGATCAAGGAATTCTGCTCCAGCAAGTTTGGAGTCACTTTCCCGTTGTTCGACAAGATCGACGTGAACGGGCCGGCGCGCCACCCGCTCTATGTGGCGCTCGCCGGTCCTGGATCGGCTTTTCCGGGCGACATAAAATGGAACTTCAACAAGTTCCTCATCGGTCGCGACGGGACGATCCTGAAGCGATTCGAGTCAAAGGCGGCACCTGACTCTCCAGAGGTGATCGCCGCCATCGAATCCGCCCTTTCGGCTAAATAGGCAAAGCCGCCGCTGCCGGACGGAGGCGGCTGACGCGCCCTTCATTTCCTTTGACCACGAATCAAACCGCGGAACATATTCCCATCAAAGGTGTGAAGGCCGCATTTTCGAGCTTGCGTGTTCGTTTGATGCTGCTGGTCGTCGTCGCGATGATCCCTGCACTGGGGTTCATCCTCTACAGCGATTTTGATCAGCGCAAAGCGGCCGGCGAACAGGCGCGCGAGGAGGCGATGCATGTCGCGCGTCTGATGTCCGCGACGCAGGAGAGTTATGGCGAGGCCGCGCACCAACTGTTGCTCGCCGTATCGTACCTTCCCCAAGTCTGGGGCGACGACCCGGAAGGTTGCGGCCAGGTGCTCGCCGCTTTGATTCAGGAATATCCGGTTTACGCGAACATCGGGGTCACGGACGCGGACGGCCTTGCGACTTGCAGTGCGATACCTATCGACACACCCGTCCCGCTCGGAGATCGCGCCTGGTTCAAGAGAGCGAAGGAGAAGCGCGATTTCGCCGTGGGAGATTTCCAAATCGGGCGGATCACCAACAAGCCGACGCTAAACTTTGCCTATCCACTCATCGACTCCGCGAACCGGTTCCGAGGCGTGGTATTTGCCGCACTCGATCTCGCATGGATGAATCGAATGTTCGATTCGGCAAAACTACGGGATGGCACGTCTCTGCTCGTCATCGATCCCAAAGGCTACATTCTCGCGCGGCATCCCAAGCCGGAAAAATGGGCTGGCAAATCAATTACGGACTCGCCGATTGCAAAGGCCATTCTGGCCAGTGGCGGCAAGGAGGGCAGCGAGGTGCTGGATTCGTTGGATGGCGAGAAGAGACTGGAGGCTTTCAAGCCATTGAAAGCGGGGGAAAACAAGGCGGGCGCCTATGTCAGCATCGGTATTCCAATAAAAACGGCGTTCGCAAAGGCCGACGAAGCACTCACTCGCAATCTGATCTTCCTCAGCGCGGTGTTCGTGCTCGCCCTGGTCGCGTCATGGTTTCTCAGCAACGTGATTGTGCTGCATCGGGTGAACGCTCTGGTGAGGACCACCGAGCAGCTCAGTGCCGGAAACCTGAGCGTTCGCACAGGCGTTGATCACGGCACCGGTGAGATCGGGCAGCTCGCGACGGCGTTCGATGAAATGGCGGACTCGCTCGAACAAAGGGTCGCGCAAAAGCAACAGGCCGAGCTGGCGCTGAGGGACAGCGAGAAGAGATTTCACGATCTGTTTGAGTTTTCGCCGGACGCGATTTTCGTCGAGAGTCTGCAAGGCGACGTGATCGACGCAAACCCGGCGGCCTGCCGCCTGCATGGGATGAAGAGAGGCGAGTTGATTGGTAAAAACGTCGCCGATCTGGTGCCGGAAACGCATCGGGAAGAGGTCAGGAAACGTTTCCCCGAATGGGTGGAGGGCGGTTTGGTCGCTCTCGAAAGCATCAGCCTGCGAAGCGATGGAAGCTGCGTGCCCGTCGAAATCCGGGCAAGCCGGATCGAGCACGAGGGAACTCAGAAACTGCTCTTCCATGTGCGCGACATCGCGGCGCGCAAGGAGGCAGAGGATGAGTTGCGGCGGGCAAAAGATGAACTGGAGAAGCGTGTCGAGCAGCGTACGGCCGAACTCGCGACAGTGAATCAGTCGCTCAGGAGATACGCGGACGAAATCGCCGACCTCTACAACAACGCGCCGTGCGGGTATCACTCGCTCGACGGCAACGGCGTGTTCGTTCAGGTCAACGACACGGAGCTCGCATTGCTTGGCCGCACACGCGAAGAGGTCATCGGCAAAAAATTTACGGAGTTCCTCTCTCCGGAGTCGGTGCAACGCTTCGAAGATGTGTTTCCCACTTTCAAAGAAGTGGGCGAGATCCACGATCTTGAATATGAGATCGTGCGGGGGGATGGGAGCACTCTGCATGTCCTCCTGAACGCCTCGGCCTTGCAGGACGCCGACGGCAGGTTCGTGAGAAGCCGTAGCATGATTGTCGATCTCACCGAGCAGCGCCGCGCCGCAGAGCGTCTCCGCGAAGTGCGCAACTTCCTGGATTCAATCGTCGAGAACATCCCGAACATGATTTTTGTAAAGGACGCGAAGGCTCTCCGCTTCGTCCGTTTCAACAAGGCAGGCGAAGAGTTGCTCGGCTATGCGAGGGAGAGCCTGATCGGGAAGAACGACTACGATTTTTTCCCAAAGGACGAGGCCGATTTTTTCACGGCAAAAGACCGCGCAGTGCTTGAGGGCGGGAAGCTGATGGATATTCCGGCGGAAGAGATCGCCACAAGCGCCGGCATCCGGATTCTGCACACCAAGAAGATACCCCTCATGGACAAGGCAGGCCGGCCGGAATACCTGCTGGGCATTTCCGAGGACATCACCGAGCGGATCGAGGCGCAGAAGGCCCTCGAAGTAACCGCCGCGGAATTGCAGCGCTCGAATACGGAACTCGAACAGTTTGCCTACGTCGCGTCGCACGATTTGCAGGAGCCGCTGAGAATGGTTGCGAGCTACACGCAGCTTCTCGAAAAGCGCTACAGCGACAAGCTCGACCAGGACGCAAAAGAGTTCATCGCCTACGCGGTCGATGGGGCCAAACGAATGCAGCGCTTCATCAACGACCTGCTGGAGTATTCGCGGGTCGGCACGCGGGGCAGGCCGTTCGAGCCCGTGGACAGCTCGGCGGTCGTCGCGCAAGCGCGGCAGAATCTTAAAGTGGCGGTTGAAGAATCGCACGCATCGATCACCATGGACGAGCTGCCGAACGTCTCGGGAGACGCCGTGCAGTTGACGCAGTTGTTTCAGAACCTGATCGCGAATGCGATCAAGTTCCGGAGCAAAGAGCCGCCTGCGATTCACATCTCCGCGGAGCGCCAGGACGACGCCTGGCTTTTCTCCATTCGCGACAACGGCATCGGGATCGATCCGGAATTTGCCGAGCGCATCTTTGTCATCTTCCAGCGGCTGCACACGCGCGACGAGTACGAGGGCACGGGCATCGGCCTTTCGGTTTGCAAGAAAATCGTCGAGCGCCACGGTGGTCGCATCTGGGTCGAGTCGGAAAAAGGAAAAGGCGCGACGTTTTACCTCACGATTCCTGACCGGACAGGCGAGGGGATTTGAGCAACGCTTCAAACCCAGCGGCGTCGCGGCTTGCAAACGCCGGCGCGCTGAATTACTAAGACCTTCCCTTTTATGAAAACACCGCGGGTCACACTCTATGACACCACCTTGCGCGATGGCACGCAGGGGACGGGAATCTCCTTCAGTGTCATGGACAAGATTCGCGTCGCCGAGAAGCTCGATGCGTTTGGCGTGCATTACATCGAGGGCGGTTTCCCCGGCTCGAATCCAAAGGACGCGGAGTTTTTTCTCGAAGCGAAAAAGCGCAAGTGGACGAACGCCAGGATCTCCGCGTTCGGTGCCACGCGGCGCGGGAAGCTGAAGGTCGAGGAGGACCCGCAGGTGCAGGGATTGCTCGATGCGGGAACGCCGGTCGTATGCATCGTCGGGAAAACCTCACCGCTCCATGTCACGGGGGTATTCCAGGTTTCGCTCGAGGAAAACCTGGCGATGATTGCGGACACCGTTGCCTTTTTGAAAAGGAACGGGCGCGAGGTGGTTTACGATGCGGAGCATTTTTTCGACGCGATGCGGGAAGATCGCGACTACGCGATGAAGACGCTTGCGGCGGCGCGGGATGCGGGCGCGGATTTGATCGTGCTGTGCGACACGAACGGCGGCTCGCTGCCCGAGTTTGTTGGCGACACCACTCGCGAGGTCATTGCCGCGCTCGGCGTGCCGGTTGGCATTCACACGCACAACGACTCCGGCCTCGGCGTGGCGAACGCGCTCGCAGCGGTGCGCGCGGGCGCCGTGCAGGTGCAGGGGACGATCAATGGCTACGGCGAACGTGTCGGCAACTGCGACCTCGTCACGATCGCGGCGAATTTGCAGTTGAAGATGGACATGCCGGTCGTGCCCGATCTCACGCGGTTGCGCGAGCTGTCGCTGTTCGTGGACGAACTGGCGAACGTGCCGCACAACGTCCGCGCGCCTTATGTCGGCTCCGCTGCGTTCACGCACAAAGGCGGACAGCACGTTCATGCCGTGCAGAAATTCACAAGCAGCTACGAGCACGTCGATCCCGCGTTGGTTGGCAACCAGCGTGTCACGGTCGTTTCTGACATGTCCGGCCAGAGCAACATCCTGGTGAAAGCGCAGGAGCTTGGCTTTGATTTGAAAAAAGGCGCGCCGGAAGTTGCCCTCGTGCTCACCGAACTCAAACGCCTCGAAAGCGAAGGCTACGAGTTCGAAGCGGCGGATGCATCCTTCACCTTGCTCATCCAGAAAACTCTCGGCCACCACAAGCCGACCTTCGATCTGCGCGAATACCACACCACGTTCCGACGCTCAGGCGACCACTCGTGCAACACCTGCGAGGCCACCGTGAAACTGCGTGTGAAAGGCGTGGATGAATACACGGTGGCCGAAGGGGACGGGCCGGTGAACGCGCTCGATGCCGCGCTGCGAAAAGCGCTCCGACCTTTCTATCCCGAGATCGACCGGATCAAGCTCGAAGACTACAAGGTCCGCATCATCGGCGGCCAGCTCGGCACCGCCGCGCGCACGAGGGTTTTGATCGAATCCACCGACGGCGAAGCCAACTGGGGCACGGTGGGCGTGTCGGACAACATCATCGAGGCAAGCTGGCTCGCGCTGGTGGACAGCATCGAGTTCAAGCTCATGCAGGATTCAAAACCTGCGTGAAGCGTTTTCGCCTAAATCCGCCCGCTCAGAGCCAGAAGAACAGCGCCGCCGCGAGCGCGATCCGATAGATCGCAAAGGGCACAAACCCGTGCCGGCGAACCCAGTGCATGAACCACGCGATCACGGCGAGCGCGACGATGAACGAAACCACAAAGCCGATGGCGAGCACGATCCATTGGTGACTGCCCATGACGATGGGCGCGACGACTTCGCCTCCTTTCGTGTGATGATGAGGCAGCACGTTCTTCAGCAGTTCGTATCCGGTGGCGACGATCATCGTCGGGATCGAAAGGAAAAAGGAGAACTCAAGGGCGGAGGCGCGCGACATGCCGGCAAGCTGCCCGGCGACAATCGTTGCCATTGATCGGGATGTCCCAGGGAAGACCGCCGACAGAATTTGCACCGCACCAATCCACACGGCTTGCGGCACTTTCATCTCTTCGATGTGTGTGATGCGTGGCTGCCGGCAGAGCGCATCGACGACCCACATGACGATGCCGCCGACGAAAAGCGCGCCGGCCATGACGTGGATGCTTTCGAGATTTTTCCCGATGAGCTTCGACAGCGCAAACGCGGGCACGGCTGTGACCACGAACGCAATCAGCGTGAGGCTCAACGGGTGTGTGAGCAGGTTGCTCTCACCACGCTCGCCACGCGGAAACGTGCCGATCAATTTCAGGATTCGCGCACGAAAATAGACGAGGACCGAAAGAATCGCCCCGAGCTGAATCACGATGGAATACATTTTCCAAAAGCCATCGCGGAGGTCGATGTGAAGCAGCTTCTCCGCGATACGGAGGTGAGCGGTGGAACTGACCGGCAGGAACTCGGTCAACCCCTCGATGACGCCGAGAAGGATGGAAACGACGAAATCGTTCACGAAATGAGTCCCGGAAGCGCAGGCTTCCGAAGCGGCAGACTAGATCGCCTGGTCTCCGCGCTCGTCGGTGCGGATGCGGATGGCGTCCTCGATCGGGAGCACGAAGACTTTGCCGTCGCCGATCTTGCCTGTCTTCGCCGACTGGACAATGACATCGACCGCTTTCTGCACGCGCTCATCGGGAAGCACGATCTCGAATTTCACCTTGGGCAGGAAATCGACGGTGTATTCGCTTCCGCGGTAGATTTCCGTATGGCCTTTCTGCCGCCCGAAGCCTTTGACTTCGGTGACAGTCATGCCCTCGATGCCGATTTCGGCAAGAGCTTCTTTAACGTCTTCCATCTTGAATGGCTTGATGATCGCCTCGATTTTTTTCATACGGTGCTAATTGGATATGCGCCTCGTGTGAAATTGGCAAGCATCTATGCGAAAAAGTATTGATGGCCGGCAAGGGGGGCATGGTACATGTTGCGCCATGCGAAACGTGGCGAGCTGGATTCGCGAGTGCGACGAGGCTTATTTCCAGATCTTTTTTGACCGGCGACGGGATTTGACGATTTTCAACGCTCGCCGGGCTCCAGTGGACTTTTCGGACATTGACGGGTTGCTGCTCACGGGCGGGCCGGATGTTTCAGCGGGGTTCTTGAAGCAGAAAGTTTCCGATCCAGCCTTGATAAAGGAGCCGGATGCGGTGCGGGATGCATGGGAATTCGCAGCGCTGCGTCACGCGCTCGACCACGGCAAGCCAGTGCTGGCGATTTGCAAAGGCCATCAGATCTTGAACGTCGCGCTGGGAGGCACGCTGCATCTCGACATTCCGAATCACTCCCTGCCGGAACAGAAGACGGCGAACATCCAGCCGATGCGATACGCCGAGGGCGCCAGACACCGCTACGAAAAGGTGAACAGCTCGCATCACCAGGCCATCGACCGGCCTGGCGACGGACTGGAAATCGAGGCGTGGTGCGTGACGGACGATGTCATCGAGCAGGTAAGACTCCGCGATTATCCGTTTTGTCTCGGCGTTCAATATCATCCCGAGCGCGATGTGATTTATGCCGCTTTGTTCGACGATTTTTTCGATCATGTCGATGCCATGACCACCAAATGACCCACTCCACTTCAACATTCCAACCGGACGATGTTCCGCTCGATCTCACGATCCGCGTGGGCCTGGAGCTTGTTTACGAGACCGTCGCAGTGACTCCGATCTTTCTTTTGATCCAGCCGCGTCTGGACACCTTGCAGTTCATCGAGAGGGAGCAGTTTGCTTTTGAACCGAAGATCTCATCGCTCGAATACGAAGATCAGAATGGAAACATCGTTCATCGCCTGAATCTGCCGGCGGGCCGCACCACGATCAGGCATGATGCCTTTGTCTCCGTGCCGTCGGTGCCGGAAAATTATGACGCGCTCGACGAACCGGTGCCGATCAGGGAGCTGCCCGCCGATGTGCTTCGCTACACGCTTCCGAGCCGGTATTGCGATTCCGACCGGCTGCTCGATTTCGCCTTTCAACAATTCGGCGGCATTCCCAACGGCTTTGCCCGCGTGCAGGCGATCTGCGACTGGATTCACAACAACATCGAATACCGCTTCGGTTCAGGCAGTCCGCACAGTGCGGCGTCGGAAATCATCCGGCAAGGCCACGGGGTCTGCCGCGATTTTGCGCACCTGGCAATCGCGCTCTGCCGGACGTTCAACATCCCGGCGCGCTACATCACCGGCTACGTTCCCGATGTCGGCTGTCTCGACAATGGCAGCCCGATGGATTTTCACGCCTATTTCCAGGTTTACATCGGTCACCGCTGGCACACATTCGACGCGCGCTTCAACGTGCCGCGCATCGGGCGCATCAAAATCGCGTGCGGCCTCGACGCGGTCGATGGCGCTTTCTCGACGGTTTACGGTTCCGCAAACCTTGTCTATTTCAGCGTCTGGGCCTACCAGATCGACCCGCGTGCGGTGAACCTCGGCGATCCGATCGACCTGTCGAAACGGCTCGACGGCACCCCGGAGTTGAGGTTTTCGGTTACATCTTGAGCCGCGCGTCAATTGCGAGGATCTCCGCGAGGCTCTCCCAGCCCTTTTCATCGAGAGCCTGGAAGGCATTCAGGTAAATCGCGACGGTGGCCGGGTCGTGTTTCGCCAGCAGCGAGTCGATCACCTTCTCCAGCGCCTCGCGCGATGGCGCGTCGGGCAACTGCTCGATCGTGCCGTTTTCATCGTGCTTGATTCCGAGGCCGTCGAGAAAATCGCACAGCATCGCCGACTGCGAGCCGACGAGCCAGATCTGCAAAAGATGCGCCGCCACCGAATCGTTCACAGGCCGGCCGATCACCTCGCGCATCCAGGCGAAACGATCGTTGCGCGGCTTGCGTTCCACGAACACGGGACGGAGTTTCCGCTGCTTGGCGAGCGTGTCGATGGTGGCTTTGTAGAGCGGCTTTTCCTTTTCAAACAGATGGGAAAAAATGGTGGCCGCCTGTGCCGCCGTCATGCGCGCGAAAATTTCGTGAGGACTCATGTGCGCGCCAAAATAGCGGAGTCGAAAATGCGATCAAGCAGCAAGTCGTCGCGAAGTTTCCAAATGAAGATCATGCGTGAATCGTCAGGCCGCTCCGGTCGATTTCCACAAAGGAATGCGAGGAGAGCGCCCCTGTGATCGCTGGCAGATTCGATCGGAAAAGCGCAACCAGGTCATCATTTGGGATGTTTCCCGTCGTCACAAACAGCAGCTTCGGTGGCAGCCCGCGCAAGAGGAACGAATCGACAAAATCCGAGTCCTTTGTCACCAGCACTCTTTGTTCACTCAACGCAAACTGGCGCAGCGTCTCGTCCGGCGTGTGGTTTTTTGCCGGCAAATCCAACGTGTGCAGCGCGTCGTGGCCGGACGATTCGAGCAACAGCGCCAGACGGCGGGGCAGTTGCGCATCCACGAGAAACTTCACGGGATCAGCGCCACTCGTTTCGCATCGGTCAACCGCGCGGCGTAGGCCAGCGCAGCAAGCAAATCCTCGCGCTCCAAATCCTCGTAGTCAGCCAGTATTTGATCCGGCGTCATTCCACTGCTCAGGAGTTCCAGCAACATCGTCACGGGATAGCGCAGACCGCGCACGCATGGCTTGCCGTGGCAGATTTCGGGATCAATCGTGATGCGTGAAAGAAGCGGATCCATGGCGCCAAGCTAACCCTCTGTTCCTGTTACAACAAGCGACGAAATGTGCGCGCCAAAATAGCGGACTCGAAATTGCGATCAAGCTTCTTGCGCGACCGCCGTCGGCGAAAGCGGCTCCGTCTGCGGCTGCCGCGCTCTTGCGTTGATGTAACTGAACATCAGCACCCAGAACGTGAGCGCGAGCGAGAAGATCGGAAACTGAAGCGATGACGGCAGCGAGTAAATGACCGCGACCAGGGGAAACCAGACGCCCCACGAGGCGAGGAGGGCCGGGAAACTTTTGTTTTTGTAAAACGTCCACGTCAGCGTGCGCGACATGCCGGCCGGCGCGAAGTTCTGGTTGCGCCATTCGTAGCAGAACATGCCGAGCGGTGTGGCGAAAAGCGGCGTGTAAACGAACTGATCCACCAGCACTTTCTTGCAGACCGTCGCGAAATCCGCGTGCGAACCGAACACCCATGCCTGCGACTGGTAGAAAACATCGACACACCAGCCGTTGAAGCCCCAGAAAACGGCAAGAAACAAAACGGAGTGGAGATTCTCCCGCCGCAGGATGCCACGCTGGAAAATGAGCACCGTCAGCAATTCCGGCAGCACCGCTCCCGCGAGGATCGACGCGACGAGGGTGAACGCCAGACCGCCGCGCGCCTTTGCGGTGGCGAGCACGTCGAGCCATTCGCGGGCTGCCGGCCAAAAGTAATACGCGAGCGCAATGGCAATCATCGCCGCCTGGATCAGCAATCCTGGGATGAGATTCGCGCGCGCCGCACGGAGGCCGATGAGAAGCGGAGTCTTTTCGTTCACGTTGAGCGGCCATGCTAGCTCAAACCGCCTGGGGTCGCAAACGCCCGCGCTTGCCGGGGCAGTTGCACTGGGCGGCGGGTGGTGAGGTGACCGGAATCCGCCCCTCACCGCGAAGCGAAGCTTCCGCCACGCAAGCGCGTCCCCGGAGCCTCACTCTGGGAACGAGTCCCCATGAACTGCGTTCACCACGCAGCATGTAAATTTCGAGACAGCCGCGTCCGTCGTTATTTGGCTAGTTTTGACCGATTTCGGCCTATTTACGGAGTAGGGCGAAAACTTCACTCCCCGGCCATGAGCTGCCGGTGAGCAGGGACGGAGCACGGGCGGCTTCATACGGTCTCAATGTCGAGCGGCGCGACGGGGTCGTTGGTGAGCGGATTGCGGATCGGCTGGAACCCGGCGGCGCGAACGACGACGAGGCCATCGAGCGCAGTGTCGCCGTCGCCAAGGTGGAATCCCGCGGGGCCGGCGTTGATGAAGAGGAAGCTCTCGTCGGCGTCGGTGTCGGCGCCGGCGACCACGGCGCGGACGCCGGAGATCGCGAAGACGGCGTTCGCCGCGGTGATGGCGTTGGCCGCGGGGCGTCCGGCAACAATGCTGGCGATGCCGTGCGCGGTCACGCTGCGGACGCTGCCATTGAGCCCGGGTGTCGCACCGGTGCCGCCCTGCCCCACGGAGATGCCGCCCTGGCCGGTCGTGCCGGAGGCGGTCATCTCGAAGTCGTCGGAGAAATCGCCGATGTCGCCGGCGACCGTCGCGGTGGAGACGGAGCCGCCTGCACCGCCGCGCGTCGCGCCTGCGCCGCCGCTTCCCGCCATGAGCGTGCGGACGAATTCGCCCACCGCGGTGATGTTCACATTCGAGATGGAACCACCCGTCCCACCTGCGCCCAACGTGCTGGGAAGTCCGTTGCCAGCGCGCACCACCAATTGCCCGACAACGCCGCTGACTTTCGAGACGCCGCCACCGCTGCCGCCGCCGAGGGGATTATCGGCGAGCGCCACGCCGAGGCCGCCTGCAACGATTTCGAAGCTGCTGCCGAAGCCATCGAGCGTCACGCCGCTGATCGCACCGCTATTCCCCGAGCGGCCCTCGGCGGATCCGCCCGCGATGCCGCTGGTCAGGCGGAAGATGGCGGTGGCGTCGAAGGTGTCGCGGATGACGACCTTGCCGACCGCACCGCTGTGGCCACCGTTTCCGCTAACGACGCCCGCCATGCCGCCGTTGCCGGATGCGATCGTCGCGTAGGGATCGTCGATCTCCGCGTAGTTCTGCAGCGTCACCCCGGAAAGCCGCCCGCTTACACCGCCATTTCCGCGACCAAGTCCGGCGCCGCCATCTCCCGACTCCACCTTCAGCGCGCTGAGCCCGCCGAAATTGGTGACGGACACATCGGACATCGGGCCGCCCGCGCCGCCGGTGCCATTGCCGGTCATGACTTCGCCACCATCGCCCGCGCTGACCCACAGTCCGCTCGACCCGATCATGCCTGTATTCAAAACACGCGACTTCGAGACGGCGCCACCATCGCCGCCGGGTGCGTTGCGGCCTTCCCCACCGTCGCCGCCAAAAACGAGGACGCGGGACAATGGCCCGGCATCGACCGTGCCCACTCTGGCATCGAGGCCGGTGACACTCCCGCCCCGACCGCCGCGACTGCCGGCATCAACGATGCCATTGCCACCATCGCCGGCAGAAAGGATGAGATCTTCGCCGATGCTTTCCGCCGTGAAGGTGAGTCCCTGGAGCTGGTTGCCGGCTCCCGCGAGCCGACCATCGCCACCGTGTCCCGAGGAGATGATGATGCGATCCGCCGCGGTACCGACGCGCACCGTCAGCTTGGAAACTGCGCCGCCTACGCCGCCCGATGCCTGGTCATCCGAAGCAGAGCCGCCCCCGCCGCCGACGAGGGTCAGCCCGCCGGCGAGGTGCCCGCTCGCAATGACGGAAGAGTTCACGATGGTGCCGCCGTTGCCGCCGACACCCCGCATGCCTGTTGCCGCACCGCCGTCGCTCGCATTGAAGAAGACATCTGTGCCAGTCCCGTCAACCCTCAGGCTCGTGTTCATGATGGAACCGCCTTTTCCGCCGTCACCAGCCACGGTCGCGTCCCCGCCCGTACCTGCGATGACATAGACATTGCTGGCACCTGGATTCGCGGCCGTGATCATGCATGCGACAATGTTGCCGCCGGCGCCACCGCGGCCTGCGCCGAGTGCATTGCCGCCATCGCCCGCCAACACACTGCTCGCCTCGCGCGCCGCACCGGTGTTCACGCGGGAGATGCTCCCGCCAGCAGCGCCATTGCCGGCCGCGTTGTCCCCGCCATCCCCGGCAGCGATCCGGTTCGCGCCGTTCGCGAGCTTCACGTCCGTGATATTCCCACCCGCCACCGCTGCGGGCTGCGTGAAGTCGGTGGTAAAATTCACCGTGCCGAAATGGATGGTGATCCCGTCGCTCTCGGACCCCGTGCCGATCGTGCCGACGCTCGACGCCGGCCCGGCCAGATACAGCCCGCCGCCGATCGTCACCTTGCTGATCTGATTCCCCGCGAGGATGTCATCGGCCACTCGCCCCGCGATGTTCAGCCCGGCTATTGAGGCAAACTGGATCGTCGCCGTCCCGGGCACGAGGCTGAGAGTGCCAGCCGGATTGAGCACCGTGGCGATGTCGCCGCGCACGTCCGTGTTCACGACTCCGCGAAAACCATTGCCGAGCGCCAGGCCGCTGATCTCATCGGGGTCGTAACCTCCGTCGGCATTGAAGTTGCGCAGGAACACGATGGCGCGCCCGCCCGTGACCTGCACAAGGCGCACGTCGCGTGCATTGGGATCGTCCGGCACGAGTGGATTGAACGGCTCGAAAGTGCCGTCGCCGTCGAGGTCGTAGATCAAGCTGTCGCCCGCGTTCAGCAGCACCGCGCCGGTCGCGCCGACCAGCAAGGCATCGGCGGGGCGATTCACGGAAACGCCGCCGGCATTTTCGATGGTCAGCGCGGCCCCGCTCGCAAAAAAGTTCGCAGGGGCGATGCGTGATTCGAGGGGTTCGATGGAACAGGGATGGGGCTTCATGGGTTTTCTTTCCCGGTTTGTGGTGGGTTAGATTTCGTGAACTCTCACGTCGGGGGTCTCGCCGATGGCGCGGTCGTCTTGGTGCGGGACGGCGGTGAGCGGGATCGCGAAGCCGCCGACCTTGAGTGAACCGACCTGCTCGGCCACGAAGCCGAAGTGGTCGGTCGTGCTGACGCTGGCGGGTGTTCCGAACAGGTGTCCACCGATGGTGATGCTGGCGATCTTGGAGATGATGGCTGCGTTGTCGGTGCCGCCGGCAATCTTCGCGTCGTTGGCGTTGCCAAACTTGGTGTTGCTGGAGGCAATGTTGCTCGCCCCGGCGACAAGATTGCTGGCCGCCCAGTCGCCGCCCACGTTCACCGGGCCGATCTGCGCGTTGGCGTTGACCGGGCTGAGGGAGGTGTTGTAACCGGCCAGGATATTGGCAAATTCCACGCGCCCGCCGATGGTGATCTTGCCGATGGCCAGATCGCTTGTCGCGCCCTGCGTGTGCTGGCCGCGCGCCGAGATGACGACCGGCGAGGCGCCATTGCTGGTGGTATTGCCAATGAGGCTGCCGGCGACGCTAAGCGAGCCGATGTCGTTGCCAGCACGGATCGTGGCATTTTTAGTCAGAGCACCAGTGCTGTTGTCAATGCCGGAGATGATCGAGCCTCCTATAAACACACTCGCGATACGCCGGACGCTTTGAATGCAGCCCGATTCATCCAGAGATGCCGTGCCGGTGACGCTGCCACCAATGAAGTCGTGACCGATCTTCACCGCGCCCATGTTGCCGTTGCTTTGAATCCACCCGCTGCGGTTGCCCGAGCCGCCGATGAGCGACCCGCCAATGGTCACGCTGGCGAGGTTGCCAGTCATTGTGGCGTGGATATGCCCGGACGCAAACCCCGGCCCGCCCTGCAGGTCGTGACCAATTTGCACCGCCCCCATGTCGCCGATGCTGTAAACCCGCCCGCTGTTGTTACCCGCGCCGCCGATGAGCGACCCGTCAAGGGTCACGCTGGCGAGTTTGCCGTCGCTTCTAATGAAGCCGGAGTCGCTTCCCGAGCCACCCTGCACGTCGTGACCGATCTTCACCGCCCCCATGTCGCCCCCGCTGTAAACCTGCCCGCTCCAATTGCCCAAGTCGCCGAGAAGCGACCCGCCAATGGTGACGCTGGCGAGTTTAACGTTGCTTCTAATGGAGCCGGAGGAGATTCCCGAGCCACCCTGCACGTCGTGACCGATCTTCACCGCCCCCATGTCGCCGTCGCTGTAAACCCGCCCGCTGTCATTGCCCGCGCCGCCGATGAGCGACCCGCCAATGGTGACTGCACCGATTTTTCCATTCGCCGACCCGGTTACAGACACGAAGGCGTCTTTCACATCGCCCTTCACGTTCAACGCGCCGAGCGCGCCTTCGATGTTACTTTCCAAACTGCCCAAAGGCGCCTGCGTGTCCGTGCCCAGCCGCCCCAGCGACTGGACGGAGAGCGATTTGAGCCCCGGTGTCGTGGTCGTCGCATCTCCCGCGTCGATCTGGCCGAGGTCGCCCTTGACGGTGACGTTGCCCAGGTCGTGCCCGGTCGAGTTGATGTAGCCGACGTTGGCCAGGCCGTTGCCATTGGCGACTTTGACGACGCTGAAGCTGAGGTTGGCGTGGTCGAATCCCCCGAAATGGAAATCGATCAACTGCAATTGCTCGCCGCTGCCGCTCGCAGCGGTCTGGAAGTTGCCCCCCCCGGCGACAAGGTGCCGCTGGAGACGGTGATGGTCACCTTGTCGCCGTCCACGTCGGTGTAGGTGGCGCTGTGCCCGGTGGCCGCGATGACGACGGCGGGCGCGATGCGCGGTTCGAGAGGTTCGATGGAGCAGGGTTGGATTTTCATAGGATTCTTCTTTCTGGTTTGTGGTGGGTTAAATTTCGTGAACATTCACGTCGGTGGTTTCGCGTGCTTCCAAGTATTCATTGTCAAACACATCGGGATGAAAGTACGGCGATTGAGAACCGCCCCGCTACGCGCGGATTTCGATTTTCTTGATGTATTTTTCGGCCGTGCCGCTGCTTGAATCCGCGGGCAAAACGGTGAGCGAGGCGCGGTAGGCCGTGGGCGAGAGGCCCGTATATTTCTTGAAGACGCGGTTGAAATGCGGGATGGACTCAAATCCCGAGCCAAACGCCACCTCGGTGATGCGGGCAAACGGGGCAGCGAGTTTTTGCTTCGCTTTTTCCACGCGAACCCGCGCGACGTATTCAGTGAACACGAGGCCGGTGTGGTTCTTGAAAACGGTGCAGAAATGGCATGCGCTCAAGTGCGCGGCGTGGGCTGCGTCAGTCAGTGAGATGTGCTCCTGCGCGTGCATTGCGACATACTTCTCGGCTTCCTGCACGGCTGGCGGGGATTCCGACCGGTTCAGGGCGCGACTGCCAAGCTCGGAGAGGTGTTCCGCAAACACCTTCAGCAGCCGGACCATGGCGTCGAACTGCTTCTGCGAGAGGACGCGGGTATGCATGTAGCTTTGTTCAAGCACGCGCAAATCCGTTTCGATGCCGAATTTCACGAGTTGCCGGACGGTCCGGCTGAAGCCCTGTTTCGTCGGCGCCTTACCCACAAAGACCTCGCCGGCAAGCAACGTGGCCTCGTGGTGGCCGGCGACAATGACCGGCACGGCCACCTCCCTCAGCCCGGCGAAACAATAGACCGGATACGGCGAACGTCCGTCACTCACACGGTTGTGAGCGTCTGCCTGCACTTTTCTGCAGAGGCGGCAACCGGCCGTCGTGTGCGCAAGCAGTGCGCAAAACGGGCTCGCGTGCGAGATGGCAACTTTCTCCTGCTCCGCCGGATCGGGCGACAAAAGGTTCAGTGCCGCACCGCTCAAGTCGTGAAACGCCAGTTCATAATCACGAAGGATCTGCGAACCCGACAGCAGCTTGAAGATGGTTTCTTTCATTAGCGGCCCCTGTTCATGCTCGTTCCGAGGCTTTCACAAAACAAGGATAAGTTTGCTGGCGTTGGCTATGAACTCTGGGAGCGCTCCAAAATGCAGCGCATCGCCGTGTTTCGCGCGAAGCGCTGTGGAGTGCGCGGACCTGGCCGCGCTTTGCGGGGGGTGGAGACTTGTCTCCGTGGGCGGGGTGTCGGCGGGCAGGCGGCGTGCCACCCACGCCGCGCGGACAAGTCCGCTCCCCCGCAAAGCGTCGTCGAGCCGCCGCACTCCAAAGCGCTTTGCGCGAAACGATCTTGCACGCACATCCGCGTATCCGGGTTTGACAACAGGATCGAGTTCGTTGGCAGCAAAGCGATGGACGGATGCGGTGGTGAACCTCAAATCTGTGTGAATCTGCGCCATATGGGGATGATTCAATAATTCCTCAACAGGTTCTCAGGCGCAGCTTGCCTCTCGCGGAGCTTTGCGCATATAGTCGCCGCTCCAAAATTATGAGCAAGAAAGCCGCATCCCGTTCCAAGACCTCCGCAAAACCCAAGGCCGCGTCCCAACGCGGAGCCGCCATGATCGGCGCGGAGATTCTCGTCGAGTGCCTCGAACGCGAGGGCGTGGACACGATTTTTGCCTACCCCGGCGGCGCGAGCATGCCGATCCATCAGGCGCTGACGAAGTCGAAAAAGATCCGCACGATTCTGCCGCGTCACGAGCAGGGCGGCGTGTTTGCGGCGGAAGGCTACGCGCGGACGACCGGGCGCGCGGGCGTGTGCATGGCGACTTCGGGTCCGGGCGCGACGAACTTGATCACGGGCATCGCGGATGCGTTCATGGACTCGGTGCCGCTCGTGGCGATCACCGGCCAGGTGCCGCAGCACATGATCGGCAAAGGCGCGTTCCAGGAGACCGACGTGTTCGGCGTGAGCCTGCCGGTGGTGAAACACAACTATCTCGTGATGGATGTGAACGACATCCCGCGCATCGTGAAGGAGGCGTTTCACATCGCGCAGATCAGGACGCCCCGGCCCGGTGCTGATCGACATTCCGAAGAACATCCAGAACACGCGCACCCAGCCCATTTTTCCGACCGAAGTGCATCTGCGCGGATACGATCCGGTGAAACGCGCCGATGACGTCGAGCTGAACGAAGTGATCGGCTTCATCGACTGGTGCAAGAACCCGATGATCTACTGCGGCGGCGGCATCATCTCCGGCGAAGCGTCGCAGGAGTTGCTCGAATTCGTGGAGCGCACGCAGATTCCCGTGGCGACGACGCTCATGGGCATCGGCGGCTTTTCCCGAAACGCATCCGCTCTCGCTCAAGTGGCTCGGCATGCACGGCACCGTGTATGCGAACAACGCGGTGAACGAAGCCGATCTGCTGCTGGCGATTGGCGTGCGCTTCGACGATCGCGTGACCGGCAAGATCGAGAAGTTCGCCGAGCACGGAACGATCGTTCATATCGACATCGACAACTCCGAGCACAACAAGAACAAGGCCGTTCGCCTGCCGATCCTCAGCGACGTGAAATACGCGCTGGGCCGGTTGAACCAGATGCTTGAGAAGGCCGGTCACAAACGCGTGAAGGCGAGTTATTCGAAATACCAGCCGTGGTACGAGAAGATCGCCGCGTGGCGAAAAGCTTACCCGTTCAGCTTCCACGACACGGACGACGTGATCCAGCCGCAGTATGCGATCCGGCTCCTGTATGAGATGACGAAAGGCGAGGCGATCATCACGACCGGCGTGGGCCAGCATCAGATGTGGGCCGGGCAGTTCTACGACTTCATTCATCCGCGCACGTTCCTCACCTCGGCCGGACTCGGATCGATGGGCTTCGGCTATCCGGCGGCGATTGGAGCGAAAGTGGCGTGCCCCGAGCTGGAGGTCATCGACATCGATGGCGACGGCTCGTTTCTGATGAACATCCAGGAGCTCGCGACGGCTCACATCGAGCGCATCGCGGCCAAGGCGATGATTTTGAACAACCAGTACCTCGGCATGGTGATGCAGTGGGAGGACCGTTTCTATGGAAGCAACCGCGGCCACACTTTCCTCGGCGATCCCCAGGATCTGGAGCGCATTTATCCCGACTACGTGAAAATGTGCGAAGGCTTTGGGGTGCCGTGCGAACGGGTCATCCACAAAAGAGATCTCGTGGGTGCGATTCAGCGCATGCTCAAATCGAAGGAAGCGTATGTGCTCGACGTTATGGTTCCCTACACCGAGCACGTGCTGCCGATGATTCCAGCCGGCGCCACTTACAAAGACGTGATAACCGAAGGTCGCGACACGATGGAAGCGCGATCCGGTTTGTAAAACACGCTGGATCTTCATCCCGCTGGAACGCAGCGCCGCATCATGAACATCACCCCCGAAAAACCGATCGCCGGCTTGCTCGCGCCGCTGTTCGCCATACGGTCGGAGAACGATCTTGGCATCGGCGACACCGAGTCTCTGCGGCAGTTCATTGACTGGGCCGCGAGCTATGGCTTCAGGCTCGTCCAGCTCCTGCCGATCAATGAAACCGGCGCGGACAACAGCCCTTACATGGCCGTGAGTTCCGTCGCCCTCGATCCGACGACGATTTTCATTTCGCCTGAATCGATCCCCGATTTGTCCAAGGCCGAGTTTGAAAAGATCCTGGGAGAACACGATCACGTCAAACTCCAGGCAGGTTCGGTGAATTACCGGCTGGTGAAGCCGCTCAAGCGTGCGCTGCTGACGCGCGCATTCGACAATTTTCTCGAAAAAGCCCTGCGCCAGAACGGCTCGCGCGCAAGAAAATTTCGAGCGTTCGTGAAGGAGCAGTCGGCATGGATCGACGGTTACGCACTCTTCCGTGCGCTGATGGACGAGAACGGCGGCAGCGAACGCTGGGACCTCTGGCCCGCGGAACAAGCCACCGCAAAGAGCGCCCTGAAATGGCTGAAGAAGCAGTCCGCGGCAAAACGCCGCGAGTTCGAGAGGCGGATGAAGTATTACAAATACGTCCAGTGGCTCGCGTTCTCACAATGGCGCGAACTGAAAACTTACTGCGACAAGAAAGGTGTCGCGCTGATGGGGGACGTGCCTTTTGGTGTCAGCTACTACAGCGCCGATGTTTTCTCGCAGCCGGAGATTTTCGATCTCACCTGGTCGGGCGGTGCGCCGCCGGAGAAGATTTTCAAGTCCGACCCGTTCACTGAAAAGTGGGGGCAGAACTGGGGCGTTCCCCTTTATCGCTGGGACGTGATGCGCGGCGACAACTTCGCGTGGTGGCGGCAGCGCGTGCATGGCGTGCGCGAAATGTTTCACCTTTTCCGCATCGATCATGTCCTCGGATTTTACCGCATCTACAGCTTCCCGTGGCGCCCGGAGAAAAACGACGAATTCCTGCCGCTGAGCGAACACGACGCGAAGGCGCGCACGGGCGGGCGGCTTCCCCAGTTCCTGCCGCGCGATGACTGGAGTTGGGAAAATGCCGACGCCAACCGACGGGAGGGCGAAGAGTTTTTGCACGCTCTCACCGAACAGGTCGGGCAGAATCGATTGATTGGAGAAGACCTCGGAGTGGTTCCCGATTACGTGCGGCCGAACCTCGCATCGCTCGGCATCGCCGGTTTCAAAATTCCAATGTGGGAGCGGAAACACGGCGGCTGGTTCATCGACGGCAAGGATTACCAGCGCCTGTCGGTCGCGGCCTACGCCACGCACGATCATCCGCCACTCAAGAGCCTGTGGGACGAACTTTGCGACGAATGCGCATCGAAAGACCACCACACCGCCGGTCACGCGCTCCATGAACTGCGGGCACTTGCCGCATTCGCGGGCATCCACTCGCATCTGCCGCATGCGTTCACAGCCGAAATCCACGAGGCGCTCCTCGGCGCGCTTTTCCGCAGCAATGCATGGATCGCGGTCTGCATGATCACCGATCTTTTCGGAAGCACGCAGCGCTTCAACGTCCCCGGCGCAATCGCCGACTCGAACTGGAGCGAGCGTTTGCACAACACCGTCGCGGGATGGCGCTCGGATTCCCAGCTCTGCGCAAAGATGGATCGCATCCGCGATCTCCTGGACGCGAGCGGTCGCTCGTAAGCGATTCGATCGTCCGCCTGCCGCAAGTTCTTCAGATCGCAATTTGACCTGCGTTCGACGCTCAGAAGAGCTTCGTCGAATAGGTCCGCCCTTTCCAGGTAACGCCGTCGCCCGCCGAGCGCCTCCAACTGTTCAGCGCGATCAACATCGCGAGGAACTCGCCAGCCGGATGGAAAATGCATCCGAACCACGACGTGCGGAAGCGTATGGTGAGGATCACGCGGATCAAATAGACCAGCGCCACCTCGCAGGCGGCAAAGCGCCAGAGCGATCCCGGCACGCAGACCAGGACGAACGGCATGAGAAAGCAGCAGAATTGAATCAGGCCGACGACGAGAAAGACGGCGAGCGAGTCCTCAAACGCGGGCCGGACGTTTTTCGTGAAGCCCTCCCACACGCCGGCGAACGACGAATACATCCGGCAGGTCGCGAGCTGCGAGCCGTCGCAGTTCACCAGCCGCATGCCCTCGCTCATTCGCATGGTGATCTCGCGGCCCAGCGCCACGTCCTCGACGAGATGATCGCGCACCGCAGCGTGACCGCCGATTGCTTCGTAGGCGGATTTCTTGAAAAAAAGGAACTGCCCGTTCGCGCCGCCGAGCACGCGCAGAAATCCGCGCGGCAGACTTCGCGCGAGCGCGGGCCGGCTTTGAAGGAGCAAGAGCAGCGCGTGCGGATAAAACGCTCCGCCGAGCACGTGCAGGATCGGGATTACCAGTTTCTCGCTCCATGTTCTCGTGAGCAGTCGCGGCCATGCCGAAAGCAGATCGGCGTTTGTCTCGCGGGCATGCGCCAGCGCCGAGGCGAGCGTGCCCGGCGAATGTTCGGTGTCGGCGTCGGTGAAGAAAAGATGCCCGCCTTTCGCCTGCGCGGCGAGCTGGTGACACGCCCAGGCCTTTCCCGTCCAGCCCGGCGGAAGCGGCTCTCCGTGGAGGAGACGAAGGTTCGGGTTCGTCTCTGAGAAACCGATCTCGCGCAGGATGCGCACGGTGCCGTCCTCCGAGTGATCGTCGAGCACCAGCAGTTCGAAATTCGGGTAATCCTGCGCGGCCAGCGAGCGGGCGCATGCGCCGATGCAACGTTCCTCATTCCGTGCCGGCACGAGAATCGACACGAGCGGCTGCGGGCCGGTAAGCACGACGCGCCGCAACGAGCGGAACACGAGCAGATTCGCGAGCAGCGAAGCGAGCGTCGCGACCAGCAGGACGATCACGAGGCCGTGGTAATAAATCCAGACGGCGTTCATCGCCCGAGGGATGTCCGATTTCGACCGGAGCTAGTCGATGTGAAACACCTGTTTCAACCCGAGAGACACAGGGCTGTTGTCGGGATTGGATGGCATCACGTCGCCCATGTGCGCCCACCACTTCTTGCAGATCGCGGTGTCGGCGATGGCGTTCCAGCGCGCCTCGTCCTCGATCTCGGCGTAGCCAAAAAGCTGGCGTGTTTCCGGGTGCAGAAAGATCGAGTAATTATGCACACCGTGTTCCTTGAGCGTCTGCTCCAGTTCCGGCCAGATCGGGGAATGCCGGCGCTCGTATTCCTCCTCGCAGCCGGCGTTGACGGACATGACAAATGCTTTGCGAATCATGCTGCGTTTATTGCCACCCTCGCGAAAGCTTGGCAAGCGGAGAGCGCTCCCTGGCTCTTAATCTTTCTCTTGCTCTCCGACACCCGCTTTCAGGCTAATGGCAAGAGTGCGGTAAAAATGAAATCTCCTTTGATTTCTCCGCAGCGTGGTAATAGAAATCGACATTCATTCCATCCACCCTTATGAACCGAACCATCCTCCGATCCACCGTGCTGGCTCTCAGTGCGCTCGCTTTTTTCAATTCAACCGCCTTGAAAGCTCAGGACACCGCCGAAACGAAGGAACAACGCGACGCCCGCATGGGCTGGTGGCGCGAGGCCAAGTTCGGCATGTTCATTCACTGGGGCGTTTATGCGGTCCCGGCAGGCTTCTACAACGGCAAGCCGGTCGGCGGCATCGGCGAGTGGATCATGAACAAAGGCAAGATCCCGATGGCGAAATACCGGGGCTACGCAAAGGAGTTCAACCCGGTGAAGTTCAATGCCGAGCGGTGGGTGAAGATCGCAAAGGACGCAGGCATGAAGTATATGGTGATCACCAGCAAGCACCACGACGGCTTCGCGATGTTCTGCTCGAAGGCCAGCAAGTGGAATATCTGCGACGCATCGCCCTACGGCAAAGACCCGTTGAAGGCTCTGGCCGAGGCTTGCCGCAAGCAGGGAATCAAGCTGGGCTTTTACTACTCGCAGGCGCAGGACTGGAACAACGGCGGCTCGGCAGCGGACGGCAAGTGGGACAAGGCGCAGGAATTCAGCATGGATGAATACATCGACAAGATCGCCGTGCCGCAGGTGCGCGAGATTTTGACCAATTACGGCAAGGACATCCCCGCTGTGGTTTGGTGGGACACGCCGACGGACATGAACAAGGAGCGCGCGGAGAAAATCTACAAGGTTGTGCAGGAACTCCGCCCCGACATCATCATGAACAACCGGCTCGGCGGCGGATTCAAAGGCGACACCGAGACCCCCGAGCAACACATTCCGGCAAAGGGTTATCCCGGTCGCGACTGGGAGACGTGCATGACGCTGAACAACACCTGGGGTTTCAAGAAGGACGACAACACGTGGAAGAGCACCGAGACGCTTCTTTTCAATCTCATCGACATCGCAAGCAAGGGCGGCAACTACCTGCTCAACGTCGGCCCCACCGCCGAGGGGCTTATCCCGCAGCCAAGCGTCGATCGGCTGGAGGAGGTCGGTCGCTGGATGAAAGTCAACGGCGAGGCGATCTACGGCACCGGCCCTTCCTGCTTCGGCGCGGAATACGGGCAGGCCGCGAAGGAGAAGGACGGCTACGGCACGGAGCGTGACACCTCGTCGGGCCGCGACTGGCGTTGCACGACCAAGCTGGGGAAGATCTACATCCACATTTTCAAGTGGCCCGCCGGGAAATTTGAACTGCCCGCTGTGGCTGGGAAAATCAAGAAGGCGTATCTGCTCGCCGACCACAAGCCGATCAAAGTGTCGCAAACCGACACTGGCGTTGCGCTGACCCTTCCTCTCACTGCGCCGGACAAAATCGCGAGCGTCGTGGCGATCGAGACGGAGTAGCGCGCGGCGCAGGTGGATCGGGCGACTGACTGCCAGGAAATTGTTTCGCTCCCATCGCACCGTGGACGGTCAGAACGGGGACAGGCACCGGGGAGTGAGGGGGTCTGTTGTTCGTCCGCTGAAACAACGATCTCGAGAAGCGTCAAGTGTCAGGGACTGATCCGAATGGCCTTTCTCTCTCACCTCCTCACGTTTCCGCTTTTGATCGCACCACGACATGCTCAAATTGCAGGCTTCTTTATAGGGGAACATGAACACTGGAAAACAGGAACGAAACATCCGGAGGGGTTTCTTTTCAGACTTCCCGTTTCACTTTTTTCCATCGGCTTCTCCGGCTGCCGACAGCACGCGGGACGCGACATTTTTCGGTGAAAGGAAGTAAATCAAGAGGCCAAGCAGCATGGTGCCGAGTCCCGCGATGGATTCCATCGGCTTCGTCGTCAGGATGTGGAACATCATGAAAAGGCTGATCGCGAGGAAGATCAGCGGCGTGACCGGGTAGCCCCAGGTCTTATACGGGCGGGGAAGATCCGGCTGTTTGATGCGCAGAACGAAAAGACCCAGCACCGTGAGAAATGACGAAAGGATCAGCGTGAATTGCACGTAGATGAGCACGATCTCGAACTTCTCCCTGAACACGAGGTAAATGACCACGGCGAACTGGAACAGGAGCGCCACCGCGGGCACACCCCGTTTCGTTTTCCACGCGAACAACCTCAGCGCCCGGATGTCTTCGCCCATCGTCATCATCACGCGCGGCCCGATCCATGTCATCGAGCTGATCGAAGAGATGAGCACGACGGAAATCAAAGCGCCCATGAGCCGTCCGCCCAACTCGCCGAAGAGATGTTTGCCCGCGATGAGGCCGACTTCGATCTGGCCCGCGAATGCCTGGGTCGGCGTCGTGCGGAGGAACGCGGCATTCAGCGCGAGATAAAGCACGAGCACAATCATCGTGCCGAGAAAGAGTGAGCGGGGAACATTCTTCTGCGGCTCCCCGATTTCGCCGACGATGTAAGTGGAGGCGTTCCAGCCGGAGTAGGAATACATCACATAGACCATGCTCACCGCGAACGGTGCGCTGAAGATGAAGTGGAAGTCGCGGGCGGCGGGTGCGAACGAAATCGGCTGCGGCTGGGCGAACACGAATCCAGCGGCGACGAACGCAAGAATCAGTGTGATCTTCAACAGCGTGAAAATGTTTTGAAAGGCGCTGCCCATTTTCACGCTGCGCAAATGAACCAGCGAAATGAGCGCCACGATCAGCGCCGACGACACCAGTGGCGGGCAGGCTGGAATGACCCCTCCGAGGTATTTGCCGAACGCCATTGCTGCGAGCGCGATCGGAGCAGCGAATCCCACGGTCGCGGAAACCCATCCGGCCACAAAGCCGACGGCCGGATGAAAGATCGCCGATAGAAAATGATACTCGCCGCCTGAACGCGGCAGAGCCGCCGCAAGTTCGCCGTAAGCCAGCGCGCCGCACAAAGCGCCGACGCCGCCCACCACCCAAAGCAGCATCAGTGAAAAGCCGGACGGCAGTTCAGCCACCTGAAAACCGAGACTCGTGAACACGCCGGTTCCGACCATGTTCGCAATCACAATCGCAGTGGCGGTGACGAGAGACACGGCGTGGGCGCCGCCTGCGGTTTCCTTTTTCAAGATGCCTATCTTTAAGCAGGGCCGCCGCACTTTCAATCGGCAATTGGCAACCGCTGTTCGGCAATTCACTATCGCCGCTTTCATGAAGGCATACGTCATCAACCTTGATTCCGCAAAAGACCGATGGGCCTTCATCGAGGAGTCGTTTGCGCGGACGCGCATCGGCGTGGTCAGGGTGCCGGCGGTTGACGGCGGCACCCTCCAGCTTCCGCATCCCGACTTCGACCAGCGGCGATTCGACCTGCTTCACGGCAGAAGCACGAACGTCCGCGAACTCGGCTGCTATTTCAGTCACGTGAGAGCCATGCATGCGTTCCTCGATTCCGGCGATTCACACGGCTTGATCTTTGAAGACGACGTTGCCCTCCTGCCCGGCTTCGAGGAGGTGCTCGAAAGCGCCCTCCGTTTCGCTTCGCGATGGAATCTGCTGCGTCTCTCCGGCCTTGGCGAGGGCGTGCCATTGCGCGTGGCTCCCTTGTGCGGCGGACATCACCTCTGCATCAGCCTCGGCCGGGTGAAAGGCGCGGGCGCTTACGCTGTCGATCGCAAGGCGGCGGAGATTCTTGCGCGCAGCCTGCTCCCGATGTGGCTGCCCTACGATCACGCGTTCGACAGGGAATGGCATTTCGGGCTGCGAGCCGCCTGCGTGATCCCGTTTCCCTGTTCGCAGACCGGGCGGAAATTCCGCACCTCCATCCAAACTGTGCGATCCGAGAAGAAATCGCGGTTCATCCGCTGGTTGGCGACCTATCCTTACCAGACGGTGAACGAGTTCTCGCGCTGGATTTTTCGGGGATGGAGTTTCCTGAGTGCGAGACTGGGGGCCGCTCCAGAGTGAGTTCGCATCCGTGAGTCGGTGCGGTCGTCTTCCTGCACCCGCCGCGCGAAAATCGCTGGAAATTCTCTGAGAGCAGACAGAGCTTCAGTTAGAAAGGAGCAGAGTTATGTCTGAAGTACATGCAACGATGACGGGTTTGGAAACTTGCTTCGAGGAGGAGCTTTCCTCAGTTCCGGGCTGGCACAGCGAACTCAAGGATCTTGAGCACGAAAAGATGCCGGCGCAAACGAAGGACACGAAGCAGGACCAAGCTGTCGAAGAATCCATGGTCCTCGGCGAGTAAGCCGCATTCGAGCGGTGCCGGGGTCAGGGAAACGAGAGGAGCGGCTGCTCCAAAAAAGAGCAGCCAAGGGGGAGGAGTCGTTATTGTAAGCCATCTGCCAAGCCCCGAGGGTTCTCCTCATAAGCATCGAGGCTGCCCGCAGCGGTTCAAAGCTACGACTCCAAATGCTCCTCGACTACGCGGATGAGTCCTTCCACGGTCACTGGCTTGGAGACGTAAAATGTCCCCCCAATGGTTCCGGCATGTTCATCCACTTCCTTTTTCCGGACGATCGCCGTGACGAATACAACGGGAACGTGCTTCAGAACGGGGTCAGCTTTCAAGTTTGCAAGGACATCGCCGCCATCCATTCCCGGCATGACGATATCCAGCAGAATGATGTCCGGAGAAACCTTGTGCGCCGTCTCCACAGCCTTTAGCGGATCGTTCTCTTCGAACACGCGGTAATGGTCTGCCTTTTCGAGAGTCAGCTTGACGATTTTCGTGAAACCCGGCTCGTCATCGACGACGAGGACTTTTCTTGCATGCATATTCTTGCCTCCTAAGTTCGAGTTAATTCGCGCGACTCGATCGAATCACGCCGTCTTTGTGCGGGAACCTTTTCGGCTCCGCTCGATTTGAAAATGACCCGGGCCATGACGCCGCCTTCGGGGCGATTGCTGATCTCTATTTCGCCGTCGTGCATCTCGATGATCCGGCTCGCGACGGTCAGTCCCAGCCCGGTTCCTTTGCCCGTCTCCTTGGTGGTGAAAAACGGGTCGAATATCTTGCGGAGTTTGTCGGCGGGTATTCCGCAGCCGGTGTCTCCCACTTCGACAATGACAACCGCATCCCCGGCGTGAAAGCGGCCTCTGTCGCGCTTCCCGGGCTCGCGGGTTCTTTCCGCGAGACGTTCGAAGCGGGTCTTGACGGTGAGGGTTCCGCCATTTGGCATGGCGTCGATCGCGTTGGAGAAGAGGTTGAGGAACACCTGCTCGACCTTGCTGCCGTCGAGCGTGATCTCCGGAAGATTGGAGTCCAGTTGCGTGACAAGCTCAATGTGATTCGTGTTCAATGGGTGTTTGACGAGCAGCAGCGCTTTCTTGACGATCTCGTTCAGATTCTCCTTTGCCAGTTCAAGGACGTTCGGAGCGGAAAAGTCCAGCAACCCTCGAATGATGATGTCCGCCCGGTTCACCGCCTTGCGCATGTCGCTCAACACCTCCTTCACCACGGCGTCGCTGGAGGGCAACTGGAACGAAAGAAAGTCGAGACTCATCATCAGAATCGCGAGCGGGTTTTTCACCTCGTGGGCCACGCCGGCTGCCATGCGCCCGATTGTTTCCATCTTCTCCGCCTGGATCAAGAGCAGCTCCGCCGACTTCAACTCATCCTGGGCTTTTTGCAGATCGGCGACTGCCTGCCGCAAGGCTGACTCGGCTTGTTTGCGCTCGGTGATTTCGCCGTTTAACTGCTCGTTGGTTTCCTTCAGTGCAGCGGTTCGCGTGGTCACCAGCTCCTCGAGGTGCTCGCGATGTTGCTGGAGTTCGTCTTCCGCCCGTTTGCGCTGGATCAAACGCCACATGCCCTGCATGAGCAGTGTGAGTTGCCGGACGTCCGATTGGTCGTAATTCGTCTCCTTGTTGCCAACCCCGGCAACGACCACGATGCGTTCACCTTCGAAAACCGGGGCGTTCATGTGGCGTGTGACATGCACATGTCCCGACGGGTAGCCTTTCTTCAATGGATTGGGAGCTTCGTAATCATTCGTGATTACAGGACGCCGCTGCCGCACGGCCTCGCCCCAAAGACCGGTGGTCGCGACCGGATAGACAATGGGTTTCCGATCGATGGCACATTCAGCCATCGCACTCTTGGACCACGAATGCATGGTCAGCACCGACTCGTCCTCGTTCAGGAAGGCGAGGTAACCGATCTTGCTTTGCGTGAGCCGGACAGCTTCCTCGAGCGCGAAGTCGGTGATCTCCTTCATCGGAGCTTCGGTCATGGCGTTGAGTTTCAGCAGCGCTTCGAGCCGCGATTCATCCAGGCGCAATTCCGCGTGCGTTTTTTGAATCTCGACGATGCGCTGTTCCAGGGCTTCGGCCATTTCGTCAAAGGCTTTCGCCACATCCGTGAACTCCCCGAATCGGTGGTCCGGGCGCGTGCGCGAGCTCAGATCGCCGGCACGCAGCCGGTTGGCGGCCACGATCAGTTCGTTGGTGCGCCGAAGAACAAACGAGCCGGCAAATCCCCACGCCGCCGCAATGGCAAACACTCCCACCACCGCGAGGAACACCAGATTGCGAACCATCACCCGGTTTGCATCCGCATAAGCCAGATCCGAAGGGATGCCAAGGATGAGATAGCCCGCAATCGTTCCGCCGCTCTCTTTCAGCGGCGTAAATGCGTAGAGACGCATCACACCATCCACGCCCGCCGTTTCAACCGTGCCTGGATCCGTGCGCGCCAGAACGGTCTTCAGAAGTGGCGTGTCGGCCACCATTTTTCCAACCCAATTCTCAGGGTCAGGGTTTCTCGCGAGAATCGTGCCGGACATATCCACCAGCGTGGAAACCGTGCCCTCCTGCAAATGCGCCCGCGCAAGCAACTGACTCACCCACTTCAGGTCAAGCGCCGCAAATGCGACACCGAGAACCTTTCCGTCATCATCAAAAAAGGGGCAGGCGAAATGCACCGTCGGCACATGCGCGGTGCGGCTGATCTGGAAGTCCCCGACCGCAAAAGCGCGGGTTTCGACAGCGCGCTTGAACCATAGCCGATCCACGACGCTGATCGGTTTGCCCATGGGCAGGCCGCTGCAAAGGATCATGCCGTTGCGATCCGTGATTCCGAAGTTCGCATAGACCGGATTCTGCTTCAGCAGTCCGGCGAGAAGCGGATCGCACAGCGTCGGTTCCAGGGAACGAACCTCGGGCACATGAACAAGAACGCCCAGAAGCTGTCTGGCGCCGTCTATGATTCGCTCCTGCTCCGCGGCAGTCAGCTTCATCACGTTGAGGAACTCGCGATTCGCCTCGTTGGCGGCACGCCTTTTCTGGGCGACCCCGGTGCTGAGCGTCAGGATCAGTGCTGGGATGACGGCGAGCAGAACCAGCAAAACCAACCGCGTCCGGAGTTGGGAAAATCCAACATCGAGCAATCTGTCGATCGCCTCTTTCACGAGCCAAGTATCGTCCGGCACGCGATCAAGTAAAGACGAATCAAGCCAAGCCAGACGCGCTGCCTATCCCAACAGGTCGTGAACTTCCTTCAGTTTCGCCACGATGTTGATGTCTGCTTTGCACGAGGGCATGCAATCCCCGCAAGCCATGCAGGCGGTGCCGTTCTTTGTCAGCGCCTGGTATTCGGCGCGCGCTCGTCCCAGTTCGTGGTAGTCCATCGCATACCGCTCGTAACGCATGATGTCGGCGATGGCGATGTGCTCCGGGCATTGCGAGACACAGTCGGCACAAAGCAGGCAGGTGAGTCCTTTGTTGTAGGCCGCAAGCAGCCCGAGGGTCTCGCGGTCGTTTGAAGTCATGGTGCTCTGCTTTGCGGCACCGAGGTTCTCCTGCAACTGGTCGAAGTTCTTCGTCGCGATGACGGCGGCCGTCAGGTTCGGGTTGGACATCAGCCATTTCACCATCGCCGCTCCGGGCGTGCTTCCTTTGAATCGCGGTTCAGCCAGCAGCGTCTGGAATTTTTTGTCCTCGGCAGCGCGTCCCACGCCTCCCATCGTCTTCATCGCGATGGTTCCAAAGTCCTTCTTCCTGCCCAGGGCTATCACCTCATCCAGTTCCTTCTTGTCGCCGTAGGTGTAAAAAAACTGCGCCGCTTCGTAGGGGGAGTTGTCGATGAGATGGCCGACAATATCGTAAGCCATGTCGCCGCCGATATCGTTGTAATGATGCTGCGAGAGCGTGAGGTGTTTGACGAGTCCCTCCTTTTTCAGCCGCTCGTAGGCGCGGATCATTCCGGTGTCCGTCTTTGCCTCCTCGATCGAGTGATAGCCGAAGTGGAATTTGAACACGTCGTAATAGCCGGCGCCGGAGCGAGCCACACAGTTCTTGACGAATTGATAGTGCTGTTCCTCGTCGATGCGCCCGTGTTTGTGATCGCCTCCCACGCGGTCCACGACCACCTCCAGAAAGTAGGACTCGCGCGGCTGGCTCTTGATGGCATCCGGCATGTTCTCCTTCGTCCAACGGTGCGCCTTGTGCCAGTAGTTCACTCCAGACTCCACGGCCAGCGGGATCACATCCGGGCTCCAGTCCGAGCCTCCGACCAGCGCGCTGATTTCGAGTCCGGTGCGTCCGTAGCGGCGTTTCGCGAGTTTGCCCGCACTGCTTGTTTCCGCCAGCGCACTTCCGGCAAGACCGCCGAGGCCGGTCAGCGCGAGGCCCGTGGCTCCTGTTGCACCGACCCGGATGAAATCCCTGCGGGTCAGTCCGTTGATGTTTTGTGAGTCGTCATTCATGATTGTGCCTCCATCGAGAGTTCTGTGGTGAATTTTTCCTGAAAGACGGGCGGGGGAACGCGGGTCGGGTTTGAACTGGCGGCTATTTGGGCAGCAAAGTCGTCCCAAAGTCAACCAGCGATCTCTCAAATGAAGCGCCGGGCGGTTCAGGATGGGGACATTTTGGAGAAGATTCGTTGCCGACATGCGCGGCCCGCTTCCAACCCGGCAATTTTTCTCGATCCCAAGCTCCAGCTTGGTAACGACGAGGAACAAACCAGCCAAGTCCCGAAGGGAACGAAAGAAATGCTCTACCGCCTCTGACGGGACTCTGAATTGTTGGTTGACGATTTTCCCGGCCATAAATGGCTGGGCTGTTGCCAGCAGGGAAACGGAGTGGCTGTCTGCGTTCCCAAAGCGCTTTGCAAACTTTGGGAACGAGTCCCCATGAACTGCGTTCACCACGCAGCATGAAAATGGGGTTAGTGTTATGCGTGAACCGTCCTGCCTGGATACAAGTCGTTTTTCCCCTTGGTGCATGTAAGCCCGCGAACGAGTCTGACTGGAATGCCTGTTTTGCACCACACATTGCGTCAACCTGCGCTCCGCAAGGAGCGCGGCGGAACGCGCGGAGTAGAGTATTCATCTGCCGGGCATTCTCCAAAGCTGGACGGTTCCAATCTGAAACCATTAACCCCTGGAGGAACCTCTGATCATGCAAGTTATCTACGAACATTGTGCCGGCCTCGACGTTCACAAGAAGAGCGTTGTCGCCTGCGTCTGGAATAGTCCGCTGACTGGCCAAACGGCCAGGGAAACTCGCAGCTTTGGCACCATGACTGCCGATCTGCTGGCCTTGAGCGACTGGCTGCAGAGCCACGCCGTGACCCATGTCGCGATGGAAAGCACCGGCGTCTATTGGAAGCCCATCTACAATTTGCTTGAAGGCCATTTTGAGTTGCTGGTGGTCAATGCGCAGCACGTCAAGGCGGTGCCGGGTCGCAAGACCGACGTGGCCGATGCCGAGTGGATTGGCGATCTGCTCCGTCACGGACTGATGCGCGGCAGTTTCATTCCGCCGCAGGCGCAGCGTGAGTTGCGCGAACTGACCCGCCACCGCAGCAATCTGGTGGGGCGCCGGGTCCAAGCGGTCAACGAACTGCAAAAAGCCCTGGAAGGCACGAATATCAAGCTGGCCAGTGTCGTCAGCGACATCACCGGAGTCTCGGCCACGGCGATGCTCCATGGCTTGCTGGAAGGACGCACCGATCGGAAAGCCTTGTCGGATTTGGCCAAGGGCCGGTTGCGTGCCAAGAAAGAGCAGTTGCAGAAGGCCCTCGAAGGCGTGCTGCGCGCCCATCACCGGCTCATCATCGCCCAATTGCTGGCCGACATCGACTTCTTCGAGGAGCAAATCGAGGAGGTCGGCCAGGAGGTCGCACGCCGGCTGCAAAAGGACCAGGCCACCCTCGACAAGCTCGATGGGACTCCAGGCATCAACCAGCGCCTGGCCCAGGTCATTCTCGCCGAAGTCGGCACGGATATGAGCCGGTTCCCAGACGCCAACCATTTGGTCTCCTGGGCTGGCTTGTGTCCTGGAAACAATGAAAGCGCAGGCAAGCGACGCAGCAGCCGCATCCGCCACGGCAACCAGGCGCTGAAGAACGCCCTGGTGGAAGCCGCCCATGCCGCTGCCCACACCAAAGAAACCTATCTGCAAAGCCTCTACAAACGGCTCGTCTCCAAACGGGGCAAAAAGCGGGCGATGATCGCGGTGGCCCGCAGCATCTTGGTCAGCATCTACCACATGCTCTCTCGCGACAGCATCTGGCAAGACCTCGGTGCCGACTACTTCGAGCGCCGCAATTCAGGGCAGATCATCGCGCGCCTCACCAGCCGCCTCCAAAACCTCGGCTACCAAGTCGCACTCACCCCCATTCCCATGACTTCCTGATCTATTTTCGGAGTAGGGCGAACAGCGGCCTGGAAATTACCGTCGCGCCAGAGGACAGGATCCAAAACCGGCCACGCCGGGATGCCAGGGCTTTGCTCGAACCGGTTCAGTTGGCTCCACGTAAGCGTCCGCCGTGGCTCCACTGGACGATGAGGTGGGAGATTGCGGAGGCTGTGGGTTATGCAATCTACCACAGCGGCATTGGAGACTTCAGAGATTTTGAGACGCGACAAACGGGGACGCGTGTGGCTGAAGCCGAAGCGGCGCGAGGCACTGCTGGATGAGTTTGAGAAGAGTGGCATGAGCGGGGCGCAGTTTGCGCGGTTGACGGGGGTGAAGTATTCGAGTTTTCAAAACTGGGTGCAGCGTCGTCGCAGGACGCGTGGCGGACGTCAAGATGGCACGGTGATGGCGCAGCCCGGTGCGGTGCGTTTGTTTGAAGCGGTGGTCGAAGGAGGCGATCCCGGTGAAGCGCCGCCCGTGCTGCGGGCAACTGGTGTGGGCGGGCTGTGGATCGAACTGCCCGGCGGGAGCCGGATGTGCGTGCAGACGCCGGTGCAGATGCGCCTTGCGGCGGAAGTGGTGGTCATGGTTGCACAAAGTTCCCGCGCCCGATGCTGAGCTTTACCGGAGGGTTAAAGGTGTTTGTGGCGCTGGAGCCGGTGGACTTGCGCAAGAGCTTCAGCGGGCTGGAAGGTCTGGTGAGCGAGCGTCTGGGCGAAGACCTTCGCCAGGGGGCGCTCTTTGTCTTTACCAACCGCCGTCACAGTCGGCTGAAGATCCTTTACTTTGATGGCACTGGGCTATGGCTGCTAATCAAGCGGCTGGAGAAGGGAACCTTCTCATGGCCGAGGGTGTCCGATCCCGGGACGGTGAAGCTGAAGCTTGCGCCCGGGGCGCTGGCGATGCTGACCGATGGCATTGATTTGCGCGGGGCGAAGCTAAGGCCTTGGTATGAGCGGGAGTAAGTTCTGAAGCATCCCGGGATGCTTGAGGTGACAGATCGTTAAGTAAGTAACTAAACACATAAGATAACTCTTGGCCAGGTGACAAAGAGTTGCTATTCCTGTGCCCAACCTTGATGAGCCCGCGCGAAGAAGAGTTAACCAAAGAGCTTCAAGAAAGAGACGAGCAACTCCGGCGGAGTAATGAGCAGCTTGCGCTCGCCAATGCAAGGATTGCATTGCTGGAACAAAAGATCGACCTGCTTGTGCGCAGGGTCTTTGGCTCGCAGAGTGAGAAGCTCGATCCCGCGCAACTTCTGCTGCTCTTGCAAGGCATGGACGAGCCGGGAAAATCTCCCGAGCCTGTGGCCGAGGAGGCTCCACGGCGCTCGACGGGCCAATCGCCTCCGCGTGAACGCGGTCCACGGCTGCCGGAGCATCTGCCGGTGATTGAAGAAGTCATCGTCCCTGAGCCGGTCAAGCTGGCTCCGCAGGACTGGCGGCGCATCGGTGAAGAAGTCAGCGAGCGGCTCGACTACGAACCGGCGCGCTTCCTTTGCCGTCGCACGGTGCGCCCGAAGTATGTGCAGCGTGGTTTGTTGGACGCCGTGCCAGTCATGGCACCGTTGCCGGACTCGCTCCTGGAACGCAGCATCGCAGCTCCCGGATTACTCGCGCAAATCGTCGTGAGCAAGTATTGCGACCATCTTCCACTCTACCGGCAGGAGTCGATCTACTGGTCGCGCCATCAAGTCTGGCTGCCGCGGCAAACGATGGCCGAATGGGTCGGCCTGGCCGCGGAGTGGTTGCAGCCCATTTACCAACAAATCCGGCAGGAGGTTGTTAGCAGCGGCTACTTGCAAGTGGATGAAACACCCATCCGCTATCTTGCGCCGGGCAATGGCCGGACGAAGCTGGGTTATCTCTGGACCTATGGCGCGCCGCGGGGCGATGTCATCTTCCACTGGGAGACAAGCCGTGCGGCGGCATGCCTGGATAACATCATCCCCGCAGACTTCAGCGGCACCATCCAGTGCGATGGCTATGAGGCCTACGACTGCTTTGCCAGACGCCGCGGTGAAAAGATCCTGCTCGCAGGCTGCGCGGCCCATGTGAGGCGCAAATTTTACGACGCCCAGGAGCAGGCACCGAAGGTCGCGGGCTGGTTCTTAAGACACTTTCAAAACCTATACGCCCTCGAAGCCAAACTCAGGAAGGCGCGGGCCGGACCAAGGCTGCGGCAAGCCGAACGCGCGAGTCTCAGCCGGCCTGTGCTGATGCGGCTGCACCGTGCCCTGGTGCGGTTGAAAACCCGGCACCGCTACCTGCCCCGCAGCCTCATGGGCAAAGCCATCGACTACGCGCTCAATCAATGGCCCTCGCTGCTCGTCTTCCTCGAAGATGGCCGTCTGGAGATCGACAACAACCGCATCGAAAACGCCATCCGGCCCACGGCCGTGGGAAAGAAGAACTGGCTGTTCATCGGGGAAGCCAAGGCCGGCGGTCGCAGCGCCATCCTCTACACCGTCATCGAGAGCTGCCGGCGTCGGAATATCGACCCGTTCGCCTATCTCCGGGACGTGTTCACGCGCCTGCCCTCGATGACCAACTGGCAGGTCAAAGACCTCACGCCGGAGGCTTGGGCAAAGGCGCAGAAGCGCGCCGATCGACGCGCCGCAGCGTAAGCGTCGTAGCCCATCGGGCTATCACGCCTATGCTTCCGGATCAGACCTTGCGAAGCATCGTGTCAAGGGGAACCCCGGCAGACGCTTACGGCTCCACTCGGAGCGAGCCGGAAAACATAAGAAGGATAAGGCCGCGCCACCTTATTCGCGGGCTTGTTCAACCAGGGGTGCGTCGGAGGGCTCGTGCCTCGCCTCCGTTGCACCCTTTGGTGTTAGCCCTTGTCTTCGTAAACAAGTTTACCATTGCTCTTTGCCCATGCCTCCGAGAATCCCACGTGTGAAATAGCGTTCCGGCTTCGATCAAGTTGCCTTTCCGTTTCCTCCACCACTACTTCTGGTTCAAGTTCGTAAATCACTTTTGCCTTCGTTTGGTTTGCCTGGTAGAAAACCGCGAAATACACCTTCTCATTCCGCCTAATCCGGTTCAGAGACTCCTCTCGCTTGTCTTCAGGTTCCTTGAACATCCGGTCGATTTGACCGGAGCCTCCTTCCTTACATGACAGATACTCGTAGAGCAGATTCGCGTCATTCGGGTCATGTGCGTCGGCATGCCTCTTGGTTGTGATCAATTCGTGCCCCAGGATGTCCGCAATGATCATTTCCTTTACCAGCCCTGGCTGTAGCAGATTCGCAATCCCAACAGACCGGGCGAGATCTGCTGCCTTCAGGACTAATTAGATGATCCTGCGGTAGATTTCACGTGCCATATGAGAATTCGATGATCTTCTGTCCCCCATCCAAACCGGCAAGCCTTTGCTCCGCGGCGGCGACAAACTGAGGCTCCAGCTCAAAGGCCATGAAATCGCGGCTGTTCTTCATGCACACGATGGGACAGGTTCCCACTCCGGCAAACGGATCGAGAACCAAATCTCCGGGATTTGAACTGGCCAAGACGATCCTTTCAACCAGTCTCTCCGGCTTCTGGATAGTATTGAGCGCTTCGCGCGAGACAAGCTCCTTGGACTTGTAGGTTAGTTGCTTTACGTCACCCCACACATCACCGGGATTCTTTCCATGTTCGTTGAACTTGGTCTTTCCATACTGTCCGTTCGTGACAGATGGAACCCTCTCGCACCGTAGCCGATGTTCGAGTTCGACGAGTTGAGCCACTCGTATGGCGTCGAGATTGTAGCACCTCGGGCGCTTGCCCTTGATGAAATAGCAAATCACGTCGTAGTTGTTCGTGAAATTCAGCCGCCCTTGGGCCAACCGACTCGGTTGATACCATATGATTTTCGACCTGAGATTTAGAAAAGGGCGGTAGTCAACGAAGTCCACGCAATCCGGCTTGCCAAAGAGGTAAAGTGCTCCTCCGTCTTTGAGCTTCGGGGTGAATCGCCTAATCAGATCAAGGTTGTACTCTTGAATCGACGGAATCTTGTCCCAATCGTTCTGAGTAACACCGTATGGGCCGTCACAAACAATCAGGTCAACCGTCTCGTCATCGACTTTCCTTAGCAGGTCGAGGGCATCGCCGCAGTGTATTACGTTCTTGTTCAGCATAAAAATGGTTTCGGGCTAACGACCCAGGCTCGGCGACCCGGCCCACGGGACGTGTGGATTACAACCGCGACGCTCCCGCCGGGTTCGCTGTAGCTCGTTAGGCGCATTCATTGTGCTGGCTTGAGCTTCTCAGTTCGTCCATCGGTCTTCAAGAATGGACGCAAATCCTCTGTGAGAGAGGCTCCAATACCGTGCAGCTTCGCAAGCTCATCGACAGATTGGTAGGGTCTATGAGCAATAATGAGTTGGGCGCGGGACTCGCCGATTTCTGGCAAGGACTGTAATTCGGCATTGGTTGCGGTATTGATGTTCACGCGGATCGACCGCTTGCTCGGTTCAATGTCGGCACTGCTGCCGACACCCGTAAGATCGTGTGCAAACCATACAACCGAGCTTAAAAGAGAGATAATGAGAATTGTGATGCCAATAAGCTCTTGCGGCGAACGGTCACCCCACCATGAGCCATCGCCTGATCGCCTCATATAGTCTCTATCGAGAAGTCCCATTGGTGTCTAAAAGCACGCTCATGCGCCCAACGCCCCCAAGTTAGGCGATTCGTTGGAGTTAGTGACAGTCATCGCATAGCTTTCCGCGCAAAGCCTGTGTGCCCTCGCGGATGATGATGGGCACCATGATAAGCGCCGCCACGGGGTCGGCCCACCACCAACCAAAAGCCGCGTTGAGGGCGAGGCCGCCGAGTAAGATGGCGGACAAGTAAGCGCACAGGTTGGTTTGGCGGGAATCGGCTGCGAGTGCCGCGCTGTCGAGACGTGCGGCCACGCGACGCTTGGCGCGGGCGAGCACTGGCATGACGATGAGCGAGACGACGGCAAGGCCGATGCCGACAAAGCTGGCGTCTGGCAACTCGCGGCGGATGAGCGAATGAGCTGCGTCGAACGCCACGTAAGCCGCGAGAATGAGGAAGCAGACGCCGACAAGCCGAAGGGCCAAACGCTCGCGGCTCTCGTCCGCCTCGTGTGACTGGAGACGCCAAAGCAGGACGAGACTGGACAGACTCTCGATGACGGAATCCGCGCCGAAGCCAACGAGCGCGATGCTGCCGGCGAAGACGCCCGCAGTGATGGCGATGGCTGCCTCGGTGACGTTCCAGCCGAGCGTGAAATACTCCAAGCGGCGACCACTGCGCGTGTCCGCCTCGCGGGAGACGCACAGACAAGAGGAGCATTCGACGGCTTCGTTCATGGGAGAGACGCAGAATCGCCTAAAACTTTGAATTAGGCGAAAGTGGTTTTCCCTCGTGAAGGTGGTTTTTGTTCGCCTAAAACGGATTGACGTTTCATATCACAGAGGCGTTGTTCGCATAACTCATGTGCCCTGCCAAGCCAGAATTGCCCGGTCACGTGAGAAGTCTTATGCGAACGCTGTGCGTTCGAGAACCCGGTTTCGAAAGCGTCCGGTATTTTCTCCGGGCACGCTCACGGTAGCCGGAGATCGCAGGTCAGAAGGTCGGGCCGCAGTTTTTTGCACGGCTGATCGAGGAGCGCCGGCGCTTGATGCGGGCCGCACGACTCGAAGCGACGGCCGTTTTGTTCGAGCTTGTAATCGTGGCGCTGTTTGCCGCGGAGGATCGTCAGGAAAAGCGGCATGTGCGGGGGGATGCCGGGATGGAGCGATGGATAGAGTGCGCTGCGCCGGTATCGCAGGCCGATGCCGATGCTGCCGTCGGGCAGTGTATCGAGATTGAGTTCGCGGCCCTGGACGAAGATGCGGCGGTTCTCGGCGAACGCTTTGTTCGCGATGAATTCGAGCCGCTCGATGGATGTATCGACGAACCGGCTGGTGTTGCCGCCTTCGAGCGGTGTCTCGCAAAGGAGCGGCCAGCCTTCGCAGGCTTTGCGCAGCGAGAGCCGGGCGTCGTCATTGTCGAACGCCAGCATTTCGGGGAAACGCCATTCCCAAATCGCGCGGAACACGGCGGCGTCGAAGCGGAATCCCGCTTTGCGCAGATCGCCCAGGATGCCGTCGAAGTCGCGCCACAGCAGCGTCGGCAAAAAGTAGTGATCGTGCAGACGCGAGCCGTGCTCGATCAACGGCCTGGTGAATTTCGTTTCAAAAAGGAACGCCGCGAGCGCCTGCCAGAGCACGGCGACCGCCGACATCCAGTCGGCTTTCGGCAGCGTCTCGATCGCGCGGAACTCGATCAGTCCGCGGCAGCCGCCGTCGAAAGCGGTGTTCCAGAATTTGTCGAAGCTGATCTCGCTCCGATGCGTGTTGCCGGAGCCGTCGGTGTGCAGGTGCCGCAGCGTTTCGCTGATGATGTAGCGCTGATCCTTTCCCGGCTTGAGTTGTTCCAGAAACCGGTAGGCCATCTCGATGTCGTAAAGCTCGCGGGACGATTCGTCGGGGCGCGGCGCCTGCGAGGACGGGCCGACATAATCGCCGGTGAAGAGATACGCCAGCGAGGGATGATGCTGCCAGTATCGCAGGATCGAGGTGATCCATTGCGGGTGTTTGAAAAAGGCGTTGTCGTCGAGTCCGGGTCCGCCGAAGAGCAGATGGTTGCCGCCGCCCGTGCCGATCGAGTAGTCGGGGGTGACTTGCTTGAACGAGCGCAATCCCACGCGCTCCGTGCATTTTGCCAGCTCGCTCATCCAGCGCTGGTATTCGCTGGCGTCGGAGCACGGCGGCAGATTGATTTCGAGGACGCCGGGATCGGGAGTGAGAGAGAGCTTCGACCACGAGCCGGTTTCGTCGCCGGGAATGTAGCCCTCGAATTTGTAGAGGCCGATGCCGGCGGCGCGCATGCAGGCGGTCACGACTTCGAGCAGTTTGATGAAGGCGGCCTGGAGCAGGGGAGGAAAAAGAGGTGCAGACCGTCTTCGGCGACATCCACGACAAGCGCGCGCTTGAGCGCATCGGCTGGCAGCAGATTCAGCGGGAGGCGCAGTCCGGCGGGGCCTTCGGCGTTGAGCAGCGCGAGTCGCCGGCGGCGGCCGAAGGGCCACTTTTCGGTGTGCCACTTTCTGCCGCTGTGATCGAGCGGCAGCACCCAGATCACGCGCTTGCCGTTCTGGACATCGCGTGCCGGGAGCCAGCAGTCCTCGAGCTTCAGAGCCTTCAGCAAGGCGCTTCGAAAGGTGGACAGCGACGCGGCGGTCGGCGCCTTATCTTTGGCCGTGGTGGTATCGATCGGCGAACTGTTGCGGTTCCAGAGAATGTTCAGCGCCCAGCGCGGGTTCGGTTCGCCGGGATAGCATTTGCCGGGTGAAAGAATGGCGACCGCGCCTTTCAAAGTGTTGCTCATCAACTCCCCGGCCAGCTCGTAAGCGTAGCGCAATTTCGTCGGGCCGACTGCGGTGATCTGCCATTCGGCTCCGCTCGGATCAATGGGGACGTAGCTCGGTTCGCCGCCGAGCGTGAGGCGGATGCGGTGCTTCCGCAGCCGCGCGCTTGCGGTGCCGGCGATTTCTTCGAGCGAATCGTTTCGTTTCATTCTTCCGTTTTCAACAGTTCCAGCGCGGCGGTCATCTGCGAGGCGACGCGCCCTTCGTCGTAGTAATGACCGCTCACCGGCGAGACGTCGTCGGGCGCGAGGCCGACTGCGGCGGTGATGTGGTTCTCGTTGCAGAAGACCCCGTTCGTCGGGTCGAGGCCAAGCCAGCCCGCGCCGGGAAGATACGCCTCGGTCCATGCGTGAAGCGCTCCCTCGGCGCGTTTCTCCGCCTCGCCGAACTCGCACAGGTAGCCACTGGCGAGCCGCGCGGCGATGCCGATGCTCCGAAGTTTTTCGGCGAGCAGCACCGCAAAATCGCGGCACGCGCCGACACCGAGCGCGAGCGTTTCCTCCGGCGTGCGCGCGGCGCCCTCGTCCCGTCGCTCGTATTTCAGGTTCTTGAAAATCGCCTCGTTCAACTCCACGAGCGCGGTGACCGACGGCTTCGGCTCCGGTTTCCAGAACGGCAGCGTCAGCGGCGGGACGCCTTCTTCGAGTTTCAAATACGGCGTGAGCGCACGCAATTCCTCCGGCTTGTATTGAAACGGAAAATCGAGCGCATGCGATTCGATGAGAAAGTGAAATGCGTTCCGCTCGCGCAGGCGCAGCTCCATCTCCAGACGCCCGATCAAGTCCGCGCCAGGCTCCGGGTAAAAACAAAAGGCGATGTTGTTGTCGAAAACGTCCTTGCGATATTGCACGTCCGCTCCGGGATTCGTGGAAAAGGAGACCGACTCCAGCGTCGTAAATTGATCCGCCTTGGGAAAAAGGCGGAAGACGTGAGGCGAGAAGCTCACGGCTTTTTCGTAGCGATAATCGGTGCGGTAATGAATCCTGATTTTCACTTCTTCTCCGCGCGTCTTTTCATGACCACCTTCACGTCCATCTTCTGTCCGCCCGAGCCTTTGAAAGTCCCCCGCAACGGCGTGGCGTCGCGGAAGTCGCGTCCGTACGAAACGGCGACGTAGCGATCGTCGCACCACTGGCGGTTCGTGGGATCAATCGCCACCCACACCATGCCGGGCACGAGCACCTCGACCCAGGCGTGCGTGGCGACCGCGCCCACAAGCGCCCGCGACGGGCGACCGCCGGGCGTGCGCGGCGGTTCGGTCTCGATGTAGCCGCAGACGTATCGCGACGGCAGGCCGGCTGTGCGCAGAATGCTGAGCGCGACGTGCGCGAAATCCTGGCAGACGCCCTTCCGGTTTTTCCAAATCGCGGAGAGCGGTGTCGAGGTGTCGGTCGCGCCTTTCGTGTAATCGAAGCTGTCGTGAATTGCGTCGTTCAAACGCTGCAACCCCTCGCCAAGCATCGACTGGCCCGGCACGTATTTCTTTGCCCACTGGACGGCGTCGCTGCCGATCTCGACGATGTCGGTCGGCTGCAGGTAGTCGAACACGTCGGTCAGCGCCGAGCTGAAAATCTGGCGCGACTCCTGAATGCTGAGTTCGAGGCTCTCCCGCGGACGCTGGGGCGGTTTCGTGACGACGATCGCGTGATTGGTGATGACGAGTTTCTGGTGGCGGTAGGGCAGGGAAAAGAAATCGACGGTGTTGCCGTAGTGATCCACGTAACTCGATGTCTTCGTTTCCGGATTCAGGATCAGCCGCCGGCTGACGACCGTCTGGGTGGTGAGATTCGGAGGCGTGAGGCGTGCCTCGACGTAAGCCTCCGCCGCCGGGTGGCCGTATTTGTAATGAGTTGTGTGAGTGATCTCAAATTCCATGTTCAAGCCCTTGGAGATATGGCTGCACCGCTTGCGCGATGTGTGCCTGATGACTCAGGAAACTGTCGGAAATGACCTGGTGGACCTCAAGCGTCGAGTTCAGCAGATCGGTCATCAGCGGCCCGAGAGCGTCCGGCCTCGCGTTCGATGCGGTGATGGACCGCCCCGGAGCGTCTTCGTCCTCGGGCGCTCTGAGGAAGTCGCTCCAGTCGATTCGCTTGATCTTGTGAATGAGCGCCTCGATCCCGTGCAGCGCCTTCTCGGTTCCCGGCGATTCCGGCGAGGCGGAGTCGCGCAGGAGGTCGAGGCACTGCTGCAAACAGCGCAGCACCGAGCGCGGAGCCTGGGAGTGCTGCCACAACAACTCGAGCACCGGAATCGGCTCCGCGCGCATCTGGAACACGCGCCGGTACGCGTCGCGCGTCCCGAGCAGGCGGAGGAAGGCGGACAGCTCAATCTCGGTCGCCTGCGCCTCGCGGGTCAGCGCCTTTTCAATCGAGAGCACGGAGTTGGAAGTGATGATCGCGCGCTCGAGCATTTCGCCGACCTGGCAAAAGCGCCAGCCGTCGTCGGCCAGCATCGTGTTGCTCGCGATGGCGAAAAACTGCGGGATGCGCCGCGTGGCCGTCTCGCTCAGACGCCGGGCGATGCGCATGCATTCGTCCTCGGAAATCTTCTCGTTGAATTTCGTGCGTTGAAAAAGCGCGCGCAGACTGCTGAGCGGCACCCAGGCCTCCGGGCTGATGACCTCCTGGATCGACTCGGCGTTGCTGAGGGCGCGCGAGAAGGTCGAAACCACCGATCCCGGCTCGGGCAGCAGGACGAGTTTGTAGCGGTCCAGCCGCGTGGTCATGCTGCGGCGGCTCCCGCCCGTGCTGCTTTCAAGCGGCGGCAGGAGGCGGTTCCACATCGGGCGGTAAAGTTTGCGCTCGGCGGAGTTGAGTTCCTCGGTCTCGAGTGTCTCGACGACCTGGATGAGGTAGGCCTGGTGGTGGGCCCGTTCGAGGTAACGCCCCATCCAGTAGAACGAATCGGCGACGCGGCTCGTGACCTCGCGCAGCGGCAGGTTTGCCTCGGAGAAACGCCGCGGACGCGACTGCACGAAGAGATGTTCCGACGTGTCGCCGAGCACCCATGTGTCCTTGCTGATCCACTCGGGCCGCTGATTGTCTCCGGCACCGAAAAACACCCGCGTCAGCGCGCCGGGAAACACCTCGTAGCTCTCACCGTCGCGCAACGCGAAGACGATGTGATCCTGCTGCAGTTCGACCTTTTTCCCGTCGTCGAAATGCACCGTCGTCGCTCCCTGATCCAGAGGCTGGGCCACGAACTGGCTCGCCTCCTTCCGAATCTCCGCCATGAATTCCGCCGACGGTTTGTCCGCGGAGGCGAGGTCGGCTCCGAGGATCGGTCGAATCTGATACGACTCGATGTTTTCGAGAACCATCTCGCGCTGGTCGATGTCGCCAAGCCAGTAGGTGGGCGTCGTGGGCAGAATTGGGTCTTCGCCGAGATAGAACCGGATGATCTTCGGCGCGAACGAAAGGAGGCTGCGGTCGTCGGCGAGCTGGCTGCCGATGCCGTTGATGATCGTAACCGTTCCGCGCCGTAGGCAGTGGACGAGGCCCGGCACGCCGAGCATCGAGTCGCGCCGGAACACGAGCGGATCGAGCCAGGCATCGGCGACGCGATTGTAAATGACATCGACGCGCTTGAGACCGCGCACGGTCTTGAGGTAAAGCCGGTCGTCGAGCACCAGCAGGTCGCCGCCTTGCACGAGCGCAATGCCCATGCGGCGCGCGAGGAAGCTGTGCGCCGAATAGACCGGATTGCCCGGCCCCGGCGTAAGCAGCACAACCGACGGCTCCTGGCTCAGTCCGGTCGCCGCGCTCCGCACTTCTTCGATGATCGCGAGCGGCGAACCTGCCAGCGAGCGCACGGCGGTGGTCTGGAAAATATCCGGCAGCACACGGGCGAGGGCGCGCCGGTTTTGCATCATGTAGGAAATGCCCGACGACCGGCTGAAATGATGGTTCTTCACCGTGAGTTCCCCGCGCGAATTGCGCGTCAGGCAGATGCCGCTCAGGTGAAGGTAGGAGCCCTGGGGGCGGGGGAGACCGATCGCCTCGTTTTGATAGTGCGGGCTGCCGAGCACCGGCTGGATCGGGATCGCCCCGGAGCGCAGAATCTCGCGCGGCCCGTAAACGTCCTGCAAAAACCACTCGAACGCCTTCAGTCGCTGCTGCGTGCCGCGCTGGATGCGATCCCAGTCTTCGGGTGAAAAAATGTGCGGCAGCAGATCGCAGGTCCAGGGCTCGTCACTCTTGCTCGGATTAAACGTGACGCCCATCTCGCGAAGCGTCGCCTCCATGCGCTCGTCGAGCGTGCGCAACTCCGGGGGACGGAACCGCTGAATCCGTTCCAGCACGCCGCGATAGGCCTGCCGGGGGCTGCCCTCGGCGTCGTAGATCTCGTGCCAGCGCGTTGACACTTCCATCGCATTCTGTCCTGTATCGGTGGCTGGCTGATTCACGGCGTGGAAGTTCTTCGGCGTGCCTTTCGAGGTCAAGTGACAAATCTCAAACGGGAGATGCGGACGTACGGCCTTTTTGAAGAGCGACTCACGAGACAAGATAGGGGCAGTCTTTGGCAACATGAGTTAAGCCCGCTTGGTTTTTACCAGATACGGTTCGCTTCGTTGAGCACGCAACAGCAACCCCAGCCGATGAACTTCGCGAATCCTCACGGACACGCCGGACCGTTCTTCAAGAACTGGCGGATGCGTGACGGCACGCAGGTTGTCATTCGTCCGATTTGTCCGGACGATGAAGCCTCGATGGTGCGGTTTCACAAGACGCTTTCCGAAGACAGTGTTCACCACCGCTACTTTGGCCAGCTTGACATCGACCAGCGCACCCGCCATGAGCGTCTCGTGCGGATCTGCCACAACGATTACGAAACGGAATTTGCCTTCGTGGCCGAACACAAGAAGGCGAACGGCCGGCACGAGATTCTAGGCGTCGGGCGACTGAGCCGGGCTCCCGGCTCGGACGAAGCGGAATTTGCAATCCTCGTCAGCGATCTCTGGCAGGGCCGCGGTCTCGGCACGGAACTCCTTCGGCACCTCGTCCGGATCGGGCGCGTGGAGAATCTCAAGCGCATCGTCGCCCACATCCTGCCGGACAATTTTGAAATGCAAAGGATCGCGAAGCGAACCGGGTTCAAGCTGACGTGGGAAGGCGACGAGTGGTCCGCCGAACTCGATTTGCAAGCGCGGTCTTAACCAGAAATCCAAATGAAAAACAAAACCTGCAAAACTCTTGATGCCAACGAAGCGGTCGCGCAAGTCGCGTATGCGCTCAGCGAAGTCATCGCAATCTATCCCATCACTCCATCCTCGCCGATGGGCGAGTCCGCCGATGCCTGGGCCGCCGCCGACCGGAAGAACCTCTGGGGAACGATGCCCGCTGTCATCGAGCTTCAAAGCGAAGCCGGCGCGGCTGGAACCATCCACGGCGCGCTCCAAACCGGCGCGCTCAGCACCACCTTCACCGCGTCGCAGGGCCTGCTGCTGATGATCCCGAACATGTACAAAATCGCCGGCGAGCTGACGCCGACGGTTTTCCACATCGCCGCCCGCTCGCTCGCGGCGCAGGGGCTTTCGATCTTCGGCGATCACAGCGACGTGATGGCCGCCCGCGCGACCGGATGGGTGATGCTCTGCTCGGCGTCCGTGCAGGAGGCGCAGGATTTCGCGTTGATCTCGCACGCGGCGACGCTGGAATCGCGCATTCCGTTTCTCCATTTCTTCGACGGCTTCCGCACGTCGCACGAGATTTCCAAGATCGAAGTGCTGCCCGACGACGTGCTTCGCGAGATGATCGACGAGCAGCACATCCTCGCGCATCGCGCCCGCGCACTCACGCCCGACCATCCCGTGATTCGCGGCACCGCGCAAAACCCCGACGTTTACTTCCAGGCCCGCGAGACGGTGAACGCGTTTTACGACACCTGCCCGAATCTCGTGCAGCGCACGATGGACCAGTTCGCGAAGCTCACCGGGCGGCAATACCATCTTTTCGAATACCACGGCGCGCCCGATGCGGAGCGCGTGATCGTGCTGATGGGCTCGGGCTGCGAGGCGGTTCACGAGACGGTCGATCATCTTACGGCCAAAGGGGAGAAAGTCGGCGTGCTGAAAGTGCGGCTCTACCGGCCGTTCGACTCGCGCCGGTTTGTGGAATCGCTTCCCAAGACGACAAAGGCGATTGCCGTGCTCGATCGCACGAAGGAACCCGGCAGTTCAGGGGAACCGCTTTACCTCGACAGCGTTCACGCATTTTACGAGGGCGTGAGTTCCGGCTGGACCGAAAAAGCGCCGAAGATCGTCGGGGGACGCTACGGGCTTTCGTCGAAGGAATTCACTCCGGCGATGGTCAAGGCGGTGTTCGACAACCTCGGGCAACCGGAGCCGAAGAATCATTTCACCATCGGCATCGACGACGATGTCACCTGCACGAGCCTGCCGTTCGACGCTTCATTTTCCATCGAGCCGAACGATGTGATCCGCGCGGTCTTCTACGGACTCGGCTCCGACGGCACGGTTGGCGCGAACAAGGACTCGATCAAGATCATTGGCGAAAACACCGAGAACTACGCGCAGGCATATTTCGTTTACGACTCGAAAAAATCCGGCGCGGTCACGATCTCGCATCTTCGTTTCGGCCCGAACCCGATCCGCTCGACGTATCTCATCTCCGCGGCGAACTTCGTCGGCTGTCACCAGACCGCTTTCGTCGAGCGCTACGAGGTGCTCCGCGAACTCTCGCCGGGCGGAACCTTCCTGCTCAATTCGCCTTACGGCGCGGATCGAGTCTGGCAGCACCTTCCCGAGCCAATGCAGAGGCAGATCATTGAAAAGAAGGCGCGATTTTACGTGATCGATGCGAATCGCGTGGCTCGCGAGAGCGGCATGGGCGGCCGCATCAACACGATCATGCAGACCTGTTTCTTCGCGGTTTCCGGCGTGCTCCCGCGCGAGGAGGCAATCGAGGCGATCAAGGATTCCATCCGCAAGACTTATGGAAAAAAAGGCGACGAGATCGTGCAGATGAACCTCAACGCGGTCGATCGTACGATCGGGCATCTCAACGAAGTCGAGGTCCCGGCCGAGGTCGGGAGCAGCCTGGTTGTCATGTGTCCTCCGGTTCCACCGCAAGCGCCCGAATTCGTCCGCAACGTGCTCGGTAAAATGATCGCGGGCCGCGGCGATGACCTTCCGGTGAGCGCCCTGCCGCTCGATGGCACTTACCCCACCGGAACCGCGCGCTGGGAAAAACGAAACCTCGCGCAGGAAGTGCCCGTCTGGGATTCGAGCGTTTGCATCCAGTGCGGCAAATGCGTTCTGGTTTGTCCGCATGCCGTGATCCGCAGCAAGGTTTACGACGAGGCGCACCTCACCGGCGCGCCCTCCACGTTCAAGTCGAACAACGCGCGTCTGCCGGAATGGAAGGGGCTCAAATACACGCTTCAGGTCGCCGCCGAGGATTGCACCGGCTGCGCGATTTGCGTCGATGTCTGCCCGGCTCGCAACAAATCCGAGGCGCGGCTCAAGGCGATCAACATGCACCCGCAGATGCCGCTGCGCGACGACGAGCGGGCGAACTGGGATTTCTTCCTGTCGCTCCCCGACATGGACCGGCGCAACGTGCTGTCCGGCAGCGTGCGCGAAGTGCAAATCCAGCAGCCGCTGTTTGAGTTTTCCGGCGCCTGCACGGGCTGCGGCGAGACGCCTTACATCAAGCTGCTCACCCAGTTGTTCGGCGACCGCATGGTGATTGCGAACGCGACGGGCTGCTCGTCGATCTACGGCGGCAACCTGCCCACCACGCCTTACACCGTGAACGCCGAAGGGCGCGGCCCGGCCTGGGCCAACTCGCTGTTCGAGGACAACGCGGAGTTTGGACTCGGCTTCCGTGTTTCCATCGACAAGCAGAGGCAGTTCGCGGGCGAGATGCTTCAGAAATTTGGCGGCACGGTCGGCGAAGAACTCGTCACCGCGATTCTTTCCGCTCCGCAAAAAGACGAGGCCGACATCTTCGACCAGCGTCATCGCATCGCAGAGGTGAAGCGGAAACTCGCATCGGCAGACACGCCGGACGCGCGCCGGTTCCTCGCAGTCGCCGACATGCTCGTGCGCAAGAGCGTCTGGATCTTCGGCGGTGACGGCTGGGGTTACGACATCGGTTATGGCGGCCTCGATCACGTGCTCGCGAGCGGGCACAACGTGAAGGTGTTGCTGCTCGACACGGAGGTTTATTCCAACACTGGCGGCCAGTGCTCGAAATCGACCCCGCGCGGAGCCGTGGCGAAATACGCCTCCGGCGGCAAACAGGGACGCAAGAAGGACCTGGGCTTGATCGCGATGACCTACGGCAACATCTACGTCGCCTCGGTCGCGATGGGGGCGAAGGACGAGCACACGCTGAAAGCATTCATGGAAGCCGAGGCTTACGAAGGCCCGGCGCTCATCATCGCCTACAGCCATTGCATCGCACACGGCATCAACATGACGACGGCGATGCAAAACCAGAAAGCGGTCGTGCAATCCGGTCAGTGGCTGCTTTACCGCTACAATCCGGACAAGGCGACGGTGGGTGAAAACCCGCTCACACTCGACTCGACCGCGCCGAAGTTGAAAGTCGCGCAGTTTTTGAATATGGAGAACCGGTTCAAGATGCTGAGCAAGAGCAAGCCGGGCGAAGCGAAGCGCCTCTTCGAGGCGGCGCAGCAGGATGCCGACACCCGATGGGCGCTCTATCAGCACCTGGCGGCCCGAAGCGAAACTCCCGCCGGACCGGTCGCGGAGAAACCTGTTGGTGAAGCGAAAGTTTAACGAAATAAAAACCATGAACCTGACCACCAAATACCTTGGACTCAAACTGCGGACACCGCTTGTTCCCGCAGCCTCGCCGTTATCCGACGACCTCGACAACATCAAACTCATGGAAGACTACGGAGCTTCCGCCGTGGTGTTTCACTCGCTGTTCGAGGAGCAACTGCGGCTCGAACGATTCGATCTCTATCACAGCCTGAACGAGGGGACCGACAGCTTTGCGGAGGCGCTGAACTACTTTCCCGAACCCAGCGAATACAAGGTCGGGCCGGAGACTTATCTCGAAAACATCGCCAGGGCCAAAAAGGCGGTGGGCATTCCGATCATCGGAAGCTTGAACGGCTCCACGTTTGGCGGGTGGACGAGCTATGCGAAGCTCATCCAGGAAGCTGGCGCGGATGCGATCGAGCTGAACATCTATTACATCCCGACCGATCCCGAAACGAGTTCTTCCGACGTCGAGCAGAACTACCTCGACATCCTTCGCGCGGTCAAAAGCGAGGTGTCGATTCCGGTGGCGGTGAAACTCAGCCCGTTCTTCACCAACTTCGCCCACATGGCCAAATGGCTTGATGAAAGCGGAGCGGACGGGCTCGTGCTGTTCAACCGTTTTTACCAGCCCGACATAGATCTGGAGACACTCGAAATCTCTCCCAACATCCTGCTCAGCACTCCGATGGCCATGCGTCTTCCGCTGCGCTGGATCGCGATGCTGTATGGCCGCATCGGCGCAAGCCTTGCAGCGACAAGCGGCATCCATCGCGCGACCGACGCCGTCAAAATGCTCATGGCCGGAGCCGATGTGACGATGCTCTGCTCCGTGCTCTTGCGGCGCGGGATCAAGTTCATTCGCATCATGGAACAGGAGATCTGCGAGTGGATGGAATCGCACGAGTATGAGTCGCTCGCACAGCTTCAGGGCAGCATGAGCCAGAAGAACTGTCCCGACCCAAGCGCGTTCGAGCGTGCCCAATACATGCGGGCACTCTCCACTCCGGCCAGCTCCTTCCCTCGCACCTACTGAGAGCGTTCAAGCCCCTCCCGACATCGACGGAGCCGCGCCGCAGTTGAGGCTGGCCGTTGCCGGCTGCGGATCCGAACGCTTGCGGGCTGCGACAAACGGCGTATCGCGTTTTCGCCGCCCCCATGCCCGATAAAGTCCGGCGAAAGACCAAGGCGACTTTCGGGTTTCGCGCCCGCAGTCTCTCAAGTTTCTGCAAACTTGCCTGCAATGCTGACCGACGATCTCCCATCGGCTTGCGAAGCAAGCGGGCTTTCTTTCCTTCACACCCAGCGATGCGCGGTTAACAGGTTGACCCGATCCCGTCTTGCCTTATTGTTGATCCTACGTAATATCGGTTGCGCTTAATGCAATTGCATGCAAATTGTCACTTTCGATGAAGCCACTCAATCCATGGCGATTCGTGCGCCAACTTTTTTCAAGCCTGAACTTGGTAGCTTTGCAGCCCCGGAGCCCGTATGATTCCCATCCTCTTTTTGAGTGATTGCTTTCAAACTTTAATGCAATGTGCCGCATGAAAGCGTAGTTTTTGATTGCTGGCCTGGCCTCCCCATGAACACTTACCCGCACTTGCAATCGACAATACCGGGCGCCATCTCTCCCTGGCCGGCACATGTCCAGTTCACCCGATTTAGAGTCTGCGTCGCCAACATGCTCCGGATGGGTTCGCCGCAGCCGGAACGTAAACCAGCCTGTTCCCGGCGCGTCCTCAACCTCCACAAGACCGGCCTGTCCCGTCGCTCGCGAACCAAGGCTTTCAGTCTCGTGGAGATTGTCCTCGCCATTGGAATCGTGAGCTTTGCCTTTGTGGCGATATTCGGTCTGTTGCCTGTCGGGATGACGACCTTCCGGCAGGCCATGGACACTACGGTAAGTTCCCAGATCGTGCAGCGCGTCGTCAATGAGGCGCAGCAGACCGATTTTTCCACGCTGACCGCGAACGCCGGCACGCCGCAGTTGCGTTACTTCGACGAACAGGGCAACGAAGTGCCTTCGCAGAACGATTACATATACACGGTGCAGGTCACCGTCACCCCGAAGACGGCCCTGCCGAATGCGGGTTCTTCCGAAAACCTTGCCACCATTGCGGTAATGATCGCATCCAATCCCGGTCACAACCCGTCGCCTTTCGCAGCGACAAGCAAACTGCCCGTCTCCTATTACGCCGCCTACGTGGCGCGAAACCAGCAATGACTCCCAATCCCTCGAACGATTTGCGCTCCGGCAAGGGATTTACGCTGGTGGAAATGCTGGTGTCGCTCGCGTTGTTAAGCGTGATCTCGGTGCTCCTTGTGTCGATGACCAACTCGACCGCCTCCACCTGGCGGTATGCGACCGCGAAGATCGAGCAGTTCAGCGGCGCGACGGCGGGGTTTGAGGCAATCACGCGGCGTCTGAGCCAGGCGACCCTGAATACCTACTGGGACTACGACAGCCCGACGGCTCCCAAAAAGTATCTCCGTCAGTCCGACCTTCGATTTATCTCGGGGAATACGCAGACGCTGGTAAGCAAGACATCGCCCCGCCGTCCGACTCATGGCATCTTCTTTCAAGCCCCGCTCGGGTTTGTGGATGACACGGACAAATTCGGCGGCCTGGACAACCTGCTCAACACTTGGGGCTACTATGTCGAGTTCAACAAGGACACACGCCCGGACTTCATCAACAATCTGCCCACGGCACCGCCGCTGCGTTATCGCTACCGATTGATGGAACTGATGCAGCCATCCAACGGTCTCTCGATCTACAGCTACACTTCCGGAAAACCACTCTACACTGGCAAGGATTGGTTTTCTGTTCCGATGGCCAGCGCGACTCCTCCGGCGCATGTCCTTGCCGAGAATGTGATCGCCCTGGTGTTGCTGCCGAAGTTTTCAAAGAACGAGAAAAACTCCGGCGGCTCCGCTTATTCCGAATACGCCCTCGCGCCTTTGTACTCCTATGATTCCACGACGACAAATGCCGACGCGGGACTTAACCCCAAGAATCAACTGCCGCCCGTGGTGCAGGTGACCCTGGTGGCGATCGACGAAGCGTCGGCCAGCCGGATCGCCAAAGGCACAACGCCGCCCTCGTTCGACTCGCAGTTGAGCACGCTTTTCACGAACGCCCAGAACTACGATGCCGATCTGAAAACTCTTCAAACGACACTTATCGCCTCGCATATTGGCTACCGCGTCTTCACCACAAATGTAAGCATCCGCGCTGCAAAATGGAGCCGCAAATAGACCATCGACCAGAGATGAACAGGTTATCCGACAACAAGCATTCCGGCGTGGCACTTATCATTGTCCTCGCCTTCCTTGTCCTCATCTCGGGACTTACCGTTGCCTTCCTTTCGAGTGTCACCACGCAACTCGACCTTTCAAAGACGACAGCCAGCTCAGCTTCCGCCGTTCAGCTCGCCAACTCCGCCGTGAATGTCGTCATGGCCCAGATTGTCGATGCCACCACCACGGGAACCTCCAACCCGGGAGCCGGCATCAAGGCTTGGACCTCGCAGCCGGGAATGATCCGCACCTTTGACTCCAGCGGTGCAGCCAAGTACTCCTACAAACTCTATTCCTCGGGAACAATGGTCGTGACCGGCACAGCGAATGAGGTGCCGCCGGACAAATGGAATTCGTCCGCAAACGCCGGACTTTACTGCGACCTTAATGCGCCGGTCCTTGTCGCGGATCCGAAGGGAGTGATCAAACCGGACACCACCAAGCCCGACACCTATTCGGCGGTGTATCCGATCGTCGATCCGGTGGCGGACGGTCTGGTCGATGGGTTTAGTATTACCAGCCCGCCGGGTTACAATGGAGCCAAACCAACAACTACATCTAAAGAGGATCCCACGACGGCCCTGCTGCCCAACACGTCAGGCACCACCTCCAATCCCGCGCCGATGCCTGTGCAATGGCTCTACATCTTGCGCGACGGCACCGTGGCACCCGCGTCGGGCTCTGGCGGCAGCGTGACGGTGACGGGTGCCAGCAAGACCAATCCGATCACTGGACGCATGGCTTTTTGGACCGACGACGAGACTTGCAAGGTGAACATCAACACCGCTTCGGAAGGGACTTACTGGGACGTGCCGCGCGTCTATTCGGCGGAGGATTTCGGAACGACCAGCGCCAGCACGCCAGGGTTCGCAGTTTGTCAGCCTGTGCAGCATGAGTATCAGCGTTATCCGGGACACCCTGCCACGACGTGCCTTAGCCCGGTTTTCGGAAGTTCAAAATGGAACCCGCCCCTGCTGCCGGTTACCACGCCTTACCCGGCCAATCCCACATACGCCGAATCCGCCAAACTCGACCCCTATTACAATATCGCTCCCCGTATCGGGCTGGCCAGCGGCGGTGGCGGCGGCGGCTCGAAAGGCGGGTCCACACAGGTACCCGGCACGAACCCCGTCATGACAACGGACACCGACCGGCTCTACGCCTCCGTCGATGAACTCATGTTCACGCCGAACCTCACGTCTTCCGGAACCTCGTCGCGCATCCCTAACACCTCCACGACAAAGGATACGAAAACGATCACCAAGGATGTCCTGGAAAAAACGCGGTTCTTCATTACTGCCAATAGCGTCGCGCCGGAAACGACACTCAACAATACGCCGCGAGTTGCCGTCTGGCCCGTCTGGGATACAGATGCCAGGCGCACGACCTATGACAAACTCCTGGCATTCTGCTCGACCATTGGGGGAAAGGGATACTTTTTTACACGCTCCAATCCGCGAAGCCAAACCGCCGATTACTTGGGGAGAAACGTGGATGTGTATAAATACCTTCAAGCCTTGACCAAGACCGACGTGCCGGGGTTCGGCGGCAACTTCGTCACCAAATATGGTGCCGATCGCGATCAAATCCTGACCTATATCTTCGATTACATCCGCTGCACGAACCTTCAGGATCATAGTGCGGGCGCGACGGGTTATACGCCGACTTATGCCGCTTCCGGCGCGGGCGAAGCCCTTCCGATCATAATTAACCAGACGCAAGGATTCGGTCGTTTCCTCAGTATCTCCTCGGCAAACCTCCTTTTCTTCGGGACTGCCGGCACGTCGGGTACGGCGACGAAGATGAGGGCGGTCTTCTTCGTTCAGTTTGCGAGTCCCATGCACGGAAATGGAGCTAAACGGTCTTACACGAAATACGTGGTTACTGGTTTGGAGAACCTCAAGGTGGGCTCCACTCCCCTGGGTTTTCCGGCGAGTGGCACCAATCACCTGAATACGCCCGACTTGAAGATCTGGCATGGCCGCGATGTTTGTGGGACGGAGCATGCCCTGGAAGGAATTCTCGGTAAGGCTATCACGAGCTATCCGTTCCTCTCCTCGGAAATCCCCGTGCCTTCTGGAGCGACTTTTTCGATTTCCACAGCCGTTGACGTTACAGTGCAAATTTCACCGGAAGAATCTACAGCCGTGATTCAGACCATTCATCTCAAGTTTCCACCCGGCACATTCAAGAACCCGGGGTTCACCACGGCTTTCACCAGCCGCAATCTGTCCGGGTCGGAAGGTGGCGTGAGATCGATGGTGGAGGCCAGGGATACCGTCATCGCGCTGGAGGTTGCCGGTGCCAATGGAAACGCAACGGACAGTGCTGACGATCCCACTGCCGGCGACAACCGCCTGGTCGAATCGCTGATTGACGTTCCAGCGACCAGATTCCGTGCGCACAAGGACTACGGAACTTCCGGCGTTCAATATGCCCACAGTTTGCTTATGTCCGTTGGCGAAAGGTATATGGGGGGAACGTATGGCCCGCTGGCCCCAATGCCGGCAGGCTTTCTCAGCACTGACACCCTTCCATGGAAAGGGAAGATGTACGTGAATCCATCGAACAGCGTCCCGCAGTACCGTCAGCCCAATGTGCCGGGCCGAGTCCCCGCCAGCACGGGCGTTCAGCGCAAGGACGGCGGTCCCGGCGATTGGGATACCGGCTTTGGCGATCAACCGGACGGTGCCTATTGCAACAAGTCTGATGAGGGTGACACCCGTACGGGAGAGGCCTACCTGCCCTATATGTTCGGCTACGAGAAGGGAGCACAAGCCGCGTCAAGCACGTATTTCTCGCCCAACCGGCAGGTTCCTTCGCCGATGATCCTTGGGTCCATTCCCACGGGCGTGCAACGCGGGCTTCCCTGGCAGACCCTCCTGTTTCATCCGCGCCCCGAGGATACCAAGCACCCGGGCATTCAGTCACCCAAGGATCACCTGCTCGCGGATTTGTTCTGGATGCCGGTGGTGGAGCCTTATGCGATCAGTCAGCCGTTCGCGACCAATGGCAAGATCAACATGAACTACCAGATCATGCCGTTCAGTTACATCAACCGCTCCACGGGCATGCAGGCGGTAATGAAATCCACCAAGTTCCTGGCCTTATCCGTGAATGACTCCTCCAACTACAAGCCGCGCGACTATTCAGACAGACCTTTCACCATCTCGGGCACCCGGCGGCGATCGATTGACATGGCAAAGACGCTCGCAGACTTCGACACCAAGTTTAAGAACAACGAAGTCTTCAAATCGGCCAGCCAGATTTGCGAAATGAACCTCGTCCCGCCGGAGGTAGCTTCTTCTCCGGGCATGGCCGCCTTTTGGAACAACAACAAACTAACCGGAGACAACATGCGCGAGAAACCTTACGCCGATCTCTATTCGCGCCTTACGACCAAGTCGAACACCTACACCGTCCACATCTGCGTGCAGACGTTGAAGAAAAATCCAAGCGGTGACCCTGCGGTCTTTGTCGATCCCAATGGATCCGCGAAAGGGGCCAGGGACATCATTTTGAGCGAATATCGCGGCAGCGCGATCGTTGAACGCTACATTGACGTGAACGATCCGACTCTTCCCGATTTCGCGAGCTTGTTCGCGAGCAATCCCTCCGATCCCAAGCTCAACATCGACCAATACTACAAGTTCCGCGTCGTCAGCACCAAACGGTTCGCCCCATGAAAACGCTTCACACTCGCGCCTTCACGCTGCTCGAATTGCTCACGGTCATGGCCATCATTGTCATGATCATCGCCTTCGTCGCCCCCGCCGCCACCTCGATCGGACGCGGCACGCAGCTTACGCAGGCTTCGCAGCTCGTCGGGAGCCAGCTCTCACTGGCCCGGCAAACCGCCATCAGCCGCAACCGCCAGGTCGAAGTCCGCTTTTACAAGCTCGCTGATCCCGGAATCCCCGGGCAGAGTGCAAGCGACAAGTCATCATGGCGGTTCCAAGCCATGCAGTCATTCGATGTCGTCAGCGCCAAACAAGCCGTGCCTTTGCAAAAGGTGCAGGCTCTTCCCGGAGGCAGCGTGGTGGATTCCGGGTCGAAGCTCAGTTCGATCCTCGATCCGGGCAAGCGCACTCAGCGCGATTACAGCGACCCGCTTCCCAAGGCCGGCACGAACTACGTTTACTATTCCGTGCGGTTTCGCCCCGACGGTTCCACCGACCTTCCGGTTACCGGCGGCCCTTGGTTTCTGACACTGCACAATCTCAAAGATGGAGACGCCATGAGCGCGCCACCGCCAAATTTCATCACCATCGAAATTGATCCGGTAAGCGGCGCGGTGAAATTCTTCCGTCCGGGCTAACCGGTTGCCGAAGCTCCTTCTTTTGGAAGGCAGCGCGTTTTTCGAAGTGGTTTTTCGCCAAACCTCCGCGCGAATCGAAGTTAATTTTGGGGCGAACTCTCTAACCCACAGCGCGCACTTTCGTTTTCGGCGACGCTGTGGTGCCCCCGGCTTTGAGACCGATGAGCTGACTTCCCAGCGGGGATTCCGGGGTGAGGACGGTGATCGGAATGCCATCGCAGGTGACTTCGACGCCGCCGGCGGTCGGGCCGATGAAGAACCATGACGTCTCATCCGCAAATTCGAGCTGAACAAGTGCGCCGAGGTCGATGGGTGTGCCGGCGTCAAAGGGACGCAGGGGGAGGTTCTTGTATGTGGCAGCAGCATCGGCGGCGGCCCGGGCTTGTTTCGCCAGGCCGTCGGCAAGGTAGTTCTCCTCGGTCGAGCGGGTGTCGTATTTGCCTTCGGCTTTGCTTTCGGCGTCGTTTCCGGCAGCACGGGATTTTTTCGACGAACTGCTCGCCATCTCGAACTCCTCGCGAAGCGCGTCGATGATGGCCTGAAGGACGCCGGCTTTGTTCACAGGAAAAGGAAATGGATGGGGCTTGGCGTGATCGGAAGGCATTCTGTCGCCCAACATGCAGGCTCCGGCGCATCTCGACAACTTCCAAGCTGAGGCATACAAGCAGCCCGCATCGCTGATTGTCACCGGACGGCCGGAGCATTTTGCATCGAACAAAACCGCCCCGGGCGCTGTCAGAATCCGCGCTTCACGAAAAAGTATGACTACAACAACGCAGGAACTCACCGAGCACGTCAAACAATCCGGCCAATGGATCGCACCGCTGCAAACCGAAGTGGCAAAGGTCGTCGTCGGCCAGCGTAATCTCGTGGACGGCCTGCTGGTCGGGTTGCTGACGAATGGCCACGTCCTGCTCGAAGGCGTGCCCGGTCTTGCGAAAACGCTCACGGTGAAAACGCTCGCATCCACCATTCAAACGGGATTCCAGCGCATCCAGTTCACGCCGGATCTGTTGCCGGCGGACTTGATCGGCACGCTGATCTACAACCCGCGCAGCGGCGAATTCACCACGAAACACGGCCCGCTTTTCTCCAACCTCATCCTCGCCGACGAAATCAACCGCGCGCCTGCGAAGGTGCAAAGCGCGCTGCTGGAGGCCATGCAGGAGCGGCAGGTCACGATCGGTGAAGCGACCTTCAAGCTGCCCGATCCGTTCCTCGTTCTCGCGACGCAAAACCCGATCGAACAGGAGGGCACCTACAATCTGCCCGAAGCGCAGGTCGATCGTTTCATGCTGAAGCTCAAGGTCGGCTATCCGACCAAGAGCGAGGAGCGGCAGATTCTCGACTTGATGGGAACGTCCGCGCCGCGACTCGACGTGAACCCTGTGGTGAAGCCCGAGGAGATCATCCACGCCCGCTCGATCGTGAATGAAATCTACGTCGATGATCGCGTGAAGGATTACATCGTCGATGTCGTCTGGGCCACGCGCGAGCCGCAGAAATACAAGCTCGATCTCAACGGCATGATCCGTTACGGCGCATCGCCCCGCGCCACGATCGCCCTAACGCTTGGAGCCCGTGCCCGCGCTTTCATCGCAGGCCGCGGCTACGTGACGCCGCAGGACGTGAAGAGCGTCGGAGCAGACGTGCTTCGCCACCGTGTCATTGTCAGCTACGAAGCCGAGGCCGAGGAGGTGACGAGCGAGACAATCATCGAGAAGGTTTTTGCAGGGCTGCCGGTGCCGTGATTTTCCCCGTTGTCATTCCGAGCGAAGCGCAGCGCAGTCGAGGAACCCCGTGAAATAACGAGTGACGCCAGATGCAATCGGAAAACTTCCACGTTTACATTCTCACCAACCAAAGACACACCGTGCTCTACATCGGCATTACGAATAACCTTGAGCGTCGGTTGTGGGAGCACAGCGTCGGCAGGATTAGCTATTTCACCCGAAAGTACAATGCGGAAAAGCTGATCTATTTCGAGCTGTTTTCCGATCCGCGCACCGCGATTGAACGCGAGAAGCAACTCAAGCGTTGGAGCCGGGTGAAAAAGGAAACGCTCATAGCACGTATGAATCCTGACTGGCGCGATCTCGGCAAAGAGATGTTTGGGGACTTGGGTGCGAAACAGAAAAGTGAACCAATTGTTACTCCACGGGGTCCCTCGACTGCGCTGCGCTCCGCTCGGGATGACCGCTAAGTAGATGGAATCACCCCACGACATCCTAAAAAAGATCCGCCACATCGAGTTGAAAACTCGCGGGCTGGTCGAGGCCGCGTTCGCCGGCAGCTATCGTAGTGTGTTCAAGGGGCGCGGCATGAACTTCGAGGAAGTGCGCGAGTATCAGCCGGGGGATGAGGTGCGGACGATTGACTGGAACGTCACCGCAAGAATGGGGCACCCTTACATCAAGAAATTCACCGAGGAGCGCGAACTCACCGTCATGCTTATCGTCGATGTAAGTGCGTCTGGCGGTTACGGCAGCGTGCGGTTGAGCAAACGCGAACTCGCCGCGGAAGTGGCTTCGCTGCTGGCATTCAGCGCGATCCGAAACAACGACAAGGTCGGACTCATTCTGTTTTCCGACCATGTCGAGCATTTCATTCCGCCGAAAAAGGGGCGCATCCACACCTTGCGTTTGATCCGCGACATTTTGTTTTTTGAGCCGGGAGGGCGGGGGACCGACGCCGCAGCGGCGCTGAGTTATCTGAACCGGGTGGTCACGAGGCGGTCGGTTGTTTTTCTGATCTCGGATTTCCAGGCGGGTGATTTTTCCCGCCAGCTTTCGGTGACCACCAGGCGTCACGACTTGATTGCGATTCCGGTGATCGATCCGGCTGAAGAGGATCTGCCGAATATCGGGATCGTCACGCTGGAGGACGCCGAGACCGGCGAGCAGATCGAGATCGACACCTCAAACCTGACGATGCGGAACGCTTACCTGCAGTTGGTCAGCAAACGCAAAAACGAACTGCTCAAGAATCTGCGCCGGAAACGCATCGACACGATTTCGCTGAAGACGGACGAGGACTATCTGCCGGCGCTCAGGACGTTTTTCAAAACGCGCGAACGGAGGCTGGCGTTGGGATGAATTTTGGATTTTGCCTTTTGGATTTTGGATTTCTCGCGCAGGCGCCTTCGCCGCTGCCGGAGATCAAAGACATCGCGCCGCCGGTTGATGTGTTTCCGTATCCTCCGTGGATGGTGGCCGCTGCCTGCGGGGTTCTTTTGTTGCTCGTGCTGGCGGCTGTCTGGTTGTTGGTTCGCTGGCGAAAAAATCAGCCCTCCGCCCCTCCGCCTACCCCGCGCGAGGTTGCACTGACGAGTCTCGAAAACGCCCGCAGTCGCATCGAAAATCTTGATCCCTACGAGTTCAGTATTTTGGTTTCCGACATTTTGCGCGGCTATGTCGCGGCCCAGTACCGGCTGCACGCCAAAGAACAAACTTCACCCGAGTTCCTCGCGTCGATTTCAGGTTCGCCGCGTTTCTCCGAATCGGAGAAAGCGCTGCTCGCGGTGTTCCTGGACAAATGCGACTTGATCAAGTTTGCGCGCATCCATGCGACGGCTGAGGACAGCGCGAGGCTGCTGGATGAGGCGATTCGCTTCGTGAAAGGAGGTGCCGCGTGACGTTCGATTGGTCCGGTCTCACATTCGGCAATCCATGGTTGTTGTTGCTCCTGTTCGCGATCCCGGCGCTCGCATTTCTTAGAGGCCAGCGCGGCGGCGTTCCAGCGGTCGTCTTTTCCTCGACGGCTCCCATTCGCAGCCTCGGACGCGTGGCGGTTTCGAAGAGCGGCAATTTTTTGACCGGGCTAGTTTTTTCAGGACTGGCGCTGCTGATCATCGCGCTTGCGAGGCCGCAGCTCGGCAAGACAATCAGCCACGTCGAGGCGAGCGGCATCGACATCATGATCCTGCTCGACGTGTCGCGCTCGATGCTGACCGAGGATTACACGATCGGATTCCAGCGTGCGAACCGCATCGACACGATCAAGCAGGTCACGCAGAAATTCATCGAGGGCCGCCCGAACGATCGCATCGGAATTATCGCGTTCGCCGGCCGGCCGTATCTGGTCAGCCCGCTGACCCTCGACCACGACTGGCTGCTTCAAAACCTCGAGCGCACAAAGATCGGCCTTGTCGAAGACGGCACGGCGATCGGTTCGGCGATTGCTTCGGGATGCAATCGGCTGAAGGGCAAGGACTCGAAAAGCCGCGTGATCATTCTACTCACCGACGGCGACAACAACGCGGGCAAGGTCACGCCAGAAACCGCCGCGGAGGCCGCGAAGACGCTTGGCATCAAGCTCCACGCGATCGGGGCCGGAACCAAAGGCATCGCGCCGTTTCCTTTCGTCGATCAATTCGGGCGCACGGTTTATCAGAATGTGAAAGTGGAGTTCAACGAAGCCGGCCTGAAAAAGATCGCCCAGATTGCCAACGGCCAGTTCTATTACGCGGCGGACACGAAGTCGCTGGAGAACATTTACGCGCAGATCGACAAGATGGAAAAAGCGATCGTCGAGCTGACGAAATATCGTCAGTATCGTGACTTGTTTCCGTGGTTCCTCACGGCGGGATTCGGGTTGATGCTATTGCAGATCATGTTGTCCCAAACGATTTGGAGGAAGCTGCCATGAAAAATGACGAAGCACGAATGACGAATGACGAAAGAAGCCCGAATGACCGAATGACGAAATGGATTCGGAACGCTGTTTCGTCATTCTTGCTTCGTCATTGCCTCGTCATTCGTCATTCGTCATTCGTCATTCCCACCCCATGACCTTCGGCGCTCCATATTGGCTTTGGGCTCTGATTTCGATTCCGGCGCTCGTTGCGTTCTGCGTCCGGAACGGACGGCGCAGGCGGGAACTGCTCCGGCAGATTGTCGCTTCGCGGCTGCACGATGCGCTTGCCGGCAGCGTCAGCACGGCGAAAAGGCGCGCCCAGTTTTTCCTGCTGCTCGCAGGCCTGGTGTGTGTGATCGTGAGTCTCGCCCAGCCGCGCTTCGGCTACACTTGGGAGCAGGCAAAACGCAAAGGGCGTGACGTCATCATCGCCATCGACACCTCGAAAAGCATGCTCGCGACGGATGTCGCGCCGAACCGCCTGACACGCGCCAAAATGGCGGCGCAGGATTTGATCGGCATTCTGCCGGGCGATCGAGTCGGTCTGATTGCGTTTGCGGGCAGCGCATTTTTGCAGGCACCGCTGACGATCGATTACACGGCGGTTCTCAGTTCGATCAACGAACTCGACACCGACATCATTCCGCGCGGCGGCACCAACATCGCCGAAGCCATCCGCATCGCCGCCGATGCGTTCGGAAAAGGCGAGAGCGAAAACCGATGCCTGATCATCTTCACCGACGGCGAGGAACTCGATGAGAGCGGCGTCGTGGCGGCGCGCCAGCAGGCGGCGAACTTCCGCGTCTTCACGGTTGGCGTCGGTTCGGCGGAAGGTTCGATCATTCCGGTGCCGGGCGAGGGGGGCGGCACAAGCTTTGTGAAAGACGCCCGGGGACAGATCGTGAAGTCGCGCCTTGATGAAAACCGTCTGCGCGAGATTGCCGAAACCGCCGGAGGATTTTACCTTCCTCTTGGGAACGGTCCCGCCACCATGCAGAGAATCGTCAACGAAGGATTTGGACAAATGAAGGAGCGCGAAATCGATGCGAGGCAATCGCGCCGTCCGATCGAGCGGTATCAATGGCCGCTCGGTCTCGGGATTTTGCTGATCGGGAGTTCACTGCTCCTGACCGATCGCAAGCGTCCGCGAGCAGGTGCTGCAAAGCCGGCCATCGCGCGTTCGGCAGCCGTCGCGCTTGCCGTTCTGCTTTTCCCGTGCGCCGCATTTTCGGCGAATACAGGCGTCGAACTTTACAGAAAGGAGAACTACAAAGGGGCGTATGAGAGCTTCAAGAAACAGCTCGAACGGCAGCCCGATTCCAGCGCGTTGCACTTTGACGCCGGGACTGCTGCTTACAAGCTCGGCGAGTATGACAAGGCACTCGACGCCTTCAGCAAAGCCATGGCCGGCTCGCGCGATCCGCAGCTTCGCGTGAAATCACAATACAACCTCGCCAACACGCTTTTCGAGCGGGGCGCGATGCAGAAGGAGAAAGATCCCAAGCTCAAGGAATGGCGAAACGCGATTCAGCACTACGAAGAGGCGTTGAAGGTTGACCCGAAAAACAAGGATGCCGAATACAACCGCGACGTTGTTCGTAAGTTGATCGAGGAGCTCGAGAAGGAGCCACCCAAGCAGGACGAGAAAGATCAAAAACAAGACCAGAAAGACCAGAAGCAGGATCAGAAAGATCAGAAGGATCAAAAGCAGGACCAGCAGTCGAAGTCCGATCAAGACAAGAAGGACCAACAAGACTCCAAGCAAGAGCAGTCCAAAGACGACAAGCAGAAGCAGGATCAATCGGGATCAAAAGATCAGCAGAAATCCCAACAGGGCAAAGACGAGAACAAGGAGGACAAGTCAGAACAGCAGAAGCAGGATTCTGATTCAAAGAAACAGCAGGACGAGGCAAAGAATGGCGAACAGAAGAAGCAAGACCAACAACAGCAGGCGGGCAACAAGCCGCAGGACAACAAGGCGCAAGCCGGTTCCACGCCCGAGCCGCTTCCCACGCCGTCGGACAAGAAGCTCTCAGGCGACATCAAAGCCCAGTCCACTCCCGGCGAAAAGTCGAACGAACAACCGACGGGCGAAGCAGCCGTTCCCGTCGAGCCGGGTCAGATGACCGAGGCTCAGGCCCGGGCGCTGATTGAGTCGCTGAAGGGCGAAGACGAGCGGGTGCAGCTTGAACGAAAACGGACAACCCCTGTCCTAAAGGATTGGTAATGGATTTCAGATTTCAGATTTCAGTTTCCAGATTTGTTCTCGCCCTCTGCCTGCTGTGCTTCTGCATTTCTGTTAACGCTGCTGATGTCAGCGTCACCGCATCGCTTACTGAAACGACCACCGCAGTCGGACAACCGGTGCAGTTGCAACTCAAGATCAGCGGCGCGCGCAACGCCACCCCGCCGGACCGAATCGAGGTGCGCGGCCTGGATATCAATTACAGCGGGCAGTCAACGCAGGTGCAGATGCTCAATTTCAACGTGACGATGAGCGTGGTCCACACATACACCGTCGTTCCGCAGCGTGCCGGGGCGTTTGTCATCCCGGCGCTTGAGGTGACGGTCGATGGGAAAAAATTCGCGACCTCGCCGGTCACGCTCAATGTCGGCACGGGCGCTGTGGGTGGTGGTGGAGGCAGTGGGGGCGGCTCCGGCGGGAGACTGGCATTCGCGGAGCTGGTCGTTCCGAAACAAACAGCGTACGTCGGCGAGGCGATTCCGGTCGAATTCCGCATCTATGTCGATTCGCGGGTTCGCTGGCAGACGAACGAGCAGCCCACGATTCCAGGCGAAGGCTTCACGATTCAGAAGCTCACCAATCCCGCGCAGAACCAGACGCAGCGCGACGGCAAGCAGTACAGATCTTGTCACGTTCAAGACCGCGATCACGCCGGTGAAAACAGGCAAGCTCACGCTCGGTCCGGCGGAGATTCATTGCCTCGCGCAACTGCCCCGGCAGAGGCAGCCGCACCTCGGAGGGCTCGACGATTTTTTCAATGATCCGTTCGGTCCCTTCGCCCAGACACAGCAGGTGACGATCAAGAGCGATCCGGTCGAATTTGAAGTGAAGTCGCTCCCCGCAGGGCAGCCGGCAGGCTTCTCCGGCGCGGTCGGGCAGTTCACACTCTCCTCGCAGGCCAGTCCAAAGAAAGTGCGCACGGGTGACCCGATCACCGTCACGCTCAAAGTCGCCGGCCGGGGAAATTTCGACCGCGTGAGCGCTCCGCAGATGGTCGCCGAAAGCGGGTGGCGCGGCTATCCGCCGTCGGCAAAGTTTCAGGCTGACGACGACATCGGAATCAGCGGTGTGAAAACCTTCGAGATGGCAGTGATTCCGGACGAGAAAAAGACAACTCTGCCAGAGATCGAGTTCTCGTATTTCGATCCCGTCTCGGAGAAGTACGTGACGCGCAGCAGCACGCGTGATGCAATCGAGGTCGAGAGCGGAAACGCCGCGCCTGTTGCGAAGGCGACGCCGCAAGCGACCGCGCAGCCGGCGCAGACACCGGAGACGGCGCGCAGCGCCGACGACATTCAATACATCCACACCGATGCGGTAAAATGGGGCGCTTCATTCGAGCCGATCTACCGCAGCCGCACTTTTTGGATGGCGCAGGCCGCGCCGTTGCTGGCTCTGCTTGGCTTCATTGGATTCCAAGTGCAGCGGGCGAGGCGAAACGACAGCCGCGCGTTGCAGTTGGCGGAGTGGCGCAGGGAGCAGAGCGAGCTGATGAAAACTCTGGCGAAACACGACGTCGAATACGGCGCGTTTTTCGACGCGGCCACTAAATACATTCAGATCGAGACCGCACGCCGAACGGGACGGAATCCCACAAGCATCAGCGCTGATGACGTGTTGAATGCGATCACGCTCGATCCTGAAACGGCGAATGGCGTGCAGTCGGTATTCAATGCGAGCGCTGAATTGCGCTACGCAGGAACGGCTCGATGCGGCGCGAAGTTTCCGATGGAAAAGCGCGAAAGTGTTTTGGAGACAATCAAGAAACTCGAAAGCGTAAATGCTTAAAGTAACCTTCAGTGCATTCGTTCTGCTGGCGTTCGCTGTGCTCGGAGCAACTGCCGCTCCGCTCGATTTCGAGACGGGGAATCACTTCTACGACCAGGGCAAGTTTGCCGAAGCGAAACAGAACTACGAGTCGCTCGTGAACAACCGCAACTTCAGCGCGAATCTGTTTTACAATCTGGGCAACACCGAATTCCGGCTCGGCGATTCGGGCCGCGCGATTCTGAACTACGAACGCGCCATGGTCCTCGATCCCGCAAATCCCGAGGCGCGGGCGAACCTGAATTTCGTGCGCGACAAGACCGGAGCGAAGATTCCGGCGCGAACCTGGCGCGACTCGCTTTTTCCGCCGTTTGGAACGAACGCCTGCGTGCTGGCGGCGACGATTGCGGGATGGATTGCGCTATTTTGTTTTGTCGCGATCGCTTTCAAAACGAGTGGAGACCGGCAACCGCTTTGGATCGCGGCAATTTTGGCCTTGCTCGTGTGCGGTTATGCACTTGGGGCGCTTCGGCATTTCGAAAAGGACGCGTCGCTCGCGATTGTGACCGCGAAGCAAACCGTCGCCAGATACGAACCGGCTGACAGCTCGACCCCGGCGGATACTTTGCCAATGGGCAGCCGTGTGCGGATAGTGCAGGATCGCGGGCCATGGATTTACTGCGAATTGCCGAACACCAATCGTGCGTGGATTCCCTCCGGCTCCCTGGAACGCGTGCGGTTGCGCTCGTCGTGATTCGCGCGGCCTGCGTTCTGGTTCTTTGCGCGGCGAACTGTCTCGCGGCCCAACCAGCCTGGCAGAGCGCGCTTTCACCCCCCCAGCCGGGCGGCTTTCCACCATTCAAGACTTTTCGGGCCAGTTACACGCTTGGCTGGATGGGGATCACGGCGGGCGCGGCCGAAGCGATCTTTTCGCGAGTGAAGCCGGATCTGCTGCAGTTCGATGTGAAAGGGGGCACCACGGGTCTTGCGCGAATGCTCTGGCAACTCGATGCGACGCACACCGCGCGCGCATCGGCTTCGACGTTGCGTCCGATCGGGTTCCGCCAGATCGAGGTCTATCCTTGGCAGACGGTTCGCACGGACATTGATTTCACGGACGAAGGCGCGTTGCGATGGCGGGAATCCAGCGGCGACAGCACACCGGCAAAAAGAAAGCGCGTCAAATTTCGCAACCTGTATGACATCCATACGGCGCTGCTTTTTTTTCGAAGCCAGCGGCTGAACCCGGGCGATACCTACAGCCTGGTCCTGTATCCGCAAACCACGCCCTACCTCGTCACCGCGCGCGTGCTCGGGAAGGATCGCGTGCAGGTTGGGGCTGGAAGGTACAGCGCGACCAAGACCGAGGTGAAGATACAGAAGGTGAACCCCGACCTCACGCTGGAACCGCACCCGAAATTCAGGCGCGGCTTTTTCTGGCTGTCAGACGATTCCGACCGGCTGCTCGTCAAGGCGCAGGCCGACATTTTCATCGGCAGCGTCTGGATGGAACTGGAGCAGGTGAAGCTGCGGCGTTGAAAGGACGAGTTCCCCCGTCCTCTATTTCTGGCTGAAGCTTGGCAACGCATTTGCCGGGGCAAGCGATTTCCAGGCCAGATTTGCCGCGCTTGCTCGATCCATCACAAAGAGTGAGACAAAATCGATAAGTAGTGGCCGACTTTTCACCAACCACAACATATTGTGCTTGCGCCGAGCTGTTCGTCTGAATAATTTCGTGCCGTTCTGACCTCTTCCCTATGTATCTTCAATCTCTCGAACTCTTCGGTTTCAAATCGTTCGCAGCGAAAACCATCCTGAATTTTCACAAAGGCGTCACTGCCATCGTCGGCCCGAATGGATGCGGCAAATCGAACGTCCTCGATGCGATCCGCTGGGTCCTTGGCGAGCAGTCGGCCAAGGCGTTGCGCGGAGGCGAAATGGCCGACGTGATTTTTTCCGGAACTGACTCCCGGCAGGGACTCGGCATGGCAGAAGTGTCGATGACCTTCGCCGAATGTGAAAAGGAACTCGGCGTGGAATGGAACGAAGTCCGCATCACGCGGCGTGTTTTCCGCGACGGCGCTTCCGAGTATTTGCTGAACAAAACTCCGTGCCGGTTGCGCGACATCCACAATCTTTTCATGGATACGGGCATCGGCCGCAGCGCCTACTCGATCATGGAGCAGGGGAAGATCGACCTGATCCTCAGCTCGAAGCCGGAGGACCGGCGCGCGATTTTCGAGGAAGCGGCCGGCATCACGAAATTCAAGTCGCAGACGCAAGGAAGCGCTCCGGAAGCTGGAAGCCACCGAGGCGAATCTGCTGCGCGTCACCGACATCATCAAGGAGGTGAAACGCCAGATCGGCTCGCTCCAGCGGCAGGCGGGCAAGGCGCGCCGCTACCAATCGCTCATCTCCGAACTCAAAACGCTCGACACGCACTTGAGCCGGAGGAATTTCGAAGTGCTCGACGCGCAACTCACGGAGACGATCGCCGAGATCGAACGGCTGCGCGACTCGCAGATCGAGCAGGAGCAGCAGATCGAAAATCAGGAGGCCGACGTTGCGGCGCAGCGTCGCGGGCTCGACGAGATGGAGCACAACCTCGGGGCGGCGCGCCAGGTCGTGCAGGATTTGAAGAGCCACATTTCCAACGCCGAGCATCGCATCGGGTTCAACCACGAGCGAGTGCGTGAATTCGGATCGCTCATCGAGCGATACGAGGGGGACATTGCGGCGGCGGAAGAAAAGCTGCGCGTGCAGGAAACGCAGATCCAAAACACCGACCTCGAACTCGAACAGATCCTCGGCACGTTGCAGTTCGAGCAGGAGCGGCTCCGGGAAAAAACGGAGGCGGTCAATGCGGTCAGCGCAAGGCGCGTGGAAACCGAGAACGCGCTGCAAACCGCTTTCAATTCCATCAACCGCATCGAGAACCGGCTCACTTCCTTGCGCGGCGAGATTGCGAGCGTGACCAACGTGCGCGACGGCAGTCAGTCACGATTGGGAGTTTTGCAGGGTGAGATCGAGCAGATCGTGGCGGCGATCGAGCAGTTGTCACGGCAGAGTGAAGAGACGGCGCAACAGGTCGAGCAAAGCGCCGCTGCCCTCGCCAGCCGCCAGGAGCAGGCGCACGAAGCCGAAGCTCAAACGCGCAGCATCAAATCCGGTCTGGACCAGGTTGACCGCGAACTCGTGGCGGCGCAGCGCACGCTGGCGGAGAAAGAATCGAAACTTGAAGTGCTCCGGCAGTTGAACGCCGAGGGCGAGGGATTTGCCGAGGGCACGCAGGCCGTGCTGCGCGGACTCGACAACCCGGAATTCTTCAAGCCGGCGATCGTTGGCGCGCTGGCGGGCTTCATCGAAGTCGAGCAGCAGTTCATCCCGGCCATTGAGGCCGCGCTCGGCCAGAACCTGCAGGCGATCGTGACGAAAGACACGATGATCGCGGAGTCGATCATCAAAACGCTCGCCGGGAAGAAACTCGGACGCGCCTCGCTGGCGCTGCGCGAACTCGGAACTCGGAACGCGGAATGCGGAACGAACCGGCCGCTGCCCGAAGGCGCGGTCGCATGGGCGATCGAGAAAGTGAAAGCGAACGAGGAGGTCGAGCCGCTTGTCCGCGTGCTGCTGGACGACGTTGCGATTGTCGCCGACTTGGAAACTGCTCTGCGCCTTGCTTTGCAGGCCGTTCCGCATTCCGGGTTCCACATTCCGCATTTTGTCACCCTCTCCGGCGAGGTCGTCACTCGCGAGGGCATTGTGCAGGGCGGGCAGGGGGGCGAGGCCGCCAACTCGGTTCTCCACCGCAAGAATCAGATCGCGCAACTCGAGGCGGAAGCCGACGGCGTCCGCGCGACGATCAGCGAGATCACCGCGCGTCGGGGTGACACTGTTTCGCAGCTTGAACTGGCGCAGGTGCAGCACGCGGAGGCCCGCGATGAAGTGCAGCGGCTCACGGTTTTCGTATCGACTTTGCGCGGGCAGTTGTCGTTGCTCGAACGCGAGCAGCGAGACGCGGAGAACAAGAGCCGCAATCTCCACACCGAACGCGAGACCCTTGCGTCCCGCCACTCCGAAGCGGGCGAGAAACTGACCGCGGTCGAGACCGAGCTTGCGAACACAGGCACGAACCTCGGCGAGTTGCAGCAGCACCAGGTCGAGTTGCAGAAGCACCTCGAGGCGATGCGCGCGAACGAGGCGGAGCTGATCGGCGAACTCAACGAAATGCGAATCAAGGTCGCGACGGAGAAGCAGCGGCACGACAGCCTGAACAACCAGCGCCAGCCGATGAACGCCCGCCTGCTTGAGCTTCGCGAGCTGATCGAGCAGCGCCAGCGCGACATCGAGGGCTATCAGTCCAAGTCTGCCACGCTCGCGGAGGAATCGACGCGCATTCAAGGCGAGATCGAAGTCACGCGCGGGAAGGCCGCCGAAGCCGGGCAGCAGGTCGCGCAGTTGCTCGAAGAACGCTCCGCGATGGTTTCCGCGGTGGACTCGCTCGAATCGACGTTGCGCATCATGCGCCGCCAGATGAGCGAATGCCACGACCAGCGGAGCCAGCACGAGGTGAAGCAAACGCAGCTCCAGTTGCGCATCGAGAACCTCTGCGAACACGTCATGCGCCGGTATCAAATCGACATCCGCGAATTTCGTCCGGACACCTACTCTCTGCTCTGCACGTTGCGCGACCAGGGCAAACGCCAGCGCAAGCTCGAAGCAGAAACGGATGCTTCAGGAGCGGCAGAGCCATTGGCTCCGGCGGCAGCGGAGACTCCGTCCGCGAGCGTCGAACCGGAAACCTCCATCGACTGGGAACGCATCGAGGCGACGGTGAAAGAACTGGACCAGCGCGTGGACTCGATGGGGCCGATCAACCTCGAAGCCATCCAGGAATACGACGAACTCGAGCAGCGCTACACATTCCTCGAACAACAAAACAACGACCTCACCACGTCGAAAACCGAACTGCTCGACGTCATCGCAAAGATCAACCAGACGACGCGCAAACTCTTCGCCGAGACGTTCGAGCAGGTCCGCGTGAACTTCGCCGAAATGTTCACCGAACTATTTGGCGGCGGCAAGGCGAACCTCGTGCTCGTCGATGAATCCGATCCGCTCGAAAGCGGCATCGACATCATCGCGAAACCGCCCGGCAAACAGTTGCAGTCCATCTCGCTCCTCTCAGGCGGCGAGAAAACGATGACGGCCGTCGCGCTTCTTTTTGCGATCTACATGGTGAAGCCCAGCCCGTTCTGCGTGCTCGACGAAATGGACGCGCCTCTGGACGAATCCAACATCAACCGCTTCATCAAAATCCTCGATCGGTTCGTGGCGCAGAGCCAGTTCGTGGTCATCACCCACAACAAACGCACCATCGCGAAAGCCGATGTCCTTTACGGCGTGACGATGGAGGAACACGGCGTGAGCAAACTCGTCGGCGTGAAATTTTCCAAGCGCGAGGACTCCTCGCAGAAGTCTGACATCATCGGAACCACCAACCCCGTGGTCGTTCCGAGCATCGCCGAGAGTTTTGGAAAAGGAGATGAATTACACAGCGAAAAAGCGCAAGCTGGTTGAGTCCGCCCTGCTGCTGCACGAGCGGCTCTACTGCCAGCCGGGTCTCGACTCGAAAAGTCCTGGCCGGCATGAAGATCACGCTGTTCCCAAACCAGCCGACAATCTGCCCGCCGAAAACGAAGAAATCTGCATCGTTCCTTCCGCCCAATAGATTCTCCTTTTCTGAGAGCGAAGATTCATTGTAAATAAACCCCAGTCCCTCAAAAGAAAGATCCCTCATGATTTCACACGGATTAAAATGCAAAATGTGCAACGGCAAGATGACCGCTCCCAAACCCGTTCTTGAAGGTCCCAAGGCTGGACAGATGCGAACATTCTGCACCAAGTGCGGCCACATCCAGTATCTCGCCGCGACCGACGCGCCACAGCCGCCGCCGCAACCCGAAGGGCCACAGCACTAACTGGCTGTCGCGCCCGCCTTGTGGCCTTCGCGGAGCGAGGCGATCAGGAAAAAGAGCCACCGCAACGCAGATGCGCCCTCGAAATTGGTTTGTGTCGAAGAACTGATTTGCTGGCCCGAAACCGCAAGTGGAAGGAGGAGGCCAATCCATGCCTCCCGCACAGGCTCTGTGCGCTTTCGGCTGGTGGAGTGCTGATGATGAGAAGGTGCATGGCAACCCTGGTTGGCGCGGACGGGTTGCCTCGCCGGAGCACTGGCGCTATAGCTCGGCGCACGAGTGGATGCCAGGATCGGTGCCGGTGATTTCGCTGCGATGACTTGCCAAGGGCAAATACAAACAAAGTTTCAAGGCAAAGAGAGCGTCCCCAAACCGGGAAGTTTGGGAACGAGTCCCACGAGCTGCGTTGACCGCGCAGCATGTAAATTCGAGATAGCCGTGTCCATCGCTATTTGGCTCGTTTTAGCTGATTTCGGCCTATTTACGGAGTCAGGTGAAACAGGGCTGGTGTAAGAATCCGTATGACATCGCTGAGAAGTAAACTTAATAAAGAAGAGCTAAACGCATGAAACACCACAAATCCACCTCAAAAGACTTACGCCAGCTTTTCGAGCGAGCTATTTGCATTCGTGAGATCGCCGAACCACTTGTTTCTTTCGATTTAGATCGCGATGCGGGGCCGATACTCGCATTGATGGCAGACCGAAACTTCGATGTAGTTGGGATTAGGGAAGACGGTCGAATGATCGGCTATGTGCGTCGTAAGGACCTCGAATCTGGTTCAGTTCGGCAGAGTCTTATCCGCTTTCGAAAAGACGATGCGCTGGCCGAATATGAGCCTTTGCTGGCCGCCATGCAGGCACTACGGCAGCGGAACGAATTGTTCATCACGCTCTTGGGTCAGATCGGTGCTATTGTCACAAAAGGAGACTTGCAGAAGACCCCGGTGCGACTCTGGCTGTTCGGCTTGATTTCGCTGATCGAGATGCAAATGCTCCATCTGATTCGGAAACGGTTTCCAGATGGAACATGGACAAAATTACTATCATCGGCCCGTCTTGATGAAGCCAAGAAGACCTTCGCTCAGCGGCAGCAACGGAATGAGGAGGCGAATGTTTACGACTATTCGGACTGCCTTTACATCTGTGACAAGGCCACGATTTTCTTCAAAGACAAGGAGCTGTCAGCCGTGGCTCGCTTCGAAAGCAAAACTTCAGGGCGACGGTTCTTTGGTTTGCTCCAATCATTGCGCGACGACCTTGCTCATTCAAACGACATCTTGAATGGACGCTGGCCAGAGTTGGCGGAAGTGGTTATGGAAGGTGAGAATCTGCTTTTGCGGTTGGAGGCTGCCGGGTGACGGGCTGAATGGGCTATGCCCGTAATGATAGCCGCAATCATTCATTGCCTTAAACGACTCTATTGAAACGATGACTTAGAACAACTATGCCGATCGTCTAGTCCGCAAGAGGGTGAGGATGCTTCCAAGGACAACCAGGAGGACGCATGAAGGCTCAGGGACCGGGTTGCCCACGTAGCGCACCACCGCGAAGCTGGAGTCGCTGCGATCCGCCCATGAATTCCCTGCGACTACAATATTCTCATCAGGCTGGAGCGCCAGACTATAGCCAATGTCCTCAGTGATGCCCAAGTTAGTGATCACCTTGCCCCCGCTACCGAAACTCGTATCCAAGCTGCCGTCCGTGTTGTAGCGTAGCAGTGCGAAGTCGCCGAAGTCGCTATTTCCTACAGTGCCTGATACGGGGCCTGATGAACGCCCCGACACCAAGATTCTCCCGTCTTCCTGGACCGCCACGCATTGGGCGGTATCAATAGTGCCCTCGACCGCCGTAGTCACCTTTCCACCATTGCCAAACCCCGTGTCTAGGCTCCCATCCTCGTTATAGCGTAACAACGCGAACAGCCGATCACCGTCATCCGAATACCCTGCTGCAACAATCTTGCCATCCTTCTGGATCGCCACGGAGGAGGCACCGTCGTCGCCGCTGTTGATTGCAGTAGTTACCTTGCCGCCGATCCCAAAACTTGTGTCCAGCAAACCCGTAGCGGTGTATCGCACCACTGCAAAATCCACATTGCTTCCGTTTGAAGCATCTCCGGCTACCACAATTTTGCCGTCAATTTGCAAGGCGACGCTATTGCCAATGGCCGCAGCGCTGCCGATCGAGGTGGTCACGCTGCCGAGGCTGCCAAAGCTGGTGTCTAGTATCTACTTGCATACGTCCGAGTATTTACCTGCAAAGCTCTTCGCGCGGAAATTGACCTTCGTCCACTCGAAGGGCGCGGCGTCCTCATTGTAGGCGGCGATGAACGCGTCGATCTGCGCGATCAACTCCTTGACCGAACGAAAGCTCGCCCCGCGCAGCGCCTTGGCCGTAAGGATGCTGAACCACACCTCGACCTGATTGAGCCAGGAGGCGTGCGTGGGCGTGAAATGGAAATGCACGTTGGGATGCGCCTTGCGCCATGGCTCCTGCTCCACGCGATGGGTGCTCAGATTGTCGAGGATGACGTGCAGTTCCCTGTCCGGATGCGCGGCGACCAGCCGGTCCATGAAGGCCAAAAACTCCACCCGTCGCTTGCGTTTGAAATGGCCCCCGAGCACTTGCCCGGTGGCCACATTGAGCGCGGCAAAAAGAGTGCTCGTTCCATGGCGTTTGTATTCATGGGCAAAGCCGGTGAGCGCCCGGCCGCCAGGCATTTTCAGCCAGCCCTGCGCGCGCTCCAGAGCCTGGATGCAGGGCTTCTCGTCGAAACTCAAGACGACCGCATTCTGCGGTGCCGCAAGGTAAAGGCCGACCACGTTGGCGGCCTTCTGGGCAAACTGCGGATCGGTGGAAACGCACCAACTGCGCCTCCGCTTGAGACTGATCCCGAGGGTGCGCAGCACCCGCCAGACCCGATCCGCGCTCACCTCCAGCGCCCGGGCCAGCAACCGTCCATCCCAGCGGACGTGCCCGGCCGGCGCGGGCCGGTCAAGTTGCGCGAGCAGGCGGGCGCGAAACTCATCCTCATCGAGCGTGGGCGGGCGTCCCGGACGATGATCATCATGCAAGCCGCTCAAGCCCTCGCGCTCGAAGCGCGTGCGCCACTTGCTCACCATCGCCGGCCCCACTTGTAATTGCCTGGCGATCTCCTTTGAGGCCATTCCTTCGGCGGCGCGCAGGATGATTTGGGCGCGTTGCAGATGGCGCGCTTGGCCTTTGGGTTTGTGCAGGGTCGCTTGCAGTTGCTGCCGCTCGTCCCGGCTCAGTGTAATCTCAGTCGCATGCTTGGGCATGCTTTCCATCTTTGTTACGCTCCATATTTATGCAAGTAGATACTAGGCGGGGCGCTCGACGAGTTGCGCGCGTATCACCGGCGCGCGCCGTTTCTCTTTTTTAATGGAAACACGTTTGCGGACATTGCGCGCGGGCTGGCGGTGCTCCTTTTTAGTGAACTGCCGGCGGTGCGGCTCAAGCAGGCGACCTCGGCGGTGGCGCATTATGTCGCCGGTGTGCTGGACCGGGAGGCGATGGTTGAAATCGTGGAGGCGCTCTGCCGCAGCGCGGACCTGAAACCCGGCGACCGGGTGAAGACGCTGCGAGGCTCGCTGCACGGGGTCATTCTCCACATGATGGATGACGGGCGTGTCGTGTGGCGGCCCGATGGGGCGTTGGCGGATTTGATCGCGCTGCCGGAGAGCCTCGCCCCGGAAGAAACCCCGCGCTGAAAGGAGCCTGAACCAACATGAACACACGACGTTCCACCCCGGGCCGTTCGCGCCGCACCGGGAGGGGCGCGAGTGATCCATCGCAGGCGGAACTGCCACTTGCAGCCGTCAAAGAGAAAATCGACTGGCGCTGCATGCGACGGTTTTTCATTTCAATAGCCGGGGTGTCCGTCAATGTTTCGCCCTTGCAGGGCTGGAAATTTCTTCGATCGAAACCCAGGGCGTTGCCCTGGGCTGGGTTGTTTTGCACCTTTGGTGCTCTACATGGTTCAGATCCGTGTTTTTTCCCCGTGCCGAAGGGAAAATCGGGGCGCTTTCAATTTTTCTTTCCCGACCCGCTCAGTTCCTGATTCATTCCATCGGAATACGTCATGGCCGGTCTGCTCGAACTCAAAAACCTCTCGATTCATTTCGACACCGAACGCGGCAGGGTCGGGGCGGTGAAGGATGTTTCGTTTTCACTGAAGAAAAGGGAGACTCATGAGTAAGCAAACCGGTCTGCGGTGCAAGATTCCCCGAAGCGTTATCATTTCGGCGAGTCTTCATCGTCTCGCAGCACAGGACGGGCAGCGTTGACTGCATCGCATGATTGAGGCATCACTGGATGCATGAGAACGACGCTGAACATTGACGATGCGCTGCTCACCCGAGCGGGTGAATATACCGGCGAAAAAGAAAAAGCCGCCCTTGTCCGCATGGCTCTCGAAGCGCTTATCGAAAGGGAGGCTGCCCGGCGTCTGGCCGCCCTGGGCGGCACCATGCCGGGACTCACCGTGCCGCCGCGCCGTCGCCCGGAAACGAAACGCGGCAAATGATTCTTGCCGACACCTCGCTATGGGTGCAGCACTTTCGAATCGGCTTTCCGGAGTTCGAGAAGGCGCTCCGTCTGGGCACGATTGCAACGCACCCATTCGTGCTTGGCGAACTTGCCACGGGCAACCTCTCGCGCAGGGCGAACACTCTTGCCGCGCTTCGCCAGCTTCCGCAGGCGACAGCAGGCACCGCTGACGAATGCCTGAACTTCATCGAGGGACACAAGCTCTACGGACGTGGTATTGGGTGGGGTGACGTGCAGCTTCTCGTGGCTGCACGGCTCTCCGGCTTCCCGATATGGTCGCTGGATGCGCGCCTCGGTGCGGCAGCAGTTGAACTGGGTGTTGCTCATTTAGTGTCCTGATCCGCCTGATTCCCTGATTCCACGATTCATTTCGCCCGAACCTCATGACCACCTTGCTCGAACTCAAAAACCTCTCGATTCATTTCGACACCGAACGCGGCAGGGTCGAGGCGGTGAAGGATGTTTCCTTTTCGCTGAAAAAAGGGGAGACGCTGGCGATTGTCGGCGAGAGCGGCAGCGGGAAAAGCGTGACGGCGCTCGCGCTCACGAGGCTGCTTCCCGAGCCGCCGGCGAAATACGCGTCGGGCGAGATTTTGTGGAAAGGGGCGAACGTCCTCACGATGCGCACACGCCAGTTGCGTGACATCCGCGGCGGCGAGATCGCCTACATTTTCCAGGAGCCGTCCACATCGCTGAATCCGGTTTACACCATTCGTAACCAAATCGCCGAGGCGATCGAACTGCACCGGCCCGAAGTGAAGGACGTGGATGCCGAGATCGTGAAGTGGCTCGACCTCGTCGGCATCGTCGATCCGGAAAAGCGGATGCGCGACTACCCGCACCAGCTCAGCGGCGGCATGCAGCAGCGGGCGATGATCGCGATGGCGCTCAGTTGCCAGCCGGATTTGCTGGTGGCCGACGAACCGACCACGGCGCTCGACGTGACGATCCAGGCGCAGATCATGGCGCAGTTGATCGAGTTGAAGTCGCGCCTCGGCATGGCGATCATTCTGATCACGCACAATTTCGGAATCATCAGCGACATCGCCGACAACGTCGCCGTGATGTTTCGCGGAAGGATTGTCGAATACGGCGCGACCAGAACGGTGTTGAACAATCCCCAACACCCCTACACGCGAGCGCTGATCGACTGCATTCCCAAGCTTGGCGCGAAGCGGCACCGCCTCACGACGATCGACCACTCGGCGCTGGTTTGATTCCGCGCCAGCGGCCTCACTTCGCCGGCTGGATGCGGACGAGCACGACACCGTGGGCTGGAACCGTCGCCTTGTATTCGCCGTCGAACGTTCCCACGTCCTTCTGCCGCCACAGATCGCGGACAACGCGTTTGCCTGAGACGCCGACATCGGACCATCTGGCCGTGACTGTCGCCTCGGTTTCGCCGCGGTTGAAAAGCCCGACGGCCTTCGAGCCGTCCTCCATGTCCCTGGCCCAGACTTCGAGATCCTCGTCCTGCGAGACGCGCGCGGCCTGCTTGCCGAGCGGGTCCTGGTTGACATCGAGCACCTCGTCGTTCGTCAGCAGGCTCAATGTGAAGTCGTCGAGATGCGTCATGTCGCACCCGATGAGCAGCGGCGAGGCGAGCAGGCACCAGAGGCTGATGTGGGTGTATTGCTCGTTCGGCGAAAGCCGCGTCGGGCGTGTGTTGGCGGCCCATCCGACGCGCCCGACCACGAGCATGTCGGGGTCGTTCCAATGACCGGGGCCGGCGAATTTTTCGTGGCCGTTCTGCGAAAAGCCGATGTCCGACATGCTGACCCACGTGTCGGTGATGTCGCCGGTCGTGCGCCAGCAGTTGCCGCCGATCTTTTCGCCCCATTCCCAAACGTCGCCCATGCCGTATTGGCAGAGGCTGTAAACGATGTCGCGCGGCTGCTCGCGCAGAAACCTGCCCATGACGCGATACGGGTAGATTGCGCCTTCGGTGTCTTTGGCGTTCTTGCCCCAAAGCGGAATGTCTTTCGCATTTGGATCGCCGCCGGCCGCGATGGTGCCGTAGCTGCACCAATCGTATTTCAGATAGTCGAAGCCCCAGTCCGCATAAGTCCGGGCGTCCTGTTTTTCATGCAGCCAACTGCCCGCGCAACCGCCGCAAGTCCACGGGCCGGGCGACGAATACAGTCCCGCTTTTAAGCCGAGACCGTGGATGTAATCCGCCAGATTCTTCATGTCTGGAAAGCGCACGTTCGGCACAATTTTTCCGTTCTTGTCACGGGTCGGACCTTGCAGCGTCGGGTCTTTCGAATCGCGATGGTTCTGCCAGTAATCATCGATGTTGATGTAGCTCCAGCCGTGGTTGATGAGGCCGCTGCCCACCATCGCATCGGCGGCGGCGCGCACCTTTTCGTCGGTGACAGCCCCGGCGAAACAATTCCAACTGTTCCAGCCCATCGGCGGCGTGAGCGCAATCACTTCACCGCAGAAGATCCGGAGATTTCGCTCCGCAGTGCCGAGCGAATTCTTTGCGCGCAGCTTCACGAGGTGCTCGCCTTTCGTGCCCAGCGAACCGGTGATCCGGCCTGTCGCCGGGTCGAGTTTCAATCCGTTCGGCAGCCCTTCCGCCGAGAACTCCATCGGGCGCCCGCCGGTCGCGGCGATTGTGAAGAGAAAAGGCGCGCCGGGCCGGACGCCGAAGACTTTTGCGCCGTTGATGCGCGGCTGCGGTGCGGGCTTCGGCGTGAGGATCACCGCTTCTTCGCCCGGGCGATTGATCGTTTCGAGTTGCACGCCTCTGGCTTCGAACTTCGCGTCGGCCCAGTCGGCGTGATCGAACTCTTTTCCGTCGCCAGCAGGAGTCACGAGCAGCAACAGGGTTTTCACCCCGCGCAGATCGACCTCGACTTTTTTTGCCGGATCGCCGCCCTTCATCGTGCCGCTTTTCCAAAGGACTTTGCCGTCGCCCATGACACGAAACTCGACCGTGCCTTTTCCCTTGCCGACCTCGTCGTCGATGCCGACGGACGCGGAGAATTTCTCCACGCCGCCTTTCAGGTCGATGTAGAGAGAGCCCGGCGCGTGCGTGCCGAACCCGCGCTCGAACTTCTGCCCGCCGATCGAGAGCGGTTGCTCGCCAACCGATTTGTCGGCACGCGGTTTGCCGTAGCCTTGCCCGGCCTTGCGGATGTCGAGCGAGGAGAGCCAGACGGTGTCCGCGAGGACTGTGGATTGCGCGGCCACGGCGATGAGAAGCGCGGCGAGAACTTGATGAACGGGGAGGGGAGTTTCATGGCGATGTGCAGGTTGAGGTCTGCATGTAACATCGAATGCGGCGGAGTTGGCAACTGCTTTGGCAGGGAATCGTCGCATCCCGCCGTCCACAGATCCGGGTTCGCCCATTCACCCACGGCTCGCGGTTCGCTGCCTTTGGTGCAACCGGCGACGGTTTCTACCGATCGACCGGGAGCGCGCACACAACCCGTGTCCCGCCCTTTCGGTCGCCTTCCACCACCAGGGTCGCCCCGATCATCCTGGCGCGGTGCGACATGCTGCGCATTCCGAGGCCGCTGCCGGGTTTTTCCGGCAGGCCTTGGCCGTCGTCGGCGATCGTGAGCACGATGCGGTCGCGATGCTTCCGCAGGCCGATGACGATCTTTCGGGCGCACGCGTGCTTGAGAGCATTGGACACCGCCTCCTGCGCGATGCGGTAAAGCTGAAGCGCCGTGTGCTTGTTGGAAATGCCGACCGGCCGGACGCAGTGCAGACGGCAGCGCAGGCGATGGTTTGTCTGTTCGGCAAGCGCCCGCAGCGCCGAGATGAATCCGACGGAATCGAAGCCGGTGGGGTGAAGGCCGCGGGAAAGCTCGCGCGCGCTTCGAAGTGTCTCGCCGAGCATCTCGGAAATGCGCTGGAGCTCGGCGGCGGCGGCGGGCTTGGATTTGCGGAATTGTGAGGCGACCGCCTCGCTCACCATCGTGAGAGCAACGAGCTGCTGGCAGATGTCGTCGTGCAATTCCCGGCCGAAATGACGGCGCTCCTGTTCGGCGATCTCGAGGATCTCGCGCTCCAGTCGCCTGCGCTCGGTGATTTCCTTATTCAATTCGCGATTCGCTTCGCTCAACTCCGCGGTGCGTTCGGCGACGCGCTTTTCGAGCGTTTCGTTGAGCTGCCGCAGCGCCTCCCCCGCCTGCTTTCGCTTGGTGATGTCGCGATTGCTGCCGCGGATGCCCATATACCCGCCGTCTTGATCAAACACCGGCTGCCATGCATGCGCGATCCACCGGAGGCTGCCATCGGGCAGTCGTATGCGCCATTCGTTTTCGCCGGGTTTGCTTTTGTCCCGCAAATCCCGGACGTGTTTGTCATAGCTGGCGCGGTCCGACGGGTGAATCAAACGGCGCAGCAGGCCGGGATTGGCTTCGAACTCGGCCGGGGTGTGGCCGGAGATTCGTTCGCACGAGGGCGAGACGTAGATGAACCGGCCTCGGGGATCGAGCCAGTATTCCCAGTCGTAGGTGAAATCCACCGCCAGCCGGTAGCGCCGCTCGCTTTCGCGCAATTCCGCCTCGGCTTGTTTGCGTTCGGTGAGATCGAAGTGCGTCCCGACGATCCGGATGATGGGGCCGCCGGGCTCGCGGCGAACGGGGAATCCCCGCGAGACGACGTCCATGTAGTGTCCGTCCTTGTGCCGTAATCGGAACTCGATCACGTAATCCCGCTCGCCGCGCTGGACCTGATCGAGAAGCTGCATCGCCCGGTGAACGTCGTCCGGATGCAGCAGGCGCTTCCAGGCGCTGACGTGCGGCTCGATTTCGGACTCTTTGTAGCCCAGCATCTCACTCCAGCGGGCGGAGAAAAAGACTTCGTCCGTTTTCAGGTTCCAATCCCATACCCCTTCCCGAGAGGCGCGGAATGCGAACTTCAAGCGCTCCTCGCTCACCCGCAGCGCCTCCTCCACCTGCTTGCGCCCGGTGATGTCGCGGCCGATTCCCACCAGCCCGATCACGCTGCCCGTCGCATCCTTGAGCGGGATTTTCGTGGTCAGGACGTGCATGATGGTGCCGTCGGGGGCCGGGCGGGGCTCATCCTTGTTGATGAGGGGACGACCGGTTTCGAGGATGCGCCGCTCGTCTTGCCGAAAGACTTTGGAGAATTTGGCGGGGTAGAAGTCCTCGTCGGTTCTGCCCAGCACGTCATCCGGCGAGGAGGCCCCCATGATGCGCGCCAGGCCTTCATTCGCCAGCAGGAATCGCCTTTCAAGATCCTTGACGTAAATGGCATCGGGCAGGTGGTCGATCAGCGTTCGCAACAGATTACGCTCGGCGGCCAGCCCCTTCTCCGCGCGGTTCTGTTCGGTGATGTCGCGCCAGATGCCCTGGATCAACGTCCGATCTCGGACGCGGATCGCCTTGGCGCGGATTTCGATGTCGAGCACGGCTCCATCCTTCCTTCGTTGCCTGGTTTGAAACACCGAAACGTCACCCTGCACCACCTGCCGGACACGGCGTTTGGTTTTCGCGGCGGACTCGATCACGTCGAAATCCGGGATCTTGAGTCGCGCGAATTCCGTCCGCGTGTAACCAAGCTGCCGGCAGGCCTGTTCGTTGAAGTCGAGGATGGCGAGCGTCTCAGGGTCGAAAACCACGATGGCATCCGCCGCCTGTTCGAACAGTGCCCGGTAACGCTCCTCGCTCTCGCGCAAAGCTTCCCCGTCAGTTCCCTTGCGAGCGCCGCGGTCGGGTGAGGGGGGGGCGGAGTGCGATTTACGAGGCACGCTCGCAGCATGAATTGATTGCCTCCGGGCTGCACGGAAAATTTTGAGGCTCCTCCCGGCTCAAGCAGAGCGGCCGCACCGGTCTCGCGGCGGTTGTTTTCCGGAAATGATTTTTGACTCGCGGCCACTTGGAAATAGAGTGGCAACGTGTCCAAGGTGAAACAGCAGGAGTCCGGAACCAGATCCTCGAAACCGGTTTCGCAAGGATTCAATAAGAAGCGCATCCTTGTCGTCGATGACCACTCGATGATCCGGGAGGGCCTTTCCCTGTCGATCAACCAGGAACCCGACCTGCATGTGTGCTGCACGGCGAACGACGGGGAAAGCGCGATCGACGCCGTTGCCGGGTGCAAGCCGGATCTGGTCATGACGGACATCAGTCTGCCGGGCAAAAGCGGCCTCGATCTTGTGAAGGATGTCAAGGCGATGTATCCCGACCTTCCGGTGGTGGTCTATTCCATGCACGACGAATCGCTCTTCGCCGAGCGCGTGCTTCGCGCAGGGGCAGCCGGTTACATAACCAAGGACCTGTCGCGCCCCAAACTGCTGCAGGCGATCCGCACCGTGCTGAAAGGGGAGATTTACATCAGCGAAAAAACCTCGGCCCTCATGGTCAAGACCTTCCTCGGGCACAAGAAGACCGGGGATGGAACGGCCGTCAGCCGGCTCAGCGATCGCGAGTTCGATATATTCCGCCTGACTGGCCAGGGGCTTTCCACCGAACAGATTGCGAATCGGCTGCACGTCAGCACCAAGACCGTCGAGACGCATCGTTCCCATATAAAAGAGAAGCTCCAGATCGCGAAGGCGCAGGAACTCACCGCCTTCGCGGCACGATGGGCGGAAGCGGAGTCGTTGGGCAGCTCAGGAAATTCCTGACCGTCCATCGGGAAAAACGGATGGGCAGGTTGCGAGAGCACCCCGATTGCCGGGCGGATGGGCTCTGTTTAGCTTCGCCGCCTATGGTAGCACTCACATTTCCCACAGACACAGAGACCATCCTCCCCGATTCCCGCGAAGAATTTCGCATCGTGATCATTTACGAAGACGCCGCGGCCGGCTTCCATGCAAAGCGAGTCACAGACAAGCTTTTGCACGAGATTGGAAAGGATTGCGAACCGATCCGAAACTTCTGGAACTTCGATGTCCTGAACATCCGAGACGTTCGCAACGCATCGCTCAGCGTGGCGGGCGCGGCCAACCTCGTGATCGTCTCCGCTTCCGGCGAACGCGAACTCCCCGCCGAAGTCGAAGAATGGCTTGAGATGTGGTCCTGGCTTCTCAACGATTCGAACGGGGCGGTGACTGCGCTCTTCAACAACGCCGCCGGGCGGGGTGCCGCGTCGATCTGCCGAACCCTGCACAGGATTTCTGCGGGCAGGAATGTCGAGGTCTTCATCGCACAGGGCATTCCCGAGGAAGCCGTCGAAGCTTGAGTTGAGCGCCCGCATCCATGCCGGGATGTGAGATGGGATCGCGGGCGGTGTTCGCGCAACCTCGTCATCAATACAGCCACGGCAGGAAGCGGCGGGTGCGTCGCTCGTAACCGGCGTATTCGGGGAACGTCTCCCGCAGCCACTTTTCCTCGCGAAGCGCCTTTGCGCGAAGGAGGGGAATTTGTGCCAGCGCAACGGCGAGCGCCGGCCAGCTTCCACAAATCAACGCCCAGCCGATGCCGGCAGCGATGGCACTTGAGTAGAGCGGGTGCCGGATCAGCCTGAAGATGCCGTCCTGCACCAGGCTGCCCTTCTCTCGCGGCTTGGGAAACGGAGTCAGGTTCGCGCCGATTGCCAGTGCTCCGGCGATGGCGACGACGGCTGCGGAACCGAGCAGAATCATCCCGACAAGCTTGACTGCCCAATGCGTGTTGGCACCGGGAAACCGCAAACTCAGGATGAGGAGAGTGGCGATCAATGCACCCTGACTCAGAATCCAAGTTCCGCCGCGCTGAAAGAAGCGATGGATGAGACTTGCCATGCCATTCAGCGTGCGCCTGCCCCGGTCATAACTCAACAAGACTCTGGGCCGCCGGACGCCAAACGCCGGGATGGCATCTGGTTCTTGGAAGTCCCGGCTACGTTGCGTAGTCCAACTCGGGGCTGAGACCGACTTCGGGCGCCTCCTCCCGGCCGCTCATCCAGATTGCCTGGCGCGCCGGAAAAAAGCGGCGCTGGCAAAAATTCTGCCACCCTGCGCTGCGCGCGAGCGTGTCCAGTTCACGAAAGGAGAATGCGCGTCGCACTGAGAGGTCGGCATCGTGTTTTGTCATCGGTGAACGAAACAGTGTGGCGGTGACGAGGCGAACCGCCAGCAGGTTGGGCCAGCTTCGTTCCAGATCGGAGACGAGGACGTGGTCGTGGGACAACTCACGGGCGCTCTTGAGAAGGCGCACGGCGTCTTCATTGCTGAAATGATGCAGCGCGAGCGAACAGCAGACGAGGTCGTAGGTGAACGCGCTCGTAAAGTTGCGCGCGTTGGCGCGCTGGTAGGTGATTTCCGGAAAGTCCGCGCTGTGCCGCCTGGCGATTTCCAGTGTGGATGAATGGCTCTCAACGGCTTCGATCTGCACCGGAATGTTCCGCTCACGCGCCCAGGAGACAATCATCCTTGGCACGTCGCCGAAGCCCGTGGCGAGGTCGAGGATGCGGTAGGGGCGGCCGGGCGTGAGCCAGCAGCGCAGAAAGACCCTCACGAGCCGATACGCGCCGAAGTACTCGATTGAGCTGGCGGATGTTTTGCAGACACTCCTCCAGCTCGATTGTGACCGGCTGGGGGCGATCCATCATTTCCGACTCGTCGGGATCGAACGCTCGGTTCATCGCTCGAATATAACATCCGTCAGCTCGAACAGGGCAAGCATTCGTCCGGTCCTTCCGCTTTCAGCCCGGTAGGAATAATAGCGCTGCAGATCCGCCGCGGTGCATCTGCCGCAGTCGTGGATGGCTCCAACGCCACTCGCGCGGCATTGGTTCACGATCCCGGCGGCAAAGTCGGTTTCGTAAAAAGGCGGCCGGATGCAGGGGCTGAGCTGCACGACCATTTCCTGCGGCATGGAGCCGAATGCGACGCGCATTTGTTCGATCGCCGCCGGCACGACGCCAAGCTCGGTGCCTCGCTTGCCGGAATGCACCAGGCCGATGCAGCGGCGGACAGGATCGAGCAGATAAACAGCGCAGCAGTCCGCCACATAAATGCCCAACGAGACGCCTGCGCGGTTCGTGACGAGACCATCGACGGCTTCCACGGGGCCGCGCGTCTGTTCGTTCACGATCGCGATGCCGTTTTCATGCACCTGCCGGCAGGTGAGCATCGGCGCGAAACCCATGCCGCGGCGGGCTTCGTCGTGGTATTGACTCAATCGCTGCAAGGCAAGCTCGCGATCGACTTTGACGTCCAGATTCGGGATGCGGTTGATGAATGCGTGGCGGCAAAACGGATGCTCGCTCAACGCGGGAAATGTCTCGTTCGGGAAGGTCTCCACGAGTGTCCGCTAGCTCGAATGATTCGGGTTCTTTGCAGCTTTCTTGGGGGGAGTGACGGGCTTGTTTTTGCGCGTCAGCGGATCGTCGAAGGTCTCGGCGTATCGCGTGGCGGTGGCGGTCACGCGCTCGTATTCGGCAACGGCAACATTGTAGTCGCGCCGCGCCTGCAGCTCGGTGCTGCGCGCCGTCGTGAGTTGCACCTGTGCGTTCAGGACGTCGAGCTGCGTTCCCGCGCCCGCGGAAAACCGTTCGCGGGAAAGACGCACGGATTCGAGCGCCTGCTCGACCGTTTTCTGCTGGCTCGCAAGCGTCTCCTTTGCCTCCCAAAGTTTGGCGATCGCCCGCTGGACTTCGAGGTCCACCTGATTCACGGAGTCGTCGTAATTCACCTTCGCGGATTCGAGCTTTGCGCGGGCCTGTTTCACTTTGCCGTAGGTCGCGGCTCCGTCGAAAATACTCCACGATGCGGTCGCGCCAAAGAACCAGCCGTTGACCACTTCCGTGAGATCACTCGAAGCGTGGGAATTGCGCCACTCGTAGCCTCCATTGGCTTCCAGCCTGGGCTGGTAGCCGCCGAGCTGGACCTTCACGTCCTCCGCCTGCGTGAGGATTGCGAGACGCTGCACTTTTAGAAATGGCCGCTGCGCGTGAGCCGTGGCCAGCGCCCGGGCGACGTCGATCTCGCGCGGTTCAACGCTCAGTTCACCAATGGCGGTGACCGGCGGTTTTCCCGGCTGCTCCTTGTTCGCGCCAAGACCGAGGATCTGCGCGAGCGCGAGCTGGGCGATGAAATAGTCGTTCCTCGCGCTGATCAACGCGGGGCGCGCGTTGGCCAGTGCGACCTCGGCCTGGAGCACGTTGAATCGGGGAACGGTTCCCGCCTCGTAACGGCTTTGCTGGTCATCGAGCTGGCTTTGCAGGAGCTGCACCGATTCCTCACGCACGGTAATCAGCGCGCGGTTGAGCAGCACCTGGTAAAAACCCAGCCGCGTCTTTGCGATGACAGTATCAATGGTGTCGCGCAAACTCCAGTAGCTGCTGTCCTGCGTGAACTTCGCGGCGCGCATTGCCGCGGCAACCTGACCGCCGGAGTAAAGCAGTTGGCGTCCTTCAATCGTGACCTGCCAGTTCTTGTCGAGCCGCCCGATCGCGGATTGCGCCTGCTGGGCCGCGGCTGATGCCTGGTTGTTCGAGGCGGCGTTCTCCGCAGCGGTTCCCGTCGTGGACGCCGTCGATGCCTTGGATGCCGTGGAAGACGCGGCGCTTGTTCCACCACCGGTGGAGTCACGAAACAGCCCGCGGTCCTGTTGGTTGTAATTGCCCGTGGACAACAATCTCGGCAGCGCCTGGGCGCGCACTTCGATCACCAGTCCGCGTGTCCGTTGAATCTCCTGCAGCGCCTTTAGAATCTCAGGGTTCTGCTTCAACGCGATCTGCACCGCTTGATCCAGCGTCAGTTCCTTTGTCACCGGACTCTGCGGCGGCGGCTGTTCTGCGAACGCGAGACATCCCGCAAGCGCCGCAACGACAAGAATGAGTATTTGGTTCAGTTTTCTCATTTGCATTGGCAGAGGGTGATTATCTTTTCGTAAATTTGAAGCCACATTTTTTGCTCTTTAGGATTCAGCGTCTCCATCATCTTGCAGAGGTTGTCCACCATGTCCTCACGCACTTGCAGGACGAGAGCCTGCCCCCGATCCGTGATCTGGACCTCCACCTTGCGACGGTCATCGCTCGCATGCGCCCTTTGCACGAAGCCCATCTTTTCCAGGCGGTCGATCAGGCCGGTCGCGGCCGCCGTCGTGTGGCTCATTGCCTTTGCGATTTCAGACATCGTCAGGCACTTCTTCTGCGAGAGATACCCGAGCAGGAAATACTGCGGGAAGGAGACGTTGCCGCGGGAAAGTTCCTTCGACAGGTTCAAAAGAAACCGCCTCTGCAAAACAGTGAAGATGTCCGCGAGCTTCTCGCACTCGGCCCGGAGCCGGGCAGTGGGTTGACGGGTTTGCATAAGGTTAAGGGCCTTTAAGGTAAATGCCTTTAACTATCAGTCAACGATCTTGATGATGCCGCGCATAACCTGTGTTGCCTTTGAAAAAGACACCCGCTAGTTTCGCCTCCCTATGGACAGGGAAATTCTGCGCTCCGTTTCTTTTTTGAAAAACCTCACCGATGACGAACTGCACGCGTTCGCCAATCTTCTGACGATCCGTGAAATCGCGCCGAAGGAAAAAATCGTGACCGAAGGTTTGCCGATCCACGCGTTTCACATCATCTGCAGCGGCACCGTTCATGCCCGGCGCATGGCGCAGAAGCGCGAGGTGCTGCTGGGACGAATCGGTCCCGGAGGATTCTTCGGCGAAGTGAATCTCTTCGACGCCGGCCTGGCCACGGCCAGCATTGTCGCGATCGACAAAGTCAGACTCGCGGTCGTCGATTACTCAGCGATGCGGGCGTTTATGGAATCGAACCCGGCCATCGGCTACAAGCTGGCATCGGCATTGATGTCGGAACTTTCCCGGCGGCTGCGGCAGACCAACGATCGCTTCGTCAACTCGCTCTACTGGGCAAACGCGGCCACGCTGCCGCCCGCCAGGTAGCGCTCATTCGAAAACCTGGTCGCCTTTCTGTGGCGCGCCTTTGACGATGTCGGCTGAAATAAACGGCCCGGTGCGTTCCGGCGACACAGCCAGCACGCCCGATTCCGTGCCGTTTGAGAAGCATTTGAGCGCCTTGCCAACGGTTGGCACATACAACGAGCCGACATCGACCAGGACGAATTTGAGCGGTTCGTTGACGAGGGCGATTGTTCCGACAAGCCGTGGCGTGACGGCCATCGGAGCAGTTTCCGGACGCTTGGTGGCGCAGCCCGTTCCCGCCGCGCCGACAGCAAGCGCCACAAGGCCGGCGAGGAAAAGGCGTCTTGGATTTGTCAGTCGCACAAGCATGTATCTGACGCAGCGACTCAAGAACCGCCATCATTTCTTTCGCCGGGCAATTCCATCTGACAAGACGGGCGGGCCTTTCGACCTTTTACCCTCATGAAAAAACTCCTTCTGATCCCTGTTCTTCTGGCGCTTGCCTTTCCGCCCTTGCTGCAAGCGCAGGAGACGATTCGGCAAAAAGTGAACTTCAACCGCGAATGGAAGTTCAAGTTTGGCGATCATTCCGGTGCCGGGGCCACCAGCTACGACGATGCAAAATGGGAAGCCGTCGGCCTTCCGCACTCGTTCAGCATGCCCTGCTTTGCCGCGAACAATAAATTCCCGGTCGGCTACGGCTGGTACCGGAAGCATTTCGATGTGCCCGTCGCGTGGGAAGGCCGGCGCGTCTCGATCGAGTTCGAGGGTGCGTTTCAGGATGCGGAGATTTTTCTCAACGGAAAAAAGGTCGGGCGTCATCTCGGCGGCTACACCGGTTTTTCGATCGACCTGACGAATGCCGTGAAAACCGGCGACAACGTCGTGGCCGTCCGCCTCAACAACCTTTGGAACGCGCGCCTCGCGCCACGCGCGGGCGAGCACACGTTCAGCGGCGGTCTCTACCGCGACGTGTTTCTCGTGGCCACGAATCCGCTGCACGTCGCCTGGTGCGGCACGTTCGTGACCACGCCGCAGGTGTCGAGGGAATCCGGCACGGTGAATGTGAAGACGGAGATCGTGAACGACTCGGAGGCGGAAAAGTTGGCGACGGTGAAAACACAACTACTCGATCCCGATGGCAGGCTGGTCGGCGAGATGGAATCCACGCTGCCGGTGTCGCAGGGCGGGACGGTCGTGTTCGACCAAACGAGCAAACCCGTCGCGAATCCGAAGCTCTGGCATCCGGATCATCCGCATCTCTACACGGTGAAAACCACGGTGCTCGACGGCGGGAAAGCGGTCGATGATTTCACATCTCCGCTCGGCTTCCGCTGGTTCAAGTTCACGGCGGATGCGGGGTTTTTTCTCAACGGCGAACACCGCTACTTCAAAGGTGCGAACGTGCATCAGGACCACGCCGGATGGGGTGACGCGGTGACGAATGCGGGCTTCGAGCGCGATGTGAAAATGGTGAAGGAAGCCGGGATGGATTTCATCCGCGGCTCGCACTACCCGCACGACCCGGCTTTCTCCGAGGCGTGCGACCGGGAGGGCATGTTGTTCTGGTCGGAGAATTGTTTCTGGGGGACGGGCGGCCAGAGAGCCGACGGCTACTGGAGCGCGAGCGCTTATCCGGTGAAGGCCGAAGACGAAGCGGAGTTCGAGCAGAGCGTGATCGACAGCCTGCGAGACATGATCCGCATCCACCGCAACCATCCGTCGATCATCGTGTGGAGCATGTGCAACGAGGTTTTTTTCTCGAGCCAACAAGTGATGCCCAAGGTGCGGGATTTTCTGAAACGGCTTGTCGCGATCACGCACGAACTCGATCCGACGCGGCCCGCCGCCATCGGCGGCTGCCAACGCGGCGACCTCGACAAACTCGGCGATGTCGCCGGATACAACGGCGATGGCGCACGTCTGTTTCTGGAACCCGGCATCCCGAGCGTCGTCACCGAATACGGCTCAGTCATGTCCGAGCGGCCCGGCCGCTTCGATCCGGGTTGGAACGAATTGCAGACCGTGCCCGGCATGGACAAGAAGCAGATCGGCGCGTGGCGGTTCCCGTGGCGCAGCGGCGAAGCGCTCTGGTGCGCGTTCGATCACGCGAGCATCGCCGGGAAAAAATTCGGCGCGATGGGCATGATCGACTTCCAGCGTTTGCCCAAGCGCGCCTGGTATTGGTACCGGAACGAATACAACCACATCCCGCCGCCCGAGTGGCCAGTGGCCGGCACGCCAGCCGGGATCAGGCTTGCCGCCGACAAGGCCGTGCTCGCCAGCGTCGATGGCACCGACGACACGCAACTCATCGTCAGCATCGTGGACAAAGACGGCAGGCCGTTGAGCAACTCCGTTCCGGTCACACTCACCATCGAATCCGGTCCCGGCGAATTTCCAACCGGCCCCTCGATCTCCTTTGCGCCCGACTCCGACATCACCATCCGCGACGGCCAGGCGGCGATCGAGTTTCGCTCCTACCATGCCGGCGAGACGGTCATCCGCGCTACTTCGCAGGGACTGCGCGACGCCACCATCAAGATCGTCTCGAAAGGCACGCCCGCCTTCATCGTCGGCCGCACGCCTCCCACGCAGCCGCGTTCCTACGTCCGTTTCGAGGGCCAGCCTGCAGACACGCTCGCCACATCGAAGGCGACGGTGATGTCATTCGGTTTGGAAAACCCGACGCGCAACAGCAGCGAAGCGCCCGGGCATTCGTCGCGGATGGGCAATGACGGAAACGCATCCACCTTCTGGCAGGCGGCAAACGCGGCACCCAATGCATGGTGGCAGGTCGATCTCGAACGCGTCGTCGCTTTGACAAAAACGAAGCTCACGTTCCCGACAGAAGGCAATTATCGCTACAAGATCGAAGTCTCTGAGGACGCCCTCGGCTGGACTCTCGCCGTCGATCGATCCCAAACCTCTGAGACGGAAAAGATCCGCAGCGATGCCTTCCCGAAGCCCGTCACAGCCCGCTTCGTGCGAATCACCTTCACCGCACTCCCCGCAGGCGAATCCGCCGCCCTGTCCGAGATGGAAGCATTCGGAGCGCTGAGGGATAAATGACCGCCTGGACGCGCTTATCCGGGTGAAGTCTTTGCCTTCCCGGCTCGTTGAAGCGGCTGCCTGCCGGCGTGCGCCCCGGCGATGGAGTTTGTCGCGACTGGTTCCGAGGATCGTGCCGCCGTCGGTGAGAATGCCGGACACGACCTTGTCGTCGAGTTCGATCGACTGGTCCTGCACAAGACCGCGAAAGCCGTTCACGAAACCGATGACACGCATGCCATAGCCTTCCTGCGATGCTTTTACCACCGCGCGAATCGCGGCGTTCAGGCCGGGACAATCACCGCCGCTCGTCAAGATGCCGATGTGTTGTGGCATACAAAAGGTTGATGTGAATTTTCATCCGCAGCGCATCGAGCGTCGAGCAGGAAATCGCAGCGCGAAAGCGGCGCAGTGTGTCATACCGTTTTGCACAAATAAGTGGACTCTCCATTTGATTGAATCATCTCCCACGCGCGTCATTCTGAGTCGCTCACAAAACGGGTTTTTGCTGGCGGCGGCAATGAACTCCGGGGGCGCTTCCCAAAACGCAGCGCCCCGCGTGTTTCGCGCGCAGCGCTTTGGAGTGCGCGGACTTGTCCGCGCTTTGGGGTTGGTGGAGACTTGTCTCCGTGGACGGGGGGTCTGCGGGTGTGCGATGTGCGCTCCCGCCGCGCGGACAAGTCCGCACCTCCGCAAAGCGGCGTCAAGCCGCCGCAGTCCAAAGCGCGGCGCGCGAAAGGTTCCGCATCCGGGGCGGGTTCATTGGCAGCGAAGCGAAGAACCCCACAAATGTCGCCCGGCGTGGATTGCGGGGTTCTTCGCTTCGCTGCCAATGATGTCATCGGAGGGCCGAGTTCCACGAGTCCCACACTCGAGAAGCCAGGGACTCGCAGAGCTCGTCCCTCCGATTGGAAACCATTATTGCCGACGCCAGCAAAACTTGTTTTGTGAACGCCTCAGAATGACGCGCCATAAGGTGCGTAACGCGGGGGCCAATAGTCCTCTTTTCTTTGAGAGTTAATATCAGGAACTTTCTTGTCCTCGTGAAGAACCCGGACTCAGCGCCGACCACGCCCAGGCGAATAGAAACAGGAAGAGCAGATCGAAAATGCAGAATGGTTTCCACATGCCGGGAACTCCGCTGGTGAGCCAGTGAAAGGTGACAACGCCGCAATACGACACCTTCAGCAGGATGCCGTACGGGATCAGGTGCCGGTTTTCGATTGGGTTTCTGGCGACGGCCAGGAACATGAGCGCAAAGACGACCAGCAGGGCTGCCGGAAACTGGACGTAGCCCGGGTGATTTGGCGGCGTCACGCCAAACCACTGGAAGACGCTTCCACCTGCCAGTAGAAAAGCGGCCCCGAGTATTCCGTCATACAAGGCTGCCGCAATGAAAAGGGCTCTTACCGATTGAATTGGTTTCATTTTCTTTCTCCGTTTGGATTGCGTTGATTCCTGACGAGTCGCTTGAAGCGGCTCCTTCGCCAGTTCGTGAATTCGTCGCTGTAGAGGTCCACCGCCAGTTTCCTGAAGCCTTCGTGCATCTCCTGCACGGACATGTGGGAAGGCCGGAAGTTGATGTCGAACAAGGTGCATTTCTTCCAATTCCGGGGCTCGATCAACCGGTTCTCACGATCGAGCCTTTCGTAGAGCGGTGTGCCGGGAAAGGGCGTCAGAATCGTGACCTGAACTTCGTACAACTCCGACTCCCTCACAAAATCGAAAACCCGATCGAAGACATCCACCGTTTGTCCATCAAGGCCGATGATGAAGCAGCCGTTCACGGTGATGCCGTGGGATTGAATGGCACGGATGGCGTCCTTGTAATGCGGAAACTTTCTCAACTTCCAGTCGTTGCGCAATTCGAGTCCCTGCAGTCCGCTTTTCGTCGGGCTTTCCAAGCCGATCAGCACTTGCGCGCAGCCCGTCTCCCGCATGAGGGTCAGCAGTTCGTCATCATCGGCGACGGAGAGGTCGGTTTCCGCAAACCACTTGATTCCCTTTCCCTTGAGCGGCTTGAGAAGCTCCTTCCAGTAGGCGCGATTGATGAAACTGTTGTCGTCGGCAAACTCGATGAACGGACGCTCCCAGATCGTGAGGATTCGCCCGATCTCATCCAGAACCTTCGCGACGGGTTTCTGCTTGTACTTGTGGGTGAGCACGACCGAACTCGCGCAGAATTCACAATGATGTGGACAGCCGCGACTCGTTTGGACCGTCAGCCTGTTGTATTTCGAAATGTCGAGCAGTTCAAAGGCGGGCATGGGCGCTGAAGCCAGATCGTATTCAGCGGGATCCGCGCGATAGAATTGCTTCAATCGTCCGGCTTCGGCGTCAGCCAGCACCTCCGGCCACACAGGTTCCCCTTCGCCCATGACAACGGCGTCACAGTATTCCGCCGCCTCCTCCGGAAGCGCGGTGACGTGCGGGCCGCCGATAACTGTCGGAACTCCCATCGCCTTGAACCGTCGGGACAGTTCATACGCCTCGTCGATCTGGGCGCTGTAAGACGAGATCGCCGCCAGATCAATGCCTCCCGGCAGGGTCTCCAGACGGTTCACATCCGGCACCTCGACATAAGTGATTCGATGTCGGGCAGGGATCATTCCGGCGAGAGTCAGCAGCCCCAGGCTTGGCAATGAAGCGATGGTTTTGCTTCGTTCGACAAAACCCGGAAGCGTCAGCCCCAGACGAAGCAGTTCCGTATCGCAGACTCGTATGCCGCTCATGGGAAACAGCCCGATGTTCATGATGCGATGATCCTCCAGGAGAACAGAGCGATGCCGATACTGAGCGATGCGACCGGAATGAAAAACAGGTGCCGGAAAACCGGCTTCCACGCGGACATGTAACAGACGGACGGCATGGTCGCCGCTCCAACGATCAAGAGGATGGAAGTGACGTGAAGGCCGTTGTTAATCCCCAGTGCTCGTGCCGTCAGTGCGAACAGAAGATTGATGAAGCCGATGCCGAAAAAAGAGATGTGCCCCAGCCGGATCATTCGCCGCTGCCACGATGCATAACCTCCCAGCCAGTCGCTGTTGTAAAAGAACAGGCCGGGGATTGCTCCTCCGAGGCAACCCAGCAAGAACCCGATCCAAGCTGCCTGTATGTTGATCATCATCGCGGTGTGTTTAGTTGATACAATCAACCTGGCGCCGGGCACCAAATTCACCTCATTGTGCCGCCCGGAGAACAGCCTCCAGCGCGGGTTTCGGAGCGAGGGATCGATCCCAAAGCAGCGGGTAATTGGTGCGGCGGCGCGGCCAGCCGTTCAGCCAGCTCCTGCCGTCGTGCAGGCCCCAGAAGGTCACGACATCGATCTTGCCGGCGTGTTTCTTGAAGATCTGAAACAGGCGGGCGTATTGTTCCGCCTGCCTGGCCAAAATTTCAGGCGGACATCCGCCGGCATAAGGGTCGTATCCAGCCGGGTCGGAGCCAGGCGGGGGCTTGCGTGGCACAACGTCAATGTCCAGTTCGGAGATGGCGACCCGGAGTCCCTGGGCGCTGAAAGCCGCGATGCTTTCGTCTATGAAATCGAAGGGCACCTCATCGAGCTTCCAGTGGCCCTGGATGCCGATGCCGTGGATCGGCACGCCGCGCGCCTTCAGGCTTTTGATCAGGCGCAGCGCCTTCTCCCGCTTCACGGGATGCTCGATGTTGTAGTCGTTGTAAAAAAGCCGCGCGTTCGGATCGGCCCGGCGCGCGGCGAGAAACGCCTCGGCGATAAAGTCCTCCCCGGTTGCCTTGAACCACGGAGTCGCACGCAGGTAATCGTTTTCGTCGTCGATCGCTTCGTTGACCACATCCCAGCGCGCGATCCGCCCCCGGTAGCGGCCGACAACGGTGCTGATGTGCTCGCGCATCCGTTTCAACACAAGCTCGCGGGAAGCCGGCTTCCCGCCGTCCTGAAAGAGCCAGTCGGGACACTGCTGGTACCAGACCAGCGTGTGTCCCTGCACCTGCAACCCGTGGCTCTGAGCGAACTCCACAAAGCGATCGGCATCATCGAACCGGAACTTGCCCTCCTCGGGCTGCAACGATGACAGCTTCATCAGATTGTCAGGCGTCACCGACGCAAAGTTCGTGATCAACAGATTCAACTCCGCCTCGGGGAGGCTGGCCCCGGGAATCGCCGCACCGATTGGGAAATAACGGCGATACGCATCTTTCAATCCGGTCTCCGCGGCCGACACGGCAGGCACCGCAGCGAGGAGCGCGAGGCCGAACACGGCGAAGCGCACGAGACGGACGGCGGGTCGGGAGACCTGCTGCGTGATTGTAACCCGAACGCCGGGATGCACGATGGCAGCGGGTGTTTTGTCCCGAAGGGACAGCCGGAAATTAGCCGGTGGTGGAGCGAAGCGAAACCACCGGATTGGCGGACAAAAGCGAACCGCCCCGAAGGGTGCGGAGGAACGTGTGATCATCGCCGGCTCCGTCGCCCCTGCCGGGGCGAATGCCCTGCGATTGCGGGTTTCCGGTGGTTCCGTTCGTTCCTCACTCCACCACCGGCTAATTTCCTTCCGGCCCTCCGGGCCTCTATCGCGGCGTTCGGGTTGAATGGTCGAACTGGTATTCATTTTGCGTGGATTTGGATTTCAGCCGGCGTCAGACCTTCAGCCTCGACGCGCAGCGTGATTTGCCCAGTCTTGCCCAGCGGACGCACAATTGCGAGCGCCGTTCCGCGCCAGGTTGTGCGTGCGGGACCGCGAAAACTTTCCGGCCGGTTCGGACTGCCGCTGCCGAGCGCCGCGAGTTCGCCCGCGCCGTTTACGGAAGACCTCACCACAACCTCCGCGTCCGGCAGGAGGTTTCCTTTCGCGTCCGTGATTTCAATCGCGACATAAGCGAGGTCGTCACGGCTGGCGGAAAGTTTCTCCCGATCGGCGGTCAGCCGGATCTTTTTGGCCGTGCCGCTCGTGAGAAGAGTCTTTTGCGCCACAACCTTTCCTTGCGCCAGCGCAACGGCCCGCAGTTCGCCCGGCTCGTAGGGCGCCTCAAACCGCGCCGTCAGTTTGTCGTTTTCGCCGATTTGTTTCGTGGCGATTTCTTTGCCGTTCAACTCGAGCCGCACCGTGTCGCAGCTCGAATACACCGCGACGCTCATGGTCCGCCCCTCTTCGCCCGGCCAGGTCCAGCCCGGAAGTTCGTCCGGCCATCCCCACTGGCTCAGTTGCTCGCTGCGGCCGGGCGGCAACGGGCGATGCACCATCATCTCCAGCTTGCTCCGTCCCCAGACGACGTCGCGATAAAACGACTGCGGCTTCTTGAAACCGCAGATGTCCAGGTCGCCGCAGAAGGCGTTGAACCACGGCCAGTCGCGACCGAATTTGGACGGCTCGTTGTCGAGGCGGAAATGCCCGCAGCCCGACTCGCCGAGATAGTCCATGCCGGTCCAGACAAAGTCGCCGATCACATGGGCGTTCCTCTCGACCTTTTGCCAGTAATCAAAAATCTCCCCCGGATAGGATTCCGTGCCGACCATGATGCGCTTTGGAAATGTCTTGTGGTCCTCCTCGTACTTCGACGGCTCGTAGTTGTAGCCGCCGACATCGAGGAACGAGAACGCCGTCGCCGTGTCCGACCACGGGCGCCCCGCCTGGTCCCAGAAATTGCACACGCCCTCGGTCACCGGCCGCGTCGGGTCGAGGCGGCGCACTTCATCGCTGAGTTCCTTCGCGATGACATAACCGCGCTCGTCGGCGCGCTGTGGAATCTCATTGCCGATGCTCCAGAGAATGACGCTCGGATGATTGCGGTCGCGCAGGATCATCGCCGCCAGATCGCGCTGCCACCAGTCGTTGAAATACCTGCCGTAGTCGTCCGGGTTCTTGCCTTTCTCCCAGCAATCAAACGCCTCGTCCATCACCAGCATGCCGAGCCGGTCGCACGCGTCCAGAAACACGCTCGACGGCGGATTGTGGCTGCAACGAATCGCGTTGAAGCCCTGCGCTTTCATCAACTCGACGCGGCGCTCCTCGGCGCGGTCGATGGCCGCGGCTCCCAGCGGGCCGTTGTCGTGATGCAGACAAGCGCCGCGTAACTCGAGCGACTGCCCGTTTAGCGTGAATCCGCTTTCAGCACTGAACCGGATCTCGCGAATACCGAAAGTCGTGGTGGTCCGATCAACGACCTTGCCGTCATCGAGCACCTGCACTTCCGCCCGACAAAGCTCTGGGGATTCCGGCGACCACAGGGCAGGGGACTTGACTTCGATTTCCAGCGGAATGTCCGTGCTCCCGTTTGCTGCGACACGCGCAGACGACTCCGCGGTTCCCAACGTGCGACCGTCCGGCACGCACAGTTTCACGCGCAGTTTGACGTCGCTTTCTTTCGCCCCTGAATTTCGCACCGTCGTCACCACCCGGACCGTGGCGGACGCTTTCGAGACCTTCGGCGTGGTGATGGAAACGCCCCATTGCGCAATGTGCAACGGATCGGTCACCGTGAGAGTGACATGCCGGTAGATGCCCGAGCCGGAATACCAGCGGCTCGTTCTGCCGGCGTTTCGCACACGCACTGCGAGAATGTTCTCCTCGCCCGGCGGTTTCAAATACGGCGTGAGATCGTGCGCGAACGCAGTGTAGCCGTAGGGATGATTGCCGAGCGCATGGCCGTTCAGCCACACATCCGAGTCCATGTAAATGCTGTCGAACAAAACCGAGACGACCTTGCCGCCGGTCTTCTCATCCAGTGTGAAATGCTTGCGATACCAGCCGGTGCCTCCCACCGTGTGCCCCGTCGCCGATCCCCCGGCGCTTTCCGGCGAAAACGGCCCCACCACGTCGAAGGCGGGCGCCAGGGCCGTGATGCCGCCATCGCCGGCGTTGTTGAACACGCGAACCGCAACCACATTTTCACCTTCGCGCACGAGCGACGCGGGCACGCGATAGGAGCGCGTCTGGGTCCACGGTGAGTTCGAGCCGTCGAAGTCCGGCCCCATCCCGCCGATACCGCCAATTTTTTCCCCGTTGAAATACGTCTCATCCGCGTCATCCACGACGCCGATCTTTAGCAGAAAATCCTTTCCGCGCAGGTGATCCGGCACCACGACCCTTCCTCGATACCAGCCAAAGCATCGCTGGTCTGTGTAACCCATGCTGCCAAAGCTGGCCGGCAGATGGACTGTCTTCCATGAAGAGTCGTCGAACCCGCGCGCGGCCCGGCCCATGTCATCGCCTCGCGCAAATTTCCATCCGTCCGCTGCCGGCACCAGGACCGGCTCGCGATTCGCGACCGGAGGTGCGTCTTCGATGCTCCAGTCATGCGGCACATCCAGCACGCGCCAGATTGAATCATCGAATCCGGGCTGCTCCGCGCCGGACGCGTCGCCACGGAAAAAGCGCCAGTCCGCATCAAAGTTTCGGTCGCGGGCCTCCTTCGCCGCCCCGGACGCTTGAACGAAGGGAGGGCGGCACGCGATGACTGTGCCGATTAGAATCTGCCAGAAGAGTGTCGTGTTGTTCATCGTTTCAAAGTGTGTGGCCCCGAAGGCGCTCCGGGCAAGAAAAGCATTCACTGCTTCAAAAACCTGGCCACCGCCTCAGTGCGGAACTGGACGTGGAGCTTCTCGCAAATGCGGCGCAGGCAGGTGCGGATCGTCGGCAACCCCCGGCGACAAAGTGCGCGTTCCGTTTCTCGCACAAAATAGCGGCTTTGGATTCTGGATGTTTTGGGCAGGGAAACGGAGTTTCAAACGCCTGTCTGCGTTCTCAAAGCGCTTCGCTAACTTTGGGAACGAGGCCGAACCAGGTTCAGGACCACCAGAAACACAAACGCGAACACGTGAAGCAGCAGCAACAAAACGATCGCGAGGAGAATCTTTTGCCGTTCAGACATTCAAAAAGAAGTCGCAGGTAGATTCCCAATTGGCGCGAGGCAAATTTTACTTGCCCATCGCTGACAAGAAGCTCCTCGATGAACACCGGCCATCTCAAAAGAAACGCCATTGCCACCGGCCATTCCGCTGCATGCACAATCAAGACAGGAAGGGATCATGTTTACGGCTTGGATTTTCAGAGGCAGCGGTTAATCTTTTGTTGTGGAAAAAATCACGGACAACACCACGCGCCCTCCCACCGCATGGGAGATCGCGAAGCGCGAAGGGATCGACATGAGCCTGATCGAGTGTGCGCTGACCAAGACTCCCGCGCAGCGGATCCGCGAACACAGTCATGCGCTCGCGACGGCGATCGCTCTGCGCAAAGCGATGGAGAAAGCGAATGCCGGCTCTTGAGCTGCTGCTCCAGCGGTTGATTGCACACAAGGTTGACTTCGTCGTCGTTGGTGGTTTTGCAGCCGTCGCATACGGAGCAAGCCTGGTCACGAAGGACGTTGATATTTGCTGCCGCATGTCGCCGCAGAATCTCTTGCGATTGCAGAGTGCCGTTGCGGATTTGCATCCTGTGCATCGCATGACCCCGCAACGAATCCCGCTGGATCTGAGCGGGGCGTCTTTTTCCGGCATTCGCAACCTTTATCTGGATACAGACATCGGCCCTCTCGACTGTCTTGGCGACGTGCTCGGCATTGGCGGTTACGATGAGGTTTTCGCGCGAAGCAAGGAGATTGATCTCGGCAGCGGTCCATGCCGCATCCTCGAGATCGGCGCTTTGATTCAAGCCAAGGAAGCGATGGGTCGTCCCCACGACAAACAAACCGCCATTCAGCTAAGAGCCATCCGCGAACATTGTGGATGACTGTTGAAACTCAACTCGCAAGCTCCGGTCACGGGGACGCAGCCTTGATGTAGCGGTGGAATTTCCCCTGCCCGACGACCGCTTCCGCGCGGATGATTGGCGAACCGATAGCTTGCACGAATCCGGCAGGGTCATCGGTGAATGGCTGGTTCAGGTCGATTGTGGAATGCAGCTTGTAATAGAAGCCTCTTACGGCGTCGCACTGGAGCACAGAATTGGTGCCTGGAAGCCGAATGCTCAAAGCCGCAGGGGACTGCGCGATGGAACCGTCGAAATACCGCCGGGCCAAAGCCCATACCGTCTGGACACACTGCGAACCCGTTCGTCGCCCGGTCAAGTCATCGACGAAAACGTGAATGCCTCCCCACAACCGGGAAAGCCCGGCCCGTTGGTGCGGCGGTCCGATGTGGTTGGCAAGGCGGTGGATGTCCAGCAGGCAAGACGGCGGCAGGGGGATTGACGCCGCTATACGACACCCCCTGTCGTAAGCAAGGAGGCGGTATTCCCCATTCTCGCCAAGCCACTTCGAAGGTTCCCAGTATTTGGCTTTACGACACGGGAGTCGGTCAACTATCTGATAAGTGTTTCTCACGCGCACTGGCCAATGAAAGCACTTACCATCAAGCAACCGTGGATTCACGCCATTCTCCACGAAGGCAAGGACATCGAGAACCGCACTTGGAAGCGCGATTTTCGCGGCTGGCTGGCTCTCCACGCTTCAGCCCAGCCACGGCGCGATGCTGTTTTTCCCCGTGGCATCCGTGTTCCCGACCTCGACACGCTCGATTACTCCGCCATTTGCGGCGTCGCTCGTGTCGTGGATATCGTTCCCAAGAGCCGCTCGAAGTGGTTTTGGCATCCGGACGACGAGACCACCAATTATGGTTGGGTTCTTGCGGACGTTACCGCCCTCAAGACGCCAATTTCGTGCAAGGGTAATCTTGGATTATGGGATGTTTCTCCAAAGATTATCCGTGAGATTCAACGCCAACTCCCAAAGCTAGAACTCGACGTATGAAAGCCTGTCCTGAATCGAACGAAATGTCTTCTGTTTCTTAAAGGCGACTCAGACATCACCCATGAAAAGAAAAGCTAGAGAACGAAAACACCGAGTCAAAGCATACTTACAAGTGGAGGAACTCGCAAAGGCTGGCAGCGCCCTATATCTCGACATATTTGCCGACGCCGAGAAGATCGGCAGAGTTGAAATCGGTCGGGGCTCATTCACCTGGTATGGCAAGAACCGCGAGAAGGGCAAAAGAATCTCGTGGTCCACGTTCGCCCAGATTCTCGACGAGCACTGTTACGGATAGAGCAACCCTATGGGCATGGATTTATACAGGGGAAAGGACTATTTTCGCTGCAACACGCTCGCGTGGCACGCCCTGTTAGAAGCAGCGATGACTTATGGTTGGGAGCCGATGGGCACCGGCCCATGCAGAGGCTATCTCAAGAAAGACTGGGATGGAAGCTGCGCTTATTGGGGCAATGACGGCCAGTTGTTTTACGCACGCGACGCCAAAAACCTCGCCACAGCTCTCGAGATTTTCCTCACGACTCCCGAAGCACCTCAACTAAGAAGAACCAAGCGCCAGCGCGAAGTTTTATCAGCCGGAAGAGGTGTGGCAAGATTTGTTCAGAGTCTTGTTAATACTTTTTCCAAGCCGACAAGAAAATCCAAAGCCAATCAAAGGAACGCACCGCAGCGCTTGACTGATGATCAACGCAAATACATCAAACAGTTTATTTCCTACTGCCGAAAAGGTAGTTTCCGAATTTACTAACTTCACACCGTCGCCTCCTGAATAAGTGGGTATTGAGTTAAGCAGCGGGGACAAGCTACAGGCCGAGTTTGGCGGCTTGTTTTCAGAAGACTTGATCTCGTTCCCAAAGCAGCGAAGCGCTTTAAGAACGAGGGGAACCTGCACACGCCAGACGCGCCACGGGCAATGTAATTGCCAGCACTGGCGCGTTATGAAGTGCAGTTTCGTGACGAGGAGAAACCTTACCGAAAATCATCCAAGTCGAGGCCGCTTCCCTCGATGATGCTTTTCAACGTGCCGACGGGAATTGGCTTGTTCCCATGCATTGCCACGATCACCTGCCGCGCGTTGGCATTACGCTATTTCCAGTGGCTTCCGCTCTGGCCCGCGAGCGCAAATCCGCGTTTCCGCAGCACCTTGATTACGTCCTTCGCGTTGCAGACCGGGAAATGCCCGCTCACGGCAACGCGACTTCCAGCACCCTGGCCCCCTTTTCCAGCGGCAGTTCAGACGGCTCGAACCATAGCCCCAGTGCTTCCCTTGCGTTGCGGATCGCCTCATCCTCGGTGTCTCCGGCGCTTGCGCAACCTGGGAGTTCGGGGAACACCGCCGACCAGCGATGGGCCTCCGCATCGAACTGAACAACGAGTCTGAGTTTCATGGCCCGACTTTACGACTCGCGCATTGATCGGGCAAGCGACGACTTGATGCGGCATCGAACGGGAGATGCCGGCGCGGCGTTCAAGCGCGCGGCGCAGGACAAATTCGCCGGGCAGGAGGCGGGATCAACGGCTACCTGCGAATCACGCCGTTTTCCATCACGCCGACGACATCGAAGACCGAGACTTGCGCGCACCAGCGGAGTTCCTCCTCGCGGCCTTTGGCGAGAAGCACGCCTCCGTTGCGCGACTCGCGCAAACACGCCAGGGCGTCGTGCCGGTGCTTTTCGAATAGGGCGCAGGCGACTCTGGCGGGATCGCTGAGTTCGGCTCCGGGCAGGTTTGAACAGAGCATTCCGGCGGCGAGCACGTCTTCGAGAGCGAGTTCACGGAACGTGCCGGCACAGACGAGCAGCACGTTTTCTGGCGCGCCCGATTTCAAGCGGGAGACGAGCGCGTTCATGTTCAGCAACGCGCCGACGAGAACCTCGCGGGCGTGCTCGCAGGCACGGAGCGCGATGGTGCCGTTGGTGGTCGTTGTGATGATGCGGGGGCTTTTCAGATCGCGATATTCGAGCGGCGAGTTGCCGAGATCGAAGCCTTCGATCCGGTCGCCGTTTCGCTCGCCGCCGAGAAGCGCGTCGGGGGTCTGCGCTTTCAATGCGAGCGCCTCCTCGATGGTGCGCACGGGAAAAATTTCGCGCGCGCCGTTCGCAAGCGCGGTGACGATCGACGAGGTCGCGCGCAGCACGTCGAAGATCACGCATGTCGTGTCCCGCAGGTTGCGTTGCGGCAGCAGATCAATTTCGGGCGGCGAAAGGACAACGTCGATTTTCATTCGAGCGGGATTGAATCAGGAAACCGGCAAAAGAGGAAAAGAGAATCAACGGCTCGCGGGCGCCCCGACGTTTATTGAAGTCGAATGGCTCGCGGAAACCGGGGATCGGGAGCTGTGGGACGTCTGTTTGAGATGCCGGTGTGTGTGGAAACCTGGCAGGGAGGGCCAGGGAAGGCAGCCATCTCGAAGTTTGGGTTCTCCAGAACTTGGACAGTCGGGCCCCGATGCCGACCGATTTGAATAATTTTCTTGTGAGCGAATGCTGCAAGCTGGAACGTGCGCCCATGTCTTACAGCCGTCACAGCGCAAGGAAGTTTGCGCCAGAGGCATGAAATCTGCGAAACGGATGTAAAATTTTTCTTTCATGAAGTCGCTCTTCAGCAAACTAAAAAGCCGAATCACCCACGATCTGGCGGAGGCGTCAGGGGTGCAGGACGCTTCCATTGGAGCGAAGCACGAGAATGCCGATGAGCGGGTGGACAGCCCCGTCGCATCGGAGGCTGCCGAATCGGGCATTTTGCGCCGCCCTGTCTCTTCAGCGCCCAAGCCACATTCGCCGCCGTGGCTTTCGCGCGGCCACGCAGCGCCTGCGAACGCACCGGAAACAAAAGGTCCGGAAACTGAAGCGTCACAAAAAATCGCAATGGAACTGGGCGACTTTATCCGGCGTATTCCGCCGGATCTGCTCGCTCCGGGACCGCACGATTTGAAGCAGCGGGTGTGGTTCAAAATCAGTGACCTCTCTGCAAATGTTGAGCAGGGCAAGCCGACGATCCCTCTTTCGCAACTCGCCGGAATGTTTCCGGAGCTTTTCGCTCAAGAGATCACCCCGGAGCGGGATGCCGAGATTTATTTTCCGTGGAACAAACTGGTCGCCCAGATGCGAGCAGCCCGCTCGAATCCCGGCTCGGCAGAGGTTTTTTCGAGCATCGTCGCCAAGGCCGCCCAAGTGCGGAGCCAGAGGGCGATCAACCGCAGAGACGCGGTGACTGAAAGTGTGGCGACTCCCGAGGTCCAGCCCCAAAGCGACGAGGCAGCGAGAAGACCGCCGGTCGCTTCACTGAAAAGCCGATGGCAGAATCGAGCGGGTCAAACGCCCGCCTCGCCGCCTGAGATACCTGCCGCCCTGTCTCTTGCCCAGGAAGGCAAGACGCCCTTGTTTCCTCCTTTGCATGACGTGCCGTTGCCACAGAGCGCGCCACTGCCGGCCATATCGAACAAGGAATCCGAGGAGCTTTCTCAAAAGCTCCCGGCTGCGCAGGCGGAGATTGATTCGCTTCACACGCGGTTGAAAGAACTGATGGCCGAGCGGGATGCGGCGGTCGCAAGAAACGCGGAACTGTTGGAATCGGCCAAAGCGCAATCGGAGGCTCTGGCCGGGCAAGATCAGCAACAAACGGAAGCGCTGGTTCGCGAACGCGATGACGCGCTGGCACAACTGGCCTCGCTTCGCGCGACGCAGGAGAGGCTTTCTGAGGAACAAGCAGGGATCGTGGCCGAAAAAGAAAGTGCGATCGCCCTTCTGAAGGAGTCAGCCGGGGAAGCGAAGTTGCAGATCGAGAGACTGGCTGCCGAGCGCGATGCCCTGCGTCACCAGCACGACCAAGCTAGGACGGAGTTTGCAGGGACTCACGAAACGCTGGCGGAGAAAATCGAAACGCTCAGCAAAGAACTCGGACAGGCGGCGGAAGCGCACGCTACAGCGCAGACCGAACTGACGGAACTGCGCCTGAAACACGAGAAGCTTCTCCATGAGAGAGACGCCCTCACAGTGGAAAAAGACACGCTTGCTGCGCGCCTCGATCAGGCGACCGAAGCGGCCATGCAGCAGATCGAGAAACTGGTTGCCGGGCGCGATGCCCTGCAACAGCAGAACATCGAAACTCAATCCCAGATCACAGGCGAACGCGAAGAACTCAGGTCAAAGCTTGACTCAGTCCGCGAACAACAAGCGCTTGCGGCCAAAGAACGCGACGATGCGCTCGCCGAACTGGCTCAACTTCGCGAGACACACGCGAAACAGATCGAGGCGCTCGCCGAAGAGTGCAACCGGGTGCGCGAAGAAAAGCAGACCGTGCTCGCGCGTTTCGCCCAAGGCACCGATGCAGCCCAGCGCCAGATTGATGCACTGATGGCGGAACGCGACGAAGCGCTGGCTCGATTATCCAGGAACGACGAGGCACAGAAGAAACAGAGCGACGCACTCCTTCTCGACCAACTGACAGCCATGCAGAAAGAACACGATGCAGCGGTGAAGGATTGGCAGGGGCAAATCGAGACGCTGAACAGCAGGCTGGATGCGGTCAACAAAGAGCGCGATGAATCTCAGACCGAGCTGCTGCGCCTCCGCAAAGCGCAGGAGGAAATGTCTGCATTATTGGAGAGCCGCGAGCGAGCTGCAGCGAGCGAACTCGATCAATTACGGAAGCAACTTGAAGCCGCGGAGAGAGCGCACGGGGAACAACTCGCGATACTCGTGGCCGAACGCGATGCGGCCATTGCAGAGAGCGATGAAACATTGGCCCGAAGCGCGCAGGTGCCGTCGTCGGAGAATCGCTCAGAAACCGACCTTGCACCATCTGCATACGACGCGCCAGGCGAACCGGTGCTTCCATGCGATGTAACTCAACCGCTACGGGAAGCGGCGTTCGCACTTCCGCTTGTGCGCCCCGTTGCGCCTCCGCCCCCTGTGCTGCATCTTCGCGGGAAATGAATCGCCCCGGAGCGACCGCACCGCAGAGGACACCTCGTTAAAACCACAGCCATTGATGCCATAAGCGTTTGGGCATGATGCCTGCTCAATGTCGGGCGAAAAATGGACAGGAAACAATTGGAAATGGATTTACGAATATGAATGGTTGCTGTGTTTGTCATGGGCCGCTGGGACCACTCGCGGAGAACTACAGGCGCATGGGACTGATGATCTGGAACCTCTGCTCGGATTGTCATTCAACGGCGTGTGTCTGCTGCGGCGCAAATTGTCTCGATTCAAACGGCTCGCTGCTTCCAGGCGTGGCCACCGGCGACGCTGGAACGCTGATCTGCCGTTCCTGCGCATCCTCCGCGTGATGGTGAGTTCCTTTTGCAGTCGTGTCGTGACCTGATACACTGCGGACTCGAACCGTGATGCTCGAAAAAGGAACCACTGTCTTGAATCCCCAACCCCCACTCACAGGCGCACAAAAGCGAAAGCTCAAAGCGCTCGCACAAAAGCTCGAACCGTCGATGAAAGTCGGCAGGAACGGCATCAGCGACGCATTTCTAAAAAGCCTCGACGAAGAACTGGCGCGTCATGAGTTGGTGAAGATCCGGTTCAGCGAATTCAAGGAGCAGAAGAAAGAACTCGTGCCCGTCCTTGCGGAAAAATCCTCGAGCGAACTCGTCATGCGCGTCGGCAATGTTGCCGTCCTGTATCGCCAGCAGCCCGATCCCGCATTGCGCGCGATCCGTTTGTAAGCCGCGACTGCTACTCGCGCACCATCACGCGCGGCGATGCTTTCGACTGAGCGAGGCGCATTTCCTGAGTGCGAGCGTTCATCACGAACGTGTTGTTGTCGCCGTGCATCGCCCACGGCCCTTGCGGGACTTCGTCGAAATCAACGAAGCGCCAGTCGGTCACGTCGGTGTCGTTCATGCCGAGGTAATCCCGCACCGCCGGCGAGACATCGAGACCGGCTCCACGATTCAAATTGGGTTTCGGCCGTTCGTTGCCGAACACGTATTCCCAATGATCGGTCCGGAACGGTCCCGCATCCTCCCACTGCGCATAGGCGACTTTGTCCTTGAAACGAATCGCGATCCAACGGCCTTTGCAGACCGACTTGTTATCGCCCTGATCCGCCTCTTTGAACCACGGAATCACGCGCGATGCCTCTGACTTGCGTCCGCCCTTTTCGAGATCGTTATAGGGCAGCGCCACGTAAAATGGATTCTGCTTCGGGGTGAAGTTCACGGGGAGATAATTGCTGCGATTCGCCGGATCGGGGTCGTCCATGCCACCGTAATTCCTCGCCCACTTCTCATCCCACGAACTCTTATGGTTCGGAACTGGATTCCGTTTGGTCGGCGTTTCTCCGATCCAGAATGTCGTCGTCACAATCTGCCGCTTCCATGGATAGCGCACCTGATCGACCACCGGGGAAGTATAGGAAACGGCGGTGATCGTTGAAGCGATGGGCAACGGCGTGGACAACTCCGCGCTCGCCATCAACGCAGGATCGAGCTTGAGCGGCGCGCCGGTACGCGGAGGCGGATCGGCTGCCTCGGCGGCCGATTGCTCATCGGAATTGCTTTCATCTTTTCTGGATAATTCGCTCTCGCCTCCTTTTTTGGCCTTCTTGGCCGGCTCAGGTTTCAAATGCCCATACGAAAGCATCGAGACGAGAGAGGAAAATAGGATTGCGAGAACATGGAGTAATTTTTTGAAGTTCATGAGGAACTCTCCTTTCGCTGCCACCATTCTACCCAAAACAAGCAGCTTTGCACACTTTATTTACGCCGGATGAACGGCCAGCACGATGCATCTGCAATACTCATCGGGCAAGAGCCTTTGCGAAAAGACCAGCATCCGTCTTTTTCTCTCGCTCCCGAAGTCCGTTTCGTCATGCGCCGTGATGCGAGTTTGCCAAAATGGAATGTGTCGCCTAAGAGTAAATCCATGTTCACTGTCTATCGCCTCAACGCAGACGAATTGGATGAAAGCTTTTTGGAAAGTTTGAAGACCGCTTTCCGGCATCGAGAAATCGAGATCGCGGTCAGCGAGACAGATGAGACGGATTACTTGTTGCGCTCACCCGCGAACCGCGAGCGGCTGCTGAAGGCGGTGGAAGACGTCGAGGCGGGGCGGAATCTCGTGAATCCGGAGCAGGGGCTTTTTTCGTGAGGCGCGTGGTATTCCACGCAGAAGCGTTCGAGCAGTTTACCGAGTGGTCGAAGCGCGACGCAGGCGTTTTCGAGAAGCTGACGAGGTTGATCTCGGAGACAATGCGCAGTCCTTTTGAATGCATTGGCAAGCCGGAGCCGCTGAAGCACGAGTTGAAGGGGTATTGGTCGCGGCGCATTACGCAAGAGCACCGGCTGGTGTACAAGGTGACGGAAGATGCGCTGGTGGTTGTTTCGTGCCGGTATCACTACTGACAGGATTTGCGTGCCTTCCGCAGAAGTGGTTCCCGTCTTTCGTTCGCTCATGGAATGAGATGCTTCGACTTTGCGGAACACGCTCGCTAGTGTCCGGACTCAATCGTTTTGAAAAAGCATCTCTCCGATTTCGGCCAAAAATTCTCCGCGCACTGCGGCATCCACGAGCTGATGGAGGATCTCGGACAGGCGCTGAGCACCGGCGGAATGATCATGATGGGTGGTGGAAATCCCGCGCACATTCCCGAAGTCGAGACGGTTTGGCGGCGGCGGATGCAGGAGATTCTTGCGGAACCAGGAGCGATGGAGGCGATGCTAGGCGATTACGATTCGCCGCGCGGCAGGCCGGAGTTCTTGGAAACAATGGCCGAGTTTCTTCGTGCGACGTTCGGATGGGAGCTCGATGCCGGCAACATCGCGGTGACGACCGGAAGCCAGACCGCGAACTTCCTGCTGTTCAACATGCTCGCAGGCTCGACTGCTGGCGCATCGCGGAAAATTCTGTTTCCGCTCGTGCCGGAATACATCGGCTACAGCGACCAGGGAATCGCCGAGGGGATGTTTGCCGCGTGGAAGCCGCGCATCGAAATGCTGCCGCCGCACCGGTTCAAATACCGCATCGATTTTGGCGAAGTCACCGGCGACATCGCGGCGATCTGTCTCTCGCGTCCGACCAATCCCACGGCGAATGTTGTCACCGATGACGAAATCGCGCGACTCGCAGCGCTGGCTGCCGAGCGCGGCATTTACCTCATCATCGACAACGCTTACGGCCAGCCGTTTCCGGGCGTGGTTTTTTGCGAGGTGCAGCCGGTTTGGAACGAGCACATCATCCACACCTTCAGCCTGTCGAAACTCGGCCTGCCGGCGACACGCACCGGCATCGTCGTGGCCGCGAAGGACGTGATCAAACGGCTCTCCGTCATGAACGCCGCCATCGTTCTGTCCACGAGTTCCATCGGGCAGACGATCACGCGACCGCTGTTCGCAAGCGGGGAGATCGCGACGCTGTGCGGGCAGGTGATCCGGCCTTTCTACGAGACGCGCAGCCTGCAAACGCAGCAGTGGATCGCGGAGTGTTTCGACGACGCGCTCGATTACCACGTCCACGTCTGCGAGGGCGCGTTCTTTTTGTGGCTGTGGTTTCGCGACCTGCCGATCAGCGACCGCGAGCTATATGAGCGGCTGAAAGCGAGAAAAGTGCTCGTCGTCCCCGGCAGTTACTTCTTCCCCGGACTCGACGAACCGTGGCGGCACAAACAGGAATGCCTCCGCCTGACTTACTGCGCCGAGCCGGAATCCGTGCGGCGCGGAATCGAAATTCTCGCCGAAGAACTGCGACGCGTTTAGCAACGGCTCGCAGAACACCGATGCGCTTTTTGCTCCCATTCTCCGCGTGCCCTGCTAACTGATTTCCCATGCCCAAGCCAAAAGGCTCCAAACCCCGACGCGCCGCACTTGCCAGGGAAGCCGCCAACTACACACATCCCGAGGCCGATCTTGCGTTGCGCCCGGAAGTCGGCACTCAGGCGCAGTTCAAGAAACACAAGCCGCCGCAGACCTATCGCTACGACTCGTCGCTCTCGCCCGCGCTGGAATGGGATGGGCAGAACCCCGCGCGCGAACAAGGTGAAGCTCTGATCAAAGAAATTGCGGATTGCGGATTGCGGATTGCGGATTTGCCGAAGCAACCGGCCACCGGCGAGCGCGACAAGGAAATCCAAAATCTAAAATCCAAAATCCAAAATGCCCAGGACCGTCTCCGCCGCATCTCCGGCGCGTTCCTGAATTGGACCGGCAAAGCCGAGCGCCTTTCCTTCGACGTGCCCACGCTCCCGCTCTTCGTCCACGAGCGGCTCTCCACCCGCGCCATCATCGAGACGCTCACGGGACACAAACGCGACCAGAACCTTGACTTCATGGCCGATCTCTTCGGCGACCCGCGCCATTCCGTGAGCGACCAGGTGCTGCGCGCCTACGAATACCGCGAGGGCTGGGTGAACCGCATGATGCTCGGCGACTCGCTGGTGGTGATGAACTCGCTGCTCCGCTACGAATCCCTCGGCGGCCAGGTGCAGATGATCTACATGGACCCGCCCTACGGCGTGAAGTTCGGCAGCAACTTCCAGCCCTTCGTCCGCAAACGCGACGTGAGCCACGGCGACGACGCCGACATGACGCGCGAGCCGGAGATGGTGCAGGCTTATCGCGACACCTGGGAGCTGGGTCTGCACTCCTATCTTACTTACTTGCGGGATCGGTTGCTGCTAAGTCGTGAGTTACTTCATCCCAGCGGCAGCGTCTTCGTGCAGATTTCGGATGAAAACTTACACCACGTCCGCGAAGTCATGGATGAGGTGTTCGGGGCGGAGAATTTTGTAAGTGTTGTGGTCTTTCAAAAAACTACCAGTGCTTCTGGAGAAGGCGTTTCGTCAGTCGCCGACTATCTGCTTTGGTATGCACGCGATGTTACCCGGCTTAAGATTCGAGAACTTTACTTGCAGCGACTCGGAGAAGGTTGGGTTAATTACGACTACGTTCGCCTGCCGGATGGAACACATAGGCGGATGACTTCTGATGAACGTAACGACTGGAGTGCTTTGCCAAGTGGAGCAAGGGTCTATCGTCGCGACAATCTTACAAGTCAGCGCCCCGCCAACGAAGGCGATGTTAGAACCTATACCTTTAAAGGGAAGGTTTATACTCCAGGTCGTGGCACCTTTAAGACAGACTTGAAGGGACTTAAGAACCTTGAGTTGGCTGAACGCTTGGAAGCTTACGGCACTACCTTGGCTTATCGAAGATTCGCATCGGACTTTCCATACTCTCCACTTAGTAACCTTTGGACAGATACCTCAACCGGTGGTTATGCCGAAACTCGCTATTACGTTGTTCAGACTAACACTAAGGTTATCGAACGTTGCTTGCTCATGACCACCGATCCCGGCGACTTAATCTTAGACCCGACTTGCGGGAGCGGCACTACGGCTTACGTGGCCGAGCAGTGGGGACGCCGCTGGATTACTTGCGATACCAGCCGCGTGCCGCTGGCTCTCGCGCGCCAGCGTTTGCTCACCGCCACTTTCCCGTGGCATGAATTGAAGGAAGACGCGCTCGGCCCCGCCGGCGGCTTCGTTTACCAGCGCCGGCAGAACAAGAAAGGCGAGGAAGTGGGCGGCATCGTCCCGCACATCACGCTCAAGAGCATCGCCAACAACGAACCGCCCGCCGAGGAAGTGCTGGTGGATCGGCCGGAGGAACTCAAGAGCATCACGCGCGTCTGCGGCCCGTTCGTGGTCGAGGCCACCATCCCCGTCGCGCACGGCTTCGACGAGGAACCGGAGACGCCCGGTCTCCAGAGCGAGACCTACGCGGACTTCACCGCGCGGATGCTCGAAGTGCTGCGCAAATCTCCGGTGCTCCGTCTCGACGGCAACCGCACCGTGACCTTCCGCAACATCCGCCCGCCCGCCCGCACACTCAGTCTCAGCGCGGAAGCCTTGGTGGACAAACCTTCGCTGTCGAACCTCGCCGACGACGCATCGAAGCAACCCGCGCTGGAACGCGACTCGCAGCCGGTGGCCTTCGTCTTCGGCCCCGAGAACGGCGCGGTCAGCACGCGCCTGGTCGAAGAAGCCGCGCGCGAAGCCTACGGCAAGAGCTATTCGCACTTATACGTCATCGGCTTTTCCATCGAAGCAAAAGCGCGCGAAACCATCGAGAACTGCGAAGCTGTCTTCGGCGTCCCGGCGACTTATGTCCAGGCGACTCCCGACTTGCTCATGGGCGACCTTTTGAAGAACATGCGCAGCAGCCAAATCTTCAGCGTCTGCGGCCTGCCGGATGTGAAGGTAACAAGAATCCAAAATCCAAAATCTAAAATCCAAAATGAGGAAGAGTGGCAGGTAGAACTGCTCGGCCTCGATGTCTTCGACCCCATCACGATGGAAGTGCAACATCGCAACGGCACCGACGTGCCCGCATGGTTCCTTGATACCGATTACAACGGCCGCGTCTTCCACGTCACCCAAGCCTTCTTCCCCCGCACCGGCGCATGGGAAAACCTCAAGAAGGCACTGAAAGGCGACTATGACGAAACCGTGTGGGATCACCTCGCCGGGACGGTAAGCGCACCCTTCACCGCCGGTGAGCAAAAGGAAATCGCCGTAAAGGTAATCGACGATCGCGGGAATGAATTGCTGACCGTGCAGAAGTTGAAGGAGGGGAAATGATCAAGGAAGTCGTTCTGCGGCGGTTCAAGAGGTTTGAAACGGAGACTTTCCCGCTCGGTGGAAACATCGTTTTAGCCGGTCAAAACAACTCGGGAAAAACAACGGTGCTGCAAGCGGTGGCAGCGTGGGCTTTGGCTTTCGAGCAATGGAAATTGCTCAATGACCCCAATAAGCACAAAGGTGCATACTCACGAAAACCGATCTCCCGCCAAGCATTCAACGCGGTTCCGCTGCGGTCCTTCGATTTGCTGTGGCACGACCGCGACTACTCCGGCGCGGTGGAAATCGAAGTAACTACCGAGGAAGGTTGGAAGCTATGCATGGAGCTGTCTGCGGACAGCACGGAACAAATTTACTTGCGCCCTCATAAAGATACTCCGCGAGAAGTTGTCCAAAGCGCTGGGCTAAGTGTCGCCTACGTTTCAAGCGTCGATGGCCTCGAGATCGAAGAAGGCGCGATCAACAACCCTGAGTGGATTCGCACATTGTTAGGACGGCAACGTCCTGGCTCAGTTCTTAGAAACCTTCTATTGGAGGTATCGCGTGGAAATAGGTGGGATCAACTCTGCCAATGCGTGCAGAGGTTGTTCGGTGTTGATCTGCTCGTTCCGCAAACGCCGGGTGGACAGATCGTCTGTGAATTCAAGCGTCCGACTGACGCATTTGCTCTCGACGTAATGAGTGCTGGCAGTGGCTTTCATCAGGTGCTGCTTCTTCTCGCGTGCCTCCACACCCGACCTGGAAGCGTGTTGCTTATCGATGAGCCGGATGCTCATCTGCATGTCTTCCTGCAAGACACTATTTTTTCGGAACTCCGTGCTGTTGCCGCCATGCAAAAGAGCCAAATCATTCTTGCGACGCACTCTGAGGTTATCTTTCGGTCAGTGCCTCCGGAGCGATTATTGGTGATGATGGGGCCGCCCAGGCGGCTCGCATCAGTCGCGGAACGGGATCAACTTGCCCGCGCAATGGGAGTATTGGAACAGGTCGATATCGTTCAAGCGCTCACGGCAAAAGGTGTGATGTATTTGGAAGGCTACACAGATCTAAACCTACTCCGGGCTTGGGCTCGGACGCTAAAGCATCCGGCGCTGGAATACTTGGAACGCGAGCCATTCTGGAAGCCGTTGGTTTGGGAGACCAGAGACATGGGCTCAGGTATCAAGGCAGAAGATCATTACCAAGCATTGAAGCTCGTTCGAAACGATTTAACGGCTATCCGGCTCATTGATGCAGATGGCAAGGCCAGGGACATTCCCCGAAGCGGCAGTCCGGTAGCAGCTGCAATGAATAGGATCGCCTGGAGCCGATATGAGACCGAGAGCTATCTCGTGCATCCCAATGCTCTTTCGATGTATATCGCTTTCCAAGTATCGGCTGACGTTTCGGAACTTGTGCGGGGATTTTTTGTGAAGCAGTTTGGTGAAGATCTAACCGAGAAGTTTTATGCCAATCCGTTCAAGCCTCCGGCTCTGGTTGAAAACTATTTCAAGACGACAAAGGCGCGAACTGAAATAGTCGGAGCCCTCCTGCAAGATTGCGGTATTCACGGTTCCGACTATACCGAATTTGACCAAATCGCAGCTTCAATGACGCAGAACGAAATACATCCCGAGGTGAGAGAGAAACTGGACTTCATCCAGCAGGCGTTCGGGCTATGAGCAACTTCGAGGTTCCAAGCCCTATCCTTTGTTCTCCTTTTGAGGAACCAAAAGAACACTGGTGGATTTTAGAAGGTCAACCTGCCGAGCGGCGTCCGACCCGACGCCCGGCGCTTTATTTTTACCGCGAGCCAGCCAAGGACTCGGAACAGCGAGGGGGACTAGCCATAGAGATGAAGCTGGTGAACCGCATTCGCGAGCGGGTGAAAGCGTGGCGTGAGAGTGGTTATGCGGGAGTTACGCGGACATCGCTGGAACTGCTCCAGCACTGGCAGCGGGACGGGCGCGAGAAGCGTTTGTTCTACGCGCAGATCGAAGCGGCGGAAACCATTATTTTCCTGACCGAAGCACGGTCGGATTTTCGTCAAGGCATCGAGATTCCCCGCGACGAGCCGAGCGACGACCGCAAGGCGGAAGGCTTCGCCGGATTTCTGCGCTACGCCTGCAAGATGGCAACCGGAGCAGGCAAGACAACCGTCATGGGGATGGTGGCTGCGTGGAGTATTCTCAACAAGGTCAACGACCGAAGTGACTCGCGTTTCTCCGATGTCGTGCTCGTGGTGGTTCCGAATGTGACCATCCGCGACCGCTGCCGGGAACTGGATCCGGAGCTGGGCGAAGCAAGCCTTTATCGCACCCGCGACCTCGTGCCCGGCCACCTGATGGAACGGATGCGCCAAGGAAAACTCATTGTCACGAACTGGCATGTATTCGAGCCGCAAGCGGTGAACGAAGGGAATGCTGCGAAGGTGGTGAAGCGCGGACGGGAAGTGCTGACTACGGAGACGGTTCGCATCGGAGAAAAGAACGACACGAAACGCGGCACGCGCTTTCTTACTCGCGAGACTATTCGGCAGCAACTTGCCAACGGCATGTTGGAACTTGTCGAGGGAGATCCCGATCAGGATATGGCCATCAAAGTGCGCAGCCGCCGTTATGTGGAGAGCGATGCGAAGCTGATTGAGCGCATCCTTGGCCGGGACATCGGCGGCAAACAAAACATTCTCCTCATGAACGATGAGGCGCATCACGCCTATCGCATCAAGAAAGACGAGCCAGACGAGGATGAAGAGGACGAATTTGGCGAAGATGAAGAAGCTGCCGAGTTCTTCAAGGAAGCAACGGTTTGGATAGATGGCTTGGATCGCATTCAAAAACTGCGCGGAATCAATTTTTGCGTGGATCTTTCAGCCACGCCTTACTTTCTTGGGCGAGTAGGACAGCAGACCAACCGTCCTTTTCCGTGGGTGGTCAGCGACTTCAGCCTGATGGACGCGATTGAATCGGGGTTGGTGAAGATTCCTCAACTCGCCGTTCGCGACACGACCGGTGCAGAGATTCCCGGCTACTTCAACATCTGGCGCTGGATTCTTCAACCGGGCCGACTTACCCCTGCGGAGCGAGGCGGCAAACATGCCGCTCCGAAACCCGAGGCTGTTTTGAAATGGGCGCATACGCCAATCGGCATGCTAGCGGGCTTGTGGGAGGCGGAGCGCGATTCTTGGGAACAAAATGGTGAATCACGCCCGCCTGTGTTCATTCTTGTTTGCAAAAACACCGCGCTGGCCAATGTGGTTTACGATTGGCTGGCGAATGGCAAGTGCCCGACGGGTATTCCTCCGGCGAAAATCGAAGGTTTCCGCAACACGGCGACAAAGCAAAACACGATTATCGTTCACTCAAAAGTGGTGCATGAGACGGACACAGGCGAAGCCAAAGGAGATGAGTCGCAGTGGATGCGTTTTACTCTCGATACGGTGGGCAAGAGTTGGTGGCCGATGGATGCTCAAGGGCTGCCAATTTACCCACCCGGCTTTCCTGAACTAGCGACGAAGCTGGAGCGACCGCTTCATCCGCCGGGGCGTGATGTCCGGTGCATTGTCAGCGTTGCGATGCTGACGGAGGGCTGGGATTGTAATACGGTGACTCATATCATTGGGTTGCGACCTTTCATGTCGCAACTGTTGTGCGAGCAGGTTGTGGGTCGTGGACTTCGCCGGGCGAGTTATGAGTTGGATGAGACAACGGGGTTGATGCGCGAGGAGGTGGCGAAGGTTTTCGGCGTTCCGTTTGAGGTTGTGCCGTTCAAGGCGAACACCGGCGTAACACCGCCACCGCCGGTCAAGCGTCATCATGTGCATGCGCTTCCGCAGCGCGCGCATTTGGAAATCAAGTTTCCTCGGGTGGAAGGTTACACGCAGGCAGTTCGCAACCGCGTCACATTGGATTGGGACAAGGTGCCGTCCGTCTTGATCAAGCCAGATCAAATCCCGCCAGAGGTTGAGGTCAAGGGTTTGAACGTCAACAACCGTGGGCGATCTTCACTGCTTGGGCCGGGCCGTGTGGATAAGATTTCGTTGAACGAACAAAGATCGCACTTGCGCGTGCAAGAGCTTGTTTTCGATGTCGCCCGCACCTTGACAAAAGACTTCATCGAACAGCGCGATTGTAATGTGCCGACACAGGTTTTATTTCCGCAGATGGTTTCGATCGTGGACCGCTATGTTCGCGAGGAAGTCGTGATGCAAGCGCCGGGTGATCTTCGCGATCTTCATTTCGCCCCTTACTATGGGTGGCTGGTCGAGGTGTTGGTGGAATCCATCCACGGAGATGTCGCCAGCGGTGACGCACCCGAAATTCCCCGCTACGAAGCAAACCGTGGTGCCGGCTCCACGAGCGAGGTGGATTTTTGGACAAGCCGCGATGTTCGTGAGGTAATGAAGAGCCATGTGAACTATGTGGTTGCTGATACAAAGAAATGGGAGCAAACGGCTGCCTATTTTATAGACACACATGCGAGGGCGGAAGCTTTTGTGAAGAATGCCGGACTTGGCTTCGCCATCCCGTATCTTCACAATGGCCAGATGCACGACTACGTGCCTGACTTTTTGATCCGCCTCCAAGGGGAACCGATGCGGCATGTTATTTTGGAAACAAAGGGTTTCGATCCGCTCGAAGAAGTGAAGGGTGCCGCAGCCGAGCGGTGGATTAAGGCCGTGAACAGCGAAGGCTCTTTCGGTGAGTGGTCTTACCGGCTTGTAAAGAAGCCATCTGAAATTACCGCGTTGTTAAACTTAGTTTAGCTTACAGGGTCTTGTTTTAAGCCTCGACCGGTTCCAGCTCCGGCTCTTCGTCGGGCGAGGCTTCTGCGGGTTCGCGGCCTTTGTTGCGATCGGCGGCGACGAGCATGTAGATGGACGGCACGACAAAGAGCGTGAAGATCGTTCCGATGATCATGCCGGAAACCAGCACGATGCCGATGCTGTTGCGCGCGCCGGCACCGGGACCGCGCGCGAGCACCAGAGGAAAATGGCCGAACACCGTCGCCATCGAGGTCATCAGAATCGGGCGCAACCGCGTGCTCGACGCCTCGATCACGGCTTTGAGTTTGTCGGTGCCGGACTCCTGAAGCTTGTTCGCGAACTCGACGATGAGAATTCCGTTTTTCGACACGAGGCCGACCAGCGTGATCAGGCCGACCTGGCTATAGATGTTCAGCGAGGTAAATCCGAGAAAGCTGAACAGCAGCGATCCCGACAACGCGAGCGGCACCGAGCCGAAGAGGATGATGAACGGATCGCGGAAGCTCTCGAACTGCGCGGCAAGCACGAGGAAAATCAGAATGAACGACAGGAAAAGCGTGGTGGTGAGCTTGCTTCCCTCCACACGCAACTGCCTCGCCTCGCCCGCGTAGTCGATCGAGAAACCTTTCGGTAAAATCTTCGCCGCCTCCGCTTCGAGCAGCTTCAGGGCTTGATCCAGCGTGACCCCGGGCCGGATCGCCCCCTGAATTTTCGCGGCGTTCAATTGCTGAAACCGGTTCAGGGTTCTCGGCTCGGTCGTGGATTTCATCGTCGCAAAAGTCGAAAGCTGCACCAACTTCCCCTCGGGCCCGCTGACGTAGAAATTCTTCAACTGATCCGCGTTCAACCGCTCCGTGCGCGTGACCTGCGGAATGACCTTGTAGCTCCGGCCCTGGATGCTGAATCGGTTCACGTAATTGCCGCCGAGCATGGTGCCAAGGTCCGCGCCGACCTGCTGCAGGTTCAATCCGAGCGACGCCACCTTGTCGCGATCGAAAACAATCTCGGTTTGGGGCTGGTCGAATTTCAGGTCGGTGTCGGCAAACATGAAGTAGCCGCTCGCCATTGCTTTCGCCACGAGCTGGTTTGCGAAGTCCAGAAGCTCCCGCGGCTCTGCGGTCGATGCGATGGCGAACTCGACGGGAAACTGTCCGCCCCCCGGCAGCGGTGGAGGCGTGGTCGCGATCACGCGCACGCCGGGAATCGCCCCGGTCTTGCCGAAAACCTCGCCAACGACTTCCTGTGTCGATCTTTTCCGTTCGCTCCACGGTTTTGTCACCATGCCCGAAAATCCGAACGTGGGGCTTGTCACCTGAAATGTCTCCGCCGTTTCCGGGAACGATTTGAAAACATCGTTCACCATTTCGGTGTAGATCGTTGTCTGGTCGATGGTGGAATTCGGCGCTGCCTGCACGATGCCAAAGACCACGCCCTGATCCTCCTTTGGCGCGAGTTCATTCGGCGAGAAAAGAAAGAACGGGAACATCAGCAGGACCACGATGACGGCCAGCGTGATCGTCACCGGACGCCAGCGGAGCGTGCTTGCGAGCACGCTGGCATACTTGCAGCGCAACCCGTCGAAGCGCTTGTTGATCCAGCCCGCGTAGCCGCGATGCGAGTCGCCGTCGCGAAGCAGTTGCGCGGACATCATCGGCGACAACGTGAGTGCGACGACGCCGGAAACCAGGACCGCGCCCGCCAGAGTAAACGCGAATTCGCGAAAGAGCGTGCCGGTCAATCCGCCCTGAATGCCGATCGGCGCATAGACGGCGGCGAGCGTGATGGTCATGGCGATGATCGGCCCGAAGAGTTCGCGGGCCCCTTTGATCGCCGCATCGAACGGCTTCATGCCCTCCGCAAGGTGGCGCTCGACATTTTCCACGACGACGATGGCATCATCCACCACGAGACCGACGGAAAGCACGATGGCCAGAAGCGTGAGGAGGTTCAGCGTGAAGCCGAAGATCAACATCAGAAACGCCGCGCCAACCAACGAAATCGGAATCGCGACGACGGGAATGATGATCGAACGGAGCGAGCCCAGAAACAGGAAGATGACGATCACGACGATGAGCAACGTTTCGCCGAGCGTGTCCATCACCTCGTGCAGCGCTTCATCGATGTAGCGCGTCGCATCGTACGGAATGCCCACCTTCATGCCGGCGGGAAGCTGCCGTTCGATGTCCGGAATCACTCCGCGCACGGCCTTGATCACGTCGAGCGAGTTCGAGGTCGGCAAAACCCAGACCCCCATGAACGTCGCCTTCTGGCCGGAAAAGCGGACGTCCTCGTCGTAGCTTTCCGCGCCAAGCGTGACATCGGCGAGATCCTGCAGCCGGATGATCGTGCCATTTTTCTGCCGGATGACGAGCTGGCGGAATTCGTCCGGAGTGCGGAGATCGGTGTTCGCGACGAGGTTCACGGAAATCATCGAACCTTTCGTCGCGCCGACGGCGGAGAGATAATTGTTCGCGGCCAGCGCGATCCGGATTTCGGAAGGCGAAACATTCAGCGCCGCCATGCGATCGGGCTTGAGCCAGATTCGCATCGCAAACGTCCGCGCTCCGAGAATATCCGCGCGCTGCACGCCGCTCACCGCCGTGAGCTTCGGCTGGACGACGCGCGTCAGATAATCGGTGATCTGGTTTTGGTCGAGGTTGTCGGCGTAAAAGCTGAGATACATCGACGCGAACTGGTTGTCGCTCGTCTGCACGTCGATGACCGGCGCCTCGGCCTCGGGCGGGAGATCGTTGCGCACCTGCGCCACCTTCGCCTGAATCTGCGTGAGCGCGGCGTTGGTGTCGTAGTTGAGTTTCAAATGCACCGTGATGGTGCTGCGCCCCTGCGCACTCTGCGACTCGATGTAGTCGATGCCGTCGGCGCTCGCGATCACGCGCTCCAGAGGCGTGCTGATGAAGCCGCGCACGAGGTCCGCATTCGCGCCGACGTAAACGGTTTTGACGTTGATGACCGCGATGTCGCTGCGCGGATACTGTCGGACATTCAGTGTCCGGATCGCCTGAAAGCCGGCGAGCAGGATGATCAGGTTGACGACCGTCGCGACGACCGGCCGGCGGATGAAGAGGTCGGTGAAGTTCATGCAAATGAAGAATGACGAATGACGAATGACGAAGGCGTCACGGACTTCGTTGCAGGCACTTTTTTCGGAGGCGTTAATTCGTCATTCGTCATTTGGATTTCGTCATTACTTTCCATCACGTCTCCGGCGGTTTCGGATTCGGCTCGTCACCGGGCTGGACGCTGTTGTTCACCTGCACCGGCGCGCCTCCGCGCAGCTTGAAAACTCCCGAGGTGACAACTTCCTCGCCTCCCTTGAGTCCGGACGCAATCGCCACCTGGTCGCCGCGGGTCGCTCCGAGCTTGACCACATGCTGCTCCACCACCCTGGCCGCTGTGCCATCGGGCAGTTTCCCGTTTGTCACGATGAACACCGAATCGCCATACGGTGCGTAATTGATTGAGGACGCCGGCAAAACAATGACGCCTTTGTTTTCAGGCAGAATCACTTCGATATCGGCATACATCCCGGGACGCAGTTTGCGATCGGCATTCGGAACCGTGCCCTGGACCGTGATGTTGCGCGTGCTTTCATCGACCCGCGAATCGATCGCGGTGATCTCGCCTTCGAATGCCTGGCCCGAAATTCCCGACACCGTGAAGCGCAGTTTTTTTCCGACCGCGATTTGACCCATCTGCTGCTGAGGCACGGCAAACTCGACGTAGATCGGATCGAGGGATTGCAGCGGGACGATTGATGCGCCGACGTTCAGATACTGGCCCACGTTCACCATGCGAATGCCGAGAAGCCCGTCGAACGGAGCAAGGATCGTCTTGCGGGCAATCAACGCCTTTGCATCCTCCACCGCCGCCGCCGCCTGGCGGGATTCGCTCGTCGCCGTGTCGAAGTCGGATTGCGCGGCGACGTTCTTCGACACAAGACTGCGCTGGCGATCGAGATTGGCTTTCGTGAGGTCCCATTTCGCCTCCGCGGAACGGAGCTGCGCTTCCTCCTGCCGCGTATCGAGCTTGAGCAACAGGTCTCCCTTTTTCACCTCGACGCCGGACTCGAATGAAATCTGCGACACAATCCCCGGCAGATCGGTGCTGACAACGACGCCGTTCACCGCCTTCAACGACCCGACGGCATTCAGCACCGGCTGCCACGTCACGGTTTTCGCGCGCGTCGTGGTGACGGCGGCGGGCGGCGGCGCGAACTTTGCGCCCATCGCAATGGCCGCCTTGATCTGGAAGACTTTCCATACGGCGATCCCTGCGATGAACAGGAGCACCAGCACCAACATGACGATCATTCGTTTCCACATAGAAATAAAGGAGGGTTCAGACCGATGCAGCCGCCGGCGCCCTGGATGGTTGAGGCTGCGCCAAACCGTTTTGAATTTTTTGGAGCAGACGCACGAGATGCTTCCTCTCGTTTTCGCTCAAGGGCTGGATGATTGCCGACACGGACTGGAAATAATCGGGCAGCATCAGTTTCAGGAACGCTTCTCCCTGCTTTGTCAGACGCACCAGAATCGTGCGGCGATCGTCCGCAGCCGCCTCGCGAATGACCAGTCCGTCCTTTTCGAGCGTGTCGATCAGGCCTGTCATTGTTGCGCGGGTCACGAGCGATTCATCGGCGAGCGCCGCCGGCGTGCAGGGTTCATTCATGCAGCGGTTCAGCAGCATGAGCACGGTGAAACGCCCCTGGCTGATGTGATACCCCGCGAGGAAACGGCTCTTCGCCGCAAACACCTCGTCACCCGTCCGGAGCAGGTGCAGGAACGCTTCCGCCGCCGTCGGGTCCAGGCTCGGGTGACGCTCCGCCGCCTTGAGCAGGCACTCGTATCGCGGCAAATCTTTCAACATCAATAACGGCATAATCTGTTAGGCTCCTAATGCTCAATGCCATTGATCATACGGCGGCTTACCGTTGTCAAACGAGTTCTTGATGAAACGACGAATGCGTTCGGGCCGCACGGAGCGCCGGCGGGTTTGCGCAGCCGGGGAGAAAGTTAAGGCAGCCCGGCCAGCTCTACCGCGCCTTCTTTTTGGCGGCGGAAGGCGGGCGCTTCGTTTCCATGCTGTAAAGATCGTGCGAAACGAAATTCGCCCCCACGGAGCGTTCCAGCCTCGACCGCGCGACCGAGTAATCACGCAAGGCCTGAAAATACTGGGCGCGCGTATTGGTCAGCGTCGTCTGCGCATTCAGGACATCGAGCTGGGTGACCGTGCCGGCTTCATAGCGCACGGTGGCCAGCCTCAGTGACTCGACGGCTTTTTCAATGTTCATGCCCAGTGCATCGACGACGGATTTCGCCCGCCGTAAATCATCCCACGAAGTGCGGACCTGCAACTGCACCTGGCGTGCAGTCTCATCGGTTTTCAACTTCGACTTCCCCTGCAACGCAACCGCTTCATCCACCTTGCCCTTGGTGAGCAGGCCATCGAAAAGCGCCCACGACACTTGCGCTCCTGCGGACCATCCGTTCAAGGAGTCACCGGCATTGCGGGAGTAAACATTGCTGGTCAAGTTGTAACCGGCAAAGCCCTGCAGACTTGGCTTGTAACCGGCCTTCGCCTTGACCACATCCTCGGTCCGCAATTTTTCCAAGGTTCTCAAGGCGGCCAACTCGGAGCGATTTGCAAAGGCCTGAATGATCGACTCGCTGAGTTCGCCCGGATAGGGCTTTGCCTGCAAAGGCGTGGTGAGGTTTAGCGGCAGATCATTGGCAACGCTCGGCGCAAGATCATACCCGAGCAACTCGACCAGGCGCTGTTTGGCGACGATGTATTCGTTCTGGGCGACGATCAATGGCGGCTGGGCGTCGGTCAGTTCGACCTGGGCGCGCAAAACCTCGAACTCGGTGAGCACGCCGGCGTTGAAACGCTTCTGCGTGATGTCCAATTGCTCGGTGAGGTATTTGATCGCAGCCTCACGCACAGCGATCTGCTGCACGGCTACCTGAGCATCGTCGTAAGCGATGCATACCTCCAACAGATTGTCAGCAACCACGGTCTGGTAGTCGTAGATCGCGAATTCACGAATGAGCTTTGCGCTTTTCACGGCGGAAACAAGCCGGCCGCCCTCGTAGATGTTCTGGATGATTTGGATGTTCGAGTTCCACGTTTGATTATTGGTCAAAGGTGACTGCCTGCCAGGAGTGGTCAGGGTGCCGATGCCAGGTATTGAAATTTCCTGCGGGGCGACTGTCTGACGGGCAATCAAACTGTCATCGATGACTTCATACTGGCCGCTCCCGACCACTTGCGGAAGGACGATGGCGCGTGTCTGAATCGCGACACCGAACGCGGCTTCGACATCCTTTTTTGCCTGAAGAATGTTCCCGTTCTGCACGGCTGCGATGTTCAAGACGTCCACCAGCGCCAGAGGGCGTTTCAGCGCATCCGGCAGAGAAGCCTGTGGCGATCTTCCCTTGTCCGTCGCGTCACCGGCGAGCGCGCAAGGCAGAAGGGAGGATGCGCAAACAAACAGCGCCACCGCAAGAGAAAATCTGTTCTTATTCATGCGCGCGGATGGTGGTCGCTTTCAATTTTTGCGTCAAAGCTTTTCCCTCCGGCCCGCCTCGAACGCCGGGTTTTGCAGTTCACCACTGTTTGGAATTGTGTTGGTAACCCCGCTCTTTTGGAGTTCATTTCCGCGAACAAATTTTGTCGTCATGAAAAAAGTCGCCGTTTTCTTTGTCATTGTTCTGGCTGTGGTGGCCATCGCCTCGATCGGTTATCTGATGCGACCGGGCGCACCCTTGGATGCTGCAAGCTTCGTGCCCGCAGAGTCGGTCTTGTTTGCCCAGATGCCCAACATTGTCGAGACGCGGAGGCGGTGGAAGAAGACCGCGCTTTATCAGATTGCGCGCGAACCGGAAGTCCAGGCTTTCCTCGAGCGACCCAAGTCCAAGGTTCCGCAGATGGCCGCGATTCGCACGAACACCGACCGCTGGCTGCGGGCCAGTCCACGGGACGCGTTCATCGCCGTCACGTCCATCACGGAGCAGACACCGAAGTTCGTCGCCGGCTTTTCCTTCAAAGGGGCCGGGCGGGATGTGGAAGCAGTGCGGGCGGATTTGAAAGCGCGAGTGCAGGCGGCGTGGCCTGCGGGCAAGTCGGACATCATCAAACACGGAGAGATCGAGATTGAGACTTTCAGCTTCGCGAATACGGTCCTGGCAACCGCCTTCAAGCATCACTGGTGTCTTTTCGCGGACGACCTTGACTTGCTGAAAACGACGCTCGACCGCATGGATGCGGGGGCGGATGCGAAAACTCTGCGGAGCAACGCCGCCTTTCAAAAGTCGCTGGCCCGTTTGCCGAAAGATCTGGACGCTCTGATTTTCGTGCAGCCGGGCACGGTGATGGATCGCTTGATTGGGTTGTTGAAGGCCACGGGGCAGCAAGTCGATACGCAACAACTCGAAGGAATGAGAAATATCGCGGCAGTCAGCGGAGCCATTAAGCTCGAAGGGGAGCAGATTCGCGACGCCATGTTCGTCCTCAAGCCGGGTTCGCAAAAGCAATCCGCAATGCCGCGTAATTCGCTGGCGTTCACCTCGACCGACACGCTGATTTACTACGCCGGGCAGCTCGGCAAACCGGCTTCGTTCAAGCTGCCCGACCCCGCCCTCGACACAACCGGCGTGCTGCGAATGCTCGCGGAGATCAAGAAAAGTCTGGATGAGCAGGGACTGACGCTGGCCGGTTTCACTTCCGCTTTCAGTCCGGAGATCGGCATGGCAGTTGACTGGACGCCCAATGCACCTCAGCCATCTCTGCTTTTGTCGATGGACGTCCGAGACCCCGCAAAAGCCCGGAAGTTCGCGGACTTCTTTACGAGCGGGCAGCTTGGCAGTCCGGCCTGGGTTGCCAGGGAAATCGACGGCACGCGCTTCTATTGCATGCAGCCCTTGGGAATGGCGCTGGCCACGCCGACCATTGCCCTCACGGACAAAGTGATGCTCGCCGGATTGAGTTATGATTCCGTGAATGCCGCGATAAAGCGCGCGACAGGAGGCAGCCAAAAGCTCGACGCCAGTCCGATTTTTCAACAAGCCGCCAAATTCGTGGCGACTCCGACGTCGGCATTTGGCTACATCGACAGCCGGTCGCTCTTCGAGCGGTTGTTCGGAACGCTGCGTCCCTTTCTGACGTATGGGTCGCTCTTCGTGCCGAACTCCAGCAACTACGTCGATTTGAAGAAGCTGCCGTCAACCGAGGCGATCAGCAAACACCTGAGCCCGATCGTCACCTCGAAAACCTCGGATGAAAGCGGCGTGCTGGTGGAGTCTGTCGGCCCCATGACTTACAATCAGTTAATGCTGGGTCTCGGTGCGACCGCAGGTGCTGCCGCGGCCCCAATGCTGAAAACCTATCTTCAAGACCCCGCGGGAAAGCAGAAAAAAGCAGACCCCGCTGTTGTTCCCGTTCCCACGCCAGCAGCCAGTCCTGCGGCCCCGCCAGAGCCGAAAGCACCGTAGTTTTTTTAATTCGGGCGAAAATTTTCTCGTCCAAACAAGATTTCGTGCTAGGATCGCGGCATTATGCCTATTCAGAAGAAAAATGCCTTTTCGCGTCGTGTGCCGGACCTGGTCACTGAGGAACTCGTTGCGGTTCTTTCGCAAAAAAGCACTTTCGAGTTCAAACAACTGTTCGAAATCGTCCACGAGAATCTGCGGGCTCGCAACGCCGCCAGCGGGGGTGAGGAAATGCTCCGCCTCCGGGCTTACGAGAAGCTGCAAAACTTGGTGGCGCGGGGCATGGTTCGCAAGAACGGCAAGAAATACAAAGGACTTCTGTCCGCTCTCGCCACTGCGAACTCGACCGCTGCGGTCAACTGAGACCGCAGTGACCGCCCGGGGAATTGAGGGGAGCCATCCATGTTAAAAGACTATTTGCCGATCCTGATCCAGGCGATTGTTGCCATCGGATTTTCCGCTTCCGCGCTGATTTTTAGCGTGCTCCTCGGCAGGGCCGGGCGTCGCAATGCGACGAAAGACACGCCTTATGAATGCGGCATGCAACCGATCGGAGCCGCACAGCCGCGTTTCAGCGTGAAGTTCTACCTCGTGGCGATGCTCTTCATCCTGTTCGATATCGAGATCGTCTTCATGTATCCGTGGGCGGTTGTCTATCGCGAGTTCATCGCAACCAAAGGCGCGTTGATTTTTTGGAGCATGCTCAGCTTCGTCAGCATCCTGACCGTTGGGTATGTGTATGCGATCAAGAAGGGCGTGCTCGACTGGAAAAAATAGCGCTTCCGGGTCGCAAGACAGGCAGTGCTGTCAGGATGAAAACATCCTTCATCTTCCGGCTTGCCTAGCTTTTGCCGACTGCCTACAACCATCGTCCAATGGTCCATCACATCGTTCTCTTCAAGCTCAAGCCAGAGGTCACGCCGGCAAAAGTTGAAGAGATGATGATGAACACGCGGATTCAGCTTTTGAAAATCCCGGAAGTGCTCAGCATCAAATGCGGCAAGAAGATTGACCCGAAATCCGAGTGGCCATTTTTCATCGCAGCCGATTTCGAGTCGCTGGATAAACTCGCGATTTATCGCGAGGACCCGATCCACGTCAAGTTCCTCGAGGAAGTCCTTAAGCCGAACACGACGGAGCGACTCGCGCTCGATTACGAAATGGAGCCGGGCAAGGACGTCAGGTACTCCTGAAGCCGCGAGGCCACGAAACCGATCTCCTCGTCGGAGATTTCGAACGGCGGAGAAAACGCCAGCACATTCCCGCTGGGCGAATCAGCCAGTAAGATCAAGCCATCGCGCAGCGCGTGCCTGATGATTGCGCCGACAAGTTTTGCATCGGGCTCGCCGCGCCGATCGACAATCTCGAGACCGGCCATCAACCCAACCCCGCGCACGTTGCCGATCCGCGAAGAACGCAGGTCTTCGAGCGCACCTCGCAACCGCACACCGCGCTCGCGCACGCGGGCGGCAGTCTCAGGCCGGACGTGCTGTTCGATCGACGCGAGCGCCATGGCGCAGCCGATCGGGTTGCCGAGGAACGTGCTCGTGTGCAGCGCTTCCCCCCGCGATTCGGGCCAGGCATCCATCACATCGCCTCGCCCCACGCACGCCGAGAGCGGAAAACCGGAGGTCAGGCCCTTTCCGAGACAGAGGATGTCCGGCACGACGCCAAAGTGGTCGCAGGCGAACAGGGCGCCTGTGCGATTGAACCCGGTGTAAATCTCATCGGCGATCAGCAGGATCTTGTGCTCGTCGCAAATCCGCCGGAGGAGGCGCAGGAAATCGAGAGGCGGCACCACTTCCCCGCCCCGGCCCTGACACGGCTCAACGAGGATGCAGCCGATGTCACGCCGGTCGATCGCCTTCTCGATTTCATCCCGCAACTCCGTCAGGCAATGCGTTGAACAGTTTGGAAAGCATCCACCCTCGATGCGGTATTTTTCCTTCACCCCGAACGGACAACGGTAACAATGCGGATAGGGCAAAATCGTGGCAAACTCCTTTAGCTGGCGACGAAAGGGTTCGCGAAAATACGGCAGGCCGCCAACCTCCAGCGCACCGTAGCCCAAGCCGTGATAAGCGCCCGTGAACGCAATCGCTGCCGCTTTTCCGCTGTAAAGCAGCGACGTCTTGAGCGCCGCCTCGACCGCCTCGAACCCCGAGTTGCCGAGGATGGTCCTGCCCGTGCCAGCGCCCCACCGCTCGAAAGTGATCCTGCTCAGTTCCCGGCACAGCGCGACTTTCACTTCCGTGGGATGCACGTCGCCCATCGCATGCCAGAGCTTTCCAGCCTGCTCGATCATCTGTTCCCGGACCTCCGGGTTCGAGTGCCCCAGGCCCGCAACGCCGAAAGCCGACGTCAGATCGACGAAGAGGTTTCCATCCACATCCCATACGTTCGACCCCGAAGCCTTGTCCCAGAAAATCGGGAAGCCATCATCGAGGAACGTCACATTCCTCGATTCGTAACGCCGAAGCTCGCGCGCAAGCTGGACCGAGCGCGGACCGGGAATCTCAGTGACGAGTTTGGGAAGCACACCGGATTGTGCGCAAGTCGGCTGCCAAACTGCAAGCGGGCCATTTGGTGATCTGGCGTTTGATGACCTGGCAACGGGGCGATTGCGAAGCGTCTCCGGCTCGCCAAACGCCACCCGCACGATTCCCGTAGAAATCATTCCGCGAACGTGTAAAATCCTCCGCTCAACCCGCAATCATGGCTCGCAAAAAAACCAAATCCGTTTCACTCACACCCCAGGCTTCCCTCCCGGATCTGTTCGCCCAAGGGTTCGTCATTCTGCTCGCAGTTCTCATCGTTTACATCCCCGCGATGACGGCGAACTTCATCTGGGACGACGACCAATTGCTCACGGTGAACCCGGCGGTGCAGGGAGGTTTCGATGGCTTGGTCGAGTTGTGGAAAGGCACAAAAACCGCCGATTATTTTCCGCTCACATCCAGCGTGCTCTGGCTCGAATACAGACTCTGGGGGCGGGTTTGGGAAACGCCCGACGTCCTGAACGGCTATCACATCGTCAATATCGTTCTGCATGCAATCGCGGCGCTCCTGCTCTGGCGAACCCTGGTTCGGCTGGCGATCCCCGGCGCGTGGCTGGCGGCGCTGATCTTCGCGGTGCATCCCATTTGCGTCGAATCGGTCGCCTGGGTTTCCGAACTCAAGAACACGCTCTCGCAGATTCTCTTTTTTCTGACCTTGATGGCCTATTTCGACTTCGAGAAATCCGAACGCGGGAAGTTTTACATCCGGGCCGTCTTTCTGTTTGTGCTGGCGATGCTGGCGAAAACATCCGTCGTGATGCTGCCCTTCGTGCTGTTGCTTGTTGCGTGGTGGCAGAACGGCTTCAGCGGAATAAAAGGCGACCCGGTCACTTTGCCGGGCGAGCGGAACCTTTTGAAATACACCAATCTGGTCATCGGCGCGATAGGCGTCATCGGCGGCGCCCTCGCCTTGAAATACCTGGTCGGGTTGAACAGCCATTTTTACGCGGTGAACAAGAACCAGGACGACCCGATCATTTTCGCCACGCACATTTTCAAGAAGGGTTATCTCGACCACGAATTTTGGTTCCTGTCGGGTCTGGCCATCGCCACCGGCCTTTTTGGAATTCTCGGAGGCTTGTATGGCGGGCGCTACAACCGTCACCTCATTCGTGTGCTGGCCTTCTTTCAAATCGCCGTGCTGCTCGGTGCCATCACTGTCTGGTTCCAATATGGTCGCGCGATTGGCGATGAAGAAATCCCCATCGGCGGATTCCCCTCGCGGCTCGCCAATGCCGGCATGGCCTACTGGTTTTACCTTGGAAAATCCCTCTGGCCGATTGACTTGCTGGTGATTTATCCGCGCTGGAACATCAAGCCGCCCGCCTTGTGGGAGTTTTGGGGCTGCGCGGCGCTCGCCGCGACTTTCGCGGTTTGCTGGTGGAAGCGCAGCAGTTGGGGCAGGCATGTCTTGTTTGGCCTCGGATACTTCGTGCTGACGCTGCTGCCGGCGATCGGATTTTTGAAAATGTCCTACATGCGCCTCACGCTGGTGGCGGATCATTTCCAATACCTCTCGATGGTCGGCATCATCGCACTCCTCGTCGGAGCAGCCGCGTACTACTATCAAAAAGCCGCGCCTCAGTTTCGTCCTCTCTTCATCGGCGTGGCGGCGATTATCGTCGTGGGTAGTTCGTGGCTGACGTGGAAGCAGTCCTCGATCTACCGCGGCGAGGAAACACTGTGGTTCAACACCCTGCGCAAAAACCCCGATTCCTGGCAGGCGCACAATCACTACGGCGCGGTGCTTTTTCAAAAAGGGATTATTGGTGCGGATGAGCATGATCCGAATGGAGCGATGTTCCATTTCTCCGAAGCCGTGCGCCTGAAGCCGGAGAACCCCGAGAGCCACAACAACCTCGGTCTCGCGCTCGTCACCAAGAAGCGCATGGAAGAAGGCATTGCCCAATATCGCCGTGCCGTGGAAATCAAAGGCGACGAGCCGTCGATGCGGACCAACCTCGCCAACGCTCTTGCCCAAGGGAAGTACTTCGACGAGGCGATCAAAGAATACAGAGAAGTGCTGAAAATGACCCCGGGCAACCCGAACATCTATTGCGCGCTCGGCTACACGCTCATTCAAACCGGAAGGCTCGATGAAGCGATCGAGGCGTTTCAAAAGGCGCTCAAGATCGCGCCCGGCATGCCGCAGGCGAAACAGAATCTCGACGCCGCTTTGCAGATGAAACGAAGCCGTCAGATGCAGCCTGCGCCAAGATAGCAGCGCCCGTGCCGGTGCGCTTTTTCAGCATGCGGACGTTTGTGGACACGACCCCTTTGCGCACGCCAAACGTGCCCGACGTGCGGTGAGTTGGCGATTACAAATCGCCCTTCCTTGACGGATGGCCAGCGACGGTGGCGGCATGGACAGGGACAGGGGTGATTGTAGTGCGGCGAGGGGAGGCTGCGGGCTGAACGCGGACGGGCAGGGGAGTGTGCGCGAGGGTTGCGTGTTGGTCGGGTTGATTGCGTGCGCGCCAATGGTGGCGGCGGGTTTTTTTGGCAGGGACGGGCAAGTAAAATTTGCGTCGCATCGGCGGGGAATCTACTTTCAGCTTCTTTTTGAATGTCTGAACGGCAAAAGATTTTCCTCGCGATCGTTTTATCGCTGCTGCTTCACGTGTTCGCGTTTGTGTTTCTGGTGGTTTGGAACTGGTTCATGCCGGAGGCGGTTGCCCGGGCAAAACCGCGCACAAACGCAGGCCCCGTGGTGGTGACAATCATGCCGCCGAAGCCCAGGCCGGCGCCGCAGCCGATCGCTGTCGCGAAGCCGACACCTCCGCCGAAGGTGCAGAGGAGCATGCTCGACACGGAAGGTCTGGCAAAGGCGGAGAAGCCGCCGGAGAAGCCGCTGTTCGAGGCGGCCGAAAATTCCCGCGCCGCGAGCGAACTGCCGCCGACCGGCTTTGCGCCGCTGCCAAGTCAGATGGGAAAGGACCGGCCCGCGCCGGAATTTGCGACGCATGATTTTTCCCTCGGCAAAGGAACGCAGCCGTCGAGTTCGCAGGCATCGACGGAGAACCCGGCGCAGCCAAAGCCGACGCCGGCGGCGACTCCCACTCCCGCGCCAACGGCCACGCCGCCGCCCGAGCCCGTGTTCAAGCCGACGCCAGTCCCCGTGCCGAAGCAAACGCCTCCGCCGCCGAATGCCTTTGCGATGCAGAAGCCCACGCCGGTTCCGCTGGTCGCGTCGCCGACTCCGACACCCACGCCTTCAGCCACGCCTTTGCCCGACGAGCTGCCGAAGCCGACGCCGGTTCCCACGGCCACGCCAAAGCCGATGGACCGCCTCGCGATGTTGAACCAGCAACCGGCGTTGCGCACGAATCCCACGACCGATGTGCGGCGGCCCGCCAGCGAACCCGGTTACCAGGCGCAGAAGCAGCAGACGAAGATCGAGGGCAGCATCTCGAATCGCGGAAAGGCGGGCGTCGATGCCGTCGGCACGCCGCTGGGGCTTTACCGGAAGCGGGTGGCGGACGCCATCGGCTCACGCTGGTATTACTACGTGAACCAGAGAATGGATTTGATAACGGTCGGCGATGTCCATATTAAATTCTCCGTCAATGAGAAGGGGCGTGTCGAAGACGTAAAAATCCTGTCGAACACCGGCAACGGAATACTCGGGCAGTTCTGCGTGCAGTCCGTGACCGAGGCCCGAATCCCGCCGCTGCCGCCCGATGTGGCGGAGAATTTGCAAAACGGGAAGCTTGAGATTGAATACCACTTCACCATCTATCCGAACTAAATGATCTATCCCGTAGCCACGTCGGCCCAATCCATCATTCACTTTTTCATCCAGGGCGGATTTTTCATGATCCTCCTTTTGCTCTGCTCGGTGGTTGCACTCGCGGTGATCCTGCTCCGCGGCATCGCCCTGCGGCGCAAGCTGGTGATTCCGCCCTTGATCGAGAAAAGCATCGAGGAACTCCAGCCGGCGGACGAGACCGAGGCGATCGTGCGGCTTGCCCGGCTCGTGCGCGGCGACCGGTCGCCGCTCGGACGGATCGTGCAGGTCGGCCTTCAGCATCTCCAGTGGCCGAAGTCGGAGAACATCGAAGCCGTGCAGACGCGCGCCCGCCATGAGATCGTGCGAATGGAGAGCGGGCTTGTCGTGCTGGAGGTCGTCGTCGGCATTGCGCCGTTGCTCGGCCTGCTCGGCGCGGTCTCGGGGCTCGTCACGGTCTTCGCAAACCTCGGCGCGAGCGCGACGGTGAGCGACCCGCGCGGCATCGCCAAAGGCATTTCCGAGGCGCTCAGCACGACGGTCGTCGGCATGGCCATCGCGATCCCGACGCTCATCGCCTACAGCTATTACTCGAAGCGGATCGAGACGATGGCCGCCGAGATGGAGTCGCTCATCGCCGATCTGCTCGCGAAGTGTTACTACCAAAAGCACAAGCGCCACAGCATCGCATCCACGCGCCCGCTGCCGACGGACGAGTTTGAAGAGACGGTATGAAGTTCTACTCGCGCCAGCGAAAGTTGCCGACGGTCATCATTGTGTCGCTCATCGACATCCTGGCGATCCTGCTCATCTTCGTCATCGTCACGACGACCTTCCGGCGCGATCAGCCCGAGATCCTCATCAAGCTGCCCGACTCGACAACCGCCACCTCCGCGCCCAACTCGAGCGAGCCGGAGTCGCTGTTTGTGGACAAGGAGGGCGTCGTCACTTTCAAGGCGAAAAAATTCACGGTCGAAACCATCGGGCAGTTGAAGCCGGTGTTGCTGGATTTTCTGAAAGCATCGAACAACTCGCCGATCGCGCTTCAGGCCGACAAGCAGGCGCCGTTCGGGACGATCATCCGGCTGATTGACGTGTTGAAAGAATCCGGCGTGAGCAACCTCCCGGCGTTTACCGAAATGAAGTGATGAAAAAAGCGAGCGTTTTGAAGATCGTGAAATACGGCAACCCCGTCCTGCGCGCGAAAGGCAAGCAGATCGGCGAGATCACCGACGAGATTCGCGAGTTCGCCGCGGACATGATCGAGACGATGCGCTCGGCAAACGGCGTCGGGCTCGCGGCGCAGCAGGTCGGCGTGCCGATTCAACTCACGGTGATCGACGTGTCCGCCGTCGAGGACCGCCCGAGCACCATGTCAATCGGAGGCAAAATGTGTGAGCTGAAAAAGCAGATGCCGCTCGTTCTTCTAAACCCGCAGCTCGAACTTGGCAGCGAGCATGAAACCGGCCCCGAGGGCTGCCTGAGTTTTCCCGACATCACCGCCGACATCCAGCGCTCCTCTTTTGTGAGCGTAAAGGCGAAGCTGCTCGACGGGAGCGAGATCGCTTTCGCCGCCACAGGCTTGCTCGCGCGTGCCTTGCAGCACGAGGTCGATCACCTCAACGGCATTTTGTTCGTGGACCGGATGAACTCCGCGACCAAGGCCGGTCTGGCTGGAAAGCTGAAGCGGCTGCAAAAAGAGAATCGCTGAGCAGGACCGGGCTGCCAGTTCACGTCACTGCCGCCAGCCTTCAATACTCCAGCGTCTTGTCGAGGCGCAGCAACCAGCCAGCCTCGCCGGCCTTGAGCTTGTATTGAAACTGGCGCGTGCCTCCGGTCGGTTTGTCGTCGCTGTCGCCATCCTTGTAGATTGGAAACCGGCGGACCAGCGTGCTCTCGACCACGGCATATTCATCGTGACCGCGATACCCCTTCAGCTTCGCATCGCCGGCAGCCAGTTCCGGGAGATGAATATCGCTCAGCGACTTTTTCCTGTTCGCCGACCACGCCATCAGCCGGGCGCGGGCCTCCTTGCCGGGAAGCCTCACATATACATAAAGCTCGGGCGATCGATCCACGTTCAGATCGCCCACCTCGGCGCCTGTGATCGTGCCGTCGAACGGCTCTTTGATTGCCTCCTGAGCGAGTTTGAGCCCCGTCGTTTTCACGATGAGTTCCTGACGGCCTTCCACGACCGCGCTTCGGACATCGAAGGTGATCCCCAGAAGGGAGAGTGTTTGGGTGAATGGTTTCGCGCCCTCGGGTTCCGAGGCATTCAGGAGCGTGGCCGAAAGGCAGGCGAGTGAGAGGACGGCGAGTGTTGGCGTATTCATTGTTGGCGCTGTTGATGGAGGTTCGTGGGTTACCAGTATCAGGGAACCGGGATTTCTACCTCCAAGGAGGGGCGCTTGCAAGCGCCCACGGCGGTTACAAACCGCCGCTCCTTAAACAGCGGTGAACGTGAGAAAGATCCGAATAATGGATCGGCTTCAATGGAATTTCGCAGATGGGGCGACCGGGTTTTGCCAAAAGAAAGCAAGCAGATGACAAGATAAATGTGTTGCATCTTTCGTTGATTTCGGATAACTGCACGCAAGCTATTTCAGCGATCTTCGTCGTTGTTCGTAGGCGAAGAGAAACTGGTGAGACCATGACAACCCCGGCCATAACTATGCCTCGATGCTGTTTCGCCATGCGAACAGATGCCGCCCGGATTTTCCCTATCCAAAGAATTGCCCGGCTCGTAATGCTGGCGCTTTGCTGGATGGCGCTGGCAGCAGCGCCTGTGGGGCATGCAGCGGAGAAGTGGACCCTGGTGGGCTGGAACAATCTCGGCATGCATTGCATGGATTCCGATTACTCGGTGTTCTCGATCCTGCCGCCTTACAACACGGTCAACGCGCAGGTCATTTACTCGACCGGCACCAGCAGCGCGACCATGGTGACCACGCTGATGACCGGCGCGGACGGCGTCCGGGTGACTTACGAGGCGGTGGCGGATGCGACCGGATCGATCAACAAGACTTCCGTGGGCAAGACGAACTTCTGGACCCACGCCCAGGCGTTGTTTGGAGTGAGCCTGGCAGCGGACGCGGGGCTGGCGGGCTTCAAGATGCCGGGAGCGTCGAACACACCCCAGGCTTTCGCGTGGGACAGCCCCAACGATTTTTTTGAGGCGACGGGTATTCCGATCGCGCCCACCGACGACCAGGGGCGGAAGAATTACTACCCGATGCTGCGACTGAAGGCGTATGACGCGACAAACACGCTCCGGGCGCAGGCGGATGTGGTCGTTCCCGTCTCCGACGAGATGGATTGCCGGAACTGCCACGCATCGAACGCGAGGCGCAACGACGCGAAGCCGTTTGGAGGCTGGGTGAACGATCCAAGTGCGGAACGGGATTTCCGGTTGAACATTCTGAAAAAGCACGATGACACACTGCTGGGCACCACGCTTTATCAGCAGGCGCTGGCCGCCAAGTCTTACCGCGCCGACGGGCTTTACAAGACGGTTGCGATTGCCGGGAAACCGATTCTTTGCGCGGCCTGTCACGCCTCGGAGGCGCTGCCCGGAAGCGGGTACACGGGCGTGTCGCCGTTGACGCAGGCGATGCACAGCCGGCATTCGGTCGTGGTCGATCCCGACAACGGTCTTCTGCTCGGCGCAGAGGCGAATCGCACTGCCTGTTATCAATGCCATCCCGGCTCCAGCACGCGCTGCCTGCGTGGAGCCATGGGCTCGGCGGTTGCAGCGGACGGTTCGATGAAAATGCAGTGCCAGAGCTGCCACGGAAACATGCGGCAGGTCGGCTCTCCCACCCGCACCGGCTGGCTTGACGAACCGAACTGCCAGCAGTGTCACACGGGCACCGCGATCAGCAACAACGGCCAGATTCGCTACGACTCCGTCTATGACGCCTCCACCGGCCTGCCGCGCGTGGCGGTGAACCAGACGTTCGCGACAAATCCGAACACGCCTGCCGTCGGCAAGTCCCTGTACCGATACTCGTCGGGCCACGGCGGGATGAAGTGTCAGGCGTGCCACGGTTCAACTCATGCCGAGTATCCGGCCGGTCCGAACGACAACGTCCAATCCAAGAGCATTCAGGGTCACATTGGCGTCCTGGCGGAATGCACGGCCTGCCACGCAGTCGCCCCGCCTGTCTCCACGGCGGCGCAATACACGGGCGGTCCGCACGGGTTGCATCCGATGAGCACAACGTGGGGGGAAAGCTCCCATAAATCCAGTTCCCGCAGAACGGGTTGCACCAACTGCCACGGAAGCAACTGGCGGGGAACGGTGTTGTCGCAGATGCAGGCGTCCCGTTCGATGAAACGGAAGGATGTCTCCCCGGAATATCTGACATTTTGGCGAGGATATCAGATCGGTTGCTACAGTTGCCACAACGGAACCGGCGGCGAAGGCGCACCTCCGGCGTCGCCAGTCGTAACCGGCACCTCGCTCAGTGTGGCTGCCATACCCGTTTCCACGACACTGGGCGTCACTCCTGCCACGGCGACAGTCCGCATCGTGACACAGCCTCTGCATGGAACCGTTGCAGTAAGCGGGAAGATTCTCACCTACTACCCGGAACTCGGTTACACCGGGTCTGACTCCTTCACCGTTGCCGCACGCGACTCAAGTAACTCGGTCGATTCCAACCTCGGAACGGTGTCGTTGAATGTCGCGTCGAGCTATCTGCTTTGGGCGGGAGATGGCGCAGGGAACGCGTGGCTGGGCGGAAGCGGGACAAACTGGCGGTTGAATGCAACGACGCCTTCCGCCTTCAACAACGGCGCGAGTGTGATCTTCGATGACAGCGGATCGGCGAGTCCGTCCGTCAGTCTCAATGGCACACTCTCGCCTGCGTCGGTGACAGTGAGCGCGACGAAAGACTACGTGTTCGGCGGAACCGGGCTTCTGGGTGGGACGATGCCGTTGATCAAGTCGGGCCCCGGCACGCTGACTCTCAACGACAACAACACCTACACAGGAACGACCTCGATCAGCGGCGGGACAGTCAGCGCGGGCGTCATCGCCGTGACCGGCGGAGCGAGCAGTTTCGGCAACGCCACGAGCGCCATCACTCTCGGCGACGCGAGCAGCAAGGGCACGCTTTTATACCGTGGCAACACTGCGACCTTCACCCGCGGCTTCACGGTGGGAGCCGGCGGCGGCGAGTTCGATGTCACGAAGGCCGGCCAGACGCTGACGATTTCCGGCAACATCACCGCAGCCGGGCCATTCATTATCGGCGGAGACGGTGCCGCAACCCTGAGTGGCATGATGAGCGGTGCCGGCAGTTTGATCAAGACGGGCACGGCCCGGCTCACGATCTCGGCAAACCAGACATTCACCGGCCCGATGATCGTCAATGAGGGCAGCGTGAAGATGTCGAGCAACAGGACGCTCGCCGCGAACAAGGATGTGACCATCGCCGGCAACGCCATCTGGTATCTCGACGGCAGCTCAATCACCGTGGATGAGTTGAACGGCACGGGGCTCATTGGCGCGACTTACGTTTCCTCCGGCACGGACACCCTGACAGTTGGCGCGGCGAATGCGAGCAGCACGTTTGATGGCGACATCGTCGGAGGCAGCAGCGCAAACGGTCTCCGGCGCATCGCACTGACCAAGAGCGGCACGGGAACTTTCACGCTGAACGGCAACAACGCCTACGTGGGCGTGACCACCATCAACGCCGGCACGCTGCAAATCGGCAACGGCGGCAGCAGCGGAACACCGGGCGTCGGCGACATCGTCAACAACGCGACGCTGATGTTCAACCGGGGCGACCTTTATTACACAACTCTGGCAGTCTCCAATCTTGTTTCCGGAACCGGCGACATCGTGATGGCCGGGAGCGGCAGGGTGTTCATCACCGGAACAGCCAACACGTACTCCGGCGCAACGAGATTCGCCGGCGGAATCTTGAATGTCGCATCGCTCTCCAACTACGGGGTGAACAGCAGCCTGGGCAATCATTCGTCCACGGAAACCGCCTCGGCGATGGGATTGCGCTTCCAGGGCGGCACGCTCCAATACACAGGCGCCACGGCCCAGTCCACGGACCGGCAGATCTGCCTGAGCACGATCGGCGGAGGCGGAACGCTTGACGCTTCCGGCTCCACGCCGTTGGCGACACTCAGCTTCACGGCTCCCGCCTCGCTGAACCTGTGGGAAAATGCCGGCGCGCGGACATTGACCCTGACGGGTGGAAACACCGGCGACAACACTTTCGCCACGGCGCTTGGCGATTACGGCGGACCGACCAGCTTCGTGAAATCCGGAACCGGCAACTGGGTGTTGTCGGGAACGCACAGCCACACCGGCAGCACGACCGTCCTTTCCGGCACGCTTGGTGTCAGCGGTTTCATCAACAGCGGTCCGTCCGCGACCGTCCAGGCGATCAACGGCGGCGCGTTGAAGCTGCGCGGCGGAGCGATCACCGCAGGCAACGTGAAGATCGGTGCCGGCAGCTTGTTGACGGGGAACGGAACCATCACCGGCAAACTGGTCAACGAAGGAACGGTGCTCTCGGATGACAGCGGCCCTCTCATCATCAACGGCTCGGTGACCAACGTCGGCACGATGCGGTTCATCGGCGGAGCTTCGGTTCAGACGACCGGACTTTTCGTGAACAACGGAGTGCTCGATCTCATCACCGGCGCGAGCGCTTTGCCGGCCAACTTCCAGAACAACGGCACGGTGCTCGATTCCAGCAGCGTGCGTGTTCAGGGACTCGCCACTTCCGGCTCCGACATCCAGCTCTCCGTGGTCTCGGTTCCCGGCCACAATTACCAGTTCCAGCGCTCCGATTCGCTGACCCCCGCTTTGTGGCAGGACGTGGGTGCGCCGCTTGCCGGCAATGGCGGCCCGATCGTTTTCACGGACCCCGCCGGGGCCGGCAGCAAGCAACGCTTTTACCGTGTGGTGGTGTCACCATGAGCAGATCGCGAAACCAACTTTAACAACCACCCAGCAATGCCAGTCCAGACCATCACCATTGATCCCATCACGCGCATCGAGGGGCATCTCTCCGTAAGAGTGGAGACCACCAACGGCGTCGTGAGCGCCGCCTACGCCGCGGGCGAGTCCTTTCGAGGATTCGAGGCGATCCTGAAAGGCCGCAGTCCGCTCGACGCGCAGCAGATCACACAACGCATCTGCGGCGTCTGCCCCGTCGAGCACGCGATCGCGTCGGTGCTGGCGCAGGATGCCGCTTTCGGAGTGCAGCCGCCGACGCAGGGACTGCTGATCCGGAATCTCACGCAGGCGGCGAACTTCATCCAGTCGCACATCGTCCATTTCTACACGCTCTCGGCGATCGACTTCATCGACATCACGGCGGTGCTGCAATACCAGGGGAAAGACGCGGCGTTGAACTACCTGAAGGCATGGGTGCAATCGGAACTCAGCTCCACCAACTACTACCCGGCGGCTCCGTTCCTGCCGCGCTTCGACGGCGATTATCTGGCGAACCTCGACATCAATCTTGGCGCGATCCGGAACTATCTCATGGCTCTCGAAATCCGGTCCGAGGCTTCCAAGTTCTGCGCCATGTTCGGAGGCAAGCTTCCCCATGTCGCGTCGCTGGTCCCCGGCGGCGCGACACCCCGTCTCACTGCCAGGCAGATTCAGGATGCGCTCGTTTTGATCCGCAAGATCAAGGCCTTTGTCGATAACTCCTACGTCCCGGATGTCATCGCCGTGGCGAAGGAGTTTCCCAATTACTTCACCTATGGAAAGGGGCCGACGAATTACCTCTCCTACGGCGTGTTCAACGAGAACGCGAGCGGCTCGGCGAAGCTGCTCCCGTCCGGCGTGCTCATGAACGGTGCCATGAGCGCATTGGATCAAACGAAGATTCAGGAATACGTCGGATGGTCGTGGTATTCATCCGCATCGGGACTGCATCCGTTCCAGGAAGACACGACGCCGGACGCCACGAAGAGCAGCGCCTACTCCTGGCTCAAGGCGCCGCGCTACAACGGCAAGGTGATGCAGGTGGGGCCGCTTGCGCGGGTGCTGGTGGCCTATACCGCCGGCACGAATGCCGCGATTAATTCGCTGGTGCCTGCGGTTTTGTCGCAGACCGGCCGAACCGTGGGCGAACTCAACTCCGTCATGGGCCGTCATGCGGCACGGGCGCTCGAGTGCAAGGTGATCGCCGACCGGTGCGAGGAATGGGTGAATATGCTCGTTCCGGGCGCGGCGGCATTCACCTCTTTCACGATCCCCTCGGCCGGAAGCGGTGTCGGGCCTCACCGAGGCGGCGCGTGGGGCGCTCGGGCACTGGCTGCAACTGACCGGCGGGCTGGTGTCGCGTTATCAATGTGTGGTGCCGACGACTTGGAACGCCTCGCCGCGCGATGACAGCGGCCAGGCCGGCGCGATGGAGCAATCGCTCATCGGTACGCCCATCGCCAATCCCGCTTCGCCGATCGAGGCGGTGCGCGTTGTCCGCTCTTTTGATCCCTGTCTTTCCTGCGCAGTCCATTGAACCGGAGACCATCCATGCCTGAAAACCCTCATGATCAATCCCCGCCGGCGGAGGGCGTGAACCGGCGCGAGTTCCTGCGCATCGGCACGCGTCTCGCGGCCCTCTGGGGCCTGGGCCAAACGATCATCCCGCATATGGCACAGGCGGTGGAATCGCTCGCGGCGGGCCGGACACCGGTGTTGTGGCTCGAAGGATCGAACTGCTCCGGTTGCTCGGTCTCGCTGCTGAACAGTTATCCGCTGCTGCCGCTCTCGCTTTTGACCAAGCACATCTCGCTGCAGTTCCACCAGACCATTTCCACCGCGACGGGCCAGCTCGCCCAGGACGTGGTGAACAACACCATCAGCCGCGGCGGTTACATCCTGGTGGTCGAGGGGGCGGTGCCGACGTTGATCCCGACCGCCTGCACGTTCGGCGGCATGCCGTTCAAGGATCACCTGCTGCTGGCCGCCGCCGCCGCCGATGCGGTGGTGGCCGTCGGTGCGTGCGCCGCGTTCGGTGGAATCCCGGCAGCGCCCGGCAACCCGACCGGTGCGATGGATGCCATCACTTTTCTCCAGAACAACGGCATTTCAAAACCATTCATCCGCATCCCCGGCTGCCCGCCGCATCCGGACTGGATGATCGGCACGCTGGTGCATGTGATCAATTTCGGCGTGCCGCCGCTCGACAGTTTCCTGCGCCCGGTGAAGTTCTTCGGGCCTCGAATCCACGACGAGTGCCCGTATCGCAACATGCCCGAAGCAACGAAATTTGGGGACATCGGCTGCATGTTTTCGCTCGGTTGCTATGGCAAGAGCACGCGGGGCGACTGCGTGGCGCGCGGCTTCAACGGCGGCGTGTCCCACTGCGTGCAAAGCCTCGGCCCATGCATCGGCTGCACCCAGCCCGATTTCGGGCAGCGGAAAATGTACAACTGGCCTGTCGCATGAAAGCGCGAATCTCCAGAGCAGCCCCGGCCATTGCAGTTTTGCTCCTCGCCATTGCCTCCACGGCACGCGCGGGAGTCACCTTTGAAAGCCTCCCCGCAGGCAGCGACACGATCGGCATGGGACAGGTCGGCGGCATTTCATCGGACGGCTCGACGATTGTCGGGTCGTCCTGGTCGGTGTCGAAATGGGAAGGGGAAAGCTTCCGATGGACGCGCGCCGGCGGGGTGCAGTTCCTCGAATCGAGCCTGCCGCTCGCGTCGCGCGCCGCCGGCACATCGGGCACGGGGAATGTGATTGGCGGTCAGCGCTTCTCCGACTACGGCTCGGCGTTCTGCTGGACCAGCGGCTCCATGAGGTCGCTCGTGGCCAACCGCGGCTCCGCCGTTTTCGACGTATCGAAAGACGGAAAAACAATCGTCGGCAGCAACCCGGCAGTTAACACCGTCGCACCGGTCGCCACCAAGTGGTCCCTCGCAGGGGCAGGCAGCGCGCCTGCCATCTCTCTGGGCGATCTTGCCGGTGGCGTTGCGGAGTCGGAAGCCAGGCGGATTTCGGGCGACGGCACAACGATCGTGGGATGGGGTAGCTCTGCCAACGGCGTCGAGGCCTTTCGGATCCAGGGTACCGGAGCCATGACCGCGCTCGGCGATCTTGCAGGCGGCAAATACTTTTCCGAAGCCGCGTCGGTTTCCACCGATGGCTCGGTCGTGGTCGGCCGTGGCAACTCCGCAAACGGCCCCGAGGCGTTTCGCTGGACAGCCGCCACAGGAATGGTCGGACTTGGCGCGCTGCCAGGTCCTCAGTTTTACTCCGAAGCAACCGGCGTGAGTGGCGACGGCAAGATCGTGATCGGCACCAGTTCATCCTCGACCGACACAGAAGTTTTCGTCTGGGATTCCGTTGGCGGGATGCGCAGCCTTCGCTCGCTCTGCCGCGCAGCCGGCATGGATCTCAATGGCTGGCGGTTCAGTTACACCCGCGCCGTGATTTCCGAGGACGGCAATGTTCTTTCCGGCGACGCCATTTCCCCGCAAATGGACCAGGTGATGTGGCGGCTCGCCGGCGTGCGCGAACTGGTGGCGCTGCCCGTGGCGCTTTTCTGGCAGGGCGATGCGGTGGCGAACATCTGGCAGATCGGCTGCGCGAGCGTCTGGGACGACGGCAGCGGCCCGGAGGTGTTCAGCAATGGCAGGCCGGTGAACTTCGACGACTTCGGTTCGAATGCCCCGGACGTCAACCTGACCGGCACGCTCGCTCCCGCCTCGGTCGTCGTGAACGCCACGCAGGATTTCACGTTTGGCGGAGCGGGCACGCTCAGCGGCACAATGGCGCTCACCAAGTTCGGTCCCGGGACTCTCACCATCACCGGCACCCACAGTTTCAGCGGCGGGATTTTTGTCAACGAAGGCAGCGTCATCATCAGCGGCATGATCACTGACACCGGCACGAACGGCATCCAGATCGCAGCGGGTGCCACGCTCACGCTGCTTGGCGGAACACTGAACGCGAACGTGAGGATCGCGGCTGGCGGTTTTCTGAACGGCACCGGCATCATCGCCGGAAACGTGACGAACTACGGGACCGTCACTGCGGGCAACGGCGGCAAGCTTTCGATCAACGGAAACGTGGCCAATTACGGGACGATGCGCCTGACCAATGGCACCATGCTGGAACTCGCCGGTTCCATGACGAACTACGGCGTAATCGATGTGATCACCGGCGCACTGAAGCTGCCGGCGACCTTCAGCAACAGCGGAGTCATCCTCGACTCCAGCTCCGTGAAAGTCAGCGAACTGGTCAAGACCGGCGGGGACATGCGGCTCAGCGTGCCTTCGGTTATCGGCCACAATTACCAACTCCAGCGCAACACATCGCTCGAAGCGGGCGGCTGGCAAACAATCGGCCAGGCGCAGGCCGGCACAGGCAGAGTGCTCACATTCACCGATACCGGCGGCGCGACCTCTGACCGCGCTTTCTATCGCGTGCTGGTCGCGCCTTGATTGCTGTGAAAACCGGGAGAAAGGCTGCGACGGTGGGAGCGGTTACAATATAGTTGTGGCCGATATGTGAAGGACTGAGGCATAGGAATAACTCACGTCATGAAACCGCGCCTCTATCTTGAAACGACCATCCCGAGCTACCTGGTCGCGCGACGCAGCGGGTTGGCGCGGATTTCCGCCGACCAGCAGACGACGCAGGACTGGTGGGACTTCCGACGTACGGAATATGACCTCTTCATCTCGGAACTCGTGCTGGATGAATCGGCATCGGGCGATCCCGTCATGGCAGCCGCGCGGCTTGAAAAACTCGCCGGCCTGCCGCAACTCGCCCAAACCCGCGCGGTCGATCTTCTTGCCCGGCGCATCATAGAGCGCGACATCATCCCGCTCTCTGCCGCGCCGGATGCCACCCACATCGCGCTCGCGGCAGTTCATGCCATGAATTTCCTGCTCACATGGAACTGCAAACACATCGCCAACGCCTTCAACCGCCGCCGTCTGGAGACCCTCTGCGGCGAGGTCGGATGCGAGTGTCCGCTGATTTGCACACCTGCGGCATTGGTGGAAGGTTGAGCACCATGGAGCCGAACGAAATCCTCGCCGAAATCCGCGCCACCCGCGACGCCCTCATGCGCGACTGCACCGGGGATCTCGCGCGCTTCGGCGATCTCCGCCGCGCGGGCGAAGTCCGCTGGGCTTCTGCGGGCCATCCCGTCGTCTCATTTGAAGGTCAGCCGCCGATGGAATTGCCACCGGTGGATTGGGACAAGATCGACGCGGCCCCGGAGAACGAAATCCTTGCCGAAATCCGCGCCACCCGCCGGGCCATGGCAGCCGGGCGCGATCCACGGTGTGCAAAGGAATCCGGGTCACTCATCCTTCGCGAAGACCCTCCGAAGTTGTGAGGGGCTCCTCATTCACGATTCAGGGACTGCGCCCAAAGAACCCAGCATCCAATGCTGCGTTCCAGGAGCCATCTTCCTTTGCTCAAGCTGTTCCGTGACGGAGTTGCTCGTCGGCCACGAGAGCTATTGACCCGGCGCGGACGAGCGCGATGAACGGTTCGGCCTGGCCTGCATGGTGGTCGGCTCCATGAACGCCGTGAGCACCGCGGAGTTGGATGCAGCGGGGACTGCGCGAGCGACCGGGATAGCGCGTGGCGCGGGTTGCTGGAAAGCCGGTTGCGCAACGGGTACTTGAGCCGCGTAGGTCGGTTCAGAGCGATACGTTTTCAATCCGTCGATCATCCGCCGCACATGCGCGTAGCGGGAGCGCTGGCGCAGAATCGACAGGCTGCGCCCGGGATCGCCCCAACGCAGGTTTTCGATGGTCACGCGGCGCACGCCCCAGGTGTTCATCGCGCGGCGCGAAGGCTTGTAAAGGTCGATGGTGTTCGTCCCCGCGAGCGCCCAGCCATAGTCGTCCACTTCATAAATCTCGCCGGTTTCGACAATCCGAAAAACAGAACCCGCCGGCCAGCGCGACCAATCCGCCGCGGCGCTGTGAACCGGGCCGCATTTCAGAGTGCCGCCGAGTGCGTTGTGATTCGCGTATCGGATGTGATCGCTTTCGCTGTGGGTGTAGGCCGTGGTCCTCACATGCTGGACGGGCGTGCGGGCGATGGGTCGTTCGTATTTTGGCAAAGGTCGGGTCGAGGAGCAGGCGGACACGACAAGGCAGACGGCGAGCGCGAGAAGACGGGTGACTAGGGTTCGCATACGCGGATGATAGAGGCAATTTCCGTGCTGGCGAGGCGAAAAATGCCGCTCGGTCGTGTGTCTGGTTTTACGAGCAGATGACCCGCTCTACTCGGCGAGGCCGCGCAACTGGCCGCTGTAGCCGGTGAGTTCCATGTAGCCGTGGCCGTTGACCGGAGTTCCGCCGCGCGTGCCGTCGATGCGGATCGCGCCTTCCCAGTATGCGATCGGCTTCACGACGAGTTCCTGGCTTTCAAGCGGAGTCGAGATCAGCAGTTCGATCTTCAGAGAGGGAATTTCGAGCCGCCACTTGATCGGGTAGTTCGCGCCGGTGGCTTTGCTTTTCCAAAATTCCAGCGCTGTAAGCTTGTAATCATCGCGGGCGAGATGCGTGCTCGCGCCATCCCGATCGACAAACGTCCCGCTGGAGTTCGGATCGATTCCTCCGTCTTTCAGCCGCATCTGGTAGAGCATCAACTCGGTGCCATCCGACAGTTGGATGCTGAACCAGTTCCATCCGGCCTGTTCGGCGGTGAGCTGGTTCGTCGCCCATTCGTGATCGAACCAGCTCTCGCCCGAGACGGCGCTTCGCCTTCCTTTCACATCGATCCAGCCGGTCGTCTTCATGCGCGTGAACGAGTAGTAATGCGACGCCCGCCCGACGCCGGTCGCCTTCTGGCTCACGCCGTTCTCGCCGTGAATCACCGGGGGCCTGGCCGGCTCAACGCGCAACTCGAGCGCGCTGTCGTTGCTGTTGGCTTTGAGTAGAAAAGAGCCGTCGGCCTGCGCGTCGAGCGACCAGTCGTCAATCCACGCCAGCCGCCCCGCTGCTCCGCAACCCGCTTCGCCAAAAGCTCCGCGGCTGACTTTTTGTTGAAAATGAAACTGCTGGGAGCGCAAATCCGAAATCGCGAAGTGGGCGAATTTGAAATCGTTGATGACGAATCGCGAGTGCTCGCGTCCGTCGTTTTCCCGAACGCCCTGGCGGAAGAACGTGAGATGAGAGCCGAACTCGCGGCCGGCGTCGTCGCGGAGGTTGCCTGTGATGTACCACCATTCCGTCTTGAAGTCCGGATGCACGCCATGGTCCTCGGGGAAGCGGTAGTTCCATCCTGGCAGAGCGAGAGTCCACGCGACGAAGATGAGCAGGAGAGGGGAGAGAAATTTCATTCGGAGCGGACGGCGGTGGCGATGTCGATGCGGCTGGCCTGGAGGGCCGGGAGCGCAGCGGCGATCATTGCGGCGGGAACGATCCACAAAGGCGTGAATGCAATCAGCGACCACGGAAACTGCAGGTCGATCGTCCAGCCGAAGAACGCCTTGTTCACGATCCACGTCAGCACCATCGACAGGCACACGCCGGAGACGATCCCAAGCAGACTCGACACCAGGCCGACGAGGGCCGATTCGGCCATGAACCAGCGTTGAATCTGTCCCCGCGATGCACCGATGGCGCGCAAGACGCCGATCTCGCGCTGACGCTCCGCGACCAGCGCCGTGACCGAGAGGAAAATGCCGACGATGGCCACGATGATGGCGATCAGGCGCAGCACATACGTCACCGCGAACGTCTGATCGAAAATCGTGAGGATGCGCTGCCGCAGACTTCTGTTCGAATAGACGATGAACTCGCCTCCGGAACTGAACTGCGTGCGAAAATCATCGGCGATCTTTTCCGCGTCCGCGCCTTTGTCGAGGTAAACGGCGAGCGAGTGAACGCGCGGATCGCTCCACCATTTGTCGAAGTTTTTCCGGTCGATCATGATCAGCCCCCGGTCGCGCGTGTAGTCGCGATACGTTCCGGCAATCTGGAAGCGTGCCAGCCCTCGGGGCGTCTGCAAAGTGAGCGTGTCTCCATCGCGCACCCCAAGCTTCTGCGCGAAGCTCTCCGTGACAATGACGTAATCGCCGCCGAAAAACTTCGCCATTTTTTCGCGTTCGTTTCCGCCGATGAATTTCAGGTTGCGCCGGTCCGCGCCTTTGACCGCGCCGATGGCGATCTGCTTTCGATCGAGCATCGTGGTGAGTTCGCGATAAGTATCCACGTCCTCGACGCCGGGTTGCTTTTCCAAAAAGCGGATCGCCTCGCCGGGCACGAATGCGCTGAGGCCGATGATTTCATTCGAGGCCGGGGCGATGTAAAGATCGGCGACGATTCCGCGGTTGATCCAGGTATCGACGCTGTTGCGGAAGGAAAAGATCATGACCGAGACGCCGATCATCATCGCTATGGCGGCGGCGAGTGCGGCGACGGTCATCGCGTTTCGATGCACCGAGCGGCGAAGATTCTCCGTCGCAAGCCGGATCAGCAGACGCTTTGCGAACAGCCCGCCAAGCGCGTCGCTGCAGATTCGCGTGGCTCCGGGCGCAAAAAGGGCGAAGCCAAGCAGAACGAAGAAGGCCGCGACGAATCCCAGCCAGGGATGTGTCGTGGTCAATGCCAGTCGCGAGCAGACGAGCGCGAGCCCCAGCGCCGCGAGGCCGGAGAAAAACCAGCGCGGCGTTTTCTGGATCGCGGTTTGCATCTGGCTTCCAAAGTTCAACGCCTGAACCGGGTCGGTCGCCGCGGCTTCGTTTGCCGGCATCCATGCGCCCACCAGGACCGCCCCCATTCCGAAGAAAGCGGCGCTCGCCAGATGGGTCACGCTGAAGAACGAGCGATCGATGCTGACAAGCACGTAAAGCGACGAGATGGTTTTTGCCACGGAGCCGATGAGCACGTTTCCGAGCGCGACGCCGCCCGCCGTGCCGAGGGCGATGCCGAGGATGCCGAACACACAGGCCTCGCCGAGAAAGAGCAGGCGCACTTCGCCGCGTGTCGCGCCCATTGACCGCAGAATGCCGATCTCGAGCCGCCGGAGTGTCACCGACGCCGAGATCGTGTTGTAAATCAAAAACATGCCCACGAGCATCGACACCATGCTGAGGGCGGTGAGGTTCAGCTCGAACGACGAAAGCATTTTCTGAATTTGGAAACTGCGCTGGCCGGGCGGCGCGACCGTTGCGCCGGGCGGCAGCGCTTGCTGCAACTTCTTCGCGACGGATTCGCCCTGTTCCGCATGTGCGAGGAGAATCTGCACGGATGAAAGACGGCCTCGCATTTGGAAAAGCTCCTGCGCCCAACCGATGTCCATCGCGGCAAACCGGATGTTCGTCGAGGCTGCCGAGTCGGTGAGGTTCATGAGAAATCGAATCCGCAACTCGGCAAGCCGGCTGTTCACAAGGACGCGAATGGGATCGCCGGTCTTGAGCCCGTATTTGCGCGCGAACGCTGCGGTGACAGCGATCCCATCCGGTTCGGCGAGCCATTTTTCTATATCGAACCGCCCGCCGGTTTCATCGGCCAGTTCAAAGGTGCGGAAAGGCAGGTTCGTGAAAACGTCGATGCCGAGCACTTGCAGATACTCGCCCGGAAAATCCGGCAGCGTGACCACGCCTTCGACGAGCGGCGTGCATCCCGTCGCCTCCGGCAGCTTCGCCACCAACGGGAAGACCATGTCGTCAATCTCGCCGCGCACTTCCAGATGCGCCTTTCCCGAGACCAGATCGACGCCCGCCGCGAACGACCGGTTCGCGCTGTGGTTGGCGGTCTGGATGGCGAGATAGACGGCGATGCCAAGCGCAACGCTCAAGACATTGAGCAGCGCAAGCAATTTATGCCGGCGGATGTTTCGCAAAACATGCCATCGAAAAAGCAACCAGAACTGCGGCGTCACGCCTTCAATACTATACCAAAAGCGGAAAGCGGAAACCGGATACCGGAAAGGAAACTTTGCAAGTTTGCAGCGCAGGTGGATCGGGCGCTCCGCGCACGATGCGTTTGCTGCCCGCCGCAAGGCGCATTCTGATTTGCTGCTTCGCAGGTTGGGTTACGCATCGTGCGCGGAGCGCCCGATCCACCCGCTTTCCTCCTTCGGCGCGGCATTTGCTTGGGTAGTTGTGTGTTTGCCCAATTCCATTCCAGCCCCCGCCGGTTGGCGGCATGGATTTTCGTTGTTGCGCTTGCCGTCCGGCTCGTGGTCTTGAGCCGGCTGTGGAATTCCCCGTTCGGCCCCGGCGACCAGAGCGACATGCAGTTTTACCAGGACTGGGCGGGGCGCATTTTGCATGGGCAGTGGACGGATCATCAGGCGTTCATCGCGATGCCGGGCTATCCCTTTTTCCTCGCGGCAGTTTACCGCCTGGCGGGAGTGAATCCGTGGCTGGTTGCTTCCCTGAACGCCGTCTCGGAAAGCCTCATCGCGGTGTTGTTGTTTGTCATCGCCCGGCGGGTCTTTGAGAAAACACGAGGCGGTGTCTGGATCGGGATTCTGGCAGCCCTTGGATGGATTTTCTATGAGCCGGCGCAGGTTTACTCGCTCGTGCTGATGCCGACGAGTTTTGTCGTGCTCGCGTTCTGGGCTGTGGTGTTTTGGTGCATTGATGTGACGGATCGGAAGAGGGCCGGAGCCATCGTGCCGTGGTGGCATTTCCTGCTCGTTGGAGTTGGAATCGGAATCGCGGCCATGTTCATCGCGACGATTCTCTTCGTGGTGCCGTTGGTGGTTGCGGCGGCGCTCTGGAAGGCGCAAGGCATTCGCCGGCCCCTGGTTGCTGTGACTTGCGCGATTGCCGGAGTTTTCGCGGGCACCTCGCCGTGCTGGATGCACAACTATTTCATCGCCAAAGATCCGGTCTTTCTCAGTGCCCACGCCGGACTCAATTTCTGGATCGGGAACAACCCTACCTCGAACGGCTATCCGCAGGTGCCGCCGGGCTTGAAAGCGAGCGAGCGTGGCATGCTGACGGATTCGTTCACCGGGCCGCCGAGGTGGTTGCACCGACCGATGAAGCGCGCGGAAATCTCCCGCTTCTGGTCGCAGAAGGCGCATGACTTCATGCGCGAACACCCGCTCGCGTGGCTGAAGATCGTCTCGCTGAAGGCGGGCAAATTCTGGAGCGGTTACGAATACGATGATCTGACCGTGCTCGCCAATTTCCGCACCCATTCGGTGACCCTCGGCTTCATCACGTTCGGGTTGCTCGCGATCATCGGCGTTCCGGCGGCGGTGTTTGCGGTGCGGGAATCGAAACGCGCCGGATGGATTGTCGCGGCGATTCTTCTCCACATGGCTGCGCTGATGCCGGTTTTCGTGACAGAGCGCTATCGGCTTGCCGCCGCGCCGGGACTCGTTCTGCTGGCGTCATTCGGCGCGCATTGGCTTTGGAAAAATCTCTCAGCCCATCAATGGAAGCCGCTCGCGATTTATTCGGCCCTGACGATTGCCGTTGCCTGTTGGGTGACTTCGCCGCAAACCCAGACGGGCGTGCTCGCGCTCGAGGAATACAACATGGGCATCCAGGCGCTCGCAGCCAATGACCTCGACCGCGCCGAAATCCATCTTCGCGCAGCGGCGGCGAGCCTGCCGGATCATCCAGACGTGAATGCCTCGCTCGGCGCGCTTGCGCTGAAACGCGGCAACTGCGAACCGGCAAAGCGTTGCCTTTCGGCTGCGCTCCAGCGCGATCCCCAAAATTGTGGCGCGCTGCAAAACCTCGCCGTCATCGCACTGATCGAACATCGCGCCGACGTTGCTATTCACCTTCTCGAACGAGCCACGGCGGTCGATCCGGACGCCGTGGGCGCATTCGCTTTGCTGGCAAAAGCATGCGACGAGAACGGCGACCGGGCGGGGGCAATCAAGGCCGCGGACAAGGCTGAATCGCTTCGAGCGGCGCAGGCACATTTGTGACCGCCGCCGTTTGATTCAATACGATCCCGACCGCAGTTGTTCGGGATCGGCCCCGGCTTCACGCAGTGCGCGGAGGCTCAGTGAATCATGCCGTTTGGCGAGTCGTTTGCCGCTTTCATCGGTGATCAGCGGGCAGTGGTAAAACTGCGGCGGCGCGAGATCGAGCGCGCGGTAGAGCAGCAGTTGACGGAACGTGGAGGTGATCAGGTCTTCGCCGCGCACGACTTCGGTGATTCGCATCGCGGCGTCATCGACGACCACGGCGAGTTGATAAGCCGGAATTCCGTCTTTGCGCCAGACGACAAAGTCGCCGAAGTCCACGCCCGCAACCGCTCTTTGTTCGCCAAGCCTGTTGTCCCGGAAGCTGATTTCCTCGCCGTCGGGAACGCGGAAGCGCCACGTCATTTCAGCAGGAGCACGCCACTCGGGACCGGCGTCGGCGAGCGGGCGGCACGTGCCGGGATAGAGCGGTTCGTCGTCCGCCGCATGCGGAGCGCCCGGCGCGTGCAAGATGTCTTTGCGCGAGCAGGAGCAGGGATAGATGAGGCCAGTCGCGCGCAACTTTTCCCAAGCGGAGAGGTAATGCGCGCCACGCTCGCCCTGAACGTAAGGAGCAAACGGCCCGCCGCAGTCCGGGCCCTCGTCCCATGCGAATCCGAACCATTTCAAATCCTCAATGATGGCTTCGCGAAACTCCGTGCGACAGCGGCTGCGGTCGAGGTCTTCGATGCGGAGCACGAGCCGTCCATGCGATTCGACGGCGCGCTCTTGAGCCGTCCAAAACGTCAGCGCGTGGCCGAGATGAAGATAACCCGTGGGCGATGGAGCAAGGCGACCGCGATAGGCGTTGGAGGACATGGCTTGGTCGTTTTCAGCAATGAAAAGACGGGAGTTTACGTGAGTGCCGAATATCAAGGCAACCGCCGTTTCGTCTTTGTCGCGTCGGGAATCCCCGTTGAATTATCCCCTGTTGGCCATACGTTCCCCGCGATGAATCGCAGGGGGTTTTTACAAATGACCGGAAAGATGGCGCTGGCTCTTGCGGTCGGAGGCGGCGGCTATGGCGTGCTCGAAGCAAAACGGCTGAAGACCACCCGGCTCTCCATTTCGGTTCCGAACCTGCCGGAGGCCTTCCGCGGATTCATGATCGCCCTGGTTGCCGACATTCATCACAGCGTCGTTGTGCCGTTTTCGTTTGTTGAAGAAGCCGTTTCGCTCACCAATTCGCTCTCGACCGCCAGTTTCACCAGCACCAAACAGTTGCCGCAGGCCATTGATGCCTTCATCGCCGCATATAACCCAAGAGCGCACCCCCTTGCCTGGACAAAGGTCAAGGTCCGCCAAAAGAACCTGGCGGATAAATACGCGAACTTGAATAAGTAGCTGCTGGCCACTCTTCAACCCATAAGACCTCATGACCCCAAACACACCGCAACCGACTCAGGCCCAAGCCTCATGGATGCAGCTTGCCTATGGGATGTTCATTCACTTCGGCCCGAACACCTTTGCCGGGGTTGCGTGGGGAGACGGGCGTTTCCCCGCGGAGCAGTTTGATCCGCGCCGGCTCGATACCCGGCAATGGGCGGCCACGGCTGCGGAAGCGGGAATGAAGTATGCCGTTCTGACCACCAGGCATCACGACGGCTTTTGTGTGTGGCCAAGCGGGGTTACGGATTACTCGGTTAAAAGTTCCCCGCAGCGCCGGGATGTCGTGGGGGAGTTCGTCGAGTCGTGCAGGAAGGAGGGAATCAAGCCCGGATTGTATTACTCGCTTTGGGACACGCACTGCCCGTTTTACAATGACGACGCGGCTTACGCGGAATACATGCGGCAACAGATCGCCGAACTGCTCACCAGTTACGGGGACATTGTCGAACTCTGGTTTGACGGCGGCTGGGACAAGGAGCATCCGACGCGCGAATGGCCTTACGATCCGGCCTGGCTCAATGACCCTGCCGTGGACCAGGCCGCATTGCGTGGCGGACGGTGGCAGTGGCGCGAGCTTTACGAGCTGATTCACCGTTTGCAACCGGATTGCCTCGTGGTGAACAATTCAAGCAGCGACCGTCCTGGCGGGGTGCGTTATCTCCCGGTGGACATCCGCACATCCGAGCATTACGACTTCGTGTATCGGGAGCGGGTGCATGAACCGATTACCAATCCGGTTGTCACGAACGAAGATGGGGAATCGCTTTATCTGCCCTTGGAATTCACCACCTCGCTCAATCCGGACTGGTTCTGGATCAAGGGGAAATTCTACTCGCATCCGTCCGCTGACACCATCGCCTGCTGGCATCGCACCGCGCGGGCGGCCGGCGGGAATCTGCTCCTGAATGTCGGCCCGGATTCGGAAGGCCTGATCCCGGAGTATCACCGTCGTTACCTTTTTGAGGCAAGGCGGCTTATTCATTAACGAAGCCCTCTGCTTAGGGCGTGTCATGCACTTTTGACGCCGGAGGCGTCGTGGAGGTTAGCCTGCTCGCCCATCCACCAACCTCCACTATTCCCCTCCGCCTCCTCGGTGGTGAAGCGTAGCGAAACCACCGGAACCCACATCCACAAAGGATTCCGCCCCGGATGGGGCGGTGGAAACTGCCATCCGCAGGTTCCAGCGCCCCGCGGGGGCGCGACCCGCTTTTTTCTCGGAACCCGGTGGTTGCGCTCGTTCCTCGCTGCGCCACCGGCTAATTTCCAGTGTCCCTCCGGGACAATTATCGGGCGCCGCCAGTCAAAGTGCAGCGCGTTGTATTTGCCTCGAACGCGACGGGCTTAGTTCTCCCAAGGGGAGCCGCCGTGTATTGCCTTGACGACGCCCACGGCAAGACGACCAAGAGCGCGAACGTCGTCGAACAGAGTTACGAATTGATAAGCAGCAAGGAAGAAGCATGCATTAAAAGAGAAGGGATGCCTTTCCATCCAGACAAAGGTTGGCCGGGACAGTTTCTCCCTGATCGGATCCTTGTTCATGAGCCACACAAAGAAGACGCCGAGAACAGCTCCCGCAAGTATGTCCGTGGGATAATGAAGGCCGAGGTAGAGGCGGGGAAATATCACACAGACGCTGACCTGGACCAGGAACACCGCTCCCAGAGAGCGTGAGATCATGAAAAGGCCTGTCACCAGGCCGAAGAAAAGCGCCGCATGATCGCTCGGAAAAGAACTCCACGTTTCCAGCGTGCCCGCCTTTTCGCCGAAGGGCAGCAGGAAATGGAAATCCGGCTCATTGATTGGTCTGGCGCGAAAGGGCAGCATCATAGCGAACAGCCGTGCGAACAGGATGCTGACAGCGCAGCCTGTCAACGTGGCGACAATGATCTTCCTGTTAGTCTGCGTCTTTTCCGAAGGTATGAGCCACAGCGCCCACAGGATCGCAAAGAGCACGGCACCCTTGAGCAGATCCAGGTCACTCGCGACTGTGACAACATGATCGAAGACCTGTGACTTTTGGGCGAACTGGTTGAGGAAGGAGAGAACTTCCGTGTCGAGGTTCAATGGATTCGGTGTAAAGCTTGTCATCTGCCAATCACAACCACTGCCTCGAAGACGATGAGGACAATCACCACGCCGCCGCAACAGGCAAGAAACCCAACGGTGTCCATCCGATTCCATTTCGTGAATTCCCAGTTCGAATTCTTGAAGAGTTTCGTGTGATCGAACCGGGACGGATTCGCATCGCTTTCCTGGACAGCCTCCCGATCCGCCTCGTGGGTCGGGCCGACGGGAGTTTTCAAGCGCGCATAAAAACGATCCACGCGCCGCGGGTCGGTGGGTTGGGTGAGCAGGCTCAGGACAAGCAGCAGGGACAGGGGCAAAAGAGCGTTCACCAACAGCCGGGTGGTCAGCAGCATCCCGGGCGTGAATTTCCGCACATCCACCCCGGCCAGGTGCAGGAGATACACCTCAATGTTAAACCGGCCCAAGCCTTCCATCGGCGACTTTGGATCGCCCGGCACCGCCCTTGCCACTCCTTCATCGAAGAAAAGAGCGACCGGTTCCACATGAATTGTTTTCTCGATATTCTGACCTTCCCTGACGGCCAGACCAGCGCTGACATCCGCCTTTGTCGCCTTCACGCTCTTCACCACACTTCTTTCCGCCGTCATCATGGTAAGAGCTGGATGCTGGCGCAGGGCGGGAGTCATGGAGACCAACAAAGGAATCGGGACCATGTAAATAAGGCAGACAATGACTTCGATGCGGACAGCGGTTTCGGTAAGTCTGCGCCAGAGGAAAATCAGAAGCATCGGCGCCCCCCAGACGACTCCAATCGTTATGATCGATTTCAGAGCCGAGGTCGCGCTGCTGATGGTAAGGGCCAGCATGATCCCCAGCGCGAGCAGGACGGGGATGCTGTAACGGGCGACCCGCACGTAATGCGACTGCGGCTTTCCGGGAAACAGCGGTTCGTAGAGATTCTTCACGACCAGACCGGAAAGAACCAGGCACTGCGAGCCGAGGCTTGCGAGTTTGCCACCCAGCAATCCCACGATCATGACCCCAATAATGCCGATCGGTAGCAACTGACGGCTGAGGATCCCCCAAACCTGGTCGGAATCGGACAGGTGCGGCCCGTAGAGGCCGACTGCCAGCAATCCGCAAAAGCCCCATCCGATCACCACAAAGCGTTTGCAAAATCCTCCGCCAATCGCACCGAGGCGGGCGGCCATTTCATCCTTCGCTGAACCGCTGATGTTCATGTTGCCCCCCGCTGCGTTGATGCTGATGATCGTCACCAGGACGAATGCCGCGATCGAGTACCACGTGTATTCACTCGTGCTTCCTCCGCCGAATATCTGAAACATCTCGTCAGGCACGACGCGATGAAGCCCCGCGAAACCGCCGATCCGAGCCAGGCCGAACGGAATCAGAACGAACGAAATGAAGATCACCAGGATGCTTTGCAGCGCATCCACGACCGCAGCGGCGGTGAGCCCGCCCATCATGATGATGATTGCGACCAGAACGGAGGAGGCAATGTAGAATGGAATCGGTTTGAGGTAGGAAACGTAAGGGGCAAGTTTGCCCCGATTGTAAAGGCCCTTCAGCTCCTGATAGCGTCCGGTTTGAATCGAATCCAGAGTGGTCGTTGCGCGCAGTTCCCGGAGTTGCTTGAACTCCTCATAGTCCGCGACCATTTGCCGTTCGCGCTGAACATAGGCCTCCGGCGGTTTCGACATGATCGGCTGGAGCGTCTTGAGTGCGATGATGTTGCCGAATGCGATAATGAGAATGCCAACAATGATGTTGGCCCAGGCATAAAGCGTGGCGAGAAATCGATTTCCAAACCGGTCCTCAAACAAGTCTGCCATCGTCGTCAGGCGCACCCGTCGGAACCACACGCCCATGAACCAGTAATAAGGAGTCGTGAAAAGCGTGGTCATCAACAGCCAGATGCCGCCGATTCCCTGCTTGTAAACCGAGGCGGCCGTGGCTGGAGCAGCCGACGGGTCGGCCATGTTGCCGAAGTTCAGAAAGAATTGGAACCATCGTCCGAGTTTCCGTCCGCCAAGGAGGAAATCCTCCTCGCTGTGCATCTTCCCGGCAAAAAAGCGCCCGATCGCAAGGATGCTCAGGACATACCCGAGGAAAATCGAAGCATCCAGCCAGTGCAAGCCCATGAATGTTAAAGCCAGGGAGGGAATTTGGAGGGAAGTCATCGCGGAATGTCGAAAGCAGGTGGTTCAGGGTTTCGCCGGGAGGCCGGCGGCATTTGCAGAACGCAGTGAGGCAGCTCCAGCCGCGCCCTTGCGGGCGGCAGGGTGGATGAAAAGGGTGGTTCGCTGCACATTCGTAAATAAGTTGCGGATTTAGATGACGTTTTCGCTCGTTCCACGCAAGCGAAACGTCTTCGGCCTGTTCAGGCGGTTGGAAGTCCAGGCATGCCATTCCAACGCCGGTGAAAGCGCATCGCGGAAAAGCGGGAGCGATGGAAGGTGAGCCCCATCAATCGCCAGCCGCGGCTTCTGAATTGCAAGGCCGGGGTGAATGTCCAGGCTCGCCTCTGCCGCTTCGCACATCGCACCTTGAGCCGCGTTCGTTTCGTCGAAGTTGCGGGTTGAAAGACGCGTTCTCTCTAATCCGCCGGGTCGCTCGACTCGTTGCCGACTGGTTTGTTGTCGCCATTCCGTTTCGGCGCTTTCGTTTTGTCGAATGGATGACTGTCGTCCAATTCGAGCCGCAGACAGTCATACATCACGCTCTTCTGGACGTTGCCGCCGGCGCTTTGCTCCAGGGCAATCGTGTTGGTGCCGCTCTTCAAAAGGGCGGCGTCGAACACGACATCCTGCCCGGAGTATTGTCCGTGGATGCCCGCGCGGATCATCGCATTGTCCATGCCTGTGCTGAGCCGATCGATGGGCTGGTCGTTGACGAAGACGGCGAGCTTTGCGTTGTGGGTGGAGGCGAAGGCGATGCGAAGCGTCGCGGTGCCGGCTTTGGGTGCTTCGGCGAGGTTGAAGAGGATGTTCCATTTTGTGCCGACCCATTTGCCGTCCTGCTGCACGTTGACCTGGGCGTAATTCCAGTCGTTGCGCTCCTTGCTTTTGCCGATGACGAAGTTCACGCCGTTCGGAAAATCCTGTGGATACTTTTGCCAAAGACCCCACTGGCGATAGTCGTCACCATGCCGGAACTCGCCCGCCGTGCGGTCTGGCGTTCCGATTTGCCAGAGCTGTTTGCCATGGCGCACCGGTTTCCAATCGAGCGCGCCGAGATCGACCGTGCCGCCTTTCGCAACCTTCACACCATCGTGACGGAATTCATCCATCACGCCGCCGACGAAGGCGTAGAGCGTGTAGTCGCCGGGGCGGACGTTGGGAATGGTGAAGCGCCCCTGCTTGTCGGCATGAACCCAGAATTGATAGCCGTTCGATTGTTTCTGCCAGTCGGGAGCGGACGCGGCAAGTCCGACCCATGCGTTTGCGGGCGACGCCGACGGATCCTGCGGATCGGTGATGTGCAGCGCGCCTTTCACCTTGCCGCGTTCCTGGGCGAGGGGATACTCGGGGTGCTTCATCCATGCAAGCGGCCATGCGGCCCGCTCGGCTTCCGCGCGCTTTTTCGCATCGGCCCAGAGCGCGTCCTTCTCACCGCCTGAATTGAGGTAAAGCATCCACGGGCCGTAAATTTTCCGCCACTCCTCACCGGCGGCCACATTCACCGAAGTGCCGCCGTAATGGCCGCAGGTCAGGATTTTGAAAAGCATCCGCCCGAAATGCGCGGAGTTGTGCTGCTTGGTCGGGCCGCCGTTCTGGCTTTCGTTGCTGCCGTTGAGCACCCAGCAGCCGATGCGTTTCTGCGTGCCGGTCCAGCCGTGGACGAAGTGATCGCCCGCATCGACGAAGAAATGATACTTGTCCGTGATGAAGCCCGCAAACGGACCTTCGGTAAACATCGATGACTCCTTCGGGCCGAGCACTTTCGCGGGCGTCTTCGACGGCGGCATCAATCGGCGGCGTTGTTCATCGACGTTGATGAAATCGAACACCTTGTCATCGAGCCGGAGCACCCAGCGCGACTGGCCGATGCCGGCGGCGGGATACTCTTTCGGGTGACTGAAGACGGCGAAGCAGTAAAGCCCGCTCTCGCCGCGCCGCAGGACGTAGTGCAACTCGACATCGAACGCCGAGCGCGCACCGGGCGCATACTTTTGCGTCACGCTCACCTCCGCCATCGCTCCGCCGTTGCGCGCCGGATCGGTGACAACGGCGAAGTCTCCTTTGCCGATGTGATTGTTCCCGCCTGACTGCCAGTCGAGGTATCCGGGTTCGGAGAAGATGGGCACGTCGCCATATTTCAGTTCGCGGATGTTCCCATCGTTCTTCACCACCTCGAACGAGACGATCCGATTCGTGAGCACGACGTGTTCGCCCGCATCGGTCAGCTTGACGGGTATCGCGCCTTGCCCGGCGAGAGGGTTGCACGCTGCGGTCAGCGCGACTGCGAGTGAAAGGAGAAGTCTGGTGTTCAAAGGGAAGGGACGTTGCAAAAAGTGTCGGCGGCACGCCGGGCTGACCGGCGTGCCGCGCGAATAACTACAGAACCAGGACTCGATTGCCGCTACTGGGCCGGAGTTGGAGCCGGTGCGGGCTTCTCGCCCTTGTCGGCATCCTTGTCTTTCTTCTTGCCGCCCCACTTGCAGCCGCCGCCGTCGCCGCATGAGCCGCCGCCGGATTCCGTGGTGCTGTCGGGTTTCTTATCCTCCGCGCTCGAAACTGTCGGCATGGCTAGCGAGAGGATTCCTGTGGTGATCGCAAGTGCGATGAGATTTCTTTTCATGCGTCAATAGACACCGAACCCTTCACTTCGTTGCAAAAATTTTTGGCCGAGCGCGCCGGCATTAGAGCGTGTCATGCACTTTTGACGCCGGAGGCGTCGTGGAAATTAGCCGGTGGCGAAGCGTAGCGAAACCACCAGAACCCACATCCACAAAGGATTCCGCCCCGGATGGGGCGGTGGAAACTGGCACCCGCAGGTTCCAGCGCCCCGCGGGGGCGCGACCCGCTTTTTTCTCGGAGACCGGTGGTTGCGCTCGTTCCTCGCTGCACCACCGGCTAATTTCCAGTGTCCCTCCGGGACAACCATCGTCTCCCGCCACGTCAAAGTGCATGACACGCTCTAAGGGAATTCTTCCGTCCCGGCTACTTGTCGCCATGCGGCGGGTTGCTCTCGTAAACGCTGATGGTTGTGATGAGATCGACCGCGCGCTGCAATGCGACGTCACGCTGAAACGATTTTGGCTTCGCTCCGCTCTTGTTGTTCTGCGCCGCCTCGAGCGCATCCAATTCGGGATTCGTCCCGGCGACGAGCGAAGCCTCATTCATGCGCGGGCGCTCGGTTTCAAAAACAAACTGGCTCACCCCTTTCTCGAGCTCGCTCTTCAGCAACTCGCGTTCGACGTTCTCCGGTACTGCCACGACGAGATCGGGCTTTAGTCCTTTCGGAAAAACAGACACGTTTTCCGGCAAGGCGATTTCCGCCACAGCCACGCGCAGAATCGTTCCGCTCTGAAGCGGAAGGTCGGCATACTCGACCGCGCGCCCCGCCGTTTGTTCGCCGACGATCAAAGCCCGGGCGTAAATCCTCAGCACCGCCGCGAGGACTTCGCCGGCTCCGCTGGTATCCTTATTGACGACAATGACGAGCAAGCCTTGAAAGAGCCGGTCCTGATTCGAGGTGAAGATCCGCTCCTGTTTCGCGCTCGGCTTCTTGATGCTGAAAAGCATTTTGCCTTTCGGAGAAAAGCGCTTGACTGCCTCCGCCGCCTGCTCGAAATCGCTGGCCGCCGTTGTGGCGCGCAAGTCGAGGATCGCGGACTTCAGCGATTTGGCGGCGAAGTTTTTCAATGCCGCATCCATCTCGTCGATGTTGTTCTTGGATAAAGCCCCAAGCCGCAGGTAGCCGATCCGGTCGTCAAGAATCTCCGCGCGGAACGGACCCGGCTCCTCCGGGCCAGCCGGAGAGGCATTTGAAATCGAGGCTCCGGGAGCGATCCGGTCGAGCAGGCCCTGCGCGGTTGCGCGCGCCATTTCCTCGTCGTTCAGCGCGTCCTGATTCACGTAATTCGACTTCAGAAGAGTGATCAACTGCTTCAGGTCCGCCTCACCCAGTGAATCGATCAACTCGCGCATCGTTCGCGCTGGCGACGGCCCGGCGGTTGCCGGCGCAACGGGTTTGGGTTTGAACGCAGGTGTCGGGGCCGGGGTTGCAGCGGGAGTTGCGGCCGGTGCGGCCGTCGGTTTCGGACCCGGCTCCGGCGAGGGTTTTTGCGCGACGGCGAAATGGCCTGGTGCGAGCAAAGAGGCGGTGGCGACCAGTGCCGCGATGAGATGCTTTGTCATGGGAAATGGAGTGCTGATGAAACTAAGCGGCCAGGCCTTTTTGCGCAATGTCGGTTCGATACTGGCACCCGTCGAAACGGATCTTTGCAGTCGCCTCATAAGCGCGATCGCGCGCCGAGCGGAGGTCGGTGCCAAGTGCCGTGACGCCAAGCACGCGCCCGCCGGCCGTCAGGAACCTGCCGCCTTCGGAGCGTGTTCCGGCGTGGAAAACAATCACGTCTCCGGGTTCGTCGAATTTTTCGAGTCCAAGAATCGGCAAGCCTTTTTCGTAGTCGCCGGGATAACCGCCGGAGGCCATCACCACGCAGACGGCGGCGCGCTCGTCCCACTCGACGCGGCATTGATCGAGCGTGCCGTCGATCGTCGCTTCGAGGAGATCGACGAGATCGGTTTTCAATCGCGGCAAGAGCACCTGCGTTTCGGGATCGCCAAAACGGCAGTTGAATTCCAGCAGCTTCGGCCCTTCGCTGGTGATCATCACGCCTGGGAAAAGCAACCCGCGGAAGTCGATGCCTTCGCTGCGCAGACCTGCCATGAAGCGGTCGAGCACTTCGACCCGGATGCGCTCCTGCATTTCCGGTGTGAGCAATTTTGAAGGCGGGCTGAACGTGCCCATGCCGCCCGTGTTGGGGCCGCGGTCGCCGTCGAAGACCTGCTTGTGATCCTGTGCGCCGGGAAACATGAGATAATTCCTGCCGTCGATCAGCGCGTGAATCGAACATTCCTCGCCGCGCAGAAACTCCTCGATCACGACGCTGCTGCCCGCTGCGCCGAATTGCCGGCGCTCCATGATCCGGTAAATCGTCTTGGCGGCGGTGTCTGGATCTTCCGCGATGACCACCCCTTTGCCGAGCGCGAGGCCGTCGGCCTTGATCACGATCGGATATTTCATCGTCTGGCAAAAACGGTGCGCCTCCTCGCTGTTGGAGAAGTGTCCCGACGCCGCACATGGAATCCCGTGGCGCTGCATGAATTCCTTCGCAAAGATTTTCGACCACTCAAATCGTGCGGCGGATTTCGTCGGTCCGAAGATGCGCAGACCATTTTTTTGAAACAGATCGACGATTCCGCCCGCCAGAGCGTCATCAGGCCCGACGACTGTGAGATCGATCTTCTCGCGAACGGCAAAAGCAAGCAGAGCTTCATGATCGGAAACCGACGTCGAAACCACGCGGGCAAGTTGCGCGATGCCCGCATTCCCTGGTGCGCATAAAACTTCGCTCACTCGAGGCGATTGTTTCAGTTTCCAGACAAGCGCATGTTCGCGCCCGCCGCTGCCAATGACGAGGATTTTCATAGTCGGGCGGCGAGAATAGAAAAGCCCCGGCCAAAACGCAAAGCGATTGAGCGGGTCGGCTTCAGATTCAAAGCGCTGCCTCCATCAGCAGCAGCAGGAGGCCAAAACGAAAGCGCCTGGCGTGAGCGCACGTACCCACCCATCCCGCTTTGGCCCGGGCAACCACGTATCCTCGGATGGCCCGATCCAGAGCCCTGCGGCTGGAACTTCCAAGCTTACGCCGGCGAGCCGAAGCGATGGTTGGCTTCGACCCGGTCTATGCTGAGCGACCGGCAAATATGATTGGTCGCGAGCATCCCGGCAGCCGTCTTGATCAGCTTGTCGAATTCCGCCTTCGGCAAAGCCACGCCCTGGTGAAGGACGGCCTTGATCTTGAATCCGCGCTCCAGCAGCTCGGTGAGAAATTCCTCACATGCCACCGGATCGTCGGTCAGGTGCTGAAGCGCTTGATCCTGACGGGTGAATGGAATCGCATATTCGATTTTGTATTTTGCTAACATAGGTTTCGCTGTTGTTGAGGTTGAGTTTTCCGGACTTTCGTCCGGTGTGAATTAAAGTTTGCCGCCGAAGCCATCCCGTAACACCTCTGCGATGGGGTGGGGGAAGACGAAAAGCATCTGCGCGGAGTCTTCCGTGTAAAGTCAAAACGCTCATGCGTCCGACGGTCTCGCCGGGGGCCAAGATTGTTTGCTGAGATGCGCTGCATACAGCCTCCTCTTTTCTCAACTCTAATCTAGCAGTGCTGCGGCGAATTACCAAGGGGCGGTAATCGGCATATTTTTGACCGCTGGTGCGACTCGCACTCACGGAGCAGACCGGCGGGTGTTCCTTTTCGCCGGACAAAAGCTCCAGGCGCAGAACCTATAAAGCGAACAAAACCGGGTTTTTTTGAATCCCGCGTTTCAAGTAAATTAAAACGCAGGTCGCTGGACCTCTATGGCTTAGCTGATGACGTTGTCTGCTGAGCGCCCGATGCCGGCGGTGGCGGGGTGCCGCGCTTTTGAATGACGAACCAGACAAGCCCGCAAATGATGAGGACCACCAATCCGCTTAGTATTCTGCGCTGAAGCGATGGCTTGGTGAACGACTCGTGCTCGCTCATCACTCGGTGAGCGTGTCGATTTTTTCGGCAACCTCAAAGTCGCGACCGGTCAATCCGCCTTCGCTGTGAGTCGAAAGCCGGAGAGTCACTTTGTTGTAGCGTATGTCAATATCGGGGTGGTGATCCTCTTCCTCCGCGATTTCGGCCACGCTATCGACGAATAGCATCGCCTCGGAGAAATCATCGAATTCGAACAATCGCTCGATCGCTTTTTTCTCGTGCTCCCACTCCGGCACTTTCTTGAGGTGCTCTTTGATTTCACTGGCTTTGAGTAGTTCGGACATACAACCTCCTGATTGACTGTTTTGCAAAATGACTGCTGCCATCGGTGTTTTCAACTGAAATTCAGGCAATTGATTTTTGCGGCGACAAACACCCTTGAACTAATTCTCAGGGACGTGTAGAAGCAGCAAACCTCAACCAAAAAGAGTTCAAACCTATGGGAAAAATCTATAACAACATCGTCGAAACCGTCGGTCGCACGCCTCTCGTGAAATTGAACAAAGTCAGCGCAGGGCTCGATGCCACCATCGCGGTGAAGTGCGAATTTTTTAACCCGCTGGGCAGCGTGAAGGACCGCATCGGCATGGCCATGATCCAGGACGCGGAGGATCGCGGCATTCTTAAAAAGGACACCGTCATTGTCGAACCCACCAGCGGCAACACCGGCATCGCGCTGGCGTTTGTCGCGGCGGCAAAGGGCTACAAACTCATCCTCACCATGCCCGAGACAATGAGCCTCGAACGGCGCACGCTGCTGGCGATGCTCGGAGCCAAGCTCGTGCTCACCCCCGGCAGCGAAGGCATGAAAGGAGCAATCGCCCGCGCGGAGGAGATCTTGCAGAACACGCCCGGTGCCTGGATGCCGCAGCAGTTTAACAACCCGGCGAATCCCGCGATTCACATGAAAACGACGGCCGAGGAAATTTGGGAGGACAGCGAAGGCAAGGTGGACATTCTGATTTCCGCAGTCGGCACGGGCGGAACGATCACGGGTTGTGTCGAGACCCTCAAGCCGCGCAAGCCTTCGCTCCAAGCGATCGCAGTCGAGCCGAAGGATTCTCCGGTGATTTCACAGACGCTCGCCGGCCAGCCGCTAAAACCCGGTCCGCACAAAATCCAGGGCACAGGCGCCGGATTCGTCCCGAACAATCTCCATCTCAAGGACTCGAAGGGAAACCCGCAGATCGTGGAGTGCATTCAGGTTTCGAACGATGAAGCCTTCGCCATGGGCCGCCGGCTCGCGAAAGAGGAGGGGTTGCTGGTGGGAATCAGCACGGGCGCGAACGTCGTCGCGGCCATCGAGGTCGCAAAGCGGCCTGAGAACAAAGGCAAGCTGATCGTGACGATTGCCTGCTCGACCGGCGAACGCTACCTGAGCACGCCGCTCGCGGCGGAAGCGAGGGCGGAGGTCGGCGGGTAAAAGCGAAGGCAGAAATTTCTTTAAGCGCCCGGACTCCCTCCTTCATAACGCGACCGGGCGTTGACTGATTTGCAACCGGCGTTTACACTTTTGCCTTATGAGTCACACAATCACAATCCGTGTTCCCAAAGAGCTTGCCGCATGGATTGAGGAAAGCTCGGCCCGCGCGGGCCTGTCCCAGGGTCAACTCGTTCGACAGCATCTCGAACGCGCCCGCAGTGGCGACAAGGCCTCCAGGAAATTCATGCGCCTTGCCGGAATTGTCCCCGGTGGTCCCACAGACCTGTCAACGCGCAAAGGCTATTCGAAAGGATGAAAGGCATCGCGGATACGGGATTTCTCGTCGCTTTTGCGAAGGCCCGGGATATGCACCACGCTTGGGCGTTGAGCGTTGCGGAGCAGGTAACGGAGCCATTATTGACGTGCGAGGCGGTTCTTTCCGAAGCCGCGTTTCATCTTGGTAATGTTGGCGTCGTTCTCGACATGATCTTCGAGGAGTTGGTCACGCTCTCCTTCGACTGCAACGATCATCTGCCGCAGTTGGCTGCCCTGGCGAAGCGATACCAAGACCTTCAGCCGGACCTGGCCGACCTCTGCCTCATACGGATGAGCGAGCTTTATCCGAAGCACAGCGTCATCACCGTCGATGCCGGGGACTTCCGCGTTTACCGCCGGAACAAGCGCGAAGTCATCCCGCTGATCTGTCCGCCCCGGAAATGATCGCCCGCGTCAGTTGAGTCTTTCCCGATTCAATGGACATGGCTGTGAGAGTTAAAACAACTTTGGATACGTTTGGGATGTATGCATCCCAAGCTTGATGCATTGAAGCTATGACGAGTAAAAGTGCTGGATTTAGAGGGCTTTCCGGATGCGCTCTCAGTTCTCGCGCAGCAAGCGGCGGATGACCGAGTCCGCGCTGTCGCGCGCATTGAGCGTGCGCAGGTTTCCTTTCGTGTCAAGAATCCAGACGGTCGGCAGCGCATTGATGCCGAGCGACCGGATCAGCGGACTCGTCCAGCCTTTGCCGTCGAAATAAATGGGCCAGTCGAGTTTGTGCGTCCTCACGACTTCGGCGAGCGATTCCTTGCTTTTGTCGAGGCTGATGCCGACCGGCTGGACTTTGCTTGCCGGGTAGTTCGAAAGCGTGTCCCGGATTCCACCGAGCGCCATCATTGCCGGTTGAGACCAGCCTGCGAAGAAATAGATCAGCACGATTTTTCCCCGATAGTCTTCGACGTTCACGGCGGCTCCGTTGAGCGAAGTGAAGTTCAGGGCAAGCGGTTTGTTGAGCAACTCGATGCGCTTGAGGTCGTCGGCGATGCGCTGCTTGAGTTCATCGTCGCTCGCAAGGCTCAGCGCTTCTTCGAGCATCGCCTGTTTTCGTTTTGGCTGCGAATCGTAGAGCGTCGCGACTTCCGCCAGCAAACCTGCGACGCGGCGGTCGGACGGATATGCTTTTTGAAAATTGCGGACTCGAACCAACAAGGCGTCCCGGGCAGATTCGTCGCCCCGATTGATATGCCGCATGGAGAGCGAGATCCGCAGAAAAACGGCATCCGCTTTGTTCTCGGGCGAGGCAGCAGGATCACGTTCCAGTTCATTCAGAATCCTGCGCGATTCTGCCGTGGCCTTTGCGTTTGATCCGATGTCGCCGCGCACCGCAAGAACATGGGCGAGTCGTAATCGAGCCTCGAAACTCCGGGCTTCAGCCGGGTGTTTGGAAAGAAAATTGCGCAGGGCTTTTTCCTGCAACACAAGATGGCTGGACACGACCCTCTGCGCTTCCTGAACCGATCCGGGTTTGGCCTGCGGCCCGCCTTCCAGCGCAAGAACCGCCTGCCAGTCCTCCTCCACACCAGCAAGCGCGAGCGTGGCACAAAAGAATCCGCAAAAGAGGAGCAGGCAGCGCATGGTTGGTTACGGTTTGTTCACCGGATGAATCGCCGCCGCCACAGCGCGATGATCGCTTGCGTCGTTCCAACGATCCGATCGATAAATGCAGCACTTCGGCAGAACCACCTCAGTCATAAGCGCGCTTGCTCACAAAGATGAAGTCGATGCGCGAATAAACGTCCGCCACTTTCCAATAGTGCGTCCAGCGATCTCCGACCTTGTCCCGGAGCCAAAGGTCGCTCAGGTGATCCGGCGCGCCCTTCGGTCCCATGATTTCGCGAATCGCAGGTTGGTTTTTCTCGTCGTTGAAATCGCCGTAAACAACGAGGTTCGTTTCGGGGTTGGCGGCCAGAATTTTCTGAACATGCCCGCGGAGCAGATGCGCTTCGTTGCGGCGCAGGAGCGCCTCGCCTTCGGGAACGGCGAGCTTTGATTTCAGATGAACGCCGACGAGCCGCAGTTGGTAGCCGGGATTGATCTGCACGGTCACATCGAGAAAACCGCGCCGGACTTTTTCCTGCCTGCCGTCCACATTGTAGGGAATGTCGCCGAGCGATTGTCGCGCGGAAATCGGGAACCGGCTCGCCAGCGCGAGGTGCCGTTCGTTGTCGGCTGCTTCGAGATATTCAAAATCGGTATAGCCCAGTCCCGCGTCCTTGAGCCGGCGTTTGAAATCCTCGAAATCTTCCTTCGATCCCATCTCGCAGACTCCGAGGATGTCCGGGTTCATTTCCTTGATGATCTGGATCGCCGCCTCGATCTCTGCGACCGGTTTCGCAGCGCTGATCCGGCGACCGGTTTCATCCCGGCGTTCGGTGATGAAATAGTTCTGTAGATTGTAGCCTGCGAACACGATGTCTTCCGCCGCCCGACACGTGAGGGCGACGAAAAGCGTAAGGAAGACAGAAAGCGCGAGCTTTTTCAAAGCGCGAAGGAACTCGCGGCGTGCGGGCTTGGCGATGGACTCTACGAATGAACCGTAGTCGTTTGCGAAGGCGTGGTGGCTTCGACAGGTTTGGCCTCTGCGGGCTTCTGGGCGAGCGTGTCCGCTGGTTTCTGGACGGTCAACTCGGTGACCGGCTTGGTGACCTCGCGCTCGAATTCATCCTTCGCCTTGTTGAATTCCTTCACCGCCTGGCCCATGCCCTTGGCCAGTTCCGGCAATTTCTTCGCGCCGAAAAGAAGGAGCACGATCAGCAGAATGACCAGCAGGTCCGGCCCGCCGAGATTGAAGAAGGTTGCCAGGATGTTCATAGGTTTCTGAATCAACTAACACCCGCGTCGGAAAGTTGCAAAGAAAAGCTAATCCGCTGGCGCTACTGAGTGGACAGTCTCCGGATTCGGCAGGCCCCAGTCCTTCCACTTCGCGCGATATTCGCTCCACGGCAGCAGCGCGTAGTGCGGATTCCTGTCGGCGCGCAGCCATTTGATGAGCGCTATCAAGTCCTCGCGAGCCATCGTCGTGCAGCCCGATGTCGGGCGAGTGACGCCGCGCCGCGTGTGGAAAAAAATCGCGCTACCGGCTCCGGGCACGGGCGGATCGGAGTTGTGCCGGATCTCGATGAGCCACTGGTAGGCGAAGTCTCCCGGCCGCATCCGTTCGCTGCTGAACCAGTCGGGCGGATTCTTCGGATCGATCGTCACGTGCTGGTTGTAATGCGGCGACTTTGGATCATCGACCCATGCGTCCGCCTCGGTGACCTGGTGGTAGGGATACTTCGCGCCCTCGGGAAGATGCGCGTCGTAGCCGTAGATTTTTCCGATTTGGAAAACTCCGGCCGGCGCGCGTTTGTCGCGTTCGACTTTGTGCTGGCCCGGTTCGTCGGTGCCCTTCACGCCGCGTCCCCAAGCGAGGCCGTTTTTTCCGTAAAGCACCGGCACCGCGCGCGAGGCCGCCTTCCAGCCGTCTGCTGTTTTCTCGAAACACTGCATCCGGCCCTGCGCGGAATCCCACCCCGGCGCGATGCTGACCACGAGTTGTTTCACGTTTGGAGAAATCGCTTCTCCACGCGAAAGCGGCGCGAGGAGCAGTAGAATGAAAACCAGTTTTCGAATCATCGCGGGAAAATGACGATGAACCAAAAGCAACGCAAGCTTGGGGTGGATCGGGCGCGGAGCCTGTCCTGAGCTTGTCGAACGGGCGCGCGATGCGTTTGCCCACCGCCGACAGGCGCATTCCGATTTGCTGCTTCGCAGGCTGGGAGACGCATCACCCACGGAGTGGTCGATCCACCTTACTTCGTCGTCATCACCATGATGCCGTCCCATGACTCATCGGGCGGATTCTTCAGCAGCTCCAGGCATCGGTTGATATACAACTGCGCCATGACGTCTGCGCCTGCGATGGTAAGCGATTCGCGGAAGGATTCGAGCGCGCCGGCGAAATCGCGGGCGCGGTATTTCTGGATGCCCTGAGCATAAACGTCGAGGTAACTTGCGGTCGCCGCTTCAAGCGGTTTGTTCCGCGGGCCGATGACCCCATAGACTTCGATGGCGTTTCGTTTTCCTTTCACGCGCACGAGGTCGAGGTATTGCAGGTGAAACGAGTCGCGGGCGAGTTCCGCCGCGCCCTGGCCCAGCACCATGTCGGTGCCGTATTGCTTGCTCAGCCCCTCCAGTCGCGAGGCGAGGTTCACGGCGTCGCCGATCACGGTGAGTTCCATTTTTTCAGGGGAACCGATGTTGCCGACGATCGCTTCGCCGTAATTGATTCCGCAGCCCATGGCGAGCGGCAGGCTCCCGCGCGCGAGCCATTGCTCGTTGAGCTTGGCAAGACTTTCCCGCATCGCGAGTGCGGTGATGACGGCGAGCTCCACATCCCGCGCCGGGCCTTCGCTGACAACGTTGCCCCATACGGCCATGATCGCGTCGCCGATGAACTTGTCGAGCGTGCCGGAGTTGGCGAAGACGTGCTTTACCATTTCGGTGAAGTATTCGTTCAGCATACAGACAATCTCTTGCGAATCGATGCCTTCGGTCATCGTCGTGAATCCGCGCAGATCGGTGAACATGATTGCCACCGGTTTGCGCACGCCGCCGAGGGTGTCGAAAAACGTGGCCGGATTATCGAGCAGATCACGCACAAGGTTCTTCGACATGTAACGTTCCATCGTGCGACGCATCTGGGCCTTTTCTTTTCGCTCGAGATAACTCTGCCACGCCAGTGCTGTGAGGCCGCTGCCGGTGAAGGCGACCATGGGGCTCATCACCAGAATCAACGTGCCGAAGCGGTTGTAGAGGAGACCCGCCACCACGGCGAAGAGTCCGCTGAGGCCGATGAGCAAAAGGAAGCGCAGGATCGGCTGCAGCACGAACCAGCTCAGCAGCAGCGCTGCGAGTCCCGCGCCGGCGATCAACAGGAACTCGCCGCGAATCGACAGCGTGGTGATGAAATCCTTTTTGAGCGCGGCATTCAGCGCGTTCAGGTGAATCTCCGGCCCCCACATCAAGCCGAATGGCGTGGGGAGCTGATCCTTCATGAAGTTTCCGTACTGGCCGATCAAAACGACCTTGTCGCGAAAGAACTCGCCGTTCTTGTAATTGTTCTCCCAGATCGCCGGCACGAAAATTTTGTAAACCGACTCCGGAAGAAAACCGCCCTCGTCGCCCGAGCCTGCAAAGCGGAAGACCTTCACGCCGTCGGGGATCAAATCCGTGCGACCAATCTTCCGCAGCATGCGGGCCGTGATCGACTCGAACACGGTTTCATTCTCCATTGGCGGAGTGCGGAAAACCTGCGATGCGGTGACGCGATAGCGAACCTCGCGCACGACGATTTCGTTCGGATCGGGCCAGAAGTTCACGAACCCGACTCGATCGTCATGCGTTGCGTCCTGGATCAAAGTCGGTGCCGGCGGAACGAAATTGCGCGTGGACGAGACAGCCTGGTTGTCCTCCATGAAATTACCGCCGACGACAACGCAGTCGCGATAGCGATCCAGCGCGTCTCGAAACAATTCGTCGCCTTCGCGCGGGGTGGGGAACAACAGATCGAACGCAACGACACGGGCGCCGGCTTTCACCAATCGTTCGAGGATCAGCGCGTGGGTTGGGCGCGGCCACGGCCAGCCCTGGCTCATCATTCCAAGGGCAGGGGACGCGGCAATTTCTTCCGGGGACGCGTTGTGAACGACATCCATCGACGGCTCGTCGAGCGCGAGGTAAACGAGATTCGGATCACGTTCGGCGCGTTTCCCAAAGCGGATCAGTTGATTCCGCAGGCTGTGTTCGGCCTGCTGATAGGCCACGTAGGAAAAATGCAGCGCCAGCACGAGGATCGTCCAGAAAGCGCAGCTTGCCGCCGAGCTTTTGGGATGGCGATGCGTCCAGCGAATCATCGCAGGCTTGCAGGTTCAAAAATCGAATGGCGCAAGAATCTGCTCACGAGGCGCATGTTGGACATCAAAACCAAATCGCACAAACCGAAACAGAGCCAGCAAATCGGCGGGGTGGCGCACCGGCTTTTCGACACGAGGCCGATTCCAAACCGAAGGAGGCCAAAAACAGAGAACGCTATTTTATATGACATACATTGTATTATGTTATGGATATGTGCTTTGATGGCGGCGACTTCCGTAATTGTGAATAACTTGTGAACTTTGCCTGGGATTGAAGGCCGGCGGCTAAATCAGATCTTTTAACCCCGCGGGATTCCGGCCTTTTCAATCTCAGCGCGAGGCGAATCTCCAGCGGATCCCTCTCCAACTTGCTCTTGCGCTTGGTTAAAAAATTCCGAGAGCGTTTTGGAATCAAAATCCGCTCCGCAAATGCTTTCGATCGAATGTTCACCCAGCGCGCGATAGCTCTCGAATTGCGATTCGCTAAACCATTGGTCGGCTGTGCTTTCATGCGGAAACTCCGGATGCGCTGCCGCATAATTGGCAATATCGGCGGACTCCTCCCCGGAAAGCACCGGTTTGATGTAAACCAGCCAGCCGTCGGTACCCGCGCCATCGACTTCGGAGTAACGAATGCGACCGAAGGCACAGTGGTGAATCTGCCCTTTCGCCAGCTTCGGCGACGAAACTTTCATGTCGATTTGGACGCCAAAATCGATCCGGATCTTCCTCAATGCATTTCCCAGGTCCTCGAATACGTATTCCTTGTCGCAGCCAGCATCGATGGCGACGATGAAATGACAGCGCCGCAGCACCATTTCGTAAAGACCGAGGTTTTCGAAATGCCCCCCGTCGGACAAATTCACGTACTTATATTTGTCTGTCGTATTTCCGCCTGCCTCGGCAAAAAGCGGCCCGACCGCATAGATCGGACCGGCCTTGTCCCACGCAGCACCGGCTGGATTGCCGAGCCACCAGCCAAGGCGGAGATTGAAAAGCGTCATCAAAAACCCGACGACCGGCGACGAATGATAGCCCATGTTCGGGCTTGCTGCCGCCCCAGAGATCGCCAGCGCCGTTCCAAGCGAAATGCCGTCGCCATAAGCCTCCGATGAGCGATAACCTGTCCGCCAACATCCGCTGTGCAGCCGGCTGACAGTGAACGATTCCGCCTTGCGTTCCTGCCAGGCCAGTTCCTCACCGCGGACCAGATTCAGCGCGATATTGACGAGGTGGAAAGGTTTCTCCTTTTCCAAATCGCGCATCTTCACGTCGTCCTCCGGATCGAAGCCTGTGAACCTGTGTGGCTTCCGTTTGTCTCTCGGACGCGAGGCGCCCAGGAATGCGCGAATCAACCTGCTCCGATAAACGGCGTGCAGCGAGAATTTGTTCACGTTGATGAAGAACCCGAACGCGATCCCGGCAGCGAGCATCCCCATTGTGAACAGCAGATCTTCCACGACCTGTTTCCGATAGGCTTGCGTCCACTTCGGCACATCGAACACTTGAGCGCTCGTCTGGCCTGGGTCTCCTGCGTCTGACGGTGTGGCGGTTTTCGAATACATCCTTACGGCATAGATTTCGCCGACGCGAAACGACAAAGCGGTCGTGCCGTCGAGCAATCTCGAAATCCCGAGCGACAGGAAAAGGAAAAAGACAATCGCTGCCAGGACTGGAAGCAATTGAGTGAGCAGACCTGATGGCGAGGATTCCCTGGCTGCGCTCCTGGAACTGAATCCGAAAGCTGCTGCGATCAAACCGGTCACCCCGCCTGTCGCACCCAGCAGTGCTTTGAGAAGAGGCCCCTCATACGTGAACAGGAACGGACCGAAAATCACGAGACCGGCGCTGGCAGTCCACGCGACCGCGGTGATGATCAGCCAGGCCGCCGAGCGGCCCCACCATTCGCGATCTTCGTCCGCCGACACACGGCTTGCGAGGCCGGCAAACAGAAAATTCACGAGCATGAATACGCCCAGAATCAGTGGCGGTGCGAAGCAGGTGTAGCGTCGGGCGTCGCCAGCGGGATCGGGAAAAACCCATGCGGCCACCGCCCACAACACAACCCCGCCGAGCGCCGTCGAAACCGCCACGCCGAGAAGGCGCGCGATCCATGGCAGAGCCTCAAACTTTCGGGGCGTCTTCTTTATAAAGCCGGAGCCGATGTCCACGAGCAAACCGCCGGCAAAATAAGCGAAGGCCAGGTAGCCGGCGAATGACCAGACACCGTCGGGCGTTTTCAAGAATGCCGCCTGGTCTGCACCATGAAGAGTGCAGAAACCGCTCCACCATTCGGCAAGACAAAGCGCCGCAAGAAAAAGCGGCAGTTGCCGGAGCAAAATGAAACGGCGCTGAGACCAGTTTGCGTTGCCCGAGCAAGGCAGGTCGAGAACTGTATAAGCCATTGCGCTTGCGATCAGGGCCGTGCCCAGCCCCAGCAGGATCTTCAGCATCACGTCTCCGGGTTGTAACGGAACCGCCGCCAGACAAAAGCGCGGCACCATCATGGCGGCAGCGAGCCAGGAGATCAGGATCAGCCAGTTCAAAAGCATGTTGCGCAGAAATGTCGCGATCAGGGTCCACGTGTCTGCGGAAAAGAAACCGAGCTTGGGCGTCAGGTAATTGTTGTATGCGCGCAAATGCCGGATCGGTTCCGGCTCGGGCATCAGCGTTTTTTGCGGCTGCTTGCGCAACTCCTTGAGCACGCCCGCGCGATGCTCTTGGTGGTTCTTCATCCACGCCGTCAGCCAGCCACCGACGTACCCGCCCCCGGAAACTGTCGATAGATAATCGAACTGCTCCAGCAAACCGTGCCTCGCCAAACCCTGCAAAATTCCGAGGCCAAAGCTCGCACTGCGAATTCCGCCGCCGGACAGACACAATGCCGAGCGCTTTGGCTCCAGTGCATGAATACGCTCATACACTTTCTTCAACTTCGCCTGCTTCACTTCAGCCGGCTCGTCCTGGGTGCAACTGCTGCCCGCGCACCCATCGAGTTCCTCGGCGAGAATATCCGCCAGCGATTTGGGCTGATCCTCTGTTGGTTTGCCATTCATCCGCCTGATAGCTCTAGCATCTCGTCTCGCAATTAAGAAAGACAAATCGCGTCATTTATTTCGATGCGCTCATGAGCCTGAACCTGGAGAGCAACTTACCACACCAACTCCATTGCTCCCCCACCCTGCGCATCTCGCCGCACCAGTATCCCGGAAACGAAGTCACGTCATCATGCCACAGCGACTCCGTGTCCATGCTTGAAGCCGCGCCGGCTTTCGCAGCACACTGCGCACCCTCATGAAACTTCTCATCCCCCTCGCGCTGGTTGTTGCGTTCCTCTCGACGGCACTTGCAGACGAAGCAACATTCTATCTCGGCACTTACACTCGCGGCGGCAGGAGCAAGGGCATCTACGTCGGAAAGCTCGATACCGGGACGGGCAAGCTCGGTTCACTGGAGCTTGTGGCTGAAACCGGAAACCCGAGCTTCCTCGCGCTTTCACCCAACGGCAAAAGCCTCTACTCGGTGGCGGAAGCAGGCGGTGGTGGCGTCGCGGCGTTTGCCGTGAATGCGGACGGCAGGCTGACGAAGTTAAACGAACTGCCCACCGGCGGCGCGGGCACCTGTCATGTCTGGGTGGATGCGACGGGGCGCAATGTGCTCGCGGCGAATTACGCCGGCGGCAGCCTCGCGGTCCTCCAGACACAGGAGGATGGTTCGCTGCGCGAACGAACGGCTTTCATTCAGCTTGAAGGCTCGGGGCCGAACCCGAAGCGGCAGACGAAATCCTACGGCCACGCGATCTACACCGACGCGGGCAACAAGTTCGCTTATGGCTGCGACCTCGGCAGCGACAATGTCTGGATCTATCGCTTCGACGCCACAAAGGGCACGCTCACCCCGACGAACCCGCCTTCGGGCAAGGTGCCGCCCGGCAGCGGTCCGCGGCACTTCGCCATCCATCCGAATGGCAGATATGCCTGCGCCAACAACGAAATGGGCATGAGCGTCACGGCTTTCGCGCGCGATCCTGAGCAGGGCACGCTCACGGCGCTGGAGACAGTCTCCACGTTACCGCAAGGCACCGCGACCGAGGGCCTCTCGACTGCGGAAATCTTCTGCCACCCGAACGGCAAATGGCTCTACGTCTCCAATCGCACCCACGACACCATCGCCGTCTTCGCAATTGGCGCGGATGGAAAACTCCAGTGGATCGAGGCTGCGCCCGCGCAGGTGAAAGTGCCGCGCGGCTTCGGCATCGATCCGGGCGGAAAATGGCTCATCGCTGCCGGCCAGGATGACAATCGCATCGCCGTGCTGAAGATCGACCAGACGACCGGCAGACTCACACCAACGGGCCAGACAGCAGAGGTCGGCGCGCCGGTGTGCGTGATCTTCAAACCATAATAACGAACTCTAAATCCAGAAGCGCACGCTGACCGAGGGCTACACCGGCGCGGAGATCGAGGCGGTGTTCGAGGAGGCGCTTTACCTTGCCTTCGACGAGGATCGCGAGCCGAAGGAATCCGACGTGGCCGAAGTGCTCAAGGAATTCGTGCCGCTCAGCAAGATGATGGCCGACGACATCACCCGCCTCCAGAACTGGGCCAAAAGGCCGCGCCCGCCGCGCCAGCGCCGCCGCACCGACTGTGGTGAAGGCGGGGAGAAAGCTGGCGGCGTAAGAAAAGACACCGCCAACACTATTGCCAATCGGTAGCGTTGACTGGAATTACGGTCTCCGAATTTGCAAACCTAGTTCTGATGCCATTGGTCTCGACCGCGATGATCGGAAGCGTCGTTCCTTTAGGGATTGTGACGGTACCATACTTTTGAGGGCACCTGGCAGGCTCGGACAAGGATAATTGTTATAAGTTTGCAGACTGGAGGCGTCGGGGTTGGTTGCGTCGGTGTGGAAGCTGCAACAGTTTCCGCGTTGGCCGATTTATTCGCCTCCCGGTTCTCCGCACTTATCTTTTCGAGCCGTTCAGCTTCGCGGTTTTTCAGATCCGCTCATGCAGGTCACGGTCTTTCTTAATGCTGTCTGCAATGGGAATCCCGATTGCCGACACGATCACCACGCAGACAATCAACCAGCCATACTGAAACGGTCGCTTTGTCGGAGGCAGCGCGCTGCGGCATTCGCGACAGATCAAGGCTCCGCGGGGAACTCGGGACAGACAGTTTGGGCATTTGATTACAACGGAGGGAAACAATGCGGCCAAAATCCAGCCAAGCGGACCCAGCAAAATGCAAAGGAACATCGAAGAAAGATGCGTTCCTTTCCATCTTCCGATCGCATATCCGACGACGAAATTTGGAAGCAGCCAGAACAAAAGAAATAAGATCATGTCTTTCGCAGGTATCTCACGGTGGTGGATCGGAACGAGCGCTCGACCGGCGCTCCCCGGCATTGCCTCCAGCGGCTTGGTTAGCCCTCATTGACGCGCAGGCGGATTGCATTTGGTGACAACACTTCAACCGAAACACTGTCCATCTCTGAAGCATTCCTGTTGAACCAGTCCCTGAGGCCGGTTCCGCCCATGATGCGTGGCGTACCGTTCGTATTGGCGCGGCGATTGATTGAACCGAGAATTGGTTGATTCCATCTCCCAGGAACAACTCTATCGTTTCACCATCAGAGCCCAAGTACTTCTGAGATGAAACACCAACATTGAAGAACCCGCTGCGGTAGTATGTCGGTTGCAGAGTGAACGAGAACGTTCCAATGATTGCCGCTGGAGGCTCAGACCCTGTTGTCGGGATATCAGACAAGCGAATCTTTTCTTCCGCTTTTCCTCCGTTCCATTCTGGATTTATTACCCGAACGATCGCGTCTTCCAAAGCGGCGGCAAGATTGAGATGAAACTGTCCGTAGTGTAGAAGTCCGTTATCAGGCAGGGCTAGGATTTCGACGGCAACACGAAGAGAGAGAAGCTCCTTAATGCGGCGATGATTGTTGATGTTTGTAGTCTGCGTTATTCCTGGTGTCTTATACCCGGACATTCGGATCGCGAGCGCGCGAATGGTCTTGCCAACATACTTGACCTGACCGTCGCATACGAAGGCGTAAAGGATGTTCTTCTGCGTCGAGAGCCGAGTCAGTTCGAACTTGAGCTTGTCGTCCTCCAGTATCCAATGACCTGCTGGCACGAAGCCTATCTCGAGTAGTCTGTTCATGAGGGCTAACAGGGTGTAGGCATCCTCCACGTCAGGAAGCAAACATGACCTGTGTTTTTTGTCTTCATCCAGTTAATTCACTTCTAACGGTTTGTGGAGAAAAGCCAAGCGTGAAGATTTTTCTGCATTCCCTGTATTCATCAGCGTTGGATCGTCGAAGCAGGGGTAGCGAAATCTTAAATCCTAAATTGTTGAACGCTTGCCCTGGAATAGATTGGCACTAAAGTAGCACTTCATGCGAACTGAACTCGTCACCACGCTCAAGCGCAAGGCCACCGAAATCATCGCCGGCCTTGAATCCGACCAGGACCCCGTGCTCATCACCCAGCACGGCAAGCCTGCGGCCTATCTCATGGCCGTCTCCGCGTTCGACACCCTGAACCGCCGCCTCGATATTTTGGAGGGCATCGCCCGTGGCGAACGCGCCATTGACGAGGGGCGCGTTGTCTCCCATGCCGAAGCCAAAAAACGCATGGCGCGATGGCTGAAATAATCTGGACTGAACCGGCTCTCCACGACCTCGATGCCATAGCCGATTACATCGCCCTTGATGACCCGCAGGCGGCGCGGCGTCTGGTTCAGCGAGTCTTTCAGCACGTCGGGCAGCTTGCGGAGCAGCCCGAGAGCGGTTCCCGTCCGCCCGAAATGCGGCGGTCCCGTTACCGCCAGATTGTCGAGGCTCCTTGTCGCGTTTTCTACCGTTACGACGGTGCGCGGGTGTTCGTGCTTTATGTCATGCGGGGTGAGATGCGTTTCCGCAAGACCCGGCTTGTCAAGCGTGACCGGGACGACCGAAACGGATAACCATGTGCTCAAACACTACGGCATCACCGGAAGTTCAAATGCGGAAGCGCACGCTGACCGGGCAATGGTCGCTCGCCTCGGTGTGTTCGGGACCGATGGTGGGAAACCGATCTCCGGTGTGTTTCTTGCACTTGGTCGTGAGACCATTGCGGATGATCGTCGGCGGGCCGGCAAGCGCGAGGCTTTTGTGGGGCAGGATGTAATCGAGCCGGCTCACCTTCTTGTCGCTCGAGTAGTAGTGAGTCCATTCGCCGGCAGGCAGCGGGTCCACGAGGTCCTTGGTGTTGAGCAACGGATCGAGCGAGCCGTCGTTCTTTGGGGCACGGGAGTCGAAGTTCAAGTCGCCCAGAACCACCGGCAGCCGCTTTGCCTTTACGTTTGCGACGAAGATTTCCGAGACGCGTTTCGCCTGGCTTTTGCGACGTTCGATCGAATCCTTGGTGCCGTCCTGCGCCTTGAAGTGATTGGCGAGAATCGTGATCGTTTTGCCGCCAACGGCCACATCGACTTCGAGGCAGTCGCGCGAGAATAGAGCGTTCTGCGCGAGATAGCCGAAGTTTTTCCTCCCCTCTCGCACGACTGGCTTGCCGGGAACCTTCGGGTCGTCGATGTGAGTGCGGATGCCAGTTACCTGGCCGGCAAAGTCGCGCTTGAGGAGCACGCCCACATCGATCCCGCGCGGGTCGTTGCCGTCGATCAGGATCATCTGCTCAAAGTAATCGTCGAGGTAGATGTGGTTGAAGTTGCGCAAGGCGATCAGGTTCTCCACTTCCTGCACGACAAGGATGTCGGGCGCGGCGAGTTCGATCGCCATCGCGGTGTTGTTGCGCTGGATGTGGGTCGTCTCGTAGCTCACAAGATCGCCGTCCCGGCTGGCAATGGACGCCACGTCGTAGGCCAGCATCACCTTCTCGTAGCCGCGCCCATTCCACGGCTCATCAAGGATCGCGTAGCGGTTAAAGAGATTTTCGAGGTTGAAAGTTGTAAGGGTAAGTTCCGTGGATGGCATTGGCTTTGATAGGTAGATGGTTGGTAACGTGTGATAAATCGGGCGGCTGCTATAATATACAGTTTCACCATTTCAAAGGAGGCTTTGCGCCGCCATCGACATAGCTTTGAAGGTGATCGATATAGCCGGTCTGAAGGTTGTGATCGGCGATAGGACCCTTGGCTTCGCGGAAGACCTGGAAGTTCACTTCGACTTCGCGCACAAAGGCGTCCCACCAGCCTTCCTTGTTACTGATGCGTCCTTTGTCGTCGAAATAGACGAGCCGTCCTTGTTGCCGGTAACCATTGATGCGGGGCGGAACGCGGGTCACGATGTCCTGGTTATTGACCACCCGGTAGTGGCGCGACTTAAAGACTCCGTTCATCGACACGACGAAATCGGTCTGCCCCACGCGCGGCTGGCCGTAAGTGTAAAGGCCGCTGACCGGTGTGCGATTCTGATTGTCGAAAAGGAGGGCGCCGGTGGCCACGACTGCGAGAGCCGCGCCGAGGCTGTGCCCGGTTACCCAGAGACTCGCGGACGGAAAGTCCTGCCGGAAAGAGGCAAGCCCCGTTGCGATCTGCGGCCAGGCGCTTTTCAACGCGAGCCCGAATCCGGCATGGATGTGGCCGACGTCGGGCATGTTCGGGAAGAGGTGGTTGAAATCGACGGGCAAAATGTCGAAGTCGCTCATCCAATCGCGAATGCTCGTGGTCCCGCGGAAGGCCAGAATGATCTTGCTCCTGTCTCCGGCGAGAAAGCCCTGGGTGTCTTCCTTGAGTGAGTTGGCCTGGTTGTTCTTGGAGTCGAACGCGAGGTAGCGCTTGGTGCCGAGTGTTGCATGAACCTTCGGCTCGACTGCGACCTGATTCTTGTCGTAAGCGAGTTGGCAGGCAATGGAGAGAGCGAGCGCGTTGTCGGCGCTCCAATTGGTGGTGTTGGTGTTGAATGGAAGTTTGGGCATGGCTTGATTTGGGTTATGCGGCTAGACGGGCCGTCCGTATTGGAAGTGCATTGGATCGGGCTTGCTAAAGTTGCGCCCCCAGTAAAAGCCCCACTTTTCAAAAACCGGCACCAGTTCGACCAGGCTTCCCTCCCTGCCTTTGGGCGCGCCTGGCTCACCCCACGGGTTCCAATGATCGTTGAGATCGAACGCGACACCCCAACTGTGCGGACTCAACGGCCGGCTTGGATTGCGTCCGATATGTCGCGGCACAAAACCACCCGACCAGAAAAGCACCTGGTCGCGCAGCTTCGGTTTGGCAGCGATCTCGGCAAACGCACCGACAAGCGAGTCGGCGATGAGTCGATGACAGCGCACCTTGCCGCTGAATTTTCCACCGTCCGTGTCGATGCCTCTGAGCAACGGAATGTCCACCTCCATGAGGTTGTCGCTCTCCCACGAACCAAGAATCCTGACGCTGCCGCTGGCCAGCGATTTGAAGTCGAAGTTTCCGAAGTAGCGGTTCAATTCCGGCACGTCGAACCAGCGCGGCGCGTCCGTCGAGCTCGGTGTAACCGTAATGGCCGGGCCAGTGACACCGGCCGGCGTCGGAATGATGACGTTCACGATGTCGTCCGTCTTCGCATCGAGATAACGCGCCAGCCCCGGCGAAAGATCGGCGACGCGATGTGTGCCGACATTTGGTCCCCAGTCCACTGCGCGTGCCTGAGCCGACCGGCCATTGGTCGGGTCCTGCACAGTGATCTGAGCGGTGCGGAGAAAGGCTTTCGGCGTTTGCGAATAATCCCACCGGCAAGCGATGTAGAATTTGTCGGGGTTCAGCCGCCGTCCCCACCCTGGCGCACCGGCGGCGCTTGGCGATAGAAAGAAATCGGACGGATAATCGTCCGCCTGGTCCTGTTTTTCCACCAACGCCAGATTCTCGGTCGGTGTCATTCCGTCGTCATCCGGCCCGCCAAAAGTGGACATGCGGCCGTTGAGCACGATGTGATTTGCACCGAGCGGCACGCCGCCCCGACGGCAGGCGATGAGCGGCATCTCTTTGTTTTCGATATAGACATCCGCGTAGCAGATGAACGAGTAACCCTCGTCGGACAGTTTCTCGAAGAGATTGTTGATGTCCTCTTCGGTCGCGCCCGACTTGGCGGGAAACAGTTCCACGTCACCCACAAGTTCTTCCGTTCGCTCGCTGAAGGTGAGCACGTTTTTCTCCACTCCGGCAACGGTGCCTTTGGTCAGGGAAATCAGTTCAAAGCCAGTGGCTTCGGTCTTTGCGATGCCGGTCTCGAGAGCGTCGAGCGTGGTCGTCTTCTCGGTGCATTTGAGTTTGGTGCTCATCGTTTGATGGAATCTCGGGGTTCAAAAGGAACAGCAGGGTGTGCGGCCACTTTCGCTATTGGTTCAGGCTTTCGACGTTGCCTTCGATAACCGGAGGCGCTGTCTTCAGAATCTTCGTCGGGTGTGTTGTCCTGGCTGGCTCCGGGTTGAGTTCTTCGACCGGCCCCGAAACCACGGCCGGCGCGGTCTTCACCAAACCGGTCGAGGTGACGCCGAACGCGCGCTCCCATTTCTCCAACTCGGGCTTGCTCCCAATGTTATCGACCGCATCGCCCAGCTTCCGCACAGGATTGGAGCCGGTCGCATTGGCCCCGCCGGCCTTCAACACCTCGGTCGCTTTCTCCGTGTTGCCCTGCTCGCGCATCACCGTTGCAAGACTGCCGAGCGCCGCCCGACGTGCGCGAAATTCCTTCGTGGCCGACGGCGGACTGAGCGGCGGAAGTTTTTCCGCGACCACCACAGGCTCCGTCTTGGAAATCTGTGCAGCGGTGGCGGGCGGTGCGAATGACTTTTGCCGGATCTCCGCGCCTTCGGCTTTCAGTTCCTGAATCGACGTGTCATTGGAGATTGCCTGGAGCGCGCCGAGCATCGTCCCGCGATTGTAGTAATCGAGCACATCGACAATCGCCATCTCGACCGGATACGTTCTCGATGAGCACCGCAGCTTCGCCGTGATCTCATTGAGCTTTTCCTTCCGCAACGCGCGCATCTTCGCCATCAACACAAACGCCGTGTGATTCATGTAGAAGTTCTTCTCCATCGTGTTTCGCGAAAAGCCGAGTCCGCCTGCAATCGCGGCAAGGATCTGCGTCGCCGATCCCGGTGTCATCAGCGCGGCGGCGCTGGTCAACCCGAACATCGAGAGATCGATGAAACTGTCGCGCGCCGCCTTGCCGAGCATCAAGTCCGCCTCGTAACGACTGAAGCGGTGGTCGCACAAAAAGATCAGCCGATACACCAGCGCGTTGCGGCTTTCGAAGTCGCGGCATTGGGCGATGTCCGCCGCCGCCAGCTCCTTCTCCCACCGCATCACCACATCCCTGCTGAGCGGACTTGCGGGAGCGAATGGATTGGCGAGATGATTGGCCTGATTCATCCCGGCACAACCGGCGAGCAACACGGCCACGAACAAAACACAAAGCGCGCGGAACATCGACGGCGAAGGCCGCTCGCGAAAAAGATAATTCAAGAGGGATTCCACAGCCTCATCCAAACCAGCGCGGCCAGACCCTGGGAATAGGTGGAAACACTCAATCTCCGCGAAAAAATTAGCCAGCCGCCGGTGGCTCTATCAAGTCCTATATCTGAAGTTAATTTGATCCTCTTTCATGGCACCTTGTCCCACTTTGATGCTTGCCACCCGGTTGTTCCCTGTAGCAAATGTTCTGCGGATGACCGACGCGGGCGCGGGATGGTTCCCGGGTTCTGCGGAGTGTCCCAACCCTATCAACCTCACGATGCAACGGAAGGACAACGGTATGAGAACCAAGGCAGTGGTAGTTGACCAACATGTATGCACCCGCCAGATGCTGGCTGCTTTTCTTGTGCATGAGGGAAACTTCGATGTGGTGGGCGAGGCGGGCACGGGCATTGAGGCGATGAAGGTCTGCCGCAAATCAAAGCCGGGTTTGGTGATTCTCGAACTGATGCTGCCAGAGATGTGCGGGGTGGATGTGATCACGCAACTTCGCGAGGCTGACGGCGAGGTTCGGGTGCTGGTTTTTTCCTCGACGACAAATCAGGAGTTGATCCTGTCCGCCCTGCGTGCGCGGCCGCATGGGTTTGTGCGCAAACAGGATTCGCTGGCGACTTTTCGCGATGCGCTGCACGCGGTCATGGGCGGCTGCAGCTTTTTCACCCCGTTCGCCACGTCACTCCAGGATCGGACCCCGAATCCACTCCAACCGATTTGGGGGACGCTCAATTCGCGCGAGCGGGCGATTCTTCAAATGGTTGCAGAAGGCCACGGCAACAAGCAAATGGCCGACCGCCTGGGGATCTCCTGCAAGATGGTCGAACGTTTTCGAAGCCGGTTGATGCAAAAGCTCGGCCTGCACGACGTGGCCGCGCTTACGGTTTTTGCCATCCGGCAGGGACTCGTCTCGATCGAGTGAAACGGCCGCCTCGCACGAGTGCAGGCGGTTCCACGAATACTCAGGACTTGCTTTTCTTGGATGAGGATTTCCTGGCGGTCGCCTCCGTGACAACGCGCTCATACACCCTCTCGTATTCCGCCGCGCTCGCCGGCCACGAAAAATCGCACGCCATCGCGCGGTGCATCAGCGCGTTCCAGTCGTCCTTGTTCATGAAGAATTTCTTCGCCCGGCCGATGGCATCCCAAAGAGCCTCGGGCGAGTAGTCGTAAAACAAAAAGCCGTTGCCCGAGCCCGTCGTCGGATCGTAGTCCTGAATGACCTGGTGCAGACCGCCCGATGCGCGCGCGAGCGGGATCGTGCCGTATTTCAGGCTGTACATCGCCGACATGCTGCACGGCTCGAAGCGCGATGGCAGCAGCGCGATGTCCGCACCGGACTCGATGAGATGCGCAAGCCGGTCGTCGAAGCCCTTCTTGAAACCAAAGCGCTCGCTGTGCTGTTTTGTGGCGATGGAAAGTTCGCGCTCATACTCCGTCTCGCCTTCTCCGAGCATGACGAGGCGCACATCGTCGGCAAGCAGGCGGTCAATCAGAGGCAGCAGAACGTCGATGCCCTTTTGCTCAGCGAGCCGCGAAACCATCGCGAAGACAGGGCCTGCCGGATCTTTTTCCAGTCCGAATTCTTCCAGCAATTTGTCGCGGCAGCTTCTCTTGCCGGCGAGCAAACCCGGCTTGTATTTCTTGGGAATGAACTTGTCGGTTGCCGGATTCCACGTCGAATAATCGGCACCGTTGAGAATCCCTACGAGTTTCCTGGAGTTTTCGCGCAACACGCCATCGAGTCCGCAGCCGTACTCGGGCGTCTGCACTTCGCGCGCATACATCTCGCTCACGGTCGTGACCCAGTCGGCAAAAAGGACACCGCCCTTGAGGAAGTTCATGCTGCCGTGAAACTCGACGCCGCTGGATGTGAAGTATTTTCCGGGGAGATTCGTGAGTCCGAAATCGATGCCCCAAAAACTGCCTTGATACGCCAGGTTGTGAATGGTGAGGACGGTTTGAAACGGCAGCCCGTATTCCTTGACGTAAACCGGGATCAGCGCCGCCTGCCAGTCGTGAACGTGCAGGATGTCGGGCGCGGGCGTCATGCGCCGGGCCAGTTCGACGACAGCTTTGGAGAAATAAATGAACCTCTCGACGTTGTCTTCGTAGGCCCGCCCCTCCGAGCCGTAGATTCCGGACCGGTCGAAATACTCATCGCGGCGCACGAGAAAAACCTGCACACCATTCGGCGCGGCGCATGTGAGAATCTCCGCGTCGAGCCGCTTGCTGCCCACCTGCACGGTTGTTTCGACTCCGGTGCTTTTCACTTTCAGCGAGCGGTTTTCCCGGATGCTGCGATAAAACGGCAGCGCCACGCTGACTTCGTGGCCGCGTCTGGCGAGTTCGGCGGGCAGAGCGCACAACACGTCACCGAGTCCGCCGGTCCGTGCGAGCGGCTCCATTTCACTGGCAGCCATCAAAATTTTCATGCGTGGGGCTATAACAGCAAAGGCGTGCGCCGTCAGTAAACACAATTCGCTCCTTCATGCCAAATGCCCGCCCTTCACGCGACCGGGCGGAAATCACGCTTGTCAAAGCACCGCCGGTTGTTAAAGTCGCCAAGCTCTGAACGGGGCTTATCTTACGCACCATGACGCTTGGCAATCTTCTGACCGTCGATCGAATCCTTCCCGAAATGCAATCCACCGAGCGCTGGAGCGCCATCGTGGAACTCATTGATCTCCTCGTCAGCCGCGACCAGATCAAGCCTGCGGATCGGGACACCGTGCTCGCCGCTTTGCGCGCCCGGGAGGAAACCATGAGCACCGGAATCGGCTTCGGCATTGCCATTCCGCATGCCTCCTCGGATCGCGTCAGCCAGGTCGTCGCGGCGTTCGGACGGTCGAGCACCGGCATCGAGTTCGACTCGCTCGACAATTTGCCGGTCAAGTTCGTCGTGCTGTTTGTCGTTCCGAAAGATCAATTCCAGACACACCTGCGCACGCTCGCCGCGATCGCGAAATTCCTCAACGACCGTTCCGTGCGCGAGCGTCTCGGCTTGGCCGCGTTGGCGGAGGAAATCCTGGGCATCTTCAACAATACCGAGCCGGCAAAAGCGTAAGCCGGCATGGAAACCATCCCGTCCATTCTCGATGGCAGGCTGCGTCTTGCGCTCAGCGCTTCACCGGACTTCTCGCCGCAAGTCACGGTTGCGACCGACCCGCGCTTTGGCGATTACCAGACCAACGCCGCGATGATCCTCGCGAAAAGGGAGCGCACCAATCCGCGACAGCTCGCGCAGCAGATCATCGACAGGATCGACGTGGCGGACATCTGCGAGCCGCTGGAAATTGCCGGCGCGGGCTTCATCAATTTCCGGCTCAAGACATCGTGGCTGGCGCAGCATTTCGCCGCGATCGCCAGCCACGAAAAGCTCGGTGTCCCCTCGCCCGCCTCGCCGAAAAAAATCGTCATCGACTTCTCCTCGCCCAACGTCGCGAAGCCGATGCACGTCGGTCACATCCGCTCGACGATCCTCGGCGACGCACTGGCGCGGATCGCGAGCTTCGTCGGGCACGAAGTCGTGCGCGACAACCACATCGGCGACTGGGGCACGCAGTTCGGCATGCTGCTCGTCGGATGGAAGTCGGAGTTGAACAAGGACTCGCTCGCCGCCGATCCGCTCGGCGAGATGGAGCGCATTTACAAGCTCGTCTCCGCGCGCTGCAAGGAGGATCCGGCGACCATGGAAGCCGCGCGCGCCGAGTTGGTGAAACTTCAAAATGGCGACGCCGAAAACCTCGCCTTGTGGCACGAGATGATCCGCCTGTCGCAGGTGCAGTTCGACACGATTTACGCGCGGCTCGGCGTGAAGTTCGATGTCACGCTTGGCGAGAGTTTTTACAACCCGTGGCTGAAGCAAGTCGTGCAACAACTCACCGAGCGCGGCATAGCCACCGAGAGCGAGGGAGCGCTCTGCGTGTTTAGTGACGGCTCGACGAAGCCCGAGGACGATCCTTTTCTCATCAAGGACAAGGACGGCTGGCGGCCGATGCCCGCGCTCGTGCAAAAGGCCGACGGCGCGGCGAACTACACGACCACCGATCTCGCCACGCTCGAATACCGGCTCCGCGAGTTTGCGCCGGACGAAATCGTCTATGTCACCGACGGGCGGCAGCAGCTTCACTTCCGGCAGCTCTTTGCGATCTTCCGCCGCCGGCATCCCGGCCTCGCGGCGAAGGTGCGGCTCGCGCATGTCTGGTTCGGCTCCATTCTCGGGCAGGATGGGAAGCCTTTCAAAACGCGCAGCGGTGAGACGATCAAGCTCGCGGACCTGCTCGACGAAGCCGGGGAGCGCTCGTTGAAGATCGTCGCCGAAAAGAACCCGGCACTGCCCGAACTCGAGCGCCGCGAGATTGCGCGCATCATCGGACTCGGCGCGGTCAAATACGCCGACCTCTCCCCGAACCGTCAGAGCGACTACGTGTTTTCATGGGATAAAATGCTGTCACTCCAGGGCAACACCGCGCCCTATCTGCAATACAGCTACGTCCGCATTCGCTCGATTTTCCGCAAGGCGGAGGAAATGCGGAACGCGGACTGCGGAACGCGAAACGAAGAGAGTTCTCCATCGGAATCGTTTCGCCTTCCGAGTTCCGAGATCCAACTTTCCAATCCCGCCGAAATCGCTCTGGCGAAAAAGCTCAGCCAGTTCGGCGAGGTTCTCCCGCTCGTGCTCGACGATTATCGCCCGAACATCCTCGCGAACCACCTCTACGAACTCGCCTCGACCTTTCACGGCTTCTTCGAGGCATGCCCCGTCTTGAAAAGCGAAGGCATCACCCGCACCTCCCGGCTCGCACTCTGCGACTGCACCGCACGCATGTTGCAGCAGGGCCTCGCGCTGCTCGGCATTGAGGTGCCGGAGAAAATGTGAGCGGTCTGGTGACGACGGGCAATCGCCGGCAAATTTGATTCGCAGTCCGCAAGGTGCAATGCATACTCCGCGCCGATGATGAACTTCATTTGGCTCGGTCTTGTTCTTGCCGCGGTGATCATCAGCGGCTTCACAGGCCGGTTGAAGGAACTGACCGACGGCACATTCGAATCGGCGAAAACGGCCGTGACCATCGCGATCGGACTGATCGGCGTCATGGCGCTCTGGCTTGGAATCATGCGACTCGCCGAACGGTCGGGACTGGTGAGAATCATCGCGCGGGCGCTGCGTCCCCTCACCCAGAAGCTCTTCCCCGACGTGCCGCACGATCATCCCGCGATGGGTTCGATCGTGATGACGATTGCGGCGAACATGCTCGGCCTCTCGAACGCCGCCACTCCGCTGGGGCTTCGTGCGATGGGGTATCTCGATTCGCTCAACCCGACTCCCGGCACGGCGACGAATGCGATGTGTACCTTCCTCGCAATCAGCACCAGTTCGGTGCAGTTGATCCCCGCGACTGCCGTGGCGATCCTCGCTTCCGCCGGCTCGAAAGATCCCACCGCGATCATCGGCACGTCGCTAATCGCGACGACCTGCGCCGCGTCCGCGGGAATCATCTCCGTGAAGTGGCTCGAGAAACTGCCGATGTTCCGCCTGCCGCCAGCATCCGCCGACGCTCCACGCACGGTCAATCCCAGCGAAAAAGTGGAGGAGACGATCGAAAACGAAGTGCCGCCCTTGAACCGCTGGGGCATGGCTGTGCTGCTGTTGTTCATTGGATTGTTCGCCGCGTGGTTTGTTCTCGATGTTTTTGGGGCTGGAGATGCCGGAAAACTTCAGATGAGCCGTGCTGACAAATCCGGGTTCGAGCGGGCCGTAGGCACCATTTCGCTGATGGCGATTCCGTTCTTCGTCTCGTTCTTCCCTCTCTACGCCGCGCTGCGCCGGGTGAAAGTTTACGAGGAATTTGTCGAAGGAGCGAAGGAGGGTTTCAACGTCGCCGTGCGAATCATTCCGTATCTTGTCGCGATCCTCGTCGCGGTCGGAATGTTCCGAGCGGCGGGCGGCATCGAGATGATGAGCAGAGCGCTTGCCCCGACTTTCGACCGCATCGGGTTTCCGACCGATCTGCTGCCAATGGTGCTCGTGCGTCCGCTCAGCGGCAGCGCGACGACGGGCTTGTTCACCGAACTTGTGAAAAACCTCGGCCCCGACAATCTGGTCACGCGCATGGCCGGCACCATCTTCGGCAGCACCGAAACCACATTTTACGTGATCGCCGTTTACTTCGGCTCGGTGGCTGTGCGGCGCACCCGGCATGCGATCCTGGCGGGGCTGACCGCCGATCTCACCGGGGTGATCGCTTCGGTGATCGTGTGCCGGATTATGTTCGGGTGACGTCTTCCAGAATCAAACGGCCCCGCTTCGCCTGGCCTTCAAAGGCGATTTCTTTTCGAGCCAGTCCAGGACCGCCTCGATCTGCGCCCGTCCGATGTGGATCAAGAAACCGGGGCTTCGTCCGAAGCTCTTCATTCCAAGCGCAAAATAACCCGGCTCGGGGTGCAGGAGCATTTCCACGTTGAACCGCCGGGCTGCATGATCTTCGCGCAACAGCTCGGTCCCGAGGTTGTAGCTTCCCTCGGTTGCGTAGCAGGTCATCGTCTGCAATTCGCGCGTCAGTTCAAGATCGGGGCGATAGCCGACTGCCGCGACGAGCCGATCAACCACGATCTTCCTGTCCCCCGCCCCATTTGTCAGCACGACTTCCAGGCCGTCGGATGTTTTCGAAAGAGAATGCACAGAGTGCCCCGGAAGAAAGTCCAGAACTCCAGAACCGGCGAGTGTGTTGACCTGCTCGATCAACTGATCGCGTTCCTTGAGTGGATCATTGGGAATGCGCGGGCACGGATGCGGTTCGTTGTTTCGTGTCGCCCAAATGATATTCGTCGAGGGGGACATGAGTTTGAGCACCGCAAGATCGCGAATGACCGTCGCGGCGGAATATCCCGCGCCCATAACGAGCACGCGCGTGCCGGCGAACTGGGCGATCGAGCGGCCCCCGGCATCGGGCGCGCCATTGTAGATAAACTCGCGGCAGGCTGCTTCTCCGATCGCCGGCGTGCCGCCGTCGCCGAGATGGTTCGGCTGAAAAAAGGTCCCGCTGCAATCGAAAATGATGTCGGCGGATTCATTCCACTCGCGCGAGGCGCGGCGCAGCAGAAGGCGGAACGGCGTTTCAAACCGCTCAGGCGCTCCGGCCTTTTCGCCCTTCAACAACGCGGCGCGCGCGATGGATACGACCTCGGCGTTTGTATGAATGTAATCCTCAAGCGTCTCGGCGAGCGGTGCGAGGTATTCAACCAGATACTCCAGCCCTGTGACGATCGTCTCGGGCTTGAAGCGGACCTTGTCCTTCAATCGCTTCAGCCCTTGTTTGGAGACGTTCATGCCAAACGGCGTGAACATCCGAACATGCCCCCATCGCCGCACGGCCTCGCCCACGCTGCCGCGCTCGAATACTTTGACTTCGTAGCCGCGCTCCAAGGCGGCGAGCGCTGCTTCCAGTCCAATCGGCCCTGCTCCAATGACTGCGATTTTTCTGGCGGTTTTCAGAGTTGGCAACTCTAAAGCAAGGCGGCTCTTCTTGCGAAGGAAATCGCTTTTTAAGCCGGGGCGTTTTGAGCGGCTGCGATGCTGGCGAAGCGTGGCCTCAGCAGCGCGCTGAATCAGAACTGATACGTGAAACCGAGACCGGCGTTCAGGCTCTGATAAGTCGCAGTGCTGATCGTGGAGATGTTGTCAACGAAGCTGGTGTTGAGTGTCGCAAACAAGTTCCTCGAAATCTGGTAGGTGAAGTTCAGCCCGACGATATTGCGGGAATCGTCGCGATCGAGGTTTTGGTAAACCGAGTACTGGTAGGAGTAGAATAACTGCCCGAAAATCGCCGGACGGAATTGATGAGTGATGCCGATGGTGATGCGATTGGTCAACCGGGTATCAAGCGTCGGCGAGGCGAAGTAATAACTGAAGCCGTATCCACCAAAAACGATGGAGCGGCCTTTGTTGAACACCCAGTCGTGAGTGATTCCGCTATTCAATCCGATCGCAGCGGCGACACTGTCGCCACCGTCGAAGTTCCAATACTTGTAGGGCTCGGCCTGGACGTAGATTTGCGGCCAGAAAGGTTTGTATTGGTATCGAGAGTCGCCGTTCCGTCGAAACCCCAGAAACTGCCCTTGCTGTTTTCGACGTAAGCGACGCTGTCCTGCCTGACCGCGAGATCCAGCGCGAGGCCACGCCCGAGCGGTTGCTTGTAGCCAATTTCCAGCGACGGAAGCGTGAGAAAATCACTGCTGCTGTTGTCGCCGAGAAGTTTGGCGTTCGATGTGTAGTTGGCTTGCACGGTTGCATTGACGCGCAAGTGCGAAAGCATCCCGGCAGTGTTGTCGGGGCGAATGTCGCCTATGTCCTCTTTGGCGGCTTCGCTGAGCGTGGTCGAGGAAAACGTGCGGCTGTCCGTCGAACCAGCTTGCAAGTCCAGCACCGAAAAGGCGCACACGAGCAGGTAAACTGGAATGCATTTGTTGTTCATCAGAAACGAATGTGCGGGGTTCTCACTATCCTCGCGGACCAATCCTGGGTATGAATGGCGACTCTGTAGGAGCGGCGGTCGGCGCAGGCGTAGGCGTAGGAGTCGGTGTAGTTGTTGTGACGGTTTTTTCCTTGGGCTTCGGAGTGTTGATGAACGCATTTACACGGGGGTTCACCTGGCTCCATTCCATGACGTCGAAGAAGTGAAGATTCGGCATTCCAAGGAGCTGAGCGGGCGACCCGATTTCAGGAATCTCCGGCAGCGGGCCACCAAAGAACACCAGCTTACCCTTCCATGCTTCGCTTAAGTCGAATTTGAAAATGCGGTGCTGGCCGTTGATGAACTCGATTGCTTCGCCGCGATGCACGTCGCCCCACGGCGTCTTGATCATGCCCGCAAGCACAGCGATCAGGTTTTCAGTCACCTTCGCGATCGTTCCCGTGATGGCGGCAGTCAGGCTGGGCGTCTTGATTTGCCCGCCTTCGCCGCCGGGTGGAACGTAAAAAATCATCGCGCCTTTTTGCAGGGACAAAGTGCGTGAATCCGCATCGAACGAGAAGACCGTGTTCTGGCCGACGCGGACGATGGTCTTGTCCGGGAATCGCAGTTCCGCGCGCGATTCGCTCTCGGTCGAGAGAAAGTCCTTGTCGCTGATAACCTCGGAGACAGAAGCAGGCCGCAGCGCATTCCTGCCGCCCTTCACCTCTCCCACGGCCACTTTGTTTTCGATCCGGGTGATGGTTGCCGATTTGAATGGCACCGCCGCGTAAACGGAGCCGACTCCGGCCGCCAGAAGCAAGGCCAGACACTGCAACCCGATTGGTTTTGAAGAAGTGCCGCTGTTAAACACGGCGCGCAGAATTTGCGTTTATCTAATCGAAATCAAGCGGAAAAATTACAGTTCTGATTTTTTTACCTGCCAGCGATTGATTTGTTCGCAACGAAATTGCGTACGTAATCTTCAACCGCCTCCTGCCAGGTTCGCGGTCGCTCGCCGGTGAGCCGGGTGAGTCTGTCCGTCGAGAGGACGGTGTTCACCGGGCGCTTTGCGACAAATGCTTTCATCTCCGCGAGCTTGAGCGCGCCGACGGTCTTTGCCTTCATCGGGAGGCCGGCGGCAATGGCGCAATCGAGCGCGAACTGGCCGTATTGCTGCCAGCTCGTTGCACCCGTGTTGCAAAGGTGAAGCAATCCGCCGTCGGCGATTTCCCGGAGGAATGGCCGCAGATGCCGCGCGATGTCGATCGTAAAACTGGGTGCGGAAAATTTGTCGCCGATCGCCCCGGCGTGTTCCGACTCCATCGCCCGCTTGAGCAGGCCGTCCATGAAGCTTGGCCGGTCCGGGCCGAAGACCCAAGCAACGCGCACGGCAAGGTGCTTTTCCGAAATGCCCAGCAACTCGATCTCCCCCTGCCGCTTCGATTCCCCGTAAACGCTGATCGGTCGCGCCGCGTCCTCCTCGATGTAAGGCGTCTCCTTTTCCCCGTCGAAAACGTAGTCGGTGCTGATGTGAATGCAGCGCGCTTCCTTGCCGGAGCAGATCTCCGCGATCTGCCGGACCGCGCGGGCATTGATTTGCATGGCCTCGGCTTCGTTAGTCTCGCAGTAATCGACGTTCGTCAGTGCGGCACAGTTGATGAGCGCGTCGAACGACAGCGGCTCGATTTTTTCCCGGATGGATTCTTCCGAGCCGAGATCAAGCTGGCTGTGGTTAAAGCCGATGACCTCGTGCTCCGCGCCGTAAATCCGGCACAGCGCCGCGCCCAGGCGTCCGCCGCTGCCGACGACAACCAGTTTCATTTCCGATCCAGCAGCGGCTCCCACCACGCGCGATTGGCCGCATACCAGTCGATCGTCTCGCGCAATCCCTTCTCGAGCTGGCGCTGCGGCTTCCAACGGAGTTCGCTTCGGACTTTGGCCGAATCGATCGCGTAGCGTCGATCGTGGCCGAGGCGGTCTTTGACGTAGGTGATCAAACTCTTCGGCTTGCCGAGGTGGTCGAGGATCGCGTTCACGATGTCGATGTTCTTCATCTCGCTGTCCGCGCCGACGTTGTAAACCTCGCCCGGCTTGCCCTGGATCAATGCGGCGACGATCGCCGCGCAATGATCCTCGACGTGAATCCAGTCGCGCACATTCAGCCCGTCGCCATAGACCGGCAGCGGCTTGTCGCGCATGGCGTTGATGACCATCAACGGGATCAGCTTTTCCGGAAACTGATACGGCCCGTAGTTGTTCGAGCAGCGCGTGATGACGACCTCCTGGCCGAAGGTTTTGTGGCAGGCCAGCGCGAGAAGATCGGCCCCCGCTTTGCTCGCCGAGTAGGGCGAACTCGGCTCGATCGGCGATTGTTCGGTGAACCTTCCCTCCGGCCCGAGCGAGCCGTACACTTCATCCGTCGAGATCTGCACGAAGCGCTTCACCCCATGCCGCCGCGCGCAATCGAGCAGCACGCTGGTGCCGACGACATTCGTGTGGATGAAATTCTGAGGCGAATTGATGCTGCGATCGACGTGCGACTCCGCCGCGAAGTTCACAACGGCAAAAAACCGGTGCTTGCTCATCAGCGCGTCCATCTGATCCACATTCGCGATGTCCGCCTGGAAGAACTCATAGCGCTCGCCGTATTTCTCGGCGAGTCCCGCCACATTGGCGATGTTTCCGGCGTAGGTCAGCGCATCGACGTTACTGATGAACTCAGGCCCGTAATGCTCCAGTATGTAACGAATAAAGTTGCTGCCGATAAATCCGCAGCCCCCGGTAACTAGCAAACGCATGGGCGGAGGTTCTAGCAGTCGGAAAAAAAGAAACCAGCACTTTTTGACAGCCCCCGCCCGCATCAGGCGGCGGAGGCTGTCAAAAGGCCGGTTCGGAAGTTATTTCAGCTCCGCCAGCTTCGCCTTCACCGCGTCGAAATTCGGAAGGTCTTTCGGCGTCGGGGTCTGCTCGGCGTATTGAATGACCCCGGCCTTGTCGATGACGAACGCCGCGCGCGCCGAGCTGTCGCCGATGCCCGCGATGCCTTTGAACAAAACGTTGTAGGCGTTGGTGACCTCTTTGTTCAGGTCGCTGACGAGCGTGATCTTGATGTTCTCCTTTTGTGCCCACGCTTCCTGCGCGAACGGACTGTCCACGCTCACGGCGATCACGTTCGCTCCCAGCTCCTCATAGGCGCTCAGGCCGCCGCTGATGTCGCACATCTCGGCGGTGCAGACGCCGGTGAATGCGAGCGGGAAGAAAAGAAGAACGGTATTTTTCTTACCGAAGTTGTCGCTCAATTTCACGTCCACGAGTCCGGACGCGGTTTTGGATTTGAGAGTGAAGTCAGGTGCTTTGGTTCCGATTGAGAGAGGCATGGGAATTTAGGATTTAGGAATTAAGATTTAGGGTTTGTATGAATGTGTCGCGCTGTTTCTAAATCATCAATCTGAAATCTGAAACCTTAATTTCATGCCGATTTTCTGGTGGTGTCTCACTCTCTTGCTGATGCTCATAGGGCTGATCGGAACCGTCGTGCCTCTGCTGCCCGGTTCGGTGATCATCCTCGCGGCGGCGGTCCTGCATTATCTCATGCTCGGCGCAGAGCACAGCGCAGGCTGGTTCACGCTTATCGGCCTGACAGTGCTGATGTTGCTCTCGCAGGCGCTCGACATCGTCAGCGGTTCGATCGGCGCGAAATGGTTCGGGGCGACGCGGTGGGGCGCGATCGGCGGCATCCTTGGCGGAGTCGTCGGAATCTTCTTCGGGATCATCGGCATCTTCGTCGGGCCGATTGTCGGCGTGCTCGTCGGAGAACTGCTCGGCGGCAAGGGCATCCTGCCTGCGGGGCGCTCGACCTGGGGCACGCTTCTCGGCACGACCGCGGGAATGATTGGAAAATTCGTGATCGGTGTTGTGATGATCGTTTGGTTTCTCGTGGCCGCGCTGGCGTGAAACAGATAACTCTTGTCGCCGGGTGCCTTCGTGACTAAGCAATCCTCATACTTCACTTTCCCGCAGTCAGAACCCAATCGCGCGATGCTCCCCTAGCCATTCAAATCAAATGCTGAAGCAACTCGCCATCCAGGAGGGAAAACTCCTCGAAAGCAACGAACCGGGTGCGTCGATCCTTCTTTACATCGACCCCACCGACGAAGAGCAGCGGCATCTCGTCGAGGACTTGCAGATCGACCGTCACACGCTCACATCGGCGCTGGATCCGCTGGAACTCGGTCGCGTCGAATTCGAGCCGACGCATGCAGCCATCATCATCAAACGTCCCAAGCAGTATTGCTATGAGGACAACTTCCTTTTCAAGATCAGCTCGGTCGGCATGTTCTTGTTTTCCCACCAACTGGTTCTGGTGGTGGCCGAGGACACGCTCCGCTTCGAGGGCAAGCAGTTCCAGCAACTCCAGTCGCTTCAGGACGTGATCCTCAAGATCATTCACCGCTCGATCTTTCACTTCGAGGAACATCTGGGCGTGTTCAACATGATCGCCGACCAGCTCGAGGAGAAGATCAACACCGCGATGGAAAACCGCCATCTCCTCAACCTCTTCACCCTCGAAAAAAGCCTCGTCTATTACCTGAACGCGATCAGCTCAAACAAGCGCGTCATCGACAAGCTGAAATCGCATGCCCCCCGGCTGGGGCTCAGCGCCGACAACATGGAATTGCTCGACGACTTGCTGATTGAAAACGATCAGTGCCACGAAATGGCCCACACCTACTCGCAGGTTCTTCGAGCCTCGTCGGCGCGCGCGCCTCGCTCGTGAGCAACAATCTCAACGTGCTCATGAAGACGCTGACGCTCGTGATGATTGCGCTCATGCTTCCGACGTTGGTCGTCAGCGTTTTCTCGATGAATGTAAAACTGCCGATCGAACAGGAGGAAGGCTTGCTCTCGTTCGGCATCGTCATGGCTCTGGCCGCAGCTTCCTGTATCGCGGTCATCTGGCTCTGGCGCCACAAAAAGTGGTAGAGTTCCCCGCTGCTCGCGCCTACATTCACCGCCGGATGGCAGATGATCGCGCGCGGAGCAATCCGCGTGAGGAAAGTCCGAACACCGCAAGGCAGCATGCCGCGTAGAACACGCGGGCGCTTACGATGAAAATCGGGGGCGACGGAAAGTGTCACAGAAAACAAACCGCCCGGTTTGTCTGTTTGAGAATCGGGCAAGGGTGAAAAGGCGAGGTAAAAGCTCACCGCCCGGCGCGCAAGCACCGGGGCACGAAAAACCCCATGCGGTGCAAGACAAAACAGAGGGTTGGGCCGCCTGTCCGTTCGCTGGCAACAGCGATGCCCTCGGGTAATAGTCGCTTAGATAAATGATCATCCTCGACAGAACTCGGCTTATCGCCATCCAAAAATCGGAGGCGCTTTCGTAACGGAAAGCGCCTCTGCTTTTTCCGCGGGAGTCCAGCCTTCAGGCTGCGCGGCTCGGAGGGACGAGTTCCACGAGTCCCCATCATTGGCGTGGCAGCGAGGGACTCGTGGAACTCGTCCCTCCGAGCCGTGCTCTTTCCGGTTTCAGCAGCAGCGGTTCACCTTGCCGCTGTCGAACCGGCGCGTGGTGAAAGCGACGTAGGCCTGGTCGCGCGAATTCTCCTGCGCGCCGCATGCGCAAAGCGCGACTCGCTCGCGTTCGACACCGGTTTCACCCGCCAGCTCGCGAGCAAGCGCGAAGAGCAGTGCGAAGAAGCTGAGAAAGTTGAATGGCCGCGCGGCGGCGAGCTCGAAATCGGGCCGCCAGACGGGATCGGATTCGCGCAGCTCGGCAAGCCGTTTTCGCGCGATGAGCAGCACCCATTCGCGCACACTCAACAGCACGATCGCTATCACCAGCGCCAGAAAGATCCCCACGACGACCACGTCCACGATGTTGTTGAAATGCAGCACCCGGTTTGCGTGGAGCGCCTTTTCCGCCGTGGCGATGACGCCCACGTCGCTGCCGGCTTTGGCGCCCGCCAGAGCCTTTTCGAGCGCTGGCAGTTTTTCATCCAGTTCCTGTGCGATCTGGAGAAAGCCGAGGCGTGGGAAATTCGCCCGCGTCTCGTGATGGAATATCTTCTGCCAGCTTGCGGTGAGCGTTACCGATAGCAGGCAAATAAGAGGCACCAGAGTGATGAGCGTGAATGCAATTTTGGATTTTGGACACGTTCGGCTTCGCTGCGCTGCGCTCAGTGCAAGTTTTTGGATTTTGGATTGAGCGGCAGGCGCGAGATGCATCTTCAAAATCACCGTCGTCGCAAGGCAGAGCGCGATGGAGGCCAGCAGTTGATTGGCAATACCGAAGATCGGCCACAGCGCGCGCACGCCGCCATCGGGATCGCGCACGCCCTGAATCAAGAAATACCCCCACCCTGCAACGACGAGCACGCTCGAGAGCAAAGTCGCTCCAAGATGTTTTGTGTTGCCGAGCGGCTTCCACAGCGAGCCGAGCGCGTCCTGGAGCAGGTAGCGGCAGACTCGCGTTCCGGCGTCGAGCGTTGTCAGGATGAACAGCGCCTCGAACATGATCGCGAAGTGATACCAGAGATCGAGCCATCGCCCGCCGACCGCGTGGGAAAAAATCTGCGCCATGCCCACGGCCAGCGTCGCCGCGCCTCCCGTGCGGCCAAACAGCGAGTTCTCGCCGATTTGTCTGGCGAGTTGGTTCATCTGTTCGGTCGTCACGGCAAACTCAGGCCCGGCGGCATTCACGCGCGCGACGGTCTCGGCAGCGATCGCGGCGGCATCCGCGCCTTTGCCTTTGTAATTCATGCTCATATAAACGCCCGGGTCGAGCGTGCAGGCGGCGATCATCGCCATGATCGCGACCAGCGATTCGAGACACATCGCGCCGTAGCCGATGGGCCGCGCGTAGCTCTCCCGCGTGGTGATCTTCGGCGTGGTGCCGCTTGCGATGAGCGTGTGGAATCCGGAGATCGAACCGCACGCGATCGTGATGAAGCAAAACGGAAAAAGCGTTCCCGGAACGACAAGCCCGGAGCCGTCGATGAACTTCGTGAGTGCCGGCATCTTCAAATCGGGCAGCACAAAGAAACAACCGACGGCCAGTGTAAAGATCGTGCCGAGTTTCATGAACGTGCTGAGGTAGTCGCGGGGCGCGAGCAACAGCCAGATCGGCAGCACGCTCGCAGCGAATCCGTAGGCGATGATCGACCACGCGAGCGATTCCTTGCCGAGCGTGAAAGCTTTCGCCCAACTCTCGTGGCTGTGTACCAACTGGCCGCCCCACACACCCAGCAGCAACAGCACGACTCCAATCGCCGAGGCTTCGAGCACCTTCCCCACCCTGCCGAAGCGAAGGTAAACGCCCATGAACATCGCAATCGGGATGGTTGCGCCGACGGTGAATACGCCCCATGGACTCTCGGCGAGCGCGTTCACCACGACCAGCGAGAGCACCGCCAGCAGGACGATCAGGATCGCCAGAATCGCGAGCATCGCCACCAGCCCGGCGGCGGTGTTGATTTCCTCCCTCACCATTTGAGCGAGCGATTTCCCGTCGCGCCTGAGCGAACAGAAAAGGATCACGAAATCCTGCACAGCACCCCCAAGCACAACCCCGATCAAGATCCACAGCGTCCCCGGCAGATAACCAAACTGGGCCGCGAGCACCGGCCCGACCAAGGGCCCCGGCCCCGAGATGGCCGCAAAATGATGACCGAACACAATCCACTTGTTGGTCTTCACGAAGTCTCTGCCGTCGTCATGCACTTCGCACGGCGTGGCGCGGCGGTCGTCCAATGCAAGCACTCGCGCCGCGATCCATTTCGAGTAAAAACGGTAGCCGATCGCGTAGGTGCAGAGCGCGGCGGTCAGAATGAACACCGAGTTGATGTGCTCGCCGCGATGCAGAGCCAGCGCTCCATAAGCCCCGGCACCCAGCAGCGCGACGCCAAGCCAAATGAGAATGCGAACTGCGGATTTCATCGGACGAATCCAGTAATGCAGAGACTCCCGCTTGTAAAAGCGAATACGCAATTGCCACAGCGCGGAGCAATCTGGGTAGCACAGGCGTCCCGCCTGTTGGTTTTGGCGTCCTCGCCAAAACGAACTTTTCGGAGCAGCGCGGTTACGACCAAAAACGCGCGCTCCACGAAAAGTTCGCGACGGCGGGGACGCCCTCGCCAACAGGCGGGGACGCCTGTGCTACCCAGCATCGCACGCCGATGCCGGATTTTGCTGCACCTCGCGATCTACCAAAAATTCACTTGCATCCATCCTCCAAGAAGTCCCCTCTAAACAGCTTTCCGCGCCTCAGAGCCGATCCTAATCCCCGCAGCCATCGCACTTCCGCCCATCAAAGAATGTCGAAAACAGTCGTCGTTGCCCTTGGATTCATTCTGATCCGCCTTGTTTATCTGGGGCTGCCCGACCTGTTTCCCGAGGAGGCGTATTACTGGAACTACGCGATGCATCCCGCTCTCGGCTACCTGGATCATCCGCCGATGGTTGCCTGGCTGATCCATCTTGGGACAAAGCTGTTTGGCAACACGGAATTTGGAGTCCGCATTTTTGCGCTCGTGTGTTCGCAGTTGAGCGCCTTCTTTGTTTACCGGCTGACCTGCCTTCTTTACGACCGCGCCGCCGCCCGGACTTCGTTCCTGGTCATGCAGGTTCTTCCGATTTTTTTCCTGACCGGGTTCATGATGACCCCGGACGCGCCGCTCATCGCCTGCTGGTCGGGCGCGCTTTATTTTCTTGGACGCGTTCTTTTTGCGGGGAGCTTGCGTGCGTGGTTCGGGTTCGGCATCTGCCTTGGTCTCGGGATGCTTTCAAAATACACAATCGCTCTGCTGGTGCCGTCGCTGTTTGTGTTCATGGTGCTCGATCCGCAGTCGCGGGTGTGGTTCAGGCGGTTCACGCCTTATCTGGCGGGGGTGATCGCCGTCGCGGTGTTCTCGCCGGTGATCATCTGGAATGCGCAGCAGGGATGGATGTCGTTTGCGTTCCAGACGACCGGCCGACTGGCGGCCCAGCGGCACTTCTCGCTGCATCTGCTTCTCGTTTCCATTCTGATTCTCCTCACCCCGGTCGGAGCAATCCTGGCCGTGCGAATTCTGATGGCGTGGAAACGTCCGGGCACTGACGCGGAACGCGCTTCCGTCGAGTGGAGACGGGAAATGTTCGCGCGGGTGTTCGTGCTGGTGCCACTGGCGGTGTTCGTGATCTTCAGCCTGACTCACCGGGTAAAACTGAACTGGACCGGACCGGCCTGGCTGGTGCTGGTTCCCGCGCTGGCCGCGTGCCTGGTGGCGCTGCCGGAAGCGTCCGCGTGGCGGCGCGCATGGTCGGTCACGGTCGGGGTGCTCGCGGCGATCTACATCGGGTTCTTCCAATATCTGACCACGGGTTTTCCCGGCGTTGGCTATGTCGATAAAATGGAGCTGGTTCCGGTCGGCTGGTCCGAGCTGGGCCGCGAACTGGAACGACGCAAAGACGAGCTGAAAGAATCCACTGGCGGCGAGGTTCGGATCGTCGGGATGGACAGGTATTTCATCGCGACGGAGGCTTCGTTTTACCAGAAGGACCAGGTCAAGGGGATGCGCGAGATCACCGGGGCTCATCTCTTTGGCGGCAACAGCCTCATGTACCGGCTCTGGTCTCCGGCGGCCGGGCACAACGGCGCGACGCTGCTCCTCGTGGCCTTCAACAAAAAGGACCTGGAGCTACGGAAGATCGCGAAACTGTCCGCCTCGGTCACGCCGGTTGAAGAGTTCTGGCTTGAGCGGAACGGCAAGAAAATCTGCCGCTATTACACGCGAGTCGTTTCGGATTACCAGAGCCAATAGCGCCCGGCCCTATCGCGTCAGAAAACGTCAGAAAAACGTGCTTGTCACGCTGCGGCCAACTGTCTAACGAAACCAGCTGCGATAACGCCTCATGCTACGAACTCGATCTATCAATTACCATAACTCGCGAGCCGCTTGGGCACTTTGCTCACTTCGGCGCTCGTTTCATTTTCGCAAACCACAGTCGCCCTTGCGCATCATCGCGCATCTCTTGTCGGACTCTGCATCGCCCCTCGCATGATCGCAAATTCCGCCGCCCACCCCGAACGCCGGTGCGCGAGAATGACCGCCGCGACAGCCCGCACCATCTCTCTCCCCACAACAACAACAACAACAAAACAGAAACCAAATAGAAAAAAGCAATGAAACAGATAGCAACCGCATTCAAATGCATCACCGCCGTCGCGCTCCTGGCCTTCGCCACGGGCTGCGCCAACGACCTGCACGAAAAAGAAAACATGGCGATCGCCGCCGGCTTCAAAGTCATCAGCCCGACCAAGCCCGACCAAGTCGCCATCCTCAAGACTCTGCCAGCCGACAAAGTCACGCAGGTCAAGTACAAGGGCAAAACCTACTACGTTCTGCCTGACTTGAAGAACAACCAGGCGTATGTTGGCGGGCCGCAACAGTTGCAGGCTTACAAGGCACTCCGGGCGCAGAAACAAATCGCCAACGAGAACCTCATGGCCGCGGAAATGAACCAGGCCGCCTCGATGAACTGGGGCGCTTGGGGCGCTTGGGGCGGATGGGGCCCGGGCTGGTATTAAGCCGAGCCGCCCAACTCTTCGATTGTGAAACACGCGGGCCGTCTCCAGGCGGCCCGCGACTTCACCAGCGAAACCTCTTCACAAGCATCGAGAACTTTTCCAACACCGAACCAACACAAAATATGATCCATCGAAAAATCGGCATCGCCATTACCACACTCCTGCTCTGCACCGCCTCCGCTGGCCTTGCCCAGCAGCCGGCCAGCAGCGGCAAGGACTTCATCAGCCAGCAATCCCCTGCCCCAGCGGCGGAAGAACCGTGGCAGGTGGCAGTCACTCCGTATCTCTGGCTGCCCTTGGGGATCGACCTCGATATGTCCCTTCCGGCCTTTCACGTCCTCGGCAAAACGTTTGGAGGCGACCTGAACACGACGAGTTCTCCGGGGAATACTCTCGGCAATCTCTTCAATGGAAAGGTGGTCGCGATCTTGGCGGATGGCCGGATCGAAGTCATGAAAGGCCGCTGGGGCGCGTTCCTCGACGCTTACTGGATCTACACGCGGGTTTCGGACAGCGCCGATGCCTCCAAGCTCGTGCTTCGCGATCACGCGCAGGTGGGCGGCTCGGTCAGCGTGACGAATCGGAACGACATGGGACAGGTCAATTTCGGCCCCCGCTTTTTGATCGGAACGGTGCCGCTGAGCCATGCCGCGGATGATTATTCGGTCGGATTCGAGCTTTACGGGGGAGGCCGGGTCAACTGGATCAGCAACAAAGTGGATGGCACGGTGGAACTGAGCGCATCGGCTTTGGATCGCAGCAAGAGCCGGACTGTGGATTTTAGCAGCGACGCGAGCCGGGCTTACATCGAGCCGATGATCGGGCTTCGCACAACGTGGATGCTTGGCAAAAACTTCATGGCGATCATCCGTGGCGATGTTGGCGGCTTCGGACTCGTGGCCGATGAGAACTGGGACTGCGACCTCGAAGCCGGGCTGGCATGGCAGTTTCACCGCAACACTTATCTTGACCTCGGCTATCGCGCCCGGGGCCAGTGGCAGAATGACGGCTCCTCCGGCAACATCACCCTCAGCGGCTGGCTTCACGGGCCGGAGATCGGAGTCACCTTCAAGTTCTAAGCCACCCGCAATCCCTTTTTCCGAACTAGCAAAACCTAACAGCAAACAGCAACAACAAAACCATGAAAACAAACAAGCTCATCCTCTTGTGCGGTGCGTTCACCGGCCTCATTGCATCAAGCGCCGCCACCGGCCACGCCGCATCCCAGGCTCCGGTCTCCAGCGAAGCCTCCTCGATTACTTGGACCGCAGGCGGCAAACAGAAAGTCAAAAAAGTGGACCTCCTCTTCGTGCAAAACGCGAAGGGCGTGGCGTTCAAGAACGGCAAACTTGTTCTACGGGGAGTGAACCCGTTGACGGTCTGCTTTGCCGACCGGCCGGAGCGAATGGCCGGACACATGCCGACCAACAAATTCGTTCCCATGTGGAGCCAGGGAAAAGACAGCTTCCTGAAAGATCCGCCCAATGCCACCCTCTCGATCTTCGATGGTGACAAAGTCGTCGATGCCGTCGTCGTGCTCCGCAACCCTCAGATTTCCGGCAACGATCTCTCCTACGAGGTGCGCGTCCTTCAGGGGATTCTCCCGGCGAAAGGCGGAGCCTGCTCGCTGTTCATCGACATCATCGGATGCCCGCTCACGCCATTCTCCTATGCCGGTGCGGCGCGCCGCGCATACCGGTATGCTCCCTACGGCGCTTACTATCACCCCCCAGTTTACGGCCCGACAGTCGTCCACTACGGCCCTTACGGAACCACAGTCATCCGTCGTTGGTAAAACGGAAAGCGCGGGAACTCCGCCGAAACAAACCTTTTCCGCGAAAGCGGGAAACCAAGCAGTAAAACCAAAACAAAAACAGAAAGACAGAAACAAATGAAAAGAAAGCCAATCATTAAGGGCTTGTCGCTGCTTGCGGGCACGGCTGCGCTCCTGAGCGCCGCCGTCCCACTGCACGCGGCGGACAAGAAACCCAACATCCTCCTCATCGTCTCCGATGACACCGGCTACGGTGACCTCGGCCCGTACGGCGGGGGCGTTGGGCGCGGCATGCCGACGCCCAACATCGACAATCTCGCCAAGGGCGGCATGCAGTTCTACTCGTTCTACGCGCAGCCGAGCTGCACGCCCGGACGCGCCGCGATGCTCACCGGGCGCATCCCGAATCGCAGCGGCATGACCACCGTGGCTTTCCAGGGCCAGGGCGGCGGCTTGCCGGCGGCGGAATGGACGCTCGGTTCGGTGCTCAAGAAGGGCGGCTACAAGACTTACTTCACCGGCAAGTGGCACCTCGGCGAGGCGGATTATGCGCTGCCCAATGCGCAGGGTTACGACGTGATGAAGTATTGCGGCCTGTATCACCTCAACGCCTACACCTATGGCGACCCGACCTGGTTCCCAGACATGGACCCCGAGCTGCGCGCCTTCTTCAACAAGGTGACCAAGGGCTCGATGTCCGGCCTTGCGGGGCAGCCAGCGAAGGAGGACTTCAAGATCAACGGCCAGTATGTGGACAAGCCGGGCACGTCCGTCACGATTGACGGCGTAACCTATCCCGACGGAGTCGTCGGGATTCCCTTCTTCGATGGCTATGTCGAGAAAGCCGCCCTCGAATTCCTCGATGACGCGGCGAAGAACGCGGATACGCCCTTCTTCATCCACGTCAATTTCATGAAGGTGCATCAGCCAAACCTTCCGCACCCGGACTTCATCCATAAGTCCATGTCGAAGAGCAAATATGCAGACTCCATCTGTGAACTCGACAGCCGCATCGGCGCGATCCTCGCCAAGCTGAAGGCACTCGGCAAAGACCAGGACACCCTCGTCTTCTACACCACCGACAACGGCGCCTGGCAGGATGTCTATCCCGACGCCGGCTACACGCCCTTCCGCGGCACGAAAGGCACCGTCCGTGAGGGCGGCAACCGCGTCCCCGCCTTGGCCTCGTGGCCCGGCAAGATCGCGCCCGGCTCGATCAGCCACGACATCGTCGGCGGCCTCGACTTGATGGCGACGTTTGCCTCCGTGGCCGGCGTCAAATTGCCGGCCAATGATCGCGAAAATAAACCGATCATCTTCGATAGCTACGACATGTCGCCGCTGCTTTTCGGCACCGGCAAATGTGCCCGCAAGGACTGGTTCTACTTCACCGAGAACGAGCTCTCGCCGGGTGCCGCGCGCGTCGGCAATTACAAGGCGGTCTTCAATCTGCGCGGCGACGACGGCCAGGCGACCGGCGGTCTCGCGGTGGATAGCAACCTCGGGTGGAAAGGCGCGCAAAAATACGTCGCCACCGTGCCGCAGGTGTTCGACCTGTGGGCGGACCCGCAGGAGCGCTACGACCTGTTCATGAATAACTTCACCGAGCGGACCTGGACTCTCGTCACCATTGAACAGGCGATCAACAAACTCATGAAGACTTACGTCGAGTATCCGCCGCGCAAGCTGCAGAGCATGGGCTACGACGGACCCATCGAGATCTCGAAGTATCAAAAGTTCCAGTGGATGCGGGAACAGTTAGGCAAGGAAGGCATCAACATCCCGCTGCCCACGGGGAACTAACCAACCAACTGCTTCGATCGTGAAACGCGCGGGCCGTCGCCCATGAGGCGGCCCGCGACTTCACCAGCGAAACTAACCCTGTCTCGCGACCGCCAGACATATCTAATGAGGTCATCCATTACCTTATTCATCAGCATGTTCACGACATTGCTGGCCATCATCAATCCCCTGGAAGCGATCCCGGTCTTCCTGGGTCTGATGGAAGGCAACGACAGCGCGGAGCAGAACAGGGTCGCCCGCAAATCCTGTCTTTATGCCACGCTCCTCGCGTTCTTCTTCCTGCTTTTCGGAACGCTCCTGCTGCGTCTCTTCGGCGTTCCGCTGAGCATGATCCGGGTGGTCGGCGGGATCATTCTCACGCGCATTGGCTTTCAAATGTTCAACCCGTCACCGCAGGGGAAAGTGAGTCCCGGTTGCGGAAGCGGGCCGGGCACCAATGACGAAGATGTCTCGTTCATCCCCCTGTCCATGCCGATCATGTTCGGCCCTGGAGCCATCGCCACGATCATCGGCATGGCCTCGACTGTGAAACAATCCTCCGCAGAATTGGAGTCCTTTGTCGCCATCGTCCTGGCGATCGTCGCGACGATGGCTGTCACCTGCGTGTCCCTGGTCTATTCCAAGGGGATTTTGAAGAAGGTAGGGCCGAAGGGCATTGATGCCGCCACGCGCATCGTCGGCTTTTTCGTCTCCGCCATGGGAATGGGGCTTATCTTTCACGGGATGGTGGAGTTTTTGCAATCGTACGGAATCGTGGGCGGCCGGATCGCCGGTCTATGACGGGCACGACCTTCGGACCCGAGAACGAAACGGCCCGCGATTTTCGAACAAGGCATACCAGGACAACAGCATGACTCATTATCCGATTCTTGTTTTTGCGCTTTGCTTCCTCGCGCTCTGGCTCGCGGCGTGGATTGGGTGGTCGATTCTCAAAAAGCGGAGCACCCTGGACGAGGAGTTGCGTCAGGACTTCGGGTTTATCCTGGCCGCCACGCTGACACTGCTCGGGCTTATCATCGGATTCAGCTTTTCCATGGCCACAAGCCGTTACGACCTGCGCAAGACCCACGAGGAGGCGGAAGCCAACGCAATCGGGACGGAATACGTCCGCGCAGACCTGCTGCCTGCCGCCGATGCGAAGAAGGTGCGTGCGCTGCTCAAGAGTTACCTCGACCAGCGAATCGTATTCTACCTGGCCACTGATGAAAAGGAGCTTCGGCAGGTCAATGCCACCACGGCTCAGTTGCAGAGCGAGCTATGGTCCGCCGTCCTCGGTCCCGCCGAGGCGCACCCGACACCGATTGTCGCCCTCGCCGTTTCGGGCATGAATGACGTGTTGAATACGCAGGGATACACCCAGGCTGAGTTCTGGAATCGAATTCCGACGGCGGCATGGGCGTTCATGGCTGCGATCGCCATCGGCTGCAACCTGCTGGTTGGCTATGGCTCGCGAAACGTGGAGGGTGGATTGAAATTGCTTCCCATTCTGCCGCTTGTTGTTTCAACTGCATTCATGCTCATAGCGGAAATCGACGCCCCGCGCCACGGCATCATTCGCGTGAGACCAGAAAACTTGCTCAGCCTTGCGGAGTCTTTGCGTCCGCTCTCAGACAAGGCGCACCAATGAGACGAACCCGAAGCTGCGCGCATCTTTTGCATGAAAGACTCTGACTCCAGCAAAACCGGCACGCCACCCTCTGCCCCAGGAGCCGATTTGCCGGATTCGTCCGCGCACGAATCCCGGCCATCCAAGGGCATGTTCCGGTTCGTCCTCGAACTCGTCCGGCCTTATCGCAACTGGCTGATCGTCGTCTTCATCGCGATGCTCATCGAGACGGCGATGAGCATCGCCGCTCCGTGGCCGCTGAAGATCATCCTCGATAACGTGGTCGGCAAGCACAAGCTGCCGGAGTTTCTGACGTGGCTGCGCGACTTTTCCTCCGGCGAACATACCCTGGCGCTGGCGGGTGTGGCGGCGCTCGGCGTCATTGTCATCGCGGCTGATCGGCGCGGTCGCGGGTTACATCGACAATTACTACACCGAGAGCGTCGCGCAGTATGTCGCCAACGATCTTCGCCAGCGGCTCTATCATCATCTCCAGCGCCTCTCGCTGAAGTATTACGACACCCACCAGATCGGCAACATGCTGAGCACGATCACCTCTGACGTGAGCACGATCCAGAGCTTCGCCTCGACGGCGCTGCTCAGCATCCTCGTCGATTCGCTGACCATCATCGGCATGCTCGGCGTGATGCTCTACCTGAACTTCGACTTCGCGCTCATCGCCGTGGGCGTGACGCCGTTCCTGCTGTGTTTCATCTCGCGCTTCAAGAAGGCGGTGAAGAAGGCCACGCACGAGGTGCGCAAGCGCCAGAGCGACATCGTGGGCGTGGTCCAGCAGGGCTTGCAATCCGTGCGCTCGGTCAAGGCGTTCGGCCGGCAGGAAACGGAGGAAGAGCGGCTCAAGGAGGCGAGCATGGAAACCGTCCAGGCGGCGCTCAAAGCCCGGCGGGTGAAGTCGCTGCTCTCGCCCATCGTCTCGGTGACGGTCTCGCTGCTGCGTGGCGTTCGTGCTCTGGCGCAGCGCGGGGCTGATCCTCCGCGACGCCATGACCATCGGCGCGCTGACGGTGTTTCTTTCCTATCTCAACAAGTTCTTCAAGCCGGTGCAGGATCTGGCGAAAATGACCAACGTCATCGCGCAGGCGGCGGTCGGTCTGGAGCGCATCCAGACGATCCTCGATGCGGACACGATCATCCCGCGAAAAGCCCGACGCGCGCGACCCGGGCAAGATCAAGGGCGAGATCGTTTTCGAGCATGTCGCCTTCGCCTACGACCCCGCCGCGCCGGTGCTGCGCGACATCAACCTCACGATCAAGCCCGGCCAGCGCATCGGCGTCTGCGGCCCGACCGGCGGCGGCAAATCGACCGTCCTCAGCCTTATCCCTCGCTTCTACGATCCGACGAATGGCCGCGTGCTGGTCGATGGCGTGGATGTCACCGATTACAAACTCGACGGCCTGCGCGAGCAGATCGGTTTCGTCCTGCAGGACACCGTCCTCTTCGCCGGCACGATCCGCGACAACATCGCCTACGGCCGGCCCGACGCGACGCCCGAGGAAATCATCGAAGCGGCGAAGATGGCCAACGCGCACGAGTTCATCTCGCAGATGCCGCACGGCTACGACTCGCTGGTCGGCGAACGCGGCCTCACGCTCTCGGGCGGCCAGCGCCAGCGCATCGGCATTGCCCGCGCGGTCGTGCGCAACTCACCCGATCCTCATCCTCGACGAGCCGACCGCCGCGCTCGACACCGAGTCGGAGAAGGTCGTCATGGAAGCGCTCGAACGCCTGATGGAAGGCCGCACCGTCATCACCATCGCGCACCGCCTCAGCACGATCCGCGACGCCCACAAGATCGTCGTGCTCAAAGGCGGCTTTGTCGCCGAGGAAGGCACCCACGACGAACTGATCGCACGCAACGAAATCTACGCCGAACTTTACCGCATCCAGGCCGGCGCCACGCCCGGCCAGCCTCAGTTCCGCACCTTCTTCATCCTTCATAATTCATCCTTCATCCCTCACCACCATGTCCCACCGCTCCCTCATTGTTCTCCCCGACGACACCGGAAAGCCGATCCTCGACGCCATCAACGCCGCGAAGAAATCCGTCCGCGTCAAAATGTTCATCTTCTCCGATCCGGACTTGATCAAGGCCGTCATCGCCGCACAAGAACGCGGGGTGAAAGTCCAGGTCATGCTCAATGCCGCGCGCCGCAGCGGCGAGGACGAAAACGAGGAAACCCGCAAGGCGCTCGAAAAGGCCGGCATCGAGGTCAAGGACAGCAACCCCGACTTCGGCATCACGCACGAGAAATCCATGGTCGTGGACGACGAGACCGCCTTCGTGAAATCGCTCAACTGGGAGACGAAGAACCTCACCGAGACCCGCGACTACGCCATCGTCACTACGCACCAACACGAGGTCGATGAAGTCATCGCCGGCTTCGATGCCGACTGGCACCGCAAGGACTTCAAGCCCGGCGAGCACGCCCACCTCATCTGGTGCCGCGGCAATGGACGCGAGCGCATCGCCCGTCTCATCGACGACGCCAAGCACACGCTCTTCGTCCAGAACGAACGCTACCAGGACGCCGTGATCATCGAGCGGCTCGTCCGCGCCGCGGTCCGCGGCGTGAAGGTCCACATCATGGCGCGCCCGCCGCATTCGCTTGAAAAAGGAGAAGCTCATCGAAGGCGTCGGCGGCCTGCGCATCATGGACGATGTGGGCATCAAGATCCACAAGCTCAAGCACCTGAAACTTCACGGCAAGATGCTCCTGGCCGACGGCGTGCGCGCGATCGTCGGCTCGATCAACCTTGCCCCCGGCAGCTTCGACGACCGGCGCGAACTGGCCATCGAGGTCTATGACGACGGACATCGTGGAGCGCCTCCACGAAGTCGCCAGGCACGACTGGGAGAACTCGCACCCGCTCGATCTCTCCGACGAAGGCCTCTTCCGCGACCTCGAAGACCGCACCGAAGGCAGCGCCTCCCAGCTCGCACTCGACGTGGATGAAAATGCGGTGAGGCACAAGAAGCATGAGAAGTAACATTCCAATTCCGATCGGGTTCGCTCGCAGCGGCCCGCGGCTTCTTGGGCTCGCCTTGGCGCTGGGCCTGGTTCTGGTCAGGACATCGCTTTCAGGGGCACAACTTCCAGGTCCATCCCCGCAGGTCAGGAAGAACGAAATCAAACTCTTCGTGAATGCGGCAAACGCGGAGCAGGCCATGAAGGCGCTAAAGCTGGATGAACATCGCTCCGTGAAACAAATCGTCTGTTTTTTCGACACTGCCGACCGGGCACTGGAAGCGAACGATCTGATCCTCCGCGCCCGCCAAAAGGAGGGCGGACCAGGGGAATCCACCGTGAAGCTCCGTGCGATCGACGGGGCGACTGCGTTGAGCGACGCGGAGCGGGCAATCCAGCCCGAGCAGGACTGGACCAATGAAAACCGACCCACCCTCTCGCGCTCGGTGGACCACGCTTCCTGGGCCAAAGGCCTTGTGCCAAAGGTCGCCGCCGGACAAGTGGCGGTGGCTGAGATTTTCGATGAGACGCAACGAAAACTGGTGATGGCGCGAATGAAAGATTTCGACTGGAAAAGCTTGAGGCTCTACGGCCCGGTTGATGCCCGGGTCTGGCGTCAGCAGTGGAAGCTCCAGGGCTTTCCGGAAAACGTGACCGTTGAACTCTGGCATCTGCAGAAGGATGGCCGGACTCAGGACGTGCTCGAACTTTCCGCCAAAGCATGGGCGGAGACCGATACCGAGGCGCGGGCGCTGGCTTGCCGATTCTTCGGCGCGGCCAAAGCTGCCGGCTTCGGAGCGCCCGCAGGCCAGACGAAGACCAAAGCTGTGCTCGATTTCTTCAAACCCGGACGGCGAGTCGGAAATGAAACGGCCAAAGCCAACAAAGGAACAAGACCATGAACCGACGGCGCGGTGCCCTCCAGCAACCCTCAAAATCAGAAACAAAGGTCGAACACCGGCATGAGCGGCAACAACCAACCGGTATGCTCCCTACGGCGCTTACTATCACCCCCCCGTTTACGGCCCGACAGTTGTCCACTACGGCCCTTACGGAACCACCGTCGTCCGTCGTTGGTAAAAAGGAAAGCGCGGGAACTCCACCGAAACAAACCTTTTCCGCGAAAGCGGGAAACCAAAGCAGTAAAACCAAAACAAAACAAAAACAGAAATACAGAAACAAATGAAAAGAAAGCTAATTAACGGCTTGTCGCTCCTTGCGGGCACGGCTGCGCTCTTGTGCGCCGCCGTCCCCCTGCACGCGGCGGACAAGAAACCCAACATCCTGTTTATCATGGGCGATGACATCGGCATGTGGAACATCGGCGCCTACCATCGCGGCATGATGGCAGGCAGGACGCCCAACCTCGACAAGATGGCCAAGGAAGGCATGTTGTTCACCGACTATTACGCCGAGGCGAGCTGCACGGCGGGTTGCGCGAATTTCATCACCGGCCAGTTGCCCATCCGCACGGGCATGACCACGGTCGGCCAGGCGGGTGCCAAGACCGGCCTCCCCGCCGAAGCCTGCACGCTTGCCACCGCGCTCAAAGCCCAGGGTTACGCCACCGGCCAGTTCGGCAAGAACCATCTCGGCGACCGCAATGAATTCCTGCCCACCGTCCACGGCTTCGACGAGTTCTTCGGTTACCTCTATCACCTCGACGCGATGGAAGACCCGGCGCATCCGAACTACCCGCAGGAGTTGTTGGACAAAGTCGGGCCGCGCAACATGGTCCACAGTTGGGCGACCGACAAGGATGACCCGACGGAGATGCCGCGCTGGGGCAAGATCGGCAAACAAAAGATCGAGGACGCCGGCACGCTTTATCCCGAAAGGATGAAGACCGTGGACAACGAGATCCGCGACTTCGCCATCAATTTCATGGACAAGGCCAAGAAGGACGGCAAGCCGTTCTTCTGCTGGCTCAACCCGACCCGCATGCACATTGTCACCCACCTCTCCGAGAAGTACGAGAAGATGCGGAACTCCGAGAACGGCTGGTCGGAACAGGAAGCCGGCATGGCCCAGCTTGATGACGACATCGGCCTCGTGCTGCAGAAGCTCAAGGACATGGGGGAGGACGACAACACCATCGTCGTCTTCACCACCGACAACGGCACCGAAAGCTTCACCTGGCCCGATGGCGGAACGACGCCGTTCGCGCAGTGCAAAGGCACCGTCATGGAAGGCGGCTTCCGCGTTCCCTGCATCCTGCGCTGGCCCGGCAAGGTTCCGGCGGACACCGTGCAGAACGGCCTCATGTCCGGCTTGGACTGGTTCCCCACCTTCCTCGCCGCCGCCGGCAACACCACCATCACAGAGGATTTGCTCAAGGGTGTGAAAATCGGCGACCGGACTTACAAGAACCATCTGGACGGCTACAACCAGACGGCTTTGATCACCGGCAAAGGTCCGTCCACGCGCCATGAAATCTTCTACCTCGGCGAAAGCACCGTTGGCGCGGTTCGCATCGACGACTACAAGTTCCGTTTCATTGATCAGCCCCAAGGTTGGTTGGGTGTAAAGAACCATGTGGACGTGCCGTACATCACCAACCTGCGCCTCGATCCGTTCGAGCGCCTGGGCTGGCCCAACAACGGGACAAAAGACGGAGCCCAGCAATACTTCGATTGGTTCAAGTTCCAATTCTGGCGCTTCGTGTTCGTCCAGCAGGTGATCGGCAAGGAACTCCAGACCTTCCTCGAATTCCCGCCGATGCAAACCGGCGCGAGCTTCAACCTCGACGCTGTGAAAGCGGAGATGGCGAAACGGATGCAGCAAGCCGAAACCGCCAGCAAGGGCAGCGGCAACTAAGTAAAACCGCGTTTCGATTGTGAAACGCGCGGACCGCTTCGCAAGAGGCGGCCCGCGACTTCACCAGCGAAATAACAACCAACAAACACGCCATCATGAAACTACCCATTCTCATGTCACTCACCCTCGCCTTCGCGGCAAAAACCTTCGCCGCTGAACCCGAAGCCGATGAAGCCGCCGAACTCGCCAAAAAACTGAACAATCCCATCTCCAACCTGATTAGCGTGCCCTTCCAGTCGAACTGGGACTTCAAGATGGGGCCAACGAACGAAGGCTATAAGTACACGCTCAATATCCAGCCGGTCATCCCGATCTCGATCGGCAAGGACTGGAACCTCATCCTCCGCACCATCCTGCCGGTGATTTCGCAGACCGACGTTTATTATGTGGATGTTCCGCCGTTTCCCGGCGTGCCGAAGAAGATTCTCGACCAGTATCCGCCATCGGAGCGCGGCGCGGTTGAGAATGCCGGACGGAAACTCTACAATCAGGCAGTCCGCAACCATCCGCAGAATCGTTCACAGAGCGGTCTCGGCAATACCACGCAGAGCTTTTTCCTCTCACCCAAGGAACCCTGGAACGGCATCATCTGGGGCGTCGGCCCGGTCGGGTACTATCCCACAGCCACGAACAGTCAACTCGGGCCGGAAAAGTGGGGCCTCGGGCCGACGTTTGTCGTGCTCGCGCAACCGGGAAACTGGACCATCGGCATGCTCGCCAACCAGATCTGGAGCCTGGGCGGCGACAGCAACGAGCAGAACATCAACGCGGCCTATCTCCAGCCCTTCATCAATTACACCACGAAGACGCACACCAGCTTCATCGTGAACACGGAATCCACCTATGACTGGGAGAACAGCCAGTGGACGGTGCCGATCAACGTGTCGATCCAGCAGGTCTTCAAAATCGGCGCGCAACCCATGGCCCTCCAGCTCGGCTGGCGCTACTACGCGACGTCGCCCTCCGGCGGACCGGAATGGGGCATCCGCGTGAACCTCACGTTCCTCTTCCCGACGGGCAAACATGAAGCCCCGGAAGCGCCTTCGCCGAAATAAGCAGCCCTTCCGGGCAGTTTTGTGTAATCTACGCATCGTTGAACAGCAGCCACATGAATCAACTCTACTACGGCGACAATTTGCAGGTGCTCCGTGAGCATCTCAAAGACGAATCCGTTGACCTCATCTACCTCGATCCGCCGTTCAACTCGAAGCGCGATTACAACCTGCTCTTCAAGTCGCCGAAGGGCCTGAAAAGCGAAGCCCAAATCGAAGCGTTCAAAGACTCATGGTCGTGGGGCGACCAAGCCGAGACGGAACTCGACGACCTCTTGAAGCAGAAGAACACCGAGCTTTCGCAAATGATGAACGCGCTCATCGCGTTCCTCGGTCGGAACGACATGACGGCCTATCTCGTGATGATGGCCTCGCGTCTTTTGGAGATACACCGCGTTCTCAAGCCGACCGGCTCCGTCTATCTCCACTGCGACCCGACCGCATCGCATTATCTCAAGCTGGTCCTCGATTCAGTTTTCGCGAAGGAGAACTACCGCAACGAGATTGTTTGGAAACGCACTACCACGCATAGCGACAGCAAGACTTGGAGCCGGGTTGCGGACTCGATTTTCTTTTATACGAAAAGCGAGCGCTTCACCTGGAACACGCCGCGTGACGAGCACTCGGAAGAGTATCGCGCGGCAAAATATCGCTTCAATGATGAGGACGGGCGTGGCGTTTACCGACTCGACAACATGACGAGTCCGAATCTGCGGCCCAACATGATGTACGTTTGGAAAGGTTTCCCATCTCCCGAAAAAGGCTGGCGTTACTCGCTCGAAACGATGACGAAGCTCGATGCGGAAGGACGCATTTGGTATCCGCGAACCAAATCTGGCGAGTTAGACATTACCAAGCGCCCGCAGTTGAAACGCTATCTTGACGAAATGGAGGGCGGCGTGATGGGCACGATTTGGACGGACATCTCTCCTATCAACTCCCAAGCCCAAGAGCGCCTCGGCTACCCCACACAAAAGCCGCTCGCGCTTTTGGAGCGCATCATTTCCGCCAGCAGCAACAAAGGCGATGTGGTGCTTGATCCCTTCTGCGGCTGCGGCACTGCCGTCCATGCCGCGCAGAAGCTCGGGCGCAAGTGGATCGGCATCGACATCACCTGCCTCGCCATCGCGCTCATCGAATCGCGCTTGAAGAAAGCCTTCCCCGAGTCGTTTGGCGAGGAGGGCCAGCGGCGGCTGCAATACGAAGTCATCGGCACGCCCAAGGACCTCGAAAGCGCCCGCGACCTCGCCCGGCGCGACAAGTATCAGTTCCAATGGTGGGCCGTGTCGCTCATCGACGAGGCGCAGCCGTGGCAGGGCAAGAAGAAAGGCGCGGACACGGGCATCGACGGCATCCGCTATTTCCGCGACCTCGACCGGAAGGAAGTCCACACCGCGCTCATCAGCGTGAAGGGCGGCGAGAACGTCGGCCCGGCGATGGTGAAGGATCTCATCGCGACGCTCGCGCGCGACAAGGCGGACATCGGCCTTTTCATCACCCTCGCCGCGCCGACCAAGGCGATGCTCACCGAAGCCGCCGCCGCCGGGTTTTACGAAAGCCCGAACGGGAAGAAGTATGCGCGATTGCAGTTGCTCACCATCGAAGGCTTGCTCAATAAGACGCAGCGCGCGGAGCATCCCGACTACGAGCCGGACACCGGCTACAAAAAGGCAAAGGCCGAAAGCCACGGCGAGCAGAAGGAACTAACCTTGTGAAACGCGCGGGCCGTCTCCCACGACGGCGGCCCGCGACTTCACCAGCGAGGCGCCAATCATGAACAGCCGTCAAAACCTTAACATCCAACCTCCAAACCATCCTATGAAACCAACATCCCTCCTGCTCGTCACTGCCACCATCCTTGCCGCTGCGGTTCCTCTGCACGCGCAGGTTCAAGCGCCGCCGGCAGCCGCAGCTTCATCGCCCGCCGCCTACGAACCACTGCCGGTTCTCAACGCCAGCGAGATCCTGCAACCGCAGTATTTGCAGGGACCGAACTTTACGGTGCGAAATCCCGTGCCGACGTACTCCGGCGCGAACCACTACACCATCGACTCGGACTACGGCGTCTTTGAAGCCGACGGCAACCAGATGCTGATGCGCCGCGTCGCGGAAATAAACGGAATCGCCAGGCTGCAAGCGATGTCGCAGACGGATGAGTTCACACAGGCCGCAGCGAAGGCGGCGGAGGCCCCGCTCAGCGCCGCACAGGATCTTGTCACCGATCCCGTGTCCACGATCTCCAGCGTTCCCCAAGGCATCTGGGGTTTCCTGAATCGCGCGGGACAGGCCGTAAAGCAGGTCGCTGAAGACGGCGAATCCGGTGCCGGAGCGGGCAATGCCCTGGCGAATGTAAGCGGGTTTTCCAAGACCAAACGCGACATCGCGCTCAAGCTCGGCGTCGATCCCTACAGCAAGAATGAAGTCTTCCAGAAGGAGTTGAACAAGGTCGCGTGGCCGGCTTTCGCAGGGAAATTTGCCGTGAACGTGGGAATTGCGGCCGTCTCCGGCGGGGCCGGCGCGGCGCTCTCCGGGCTCAACTGGACGGCGACGCTGCAGGATTCTCTGCGCGACAAGAGCCCGGCGGATCTGCGCCTGATGAATTTTGGCCTGCTCACAAATGACATGGGCGTGTCCCGCGCGGACGCCAACGCCTTCCTGAACAACAGCGCCATTTCGCCCACGACCCAGACGATCCTGGTCGCCGCTCTCGCGCAGCTCGGCAACATCCCCGGTCAGGCCGGGTTCATCCGTCAGGCCGCCACCAGCCAGAACGAGCACGATGCCCTCGCCTGTCAGCAGAGCGTCCAGATCATGGCGAACCTGAACGCCAATGCCCGGATCACGCGCATTACTCATCTCAACGGTCTGCCGGTCTGCCAGACCAATGATGGCACCGTGGTTGTCCCGATCCAGTGGGATTACGTGGCTTGGACGCCGATGGCCGAGAAATTCATCACCGCACTGAAGGCGAAAAAATTCAGCACCCCCGCCACCGCCTACACCGTCATGATCACCGGCGTCGCGTCGCCCATGGCCGCGCAGGCTCTCGCAGCGAGCGGTGTGAATGTCATGCCCAAGGCGCTCCCCGGTCCGCTGCAATAGCTTGCCCCGTCCGAGGCAGACATCCTAATCTGGCTTGGATCGACGTGATGCCGAAGACTCCAGCCAATTCCCGTGAGCGGATTTCAGCCCGTGTGGCGCGGATCGCGCGACCGCGCCTCGCTCATCAGACGTGTACGGAGCTGCGGGCGCGATCCGGTCCGCCTCAATTTCTATGACGATCGCCAGGCGCCTGATCATCCTCCTCGCCGTCCCGCTGCTGATTCTCGTCGGCATCGGGGTGTTCACCCGTCAGCAGCTCGCGCGCATCGAGGAACGTGCCCGGTTCGTGACGGAATCCCGCGTCGTGGCGCTGGCCCGGCTGGGGGACATCTCGCGGAGCTTCGCCGAAATGCGGGTAAATGTGCGCAGATTTCTGCTGGCGGCCGACGGTTCCGCTCAGGCAAAGGCACGCGCTGCCTTTGATGTCGATAAGGAGGAGGTGAACCGCCTTCTGGAGGATTATGCGGACAAGCGGATCTCGAGCGACAAGGGCCGGCGATTTGTGAACGAATTCCGCACGATGAGCCGGGAGTGGATGACCGGGGCCGAGGAAGTGATGTCGCTGGCGGAAGCGGGCCGCAAGGACGAGGCGAATGCGGTGCTCTCCGGCAAACTCGCGGTGCTCGGGGAGAAGCTCAGCGAGATCTCGCGGGAATGGATCCAGCACAACGAAGCCTTCGCGACCAGCGCGGGTCAGGAGGCGCTGGACGCCATTGAGGCTTCGCGCCGCAATCTGCTCATCGCCGTCCTCGTCGCGCTGTCGCTCTCCGGCGGACTGGGCTGGCTGACCTACCGGCGCATCGTCCACCCGATTCGCTCGCTGGAGACCTCGGTCAAATCCATCGCGGGCGGCGACTACACGCAGCCGGTTCCTTTTACGCAGGCCACGGATGAAACCGGCGGACTGGCGCGGTCGATCAACGTCCTCAAGCAGGGCGCGGCGGCGATGGAGGAGCAGCGCTGGGTCAAAACCAACACCGCCAAAATCACGGCGGGATTGCAGGGCTCCGCGTCGCTGGCCGAGTTCGGGCAACGCCTCATCTCCGCGCTCGTGCCGATGCTCGGCGGCGGGGTCGCCGGCTTTTATCTTTTTGAAAACAACCCCGAGCGGCTCCGTCGGATCGCCAGCTACGGCCTCGCGGAAAGCGGAGTCGTGGCGGAGGCGTTCCGGCCCGGCGAGGGACTGGTCGGGCAGTGCGCGCGGGAGAGGCAGTCGGTCGCATTGAAGGATCTGCCGCCGGCTTATCTCGAAATTTCCTCGGGGACGGGCAAGGCCGCGCCAGTCCAGGCGATGGCGTGGCCGGTGATCTCGCAGGAAACGCTGCTCGGCGTGATCGAGGTCGCGTCGTTCCGTTCGTTCAGCGCCAATGAGGAGACGCTGCTCAAGGAACTGCTGCCGGTCGTGGCGATGAGCATGGAGATTCTCGCGCGCAATCTGCGCACGCAGGAACTGCTCATGCAGACCCAGGAGCAGGCCCGCCAGCTCGAGGTGCAGACGAACGAGCTGACGCAATCCCAGACGGAACTGCTCGCGCAGAAGGAGGCGTTGATCGTGCAGCAGCAGGAGCTGAAAGTCGCCAGGGACAAGGCCGAGGAAGCCACGCAGGCCAAGTCCGATTTCCTCGCGAACATGAGCCACGAGATTCGCACGCCGATGAACGCCATCATCGGCCTCTCGCATCTCGCGCTCAAGACGCCGCTCAATCCCAAGCAGCGCGACTACGTCAGCAAGGTCCACAACGCCGGCACGTCACTGCTCGGCATCATCAATGACATCCTCGATTTCTCGAAGATCGAGGCGGGCAAGCTGGAGATCGAGGAGACGGACTTCCGGCTCGACGAAGTCATCAGCTCGGTCACGACGCTCACCGCGCAGAAGGCGCACGACAAGGGCCTGGAGTTTCTCGCGCACGTCTCGCCGGCGATTCCCGAGCATCTCCTGGGCGACCCGCTTCGCCTCGGCCAGATTCTCACGAACTTCGTCAATAACGCCGTGAAGTTCACCGAGCGCGGCGAGATCCGGCTGAACATCGAACTGCTCGAACGCACGGGCGAGAAGGTGCAGCTGCAAGTTTTCCGTGCGCGACACGGGCATCGGGATGACGCCCGAGCAGTCGGCGAAACTCTTCCAGCCCTTCATGCAGGCCGACACTTCCACGACCCGCAAGCACGGCGGAACCGGGCTGGGGCTGACCATCTGTCGCCGGCTGGTGGATCTGATGGGCGGACGTGTCTGGCTCGAAAGCGAACCCGGAGTCGGCAGCACATTTTACTGCACGGTGTGGCTCGGCGTGGGCACCGCCACGGGCACGGGCAAGATTGTCCCGGAGCGGCTCTCGCAACTGCGCGTGCTGATCGTGGATGACAACTCCGCCGCGCGGGAGATTCTCGCCGAACCGCTCGGCACGATCGCCAATCACGTTGTGACCGTGGCATCCGGGCCCGAGGCCATCGCCGCCATCAAAGCGCAAGACCCAGCCGAGCCGTTTGACATCGTCTTCATGGACTGGCGCATGCCCGGCATGGACGGCCTGCAAGCGAGCCGCCTCATCAAGAGCGACGAGACGCTCGCGAAACAGCCGGCCATCGTGCTCGTCACCGCGTTCGGCCGCGAAGAGGTGCGCGAGGAGGCGGAACGGCTCGATCTCGATGGATTTCTCCTCAAGCCCGTGACCAAATCCATGGTCATGGACACGCTCGTGAACGTCTTCGCCGAGGCTGGCGACGGCACCGCGGCGGGCGAGGCCGTGACCGGCGAAATGGAAGCGCGGCTGCGCGGCGCGCGCATCCTTCTCACCGAGGACAACGAGATCAACCAGCAGATCGCCGTGGAACTGCTCGAAGGCGCGGGCGCCACGGTGCAGGTGGCCAACAACGGAAAAGAAGCCGTCGAGAAACTGTTCGATGGCCCGCAGCCAACGCCCTTCGACGTCGTCTTGATGGACCTCCAGATGCCCGTGATGGACGGGCACCAGGCCACGGTGAAAATTCGCTCGGATGCGCGCTTTGCGACGCTGCCGATCATCGCCATGACGGCACACGCCACGATTGAAGAGAAACAGCGCTGCCTCGCCACCGGCATGAACGATCACATTTCCAAACCGATTGATCCGGGCATGCTGTTCGAGACCATCGGCCGCTATCTCCGGCCCTCGGCTGCCCCTGTGGAGATCACCGCACATGCAGCTCCGCCCGGGCTGGCAGATGATCTCCCGGCGATTGCCGGACTTGATGCCGCGGATGGACTGCGCCGCGTCGCGGGCAACCGGAAGCTGTATTTGAAACTGCTGCGCCAGTTCGTCGATCAGCAGACCGACGCCGCGACGAACATCGCCGAGCAACTCAAAGCCGGCGATCTCGCGACTGCCGAGCGCACCGCGCACACCGTCAAAGGCATCGCTGGAAATCTCGCCATTACCGAAGTGCAGGCGTCCGCGGGCGCGCTGGAAAAAGCCATCCGCCAGAACGCCGATTCCGTGCGACTCGAAGCGCTGCGGCAGGAGTTCGCCGATGTGCTTTTCGATCTGCTCGCGAGGCTGCGGCCCGAACTGGGAGCCACGGTGGCGACCGTCGTTGCGCCTCCTGCGGCTCCCTTCGATCCTGCGCAGGTGCAGCCCGTCGTCGCGCAAATGCTGAAGCAACTCGCGGAGTTCGACACCGCCGCCGCGGAAACCCTCGAAGCCCACCACGCCACGCTCGGCTCGATCTTCCCGCCCGAGGAGTTCGCGCTCTTTGAAAAGCACGTGCAGGACTACGCTTTCGGCGACGCCCAAGCCGCCTTGGAACAAGCCGCAACGGCCCGCGGACTCACCGCATGAGCGCGCGCATCCTGATCGTCGAGGACGCTCCGCCGAACATTCTCGCGCTGAGTTCCATCCTCAAAGAGCACGGCTATCAGGTGAGCGTCGCCACCAATGGCCGGCAGGCGCTCGAAGTCCTCGATCGCATCCGCCCCGACCTGATCCTGCTCGACGTGATGATGCCCGAGATGGACGGCTTCGAGACCTGCGCGCACATCAAGGCCTCGACCCAATGGCGCGAAATCCCGCTCATTTTCCTCACCTCGAAAAACGAGACCGCAGACATCGTGCGCGGCTTCGAACTGGGTGCCGTGGATTACGTGGCCAAACCCTTCAACGCCCACGAACTCCTCGCCCGCGTGCAGACCCACCTCACGCTCGACCGTCTGCACCGCGAAAACGAACGCCTGCTGCTCAACGTGCTGCCCGCATCCATCGCCGCGAAACTCAAGCAACAGGCAGGGATCATCGCGGAGGGCTTCGACGATGTGTCGGTGCTCTTCACGGACATCGTCGGCTTCACCGCCCTGTCGGAGCGGCTATCGCCGACGGAGTTGATCGAACTGCTGAACCGCGTCTTCTCCAGCTTCGACGAACTCGCCGAGGAGCATGGCCTGGAGAAAATCAAAACCATCGGCGACGCCTACATGGTCGCCGGAGGACTCCCGGAACCGCGCCCCGATCATCTCGAATCGATGGCCACGTTCGCTTTGGCCATGCAGGAGAGAGTGCGCGAACTGAATCCTGAATTCAACGGATTGAGTCTGCGTGTCGGCTTGCACACCGGCCGCGTCATCGCCGGCGTCATCGGCATTCGGAAATTCATCTACGACATCTGGGGCGAAACCGTGAACACGGCGAGCCGGCTCGAATCCCACGGCATCCCCGGTTGTGTGCATGTAAGCGACACCGTTTTCGAGCGACTCCAGGGTCGCTTCAACTTTGAGCCCCGCGGCCTCATCGAACTCAAGGGCCGCGCACCGATGCAGACCTATTTCCTCCTCCCACCCACTCCATGAAACAACTCTCCGAATGCCGCATCCTGCTCGTCGATGATGCGAAGCCGAACATCGACAATGCCGCGGATGGTCTGCGGCGGGTCTGCGGCACATGAAACCAAGACTAAACGGGAGGAAGCAGAGGTAACAAAGAAACTTCTCTTTACATCCTCCGTTTGCCTCGTCATCGAAGACGGTAAGACGGAGTGACGGGAATCCTTATTCCCGTAGCATAGCCTCATGAAAACGACGATCGACATCCCGGAAGCGCTCTACAAGAAAGCCAAAATCCGCGCCATCGAACGCGGCCAGACCCTCAAGCAAATCGTCCTCACCTCCTTGAAAAAAGAGCTGGAACCCACGACAGACCTGGCTCCGGTTCGCGCCTCCCCGTGGGCGAGTCGGAAGCTCCTGCCCGAGTTTGCCCGTCTCCAAACCGCAGGAGCTTTCCGGCCCAAGCCCGGCGACCGCGACATCGCTGAACTCATCTCCGAAGACCGGGACGATCGACCGCTATGATCTTTTTCGACACCGCCTGCCCCGTCCGCCTTTACCTGGACGAAAAGGGTTCCGAAGCCGTCCGGGCACTTGCAGAGACCGTGCCCGTGGCTTCTTCATGGCACGCGCAAGCGGAGTTGCACTGCACCTTTCACCGTGCCGCCGATGCCCTCCACCTCGCCTGCGCTGCCGGGCTGTGGAATTAACTCATGGCCCTCTCTCTCAACAAACCCAAGCTCGACAACCTCGCATCGGACATCTGGAAATCCGCGCAGCGGTTGCGCGGGAAGTTCAAGTCCTACGAGTATCAGAGCGTCATCCTGCCCATCATCGTCATCCGGCGGCTGGAGTGCGTGTTGATTGCGTGGCGGGAGCAGAAGGCGGCGAAGGTTCTCTCGGAGCGGCCGAAGCTCACGGAGAAGGAACTTGCGAAGCTGGTCAAGGAACTGGAACTGAACCCCAAGCAGTGCCCATTCTCGAACAAGACCGACTGGACGCTGCGCAAGGTCTATGAGGAGGACCACGCGCTGTTGGAGGAGAACTTCCGCGCCTACATCAACGGCTTCTCGCAGAACGTTGACGACATCATCGAGCACTTCAATTACCGCGCCACCATCGGCCTGATGGTGAAGAACAACCGGCTCGCTCCCATCCTGAACCAATACAAGGAACTCGCGCTCGGCCCCGATCAGCTTCTCCGGGCTGGAGATGGGCTACATCTACGAGGAATTGCTCCGGCGCTTCTCGGAACAAAGCGGCGAGGAGGCCGGTGACCACTTCACCCCGCGCGAAGTCATCCGCCTCATGGTCGAGCTGCTGGACATCCCCATCCCGGACCGGCACTTCTCCATCTACGACCCGGCGGGCGGCACGGGCGGCATGTTGTCCGTCGCCAAGGAACACCTGCTCGACCGCGCCGCCACACCGGAGGAAAAGGAGCGGGTGGAAAAGTTCCTCACCGTCCACGGCCAGGAGATTTCCCCGACGAACTACGCCGTCTGCCAGGCCGACCTCCTCATCAAGAATGACAAGCAGGCGAAGGTGACACTCGGCAACTCGCTCATCCCGCACGACCCGCACAGCAAGGAGCCGGGCGACCAGTGGCCGGAGCCAAAATGGCGCTTCAACCGGATGCTGAGCAATCCGCCCTTCGGCGTCACCTGGGGCGGCAAGGACGGCTACGAAAAGGAAGCCCGCAAGCTGGAGAAGACGCGCTACCGGGCCGGGATGCCGCGCGTGAATGATGGCGCGCTCCTCTTCCTGCAAACCATGCTCGCCAAGATGGCCCCGCCCGAGGAAGGCGGCAGCCGCATCGCCATCCTCTTCAATGGCTCGCCCCTCTCCAATGGCGACTGCGGCTCCGGCGAGAGCGAGATCCGCCGCTGGATTCTGGAGAACGACTGGCTCGACGCCATCGTCATGCTGCCCGACCAGCTCTTCTACAACACCGGCATCTTCACCTACATCTGGCTGCTGCGAAATGAGAAGCCCGCCAGCCATCGCGGGCGCGTGATGCTCATTGATGCGCGGAAGCAGTTCGAGAAGGAGCCGAAAGCCTTCGCCAACAAACGCAACCGCATGACGGACGCGCACCGCCAGTGGATTGAAGAGCGCAACGAGAAAGGTTGGGCCAGGGGTTACGCCGACGAGCACGTCAAAGTCTTCCCGCGCGAAGACTTTTCCTATCACAAGGCCAGCGTCGTCTTCTGGCAGACCGATGAGCACGACAAGCCCGCCATCGTCACCGAGCCTTACGAGAAGGCATTCACTGCCGCGAACGTGAAGAAGGAACAGGAGTTCCACGCGAGCGACCTGACCTTCCGCGCGCGAGTGAAAGCGAAGGGCAGGGAGAAGACCGTCGAGTTCACCGTCAAGGCGAAGGACAACGCCGCGAAGAAGTTCAATGAGGCGATGGCCGGGGCCGACGAGACACTCTCCGTCGAATGGACGCACCGGCACTACGTGGCGGACGACGAATACATCCCGCACGGCGAGGACATCGAGGCGTTCCTGAAACGGGAAATCGCCAAGCCCATCATCCGCTGGGCGGACAGCCCGCAGCTTGGCTACGAAATCCTGCCGAACAAATACTTCTACCGCTATCAGCCACCCACGCCCGCGAAGGACTTGCTGGCGGAGTTCTGGAAGCTGGAGAAGGAAGCGGAGAAGATGCTGGAGGGATTGGCGCGATGAAAATTTCGTTCACCATGCGCTCCGCCTTTTCCGCGCGTCGCTGCCCTGAACGCCAACGGCGTTCCGTCCTCCAGCCCAGGGTTGCGAGGAACGAGCTACCCTGGGAACACGAGTCAAGATTTCCCTCAACCCCAACGGGGTTGTGTCCCGGCGTGAGGCGTGTCCATCGCGGGACACAACCCCGTTGGGGTTGGGCCTCTTCGATCCATGTTCCCAGGGTAGGCCGTCGTGCCTCCGGCCAACCCTGGGCTTTGGGACAGAATCCCGTTGGGATTCAACATTCGGCGATGCGAATCGAGAAATGCGCCGGAATCTTGCGGGGGGGGCGTCGCGGAACGACGCTTGAAAGCCGCATCGCATCACGCGGGGGCGTCAATCGTCGCGCCGCGACGGCGGGCGGTTGTTTGTTCATCCGTGGGCTGAAGCCCACGGCTACCTTCACGGCCTCGCTCTGCGAGGCGGAGACGATGTTGGAGGGATTGGCGCGATGAAAATTTCGTTCACCATGCGCTCCGCCTTTTCCGCGCGTCGCTGCCTTGAACGCCAACGGCGTTCCGTCCTCCAGCCCAGGGTTGCGAGGAACGAGCTACCCTGGGAACACGAGTCAAGATTTCCCTCAACCCCAACGGGGCTGTGTCCCGGCGTGAGGCGTGTCCATCGCGGGACACAACCCCGTTGGGGTTGGGCCTCTTCGATCCATGTTCCCAGGGTAGGCCGTCGTGCCTCCGGCCAACCCTGGGCTTTGGGACAGAATCCCGTTGGGATTCAACACTCGGCCATGCGAATCGAGAAACGCGCCGGCATCTTGCGGGCGGAGATGAAGGGAGGGAAATGAACGCCTCCTCTCTAAACGACCTGTGGCTCCACGAGATGCCACACGAATGGCAGCGCAGCCGCATTCGTAACGTGGCCGCCTTGTCACCGAACTACTCCCAGACACGGCCCGCCTCCGATGAGCCTTGCACGGTCGTTCCAATGGAGCTGCTTTCCAACGATGGCGCGATTGATGTTACGAATCAGCAGCCGTTTGAGGACATTTCAACGGGACTGCCCGTCTTTGAAGAGGGCGATGTTCTCTTCGCGAAGATCACTCCTTGCATGGAAAACGGAAAGGGAGCGTTCGTGCGGCAACTGCCAACTCGCTACGCCTTTGGGAGCACCGAATTTCATGTGCTACGGGCGGGGAAAAAGGTCGATGGCCAATTTCTGTATTACGCCACATTCAATCCCGTTTACCGTGCCTACGCAGCAGAAAACATGGTCGGAGCGGCTGGGCAAAAGCGTGTGTCCTCGCGCTTCTTGAAGGATACGCGGCTGTTCCTCCCTTCGCTGCCGGAGCAACAGCGCATCGCGGCGTATCTGGATGCGAGTTGCGCGGCGATTGAGGCCGCGGTGGCCGCCAAACGCCGCCAACTCGAAACCCTCGATGCTCTCCGCAAATCCATCGTGCATCAGGCTGTAACGGGAGGAATCCATCCCGAAGCAGAAACAGCTGATCGGAAGATTCCGAGCTACGGACAGACGCCTCGCCATTGGAAGCAGTCGAAACTTCGGTATGAGATTTCGATCCAGAACGGTGCTTTCGCGTCGGACAAGCTGCAAGACGATGGCGAGTTCCCGATTCTGGGTGGCAATGGAATCATGGGGCACACTTACGTCTCAAATGTCGATGGTGACACCGTCGTGATTGGACGTGTAGGCGCGTTATGCGGCAACGCACACTTTGTGGAGGGAAAAGCGTGGGTGAGCGATAACGCCCTCATCGTCAAATCACGCAACTACGCGAAATTTCTGTGCCACTTGTTCAACACGCTCAACTTTAACGCACAGGCGAACAATACCGCGCAGCCAGTCATCACAGGAACGAAAATCAAGAACACTTACGTCGTGCTGCCTCCACTCCATGAGCAGCGGGAAATTGCTGATTTCGTTGACCGGAAGGAACATGAATTCCGCACGCTTTGTGCCCAGATAGAGCGACAAATCGCCACCCTCACCGCCTACCGCAAGTCGCTGATTCACGAATGCGTGACCGGCCAGCGGCGGGTCACGGAGGCGGATTTGGCAGCGGCGAGACGTGGAAAATCGCCCGCTTCGGGACAACACCAAATTTGATGTTGCAGGCTTATGGAGTTCACCGTAGAGTTTTACGTGAATGCGAACGGAAAATGTCCCGTGCAGGAGTTTCTTGATGACATCAAGCAAAGCGACCCCGGCGACCACGCGGCGGTGCTCCGTGGTCTGGCGAAACTGCGGAACAGCCAGTATCACCGCGAACCGCTGTCCAAGGCTCTGGGCGGCGGCCTGTATGAGTTGCGTCACGTCGGCAAGTTGAACTCCCGCGTGCTCTGGTTCTTTATGAAAGGCAGGCGCATCATTGCCGTCCACGGCATCCGCAACAAAGGCCAGGCCATCCCGGCCCGCGACCTCGACACAGCGCAGGATCGGATGCGCGACTGGCAGGAAAGATTCGAGCCATGAAAAAGACCAACTTTGACCTTTATCTGGAAGAACAACTGAAAGACCCCGTCTTTGCCGAGCGGTTTGAAGAGGCGGGCGAGGCGTGGGACGTGGCGCTGCAGATTGCGGCGCTGCGGGAGAAGGCCGGCCTCTCCCAAAAGGATTTGGCGCGTAAACTCAAGACTTCGCAGCAGCAGATCAGCCGGCTCGAATCGCCGTCCTACGAAGGTCATTCGTTGAGCATGTTGCGCCGCGTGGCCAGGGTTCTGAGCGCAAAGGTGCGCGTGGTCCTGGAGCCGGAGGATGCGACGCACGACAGCCGCCTCGCGGAATCGCCTGTTCCGTATCGTGTGAAACGCAAAGCACCTAACTCATGAATCGAGCGATGAAAGACCTTCGCGCACTCGCAGCACAGGTAGTCGCCTTGCAAGCGAAGGCGCGGGCGTTGGGGTTGTTTGCGGATGATCGTGAATTGCTGACCTGCGCAAAATGCGGATTGCAGGAGGACGTGACGTTCAGCGGTTATCTCATCACCTCGCGCCCTGATTCCGCTGGCGAGGACACAGGATTGCGCTTTGAAGAACTGGCGCATGGCGGCTTTCGTTGTCCGGCTTGCGGCGCGACGGCTTGTGAGGAGGATTCAATCGTCCCGGTCGCAAAGAAGACCAAGAAAGGAAAACGCACATGCCGCGCAAGAAAGCTCCCGAGCTGACCTTTCAGCAGCACCTCGCGGGCTACTTCATCCGCGAGCACAAGTATGGCGTGCTGGAGCAGACCGACATCACGGACACGGAGCACTTCATCGCCGAAGACCAGCTCTGGGCCTTCCTCAAAGCCACTCAGGCCGACACGCTGAAGAAGCTGGTGGACGATTACGGCACGGACGCGCGGGAGGAAATCTTCAAGGCGTTGCGCAAGGAACTGGAGCACACGCCGCTGTGGATGCTGTTCCGGCAGGGACTCAAGGTGCGTGGGCTGGAGTTTCGCCTCTTCTATCCCAAGCCGCGCTCCGCCGCGAGCGCTGCCGCCGCCAAGTATGCCGAGAACCGCATCACCCTCCGCCCGCACTTCTACTTCGGCGATGCGAACCACGAGATTGATTTTGTCTTCTACCTCAACGGCCTGCCCATCGTGGCGCTGGAACTCAAACACGAGGCCAACCAGAATGTGCATGACGCGGTGGCGCAGTTCGCCAGGCGCGACCACACGAAAAAGATTTTCCAGCATCCCTTCCTCTACCTCGCCGCCGACACCACCGACGCGATGGCCGCCACCGACCCGCGCAGGGAGGAGAACTTCCGCTGGCACAACATGGGGCTGAAGAATGCGAAAATCACGCCCGACCCGAACGAATATCCGGTCGAGTATCTTTACCGCGAGGTGCTGTCGCAGGAGCAATTGCTGGAGGCGTTGTCGTTCTTCCTCGTCCGCGTGCCGGAGCGCGGGGCCGAAACCGACAAGCCCGCGCGCCCGGCTTCCACCATCTTCCCGCGCTATCATCAAAGCCGACTTGTGCGGCGGCTGGCGGAGGACATCACGGCCCACTTCGCCAAGGTGCGAGACATCGGCAAAAAGTATCTGGCCGACCATTCCGCCGGCAGCGGGAAGACGCTCTCCATCTGCTGGCTGGCCGACCGGCTCCACAGCCTTTTCAAGCCCGGCACGAACGAGAAGCTGGTGGACATCACCTTCATCCTCACCGACCGCAAATCGCTCGACACAAACATCCGCGAGGACATCGAGAAATTCACCCATCTCAAGGACGTGGTGGGCATCGCGAGAAAGGCCGACGACCTGCCGCGTTTCCTCAAGCAGCGGAAATCCATCATCGTCACCACGCAGCAAAAGCTGGCCTATGTGCTTAAGGAACTGCAACAGAACCCGGAATTGAAGAACCTGCGGGTGGCGTTCCTGATTGATGAAGCCCACCGCTCGCAGGAAGGCCACATGGGCGCGGCCATCCGCCTGCCCTTCCGCAAGGCCGCAGACGAGCCCGACGAGGACGAACCCGAGGAGGATCTCGAAGAGCAGATCGCCAAGGTCATCCGCGAGCATGACGTGAATCAGTTGTTCGTCGCCTTCACCGCCACACCGGCACCGGCCACCGTTTCGATGTTTGGCAAGCCGTTCGACAGCTACACCGAGGCGGAGGCCATCGCCGAGGGCTACATCGTGGACGTGGCGGCGAGCATCATTTCCTACAAGACGCTCTACAACCTGCATTGCCCCATCGTCCCGAAGCCGGACGAGGAGAAGGTCTATCCAAAGGGCGTCGTGTCCAAGGCGCTCCAGAACGTGGCATTTCAGGACGACGGGCTGATCCAATACAAGGCCGAGGTGATGCTCCGCATCTTCGAGAAGGACGTGAAGTCGCTCATCGGCGGCCGCGCCAAAGCGATGATCGTCACCTCATCGCGCGTGGCGGGACTGCGGTATTTCAACATCATCAAGGAGAAGCTCAAGGAGCGGGGAGCCGACTACAAGGTGCTGTATGCGTTCTCGGATTTCGTCCATCCCGAGACGAACGCGGCCATCAGCGAACATGCGGTGAATGAATTGCAGACGGGCGAGTTGATCGAAGACCGCTTCGAGGGTGACGACTACCGAATCATGGTGGTGGCGAACAAATTTCAGACCGGCTTCGACCAGCCCTTGCTCGCGGGTATGTTCCTCGACAAGCCGGTGCTGGACCGCAACGCCGTGCAGACGGTCTCGCGCCTCAATCGTTGTCACCACGGCAAGAAGGACGTCGTGGTCGTGGACTTCACCAACAACGCCAAGCAAATCCTGAAAGCCTTCGCGAAGTATCGGAAGGGCACGCCCTTCGAGCCGGAGGAACCGGATCAGGAAACCTGTCCGAAACTGCACGCGGATATTCTCGCTGCAGGTGTCTTCACCCAGAAGGACGCCGCGGACCTGCTGGCGCTGCTCAAGAGCGGGACGGATGCGCAGGTGCAGTTTCAGGTGAACGCGCTGCGGACGCGCTTTCAGGCCAAGCTCGCCGATTGGGAAGACCGCAAGACGTTCGTGTATCTGCTGGCCCGCTTCGTGAAGAGCTACCATTTCCTCACCTGCTTCTTCACCTATCCGCCGGCGATTCAGGAGTTCGTCACCTTCGCAGAATGGGTCGGCCCGCAGCTCATCAAGGCCGGGACCGTGTCCGACCTGATGAAGCAGATTCGCGCCACCGTGGTCACCAAGGCGGCGGTGCAGTATCAAGGCGTGATGACCAGCGGCGGCCCGGTGAAGCTCCAGCCGGGCAAGGGCAAAGGCGGCGCAGGCCCGGTGCCGGTGAAGGCCAGCGTGCAGGACATGATCGCCGGCATCCAAGCCAAGTTTCAAATCACCGACGAGGAGGCGCTCTACATCAAGCAGGTGACAGAAGAAAAGATCGCCGACCCCGCCATCCGCACCACCGTTCACGCGCATCGGGACGACAGCATTTATCTCGAAGGCCCGTATCGCGGGCAGGTCAACGAGGACATCCAGACGACCTACGACGCGCGTGGCCGCTACGACGAACTCGCCGACCCGAAATACACGGACACGGGCGGCATCTTCGACATCATGGCAGTGACCGTCATCCAAACCCATCTGTCCCTCGCTGCCTGAAGCCATGAGCAAGACGATTCACGACATTCCCGAAGCCGACCGACCGCGCGAGAAGCTCCTGCGCAAAGGTGCGGCTGCGCTAAGCGACCAGGAACTGCTCGCCGTGCTCCTCGGCAAAGGCACTCCCGGCATGGACGTGATGACCCTCGCCTCCAAGCTGGCGCGGCTCATCGACGAGAAGGGCCTGGACGTGAAGGCCGAAGACCTCTCGCAGTTCGAAGGCGTCGGCGATGCCAAGGCGACCTTGATTCTCGCGGCCATCGAGTTCGCCCGTCGCCGCATCAAACCGGAAGGAGCGAAGATCGAAACCCCCGCTGACCTGCTGCCGCACATCCGCCACTACGCCGACCGCAAACAAGAGCATTTCCTCTGCGCCAGCATCAATGGAGCGAACGAGATTTTGAACATCCGGGTGGTGTCCATTGGCTTGATTGACCGCAGCCCCGTGCATCCGCGCGAAGTTTTTGCCGATGCGCTATCCGACCGCGCTTCCGCCGTCATCGTTGCCCACAATCACCCCAGCGGCGGACTCGAACCATCGCCCAGCGACATCGCCATAACCGCACAACTCAAAGCCGCTGGTGCGATCGTCGGCATCGACTTGCTCGACCACATCATCTTCAACCGGACGGGCTATTTCAGCTTCTTGGAATCGGGCAATAGCGTCTTAATTCCTCCAATCGCTCCTGTTCAAGAACGCCTGCCATGAAACAACTCTCCGAATGCCGCATCCTGCTCGTCGATGATGCCAAGCCGAACATCGACATCCTCGTCGCCGCGCTGAAGAACGACTACAAACTGAGTGTCGCGCTGAGCGGCGAAATGGCGCTGCAAGTTGCAGCGAAATCGCCGCCGGATCTCGTGCTGCTCGACATCATGATGCCGGGGCTGGATGGCTACGAAGTCTGCCGGCGCTTTCGCAAGATGCCCGAGATGGCCGATGTGCCGGTGATCTTTCTCTCGTCGCTCGATGAGGTGCAGAACAAGGCGCAAGGCTTCGAGGCGGGCGCGAACGATTACGTGACCAAGCCGTTTGAGATGCTCGAAGTGCAGGCCCGCGTGCGCTCGCTGCTCAAGGCAAAGGCGTATAGCGATTCGGTCAAAGAACAGTTGGCCGCCGATCTCCGCGTGGCGCATGACATCCAGATGGGGATGATCCCGCAGGATTTTTCGGCGCTGGAAAAGCAGTTCGGAGTGGAAATCGCCGCGGCGCTCGAAGCAACGCGCGAGGTCGGCGGCGACCTGTATTGCGCGTTCGCGGCGGACGATGAGCGGCTTGTGCTGGTGATGGGCGATGTCTCTGGGAAAGGCATCCCGGCCTCGCTCTTCATGGTGCGCGCCAGCACGCTCGTCCGGTTGCTTGGCCGGCAAATCCGCGAGCCGTCCGTGATCCTCGCGACGCTCAACGATGAACTCGAGGCCGACAATCCGTCGGGCATGTTCGTCACCGTGCTCTGCGCAATCTACGAACGCACCTCGCGGCGGCTCACCCTCGCGAATGGCGGCCAGTGCCGGCCCGCCCTGCTGCGTCCCGGCCAGCCACCGGCGTGGGCATTTCCCAAACTCGGCACCGCGCTGGGGTTGGAATCTGGAATGGACTTCGAGCAGATCGAGCTGGTGTTGCAGCCCGGCGACACGCTCGTGCTTTACACCGATGGCGTGACGGAAGCTTTCAACGCAAGCGACGAATGCTACGGTGACGACCGCCTGCTCTCCGGGCTTGGCGCATCGGCAGGACAAAGCGCGCGCTCGGTGTCCGCCGCGCTGTTGCAAAATGTGCGGGCGTTCGCCGCCGGCACACCTCAATCGGATGACATTGCGATGCTCGTTTTGCGCGTGCCGGACGCACCCCAGTAGAAAATGGAACCTGCCTCATTCACGCTGGAACTACAGGCCACGCCGGAAGAAGTCATGCGCGCGGTCGGGCGATTGCAGCACTTTTGCCAGGAGCATGGCGTCGGGGAAAAAGCGATCCACGCGCTGATGCTCAGTCTCGAGGAAATGGCCAGCAACGTCGTGAACCACGCCTATCAACACGATCCGCAGCAAACTTTTCGCGTCTCGGCCCAACATGCCGGCGACCGGATCATCGTGGAACTGCGCGACCACGGGACTGCCTTCAATCCGTTGCTGGCAGCCGACGCGACACCGGATGACGAGGATGAGGATCGACCGGAAGGTGGATGGGGAATTCAACTCGTTCGTCACAGCATGGACGAACTTCAATACACTCGCGAAGGGAACGAAAATGTCTTGCAGATGACCAGGCGCATTACGCCCAACGCTGCCTGAACCTCACCGATCGCATTTCATTTTCCTTTCAAAACAAACCGCCACCCGACTAAATCAGCGGCATGCCTCTCGACATTCAATTCAAGCGAAGCCCCTCCACCGTAACCGTGCAACTGTCCGGCAGCCTCGACACGGCCACCGCGCCCGAACTTCAGCGCCAGATCACTCCCATCCTCGACAGCCAGATCACCGACCTTGCATTTGATCTTGCGAAACTCACCTTCATCAGCAGCGCCGGGCTGCGCGTATTTTCCATCGCGCGCAAACGCCTCAAGGAACGCGGCGGCCAGACCAGCTTTGTCAACATGCAGCCGCAGATTAAGGCAGTGTTTGAAATCGTGAAAGCCCTTCCGGGAGTCGCGGTCTTCGCGAGCGTCGAGGAAATGGACGCCTACCTCGCGGCGCAGCAGCGCAAGCACACTGGAGGCGACGCGCCGGGAGGCAGCGGCCCCACCTTCACGATCGACGTCTGAAATTGAACCGCCGGGAGGCTGAGTCGCAGAGGAAAGCGCGGACCAGGTAATAGCAACCTGGCCTTGGACGTTACGGATCAAGATGACTCATTCCATTTCTTAAAAACAATCGGACTCTGCATGGGTAGCGCACGCGCCCCGCGTGCAGTGTCCTGCGCCCTCGCGGGACACCTCGTTTCCTCCCGGCGAAGCCGCTCGCATCCATGAGGTTGGACGCTGCGCGTGCTGGCTTTGGAAGGCTTGCGCGGGGGCGCACAAGCCAGCACGCGAGGCGCGTGCGCCACCCATTTCCACCCTGCAACGTCCGATTATTTCCGGGAGTTGGTATCACCCCCAAGGTGAACACGGATTACAGGTAAAAACCGTTGTAACCTCCTCGTTCTCAGCTTGAATCAGCGTCTCCGCTGTTTTTGTTTTCCGCCCGTCTCTACTCGCGCATCTTTTCATAGCCGCCCCGCTTCTCCGGCGGACTGCCATAACGGAATTCCTTGTGGCGTATTTGTCCGCCCGCATACGCGATCCATCCGCCGACGCACAAGGTGGCGACAGCCAGCAGGAGCGTGATCAGATTCAACGCGAAAGCGCTCTTTGGAAACTTCCACGGCAGCGCGAGGGCCAGGAACGCGGTGCCCGCCAGGACGTAGAAAACCGGCAGCGCCTTGGTTGCACGCTGGGCATGGGCGTCAAGCCAGGCGTCTCCGTTTGTGTCGGCGATCGATTCAACCCGGTCGTAGCCTTGTTCGCCAAATTCCGCGACCGGCCCCGCGGAAATAGCGCTCACGAAGACGACTGCCAGAGCGGTGACCTGCGCCGGGCGGCTTTTGAGAATCATTGCCAGTCCGAGCGCGAAGATTCCCATCGCAAGGCCGTACACCGGCAGCGGGTTGAGGATTGCATGAACGTATTCAGGCTGATTCAGATGTGCCTGAATCAGCCCGAACAAACTGGCCGGCTCCATGCCGGATTATTTCACGACTTCGGCGTTGGAAAGCATTGTCACGCCGTCCCTCTCCGTGACCTTCCCCTTGAGCGTCACTATCTTTCCGCCGTACTCAGCAAGTTCCTTGTTGAGCGGTTTGTGGTCACCGACGACGAGATAAACCTTGCCGTCCTCGCCCTTGATGCCAACCGGCAGCCCGCTCGATATGCACTTCTTTGCGCAATCCGCGTGCTTTTCACCCTGCGCTCCGTGGTCGGTGTAACAGGTAAGGTCCAGGATTTCTCCTTTCACCGTCTTCTCGTCCTCGGCGCGGACCGTCATGGGTAATGTGGAAATGCAGCCGACAGCGGCCAGAGTTAGAAATGTGGTCAGTTTTTTCATAAGCAGTTCATTAGTGTATTCAGTTGGCGTTAGACGGACTGATTGGCAGAAACGTTCGGATTATTTTTCGTTTTATTCAAATAACGCCTGTTTCCGTCAGCAGGCCATGGCGATGATTTCGTCGAACTCCGATTTTGTCAGCGGCATCACCGACAGACGCGATTGCTTGAGAAGGCCGATATTCGCGAGTGACCGGCTGGCTTTGATTTGGTCGAGCGCGACCGGTTGTTTGAGAGTCTTTCCCGGCAGGAGATCGACGCACACCCAGTCGCCGTCTTTGGCAGTTGGATCGGGATACGCCTCCCCCGCCACTGTGGCGACACCGACCACTTCCTTGCCGATGACGCTGTGGTAAAACAACACGGAGTCCCCCCTGCGCATGGCCTTGAGATTGTTGCGCGCCTGAAAATTGCGGACGCCTGTCCACGCAGCCTTTCCGTCGGCGAGAAAGTTTTCCCACGAATAAGCGGTGGGCTCCTGTTTCACGAGCCAGTGGTTTTTCATCGAGACGTCTCAGTGCCCGGCCTTCGCTCTTTTGCGATAAGTCGCTTTTTCGGCGTTGAACAACTGCGGGTTTTTCAGGTTATCCGCGATCAACTTCTCGATTTCCTGCGACGACTTCGCGGCCTCCGGCACCACGCTTTGATTCACACTGCGGACCACGAGCTTCATGCCGTCATCCAACAACTCGTAGGCGACAAACCAATACTTCCGCTCCTTGGGCTCGACCGGGTCGATGGTTTGAATGTTCGCGAACGTGACGCCGTTCACCTCGGAGAAATAAGCGCGGTAAAGCTTTCCGCCACTGCGAAGGACGTAATGGGAGTCGTCGAACTTGCGGATCTCCACATCGTCCTCCGGTTTCTCAGCAAGCCAGTTGCCGATCAGTTGCGGGTCGATCTTGCGGGCCGGTTCGACGGTGATCGGAAATTCATAGACGCACGAGGTGATGAGGAACGCGGAGCAAAGCAGGAGAAACCGGCGCAGGTTCATGGAGAATGGTCGCATGGAAGATCAAATCCTGCGAATCGACTTCTTCGGCTTGCGCGAGGAGGATCGCGGCGTTTCGCCGATGAGTTTGAACAGGCTCATCGAGCGGTCGATCATGGAGACCTTGTCGCCAGCCGGACGCAGCCTTGGATTTTCCAAAAAACCGGACTCGAGTTGCGTGTCGAGGAGGAGTTCCCAGAGCACGTCCTTGCCGCCGGGCAGGACGAACGGCAGCGGTTCGTGATGCGCGTTAAAGAGCAGCAGAAAGGTGTCGTCGAGGACAGACTCGCCCTTTTCATCGCAGACATCCAGCGCCTCGCCGCAAAGCAGCAGGCCGAGTGTGCGGACGAAATGCGTGCTCCATTCCTCCTCGGTCATCTCCAGTCCGCCGGGGTTGAACCACATTACATCCTTGAAATCTCTGCCCCGAATCTTCCGGCCTCGAAAAAACTTCGGCCTGCGAAAAACCGGGTGCGCCTTTCGGAAATGAACGAGCTTCGAGGTGAATTCCTCGAGCCGTTTCGCCGGTTTGTCGCGCGTCCATTTCAACCAGCTCAGTTCGTTGTCCTGGCAGTAGGCGTTGTTGTTGCCGTTCTGGGTCCGCCCGTATTCGTCGCCGGCGCTGAGCATCGGCACCCCTTGCGAGAGAAGCAGCGTCGCGAGGAAATTCCGCTGTTGCCGGCGGCGCAATGCGTTGATCGCCGCATCGGTTGTCGGACCTTCATGGCCGCAGTTCCACGAGCGGTTGTGATTGTCGCCGTCGCGGTTTTCTTCGCCGTTGGCTTCGTTGTGCTTCTCGTTGTAGCTGACGAGATCGGCGAGCGTGAATCCGTCGTGCGACGTGATGAAGTTGACGCTGGCGTGGGGCGGGCGGCCATTCCAGCGGTAAAGGTCGGGGCTTCCGGTGAGCCGGTTCGCCATCTCGCCCGCGAGTCCTTCATCGCCTTTCCAATAGCCGCGCATGGCGTCGCGATACTTGCCGTTCCACTCGGACCAGAGGACGGGGAAATTTCCGACCTGATAGCCGCCCTCGCCGATGTCCCAGGGCTCCGCGATCAGTTTGACCTGCGACAAAACCGGATCCTGATGAATGATGTCGAAGAACCCGGAGAGTTTGCTCCAAGCGTGATGCTCGCGGGCCAGCGTCGAGGCGAGGTCGAAGCGGAATCCGTCCACATGCATCTCCGTCACCCAATAGCGGAGACTGTCCATGATGAGCTGCAGCACGCGCGGGTGCATGGTGTTCAGCGAATTGCCGCAGCCGGTGAAATCCATGTAGTAGCGCGGATCCTTCGGCGTGAGTCGGTAGTAGTTCGCATTGTCGATCCCTTTGAAGGAGAGCGTCGGCCCGAGATGGTTGCCCTCGGCGGTGTGATTGTAAACCACATCAAGGATCACCTCGATCCCGGCTGCGTGCAGGCTTTTGACCATCGACTTGAACTCGTTCACCTGCCCGCCTGGCACGCCGCTGCTGCCGTAACTGCTCTCCGGCGCGAAGTATCCGATGGTGTTGTAGCCCCAGTAGTTTGAGAGCCCACGGGACACCGTGAAGCTTTCATCGACGTGTTCATGGACCGGCAGAAGTTCGACTGCGGTGACGCCGAGTTTCTTGAAATAATCAATCGCAAACCTGCTTCCGAGCGCCGAATAGGCGCCCCGGCTCTTTTCCGGAATGTGCGGACAAAGTCGCGAAAACCCTTTGACGTGAACTTCATAGATCAGCGATTCACCCATCGCAATCCGCGGATGCCTGTCGTTCTGCCAGTCGAACGCGGAATCAACCACGACGGACTTTGGAACGCACGACACGTTGTCGCGGTAGTCGCGGGCCAGGTCGTGATCGGGCCCCCAAAGCACGTAGCCAAACGCCTCGGCGTTCCACTTCAGTCCGCCCTCGATCGCTTTCGCATACGGATCGATCAGCAGTTTCGAGGCGTTGAATCGCGCACCGTGAGGCGGCTCATAAGGTCCGTAAACGCGATAGCCGTAGATTTGTCCCGGTCGCGCTTCCGGCAAAAACACATGCCAGACATCGTCGGTGCGCTCGGTCAGTCGAATTCGCGCCTGCTCCTCGTGGTCATCCAGGCTCCCGAACAGACACAGATCGACCGCCGTCGCGTGCTCCGAGTAGAGCGCGAAGTTGACGCCGTTCCCCAGCCACGTCGCGCCAAGTGGTTGTGAGGTTCCTGGCCAGCCTTTCAAATCGTCGCTATTTCTTTGTCAAAACGGCGAGCGCCTTTTCCGGCTTGCTCGGGCGCACAATGAGCAGGCCGGTTTTTGCCCCCGGGTTTGTGGCCAGGTAGGCATACTCGATGTTGATCTTCGCCTCCGCGAGCCGCTCGGCGATATTTGCGAGGCTGCCGGGCTTGTTGCTGTTTTCGATCATCAACACGTCGTTCTCCACGATGAGCGTTCCGCGCTCTTCAAAGATGAGGAGTGCCTTGCGTGTGTCGCTGACCACCATTCGGACGACGGCGTGATCGACCGTGTCGGAAATGGTGAGCGCGAAGATGTTGATCTTCGCCTTTGCCAGTTCAGTGCAAACGAGAGCGAGCGTGCCGGGTTTATTTTCGAGGAAAACGGACAGTTGTTTAACGATGACCATGCCGTGAATCTAAGGAGGTCTTCTTGCGCTTGGCTATTCATTTTTTAGAAATAAGCCCGCTGCTTGCGCGCGACGGTCTCATCGAGGCTGGCAGGATGAAACCGAACGTGGCAGGTTCGCAGCGATGTTCTTCAACGATTGGCTTGCCCGGCGGTGCCTTTACACGCCGGCTCAGATCGCGCTCGTGGATCTGGTCGGTGGAAGGCGCGTCGCCTACCGCGAGATGGACCGGCGCGCCTGCGCGCTCGCGTGCTGGCTGCGTCGCGAGGTGGGGATTGCTCCGTGCGATCGCGTCGCCTGTCTCTCGACGAACCGGCTCGAATATCTCGATCTCTTTTTCGCCTGCGGAAAAATCGGCGCGGTTCTTGTGCCGCTGAATTATCGCCTGCCGGACGCGGGGCTGGCGGAGTTGATGGAAGATTGCCAGCCGGGCTGTCTCGTGGTCGAGGAGACATGGCGCGAGTTCGGCGCGTCGTGTCTGAGCAAAGGTCTCACCGGGCGCGTCGTCGAAATGAGCGCGCTCGATTCGATCGCCGCGAGCGCGGAGCCTCAGCCCGCGCCGGGTCGCCAGGCCGGCATCGAGGAGACCGCCATGATCCTTTACACCTCCGGCACCACCGGCAAATCCAAAGGGGCGATGATCAGTTGGCGGCAGATTCATTGGAACGCGGTCAACACAACCATCGGCCTGCAACTCACCGCTGCGGACGTGAGCTTTCTCAACACGCCGCTGTATCACACCGGCGGCTGGCATGTGCTTTTCACGCCGTTGATGCACCTTGGCGGCCGGGTCGTTTTGCAGAAGCAATTCGACGCCGCGCAGTGCAACGAACTCATCGCCACGGAAGGCGTGACGATTCTTTTCGGCATCCCGACGACAATGCGGATGATGATGGATGCGCCGAACTTCGCCGCCGCCGATTTCTCCAGCCTGCGCTTCGCCATTTGCGGCGGCGAGCCGTGTCCCCTGCCGGTGATCCGGGCGTATGAGCAAAAGGGCGTGCCGGTGCGCCAGGGATACGGATTGACCGAGGCGGGGCCGAACTGCTTTTCGCTTCCCGCCGGGGACGCGATCCGCAAGGAGGGCTCGGTCGGTTTCCCGAACTTCCACATCGAGACGCGCATCGAAAAGGAGAACGGCGCGGAAGCCGGGCCGGAGGAAGTGGGCGAGTTGCTCATGTGCGGCCCTCATGTTTTTTCCGGCTATTGGAACAACCCGGAAGCGACCCGCGAGACGCTTGCCGATGGCTGGGTGCGCACGGGCGATCTTTTCCGGCGCGATGCGGAGGGCTATCACTACGTGGTCGGGCGACGAAAGGAGATGTTCATCAGCGGCGGCGAAAATGTCTATCCGGTCCAGATCGAGAAGGTGCTGCAAGGGCATCCGGGCGTCGCACAGGTCGCCGTGGTCGGTGTGCCGGATGCGCGCTGGGGCGAGGTCGGCTGCGCGTTCGTGGTGGTGAGCGATCGGGTGACGGAGCAGGAGCTTCGCGATTGGTGCCGGCGTTTTCTGGCCGGGTATCAGTGCCCGAAGCACGTCGTTGTTCTCGATCATCTCCCGCTCGGTCATTCCGGCAAGATCGACAAGCAAACCCTTCGCCAGCGTGCGCTCGAACGCACCGCGGCGGCCCCACGGGAATGAGCGACATCCCGACAGAACTTGCGATTGGGCATCTTGACGGTGTCGTCCCGGCGTTCGCCGCGACGGAGCGCTTGCGCATCCATTACATGCAATCCGGGCCGGACGCTGGCGAGCCGGTCGTATTCATTCATGGCAATGCGGCGTGCTCGACCTGGTGGGAGGAAACGATGCTCGCGCTGCCTCCAGCCTTCCGCTGCATCGCTCCCGATTTGCGCGGCTACGGGCTGACTGAAAGAGCGGCCGTCATCGACGCCACGCGCGGGGTGCAGGATTGGGTCGATGATCTTCACGCGTTGCTGGAGCATCTGGCGGTGGATCGGTTTCACGTCGTCGGCCATTCGCTTGGCGGAATGGTTTGCTGGGGCGCGATGGCCGACCGCCGTTTTTCCGGGAGGATTCGCTCGGTCACGCTCGTTGCGCCCGGTCCGCCCTGCGGCTTCGGCGGGCTGCGCGGCGAGCGCGGTGAGCCGAACAATCCCGATTTCTCCGGTTCCGGCGCAGGTCTGGCGCATCCGCGGCTCATCGAGTTTCTGGCCAGGCACGAGCGAACGGTGAGCGATCCGTTTTTCTCGCCGCGCGCAGTGATGCACCGGATGTTCTGGAAACCGCCGTTCCGACCTGCGCGTGAGGAGGACTTCCTCACGGCGATGTTCCAGACGCACCTCGGCCCCGATCGTTATCCGGGCGACAGCGAGCCGTCGCGTTTCTGGCCGGGATTCGCGCCCGGCCGCTTCGGGCCGATCAACGCGATTTCCTCGAAACACAATCAGTCTCTCACCGGACGCGTTCTCGATTCCCCGGAAAAGCCGCCGCTGCTTTTCATCATCGGCGCCGACGACCTCGCCATCTCCGACACGCCGGCATCCGACGCCGGACTTCAAGGCCGGCTCGGCTTTCGTCCCGGCTGGCCCGGAGACGATGTATTTCCGCCGCAGCCGATGCGCTCGCAGTTGCAGTTTGCGCTGCGTGAGTATGAGCAGCGCGGCGGCAACGTCGTGCAGGCGCGCTTTGAAAAATGCGGTCACTCCCCATTCATCGAGCAGCCCCGACGGTTTCACGAACTGCTCCTTTCACACCTGCGCGGTACTTAGAAGCTGTTGAGAGATCCGCAGGTTACGCAGATACCACATTGTAAGCGGCAACTAACTCTTTCCTCCCAACCAATCCCGATGTAGGAAGGCTCACTACAGAGTTGAGTGCCGTGATAATACCGCCGCAATTAGCCAGCGGTTTTTTGTAACAAGGCCCTGCTTTGGCGTAACTAGCAATAGAAAGAGCAGAACATGCGCAAATCCATCCTCCTCTCTCTCGGCCTGATGTTTTTCATGACCGGCTGCATCCCTTCCCTCCACCCGCTCTACACGGATGAGGACTTGATCTTTGAGCCGTCACTGGTCGGCCAATGGGCTGACAAAGATGGTAAAGAGTCGTGGACTTATACGAAGAGCGGCGACAAGGAATACAAGCTTGTTTACGTGGATGACAAGGGCAGGAAGGGCGGGTTCGCCGCGCATCTCCTCAAGCTCGGCGATCACCAGTTCCTGGATCTCTTTCCGGCGGATGCCGGTTCGCAGCAAAACGAATTCTACCAGATCCACATCCTGCCGGCGCACACTTTCATGCGCATTCAGTTGAAGGACGAGACTCTGCAGATGGCTTACTTGGATTCGGACTGGCTGAAAAAGTATCTTCAAGAACATCCCGACGCTGTCCGGCACGACAAATTGGAAAATGACACCATTGTCCTGACAGCTCCGCCGAAAGAGTTGCAGGCATTTCTGACCAAACATGCGACCAGTCCGGAGGCATGGAAGGAATGCGACCCTATTTCGCGACGAACGGCGGAACCGGAACGGGGCAGCGGCGGCACAGATGCAAAAGCTTGTGAGCATGAACTTGAAAAGCCTGCTCCGCCCGTCGCAGCACAACAGCCAGGCCAGACTCCCCCCGTCAACGCAGATCAGTTGCTCGCGCAGATTGAGATCAAGGTCCTCGTCCAACAATACGAAAAGCTGGAGACCGCACTTTGCGAAACCCGCACGCAATTGGCTCTCGCCCAGCGCGGGTTGTTTGATTCAGTCAAGGAGGAGCCGGCGGCGAAAAATGAGGGCGAAATGAAACAACTCCAACTCAAGAAGCTGAAGGCCCGGGTTGAAGTGCTGGAACAATTGGCGGCAGAAAGCCGCGAACGAATCAAAGACCTGGCGGCGCGTTCCGGCCAGACGCCAAAGGGAGAACCGGCGCGGTGATTTTCCAATTCACGAGCCTGGCAGACTTGATCCTCGTCCCTCGTCCGGGTATTGGAACCAAGTGACGGGGGTCCGCTCATGGTTGTCGTTGAAGCCGAAGCCGCGTTTCGCCAGGCTGGAATAGTCTCTATATGTGTCCATCACCGCGTTGTATGTTTCCTGTGTCCAGACTCTGCCCGGCGGCACAGGCACGTCCATAGCTGACTGGACGCGGAAACATAATGCCAGAATTGGCACGGGGACTGACTTATTAGAGGGCCTGAAAAAGGGGCCGGATGGCATGGCACTTTCTCCGGCGGGAGCTTCTATTCGACACACTCCGACGTTCCTGCTACATCATCGCGCGTGGGTTCTGCTGGCGAAATCACTCCCGAAGCATTCATCGAGCATTGGTCGAAGGCGGAAGCCTCCGAGCGTGCCAACGCGCAGGCCTTCCTAATCGGCCTGGCAAAACTGCTCGGCGTCCCGGAACCTTCCAACTCCCACGCCGACGGATACTCGTTCGAGTTTCCGGTGAAAATCCCCACCGGCCCCGGCGTGTTTGTCGATGGCCGCATGGATCTCTACCGGCGCGGCTGCTTCGTGCTTGAGTCAAAGCAGTTTCAGGAATCCAAACCCGAACCCACACAACTCGAACTTGCCGCCGAGGAAGCCGGTGTCATCGGCAAAAAGAAATCCTCCCAGCCGGTTCGCGGCACGGGCGCATGGGATGACGCCATGACCAAGGCGCGCGGGCAGGCCGAACGCTACGTGCGCGCCCTGCCTGGCGACGAACCGACCCCGCCGTTTCTCATCGTGGTGGATGTGGGGCACACCTTCGAGTTGTTCGCCGATTTCTCCCAGGCTGGCAAAGCCTACCTGCCGTTCCCCGATCCGCGCACGTTTCGCATCCGCCTCGCCGATCTCGCCGACGAAAAAATTCGCGAACGCCTGCGCCTCGTCTGGACCGAATCCCGCCGCGCTCGATCCCGCGCGCGTCTCCGCCGATGTCACCCGCGAAGTCTCCGCGCACCTCGCCGAGCTTGCCAAATCGCTGGAACAGAGCCGGACACGCGCCCGACATCGTCGCGCAATTCCTCACACGCTGCCTGTTCTGCATGTTCGCCGAGGATGTCGAGCTGCTGCCAGATCACGCCTTCACGCGAACTTCTCGCCAGCCTGCCTCCAGACGGCACCGGCTTTCAGGAAGTGATGGGTCAACTGTTCCGCGAGATGAACACCGGCACAGGCAAGGGCATCTCCGTGGTGCTCCGCAAAAATCTGCTGCACTTCAACGGCGGCCTGTTCGCCAGCGACACCGTTCTCCCGGTGAACGGCCTGCAACTCGGCTTGCTCAAGGAAGCCGCGCGGCAGAACTGGGGCAACGTCGAGCCCGCCATTTTCGGCACGCTGCTGGAACGCGCCTTGAATCCCGACGAACGGCACGAGCTGGGCGCGCACTTCACGCCCCGCGCCTACGTCGAGCGCCTCGTGCTGCCCACCGTCATAGAACCGCTCCGCGCCGAATGGGAAAACGTCCGCGCCGCCGCCGTCACGCACGCACGCGCCGGCAGGCTCAGGGAAGCCCGCGACGCCGTGAACGCCTTCCATGCGAAGCTCTGCGCCTTGAAGGTGCTCGATCCCGCGTGCGGCACCGGCAACTTCCTTTACGTCTCGCTCCAGCAACTCAAGGTGCTCGAAGGCGAAGTCCTCGACCTCGCCGCGCAGTTCGGCGAAAACTTCAAGCTGGAACTCGAAACCCACACCGTCGATCCGCATCAGTTCCTCGGACTCGAAATCAATCCGCGCGCCGCTGCCATCGCGGAACTCGTGCTCTGGATCGGCTACCTGCAATGGCATTTCCGGCTGCACGGCAAGCGCACGCCGCCCGAACCGATTCTCCGCGCCTTCAAAAACATCGAGTGCCGCGACGCCGTGCTTGCCTACGACGGCGAACCGCAACCCGCCCGCGACGAGGCTGGAAAGGAAATCACCGTCTGGGATCGCAAGAGCACGAAGACCGACATGGTGACGGGACGCAAAGTGCCGGACGAAACCAAGCGCGTGCCGCTGCTCACCTACGCCAACCCTCGCCCGGCGACATGGCCCGATGCGGATTTTATCGTCGGCAATCCGCCGTTCATTGGCACGGCACGGATGCGGGAAGATTTGGGCGATGGCTACGCCGAAACGCTCCGCGCCACTTATCCCGCCGTGCCGGAGTCTGCCGACTTCGTTTTGTATTGGTGGCACAAAGCCGCCGAACTCATGCGCGCTGGACGCGCAAAACGCTTTGGCCTCATCACCACGAACAGCCTGCGCCAGACCTTTGCACGCCGCGTGGTGCAGATGCATTTGACCGGTTCGGAAAGCCCGGAGGGCTTGCGGAAATTAGCCGGTGGCGTCAGCCACCGGATTCCACGGAAAACTGGTCGCGCCCCGGCAGGGGTGCCGGAAGATTCCCCCGCCCCTGCCGGGGCGGATGCCACGGGTGGGGCGGAATCCGGTGGTTCCCGCTTCGCTTCACCGCCGGCTAATTTCCATCAGCCCTCCGGGTTGCCGCTCTCCCTCCTCTTTGCCATTCCCGATCATCCGTGGGTGGACACGGCGGAAGGCGCGGCGGTGCGGATTGCCATGACCGTGGGCGCGGCGGGCGAACACCCCGGCGAATTGCTGGAAGTGACGGGCGAAGAACCGCAGGACGACGGCTCGGAAAAGGTTTCGTTCAAGTCAAACATCGGAAAGATCTCTGCCGACCTCACCGTTGGAGCCGACGTGAGCAGCGTGGTTGCGCTCAAAGCCAACGATGGTCTGGCCTGTCCGGGCGTGAAACTTCACGGCGCGGGTTTCCTCGTTACGCCAGAAGAATCGAAAGAGCTTGGCCTCGGCAAGATTCTCGGTTTGGAGAAGCACATCCGATATTACCGGAATGGCAAAGACCTCACCGATGCGCCACGCGGGGTGATGGTCATTGATTTGTTTGGCCTTTCCGCTGACGAAGTCCGTCAGAGATTTCCCGCCATCTATCAGTTGGTCGTCAATCGAGTTAAACCTGAGCGCGATGCCAACAACCGAGCGACCTATCGCGACAACTGGTGGATTTTCGGCGAGCCGCGCCGCGACTTCCGGCCCGCACTCGATAAGCTCGTTCGCTACATCGCGACAGTTGAAACGGCGAAGCATCGGTTCTTTCAATTCCTCGACGGAGATGTTCTGCCCGACAACATGGTGATTGCCATTGCGCTTGATGATGCGTTCTACCTCGGCGTGTTGAGCAGCCGGATTCACATTGTTTACGCACTCGCTGCTGGCGGCACTTTGGAAGATCGCCCTCGCTACAACAAATCGCGCTGCTTCGATCCGTTTCCGTTCCCGCTCTGCGGCGAGGCAGAGAAAGAGCGCATCCGCAAACTGGCGGAGGAATTGGACGCGCACCGCAAGCGCGTGCAGGCCCAGCACGGCCTCACCCTCACCGGCCTTTACAACGTGCTCGAAAAGATCCGCGACGCCGAAAACATCGGAGGGACGAGTTCCACGAGTCCCCATTCCTCCCCGGCGGCTGAAACATCAGGGACTCGTGGAACTCGTCCCTCCGATACCTTGACCGACAAGGAAAAGGCGATCCATGACAAAGGCCTCGTCTCCGTGCTCAAGCAGTTGCACGACGACCTCGACGCCGCCGTGTTCGCCGCCTACGGCTGGCCCGCCACGTTGACCGACGCTGAAATCCTCGAACGCCTCGTCGCCCTCAACGCCGAACGCGCCGCCGAAGAAAAGCGCGGCGTCATTCACTGGCTGCGTCCCGATTACCAAACGCGGAATGCACAACGCGGAACGCGAAGCGAGCAAGCCGCCCTCGACCTGCCCGAGTCACCGGCGAAGAACTCCAAACTCCAAACTCCAAAATCTAAAATGCTTTGGCCCAAGCCGCTCGCCGAACGCATCCGCGCCACGGAAACTGCGCTCCACGCAGCAGGCCGGTCCGTCACCGCCGCCGATCTCTCCAAATGCTTCGCCCGCGCCCGCACCGCCGACATCGCCGAAATCCTCGAAACCCTCGCCACCCTCGGCCGTGCCCAGCGCCACGGGGACCAATTCACCCGGTAACGAAAAGGACCCAATCGAGCAGTGGAAAGACAGCGGCAAATACGCCCTCTACTTCACCGATGATGTTTTCTGAAACTAAGTCTCCGCACTCGTAATCGAATCCGTGATCACAATCGGCACGCCGGCCACTGAATCCGGCAGCGTGGGAACGCCCGTCGCGCTGGTGACGTTCGTCCGGCTTTTGCGAAGCTGCTCCGTAAGCGTCTGCCGGGGTTCCCCTTGACACGATGCTTCGCAAGGTCTGATCCGGAAGCATAGGCGTGATAGCCCGATGGGCTACGACGCTTACGCTGCGGCGCGTCGATCGGCGCGCTTCTGCGCCTTTGCCCAAGCCTCCGGCGTGAGGTCTTTGACCTGCCAGTTGGTCATCGAGGGCAGGCGCGTGAACACGTCCCGGAGATAGGCGAACGGGTCGATATTCCGACGCCGGCAGCTCTCGATGACGGTGTAGAGGATGGCGCTGCGACCGCCGGCCTTGGCTTCCCCGATGAACAGCCAGTTCTTCTTTCCCACGGCCGTGGGCCGGATGGCGTTTTCGATGCGGTTGTTGTCGATCTCCAGACGGCCATCTTCGAGGAAGACGAGCAGCGAGGGCCATTGATTGAGCGCGTAGTCGATGGCTTTGCCCATGAGGCTGCGGGGCAGGTAGCGGTGCCGGGTTTTCAACCGCACCAGGGCACGGTGCAGCCGCATCAGCACAGGCCGGCTGAGACTCGCGCGTTCGGCTTGCCGCAGCCTTGGTCCGGCCCGCGCCTTCCTGAGTTTGGCTTCGAGGGCGTATAGGTTTTGAAAGTGTCTTAAGAACCAGCCCGCGACCTTCGGTGCCTGCTCCTGGGCGTCGTAAAATTTGCGCCTCACATGGGCCGCGCAGCCTGCGAGCAGGATCTTTTCACCGCGGCGTCTGGCAAAGCAGTCGTAGGCCTCATAGCCATCTCACTGGATGGTGCCGCTGAAGTCTGCGGGGATGATGTTATCCAGGCATGCCGCCGCACGGCTTGTCTCCCAGTGGAAGATGACATCGCCCCGCGGCGCGCCATAGGTCCAGAGATAACCCAGCTTCGTCCGGCCATTGCCCGGCGCAAGATAGCGGATGGGTGTTTCATCCACTTGCAAGTAGCCGCTGCTAACAACCTCCTGCCGGATTTGTTGGTAAATGGGCTGCAACCACTCCGCGGCCAGGCCGACCCATTCGGCCATCGTTTGCCGCGGCAGCCAGACTTGATGGCGCGACCAGTAGATCGACTCCTGCCGGTAGAGTGGAAGATGGTCGCAATACTTGCTCACGACGATTTGCGCGAGTAATCCGGGAGCTGCGATGCTGCGTTCCAGGAGCGAGTCCGGCAACGGTGCCATGACTGGCACGGCGTCCAACAAACCACGCTGCACATACTTCGGGCGCACCGTGCGACGGCAAAGGAAGCGCGCCGGTTCGTAGTCGAGCCGCTCGCTGACTTCTTCACCGATGCGCCGCCAGTCCTGCGGAGCCAGCTTGACCGGCTCAGGGACGATGACTTCTTCAATCACCGGCAGATGCTCCGGCAGCCGTGGACCGCGTTCACGCGGAGGCGATTGGCCCGTCGAGCGCCGTGGAGCCTCCTCGGCCACAGGCTCGGGAGATTTTCCCGGCTCGTCCATGCCTTGCAAGAGCAGCAGAAGTTGCGCGGGATCGAGCTTCTCACTCTGCGAGCCAAAGACCCTGCGCACAAGCAGGTCGATCTTTTGTTCCAGCAATGCAATCCTTGCATTGGCGAGCGCAAGCTGCTCATTACTCCGCCGGAGTTGCTCGTCTCTTTCTTGAAGCTCTTTGGTTAACTCTTCTTCGCGCGGGCTCATCAAGGTTGGGCACAGGAATAGCAACTCTTTGTCACCTGGCCAAGAGTTATCTTATGTGTTTAGTTACTTACTTAACGATCTGTCACCTCAAGCATCCCGGGATGCTTCAGAACTTACTCCCGCTCATACCAAGGCCTTAGCTTCGCCCCGCGCAAATCAATGCCATCGGTCAGCATCGCCAGCGCCCCGGGCGCAAGCTTCAGCTTCACCGTCCCGGGATCGGACACCCTCGGCCATGAGAAGGTTCCCTTCTCCAGCCGCTTGATTAGCAGCCATAGCCCAGTGCCATCAAAGTAAAGGATCTTCAGCCGACTGTGACGGCGGTTGGTAAAGACAAAGAGCGCCCCCTGGCGAAGGTCTTCGCCCAGACGCTCGCTCACCAGACCTTCCAGCCCGCTGAAGCTCTTGCGCAAGTCCACCGGCTCCAGCGCCACAAACACCTTTAACCCTCCGGTAAAGCTCAGCATCGGGCGCGGGAACTTTGTGCAACCATGACCACCACTTCCGCCGCAAGGCGCATCTGCACCGGCGTCTGCACGCACATCCGGCTCCCGCCGGGCAGTTCGATCCACAGCCCGCCCACACCAGTTGCCCGCAGCACGGGCGGCGCTTCACCGGGATCGCCTCCTTCGACCACCGCTTCAAACAAACGCACCGCACCGGGCTGCGCCATCACCGTGCCATCTTGACGTCCGCCACGCGTCCTGCGACGACGCTGCACCCAGTTTTGAAAACTCGAATACTTCACCCCCGTCAACCGCGCAAACTGCGCCCCGCTCATGCCACTCTTCTCAAACTCATCCAGCAGTGCCTCGCGCCGCTTCGGCTTCAGCCACACGCGTCCCCGTTTGTCGCGTCTCAAAATCTCTGAAGTCTCCAATGCCGCTGTGGTAGATTGCATAACCCACAGCCTCCGCAATCTCCCACCTCATCGTCCAGTGGAGCCACGGCGGACGCTTACGCTGCTCCAGCGTGCGGCGGTTCATGAGGCAGACATCCGGGGCGACACCGACCGGGAACTTGGTCAGCGCCTCGAAGGCGAGATCGTCGTTGAACGTGGTGCCGTTGGCGGTGCCGATGTTCTTCACGCGCGAGGGCGGAATTCTTGTTCACGAACTGGAGCCCGATCCAGGTGGTCAGCTCGCACACGCAGCCGGGGAACTTCTTTCCGTTGGCACGCGCCAGCGATTCGACGCGCCAGTCGGAAACGCGGAGCGGCGTCACCGGGTCAATTTGCGCAAGGCCGGCGTGCCCTTTCTCCAATCAGAGACAGTGGTGGCTTTCGTTGGAAGTTGCAGTCTGCGCTCCACAAGCCCTGCATGGCGGCGATCTCCGGGCTGCAGCGTCAGCCGGCCTTCGTCATTCAGACAAGCACAGCCGGACAAGGGCCGCTGTTCAGCTATCCATGGGTTTGAATAGTCACGGCTAAGGTTTGCCGAAGAAAACGCTGCCCGAGAGCGTCTGGCTCCCGGAAGCGGCGCCGGGCAGCAGGAAGTATCCGGCTCCAAAAGCTGGGTCACTGCCGAATGCGGGCACAATCACGCCCTGAATGGTGACGGGCTTCCGCGGCAGGTCGGTGACAGACCCGCTAAAGAGACCGGTGGTGGGCGTGAGGGTGAGCTTGAGGGCGTGCGTATTATTCACCGGGAAAGTCACGAGGTTGGTCGTGCTGATGGTGATGGTGGTGTCGATGTCCGCGGTGAGGCCGCCGTCCAGCAGTTGGAAGCGGACGGAGGGGTGCGTGATGCCGTTGCCGAGGTCGAGCAAGCGGTAGCCCTTCAGGGGCGCGATGTAAACGCCGCCGACAGCGTCGAGGGTCGAGTCGAAGGCGGCCGGATAGACGAGGCCGGGGACGGTCGGATGGCTCCATGCAAGAGTGCCGGCGATGATGTTGTCGGCGATGGTGTCGAAGGCGAAGCCGTCGTCGAGGAGGAGCTTGCCGAACAGGCTGCCCTTCGAGGTGTAGAGCGCGACGTAGAGAGGCAGTGTGCCATCGGCCCAGACGAAGCTGCTGGCCGAGACGGGGGTGCCGTTGGCGAGCTTGCCGGTGATGGTGGCGGTGCCGAGCTTGTCGAGCTTGACCTGGAGGTAGCCTGAGCCTTGCGGGACGCTCGAAACGCCAACAAACGAGGGCGACGGATAAAGGACGACGTTGTAGAGCGCGCCGAGCGGCGTGGTGAAGTCGGAGGGCATGTGCGCGATGTTCCAGACGGAGGCGTAGGCGTCGATGCCCGCGGTGCCGGCAATCGTGCCGTCGGAGAGGGTGCCGCTGACAGCGCCGCGATCGGCATCGGCCAGGTCGAGGGTGAGGTTGAGTGTGAGCGCGGGCAATGGCGCGAGGCGCGCGATCGCGATCGGGCCGCTGCCGCCGGTTTCGCCGTTGAACGAGCCTTTGAAGCTGTAGATCTTGCCTCCCATTGTGACTTTTCCGGTGAACGCGCCGGTCTTGGTGACGAGCAGGTCGATACGGCCGCCGAGGTCGCCGCCGGCAATCGCGGAGGCATTGATGTTGCCGACGACCTTGGTGGCAAGGCTGAAACCGTCCTCGATGTCTCCGAACGGATTGGCGATTTCGACGATGAGCGATGCGGGCGCGCTGGTGCCGACGGCGTTCTTGGCGGTCAACTGGACGGTGAACCTGCCGCCGACGGTCGGAGTCCCGTAGATCACGCCGCCGCCTTTACCGTCGAGATTGGGCGTGGTGCCTTTGTTGATCTTGAGTCCGGCAGGCAGACCGGTGGCGCTGTAGCTCATGAGAGCCGTGCTGCTGATTACGGAAATCTGATAGTCGTCGATGGCCGCACCGACCTTGCCGAGCACCTGGCTCTCGATGAGGACGACCGGCGCTGGCACAGTGCGTGTGACGATGGTGAGGATGTTGCCCACCTCGTCATAAGTGAACGTGGCCTGACGTCCATCGGCGTAGTTCACCTGGGTGACGCGATTGTTCTGATCGTAGGCAAACGATGAGGGCACGGCAGAGGCGATCTGCGTCGAGAAGATCAGCACGAGAGGAAGGAAAAGCAGTTTGAGATTCATGGCAGTATTCAGGTAAAAGGTTGCCGTGGTTGCATCAATCGTTACCGCCCCAGTTGAGGTTTGAATCGTCGGCAGGAGCGTTTGCCTGCGGAGCCGGCTGCTCGCCTTCCTGGGACTCTTTGATGAGCACGGCGGCGGATTCGCCGTAAGCCTGACCAATCGAGTCAGCAGTCATCACATTGTTAAGGCTGTTCAGCACATGGCCGTCTGGAATGCTGCCCGGGACAAGTCCGAGGGCGAGGTTGGCCGTGCTGCCGACCTTGCTGCCCAGGTTCATGTTCTCCTGCAATTCCTTTTCGTTCACCGCCTGGCCAGTCGCCACGCTTTTCACACCTGTGTACATGGCACCGCCCATGTTGCCGAAAATTTTCAGGGTGCTGTCAAAGTTGTCGAGGTCGCTTGTTTTGTGCGCGTTCTTGGCGTCAAGCACTGCGCCGGTCACATTGAGCAGGCCAATACCCGCATTGAGCGCCGTATCGGTGATTCCAATGACCATCACCGCTGTGGCCAGTGCCCCGCCAACCGGTGCGCTGACCGCAACGACACCGACGCCGACGGCAGCATAAGCAAGCTGCTTGGTGCCCTTCCAAAAGACACCCCAGTTTACGTCCCAAGTCCCGGCGGCATCCACGGCGTTTACTGGATTGCCGGAGGCGTAGGCATACAGATTGATGCCGCCTTCAAAGCCCGCAGGATCCTTCTGCAAGAAGCGCCCGCTCTGCGCATCGTAGAAGCGCTGCCGCATGTAGTAGAGGCCCGCGCCTTCATCCAGCACGCCGAGTCCGCCGACGAATGTGAAGGGATTGTCGTCAACAAAACCAACCTGCCGAACCTGGCGCGCGCACTGGCCCAGGGGATCATAGGAATAGGTGGCCAGCAGGGTGCCAGCGGCATCGGTCAGGCCCACGACACTCATCAAGCGCCCCGTGAGATAGTGCTGCAAACCGGTGGTCAGAGAGGTGCCTTTGACGGCGGCGACCAAACCGCGATCGCTCCACACATACGAGGTGAGCACGGTGCCCGCACCGTCGGTGGTGAAGAGCAGGCGGTTGCCAGGTCCGTAGTGATAATGGATTGTTTCCGCGCCTGTCTGCCTGCGCACCCGCATGCCGCTGCCATCATAGAGATGATTGCTGATTTCTGTCTCAGTTCCGATCTTGCGCTGGATGGATAACGGGCGATTTTCGCTCGTGTAAGTCGCCTGGAAAAGCCCGCCGGCGATAGTGGTCAGATTGCCATCGGCATCGTAGGTGTGGGCCACGCCAGCGCGGGTCTTGATACGACCACCAAGGTCATAAGTGAAGGCGGCGGGAACAGGCAGGAGCGGCAGCGAGTTCGCGTCGCCGTCATGGGTTTCGGTGATGACATTGCCCACGGCATCGTAGCTCAACAGCCAGTCAAACGCGGTGCCTGCCGGCACGTCGTGTTTCATCCGCGTCGGTCTGCCCAAAGCGTCATACGTGTAGGTGCTGTGAATGGTGGAAGCGCTGGCGGGGAGCAGCGTGCGGCTGACATCCACGAGACGGCCGGCAAAATCATGCTGATAGGTGACCTGCGCTGTCTCGCTGTTCAAAGACAGGGACATGGCAGTCACGTTGCTCGTTGGTTCCTTGGCCCCGATCACTTCCGATCCGCTGCGGAAGACGGAAGGGATCTTCTGCCGATTGAAGGAATCATAAGTGTAAGTCACCACCAGTCCGCCTGGGTAGGTGATGCTCGCGATCTGTCCTGTGGCCGTGTAGGTGAACTGGGCGCTTTTGCCGCCCGGATAGGCGATGGCGGTGGCGCGGTTGCTGGCGTCATACGTCCAGGTGGCAGTGCCCCAGTCATCCTTCCGGCTGGTGAGGTTGCTGTTCGCATCCATGGAAGTGCCGGCCACCTCCACAAAGACAGCGCCTGACGTGGCGGCTTTGGACTCCTTCTTTGTCACGCGGCCATCTTCATCGTAGGTCACACGGATCTGCTCCCCGCGTGCATTCGTGGTCGTGGTCACGCGACCCAATGCATCGCGCTCGTGCTGCACTTTCTTGCCCAGCGGATCGGTCATGCTCAGCAGCCGGTCATTTTCATCATAAGTGAATGTCGTGGCTGCTTTGCGAGCATCGGTCAGCTTGGTCAGACCTCCCTGCGCGTTGTATTCGCGGGTCGTGATGCGACCCAGTGGATCGGTCACTTTGATTGGCCTGCCATTAGTATCATAGGCCGTGCTGGTCACCCGCCCCAGTGGATCGGTTATGCGCTCGGGCAGGTTCTCCGGGTTGTAATCCGTCTGAGTCAGATTGCCAAGCGCGTCCGTAATGCTGGTGATGTAGCCGAAGTCGTTGCGGGCGATGGCCGTAATGTTGCCCAATTCATCCGTGTAGCCTGTCTGGCCGAACGCATCATAACTGAAAACGCGTTCCGGCACGCCCGGAGCCGAGGTGTATTGAATGCGGGTGATGCGATCATTTGCGTCATATTGGATGCTCTTGCTACGACCGGCGCGGTCCGTCATGGCCGTGCAGCGGCTCACGCCATCATAGTTGAAAGTGGTTGTCTGCCCGGAAGCATCCGTCTGACTGGTGAGATCACCCTCGCCGTTGTAAAGCTGCACCGTCTGCCCTAAGAGCGGGTCGGTGATTTTCCAGAGGCGCCCGTTGGAATGATAGTCGTAATTGGTGACGTGATTCAGCGGTGAGCGCGCGGAACTGAGGTTGTTATTGCCGGTATAAGTGAACTGCCATTTTCGCAGCAGCGGATCGGTGCGTGAGGTGAGATTGCTGCGTGCGTCATAAGTGAAATGAGTTTGGTGACCAGCGGCATCCGTCACGAGCACCGGGCTGCCCGTGTCGTTGTATTCGACCTCGGTTACGTTACCGAGTTCGTCCGTGAAACTGGCCGGAAGCTTCTGCTCGTTGAAGGTGACCTTCGTGCGGCTGCCTTTCGGATTGGTAATCCCTGTGGTGCGGCCCTCCGCGCTGTTAAACACCGTCGCCATGCCCCTGGCATCCGTGCGCTTCACGCCGCCATCGGTGAGCAGTTCATACTTGATCACGCTGCCGCTGCTGGTGGTGACAGTCGAGATGATCATGTCACCGGCATTTTCCTGCTCCGAGGTTTTGTCCTCATAACCAGGCCGTGCCTTCCATGCGAAGCGATTGATCCGACCCGCAGTATCCATGATCTTCAGAAAGCCCGCCTCATCATAGGTGTATTTTGCCTGGTAGCCCGCCATGTCCGAGATCGAACTCAGGTTATGATGGCTGTCATAGGTGAAGGTCAGGCTCCTTCCATCTGGAGCCAGGAGACTCACGCAACGACCGGCGCTGTAGTTGAAAATAAGCTGACGCCCTGCCGGATCGGTGACGGAGTTGACACGCCCCCCAACGGCGTCGGTGGTCACATTCAGGACCACCGCATTGCCACTGCGATCCTCGATGCGCGTCAGGAACCAGAGGGCATCACCTGGACCGCCTTTGGCAGCATAATGATACGTCATGCGTGTGGCACGGGTGACGAGCTTGAAGCCCGTCGTTGGACCATAGTATGTTAACTCATCCTGGCTGCCTGCCGGGCTTTCCAGCTTCAAACTGCCTGTGGTGATCGTGCTCAGATCCTCACCATTTGGCGTGGTGAAGAACAGTGAGTTGCCCCCGCCCGTGATCAAGCGGACCTCCTGCCCGAAACTGCCAAGCATTGACTCATACGAGGAGCGCCAGTTCTTCCCAAACGGACCAATGGAGGTATCACTATCCTCCACGGGACTGCTGGTATAGCTCAGGCGGAAACTCATCGCCGCGCTCAGTGTCGGCATGTGAAACAGAGTCGCCTCCAGATGAAGGTTCAGCGAAGAGGTGTTCACGCGATACTCCGGCAGCGCGATCTTTTTGGGCGGGCTGTCCTCTGCGTCGAAGGCGGTGAACGGATGATCCCACGGACCGCCGAGCCGTGCGCGCAGCCAAGGCGGCGAGGCGCACATCAGGCCTTTGTAGCCGCCGCAGAGGTAGGTTCGGTTGCCAAAAGCTGCCGCAAGCAGATAAGCGTACGCGGTTCCAGGCGACTCCCATTTCTTGAAAGCGCGCCCATTCTCTGAGGTCCAGATGTTGCGGCTGAACTCCTCGGTTACTACAAACATTCCGTCGGCAAAGACGCATCCGCTGGTCCAGCCAAACGAGTCCGAGGCGAACTCAGACGCTTTGGTTGCGTTCTTCCAGTTGAGCCCGTCCTGGGACCACTTGAGACCTGTGGAATTACTTGGCGTGACCACAAAACGCCCCGCGCCAAAAGCGATCTTGAATCCATCTGGTCCAGCAAACTGATTCCACGTAGTCCCGCCGTCTATGGAGCGGATTGGACCGCCACTTCCCACGGCGATCCATTGGTTCTTCCCGTAAACCACGCCATAAAATGGCGACCATGTTCCGGCCTTCCGATTCCAAGTCGTCCCGTTATCGTGCGACACAGTCACCTGACCTGCCCATCCGCCGCCGACGGCAACTAGATTTCCGTTCGCGTCGCTAGTGACCGAGTGCAGGCCCTGCGTAATCACATCACCGCTCGCATCGGTGTCACGGTATTTCCACGACGCGCCGTTGGTGTCTGAAATCCATATTTTTGCGCCTGAGCCGGTGTCGGGAGCCTTGCAGACCGCGATGAACCGGCCTTGCGAAAATGTCACGTCATTGAAGTCGCGCGTAATCCCGGCGCTGCGCTTCGTCCACTTAACGCCGTCGGGTGAGGTTGCAATGCAGCCTTTGGTGCCCACGGCAACAAAGGTGCCGTTGCCAAAGGCGATGCCCTTGATGTTTTCAGCGGTGCCCGGCGTTCGTTTTGCCCAGGTGCCGAGCGAAGCGGCTGGAGCAACGCCCGCCAGCAGAAGGCAAAACGCCACAGTGAAGGAAAAGACAATCCGGCGGGGAAGACCGCACTTAATCAAGAGGCGAAATGCTTTCATAGGTGTTCAGTGTTAACAAATCGCAGGTCGTCGAGATCGCGTTCGATCCGCTTGCGGCGGCTACACCGCAGGAAAGAATCAGGCTCAATGAAATGATAGACGCGATTGGAAAGTTCTGTGCTCTCTCTTCGTTCATCGTTTTCGTCTGTGATTTTCTTTCGCCGAAATCGTTCAATTTTCCCCTGCTTTTAATATCCAGTATATCTCAACGCCTGAAGCCAGCCAATCAATATCTTCAATAATTGGTATAGCCCGCATTGATATTGATCGATGGACTTCTGGTAGCCACGCATTTGCGCTGTGATTTGACTGTCGTGAAGGGAAACATTGCAGATTTTGGACGCATCGGAGCCGCATTCCCCAATCCGTTCCTTTTCTCGCGTTGATCGTTGACACCTCGCGCCTCGGCATGGCGCAGGGTTAATTCATCACCGGCTTCACCGTTGCCGAGGTTTTGCAAATCCACCTCCTTCGACAACGGCTTGGTTTGGGATGCCACAGTCCCCACCGCTCCTGGCGGAGGAATCATCGGTCTCGATCACGGAAGCTCGGCCAGCGAGTTCGCGACCTGCACAAATCCGAACGTGAACAATCGGCGAGCCTTTTGCTGTTAGGGAGCGTTCCACGCTTCCCGCATCGGCGCTTCGAGGCGCTTCACGATTGCCGAGTTTTCCGCCGCCACATTTTTCTGCTCCGTGGGATCGGCTTCCAGGTTGAACAACTGGACTTCCATCGGCTTCGCGGCTGCGGCCTTGTTCTTTGCGGCTTTCTTTGGCCCCGCGTCCACAATGCCCGTGTTCAGATGGATGAGTTTCCACGGCCACTGGAGCACGGACTGCTTGCCGCCCTGTTCCATGAAGTTCCAGAACAGATACGGGTGCTGCTTCTGCCCGTTGTTCTTGCCGAGCAACGCCGGCACGAACGAAATGCCATCGCACGCCGCCGTCACGCTCGTGCCCGCGAGTTCCGCGGCGGTCGGCATGAAATCCTGAAACCCGCTGCTATGCTCGCTCACGCTGCCGGCTTTGATTTTGCCGGGCCAGCGCGCGATGAACGGCTCGCGCACGCCGCCCTCGGTAAGGTCGCGTTTCTTGCCCGTGAGTCCGTCATTGGACTGGAAGAACGCGACACGATGCAACCCCTCCTCGTGCGGGCCGTTGTCGCTCGTGAAGAAAACGACCGTGTTTTCATCGAGGCCGAGCGTCTTGAGCTTCGCGAGGACCGCGCCGACCTGATCGTCCACGAACCGCATCACGCTGGCGAACCCCTTTTCCACATCTGGCCAGTCCTTGCCCGCGAACTCGCCGTAGCTTGGCGACTCCAGCCCGTGGCCGAGCGGCGATTTCGCGTTGCCCGCCTCGTTGTTCGCGTGCGGCAGGTTCAGCGCGTAATAGAGAAAGAACGGCTTGTCTTTTTCGTTGGCGCGCTCGTCGAGCCAGCGCTGGACATCGTCGGCAATCAGCTGCGGGCCCACTCCCGGCGGCCTTCGCGCGTGGCCACGCCGGTGCCTTCGATTTTTCCCTCGGTGCCGGGGATGATTTCGTTGTCCAGCGGCACGCGCTTCCCGTCTTGGATGAGGAACGTCGTGTAGCAGTTGTGCGCGTGCGTCGTGTCCACGTAGCCGAAGAAGTGATCGAAGCCCTTTTTGTTCGGATCATCCACCGGCAGAGGCGACCCGAGTCCGTATTTGCCGATGCATGCCGTCGTGTAGCCCGCGCTCTTCAGCAGCTTCGGCACCGTCAAATCCGTGTCCGGGATGAAGCCGGGGCCGTTCCCGCGCACGCGGCAGTGACCGGTGTGCAGGCCCGTCATCAACGCGCAGCGCGAGGGCGCGCAAACGGTGGAACCCGCGTAGTGCCGCGTGAATTTCATCCCCTCCGCGGCCATGCGGTCGAGGTTCGGCGTGGTGAACTTCTTCTGCCCGTAGCAGCCGAGGTCGCCGTAGCCGGCATCATCGGCGAGGATGTAGATGATGTTGGGTTTCTGCGGAAAATCGGCGGCACCGCAGATCGCGGCCATCAGGACGAACAGCAGGGCGGTGAGAAGGCGACGGGTGGTTTTCATAAAATGCGAGAGTCACACGGAAAACATGCCGGCCTTCAACTCTTATCCGGCAAGGTCGTCACGGGGAACCGCAACATCACCGGACCGAGCAGCCCGGAGTCCTGTAGCGGCTCGTCTTTTTTCCACAGGGGATAAGTCACGAACGACCGGCGGCCGGCCGGGCTGGTCTTCCCGTCGAGCACCCATTGCGGCCAGCTTTCCAAAAGCCCCTTCTTGTCCCGCTTGCAGTCCGGCGGCAGCGCTTCGTCGCCGATCATGCGGTTCACCCATAAGTTGACCACGGAGACTTCCAGCTTGTTGGCGCCGGGTTTGATGGCCTCCGTGATGTCGATGCGATAGGGCGGTTTCCAGAGGATTCCGAGATCACGGTTGTTGACCTGGACACGGGCCATCACTTCCACGCGACCCAGGTCGAGATAAACTGGCGATTTGACAGCAGGCAGGCTGAAGGTGCTCCGATAAACTGCGGTGCCGGAGAAATGTTTGACGTTGTTATCCGCGTGCTGGCTCCACGAGATGAGTTCGTCGAACTTCACGGGCTGCCTGACTCCGCTGTCAGCGGGGAACGTCAAGGTCCATGGCCCGGCAATCTGGCGCGGTTCGGCAGATTCCTTTTCGCCGCCGTCACGCGGAGCGGATGAGATGGGGTGTGTCGCCGGATTGGATGCGCGGAACACCACAAAAGCGGAGCCGCTCGGCCCAAGCGGAACTTGGGCGGTCACGCGCTGTTCATCAGCCGGGAAAGTATCCAGCGAGCGGATCGCGCCGGTTTCCGGATCCCAAAGCTCGGCTGCCTTGCCGTGAACGCGGAATGTGCAGGTGGCGGTCACGGGTTTGTCCGATGCGGACGCGACGAAATAGATGTCCGTCCCGGCGTTGGCCCGGTGAATCCACGTCACATTTTCCGGCCCGGTGAAGTCGGGCGGCACGCCGAGCCGCGCCAGCGCCTCTGCCGGCGTGATGCCACGGAAAACGCGGCCATTTCCAAACGTGCGCTCGGTTTCACCTGACGTGCCCCAGATTTCGGCGGCAAGCTTCCGCAGTTCCTCGTCCGCCGCTGGCACGTTCTCCAGTCCGGGCGTTGCCGTGGGCGGTTCTCCAAGCAGGCTGGCTCCACCGGCAACCAGATCGCGGAGTTTTTTCAGCCTCGCCAGCGTCATCGTGCCGGTGTGATCGACGGTCACAAGTTTGTAGCGCATGCCGGGATTGCCGTCGTCGCGGGTGATGCGTTTGAAAAGGTCCGGCCCGCAGGCGTCGTAGTCGTGGCCGGCAATCGGCTTGTGATCGAACCGGTAGAGCGGTTCCTCCGGCACGACCGCCAGCACGTCGGCAACCACCGGCCCCTGGCGCAGCATGAACTGGCAGCGCGCGAGGTAATCGTGCCACGGCTTCGACCATTCCCACCAGGTCTGGGTCCGATCGTAATGCTGGCCCCATTTTCCCATCGTCATGCCGGGCTTGAGCTGGGGAAACCGCTGCATGGCGAAGCGGTGGATTTGGAAGCGGTTGCAGCCAAGGCAGAAAATCTGGTCGCCCAGCGCCTTGAGTTTCGCCGGATGCGCGAGCCAGCGTTCCTGCTCGCTGGCGGTGAAGGCCTCCGCGCCGACGATGATCTGGCCGTTCAGATCGGCGACGGAAACCGCCGCCTTGACGGTGTTGCGATAGTCGTTCGGCTGGAACGGCTGACTCCAGAATTCGCCCATCGGTTCGTCGGTGAAATTGGCGGCGTCGAGGTCGTTGCCCGTCGTGATGTAAGGCTCGATGGCGATCTTCATTCCTTGTTCGTGGCAGAGCCGTTGCATCTCGGCCCAGAAGTTTTCCGTGACGAGTTCCGAAACGGTCTGCCGCAGGTCGTACAAGAAGCGTTCCGAAGTCTGAAGGTCTCCCACGACGCGGCCCGTCATCACCGGGAGATAAGGGATGATGTCATACCCGCGCCGCCGCTTGAACTCCTCCGGCATTTTCTCCGTCCAGTTCTGGCCGCCGGCTTCCCAACTGTCCACGAAGAAGGACGCAAATGTTTTCCCCGCCGACGGCCCCGCCAGTTTCACCATCCGTTTCATCACGTGATCGAAATGCGTCTGGATGCCTCGCTTGTCGAGCTTGTCGCATTCGGGCCCCTCGCCTTCCGGGGGTGCGGGCAGCGTTTTCTGGCCGGTCCAGGTGTGGCCGAAGCGCAGGAGCGTCCAGTCGCCACCAGCCGGCGCGTCCCATTCGAGCCTGCCGTCGGCAGCCATTTTTCCGGTCAGATTCACAATCTTTTCCGGCGAAATGCAAACCGCGGAGTCCACCTTCGCATCGAGCGGCGCGCTTTGTGTCCCCTTCCAGCGAATGTAGTTCAGCCAGACGAGCCGCTTCATGTCCAGGCCGTCGAGCTTGAACTTCCCCTGCGCCTCCGTCTCGCACACGGCCAGCACGGCGACATCGCGATAGAACCCGCCGTTGGCTTCGGGCTGCGGCAGCTTGCCGGAAAAATGCCGGCCGCCGTTCACGCGAACCGCGCTTTCCACGATCATCTGCGATCCCAGTTCGGCGCTGATCCACGGCCCGCCATTGCCGCTGTAGCCGGCACCGTTCTGGCTCATCACCTCGAGCCCCAGCCGTCCGGCCTCGGCGATCTCGTGGGCGAACAACTCCTGCCAGTTTCGGCTCATGTAAGGATTTTGCCCCGGCGGAATCCCCGGCTGCGCGACATCGAACATCGTGACCCCGCCCAATCCGACCCGCTTGATCGCCTCGAGATCGCGCGTGATGCTTTCGCGCGTCACATTTCCGTGCAGCCAGTGCGCCCAGACCCACGGACGCGCCGAGTCGGGCGGATTCGCAAACTGCGTTTCCAAGTCATTCGCCAACGCCGGCGTGGTTAACAACAACAGGAGGAGCAATTGTTTCATCGGACGTCTTTTCCTTGGTGCGGGCGTTGTCATTGGGCGGTTGTAACAGGTTGACTAAGGGCCTCTCACCTCTTGCGTGGTGCCCATTTTTTCGACGAAGCGACGGGTTCCCGGCGGAGTGGGGCTGTTGCGAATCGTCGCCCCCTGCACGTCCTTGAGCACGATCACCGGCTCGCTTCCGGCCGACTGGACGCGGAATCCATCCAGCAGAATGTCCTTCACATCATCGCACACGAGCGCGGGGCGGTAATCCTTGCCTTTCACCCGGAGCGTGACGTTCTCGAACTTGATGCCCTCGGCGTGGCGGCAGTAAAAACCCCATGCGGGCAGCGTTCCAAACATCTTCGACTCGGGGTATTGCTCCGCGCATTCCGGCACGTTGTCCAGGTTGTCGATGCGGTGATGGTCTGGCTTGGGAGTGCTGCCGATGCCGCCGTAAAGGATCGAGATGTTCCTGAGCGTGACATCCCGCACCGGGTTCCCCGGAAGACCGGTGATTGAAGCGGTGATGAGTGTATTACACATGTGCCGCCAGCCGGGCGGGAACTTGTTCATCTGCTCACGCGGCCGGTTGGGAATCTCGGCGGTGACATCGCTGATCGTGACGCCGCGAAGCGACCCGACCGGCCCGTTGACGTTGCGGTGTCCGAGCCGGATGAAGAGCGCGTTGTTCGTGTCGGTGATTTTAATCTTGGAGATGTTCACGTTTTCCAGCGCACCGCCATCGACGCTCTCCAGCGCGATCGCGGAGAGGTAGGTGTCGTAGATCTCCAGGTTGCGGATCGTGATGTTTTTAAACCCCCCGGCTGAGGCGGTGCCGAACTTCAAGGCGTTGCAACTGGAGCGCACGCGGCAGTTTTCCACCAGGATGTCATCGCACGCCTTGCGGCTCGACTTGAGACAGATCCCATCGTCCTCCGAGTCGATGTCGCACCCCCTTACCACAACGTGCGAACAGCCGTCTATGTCGAGGCCGTCGTTGGTGACTGCCGACATGGTGCGGACGGTGAGGTTCTCCAGGGTGACATTCTCGCAGTCGCGGTAAACCTGCACCCAGCACGCGCTCTCCTTGAGGGTGATGTCCCGGACGGTGACGTTGCGGCAGTTGAGGAAACTGATGAGCACCGGCCGCTCGCCTTCCCTGGCGTAAGGGATGCCCGCTCCCATCATCGGACCCGGCGCGTCCGCGGCAAGGATTTTGCCCTGGCCGTTGATGACGCCTTTCCCGAAAATCCCGATGTCCTCCTGGTTGTTGGCCAGGAGCAGGCCATAAAAGTGCAGCTTCCGATAGTCGGCCCGGCGCGGGCTTCCCAACAGCGTCGCACCCAGGTCCAACTGTAGTTTCACGTGGCTCTTCAGATAGACCGAACCGCTGAGGTAAGTCCCGGGCGGAAAGACCACCGTCCCGCCGCCGGCAGCTGCCGCGGCATCGATGGCTTTCTGGATCGCAGCGGTATCCATCGCAGTGCCGTTGCCGGTTGCGCCGTATTGCCTGATGTCAAAATCCTGGGCGCCAACGGCAACGTGCGCGGCGAAGAGGAGTGCTGCGATGGTTCTCATGGACGTGTGATGCGGAGGCGCATGAAGCGTTTTGGCGGGTTGGGGTTCGGTGTGTTGTCGCCGAAGCGGCCTGTTCGATCAAGGCTGCGTTACTTTCAGCCGGACAAAACAGTTCTTTTTTCCGCCCACCGGGACGATGGCTCTGAAAGTTTGCAGCGACGGATCGGGATTCGGTTCAGGAACCACGGCGCTCTCCGTCACGCCCGCAGCGCTCCAGCTTCCCGCCGCGAGCGAGTCGCTCCACTCGACCTGGAAAGTCACGCCTGCAGCGGTGCGGTTGCGGGCGTAGATGAATTCAAGGCTGGTGCCCGATGCGACGATCGCAGGCGTGAACCGGCTCGGAGCGGTCGGAGAAGTGCTCAACGCGAACTCCATCAGGTTCGCGATCCCGTCCCGGTCGGGATCGGCGTCGGGCGCAATGATGTTCGCATCCGTGATGCCGGGCCACTGCGCCGCCCGCCAGTTGGCGAACACGCGTGGATTCGGAATCACGGTGACTGCCATCTCACTGAATGTTTCGCCAGCCGCGTTGCTTCCTGACAAGCGCAGCACGTAATTGCCTCCCGCATTGAAAGTCACCGTCGTGGCCGGTTGCGAGCAGTTGCCGAAGCTAGCCGTGCCGGGGCCGCTGACCTGGCTCCACGCGGAGGTGAGCGTGCCGCTGCCGGAATTCGTCACGGTGCCACTGAGCGCAGCCGCGATGCCGCTGCTTGCCGGCGGTGCGGCTCCGCAGGCGACCTCCGGCGCGTAGTTCCCGAACAGCGTCAGGGTCAGCAGCGGACGCTGCGCGGCGTTGGTGTTGTCGTCGGAACTGATCCGGGTGTATTGGTTCGCGGCTGTGCCGGCCTCGCTGGTCGGCGCGTAAATTAAGAAGTTCAGCGGCTGGCGGGCCGACACGGCGGATTGCACGGCGCTCGTGAAGTTGGTGGTCGCGCTGAATGCTTTCTGGACGTTGGTGTTTGTCCCGCTGAATCCGGGAACGCTCGAAAGAACGGTGCCGCTGAAATCCCCGCCGGGCGTTGTCCATGAATGGCCGGTGCCGGTCTGCCCGTCGCGGGTGATCCAGGTCACGCCGGTTCCGGAGCCGCTGGTGGCGTTGACGCCATCGCCAATTCCTTCGACGGGAGTGCCGTTGAGCGCGTGGATTTCCAGAGTTCCGACCGTGCCCGAGCCGGCCTCGGAACTCGTCCAGAGATCGAGCTTTGCGCTCTGGATGCTGACGTCCGGCTGCAGGGCGGACAGGTCGTAGGAAAACACTGAGCGAAGGCCCGCGCTGGTTTTTCCGACTATCAACAGGGGCCGCGCGCCGGAGTTCATGTTCTGGTAGGAGGTGCCGTCGCCACGGATCAAAGTCGCCGTGTGGCTGTAGCCGTTGACCCCTTCGCGAAGGGAAAACGTGAGCATCGAATTGACGGCCACCGTGATCTGCGCGGTGCCGGTGCCGGAGATGTTCGCGGCGCTGCATTGCAGCACATAGAGGCCGTCCGAGGAAAACCGCGCGGTCGTGTCGGCGGCGGTTGGATCGCCAAAGGTGACCGTGCCGGGGCCTGAGAGTTGCGTCCAGTTGATCGTGATCGAATTGGGCACGCAATAGTTGCCAAGAGCGGCCTGGACATGCAGGCACGGGGTGGCGTGGGGCAGCGTGACAAGCCGGCCGGCAGGGCTCACGATCCTGACCGTTGGTGCTGGCGGCGGCCCTGTGGGAACCGAACGGGAATCCAGCGGATTTGTTCCCGCCGAGAATTCGTAAAGGTTGCAGTAGAGGTCGCCATCGGGATCGCCATCGGGATCGGCTGCGGTCTCGGATTTGGAATAGTAAAGCTCCCAACAATCGGGCAGGCCGTCGTTGTCCACATCGCTCGTGGAGGCGGTCAGGCTCACGAATCGGACGGCATCGGCAACCACGGTGCCGTTGGCGTTGTCGTTGCCGATGATCACCGTGGCTCCTTCCGGCGGCAGATCGTAACCGCCCAACGTCACCCATTGGCCGCCGTTTGTCTGCTGATTGACGGTGCAGGTCGCGGGAAGTTGAGGCGCGAAGTATTTCACGACAAGCGTGGCGGCACCGAAGCGGTAGAGGCTGCGCGTGGTGGAAGATGTTTCGAGGGATGGAGTTCGAACGATCAGATCAAGCGTCGTGCCGGTCCCCAGCGCGCTCGTGACCGCGGCCGTCAGTCCTTCGGTCTTTGGAAAAACAAACGCGTCGCCGGCTGTCACCACATTGGGACTGACGGGAGCGGCAAGCGTCGAGAGCGCGCCCGGATCAAACGAACCGCCAGCCGTGGACCAGGCGGTGCCGGTGGCCCGGCTGTTCCATGTGACCTCGCCCGGCGTGAACGGTTCGCTCACCCGATACACGCGCAAGCCCTCCGCTCCCGCAAGCCCCGCGCCGGACTCGGCATCGCGGGCGCTGATCGGGAGTTGGAGTTCGGCGGAAACGATCACCGCGTGGGCCGGGATCGTCGAGAGATCGAAATGGAGAAGGCCGCGCGCGGAATCGCCGCCGGCAAAACTGCCGACGAGCATTTCGCCGGGGCTGAATGAAGTGTCCGGCTGCGCATTGCGGATCGTGACCGGAGCCGCTGAGGAGAGCGCTGGAGCCTCGGGGTTGGAGCAGATCCAGACAGGCGTGTTCGTTGCCCGGCCGGCAGCCGCAGGCCAGCGCAGGGCGATGGAGTATTGGCCGGGAAGCGTCAGCGTGGGCGTATACGCAACCCGCATGGTCCCCTGCCCCGCGTTGCCATCGTGCAGAAAGTTCGATCCGTAATAACCGGTGCCCGTGGTGTCAGCCGTCCAGTCGCCGGTGACGCGCACGGCGGGAACGGCATCGGTGTTGTCGAGAATGGCCGATGTCACTCGCGAGGCCGGTTGCGGCCAGGTTCCGCCGGGAACTCCGGCCAGAATCCAGTTCTTGAGTTCGGTGGTGCGTTCCGCGCTGCGGTAAATGTCGCGCGGTTCGATGCCATACCGCTTGCAGATCGCAGCGGCGTAACCGACCGCGACGCCCATCTGGCCGCCGGTGTTCATGACCCGCGGACTTCCCAGACCGACATGGCTGACGCTGATGCAGCGGCCTGCCATCATGAGGTTCGGGACGTTGCGGGAATAAAGACAGCGGAACGGAAAATACCAGCGCCCCACGGGGGTCGAGTTATACCAGGTGAGATAACTGACGGCGGTTTCGTAATGAAGATCGATGCCCCATGTTGCCGTACCGACTTCATCGCCGAAATAGACTTTGTTCCGGACATCGCTCTCGATCAAAATGTGATCGCCCATCAGCCGTCGCGACTCCCGTTTCCCGGGAACGTAGGCAACCCACGAAAGGTAACGGTTGGCGTTCGCGCTGTCCTTTTTTGCGTTTGAAAAATTTCCGTAAACGGCGCGCAGCAGATGATCCCGGATCGCTTCCGCATCGGTGATCGTGTTGAGGCTGAGCCCGTATTCCCACTCCCAGCCTCCGCTGGTGGCTTTGTTGGTTCCCGAAACCGCCATCGCCCACGGCACGGCCGGGAACGAACTCGATCCGGTGGTGGTCGTCGTGGACCACATCACGGAACTGCCCATGGTCATGGAATCGGCGACCAGCGGCTGCGGGATGCCGAGCGTCTCGCCGAATTCCGAAAGCGCCTCGCGACCCATCCGGTAATCGGCCCCGGCCCAGTAGCCGACCCAGCCGTCGCCAGTGCAGTCGATGAACATCGCGCCCTGCAACCGCGTGCGAGCGCCGGTCTGCGCGTGGCGCACATCGACGTGGGTGATTTTCCGAGTGAGATCAATGCCCGCGCCGTAGGCTCGCGAGGGCATGAACACGGTGATGTTGGGTTCGGCCTGAACAATGCCCAGGCGGCGCGCATCGTCGCCGGCAGAAGTCCCGCCGTTCTCGGTTCCGCCAAGTTCCAATACAATGGAGTGGCGTGGTTCACCGCGCGGCGCGACACGAATTTCCTGACTCGCGTTGCCGCCAAGAACTGGTCGGTCATTGACCAAAGCCACGGTGATCCCCGAGCGGGCGGCTGCCACGGCGGCGCAGCAACCGGCAACGCCGCCGCCGACCACGACGCAGTCGAACGACTGTGTCACAGGTGGATTGGCGGATTCATTGAAAGCCGCTGCCCGCCACGCCGCCAGTTCTGGTCCACCGTCGGGAGGCGGCTGGCTGGAGCCCTGGATGAATGCAATCGCATCGCACCGGCCATCGAACCCGGTCAAATCCACCAACGCCACGGTTGCATTGGCGCCGACCGTGACACTGCCGCCCGACTCCCAATGCCACAAACCCGTGCCAGCGCCAAACTCCGCGGCGAGTTGAGTTCCATCCACGGCGACCTTGAACCGGCCGGGAGCCTGTGAACCGGTAAAGTCCGGCACCCAGTTGCGGCTACGCACCCAGACGTAATAGCGCCCGGCCGCGGGAAATGAAACCGTCGTGGATGCGCTGAGCACGGGCACACCCATTCCGTGCGCCAGCAGGTAGGGCGATCCCATCTGTTCGACCGCCTGCGTGTCGAGTTTCCAGCCGCCGGCATTGGCAAAAGACTCTGCCTCAACCAGCACCGTCGCCGCCTGAGCAGCGGCGGAAACCAGGAGAAGCAGAGAACAAACGAGGAGACTTTTTTTCATGGCACAACGGCGAGGGAGTTGGGAGGAGTTTGGTTCATTTCTGGGTGACTTTCAGGCGGACAAAGCGCCTGCCATTTGCGGAGGCGGGCACGGCGATTTTCATAATCTGAAGCGTGCCGTCGTCGAAGAACGGATTTGGTTCTTGATCGATGCCCTCGCTCCTCCAGCCTCCGGGCGCGAGCGAGTCGCTGTACTCGACTATGAACGTCGCCTGACCGAGTGCTGCTTTGCGGCGGCTGTAGCTGAACTCAAGAGCGCTCCCTTTTCTCGCGAGCTTTCCGATCGCTGGCGAAGCGGACTTCGGATCGGAGAGCGTCGCCCACTCCATCAAGTTCGCGATGCCGTCCCGCTCGGGATCGGCGCTTGGGCCGACGATGTTTGCGTCAGTCTCGCCAGGCCATTGCGCCGCCTGCCAGTCGGAAAAGACGCCGGGATTCGGCGCGACGGAAACCGCAAGATCGCTGAAAACTTCGCCGAACGCGTTGCTCCCCGACAAGCGCAGCACGTATTCGCCGGACGCATCGAAAGTCACCGTTGTCGCGGGTTGCGCCGCGTCCGCGAACGCGGTATTGCCCGACCCGCTCACCTTTGTCCACGCGGTTCCGAGAGCATTCGCGGCGCTGCCGCTGAGAACTGCGGCGACGCTGTTGACCGCAGCGGGAGCGGTGCCGGTGGTGACTGCGGGCGCGACGTTCGTGGTGTAGGAAACCGTAAGTCGCGGACGATAGCCTGCCGTCGCGTAATCGTCCGAACACCAACGGACATAGACGTTGCCCCCGCTTCCATCAGTCGTGAGATAAGCGAAAAGGCGGAGCGGCTCGCCCGCCGTCACCGCGCTCCCGACCGCTGCGGCGAACGCCGGACTCGACGCAAAGCTCTGCTGCGTGCCAGTCCCCGTTGTGGAAGGATCGAACGCGAGGAGGGTGCTCAACGGCGCGCCCTCGAAATCCATGCCGGCGACGCCGCCCGGAGCAGCCCATGGATTTGCCGTGCCATTGGTGCGGTACTTCCAATCGGCTCCGGTCCCGGTGCCACTGGTCGCCACCGTGCCGTTGCCCGTCCCCTCGGTGAAATCGGCCAGCAGTTTGCACAGCGACAACGGGCCAATGCTCGTTCCTACGCCACTAGCGGCGGTCCACAGATCGAGTTGTGCCCCCGTGACAGTCGCGTCGGCGGGAACCTCGCTCACATCAAAGGAAAGCAGCGTCCGCATCCCGCCGCCGTTATTGCGCCCGACGAGCATTTGATCGCGCAGCCCGGAGTTCCACGTCGCGGTGTCACCGCGGATGAACGTGGCCGGATGCGAGTAGCCGTTGACTCCGTCGCGGAACGACATGGTGAACGGCGTGTTGACCGACACGACGACCTGCGCCGAGCCGGTGCCCGCGCCGGTCGTGGCATCACACCGCAGCACGTAAAGCCCTTCATCCGAAAAGGTCGCCGTTGTTTGCAGCGACGCCGCGTTACCGAACGTCACCGTGCCGGTCCCGGAAAGCTCGGGGATCTTTGTCCATGCCATGACCGGCGTCCCGAAATATCCCGGGTCGGTGACCGTGGCGCGCATCCGCAGACCGGTCGCCGCGCTCGCCAGCGTGATCGATGAGGCTGTCGGACTGAAGATTTGCACCGACGGCGGCGTGCCGAGGATGGTGCCGTTGTTGATCATGCCCTGCGGCAGCGTGCCGCTCCACGTCCGCACATCGACCGTGCCGTTGTTGGTAAAGGTGCCGCCGACCTGCAGCACGTCGCTGCCGGTGAGCACGACGGTCCCGCTGTTGATGAGGTTGCCGCCGATGGTCCCCGGCGGTGCCAGCGTGCCGCCCGGTTCGACCACGACGTTGCCTGAGACGAGGCCGTTGTTTTGAAAACGCGCGCCGCTTTTTACCGTGACCTCGGAGCCCGCGAGCGTGCCGGAGAGAATGAGCGTGCCGGAGACGACAAGCGTCGGCCCGGTATAGGCGTGCCGGCCCGCGAGCGTCACGAGACCGCCGCCCGCGACGCGCACCGTGGTCGCGTCTTTGATGCCGTTCGCATCGGAACTGGCTACGGTGCAGGGCACCATCCAGTTGTGAAAATAAACCGTGCCGGTCGAGACGCCGCCGGTCGCGATATTCACCGACGAGCCGCTGACTGCCGTCGCCAGGTCGTTGTCCCAATACGCGTCGGCGAATGTGAGCGAGTTCAGCGGCAGACTCGCCGTGGCGGATGTCGCCAGCGCGAGCGGCGCGTTGTAAGCGTTGCTGGCGAAGTTGGCCGTTGTCGCGGCGTCCCACGTCGTACCGGCGGCACCGGTCCAGAAGCCGACGTTCGTCACGTCGCGCACCTGGATTGCGTTGAACTGGCTTGATGCGTTTCCGGTGATCGTGAGCGCCTCGGTCATCTCGTCGGCCACAAACAGCCCGGCCACATGCTGGCCCACGCCGCCGGAGATGTTCGTCACGTTGTATTCAAGCGTGACCGCGCTGGTTCCGCTTGCATACACCGCATTGCGCGGGATCCCTGTCGTGCGGCTGTCATTCACCCACAACTGCGTGAGATACGAATGCCCGGCGACGAGGTTGTTCAGCGTGACCGTGGCGGTAGTCGCCGCGTTGGTGAAGACGCCGCCTTTGAGCAGATTCTGGTAGCTGGCGGTGAGTGCGGTGTAAGGCGCGGCTGTTCCGGCGTAGGCGCTGCTGACCTTTGAATCCCACGCTCCCAGCGTAACGTCCGTGCCGAGTGCCGTGGTGCTGTTGCCCGCCGCGAACGGAACGCTGTTCACCGTGGCGGTCGTGTTCGAGAGGGCGTAAGCGTATCGCAGCACGCCCGCCGTGAGCACGTCGGTCTCGCCGGAAATCGTAGTGGCCGCGCCCCAGGCCAGCGGCAGCACCGGATACACCTGGGGCACCTCCGGATCGGTGTAGCCCACCGGCAGCACGATGTTCGCGCGGCGCGAGGCGGGCGTGACTTTCAACGCGGTCAGCACTCCATTTTGCACCGTGCCCTCGACGGTCGTCTGCTTCGGCGCGCGCAGTTTGAAATCAACATTCCAATCCGACGGCCACGCGGGCAGCAGGAAAATCTTGTCGCCCTCGCTTTGCAAGAGCATCGCCTGCGTCGCCTTCATCAACACGCCGCCGTGGCACTGGTCGGGAATCCAGTCGAAGTTCGGCCCCCAGAACGCCGGGAAGCGGCAGTCGTAGGTCGTGTTGTTTTGCCGGACGCGCGACACGAGATTGGTGCGCGCCTGGTTCGCAAGGCCGAGATAGGCGAGGAAAATGTCGTCCTGCCGCCACCCGACGTTGCCTTTGTCTCCGCTCGCCGCAGCGCTGTAAGCCGCGATGGCTTGCTCGGCGTTCGCTTTTTCAAACGACGCGAGCCGGAACGGATAAACGGCGTAAAGCTCGGGCAGTTCGGAGTTGTTCTTACTCGAATAACTCTGGGCGGGCGCGAGCATGGTCGTGCCACTGACCACGCGCGTCGGGAGATCGGGAATCTTCGCCTGGAACGTGGTCAGGTAAGTGCGGTCCGACGCCGACAGCAGATTTGCGGGCAGCGCCAGCAGGCGTCCCACCACGGCCTGCAACCCCGCGACCTCCGGCATCGGATTGGTGCAGGTCCACCACGTCTCGAGCGCCTGCGATGGATTCATCACCAGCTTCCCATCGGTGCCCGTGGTGTAATAACGGTCGAACCAGCGGACGATCGGCATGGCCGCCGGGATCAGTTGCCCGGTCAGAAACGGCTCGTCGCCGGTGTGGTCGTAGTAGTCGAGCATCATGAACATCAGCTCGAGTCCCCCCACCCATTCCCGCTTGTGCCATCCACCGCTCTGCAGTTTGCCATCGCCCGCGGAGCGCTGCGCCGCCGGGGTCGTCCAGCCATAGGAGGTCGAAAAGACCGCGCCCCACGGATAGGTCACCTCGGTCATGTAACACGCGTCGTCGAATTTCGGATCGGTGTAGTAATACCCAGCCCGGTATCGGGCGACCGGCAGCACGTCTTCGAGATACATCCGATGCAGAGACGGCAGCATGTCGAAGTCGCCGGACGTGCAAAGCGCCGCGTAAGGCAGCCGCGTGTTTTGCCACCAGTAACCTTGCCCCCACTGCCGGTAATCCGCGTCCCCCGGTTTACCCGACCACGGAACGGTGAAAAGGGAGCCGTTGAACTTGATGGGATACGATCCGCGTCCCGCGCAGGCCGTCACGAAGCGTTGCAACGAGTAGCCGGTCGCGAGTTCGGTTGGCGCGGAAAGATCGGTCGCGCCGACGCCTGGCGTGATCGCGATGTAACTGCGGTTCCAGAACGTCTGCCACCAGTTGAGATGCGCGGTGTAGCGCGTGCTGAAAGCCGTGGACTCGATGGAAGCATACGACGCCCGGATGGCCGCCAGCCACTCTGCTTCCGTCGCCGGCTGCTTCGTCAGCACGTAAATATCGAACCGCTGGCTCGTTCCTGACGGAGTCGTGAGCGTCTGGTCGTTCGTCCGGATCCCGCTCGTTCCCGAGCGGATCAACGCGCCGAAAGTCCGCCCGAGAATTTTGTCACTGAAAGTCGGCGCGCCCTGCAAATCCTGAAACGTCATCGTCTCGTTCGGCCCAAGCGAGCGTGAGTTGCGGTGATACCAGCCGACGCCGTCCGTAATTCCGGTGAGCACGGTGTCAGGCTCGACGACCTGCGTGGTTCCGGCCGGGTTGCCGTAGTTGATGTCGCTCGCCTCGCTGGCAATCGTTGTCTGCGCGGTCCGCCACGGCTCGAACGATGCCGATGCCGTGACCGCGCTCGGGCTGTTCACTGCGACGTGGATCACCGGTTTGTTCGCATCGACCCACACGCGGGCGACGGTATGACTGCCGCTGCTTGGTTTCACCGTGACAATCATCTCCCCGCGCAACGGATCAAGCCGCTGCTCGAACGTCGCGCCGCTTGGTAGCAGCGTCGGCGTGAGCTTTACCCGCACGAGGCCGACCTTCGCCAACCGCGAGTTGTCCTCCCATGAATCGCTTTTGCCGATGTAAAAAAGCAGGTCGCCCGTGGACTCGACCCACGCATTCAGCGCGATGTCGCCGTTGCCCAGCGGCATGGAGCCGGCCGCGTTCGTGCTCGGCGTTGTCCACGTCACCGTGGGCGGAGCCGACTGCGCCTCGTACAAACGTGCATATTCGTACTGCGCCGTGTGGACGCTGTCCCCGAAACCGCCGTCGTGCCGCCGAGATACGACGCGATCGACGTGAGCCAGATGTTCACGTCGCCGTGCGGGAACTGCGTGGCATCCACGGTCTGCACGAGCGTGTCGTCGAAGTAATACTTGATCGCCAGCGGCGTGTATTCACAGCCGTAGGTGTGGAAGGCCGCTGGCAACGACGGCGTGTTCACGGTCTTTCCGCCAAATGTCTGATGCGGCGTCGGGTTCCACTTGTGCGTGTTCACGCCGTATTTCAGCGGGCTGACCGAGTCGTTCTCGATCACATCGAGTTCGACCATCGTCGCGCCCGATCCGGTCCCGCCGGAACCGTCGTGTTTCATCATCCAAAATGAAGTGTGCCAGCCCGAGAATGGCGGCGTCTTCATTCGCGTCTCGTAGTAGCCGTATCGAAATGCCCGTTTACTGATCACACCAGCACCGGAGTATTGCATCCCGTTTATAGGCACCGTTTCCTGTTTCAGATTCAAACTCAGCACGCCATTCGCGATTGTAACATTCGCCGGAAGCTGCGTGCTCCAGTGCTTGCTGTCCGTGCGGTAATCCCACTTCGTCGTGTCCAGCGCGGTGCCGTCGAACTCATCCGCCCACGAAAGCTTGTAACCGGGCGGCGGAGTCGCCTGCGCGGCGCATCCGAGTGGGAGCGCTGCGAGCAGGACGAGCATTATCTTTTGGCGGGGTGATGGCGGTTTCATGGCTGGGATGACTTTCACTCGGTTGAAGCGCCCGGGGAGCGCCTCTAAGGAAATTGTAACACTGGCAGGCTATATCCCCAGTTCAATTTCAGCCTTAGCAACTTTCAATTCGAGACCGGTTGCGGAAAGCCCCGGATGACACCGATGAAAAGGTGCTGCGGGAACGATTCAGCGTCGGGCGGCTTCAGAATTTGGGAACCACTTCACCAACTCGGCCGCGACCAGTTCGTGCCCGCGCGCGTTCGGATGATTCACCTGCGCCATCAACCCGGCCAGAGCCGTGCCGCGGGAGATTTCCGCTTTGAATGCCGCAAGGGAATCAACCAGGCCGACGCGATGCTCCGCCGCAAGCGCACGGACCTGTTCGGCGTGCTGATTCAATGGATCGGACGGATCATCGAGCTTTGCGGATTGATCCGGCGTCGGCGTCAGCAAAATCACTTTCACACCGGCGGCCTGCGCTCTTTGAATCATCCCCGCCCACGCCGCCCTGGCCTGCGGCAAACCGGTTCGCCGGTCATTCAACGCGTAGTCGATGAACAGCACGTCAGGCTTGTGCGTGAGCACGTTGGCGTCAAAACGTGCCGCGCCTTTCAGCGAATTTTCCCCGCCGATGGCCGTGACAATCACGTTGATGACCGCGTGCGGAAACTTTTCCGCCAGCGCGACGCGCAACAGATTTGGATAGGCGTGAAGCGAATCCACCCTCGGCGTTTTGAAATATCCCGACGGAACGCTGTGGCCGTGAAAGACGATGGTGACCGTGCGGTTCTTCGGCGATTGTTTTTCGAGCTCGCCGACGACGGGAGCGAGGTAATCCGACGGAGCGGCAACCTGCGCCTGGGCGAACTGGGTTGAAACCGCAAGCAACGCGGCGCACCTGAGTTTGCAAGTGGAGACGAAGATCGAAAGTCGCGATTTCACATTGAGGATGGTTACGGTGTTGTGGGACTGCCGACGAGGCTGAACTCACGATAGACCTGGAAGCCGGATTTGCCGTCGGCGAAATCGAAGCGGACCGCAGCGGCGTGGCGAACGAGCGGTTTTCCGTCCGGGCTGGTCATGCGGACTTCGGAAGCTCCGCCGTCGCTGACAAGATTTACATCCGTTAGGAGCTTGAATTCATCCGGAGCATCCACGGTGGAAACCGCCACGCTGTAACGCTGGCCGGCGCGGGAATCGGCGTGTCCCGCGAACGAGAGGATCGACGTCAAATCGAAACCAGCGGGAGATTTCGCCGTGTCGAGCCGCAGCGTCAGCGAATGCCCCTGGCCGTAGCCGCGATACGTCTTGCCGTCGTTGAGCGTCTCGTCGCCGCCGCTGCCGTTGCGCGTGGTGCCATTGATCACGGCGGATGCGTCCGCGCCTCCACTCTTGTCGGTTACGACGTCCTGCGCGGTGACGCCCAGCCGTTCACGAGGGACGTCGTTTTCGAGTGCGGCTTCCCGTTTTGGAAAAATGCGGGCGACCACGACGACCGGCGCGCCTTCGGCAGACAGCCGGCGCTCGGAATATGCGGGCGCATCGGGAACAGCGCGCGGCGTCCAGTCCTGCCGCATGAGCTGCACCGGACCGACCATCCCGCTCGGGATCAACGGCGAGTCCTTTGTGAAGTAGTTCCAGGTGGTGAAAGTGAAGCGGCCTTTCGAGGGGCGCGGCTGCTTTTTCAGGAACCAATCCGGAAACTCCTTCAGCGAGCCGCCGTTGCCGCGCTCGCCGGGAATCCACTCGCAATCGGGAGGCTCCTGCTCGTCGCCGATGAGCCGGTTGGCCCAGACGTTGGCGACCTCGATCTCGAGTTCGTTGCCCTTGGCCTTGAGCAGGCCGGCTGGAATCATGACGCCCCACGGAGCGGTCCAGATGACGCCGAGATCGCGACCGTTCAGGCGCAGACGCGCCGTGTGATGCACGACTCCGAGGTCGAGCCACGAAGCTTCTCCGGGCGTTGTATCGAATGTCTTCCGATAGACCGCCGTGCCGCTGAAATACTTGATCCCCGGCTCGGACCGCTTCGTCCAGTCTTCGAGTGTTTCGAACGTTACCGGCGCTTCCGGGCCGCCCCATTTCGGATCGAACTGCACCTGCCACGGGCCTTCGATCGCGGCGACCCGAACGAGCGCGGGAGTGTTCGCGCGCCGTTCGCCGGCATCCGTTGCCGGACGGCGGAAGACCACGAAAAAACTCTGCGCGGGAGCGAACTCCAACGGCACCACCGTTGCAGTTCCGGTCTGCTTGAAGTCGGTCAGCACGCGCATCTCGCCGGTGACCGGATCCCACAACTCCGGCTGTCGTCCGCTCACTGCGAAGTCGCATTGCACCACGCCACGTTCGCGCGCCGTGTTCGCGACGAACCACACGTCCGTGCCATCGCCGGCCCGATGAATCGCCGAAACGCGCGCACCGCCCTCGACCGTCTGCGCGGTGAAGTCAGCCGGACCGGTCGCAAATTTTCCCCACTGCAACACCGCCTGGCAGCGCTGCCAGTAGCGCACCATCGCCTTCCCATGCTCCCACCACGTCTGCGTGTGGGTGAAATGCGTGCCCCACCAGCCCATCGTCTGTCCCGGCTTGTATTGGTCGTCCCACGGCTGCGGAACGTAGCGGTGCAACACGAGGCGGTTGATGCCCGCGCAAAATGCGGCGTCGCCGATCGGCTTCAGCCACGCCGGGTGTTCCGACCATGCGCTGTCGGTGGGCCAGCCGGTGAACGCCTCGGCCTCGATCATGTTCCGCCCCGTGTTTCGCTGCGCCGCGATCGTCGCCGAGTTGCTCGACCGGAACGTCCCTTTGCTCGTCCAGAACTCCACCAGCAGCCGGTCCACTTGCGGGACGACGTCTTCCTGTCGCCACAAGCCGCCGTACGGCTCGCTCGCAAACACCAGCCCGGCCTCGCGGAGTTTGCGGTGGATGATCTCGTAATACACATCGCGGAAAAGGTCGCGGATCGTGTCCTTGAAATCGGCACGGAACTTATCCGTCTCCTCCTTGCTGCCGACCGTGCGCTTCGCAAGCGTCGCAATGAACGGTGTCATGTCGTAACCGCGCCGCTTCGCGAACTCCTCGCGCATCTTCGGCGTCCACTCCGGCACGCCCGCCTCGTAGCTGTCCACGTGGATGAAGTTGAAGCCCTTGCCGATGAGGTCGCCGACGTATTTCTTGATCTCGCCGATCACATGATCCATGTGCAGGTTCACCGCGTCGGGGTTCAGCTTGTCGCATTCGAGCCCGTTCGCCTTCCACTGCGGGGGCTGGAGCAGAATGCCTTTCGTCGTGTAACCGAACCGGTAAATCGTCCACTCGCCCGGCGGAACGTCCCAGTTCTTCTTTCCGGTCAAATCAATCACCTGATCCTTCGCCGCCACGCCGCCGGCGGGCAACGCGAGCACCGCGATGTCGCGGTAGAAAGTTTTGCGCGCTGGTATCTCCGGCTTCTCCACTTTGCCCGTCGCCGGATTGAAAACCGGGAAATGCATGTTGCCGCGCGGGTCCACGGTTGGCTTCGGCAGATTCAGTTCAATCTTTCCGGGACCTTTCGCAGGGGTCTCCGAATGGCACACCTCCGACATCGAAAGCTCCGGCGGAATCCACGGCCCGCCGCTGGTCGAGTAACCCGGACTGCCCGCCATGCCGAAATCCAGCCCGAGCCGTTGCGATTCCATCGCCGTGTACCGCACCATTTTCCACCACGGTTCCGTGAACGCGATGATCTCCGGGGTCGGACTCTTCCCGATCTCGCCAGGCCACGGCGTCGTCGTGTCGGCCACGCTGAACATCAACGTCCCGCCAAACCCGGCATCTTTCAGCGCCTCCAGGTCTTTCGTGATCTCCGGCTTCGACAAATTGCAGCCCATCCACATCCACATCACATGCGGCCGCGCGGCGGGCGGCGGATTCGTAAAAGCGTTCTCGATCGAGTCAGCAAAGACGAACTGCGAGAACAGCAAAAGGAAAAGAGGGGACAAATATTTCATGATGCCAGTGCCTGTACACAAAGCAGCCGCGTTCTGCCAGCGCCTTCCATTTTCAAACCGCCGATTGATTTGCCGGATGAGGAACCGACCTCCAAACCGGATGAAGGTTTTCAGCCGGATGCCGTTGCTGCATCGCACTTTTCCGATGGTGGAGGAAGTCCTGAAGATCTGCTCTTCACGCACTCGCCGCATCGCTGGCTTGCCAAAGTGGTGCGGGTTGGTGCATCGTCTGCCACATGAATCGTTTGGAAGGCAAAGTTCTTGTTGCACAAGGTGGCGGCCCCACGGCTGTCATCAATCAAAGCATCGTCGGCGTCACTCTCGAGTCCCGCAAATTCAGGCAGGTCACAGCCGTCTATGGAGCGGTGCATGGCGTGTCCGGAATCGTAAATGAGGATTTTCTCGATCTGACGCGGGAGACCACCAACAACCTCGAACAAGTCGCCGATACCCCCTCCTCCGCTCTGCTGTCCACCCGCGAAAAGCCCGACGAGGAGTATTGCGCGCGCATGTTCAAGGTGATGCGCAAACACGACATCCGCTATTTCTTCTACGTGGGTGGAAACGACTCGGCGGACACGGTGCGGATCATCAACGAGCAGGCTGTCTCGTGCGGCTATGAGTTTCGCGCCATCCATATTCCAAAGACGGTGGACAACGATCTCGCCGTCAACGATCACTGCCCCGGTTTCGGGTCGGCGGGGCGCTTCGTCGCGCAGGCATTCATGGGACTGAACCTCGACAGCCGCGCGCTCGCTGGCGTTCTGATTGCCGTGGTGATGGGAAGGCACGCAGGTTTCCTCACGGCCGCCTCGACTCTTGCGCGCAAATACTTCGACGACGGCCCGCACCTCGTTTACCTGCCCGAGCGCCCCTTCTCGAACGAACGTTTCCTGGCCGATGTCGATCGCGTTTACCGCCAGAACGGCCGCTGCATCATCGCCGTTTCGGAAGGCCTTCAGGACGAGAATCATTTTCCTGTCATTTTGAAACTTACCCAATCCACGGAGCGCGACGCTCACGGAAATGTGCAGCTTTCAGGAACCGGAGCGCTGGGCGACCTGCTCGCGGATCTGGTTCGTACGAAGCTGAATATCAAACGCGTCCGCGCTGACACCTTCGGGTATCTCCAGCGCTCATTTCTCGGTGTGGTGTCGGATCGCGATGCGCGCGAGGCCCGCGAAGTCGGTGAGATCGCCGTGCAACATGCCATGTGGGATGCCGTCAATGGTTCGATCGTCATCCGCCGCCCCGTGCTCAACTACAGCGTCTCTTACGACCTCGCGCCGCTGGCCGACGTGGCGGGAAAAACACGCACGATGCCCGAAGAGTTCATCAACGACGAAGGCAACGGCGTCACCGGCGCATTCGCCAGCTACTGCCGCCCGCTTTTCGGATCCGGCTTCCCGGAGCCCCATCGGCTTCGCGCCCCGCGTGTGTCCAAGATTCCGGATTGAGTCCCGCAGCCAGTGGGTGCTGGCGATCGATGCGGCGACGCCCGTTTCAGCCTCCCGCCCCGATCTGCTGGAAAAGGCCAACGCGGGTCTTCCGAAGAGATGGGATGAAATGGCGGCTTGACGTGGCTGAGCGGGAATGAAGGCGACCGCCTCGGTGCCGAGGGGTCTTGCGATGGCCGACATGCCGTGCGGCGCTCAGCTTGCGCAGGGAATCCTCGCGTGCCTCGTGCGGCGCCGCGACGGCTTTGAATACAAGACGACCTGCTGCCCGATCCGCATCGACGGCGAACATCCGCAGTCGTCCCTTGGTTCCCCCAGGCCCGGCGAGCACACCGAAAAGCTCGTCCAGGAATTTTCACTCGGATACTTCTCCGTCATCCGAATCGACTTTTGAAAAACCCAAATCCCGATCCAACCAAACACAAGGAAATCCCCGTCTGGAACTCAGGCAACTGGTTCTACGAAGACATCGAAATCGGCAGGCGCCTGCGCTCGTCATCGGCGACACGATCTGCACCATCAAGACCGACCTCGAAAAAATCGCCCAAATAAAAGGAAACGGGCCTATACCGCGCGAGATGCGAGGTTTTCAAAAACGAAGGCGAGTTTGTGCTTTACTGCGAGCGCGTCCAGACCGTGAAGTATCGCAATCCCACCGCCTTCGCAGATCAGATCGAAAAGAAATAGCCACGCATGATTCCCGCCAATCCCCTCCTCGGTTCCGCGCTCCACGCTGTCGGCGCCATGTTCGCCGCCGTCTGTTACACCCCGCAGAAGCGCGTCGGGCGCTGGTCGTGGCAAAGCTACTGGATGGTGCAGGCGTCGTTCTGCTGGTTCATCCTGCCGATTGCCGGCGCGTGGCTCACCATTCCGGAACTCGGTGCGGTGCTGCGCGAAGCTCCGCGCGGTCCGATGATCGCGTCGTTCGCGCTCGGCGCGGTTTACGGCATCGGCGGAACGGCATTCGGCGTCTCCATTCGCTACATCGGATTCTCGCTGACGTATGCGATTGCGATCGGGCTCTCCACGGTGCTCGGAACGTTGATTCCGCCGCTCGTCAGCGGAACACTCGCCACGACGCTGAGCAAGCCCGGCGCGAACTGGGTCATCGGCGGAATCGTCATCGGGATGATCGGCATCGCATTCACCGGCGCGGCCGGGCGGATGAAGGAGAAAGACTTGAGCGCGCAGTCGAGCCTCGAGGGTTTTTCGCTCGTGAAAGGATTGCTGCTCTCGCTGCTCGCCGGCGTTTGTTCGGCGGTTTACGGGTTCGCTCTCGCGGCGGGCGACCCGATCGCGGACGTCGCGTCGGCGCACGGCGCGGGCGTGTTTCGAGGCAACGTCGTTTACATTTTCGCCAACACCGGCGCGTTCGTCACGACAACGCTCTATTGCCTGTCGCTGCACTGGAAGCACAAGACGCTGGGCGAGATCGTCGAACTGCCCGCCGGCCCCGAACTCGCGAGCCTGCCGGTCAACTGGGCGATGGCCGTCCTTACCGGCTTTCTTTGGTATGGGCAGTTCTTTTTTTACAACCTCGGCCACGTCCGGATGGGCAGTTACAAGTTCACGAGCTGGGCCATCCACATGATCATGCTCATCCTTTTCAGCATCGTCGTCGGCGCCCTGCTGCACGAATGGCGCGGCTCGCGGCGCGCCACCAAGACAGCGGTCGGCTTCGCGTTCGTCGTGCTCGTCGGGGCGGTGCTGCTCCTGACCTACGGCAATCACCTGGCGGAAGTCGTCGCCACTCATTGAAAATGGAGCGCATCGACTCACATCAACACCTCTGGGATCTCGACCGGTTTCCGTGTTCGTGGTGTGCCGGAATCCCGGCGCTCAATCGCAGCTTCCGGCTGGACGACTACGTCTCTGCGGCGGAAGGCTGCGACATCGAGAAAGCCATTTTCATGGAATGCGACGTGGACGCGCCGCACGCTCTGGACGAGGCGCGGCACATTCAATCGCTCGCGGAGAAGAACCCGCTCATCGCCGGCATCATCGCTTCCGCGCGACCGGAAAACGCCGGGTTTCCGCGTGAACTGGACGAGTTGTTGAAGCTGACGCAGTTGCGCGGCCTGCGTCGCGTGCTGCACGTCGCGCCTGACGAGACTTCGCAGAGCGCGCTCTTCGCGGAGAACGTCCGCCGGCTCGCACCGCACCGGCTCACGTTCGACATTTGTGCGCTGGCGCGTCAGTTGCCGATCGCCACGGCGCTTGTGGAAAAATGCCCGGAGGTCCAGTTCGTTCTCGATCACTGCGGCATGCCCGATGTCGCAGGCCAGGCGCTCGATCCGTGGCGCGACTATATCAAGACGCTCGCGGCGCTTCCGAATGTCGCGTGCAAAATCTCCGGCGTCATCGCCTGCTGCAAGCCAGAGAACGCGACCGCCGAGGCGCTGCGCCCGTTCATTGAGCATTGCATCGAAAGCTTCGGCTGGGATCGCGTCGTCTGGGGCGGCGACTGGCCGGTCTGCACGCTGACATCCACGCTTCGTCACTGGGCGGCCATTTCAGACGAGCTTGTCAGCAGTGCCGACGCCGACAACCAGAGGAAGCTTTTTCACGACAACGCCGGGCGCATTTATCGTCTGAACCGGAGTTGCTGACACCGTCAGCTATCGAAGGAGTTCCGGGCTGGACTCCCGCGCTCCGCTCTACAAATGCCAACCTGAACTGTCTCGCTGCTCTGAGAAGAGACTCGATCTCTCCACTCTGGGCGCACGCGCGTTTGCGCGGGGAACGAAGCACAGCTTCAACAGGGATAGTGTTGCGAAGGGTTGCCTTTGTAATCAGAAGAAAGCCGCTACTTCCGCGCCTTCTGCCCGTGGTCGCCCTTGATCAAGCCGCGAAAGGAAAGGTCTTCATCCAACTCCGGCCAATGCACGCCGAAAGGCGAGATCTCGATGTGGTTGAGTTGCGCTCCGCCGTGCCGCGCGCCAGTCGCGGATTCTCCGCCACCGGAAAGCGAATCTCACCGCCGCTCTCCATCGAGATGCGCCAGGTCGGCGACTCAGTAGAGGTGCGAATCACGAACGCCGGGAACAAGCTCGACCCGAAAACATTGGAGAACGTCTTTGACCGCTTTGTTCGCGGAGAAAACGCGCAGAGCAAGGCCGAAGGCTGTGGACTCGGTCTGACCATTGCGCAATGGATTGTCCAATCTCACGGCGAAAGCATTTTGGAAACATTTGCAGCAAAGCAGTGTTTGACGGGTGTTTTCGTAGAACTGAATTTTTGCGTCGATGAGTCGACAGTTTCTGATATTTGTGCAACGATAAATGATTCAACAACTTCCGTTTCCGCACTCCGTCAATTGAAAGCAAAGCAACTTCTTTTCGTCATAGGCTTGCCGCGTTCCGGCACCTCGTTGCTCTACGCAATCCTGAATCAGCATCCGCAGGTTGCGTTGATGTACGAGGCGGACATTTTGGCGCTGCCAGGCATTTCTTTGGCGACGAGGTTACGAAGGAATTGGCTGACGCGCATCGAGTTTTGGAATGGCGCACTGAGTCGGCACGGGTTCGACATCACTCCCGATTTCTTCCGCGATGTTACCTCTGCGCGCAGCCTCTATCTCGCCTACGCCACAAGAAAATTCCGTCGCAAGATCATCGATGCGCGCAGTCTCCCACTTGCTTTTGCGGCAGGAAAGCAAGCCACTGTTTACGGAGAGAAATCCCCGCATTACTACGCGCCTATTAAGCATCTGTCGAAAAGTTTTCCCGATGCGCGTTTCATTGTCATCCGGCGTGATTTCGCAGAGATCTATCGCAGCGTGCTTGATGCAGCAAAGCATTCCTCGCATTTTGCTAGAGTGGGAACATGGCCGCGTCTCATCTTGCAACAAGAGAAACTCATCCGCGAAACTTCATGGCTGCGCGCTCACGCCATTCCTCTTTATAGCGTTCATTACCGGGATTTGGTGAACCAAACCGAGCGGATCGCGCGCGAGATTTGTGCTTTTCTTGATTTGCCGTTCTGCGAACGAATGACGACACTTAAAAATGCAGACCTGTCGGCAGTGTACGCCGCGCAGATTCACTCCCAACTGCGAGGGCGTGAAATACGGGCGCGAGCAGCGATGCTTCAACTCAACCCCAAATGCGCGGATCGAATCGCCCGCTGGCAAAACCGTTGGCAGAGGATCGAAACAGGCGCGCCCCAAGGGCAGCCCGAACCATCACTGCCGGAAAAGTGCTACTGCTTTTCTGCCGGAGGACTTGCATTCATCTGGTCTGCCTTCGTGCGCATCGTCTTTGAATTTCTGCCGCTGTCATGCTTGCGATTCTACAGAACCCTAAAGAACTCGCTTGCCGGACGCCGCGTCAACGTACCGGAGTCTCTTCACCTTTCGATGTTGGCGTGGATCCAGAATAACAAGCAGCATGTGTTTGCTGGCGGGTTCTCTTCATTACCGAGTTTGCTTTTGCTGGGTGTGTTTGGCATTGTGGATTATTACACGGGCCCGTTGCTAACACTTGCTCCATTTTATTTGATTCCCCCTGCCTATGCGACTTGGAGACGTGGTTTACGAGCGGGTATCCTGGTAAGTTTCGTCTCCGCGATCACATGGACCGTGGCTCAGATGCATCACCTCACGTTGCACGTTTCCGCGGTGCTTTTTGCTTGGAATGGGGTGATGCGATTCACACTGCTGACTGCGTTTGTCGCGATTTTCTCACATTGGATCTTCCGCCCAAGTGAGGTGATGCGTGAAGAATCGAGAGCAGGGAGTTTACTTGCCAAACTCTTGTCGTTGGGGCGAACGCACAATTGCAATTACCGCACGGTTTTCAGAGTGATTTACGCACTGATCATTTTGGTCTTGGTCGTTGCCCTTGGCGTTGTGGGTCGTCGCGCTGGTCCGTTCTTAACCCTCGCGCCATTCTACTTGGTTCCGCCTGCAATCGCGGCTCGGGACTTCGGTCTGATCGTTGGCATCCTCGTGAGTTTCATCTCCGCCAGCGTATGGACCGCCACTCAGACGGGAAACTTCATGTCGCACATGGACGTGCCGCTTTTTGCGTGGAACGTTTTGATGCGATTCACAGTGCTTGCTCTTTTCACAGTGATTTTTTTGCAGTGGATAATCCGGTCAAACGCAGCCCCTCCCGAAGATCCGGAACTGGAAGCATCCCAAGTCAAATGACTTTCGATGCCTGCGTCTCTTTGACTACAGGCCATAATGCTTTTCCCACACCTAAAAATTAAGATGGCATCTGATTTCCGTGACGCCTGGGACATAAACGAATGGATCCAATCTGAACCCACATTTAATCACCTCTGAAAATCAAGGGGTGATCGCTTCGTAAAACTCGATCTCGATGATGCTCAGGGCGCGCGCGCCGACATTGGCATCGAGGGTGCCGCCCCACTCGGCGACCTTGCTGCCAAGCATCTCGCGACACCCTGCGGCGCGTCCGCCATGAGGATCGAATTGATCGCGCAACGCTTTCATCTGCTCCATGTGCGCCTCGCTGATGCCGTTGTTGCCCGATTCATAGAAGACGACGCTCGGGCTGTTGCGTTTGTAAATGATGCTTTCGCGCATGACCTCGACGCGCTGCTCCCATTGCCGGCCCAGCACGTCCCGCTCGGCATCACCGGTGAGCAGCGCCTGCATCAACCCAACGCGATCGCACGATTCGGCATCCTGGCGCGACGGAGTGACGTGCAACCAGCGAACGAGATTCGCGCCGTGCTTGGCAATTGGATTTGCGCGGCTAGAGTCGTGGCGCCTTGAAGACATTTTTCTATTTCATTGCGGTTGCTTTGCTGCTCACAGCCTGCGCCCGCAAAGATCGCACGGAACTGGCGGTGGGGATGGAGCTGGCTTATCCGCCTTTCGAGATGAGCGATCGTCAAGGCAAACCGACGGGGGTGAGTGTCGATCTTGCGCAGGCGCTCGGCGAGGCGCTTGGACGGAAGGTTGTGATCGAAAACATTCCATTCAGCGGCCTGATCCCGGCGCTCAAGACCGGTAAGATCGATCTCATCATTTCGTCGATGACCGCGAATTCGGAACGCGCGCAGTCGATTGATTTTTCGGAGCCGTATTTGAAGACGGGGCTCTGCCTGCTTGTTGGCGCGAAGTCGAACATCCAGTTGATTGCGGATGCGGACAAGGCGGGTGTGAACATTGTCGTCAAACAAGGCACGACCGGCCACGCCTATGCCGGGCAGCAGGTGAAGAACGCGCGCGTGCTCGTGCTCGACAAGGAAACGGCGTGCGTGCTCGAAGTGGCCCAGGGCAAGGCGGACGCGTTCATTTACGATCAGATGTCCACGTTCAAGAACTGGCAGAAGAATCCGGACAGCACCCGTGCAATCCTCGCGCCTTTTCAAGCCGAGTCGTGGGCGATCGGCATTCGCAAAGGCAACGACGACCTGCGCGAGCGCGTGAACAAGTTCCTTGCGGACTTCCGGGCGAAGGGTGGATTCGACCAACTGGGCGACCGCTATCTGAAAGAGCAGAAGGAAGCGTTCAAGCAAATGGGCATTCCGTTTTATTTCTAACCGATCTCGCCCGCGCTTTTTGTTGTCGGGGCCTGTTCAAAAGTGGACTGAGACGGTTCAAAAGTGGAATTCTCACTTTGGGGTGCATATTCAAGTTGACTCCCGCATAAATGCAGGCTCGGAGGAGGCCGGAGCGGAGCGGAGGCCGACGGAGAGCCTGCATTTATGCGGCGGCCCTCCCCTCCCGAGGCGGAAGCATGTCAGCTTTCTTTGATCGCGCTCTCTGCGCATTACACACCATCTTCCTGCCTTGAAAAGAAACAGATCATCCACCGCCTGCCGCCGCGTTTTGTGCTCCGCATCCTTGCCGATTTCAATGACGGGGACCTCGACGCATCTGCGGCCGCCAGACATTTAGGCATCGGCAAATCCCGCCTCTATGAGCTGCGGAGCGACTACCTGAGCAGCAGAAGGACCTGCCAACCCAAAGCCAGCGGCGGCGGACATGGCCGCGTTTGGCCCGAAAAAGTCAGGGCATTCCTTCAAGACTTCCTGCCCTTGCAGAACCCGCCCAACTACCAACTCGTGGCTGACGAACTTCTCCGCCTCTGCAACTTCAAGCGGGCGAGATCCAGCGTTGAAGTTCATGTCAAAACGCACTTCTCCCACCTCGTCCCTGCCGTCGCGCGAAAACAGCGCGCCTGCCGCCGCTTCCGCCGCGCACACATCGGAGAGCTTTATCAGCACGACAGTTCCATCCACCAATGGTGGCCCGCCGCCGCCAAACAAATCCTTCTGCTCACCGTCGATGACCATTCCGGCTTCAATGTTGCCGGACGTTTCGTCTCTGCCGACACAACATGGAATCACTTCTGCCACCTCCGCGCCGCTTTCGAAATCCACGGGTTGCCAGACGCTGTTTACACTGACGCATTGAGTCTCTTTGGCCCGAGCTCTGCCAACGACCATAGCGATCCGAGAAGCGAGTTCCAACGCGCCCTGCTTGGCCTTGGCGTAGCTCACCTTGTCGCTCCGACTCCCCAGGCCAAAGGCAAGATCGAACGCCGATTTGGCACTTTCCAGAAACGCATCGTCACTCTCCTGGCTCACGCCAGAGTTCAGACTTGGGAGCATGCCGATGAAGTCCTCCAAATGGAAATCAGCCGCCAGAACCGCACTCGCCAACGCAGCACCGGCAGGATCCCTCAGGATGTCTGGGAAAATGCCCTGCCGCAAAACAGGGGTCATCTTCGCCCACCACCTCCTTCCAGCCTGCTGGATCTCCACCTTTCCCTCCGCGCAATGCGCCGGGTCAACAATGACCAGACCATCGACTTTGAAGGCCAAAATTATGAAATCGCAACCACCGCACGCCAATCGGTCGCCATCATACATCACCCGAACCGGAAATTTTGGGTCCTCGAGCATCCGCCAAAAGATGTATGGCCCTGTGTATTAGGTGCTTTCAGCTTGTGAAAATAGTCCACTTTTGAACCGGCGAGAATTCCACTTTTGAACCGTCGCCGACACGCCCGCGCTTTTTGTTTGCAGGGCGGGAGCGTTGAAGGAAGAATCGCGCGTTTGTTTTCCCCAACCGATTTCCAACCATGAGCTTCTCCACCGTTAACGAAACCATCGGGCGCCATCGCTGGACAATCTGTGCGCTGATCTTCGCCGCGACGACGATCAATTACCTGGATCGAAACGTCCTCGGACTCCTCAAGCCCGTGCTCTCGGCGGCTGGCGTCTTCGGTGCCGACAAGGCAAACCAGGAACTGAACTACTCCACCGTGGTGATCTGCTTTCAGCTCGCTTACGCGATTGGCATGCTCTTCGCCGGCAAGTTCATTGACAAGGTCGGCACGAAAAAAGGCTACGCGTGGTCTCTGATCGGGTGGAGCATCGCGGCCATCGGTCATGCATTCGGTCATCACACCTGGAGCTTCGGATTCTGGCGGGCCGCCCTCGGCGTCACTGAGTCAGGCAATTTCCCGGCCGCGAACAAGGCCGTCGCCGAGTGGTTCCCAAAGAAGGAGCGCGCTTTTGCCACGGGACTCTACAATTCGGGCGCCAATGTCGGAGCCATCATCGCCCCGCTCACGGTGCCCTACATCGCAAGCGCATGGGGCTGGGAATGGGCTTTCATCCTCACCGGAGCGGTGGGCCTGACCTGGCTCGCCTTCTGGTTTGCCATGTACGGCTCGCCCGCGGCGAAACTTCAGAGCGGACATCTTTCGCAGCCGGAATACGACTTCATCCACAGCGACGTTGACGAGCAGGAGGCTGAAAAAGCCGATGTCGGCAGGGCACAGGTTTCGTGGTTCCGGCTCCTCACGTTCCGGCAGACCTGGGCTTTCTTCGTCGGCAAATTCATGACCGACCCGGTTTGGTGGTTCTACCTCTTCTGGCTGCCCTCTTTTCTCGATGGTGAAAATGCGCGGAAGGTGAAGGCTTTCCTGGCAATGAACCCCGGCTTCACCGGCGACAAAGCCGACATTCCCGGCGTCATCAGTTGGCCGTTTGCCGTTGCGGTCGTTTACACCGTCTCCACCTTTGGTTCGATCTTCGGCGGATGGCTGCCGAAGAAGTTCATCAACGGCGGGATGGACGCCAACAAGGCCCGCAAACTGGCGATGTTCATCTTCGCATTGTTTCCGCTGGCGGTGCTTTTCGCATCGCGCCTCGGGGCGATCAACACCTGGCTCGCGGTGGCCACGATTGCCATTGCCTGCTCCGCCCACCAGGCATGGTCCGCGAACATCTTCACGACTGTTTCGGACATGTTTCCGAAGAAGGCTGTCGCGTCGGTCACGGGCATCGGCGGCATGGCAGGAGCCACGGGCGGCATCCTCATCGCCCGTGCCGCCGGAGTCCTGCTCAAGCACTACACCGCGCTGGGCAAAGTGGAGCTGGGCTACGGCATTCTGTTCGTGGTGTGCGGATCCGCTTACCTCGCGGCATGGGTGATCATGCATCTCCTCGTGCCGAAGTTTAAGAAGATCGTTCTGTAAACGACCGGTTTAAGAAAAAGTGGGAACCAAGCCCGCTACTTCACAAAACCCTGCGCGCGCAGCCAGTGGAGACAGTCGCGCGTCCAGGGATGAAACTTTGCCGGATCGGATTCACGGCTTCCCAGGCCGAGACCGTGTCCGCCTTTTTGGTAAATGTGCAGGTCGAACGGAACGCCGTGCGCCCGCAGCGCCGCGGCGAATGCGAGGGCGTTTTCGACTTTCACGGTTTTGTCCTCCCATGTGTGCCAGAGGAAACAGGGAGGCGTCTCTTTGGTGACCTGCTTCTCGTTTGACATCAGTTCGACCAGCTCGGGCGCTGGATTTTTTCCGAGGAGATTTTCCTTCGATCCATTGTGCGTGTCGGGTCCCATCGTGATCACGGCGTAGCACAGGATGCCGATGTCCGGGCGGCTGCTTTCGCGTTCGAGCGGATCGCCTGCATCCGTTTTGCCCGCGTCGAAATGTGTGAGCACGGTCGCCGCGAGATGGCCGCCGGCGGATGATCCGATGATGCCGACACGTTTCGGGTCGATGTTCCATTGGGCCGCGTTCGCCCGCACGTACCGAATGGCGCGGCTGGCGTCCTGCAGCATCGAAGGATGACGGTAGCCGTGCAAGCCGAGCCGGTATTTCAGGACGAACGCGGTGACGCCGTTTTCATTGAACCAGCGCGCGTAGCCGTCGCCTTCGTGCGCCGCGAGGTGTCCGTAACCGCCGCCGGGACAAATGACCATCGCGGCACCCGTGGCCTTGCCGGGTTCCGGCAGGTATGGAGTTAGAGTGGGTATGTCATCGGGTGTTGTCCCTAGCGCTCCCGGCGCGCCGTCGGGCCAGAGCGGAAGCTCGGTTTTTGGGGCGGCTTGCCCGGGAATGATCGAAACCAGCAGGGCGATGAGAATGACCGGGATTCTATGCATGGGAAGGCTCCTTTATTTTCTCAGCCACGGCAGCAATTTTTCCCGCAGTTCCGGCGAAAGGTTCACGCTGAACTCCTGGCCGAGTTTCATGCGAAGTCTCATGCCATCGCCGTTCACAAATTCGATCTGCACCGGAGACGCGCCGGGAGATTGACCGATCGCATTTCTCACCTCGATGAGATCGTTTTCCGTCGTTCGATCGCGCTGGAACGAGAGCACGACCGGCTTCGATGCGCCATTGGGCGCGGGCTTCAGCGGCTTGATTTCCGAAGCGACGATGCGGGGCGATTCCTCGCGCCTGTCCAGACGACCGGTGATCGCCACGGCGCGGCCCTGCTCGAGATGCGTCGCGTATTTGCTGAATGCGTCGTTCCAGATCATCACTTCAACCGTGCCGGTAAAATCCTCCAGCGTCACGATCGCGAACGGCTTGCCATCCTTCTTTGTAAATTTCTTTTCGACGACCGTCAGCGCCCCCGCGACCTGCACGGTGGATTTGTCCTCCTGTTCGCCGAGCGCGCTGATCGCGACGTACAGGCCGCTTTCCAGGACCGAACGGTATTCGTCGAGCGGATGTCCGGTGACGTAAAAACCGAGCAGTTCCTTTTCAAACGCGAGCTTCTCCGCTTTCGACCACGGAACGACCGATGCTTGGGAACGCTTTGGAGCCGGAGCGGTTTCAGTCAGTGCATCGAACAGCGAGACCTGTCCGGAGGCCCGGTCGCGATGCGCTGACGCCGAAGCGAGGAGCGCCGCGTCGATCTCGGCAAACAACGCCGCGCGCTCGACGCCGGTGAAATCGAACGCGCCACATTTCACGAGGCTCTCGATCACCTTCTTGTTGATCTTCCGCGAATCGAGCCGGCCGCAAAAATCCTCGAGCGACTTGAACAGCCCGTTCTTTTCGCGGTCCTGGATGGCGGCCTCCATCGCGGCCTGGCCGACGTTCTTGATCGCCGCGAGTCCGTAGCGGATGCCTCGAAGGAGCGGCGGTTTTGAAGCTTCGGCCGCATCCATTTCACCATTCTCCCGGCAGTTGGAAACCGCCGCTTCTTGTTGCTCCGGCAGGAAAGTCAGCCCGCTGCAATTCACGTCGGGCGGCAGAATCTCGATCCCCATCCGCTGGCACTCGCCGACGAAAATGGAAATCTTGTCCGTGTTGTTGATTTCGTTGCTCATCACCGCGGCCATGAATTCGACCGGGTAATTCGCCTTCAAAAACGCCGTCTGATACGTGAGCCAGCCGTAGGCGGCGCTGTGGCTCTTGTTGAAGCCGTAGCCGGCGAACTTTTCGAGCAAATCGAAAATCTCGTTCGCCTTGCGCTCGTCGATGTTGTTCAGCTTCTTGCAGCCCTCGACGAATTTCTCGCGCTCCTTCGCCATCTTCTCCTTGTCCTTTTTTCCCATCGCGCGCCGGAGAAGATCGGCGCCGCCGAGCGTGTATCCGGCCAGCACCTGCGCCGCCTGCATGACCTGCTCCTGGTAGATCATGATGCCGTAGGTGTCGCCGCAGACCTGCTGCAAAAGCGGATGGGCATACTTGATCTTCGTCAGCCCTTTCTTGCGCTTGATGTAATCGGGGATGAACTCCATCGGCCCCGGCCGGTAGAGCGCGCTCAATGCGTAGATGTCGTCGATGGATTTGAAGTCGAACTGCCGGCACCACGAAGCCATGCCGCCGTCGAGCTGGAACAGGCCGACGGTTTCGCGCGCGATTGAGCAACGCGAATGTCGCCGGGTCGTCGAGCGGGATCTTGTTGATGTCGAAGTCCGGCTGCTTCGCGTGGATGAGCGTCTCCGCATCGCGAATGACCGTGAGCGTTTTCAGCCCGAGAAAATCCATCTTCAGCATCCCGAGATCGCCGAGCGGGCGCCATCGGATATTGGCTCACGATCGAGCCGTCGTTCGAGCGCGTGAGCGGGATGTATTCGGACAAATCGCGGTCGCTGATGACGACGCCCGCCGCGTGAACACCCGTGTTCGCGGGTGAGCCCCTCGAGCACTTGTCGTATAGCTCCCAGAGCTGCGCCGTTTCCGGTTCGGTCTCGACGGCTTTTTTCAGCTCGGGATTCTTGTCGATGGCGCCCGCGACGTGTTCCTTCTCCCCGGTTTCCTTGTTCTTTTTGTCAAAGCCGTTGAGCGTGATGCCGAGTTCGTTCGGGATCATCTTCGCGAGCCGGTCGGCGTCGCCGTAGCTCCAGCCGAGCACGCGGGCCACGTCGCGCACCACCGACTTCGCACCCATCGTGCCGAATGTCGACGATCTGCGACACGGCGCGTTCGCCGTATTTCTGCCGCACGTATTCGATCACCTCGCCGCGGCGGTTCTGGCAAAAATCGACGTCGATGTCCGGCGGGCTGACGCGCTCCGGGTTGAGGAACCGCTCGAAGAGCAGCTTGAATCTCAGCGGGTCGATGTCCGTGATGCCCATGGCGTAGGCGACCATCGAACCGGCCGCCGAGCCGCGCCCCGGCCCCACCGGGATGCCGTGTTCGCTGGCCCAGTGGATGAAGTCCCAGACGATGAGGAAATAGTTCACGAACCCCTGCTTTTCGAGCACGATCGATTTCCAGTTCGTAGCGTCTCCGCACCTCCTCGGAATCCGCGCGTTCGCCGTAGCGTTTCCGCAGGCCGGTCTCGACGATTTCGCGCAGATACTGGTTCTGCGTCCTGCCTTCGGGCGGCGTGTAGTTCGGGTATTTCGGCTCGCCAAACTCGATGTCCAGATTGCACCGCTCCGCGATCTCCAGCGTGTTGTCGCAATGGCCTCCGGCTGCTCGGGAAACAGCTCCCGCATTTCCGGCGGGGCTTTTGAAATAAAGCTCCGGCACGTAATGCATCCGCTTCTCGTCGGCGACGTTCGAGCCGGTGCCGATGCAGATCATGCACGTCGTGCGCCTCGTGGTCCTCCCGGTTCAGGAAATGCACATCGTTTGCCGCGACCAATCCGACCCCGAACTCGCGCGACAATTTCGGCAGGACACGATTGCACTTCCGCTGCGCCTCGATGCCGTGGTTGTGCATTTCGAGGAAGAAATTCTCCGCGCCGAAAATATCGCGAAAATCCGCGACGCTCTGCCGCGCCTTCGGCAGTTGGTCGGCCTGGATGTGCATGTTGATCTCGCCCTTCAGACACGCGCTCATCCCGATCAATCCGCCCGAGTATTTCGCGAGCAGTCTCCTTGTCGATGCGCGGCTTGTAATACATGCCGTCGAGATGCGCGATCGACACAAGCTTGACGAGGTTGCGGTAGCCCGTCTCGTCCTTCGCCAGCAGGGTGAAATGATACGCCGCATCGCGCGCCGAGGTCGCCTGTTTGTCCGTAAGTTTTCCCGGGGCCATGTAGGCCTCGCAGCCGATGATCGGCTTGATCCCGGCCTCCTTCGCCGCCTGGTAAAACTCGATCGCGCCGTAGAGATTGCCGTGATCGGTGATCGCCACCGCCGGCATCCCGAATTCGACCGCCTTCTTCATCAGATCCTTGATGCGCACAGCGCCGTCGAGCAGCGAGTATTCGGTGTGAAGATGCAGGTGGACGAACGAATCGGCAGACATGGGAAGGGAATATAAACGCAATGGAAAAACTGCGAAGCGCGAAGTTGGAAAAACTGAGGTGCAGGTTGAAGATCGGCAGCAAACTGTCGCGCGGAAGGCTTCCCGGAGCACTGTTCCGCCGCGAGCGCCAGACGCAATGCATATACGCGAGGTTTTTGCGCGACTTTCGGCTTTGATGCAGAGAATGGGTGTTGTATTTTCCCGACATGACAGTCGAGCAACTGAAGAGCGAGGCGGCAAAGCTGCCGCCGGATGATCGGTTCACGCTCGCGCAATGGATCGAGCAAACCGAGGACGTGCGCGCATTGAGGCGCGACGAGTTGATTCGTGAAATCCAACATGGACTCGGGCAGGCGGATCGCGACGAACTGATCGAAGCGGACGAGGTTTTCGCGCGGTTGCGCGCGGATCAGCAAGCGGGCGACTGACGCATGGCGCGTCCGCGCTTCACAACCGCTGCATTTCGCGACCTCGATGAGATCGTGCGTTATATCGGCGCGCGGAATCCCGCCGCAGCAGCGCGACTGACGGATCGGATTGAGGCCGAATGCTGGCGGCTCGCCCGCAATCCAGGAGTTGGGCAAATTCGCCCCGACCTCGCACCGGACCTGCGGTTTTTTCCAATCGGCAGCTACCTTATTTTCTACCGCGAAAGCAGCGAGGGAATTCAGGTCATTCGCCTGATTCACGGATCTCGCGACTACGGGCCGACGGATTTCTAACGCGGAATCGCTCCTGCTGAGTGTCTCCGTGACAAACATTTCCCTTTTCAACCCGCCGCTCTTTTGTGTTTTATCGGGGACCGATGTCGAAGAAGTCCCTGCGCCCCTGCTACAAAAGAATCGTTCTGAAGCTAAGCGGCGAAGCCCTGCGCGAGCCCGGCAGCCGCGACAACATCTCCCCCCAGATCGTGAACAACATCGCGGTGCAGATCCGGGAAATCCACAAGATGGGTGTCGAGGTTGCGGTCGTCATCGGCGGCGGAAACATCTGGCGCGGCCTTTCGGCAAGCCACCGCGGAATGGAACGAACCACTGCGGATTACATGGGCATGCTCGCGACTGTGATCAACGGGCTGGCGCTGCAAAGCCAGCTCGAGGAACTCCGCATCACCACCCGCGTGCAGACCGCGATCGAAATGAGCGAGGTCGCCGAGCCGTTCATCCGGCGGCGCGCGATGCGGCATCTCGAACTCGGCCATGTGGTTATTTTTGTCGCCGGAACCGGCAATCCCTTTTTCTCCACGGACACAGCGGCTGCGCTGCGCGCGAACGAGATCGGCGCGAACGTGATCCTGAAAGCCACGAAAGTCGATGGAGTCTATGACGACGATCCGAAGAAGAATCCGAAGGCGAAGAAGTATGAACGCCTGAGTTTCATCGAGGCGCTGTCGAAGCGGCTTCAAGTCATGGACTCGACCGCATTCAGCCTTTGCATGGACAACAAAATGCCGATTATTGTTTTCGACATGATGAATCGGAACAACATCAAGAACGCGGTGCTCGGCAATAAAGTCGGCACCCTTGTCACTGTAGAGTAAACCTGTTGCAGAATGGAAATTCCGCCGCCAGAGTTTGGCGTTCCTCGTTCAATCAAACCCGAAATCTGAAATTTACTATGGATGCTGACGATATTTTGCTCGAAACCGAGGAGGCGATGGAGAAGGCGGTCGATTACATGACTCACGAATTCGCGACCGTGCGCACCGGAAAGGCCTCGCCATCCCTGGTGGAAAATATCGACGTGGAAGCCTACGGATCGAGCATGAAGCTCAAGCAACTCGCGCTCATCACCACGCCGGAGCCGCGCCTGCTTGTCATCCAGCCGTTCGATGCCTCGACCGCGAAGGACATCGAGAAGGCGATCAAGGAATCCAAGATCGGCATCAACCCCGCCGTGGATGGAAAAATCATCCGCCTGCCGATTCCTGAGTTGTCGGAAGAGCGACGCAAGGATCTCGTGAAGACGATCAAGCAGATGGCCGAGGAAGCGCGCGTGCGGGTGCGCGGGCATCGCCGCGAGGGCATCGACTCCGCAAAGAAAATGCAGAAGGCCGGAGGAATCACCGAGGACGGCCTGCGCGACATCGAAGCGGACATCCAAAAATTTACAGATCAATACGTGAAGAAGATCGACGAGTCGGTTGTGACGAAGGAAGCCGACATCATGAAGATTTGAACTGACTCAGGAAACCCGCTGAGTCCCCGGGTTAAAGAACATGAAACGCCTTTTCTTGATCGCCTTGCTTGCAGTGGGCACGACCACGTTCGCCAACGTCGTTCGACTCGGCCCGAATTTCTCGTGGCAGGGAGCCGGCAAGACGACCAGCCTGCGAAGTTTGCGCGGCCAGCCTGTCGTGCTGCTCGTGGCCAGGTCTCCGCGCGTTGGCGCGTTCAAAGCCCAGGTGAAGAAGATCAAGGAGCTTTACCAGGAGTTTTCGAGCAAGCAGGTCGTGTTTGTCGTGGCGTTCCGGGAAGGCGATGGCGAAGTGAAATCGGACATTCCATTCGCGATTGCGACCAATGGTGAAAGGGTCGCCACCGAATACGAAGTCAACGGCGATTTCAACATCATCGTTATCGGCAAGGACGGCAACGTGGATTTGCAGACACCGAAGGTCTGTCCTGCGTCGCGTGTTCGCGATGTGATCAACAACTCTTTCGAAGCGCAGGCCGCCGCCCGCAAGTAGGCAGTTCTCCGGGTGGCACAGGCGTCCTCGCCTGTGGGTGTCGGCGTCTCGCGGAGACGAACTTTTTGCCGACTGGCTTCCTGCGATTGAGCGGCCAGATCTGATCCGCAGCTTCTTGAAGTTCGTGCCGGCGAGGACGCCGACACCGACAGGCGGGACGCCTGTGCTACCCGGACAATTTGGCAACCACAGCTTCGACGACCTCGTCCACGGTCACCGCGTTCATGCAGCGAAAATCAAGCGGGCACTCGCGCAGGAAACACGGGCTGCACTCGACGTGATGCCTGATCACGCGATGCCCCGGGCCAAGCGGCCCGGTGAGCACAGGCTCCGTCGAGCCGAAAATAGAAATCGTCGGCACGCCGAGAAAAGCAGCGAGGTGCATCGTGCCGGTGTCGTTGGTGAGGAGCAGGCGGCATTGCGACAGCGCCTCGATCAATTCGGCGAGCGTAGTTTTGCCAATCAAATTCGTGCATTTGCCGTCGAGCTGCTTTGCGATCTGTTCGCCCAGTTCCGCATCCTTTTCCGTGCCGAACAAAACCCACTCGCACGCCTGGCGCTCGCTCACGATCCGCGCAGTCTCGGCAAAGCGCTCGGGCATCCAGCGCTTGGCCGGGCCGTAGTCAGCACCGGGGCAAAGACCGAGGCGAAGTGGAAACTCGGAAGTGGGAACTCGGAAGTCTTTCCGCATTCCGCATTCCGCATTCCCCATTGCAGAGTCCACGTCTGCGCCGGCGAACTTCGCAAGCTGAAGGTAGTGATGGACCTGATGTCTCGGAGGCGGTGTTTCGGTTCCTTTTTTCCGTTCGGGAAAGATCTGGTTTAGAAGCGCGGCACGCCAGCGGGCGCGATACCCGACGCGACGCGGGATGCCTGCCAGGAACGCCTCCAGCGCGGATCGCACGGAATTGGGAAGCAGGATCGCCACGTCGAAGCCGCTCGATATTCTCCTCGCGACGCGCAGCAGGCCGTCGTTCGGTTCGATGGAGATCACTTCATCGACCCCGGCAACCATTTTCCAAAAATCGGCCAGCTTGCTGCGCGTCAGCACCGTCACGCGCGCATCGGGCCGCCCCCGCTTGATCGCCCGCACCGCGGGCACCGTCATCACCGCGTCGCCGAGCCAGTTGCTGGAGCGGATCAAAATGCGGAAAGGCTTCAGGGATTGCGGATTGGAGATTGCGGATTTCGGAAAGGCGATCCCCCGTTTGTAGGTTGCGAGCAGGAATTTCGGATACGGTGTTTTCCAGCGGTCGTGAACCCAGAACCAATCCTTGGGCGACTCCCGAATCTGCCTTTCGAGCGCCTGGTTGATGTCCGCCGTCAACGCCTGAACGTCGTCCGTCTCGCGCGGAATCGGCGGGCTCACCACCATCCGCCAGCGCGCGAATCCCTCCGTGTAAATCGCCACGGGAACCAGGGGCACGTTCGCGCGCACGGCCAGCGTCGCAGCCAGTGGCGACGTCGAGGCGAGCCGGTTGAAAAGCGGCGTCCACACCCCGGCGTCTCCCGCGTGCTGGTCCACAAGAATCGCAAGACCGCCCCCTTCGCGGAGAAATTTCAGCGGCCCGGCGAACCCCTCCTTCCGCTCGAACGGCACGACCCCGTGACGCGACCGGGCCTTTCTCACCTCGGCTTCGAGGAAGCGGTTGCCGAGCTTTTGATAGATCGTCGAGAAGCGATACCCCGGCGTGAAATGCGGCATCTGCGCAAACAACTCCCAGTTCCCGAGGTGGTTGATCACGCCGATCACCCCCTTGAATTCCTCGATCGCGCCGGTGAGGATTTCCATGTTCTCACAACGGATCCGTCGCTGGACCGCCTCCCGGCTCATCGTGGCCAGCTTCGCGCTGGAGAGCAGATTCGCGCCGAGGTTTTGAAAATGATCGAGCGCGAGCCGGCGGATTTCGGCGTCCGATTTTTCACCGCCAAACGCAATCGTCAGATTCGAGATCACCAGCCGGCGGTAGGGCCACAGGATGAAATGACAAATCGCACCGAGAAATTTGCCCAGAAGAAAAACCGCATTCAACGGCAGCAGAGCGACCAACGCAAAGCCGGCGCGGAAAAGAAGGTAGAGGCAAAAATCCATCGCACGAACCTGAATCAGCGCGGAAGAAAAGTCGCGCAATTTTCAGCAGCCGCCCCGCCGGCCTGAGAACCGGAGCATTTGCCAAAAGTCCCTTGCCTCTGGAGGGCACCGTGCCGTCGGCACCGCAGGCCGCCCTCCCCGGAAGCGACAGCGCGCTTCCCTCCAAACCTCACCGCGATTCGGAAAAGACTCTTGGCAATCGCTCCAGTCCTCAGCGCACCAGACGGCGTCGAAGGAAACAGAAATTCGGTCGGAATCACCGCACTCATTTTTGCTCCGATGGAAAAAGTGCCGTCGCGGTGCCCCGCCAAGAACACCGCGACGGCTTCTGTTTCCCTGCTGACAACCTGCATGTGTCCCCGCCGGCCCCAAAACCGGCATCACAGCTCGATTGTCAGCGGAAAGGATTAGTTCGGAAATTGTGTATTGATGACTCCCGCTTGCCGGATTACCCTCAGCAGACTGCGCAAGCGCCGCCGCTCGCGCAGGACGATCATGCCGACAAAGGCAAAGGCTCCGATGATCGTGGCCGGCTCGGGCACGGGGACGAGTTCGCCTCCATCAAGACGAAGCGTCGCATAGCCAATCTGGGTGCTGCCTGCGCCGCCATCAAAGAATTTGATCTGGTTTAGATCCAAAAGAGTGGTCGTGCTTAGGAAGAGCCGATCCGTTCCGCCGCCAGTGCCGAGATTGCCACTCCAGTTGTAGATGCTCAAGCTGTTACTCGTCAGCCCTCCCAGGGAATACAGGGTCAGTTGAGCCGATCCGGTGCCCATGTCGATCGTCGAATTCTGCGAAAGCGTCAGCGCTCCCACGCTGTCGCTCATCGTGCCTGTCATCGCAAGCGTGCCTCCGGCAAGGTTCACCGCCGTGCTTGCACTATTGATCTGGTTGCTGCCGCCAAGCAGCAGCGTGCCCCCGTTGTTGACCTGAATCCCGGTTGGCCTGAACGAATTTTCAGCGCCGGAGATCTTCACAGTTCCGGTTCCTTTCACCACGAAGTTCCCCGAGCCGCTGGCCCCGCCGGTGAACGTCAAATTGTTGTCGCCGGTTATCCCGCCGATGGTGCCGGTCACGACGACCGGGTTGGCAATCGACCGGCCGCCAGCACTTGAAGCAAGGTCGCCGCCGTTCATGGTCAGGGTGCCGGTGGTGCCGAGCGCGTAGTTGTCCCCCAAGACGAGCGTGCCAGAGGTGAGGGTCGTCCCGCCGGTGTAGCTGTTGCTGCCGGAGAGTGTCAACGTGCCGTCGCCGGTCTTGGTGAAGCTGCCGGTTCCGCTGAGAACCCCGCTCAAGGCAATATCATGCGCAACATTGGAGGCATCAGCCGCCCGGATGCTGCTGGTGCCGGTCAGAGCCAAGTTCACAGCGGAGGCCCAATCGGCCTTTGCGCCCAGGGTGCCGCCAGCGAGTTTGATCGTGGAAGCAAAGTTGGGGTTCGTGCCGGTGGCGACGATGCCGCCGCTGCCGACATAGAGCGAACCGCCGTTCACCCTCGCAACACCCGCGTATGTGCTGGCTCCCGTGCCAAAGAACGTGACTTTCTCAACCGTGGCCGTGCCAGCGCGCACCAGGAACTCCGCGTTGCCTTCACTACCCGAGCCGATCTGAATGCCGGTGGAAGCGCCAGTGGAAGTGAAGGTGCCGCCATTCACGTCGAGCACAGACCAGCGGCCCGTATTGCCAAGGCCAATGGTGACCGTGCCACCCACATTCACCTCGCCGCCGTCGATGCGGGCGCTTGCCGTCGAGTTGCTGCCAACAATGTTCATGGCCCCGCTGATGTTTGCCGTGCCGCCGGTGACGTAGAATCCCATCCCTGTGGAACCGGCTGTCGGTTCTGACGAAATGGTCCCGCCATTCGTGCGCCCCACGCTGACGCTGGCAGCGGACAAACTTCCGCCGTTCATCCTGATCAAGTTACTCAAGCTTGCGGTGTCAGATGCGTTTACCGCACTGCTGAACACAGCCGTTCCCGAGGATAAGAGAAAAGTTCCGTTGGCTGCCGTTCCCGTCGTTCCGGCGAGTGAACCGTTGTTGGTAAATGTGCCGCCGCCATTGACCGTTACCGTTGTACCGTTGATCACGCCGCTGGCGTCCAGAACCACGCTGCCCAAGTTTACCGTCGTGGAGCCAGTGTAGCTGTTGCTGCCCGCCAGGGTCAGCGTGCCGCCGCCGCTCTTTACCACGCCACCCGTCGCAGCAGCAACGCGTGAGATTCCGGTGTTGAGCGTGAGGTTGCTGCCATTCGTGTCGATGTTGGCGTTGCTTGCCCCCGAGACCTGATAGTTTCGTGAGGAAGTCGCGCTGGAGAGCAGTTGCAGTGTGCCGCCGCCGAACACCAGGTTGCCGGAAGTCGCACCGAGGCTGGCGTCGCTGTTCACCTGCAAGGTGCCGCTGGTCAAGGTTGTGCCACCTGCGTAAGTGTTGCTGCCGGTGAGCGCCAGAGTGCCCGCACTCGTCTTGGTCAACGCAGCGGATGTCCCGCTCACGGTGTTCGAGAGTGTTACAAGCTGTCCCGAGGCCACATCCACGCCGAGCCCCTGCGCCGAAACGGCAATCGGCGCGCTGATGGAGTGGGTTCCCGTCGTCACGGTGATTGCACTTGGCACCGCGGAATTGTCCAGCACCAGGCTCCCACCGCTCCCCGAAGTAATGGTGAACGAGTTGACATCGTTAAAGATGATCTGGCCGACGGTTTGGACGCCGTCCAGCGTGACTGTATGCGGTCCGGTGAACGGAGTGCCAGCAGTTCCGGAAATGCCAGGACCAAAGTTTGCCAATGCCCTCTGGAAGTTGGGAATCAGGTTTTGGGACCAGTTGCTCGCGGTGTTCCAAGAGCTATTCGAGTCCAATGCCCAGTAGTTGGGAGTTACTATCGTATCGATAACCATCTGCACGGTGCCGCTGGTGGAAAGGAAGCTATAGCTCCTTCCAGCCACCGGGTTCTGGACAACGAAACTCGAACCCGCGCTGAAACCGCTTACCGTTCCTGCCGACGCATCAAACAACGTATAAGTTCCATTCGTGGAGAACGCCGTAAGCGCCTTGTCGTTGTAGAGGTTCAGCCGGATGCCGTTATTCAGAGTTAAGACTCCGCTTGTATCCAGAACCACTTTGTCGTTCCCCGCGCCGAATTCGAAATCCAATATCGCTCCGGTCGTTGATCCGTTGCCACCTGTAAGGGTCAACGAACCGAGCTTGAGCGTCCCAATTCCAGTGGGAGCCGAGGAGTCTCCGGGGGCGAGGCGGGCAGTGCCTGATACCGTGGTGACTCCAAGCGCCGTCCCTGTGCCCGCCAACGTGCCGAGGTTCACTGCGATTGCTCCCGCGCCGGTCTTGTTGCCGTTGAAGCGCAGCATTCCGTTATTCACGGTCACCGCACCGGCAGACGACATCGTTCCCGACAATGTCAGAGTTGCTGTGCCGGTCTTCGAGATGCTCACGCCGCCCACACCACCGGTGATGTTACCGGCAAAGGTGCTGTCGATTCCCTTTGCGCCAATTGTGTAAGTGACTGCACCGGAATTAGTGCTCCCCTGGATGGAGCCAGTGCCCGATAGCGCTCCCAAGGCCCCGCTGCCACCGTTACGGCTGTACATGCTGCCATTGACAATAAATGTGGTGCTGTCGCCGCCGTTCGCAAATCCCCCTGTCGGAGTATAGCGGATTCCACTGCCCGCCGTGACCTCCACCGTTCCCAAGAAGTTTTGGAACTGCTTTGCGCCCGTGTTGCTGAGCGGCAAAGTGCTGTTGTTATCCACTTTCAAGTAGCTGTCCGCCGCGCCAGTAAACAAGCCTGAATAACCGCTGGAAGCAGCCCCAAAGGAAATCGACGCCGTCCCGCTGTTCGCCACGGTGATCGCGTTGCTGGGAAAATTAGTTCTGCCCGAGTTGCCATCGCCCAACCACCGGACAGCTGTTCCGTCGGCAAGGTTTATCACCGCCGTGCCCAAAGTCGGCGCGCTACTATTGGCAAATGACAAAGTGCCGGCGTTGACAAAGGCGGTCCCGCTCAAGGCGGTATTCGCAGCAACAACGATCAGTGTTCCGGTGCCGGTCTTGATGAAGCCGGTCGAACTACCGATCGTGCCGCTGATCGTCAGCGTGTTGCCGAGGGTATCGAAGGTTGCAGTGCCGCTCGTAACACTGATGTTTCTATTCGCATTCAATGTGATGTTGTTCGCCGTGTCCTGAAGCGTGCCGCTGCCGATAAACTGGATGTTGTTGTAGGCACCTGCTGGAGCGAGGCCGAGGCTGGTGTCGGCATAAATCCCAAGAATGCCCCCGCTGATCTGCGTGCCGTTTGCGTTGAGCGTGCCCGAGTTGGTGCCGGTGTAGTTGTTGGAAGTCCCTTGCAGAATCAGCGTGCCGGATCCTTCCTTCAGTAGATAACCACCTGCCGTTAGTGAACTGCTCAGCGCTTCATTGATGATTGTGGTGCCTGAGCCGCTGATCGTCAGCTTGCGATTCTTGATGTCGATGGAGCCTCCGGAAAAGTTCAGTGTGCCGCCGGACGCGACCTGCGTCTTCAAATCGCTGTCAAGGAAACTGCCGCCGCTGAGCGTGTTGGTGCCGCTCGTGTTGAGAGAATCAATGAGCAGCGCATTCGAGGTATTGCTGGAGACCGTATTGATGATGCCCGCGAAGTTCAGACCGCCGTTACCGCTGGTAAGTTGGAAGGTGGCGCCCTTGGTGAGGTCTTGCGTGAGCGTTGTCCCAAAATCGCCGCCGAGCCGCAATGCGCTGGTGCTGATCGAGCCGCCGCTGTTTAGTTTCAGCGCGCTGCCGTTCATCAAGTAAATGTCACCAGAAGTGAACGCTCCGCCGACCGCCATCGTCATGCCCGTCGCGGACGTGGTGGCGAACCACTTTCCAGAGGCGCTGACGGTGTTGTTGTAGGTAACGGTGTGGCCCCCACTGAACATCTTGATGCCGTTGACCTGCGAACCGTTGACGGTCAGTGCGCCCGAGCCAAAGGTGATGTCGCCATTGACGGCGTTGATTTCGCCGAATGCTGCCCCCGAAGTCGCCGCAAAGGTGATCGGCGCGTTGATAGTCACCAATGCCGTGCTTTGGTTCTCGATCTTCGCCTGCGTCCCGCCGTTGTCATAGAGCGAAAGCACAGCCGCGCCGCTGAGCGTCCACGCACCCGTGCCAGTCCAGAACAGTTGATTCATCGATGTGATGCTGTCGTTGAACATCGAGTACCTGGCCGTTGTTGGAGTCGTTGAAAGTCAGGGTTCCGTAGCCCGGAGCACTGTCCGAATCCCAGTTGGAGTTCACGCTCCATGTGCCGTTACCGCCACCGCCATCCCATAAGTTGCCGGCATGGCCGAGTTGAGACAATCCGAGAAACGAAATCGCCACCAAGAGAAGAAGTGCTTTGCGCCGCGTGATTGCGATGCAAAACCTCGGTTGATTGGGATTTGAACGACCGGAGTTTTGAGGAGAGCTGGCAGAGTTCATGGTGTTCATATACGGGGGTTGAGAGTATGTGCGGGTGATACTGAGAGGAAACGGTGAGTTGGAAGCTATTGTAAACTAAGAATTGTGAAATACTTGAGTTATTGAACAGTTAAATGAAAAAAGCCGGATCAGTACAGCGCAAGCCATTGGAATCCAGAATTGTGTGAGTCTTGCATCTTGGTGGACGGATGAAGCTCGTGGGGGTTTTTATCTGACGCAATAGTTTGTAACTATTTTCCTGAAGGGCGTCAACAGATAAGTGTCGTAAGGAAAACGCGTATGCATGGAGCGCAGTAAAACGGCGTTTCCAAAAACAGTTTCCAGGTCGGCATCCTGAATGGAGGGTACCGCGCCGCCGGTGCCGGGGGAGGCTTCGAGGAGCGGCGCGTTTCCAGCCGCCGACCAAAATACCAGCCGCGCAGCGCAAATAGCATCGTGGCCGGGATCTTTGGCATGGCGCTTCGCGCGGCGGTTTGGGCCGACGGCTGGAAGCGCGCCGCTCCTTGAACGCGCCCGTCGCAGACGGACCCACTTTCAATCACACAAATGGAGTGGAGCGGGGCACTTTCTTTGCTTGCCACAAGAAAAGCGCCCGCTAGTTTTGGCCGTCCCTCCGCAATCGAGACAAAAAAGACAAGTAACCAACAACAAGACAGAAGATGAAAATGCAGCCATTGCACACCTACAACGTCATCCCGAAATTGCCGGAGAGCCTCGAGCCGCTGCGCGAGCTGGTTTACAACCTTTGGTGGACGTGGGAACCCGATGCCCGGAAGCTTTTCCGCCATCTCGATCCGGAACTCTGGAACAAAACCAACCACAGCCCGCTGCGGATGCTCCAGCTTTCGCGTCAGAAGCGCCTCGAAAAGGTGGCTGCCGACGATGATTTCATCCGGGAAATGGACGTGGTTCTTGCCGAGTTCCGCACTTACATGCAGCGCCCCGACACCTACGGCAAGCTCCGCAAGGATTCGCCGCTACAGGACGGCCCCATCGCTTATTTCTCCGCCGAGTTCGGTTTCCACGAGTCGTTTCCGAACTACTCGGGCGGTCTGGGCATTCTCTCGGGCGATCATTGCAAATCGGCGAGCGATCTCGGCTTGAACTTCCTCGCGATCGGCCTGCTCTACAAGGACGGCTATTTTCTCCAGGAGATCAACAAGGACGGCTGGCAGGAGAGCAAGCAGCTCAACCAGAACTTCTCGCATCTGCCCGTTCGCGACACGCTTGACAAGGACGGAGCGCCGCTCGTCGTCACGGTGGACATGGCGGGCCGCCAGGTAAAGGCCAAGGTGTGGCAGCTAGCGGTGGGCCGCATCACGCTCTACCTGCTGGACACATGCATTCCGGAAAACTCGCCGGAGGATCAGAAAATCACCGCCCAGCTTTATGGCGGCGATCACGACATGCGGGTGCAGCAGGAGATCGTTCTCGGCATCGGCGGCGTGCATGCTCTCAGCGCGCTCGGGATCAAGCCGAGCGTGTTTCACATGAACGAGGGTCACGCGGCATTTTGCGCCCTCGAGCGCATCCGCCGCCGCGTGGAGGAGGACGGCCTCGATTTCTACTCGGCGCTGCAGATCGTCGCCGCCGGCAACATCTTCACCACGCACACGCCCGTGCCAGCCGGCAACGACGCGTTCGCGGTCGATCTCATGCGGAAATACTTCGCCGACTACCCGGCCAAGGTCGGCATCGACTGGCCGACATTCATGAGCTTCGGCCAGTTCCGCAACAGCCCGGGCGAGCCGTTCTCGATGACCATCCTGGCGCTTCGCACGAGCCGGCATGCCAACGGCGTCTCCGAGTTGCACGGGCGCGTCTCGCAGGGGCTCTGGAAGGATGTCTGGACCGGCGTGCCGCAGAACGAAGTGCCGATCACCAGCGTAACCAACGGCATCCACACCAAGACGTGGATGAGCCCCGACTTCGTGCCGATCTACGACCGCTACCTGCCCGGCTGGGAGGAGAAACTCACCGACTCCGATTTCTGGCGCAAAGTGCAGGACATCCCGGACGAAGTCATCTGGAGCACGCATCAGGCGCAGAAGAAGCGGCTTGTCGAATTCGTGCGCGAGCGGGTGAAAGCGCAACGCGAGCGCCTCCGCGAAACGCCGGACAAGCTCCACGCGCTCGCCAACATGCTCGATCCCGGAAGTTCTCACCATCGGGTTCGCGCGACGGTTCGCGACCTACAAGCGCGCCACACTTGCTCTTCCGCGATCCGGAGCGTTTGCGCAAACTCATCAGCAACCCGGAGCGCCCGGTGCAGTTCATCTTCGCCGGCAAAGCGCATCCCAAGGACGAACCCGGCAAGCAATTCATCCAGAAGGTCTATCAATTCTCGCGCATGCCGGAGTTCGAGAACCACATCGTCTTTGTCGAAAACTACGACCACTACGTCGGCCGCCGCCTTTACCAGGGCGTCGATCTCTGGCTCAACAACCCGCGCCGTCCGCTCGAAGCCAGCGGCACCAGCGGCATGAAGCTGCCGCCCAGCGGCGGATTGAACCTCAGCGTGCTCGATGGCTGGTGGTGCGAAGCTTACAAGGAAAACCAAAAAGCCGGCTGGGCCATCGGCGCGGAAATTCCGGAGACGACCGAGGCGCTTCCCGACGCGAGCTATGAGGACGAAGTGGACGTGGCCAGCCTTTTCCACATCCTCGAAACGCGCGTCATCCCGCTTTACTACGCGAAGCCGGACGGCAGGCTCCCGCTCGCGTGGATCAACCTCATGCGCGAATCCATCCGCACCGTGGTGCCGATGTTCAACACGCATCGCATGGTGAAAGAATACAGCGAGGGGCTTTACGAGCCGGCGGCGAAGAGCCACGCGACCCTCGCGGGCGGCAACGGCAAGGTCGGCGTCGAGCTCAGCAAATGGAAGGACTCGATCCGCAAGGCCTGGCCGAAGGTTCACGTCGGCAACGTGATCATCAAAGGCGGCAACGGCACCAACGTCACCGTCGGCGAAACGCTCGAAGTCAGCGCGAGGATCACGCTCGGGTCCATCAAGCCGACGGAAGTCACCGTCCAGGCTTACTACGGTGAAAACCTGAACAACGAGATCGTGCATCCGGTGATGGTGCCGCTCGCCGATTCGAAGAAGATCGAGGACGGAACCTACATCTTCTCCGGAAAAATCCCGGCCAGCGAGAGCGGCAGCTACGGCCTGAATGTCCGGGTCATCCCCACGCACCCGAACCTGACACAGGCCCACGAGCTGCGGCTGATCACATGGGGACAGTGATGTGCATTTAGATTTTGGATTTTGGATTTTGGATTGAAAAACCGCTCCCGCCGTCCGCCTCAATCTCAAATCATAAATCTGAAATCATAAATCATAACTCCCCTCCCCATGCTCTCCTGCTCGACCTGTTGGAACTCGGCCCGGCACACGAACGGCGCCGAGATGCTTCAGGAAATTCTCGACATGGGCTTCGAGAACATCGAGCTGGGGCATGGCATCCGGCTGTCGTTGATGGAGGGGATTCAAAAATACTACGACGCCGGCAAGGTGAAGTTTTCCAGCCTTCACAACTTCTGCCCCCTGCCGATCGAGATCACGCACGCCGCACCGGACTGCTACCAGTTCTCCTCGCACCGCGATTCCGAGCGCGAACGCGCGCTGAAGCTCACATTCCAGACGATCGACTTTGCCGAACGGCTTGGCGCTCCGATTGTCGTGCTGCACCTCGGCCGGGTGCCGATGGAACCGATCACCGACAAGCTCATCGAACTCGCGCAACTGGGCGAACACAACTCCCGTCGGTACGTGAAGCTGAAGCTTGCCGCCGTGAAAAAGCGCGAGGAAAAATCGACGTTCTACCTGAGACGCTCGAAGGAATGCCTCGAACAGATCCTCGCCTACGCCGCGCCGAAGAATATCAAGCTGGGCGTCGAGGGCCGGCAGTCTTACGAGGAAATCCCGAATGAACGGGAAATTCCCGGCCTGTTGCAGTCGCTCAATTCGCCCAACGTCGGCTACTGGCACGACTTCGGCCACATCCAGATCAAGGAGAACCTCGGCTTCGTCGATCACTTCCAGTGGCTTTCCCAAATCCGCGGCAAACTGCTCGGCTGCCACCTGCACGACACCAAATGGCCCGGGAAAGATCATTGCGCCCCTTTCACCGGCGCCATTCAATACGACAAACTCGTTCCGCTGCTGCCGAAGGACACGCTCTTCGTCTGGGAAATGGGCCCGCGCCGCACGAAGGAGGAAATCATGCTCTCCCTCCAGCAGTGGAAGGAACGGTTCGGACAAGGCTGACATCCGTCGCGGCGCGGAGACCAGCGTACGCCCTTGTCAGCAAGACCTCGCGGTGGTACTTTTCCGACCATGAGTACCCTCACCGAAATCGAGTCCGCTGTTGAAACGCTGCCTTTGGCGCAACAAGAGGAACTCCTCAGCCGCCTCTCGGTGAAACTGGGTCGCGCGCGCGCAGACGAGTTTCCAGTCCGTCAAGATCATGTGAGGCTTCTCGACGAACGCTTCGCCGCGTATCGCGACGATCCCTTGCAATCGTCAACTTGGGAGGAAGTCAAACGCCGCTTCGCCACCCGCCGCGCTTGATGCGCGTTGAGTTGCTAGAAGGTGCCGAGGCAGACTTGCTCGAGGCTTACGTCTGGCTGGAGGACCAACGGTCGGGTCTTGGGGAACGCTTTTACCGAACGCTCGACTTCGCACTGGAGCGGCTGAGGATGCAACCTGAGATGGCACCCGTCTATCGAGGTGCGTATCGCCGGTTAGTTCTACGGCCGTTTGGATTCGGTGTCTTTTACACAATTGCAGGCGAGCGGCTGATGGTCGGGGCCATTCTCGATCTGCGAAAGAACCCTGAATCCATCACACAACGACTTTCGGGTTGAAAGCCGTGCAGTGCCGCTTCGGAGAGGGCTGAGGCTGATTTTCTCTCATGCCAAGACTAGCGCCAATCGAGTTGAGCATGATGGCGGTTGCAGTCTTAGGGCGCTCCTGATAGACAAATGCGCCAGTTGTCCCGCCCAAACCGCACTCTGAAAGCACACAGCAAACAACCTTGAAGAAGACCATTCTCACGATCATTCAGGTTCTCGTCACGCTGGGCATCCTCGTCTGGATTTTTCACGATCCGCAAAAGCGGGCGGACATGTGGCGTGCGATCAGCCATGCCGATCCGGTCTGGATTCTGGCGGGCATTTTTTCCTACGGAGTCGTGGAGATCCTCGCGGCGGCCCGCTGGCAGGTTCTGCTCGGGGTGCAGGGCATTCGCATCGGCTGGTTCCGGCTCGGAGCGCTGCTCATGATCGGGATTTTCTTCAACCAGTTCATGCCCGGCGGCACCGGAGGCGATGTCGTGAAGATTTTCTACCTGCTGAAAGAAACGCCGGGCAGGAAGACCCAGGCGCTGCTCGCGGTGCTGATCGATCGAGTGATCGGGCTGTTCGGGCTCATCCTCGTGGCGGGAGTGGTGATCGCGTTGCGCTGGGGCTGGCTGACGCAGGGGCAGGCCGTGCCGCATTTTGAGGCCGCCTGGCTTTTCTCGCCGGCAGCGATGAAAGACTGGCTGGTGCAGATTCCGGGCACGAGCAAGCTGCTTTACATCCTGCTCGCGGTGCTCGGATCGAGCTGCATCGGGATCATCTTTTCCTTCACGATCACAGGCATGGGCCTGATCCACAAGCTCCCGAAGAAAATGCCGCTTCGCGACATCCTCATCGACCTCTCGGTCGCCTACAACCTTTACGCCCGCGCCTGGAAAGCTTCGCTGACGGCGATCTCCCTCTCGATCGGTGTTCACCTTGCGTCCTTCTACATGTTCTACGCCGCCGCGCGTTCGCTGCGCGCAAATGTTCCCCTGCTCGATTTCTTCGCCGTGATGCCGATCATCAACACGCTCGCAGCGCTGCCGATCAGCGTCGGCGGGACGGGCGTCCGCGAGGGATTGTTCCAGGCGCTGTTGAGCACCCTCTGCGGGATCAAGGAGGCCGATGCCGTCGTCATTTCGCTCACCGGGTTTGCGATGGTTCTTTTCTGGGGCGTGGTCGGCGGGGTGATCTATCTTTTCTACCGTCCGACCGAACACGCGAAGCTCAGCGAGATCAAGCACGAGGTCGAGGAACTCGAGCACAAGATCGCGGAGGATAACTAAGCGCCGGACATGTGAAAGCGATACCTCCGAATCCCAAAATCACGCCGCGTATTCCATCCCTGCCAGGAACAGCCACCCATCACCCCGAACTCCTCCTATGAAACATCCCATCCGCAACCATCGAACAATCTATGGCGCAAGCCTCGTCACCGCCCTCGCTTTGCTTGCTCAATTTTCCTCTCATGCGGAACCTGTCGCTCCGCTCAAGGCGCGCTCGGCGACGGCCAGCTCGCAAAACGCGAAGTATCCCGCCTCGAAAGCCATCGATGGCGCGGTGTCCGACGAGTCGCGTTGGGTCAGCGAAAAATCCGCGTTGCCGTCCTGGATCGAGATCGATCTGGGTGCCAAACAGAAGCTGGGCGGAGCCCACGTTTTCACTGGCATGGGCAACAAGGATGTCGTCGAGGCGTTCTCGATGCAGTTCTTTCAAAACGGCAAATGGGTGGACATCCCGTCGGCATCGGTGGACGGCAACAAGGCCGCCGCCGTGAGCGTGCCGTTCGATCAAACCGTGGATGTCGTCACCGACAAAATCCGGCTCGTGATCAGGAAGTCGCATCAGGACATCGCACGGGTGAAAGAAGTGGTCCTCTGGCCTTACACGAAGGATTTGCCGCCGCTGCCGACCGCAACTGCGGGGCATGAAGGGGGCACCGCCGCGAGCCAGGCAGACATCCCGGAGATTTACCTGAACCAAAGCGGCTTCAACACCGGTGAGCCGAAAGTCTTCACGGCCCCAACGCTCGCGGACGGAACGAAGTTCATCGTGCGGCCGGCGAAAGGCGGCACCGCTTCGTTCTCCGGAGTCATCAAGAAAAACAAAGGCGACCTCAGCGCATTCAATCCCGAGGACCCGCAGGAATACGTCGTCGAAGCCGGTGGCAAAACGTCGGTGCCGTTTCGCATCGGCATGTGGTGGCTCGAACGTGTCACCTACCAGAGCATGGTCGATTTCATGATCGACAGCCGCCACTTTGTCGGCAACGAGCGAGGCCGGTGCGGCGGTTCCTTTGGCTGGCGCGACGACCATCACTTCGGCTGGGAACTCCACACGCTCGTTCCGCAATACCTCTCGAACCCGTCGGCCTACGAGCGCATGCCGCGTCAGGTGAAATACGAAAAGTCGCCCGATCCGAAACTCTGGGGTGCGCTCGAACCCTACAAAGACGACGCGCCGGACATCGTGAAGCTCATCCATTGGGGAGCCGACGTGATCGTTTCCCAGGAACTGATGCACGAGCATCTCAAGGCCCAGCTTGCCTATTTCCTCTACGCGTGGCCGGTCCTGAAACCCTATCTCCCGGAGCAGAACTACCAGGCGGTCCGGGACTACGCCTTCGCGAAATGGGCGGAGCCGAAGTGCGACCGGAAATATCCGTACGACGAAAGCGCCGAGCACAATCTGCTGGCATTGAAGACCAAGGTCGGCACGACCAAGGGTCCGCTCCCGCCGGGATACTCGGTCGAACCGAACGTCCTCATGTACGAAGTGGCGAAGCGCGAGAAGCGGCCGGATGCCGACACTTACCTCAACGCGGCGAAGGCGCAGACTGAATGGATGATCCGCAACCTCAACTGGAGCGACCCGCAGGTCACGAAAGGCCAGCGCATGAGCGAGTTCATCACCATGACCGGACTCGCCACCTTCCTCCGCCTGTATCCCGACAAGGCCCCGGCCGGGCTGGCCGGGAAGATCGACGACTGGGCGAAGGTCATGATCCGGCGCTCGGACAACATGTGGGATTTCCGCAAACTCGACGACGCGGACAAATGGACGCCGATGGAGCCTAGCCATCCGCAGAAATGGAACGAACCCGGCAACGTCGTCGGGTTCCCCTCGGCGCTGCTGGCGGCCAGGGCGGTGATCGCCGACCCGGCGACCAAGACCCGCCTCGACGAAATCGCGTGGGCGCACTTCGACAACCTGTTCGGGCGCAATCCGCTGGGGCGGCATTTTTCCTACGACGCACCGCGCGAGATCGAGGGAGTCGAGTTCGGCTGGCCCGGCTTCTGCGCGGGCGGTATCGGGAAGCTGGCGAATGCGCGGTTCGTCATCGACGCCAGCCCGAAGGATTTTCATTACCCCTATCACCCGGAGCTTTGGAACAAGGGCTACATCGAGGGCTGGATTCAATTCAACACGCCTTTCAACCTGAGCATGGCTTATCTCGCCTATGACCGGACAAAAATCGTCGTCACCCGTGACAACGACTCGCTCGTCGTCCGGCTTCTGGCACCGCTCAACTTCGATTACAACAAGGTCGAGGCCGGCGCGGTCGTCGTGACCTCCTCGAACGGCGACGAGGAAAAAATCACCGTCACCGAAGAGTCGCCCAACTCGCAGTTCTTTACTGGCCGCATCAAAATCCAGCCGGCATCGGCGGTGAAAGGCGACGGCGCATTGCAGGCACCGGCCGGGAGCAGCGTCGAGGCAGGCTATGGGTTCGGCTATCTCGGCCGGCGGGTTGCAATCAAACTCTAACCCAAGACGCACTGTGGATTTCTCGAAGTGGCTTCAGCCCGTGCCGCGCTCGGCGGTTTTTCAGGATCCGGACTTCAACATCTGGTGCGGCTCGATGGTCGCGGGTGACGACGGCCGGTTCCATCTTTTCTATTCGCGCTGGCCGCGGAGCGACAGGCACCTGGCATGGGTTGTCTCCTCCGAGATCGCGCACGCCGTTGCCGACAACCCGCTCGGCCCTTACCGGCATGTCGATGTCGTGATGCCACGGCGCGGGGCGCAGTTCTGGGACGGGCTTTGCACGCACAACCCGACGGTGCATCGAATCGGCGGGAAGTTTTACCTCTATTACATGGGCAACACCGGCAACGGCGTCGTCGTGATGGGCGACCTGAACTGGACGCATCGCAACAACCAGCGGATCGGCGTCGCCGTGGCGGACAGCCCCGACGGCCCGTGGACGCGCTTCGACGAACCGCTCATTGACGTGAGCCCCGATCCCGACGCGCCCGACGCGCTGCTGACATCCAACCCGAGCGTCGCGGTCCGGGCCGACGGCACGGTGCTGATGGTTTACAAGGCGGTTGCGCAAAAAGCCCCGCCGCCGTTTGGAGGTCCAGTCGTGCATCTGACTGCGACCAGCGACAGTCCGACCGGGCCGTTCACAAAACAACTCAAGCCGATCTTCGTAAAAGGCGACGCGCACTTCGCCGCCGAGGATCCGTTCGTGTGGCGCGACAAAGGCGGTTATCGCGCGATCGTGAAAGACATGGGCGGCTACTTCACCGGCCAGGGAATGTCGCTCGCGCTCTTTACATCGCCGGATGGATTCGACTGGAAGCCGGCGGCGCATCCGCTCGTCAGCACGCTCGCAATCCGCTGGGACGACGGAACGGTGCAATCGCTCGACCGTCTCGAACGTCCGCAGGTCTGGTTGCGAAACGGCGTTCCCGCCGTGCTCTTCTGCGCCGTGGCCGAGAACCCGGAGAAAGACGGCTCGTTCAACATCGCGATCCCGCTTGCCGATCCCACGAATCCATCAACTGCCTAGGGTGTGTTTGTAAAATCGAAAACCTGTCATTCCGAGGCTCAAACAAAACGGGGTTTTGCCGGCGTTGGCAATGATGTCGCACCGACTACGCAGAGCGGGTGGATCGGCCACTCCGTGGGCGATGCGTACCCCAACCTGCGAAGCAGCAAATCAGAATGCGCCTTGCGGCGGCTGGGCAACGCATCGCGCGCCCATTCGACAAGCTCAGGACAGGCTCCGCGCCCGATCCACCTTACGCGACGTTGCAGTTTCGCCCTCAGTTTCCATCGACATCATTGGCAGCAGAGTTTCCTTCCGGCTTCTCCGGAAGGAAACGCAGTCAAAGAACCTCTGATTTCTCCTTTATCCAATGAGAACACAAGAAGAGGGGAAAGATCAGAGGTTCTTCGACTTCATTCCGGTCTCAAAGCAGACCGGAACTACGCTCAGAATGACATGCGGTTGGATTTTGCAAACACGCCTAAGTCTTCCGCATGAATCCGAAAAGGTTACACCTCATCAGTCCGTCGGCGTTCCTCGCCTCGTCGCTGGCGTTGTTTGTTACCGTATCCTCGTGCCGTGCGCTGGAAGCGCCGCAGTTTCAATCCGGCGACCGCTGGTGCGTGCTGGGCGACAGCATCACCCACAGCGGATCGTATCATCGCTACTTCGAATTGTTTTACCTTACCCGCTTCCCGACGCGACAACTCGATGTCATCAACTGCGGCGTCGCCGGCGACACGGCTCCCGGCGCGTTGAAGCGGCTCGGTTGGGACTGCCTCGACGCGAAACCAACCGTCGTCTCGGTGATGCTCGGCATGAACGACGTGGGCCGGAATCTTTTCCGACCCGGTGATGTCGCTGAAGATTTGGAAAGGCAGCGCGTGGCGCGTTCGGAGAAATACGACACCGCCATGCGCACCCTGACAAAAGCGCTCCTCGATTCCGGCGCGAAGGTCATTCTCATCAAGCCGTCCATCTTCGACGACACCGCCGATCTGCCGCGCGAGAACAACCCCGGCTGCGGTGCTGCGCTGGCCGGCTTCGGAAAGCGCGTCGAAGCCATTGCCGATGATTTCAAAGTCGCCACGGTGGATTTCAACACACCGATGGCAGCCATCAATGCCGGGCAACAAAAGCTCGATCCGAAATTCACCATCGTCGGCCCGGACCGCGTGCATCCGACGGCGCCCGGACATCTCGTGATGGCCTACGAATTTCTCCGCGCCCAAAAACTAGGCGGCATCGTCTCGCGCGTCACAGTCGATGCGCCGTCCGGCAAACCGGGCCGGTTGGAGAACTGCGAAGTCACGGATTTGATGGCGAACACGAGCGGCGTCTCGTTCACATGCCTCGAATGCGCGCTGCCTTTTCCGGTCGAGGAATCGGCGAAACCGGCACTGGCGTTCGTTCCGTTCACGATCGAGTTCAATCAGGAAATCCTCCTCGTGCGCGGACTCTCGCCGGGCGACTACGAACTGGCCATCGATGGAAAAGTCGTGCGCGCTTTTTCCGCCGCTGAACTTGCCGACGGCGTGAATCTCGCCGACGAACCGAACGCGCCGCAGTCGCAGCAAGCCGTCGAAGTGCTGGCCGCATTGCGGGAAAAATGGGAGGCCGTGTCGAAGCTGCGCACGATCGCCTATTGCGAACATCAATCGTGGCCCGACGCGCCGCGTCCGGTGGATTTCGAGCAGATGTCCGCAAAGCTGGAAGCCCGGCTCGCGAAGACCACCGGCACGAGTAATCCCTGGATTGTGACGCAGATGAAAACGTATCTCGAAGTGAAGCCGGGAGAGGCGGAACTCCGCGAAAAGATCGCTGAGGTTCTCGCGAAAGTTTACCGGCTCAACCAACCCAGGCCGCATCACTTCGTCATCACCGCCGCATTCACCAAACGTAAAACGACCGAGCCAGCCCATGATCGCAAGAAGCCGACACCTGCGGGCGCAATTCAATGAGCAACTGCACACAACGAACAAAAGACCAAACATGAATCCGAAAAAGTTCCTCACCCTGTCCGTGATCGCCGCCACAATTTCCGCGGTGCCAGCCATCGCCGCCGACACCGCCGCCGAAGGGCAGGCGCAGGCGCTCGAACAGGCGGCACCGAAAACAAACGCGTCTCGAAACACGCATCCCGATGCGCAGTGGTTCCCCGAGGTCGGGCTGGGATTGTTCATCCACTGGGGGCTGGCGTCGGTGCGCGCGTCCGGCGATTTGTCGTGGGGCATGCTCGCCAACAAGCCGTGGAAGGACGACACGCTGACGCCGAACGAATACTACGGCCTCGCGAAGCAGTGGAAGCCCGACAAGGTGGATTACGACAAGATGCTGGCCGCAGCCAGGGCCGCCGGCGTCGGCTACGCCGTCATGGTCACGAAGCACCACGACGGCTTCACGTTTTGGCCGTCGGCGTTCGGGGACATCGGCACGAAGTACACGTTCGGAGGCCGCGACTTCGTGAAGGAATTCGTCACCGCGTGCCGCAAGAACGGAATCAAGGTCGGCCTCTATTACTCGCCGCCGGACTGGTGGTTCGATCGCCTTTACAAAAACTTCTCGATGCGCGGACCGGCGCTCGACATGGACCACAAGCCGACCACATTGCCGAAGAAGCCCGCGGATCATGACGCGAAGCGCAAGGAACTCGTCGCCGGACAGGTGACCGAGTTGCTGACGAAATACGGCAAGATCGATCTGATCTGGTTCGATGGCGGACACGGCGAAATCCCAAACACCGAAGTCCGCCGGCTGCAACCCGGCATCGTCATCAATCGCCGCAATGGAGGCGGCGGCGATTACGGCGACTCCGAGGGCGCGCTCCCGGCCAAGCGTTTCTCCGGCTGGTTTGAAACGTGCGCGACCTGCTGGCCTTCGCGCAAGTGGTCTTACGCCGAAGGATTCGGTTTTGACTCCGCTCCGGTCGCGCTCACCAAGCTGGTTCTGCTCCGCGCGTGGGGCGGCAACCTGCTCGCCAACGTGGGGCCGAAAGGCGACGGCTCCGTTCCCGAACCGGCGCTCGCCTGCTGGGCCGACATGGCGAAATGGATGCAGCACAGCCGCGAGTCCGTCATCGGCACGCAGGCCGGACCGTGGCCCGAACAAGCGAATCTTCCGATCACGACACGCCCCGGCGCCACGTACATCCATTTCCTGCCGAAGTTCCCGGAGATTTATCCCGGCACACCGGCCGGCAACGACAAGTGGAGCCGGACAAAGGACATTCTGCGTCCACTCCCCGACTACACCGACACGGTCGTCTGGAACAAAGCGCCCAAGCCGGCGAAAGTCGTCCTGCTTCGGACCGGCGCTGAGATTCCTTTCAAATACGAAGCCGACACACTCACCGTTTCGCTACCGGCAAACCTCCGCACCGATTCGGTCGATGTCGTGAAGGTCGAACTCGCGCGCTGAAGGCCCATGCTCTCATTCCCATGAAAATCTCACGCCTCCTCATCGCCGCACTTCTCGGCATCGCCTCCATCGTTCAAGCACACGCCGAAGCGCCTGAGCTCGACCTCGGCTCGCGCGTTCAGCCGATGCCGGAAGCCAACCGTTTTTCGGTTCCCGGTTATCACGTGTGGTGCGGCGCACCGGTGAAAGGTCCCGATGGCAAATACCATCTCTTCTATTCGCGCTGGCCGGTGAAGGTCGGCTTCGCTCCGGGCTGGGCGCTGCATTCGGAGATCGCCTACGCCGTTTCCGACAAGCCGGAAGGCCCGTACAAACATGTGAACGTCGCGCTCCCACCGCGCGGCATCAATCCGGCCACCGGCCAGAAATACTGGGACGCCGACGTGACGCACAACGCCAACGCATTTTTCCACAACGGCAAATACCACCTCTATTACATGGGCGAGTACGGCGACGGGAAGAACTACCCGATGCACCGCAACCACCAGCGCATCGGCGTCGCCGTCGCGGAAAAGCCGGAAGGTCCGTGGACGCGTTTCGACAAACCGATCGTCGATATCACCGACGACAAGACTTCGTTCGACTCGCTCTGCGTCACCAACCCCGCGGCGTGCATTCGTCCGGACGGCGGAGCCGTGGTCGTTTACAAGGCGGTGCAATACATCCAAGGCAAGGAAATGGGCGGCAACGTGCGCTACGGCGTGGCGCTCGCCGACAAGCCGGAAGGCCCATACAAGAAAACGCCGGGCAGGATTTTCGAGGCCGAGAAACCTGGCAAGCACTGGATGGTCGCCGAGGATCCGTTCATCTGGTTCAGCGAGAAATACGGGAAAAAATACTACGCCGTCGCGCGCGACGTCGTCGGCACATTCACCGGCGCGAGCGGCGGGATCTGCATGTTCGAATCACCCGACGGCTTGAACTGGAAGCCCGCGAAATATCCCAAGGTGCTCGACAGCCGCTTCAAGCTCGCCGACGGATCGCTCAGCGAAAAGAACATCGAGCGTCCGGCGCTCCTCATCGAAAACGGCGAACCGCTGTTTCTCTTCGGTGCGACTGACGGCTACAGCAGGACCAAGGCGAGCAGCAACGTCCAGATACCGCTCAAGGCTCCGTGAGGACAAACGTGCCGTGATCGAGATGCGAACGCTGATACCAACTCTGAAAGAAAAGAGGACTATTGGCACCCGCGTTGCGTAACTTATGGCGCGTCTTTCTGAGAGGCCGTCTAATACCATTTTCAAGAGACAATCGGATCAGCCTGAAACTACGGCATTGGGAAAAACAAACAACGCGTGTCATTCCGAGCGCAGCGAGGAATCTCACAAACAACGCCCAGCGTGGCATGTGGGATTCCTCGCTGCGCTCGGAATGACACGCGGTGGATGGGGTTCGTTTGAAAAAGCAGTCAGGTTATTGTTGCAATACGCTATAAAAAGTGGTTTTCCAGACACAGGAAACCGTTTCCGGTTTCTTCCCGCTCACCCTCGCATCGCCGAGATCACAGCGCTCATGTCCTTCGCGCCGAAAACAGCGGTGCCGCCGACCAGAACGTCCGCGCCACTCTCAACGCTGATACGCGCAGTGTTTCCATCGATCCCACCGTCCACCTGGATGTGATAGCGAAGATGATGCGCGCGACGATGCGCCGCCGCGGCTTCGACTTTTTCCATCGTCTCGGCCATGAAAGTCTGGCCGCCGAACCCCGGAATCACGGTCATGCACAGCAGCAGATCAATCTTGTCGAGATACGGGAGGACCGCTTCAAAAGGCGTCGCGGGGTTGATCGCCAGGCCCGCAGTGCAGCCCGCTTCGCGGATGCGATGGAGCGTTTTCGCGACGTCGTGTGAGGCTTCCACGTGGACGGTGATGTTGTTCGCGGCACCGACGAAGCGGGTGAAGTAATGATCGGGCCGTTCGATCATGAGATGCACGTCCATCGGCAGGCGCGTGCATTTGCGGGCCGCAAGAACGAAGGCCGGGCCGAAGGAAATGTTGTCCACGAAATGGCCGTCCATCACGTCCATGTGCAGCCAGTCCGCTCCCGCAGTCTCGGCGCGCCGGGCTTCTCCGCGCACATCGCAGAAATCGCTTGCGAGCATGGAGGCGGCGACGATGACTTTTCCCACGACGCGAAATGGAAATCAGTTCATCAACTCCGGGTAGTGGCTTCTCGCCACCTCCTCGCATCGCCTGAGAATTTCCTCGGAACTGTCGAGCCGCATCACGTCCTCCACGAGCTGCAGACAGACGCGGACATCGAGCGACTGGACCGCCCGCTTCACGCGTGGAACGATCGCCGCGCCGGTGCTCAACTCATCGACGCCCAGCCCGATGAGCAAAGGCGTGAGCGAGATTTCGCCCGCCATTTCGCCACAAACGCCGACCCAAAGATTATGCGCGTGCCCGGCATCAACGATCATTTTAATGAGGCGCACGATGGCCGGATGCGTCGGTTCGTAGAGGTGCGCGATGCGTTCGTTCACGCGATCGACAGCGATGGAGTATTGGATGAGGTCGTTCGTGCCGATGCTGAAAAATTTGACCTCGCGCGCGAGCAGGTCGGCGGTGATCGCCGCGCTTGGAATTTCGATCATCGCGCCGACTTCCATGTTTTCGTTGAAGGGCCTGCCTTCATTTCGCAGTTCCTCCCTGCACTCGTTGAGGACGGCGTTCGCGCGCTGCAGTTCCTCAAGGCCGGAGATCATCGGATACATCATTCGGATATTACCGACGGCACTCGCGCGAAGGATTGCGCGAAGCTGGACTTTGAAGATGTCGATGTTCTCGAGGCAGAAACGAATGGCGCGCCAGCCAAGGAATGGGTTCAGTTCCTCGGGCAGATCAAGCGCGCTCATGAATTTGTCGCCGCCGAGATCGAGTGTTCGGATGATCACCGAATGCGGAAGAATCTGCTCGGCGACCCGCCTGTAGTTCTCGTACTGCTCCTCCTCGCCAGGCAGTTCACTCTTGTTCAGGTAGAAAAATTCCGTGCGATAAAGCCCAATGCCCTCCGCTCCGCTCTTCTTCACGTACTCCACTTCGTCCGGCAGTTCGATGTTTGCCGAGAGGATGACGTGCAGGCCGTCCACCGTGGTCGAAATGGTTTCGCGAAGTTCGGTGAGCTTTTCCTCGACCTCGCCTTTCTTGACCTCCAGTTCGCCGTATTCCCAAAGCGTCTGGTCGCTCGGGTTGACGATGAGGCATCCGTTGTATCCGTCGAGCAGAACATGGTCGCCCGTTGCGAGCAATTCGCTGACGTTGTGGAGGCCCACCACGGCGGGAATGTTCATCGACCGCGCCATGATCGCGGTGTGCGAAGTCTTGCTGCCGACGTCCGTGGCGAAGCCCAGAACGAGATGACGATTCAGCATCGCGGTGTCCGACGGCGTGAGGTTGTGCGCAACGAGGATATGCACCGTGTCGATATTGGCGAGCGTCTTCGAAGACTTGCCCATCAGGTTGTGAACGACGCGCCTCGCCACGTCGTGGATGTCGAGGGCGCGCTCACGAAGATAGGGGTCGTCGATTTCGCTGAGCGTCTTCGCGTAACGGTTGGCGACCAGTTGAAAGACATTTTCGACGTTCGTTTTGTCGCGCGTCAGCGTGCGCAGCACTTCGTCGATGAGCGTGCGGTCTTCCACCACAAGCAGGTGCGCGTCGAAAATACCCGCGTCCTTCGCGCCGATGGCCTCCGCAATGCGCTCCTGCATTTCGAGAATCTGCGCGCGCGTGGCGATCAGCGCGGCCTCGAAGCGGGCGATCTCACCGGGGATTTCCGCATCCGTGATCCGTTGCACCGGCGGCTCTTCGTCGTCGGGCCGATGCACGTAAACGGACCCCCGCGCGATCCCCGGAGACACGCCGACGCCTTGAAAGCGTCTCTCGGCTGGATGCTGTGTGTCTTCGCTCATGCGCGGTCAGGAATCTGAAAGATGCGAATGGCTCATTCCTCGTCGAAGCGCCGAAGGATCAAGGCTTCAATCTCCGAGAGGGCTTTTTCGGCATCGTGGCCTTCGCAGGTCACCTGCAGTTTCGAGCCGTGGCCGGCCGCGAGCATCATCAATCCCATGATACTTTTGCCGTTGACCTGCTCGCCGTCTTTTTCGACCCAGACATCGGCTTTGTGTTTGCTGCAAACTTTCACGAACATCGCGGCAGGACGGGCATGCAACCCAAGACGGTTGCTGACCGTGATTTCCCTCGTGAGTTTCTTATCGGGCTCAGTGGTTGCGCGTCGGCTCAAAAAGCCCATCTACTTCTCCTTCGTATGCATCAAGTTTAATAGTCTTTGGTTAAATTCCATCGCACTGTTGTGTCCCATGCTCTTCAGCTTCTGATCCAGCGCAGCCACTTCCACGAGCCGTGCGAGATCGCGCCCCATGCGAACAGGGATAGTAACATGTGGAACGAGAATACCAAGGATCTCGAAGTATTCCCGTTCCAAGCCGATCCTATCCACTTCCTCCAACTCCTGCCAATCTTTTAATGTGACGACAAGATCAAGCCGCTTTTCGGTGCGAATACCACCAATTCCGAAGATCGAAGTCACGTTGATAATGCCGAGCCCGCGCACCTCCATGTGGTAGCGCGTGATGTCGGGCGCGGTGCCGATCAACTCGCGGCCCTCGATCGCGCGAAGGCGGGTCATGTCATCGCTGACCAGGCTGTGCCCGCGTTCGATGAGGCCGAGGACGCACTCGCTTTTGCCGATGCCGCTTGACCCCCGGATCATCGTGCCGATGCCCATGATGTCCACCATGCTGCCGTATTCACTGCATGTCGGAGAAAAATCGATCTCGAGCGCGATGGTGGCGGCGTTGATGAACTTCATCGTGATCATCGGCGTCCGAAAAACCGCAATCTTTGCATGCTCCGCCTCCTCGAGCAGGATCGTGGGCGGGCGGGCGTTCCGGGAAATGATCAGGCACGGAATGGCGTGCGTGAAGAGTGTCCGAATACGCTCCCGGACTTCGTCGGAAGACAGGCTCTTCAAATAAGAGAACTCGGCGCTTCCAAGAACCTGGATTCTCTTGTCGGCGAAGTAATTGAAGAACCCGCTCAGAGCCAGACCGGGCCGGTTGATTGTGGGCTCTTTGATCTTCCGATCGAAACCGATCTCCGGCCCGACCAGGCTCATCTGCAAAGTCTCGGAGTGGCGGGAGTAGAAATCACCCACAGAAATCACGGGGGTTTCGGTCCGCGGCATATTTAGTCGGGATGCAGTCGCAGCACTTGCGTTTTTCAGGAAAACGACGGTTCGATCAAACCGTAGTCACCGGTTTTTCGCCGATAGAGCACGTTCACTTTTTCCGTTTTCGCATTGAGAAAAACGACGAACTGCCGGTGCGACATCTCCAGTTGCAGCACGACTTCATCCACAAACATCGGCTTCACCGGATACTTCTCGTTATGCACCACGGTCGGCTCGCTCTCCTCGTGATCGTCGAGCCCTTCAGCGCTCAAAATCTGCTCGTCGAGATGCTGCACCTCGTGACGCCGCGGCCTGTGCGTGCGCATGATTTTCGTCTTGTACTTCCGCATCTGCCGCGCGATTTTATCGACGACATTATCGATCGACGCATACATGTCCTGGGTTTGGTCGGAGGCCTCGATGGTGATGTGGTTGGCGCAGTGGAGAATGACTTCGGCCACGTGCCGGAGTTTTTCCACGTCGAGGATCACCTGCGCTTCGATGATGCGGGGGTAATCCAAATGAAGTCCCTCGATTTTCTTGGTGGCGTAATCCTTGATGGCGTCGGTGACGCTCACATGGCGGCCGGTGACTTTGATGGGCAGGTTGACGTTTGCGGATTGCATGGGTTCTCCTTTTGTTGATTTACATCTTGAAGCGTTCGCCGAGGTAGAACTGGCGGCTGATTGGGTCGTCGATCAGAAATTCCTTTGTTCCCTGGCTTAAAACTTTGCCCTCGTGGAGCAGGTACGCGCGGTCCACGATCTGGAGCGTCTCGCGCACGTTGTGGTCGGTGATGAGAATGCCGAGCCCGGTCGAGCGCAGGTTCACGATGATCTGCTGGACGTCGTACACCGCGATCGGATCGACGCCGCTGAACGGCTCATCGAGCATCAAAAGGCTGGGCCGCGTCACAAGCGAGCGGGCAATCGTGAGCCGCCTTTTCTCGCCGCCGCTCAGTGTCAGCGCCTGTTGTTTCGCGACATGCTCGATGCCGAACTGGCTGAGCAATTCCTCGCAGCGGCTTCTCCGCTCGCGTTTGTCGATCGGCAGCATTTCCAGGATCGCCATGATGTTTTCCTCGACCGTGAGCTTGCGGAAGATCGACTCCTCCTGCGGCAAATAGCCCATCCCCATCCGTGCCCGCCGGAACATTGGAAAATCAGTCACGTCCTTTTCCTCGAACAGCACGCGCCCGGCGTTTGGCCGCACCAGGCCGACGACCATGTAAAAGCTCGTCGTCTTCCCCGCTCCGTTCGGCCCGAGCAGCCCCACGACCTCGCCGCGCTTGAGGTTCAAATCCACACCGTTCACGACTGCGCGTCCGCCGTAGATTTTCACCAGCTTTTCCGTCCGGAGAAGGGCGTCTCCGTTGGAAGATGGATGAGGCCCTGTGTCGCTCACTTTTTGGTGGAGGCTTTCTTGGTGTCCTTCTCTTCTTGAATCACGGTTTTGCTCGGGCCGATCGTTTTCATCCTTCCGTCGCGATTCAAAATCATGATGGTCGATTCGGCGGTGGCGACCTGGTTGTTGATGCCTGACTGCACTTGGGGCCAGCCGCTTAAAGTCACGTCGCCCGTCTTCGCATCGTACTCCACGCGCGCCCCCCTGCCGATATAATGGGTCGGCTCGCCGCCGTCCGGATTCGGTTTGTCCTGCGTGATGATGACGCGACCTTCCGCAATTGCCCGTTCCAATCCCCCGCCCTCATCGGGTGCCGCCACGGGCTTGCCATTTGCGGCCGGCGTTGGCGATTCCTTCGGCGCGCTTCCCGTTGCGGTCTTTTTCAAAAACGCCGTGAGCGTGTCGCAGACGAGCTTGAACTGCGGATCGTTGACATGCACGTCGCCAATGAAAATCGCTTTCCGCGTCTTCTCGTCGAAGCTCGCCTCCTTGGTCGCGGTGATTTCCGTCGGGGCTTTTTGCTCGCTCTCAGCGGCGGCGCTCTTCGGAGCGGCATCCGTCCGGTCCGGCTTCAGCAACGAGTCGCTGCTGCCATCGACTGCGCCAAGCGGATCGGGTTTTTTCAACAACTCGGAAGCCTCGTTGGCGTTCTGGGCCGGCGCGGTCGGGATCGCGAGCAACACAACGCCGAGGACAAGAATCCAGCGGTTCGTCATTTTGACTCGTTCTCCGTCATGGCACTTCGATTGTAGATCAGCATTCTGACTTTGCCGGCCAGCTTGCCGCTTCGTGTTTCGGTGTTAAAGGTCATCGTTTCTCCGGTGAGTTCGAAATCTGTGCGCCGGATCGTCACCGGCTTGTCACTGGTAATTACTCGCGTGTTTAAGTCCAGAATGGAAGTCGGGATTTCAAACGTCATCTCCAGCGACCCGTCATCCGCGTAGGTTTCCAGTTTCACGTCTTTCATGCCCAGATGCTCGTTGTCGATGCGCGTGGCGAGGGCAATGGCGAAATTCATCTGCAGTTTTCCCTCCGTGTCGAAATACGGAAGCTTCACTCCTTTCGCGTCCCGCTTGAGCGGGATGGGCACGTTGAACTTCGGTGGCGGCGGCCCCTCGGGTACCGCCTTCTTCTCCTTCTTTTTCGCCGCGACGTTGGTGACCAGCGTGATCAGCAGAAGAGCGGTGCAGAGAGAATGACGAATGACGAATGACGAATGACGAAACAAGCCCGAAGCCCTATTGATGAACCGACCGGCACTCCTGCCAGGAAGCAGGCATTCGGATTTCGTCATTCGGTATTCCTCACTTGTCATTCTACCGAACGGTTTCGTGGATGCTCCTCAACTGCTTTAACAACGCCGGCAGCTTCGCCAGTGGAATTTGATTCGGCCCGTCCGACAGCGCCTTTGCCGGATTTTCATGCGTCTCGATGAACACGCCGTCGCAGCCTGCGGCGACCGCCGCGCGCGCGAGCACCGGCGCGAGAATGCCGTCGCCCGACGTGCTCGAACCCGCGCCGCCCGGACGTTGCACGGAATGCGTCGCGTCAAACACAACGAGAAACCCCGCCTCGCGCATCCAGTAAAGCGAGCGCATGTCGGCGACGAGGTTGTTGTAACCGAAGGTCGTGCCGCGCTCTGTGAAAAAGAACCGCTCGCTTCCGAACGCGCGCAGTTTCTCCGCGATGTTCTTCACGTCCCACGGCGCGAGGAACTGCCCCTTTTTCACATTCACCACGCGCCCCGACTCAGCAGCGGCTTTGATCAAATCGGTCTGCCGGCACAGGAACGCGGGAATCTGCAACACGTCGATGAACTCCGCCGCGACCTCGACATCGGCGGGCGAATGCACATCGCTGGTCACCGGCACGTCGATCTCCCGGCCGATCGCGGCGAGCAGCTCGCAGCCTTCGCGCGCGCTCATTCCCCGGAACGAATGCACCGACGTGCGGTTCGCCTTGTCGTAGGAGGCTTTGAAAATGAACTGCACTCCCGTGTCGGCGGCGATGCGCTTGAGTTTGCGCGCCATGCGCCAGACGAATTTTTCCGACTCGATCACGCACGGCCCGAGAATGAACAGCGGTTCCGCGCCTCCAAGTTTGCATCGGCCTATCGCTAAAGTCTTGCGCGGCATTTTACGGAACCTTGGGCGTGCGGTCGGTTGACTCTCGGCTGGCGCTCGTCAACACATCAGGCTCCGTAACTCTTCGTGAACTTCTTCTTCGATTCCGCTTCCGCCGCCGCCGGCGGAGTCGCGTCCGGCGATGCTGCGGCGGACGGTATCTCCGGCTGGGGCGGCTCGCTGGCCGGCGCTGTCTCGCCGCCCTTTTCCGAAACCTCGACGAATGTCATCTGCAGACTGCTGATCGTGTTGTTCAGCACCTTCTGTTCGTCGTCGCTCAGATTCCCGCGCGTCTTCACCCGGATCATCGCGAGCTGGTCGATGAACATCCTCGCCACTTCGAGGTTCACCTCGCCTTCGCCTGTTTGCGGATTCGGAATCTGCCCGAGAAACAACGCGGCGTTCTGCGCCTGCATCATCACAAACTCGATAAAGCGCTGCGTCATTTCGCCGGATTCGGTGGTCGTTTGAACTTCTGCCATAGTTGAATGAAGGAAACTGAAATTGCGCCGGTTGTCCACCCCGCACTTCTGATTCCGGAACACCACTGCCCGTTGTGCCGGCTGGAATGAATGGCACCCGCTTATCCCCTGGTAAACTTGATCCCATTGGTTCGAATCCAGCCCCGCATTGAACGGATCTAGAAATCGTACCGGCGCGGCTCGCATGCCAGCGAGCCATCGCCACGCGGTTGCACAGAGCCGGCAGCGCGGGTCAACGGGTGGAATTCTCAGCCTGACTTTCATCCTTCTGCATTCAACCCTCTGACTTCTCCCGAAGGCATGCGGCGTGGTCGTGTTGAAACGGGTTCAATTCAGGCCGCTGTTCTCTTCCGGAACCCCTCCTCCACGTTTCATCAACTGATCAGCAACAAGCGCGGTGGATTGCCGGGAAGCGTTTCTGGAGCGCGATGAATGCACGGCGGGACAGGGCTGCCGGGCCAGTCCACGGCGATGCGCCAGAGATTGCCGAGGCCGAAGGAAAATGGCCGCGCCTCCGGGATCGGGGCGTAGTGCAGGTCGTAGCAGTGCTCGTTCAGGAATTCGCGAAAGTCGTCGCCCTCTTCCCCGCCAAAGAGCTTCAGGAGCTCGGCGCGGGTTTCAGGGATGTCCACGCGCCGCCGCGCCTCGTTGTTGCGCAAGCCTTCGCTTGGCAGTCCGTGGTAAGTGCAAAGCCAGGTATCCGCTTCCACCGGGGCGCTGTCGGCGTGAAAGGAAAAGACATCCGTGCGCACCGGCCCCGGCTCCTCATCGCGCGGGTAGCTGTGGATGCAGTTGAGCACGGGATCGCGAGCGATCTCCCGCAGCCGCCGCAGGTCTTCGAGGAGAATCTGAATGGCTGCCCGCCCCGCCGCGCTCACCTGGAGGCTTGCGAGTCGCGCCTCGTCGAGCGTTACAATCCCTTCACCAGCACCCAGCAGCTCCACCACTTCACCGAAATCCCCCGCCAACGCGCGCGGCCAGCACAGCGCATTGACGCCGTCGGCAAACGCCGTTGTGACCAGTTCCTCGAAACTGCTCACCGCACGGATGCGAGGATAGCCTGGAGGCAGGGCGAAAGGAGTCATGCGCGAGCCAAAATCTAATGTGTCGTGCATCCCTGCCATCTTTGCCGCGGCACGGACGCGCCGGCTTACTTCAGACTCAGCCCGTGGCGCTGCCAGAATGTCTGCAACGACCCAAGAGAGCCGTTGAAGACATTGCGTTCCAGCGGGCGGTCGATGCTGCCGAAGTAGCGCGGGAAGCGATACGCGCCGTTGCTATAAACCTTGGGCTGCGAGCGGCCGCGCTCCCAATCCACGCCGCCGTACTGCCACATCGTCCAGTCGGACCAGACCCCGTATTGGTTGAGCAGCTCGCGCGGACCATCGACGTAGGTGTTTGAATACAACGCGAGCCAGTAGGGCATGCGGCGCAGTTTGGCCTTCGCTGCGTCGTCGGCACCCCTGAGGAGGGCTTTGAGGTGCGTGCTGTTTTCCAGATACGCGACGGGCACCACGCCGGTGCGATTCTCGACACGCTCCATAAAGCGCAGGATGTCGGAAAGGCGGGACTTCGCATCGAAGTCGCCGCACAGGAGAAGCGACGGCGCATTCCACGAGCGACTGCGGGCCAGCGATTGTGCCCGCGAGATGAATTGATCCGCCTGCGCCACGGCGTCCATGTTCGTTTTCAGGCGGTAGTAAATCCCGGGCAGCATTCCTGCGCGATCCGCCGAGGCGAGAAAGTTGTGACACTTTTCGTCGAGCTCCCCGCCCTTGCCGGCCCGCGCGATCAAGGCACTGGCTCCGTTCTCACGCAGCGCGGAGACATCATGCTCCGAGTAGCTGACGCCGCCACGTTGTTTCTCCTTCGGATCGTAAGCGGAGACATTGATGATCTGCGGCATGTCCGCCCGCCCGGCAGGCATGCTGGCGATAAGTCCGAAGGCGAAGAGGAGAGCAGTGGGCAGAAGGGCGGGACGTTTCATCGGGAATGAATGCGGAAATAGAGCACACCCAGCCGCCACGGCAATGGGCGATTTGAACTTCACGAAAACATCGGAGCCGGCATCTTCGCGAGCTGGCAGCGCTTCGAGGACGGCCCTCACCCGCGCGGGTGAAACGGAAAATCCGTATATCCTTCCGCCGTCGGCGCGGACCACACGGTCATCTCGGCCGGCGGATTCAGCTCCCAGCCGTTCGCGAAACGCTCCACCAGATCCGGATTGCTCAGCCAGGGCCGGCCGAAGGCGATCAGGTCCGCGTCGCCCGCGGCGATCGCCGCCTCCGCCGTCTCCTGCGTGTAGCCGCAATTGCCCATCAGCGGACCGGCGAAGACCGCGCGAAACTCCGCCAGCGTCATCGGCGCGCCCAGTTCGTGAAAACCAAACGCCAGCCCGTCCACCACATGCAGGTAAGCCAGCCCGCAGCCATCGAGCTGCGCCGCCGCGTGCGTGAAGGTCTCGCGGAAATCCGGCGCGCCCATGTCGTTGAAATTCCCATTCGGCGACAGCCGCACGCCCACCCGGTCCGCCGGCCACACCGTCAGCACCGCCTCCGTCACTTCCTTCAAAAAACGAACCCGGTTCTCCAAGCTCCCGCCGTATTGATCCGTCCGGTGATTCGTCTTCGAGTCGAGGAACTGATTGATCAGATAGCCGTTCGCCGCGTGAATCTCCACGCCATCGAAACCCGCGGCCTTAGCCCGCTCAGCCGCCCGCCGGTAATCCTCCACCACGCCCGCGATCTCCGCCGTCTCCAGCGCGCGCGGCACTTCGTAGGCCTGCTTGCCGACCGGCGTGTGAATGTAGTCGCCATTGATCTTGATCGCCGAAGCCGACACCGCCGGCCGGCCGCCGTGGAAGCTGCTGTGCGACGCGCGACCGCAGTGCCAGAGCTGAAGGAAAATCGGCGTCCCGCGCGCATGGAGCGCCGCCGTGATCTTGGCCCAACCTGCCACCTGCGCCTCATTGTAAATCCCCGGCGAATCCACCCAGCCAAATCCCTGCTCCGAAATCGTCGTCGCCTCGCTGATGATCAACCCCGCCGAAGCGCGCTGCGTGTAATACTCCAGCATCAAGTCATTCGGCACCCGCTCCCGCCCCGCCCGCCCCCGCGTGAGTGGCGCCATCACCACGCGATTGCGCAGCGGCAGGCCGCGGAGGTCGAAGGGGGAGAGCAGATGGGGTGAATGCGAGAGGCTGGTGGTCGAGGTGGACATGGTGAGATAGGTTCAATGCAGGTAGCTGTTCGCTTGTCCGGCAAATTCGGATGCCGACGCGCGCGAATTCCAACCGCCCGCGTGTCCTTCGCAAGAAGCCCGTCGCTCTCGTGTTTTTGAGAAGCAGACGCCTACTTCTTCGGCGGCTCCTCGCGCACTGCACAGGATTCTTCGTGGCCTGCGTGCTCCTTCGTTGCCGACAGATATCGCGCTCGCGCTGCGTCGAGATACGCCAGTCGCTCCTCCCGGCTCATGGATTGCAGCAGGCGGCTGGTCGCTTCGCGCCACTTGCGCGATTCGGCCACGGCATCGAAGCCGGGAATTGATTCAGGATTCGTCGTCGGTTTCGCCATAGATGAGTTCCTTGGGGTTCACGATACTCACGGACGGATACCCCTGCAACAAGTTCACGGCATTGAAGCCCGCCTCGCGCCGGACGTTCACGAGGTGCCGGAAGTTCCAACTCACGAGATAGGGAATTCGATGCGTGGAGCAGATCGCCACATGCAGCGCATCGTCGGCATACTTCGGACTCACGACCGCGGCGCGCAGGTAATCCTCCGCGAGGTCTTCCGCCTCGTCCGTCGCCATCAGCAGTTCGCTGGCGCTTTGAAACGTGTCTAGGAACAACTGGCGGACCTTCTCCGGAGCACTCTCCAACTCCCGCTCCGCCACGATCGAAGTCAGCAGGCGCCACTTCCCCGCCCGAGCCTGCGCCCAAAGCTCGCGCGTGTCGGCCATCCACTCGGCATCGAAGTAATCGCCGATTACGGAAGTGTCGAGGTAGAGCGTGGGAACTTTCATCGCGAAATGGCGCAACCTCCGCGATCAATTCTCGTCATCGTCAAAAAAGTATTCCGCGGTCTTCTGCAGGAAGTCTGGCTTCGGAGAAGTAGCGAGGCCGAGCTTCCGAATGACGCTCTGGGCGGTGTCGAGCAGGAAGGTGCCATCGCGGACGGGCGGCTTCGGGAGCCGGCCGGTACCTTCGAGCGGAAGGCCGGCGGCGGTCCATGCGGCGAGGCCTCCCTCGAACGGCAGGACGTGCGTGTAGCCGGCGGCGCGGAGTTATTTCACGGCGGTGGCGGCGTCGAGCGATCCCTCGCCCGCGCCATTGAAGACAATGGGGATGGAGTTGTCGGGCACGAGGGCCTGGATCTGATCGAGGAAGGCCATCTCATAGACGCACGCATTCACCGAACCGGGGATGCGGGTGGCGGCGAAGATTTCCGCAGGGAGGACGTGGTGGAGGCGCGGTGGACGGGCGGACTGTAGCATCGTTTGGAGTTCGAGAGCGGTCATCGGTGGAGCCGGCTGATGTGTAGAACGAGGTTGATGACGGGAAGCCGGAGTATCGCTTCAGGTGCTGGAGAATCCGATTTCCGTTGCGCCATTTGAGTTCCAACTTGTAGCGGTAAGTCCTGCCGATGAAAGGATTTTTGACGGGCGGGATTCGAGAGGCAGGATTCGGCTGGTTGCACTTCAATTTAACGGACGTCGCATTGAACGGATCAAGAGATCTCCCCGGCGCCCGCCAAGAATTCGCTTGAGAACGTCGAAGCATGCGCCGGATAGTTTCGCGTGTGTTTTCTTCCCGCTCTCTCGCCCTCTGCGCCTGCTGGCTTTCCTCTATGAGTCCGCTCACCGCCGCTCCTGCGGAGCCGGCAACGCCTCCACGCGCCCGCATTTACCAGCTCTTCGTCCGCACCTTCGGCAACACGAATGAGACGCGCAAAGTCAACGGCAAGCTCGACGAAAACGGCACTGGAAAATTCGCCGACATCAACGACGCCGCGCTCGATTCGCTGAAGGCGATGGGCTTCACGCACGTCTGGCTCACCGGCGTGCTGCAGCAGGCCACGAGCACCGACTACTCCGCGATCGGCGAACCGGCGGACGATCCCGATTTGTTGAAAGGTCTCGCCGGCAGCCCGTATGCGATCAAGGACTACTTCGATGTCTGTCCCGATTACGCGACGAATCCGGCGAAGCGGCTCGCCGAGTTCCGCGCGCTGCTTGATCGCATTCACGCGCACGGACTGAAGGCGCTCATCGATCTCGTGCCGAATCACGTCGCTCGCAGCTACGGCTCGAACATCAAGCCGGAGTTCGACTTCGGCGCAAAGGACGACCACGCAAAGTTTTTCGATCCGGCCAACAACTTCTTCTACCTGCGCCCAAGCGATCCCGGCGGCGGTCCGCCACTGCGGCTGCCGACGTGTAAAAACGGAACCGCCGTCAGCCCGACGTGCAAGGTTCTGGGAAATTGCGACGGCCTCTTTGATCGCGAAAAGGAATTCGGCCGCGTGACCGGCAACAACGTCGTGAACTGGTCGCCAAATCTCGGCGACTGGTACGAAACGGTGAAGCTCAACTACGGTTTCGACTTCACGAATCCACGCAAATCCGTGCGCGAGTATCCGACCGCGGATCAACCTGCGAAGCCGGTCCCGGACACATGGCTCAAGATGGACGCGGTGCTCGCCTACTGGCAGGAGAAGGGCGTCGATGGATTCCGCTGCGACATGTCGCACATGGTGCCGCCGGAGTTTTGGAACTGGGCGATCGGCCGCGCGCGGGCGCGAAACAGCGCGGTTTTTTTTGTCGGCGAAGCCTACAACAACGACCCCGCGAAAGTGCCCGGAAGCGATCCGGAATCGGCAAAGCGGAACAACGTCATGTTCGATCTGCTCACGGCCGGTTTCAACGCAGTCTATGACGACCCGAGCTACAAGGCGCTGAAGAGTCTCTACGACGGCCCCGGCTGGGCGAATGATCTCGATCGCGCGCTCGGCACGGATTTCATTTTTCAAAATTCGCTGCGCTACGGCGAGAACCACGACGAGGTGCGGTTCGCGGGCCGGCACGAATGGGGGCGAGTTGGAATGCTGGTCGGCAGGCCGGTCTCGGCGATTCTCTTCGGCCTGTCGCGCGGTCCGGTGCTGCTTTTCAACGGCCAGGAAGTTGGCGAACCGGCGGCTGGCGTCGAGGGCTTCGGCGGCGACGACGGGCGCACGAGCATCTTCGATTACTGGTCGATGCCGGAGATGGTGAAATGGGTGAACGGACACAAATACGACGGCGCGCGGCTTTCTCCGGAGCAGCGCGACCTGCGCGACTTCTACAGCCGGCTCATCAATCTGGTTGGCGAACCGGCGTTCGCGGCGGGCGGATTCTTCGGACTCAATCCGGCCAACAACGGCAACCCGGAGTTCGGCCGGCTGCGCGGCGAGACAGCGAGCGGCCACTGGCTCTACGCGTTCCTTCGCTACGATCCGAAATCGGGCCAGCGCGTTCTCGCGGTGGTGAATCTGCATCGCTCGGAAACTCTGCGCGACGTGAGGGTGAAGCTCCCGCCCGATGCGTTGAAGTTCCTCGATCTTTATGCGGATAATAAGACGCGATCGCTGGTCTTGAACGACCGCCTTTCAACCAAATCCGAACCGGTCTCAACGTCCACCGCCGAAGCGCGCTCGAGCGGAATCGCAATCCGGGAGATCCCGTCGCTGACGCCGATGTTTTTTGAAATGAGCCTGCAAAAATGAACAGAACTCAAAATACAGACCGCTCCATTCCGACAAGCGCGGTAATCCCGTCGCGACCGGGTTGCTTCGCCGCCCGGCACCGCCCGGCTGCGCTCTCGAAATGCTTTCGCGCCGCGCGCTTTGGACTGCGGCGGCTTGACGCCGCTTTGCGGGGGCGCGGACTTGTCCGCGTGGCGGGAACTGCGGCTGAGGATGAGCGCGCCGCGCCCCACCGCGGAGACAAGTCTCCTCCCGCCCCAAAGCGCGGACAAGTCCGCGCACTCCAAAGCGCGCCGCGCGAAATGGGCCGGAGCGGGGTGTTTCTGGGAGCGCTCCGAAAGGTCGATTGCCGCCGTCGCCAACACTCCTCGGTTTGCGGGATTCCTCGCTGCGCTCGGAATGACACGCCATGTGTCATTCGGTTTGCAACCGGCGCCCTGTTCCTCGTGTTGCCGCTGGTTCTTGTTGCCTCCGGGATTGCCGCGGAGCCCGCCCCATTCCTCGGCCCGATTCCCGTCCAGTTTGTCGATGCCGGCGGCGAGCTGTCGCTCGACATGCATCGCTTCTACGAACCCGCAGACAAAGCGGAGACGCTCAAGATCGAGCCGGCGGACGGTTGCACGGCGTCATTCGATGCGGATGCATTCAAGCTCCGCGTGAAAGTTCCCGCGGGCGCGGCTGGCATCGTCGATATTTCATTTTCCGTCGCCGAAAAAATCGGCTCCGTCCTCACGCTTGCCATCCGCCCCGGCTCCGGACACACCTTCACCTTCAAGCCCCAGAGTCCGGCCTCGGCGGTTTTCCTGGCCGGCTCGTTCAACGGCTGGAGCAAGGACCAGACTCCCCTCGCCCTCGATTCGCAGACAGGCATGTGGTCGGTCACGCTCCCGCTGAAGCCCGGCAGCTACGGCTACAAATTCGTGGTGGATGGCAGATGGCTCACCGACCCCGCGAACAAAAAGCAAACACCAGACGGCATGGGCGGATTCAATTCCGTGCTGGACATCACAGCCAGTACCCGCAGCCTCCAGCGCAGGTCCTCAGATCTTCGCCAGCGGGATCAAATCGGGCGTTCTGGCGTGCGGCGTCATCGACGGCGCAGAGCCGATCGCCAACGTCTCCGCCGTTCTCGAAATGCCCGACGGCTCCGCTCGCGCCCTCGTCGCAGAACGCGGCGCGGACACAATTCGCGTTCCGCTCGGCGACGCGCCGCCGGAGGCGTGGGTGCGCATCGTCGCGTCGGACAAATCCGGAGCCGTGAGCAATGTCCTGCGTTTCCCGCTCGATGCGGGGAAGACCTTCCACTGGCAGGATGCGGTGATGTATTTTCCGATGACCGACCGCTTCGCGAACGGCGAGAAATCCAACGACGAACCGGTCGATGATCCCAAGGTCAAGCCGCCTGCGAATTACCACGGCGGCGACTGGGCCGGAATCACGGCGAAAATCGAGTCGGGCTATTTCGAGAAGCTTGGGGTCAACACGCTCTGGCTTGGCCCTCTCAATCGCAACCCCTCGGTCGCATGGCAGGAAGCGATCGAGCCGCGACGCTGGTACACGGGCTACCACGGTTACTGGCCGGTCTCGCCGACCGAGGTCGACCCGCATTGGGGTTCGCCGGAGGATTTGAAAAAACTCATCGCCACCGCGCACGCGCACGACATGAAAGTCCTCGCCGACATGGTGCTCCATCATGTTCACACCGATCATCCTTGGTGGAAGGAACACCGCGACTGGTTCGGCTCGCTTGAGCTTCCCGACGGCACGAAGAACCTTCGCATCTGGGAGGCGCAGCAATACACGACCTGGTTCGACAGTTTCCTGCCGACCTTCAACTGGAACAACCAGCAGGCCGTCGCCGCGCTCATCGACAACGCGGCGTGGTGGGCCAAGGAATACGGCTTCGACGGCTTCCGGCTCGATGCGGTGAAACACATCCCGCTTGATTTCTGGTGGAAATTCCGTCGCGCACTTCGCGAGCAGGTCGAGCGATCCTCCGGGCATCGCCTTTACCTGGTGGGCGAGAGCTTTCTCGATCCCGCCGGCATCAACGCCTACATCGGCCCGAACATGCTCGACGGCCAGTTCAACTTCCCGCTCTACGACACGATCCAGGCTGCGTTCGGAACCGGCAAGGGCACGCTCCCGGAACTCGACTCCGCCCTTTCAGCGACCGAACAGGTCTATGGAAAGGAGGCGCTCATGTCACCGCTCATCGGCAACCATGACAAAGGCCGGTTCCTCGCTTACGCCGACGGCGACCTGCCCGATCCGGCATTCGAGAAGGAGGAGGAAGTCGGCTGGCAGAAACCGCCGAAGGTCGATCGCTCCGAGAGCTACAACAAACTCGAACTCGCGCAGACGTTTCTGCTGACCATCGACGGCGTGCCGATGATTTACTACGGCGATGAATTCGGAATGACCGGCGCGGGCGATCCCGACAACCGGCGAGACATGCGCTTCGGCGATGCTGTTTCAAAACCGGAATCCGCCGTGCTCGAAAACTTCGCGCGGCTCGGAAAGATCCGGCACGATCACCCCGCATTGCGCTACGGCAGCCGGCGCGTGCTACAGGTCGATGGCGATGGCTACGCCTTCATTCGGCGGCATCTCAACGACACCGTCGTCTGTGTTTTTAACCGCGGTGCAAAGCCGATGCAGGCGTCGTTCAAAGTCGCCCCGGAAATGAGCGACGGCGCTTATCGCAATCTGCTCGACGACTCGAAAGTGGAAGTAACCGACGGGGTGCTGAAACTCGAAGTCCCGCCCCGCAGCGCCGCAGTCATCGGCCGATAGAGAAACCAGGCCAGGGAATCAAAGGGAGAACTCTCACTCCGACCGTCCGGTTATAGCAGATAACTCCGAGTTGAGCCGATAACTCGCTCGGGGCTTTGTTTCCAGAGTTACGACTTTGTCGCCGTAGCGGACATTGACTGACTTGCCCCACTTGGAAAGCAAGGTTGCCTGCGTGAGATTGCCGTTCTTCCAGGCAATGTCCAACTCGCAGCCGCCTCGGGCGCGAAGGCCTTTCACTGAGCCGTCCTTCCAGTCCGGGGGCAGTGCGGGGAGCAGGTTGATTTCGCCTTCGTGGCTTTGCACGAGCATTTCCGCGATGCCGGCAGTTACGCCGAAGTTGCCGTCGATCTGCATGGGTGGATGAAGTCCGAACAAGTTGAGGCACGTGTTCCGGTTCGCGAACAACTGCCGCACCATCGTGTGCGCACTCTCGCCGTCGTGCAGACGCGCGTAGAGCGAGGTGCGCCATGCGAACGACCATTCGCGCACGTCGCTGCCCGCATCGATGCCGCGCGCGTCGAGCGATTTCTTCGCGGCGGCTGCCAGATCCGGAGTCTTTGCGACGCTGATTTGCCGGCCCGGATACACCGCGAACAGATGCGACGTGTGCCGGTGATGATCCTGCGGCGTGTCGAGTTCGGGATACTTCGGATCCTTTTTTCTTCCATCCATTCGAGCAACTGACCCCAGCTCCCGATCCCGGGCGTGGCGAGCTGGTCGCGCATCATGGCGACTTTCGCGCGATACTCCTTGTCGATCCCGAGCGCGTCGCACGCATCAACGTAGTTGTTGAAAAGGTCCCACACAATCTCCTGCGAGTAACTCACGCCGTCCTCCGTCGGCCCGTGCTCCGGCGACCATGCATTCGGCACGACCAGCCGGCCATCGGGAAGCTTCTTCAAATGATCCTCCCAGAACTGGCATACCTCTTTCATCACCGGATAAGCGACCTTCCTCAGATACTCCTTGTCGCCGCCAAACGCGTAGTGTTCCCAAAAGTGCTGGCAATACCATGCGTTCGCGGTGTTATCCCATTTCCACGCCATGTCGCCGTGAATGCCGTGCGAAGTCCTCACTGCCCAACCACGCTTTGTCGGACCCGATGAGGTGTTGAAGTTCTTCGATTCCGCCGTCGCCCTTCTCCACGGCTCCAACTGGCTCCGGACCAGGTCGAACAGCGGCGTATGGAACTCACCCAGGTTCGTCGCCTCGGCGGGCCAGTAGTTCATCTGGATGTTGATGTTCGCGTGATAGTCGCTGTGCCACGGCGGATTGTTGCTGTCGTTCCAGAGTCCTTGCAGGTTCGCGGGAAGCCCGCCGGGGCGCGAGCACGAGATCAGCAGGTAGCGCCCATGCTGGAAAAGCAGCTCCTCCAACTGCGGATCGAACGTCTCCACCGCCTTCACCTTCCGCGCGTCCGTCGGCATGGCCACCTGCTCCGCCGACGACCTGCCGAGATCGAGCGCCACACGGTTGAAGAACGATTGGAACTCCTTCACGTGACCGGCCTTCAAGGCGTCGTAGCTTTTGGTCGCCGCCTTCTGCACCAGTTGCGTGACGCGCGCGTGCGGAGCTTCGCCGCGATACTTCTTTTGGTAATCGAAGATATAGTCGGTTCCGATCGCGACGCACAACGTGACGCTGTTGCAGTTCTTCAACTCAATCGCCTGACCCTTCGCCTCGACCGAGCCGCCTTCATTCACCACGATCAACTGCGTCTCGTACTTCAGCCCATTCGGCAGCGCCCCGGCTGCGGTCAGCCGGTTCTTTCCCGCCACGACCTGAGCCTCGTGTGCGTCCTTCAAGAGGACGGTCCCCGAGTAACTCCCCGGTTTGTCGGCAGTGAGCCGCACCACCATCACTCCGTCCGGATGACTGCAAAAATACTCACGCTTGTAAGTCACCGGCCCGGCTTTGTAACTCACGTGCGCCACAGCGTCGCCGATGTCGAGATCGCGACGGTAATCGCTCACCTCGCGATGCGCTGGCAGCTCGATCGAAAGATCCCCCACCGTTTGATACGCTCCCATCTTCTTGTAGTCGTCCGTCGAAATCTCCTCGCCCGTCCAAAGACTGCTTTCGTTTAGAACGACCCGCTCCGTGTCGGTCCCGCCAAAGACAAGCCCGCCCATCATTCCGTTGCCGATCGGCAGCGCCTCGGTCATCGCCCTCTTTGCCGGGCCGGTGTACCAAAGCATCAGATCGCTCGCGCAGGCGGCATGAAGGATCAGGGCGGATGCAAAACAGAGAAGCAGGGACTTTTTCATAATGAGCGTGACTTGTTTAGATCGAGTGGGAACACCCCGACACTTCCAACGACGGATCGAACAGCGAAGTCATCCGCGGGGAAGCGCTCAAGGCGCGAAAACACCTACGCAAACGGATTGCCCGCGTCGAGTGGAAAGCTCGAATTCATCGCTCTGGCCTGTGCTCCACCCGGAGGGACGAGCTCTGCGAGTCCCCTGCTCGTTCCCGGGTTCACTGGTAGCTTTCCCGCTGCAATGGTTACGCTGCTTAAAACCGTGGAAAATCTCCCGCACCTCACTCCCGCCGAGTTGAGCGACCGGCACAAACGCCGCAAGACGCCCGGCAACAAGGCTGCATTTCTTCGCGCGGCGTGTGGCACCCTGAGCGCGGCGGAAGCCGACCGGATGCGGAAGCTCATCGACGAAAGCTGCGAGCGCATCGAAGAATGAAGCTGGGCGAAAACTCCCGGCCCTCAAAGTTTGACGCACTTCCGCCTCCGAGGTTTAGATTATTCCCATGAACGGCGAACCGCCAAGATTCTCAGAAGAGAAAATGCAGCAGGTCATCCTGTATTTCCTGGAGCGCATCAACAACGTCCACCTCGGACGCACGAAGTTGATGAAGCTCCTCTATTTCGTCGATTTCGACCACTTGGAGAAATACGGGAAGCCGGTGACGGGTGCGGTCTATCGCAAGCTCCCGCACGGCCCATACCCGAAGGACGCCGAGAAGCTCATCAAGCGCATGGAAGCGAAGGGCCTCGTGAAAGAGATCAAGGTGCCCGCCGGCAACTACGCGCAACACCGGCTTATCACGCTCACGGCGAAATTCAATCCCGATGCCTTCACCGGCGCGGAGATGCAGACCCTCGAAAAAGTGGCAACCGACTGGGCGGACGCCACCGCCGCGGAGATCGAAGCGGCAACGCACGCGGAAGCGCCGTGGGCGGGCACACAGGCTGGCAAGGTCATCGACTACGAATTGGCCGAATACCGCACCCCGATTGGAGCCGAGCCGCTGGATGAGGCGCTGGGCAAATCAAAGGTGCTGGCTGGCTATCTCGCGGCACTCGCCTGAACGGGAAACCTGTGCCAAGCCCGTTCACCGTTGTCGAAACGCCCGCTTTTGCCGCGCTGGTTGCCGACTAAGGGAAGGCAGGCCACAAGAAACTACCCGGCGACATCGACTGGCTGAAAGGCCGTCTGGCCGAAGCGCCCGAACAAATGGGCGATCATGTGCCCGGTCTCCAAAAGCTGCCGCTCCCCGTTTTCAAAGCGCGCTGCAAGGGCACCTGCCACCGGCTCAGTGCCTCCGCCGCATGGCGGGTCTATTACGCCATTCACAAGGAAAAGCAGCGCGTCTTCCTGCTCTTCCTCCATCACAAGAAAGACTACGAAAATCCCGGCAAAGATTTCCTGCTTCAGAAAATGGAGCGTGCGTTGACCCTTCATCCGCCCAAAACGCGCCCGACCTGACAGCCGGTGGCTTCGCGACCGCGCGGCTTGCGCTGGATCGGCTATTGGAGTCTGGGCGGCGGCGGTGGAAGCCTGCGAACAATTCCGCAAAACAACTCGACTTTCAGGCGGTTGCGCAAGAGCATCGCCTCGGTTCTTCGGTTGTTCAGAATGCAAAACAAGATAGCCTCCACCCTGTTTCAAGACCTCTCGTTGTTCCACCTGTAACATGGCACTGCACCCCGACTTTCCGGCATCACCTTACGCGCCGCTGATTCCAGAGCAGCGGTGGTTTCCTGCTGATGAAACGCTGCGCGCGACGGCTTACGAAAAGCTTCTGCCGCCTCTCGTCGCGAAAATCCGCAAGGAAGTTTTCGCATGGCGCGACGGCGGGTATGCGGGGGCTTCTGCAACCAGCCGTGCATTGCTGCGCTGGTGGTTTGAGAGAGAACACTTGGTTGAAAATGCGGACAGTTCACTTTCGACTTTCCGTTACTACTTTGCGCAGCGCGAAGCAGCTGAGTCCGTGATTTGGCTGAACGAAGTCAGGCACGCACGCGACAAGTTTGATCTGCTTCGCTTCGACGCTTCCGGCGCGGTTTCGAGCGGGATGTTTGCGGAAGACTGGCCTCGTTACGTTTTGAAAATGGCGACCGGGGCGGGCAAAACCAAAGTCCTTTCGCTGCTTATCGCATGGAGTTTCTTCCACAAACTTTACGAGTCGGATTCACCACTTTCACGGAACTTTCTCGTCATCGCGCCGAACATCATCGTGCTTGACCGGCTGCGCGCCGATTTCGACGGACTCAAGATTTTCTTCAACGATCCGATTCTCCCCGACAACGGTCACGAGGGGCGCAACTGGCGCGACGATTTCCAACTCACGCTCCACATCCAGGACGACGTGCGCATCGTGCGCGAGACGGGCAATCTCTTTCTTACCAACATCCATCGCGTATTTCTTGGCGATGTCCGCGACCCTTCGATTGAGGACGATGACTTGCGCGATTACTTCCTCAACCCTTTCGGGCCGAAACCAGTCGGCAAGACGACGGACAGCAAGACCGATCTCGGCGAAATCATCCGCGAAGTCGATGAGCTTGCCGTGTTCAACGACGAGGCGCATCACATCCACGATCCCCGCATGGCGTGGTTCAAATCCATTCAAGACATCCACCACCGGATGCTGCAAAAGGATCGCCGCCTTGCACTGCAAGTGGACGTGACGGCGACACCCCGGCACGACAGCGGCGCAATTTTTGTTCAAACGGTTTCCGACTATCCGCTCGTCGAGGCCATCCATCAAAATGTCGTCAAGCATCCCGTTCTGCCGGACGCCGCGAGCCGCGCGAAACTGAACGATCACAAGAGCGCGATCTTCACAGAGAAACACGCCGACTTCCTCGCGCTCGGAATCGAGGAGTGGCGCAAAAGTTACGCGGAACACGAAAAACTCGGCAAGAAAGCCGTGCTCTTTGTCATGGTGGACGACACGCGCAACTGTGATGAAGTCGGCGAGTATCTCGAAAAGATTTGTCAGGAGTTGCAAGGCGCGGTGCTTGTCATTCACACAAAAAACAACGGCGAGATTTCCGAAGCCGCATCCGGCAAGAGCAAGGAGGAACTCGAAATACTCCGCAAAGCTTCCAATGACATTGATTCGTGGGAATCGCCTTACAAGGCCATCGTCTCCGTCCTGATGCTCAAAGAAGGCTGGGACGTGCGCAACGTCACTACCATTGTCGGCCTCCGCGCCTATGCCGCAAAGTCCAACATTCTCCCCGAACAAACATTGGGTCGTGGTTTGCGCCGGATGTATTTCGGCAACGACTCGGCTCGCGAAACGGTTTCCGTCATGGGCACGCCCGCGTTCATGGATTTCGTCGAATCCATCCAAAGCGAAGGCGTCACATTTGAGCGTGTCCCGATGGGCAGCGGTTCGACTCGCAACGACTCGCTCATCGTGGAAGTGGACACTGAGAACCCGGAGAAGAATCTCGACAAGCTCGACATTCCGCTTCCAAAGCTGAGGCGCCGCTTCCAGCGCGATTTCAAGGAACTCGACGCTCTCGACCCGGCGGCGTTCGGAAACCAACTGCTCCCGCTCAAGCCTTTCACGCCGGAAGAAACCCGCGAAATCGTTTTCAAGACAATGCTCGACGCGGAGATTCATCACACAATCCAGCTCGACGGTTCCGGCCCCGCTGACTACCGCTCCGTTGTCGCGTTCTTTGCGCGGCAGTTGCTTAAAGACCTTCGCCTTGTCGGTGGTTACGATGTGCTTTACGGCAAGGTAAAGACCTTCATGCGTGAATATCTTTTCTCACCTTCGCCCGTAAATCTCGAAGACCCCGTGGTGCTGCGAAATCTATCCGAACCGGACGCGGGCAAGATACTTTACGACTCGTTCAAGACGGCGATGAACGCGCTGACCATTCAGGAAACCGGCACGACTCACATCGAAGACCGCATTCGCTTGCGCGAGATGCGTCCTTTCCGCACGGAGCATCGGCCTTATCTCACGGCGGAAAAATCCATCTTCACCAAGATAGTCGGCGAACCCAATTCCGGCGGCTTTGAACTCCGCTTTGCCGCCTTTCTGGAAGAAGCAAGCGACGTGGAAGCCTTTGCCAAAAACTACCTCGCGCTAGGTTTCAAGCTCGATTACGTGAAGGCGAACGGCGACCTTTCCAACTACACGCCCGATTTCATCGCCCGCACCAAAGACGGCATCGTGTGGATCGTCGAAACCAAAGGCCGAGAGGAACTCGACTTGCCGCAGAAAATGGCACGGTTGAAACAATGGTGCGCCGATGCCACGAGCGCCGAGGAAACCGGCCAGCGTTACGACTTCGTTTTCGTCGATCAAATAGGCTTTCAAAAGCATCGCCCGAAATCTTTTGCCTCCCTCGCCGCAGCGTTCACGGATTACAAACAGCAGCCGTGACCGAGCACGAACTCCAACAGGTTTTGCAGCGACTCCTCGCCGAGTGGGAGGGCGAGTGCGTCGAGTTCAAGGACGCTAACGACAACTTTTCAACACCGGAAATAGGCAAATACTTTTCCGCCTTGAGCAACGAAGCGAATCTGCGCGGGCTGACTGCCGCGTGGCTCATCTTTGGCGTGGACAACGCAACCCGGCGCGTCATTGGCACGGATTATCGGCGCGAAAAGGAGCGGCTACACAGTCTCAAACATCAAATTGCCCAGGGCACCGATCCCTCCACCAGCTTCCGCGAAATACACGAACTCAACTCCCCGTCCGGTCGTGTGGTGCTGTTTGAAATCCCTGCGGCACCGCGCGGTCTCCCCATCGGTTGGCAAACCCACTTCTACGCCCGAGACGGATCGACTCTCACCGGCCTGAGCATCGCCAAGCAGGATGAAATCCGCGCCCAAGGCCTGGCCGATGACTGGTCCGCCATCGTCGTCAAAGATGCCACCATCGCCGACCTCGACCCCGACGCGCTGGCGAAAGCCCGCGCCATCTTCACCGGCAAATACAGCGACCGCATCCCCGAAGCCACCATCCGCGGTTGGGACGACGCTGCGTTTCTTGAACACGCCAAGTTGACTCATCGCGGCGGCATCACCCGCGCCTGTTTGCTCCTGCTGGGGCGCGAGCAGGCCACCACGCTGCTCAATCCCTGCGTCGCCGAGATGTCCTGGAAGCTCGAAGGGCCGGAGCGCGGCTACGAACATTTTCATCCGCCGTTCCTGCTCAACACCTCCCGCCTGTTCCAGCGCATCCGTCCGTTACGCCTCAGCTTTCTGCCTCCCGGCCAGCTCATTCCTGTGGATGTCCCTAAATACGATGAACGGATCACCCTCGAAGCGCTGCATAACTGCATCGCCCACCAGGACTACACCCGTTGCGAGCGCATCCTCGTCATCGAACGACTGAGTGAACTGGAGTTTCAAAATGCCGGCCAGTTCTTTGACGGCGCACCGGACGACTACATCTCCGGCAATCGCTCGCCCCGCCGTTACCGCAACCGCTGCCTCGCTGAAGCGATGGTTACACTGCGGATGATCGACACCATGGGCTTCGGCATCCGCGAGGTCATGTGGAAAGGCCAGGCCAGCCGATACCTGCCGCTCCCTGACTACGACCTGTCTGAACCGGGCCACGTCAAGCTCCGCCTTCAGGGCCGGTTCATTGACGAAAACTACAGCCGCGCACTGCTATCCCAGACGGAACTGCACTGGTCTGATGTGCTCGCCCTCGACCAGGTTCAAAAAGGCCTCCTGCCCGCACCGGAAACCATCCGCTCCCTGCGCCGTCGCAAGCTCATCGAGGGGCGCAAACCAAACCTCCATGTGTCCGCAGCCATCGCCGCCGTCACCGGACTGAAGGCCGGCTACATCCGCACCCGCCGCCAGGATGACGCTCATTTTCGAAAGCTGATTCTCGACTACCTCCAGCAGTGGAAACAGGCCACCACAGCGGAACTCCGCGATCTATTGCGTGACAAGCTCCCGGAGGTTCTGACCCCCGCCCAGCAGGAGCACAAAGTCCACAACCTGCTTACCGCGCTGCGCCAAAACGGCCAGATCGTCAATCGCGGATCGCGGCGCTACCCCCAGTGGGTCGTTCCCAATAGTTAAACCGTGGTCAAAGAATCGAGCTTAACTAAAAGATTTAACCAATGAGCGCCATCGAACCCTTGATTTCAAAGGCTTTCCCAATAGTTAAACCCGGTTCAATCGCTGCTGTTTAGCCAATCCAAACCAATTTCCCAATGCCCCGTCCCCACGACTCCACCTACGACCTCACCGACGCCGAGAAGCGCGACCTCATCAAGCTCATCGAGCAGGGCAAACCGTTGCCGGAAAAATACCGCTTCCTCCTCTTCGCCGACAAACGCGAGGTCGAACTCGTCTGGAACGGCAAATCCCGCGAAGTCTGCACCGCCATCCTCCCCTTCCAGACCCTCGAACACATTGACGAACCCCGGAAGGAAAAGCGCGACGACGAGGAACTCGGCCTCGACACCGGCGGGCGGCAGGTCAAGGGCTGGACCAACAAACTCATCTGGGGCGACAACAAGCTCATCCTCGCCTCCCTCAAGAGCGGCGCGCTCCGCCGCCAGATCGAGGACGCCGGCGGCCTCAAGCTCATCTACATTGACCCGCCCTTCGACGTGGGCGCGGACTTCAGCATGGACATCGAGATTGGCGGCGAGACCTTCCACAAAGAGCCGAATCTCCTCGAACAAATCGCCTACCGCGACACCTGGGGGCGCGGCGCGGATTCCTTCATCGCCATGATTTACGAACGCCTCATCCTCATGCGCGATTTGATGCACCCGGAAGCGAGCATCTACGTGCATGTAGAACCTGATGTTGGGAATCTCGTGCGGGTAATCCTTGATGAAATCTTTGGCCGGAAAAACCTCCGAACCGAACTGGCGTGGAAACGCACCTCCTCACACGGGAACGTGAGCCGGACTTACGGCGAAATATGGGAATCAATCTACTTCTACACTCGCTCCGCTGAAAGCTGGACGTGGAACGAGCAACACATCCCGTTCGAGAAGGCATACATCGAGTCACACTTCACAGGAGTCGAACCCGATGGCCGACGTTATACGACTTCGGATATGGTGAATCCGGGCTACCGGCCAAACCTCTGTTACGAATACAAGGGCTACAAACCGCACAAGAACGGGTGGAAGGTTTCTCTCGAAAAGATGCAGGAGCTCGACAAGCAGGGCCGCCTATATTTTCCGACGGACACGGATGGGCGAATCCGATTGAAGCGTTACCTTGACGAAACGCCGGGTCAGATCGCTCAAAATCTGTGGATAGACATTTCGCCGATCAATTCTCAAGCGGTCGAGGCGCAAGGTTACAAAACGCAGAAGCCCGAAGCGTTGTTGGAGCGGATTATGAAAGCCAGCAGCAACGAAGGCGATTTGGTGGCGGACTTTTTCTGCGGGAGCGGCACGACCGCCGCCGTGGCCGAAAAGCTCGGGCGCAAATGGATCGCCACCGACCTCGGCAAGTTCGGCATCCACACCACGCGCAAGCGGCTCATCCAGGTCCAGCGCGAGTTGAAGGCCGGCGGCAAGCCCTTCCGCGCCTTCGAGGTGCTCAACCTCGGCCGCTACGAGCGCCAGGCGTATCTCAACGTCGCCGGGCGGCTCACCGGCAAAAAGAAGGAGCAGGCCCTCGCCCGCAAGGAACAGGAGTTCCGCGATCTGATCCTGAAAGCCTACCGCGCCGAGCCGTTGCCGGACGCCGCCTTTTTCCACGGCAAGAACGGCGGGCGGCTCGTGGTCGTCGGCCCGATCAACCTGCCGGTGGGGCGGCTGTTCGTGGAGGAAGTCATCACCGAATGTCGCAAGCGCGGGGCGTCGCGCGTGGACGTGCTGGCGTTCGAGTTCGAGATGGGCCTGTTTCCCGCCGTGCTGGACGAGGCGAAGCAGAAGGGCATCGACCTCGCGCCCAAGACCATCCCGCCGGAAGTCTTCGACAAGCGCGCCGTCGAGAAGGGCCAGGTGCGCTTCCACGACGTGGCCTACATCGAAGTTACGCCGCGCTTTGACAAGAAGGACAAGCTCACGCTCGCGGTCGAGCTGACCGATTTCTCAGTCTATTACTCGCAAGGCGTCGCCGATGCCATCGCCGCCGACCTGAAAGAAGGCAAGAGCGAAGTCGTCTGCGAGCAAGGCAAGCTCATCAAGTTGAGCAAGGACAAGGAGGGCGTCGATCACCCGCGACGTGCTGACGAAGAAATGGACGGACTGGGTGGATTACTGGGCGGTGGATTTCGATTACGAGAGCCGCAAGGAGATCATCAAAGTGGCAAAGAATCTCGGCGTCGAAGGCGCGCTGCCCGGCACAGCGGACGCGGGCGAGTTCATAGACTTCGAGGAACGCTGGACAGGCGCCTACATCTTCGAGAACGAATGGCAGAGCTTCCGCACCCGCCAAAGCCGCGACTTGGAACTGACAAGCGCCAGCACACATCTACACAAAGCCGGGTCGCTACACCATCGCCGTGAAGGTGATTGATATTTTCGGCAACGACACCATGACGCTCGTGCCAGTAACCATTGGATAACAAGCCCCTGAAATTCACCCGAAAGTCATCCGGCATGGCGACAACCGCCGAGTCCACGACAGGGATCGAAGGGATGCCGTCCTTGTCGTTCTCGATGAGCATGTCTTTCACGATCTCCGCGAGGGTGACACGACTTACACAGTCATGCCGCGAGAACGCCAACGGCGTTTCATCCTTCAGCCCAGGGTTGCGAGGAACGAGCTGCCCTGGGTAATGGATACAAAATGCGAAACAACCCTGAATGGGTTGAATCCATCGTGCCCGGCTTGCGGAGGATCACGCAATCAGCGCCTTGAGGTATCCCATGGCGTAGGCCATGCCGGCATGCCAGGGGGCATCGCAGTAGGGGAGCGGAGTGTGGTCGGGGATCAATACGCCGTCGAATCCGTTTTCTTTCAGGATGCGTATGATCCGCGGGAAATCCACGTCGCCTTCGTCGATGAAGGTTTCCTCGTAATGCGGAACCTTGCCACGCACGTTGCGGACGTGCAGGTAGCCGAGCCGTCCGGCGGCGGCGTATTTCGCGGTCGCCTCGTAGATGTCGCCCTCCGACATTTCGGCGAGGGTTCCGACGCAGAATTCGAACTGGTTGCACGGGCTCGATGAGATGTCGGCGAGGCGTTGGTAAAGGGCAGGCTGATAGACTAGCCTCGGTGTGCCGCGCACCGTGGGGAGCGGCGGATCGTCGGGATGGGCGGCGAGCCGGACACCCGCTTCCTCGGCCGCAGGCAGGACGGCTTGGAGGAAATACTTCACGCGATCCCAGAGTTCGTCGTGGGTGCAGGAAGCGATCGGGCCATCATTAAGGCGCGTGGAATCATAGATCATGTTCCAGATCATTCCCTGCGGGACGGGCGTGTGATCCATGTCGCCTTCCAGGCCCACGCTCTCCGCACCGCCCCGGGCGTACGGGCCTTTCGTCCGGCCATAGACGCCTGCCAGTGAAAAGTTGTAGCCGAGGATTTCCACCCCGGCCGTGCCGAGATTGCGGAGGATTGTTTTGATGTGGTCGAGTTGCTCGTCGCGCTTCGGGCCGGCCAGCAGGACATCGTGCCAGATGGCGGGGTCGAGATTTTCCACCGCATGGAACTTGAGTCCATGGGCTTCGATGCGCCGGCGAAGATCCAGCAGGCCGTCGAGGGTCCACGCAGGGTCGCGCGGATCGCCGGCACAGCCCCAGCCCCAAAGGCCGCCGGTCGGCTGGGTGTTGGCGGGATTGCTGGCATCGGCCTTGCGGAAGTAGTCCACGAGGTGAACAACAAGATGCGTGGCCCCGCATTGCCGCGCGAAGCGGAAATGGCGGTCATCGAGTTGGTGGCGGTAGAGTCCGAAGCCGAGGTTCATTGTTCCTTTACGAGTTCACTTTTCGGGGACCGAAGCCTGCGGCGTCGTTTCGCGGGGCTGCGCGCCTTCGCCTCCTTGAGCGATCTTTCGCACGCGAGGGATCCACTTCTCCAGCCCCTCGCCGACAGGTCCTTTCGGCGCGGATTTTTCATGATAAAGCGAAGCGCATTGGGCGCTCCCGGCGGGAAGACGCCGATACTCAGTCCATGCTTCGTCGTAAATTTTCAGCCAGTGCCGGAGCTTTTTCGGATCGTTCTCCGCCGCCGCGAGTTCACAGACAGCCTGGTAGATCCGGTAAAGGCGCAGGCCATATTGGCTGGAGATCAGCGCATAATCCTTCGTGGCCGGATCACGGAAATGAATCTCGCCGGCCAGCCTGACGATTTCCTCCCACATCTTCACGGCCTCGGCTTTCTCCTCCAGCACGCGCTGGCGTTTTTCCGGGTCGTTCGGCACCTCATGGCGGTTGATGCCGTCGTCGCGGCTCCACCATGGCGAGATGTCGCGTCGCGTGGTCGTTTTGCCGCGCAGCACTGCCTCTGCGGAGAGCAGGCAAAGGCGGCGAAACTTCGCCACGTCCCTGCCCTTGAGGCCGAGCCGTTCGGTGGCGTAGCGATTGAAAACAGTTTCCTCCAACTGAGCTGGATTTCCTGCCCACCGTGCCATGACCCAGGCGTTGAGATCGCACCACAGCTCGTTTTTGATGAACGGACCAGCCCAGCCACCGCCTCGCGTCCAGGTCCAGATGCCTGCGAAGAGGTCGGGCTGTTTTTGAGCGAGTTCCTGAATGCTCTTCAGCGCGTCCGGGGGCATCGTGAGGCGGTGTTCCTCGAAGCCCTCGATCACTCCGTTGGCGATGTAATTAGGATAGGCCCCCTTGCCTTCGTATTCGCGGGCGCATTGGACCTCGATCAATTGCGGGTGGCGTCCCTTTCCCAGCACTTTGCTGAAGGGGTTGCCACGATGAAAATCCCCTTCGCAGTGCTTCACGCCGAGGACGAGGTTGGGGTGAGGTTCAACGGCTGCACTGACCTTGAGATAAGTGTCGAGGCTGGTGTCGAAAGACATCCAGGAGCGGAAAACGAGCTTCTTGTCCCGCCTCACGCAGACTTCCTCCCGCAGCAGATTCATCAACGGAACGATGGTCTTTTCGGCATTTCCTTTGTCGAGGATATGCCCTTGGTGAAACGGCGCGTCCTGCAGATACGTCTCCCCGATCCGGACAACCAATCCCTCCAGGTCTGGGAACCGGTCGAACATCTGCCCGATCATCGCCCGCAGGAATTTGTCCGTCTGGGGATCGCGCGGATCGCCGTAGGTTGTCTCCATCTTGTATTTCGCGACCAGCGCCTTGGGGAAAAGCACCAGATCGGCCATGGCGTAGGCCTTTATGCCGGCGGCTTTGCAGGCGGCCTGCTGGCGGTCGATCTGCGCGGCCTTGGCGTCCACCCAGGCGCGACCGGGCGATCCCTTGGGAAAAATGTCCGGGTCAACGCTCTCCCAATCGATGGCAATGGTGGGCGCGTCGAAAAGGAAATAGACCTTCCCGTTGTAGCCCATTTCCTTGATGACCGCAGGATCCTCGTAGCGGCTCTCATACCGGGGCTCTCCCGGATTGTGATGAACCATGTCGAGGATCATGAGTTCGCGCTTCGGCGACGCTTCTTGCGCGAGGGGCGCGCAGATGCCGGCCGTTGCGATGAGAAGAACGAGGAGGAATGGCGTTGTCTTCGCGGCTGAATGTCTGCTGGGAATTTTCACAGGTGCTTGATTGGGATTCGGTTCGTTCCACGAGACGGCCATGCCATTGCGCGGGCAAACCTCGGTGAGTTAACCAAGTCTCTCGAAGGATGACAAGATTGGCGGCATTGGATCAACAGGCAAACGCAACCATGCTCCGGCCAGGGTGGAGGCATCCGCGCCAGGTTACCGAATTTGCCAAACAGAATTCCGGAGTGACTCCTGCATACGAATGCCACAGCATTTCGGACTGATAACCCGTATCACATTCCCCTGACCATGGCTTCAATCACTCATTCCCCTGCGCCCGACGGCGGCGCGGATCATAACAACAAGAACTATCGCGCGTCGTTCGCGATCATGACCTCGCTGTTTTTCATGTGGGGCTTCATGACGGTGTTCAATGACATTCTCATCCCCCGCTTCAAGGAGGCGTTCACCCTGAACTACTTTCAGGCGATGCTCGTGCAGTTCGCCTTCTTCGGCGCTTACTTCGTCGGCGCGCTGCTCTACTTCCTCATCTCCGCGACAACGGGCGATCCCATCGCGAAAATCGGCTACAAGAATGGCGTGGTCATCGGCCTGCTGATCTCGGCCAGCGGGCAGCGCGCTCTTCTGGCCGGCGGCGGGCGCGGCGTCGTATCCGATGTTTCTCACGGCGCTCTTTGTCGTCGGCCTGGGCTTTGCGATGCTGCAGATCGCGGCCAATCCCTACGTGACGATTCTCGGGCCGGAGAAAACGGCGTCGAGCCGGCTGAATCTGGCGCAGGGATTCAATTCGATCGGGACAACCATCGGGCCGCTGATCGGCGGCTGGCTCATCTTTCAATACTTCGCCAGGAGCGGCGCGCACGGGGCGGACTCGGTGAAAATGCCCTACCTCGCGTTCTGCATCATCTTCCTGGTGCTGGCGGTGATCTTTTACTTCGTCCACCTGCCGCACGTCGGTGAGGGCCACGTCGAGCCCGGTGCCGGCGCGTTGAAATATCCGCACGTCGTGCTCGGCGTGATCGCCATCTTCATGTATGTCGGCGGCGAAGTGTCGGTGGGCAGCGCGATCATCAATTTCCTCGGTCAGAAATCCGTGGCGGGTCTGTCGGAAATCGACGCGAGCAAATACGTCTCGATCTACTGGGGCGGCTTGATGATCGGGCGTTTCATGGGCGCGGTGGAGCTGAGCGAAATGCGGAAGGCGAACAAAAAGGTCATGCTCATCGTCATTCCGCTGCTTGCCTATCTGCTGCTCTGGATTGCAAAGAGCGCGCCGCTCGATGCGATGCGCGGCGGGTCCGGCGCGTCGGTGTTTGGGTTGTGGCGCGAGGCGTTCGTGGCCAACGGGGCGGTGTTCAAGCTGTATCTGCCCTTCATCGGGTTGTGCTGGCTGCTGTTCCAGTTCGGGCGGGCGCAGGCGGCGCGCACGCTGGTGATCTTTTCGCTGACGGTCGTGGCGCTTTTGCTGACTGCGATTGTGGTGGGCGGCAAGGTGGCAATGTGGTGCGTGGTGGCGATCGGGTTGTTCACCTCGATCGGGTGGTCAAACACGTTCTCGCTCGCGCTGGAAGGGACCGGGGTTTTGAAAAGCCAGGTATCGTCGTTGTTGGTGATGGCCATTCTCGGCGGCGCGATTCTGCCACCGGTGCAGGGCTGGATCGCGGACGCGACGCACAACCTGCAGCTCTCGTTCATCGTGCCGCTGATCGCCTATGCCTATGTCGCATTCTATGGCGCGGTTGGACACGCTGTCGGGCGGACGAGCGGGCGATGAAGCGGATCGGGACCATCCGTCGCATGCGTTTGATGCGAGGCGGAATTTCTGAAGTCCGAATTTTTCCGTGAATGAATTTCGCGGGATGCAGTCTTAGTTATGAACGGCATATAAATTCATGAAAACCTCCAAGTCCCATCTCCTCCTGTTTGCGGTCGTTGCCGCTTTTTTCCAAATCACCACGGTTGCGGCACGGGCGGACGTGTCGTTTGAATTTTTCTCCGAGAACCTCGATCCCTACGGCGAGTGGATCGAGACGAGCAACTACGGCTATTGCTGGCGCCCGACGGGGGTCGATGAGGACTGGGCGCCTTACACCGACGGTTATTGGGCTTACACCGATGGCGGCTGGACGTGGGTGTCTTACGAGGACTTCGGCGGAATCACGTATCACTACGGGCGCTGGACGCGGCTTGTGGGCATCGGGTGGTGCTGGGTGCCGGATTACGAATGGGCGCCGGCGTGGGTTTCCTGGCGATCAAGCGATGACTACATCGGCTGGGCTCCCCTGCCGCCGGAGTGTCGCTTCAACCGCGGGATCGGCATCAGCTTCTGGGTGGACACGACCTACGGGATCGGGCCGTACAGTTACAACTTCTGCTCGTATCGCGACTTCGGCTCTCCGGCTTTGCGTCCGGTGATCATCAATCGCAGCCGCAATGTGACGATCATCAACTACACAACCAACATCACCAACATCAGCGTCAACCACGCGCGAAACATCATTTACAACGGCGGCCCGGTCTTTGCCACCATGGCCAGCAGAACGCAGCGCCCGATCCAGACGTTGAGTCTTGCGCAGCAGACCGACGTGAACGCAATCAGGGCGTCGGGAAGAAGGACGATGGCGAGGCAGCAGGGCAACCAGCTTATCGTGGCCGCGCCTCAAATTTCGCCCCCGACGGAAAGGGTGCGACCGCAGAAGGTGGCGAGGACTTTTCAAAAAGTGGATGTCGATGGCGGCTGGAACAAGGTGCGCGATCCGCATGTCCGCCAGCAACTCGAAGCCAAGATGAAGCACGATGCCAAAGGGCTCGCGCCCGAGCAGGCTCCCGCGAAGGCGGTGACGGCGGGCGAACTGAATGCATTTTCCGAACGGCTCAAAGCCACACCGCAATCCGCCGTGGCAGGAACCGGGCAGCACGAGAGCGACAGGAAAAGAGCCGGCGGCAGGCCGGTTGCTCCGCCGGTCATTTCCGGGCAACCGACGACGGCACCCGTCGAACAGACGATCACGACGACTCCCGATGCAAACCAGAGGCCCTCGACCGGCAGGAAGGAAAGACCTGCGATCACGCCACCGGCACCGGTCCAGGCGGTCGCCACGCCCGCGGAACAAACCATCACACCCGTTCCAACGCCACGGCACAGAGACGCAAAGAACAGGGATGCCAAATCTGGTGGGCAAACGCTGCCAGCACAACCGGAAGCGAAGGCCGCGAGCGTGACTCCAAGCAAGCCGGACGAAATGAAACCCGCTCCGATTCCACAAATCGCGCAACCGTCACCGACAGTTGACCCGGGTGCTTTGGACAAGGATCGGCAAATCCAAGCCGAGCAATTGAAAGCCGCGCGCGAACGCGAAGCGCAAATCCAGCAGCAACAGCAGGCTCAAGCGGAACAACAGCGCACCGCCAAAGAACGCGAAGCGCAAATCCAGCAACAGCGCGCCGCCGCGATGCAGCAACGCGAACTCCAACAGCAGCAACAGGCCCAGGCAGAGCAGCAGCGTGCCGCCAAAGAACGCGAAGCGCAAAGCCAGCAACAACGCGCCGCCGCGATGCAGCAACGCGAACTCCAACAGCAGCAACAGGCCCAGGCAGAACAGCAGCGTGCCGCCAAAGAACGCCAGGCGCAAATCCAGCAACAGCGCGCCGCCGCAATGCAGCAACGCGAACTCCAACAGCAGCAACAGGCCCAAGGCGAGCAGCAGCGGGCCGCCCACGAACGGCAGGCGCAAATCGAGCAACAACGCGCAGCCGCGATGCAGCAACGCGAACTCCAGCAGCAGCGGCAAGCCCAAGGCGAGCAGCAGCGGGCCGCCCATGAACGGCAGGCGCAAATCGAGCAACAGCGCGCCGCCGCGATGCAACAACGGCAGGTCCGGCAGCCAAATCCGCAGCCCGTGCAGCAAGCACCCGAGAATGAGAAGGGAAGAAAGCACGACAAGAAGGACGAGGAACAACACTAGCCGGACTCGGTGAACGCGGTCCTCACGCTTTTCATCGACTCGCGGCTTTTCTCAAAATAACTGGCGCGCAAATCACGGTCGTGTCACCTTCACCGTTCTCATGAAATCCGCCCTTTCTTGTTCTGTCGTCGCTTTCACGATTCTCCTCGCTTCACCGCACACTCACGCGGCTGATTCCACAAAATCCGATCCTCCGAAACCCGAGGCGGCAGTTCCCGCTCCCGCTGCAACTCCCGCAAAGCCCTTTGAGCTCCCAGAAACGGTGGCCGTTGTCGAAGGCACCGAAATCAAGAAAGCCGAACTCGAAGAGGCGCTCAACGCGGCCATCTCTCAAGCGGGGAAAAAGCCGGACGACCTGCCCAGGGAACAAAGGGAGCAGGCTTACCGCTCGATTCTCAACGACATGATCATCGACAAGCTGGTGCTCAAGCGCGCCGAAAAGGAAGCGGTCACCGACGCCGAAGTGGACGCAGGATTTGCAAAGCTGAAGACGCAGTTTGAATCCGAAGACCAGATGAATGCGGAGATGAAACAGGCCGGTCAGACGGTCGAGAAAATCAAGGAGAGCATTCGCACCGCGATGAAGCAGCAGAAATGGGTCGATTCCCAAATTGCGGGCAAGACCGGAGTGAGCGAAGCCGACGCGCAGAAATTCTACGATTCGGAGCCCGATTCGTTCAAGGCGCCGGAGATGGTGCGGGCAAGCCACATTTTGATTGCGGTTCCCGAAGACGCAAAACCCGACGTTGTCGCCGAAAAGGAAAAAACGGCGAAGGAAGTGGATGCGCGCGTGAAGAAGGGGGAGGCGTTCGACAAAGTGGCGGCCGAAAAATCCGACGACCCGGGATCGAAGGCGAACGGCGGCGATCTCGATTTCTTCACGAAAGACCGCATGGTGCCGGAGTTTGCCGATGCCGCTTTCAAGATGAAGAAGGGTGAAATCAGCGACCCGGTGAAAACGAAATTCGGCTGGCACATCATCAAAGTGACCGACAAAAAAGAGGCGCGCACCGTCCCCTTTTCGGAGGCGAAGGAAAAAATCGTCGCTTATCTCCAGGAGCAAAAGCGCCACAGCGCCGTCGATGAGGTCATCACGAATCTCCGTTCAAAAGCAGAGGTCAAAGTGAACCTGCCCGAGCCCGCTGCGACGAAGACGGAAGAAGCGAAGTAGCAATCCACCACTCCATCCGAACCCACATTCCGTTTCGTAAAAATGGCGCGCAAACCCAGAAAGAACGCCGGCCTGATCGGCCTCGGAATCATCGGCTCCAGAGTCGCTGCCGCGTTGCGCGCTGACGGCTTCCAGGTTTTTGTCTGGAACAGGACGCCAAAACCCGAGCCGAATTTTCTCTCGTCGCCCGCTGAAGTCGCGGAGGTCTGCGATGTGATCCAGTTGTTCGTTGCGGATGCCCATGCGCTCTTTGAAGTCATCGACGCGCTCGCCGACAAGCTCACTCCCCGCCACACCATTGTTTGCAGCGCGACAGTCGGCCCGGAAGCCACGATCGAAGCGGCGCAAATCGTGAAGGACCACGGCGCGAGTTTTCTCGACGCGCCCTTCACCGGAAGCAGGGCCGGCGCGGAAAAACGGGAGCTGGTCTATTACATCGGCGGGGACGACGACACCCTGCGCAAAGCCGAGCCGGTGCTCAAAGCCAGCAGCAAGGCGATCCTCAAAATCGGCACGATCGGCCAGGCCGCCACCGTGAAGGTTGCGGCGAACATGGTGACCGCAGTCACCGTTCAGACCCTCGCCGAAGCGCTCGCCATCGTCGCGCGATCCGGTGTTCCGCCCGAGCGCTTCATGGAGGCGTTCGAGAACAACGCCACGCATTCCGCTCTCACCGATATGAAGTTGCCGAAAATGGTGAACGGCGAATTCGATACGCACTTTTCGCTCAAACACATGTTCAAGGACGTGCAACTCGCGATCCACATCGCCAATTCCCTTGCGATCGATGTTCCCGCGACGACCGCCACGGCGGGCGTGATGTATGGCGGCTTGAATCGCGGATGGGCCGATCTCGATTTCTGCGCGCTTGTCAAAGTCTATCAGGACGAAGTCGAAAAGGCCGAGGAACCGCGCCTGCTTGATCAGCCAGAGGCTCCAGCCGAGCCCCCTGCGAACAGCAAAGACGGTGTTCCGCCAAAGGAAACGCTCGCTCACATGGCTGCGCCGCCCCGTCCAGTCGAAAAACCGCCGCAGTCCCCTTCGGACGAAAGCAAGGCCGCAGAAGCTTCAGTCGTTCCCGCTCCTGCTAAAGAGACAATCCCGGCCGTATTGAAAAGCCAGGATCCCCTTTCAGCGGAAAACGAAGGAGCGGCGGCGGCAACGGAGATCAAATCCGAGGACGGAAATGCCATGCAGCAGGCGGATGCCGGCGATGCCGCCAAAACTGAACCGAAGCCGCAAAGCCCGCCGCCATTCAACCGGATCCGCCGCTGGTTCATTGCTGGCGGCGCGAAGTCGTAGCCCCGTCGATGGATCGCGCAGAAGTTTACACAGCGATCAAGGATCGAGGAGGGATCGCGGACCTCTCGCAGCGCGCGAAGTTCATCCTCACCGGCTCCGATCGCGTGCGCTACCTCAACGGGCAGGTCAGCAACGATGTCCGCAAACTGACCGAGGATCGGTCGATGTACGCCTGCGTGATGACCGCGAAGGGAAAAATGTGCGGCGATGTTTTCATCTCCAGCGGTCGCGACTTTTTGTTCCTCGACGCCGAGGCATCGTTGCGCGAATCACTCGCCGCGCGGCTTGAGCGTTACATCATCTCCGACGACGTGACATTGGAAGATGTGACCGACCGCTTCGGGATCATTCACTGCATCCTGCCCTTGAGCGGACATTCCAGCGTGTTTGGCGGCCAGACCAAAACCCGATCGTTTCTGAGCAGTCGATTTTTCGGGGATTCTTCGGGGATCGAATGCCGCGACTTCGTTGTTGAGCAGGAGTTCTTCGATTCTGCCTGGAAAGATTTCGCCGGCCAGTTTCCGGTCATCGACGCGGAAATGCTCGACGTCCTCCGCATCGAGGCTGGCATCCCGCGCTGGGGCTTTGAGTTGACCGAAGAAACAATCCCCGTTGAAGCCGGCCTCGACAAAACAGCGGTGGACTACGGCAAAGGCTGCTACATCGGCCAGGAAATCATCTCGCGTCTCAAGAGTGTCGGGCACGTAAACAGGCACCTGCGCGGTTTCGTTTCGTCCGAACCGCTCTCCGTGGGAATGGAGCTTTACGCCCCCGGCGATTCCACCAAGCCTGCCGGTTGCCTCACCAGCGCGACTTACAGTTTTGGCTTGGCGACGCACGTCGCGCTCGGCTATCTCAAGCGCGGCGTGGACGCGAAGATTCTTGCCGCGCGCGGCGCCGACGACCAAACCTGCCAGGTTGAGATGAAAGAACTTCCGTTGATTCCATGAAAAAAATCCTGCTCTGCTTCCTTTGCATTTTCGCCATCGTGCCATTTGCCACAGCCGACGACGTGGCCGTGATGGACATCAAAATCGGGAAGGAGAAGAAGACACAGCGCGTGGTTCTCGAGTTCTACGAAGACGCCGCCCCCGAAACGGTCGCGAATTTTAAGAAACTGGCCCGGAAGAAATTCTACAACGGCATCGCCTTTCACCGTGTCTTTCCTCACATCCTGGTCCAGGCAGGCGACCCGCTCAGCCGCAAACGCGACCGCGTGAAGGTTGGCACCGGCGGCCCCGGATACACACTCCCGCCGGAGTTCCGTCGAAACCACAACGCAGGTGCCGTCGCCATGTCCCGCCTGCCCGACAAGATCAATCCTGCCCGCCGTTCAAGCGGCAGCCAGTTCTACATCTGTCTGAAGCCGATGCCGAACCTCGATGGCCAATACACCGTTTTCGGGCGCGTCATCGACGGCATGGAATTGCTCGACCTGATCAGCACCCGCCCCGCCGACACCAACGACAATCCAATCGACAGAGTCGTCATCAAATCGCTGAAAATTGTCCCGCGCGAAAAGGCTGGAGTGGCGGAACCCGTGAAAAAATCCTCCAAACGCTGAACTCGAACCTTCTTCGCGGGGCCGAACGGCCACCGGTTTCCGGGCACGCCTGGACTTGAGCAACGATTTTGGCGGTTTTGGATAAAATGCGATTTGCAATTTGTCGCACGGAACGTTAAGCAATCTCTCCCGCGATTCCTGAAATTAGTAAAGAGGACTCGCAAGCCTTTAAGGGTAGGTACCGAAGTGGCCAAACGGGGCGGACTGTAAATCCGCTGGCTTACGCCTTCAGTGGTTCGAATCCACTCCTGCCCATTCCCTCTGAAACCCGCATAGATACAGGGTTCCAAGCCGATACAGAGCCGGGAAAGCTGCTTTTTCCCAAAACTCGCAAAGTGAAAGAAAAAGCACGTTTCAGAAGAAAAGTTGTCGTGCAGCGTCGTGCAAAATATCGCGCTGCCGCTCTTTTTCTTGCCACTTTCACACAGTCGGCATGGACAACCTGACAGGAAGGTTACACGCGATCATCCGCCACAGTCGAAGCCTCGAAACCCTTTGTTTATCGTTATCCGGCGCGAATCGAGGAGCGAAACGCCCTCAATTTTCCGTGCAATGACTGCGGAGAACCACTTTGCGCGGCCTTGTGCTGAAACTGTCGCCTTGGACAGCGCAGGCCCCGGGGCCAACCGCCCGTGTGATTTTCATGCCAAGCTTCCTGCTGAGGGATTGAGTATTCTTAAAAAGGCCAGGCATCGCTACACCGAGTCGTCTTCCAACGAGAGATGCGCGCCTTTGGGCTGCTGCTTGTCCAGCGCCTGTTCGAGTGCGTGCCAGGCGAGCGTGGCGCATTTGACTCGGAGCGGAAATTTGCGGACGCCTTTGAGCAGGCTCAGATCGCCGAGGCGTTTGTCCGGCTCGATCTCGTTCTCGGCGGTGAGCATGTCGTGGAAGTGATGCAGCAACTCCGAGGACTCGGCGCGCGATTTTTTCTTGAGCTTCTGCGTCATCATCGACGCCGAGGCCATGCAGATCGAGCAGCCGTTGCCGGTGAAGGTGAGTCCCTCGATGGCATCGTCCGCGCCGAACTTCACATGCACGGTCACGTCGTCGCCGCACATCGGATTGTTGGCGTGGATGTGCGCGTCCGCGTCGGGCAGTTCGCAGAAATTGCGCGGGCGGCGGGAGTGATCGAGGATCACCGACTGGTAAAGTTCTTCAAAGTCCACGGCTGAAAAACTCGTGAATTTTCAGGAGCGCGTCAATCATCCGATCGACTTCCTCCTTCGTGTTGTAGAAGTAAAAGCTCGCGCGCGCCGTCGATTGGATGCCGAGCTTGCGCATAAGCGGCTGGTTGCAGTGATGCCCGCCGCGCAAGGCCACGCCTTCCTGGTCGGCCAGCGTGACGACATCGTGCGCGTGGACTTCCTTCAGCAAAAAGCTCACGAGTCCCGCGCGTCCGGTCTTCGGTCCGAACAAGCGGCAGCCGGGGATTTCCGAAAGCCGCTGGTAGGCGTAAGTGGCGAGTTCCTGATCGTGACGGAAGATGTTTTCCCTGCCGATCGCGTCGAGGTAATCGAGCGCTGCGTGCAACCCGACCGCGCCTTCCATGTTCGGCGTGCCCGCCTCGAACTTGTGCGGGATCACGTTCCAACTCGTCTGGAAAAAATCGACGCTCGAAATCATCTCGCCGCCGCCCTGATACGGCGGCGTCGCGTCAAGGATTTCCTCGCGCCCGTAGAGCACGCCGATTCCCGTGGGTCCGCAGATTTTGTGGCCGGAGAACGCGAGAAAGTCGCAGCCGATCTCCTGCACGTCGATGGGCATGTGGCCGGCGCTCTGGGCCGCATCGACGAGCGTCGTGACTCCGAGTTCGCGGGCGCGGGCGCACAAGTCGCGCACGGGATTGATCGTGCCGAGCGTGTTCGAGATTTGTGTCATCGCGAAAATCTTCACCTCCGGCGTCAGCAAACGGTCGAGTTGCGAGAGATCGAGAAGCCCCTCGTCGCCGGTCACGGGCAGGTAAACCAGCTTCGCGCCGGTGCGCTGCGCGAGAAGCTGCCACGGCACGATGTTGCTGTGGTGCTCCATCTCGGTGAGCAGGATTTTGTCGCCCTGCTTTCACGAACTCGGAGCCCCACGCCTGCGCGACGAGGTTGATGCTCTCGGTCGTGCCGCGGGTGAACATGATCTCGCGCGCCTGCCTCGCGTTGATGAACCTGGCCACCCGCTTCCGGGCTCCTTCGTAAGCCGCCGTGGCGCGGTTGCTCAGCTCGTGGATGCCGCGATGGACGTTGCTGTTGTCGCGCTCGTAGTAATGGCGGATCGCGTCGAGCACCGGGCGCGGTTTCTGGCTCGTCGCGGCGTTGTCGAGATAGACAAGCGGCTTCCCATGGACCTGCTGGTCGAGGATGGGAAAGTCGTCGCGTATTTTTTTCCAATCGGTTTTCACGTCGGTTTGTTCGATGCCACCAAGCGCTTTGGAATGCAACAACTACGTCAATATGCGTCGTGCAAATGACAATCCGCGTTGAGCGCGCCACAGCAATTCCCGGTATCGTCACGGCAAATATTTATGAAATTCTTCTCAGCATAGGCCATCGAGCCGGTCGGAACAATGAGTGCCCACACCCCAGTTCGTCGATGGAGCGAGAGGCCGATCACAGCGCCCACTCCAGCACAGTTGTGCGATTTTCTTGGCAACCGCTTCGTTTACGCCGTCATCTCGCAGCGTGCCGGCGGGCTGCTGTTCGGCATCGACATGAATCCCGACCAGTACTGCAATTTCGACTGCGTTTATTGCTATGTGAACCGCGGAAAGCAACACATCCGGAAGCCTCTCAGTGTCAAGATGGTTGCCAGCGAGTTGAGGGATCTCCTCGAATTGTATCATTTGGGGCGCTTCAAGGAGATCTCCACGTTTGCCCGGGTGCCTGAGGATCTCTTGAAACTGAAAGGCGTGGCGTTCAGCGGCGAAGGCGAACCGACGCTCTGCCCGCGTTTCGAAGAAGTTGTTCAGGAGGTGAATGCGATCCGCGGCAACTCCCGCGCCAACGATTTCAAGATCGTGCTCATCACAAACGGGACGGGGTTGAACCTGCCCGCCGTGCAGAGTGGTCTCCGCCATTTTCGCATCACGGATGAGGTGTGGATCAAGCTCGATGCGGGCACCAATGAATACATGCAGGAGGTGAACCGAAGCCCGATTCCGCTCGAAAAGATCATCGAAAACATCGTGGCGCTCGGGCGGTGGCGCCCGGTCCACATCCAGAGTCTGTTTTGCGCGGTCGCCGACGTCGGCCCAAGTGACGAGGAGATCGACGCCTACATTGGTCGCTTGAACCGGATCGTCGAAGCCGGCGCGATCATCCCCCTGGTGCAGATCTACTCGATCGTGCGCGGTTCCGCGGACCCGCGATGCGCGCGTCTTGCCCTGAACCGGCTCTCCTATATCGCCCGCAGAGTGCGGGAGGAAACGGGTCTTTGCTCGGAGGTTTATTGACGCTGGATTGACGCTTGATCGCGCTTGCGAACACGCTTATTGAATGGGGCGTGGCCAAGTCGAACGCTTCAGTTCTGGTTCAAAAAATCTCGCGTTCGCAACTGTACCGCGACTACGAACGCGCGTTCAGTGAAACCACGAGGATGCCGTTGAGCTTCCGGCCGGTCGATGTTTGGAATCTGCCTCTGCACGGCAAAAAGCACGAGAACCCGTTTTGTGCGCTGATGGCCCAGTCCAACGCCTCCTGCTCGAACTGTCTCGAACACCAGCAGGGGCTTGCGAACCCGAAAGCGCAAGTCACAAGCACCATCGTTTGCTTTGCAGGACTCCAGGAATCATCCGTGCCGATCTTCATCGGAAAGGACTTGCTCGGTTTTCTCCAAACAGGTCAGGTCGCCATCAAGGAACCGACCAGGGCGCACTTCAATCGCATCACGAAGCAATTGCTGCAATGGGGCGTGAAGACCGATCTTAAAAAAATGGAGGACGCGTATTTCCACACGCGGGTCATTTCCAAACAGGAATACCGCGCCATGCTGCGCCTGCTCGAGGTTTTTGCCCAGCACCTCTCGATGTTGGCGCATCAAATCGCGCTCGTGCAGGAAATGCCCGAGCCGGGAGCGATCACGCGGGCCAAGGAATACATCAACGAACACAAGACCGACGAGCTCTCGCTCCTGGAGGTGTCGAAGCGGGTGAACATGAGCACGTTTTACTTCTGCAAGATGTTCAAGAAAGCGACCGGCTTGACGTTCACCGCCTATCTCTCGCTTGTCCGGATCGGCAAGGCCAAGAACCTCCTGCTGAATCCGAATCTGCGCGTCTCGGAGATTGCCTTCGAGGTCGGGTTCCAATCGCTCACGCATTTCAATCGCGTCTTCCGAAGAGTCGTGGGGCAGTCGCCTTCCGAATATCGGGCCAAGCTGCCGCATCCCGGCATTTAGGAATTCGTCAAAGATCTGCTGTTCCGTTCCTTAAACAGCCTTTTCCAAACACACGACTACTTGAGTCCCTCGAGCGACTGGGTTTATTTGGTATGGGAGGTTTGATCCATGAACACCATTTTCCAAGACCGGACAGAAGCCGGCCAACTGCTCGCGGCAAAGCTGGGAAAATACGCAGGGCGCGATGATGTGATTGTGCTGGCGCTGCCGCGAGGAGGCGTGCCGGTCGGATTCGAAATCGCAAAGGAGCTTCGCGCGCCACTCGATATATTCGTCGTCCGGAAGCTGGGCGTGCCGGGGCGTGAAGAACTGGCAATGGGCGCGATCGCGACTGGAGGCGTCCGCGTCATCAATCGCGAAGTGTGGGATTACCTCGGCATTGCTGAAGAAGTCCTGGACAAAGTAACAGCGAGGGAACTGGCGGAACTCGAGCGAAGAGAGAAGGCCTATCGAGGCACGCGGCGGAATCCTGAGATTAAGGATCGAATTGTCATCCTCGTCGATGACGGCATCGCCACCGGCTCGACGATGCGCGCCGCTGTCGCAGCCGTGCGCCAGCAGTCCCCTGCCCGCCTTGTTGTGGCGGTGCCGACCGCTGCACCGTCAAGCTGCCGGCAGTTGGAGAAACTGGCCGACGAAGTGATCACCGTCATCCAACCTGAACGATTCTCGGCGGTTGGCGAGTGGTATGACGATTTCTCCCAGACGGGCGATGACGAGGTGCGGGCGTTGCTGGATCGCGCTCATCAGGAAGCGCACTAACGCTCCTACGGCTTCTTCTTTTTCTCCGCGGCTTCAGCGAGTCGGGCATCCACCGCCGTCGCTTCCGCCGGGTGAATCTCGTGATAGTAGCGGTTCGATTTTGCGAGGTCGGATTTGCGCAGCAGAAGGTCGCTAAAGCGAGCACGCCGGCTCATCTCGTAAATCTGATCCATCTTGATCGACTCGAACGGACAAACCTCGACGCAAATCTGGCAGCTCATGCAGACCGAGATGTCGATGTCGAACACCTTCGGATAGAACTGCGGCCTGCCCATGTAGTCGGGTTTCTTGTCGTCGCTCTTGACGATGTAGATGCACTGCGGCGGACACTCTTTCTCGCAGATTTTGCACGAGGTGCAGCGAAGCCCCGCGTGCGGATCGTCGCCGTCGAAAACGAGGAATGGAAACGTCCGCGCGTTCTCCGGCAGCGTGTCGCGCTCCTCGGGATACTGCACGGTGGTGAGCCGCTCTTTGTCGTAGTAGCTTTCGACGAAGTTCTTCGCCGTCACGACCATGCCTTTCAAGAGTCCGGAGCCTGTCATAACAATTTTGGATTTTGGATTTTGGATTTTGGATTTCTCATCGATCCACCTCGCCAAGCACGATATCGACACTGCCAAGAATCACACACACGTCTGCGATGGTGCGGCCGAGGCATAAGTCTTCCAAAATGGTCAGGTTGATGAAACTCGGCGGGCGCACGCGGTAGCGGTACGGGTTTGCTCCGCCGTCGCTGATCAAATAAAAGCCGAGCTCTCCCTTGGGCGCTTCGATGCGTCCGTAGGCTTCGCCGGCGGGCGGTTTGAAGTTGCGAATCTTCACCTTCGGATTCATCACCGGGCCTTCGGGAATCTCGTCGAGCGCCGGTTTCAAAATAGCGATGCTCTCGCGCATCTCGAGCGCGCGCAGCATGAGCCGGTCGTAGCAATCGCCGTGTTCGCCGAGCGGCACGCGGAACTTGAATCGCGGATAGATGCCGTAGCCATCGACCTTCCGCACGTCATAGTTCACCCCGGTCGCGCGCAGCATCGGACCGGTGATGCCGGCGTTGACCGCGAGCCCGGGAGAAAGAACTCCGACGCCCTGTGTGCGGGCGATCAGGATTTCATTGGAGACAATGAGCGCTTCGAGTTCATCCATGAATGCGGGAAAATCAGCGACGACCTTTTTTGCGCGATCGATCCAGCCGGGCGGCGTGTCGCAGCGGCAGCCGCCGAACCGCATGTAATTGCACATCATCCGCGAGCCGGCGAGCGACTCGAACAGGTCCATGATTTTCTCCCGCTCCCGGAACGCATACATGAGCGGCGTGCCCCATGCGCCCATGTCGCTGAGCATGAACCCGATCAGCGACGCGTGGTTTTGCAGGCGCGTGAGTTCGGCGTTGATGACGCGGAGATACTCGGCGCGCTCGGGCACTTCGATGCCGGCGAGCTTTTCCACCGAGATCGCGTAGGCCCAGTTGTTCGTCATCGAGCAGAAATAATCGAGCCGGTCGGTGTAGGGCATCGATGCGAGGTAGCTGACGTTCTCGCCGATCTTCTCGTGGTTGCGGTGCAGATAGCCGAACACCGGTTTGAGCTTCACGACGATCTCGCCGTCGAGCGCGACGTTCATCCGGAACACACCGTGCGTCGAGGGATGCTGCGGCCCCATCGAGATTTCGAGCACTCCGCCGTCGAGCTTCGGCGTCATCGCGGGTGGCGGTTGTAGTGTTTCCAACATGCTTAAATTTCGGGAATCGCGTCGCGGATTTGTTTCATCAAATCGAGCGTGCCGTGTCGCGCGCACCACGCTTCGATGTAGCTCCAGTCGAGCTTCCCTCGCTGGACGGACATCACATCATGCACATCTTCTTTGTCCTTTTCACGTTTCCAACGCAATTTCATCACGATGACATCTTCTGCGGTTGGAAGGAAAATTTTTCGCCCGGCGATCTCAACTGGTATTCGCCGCTCAAATCGCTGCTGATCAAAAGGATCATCGGATAAGCGAAATAGCTCGACCATGAATCCCGTGCCTTTGACAAGGAACTGCAACTTCTGAGTTCCGGTAGTTAATTCGAAGGCTGACTGCGGATTTAGTTCGAACTGTGGACCCAGCTCGCGTTCCAAGTCACCGGGAAAAATCGCGTCCTGCCGGATGACGAAATCAACATCTTCGGTTGACCGTGGAATGCCGTAATAATTGCTCGAAAAAGAGCCTGCAAGCATCGCCGGGATGCGTGCGCGATCCAGCGCGTCAACGACTAAAAGCATCACGTCATCGGTTGTCATGCGGGGCGTTCGCGCCTCTTTCGCATTGCCAGACGGGCGCGCAATTCATTTTGACAATCATCGTCATTGAAAGTCGGATTTTGATGACGAATTCCCGCGAGCGTGATTCGGCAGGCGTAATCAAAAAGGCGCTGGCCGGCCAAAAGTTTTTCCTCCGGCGATTCTGCACGCGCGCGAAGAACTTTTCCTCGAAAAATTTCGTCTGCGAGCCGCGCGAATTCCCCGCGAGCTTTGTGCCCGGAGTAAATTGCAGCCGGTTCGTTCAGCTTGTCGTCGCTCATGGCTGCGGTGTGCCGGCTCGATGCTGTTTCGCCCGCTCCAGCACTTCATCGTGCGGCGTCGGTTCGTATTCGTAGTCGTCCGGCTCGACATAATCTTTCCGCATCGGATGATCGACGAACTCGTCCCACATCAGGATGCGCCGCAGGTCGGGATGGCCGTCGAAGTGGATTCCGTAGAGGTCAAAAATCTCGCGCTCCTGAAATTCGGCGCTGCGATAAACCGGCGTCAGCGAGGGCAGGCGCGCGTCATCGCCCCGGTTTCCGGTGCGCACGCGAACGACGACCGGCCCGTGCTTCAGTGTCATCGAGTAAAGGTGATACACTGCTTCGAGATAGCCGGGGAAAGATTCTTCAATCGTCTCCTCGACTTCCTTCTCTTCGCCATCAACGACTTTTTTCACCTTCACCTTTTTCTTCACGACCTTGTCGAGCCAGTCCACACCGGTGACGTTCGAGCAGTGCTCGAGACGGAGGGCGGGATCGTCGCGGAGAAAAGTCGCGATGGCCACCGCGTGCCCGCGTTCGAGAAGGAGCGAAGGCTGGTTCGCCGGACTGGGGTTCGGGACGATCGTGATCCTGGCGCCGACAACCGCCAGCTCCGCGCGTGCTTGAATTTCTTCGAGAGATTCCATGGTTACTCGCGTTCGACTGCCGGGGGATTCCAGACTTTGCAGTTTGCCGGCGGTTCGAGATCGTGCGCGCCGTAGGCCGGCACCGGGAACTCGCCCGGCGTTGCGGGATCGAGGTGCGGCGACTGGTTCGGCCCTGTCAGCTTCTGCTTGTCGATCTTCTTCTGCAACTCCATGAAAGCGTGCAAGAGCGCTTCGGGCCGCGGCGGACAACCGGGGATGTAAACATCGACCGGAATGTAACGATCGATGCCTTTCAAAACATTGTAGCCTTCCTTGAACGGACCGCCGGAGATCGCGCACGCGCCCATGGCGATGACGTATTTCGGATCGGGCATCTGGTTGTAGAGCCGCACCACGAGCGGCGCCATTTTCTTTGTAACCGTGCCGGCAACGATCATCAGGTCGGCCTGGCGCGGCGACGGGCGGAACACCTCGCCGCCGAATCGCGCGAGGTCGTAGCGCGAAGCCGCGGCGGCGATCATCTCGATCGCGCAACACGCGAGCCCGAACTGGAGCGGCCAGATCGAATTGCGGCGGCCCCAGTTGTAAAGCTCCTGCATCGACGTGACGAACACGCCGTTCTTTTTCATCTCGCTCAGCAGTCCCTCGTCGATCGGTGCGTTGGTTTCCATGTTACTTTGCCCAGTTGGCGAGACCGCCCTTGCTCCATGCCCAGACGAGTCCTTCGATCAAAAGCAAAAGGAACACGAGGATCGCCACGAACGCGCCAACCGGCAGGCCGGTGAACGCGACGGAGAACGGGATCAGAAAAATCGCCTCCACGTCGAAGATCAAAAAGATGATGCAGTAGATGTAGTAGTGCGCCTTGAACTGCACGCGCGCCTCGCCGATGGCTTCGAGTCCGCACTCGTAAGTCGCGTTCTTCATCGGACCTGGTTTTGGCGGCTGGAAAAACCTGCGCCAGAGCCAGGCGAGCGCGAGGGGCGCAAGCGGAAACGTCAGCGCCACTCCGGTAAAGATGACGAGGAAAAGATAGGGGTTCGGGCTGCTGCTCATGATGGAAATGGCGACACGCATGGTGAAGGGTTCGCCGGCTGACGGCAAGGAGTTCGTTGCCAAAAACTCACCCCTTGTTGTTCTCCGCTGCCAGTGAGGACATTGAAAACATGAATGCGAAGTATGCGCCAAAAGATCGGAGGGACGAGTTCCGCGAGTCCCTGATTGCCGAAGCCTGGGACTCGCGGAGCTCGTCCCTCCGACTGGAACACATTCAATTGCCGACGCCAGCAAAACCCAAATGCGTATTCCGCCTCTTGTTCCCAATCTTCTGCGGTTTTGCAAGATGGCTGCTCATCCCGAGGGCTTGCATAGCTGGACGAAACGTAGTTTCAAGACTCGGTGACCGTTCCCAAAGCGCTTCGCTAACTTTGGGAACGAGTCCCCATGAACTGCGTTCACCACGCAGCATGTAAATTTCGAGACAGCCGCGTCCGTCGTTATTTGGCTAGTTTTGACCGATTTCGGCCTATTTACGGAGTAGGCGAATGTTGAGGCCATGCGCGGCGGGTGGGAAGCCCGAATTCAAATTGGGGCGCTACCCGCCGTCGGATGAGCCGGCTTGTTGGGCAATGGTCAGAGTTCGTCTTCGGTGACCGGTATGATCTTCATCAGTGATCGCTGTAATCCAATCTTCAAGGCCCGATTGCCGTGGATTGGGATAACGACCCGATCAATCCGCCCTTCCTTGGTTTAAACATGGTGGCTGCCATTGATCCGTGCGAGCATCCAGCCCCTCTGTTCGGCCAGCTTCGCCATTCGCTTGCCGCTAACGGCCTTCATACCGCCACTTCGAGGATCTGCTGCTTGGTTGCCGACTCGAAGCCGCCCTCTCCCGCCTCCAGCCAGGCCTCAATCGCTTCCCGTAAGTTCGCCTCAAGTTCGTCTCTGGTCTCACCCTGCGTCACGCAACCGGGCAGTGCCGGAACTTCGGCCCAGAAGCCGCCTTCTTCTGCTTCGTGAATGATTGCTTTTAGCTTCATGGTTCAAGTCTAGCACGTCCGGGCGACGGAGTAAGCCGAAATTATCCTGCCCAACGTCAGAACTGAGCGACGCGGGCGGTCCAGCACGTTCGCATAGGCAACCGACACGGCCCGCCCGCGTTCGCTCCGGTAATTTTCCTAAGCTTGGTGGTCATACTCACACTACTTCTTGCTTATCGCCACTCCGCCATCGTCGGCGGGCTTGTTCAACCATGGGTGCAGTCGGAGGGCTCGAGCCTCGCCTCCGCTGCACCCTTTAGCGTTAGGCGCTTCGTTTGCGACGCCGAAAGGAGAGAAGTGTGGTGCCAATGAGGCAAAGTCCGATAGTGCTGGGTTCGGGGACAATAGTAAACGTGGCGGTGAGTGAGCCGGTGTTATCGGAGTAAGAACCGGGACCGTCTCCTGGATCGCCATGTGTATCGACGAATCCGAGGAATAGGCGGGTCGCTGTCGCCGGCACGTTGAACTGCTGAACGTCGCCGGTGCCGCTGCCGGTTAGACCGTCCCCTACTGAGAATGTCTGGCCTATCGCAGGAGAAAGTGTCGTGAAACTGGTGCCACCCGGAGACGTAAAATCAAGGCGGGTCGGGGCTGGATCAATTGGCTCTGCGTCGGTGAGAAACAGCCCAACCAAGGGGAATCGAGTGGGCGTGAGAATGCCAGCGATGCCGCCGAACGACGACGCATCGCGAACCTCTACGAACGGATTCCCGTCTGAGTCGCACGGCTGACTACCGGCTCCTTGAAAATAGACTGTCGAGCCGGTGATGCTCGAAAAGGTAAGTATCTGACCTGCGCCGGGCGAAATCGTGAAGCTTGGAGGGAGCGTTCCGCCTCCGCCTCCGCTTGGCGCGGGTGCAGTCGTGTGACCGGCACCATAAATATTGTCGATCGCATCGATGGTCAGGGTTGCCGCGTGAAGTGGAATTCCGCTCGCGGCGATAGCAGCGATGAGGGGGATGGATTTTAGGTTCATTGGTGTGAGTTTCGGTGTGAGTGTGTAGAAGCGCCTAACAGATAATGGACCGACTCCATGGTCGTAAAGCCAAATTCCGGAAGTGCTTCCACAGGAGCGGGTTCAGCAGATGGGTGTCTTGCTATACGACACGGGGTGTCGTGTAGCGCGAGTTCACGCGCGGCCCGCTGCCAGTAAATTTTTGGAGTAGCATTCCTTCTATGTTATTGACCGCTCACTAGAATATCTTACTCTCCTTATGCGCAAAGCCCCCCGCGCGCATTGAACATCAAAGCAACTCCGTATTTATGCCCAAAGGAACAGTCAAATGGTTCAATGAGAAAAAAGGGTTCGGTTTCATCGTCGATCCCGGCGTGCCCACCGACATCTTCGTCCACTACTCGGCGATTCAGGGCGAGGGATACAAAACGCTGGATGAAGGCGAGGAAGTGGAATACGAATTTTTTGAAGACAGCAAAGGCGCCAGGGCTCGCAATGTCGTGCGTATGAAGTGACCGTGGCGGCCACGTGTTGTATGGCGGGCAATCACATCGTTCTTATCGGTTTCATGGGAAGCGGCAAGTCGTCCATCGGACGGCTCATCGCTGCGAAGCTCGGCTGTCACTTTGTCGATACCGATCAGATCGTGGTGAGGGAAGCCGGCATGGAGATCCCGGAGATTTTCCGATTGCACGGGGAGGACTCTTTTCGGGAGCGCGAGCGGCGCGCGATCGAGTCGCTCAAAGGCGGGACGACCCATCGCGTGATCGCGACCGGCGGCGGTGTGGTGACGCGTCCCGAAAACGCGCGCCTGCTGCGAGAGCTTGGTTTCGTGGTGTGGTTCACCGCGAGTGAGGAGGTGATCTTCAACCGCGTCTCGCGAAACAAGAAGCGACCGCTCCTGCAGACGCCGAACCCGCGCCAGACGATCGCCAGTTTGCTCGCGCAACGGGAGCCTCTTTACGCGGCGGCGGCGCATTGGAAGATCGACACCTCGGCGTTTTCCCACGATGCGGTCGCCCGGGAGACGATCGCCGAGGCGCGTCGCTTTTTCTCGAATCCCAGCCGGCCATGAAGGCGGCGCTCGTCGCGTGCGCGAGAGAACTCGGCTTCGACATCTGCCGCACGGCACCATGCACCGCTCCGCCCCACGCGCGCGAGTTCCTCGAATGGCTCGCGGAGGGACGCGCCGGCGAGATGGCCTGGCTGGAGCGCAACAAAGAGCGGCGCGTCGATCCGCAGGAAGTGCTGCCAGGCGCCCGGTCGGTCGTGGTGCTGGCGATGAACTATTTTCAGAATGTGGAACGCGGAACGCGGAATGCGGAACGGGAGACCGGGCGGATCGCGCGCTATTCCTGGGGAGACGACTACCACGAGTTGATCGAGGCAAGGCTGCGAACGCTCGATGAGTTGCTGAAGGGCTTCGGAGGGACGCAGAAGTGTTACGTCGATACCGGGCCGGTGCTCGAGCGGGATTTCGGGGCGCTGGCGGGCGTTGGCTGGCACGGGAAAAGCACGATGCTCATCAACCAGCAGCTCGGAACCTGGTTTTTCCTTGCCGTGATGTTCACAACGCTCGAACTGCCTGCCGACGAAGCGCAGCCGGACCGTTGCGGCAAATGCACCCGATGCATCGACGCCTGCCCGACCGGGGCCATCACGGCCCCGCATCGACTCGACTCGCGGCGCTGCATCTCCTATCTCACGATCGAATTGAAGGGCAGCATCCCGGCCGAACTTCGCCCGTTGATCGGCGACCGCATTTACGGTTGTGACGACTGCCTCGACGCGTGCCCCTGGAATCGTTTCGCCCAAAGCTCGCGGGAGAGCGCGTTTTCGGCGCGACCTGCGACGACAGGCATGACGCTCACCGATTATCTGTCGCTCTCGGACGAACAGTTCCGCGCTCTTTTTCGCAAGTCGCCGATCCGACGCATCAAGCGTCGCGGCCTTTTGCGCAACGTCTGCGTCGCCCTCGGCAACGTCGGTTCGACATCCGATCTCCCCGCGCTCGACTTCGCCGCGAACGACCCCGAACCGCTCATTGCCGAGCACGCCCGCTGGGCGATCGAACGGATTCGCAGCCGATGTTCCAACGCGGAGGACGACAGCATTGACTCCGGGGCATGATACCGCTTAGTTACCTCTCACGAATTTTACAGGAGCGTTGTTGTCTGAGTTAGGTGTCCAGGACCGGCTGGTCTGGCAGATGCTTTGGCTTAGGGACCTCGTTCCAACATCTGTTAAATGGCAACTCAATCCAGCGAACCTGAAACGGCAAATCGGGAGAAGGAAATCGTCCTCACACTGGGCGACGTCATCGCCCGCATCCCCGCGAAATTCTTGGCGACGGGGGAACTTGACCCGGCTCGCGAAATCAGGTTTCAAATCGACGAGATCGCAGCCGACATCGCGCGCGGCAAAGCCACCATGCCGCTCTCGAAAATCGCGAGTGCGTGCCCGGATCTTTTCCGGGGCAAAATCACGCCGTCGGACGACATCGAAGTCATGTTTCCGTGGCAGAAAGTCGTCGGGCAGATTGGCAAACTGAGAGACCGGCGCGAGGCTGCGCCCAGCGAGACGAAGCAACCGGCAACACCAGCCAAACCCATCCGCAAGGAGCGTTTCGGCGTGGTCAATTGGTTTTCGAAGTTCCAGTCCGCCGAGGCTCCCAAGAATCCCTCCGCAGCCGATCTTCCGCTCCCCTCCTCCGCTGCAGACCGTTCGGAAGCACGAAAAGAAACACCCGCAGCCCCCCTGCCCGCCATTCAGGGCGAGATCGGTCTCAGCCTGGCAGCGATCCTCGCAGGACTTCCAAAGGATTACCTCGCGAAGCATCCTGAGACGGTCGATGAATCCCTGTGCATTTTTCTGCCGTTGCAATCGGTCGAACCGCAGTTGCCCACCGGCAAGGTCGAAATTCCCGCCGCCGTATTTCTCGCCGCGTTGCCCGCGGAGCACCGTGCGCTTTTTTTTCCGAACGAATCGCGGAAGTTCCCGATTCCGCTGACCGAAGTTTTCCTGCATCTGCCAGACGCGAAAGCCGCCTCCCGCCCGGAGGGAATTCGCGAACGAGTCGCGCTTCAGCAACTTGCGACGGCCTCCGTCAAAGCCAGCCAGCAGCCCGCGGACAAAGCCGTCGAGGAACTGACGACACGCCTGACCGAAGCGACGCGCCAGATCGAGCTGCTGATCCAAAAGCGGGACGAAGCGGTCAAAGAACGCGACGACATTTCCGGGCGTCTGAACGCTTTATCGAGCGAACGCGAAGCCTTGATTGTCGAACGCGACAAGGCGCTGGCCCAAGCCGCAGATACGGAGAACAAGAGCCGCGAGCAGGCAGCCGCCGGGTTTTCCGATCGGGCCGAGATCCTCAAGGAAAAGGACCGCGAGCTTGCAAAGCTTTCCGCCTCGCTGGAAGAGTTCAAGAAGCAGATCGACGCGTTGAACGTCGAGCGCCAGAGCGCCGTTCGTGAGCGCGATGCACTGGCCGCCCAGATTGCGCAGCTAAGGAAGCCCACCTCAAGGAAATCAAGGAGCTGAGTGAGCGCGGGACGACGGAAGTCAAGGGCAAGGACGACGCGCTCTCGCGGCTTTCAGTCAGCCTCAACGACCAGAAAAAGCTGATCAAGACCTCCTCTTGGGAACGCGATAACGCCATTCGCGAACGCGATGCAGCGGCGGCTCAACTCGCCGAACTGCGGGCCAACCAGAAGACCCAGATCGAGGCGATGAACCGCGACCGGCAGCGGCAGATCGAGACGCTCAACGCCGATCATCAAAAGGCGGTCGAAGCCATCAACCAGCAGCGCGAAAAGGCGCTTCAGGAAAAGCAGGCGCTCACAGCCGAGATCGCAAAGACGAAGGAAGCCCATCGCAAGGAAATCGAGACACTGACCCAGCGAAACGATGGAGTCGTGAAGGAGAGAAACGAGACCATCTCGCAACTCAAGACATCTGTTGAAGATCATCAAAAGCAGGTCAAAGCACTCGCCACCGAACGTGACAACACCCTGCGCGATGTTCAGGCGCTGAATGCAAAGCTGGCTGAAGCCGCCAGGGAGCACACCAGGAAGGTTGAGGAACTGACCCGCGCCCATCAAGAGAAAGTCGGCGCGATCGAAGCTGGTTACAAAAAGCAACTCGATGCCTCCGGCCAGCAGCGCGAGCAGGCCGTGCGCGAAAAAGACGCGGCTGTGGCCTCGATGTCCGGCGAGAACAAGAAAGCCCTCGAGACGCTTGCAGCCGAGCATCAAAAGCAGATCGACGGCGTCAAAGCCGCGCACGCAAAGGAACTCACGGCGCTGGCTCAGCAGCGGGACGGCATTGTTAAAGAGCGCGATCTGGTTGCCGCCGAACTCAAGCAGGTGCGCGAGGCGCTTCAGAAGCAACTCACCGAGATGACGCGGCACCGCGACGATTTGACCGGCGAGCGCGATTCTCTCTCATTCCAACTGTCGCAGGCCCTTACTTCACACAAGAAGCAGGTCGATATTCTCCAGTTGGACCAACGGCGGGAACTGGCTGCGCTTGCGCAGCAGCGCGACCAGGTCATCAACGATCGGGAACAACTCGCCGCGCGGCTCTCGAGCGAGACGGAGCTTTTCAAAAAGCAGGTCGAAGCCCTGAAGCAAACGCAGGCGAAAGAGATCGAGCTGCTTGCCGAGAATCATCGAAAGCAACTTGCCGAACGCGACGCCGCCCACCAGAAACAGATCCAGTCGCTCAACGATCAACACAAGAAGCAGGCCGAGGCGTTCGAGCAGGACAAACAGAAGCTCTCGCTTGAAAAGGAACAGGCGGCGAATGAATTCGCGAGAGCAAGGGAAGAGCACAAGCGTGAGCTCGAGCTGGCCCGACACGATCACGAAGCGAAAGTTCAGTCGCTGACAGGCGATCACAAGAAGCACGTCGAAAGCCTGGCCGGGGAGCATCAAAAGCAGATTCAATTGCTCGCCACCGATCACAAGAAATTCCTGGACTCGTTGACTGGAGAGAAAGGCCAGATCCTTGCCCAACTCGCGCAGGCTCGTGAGGCGCACGCGAAAGAGCTGGAGGTGCGCGCCCTCGACCACAAGCGCGAATTTGAAAAGCTCAACCAGACCCAGGCCGCCAGCCTCCAGGCACTGAATGCCGAGCACGAGCGGAAGATGCAGGCCGCTGCGAAGCATGCCGAGGCTTTGGCGGAAGGGCATCGGAAGCAACTCGCCGAGCGGGAGGCTTCGCTCCAGAAACAAATCCAGTCGCTCCACGAGGAATACAAGAACCGCATCGAAGCACTCAAGCGGGAGCAGGAGCAGCGCGTTCTATCCCTGGGTTCGGAGCACAAGAAGATTGTTGACAAGATTGACGGTGAGAAAAGCCAGATGCTGGCCCAGCTCAATCAAGCTCGTGAAACGCACAAGAAAGAGCTGGAGACACTTGCCCAGACTCACGCAGCCAGCCTCCATGCGCTCAAGACCGAGCACGAGCAAAAGAGCCAGGCCGCCGCGAAGCAGGCCGAGGCACTGGCGGAAGCGCACCGCAAAGAACTCGCCGAGCGCGAAGCCAGCCTCCAAAAGCAACTCCAGTCGCTCAACGAGGGGCACAAGAAACAAATCGAATCGCTCAAGCAAGAGCAGGAACAACGGATTCAGACACTCGGCGCAGAGCACAAGAAGCTCGCGGAGTCGCTTGGCGGCGAGAAGGGCCAGTTGCTCACCCAGTTCGCTCAAGCCCGCGAAGCACACAAAAAGGAGCTGGAGACATTAAGCCAGACTCACGCAGCCAACATCCAGACGCTCAAAGCCGAGCACGAGCAAAAGACGCGGACTGCCGCGAAGCAGGCCGAGGCAATTGCGGAAGCGCAGCAGAAGAATCTCCACACCCTCATCGCGGAGCACAAGACACAGGTCGAGGCGCTCAAGCGCGAACACGAGCAGCGCATGCAGTCGCTGGTCGCGGAGCAGAAGAAACTCGCTGAGACGTTAAACGCCGAAAAGAATCAGGTCCTGGCCCAACTCGCCCAGGCTCGCGAGGCGCACAAGAAAGAACTGGAGACACTTGCCCAAAGTCACGCTGGCAACGTGCAGGCGATCAAGGCCGAGCACGAGCAGAAGAGCCAGGGCGTCGCGAAGCAAATCGATGCTTTGTTGAAAAAGCACAACGAGGAACTCGCCAGCCGCGAAGCAGTGCTCCAGAGGCAGGTCCAGTCGCTCAACGACGAGCATCTGAAGCAGATCGAGACGCTAAAGCGCGAGCAGGAACAGCGCATTCAGTCGCTGTCGGCTGAGCACAAGAAACTCCTCGACACGCTTGCTTCTGAAAAGAACCAGGCAGTCGCTCAACTCGCCCAAGCCCGTGAAGCGCACAAGAAGGAACTTGAAGCCCGCAATCTGGAACACCAGAAGACGATCGAATCGCTGGCGCAGGCCCACAACAGCAAGCTCGAAGCGCTGAGTGCCGATCACGGCAGGCGAATCGAGGAGCTTGGCCTCGAGCACAAGAAGCGGGTGGATTCATTGCTGGCCGAGCGCGACCAGGTGGCGAATCAACTGGCTCAGACGAGGGAAGGCCACAAGAAACAAATGGCCGCGCTTGCCGAGGAACACGACAAGCAATTCCAACTCCGAAGCCAGGATCATCAAAAGGCGACGGAGTCCCTGACGCTCGTTCACAACCAGAAATTCGGGGCGCTGGAATCCGAGCACAAGAAGCAGATCGAGGCGCTCAAGCGCGAGCAGGAACAGCGCATCCAGGCGCTTGAAGCAGAGCGCGCAAAACTCGGGGACACGCTGAGTGCCGAGAAGAGCCAGGTGCTGGCCCAACTCAATCAGGCTCGCGAGGCGCACAAGAAAGAGCTGGAGACGCTTGCCCAGGCTCATACCGCCAACCTGCAGGCGCTCAAAACCGAGCACGAACAAAAGGCGCAGGCCGCAGCCAAACAAACCGAGGCTTTGACCGAAGCCCACCGAAAGGAACTCGCCGATCGCGACGCCTCGTTCCAAAAGCAACTCCAGTCGCTGAACGAGGCGCACAAGAAGCAGATCGAGACACTCCAGCGCGAGCAGGAACAGCGCATTCAGACTCTCGGCGCTCAACACAAGAAGGTCACTGAAACATTTGGCAGCGAGAAGAGCCAGCTACAGACCCAACTCGCTCAGGCGAGCGCGGCGCACAAGAAAGAGCTGGAGACGCTTGCCCAGGCTCATACCGCCAACCTACAGGCGCTCAAAACCGAGCACGAACAAAAGGCGCAGGCCGCAGCCAAACAAACCGAGGCTTTGACCGAAGCCCACCGAAAGGAACTCGCCGATCGCGACGCCTTGTTCCAAAAGCAACTCCAGTCGCTGAACGAGGCGCACAAGAAGCAGATCGAGACACTCCAGCGCGAGCAGGAACAGCGAATTCAGACGCTCGGCGCTGAGAACAGGAAGGTCGCTGAAACACTTGGCAGCGAGAAGATCCAGCTACAGACCCAACTCGCTCAGGCGAGCGCGGCGCACAAGAAAGAGTTGGAGACGCTTGCCCAGGCTCATGCCGGCAATCTGCAGGCACTCAAAGCCGAGCACGAACAAAAGACTCAGGCCGCGGCCAGACAGGCTGCGTCCGTCGCCGAAGCCCACCGCAAGGAACTCGCCGAGAGCGCAGCCTCGTTACAAAGGCAACTCCAGTCGCTCAACGACGAGAACAAGAAGCAGACCGAGGCGCTCAGGCGTGAACACGAGCAGCGCACGCAGGCACTGGTCGCAGAGCATAAGAAACTCGTCGAAACATTGGGGGCCGAAAAGGGCCAGGTTCTGACCCAGCTCACTCAAGCCCGCGAAGCGCACAAGAAAGAGCTGGAGACACTTGCCCAGACTCACGCCGGCAACCTCCAGGCGCTCAAAGCCGAGCACGAACAAAAAGCGCAGGCCGCAGCCAAACAAGCCGAGGCTTTGGCCGAAGCCCACCGGAAGGAACTCGCCGAGAGCGCAGCCTCGCTACAAAGGCAAATCCAGTCGCTCAACGAGGGCCATAAGAATCAAATCGAAGCGTTCAAGCGCGAGCAGGAACAGCGCATTCAGTCACTGTCGGCCGAGCACAAAAAGCTCCTCGACACACTCGGCTTTGAAAAGAACCAGGCGCTTGCCCAACTCACACAGGCTCGCGAAGCGCACCGGAAGGAGCTTGAAGCCCGCAATCTCGAACAACAGAAAGCAATCGAGTCGCTGACGCAGGCCCACAACAGCAAGCTCGAAGCACTGGGCGCCGATCACGCAAAGAAGATCGAGGCGCTTGGCATCGAGCACAAGAAGCGGATGGATTCACTGGTCGCCGAGAGGGATCAGGTGGCCCATCAACTGGCACAAACGAAGGATGGCCATAAGCAACAACTGGCCGCGCTTGCTGAAGAACACAACAAGCAACTTCAACTCAGGAGCCAGGATCATCAAAAGGCGACCGAGTCCCTGACGCTCGTTCACAACCAGAAATTCGGGGCGCTGGAATCCGAGCATAAGAAGCAGATCGAGACTCTCAAGCGCGAGCAGGAGAAACTGATTCAGGAAAAGACCCAGGCAATTGCAGCCCTCGCAGGCGCCAGGGATGAGTTCAAGAAGCAGGCCGAGTCTTTAGCCCACGCACACAGGCAGCAGATCGAAGCTCTTGGCGAGACGCACAGGAAGGAAATCGCCGGCGTGGCGCAGCAGCGGACCGACTGGCAGCAAAAGGCCGACGCGCTGACGACCCAGCTTGCAAAGCTAACGGAAGACCACAAGAAGCAGATTCTCTCTTTACAAGAAGAGCACAGGAGGAAAACCGAAGCCCTGGTCGGCGATCGCGATTCTATTTCCACTCTGCTGGCCCGCACGAAGGAGGAGCATTCCAAGCTCGTCGCGTCCCTCGGCAAGGATCACCAGATCGAGGTCGAGGCTTTGCATGAGAACTACAGGACGCAGATTGCGGCGCACGCCGGCGACCACAAGAAAATGCTCGCTGTGTCCGTCCAGCAGCGGGAGGAAATTATCCGTGAACGAGACCGCCTCTCGCTCGAATCCACGCAGTTGCGCGAGGCGCAGAAGAAGCAGCTCGACCTTCTCAATGCCGAGCACAACAAGCAGCTTGAAGCGGTCAAGCGGCAAAGCGATCAGATTTCGCGCGAGCGCGACCAACTGGCGAGCCAGACTTTTGCGATCACGGCCAATTTCAAAAAGGAAATCGAGGCGCTAAAACTCGAACATCAGAAACAGGCACAGAGCCTGGCTGCGGAAAGCAAGAAGCAGATTGACTCGTTCAATCAGGAGCGGGCCGCCTTGAATCGCGACAAGGAACAGTTGGCGACCCAGGTTGCCCAGGCGCGTTCGGAATTGAAGACGCAGGTCGAAGCCCTGACTGCCGGACACGACAGGCAGATAAAGGCGCTGGAATCTCAACGCGAGGGAATTGCCAGGGAGCGGGAGGCATTGTCTTCTCAACTCGCCCAGGCGATCCAGGAACATAAGAAGCAGTTGGATGCTGCCGTTTCGCAGCGCGAGAACTTGAGCCGCGAGCGCGATCAACTCGCCGGCAAGCTCACGCAAACAACCGAGGAGCACAGGAAACAACTGGCTGCGCTTGGCTCCGAGCGGGATGGCCTCGCAAAGCAACGCGATCAAATCTCCGCGCAACTGGCGCAATCAACCGAAGCTCAGAAGAAGACGATCGCTGAGATTTCCAAAGCGCGTGATGAGGCAAACGCGCAACTCGCCAGGGAACGCGAAGAGTTCAAGAAGCAACTGGATGCCGCCAACGGGCAAAGGGACCTCCTGTCGCGCGAGAAGGCGCAGGTCTCGACGCAGCTTCAGCAGGCGACCAATGAACACGCGAGGAAACTACAGGAGTTGACCGCAGAGCATGCCAGGCAGGTTGAGCATCAAAAGCAACAACTCGCCTCGGTTCAACAGCAGATGCAGAAGATTGTTTCCGAACGCGATCAGATGGCGCAGCAGATCGCGAAGGCTGCCGCCGATTTCGAGAAGCGCTCGGCCATGCTGGGCGAGGAACACAAAAAACAACTCGGTCTGCTTGCCCAGGAGCGCGACAGCACCGCGCGTCAGCGGGATCAAGCCACATCGCAGGCCGAGCAGATGCGCAAGGACCATCAAGGCCAACTGGAAGCCCTGAAGCAGGGGCATCAAAAACAGTTGTCGGACGCCATTCAACAGCGCGACCAGCTTGCCCAGACGATCGCCGAGCACAAGAAACAACTCGAAGCGCTGACGCAGCAGCACGGCAGCACCGTCGAGGAACGCGACAAGGCCGCCGCCATGCTCTCGCGGGTCCGCACGGACTACAAGGAACAGATCGAAGTGCTGGGCCAGCAAAGCGCGCGGATTTTTGCGGAACGCGATGAAGCCCTGTCCAAACTGACGCAGACGCGCGAGGAGCTTTCCAGGCGAATCGAGGCGCTTTCCAGTGATCGCGATCAATTGGCGGGTGACAAGGAACGCCTCACCCGACTCGAATCGGAACAGCAGAAACAAATCGCATCACTCGCCCAGAAGCATGACAACGTCCTTCGCGAGCGCGAGGAGCTGTCCACGCAGTTGGCTGCAACCAGGGAGGAATCCCGAAAGCAGACCGATACACTTGGCAGGCTGACCAAGGAAAAGGAGCAGTTGGCTTCGCAGCTTGCTCAAGCCGAAGCCGCTCACAAGAAGCAGGCGGAGACTTTGACGGCGGAAGCCGACAAGCGGATCGCGGCACTTGGCCAGACGAACGAAGATCTCCTGCGCGCGCGCGAGCAGTTGTCCAAACAGGTCGCGGCTGCCGGGGAAGAACAGAAAAAGCAGGTCGAGGCCGTTGAACGGCTGACGAAGGAAAGAGAGCAGTTGATGTCCCAGCTCATGCAGGCCGAGGCCACCCACAAGAAGCTGACGGCGGCTTTAAGCGAGGATTTCAAAAAGCGCTATGACGAACTGAGCCGGACCCATGCGGGAGTTGCCAGCGAGCACAAGGAGCTTGCAGCCAAACATGCCTCCGTCAGCGGCCAGCTTGCCGCCGCCCTGGATCAACACAAGGCTCAAACCGAGGCTCTGGCGAAGCAGCGCGACCAGGTCTTGCGAGAGAAGGATGAACTCGCAGGAAGGCTCGCGAAGATCGAGGAAGCTCACAAAAACGAAGTCCAGAAGCTCAACCAGGATTTGCAAAAGCAGATCGAATCACTTGGAAAACAGCGGGAGCATTTCGCGCAGCAGAAGGACCAATTGACCGCCCGATTTGCACAGGCCGAGGAGTCGCACAAGAAACAGATCTCGGTCTTCAACGAAAACCGCGAGGGGGCGTTGCGCGAGCGCGACAAGGTTGTCGCCGAACTCGGACGCGCCCGGGAGGATTTCCAAAAGCAACTCAACGAACTCACCGAACAGCGGGACAAGCTCGTCCGCGAACGCGAAGGCGCTCAGGCGAGCGTTGCGGAGCAGCACGCCGGTCTGGAGCAGCAGATCGCCGCGCTTCAGCAGGAGCGTGAGAAGATCATCAGCGAGCGGGAGGCAGTTTCAGCGCGGCTCGCACACGTCGAGGAGTCCCGGAGGAAAGAACGCCAAAGCCTTCTTGACCAGCAAGCCGGCCTTTCCAAGGACAAGGACGAAGCCGCGTCGGAGATTGAGAAATTGCGCGCTGCCGCCCAGGAACTCACCGCGGCGATGGAAGCCGAGCGCACGAAATCAAGCGCAGTCCGCGAGCAGCTCAGCGCGCTTCGCCGGGACAGCAAGCTGGAGTTCCAGGCCATCGGCGACAATTTCCAAAAGCTGATGAAAGAGCGCGAGCAACAATTCAAGAGCCTCGAACAGCGGCTGGAAGAGCAGCGCATCCAGATTCAGTCGCTCACCGGGGAACGCGATGCCCTGTCGAACAAGACTGCTTACGATCTTGCCCGCAACCGCGAGGCGCAAACAGCCCAGGTGGAGCGTGCCCACCGGGAACGCGAGGAGGCGCTCAAGGAAAAAGAGGAGGCGGTTTCCAAACTCGCATCCGTCCAGGAGTCGGCGAAACAACAGATCGACTCGCTCGCCCAGCAGCGCGACGCCCTGATTCAGCAGAGAGAGGAAATGCTGCGCCTGCCAAAAATTCGTCCTGTAAATATCTCCCCTCCCCCGGTTGGTGGCGACGACGCCGGTTAAGTTCGGGACATCGAAGGGGGTGGCGCCCGGAATCCAGACCTTTTCCGGCCAGTAAAATTCTTTCTATTTTTTGGCATCGACCGCTTGGCATGAACGGCAAAAGTGGTTATTCATAATTACATGGCAAACGGCACCTCCTCCGAACACTCCCCATGGGAGAAGCTTCAGCAAAAGATTCTTGCATCGCGATTCCTCACCATTTCGCTGCTGATGCACATCCTTCTCGTCGTTTTTTTCGGAGGCACCGTCCTGTTCAATAAATACGTCGAACCGCCGGACTTCGCGGCAGAGGGCGAAGGGTTCCTTTCCTCGGATGCCCAGGTCACGCCTCCCACGCCGGACAATCCGCTCGATACGCAGACGCCCACGTTCACCGTCACTCCCGAGCCGGTGGCTCCGACGATGACCGCGATCACGACGACCAATCCAACCGTGCAGAGCTTCACGATGAACGCGATGCCGGTCATCGCGCCGAAGATTTCGAATGTCTCGACGGAAAGAATTGCTTCGACATCGACCAAGTCGATGACCGGCGCAGGACTCCCCGGCACAATGTCGGGACGCGGGAGTGAACGTCGCGGCTCAGTTCTCAAACAAGGCGGAGGCAAGGAGAAGAGCGATCAAGCCGTGGTGAAGGCGCTGCAATGGCTGCGCAGCGTGCAGAATCCGGATGGAACCTGGGGATCGTCGCACAAGGGAGCCATGACGGGGCTGGCCCTGCTCGCTTTTCTTGGACATGGGGAAACGCAGAACTCGCCGGAATACGGAAAGACCGTTGCGGCGGGCGTCGATGCGTTGCTGAAGGCGGGTGCCGCTGCGGATGGACGCCTAAGCTTTAGCGGCAAGTCCTTTGGGAGGGGAGCCCCTGTTTACGCGCACGCAATTGCAACCTATGCGCTGGGCGAGGCTTACACGATGACCAAGGATGAACGGATCGTTCCGGTCCTGACGAAAGCTGTGGGATATATTACCGCCGGTATTCGGCCCGATGGCGGGTGGGCTTATGCTTACGACCTCGACGCCGCTGCGGAGAAAGAGGCGGGACAGGAGGGAAATCCAAAATCCGACACCTCGGTTTCGGGCTGGCAGGTGCAGGCGCTGAAAGCCGCGAAACTGACAGAACTGCCGATCGAGAAAGTGCATGAGACACTCGACAGCGCGATGAACAATTTCGAGCGCGTGTTCGATCCGAAGAACGGCACGTTCGGTTATCGCAGGGCGGGTGACCGGCCGCAGGGACAACTGGCTGGCGTCGGCGTTCTCTGTCTCACGATTGGCTCCGAGGGAAAGAAGGATCGCTACATTCGCGAGGGTTTGAAAGCGATTCTCCGCGGCCCAAGAGTGGAGTACAAAGCCACGGACGCGAATCTTTACCGGTGGTATTACGACACGCAGGCTTGCTTCATGACGAAGGACAAATGGGGAACTTGGAACCAAATGTTCCAGGATGAAATCGTGAACGCTCAATCCCCCGATGGCAGTTGGCCGCCCACCGGCAACCCGAAGGCACTCGGAGGACTCGAGAGTGCCGGATCCTTGGACGGGCAAGTTTACCGCACGACACTTTGCGTGCTGATGCTCGAGGTCTATTATCGTTACCTGCCGACCTCGAAGTAGGTCGGCGGGCGGGAAGGGTGCGTCAGGGATGAACGCGGGGATTGGAAAAAATAAAAGGAGGAAAAGCAAGTTATGAACAACGCTACATCCACCGGAAACTCAGGCTGGAGCAGGCTCCAGCAGAGAATCCTCGCATCGCGGTTTCTCACCGTCTCCCTTCTTCTCCACCTGCTGCTGGTGGTGCTCTTCGGAGGCACGGTCCTCTTCAACAAATACGTCGAACCAACCAACTTCGTGTCGAATGGCCTCGTGTCACCAGATGAGCAGGCATCGCCCCCGGCTCCGGTGGAACCTGTTAGTATTCCCTCCCCCGCTCCGCCAATTCTGCCCCAAACGCCTCCGACCGGACCAATAATCATCGTCTTCAATCCGAATAGGTCGGGGCCATCATTCCCCATCCCACGCACCCCGAGTCCGGAGAAAGTGCCAGGCAATCCTGATGATCGACCGATTTCTCCTTCTGTGTTGCCAAGGGGCCCGCAACTGCCGGAACGTATTGTCGGGCGTGCCGATAGTATGCGAAGGGAAATCTTGGATAAATATGGGGCTGGCGAGACGGAGCCTGTTGTCGGGAAGGCGTTGGAATGGTTGAGCAAGGCGCAAAACCCGGACGGCACTTGGGGATCGTCGAACAAAGGCGCGATGACGGGGTTGGCGTTGCTGGTGTTTCTCGGGCACGGCGAAACGCAGCAGTCGCCCTATTATGGAAAGACGGTCGCCGCAGGAATTGATGCGCTGTTAAAAGCGGGCGAAACCTCGGAAGGACGGCTTTCCTATTCCGGCAAATCGTTTCCGCGTGGCGGCTCTGTTTACCAGCATGCGATCGCGACCTACGCGCTCGGCGAAGCCTACGCGATGACCAAGGACAAGCGGATCGTGCCCGTTCTTCAAAAGGCGGTCGCATATATCGTCGAAGGCCAGCGGTCCGACGGCGGCTGGGCCTACGGATACGATCTCGATGCCGGTTCTGAAAACGGAATACCGAAGTCCGACACATCGGTCTCCGGCTGGCAGGTGCAGGCGCTCAAGGCGGCGGAGCTGACCCCGCTGGAATTCGACAAAGTCTCCAACACCATGCACAGCGCGATGAACAACTTCGAGCGCGTGTTCGATCCCAAGAGCAACACGTTTGGATACCGAAAAGCCGGCGACCGGCCAAATGGCAATCTTACCGGAGTCGGCGTTCTATGTTTCGCGATCGGGCCGGATGGGAAACACGAGCGTTATATCCGCGACGGGTTGAAGACGATTATCCACGGTCCGGGGGTGAACTACAAATCTCCGGAAGCGAATCTATACCGCTGGTATTACGACACCCAAGCCTGTTTCATGACGCAGAAGCTCAATAAGTGGAAAACATGGGATCGGATCTTCAAGGATGAAATCGTAAACGCTCAATCCCCCGATGGAAGCTGGCCGCCCACCGGCGGCGTGTCGGCTGACGGCAAAGGGACCGAGACCGGAGGCCTGGGAATCGCGCCGTCCCTTGACGGCAAGGTGTATCGCACTGCCCTCTGCGCCCTGATGCTCGAGGTCTATTACCGCTACCAGCCGGATTCGGAGTAAATCGCCCCGCTGCTTTTCAGAACGACCTCGGCGATTACGGTGAAGTTCCACGGCTGTAGCCGGAGTCGCTGACCCCGGCTACACCTCGATGAACAGCCTCGGAATTTCTCAGCCGCGCAGCTTGCCGTAGAGCGGGCCGAAGTTCTTGCAGGCGCGGTAGTCCGCTCCTTCCAGATCGGCCAGGCCAAAGGCGCTCCATGCGCTCGGTCGGAAAACGTCCTCTTCCGCGACGTTGTGCATGTAAACCGGGATGCGCAGCATTGAGGCCAGCGTGATGAGCTGCGAGCCGACGTGCCCGTAGCTGAAGACGCCGTGGTTTGCGCCCCAGCAATTCATCACGGTATAAACATCGCGGAACGCCCCCTGCCCCGTCACTCGCGGCACGAACCATGTGGTCGGCCAGGTCGGATTCGTGCGCTGATCGAGCGCGTCGTGAACATCCTGCGGGAGATCGACCGTTTCGCCCTCGGCGATTTGCATGGCCGGCCCGAGTCCTTTGACGAGGTTGATTCGGAACATCGTCACCGGCATGCCGCCGCGCGTGCAGAAGCGTGTGGACCAGCCGCCTCCGGGGAAGTATTCCGTGATCGACGGATGCCATGTCGTCGCGGAGAGGCATGCGTCCACTTCATTTTGCGTGATGTCCCAGAACGGCTTCATCGCGGGCTTGCCGTCGATGGTTTGTTCGCCGGTGCCGTCGAGCGCCGCCGGGCCGGAGTTGATAAGGTGCAGGATGCCGCCCGCCGCCGCCCCTTCGAGCGCCTTGCCTGTGACGCGCTTCACCGCTTCCGCGCTCCAGAACGTGCGGACGTCGGCGAAGATTTGCGCGGAGTGGTTGAGCAGGTAACCGAAGAGCATGCAGACGCCGTTGAGCGCGTCGTTCTCGGTCGCGACGACATAAGGCGCGCGGATGCCGTTCCAGTCGAACGAGCTGCTGAGCACCGCTTCGAGGAAGTCGCCGTTCGGCATGTGATCGGTCCACTGACGTTGTCCCTGAAAGCCTGCGGCGATGGCGTTGTTGCCTTGCGCTTCTTCGCCAAAGCCCATCTCGGCGAGCTTCGGATTGCCGACCATCATGTCGCGCGCGATCATCGCCATCTTCACGGAGATGTCCCATTCTTTGTCGAGTTGCTCGCGCGAGCGGACCTTCTCGGGCGCGTTGTAGTCCTTGCCCTCCTTGCATTTCTCGCGCACCCACTTCAAAGCACGGGCCGCTTCCTCCTTGTCGTAAATGCCGCGCTCAATGCGGCGGAGGATCTCCGTCATGTCCGAGGCCATCACGCGCATGCCGAGGTAATCTTCAAAAAAGCCGTGGTCAACGATCGAGCCGGCGATGCCCATCGAGACGTTGCCGAGGCTCAGGTAGCTCCGGTTCCGCATCAAAGCGACGGCGAGCCCGGCTCGCACGAACTGGAGCATCTTCGCCGCAACATCTTCCGGAATGGCGGTCGTTCCCGCGTCCTGCACATCGCGCCCGTAAATCGTAAAAGCCGGCAGACCTTTCTGCGTGTGACCCGCGCTCACCGCCGCGAGATAGACAGCGCCGGGGCGCTCTGTGCCGTTGAAACCCCAGATCGCTTTCGGCACGAACGAATCGGTGTCCATCGTCTCGGAGCCGTAGCACCAGCAGGGCGTCACCGTCAGCGAGACACCGACGTTTTCGCGCCGGAACTTTTCCTCGCAACGCGCCGACTCGGCCAGGCCGCCGATGCAGGTATCGGCGATCACCGACTGGACCGGAGTGCCGTCCGGATAACGCAGCGTCTTTGAGATAAGGTCCGCGACCGACTGCGCCTGACGCATGGTTTGAGTTTCGAGCGATTCACGAACACCGCCCAGACGACCATCGATGGTCGGGCGGATACCGACTTTAGGGAAGTTAGATTTCATAGGTAAGGGAAGGAAGTCGCAGGTTAGTTGGAAAGCGCGCGACGAATCAAGTATTCCGGCATTTAATTTTGCGCAACGATGCGTGCGTCCGTGGTTCTCCGGTGCTGGAGGCCCCGGTGAATCCATTCGAACTGCTTCGATGGCGTTCACCGGGTTTCTTGTCCAAGCGACTCTTCAGCAAATGAACACTTGGAGAGAGAACCGAACTTCGGATGAGCAATCCCCTATTGGCGCAAGACGCTCATTGGATCGGCAAAACAGCCGCTTCCATCCTTCCATGCGATGCCAGCCTGTGCATGATTTGGTCGGGCTGTATTCCTGAACAACTCCTTCATTTGAAATGCATTTCCCAGAGACTCCTTTGAACTTTCTTTTTCATGCGTTGTTTTGCTTGTGCTTTGACGGGACGCGTTTCTGATCGAGCCTAAATTCACAAACCAGTTGGGCTGATATGAACAAACGAACCCGGACTCATTACCTGACAAGTCTCGCGATGGCAGCCATGCTCTTGCGCGGTGTCATGGCCCAGGCTGTGACGTTGCGCGAGCTGATGCAGGAACAGCCGGCACCGCAGGAACGCATCTACAAAAACGTGAATGGCACCGAACTCAAACTATTCATGTTCCCCGCCTCCGGCTCCAAACCCGGCGAGCGGCGGCCGGCGGTGGTGTGCATTCACGGCGGTGCCTGGCGGGCTGGAACTGCGCGTCCGTTTTTTCCGCACGCCCGTTACTTCGCCACGCGCGGCGCGGTCGGGATCAGCATCGATTACCGGCTGTTGAAGCCCGATGGACCCTCGGTGGCCGACTGCCTGGCCGACTGCAAATCCGCGGTGCGTTACATTCGTGCGCACGCCGCAGAACTCGGAGTTGACGAGAATCGCATCGCGGTCCTCGGCGATTCCGCCGGCGGTCACCTCGCAGCCGCGCTCGGCACAATTCCGGGCTTCGATGATCCGGCGGACGACCGCGACATCAGCGCCGTGCCCGACGCGATGATTCCGTGCAATCCGATCGTGGACATGACGGAGGGCGGCTGGATCAAGTTCGTCATCGGCGGCCAGGCGCTGGAGAAGAATGCGCCGCCTGAAGCAACGCGACCAACCGCCGCGCAGCTCGAACTTGCCCGACAACTCTCGCCGCTATTCCAAGTCCGCCCCAAACAGCCCCCCACCCTGCTCATGCATGGGCTGAATGATACCGTCGTCTCGCCGAACCAGGCGCGCGCCTTTGCCGAAGCGATGAAAAAGGCGGGAAACCGCTGCGACCTGCAACTGATTGAAGGTGCGCGACACGCCTTCATCGTGGCCGGCTACAAAGCGCCCGAGCCGATCGTGGTGAACGCCATCTGCGAGGCCGACAAATTCCTCGTTTCGCTTGGCTGGCTGCCAGGCCAGCCAACATTGGAAGTCTCGTCGCCGCCCGCATGGCAGGACAAAACCAATTAGAATTTTTGAGAAGCGACCATCGACACTGCCTGTCATTCCGGTTTCCGCAATCCGCTTTCCGCATTTTCCAAATACGCTTTCATGCAGCGCAGCGTCCGGTTTGCGATGTGGTGAATGAAAAAGCCGCCGATGATTTTGTCGGCGAGCGGCGCGAGCGGCGGGAAGCGGAAGCGGAGTTCATGCAGGATCTCGACGAGCACGCCATCGGCAGTGTCGGTGAAGGTCCAGACGACGCGCATCCCTTTGGTGAACGCCTTCAAATGATGAAACCGCACTTCGAGCGCGTCGCGGTCGATCACCTGCTCCGAGACCCACGAGATCGGAATGCCCGAGCGCGTCGCCGCCATCTTCACCACATTGCGGGTCGGGCCTTTTTCGTAGAAATGGATGTAGCGGTAATGCGGGAGAATCTTCGGCCAGAGTTCGAGGTCTGCAGCCGTCTCGAAGATGCGCTCTTTCGGCGCGCGCATGAGGATCGAGTTTCCGGTGTGCATCGCGGGGAAATGTGATGGCGGCGGGGAAACGTGTCGAGCGCCAACGCTCTCCGGGCCGATGACCCTGGTCCCGATTCCGACGCTCCCGATTTCGGGGCAAAGCTCACGAACTTCATTGCCGACGCCCGCAAAACGCTGTTTCGTGGCAGCCACAGAGCGCCGCCACCGAATGGACAAACCAATTTTACTCAAGGTCGATAACCTCTGCGTGCGCTACGGCGAGACGGAGGTGCTGGAGGATATTTCGCTCGAGATTGCGAAAGGCGACTTCGCGTGTTTGATCGGCCCGAACGGCGCCGGCAAGAGCACGTTGTTGAAGACAATCATGGGGCTTGTGCCGGCGACGAGCGGCCGGGTGATCTCGCACGCGAAAAAGATCGGCTACGTGCCGCAGCAGCTTCCGCTCGATCCCGATCTGCCGCTGACGGTGGCGGAGTTTTTGTCGCTGAAATTGTGCGTGTCGCGATTTTGGTTCGGCGCGAGGGGAAGGAAAATGCGCGAACAAATCCGTGCCCAACTCGCCGAGATCGGCGCGGCGCACTTGATGGAGCGCCGGCTGGGAAGGCTCTCGGGAGGCGAGTTCCAGCGCATCCTGGTCGCTTACGCGCTGCTGAACGATCCCGATCTGCTGTTGCTCGACGAACCGCTGACCGGTGTCGATATTCGCGGCGGGTTGTCGTTCGACGGACTGCTTCATCACCTGCACGATCACCGGCGCATTTCGATCCTGATGGTCTCGCACGACCTGCATCTCGTCGAGCACTTGAGCGATGTCGTTTTCTGCATCAACCGCGACCTTTGCTGCCACGGGCATCCAAACGAAGTGCTGAAACCGGACAACCTCGCGAAAGCTTACGGCCACCTGCCGGGCATGGTGCCGGACAAAGGCGGGAGCGCATTCATCCCGATGAAAAGCATCCACTGAACGGCTCATGGATTTTCACAAAATCTTCCTCGAATTCCTCGAACTGCCTCAGATGCAGCATGCGTTCGTGATCGCGCTGATCGCGGGGCCGGTCGCCGGGCTGCTGGGGACGTTCATCACATTGCGACGGATGGCTTTTTTCAGCGACGCGATTTCCCACGGCGCGATGACGGGCGTGACGCTCGGCTTTGCGCTGAACCTTGCCCGCGATGTGAACAGCCCGTTCGATGCAAATCACGCTCGTCGTTTTTTGCACGTCGATCGCGCTGCTGATGGCGTGGCTTTTCGAGCGAACGTCGCTCCACACGGACACGGTGATCGCGTTTTCCTACACGGGCAGCGTGGCGCTCGGCGTGATTCTCATCTCACGGCTGCGCGGCTATCGCGTGCTCGAAGGTGCGCTGTTCGGTGACATCCTCGCGTCGTCCGCCAGCGACGTGTGGACAATCGCCGGGCTCGCAGTTGCCACGCTCGCGTTCCTTTTTTTCAACATGCGCGCGCTCACGCTTTCCATCGTCCAGGAGAACCTCGCCAAGATCGAGGGCTTCAACACGCGCCGGCTCAATTACCTGTTCGTCATGCTCATCGCGATCGTGGTCGCGCTGCTCCTGCGCCAGCTCGGCGCGCTGCTGATCAGCGGCTTGATCGTCGTGCCGGCGGCCGCATCGCGTGTGGTCGCGCGCGACTTCCGATGGATGCTCGTCTTGAGCGCGGTGTTCGGACTGATTGGAGCCGCGACCGGAGTCTATTCGTCCTATCACCTCGACACCCCGACCGGGCCGACGATCGTGCTCGTGGATGTCGTGATTCTCACCGCGTGCCTTGTGCTCTCGCGGGTCGGCGGCAAACGGCATGGAGCGACAACGGCGCGACCGGATCGCCTGGCTGAAAAATGACCTGGTTCTCGTTTCACTTTCAGGATTTCGCGTATTCGTTCCTGAGCATTCTGTTTGAGGGCGTTCCGTTCCTTCTGCTCGGTTCGCTGCTTTCCGGCGCGGTCGATGCCTTCGTGCCGTCGCGGACCATGACCCGGCTTTTGCCCGGCAACAGCGCCCTCTCGATCGTGCTCAGCGGACTGCTCGGCGGCATCTTCCCGATGTGCGAATGCGGCAGCGTGGTGGTGATCCGGCGGTTCATCAAAAAAGGTCTGCCGGTTTCCTGCGCCGTCACTTACATGCTCAGCGCGCCCATCGTGAATCCGGTCGTGGCGTTGAGCACGTTCGCGGCATTTCGAGGCCAGAGTCCGTGGGTGATGATGACGTTGCGGCTGTCACTCGGCTTCATGATCGCGGTCGCGGTCGGGTTCATCACGCGGCAGATTCCGCTGGAGAAGCTTTTGCAGAAAAAGATCATCGACAGTCTGCCAACCAATCGCCGCGCGGCGTTTCGCATCGGCGCAGTGCCGGGCGATGACAACGGACTCGATGCAGATACGACTTCCTCTTTATCGAAGAAGCTCCGCAACGCAATGCGTGCGGCGACATCGGACTTTGTCGATGTCGCGTTCTTCCTCGTCATCGGCGCGGCTCTGTCGAGCGTGTTCAACACGGCGGTGAACCAGGAGGTCATTCTCCCGCTTGCCACCAGCCCCGCGCTCTCGACGCTGGCGATGATGGCAATGGCGTTCGGGCTGGCGCTTTGCAGCACGTCGGATGCGTTTGTCGCGGCGAGCTTCGTGAGTTTCCCATTCGTGTCGAAGCTGGCCTTCCTGGTGTTTGGCGCCATGTTCGACATCAAGCTGCTGTTCCTCTACGGGCTCGTGTTTCGCCGGTGGTTTGTGATGTGCCTGCTTGTTGGACTTTTCGTGACGGTCGCCCTAATTTGCATGCGCTTGTCGGTGCTCAACCTATGACGAAACTCTTCGACCGCTGGCTGCCGGGGGCGACCTTGTTCGCGTGGAGCAGCATTCTTCTCTACTTCTTTTTGAGCGGACGCATCAGCGCGTTTCTGCACCCGAATTTTCGACCGCTCGTTTTGATCGCAGGAGCGGTGATGCTCGTCATGGCGGTTGCGTTCGTCACCATGCCCGACGAGTCGGACTGCTGCTCCGAAGGCGAATGCGCGCACCCCATGAGCCGCTTCACGATCGGGCGTCTCCTCACGTTCGTAATCCTGCTGCTCCCGATTGGAACCGCGGCGAGTTTGTCCCCCGATGCGTTTGGGGTCGGCACGATCTTGAATCGTGGCGTGATCGGCGACGCGCAGGCTTTGAAGGCCGCTCCGAAAACGATGGCGAAGTCATTGCAGACACAGGCCGGAAACCAATCGCAAACAGCAGATGACGATAACGTTCCCAGGACCAAGGACGGAAACATCGCCGTGCAGGTGATTGATCTGCTTTACGCAGCGCAGGACAGCTCGTTACGCGGGGATTTCGAAGGGAAGACGGTCGAGTTGATCGGCCAGTTGATGCCCGACAGGGTGAACAACCCGACCGGCAAACGCTTCAAACTCGTGCGCATGTTCATGGTCTGCTGCGCAGCAGACGCGCGTCCCGTGGCGGCGCTCATCGAGAGCGACACAAAACCCGCCGCACCCGAGATGGCGTGGGTCAAGGTCGTTGGCAGGCCGACGTTTCCGACCGAGAGCGGCCGCATGATCGCGGTGGTCAAAGCGGACAGCGTCACCGCCGTCGATCCGCCGGAAGAGACGATGCTGTATTGAACAACGCGGTCGCTCGCGCTGTTCAGCGCCGACTTTACTTCTCCGCCGCGGGATTGATCGCTGTAAGTAAAAACAGAGTTTCAGCCAGCACTGCGTTCCCAAAGCGCTTTGCTAACTCTGGGAACGACAGCCGAACGGCTGATGTGTTTGAAACGTTGGACGAACGCGGATTGACCCTGACGAATTTCCCACATAAAATGCTGCCATGAGCATCACCGCTGTTGTCGAAAAGGGATTGATCAAACTTCCCAAGGATATCCCGTGGAAATCGGGCACGATCGTGCGCATCGAACCGGTGGATGAGCAATCGCCCGCTCTTCTGGACGCTCTCGAGGAATTTGACGGCATGGCCGATGATCTGCCCGCCGATCTCTCCTCCAGTCTCGACCATTACGTTCACGGCCATTTCCGGCCATGAAGGTGGTTTTTGCCGATGCCTTTTATTTTGTGGCGCGGCTGAACCGGCGAGACCAGCATCACGAGCGCGTCTTGAATTTTTCCCGCGATTTTCGCGCCCGCATTCTCACCTCCGACTGGGTGCTGATGGAAGTGGCCGACGCATTGGCCAAATTCGAGTCCCGTTCGCGCGTGCGCGACTTCATATTGCACTTGCGGCAATCCGTCGCCTGCAAAATTGTTCCGGCCTCCCGCGAATTGCTCGACAGCGCCCTTGATCTTTATCATCTACACACTGACAAGGAATGGACGCTCACCGATTGCGTCTCCTTTGCCATCATGCGCGACCGAAACGTGAAGGACGCGCTGACCGGCGACAAACATTTTGAACAGGCAGGCTTTGCCGCGTTGCTCAAGTAAATCCGAACCGCGCAACCGGCCGGTGACAGACTAAAGCCGCACCCGACCGCCGCGCCAAAGATACCCCGCAGAGGGTTCATTCAAGCTCGGATGGTCGGCACTGTCAGGGAGGAAACCGAGTTTCAAGCCATCAGTGCGTTCCCAAAGCGCTTTGCAAACTTTGGGAACGAGTCCCCATGAACTGCGTTCACCACGCAGCATGAAAATGGGGTTAGTGTTATGCGTGAACCGTCCTGCCTGGATACAAGTCGTTTTTCCCCTTGGTGCATGTAAGCCCGCGAACGAGTCTGACTGGAATGCCTGTTTTGCACCACACATTGCGTCAACCTGCGCTCCGCAAGGAGCGCGGCGGAACGCGCGGAGTAGAGTATTCATCTGCCGGGCATTCTCCAAAGCTGGACGGTTCCAATCTGAAACCATTAACCCCTGGAGGAACCTCTGATCATGCAAGTTATCTACGAACATTGTGCCGGCCTCGACGTTCACAAGAAGAGCGTTGTCGCCTGCGTCTGGAATAGTCCGCTGACTGGCCAAACGGCCAGGGAAACTCGCAGCTTTGGCACCATGACTGCCGATCTGCTGGCCTTGAGCGACTGGCTGCAGAGCCACGCCGTGACCCATGTCGCGATGGAAAGCACCGGCGTCTATTGGAAGCCCATCTACAATTTGCTTGAAGGCCATTTTGAGTTGCTGGTGGTCAATGCGCAGCACGTCAAGGCGGTGCCGGGTCGCAAGACCGACGTGGCCGATGCCGAGTGGATTGGCGATCTGCTCCGTCACGGACTGATGCGCGGCAGTTTCATTCCGCCGCAGGCGCAGCGTGAGTTGCGCGAACTGACCCGCCACCGCAGCAATCTGGTGGGGCGCCGGGTCCAAGCGGTCAACGAACTGCAAAAAGCCCTGGAAGGCACGAATATCAAGCTGGCCAGTGTCGTCAGCGACATCACCGGAGTCTCGGCCACGGCGATGCTCCATGGCTTGCTGGAAGGACGCACCGATCGGAAAGCCTTGTCGGATTTGGCCAAGGGCCGGTTGCGTGCCAAGAAAGAGCAGTTGCAGAAGGCCCTCGAAGGCGTGCTGCGCGCCCATCACCGGCTCATCATCGCCCAATTGCTGGCCGACATCGACTTCTTCGAGGAGCAAATCGAGGAGGTCGGCCAGGAGGTCGCACGCCGGCTGCAAAAGGACCAGGCCACCCTCGACAAGCTCGATGGGACTCCAGGCATCAACCAGCGCCTGGCCCAGGTCATTCTCGCCGAAGTCGGCACGGATATGAGCCGGTTCCCAGACGCCAACCATTTGGTCTCCTGGGCTGGCTTGTGTCCTGGAAACAATGAAAGCGCAGGCAAGCGACGCAGCAGCCGCATCCGCCACGGCAACCAGGCGCTGAAGAACGCCCTGGTGGAAGCCGCCCATGCCGCTGCCCACACCAAAGAAACCTATCTGCAAAGCCTCTACAAACGGCTCGTCTCCAAACGGGGCAAAAAGCGGGCGATGATCGCGGTGGCCCGCAGCATCTTGGTCAGCATCTACCACATGCTCTCTCGCGACAGCATCTGGCAAGACCTCGGTGCCGACTACTTCGAGCGCCGCAATTCAGGGCAGATCATCGCGCGCCTCACCAGCCGCCTCCAAAACCTCGGCTACCAAGTCGCACTCACCCCCATTCCCATGACTTCCTGATCTATTTTCGGAGTAGAGCCGAAAGCCATTCGCACAAGATCAAAGCGCGTGCGGCCATCGCCTGACCAGAACAAGACAAGCTACAGGCGGAGCCTGTTAGCCGCATCGCAAGTCAGGACTCGCGTCGCTTTCGGAGTTCGCGTCGCATAAGTCGTGGATGCTGAGCGCAATGAAACAGCAGGATAAACACAATGGCATCGTGCTTAATCCGATAGTTACAGGAAGTAAGGAAAGCGCCGTAAATAGAGTCGCCGGAACTCGGAATAGGCCTCCCTGAATAAAGTTGGCTGCCGCTGAATTCTGGCAATCGCTGCATAAAAGGTTCGGAGAAACTCGGCCCCGAGTCCTGTCGCGCGCTCCTCATACCAGCCGTAAGCCTCCGAAGCGTCATCCAATAACTCTGGCCGAAGTTTGATGCTATAACTCACAAGCGCTCCGCCAGGCGCTTCTTGAAATCATCGAGCGTCAGTGCATCCCCGGGTGCTTCGGAGTGCGCTTGAAAGCGCTGGTCCAAAAGAGCCTTCTCCTCGTCTGAAACCGGAAAGTCATCCGGCATCGCGGCTATGGCGTCCCATAAATCCCCGACCAATTGCAGCTTCTCTTCTTTCGTGAGCTTCTGAATCTCTGGCATCCCTTCAAGAATCATGTGGAAATGATAAACGGAAAATCGTTTCGAGCCAAACGCGTTTTTGGAGGCCTGTGAGAACATGACCAGCCACAAGTGGAGCGCGGCGGAAACTCAGCCCGCGAAGGCAAACGTCGCCGGCGAGGGCGCTACGAAGTGCGATTTGGGAAACAGAGGAAAATCCGAATCGCTGGCGGCAATAATTTCGTCGAAGCCTTCCACGTGGTGACGCACCTGCCGGCTGACGCCACACACGAGCAAGTCGCCAAAAGGCGGCATCACACGCAGGACTATGGCGGGTCTATTCTTTACTTTGCCGTCCGCCTGCGGAAATGGCGAAAGCACCACGTCGCCCTCTTTCATGAATTATTTGAGCGGCGAACGAGCGTGACCGGATAATCCGGTTCATCGTCCGAGTAAGCACGGGCGAGGCCGGACTTGGAGCGGGCATGCCAGTCAGCGCGCTCGGAATCGACAGCCTCGCCGGGCAGGATCGTAACGAGCAGGCGGGCGTCGGAAGGCAGATCAAACGGCTCATCGAGTTGAATGCGCTGTCCGTCCACATGAGCGGATAAGGTGACTGTCTTCATTGGAAGCAGCGTAACAGCTTCCCTAAAAACGGCAAGCGCACAGACCTCCTGGTTGGTGGGGGAAAAACGATGGCTGGAGAACAGTGCTGTGTTCACAATCTGTCCCGCTGCCAATCCTCTACTTTGCAAGATTCTCGGCCTGACCCCGCCCTCGGGTCTAGGTGACTTAGAATTGCGGTGTCGGTGTGGGTGAAGGCTTCGGATCGGTATCTTCCTTCTTTAACCGTTCTTTGTTTTCCTCGAACCACTTTAACATCTCTCTTCTATCCACATTGCCCCCGGTTCTTCGCCCCGTTGTTTTCTCAAACGCAGAGTCGAGAGCCTTTCTAACGTAAAGGTTTGTCTCCTTCTTCATAGCCTCATAAAGCGCCTCTGCAGTCTTGTATGAACCATGCTTTGCCTTTTCAGTGATTAGCTCAACCGCTCGAAGTCTGCCGCCGAAATCGGGAATTTTGTCAAGGAGAGGCAAAAGCTCATCAAGTTCCAGTTCTTCCTCTTTGTTTTTCTTAGAATTGATCGCACTGTCGGGGCCTGTTCAAAAGTGGACTGAGACGGTTCAAAAGTGGAATTCTCACTTTGGGGTGCATATTCAAGTTGACTCCCGCATAAATGCAGGCTCGGAGGAGGCCGGAGCGGAGCGGAGGCCGACGGAGAGCCTGCATTTATGCGGCGGCCCTCCCCTCCCGAGGCGGAAGCATGTCAGCTTTCTTTGATCGCGCTCTCTGCGCATTACACACCATCTTCCTGCCTTGAAAAGAAACAGATCATCCACCGCCTGCCGCCGCGTTTTGTGCTCCGCATCCTTGCCGATTTCAATGACGGGGACCTCGACGCATCTGCGGCCGCCAGACATTTAGGCATCGGCAAATCCCGCCTCTATGAGCTGCGGAGCGACTACCTGAGCAGCAGAAGGACCTGCCAACCCAAAGCCAGCGGCGGCGGACATGGCCGCGTTTGGCCCGAAAAAGTCAGGGCATTCCTTCAAGACTTCCTGCCCTTGCAGAACCCGCCCAACTACCAACTCGTGGCTGACGAACTTCTCCGCCTCTGCAACTTCAAGCGGGCGAGATCCAGCGTTGAAGTTCATGTCAAAACGCACTTCTCCCACCTCGTCCCTGCCGTCGCGCGAAAACAGCGCGCCTGCCGCCGCTTCCGCCGCGCACACATCGGAGAGCTTTATCAGCACGACAGTTCCATCCACCAATGGTGGCCCGCCGCCGCCAAACAAATCCTTCTGCTCACCGTCGATGACCATTCCGGCTTCAATGTTGCCGGACGTTTCGTCTCTGCCGACACAACATGGAATCACTTCTGCCACCTCCGCGCCGCTTTCGAAATCCACGGGTTGCCAGACGCTGTTTACACTGACGCATTGAGTCTCTTTGGCCCGAGCTCTGCCAACGACCATAGCGATCCGAGAAGCGAGTTCCAACGCGCCCTGCTTGGCCTTGGCGTAGCTCACCTTGTCGCTCCGACTCCCCAGGCCAAAGGCAAGATCGAACGCCGATTTGGCACTTTCCAGAAACGCATCGTCACTCTCCTGGCTCACGCCAGAGTTCAGACTTGGGAGCATGCCGATGAAGTCCTCCAAATGGAAATCAGCCGCCAGAACCGCACTCGCCAACGCAGCACCGGCAGGATCCCTCAGGATGTCTGGGAAAATGCCCTGCCGCAAAACAGGGGTCATCTTCGCCCACCACCTCCTTCCAGCCTGCTGGATCTCCACCTTTCCCTCCGCGCAATGCGCCGGGTCAACAATGACCAGACCATCGACTTTGAAGGCCAAAATTATGAAATCGCAACCACCGCACGCCAATCGGTCGCCATCATACATCACCCGAACCGGAAATTTTGGGTCCTCGAGCATCCGCCAAAAGATGTATGGCCCTGTGTATTAGGTGCTTTCAGCTTGTGAAAATAGTCCACTTTTGAACCGGCGAGAATTCCACTTTTGAACCGTCGCCGACATTAGAATTGATCGCACTTGCAATCAAATAGGTATTACTGTTATGGGCAACAGCGGGATAGAAAACTTGGTAAACGCGCTCCATCTCAGCTTGCGCTGCATCCTGCTCCTCGGGTTCTTTACTATCGCTACCTATCTTTTCAAGCTTACGAAACGAATCGAGATCCCCCGGATAGATGGACTTGTCGGCCAAGGCAGTGACGTTATTTCTTTTCTGCAAACGTGAGAGTTCGTTGCGAAGGCCCTCCAACTGTGAAGCAGCTTCCTGCTCGTTCTTTTTAACTGCCTCTTGGAATTCCTTAAATCGTGCATCGACATCTTTGTCTAAGATGCCAATTTTTTTCTGAAATGCCTCGATGGAAGGATTAACCGAGTCACCCAGCAGCTTGGCAGCTTGGGCGGCAGCAGCGGCCTTGACTGTTTGTTGGACATTCTCTTTTTTGAACTCCTCGGCGATTTGCACATTGATGACATGCTTAGCTTTATCAATATTCTGCCTTTCTTCGTTCTCGAAGCTTCGGATTCCACTGGTAAGCATTGAGTATAAGCCTACACCAACGATTGTTCCTAATGCTGTTGCAATCGCAACAAATAACCCTGCAACACTGAGAATCACCTGCCATTTGAATCGCCAGATCTTGGAAAGTTGTTCAGCGACTTCGTTGCAAGTCACACGGTGGCTGGGATCGGCGGGGTCTGGAAACTTTGCTGTATCAGGCGGGGCCTGTTGACGACATGCCGATTGCTGTTCTTTTAGTCGGTCACTGCTGCTTTGGACTGGATGAATCATTTTGCGACGAACTGAACGCAAGCATAGTAGCCACGCCACATAAAGCAGGAGAAGATTTCTAAGACTCACGTTTCTGTTCGTTCCGGTTGGGAACGCACCAACTCAGGCAACTCCGTTGCCTTCATTTCCTCGCACCCTTCGGCGGCAGTTCGCGGATGAAAGCCCACGAGACTTCGGCGGTCTGGCCGTTGTCGTAAGTCACGGTGAAGTGGCTTCCGAGTTCTTCATCCACTTCGATGCGAACCGGCGTGGCTTTTGCCGCGATGCGATTGGCCTTGCGGATGATGGAGTGTGGTTCGAGGAAGCAAAGGCCGTCGGTGAACTCGACATTGAATGCATCCTCCCAGCCCAGGTAGCGGGCGTGCTTCATGCGCGAGAACGTCCCTTTGCCGTAGGGCTTTTTGAGTTGGACTTCGTTTTTCATAAGCGGCCTTCGCGTCGTAGTTCTGACACAAGCTTTACCAGCTTTTTGTCCGGAATCCAGCCCTCGACACCTTTCATCAGGTCAAGATCAAGACGGCCAATCAACCGGCCTTTGCCATCATACACATGCACATGGCGCGGCACATGGTCGCCGATGAACCATTCGAGATAGTAACCGTATCGCCGGACTCGTCCCATGCGCCTATTTTCTCCCCGCCTTCGGTGGCAGTTCGCGGATGAAAGCCCATGAGACTTCGGCGGTCTGGCCGTTGTCGTAGTGGACGAAGAGGCGTTTACGCATAGACCAACCGGCCTCGTGGCGATGGAATTTCCAGGCCATCCTCTTTTGCAGTCTTGATCCAAAATTTGATGGCATCCTCCGCGTTGCGGATTGCAGTTTGTCGTGTTCCGCCGTGGGCCATGCAGCCGGGAAGTTCCGGCACGTCCACGACATAGGCGCGGTCTTCTTCGCTCCACCAGATGATCATTTCGTAGCTGTTTGCCTTCATACCAATTTGCAGGTTGCCAGAATCTTTCTCACTTGTCGAACTTGATAAGGCTTGGCCTTCGAGCCTTCGCGCTGAATATTGATGCGTTCCCTCACGGCAATGCTCTTGGGTTCCTACGACTTTTCTTGTCCGCCGCGATGCTCTTGCATACGTTGCCCGACTCATGATCAAAGAAACCCGGCATCTTCATTTCCTCGGCATTTGCGGCACGGCGATGGGCGCGGTCGCTGCGGCGTTGCGCGAGCGTGGCTTCGTCGTCACCGGCTCGGACGAAAACATCTATCCCCCGATGTCCACGTTTCTCGAGGAAAAGGGAATCGCGCTGAACGCCGGTTATCGCGAGGAAAACATCCCCAGCGATGCCGATATCGTGGTCATCGGCAACGCGATCAGGCGCGGCAATCCGGAGGCGGAGGCGGTGCTCAACCGCAAGCTCTATTACCTCTCGCTGCCGGAAGTGCTGAAGGAGTTTTTCCTGCGCGGGAGGCACAACCTCGTCGTCACCGGCACACATGGAAAAACCACGACCACCTCCCTGCTCGCGTGGATTCTGCAATGCGCCGGGCTTGAGCCGAGCTACATGATCGGCGGCATCCCGAACAATCTCGGACAGGGCGCCTGCTTCCGCGACTCGAAGCATTTCGTAATCGAGGGCGACGAATACGACACGGCGTTTTTCGACAAGCGCTCGAAGTTCGTCCACTACATGCCGGAACTGGTGATCGTGAACAACATCGAGTTCGATCACGCAGACATTTTTAACAACCTTGACGAGATCAAGCTCAGCTTCCGCAGGCTGCTGAACATCGTGCCGTCGAACGGCATGGTGCTGCTGAACGCGGACGATCCGAACTGCATCGACGTGGGCAGGACGTGCCCCGCGCCAATCGTGGAGGTCGGGTTTTCCGAGAACGCGGCGAATCAGATTCGCGACGCGCGCTACGATTCCAAAGGCTCCTCGTTCACGCTCTTCGACACGCCTTTTACGATTTCGCTTGTCGGCGAATACAACGTCCACAACGCCGCGATGGCGATTTCCGCGGCGCATTTTTACGGCGTGCCGATGGACGTGATCCAAAAGGCGGTCACGTCTTTCGAAGGCGTGAAGCGGCGGCAGGAAGTGCGCGGCGAGGTGCGCGGTATCAAGATCATCGACGACTTCGGCCATCATCCGACCGCCATCCGGCAGACGCTCGCGGGTCTGCGGCATCAATATCCGAAAAGCCGGATCTGGGCGATCTTCGAGCCGCGATCGAACACGACGAGACGGGCGATTTTTCAAAAGCAACTGCCCGAGGCGCTCGGCCTGGCCGACGGTGTAATCCTCGCGAAGGTGGCGAGGCTGGAACAGATTCCCGAGAACGAGCGGCTCAAGCCCGAGGTCGTCGTCGAAGCGATCCGCGCGACTGGCAAGCCGGCGTTTTACGAGCCGGGCGTGGGTGAAATCATCGCGCGGCTGAAACCGCTGGTGCAGAAGCCGGATGTCGTCGTGATCTTCAGCAACGGCGGGTTCGATGGCATTCACGCGCGTTTGTTGAAAGAGCTGTGAAGGCGCTCCACATGCACCGCTGCCACGACTATCGCTTGTTGATCAAGCGCTGGCGTGCGGTCGCACTGGCGAGCGGGCTGCCGATGCAACGATTCGCTGAGATCGACGGCTACCCGCTTTATTTTCTAAAGTCGAAAAGCCTTGCCGCGAATGGAGGCGTTTACATTTCCGCCGGAATCCACGGCGACGAACCGGCGGGCACGGAGGCGCTGATCGCGTGGGCGGAACGCAATGTGAAGCGGCTTCGCGCGCTGCCTTGTCTCATTTTCCCCTGCCTGAATCCGTGGGGCATCGTGAACAACATCCGCTACGACCGCGAGCACCGCGATCTGAACCGCCTCTTTCAAAAGGACGACATCGAAATGCTGCGGGCGCTGAAGATGCTGATCAAACCGTATCGCTTTGCGCTCGCGCTGACTTTGCACGAAGACTTCGACGGGCAGGGGCTTTACATCTACGAAGTCGAGCGGGCAAAGCCGTTCTGGGGCGAGGAATTGCTCGCGGTCGCAAGGCCGCTCATCCCGATCGAAGGACGCACAATGATCGACGGCAGAAAATCGAACGCCGGAGTCATCCGCCGGAAATTGACTTTGAAAAAATTCGCGACGATGGGCCTGCCGGAGGCGGTTTACCTGCATCTGCATCATTCCGAGCGGACGTTCACCATCGAAACGCCGTCGGAGTTCGCGCTGGATCAGCGGGTGAGCGCGCAAGTCGCAATCATCGAGGAATGCGTGCGGCGGATTGTTTGAATCAGGAAATCAGGAAAAGACCATGACCTGATCCGTGGGACGCATTGAATCAAAGCACGCGTCATTCAGAGCGAAGCGAGGAATCCCTCAAATTACACTGAGCGTGGCTTGTGAGGTTCCTCGCTGCGCTCGGAATGACGCGCTGCAGTGAAACCCTGCGCGATCCAGTCCTGGTCTCGATTTTTCCTGATTTCCTGATTTTCAGATTCAATCCCGCCCGCTACTTTGTCACCGTCTGATTCGCGCCCGGCTTGAGGCGCTTGGCCACGTCGAGTTCGATCACGCCGTATTTGGCTTCGTAGGTTTGAATCGTGTTGCCAAGGTGGAGGCAGAGCCGTTTGGCGGCGTCGTGCGACATGATGATGCGGTTCTCCAGGCGCAACGGTTCTTCGAGGATCGTGCCAAAGAAGTTCGGGTTCATGCCGAAGTCGATGATCACTTCGTTTGGCGTTTGCGCGATGCGGCAGACGTTTGCGTAACTTGTCTTCATGGTGTCCACGACAACCTGGGGGTTGGCCGCTGTCTGATTTGCCGAAATGTTTTCTTCGCTCATAAAAATGGGTTAATGGAATGGGCGTGAATAAGACCGACCCGAAGTGAAAGGTCAATAGCGATTCTCTTGGAAACCACCGCCGCCATCCTGCTCCGCAAGACAAAACTCTCCGACACGAGCCTCATCATCGAGTGGTTCACCGAGGCGCATGGCAAAATCAAGACCGTGGCCAAAGGAGCGCGCCGGCCAAAAAGTCCGTTTGCCGGCAAGCTGGACCTGTTTTTTGAAGCGGAGATTCAGTTCGCGCGGAGTCGGAAAAGCGATCTGCACATTTTGAGGGAAGTCGTCTTGCGCAAACCGTTCGAGGGGTTGAGACAAAGTTATCAGCGCGTCCAGTTGGCGGCCTATTTCGTGGAACTCGTCGAGTTGGTAACGGAGCCGGATCACCCTGCCGCAGAGTTGTTCGACCTGATCAGGCGCGCCTTCAACTACGTGAACAAGAGCGAGCCGAACCGTCGCGCTCTGCTGCACTTTGAGTCGGAACTGGTCCGGCTGCTCGGCATTCACGGGGCGGCAAACGTCGCGCCCGCCGTGGCAATCGGGCGTGCCTACGGGCGATTGCCGCAGTCGCGTGCGGCCTTGATCGGGCAACTGACGTGAAGCTGGCGCACGTCTGCGTCGGTCTTTCTTGAAATGCAAATAGCTGCAAGTTTCCAAGCTAGGTTTTCTTGGGTGCGGCGGATGCTGTTTGTAAAAATATTCACCCGTAAGTTGATGCGAACCTGTAACACGATGTAATTTCTTTTCATGAAGACCTCCTCTCCCCCGCATGGATACGCCAGGGCATTCTCCTTTTTTTCGACGATTTGCGTGAGTCTGCTTTTTGCGGCCAGCCAGCTCGACGCTCAAATCCCGGCCTTTCCCGGAGCCGAAGGCTACGGCGCCTATGCCACCGGCGGGCGCGGGGGTGATGTGTATCACGTCACGAACCTCAGCAGCGACTCCACCCTGGCCGGTTCACTCGCCTACGGCGTTGCGACGGCCCCCTCAAGCGGTCGGACCATCGTTTTCGATGTGAGCGGTTACATCCATGTCCCCGGCAGCAACCTTCGGATCACCACGAACAAGATCACCATCGCCGGGCAGACTGCGCCGGGCGACGGCATCGGCCTGAAAGACGGCACGTTCCGCATTTCCGGCGACGAAATCATCATCCGGCATCTGCGTTTCAGGCATGGTAAATACGGCTCCGGAGGCGATTGCATCGACCTCGACAGCGGTTCGATCAATTCGATCCTCGATCACATCACGATGGAGTTCAGCACGGACGAAAACATCTCGAGCTTCAGCAGCCCGCCGGAAAACCTGACGTTGCAGTATTCGATCAACTCGTGGGGACTCGAACCCCACTCGTGCGGTGGCTTGTGGGATCAAAATCATGCGACATCGCACCACAACCTCTGGTCGCACAACCACACGAGAAACCCGAAGGCGCGTCCCAACGGTCTCTTGGAATGGATCAACAACGTCACCTTCGACTGGGACATCGGATTCATCATGGGTGACTCGCAAACACCCGCAGGCTGGAAGGCCAACCTCATCAACAACTACTTCATCTGCCCTCCCGGCAATGCGAAGTCCAAGGCGCTGGTGAAAGGAACCCTTGCCAGCAACAACCTGCCGAATTTCACCGTCTATCTCAGCGGCAACCTCACCGACAACGACGGCGACGGCATCCTCGACGGCACGGACAAAGGCTACAGCATCGTGGAAGGCTCGGTTTATTCCGCCTCGGAAAGTCCCGCGCCAGTCCCGGGCGATTATCGCTACTACCAGTCAGCCACAGCGATCGCGGGTTCCTCCGTCGGCGTCGCAGCGGACGGGCCTTTGCTTGCTTACAAAAAGATCGTCTCCAACGCGGGCGCACTTCGTATGGATGCCAGTTACACCGGCACGCTACGCGACGAGGTGGATACGATCCTTTTCAACAAGCTCACCACGCAGACGCGTTTTCATGTCACGCGCGAAAGCGACACCGGCGCGAGCGCCTCCGGCTTTGGAGTGCTGAATTCCATCCCCTCGCCCTCCGACTCCGATCGAGATGGAATGCCGGACATTTGGGAGTATGCGCTGGGAATGAACGCTGCCGCTGACGACCATAAAACAGCCTTCAGTGCGGGCGTGTTAACTTCCGGCTCCACCTTTTTCCCGACTACCTCAGCGACCGGCTACACTTATCTGGAGGAATACCTGCACTTCAAGGCGTCTCCGCACACTTTCGTGGGGAAAAACACAGCCGCGCTGGCGACTTACATTGACATTGATCTTGCGAAATACACCGCCGGTTTCAACAAGCCCACGGTGGTCTTTACGGTTACCAACGTCGTGGGCGGGTCGGTAACCACCCTTGATGGGACAGGCCGGGTACTGGGCGACGGTCATACCGTGCGCTTTACTCCGACGCTTAACACCTATGGGCGCGCCAGGTTCTCTTTCAAGGTTCAGGACGGCGACGGCGTCAACTGGACACAGCAGTTTTACATCCTGGTTTCCGCCGCCGGCATTCCACAATACCTGCGATGGGCGGGCGACGGCAGCGGGAATGCATGGAACAACGTCGCCACCAACTGGCGGAAACCCGATAACTCTTCCGCGTTCTTTGACTTTGGAGACAATGCCTCCTTTGATGATACGGGCTCTAACTCGCCCGCCATCTCCATCACCGGCAACAATAACATCGGTGGAGTAAGCGTAAATGCCGGTAAGAACTATACCTTTGGAGGAACCGGACAGCTAACCGGCCTTGGTGGATTGCTTAAATCCGGAACGGGCACACTTACCTTTTCTAACAGCGGCGCCAACTCTTTCACCGGCGGCACCACCATTGAGCAAGGCACGGTGGTCATTAACAACAACAACACGCTTGGAACCGGTTCCATCACAATGAACGGAGGCACGCTGAACATAGGTTCCAATGCCCCCGGCAATAACTTGATGCTGTCGGGCGCGCCAACCATCGTCGGTGGAAATGGCGGTGGCACGACAGGCATCTACGTGATCACAGGAACAGCCTCGCTGAACATCAACCAGACAAACGTCTTTGACTTGCGAGGCTGCCTGACCGGCTTTACCGGCGACATCAATCTGACCGGCAACGCCGGGGTGCGTTTGAACGGCGCGACCGGCGCGACCACCATCGCCTTCAATCTCGGAAATGGAGCGGGCTCGTTGAGCAAGCGCGGCAGCGCGACAACCATTGCCCTTGGCGGGTTGTCGGGCGGGCCTTCCACCACGCTGTCCGGCGCAACCGGGAGCGGAAACACGAGCACCACGACCTTCACGATCGGAGAGAATAACAAGGACTCCACCTTTCTGGGCACCATCAGCAATGGTGCCGGGACAAGCAGTGTTATCAAAGCCGGGACAGGCATCCTGACTCTTGGAGGCAACCTTAATTACACTGGCGCTACAACCATCAGCACCGGGGTATTGAACCTGACCGGCACCATAGCCAGCAGTCCCATGACCGTCGCTGCCGCTGCCGTGCTGATCGGAACCGGCTCGGCCGGCGGCAACATCTGGGCACAAACCGGCTCCTATCTCTCGCCGGGCGGCGGATTGGGAAGCGCCGGCGTCTTAAGGGGTGGCAACGGGCTGACTCTGGCAAACAACGCCTACCTTCACTTTGACCTTTCCAACAACCCTGCCGGCAACAATGACAAGATACTTCTCAGCAGCGGCACGATCGCACTCACCGGCACCACCAACTTCTACTTCAACCTGGTCGATGGACTCCTCGGAGCCGGCGACTATATGCTTGTCGATGGAGGTTCCGACACGGCTGCAAGCGGTCAATCATGGTACTCCAATCTTCCCACCGGAGCCCGTCAGACCTTCGCTCTGAGCCGTCGCGCAGCTGGCTCGGGCTCACCCGCCTGGATCAAGTTGACCGTTTCCGGAAGCGCAGCTTCACTTGTTTGGACCGGAACTGGCGCAGGAGGAGGCATCTGGGACTCGCAGACCACCTCTGCGTGGTCGGGCGGACCGACCTCGACGTTCTTTAACTTCGACGCCGTGACGTTCGATAACACCACCGGCAATGGGAACGTCACCCTAAACGGCACGGTGTCGCCGCGCTCGCTTGCGGTGAACAACACGACCACTGCCTACGTTTTCGGAGGAACCGGCTCCATCGGCGGCTCCACCTCCCTTGTAAAGAGCGGCACAGGGAAACTAACGATCAGCGGCAGCAACAGCTATTCCGGCGGGACACTTCTCAATGCGGGAAGCGTCGTGCTTGGCAGCGCGACGGCAAACGCCTTTGGCCCCGGCACCGGCGCGATCACATTCAACGGCGGCACCCTAAGAATGTTCACCATTGATCTCCTCACCCACGCCGGGACGCTGCCCAACGATCTCATCGTGAACACCACCGGCACACTGATCACGGCAGACCGTTGCGGAGTGGGCGGCGACCTTTTCGGCAGCGGCACCTTCACGGTTTATGTGCCCTATGTTCGCACCGACATCACCGGGAACTGGTCAGGTTTCACGGGGCGGATCAACGTGACCACCGATTCAAGCGGGGGTGATTTTCGGATGACAAAGGACTATTGGTATTTCGGATTTCCGAATGCGAGGATCAACCTGGCAAGCAAGGTCTCGGCTTACTTTGACGGAATCGTGTCCGATGGTGGCGGCACGAATATCGACATTGGAGAGCTGTCGGGATCGAGCGGCTCGTGGCTCCGTGGCGGACCGACTTACGGTCGCACCGTCACCTATCACATTGGCGGGTTGGGGACCGATGCCACACTCGATGGCGGAATCGGCGAGCAAAGCTACGGCTCCGTCTCCGGCTTTACGGTTACAAATGGAGGGAGCGGCTACACCAGCGAGCCGACCGTTACTTTGGTTGGCGGCGGTGGTTTGGACGCGGTTGCCACGGCCACTGTTTCCGGCGGTGCAGTCACTGCGGTCTCGATTTCAAACAATAAAAGGGGCAACTACTACTCTGCTCCACCCGACGTTGTCTTCTCGGGAGGCGGCGGCAGCGGGGCCGCGGCCACTGCATACCTTGGTCACACATCAACCGCTTTGACCAAGACAGGCGCAGGCATCTGGACGGTCAATGGCGCGTCCGATTTCTTTGGAGGCACCACGGTCGAACAAGGAACACTGCGCATCGGCGGCGTTTTCTCCTGCGACGGTTCGGTGAATATCCAGCCCGGCGCGACACTCGCGATGACGAACGGCACCCTGACCACCGACTCGGTAAACATCGCCAGTGGAGCAGCCCTCACCGGAAACGGCACAATCAACGCCGACCTGAACAACGACGGCACCGCCACCTGCAACAGCGGCACGCTTGTCGTTAATGGCAACGTCGTCAACAACGGCACGATGCGCTTCACCGGCGGGAGCGGCATCGTCGCCACCGGCACCACCAGCAGCTTTGTGAACAACGGCGTGCTCGACCTGCTCACGGGATCGCAAACTTTGCCTGCAAATCTGGTGAACAACGGTGTCGTGATCGACGCGAGTTCCGTTGAAGTGAAGCAGTTTTCAAAGAGCGGCTCGACCTTCAGCGTCACCGTCCAGTCCTCCTACCCCGGCCACAACTATCAGCTTCAATCCAGGAGTTCGCTGACATCGGGAACATGGACAACGGTCAGCACCCAGGCCGGCACCGGAAACCCGCTCGCCGACCCGCCCGTTCCGGGAACGCTCGTCTTGACCGCGACGAACGCCACCGGCACCCAGGGCTTTTACCGCATCCTGGTGTCGCCCTGACACAAGAAGCTTGGATTCACCTTCGAGAGCTTGCTAAGTTCCGCAGACGACTTTCGATACTCAACTGATGGAAACATCCGGGACCAATGAGCAGACTACGCTGGTGCAAGGACTATTCGTTCAGCACATTCCGGCGCTCCGTGGTTTTCTCCTCTCGATCCTCAGCGATTTCAGCCTCGTCGATGACGTGGTCCAGGAAACTTTTCTCGTCGTGACCGCCAAGGCCGACACGTTCCAACGCGGCACAAATTTTCGCGCATGGGCGTGGACGATCGCGCGCTACAAGGCGCTGCAGGCTTTGGAAAAAATGGCACCGGTGAAGGAACGGTTTGCACCGGACGTGATCGAGGCGCTCTGCTCCCACGAGTCTTCCGAGAACTGGCTTCACGACAGCCTTCTGAAATACCTCAACATCTGCATCGGCGAACTCGCGCCGAAGGCACGCGAGGCCATCCAACTACGCTACCAGCAGGCCCACCGTCCCCCTGAAATCGCGCGCCTCATGGGCTGGACGGTTGACGCGGTGCATGTCGCCCTCTCCCGCGCGCGGGTGGTCTTGCGCAACTGCGTCGAGCGCCGTTTGGCCGCCGAACAAGTGTGATTCACATGGACCTCGAACGCCTCCAGCTTCTGCTAAACCAATACTTCGACCAGGTGCTCGTCGGCGAGGACTTTGCGGAGTTGGAGCAGATGCTTCTCGAATCGGCGCGAGCGCGCGAGGCATTCTGGGAAATGGCAAGGTGGCACGCATTCATCCGCCAATGGGGCCAGGCTGAATGGGGACGGCGCGACGCAGCGCAGACCGGCTTGCGAGTGCTGCCGCCGCCGCGCAGAGCCATTGCGCCTGTTCGGAAACCGGCTGTTCGTCAGCAGCGCTCCTGGCAGCCGCTGGCGCTGGCCGCAACCATCATTTTCGCCCTGGTGGCGATCTGGGCCTTCGATCACTGGCCCAAGGAAAACGCTTCTGTCGCAGAAGCTCCATCAAAGGTTGAGCGCAAAGACATCGCGGTGCTGACACATATTTCCGATGCGGTTTGGGCGGACGGTTCCCATGCATGGAACGGCGGGGAATCGCTCCCTTCCGGATGGCTGCGGCTGAAGAGCGGCGCGGTGCAGATCGAGTTCCTGCGCGGCGCGCGAGTCGTCCTCGAAGGTCCGGCGGATTTCCAACTGACCAACGCCAATGAGGGATTTCTCCAGTCCGGAAAACTCCACGCCATGGTTCCCGAAACCGCCCACGGGTTCAAAATCCAGACACCGAAATTTTCGGTGGTCGATCTCGGCACGGAATTCGGCTGCATGGTGCCGCTGACGACCGCAGCCGAAGTGCATGTGTTCAAAGGCCAGGTGGAACTTCGCGACCCGACCGCGAAGACCGCACCCGGCAGGTTGCAGGAAAATCAAGCCGTGCGCTTCGAGAACGGCACCACAAAGCCGATCGCGGCAAATCGCTCCAGTTTCCTTGGCGAAGAAGAACTTGCGCGCCGCGAACACCGCAAATCTCTCGACCGCCTGAGCCTCTGGCGGGAGGTGGCGGGTGAACTGGATGCGAACCCCGCGACGCTGGTGCATTTCGACTTCGAGCGTCAGAAAGAATGGGAGCGCACACTTCTCAATCGCGCGCTTCAGGCACCGCCCCGTTCCAACGCCAGCATCATCGCCTGCGCCTGGGAAAACGGACGCTGGCCGAACAAGGGCGCGCTGGAATTCAAGCGGACGGAAGACCGGCTGCGGCTGAACCTTCCGGGAAGCTTCCGCTCGCTCACGCTGTTTGCATGGGTGCGCGTGGACAGCCTGCCCAACATCCAAAACTCGCTGCTGATGACGGAGAGTTCGTTGCAAGGCGAACTCCACTGGTATCTCTACCGCGATGGCAGTCTCGGCTTCGGCGTCCGCGTCAATAACGGCAACGATCCAGCCTCGTGGCGAAATCTGCGCTCGGAACCGGTTGTCACCGACGGCGCATTCGGATCATGGGTCTTCGTCGCGACCGTCTTTGACGGCGAGGCCGAGACCGTCACGCATTATTTCAATGGAAAGCCTGTGGGCTCAGACAAGCCGGGGATTCATCCACCGCTTCGGCTCGACACTTTCGAGATCGGCAACTGGGGCGTGCGGGCAGACACGCTTTCCGAAAGTGAGCAGCGCAAGCGGGTGCGCAATTTTCACGGCCGGATCGACGAATTCGCGATCCTGTCCACCGCCCTGGATGCAGGAGCCATCCAGCGTTATTACGAGGACAGCCGGCCAGTCGCGGCTGATCCTGTCCCGGCCAGATAAACAGCGCGGGCTGGAGAAGATTTCCGCCGGCTGTCGCCGCAATTGACCCCTTTTCCAGCGGGTGATAGCTTCCGTGTCCTTTTCGATGAGCAAGAACTACAAGGACACACTGAACCTGCCGAAGACCGACTTTTCCGATGAAAGCCGATCTCGTGAAACGCGAGCCGGAGCGGCTGGCAAAATGGGAGTCGGCACGGCTTTACGAGAGCATCCAGGAGGCGCGCAAAGACGCCGCCCTTTTCGTGCTCCACGACGGCCCGCCGTTCGCGAACGGCGACGTCCACATGGGCACGGCGCTCAACAAAATCCTCAAGGACATCATCGTGAAATCGAAGACGATGGCCGGATTTCGCGCGCCGTTCGTTCCCGGCTGGGACTGCCACGGGCTGCCGATCGAGTTCAAAGTCGTGAAGGAATCGCGCGGCCTGAGCCCGCTGGAAGTGCGGCAAAAATCGGAGGCGTATGCGCGCAAATACATCGACATCCAGCGGCGTCAGTTCAAGCGGCTCGGCGTGTTTGGCGACTGGGAGAATCCGTATCTCACGCTCGCGCCGGGATACGAGGCGGAGATCATCCGCGCGTTCGCGAAGTTCGTCGAACTCGATCTCGTTTATCAAAGCAAGAAGCCGGTGTATTGGAGCACCGGCGCGCAGACGGCGCTCGCCGAAGCCGAGGTTGAATATGCCGACCGCCACGACCCGGCGATCTTTGTGAAGTTCCCGATCGTATCCGGAGAGCTGGCGAACAAGGCGAGCATGGTCATCTGGACGACAACGCCGTGGACGCTTCCGGCGAACGTGGCGATTGCCCTCCATCCGCGCCACGATTATGTCGTCGCCGATTTCCGCGCGCCGCAAAGTGGAGGCGACGTCACGTCGCCTGCTTCGAGCACGAATGCGGCTGGAAGCGGCATCCACACGTTCGTCATCGCGAGCGCATTGATCCCGGCTTTCACGGAAACCACCGGCTACACGCTTGTCGTGCAGGGCCGCAGTTTCCGCGGCGACGCGCTCGCCGGCATCGAGGCGCGCCATCCGTTCCTCGACCGCAACTCGCGCGTGATCGTCGCGGAGTTTGTGACGATGGAAACGGGCACCGGCCAGGTTCACATCGCGCCCGGTCACGGCTCGGACGACTACATTGCCGGCGTGGAAAACGGGTTGCCGATCTTGTCGCCGGTCGATGAGCAGGGACGCTTCACCGAGGAAGTCGGCGTGCCGGTCTGGGCGGGCAAATACGTTTTCGATGCGAACAAAGATGTGATCGCCCACCTGCGCGAAAACGGCACGCTCATCGGCGAGCAAATCCATCAGCACTCGTACCCTCACTGCTGGCGCTCGAAGACGCCGATCGTGTTCCGCGCGGTCGAGCAGTTCTTCATCCGCATCGACAAGCTGCGCGACCCGGCCCTCAAGGCGATCGACGCCGTGAAGTGGATTCCGCATTGGGGACGCAACCGCATCTACGGCACCGTCGAGTCGCGACCCGACTGGTGCATTTCGCGCCAGCGCAGTTGGGGCGTGCCGCTGCCGGTTTTCTACGGAGCCGACGGCAAGCCGGTCTTGAATGTCGAGTGGATCAATAGAGTTGCCGACCTCGTCGAGCAGCGCGGCACGAACGTCTGGTTCGAACTCGACGATACGCAAATCGCGCAGCAACTCGGTCTGCCGGAGGGCACGACCCGCCGCAACGACACGCTCGATGTCTGGATCGACTCCGGCGTTTCCCACGAAGCCGTTCTGCGCAAAAATCCCGCGCTCCATTTTCCAGCCGACGTTTATATCGAAGCCACCGACCAGCATCGCGGATGGTTTCAATCATCGCTCATGACGAGCGTCGCGATGAACGGCGAAGCGCCTTACAGGACCTGCATCACGCACGGCTTCGTCGTCGATGTGGACGGCAAGAAGATCTCAAAGTCCAGCAGCTACAAGAAGCCAATGGACGCCGAGCATTTCGTAAGCAAACACGGCGCGGACATCGTGCGTCTGTGGGTCAGCAGCGTGAACTTCACTGACGAGGTTCCCTTCTCCGAGGAAATGTTCACGCGGCTCGCCGACACCTACCGCCGCATCCGCAACACGCTGCGCATTCTGCTCGCGAACCTCTACGACTTCGACATCACGAAAGACGTGGCCGTCGAGTTCACCATGATCGATCGCTGGGTGCTTGGGCGTTTGCAGGAAGTCATCGCCGTCTGCCGCGAAGGCTACGAGAGCTACGAGTTCCACAAGGTCTATCACGCGCTCAACCAGTTCTGCGCCGTCGATCTGAGCAGCCTCTACGTGGACATCACCAAGGACCGCATGTATTGCGACGCGGCCGATTCGCCGCGCCGCCGCGTCACGCAAACCGTGATGCATTCGGTCTTCGATGCGCTCACGCGATTGCTCGCGCCGATCCTCGTCTTTACCGCCGATGAGGCGCGCGAATTTTTCGATGACACAAATTCCGTCCACGCGGAGTTGTTGCCCGAAGCGAACCCGGCGCTCATCGACGCCTCGCTCAACGAGCGCGTCAACGCGCTGCTTAACCTGCGCGGCACGATCGGCCAGGCCGTCGAGCAGGCGCGCCAGGAGAAGCTGATTGGCAACGCGCTCGAAGGTTCCGTCACGCTTCAGGTCGCCGATGAAAAAACACTGAAGTCGCTTGCCGGCTGCGAAGTGGAACTCGAAGAGTTTTTCATCCTGAGCGAACTCTCGCTTGTCTCCGGCGGAGAAACGAAAGCGACCATCGCGCCGGTCGGTCACAAGAAATGCGAGCGTTGCTGGCGGCATCGGCTGTCCGTCGGCACGAGCACGGAACATCCGGAGTTGTGCGACCGCTGCGAGAAGGTGGTTGGTGGAATGACGAAATCCGAATGACGAAATCCGAAATACCCGAGAGCAACGGCGGCGCGCCAAGCCCATCATTCGGGCTTCGGGCTTCCCTCGTCATTCGTCATTCGTCATTCGTCATTTTCTTCTACGCGCTCGACCAGCTTACGAAATGGTGGATCGTCCGGAACTTTGAAATCTATTCGGCGCGCACCGTCATTCCTGGATTCTTCGACCTGGTTTACGTCACGAACACCGGCGCGGCTTTCGGCTCGTTCAAGGACAGCAACCTGTTTTTCATCGTGCTGTCAGCCGTGACGCTGATCGCGCTCCTCTTCTTCCATTGGCGCGGCTCATTCCGCGATTCGTGGTCGCGGGTTGGCTTCGCGTTTCTTGTCTCTGGAATCCTCGGCAACCTGACCGACCGCATCGTCCATCATCACGTCATCGACTTCCTCGACTTTTACGTCGGCGCGAACCACTGGCCGGCGTTCAACGTCGCAGACAGTTGCATCTGCATCGCGGTCGCGCTTTTTTTGATCGCTTCGCTGCGAGAGAGTCGTGTGACTCAGTCCGTTTCGAGTTAAGGTCGTCGGCAAGAATCCAGCTTGTCATTGGCAGGAAACCTTGCCAGTCTCCGGCGCGTGGATTCCAAGTTCGCGTTTCCATTTCCGACGACGCAGTGGAGCATTGTGCTTGGTGCGCGTGACGCGCGCGATCAGGCGGCAGCGGACAATGCGCTTGCCCATTTGTGCCAGCAATACTGGTATCCGCTTTACGCCTTTGCCCGGCGGCGGGGACGAACCGCCCACGATGCGCGCGACGCCACTCAGGGCTTCTTCGCCCAACTTCTCGCGAAAGATTTGCTCGCCTCCGCCGATCCCGACGAAGGCAGATTGCGCACCTTCCTGCTCACGGCGTTCAAGCGTTTTCTCAAGGACGAATCAGAACGCAGGCAGGCGCGGAAACGCGGAGGCGGATGCGAGGTGCTCTCGCTCGACACGGAGGAAGGCGAGCGCCGCTATCTGCGCGAGGCGCTCGACGGGATGACCCCGGAGAAGATCTTCGACAAAAAGCTGGGCGCTCACCCTGGCGCGGGCCGCGCTGGCCCAACTCCGCGCGGCGGAAACCAAATCAGGCCGGGCCGCGCAGTTTGCCGAGCTGGAGATTTTTCTCTCGCCCGACGACGGGATGGAGGGCAGCTACGCCGTGGCATCGAAGCGTCTGGGCATGCAGGAGGATGCCGTCCGGCAGACGGTGAACCGGCTTCGCAGAAAGTTCCGCGAGACGCTGCGCCGTCAGATCGCGGACACGCTGCAAAACGCGGACGAAGCACGCGTGGACGAGGAACTGGCGGCCATGCGCGCCGCGCTGCGCGGCTGAACGGGACGGCTTATGGAGGATGCATTCGACGAATTGAAGCAGCCGGTGCCGCGCGACGAGCCGCCATCGATCGGCGTCACGCGGGCCGAGGGTCTTTTCGACACGGCCCGGCAGCGCCAGGCCGCCGCGCCCCTGCCGCCGCCCGACGAACTTCAGCGCAGCTTCCCGCAATACGAAATCCTCGCGCTTGTGGGCCGCGGCGGGATGGGCGCGGTTTACAAGGCGCGGCAGAAGGCGCTCGACCGCCTCGTCGCGCTCAAGCTGCTCTCGCCGGAATTCTCGGGCGATGAGGAATTCACCGCCCGTTTCGAACTCGAGGCCCGCGCGATGGCGCGCCTGAGCCATCCGAACATCGTCACCGTTCACGACTTCGGACAGACCGCCGAGGGCCGGCTCTATCTCGCCATGGAGTTCGTCGATGGCACCGACCTCCACGACATCATCGGTGCCGGCGAGATGGACGGCCCGACCGCGCTCGGAATCGCCGCGCAGATTTGCGAGGCGCTCGCCTGCGCCCACGGCGAAAACATCGTTCACCGGGACATCAAGCCCACCAACATCATGCTCGATTGTCGCGGGCGCGTGAAGGTCGCCGACTTCGGTCTCGCCCGGCTTGTCGAGCCCGGCAGCGAAATCTCCGGCCTCACCACCGTCGGCAACATCATGGGCACGCTCGATTACATGGCTCCCGAGCAGCGCCGGGGGATGAACGTCGATCACCGCGCCGACATCTACAGTCTCGGCGTTGTGCTTTATGAAATGCTCTGCCGCGAAGTCCCGCACGGCGTTTTCGAGGTGCCGTCCGTCCGCGTCGGGTGCGACCCTCGCATCGACGCCATCGTCACCCGCGCCCTCCAGCGCGAGCCTGAGCGCCGCTACCAGCGAACCCAGGAAATGAAGTCCGATATCGAAACCATGCCGGCCGCACCTGCCGCCAGCGGCTCCCTGCCGGCATGGACCCGGTTCATGAAAGGCGTCGCGCTCGTGATCGTCGGCATGGTTCTCGCGACGGGGGTGTTGACCCTCCTCGCCATCCGCGGCGCACCGCCGGCTCCCGACCTTCCCGACCTCGACCCTGAGCCGCCTGCGCTGAAGCCCGTCCCCTCAAGCGCGGATGCCGTGCGCGCCTCGCTTGAGGCCGCGCGGGAAGTCCTCCAAAAATCCTCGCTGGCGGAAACAAAAGAACCCGCCTGGAAAACGCTGGTCTCAACCACGTTCGATGACTCTTCTCCGTTTACCGTGGGAACAAGCCCGACTTGGTCAGCCACTTTGGGCGGAGGTTTTTGGCGCGTCCGCCGCACGGATTCGGGCAGTCTTTGGCTGGGCGCATCCAACTCCAGCACCGCAAATCCCATTCGCATCAAGACGATCGCCCGAATTTCGGACCACGGCATATTTGCCCGCCTCGCGTCTTCGGCATGCTGGAGCGCCGGCGTTCGCAGGAACCGAAAGGGCTCTTACAAGTCTCGATTTGCGCGGCGACGGCTCCTGGCGGTTCGTCGTAATGAAAGACGGCGTCACGCGAACCATCAAGGATTGGACTTCCGGGCAAGGCGCCCTCCGTAAAGCCGGGGAATTCAACGCCATCGAAATCGACGCGATCGGCGCACGGTTCACGCTCAAGGCGAATGGAAAGCTGCTCGGTGTTTTCGAGGACGACACGTTCCCAGGAGGACACCAGGAACTTGAGTTCGCAAGCCGCGGCGACGCTCTTTTCGAGTTCGACAGCTACCAAATCAGCGAAAGAGTGGGAGGGTAAACGGTTTGCCCGAACTCGAACGTCGCAGTTGTAGCCGGCTTCATCGACCCCGATGGCGGATTTGGCCATTCTCCCGCACCATCGCCGCCGCCATTCCACGGCCCGCCCGTCGAACGGTTCCGTTGAGCTTCCCGCACCACCGGCGTCGCCATTCCACGGTCCGCCGTCCGACGGCTTGGCCGGTTCTCCGCGCACCAACGGTGCCTGCTCCCAAAGCCCGCCCGTCGAATGGTTTCGTTGAGCTTCCCGCGCCACCGGCGTCGCCATTCCACGGTCCGCCGCCCGACGGCTTGGCCGGTTCTCCGCGCACCAACGGTGCCTGCTCCCACAGCCCGCCCGTCGAACGGTTTCGTTGAGCTTCCCGCGCCACCGGCGTCGCCATTCCACGGCCCTCCGTCCGAGTGCTTGGCCGGGTTCCGCACCAACGGTGCCGCAATTCCATAGCCCAGCCCAACGGGCTGGGTCTATCCCACAGAGACGCATCCGGCCTGTAGGGCCGGGATTCCTCAATCCCAAACGTAGCGTTCGTCGTAAGCGATCTGGTAGCGTTCCAAAAACCGGCGGTATTCCTCCTGAAACGTCACCTTCCTGTGATGCTCCGGCTGGTTCTGGATGTAGGTGACGACCGCCTCCGAATCGGACTGGCTCACCAAAAACGCCCCATAACCCGATTGCCAGTGGAAATTGCCGAATTCCGGACCTTTCGTTTTGATCCACTTCGAGGAACTGGTCTTCACCGCCTCGACCACTTCGGCAACCGTTTTTGTCAGGGCCAGCCTGAAGAAAAGATGCACATGATCGGCAACCCCGCCGACCTGAAGCGATGGACAACCGATGTTGTTCAACACGCCAACAAGGTAGGGGTGGATTTCCGAGGCAACTTCCCCGTCCAGCCAAGGTTCGCGGTTCTTTGTGCTGAACACCACATGGGTCAAAAGGCTGGAAAGGGATTGAGGCATGGTTCCTTGCGAACGAATCGCGGCCATTCAGGCCGCAACCCTGCATCCGTCATAACCCAGCCCGTCGGGCTGGGCTATGGAATTGTGCGCCTTTGGCGCAAAAGGCCCCGTTCGTTCGCTCCGTCCCTCATGCGCTGCAACGACGGCGGGTTTGCTTTCGCGCGCAGCGCCTTCGAGTGCGCGGACTTGGCCGCGCTTTGCGGCGGTGGAGACTTGTCTCCGTGGCGCGGGGATGCCGGCCCCTATTCGCCGTCGCGACCCCAGCCCACGCGGGCAAGCCCGCTCCCCCACAAAGCGGCGTCGAGCCGCCGCAGTCCGCGCACTTATCTTTATGCCCGCTCATGCCTAGTATCTACTTGCATACGTCCGAGTATTTACCTGCAAAGCTCTTCGCGCGGAAATTGACCTTCGTCCACTCGAAGGGCGCGGCGTCCTCATTGTAGGCGGCGATGAACGCGTCGATCTGCGCGATCAACTCCTTGACCGAACGAAAGCTCGCCCCGCGCAGCGCCTTGGCCGTAAGGATGCTGAACCACACCTCGACCTGATTGAGCCAGGAGGCGTGCGTGGGCGTGAAATGGAAATGCACGTTGGGATGCGCCTTGCGCCATGGCTCCTGCTCCACGCGATGGGTGCTCAGATTGTCGAGGATGACGTGCAGTTCCCTGCCCGGATGCGCGGCGACCAGCCGGTCCATGAAGGCCAAAAACTCCACCCGTCGCTTGCGTTTGAAATGGCCCCCGAGCACTTGCCCGGTGGCCACATTGAGCGCGGCAAAAAGAGTGCTCGTTCCATGGCGTTTGTATTCATGGGCAAAGCCGGTGAGCGCCCGGCCGTCAGGCATTTTCAGCCAGCCCTGCGCGCGCTCCAGAGCCTGGATGCAGGGCTTCTCGTCGAAACTCAAGACGACCGCATTCTGCGGTGCCGCAAGGTAAAGGCCGACCACGTTGGCGGCCTTCTGGGCAAACTGCGGATCGGTGGAAACGCACCAACTGCGCCTCCGCTTGAGACTGATCCCGAGGGTGCGCAGCACCCGCCAGACCCGATCCGCGCTCACCTCCAGCGCCCGGGCCAGCAACCGTCCATCCCAGCGGACGTGCCCGGCCGGCGCGGGCCGGTCAAGTTGCGCGAGCAGGCGGGCGCGAAACTCATCCTCATCGAGCGTGGGCGGGCGTCCCGGACGATGATCATCATGCAAGCCGCTCAAGCCCTCGCGCTCGAAGCGCGTGCGCCACTTGCTCACCATCGCCGGCCCCACTTGTAATTGCCTGGCGATCTCCTTTGAGGCCATTCCTTCGGCGGCGCGCAGGATGATTTGGGCGCGTTGCAGATGGCGCGCTTGGCCTTTGGGTTTGTGCAGGGTCGCTTGCAGTTGCTGCCGCTCGTCCCGGCTCAGTGTAATCTCAGTCGCATGCTTGGGCATGCTTTCCATCTTTGTTACGCTCCATATTTATGCAAGTAGATACTAGGAAGCCTGTGCCTGCGGTCAGCATTGCCCATGTCGAAGGCTCAGGCACGACCTCGACTATTCCATAATCAATGCTTCCAGAGGAGGTGTTGTTTTGATCGTTCCAATCTCCCGGTAACAGCACTTCATAAGTAGTAGCCAGGATCATTCCGTACCTTTCCCCGCCGTGATACGGGCTGTTGTTTGGCTCTCCTTGGCCCCAGTTGGTGTAAGTAATTGGCTCACCACTCGACCATATAAAGTTAGCCGCGTGTTGAACGCCGCTACCGTCGTTTTGCACCGGGTCATAAAAGCCTATCCAAAGACCGCCACCAGCGTTGAGCGCGACAGAACCGAACGTGGTAAGCAGCCAATCGTTCTCTGTCTGATTCCGCACTGTTGCCAGATGCCCACCCAACGAGATTGCTTCCAACTCTGACCCAGTCCACGTATTCGCCGCCAGCAAGTAATATTCGTGACCGTTCCCGACGTTGAGAACTGGCCCAGTTAGAACGCCCGCATCCGCACATAGAGGCAAGATTATGGCCAGCAGTGTGGATGCAATTGATGCTGATGCGCTTGCCGTCCGAGCTAAGCGCCAGAAAAAGTTGTCTGCGATTGTAACGATGCTCGGGTGCAAGGTAGCGCTCATATATTTTTCTCCAATTCTAATTTGACTCCGCTTTCCAAACGGCATTTCGGAGATTCCACGCTGAATTACCCAGTGGGAATGGCCAGATCAAGCAAAGCATCCGTCGCTGATAAATCGTTTAGCTTTCTTGAAGATTAGGGAGCAGCCTCGCGTTTGTCCAGACTTTCGATTGGAAATTTTCCCTCGTGCCCGAAGTGGGGCTTTGGGCGCGCAAGAGTTCCGTGGCAATTGCATTGCACGGAGTGGGTCTGCGAGTTAACCGAGAGCTATTCGGGCGAAAGCGTCAGGCACGCCCATCGAGGGAACCGCCTTGGATTCATCAATGCCGTTGCAGAGTTCGTTGATGAAGTCGCGGCAGCGTTTCCGCTCGAACGGCGCCTTGAAGGTATCGCGGACGATGCGTTGAGCAGTGGTCTTGTCCATGGGAATCAGAGGAGGATGAGGCCGTGGGGCAGGAACGGTTCGAAGTCGGCCCGATTATTGGTGGCCAGACTGGCTCCAAGGGCGATGGCGGTGCCAGCGATCATGGCATCCACGCGCAGGTGGCATGGGGTCTTAACCGCCTTGAAAGCATCGGCCGCGATCCGTGCCTCTGGTTCGGCGAACGGGCTGAGTCCACCGTTCACCAAGGCGAGGGCCAAACATTCCTCCTCTTCGGTGCTGCCGCACAGGAATTCATACCATGCGACCGCAGGCAGAACGAGAGTTTCGCCCGATGCAATCCAATGCTCAACATTCCTGGCCTCGGAGGTTTCCGGAATGAGCGCCCTGATGAGATAATTGGTGTCCAGGCAGATCATGAAGCCCGCCAGCGTTTTCGGTCCTCGCGGATTTCAGCGATCCACTTCTCAGCGCGCTCGGGGTTGAGCCCTCCTTTTGCATGGTATGCCTTGAGCATGGCGATGGGATCGGGTTTTTCGGCCTGGCTGGCCTTCTCGGCCTGTTCGACGGAGCGGCGGACGACTTCTGCCTGCGAAACCTGCCAGCGCGCGGCCAGCCGTTTGAGGCGCAGGGCCGTTGTTTCGTCCAAGGCGAATGTCGTGCGGTGCGTCATGATTGGCATACCATCGTGCATACCATTACTTTTCACGGCGTCAAGGAAGGCAGGAAGAAAGGATGACCTCGCGCGGGGCGGGTGGCGCATCCTTGTCCAGCTTATGCGCCGGGCCGGGAAGATACTGGCGGGCGATGTCCATTGCGGAGAATGGCGATCATCGCCACCGGATCGCCGGTCTTGTCGAACGCCTCCTTCACCTTGCGGATGCCGGACAACGTGGCCGGCGTGCCCATCGCCATCACCGATTCGCTGGGCGGGTGGACGGAAACAAATGGAGGGCCAAAGGCCCGGCGACATGCCAGCCCAGGGCAACGCCCTGGGTCCGCATCACCAAACGACGGAGCCCTGTAGGGGCGGCACAAGTTGCGGACGGCCGTTTTGTTTCGCCCAACGAGGGCTGTTGCTCCTCTTGTTCGCTGACCCAGGGCGTTGCCCTGGGCTGGCATGGGGCAGGCCGTTGGACTGCAAGAACGGCGCTCGGTCTTACTTGGCCGTGCTTTCGACGAGCGCAATTTCTTCTGGCGTGAGGGCGTAGAGGGCATGCACCGCCGCGTCGATCTCCCGCTCCAGCGCGCTCCGTCCACGGTGAAGCTACTCGTTGGCGCTGTCGTCATCGTCGGAGCTTTGTCCGCGGGTGTTGGCCAGCGCGGTTTCGATCTGGTTGATCTCGGCGGCGGTCAGGTCGAAAAGGCGACAGATGATTTCGTCGATGTCGCGTTCGATCCGCTCGACTGCGGCAGTGTCGCCGTCTGTGGCTGCCTTGGCGGCACGTTCCGCGAGCTTCGTGAGTTTGGCTTTGTCGGAGGCGCTGGCGGGTGGGATGGGAAGCCCCTTCACCTTGCCGGCGCGATACTCAATTCTCCCGCCAGGAACGGAAGCCGGGGCGATTTTGAAAGCCTTGGAGCCGGCATAGAGGCGCAAACATTTCACAATCATCACTCCCATCGCGAGTGGCAGCTTGCCTCGCGGCATCACCACGCTTCAAGCGGATCGCCTGCACGGGAGAGGGAAGCCCGCTGTTTCGCGATTCACCCCTTCTTCACCTTTGCTTTTTGCGCCGCGATCCAGTCTTTCATCGTCGCTTCGAGCACGTCGAGCGGCAGCGCGCCGTTGGCCAGCAGGGTGTCGTGAAAGGCGCGGATGTCGAACGCGCCGCCGAGTTCCCGGGCGGCTTCGGCGCGAAGCTCCTGGATTTTTAGCTGGCCGATCTTATAGGCAAGCGCCTGGCCGGGCCAGACGATGTAGCGGTCGATCTCGACCGTGGCGTCATGCTCGTCCTTGCCAGTGTTCTCGATCATGAATTGCAGCGCCTTTTCGCGGCTCCATCCGAACGCATGGATGCCGGTATCGACCACGAGCCGGACTGCGCGCCACATCTCGAAGGTCAGCGCGCCGAATCTTGAATACGCATCTTTGTAAAGACCAAGCTCGCCGCCGAGGCTCTCGGCATAAAGTCCCCAGCCTTCGATGAAGGCCGTGTAGCCGCTGTATTTGCGGAACTCGGGCACCTCGCCCATTTCCTGCGCGAGCGCGATTTGCAGGTGATGACCGGGGACGGCTTCGTGCAGGGTAAGGCATTCCATCTGCCATTTGGGACGGCCCGGCAGCTTGAAAGTGTTCGCCATGAACCAGCCGGGGCGTCCGGCTTTTTCCGAACCGCCTTCGTAGTAAGCAGTCGGCGCGGATTTCTCGGCGTAGTCGGGGATCGCTTTCACGCCATAAGTCAGACGCGGGAGCTTGCCGAACAGGTGCGGCAGCTCAGGATCAATACGCTTGGAAATGTCGCGGTAGCCCGCGAGCAGGTCGTCCGGCTTCGTGTAGTAGAACTGCGGATCGGTGCGGAGAAAACTCATGAACTCATCGAGGCTCCCCTTGAAGTTGGCTTCAGCCATGACTTTCTCCATTTCGCTGCGAATGCGCCACACCTCGCGCAGACCGAGTTCGTGGATCTTCTTCGGGGACATCGTCGTCGTTGTACTTGAGCGGACGCTGAGCGCGTACCAAGCAGCGCCGTTGGGAAGTTCGCTGTAGCCGGTCGTTTCCCGCGCACCGGGGATGTATTGCTTTACAATGAACTCGTGCAGCTTTCGATAGGCCGGCACGAGCCGGGCCTTGTAAATCTCAACTGCCTCGGCGCGAAGACGCTCCTGCTCGGGTGCGGGGATGGTTGGCGGGAACTCGGTGAATGGCCGCAGCAGCGCGCTCTTGAGCGGGTCTTCGGGAATGACGTTCAGGACTTGCTGCGGGATGTCGCGCAGGGTGATTCGCGGCTGAGTCACGCCCTGGGCCAGACCGCGTTTGAGCAGGTCGATGTTCTGGCCGATCACCACGGGCGCGGCGCGCAGTCGGGCAAGAATGTTCTCGTAGCCTTTGACTGAATCCTTCGGCATCTGCGTCAACTGTTGCGCCACACTTTGCTGCACGCCGCCGAGCTGGGAAATCGCCAGAAACTCACCGGGGAATTGGTTGCCTTCAATGCCGAGTTCAAGGTCGCGGCGGTAGAGATCGTAGTTGAGCTGGGCGGCCTTCGAGAGCTTTGCGCGGTCGATGCTCTTGAGAACAGCAAGCGGCCATTGCGCTTCGGCCTTGCGCCGCTCGATCGCCGCCTCGGACGCGTCGCTCCATCGGTCGTCGAAACGGGAATCGCCGATCGAAGTCGCGAACTCCGGCGACTCCTGCAACCCGCGCTCCCATTCGAGATCGAATAGCTGCTTCAGCCGCTCCGTGTCGCTGCGCGTCTTGTCGGCAGCCAGGTCGTCGTATTGCTTTTTGAAATCAGACGCCGAAGCGAAAAGCGCAGGAATCGTGAGCAGCAGGAAGAGGAGATTTTTCATTGGAGTTTGGTCAGTGACTTGGGATCGAACGCATCGCGCACGCCTTCGCCGATGAACGTCGCCAGCATGAGCGTGATGAACAACGCACAGACCGCCGAGGTGGCAATCCACGGCGCCTGGAGATTTTGCAGCCCCTGCCCGATCATCTCGCCCCACGACGGCGTCGGCGGCGGCAGGCCGAAGCCGAGAAAGTCGAGCGCCGTCAGCGTGCTGATGCCCGCGACGACGCTGAAGGGCAGGATCGTGATCACCGGCGTCATCGCATTCGGGAGCATTTGCCGGAACAGGATGCGCGCATGCCCCGCGCCGAGCGACTTGGCGGCAAGAACGTAGGATTGCTCGCGCAATTTGAAAAACTCTCCGCGCATGTAATACGAAAGCCCGATCCACTCGAACAGTGCGGTGACGAACAACAGAATCCCGAAGCTCTGCCCGTAGATCGAGCCGAACAAAATCACGACATAAAGGAACGGCAGCGAGGACCAGATTTCGATGAGCCGTTGCGCGGTCAGATCCATCCTGCCGCCAACGTAGCCCTGGACGCCTCCGATGATGATGCCCAGCACCGTGCCGATGGCGGTGAGCGAAAGCGCGAACAACATGCAGATGCGAAAGCCGTAAATGAGCCTCGCGAGCACATCGCGCGCGGAACTGTCCGTGCCAAGCCAGTGCTGGCACGACGGCGCATGCGGCGGGTTGCCGGGCTGATCGAGATACGGATGGAGCGGATCGTGCGGAATGATCGGCAGCAGCATCCAGCCGCCTTTGGCTTTGAACTGCGGGTCCTCGCGGAGCACGAGATATTTGGCCTCCGTTTTATACTGCCCGCCGAACGTGTCGCTCGGATAGAACTTGAGCGTCGGAAAATAAAACCGCCCGTCGTAGCGAAGCAGCAGCGGATGATCGTTGGCGATCTGCTCGCTCAGGAGCGAGAGTACGAACAGCGTGGTGAGGATCAAGAACGAAACCCAGGCCCGCTTGATCGAGCGGAATTTTTTCAGACGGCTTCTGGTCAGCGGCGAAAACACGCCGCAAACTAACCGGATTTTCCATTTTTCCAAGCGCGGAAGCGGAGGCGAAACCAAGCCTCGCCAGCCCTTTCGTTGCGAAGCTGGGGTCTTCGCAACGCAGACTTCCCGGTGAAGCTCTGCTTTGTGGCGGGCGGCGGGAGTCACGGTCGCAAACGCGTTCTCCTGTGAACGCGCCCGGCCAACCCGCGAAATGAAATCCCGGCTCATTCCTCGTGCCCCTGTTGCGTTTGAGCATGCGATCGTCGTTGAAGACTTAGTCCAACGCGCTAACGCGCTTGCCGCCATGTGCCGCGCGTGGTTTATTCCAGCGCATGACCTTTATCGAATCCAAACCCGGAGTGATGATGGGCAAGCCGGTCATTGCCGGTACACGGATCACAGTCGAAAATATTCTCGAACGGCTCGGGGCGGGTGAGACGGTGGAGAACATCGTAGCCGAGCATCCACGGCTCACGCGCGAGGCAGTGCTGGCGGCGGTGGAGTTCGGGGCAAGGGCGTTGCGCGCGGATGTGGTCTATCCCCTCACCGGGCAGGCAGCGTGATTCTGCTGGCAGACGAGAACCTCGATAAAAGTGTGGTGGAGCGACTGCGGGAGGAAGGTCACGAGGTGATAGCCGTGGCGGAGATGAAGCCCGGAATCGAGGACGATACCGTGCTGGCGCTGGCAAACGAGCGGAATGCGCTGCTGGTAACGGAAGACAAGGATTTTGGAGAATTGGTGTTTCGGCAGAGGCTCGTTCATGCCGTTGTCATCCTGATTCGACTTGCAGGTTTGGCAGCAACCGCAAAGGGCGAGACGCTGGCTCGCACTCTGAGGGAGCATGGCGGGGAAATGACCGGGGCGTTTACGGTGCTGGCTCGCGGTGTTTTGCGCATCAGGCAGGGCAGCTTGTAACGGGAGTTTTCACTCGTGCCAAAAATTGCACTGCGGCACGCGATTGTAGCTGAAGCCGATCTTCGTCCAACGTGCAACCGCAATTGGTGGACACGCGTCAGTCGAACCGGATGCGCGGGTCGATCACCACGTAGATGAAGTCGCTGAAGAGCCGGCCAAGCATTGTAAAGAAGCTGCTGAGCACGATGATGCCGAGCACGACGTTGTAGTCGCGGCTGAGGATCGAGTTGTAGAAGAGCATGCCCATTCCATCGAGATCGAACACGCGTTCGATGAGCAGGGCGCTTGTGAACAGCAGCGCGAAGATCGAGCCGATGCCGGTCGCGATCGGGATGAGCGCGTTGCGAAACGCCTGCCGCCAGACCGCGGCACGCATCGACAGGCCCTTGGCCAGGGCGGTGCGCATGTAGTCTTTGCTGAGTTCTTCGAGCATGCTGTTTTTCATCAGGAGCGTCAGCATCGCGAACTCGCTGACCATGTAGCAGGTCAGCGGCAGGACCATGTGATGAAGAAAATCGAGCGCCTTCGCTCCGGGCGCGAGATTTTCAAAATTCTCCGAGACGATGTTGCCGATCGGGAACCAGTCGAAATAACTGCCGCCCGCGAAGAAGATGATCAGCAAAATCCCGAGCGCATAACCGGGGATGACATAGCCGGCGAAGACAATGGCCGAGGTCGCCGCATCGAAGAAGCCGCCATGCACCTCGGCTTTGCGCACGCCGAGCGGAATGGAGATGAGGTAGGCCAGGATGAATGATGTGAGACCGAAAAAAAGCGACACCGGAAATTTGCTGACGATCACTTGCAGCACCGGTTCTTGATAGACGTAGGATTTTCCGAGATCGAGCCGGAGCAGGTTCCCGAGCCAGATGAAATAGCGGACGTGCGCCGGTTTATCGAAGCCGAAATAGGCTTTGATGTTCTGGATTTCCTCGGTGGAAATCCGCTTCGCCGCGACGCCCTTCATGCTCCCGTAGGCGCGCACTTTCGAGATGACTTCCTCGACCGGCCCGCCGGGCACGAACTGGATCAGGATGAAGCAGATCAGCGAAATGCCGAGCAGGGTCGGCACCATGAGAAGCAGTCGCCGAAGGATGTAGGCGGTCATGGGGAAATGACGAATGACGAATGACGAAATCCGAATGACAAGACAGTATCGCGCGATGTCATTTGGGTTTTGTCATCCCGCGCAATGCATTTTGGCGGCCTGCGGCGGGAGCGGCGCGTCGCTTTTTCTGCGCAGCCATGCGGCGGCGATACCGCGCCAATGCTTTTGCTGCAAACAACGGATGCTCGCGCGCGCCCCGGAGCAAGCCGACATAATCGAGATCGACATCAAGCGCTTCCCACGTCACCGAACCGCCGCTGATTTCGCAGGCCGCCCGTTCCGCTGGAGTCGCGTAGTAGAGGCTGGGATAAAAGGAAAGCGGCACGCTGATGGCACGTCCGTCTTCCAGTACCATCGTCAGCCTGTCGTTGTCGGTGCTCACTTCAAGCACGCTCAGGCGTTCTTCACTTGATTCTGTTTTCATAATTCTTCCAGTGACGTTCAATCACACCCCGATATTGCTCCGCAAGCTCGCGAATTTCCCGCAACTCATGGGCCCGAAAGCCTTTATTGAATGCGAACGTCATGCTTCGCAGCCACAGCTTGGCTTCACAAGGGCCATGCTGCACATGAACATGCATCGGCTCCCTCGCCGCCACATCGTAGCTCAGAAACGAGAAGCGATACTTGCCAGGAATTTCTTTGATTTTCGGCACGATGGATTCCCGGCGTTTTGCGCGGCCCGCTCATTCCTGGTAATGCACTTCGTCGGGCTGTTTCGGGAGCGCGGTGTTGTTCTTCCAGAGCCTCTTCGAGGGCGCGCGCCTTGTCGGGATCGTACCACCAGTAATCCACGGCCCTGCGCTCGTCCTCGTATTTGCCGAGAACGTATTTCGGAGTGCCGAACTTGTTCCAGTAAAGCAGTCGCGCGCTGCCGGATTGCCACATCAACACATAGGGCGAGAGCGCCATGAGCCGTGCGTCGATCTTCTTCAAAATGTCATTCCGCTTCGACAAATCCATTTCGAGCTTCTGCTGTTCGATGAGTTGATCGATCTCGGCGTCCTTGAGTCCGCAGTAGTTTTGCGTAGCGATTTCGTCCGCCTGCTTGGATGACCACATCGGCTCGGGGTCACGCAGACGCGAGGCATCCCAGTTCACCCAGGTCATGTCGAAGTCGTGATTGTCCATGCGCTTCGTGTAGCTCGACCGCGACACGAGATCGATGCGCGCGTTGATGCCGACGGCCTTCAAGTCTTCGAGAAAGATGTTCAGGTGCCGCAGATCGGAGCCTTCGTGATGCAGAATGGTAATCGCGAGCTGCTCGCCCTCCTTTGTGAGAATGCCATCGGAGCCAACCTGCCAGCCTGCATCCTTCAAAAGCGCGCGGGCTTTCTCGGGGTCGAATTTTGTGAGCGGCAAACCGGGGTTCTCGTTGTTTGGATAAAGGTCCGGGTAATAGGAGTTGAGCAGGAAATACTGATTGAACATGAGCTTGTCGTTCATCAGCTCGCGGTTGAGCAAATGCCCAAGCGCCTGGCGCAGTCGCAGGTCCTGGAAAATCGGACGCCGGAGATTCAGCGCGAAGCCCTGGAACGCTTTCGGGTCCTTGTTGAAAATACGCTGGCGCAGAATCCAGTTCTTTTCGACCTGCGGGAAATTGGTTTTCTCCGCCCAGATTTGCGCGGTGTAAACCGGGTAGGCGTCGAACTCCTCCTTCTTCAACACCTCCAGCGCCTTGGTGCGATCCCCGATCGCTTTGAAAAGCAGATAGTCAAAGTTGTATTTGCCGACGTTGTATCGCTTCACGCGTCCCCACCAGTCGCCCCGGCGCTTGAGTTGCACGGAGCGATTCATCTTCACCTCGTCGAGTGCGTACGGCCCGCTCACGACCGGGAACTCGAAGTTCTGGGCGTTGAAATCCTTGTCCTTCCATGCGTGCTTTGGAAACGCGAAGAAGCCGGCTGCCGACCAGAAATTCTTCCAATGCGCTTCCTCCGCCGTAATCCGAACGGTCTTTTCATCCACGACTTCCGGCCGCGAAAACCGCGAGAGATCGACGCGAAAAAGCGATGTGAGATTTTTCGGATTCATCATCACGTCGTAATAGAACTGCACGTCCTCGGCGGTGACAGGCTTGCCGTCGCTCCATTTCGAGTCGGGGTGAATCTTGAACGTGTAGCTTTTTTTGTCGGGCGAAATCTCCCACGAACTCGCCAGCGCGCCGACCGGCTCATCCCTGGTCGTGTGCATCTCGACGAGCGGCTCGAACATCAACTGCGAGATCTGGCCGGAGAACGAATTGTAATCGAGCCACATGTTCAGCGACTTGGGAAACTCACCCGCCCACGTCGAGTAGGAGCCGCCTTTCAGCGCGCCCCCGACTGCGATGGGATCAGGCTCGCCGCTCTGCTCGACCACGACGGGCGCGTCTTTGATCGCGGAGCTGGCCGGCGGTTGAGTGGAGGATTGTTTGCCGCAGGCGCAAAGGAAAACGACAGGAAGAAACCAGAGGTGCTTTTTCATCGGATGCAGGAACAGGAGTTATGGAAGCAGAATGACAGAATTCAAGTCATTCCACATTTCTCTTCCTGCCGTGCGCCTTGATGAGGTCGCGCAATTCCGCAGCCCGCTCGTACGCCTCGAGGGCGATCGCGCTTTCCATTTCCTTCTTGAGCAACTCCAGCTTCGAGAGCGGCCTTTTCGACCGGACTTCCTGGAGCCATTCCTCGAGGAACCCGATCTCCGGGCTCTTCGCTGCCATCTCCGGGCTCCCGGATTCGTTTAACAGCGCAACGATCTTGTCGCGCCCGCGCTCGATCTGGCGGATGGCCTCGGAGAAATTTTCGCGCTCGAGTTCGATCGAGGCCTTGGCACGCGTGTTCATCATCATCACGTAAGGGCGGAACTGTTCCAGTGACAACGCGATTTCGTCGCGCTCTGCGTGCTCCGAGACGAACTGGAAAAGGTCGAGGTTGCGCTGAGTATCGCGCACAACGCCGACGAAATCGTTCAACTGAAAGAGGCTGATGTATCGGTGGTAGTATTGGATGCCCTCCTGCTGCAACTCGCCGCATTCGTCGGCGGTGAGCACGTAAGGTTCGCCCATCAATTCCTTCTCGCGGGCGCGGCGCTGGTGATAAGCGAGGAGCGACTCGGCCCCGTGCGGCTTTTGCCCGTCAGGGCGCCCGGTCATGTCCATCTGGATCAACCCGAGATCGATCCGCAACTGCACCTTTTCCTTGCCGTCTTCGCCGAAAATCTTGCGCACTTTGATCTGACCGGGCTCGTGCGGCCAGTCGCGCAGCAGGTTGTTCAAATCCAAACTCATCGGCTTCCATTATCGAAACAGCGGGAAGTTTTGTCAATGGATGCGGCGGTACCGCTCAGGGCAATTGCATCAAAAGCCCTGTTAAAGCACGAGTATTTCAAATGCACTGTTGATGGCCGGGCAGGCAGAAGCTTGGGGTGCCCGAAATCTGGGAGCTAGTATCTACTTGCATAAATATGGAGCGTAACAAAGATGGAAAGCATGCCCAAGCATGCGACTGAGATTACACTGAGCCGGGACGAGCGGCAGCAACTGCAAGCGACCCTGCACAAACCCAAAGGCCAAGCGCGCCATCTGCAACGCGCCCAAATCATCCTGCGCGCCGCCGAAGGAATGGCCTCAAAGGAGATCGCCAGGCAATTACAAGTGGGGCCGGCGATGGTGAGCAAGTGGCGCACGCGCTTCGAGCGCGAGGGCTTGAGCGGCTTGCATGATGATCATCGTCCGGGACGCCCGCCCACGCTCGATGAGGATGAGTTTCGCGCCCGCCTGCTCGCGCAACTTGACCGGCCCGCGCCGGCCGGGCACGTCCGCTGGGATGGACGGTTGCTGGCCCGGGCGCTGGAGGTGAGCGCGGATCGGGTCTGGCGGGTGCTGCGCACCCTCGGGATCAGTCTCAAGCGGAGGCGCAGTTGGTGCGTTTCCACCGATCCGCAGTTTGCCCAGAAGGCCGCCGACGTGGTCGGCCTTTACCTTGCGGCACCGCAGAATGCGGTCGTCTTGAGTTTCGACGAGAAGCCCTGCATCCAGGCTCTGGAGCGCGCGCAGGGCTGGCTGAAAATGCCTGACGGCCGGGCGCTCACCGGCTTTGCCCATGAATACAAACGCCATGGAACGAGCACTCTTTTTGCCGCGCTCAATGTGGCCACCGGGCAAGTGCTCGGGGGCCATTTCAAACGCAAGCGACGGGTGGAGTTTTTGGCCTTCATGGACCGGCTGGTCGCCGCGCATCCGGACAGGGAACTGCACGTCATCCTCGACAATCTGAGCACCCATCGCGTGGAGCAGGAGCCATGGCGCAAGGCGCATCCCAACGTGCATTTCCATTTCACGCCCACGCACGCCTCCTGGCTCAATCAGGTCGAGGTGTGGTTCAGCATCCTTACGGCCAAGGCGCTGCGCGGGGCGAGCTTTCGTTCGGTCAAGGAGTTGATCGCGCAGATCGACGCGTTCATCGCCGCCTACAATGAGGACGCCGCGCCCTTCGAGTGGACGAAGGTCAATTTCCGCGCGAAGAGCTTTGCAGGTAAATACTCGGACGTATGCAAGTAGATACTAGTCGCTCAAGGGTGCCCCGAATAGGATGTGCAGCATGAAGTAACGCATCTTCAGCGGCGCAGAGTGGAAGGGAATAGGGGCAGGAACGGCGTCAGTAGAAACCGTGCAAGGCGGGTAGGTTTCTGTTTCATCGGACTCTAAGTTTATCCGAGTCAGCATGAGCGCCATTCACTCTGCTGGGAAGCCCTTTCTAACAATCACGCATCAGGAGATGCGAAGCGGTAGCCGATGCCGGTTTCGGTCTTGATCAGCAACGGACTCGCTGGATCGGATTCGATCTTGCGACGGAGATGAGTGACATAGACGCGGAGGTATTGCCTGTGCTCCTCGGATTTCGGCCCCCAGATTTCGCGCAGGATTTGCCGGTGGGTCAGCACGCGCCCGGCATGCCGCACGAACAATCGGAGCAGCGCGTATTCGGTGGCGGTGAGTTTTACCTCCTCGCCGTCCAGCGTGACGCGGCGGCTAACGAGATCGACATGGAGCTTGCCCATTGTGAAAGTCGCCGTCTCTTCCAGCGGCTTCGCGCGGCGCTGCGCGACGCGGAGTCGCGCGAGAAGCTCGGGAGTGCTGAACGGCTTCGTCACGTAATCATCCGCGCCCGCATCGAGCGCGACGACCTTGTCCTCTTCGCGGTCGCGCACCGACAGGATGAGCACCGGCGTTTCGCTCCATTCGCGGAGCCGCTTGAGCACCTCAATGCCGTCGAGATCGGGCAGGCCGAGATCGAGCAGGATCACGTCGGGCCGGCGATAAGCGACCTCTGCAAGGCCGCTCTGTCCGTTGTCAGCTTCATTCACTGTGTAACCCGCTGCTTCCAGTGCGACACGGAGCAGACGGCGGATTTGAATTTCGTCGTCGATGATGAGCGCCGAGGGATTCATGGGGCGGTTTCGGCGGGGAGCTGCATTGGTTCACCGAGCGGAAGGCGAATGGAAAAACGCGCTCCAACATCGGATCGATTCCGTGCAGTCATCGTTCCACCGTGCGCTTCGACGAGTTGTTTCGCAATCGCGAGACCGAGACCGAGGCCGCCTGTCGGTTTGCCCGTGCCGCGGTAAAATTTCTCGAACACCCTGACCTCCTCGCCGGGAGCCAGACCTGCGCCGCGATCGGCAACGTAGAAAACAAGCTGCGCTTCATCGCGGGCAATGCTTGCCTCGATCGGCTGGTCGGGCGGGCTGTAAGTCGCGGCATTCGTGAGAAGCGACACGAGCGCCTGAACGATGAGGCCCGGATCGACAAGCATCGGCGGGAGATTTGGCGGAACATTCACCCGCACTTCGCGCGAGCCGAGATGCGCAGCACCGATGGCCTCCTGCAATAATTCAGCAGGCTCGCACCATTCACGATGGAGCTTGAGCTGGCCGCTTTCGATGCGCGTGACATCGAGAAGATGATCGACGGTTTTCGAGAGCCGGCGCACTGCCTGACGGAGTTCGGCGCAATCGGGCTGCGGTTGTTCCAAAGCCGCGGACATCGCAGCAAGCGGCGTCTTGAGTTCATGAGAGACGGAATCGAAAAGTGTCTTCTGCAGCTTCTCGCTGTGCGCGGCAACCTGCGCTTCACGGCTCTTTTGTACGGCGCGATCCTTCTCCAGGAAAACGGCAAGCTGGGCGGCGAAGGCTTCCAGCAATTCGCGCTGCTCGATTCCCGGAACGCCTGGCAGTTTCACGGCGAGCACGCCCTCGGCCTGACCGCCAGCGAGCAACGGCAGATGCAGGGCCTCCGCGCCGGGGAGTGTGTCGGTGAATCGCCCGCCCGGCTGCTTCTTTTGAAACACCCACGCGGCCACGCCTTCTTCCTTGGAGGAAATTGTGAGCGTGCCAGCCGGATGCGGCTTGATGTCCGCGCCGTCGCGAAGCAGCACGGCGGCTGTTGCGCCGAAGGTTTCCCCGATCAAACGCATCACGGTTTGAAGCGCGCTGTTTGTATCGGAACTCGCGGCGAGTTCGCGTGTGAGGCGGTAGAGCGCTGTGGCCCGGGCCTCGCGTTTGCGCTCGGATTGCTCGCGGTCGCGAAGCTGCGTGGTGAAATGCCCGACGACCAGCGCAACGACGAAGTAGGTGCCGAACATCATGAAGTCATGCACTTCGCGGATGGAAAAAGTGAAGCGCGGCGGAATAAAGAGAAAGTTCCATAACAACGCGCTAAGAGCCGCGAGAAACAAGGTCGGCCATCTGCGAAGCCGCGTGGCGGCAAGGACGACGGTGAGCAGATAGACAAGCGAGATGGCCCAGTAACCGATGAACGTATAGACCACGAGGCAGACCAGCGTCACCGCTGCGACGGTGCCGGCAGCAATCCCGAATTCGCGCAAAAGCGAGCCGTCGCTCTGACGCCCTGACGTTCCCGGCACGGCTTCGGACACTTCCTCGGAGCGGATCATGTGAATGTCAATGTCGCCGCTGTTGCGGATGAGCCAATCGACAGGCGACCGGCGTCCGAGCCAGTGTACCCACGAATACCCCATCGGTTTGCCGAGGACGATTTGCGAGACGTTGTTTTGCTGCGCCAGTCGCAGCAGCGTTTCCGCGATGTCGGTGCCGGGAGTCGAAATCACCTCCGCTCCGAGCTGGCGGGCCAACGTGAGGTAGCGGGTCAGGCGGGTCTGCCCTGCTTCATCGAGAGCACGCCCTGTGTCGATGTTCGCAGCGATCCATGTCGCCTCCATTGTCGCGGCGAGACGACGCGTGTAGCGGATGAGTTTTTCCGAAAACGGACTGGCGCTCACCGCGACGAGCAGCCGGTCGCCGGTCTTCCACGGCCCGGCGATGGACTCCGTGCGCATGATGGCTCGCAAATCGCGATCGACATGCTCGGCCACATAACGCAGCGCCATTTCGCGCAATGCCGTGAGGTTGCTTTCCTTGAAAAAATTCTCCGCCGCCGCCGCCGCCCGATCGCCGAGATAGACCTTGCCCTCGGCGAGTCGCTCTCGCAGTTGCTCCGGTGTGAGATCGACGAGCACGATCTCATCCGCAATATCGAGCACCGAATCAGGCAGCGTCTCGCGCACGGGCGCGCCGGTGATTTGATGCACGGTGTCCGCTCGCGATTCAAGATGCTGCACGTTGACGGTCGTGAAAACGTCGATGCCCGCGTCCAGCAATTCGAGCACGTCCTGATAACGCTTCGGATGACGCGAGTCGGGCGCGTTCGTGTGCGCCAGTTCATCGACCACGACAAGCGGCGGATGCCACATCAGGATGGAATCGAGATCCATTTCCTCGATCGTCGCACCTTTGTATTCGACCTGGGCGCGCGGGCAAATCGCAAGCCCTTCGAGAAGCGCCCCGGTCTCCTTCCGCCCGTGCGTCTCCACCACGCCGATGAGAACCTCGACACCCTCCTTTTGCTTCTGCTGCGCCGCCTGCAGCATCGCGTAGGTCTTGCCAACGCCGGGGCACATTCCGAAAAAAACCTTCAGCCGCCCGCGCTTCGCCGCCTCGCTCTCCTTTTGGATGGAGGCGAGAAGCGCATCGGGATCGGGGCGGTTGGCTTCGTTCACGGGACTACTTTAATTCATCGAGCGCGCGATTCAGAGCCAAAACATTCACGCGCGGTTCGCCCAGCACACCGAACTGCGGCGGCTCGATGAAGCTTTCCACGAGAGCGGAGACTTGATCGGCGGTCAGATTCCGCGCGGCGGCAACACGCACGACTTGATGCCTGGCCGCAGCCGGGCTGATATGCGGATCCAGCCCGCTGCCGCTTGCCGTGAGCAAATCGCCCGGCGCGTCCTTGCCATATTTCTCGCGGCGTTCGCCTATGGCTTTCACGAGATCGGCGCTGGTGGGTCCTTTATTCTCCGCGCCGCTGGGGACGGTCGCGTAGTCGGCAGCGGACGGACGCGGCCAGAAGTATTTCGCCTCATCGAATTTCTGGGCCAGCAACTCGGAACCCACGATCTTGTCGCCCACCAGGATGAGCGAACCATTGGCCTGCTTTGGAAACATCACCTTTGCAATGCCGGTGACGGCGAGCGGATAGAGCACACCGGTGAGCAACGTGAACACGAGCAGGATGCGGATGGATTGAAGAATGGTTTTCATAGGTCAGGCGAGATGAAGGGCGACCAGGGCAAGGTCGATGGCTTTGATCCCAACGAACGGCGCGATGATGCCGCCGAGTCCGTAGATGAGGACGTTGCGGGTGAGGACTTGTGCGGCTCCGACGGCGCGGTATTTCACGCCGGCCAGCGCGAGCGGGATGAGCGCAATGATGATGAGTGCATTGAAAATGACGGCGCTCAGGATCGCGCTCGCGGGCGAGTGGAGACGCATGATGTTGAGCGCGTCGAGCGGCCCATGCGCCGCGCCTTGGGCGAGATAGAGCGCTCCGAACATCGCGGGGAGGATGGCAAAGTATTTGGCCACGTCATTGGCGATGCTGAAAGTCGTCAGCGCACCGCGTGTCATCAGCAGTTGCTTCCCGATCTCGACGATCTCGATGAGCTTTGTCGGGTTCGAGTCGAGATCGACCATGTTGCCGGCCTCGCGCGCGGCCTGGGTGCCGGTGTTCATCGCGACGCCGACATCGGCTTGCGCGAGCGCGGGGGCGTCGTTCGTTCCGTCGCCGGTCATCGCCACGAGACGTCCGTGCGCCTGCTCTTCGCGGATGCGGCGCAGTTTGTCCTCCGGCGTGGCCTGCGCCATGAAGTCGTCCACGCCCGCCTCTGCGGCGATCGCCCCGGCGGTGAGCGGATTGTCGCCGGTGATCATCACAGTGCGGATGCCCATTTTGCGGAGCTGTGCGAAGCGTTCCTTGATCCCGCCTTTGACGATGTCCTTGAGTTCAATGACTCCCAGCGTTTGCGCGCCATCGGCAACGACGAGCGGAGTGCCGCCGCGCTTGGAGACTTCATCCACCGTTCTTGTAACGGCGTGTGGATAAACGCCGCCGAGCGACTCGACATGGTTTTGCACCGACTGAGCCGCGCCTTTGCGAATCGAGCGCGCGGGATGTCCGTCGAGCGCGGCGAAATCAACGCCGCTCATTCGCGTCTGCGCGGTGAATGGAACGAACACGGCGTGAGGCTCGGCGACTTCGCGACCGCGCAACTGGTATTTCTCCTTCGCGAGCACGACGATGCTTCGGCCCTCGGGCGTTTCGTCTGCAAGCGAGGCGAGTTGCGCGGCATCGGCGAGTTGTGCGTCGGTGGTTCCGGGCGCAGGGAGAAACGCGGAGGCCATTCGGTTGCCCATCGTGATCGTGCCGGTCTTGTCGAGCAGCAGCACGTCGATGTCGCCGGCGGCCTCGACAGCGCGCCCGGAAGTCGCGAGCACGTTGCGGCGCACGAGGCGGTCGATGCCGCTGATGCCGATCGCGCTCAGCAATCCGCCGATGGTCGTCGGGATGAGGCAGACGAGCAGGGCCAAGAGCACGGGCAGCGACACATCGACGACTCCGCGTTGATCCGCCGCCTTCTCGCTGTAGTGCGCGAACGCGGGCAGCGTGAAAACGGCGAGGATGAAAAGTGCGGTGAGACTCACGAGCAAAATACCGAGGGCGATTTCGTTCGGCGTTTTCTGTCGGCGCGCGCCTTCGACCATCGAAATCATGCGGTCGATGAACGTATTCCCCTGCTCGCTTGTGATCCTGATGAGAATCCGGTCGCTGATCACCCGCGTGCCGCCCGTCACTGCACTGCGGTCGCCGCCGCTCTCGCGAATGACGGGCGCGGATTCGCCGGTGATCGCGGATTCATCGACGCTTGCGATGCCGTCGATGACTTCGCCGTCGCCGGGGATCGCATCGCCGGCTTCACACACAACAAGATCGCCACGTTTCAACTCGCTTGCGGCGACGCGCTCCTCGCGTTCTTTCACGAGCCTGCGCGCGGTCGTCGTTGTTCGCATTTTGCGGAGCGCCGCGGCCTGGGCTTTTCCCCTCCCCTCGGCCATCGCCTCGGCGAAGTTTGCAAACAGCACGGTGAACCAAAGCCACAGCGCAAGCTGGAGATGGAAGCCGCTGAAGTGCGCGAATGTGATGATCGTCGTGACGATCGAGCCGACGAAGACAACGAACATCACGGGATTTTTCCACTGCACGCGCGGATCGAGCTTTTTGAAGGAATCGAGAATCGCGGGACGCAGCAACGCGGGATCGAGGATCGAGGATTGGGACTTGGCGCTCATGGTTTTTGAAGTGTGAAACGATGCGTGATGGTTCGTTCAGAATGTGCGTCCGGCGGACATGAGGAGTTGCTCGACGATCGGGCCGAGCGAAAGCACCGGGAAAAAAGTGAGCGCGCCGACGATGAGGATGACGCCGACAAGCAAAACGGCGAAGGTCGCGCCGGTTGTCGGAAACGTGCCTGCGCTGGGTGGCGAGACTTTTTTTCCCGCCATGCTGCCGGCGATGGCAAGCACCGGCACGATGATCGCGAAGCGGCCGAGAAACATGATCGCTGCGAGCATGTAGTTGTAAAAGTTCGTGTTCGCTCCGAGGCCCGCGAAGGCGCTGCCGTTGTTTCCGGCGGCGGAAGTGAAGGCATAGACGATCTCGCTCAAACCGTGAGGGCCGGCGTTGTTGAGTGTGGCAGTGCCGGCATCGCACGAGACAGCGATCGCGGCTCCAACGAGGATCAAAACACACGGCGCCAGCACGGCCACGACGGCCCACTTGATCTCTGCCGCCTCGAATTTTTTGCCGAGATACTCGGGCGTGCGTCCGACCATCAATCCCGCGATGAAGACCGTGAGGATGACGAACATAAGCATGCCATACATGCCCGCTCCGATGCCGCCGAAGACGACTTCGCCGAGCATGATGTTGACGATCGTGACGAGTCCGGCGAGCGGCGACAACGAGTCGTGCATCGCGTTCACGGAGCCGTTCGAGGCGTCGGTCGTGGCGGTGGCCCAAAGCACGCTGTTCATCACGCCGAACCGCTGCTCTTTGCCCTCAAGCGAAGCCGTTGGTCCCGTGGCAGGATTTGACTGAACTTCAGCAACCCACGCGATCACGAAACCCGCGAGGAAAAGCGCGAACATCGCCGCCCAGATCGACCAGCCCTGGCGTGTATCGCCGACCATCACGCCGAAGCTGTAAACGAGCGCACTCGGCAGAAGGAGGATGGCGAGCATTTCCAAGAAGTTGGTGAGCGGCGTCGGGTTCTCGAAGGGATGCGCCGAGTTCACGCCGAAGTAGCCGCCGCCATTGGTGCCGAGTTGCTTGATCGCGATCTGCGAAGCGGCTGGACCTTGAGGAATGATCTGCCCGGTCACGGTCTGCTCTTCCATGATCGCGTTCCCTTGCGCGTCTTTCACCGGCTGGCCGCCTGCATCCGTTTTTGCGACCTGCGTTTTGCAAGGTGCGATCAGGGTGGCAGTGTCGTAGCTGCGGAAGTTTTGCACGACACCCTGCGAGACGAGAACGACCGCGAAGGCAAACGACAGCGGGAGCAGCACGTAGAGTGTCGAGCGCGTGAGATCGACCCAGAAGTTGCCGACGGTCGATGCCTGCTTTCGGGTCAACCCGCGCACGAGCGCCAGCATCACGGCAAGGCCGGTCGCTGCGCTGGTGAAATTATGCACCGCAAGACCGGTCATCTGCGAGAGGTAGCTCATCGTCGATTCGCCGGAGTAAGCCTGCCAGTTGGTGTTCGTCATGAACGACACCGCTGTGTTCAGCGCGAGCGCGAAGGACACGTTTGGAAGGTGCGCGGGATTGAGCGGCAGCCATGCCTGCGTCATCAACTGCGCGAGCGTGAGCAGGCAACCGAGGATATTGAAGGCGAGCAGCGCGCAGGCATACGCGATCCATGACATCTCCCGCTCGCACATCCACACCGCCCAGTTTGTAAATCAAACGCTCAACCGGCCCCAGCAGCGGCGAGAGGAAAGTGCGCCCGCCTTGGAAAACCCGGGCCATGAACTTTCCGAGCAGTGGTGTAAGGCCAACGAGCAGGGCCAGGTAAAGCGCCAGTTGGATGAAATCGCGTTCATTCATTTACCCGCAGGATCGGACAATAACGCACGAGAGCGTTAATTAAACGTGGGTTGAAACCCGTTAAAATTCCATTAAAACGCGGACGGCTTTTTATGTCCGCTTAAGGCGGAGAAATCACATTCAACAATTCCTTTGCAGTTCGTTGAATCTCGAACCGTTCGAGGAAACAAACACGCGCCGCCTGCCGCATCGCCTGCCGTTTTTCGGCGCTCAGATTCGTCCATCGAGTGAGAAGGCTCAACGTGCCCGGCACATCATCGCTCTCAACCAGACCGGCACCGCCCTGCTCGATCTCGCGCCAGATGTTGATCTCGTTGGAAATCAGGACAGGCAGTCCGCTCGCCAGCGCCTCGACGACTGCGATGCCAAAGTTCTCCTGATGCGAGGGCAGCACAAAGACTTCCGACGCATGGAATGCCCCCCACTTGAGGTCGCCGGAGAGCATTCCGGGGAATGAAACCGCATCGGGCGGACAAAGCCGTGCGCTCAGGGAGCGAAGTTTTTCCAGATACACCGGATCGGCGCAAGGTCCGGCAAGCACCAGATGCATGGGCGGAGCATCGGTTTTTTGGAGTTGCGCGAAAGTTTCGACGAGCATTTCACAGCCCTTCTTGGCGTGCAGCCTTCCAAGAAACAAAAGAAGCCGCCGGCCTTCGAGGGCGGGGAATTTGTCGAAGAATGCGCGCTTTTGCGATTCCGGATCTCCCTCCGGCGCGGCGATGCCTAGGGGAACCACCCGCTCGCGAACGCAATACGGCCTGAAAGTATTTCGGGCCAGGAGCCGCTCCTCTTCGCAGGTGAAGAGCACAGCCCGCGCGTCGCGCAAGACACGGTACTCGGCCCACATCCAGTAGAGCTGCTTTTTTAAGTGCTTGAGCGGATAAGTCCGACGAAACCAAGGATCCAACATCCCGTGCGGAAAAACATAGTAAGGCGTCGTGGTGCCGCGAAGCGCGCTGTGAACCGCGCGCTCGTGATATTGCCAGAGCCCGTGGCTGATCACCGCGCGATACCTTTTCCGATTCTCGCGCAACCATGGGACAATCTTCGACGAATACCCATACGACCCGCCGCCGTCGCGGTCAGCCCCCAGCGCAAAAGTCGGCAGGGGGAATTCACGCAACCATGTATCCGACGATCTGTCCAGCGAAACGACCTCCACCGTGTGACCCATATCGCGATGAACCAGCCCGACCTGTTTGAGCGCCTCGACCGTCCCCCCGCTATCCGGGTTCACCGAGTGCGTTACGTGCAAAATCGCGAGGCTCATTGTCCTGATCGGTCGAGTATTCGAACAAGCCTGATTATTGCTGTCACGTTAGGAAATCTGACAAAATCACCCTTGAAAGTAAAAAGATTTGAACATCCAGGGAATCGGTGCGTCCAAAATCGGGCAATGTTTAAGGTTGTTAATTATTTTTTGATTCGCTAGCATCATTCATCCGAAAAGCAACCGTTACACGTATTAACAGAAGAGAGACAATGAACAAAGTCCCACAAGGGGCATAACCTTATGGCTGCCGAAGATACAGATTCTGGAATTAAAATATACCTCCGCGAGATTGGGCAAATCCCGCTGCTCACGCCTGCCGATGAGATTCGTCTCGCTGCTCGCATCAAGAAAGGCGACAAAGAGGCGCGCTCCTTAATGATCCGCTCCAACTTGCGACTTGTGGTGAAAATTGCCCACGACTACAGCAACCTCGGGTTGCCGCTGCTCGACCTCATTTCCGAAGGCAACATCGGTTTGATGAAAGCCGTGGAACGCTTCGACCCGAAAAAGGGCGGCAAACTCAGCACTTATGCCGCGTGGTGGATCAAGCAATCCATCAAACGCGCACTTGCCAACCAGAGCAAGACGATCCGGCTGCCGGTTCACCTTGTTGATAAGATTTCCAAGATGCGCCGCGTGTCGCTCCAGATGAGCGAGGAACTTGGCCGGGAACCTACCGACGAAGAACTCGCCGAGGAAGTCGGGCTTTCGCCAGCAAAGGTTTCCCAGTTGAAGACCGTCTCGATTCGTCCGGCATCCCTCGATGCCCCGATCAGCGACGACGACTCAACGGAATTCGGTGAGATCGTCGGTGACGAAGACGCGCAAACTCCGTTTGAGTTGCTTCGCGACGACAACCTCCGCAACGAGGTGGGCGACTTGATCTCCGTTCTCGACGAACGCGAAAAGAAGATCATTTTCTCGCGCTTCGGGCTGGACGGCGGCAAGCCGAAGACGCTCGAAGAAGTGGGCAAGAAATTCGGAGTCACCCGCGAACGCATCCGGCAGTTGCAAAACATCGCACTGCTGAAGCTTCGACGGGCTCTCCAGAAAAAGGAAAAGCCCATCGAGGTCGTTCACGGCTCGAATTAACGGCAAGCAAACTTCAAAATCGCAAAGGGGCCGGGATTGATTCCCGGCCCTTTTCGTTTTACTCGACGACTCGTAGTTGGATCGAATCGAAGCGCTTCTCGCCAGCCATCATATCGCTCAGAATCACGAGATGATCGCCTGCTTTTGCGAGGCCGCTTTCAACCAGCAACCTCTCCGCCGCACCGATCGTACGGTTCGGATTCGGGTCGAAGGCCATCAACTGCGGGTACGTTCCCCAATTCAGCGCGAGCTTCCGGCACACTTCAATGTTCGGGGCGAAAGCAAAAATCGGCGCGGGCCACGGGCGCAGATTGGAAACATAGTTGGCCATCGTTCCGTGGCGCGTGAAGACCACGAGTTTCGCTCTGGACAGTGAGTTCGCGAGGACCACCGCCGAGCGCACGGTCTTTTGGCGGTCATCGGAAAACTGCGCGTCGGCCGCATAGCCAGCACCGCCGCTGCGCTCGATCCGCATTGCAACGCGATTGAGAATCTCGACGCAATCGGCGGGATACTTGCCCACGGACGTTTCACCGCTGAGCATGATCGCATCGGCCTGTTCGTAAACGGCATTCGCGACATCCGTGATCTCGGCCCGGGTCGGAACCGGATTGACGATCATCGACTCGAGCATGTGCGTGGCAACGATCACTGGCCGCCCGATTCTCAGGCAGAGCTTGATGATTTTCCGCTGGATGATCGGCAGTTCCTCCATCGGGCACTCGATGCCGAGATCGCCGCGCGCAATCATCACCGCGTCGGCTTTTGCGATGATGCCGTGGATGTTTTTCAACGCGCTCTGGTCCTCGATTTTCACGATCAGCCGGGCACCGCTGTCGTGCTCGCGGAGAACCTTGCGCAGCGCATCCACGTCGCTTTCCTCGCGGCAAAAACTCAGCGCAACCATGTCCACGCCCAGTTCCGCGCCAAGCGCAACATCGGCCAGATCCTTCTCGGTCAGCGGCGGCAGATTCACCTTCACGCCCGGAAGATTGATGTGCCGTCGCGATCCGAGCGTGCCTGCGGTCAGCACTTCGCAGCGAATCCGGTTCTTCTGCTTATCGAGCACCTTCAAGTGAATCACCCCGTTGTCCACGAGCACCGTGGAGCCGACGGAGATGTCATCCACAAGGCCATCGTAATTCACATCCACCGAATGCTGTTCCTCGCTGTGCTCGCCGCGCACGGTGAATTCAAAAATCTCGCCCGGCTTGAGATCGAGCTTCGTGGCCAGATCCCCGGTGCGAATCGCCGGCCCTTGAGTGTCCATCAACACGGAGACGATCGTGTTGAGTTCGATGGCGACCGCGCGGATGCGCGGAACCAGTTTTCGCACCCAGTCGTGCGGCGCGTGACTCATGTTCAGTCGGAAAATGTTCGCCCCGTTCTCGACCAGCTTCCGGAGCGTATCCGCCGAATCCGTCGCAGGTCCCAGCGTGCAAATGATCTTGGTTTTGCGCATCCGCCGAGGAAAAAGGATTTGCCCGCGAAAGCAATGAAAAATCTGCGGCGGCTCTTTTCTTCGCACCCGAAAAGGCTCGTTCCGCGGATGAATCGGCAATTCCTCAAACGGTGTTGGAGCGCGCGTGAACAAACCAGCTCGAAGTATTGACGGCCATGATCTGCTGAGTTGGGCCAGGTTCAGCCCGATTCGTCAACGCCTGCCGGGCCGCACGCTTGATCGTCAGGCTCTTCCCAACATGATTTTTGTGACTACCATGCGAAGGCGTCATGTATTTGAAATGCAATCGGCGCAGAAAAGACGGCAAGGAACACCGCTATTGGAGCATCATGGAAAACCGGCGGTGCGCCGGAGGGAAGATGATCCAGCGGCCGGTATTGTATCTTGGGGAAATCAACGACAGCCAGCGCGAGGCTTGGATTCGCACCATTGAGGTATTCGACCAGGAGCGCGGCGAACAGGGCAGCCTGGCGCTGTTCAGTTCGGATCGGGAGATCCCCGCGACGGTGGCCGACGCGGTCGGGGTGAGGCTCTCGGAGTTCGTGCTCAAGCGTCCGCGCCAGTGGGGGGCGTGCTGGCTGTTCACCGAGCTGTGGGGGCAGTTGGGGCTGCGGGAGTTCTGGCGCGAGAAGCTGGGGTGTTCGCGCGAGGGCACCGATTGGGAACATGCGCTGGAGGTGTTGGTGGCCGGCCGGCTCATTGCTCCCGGCAGCGAATGGCACCTGCACCGCCACTGGTATGCCAACACGGCGATGGGCGATCTGCTCGGCGAGGACGACGCGATTGCGGCCAAGGACAAGCTCTACCGCACGCTCGATCTGCTTCTGGAGCACAAGGGGAAGCTTTTCGACCACCTCACCGCGAAATGGAAAGACCTCTTCGGGGTCCAATACGAGGTCCTGCTCTACGACCTGACGAGCACGTATTTTGAGAGCGATCCGCCGGAGGAAAAAACCGGGCTGCGCCGCTTCGGATACTCGCGCGACAAACGTTCCGACTGCGTGCAGGTGGTCATTGCCTTGATCGTGACTCCCGAGGGCTTTCCGCTGGCTTACGAAGTGCTGCCGGACAAAACGACGCTGCGCGACTTCCTGAAAAAGATACGGGACCAATACGGCAAGGCCGAACGCATTTGGATCATGGACCGTGGCATCCCCACCGAGGAGGTGCTCGAAGAAATGCGCGAGAGCGATCCGCCGGTTTACTATCTGGTGGGGACGCCCAAAGGCCGGCTTGCGGGATTGGAAAAAGAGCTGGCCCAATGTTCCTGGGAAAACGTGCGCGAAGGCGTGGAGGTCAAACTCCTGCCGCAGGGTGGCGAGCTTTACGTGCTGGCCCGGAGCCATGACCGCATTGCCAAAGAGAGATCCATGCGCCGACGCCAGCTCAAAAAACTCTGGAAGCGCCTGAAGGAACTCCAGGCCATGGAGGTCAAACGCGACGAGCTGCTCATCAAGCTCGGGCAGGCCAAAAGCGACTCGCCTGCCGGCTGGCGACTGGTGGAGGTCGGGGTCAGCCCGGAAGGCAAACTCGATTGCTCCCTGCGCAAAAAGAAACTGCGGGAAGCCCGTCGCCGCGAAGGCTGCTACCTGCTTCGCAGCAACCTCTGCGACAAAGACCCCGCCGTGCTCTGGCAGCTCTACATGCTGCTCACCCAAATCGAAGAAGCCTTCCACAACCTCAAAGGCGACCTCTCCGTGCGGCCCATCCACCACCAGCTTGACCACCGCATCGAGGCTCACATCTTCGTCGCGTTCCTGGCCTATTGCGTTGATGCCTTCGCCTCCCGGCTCCGGCACCCTTCGGGCTGCCTGCGGCAGTCTGTCTCAGGGCCTCCCGGCCCCTCGGCTCACGTGACCCTGCGGCATCGCCTGCGCAAACACGCCCCGGGACTCACCCCGCGCGCGGTGATCGAAAAACTGGCAACCATCCAGATGCTCGACGCTTACTTCCCCACAACCGACGGGCGATGCCTGATCTTCGCCCGATACACCCAGCCCGAAAAAGACCACCGCATGCTCCTGGATTTGCTCGGCCTCCAACTCCCTGCCCAAAAGCCGCCGCGTATCACCGCTGACTTGAAACTTATCAAAACCCAAGCGGAATCCATCCCGGCTCTGTAGGGGAGACCTTTGAATTGCCTGATCTGATTATCAGCAACTTGCGCGATCACCTTCCCCCCAGTTGCGAAAGTCGGGATAGTTTGGCTTCGATCGCTTCCCAATGGACGCGGAGGTGTGCGGCCGTTTCCTCAATGTCCATTCCATCCACTCCGGGTGCGCCGCCGTTGGCTTTCACCGCTTGCCACGCGACCCGGAGGTTTTCTTTCTCCAACACTCTTTCGAGGTTCGGCTCCTTGGTTTCATCTTCGGGCATCATCTTGCGCCTCCTTTCGCGCGGGTGGATGGCTTGCCGTCCGCGGTGGGCGCACATGCCGGATTCCACCGGCACGTTTCCTCTCCGCAAACAGGGGAACCTGCCGCAGTTGCAAGTCCTCCGTTGTTTCGGGCGACTTCGCGCCACGCCTCCCGCAGTCGGTCGGTTGATCGCCTTCTGCTGGTTCTTCGGCCCTTCGCTCCTTCCGGGTTTCCCCGGCTTTCCTCACTACGGAGCCTGCCCTGAGCGTAGCCGAACGGGGCCTCTGCTGACTCCTCCCCCATTCTCACGGGAGAGGCCTCCCCGGGTAAGGTGCATGGACTTTCGGCCCGTGCCGCCAGGCTCTACCCGATGCGTCTTTCGGTGACGGTTGGATTTCGCGTTTTCTCGCACGCTCATCGCCCGCATCGCGGCCTCACTGCCTGTTCGTGTTCCTACGGTCGTGCCTTTGCTACGGACTTCTTTCGCGCTGAGGGCCTCGCGGCACCCGCCTTGTCCTTCGCTACGGTTGTTGTCACTATCTCCGGTCATTTCCTTTCTTCTGACGAGTCCATGCCCATGCCGGGCACACGAGCGGCGTGCTTGCAGCCGCCGACCAAAATACCAGCCGCGCAGCGCAAACATCATCGTGGCCGGGAACTTTGGAATGGCGCTTCGCGCGGCGGTTTGGGCCGGCGACTGCAAGCGCGCCGCTCCTTGAGGCGCCAGTCCAGACGGCACCACTCTCAACGACACCCGGTTTCCATTTTCACTTTTAATCACACCCCCGGTCCCATCTCACGGCGATACTTGAATCCGGTAGAATCCCCTCGCCCCGGTCATGCCCGGCTCCGCAAAGGTGAGCACCGCGTCGTTGCCCGCCTGGGCTTGCCCAAGGTTGGTCCAACTCGGAGGATTCAAGGTCACGGTTTTTTGCAGTTGATAGTTGTGTCCGACAGCAGACTGAATGGTGAACTGCAAGGTCGTGCCGGAGCGAACGAAACTCTGCATTCGGACTGCGGACGAGTCCAAGACCACGCTGTAGTTCGCGAAATTCTCCGGCAATTGTTGCGAGCCGGTCATGATGTCAAGCACGCCGTAATTGGTGAGAGTTCCCGTGACCACAAGGGCCGAGGCCCCGGTGAAGCGCATGGACGCGTTGTTCACCACGTCGCCGGTCACCTTTAACGAACCGCCTGAGCAGGAAACCAATCCGTCGTTAATGATACTGCCATCGACCGTGCCGCTCCCGGTCAATGTTCCGCCATCCGCGATATACATGGAAGGCACGACGAGGCGGCCGTTGCCGGACAGCTTGAACACGGCGTCCGTCATTACCATTGCATCCACAGGGTTAATGATGGTGCCGCTTAGCAGGAGAGTTCCCGACTCGACAGTTGTCTGTCCCAAGTAATTCGACGATCCCGACAGAGTCCACGTTCCGAGTCCCGTCTTGGTGACGTTTGTCAGGCCGTTTGCCTGCTCAAGAATGCTCCCGGCAAATGTCGCGTCCGTATCGCGATCTCCTATGCGGTAAGTTATCTGTCGTCCGCCAATACCGCCACCTCTAAGCGTCATTCCAGTTCCCGTGGACATGAGTTCTCCAATCGGGACGATCGTGCCGTTCCCTTGGTTAAGATTGCCGCAATAATAGGCTGATATGTTGGCTCCCAGATTTAGCGATGCCGATGGAATGCCCGGCCAATTGTAATCGAGGTCCATGCGGAAATCGCCGGACGCACCCGTCGTAGTCACATTGATCCGCCCGCCAAAGGTGGACCAGTCGCCATGGATGTCGGAACGGACACTGCCGGAAGGAATGACGTAGTTAAATGTTCCACCTCCGAGCAGTTTGCCTGCAAGAGTGCATCGCCAGTCGGTGTTCAGCGTGCCGGTCGCTCCCGACGGGACATTGATGTCCCATGAACCCGTGCTGCTTGTCCCGTTGTTGGCTGCTGTGTACATCGTCAGCGTCCCGCTGTTAAGTGTCACGTCGCTCGTGCCCAAGCCATAAGTATTGGCCGCGTCGTTTCCAAATGCGATCGTGCCTCCGTTGATGATCGTCGGACCGGCAAAGCTGTTGCTTCCCGTGATTGTAAGTTTGCCCGTGCCCGACTTGACAAGCGACATCTCGCCAACGAGCGAACCACTTCCTCCGAAGGTGTAACTCTTGGTTCCCGCGACGTTCACCACGTTAGGTTCCATCGTTCCGGATAAAGTAACCGGGTTCGTGCTCGATCCGGTATTGTCGAAGGTGACCTGGTCCCCAGTTCCAAAGCTGGTCGCCGACCCGCTTGTCACAAAGCTATTGGTCAAACCGTTGTCCCAGGCGCTGGATGGCGGCGCGCTGCCCCAAGTAATGCTCCGGCCGGAGGAAGGCGGCGGCGGCGGAAAGGGCGGCAGTTCAAGATTGAGGTAGTCATACATGACGTGGGCACCCGAGTCCGAAACACCCTGGCTGAAGGTAAAGGTATTATTACCCACATTGAGCTTCGAGACGGGTATGGTGATATAGACCACCGAATACTTGGCGTGTATGCCTTGCCTAAGAAGGGCGTTGCCTCCCTGATTTGCCGGAGAGATGCGGGCAAAGGAGGAGGTATCGTTGTTGATGTAAAGGAAGAGCCGTGCGTATTGCGAGCTTGCCACCGCGACGGTAAGTACGGCATTGCCGCTGGATGGAATGGCAGGCAGATTGGAGTTCACCTGCCAGTTCCATCCGCTGTAAGTCGTCGTGCCATCCGTTCCCGTGGTCGCCATGGCCCCGTGGGCGTAGTTCCAGTCGGAGGACCAGTTGCTCGAACCGACCGTATAGACAAGCGGGTTGGATAACTCGGTCAAGTAAGTGTTCCAAAGGTAAGGGATGAAGTAATCGTTCCCATGTTTGAACTCCTTGGCGCTGCGATTTGGGACTCCTATTTCCCACGCAATGCTTGCGCCGGGATGAGGCACATTCCAAGTAACGGTTCCCTGTGCGTTGGTCGCATTTGCCGTCACGGTGACTGGCGTCTTGGAGAACTCGCCGACCGCTCCGTCCACAAATGCGTAAAGGGTATAAGTTCCAGGGCGGATGTCCGGAATGACGAAATTGCCCGAGCCATCGGCTCTCACCCAAGTTTGATAACTCTTGTTCTGATACTGCCAGTTTCCACTTGTGTCCTCGGGCAACGCCACTCCGACCCATGCGTTGGAGCCGGTGAGCGAATGCTTCAGCGCGTCGTTTACAACCAGCGTGCCGGTCACGGTGCCGCGTCCGGCTGCGAGCGGGTAGTCGGTGTTTGTCATCCACGAATAAGGCCACGCGGCCTGTTCCGCAGCCGACTGAGCTTTCGCATCCGCCCATAGCGCATCGCCGGCATTGGTAGTAGTGCCGGTGGTGTTGCAATAAAGAAGAAACGGGCCATAGAGTTTCTTCCACGACTCTCCCGCCGCGAGACTTGTCCCCGATCCGCCAAAGTGATCGCGGCCAAAATGAATTAGCAGATAGCTCTCCGCGATCGTCAGGTCCTGCATGACAGGACCGTCATTGAAGTAATCCCATCCGCCCGGCACGATCCAAACCCCTTTCTTGTTTGTATTACTCGCGTGCCCCCACGTCCCGATGCTTTGATATTCTGCGGCGTAACTGTATTTGCAGTCATAGCCCGACCCCAGCACGCCGCTCCAGCTCGTGCCGGAGAGTTTAAGAATTTCGGGAATACCCATCGCGGTGGAATGTGTGAAATCGTAATAGCTCTCTTGTTTCCAATTCCTCGCAGAGTCCACATACGCCCGTTCGAAGTAGAAATTTGTCGAGTCATGCGGAAGTTTCCACACGAGGCGGAATTCCCCGAAGCTTGTTGACGGATAAGTTGCGGGATGCTCCAGCACCGCATAAGTGTAAACGCCCGTATCTCCACGGCGCAGAATGTAATGAAGGTCGATGTCGAGGTTATGCCGATAACCCGCGGATGAGTTCCATGTGCGCTTGCACGAGATTTCGATCGAGTTCGTCGAGCTGTTGACCAAGGAATAAACGCAACCGCTGGGCACGTCGAAGGTCGCCCCGCCGTCCATGCTGTAGTAAATCTGTCCACTCGTATCGAGCATCTGCGTTCCGTTGAACGTGTAGGAAGTCACCCTGCCGGTGGACTTCTGAATCGTCGCGGAGATTACACCGTTGGAAAGCGTCACCGTGCTGCTGCTGCTGCTCGTGCCGGTGATTGTCACACTCGCCCCGCTTCCGGCGGTGCCGCCGCCCGGGTCGTTGGCAAATGCGGCGGGTCCAGAAAACCAGCACACGATTGCAAATAAGAGGAACAAGAGGCGCTTGAAGGCGATGAAGGATGGAAGAATTTTGCGCATCGGGGGTTGAGCTGTCCGGCTCGACAAAAGTATCGCCTGTTCCCTCCAACAATTCAAATGAGGCAGGCGGGTGGGGTTGTTGCTCACAACTCGAATCTGCGCCTGATGCAATTCTTAGCAACGTTTTTTGTGTCCGACGACTTGTGTTGCTCTGTCGAGCAGATGAAAGGCGCAAATCTCTGCTGGCCGCGTTGAGGCTCAGTGGCGTTCCTGCAACGTCACCGGACCCAGCAAACCGGACTCGATCAACGGCGTGTCTTTCGTCAGCTTGCGGATGTTTGTTTTCGTGAGTCGCTTCTCGGGCGGCAGCGCCGCGTCGCCGATGATCCGGTTTGGCCAGAAGTTCACGACTTCGATTTCGAGGACGTTGCCAGTCGGCTTCATGTTGGCGGGCAGATCGACCCGGAAAGGCGGTGCCCAGACGACGCCGAGCGATTTGCCGTTGATGCGCACCTCGGCAAGTTCACGGACGTTGCCGAGATCGAGCGAGAGCGGCTTGCCCGCAAGGCCCGCGGGCAGGTCGAAGGTTTTTCGATACTTCGCCGTGCCGGAATAAAATCGAATGCCCTGCTCGGGACGCGTCGTCCAGCTCACGAGTTGATCGAACGTCGCTGAATCCGGTCCGCCCCATTTCGGATCGAACTTCACCGTCCACGGCCCGGTGATTTCCTGCGCTGGCGTAAATGTCGGATAGTTGCTCCCGCCCTTTGCAGGATGCGCGGCGGCGGGTTCACGGAAAACGACGAACACCGATCCGCACGGCGCAAACTCGATCGGCAGAGTGGTGCGTCCATCGGCCTGGCTATAGGCGGCGGCGAACCGGCGCTCGCCCGTCACCGCGTCCCACAACTCCGGCGCTTTGCCGGCGACGCGAAACGTGGCTTGCAGCGACTCGGGGCGTTTCGCGCGGTTGGCGACAAAGTAAATCTCTGCCCCGCCATCGCCCCGGTGGATGTATCCGATCTCGGCTCCCTCTTTCGCGCCACTGAACTCGAAGTCCGGTTTCACGCCGTCAGCCATCAAAAACTCGCGCGTGGTCTTTCCAGAAATCACGCGGCCTTTGCCCGTTTTGCCCCCCCACAACTCGTCGGCGATTTTTTTCACCTCCGCATCGGCTTTTGAAAAATCAGCCAGCCCGGTCGCTTCGATCGGCTTCGATCCGATGACCGTCGCGCCGGCTTCGACGAGTTCGTTCACCTTCCGCAGCACCGCGCGCGAAATGGCCTTGCGCTCCGGCAGCACGAGCACGTGATAGCTCATTCCGTCGGGCAACACCACGCGGCCATCCTTCACCGAAAGCCGCGTGAGAATCGCCTCCTCGGTGATCACATCGTAATCGTAGCCCGCACCGAGCCTCGCCGGATCGCTGGCGCGGAGTTGCGCGAAATTCGGGACGTGATCGCCGTAGTAATAGCAGACATCGGCGACGAACAGCCCCTGCTGGAGCATGAACTGGCAGCGATTGATGTAGGAGAAAAACGGCGCGGACTTGCTCCACCACGTCACCTTCGGGTTCAAATGCGTGCCGGCGAAATACTGCTGCCCCGGAATGCCCATCTCATCAGGCGAGCAAACGAACGCATGCCAGACGAGCCGGTTCAATCCCTCGCACAGCGCGTGATCGAATGCGGGCTTGAGATTGTCCCAGAGCGTCTCCTGCCAGTGCGGCCCTATGGTGGTGAAACCTTCCGCGAGCACGAGCGGATGACCGTAGGTGTGCGCGGCGGAGGCGGGCTGCTTGACGAAGAAGCGGTTCTTGTCGCCGACCCGATGCGTCCACGACCACGCCCAGAATTCCGACATCGGCGCGTCATCCTGGCCGAGACAGCGCTGGGCGTCGATCGGCACCGCGTGCGGGCCGCCGGATTCGGGATGAATGTCGATGCCGTGTTTGTGCGACCATTCGCGGAACGGAGCGAAGTGATGATCCACGGCGAGATCGCCGAGCGTCTTGCGGAAGTCGAACAGGAAGCGGTTGCTCTCATCGCGGTTGTTCACGATGGCTCCGGCGACGACGGGCAAAAACGCAGTCATGTCGTAGCCGCGCCGCTTCTTGAACTCTTCGCGCAAGGTCGGAGTCCAGTTGATCGCCTCGACCTCCCAACTGTCGGTGTGGAGATACTTCAGCGTCTTTCCCGCGAGCGGCCCGGCATCGGCGATCAGCGGCTCGACCACCGCATCCCAATAGCGCTTGAAGGCATCGCGATCGAGCACATCGAGCGCGTAGCCGTTCCATCCGTCGCTACAAGTCGAGACGCGCGAGTGATCGCCGACCGTGCAGCCGAAGCGCAGGATCCGCCAGTCGCCCGCTGGCGCGTCCCAGTCCAGTGCGCCGTTCGGTTTCAGCTTCGCTGTGAGATCAACCACGCCATCCACACGGACGTCCTCCTCGCCCGGTTCCGCCGGAACATCCGTGAGCAAAGGCGAAGTGTCCGGCGCGGAAAAGAAGAGCGTCTTCGCCATGGATTTCTCGGCGAGATTCTGGATCGGCTTGCGAGGTTTGGCATCCGCCTTCAACGGATATGCGAGCACAAACAAATCGCGATAGTAGGAATCCTTGTGCTTCGGTTCTGGAAGCGGCTGCGCGACCTTCCCCGGCCCGCTCACTTTGGCCTCGGACCACACCAGTTTCTTCGCCGCGTCCTCCGCCTTCACCATTGGCCCGCCGAGATTCCATCCGCTCTGGATGTTCAGGCTGATCTCCAGTCCCAGGCGGTTCGCCTCGCGGAGAGTGTGCTTGTAAAGCTCGCGCCATTGGGGCGAAAAAAACGTCGGCCCATGAGGAACGGTTGCGTTGCCATCCTGGCTCGCGCCACCCGCATCGCAAAGCAGCGCCCCGCCGAACCCCTTCGCCTTCATCTGCTCGAGATCGTTTGTGATCGAAGCCCTGGTGACATTGCCGTTCAGCCACCACCAGTAAGAGCGCAGCCTCGCGCTCCCGGGAGGATTCTGCCAGCCGGCGTCGAGAGAGTCCGGTTTCGCGATAGCCGAGACCGGCAGACAACACGCCAACAGGAGAGCGGCATTCAGCGAGAGGTTGAAGATCAATCTTGCGCGGGAGGTTTGCATGGCCCCTACTTTTTTCAAGCCGCACAGTTTTACAAACAGAATCGCACGGTCAATGACGCTGGATTTCCCTGTTCCGAGCTGCCGATCGCTCAGTGCTTTCCGTCGCTCACCGCGCACTGTTCGCAGTTGGCGGGGAGCTGCTTGAAGAAGTCGTTGCCCTTGTCATCGACGAGGATGAACGCCGGGAAATCTTCGACTTCGATTTTCCACACGGCTTCCATGCCGAGTTCGGGATACTCGACGACTTCGACCTTCTTGATGTTGTCCTGCGCGAGGATCGCCGCAGGTCCGCCGATGGAGCCGAGGTAGAAACCGCCGTGCGCCTTGCACGCGTCAGTGACTTGCTGCGAGCGGTTGCCTTTGGCGATCATCACCATCGAGCCTCCTTCGCTCTGGAAAAGATCGACGTAGCTGTCCATGCGTCCTGCCGTGGTCGGGCCAAACGAGCCGCTGGGCATGCCGTTGGGCGTCTTTGCCGGACCGGCGTAATAAACCGGATGCGCCTTGAAGTAATCGGGCAGGCCGGCACCGGAATCGACGCGCTCTTTCAACTTCGCGTGGGCGATGTCGCGGGCGACGATGATGGTGCCGTTCAGCGAAAGGCGCGTGGAGACGGGATGCTTGCTGAGTTCCGCGCGGATCTCGGTCATCGGGCGGTTGAGGTCGATCTTGACGACCTTGCCTTCGCTCGCCTTGCGCATCGCTTCGGGGATGAATCGCTCGGGATGCGACTCGAGTTTTTCTAGCCAGACGCCGTCGCGGTTGATCTTCGCCTTGATGTTGCGGTCGGCGGAACACGACACGCCCATGCCGACGGGACACGATGCGCCGTGGCGCGGCAGGCGGACGATGCGGACGTCGAGAGCGAAGTATTTGCCGCCGAACTGCGCGCCGATGCCGAGCGCCTGCGCGGCCTTGAGCATGCGGGCTTCGAGTTCCACGTCGCGAAACGCCTGGCCGAGGTCGTTGCCTTCGGTCGGCAGCGTGTCGAGATACTTGGTCGAAGCGAGCTTCACGTTCTTGAGACACGCCTCCGCGCTGGTGCCGCCGATGACGAACGCGATGTGATACGGCGGGCACGCGGCGGTGCCGAGCGACTTCATTTTTTCAATGAGGAACGCTTCGAGCGACTTCGGATTCAGCAGCGCCTTGGTTTCTTGAAAGAGATAGGTCTTGTTCGCCGATCCCCCGCCCTTTGCGACGAAGAGGAATTTGTATTCGGCCCCGCCGGTCGCGTAGATGTCGATCTGCGCGGGGAGGTTGGTGCCGGAATTTTTCTCCTGATACATGTCGAGCGCGACGGTCTGCGAGTAGCGAAGATTTTCCTGCGTGTAGGTTTCGTAAATGCCGCGCGAGATCGCCTCGCAATCGTCGCCGCCAGTCCAGACCTGCTGGCCTTTTTTCGCGACGATGGTCGCCGTGCCCGTGTCCTGACAGAACGGCAGCACGCCACGCGCGGCGACCTCGGCATTGCGCAACATGGTGAGCGCGACGTAGCGGTCGTTTTCGCTGGCTTCCGGGTCGTCGAGGATCGCGGCGACTTGCGCCAGATGCGCGGGGCGCAGCATGAACGAACAGTCGTGCATCGCGGCGTGGGCCAGCTGCGTCAGGGCTTGGGGATCGACTTTCAGAATTTCGCGCCCCTCAAATTCGGCGACGGAAACGTGATCGCGCGTGAGCAGTTGATATTCGGTGGTGTCTTTGCCGAGCGGGAAAGGGTCTTGGTATTGGAATGGAGGCGTGTTGGACATAAAGCACGGTCACCTTGTCACAAAGCCGCCCAAGAACAAAACCCCATTTGCGAAAATCCAACCGTCTTTTGCGATCGGTGGGATGCGATGGAGCCGCACTCTGCCATCTGCTTCTCAAAAGAGCTTGCCCAATTCCTCGCTTGTCAATCCTGTCTGCTTGAGAATGTCGTGCAATGTCCCGCGTGCAATCTCGCGGCATCGGCACGACGGTGCGCCAATGGCCGGTGGCATCCGTCTTCTCCATGGAAACATGACTGCCTTTTTGCCGAAGAACGACGAAGCCGGCCTTGCGCAAGGCTTTGACAAGCTCTGAACCGGAAACATCCGGCAGGCGGCTCATACGGCGACTTCGACTTTCGCCAATTCCGGTTCGCCGACGGAGCTTTCGAGTTCATCGGCACCCCATGTCTCGATGTAGAGTTCGATGGCTTCCGCGAGGTTCGACTTGGCTTCTTCGAGCGTCGCGCCTTGTGAAGTCACGGGCAGATCGAGGCAGCGGGCGACGAACCATTTCCCGTCGAACTTGATCGCGGCATTGAGCTTTGTCATGGCACCAGACTATCTCGCAGGAGTCACGGTGGCAAACTGCAATCCTCCTGTTTCCTCGCTACCAAAACCTCACTCGGAAAAAAGTCTCAATTAACTGCGCTCCCTTCGCAGTATGGAAATGGGTTGGAACGCCGACACGGAAGCGTCGGGCTTCCAGAGCCGCTTCTAAACGGTCCTCGAAGCTTTCCGACGAACCGACGCCCAGACGCCCGCCCCCAAAACGATGAGAGCGAAGGCGCCCGGCTCCGGCACCTCGGCAGGCGCAAAGGAGATCGACGAGGGGTCGGCTTGCACGTTGATGAATCCCTGAATGTCGATGAGGTTGTTCGTCAGCACCGGAGATCCTGATGGAGTCCAAGTCCATGTGGGGTAGATGGTCGTGGAAAAGGTGGCACTCGGGATGGAATTCGAATAGGTCCATGCCAGAGTTCCGATGTTCAAAAACGAGACGCTGTCAATGTAGGTCTGCTGCATGTTGAAGCTGACATACTCGCCTGGCACAGATCCCACGGTGCCGCTGACGTTGATGCCGAGAAAGGTCATGGCAAGAAGGGGGTCCGCCCCCGCCATGATTCCTTCAAACTGCGACGAAAACTGAAAACCCAAATTCGACACCGTGCCGAGGGTGCTGGCAACCTGGGACAAGCTGCCCGTGGCGCTAAAGAACGGCATGGAAGTCAGCCCGCCTGCAGGTGCCTGAGTTAATCCCATGCTGAGGCTTGCGGAGTCCACATGCGGAGAAACGGAAGAATATGAGAAAAACCCAGGGTAGTCCATGGGTGCCCATATTCCCACAAGAGGCCCCACCGAGAGCGTCTCGGAGTAGCCTCCCGAGGTGGAGTCATCGAAGGCTCCACTGCCGATGGTGGAAGTTGGTTTGTAAAGATTCACCGCCGCTGAGGCGGAAGCGATGGAGAGAAGGGAGGTGGCCAGGAGAAGGGAGATTTGTTTTTTCATGGAGTGAGTCTGCGGTGAGTTTTTATTATTCATTCGCTGGTCCGGTCTGCGGCAACCGATGAGGTCGAGACTCACCTTGCGCCAATGGACTGAATCAGAGTTTTGCGAGAGTGGATTCTTATCCTTGGGAACGCAAGAAAAACTTTTATTTATTATCCAACTTGGCGTTTACACTGAAAAAAGCCAGGAAATCGCGAAGCCAAAGCCGATAATTGAACATCGGAATCGAACCCATTATCAGCAATCTCGCCAGCGCCTCAATCCGGAGCGAGCAGCGGCACAGCGGATAGGTGCGGATAGGGGTCAGCTCTGACCTTTTTCACTAGCACCGGCACGGACTCGGCGTTGTCGCCCAGCAAGCCGGCCAGGAGCGGCAGGTCCTCCGGTTGATACAGCGTGGCCAATGCCTTCGCCGCAAGGCCGCGCCGTGCGGAGTCCGCATCCTTCAGGCAGTTCCGCAGATAATCCCTGTGAATCATGCGCGGCCAGGCGCGCGGTACCGCCTTCGTGTAGTCCCGCTGATACATCGGCATGTAGGCCAGCGACCAAGGGCGTGCCCATGTGTAACCTTCGACATGGCTTGCCCGTGGGAAGCGCCTAGCCTCGATGTTTTGTCCGTCCGATTTGACACATGGCTCGACACAAAACGCCATGTCTTTCTCCTTCTCCGGAGCCGCCTCAGCCAAAGCGGCCAACTTGCGGCTGCCGTCTGCCGCCACTTTGAAGATCTCCTCTTTCGAAGCGGCCTGGTTCGCGGACAATGGCATTGCCAGCACCAAACCCACCATCCCCCCCAATCCCGTCATCCACATTATGTGCCTCATCGTCAGTCCTTTCGTCTCAGAACAGTGTACCTGGCACCAATCCCTCAGCCTATTTGATCATATAGACAGTCTGCTTCACAACCGTCCATCCGTCCCCCTTCTTCTCGACTACGTATGTTGCCCGGTATCCGCCCTGTCCAGCCCAGTAGCATCCACCGTCAACTTCAACTGTGCTCTTGTCGGTTCTCTTGATGGTCGCAACATCGCATTTGACGCCGTCTCCGATTTTGAACTCAGAACCTTTCCGTACAGGTGCGGGCGGGGCACGCTTCCCAAAGCGAGCCAGAAAGTCGCCGTCCGGGTCCTTGCCGAACAGAACTAAGAAGTAGGCAGCAAAAGTTTTCTGCGGTCCTGAACTGCCGTGCTCAAATTGGTAACGGAACATGACTTCAGCTATGTCGCGAGCTTGACTGTCCGATATCGGTGCGTCGTAGGGCGGCGGCGTGGCCTGTAGCGTGCTCGTGCCGCCGGATGTCTTCGTTGGCATGCCGCTGAAGATCGCCTCTTTCAGAGTCTTTTCCGCATCCGGCCAGGCTTTCTGGTCGCTGACGAAGATGTATAAGTGGCCGACACCCTTGGACTCGCCCTGGCCGTACCGGCACGGGCCAAGATAGGAGCTTTGCTGTCCTTCCGTGGACTGTGGCGTGATATCCGCCGGCTCTTTAGTCAGCCAGACCCAGATGATATGCGCTTTGTACCCATCGCACAGATACACGGAGCAACCGGGAACGGCGCGCCGCCCCAAGGGAGTCACCTCCGTTGTCTTCCGGCTGCTCTTGCCGATGTACCACCCCGGAGGACATATCGTGAGAATGCGTGCTGCCAGCTCATCTGCCGGCTGGAGTGCACCCGGCTCAATGGTGACGGCAATCTCGGGCGACGGTGCCTGAGAAATCGGACAGGCATTGTCGCAGTGATCACGGCCGCGATACCGCATGATGTAGCGACCGGGAGCGGCAAACAAGTACTGGTCCGTGATGTCCAGCCGTTCTATCAGCGTCTTTGCTGTGCCGGGGGAAATCTCCAATGTCCGCCCGCACAGCTGAACGCCGCCGCCGATGTAAGGAACGGCTTTGCCATCAGGCCCGAGCACCTCAAAGCCGTCCCAACTCTCCGCCGCGCCGGGAATGTACTTCGCCGGCCCACCGCTGTTGTTCGTGACGTTCAACGAAACCTCGACCGGTTCGCCCAGCTTGATCGTCGGCGCAGTGAGCAGACTGAGCGTCGTGGGAATGGCTCGCGCCGCAGTTCCACCGTGCTCCTGTGTTGAACTGACGGTACCGTCTTCGTTGTAGAAGACCCAGGTACCGACCTGTTTCCCAGCTTTGTATTGCCCCGTGTAGCGAATCTTTCCGGAAGGGAAGAAACCGATGTCCGCTCCTTCGCCCACATGCCCGGCATAGTGCTGGATATAGCTTCTGGAACCGTCCGGATTGAACGCCGCAAATTCGCCGTTGTACTTTCCGTCTTTGTACTGGATCACATGGCTCTTGCGTCCATTGACAAAGTACGTCGTCCATGTGCCGGTGAATCCGGTCGGCGGCGCAACCCAGACATTGGCCATACGCTGATCGAGCGACCGGCTGACGAGGGCGTTGCCGGCGTTGAGATAGCAACAGTTCAAAATCCACACATCGTCCAGCCTGTAGGTCTCATTGAACGACCTGCCTAATCCACAACCCATCTCCTCTTTGGCCATCGGCGCGACTTTGTGGATAACCTCAAGCACTTTGTCTTTCGTCATTCCCGCCTTGATCTCCACGAGCAGCGGCTCCCACGTCGCACGCGGCGGCGGAATGTAGTTGCTCGCGAGAGTGGCTGCCGCCGCATCCCGTATCTCCTGATGTGGTGATGACAATTCTTCCTTGGGCGTGAGCAGGGGCTTCCCCGTCTCCGCCAACGGGGCGGCCTTCTCAACAGTCACCGGCGCAAGCGGAGCACGCAGTTCGCCTCGCCAGAGCGGCTCATCCTTGTGCGTGTTCCATAGCCCGTACTTGTATCGCAGCACAAGGTTCGTGGATGAGGCAAACTTGACGTTGGGGAATGCCTGCGCCGCGTTCATCGAGTAGGCATACGACTGACCAGCTGGAATCAGCACCCTGCCGACATGGGCGGGGCGGTCAGGGCGAACCTTCTGTTCTGACGGCAGGTCTGCACACGCTATTGTGGCGTAGGCGGCAGGAGGAACAGGCAGTTCCTCACGATCGCCTGACATCAATGTGAGCGGCCAATCTGATGGAACGATCGGGTCTATAGATTGACCCGCCACCCCCGCAAGTGCCCCCGCCATTTCCGTGTAGATGGTCCAGTCGGTAGTGCCATGGTTGGTTATGGTCATGACAATGAACAGGTCGGAACCTTTCCTCTCAAGTTTCGCTGCGAGCGACAGATCGTTGATGATCAGCGGCAGGCCCTTGCCATACCTTTCGCGGTTCTGCTGCCAGAACTTCTTCCAGGCGTCCTTGCGCGGTTTGCGGACTTCTTCGCTCTTGTAGACCCAGTCTTCGCCCTCCGTAAACCAAATCCCGAACACCTGTACCAGCACATGCTGGACATCGCGAACCACCGTCGCATCGACATGATCCAAGCCCTTGATCAGCCCGTCAATATGTTCACGCGTGAAGGAAAAGTTGTTGTCCGCCAGAAGACGCAAGGCTTCCGCGCTGGCATTGTTCGGGTTTGACGGAACGCTGCCGCGCTTTACCCATTCGGCATACTCCGGCACCGGCTGAAGCAGCCCTTTCACCAAACCGCTGATATACGCCTCGCCGCCCTGGACTGCCGCCTCACGCTGTTCCTTTTTTATCCCCATGCGCTGATACTGGGCATAGCTTCCTGCTGCCAGAATCCGTTCGGATTTTGCGGCGGACTCCTTGGACACTGGCGCCATGTCTTCATAACCGGCCTTCTTTGCAAGACTTGCAGTCTTTTTAATTTTCTCGACCAGTACTTTATGTGAAACTGTCACATAAGGTGCCCCGTCAAATGAACTGCTTGTTGACTTGAGCGCTTTTGCGTCGCCTTTCAGTTCTTCATCGAAGACGCCATACTCTTTCTTCACCTCCAGGCAACACATCCAGGGATCGGCCAAAGAGAAATCTTGTTCGCCACGCTTGATGAACAAAACGTATGTCTTGCCGGATTCAAGAAAATCGGGAGCGGGCAATGAGGTTTGGAGCGCCTTCAACGTCACTGGAAACATCACCTTGGCCATATTGGTAGATAATCCACCTGTAATGACCTCCTTGACAGCACATTCCGCACGCCATGTCTCATAGGAGTGAGTGCGGTCTATTTGTCCCGTATTCTCCGTCTTTGTTACGGTAGCAACGATAACGACATCAGAAATCCTCGTTGCTTCCTGAATAGTTTTGGCAACAATCTGCCCCGCTTGCGAAACGTTCGCCAGTAAACAGACAATCCATAACACAAGGTTGTGCTTTTTCACCGTTACTCTTCCTTCTACCATGTATGATATTGCTGCCAGGGATTTCTTCATAGGGCGTTTTCTCCTGTTGTTGGTTATTTGTCGCTCTTCATCGCCTCGAAGTCCAGGGAGCCGCTGCCGGAAGTCACACACCCTGACCAGACCTCAAGCGCAGAACCTTCAGCCTTCTTTGCGGCGACCGCCTGTCTGAAATTCTCAGAATTCACGCAGAACCAAAGCTGAGCCGTTTTACCTTGGCGAAACCAGAACTCCCGTCTGGTGCTGACGATCTCTCCGGGAGATAGTTCGATGAACACATCAGAACTCACTGGTCCCGGAGTTGCGGGTGGCCCCCAGGGGCGTTCCTTTCCATCAACAGACATCTTGAGCATGATGCAGAACTGCAAGCTCCTTTTCATCCAAATAAAGTCGTAGCCACCTCGAAGAACGAGCATGAATCTGGCAGCAACGAAAATTCGATCGGCAAGAATCTGAAAATCGCGAAAAGCAATCAAATGCCGCTGTTCCTGGTCTCCTGGTTTCCTGATTCAAAATCGATCCATCGCACGAGCGGCGCGAGCGACTGCCCGCCGTCCTGATGCCATGTGAAAGGCGGTGACTGCATTTCGCCGACGGGACAAATCCTTGTCGCGCCCAATCCGCTCATCAACTGCGCATTTTCCAAAGTCGCTGGATGGATGGCGATGGTGCTGAGATGCGGTCGCGCGTCCGCAAGCGCTGCACCGATGTCGGACGGCAGCGGCTTGACGTAAATGACACGATTCAAACACGACGAGGCGAAGCGCGGATTCTCGTCGAAAATCACCGTCCAATCCGTTGAATCGCGGCTCGTCCAAATCATCCCCGTGCTGTCGTTCGCCGCTCGGAACTGGAAGCTGCGGCGCAGGTCGTCGATCGCGATCGCTTCCATGTGGGAGATTGCACCGCGCGGCGTCCGGGTGTTGAACGATTCCATTTCAGTCGCAAGTTTTTTCGCATAATCGCGGGCAAGCGAGGGTTCGACATATAACACATGCGGCGACAGGCAGCCTTGCTGATCGAACAATGAAGCGTCGCGAGCCGCGCCCGCGATCGACTGAAAATTGGGGTCGTCGAAAATGATGCCGACGCTGACTTTGTGTCCATGCGTGACAAGCAACTGGCTGTCGCGCACCGCGTGAACAAAATGCCGGATTGTCTGATCGTTGCCAAAAACGATCAGGGCATCCGCGCGCTTCATCCACTCCTGCGGAAGCTCCGATGCCATCTCGATTCGCGAAGCAAGACACTCGGGCAGCGCTTTCTTGAACTGCCCGACTTCGGGCAAACCTGCCGACGGAATTTTGCAAAGATTGTGCGACTTGAGCAGCAGCCCGCGGATCAAGCTCTGGAGCGCCGCGTGGGGCGTGTTGCCGCTCATCACATGCAGGATTATTTTCGGCCCGACGGCCATCGCGAGGTGCCCTGCGTATTTTTGAAAACCATCGAGAATCTCCTCATGCCCAAGCTCCCATCGCACGACTTCGCACAGGCTCTCCTCATTCATCTCGCCAAGGAACGGGAACAGCCGAACCGCCGCCGCAAGTTGGTTTGCAATTTCCCGGGTCGTCATTTTTCGATGCTGTTTGCGGGACGAATTACACGGTTCTCGCGAGGAACGAAATGCCGAAGTTGCTCAGGAAGTGAGCGCATCATCCGCCGCTCGCGAACAGCCGCGCGGAATCGCCGTCGGATCGCGCCCGATCAACTCAAACCCCGCTTCACGCCGGATCGCGAGGTCGCGCGTCTGAATCGCAATCACCGAGCCGACATTCGCCAGATCGAGAATGCGCAGTGATCCCATTTCGCCAACAACCACTTCGCGCCCCGTCTCCGGATCAATGACAAGCGCGCGCGCCCAAGGCGGGCCGTGATGCGCGCGCCCGACGCCTCGCGTGTAAAACTGCGCGCTCAACTCCGTCATCCCGTATTCGTTGACCACCGCATCCGGCACCAGGCCGAGGTGCTCGCCAAACAGTTCGTAAAGCTCGCGCTTTTCCACCGTGCGCCCGCTGCCCTTGTAGCCGCCTGTCTCCATCGCGCAGCTTCCTTCCGGCAGGCGAAACTTCTCACCGGTCTCGAAGAAATGGAGAAACGCCAGCGCCGTGCCGAGCAGCATGACAGGCTCGTGCGCCTCCGGCAAAACACGACACAATTTATCCAACCGCAACGCGCCGTCATCGCCGATGCAGAAATGCTGGATGCCACCCCTCGCCCGCTCGCGAAGCACGCCGAACATGTGACTGAGCGACGAATGCGGCGCCTGCTCCGGCGTCGGCGCGAGAATGATCTGAGGCAATTGCGGCAGCCGGAAAAAATCCCACGTCCTCACAATCGACTCGTCATACAGGCGCAACGACCGGAAATGATGTTCGCCGAACCCCTCGCCCGTCGTCCCGCTGGTACGGAAGGTCTTCACAGTTTCGCTCGCGGAGAAACTGCGCAGGGCAAACTGTTTGAAGGCACTCTGCGGCACAGCGGGAATCGCCCGCCAATCCTCGATTTCACGAGGGACACCGAGATGCCGGCAATAGTTTTCAAACGGCTCGTTGCAACTGCGCTGGAAACGATACACGGCCAGCGCGGCGTCGTTGAAAGCAGCTTCATCCACGCCAACGGCCGCGATCAACGCAGCGATGCGCTCTTCCAGCGCGAGGATTTCGTTCATTCGCCGATGATTTTCACCAGCACGCGCTTGCGCCGATTACCGTCGAATTCGCCGTAGAAAATCTGCTCCCACGGGCCGAAGTCGAGTTCGCCTCCCGTGATGGCGACAACGGCTTCGCGGCCCATGATCGTGCGCTTGAGATGCGCGTCGGCGTTATCCTCGCCGACATTGTGCCGGTATTGCGCGTGCGGTTTTTCCGGCGCGAGTTTTTCGAGCCAGACCTCGAAATCGTGGTGCAAGCCCCCCTCGTTGTCGTTGATGAAAACACTCGCGCTGATGTGCATGGCGTTGACGAGACACAGGCCCTCGCGCACGCCACTCTCGCGGAGGCATTCGTCAACCTCGGGCGTGATGTTTACAAACGCACGGCGCTGTGGAATCTCGAACCAGAGTTCTTTGCGATAGCTTTTCATGAGAGTGGAAGATTGGCTGTTCGCGCCAAGAAAATCAACCATACCCGGCGGACGGAAGGTTAACCTGCAGCGTCTCTTCTCCCTGTTCCTGATCCTGTTCTAAATCCTGCTCCTATTCCCTTCCATACTCCACTCGTGCCGCTCCGCGAAAGCGAAGAAGAACAAGAGCAGGAACAAGAATAGGGGTATTCCAACGCGCCGGCTTCATCTTCTGCTTTGACGGACGCGAAAACCGATGGCAATACTACGCACCTTCATTCTTCAACCCACGTATTTTCCTATGGCATTAGCAAACGATCTCCGCAAAGGCATGGCCATCCGTTACAATGGCAATCCTGCCATCGTCCTCGAAGTCCAGCATCGCACGCCCGGCAACCTGCGCGCGTTTGTGCAGGCGATCATCCGTTACATCGCGACCGGCAAATCCGCCGATGTCCGCTTCGGCTCGACCGACAAGGTGGACACAGTGGACGTGAACCGGCAGACGCTGGAATTCAGCTACAAGGATCATCAGGGCTACCACTTCATGGATCCGGAGACCTACGAGACGATCTCGCTCGACGAAGCTCTGCTTGCCGACGCGAAAGATTACCTCGTGGAGAATCTGAAAGTCGAAGTGCTCTCGATCGAAGGCAAACCGGCGCAGGTCGAGCTGCCCTCGTCCGTCACGTTGAAAGTCATCGAGTCCGCCGAGGGCGTGCGCGGCGACAGCGCGAATAATGTGCAGAAGCCGGCGAAGCTCGAAACCGGCAAAACAATTCAAGTGCCGCTTTTCATCAAGGAAGGCGAGTTGATCAAGGTCGATACGCGCAACGGCAACTACATGGGCCGCGCGTAGCAAGCGCGCCTGACGATGAATCAGCAAATCAGGCAATCAGGGAAGCGGCTGATTCCATTTCCTTCCTGCTTTCCTGAAGTCCTGATTCTCGCCGTCCCCTGCCCGGCCTGATCGCGTTCTCATGGCCAATCGCAGGCGAAAAACCCGAAGCCTTCTTGCGGCGCACACCGCTGTAGCCGATGAACCGCCCTCCGGTTTCTTGATTCCCGTTCGCTGGATCAACAACGTGATCGGCGCTTTCCTTCTGCCGGTTGCCGTCATTTTCACGCAGACGTTTTTCCAGGCATTCTCGCGCGAAACGGTGCAGCATGCCTTCTGGCGCACCGAGGAGTTCTGGTTCTTCGCGAGCGGAGCGCTGTGCTGGACGGTCCTGTTCTTCATCTCGCCGCGTCCGATCCGGATTTACGTCTTTGGACATGAACTGACGCACGCCGTTTGGGTGTGGCTCATGGGCGGACGCGTGAGCGAGTTCGAAGTGCAGCCCGAAGGCGGTTACATCATAACGGACAAGAGCAATTTCTGGATCGCGCTCGCACCGTATTTTTACCCGATCTACAGCATGATGCTGCTGATCCTTTATGCCGTGGCAGGAATGTTCATGGATGTCTCGGCGTATCATCGCTTGTTTTTTGCACTGCTCGGCCTGACATGGGCGTTCCACCTTTCGTTTACGCTTTGGATGATCCCAAAAGGCCAGTCCGACCTTTCCTGCCACGGGACGTTTTTCTCGCTGGTGCTCATCTACATTATGAACCTCACGGTCTTGAGCATCATGCTGATCGTCGGTTCGCAGCATGTCACGTGGCTCGCATTCGGAAGCGAGTTTTTTGACAACACCGTCAACTTCTCGGCCTGGGTTTATGAGCTGGCCGCGAAATGGATCGCCGGCCTCGGACCGGCAACCTGAGATCCCGCGCCTTACGGAACAGGATTCGGAAACTTCGGTTTCGCGTGGGCGTTCCCGGCCACGGCTGAGGCGAACTCTTTCGAAAAGTCGAGCGCTTCCGCGATGACCCGCTCCATGTCCATGTAGCGATACGTCCCAAGCCTCCCGACGAAAGAAACGTTCGGTTCAGCCCCGGCCAGTTCGCGATACCGAAGCAGCAGTTCCATGTCAGCACGCAGGCGCTTTGGATAATACGGGGCGTCATCCGCGCCGGTCTCCTTCGCCGTTTCCGTGAAAAAAACCGTTCTCTCGTGAGTCTCCCACGGCGCGAAATGTTTGTGCTCGTGAATCCGCGTCCACGGCACGGAAAGGTCGGGATAATTAATGACGGCGTTTCCCTGCCAGTCCCCCTCACCTTCGCCACGCTCGAACTCCACCGTGCGGTAAGCCAGACGCCCAAGCGGGAAATCGAAGTATCGATCGAGCGATCCGGTCCAGAACAAGTGGTTGAACTCGGTGGCCGCCTCGCGCTCGATTCGTGACCCGAGCCGCACCTCGATGCGCGGGTGATCAAGAATCCTTTCCACAATCGCCGTGTAACCATCAACCGGAATCCCCTGCAGGCGGGTGCTGTAGTAACAGTCGTTGTAATTGAACCGCACCGGAAGCCGCTTCAGGATCGAAGCCGGAAGCTCGCGCGGTTCACAGCCCCACTGCTTCCGCGTGTAGCCGTAAAAAAAGCTGTCATACAAATCGCGACCGATGAACTTCAACGCCTGCTCCTCGAAATTCGCGGGCTCGCCGATGGATTTGTTGGCGATCGTTTCCAGAAAAGCCTTCGCGTTGGCGGGGTTGAGGCGCTTCCCGAAAAACTGATTGATCGTGTGCAGATTGATCGGGAACGAAAAAATGCCGCGTGAGGTCGAGGCCTTCACGCGATTAATGTAGGTTCCAAACTTTCCGAAGCGATTCACGTATTCCCACACCGCGCCGTCGTTCGTGTTGAAGATGTGCGGCCCATAGCAATGCACCATCACGTCGGTGCTCGCCTCGCGCTCGGTGAAACAATTGCCCGCGACGTGCGGCCGTTCGTCGAAAACGACCGCGCGGCACTCGATAAGCGTGACCAATTCCCGGGCGAGAACAGCGCCGGAGAAACCGGCTCCTGCGATTGCGTAAGTAATCATCTGGTTTCAGTAAAGCACGGCGCGAACCATGTTCAGAACGTCCAATTGAGTCCAGTCTTTAGGCTGAGATGCGGCAGGTTGCAATGGCCGTCGCCACCCTCAAAACGCACTTCGCTGACTAATCACGGCGCGCAACCAGGGTCAGCCGCTGCCACCACCAGACGATCTTCCCCTCTTCTTCACCGAGCCTGAAGAGGCGGCGCGCCGACCCGGGCGCATGCGCGATCAACTCCAAAACCTTCGCCCGGTTTTCCAATGTCGTTGCCGCCGTGTCGAAATACCAGTTGATGTCCGGTTGTTTGAACGGAGTCATCGTCACGCTCCCGACAACAAGGCCGCTCGCCTCGCAAAGCCGCCACCAGTCGCCCGGGGTCACAAAGCGGTTGTGGCTTGGGTCGCGAAATTTTTCCACCGCATGCAGCCACGCCTCCGCTTCGCGCTGATCATCCTCGACCGAGCCGTCGATCAAAATGAAATGCCCGCCGGGCTTCAGCACACGCGACGTTTCGCGAACGAAGCCGGACGGCGAGCTGAAATGATGCGCAGCGACACGGCACGCCACCAAATCGAAGCTCGCGTCGGGATAGGGAAACTTTTCCGCCGGATGCAGCCGCGTCTTCACAACGAGCCCGCGCTTCGCCGCCGCTTCCTGCGCCCGGTCGAGCATCGGCTGTGCGATGTTGGCGAGCGTTACATCATGACCAAGGCTGGCAAGATACAAGCCGGTGTGTCCGCCGCCCGTCGCGACATCGAGCACCGTCGCGCAAGTCGGAAGTGAAATCCCATCGAGCACGAGCTTCACATCCCCGACATCTTCCAGAATATGTCCCTTGCCGTACCGATGGCTTTGCTTTGCGAACTGCTCCTGCGCGGAGCGCTGGACGGAATCAAGCGGGTCACTCATAAAGTTCACCTCGCAACACCGTAACCGCTTTTCCGCCGAGCGCCACGCGTTCGCCTGCGACCCGCACTTTCACCACGCCACCGCGCGAGGAGATCTGTCTGGCGGTGAACTCGTCCTTTCCCAACCGCGACTGCCAAAAAGGGCCAAGCGCACAGTGCGCCGAGCCTGTTACCGGGTCTTCGTTGATGCCGGCTGCCGGCGCAAAAAAGCGCGACACAAAATCGAACTGAGGCGAGTCCGAATGGCTCGTCACGATCACGCCACGCGCAGGCACTTTCGCCAGCGATGCAAAATCAGGTTTGAGATCCCGCACATCCGATTCACTCGCGACTTCGATCAGAAAATCCATGGCGTTTCGGCCCACGAATGACGGCACCACATTGAGCGCTTCAATAAGATGCGGAGGAACCTCGACGGCAGCGACCGATTGCGCCGGGAAATCGAGTTCGATCCACTCCTCGCGCCATTGCGCCGTGAGCAGGCCACTCGCCGTGTGAAACCGCGCGGTCATGTTACGGGAGAGGCGATTCGTTTCCCAAAGAATGTGAGCACTCGCCAGCGTCGCGTGCCCGCACAAGTCCACCTCGATCGTCGGCGTGAACCACCGCAACCGATAGCCGTCCTTTTCGGGATGCAAGAAAGCCGTCTCGGACAAATTCATTTCGTCCGCCACGCTTTGCATCCACGCCTCGCCGCGAGGCGCCGGCAGCAGGCAGACGGCCGCCGGGTTCCCCGTGAACGGCCGCTCCGCAAACGCATCCACATGGAAAATTTCGAGACTCATGATTTCAAAGAGGATGTTTTCAAAGTGAATGAGGAGGGCGGAAAAAGAAATAGGGCATGTTTGCAAACCTCAATTCCGCTGCCAATGACGTCGATGGAAACTGAGTGCGAAACTGCAACGTCTCGCAAGGTGGATCGGGCGCTCCGCGCACGATGCGTGCCCCAACCTGCGAAGCAGCAAACTAGAATGCGCCTGGCGGCGGCTGGCAAACGCATCGCGCGCGGAGCGCCCGATCCACCTTGCTCTGCACTTGCGCCACGACACCATTGCCGACGCCAGCAAGACCCTGTTTGTGAACGCCCCAGAATGACAGGTTTTGGATCGCACAAACACGCTCACGGTTTTCGGCGTCTTGTCATCGCACCGTTTCTTGCCAAAGATCAGTCGTCATGACTGCCAATCCCATCATCGTCGCCCTTGATGTCCCCACCGACACGGCTGCTTTCCGACTTGTCGATCAACTTGGAGATGCCGTGGGCTGCTACAAGATCGGCCTCCAGCTTTTCACGAAATACGGTCCGCCCATTGTGCAGCGCGTCAAGGAAACCGGCGCGAAGCTTTTCCTGGATCTCAAGTTCCACGACATCCCGAACACCGTGCAACACGCGGTGGAATCGGCCTCCGTGCTTGGCGTGAACATGCTCACGATTCATCTCAGCGGCGGCTCGCAGATGATCCGTGCGGCGGCTGCGGGTGCCGGCGACTCATCCGTGCTCGTGCTGGGCGTCACGGTTCTGACGAGCATGTCGCAGGAAACTCTGCGCGAAATCGCGGTGGAATCCGCCGTTGAAAATCAAGTGCTGCGCCTCGCGAAGCTCGCGCTGGAGAACGGACTTCGCGGAGTCGTTGCAAGTCCGCAGGAAGTGACACTGCTCCGCCGGGAAATCGGAAAAGATCTGACCATCGTCACCCCCGGAGTCCGTCCGTCATGGGCTGCTGCGAACGACCAGCAGCGAATGCTCACACCCGGCGACGCGATGCGAGCAGGGGCGGATTACCTCGTCATCGGCCGCCCGATCACCGCGCACGCAAACCCAAGGGAAGCTGCCAAAATGATTCTCGACGAAATTTCCAGCCACGAATAAACACGGATTCTCTTCGAGGAATGAAGATCAGTTCTGTTGCCGTGTTTCATCCGTGTTCATCTGTGGCCCAAAAATGCTGACCACGAATTTCTACTTCTGGATCATCCTCGCGAGCCTCCTTGGCTTTCACGCGCTCGACACGATCGCGAGCTTGCTCAACCTGAAAACTCTCCGGCGAAGTCTGCCGGATGAATTCAAAGGCATTTACGACGAAACCGAATACCGCCGCCTTTTGGATTACACCGCGGTCACGACCCGCTTTGAGATTTTTACATCCACCTTCAATCTCGCGGTGCTGCTGACGTTCTGGTTCTGCGGCGGCTACAACCTTCTCGACCAATTCGTACCGAGCGGCAGATCTCGGCCCGATTCCGACCGGGCTTTTCTTCATGGGCGGGCTCTGGTTCGGACACTGGCTGATCAATCTGCCGTTCGATTTGTATGACACCTTTTCGATCGAGCAACGGTTCGGCTTCAACAAAATGACGCCCGCGCTTTTCGTTGCCGACCAAATCAAGTCGCTGCTCCTCACCGGCGTCATCGGTGGCGGCGTACTCGCGATCCTGCTTGCGCTCTTTCAACAGAGCGGGCCCGCGACGTGGCTCTATGCGTGGGGTTTCACGAGCGTGCTGCTGTTCGTGTTCGCTTACATCGCGCCAGCGGTCATCCTGCCGCTTTTCAACAAATTCACGCCACTGGAGGATGGCGAATTGAAAACGGCGATCCTCGACTACGGGAAGTCGCATGCGTTTTCAATCGCGGGCCTGTTTGTCATGGACGGCTCGAAGCGCTCGACGAAATCGAACGCCTTTTTCACCGGCTTCGGCAGAACGAAAAAGATCGTCCTTTTCGACACGCTGATCGCCAATCACACCGTCGATGAACTCGTCGCGGTGCTGGCGCACGAGATCGGCCATTACAAGCTTCGCCACATCCTGCAGCATCTCGCGGTCGCCGTGGCAAACATCGGGGTGTTCCTTTTCCTGGCTGCACACTTCATTCAGGCGCGCGGTTTATTCGACGCATTCCGCGTTGAGTCGATGTCAGCCTACGCCGGCCTCGCGCTATTCCTTGTTTTCTACAATCCGCTCAGCCGCGCGCTCTCGATCGTTCGCGGGTTTCAAACGCGACGGCACGAGTTTCAGGCCGACCGATTCGCGTCGGAAACAACGCATCATCCGCAGGCGATGATCGATGCCTTGAAAAAGCTGTCGAAGAGCAATCTCTCCAACCTGGCTCCGCACCCGCTCTGCGTCGTGCTGTATCACTCGCATCCGCCGGTTTTGCAGCGGATCGCGGCGATTCAGGCACTCGCAGAGCGCTGACGGACTTGGAAGTCCGTTCTACTTTTTCAGCGAGGCGCGCACTTCGTCCAGCGTTCCGGCGCTTCCAAGCTTCACGTTCCTGCTTGCGATGAAGATCGCGTATTCGTCCTGGAAGATTTTGCCCGGAGGACGGAAATCGAAATCGGCGGGCTTGTCCCGGAAGAATTCGCGATGGACGCGCGTCCAGACGAGTCGTCCGTCGGTGTCGATGTTGATCTTCGTCACGCCGAGCTTGGCGGCGGGCAGGTATTCGTCGAGGTTCACGCCGCACGCGCTCGGGTCGAGTTTGCCGCCTGCGGCATTGATGCGGGCGACTTCTTCTTTCGGCACGCTGGAACTACCGTGCATCACGATTGGCACCGGTGCCATTCCCGCTTCCTTCAATTTTGCCTCGATCCCTTCGATCACCTCGAAGTGAAGCGACTGCTGGCCTTTGAATTTGTAAGCGCCGTGGCTGGTGCCGATGGCCGCCGCAAGCGCGTCGCATCCGGTGCGTTTGATGAACTCGACGGCTTCGTCGGGCTTCGTGAGGCAGGCGTTGCCTTCATCGACCTGAATGTCCTCCTCGACGCCGCCGAGCATGCCGAGTTCCGCCTCGACGCTGATCCCCTTTGCGTGGGCGCGATCAACAACGCGCTTGGTGATTGCCACATTTTCTTCAAACGATTCATGGCTCGCGTCGATCATCACCGACGAATAAAAACCGGAGTCGATGCAGTCGTAGCAGGTCGCCTCATCGCCATGATCGAGATGCACGGCGAAGATCGCGTCCGGGAAAATCTCGTCCGCCGCGCGAATGATCGCCTCGAGCATCCGCTTGTCGGTGTATTTGCGCGCCCCTTTGGAGATCTGGATGATGAAGGGTGCCTTGCTGTCGATGCACCCGCGAAACAGCCCCATCGTTTGCTCGGCGTTGTTGATGTTGTATGCGCCAATGGCGAATTTTCCATAGGCAACTTTGTATAGCTCGGCGGTCGTGACAATCATAGTGGCGGTATATCAGACCAGCGCCCGGCTTTCCGCAAGCGGGAATTTGGCGTTCTGCCAAAACAAAGCTTCCGCGCAGGCAAATACATCCGTCGCGTTCCGCCAGACGTTGAAATAGTCACGCGCATGCGCGAGCGTGGCACCCCTTTCCAAATGCACGAAAAACTCAAAGCATTGCCCGACTCAGGCGTCATCGAAATTCGCGGCGCGCGGCAGAACAACCTGAAGGGCATCGACCTCGATCTTCCGCTCGGGAAATTGAACGTCATCTCAGGCCCGAGCGGCAGCGGCAAGTCATCGCTCGCATTCGACACGATCTACGCCGAGGGACAGCGCCGCTACGTTGAGACGTTCAGCCCATACACGCGGCAGTTTCTGGAGCGCATGGACAAGCCGAAGGTCGATGAAATTCGCGGCATTCCGCCGGCCATCGCGATCGAGCAATCGAACAACGTGAAGACGACGCGTTCGACCGTCGGCACGATGACCGAGATCAATGACTACCTGAAAGTGCTCATGCCTCGCGTCGCGCGCGCCCACTGCCCGTCATGCGCCCGCGAGATTCGTCCGGAGACGGCGAAGTCGATCGTGGAGCAAGTCATGACAGAGCTTCAAGGCGAGTCGCTGCTCATTACATTCGGCATCCCCGTTCCGCCGAAGACGGAACCGGGTAACTTCTTCGATTTCCTGAAGCAGCAGGGTTATCTCCGCGTTTGGATTGAGAACGCCGTGCATCGCACCGACACGGAGTCTTCGTTGAAGCGGTTGCCCGGCTTGGTGCGCGTGATTCAGGACCGCCTCGCGATGAACGAGGAGAACCGCCCGCGCATCACCGAGGCCGTGGAAACCGCGCTGCGTTTCGGCAAAGGCCGGATCGCCTTTTTGAAACCTGAAACTGGAAACCTGAAACCTGAAACTGCGAGTGCTTCGCACGATTCCGAAACTCAGGTTTCAGGTTTCAAGTCTCAGGTTTCCATTTCCCCTTTCTCCTCCGGCTGGCACTGCGCGCATTGCGACATCGAGATCACGCCGCCGACGCCCGGGCTGTTCAGCTTCAACAATCCGCTCGGCGCATGTCCGAAGTGCCGGGGATTCGGACGCACAATCGCGCTCGACATCGAGCGGGCGATTCCCGACCGCAGCCTCAGCATTGCAGCGGGAGTGGTGAAGCCTTTTCAAACCGAGAACGGCCGCGAGTGTCAGCGCGACCTGCTCAAACACGCCGCGCGCCGTGAACTCGCCATTCATCGTCCGTTCGAGGAACTGCCGAAGGCCGACCAGGACTGGGTGCTCTACGGCGACGATCCGAAGCTGAAAGGCGAGGAGCTTTGGGAGAACGATCGCTGGTATGGCGTGAAAGGTTTTTTCGACTGGCTCGAAACGAAGACCTACAAAATGCACGTCCGCGTGCTGTTGAGCCGCTATCGTTCCTACACGATCTGCCCCGACTGCAATGGCGGTCGATTCCAGCCAGCGACGCTGAATTTCACGATCGCTGGAAAAACCCTGCCCGAGATCGCATCGACACCGGTGGGTGTCCTTTTGGAGGAAATCCAAAATCCAAAATCTAAAATCCAAAATGACCCGACCGCCGAGATGCTCCGCAACGAAGTCGCGACGCGTCTCCGTTATCTCGTCGAAGTCGGCCTCGGCTATCTCACGCTCGATCGCGCGACGCGCACGCTCAGCGGCGGCGAAGTGGAGCGCGTGAACCTCACGACCTGCCTCGGCGCTTCGCTCGTCAACACGCTGTTCGTCATGGACGAACCGAGCATCGGACTGCATCCGCGCGATGTGGGCCGCCTGATCCGCGTGATGAAGAACCTGCGCGACAAAGGCAATACGCTGCTCGTCGTCGAGCACGAAGAGTCGATCATTCGTGCAGCCGACAACCTCATCGAGCTCGGCCCGGGTCGCGGCGAAGCCGGCGGCGATCTGGTGAATGTGGGGCGGGCTTCCAGCCTGCCCAACCCATCGCTCACGCGCGAATACCTCACCGGGAAAAAGTCGATTCCGGTTCCCAAGAAGCGCCGCACCTTCAAGTCCTCGATCAAAGTGCAAGGAGCTTCGCAGCACAATCTCCACAGCATAGATGTCGAGTTTCCGCTCGGCGTGTTCACCTGTGTCACCGGCGTTTCCGGCTCGGGAAAAAGCACGCTCATTCACGACGTGCTCTACCAAAACCTGCTTCGGCAAAAAGGAATCGCCCCCGGCGAAGACGTCGTCGGGGCCTGCAAAAAGATCAGCGGAGCGCATCGCATCGACAACGTCGTGATGGTTGACCAATCGCCGCTTTCGCGCACCCCGCGATCCAGCCCGGCGGTTTATCTCGGCGTGTTCGACTTCATCCGCGAGGTGTTCGCCGCGCAGCCGGAGGCGCGGGCGGCGGGACTCGCAGCCGGTTCGTTTTCGTTCAACGCCGGCACTGGACGCTGCGAGCGGTGCGGCGGCAACGGCTTCGAAAAAATCGAGATGCAGTTTCTCAGCGATCTTTACGTCCGCTGCCCCGAGTGCGACGGCGCGAAATACAGGCCGCATATTTTGAAAATCAAACTGCGCGGCAAGTCGATCCACGACGTGCTGGAACTGACCGTCACCGAAGCGATCGAGTTTTTCTCCGGCGACGCAAATCTAAAATCGAAAAGCGAAAATCTAAAATTGCTTGAGGAAGTTGGCCTCGGATATCTGCGGCTTGGCCAGCCCCTCAATGTCTTATCGGGCGGCGAATCGCAGCGGCTGAAAATCGTCGCGCACCTGACGAAGAAAGAGGCGGGCAACAGCCTCTTGATTTTCGACGAGCCGACGACCGGACTGCATTTCGACGACGTGGCGATGCTGCTCAAAGTTTTCAACCGGCTCGTCGCGCAGGGCAACACGCTGATCGTCATCGAGCACAACCTCGAAGTCATCAAGTGCGCCGATCACGTGATCGATCTCGGCCCCGAGGCAGGCGACGAAGGTGGTTTGGTTGTCGCAACGGGAACGCCGGAGGAAGTGGCGGAGGTTGAAGCATCGCACACGGGGAGATTTTTGAGGAATGTTCTGGGTAGCGCACGCGGCTCGCGTGCTGTTTGCGGCGGCCCGCCGCAAACACCGTGGAGCGTGACCGAAGCGCAAGACGACGAATCTGAACTCCGCGTCGCAGAACATCCATCCGGCGGGCCGCCGGATGGAGCACGCGAGCCGCGTGCGCTACCCGGAGATCGCGTGATCCAAATCCACGGCGCCCGCGAGCACAATTTGAAGGACATCTCGCTCGCCATCCCGCGCGACAAGATGGTCGTCATCACCGGCCTGAGCGGCTCGGGAAAATCGACGCTCGCATTCGACATTCTTTTCGCCGAGGGGCAACGGCGCTTCCTCGACAGCATGTCGCCGTATGCGCGGCAATTCGTCGAGCAACTCGAAAAGCCTGACGTGGACATCATCAGCGGACTGCCGCCGACGGTCGCGATCGAGCAGCGCGTCACGCGTGGCGGCGGGAAATCGACCGTGGCAACCGTGACCGAGGTCTATCATTTTCTGCGGCTGCTGTTCGCGAAGGTCGGCACGCAATTCTGTCCGAAATGTGACCTGCCTGTTCAGAACCAGACTCTCGACGCGATCGTGAAAGAGACCGGGGCGCTTGCGAAGAAGGGTCGCCTCCGCATTCTCGCCCCGCTGATCAAAGCCCGTAAAGGGTTTCACACCGATGTCGCGCGAGCCGCGCTGCGACAGGGGTTCGAGACGCTGTGGGTCGATGGTGAGTTCATGCCGGCGGACGGTTTTCAAAAACTCGAGCGCTTCAAGGAGCACACGATCGACGCGCTCGTCGGCGAAACAGCAAAAGACAAATCCATTCCCGAAATGGTCGCCCGCGCGATTTCCGTCGGCAAAGGCACGGCGCGGTTGCTCGACGCGAAAGGCCGCTCGACGATCCTGAGCACGGAGCGCAACTGCCCCGGATGCGGCGAGTCGTTCGAGGAGCTCGATCCGCGTTTGTTTTCGTTCAACTCGCCGCACGGCTGGTGTCATGGCTGCCACGGCTTCGGCGAGGTCTGGCACGCAACCGAGTCGGATCACGAGTCCGTGCTCGAAGCCGAACTCGACGAGGAGCGGCAGCACGAGTGGCTCGAAGACGACGAGGCCACGACCTGCCCGATGTGCGAAGGCTCGCGCCTGAACCGCATCGCACGCCACGTGCGAATCCAGGGAATCGCGATTCAGGATTTCACCTCGCGCTCCGTCACGGCTGCTGGCGGACTGCTCGACCGGATGAAGTTCGACGCCCGCCAGGCGGTGATCGCACAGGACATCGTGTCCGAGATCAAGCAGCGGCTGCTGTTCATGGGAAAAGTCGGCCTCGATTACCTCGCGCTGAACCGCTCGGCGAAGACGCTCAGCGGTGGCGAATCGCAGCGCATCCGGCTCGCCGCCCAGCTCGGCTCGAACTTGCGTGGCGTGCTTTACGTGCTGGACGAGCCGACGATCGGCCTGCATCCGCGCGACAACCGGGCGCTGCTCGACACGCTCGAAGCCCTGAAGGCCAAGGGCAACTCGCTCGTGATCGTGGAGCACGACGACGACACGATGCAGCGAGCGGATGTGATCGTCGATCTCGGCCCCGGCGCAGGCTCGCACGGCGGTGAAGTCGTGGCGGTCGGGACATTGCGCGACATTGAACACACGCCGCAGTCGGCGACGGGCCGCTGCCTCAAAACACCAATGCGTCATCCGTCGCGCGGAGAGCGACGTTCGCTCAAGAGCGTCGAGCAATGGATCGAGATCGAGGGCGCTTGCGCGAATAATTTGAAAGACATGGACGTGCGCTTCCCAGTCGGCCGGCTGTCCGTCATCGCAGGAATTTCCGGCTCGGGAAAAAGCACGCTGATGCGCTCGGTGCTGCTGCCCGCCGTGCAAAGCAAACTCGGGCGCGGCAAGACGCTGCCGAAAAATCTGGAGGCGATTCGCGGCGCGGAATTTCTCGAGACGGTTTACGAAGTCGATCAATCGCCGATCGGCAAAACATCGCGCTCGATTCCGGCGACCTACATCGGTTTCTTCGACGAGATTCGCAAACAGTTCGCGACGCTCCCGCTGGCACGCATGCGCGGATACACAGCGAGCCGGTTTTCATTCAACAATGAAGGCGGGCGCTGCGAGACGTGCGGCGGACAGGGCATCATCAAGGTCGAGATGAGTTTTCTGCCAACCAGCTACATCCCGTGCAGCGATTGTGGCGGCAGTCGATACAACGCGCAGACCCTCGAAGTCGAATACAATGGCAAAAGCATTGGCGCCGTGATGGACATGACTTTTGAGGAGGCGACGGAGTTCTTCGGCGCGAATCCGAAAATCCATCGGCCGCTCGCGCTGCTGGTCGAGACGGGGCTCGGCTACCTCAAGCTCGGCCAGCCGAGCCCGACGTTGAGCGGAGGCGAGGCGCAGCGGCTCAAGCTCGTGACCGAACTCACCCGCGGACTCGGTCGCGCGCAGAACGACCGCATCCGCCGACAGCGCCAGCCAAAATCAACACTCTATCTTTTGGAGGAACCGACGATCGGTTTGCACATGGCCGACGTAAAACAACTGCTGAACGTGCTGCACCGGCTCGTCGATGACGGCAACACGGTGATCGTGATCGAGCACAACCTCAGCCTCGTTGCCGATGCCGATTACGTCGTCGATATCGGGCCGGAAGCGGGGGACAATGGCGGCCTCGTGGTTGCGGCGGGAACGCCCGAGCAGGTTGCAAAAAGCAGGACGAGCCGCACCGCGCCGTTTCTGCGCGAGGTGCTGAAGCCCGGTTGAACGCCGAACGCTGAAACCTCAACGCCCAACACCGAAGCCAGAGGGTCCGCGCTCAACTCCTCGTGATCTGCAAGCCTGAGTTGGAAATGTCGAAATCAACGAAACGCGCCTTTTCATTCGGCGGGGCATCGCTGAGTTTCGCGCGAATTCTTCGCGCGGCTTCGTCGCTTTTCGCGAATATCAGCAGGTAGCCGCCACCACCCGCACCGAGCAACTTCGCGCCTGCAACTCCCGGCGCGATCGCGTCGAGAATGGCCTGGACTGCCGGCGGATTCGTGCCCGAGTCCAACTGCTGGTTGAGGTCCCAGCTCCGTCGGATGCATTCGCAGAGAGCATCCCAGTCGGCTGTCTGGATGGCGTTGAAAGTCGTGTCGGCGTGCGCGCGGATTTCATCGACGATGTCGAGATGGCGGCGCGAATTCAGGAACATGCTCCTTACGATTTCTCGCAGGATGTTTTTCGCGAGACGCGTGACGCCCGTGTAGTAAAGCAAAAGGCGGGAGCGGCTTTCCTCTCCCGCGAGCAGATGCTCGGGCAGCCATCGCAACGTCGGCTTTTGATCGAGGCCGGGCGCGGTTTCGATGAGCTTGATACCGCGATGGACACCGCCGGCCTGATCCTGCCAGCCGCCGCCGGTGGTGAGCATTTGTTCGAGCGCAAGAGTGCGCGCCAGGAGAATCTGTTTGTCCCATCCGAGACCGCAAAGCTCGCCGAGCACGCCGAGCAGTGTGGCTGCAAGAATGCTGCTGGTGCCGAGTCCCGAGCCTTTGGGAGCAGCGGCAAGGAGCGAGATTTCGATGCCGCCACCAAAGGCAGTGAGCTGCTTTTCCAGCGTCGTAAATTCGCCGGTCGCGTGGAACTGCGGCAGGAAACCGGCAAGCCCCAGCGCGGCTTTGGCGAGGGAGAACTCGCCGTCGGGCTGCTGGTAGTTGGCGATTTCCTCGAAGCTCGTGATGCGCCGCTCGATTCCAAGGTCGATGCTGCGAAGCACGATCTCGGGCCGTTCGCTGAGCTTCGCAAAAACTTGCACCGGCGGTTGTCCGTTGATGTTCACAGCGAGGTTCAGCACCCTTCCTCCAAACTCGATGCAGTAGGGCGGCGTGTCGCTCCACCCGCCCGCAAGATCAAGCCGCAGCGGGCTGCGTCCCCAGATGATCTGGTCGTCGAGAATCTCCCGCCTCGGCAGCGCGGGGGAAAGCTGCGCCTCCTTCACAATGAGTTCCTGCATCCGGTGAAATGAGCGCGTCTCGGCATCCTGCCAGCCGTCCGCGCCGCGAATCCGCAGGACGGCAGCGCGAAACATCTCGTCGTGGACGCGATGCATCGGCGCGATGCCGGTGGCTGTGTCGGGCAGAGGCGGCGGCAGCTCGCTGCCGGATTTGGCAAACGTCGCCGAGGTCGCCTGCAGATCGAGATCGAAGAAGAAGCCCCAGCGCTGGTTCTCCACCAGCCTTCCCAGGACGCGAGCGAGGTTCTGGTTCCGCTGCGCGTAAACGCGGCGCAGGTTCACGCGCTCGCAGATGTCCTGCGCGGAAAGCCGGGGTGCCTGGAGCCATGTTTCGCGGAAGCGCGAATTCGACCCGGGTTTTGCAGCGAAGAACCAATGAAGGAATTCACCGTCGATTTTCTCCAGGTTGAGCACGGGAAAAAGCGCGCTTTGCTGAATGTCGCCGGCAGGATCGAGGCCGGCCTCGGAAAAGCCGATGCCGCGCGCGGCGAACCACCCGGACGCTGAGGCACCCAGCCAGGAGGTGACATTGTCGCCGAGCGCGCCTTTGAACTGATCGTCGATGTGATAAACCCGGACGCACAAATCATGATCATCGATCGGCGTGAAGTCGATGCAGACGCCAGGGTCGAGCTGGAGTTTCCAGTCGTTGTTCGGAATGCCGGTGAGAACGTGTTCCCGTTCGAGATGCCAGTGACGGGTGATCGACGAGTTCTCGACCCAGAGCGTGTGGTTCTCGCTGCGACGGAGCGGCACATCGAGGAGCGCGTTCTGCACGTGCTGATCGGGATGCGGCGCCGATCCGCTGGCAATGGGCAGCTTTTCACGGTCGCGATTCTCCAGCGCGGAGATTGCCCCGATCAACTGCCGGCTTGTGCCGAGGTGATAGAACTCCGCCTCGGGGAGCGGCACGACCGCGCAGCTCAGTTCACGCACCTCCGGATCCTGCTGGCGCGCTTCACTGCCGAGACTCAGGCCGAGATCGGAATAAAGTTCGTAATAATCAGGAACGCCATGGGCGAAAGCGTTGCCGTCCCAGCCGCATCGTCGCAGCAGCGTGTGAATCGCACGCGCGCTCAGCAGCCACATGCCGGTGTCCACGAGATAATTGTGGGTCTGCGAGAGGCGCTGGATTTCTTCGACCGGCGGCTTTTGGAGAAAAAACGAGAGGCTGTCCGGACGGTCGCGCCTGGTGAAGAAGACGCCGAAATCCGTGGCCGTCTCCGGCTTGACCCACATGCCGAGTCCGAGAATGTCCACTTCGGGAAACGGCGGCAGATTTTTTCCGAAACGAAGAAACACATCGCCGCTGGCAACCATCGCCACGGAGCGAGGCGAGGCGTGGGCCAGCACCCGCTCGAAGCTGGGAACCTGCATGTCGAGCAACGTCTGGTCGAGACGCTGACCGACCGAGCCGCGGAGGACTTTGAAAGGAAGCAGGATCTTGCTGGCAGCCGCGTAGGCAGGCAGGCGCCGGCTCTGACCACCGGCCAGTAGAAGCAGCTTCGCCGAGTCGCTCAACCATTCGTCAAGCAGCCTGCCGTCAGCCGTGGCGCGCCATGCCTCGACAAGCAGGTGGGCGATGCCGCCGCCGGAGCCGAGCTTCGTGCCGGCAGGATCGCAGACGGGAAAGTACTTTGGGGACGGGTGTTGCTCCAGTTCGGCAAAAACGGAAGCCATGGCTGGCGGCAGCGAAAAAAGATATTGGACTTGGCGACGAGGCATGAGGAGACGCGGTGGAGTCAGTGAGACTGCGCGAATTTTCCGTGCTTGGCAATTTAGCTTTCATCGCTTCCGATGTCGCCCGCCATTCCGATGCCCGCGTACTACCTGCACAACCTCAATCCGTTCATCTTCGAGTTCAGCCACGGCTTCGGGCTGCGCTGGTATGGGTTCGCGTATGTGCTCGCTTTCGTGATCGGCGGCTGGCTTTACAAATGGCTCGCGGAGCATGGCTACTCCGAGATGCCGCCGAACAAGGTGGGCGATTTCATCACCTGGGCGGCGCTGTTCGGCGTGATCCTCGGCGGACGCCTTGGCTACGTTTTGTTCTACCGGCTCGACGACTATCTCGCGCACCCGATCGACATCCTCAAATTCACCGACGGCGGGATGTCGAGCCACGGCGGGATTCTGGGGCTGGTGCTGTTCACGCTTTATTATGCGCGGCGGCACAATCTTTCGTGGACGGGAATCGGCGATAATCTCTGCGTCGTGGCGCCGATCGGTTTGTTCTTCGGGCGGTGCGCGAACTTCATCAACGGCGAACTGTACGGCCACGTCTCAAAGGTCGCGTGGGCGGTGCAGTTCCCAAAAGAGCTTTTCGACAACGCCGATCTCGCCGAGCGCACGGAACAACAAACCGGCATCCCTGTCCAGATGCTGGTCGAGCAGGCGCGTCAGGATCCCCGCGTTCAGCAAATCCTCCGCGACATCCTTCCACCGCGTCATCCGTCGCAGATTTACGAGGCGCTGCTCGAAGGTGTCGTTTTGTTTGGCGCGCTCTGGTTTCTGCGGACGAAAACGCGCCAGCCGCGCGGCGTGCTCACCGGCGCATTTTTCATCCTTTACGCGCTCCTGCGAATTGTCGGCGAAGTTTTTCGCGTTCCCGATGCCCCGCTCACCGCCGGGCTCACGCGCGGGCAGTTTCTTTCGCTGTTCATGATCCTCATCGGCGGGGCGTTCGTGATCTACGGAATGGTCACGAAGAACTACGAGAGCGCCGTCGCTTCGCGATGAAACCCGTTGACGACTGGCAGCAAGTCCGCGACGGCCTCTATTTCTGGCAGGGCTACGACCCGTCCGTGAAAGTCGATCTGTCGTGCTGCGCGCTGCGAGTTGGCGAAAAGCTGGTGCTCGTCGATCCCATTCCCCTCGCCCGCCAGCCGCTTAAGCTTTTGAAAAGCGAGGGCGAACCCACAGCCATCGTCCTCACCAACGGCAACCACGCGCGCGCCAGCGCCGGCTACAAAGAGCAATTCGCGATTCCGATTTACGCACACGTCGAGGCACGGGGCGAAGTCGCCGCCGATCACTGGCTCGAAGACGGCGCGACACTTTTCGATGAACTCGCCGTGATCCACATTCCCGGCGCGGCTCCCGGCGAAATCGCGATCCATTCGCCAGCGCACGGCGGCATCGTCATGGTCGGGGACGCGCTCATCAACCTAGAGCCGCTCGGCTTCACGTTTCTACCGGACAAGTATTGCACCGACGCGAAACGGATGAAGCAATCGCTGCAAAAACTGTTGCAGTTTGAATTCGAAGTCCTGACATTCGCGCACGGCCTGCCGATCGCCTCGAACGCGAAACGCCGGCTTGAACAACTCCTCAACAAATGATTCGGAAATCTCTCATCGTCGCAGCAGCTTTGTCGCTCGCGTGGACGGCACAGGCACAGGACCAGACGAACAAGCTCGTGTTCCAACCCGGCTCCAAGGAACCGGACGCCGCGCGAATCGAAGCGCATCCGCAGTTGCCCCTGCTGCCACCCACCGTGAGCAAAACGATCGACACCTTTTTCGCCGCGCTGCAAAAGAACCAGATCGCGCAGGCTTACGAGGACCTCACGAAAGGGACCAAGATCGCGGAGAGTCCCAAGGACATCGTGACGCTGAAATCGAAGACGCAGCAGGCGATTGAAATGTTCGGCGACATCCAGGGCGCGGAACGAACCGGCGTGCAGAACGTCGGCTCGCATTTGCTGCGAACGACCTATGTTTCTCTCGGGAAAAACTTCCCCCTGCGTTGGCGGTTTTACTTCTACCGCTCCGCGGAGACATGGCGGTTGATCGACATCCGGGTCGATGACCGGCTCATGGATATGTTCGACGAGCCGGAGAAATCTCCGACGCTCCCGCCCAAGTGATCGCGCGGGCGCTGGCGTTCATCCGCTTTTCGCACACGATCTTCGCGATGCCCTTTGCGCTTGGCGCGATGCTGGTCGCGGCGAATGGATTCCCCCCGGCGCGCATTTTCGCGCTGATCGTTCTCTCGATGGTCTTCGCACGGACGGCGGCGATGACATTCAACCGGCTGGCCGATTGGAAAATCGACCAGCTCAACCCGCGCACATCGGGCCGCCACAAGCTCATCACGCGAACCGGAGCGATCGTGCTGCTGCTCGCGAGTTCCGCGGCGTTCATCGCCACGACCGCCTGGATCAATCCGCTTTGCTTCGCCCTGTCGCCCGTTGCCCTCGCGATTGTGTTCTTCTATTCGCTGACGAAACGCTTCACCTCATTCACGCATCTCTTCCTCGGCCTCGCGCTCGCCGTCTCGCCGGTGGGCGCGTGGCTGGCGGTCACGGGCCGGTTCGCGCTCCCGCCGCTCGTGCTCGCCGCGGGCGTGCTCTGCTGGGTCGCCGGCTTCGATCTCATCTACGCCACGCAGGATTACGACTTCGATAAATCCAGCGGCCTCAACTCCCTTGTCGTCCGCCTCGGAATCGCGAAAAGCCTGAAGCTCTCGCAACTCCTGCATGCGGCGCTGCTTTGTTTACTGATCGCATTCGGCGTCTCGGCGAAGCTTGGCCCGTTCTATTTCGCGAGCCTCGCCCTGGTGGTCGGTGCCTTGATTTACGAGCATCGCGCGGCGACCCGGCTCGACGTCGCCGCGATCAACGCCGCGTTTTTCAAGAGCAACGCCTTCGTCGGGGTCGTGTTCGTCCTCGGCATTCTCCTCGACCGGCTCGCAGTGGGATGAAAAAGCGCTGGCTGAAAACGCTGTTGATCGGCGCGGCGGTGATGATTCTCGCCACACTGGCAGCCGGCATCTGCGCTTACCTCAACCTGCGCGATGTTGTCGTCTGGTTCGCAAATCGCGGGCATCCGCGACTCGTGCTCGGCCTGCGCCGCGCGGAGCTGCATTCGGGACGCGTCGAGTTTTTCGATCTTGTGCTGAAGCTGCGCGAGAACAATGAAGAAGCGGTTCACATCGACTCCGCCGTCATCGCCTACTCGTGGCGTGATCTGCGCGAGCGCTGCATCGGCGCGGTGACCATCAACAAGCCGCGCATCCGGATCAGCGACCGGTTGCTCGGTCCCGGCGGCGGCCCCGGTTCGGCAAAAACCGCTTCGACCGATACGAACATCTGGCGGGTGAAAAAGTTCGCGGTGCTCGCGGGCGAGGCGGAGATCGACCTTGCCGCCGCTCCGCGAGTTCGGTTTTCGTTCGCTCCGGAATTTCACGACCTCCACCTGAGCACCGGCGCGAAGTTTGCGAGCCAGCAGCAGTCGCTGGCGCTGGAAGGCATCGAACTCCTGAGCCGCGCCGCGAAGCCGGAGCAGGTCGGGACGATCAAGCGAATCGAGCTGAAGTTCTCGCAGCTCGAAGCCGGGCAAATGAACTTCGACGAACTTGTGGTCGAGTCGCCGTCTTTTCGCATCACGCCTGAAGCGCTTAAAGGCATGGGGCCCCGGATGCAAAATCGAACGTCCCCGCGAATCCGAACGAAGCCGCCGCCAATGTTCCCAACCTTCGCATCGGCAAACTGCGCGTCGAAAACGGCGAGGCGTTCGTTCGCGGATTCGGCGACACCGTTCCCGAAGGCTCGCTCAAATTCGGCATCACCACCGACGATTTCCAGCTCGGCGACACCGGCACGGCGCTGGAAAAGCGGCACGCGCTGCAGCTCTGGGATCTTCGTCTCGCTCCGGCATTTGCCCCGCTCGCGCAGTTTGTCTCCATCGACTCGATCGAGATCGCCTTCACGCCGAACGGCCTCGCGCGACGAAGTGAAATTGCCGCCGCGACTGTGACCGGCATGACAATCACCATGGGCCAGACGTTCCGCTCGTTCATGAACGCGGGAAACAAAAAGGCCGCCTCTCCATCCGTGTCCGCGCCGGTGCCGAAACAGCCCGCCGGGAAGCCGTGGAAGCTCCGCGAGCTCGACATCGTGAACGGGCGCATCACCCTCGCCGATCTCGGAGTCGGAGCATCCAGCGTCAGCTTCAACATCGAGACGACACTGAAAGACATCCCGCTTTCCGCCGCCGTGACCGACGCCGCCGGGGAACTCCAGCAGCAGGAACTGGCCGATCTCGCGATCACCTCGCCGTTCGATCCGTTCGCGCCGGTCTTCACGATGAAGACGCTCTTCCTCCGCTACTCGATCGCGGGATTGCTCCGGCGTGAGATTGAAGAAATCCAGGTGCTGAACCCCACCATCTACGTGGGCGAGGACTTGTTCTGGTACTTCGACGAACTTGGAAAACGCGAGGCGGAAACCGAGTCGTCTGCGGCAGGCCCCGCGCCCGCCCCCGATGACGCCGGCTGGGTGTTGAAAAAGTTCAGCATCGCCTACGGCCAGCTTGTCATCGCGAGCGGAGGAAAGGCCCGCGTGCCGCTGCCGCTCATGTTCTCGACTTCGGCGGAGAATTTGAATCTCGGAAAACTCAGCGACTTGAAGATCGCGCTCGATCTCAAGGTGCCGCAGGAGGATTACCTGTTCCCCGGCTACAAGCTCGAACTCCGCCAGCTCGCCGGCGACATCAAGTTCGGACTGCCGCCGCAGAGCGGGCAGAACAACCTCGTGCAGACGTTGCGCATGAACGAGGTGCGCTGGCGGCAATATCGCGCCGACGCCTGCTGGCTCGCGGTCACATTCGACAGCAAAGGCATCAACGGCGAGATCGGTGCGCGCGGTTACGGCGGCTATCTCAAGGGCGGCTTCAGCTTTTTCTTCGGCGACACCTATCCGTGGATCGGCTGGCTTTCGGGGACGGCGGTCGATTTGAAAAAAGTCACCGACGTCATGGCTCCGGGAAATTTCGCGATGGACGGGCCCGCCGATTTCAAACTCGAGGTCAACGGCGCGTCGTCGTCGCTCGAACGGCTTCGCGGCGGCCTGCGTGCGACACGGCGGGGAAAGATGCGGATCGTGAAACTCGATCGAATCCTGGCCGACATGCCCGGCGACTGGCCGTGGCTGAAACGGGAATCGACCCGCATTCTCCTTGAGACACTCCGCGATTTTGCGTACGACACCGGCGATGTTTCATTTTGGTTCGCGAACAACGAAGGCAATCTCAAATTCACGCTGCAAGGCCCGACCGGCTCGCGGAACATCGACATGGTTTTGCACGGCACGGAAGACCGCAGGCGTTAGCCTCGCGCTGGTCGTGCTCGCCGGCTGCGCGAACGGCCCGACGATCAACATCGGCACGAAACAGCCGCTCAAAGTCGATCCCCTCAAGGTCGATCTCAACATGCGCGTCGATGTCTATCAGCACGCCGACGCGAGCGTGCAGAAGCGCGTGACCGGCGCACAACCCGCAGGCAACGAGGACGTGCAGACACGCCTGCGCAATCGCATGGGCGATGTCCAGGTGTTGAAAAACAACCGGCTCGTCGGCGAGTCGCACAAAGGCATGCTCGAAATTCGCAACCAGCCGCCAGGCGAGTTTGGCGAATACGTCCAGCGCATGGTCGAAGCCGAGAACAAAGACAGATCCGCAATGATGCAGGACATTTCGCAGAAGAAGAATCTCCCGCTCGAAGAGGTGCAGCGCCAGCAGGCGGAACTCGCGCGCAACAAAGCTTTCAACGGCGAATGGATCGAGGTCCCGCAAGCGGACGGGGCTTTTGTCTGGAAGCAAAAGGGAATGTAGGGCGAGTCAGTCTTGGTTCCAAGGAACGCGCGCGTTTGACCAGGGAGTGGATGCGTCCCCGCGTGCAGTTTCCGGCGTCCTCGCCGGAAACCGGGATGTTGCGCCGGATGCAACACTTGGCCCGAATCCCTCCTGAAGACGCGCCGCCATCGGGCGTCCCCGCCCGATGCAGCACGCGGGGACGCGTGCGCTCCCCGGCGCAATCCCGTTTCCATCAAAATCACCAGGCCATTATCACCCAAATCTTAGTGTATCCGCCCGATTTCTTGCGTTCCAAATAAAATCTTCTACTTTTGTCTTGATTTCACACCCCTCTCTGCGGCACGATGCCTGTCGAAGCGGAAACGCGGCAACCAGAATGGACACATCATGGCAGACCCAACTCCTCCCACGGCCAACGGCTCCTCATGCGGGCGAATTTCACCAAGCCGTGCTCTACGCCTGCACGAAGAGCGGCGACCCGCAGACCGACAAGCAGAGCAAAGCCACGCAACTGCGCACCCAGCGCGACGCGCAATTCGACATCGTCCTGCTCAAGCGCCGCAAAATCCAGCACGCCGCCGAAACCGGCTGGCCGTGGTGGGACGACCAGCACCTCGCCATCCGCCGCGAGTTCCTGCTGCCCAGCGGCAGGGCGTTCACGGGGTAGGAAAAATGAACGCGAAGCACAGCTTCGCAAAGCAGGTGGGTGACGAAATGCAACTTCGTCACGAGGGAAAAAGTTAGGCCGATAACATGCGCGAATTTCTTCTCGATAGGATTAGGCTCGTAAACGAGCTTATGGTTAGCGGTCCGAAGGTCGATTACGCCAACTTGGTTCTTATCCTAACTGCTGTTCTTTCCGGTTGCTCAGCGCGGTGCTGGCCAGGCCGTGGGTTCGACCGCAACCGCTTTGTCGAGCTTCTGGTCACGCAGTCTCTGCCCGATGCTCATTGCGACTACGTTTGCGTCACGAGCCTACTCAGAGCGGGGCGCATCACCGAGCGCGACACGCCTTGGGGGCCGCCCGGCGAGTTCACTTGCATCCTTCGAGACGACGAAATAGACCCACCATTTTCCGAGGCTTGCGCCCGCTTTCCACAGATTCCACCCCTCGACCTCAAGCGGCATACTTACGCATCGCTCATTTACTCATGGCTTCGCTGTCCATACGCGCACGAGTATTGCATGGGAGGCTCTACCAGCCATGTTCCCGCGAGTCAGCAGTCGGCGCGAATCAGCTACATCGGAAGGCTACTCCCAGACGGTAAGATTGTTCGTATCGCGACGTTTCATCTCGACTACCTTCTATCTCTCGCCACTCACCACGCCCAAAATGCCCCAGACACACCGCAGCCCAAACCTCAAACTTGGTGGCTCGCAACGGTCTAACCGTGCGCGCGAACCGCACTGTGCGTCACAGCACCTGCTTGCACCGCCGCCTTTTCGCACACCAAAAATGAAAAAACACACCATCCACGTTTTATCGATCCTTTCGATCACACTGCTCATACCGCTTGCAGCGCACGCGCAATACTCATTTACGAACATTGCCGACAGCACGGGAGCCTTTTTTGCATTCGGCAGCGAGCCATCGATCAATAATAACGGCGTAGTTGCATTTTGGGCTTCGCTGCGCTCCGGAGGTGAGGGTGTGTTCCGTGGCAGCGGAGGCTCCATCACAACAATTGCAGACACGACCAGCACTTTTACTTCGTTCGGTGGCAACACTTCCATCAATGATTCTGGGACCGTTGCGTTTTACGCAGCCCTGAACAGTGGCGCTTCCGGCATTTTCCGCGGTAGCGGGGGCGCATTTACGACTATCGCAGACAATACTAGCTTTTTCCCTCTTGGTTCCGCTCCCTCAATCAATTCTTCCGGGACGGTCGCTTTCTTCGCCAATCGACCTACCTTTGTCGCAGGGATTTATGCCGGCAACGGAGGCGCACCGTTCACGATTATCGACACCAGCGGCCCCCTGACACTTTTCAGTCACCCATCGTTTAATGACTCCGGCACGGCTGCCTTCCTCGCTGCGCTCGACGGCGCGGGCAGTGGCAGCGGCGTCTTCCGCAGCAGCGGTGGGGCAGTGACAACTATCGCAAATGCCAGCGGGTCGTTTAGCATGTTCTTCGGCAATCCGTCCATCAACAGCAGCGGCACCGTCGCATTTGCAACACCCGGTGCCATCGCCTATGGCTCTGGCGGCCCGGCGGTAATACTTGCAGACACCCTTGGGCCGTTTAGCGCTTTTGATGGTGACCCGTCCATCAATGACACAGGAAGTATTGCCTTCTTCGCTCGCCTCGATAGTGGAGGGAGCGGCATTTTCACTGGACCCAATCCGATTGCAGACAAAGTCATTGCTACTGGCGATACGCTTTTTGGCTCGACTGTTACAGTAACCAATTTCTTTACCCAAGGCATCAACGATAGTGGGCAGGTCGTATTTGCATATCAGCTTGCAAACGGAGTCCGGGGTGTCGCAGTCGCAACGGTGCCAGAGCCGACTTCATGCGTTCTCTTAATGTCTGGAGCCGCCATTTTCGTCCTCGTTACCAAAGTTAGCGAAGCGCTTCGCCCTCGTTCCTGAAGTTAGCCTCGGGCTTTGGGAACGCAGACAGCGGCTTGAAACTCGGTTCGTCCTCGATCCCAAGCTCCAGCTTGGTAACGCACTTGTTCCTGAAGCTCCTGCTTCATCGTGCGGTGACGAAGCGGAGCTTCGCAGACAAGTGCGATCCCAAGCTGGAGCTTGGGATCGAGGATGGAAGGAGAAAGCGCTAATCCGTGAAGTTCCAGCTTCGCACAGCCGGCTACAACCAGTCATCGCATTTCAAAACCGGCAACGCCCCGCCGAGCCATTCGTGCGCCGACGAATAGCGCCAGTGCTCCGGCGATGCCACCAGCCCGCGCTTGACCGGATTGTTGTGCAGATACTCGAGCTTCTGCCGCATCATCGCATCATCGAGGATCGCCTGCGGGTGCGAGCCTTCCTGCCAGACCTGATACTCATTCGGCTTGTGGGCGGCGCGGTAATAGCGGAGCTGATTGAGCAGCCACTCGCGACGCGCGGCCTGTAGCTGCTCGATGATCTGCATGGCGGTGAAGCTCTTCAAATCGCGCAGCACGGCGGAGAGATCGGGTGCGGCAAGGATGGCGTGGAAGTGATTGTCGAGGATGACCCACGAGGCGGCGGATGGGACTAGCGGAGGTTGGCGGGTGGGCGAGCCGCGTAAACCCTCAGCCCCTTGTGCTGTCGGCAATGTTCGAGCGAGCGCACAAGGATGTCGCAGCAGGCGGCGGTGGTGAAGACCGGCAGCCATTCGACGATGGTTGCGGTGACAAAATGCGCCCTGTCGGGTTCATGAACTCGATAACGGCTGCGCATGGCCCCATGTTATCGAAGCGGAGCTTCATAGACAAGTGCGATCCCAAGCTGGAGCTTGGGATCGAGGATGGGAGTTACAACGTCAGCAGGCGGGACCCCCGCGCAACAAAGCTTTCAACGGCGAGTGGATCGAGGTCCCGCAAGCGGACGGGGCTTTGGTGCCTCGTTACCAAGCTCCAGCTTGGTAACGCACTTGTCCCTGAAGCTCCGCTTCATCGTGCGGTGACGAAGCACAGCTTCGTCAGACAAGTGCGATCCCAAGCTGGAGCTTGGGATCGAGGGTGGAACAATCCACCGGTCGTTCATCGCATTCACGGCTTCGTGATTCTCAATCGCATGAACCGCTTCGCGCCACCGCCGACGGGAACACTTGCTGTCACAGTTTGCAGGGTTCCGTCGTCTTTGAGGACCGTACCCGCACCGACGCTGGTCCAGCTTCCGGCACTGAGCGTGTCGCTCCACTCGACACTGAAAGTCACGCCGTCGTTCATCGCCGCGATGCTGCGGGTGTATGTGAATTCGAGTTCCTCTCCCTTGTGGACGAGTTCTCCCGGTTTCCTCGTCGCCGCGTTCGCGTTCTGGCCGGTGGCGAATTCGAGGAAGTTCGTCTCGCCGTCGTTGTTCGGATCTGCGCCGTCGGCAGCGGTGCCGGCGTCCGTGGCGCTGCCGAAGTTCGCGTAACGCCATGCCCGTTGCTCCGTCGCGATGGTGAGAACGACATCGTTGCCATCGCCGCCGACGTAGCTGATGAGCCAGTTGTAGCCGCTTGCAGCGAAGACGCTGCCTTCCGGTTTTCCCGCAAAGGTCCCGGCGACAACTCCGGCGCTTGTCTTGTTCAGAATCGTAAACGTCGAGCCCGGCTCGAGTCCGGGCGCGGCGACGATGTCGAGCGCACCTGCGAGCGTGACTCCGCCGCTGGTGGAGAGTTGATCGTATTGAGAGCCAACGGTTGCTCCGTTGATCCGTACCTCGAAACGACCTCCCGCGCCGACGTTCACCGTGCCTGTGGAGACGAGCACGCCGCGCGGCGCGAAGGTCCCCGCGCTCGCGGTGACGGGGCATGCGAGGCTGCCGCTCACGGCGATTTTTCCACCCGCGACAATCGTGGAGCCGGTGAACGTATTCGATGCCGCGAGGGTCATCGTTCCAGCACCGGTCTTCGTGAAGGCACCGCTCCCGGAGAGCACGCCCGCGAATGTGGTGGAGGAGCCGTTGCCGCCGGCTGTGAGCGCGCCGCTGCCGATCAGCACTTTGCTGCCGGCGACACCGTCAAGGGAACCGATGGTCTGAGTGTTGCCGGCGAGATCGAGCACGCTGTCGGAGGCGAGGAGTCGAACATCCGAAGCGGATGGCAGGGTGGCACCCGCAGACGGAAGCGCATCGGGGCCGAGCGCGGCGCTGGCCGAAAGCTGGGACTGCGTCAGCGCCGTGTCCCAGATGCGGACCTCGTTGTAGCTGGCGTTGGCGTCGTTATCGCCGGAAAACTGCGAATGGCCGAGCCAGAGGTTCGTCTGGCCAAGTTGGGAAAGGTTCCACGACACACTCATGGACCCGGATTTCAGAACGGTTCCGGCGGCATCTCGTCTGGCCCATTGAAGGAGGTTGGTTCCGCCGCTGCCCGCACCGGGGCTGATCACCATCGAGATGTGATACTGCGTGTTTAACGAATACGGCTGCATCGAGTTGTTCACCGTTCCGCCGCCGGGCACGACCTCCACCCGGTCCAGCGTTGACGTCGTGCCCTGGGTCCAGCTCATCATGAAGTAGTTGGAGGTGCCCGATCCGAAGTCGAAAATCCGGGACCAGCTCTTGATGCTCTTTTCAGTGGCCCAGACTTCCATGGTCAACGGGCTCGCGGAGCCGTTGGGCAAAATGTTTTGCCCCAGGCTGATGTAGGAACTGCCGTATGCGCCGCCGGTGAGAGTTGCCTGCGACGAGCTGAGGGTCACACCGCCGACGGCAGTTGCGGAAGGCCCGCCGGTTGAGTTGGCGAGACTGCCATTGAAGCTCCAGCGATGGCGGAGCGGCGAAACGCGAACGGAGCCATGCTCGATCACCGTGCTGCCGGTGTAAGTGTTCGATCCGGCGAGGATCAGTTCGCCGGTGCCCGTCTTGGTCAGCGTCCCCGAGCCACTGATCAGAGCCGGAAGACTCAGGCTGGAGTCGGTGGCGATCACGAGGGATGCGTTGTTCACAACGGTTCCCGCAAGGAAACTGGAGGTGGCGCCGTTGCCCAGCCGGAGCGAGCCGCCGTTGATCTGCGTCACACCGCTGAAGGAGTTCGCGCCAAGCAGCGTGAGCTGTCCGGCTCCGCTTTTGATGAACTGTCCCGTGCCGCTGATTGCCTGGCTGTAGGAGATGTTCGACGAGCCGCTCACCCTGGCTTCAACGGTCGCGTTGTTCACGATGCCGCCGTTGATGCCGCCGCTCATCGCTTCGAGGAAAAGCAGACGGCCTGCGCTGACGGTGTAGCGGCCAATCGCGTTCGCGGTGGAACTGAGCGCCATGGTGCCGGAACCGGTCTTCGTCATGTAGCCCCACGAAACATTGTTCTGATGGCCGAGCACGCCGCTGAAAAGCAGGTCGATGCCGCTGGGATCGCCGGTTGGCGCGATGTTGAAAATGCGGTCCGTATTGTCGCCAATGCGGAGGTTGGCGGAGATGGTCGAGGTTTGTGTGCCGCCGACAGTCAGCGTGTTTTTCAGAACGAAGTTGCCGTAGCTGGAACTTCCCGCGAGCGATGTGGAAATCGTGCCGCCGTTGAGCGTGACAGGGCCGTTGAAGACGGAGTAGTTCGCGTTGGCCCGCAACGTCGCGCCGACATTGAGCGTCAGCGCCTGGAATCCGTCGAGAACCCTGCCCGCTCCGGTCACGAGCGTGCCTCCGTTCAGCGTGACGGATGCCGCGGTTGCGGCGGCTGTCATCGTCACGATTCCGGAATTGATTGTCGCCACGCCGCCGGAGACGAACGAAATGCCGTCGGGACTCCAGTGGCCGTTGTTCCAGTCGTCGGAGCTGCCGTCCCATGTGAATTGGTTCGTGAGGTTCGACACGACCGACGCGACACCGAGCGCGCGGCTGTAGAATTTCACGTCATCGACCGAGCCCTGGAACATCGGATGCGCGCCGCCTTCGCCGCGCCCGATGAACACCCGCAACGACGTCGAGTTCGCGTTGCCCGATGCGAGAGTTTCCGGCAGGTACGGAATGCCCGCCGACCCCGACTGCGTGCCGTTGACGATGAGCCGGCCTGTCGTTCCGTCGAGCGCCAGAACGACGTTGGACCACGTGCCGACCGGCAGCGCCGCAGTGCCCGTCAATGAAATGTCCGCGCCGCCATTCGAGATCGTGATCTTCGCGTGGCCGGTGCCATCATCGGGCGTGAACACGAGGCGCTTGCTGGTGGAGGAACCAATCCAGAACAGCGCCTGGTTCGCAGCGCCGCCTTGAGGTTTCACCCAGAAGTCGAGCGTGAACGCGCCCGAGTCCACGAGCGAGCGGTCGAACGTGAGCCATTGATTCGAGCCGGTGAATGTGAGCACGCCGGTGCGTCCGGTGTCGCTCGCCGTCCAACTCGCGCCGCGCGCAAACGCCGCCATGCCGGAGAGATAATCGAGCGCGAGATCGCCGTGGTTTGCATCGAATGGAAAACTGGCGACCGTCCACGCCGGCAGCAGGAACTTCCACGAATCGGAGAGACCGACCCACGGCTCGTGCGCGGCGGCAAATGTGTTGTTCGCATCGCCCCAGTAAAAATAGGCGCCGTCGAGAATGGTCCAGCCATTGACCGTGCCGCCGCCGTCGCCGGCAAATCCGCGGATGATCGCATTGCCGCCGACCGATCCGCCGGTGACTTCGGCGTGCTGGAGAACGCGGGCGTTCCCGTTGACCGTCGCACTGACGCTTGCAAAGTCGCGCACGCGGGCATTGCCGCTCACAGAGCCGGTGACGGTCGCGTGCCCGCTCACCACCGCGCTTTCGCTCACGACTGCATTGCCGCTGACGACCGCGTAATCCTCGATGCGGGCGCTGTTCAGAACCTGCGCGAAATCCCGCACGCGCGCATTCGGCCCGACGTAAGCGGTCGAAGCGACCGTTGCCGAGGACGCCTTCCAGCCGAGGCCGTTCGCGTGCTGCGTGAGCCCGCTCGTGGAGCCGGCCGCTGTTTCGCGCGGCGTTGCGCCGGTGATCTGGACTTCGTAATGATGGCGCTGTTTTCCGACCGCCGAGCGAAACGGATACTGGCCGGGCGATTCGTCGATCGCGACGTAGGGCATGTTCGTCGGCGTCGCCGCGACGGTGAGCCAGAGCTTGTTCTCATTCGCGGCAAGCGTCACCGAGTTCGTGCCGCTGCTCCAAAGCGTCGAGTAGCGCGTTGACCCTTCATCGGACATGACCACGAGCGCAGCGCGGAATTCCGAGCCGCGCGTCGGATCGACGAGCGGACGCAAATCCACCGTCACCGTCCGGCCCGCACCGGAGCCGGTCACCACGAGCGGATGCATCGCATAGCCGCCCTGCATCGGAGCCTTTTCGTGAGGCACGCGCCACCACGCGGAATCTTCGGCGGTCTGCACGAGTTCCGATGCGAAGACGTCGCCGGGGATTCCGCCGCACGAAGTTTGCAGCGAGGTCTGGTATTTGAAATCCGCCGTCGCCATCCGCCGTGCGAACCCGCCGATCGCGTCTTTCAACGAAGCCAGCGAAGCGATGCGGGCGATCGTGGCATACGGATATTCGTTGGCCGCGCACTGCTGCCAGACCTTCGCCACTGTCCCCTCGCCCAGGCCCGGCAGGTTGTCCGGGTTCTCGTCGAGATAGAGGTAAAACGGCCACGACTCGTAGTAGGTGCGGCCGGGATGCAGCGCGAAATGCCCGTCGCGAACCGCCGTCGTCGTCAGTTCGCTGCGGGCCGGCTCGTAGTATTCGTAACGGCGTTCGCGTCCGTAGTTGGCGTGGTTCTCATACCAATCGCCCGGCATCGAGCCGCCCTGCTCGAACTGCATGACGTGCATGAACTCGTGCGAGATGACCGTGCTGCCGTTGTCCGTGCCGTTGTAGCTGAGGCCGCCGGGACCGATGTTCAGATAGGAATGGCCGTTTCCGCTGACGGTCGCCCAGTTGCCGCCATACTCGCAAATAAAGTCGGTCTTGTATTTCACTCCGCTGCGGACATTCGGTTCCTTGTAACCGAGATGCTTCACGAAAACCTGCCAGCACTGTTCGATGTTCCGCAGGTTCTCATGCGCCCACGTTGCATTCATGCCCGTGGGCGTGCCGTCGTTGGCCAGGTTGTCGAGCCAGCGAAACCGGAAGTGCTTGGAGACAAGCTCGTGGTCGCCCGCCGACGGCCAGTCGCCATAATAGGTGGCGTAAGTGTCGCCCGGCAGATCGCCGACACGAATGTAGTCGATCGCGAACGCGAGTCCCGAAGCGTTCACCGGCTGGATGCGCAGATCGGTGAGCGCGCTTCCCCAGAGCCGCTCAAGTCCGAGATCGATCCGGTAGGTGTGGAAGGCTCCGTCTTTCGCCACGTTCGCGGCTGGAATCGCGAACATGCGATCCGCGCCGAAGCCGGGCTTCGCAATCGTGCCGTACGAAAACTGAATGTCGCCCGCGTAGCTCGCCGGAACCTGCATCCGCACTTCGAGATAATCGTTGAAGCCGAGATCGAGATCGGCAAGACCCACGGTGCCTGTCAGCAAAACCCACGGCGCGCTCCCGCTCGAAGTGCCGGATAGCAGGCCGCCCGCAACCGTCGCGCCGCTCACCTGAGAAGTCGTCCAGCCACCGAAACTGCCGTCGGTGTTGAATTCCGCGCTCACCGTTCCCGTGAACGCCGCGCCTGCCGGATCGACGGTCACGGGAGTGACCTCCGCGCCGTTCACCGCCCACAACACACCGCTGCCGGAAATCAGCGGAGACTCAAAGTCCGCGGTTCCGCCCGCCACCGATCCCGGCGCACCCCATTTTCCCTGCGACTGCTCGAGGCCGTCGATGTAAAGGCGGCGCACCCGGTCCGCATAGTCGTGAGGGAGAACGATGGTCGCTCCCGTGTTGAGATAAACCGCCGCGCCATCCGCCAGCGACGGCGTGGCGCAGACGAGCGTGCCGCTGGAAACGACCGTGTCGCCCGTGTATTTGCCAGCCTTGGAAATCGTCAGCGTGCCGGTGCCCGTCTTCGTGAGCGAACCGGCGCTGTTGCCGAGGCCCGCGATCTCCATGGTGCCGCTCACCGCCGCTGTCAGCGAGCAGGCGTTCATGTTCAGCGCGCCCCACGAAGCCGTGCCCGCCAGAAGTTTCAGCGACGCCCCCGCTGCCACCGTCCAAGTGCTCGACACACCAAGCGGCATGTTCGAACTGTCGTTGTTCTGAACCGTGACATCTCCGCTGTTGACCGTCAGCGCCTGCACCCAGGTCGTTGACCCCGAGGTGAGATTGATCGTGAAACTTTTCCCCGCCGCATCGCTCGCCGCCACGAAATGCACCGCGTTCCCGGTGCTGGACCATGTGCGCGTGGCGGTGCTGCCTCCGGTGCCTGAGATGGACCAAAAGGCGCCGCTCCAGTTGTAACTCGATCCGCCTGTCACGCCCGATCCGGCGGTGTTGCCGTTCACGTCGAAATAGTAAGTCGCGGCATTTGCCGGGATCGCGAGCGCGAGGCCGAACAGCGCGGCGGTCAGGATTGCCAGCCGCCTTGATCGTTTGGCGGGGTTGCGAGAGAGGGAATGAAAGAACGTGACGGGATGCATGTTGAGGAGTTGAGCGGGGGGGCTGAATGATACCGAATCGCACGGGAACGCACCAAGTGCTTTTCCATCGCCGCCAGGTTGAAGCGGACAGAGCGGGGCTGGCCGATGGTTCATTGCTTGTATGCTTTCATCCGGACAAAGCGCTTCGGGCCGGAGCCGGCGGGGACGGTGGCTTCCCATAGCTGAGTGGTGCCGTTGTCGGAACCGGGAACCATCGCCTGGTTGACGTCGCTGCTGCTCCAGCTTCCGGCTGCCAGCGAGTCGCTGTATTCGACGGTGAAGACGAAGCCGTCGCGCATCGCGGCGAGGCTGCGCGTGTAGGTGAATTCAAGGTCGGTGCCGTTTTTCACGAGCACGCCGGGCTTCGATGTCGCTGCATTCGGGTTCTGGCCGGTGGCGAATTCCAGCAGGTTGTTTTCGCCGTCCTTGTTTGGATCGGCGTCATCGGCGGCAGTGCCGCTGTTTAACAAAGTGCCGAACCAGGCCTGCCGCCACGAGTCGAGGTTCGAGACGACGGTGACCGGCAGAGTCCGGCTGATTTCGCCGTTTGCGTTGCTGCCGGACAGACTGAGCACGTAGGCGCCCGGCGCGGAGAAGGCTGCCGTCGTTGCGGGTGCTGCGGCGTTTTCAAAACTGACCGCGCCCGGCCCGCTGAGTTTCGCCCACGTCGAGCCGGTCGCATTGGTCGCGGTGCCGCTCAGCGCGGCGGGGATCGTCGCAACGGCCACGGGCGATGTTCCGGGCGCGATCACGGGCAGGTTGTTTCCCGCAAAAACGAGCGTCAGCAACGGACGATCCGCAAGGTTGGTGGCATCGTCGGATGCGAAGCGGATGTATTGGTTCGTGGACCCACTGGATTCGGTTGTCGGCGCGCGCACGATGAGGTTGAGCGACTGGCCGGCGCTCACAGCCGCCTGCGCGGCGGCGACAAAGGCGGTGCCGGTGGTGAAGAGTTTCTTCGCGCCGAGCTGCGAGCCGCTGAAGCCCGTCACGCTCGAGAGTATGGTGGAATCGAAATCGCCGCCGGCAGTTGTCCAAAGGTGACCCGCGGTGGTCTGGCCGTCGCGGGAGTTCCATGTCGCGCCGGTCCCCGCGCCGCTGGCATCGCTGTTGCCATCGCCGATTCCTTCCACGGGCGCGGCAAACAGTTTGTGGAGTTGCACGGTGCCGACCGAGCCGGAGCCGGCTTCGGTCCGGTGAGTCGTGAGCGTCAGCGTGCCGCTCTGCACGGTCCAGGTCGCCAGCGCGGGCACGAGATCGAAGGCAAGGATGCCGCGCGATCCGGCGGTGGTTTTGCCGACGATCATCTGATCGCGAATGCCGGAGTTTCTGGTGGGAGAGTCGCCCCGAATGAACGTCGCGATGTGCGGATACCCGTTGTCGCCCTGCCGATATGTCAGCGTCGGCGAAGCGTTCGCGGACACGATACGCGTGGCCGTGCCGCTGCCGATCGGATTGGTCGCGACGCACTGCAAAACGTAGGTGCCCGCCACGGGAAATGTCGCCGTGGTGTCTGCCGCCGCGGGATCGGCGAACACCGCGCCGGCCGGGCCGGAGACCGTGCTCCACGCGAAGCCCGCGACTTCGTCGCCGGCCAGCGTCGCCGTCACGCGCATCGCCGACGAGCCGGTGAGAGTCGCCAGATTCGCAGCCGGGCTGGTGATCGTGACCGTCGGCGGATTCGCGGGCGGCGGGCCTTGCTCGATGACGATGTTCGCTTTCGCCGGAATGCTGATGACGGTCGATGGACTGGTGATTTCAGTCCCGGGCAACGGGCCGGTTGGCGCGGGCACCCAGTCGGGGCGGAACTTCGTCGCGGCGCTGTGGTGAAGGTAGGCGTGAACGCGCCATGAGATGTCCGGCGTGTAATCGACGGCGGTGGTTCCCGGATTGAAAACGACGCGATGACGGCCGGCTGTGGTTGGATTGTAAACCTCGATGCCGACAAGTCCGCCGGGCGGCGCGAGTTCGGTCACGACGACATCCTGCGTCGTCGTGGTCGGGCGCACTTCGCCGATGAATTTCCACGTCGAGCCGGACGTGTAGGTATTGGCCGTGGTGTTCGCCCCGCCTCCGATCTGGTCGCGCAATGTGATCTCCGTGATCGGTGCCTGCACACGGCGGAACTCATAAACTTCCGGAACGACTTCGGCGTAGTTGCTCCCGTGAATCTTGATCGCGAAATTTCCGTAGGTCCACGAGTTCGATCCGTTTGCGATGAGCGTCTTCGTGCTGGTGTAAGCCGTGCCGCCGAATCCGAGGCGAATCGCACCCTGCACTTCGTAGGCGCTCTGCGTGGTGTTCGGCGTGATGTCCTGCAGGCCGACGATGCGGTCGGAAAGATTCAGCCAAATCTGGCGCACGGTCCAATCGCGCTCGGTGCCTTTGCTCGAACTGCCGAAGTTGTGAATCTTGTGCGAGACGGCGACCGCGCTGAACCCGTCGCCGACGGTCGAGTCGCCCGCGAGTTTCGAGGTGAGCCACGCAAAATTGCCCTCGGCGAAAGTGCCATCAACATCTCGCGCGCCTCCCGCCGCCGTGCGAATGCGGGAGAAGACTCCCATGACCGAGGCGTTGAAGGTCGTGCTCGAAGGCGAATCCATCACCTGACAGCCCATGATGGTGTGATGGCCCGGCTCGGTGTCGTTGATGGGGCGCACGGTGGCGACGTAGTTCCAGTGCCCGTACCAGGCGCGCGGCCCGAGGACGTTGCGGTCGAACACGGTGTAATCCGGTCGCGTCAACGCCACCGTGCCCGGCTCATACCATGCGACTTTATTCTGCTGACCGATCCAGTTGCTCGCGGTTGCCGCGGCATTGATCGCGCTGTCGAGGTCGGCGCGAGTGTAAGGATTTTTCCCGTTGGTCGCTTCGCCCGTCTGCCCCGTGCCGGAAATGGAATTCCACATGTGTTTCCATGAAGGCGACGTCCACCAGTCGAAGAATTTTCCATTGATCGGCCCGTACCACTCCATCCCTTGTAAAATCGCAAGCGCCGGGGCGTATCCGGTCATGCGATAGTAGCGGTTCACGAACGACTCGACGGTGCCCTGATAACCGCCCGCTTCGTTCTGCGTCCAGATGTAGCTGACCGCGCCGTCGGGGTAGAGCTGGTTGTTGTCGATGATCGCCTGGATGAGCTGCTGCGCCTTCGCGACCATCGCCGCGTCGCCGCGCTGCGTGCCGTAATTGTGCAGGGCCGCCGCGTTGCCGACGTTGATGTTTGGATAACCGCCCGAGTTGTTTTGATTCACCGACCAGACGGCGTCCCCCGACACCTGACAGCCGCTGTTCCATGCCGCGTTTTGATTTGGCAAAAGAAGGCCCGGATAAAGCGCCTGAAACTCGCGCATGACCACGGACATCGTGCCGTTGGCGAACACGTCCATGATACCCGAACCGTAGCCGGCTCCGTGGAGCGTGAACGAATCCGCCGCGGCAAACGCGCGCCGCAACACGCGGCGCAGGACTTCCGCGTTGTGGCGATACGGGCTGTCGGGATGGGCAAACATCCAGAACCACGCCTCGCCTTCATCGGCCATCTCGCGCGCGACATTGAGATCGCCGAGCGGATCGTAATTCGGCGTGTTGCGCGGCCACGGTGGATCGGTTTGCAGCAGCGCGAGCGCCGTGCCGTCGGCCAGGCGTTTGAGATACGGATTGTTGGCGACGGTGTGCTGGTGGAGCGGATAGAGAACGCTCAGATTCGTGAGTCCGGTGGCGGGCGCGGCCATTTGCGCGGCGTTCGCGGCGAGGCCAGTGTCCAGGTCGTCGAGCAGGAGAGTCGTGGTCGCGAGATCGCCGACCGCGAGCGTCGCGTCGGTTTGTTCGAGAGTCACGTCGAGCACGGCGCGTTTCATTTTTCCCGCCTCGGTCGTGTCGTTGTAGGCCTGCACGGCCGTCTTGAGGCTCGCGAGCCGCGAAAGAACGGGCGCCGCCGCGCTGTCGTTGATGAGCTGCGCCTCCCACACCGACATGCTCTGGCCGGCGATCGAGGTGTTCGACGTGAGCCGGAAATAGCGCGCCGAAACCGGCTGGAAAAAAATCGTGAACATCTCCCGCAGCGTGTTGATGCCGGAGCCGGGGACGTAGGCAAAGCTGGCGTTGATCGTTGTCCACGTCGTGCCGTTCGTGGACGACTCCAGTTTGTAGCTGCGCCCGTATTGATACGCGATGAACGAGAAACGATTCGCCGTCTGCGCCGAGCCGAGGTCGAGCGTGAGCGAGGACTTCGTCGTGCTCGTGTCCACGGCGGCGATCCAGCGGGTGTTGAAGTCGCCGTCCGTCGCGAGCGCGGGCGTGCTGCCCAGCGAACTGCTCGCCGTGGCGGTCGCGGACAGCACCGTGTAGCCGCTGGTCGATACGAGCTTGATGCGTTGGTTCGCCGTGTCGAAAACCACGTTGTAGCCCGACGGCACGCCGCTCGTTTGCGCGAAGTTCGTGCCGGTCAAGGCTCCCGTGTAACTCACGAGCGTGTAACTTGGCACCGCCAAAGACGTGAGGGCGTTCAGCGCAAGGGTTCCGGCGGAAATGTCGAAGTTGCCCGCGACCACGAGTTTGTCGGAAAGCACGGCGTCGAAATCGAGAACGAGGCTGCCCGCGATTGCGGTGCTGCCGGTTTGCAAAGTGCCCACGCCGCCGACGCTGCCAGGATTCAGCACGCCCGCGAACCCGCCGCCCGCAGCTGCGACATTCACCGCACCCTGGACGAAGCCGCTGCCGGAGAGCACCGCCGTTCCGGAAGCCGCCGGTCCGCCAACCATGATGGGAGCAGCGATTGCGGTCGATCCATCCACCGCGAGCGTGCCGGCAATCACCGGTACTGGTGCCGCTGAACAAATGCACTCCCGTCAGCGTGAGCGTGCCGCTGCCAACTTTTTTCAATCCCGCCGTGTTGCTCGCGTTGATGCCGGAGAGCGTGACGTTCTGGCCGTTCGTATCGATCGCCACCGGCGCGGTCCCCGAGACCATCCGCGAGCCCCAGTCCTGCCCCGCGCTCGCCGCCGAGTAGCGCAGAGTGCCGCCGGAAAAAACGATCGCGCCACCCGAGCCGAGCGCATTCGCGTGGCCCGCGAGCAAACTGCCGAAGACGAGCTGCGTCGTGCCCGTGAAGGCGATGTTGTCGCCGGTGAGATTCAGCACCGCGCGATCGGTGTTCTGTTTGACGCTCGCGACTTTCGCGCCGAGCGAACCTGCGACGAGTGTCGTGGCCGTGGCGGATCCTGTGCCGACGTGGTTCAGCGTGATCGAGCCCGCACCAGCCGTGCCAATGGCGGCGTTGATGTTGATGGGGCGGGAGGGGTTGGCGCTGTTCCAGCGGAGGTTCAGGTTCTGATTCGTTGCGGCGCTGATGGTGTTGCTGTTCACCGCGGAGCCAATCAGCACGCCGCCGGACTCCGAGCCAATGTCGAGGTCGGTGTTGGCAATGACGATGTCGGGGTAAACGCAGGTGATGTTGAATGTGTTCGCGTTCCCGTTCCCGACGATGGCAGCGTTGTTGTTGCCGAACAGATTCGCGCCGCCGCCGGTGTTATCCATCGTCAGCACAAACGTGCCCGACCGTTGCACCGTGAACACACCCGTGCTCCCACCGACACCAGTCTGGTGCTGAATCAATCCCACCGTCGCATTCTGATCGAGCGTGACGGTGCCGCTGGCGGAAGCAGTTCCCGTATGGGTGTAGCGGGCTACGGTGCCAGGTGCATTGGGGACCGTCGCGGATTTCCAGTCCGTCGTCAGACTCGTGCTGCTCCAGTTGCCGATCGTGTTGTTGGCCCAGTCAGCACCGAGCCCGGATGTCGCGAACGCGAAGACCGCACAAATCAGCAGCGACGATGCGAGCCATGCTTCGGCGACGGCTGACGCTGGGCGCGTGGCCACCGGATGCTTCATGAAGGTTTGACAACTTTCAGCCGGACGAAGCGACTATTGCCTGTACCTGCCGGGACGATGACTTTCAATGTTTGGATATTGGCGTCCTCGAAGCTCGGTGTCGGGTCTTGATTCACGCCGCTGCTGCCCCAGCTTCCGGGGGCCAGCGTGTCGCTGTATTCCACGGTGAACGTCGCCTGGCCGGGAGCGACTTTCCGTCGGGTGTAGGTGAACTCGAGGTACGAGCCGTTCTTCACCAGTGAGCCGATGGCCGGCGTGCTCGCTTTGGGATTCGAGAACGTCGCCCATTCCATCAGGTTCATAAGGCCGTCCCGTTCGGGATCGGCGTTCGGGCCGATGATGTTCGGATCGGTGACGCCGGGCCATTGCGTGGCCTGCCAGTCGGCGAATACGCCTTGGTTCGCGGCGACGTTGACGGTGAGATCGCGCGACGTTTCGCCGTAGCTGTTGCTGCCGCTGAGCCGCAGCACATACGTTCCGGCCTGGCTGAACGTGGCGCTCGTCACGGTCTGCGCGGCTTTTGCGAAACTCACCGTGCCGGGGCCGCCGACCTTGCTCCACAAAGTGCCGGTCGCCGATGTCGCCGTGCCCGACAGCGCCGCTGCGATCGCGCTCGTCGCCGCTGGTGCAACACCGGCGTCGATCGTCGGCGCGAGGTTCAGCGCGTAGTTGATCGTGAGCAGCGGACGATAAGCGAGCGTGTCCTCGTTGGAGCCGAGCCGCGTGAAAACACTCGCCCCGCTCGTGGTCGAACTGATCAGCAAATCCAGCGTCTCGTAGGAACCGGCGACGCTGGCTGTTGCGGCGACCAGGGCCGCGGTCGAATTGAACCGCCGCTGGACCCTCGTTGTCGTGGAGTTGAACCCGGCGATCGTCGAGAGCACGGCCGCGTTGTAATCACCGCCGGCGGCGCTCCAGGAATTCGTGCCGTCGAAAGTGTTCCAGTCCGCGCCGGTTCCCGTTCCGTTGCCTGAAGAAATGCCGTTGCCGGTGCCTTCATCAAAGCCGGTCGTCAGCCTGTGCAAATCGAGCGCGCCGACGGTTCCGGTACCGGCTTCCCAAGATGTCCATACGTCGAGCGTCACGCTCTCGATGCCGAGCGAGGTATCGACCGTGCTGAGGTCGAATGAAAGCAGCGCGCGGAATTTGTCGCTGTTGCCGACGAGCACCTGGTCGCGAGTGCCCGAGTTCCATGTGGGAGTATCGGCGCGCACGAATGTGGCGGGATGTGAGAGCCCGTCCACGTCGTGACGCAGCGCGACGCCGCTCACCGGGTTGACTTTCACGGTGATGTCCGTGCTCGTCGTGCCGACTTCATTCGTGACCGTGCAGCGCAAAACGTAGGTGCCGTCGGCGGAATACCACGTGCTCGTGTTGGCGGCGGAGGCGTTTTCAAACGTCACCGTGCCCGGCCCGGAAACCTTCGTCCACGCGACCGCCGTGCCGGTTCCTCCAGTGACCACACCATTGAGCCGCAGCCCCGTCATGGTGTCCCGGATGGAAACGAAACTGCCGGATGGCGAAGTCAGCGTGAACGTCGGGTCGTCGATCACGGGGAAGCCGGGAATCGGCGTCCAGACAAGGTTCACGCCGGTGCCGCTCTGCTGGAGCGCGAAGCCGCCGTAGGTCGCCAGGGGATTGCCGGCGCTGTCGGCGCTCACGTTGTTCAGCGTAAACGTGCCGCTGACCGCCGGGGCCGCGATCACCGGGATGGTTCGCGCGCTGCGCCAGAAACTGTGGCGGAAGTTGGCGGTGCTGCCCGGGCTGTTGAACAGCACGTCCATCTTCGCGACGCCGGTCACGTTGACCGTTGTGCCGTCCACCCGGTCCGCCGTGCCCGCGTTGTTGCCGGTCATCTCCCATTGCAGCCTGCTGGTGCCGGTGAATGAAAGCGTGCCGCCGCAGGCGACCACGCCCGGCGCGAACGTGCCGCTCACCGTAATCGGCGAAGCAATGCCGCCCGACGCGACCAGCTTCGCGCTGCTGGCAACGGTCAGCGCCGCCGGACTCGCGATGCCGTTGGTGACGACGAGCGTGCCGGCATTCACCGAAGTGGTGCCGGTGTAGGTGTTTGATCCGGTCAAGATCCAGGTGCCGGCACCTTGTTTAACAACCAGAAGCGCACTCGTGCCGCTTTCGCCGATGACGCCGCTGATGGTGTTCGCCCCCGTTGAGGAGCCGCCCAGATACAGGGTTCTGCTCGTTGTCACCAATGTGATGCTTCCCGAGACGGTCAGAGTTCCGTTGGCGCTCGAAATGTTCAGCGCGGGATTGCCGGTGCTGATATTGATCGCGCCTTCGATCCGGTTGTTTCCATCGACGCTGCTGATCCCGCTGCCGTCGCCGGAGTTCGTGGAAACGGTGAGCGTGATGTCCGGGCTGAGAGTGACGCCGCCGGAGAGTTGCAGCACCCGGTTTGTGCCCGTCATGTAGAAACCCTTCGGCCCGGTGCCGAGCGCGTCGGAGTTGGTGATCTTGAGTATCCCCGCGTTCACGGTGACGCTTCCAGTGAACGAGTTGTTGCCGCTCAACGTGGTCGTGCCGGTGCCGGCATGGGTGATCGAACCGCTGCCGCCGATGTCATTGGCGAACGTCCAGGCGTTGCTGCGCGAGATGGTCAGCGGAGCATTGAGCGACACGTCGCCCGGACCGAAGCTGCCGGCGGTGCCGCTGCTGCCGAGCTGCGCGCCGCCCGCGCTGATCGTGGTCGGGCCGGCATAGGTGTTGTTCGCGGTGAAAACGAGCGTGCTGTAGCTGCCGGTGCGCGTGAACCCGCCGGAGCCGGAGAGGACGCCGTTGAAATTCACACGGCCCGAGTTCGCTCCGTTGAAGGTGGTGTTGGCGGCGAGTTGGATGTTGTTGTTGACGTTGTAGGTGAATCCGCTGGCCGGGCCGCTGAGCGCCATGGTGGGGAGCGTGAGACCGTTCGCCACGAGCTGGATGGCGTTGCCGCCCAGGTTCACCGTCGCGCTGCTGCCGCTTACGAGGCTGCCGTTTAGCGACAGGCTGTTCATCTGCATGGTGCCGGCGATGTCATTCGTTGCGGTGATCGTGCCGGCCACGCTTTGTCCGCTGAGGAACCGCACGTCCCCGCCGCGATAGCTCGCGACCGGCGTGGTCGAGACCCAGTTGGCTGCGGTGCTCCAGTTCCCGCTCGTGAGCGAGTTCCACGTGTAAACGATCGGCGACCCGCCGACGGTGATCGTGCCCGCGTTGCTCGTGAGTGCGCCCGAATCGGTCGCGGTGAAGTTAAAGCCCGCGAACCCGCTCGCGCCCGGTGTCGGCGTGAACCGCGCGGTGCGTCCGTCGAGAACCACGGACCCGCCCTGCGCGTTCGAGACGGCGTAGGTGAGCGCGGACACGGGGGTGTTGTCGTCCTCGGCGAGCGTCGAGAGGTCGATGTCCACCGGGTTGTTGTTGACGCTTGTGACCGTGCCGTTGCCGGCGGTCGGCGGATAATTCGCCGTGTCGATCTGCCAGGTGTTGAGCGCTGTGATTGCTGGCAGGATCGTCGGCGTTGGCTCGCCGGTTTCGAGCGGCACGAACCAGACTGCGAGTGTCGTGTTCGTGACGTTGGCGAGGTTGATCGCGATTTTTTTGTAACCCGAGTTCACCGTCTGCGCCGCCGGGTTCGGTGAGGTCGGCAGCGGCGCGGCATTCATGATTTGAAAAGTGCCGCCGCCGCTCACGATCTTGCACCAGAGCCGTTCCGCGCCCTGCGTCAGCATCACCGACGTGCCATCCGGGCCAAGCGTTGCCACGACGGACGGGCTGGCGTAGTGCGCAAACCACCACACGGTCTTTCCGGTCGATGCCTGAATTTCGTCCTGCACCAGAACTTCGCTGCGGTTGCCGATGAGCCGGAATCCGCGCCAGACGCGCGTCACTCCGCTGTGCGCGGCAGTCAGGTTGTAAATCGCGAACGCTCCCGCGCCGCCGGCCTTCGCCTGATAATCCACCATCGGGCAGTTCACCACGCTCAGGTTCCCCGGGCCGGTGCCCGGATCGATCACGAGGGTGTTGTGCCCCTCGGTGCGGTAACGGTAGAGGTCTTCGCGCGCGGCGGAGATCGAGTAAAGCTCCTTGCCGAGATCGCGGAACCAGCGTTTTCCGAGCGCGTCGAGGGCGAAAGTTCCCGCGTCATAGTGCCCGTGCGAGGTGATGATTTCACCGGCCTTGGCTGCGACAAACGTCGTGCGGGAATCCTTCCACGAGCCGCGCATCGCGACGTATTCCTGCGGCTTGAACGCGGTGCCGCTCTCGCCTTTGCACGCGAGATCGGGCTGCGATCCGGCGGTGGCGGGAGTGAGGCCGCCGTCGGCGTACCACAAAGCGTCGAGAGCGATCGGGCTGGCGTTGGCGGCGTTCCACGCGTTGTGGATCGGCTGGTTGAATCGGCGCGCGGACCACGGCCAGAGCCAGCCGCGTCGCGGGGAACTCTCGCCATCGTCGCTCGCGCAGAAGGTGACGTTCGACGGCCCGGCAGTGTACATCGGACAGAACGCGCTCTCCGAGATGCCCTGGATCGCGCTCAGGCCGAAGTCGCTGCCGAGCGCCCATTCGAGTCCGGCGAGGCCGCGCACGGCATATCGCTGGGCGTATTCGAGATAGTTCGGGCCTTCGTGCAGCGCGCCCTGGTCGGTGGTGAAGCGCACGAGATTCGAGCGCAGGGAATTCATCCCCCGCGTGAGGATGTCCTCGCAAAGCGTCTCGCTCTCGATGCCCACGGCCAGCGCCCCGGTGGCGATGCCGCTGTTGCAAACGATCGACCAGTTGCCCGAGGTGCAGTTGCTGCGAAGCGCCCAGAAGTTGGACTTGTAGGAACTGAGGGCGACGTTGAGCCCCTTGTTGATCATCGCGTTGCGGATCGTGTCACGGCGGGACTGGGTCCAGTAGGAATACATCCAGTCGTACGCGATCGCGAAGCCGTGCGTGGTTTCGGAGGTGACCAGGAAGGTGCGGCTGTCGGGGAACCAATCGGCAAACGCGCCGACGGCGGCAAGCTCCGTATAGGCGCGCTCCGGATATTGGGAGTCGTTGGTCAACTGCCACGCGAGTCCGAGTTTGTACATGTTGTTCATCACCACCCGCGCGGTATCGACGTTCAGCGGATAAGCCACCGGCGCGGTTGGTATGACTGCGTCGGCTTGTGCGATGATGGCGTCGGCCCACGTTTTTGGAATGCTCGTCGTCCCGCTCTGCCAGATGGCGCGGAGCCGGGCAAAGCCCTCGTCCGTCGCGTAAAGGCGCGGATGCCCGGTCGCGATCGTGTTGCAGATGCTTGCCTGGGCAGGCTGCGCAATGTCGAGGCCGGCCTGCATCAGGCAGTCGCCGGGAATAACCGAGAACGCGGTGTCGCCCGGCTTTTTCCAACCGACGCTCCAGTGATCGGTGCCCGTGTTTTCCTTGTGCAAAAGCTCGACGTAATAGCGCTGGCCCTGCACGAGCGTGCGCGGCGCGGATTGTTGCGTGGCGGGATTCGCGTCCCACTGACGGAACGCCGTCGGCGCGGAGACGCTCGCGATTTTCGCCTTGTGCGCCGGGTCAGAGTCGGTGCTCAGCCAAAGCTCGACCGTGTCGTCGCCGCTCGCCGCGAACGTGTAGGTGCCCGTCACCTGCGGCACGATGTAGCCGGTGACGCGCGCCCCGTAGCTGTCCGCCCAGTTCTGCACGAGGCACTCGAAGCTTGTGATGAATTCGCGGCCGCTGGGTTTGTTCGGGTAGGCCGCATTGCCAGTTCCAGTCAGCGCCGAGATTGCCGTGCCCGTAATGCTGAGCCAGTTCTCTTTCAAAAGCGAGCCGCCGGCCTTCGCGATGCGCGTCGGATAAAGCCGCGCGGTCGGAATCACCTCGCGCGGACGCGAGGCGCTGGCCCATTCGAGCTTCACCGAGGCGGTGCCGGTCAGCTCAACATATTCGAGGCGGATGTTCACCTTTTTCCCCGCCTCCAGCTTGATCTGGCCGGTGATTGGCGTGCTGCCCTGCGCGAAACTCCGATGGCAGACCGCCTGATCATTTATCCAAAGCGTCGCGGAGTCGTCGGCGGTGACGTAAAACGTGTATGGCTCCGTGAACTCCGGCTCGATCTGGCCGGTCCAGACGACCGAGAAATAGTCGGCGTCGGTGATCGTCGTGCCCGATGGAATGGCCGTGCCCCAGTCGAAGTTCACCGTCGCGTCCGTGCGCGTGGTGACAAGCGTCGCAAACGTGCTGACGTCATAGTATTTGCCGGTGAGACCGGTGCCGGTCTGGGCGGAGGCGACCGAGGCAAGGGCGGTGATCAAGGCAATGGCGAGGCGGGTGAATTTCATTTGGATTGGCGGGTTAAGGTTTATCGGATTCGTAAAGGCGGGCGATCGGGTTATGAAGCATTTCAGAGCAGGACGACTTTCAATCGAACGAAGCGGTTCGGGCCGTCTCCCGCAGGCACGGCGACTCTCAGCGTCTGCGTGATGCCGTCGTCAAAGGTCACCGTCTGGTTTTGTTCGATGCCGCTGCTGCTCCAGCTCCCCGTGGCGAGCGTGTCGCTGTATTCGACGGTGAACGTCACGCCGTCGCCCATCGCAGCGAGGCTGCGGGTGTAGGTGAATTCCAGCGTGGCGCCGTTTTTCACGAGTGTCGGCGTGGCAAGCGTTGCAGCGTTCGGGTTTTGCGCGGTGGCGAATTCCATGAGGTTCAGTTCGCCGTCGCCGTTCGCGTCGAAGGTGTCGGCGGCGGTGCCGGAGTTGAGCGTGGTGCCAAAATATGTCTGCCGCCAGTTGTCGAGATTCAAGAGGACGGTGACGGCGAGCGTGCGGCTGGTTTCGCCGTTCACGCTGGAGCCGGAGAGTTGCAGCACGTAAGCGCCGGGAGCGTTGAAGGTGACGGTCGTCGCCGGTTGATCGGCGTTTCCGAAAGTCGCGGAGCCGGGGCCGGAGACAAGAGACCAGGTGGTGGAAGTCGCGCCGGTGACGGAGCCAGTCAGGGAGGCGGGTTCGCCGGCGATCGCGCCGGGCGCGGGGCCGGGATTGATGACCGGCGCGGGGCTGGCGCTCCATGTGAGGGTGAGGCGCGGGCGCTGGGCGGTGAGCGTGCTGTCGTCCGAGGTCAGCCGGGTGTAAATGTCGTTCGCGCCGCTTTCGGAAATGGGCGAGATCAGCAGCAGGTTGAGCGGCTGCCCTGCGGTTAGAGCGGTTTGACCGATGGAGAGGAATGAGCTGGTGGAGGGGAAGGTTTTTTGGGTGTTGGTGGCTGTGCCGGAGAATCCGGGCACGGAGGAAAGAATCGTGGCGTTGAAATCACCGCCGGCTGTGGTCCAGGCGGTGGTTTGCGTGCGGTTGGTCCAGGTGGCTCCGGTGCCAGCGCCATTGGCGGCATCCGTGCTGCTGGAGCCGGTGCCTTCGACGGGGGTGGCGGTGAGTTCTCGGAGTTCGAGTGTGCCGACGGAGCCGACCCCGGCGGTATCAGTCCACAGGTCGAGTGAAATGCTGCTGAGGGTGGCGTTGGCGGGGATGCCGGTTAGAGGAAACGAAAAGACCGGGCGGAAGGAGTAGCCGCCGGTTTTTTTCCCGGCGAGCATCTGGTCGCGCGCACCGGAGTTCCAGGCAGGGGAGTCCGCGCGGAGGAAGGTGGCGGTGTGGGCGTAGCCGTTCTCACCCTGGCGGAGACTGATCGTGGGCGAGGATGCGACGGTGACGCCGGTTTCCGCCGTGTCGCTGCCGCCGGCGTTGGTGACGGTGCAGCGGATGACATAGTTTCCAGGAGCGGAGAACGAGGCGGTGGTGTCTGCGACGGTGGGATCGGCGAAGGTGGCGGCGCCGGGGCCGCTGATCTGGGTCCATGCATAGGCGGGCGTGCCGGGGACTTCGAAGGCATTGACGCTGGCAGTGATGCGCAGCGCGTGGGAAGCGTTATTTAGGGAGACCGGTGCCGGCGGATTGGTGATCGTGAGTTCGGGGAGCGGCAGGGTTTCGGGAAACACCGTATCGGAGAACTCGGCGAAGGTCTGCCCGTTGGCATTGGAGGCGGTGAGGCGCAGGACGTAGGTGCCGGGCTGGTCGAAGGTGACGGTGGTGGCGGGCGAGGCGGCGTTGGCGAAGACGACATTGCCGGGGCCGCTGACTTTGGTCCAGGCGGCGCTGGGCGCGGGGCCGGCCCCGGCGGAGACGGAGCCGTTGAGGGTGGCCGGGGTGTTGGCGATGGCGGCGGGTGCCGGGCCGGTGGAAACGGTGGGGGCGAAGGTGCCGGTCTCGTTCTTGATGGCGGCGATTTCCGAAGCGCTCAGCGCGCGGCGGTGGAAGCGGACATCGTCGATGAGGCCGTCGAAGACCGGGCTGCCTGGCAGGAGCGTGCCAATGTGGAGCGCGGAGGTGTAATTCGGAATGGACGTGCTGGTCTCGTTCTGCGTCGTGTCGAGCACGCCGTTCACGTAGAGTTTTACGCGCTGGTCAACGGCCAGGCTGCCGTTGAAGACGAGGGCGATGTGATACCAGGTGCCGCTGTTGAAGGTGGTGTTGCTGGTGAAGCGGTCGTTCGATGAGTTCACATCGACAGACAGTTTGCCGTCGAGTCCGAGGAAAGTGCCGTAGGAGTTGTTGTCGCTCGGGCCGACGCGTTTGGCGACGAGTCCGGTGTTGTTGCCGAGGTTGTTGGCGTAGAACCAATAGGAGAGGGTGAAGGCGGCGGTGTTGTCCAACGAGCTGTTGTCCGGCACGGCGATATAGGAATCCGTGCCGTTGAACAAAGCCGCGCCGGTGAGTTTGCCGCCGCTCGGCTGCCAGGCGAGACCGCCGTTGACGGTGCCGTTGTTGCCGCTGCCGGAACTGTCTCCCGCCACCGTGCCGGAGGATTCGTCGAGTTTCAGCCGAAGCACGAGCGTTGGATCGGCGGCAGGCACGGGCGAGACGTTAATGGTGCTGTCATCGCTCCCGGTGCCTGCTGCGGAAGTGGCAGAGCAGCGGATGATGTAAGTGCCGGTCCCGGAAAAAGTGGTGGAGGTGTCGGCGAGCGCTGCGTTGGCAAAGGTGACGGTCCCCGGCCCGCTCACTTTGCTCCAGGCGATGACCGGTGTGCCGGTGCCGGTGATGGTCGCTGTGAGGCGGAGACTCGCTCCATTGTTAGAGACGGTGGTGCCCTCGACCGGCGAGGTGATCAGCACATCGGGCACAGCCGCGCTGACAATGACGTTGTCGAGCGCGGCTTCGGCAAGTCTGGCGGTGTCGCCCGAGCAGGCCGGGATGCCGATCAAGGCGCTGGCAGACATGCTGATTGTTTGCGGCGTTCCCACGCGGGTCCATGCCGCGCCGTCGGGCGAGGTGTAGGCGGTGAAGACGTTTCCCCGGCGTGTCAGGCGGACCCAGGGCGAGATCGAAAAATCCCGTTCGGTGGTGGCGCTTACCGCCGATCCGTTGGTGCTGGCGCGATAGCTGAAGTCCAGAAGCTGGTTGACCGGTCCCCATGTGATCGAGGCGCTGCGAGCCCCTTCCGCCGTCGATTCGCGAATCATGACTCCGGCCTTGGCGTAATAAGCAGTCGCGTCCACGCCCAGAATGCGGGCGGTGATGGTGGCGTCGCCGGAGACAGTCTGATAGATGAAGTGCATCTTATCCGAGGTGCTGCCGATATTTGCCCCGCAGGCTTGAACCACGAACTTGCCGCCGAGCCGGCCAGCGGTGCCGTCGAGCGGCGTGGCGCTCACGTCCTGGCTCGTCCACGGCGAAGCGAGCGGCTGGAAAAGGAAAAAGGAGTCGGCGTAGCTGGTCTGCGCACTGCTGCTGCGATAGGCGAAAATGGTGGCGGTGGTGTTGGATGCCCCGGTGGTGAAATTCACCGTGCCGCGCGCCCACGTCCCAGAAGTGACAGTGCTCGTGACCTGGGATGCACCGTGATTTTTCACACCGAATGTCAGGCCCGCATTGCCGTTGGTGGTCCAGCCGGTGAGGCGATAGGCGGTGCTGGGAGTGAGGCCGGCGACTTCCTGCTCGATGCCCGCGCTGGAGCCGCTGGCCGGGATTTTCCACGCGAACTCCCCGCCGTAGTTGTTGCCGTCCGAGGAAATGACCGCGCCGCCATAGACGCTGGTCCAGCCATCGCTGCTGCCGCTCTCGATTTGGCCATCATTGACTGCTGCGTGACGGCGGAGGAAGAAATCATCGGCGTAGGCGGTGGAGCCGGAGTTGTTCGATTTGGCAAAGACCGAGGCGGTGCGGTTGGTCGAGCCGGTGGTGAACGGGACTTTGGCTTGGGCGTAAGACCCCGAGGTAAGCGTCTGCGAAACCTGCGATCCACCGAAACTGTTCACCCCGATCGCGAGCGAGGGCGAGGTGGCGCCGGCATTGCCCCAGGCGGTCAATGTGTAACCGGTATCCGGCAGCAGGCCACGGACGGTTTGCTGGACGGAAGCTCCGGCCGACGTGGTGGGCGCGAGCTTCGCGCAAGCCGGATCGGCGTTGCCGCCCGTCGAGGACCACGAAGCCTGGTTTGTGGTGCCGAAGGGGCTGAGTTTTCCTTCGAAGTCACCGTTCACCACCGCTTCCGCGCGCCGGTAAACGCGAACGTAATCGACTTCCATTTTCGTCGTCGTGGTTGCCAACGAGCCGTAACCGCCGGCGGGAACCGTGCTCGACCAGCCGCCATTCTCGACTTCGCTGCTCAGGATGATAAACTCGCTGCGCTGGGAAACCGGGGACGTGGTCGCATTATTGATCGTCCAGCGCAGGACGCCGTCGATGTAGAACTTCTGCTGGGTGGGCGTCCACTCCATGCCGTAGATGTGATAGCCGGTGCCAAGGCCGAGGTTTCCCGAATCGTAGCCGTAGCTCCTGTGATCCGTGCCATAGCCGTCCCAGTGGATCACGCCGCCGATGTTGCCATCCCGATCCACGCCGCTGCCATCGACCTTGCGGTGTTCACAGATGTCGATCTCGGTGCCTGCGCTGTTGGGCGAACCGATCGGGTTTCCCATCGTTGGCGACTGCATCCAGAACGCGGACCACATGCCGGGGTTGCTGTCGTAATTGATGCGCGCCTCGATGTAACCGTAGGTGTAAGGGTAGGTGCTTTCCGTGGAAATCATCCCCGTGTAATGGGTGCCGCCGCTCGTGTAAGTGGAGATGACCAGTTTCCCATCGCCGACCGAGACGGCGCTTGGAGAGTTCACCGCATCGCGCCGCGCCCCCAACAGCCAGTGCCGCCACTTCGCGGTGTCCATCGTGGTGCCTTCGAACTCGTCGTTCCAAACAAGCGCCCAGCCGGCACCGGAGGGCGGTGCAGCGTGGGCGCGGCTCGCGCAAAGCAATCCGAATACGACGATGAAGAACAGGAGGCGCATAGTTTTCATGGTTGGGTGACTCTCAAACGAACGAAGCGTTTCGGACCGGAGCCCGCGGGAACGAAAGCCTTCACTTTGTTGTCGTCAAGCGATTGCTCGCTGACAAGGTTGCTGCTCCAGCTTCCCGCCGCGAGCGAGTCGCTCCATTCCACGATGTAACTCACGGCGCCGATCGCGGACGGGTTGCGCGTGTAAGTGTATTCGAGGCTCGCTCCATTCTTCACGAGTGTGCCGGGCCTGGTCGTCGCGGCGTTTGGATCCTGTCCAGTCGCGAACTCGAAGAGGTTGTTTTCTCCATCGGCGTTGGCATCCGCGGTGTCGGCGGCGGTGCCGCTGTTGCCGGTCTTTCCGAAGTTGGTGTAACGCCACGAGTCGAGCGCGGTGGCGATGCTGAGCACCACGTCGTTGCCGTCGCCGCCTGTGTAAGTGATGCCCCACGAATAGCCGCCCGAACTGAAAATGCTGTTGTTCGGTTTGCCAATGAAGACACCGGCAATCGCGCCGGGGCCGGTGTGGTTGATGATCGTAAAACTGCTGCCCGCGACGAGACCCTCGCCGGCAGTGACGTTGAGCGCGCCGGACAGCGCGACGGTTCCACTCACCGCAAGCTGGTCGTATTGCGAGCCGGCTGTTGCGCCGCTGATCCGCACCTGCAACGCGCCGCTTCCGCTGACGGTGAGATTGCCGCCGACGCCGGGCGTGCCTTGCGGAGCGAACGAGCCGCCATTCACTGCAACGCTGCCCGCGAGGCTGCCGCTGAGCGCGAGCGTGCCGCCGCTGATGGTCGTCGCGCCGGTGTAAGTGCCAGGTCCGGAGAGTGTCCACGTGCCGTTTCCGGATTTATTGAGGGCGTAGGCAAGCGTGATCGCGCCGCTGATTTCCCCGTCGCCATCGCCCTGGAGGTTCACGGAATTGTTGGTGTTGCCGATGGCGCTTTGGATGGTGAGCCTGCCGGCGGTTGAGAGGAAATTGAGCAGTCCATCGCGGGTAATGGCACCGCTGAGGGTATTGTTGCCGCTGACGTTCTCGACAGTGACTCCGGCGGTTCCGCCGGTGCCGAGCGTGAGGTTTTCCGGGATGTTCAGATCGACGCCCTCGATCTGGAGTCTGGCTCCGGTGCTGACGGTGGTTCGCGCGGCGGTGGAGCCCAGGGCGCTGTCGTGCGCGAGCTTGAGCGTGCCGGCGGTGACGGTGGTCGCGCCGCCGTAGGTGTTCGCCCCGGAGAGGGTCCAGGTGCCGGCACCGGTTTTGGTGAGCGCCGGGGTGCTCGTGTTGGAAAGCACGCCGCTGAAGGTGTTGGCGGCGGTGGATGTGCCGGAGAGGTCGAGGACCCGGGATGAGATGTTGGCGGAGATGTTGCCGGAAAGGGTGAGTGCGCCGCCATCGCTAATGATCCGGGTGTTGCCATTGCCGTCGGTCATGGTGAACGCTCCGGCGATGGTGTTGTTGCCGGCGGTATTGCGGATGACTCCGTTGATGCCGCTGGTCAGAAAGCTGATGGTGGGTGGCAGGGTGATGTTGCCGGTGGAGCCATCGAGTTCGAGCAGCTTGTCGCTGCCGCTTCTGAGGGTGACGGTCTTGGCGCCGCTGCCCAGTGCTTCCGGGCGGGTGATGCGCAGCACGCCGCTGCTGATGGTGACGCCGCCGGTGAAGGCGTTTGCCGTCGCGAGCGTCAACGAATGGGTGCCGCTCTTCGCGAGGCCGGTCGGCCCGCTGATGCTGCCGGTGCCGGAGATCGAAAAGGCGTTGGCGGTGTTGTTCAGGGTGAGTGACTCCGGCTTTACGATGCTCGTCAGGTTCACGGAAAAATCCGTCGCGGAATCATCGAAGGTGACCGCGTTTCCCCGCCGCACAATCGCCGTGCCGGCTTCCTTGTAGGCGGCGGGGCTGGGATTCCAGTCGGCGGACGTGCCGGTCGTGTTCCAGGTTCCGGTCGCCGAGCCCGACCACGTCAACGCGGGCAACGGAGCGTCGAGTGTGAAGTTGATCAAGAGCTGCGGACGCTGATCGGGATTCGTCGTGTAAGTCGCGCTGCGGAACTGGCTGCGCGCGTCTCCGTTCCATTCCCCCTGCGCACGAAGGATCGTGTAAAGCGCCTGCGACGTGTCCGACAGCGCGAGCGCGACGGCGTTGATCAAGTTCGTGTTCGAGCCCCATGTTTTCGTTCCGGTCGTGGTGACGTAATTCGTCGCCAGCACTGTGCTGAGCGTCCCGCCAGCCGCCGGCCACGCGTTCGTGCCGTCGGTGGTGTTCCAGTTCGCGCCGGCGCCGAACGGATCGGTGAGCCGCAGCTCATGCGTCATCGCCGTGCCGTCGATGGAAAAGCTTTGCAGCACCACCTGCGCGCTCTGCACCGTGACGCTCGCGGGACCCGCGAGATTGCCGACCGGTGAAAGGTCGAACGAAAGCAGCGACCGGTGAATCATCGCCCCGCCCGAGCTGTATTGATTGCCGCTGATGAGCGTCGCGGTGTCGCTCAAAGTCGGGTTGTCATCGAGAATGTGAATGCAGCGCGCAGCGTTGCTCGAATCGAGAGTGACGCCGTTCAACTCCACGCTGCCCGCCCTGAGCACAAGCTGGTTCGGCTGGTTCAGCGGAAGCACGGTCACGACAAAACTCTGCGTGGCGCTCAGGCTCGGAACGGCGTTGTCGGCGACGCGCACGATCACGGTGTTCGTGCCGCCGGCCTGCGCGACCGTCGGCGTCCACGCGAACAATCCGCTGACCGGATCGATCGTCGCTCCCGTCGGCGCGGCATCGAGGCTGTAGGTCAACGTCTGCGGCGGCGAATCGAGATCGGTGGCCGACATCGGAACCGTCAACGCCAGGTTGGCGCTGATCGTGTAGCTGCCCACCGGCGCGAGGATCGGCGCGACATTCGGTCCGTCCACGTAATACGGCTTGATGAAACGCCAGCGCACCGTGTCGTCGGCAGTTGTGCTCGCCGCCGTTGCGGGTGTCGCGCCATTCAAATTCAGGCGGCGTCCGGTGGAGACGTGCTCGATGTAATACCAGCCGTTCGCATAGCTGGTGGTTCGCCATTCCACGCTCGCGCCCGTCGTGCTGCCCGCGACAAGGCTCAACGCCGAGCCGCTCCAGGACAGGCGTCGCGAGTCGCGCGCGGCGGAAATGTAATAGCGGCCCGCGGTCGGCGCGGAAACAAGAAGCCACTGCGCGCTGCCGCCACGCGAATCCATGTCCGCCGAGGCGGGCGTCGAGCCGGAGAGCGGATTCAACAGCCGGTCGTGCGTCGATTTGTTGTGAATGAAATAATTCGTGTTCGCCCGGATCGTCGTGTCGCCGTCCCATGCCGCGTAGAGTTCGCCGATCGGCGACAGACTTCCGTCGGGCAAAAAGGCGTAGCTCGTCGGCCCGGACGGAGTTTGCGGAGTCGCCGGACGCGCGCCGTTCCCGTATGGATAATAGGCGTAGCGCTTCAGCCAGGTCAGCCCTTCGAGCCGCCAGAGCGCTTCGGCGAAAAATGTGTAAACCTGCTCCTCCGTCCACGTCGCGGTGCCGCTCCAGTCCTTCACGGCAAACTCCGTAATCAAGACGGGCCGGCCGTAAGCATTGTGGATGTTGGTAAGCGTGGTGATCAAACCATCCGCGCTCGGGCTGACATACTGGTGCGTCGCCACGTAGTCGTTGCGATTGCCGAGCGCATCGGAGCGCGTCATGTAATCCGTCATCCATGTGCCCAGCGGATTCGCGGGCGCGGGACTCACCTGCGGCACGTTCGCCATCTCGAGCCGCGGCCAGCGGTTGAGCACGGTATCGACACTCATGTTCGACTGGTCGGTGTGATCCGGTTCGTTAAAGCCGAGGAACATCGTCGCGTCGCCGTCGCCCCACCATTGCGGGAAGTATTTCGGCAGCGTGTTGTAGTAGTAATCGCCCCACTGCATCGGGAGAAATTGCACGCTCGCGGGCAGGGTCGTCGGACGATTCAATCCCCAGTTGTAATGCCAGGACACCTTTAACCTCGACGCGTCACCGGTCCATCCCGCGAGCCCCTTCTTCGGAAAATTCGTGACGTAAGTGATCGTCCAATGCTGGCTCGTGCCGCTGGTCGCCGTCTTTTGAACCACCCCGCCGCCCGCCGTTCCCGACGTGGCAAGATCGAGCGCCATGCCGCTCCAGACGTTTGCGATTTGCACGTAGCCGCCCGTTCCCGAAACGAGTCTCCACGACTGATGCGGCAGTCCGGTGTAGTTGCTCTCGACCACCGCCGCGCCGCTAGTCCTCGACGCCGCGAGCGGTTCGAGGCAGAGGCCGCTGTTTCGGTTGCGAATGCGAAACGTGTCCGTGCCGACATTGAGCAGCACTTGATACTGCTGCTCGTAACTCGTGCCCGTGGTCGCGAGCGCCGACCCCGCCGTGCCGCTGTCGAGCACAAGTCCGTCGCCGCGATGCACGAGCTTGTAAAACGAATCGCTGTAAGTCTCGGCCTCCTGCACCGGCGGCGCGGACAAGGACACGTCCGTCCAAAGCGGATAATTCGCTCCGCCATTCGCCGGAAAGAACGCAAGCTCGCGCACGCGCACCGGGCCGGAGCCGGAAACAAGCAGGCGCACTTTCGACGCGGAGGCCGGCGTTGTGAAATTGATCTGCCGCTCCAGTTGCGTGTTTCCCGTCACTACACCGCCGCTGAAATTCACCCAGGTCGTGCCGTCGAAATACTGCAACGAAAAGCTCGGGATGACCGTCGCAGACTGCCCCGCCAGCCCGCAGTAAAGATGCGCGCTGCCAATCGTCGTGGTTGTGATCAAATCAATCTCCAGCGTGTGCGGGCCGGTGCCGCTGGTGCTGATCCACGCGGACGAGTCGGCCACGAAACCGTCCACGGCGTTCCGCGCGTAGTTGGTCGAGGAAACCGAACTTGCGGTTGCGAGATGTTGTTTCGCGAGGTCGAGCCGGACATCGGTCCCCAACGGATAACTCGCCGCTTCGGTTGAAAAAAACTCGATCTCCTTGATCCGCGCCGTCGTGTCCGTCGTGTAAAGCCGCACCTTGCTCGCGGTCACGGGCGAAGTGAAAACGACGTTGCGCTCCGTGGCCGTGTTGCCCGACACGCTGCCGCCGGGAAACGTGACCCACGCCGCGCCGTCGTAGTATTGCAGCGAAAAATTGGCGATCGGATAGCCGTCGTTCAAGCCGGTGAACACATGCGCGCTGCCAAACTGAAACGGGATGGGAAAATCAATCTGAAGCCAGTGCGGTCCGGTGCTGTCGCTGATCCAGCGGTTGTCGTTCCCCAACACGCCATCCACGGCATAGATCGGATAATAGTCGCCCGAGTTGGAATCCGCGCTGACCGATTGGAACTTCGCCAGATTCACCCGCTGCGCCGCCGCGTGACCGGTGGCGAGCAAAAGCACCGCCAGCAAAGAAAACGCGAACGCCGCGATTCGCAATGACAGCGAGTGTTTTGTCCCGGAGGGACAGCCGGAAATTAGCCGGTGGTGAAGCCAGGCGAAACCACCGGATCGGCGCACAAAAGCGCACCGCCCCGGAGGGTGCGGAGGAACGTGTGATCGTCGCCGGTTCCGTCGCCCTTGCCGGGGCGAATGCTCTGGGATGGCCGGTTCCCGGTGGTTCTGCTCGTTCCTTGCTCCACCACCGGCTAATGTCGATCCGGCCCTCCGGGCCTCAATCGCGGTGTTCGGGCTGAAGGCGAGCATCGCCTTGCCTGTCCCCCCGGTTTTACGTTTCTGACGATGCATAGGTTCAGTGGCCGCTCAAGGCTGGGTGACTCTCAAACGAACAAAGCGTTTCGGACCGGAGCCTGCGGGAACGACAGCCTTCACCGTGTTGCCGCCGAGCGATTGCTCCGTGACGCCGCCATTGCTCCAGCTTCCGGCGGCGAGCGTGTCGCTCCACTCCACGATAAAGGTCACATCCGTGGCCGCATTGTTTTTGGTGTAGGTGAATTCAAGGATTGCTCCGTTTTTCACAAGCGTTGCGGGTCGGGTGGTCGCCGCGTTCGGATTCTGGCCGGTCGCAAATTCCATCAGGTTCATCTCGCCGTCGCGGTTCGCGTCGAAGGTGTCGGCAGCGGTACCGGTGTTCGTATGATTGCCGAAGTTGTTCTGCCGCCACACTTCGATGGGTGTCAGGGCGGTGCCTGTCACGGTCACGCTGAGTGTGCGGCTGGTTTCACCGTTTCCGTTCACTGCAGAGAGCCGCAGCACATAGACTCCAGGGGCGCTGAACTTGATCGTGGTGGAATTGATGAACCAGACCTGCCCCGGGCCGCTGACCAGACTCCATGCCGAACTCGTGGCGTCCGTCACGCTGCCGTTCAATGCGACGTTGGCACCAACCACCGCACTCGGAGCGGAGCCGGGATTCACGCTTGGTGCGGGGCGATTGCTCATCTCGATCGTAAGCAGGGGCCGCCATTCGAGCGTGACATGGTCGTTCGAGGCGAACCGTATGAAATGATTCGCGAGCGTGGTGTCGGAGGCGCTGGTGAGCAGGAGGCCAAGTGGCTCGCTGGCTCCGGCGGCATTGGTCACAGCGTTTCTCAAGGCGGTGCCGGTGCTGCTCAGCGTCACCTGTGATCCCACGGCAAGACTTGCGGGCACGATGCCGCTGGCTGTTGCGAGCACGGCAGGATCGTAGTCGGTGCCGGACGCAAGGCCGGCAGCGGTCCAAGGATCGGCCGGATCTCCGGTGCGCGTGGTCCAATCGGCGCCGGAGCCCGTGCCGTTGCTGGCGCTGAAGCCATCGCCGTTGCCCTCGACGAAGGTGCCGAGCAGGCGTCTGAGGTTCAGTGTGCCGAGTGTGCCCGTGCCCGTGCCGGCTTGCGCAATCCAAAAGTCGAGCGTGACGCCTTCGATGCGGAATCCAGGCTCCAGCGCCGGGATGTCAAAGGAGAGCAAGGACCGGAACGGCGCGTTGGTGCGACCGATCAGCACTTGATCCCGCGCACCACTGTTCCAGGTGCTTCCGTCGCCACGCACGAAGGTGGCTTGATGCGTGTAGTCCTCGACTCCATCGCGCAGCGCGATGCTTGTCGTCTGCGCCACAAGAACCGTGATGTCTGCGCTCGTGGTGCCGACTTGATTCGTCACGGTGCAACGCAGGATGTAAGTGCCTGCGGCGGAAAAACCGACCTGCGTGTCGGCGGCAGACGCATTGGCAAACGTCGCGATGCCAGTGCCGCTGACTTGTGTCCACGCCGCGGTGGTCCCCTCGCCGCCCGTGGCGTTGACCGCCAGGCGCAGGCTCAAGGCCGCATCCATGAGCGAGACGACGTTTTGCACCGGCGACGAAAGCGTGATGGTCGGGTCATCGATCACGGGGAAACCAGGTTTGGGTGTCCAAAGGAGGTTCACGCCGTTGGTCGTGTGTTGCAGGGCAAAGCTGCCATACGTCGAGGCATCGCGACCCCCGGCATCATTGCTGGTCGTGCCGAGTGAGAAGCTACCCGTCACCGATGCCGCACTCACCACCGGGATGCTGCGGGCCGTGCGCCAGAAGCTGTGCAGGAAGTTGACCGTGCTGCCCGCGCTGTTGAGCACGACATCGATCTTCGCGCCGCCGGTGATGTTAAGAGCACCCGTGCTCAAGCCATCCGCGAGTGCCCCCGCATTGCCGCCGAGTTCCCATGTCAAATGACTCCCAGCACCGAAACTCATCGTGCCCGTCGTGGTCATCACGCCAAAAGGATTGCCGGGAGCCAGCGTGCCTGTGCCCGTGACCGTGACAGGCGATGCAATGCTGCCGCTGCCGGCGAGCCGCGCGCCGCTGCCGATGGTGAGCGCGGCAGGGCTGGCGATGCTGCCGTTGACCACGAGCGAACCCGCGCTCACCGCCGTGGTGCCAGTGTAAGTGCAGGCACCGCTGAGCACCCAGGTGCCCGTGCCGGACTTTGCGAGGTTGGTCTTGTTCGTCGTGCTGTTGTCCACCACCGCGCCTGCGAGTTCGCCAATGCCCGTCGTCGAACCCGTCAGCGTGAGCGTCTTTGTGCTCGTGCCGGTGGCCGAGAGATCGCTGCTGAACTTCAACAAGCCCGTGCCCGCGTGCTCGATGGTTCCACTGGCGCTGGAGCGCAGATTCACCACGCGGTCCGTCGTTTCACCCGTGCCGACATAACGCAGCGTGGCGCTGACACCCGATGCGAGGCCGATGGTGCCGCTTGCCGCAGATGTCGGTGCGCCGAGACTGCTAGCAGGCAGCAACGGATCGCCACCATTCACGCTGTTCAGCGAAGCCGCGACGAGCACTCCCGCGTATATCTGCGTGCTGCCGGTGTAAGTGTTCTCCGGATTCAGCGTGAGCGTGCCGGTGCCAAATTGAATGACGCCGCCCGTGCCGCCGATTTGATTCGTCACATTGTAAGCATTGGCCCGCTGAAACGTGATCGTGCCGTTCGTCGTCACATCACCAGTGCCCAGACTGCCCGTGCTGCCCGACAAGCCCACCGTCAGCCCTGCCGAGCCGATAACCGTCGGTCCTTGATACGTGTTGTTAGCGCCAAAGTAGAGATACGTGTAGCTGCCCGTGCGGGTGAAGCCGCCAGTGCCCGAGAGCACACCGTTGAAGTTCACGCGCCCGTAATTGGCTCCGTTGAACGTGGTATCCGCGGTCAGTTCGATGTTGTGGTTGACGTTGTAGGTGAAGTTGCTGGTCGGCCCGCTCAACTCCATGCGTGGCGGCACCGATCCATTCGTCACGAACTGCAGCGGATTGCCGCTCATCGTCACGGTCGCGCTGCCACTCGCGTGACTGCCGCGCAGCGAGAGCGCATTCATCTGCGTGGTGCCGGTCAGGTCATTGGTAATGGTAAAAGCAGCGCCCGCAGCGAGGGTCACGCCATTGAGCACACGCACCTCGCTACCGCGTGAACTTGTCGCTGGAGTGCTGTCCTCCCAGTTTGCAACCGCGCTCCAGTTCCCATTCGCAACGCTCGTCCAGTTGGTGATGACGGGCGAGGCCCCGATGATAATGGTGGCAACATTGCTCGTGGCACCATCGGCATCCGTGGCCGTGAAGGTAAAGCTCTGTGCTCCGGTGAAGCCGGTTGTCGGGGTGAAACGGGCGGTGAATCCATCGGGCTGAATCGCCACCGTGCCGCCGACGGCACCACCCGTCGCAAAGGTCAACTGCGTCACAGGCGTCCAATCATCGCTCACGAGCGCCCGCAGATCGACATCCACGGGAGCGTTGCCGATGCTGTTGGCGCCGGCGCCGAGCGCGACGGGCGCTTCGTTTTCTGCCGCGAGATTCCACGTATTCAGTGCCGTGATCGTCGGTGTTCCCGTCGGCGGATTTTCACCTGGAGCCAGCGGCACAAACCACACGGCGAGCGTCGTGTTCGTCACGTTGGAGAGTTGGATGGCCAGCTTTTTGTAGCCACTGTTATTGGCGTTTTCTGGAGGTGCGGGAGATGTGGGCAAAGGCAGCGCGTCGCGCACCGTCCACACGCCGCCACCGCTCACGATCTTCCCCCAAAGCCGTTCCGCGCCGGAGGTGAGCGTCACGCTGGTGCCATCCGCGCTGATCGATGTTGCGACGCTTGCGCCGAAATGCGCGAACCACCAGCACGTCGTCGGCGTGGGATGCACGATCTCGTCCTGGATGAGCACCTGCTTGCGCCTGCCGAGAAGCTGGATGCCGCGCTGCACCTTCGTCACGCCGGTGATGTTGTTCGTCAAATCCCAGATGGCGAAACTGCGCTGCCCGTTCTGCGCTGACTGATAATGAATCATCGGTGCGGAAGGTGCGTTCCAGATGCGATCCGGCTGCGAGGTGGGATTCACGATAAGGCAATTGTGGCCCTCCGCACGGTTGCGATAGTAGTCCCAGCGATCCGCACCTGCGACTGGCGTGGTGCCGCCGTGATTCGGCACATCGTAGGACTCGCTCTTCAAATCCACGAACCAGTTCACCCCGCGTGCGCTCATTTGAAACGTCCCGCACTGCAACATGCCGTGGCTCATGTAAGTGCCGCCCATGCCGCCGACCCATGTCGCCTTCGAATCCGTCCACTTCTCACGCAGCGTGGCCACATGTTGCATCAAGCCTTTCTCCACACAGTCCGCCGGGCCGTGGAAGCAGGTGTCGGGATTCATGCCCACGGACGCCGGCGAACTCGTCGTCTCTGGAAGCAGCAGCGCGTTCCATGTGCTGTTGCCGACCTGGCGGCTGAAATCAAAAACCTCCAGCGCATCGTAACGCCGCGCCCACCAGTTCGCCCAGCCCATGACATTGTTGCTGCCGGTGCCGATGTCCGAAAAAGTGAATCGCTGCCGTGTGTTGCTCGCGATGGTCAAAGGCTCGCGCCTCTCCGTGAAGAAGCCTGGATTCCGACCGACACCGAAGGACGAACCGAGCGCGGTTTCGATGGACTGCATGCCATCCGCCAGACCGAGTTTTGCCAAAATCCCGTAGTCCGTTCCTTCCATCCACGCGCCGGCATTCGGCTCCCATTGATCGATCTTCTGCTGGAGCTGGCTCACCGCCTGCGAAAGATCCGGCTCCGCCGCGCCCTCATTGCCAGTGCCCACTGCCAGCGCCGTCATGATGAAGCCGCTGTCATTCAGGATGCCGATGTTGTTGCCGTAGGTATTCGCCTGTGAATTCAGGCCCTTGGTGACGAGGAAATTCAACAGGGTCGCCCGTCTCGTGCTGTCCCAATACGGATAGAGCCAGTCGTAGGCGTATGCGACCTGGCGCAGCGTGAAGCCCTTCCACTTCACGGTGAGATCGCCCGTCGCCATTGTCTCCTGCACATTCGTCCAAACCTTTTCCGCGTAAACCGAATTGCCCGTAAGCCACCATGCCAGCGCGAGACGAGGAATCTCATTGCCGTAGTGGCGCGTGTTGTCCGCCACGTCACTGTTCGCCATGCTGACGATGGCTTGTGCCCGCGTCTTCGCGTTGCTCGCGGTGGGGCTGAGGTATTGCTGCTTCAGCCAGGTGAAGCGCTCGCGCGTGCAACCCAAACGCGGCTGCTCGGTGGCGAGCGTGTTGAAGTAGTTCGACGTGCTCGGCGTCGCCAGATCGGTGTTGGGCATCATCAACACCGTGCCCGGAATGATGCTGAATGTGGAATCGCCCGGTTGCATCCAGCCAACGCTCCAGTGGTCGTCGCCCGCAGCCTCCTTGTGCAACAGCTCCACATAATACCGCTGCCCGCCGACAAGGGTGCGCGGCGCGGATTGCTGCGAGGCACTGGCTGCGAAATCGCGAAACGCCGTGGCCGTCGTGGTGCTCGCGATCAACGACTTGTTCGCCGGATTCGCATCCGTGCTGAGATAAAGCTGCACCACCTCATCCCCGCTCACGGCAAAGGTGTAACTGCCTGAAACCGGTGCCCGGATAAAACCCGTGACTCGTGTGCCATACGAATCCTCCCAATTCTGCGCCAGGCACTCGAACGAAGTCAGGAACTCACGCGAGGCCGGCTTGTTCGGGTAGTTCGCGTTGGAAGTCATCGTGCCGATGCTCGTACCGCTCAGCGCCGTCCAAACCTCGCGCATCACCGAGCCGCCATTGGGAATCTCCGTCGTCGGATAGAGCCGGTTCGTGGGCACCACCTGCCGCGTTTGCGAAGCGGAAGCCCACTCCAGCTTCACCCTGGCAGAGCCGGTGTTCTGGATGAGTTCGACCCGCACATTCACCCGATGCCCCGCCTTGAGCCGGGTCTGACCGCGCATCTCGCCCGTGCCTTGGGGGAACGTGCGCTGCACAATCAGTTCGTCATTCACCCACAGCCGCGCGCCATCGTCCGCCGTGAGAAAGAACGTATAAAGCTCCGAATACGCCGCCTCGATTTGCCCCGACCAGGCCACCGAATACGAATCCGCCGCCGTGATCGCCGTGCCCGCCGGAATGGCGCTGCCGAAGTCAAAGTTCACCGCTGCATCGGTGCGCGTCGTGACCAGCGCGGTGAAATCCGCCGCATCGTAGTATTTCCCCGTCAGCCCCGTGCCCGTCTGCGCAAGCGCGGTGGTGGCCAGCAGGGCGAGCGCGACGACGAGCCGCGCAGCACGATTTCCAACAGCCATTAAGAACGATGAGGTCATGGCTGGGTGACTCTCAATCGAACGAAGCGTTTCGAACCGGAGCCCGCGGGAATCGTGGCCTTCACCGTGTTGCCGCCGAGCGATTGCTCCGTGACGCCGCCATTGCTCCAGCTTCCCGCCGCGAGCGTGTCGCTCCATTCGACAATAAAGGTCACATCCGTGGCGGCATTGTTTTTGGTGTAGGTGAATTCAAGGATTGCGCCGTTCTTCACCAGCGTTGCGGGTCTGGTGGTCGCCGCGTTCGGATTCTGGCCGGTCGCAAATTCCATGAGGTTCAGTTCGCCGTCGCCGTTCGCGTCGAAGGTGTCGGCGGCGGTGCCGGTGTTCGTGTGATTGCCGAAGTTGCTTTGCCGCCAGATTTCTATCGGTGTCAGGGCGGTGCCTGTCACGGTCACACTGAGGGTGCGGCTGGTTTCACCGTTTCCGTTCACGGCAGAGAGCCGCAGCAAATACACTCCGGGGGCGCTGAACTTGAGCGTGGTGGCATTGACGAACCAGACCTGCCCCGGGCCGCTGACCAGACTCCAGGCAGAACTCGTGGCGTCAGTCACGCTGCCGTTCAATGCGACGTTGGCACCAACCACCGCACTCGGAGCGGTGCCGGGATTCACGCGCGGACCGGGGCGATTGCTCATCTCGATCGTAAGCTGTGGCCGCCATTCGAGCGTGACATGGTCGTTCGAGGCGAACCGTATGAAATGATTTGCGAGCGTGGTGTCGGAGGCACTGGTGAGCAGGAGACCAAGCGGCTCGGTGGCGCCGGCGGCATTCGTGACAGCGTTTTTCATGGCGGCGCCAGTGCTGCTCAGCGTGACTTGCGAGCCGGCAGCAAGACTTGCGGGCACGAACCCGCTGACGCTCGCTAGCACGGCAGGATCGTAGTCCGAGCCCGACTTGAGACCGGCAACGGCCCATGGATCAGCCGGATCTCCGGTGCGCGTGGTCCAATCAGCGCCCGAACCCGCTCCGTTGGTGGTGGTGCTGCCATCGCCATTTCCTTCGACGAAAGTTACCGAGCAGGCGTCTGAGTTCCAGCGCGCCGAGCGTGCCCGTGCCCGTGCCCACTTGAGCAATCGAAAAATCGAGTGTGACTCCTTCGATGCTGAAGCCAGGATCTAGTGCCGGAATGTCGAACGAGAGCAGCGTGCGGAACGGGGCGTTGTTGCGACCGATGAGAACTTGATCCCGGGCGCCACTGTTCCAAGTGCTGCCATCGCCGCGCACGAAGGTCGCCTGATGCCCGTAGTTATCGACGCCCGCGCGGAGCGTGATGCTTGTCGTCTGCGCGACAAGAACCGTGAAGTCCGCGCTTGTCGTGCCGACTTGATTCGTCGCGGTGCAACGCAGGATGTACGTGCCCGCGGCGGAAAAACTGAGCTGCGTGTCGGCGGTGGACGCATTGCCGAACGTCGCCGTGCCGGGGCCGCTGACTTGTGTCCATGCGACCGTGGTCCCGGCGCCGCCCGTGGTGTTCGCCGTCAATCGCAGGCTCAACGCGGCATCCATGAGCGAGACGACGTTTTGCGCCGGAGAAGCGAGCGTGATCGTCGGGTCGTCAATCACGGGGAAACCGGGGATGGGCGTCCATAACAGGTTCACACCGGTGGTCGTGTGTTGGAGGGCAAAGCTGCCATAGTTCGCGGCGACGCGCCCCCCAGCATCGTTGCTGATCGTGCCGAATGAGAAGCTTCCCGTTCCCGTCACCGAGGCCGCATTCACCACCGGGATGCTGTGGGCCGTGCGCCAGAAGCTGTGCAGGAAGTTGACCGTGCTGCCCGCGCTGTTGAGCACGACATTGATCTTTGCGCCGCTGGTGACGCTCACCGTTCCGGCGGAGATGGCTTGGTCGGCGATGAGGGAGTTGGTGCCGATTTCCCATTGCAGCTTCGAGGCAGAGCCGAAGGACAGGGTGCTGCCGAAGTTCATCGTGCCGACGCCATCGCCCGGGGCGAGTGTGCCGGTAATCGTGGTGGCTGCGGTGAGCGAGCCACGTCCGGCGAGGGTCGCTCCGGAAGCGACGCTGACAGCCCCTGAAGCGTGGGTGCCGTTTATGACGAGTTTTCCGCCGCTGATGACGGTGGTGCAGGAGATGGCGTTGTTGCCGTTGAGCGTCCAGGTGCCTGCATCGTTCTTCGAGAAGCCGGTGATGACGTTGCCGCCGGTGCCGTCGATGAAGTTACCGTTGATAATGCCAGTCGCGGCACCGCGGAGGTCGAGCGCGCGGCTGGTGTAGTTCGAGGTGACGGTGCCGTGGATGGTGAGCGAGCCGGACGCCACGGTGATGCGGGTGTTGCCGGCGCCCGAGCTGATGGTGAGATTGCCGAGGATTTCATTGTCGCCCGCTTCGTTGAGGATGGCTCCGTTGGGATTGCTGGTGTAAAAAGAGAACTCCGGTGGAAAGATGACCGGCGCACTGGCTCCGTTGATCCGCAGGAGCGCGGAAGCGCTGGCAACGATGATGCTTTTGGTGCCATCGCCAAGCTGGCGGGCGTCGGAGACCCGGAGCGAGCCGTTGTCCACGCGGACTTCGCCGGTGAAATCGTTATCGCCACCGAGGCTGACCACATCGGACGAAGTGGCGCCATTCACGATGACCCGTCCGGATCCGGTGATGTCGTTGGAAACGAGCACCGTGCCCGTGCGGTCGAAGCGCAGGGTGGCCCCGCTGGCGATGGAGACCGGGCCGTTGCCGAGTGATCCGGTGGCACCGTCGTTGCCGATTTGCAGCGTGCCTGCGTTGATCGATGTGGAACCGGCGTAGCTGTTATTTCCCGCGAGGATGAGATTGCTCGAAGTGCCGGTGCGGGTGATGCCGCCACTGCCGGTGATGGCTCCATTGAACACGAACGTGCCGCTGCCGCTGCCGTTGAAGGTCGCGCCGTCATCGAGCGTGATGTCGTTGGCAATGTTGTAGCGATAGCCGGTGGTGGCACCGCTGAGCGTGACGGTGGGTGATAGGATTCCGTTGCGCACGAGGCGCAGCGCATTGCCGTTCACATTCACGACCGTCGTGGCCGTGCCTGTGCCGCTGAAGTTGAGTTGGTTCGCGTCGGTGGCGCCCGCGAGGTTGTTCGTGGCGGTGATGGTGCCGGTGGCGAGGGTTTGTCCGTTGAAGAACCGGATGTCCGCGCCGAGTCCGCCGACCGGGGCGGTGGAGCCTTGCCAGTTCGTGCCGGCACTCCAGTTTCCGGAGACCGTGCTGGTCCAGTTCGTGATCACGGGCGGGGCGGAAAATGTGATCGTGCCGGTGTTGCTGGTGGCTCCATCGGCATCGGTCGCTGCGAAGGCGAACGATTGCAGACCGGTGAAACCGGGCGTGGGTGTGAAGCGTGCTGTGATGCCATCGGGCAGCAGGGAAACCGTGCCGCCAACCGGAGTGCTCACCACATAAGTCATTCTGGAGGATGGCGTCCAATCGTCGGTGACGTAAGCGCTGAGCGCGACATCCACCGGAGCATCATCCGCCGTGTTGGCGCTGCCGTTCGAGGCGATGGGCGCTTCGTTTTGCGCGACGAGGTTCCATGACGCGAGCGGGGTGACGGCGGGCGTGGTGACGGGCGGATTTTCTCCTGGAGCCAGCGGCACGAACCAGACGGCGAGCGTGGTGTTCGTCACGCCGGTTAGCTGGATGGCGAGCTTGCTGTAGCTGCTGTTGTTCGCGTTTTCCGCAGGCGCGGGCGAGGTGGGCAATGGCACCGCCGCTCGTACCGTCCACACGCCGCCGCCGCTCACGATTTTTCCCCACAGGCGTTCGGAGCCGTTTTGCAGAGTCACGCTGCTGCCATCGCCGCTGATGGTGGCCGTGCTGCTGTTCGAAAAATGTGCGAACCACCAGCAAGTCGTCGCCGTGGGATGCACGATCTCGTCTTGAATGAGCACCTGCTTGCGCTGCCCGAGAAGCTGGATGCCGCGCTGCACCTTCGTCACACCCGTCAGGTTGGCAGAGAGGTCCCAGATGGCAAAACTGCGCTGCCCATTCTGCGCGGACTGATACGCGATCATCGGTGCTGAAGGCGCGTTCCAGATGCGGTCCGGATTGGCGGTCGGATTCACGATGAGGCAGTTGTGCCCCTCCGCGCGGTTGCGGTAATAGTCCCAACGATCCCTGCCGTTCGGGTTCGGCGTGATGGTGTTGTAATTCGGTGCGTCATAACTTTCGCTCTTCAAGTCCACGAACCAATTCACGCCCCGCGCACTCAATTGGAAGGTGCAGCTCTGCAACATGCCGTGGCTCATGTAAGTGCCGCCCATGCCACCCACGAAGGTGGCCTTCGAGTCCGTCCACTTTTCCCGCAGCGTCACCACATGCTGCATGTAGGTCTTATCCACGGAATCCGCCGGGCCGGCAAAACAGGTGTCGGGATTCAAACCAACCGAGGCGGGTGAACTCGTCGTCTCCGGCAGCAGCAACGCGTTCCAGGTGCTGGTGCCCACCTGCCGGCTGAAATCAAAAACCTCCAGCGCATCGAAGCGCCGCGCCCACCAGTTCGCCCAGCCCATCGCGTTGTTGCTGCCCGTGCCGACGTCGGAGAAGGTGAAACGCTGCCGCGTGTTGCTGGCGATGGTGAGCGGTTCACGACGCGCGGTGGAAAAACCGGCCACGCGGGAAATGCCGAAGGACGAACCGAGCGAAGTCTCGATGGATTGCATCCCATCGGCGAGGCCGAGCTTGGCGAAAATTCCGTAGTCCGTGCCCTCCAACCAAGCACCGGCGTTCGGCTGCCATTGATCAATCTTCTGCACCAACTGCGACACCGCCTGCGAGAGATCGGACTCCGCCGCCGCCTCGTTGCCGGTGCCCACGGCAAGCGCGGCCATGATGAACCCGCTGTCGTTGAGAATGCCGATGTTGTTGCCGTAGTGGTTGGTTTGCGAATTGAGGCCCTTGGTGACCAGGAAGTTCAGCAGTGTCGTCCGCCGCGTGTTGTCCCAATACGGATACAGCCAGTCATACGCATACGCGAGCGAGCGCAGGGTGAAACCCTTCCACTTCACTGTGAGGTCACCAGTCTCCATGATGCCCTGCGCACGTGTCCACACACGCTCGGCATATGTGGCATCACCCGTGAGCCACCACGCGAGCGCCAGGCGCGGCATGTCATTGCCATAGTTCGCCGCTGTGGTGAGGTCCGTGTTTGCCAGGCTGATAACCGCCTGCGCCCGTGTCTTCGCCGCGCTCGGCGTCGGACTCAGGTAAGCCTGTTTCAGCCAGGTGAAACGCTCCCGAGTCACCCCCAGGCGTGGCTGCTCCGTCGCCAGCGTATTGAAGTAGTTCGACGTGCTTGGCGTGGCCAGCTCCGTGCCCGGCATCATCAACACCGTCCCCGGAATGATGCTGAACACCGAGTCGCCCGGCTGCATCCAGCCAACGCTCCAGTGGTCGTCGCCCGCAGCCTCCTTGTGCAACAGCTCCACATAATACCGCTGCCCGCCAACAAGCGCGCGCGGCGCGGATTGCTGCGAGGCATTCGCCGTGAAATCGCGAAACGCCGTGGGCGTCGTGGTGCTCGCGATCAACGTCTTGTTCGCCGGATTCGCATCCGTGCTGAGATAAAGCTGCACCACCTCATCACCGCTCACGGCAAAGGTGTAACTGCCCGAGACCGGAGCGCGGATAAAGCCGGTGACCCGCGTGCCATACGAGTCCTCCCAATTCTGCGCCAGGCACTCAAACGAAGTCAGGAACTCACGCGAAGCCGGCTTGTTTGGGTAGTTCGCGTTGGAGGTCATCGTGCCGATGCTCGTGCCGCTCAGCGCCGTCCAAACCTCGCGCATCACCGAGCCGCCATTGGGAATCTCCGTCGTCGGATAGAGCCGGTTCGTCGGCACCACCTGCCGCGTTTGCGAGGCGGAAGCCCACTCCAGCTTCACCTTGGCAGAGCCGGTGTTTTGAATGAGTTCGACACGCACGTTCACCCGATGCCCCGCCTTGAGCCGGGTCTGACCGCGCATCTCTCCCGTGCCTTGGGAAAAAGTGCGCTGCACGATCAGCTCATCATTCACCCACAGCCGCGCTCCATCGTCCGCCGTGAGAAAGAACGTATAAAGCTCCGAATACGCCGCCTCGATTTGCCCCGACCAGGCCACCGAATACGAATCCGCCGCCGTAATCGCCGTGCCCGCCGGAATGGCGCTGCCGAAGTCAAAGTTCAGCGTGGCATCCGTGCGCGTCGTGACCAGCGTGGTGAAATCCGCCGCATCGTAATATTTCCCCGTCAGCCCCGTGCCCGTCTGCGCGAGCGCGGTGGTGGCCAACAGGGTGAGTGCGACGACGAGCCGCGCGGCACGATTTCCAACAGCCATTAAGAACGATGAGGTCATGGCTGGATGACTCTCAATCGAACGAAGCGTTTCGGACCGGAGCCCGCGGGAATCGTGGCCTTCACCGTGTTGCCGCCGAGCGATTGCTCTGTGACGCCGCCATTGCTCCAGCTTCCCGCCGCGAGCGTGTCGCTCCATTCCACGATGTAAGTCACAGCGTCGGCCGCGGACGGGTTGCGCGTGTAAGTGTATTCAAGCCACGAGCCGTTTTTCACCAGAACCGCAGGAATGACCGACGGTGTTTTTGGCGACAGGTTCAGTGCAAATTCCATCAGGTTGAGGATGCCGTCTTTGTCGGGATCGGCGGACGGGCCGACGATCGCGGGGTCGCTCTGGCCGGGGTAAAACCCGCCCATGTAGTCGGCCAATGGCGTCGCACCGTCGATGCGCAAATTGCCGGTGCCGGTGAAAAACGCGGGATGCGTCGTGGCGTTCATCACGCCCGCGCCCATCGTGGTGACGCCGAGCGCGAGCGTGCCGACCGTGTCCGTGCCGGTGAACGCGAGGGTCATCTTCGCGCCGGTGTGGATCGTGACGGTGGACGTGTTCGAGAGGAACGCGCTCGCGATGGAAAGCGTGCCGCTCGTGACGGTGGTGCTGCCCGTGTAGTTGTTCGCCGTGCCGGAAAGCGTGAGCGTCGCGGTGCCGGATTTTACGAGCCAGAGATTACCGCTGAGTTTACCGCTGAAGGTCGCCGCCGTGGTGTTGCTGACGGTGAGTGTGCTGGAGCTAACCGCGCTGTTCTTGATTTCGTTCGCCGTGCCGCTGCCGACGACTGAGATGCTCGCGACCTGCTGGTTCCAGCCGTTGAGATCGACCACACCGGAGACACTGCTTGATCCGAGCTTGAGCGCGGTGCCAACGGGCAGACGGTTTTCGCCGCCATCGAGCTTCAACACGCCGCCGATCACGGCGGTGTCGCCGACGTAATTGTTCGAGCCGCTCAACACGACCGTCGCGGTCATGTCGTTCGGCCGCACCGTGAGACCGAAGTTGCTCGTCCCGCTCGTGATTGAGCCGGAGACAATCAGCGTCGCGTTGCTCTGCGCGCCAATCCGGGTGCCGGTCGCGCTCACCACGACGTTGCCGGCCCATGTGTTCGTGCCGCTCTTCGAGTTGAGCGCGCCGTTGTAGAAGCTCGACCCGCCCTGGCCGGCGATGCTCAACGCTTCGCCCGAAACCGTGATGCCGCCTTCGAGTTCGAGGCGCGCGTTGTTCGCGACGGTTGTCCCTTTAGCCGCGGTGCCGAGCGCGTTGTTGTCCTGAATGTTGACGACGCCGGCGTTGACGATTGTGTCGCCGGTGTAGCTGTTGCTGGTGAGGATCGTGAGCGTGCCTGTGCCGTTCTTCGTGAGACCGGTGGTGCCGGACAACGAGCCGGTGCCGTCGAAGGTGAAGGCTTTGGTCGTGTTGCTCACGATGACCGAGCCGGGCTGAAGCGTGCCGATTAATTGGATCGCCGGCGAGTTCGATCCGGTGTCGTTGATGTTGACGTTGCGGTTGTTGCGGAACACGCGCGAATATCCGCTGTCGATCCACGTCGCCGTCGCGCCGAGATCCCACGGGTTCGTTCCACCGCCCTGCCAGACAAGCGCGACGGATGAGTTCGGATCGTTAGGCAGAGTGCCTGCTTGATACTCCTCGATGTTGGTCATGCCGTCGCCATCGGAATCGGTGTCGGGCTGGCCGTTCGCGCTGGCGGGATCATAATACGTCGTCATCCACGTGTTGTAGGCGACCCTGTCGTTGAGCACGACAGCGACCTGGCCTGGCGTGCCGGTGTCCAGTGTGCCGATGTAACCCGAAGGCAACGCGCCCAAGCCAAGGCTGCCGCGATTGAGCGGGCCGGCGTAGGTCATCAGAACGGTGCGCCCAAAAGGAAGGCCGGAGGTCTGGCTCAAGACAATCAACCCGCTCAGGCTGACACCGCTTGTGCTGCCGGTGACGGCGAGACGGTCGGTGGCGATGTTTTCAAAGAGGAGCGTGCCGGCAAGGTAGGCGTCGCCGTTGATGGTGAGCGTGCCGCTGGACATGGCGAGCGTGCCGCTGTTCGTGACTGCGCCGTTGATCGCGCCGCGCCCTCGCAAAGTCGCGCCGGAGAAAAGTTCGAGCGAGTTGCCGGTGACCCTGCCGCCGTTCATTTGAAGCACGGCTCCGCTCGCGATCGTGTTGTCGCCCGTGCCACCGATCGAGCCGCTGACAGCCAGCGTCCCCTGCTCGACGGTGATGCCGGCGCTGACGGTGCCGGTGCCTGTGAGCGTCCAAGTGCCGGTGCCGGTTTTCTCAAGTCCGATGGGTCCGCCGCCGGAGTATGGAGTGAAGCTGCCGGCGAAGGTTCCGCTTTTGTTCAAGCCGCCGACGCTCCATGTCACGGAAGTGGCGGCGTTCTGTGCGCCGGAAATAACTGCGGTGCTCGTACCCGTGAGGCTGCCGATGGGAACGACCACGCCGTCGGCGGGAGGAACGGCGGCGTATTCGAGTTGGACTTGATCAAGGCTGACCGTGGCAAGCGGCAGACCCAGATCATTGCCGAGTTGGAAGCGGGGGTCGTTGGCACCGCTGGTGGGGCGAGAAACATTCAGCGTGCCGGAAAATGCGGACCAATCACCGACGATCGCGCCGTAGGTAAAATTCACGACCAGGTTTAGCGTTCCTGAGCCGGTCAGGTTCCCACGGAGACCGGCGATGTCATTGTAACTGGTGCCGCGCATGGTGGACCGGAGGGTTGCGGTTTTTCCGCCGGGAACGATCAGGTCGTTGGGCAGGGCACCATACAGGTGATTCGCATTATCGGCATGGCCGAAGAGCGTGAGGGTGCCGCCATTGAGCGTGATGGGTCCGGTGCCGAGGCCGAAAGCATTGGATGGAGGCGGGGTGCTGGAGCTGTAATACTGCCAGGTGTTGCAAGCCAGGGTGAGCGAGCCGGCATTGATGATCGTGCCGCCGCTGAAGGTGTTGCGGGTTTCGAAGATGAGGCTGGTGCTGGCGCTGGTGACGGTGGCGTTTTGCGAGAGGATGACGGTGGTGGCGTTGACTACGGAAAGGATCGTGGTGTCGGCAGGGATGCCGGTGCCGATGACCGTCATGCCGGGAAAAAATCCCGCAGTGCTGGGAGCTGTGACCGTGGGGCTGCCTGTGGTGAGACCGCAACTGGTGCCGGTGTATTGCGGAACATTGAGCGTGAGAGTGCCGGTGCCCGATTTCACCAATGAACCCGGTCCGGTGATGGGGGCGCCGGTGAAGGTGTAAGCGCGCGTGCCGTTGTTGACGGTGATGGTTTGCGGCGCAACAGGCGTCGTGATGGTTGCCGTGCCGCTGGAAGCCGTGTCGTTGAACGTGACGGTGTCCGCATTAAAGAACGTCGCGGGAGACGCCCCGGACCACGCGGTGGTCGTCTTCAAATCCCAGAGGCCGCCGTTCGACCCGGTCCACACCAGGTTGCCCGCCGAGCCGCTGACATTCAGGCGCACGAACCCCGGAGCGGTGCCGCTCGGGCTGATTTCAAAAATCGCCGTCTGGCGCGCGCCGGACTGAAGATTGGAAGTAAAGTTGGAGCCTGTTGTAGTCAGCGTTCCCGTCGTGGTGATGAGATCGTAAGTGCCGCTGCCCAGCGTGGTCTGCGTCAGGTTGAAAGCGAAATTCTGCACGCCGGTCAGCGTCACGGTTGGCGCGGTGCCGCTCACGACAATCTTGTCGTTGCCGGATGCGGGATCGCTTGAGAGATCGAAGGCAAGAGTGGCGCTGTTCAACGTGAGTCCGCCAACGGTCAGTGTCGCCGCGCCTCCCGGCGTGTTTCCGGGAGAAATAATCGCGCTCGTCCCCGCAGTCACCGTTCCGCCGATCACGCCGTCGCCCGCAAGCGTCGCATCGGCGGAAGCGACGACAGGCGTCGCGCCCAGGCTGCCGTCAATCACAAGCTGACCGCTGCTTACACTTGTCGTTCCCGTGTAACTGCAACTGCCCGCAAGCGTGAGCGTGCCGGTGCCGGTCTTGGTGATGGCCGTCAGGCCCGGAGTGCCGTTGGTGATCTTGCCCGAGAACACCGTGGACTCACCGAGCGCGCCAATGCTGTAGATGGTTGTGCTGGAGGTGGAGGTGGCTCCCGAGAGCGTCGTGTTCGAGCCGCCGGTCAGCGCTCCGAGATGAAAGGTGTTCCCACCGTTTCGCGTAACAAGAGTGAAGCTGCTTGTGCCGAGGTCGAACGTCGCCGTCGCGCTTCCATAGCTGCCGTAGAGCCGCGCGCTGCCGGTGCTGCTGCCGAGATTCACGGTTCCCTCGAACGCCGTCATGCTTCCGCCGAAGCTAAACAGCGAGCTGCCTGTATTGTTCACGTTCACTGTGGCCGCGCCGGTCCACGAACCGTTCAGCGTCCGGGCACCGCTGGGGTTCAATGCGACGGTTCCATCGAGAGTCAGCGCGCCCGGCACATCGACGCTGAAATTGAAAGCCGCGTTGGAAAGCGAGATCGGCGCGCTGCCGAGCCCGCCGCTGGCGGTGACCGAAAGCGTTCCCTCATCCACCGACACGGCCGAGAAGTTGTTCGGTCCCGTGTTGGAGATGGTCAGCGTTCCCGTGCCGGTCTTGGCCAGCGTTGCGCTCCCGCTGATGAGGCCGGTTCCCTGAAAGGTGTAGTTCTTCGTCGTCGTGTTCACCGTCACCGAGTTGGGTTGCAGCGTGCCGCTGAGATTGATCGTCGTGGTCGAGCCGGTCGAATCAAACGTGACCGCGTCGCCCGCAATGAACGCCGTCGAGCCGGTGAGGCTGAGCCAGTTGTTCGAGGTGGTGTTCCAAGTGTTCGTCCCATCACCGACCCATTTAATCGGACGCGGCTGCAACTGCGTCGAAATGAGAAGGCAGCATTGCTGCGTCCATGTGCTGCCGGCCGAGTCGGTGACGGTGAAATAAAACACGCCGTGTCCCGAAGTGTTCACGGTCGGCGTGAAACGGACGATGGCGTTGCCCGGCCCGGAGGCGCTTGTTGTGCCGCCGGTGACGTTGGAAACGGTGAAGACCGGACTCGCGGTGAACCCACTGGTGAACTTCGTCAGATCGATGTCGATGAAGCTCGGCGAGGCGACGGTGTTCTTCGACACGACTCCGTGCGGGACGGCGAGGAAGTGCAGGTATTCCTCAAGCTGCGTGTAGCCCACCGGCGAGCCGGCCGGGAAAAAGCTGGCGGCGATCTCCGGCGCGGTGAAGAGGGTGTTGTTGTTCGCCACGTTCTTGTTGAACCCAAGCGCGTCCTCCCAGTAGTCGGGCATCCCGTCCTTGTCCGTGTCCACGGGCGCGGCGGTGGCCTTGAGAGTGGCCATGGAGCCGCAGGGGAGGCCGAGGTCCAGCGGGTCGGCGATGATGGAGCGCTGCATGGTGACGAGCCGGTTCACCGCTTCCTGGGAGAACTCGTCGCGCAGCGAATTGGCGGAGTTGATGTCCATCCTCGTCGCGCCGACTTGAGAGACGACTTTCTTGTAAGCAGTCAGCCGGGGGTCCGTCGTCACGGGAACGCCGATGATGGCGCTGGTCCCGCTGCCATTCACCGTCTGCGCCCAAGGGGTGGTGGACTGGGTGTAGTCGGCGGCGGTCACCATTCCATAGTTGGTCTTGGAAACATCCAGGATGCCATTGTTGTTCCCGTCCAGGGCGCTGTCATTCATGTAGAGCTTGAACTTGGTGCTCCCGTCGCTGTTGAGCCCTCCGCCATAAATCGCTTCCCCGTTACTGCCGCCGTGGACGAAGTAGCTGCTCCGGACATTGACGCGGTGGGTCGCCAGGTCCACGCCGTTCTGGGCCATGTTCATGCTGTAATCCCAGCTAAAGGTCACGTTGTTCACCCAGTCGAATACATCCGGGCCGATCAACTTCGGGTTGCGCGTGTGATTGCAGGCCCAGAGCGTGTGGTGGACGGTGGCGAGCTGCACCGGCCAAAGCCCGCCGCACGAATGCCCTAGCAGCCCCCAGGCGTTGGTGGACCACTGATAGGTCAGCTTGGTGGCGGGGCTGGAAAAGGTGGACATGTTCTCGTCCGTGCCGAACATCATGTCGCAGTGGTCGAAGATGACGTTGGTGGCTCCGTCGAAATCAATCGAGTCGGTGGCGGCCGTCACTTTTCCGATCCGCCAGCGGATGTTGCGGAAGATCAGGTCGCTGCCGTTGATCCCCATCGTGTTGTTGTAAAAACAGATGCCGCCGCCGGGAGCGGTTTGCCCGGCGACCGTGATGTTGCTGCCACTGATCGAGAGCGCCACGCCGCTGCCGCTGGGCATGCGGATGTGCCCGCTGGTGGCGAACAGGATGGTGCGACCGCCAGCCGGCGCGGTCTGGATTCCGTAGGCAAATGATCCAGAGCCGGACGAACTGAGGTTGGTGACGTAATACACATCCCCCCCGCGCCCGCCCTTGGCCCACGCCCCGAAGCCTTCGGCACCGGGGAACGCGGGAATCTGTGCATTACTGCACCACGGCAGGAGAAGAAAGACGATTGTCAGGAGATGACGGCAGGGGAGGCGCATAAACATAAGGCGGGAAAAATAATTCACCAAGGGCACTGCATTATCGGTTTTTAACAACTTACCTTAGCACGCATTCCCCTTGCCAAAAACACCTGCTTATAGCCGAAAGATCACCTTTCACGGACGCGTGACCTTGAGACGGACAAAGCGTCGCATTCCGCCGCCGACCGGCACGGTGGCTTTCACTTTCTGAACGGTCGCACCGTCGGCGGAATCGGTTTCGTCGGTTACCGTTTCCTCCACGCCCGCCGTGCTCCAGAGGCCGGCGGCCAGATCGTCTGTCCACTCGACGGCGCATGTGCATTCTCCCGGCGCGGTTTTCCGGCGCGCATAGCTGTATTCAAGAAAGCCGCCCGACCTTGCCAGCGCGACCGGCAGTCTGTTCGGTGACGTGGCGGAAAGTTTCAGCGCGAACTCGATCAGGTTCGGAATGCCGTCCCTGTCGGGATCGGCGGTTGGCCCGACAACCGCCGGGTCGCTGACGCCCGGCCATTGGATGACTTGCCAGTCTAAAAAGACGGCGGGGTTTGCCGCGACACTCACCGGTAATTCCGCGAACACTTCGCCAACGGAATTGCTGCCGCCGAGCCGCAGGACGTAGCTGCCTGCGCGGCTGAATGTGACTGTCGTCGCCGGCTGCGATGCGTTCGCGAATGTCGCGGTGCCGGGGCCGCTCACCTGGCTCCATGCGGTGCCGGGCGCATTGCTCGCGCTGCCGCTCAAGACCGCCGCCGAGCCGCTCGTCGCAGCCGGCGCGGAGCCGGTCGTTATCGTGGGCGCGTAATCCCCCAGATAGGTCACCGTGAGCCGCGGACGCTGCCCTGGAAAAACGCTGTCGTCGGAACTGAGGCGTGAATAAATGTTCGTGGCCGCGCCCAATTCGGTGGTTGTGGACGACATGACGATGAGGTTCAGCGGGCCGCCGCCACTCACGGCGGATTGCGCGACCGAGACAAATCCCGAAGAACTGCCGAACGATTTCTTTTCGCTCGTGGCCGTGTCGTTGTAACCGGGCACCGTCGAGAGCACCGCAGGATCAAAGTCGCCACCTGGATTGCCCCAAAGGTTCGCGGTCCCGGTCGTCACACCCGTGCGCGAGACCCACGTCGCGCCCGTGGTTCCGCTGCTCAGTCCGTCGCCGATGCCTTCGACGGGCGTGGCGGAAAGCTTGCGCAGTTGCAGATCGCTGACGACAGCGGAGGACGCGGCTGCGTCGGTCCAGAGATCGAGCGTCAGGCTTTGGACGACGGCGTCGTTGGGCAGGCGCGAGAGCGGAAACGACAGGAGCACGCGCATCGGCGCAGTCGTCTTGCCGACGAGCATCTGTGTGCGCGCACCGGCGTTCCAGTCGGTGTGATCGCCACGAATCATGGTGCCGAGATGGGAATAGCCGTTGACGCCTTCGCGGAATGAAACCGTGAGCGGGACATCCATCCCAACCGTCACCTGCGCCGAACCGGTTCTCCCGTCCGCAGTCGCGGCGCACTCGAGGACGTAGAGACCCGGGCCCGAGAACGACGCCGTTGTGTCCGTCGCGCTGGCGTCGGAAAAAGTGACAGCCCCGGTGCCGGACAACGCGGCGACCTTTGTCCATGCAATCACCGCCGCGGACGAGCCGCTGGTTGCGACCGTTGCGGCGAGGCGCAGCCGTGTCGCGGCGCCGGACAACGCGATCGCGCCTTTTGCGGGACTCGCGATCGTCACCGTCGGCGGCGGCGGCGGCGGTTCGACGAGCGGAATCTGCACGTTGTAGGAAACGCTGGTCTGGTAACCGTTCGTCGCGCCGAAGAGCACGATCGGCAGACCGGTGTCGTCGAGCAGAACCCACGGACGCTCGACCCGGGTGCTGTTGCTCGCTCCATTCGCCCACAAGAAGGAAGCGCCGAGCACGGTCGGATGCGCCGATGCATTCCACACGTAACCGTCCGTCGATTCAAAAAGCGCCAGCCCGCCCGAGTAGCCGGTGAACGTCCCGATCACGTCGCGCGCCACGGCGAAGTAGCGGTTGCCGTATCGCGTGCTGAACCAGATGAACGGGTCCTCCGCGAACATGCTGGTCGAACTGTTCGCGCCCGGCGGCATGAAGATCGTGCCCGCGACGGCGGTCTGCTTCACGTAGGTTCCGAGCGGCGCGTCGGCGAGCGCCGCACCCCACCGCACCGGCCCGCCCATCGTGCTCCCGCTGTTTTTCACGCCCTTGTAAAGCAGCAGGATTTTTCCGTCCGGACGGACCGTGATCGCGGGGTTTGCCACGCAGAGCGAATCGAAGTCGGCTGCATTGGGACTCACGTCAACGACCGGCTGGTCGAGCCGCGTCCACGGGCCTGCGGGGTTCGTCGCGTAAGCAACGCCGATGCGGTCATGGTTGCGGTGAACGGCGTAAGTGCCGTCGCCGTAATTGCCGATGTAATAGAGGTAATAGACGCCGTTCTTGAGGATGCAATACGGGTTGTGCGTCATGTCGCCGTCCCAGTATTTCTGACCGGTCGCGGGGTTCGTCCCGCGCGCGGGCAAGGCCACGTTCACATGGGTAAAAGGCCCGCGCGGATTGTCGCCGACGGCGTAGGCCACCTCCGAGACGATTGCCCAACCCGGTGCGAAGCCGTCCGGGTTGTTCTTCGGCCAGCGCGAATAAAACAGGTGGTATTTTCCGTCCGGCCCTTTCACGCACGAGCCGCACCAGATGAAGTAATTCGGATCGGTGAACTTCGAGTCGAGCGGCACCGGCTGAACCATCGCACCGAGATCGAGATCGGCGGATTGGGCGAACGCGCCGGCGGCGAGAGCGAGGAAGACGAGGAGAAAAAAAAGCGGCAGCCTGAAAAGAGCCGGAGGGACGAGTTCCACGAGTCCCCATCTTCCACGCGTGAGAGTGGGACTCGTGGAACTCGTCCCTCCGATCATGATGTCGTGATGTTCGTTCTCCCTGAAACCGGAGAGCTTCAGCGCGAGCAACGTCTTCACTACCGGGTGACCCGGAGTCGGATGAAGCGCTTCGGTCCCGAACCGGCGGGCACGAGGACCTCGATCGTTTCAATGTTGGCATCCTCGTAACTGGGCGCTGGACTCTGGTCTGGAATGCCGGCGGTGCTCCAGCTTCCGGGCGAGAGATCGTCGCTGTATTCCACGGTGAACGTCACCTCACCCAGCGCGGCTTTGCTGCGGGTGTAGGTGTAGCCGAGGTTGGCCCCGTGCAGCGCAATGCTGGCGGTCACGACCGAAGCCGCGTTCGGATTCAGCGCGAGCGCGAATTCCATGAGGTTCGACACACTGTCGAGATCGGGATCGGCGTTCGGGCCGGCGATGGCCGGGTTGTTCCGGTCCGCTCCAAAGTTCGCCGCCTGCCATTGCTGGAAGTGCGACACCGGTGTCCAAACAAGCGTCACACCCGCCGCCGTTTGTTGCAGCGAGAAGCTTCCGTAAGAACTTGCGGACCGTCCGCCGGAATCGATGCTGACGTTGCCGAGCGAGAGGTTGCCGGTCATCGCGCTGACGGTGAGCACGGGCCATGAGCGCGAAGTCGTCCAGAACGGATCGGTGAAGTTCACCGTGCTTCCGGCACGGTTGAAAACGAGGTCGAGCGTCGCGCCCGCTGTGATGTCCACGGTGTCGGCGATCACTTTATCGAAGCCCGAGACGTCCGAGTTCACACCGAGTTCCCACTTCAAATGACTCGTGCCGCCAAACGCGAGCGATCCTGTGACGGTGAGCGTGCCAAGTCCGTCTCCCGGCGACAGCGTGCCGTCGATCTGCGTGGGCGAGGCGATGCTGCCATTGCCCGCGAGCGTCGCGTCCGGGTCAACCATGACGGATGCGGAGTTGGTGATTGTCCCGTTGAGGAGGAGCGTGCCCTCGCTGATCAGCGTGGCTCCGGCGTAGCTGTTCGATCCGTCGAGCGTGAGCGTCGCGCTGCCGGTCTTGGCAAAGCCGGCCGGGCCCGACCATCCGCCGGTGAAGACGAAGCGGGCCGTGCCGCCGCCTTGCACCGTGAGCGGTGCCTGCAAGAGAAGCGGCGCGGAGACGTTGTAAACCAGTCCCGCTCCCGCGTTCGCATCGAGCGAGATCACGGGGTAACCGGCCTCGTTGCCGGTCAACGAAAATGCCTGGCCCCCGAAGAGAACCTGCGCCTGGCCGGCGACGGGTCCGCTGCCCTCGAGGCCGAGGCCGTTGACGGGGAACGGCGAGCCGAGATCCTGCGTGACGGTGACGGTGCCCGCGCTGAGCGTCTGGCCGGTGAAGAAGTTAAGGATCGTCGAGTTGCTGCCGAAGGGCGGCGCGCCGCCGGCCCAGTTGGCGGAGCCGGAGAGCAGCAGCGCCGGGCCGGTTGCGGCGTTGTTCCAGTTGAAGGTGGCGGGGTTGATCAACATCGCGCCTGTTGCAGAGCCCTCGTAGTTGTCATCCACAACCGTCGCGACGACCGTGTAGCTGCCGACTGCGGAAGGAACGGTGACCGAGCCGTTGTAGGTCACGACGGTCGCGCTCACATTCGGCGTGGTGGTCACCGAAACCGGATTCGGCGTGCCGTCGTAGGTCGAGGTCAGATTGCCGAGCGTGACCGTGGCGGTGTCCTTGGCGACATCGAAGCTCCGATCCACAGGCAAGGCCGGGAGGTAAGTGTAACTGCCAGCCTGCGATGCGCGCACGACCACGGAGCCCGCGCCGGTGACGGTGAGTGTCGTGCCGCTGACCGTTGCAGGCCCGCTGAGGACGCTGAAGCTCACAGGCAGCCCCGAGGTTGCCGTACCGCTCAGCCCGATCGGCGGGTCGTTGAACGTGTGGTCGGCAATCGGCGCGAAGGTGATCGTCTGCGCGGTGCCATCCACTGCCGGAGTATAAGTCATCTGCACGTTGTAGAACTGAGCCTTCGCGGTGCCGCCGGTGCCAATGTAACTTCTCGCGAAGCCGAAGCCTGCGGTGTTGAAGGTCGGGCTGTAAACCGGGTTGGTCGGTGACGCTTGTGCCCCGGTTAAGAGGCCGTTGTTGTTGGGCGTGGTGTCGGTGTAGCTGTAGCGCATCAAGGTCCCGGAAGTGGCGAGATTTTGGATCAAGTGGGTGACCACGACGCTGGTTCCGGTGCGCGTGATGGTGACTTCGAAAGCCAGCGACGGGTTGCCCGAGGGCGAGGTGGAACTGATGGGCGTGGGCGACGAATCCGGTGAACGCGGGGTGGCCCCGTTGCCAGTGCTGAAAAGGCCGGGCGCCGAGGTGCGTTCGTGAAGTGAATTGCCCATGCCGGTGAGGCCCAGCCAGCCGGTGCCGCTCGTCAGTGGCTGAGCGAGTCTGTCGTAAAGACCGAACCGGAACCAGTTGCCCTGACCAGAGACCGCCGTGCCTGTCAATTGGAGGCTGCCGGTGAGGACGATCTTGTCGCCCGTGTTAGCCATGGTGATCGGGGCGAACGCGGCCTGCAGCGTATTCGTGCTGCTGGCATCCGTGGTGTCGTCCGGCGTAAGCAACGGGCTGGATGTCGGGGCCGAGTCCACGCTGACCTTGTTGACAATGTTCGAGACCCAGCCGGTGAGGTCCGTGGTGATGCTGCGCCGGTTGATCACGAGAGTGCCGCTACCCGTCCCCTGATAGTCGGTGTCGTTGACCGTGGCGATGACGGAATAGCTGCCCGTTGTGATCGGCAGTGTTGTTAAGCCGTTGTAGGTGACGACGCTGTCGAGTCCGTCGGGCGCGGTCGCAACCGTCGCCGACTTCGGCTGGCCGTCGAACATCTGGCTGAGATTGCCGAGCGTCACGGTGGCCGTGGCTTTTGAAACAGCGAAGCTTCGATCCACATCCGGCGCGGCGAGGTAGTTCGTGTTGCCGCTTTGCGAGGCGCGCACGACGACCGTGCCCGCTCCCGTCAGCGTGACCGTCGAGCCGCTGACCGTTGCAGGTCCGCTGACGACGCTGAAGCTGAGCGGCAGGCCGGAGCTCGCCGTGCCGCTGAGCGCGAAAGGCGCGTCGCCAAACGCGTGCGCCGGTGGCGCGGTGAAGCTTATGGTTTGCGGCCTCTGCGCGATGACGAAAGTGTCCGACGCCGAGCCCTGGTAAGTCGCGCTGTTGATCGTCGCAACAACCGGATAACTGCCGGCGTCGGTCGGCGCGGTCGCGCTGCCGTTGTAAGTCACATCGACCGTCAGCCCCGACGGGTTGGGCGTGGCAATGACCGATTTCTGCGTGCCGTCGTAGGTCGCGTTGAGATTGCTGAGCGTGACGGTTCCGGTTGCCTTGATGACGTTGAAGCTCTGGTCCACGTCGGGCGCGGACAGGTAGTTCAGATTTCCCGACTGCGAGGCGCGCACGACGACCGAGCCGGTGCCGGTGACCGCGACCATCGTGCCGCTGCTGAGCGTCGCCGGCCCGCTGACGATGGCAAACGTCACGGGCAATCCCGAACTCGCCGTCGCCGCAAGACCGAACGGCGCGGAGTTCACCGCACGATCCGCAGGCTGCGGGAAGGTGATGTATTGCGAGCTGGCGTTGACGCCGGGCGTGAAGGAGATGCGGATGTTAGAGAATTGCGCCTGGGCTCCGGTCGCGCCGATGTAAGTCCGGCCGAAGGCAAATCCGGCGGTGTTGTAGGTGGGCGTGTAAACTGGATTGGCTGGCGTCCCTTGCGCGCCGGTGATGAGCCCGTTGTTGTTCGGTGTCGTGTCGGTGTAGCTGTAGCGCATCAACGTCCCGGAAGTGGCGAGATTTTGAATCAAATGGGTGACCACGACGCCGGTTCCGGTGCGGGTGATGGTGACTTCAAAACCAAGCGGCGGGTTACCCGCGGGCGAAGTGGAGCTTACCGGTGCCGGTGAGCCGTCCGGCGTCCGCTCCGTGGCTCCATTTCCAGTGCTGAAAAGACCGGTCGAAGTCCGCTCGTAGAGGGAGTTGCCCATGCCCGTCCAGCCCAACCAGTCAGTCGCGATGTTCGATGCCTGCCCCCGGTTGTCGTAAAGGCCGAATCGGAACCAGTTCGACTGGCTGGCCACGGGCGTGCCGGTCATTTGCAAAGTGCCGGTGAGGACGATTTTGTCCCCGGCATTCGCGAGCGTGATCGGGCTGAATAAAGCCTGAAGCGTGTTCGTGCTATAGGTATCCGTGGGGTCGTCGGGATTGAGCAACGGGTTGGATGGAGTTCCGCCGTTGACGGTGACTTTCCCCGCGATGTTCGACGACCATCCTGTGAGCCCGGTCGGCGCGAGAGCTGCCTGCCGGATGACGAGCGTCGCGGACGTGGAACCCTGGTAATTGGTTTCGTTGATGGTCGCGACGACGGCATAGCTGCCCGCATAAGTCGGCGGCGTGCCCGAGCCATTGTAAGTGACGCCCACGGCGAGGTTCGGTGGAGTCGTGGCGGTCGTGACCGGCTTCGGCGTGCCGTCGGCTGTCGGGGCAAGATTGCCGAGCAACACGGAGGCGTTCGCTTTTCCGATGACCAATGTTCCCGAGGCAGAGCCGTTGGAGAGCGGGTCGTCCACAAACGCGGCGACCGCATAACTCCCCGCAGCGGTCGGCGGGGTGGTCGAGCCGTTGTAGGTCACGGCGACCGGCCGTCCTGCTGGATTGGTGGTAACGGTGACGGACTTTGGCGTGCCGTCGTAGGTGGCGCTCAGGTTGCCGAGCGTGAGCGTCACGTTCGAGGGATTGTTGAAATCATCCGCGCCCACGAGCACGACATCATCCACCGAGAACGCTCCGGGGCTTGTGCCGGTGCTCTCGATGCGAACGCCAGTGAGGTCGTCGATGTTCGACAGACCGATCTGGTTCAAAGGCACCAATATCCGCTGCCAGCCGCCGCCAGCAGTGACGGTGACCGGCACTGCTTCGAGCGCGATGCCCCCGCGCGATCCGCCGACTTGCAGCGGCGGCGGCGTGGATGTGCCGCTGATGATCCAGAACGAGAGAGCCGCGTAACCAGCCGTCGATTTTGCCGCGCTCGAGAACGACACCGCGCGACCGGTCCCGGCGGTGACGGAGATGGCCGCCGTGCCGCGCCGCACCGGCAAAGTGCTGCCGAGCGTCGTCCCGCCCGGGCTCGCGTTGCTCCAACTGTTGCGGAGCGCGTCGTCGTAGATCACCTGCGTCGGTTGCGAGGGTGGAGTCGTCGCGGGCAAATCGCCATACACCACGCCGCGTCCGCTGGTCGCGAGATACACGCGCCCATAAACACGCGGGTCGCCCGCCATCACTCTGATGTTGCCAAATTGATGGAGGTTGTCGTTGATCCGGGTCCAGGTGGAACCGGCGTTGTCGCTGCGGAAGAATCCGACGACGCCCGACACTTTTCCCCAAAGGAATACGGCCGGGTAAGTGCCGCTCGTCGCCGCTTTTCCAAAGCCGAACGTGTAAGCCTCAGTGACCGACGAGATCTTCGTGAACGTCGTGGCGAAATTGGTGCTCTGGTAAAGCCCGCTGCCTCCCGCCTGCACCCAGATGTGACCGTTCTTTCCGGGGACGGTCGAGTATGCTGCAAACGCGGAGTTCACGCCGGACGCCGCCACGGAAAAGCTGGCGCCGCCGTTGGTGCTGGTCAGCATTTTTTTCGCGGTGCCGTCCCAGAGATAAAGTCGCAGGTCGTCCACGCGATCGGCGAGCGGCGTGAGCGTGTAATACGACGTGCCCTTCCTGATGCCGTGATTGCCGGTGTCGGCGACATAGATGTTCAGGCCCTCGGCATCGACCGCGATTCCCGCGGGATTTTGAAATGTCGCCGCGCTTCCCGTTCCGTTCGCTGCGCCTGCGGAACCGCCCGCGAGCGTCGTGACCACACCCGCGGAGGTGATTTTGCGTATCGCATTGTTGCCGGTGTCGGCGACGTAAAGGCTGCCTGCGGCGTCGATCGTGATGCCGGCCGGCGAATTGAACCGCGCGGCGGTGCCCGTGCCGCTGGCCGTGCCGGTCAAGCCCATGCCGCCGGCCAATGTGGCGACCTCGCCGGCGGACGTGATCTTGCGAATCACATGGTTGCCGGTGTCGGCAACATAGACGTTCCCCGCCGCGTCCACGGCGACGCTTTTCGGTGAGTTGAATGAGGCGGCGGTGCCCGTCAGGTCGGCCGTTCCGGACACTCCGAGCGTTCCGGCAAACGTCGTGACTTCTCCGACGGGGGTGATTTTCCGGATGCCGTGATTGCCGGTGTCGGCGACGTAAAGATTGCCCGCGCCGTCGGCACCGATGCCGTTGGGCGAGTTGAACCGCGCGTTGGTTCCTGTGGCATCCACTGCACCCGCGAAGCCGGCCAGTCCCGCGAGAGTGGAGACCTCTCCCGCAGACGTCACTTTGCGAATCGTGTGGTTGCCGGTGTCGCCGACGTAAATGTTGCCGCCGCTCACGATAATGCCCGCGGGCGAACTGAATTTCACCGCGTTTGTCCCCGACGTGTCGGCGGATCCCGCCACGCCCGAACTCCCGGCGAGCGTGCTCACCGCCTCGTTGCCCGCAATTTTCCTGATGAGATGATTCCCCGTGTCGGCGACGTAGCGAATGCCTGTCGAACCGACCGCCACTCCCGTCGGCGAAGTGAAGCGCGCGTTGCCGCCGTTGCTGTTCACCATGCCCGGCGTGCCGAGCGCGCCAGCCAATGTGCTAAAGGTCAGTTGCCCGGTTGAGTTCGTCGAACTGGCGCTGCCGGAGACCATCCATGTGCTTCCGTTGTCAGCGGAAAAGTAAGCCGGCGAATTCGGCGGACACCACAGAATCCGCTGCCCGCTTGCCGAGAGCGCGACACGCCCCGCGCCATTGATTGTCGGATTCGGCACCGTTGGAAAAGCCGCCCACGAAGCGCCGCCGTTCTGCGAGTAATAGGTGTCGTCGCCGTTTTGCCGCACCATTTTCAAAGGGGCCAAATCCGAACCCGCCAGAAGGTCGTTGCTTCCATTTGACGGCGAGTGCCGCCCGCGAATAGGCGAGCGCGCAAGGTCGTCATGCCGGAAACCGGTGTAATCGCCGGTCACACTGATGAGCGGCGCGCCCGCGGTCGGGCTCAGCAGGTCGAGCGGCACAAGTTCCTCGAGACCGTCGCAGAAAAAAGTCCACGTCCGTGCCGTGCCGGAGGTGCTGAGGTTGTTCGTGGCGATGATGCCGAAGCCGTTGTTGAACATCGCGCGATCGGAGTTGAACGGGTCGAGCGCGATGTCGGTCATCCAGTGCGCGCCCACGCCCGAGGACCACGGCGAGTTCCCCGGCGACCTGGTTCCGCTGCGCAGGACGCCGGTCCACGTCGCCCCGCCATCGGTAGAGCGATAGACTTCGTCGCCCGGCCACCAGCGTTGCAACGTCGTCACGAGCACATGCCCCGCGACGCGCGGATCGGCGCTGACGCCCGCGAAGAAGCCCTGGCCTGTCGGCGGCATGATCTTCGTCCACGTCACCCCGTCCACGGCGAGCTTCCAGACTTCGTAGTGCGTGGCGTAATTGCCCGGCCCGGTCTGATCGGCCCAGGTCATGTAGAAAGTTCCCGCCGCATCGAAGGAACCCTGGATCGCAAACATCTCCGAACCCGCGACGCGGCCCGGCTGATTGGGCACCGCCGTCCAAGTCGTGCCGCCGTTGGTGGAGCGCCACAGGCTGGGTCCCTGGGTGGTCACCTTCGCGGCGGCGTAGAGAAGGTTCGTGCCGGAAACGGTGGGAGCATACATCACGAAGTTGATGCCGTAACTCGTCGTGCCGAAGGTGTCGAAGCTCGTGAGGCGCGTCCAGTTCGAGCCTCCGTTCGTGCTGCGCCACAGGCCCTCCCCGGAACTTCCGATCACGATCTTCGAACTGTTCGCCGGATCGACCGCGATAATCTCGCCGGCTCCCCTGCCCTCCCCGTTGCCCGCAAATTTCACCCCGCCATACGCGGTGGTGCCCGAGATCGCCGTGCCGCCCAGCGTCACGTAATTCCACGTCGCGCCACGGTCGCTCGAGCGATAGAAACGCCCGATCAGCTTCCATGTCTCCGCACCTCCATACTGCCCGCAGGCGAGATAGAGCTTGTTCGAGTCCGAAGCATCAACACCTATGCTGAGGACGCCCTGATATTGGAACTCGTTGTTGCGGCCGCCGATGTCGTCGTTCAACGCAATCCACCGCGAAGTCGCATTGTCCAGCCGGTAAGCCCCGCCCACGTCGGTGCGCGCATAAACCAAATTCGGCGTCGTCGGATGAAAAACGATGCCGGTCACAAACCCGCCGCCGCCAACCTCGACAGTGCGCCACGAATAGGTTTGCGCACGCGCGTTTGAAGAAAAAATAAGAAAAATCAGCGACAGGCACGCGAGGAAGTATTTTTTAAGCATTGGCGGGGGCTGGTTCATAAGCCGGGAACTCAATGTATCTTCCCACAAGTTCCTTGCTTAGCACGCAGTTAAAAGAGAAAAATCCGGCACTCCAAGATGAATCCAACGCGCGCTCAACGGAACCCGACACCGAAGTTCGTCCTGAACACCGTGCTGTGGGCATCTCTGTGAGACCGTTTTGTACAAATAAGAGGACTCTCGATTGTATTGAACCATCCCCACGCGCGTCATTCTGAGGCGTTCACAAAACGGAGTGTTGACGGCGTCGGCAAGGATCGCTTCCACTCGGAGGGACGAGCTCTGCGAGTCCCTGGCTTCTCGAGTGTGGGACTCGTGGAACTCGTCCCTCCGATCATTGTGCGCAAATCCTTGAACTCCTGTTTCCGATGACATCATTGGCAGCGCAGCGAAGAACCCCGCAAACGTCGCTCGGCATGGATCGCGGGATTGCGCCGCCCGCCTCCGCCCCGGCGCTTGCTGCGTTTCTTCGCTGCGCTGCCAATGAACCCGCCCCGGATGCGGAACCTTTCGCGCGCCGCGCTTTGGACTGCGGCGGCTTGACGCCGCTTTGCGGAGGAGCGGACTTGTCCGCGCGGCGGGAGCGCACATCGCACACCCGCAGACCCCCCGTCCACGGAGACAAGTCTCCACCAACCCCAAAGCGCGGACAAGTCCGCGCACTCCAAAGCGCTGCGCGCGAAACACGCCGGGGCGATGCTTTTGGGAAGCGCCCCCGGAGTTCATTGCCGAAGCCGGCAAAACCCCGTTTTGTGAGAGCCTCTAAGGCGCGAACTTCTTCGTGCTCACCACGCGGAATTTGTAATAGTTATCCAGATTTCCTGACGCCGTGGTGAAGTCCGGCAGCGTCGGGTCGCTGGCATCGATGTAGCGTTCGATCATGGTCGAGCCACGATACTCGCCCAACACCTGGTCTTTCACCTCGTCCCACTGCGCGGCCGAACCAACCGATGACTTCTTCAGCTTCTGAACCCGGTAATGAACGGTAAAGACATTCGACCGGGTGGTAAGTTTGGCATAGAGATTCGTGTAAGGCCGTTCGCGGGTGTTGTCGCCGGTGATGAGCGCGCCCTCCCAAATGTTGCCACTGGTGTAATCGGAGAGTTTCTCGTTCTGCCTTACCAGGTGAAGTTCGCAAATCTCGGTCGCGGAGCGGAAAATGTCTCCTTTCGAGAATCGATCGTCCGCTTGTTGCAACGTCCCAACGGGGTCAATCGGGCGGCGCAGCTTGTCAAAGGGCGCCTGGCCGTTGAAAGCCTTGAGCCAGTCCGTTTTAACCGACGCATCCTTGGCAATTGAACTGTCAGGGAACTGCGGCCAGTCGTTCGTCTCGTGGTCCCACAGCTTGTAAACCTTCGATGCCTCATTGGGGATGACAAGCGGTTCCTCTGCCTTGAAGGCGCCATACATGGCCGTCGCCCGTTTGATGTAAGTAAATGGCGCGATCTGATAATTCATGTTGATCTTGCCCGAGGTCGAAAACGGCTCGCTGATGGCGTAAGGTTCGATCACCGGCATCCAGAAAAGATCCATGATCAGGTGATCCGGTACTTTGGAATAAGGTGGGCCGGTAACGGGCTCGCCACGTCCCGGATGACCGTTGCGCACCTCGGGGCGGAACAAAAGCGTCTGCCACGGCTGGTTGCTCTTCACGCCCGTCGGCAGAGAGCCGAACATTCCGGCGGACGGTATGAGACGGGACGGCGAGAAGAAAATGTCACTGGGGGCGGCGAAGTCCCATGAGAAATAGGCATAACCCCTGGTGTTGGCGCTGCTGGACTGGGCGGAGGTCATGATATTCCCCTCGTCCGGCTTGTTGATATAGGCGCCATCAGTCATGTGGGCGAAGCCGTTGTCGTAATCATTCCACTTGTTGTAGAGTTTTCCTGCGCCGGGCCGGATCTCCGCAACGCGGGCATAATGATACTTTACCTTTGCTGAAGGCACCAACTGGTCCTCCGCGCCACTGCCTGGAATCACGTCCGCGCCTGCCGGTGGACTTCCAGGCTCATTGGAGAAGCCAAAGAGCATGTGCGGCCCCTGAGGTTCAGTGAAAAGGTGATCAAACCGGAAAGCGGTGTCGTTGTAGTGGTTTCCTTTGACGAAAAGACTTGAAGGATCGGATTTCGCAGCGACCAGGCGAATGTCGCCATGGTCAGGAACGATTGTTCGAACGACGTCCTCCGCCCTGAAAACCCCGCCACGCTTGAAGCCAGCCGCGCCGCCGGATGCCCCCCACTGGCGGTTTGTGTCAGTGTACTCAACTCCTGGCGCGTGGGGACATTCATGGGCGTACGCATAGCGGCCGACTCCCTTGCCAGACTTGCCGGTCCAGGGCTTAAACGTCCACCAGTCTTGCTGTGCGGAGGCACTGGTTCCGCGATAAGCCACCGTGCCGGCCTTCACCAATTGCGGGATCGGAAAATCTGCGGGGGGGAAGGTGATCGTGAAGGTCTGGATCAACTTGCTCGCGGTCGTGCCGGCGAAAACCTTTACTTCCACCGTCCCCCCTTTGAACGACATGGTTGTCTTGCCCGCACCTCCGACTGCGATCCTCTTGCTTATGAAGGGGTAACCTGCACCACCGAAACGAGCAATGGGGCCGCGTACTCCCTGCGCGCCTCCCCAGTAGCGACCATGCCAGACGGCTCCGAAGTCGGTGGAACTAACAGTGGTCGGAGCTGAGGGGAACTCGAGATTGTTCTCATCAACACTCATCGCCGACTTGAAAGTAACTATGTACGAGATCGACTCGTGCAGTTCGTAGTAGCCGAGGCTTGGGCTGTAAGGCTCGAACAGCAGCGCCGCTTCGATTGCGCTCTGGCCGGCACTGAGCTTTGGGGTATTGGGGTCATCGTGAGCCCCCTGCGCAGTGCCGCTCGTCGAAACCTGCGCAGAGCAGATAAAGTGGAGCCCAAACTGCGAAATGGAGTGGAACCGTCCGAAGCCTTGCGTGTCAACGCCGGCAGGAGTCTTGATCTGGATCGGCACCACCTGGCCGTTGTCGGCGAAGCGTGCCTTGTTGTCCTTCACCAATTGCGGGTCGCGTAGGTTCACGCAGCGGATGTAGTCGAACATCTCAGTAAGCACCTGGTCGCGGTCGTCTCCCCACTTTGTGGCAAAACTCCCGCCATAGCCCGGGATTGGCTTGTTCGTCAGGTTCTGCAGATAAGGGTAAAGCTTCTGGTTGCGCGAGATGCCCGTATAGTCGCTTTTCGGGTCTGTAGAGTCGTGGCGCTGGAAGTAATAGGTATTTGTCGAGCTGCTGCTCCCGATCGTGGAACAAAAGGCTGCAAGTTTGTCGTAACCGGTCCGGAGGTTCGGGTCGGTGTCGAGCGGCCAAAGTGACACGCGCGGCTGGCCGTAAAGGTTGACCTCCGGCGCACGGCTGTTCGCGGTGAGGAAGAAGCGGGATCTTTGGAGGATGTTCTTGAATAATGCCGGAGAAGTCGTTGTGTTCTGAACGCGCGGACTGCCGGAGGTGAGGGGTTGGGCGAAAAGAGCCTCGTCCGCGTTCGCGAAGAGGCGGTCCGTATCAGGGGCCACGATGCTGTTGCTCGTCACCGGGTTTGTTCCGGCTTGCGAGCCGCCCCAGGCCACGCGAGGCACCAAACTGTAGATCGCCTTTGCCTGCACCTGCTTTGTTGCGTCGGGAATTGTCGCCTGGGTGGGATTCGGAAAAAACACCGGACTGAGGGCATTCATGTAAGGATGCCCCGGAAACCTTTGAAACTCCTTCTGCGCAGGCTGGTAGTAGCCGTATTGCAAGTCTTGTTTTGTCAGCGCACGCGGCATGTCCCACGGTGTCGGTTCCGAAGCCGTGTTCAGGTTCAGCTTGCAGCTTTCGTCATCGGTCCAGAATGCAATGCGCCCGACGATGGGGTTGCTGGTCGTGGGAATGTTCTTGCCGGTAAAGGTGGCGGTCGTGCTGGTGCTGGCAGTTGGATCGTCCGGGACAGTCAGTGTCCCGTCTTTCAGCATGAAGAGCCAGCGAACCGGCATGGGAAGCGGGTTGGCACTGGTGCCGCTGGCGACGGGTGTTGGATCCTTCGGGTCGTAGATGGAAACATTATTGGGATCGTTGTAACCAAAACCCTCGACTTTCAATTCCAATTTCGCACGCGGATCGACAATCGGGTAGTTCGTGCCGGTGGTGGTGATAACCGGCGCATTGAGATCGGTGTAAAAGGCGGTTTGCTTGTCCCAGCCGGTTGACGGCACGTCAACGACCGGATTGAAACTACTCGTGGTGGCCACGACCATGTTGCTGGAGGAATAGAGTTTGTAGCAGGCAAGTCTCTTTCCACTGTCATCGTAAGTGCGAATCATCCCCGGTTGTGAAGCCCATGCGGTGTTGCTGCCGGACGTGGCGATCTTGATCTGAGCCATCACCGTGCCCACCGCCGAGTTGGCGAGTTGCTTGGTGCCGGCCCCGCTCGCATAACTGGTCGCGCTGGTTAGCTCGGTCGTGACACTTGAGAAGAAGGCCACGATCAACCCGGTGATCAGGACAAGAAAACCGAGGACAAGAATCAGGGCGATGCCCTTGTTCGACTTGGACAGGCGGGGCCTTCCAAACCAGGAGCGGATGGGTGTGTTCATTTCTGGACTTATACTTGGTTGCGGGTGGGCTGGCATCCGGGGCGCTTCATCATTTGATCTGGTTGCGGCTCCACTTGGCGGCTTTGATGCTGACGTTTGTGGTGAAGACACGGTAATTGAGTTTCTTCTGGATCAAGTAAGCTTCCAGGGAGGGATCGGAGGCCAGGTCCGCGTAGGTCGTCGTATCCCGGCGAAGATCCTTTTGCAGGTTCTTCGAGTCGGCAAAGAGAGCATTCAATTTGCTCTGCAGCGCTGTCGCGTCCGCATCGCTCATCCGGCTCGCCGACGCCTCATCCAACGCAACCATCGTGACCTGAACAACCGGCGGGAGCTGGTTCTTTGGATTGAGGTTTGGATCGTTAAGTGTCGTCATCGCACTGCCCGTGGAGTCATAGAGGTAACTTGGGGCAAGGCTGGAGTCATCGTAATTCGATCCCGGGGCTTTCTGGTCTGACGGACTCAATTTGGGGAGGAGGACAAGCGCGAGGATGTTCTCGGCAAGGACCTGTTTGTTGTTGGCGATGGGAGTGGAGAACCATTCTTTTCCTGTGTATCTGAAGTTGCCCCCGGCTTTGACCTCGCTTTGGTAAAGGATCAATGATTCCGAAGGCTCCACCATCTCCATGAGACGGAAGCGTTTGCGCAAAGGCAACAACGTCGAGGTAATAAACGAAGGCCTTAACTGACTGTCATCGCCGTATTCGACAAAGTAACCGCAGGTGTTCAGCAGGTTGCCCATGTTTTGGTTGGTACCGGAGCCCAGCGGAGCCTGGAAAAACATCGCGTGCGTGAACCGGTTGGTGGCGATACCCAGGGCCTTTGCGTTTCCACTGATAAACCGGAGCTCCGACTGCCGACCGTAATGATCGGGGACAAAGATGGCCGCGTTCGCCGTTGTCATGGCATTGCCGCTCTTGTCCAGGTAGTCCCAGTAAGTGTTCAACGTGGCCTGACTCAACCGCCGTGTAAGAGCCTCGAACGCCTCGCGCGCCTCGCGGAACTGCTGGATTTTGTTCGTGGTATAAAGCCAGGTCTTTCGCGTGGAGTCGGTGATCGAAAGAAGCACCAGCAACAGCATGGAGATGATCGCCATCGAAACGAGAAGTTCGACGAGCGTGAAGGCGGCTGATTTTCTTTTGTGCATAACTGATGACTTCGCCGTCATTGTTTCTGCCATTGGTTCAGCGCAACAATGGTTGCATGCTGGCTTATGACTTCGCCTTTCTGGGGAGTCCAGAGTTTGGTTGTGGCATTGGCCGCCCCCGTTGCATGCGAAGGGTTGTTTGATATTTCGATAACCACTCTCAGCGCATAAGCCGAGTAGTAATCGCCGCCCGCCTGCTTGCCCGGCAAAAACATCGGGTTGTAGCTGACGGCATGCACATGGTAGATGGACTTTTCCTTGTCACTGACAGGCAGTTCGTTGCCCTGGTCGTCGAAGTATCGAATGTTTGTGCTCTTTCCGGTGGGATCCTGAAACTGAATCTCGTTCGGCGTCACTTTGCCGCTCTTGGCGTCCGCCTGCGCCTGAGTCGGATCCCAACCGGTGGACACCAATGTTTTCCAATCGGCCTCTTGAATTTCGTTCGAGAGCCTCTGGGCAATTTGCGCGACCACGGAGGTGTCTATGGCCTTGCGAAACACGCCCATTCCGATCGGCAGCAACCCGAAGATCGCGACGAAGGAAAATGCCATGATGCCGATGGCGAGAGTGACTTCTACCAGCGAAAAAGCGGCCAGGTGGCGGCCAGCGACGGCTTGGTGGATCGGGCGCCGGTTTTCACTGAAATCTCCGGCAGACTTATGGATGGTATGTTCTGATTTTGCCATTGGAGGGATTGATTTGGATGGTTGCGAAGTTCGGCGGGGGAGACGGCATCTCGTCGCCTCTGTTCATCTCGTGGACAGTCAGAAACCAGAGCTGATCCTTCGACTGGGGAGGAAGATTCGTGGAGCCATCGGGCTGGAATCGGAACGCAACCGCCTCGTAGTTCAACTGAGCGCGGGGAATCGGATAATTCAGCACGGTGCCCGTGGTCTTGCTCGGCCAGGTGGTTGCACCCGTGGCGTTGCCGATGATCGTGGAAAGCGTCTTTCCCGAGTCGATGATCACGGACGGCCCAGCCAGAGACATCATCTTACCCATGGCACGCGCCTGTCCTGAATCGAGGATTTCAAAAGTCTGCATGGCCCGGAATTTTCCCGTGTTGGGCTGGGCCACATTCTCGCCCGGTGTCTCCGGGTCGCCGTACCTGTAAAAGCGGACTTCGACGGTGCGGTTCTTCGAGAGCGCAACCTGCCGGGCAAGGCTGAGCTGGTCGTTCAGGAGCTGGGCAGCCTGGGTCAGTTGCGACCCGCGCATCAGCGTGGAAACCGCCGGCCCTGCCAGTCCGATCAGCCCCGCGATGATCGCCATCACGACGAGTAATTCAATCAGAGTGAAGCCTGACCGGGTGTCACCCGCCTGGGCGGAATGAACGTCAGACCAACGTGGAAGAAGGGGAACTCTCATGCATTGATGAAGGTGATTATTGTATTGACGATGTAGTTGCAACTTCTTTTTCAAAAAAAATTCGTCCAGACCACCAATTGAAAAAAGAGGAAGCCCTTCTTTGTGCGCTCAAGTTCTGCTTCAGCGCAAGGCGGATTCGCCCATTTGGGCCGTCTTTCGACTCGCATGAATTGGTGACGTTGAACACGCACAGCGGGCACGCTTCCCGAAGATGTTCATGTGAGCCGTCAAACCTGGATGCCACCCTGTGGGATTTGTTTTTCTCATTTGTCATTTCCTGCCTCTGGCGAGTCGATTCTTGCATCAATGGAGCGGCCTGTTAAGATCGCGATGCCATCTGGAATTGGCCCCGTAATTTTATGAATCATATCCCCTCTCAACCCCACACCAACTCTACGAAGATCGGACTTTTCGGTATCGGACTCGATGCCTACTGGCCGCAGTTCGCCGGGCTGAAGGAACGGCTCGAGGGTTACCTTCGCGTAGTCGAAGGCAAGCTGGCGCGGCCCGGCATCGAGATTGTGAATCTTGGTCTCATTGACACGCCGGAGAAGGCGTTTGAGGCGGGGCACAGGTTCCGCCAGGCGGATGTGGATCTCATTTTTCTCCACGTGACCACTTATGCACTTAGCTCGACGGTGCTGCCTGTCGTGCAGCGCGCGCGGGTGCCGGTGATCATCCTCAATCTCTCGCCTGAGCCGGCGATTGATTACGCGACATTCAACAAGATGGACGACCGCGTGAAGATGACCGGCGAATGGCTCGCGCACTGCCCGGCATGCCCGGTGCCGGAGATCGCGAACGTCTTCAACCGCTCGCGGATCGAGTTCCACCAGATCACGGGCCAGCTTCACAACGACCCGGAATGCTGGAGCGAAGCGGACGCCTGGATGGACGCGGCGCGCGTGGCCGGCGTGATGTTTCACAACCGGCTCGGACTTATGGGGCATTACTACAATGGAATGCTCGACATCTATTCCGACACGACTCTTCAGTGCGCGCACTTCGGCGGACATATTGAGATTGTCGAAGTGGACGAGCTCGCCGCGTTGCGGCGCGAAGTCACCTCCGGGGAGATCGCCGCCCGTGTCGAAGATTTTCGCAAAGCCTTCGATGTGCAGTCCGATTGCGCGCAAGCCGAACTCGAGAGGGCGGCGCGCACGAGTGTCGCGCTCGACCGGCTTGTCAACGAGCACGCGCTCGGCTCGATGGCTTACTACTACATGGGCACAGGAGTTGAGGAAAACGAGGATGCGATCAGCTCCATCATTCTCGGGAACTCGCTGCTCACTGCGCGCGGCATTCCGGTTGCCGGCGAGTATGAGGTGAAGAACGCGCAGGCCATGAAGATCATGGACAGCTTCGGCGTCGGCGGCTCGTTTACGGAATACTACGCGATGGATTGGAATGAGGACGTCGTGCTCATGGGACACGACGGGCCGGGGCACATCGCGATTGCGCAGGGCAAGACAAAGGTGCGTCCGCTCAAGGTGTATCATGGGAAAGTCGGGCGCGGACTGAGTGTCGAGATGAGCGTAAAGCACGGTCCTGTGACGCTGCTCAGCGTGGTCGAAACCGGAAGCGGAGGCTTGAAGTTCCTGGTGGCTGAGGGCGGGAGCGTGCCCGGTCCGATCCTCGAAATCGGCAACACCAACAGCCGTTACAAGTTCAGCATCGGCGCGCGGCGTTTCATCAACGATTGGAATGCACACGGCCCCGCGCACCATTGCGCGGTCGGCGTCGGTCACATCGCGCACAAGATCGAGAAGCTTGGAAAGCTGCTCGGCATGGAAACGGCGAAGGTTTGCTGATCCGATCGGCGTTTCGCGCGATTGATTCGACAAGCTTCGAAACTTGCGCGCCGCAGGTTCTACGGTTTGAAGACTTTCAACCGGACAAAGCGTTTGGGACCCGGGCCCGCCGGGACGGTGGCCTTCCAAAGTTGCGTCGTGCCGTTGTCGCTGCCTGGCACCATTGCCTCAGTAACGCCGCCGCTGCTCCAGTTCCCGCTCGCAAGCAAGTCGCTCCATTCCACGGTGAATGTTACGCCGTCGGTCGCGGCGGCGTTGCTTCTCGTGTAGGTGAATTCCAAATTCGTGCCGCTTTTCACGAGCACGCCGGGCTTGGTGGTCGCAGCGTTCGGGTTCTGGCCGGTGGCGAATTCAAGGAAGTTGGTTTCGCCATCCTTGTTCGCGTCGAAGGTGTCGGCGGCGGTGCCGGTGCTGGCGATGGTGCCGAAGTATTGGTAGCGCCAGCTCTGTTGCCCGGTGGCAATGGTGAGGACAACGTCGTTCCCATCGCCGCCAGTGTAACTGATGATCCATGTATAACCGCTTGCGGTGAACGCGCTGCCGTTCGGCTTGCCCGCAAAGGTGCCGCTGATCGCTCCGGCGCTCGTCTTTTTCAGGATCGTAAAACTCGTGCCGGCCGTCAGTCCGGGCGCGGCGACAATGTCGGGCGCGCCGCTCAGGGTGACGGTGCCGCTGACCGTTAGCTGGTCGTATTGTGTGCCGACTGCGGAGCCGTTGATTCCCACGCGGAAGGAACCGCCCGCGCCGATGGTCAAATTGCCGTTGATAACTGGCGTGCCGAGCGCCGCGAAAGCGCCCGTGCTTGCGGTGACGGAACCGGTGAGGCTTCCGCTGACGGCGAGTGTTCCCGCGCTGATTGTCGTCGAGCCGCTGTAGGTGTTGGCACCGGACAGGGTCGTTATGCCGATGCCCGTATGCGAGAGCGTGCCGGTGCCCGAGATGAGAGCGCCGAGGGTGAATGCGTCGGAGCGATTGATTTTGATCGAGGCGTTGTTCACCACGTTTCCGGCGCCGAGGGTGCCGCCGGAGCCGGCGTTGCCGATCTGCAAAGTGCCTGCGCTGATCGTGGTCGTACCCGCGTAGCTGTTCGAGCCGTCGAGAATGAGCGTGCCGGTGCCGGTCTTGGTGAGGCCCGCCGTGCCGTTGATCGAGGCCACGTTCCTGAGCGTGCCGCTTTGAAAAATGAGCGTGCTGACGGTGTTGGTGGCGCTGCCGATCGCGCCGCCCGTCATGTCCAGCGTGCCGCCGTTCATCGTGATGCTTTCATTGGTTCCCGTCCCGCTCGTGATCGCTCCGTTGACCGTCAATGCTCCGCCGTTGATGTTCAATCTGGCAAAGCTGTATTGTTCCGAGGTCATAGTAATGGAACCGACCGTTAACTGCCCGCCGTTGATCGTCACGGTGCCATCGGCATACTTGCTGGAGGTCGGCACCGTGGTGCCGCTAAAGGTGCCGATGTTCAGGCTGGTTACCGCGAGGTTGTTATTGCTGCTGGTGCCTAGAATAAATGTCCCGATAGCTTTCGGGGAGTTGCTTCCCTGGGAAGTGGTCATGCGTCCAACGTAGAGGTTCCCGATGGTCCCGCTGACAACGCCGTTGGAGAAATCCGCAATGCCGGTGACGTCACTACTGCTTCCCGTGTGAGGCTTGTAGCCGACATACATCGTCCCCAGTGCGCCTCCGTTGGTCCCCGAGAAAACCAACGTCCCACCACCGGGCGCGAAGTTCAGTGTGTGCGTGCCTGATTTAATGCGGCCCACGATGAGTGAGTTAGCTTTGATGTAACTCGTGCCGCTGTTAAAGGTAACCGCCGTCGATGCCCCGCCACCGTTGCCGCCGTTGCTGGTGGCATCACCGCCGATTTCAATGTTGCCCGCAGTGATCGAGCTGTTCGGAGCCAGTTTGATCGTGGCATTCGGCACGACATTATAGGTATTCGTCGTCCTTCCGACATAGAGGCTGGCCACGTTGACCGCGAAGCCGCCGGTCAAGCCGCTCAAATCCAGATTGAAGGTGCGCGCATTCGCATCGCTCGTCGCCCCGATGAGGAAGACGGATGCCCCGTTATTGATGCTCATGGCACCCGAGCCATTCACCAGTAAGTTCGCCGTGCCTCCGGCCACGGTATTCATGGAGAAGCCGCCGTTCACCGTCAAAGTCTTGCCGGATGCTATAGCAATGGTGTTATTGCCGGGGTTGTTGTTTTGAACACCTAGATTGAGACAGGTCACATTCGCCGAGACACTCAGCGCGGAAGTGTTGCTACTTCCCAAGGTGGAGCCAAAGGTAATCATCTGCACGTTCGATGCGGTGCCGTTGTAAGTGATCGCGCCGGCGTCCAGAGTTACATCGCCATTGACCGTGTTCACCCCACCCAGCGTGAGCGTGGCCGTGCCGGTCTTGAGTAAGTCGCATGTGCCGCTCATTGTCCCGTTAAGGCTGATGGCCTGCTGCGCGTTAATGGTCATGCTGGCAGTGCTAAGCACGAGCGCGGAGTTGATCGTTAGCGCCCCGTTGCCAGAGCCAGTACCGTTGCTGATGCCGTTCGCTCCGGTAAGCGAAAGGCTGCCGCCGGAGATCGTCGTCAACGTGCCGTTCACCGATTGGGCGATGGAATCAACGAGGACCGTTCCGCTAACTGTTACTGTGCTGGTGCCGGTTTGGAAAAGAGCGGGGATGTTATCGCGCCAGGTCAGCAGCGGGTTGTTGCCGGAGGTGTTGTTGCTCCATGCGGTGCTGGATGCGCTCCAAGTTCCGGTTCCGCCCTGCAGTCCAGCCGCCGTGCTGGAATCCCAGTAACGGGCCACCGTTCCCGCCACAGTAGCTGCCGATTGCTCGATCGAGTCGGGGCCTTCCACTCCACCGACAACCGCTGACACCGTGTAGTAGTAGGTGGTGGATGGATCGAGGTTCGTATCGGAGTAGCTGTTGGAGGTAATGCCGGTGGCGACAGTCGTGTAGGGACCGCCGTTGACCAGAGAGCGCTTGACGTTGTAGCTGGTCGCACCTGCAACCGCCGTCCAACTCAAACCCACCTGCGCACTGCCACCGGTCGGGGTAACAACCGCCGCTGCGGCGACCGCGATGCTGCCGTTCACCGATAGCTTGTGCAGATCCCAAACCAGACCCGCGCTCAATGCCGGCAGATTGATCGAGCCAAACGCGCCCGTATAACTGCCCGCTGCGAACAGCACAAAGGTGTCGCCCGCCGCCAAACCGCCGCCTTGATCGTTAACCGTCAGCGTGCCCGCATAAGTGATCGAAGTGAGGCCGCTGATTCCTGTGCAGTTAGGGGTGCTCGCGCGATTTGTATTGAGTGAGACGAGGCTGGCATTTCCGAGCGTCATCGAATTGTTAATCCGCAGGGTGCCGATTGCGTTTAAGCCGGGAGAAATGATGGCGCTGCCACTGACACTTACCGCGCCGCCGATGGTTCCTGTGCCGGAGAGCGTGGTCCCGCCATTGACGGTAACCGCTCCACTTAGGAAGCCGTCAACCTCCAGTGTATCGCCGGCAACCGTGGTCATTCCGGTGTAGGTGTTGCTGCCAGCAAGAACCAGTGTGCCGTCGTCCACTTTGATTAGGCCCGACGTGCCGTTGATAAAGCCGACATTCTTAAGTGTGCCGCTCTGGAAGGCAAGCGTGTCCACGCCTGCGGTGCCGCTGCCGATCGCACCGCCCGTCATGTCGAGTGTGCCGCCGTTGAGTGTGATGGAGGAAACTCCACTGCTCCCCCCGGCGACGATGTTTCCGCCCACCGTTAGAGTGCCGCCGCTGAGGACGAGCGTGCCGCCCATGCCTGCAGCGGAGCTTGCGGCACCGTCATAGGCCATGGTGATATTGCCGGTGACATTCAACGCGCCGCCCGTCAGATCGAGTTCGCCATTGGCATAGTAGCTGGTGGTGGATGTGACGGTTGAGTAGCCGAGATACAAATTGGCCACTGACAGGCTGCTGGCACTGCCGCCCAGAATGAAGGTTCCCTCAGCATTCCCCGCCGCGAAGGCGTTCTGGGTGTTATACCCAAGGTATAAGTTGGTGATGCTTCCGGTTGTCGTGCCTCCGGTAAGATCAAGTAAGCCGATGCGCATTGAATTTGGGTTAGCCGATCCCGTGTCCGTGTGTGCTCCGACATAGACATTTGTCAAAGCGCTGCTGCCACCCGCCGCACCATGCAAGGCCAGTGTTCCGGTCGCGCCATTAAAGAGGATTTGCCCGGATGGAGTGCTCCCGTCATTCGACATGCTCCGACCGATCACGAGCGTGTTGGTGTTGATCGCATTGCTCCCGCTGCCGAGATAGAGAGTGCTGGCTCCGCCGCCACCGCTCTTATCCGTGTCGCCGACGCCGAGCGTGCCAGTGGTGATGGCGTTGTTCGTGGCCAGATAGAACGTGTTAACACCTGGCCGCGCGTAGTTGATGGAGGTGCTCCAGCCATTGCGGAAGTTGGCGACGTTAGCCGTGAACGTGCCCAGGTTCCGCATGTCCAGCCTGTTGATTCGCGTGGACGTGGTGTCCGTCCCCTGCGCGAAGACGAAGTTAGCTGCGGTATTGCTGACCGCCACAGCAGACGTGGGAACCGAACCGGTGGAGTTGAACTTCAGTTTCGTGCCCGTAGAGCCGGTGGTGAAGATATTCACCGCGCCGGTGATTGTCAGAGTCGATCCCGCTCCAAGGTTGATGTTGTTATAGGTGGAGCCATCTGTCTGCACCGTAAAGCTCGTGCCGGTAACTGTCGCCGAGGCGTTAAGTGTGCTGACGTTGTCGCTCCCGTCTGTCGCGCCGAGATAAAGGGCCTTCAACCCCGTGTTATTCACGGTATAGGACAGCGCGCCGCCGTCCACGGTTGTGCTGCCGGTGTAGGTATTGCCTGCACCCAGTGTTAACGTGCCCGCACCGGTCTTGGTTAGCCCGCCGGTGCCGCTGATGACGCCGGTAAAAGTCACGGTGTTGGCATCGATGTCGAACGTCGTGTTCGCGCCCAGCGTGATCAGGTTGGCGACGCTGCACGGAGCACTGGCGGAGCCGGTCACGGTTGGTGTGGCTCCGCTAAAGGCCAGCGCGCTGCCGGTCAGGGTCACGCCACTGCCGAAGAAGCGCATCTGGTTCAGCGTAAAGCTGCCCATGTTATTGGTGCTCGTGATCGCCGAGCTATTGCCGAAGTCGATTATCGCCGTGTTGCTGGCGGTCGGTATTCCGGGAGGGTTCGGATACCATGTAATGCTGTTCCAGTTACCGGACACCTGGTCGATGTAGCTGGCTACGTTCACCGTGATGCTGGCCTGGTTGGAGGCCGAACCGGAACCGGCGACGTTGCTGGCAGTAACCACATAGTAGTAAGTGCTCAGGTTGATCGCGGTCGTGTCATCATAGCTTGGGCTGGTCAAGCCGCTGGCGATCGTGGTGTAAGGTCCGCCGTTGGTGCTGGAGCGCATCACCGTGTAAGTCGCGGCCCAAGGGGGTGGAGTCCATGAAAGATGGGCATACATGTAACCCATCGAGGTTGTAACATCGATCGGGGCTGCCGGAACCACCGCAGGGGTGGCCTTCACCTCGCCGGAGTTCACGCTTTCGCCGCCTGTGTTCACGGCGGAGACGACATAGTAATAGGTGGTGCCGTTGACCGCCGTGGTGTCGCTGTAACTCGCGGTGGCCTGGCCTGTCTTGATCGTGGTGTAAGGCCCGCCGCTTGTCGTGGCGCGCTTGATGTTATAGCTCGTCGCATCCGCGATCGCGGTCCAAGTAAGCGGCACGGAACCCACGGTGAGCGTCGTGCTCAGCAAGCCCGGCACGCCGGGAGGAGCCACCTGCACCGGTTGCGGGAGTGTTTGGAAAGAGGAGGAACTGTTGGACCAGACCGCGCCAGCGGCGTTGGAGGCATGGTGGCGGTAGTAATAGGTTGTGCCCCCGGTCAGCCCGGTAATGGTCGTGGCCACCGCGCCCGTACTCTTGGTACCGAGAGCCTGGCTGTTTGACCAGCCCGCCGTGTTGGTGCCGCTGTCCACGGTCCCCCAGTAAAGAGTCACCGAAGTCGCGCTTGAGCCGCTGGAAATCAGCGCCGCGTTGCACACGGCCGAGGTGCCCGTGAGGTTGGTCGCCAAGCTGGAACCGATCTGCGGCATCGGCCCGCCGGTGGAAGTGACCGCGCTGTTGGTCAACCCGCCATTGACAAAATCAAGCACGGTTTGCTGATTGCCAGCGGTGATCGTTGCCGTTCCGCTATTCCTGACCTGCCTCATCCACGGATTGTCCAGGATCGGCCAGTTGGTGTAGTCCACCGACACTCCATTGATGTAGCCCGGCTTGCGATTACCGGAGGCGTCATAGCTTTGCTTTTGCAGAGTATCCCCGTGGCGGTTGGTGTAGTAGCCCGTGGCCGGGTAAACATTCAAATGGCTGATGCTCGTGTTAGCTTCAATATCCGCCTTGAAAGCCGCCAACTGATCCGCAGGCGTCGCCCCGGCGTATTCCGTGGGGTGCGCCGTCTCGATGGCCATGGCGAAGCGGTTGTTGGCGTTGTCGATATTGGCTTTGTAAGCGCTGGAGCCATCGGTGATCGGATTGCCCACACCGCCGACAGCCACGCGGAACTCCGAATCGCCAGCGTTTGGAGCATGGCGCGCCGACCATATACCCGAGCCGGGATCCCAGGTAAAAGGAATGCTGGATGTCACCGCGATCATCACCTTCCCGTAGTGGAGATAGATACGACCGTCGGTGGTGGAATCGTTAATCATGGCTGAGTAGCCCCCGGGCACCTGGCTCTGGGCATACGGCACATAGGTGGCTTGTGTGTAAGGGCCGGTAAAGTCAAAGGCATACAGCACCGAATCACTGTATTGCACCGTGCCCATGTTACAGCTGTTCGTCCCGTGGTTGTTGCTGGCGCTAATATCTTTCGAGTAGTCCGTGGCACAGGCGCCGAGCCAGAAGTAATTCGACATCCCAGTCCAACGCACTCCATACGGATGGCTCCAGTCGTTGTCCTCATTATCATTGTCGCAGGCGCTGAAGAGCATGTAATCGCTTCCGCTGACGAACGAGGACTGGGAAGCGCTGCCGCCCCACAGGCGGGACGTGTAGATCGTTGTGCGTTCGTTGGCCGCATGCAGGATCGGAGCGGGTGCCTGGTAATCCCCCGCCACCATCAATGCCATCGCTTTGGCATCGCCGCTGCGCGCATTGCTTCCAAAAGCCTCCCATAGCAGCCTTCCGAAGACGCCCAGATGTCCGCCCTGATCTTCGTAGTCGCGCCAGCTCCAGACGCCGATGTAATTGTCCATTGGCTGCCAGGCGGCTGCCAACTGCGCCAGCATGGCTGGAAAGCTGGCTGTTGCATGAGCGCGCATCTCGGGATCTTTGGCGAGTTGAGCGATGCTCAGGGACGGCAGGAGGTTCAAGATGCCGTAGTCATTGGAGGCAAATTCCGGGCAGCCCCAATTCGCCTCGTCCTTCAAACGCCGAAGCAGGACATCGTGGCAATTCGGATCGCTTGTCCGGAAGTCGTTCTTGGGATGCACAAACGCATCCTCGCCGAACTCCTCCGATGCCAGAAAGCGCATCGTGAACGCCAGCTTCTGCAAATTGGACGTGCCGGGGGTGACGTAGTTGATCGTGGGCAGCCGCCCCTTGATGGCGTTGCGCGATGTTGTGTCGATGTATTTCTTCCAGCGGATGACCATGTCCACCGCCGGGAATCCGTCGAAGGTGTAGTTGTTGCCAGCCCCCCACCAGAGCGAGGCGGAAAGCGCCTCCGCCTTAGCCGCTGCGATTTGTCCCGCACCGAAAAGGAGATGCACCTTCTCGAAACGCATCGTCGAGTACATTTTTCCGTCGATGAAACTATCGAGCGTGTACTGGCGGCGCATCTTGGATTGGAATAACAGCGGGTCCATTACGGAAACAGCGCGCAGTTGCAGCCCGTTGATCTGCGCCGAGACGTCCGCCACGAAATCCAGCCGCTGGCTCGCCAACACAGCTTGGAAAATGCCGGGCATGTGATGGCCGGTGTTCCCCTCGTAGGCGAGGTTGTCGCTGGGTCCGCCGGGGTTGTAGTTCAGGAATGCGGAGCCGTTGATTCGCTCCACGCGGCCACCGCCGGAAGCCCGCGAGTCATTCGCCCACACCTGCAACTCATACCATTGGCCGGGCGTCAGGTTGTTCAACGTCAGTGACGCGCACTTGCCGCCGTAAGCCCCGCTGCCGAGGATTTTCTTGTAGTCGCTCGTGAAGCCCGCATACGGCGCGCTGGCTGAGCCAAAGACATCCGAACTCGGCGTGGTGAAACCGGAGAGCGCGTCCACCGACTGCGCCGCGAAGCGGGTGAAGGTTACGCCGTTGATCGGAGCAGCGGGAGCCGCTGAGCCGAAAACGTAAGCCTTCACCGCCGTCCCGGTCGTGCTCACGTCGGTGTCGCCGGTGATCTCGTGCCACAAACCCCACGCAACCGCCGCCAGCGGATCCGTGACCCTGCGAACCTGGTATGCCTGGATCATGCCGTTGACGCTTCCTTGGAACGTCACCGTCTGGCTGGTCGCATCCGCCGTGAATGTGCCGATGGCGTGTTGGCCCACCCCACCCGTCACTCCGGTCGTGTTCGCGTCAAGCTGCACCCACGGGTCCATCACTCCGGTTGATTTGACTGTCAGTGTTCCCTGCCCCGTCGCGTTCGAATCGTTGAACCACACCTGGAGTTCGTAGTGACAGCCCACTGTCAGCCCATTGACCGTAAGTGTCACCGTCGAGCCGGTGCCGCTTTTGTAAACATTCTGGCTCAGGAGAGTGGCGTAACTCTGGCTGATGCCTCCACCGACCGGCAACGAACCGGTGGCGTAACTATTCGCGTTCGTTCCGGAGACCGTGTCGTTTCCAGGGAGTGGAGTAAAGGTCACGCCATTGACCGTGGGATAGAGGCTGCCCGCCTTGGCCACGGCCTTCACGAGCGAACCGTTCGTGCTAACGTCCGAGTCGCCGCTGATGTCACGCACCGGTCCCCAGGTGATCGGTGCCGCCAGGACGCGGACTGTAAACGCCAGGAGGATAAGGATCGGGGTTTTCATGGCTGGCTAAATGATAGTGTAAAAAAGCGTTTCGGGTCGTCTTAAAAATTGGTCGCTGCGACGCCCCACCAAGAGAACCGCGGCGACCTTTGCGTTTTCCGTGCCCCACACCGGTTCCCAGCCGGCAACACGGAAAATATCTTGTTTGTATTTTCTAACAGGCGACCGGCCTCAACGTGGCCGTTGTAGCCGGGGACGCCGAACCCGGCCGGCCTCAACGTGGCCGGCTACAGCGGCGGCGCAGGAGCAGTCCGCCAACGGCTCCCACGGCCAGAAGTCCGATCGTCCCGGTCTCGGGCACTGGAGCTGGCACCGCCAGGCCGCTCAGGTCCCTGCCGCCGCCTCCAGCAAACGCTGTCGTTCCTGAAATGGTGAGGCCCGTGATGTCGAGAACCTTCACGCTCTCTGCTCCCGTGTGCGCCGTCAGGACTGCGGTGCCGCTGGTGGCGACAGTCAATCCGCCGGTCAGCGTCTCGCTCACATCAAAGGCCAGCGTGCCGGCGCTCACGGTGGTTAAGCCGGCATAGGTATTGGTGCCGCCGAGAGTCAGTGTGCCGGCGCCAACTTTGGTCAGGCCGACGGTTCCGAGACCACTCGCGATCACGCCGTTGTAGGTGGAAGAGCCTGTGCCGCCAGCAGTCAAAACGCTCGATGCGGTCGAACTCGTCGTGATCAATGCGCCGCCGCTGCCGCTTAGCAGGCCGACAATCACGCTCTTGCCATTCAGATTCACTGTGCCGCCGTTGACGGCAAGAGGAGCTGTCGCGGCTCCGAGCGAGCTGGCGTTGCCCAGCACCAATGATCCCGAGTTCACTATGGTTCCGCCGCTGTAGCTGTTTGAGGCGGATAGCGTCAAAGTCCCAACGCCTGACTTAGTGATGCCATTGGTGCCGCTGATGGAACCAGCCGCCGTTAAGCCATAAGTGGCGTTGGCCGTTGTAATGGTGCGGTTGCCGGTCAACGTGAACGGCCCGGTGCCGAGACTCAGCGCGCCGGTCGTGCTGGCGCTGCCAAAAGTAAAATTGCCGTCCCACGTCTGGGCAGTGTTATCAAGAGTGATGGTCGAACCGCTCTGGTTGTCAATGACCGGAGCGGATGCTCCACCGCCAATGTTTGTGACATGGAATCCGGCGATGCTGGTGTTTTTCAAAACCAACGTGCCGCTGTTGATCTCGCTGTTGTCGCTGCCGGAGTTGTTCACGTAGGTCCCGTTGATCGTTGCCGTCCCGGTCTGGTTCAAAATCAGCCCGATGGAGAATTCTCCAGTTCCCTTGCTAATGGTTCCAAGAACTATGTTGCCCGCTCCGGCAAGTGTCACGGTGCTCCGGGTGGCTCCGGTATAGGTTCCATTGAGTGTCCCGGTGCTCAGCGTTCCCGAGTTGGAGGTGATGTTGAGAGCATTGCTCCCGACGCCCCTTGCGTTTATGGCGGGCACGACAAGGGTGAAGCCGTTGCTTCCGGAATAATTAACATTGCCCGCCGTGCTCGCCAGCCCGGTGCTCAATGTGAGTGTCTTGTTCGAGTTACCTGCCGTGCTTTGATTGGCGTTGAAATTGTAGGTTCCCGCTCCGGATGCTGTCAGACTTAACACGTTGAAAGTGGTGTCGGCATCGGCCCGCAAAGCCAGTGTGGAACCGTTATTCAAAACCACCGCCGAACTCTTCACCGCATTGCTATTACCAAGAAGGAGGGTGCCTGTTACGGAAGTGGTGCCTGTTACGGAAGTCCCATCCCCGTAGAGAGCGAGTGTCCCGGCGGAAACGGTGGTGGTTCCCGTGTAAGTGTTGGTTCCGGCGAGGGTCAGCGCGCCGTTTCCAGTCTTCGCGAGACTGCCGCTGCCGGAGAGAACGCCCGCGTAAGTCGTGTTGGCGTTGTTCCCGCCCACGGTCAGCGTGATGGCCGCAGGCTCCCGCATTGTTCTCAAGCGCGATGTCGAACCCGGCTCCGCTTGAGGCTGCGGCCAGCCCGCCAGCAGTGAACGCATTGCCGCCGACGGAACTGTCGAACACCACGGTGCCGCCATTCATCGTCAGCGTGCTGTTCTGAACGGCGTTCTGGTTGGATAAATTCAGCGTGCCCGTATTGATCGTCGTTGCGCCAACAAAGGTGTTGGCTCCCGCGAGTGTGAGCGTGCCGGTGCCTGATTTTGTCAGGCCGCCGTCATTGGCGGTCCCGCTGAGCAACGATTGCGCGATGGTGATGTCGAAACCGTTGGTGTCGATTAGTGCGCCGCCGCCTTTCACGTTGGCGGTGGTCAGGCCCTGTAGGAAGATGGAGTTGCTCGCTGTTGGCTTGAGCGTCCCTCCGTTGAAGTTAAATGTGGAGATATTGCCACCGGTGCCTGTTGTGGCCATCTTGATGGTGTCAACATTCAACACGCCGCCCGAAAGGTTGTAGATACCAGTTCGCGTCCCAGTGTTCGCAGAACCAGCTAGCGTGACCCCGCCAGCCACGATGACAGTGCCGCCGGTTTGGGTGATGATTCCATTGCCATCCCGCGTGTCGCTTTGGGCGACACCCACCTTGAGCCCGTTATCGACCTGAAACAGACCGGTGCCGCTGATGGTAACCGTTGATGGTGTAACATTGAGATCCTGCTCGCCGATGGTTGCCGCTCCGGTGATATGCAACGTGCCGCCGGAGATGTCGATATTGCCGACATTGCCACCAGTACGCCCGGGAGCCGTTCGCAGTGTGGTCGCGGTGATGGTGCCGGCGCTCTGGACAAGAGTTCCAGTGCCGCCGTTGGAACCGCCGCCCACTGTGATGGTGGAAAACTGGGTGGTTGTCGCGCTGCTCGTGTATTCAAACCGTCCGGCGCTGCTACCACTTCCAACCTGGAGCGCACCGGCACCCGTCAGTGCTCCCGTCCCGCTCACCAGCAACTTGGATGTCGTTGAATTGCCAGCGCTGATCGTTGTTGTTCCATTGTAGCTGTTGGCACCTGAGAGGGTGAGCGTGCCGGCTCCCGTTTTGGTAAGTGCGAGGCTGGTGGCTCCGCCTTTGGTGATGGCACCAGTCAGATTGATGCCGCCGGTGGCCGTGCTGAGGTTGAGTGTCTTGGCTTCGGCCGTACCGGTAGTGCCGCCGGTGATGCCGCCAGCGAAGGTCAGGCTGTTGGAGGTGTCGCTATTGGTGATGGAATACGACTGCGCCGTGGCATCGGTGCCGAGGACCAGCTTTGCGTTGAAGGTCTGATTGGCGTTGATGGTGTTGTTGGCCGTGATCGCGCCGCTGTCGTTCAACGTCAGCGTCTGGCTGCCCACCGCGCCGGAGCCGAGGGTGTAGGCGGCTACTGCGGATGAATCGAAAAGGATGTTGCCGATGATGACACCCGCGCCGAGATCGATCACGTCAACCGCGCCGCCCGCATTGTTGAACGTGGCGGTGTCGCCGGTGCCGGGCACGGGTGTCGTGGACCAGTTTGTTCCGGTGGCCCATAAGGCATCCGCAGTGCCGTTCCATGTAGCGGAGTCGGCGTGGGCGGATTGTGCCATTGCGATGACGGCGAAGGTTCCAAGGAAGAGATTGAAGCGGTTTTTCATGGTGTGGTGGTGGTTGATTTGTCTGCGGGGAGCTGGGGAAAGGAGATGACGAAAAGGCTGCCCTGGACGGAACAAAGTGAAATCAAACCGGAGGAATGACGAAGGACGATCGGCGGTGCCGCCTTTCCCGTTCGATTCAAAACTCCATTTTGGAATGCACTTGTCCTGGCATTCGCTCCGAGGCTTGCTGCGTTTCCGTTGCCCGCATCGCGCCGGCGCGAGATGGGATTTCGCAGATAGGCCCGCTCCCAAATGGAGCTTGGGAGCGAGCAGGAACGGAATGAGGACGCTTCTGGCATGGCTCGTCTTGGTGAGGGGGCGAAAGTGGGATGCGGTTCGACTCGATGAATTACAGATTTGCAGCGGCGAACATGACGGCGGCGAACGTAAGAATTGCGCTGCGACTGGGGTGGCACGGGGGTTCCATACGCTCTATCATAAATGCGCGATGCAAATCGCGCAACGCCCCGAACGGGGCGTTTTTCAAGTAGCCCGCCCGAAGCCTCCCGGCGCCTCATACGATTCATACCAACTCCCGGAGATAGTCGGACGTTGCAGAGTGGAAATGGGTGGCGCACGCGCCTCGCGTGCTGGCTTGTGCGCCCCCGCGCAAGCCTTCCAAAGCCAGCACGCGCAGCGTCCATCCTCTTGGATGCGAGCGGCTTCGCCGGGTTGAAACGGGGTGTCCCGCGAGGGCGCGGGACACTGCACGCGGGGCGCGTGCGCTACCCATGCAGAGGCCGGCCATTTTCAAGAAATGGTATTATACGACTTCCACAGTCCGAGGGCAGGAATCCGAACCAGCCTTCTTATTCATGATCTTGTGCTGGGCCTAATACGGTTCTTCGTGCGCGCGTGCAGGTGGTGTCGAGCAGATGGCCGTCGAGGGATTTGTAGGAAAAATGGGGAGTCGCGGTCCGTGACGAATGAAGGATGGATCTTCATCTCGTAGATCGAACCACTCCGCTCATTTCGCGACGCCGAACATGCTGACGCGGAAGGCCGTCGTCCCGATTGGAACCAGCGTTAAGCGAACCGACGGCGATGCGTTTTCCACGGGCTGCCGGGGCAACGAGAAGTCGTCGAACTTCGCCGGCACGGCGGGAACTTCGATCCGCACCGGCACGGCCTGCCATGTCCACTTTTCAGGCATCGGACGGGTCTCCACCGTCATCTTGCTTTCCGGCGACAACGCGAACTGCCACTCCACTCCGCTCCGCGGTTTGTTGAGATCGTTCCCCTCGATCGGAATCGGCAGCGCAAAGAGGAGCGGCCCGTAAAGCACGCTCGCGAACGGCTCGCCGCCAGCACAGATGCCGGTGACAATTCGTGGCTGAGTCGGGAATGTAACGCGAACCTCATCGCCCGTTTTCCACTCGCGCTCGATTCGGATGAACCCGCCCTGCACATCGACCGGCTGCGGCTTTTCATTGAGAGCCAGCACCGGCTTGTCGCACCACGCCGGCACGCGCAGATAAAGCGGGAACGTGACCGGCTTGGCGGGTTTGAGCACGACGTTGATGTCGTTGCGGAATGGGTAATCGGTTCGCGTCGCAAGCGCGATCTTCACATTGGCGACCGTGGTCTTCACTTCGCTCGGACCGTAAAGCGTCGCGGCCAGTCCGCCGTCGCGGCTCAACATCCAGAGATGCATCACGTAGTCGGGCAACAGGCGCGACATGTTTCCGGTGCAGCACAGCGGAAACTGTTTTGCCTCGAACGACGAGTTGCCGCCGACCTTGGGCTTCGCCGGGTGCTTGTCGTCGATCCGGTTCGATGAAAGAAAATACTGGTGCGACTTGAAGTCCGGCGCGATGCCGCCCGGCGCGGCGTTGAACATCGCGCGCTCGACGCGGTCGCCATACACCGCCCGGCCGGTGATGCGCATCATCCAGATCGCGGACCACGAGTAATCAACCGCGTTGCACAGCTCGCTGCACGAGAACGGGCCGATGCCGCCGAGGTGTTCGTGCGCGCTCGTCAGCCCGTAAGGCATCATCTCGTTCTTCTCCACGTCGTCGAAATACGCCTCGGAAAAACGCAGCCACTCAGCGTTTCCGGAATACAAATAACCGATCGCCGGAATCTTCGCCGTCTCGTTCAACGTGACCGCATGACCGAATGGCACGGAGTAAAAATGCTCGTCGGTTTTTCCGGTCGCAATCCCCTTCTCGTGCCAGCCGAGGCGTGTCTTGATCTCTTCGGATTGCTGGCCGAGAACCTTCAGCGCGTCGTCGCGCAAACGGACATCGCCCCCGAGCCGCGCGGCCTCGAACATCACCTCCACATTCATCAACTGGCGGCCCTGGTGATGGATCAGCGAAAACTTTTTGCCTTCGTTGTATTTCGGATAATCCGCGTAAATCTTTTCGAGCGCCCGCAGATAACGCGCGTCGCCGGTGAACGAGTATTCCGCCAGCATCGCGCGGCCCATGATGGCCATCGGCCAGTGCCCCCATTTTTCTCCTTTGAACCAAAGCTCGGTGCGCGGAACAGGCGGCTCACCGGCCTCGACCCGCTTCAGCACAGTGTCGAAACGCAGGCGGCACTTCGCGAGCAGCGCCTCGTCGTCGAGCAGATGCGCGAGCCGCACGGCTCCATCCACCCAATACCCGGCTTGCTCAAGAGCATAGCCCACCATCTTGTCGCCCGACTGCGCGCCGGTGCCCTGGGCCACGATGTCGGCGTCCATCCAGCCTCGCGCAAACAGCGGATCCAGTTCATCCGAATGTCCCGTGATTCCATCGGCGGCAGACTGGCACCAGTCCCGCAACCAGCCGGCGGGCTTTACTTCACCGAGCCGCAATGGCGTGAACTCGGGAGGAACTTGATAGCCGCTGTTTGATTCGGCGAAAACTGCGTCGCCGGTCAGCAGGGCGACGATACAAATCAGTTCAGAAACTTTCATCCCGAACGCCGGGATGGAGGCCCGGAGGGCCGAAAAGAAATTAGCCGGTGGTGGAGTGAGGAACGAACGGAACCACCGGGAACCCGCAAAGGCAGGGCATTCGCCCCGGTCGGGGCGACGGAGCCGGCGAAGATCACTCGTTCCACCGCACCCTTCGGGGCGGTTCGCTTTTGTGCGCCGATCCGGTGGTTTCGCTTCGCTCCACCAGCTAATTTCCGGCTGTCCCTCCGGGACAAAACACCCGCTGTCATCGTGAATCGCGGCGTTCGGGTTCATGGCAGTTAGTTCTGAAACTCGAATGCGCCGTTCAGCCGGATGTCCTCCGACGATGAGCCGACCATGATCTTGAACCCGCCCGGTTCGACCACACGCCGGCCCTTGCGATCAATGATTTCGAGAGCGGATGCGGGCAGTTTGAAGGATACGGTTTTCGTCTCGCCCGGTTGCAACGAGACGCGCTCGAACCCGCATAGATTCAGCTCGTAAGTCGTCACGCTGCTCGTTTCCTGATGAAAGTAAAGCTGCGCCACTTCATCCCCCGCGCGGTCTCCGGTGTTCTTGATCTCGCAGGTCACGGTGACTTCGCCGTTTGCGGAAATTCGCGCCGGAGAAATCTTCAGACCGCCGTATTCAAACGTCGTGTAACTCAAGCCGAAGCCGAACGGATAGAGCGCCCCTTCGACGGTCGAGCGTCCAAAGCCGTTTGGATCGGGGTGCTTCGGTTGCTCCGCGTGGCTCGCCGGTTTGAAGGGAAAATTGTAGGGCAGTTGTCCGACTGATTTTGGAAACGTCACGGGCAGTTTTCCACCGGGATTGTAATCGCCAAAGAGCGCTTCGGCGATGGCCGTGCCGCCCGCTTCGCCCGGAATCCACGCCTCCAGAACCGCAGGGACGTAACGCTGAATCCAGTTGATCGAAGCCGGCTTGCCTGTCAGCAGCACGGCGACGACCGGCTTTCCGGTTTGCACCAGCGCGCGCGCAAGATCGGTTTGATAACCGGGAAGATTCAGGCTCGTGCGGCTTTTCGATTCGCCCACCGTCGCATTCGAGTCACCGAGAAACACGACGATGGCATCTGCCGACTTCGCCATTTGGGTCGCCTCGGCGATCTGCGCGGCTTCCGCACCGGACGGCGGTTCCGGAAACAACTCCGACTCCGGCCAGCGTTTGTCCGTCACTTCGCAGCCGGGCGCGAATAGAACCTCGGTGCCGGAATCCTTCAGCAACGTCTGGATGCCTTCGAGCGGCGAGATGACTTCGCCGCCGCTTGAGCCGTAGCGGTCGAACGACGTCTCCTTCATCTTCGCCGTCGGACCGCACACGAGCAGACGCTTGAGGTTTTTCCGCAACGGCAGCGCGTGCTTTTCGTTTTTCAACAGCACCAGCGATTCGCGTGCGGCGCGCAAGGCGACGGCCTTGTTTTCGGGACGACCGATTGCGGCGTCCGCGCTCTCCGCATCGCGATACGGCGAATCAAACAAGCCCTCGATGAATTTCACGCGCAGGACATCGCGCACGCGGTCGTCCACCACCTCCATCGAAAGCCGGCCCGCGGCAATTTCGCGGCGCACGGGAAGGATGAAAGTTTCCGGCGGCTTGAAGGTCGTGCGGACATTGCCGCCCTCGCGCAGGAACATGGCTGCGGCCTCATCGGGCGACGCGGCAACGTGATGTTTGTCGTAAAGAAACTCCACGGCATCGCTGTCGGAAACGACGTAGCCGCGAAAGCCCCACTGCTTGCGGAGGCGCTCGATTAAAAACTCGGAGCTGCCGGAAATCGGCACGCCGTCGTAGTCGTTGTAGGAACTCATCGCACCGAGCAGACCGGCCTCGCGCACCACACGCTCCCACGGTCGCAGGTGCAGCATTTCCATTTCACGAGGAGCGACATGCGGATCGGTTCGCGCCTTGCCGTCGCGCCCGCCCTTGGGTTCGCTGTAAACGGCGAAATGTTTTGCCGTGGAAACCAAGCCTTGCGATTGGATCGCGCGGGTCATGCGGATGCCATACTCGGCGACGAGATACGGATCTTCGCCGTAACATTCCACCACGCGCCCCCAGCGCGGATCGCGCGCAAGATCGAGAATCGGCGCGTAGATGTTCCGGTAACCGATCGCCTTCGCCTCGCTCGCCACGACGTTGCCGACCGAACTGAACAAGTCGCGATCCCAAGTCGCCCCGAGCGCGATGTCCGCCGGGAAGTTCACCGTCTTTCGATAACACGCGCCGCGCACGCCTTCGTTCGTGAACTCCGCGGGAATGCCCAGCCGCGTTTCCTCGATGAACCACCGCTGCACTTCATTCAACGCGCGCACCGTCGCCGCAGGTGTGGCGAGGTGCGGGTTCTCGCCTTTGCCGAAATGAACGACCCCGTTGTGCATCTCGTCGATGTTGGCGATACCGTCCTTCCAAATCTCGTTCTTCCATTCCGGCGTCGGCAGCGGATCCTTGAGCACATGCTGATAGCCGTAGAGCGTCGCGAGCTGGCAGGTTTTCTCTTCGACCGTCATCTGCGAGAGCAAATCCTCGACGCGCTTTTCGACAGGTTGCGTCGAGTCTTCAAACAGATCTTTTTTGCCGTTCTTGTTAAAATCAATCCAGCCGTCGAGATAGATGTCCGCATGCACACTTTTAGGCGGCACGGTTGCGGGCCCGGCGTGAAGCCCGGCTGGCAATGCGATCAATCCCGTCCACAGCAGCAGTCCGGCGATCTTCGACTTCACTGTCGGGGCAAGTCCTTTGGGCATCGGGTTGGGTGGGTAGTTTGTATTGGAGGTGCGGATCATTGTTGGAGTGGAGTTCATATCACTTTGTTGGAACGGTAACCGGGCTTCCGTCTTGAAGAGCCTTGTTTGGATTGGCGGCAGCGGTTTCCAAACAAACGACCGAGGCAACAGCATCCGGCGCTTTTTCCGGCAGGGAAATCGAAAGCCCGTCGGCAGTCTGGGAGAACTTCAGCGCCCGGTCGCGTTCCGCAAGGAGATATGCTTTGGCGATTTTGCTCCTGGCAGCCGGCAGCTCAAGCCGCCCGTCTGCCGGCCACTTGAAGACGTGAATGTAGATCCTGCCCGGCTTGGTGGTGGCGCGCCAATTTTCGCCGGAGACAAAAACCGGGCGACCGCTCTTGTCTTTTTCCGTCGGGCTCATGTGGCCCAGCTCCACGCCGAACGGGGTCGGCCCGCATCCGTAGATCGCCTCGCCGTTCACCTTCAACCACGCGCCAATCCGCAACAGCCGGTCGATGCTGGGTTGCGGGATGATTCCCTCGCCGGTCGGCCCGACGTTGAGCAGGTAGTTGCCGCCTTTGCTCACGATGTCGATCAAGTTCCTCACGAGCTTGTCGGCGGGCTTCCAGTTTTGATCCGCCTTGTTGTAGCCCCACTTGCCGTTGAGCGTCATGCAGGTCTCCCACGGCTTGGTTCCCACGGCGCGCGGGATTTCCTGCTCGGGCGTGCCGTAATCGCCGAGGCCGTTGCCGATCCGGACGTTCACGATGCAGTCGGGCTGGATGCCGCGGATCATGGCGAGGAGTTCCTCGCTTTGCGGCTTGGTGATTCTTTCCGGCGTGTCGAACCAGAGGATGCCGATGGGGCCGTATTGCGTGAGGAGCTCGCGCACCTGCGGCTTGACCTTGCGCTCGAAATACTTCGCGAAATCCTTTTTATCCTCGTCCGGGTAATCGAGCAGGTTGCTCCGCCAGCCGGGAAACGCCTTCTCGCTCCCCGCCCTGCCGGTGGGCACGTCGGGATCGTGCCAGTCGCGCCCGAGGGAATAATACACGCAGAACTTCACGCCCTGCTTCCCGCACTCGGCGGCCAGTTCCTTGAGCGGGTTGCGCTTGAACGCCGTGGCTTTGACGATGTTGTAGGGATTCGACGGGGAATCGAACATCGCAAAGCCGTCGTGATGCTTGGCCGTGACAACGAGATATTTCATCCCGGCCTCGCGGGCCGTGGTCACCCACGACGCGGCGTCGAATTTCTCCGGGTTAAATCCGGCGGCCAGCTTTGCGTATTCGGCGATCGGGATTTTCGCGGTGAATTGCAGCCACTCGGCGTGGTTGGTTTTCCCGTTCCACTCGCCACCCGGCAGCGAATAAACTCCCCAGTGGATGAACATGCCGAATTTGGCGTCGCGCCACCAGGCCATCCGAGCCTCGCGCTGGGCAGCTTCACGGGATTGATCGCCTGCCGGCGCAGCCGCCGACTGGGTGGACGCCGATGCGGCAAGCCAGAGAGCGGCCGCCGCGAGTGCAATGGGTTTGGTTGGGTTTTTCATAAGGTCTTAAAAGTGCCGCCTGTGGTTTTTAGTGTTCGCCAGGCTCCCTCACTGTGACCGGGACGCGGGCGCCATTCAATCCGGCAGATGCGGTGCCGGGTTCCCGAACAGTTCGACATGATTTCAGCGGCGCGCACCGTCGGCTCCATTTTGCGCTGGGTCGGGACGCCTTCTCCTTTGCAGCACGAGTATCATCTTTTCATGTGATCGGGAAGGTATGACTTGTTGTTCTTACTCCGCATTCTTACACCGACCCCATGAAAGCACTCTTCACGACAAAAGGGCAGATCACGATCCCGAAAGAGTTGCGGGACAAGTTCGGCATCGAGCCGGGATCGGAAGTCGATTTCGTGGCCACACCCGATGGCATTCGCCTGCGAAAGGTCGTGGATCGCACCAAGCCGCCCGGTGTCCTCGGTTGTCTGAAAAAGGAACTGGCCGGGCGCAGCGTGAAGGAATTGCTGGATGATCTGCGCGGGCCGGTGGAATTGCCGCCGAAACGCATGAAGGGGAAACGGGCATGAGCGCGGTGGCGGTCGATACGTCGGTCCTGCTGGCGATCTTCAAGGGCGAGCCGAAGAGCGAGGGCTGGCTCGAGTGCCTGCAATCGGCATCGGAGACGGCGGCGCTGCTTGTCTCGTCCGTGGTGTTCGCGGAAGTCCGCTCCTTTTTTCCATCCGATGATGCGTGTCGCAAGGCGCTTCGGAGCATCGATCTCAGGCACAGTCCTTTTACCGAAGAAGCCTCGCTCCTCGCGGGAAAGATTTTTCGCACCTACCGCAACGAAGGCGGACCCCGCAAAACGTTCCTGCCCGATTTTCTGGTGGCCGCTCATGCCGCGACGTCAGCCAAACCACGAGGGCGTTCATCCGCAAGCGGACGGTGCTTTCAAAATGGCCGCGACTTGCTGCACGTCCTTGTCGCCGCGGCCTGAGAGATTCACGATGATGATCTGGTCCATCGGCAGACCGGGTGCGACTTTTGTAACGTAGGCGATGGCATGGGCGGATTCGAGCGCGGGGATGATGCCTTCGAGGCGCGCAAGGTCCTGAAAGGCGCGCAGGGCTTCGTCGTCGGTCGCGTAGTCGTATTCGATCCGGCCCTGGTCGCGCAGGTAGCTGTGCTCGGGGCCGATGGCGGCGTAGTCCAGCCCGGCGGAAACGGAATGGGTTAGCTGGATCTGGCCGTTGTCGTCGGCGAGAAGATAGGTCTTGGTGCCTTGGAGCACGCCGAGTTTGCCGCCCTGGAAACGCGCGGCGTGGTCGCCAAGGTGAATGCCGCGTCCACCAGCCTCGACGCCGATCATGCGGACGCCTTCGTCGTTGAGGAACGGATGGAAAAGCCCGATGGCATTGCTCCCGCCGCCGACGCACGCAACGAGTAGATCAGGCAGACGCTTTTCTTTTTCCAAAATCTGCCGCCGCGCCTCCACACCGATGACCCGGTGAAAATCGCGGACCATCATCGGATACGGATGCGAGCCGAGCGCGGAGCCGAGGATGTAATGCGTGGTGCGGACATTGGTGACCCAGTCGCGCATGGCTTCGTTGATGGCCTCCTTCAGCGTGGCCTGCCCGGCGGTGACGGGAACGACGCGCGCGCCGAGAAGGTTCATGCGGGTGACGTTGAGGGCCTGCCGCTCCATATCCACTGCGCCCATGTAGATGACGCACTCGAAGCCGAACCGCGCGGCGACGGTGGCGGTGGCAACGCCGTGCTGGCCCGCACCCGTCTCGGCGATGATGCGGCGTTTGCCCATGCGCTTGGCGAGGAGGATCTGGCCGAGGGCGTTGTTGATCTTGTGCGCGCCGGTGTGGAGCAGGTCCTCCCGCTTGAGGTAAATCTTCGCGCCGCCGAGCGCACCGGTGAGGCGTTCGGCAAAATAAAGCGGCGTCGGGCGTCCGGCAAAGTTGGCGAGGAGATGGGCGAGCTCGGCCTGGAAAGTTCCGTCCACGCGCGCCCTGGCGTATTCGGCGGTGAGATCGTTGAGGGCGGTCATCAGCGTCTCGGGAACGAACATGCCGCCGTAGGCACCGAAATGGCCGTGGGCGTCGGGAAGATTTTCAAGGGCGATCATGGCGAGCGGGAAGTTAGGGGCTGGGGATTTCCGGCGCAACGGATTTTGTGGAGACAATCCTGAACGCCACAGAGGAAACCGAGGCGATGCCTTTGTCTTCCCTGATCTCCGAAATCCCGGTGAACTCTGTGGCTCAATTCACGGCACCTGACAAACCGCGCCGGTTGTGTTATCCACTCGTCCTCTTTTCAAAAATGGGAACCAAAATTCGAGTCATACCCGCCGAGGCGGAGCCGTTCGAGGTGACGATCGGGAACACGGCAACGATCGGTCGAACGCGCGAAAACACCGTCTGTCTGAACTTCAGCCCGCTGGTGTCGCGCCAGCATGCGATCATCCGGTGTCACAACGGATACCAATACCAGATCATCGACCTCGGCAGTCGCAACGGGACGTTCGTCAACGACCAGCGCGTCGTGCTTCCGCGCACGCTGGAAAACGGCGCGCGCATTCGCATCGCCAACAACGAACTCATCTTCGAGCAGGAGCAGGACGACGTGTCCGGCGAGCATCTGGAGGTCACGATCGCGGGCAGCATGGGCGGCGCGCACGATGCGACACGCGAGGTTGCGATGCTGGTGTGCGATGTGCGCGGATCGAGCACGATGGCGGAGAAACTCCCCGGCGAACAACTCGCGCAGACACTCGGCGAGTGGTTCCGGGAATCGGGTAATTTGATTCAGAACAACGGCGGCACGGTGGACAAGTTCATCGGCGACGCGGTGCTCGCCTACTGGCTCGCCGCCGACGGGCCGGGCGGCGCATGTAACACGGCATTCGAGGTCGGAAAGCAGTTGCTGCAAATCGCGAAGTCGCGTCGCTGGCCGGGCGCGGGCGAGCCGTTCCGCATCGCGGTGGCGTTGCATTTCGGGCGCGTGACCTGCGGGAACGTCGGCCTGGTCGCCGAGCGCGATGCGACGATCATCGGCGACGCGGTGAACACCGTGTTCCGGCTCGAATCGGTGATGAAGAGTCTGAATCAGCGCCTCGCAATGTCGCAGGACTTCACGTCGTCGCTGACCGACACGAGCGCTCTCGTCGATCTCGGCGAGCAGGAGCTTCGGGGCAAAAAGCAACTCGTGCGGGTATTCGGGCTGACTGAGTAACTACTAATGCCCGCGCGAAAGGAGAATGGTTCCGGGTAGCGCACGCGGCTCGCGTGCCGTTGGCGGCGGCCCGCCGCCGACACTGCGCGGAGTTTGAATCCAGAACGCGTCACCTGAATTCCGCCCGGCCCCCGATTTTTGAGGCGGGCCGCCTCAAAGAGCACGCGAGCCGCGTGCGCTACCCGGCAGCAACCGGTGTCGCGCGATTCAGCTGCTCTCCCGCGCACGCAGGGCGAAGAATGCAACGAAGTAAGTCACCACCGTCCAGATTGCTTGCGTGAGCATCGCGAAGATTCCGGGACCAGTGCGCGTGAAGACGTCTCCCGTTTTCAAATCCTTGTCGCGATTCAGATTCCGGAACGAAGTCCAATGCTGCGACAGCGACTCGTGCTCGATCTTTTTCCGCCACAGGAAACTCGCGTCCATCATGGTCTGCGATGCGAACGTCGGCATCACCTCGCTCACGGCCAGCACAGCGGGCTTCATCTCATTCACCGGCACCGGATGGCCCGAGAAAAGGATGAGCGGAATGAGAATGATCGGAACGATGAGCACCGCCTGCATCACCGTGCGCGCCAGCGACGAGATCGCGGCGCCGATGCCGACCGATGCGATGGCGATGCCAGCCAGACCAAGACCCTGCCACACAACCGAACCATCAAGCCCGCGCTCGAAAAGCTGAAGCGCGAGATACAAAATCGCGGCCTGCATCGCCGTGATCGCGCCGAGAAAAATGAACTTGCTCGCGAGATAAGCGTGTCGCCCGACCCCGACGATCCGCTCGCGCCGATAGATCGGGATCTCCTTCACGATCTCCTGGGCGGCGTTGCTGCATCCGAACCAGAGCGTCGCGACATACGCAAAGAACAGGGCGAGCGAGGCATCGTCGGTCGCCCACGAGACGAGCGCCGCGATGAGCAGCGGCTCGCCGAGAAGGATCGCGAAGTTTTTCACATCCGAGCGAAGGATCGCAAACTGCCTCCGCAGAAGAACGGGCAGGGCGAGGATTTTGGATTTTGGATTTTGGATTTTGGATTGCGCTGAGAGAGGAACGCCGCTCGACACGCCTTCGTCATTCCATGTCGCCGGCGGATTTTCCTCGAGCTTCTCGTAGAGCGCGGTGAGGCGCTGCACGCCGAAATGATCGCGCGTCTCATGCGGCGAGCCGCTGAACACGAGCCGCCCGCCAAACATCACGACGAGTTGATCCATGAGATAGACGTTCTCCATCACGTGCGTCGTGCAGACGATCGTGCAGCCGGTGTCGGCCAGGGCGCGCAGCAACTCCATGAGCTTGAACTCCGTCGCGGGATCGAGTCCGCTCGATGGCTCGTCGAGAAAAAGGATCGGCGGTTTTGCGAGCAACTCCACGCCGACGCTCACGCGCTTGCGCTGGCCGCCGGAGAGCTTCGCGACAGGCGCGTTGGCGAAGTCGCGCAGGCCGAGTTGCTTCATGGTTTGAATGATGAGCTTCTGCAATTCGAAGCGCGGCGTGCCATCCGGCAGACGGAGTTGCGCGGCGAACAGCAGCGCCTCGGACACCGTGAGCTCGGGATGAACGATGTCCTCCTGCGGCACGAAACCAAATGCACTGCGCACCTCTCCGCTCGCGTAAACATCGAGGCCATCGACGAGCACGCTCCCGGAATCGGGCCGGCGCAGCCCGCTCAACGCGCCAAGCAGCGACGACTTCCCCGCCCCGCTCGGCCCGATGATTCCGGCAAACCGGCACGCCGGAACCCGGAAGCTCACGCGGTCGAGCATCACGACTCGCGGCGAACGCGAGCAGACGTCGCGCGCCTCGATCGTGCCACCGGAGACATCGCTGACGACATTGAAATGACTTCCGTCGAATTGAAAAAAGAACGGCCCGATCTGCAACCGGTCGCCGATCGTCAGGTCGTGCTCGTCGAACCGATGACCGTTCACAAACGAGCCTGCCGAGCTGCGCAGATCGATCAATCGGAAGCCGACCGCGTTCTGCTGAATCTGCGCGTGCTGGCGCGACACAGAGGGAGCTTGCAGCACGACGCCCGCATCGTCGCCACGCCCGAGGATAAGCCCATCGCTCAGATTGATGCGCTCGACCTTCCGTCCGCCGACGAGCGCCAGCAACGGGGAATCATTTTCGCCCGATGCCGGCGCGAGGCTTTTCACGTCGCCCTCGGAGGGCGGCTGGCCGACCGCGAAGAGCAGCAAAACCGGCCCGACGGAGAGCTTTGCGCCGGGGCGCAATTCCGTCCGGCCCGGGATGCGAACGCCATCGATCTTTGTGCCCCAATGGCTTTTCAAATCCTCGACGTGACAGGCCGCTCCGTCCCACACGATCTGGCTGTGGCGGCGCGAGACTTCGAGATGGTTCAGGACGAGATCGACGTCCGGTGAGCGGCCGGCGATCGAGACGCCGCGCTTGATCTCGAACACCTGGAACGGCAGACCGGCAGCGACGGCGAGATAGGCGGCGGACATTTACAAATGACGAAACAAGAATGTGCGTGCTGTCATGCGCTTCTGTTTCCCGCTCATCTCCCGCTACGGCAACACGGCCCAGACTTCCACGGCGCGATTTTTTTCCAGGCCCTGCGCGTCAAGAAGCGTGGAGCCGCCCATCGCGACCGTGTGCATCAGGTTGATGACGCCGCAGCGGTCACGGAGCGCGTGCAACACGTTCCGGGCGCGCTCGTCCGAGATGCGGAGATTCGTTTTCTCGTCGCCCTTCGGATCGGCGAATCCGAGGATGACAAAGACGCAGGTCGGGTCCTGGAGCAATTGCTGGAGCTGCTGCGAATGGATTTGCTCCTTGAGCTTTTCAACATCGGGGGCGGCGAGCGCGGTGCTCCCTTTGCCAAACGGGATTGTGACGATCCGGCCCATCTGCCGGGCGCGCTCGACGCTGACGTAGAGTTTGTCTTTGTTTTCGCCGGAGATCGTCGGCATCAAGTCGATGCGCTTGAGGACTTCGGTTTTCACCTGGCGGTTTTGCTCGGCGCGCAGGTCGAGGTTTGGCGCTGCTTCGGCGACCGGGGCGGCTGGCGGAACTTCTTCGCCAGCAACAGGCGCGGGTGTCACGGCGGTCATCGGAGTGGCTGCGGGTTGCGGCTGCTGAGCGGGTTTCGACCCCTGAGCGGCCTGCGTTGCGCTTTCGTTGGCGACGGGTTGGGGCGGCGGCGCGGAATGCCGCAGCCGGGCCTGCGTGAGGACGAGCCAGGTCACGAACACGATCGCCACAAAAAGCAGCACCCCGACAAAACCGGATACGATTTTCCTGGCAGGCTGCGACTTCTCCTCACCGCCGACCGGCTCGAGGGGCCGATGGCACTCGGGGCAGACGAACTCACCGTCCGTCACCGTCGTGATTTCGTTGCGAAATGCGAGCATGCATCCCGCGCGGTTCGTGCATCTGCCTTGGCGATTCATGGCGCAAGGTTAGAGCGAGCCCTTGCGAGTTCAAAGTTCAAAGTGAGGCGGGCATTTGGCGACCTGATGGCTGATTCATTCCGCTGCGCGGTTTCTGTGCAATCGCCAGAGCGCCCGGCCGCCAAATGCTTTCCCGCTCACCCGCCGTTCACGAATGCAGCCAGATCCTGCGGCAGCGGCGAGTTCCATTCGGACTGCACGTTGGCGGTTTCGATGCGCAGCATCGCGGAATGCAACGCGTGGCGCGGCAGCAGAAGCGATCGTTCAAGGGCCGGGGTCCAGCCGGTCTCGATGAACTCGAGATAGTGCTCCTCGTTCGGACCGTAAATTTTGTCGCCGACGACGGGATGCCCGATGTGCGCCAGGTGAACACGGATCTGGTGCATGCGACCTGTCTCCGGAATCGCGCGCACCACGCTGAATTCGCAGCCGTTGCTGGTTTCGCAACGAAAGCGCTTTTCAACTTCGATGAACGTCCGGGACGGCGTACCCAACGGATGCACGCACTGCTTCAAATAAATCCGCGACGACTCGTGGTCGCCCTTACGTGCGAGCGGGACGTCAATTTCGTAGCGATCGCAAGCCGGCCACCCCCAGACGATTGCGAGATACTCCTTGTGAATGAGGCGGCGCTCCATGAGCTGCGAAAACTTCCGCGCCGCCTCCGCAGTTTTGCAAACGAGCGAAAGACCGCTCGTATCGCGATCGAGGCGGTTGATGATCGATACCTGGCCGCCGTTCACCATCTCGAATGCGAGCAACTCGCGCAACCCGTGCCAGAGCGTGAAAGACCCGTCGGGCTTGCTCGGATGCACCTGCAGGTGCGGCGGCTTGTCGATGACGATCCATTCGGCCGACTCATCGATCACGCGGAAACATTTTGGATTTGGGATTTGGGATTTTGGATTCACAGTGAGCAGCATCGACACCCGCCCAATCTAAAATCCAAAATCCAAAATCCAAAATCGAATGATTCTCCTTCGTCACGTTTCACGCGCTTACGGCAACGGCTCGGAGCCGGTGCTGGCGCTTGACGACGTGTCGCTGGAAATAGCCGCGAACCAGTTCGTCGCGATCACAGGGCCGAGCGGGTGCGGCAAGAGCACGCTGATGCATTTGATCGGTGGACTCGACACGCCGACGAGCGGCGAGCTTTTCGTGGACGGGCTCCCTCTCCATTCGGCCACCGAGCCCGACCTGACGAAATACCGCCGGCACAAACTCGGAATCGTGTTCCAGTTTTTCAATCTCCTGCCGACGATGACCGTGATCGAAAACGTTTCCCTGCCTCTTTTGCTGCAAGGCACGCCGCTCGCGAACGCCGAACCGCAGGCGCTGGAACTCATCGAACTCGTCGGCCTCCGCGACCGGGCGCGGCATTTTCCCCATCAACTCAGTGGCGGCGAAATGCAGCGGACGGCGATCGCCCGCGCCCTGGTGCATAAGCCCCGGGTTTTGCTGGCCGACGAGCCGACCGGAAACCTCGATTCGGCCAACGCCGGGCAGGTGCTCGACGTGCTTCAAAAGATTTCTTCTCACGCCATGACCACTATGGTAGTCGTCACCCACAGCGAGGAGGTCGCCCGAGTCACATCGCGGCGCATCCGAATGAAGGACGGCAGAATCACCCCAGACAATCCATGAGCAATCCAACACTAACACCCGGGCAGCTTCAACAAATGAGCTTGTTTGCGGAATTCACCGACAACGAACTGGTCGCGCTCCTCGACCTCGTCGAGCCGATCGCCGTCAAGGCCGGCGAGTGCGTCGTCAGACAGGACGACAAAGGCGATTGCATGTTCGTGCTCACGTCGGGCTCGGCAAAAGTGAAGCACCGGCGCGAGGGGAAAATCTTCGAACTCGCGGAGCTGAAGGCGGGTGACTTTTTCGGCGAAATCGCGCTCGTCGATGAAGGACCACGCTCGGCCGACGTCGAGGCGATCACGGACTGCGAGTTGATGCGAATGCCACACTCGATGCTGCGTGCCCTCGCGGGAGTTTATCCGAGCGCGGCGTTCAAAATTCTGATTGCCGTTGGCCGCGTGCTCGTGGCGCGGATGCGCTCGGGGAACAAGAAATACATCGATTCCCTGCTTGCTACCGCTTCCGGCAAGAACTAAACCGCGCCCGCATTTTCCAACCAGCCTCTGCATGTCTTCCACCGTATCGCTTCAACACACCCTCGCCAAAAGCGCCAGCCTTTCCGGCACCTCTCTGCACACTGGCGAAAAAGTTACGCTTACCATTCATCCGGCGCCCGCCGGGTTCGGGCGGAAATTCAAACGAAAAGACCTGCCGGACGAACCAACGATTGATGCGCGGATCGAGAACGTCAAAACCGTCGAACGCGCAACGACGATCGCGGAGGGCAACGTCAAGGTCCACACCGTCGAGCACGTGCTGTCTGCTTTCGCGGGTCTCGAAGTGGACAACGTCCTCATCGAGATGGACGCCAACGAGCCGCCCATCGGCGACGGCAGCGCACGGCCTTACGTCGAGTTGATCAAGAAAGCCGGCATCGTTGCGCAGACTGCACCGCGCGCTTTTTACGACGTGTCGGAACCCCTGCACCTCGAGACGAAAACCGGGGCGATCATGACAATCGTGCCCGACGACAAATTTCGCGTCAGTTGCACGCAGGTTGGACCCAACGGGCGGTTCACGCAGTTTTTCTCCACGGAAATCACGCCCGCGATTTACGAAAAGGAAATCGCCGATGCGCGGACGTTCGTTTATTACGAGGACGTGAAGCCGCTGATGGACAAAGGCCTGATCAAGGGAGGCAGCCTGGAGAGCGCGATCGTGGTGCGCGGCGAGGCGGTGCTCAGCAAGGAGCCGCTGCGGTTCGCCGATGAGTTTGCGCGCCACAAAGTCCTCGACATCGTCGGCGACCTCGCACTTTTCGGGACGAGAATCCGCGGACACGTCATCGCGGTGAAACCCGGCCATGGACCGAACACGGACCTGGCGCGCGCGCTCGGCAAACAGCACGCGAAGACCATGGCGATGGTGCCGCCGTCGATCGTGCCAAAAGGCGGCGCGGTGCTCGACGTGAACGACGTGATGGGGATTCTGCCGCATCGCTATCCGTTTCTGCTGGTCGATCGCATCGTCGCTTTCGAGGGCGACACCAAATGCACCGGCGTGAAATCGGTCACGATCAACGAGCCGTATTTTCAAGGCCACTTTCCCGGACATCCCGTGATGCCGGGAGTGCTGCAACTCGAGGCGATGGCGCAGGTCGCGAGCGTTATGCTGATGCGCGCCAGCAAGGCCGCCGGCAACATCGGTTATTTCATGAGCGCCGACGCGGTGAAGTTTCGCAAGCCGGTTTTCCCGGGCGACACCCTTTTCATCCATTGCGAGCTGACAAAGGCAAAGGGCAGGATCGCCAAGGCTGTGGGACGTTGCGTGGTGAACAACGAGATCGTGTCCGAAGCTGAAATGTTGTTTGGGATCGTGTCAGGGTGAACGGGACGCAAATACATCCGACGGCAATCGTGGATCCGGAAGCGCGCATCGGTGCGGACGTTTCGATTGGGGCGTATTGTGTCGTGGAAGCCGGTGTCGAGATTGGCGACGGCTGCTGGTTGCAGCATCACGTCACAGTCTGCGGGCCGACAAGGATTGGCAGCGGCAACAGGTTTTATGCGTGCGGCTCGATCGGCCAGCGCACCCAGGATCTCAAGTACGCGGGCGAACCGACCCACCTCGAAATCGGCAACAACAATTGTTTCCGCGAGTTTTCCACGGTGCATCGCGGCACCGCTCCCGGCTCGGTGACAAGAATCGGGAGCGGCGGAAATTTCCTCGCCTACAGCCACATCGCGCATGACTGCGTCGTCGGAGACAACGTGATCTTTTCCAACAACGGCACGATCGCCGGTCACGTTGAAGTTCACGATCATGCCGTGATCGGCGGACTGACCGCTGTGCATCAATTCACCCGAATCGGACGCCACGCGATCACCGGAGGCTGCTCCAAGATCGTGCAGGATGTGCCGCCGTTCATGATCGCGGACGGCAATCCCGCGCTTGTCCGAGGCATCAATCAAGTCGGCATGGAGCGCAGCGGTTTTCCGCCGGAAACGATTCGCCAGATCCGCGAGGCTTATCGGATCATCTACCGCTCGAAGTTCAACGTGCAGCAGGCTGCTGAGAAAATCAGGGACTCGCTTGCAGGCGTCCCGGAGATCGGGCAACTGCTCGACTTCATTTCATCAAGCCACCGAGGGATCATCCGCCGGCCGGTGAAGAAATCCTCGCAGGAAGTCACCTCGGACTAAAGAGCCAGCCTGCCACCGGAGCCGTGCGTGTCCTCATCGTCGATGGCCATAGCGTGATTTTCGCGTGGCCGGAAATTCTCAAGCTTCACAAGCAGCGCACCGCGAATGGGCGCGAGGCTGTCGTTAAATTGCTCACCGAATATCAGGATGCATCGGGTGTTCACGTGATCGTGGTTTTCGATGGCAAAGGCGGAAAGTGGTCCGAGGCGACGGAGCCGGGCGGCATTCAGATCTTCTACTCCGGAGCAGACCAGACAGCGGACGACATCATCGAACGCCTCGTTGCGAAATACGGGAGCGAAAATGACATCACGGTCGCCACGTCGGATTTGCTGGAGCAGCAGACCGTGATCACCTTCGGCGCGAACGCGATCTCCGCAGAAGCGCTGCGCGGCTTGCTCGACGATGCAAGAGCCGACCTCGACCGGCGGTTGAAGAAGCATCGGCGGCGCTCGTAAGGATCGGCACGGACGGTTTTGTCCTCGCGCCCTGGGGAGTTCAGTGCGATTCTAGGTTTCGTTGCAACAGGAGCGCAGAATGAAAATGAACCACACCTTGTTCCGCTGGGTTTTCGCATTCGTTGTTGCTGGAGCAATGCACACGGCTCTTTGCCAATCGACCGTTCCAGCAGATCCCAAGCCGGCAACAACTGTTTCAACCGCTGAAGAAAAGGAAGCAGCCGCAGCAATCGAGAACCTTCTCAAGTTTTACAAGGCCTACCTCGGCTCGCTCAATGCGCAACTCAATGAGGCGGACGCAGAACAAACTGGCAAAACGAAAGTCACACAGCCGGCTGAGCAATCGAAATCAGAGCCCACGCCGAAAACTACGAATGCCGGGCAACTGGGTGCGCTTCGCGCCAGTCATCTCCAGACTGGCAATCTCCAGGCAGGTTCCCTTCCATTGACTCTTCCCGATGTTGCGCCGACCCAGCGGCCTGCAATCGAATACGAAGGCACAATGTTTCAAAAGGCGATCCGCGACAAAGCCCTGTTGGATCGCTATAAGTTTCTCCGGGATCAAAAATCAACGCAGCCTTGAAATCGGAGGCGGCGGGCAAGGGTCATTTCGCTCCCGACTGTTCGATGTATTGGACTTTTGCCCCGAGGGACATAAGTGTCTGGCTCTCACCTTCGGTCAACTTTACTCCGAGAAATAGCGCATAGAACTCAGGGTCATTGGCTGCCATCGCCTGCATTGGCATGACCGAATTTCGTTGAGCCAGAAAACCAGTCGCGTAATCCGATATCGGTATTCTGCGGACGACGTGCCGGCCGTCGCTCGCAGACACGACAATCTGCGGGACGACTTGCAAACTCAGATAGCCGTTGGAAAGTGCCGGAGTCACGATGAACTCGGCACCCGCGACCGCCCAGTCGGGTTCATTCCCAGGGATGGCGCCGTGTCTGACAGCCCACTCACGAAGCGCACGCGGGTCACTTACTTTCCGCGACACCGTCAGCGCAACAGGCCTTCCCAGCAGCGCGGACCCATTGAATTTGCGCACCACTCCCCCTTCAAGACCCGTCTCGCTGAGCCGGACTTCCGGCGTAAGAGTGGCGTAACCACTCGGCGACCTTTTGACGATCGCGCCCGACTCGACACGGCGCGAGTCAAAATCGCGGGGTAAACCCGGCACAATCGTCACGCCACCCCCGGAATTCTCGAAGATGCGCGTCGGATCGTAGCGTCGCGGAACGAGCACCTCATAGGAAAGGGCCGGTTCCTCCGAAGGATACTGCTGGCGGGTAACACGACGGGCACCCGTTCTCACAGTTAGCTCCATCACAAGCGTCGCCGGCGCGTTCTGGAGTTCTTCCAAAGCCCGCTTCGCCTCCTGAATTTTCTCAACAGAGTCATAGACTCGAACACTGCCCCTGGCAGCCAGGATCACGTAGCGCCCACTCGGCGACAGGCTTTTCTTTAACAAACCGGTCACCCACTCGAGTGGCACAAAGCCAAACGGCAACTCTTCATTTGGCCCCGCAAGCGAAGCAGGCAGGCATGGGCAGGATAATGCCAGCAGGGTGCCAAATGTAAGCGCAACCAAACTTGCGGGGGCCATCTTCATGGAAGGAGCGTAAACTCAATCCGACGCTGTGCAAACAAGAAGCAGGCGCATTCACCAGCGAGCATGCTCCTGGTGGATATTGAAAGCTCCGTGCGCCAGGGACACAGTTTGTGAACTTCAAGCAAAGGCATCGGGCAAGCCCCAGTAGTGGCGATCGTTGGAGCTATGCGCGAGCGGTTCGATGGTGAGATCTGGCACCGGCTCGCCGCTGAAAAGCATGGCTACCTGATCCTTTTGCATATCCAGTTCCACAACACCGTCGGACACACGCACACTGGAGGGAGCCAGTCCGAGCACCCGCGGCGGCACCGGCAGATCGCTGGCCACACGGCAAGTCTCACCGGCAAGACTCTTGACGCGAATGAACTTAGTCCTGCCACCCTGGCGAACGGCGCTCACCAGGAAAGCGCCCTCGGCGCGCAAGCCGTGGAAGCTGACATCGGGCCACGACTGGGGACAGGCGGGGAAGACGCGAATCTTGTCACCCCAACTCTGCAGCAACATGTCGAGCATGCTTCTCGTTGCCGAGATAGGCGACTCAAAGGTCTGCCAGCCACCGATTTCACTGTAGAGTGTGTTCGGTGTGACCGTGGAGTCTCCGGAAATGAATGTCAGCGCGCGTTGGAGTGCGTTCAGTGCATCGTCACCCTGCCCTAGCGCAGAGTAAAGTGAGGAAGCCCCAGTGAATTTGTACATGCAGTTATCTCCATCCAGACCAAGGAACTGCCGGAGGGACTTCTGAATCAAGTCGCGCTTCTCAGGGTTCCGTTCCATGTTCAACACATAGAACGGAAAGACGCCGAACAAATGACTGTAGTGACGGTGTGGCTTGCTAAAAGCCATCCCTTTGCCAACCATGATCCCGGTTGCTTCATCGGTGGAATACTCGACCAGTTTTTCGAGCACATCATTCCACTTCGGCAACAGCGGGTCATCGATCTTCAGACGCTTGCTGGTTGCGATGAGGGTTTCAAGTCCCCAACGCAACAAAGCGATGTTCATGCTGGTGTCTTCAGCAACGTCATATTCATCGGAGAAAGCATTCGGAATGTGGTAGTGCCCGTCCTCCGCCAATTCAATCAGGTGCAAATACGTGTTAAAGGTGCGTCGCAGCAAAGGATAAATGGAATCGCGGAGACGCTGTTCATCCATCGTATGGCGATATTGGAGATAGAAGTGCTGCATCAACCAGGGCAGGGCTATGAATTGATAAGCACCTTTCCCCAGCTTGTCTGGCGGCGGGCCGGGTGCGGGCGCAACAAGATCGTAATAGCCGGTTGGATTACCAAGCGCCGCCGAGTCCTCGCGAAACTCGGGGGCCACATTGTTAATCAAGCCATCCATCTTGCTTTCCAGCAGCCGACAAAGAGGTTCGCCCAAGTCGACGTGGTTTGTGGCGTGGACGGAATAGTAAGCCAGTTGAGTATTGAGATTGTGCCAGTAAGCCGCCCACACGGAAGGCTTGAACCACGGCCCCATCAGATCGACCACCGGTTTGTCGCGCCGTGTGGCACTGGCCATCTTGTAAAGCTGTATCCAATAGAAGCTCTCCATTCTGGCATCGGGCAAAGTGACAAAGCTGGCCGGATAGTAAGAATGCCACCAGTCGCGATGCGCTGACTCCATGCTGGCGACTCCGAGCTTGATCGCATTCCTTACATTGGCGACAGCCTCGGCCGAGGAACCCATTCGGGCAAGTCGATTGGCCACGGAAAGATAAACGGTGCGGCCGTCAGAAGACGAGGCAACCTCTTTCCATGCGGTCGCGTAATCACTCCCGGCCAGAAGCGGCTGGACTGCGACCTCCATTCCTTCGATTTGTTTGACCTGAAACTCCGGGTTGGGAATGTAGGCAAAATCGTTGACCCCGAACTGAGTATCGCGATCGGGTGCGGCAATAAACCGCGGGCTGGTTCCTTGCTGGGGCCGCAACTTGAACCGGCACGCGCGCTCTCCTCCCCGAGTGCGGACATCGATGACGATGACCTCCGTTCCACAGGGCACAAAGCAACGAAGGTCGATCTCGCCAGACTCCGTGGTAATGGTGCCGCGAACTTCAGCATTCCATAAATCGGCACGCAAACAGGTGCCGGTGATTGTTCCCACAGGGGTTAGCAGAAGCTGTCCGATGGGTAGTCGAACACGGTCATGTACGGCGGCGGTGAACCAGGAACGCCACTCGGCGTTTGCAAAGCCGCCGGCGTAAGTCGATGACACCTCACGGTCCATACCGGTGCCCGGCTTTCGATGGTCATAGACATCGGTGCGGCCAATTTCGAACCGGAGGGTATTCGGTTCCTGATCATCCAGAAAGAGAATCGTTCCAAGAAGTCCGTTGCCGACAAAGGCACCCTCAAAATAATCAACCGGCATTCTGTCCCATATCATGTCCTGCCTCGCCATAAACTCAGGCCAATCGACTCGCGGGCGGATGTCTTTAGTCATAGAGTTTGAGCGGCGGGTCTGCCTCTACCAATCCGCCAATGGCCTTATCGTGCGAATGATCGACGGCGGATTTGTTCCTCCCGTCAGCGGCACAAAGATCACGGCGATGCGGGCGCTTTTCACGTGCGGCAACCAAATGGCAAGTTTCTGCTCTTTGTTCTGTCCCTGCCCTTCAGGGTTGGGCGAGGAAGGCAATGGCGCCGCGGGCATGATTTTGAACCTGGCCCCATCCGGCCCAAACAGCCTGACCGATAGTTTCTCCTTTCCGATGGCCAACGTGGCGCTGGTGGCATCCGTGCCAAGTTCGATCCTGGCCCGGGTGTGAATAAACCACCACAAATCCACTGGTCGGGCCGCTGTGATTTCGTCCTGAACAATGACCTCTTTTCTATCGAGCATCTGAATGCCTCTCTCAACCTTGTTCGCGCTCGCGGCATAAGCCTGTGTCAGATCCGCTATCGCAAAGGCAAGGTCCGGCTTTGACTTGAAACGCGTGATGGAAGTAGCCGCCTTCGGGTTCTGATCCGGTCCCGGGCCTGGATTTAGCACCAGCGTGTTCTTTCCCTCGGCACGAAGCCGGTAGTAATCCCAGCGAGCGTTTCCGAAGTAACCCGGCAGGTTGTAGTTGTCCGAACCCAAGCTGCATACCCATCGCTGGCCAAGTGCATCCAGAACGAAAGAACCGGTGTCGAGATGGCTGTGATTGGCTTTGTTGTCACCCGCTTTGAACCCGACAAACAGCGCCTTTTGGTCCTCCCAACTGCTGCGCATCGTTACGACTTCTGCCTTGCGAAAATAACCGTCCAACGGAAGCGTCGCCATTGTAAGAGGCCTGCCAACCCATCGTCTGCCAAAGATGAGGTCCATGGGCGCAGCTTTTTCTTTGGTGTATTTGAGTTGATAAGCGGCCAGGTCAGGTTGGTTGAATTTACTGGCCAGCCAGAAGAGTTGTGGCGCGCCCTCGAACTTGCCTCCATGCGCATCGGCAAAGTTAAAGACAAGGCCGGTGGGCCCTGTGAAGTAGATGGGAAACATCCCGGTCTTGGAAAGGCCCGGTATCCGCGAAAGACCAAAGTCGGTCCCCAGTGCGGAGTCAAGGGAAGCAAGGAAATAGACAGTGTAATCCGTTGCATACTTCCAATAACCCGGACCCTCAGCCCACGCGCCATCCGGCGCAAACTCATGCATCGCCAGTGGAAGCGAGTTGAGCGCAAAATTCAAAACCGTTGCCGAAAACTCCGGCAGCTCATCCGCGACGGCAAGCGCGCCCATCCCGATTCCTCCATTGCACACCTGGTTCCAGTTATGTCTGGCCGCTGGCCAGCCCAAATTCTTCTTGTAACAATCCATCGCCGGATTCAGTCCCTTCTCGACGATCGCGGCGCGCAGCACGGATCGCTGCCCGGTCGTCCAGACGTCGTAAAGCCAGTCGTATCCGATTGCAAAGGCACAGGTCATTTCCGCCGTGTCGAGGAAGTGCTTGGGATTCCAGTCCTTGAAAGCAGCGGCGGCATTCAACTCCGACCATGCACGATCTGCAAAGCGCCTGTCCCCGGTCAGGCGATAAACCAAGGCCAGAACCGTGACACGGTCTCTTACGCGCCGGCTCGTCGCGAGTAGCCGTTTCCCGTCCGGGATTTCGTATTTGCTCGGTTCCTCCGAAAGGATCTTGGTCGCTCCAAGTTTCAGCTTCTCGCACCAGGCTGCCAACTCGCTGTTATTGAGCGCTGCCTGCTTGATCGCCTGAAAGTCGCCGGCCCTGGCAAGAAGCCGTGGGTGCCCGCGAGCCAGTGTCGTCAGAAGCTTGTCAGGAGGCGGAATGGTTGGGTTATCCGCAGCGTGACTTGCGCGAATCGTGACAGAGCAGAGAAGAAGGAGGACGACTAGCAGGCGCGGGTGAGAGTTCTTCATAACCGGGAGCAACGCAGCGTGCGATGGCCTAGTCAGAGTCCGTGCGGAAAGGCGACGCCGGCAGCCCTTCCTTGTTGAACAGGTTCACGTCGGGCACGTTGGCCCAGCCATACCGAACTGCGGCCGGCGCGGCAACCTGGGGACTTGAAACCACGACAGTGTCACCTTCGATCTTTGCCTCGGCTGGAACGAACTTCTTGTCCGCACCGGCCACGACAAATCCTTTTAACTCGCCATCCCTGGCCATCAAGCCGCTGCCGACGTGTTTGAAATGAAGCACGGCTTTGTCGCCCTTAATCTGTATCGAGTCATAGAGTGGACCCGAAAACTCTATCTTCTCGCCATAAGCCAGCGCGCGCGCAGCGAGCGCGAGGCGCTGGCCAACCGGCTCCTTTTCCGGCGGATGAATGCTGGTGCTGCCGTGATCGGTGATAACGGCCATCGCCGTGTTTGGCGTTTTCAGCCACGTTTTCAAATGCACATCGCGCAATTCGGGAGTTACCCCACCAAACGGCGCGATCTGCACAAACAAGAATGGAAAGTCACCCTGGTCCCACGCCTTTCGCCAGTCGGCTATGAGTGCGGGAAAAAGAGTGCCATAGAGTTTCGGATTGCCGCGGTTCGATTCGCCCTGATACCAGATCACGCCTCGCAACGCGTAAGGCTGGAGCGGCGCGATCATCGCGTTGTAAAGGCTTGACGGCCCGCGGCCGGCCGGATTGCCCGCCTTCGTCGGTGGCTTTGGCGCGGGCTTCCCTGCCGCAGTCGCGTCCGCCACAGCCTGCCGATGTCTGGCGAGCGCGGCCTGATAGTCCGCCTCGGCCTTCGCCGGGTCGTATTTGCTCTCGGCCCGGGCTTGTTGGTCGAGGAACACCTTCAATGTCGGATTGGATTCAAGCGCCGCGCGGCTTGTCCACTTCTCGGCGGGCGTTCCGCCAACATACGAGCCAATCAATCCGACCGGCACCTTGAGTTTCTGCTGAAGGTCGCGTCCAAAAAAGTAGCCCACACCGGAGAAGCGGGCGGCGGTTTTCGGACTGCACTCCTCCCACGACGCTTTCACTTCCGTGAGCGGTTGCGCGCTGGAATTGTGCGGCACATAGAAAAATCGGATCTGTGGATTTGTCGATGCGGCGATGGCCTCGCGTCCTCCGGCGGATTTCGAGAGCGTCCATTCCATGTTGCTCTGCCCGCCGCATAGCCACACTTCACCGACCAGGATGTTATTCAGTGTCACGGTGTTCTGGCCTTTGATGGTAAGCGTCTGAGGCGTCGCGCTGGCGGTCAATGGCTTGAGCCGGACTTCCCATTTTCCATTCCTGGCCGTGGTGCTTTCTGTCTGGCCGGCAAATGTCACGGTTACTTTCTCGCCCTCGTCGGCCGTGCCCCAAATCGGGACGGGCTTGTCCCGCTGAAGCACCGCGCCATCGCTGAAGATCGGGTTAGGTTGAACTGCGGCCGATGCGACCTTTGTCGCAGCCAGGGCAGAAAAAAGGACGAGCAGGGAGAGGATGGTATTTTTCATTTGCGCAGGAAGACGCGGATTATATCGGACAAGCCCTCACTGGGAATCTCGAATACAAAGTCTTTTCAAGGACCGGCGGTATGACCTTCTTCGAACATTGTTGTCTTTGGCTTTGGCTGAATGCCAGAATGCCGGCTCCATTCCTTCTCCATCCTCCTATTCATCGAAGCACGCCATGAAAATGAAACAAACCCTTTCCCTGCTGCTCGCCGCGTTCATGAGTTCCGTCGCGACTGCTCATGCGGCACCCGCGAAGGAAAGAGTTCCCAATCCATATCTTCACAAGTTCGGAAGCGACGGACATCTCCGCATCGAACTCACCGATCACATCAAGCATCCCCATTTCTGGTGGCCAGAAACCCTGCTGGGCTACCAGGTGGTTTTCGATGGAGCCGATGTTTCGCCCAACGAGTTGACTCTGTCAGCCTCGGACGGCAAGCCGATGGCATTTCAGCTTTCCGACGTGAGGCTCAAGGACGGCAAGCTCTCCTCGGCCACGGTCAGTTTTTTCAGCGACCTTCCCTCCGGAGGCTCGCGTGTTTTCGATTTGAAAAAAGAGACCACGGGAGACCAACAGGGAGACGCCGTGAAGGTGATCGAAGAAGGCAACTCACTGGTTTTGAACACCGGTGCGATGAAGGTCCGACTGCCGCGCACGCAAACGATCATCGCGGGAACTGAAGCGCCCGGGCCGATCATGGCCGTGAACGACGGCAAAGGCTGGGTGGGAAAGTCGAAGATCGTGAGCCCCCGAAAAGCGGTTCAGAAAATTGACACGGAGATTGTCGATCGCGGTCCGCTTTTTGTCCGCGCAAGAGTTAGCTATACCTTTGCAAATGACGCCACCTACACAGCCACGATCAAGGCGACGCTTACGTACGATTTCGTCGAAGTCCTGGAACAGATCGAAGGATTGACGAAAGAAGACGGCGCAAGTTTCCAAACCTCATGGACGGGTCTCGCACTGACTCATCGCAGGGGAAGCGAACCGATCGACAGACCAAAGACGCTCTACTATCGAGGCGAGGACCCTTACTTCATCGGCCCGGATCGGATCGAAAATCCAGCCAAGGAGTTTTATTTCCGGGTGTCCAACGCAGCGGCGGACAACACCATCAACGTGACGGCGGTGGACTTCACCAATCAAAACAACGGGCGGGCGATCGGCGTGGCCGTGCTGGACGCCGGAAATTGGGATGACCGCGAATACGCCGTCTGGGCGGCCCACGAGACACTCGCCGTGCGGTTCCGCTATGCCGACGGCGTGCTGCACTGGCTCTGGCCGCTGGCAGGCGGGTCTCGCGAGATGGCCGTTGCCGCCTACGATTTCCGCACGGCCGGCAAAGCCTGCGGCGAAGCGTTCGAGCGCTGGCAGCACACGTCGTCGATTGCGGCAGTGGCCAACACCGGAGTCGCACCGGGCAAGGCGTGGACTGGTTTCATCAACAGCCGCTACGGAGGGATGAGTCTCGATGTTGTCAAAGACTGGCAGCTTTCCTATCCGGAGTTGGCGCGGCAACCCGGCTTGGAAACGCTGCCCGCGAACAAGGGACGGGAGATGCAAAGCGTGGATGGTTACTTGAAGGCGATCTGGGGCGACAACGAACTGGTCAAGGCGGAGGGCAACTGGGTCAGCCCGGTATCCCTGCGGATCATGAGCGCCTGGGTGGTGCCAGGGTTCAACAAATGGCGCACCCAGATGAAACCGGAGGACCGCGAACGAGTCGAAGCGCTGATTCTCTTTCACGCCTATAGCGCGGCACGCGAGGAAGTCAGCCCGATGCGCCACCTGCTCAAGGGCCATCCGAATTTCATGGCCGACTGGAAGTATCCGCTCATGGCCGGCGCGTTCCTTTTTCCGGAACATCCGATGGCGAAGGAATGGGCGGACCAGTTCGAGAAGCTGCTGGAACTCATGGGCGTGTTCTACGTGCGACCGCCCGTGAAAGCCTGGGAGGCCGCTGGCGGACGGTGGACGGAAAACATCGGCACTTACAACTGGGCGTTCATCCAGCCGGCCATCTACGCCAACGAACTGGGCAAGCTGTTCGACGGACGCGACCGCTGGCCGAATCCGGGGTTCGCGCTGCACGGGAGTTATCTGACCGGAATCGTCACGGCTCCGGTGAAACTTGGGATTGACGGCGCGCCGCTCGATGTGAAACCGGGCACTCCGCTCACCGGCGAGAACGGCTTCCAGCGCATCCACCCGCCGCAAGGCGCCCACTCGGGCCGCCGGGCAATTCCCGCAGCGGCGGAAAACTTCGGACAGTCGCTTCTGCGTTACCAGCCATTGACCGGCGAGCATCTGCTGTGGGCCTGCCAGCGCCCGGCTGGGACGGCCGTTGGCGTGGACGGCGAAGAACTGCCCGACCACAAGCCCGCAACAAACCACGGCACCAACCCGCGCCTCACCAGCAAAAAGTTCACCGGCTACGGGATCGTGATGCGCGCAGCGGTGGACACGCCGGAGGAGATCGCGGTCTTTCTCCAGCAGATCGACAAAGGCCCGAACTACCGCTGGGGCTTCGGCAACGAAGGCGGCGGCGGCGACATCTATTACTACGCCGGCGGGAAGAGCTACTCCGGTCACATGATGGAGGACGCCGGGGATCGTCGCGTGACCGATGCGGAAGTGACCTGCAATACCGGTGTTTACAAGGACAGCACGTTTCGCGGCATCGGCATGAACGACCTCACGGAGCCGTTCTACAACCTCGAAAGCGCGCAGTTCGCCGAGTTGCTTCCGCGCGAGGGTCCCGACGCCTACTCGTGGCCCGAATACAAGTCGCGGGCCGTGCTTCTCGTGGGCAGCGATTACATCATCACCTTCGACGCCGTGAACTCGATGTCGCGCATGTCGTGGAACACCGTGAAGGGGCAGGACGAAATGCCGACGATCATTCCGATCCGCGGCGAGACGGCGTTCCGCACCACGCAGAACACCACCTCCGGGCATCTTGGCACATCGGAATCGCAGCGCTTCGAGCCTTACAAGGGAGGCGGCGACCGCATGGCGCTGGTGACTCACCGCAAGGATGTGAAAGTGCTTTCGCGTGGCAAGAACCAGCACGAGGCGCTGACGAAAGTCGAGACGCCCGCCGGCACCGACTTCATCTTTCTCCAGCGCGACAACTTCACCTGCAACGAAGATGGGGTGGTGTTCTCAGGACGAGCCGGAGTCATTCGGAAAAATCAAAGCGGACAAACCGAGTTGAACCTCTTTCACGGCACCCGGATCGGCACAGAGAAACTCACGCTCCTCGTGGACAATCCCAATCTTGGAATCAGCGCCATCTTCACGAAACCGGAGGAAGCGGCCGGCACGTTCTTCTCACGCAAAGGCGGCAACCTGACTCTGACTCTGCCGGAAACGCCCGGCGCTGGCACTCAGTTTTATGTCGATGGAGCTGCGGTTGAAGCCAGACAAGACGGATCAAACTTAACCATCCAGCTCCCGCCCGGCGAGCACCGTTGGCAACTGACGGCAGGCCCGGTGGAACCGATGCCGCCTCAGATTGTCCGCAGCGAGAACCAGTCCGACGGAGCCGTGCTTTATATTGGTCCTGCAGCCTCGGCTGAGAAATACCGCATCGAGAAAAGTGAGGACAACGGACTGACTTGGAACCAGGTGGGAGAAACAACGAAGCCGGAGTTCCGATTTACAGGTCTGGCTCCTGGCAAGAAAGTTCACGTCCTCGCCATCGCGACCAATCAGGGCCGCACGAGCCGCCCCGGACGTGACTACCCGATCTACGTGACAGCCAAACCACCCGAGCCGCCAGCGGGTTTGGAGCTTGCTCTGGACAAGGACAAAGTCAGAGCAACCTGGGGCGAGGTGCTGGGAGCGAGCAGTTACATTCTTCATCGCCGAAAAGCGGGCGAATCGAACTGGCAGGAGGTTTACCGGGGAACAGAAAGGAGTTGTGAAAACGCCGCGCCCGGTGTGATCCCGGCCTTCGCCGATCCCGGCCTTGAGCCGGCCGCGCATCGTTTCTCCCCTGCCCCGACGATTTACGAATACGCCGTCAGCGCCGTGGACGGAGTGGGCAAAGGCCCGCTTTCTCTCAGCGTGGACACCGATCCGGCAAGCTGGCGCAACTGGAACCCGGCAACGCCGCTCGTTTACAAAAGACAGAGCGCCTACTGGCTGCCTCCTTACGTCCTGCCTGAGCAAGTTCCGCCCCCGTCCTACCCTGAATAGTCAGAGCCTTGCGGTCGCAGGCAAGACAGCAAAGTCTCAGAGCAGCTTGAATCGCGCGAGATCCTGGGTGTCCACCATGCCAACGGGCACACCCGCTTCATCGAGCACGACAAGGTCGTCGATCCGGTGCTGTTCGAGCACATGCAGGACTTCCGAGGCAAGTTTGTCGCTGCGAATGGTGATCGGGTTGCGTGTCATGAAATCGGCAACCGCCTTTTCGAGAAGATCGGGGTGCGTTTGAAAATGACGGCCAAAATCGCCGTGGGTGAAGATGCCGGCGAGCCTGCCGCCTTCATCGAGGACAACGGATGAACCGGCGCGCGTTTTCGCCATCGCGTGCAGCACTTCCCGGATGGTGGCGGCAGGCGGCACGAGCGCCATCTGGTCGGTCTTGCGCATGATCTGATGCACCCTGAGCAGCAGCGAGCGACCAAGTTGTCCGGCGGGATGATAGCGCGCGAAATCTTCCTCGGTGAACCCGCGCGCTTCGAGCAGAACCATCGCGATCGCGTCGCCGAGCACCAGCATCGCTGTCGTACTGGATGTTGGCGCGAGGTTCAGCGGGCAGGCTTCCTGTTCGACGTTGACGTCAAGATGGATGTGGCTGTTCTGCGCAAGGAATGATTTCGGGTTGCCGGTCATCGAAATGATCTTCACGTCGAACCGGGCTAGCGCGGGGATGATGTTGTTGAGCTCCTCGGTTTCACCGCTGTAGCTCAGCGCGAGGATGACATCGCCATCCGCCACGACGCCGAGGTCGCCGTGGAGCGCGTTCAGCGAGTTGAGCACCACGGCGGGCGAACCGGTGCTGGTAAGTGTGGCGGCGATCTTTTCTCCGATGTGCCCGGACTTTCCGACACCGACCACGACGACCTTGCCCTTGTTCTTGACGGCTCCGAGAACCACTTCGACCGCGTGTGAGAACGACGCGTTGATGCGCTCGCGCAGCCGCTCGATCTCGCGCGCTTCGATGCCGATGACCCGCTTTGCTTTTTCGAGGAAGTTCATCAATCGCAAATTTTGATTTTTGATTTTGGATTTTGGATTGGGCGCGGATGTCCGCACGATTCAGGCAACCCAAATTCTGAAATCCAACTGGCAAATTCCATCATCCCTCTTCCTGCTTCTTGAAGTCGTGCATGAGACTGCTCAGCCGCTCGATCGCTTTCTCCGCATCCGGGCCTTCGGCGACGAGCCTCAAAATGGAGCCGAAATCGCAATTGGCGCTCAACACATCGAGGATGCTCGACGCGGAAAACACCTCGCCTCCCTTGCGGATGGTGATGGTCGATTTGAAAGCTCTCGCAGCGCGCACGAACTCCGCAGCGGGTCGGGCGTGCAGGCCGAGCTTGTTTAGGACCGTTACATCTCGTTCCATCGTCGCGGGTGACAATATCGGAGCGCGACGCGGCATCAACAACTTCGTTTTGCGCCCTTGATTTTTTTTGGAAAAATGTCGCCGCACGCAACCGTCGCAAGTATGTTGCACTCGTCTCGAATTAATCTCCCAGGAGCAATTATGAAAAAAGCGATTGTGATCTTTCTATTGAGCGGGATTTGCATGCCCGTCATGGCGCAGGATTTCAGAGCCCCCATGCGCCGCGGTCCGCAGCCTCGCCAGGCGAAGGAAGTTCAAAAGCCGGGACCGGGAGGAGCGGTGGTCGATGGCGTCCGCAAGGGGAACCCCCTTCAGTTGATCAATCCTCTGGCGCCGGGCGAATACGGAACGGGCGAGGAATACGTTTACCACTCCAGTGAAACTGACCCGGGGACTTCAGCGACATGCACTCCCCCGAACCGCAAGCGGGCGCTTGGCATCAAGCTTTTCGCGATCCTTTGGTAGGCGCCCTTTGTTCTGAATTTCGCTTTTGAAACCGGTTGCGGTTCAGTATTGCGCGACTTTTCTCAAACCGGAGATGCTTCACATCTACCGGCAGATCACCAGCCTCGAAGCATTTCGTCCGGTCGTTTTCGCGCAGAAGCGGGAAAATGCGGAACGGTTTCCGTTCGCGGATTTGGTGGTGATCCGGAAGCCGCGAACCCATTTCATGCGCAGGATTTGGCAGAAGCAAATCCGCCGGATGCCGGTGCGGATTTATCGCTCGGAAGTCCGGCGCATCACCAGCGAACTGCGACGGGTCAATGCGAAGTTGATGCACATTTATTTCGGCCACATTGCCGTGCATCTGCTGCCGCTCATTGAGACAAAACCCCTGCCGATTGTCGTGTCGTTCCATGGCGCTGACGTGATGGTCGATATGGATAGTCCCTCGTTTCAATCGGCGACGCGGGAAATGCTCGCGCGTGTCGATCTCGTGCTCGTGCGGTCCGAATCGCTGAAGCAAAGCCTCTGTGCGCACGGTTGCGACGGGGAGAAGATTCGCATTCATCGCACGGGGATTCCGCTGGAACGCTTTCCTTTCGCAAAACGGACGCCGTCCACAAACGGCGAATGGAAACTGCTCCAGGCCTGCCGGTTGATTGAAAAAAAAGGACTCCACACCAGCTTGCGCGCCTTTGCGAAATTCGCCCTGAATTATCCCGGCGCCACTTTCACCATTGCCGGAGAAGGACCGCTGCTCGATGAGTTGAAACGCAGTGCCGGGGAACTTGCCATTGGCGACAGGGTCCGGTTTGCCGGTTTTGTGGCGCAGGAGGAACTGACGCGACTTCTTTACGATTCCCATTTCTTCCTGCATCCGAGCGAACTGGGGCGTGACGGGAATCAGGAAGGGGTGCCGAACGCGATGCTCGAAGCGATGGCGACCGGTTTGCCTCCAGTCGCGACTCTGCATGGCGGCATACCCGAAGCAGTCGAAAACGGCGTGAGTGGTTTTCTGGTGAATGAGGGCGACGCCGACGCGCTCGGCATCGCGATGCTTGATCTTGCCGGCGATCCCGCGCGCTACCAGCAAATCAGCATCAACGCAGCAAAAGCAGTCAGCGCCAAATTCGATTTGAAAAATCAGGCCCGGGCGCTGGAAGGCTTCTACACCGAGGCTTTGCGGCGGGGAGCGAATGCCTAGCGGTCGAGCATCGCCCGGACTTGCAAAGCGAGCTTTCCTGGAAGCAGCGGTTTCGGCATGAATGAATCCTGCTCGCGCAGGAAGCCGGGCTCGTTCAGTTCCATGGCAAGGTGGCCCGAGGTGAAAAGAACCCGCGTGTCGGGATGAATGGAGCGGATCAGTTGCGCCAGCTCTCTGCCGTTTGTTTGAGGCAGCACCATGTTTGTGATCATCAAATGAAGCGGACGGTTTGATTGCGACTGCGCGACAGTGAATGCCTCGTCTCCGTTTGCGGCTTCGAGCACGTCGTAGTCGAGTTGCTTCAATACTGACACGGCCAGCCGGCGCACTGCCGAATCGTGCTCGACGACGAGAATGGATTCCGTGCCGTGGGGCAGCTTGCCGGGCTCCTCACTCACGATCATGTGTTCGCTTTGCTCATCGACGCGCGGGAGATAGATGTCGAACCTGGCTCCGCGGCCCGGTGCGCTTGTCACCGCGATGTGGCCTCCGCTTTGCGTGATGATGCCGTAGCAAGTCGCCAGCCCGAGCCCGGTGCCCTGGCCGACTGGTTTCGTCGTGAAAAACGGCTCGAAAATATGCGGGCGAATCTGCTCGTTCATGCCCACGCCGGTGTCGGCGACGCTGAGCAGAACATATCTGCCGCGCGGCACCGGCCCGGCTTCGCTGACCGACGCATTTGCAGTGCGAATCTTCAGCGTGCCTCCGCCCGGCATCGCATCGCGCGCGTTCACGGCCAGATTCATAATCACCTGCTCGAGTTGCCCGGGATCCGCCCGCACGCTGCCGAGATCGACGGAATTCTCAACCACCATCTCGACGTCGGCACCAATCAGGCGGCGCAGCATTTTGCTCACGTCGGAGATCACGTCGTTGAGATTGAGAACCCTCGGTGTCAGCACCTGCTGTCGCGTGAAAGCCAGGAGCTGTCTGGTCAGAGCGGTCGCGCGTTCGGCGGCTTTCGTTATCTCCCCGACGTAACCATGCTTTGGATCGTTGGGGTCGAGACCTGCCGACACGATTTCGCCATAGCCCGCGATCACCGTGAGCAGGTTGTTGAAGTCGTGCGCGACCCCGCCGGCGAGCTTTCCGAACGCCTCCATTTTTTGCGCCTGGAGGAACTGCTGCTCGAGGTGCTTGCGCTCCATGAACTGCGCGATCTGCGTGCATAAACCGCTCATCACCGCAAGCAATTCGTCGTCGGCATGAAGCACGGGACTGCTGAAAAACGTGAGCACTTCCACGACTTCGCCTTTTGCCAAAATCGGCAATCCAAGCGCGCTGCGCAGGCCCAGCTTCTCGGCGGCGAGCGCATTTTGAAACTGCGGGATGTCCGAGATGTCCGTGATCCAAACCGGCTGGCCGTTTGCCCAGACCTGGCCGGGAAGCGACTCGCCGCGGGCAAAGCTCAGCGTCCGGCTGCTGCGCACAAACTCGCTCGACTCAAGGGATGGTGAGTTCCACGCACCGACCCAACGAATGCGGTCATCCGGGCGATCCACGCGCCAGCGCTGTCCAAGCGGCCAGCCGAGTTCCTTGCAAACAGATTGCAGAACGGAAGCAGCGGCGTTGTCCCACGCGCCGGATTCGGCCAGCACCCGGGTCACGGCGTACTGAATGGCCACCCGCTGCTCGGCGCGTTTGCGATTTGTGATGTCCTCCACGGTGCCCACATGGCCGACAACTTCGCGCCCTTCCGTGCGAAGACGACCGTCCGGTTCCCTCGCGTCCGATCGCATCGGGCATGAGCGCATCAACACCCAGCGCACGAGGTCATTCGCCAGGAGCAAACGAAACTCGCGCGAGAATTCCAATCCCTGTCGCGCGGAAGCGTGCCAGTCTTCGAGCACCGAGACGCGCTCCTCGGGATGAACCGACTGCGCCCAGCCGAATCCCATCGTCTCGCGCAAAGTGAACCCGAACAAGCTGCGGAAGCGCGGGTTTGCATAGATGCATCCGCCGGCGGTGTCCGCCAGAAAAATACCCACCGGTGAGCTTGCGCTTAGCGAGCGAAAACGTTCCTCGCTCTCCCGCAGTTCGCGCTCGGCATCCATCCGGATCGTGTGCTCCTCCACATCGTGAAGCGCGCGGCGCACGGCGACGATCAGACGCGGCCAAAGACGATCCTTGAAAACATAGTCCGTCGCGCCTCGCTTCAACAAATCAATCACGACCTCCTCACCGGTCTTGCCCGACACGAAGATCACCGGTGTTTCAGGGGTCTCGCTTTTCGCGAGTTCCAGTGCCTCCTCACCAGTGAGGCCCGGCACTCCATAATCGCATAAAATCAATTCGGGGGCGTATTCACCGAGCGCCTCCTCGAACTTTTCCCTGGAACTCACGTGTAGCGAGGTGAAGGGAAAATCCGCCCGATGAAGCACGCTCTCGATGAGCGCTGCCTCATCGTTCTTGTGACCCAGGATGAGGATGCGGAACTCCCTGGTCATCGGATAGAACATTCCCTCACATCGGTGCATGATTGTGTTTTTGGGTAACTCCGGGGTTGGACATGTGCGGGTGAGGATAGGGACGGGAGAATGCGCGGGCAATTGGGGTCACTACGGATTTTTGATGTCGGATGAATTACGGACAACCCCCCAAGAATCAACCGCCCCCGCCACCTGAGCGTTAGTCGAGTTCGATCAGCTTATTCGCGATCGCGAATTTCGTGAGTCCGGCAACCGTGCGAATGTCGAGCTTGCCCATGGTTCTCTCGCGATGAGTCTCGACAGTCCGGACACTGATTCCCAAACGGGAGGCGATTTCCTTGTTGCTGAATCCCTGCGCGATAAGAGCCAGCACCTGTCGCTCCCGCGCCGAGAGCCTCTCTTCCTTGGTGGCCGGCTTCTTTACCCTGGCAGAGTCCACGTAATCCGTGAGCGCGACCTGCGCGATTCCCTCGCTGAAAAAAGCCTCGCCTCCATCCACGGTCTCGATCGCGCGCACGAGTTCCTGTGGAGAAGCATCCTTCAGCACGTAACCGCGCGCCCCGCATCGGACCATCTGCAAGACGTATTCCTTCTTGTTGTGCATTGTCAGGATCAGCACCTTTGCCTTGGGCGCTTCGCGGCTCAATTTTTCCGTGGCTTCGAGTCCGTTTCCACGCGGCATGTTGATGTCCATGAGCACGATGTCGGGGGCGAGCTTCTTCGTCATGCGAACCGCCTCCGCGCCGTCGCCGGCTTCACCCACGATCTCGAAACGCGAATGCGCGGAGAGCGACGAGCGGATGCCTTCGCGCACCATGGGGTGATCATCGGCGAGCAGAATTCGGATCTTCTTACGGTTCATCGGATTTCTTCTTTAAGGGAACCTGCACGATAATGGCAGTTCCCTTTTTCGGGCTGGCTTCCACGCGAAAAGTTCCACCCGCGAAACCGGCGCGTTCGCGCATGTTCACAAGTCCAAGCCCGCTTCGTTTCGATCGCCTCGGACGCTCTGAGAGCGGGTTGAACCCCTTGCCGTTGTCCGCAATGCTCAAGGTGACCATGCCGCTCCTGCGCGTGAGGCTCAACGAGACGCGCGTCGCTTTTGCGTGTTTCTCGATGTTCCTGAGCGCCTCCTGCACGATGCGGTAGAGAGTGAGATCGATCTGGGGCGAAAGACGCTTCGACACCCCGAAAAATTTCAGGTCGAAGGCTACGCCGTTTCGTTCGCGGAAATCCTCGCACGCGCTGCGGATCGTCGGCACCAACCCGAGGTCGTCCAGTTCGCTGGGCCGCAGATTGTGCGAGATGCGCCGCACCTCGTTCATCGCGCAATCGAGCAGTCGCCGCGCCTTCACCGTCTCTCGCAGTTGCTTTTGATCGGTCAGTTCATTCTCGATCGCCTGCACGCGAAAGTGCGCGGAGGCCAGCAACTGGCCCACGCTGTCATGTAGTTCGCGCGCCACGCGACGTTGCTCGGACTCCTGAGTTTCGAGCAGTCTGCGTGAAAGTCCGCGCAGCAAAGCCTCGTAGCGTTTGCGCCCGGTGACATCGCGCCCGAATCCGAACAACCCCTTCACCTCATCCGATTCGATAAATGGCGCAGCAGTGAATTCGGCGACGAGTGGACTCCCCGACCGCGTGCGAATTCGCAACTCTACCGCCCTCGCGCTTTTTTCCTCGAGAATTTCGCCCAGGATGCCGGAGGCAAGCGCCTCGTCACGCGGATCCACCAAGGCCAAAAAAGGCTTCTGGAGCCATTCTTTGCACGGCCATCCGGTGAGCACCTGGAACGCGGGATTGAGGGACGTGATGATTTCGTCGCGGTTCAGCGAGAAGACAACTTCCGGCGCTGTTTCGAAGAGTGTGCGAAAACGTTTCTCGCTCGCATAAAGTTCCGCCGTGCGCTCCGTGATCCGCCGTTCCAGACTTTCCTGCACCTCGCGCAGCGCCGCTTCGCTTTTCTGAATCCGCACCATCGCCTCCACGCGGGCAAGCAGCTCGGGCATCGCAATCGGGCGCGAAAGGTATTCATCCGCTCCCGCGTTGAGTCCCGCGATTTTACTTTCCGTTGAAGTCACCTTGCCGGAAATGAGAACGACAAAAATGCCGGTCATCGCCGGATCGGTTTTGATTCTGTTGCACACCTCGAAGCCGCTCATGCCCGGCAACACCACGTCGAGCAGAACGAGATCGGGCTGCTTTTCGTAAGCGGCCCTCATGCACTCCTCCCCCGTAGCCGCCACGAACACTTCGTAGCCCGCATCGCGAAGCACCCGGGAGCAGAGCAGGAGCATGTCCGGGTTGTCATCGACGACGAGAATTCTGGTTTTGCTGCTCATGCCGCGCGCAGCTTAACCGGGACGTCGCAGGGTTGAAAAGTTCAGAAGCGGCGGGAAGCCGAAAAAATCAAGCCGCCTGGTCCAGCAGAAGTCTCACATGCTCCGCCAGCTTTTTGGGGGCAAACGGCTTCGGCATGAACAGGGCGTTTGCGCCGATCGCATCCTCCTCATCGAGTTCGTGATTCGGATAGCCCGAGGTGAAAAGGATCTTCACCTGCGGAAAAGTGGAGCGAATCCAAAGCGCAAGGGCTTTTCCGCTCATGCCCGGCATGACGATGTCGGTGATGACCAGATCGAGCGAACTGCCTTTGTTTGCCTGCGCGACACGCAACGCTTCTTCGCCATTCGCCGCTTCGAGCACGCGGTAGCCGAGATCAATCAGGATGGCAACCGCCAGCCTGCGCACCATCGGTTCGTCCTCCACCACAAGAATCGTTTCCGTGCCGCCCTGGAGTTTGTTCATGCTTTCCAGCGCCACATCCGATGCGTGCGGTTCCTCGACTCGCGGCAGATGAATCTTGAAAGTCGTTCCGCTGCCCACCTCGCTCTCCACGGAGATGTGGCCACCGCTTTGCTTGACGATTCCGTAGCAGGTGGCAAGGCCGAGTCCCGTGCCGCGCCCGACCGCCTTCGTGGTAAAAAACGGCTCGAAGATTTGCTTCCGCACCTCCGGCGGGATCCCTGTACCCGTGTCGCTGACGGTCAACAAGACGTGCTCGCCCGGCTTGAGCCCCTCCGCGATTTCCGGATCGTTTGGATCGATCTTCACGATCGCCGTTTTGATCGTCAGCGTCCCGCCCTGCGGCATCGCGTCGCGCGCGTTCACGGCAAGGTTGACAAGCACGTTTTCGAGCTGGCCGAGATCGGCCTTCACGCACGAACGCTCAGGGGATGGCACCGTTACGAGCTTGATGTCCTCACCAATCAGCCGCCTGAGCATTTTGCTCACGTCGCTGAACACCGAGTTGATTTCAAAAACCTTCGGCTGCAACACCTGCTGGCGGCTGAACGCCAGCAACTGCGCCGTGAGCGAGGATGCGCGCTCCGCCGCCTTGCCGATTTCCTCCACACAATCGCGACGCGGGTCGTTCGGACTCAGATCGTGCAGAACAATTTCGTTATAGCCGGAAATGACCGTGAGCAGGTTGTTGAAATCGTGCGCCACCCCGCCGGCCAGCCGCCCAAACGCCTCCATTTTTTGCGAGTGCCGGAGCTGATCTTCAAGCGCCCGCTGTGCGGAAATATCGACGATGAACCCGACCATGCGGGCGATGTTCCCGTTTGCATCGAGCACGAAGTAGCCGTCGTTCCGCACGACGCAATACTGGCCGTCCTTTTTCTGCACCCTGTACTCGACGTGGAGAGGACTTCGGGAAAAGAGCACCGACTGAATTTCCAGTTCCATCGCGGCGCGGTTTTCCGGATGGATCAGCGCCATGGAGCGCGAAAGCGGCCCGTTGAGTTCCTCCGCAGTGAATCCGAGCGTTTTCTCCACGTTGCCGCCGTAGGTAATTTCGTCGGCCGTGGGATCCCAGTCGTAAAGAATGTGGCCGCTTGCCTGGATCGCCGCCTCATAACGATTCTTCCATTCGAGCACATCCGCCTCGGCGCGCATGCGTTCGGTGATGTCGGTAAGGATGAGCGTCGCGGCGACAATGGAGTCCTCGTTGCGGATCGGCCCCATTCGCATTGAATACCATCTGTTCGTTGGCCCCCCGGCGTTTCCTGCCACTTCGCAACTGACCGTCTCGCCGCTTTCCATGACGCGCTGCAAAGCGATGCGCAGTGTTTCGTGATACTCGGGCGGCGCGTTTTGGAAGATGGTCGTGCCGATCGCGCGTCCTCCGCCGTATTCGCTGATCGAACGGTTGATGAAAAGAATCGTGCCGTCGTGATCCACGGTCATGATCGTGTCCGGAGCATTCTGTGCGATCGATCGCCAGCGCGCCTGGGATTCGCTCAGCGCAGACTCGACGTGTTTGCGCTGGGTGACATCCCGACCGATGCCCAGCAACCCAACGATTTTTCCGTCCACCTGCCGCGGAGCTACGGTGAATTCAATGCTGTTGAACATGCCGGACTTGCCACGAATCCGAAGGTCGAATGTGTCTGTCTTGTTTCCGAGAATCACCGATTTAACGATCTGCGCCGCCCTGGGCAGGTCGTCGGGATGCACCAGTTGCGGAAATACTTTTCCGAGCCATTCGCTGCGCTGCCAGCCGGTGATGGTCTCGAAGGCGGGGTTGAGAAGCGTGATGGTCGTGTCGCGCGCCAGGGTGATGATGACGTCGTGCGAGTTCTCAAACAGCTCGGCGAAGACGTCGTGCAACTCAGACTTCTTCTCCAAACTGAAATCGCGGTCAACGGGTAGTGGAAGGTGCATAAGGTCGGAGGTTGCGGCAGCGACCGGATCTGTCATGCCGGTTTCGGGGAAGCATTTCATCAGACAAGAACCGGTTCGTGAGAGCTTAACGTCGCGCTGATCGCAGTGGCCGCATCGACCAGCGAACAGGGTCGCGCCAGCGCCGCCATCTCCAGCTTTTCGAGAGCTTCCTTCCGGTCGATGCGAAATTTTTCCATCAATAACTCCACCGCAAGATCCACCGATTTCACGACCCGGATCTCATCCGTCAGTTCCGCGATTTTCATCTTCGCGGTGAGGAGATTTTGATGCTGGGCGACTGCCATGATGATGGCGGAGCTGAGCTGGGCGCGGCTGAACGGCTTCACGAGGTAGGCCTGGATGTTGAGCTTGCGAGCACGCTGCAAAGTCTCCGGATCGGTGCGTCCGCTGCTGATGACGACCGGCACGCTCGACTCGGCAAGGATCTGCTTTGCGGCATTGATGCCGTCGAGGCGCGGCATGTCGATGTCCAGAATGATCAGGTCCGGATTTTTCTCACGCGCGAGAGTCACGGCGTCTTCTCCGTTGTCGGCCACGGCGATCACCTCGTGCCCCAGGCTTTTCAACGAAATGGTCAGGATGTTGACCACGCGATCCTCGTCATCGGCAACGAGCACGCTCAACTTGTTCAGTTCTCTGTGCTCATTCGTTTCGCGTGAAGCGACTTGGATGGCGTTGGACAACAGAGATTCCATGACTAACTCCGTGAAAGCACGTCTCGTGCGCGGGAACGATGTGATATCGCCCTTGAAAAACTGGCCGACAACCCACCCCGGGCGGCATCCGGAGGCGGATGGGATGAAAAAAGGCGGACTTGAGGTTTGCGCGTCCGCGCGCTGGCGTCCGGCTAGGCTTTGCCGCGCTTGAGGGTGTTCGAGAGCTTCGAGACCTTCTGCTTCATGATCTTGCCGCTCTTGAATTTCACCGTCGCGCGCGGCGGGATCTCAAACCTGCTTCCGGGCACGTTGGGATTGCGCCCGACCCTTGCCTTCGTGAGACGCACTTCGAGTATGCCGAAGTTGCGAAGTTCGACCACGTCGCCTTTCGCCAGCGCGTCGGTGATGTGGTTGAGCGTCTTCTGGATGACATCCAGCACTTGATGCTGCACCATCCCTGTTTCGTTGCTGATCATCACAACTAAATCCCGTTTTGTAAGTGTAGCCATACGGGGCGGAAACTATGCACGTGCCCGGGCGTTTGGGAAGATCAATCCTCAACCAATTTCGGAGGAAATCTTTCCGGCGCGATTTCCGAGGCTGTCTTGAAGTGCGTCTTTGCGACGCGAGTGAGAACGTCGGCGGAATTCGAGGAGACAAGATCGCGGGCGACCTGCTTTACCTGCGCCGACACGCCCCGCGGGATTTTTTTCTGAAAAGCCCTGCCGGTGTTGTCCAGCCAGTCGATGAAACGTTCGCGCGCAAGAATCGACGCCGCCGCAACCGCCAGATCGGACTCCGCCTTCGTGCGCTGGTGCAATTCAATCGTGCGGCCTTGTTTCATCAGCGCGTTCTGGATCAGGCGCGGATTCGCGAACTGATCGGACAACGCGCGCGGACAATCCGGTCGCTGCGTGACGAGGTTCTCGATGACACGCGCGTGGCCCCAGGCGAGGAGCTTGTTCAGGTTGCCGATTTTCTCGTAAAGCTCGTTGTATTTTGCCGGGCCGATCTCGACGACGGAATTCACAGCGCCCTGCGTTGTCTTGATGATTTTCGCGAGGCTGCGGATTCGCGCGTCGGAACCGATCCTTTTGCTGTCCTGGATGCCCGCCTCCATGAAGGCGCGCACGATGCCCCGGTCCACATAGACACCGGCAATGACGAGCGGTCCAAAAAAGTCCCCCTTGCCGCTTTCGTCGATGCCGAAGTGCGCCTCGAACATCTCCGGATTGAGGACTTCCTCGTAGCCGAGTTTCGCCTCGCCGAGCACCTCCGGTTCGAGCCGAAACCGCACGAACTCTTCCGTCCCCTTCCCTTGCAGCACGACCTTCGGGCCTTTCTCGTAAACGGCGACATTCAGCTTGTCCTTCGACGCGTAGTAGAGCGTGTAGGGCTTCGGCTCGAACTGGTAGCCGTCCGCTTCGAGCAACTTCCTGAGCTTCGCCGCCTGCTCCGGGGTGAGCGGCGACGTGAAAAGGGTCATCGGTTTTTCGTTGGAAGACACAGCGCCGAAAACTAGAACACGAACCGCCAAAGATGAACGAGGAAATAGTGCGTCCACAAAAACCGCCGGCGCCGAACAGACTTTCAGGCGCGTCCGCCCGGAGCGCTTTTCGTTCGCGGCTTGTTGCGTGGTTCAAAAAAAACGGGCGCGACCTGCCGTGGCGGCACACGCGCGATCCCTACGCGATCCTGGTTTCCGAAATGATGCTCCAGCAGACGCAGGTGGCGACGGTGATCGGCTACTTCTCGCGCTGGATGCAGCGCTTCCCCGATTTCGCAGCGCTCGCCTCTGCGTCCGAAGCGGAGGTTCTCCACGCCTGGCAGGGACTCGGCTACTACTCCCGTGCCAGAAACCTGCATCGCGCCGCAAGGATCGTGATTACGGAACACGAGGGACAAATGCCGCATGATCTTGATGCGATCCGCGCCTTGCCGGGGATCGGGCGTTACACCGCCGGTGCTGTCGCAACTTTCTCCTTTGACCACTCGACGCCAATTCTCGACGCGAACATCGCGCGAGTGCTCACCCGCCTTTTCGATGAGCAAACGCCGGTTGACACCGCCAACGGCCAGGCCGTGCTCTGGAGCATCGCTGAAGATTTGCAGCCGAAGAAGGGCGCGGGCGTTTTCAACGAGGCGCTGATGGAACTAGGCGCGCTCCTCTGCACGCCGCGTCAACCCAAGTGCCTGATTTGTCCGGTGCGCGCGTTTTGCCAGACGAAGAATCCGGAATGCCTCCCGGTGAAAAAGCCGCGAAGAAAAACCGTCGCACTTACGGACGAGTGCGCATTCATCACGCGCGGCGGAAAGGTTTTGCTCGAACAGGAAACCGGGAATCGCTGGCGTGGCCTGTGGAAGCTTCCCTCAATCGAAAATCGAAATTCAAAATTCACAAATCATCCCCTCCTCCAACTCACCTACCCATTCACACACCACCGGATCACGCTCAAGGTGTTTGCCGGAAAACCTCCGAAACGAATTGGCGAAAACCAGTGCTGGTTCGATTCTGCCGAAGGCATCCCGATGCCATCGCCCCACCGCCGCGCTTTGCGGCAGTTGCTCGGAAGCACCGCATGTCATTCCGAGCGCGGCGAGGAATCCCGCAAATGACGCTCAGTGTGAGTTGTGAGATTCCTCGCCGCGCTGCCAATGAACCCGCCCCGGATGCCGAACCTTTCGCGCGCCGCGCTTTGGACTGCGGCGGCTTGACGCCGCTTTGCGGAGGAGCGGACTTGTCCGCGCGGCGGGAGACCACACCGCACACCCGCAGACATCCCGTCCACGGAGACAAGTCTCCTCCTGCCTCAAAGCGCGGACAAGTCCGCGCACTCCAAAGCGCTCCGCGCGAAACACGCCGGCGATGCTTTTGGGAAGCGCCCCCGGAGTTCATTGCCGCCGCCAGCAAAAACCCGTTTTGTGAGCGCCTCGGAATGACTCGCTGTTCCTGCCGCAATGCGGAATCGCGGTCACCCCTGCGTATGGCAATCATCCACCACGCCACGCCGCGCCCTACCAATACAACGACTCACCCATCAGACGCCGCGCCCAGTTCTGGATCTTGTCCGCGCTGAGACCGAGGCGTTCGGCGTAGATGCGGTCGTAAGCGAGTTCACCGGTGCGAACGTATCCCTCGACCGCCTTTGCAATATGCACCGCGCAAAGCGGCGTGAACTCCGTGTGGTGACACCGGTACGGCACGCTGTGCCACGCGACCGCACTGATGATCGGGAACGGGATGCCCCACTTTCCGAGGATGAAACCGCCGACGTCGCAATGTGTCGCGCCGTAGGTCTCGAGTTCGATCCTCTCCACGCCGACCCGGCGCTCCGCGGCAGTCCTCAGCACCTGGTCGTAACTCTCCGGCAGATTCGCGGCCAGCAGCAGAATGCCAAAGCCATGCAGCAATCCCGCCGTGAACGACAGGTCGGCCATCTTTTTGTCCTGGGTCTCGCCCATTGTGATCGACGACGACCAGCCTGCGATCTCCAGGTTCTTCTTGAAGAAATTCTCAGTGGAAAAGGAGGCGCACCGGCTGCCATCGAACTTCACGAACAGGCTGCTCAAGAGCACAAGCGAGCGGACCCGGGCCGTACCGAAAAACATCACCGCCTCGCGCGGACTGCTGATCCGCCGGCTCAGACCGGCCGCGCCTGAATTCACGCACTGGAGCAGCTTGGCCGTGATCGCCGGCTCGCGCGAAATGAGCCGCCCGATCTCCTCTGCCGAACAATCGTCGCGTTGGAGAGCCTCCGTGATCTGCGTGTAAACCGTGGGCAGGGTCGGGATGTTGCGGATGTAACTGAAAACGCTCACCAGCGACGGATTCGCCTCCCATTGAGAAATGGCAAAGCCCCGGCTCACCGCGTCATCGATCACCGGCTGATGCCACCCTCGCGGAATGATGCTGTTGTGCGCCGCGATCAACGGCGTCGTTTCCTGCGGGGCGGCGCAAAGAAAACGCCGCACGAACGGCTGGCGCGCCGCCACCTGCTGCAAAAACCGGACGCTTTCATCCACGTCGCGCAAATTCACGAGCACACCGTCCACCGCCCCGCTTTCGAGGCGCTCCTCGGCTTCGACGGCGCCCGTCGCCACCACCATACGCCTCTGGGCAACCCGACTTTGCTCAATCCGATCGCGAGTCGTCCTGTCGATCTTGTCATCGAGCCAGATGATTTCATGCTCCGCCGCAGCGTCATGCTCCAAACGCTCCGGAGCCGGTTCGAGTTCACAGGAATGAAGTGAGGCGCTCATGTGGTGGATTCCTTTCAGCGGACATCATGCCAGGAGGCCCCGGTTTCCCCGGCCCCATGCTATCCTGCGCCGGCTTGAGCCAATGACTGCAAAGCAGATGATCGCGTATTGACGACAGCCGCCTGCATCGTTCAACAATCGCGCATGGCATCGGCAAAACCCTCCGCGCTCGTCGATACGCGCGTCATTTACTGCGGCGACAATCTGGAGCAACTGGAAAAACTCCCCGACGCGTGTGTCGATGTCATCTACATCGACCCACCCTTCAACTCGAACCGCAACTACTGGGTCTTCTGGGGCGAGACGAAAGAGAAACGCGCCTTCGAGGATCGCCACGAAAGCACCCGCGCCTACATCGACTACATGCGTCCGCGCTGCGTGCAACTCGCCCGCGTGCTCAAGAAAACCGGCAGCTTCTACTACCACTGCGACTGGATCGAGATTACAAAGAAAGAAACGACATGAACCCGATCAATGAACAACAAAGCAAACGGGCGCTGGAAGTGATGAACGAGTATCTCTCTGCGCCTGGTGGGCCAGAGGGCAAAACGCCGGTGGAACTCGACGTGGAGCTTGATGAGAAGCGCGTTAAGCTCATCGAGAGTGAATTGAAGCCACTACTTGCCGATTACCTTGCAGGCAAGATCGTGCTCGCCGATTTCAAATCCAAAATAAATGGCATAAACGCACGTAACAAGCTTTGGGGATTCAATGGATTTAACGGTCAAATGTTCTTCAACATGGTGGTCAATGTGGCTGACGATACTGAAGAATGTGATCAAGAACTAAAATCCGCGTTAGCCGTTCCGGCGAATGAGGAAATAGCGTCCAGCAGAATTAAGACATTCCTTAGCTACATCAAGCGGTTGGGAGATCAGTGGGTTGATGGAGGCAATACTCGATACGGCGCACCAAGAATGGGAAGCGTTCCATTTTTTCTTTCATACTTTTGGCAGATTCAAAACCGCGAAGTGTGGCCGGTTTATTACACAAGCTCAGTGCAAGCGATGAGGGATCTAAACATCTGGCAACCGCTGGGGGACGTTGCGAAAGATTATTTGGTGTTCAAGCGGATTCACGAAGTTTTGGTGAAGCAATTCAGCGAGGCAAGCAAGCGGCTTTTTGGCCTCTACAATGTCGAACATGTCTTTTGGTTTAAGGGCAATGGAGAGCAGGCGATAGTTGAACCTTTACTGGTCGAGACGACTGAAAATCTCATCATGCCTGCGAACTTTGAACATTTGCCTGAAAGCTACGTTCCGCCGATTGTTGCTATTCTCCCGGCTATGGCTCGCCACGAAGAATCGTTGGTTGAGGCGGCGAAGCGTTCCGGCACGAGCCTTGAGAGAGCCTTTGAAAGGTATGTTGACGCAGCTTTTACGATACTGGGCTACGAAACCAAACTTATGGGGCAGGGGCAGGGGCGCGTTCCAGATGGACGAGCGTTAGCGCTCGATGATAGCTACGCCATTTTATGGGACGCGAAGGTCCGAGCGAATTCATACAGCATGGGCACTGACGACCGAACGATCCGACAATACATCACCACTCAGAGCCGCGAGTTGAGCCGCCGCTATAGAAACATTTACTACGTCATTGTTTCGAGTTCGTTCGCTGATGATTTTGATGACACGATTGCCTCGATCAAAATGGAGACAGAGGTTAGCGAAGTTATCCTCCTTGAAGCGGAAGCTTTGGTGGCGATTGTGGAAGCGAAACTGCGCGCTCCGCTCCAACTTACTTTAGGGCCTGACGGCGTTCAGCGGTTCCTCACAAAAAGCGGTGGCTTAACCGCAACAATGGTTCGTGAGTATCTGGCTTAATTACGAAACATCCAGGTGAAGCAGAAGGACAAAGCCGACCGCGCCGACATCGACGCCTTCGAGACCGCCATGCGCCGCGCGAAATGCGAGAAGAGTTTCTTCGTAAGCTTCGATTTTTCCAGCGACGCCCTCACGGAAATCACGCGCTTCTTTCGCGAAGAACACCGCGTGATTGTCGCCATAACCGTGCAGGAAATCCTCGACGACCAAATCGCGCACAAGCTGGCGTAGCCGGAAAAACCGTTGCGCGGCGTCCCAAAGCATGAAACCCTCTCCCCATCATGATCCCGAACAAACAGATGGCGGAGGAAATGGCGGCGCAGCGCCGGAATCCACCGCCACTGACCTCCGAGAAATTTTACGCGCAAGTGGAGGCGGGCCGCCGTTCGGATTTGGCACACAGCAAAAAGCCGTCGGGCAGTGGGCACGCGGGCGCGGGGTCTGGCTCCCGTGGGAGCAGGCAGCCGCAGGCGCGACCGAAGGCGGCGTAGAGCATCTCGTCCGCCCGGAGCCGTCCACGGGCTGCATCACCAAGATCACGCGCCCCCCGGTGTTTGGTCGCGTGCCGGGTCTGAACCGTCTGGGGCTTCCCTCGCTGCTTGATGCCGCGCCGCTGGAATATCTGGAGCGCTGGCGGCTCTCAAACGAACTGTTCGGCGACAGCGTGCGAATCATCGCCGCCACGGAAATGCGGGCGGGCTTTCCATCCTTTATCATCAGCCAGCCCTGGGTGCCGGGAGAGCCACCGGAGCCGGGGCCTTTGCGGGAATACCTGCGCGGCAGGGGATTTGAGAAAGTCCCGGACGAGCACGTTTACTTCGACGGCCAGATCGCGCTCTTTGATGCGCGGCCCGCCAATTTCGCGTTTCGTGAGGGCGTTCCGGTCGCCTTTGACGTGCTTCCCATCATGGCGGAGGCACCGCTGCGGGCGATGCTTGAGCGGTTGATGCAAGGTGGAAGTGCATGGTAATGAAGGAGGAATAATTCGCGCACAAGCTGGTGCAGTTCACCACATCCCGCCCCATGACCCACTATTGCGACATTTAGCCGCGCAGCAAATCCGGCCGGTTGCGCTTCGTCTTTTCGAGCGATTGCTCCGTGCGCCATTTCGCGATGGCGGCGTGGTTTCCCGATAGCAGAACATCCGGAACGCGCCAGCCGCGGTATTCGACGGGGCGCGTGTACTGGGGAACTCGAGAAGCCCCTGAGCGAAGGAATCGTCAGCGGCCGAGCCTTCGTCGCCGAGCACGCCGGGGATCAGTCGCACGATGGCATCGACGAAGACGATCGCGGCGATCGCACCGTTGGTCAGCACGTAGTCGCCGATGGAAATCTCGTCGTCGATCAAGTGATCCACCACGCGCTGGTCCACGCCTTCGTAGTGACCGCATACAACGATGACGTGCGATTCCTGCGCGTAGGCGGCGGCGATTTTTTGGTCGAGCCGGCGACCGGCGGGAGACATCAGGACGATTTTTGATTGCGGATTGCGGATTGCGGATTGCGGATAGGAGCCTCTTTCGTTCCGCATTCCGACTTCCGCGTTCCGAATTTCCTCCACGGCTTCGAAGATCGGCTCCGGCTTCATCACCATCCCCTGCCCGCCGCCATACGGGGTGTCGTCGGTGACGTGGTGTTTGTCGCGGGCCCAGTCGCGGATGTTGTGGGTCGCGATCGAGACGATCCGCTTGTCCTGCGCCCGCTTCATAATGCTCTCGGCAAGCGCGCCTTCGCAGATTTTCGGGAAAAGCGTGAGGATGTCGATGCGCACGGGAAGTGGAAAAATGGTGTGATGGAGAATTGGAGTAATGGATTAGGGGTTGCTCGTTCGCGAGAGTTTTTCCATTACTCCATCGCTCCATTACTCCAAGCTTTTCTCCGTGGCCAAAAAAACCAAGACGAAATTCAAGCTCCGCAACCGCCTCCTCGTGCTTGCGTTCGCAGCCGGTTTGATCGGTTGCGTGGTTTACGGCATCTGGGCCTGGACGTTTGATCTCAAGGACGTCGAGACGATGATCGAGCGCTCGACGGTGTTCGACATGGACGGGCGCTACTACAGCCGGTTGCAGGGCGAGAACCGCGTCGTGGTTCCGCTCAACAAAGTCTCGAAGCATTTCGTCCAGGCGCTTCTCGCGCGCGAGGACACGCGCTTTTACAAACATCACGGCGTCGATCCGATCGGCATTGCGCGGGCCATGGCACGCAACGCGGTGCATGGGCTGGTGCGCGAAGGCGCGAGCACGATCACGCAGCAGCTCGCCCGCAACAGTCTGCCGCTCGGCGGACGGAACCTGCACCGGAAAATTCTTGAGGCGTTCGTTGCGCTGCGGATGGAGAACCATTTCTCGAAACAGCAGATCCTCGAGAATTACATCAACCGCATTTACTTCGGCTCGGGCTTCTACGGCGTCGAGACGGCCAGCCTCGCCTACTTCGGAAAACACGCCGCCGATCTCAACCTCTCGGAATCTGCGATGCTCGTCGGTCTCATCCGCAGCCCGAACCGCTTCTCGCCGTTCCGCAATCTGAAGGGCGCATACGCCCAGCGCGACGCGGTGCTCAATCGCATGGTGGATTTGAAAATGATCACGCGCGACCAGGCCGACGCGGCGCTCAAGTCGAAGGTCGCGGTCTCGTCGAAGCGCGCGCCGGCGATCCAGGAGAACTACGCCATGGCCGCGGTGTTGAGCGAACTCGACGTGCTTCTCAGCGACGATCAGGTCGAGGAGGGCGGGCTGAAAATTTACACGACCATCGATCCGCAGATTCAAAAAGCAGCGGCGGCGGCTGTTGAAACGCAGTTGCGAAAGATCGAGCAGCGGCCCGGCTACGGACACACGACGCGCGCGCAATTCAACGCACAGTCGCACGACGAGAACGCGGACACGCCGTATCTGCAAGGCTCGGTGGTCGTCATCGACAACCGCACCGGCGGCATTCGCGCGATCGTCGGCGGGCGCGATTACCGCGAGAGCACATACAACCGCGCGCTGCTTACGAAGCGCCAGGCCGGCTCGACGTTCAAGCCGTTCGTGTATGCGACCGCATTCGCGCAAGGGCTCTCGCCGGACGACTCGATCAATGACGGGCCTGTGCGCATTGGCAACTGGAGCCCGTCGAATTCCGACGGCACGTTTCGCGGACCCATGGCCGCGCAGGAAGGGCTGATCCATTCGCGCAACACGATGAGCGTGCGCGTCGGCGAATACGCGGGCGTCGATAAAGTCTGCCGCACCGCTGCCGCCGTCGGCCTGGGCAAACCACCGCGCAACGCGGCGATCTTTCTGGGGGCGTTTGAGACGACGCTGAAAGAAATGACGAGCGCCTTCACCGTTTTCCCGAACAACGGCGTGCGGAAACAGCCGAACATCATCGAGCGCATCGACGACCAGTACGGCACCGTCCTTTACCGAGCCGCGCACATCACCGCGCCCGCGCTCGACGGCGGCGTCTGCTCGGACATCAATGCGATCCTCGCCCAGGTGCTCGATCGCGGCACCGCAGCCACTTCCCGTTCGCTCGGCTGGAACAAACCCGCGGCGGGCAAGACCGGCACGACGAACGACTATCACGATGCATGGTTTGTCGGTTACACCAAGTCGCTGACGTGCGGTGTCTGGGTCGGCCTCGACCAGCCGCAGACGATCATCTCAAAAGGCTACGGCGCGGCGCTGGCCCTGCCCATCTGGATCGACGTGATGAACGCCGCGCAGACGCAGAAATATCCGGCTGACGAGTTCGATTCGCGCAGGCGATCAATTCCGGTGCGTCGCGCGGAGCCGTCGGATCAATCCGTTCGAGAGAATTTCCTCCGCTCGTTCCGACGATTCTTCGGAGGGCATTGAGCCCGCTGCCCGGAACGCATCGCACCGGGGTCGCAGACCCGGCTACAACTGCGCTCTGCTGTAGCCGGCGGTCTGATACCGTTTTGCACGAATAAGTGGACTCTCCATTTGATTGAACCATCCCTCACGCGCGTCATTCTGAGCGAAGCGAAGAACCCCGCAAACGTCGCTCGGCGTGGATTGCGGGTTTCTTCGCTTCGCTCAGAATGACGCGCCATCAGGTATGCACGGCGGGGGCCAATAGTCCTCTTTTCTTCGAGAGTTGGTCTGAGACCCCGGCTGCGGTTGCCCGTACCTCCCACGCTCTCCCCGTGGCCAGGGCCCCCGCCTGCTTTCACCGGAGTCTCAGACCCAGGCTACAAGTGCGCGGCTGCAAATCTACTTCTTCGCCCCTCGCAGTTCCTCTCTCGCCGCTTTTCCGTGCGCCTCGTCCTGGTTGCAATGCATGATGCCGTGGAGCTTCGTGCCCATGAAAAAGCGGAGTACAAATTTCTTCTTCGCGCGGTCGCCGCTGAATTCGATGCGGGACGCCGGCAGCCGGAAATCGCCGAAGAACTCGAAGTTCAAATCGAACATCCCGCTCGAATAATACGGCACGCAGTCGTATTTGATGCGCTTCTTGCCGGTCATGTTGGCACCGGCAACGAGCCCCTGCTCGAGCGCGTTTTCCCAATGATCCACCCGGCGCACACCGCCGAAAACCCGGCACGGAAACAGCGCGACATCGCCCGCCGCGTAAATGCCTTTCTCATCGGTCTCGAGGTATTCGTTCACCGGCGTCCCGCCCGGACTGCTGAGCGGCGTGTTCAGCACCAGGTCGAGATTCGGCTCGCCGCCGACCGCGACCAGCGCCATCTCCGCCGGAAACCGGTTGCCGCTTTTCGTCTGGATGTTTTTCAGAACGGTCTTGCCCTCGAAGCCGTTCAAGTCCTCGCCCATCATGAGCGTCACGCCTTTTCGAGCAACATAATCGGTGAGCCATTCCGAGGTTTCCTGATCGAGCCGCTTCTGCCAGATGGTGCGATGCCGGTTCAGGAGCGTCACTTTCACCTTCGCCTCGGTCAGCGCCGCCGCCGCCTCGATTGCGAGCAATCCACCGCCGACAACAACGACCCCTTTGCCGGTTGCGGCGACCTCCTTGATGGCGAGCGCGTCGCGAACCGAGCGCAAATAAAAGACATTGCCCAGCACCGCGCCGGCCACTGCCGGACGCCGCGCGCGGGAGCCCGTCGCGAGGCACGCCTTCTTGAATTCAATCGCCTGCCCGTTCGTCAGCACGGCGATGTGGCGGTCGATGTTGAATGCAGTGACCGACGTGTTGAGCCGGACCTCGACGTGATTCTTTTCAAACCACGCGGCGTCGTGAATTTGGAGGCTCTCGGTCGATGGCTTCGCGCTTTTCAGAAAAGTCTTCGACAGCGGCGGACGCTGATACGGCAGGCAAGATTCGTTGCCGATGAGAACGATGCCGCCCTTTTTGTCGTGCGCCCGAACGCCCTCGCAGACGCTTACGCCGGCCTGTCCTGCCCCGATGATCAGATAATCACGGTAAATCATGCCCGGAGAAATACCGGATGTTAACCCTTCCGCGCGAGCAAATTGTGTCGGGCGATTTCGCGGCTTTGCATCCGGGCGGCTTCGGCTACGATTCGGGCGAGAATGATTTCGGTCTCGATCAAAAACCTCACCAAGCGATTCGGCGACTCGGTCGCGCTCGATCGAATCAATCTGCGCATCGAACAGGGCGAGATTTTTTTCCTGCTCGGACCGAGCGGTTGCGGCAAGACGACACTGCTCCGCAGCATCGCGGGATTTTACATTCCGGACGAAGGCTCGGTGCTGTTTGGCGAGGACGATGTCACGCGCGTGCCGCCTCATCTGCGCAACACCGGGATGATGTTTCAAAGCTACGCGCTCTGGCCGCACATGACTGTCGCGAAAAATGTGGCGTTCGGCCTCGAGGAACGCAGAGTCGCAAAAGCCGAGTGCGAACGGCGCGTCGCGGAGGCGCTCGCGTCGGTGCGGATGGACCGCTACGCAGGTCGCAAGATCAACGAGCTTTCCGGCGGCCAGCAGCAGCGGGTGGCGCTGGCGCGGGCGCTCGTCGTGCGTCCGCGATGCCTGCTGCTCGACGAGCCGCTGTCGAATCTCGATGCGAAGCTGCGCCTGGAAATGCGCGGTGAAATCCGGCGCGTCTGCAAGGAGTCCGGCCTCACCGCGATTTACGTGACGCACGATCAAAAAGAGGCGCTTTCGATCGCCGACCGGCTGGCGATCCTCGATGCAGGTCTCATCAGGCAGGTCGGAACGCCGGGCGAGGTCTATCGCAGGCCGGAGTCGAAATTCGTCGCGGATTTCATCGGCGAAACCAATTTTCTCGATGGCAAAATCGTCGAGTGCTCTGACGGCAGAGCGCTTGTGGAAACTGCGATCGGCAGCTTCCGCGGGATCGTTTGCAGCCGCCAAATGGAGCCGAAAATCGGCGATGCCGTCACGCTTTCGATCCGTCCCGAAACGTGGCGGTTGCAGGCACAGCCGGACGGCGAAAATGCCGTGCGCGGTCGTATCGCCGAAGCGATCTATCTCGGTGAAATGGCGCAGTACCGGTTCGTCGCCGGAGAAAAGGCGCTGAAGATTTTCGAAATGAACCCGCGGTTCGTCGAAATGGCGCACGATCGAGAAATCTGCGCAACGGTCGATGTGAACGACGTGGTCGTTTTGCCGCTATGATTGAATCACGGAGATACGGAAAAGCGGCAGTCATCCTGAGCGCAGCGAAGGATCCCGCAAACCACGACCGATGTCGCTTGTGAGATCCTTCGCTGCGCTCAGGATGACACGCGATGACACATCAATGCAGTTCCTCTCTTTTCCTGCTTTCCTGATTTCCTGCTTCATTTCTTAAACCGGATGCCGAGAAACCTGTTTATATTTCTGCTGCTGGCGCTGGTGCTGACCGGCCCCCTTCTGCTGCGGCCGAAGGCGGAGCGCGGAACGGCGGACCGCACGTTGGTGATCGTCACGCCGCACAATGAGGCGACCCGCCACGAGTTTGGCCGCGCTTTCGGCGAACATTGGTTCGCGAAAACGGGAGAGCGCGTGCGTATCGACTGGCGAACGCCCGGTGGCACAAGCGAGATCGCGCGTTATCTCGCCTCCGAGTATCTCGCCGCGTTTCAGAACTACTGGGCAAACAAACTGCACCGGCCCTTGAACTCGGCGGTCGAGGGCGCGTTCGACAACCCGAAGGCGCCGCCGGATGACCCGGCGCGGAAGGCTTTCCTCGAATCGGAGGTTAGCTGCGGGATCGATCTCTTCTTCGGAGGCGGCACCTACGATTTCAACCAGCAGGCCGCGGCCGGGCGCCTCGTCGATTGCGGGTTCGTGAAGGCGCATCCGGAGCTGTTCAACGACAACGTCATTCCGCAAACGCTCGGCGGCGAACCGTTCTGGGATCCGCATGGCCGCTGGATTGGAGCGGCTCTCGGAGCGTTCGGCATCTGCTACAACACCGATGCTCTGGCGCGATTGAAAATCGGGAAACCGCCCGCGCAGTGGAGCGATCTCGCGGACCCGAAATTCTTCGGCACCGTCGCACTTGCCGATCCGACTCAGAGCGGTTCGGTGGCAAAGGCGTTCGAGATGCTCATCCAGCAGCAGATGTTGAAGAAGGCCGCAAACGCGCCGTCGGAAAAGGAAGCCGTGGAAGCCGGATGGACAGAAGGTTTGCGGCTCATCCAGGCGATCTCCGCGAATGCGCGATACTTCGCCGACGGCGCGACGAAGATTCCCTACGACGTGGAATCGAGCGACGCCGCGGCGGGCATGTGCATCGACTTCTACGGGCGCTTCCAAAGCGAAGCGGTGCGGAAACCCGACGGCTCCTCGCGCCTGCAATACGTGAGTCCCACCGGCGGGTCGTCCGTGGGCGCGGATCCGATCGGCATGCTGCGCGGCGCGCCGCACCCGGAACTGGCGCGGGCGTTCATCGAGTTCGTGCTGTCGCCAGACGGACAGAAGCTTTGGAACTTCAAGGTCGGCACGCCCGGCGGCCCGACGCGATATGCGCTGCGCCGGCTGCCGATCCGACGCGAGCTGTATTCGCCGGAGTTCGCGCCGTTTCGTTCCGATCCCGAAGTCGATCCTTACGTGCAGGCGAACGCTTTTGTTTATCACGAAAAATGGACGGTGCCGCTCTTCCGGACGATCAGCTTCATCGTCCGGGCGATGTGCATCGACCCGCACGACGAACTGCGGGACGCGCGGCGCGCATTGATCGCGGCAAGTTTTCCGCCGCAGGCGACGGCGGCTTTTCAGGATCTCTCGCGAGTCGGCTACGAGGCTGCATCGGGGCCGATCCGGAAAACCCTGCAATCACCGCAAAAGATCGACCAGGTGAAGCTGGCTAAGGAGTTGAGCGATGCCTTTCGCGCTCAATACAAACGCGCTGCCGGGCTTGCGCGCGAGGGAAGATAGGCGCGGCATTGTTCTACGATGCCGAGTTTCAAGAATTCTCGAAAGCCCGGATCTGCTTTCGTTGGTGCGGACGACTGACTTGTTCTGGCGATCGGCGGGGTGTCAGTCGGACCAGAAAGAACTCGATCTCTCCGCCGGCCTTCATCCGCGCATCGGCACGCTGTAGCGCCAGTGGTTCTCCCGTCGCGACGACTTTGTGGAGGTGCGCAGCCTGTTTGAGCAGCAATGGGCGGGCTTTGTCGAAAGCGGCTTGACCCTTGATTCCACCGTTCAACTCGGAAACGAGGCGCTGTTGGAGAAGGTGACGGACAACTCCAGCACCCCGTGCTGAAGCCGCGCGATCATGCTGGTTTCAAAAGGCAGGTGAGCGATGAGATTCGAGACCGGCAGGAGCCAGAAGGCGAATGCGAGTTTCAGGAGGAGTCTCATCCGTGTGCGGTTTGCATGCGAAGCAGGGCAAGCCTTCGGAACAATTTTCCGGAGTCCACCCGCGCAAACTTTTTTGCTTAGATTTGCAAGAAGGCTAGATTATCTGAAAAGTAGTTGCCCTCCCACGCCTCCGCCCATGAATTTTACCGCCAAAACCGTTCTCACGCTGGCTCTCGCCATGAGCCTGCTTGTTTCACACCCCGCGCAGGCGCAGAGGCAGATGGAGAATCTCGGACGCGGCGTTGTCGCGATGCGGAAAAGCAGCACCCAAGTCTATGTCGGATGGCGGCTTCTCGGAAACGATCCGGCGGACATTGCTTTCAATCTTTACCGGTCGGCGAATGGCGGCACGGGAGTGAAACTGAACACCTCGCCAATCACGACGACCACCGATTACACCGATACGCCCGGATCGACGAATCTCGCGAACTACAGCTACTCCTACTACGTCGCGCCGGTGATCAACGGCGTCGAGCAGACGCCGAGTGTCGCGTTCACATTGCCCGCCGCCCCGCCAACGCGGCAGTATCTCGCGTTGCCGCTGCAACCGGTGATCGGCGGGGCCAATCCGCCCTACGACGTGAAGTTCTGCTGGGTCGGCGATCTCGATGGCGACGGGGAGTTTGATTATGTCGTGGATCGTTTGTCCACAACGGGAGGTGTGAACCAATACATCCAGGCCTACAAACGGGACGGCACGCTGCTCTGGCAGATGGACATGGGGCCGAACAGCATGAACCAGTATCTCTACGAGCCGGGGGCATCGGCGATCTCCGTCGGCGATACGGACAACGTCACGGTTTTTGACATGGATGGCGATGGCCGCGCCGAAGTGCTGGTGCGCACCGCAAACGGCGTCACCGGCACCAGCGGCACCACGACCACGCCGGTCGCAACGATCACGGCAGGAGACAACACGACGCAGTTCGTCTCGGTCATTGACGGAGTCACCGGCACCGAAAGATCCCGCGCCACTTTACCAAATCCGTGGGCCGTTCATGGCACCCTGACGAACAAATGCGCGATCGCATATTTCGACGGACAACGCCCGAGCGTTCTCTTCTACGGCTACAACCGCGCGAGCAGCGGGACATTCTACCGCGTCTTCACCGCGTTCGATTACCGCAACGGCGCGCTGACCCAGCGCTGGAGCCTGCCACAGGATCACGCGGTGATGCCGGGCTCCGAAGGCCACCAGATTCGCATCGCGGACGTGGACAACGACGGCAAGGACGAGGTGTGCGACATCGGCCACGTCATCGACGACAACGGGACGCAGCTTTTCTACACGGAACTGACTCACGGCGACCGCTTCCACATCACCGACATCGACCCCGACAGGCCCGGACTCGAGACTTTCGCGATCCAGCAAAACAACCCGACCATGCTCGCCACTGCGCTCTACGAATCGGGCAACGGCAAGATGATCAAGAAGTGGTACTCAAGCTCGATCACCGACGTCGGCCGGGGCATCGCGCTGGACATCAACCCGATCGTACAAAGGCTGTGAGATGTATTCCACCCAGCCGGGCATCTACAATGCGAAGGGCGTTCGGATTTACAACGACACCGTCTGGGCGCCGAGGGGCTGTGGTGGGACGGCGATCTTGGGCGGGAGTTCATCGACGGCGCCGGCAGCGGAGCGCTCGCGCCTGTGGTGAACAAATTCAACGCCGCAGGCGGATATACGGACCGCCTTTTTTCTATCTACAACGACAACGGCAGCTACAGCACGCATCAGGCATACGGCGGACGGCCCGCATTCTGGGGCGACCTGTTTGGCGACTGGCGCGAGGAGATCGTGCTTATCGCAAGCGACTACACGCACCTGCGGATTTACTCGACGACAACGCCGGCCACGAACCGGCTCTACACGTTGATGCACAACCCGCAGTATCGCTGCCAGGCGACGACGAAAGGCTACGTGCAGGCGAGCTACGTCGATTACTATCTCGGCTGGGGAATGACGACACCTCCGCCTCCGCCGATGGTCGATACGAAGCTGGTCTGGCGCGGCGGTGCGGGCGCGACGACATGGGACGCGGGCGTGACGCAGAGCTGGCGCGACAACGGCACGAACAGCGCGTTCGCAAACGGCGACACCGTGCGCTTCGACATTGGCGGTGACAACTCGACGACGGTCGCGCTCAATGGCGCGCTCGCACCGGGCGCGGTCACGGTTTACAACCCTAAGCCGTACGTGTTCGACGGCAACGCCGGTTCGCTCACAGGCGCGATGAAGCTCACCAAAGCCGGCGCGGGCACGCTCACGCTCGGCGGCACGCACACATTCACGGGCGCGACGACGGTATGGGACGGCGCGTTGTTCGTCTCGGGCGACCTTCAGCAGAGCCCCGTCACGGTCTGGGGCGGCATCTGGGTGGCGCCCTTGCCGCCGGAAAATCCGGAGGCCGCATCGGCGGCACGGGGCGTTTCTCGCAGCCGGTCACGTTGCAGTATCGCGGCGCGATCACGCCCGGCAACGGCATGAACAGCACTGGCACCACATCGTTCGGAGCCGGCCTCACGGCGACTGACGGCTCTTCGTTTGCGCTGGATCTCTCCGACGACCCGACCGGTGCCACAAAAGCGAACGACCGTATCGCCGTCACGGGCAACCTGAATCTCAGCGGCACCGTCGCAATCGTGGTCAACGCACTCAACGCGAAGCTCTCGGCGGGGAGCTACACACTGCTGACCTACACCGGCGCGTTGAGCGGCGGCACGGGCAATCTCGCCGTCACCGTTCCCGCCGGCACGCCATATACCTTGAGCGCCGCAGGCGGGGCGATTGTGTTGAACGTCCCCTCCACGCGCGCCCCGGCAAGCCTCGTCTGGACCGGTGGCGTCTCCGGGAACCTGTGGGATCTTTACACAACTCCGAACTGGTTCCGCAACTCCGTGGCGGACAAGTTCGTTGCGGGCGATGCCGTCACGTTCGACGACAGCGGCGCGCTTAACCCGACCGTTACCCTCGCGAACGCCCTGCCCGTCTCCGGCGTAACGGTCAATTCCGGCGACCAACTACACGTTCACCGGCACCGGTTCGATCAGCGGCACTGGCGGACTCACGAAATCCGGCAGTGGCACGCTGCAAGTCCTGACGACCAACGACTACAGCGGCCCCACGATCGTCAACGGCGGCACGCTCGCGGTGGACAACTTGAACGATGGCGGCCTGCCGAGTTCCATCGGCGCGGCTTCGACCAGTTCCACGAACCTCGTCATCAACGGCGGCACTCTCAGCCTCGCGGGTCCGCAGACGAACACCAACCGCAGCCTGACGCTCGGCGCGGGCGGCGCGACGATCGACGTGCCGAGCACCTCCGCATCGCTCCAGATCAGCGGCACACTTTCCGGCGGTTCGCTTGTGAAGACCGGCTCGGGCGCGCTCATTCTTGCCAAGGGCAACACCTACTCGGGCGGCACCACGATCAACGGCGGGACCATCGTCCTCGCCAGTTCCACCGCCAACGTATCGGGCCTCGGCACCGGCCTGGTCACCATCGACAACGGCACGCTCTCGATGTCCGACGTGCAGGCGAGCGAAACAGCGGCGTGGAATGTCTTCGTGCCCGCCGGAGCCACCGCCAGGATCGTGGCCGACGGACGCTGCTACCTGACGGGCGCGCTGACCGGCGATGGCGACCTGACTTTTTACACGCCCTACGTCCGCACAGACCTGAAAGGCAACTGGTCGGCGTTCACCGGCCGAATCTTTGTAACGTCCGACTCCGGCGGAGGCGACTTCCGCGTGAACAACAGCTACGGCTACGCCAACGCGGAGGTGAATCTCGGCCCGAACGTCCACGGCTATTCGCTCAAGGGCGGGACGCTCGACATCGGCGCGCTCTCGGGCACGAGCAGTCTCGCGACCATCTCGATCAATTCCGGCGCCAGCGGCGCGCAAACGACGTGGCAGATCGGCGCGCTGGGAACCGACACAAGTTTTGCCGGAGCCATCAGCGAAACGGTGGCGCTCACCAAGACCGGAACGGGCACGCTCACGCTCACCGGCTCTTCGAGTTACACCGGTGCCACGAACGTGAACCAGGGCGGCCTTGTTGTGAACGGCATCCTCGGGGTGACGACGGTGACGGTGAAAAACGGCGCGAAGCTAGGCGGTGGCGGGATCATCGGCGGTCCTGTGGTCGTGCAGTCGGGCGGCTCGCTCGGCACCGGCAACGGAACTCCCGGCACGCTCCAGTTCGCGGGCGGCCTCAGCATGAGCGGCAGCGGAACCTTGCGCATGAACCTCTCGAACAGCACGACGAGCGGCGGCGGTGTGAACGATCTCTTCCAAATCACCGGCGGCTCGCTGAGCATGAGCGGCACCTGGAGGATTGTCCCCACCTATCTTGACGGCAGCTTGGTCAGCGGCACTTACACCTTGATCAGCGGCACCACGCCCTTGACGGGAAATCCGACTTTTGTCTGGAGCGGAATCAACGGCGAAACCGCGACGTTCGACACCTCCGAAACGGGCGTGGTGAAGGCAATCGTGACCGCGCCGCCGCGTGTGCCGGGCATCGTGATCTGGAGCGGCTCGAACAGCACGGCGTGGGATTATGCGACGAAAAACTGGAAGTTCGGCAGCCTCGTGGACAAGTTCATGTCCACCGATGACGTCGTGTTCGACGACACGTTGATCAGCGGCACGGCAGCGATCAGCGGCACGGTCGATCCGAAATCGGTGACGGTTTCAATCAACACAAAAGCACTCACAATCACGAGCGCTGGCGGCGGGATCATCAGCTCGGGAACCCTCACGAAAACAGGCACGGGCACGCTCACGATGACCGGCAGCAACGGCTACACCGGCGGCACTTTGGTGAACGGCGGAACGATCCTGCTCACGACGGCCGGTGCGCTCGGCACGGGCACGACCACGCTGCAAGGCGGCGGGCTTGATGCGAACTACGCCGCCACTTTTTCAAACATCTTCGTGCCCGCCGGACAGACCGGAACCATAAACGCCCAGACCGATAAATCGGCTCTCACGAATCTGAGCGGCAGCGGTGCAATCACACTCATCAGCAACAATGGGGGCACCAACGCCACCAGCAAGGCCAATGGATTCCGGCTCGGCTCTGGACTTGGCGGTTTCAGCGGCACGATGAATCTTCAGTCGGGCGTGACCAAAACCGTCGAGACATTCGCCATGCATTTCAACGGTGGCGGATTTGGCACATCGAGCCTCTCAAACGCCGCGATCGACCTCACCAACTACGGCCGCTTGTCGGGAGTCACGAATTCATCCGGGAACACGGCAAACATCGGCGCCGTCAGCGGCGATGTGACAAGCATTCTCGCCGGCAGCGACTACGCAGGCGCGGTCACTTACGTCATCGGCGGGCTGAACCTCGACACCACTTTTGCGGGGACGATCAGCAACGGCTCCGCCGCGGATAAACCCACAAACGTGACCAAGACCGGCCAGGGCTTGTGGTGGGTGACCGGCTCGAACACTTATGGCGGCGTGACAACAATCAATGGGGGAACGCTTGCGGTGAGCCTGCTGGCCAATGGCGGCGCGGTTGGCAGCACCGGAACGTCCTCGAATGCCGCTTCCAACCTTGTCATCAACGGCGGCGCGCTTCAATACCTTGGCAATAGCGCGAGCACCGACCGTCGCTTCACGCTCGGAACGAGCGGCGGAACTTTGGACGCCTCCGGGTCGGGCGCGGTCCTTTTCTCGAATACAAATGCGCTTACATTCACCGGCTCCAACACGGCCCGGGTCCTGACTCTGGCCGGCGACAATGCCGGCGACAACACGCTCACCGCCGCGATCGGAAACAACGGCACGGGCGCAACGGCGATCGTGAAAACCGGCACCGGCAAGTGGGTGCTTGCCGGCAAGAACAGTTACACCGGCACCACCACGGTGAACGCGGGTGTTTTGAAAATCACCGGCTCGATGAACAGCGCCGGCAGCATCGTCGTGTTCGACGGCGCGACGCTCGATCTCGGTGCTGGGTTGACCGTCGGCAGCGTGCAAATCAAGGACGGCGGAATGCTCACCGGCGCCGCTCGCATCAACAACGGCTTCTCGAACGACGGCACGCTGCTTCTTTCGAGCGGCACGCTGACCCTCAACGGCGGTTCGCTCGTGAACAGCGGCACGATGCGGCTGAGCGGCAATGCGGCCCTCGCGGTGCTCAGCGGCACCTTTGTGAACAACGGCGTGTTCGACATGATGACCTCGACCAGCAAACTGCCCGCGAATTTCATCAACAACGGAATCCTCCTCGACGCGAGCGCCGTGAAGATCCAGCGGATCGAGCGCGCCGGAAACGACATCCTCCTGCGCATCCAGAGCTACCCCGGCCACAATTACCAGTTGCAGCGCCGTTCCACGCTCACGAGCGGCACGTGGGAAAATGTCGGTAACTCCTACCCCGGCACCGGCGAGGAGTTCCTGTTCACCGATCCCGACGCCGCCTCCGCATCGCGGCTGTTCTATCGCTTCCTCGTGTCGCCATAGAACCCGCGATCGGGACGAGCAAACCGGAGCGCCTACTTTGCCGCTCCGAGGATTTGGAAGCCGTTGAAGAAAACGTCGTTCTGCTCGCTGTTGCGGTTGAAGATGCAGAAGCTCTCGATCGGCGACCCGGCCTCGCCACCCAACTTGCGGCCTTTGAGCGTCGTCTTCTTCTTGTCGGCGAGCGCCGTGATTTCGACGTCGCACGTGTCCGCCGTCACCAGCGTGACGCTGACGGACAAGCCGGCGTCAGTCAGAGGCACACCCGTGTCGTGGTCCGATTCGCCGTCGTAAATCTGGTAGTTTTTCTGATCCGCATACGCGCCGAACTCGAAGCGCGCAGCCTTGTTGTAATCCTCGACACTCTCGCACGCATTGCCCGGGCGCAGCGTGATCCCGCCCGAACCGCCGCCCGGATCGCCGTCGAACTTTTGTTTGAACTCGCCGTTCTCGATCAGAAAAGAAAACGTCTGCCCCGACTCGAGGGGCTTCTTCAAAGGCCGGAACGCCGCAGCCGCCTCGAATCCCGTGCCGTTTGCGAAAAGCCCGAATGCCTTTCCCTGTGTCGCGATTCCGTTCAAGTCGCCGTTTTGTTCCTTCGTCGCGATGAAATAGCCGGCGTAGGCTTCGCCCTCGGCCGCCTTCTGCGTCTGGAACGTCCAGTCGGCAAAGCCGCTGCCGCCGCCTTCGCTTTTCCAGCCCCCGTTGTAGCTGGCATTGCTGGCGTCGTCCTCCGCGAGGGTGACGGGTTCGGCGGCTTGCACGGAGATGGCGCAAACGATGGGGAGCAAAAAACGGAGCGGAGTTTTGATTTGCATGGCGAAGGGATTTGGGAGGGTTGTTCGGATTGGCATTCTCCTTGTTACGAGCGCAGCAGCAACCCTCAACTGTTGGGTTATTGAACAGTACAACCACGCCGTGGATCAGGCGACGGTGAGGCTCAGCCCTGCCAGGACTCTGGCACGACCCGATAACACACCGTTGATTCGGAATAAACACCCGCCATGGCCGGTGCTTCGCGATGCCCGATACAGTGCATGATGCGATCACGACGTTCGATGAACGTAGCGAGAGCCCGAAACCGCTCGGAGGAGGAGTCGCGTCCTCGTTAATCAGGCCGCTATGTGTGCCTGCACGAACGCGGGTGCGGAAACCGCCCCTGAGCATGGACCTCGACCGCAATACATACCGAACCCTCTCTGCCGGATGGGCGAAAGTGATGCTCGAACGTAAAGCGCATGCACCCCTCCGGGCGGAGGCGGCGGGCCACCTCGCCGATGCCGGTGAGTTCATCCTCGTTCCCACAAAGTCGGGCTTTGGGAACGCAAGCATGGCTGGGAAGCTCCGCTTCGTGGCGAGGGTGGCGAGACGGCGCGCTGCATTCACCGCCCGCCAGGCAATGAAATCGCGCCGCGACACGTGCATTCCCAAAGCCCCACTTTGGGAACGGGAAACGGCCGCGCTCCCTCGCGCACTCCTGCCGGGAAGAGCGGCTCGACGCCGGCATTTACCGCCAGCAGCCGCCCGGGAATCACGGTTCCGTCAGCGAAAATGAGCCTCAGCAGGCCACGCCGGAATGCCGGGGCTTTGCGCGAACCGGTTCAGTGGACTCCACCCGGAGCGAGCCGGAAAACATAAGAAGCATAAGGCCGCGCCACCTTGTTCAACCATGGGTGCAGTCGGAGGGCTCGTGCCTCGCCTCCGCTGCACCCTTTAGCGTTAGGCCGCATTGGGGAGAGCCTTCTTCCATTCGTCATTTCGTAGTTTGCGGTCAATCTGGCGAATGACTTTGTTCTGCGTGTGCTGAAAGGGTTCGTTGTGCTTGTCGTTGGTTCCGTGGCAATGGTCGCAGATGTATTGGGTAACGAGTGCGCGTTCACCGGGGCCGTAATCGTAGTCCTCGCGCGGGATGAGCTGCGTGTCGCAGTGCCGGCAATAAGGAATGGGGTCTCCGATGCGCTCGCCAAAGTAATCCCAGCGCCAGACGATACCGAAAAAGATGTCCCGGCGGTAGCTGCGCCAGTTGTGTTGTGGCGTGCGCTGAAAGAAGGCAGCAAGCAAGACGAAGCCGCAAATGACGGTGCAGAGAATGAGAATGACGAGAAGCCAGCCGTAAATGGAATGACCGGAAAACAGCCACGCCCAGACGACGCCGAAGAACCAAGCGATGCCGCGCCAAACAGTAGGCCACCACGCGCGGCCAAGGTAGCCAAGCACCGTGAGAATAACGCCGGTGATGACGCCAACTGTAACCTTGGTGCGTATGCCATCATGTTCAGCCATTTAGTGTGCGCGAGATAACGCCTAAGCCAGCGTAGCCGGTGCCATGGGCGTCAATGGGGTGTAGAATGGCTGCATGAAAACGAATGTCGGGCTTTTGGGACGCTATGACAAGGAGATTGCCGGCGTGCTGGGCTGCTTTGACCGGCTGGTGGTGACCGGGACGCTGATGGACATCGCCCATCCCGATGCCATGGATGCGCGGCTTTTCCGGGAGGGCTTCCGCGTCGTGGACATCGGCAAGTATGCGGAGCCGCTGCGGCAGCGCCTCCGGGACAACGCCGTGGAACTGGCGAGGGAGGCCGGCGTGGAGATTGAATATCTCCCGCGCACCCGGGGCATCCGCAAGGAAGACCTCGTCGCCAAAGTGCTCGCCCGCCGTGGCACTCATCCGGGACTGGTCCACATCATCTCGGTGGTCGAAAGCTGCGCGACCTTCAAGCCGTGGCACAATCCGAAGACCAACCAGCCGGGCCTCAAGATGCAGACCGGCAAATGCTCGACCTACTACTTCTACCTGATCGATCCCGACCTGGGACTGATGTATGTGCGGGTGCCATTGTGGCTGCCGTGCCGGCTGCAGATTTACTTCAACGTTCACCATTGGCTGGCCGCGCAACTCCAGCAGGCGGGTATCGCCTTCAAGATGGACAACAACTCGTTCATCGAGATCGCCAACTGGGAACGCGCTCAGCAACTGGCCGAAAGCTTCTCCGTAGCTGACTGGGAGCGGAAATTCCATGAACTGGCGGCGCGCTTCTGTCCGATCGTGGAAAAGTTCCCGCGCGGTTATCATTGGAGCGTGATGCAGGTGGAGTATTCGCTGGACCTGGTGTTCCAGCGACGCGAACGGCTGGCACCCCTCTACGAAGAGATCAGCCGGCGCGCGGTTCTGGCGGTGCGCGTGGCGGACATGGCCCGGTTCTGGAGCAAGCGCTACTCGCCGGAAGCGGAAGCCACGAGTGACTTCAAAACGCTGGTGGAAGGCACCCGGATCCGGCACACGCTCGGACGGCAGAGTTTAAAGATGTATGACAAGGGGGGCCGGGTCTTAAGGATCGAGGCGACGAGCAATGACATCACTTTCTTTCGTCACTACCGCAAGGTAGTCAGCCGGGATGGCCGGGAAGAGTACAAGGTGGCTCCGCTCAAGAAATCCATCTACAGCCTGAGCGACGTGGTGGAACTCTTGAGCGCAGCCTGTGAACGCTATCTCGACTTCATCGGGACGCTGGAGGATGACACTCCGCAGCGTCACGACCTTAACCGGATCAGCCGCACGGTGCGCGACAAGCAGGACCGCACCTGGCGCGGCTTTAATCTCTTCCTCAAGGAAGACCAGAGAGTCATGCTCGCCCTCTTGCGGGGCGAGTTTGCCATCCACGGAATCAGCAACCAATACCTGAAATCGGTCCTTGCCGATAAGACCAGCAGCCAGATCAACCGCATCCTGCGCCGGCTCCGCAAGCACCACTTAATCAAAAAGCTAGCTCATACTTACCGATATTACCTTACTTCCATTGGACGTCGTCTTATCCTGGCCGCCCGCAAACTCTTTGAATACGTGATTATACCCAATCTCACACCTCAACCCACCTCAATCCTGCGCTTTTTGCGCGGGATTTTCCCATTAAGTGACTAACATGTGAGTCTGCGACTGGAAAAAAAGTCTGGTCTCATATTAGAGTTGCGTTTGATGTAGCTGGGCGGCAGGGGGAAGGTAAATGACGATTCCCGAGTCTTTGGAGCAGTTGAAAGGGGCTCTGCGGCTGAGGCATTTCTCCTATGCCACGGAGAATGCCTGTCCGCTGTGGCTCCAGTCGTATATGGAGGCGGTGCGGGCCTGTCCGCCCGATTGGAGTTCGGAGAAGAAAGTGGAGGTTTTTTTGACGTCGCAGGCGCGGGATATCCAGTTGGTGCCGAGGCTTATGCAGTTGGAAACGACGATGCGGTATCTGTCGCCAACGGCGGGCGGGATACGCAGCCCGCTGGATTGAATGCGGAAAGCGGATTGCGGGGAGAGAAGGCGGAAGCAGTGGTGGAAGACAACGGGTGGAACAAGCCGCCGGCCGGCCTCAACGTGGCCGGCTACAGCGTGGCCGGCTACAAGGCCGGCTACAGGCCGGTGCTTGGCACCTGCTGCGCGGTTTCCTGGGTGGAGAGCGACTCGTGCCCGTCGGCCTGGATGACGTCGCCGATGTTCACTTGCGCGCCCGGATCCCGCACGATGCAGACGCACGCCGCCGCCGTTGCATTGCCGGGAGAAGGTGTGCCGTAGAACAGCGTGAAATGCAGCGGGCCGTGGTCCACGCCCTTGCGCAGCAGATCAATGACGCCGCGTTTGCCGATCTCGATGGAAAGCCGGGCGAGGAACTTCAGGCGGGCGATGTCTTTCGCATCGGTGTAATCCACCATGCCGACCTTCTTGAAAGCGTCCGGCTGGGTGGTTCGGAGAAACTGGAACAACTGCGGCACGTCGAGCGCGTGGGCGCGGTCGTATTCCTTGGGATTACCGGCGAACCAGCCGGAGCCGCCGGCCTTCGCCGCGGAGATCGCATCGGGAGTCTCCGCCGCCACGGATTCGGGAGCGGGCGCAAGACCGTCCGCGCCGGTCAGCTGGAGCATGATCAGCGTTTCGAGACCTTTCTCGGTGGTGTCGGTCGTCATAAGGGCAGAAGGCACGGCACCACCTTGCGGCTGTGGCGGCGGTAGATTTTGAAATGCGAGTCCGTCGTGAGGATCAACGGTTCAGATGGAATCTCGGACAGGCGGACAAGGCACCCGTCAGCGAAGCTCATTGGAAGATTGGCGTATTTTTCGAGCAGATGAAGAAGCGCGGCAGCTTCCCCGGCCAAAGGTGGAGCCATCTGCAAGGCACCTCGGGCAATCGCCGTGCGCAGAGCCGATTTTCCCGCGGGCTTCAGCATGAATTCCGTTTCCGACCAGACCGCCTCGCAGATGAGCCACGGCGGCGGATGATGCGAGGCGACCTCTGCCGCCCACGCGTGGTATTGGTCGCCGCGGCAATAGAGCGCGACGAGAAAACCCGAGTCAACGACGAGGCTTGTCACGTCCGTAACCCCGCTTCTTCAAGTAGTGATCGACCCATGCGCTCAAGTCGGGCGGCCCGCCGGTATCCGTGCCGATCAAGTCACGGATCAACTCGAGGCCGGCGTTTGTTTTCGCGCCGGCTTTGGTTTTTGCGCCGGCTTTCCCGCGGGCTGCGGCGAGGCGCGTGCGCGCCACGGCGGATTTCGTCGTGTTGAGCCGGTTCGCGTAGCGGATGATTTGCACGGCCCCGTGCTCGCGGTAGCTGCGGTGCATGATCGCATTGACCACCGCCTCGCGGAGCACGCGTGCGGGAATGCGTGGCAACTCGCGCCGGTGAACTGAGCCGGGTGGGAGCGAGAATGCCTTCGGGAGGTCATCGAGAATCGCGGCGATGGCGCGGCCCACGACCCGCACGAGCGGGACGCGGATTTCGACGGTTTCAAAGAGGCGGTCAGGGTCTTCGATCCAGCGGCGGCCCGGAACTCGAATGTAGTCCACACGCATCATGGGAAAGTGCCGCCGCAATCCCTGCGCGGTACCAAAGAGCAGCACCCCGGCGATCGTGGGCCGCAGCACGCCTTGCGGATCGCGCCCAGCCCCGCGGAGGGCGCGCAGCAATTCGTCGTCGCTCCACTTCAGCTCTTCCGCCGCGGGATTTGCCTCTCCACGGAGCCGCCGATACTCGGCCAGCATCGCGGGGTCGATTTCATTCATCTCGCCATCGGGAAGCACGGCGAGATCGAGAGTGCTGCTCGGCCGGTCGCCGTAGAAGATGGCCAGGTCTTCCTCGGTGCAGCGAATGTCCGACGAGCCGATACGGCGAAACGCACCCCGGGGCAATCCTTGGGAGGTGAAGAAGACGGGCTTGGCGGAGGCGGGAGCCTCGGGGATGGCGTAGGTTTCGGGGTTGATCTCCTGTCCGTATAGATGCGTGGTGATCTGCTGGCCGCGCTCGGTGGCGAGCTTGATGAGCGTCTCCTCGGCGACGGTCAGCATGCCGCCGGTGCCAACGGCTCCGTCGTAGAGCAGGTATTGTTGTCTTTCCTCGGTATTGCTTACGACCGAAAGACTGGCGAATTGCTCGATCGTGCGGCGGTTCATCAGGCAGACATCCGGGGCGACACCGACCGGGAACTTGCCCAGCGCCTCGAACGCGAGATCGTCGTTCAACGTGGTGCCGTTGGCTGTGCCGATGTTCTTCACCCGGACGGCGGAATTCTTGTTCACGAACTGGAGCCCGATCCAGGTGGTCAGCTCGCACACGTAACCGGGGAACTTTTTCCCGTTGGCACGCGCCAGCGATTCGACGCGCCAGTTCAAAACGCGGAGCGGCGTCACCTGGTCAATTTGCGCAAGGCCGGCGTGCCCTTTCTCCAATCAGAGACAGTGATCGCTTCGTTGGATCGCATCTTGACGACACGCAGCGGATCGTGAACGCTTTCATTCAATGACAGCACCGCGCCTTCAGTTCATCATCCCCTCGCTGCTCATCGCGGCCGGACTCGCCGCCGGAGGGCATTTCATCGGCAAGGGCATCGCGGATCGAAACAGTGGCCGTCGCAATATCTCGGTGAAGGGGCTTTCGGAAAAAGAGGTTCCCTCAAGCATCGCCATCTGGAATGTCGGCTTTCAGGCGAACGGCAACGAACTCTCCGAGATCAATCAGAAGCTCGGCGACAGCACGAAGGCTGTGATCGCATTCCTGAAGCAGGCTGGATTCGATGAAAAGGAAATAGCCGTGCAGCCGCCCGGCCTGCGCGACACGAGCATGGAGGTTCGCGACAAGGACACGCCGCCGCCGCCATTTCGTTACACCGCCCAGCAGTCGGTGCTGTTGCGAACGAACAAGGTCGAACTGGTGAAGCCGGCGCTCGCCTCCGTGTCGAACCTGATGATGAGCGGCGTGCTGATCTCCGGCGGGTCGCAGCCGAGCTACATCTTCAACCAGCTCAACGAAATCAAACCGGGCATGATCCAGGAGGCCACCAAAAACGCGCGCATCGCGGCGGAGCAATTCTCGCGCGATTCCGGGACCGTCCTCGGCAAGCTGCGCAGCGCGTCGCAGGGCTGGTTTCAGGTCGAGAACCGCGATGCCGCCACGCCCGAGCGGAAGATTGTCCGGGTGGTGGTGGATGTGGAATACGAGCTGGAGTGAGGATGCATGGCGCGGGTAAGCTGAGGCTGGCTGGCCACGTCAACCTTGGAGCATAGCCCGCCACTCCGAAGTGTTCTGAAGCAAACCCGGCGAGCCGTCGCACGAGCAGGAATACGAAGAGGATTACGATTAGGAATGAGAGGGAGAAGCCGGCAGAACCTTTCCTGCCGGGCGGACATTGGAAGGTTCCGCCCTCATTTTTTCAGCGCGTAATCGAGCGCCTTTTCGAGTTCGAAATTCCGGACCAGCGCGCCGATTTCCGCGTCGTTTGCCGCATTGACCAGGTGCTGGTTCTTCATGAGCCCGACGAAGTCCCTCGCCTCCACTTTCTCGGCGATCGCAGGATCGCTCTGTAGTGCGCGAATTTTCGGATGCTGGCTGAGGCTCTTTGCGCCGGGATAATTCATGAACCGCATGGCGCGCTCCGGATCGGAAATCACGCGCCCGATTTTTCCGATGATGTCGTACACCTTCGCCGGCATCGGATCGACCTTCTGCATGACGGCACCGGCGCGGCCTTGCTCCAGCGAGTGTTTCATCTCCGCGAGTCCCTGGACCACACCGCCGTGCTTTGGATGGCGTTTCGCGTGCGCGGCGGGCTGCGCGAACTGGATCTCGGCTTCGGCGATGCTTCCGAGCAGGCGGATTCCGAGCACCGCGAACCAGACCATGAGGATTCCAAACACAACACCAATCGCCGAGCCGCCAGCGCCATAGCCGAGACGGACAAGGCCAAGGTTTTGCTGCGAGGTTTTTCGAAAAACGATCGCGCCAGTCGCAGAGATCACGGCGAAGACCACGATGCCGAGCAGCGCTCCTGCGACAGTGGAAACAACAATGTCCGGATAGCCCAGCGGCCTGAAAACAGGCGCGGCGAGCCGCCCACCGAAGATTGCGACGAGATAGGCTGCGACGAGGCCGAGCATGTTGAACAACTGACGGACGACTCCCAGACGCCAGCCGCGCACGATTTGAAACGCGACGAAAAGCGCCGCCGCAAAAAAGAAGGTGATCTGCCAGGCGTTCGAACCTTGAGTCATCGACTCAGACTTTTCCACACAGCGCGCGCTGGCGCAACGCGTGGTCGCACAAAACGAGCGCGGCCATCGCCTCGACCATCGGCACGGCGCGCGGGAGCACGCAGGGATCGTGTCGCCCGCGCGCGGCGAGTTCGGTGTCTTCGCCGGATGTCGTCACGGTCTGCTGCTTCTTTGCGATGGTCGCTGTCGGCTTGAAGGCGATGCGAAAAAAGATGTTCTCGCCGTTGCTGATGCCACCCTGGATTCCTCCGGACAGATTGGTCGTGGTATGAACGCGCCCATCGCGCATCTCGAACGGATCGTTGTGCTGCGAGCCGGTCATGCGCGTGCCGGAAAACCCGGAGCCGATTTCAAAACCCTTCGTCGCCGGCAGACTCATCATCGCCTTCGCGAGATCGGCCTCGAGCTTGTCGAAAACCGGCTCGCCCAAGCCCGGCGGCACGCCGCGGATCACGCACTCGACCACGCCGCCAACCGAGTCGCCCTCGCTGCGGACGCGCTTGATGAGGTCGATCATCTTCACGACGGCGCTTTCATCGGGACAACGGACGATGTTGTTCTCCACTTGCTCGAACGTGACCTTGCCCGGATCGATGCTGGCTTCGATCTCGTGGATTGCTTTCACATACGCCACGATGTCCAGCGAGGGTGCAAGCGATGCGAGCACCTTTTTCGCAATCGCCGCCGCAGCGACCCGCCCGATCGTCTCGCGCGCCGAGGCGCGTCCCCCGCCCTGCCAGTTCCGGATTCCGTATTTGGCCTGATAGGTGAAATCGGCGTGCGATGGACGGAAGGCGGTTTCCATTTCCTTGTAAGCCTCGGAGCGCGCATCTTTGTTGCGCACAAGAACCGCGATCGGCGTGCCCGTTGTTTTCCCCTCGAACACGCCCGACAAAATCTCGCACCGGTCCTCCTCGGCGCGCGGCGTCACGATCTCACTCTGGCCGGGTCTGCGGCGATCGAGATCGCGCTGGATGTCGGTCTCGCACAATTCGATCAACGGCGGACAGCCATCGACGACCACGCCGACGCCGCCCCCGTGCGATTCGCCCCAGGTTGAGATACGGAAAAGCTGACCGAACTGACTGGACATAAGTGCTGGCAACTAAACAGCGGGAACCCGCGTGCGCCAATCAAAAACCGGCCTGGCCACCGCCGGGGCAGGTCACCCTGCAACGAGTGGTTGGTGGGTCTTGAACGAAACCGGAAAGGGCCTAAGCCTTGCGTTGGCTGCCGGCACGAACGGGCAAATTGCATGGCTCCAAACATATCAACATTTATCGCGTCACGCCCAGCAAGGCGAAGCAGTTTCTCCAAATCTCGGTGGAGTAAAGTCGCCACGCAAAATCTACTGCGACGTGACTCGCAGGCGGACGGCTTTCATCGGCAGGTCGGGCGTGTCGAGCGCAGGTTTGATGCGCACAGTCTCGAGTTCGGTGATGCCGTCACCGACTGAAACGGGCGGCGCGACTTCCTCGGCATTGTTTCCCGCGGGCGTCCAAGACACGAGGTCGGTGGAAGTTTCGACGACGTAGCTGATGCCTCCGCCGTTGATGAGGCGGCGGTAGCTGAAGGTGAGATAGAGTTTTCCATCCGCCGGGTTCACCGCCTTGCCGATCGACGGCAGGCCGTTGGTGTCGGGTGCCTGCGGATCAAGGTTCAACGCGTATTCGAGCAGGTTGGGGACGCCGTCAAAGTCGGGGTCGCCCAGCGGACCGGAGCCGGGCTGGCCGGGCGGGAGGCCGTTGGCGACCTGCCATGCGTCGGGGAGTCCGTCGCCGTTCGCATCCGCGCGAGCAATGCTGAAGAGGTTGCTATCGCCGGTGCTGCCGCTCGCATGGGTTGCGCGGAGGTACATGCCATTCACGGTCTGGCTCACTGCAACTGTGCCCGTCCAGACGCCGTTCTGGAACGCACCCGTGGTTGCTGGCGAAACGGCAAGAGTGTTGAAGCCACCGATGAACGGCAGGGTCATTCCAAGGTTCTGCGTGCCGAGGTTCGGTGTGGCCGCTGTCCAGTCGGCGGCGGTGTTTTGATCGGTGATGCCCTGCCGCTGATAGGTCAATGCTTCGTCGGGATTGGCAGCGACCGGCGACCCGCTCCACTGGCTGGTTGGGATCGAGGCTGGCGATGTGATGGAGGCCGGCGTCGCATCGACCGCGCAGAAGAAATCGACGATCGTGCCGGAGGCGTTCCGGAGCAGAACGGCGACGGGATTTCCCGAGGTGGAGTTCACCCAGTTGATGTTCGAGCCGATGTTGAGGTTCGGGAATGTCCCCGGTGTCGTGCCGTTTTCCCGCAAAAGGAAAGCCTGGCTCGCGGCGCAGGTGGTGCCGCTGGGAATCGTGAAGGTGAACGTCGGAGCGGGCCAGGTCGTGGAATCGTAGATGGAGACTGTCCAGTTGGACAGACTCTGCGCACTGCCGGAAACGTTGATGAATTCGATGGCGTCGCTGCCGCCCGTGTCCACTTCACTGATGACGATCGTCGAGGTGGTGGCCAGGTTGACGCGGCCGCCGATCGCGGCCGTCCCGGAGAAACCCGGCACGGTGTTGTTGCCCGCGTCCTTGGCGGTGATCGTGACCGGGATGGGCGTGCCGAGTGTTTGCGAGGGTGCGATGGCGCTCCACGCGAAATGATTCAGCGGCCCAAGCTGCACGTCGAACGCATTGCCGACGCCGCCCGCCCCTGCACCATCGCCGGCCCTGATGCGGATGTTCGAGTCGATGGTGTTGATCGTCACGCTGCCGGTCCATACGCCGTTGGAGAACCCGCTCACGCTCGCCGGACTGATCGCAGCGGTGCCGCTGTTGCCGGTTGCGGTGAGGTTGATGGTCTTTGAATAATTCGTGATCGGCGTGCCTTCGACATTGATCGCCGTGATCGCGAGCCCGAATGGAGTGCCGGCGGAAACCGGGCCGGCGACATCCGACACGGCGAAGTGATGCACTTCATTGTCTTTGACGATGATCGACGCGCTGCCGCTCGTGAAGCCGGCTGCGCCAGCACCAACGGTCGCTGTTTGTGAGCCGTCCATCACGCTGTCATCGACGATCGTTACGTTGAAAGCCGCGGAGGTTTGTCCCGCAGGGATCGTGACCGGGGACGGCGCGGTGACTTCGGTGGTGTCGTTCGACGAGAGGGACACGGTCAGGTTCGTTGTCAAACTTCCTGAAATGGAAACGGTGCCCGCGCCGGAGAGCGTTCCCGAGCCCTCGATCGAGGAGGTCGGCAGGACGACTGTGAGGTTCTTGTTCTCGTTGTCGAGGATGCTGACCGTCGCGCTGCCGTCCGTCCAATTCGCGACATGGGCTGTGATCGTGGCGGGATGGGTGCCGTTGATCTTGCTGTCATCGGTGATCGTGATCGGGAACGTCGCCGATGTCTGGCCGGTTGGAATGATCACGGTCGGCGCCACTTGAAGCGCGGCGGTGTCGCTCGAACTCATGGCGACGCCAATCGCTCCCGCTGCCGGCGCGCTGACCGAGACGGTGCCCTGCGCCGTGCCGATGCCTTCCGAAACGGAAGCCGGGGCGCTGACCGCAAGCGCGGCGATTTCGTTGTCATTGATGACGATCAAGCCGGAGCCGCTGCTGTAACCGGGGGCGGAGGCGGTCACGCGGACATTGCGCGAGCCGTCGAGAACGGTGTTGTCGAGGACGGTGGGCGAGAAAGTGCCGGTCGTCTGCCCTGCCGGAATCGTGATCGAATCGGGAACAGCCAGGTCGCCTGGAGAGCTGGAAGTGAGCGTCACGGTCACGTTCGAGCCGGAGACCGCGGAAAGCTTTACCGTGCCCTGGTTCGCGAGCGTGCCGGCCGTTTCGGTGGCGCTCGACGGGAGCGTCACCTTGAACGAGGTAGCGCTTGCTACGTAACTGGTGAAATCACTTTCCACAAAATTGGCCGGCACACCTTGTCCGCGAGAGAGACCGATGATGCCGCCCGTGTCGGTGATCCCGAGGCAGGTGATGCGAATCCGCCCATCGAAAAACATCTCGATCTGGAAACTGTTAAAGGTCGTGCCGCCGTACTCTTTCACGTTCAACCAGGTCACGGCGACGCGATCGGTCGTCTGCTTCCATTTGACGGCGGTGGCGCTGGGATAAAGGTCGTCGAACAACGCGGAGATGCGCGGTTTGCCGAAGTGGGCCGCGAGCGACGGGGTGTAGGTGGTGTCGCTGGAACCGAAGGTGATGTAGCCGTTGCTGCCGACATAGAACGACGAGTAGCTCTGACCGTAGAGCGACACGGTCTTGCCTCCGGTCAATGTTACCAGAATCGAAGTGTCGTCTCCCTGGGCCAGCGTGGTGGCTCCCGTGGTTGTGTTCGTCGGAAACGAAGTCGCCGGATCGCGAAATGCCGAGTAATAACTCGCCGAACCGTCGGGCACGAACAGGAACATCTGATTCTTCACGTCGTTGTTCGAGGTGTCGAAGAACTCGGTGAAGTAATCGACCTGTCCTTGTTGTCTGACTTCAAGCGAAACGGCGCGGCTGACCGATTGCGTTGAGTTGAGGTTTGTGAAGACGACCGGGTCTTTGTAAACGCCCGGCGAGAGCAGCGAAGCGGAGGGATCGAACGTAAGCGTCACCTTTGTGGCTGCACCGGGCGCAAGCGTTCCGCCGGGATGCGAGACCTGCAGCCATGTCGTCGAATTGGCCGCGGTCCAGTCGAGCGGGGTCGTTCCGGTATTGGTCAGCGTGTAGGTCTGCATTGCCGGACTGAAAGGTCCGCCCAGTGGGCCGCTGGAGGTCACGCCCGTCACAGGGGTGATCGAGAGAGGGTCGGGCAGCGTCGAAGGATTCCTGCACGCCGGTCGTCGTTACACTCGAGGGCGCGATCGCGCTTGTTCCCATGCCGCGTTTGGCGAACGCCGCCCACAACTCGCGGGAATTCGCGCCGCCGGTTTTCACGAGATCGGCCTGGATGATCGCGTCGCGGGCCTGCAGGAAGTTCGGATTGGCCGGTGCCAGCTTCATGCCGTCGGTGACGAGCTGGAGCATGAGTTCGTTGCCTGAGAATCCGTATTTGTGAATCAAGTTCGCGCGCGCCTCGAGAAGCGTCATGCACCACACCTCGCCCTGATTATGCACTTCACTGGCACTGCCTCCGCCGAAGACCGGACTGATCGGCACGCCGAAATGCGAACTGGCTCTTGTCGGATCGATGTCTTTGAACGTGAGCGGATTCTTCGTCATGTTCGTGCAGTAGGGATACCGCCGGATGCCGAAGTAATAGTTCTGAGTCATCCCGCTCAGCCGGTAAGTCACGTAACCGCCGTAGGCGTAAATACCATCGGGGTCGTCGGTCGGTTCCGCCAGCAGGGAGATCGCGTAGAAATCCGACCAGCCTTCGCCCATGCCCGCGCTGGCCAGTTGACTGATGCCGACACCGCCGCCAACGAGCCGGTTGCTGAGTCCGTGGGTGTATTCATGCAGCACCACTTCCGCATCCAGATCGCCGTCGCGACGCGGGGTCGGTGAGCTGAAAATGTACATCTGCATCCGGCCCGCGGAGCCGTCGGGAGGCGTGGAGAAATTGGCGTTGTTCGTGCCGGAGCCGTCCTGGGCGTCGGCCTGCACCGCGTCGTTGCCGTTGCCACCGCGCCCGAAGTTGTTCGTTTGAAAATTCCCCGCCGCTTCGGTGAACCCGAGCTGGTAAAGCCGGTCGTGAATGAAGTTGCACCAGTAAAAAAGCTGGGTGACAGCCGCGTTCCGATACGACGCGGGGTCTTCGGTGAGGTCGAGCGGAAAATCGAAGACGCGGTTTGGTGAACCGTGCGGGCGGGGGAGATCGGCCACATCGTTCGCGTTCAAATCGAGATGCGCGTCCACGTTGTTGCCGAGCGTCTCGTTCACGCCATCGTCGATCCAGCCATTGGGCGACGCCGTTGTGTCGAGCGCCGGCGTCGTAAGGAGCGTGCGCGCAACGAGCGGCGGCTGCGCCGAGGACGGCGTGGTCAGGTTTGTCGGCGACGAGGGCGAGGGGCTGTCGCTGGTGTAAACGCGATACGAGGCGTTGCTGATGTAGTCGGTCAAACAGCGCCGCACCTTGACCTCGCCGGTCTGCGCATCGACCAGCGCGAGGAACATCTCGCCGCGAGCCTTGCTCGACAAAATGACTTCCCAGCAAAGCCGCATCGTCGTTTCGTTCACCGGCAGCCAGACCTGGCGCGCGCTCACATCGTTCAAGCCCGGCGCTTTGAAATTCTGCAGCTTGTCCGCGCCCTGCGGTTCGTCGCCTAGCGGTATCACGTCAGCCTCGGTGACCTTTTCCTGAATACTTGCCGCTGCCGCCGCCACGGCTTTTTTCGCAGAGACTGCCGGAGTTGCTTCAGCGGCTGCCCGGTTCGGGACTCCCGCATTCGCCGCCGCATCCGGATCAGGCACGAACTTGCTGGCGATGTTGATCAACTCGCCCTTGTCGGTCAGGTTCGCCTGGAGCACGCCCTCGAACACCGGAATGTCATCGACCTGCTGCTGCCAGACGACGGTGCGCATTCCGCTGTGGGGAGTGATGCATTCGCGCCTGATCTTTGCCGCGTCGAGTCGCCTGGCATCGTGGCCGAATAGCGCCGCGTGTTCATTCAGAAATGCCTTCACCGCGCGATGCCGGTCGGAGGCCGGAATCGCCGCCGCCGCTGCCGCGCTGATCGCACCGCCGGAGCCGTTCCTGCCGCTCAGAAAACCACGCGGGGAGCGGATAAATTTGGGCGCGCCGCTTACTTCGTCGAAATCGACGTCCACCTCCGGCAGGCGCGACCGCAAACTCTCGCGAGCTTTCTTTCGCGTTCCGGTCGGCGGAGCAGCCGCTGCCGACTTTTCGCGGCTGTCAAAATTCGGGAGCGGCTCCCGATCGGGAATCGTCGCTGCAAAGACACCGGCCCCGATCAGCCATCCCCCAAGAAAGACCGACAGGCAGAAAAGCCGCGCAAGCCTCCGGTCTTTGATGTGATGCTTCATGAGATGGATTTGGCTACAGACCAGATCCCGCTGCTCATAGAAACGCTCAGCGGTGGGTGGGATGCGCGGAACTTTTGTACTTTATAGCGAGTGAAAAGTCAAAGGCCACAAGGCCTGCGGAAGCCGCCCGCCCCGGCAAACTCGACAGGCTCCAGCCAGACCTCTCCGAGCAGCGCCCGCCTTTCTGCACAAGAGGATGGCTGGAAGGACGCTTTGTTTGCCGGGCCAGCCACCAAAAACCGGACAGAAGACGGAGGATAATAATAGCTATTTCAAGTTCAAAGTTTTTTATGTAATCTAGTTCCATGAAAACGCGCTGCTTCAAAAACATAACGGCAGTGCTGGCTTTTGGGCTGGCGCTGATGATTACAGAAACTGCCCTCCGTGCCGACACCTTCGGCAGCGGGGGCAACGAGTTCACGATTGATTTCGTGACGGTGGGCAATCCGGGCAACGCGGATGACAGCGGGGCGGGCGGGGGCATCTACTCCTCGCCCTATGGCGGGGTGGCTACGGCTTCCGCATGGGACGTGTATGAAATCTCGCAGGACCAGATCACGAAGGCGACGGCCTCACTCCGGCTCTGACCAACGTCGTGGCAGGCGCATGGACGGGCAGCCAGCCTGCGGCGAACATGTCGTGGTATGAGGCGGCGGCGTTTGTGAACTGGCTGAACACGAGCACGGGGCACCAGGCGGCCTACAACCTGACCTACAGCGGCGGCTGGAGCATGGAGCTGTGGGACGGCCCCACGCAGGCGTGGCAGGCGGGTGGGGAGAACCTTTATCGGCACAAGGATGCGTACTACTTCCTGCCGAGCGAAGACGAGTGGTATAAAGCCGCCTACCATAAGAACGACGGGGTGACGGCGAACTACTGGGATTACGCGACGGGGAGCAACAGCATCCCGACGGCGGTGGCGAGCGGGACGGGAGCCGGGACAGCGGTTTACAACGGTCTGACTGGATCCCCTGCGGCGGTGAACAACGATGGGGGGCTGAGCTCCTATGGAACGATGGGGCAGGGCGGCAACGTGTGGGAGTGGAACGAGAGCGCGTGGGATGGATTAAATGATTTATCGTCCGAGAATCGCGCGATCCGCGGTGGCACCTGGGGCAACCCCGAGACTCTCCTTGCGCTCCTCGAGCCGCGGCATCGACGACCCGCCTTACGAGCACAAGCTCATCGGTTTTCGTGTCGCGAGTGTTCCTGAACCCTCAACCACCATGTTGATGATCGGACCAGGGCTGGCATGGCTGCTCATGCGGCGTGGAAAGTCTGCCCTTTGATCTTTGTCCCTTCGTCCTTTTCCTTGTAGCCGGGGTCACTGAACCCGTTTCCGGCATCAATGAGGCCGGCCGCTGTAGCCGGGCGGGCGCTCCGCTCGCGATGCGTTTGCCAGCCGCCGCGAGGCGCATTCCGATTTGCTGCTTCGCAGGTTGAGGAACCTCGGGCAAAAAACGAATTCTGTAAGTATTTTTCTTTCCATCTGTCTCCAACGACATCATTGGCAGCGCAGCGAAGAACCTTGGTATCCGCAGTCTGCGAAACATGGAATGAGTAACCGATGCAAATGGAAACGGTAGCGCGGGCTTCCAGCCCGCTCCGGCTGGCATCCTGCCAGCCGGAATCGAAGCGCGATGACTTGCAAGCGTCGTCACGCGATTCGAGAGCCAGCTCCCGCTGAACGGCTGGAAGCCGTTCAGAAACGGGCTGGAAGCCCGCGCTCCCTTTTTCAAACTGCGTTGGCTCGTCCAATGGAACCCCATGCCCGCTCTCGAAGAAGAGAAGACTGGCGGCCTCGCCTTCGGCACCTTACGGCATGCCATTCCGAGGCGTTCACAAGCCGGGGTTTTTCCGACGCCAGCAAGACCCCGTTTCGTGAGAGCCTCGGAATGGCACGCAGTTTTCAAACGAAACCGCCGCCCGTTCCGGGTCGCGACTCATCGCCGACCTTGCCCAGGGGTTTGAGCCAGTGAACCGGCAGCGGGATTACTTCCGATGCTCCAGAACGTAGGCGTGTATCGTGTTCACGGTGGCGAGGGCGTTCCTTGCAACTTCAGAGTTCGGGACGGTGACTCCGAAGGTTTTTTCCAGCGAGACGACGAGTTCCAGCGCGTCGATGGAGTCGAGGCCGAGACCCTTCCGGACCGAACAGAGGCATGTCGTCCTGAATCTCCTCCTTCGGGATCTTGAGCATCAGGTTCTCGACCATCATCGTCTTTATGCTGTCGCGTAAGTCTTCGGGCGCCATTGTGAGAAACAGGGTTATTCGTTGAAACAGTTGGGCTTTCAAGTCATTATTTGCAGACGCAGAGGCGCAGGCCGCGATTTCCGTAATCCGGCTGCCAGACTGCGTCTTTCTTTTTATGTCCAAAACCGAAAAGCTGCGGCTTGATTGCGCGCTGGTTGCTCGCGGCTTTTTCGAGAGTCGCGAAAAGGCGCAGCGGGCGATCATGGCCGGCGAGGTCAGGGTGGGCGAGCGGTTGGTCGATAAAGCCGGGGCGCGTGTGGCGGAAGACGCCGAGATCGTCGTGAAGGCGCCGCCGCGCTACGTGGGGCGCGGCGGATTGAAACTCGAGGCCGCGCTGGACCATTTCGGCATCGATCCGACCGGGTGCGTCTGCCTCGACATCGGCGCTTCGACGGGCGGCTTCACCGACTGCCTGCTCCAGCGCGGCGCGGCGAAAGTGTTCGCGATCGACGTCGGCCACAGCCAGCTCGATTGGAAAATCCGCAACGATCCGCGTGTCGTCGTGCGGGAAAAAGTGAACGCCCGGTTTCTCAGCACCGCCGATTTTCCGGAGCCGATGCAGATTTGCGTGATCGATGTCTCGTTCATCTCCCTGACTTTAATCTTGCCTCCCGCCTTTGAATTGCTAACTCCACAAGGCGTGATCCTTTGCCTGATCAAACCGCAGTTCGAATTGAGCAAGTCAGAGGTCGGCCGTGGAGGCATCGTTCGCGAGCCGGGACTGCACGAGCGCGCCGTCGCCAAAATCGAGAGCTTCGTGCGCGATCAACTCGGAAAAACCTGGTGCGGCGTGATCGGGTCGCCCATCACCGGCACCGAAGGCAACAAGGAATTCCTCGCATGTCTTCGACCGTAATCGGTTTGATCGCCCACGTTGGAAAGCCCGGCGCCGCGACGCTGGTGCGAAGCTTGGGCGAGGAATTCCGGGGCCGTCGGGCGACTCTTTGCATTGAAAAGGCAACGGCGGAGTTGATCGGGGAGCACTCCCATCACACCACAGCCGATCTGGGCGAAGTGTGCGACATCCTGCTCGTGCTCGGCGGCGACGGGACGATTTTGAAAGTGCTGCACGATCTGGGGGGACGCCTGCAACCTATCTTCGGCATCAACATTGGGTCGCTTGGATTTTTGACCTGCGTGAGTTCGCCCGCTTATCACGAGGCCGTCGAGAGCATCCTCGCGAGCAATTATGTGCTCAGCTATCGCACGCTGCTCTCAGTCACGGTGGAACGCGACGGCCAGGTGCTGGCGGCTCGCACCGGTCTCAACGATGCGGTGATCAGCCGCGGGGAGATCACGCGGCTGATCAAATTGCGCACGCGAATCGACGATGCGGACCTTACCGAATACAATGCCGACGGATTGGTCATCGCCACTCCGACCGGCTCAACGGCCTACTCGCTCTCCGCCGGGGGGCCGATTCTGACACCGGACTCGGGTGTGTTCGTCGTCACGCCGATCTGCCCGCACGTCCTCACGAACCGCTCGGTGATCGTCAGCGATCGCTCCAGCATCGAGGTCACCGCGAAGGACGCGGAGCACGATGTTTTCCTCAGCGTCGATGGACAGGAGCTTTTGAGAATCGCGCCGGATGACGTCATTCGGATCAGGAAGGCGGCGCAATCCCTCCCGCTCGCGATGCTGCCGGGAATGTCCTTTTCGGAAGTCCTGCGCCAGAAACTCAAATGGAGCGGTACCGCCCTGTGATTACCATCGCCGACATTCTTAACCCAAAACATGTCACGCTCGATCTGAAAGCCACGAGCCAGGAGGAGGCTGTTTTTCAGGTCGCCGAGCTTCTGAAGGCCGACGAGCGCGTGCTTGATTGGGGCGATTTCTACGACGCTCTGAAAGCGAAAAGCCCGTGTCTTGAGGCGAGTCCGGAATTTGATGTCAGCATTCCTCACGCCCGCACGAACGCCGTGAACTCGATGGTGATGAGCGTGGGGCGCTCAGCGGAGGGAGTTTCGGTTTCCAAAAGCGACCACAAACTCCACTACATTTTCGTCATCGGCGTTCCCGTCGCTCTTGCCTCCGACTATCTCCGGATCATCGGGGCGCTTGCCCGGATTCTCAAAAACGCCGAGAAACAACTCCGGCAGGCAGCGACAGCGCAGGAATTTGTTTCCATTCTCATCGAGAATGAAATGGCGCTGTAGCAGGGTCGAAGCTCATCAGACGACCTCGTGGTAAACGTCCGGGTGCGGACGCGAAATCACGATGGCGTTGACGAGCAGTCCGCGCTCCGCGATCACGCTGCGGCCTGCGGCGACGGCGGCCTCCACGGACGAGACATCGCCGGTCATCGTGCAGAAGGCTTTTCCGCCCATGGCCATCGCGAGCCGCGTTTCGAGCAGGGTCACACTGGCGGCTTTCGCGGCGGCGTCGGCGGCTTCGATGAGAGTGGCAACGTTGAAGGCTTCGAGGATGCCGAGCGCGCCGTTGACGGGTGGCACCGAAGAGCGGCCGAGTGAAGCGAAGACGTCGGGGTGGACGTTCGCGATGACGAAGAGGTCGATGAGGCAGCCGTTCGCAGCCGCCGCACCGGCATCGACGGCGCTCTTAACCGAGGCCGTGTCGCCACCGATGAGCACCATGTATTTGCCCGAGCAAATGCTGCGCGAAAGGATGAGGGTGACATTGCCCGCTTTCAACATCGTGTCCGCGACGAGAAAGCCGGCGGCGATGCTGCTGAGTTCGATGAGGCCGATGGATTTCATGGGATTGGTTTCAAAACAATGGTGCCGTTCACCGATTCGACGGTGGCGTTGCATGGCGCGTGAATGACGGCCCCGAGCTGGCCCTCGGGAATTTCGCCGAGTGCCTGCCCTGCCGAGACGCGGGCACCGGCTTTTACGAGCGGACGGTTCGGTGCGCCCGCGCCTTGTTTGAGCGGGAGGACGAGCCGGTCGGAACGGACGGTGCGCGTTTCCAGCGGGGCGTGATGGTCGTAGCGCTCGACGTCGAGCTTGCGCATGAGCGCGCTGACGGGCGTGCGGCGGCCGTCGTACATCGGATGCGGTTTTGTCGGCGCGGCTCCGGTCCATTTGAATTTCATCGCGGCCAGTTCGCCCTTCGATGCGTCGCAGGCTTCCTTCGGATAAAGCTCCTCCGGGCATGAGTAGAGCGTGCAGAGTCCGCACGAGCAGCAGAGCGCCGCCCATTCGTTCCAGTATTCCTTGCCGGTCGAGGTAAAGGCGAGGCTGCGCATGACCTGGTGCGGCTCGACGGCGTAGCCGAGCAGATAGCGCGGACAAAACTCCGTGCAGTAACGGCACTGGTCGCACGCCGATTTGCCGATGCTCGCCTGCACCTGCGCCGGCTTGAGCTTGCGCTGGACGATGTGATGCGAAAGCGGCAGCACGATGGCCCCGGTGTCGGTTTTCGTGACAGGCGTGTCGAGGTCGGTGGTGGTTTTGCCCATCATCAAACCGCCGAGACAGAGAACAGGTTCGTCGGTGGTCAGACCTCCCGCCGCGTCGATGATGGCGCGGTAGCTCGTGCCGACCGGCACGGTGAGGCTCACCGGCTCGCGCACGGCTCCTGCGATGGTGATCGTTTTGTGGGTGACCGGCCGGCCATCCGCGGCCGCCGCGATGTTCACCAAAGTCTCGACATTGTTCACGACCGCCCCGACCTGTAGCGGAATGCCCTGTGGCGGAATCAAACGTCCGGTGACCGCGTGGACGAGATCGTATTCGTCGCCCGCCGGATAATAGTCGCCGAGCAGATGAATGCGGACGCGCGTTCCCCTGCACGCGGCTTCGATCGCAGCGACGGCGTGTTTCTTTTTCGCCTTGATGCCGATCACGCCATCCTTCGCGCCGACGGCGTCCATCGCGAGTTCGACGCCGCGCACGACCTGCGGCGCCATGTGTTCCATCACCGCTGCATCTTTGTGGAGGAGCGGTTCGCATTCCGCGCCGTTGGCGATGACGATCCCGGCCTTCGCGGCGAGCTTCACATGCGCCGGAAATCCGCCGCCGCCGGCTCCGACGACTCCGGCCAGTCTGACTTTATCTGCAAGAGACATGCGGCTGAAATAGCCGATGAGGACGCGGTTGGTAAAACAAAAAGATGCGTTACCAGCGAATGCGCCTCCTTACCGGGCGCGCGTCGCGTCGAGTTCGATCTCGAAAAGAAGATCGTCGCGGCAGACATCGCATTGCGCGACCACGGTCGGGAGTGGCGGCAGATGGCGCGCGTCGCAATAGTCCTGCCAGAGATGCATTTCCCCGGAATGGCGGAAATAGGCGATGGCTCGCGTCGTGTCGGCAATGTCCATGCCAGCGTGAGCCAGAAGCGCATCGACCACCTCCATCGTCTTCGCGATTTGCAGCGTGGTGTTGCCGATGTGGATGGTTGCGCCGCCCGGCTCGATGCTCGCGGTGCCGGACACGTAGATCGAACGTGAGCGCGGCGTCGCAACTTCCATCGCTCTGCTGAACGCGCTGCCATAAGAAAACGCATCGCATTGAAGCGGGGATTCGACGGGCCGGACCGTGACGGCTTCGGTTTTTGGCCGGACAGCGATGGCTTTGGTGACGAGCGCGGCCCCGGCGGGATTGGCCGCGCCGACTCCCGTGCTGGCGGGCATCCGCTGAATTTCGTTGCGCTTGAAGAACGCCGTGCGCACGCGGTTGAAGTCTGCATACCAGTCGAGAATGCGGTCATTGTAGAACCACGTGCGGACCACGTCATGGAAGTCCATCCCGACGCCTTCGAGCGCGCGCTGGAAAATCTCGAACATCTCCTCTGCCTGCACGTCGCGAGGAGCCAAAACATCCGTCGGACTCACGCCGCCGAGCACGCAGTATTTCGCATCGGTGTCTTCCCACACGTTGCCGATGACGCGCCCCGCGTGGAAAAGCGGCTTCGAGCTGGCTCCTCGCATCGCACGCACCTGCAGGCCGCCGAACGCATCGGAGCCTGAGATCACGGCAGTTTCGGGCGCGACAATTTCCAGGCGCCTGAGCTGGTTGCGCATCTCGGCGATGAGTTCGCGTGAGCCGAAGAGGTCGATGTGAAGAATGGTCGTGCCGTCTGCGACCAACGGCTCCAGTTGCCGTTGCCAGTCAAAAGGCCCGGTCAGGGTCAAGTGCTGTTCCGTCCATTCACTTCGGGCCGGCGGCTGAGAAAGATGGGAGTGGGTCGAACTGGATTTGGCAGTTTCGGGAGCTTGAAGATTTTGGATCATGTTCACCCGGTTAAACTCCGCCGATTTGAAAAAGTAGTAGGATTGCTTATTTGGTTGAAACCAGTGCGCCTCGTTGCGGTTGCTCATGCAGAAAACGAATGACTTTTCGCAGTCCTTTTCGTGATCTTCGTCCGTGCCGTCTGCGGCTTCGAATCGCTGCCGGCCTTTGATGGAAGCCGTCGGACGCAAAGCGGCTTCATAGTCATCACCCCCGCCGACCCAAGACCAGCAGACGCGGTCTGATCAAACCCACGGAGACGCGATGACGGTGTTATGCCCGAAAGTGAAAGCCCATTTCAAACGCGAGAGTGATGGGCAGGTGGGACTTGATTTCTGAGGGAGTCGCTGATTTAATCACCCCGCCCTGCAAGAACAGAACTGCAATGATCAATGGATTTGATACGATGGCCCTCATGAAGCAACATCTCTGTTTCGAGCAATCCGAATATGCGGTCAAGAAGATGGTGACACGTCGGGGGCGTTTTCTCGGGGACATGTTGCAGATGGCAGCCTCCCGCAGCAGTTCAAATTCAGCATGCGCGTCGTAATTTTCAGCTACGGGGCCAGTCCGGGGCTGGCCACCGTTGCCCATGCATTGCGTCTTGGAGGGGCTTCCGTGCGCCTCTATACGCGGGAGGAGCAGCCGATCCCGGACAATGAACATGCGGACATCTACCCGACCCTACGGCAGCAGAACGCCATCGAAATGCGAGAGTTGGGTCCTGCGGAGAAAGAAGAAGTGGATCTCCTCTTAGTCGGGTGGTCGCACAGGCTCGTTTATACCGAGTCCGAATTGGCGTGGTTGCAGGGCTGGCTCGCGCAAGCCCGCCGGGTCGTTCTCCTCTACGCATCGCAGTGGGGAACGCCCTGGCAGTTTAGAGCAGCGCAAATTCACAATTGGTGGAAGAACCGCGTCTGGATGCGCCGACTCGATGTGGTTCTCTACATGCTGGAGCCTCCGGGTCTGGACTGCTTCGCATTACTCTTCCGTTGCCGAACCCTTGCCGTGGGACCCAATTTTCACCATTTGCTTGAAGAGGATCCGCCGCGTTTTCTTTATGCTCCTTGGGAGCCGGAGCGGGCGCGCCGGTATCGCCTGCTTGCCAGCGGCACCCGCAACAGTGACCCCTGGCGCGTTGAAATCCTTGCCCAGTTGGAAGGTGCCCTGCGCAAGCGGCCAGACGTGGCATTTCACACCGCGCCCATGGCGACACAGGATCAGGGGATTCACGTCTTATGGTCGTTCGATGGACCTGGCCTCTCTCTGAAGGCGTATCTGGAGATCGTCACGGACTCCGATTTTATTCTTTGCATTCCAGGGACTGCCTGGACACATCGCCCTTTCGAGAGCCTCGCCCGCGGCGCCATACCAATCCTCGACGCGCGAAACGCCCGGATGCACGACATCCCCTGGCGCGACGGGGAAAACTGCCTGCTTGTTCCCACGCTGCGCGAGATTGGTGATTGGAAGCACGCGATGGAGCGGGCGCTGAACCTCACCCAAGAGCGGGTGTTGGCGATGCGCCGTAATGTTGCCTCGCTCCGAGACAGCCATTTGGCGCCAGATGCATTCGCCAGCCGCGTCCGGCGGCGGCTGGAAATTTGATTGCCTCGCAGACCTTTTGCTCTATCGCAGCCATGACTACACCTGTCCACATCGTTATTACCACGATCAACGTCCCTCACGTTATTCGCGATATTCGTGTTAATGCGGAGCGCTGGAAACGGCTTGCTGAGACCAGGATATGGATCGTCGGCGATCGCAAAACACCACACGACGAAACGACGGCTCTGGTCCGCGAAACGTGCGACAAGGGACTTGCGACGGTCTATCTTTCTCCGGCTGAACAGGACAAGCTTCAGGAAAGGATGGGATCCTTTTACGAGCGCCTGCCTTGGAACAACGAAAGCCGCCGCAACATTGGCTACTGGGCCGCGCTCGCCGACGGTGCCGAAGTCCTGCTCTCGATGGACGACGACAATTTTCCAGCGGACGAGGATTTGATCGGTCTGCATGGTCAATGCGGGTGTCCGGTGCAGGATTCGCTCCTCAGCGAGCCATCCGGTTTCCACAACCTCTGCGAGCATCTACAGCTTGAACCGCCACGGCCTGTCTGGCCCCGAGGCTATCCATTCAAGCTGCGGGGCGGGCACAATGCGCCGGTCTTTCGGAATGCGCCTTCGGGCGCACGCGTGGGGGCCATCGCCGGGCTCTGGCTGCAAGATCCAGACATCGATGCCACGACGTGGCTCAACGGAGCGGTTCGTGGCGTCGCTTACCATGGCCCCGCCGCCCAAACTCTGGCTCAGGATACCTGGACGCCCATCAACACGCAAAACACGAGCGTGGTTCGTGAGTTGATTCCAGCTTTCCTTTGTGTGCCGATGGGCTGGGACGTTCCGGGCGGAAAGATCCAGCGCTATGGTGATATTTGGGGCGGTTACATCCTCCAGGCGGTGCTCCAGGGAACCAAGTGGCATGCCCGGTTTGGATCGCCGGTAGTCGAGCACCGCCGGAACCCCCACGACTACATGGACGATCTGCGCGGTGAGTATTGGGGGATGCTGCTCACCGACTGGCTGATAGAAATACTGCGCCGGGATTTCCGCGCTGAAGCGATCGAAATGCCTGACAGAGTCGCTGAACTTGGCAAGTTCTTGCTGAATGACGCGGTTTCCCGGTTGCCAGCCTGGACACCCTCCGAAGCACGCGAGTTCCTCAAGTGGACTGCCGGGAACCTTGGCGCATGGGCTGAGGCTTGCAAACGGGCGCTTGCCGAAGCTTGAGGGGACTGATTGAAAATGGTTCTGTCAGGCTTTCGTTCTTGACTGCCGGCCATTCATGGCTATGAACAACGCTCGCATGATTCGAGCATGAGCAAATCGAGGAAATCACAGCAGGTGCGGAGTTGGGTCAAAGTTGTCAGGCTGGTGGTGCTGTCACTCGCGGTCTTCCTGGCGATTATTGTGCTCATTCTCGGCGGGCTGACTTTGGGCGGATACGCGCCCATCGGGAATCTTCGGGCTTTCGCCGAGCATTACGGCTTGATACGCCATGCGGTGCTTGCTCCAGCGGTGATGGGACAACCCACGACCGGGGAATTCGGTCCCAGTGCCCCTCTCAACACCAATCCTGCACAAGTCATCAATGATTTCGGCTACGAGGTGTTGCTTCAGGGGGTTACTCCCGAACCAATGGACATCAAATTCAGTCCTGACGGCCGGTTGTGGATTACCGGTCGGCGAGGAGAGGTTTGGCAGTATTCGCTCGAAACGAAAGCGCTCAAACAGGTCGCAGCACTGCAAGTCGCCTGGCAACCGGTGCCATCGGAGGCAGCTTCAAATGAGCGCGGTTTGCATGGAATAGAGTTCGATCCGGGATACTTGAAAAACGGGTATATCTACCTTTTCTATTCCACGGCTTCTGGTGGCCTCTTTTCGAGCCGGGTTTCCAGGTTCACGGTTGCTCAAAAAAGTCAGGGAGACGAATTGATTCCAAATAGTGAAAAAATCCTCGTCGAGTTTCCTTCAGTTTACGGAATGCATCAGGGCGGAGCATTGAGTTACAACCCAAAAGACGGCAAACTTTACGTGTCCACGGGGGAAAACTATGTGGCACCCAATCGCACCATGTTCTATGGCTTGTACGTCCCAAAGACGCCAACGATGGATTTGAGCAGTTTTCGCGGAAAGACTCTTCGCTTGAATTTGGACGGCTCGATTCCCTCAGACAATCCCTTTGTCAACAAGAGGGGCGCGCGTGGAGAAATCTACACCATCGGCCATCGCAATCCGTTCAGCATGGATATCGACAGCGCCACTGGGCGGGTCTTTGTTGGCGAAGTGGGTGCAGATGAGGGTTCGTGGGAGGAAATCAACCTCCTGAAAGAAGGCGGGAACTATGGATGGCCGTTCGCCATTGGCAGGGATGTTGCGACGGTGGGGGTGGGGAAATCCTATTTTCGTGGCGGGATTGACGCCTGGTTTTGCTATGTGCATGACCAGAGCGCATCCATTACCTGCGGCCCCTTCTACCGCGCCAGTAAAGGCCGGTTCGCTTTTCCGGCTGAGTGGCAGGACGGCTTGTTCTATGCGGATTTGATGCGGAAATCGGTTCGCTTTGTCCAAGTGGACCCGCAGACGAACGCTGCGATCAAGAGTGTTCCGTTCGCCACTGGATTTGCCGGTGGTCCCATCGCCATGAGGCAAGGGCCGGACGGCGCGCTTTACATCGCCGAATATGCAGGCTGGTTTAGCGGCTCAGTTAATGATCGCATCTCGAGGATCACTTACGATCCGCACGGCGAAGGAGCCCGGCGTGCTCATGAGAATGGTTTGGCACCGGTCGTTTCTCGTCCTCAAAATCCTTCCCAGGCCGTTGAGGACCAACTGGCCCCTTATCGCGAAGCTCTCGCGGGCGGGGACGCAGCAAAAGGCAAGGCGATCTTCGACGTTCAGTGCGCGCGCTGTCACAAGATCAAAGGGCAGGGCGGTGACATCGGCCCGGATCTGAGTCTGATCAGGCCACAAAAGGACCGGCAATTCTTGTTGGAATCGATAGTATTTCCGAACAAAGAAATCGCGCCGGGATTTCAATATGTCATCGTAGTTTTGAAAAACGGGAGAAGCTACTCTGGCACTCTCAAGAGTGAAAACCCGGATGCGATCGTTGTTCGTTCACCGGACGACGGTATGCTTACCCTCAAGAGGCTGCACATTCAAGAGGTTCGCAAGGGACCTTCTCTAATGCCTGAAGGGTTCGGCCAAATCCTCTCAAAGCAAGATGTGTCAAATGTTGTGGAGTATCTGGCGCAAGTCTCTAAATCCGAAAAGAGCGCACTTATCAAAGCAGCACCTCCCCAGGACACTGCCGACATGGAACCGAACCCGCTGCATAAAGCCCTCCTCCTCTGCATGGTGGTTGCCGTCGTCGCGATTGTTATCGTTGGAATGTTTCTTCCTTCAAATGAAGACACCACCGAAAGGTGAGCAAAGCGAAGGCAGCGGCCAACCGCCTTGTGGAGCGCCCCGCGTGGAAGAGAGGTTTCGACTCCGCCGATTTGAAAAAGTAGTAGGATTGCTTATTTGCTTGAAACCGGCGGGGTTCCTCGGGGTTGCTCATTTAGAAAATGCGCGCCTTTTTCGCAGTCCTCCTCGTGATCTTCGTCCGCGCCGCCTCTGGCGCGGAATCGCTGCCGGCTTTTGAAGCAAAGCCGTCGGTGCGGATGGTTTCGCCGCAATCGGGCAGGATCGACTCGTTCGTTTTCTCGAAGCTGAATCAACTGGGCATCAAACGAGCGGCGGTCTGCTCGGATACGGTTTTTCTCCGGCGCGTTTTTCTCGACGTGATCGGCACGCTGCCGACGATGGATGAGGCGCGCGAGTTTCTCGATGACAAACGTCCGAACAAACGGACGCTCTTGATCGACCGCCTCCTCGCACGTCCCGAGTACGCGGATTATTGGGGCATGAAATGGTGCGACGTGCTGCGCGTGAAATCCGAGTTCCCCGTGAACCTCTGGCCGAACGCCGCGCAAGCTTACGATCGCTGGATTCGCGACCGCATTCGCGAGAACACGCCGTACTCGAAATTCGCCTGGGATCTGCTGACCGCCGAGGGAAGCAACTTCCGCTCGCCTGCCGTCAACTTCTACCGCTCGGCCGGGAGCAAAACTCCGAAGGCGATTGCCCGCGCCGTGGCGTTGGCGTTCATGGGCGAGCGCGCGGAGAAATGGCCCGAGGCGAAGCAGGGCGACATGGCGGTGTTTTTCTCCCGCATTGGCTTCAAGAGCACCAACGAGTGGAAAGAGGAGATCGTTTTTTTCGACGGTATCGACAGCACCCGCAAGAATCCCGACGAGGCGATGCTGCCCGACGGATCGACTGTAAAGCTCTCGCCGGATCAGGACCCGCGCGACGTGTTCGCCCGCTGGCTCATTCAGTCTAAAAACTCGCCGTTTGCGCGGAACGCCGTGAACCGTGTTTGGTATTGGCTGCTGGGGCGCGGCATCATTCACGAGCCCGACGACAGCCGTCCGGACAATCCGCCGTGCAACCCTGAACTGCTCGCGTGGCTCTCACAGGAATTCGTTTCGGCAAACTACGATCTCAAGCAGTTCAGCCGCATCATCCTGAACTCCGAGACGTATCAGCTTTCGTGCATCCCCGCCGCGAAACAGCCGAAGGGCGAAGTTTATTTTGCCTCGTATCCGCTGCGCCGCGTCGAAGCCGAGGTGCTCATCGACGCCATTGACCAGATCACCGGCGCGACCGAGGAGTATTCGAGCATGATTCCCGAGCCGTTCACGTGGGTGCCGACCGACAAGCGCTCGATCGCGCTTCCGGACGGCAGCATCGGCAGTTCGTTTCTCGATCTGTTCGGCCGTCCGCCGCGTGACACCGGCCTGCTCGCCGAGCGCAACAACAAGGCGTCAGACGCGCAGCGGCTTCATCTTCTCAACTCGAATCACATCCAGTCGAAGCTCAACAAGAGCGAAAAACTGCGGGCGATTTTCCGCACCGCAGGCGACCCGCGCAACGTCGCGAACCAGCTCTACCTCACGATCCTGTCGCGTTACCCGACGGACAATGAGTGGAAGACGATCCAAAACTATTCCACGTCCGGCGAGGCGAAGGGCGCGCAGGTTGCGCTCGATCTCGCGTGGGCGCTCATCAATAGCCCGGAGTTCCTGTTCCGCCATTGAAAGTCATGAAAACAAATCCTCTCTCCAACGATGCGCAGGTGTCCCGCCGGCGTTTCCTCCAATGCAGTTCACTGGCTGCGGCCGGCCTTTTTCTTGGAAAACAAATCGGCCGTGCCGCTTCGGCAGTCCCGGCTTCTGTGGGCAAGGCAAAGGCGGTGATCCAAATCTGGATGTGGGGCGGGCCGTCGCATCTCGACACGTTTGATCCGAAGCCGGGCGCGGGCAACGATTACTGCGGGCCACTGAACAAGCCGCTCGCGACGAACGTGGATGGAGTCGTCATCAGCGAACTCATGCCCGAGCTTGCGAAGAACGCCGACAAATACTCGCTGATCCGGAGCATGACGCACGGCTCGAACGGACACGAGACGGCGGCCTACATGGTGCAGACCGGTCACGCGGAGGGCGACCGGCTCGTGTATCCATCGGCGGGCGCGGTGGTGTCGTTGTTCAAAGGATACGACGCCGGTTACAAAGGACTGCTGCCGCCCTACATCGTGCTGACCGAACCGCAGGGACGCTTCTCCGAAGCCGGATTCCTTGGGCCGAGTTACAAGCCGTTCGCCACGGGCGGCGATCCGGCCAAGACGCCCTTCGCGGTGCAGGGGATCGTTGCCGAGGGAGTCACGGCGCGCCGCCAGCAGGAGCGGCGGGAGTTGCTGCGGAATCTCGATTCGCTGGGAAGCGCGATGAAAGGCGATCCGCAACTCGCGGAATTCGACAAGTGCGGGAATGCGGCCTACGACATGATTCTCGGCGACGGCGCGAAGGTGTTCGATCTCGCGCAGGAAGGCGATCCGATGCGCGACTGGTATGGGCGCAGCACGTTCGGACAGGCGTGCCTGACCGCGCGGCGCCTGGTCGAGCGCGGCGTCAAGTACGTCACAATCAACTCGAAAGGCTGGGACACGCACAAACAACATTTCCAGGCCATGCGCCAGAAAGTGCCCGACTTCGACAAAGGTGTCGCGGCGCTGCTTCAGGATCTTGCCAGGGTTGGCCTGCTCGACAGCACCATCGTTTTTTGTTGCGGCGAATTCGGGCGCACGCCCAAGGTCCAATGGGATGCGCCGTGGAACGGCGGCCGCAGTCATTGGGGAAAAGTCTTCTCCGCACTCGTTGCGGGCGGCGGATTCCGGGGCGGGCAGATCGTGGGCTCATCCGACGCGAAAGGCGAAGAAGTCAGCGAGCGCCCGGTTTATCCGTGGGACCTCATCGGAAGCATCTACGAACTTCTCGGGATCGATCCCGATGGCCCATTCCCGAAGATGGGCGACGAATCGGTGCGGCTCACGCAGCGGATCACCGGCTCAATCAAGTCGGGCGGCCGGCTGAAAGAGATCATGGGGTGAAATGACGAATGACGAATGACGAATGAAATCCGAATGACGAAATCTAAATCAGTCGCGTTGGCAGGAGTGGCGAGCAGTTCGGCATTCGTGCTTCGGGCTTCTTTCGTCATTCGTCATTCGTCATTCGTCATTCCCATCCTCTTCTTGTTCGCGGCGATCTTTTTCGTTCCAGCTTCACTCGCCCAGCAAAGCCGCGACCCGCGTCTCGGCTATGTCTATCCGGCAGGTGGACAACGCGGCACGACCGTCGAGGTCACGATCGGAGGGCGGCTGCTCGACGGAACGAAGGAAGCACTCGTCTCCGGCAGCGGCGTGAAGGCGACGATCGTTGGCGTGAGAAAGCCGATTCCGCAAAAGCGCCTCAACGAACTGCGCGACTATCTCGGCGAGGCGCGCAAAAAGATCGCCGAAGCGAAGACGTTGCCAATGTTCAAAACAGACCGGGTGGAATGGATCACCAGCACTCTCAAGGAAGCCGGCGCGAGCGAGGAGGAAATCCAGCAGTTCTTCCAAATGCGAAAGGAACGCAGCGACCCCAAGCGCCAGCAGAACCTCCAACTGGCGGACCGCGCCACGGTCAAACTGGAGATCGCCGCCGATGCGCCTGCCGGCCCGCGCGATCTGCGGCTGCTCACGCCCGCCGGCATCTCCAATCCGCTCGTTTTTTGTGTCAGCGGCCTGCCCGAACAGTCCGAGTCGGAGCCGGAGGACGGAGCGGCCAAAGAGGTGCCGCGCGTCAAGCTGCCGGCCATTTTGAACGGCCAGATTTTGCCCGGCGAAATCGACCGCTTCGATTTCGACGCCGCGCGCGGCACGCGCATCGTCGTCGCTGTCCATGCGCGGGATTTGATTCCATATCTCGCCGATGCCGTCCCCGGCTGGTTCCAGCCCGTGGTGGCCCTTTACGATCCGAAACACAAAGAGGTCGCCTACGCGGATGATTTCCGGTTCGGACCCGACCCCGTCCTCGCTTACGATGTGCGCGAGGCGGGCGTCCATCGTCTGGAAATCCGCGACGCCCTTTACCGCGGGCGCGAGGATTTCGTTTACCGCATTGCGGCAGGCACGATTCCTTTCGTCACGGGAATATTCCCGCTCGGCGGACATGTCGGCACGCCGGCGACGGTTGATGTCTCGGGTTGGAATCTGAACTTCTCCCGGATGAAATTCCCGGCGCAAAACGAGGAGGGGATTCATCCGGTGAACTCCCTCTCGAACGGCTTTGCGATTGGAGACGTGGCTTACGCGGAGGACGCCTTCCGCGAGTCCACCGAGCGCGAGCCGAACAGCGACCAGGCCAGGGCGCAGAAAGTGGAACTGCCGATCATCGTCAATGGGCGCATCGATGCGCCTGGCGACACGGACGTTTTTTCATTCACGTGCAAACCGGGGGAGGAGATCGTCGCCGAGGTCACGGCCCGGCGGGTCAACTCACCGGTCGATTCGTGGTTGAAAATCACCGACTCCGCCGGGAAGCAGCTCGCGTTCAACGACGACAACGAGGACAAGGGATCGGGGTTGCTGACGCATCACGCCGACTCGCGACTGAGCTTCACAGCATCCGCGGAAGGCACCTATTTCGCGCGAATCGGCGATTCCCAGCACAAGGGCGGTCCCGAATACGCCTATCGCCTGCGGATCAGCGCACCGCGTCCCGACTTCGCATTGCGCATCGTGCCGTCTGCCATCAACGCTAGGACGGGCGCGCTCGTCCCCGTGACGATTTACGCTTTGCGCAAAGACGGTTTCTCAGGCGACATCGCGCTCGCGCTCAAAGACGCCCCTCCCGGCTTTCTCCTCGAAGGTGCGTGCATTCCGGCAGGCACCGACAAGATTCGCGCGACGCTGGCGTGTCCTCTCGTTGCGACCGAGAGGCCGTTGAGCCTTGTGGTTGAGGGACACGCACGCATTGGTGAGACAGACATCACCCGCAAAGCGGTTCCTGCGGACGACTTGTTGCAGGCGTTTTTCTACCACCACTTGGTCCCCGCGAAGGAACTGCTCGTCACTGTCGTCGGCCCGAAGAGCGGGAAGGTTCCGATTCATGTTGTCGGCGACGCACCGATGAAGCTGCCTGTCGGTGGCGTCGGGAAAACGGTGTTGTCGAGCAAAGGCCGCCCGCCTTTCAATCTCGCCGAAGCTCAGGCGCAGCTTGTCGATCCTCCCGAAGGCATCAGCGTCGAGGGCTTGTCCGCCGCCGAGGGCGGAGCGGCGCTTTCGTTCCGGGCCGACTCGTCAACAGTCAAGCCGGGCACCAAAGGCAACCTCATCGTCGAGCTGTTTGGAGAAAAAACGCCCCCGCCCAAAGAAGGCCAGAAGCCCGTGAAGAACCGCTGGTCCATGGGCTACCTCCCGGCGATCCCGTTCGAAGTCGTTGGCAGGTGAGGCTGTTCTAAAAACGATTGGCTGCCCGGGTGCCTTGCCGCCGCGGGTTGGATCGCTGCCGGTGGCAAATTCCAGAAGGTTCGACAGCCCGTCGCCGTCCTGAAAGGTGGTCACGTAACGCGCGACTGCCGCCGTCGCCCCGGAGATCACGAACGTCGCCGGATTCGTCGCGGTGCCCGACGGGTCGGCCGTCCGCACGCCGTTCACCGTCCAAGAGGCAAAACGGCAGGTCGAGCAAGGGTCGGATGCCGTGTTACCGTCAAGACCGTCGCACTGAGTAGCGGACAGATCGTTTGGTTGATGATGCTAACCGGGTCAGAGGTTTGGGCGGACTCGACGTTCTGCGCGAACGCCGAAACGGACAGTGCGACAACACCAGGCGGAATCACCCAGCGCATGAGATTCTGACGGGTGGCGCGCGAAGCCGGGCCGCTCCGGGTGGCACAGGCGTCCCGCCACGACGCACTTTTTTGCGCGTTGCTCCGAGCCGCGAGGTCCAACTTTTGTAGCCGCGCGCTTTTGGAAGTTCGTTTCGGCGAGGACGCCGAAACCAAAAGGCGGGACGCCTGTGCCAACCGGAGGCGCGTGTTTCGGCGCACAACTCCGATTGGCTCCGCATTAGTCAGGCGATAGCAGGCCATCTGGGGGCAAATTGGCCGCGCACGGAGTCGAAAAAGACCGAAAGCGGCTTCGGGGAAACATTGCGCATTGGCCTGCTGTCTGTGGTTCGCCGCCGTCCGCGCCATGTCGATCGGGATGCCGATGCCGGAGTGTTCGTCCTTCACGGATCGTCCAACCAATCAGACTCACGGCGGGAGCGGCGCATCCGAGGGCAGTTCCCCACGTATCATCCGCGATCCCTCGCCAACGAGTTTGAGGTAACGGTCGCTCGGCTGGCCTTCGTAGGTGAGGAACATCGACGGCTCGCCCACCGGCACATCGTTGGTGCATTTGAAAATTGCGGTGCCTTCGTCCACTTCGTCGAACATCGCCACGTAGGCCATTTGCGCACCGATGCGTCTTGCGGACTGGAACTGCGACCAGAGGAACGCTCCCCTGCGTCGTGGGATCTGGTCAAGCGGACCGTTGTGCAGGTTGTGCCAACTGAATCCTGGAAAGACCACGGGAAGAAAGTCCACGTTGTGTTTGCCGCACCATTCGAGGTCTTGTTTCCAAAGATTGTCCGCCTGCTTCGCTGCTTGCTCCGGCGTGCGAATTCGGCCCACGGTCCACGGGCTGATGACATCAACGCGTTCGAGCAGAGCGAGGAATTCTGTTCGCTGCGCGTCCTTCGATCCGTCGCCACGCCAGGTCGTGGGCACAACGAGCATCACGGAGCATCCATCGCTTTTCAAAGCATCAACGATCGCCGTGCAGTCCGCGAGGGTGTAGGCGCGCTTCTCACTGGAAAAACCGACGCCCCACACGGCGACGAGCGGCCTGCCTCGATGTTTGAGATAGGCCGGATCGTCCGCGATATGCATGCGTGAACGCAGCGCGTTCCAGTCCTCGATCAAATCCTCCGGATGACCGGCGCGCAGCCCGCTGATGTCATACATCACGGCATAAGCGCGACCATTGCGATTCGCTCCTTCGCGACAGTTTGCCAGGACCGTGTTGATGTGGCGCAAGGTCTTCGGGCTACGAGTTTCTGAAACGAAGCGCTGCACAAAAACGCCATCGAATGCCGTAGTCGCGCATCCATTGGAAATGCCGCAGCACGGTCTCACGCTTCGCCGCGCTGTAAACTTCCGCCACGCGGCCATCGCGATGTTTGAAACCTGTGGCGAAGCGCTCCTCCGGGCCGAGTCCGGAAACGTCCGGCCAGAGATCGATGTTCGCTGTGCCTGGCTTCAGTTCCGTTCCTTTGGCCCAGTGCCGAAAGTTCAAATCCATGCCGTCGCCCTCCGCGTTGAACCACCCTTGGTATCCGCACATCGTCTTGCCGATCAGCGTCGAGGTGTCAACATGCCGAACGCTCGGTCCGCTGTAAGGCTGCATCGTCTGCTCGCGGACTTCCTCAAGCGACGATGGCTTGTCCCTGGCTTGTGTGCGAAATGCGGCAATGAAAAGCGCGATGAAAACAGCGATGGAGATTTTCATTTTGATGACTGAACGCGAGCAATGACCTTCCACTCCGATGTCGGGCAAAGCGACAGTTTCAAGCTTGAGCGTCGCGCCCTCGATTCCTACTCCACCGAGATTCGGAAGAACTGCTTCGCCTTGCCGAGCGTGACGCGGCAGGAGTTTTCCGGCGGTGTGGCTGCTATGCCTTGAAGCAGCGGCGTGAAAGTCTGCATGTCGTCGGAGACTTCGACGCGATAGGTTTTTCCGGCGACGCTGGGCCAGGTCAGGACAAATTGGCCGGGTACGGAGTCGAGGGCGAGGCGCATGTCGAAACGCGAGGAGGCGTTGTTCGGATCGGTGCCGGTCATGCACTCGACGAAGTTGCTGCGTCCGTCGTGATCTGAGTCCTCGTCGGGCCTGGCGGCGGTTTCGGAGAGAAAATGGTAACGCTCCCACGCATCCGGCAACCCGTCGCCGTCGATATCGCCGCTGGCCGCATTGAGATTGGTGAACTGAACGGCGTCGGCAACCACGGAGCCGTCTGCGCCGTCATTGCCGATGACGACCTGCACCGAAGCGGATGGAAGATCGTAGGTTCCAACGGACGTCCATTGTCCGCCGCCCGTTCGTTGATCGACGGTTCGGCTGGGCGGTGTTCCAGCCGGCGGCGCGTAAGTCACCGAAAGCGAAGCGATGCCGATGCGATAGAGTTTCCGCAGCGCATACGTGGTTTCAATTGAAGGCGTGCGCACGATCAGATCGAGGCTGGTGCCCTGAGTTCGCGCATTCGTGACAGCGCCCAACATCGCACTCGTCTGCGGAAAAGTGAGCACGTTCCCTGCGTTCACCGCATCGGGGCCGGTCGGTGACGCAATCGTTGAAAGCGGCGTCGCGTCGAACGTGCCTCCCGCCGTGGACCACGCGGTGGACGCGGTCTTTTGCGACCAGGTCGTCTCGGCGGGCGTGAACGATTCGGTCACCCGATGCACGCGCATCCCGTCGGTTCCAATTCCACCCAATTGTGAATCGGCATCGCGCACACTGATTGTGAGTTTGAGTTGCGCGGAGGTGATCGTTGCGCCGGCTGGAATAGCGGACAAATCAAAGCGGAGCAGGCCGCGCGTGTAGTCGCTCGCGGCGAATCTTCCGATAAGGAGTTCGTTCGTGCCGGAGGCGAAAGCGGGCTGCGTGTTGCGGATGTAAATGGCGTTGCTGGCAGCGATGGTCGGGACTGGCAAAACCCAGACGGGCGTGTTCGAGGCGTGTGTCGCGCCGTCGGTCCATCGCAAGGCGATGTCGTATTTTCCGGGGAGAGCGAGCGTCGGCGTGTAGCTCACGCGATTGGTTCCCTGCGCGGAGTTTCCGCCATGTAGAAAATTGCTCCCGTAAAATCCAGCCGGGCTCGTGCCGGTCGTCCACGCACCGGTCGCCGCGGCGCACGCATCGGTATTGTCGATGATCACCGGAACGGCTTCCGCGCGCTGCGGCCAGACTCCGCTGATGCGCGCCTGAAGTTCCAGCGTGCGATCGGCGATGCGGTAGATGTCGCGTGGCAGGATTCCATATTGCTTGCAGATCGCGGCAGCGTAACCGACCGCGACTCCCATCTGGCCGGTCGTATTCTGCACGCGCGGACTCCCCATGCCGACGTGTGTCGCGCTGAAGCAGCGCCCCGCCATCATCAGGTTCGGGACGTTGCGTGAGTAGAGCGAGCGAAATGGAAAATAACACGAACTCGCGATGGTGGTTTTCGAGTAGGTCGAGCGATACGCAATCGCGGTCTCGGAATGGAGGTCGATGCCCCAGTCGGTCGTTGCGATGGCGTCCTCGAAATAAACGCCGTTCACGAGATCGGCCTGTGTGAGAATGTGGTCGCCGAGCAGCCGGCGGGATTCGCGCTTGCCGGCGACGAATGGCACCCACGCGAGGTCCAGATTGGCGTTCCCGGATTTTGCTTTCGCGTTGGAAAAATTGCCGTAGATCGCCCGCAACAGGAAGTCGCGAATTTCCTCGGCATCGGTAATTGTGTTCAGCGACATTCCGTATTCCCAATCCCAGTCGCCGCCCGTATCGGCGTTCGTCCCGGAAACATCGAGCGCCCACGGAACGCTCGGGAACGCCACCGCCGAGGCCGCCGTCTTCGTGCTCCACATCAGCGAGTTTCCCATCGTCTTTGCATCCGGTGTCGCCGGGGCCCGTGACTCGCCAAACTCCGAAACCGACTCGCGGCCCATCCGGTAATCCGCTCCTGCCCAATAGCCAATCCAGCCGTCGCCCGTGCAGTCGATGAAAATCGCAGCCTGCAAGCGCACCCGGTTGGCGGTCTTTATGTTGCGCGCGTCCACGTGAGTGATCCGCTTTGCCTCGTCCGTGCCAACCGCATACGCCCGCCACGGCATGAACAGCGTGATGTTCGGTTCCGCCTGAATCTTCGCGAGACGATCCGCGTCACTTGTCACCGTGCGGCTGTCGCGGTTCGCATACGGAAGCGTGTCGATTTCATCCACGATCGAATTTCGGATTTGGCCGCGCGTCGCCACACGCACTTCCTGGCTGGCATTGCCACCGAGCACCGGGCGGTCATGCACAAATGCCACAGTGATCCCCGAGCGCGCCGCCGCGATCGCCGCGCAGCAACCCGCCATGCCGCCACCGACAATCACGCAGTCAAACTGCCGCACCGTCGAAGGCGAGAGCGATTCGTTCAGCACGGCCTGACGCCAGTTCGCAAGCGCCGCTCCGCTTGCCGGCGGCGGTTCATCGGAACCCTTGATGAACGCAATCGCATCGCATCGCCCGTCAAAGCCTGTGAGGTCTTTCAGGGCGAGTTGCGCCGTCGTGCCGGAGATGGAAACCGTGCCGCCGCTCTGCCAGTGCCAAGTGCCGAGTTCGGTTCCAAACTCGGGCGCGAGCGTCACGCCGTTCACGGCGACTTTGAACCGGCCCGGAGGCGCTTCGGGATGCGATGGCACCCAGTTCCGCGTCCGCACCCACACGCGATAGTCGCCAGTCTCGGAAAAAGGAACCGTCGTGCTCGCATCGGCCACCGGCTTGCCCAGGCCATGTGCGATGAGATACGGCGAGCCCATTTGCTCGACAAACTGCGCGTCCACCTGCCATCCGCCCGTTGCGGAAAAAGTCTCCGCTTCGACGAGAACATTTGTCACGCCAGCATGTGTCGTTTGGGCGAACACGAGAAGGCTCAACAAGCATTCGTAAACAAAAACAAGCAGTCGTCTGAGAATGGTGGGGCGCACAAGAGTTATCTACGCATATTTGGGATTTCGCGCCAAGTGCCATCTGTAAAAGGGATTTCCAAATCCCTTCGGAACTGAACCGCGGACGACGCATGAAGGGATTTGGAAATCCCTTCTACTTTCGCCTCCATGCCCCGACTGCATCTTGCCTTGATCGACGTTTCTTGCATTATCAAAGCCTCCCCCTCGTGTCGTCGCCAATTCCATGAACATCAAAGTCCTGCTGCCTGTTTTTCTCGCCGTCGCATTGCTCGCAAACGCCGCGCCCGTCGTGCCCCTCGGTCCGCAATTTTCCACGAAAGGCAACTGGCGGTTCGGCTCGCTTGATGGTTACGCGCCGAATCGTGGCACGATCTGGACCGGTGAAAAGGATGCGACCGCAACCTGGACCCCCAACGTGCAGAGTGTCTGCCCGGTTCGCGTGTCGTTTTACGTCGTCGCGCACGGCGGCAACACTCCCGCCGCCATCGTCCAGGTGACCGGCGCGACCGAACAAAAGCTGTCGAAAACGTTCGATCTCAGCGCCGGTGAATCACGCTGGGAAACGGTCGGCACCTTTCCCTTCGCGGGCAAAGGCGGGGAGAAAATCGTGCTCAGCAACGGCGGCAGCGGGAACCTCCGTGTGAGCGCGGTGCGGCTGGAAATCCTCGACCCACAAGATGCAAAGATGGTCTGGCAGACGCTGATTCTCGACGAGATCATCCCGTCCGCCGAGTTCCGCGAGGCCAGTGTTGAGTTCGACGATATGAAAGGCCATCCCGCCGCAGATGTCGCGGGACGGCTGGCGGCGGCGGGCGTTCTTGGCGGAACGACGCCGAAGAAGTTCGCTCCCGAGGCCGAGATGACACCCGAGATTTTCCTTTCGGCACTCCTGAAAATTTCGGGCGAGAAAGATCCGGGCACTGCCGGGCAGATCACCACGAAGGCTGCAACTCGCGGATGGCTCGGCGGCTCGCGCTCGCTCTGGATGCGGCTGCTCCCGCAGAACGCTCTCGGCTGTCTCGTCGCGGCAGCGGAGAAAAGCGGGAAGCCGCTTGCGTGGGCGCACCTGCCGCAGGACAAGGCGGACGTTGTCGGGCACGCGGCGGCGCTCGGTTTTCTCGACGGGCCGGACGATCCGATCGCGAAACAGACCACGCCGCTGAAGCGCTCGCAGGCGGCTGTGTTGCTTGGACGTTATCAGCAGATCATCGCGCAAAGTGGCCCGCCCGCCGGCGAGTGGGAACTGACTTTTCAGGACGAGTTCAACGGCAGCGCGCTCGATCCCGAAGTCTGGAACGTGGCGAAGGGACAAACGTGGGGCAAGCTGCTCTCGGGTCGCTGGCCGGAAAACATCGTCGTCGAGAAAGGTCTGCTCAAGCTCGTGACGAAAAAGGAAAAGCGTGGCGGATTGGAATGGACGAGCGGGATGGCGGGCACGAAGAAGTTCCGGCAGAAGTTTGGTTATTGGGAGGCGCGCTACCGCTATGCCGGCGCGCCCGGACTCAACAACGCATTCTGGACGAACCCCGGCATTCGGGAGCCGGGGAAGGGATTCGAGATCGACGTGAACGAAGGCCACTGGCCGAACGCGATCAACATGTCGCTCCACCAAAACGGCATGACTTCGCTATCGAAATGCTGGCGCGCGCCCGTGGATCTCAGCAAGGACTTCCACACTTACGGCGTGCTCTGGGAGGAAAAGGAGATCGTCTATTTTTGGGATGGGCGGGAGATCGATCGCAAGCCGAACACCGTCGCCGTCGCGGAGTCGCCGGTAATTTTCAGCACGGCGGTTTTCCCGTGGGCGGGACCGATCACTTCGAAGCTCGACGGCAAAAGCATGGACGTGGACTGGGTCCGCGTTTACCAGCGCAAAAGGTAAGGCTTGGGTAGCACAGGCGTCCCGCCTGTTGGCGATGGCGTCCCCGCCATCGCGGACTTTCTTCGAGGGCGGAGTTTGACTTCGGAACCGTTTACTGTGAATCCACGTTTTTGAAAGCTCGTTTCGGCGGGGACGCCATCGCCAACAGGCGGGACGCCTGTGCCACCCAAATCCATCCGCTCCACAGCGTTCCGCCTTCGGAAATTGACGCTTCACGCCGAAGCTGCAACAAAGGCTCCAATGAAATTTCTCCCCGTTCTGCTGCTGCTTCCGGTCGTGACCTGGGCACAAGGCACTGTGACTGACTACCAGCGGTTCAATGAATGGGAAAAGCGAACCGCGGGCAAAGTGCTCAACGCCCGGGTCAAGCCGCACTGGATCGATGGCGGCGACCGGTTCTGGTATCGTCGCGATCTGGCAGGCGGGAAAAAGGAATACGTGCTGGTGGATGCGGTGCGCGGCACCCGCGAAACGGGTTACAAACCTCCCGCGGCCGAGGCGAGCCTCACGCCGTCAGGCACGGAGCAGCGTTCAAAGAACAGCAACGAATCCACCTTCATCACCTTCGCCAACCAGACTAACGGTCCGGTCGATTTGCTATGGATCGACACCGAAGGCGACCACCATTCATACGGAACGCTGCCTCCCGGCGCGAGCCGTCGCCAGCAGACCTACGCCGGCCACGTCTGGCTCGCCGCCGACGCAGCAAAGCACACGCTCGCAGTTTTCACGGCGACCGATGAGGAATCGACCGCCGTCATTTCCGACAAGACTCCCCCGCCCCATCCCGACGCCGCGCCGGGCAAGGTGCCGGATCGTGATTCGCAGGAGGTCATCGTGCGCGGTCACAACCTCTGCCTTCGTGACCGCAAGACCGGCACGACGCTTCCCCTCACGACCGACGGCACGGCGAAGGACGGCTATAACAGACGATTTCATTGGTCGCCGGACCGCCAGCGGCTCGTCGCGATGCGCACGCGTCAGGGCAATCGGCGCAAAGTCACCGTCGTCGAGTCGTCGCCCGCCGATCAAGTGCAGCCGAAGGTTCATTCGTTCGACTACGCAAAACCCGGTGACGCCATTCCGATCTCGAAGCCGCACTTGTTCGACATCGCAGCGCGAAAGGAAATTCCCGTCGCCGACACGCTGTTTCCGAATCCGTGGAGCATCGACGACATCCGTTGGATGCCGGACTCAAAGCGGTTCGCTTTCGTTTACAACCAGCGCGGGCATCAGGTTCTGCGCGTCGTTGCCGTCGATGCGGGCACCGGAGCCGCGCAGGCGCTCGTCGAGGAAACGAGCCCGACCTTTATCGACTACGCGGGGAAATACTTTCTGCACTGGCTCGATGCGACCGGCGAACTCATCTGGATGTCGGAGCGCGACGGGTGGAATCACCTGTATCTCTACGACACCCGCGACGGTCGCGTGAAAAATCAGATCACGCGCGGCGAATGGGTCGTCCGCGAAGTGGATCGAGTCGATGAGGAAAAGCGCGAGGTCTGGTTCCAGGCGGGCGGCATCCGTCCGGGGCAGGACCCATATCAAATCCACCATTGCCGCGTCCGCTTCGACGGCACGGGCCTCGTCGTTCTCACCGAGGGCGACGGCACGCACAGCGCCGACTTTTCACCCGACCGGCGATTCTTGGTCGATACGTGGTCGCGCCCGGACCTGCCACCCGTGAGCGAACTCCGCCGTGCCGACACCGGCGCGCTGGTCTGCCCGTTGGAAAAAGCGGACGACTCAGCCCTGCGAGAAACCGGATGGCGCGCGCCGGAACGCTTCTGCGCCAAAGGCCGCGACGGCACCACCGACATTTACGGGGTGATCTGCCGTCCGTCGAATTTCGATCCCGCGAAAAAATACCCGGTCATCGAAGACATCTACGCCGGCCCGCAAGACATCCATGTGCCGAAGTCTTTTCACGCGTCTGACTCCGCGCAGGCGCTCGCCGAACTCGGTTTCGTCGTGGTGAAAATCGACGGCATGGGCACGTCGCACCGGTCGAAGAAATTCCACGATGTCTGCTGGAAAAACATCGCCGACGCCGGCTTCCCCGACCGCATCCTCTGGCTCCGCGCCGCCGCCGCGCACGATCCGGCGCTCGACCTGGGCCGCGTCGGCATTTACGGCACCTCTGCGGGCGGACAAAATGCCGTCGGTGCGCTGCTGACCCACGGGGATTTTTACAAAGTCGCCGTCGCCGATTGCGGCTGCCACGACAACCGCATGGACAAAATCTGGTGGAACGAACTCTGGATGGGCTGGCCCGTCGGCAACGAATACGCCGAACAATCCAACGTGACGCTCGCGCCCAAACTCACCGGCCATCTCCTCCTCGCCGTCGGTGAACTCGACCACAACGTCGATCCCGCCTCGACGATGCAAGTCGCGAACGCCCTCATCCGCGCCAACAAAGACTTCGACCTCCTCGTCGTCCCCGGAGCCGGCCACGGCGTCATCGGTTCGCCTTATGGCCGCCGCCGCCTCGCCGACTTTTTCGTCCGCCACCTGCTCGGGGTCGAGCCACGGCGGGAGTGAGGAGGTTGCATAGCGGCGGTTGGTTTCAGTGCGGATCCGCGCACTCGGCTGCCCGGATCTTGGAGATCGCCTGGTTCAGCCACGCCAGCTTGATGTGCTTGTCTTCGCAGCGCGCGACAACGCCGGGACAAATACTCAGTCCCTCGGCACTGCATTGGATGGCGCGATCGTGGATGAACACCTTCGCCGGCCCGGTGCCTTGCAGGAGCAGTGAAAGCGAGGTCGTGGACCAGTGGTTTAACGCGCTGTATCGCTCGGGCGGCGGGAGTTCCTCGAAATACATCGCGCGCGTCGGTCGCGCGGCGAGGCGCGTCATCAACGACTCGCAAAGCTGGCACCACCGCACGGCGATGACCGATAGAATCAGCGAGAACAGAAGCGCGGGATAAACCGACGGAATGCGGAGCGGCACCGGGGCGGCGGGCCGGCCGTCGATGCCGCGCCGGACCCGCCATGCATGGAACGACGCCATGAGGACAACGGGAACGGCAATCGCGGCTCCGAATTTTCGGTAATTGAGAGACGACGACCAGCCGGTGACATCGATGGAGTAATAGACGCCGAGAACAAATGAAACGGCCCAGAGACCTCGAGGCAGCCACGGCGGGACAATGCGCCGGCCCGGGCCCCACGCGCTCCAGACCGCGAGCGTCCTTTCGGCGAGCAGTGGAATCAGCACCGGGAATGGCGTGTACCACAGGCCGCTCGCGAGCTCACGAATCCAGACGGACGCGAGCATGTGCTCGCGCTCGTAGGAGTTGGCGAGCGCCAGGGTCTCGACGAGTTTTGCAATCGAAGCCGCGGCGAAAATCATGGACCAGGGCTTGATCCATCGGGACCGCGCAGCGGCGTTCGCCGGGGGGAACCAGGCGCAGATGGCTGCCGCGAACAGGCAGAGCGGACTCGCGATCGGATGCAGTGTGAGCATCCCCGCGAGAGCGATCGCAACCGCAGGCGACCAGGCAAGAGGGCAGCCGCGCCATGCGAACACGAACAGCACCCAGGAAAGTTGAAGCGCGGGAGTCGCTTCGCTCACGATCGGCAACTGGCCCGGGAGGGGCATCAGCAGGATTCCGATCGCAACCCAAACGCGCAGGCCCCGCCATTTCCCCGCGCACATGCCCAGGCACACCGCGAGGCTGAACAGAGGCGGGAGCGATCGCGCCAGCCCGTGAACGACTCCCAAATCGGCCGGCAGCGGAAAAAGCGGCGTCAGCCAGAGAACCGGCAGATCGAGAATCCAATCGCACCACCGCCTGTGCGGGATCATCGGGGCCGCGTCTTGCAGCGTGCTCAGGAGGTAATAGCTGCCATCGAACACCAGGCTCAAGCGGCAGAATGCGGCAAACACAAATCCGGCGGCGGCGATGGCAAACACCAGGAGCGCCGAGTCGCCAACCAATCCCTTCGCCCCTGGCGACGTGTCATGCGGTGGTTGTTTCACGGCGGGCAAATTGCCGGGACGCGCCGCCGGCAGCAACAAGAAACGGGCTTTTTTCGGAGAAAGCCGGCGCGAGCGATCCGCGGCGGTTTCACCGGGCGGGTTGCCGGGAAATTTTCCCGAAAAAATCCATTGACGGGCAGCGGCGACTGACTAATCTCTGCACTCCCGCGTGTCCGGCCCGGTGGCTGGAAGCGCTGAAAATTTAACCGCAGGAGAGCTGACCGCTCGCTTGAACTGCAACATCTCATGCAACAAAATCGCAGCAAACGTTACCGCTCCGCCGCTGAAAAGGTGGATGCTCACAAGGCTTACTCGCTCGACGAAGCCGTCGGCGTGTTGAAATCCCTTCCCGCAACGAAGTTCGACCAGACGGTCACCCTCTCGTTCCGGCTCGGCGTTGACCCGAAGCAATCGGATCAAATGGTGCGCGGCACCTGCCCGCTTCCGAACGGCTCGGGCAAGAATGTCCGCGTGCTCGTTTTCGCCGAAGGCCAGGCAGCGGAAGCCGCCAGGGGCGCCGGCGCGGAGTTTGTCGGGTTCAAGGACATGATCGAGAAATGCGTGGGCGGTTTTCAGGACTTCGATGTCGCGATCGCGACGCCTGCGGCGATGGCGGAGGTCCGCAAGCTCGGCAAGGTGCTCGGCCCGCGCGGCCTGATGCCGAACCCGAAGACGGGCACCGTCACCGAGGACACGGCGAAAGCGGTGAAGGAAGTGAAAGCGGGACGCGTGGAATTCAAGCTCGACAAGAACGGCAACGTCGCCGTTCCAGTCGGCAAGTTTTCATTCGATGCCCAGGCGCTGCAGGAAAACGGCGCGGCAGTGATCGAGGCGGTCGCGAAAGCGCGTCCGGCCACTGCAAAAGGAACCTTCATCGAAAACTTGACGCTGAGCGCGACCATGCTGCCAAGCCTCAAGATTGACGCCTCGCAATTTTCAAAAATCTAACCGGACCGAACTGAAATGAGACCCGAGAAAGCAACCATCGTTGAAGATTTGCAAGCGAAGCTAAACACTTCGCCGTTCCTGTTCGTCGCGGATTACACCGGCTTGAAAGTCGCTCAGTTCGGCGAACTGCGGAACCGCCTGCACGGCGTCGGCGCCCGCTGCCACGTCGTGAAAAACACCTTCCTTCGCCGCGCAGCCAAGGAAGCCGGACTTCCGGAACTTGGCGAACTAAAAGGCCAGACGGCGATCGTCGTGGGCGAAAAGGACGTTGCCGCCGCCGCGAAAGTTCTCAAGACATTCACAGCAGAATTTCAAAAGCCGATCATGAAAGTCGGCGTGATTGATCGTGCGGTGGTCTCCACCGAGCAGATCAAGGCGATCGCCGACCTTCCCTCGCGCGAAGTGCTGCTCGCGACGCTGCTCGGCGTGCTCAACGCTCCGGCGAGCAAGCTCGTCCGCGTGCTCAACGAACCCGCGTCGGCTTTGGCCCGCGTGCTCAAGGCGAAGTCCGAGAAGGAGGGCGCGCCCGCATAACCAATTTCTTACCTCCTGCTCCTGCTCTTGCTCTTTATCTCCTTCACACATCGGGAAGATAAGGAACAAGATCAGGAGCAGGAGTAAGATCGGAATCCGGGCGTTGTGCGCGGATTCCAACTTAACAACAAACAAATGGTTCCTCGTCGGGCGGACGGCTGTCCGCCTCAAATGCGCTGAAGCCTCAGTGTGCGACGACACCGCAAAAAGAAAGGATGAAGGATGAAAAATGAAGAATGAAGTGAAAATTGCGCGGCGATGCCGCGGCGGATTTCATTCATAACTCATAATTCATAATTCATAATTTACAGATGGCAGATACCAACACGTTAGTGGAACAACTCAGCGGCCTGACCGTTCTTGAAGTCGCCGAACTCGTCAAAGCCCTCGAAGAAAAGTGGGGCGTCAGCGCAGCGGCTCCCGTGGCCGTGGCTGCAGCCGGTGCGCCCGCAGGCGCGGCGGCTCCTGCTGCCGAAGAGAAAACGTCATTTGACGTGATCCTCAAGGAAACCGGCGGCAACAAGATCGCCGTCATCAAGGAAGTCCGCGCAGCGGTGGCCGGTCTCGGTCTCGCCGAAGCGAAAGCCCTTGTCGAAGGCGCGCCCAAGCCGCTCAAGGAAGGCGTCACCAAGGAAGAAGCCGAAGAGATCAAGAAAAAGATCGAGGCGGCTGGAGCCAAGGTCGAAATCAAGTAAAACGACAAACACTATCGTGCGCGGCGGCGGCGAAATATTTCGCTTGCCGCGCGCCGATTTGTGTTTGACGTTCAGACCCATTTTCAGCAGGAATCAGCGAACCTGAACCGAACCATTTTTGAAAAGTCGAGTGGAACGAAAATCGCCGCCAGCGCGTCTGGCGGCGGCTTTCGTTCTCTTTGTCTGTATCCAACACGGACCAAGTTGAACGGATAACCCTTTTCTCCAGTCGAAGTCACACCCGTGAACTCGCGGAGAAACAACCAACAAAGCGCCATACTATGTCCGAGCGAATCAATTTCGGTAAACTGAAGGAAGCCGCGGAGCCGCCAAACCTGATCGAAGTTCAGCTCAACTCCTACGTGGAGTTTCTGCAATCGAACGTGCCGCCGGGCAAGCGCAAGGAAACGGGTCTGCAGGCCGTGTTCAAGGAAGTCTTCCCGATCGCGAGCTACGACGAAAAAGTCACGCTGGACTTCGTCACCTACGAGATTGGCGAGCCGAAGTTGAGCGCCCTGGAATCGCAGCGCGAGGGCCAGACGTTCAGCGCGCCGCTTCATGTCACCTTCCAGCTCAAGGAAGAGAAGGGCACCAAGGAGGAGAAGGTTTACATGGGCGAGATTCCGCTCATGACGCCGCAGGGCACCTTCGTCATCAACGGCGCCGAGCGCGTCGTCGTCTCGCCAGCTGCACCGTTCGCCGGGCATCTGCTTCGAGTCGAGCGTCCACCTCAACGGCAAGTGCTCTACAGCTTCCGCATCATTCCCGACCGCGGCTCGTGGCTCGAAGTCCAGTTCGACACCAACGATCTGCTCTACATCTATCTCGACCGCCGCAAACGCCGCCGGAAATTCCTTGCGACCACGTTCCTGCGCGCGCTCGGCTACGGCACCGACGAGGAGATCATCAAGCTGTTCTACACCATCGAGGACCTCGACGCTCAGTGACAAACTCGAGGAAGAGGAGATCAGCAGCAAAGTGCTCATCAGCGACGTGCGCGACGGCGAGATCACAGTTGCCCGCGCCTTCGAGCCGCTGACCAAGGCCACGGTGCGCCAGATCCTCGCGCTCGGCGTCAAAAGCGTGAAAGTCGTCGACACGAAGGACGATGACACGATCATCAAGTCCCTCAAGAAGGATCCCGCCCACGACGAGGAAGAAGCGCTCAAGGACATCTACCGCCGTCTCCGCCCTGGCGATCCGCCGACCGTCGCCAACGCGCGCGGCTGCTGAAGCGCCTGTTCTTCGACCCGAAGAATACGACCTCGGCCGCGTCGGCCGCTACAAGATCAACCAGAAGCTGGGCCTGAACGTCGATCTGGATCAGCGCGTGATGACGAAGGAAGACTTCATCGCTGCGATGAAGTACCTCGTCAATCTGCGGCGCGGCGAAGGCACGCTCGACGACATCGACCACCTCGGCAGCCGCCGCGTCCGCACCGTGGGCGAACTGCTCGCGAACCAGTGCCGCGTCGGCCTTGCCCGCACGGAGCGCCTGGTCAAGGAGCGCATGACGCTGTTCGACGTGAACATCGAAGGCATGACGCCGCAGAAGCTGATCAACCCGAAGGCGCTCACCGCGGTCATCCGCGATTTCTTCGGCCGCAGCCAGCTCTGCCAGTTCATGGACCAGACCAATCCGCTCGCCGAGCTGACCCACAAGCGCCGCCTTTCGGCCCTCGGGCCGGGCGGCTCTGAGCCGCGAGCGCGCGGGCTTCGAAGTCCGCGACGTGCATCCGTCGCACTACGGCCGCATCTGCCCGATCGAGACGCCGGAAGGTCCGAACATCGGCCTGATCAGCTCGCTGAGCATGTACGCGCGGATCAACGAGTTCGGCTTCATCGAGACGCCGTACCGCAAGGTCGAGAACGGCCGCGTGACCGACCAGATCGATTACCTCACCGGCGACCAGGAAGAGAACTTCGTCGTCGCGCAGGCGAACGCGCCGATCGACGAGAAGGGCAACTTCACCGGCGAGAAGGTCTCCGTCCGCTACCGCGGCGACTTCCTCGAAGTCGAGCCGGCGAAGGTCCACTACATGGACGTCTCGCCGAAGCAGCTCGTCTCCGTGGCGGCCGGCCTGATTCCGTTCCTCGAGCACGACGACGCGAACCGCGCGCTCATGGGCTCGAACATGCAGCGCCAGGGCGTGCCGCTGCTTGTCAGCGAAGCGCCGCTCGTCGGCACCGGCATGGAAGGCAAGGTCGCCCGCGACTCGCAGGCGGTCATCGTCGCCGAGGCGAACGGCAAGGTCGCCTGCGTCACCGCCGACCAGATCATCGTCACCAAGGACGGCGAGCTGCCGAGGGCAAGAAGAAGCTCAAGCACGACCCGGAGGAAGGCATCTACGTCTACGAGCTGCGCAAGTTCATGCGCTCGAACGCCGGCACCTGCGTCAACCAGAAGCCGATCGTCAAGAAGGGCCAGACAGTCAAGAAGGGCGACGTCATCGCCGACGGCCCGAACACCGAGAAGGGCGAACTCGCCCTCGGCCGCAACGTGCTCGTCGCGTTCATGCCGTGGAACGGCTACAACTTCGAGGACGCCATCATGATCTCCGAGAAGGTCGTGAAGGAGGACATCTACACCTCGATCCACATCGAGGAGTTCGAGATCGGCGCCCGCGACACCAAGCTCGGGCCGGAGGAAATCACCCGCGACATTCCGAACGTCGGCGAAGAAGCGCTGCAGAACCTCGGCCCCGACGGCGTCATCCGCATCGGCGCGGAAGTGAAGCCCGGCGACATCCTCGTCGGCAAGATCACGCCGAAGAGCGAGACCGAACTCGCGCCGGAAGAGCGCCTGCTGCGCGCCATCTTCGGCGAGAAGGCGGCGGACGTGAAGGACACCTCGCTGACCGTCCCGTCCGGCACCTACGGCATCGTCATGGACGTGAAGGTTTCCGTCGCGCAAGGAAGTCGCCGCGCCGAAGCTCACGCCGGCCGAGACGAAGCGCCAGCAGTCAAGGCAGATCGAGGAAGAGTACAAGCGCAAGAAGGACGAGCTGCACGAGCAGCTGACCGAGGCGCTCTCGCAACATCCTGCTGGGCGAGAAGATCCCGCTCGACGTCGTCAACGCGCAGACCGGCGAGATCATCATCCCGGCCAACCGCAAGATCACCAAGACGCTGCTGCGCAAGCTGGCGGCGGTCTACGATCACATCGAGATCGACCCGAGCCCGATCCGCATCAAGATCCGCGAGATCATCGGCCAGTTCGAACACAAGTTCGCCGAGCTCGAACTCGAGCGCGAGCGCGCGCTGGACCGCATCGAGAGCGGCGACGACGTCGATCCCGGCATCATCAAGCAGGTCAAGGTCTACGTCGCCAGCGAAGCGCAAGCTCTCGGTCGGCGACAAGATGGCCGGCCGCCACGGCAACAAGGGCGTCGTCGCCAGCATCGTGCCGGAAGAAGACATGCCGTTCCTCGCGGACGGAACGCCGGTGGACATCGTGCTCAACCCGCTCGGCGTGCCGTGCCGTATGAACGTCGGCCAGGTGCTCGAGACGCACCTCGGCGTGGCCGCCAAGGCGCTCGGCTTCAAGGTCGCGACGCCGGTGTTCGACGGCATTCACGAGAACGCAGATCTCGCGAGTACCTCAAGCAGGCGAGCAAAGTCGAAGGCTTCACGTGGATCAACGAAAACGGCAAGTCGCACGTCTATCGACGGCCGCACCGGCGAGCCGTTCGACCAGCAGGTCGTGGTCGGCTTCATCTACATGCTGAAGCTGGGCCACCTGGTCGCGGACAAGATCCACGCCCGCGCGGTCGGCCCGTACTCGCTCGTCACCCAGCAACCGCTCGGCGGCAAGGCGCAATACGGCGGCCAGCGCTTCGGCGAAATGGAAGTCTGGGCGCTCGAAGCCTACGGCGCGGCCTACACGCTGCAGGAACTGCTCACGGTGAAGTCGCGACGACGTGCAGGGCCGCACGCGCATCTACGAGTCGATCGTCAAGGGCGACAACTCGCTCGAAGCCGGCACGCCGGAGTCGTTCAACGTGCTCATCAAGGAAATGCAGAGCCTCTGCCTCGACGTGAAAGTCGGCGGCAAGGCCCCCGAGCTCACCGACGGGCATCGTTTAAGCAATCGTCAAATCACCAACCTGAAATCGTAGAAGTCCTATGACTGATCCAAACATCCGCGAAATCTTCGGCGAAGAGCGCAGCGTCGGCTTCGATCAAGTCGGCATCACCGTTGCCTCGCCGGAGACGCATCCGGTCCTGGAGCAAGGGCGAAGTCAAGAACCCGGAGACGATCAACTACCGGACGTTCAAGCCCGAGAAGGGCGGCCTGTTCTGCGAGCGCATTTTCGGTCCGACCCGGGACTGGGAATGCTGCTGCGGCAAATACAAGCGCATCAAGCACAAGGGCGTGATCTGCGACCGCTGCGGCGTCGAAGTCACGCTGTCGCGCGTGCGCCGCGAGCGCATGGGCCACATCGAGCTGGCCGTGCCGGTCTCGCACATCTGGTTCTTCAAGTGCATGCCCTCCCGCATCGGCCTGATGCTCGACATGACGCGCCGCCAGCTCGAGCGCGTGATCTATTACGAGGATTACATCGTCATCGATCCGGGCGAGACGCCGCTGCAGCGCAATGCCAGCTTCTGACCGAGATGGAATACCGCGAAGCGCAGGAGCAATACGGCGAGACGTTCGTCGCCGGGATGGGCGCGGAAGCGATCAAGAAACTGCTCGCGCAGATCGACCTCGCGAAGCTCAACAAGGAGCTCGAAGAGGCAGATGGAGCAACACGCGCAGCAAGCAGACCCGCAAGAAGCTCGCCAAGCGCCTGAAGCTCGTTCAGGGCTTCGCGCAACTCGCACACGCGTCCCGAGTGGATGGTCCTCGAAGTGCTGCCGGTGATTCCGCCGGACCTGCGTCCGCTGGTTCCGCTCGAAGGCGGACGGTTCGCGACGTCCGATCTGAACGATCTCTATCGCCGCGTCATCAACCGCAACAACCGTCTGAAGAACCTGCTCCAGCTCAAGACGCCGGATGTCATCATCCGCAACGAAAAGCGCATGCTGCAGGAAGCGGTGGATGCGCTGTTCGACAACGGCCGCCACGGCCGCGCCGTCACCGGCGCCGGCAACCGCCCGCTCAAGTCGCTGAGCGACATGCTCAAGGGCAAGGGCGGCCGTTTCCGCCAGAACCTGCTCGGCAAGCGCGTCGATTACTCGGGCCGTTCCGTCATCGTCATCGGTCCGGAGCTCAAGCTCCACCAGTGCGGTCTGCCGAAGAAGATGGCGCTCGTGCTGTTCGAGCCGTTCATCATCCGCCGTCTCAAGGAGCTCGGCTTCGTCCACACCGTGCGCAGCGCCAAGAAGATGATCGAGCGCCAGACGCCCGAGGTGTGGGACATTCTCGAAGAAGTCACGCAAGGGCCACCCGGTGCTGCTGAACCGCGCGCCGACGCTGCACCGTCTGTCGATCCAGGCGTTCGAGCCGCAGTTGATCGAGGGCGAGGCCATCCGCATCCATCCCGCTCGTCTGCACCGCTTACAACGCGGACTTCGACGGCGACCAGATGGCCGTGCACGTGCCGCTGTCGGTCGAGGCGCAGATGGAGGCGCGCATGCTCATGCTCGCGCCGAACAACATCTTCTCGCCCTCGAGCGGCAAGCCGATCACCACGCCGTCGCAGGACATCGCGCTCGGGTGCTATTACCTCACGCAGAACCCTCGCCGCAGCGACGAAGGCAAGCGCCTTCCGTTCTTCTCATGCCGCCGGCGACGTGGAGTTCGCGTTGGCGGAGGGAACGATCAAGATTCACGACCGGATCCGCTTCCTGAATCCCGATTACGACAAGGCGGGCAAGCGCAAAACGATCTACGGCGATGTGGAAAAGCGAGTGATGGAGACCACTGTCGGCCGCGTGATCTTCAACGAAATCTGGCCGCAGGACCTCGGGTTCTTCAACAAGGCCGCCGGCAAGAAGCAGCTCAGCGACATCATCTGGCGCTGCTATCAGGCGGTCGGCCAGGCAGGCACGGTCGAGTCGCTGGACAAGCTCAAGGAACTCGGCTTCACGTGGGCGACCCAGGCCGGCATCTCGATCGGCATCGTCGGACATGATCATTCCGAAGGAGAAGCAGACCGAGCTCGATACGCGCTTACAAGCAGATCGCCGAGGTCGAGAAGCAGTACCGCAGCGGCATCATCACCGACGGCGAGCGCTACAACAAGATCATCGACATCTGGACCCACGCGAGCGAGGAAATCTCGAACGTCATGTTCCGCACCCTCGAACACAACGAGGGCCGCAAGGAACTGAACCCGGTGTTCATGATGGTGGACTCCGGTGCGCGCGGCAACCGCCAGCAGATCAAGCAGCTCGCCGGCATGCGCGGCCTGATGGCCAAGCCGTCGGGCGAAATCATCGAGCGCCCGATCATCTCGAACTTCCGCGAGGGCCTGACGCGTGCTGGAATACTTCATCTCCACGCACGGCGCCCGCAAGGGTCTGGCCGACACCGCGCTGAAGACGGCCGACTCCGGCTACCTCACCCGCAAGCTCGTCGATGTGGCGCAGGACGTGATCATCATCGAGGAGGACTGCGGCACGGTCAACGGCATCGTCGTCAAGCTCGATCTACGAGGGCGACGAGGAAGTCGTCGATCTCGAGACGCGCATCATCGGCCGCGTGAGCTGCGAGACGATCAAGGATCCGGTCACCGGAACCAAGGTCGTCAAGGCGAACCAGCTGATCGACGAGCCGACCGCGGCTGCGATCGAGAAGGTCGGCGTCGAGCAGCTCAAGATCCGCTCGGTGCTCACCTGCGAATCGCGGACGCGGCGTCTGCGCCAAGTGCTACGGCCGCAACCTGGCGACCGGCCAGATGGTCAAGCTCGGCGAGGCGGTCGGCATCATCGCCGCGCAGTCGATCGGCGAACCCGGCACGCAGCTGACGATGCGTACGTTCCACATCGGCGGCACCGCGCGCCAGACGTTCAAGCAGCCGGTCATCAAGGCCAAGAACGACGGCGACATTCGCTTCAACGATCTGCGCGTGGTGAAGACGCTCGAAGGCACCTGGGTCGTGCTGAACAAGAACGGCAGCATCACCGTTCACGCAAGGACGGCCGCGAACTGGAGCGCTACACCATCGTCATCGGCTCGGTCATCTCGATCGAGGACGGCGGCCATGTGAAGAAGGGCGAGACGTTCGTGCAATGGGATCCGTACAACGTGCCGATCCTCACGGAAAAGACCGGCAAGGTGGAATTCCGCGACATGATCGCCGGCGTCACGATCAAACGCGAAGTGGACGAAGCGACCGGCGTGATGGGCACCGTGGTCATCGAGCACAAGGAAGATCTGCACCCGCAGATCGTCATCGTGGACGACAAGACCAACGAGGTGCTCGCGAGCTACTCGATTCCGGCCGGCGCGCACATCGTCGTCGAGGAGGGCAAGAAGGTTCAGGCGGGCACGCGTGCTGGCCAAGACGCCGCGCAAGATTGCGAAGACCAAGGACATCACCGGCGGTCTGCCGCGCGTGGCCGAGCTGTTCGAAGCGCGCCGTCCGAAGGACGCCGCCGAGATCGCGAAGATCGACGGCATCGTCGAGATCGGCGGCACCGTTCGCGGCAAGCGCAAGGTCATCGTCACGCGACGCGGAGACCGGCGCGGAAGAGGAACATCTCATCCCGCTCAACAAGCACATCATCGTCTTCAAGGGCGACTTCGTGAAGAAGGGCCAGCAGCTCACCGAAGGCCCGGTCGTGCCGCACGAAATCCTCGAGGTCTGCGGACCGCAGGAGCTGCAGGAGCACCTCGTCAACGAAGTGCAGGAAGTCTACCGCCTGCAGGGCGTCGAGATCAACGACAAGCACATCGAGATCATCGTCCGCCAGATGCTGCGCAAGGTGAAGATCACCGATCCCGGCGACACCGACGCTCCTCTGGGGCGACCAGGTGGACCAGCTCGCGTTCGAGGAGGAAAACAAGGCGGTCGTCGAGAAAGGCGGCAAGCCCGCCGAAGCCGTGCCCGTGCTGCTCGGCATCACCAAGGCCTCGCTCGAAACCGACAGCTTCATCTCGGCGGCGTCGTTCCAGGACACGACGCGCGTCCTGACCGAAGCGGCGACGCTCGGCAAGGTCGATCACCTGCGCGGCTTCAAGGAGAACGTCATCATGGGCCACCTGATTCCCGCGGGCACCGGCTTCCCGAGCCATCGCAACGTGAACGTCGTTCAGTTGGGAGAAGCGATTGGCGAACCGGTCGTCGAGCCGCATCATTCGCCGGCTGCTGGATAGTAATTCGTTGAGGGGTTGAGTTGTTGAGCCGTTGAGAAAAATCCTCAACTACTCACCTTCCCAACCCCTCAACATTTCCCGCCATGTCAATCGCTACGAAAACCGGTGACGACGGAACGACCGCGTTGATGTACAACAGGCGCGTTGCCAAGACGGATGTCCGGGTGGAGGCGTATGGCGCGGTCGATGAATTGAATTCCGCGCTCGGTGTCGCGCGCGCCATCGTCGGCGATGCCTTCATCGAAGAGCCGGTCTTTGCGATCCAAAAGGAACTGGTCATTCTGATGGGCGAGCTCGCCGTCCTCGACGAGGACCGCGGGCGCTATGCCAAAGGCGGCTTTGAATTTGTCACGTCCCCGATGGTGGACCGGCTCACGGCCTTGATCGACGACCTCGAGAAGAATCACAAGATCAGCTTCAAGCACTGGGCAACTCCCGGCGCGACCGCTTCCGCAGCCGCGCTCGACGTCGCCCGCACCGTGTGCCGGCGCGCAGAACGGCGGGTTGTCCGCCTCGGAGAGGAAGCCGGCGGAGTGAACCCGGAAATCATCCGCTACCTGAACCGGCTCTCCGACCTCTGCTGGCTCTACGCGCGCTTCATCGAAACGCACGCGGAGGGTTCGGTGGAATGACGAAACGCCCCTCAAAAATTCCTCTAAAACACGCTTGCATTCACCGGGCCGACATCGAATAGTGTGCGGCTCTTTTCACCGCTTTACACAATGGCAACTACCACAGAAACAATGACGGAACTTCTCGAGGCTGGAGTCCACTTTGGTCATCAGACCAAACGCTGGAATCCAAAAATGAAGCCGTACATTTTTGAGAAACGCAACGCGATCTACATCATCAACCTCGGAGTCACTGCAAAACAGCTCGATGCCGCCACACAGTTCCTCGGCGATCTCGCCCGGCGCGGCGGCAAGGTGCTCTTCGTCGGCTGCAAGAAGCAGGCGCAGGAAGCAATCAAGGAAGCGGCTGCAGCCTGTGGACAGTTCTACGTCAACCAGCGCTGGCTCGGCGGCACTCTCACGAACCTCGCGACCATCCGCAAGAGCATCGCGCGCATGAAGTTCATCGAGGAGATCGAGAAGTCGCCCGATTACAGCAAAATGGGCAAGTCGGAACTCGCGGCCATCCGCCGCGAAGGGGAAAAGCTCAAGCGCAATCTCGAAGGCATCCGCGAGATGCAGAAACTGCCCGATGCGCTCATCATCATCGACACCCAGCGTGAATCAATCGCCGTCGCCGAGGCGAAACGGCTCGGCATTCCAACGGTGGCAATCGTTGACACGAACGCCGATCCGGAGTTGATCGATTACCCGATTGCCGGCAACGACGACGCCATTCGTGCCATTCGCATCGTGCTTCAGAAGTTGGTTGATGCGATCGTATCGGCCAGCGGCGAAGGTTCGAAGCGCGAGGAAGCAGAACTCGCAGGCGTCGGGGAATAGCACCTCGAAACCAGTTGGGCGTTGGGAAGTTGAACTCTTAAATTCGACGCCCCGATCTTTTCTCAACAGCTCAACCCTTCAACCTCTCAACTTTTCTATGTCCGAAATCAATCCACAACTCGTCAAACAACTCCGTGAAAAGACCAACGCCGGCATGATGGACTGCAAGCGTGCCCTGGGCGAAGCAGGCGGCGACTTGGAAAAAGCCGAGGCGATTCTCCGCACCAAGGGCATTGCAGGAGCGGCGAAGAAATCCACGAGAGCCACGAAGGAAGGCGTCGTCGCCTCCTACATTCATTTGCAGGGCAAGGTCGGTGTTCTGGTTGAAGTCAATTGCGAAACCGATTTCGTGGCCAAGAACGAGATTTTCCGCGAGTTCGTAAAAGACATCACGCTTCACATCGCCGCAGCGCATCCGCTCTACGTGACACGCGAGGAAGTTCCCGCAGCCGAACTGGAAAAGGAACGCGAGATTTACCGGGAGCAGGTCAAAGGCAAACCTGCGAACATCGTGGACAAGATCGTCGAGGGAAAAGTGGACAAGTTCTACGCCGGCGTCTGTTTGCTCGACCAGCCGTTCATCAAGAATCCCGATCAAACGATCAAGGACCTGCTGAACAGCAAGATCGCCGAGCTGGGCGAGAACATGATCATCCGCCGCTTCACCCGTTACATGGTGGGCGAGGGCGCGACCACGGCTGCCGAGTAAGCCGGCCGGGCAACGCACGCGCCCCGGAAGCGCGACCCTGCGAACGCCTTATTGATAAAGCGCGCGGATCGTCTCCACGACGTAGCTCTGCTGCTCGCGCGTAAGTTCCGGAAAAATCGGCAGCGCCAGCGTTTCCCGGCTCGCCCGCTCCGCCTCGGGGAAATCCCCTTCCCGTGCGCCCAGATCCGCAAAGCACTCCTGTAGATGCAGCGCGAGTGGATAGTAAACTTCCGAACCGACGCCGTGCTTCTGCAAGTGCTGGCGCAGTTTATCGCGGCGCGGCGCGCGAATCACGAACTGGTTGTAGATGTGGTGATTCGCGAGACCGCTCAATGCGTAAGGCTCGACCGGCAGCGCAATCGTCCCGTTCAGTTCCACCCTCGCGAATTCCTCGCGGTAAAAATTCGCGTGCTCGCGACGCGCCGCCGACCAGGCGTCCAGATGCGGCAGCTTGATGTTCAAGACGGCGGCCTGGATCGCGTCGATGCGGAAGTTGCCTCCGATCCATTTGTGAAAATACCGCGGCTCCATGCCGTGATTGCGGAGCGCCTTGATCTTCCCCGCCATCTCCGCGTCCCGGCAAGTCACCATGCCCGCATCGCCGAAAGCGCCGAGGTTTTTCGTCGGGTAAAACGAGAACCAGCCGAACTCGCCCATCGCACCCGCGCCGCCGAGCGGATGCTGGCTGCCGAGAGCCTGCGCCGCGTCTTCGAGCACGGGCACGCCGTATTCGCGAGCGAGTGCGAGGATCGCGTCCATGTCCGCGCAGCAGCCAAACAGATGCACCGGGATGATCGCCTTCACGCGATCCGATTTTTCCAAAGCCGCTTTCAACAGCGGCAGAGAAATGTTGTAGGTCGCCGGATCGATATCGACGAAGACCGGCTTCGCGCCGACGCGGGCGATGCAGCCTGCTGTCGCAAAAAATGTGTACGGCGTGGTGATCACCTCGTCCCCCGGCCCGATCCCAAGCGCCATCAGAATCGCGAGTTCGGCGTCAGTACCTGAAGACACGCCGATCGCGTGATTCGCTCCGCAGTAAGCCGCCACCGACTGTTCGAGCTGCTCGACCTGCGGCCCCAGAATCAGCGCCTGACTGTCGGCGAGTTCGTCGAATACCGCGCGGATCTGTTCTCGGAGCGGTTGATATTGCAACTTGAGATCGAGGAGAGGGACTTGCATGGGCGCACATCATTGCACGCCATTCCATTTCATCAATCCCGAAGGTGATCCGCTTCCTCTGAAAGCCGCCCTGTCGGGATCGCCAAACTAATGCCGCAGCGCCGCCATCCTGGCCCACAATTCCATCTCCTCGTTGCTGAGCGAGGTTGGAATTTCGATGCTGGCAACCACGTAAAGATCCCCTCGCGTCTTGTTGGGTTTGTTGAGACCCCGCTCCTTGAGTCTGAAACGCTGGCCGCCCTGCGTGCCCGGCGGAATCTTCAACTTCGCCGCACCCTCGAGCGTCGGCACTGTAACCTCGCATCCGAGCACCGCCTGCCACGGGGCGAGCGCCAGGTCATGAATCAAATCCACCCCATCGGCGCGGAAGTCGGGATGTTTCGCAAAACGCACCCGCAGATACAAATCGCCGGCTGCGCCTCCGCGCAGGCCGGCTCCCCCCTGCCCTGCCAGCCGGATCTTTTGCCCTTCGTGAACGCCCTGCGGAATCCGCACTTCGAAAGTCTCTACCTTCGCACTTTCCGAACGACGGAACGAAATCTTGCGACGAGAACCGTGCAGCGCCTCGTCGATCGTCACCAAAATATCGGCCTCGATGTCCTGCCCGCGTTTTCCCGCACCGAAGGTCTTTTCGAATCCGCCTCCATAACTCTTCCGGCCCATGCCGCCAAACATCGCCTCGAAAAAATCGCTGAATCCCGTGCCGCCGAAATGAAACTCCTCGCCTCCGCCGCGCGTGCCCTGGGTGTAGCCCTGCCATCCGGGCGGCGGCTGATACGATCCGCCGCGCTGCCAGTCCGGGCCAAGCTCGTCGTATTTCTTCCGCTTGTCGGCGTCGCTCAACACCTCGTACGCCTCGTTGATCTCCTTGAATTTCGCCTCCGCGGATTTCTTGTCCTTGGCAACGTCCGGATGATACTGCCGCGCCAGCTTGCGGAACGCTTTTCGGATTTCGTCATGAGTCGCCGTCTTCGCGACCCCGAGTGTCTGGTAGTAATCCTTGTATTGGACTGCCATGCAGCGAGGACTATAGCCATCTGCGCGCCAACTTTCCAGAAGCGTGTGCAGCCTTGGCTGTGTTTTTTCGAGAGCAGAAAATACATCACGCCAGCGAGAAGCACACGCACCCAAATTCGGCCTGGCGGCACAAAGCCATTCAACCACTCTTTTCGCGTCAGAACATGAACGCCCGCGAACTGGGCGCAGGGCAGAGCCCAACCACATCGGGCACGCTCCGATGCGGGAGAAGAAGCCCTCGCCACCTGCGAGCGGCACCACGCAGGCAAAGCAAGCGCGGGCGCGACCCGCAAGCCGGAGGATTCTTCGGAACTTGGCGGGGTGGGCGAAGCAATGGCGGACCGGAAGATTGACCCATGGCAAATCGACTCTTTTCTTGTCGCCATTTGATTCCTTACTCAGCATCAAACGATGCCCGCCCAACCTCCTCGCCAAAATGGAAACCGCCGTCGCTCGCGATTCGCTGAAATTGTTGCGGCGATTACAGCGTGTCCCCGAGGCCAGGAAAGGAATCTATATCCATACATTCGCGATTTGTTCATCACGGTCTTCGGCTACAGGTCCGCTGACTTGCTCGTGGATACTGCCGATCAGGCTGGCGGCATTCCTGATCTAGCTGTTCTCGCTCCGAGTGGCATTCCAGACGGCTCCCCCGTCCGCTGGCTCGTGGTGGAGGTAAAGGACGAGCATGGAGTGTTTCTCAACCCTCAGAGCCGTAGCGCCATTTTTCGGGACAAGGCGAAATACATCGGGCTCGACACGGCGTGGTTTGCCATGATCGATCCAGAATGCTTCGTTCTGCGTCCGGTCAGTTCCCGCACTGCGCAATATGATCCGAGCCGCGACATTGTGTTGTGCTGGGAGAATCTCACTCAGGAAGCGTTGCGGAACGCCTGCCATGAAATCCTCGCGGAACACTCCTCCTCGAATCCGAGGCTCGAAGCATTCCGGCGCGGCGAGGTATCGCAAATCGCCGAAGTAAAGCTGAGCAACCGCCCGAATGCAGAAGCGCTCGACGAACTCACGCTCTCGGAGGCGCGCGCCGAATTCTATCTTGCACTTCGCAGCGCCGCGGGACTGCTCAATCTCGCGAGCCAGCGTGCTCTCGAAACGCTTGCGCAACGCGCCCGCGAAATCCGAGAGATGCGCGATGCGTTTGCGGTGGAATTCGAGATCGAGACTTTTCATCTCGATCCATTCCAGCTTCGCGGAAGGAACGTCCCGAACCGCGAGGCCATGAAACGGCACCGGGAAGCCGTTGCCGCATTCCGGCGGACGGTGCGTGACAATCTCGCGGCGGCGCGTCTGGGATGCTTCACGCTGGCCGAATACGAGGCTCGCGCCAAAGGCGAATCGCCGGAAGAAGAGAGCCGCAACGCCGTCACGCTTCTCGCCTCCGAAACGTCCAGTCTGCTCATCGCCCGGTGCGTGATGCTGCGATTCTTCGAGGATCACGGTTTTTTCGGAGAGAAACGCTACCTCTGCAACGGCGGTGTCGCCGCGTTTCAGACCTGGCGCAGGGTATTCGAAAAAGGCTATGCGTGGTTTCTGCGCGAAAGCTACGGTGCGGCGGCTCATCTCGCGGCGGCCTTTTTCGAGGAAGGCAGTCTCGACTGGGTTCTCACCTGCGCCGACCCGCATCTTTCCACAGCCATCGAGCGCGCCTTATTCTATCTCTCCCGCTTCGATTTCTCCACGGTCGAGCAGGACGTGCTCAGCGGCGTTTACGGCCAGTTCCTCGACAACACGCAACGCAAGGAATACGGCGAGCACTACACGCCGCCGGAAGTCGCGCGCTTCATCGTCAGGCACCTCGACCTGCGCCCCGGCAATCGTGTGCTCGATCCTACCTGTGGCGTCGGCACGTTTCTCATCGAGGCATGGAAGGCGATGATCGGCGATGCGGCCAGTCGCGGTGCAGCCACATGGGAGGAGGCGCTCGCCACGCTCGCCAATGTCCGCGGCAACGACCTCAACGCCTTCTCCGCCACCATCGCCCAACTGCAAATCCTCTGGCATCTGTTCGCCTTCCGGGAGCAGTTGCAGGCTCAAGGTTTCCCCGAACCAACCGTCACCGGCGGTCACGATTCACTGCACGCGCCGCAGATTTCCGCCGGGCTTTTCGCCGGAGAGCTGAACGAGTTCGCGCTCGTGGACACCTACGGTTACGACGCCGTCGCGGGCAATCCGCCCTATGTCCGCCCCGAGCGCCAGACCGTGCCGCTCGATGCCTCCGCCATCGCCTACTTTGACGAGGAATTCTCCGCGCGCAGCAATCTCTGCAATCTCTTTCTTTTCAAAGCGCTCGACTACTGGCTGCGCCCGAATGGCGGCGAAGGACGCGCGCCGGGACGCCTCGGCTTCGTGCTGCCGCTCTCGGTGGGCGACAACGACGACAGCGCGAAACTCCGCGAGTTTTTCCGCCCCGGCACGGGACGCTGGACGGTGCGCGAGATTGTCGATCTGGAATTGATCAGTCCGCAGCTTTTTGGCGCCGATGTCGTCTGCATGATCCTGCTCGCGGAGCGGCGTCCGGCGCTGGAAGGGGAGACGGTGCGGCTCCGCGTCGCGGACGAGCGGTGCGCGGTCTTCACCGAGGGCGAGGAGGTGCATGTCCGTTTCGATCTCGAATCCGCGCCGGTCGTGGAACTGCCTTACGCCGATTTGTTCAGCGCGGATGGGCGCTGGCTGACGCGGCTGACGCCGGAGCGAAAACGGATTCTCGACCGTTTCGTTGGTCAGACTTTTGGCGACATTGCGCAGCGCTTTTTTGTCGGCAAACGCGGAGCCCGTATCGTTCGCTGGGCGCGCGAACAACCGACCGACGATGCGGATAATTTGCGCTGGGAACAGGAGACGATGATTCGAATGGGCGCGGCATTTCGTGGCCAAAGAGTCACTGCCGATGAAGGCGGATTGCCCGTTTTCAAAGGCGAGCACATCGCGGCTGGAGCGATCGAAGGCGAGCCGGTGGAAACGAACATCGACGTGTTGCGGATGGACGACTCCAGCGTGTGGCGATTCGCCGATATTTTGCCGGTGAAGGGTTTTGCGTTTCATCGCATCGCACCGGCGCTTTATTGCGCGCCGTTCGATCCGCACGAATTGATTCTGTTGAATACGGCAAGTCTCTTTTTTCCGGAGGATCGTCTCGCTGACTTTCCCTTCGACTTGCTCGTTCTCTCTCGCATTTATCAATACGTCTGGGCGATTGCGCATCGCGAAGCGGTGCTCTTTCGTGCGCGGGCAAATGTTTACGTGACCACCGTGAGCCGACTGCCGTGGACGGATCGACTCCTCGAATTTGCGCCGCAGTTGCGCACCCTTCGCACACGATTTCTCGCCGCCTGCCAGCAGCTTCACCAGACCGAACAGGTGTTGCGCGACCGCCTCGCGACATTCGGCGCGGCGAGCGTCCGCGAATGCCTGCGTGGCAGTGTGGATCTTCGGGTGGACTGGTGCCCCGCGCTCCAAGGCAGCGAAGCATGCGAGATCGGTGTCCCCGCGACGACCGAACTCGCCGGCCAATGGATCGTCCAGCCCGGCGACGACGTGGAGAAATGGGCGGCCTTCAACGACCGCGAACTCGCTGCTGCGTTTGTCGAAGGTCTGCTCCTGCATCCCGGCGAAAGTCTGCGCCTCGCCGCGCTCCTCGATCTCCCGATTCCGCCGCCCGCCGCGCTCGCCGGGTGGCGCGCGATAGCCGTTCAACTCACAGGCGAGAGCGGCGCATCCGCCCTGGAGGAAGTGCTGGATGCCGTGGATGCCTGCGTGGCCGAAGCCTACGGTTTGCCGCAGACAGAACTTGAAACCATCTGGCGCGAATTTGAAGCCGACCCGATGCTCCGTCGTGTCCAGCCAAACCTGCCCTTCGCGAAACGCCGCCGCCTCGGCCTGCGCACCGGCTTGACGGCCACCGACCGCTTCACCCGCGCCTACCGCACCCGCAGCCAGACGTGGTGACATTCCCGCGCCCTGCCGGGGCGGATGTGGGTTGGGATGGCGGTTCGGAGGCCAGCGCCACTGGCTAATGTGCGGCACGCTTCCGGCGGGCGAGCAATTCAGGTTGCGGCGGGCCGGTTTTTGCGTAAACGAACATTCGGCTGGTTCCGCCCCGCGTTTCGCTTTAATCAATTCCGCCATGCCCGAAACCAACACGGAATTCGAACTGCATCACGGCGATTGCCTCGCCGGGATGCGCGCGCTCGCGAGCGAGTCGGTCGATCTCGTCGTGACCTCGCCGCCTTACAATCTCGGCATCGCGTATTCGAAGTATTCCGACGACGCGGCGCGCGAGGAATATCTCCACTGGTGCGGGCAATGGGCCTCCGAGATCAAGCGCGTGCTCAAACCGGACGGCTCGTTTTTTCTCAACGTCGGCGCGGCGCCCGCGAACCCGATGCTGCCGCACGAGCTGGTACTGCAACTCCGGCCGCTCTTCGTGCTGCAAAACACGATCCACTGGATCAAGTCGATCACCGTGACGACTCGCGACGGCCTGGACATTTCGGCGGGGCATTTCAAGCCGATCAACTCGCCGCGCTACATCACCGACTGCCACGAATATCTTTTCCATCTCACGAAAAGTGGCTTCGTGACACTCGACCGCCTCGCCATCGGCGTCGCATACTCGGACAAGAGCAACATCGCGCGCTGGGGCCACACCGAAGGGCGCGACCGGCGCTGCCGCGGCAACAACTGGTTCATTCCCTACAAGACGATCAAGAGCCGCGCCGGGGAGCGCCCGCATCCGGCGACGTTCCCGGTCGCGCTCGCCACGCAATGCATCAAGCTCCACGGCCAGCGCGCCGGACTCGTGATGCTCGATCCGTTTCTCGGCATCGGCCACTCCGCGCTCGCCGCAAAGGAATGCGGCGTTGGCAGGTTCATCGGCTTCGAGATCGACGAGGAGTATTTGAAGGAGGCGCGCAAGCGATTGTCGGATGAACTTTTTGAAATGACGAAATCCGAATGACGAATGACGAAATCCGAATGTGCCCGTTCGTTTGCGCATTCGTCATTGAACATTCCGGCTTCGACATTCATTCGTCATTTTCCCGATGATCGCCTTCATCCTCCGCCGCTTCGCGTCCATGCTGCTCGTGCTGTTCTGCGTGGTGTCGTTCACGTTTTTCCTCATCCGGCTCGCGCCCGGCGGACCGTTCGATCGCGAACGAAAAATACCGCCCCAGATCGAGAAGCAGCTTCTTGCGAAGTACAAACTCGACGGCCCGCTCTCGCGGCAATACTTCGACTACATTTGCGACCTGCTACGCGGCGACCTGCGGCTCTCGACGAAGTATCGCAACCGCTCCGTGAACGAACTGCTGGCGCAGGCGCTGCCGGTCTCCGCGACGCTCGGCCTTGCCGCGTTCCTCATCGCCACGACGGCCGGCGTGTGGCTTGGAAGCTGGGCGGCGGTGCGCAGCGACACGCCGGCCGACGCCGGGGCGATGTTTGTCGCGCTGCTGGCGATTTCGACGCCGACTTTTGTCACCGGGCCGCTGCTCATCCTCCTGTTCGGATTGAAGCTGCGCTGGCTCCCCGTCGGCGGCTGGGGAAGCTGGAGCGATCTCGTGCTCCCGTCGCTCACCCTGGCAGCGCCCTACGTCGCCTACATCGCGCGGCTGATGCGCACGAGCATGCTCGAAGTGCTCGGCTCCGATTTCGTCCGCACCGCGCGCGCGAAAGGCGTCGCCGAATCGCGCATCATCTACAAGCACGCGCTCAAAGTCGCGATCCTGCCCGTCGTCTCTTTTCTCGGCCCCCTCGCCGCGAACCTCCTCACCGGCTCGGTCATCATCGAGACGGTTTTCAACATCCCGGGCGCGGGCGGATTTTTCGTGAACTCGATTCAAAACCGCGACGGCTTTCTGCTCGGCGGCGTGGTCATCGTCTATTGCGCGCTGCTCGTCGTGCTCAACCTCGCCGTGGACATCGCCTACACGTTCCTCGACCGGCGCATCAAGCTCTATGACTGAACCCGGAGCCTGGCAGCGCTTTTTGAAAAGACGGGTCGCGAGAATCTCGCTCGCCGTCGTCGCCGTCGTCGCCGTCGCGGCGGTGATCGGTCCGCTCGTGATGCCCGCGAGCTACGGCGAGGTCTCGCCGAACCAGTTCGCGCCGCCGTCCCTCGCGCATCCGTTCGGCACGGACCTGAACGGGCGCGACGTGCTTCACCGCGTGCTCACCGGCGGCCGCATCTCCCTTCTCGTCGGGCTTTCCGGCGCGTTCATCAGCCTTGTCGTTGGCACCAGCTACGGGCTCGTCGCCGGATACGCCGGCGGCAAATGGGACGCGCTCATGATGCGTATCGTCGAGGTGCTCTACGCCGTGCCGCGCCTCATCATCATCCTCATTTTCATCAACACCTTCGACAGCACCGTGAAAAACTGGCTGCTCGCCTTGCGGCTCGACTGGCTCGTCGGCTACTCGCGCATCGTCATCCTCGTCTTGTCGCTCGGCCTCATCGAATGGCTCACGATGGCGCGCATTGTGCGCGGACAGGTGCTCGCGCTTTCGTCACAGCAGTTCGTCGCCGCCGCGCGCGCCCTCGGCCAGAGCAATGCGAAAATCATCACGCGCCATTTGCTGCCGAACCTCGTCGGCATCGTGGTCATCTATCTCACGCTGACCATTCCCGCCGTGATTCTCGACGAAGTCGTTCCTGAGCTTCCTCGGCCTCGGGATTCAGGCCCCGCTGGCAAGCTGGGGCTCGTTGATGAGCGACGGCGCGCAGGTGATCAATCCCGTGCGCAGCAACTGGTGGCTGCTTGTTTACCCGGCGCTCGTGATGTCCGGAACCCTGCTCGCGCTCAACTTCCTCGGCGACGCGCTGCGCGACGCGCTCGACCCGCGGGCGGGAAAGTAGCAAACATCCGCGCCATTGCAGCGCCGCTCTATCCCATCACAGCACCCAGGGAGCGCACGACCACTTCCGCCGTGCGGGCAAGGTCGTCGTCGGTGTGGGCAAGCGAGAGGAAGCCGGTTTCGAATTGCGACGGGGCGAAGTAAACGCCGTCGTCGAGACAGGCGTGGAAAAACGCGGCGAACGCTTTACGGTCGCTGGTTTGCGCCGAGGCGAGGTCGCGCACTTCGCCGCCGGTGAAGAACAGGCAGAACATCGAACCGACGCGGTGAAAAGCGAGCCTGCCGCTGTGCTTGTGGAGAACGTCGCGCATCGCCTCTTCGAGAATCGCGCCGAGTTTTTCCAGCCGTTTCCAGCCGTCGCGGCGTTCGAGTTCCCGCAACTGCGCGAGGCCCGCGGCCATCGCCAGCGGATTTCCCGAAAGCGTTCCGGCCTGATACACCGGGCCGTCCGGCGAAAGGCAATCCATGATGTCCCCCCGCCCTCCGAACGCGCCGACCGGCAGACCACCGCCGATCACCTTGCCGAGCGCCGTGAGGTCGGGCTTGATGCCGAACAACTCCTGCGCCCCGCCGCGCGCGACCCGGAAGCCGGTCATCACTTCATCAAAAATCAAAATCGCAGCGTGGTCCGAGCAAAGCTTCCGCAGCAGTTCCAAGTAGCCGACGCGCGGAAAATACAACCCTGCATTTGCCGGAATCGGTTCGAGGATGACACCGGCGATTTCATTGCCATCGCGCTCGAACACCGCCTTCAGCGCCTCGGGGTCGTTGAACGGCAGCGTGACCGTCAAATCGGCGAACGCCTTCGGAACGCCCGCGCTGTCAGGCTCGCCGTGCGTGAGCGCGCCGCTGCCGGCCTTGACCAGAAGCGAATCGACGTGGCCGTGATAGCAGCCCTCGAACTTCACGATCTTGTCGCGCTTCGTGAATCCCCGAGCGAGTCGGATGCAGGACATCGTCGCTTCGGTGCCGCTGTTGACCATGCGAACCTTTTCAATCGACGGCACCCACGCGCAGATCGTCTTCGCCATCTCGATCTCGAACGGATTCGGAATGCCGAAGCTCACGCCGTTCCGCGCGGCGGCGTTGATCGCGTCGATCACGACTTCCGGGGCGTGGCCGAGAATGGCAGGCCCCCACGTGCCGACGTAGTCGATGTATTCATTGCCGTCGATGTCCCAAATGCGCGAGCCGCGCGCGCGGTTCACGAAGAACGGCTCGCCGCCGACGCCGCGAAAAGCGCGCACCGGCGAGTTGACGCCGCCGGGAATGTAGCGCCGTGCAGTTTGAAAAGCTTCGGCGGATTTTGTTCGGGTCATGATGGCGAATGACGAATGACGAAATCCGAATGACGAAACAAGCCCGAAGTCGGAATGAACGAAGAAAGGCCGTGGCGTCGGGTTGCATCGCCGACCCTCACCTTGATCCTCTCCCGCTGGGAGAGGATTGAGGTGAGGGCGAAACCAGCGCTTCCGTCAGTTCTTCGGGCTTCGTCATTCGTCATTCGGATTTCGCCAATCGCCTCCCCTCTTTTCGCGCTTCCAAACTCGGTCGCATCTGAGTAGCCATTAACGCTCACCAGCAACAACAAACTCCACCGCTCCATGATCCCATTGCCTTCCGTCTTCACTCTCCTGCTTCTGGCGCTGGGCCTCGGCGTTTTGTTCTTCCTCCCACGCCTGCTCGGAATCGTTTACATCCCGCACACGCAGATCGGCGTGATCGAAAAACTCTGGAGCCCCAAGGGGTCGCTCAAGCAAGGCCAGATCATCGCCCGCAGCGGCGAGGCCGGTTTCCAGACGAACATTCTGCGCGGCGGCATTCACTTCGGCCTCTATTCGTGGCAATACCGCGTTCACAAACAGCCGCTCGTAACAGTCGGCCAGGGCAAGATCGGCTACGTCTATGCGCGCGACGGCGAGCCGCTGCCGGCGACGCAAACGCTGGGCACGACGATCGAGAGCAACCACTTCCAGGACGCACAGGCGTTCCTGAGCAACAAAGGCCATCGCGGCAGACAACGCGCCATTCTTCGCGAAGGCGTTTACGCGATCAACCTCGCGCTGTTCGTCGTCATCAGCGAGGACCGCGTTTTTTCGGGACCGATCCGCGACGACGAGGAGACGAAATATGTGCAATGGAAAACGCAGCTCGACATGATGCGCGGCTTCCAGCCTGTGATCATCGGGACCGCCGGAGCAGCAGTCGCGGAGGGCAACGACCCCGGTTATCTGCTGCCGACGGATACCATCGGCGTTGTCAGCGTGCAGGACGGCCCGATGATCGCCTCGGGCGAAATCATCGCACCCGAAGTGAAGCCGGGCAGCGGCCAACCCGACCACGAGTGCTTCCAGGACCCCGAGGCGTTTCTCGCGCTTGGCGGCAAGCGCGGCAAGCAATTGCAGGTGCTCACCGACGGCACGTTTTTCATCAACCGATGGTTCGCGACGATCGAAATTCAGATGAAAACCATGGTGCCGATCGGCTACGTCGGCGTTGTCGTTTCCTATCACGGCGTGACAGGCAGCGACGTAAGCGGCGATGCGTTTCGCTACGGCGAGCAAGTCGAGAAGGGCCAGCGCGGCGTGTGGCGCCACGCGCTCGCGCCGGGCAAATACGCGCTCAATCCATACGCGGTGAAGATCGAATACGTGCCGACAATCAACTTCGTCCTGCGCTGGATCACGAACGAAGTCGAGGAACACAAATACGACGAGAACCTCGAAAGCATCGCGCTCATCACCGCCGATGCGTACGAACCGACGCTGCCGCTCTCGCTGGTGGTGCATATCGATTACCAAAAGGCACCCAGCGTGATTCAGCGGTTCGGCGACGTGAAGCGGCTCATCAACCAGACGCTCGATCCGATTCTCACGGCCTATTTCCGGGACGTGGCGCAGAACAGCAGCATGCTCGACCTGCTCACCAAGCGTGAGGAAATCCAGCGGCAGGCGACGGTCGCCCTCGGCGCGCGTTTCAAGGAATACGACATCAACTGCGTCGCCGTGCTGATCGGACGGCCGGAGTCGAAAATCGAGGCCGGCAAGGAGGACCCGATCGAGCGGCTGTTCGATCAACTGCGCCAGCGCCGGCTCGCCGACGAACAGAAGGCGACCTATGTGAAACAGCAGGAGGCCGCCGAAAACCTGCGCCAGTTCAAGCAGGCCGAAGCGGCTGCGGCGAAACAGACAGAGCTGACGCAGTCGAAGATCGACATTGAAGTGGCCGCCAACCGCGGCGAAGCGCAGCTCGCCGAATCCGAGCGGCTCGCGAAGCGGCAGATCGCGCTCGCGCAAGGCGAAGCGACATCGAAGGAGCTGATCGGCAAAGGCGAGGCCTCGCGCATCGCGCAGATCGGCCTGTCCGAGGCGGCGGTGACATTGCAGAAGGTGAACGCTTATCGCGACCCAAGGCTGTTCGCGTTGAATCTGGTCGCGGAGCAATTCTCGAAGAGCAGCCAGCCGCTGGTGCCGGAACGCCTGTTTGTAAGCGGCGGAGGAGGCGATGGCGAAGGCATGAACAGCAGCCTGGTCGGCCAGCTTCTCAGCCTGCTCGTGAGCGAGAAGAGCAACATCGGCATCGCCACGGAAGGCGTGAATACGGACGCGCTTCAAGCCGTCGCAGATCAATACGCAGCCAGAGCCGGCGAATCCAGGACCGGCGGAACCGCATCAAAGACATGAGCAACATCAACGCAGACCGCCGCATCGACGACGATTGGTACCACCATCCGATCCCGCCAAACGTCGTATGGGACGAGGGGCTTTATTGCGAAACCACCCAAATTTTTCGCTTCATCAAGAGCAAGAAAGACCCCGCCGTTGAACTGGGCAAATGCGTCTCCTGCTACGCCGGTGTCTCGTTTTCAATCGGCGTGAACGGTCACTGCAAGGTCGGCGATTATACGCTGCTGAACGGCGCGTTAATCATGGCCGAGGAGTCGATCGAGATCGGCTCGTATTGTTTGATCTCGTGGAATGTCGGCATCGCCGATTCGGATTTTCATCCGCTTGAACCGGCCTTGCGCCGCATCGACGCGATGGCAATCTCACCCTACAGCAAGCCGCGCCCGGAACGCCCGCCGATATCCGCCAAACCTGTTCGAATCGGTGACAACGTCTGGATCGGCATGAACGCGGTGATTTTGAAAGGCGTGACCATCGGCGAGAACTCCGTCATCGCCGCCGGATCGGTCGTGTCGAAGAGCGTCCCGGAAAACGTCATCGTCGCCGGCAACCCTGCGGTGATTGTAAAGGAGTTGAAGACGTAAATGGTGATTGGTGAATGCGTGAATGAGTATCGCACCTCCGCCATTCACGATTCACCAATCACCATTCACATTCCGCATCGTCCAAAGGTATGAAAAAAAAGAAAATCGTCGTCATGGGCTTCACGGCCGGCGTTCCCATCGCGGGCGTCATCTGGCAGCACGTCCATTACATCGTCGGGTTGCAGCGGCTCGGGCACGACGTTTACTACGTCGAAGATTCGGCGCGCTATCCGTACAACCCGGTCACCTACGAGCAGAACGAGGACTACAGCTACGCCGCGTCGATTCTCGAAAAGCTCGCGGCGCAATTCGGGTTCGAGGGCCGCTGGAGCTATTGCGCGCGTTTCCTGCCGGACCACCCGTGCGCCGGCCTTCCGAAGTCGCGCATCGTCGAGTTATACCGCGAGGCCGATGCGATTCTGAACATCTGCGGCACGCAGGAATTCAACGAGGACCTGCTCAGAGCGGCCGCATCATTTACGTCGAGAGCGATCCCGGCGTGGAGCAGATCAAGGTGGACAAGGGCGAGACGACAACACTCGATTACTTGAAAAAGCACCGCACGCTTTTCACGTTCGGAGAGAACATCGGCTCGGACGAATTTCCCGTGCCGCTGCACGGGTTGACCTGGCTGCCAACGCGCCAGCCGGTCGTGACCGATCTTTGGAAAGCAAGCGCGCCGCCGCCCGCCGGAGCCGTGTTCACGACCGTCGCCAACTGGAACACCAGCGGCCGCAAGGACATCGAGTGGCGCGGCGACAAATATCTCTGGAGCAAGTCGCTCGAGTTTCTGAAATTCGTCGAAGCGCCTGCACGATCGGGCGAGGACTTCGAACTCGCAGCGACGATCAACGACGCGCCGACGCGCGAGCTTTTCCTCGAGAACCGCTGGCGGTTCACCGACCCAAACCCGATGAGCATCGATTACATGGACTACCTGCGATACCTCCGGAACTCGAAGGGCGAGTTCACCGCTGCGAAGGATCAGTATGTGCGCTTGAACACCGGCTGGTTCAGCGACCGCACCGCGTGCTACCTCGCCGCAGGCCGTCCCGCGATCACGCAGGAGACGGGATTCACGAAGCACTACGGTCAGCAGCGAGGGTTGTTCGCATTTCGCACGCTCGATGAAATCACCGAGGCCGTGCGCGAGATCAACGCCGACTACGCCGCGCACTGCCGCGCCGCTTACGAGGTGGCGCATGAATACTTCGAGGCGGAAAAAGTGCTCGCTTCGCTGCTCGATCGGGCGGGAGTTTAGCGCGGCTTGAGGATCGGCTTGTCGAGCCAGAATGGATCGGACACGCCTTTGCGGTAAGCATCGAGCGACTCCGGCGACGAGTTCACGCGAAGGTTGCTGTAGTGCTCCTCTTCGTTCTGCCAGCGCTCGTGCCAGAACACCGCGGCCTTGATGCGCGGACGCTTTCTCATTTCCTCGAACCCCTCCCGAATCCATCGCGCCTTGTCGCCGAACTCCGGAAACTCGCCGCAACCCCATTCCGCGAGCATGATCGGTTTTGTTGAATCCATCCGGCACAACTCCTCGTAAGGCCAGTCGAGCAGGCCGCCGGTGAGCTTGCCATCGACCATGATTTGCGAGAACTCCGACCAGTGTTCCTCGCGAACCTGCATGCCGTAAACGCTGAGCCCAAGCCAGTCCACGTAATCCGGCCCCGGATAATACTGCTTCGCGTAGTTCCAGTTGTCCTGCGGGATGGAGTAGTTCATGAGGTGGAAAACCCAGAGGATGTTCGTGGCGCCGCGAGCGCGAACCCGATCGACCACATGCCGCCACGCTCGCTTGAACGTCTCCGGCCCCATTTTTTTGTCCTTCTCGCCGGGCACATCGGCATCGGCTCCGTAAAAAATGCCGGACCACGGAAACCAGATGCCGTTCATTTCATTGCAGAATGAAACGAACATCGGCTGGCCGAACTGCTTCGCGCCATCGGCCCATTTGTCGATGTAGTCGTCGCACTTCCCGTCGATGATGTTCCAAAGCGAATACTTGTTGGCGGCGGCATACCACACGGGAGCATCGTCGTCCTCGTTCTCGACGTAGGGCTTGTCCCACGGCGACCAGAAGACCAGAGGAATCGAGCCGTGCCGCCAGATGAGGCTGACGTTGGCGGCGGGAAACGTCTGCTCGCCCCAGTAACTCGACGATGCGACGATCGCCTGGTGCTTGCCGACAAGCGTCTCGAAGTCCTCGATCGCCTCGAGCGTGACGTCGTCCTCGGTATCGCCGAAATCGATGTAGGCTCCGGTGTAGGCGCCTTTGTCAGGGACGACGAGTTTCTTCGGCGCGTTCGGATCGACGGGCAGGGGCGCCGGCTCCTGGCACGCGGAAAGAAGGAGGACGGCCAATACAGATTGAAGATTGAAGATTGAAGATTGAAGAAATCCTCGCTTCGTGCGCACCCGGGCAATCTGAAATCTGCTGCAACGAGCGAAGCGATGCCAGGCTTTCCAATCTGCAATCTGAAATCCCATCACGCTCTTGCCGGCACCGAGGCGGTGCGCTCCAGTTTTCCCCAGGTGACCCACGCGCCTTTCACGGCCTTGAAGATCGAGCGCCAGATGACGTAGCTGAGCAGCGGCCGATAAATCAGGCGCATCGGGATGATGATCCACGACTTGCGCAGCTTCTCGCCATCAAGCGCACAGGCCATCATGGCAAGCAGCAAATCCGTCGCAAGGAACGTGACGAAGTAGGCCCACATCGCCCCGCCGCCACCAACGAGCAGCGACGAAATCAAAAGAAAATCCACCACCGGCGTGATTGCGACGAGGATGATCTGGAAGAACCAGGTGCTCGGAAGACTGAACCAGCCGAGCGCCTTGTATTGCGGGTTGAAGATCAGGTCGCGATGCTTCCACAAACACTGCAGCGTTCCGAAAGCCCAGCGGAACCGCTGCTTCGCCAGAGTCGCAAAAGTCTCGGGAGCTTCCGTCCATGCAACTGCGCCGGGCGTGTAATCGATGCGGTAGCCGCATCTGTGGAGGCTGAGCGTGAGGTCTGTGTCCTCGGCGAGTGTGTCGGGACTGAAGCCGCCCGCTTCTTCGATTGCGGCTTTGCGGAACGCGCTGATCGCGCCGGGCGCAACGGTGATGCAGTTCCACTCGCTGTAGGCGCGCCGGTCGAGATTGAATCCGCAAATGTATTCGAGCGACTGGCACCGCGCGATGAAGGTGCGCATGTTGCCGACTCTGGCATGGCCGGAAACCGCGCCAACTTTTGGGTCGGAAAGCGGTTGCACAAGCGCGCCAAGAGTACCGCGCTCGAAGTGCGTATCGGCATCGAGCAAAACGATCACCTTGTTCTTCGCGTGCGCAAGGCCGTTGCGCAGCGCCTCGGCTTTTCCGCGATTCGTCTGCTGAAGAAGGCGGATGCGTTTGTCCAGAAATGCGGCCTTGCCGACTTCGCCCGCAGTGTCATCGCTCGATCCGTCGTCGATCACGAGCACTTCGATGTCGCCGGCGTAATCGGTGTCCACGACGGAACGAAGCGTCGCCTGGATCACTTTTGCCTCGTTGTAAGCCGCGATGAGAATGCTGATCGGCGGAGAAAAGGGCTCGGCCACAACCGACTTCGTCTTTTGATGATGATACCACGCGAGAGCCGCGACGATGATCGTGCGCAGGACGATCAAGCCCGTGGCAACGATCATGAACGCCCAGCCGAACTGTTCGACCACGTGCCAGATTCGGAAACCGGTCCCTGAGACCAATCGCGTCACAGGATCGACATTCTTCTTTACCGGCGGCATCAACTCGTCGCGTGGAATGTTGAGCAACGTGCCCAGCGAGACGATGCGATCGCCGCGCGTTTGCAGCCAGTCGATGATCCCGGGCAGCGCCTCGACCGTCTGCCTGCGGTCGCCGCCGGCGTCGTGCAGGAGGATGATGCTGCCCAGCTTCCGCAGTTGCTTGATACGCTGCAAGATCATGTCGGCTCCGGGCCGGGACCAGTCCTCCGGGTCGATGTTTTCGAGCACGAGGAGGTAGCCGAGATCGTCTTGCAGGAGCTTTAGCGGCCGGAGTTCCGCAAGCTGCGTCGGTCGCGAATCGGCGTTGTATGGCGGCCGGCAGATCGTTGTGGAAAGCCCGGTGATGGCCTCGACCAGGCGTTGCGTCGCATTCATCTCGAGTTCGAGTTCGCGCGTGGAAAGCTCGGCAAGATTGGCATGTGTGTAGGTGTGATTTCCGATCTCGTGGCCTTCCGCGACGATGCGCCGCACGAGTCCGGGGTATTGCTCCGACTGCCTCCCGACGAGGAAGAACACGGCTTTCACGCCGCGTTGTTTGAGGATGTCCAGAATCTGCGGCGTCCATTTCGGATCGGGACCGTCGTCAAAGGTAATCGTGACGTCGTGTTCACCACCCGATCCTTGATGATACAGGACAGGGTAGGTCGGGAACCCTCGCTGGAGGTCCGCGTCCGCCCTGTAGGTTGCGGAAAAGCGGCCGCCGGGATCGAGTTGAACGTCGCGCACACCGTTGTCCTGCGTGTCGTCCACCGTCACGATTTCTCCCTGTCCGACGTTGGTGATGGTGTCGGAAGTCTTGATGAACTTCAGGCGATTGATCGCGGCGTCATCGAGCTTCCACGCATCTTTGAAGCTGAGCACATCCCAGATTTGCGGGTCCTCCATCCCCAGCCGGCTGATCGCCATGCCGCCAATCCCCTGGGCCCGCACGGAACGAAGCTGGTTGAGAAAAGTGATGGCGTCGAGAAACCACACCGTGTGTTCACCCAAGGGTTCGGAATAGGAGAAGGTTGCGTTAAACGAAGGCTCCTTGATCTCGACCTTGTCGATGCCGGAGTAGCTCGCACGGCTCATGGCATCGGCGAAGCTGATCGTCTCGGCCTTCTTGCTGCCGCTCGTCCAGTCGTATCCATACGCGCCGATCGCGGCGATCCATTGACCAGGCTCGCCGTAGCCATTGATGACCTGAAGCCAGCCGTCGAACCAGTCCTGCGAGGCGATCGGGCCGGGCGCATCGGTGTCGGAGTTTTCGTCGTGAAGGATCGCGATGAAATGATCGACCGTCCCGGCCAGCGCTTCGAGATCGAGCGACTCGATTTCATCGCCCATCGGAACCACAAGCCACAGCTCCTTGTCCACTGCATGCAGGGCGGAGGCGATCTTCGTGAGGAAGGCGGCGAGCTGCTTCTTGTAGCTCGGATCAATCTGCTCCCAGTCGATGACCACGCCGCCCGCCCTGGCGTCTTCGAGGTGCGAGAGCAGGGTCACGATGAATTTGTTGCGGCGGTCTTCGGGACCGGACGCGAGATTTTCCACCGGCTCGGGAGCCCACGTGTCCTCGACAAGGTTGTTGAGCATCGGCATGAGCACGAGACCTTTGCTGACCGCCAGACGCTCGATGCGCAGGTCTTCGTCCACACGCACATTGCCGAGCCCATCGACCACCGTCATCCATTCCGGGCAGACGTGCGTGAGCTGGCCCGCGTGCGTGAGCAGCGACTGATAACTGTTCGCGTCCCAATCGACATAAAAGCCCAGCCGGATTTCTCCGAAATGTTTCTGCGGCTTCGAGTGCAACTGCTCGCGAAGTTTGGCCAGCCGCTCCCGGGCGGCCTGCGACTGCGGATAGAATTTCTGCCAGACGATCGATTTGTCGGGTCCCTGTGCCAGCGCATTTTGGTGTTGGAGTTCCTTGAGCTGGCCTTTGAGTTTGCGAACCGACGCAGGCAGACGCAGTTCCGGTTTGACGAAGAGCGACTCGATAAACCAGACGACACAGATGAAAAGCAGGACGCCACAGATGAGAAGCGCCAGACGGAGCCGGGGCCATCGCTTCCCCGCCGGATCCATGAAAACGAAAGGCTTTACCTGTCCGTTGCTGTCGAGTCCGCTCATCGGCGATCAGCGATCGAACCGGAAAAATGCCTCCGCATTTTCGGTCGTCTGCCGCGCCACCTCGTCGAACGTCTCGTCGCGCAGTTTCGCAATCGCCTCCGCGACCAGCCGTGTGTGCGCCGGTTCGCAGCGCTTGCCGCGAAACGGCATGGGCGCGAGATACGGGCAATCGGTCTCGACCATGAACGAATCCGCAGGAACACGCGCGGCCACCTCCTGCACGAGCGCTGCGTTCTTGAAGGTCACGATCCCGGTGAAGGAAATCATGTGGTTGAGACTCAACACCTCCTGAGCCTGTTCAAAAGTGTTGCCGAAGCAGTGAAACACGGCGCGCAGTTTTCCCGTGTAAGGTTTCAGGATCTCCAGCGTGTCGTCCCACGCGTCGCGCTGATGGATCACGATGTTGAGCCCGAGTTCGACCGCGAGATCAAGCTGCTCCTGAAACAAAATCGCCTGCGCCGACTTGTAGGCTCCGTCCCGGATTGAACCTTCGACCGAGAGCTGGTTCTGCGAGAGCGACTCGGTGTATTTTCCCTCGAACTTGTCGGAGTCGAGAAGCTCCTGGCTCGGCATGCGGTGATAATCGATTCCGGTTTCACCGATGGCAACCACGCGCGGGCTTTTCGCCAGCTCGCGCAGCGGCGTGATGATGTCCTCCCCGGCTTCAAGTGCCGATGTCGGATGCACGCCGACGACGGCGTAGATGACGCCGGGATATTTTTCCGCCAGAGCCACCGCGCGCCGGCTGCTTTCCACCGACGTGCCGATGGTGAGGATGCGTTTCACGCCTGCCTCCGTCGCGCGATCGATCACCGCCGCGAGATCGGCCTCGAAGTCCGCGTAGTCAAGATGGGCGTGTGTTTCTACGAGCACGTTGGAAGCTACCATTGAATGACCGAACTTGCCCACGTCAATCCACCGCCGAAAACAACGAGCAGCACATAGTCGCCGATCTTCATGCGCCCGGTGCGGTTGGCCTCGTCGAGCGCGATGGCGACGGCGGCGGCGGAAGTGTTGCCGTAACGGTCGAGGTTGATGAGGAAGCGGTCGAGCGGAACTTTCATGCGGTCCGCAAGCGCCTCGATGATCCGCATATTCGCCTGGTGCGGAATGATGCAGGCGAGTTCGTCGAGCTTCAGCCCGGATTGATCGAGGGCGGCGGTGGCGGCCGTGAGCATCGCGTTGACCGCTTGTTTGTAAACCTCTTTGCCGGTCATTTTGATCGTGTTGAGCCTCAGGTGCAGGTTGTCCTTCGTGATTGGATAACGGCACCCGCCGCCGGGCATCGAAAGGATGTCCGCGAAATTTCCGTCCGCTCCCATGTAAGTGGTGATGACCCCGTGGGAACCGGCGCGCGTGCGCAGGATGGCCGCTCCGGCGCCGTCGCCGAAAAGAACGCAGGTGTTGCGGTCGGTCCAGTCGATGAGCGTGCTGAGCTTGTCGGCTCCAATGACGAGCACGGTGTTGAAAGTGTGGCTCGTGATGAATTGCTGCGCGATTTCGAGCCCGTAGAGAAAGCCGGAACAAGCGGCTGACATGTCGAAACAGGCGGCGCGTTTCGCATCCAGATTGCGCTGAACCAGACAGGACGTTGCCGGGAAGAACATGTCCGGCGTAACGGTGGCGACGATGATAAGGTCGATTTCCTCCGGCTTGATGCCCGCCTGTTCGATGGCGTTGCGAGCCGCCTTGGTGGCCATGTCGCTCGTGAATTCGTTGTCCGCCGCCATCCGGCGCTCGCGGATGCCTGTGCGCGTGAGGATCCACTCATCCGTGGTATCGACGATGTTTTCGAGATCGGCATTGGTAATCACCCTCTCGGGCACGTAGCTTCCGGTGCCGATGATGGAGACGCTACGCTTGGGTTTGAAGAGGCGCGGGAAGCGGGGCTGTGGTCGTTTCATGGTAGCGTTGGATTTCCTCGATGATGTGAGGATTGAGTTGGTGAGAGATCGATTCGGCGGCCACGCGGATCGCGTTCTTGATCGCGAGCGGTGTGCTCGATCCGTGCGCGATGATGCAGATGCCGTTCACCCCGAGCAGCGGGCTGCCCCCGTATTCCTCGTAGTTCGTCTTTTTGTAAATCGTCTTGAATGCGCCTTTCGCCAGCATCCCCCCGAGTTTGCGCAACGGCGTCTTATACATCTCGTGCTTGAGCCACTGGAAAATCGCATGGGCGATCGCTTCGCAGGTTTTCAAAACGACATTGCCGATAAAACCATCGCACAACACCACCTCGACCGGGTTTTCAAAAAGGTCGTGCCCCTCGATGTTGCCGCGGAAGTTCAGCTTGCTGTCCTTGAGGAGCTTGAAGACCTCCTTGGTGAAATCACTCCCCTTCACGTCCTCGTCGCCGATCGACATCAAACCGATCGCGGGATTCTGGTAGCCGAGGACGTGCTTGGAATAGACCGACCCCATGACCGCGTATTGCAGGAGATGGATCGGTCGGGCGTCGATGTTGGCCCCGGCGTCGATGAGGACGAAGACGTTGCTTTCCGTCGGGATCACGGACGCTATGCCCGGCCGCTCCACGCCCGGCAGCGTGCGCAGCTTGATCGTGGTCGCCGCGACTGCCGCCCCCGTGTGACCGGCGCTGACGATCGCATCGGCGTCGCCATTCTTCACGAGATCGACCGCCCGGCTCACGGACGAGTCTTTTTTCTTCCGCACCGACTCCACCGCCCCGTCGGTCATCTCCACGACCTGCGAGGCATGGACGATCTCGATGCGCGGATCGGTGAAGTTGTTGGTCTTGAGTTCGGCTTCAATTCGAGCCGAATCGCCAACAAGGAACAGCTTCGTGATCTCGGAATACTCCGCGAGGGCGAGGACGGCACCGCCGATGATGTTCTTCGGCGCGAAATCGCCGCCCATGGCGTCGAGCGCAATCTTCATATTTTGGATTTTGGATTTTGGATTTTGGATTTCAAGTGCGCGCTGCTTTTCGCAGGTCGAAAATCAAAAATCTAAAATCGGAAATCACTAGGCTGCTTCGATGGTGAGAACCTGACGGCCCTTGTAGTAGCCGCACGACGGGCAGGCGGTGTGGGCGCGCAGGCGGCTGCCGCATTGCGGGCACTTGACAAGTTGAGGTGCGTGCCAGCGGTTGGCGGCTTTGCGCGTCCGAAGGCGCATTTTCGATGTCTTGCGTTTTGGTACTCCCATAAATTCTTAGGTTACTTGGTTGTTTTCAGTTTCAGTTTATCCAGCTCATCCCACGCGACCGTCACCTGGGAAAGCGGCACACCGGCCTTGGTATCGCCGACGAGTTTGGTTTGCACACCGGCGCAAACACGCTCCCCGTTCCAATCACAGTGAGGATACGGCGGAAGGGCGAGCAAAATATCTTCCCGGACGAATGGCGTCAAGTCCACCGTTTCGCGTCCGTCGAGCTCGGTCTGCATCGCGAACGATTCGATCTTGAGCGGGTAAATGAACTTCTCCAGCCCCGTCACGCACTCCATCTCCAAATCCACTTCGAGCGTGCCAGTGGCAAACAGACCGGAGCCGGACAGCCCCACGTCGAGCGAATAACGCACCGGGCCAAGCGGGCGGAAATTCGGATTCTCGACATCGAGGAGACGTTCGCTTTCCTCTCCTTCGATATGCAAACCCTCGACCGGGATTTGTTTCAAATGCACTTTCATAAACTGAACAGGCTTCTGTTAAGCAGGATGTTGCTGTGAGAACTTCGCCTTCAGAGCCTCGGCAATGGAATGTGGCACAAATGCCTCCACGTTTCCACCGAGCCGGGCGATCTCCTTCACGATGCGCGAACTCAGATAGGTGCATTCCTCCTTTGGCATCAGGAAGAGCGTCTCGACCGCCGGTTCCAGCTTCCGGTTCATCAGGGCCATCTGGAACTCGAACTCGAAATCCGAGATCGCCCGCAGCCCGCGAATCACGGCAACGGCCTGCTGCTCGCGCGCGTATTCAACCAGGAGCCCGTCGAACTTTGCCACGCGCGCATTCGCGAACCGCCCCGTTGTCAGACGGATCAGGGCAAGCCGCTCCTCGGCAGTGAACAAGCCCTGCTTTGCGTCGTTGTAAGCCACGGCGATGATCACTTCGTCAAAAATGCGACACGCCCTCGCGATGATGTCGAGGTGACCGTTGGTGATCGGATCGAAACTCCCGGGATAAATTGCGCGGCGCATGGCGGGGAAAGCTAAAGGTGGAAAGCAAAACGCGAAAGGAAAATACTGCGCGGAACTGGATGGCTCGCGATGGGCTACCCGGTCGTTCCCGCCCAAGTCCAGAGGCTGGATTCAAATTCCGCAGCCGCCTTCCCGGCAAGAGAGACCGCATCGGAAGCGTCGCGCAGGACCGCAAAGCAGGTTGAACCGGAGCCGGACATCAGTGCCCCGACGGTCTCCGGTTGGGCGAGCAGCCAGCGCTTGAGCACGGCGAGGAAGATGTATTTCTGAAACACCGGCCGCTCCAGGTCGTTGGTCAACTCACCCCACGAAAATTTCTGCGAGGCGTAAGGAATGCCGGGCAACTCAACAGAGTCGCGCCATTGCGTGTAGGCCCACGGCGTCGGGACTCCAAACGGAGGCTTGAGCAGAAGCAACGGCAGCCGCTGCGGAAATTGCACCGGTGAAATCAGCTCCCCCCGCCCGCGGCAGAGCGCCGCAGAGCGATGGATGAAGAATGGAATGTCCGAGCCAAGTTCCGCCGCCATTCCGGCAAGCGCATCCGTCTTAAAATGCGTGTCGAAAAGATCGTTCAGCCCGAGCAAAGTCGCCGCCGCATCGCTGCTGCCGCCTCCGAGTCCCGCGCCATGCGGGATGCGTTTTAGAAGATTGATCTTCACGCGCGGCGCGAGGCCGGTCCTCGCAAAGAACAGCTTCGCCGCGCGAACAACGAGATTCGTGTCGTCGGACGGGATCGAGGCATCGCTGCAAGTCAAGGCGACGCCTTCCACCTCCGCCGGCTCGATGGTCAACTCATCCCGAAGCGAGATGGAAACCATGAGCGTTTCGATTTCGTGAAAGCCGTCCTCTCGTTTTCCACAAACCTTCAACGACAGATTGATCTTGGCCGGGGCTTCTAGCTTCATCGTGCGGGCAATCAACACCGCACGAAGCCGCGATCACAATGCTTTTTTTGTGGGGCAAGGACGGAAGCCAGTTGAAAATGGACCAATCACGCCTTTCGGGTGCCACTCGCCGTTGCCCCGATGCTTCTTCCCCTGCCCGGTCTTGAACGGGCACGCCAGACCCGCGGGTAGTCCCTGAGCCTCTCACGGTTGGCGTGGCTTTCTCTCACGCGCCAAAAACAGGGACACGACATTCATTCTGCATTGGCCTCGAAGCTCGCGACCAACTCCGCCGGTGTCAGCGTGGCGGTGCCTAGTTTGCCGACGACCACGCCGCTCGCGTGGTTCGATATGTCCGCCGCCTCGATCGGTGTCGCGCCGCTGCAGAGCGCCAGCGTGAAGAGGGAAATCGCGGTATCGCCTGCGCCTGAAACGTCGAAGACATCCTGCGCCCGTGTGGGAATGTGGAACGGCTGCGCATCCTGCCGGAAGAGCATCATGCCTTGTTCGCCAAGCGTGATGAGCAGGTTGGCCGCGCCCCATTTTCCGAGCAGCATCCGGCCGACATCGAACAGGTTCGTGTCGTTTTCCACCGGATGCACCGGGTCCGTCCACGGCTGGCCGGCGGCAGCGAAAGCCTCGCTGCGGTTCGGTGTCACCGCCGTGACACCGTGCCATGCGAGTTTGTTGTTCGGGTTCGGATCGACGGTGACAATTTTTCCCGCTGCCGTCGCGCAAGCGAGCACGCGATCGACAAACGACTGATTCAACAACCCCTTGCTGTAATCCTCCAGAATGAGCGCGTCGATCTGCGGAATCAACGCGTGCAATTGTTGCATTGCGCACTCTTCCTGGGCCTCGGTGAGGCTGATTTTCTTCTCGCGATCCACGCGCACGACCTGTTGATGTCGCGCGATGATGCGCGTCTTCACAATGGTGCGGTAGTTCGGGATCCTCCTGGATGCAGTCGAGACGGATGCCGTGTTCGTTCAAGAGCTGCTTCAACTGCTGTGCGTGGGAATCGGTGCCGATCAGAGCCATCACATGCACGTCATCGGCAAACTCGCGCAAGTTGCGCGCGACGTTGGCAGCGCCGCCAGGGAAATAAGATTCGCGCTCGACTTCAACCACCGGCACCGGCGCTTCCGGCGAAATGCGCTTCACGTTTCCCCAGATGAACTCGTCGAGCATCAGGTCGCCGATGACGAGGATGCGCTTTGCTTTGAAGGATTGGAGGATGTGATGGAGCCGGTCGCGGGTCATGGAAAGGCGAAAAGTTAAGACTTATGAGTTAAGAATTAAGGACAGCAGTTTTGAGTCGATGACGTTTTTTAACTTCTAACTCTTAATTCTTAACTCCTCGACGACCGCAGCGAATAGCAGCGGAATCATCAACTCATGGTGGCCGACGATATAGAAACCCTGGCCGCCGAGATGTGTCGGGCGGCGAACGACGTTTTCGGATGGGCGATAGTGCCGGATCATGTCGAAGTTCGCGGTGGTGAAGTTGCTTACCGTGTTGCCGAGGTTGCGCGCGATGGTGAGAGCTTTCAAAAAAACCTCGGGCATGATGACGGCGCTGCCGATGTTCAACACGACGCCGCCTTCGAGTTGCGCGACGACCGAGGCGAATCGCTGGAAGTCGCGATACGACGCCTCGCCGAGCGCCGCGCCGCTCGTGGTTGGATGCTGATGAATGATGTCCGTGCCGATTGCGATATGGACGGTGACGGGCGCGTTCATTTCGATGCCGGTGTTCAGGATGCTCAAGTGGCGGTTCACAAATGCGCCGTCCGCAATCGCGCGCCCGAGCGCCTCGCCGGCACCCAAGCCACGCCGCACGCCAACCTCAATGGCCGCGTTCATCAAGCGCGGTGTTTCATCGACCATGCCGAATGAACCGTCGTCCAAACCGCGTTGAACGTCCTCGCTCGTCTCGCCCTGAAAGGCCGTTTCGAAATCGTGGATCGCTCCCGCGCCATTGAACGCGACTGCGGAGATCACCCGGCGTCTCATCAGATCGACGATGAGCGGATTCAGCCCGCACTTGATCGGATGCGCTCCCATCATCAGGAGGACCGGTCGGTCCGTGCGCACGGCGGCCACGATGGCGGCCACGACTTTCTTGAAATCAGCGGCGGCGAGGAAGTTCGGGAGTTTTTCGAGGAAGTCCGCAAAGCTTCCACCGCTTTCGTGGACCCGCGCGAAGTCCGCAACAGCGACTTTGTTGGCGCGTTCCTCAAGCGCGTAGGTGCGGATTTTGGAAAAATCGAGCGGAGGGAATTTCATTGGGTGTGCCGGCGATAACGGGAATGATGGCGCCTCAGCGATTCACAAAATCATAAACCACGAATTTCCGGACGAGCGGCAGAAGCACTTGCTTCACGGCTTTTTGGTGGGTCGGATTCTTTTCGTAGTTTCGCAGAGCCTGTTCGTTCGGGAACTGAATCACGAGCGCCAGGTCGCTGGACGAATCGACTTCCGCCCGATGCGACGAAAGCACAGGGCCGATCGTCACGGACTGCACGCCGGGAATTGTCTTCAACATCATCGGCGCGTATTTAGCGGCTGCCCCGCCGGATGTAAAGTTGCGTCGCAGTTTTCAGGGAACGAGACCGCCCGGCAAACGCGGGATATTCGTTGACAGATGTTATGGTTTTTTTATTATGGACGCACTTCGCAGCCGAAACACGCGGCTCAAACGTGGAGAAAGAACATGAAAGAAACCAACAAAGTCATTCTCTGGATCTGCTTCACTGTCATCATCGCCGCGGGTTTGAAATACATCCCCACCTATTTGGTCGAGGAGCGGAAGCTGGATCAGCAGGAACGCGTTCTCGACATCAAGGAGCGCGCGCTTATGAAGAACGGCAGCCAGCCGGCGTCGGCCCCCTCCGCGGTCCACACGCAGCAGCCGACCGGCCAGCTCCTTTAACTGCACGGAAACCTGCCGCAAGGGCTTCCGACACCGGGCGCTCGCTCCGGGAATTTGCCGCCCGGCGCATCGCAATTAAAATGTAGCGGTTGCGGGCGTTTTGCGCTTAATTGCGCCTCCCGGCACCCGCCCACATTTTGTTATGAACTGGCTCCTCAAGAAAATCATCGGCTCGAAAAACACGCGCGAGATCAAGCGCATGCGACCGATCGTCGAGCGGATCAATCAGATCGAGCAGGAACTGCAATCCGTTTCCGATGACGACCTCCGTGCCAGGACGGCGCAATGGAAGGAGCGGCTCGCAAAAATCGAGGATCTGAACGAGCAGCAGGACGTGCTCGACGAGATTCTGCCGGAGGCTTTTGCGGTGGTAAAAAACGCGGCGCGCCGGCTCACCGAGCGGAAGCATTCGTTCAGCGTCTGCGACCAGCCGATGACCTGGGAGATGGTCCATTTCGACACGCAGCTCATCGGCGGCATGGTGCTGCATCGCGGGCGCATCGCGGAAATGGCCACCGGCGAAGGCAAGACGCTGGTCGCCACGCTGCCGCTTTACCTCAACGCGCTCACCGGCAAAGGCGCGCATCTCGTGACCGTGAACGATTACCTCGCCCGGCGCGACGCCGAGTGGATGGGCGAGCTTTACAAATTCCTCGGGCTCACCGTCGGCATCATCCAGCACGACCAGGCGCCGAATGTCCGTCGCGAGCAGTATTACTGCGACATCACCTACGGCACGAACAGCGAGTTCGGGTTCGATTACCTGCGCGACAACGGCATGGCCACGAGCAAGGAGCAGCAGGTGCAGCGCGGCTATCATTTCGCCATCGTGGACGAAGTCGATTCCATCCTCATCGACGAAGCGCGCACGCCGCTCATCATCAGCGGCCCGGCAACCATCTCGACGCATCAGTACGACAAGTTCAAACCGCTCGTCGATCAGCTCGTGCAGAAGCAGACGATGCTCTGCAACCGGCTCTGCCAGCGAGGCGGAGGAGCTTTTCAAGCAGGGCAAAAACGAAGATGCCGGACGTGATCATGTTCAAGGTCAAACTCGGCCAGCCGCGCAACAAAGGTCTCCTGCGCATGATGGAGGATCCCGAACGCCGCAGGATCATCGACAAGGCCGAGCTCTCCTTTTACTCCGACGCGCAGAAGGAAGCGCTGTTCGCGCTAAAGGAGGAGCTGTTCTTCACCATCGACGAGCGCGCGCACGAGGCCGATCTCAGCGAACAGGGCCGCGCGTTTCTGAATCCCGACGACCCGGACGCGTTCGTGCTGCCGGATTTGATGACGGAGTTTGCCGACATCGACAACGACACGACGCTGGACGAAGCCGGCAAGGCTGCGCGTGAAGGCCAAGTCGCCAGGCGAAGATGCGACCATCAGTCCGAGCGCATCCACAACATCTCGCAGCTGCTCCGCGCCTACTGCCTTTTTGAAAAGGACGTGCAGTACGTCGTCGAGGACAACAAGGTCGTCATCGTCGATGAATTCACCGGCCGCAAAATGCCGGGCCGCCGCTGGAGCGACGGTTTGCATCAGGCCGTCGAGGCGAAGGAAGGCGTGCAGATCGACCGCGAGACGCAGACGCTTGCGACGATCACGATCCAGAATTACTTCCGCCTTTACTTCAAGCTCGCCGGCATGACCGGCACCGCCGAGACCGAGGCGAACGAGTTCCACGACATCTACAAGCTCGACGTCAACGTCATCCCGACGAACCGCCCGTGCATCCGCAAGGACTACAACGATTTCATCTACAAAACGCGGCGCGAGAAATTCAACGCGGTCGTCAACGAAATCCGCGCTGCGCACGCGCAAGGGCCAGCCGGTGCTCGTCGGCACCGTGAGCGTCGAAGCCTCCGAAGTGCTCTCGCGCATGCTCAAGCGCGAGAAAATCCCGCACAACGTCCTCAACGCGAAGTACCACATGCAGGAGGCCGAGATCGTCGCGCGCGCCGGCCAGCCCGGCACGGTCACGATTTCGACCAACATGGCGGGCCGCGGCACCGACATCAAACTCGGCCCCGGCGTGACGGAAGTCGGCGGGCTTTACGTCATCGGCACCGAGCGCCACGAATCGCGGCGCATCGACCGGCAGTTGCGCGGACGCTGCGCACGCCAGGGCGACCCCGGCTCGTCGCGGTTCTACGTCAGCTTCGAGGACGACCTGATGCGCAACTTCGGCGCGGCCGATCGCATGACGAAAATCATGGAGCGCTTCGGCCTCGAGGAAGGCCAGGAGCTTGAGCACCCCTGGCTCAATCGCAGCGTCGAAACCGCGCAGAAACGCGTCGAGCAACGCAACTACCTCGCGCGCAAACGCACGCTCGAGTTCGACGACGTGATGAACATGCAGCGCGAAGTCGTCTATGGCTATCGCAACGAAGCGATCGACACCGAGGACCCGCGCAAGATGATCTTCGAGGTCATCGACGAAGCAGTCCCCGCGAAGGTGCAGGAATACCTCACGGCGACCGACGGCGAGGAACCGAACCGCGTCGGCCTGCTGAACTGGGTCAACACCACCTTCCCGCTCGGCCTCAACGCGGAGAAAACCGGCTTCGACAAAATGTCGGCAGAAGAAGCCGGCAGCTTTTTGATCGAAAAAATCAAGAAATCCTACGAGCTGAAATGCAGCCACGAGGAGCCGACGGCGGTGACAAGCCTGGAACGCTACATCATCCTGAACGCCATCGACCGGCTCTGGCAGGAGCATCTCTACGCCATGGACAGCCTGCGCGAAGCCGTTTATCTGCGCGCCTACGGCCAGAAAGATCCGCTCATCGAATACAAGAACGAGGCCTACGAAATGTTCGTCGAGTTGATGGCGAACATCAAAGGCGAAGTCCTGCACAACCTCTTCCGCAGCACCTCGAACATCATGGCGTTCGAGCATTTCCTCGCCACTCTGCCGCAACACCTGCTGCACTCGGAGCCGCAAGGATCGGTCGTGTCCCAAGGCGGCCCCGTCGCTCCGCCCTCCGCCGCAAGGCCGGCCCGCGAACCCGAAGGCGGCGACACGCTGACTCTCGAACTCGAGCCCGTGAAACGCGAAGCCCCGAAGGTCGGGCGCAACGATCCCTGCCCTTGTGGCAGCGGAAAGAAGTTCAAGAACTGCTGCGGCCGGATCGCCTGAGACAAGGCGATCGCCCGCGTGTTCGAACAAAGCCAGCCTTCAGGCCGGTGCCCCGAGCGATCTCAGGAATCTGAACCCGAAGCATTTTGCCCCGATGCTTTCCCGGCAGTTTGAAGCAGGGCCATGAACGCCTTTTGGGCGGGTGAGCAGGAACGATTGCGTTTCAGCAAGATTCCAAGAGGACGCACCATCTCCGGCTCCACAATATCCACCGCGCTCAAAATGTGGCTGGCGACTTCCTGCTCGACGGTGTGATTCGGGACGATCGAGATGCCGTTCTCGATTTCCACCGCGCGTTTGACGGTCTCGATGTTGTCGAATTCCATCGCGGGCTTGACCACGACACCGTTCTCGCGCAGATGGCGGTCGATGACTTTGCGTGTCGGCAGGTCCGGCTCGAACGAGATGAATTTCTCCCCTGTGATTTCCTCGATCCGGATGCTTTTAAGTTTCGCCAGGCGATGGTTCGGATGACAGATGACCACGAGCCGGTCCGATGTGAACGGCTCAATCTGCAAGCCCTTTCGCTTCGCGGGATACGAGACGAGGCCCATATCGGCTTCGCCATTGAGCACGAGCTGATACACTTCCGCCGACCGGCGATACTCCACATGCAACTCGACGTCCGGATGCAGCTTGCGAAACTCTTTCAAATGCGGAGGCAGCTCGTGCAGGCCGATGCTGTAGATGGCCGCGATTTTAATGTCGCCCGCGATCAGGTTCTTCAGTTCGTGAAGCCGGTTGCCGAGGTTATCGTAAATCTCCAGGATTTGTTTGCTCGCTTCGAGAAAGGCCTCGCCTTCGGGTGTAAGCGAGAAGTTCCGCCGTCCCCGGTCGATGAGCGTTACGTCGTAGCGTATCTCCAACGATCGTATTTGTTGACTGACAGCGCTTTGGGTTATTGAATTGATCACGGCTGCTTTGGAGAAGCTGCCCGTTTCAACCAAATCACAAAATATTTTGAAGGTTTCGACTTGCATTGAGGCACCATAATGAGGACTCCTAATCCGGTCGTCAATCGCGATTCTCACTATTAATGTCACAAATTTTCGAGAGACTCGCCGCCGTGCAAACGGCCATCGCAGCCGCTGCCGGGAGGTCCGGGCGCGCGGCAAATGAGGTTGAGTTGGTCGCCGTTTCCAAGACGCATCCGCCGGATGCGATCCGCGAGGTGATCGATGCCGGACATCTGCTTTTCGGCGAAAGCCGCGTGCAGGAGGCCCGCGCGAAAATTCCCCTGCTCCCATCGAAGGCGCGCTGGCATTTCATCGGGCATTTGCAGAAGAACAAAATCCGGCAGGCCCTGCCATTGTTCGAGCTGTTTCATGGCGTGGACTCGCTGGCGATCGCGCGTGACATCGATCGCATCGCCGCCGAACTCGGCCTGTTTCCAAAAATCCTCCTCGAAATCAACGTCGCCGGCGAATCGACGAAATTCGGCTTCACCCGCGACGATCTTCACCGCGACATGCAGGAGTTGCTCGCGCTCGACCGTCTCCAGATCGAGGGATTGATGACGATCCCGCCGTTTTCGGAGAATGCGGAAGACTCCCGAAAATTCTTCGTCGCACTTCGGACACTGCGAAACGATCTGCAGACAGCATTCGCGATCCAGCTTCCGCATTTGTCGATGGGCATGAGCGGCGATTTCGGCGTCGCCATTGAAGAAGGCGCGACGATGGTGCGCGTGGGCACCGCGATCTTTGGCCCGCGCAGCGCGAAGGCGTTAAAATCGGCGGAGACGTTTTCGGAAAATTGAGCTACGGATTGGAAGAAGAACATGCGCATCAGCCCGACCAACATCCAGACCATCGGCAACGAGATCGCCATCAAATGGAATGACGGCACGGAATCGTATCTCGTGCTCGAGTTCTTGCGCCGCGCGTGTCCCTGCGCGGGTTGCGGCGGCGAGCCGGACGTGATGGGAAACGTGCAGCGGCCCGACGTCACCTACACCGACGCAAGCTTCCGTCTGAAGAGTTATCAACTCATCGGCGGCTACGCCTTTCAGCCGGCTTGGGAGGATGGGCATTGCACCGGCCTTTACACCTTCGATTATCTGAGGCGCCTCGCCCAAGGCGCAAACACAGGAGCCGGCTCATGAGCCAGCGCGGCAAAATCACATTGCTGATGCTCTTCTTCTCGATCTGCGGAAGCGCGGCGCTGCTGAGCTATTACATGCATGGCTACACCGACAGGGTGAAGCCGGTGGACTTGTATGAAGTCGTCAACAGCCAGCTCAATGCAGTCCGGGCGGAGGATTTTCCGCGGGCCTATCAGCAGGCTTCCGCGAGTTTTCAACAAAGGGTCAACGTCGGCCAGTTCGCCGAAATGATTCGCACAGACTTCCCTGGAATCGTGCGGGCTCAGCGCGTCGAGTTCGGCGCGTTCCATTGCGTCGGCAGGCGCGCGACGCTGCAGGTGTTTTTCATCGACGGCGAAGGCGCAGTGCTTCCGTGCATCTACTCGCTCGTGAGCGAAGGCGATTCGTGGAAAATCGACGGCGCGCGGATCATGAATCGCTGGCCGGCGGGTTCGCGCCTCGGCGGAATCAGGAGTTAGAGGCGGCGGGCGGCTTTGTTTCGATGCCGAAGAAGTCTCGCGCGCCTTTTTGAAAAATAACCATCTCAGAACAGGACGGTAACAAACCGGTAACATGGCTGTGGTTGATTGGAGCCATGAAAACATCCACTCCAATCAACCAGCCGGCGTTCCCGGCCTTGTCAAAAAATGGCTCGATGGCTTTTACGCTGATCGAGCTGCTCGTGGTGATCTCGATCATCGCAGTCCTCGCCGGCATCGCGCTTCCCGCCATGCAGGGCGTTCAAGTAAGAGCGGCTCAGACGCTCGCGCTGAACAACGCCAAGCAAATCGGCCTCGCGCTGAAAATCTACGCGGGCGACAACAACGGGCTGTTTCCGAGCTACACGCTCACGAACGGCAAACCGACAACCACTCAGGTCTCCGACTCGAACACGGCCTTCGCGCAGCTTTTTCCGACTTACCTTCAGTCGGAGAAAATCTTCTGGCTCCCGCGTTCGGCATGGTGCAGCGCCACTCCGCCCGACGAGCAGATCGACAACCCGCCGCAGGACACGCCCAACCTGACGCTGGCCGCTGGCGAAAACGAATGGGCCTACGTTCTCGGGCTGAACGACACGTCGAACTCCTCGCTGCCGCTCCTCGCGAATGGCTTCGCAGCGGGCGGGGAATCCAGCCACAAATACGAGAAGGACGCGACCTTGAAGGGCGGCGTGTGGAAGGGGACGGGCGCGATCGTCATTCGCACGGACATCAGCGGCGCGTTTGTGAAAGCCAATCCATCGACGCTGACAATCACCGGCCCCAACGGCGGGTCTTCACCGGGCGACATTTTTTCCACGCAAAATGCCGCCAATGGCTGGCTGGGAACGACGAACACCGTCGTGAACCCGAAGTGATTTGCATGGGCAAAATCCACGGCCCGCGCAAAGATCAGTGAAATGGCGCAACACGAAATCTCGCCGCGACAGATGAAAGGCCTGCTGCTGCTGCTCGTGCTCGGGCCGCTGCTTCCGACCGGGCTGATGCTCCGCTTCATGGTCGAGTCGGTGCGGGCGGAACGCGCCGAAACTCGCGACCAGATGGCGCAGACCTACCAGCAGGCGCTCGCCGTCGCGACGACCTCGTTGCGACATCAATGGGAAACCGCTCCGCCATCGCGCGAGGAAGCGCCGGAAAAAATCATGCGTTTCTACAGCGGCGTGTTCGATCCGAATGTGACGCTGCGAATCCTCGACGAGAACGGCCGGCCTGCGGTCGAGGATTCGCAGCCGCGCGGCGAGCCTTTTGCGAGGACGAAACTGGCAGCGCCATTTGCTTCATGGCAGGTCGAGCTTTACCTCAAGAACGCCGGAATGCCGTCCGACGCAGCCAACGAACAAATCGCGATCGTCACCCGCACGGCAGCCATCGCCGTGGCCGCGAACCTTGCGATTGCAGGGGCGGCCGGGTTTGCGGTGTATCGCCAGATGAAATTGCAGGAGTTGAAAAACTCGACGCTCGCCACGGTGTCGCACGAACTCAAGACGCCGCTCGCGTCCATGCGCGTGCTCCTCGACACGCTGCGCGAAGGCCGCTACCGCGGCGACGAACAACTGCACGAGTATCTCGAACTCGCCTCGCGCGAAAATCTCCGCCTCAGCCGGTTGATCGAGAACTTCCTTACGCTCTCCCGCATCGAACGCGGCACGTATGTTTTTCGCAAAGAGCCGGTCGCGCCCGCCGACACCGTGCGCGCGGCGCTCGATTCACTGAACTTGAAGATGAACGAAGCACACGTCGAATGCCGGCTCGACGAAGCGCTGCCGCCGGTTTCAGCCGACCGCGACTCGCTCACCATGGTGCTCGTGAACCTCCTCGAGAACGCATGGAAATACACCGGCGAGGACAAACGCATCGTCGTCGAAGCGAAGCGCGCGGGCGGCCGTGTAGTCTTCGCGGTCGAGGATAACGGCATCGGCATCGAGAAATCGGAGCGGGCGAAAATCTTCCGGCGCTTCTACCAGGTCGATCAAAAGCTGACGCGCAGCGCGGAAGGTTGCGGGCTTGGATTGAGCATCGTGAAACGCATCGTCGATGCGCACGGCGGCGAGCTTGCCGTCGAGAGCGAGCCGGGAAAAGGCAGCCGCTTTTCTGTCAGCATCCCCATTTCGTAAACATGGAAACCGTGCTCATCATCGAAGACGACGACGCGATGCTGCGGGGATTGAAGGACAACTTCGAGTTCGAGGGATACATCGTGAAAACGGCCACCGACGGCGAACGCGGCCTCGACGCGGTTTTGAAGATCAAGCCCGACCTGCTCATCCTCGATCTCATGCTGCCGAAGATCAACGGCTACGAAATCTGCCAGCACCTGCGTAAGGAAAAGTTCGATCTGCCGATCATCATGCTCACTGCGAAAGGCCAGGAGTCCGACATCGTCCTCGGCTTGAAAGTAGGCGCGGACGATTACGTGACGAAGCCTTTCGGAATCCGCGAACTGCTTGCGCGGGCGGAGGCATTTCTGCGACGACGCCGCGAGCCGGAGCCGCAAGTCCATCGGTTCGGCGACTGCGAACTCGACGTGACCTCGCATCGCTTCACGCGGGGCGGCAGCGAAATCAAGCTGTCCCCGAAGGAATTCGAGTTGCTGAGATTTTTTCTGAAACGCCCGGGCCGTGCTTTCAGTCGCGATGAAATTCTCAATGCCGTCTGGGGATACGATCGCCTCGTCACGCCCCGCAGCATCGACCGCTTCATCAACGCGCTCAGAAACATCATCGAACCCGACCCTCAGCATCCCCGGTTCATTCAGACCATTCGCGAGGTGGGTTACAAATTCGAGATGTGAAAGCGTGGCTCGCGGGAAATCACGGCGGATTCCTTTATTCCGGCTTCTTCGGTGCCCTGCGAGGTTCCTGCTGCTCCTCCGATTCGAGATGGAAGCGATGAAGGAAACGATGCACCACCGGCGCGAGCAGCACTGCGGCCACCCCTATGAAGACCAGACCGCTGAACATCGCATAAAACGACGCAAACAACTTTGCCGTGTCGCTTTTCAAAGTATCGACCGGCCCCATGCCGCCAAGGATCATCGAGGCGTTTAGCAGCGAATCGATCCACGGCAACCCGCCGAACACGCGATAGCCGAGAACGCCAATCGATAGCGCCGCCGCAATGATCAGCGACGCCGCCGCGACGTTCTTCAGCATGCGCCGAGTGTACGCCTTTCGAGAAAGCAGCGGCTGTTGGCGATGTTCGAACATAACGCCGCTTTAACCTACGGAATCGTCGCTCGCAACACGCTGCTGCCGTCCGCGAGCGGTTTCACGTCGCGGGCTTCGAGTGCCGCGGGTACGAAAAAAAATCGCCCGGCTTGAACTGCCTGCCGGCGCATTCCACTCCGCCGCTCACGCAGGCAAAGATCGCAAACGAGCCGGGTTCGGCGGCGAGGTGCGGTTGTTCCAGATTCCACTTTTCAACGCGGAAGTATTCGCACTCGGCGAGCACCTCCCCGCGCGGCTGATCGACGCCCGGTTCGATGTCGTTGAAGTCGGTCGATGCAAGCGATTGCTCGATGTGCAGTTCGCGCGCCTTGCCGTCGAGACCGACGCGGTTCCAGTCGAAGACGCGGTAGGTCGTGTCGCTGTTTTGTTGCACTTCGACAATGACGTTGCCAGCGCCGATCGCGTGGAGCCGTCCACTCGGAATGAAGATCGACTGCCCTGTTTTGACAGGGATGCGATGGACGGCTTCTTCGACCGTGCCATTGTGCAACGCGCGCTCGAACGCTTCCCGCGTCACGCCCTTTTTCAATCCGACGAAAATGTCGCTGTCGGGATCGGTGTGAAGGAAATACCACATCTCTGTCTTGGGTTCGCCGCGAAGCTGAGCCGCCACTCGCAATGGCGGATGCACCTGCACCGAGAGCCGCTCCTGAGCGTCGAGGAGCTTGAACAGAAGCGGAAAGCGGGGCGGGTCGCTCGCGATTCTTCCAAAAACCAGGTCGCGATGTCCGGTCCACAATTCGTGCAGTGTTTTGCCACGCAGCGGGCCGGCATGGACCACGCTTTGCGCCTCCTCGCGATCGACGACCTCCCACGATTCGCCGATGCGTTCGCCTCCGGGTAGATGCCTGCCGAACAAAGTCTCAAGCCGTCTCCCGCCCCAGACGCGTTCCATGAACAAGGGTTCGAATACGATGGGTTCCGTGATTTGCATGATGAAGTTTCGTGGTTAAAGCGGAGCTGATTTGAGAAATCCGCCCTTATCGAAGGCGGGAGTTTCAGATTCAAATTTCCAAATTTGGATTTAAGACTACTATGACCCGAATGCCTCGCGCACAAGAAAATCGCACGGTCAGTGAAGTCGTCGGCCTGGTCCTCCTCGGCCTCGGCACGCTGCTGCTTTTTTCGCTGGTTTCCTACACGCCGAAGGATTTGCCGGGCTGGTTTCCGCTTAGTTACATCTCGCCGGCGAATCACCCGGCGCAGAACTTCATCGGCCCGGCGGGCGCCATTCTCGCCAGCATTTTTTACTTCCTCTTCGGTGCGGCGTCCTACCTTGTTGCAGCGGTGCTGCTCGGCTATGGCGGCGCGAAGCTGATCTCGCCGGAGGTGAAAATCGCACGACGGCTGCCCTGGGTCGCCGCGTTCATTCTGTCCGGAGCATGCCTGGCTCACTTGCAGCACACCTATTTGCAGACATGGCCCAGGCTGATGAATATCCGCGGCCCGGGCGGATGGTTCGGCTACTGGCTCGGCGATCGGGTGCTCCAAAGCTGGCTCGGCTACGGTGGATCGCACATCCTGCTGATCTGCCTGTATGTCACATGCCTCATCATGATGACGGGCATCCGGCCGTTTTATCTGCTGCGAAAAGCGATCAACCTGCCGGGTGTGCTTTTGGAACAGTACCGTCAGCGCCAGATGGCTCGCGCCGGTGAGCGGGAACGCCTGGAACTCGAACAGAAGAAGCTGGAACGCGAGGCTAGGAAACTTCAGCGGCAACTCGGCAAGAAGGGAGGCGCGCCGATCATGCCCGAGCCTGCGCCGGAAAGCGACCTGGTCGATCGCCCCGCCCCGCAAATCATCGACACCGCGATCGTTCTGCCGAAGACGGAGAAGGCGAAAATCGTTCCGAAAGAACCGGTCCATTTCGACAACTACTCGCTGCCCGACATCGAACTGCTGGATTCCGCGGACATGACGGGCCGGCAGGCGGCCGACCCGGACGAACTCCGCGCCATTCAAGACACCTTGATCGAAGCACTCGCGCAATTCGGCGTCAGCGTTGCGGCTGGCGACATCACGAAAGGCCCGACCATTACGCGCTACGAACTCTACCCGGCCAAAGGAGTGAGCGTGGACAAGATCGTCAACCGCGAACGCGATCTTGCCCGCGCGACCAGCGCCGAACGCATCAACATCCTCGCGCCGATCCCCGGCAAAGACACCGTCGGCATCGAAATCGCCAACAGCCGCAAAGTCAAAGTCACGCTGCGCGAACTTCTCGACTCCGAAGACTGGAACTCCACAAAAGCGAAAATCCCCATCGCGCTCGGCAAGGACGTCTATGGGCGCACCATCATCGCCGATCTCGCGCAGATGCCGCATTGCCTCGTGGCCGGCGCGACCGGCAGCGGCAAGAGCGTCTGCATCAACTCGATCATCTCCAGCATGCTCTACCGGTTCACGCCGGAGCAGATTCGCTTCATCATGATCGATCCGAAAGTGGTCGAGATGCAGATCTACAACACGCTGCCGCATCTTGTGATCCCCGTCGTCACCGATCCGAAAAAGGTGCTGCTCGCCTTGCGCTGGGTGATCGATGAAATGGAGAAGCGCTACAAGATTTTCGCCAAGACCGGCGTCCGCAACATCACCAGCTTCAACGCGCGTCCGAAACCGAAATCGCAAAAGGAGCTCGACGAGGAAAAGAAGGAGCGCCCGAAAGAAGCGCCTGTCGAACCGAAAACCATCGACTTCAGCGACAAGTCCGACGACGAGCTTTTCACCGACGAACCCGAGCCGGAGCCGATTCGCGTTCCGCGGGACGAGGAACTCATCATCCCCGATCACATGCCTTACATCGTGGTGATCGTGGACGAACTGGCCGACTTGATGCAGACCGCGCCAGCCGATGTCGAGAGCGCCATTGCCCGCATCACGCAGATGGCGCGCGCGGCCGGCATCCACATGATCGTCGCGACGCAGACGCCGCGGGCCGATGTCGTCACCGGCATCATCAAAGCGAACATCCCTAGCCGCATCGCGTTCCAGGTCGCGTCGAAACTCGACAGCCGCGTCATCCTCGACGAAAACGGCGCCGATCGCCTCCTCGGCCAGGGCGACATGCTGTATCTGCCGCCGGGAACCTCCCGCCTCGTCCGAGCGCAAGGTGTGCTCGTGACCGACGATGAAATTCGCCGCCTGGTTGATTTCGTTTCGTCCCAGGCCGAGCCGGCATTTGAAAATGAAATCCACGAGAAGCTGCAATCCAGTGGCCAGATCGAAGAGGAAGTCAACGAGGAGGACGAGGAATTGGTGCAGAAGTGCATCGAGGTCATGCGCCAGGAAAAGAAGGCCTCGACCTCCCTGTTCCAGCGCCGGTTGCGCCTCGGCTACACGCGTGCCGCCCGCGTGGTGGACATTCTCGAACAACGCGGCTATGTCGCGCCCGGCGAAGGAGCCAAGCCGCGCGAGATTTTGAAGGACCTCGATCAACTCGTTCACTAGGGAAATCAATATGGTTGCAACTGTCGGCAAAAAGCTGCGTGAAGCGCGGCTGAGGAATCAGATTTCCATCGAAGAAGCCTCGCATGTGACGAGGATTCGACCGGACCAGATTACCGCGCTTGAGAAGGACGACTTCACAAACTTCCCAAGCATCACTTACGCGAGAGGGTTCCTGGTGATTTACGCGAAGTATTTGGGCGTCGATGTCTCCGAGTTCGTCATGGCATTTGAGAATCCGAACCCGGTCGGCAGCGGCGATTACGAATACCTCAGCAACAAGCCTGCGCCGGTCAACTCCGTGAACCGGATCAACTGGAAGTTTTGGAGGCCGCTCATCATCGGCGCGGTCGTGCTCGTGGGCGGCGCGGTTGTCATGGATTTTGTCATCAATCTCCAGCGGATCAATCTCGGAAAAATCGAAACCCCCGGAAGCAAAATCGCATCCACCGGTTCCGTGTCTTCTCCGACTCCCGCCGCAACGCCACCAAAGGAAGTGCCTGCCATCCCCTCGCCCACTCCCGTCGTGGCTTTGCCGGAACGCGTCGCCATTCCAGTCCCCCAACCCTCGGCGACTCCTGCCGCAACACCGCAGATGATCGACAACGTCGAAGTTCGGCGAGCCGAACCAGTGAGGTCGTCCGACCTGACCGTTCCACCGATGTCTTCTCCGACGCCGAGCTTGGAAAGAGCAGTCACGCTACAACCACGCACCAAAACCTGGGTGAGAATCACGAAAGATGCGCAAGGTTCCCCGCCCATCTTCAACGACTGGCTCTATCCCAACGAGCGTCCACTGACTTTCAAAGGCGCAAAATTCTGGATCGAAATCCGGGACAAAGACGCAGTGATATTAACAAGAGACGGGCAACCTGTTCCCTACGAGCCGCCCGGCGTCCTGATTGAGTGAAATCCAAAATCGAAAATCAAAATTCCAAAATCACCAAGGTCGGCATGGTCAGCCTCGGCTGCGCGAAGAATCTCGTCGATGCCGAGATCATGCTTGGTGGAGTTCTCCAGCACGGCATGCAGCTCACCTCCGACGCCGAGGAAGCCGACGTGCTCATCGTGAACACGTGCGCTTTCATCGACTCCGCGAAGAAAGAGTCCATCGAAGCCATCCTCGAAGCACACCAGCAGCGCGGCCTGCGCAAAAAGCCGGGCCAGAAGCTGATCGTGAGCGGCTGCATGGCGCAGCGCTTTTCCACGCAACTCCAGAGCGAGATGCCCGAGGTCGATGCCTTCATCGGCCTGGACCAGGTGGCCGATGCTGGGAAAATCGTCGCACAAATCCTCGCCCAACCCTCTGACCATTCACCACTCACCAATCACCATTCACTCACCGATCCGCACTGGGAGCCCCTGAACCTCGTCACGCGCAAACCCGTTTACATTCCGGATTACGACACGCCCCGCTTCCGCCTCACGCCGTCGCACACCGCCTATGTGAAAATCGCCGAGGGCTGCAATCACCCGTGCAGCTTCTGCGTGATCCCGCAGATGCGCGGAAAGCATCGAAGCCGCACCATCGAATCGGTCGTCGCCGAAGTCCGCGCGCTGGTCGCCGAGGGCGTGAAGGAAATCAACCTCATCAGCCAGGACACGACCTACTTCGGCATGGACCTGTGGGAACAGCGCGCCAACCCGACCCAGCCAGTGGACTCAAGCCGCGGCCCGACTTTGACGAAGCTGCTGCGCGAACTGCAAAAGATCGGCGGCGAGTTTTGGATACGCCTCCTCTACACCCACCCGGCGCATTGGAGCGACGAACTCATCGCGACGATTGCCGGGTGCGACAAGGTCGCGCGCTACATCGACATGCCGTTGCAGCACATCCACGGCGACATGCTCGATCTCATGCGACGCGAGACATCCCGCGAACACATCGAGAACCTTATCGCCCGCATCCGCGCAGGCATCCCCGGCATCGCATTGCGCACGACCTTCATCGTCGGCTTCCCGGGCGAGACCGACCAGCACTTCGAGTCGCTCCTCCAGTTCATCGAAACCGTCCGCTTCGAGCGCCTCGGCGTCTTCACCTACTCGCAGGAAGAAGGCTCCCGCGCCGCGAAGATGCCCGGCCAGATTCCGGCGAAAATCAAAACCGCCCGCTTCAAGCGCGCCATGAAACTTCAGCAGAGAATCGCGCGCGAAATCTCCGCGGCGCAGGTCGGCTCGCGGCTTCGCGTCCTGGTCGAGAAACCCCTCGCCGCCCGCAGCGCCTCCGACGCGCCCGACATCGACGGCCAGGTGATCCTGAACCGCCCCGCCCCCGTAGGCGAATTCATCGACGTGCGCATCACCGGCACACAAGTTTACGATTTGCTCGGCGAAGCAACGTAGCCGGGTGACTGGACTTTTGCGGCTTGATTGCGCCCGCTGAAAAAGGAAGTCTCTGCGTCGCGATCGAAGCCGGGTGCGCGAACCGCACGTTTCTTCGTCGCGCATCAAAACCCACAATCCCTCCTCCCTATGAACCACCAAATACTCATCGCAAAAGCCGGCGCGTTTTTTTGCGCGGCAACCCTCCTTTTGCAACCCGCCCACGGCGAGCAGAAGAAAGCCTCCCCGGCCCGCATCACTGTCGAAGTGAACAAGCCGGGAGTAACGGTCAGCCCGACGCTCTACGGCATCTTTTTTGAGGAGATCAATCGCGCGGGCGACGGCGGACTTTACGCGGAGATGTTGCAGAACCGGTCGTTCGAGGATGCCGCCGCGCAGGTGTTGTGGAAGAAGGATGAGAACGGCAACATGCAGGCGCAACGGCTGCCGGAGTTCAAAGCGGCGCTGGGATGGTCGCTTATCAAAGGTGCAGGCGCGGACGCAAAGATGGAACTGGATGACAGCAAGCCTCTGAACGCAAACAACCCGACAAGCCTGAAGCTGCAGGTCGCCAACGCAGGCGAGCGCGCGGGCGTGGCGAACGATGGTTTCAAAGGCTGCGCTCAAGTGCCCCAGGGCGAGCCGGACAAGTGGTTGCCGCAGTTTGAGAAGGCCGTAAGCGAATCGAAGTCCGGCATCGCCGTCGTGCAGGGCAAGGAATACGACCTGTCGTTCTATGCGCGTGCGGAGAACTTCTCCGGCTCTTTGACTGTCTCGATCGAAAAGCAGGACGGCACGGCATTGGCGACTCAGGAGGTTCAGGGCATCGGCGCGGATTGGGTGAAGTTCGACTGCAAGCTCATCGCCAGCGCGACGGAGCCGAATGCGCGGCTCGTCCTTTCGACAAAGCAACCCGGCACGATCTGGCTGGACATGCTTTCTTTGTTTCCTAAGGACACCTTCAAGGATCGCCCGAATGGACTGCGTGCCGATCTGGCCCAACTGCTCGCCGACATGCATCCCGGCTTTGTCCGATTTCCGGGCGGCTGTTTTGTGGAGGGAGACAAGCTGGCCGAGGCGACGCGATGGAAAAAGACCATCGGCGACATAGCCCAGCGCCCTGGTCATTGGAACTTGTGGGGCTATAACTCAACCGACGGACTCGGCTATCACGAGTATCTCCAGCTCTGCGAGGACATAGGCGCGGAACCTTTGTTTGTCATCAACTGCGGCATGTCTCACGAGGAGCAAAGAAAATCCGGTCGCAAAATCTCCACGCCCATCAATCCAGAGTTTTTGCAGGACGCGCTGGATGCGATCGAATACGCCAACGGCCCCGCCGACAGTGAGTGGGGGTCGTTGCGGGCAAAAGCCGGACACCCCGGGCCGTTTCATTTGAAGTTCATTGAGATTGGAAATGAGAACGGCGGACCGGAATACAACGCGCGCTATTACCAGTTCCACGACGCGATCAAGAAGAAGCATCCCGCGATGAAAATCCTTGCGAACCAGTGGCAGGGCATCCCCACGGAGCGGCCGCTCGATATTATCGACGAACATTACTACCTCTCGCCCGAGGCTTTCATGGGCAAGACGAAACAATACGACACCTACAAACGCACCGGCCCGAAGATTTACATCGGAGAATACGCAGTCACCCGTCCGCCGCGCGGCAACTTGCGCGGCGCGGTTGGCGAAGCGGCGTTCATGACCGGCATGGAGCGCAACTCGGACATTGTCGCGATGGGTTCCTACGCGCCGCTTTTTTCCAATCCGCCGTGGGATCGCTGGGAACCGAATGCCATTGTCTTCAACAGCTCGCAGTCCTATGGCATTCCGTCGTGGCATGTGCAGACGATGTTCGCCGCGAACCGGAGCGACACCGTTCTGCCGACAGAAGTTCAGGCACAGACCGTCGAGATTCCTTCCAATGGAGCCGGCATGATCGGAGTTGGCTCCTGGGAAACACAGGTCGAATACAAGGACATCACCGTGACCGACGCGAATGGGAAGACGCTTTTTGCGAGCGACTTTGCAAAGGGGCTTGAAGGCTGGAGAACGAACGGCGGCAAATGGGAGACAAGCGATGGCACATTGAAACAAACCAGCGACGAGCCCGGGGCGCGGGTTGTCATCGGAGACAAGTCCTGGAAGGATTACACGTTGAAACTCAAGGCGCGAAAACTCGGCGGCAGGGAAGGTTTTCTCGTGCTATTCCAACTGAAGAAAGACAGCGACAAGACTTGGTGGAATATCGGCGGATGGGGCAACACTCTTCACGGCCTCGAATACCCGGCCAGCCCTGAAAATCAGGTGCCGGGGCACGTTGAGACAAACCGCTGGTATGACATCCGCATCGAAACCAAAGGCGGAAAAGTGCGCTGCTACCTCGACGACAAGCTCGTTCAGGAATCCACACCGATGACCGTGAGCTCGCTCTATGCGATGGCAGGCGAAAAGAAGGACTCGGGCGAAGTGATCCTGAAAGTAGTCAACGCCTCCACGCAACCGCAAGAGGTCGCAATCGACCTGAAGGGCGCGAAGAGCGTCGAGCCGAAAGCGAAGGCGATCGTGCTTGCCTCGGAGAATGGCGACGATGAGAACTCGTTCGAGCAGCCGAGCAAGGTCGCGCCGAAGGAAGAGACGATCAGCAACGCGGCCAGGAGTTTTCGCCATACGTTTTCCGGCAACTCGGTGAACATTTTGCGCATCAAAGCCAACGTGAATCCTTGAGGCTTCCGATGGAAGATCGAAGCTTGTTGACAGACGGCAGCTTCGGAACATTTTGGGCGCGGGCGGCGTGGGCGTTTGGGTGTCACACGCCGCCTGAATCATGAACACCGCTTCGCATTCCAAGCTATCGTCACCGATCAACGATTACACGTTCACGGTTGTAGCCTGATTCGATTCTTTGCCATACTGTAAGACCTATGACGCAGCCGGATTTTCTGGCCTTCCTGATCAGTGCGAGTCTTGGCGCACTGATCGGCCTGGAAAGGCAGTGGGAGGACCAGCACGGGGAGGAAGGACTTCAACCAAAGGCGGGGCTGCGCACGTTTGTCCTGATCGCCTTGCTGGGGACTGCATCGGCTTTTATCTCCAAGAATTTCGTGCCGGGGTTCTATGGGTTCGGGTTTTGCGGGCTGCTCTTTGCTCTCTTCTCGCGCAATTATTTCGGGCGCGACAACAAACCTCCGCTCGGCCTGACCACTCTCATCTCGACGCTGCTCACCTTTTTCATCGGGAGCCTCGTGTTCTGGGGACAGGCGAAGCTGAGTGTCATCCTCACGGTGGCAATGCTGCTGCTGCTCGCAGGCAAAAGACCCATCCACCATTGGAGCGAGCGGTTCACCGATCAGGACGTGCGCACCGCGCTGCAATTTCTCGCCGTCACGGGGATCATTCTGCCGCTGGCGCCGAATGAAAACTACGGGCCGTTCGGGGCGTTCAACCCATTCAAGATCTGGTTGATGGCGGTGCTGGTCACCGGCCTTGGATTTTTCGGATACGTGTCGATGCGTCTGTTCGGAACGCGCACGGGGCTTGGCACGATGGGCCTCCTGGGCGGTCTGACTTCCAGCACCGCGACCACGCTGGCATTCAGCCGGCAAAGTCACGATCGGCCGGAACTTTCGCGAGGGTTCGCCATGGCCATCGTGCTCGCCTGCACGATCATGCTGGCGAGGGTTGCGATCCTGATCTCGGCGGTAAGCCCTGGCGTGCTCGCTCTAGTCTGGCCGGCGCTCGCCCTCATGTGTGTTCCGGGGCTCGCTTACGCAGCCTGGTATTTGCTTCGAAAAGAAAACGCCGGAGCTTCCGCCAAGCCCCCGCGCCTGTCGAACCCGCTCAGTCTTAAAATCGCAATTCAGTTCGCGGCGCTCTATGCGATCGTGGTTCTTGTCTCCCGGATGGGCGAGGAGTGGTTTGGAAGCGCCGGCATCACGACGGTGAGTTTTCTTTCGGGCCTCACCGACATGGACGCCATCGCGCTTTCGCTGGGCCAGATGGTCGAAGCGGCCAAGGTGGCTCCTGATCTCGCGGCCAGAGGCATCGTCATCGGAGCCCTCAGCAACACCCTGCTGAAAACTGCGTTCACGATCTTCCTCGGTTCGCGACCGCTAAGACTGCCGGTGGTTCTTGTATTTGGCTCCACAATGCTTCTTGGCATCGCCGCTTTGTGGTGGATGTAATCCAATGACAGCAAAACCAAAAACCTATCGCGGCGAAGTGGTTTACATCTACGCGTTCGACGTCGCGTATGAAATGAAACGCGAGCCGTTGGAAACGCTGCTCGGCCAACCGGTCGCCCAATTCGTCGTCGATTCGAGCAAGCGCAGCCCTCGCCAGTTGTTCTTCTACCGCCCGCAAATGGTTCGCCTGCCGCCTCTGGAACGCATCGGTCCGCACGGTCCTGTGCGAGTGGAGCGGACCATCAAGCTGCTGCCGGTCGGGGCGATCAGCATCACCGTTCGGGTTCCTTTTGAGATCGGGCACATCGCGGAACTCGTGGCCTATCACGATCTCGCGTTCAGCAACGGCGTGCTCCACGACGAAGTCACGCGGCTCGCCGGAGATGTCTGCCACGAGCTCTCCGGCTATTTCATCAGGCCGCATGAACGACTCGCCGAAGAGGAAGCCTACACGGTTTTTTGTATTGAAACGCCGCTCACGAACGCAGACGGCGCGGCCCTGAGCGCCGACGCCTGGCTGCGCGCGCACCGTCGGCAGGTCGCCTCGCTGCTGACCCAAGAACCGGACGCCGATCATTTGTCACGGCAGGAATCCGATGAAACAACAGGGCGATGTCTGAGTTATTACGACCGCGACATGGTGGTCATCGACTGGGATGCAGCGCTGTTGATCGATGAACGGAGACATTTCGACGAGACGCTCTACATCCTGGAACTGGCAAACCTCCAGCTCGCGGAACTCGAGGCTTACGACCGGATTCTCGACGATGCGCTTGACCGCTCCTACCGCGATCTGCGAGCCCAGCCAATGCGGAGTCGGAGGAACATGCTGCGGGAGCTGCGTGAAATCCGGATCGACCTTGCGCGCTTCAGTGACGAGCTTTCCAACATCACGAAGTTCTTCGGCGACTGGCATCTGGCGCGCATTTACCAGTTGATCTCCACCCGGTTCCATCTCGCCGACTGGCACCGGTCGATCGACGAAAAGCTCAAGACACTGGACAACCTTTACCAGTTGCTCAGCCAGGACCGCACGAACCGATGGATGCTGATCCTGGAAATCACGATCGTGCTGCTGTTTGTGATCGATCTGCTTTTGCTGGCGCTTGGATTCAAATTCTAGCCCGCCAGATTTCCGGAAAGTCCCTCAAGGCTTCGCCGAATGCGGGACCGGGTCATTCGACTTCATGCGATACACTTCGCTGCCCGCGAGCAAGAAACAGCCCAGACCGAAGTCCTCAAAGTCGGGGACGCTGTCGTAAGTCACGGGCTGGCCGTCCTTGGGTTCCTTGCCGGTTCCCTGGACGTACCCGAGCCTTCCATCGCTGTGCAGGGCCTCGCCGCTCATGGCGTTCCAAGCCTTCTCGACCACCGGAGCGAACTTCTCCCTGCTCAGATGCCCGTTGTTTATACCCCACGCGATTCCGTATGTGAACAATGCCGTCCCGGTGAGTTCCTTGCCGCCGTAGTTGCCCGGATCGTGCAGGCTCACATTCCAGAAGCCGTCCGCGCGCTGCAAAGGAGCCAGCGCGCCAGCCATGTCGATGAAGATACGCAGGTATTCCTCGCGGTGGGGAGCGTTGGAGGGGATGGTTTCGAGGACGCGAACCAGCGCGGCGAAAACCCAGCCGTTCCCTCGTGACCAGTAGCAGTCTTTTTCGTTCGGCTCCTTGTAAGGCGGGAGGAAGCTCTTGTCGCGCCACCAGAGGTGATCGTCCCTGTTATACAAACCGCTCCCTCCGGCTGTGTTCTTCGTGAACGTGAACAGCGCGTGCATCTTTTCGAAGTAACGGGGATCGCCGGTCAACGCGCCGAGTTTTGCAAACACCGGCATCGCCATCTGGATCGCATCGATCCACGTCCAGTCGTCGTTCTTCGCGTCCCCGAGCATGCCGTCGATCGAAGCTTTGATGTCCCGGATTCGCTCCGGCTTTTTGTCGATCAAGTAGAGGTCTATGTAAGTCTGGCCGCAGCATTGGTTGTCCGCATTGCGCGTTTTGATCCCGCGATTCAGCCCCCAGCGATGCGCCTCACCCCATTGCACCGCATATCGGTAAAGGCGCTCGTCCCGGTTCAGCGCATGCAAGGCCATGAGCCCCTCGAAATAAACCGCACGCGTCCAGATGTTGCTCGACCACACCCTGACGGTGACTATCTCCTTGCCCGGGTCCGGCCATTTTTTCATGAAGTAATCGTTCGCCCGCACCATCGCCTCCATGATCTGTTCCCTCGGCGGCAAAGCCCGGGAGCCCGGCTCCTCCGCATTGGAAAATGATCCCACGAGCAGAGCCAGCACGGTGCCACCGAGTCGGGCACGGCTGCGCATGGACCGCATCGCAGCGGCGTTCATTGGCCTTCCGACGCGGTCCCCTTTTCCGGCGTGAACGGAGCGCCGTTGATCTTCACGTTCGACACCTTCAGCCCCTCGACGTTTTTGATTTTAACCTCCGGATTCTTGAGCTGGAGGTCGATGTTCTCCAGCGTGATGTTGCGAACAACGCTCTTCTCCGGCCCCGCAATCACGCCAAACCCGCTCGCTTTTCCCGTGATGTTCGAGACCGTCACGTTCTCGACCAACTGGGAAGGCGCCGGCTGGCCCTTGAGGTCAAAATACTGGCTCCAAGGCGCGATGCTGATGAGGATGCCCTGATAGTCCACGGTGATGTTCCGGAAGTGGATGTCCTCATAATGCTGCGGCGTGTCGGGACGCAGTTTGAAACGGACCAGGACGTTCCGGTTGTTTGTCACTCCCTCCACCTTGCAGTTTTCAACAATGACATCGCGCACATGGCAGGCTTCGCTGCCCAAAGTCACCACGCCGTGGCCTAGCCCGAACGTGCAGTCGGAAATCCGGATGTGTTCCACCGGCGGGCTCTCCTTGTCCTGGTCGGCCAGGGGGCCCTTGGTTCCCTTCAGCGCGATGTCGTCGTCATCAACGGAGATATAGCAGCCGCGAATGGTGACGTGCTGGCAACTATCGACATCGATCCCGTCCGTGCTCGGGGAACGCGGCGGCGTGCGGATGTCCATTTTCTCCACCGTCACATTCCGGCAACGGTAAAGATGGAGGTTCCAAAATCCGGATTCACGCAGCGAGATGCCGCTGATTAGAATGTCGTTGGAGTCCTCGATGAACAGGTTGCGCGGCCTGTCCACGTCGAGGTTCTTGGTTTTCTTGTCGGCTTTGTACCGGCTCCAAAACGCCTCCCAGAACGGTTTGCCGCCGCCCTGGATCGTGCCTTCACCGGTGATGCGGAGACGGTCGCAATAGGAGGCATTAACCAGCGCCGGACGCCAGACCTGCGTGTGGCCCTCGATCCGCGTCGGCTGTGCGGGATAATCTTCGATGTTGGTGGAGCCCAACAACACTGCCTCTTTTTCCAAATGCAGATTGACTCCCGGCTTTAGAAAAATCGCCCCGGTCAGAAAGCGCCCCTGCGGAATGACGAGCGTGCCGCCGCCCTTCTGCGCAAGCTGGCCGATGGCTTTATGAATCGCCTGCGTGTTGAGCGCAACTCCGTCGCCAACCGCTCCGGCCTCGGTAATGGCGAGTCGGGCAGAAGGCGAGGTATCTTCAGCGGCGCTGAGCGGAAGAGATAGGAATACGGGAAGGAGTGGCCTCAGTAGAAGCCGGGCAAGGCGGGTAAGCTTTTCTTTCATCGAATTCTCAGTTTGTTCGAAACGAGAATGAGCGCCAGCCAGTGCGATGAAAAGCCCTTTCTACCAATCAGATGGAACGGCGGGTGGCCGGGCTGGAATCACGGGCTCCTGGGAAAAGTCTGACACGAAATTTCTAGATCCCGCATTTGGCTTTCGCGATTGCGAACGTCGATCGCTTGCTGAGCAGGTTCGCGAGCCACGAATCCAGCGGCGGGAGCGTATTGATCCGCGCGAGATTCGACGGTCGCTCGAGCCGCGAGAAGATCGCGTTGGCGATCTTGCTGCGCGGGACCGACTTCTCGCCGTAACCGCTTGGAATGTTGCTGGACCAAAACCGGACATGCTCCCGTCCCTCGCGTTCTTCCGTGCCGAGGTAGATGACCGAGTGGCCGCGTTCGGCGGCACCGACCTCGTCGGTCCAAAAAATCTTCATGAAATCGCCCGGCATCGCCTGCCTGAAGTCTTCGAAGTTCCGGCCGAGACCGAGTTCGTAGAACAGCCGGGCGGTGCCCGGGCCGTTGGCATTCCAGCGACCCCACACGCCTTCGCCGTCCCGTTGGTTGCTCCGGATCATCAGCGCGGTCAATGTGTCGTAATCGAGCTGTAACGCGCCTTCCAGCCGGAGTTGCTCGATGACTTTCAGAAACACGAGATAAGTCGCGCCGGAGCAATAGCTGGGCGACGCAGCAGAAGGCAGAACGAAGAACTTGCCGGACTCAAAATGCGCCGCCGATTGCAGCCTGATGGTCGCGACGCGGCTCACGGAATACTGGCCTCCGGTCGGCATGGACCGGATCGTCACAAGGATCAGCGAATTCATATTCGGCGCGGGCGCGAGTCTGGTCTGCGCGCACACCGTTGATGCCGTGAGCGCGATCATAAGGAAAAGGCGTGGCAATTTCGTCATCGGAAACTGACGCATCGTCGCAGACAAATTCACCTTCGCAACCACAGCCGGCTACTCCGGCAGGCGTTCGCCAGCGATCAAGTCCGCAAGTTTCTGGCGTTCGCGAATCACGTGCGACCTTTTGCCGTTCACAAGAACCTCTGCGGGCAGGGGACGCGAGTTGTAATTCGACGCCATCGAGAAGCCATAGGCACCGGCGCTCATCAAAGCGATCGTGTCTCCTTCTTCGAGATGCGGCACGGGGCGATCCTGCGCAAAAAAATCCCCGCTCTCACAGATCGGCCCGACGATATCGACGACCTCGGTCTTGTCCGACTTTGGTTTGTTCAAGGGCACGATCTCGTGCCAGCCCTCGTAAAGCGCCGGCCGGATCAAATCGTTCATGCCTGCATCGACGATGACGAAAGTTTTGTGCAGCGTCTTTTTTACGTAGAGCACCCTGCTCAGCAGCACCCCTGCGTTGCCTACCATGAAACGCCCCGGCTCAAAAAGGATGCGCAGTCCGAGTTTCTTCAAATGCGGCACCACCGCCGCCGCGTAGCTTTCGATGGTGAGCACGCCTTTTTCGTTGGCATCGGGATGCTCCCACCACGTTTTCGCGCCGCTCGCCAGCGACTGGTTGTAGATGATCCCGATCCCGCCGCCGATGCTGAAAAACTCGATGCCGTATTCGCGTTTCAAGCCGGTGACCAGCCCGACCATTTTTGCCACGGCCTCGGCAAACGGACGTTCGCTGGTGATCTGCGAACCGATGTGCATTTGCACCCCCTGGATGCGGACGTTTTTCATCCGCGAAGCCGCGGCATAGACCCCGACGACGTGATCCAGGCCGATGCCGAACTTGTTCTCGCTCTTGCCTGTCGAAATGTATTTGTGCGTGTCGGCCTCGACGTTCGGATTCACACGCAACGCGATCGGTGCCCGGCAGTTCATCGACCCGGCGACGTTGTTGATGTAGGCGAGCTCGCTTTCGGACTCGACGTTGAAGCTGAGAATCTCCTGCTGAAGCGCGTAGCGGATTTCGTCCTCGGACTTGCCGACTCCGGCGAACGTGCAGCGATGCGGGTCGCCGCCCGCCTTGATCACCCGGTAAAGCTCGCCCGCCGACACGATGTCGAAGCCGGAGTTTTCGTTCGCGAGCAGATTGAGAACGGCGATGTTCGAGTTCGCCTTCACGGCGTAGCAGATCAAATGGTCGATCTTGCCGAGCGCGGCATCGAGCCGGCGATAGTGGTCGAGGATCGTGTTCGCACTATAGACATAGACCGGGGTGCCAACTTCCCTGGCGACTTTTTGCAGGTCAACGTCTTCGCAGAAAAGGTGTTGCTTTTGGTAACTGAACGAATGCATGGCGGGGAATGTAAGTGCCGGAAAGAAAGAGCAAAGGGCAAAGTTTGCGCACAACGCGTTCCGGGTAGCGCACGCGGCTCGCGTGCTGTTCGCGGCGGCTCGCCGCGAACATTGAGACGGCGTGATTCGCAAACACGCCGCCCCCCATGCGGTCGTCGGCTCGCGTGCGTTACCCGGCCATCGCCATTTCCTTGCACGCCTTCAAATCCAGTTTGCCGGAACCCAGAACCGGGATCTGCTCGACGCGCTGCACGCGCTTTGGAATCCAAAGATTCGGCACGCCGGCTTCGGAAAGTTTCGCGCGCATCTCGGCGACGTCGATCTCCTGTGTCGAGAGCACCACGAGCGCTTCTCCCTTGGATTCGTCGGGAATGCCGGTAACCGCGATCGCCCGGTCGTCCGTCTTCAGCGCGAGCACCTCGCTGATTTTCGATTCGAGCGTTTCGTGCGGAACCATCTCGCCGCCGATCTTCGAGAAGCGCGAAAGGCGGCCTTCGATGAAAAGAAATCCGTCCTCGTCGAACCGGGCAAGGTCTCCCGTTTTGAACCACTCGCCATGCAGCACTTCGGCGGTGCGCTTCGGGTCGTTGAGGTAGCCCTCGAAGATGTTCGGGCCGCGCAGCCAGAGCATCCCGGAGTCCTGCAACGAAAGCACCGCGCCGGTGTCTGGGTCGCGAATCTGCGCCGCAATTCCCGGCGCGAGCTTGCCGACGGAGCCGAGCCGGTTTGACGGCTGGACGGACAAAGGGGGGCCGATTTTAGATTTTGGATTTTGGATTTTGGATTGCTGAGGAGCTACCGCTTCCGCGCCCTTCAGTTCCGCATTCCGCTTTCCGCTTTCCGCATTTGCCTCCGGCTCCGGCAGGTTCACACTTGCGACCGGCGCGGTTTCGGTAAGGCCGTAGCCTTGCAGCACCTCTTTCCCGAATCGCTCCTGAAAAGCCGCCGCCAGCTCGTCCGGCAGTTTCTCGGCTCCGGTGACGATGATCTTCAGCGACGCCAACTGCTTCGGCTCAACCCTTCTCAGGTAGCTGCGCAGAAACGTCGGAGTCGCCAGCAGCATCGTGATTCCGTAGCGCTCGATCAACTCGGCGTTCTTCACCACCTCGATCGGGTTCGGATAAGTGACGAGCCGCACGCAATCGAGAATCGGATACCAGAGCGTGACGGTGCAGCCGAAGCTGTGGAAAAACGGCAGCGACGCGAGAATGGCATCGCTTTGATCCAGGTTCAGCATCGTCGAAAACTGCGAGACGTTTCCGAGGATGTTGCGATGGCTGAGCACCACGCCTTTCGGTTCACCGGAACTGCCGCTGGTAAAAAGCACCACCGCTTCCTCCCGGTCGCCAACCGAAGGCAGGCCAAGCATCCAAGCAAGCACGCGCCAAGGCAGCAGGAAAACCAGCACGCGCCACAGGACGACCGCCTTCTTCAGCCCGGGCATGACTTTTTCAAGATGGATGACGTTTTTCGGGAACGGAAAATCAGGCAGCTTTTTGGCGAAGGCGGTCGCCGTGATCGCGTCGTCGAGATCGGCAATGCGCATGGCCGCCTCCAGCGCGGCATTGCCTGCGGTGAAGTTGAGATTCACCGGCACTTTGCCCGCGAGCATCACCGCGAGATTGGCAATCACCGCGGCCTTGCCGGTGGGCAGCACGGTGGCGATGCGTTTGTTCGCGCAATGCTTCTTCAGATGCCGCGACAGCGCGATCGAAGCCGCGAGCAGCGTGCCGCGTGTGATCGTGCTGTGATCCATGCCGTCGATGATCGCCACGCCGAACTGTCGGTGCTTCAACCCGCGCAGGCTCGCCTCGGCCAGATGACCGCGCAGCAGCGGACGTTGCTGGTAGCAGGTCTCCCCAAGCGCCAGCATGCGCTCGCGGACGGTCATGATGTCGGCGCGGTCGTGCGGGATCGGCTCGCCAAAAGCGACCATCACCGGATACGGAAACTTGCGCGGGATTTTTTTGAAATACTTCCCGCCGTAAAACGAAAAGATCGATCCCCATAATTGATCCAGCCAGACCGGCACAACCGGCGCGTCGGCCTCGCGGGCGATGATTTCGTAGCCGCGCTTGATCCGCAGCAGGATGCCGGTGCGCGACAGTTCGCCTTCGGGAAAAATGCAGACGACCTCTCCCTGCCGGATGCGTTCCGCGGCTTCGCGCATCGCCTCCTTTGCCTTGCGCGGAGAAATGGGAATCGCCTTGATCAGCCGGAACAGCCAGTTCAGCGCGGGCTGATTGTAGATCGGCTCGTAAACCATGAACCGGATCGGGCGCGGACAGGCGATCTGCAAGACGATTGCATCCACCCAGGTGACGTGATTCGGCAGCAGCAGGAAACCTCCGGCGGGAAGTTTCTCCGCGCCAACCGAAGTCACGCGATAGACGATGCGCGCGATGATTTTTCCGAGGGCCAGCAACATGCGGCGGGAGTTAACCACCAAGACTCGAAGTCACCAAGTTTTTTGAGCGACGAAAAACCCTCGCGTCGCCGTGATTGGGCCGGTAAACCACACCCCGGCCATGAACGAACCCACAGCCTTTTCAAGATCGGCAGCGCGCCGCGCGCTCGCCCTGCTGCTGTGCATCAACCTTTTCTGCTACCTCGACCGCTACATCCTCGCGTCGATCGTGCCGGCGATTAAGGACGAGTTCCTGAAAGGCGACCCGAACGCCAACGGAAAAGCCGGCCTGCTCACGACGGCGTTCCTCGTGAGCTACATGCTCACCGCGCCGCTCTTCGGAGTGCTCGCGGACAGGTTTTCGCGCTGGATCATCATTGGATTGAGCGTGGCACTCTGGAGTCTCGCGAGTGGCGCCACCGGACTCGCTGCGACCTTCACGGCCCTGCTTTTCACCCGCGTATTTCTGGGAATCGGCGAAGCGGGATACGGCCCGGCGGCTCCGACGATCATCAGCGATCTCTATCCGGTGGAGCGGCGCGGACAGGTGCTTTCCTGGTTTTTCATGGCGATTCCCGTCGGCAGCGCGCTCGGGTACGCCCTCGGCGGAGTCGTGCATCATTATCTCGGCTGGCGATGGGCGTTTTTTCTCGTCACGCCGCCGGGGCTTCTGCTCGCGGCCATCTGTTGGCTGATGCCCGAACCGCGCCGTTCATCCTCTGCTGAACAGAAGAAACCCGGCATCGCTGATTACAAGCGCCTGTTCAAAATTCCGTCGTTCATCATGAACTGCGTTGCCCAGACCGCCATGACGTTTGCCATCGGCGGCCTGTCGGTCTGGGCTCCCACTTACATCCACGAGTCGCGCGGCCTGCCTCTGGCGCAGGTCGATATGATCTTCGGCGGCATCCTCGTCGTTGCCGGGCTGACTGCGACGCTGTTTGGCGGCTGGCTTGGCGACAGGCTTCGGGCGCGCATCCCGGGTTCTTACTTTCTCGTCTCGGGTGTGGGAATGCTGCTCGGCTTCCCTGCGACCATCGCGATGCTTTACACGCCGTTTCCGCTGGCGTGGGGATTCATTTTCGTCGCGATGTTTTTCCTGTTCATGAACATCGGCCCGTCGAACACTGCGCTCGCCAATGTCACGCCCTCCTCGATCCGCGCGTCTGCGTTTGCGCTGAACATCCTCGTCATCCATCTCTTCGGCGACGCGCTTTCGCCCTGGCTCATCGGCTGGATCAAAGACCACGGCACATGGAACCTCAGCTTCTTTGCCGTCTCCACGGTGATGCTGCTCGCCGGCGTTGTCTGGATCGCAGGAATGCACGGCCTGGCGCGCGACACCGACCTCGTCGCGCACGAGGAGGCGAGGGCATCATGAATCGATGCTCCTCACGCATCTTCCCCGGCTTCCTGATTCTCTCCGCGAAGCTTTCCGTGTTCTTGATCGCCGCCGGTTGAGCGCCTAAAGTCCCCCCTCCAATGTCCGAATCCCTCACACCGATGATGCAGCAGTATCAAAGCATCCGGCGCAGCCTGCCTCCGGACACGCTGCTGCTGTTCCGGCTCGGTGATTTTTACGAAATGTTCTTCGAGGACGCCAAGGAAGCTTCGGCGCTGCTCAACGTCGCGCTGACCAAACGCGGACTCACGCCGATGTGCGGCGTGCCGCATCACGCGGCGGAGAGCTACATCCGGCGCCTCATCAAGGCCGGCAAGCGCGTCGCGATTTGCGACCAGGTCGGCGAACCGCAACGCGGGCAAATCGTCCAGCGCGAGATCACGCACATCGTTTCGCCCGGCACCGTGGCCGACCTACAGATGCTCGACGCGAAGAGGAACAACTTTCTCGCAGCAGTCCATGTCGCTGCCGGTGCCGGAAAAAGCGAGCGGTTCGGCTTCGCGTTCATCGATCTCACGACCGGCGACTTTCGCCTCACCGAACTCGATGGTGAAAAGGAACTTGCCGATGAACTCGCCCGCGTCCAGCCGACCGAGGTGCTGGTGAGCGACGAGCAGGCACCCCGGTTCCGCGACCTCCGCGGACTCACCATGCGCGACGGCTACACGTTCCTGCACGAGCAGGCTTGCTACACGCTGCGCGAGCATTTCAAAGTGCAGTCGCTCGACGGGTTCGGCTGCGAGGAAATGCGCGCGGCGGTCGGAGCGGCGGGTGCGATCCTGCATTATTTGAAAACGGAACTGCGCCGCTCGTTGAGTCACATCTCGCGCCTCTCGGTCTATCGCAACTCGCAGTTCATGATCCTCGACGCCACGACCCAGGCGAATCTCGAACTCGTCTCCGCGCGCGGTGGCGGTCGCGACACGTCGCTGCTCGGCGCGCTCGACCGCACGGTCACGCCCATGGGAGCGCGCAAATTGCGCGACTGGATTCTGCATCCGCTCTGCGCGATCGAACCGCTCGCCGCGCGACAGCAGCTCATTGGTGAATTGCTCGCGCAGCCGTTCCTGCTGGGGAATCTGCGCGAGACGCTCAAGGCCATCCGCGACATCGAACGCACGGTCGGACGTCTCACTCAGACCGGCGGCAATGCGCGCGATCTGCTGGTGCTGCGCACTTCGCTGGAGCAAATCCCGCAGATCAAGAACGATCTTGATGCGCTGCAAAGTGGCACAGGCTTTCAGCCTGTGATCGACACAGGCTCACAGGCTGAAAGCCTGTGCCACTCTATCCTCGCCGACCTCCACGAACTTCCCCATCTCGTCGAACTGCTCGCGCGCGCCATTGTCGATGAACCTCCGGCGACGACGAAGGAAGCCGGCATGTTTCGCGACGGCTATTTTCCAGCGCTCGACGAGCTGCGCAACGCCACGACCGAGGGCAGGAACTGGATCGCGCAGCTCCAGCAGCGCGAGATCGAAGCAACCGGGATCAAGTCGCTGAAGGTGCGCTACACCAGCGTCTTCGGCTATTTCATCGAAGTCACGAAATCGAATCTGCATCTGGTCCCGAAGGACTGGCATCGCAAACAAACGGTCGCGACTGGCGAGCGCTTCATCACGCCGGAGTTGAAGGAGGTGGAGGCTAAAATTCTCGGCGCGGATGAGCGGGCGCGAAATTTGGAATACGACCTTTTCGTGCAGTTGCGTGACGAGGTTTTGAAAAGCCTCTCCGAGTTGCAGCAGACCGCCTCGGCGATCGCGACGCTCGATGTCATCTGTTCGCTTGCGGAAATCGCGCGGCTCTTCGGCTATTGCAGGCCGGAGCTGGCCAACGACACGGGCATCTCCATCACCGACGGCCGCCACCCGGTTCTCGACCAGAGTTTGGTGGAAGAGAAATTCGTCCCGAACGACACCGAACTCGACGGCAACGGCAACCGCGTGCTCATCATCACCGGCCCGAACATGGCGGGCAAATCGACTTACATCCGGCAGGTCGCGCTGCTTGTGCTGATGGCGCAGACCGGCAGTTTCATTCCAGCCGCATGTGCGAAGATCGGGCTGGCCGACCGCATATTTACAAGGGTCGGCGCGAGCGACGATCTCTCGCGAGGACAATCCACATTCATGGTCGAGATGAACGAAACCGCCAACATCACCAACAACGCCACCGAGCGCAGCCTGGTGATCTTGGATGAAATCGGACGCGGCACCTCGACCTTCGACGGTCTCTCGATCGCGTGGAGCGTCGCCGAATTTCTGCACGACAAAATAAAATGCCGCACGTTGTTTGCGACGCACTATCACGAACTCACCGAACTCGAAATGACCCGGAGCGGCGTGAAGAATTTCAACGTCGCCGTGCGCGAGTGGAACGACCAGATCATCTTCCTGCGCAAGATCATTCGCGGCGGCGCGGACAAAAGCTACGGCATTCAGGTCGCCCGCCTTGCCGGTCTTCCGGGAGAAGTCATCGCACGCGCGAAGGAAATCCTCGGCAACCTCGAGCAGGCCGAACTCAACGCCGAAGGCAAACCCGCGCTCGCGGAAGCGCCGCCGGCAAAACCGAAAGCCAAACGAAAATCCAAGCCCGGCGAGCGTCCGCAGTTGACCCTGTTCTGAGGCTCTTACAAAGCGGGTTTTTGCCGGTGGCGGCAATGATGTATCCTGATCGGAGGGACGAGTTCTGCGAGTCCCTGACTTTCAGAATGTGGCACTCGTGCAACGCGTCCCTCCGGTCGTCGGTCGCAAATGCTGGAACTCGTGTTTCCGATGCCATCATTGACAGCGGACGCTGATTCCAAGCACTCGCCAGACCTGCCCATTCCGCAGATGGCCGATGCCTGGCTTTTTCCTCTCGCATCTGAACAAAACCCTCTTCGTGGCATGATGCTCGCTTGTGGTGAGGTGACCTCATGAGCACGCAAGCACCAGTCCTCAGCGAGCCAGAAGGCGTAGCGGCGGAGGAATTGCCGCAGGCAACCACTCAGCCCCGGCAGATCCTCCTGGTTTGCGATCAACCGGACGATGCTGCGTTTTCCGAAATGTAGAGTAGGCGGGAAGCGACGGATTGAGAGGCCCGCGGGCCAGTGACCGTCTGCTTCCCGCCCCTCATCAAACCGGACGGGCGGTTTTCCCGCATCCGGCTTTCCGAGTTCCTTTGTCGGTTTGCGATGTCTTACGCCAGCGTCGCCGGCAGGTGATAGAGTCCATACGTGGTGAAGAGTTCGCGGTCCGGCCAGCGCTGGTATTTCCCCGAGGGATTCCCGTGCTTGCGCCATAACCATTGCCGCAGCCGGTGGGCGATGAAGTGATTCATCTGCCCGAAGCTCCGGTGGTGGTGGGCCAAAGCAAAGTAGTTGCTCCAGCCACGGGTCACTTGGTTGATCTCGCGCACAACCTCGCCAGTCGCTCTCCAGGTGGTGGGACGCCGGGTGAGTTCACGCACCCGGTCCCGGAGCGCCTGCTCTGCGCCGGCGCTCGGCTCGGTATGCACATACGGCGTTCCCTTCTTCGACTGCTGCCAGCGGAAGGTGAAACCCAGGAACTCAAAGCCGCTCGCGCAGCTCTGGAGCACTCGGGTCTTGGTTTCGTTCAGGGCCAGCCCCCGGCTTTGCAGCCACCGAGCCAGCCGCTCCTTCATCCCCTCTCCTTCTCCGGGCCGACAGAGGATCACCAGATCGTCCGCATACCGCACCATCCGCGGCTTTTGCCGGCATTCATTCACGCCCTCATCCAGCGGATGAAGGTAGATGTTGGCCAGCAAGGGAGAGATGACGCCGCCCTGCGGGGTGCCACAGGGGTTGGCCTTCATCCTCCGGCCTCCGCCTTGCTCTTCCTCGACGATCGGCGCGCGCAGCCAGGCTTTGATGAGTTTCAGGATCATCCCGTCGCTCACCCGCCGGGCCACCTGCCGCATCAGCTTCCGATGCGGGATCGTGTCGAAGTATTGCCCCAGATCGGCATCGACCACCTCGGTCTTGCCCATGCGCAATGCCTCCCGGATTACCTCCACCGCCTGGTGGGCGCCCCGTCCGGGCCGAAAACCGAAGGAGCGCGGATGGAAGTCCGCCTCGAAGATCGGCATCAGCACCAGATACACCGCCATCTGCACCACGCGGTCTTTCACCGTGGGAATCCCCAACCCACGAAACCCTCCACTGGCTTTGGGAATCTTCACCCTGCGCACCGGCGCGGGCCGGTACGTTTTGCAGTGAAGCTCCTCTTGCAGCGCGTTCAGCCACGCGGCTTCCACCTGCGCATCGGCGGCGAGTTCCTCGATGCTCACTCCATCCACCCCCGCCGCTCCTGCATTCGCTTTCACGCGCCGCCAAGCTGCTGCCAGCACGTTGGCGCGTTGCACTTCTCCATATAGACTCCAGAACCGGTATTCCGGCTTGGACTTCGCTTTCCGATACAGGGTGATTTGCAGTTGCCGGACTTTCTCGGGTGCTGGTAGCCCTCGCGGGCCGTCACCACGTCCTTCCCTGCGCTTCGCTCCTGCGGAACAAGTGGCGTCCCTTCGCTCCCCCGCGGGTTGCCCGAACCAGAGGTCCGGCACGGGATTATCACTACTACGAACGCCTCCGACTTCTGTCCTGGCCTGCACGGCCTTCCCCTTTGTTGGGGTTGTGCCGCCAGTTGAGTCTTGCTTACCCGCCATGACAGATCTCCCCGTTTACCCGCGCGTCACTTCGCGACATGTCGCCCACGCAGACCCCGCCGGTCCATTGTCAAAACCCACGACGGTTGGTCTGGGTCTCGACTCTGCGGCCTTCGCCCACTCTTGAGAGGCTCGGCTGCCGGGAGTGTTTTTCGAGGCTCATTTATGTGGTTCATCTGTGCATTGCGACCTGCCGGTTCGACTCCATGCCTGCTCCCCACCCCGCCTCGCGGCGACGCAGTTGGCACGGTCTGCGGTGCTGAACCGTCTAATTGCACCGGCGGGACTTCCACCCGCGTTGACGCCCGCTTCACGGGCGCACCAAGAGTTCGCAAATTGCCGGAAGAGACATCGTAAGAGTTGCCTCTGCCGGCGAGGTCAACGGGAACCTGGTCGAAGGGCGGGTGGATGCCGTTGTTTCAAACCTGCGCAACTTGAGCGAGAGTCTCTCGCTGTTGAATGAACTGCTTTCGTCTCATCCGTCCGTGAAGCGTTTTGTTCGGACGGACGCTGGCGAGATCAGCCCTGAGATTATGCCGAAACACGTCATCCTGTCGCGGACATGGAACGGCGCGCTGGTCGAAGACGCGATCAGCAGGACCTTCGCTCTGGCCAAGTGGCGGGCAAATCCGGCTCTCATTGAAGTCATCTCTACCGTTCGGAAGGTTCCCACACTTCCCTCGCTCTATACGGAAATCTCCGAAGCGCTGCAGAACGACTGTTCCGCAGAGGAGATCGCCGATTTGATTTCAAAAGAGCCTGGAATCACCGCCAAGCTCATCCAGTTCGTCAATTCCGGACAGGCGGCCCTCAACCGCAGGATTTCGAATCCCGTCGAGGCAGTGATGTTTTTCGGCACGCAAAGACTGCGCACCTTGGTGCTGCTGAGCAGCATGTTCACGCAGTTTGACGGCAGGAGCTGCGTGGCGTTTTCCCTCGATCAATTCTTCAAGAACAGCCTGCAGGTCGCCACATGGGCGTCCGCCATCGCGATGGAGGAATGCAAGAACAAGGAGGTTGCCGACATGTGCTTTACTTCCGGCCTGCTGCACGACTTCGGCCTGCTCCTGCTGGCGTCGAGTCTGCCCGAGCGTTACAAGAGGGCGTTCAAGATGTCCATCGAGCGAAAGATCAGCATTGATGCTGCAGAGTTGGAGCAATTCGGCGTCACGCACGCGGACCTCGGTGGGTTCATTCTCGCCACGTGGAATCTGCCGTTCCCGATCATCAATGCGGTCGGCAATCACCACACGCCCTCGTTCTCACACGACACGGAATTCACCGCTCTCACCGCCGTCCACATCGCTGCCGCGGTGAACGGCTACGCGCGTTCGCGCAAGCTCAATTACGAACGCAGCTACATGGAAAGAATCGGGATGCCGGACAAGGTCGATTTCTGGGCGCAGAAACTGGTGCCACAAAAGTAGCGGGCTGTTTCGCGAGACACGCAACCCGCGTGATGGCAGAACGGCTACGGCATTTTTGAAGCGGCGCCGGCTGCCAGCATCTCTGCGAGAGTCGCAGGATCATTTGTCGGGAGCGAGCAGGCGTAATCCTCGCAAAGGTAAGCGGTCGCCCTGCCGTCGATTGGCGTGATCGTTTGCAGGAACTCGAGTCGCTCCGAGAGAAACTGCTGGCCCTCGCCTCCATCGGCGAGCAGCAGGACTTTGTTCGGAATGAAATGACGATGCACTTCCCTCAGAAGTGCGCGCGTGTCTTCTGCATCGCGGTTCCCGGCGACCACGATCTGCTTCGGCTTCTTCAGCGCGAACTCGACGGCGACAAGCATCTGCGGCATCGCGCCCGGGATGTTGCGAAGCTGGGCGGCGAACGCGCCCATTGTCTTCCCGGCGGCTCGCTGGAAATCTGGATTGCCGGTCATTTGCGCGAGGCGGAGCAGGTTCAGCGCGGCGACCGAGTTGGCCGATGGTTCCGCGCCGTCGTAATCCTCCTTCATTCGCAGCAGAATGCTCGTGTCGTTCTTGGTGACGGCGAAATACCCTCCCTGTTCGTGATCGGCGAAAAGCTCGTCTTGTTTTATTTGCAGCTCGGTCGCCCAGCGCAGCCAGCCGATGTCAAACGATGCTTCGTAAAGATCGAGCAAGCCTTGGATCAGAAACGCGTAGTCGTCGGCAAACCCGCCCACTTCGCCTGGGCCGTTCCGATGGCTGCGTATGAGCGTCCCGTTGCGTGTGAGTTCGGCGCGGATGAAGCTGGCGGCACGGGTGGCGCTGCTGAGGCAGGCGGGGTCGTCGAGCACCTGGCTCGCGCGGGCGAACGCTGAAAGCATCAATCCGTTCCACGCAGTGATGATCTTGTCGTCGAGGTGCGGGCGCGGTCGTTTCGCACGCAACTCGAAAAGCTTGCGCCGGCTCTCCATGAGACTCGCTTCGATTTCCTCAGAAGTTCTTTCAAAAAGCTTAACCATCTCCGCGGTGGTATGCCGCTGGATCAGCGTGTTCTTTCCCAAAAACTCGCCGTGCGGGTCGCTGCCGTCGGGCGCGTTCCCGAGCGACTCCACGCCGTAGAAGCGCTTGAACATCTTCGCTGCATCCGGATCGAGCGCGTTGTCAATCTCGGCCTCCGTCCAAACGTAATAAGCGCCCTCGCCGTGCTCCGGCTTGCCGTGTTCAAACAGACTGTCCGCATCCTCGGCAGAAAAGAAGCCGCCCTCCTCGCTCGTCATGTCGCGCCGCACGTAGTCCAGAATGTCGCGCGCGACCCTTTCATAGAGCGGATCGTGGGTGATCTGGAACGCTTCGAGATACGCGATCGCGAGTTGAGCTTGATCGTAGAGCATGTTCTCGAAATGCGGGATGTGCCAGAAACGGTCCACCGAGTAGCGATGAAAGCCTCCGCCGAGATGATCGTGCATGCCGCCCTCCGCCATTTTGCGCAACGTCAGCAGATTCATTTCAAGCGCGCGTTTGTCGTGCTGGCGGGCGTAAACACGGGCCAGGAAATTCAATGTCACGGGGCGCGGAAACTTTGGTGCGGCGCCGAAGCCGCCGAGTTCGTCGTCAAAATTCCGCGCGATCTGATCGTAACCTGCCTTCAAGGTTTCCCCGCCTGGCACGCGTTCGCTCTCGCCGGCGGATGCCATGTGCTCGCGGAGCGTGGCAAGAATGCGGTCACCCTGCGCGATGATTCCCGCCGCGTCGCTCTTCCATGCATGTGCGAGGTGCGTGAGCACCGTTGGAAAACCGGGCCGCCCGTGGCGATCTTCCGGGGGAAAATAGGTGCCGCCGACAAACGGTTTCAAATCCGGCGTGAGGAAGACGCTCATCGGCCATCCGCCCGAGCCGGTGGTCGCCTGAACGAAGGTCATGTAAACGCGATCGACATCGGGCCGCTCCTCGCGATCGACTTTGATCGAGACGTAGTTTTCGTTGAGTAGTTTGGCGGTCGCTTCGCTCTCGAACGACTCGTGCTCCATCACATGACACCAGTGGCAGGTCGAGTAGCCGACGGACAAGAAGATCGGTTTGTGTTCGCTGCGCGCCTTTTCAAATGCCTCCTCGCCCCACGGATACCAATCCACCGGGTTGTGTGCGTGCTGGAGCAGGTAAGGGGACTTCTCGTTTACGAGGCGGTTTGTGAAGAGGGGTGAGGTTTTCATCGGTGCAAAGTCATGCGGGTAATCCCCAAACCCGAATGACGAATGCTGAAGGAATAACGGAATGACGAAGCTCGAATCTCCTGCGTGGACACCGGAGCGCGCCCGTTTTCGTCATTCGGGTTTCGTCATTCCTTTGGTTTCGAGTCGATTGAGTGCGCTTTCGATTTTCTGCAGCCGCGAGGAAAGTCGCTCGAACAAGAGCCGGAGATCGGCATCGATCCTCACGCAGTCTTCACAATGGAAACGCGTGGCGGTGCTGCCTTTGATCGGATATTCGAATTGCTTGCCGCACGCGCGGCAGGTGCGGATGCGGGTGGCGGGTTGAGGTTTTGTGGCCATTGAAATTGATCAACGATGCCGCTTTTCCAATTCGCGCACGGAGCTGGTGACGCCGCCGTCCATGAGCAGGCGCCGCTCCTTGGAACGCGTCTCGCCAATGGCGGTCACGCGGATCGCGGCCTCGTCGGTGACCGGGCACTCGTGTTCGCAGATGCCGCAGCCGATGCAGAGCGCAGGATCCACGTAGGGACGACGCAGCGTGATGTCGGTGCCGTCGCGTTTCGTGATCGTGACCTCGCGCGAGAAGATGGCCTTGGGCGAGGTGGGGCAGACCTCCTCGCAGACAACGCACGGCGTTTCCATCGCCCACGGCAGACAGCGCCCGTGATCGTAGAATGCCGTGCCGAGCCGCACGGGACCTTGCTCCGCGAATTTCCCGACGCCCGTTTTTTCCTCGATGGTGATACGCTGGATCGCACCGGTCGGGCAGGCCAGGCCGCAGAGCGTGCAGTTGAGTTCGCAGTAGCCGATTTTGTTGTTGAGGATCGGCGTCCAGATGCCTTCAAGTCCGGCTTGGAACAACGCGGGCTGGAGCACATTCGTCGGGCAGACGCGGATGCACTGGTCGCACTTGATGCAGCGTTCGAGGAAATCCTTCTCCTCGACCGAACCGGGCGGGCGAATGACTTTCTTGTCGTAATCGCGATCCTGCGCGCCGGAGCTGCGTCCGAATCCGAAGAAGCCAAGCCCGAGCAGGCCGCCGAGAACGGCGCGGCGCGCGGGCACGGCTGGTGCGGTGATTTCGTGTTGCAGCGGTGGCACGAACTTGAACGAGAGCGCGTCCTCGGGGCAGTCCTCGATGCAGTTGAAACAAACGAAGCACTCGCTCTTCCGAAGCTGGGTGTGCGGATCGGAAGCGCCCTCGCAGTTCTTCAAACAAAGATCGCAATCGACGCATTTCGTCGGGTTCCGCTCGATCCGCCAGAGCGCGGCACCCGACAAGGTCCCAAGGAACGCGCCGAGCGGGCAGAGCACGCGGCAGAAGAAGCGGGGAATGAAGACATTCATTCCGACGAGCAGGAAAAGCATGAAGCCGATGACCCATGCGCCGACATGGAAATACTGCCTCACATAAACGCTGGTCGGGACGAGCATGTTGAACAAAGGGAGTATCGCAGTCGTCATCGAGCGATGGAAAAGGCAGATCGGATCGAGCAGTCCGATTTGCAGGCTGCCGAAAACGGCGGCGACGAGCATCGCGATGAGGATCACGTATTTCGTGTTGTAAATCGGGCGGTAGCGGTTGCTCTCGATGCGGATTTTGTCTTCCGCGCGGCCTTTTCCGAAGAGCCATCCGATGAAGTGGTGGAGGATGCCGTAGGGGCAGATCCAGTTGCAGAAAATGCGGCCGAGCAGAACGGTCGGAATGACCAACAGCAGGCTCCAGAGCAGGCCCTTGTAGATTGTGTGCGTGGCGAGCGCCGTGGCGAAGGCGACGAGCGGATCGAACTCGAGAAAGAGCGAGATCGGATAGCCCTGCAAGTATCGCAGATCGGAGACGATCACGAAGAAAAGGAACAGGCCGAAAAAGAAAACCTGCGAGAGGCGACGCGCGGTGCGGATCTTCATAAATGCGGAAGTCGAAATGTGGAATGTGGAACGAATTGCCGCACAACCGCCAGGCGCGTTTTCGCCTTCCGCACTCCGCATTCCGAATTCCGCGTTTGTTTCATGCCTGCACTTCCTTGTAATGCGCGTCCTTCCAATTCTTGTTGCCGAGGCCGCGGTCGTGCGCCTTGTGGATGTAGGTCAACTCAGAGAGATCGCGTTCGAGCAGATGCGAGTAGCCGTAGCTGTCCACGGCGACCATGTCGGTGCCCGCGACGACCGTGCCCATCGGCTTCACGTCCGACAACCTTCCGCCGGTCGGTCCGTTCTTCATGAGGACATTCATGCCGTCGAGAATGACGAGCGTCGGTTTCATCATGAGCGCAAAGTCGGAGACGATGCTGTGGATGTGCTGGTGGAACTGATTGCGCCTGCCGCCAAGCAGTCCATACCAGTTTTTCATGGTCATCGAGGCGTGGCACAGGTTGTGATCCTTGCACGGCGCGAGGCCGATCACCTTGGTTGCTTTGTTGAAAGGCTCCTTGAAAAACGTCCAGTGCCGCAAGATCTCGCCGTCGAGTTCGAGCGGTGCGAATGAGTTGGTCTCGGGGTAGAGGAGGTCGAGGTGGAGATCGTTCGCGACGGCGCGCAGCCCGCTTTTCAAAAAGCATCCGGCGGGTGAGTTGATCGGGTTGTCCGCGATGAAAACCTTCGCCGCACCTGCGGCCATCACGAGTGTTGCGACGGCGCGCAACGCCTCCGGATGCGTCGTTGCAGCGAGCGCGGGCGGACGGTCGAACGCCACGTTCGGCTTGATCAACACGATGTCGCCTTTCTTGATGAACCGCTCCATTCCTCCGAGCGCGCCAACGGCGGCAGCGACCGTCTTTTCGTGATCCTGTCCGTGCGCGATCGCCATCGTCGGCAGCAGTTTGTTGTCGTCGATCTTGTAATTGGCGAGCTGGAAGCCTTTCTCCGCCTGGAATCCCGGGACGAAATGATCGGGAGTCCAGAGCTTGTAGGCCGCGGCTCCCGAGCCCGCGATCAGCGCGCCGGTAATGCCGACTCGCGTGATGAATTCGCGGCGGCTGATTCTGTTTTCCTGTTCGCCTTCGTTGCTCATGTGGGTCTCCCTGAATTCGGCTACTTGATTTCTCCCTGCAAATACTTTTCCACGAACGCCCTCGCTTTCGCTGCGTCCTCGGCGTCGAACACGCCGCCGACTTCGCCTTCGCGTTGATAGACGACCTTCCATTTTCCAAACAACTGGGCGCTGAAAATTTTGCCTCCGGCGACATCGGGCAGCAGCTCCGCCTTTCCGAAGCGCGCGCAGAAATCCATGAAGGATTTCCAAGCCTTCGCCGCGTCGTCCGGCTTTGTCGCCATGACGAAGAAAGGCAGCTTCGCGCCGTCGAAATCATACTTCGCCTGGAACACATCCTTGAACGCCGACTGCCCCTGCGCGTTCTCCTGCACGTAGGCAACCGTGTCCGCGATCAAGCCCGCGGACGGGAGTTTGCGCCGGCCTGCAAGCCCGCTGTCGTCGGCCGGCAGCTCCTTTGCGCGGTTCCGGGCGATCGCGCCGGCGAGTTCGATCGTTTTCGGATTCTGATCGGACGCGATGATCTGCACGTAAATCGCGCCCTGGCGGAAAAAGTATCCCATCTCGCCGGAGTAACCGTCGGCTGCAAAGTCGAGCGGCCTGCCTTTCGGATCGCGTTCGAGCGCGAAGATTCCGAAGGCGTTGACCGGCGTATCCATACGAAACTCATAGACATCGACGAAGCTGCCGTCCGCGCCATCGAGTGCGAACGAACGGCTGCGGAGTTCCTGGACGTTGAAGCCCTGATACGCCGGCGCGCGTCCGTCGATCTTTTCGAAGAGGTTGTCCGAATTGTAAAACTCGGTGTCGCCCATCGGCTTCGTGCCCGGCAGGTTGATTTCGAGCGGCTCGCGCTTTGCATCGCCTTTCGCCGCCGGAGCGCTGCCGCCTTCGGCATAGCCTTCCATCGGTTCACCTTCGCCGGCTGCGCTCTTTTCGGCAGTCGGCTTTGCAACCGCCGCCGGTCGCGTCGCACCCTCCTCGCCGGGCTGCGCCCTGCCCTGCTGCCGGAGCGTTCCCGCTTTTCCTTCGACCGCATTTCTCGTCGAGTTCAGCGCGTCGGTGCGCAGACTGTAGAGGTCAGGGTTGAAATGCTGTCCCTTCCACCAAATGGCCGCGCCCATCGCCGCAAGCAGCGCGACGATGCCGAAGCTGATGACGCGCTCGATCGCAGGCACCTTCGTGCGAACAAATGCGTTGCGCCCGCCTTTGCGCTTTGCAGGGGATGTCTTTTCGGGCGGTGCTGTTTGCATTTCAATCGCTCTTCACCCGTCGCAGATCAGGCGAAATAGCGTTCGGCGCGGCGGATGATCTCGGGGTAGTCAGTCTTAAAGTGGCACCCTTCGCGCAGCGCCGCGAGATTCACCGACGACGCATCGCGGTAATCGGCGGGTAGCGCGTGGTAAAGGTCGCGTGCGCCGAGATGGCCGTCCTGCTCGTAATAAGTGACGTAGCGGGAGATGTCGTGGAAAGCGAAGCCTGTCTGTTTCGCGAACTCTTCGCAGGACGGGCAGCCGGTGCACATCGTACGCCGTCCCGCGATCATCGTCTCACGAAGCAACTCCATCTGCGCGATCTTGAGCGGCTCCTTGTAGCTGCGCGCCGCCGCGCTGCTTGCCTGCATCATGTCCACGTTGTCGATCATGTTGCAGATGGCGGCGATGCGCGGATCACTCCAGCAGGCTTGCAGCTTGGCCTGATGAACGTTGAGTCCGATCTTGTCGAACTCCGGAAGGCGTTGCGGCACGTCTTTCATGTCGCGCATCGTCTTCATCGCGACCAGCCCGATGCCGGCTTTGTGACAGGCCTCGAGCGCCTTGTCGAACGGATCGCCCTTTTTGAAGAACGGATTGTATTTTAGCATGATGATGTCCACGAATCTGCCCTGCGCCGCCGCGTTCAAATAGTCGTTGAGCCGTCCGTCGTGACAGGAAAAACCAACGAGCTTCACCTTGCCGGAGCTTTTCAGTTTCTCGGCGACCTTCTTGAACTCACCGCCCTTTGGCCATTCAATCGAGGCATCGCCGTATTCGCGGGGGCCGAGGCCGTGAATGTAAAACGCGTCGAGATAAGTCGTGCCGCACGCCGCGAGACGCTTGTCGATCATTTCGAGCAACTGTTCCGGACCCTGCTTCGGGTGGTCTTTAGAGACGAGGAAAATTTCCTTCCGGCGCTCGGGATACTTCGCGAGCCACTGAGCGATGATCTTTTCCGACTGCCCGTGGATGTAGCAGTCCGCTGTGTCGAAATAGCGGATGCCCATCGACCACGCTATGTCGAGATAGTCGGGGCTCATCGCGCTCATCATGCCGCCCATGCTCAGCATGGTGACCTGTCGGCCGCTCTTTCCGAGCGTCCGCATCGGGAGTGGAGCGCTTGCCGCAGGCGCGGGATCTGGCGCGGCTTGAATTTTGATCGCAGGCGAGATCGCGAGAGCGACGGGAACTGCGAGCGATTTCTTGAGGAAGTTACGGCGTGTGGTGGACGAGTCGTTGTTCATGGGAGTTTGTGATTGTTGGCGAATCCTAGACCGGCACGAACGCCAGCGCAACTTTCGAGGCATCGAGCCGAATCACTGTGCATGAACCGCCGCCTTGTTGGCAACCTTCCTGCAGTTCCGAGTGCGCGCTCCTTTTGTTGGTGAACTTCTTAAATACCAACAAACTCAAATTCCTTGTGCCCAGCTTTCCAAGGCAACGTCAGATTTCCCGGTTCCCCGGCTCAAAATCGACCCATCGCACGAGCAGCGCGAGCGACTGTCCGCCGTCCTGATGCCATGTGGACGGCGGTGACTGCATTTCGCCGACAGGGCAAATTCTTGCCGCGCCCAATCCGCTCATCAACTGCGCATGATTTTCGCCCACGGACATCTACCCGGCAATCATCCGTGAGCACCGTCTGACAGCCATTCTCAGGACTTCGAGCCTGAAGGGTTTGCTGACGACATGATCGAAACAACTCACTTCACCTGATTTCCTGTCCATCATGTGAATATGGGCTGTGAGAAGCATCACCGGTTGCTGGGGTGCCTGTGATTTGATCGCAATTGCCAACGCATCCCCTTTCATCCCCGGCATCATGTAATCGGTGATGACGAGATCGAATTTCTCCGGTTCAAATACTGCGAGCGCCTTCCTGGCATCACTCACTGCCTCGACGAGGTGCCCCTCGTAGCTTAACATCATCCTCACGGCGTTGAGGATGAGGGGTTCATCATCCACAACCAGAATCCGTATTGGATCGGGTTTCATTTGATTTGATTACATCTGTTTCAAACACCTGCACCTTGCAGGTCTTTCAGCTTGCCCGTGAAAGAACACTAGATGACCGAATCCATAGAATGCAAGTGCGAACTATTTTTCATTGTTCTCTTCGATGGGGCACGGGAACCGTTTTCCATGAAAGAGGAAAATGAGCAATAACGGGTGGCTATGAAAGTCAATAATTCACAATGACGTTTAGTGACAGAAGCACTACTTAACCCGCAATGCCCCTGCGAAATTCGAGGATTTCGTTGGCGCAGTCCTTATCGGGCAACTTGTGTCACCACTTTTCGCAGAAATTCAAGCCTGAATGGTTTGCTCACCACATAATCGAAGCACTTTAGCTCGCCAATAGTTTCCTGAATAATCTGAGCATGGGCCGTAAGAAGAATCACCGGTTGGTTTGGTGATTGTTCCTTGATGGCAACTGCCAGCGCATCGCCTTTCATCCCTGGCATCAAGTAGTCGGTAATGACCAGATCGAACTTGCCGGGCTTGAAGGCAGCAAGAGCTTCACTCGCATTGTTTGCTCCTTCGACGATATGCCCCTCGTAACTCAACATCATCCTCACCGCTCTGAGGACAAGTGGTTCATCATCTACGACCAGAATGTGTTTGGGCCCGGCCCCCTTGTATTTGGCGTCCTGCCCTGTGCTGGAAACCTTGTCTTCCATTATTCTGATGTTGAGCTGGCCATGCTGTGATCTCCTGAATCACTGCAACAACGCGCTGTCCGTTGTGATCGATCTATTTTTTACCTGCTGCCTTTTTAGCCGCCCATCTTGCTTTCAGTGCAGCAACAATCTTCGCACGACCTTCAGGAGTCAATCCACCCTTCTTTGTCGGTGAAGGTTTTACAGCCGATTTGGCGACAGGTGTTCCTTTCACCTTTGCCCAACGTGCCTTCATTGCCGCTGCAATCTTTGCCTTTTGCTCAGGACTGATAACGCGCTTCTTCTTCGCCGGCTTTGAAGGTTTTACTTCAGGGGAAGTTGCCGATGTCGATTTTTGCTTTGCCCAACGCTGCCTTTGAGCTTCTGCAACACGAGCGCGACCTTCGGCTGACATCGTCTTGGGACCTCTCTTCGCAGGCGATGCTGTGATTTTTGATACGGCACCTCCAAGAACCTGACTGAGACGGGATTCCAATGTCTGAATCTGTTCTTTAATCGCGAGGGCTTCCTTGAGTTGGTTGATGGATAGGCTGGTCATGGTGGCATTCCTATTTTCTTGCGGTAGAGATGTCAAGGGGTTCATTCTTCCGGCATGAGCATGAGCGTTATCGTCGTCCTTTGGGGATTATTCATCACGATCATCTGGCTCGTGATCGGATGGAGGGCAATGAAGGCTCATGAACAAATTGCGAAATTGATTCAGGAATACCTCAATCGAAAACCTTAGTATGAGCGAACCCACACCGGAGCAAATGCAGCAGATCGGTGAAGCGATTGCTGCCGGGAACAAAATCGAGGCAATCAAACGATACCGCACTTTAACCGGCAGCGATTTGAGAACCTCCAAGGAGTTCATCGAGAAGCTCGCGGGGGAACTGCATGGGAAAGATTTCGGCAAGGTATCCTGCAATGCCAGCCGGAAAGGGATGTCTGGCTTTGCTCGTGTCGGTCATTGTTCTACTGGTGCTTGGACTGCTGGCTCGTGCAGAAGACAACTCGGCGTATTTCCCCTTATCGAAGGGCAACTACTGGATTTACAGCGGTGAGGTGAAGTGGTGGCAGAAGAACGACGCTACTGGTAAGCACGAGGATCAGAGTAAAACGCTCACCTGGAAAATGGAGGTCATCGACACCGCTTCCCGGGGGTTGGTTTTTGCCGCCCTGATCAAGGGATTTCCATACGACTTGTGCTGGTATGAACCGGATAAGGAGCGCGGAGATTACTTGATCGTTCGTGTAGGCACCGGCCAATACCACCTTTTCTCTGGCAAGGCTGTTAAGGGAGTTTGGGACAAAATCAAGAATCCCGAAGGATCATTGTTTGAATTGGTCAACGAAGACTCCTTGATCCTCGACGTGCCTTTAATTGTTGGCAAGCTATTCGGGGACTATGCCCAAACGACGACAGGGAGATATTGCTGGGTTGTTGAAGGAGAATCCGCCTACACAGATAAAGTCAAAGGAGCGCCAGCGCTCAAGGATGGGCGTGTTTTTACGATGACTTACAGAACATCCCCCGATTTTCAATCAGTCGCTTTTGTCCCCGGTCTTGGAATTGTTCACTATCAATACCATCACCACGGAACCACTGCGGAGTGCGACATGCAGTTGATCGAGTTTCACAAAGGCGAGAAACCTTGAAAACTTTTGCGTCTCTTCAATGGGGCACGGGAACCGTTTTCCATGAAAGAGGAAAATGAATCGTATTGTGCGAACCGTGTGCCTTTCATGATTTCATGAAGCGCACCATCGTCAACCGAACCTGGCGTGCTTGATAACGCGCAGACAAACGCTAAAGACTGTCACCAAGCATGAAAGCTTCCCTCCTCTCCCTCCTCATCATCGCGCTGCTTTGCGACAGCGGTTTTACAAAAGAGCCAATGCCCGGTGGCAAGTCTCCTGTAGCGGTGACCAAACCGGAGGTGGTTGCGGCTGCGAACTTTGCTATCAAGGAAGAAGAAAAGGCGATGCAGACAAGCAAAGAGACGCCAGCGGCAAAATTAGAGCTGGTGTCCATTCTTGGCGCAGAAGAGCAAGTCGTCGCTGGTATGAACTACCGTCTCAAGCTGAAGGTAAAGGTGGACGGCAGGGAAAGAAACGTGGAGGCAACAGTTTGGTGGCAGGCTTGGAACAAGAAAGCACCATACAGATTGACTTCGTGGAATTGGCAGTGAATTCGCTGGCCGAAGGCTGGAGGCAGCGCGGCAACTTGAAAATGAATGCCGTATCAAGGCCAGAAGGGATCGCTTAAATCCATGACGACTCTTTGACCTTTACCGGACATCATCAAGTCCGTCCCGTTTTTCGTGTGGCCATGATGTTCAATCATCCTGGCGGCATGATGGCGAGGCTGGCTCCGGGAATGATGAAGAAGTGCGCCCTGAAAAGCTGTGGAAAATGGCAAGAAATGTTGTGCATTATGGCTTGGTTCCCGGGGCGGTTTCTGGCTTAATGTCTGGCAAGGATATGCATTTCCCCTCATGGCTGCCGGTTGGGCGCGGGGCTTTGCGAGCCTTCGGGCGACGCAATGCTGTCCGTGGACACAGCGCAGGCCTGGGCAGCCTTGCCGATCGGCAACGATGGCACTTTCTTGGCCTGATCGGCACCGACAAAAGTCTCGCCAATCTCAACTCACCTCTTCTCAACTTTCATTTACACGCGGTTGAAGCGCCCGCCCCGCTTACCGGCGTCGATCCGCGATCTTACCGTCCACGTTCCTTCGGGTGCGAAAGCAAATTCCCGGCAGATTAAATCCCAGCACACAAACCACCATGAAAACCGTTTCCATTCCACTCCTCCTCCTCGCCTTGGCTTCCGTGGCTCTGGCCAATACCGCGCCGACGGTCGTCATCCAGTCGGCCACGATGCGCCCCGGCACCACGCTGATGGATGTGGTGTATCGGGTGAATGATCCGGATGACGCCACGGTGAAGGTGCGGGCGCTGGCCTTCGTGGATGGCGTGCGCTCGTTTGCGAATGTCATCAAGCCGGTCACCTTCTCCGAAGGCACGGCCGCCAAGCTCGGCGATGCGATCCCCAGCAACACGAATCACACGCTCACCTGGAACGTGGCGGCGGATTGGAACATTGATCTCGGGCAGGTGAAGTTCGAGGTGCTGGCCATGGATGGACGGGGATTGCTGCCGTTCGACTGGATTACCATTCCGGCAGCGGGTGGGAAGCCCGCGCTCACGATCAGCAAGGACTCGCCGACGGATGACCAGGTGCTTGACGCGTTGTTTTGGCAATACGCCAGTGGCGACACAGGATTGTCTCTTGCTGGCGGCGTGCTCAAAGGAAGTGCCGACAGCGGAAACTTTTCGGCGGTCGATTTGGCAAGCGGCACGACGGTGAATTTCTATGGTCTTCCATTCATCTTCAAACGCATGAATCTGGCTCCGGCGGACATTTCCGAAGTGAATGATGCCGTGACGGCACGTGCTGGATTGCTCAACACCGATAAATGGCACGCTACGAACCGTCCCTATGAAGGCCTGTTAATTCTGGTCGGCTGGGGAGACAACGACTACGGCCAAACCACGATTCCCGCCGGGCTGAGCGGCGTCACCACGATCGCGGCAGGCCCACTTCACAGCCTCGTGCTCAAGAGCGACGGCACGGTGGTCGGCTGGGGATACAACGGCCAAGGCCAAACCACCATTCCGGCCGGGCTAAGCGGTGTCATCGCGATCGCGACAGGCGCATCTCACAGCCTCGCGCTCAAGAGCGACGGCACGGTGGTCGGCTGGGGAGAACACAGCAGCGGCCAACTCGCGAATCCCGCCGGGCTGAACGGCGTCACCGCCATCGCTTCGGGCTATCGTCACAGTCTCGCGCTCAAGGCCAAAGCTCCCTGACAAACCCTCACCCATCCCGGGATGTCACATTCACTCACACTCCGCCGCTTTCATCTGAGTCCCCGCTTTCTCGCGGCAGGATGGTGCCTGCTGGCTACGCTCGGCCAGGCGGCGACGGTGAACTTTACCCAAAACTCCCGCGACGACGCGACGGGCAGCCTCATCAGTGCGGTGTCCTCCAGCCAGTATTTGGAGAGCGGCGTGACCTACAGCACGGTCACCGCGCCGGTCACGTCCGGCTCCTACCGCTTCACTCACTGGACCAACAGCAGCTATCCGGCGACGGTCTATCGCGATGCGTGGGGGCGCTCGCAGAATCCGATTTCCTTTGTCCTGCTGGAGGACACCACCGCCACCGCCCACTACCTGCCGGCCACAAGGGACACCGATGGCGACGGCGTTCCGGACTGGTATGAGATCGAGTATTATGGCGATCTATCCCGCTCCGCCAGCTACGACGGCGACGGGGACGGTATCACGCTCGCGGCAGAATACAGCGGCGGCACCCACCCGCTCTATGGCAATGCCAGCCAGGCGGGCGGGGTTTCCTACACGGATTCAGGGATGGTCACCTGCAATCTCGCCGGATACGCCAGCTACGTGTTGCGCAGCGTGCCTGCGGGAACGGTGAACCAGACGACCATAGCGCCGCCGGGCACGGTCGTCACGACCCCGGATCTCTCGGCCAACATATCGTTTGGCTACTGGACGCTCGACGGAGCGCGCCAGCAAGATGCGTGGGGAGTGGCATTGCGGCAATTCACCTTCACCGTGGACGGCGCCGACCGCGTGGCCGTGGCCAGTTTGTTTACCAATGACAGCGACGGCGACGGGATCAACGATGGCTACGAGCAGTATTACTTCGGCACACTGGCCAATGGGGCCTCGTCCGACACGGACGGCGATGGCATCAGCCTGCTGGCCGAGTTCACCGGCGGGACGAGTCCGCTTTATGGCAAAAGCCATCAGGACGGCGGCGTGGCGTGGGCTGACTCGGCGATGGTGGTGATCAACCTGCAACCTTATGAGCGGCTTTCAAAAATGCTGGTTGGCGGTGTGTTGACGGATTTCTTCTCGCCCGATCCCGGCGTGGTGACGGGCATTCAGGCAGGCACCTGGTCGGCCACGGCGGTGACGGACTGGGACGGCGATGGCGATCTGGATTTATTCGTGGCGAATGAGAATGGTCTGCGCGTCTTCCGCAACATCGGCACGGCCCGGAATCCCAACTTCGAGGAGATCACCAGCGGGTTTGCGGGATTGGCGGCGTTCGTGGCGTCCATCGACCGGCCGAGTCTCGCGGGTGGCGATTGGAATGGCGATGGTTTTGGGGATCTGGTGATCGGCGGAAATACGGGAACGCTGCGCCTGATCGCATCGGGCGGCACGTTTACCTCGAATGGCAGCGGAGCGGAGATTTCCGTGGGTTCATCCAATGCCCGTCCGGCGCTCGGCGACATGAACGGCGATGGAAAAGCGGACCTGATCGTGCTGCTGGATGACGGCACGGCGAGGCTTTATCCGAACAATGGAGCGTCGATGCCGTTCGCGGGTCCGGGAACCAGCAATTACCTCGGCGTGGACGCTCCAGCGGGGACCAGCATTACCACGGGCGACATCAATCAGGACGGATTGCCCGATGTGCTGCTGGCCGATTCGGACGGACGGATCTGGGAGTTTCTGCGGAATGGCGATGGCAGCTTCACCCTCAAGAGCAAGGTCTGGGGCGGCAGCTACCCCGGTTTCGCCGCGGGCCTGACACTGGCGGCGCTGGATCTCGAAAGCGATGGCGATCTCGACCTCATCGGCGGCCTGGCCAATGGCGGGGTGATTTGCTTGCGCGATCCGAGCGTGGGACGGCCGACCGGGTTGATCGCCACGCCCGGCGCGACCTCGATCCGGCTCGACTGGAACGCGGACTGGCAGTCGCGCATCAAAGGATACAACGTGTATCGCAGCGACACCGGCACCGGGCCGTGGACACTGCTCACCGCGTTGCCGGCGCTTTCGCCGCCATACCTCGACACAAGCGTGGCCCCTGTAACCAACTACTTTTACACCGTCACCGGGCTGACACAGGCATACTACCCAGGCAACTCTGTGCCCAAGGTTGTTGAAAGCCTTGCGGCGGAGCCGGTGAGCGCATCGACGGGGCAGGTCACGCTCACGGTGCGGCCAGCGCACGTCAGATCGGGTGTGATTGTCAAAGTCCTGATCTCCATTGACAATCCGATCGGTCTTGTCGGTGCTGGAATGGACATCAAGATCGCCTACGATCCCAGCAAGTTGCGGCCAGCCGCGCAAGTCGATGCGAGCAGACCGACTGTTGAACTAAGCGGTTTGGGGAGCAATCTGGTGACCACGGACAACGGGGCCACCGCGACGGGAGAACTGGAAATCATCGGTGTCTCGGGAGCAATGGTCGCCGGGCGGGGCACCTTCTTCACCCTCAACCTTCAAGTTGCGGCTACGGTGCCGAATGGTGCAGTGCTGGGTGTTACCATCACGTCCGCAGTGCTTAAAGACATCAACGGGAATACCGTCGCCGTCAATCTGCCGCCTGCCGCCCGGGTTGATGTGGCGCCTGATTATCAACATGGCGACCTCACCGGAAATGGTGTCGTCGATGAGGCCGACAAAGACTTGCTGAAGGCGCTGATCATGCCACAAGCCAGGCCACCGACCGCCAATGAGCAGGCTGCGGGGGATTTGAATGGCGACGGCCAACTTGATGAAAAAGATCTCACACAACTGATGCGTCAACTGGAGGGGCTGCCATGAAACGATTGTTGAAAACAGGAGCGATAGCTTGTTTCGCGATGTGGATTGGAACCACGGAGAATTTCGCGTCACGCCAGTTGGGGATTCCCAGCTATCTGGGCAAGCCCGGTGACATCGTTTCGATCCCCATCACGCTGAACAATGCTGCCGCGGTGGCGTCCGTGCATTTGCAGGTAAACTACAACCCTCAGATCCTCGAATTTGTCGGCGCAAGAAACGATGGACTTGGCGCGGCATTTGAACTGACCTATTCGGGGACCGATGGCGTCGTTACGGTAATGCTTAACCGCTCGACATCTTTGGTGGCAGGTTCGGGGCGTCTGGCGGTGCTCCAGTTCAGGGTGAACGCTGGCGCGCAAGCGGGGCTGAGTTCCGACCTTGCGCTGGCTGTTTATGAATTGACCGATGACTCGGGAGTAAGGTCGACCAACCTCGCTGAGTCTGTCACGGCGACCAATGGTCAAATAGCAGTCACTTTGGGAACGGTTGACAACAACAGCGACAAGATTCCCGATGCCTGGGAGGCCGCCTACGGATTGAGCACGATCGACCCGAATACAGGCGATACAGACGGTGACGGGGTTCGCGACCTTCTTGAGTATGCGTTGGGCATGAATCCAACGATCTCCGACCTCAAAGGGCTTCCCCTGGCAGGGAAAGCTATCACCAATGGCGTGGAGCATCTCACAATTCAGTTCCATCGGCGCATCGGCGCAGCGCTCGACTATCTGGTCGAGGAATCAGGCAACCTGACGAGTTGGAATTCAATCGATCAAACGACCCACATGATCGGCGCGCCAATCGATCTCGGCGACGGGTTCGAGCAGGTGAAAATACATGGCGACATCCCGCTAAGCGGAGCCGCCCGCCAGCCAAGAGGGTTCATGAGGTTGCGGGTGAACGCTCAGTAGCACCCGGAAGTATTGCGAGCCGTTTCGACTGCCAGCGGCAAGCGCTTCGACAATAGGTCAGGCTTGCTTTCCGGTAACGCTGCGCAATGAGAAACCTAAACGCTTGACCCCGGCAACTGCCAATACAGCCAGACAACCCATTGCCCAAGCTGAGGTGCCCGTTTCGGGAATCACATTCACATTCAAAGCACTTGAAAAATAGACTGATGCATTGCTGGCGGGGTCCGTCTGCTGCAGATAGAAACCGCTCGCAGGGGGAGTGGTGCTCAAGAAATAGGAGATCGTCGCGGAATGTCCCGCCGCCAGGTTGAAGTTCCAGCCCAGAGCCATCGAAACATCATCCGGACTTCCTGGTGGAACGGCACTCGTGTTATCCAACAAACTGCCGCCAGCCGTGCTGCCGGTGAAGTGCGTGTAGATGTTTCCAAAGACGAATCCCGGCTCGTCAATCTCCCAGCTTAGCCCTGCTGGTGGAGCGCCAACGGCGGTGCCGAATTCGTTGAAAAAGGTATTCGTCGCCGCGTCAATCTCGTGATCCACAAATAGGCCCACGAAATGATTGCCTGTCGTGCCGATGGAAAGGGTAATCGACCCCAAGCCGGTGGTAGAGTTGAACGCGGCAGTATTGACCCCACCCGGAACCCCCGGAGCAGGAGTGACGACGCCATTGATGTTAAACGCGTAATCGAAAAGTCCATAGGTCGCTGCCTGCAGGGAATTTAACCCAAGCGTCGTGCTGCAAAACATTACCAACGCCGCAATCGAGAATTTTCTAGTCATAATACTGAGCCGGTTTGATTTTTCGCCTTTTTGGGCGCTTTTAACAAAACCATTCTCACCATAAAGCGGTGTGGAGTGTCAAGGGATTTTGCGTCAGCAAAATTGTTTGCGAGCAGGAAAAGCAAAGGAGCCATCCCTTAACCCTATCTGGATTCACATACACCCGTCCGTGCCGTCCGTAGGTGTGTAAAAGTTTACGCTGGCCCCCCTCAAAAAATCTGCTTTTGCGTATTCTTTGGATTGGAATCTCACATAGGTTTTGATGTTCCGCTAATTGAGAAGCAGGATAGCACGCACTCAGTTAATAGCGACGGAAGCTTTCAATTATCGAAAGTTTGGCGGAGGAAGAAATTCAGCCGCACCTTGCTATTTCGACTCCTTCTGCGAATGGTGCCCATGTCGTTAGAAGCTTGTCCTACCTGTGGTCATGCAGTCTCCACAGTGACCTCTCAATGTCGCCATTGCCCTTCGCCACAGATCGCAACTTCACAATTCAGGAAGCTTGAAGCAGCCCGGTTGGTGTGGCCACTCGCTTTTTTGGTCACAGCGGGCTGCGTGATCTATGTTTGGTTTTTCCGTTGATTCAACTTGGGGTTGAAACCTCACCGGGAGCTTGAGGTGGAATTTCCCGTTCCATTTTGCGTTCCGCCTTCTGCTGCTTCTTGGATTTTCTCTCCAGCTCCTTCCGGCGCTTCTCGAATGAATAATTAGGTTTCGCCATGTCCGATCAATTCGTCACACACAGGCCCAGCCTTTTCGCCCTCTGCAGCCGCATTTCAGTTTCCTTGGTTGCGGCGCATATCTCGCACCAGTGCTGCTTTGATCCATCCAATCGTTTCTTTTGACCACACCTGTCACAGACAAATACTTCCTTCTTCATTTCACTTTCGAGGGAGTCATCTGAACCACAGGCACAACTGAAGCCAGGGAAGCGAGCCCACGATACCGCTTGATGGTGTCTGTTGTCGTCTTCTTCACCATGCCGCGATCTACGAGGGACTGAAGTTTCTCGTAGGTGCGCAAACGCAGCATTTCCTCACCGCCACTGGCGAACTTCTTGGCATGAAGATTTGTATAAACGATGTCAAACAACGGCTTGAATTCAAAGGATGCCCTTCCGGAAAGCACCGCAACCAATTCCTCTGTGACCCTGTCCGGTAAACGACGTGAAGAAAAACTGCCAAATTTAGTAGCCATTGACGACGATAGCACTATTTGAGGAAATAGCGAACAAAGAAATCCGCGCTTAAAGGGAAGAGCTTACGCTGCGCGTGGACTCTTTTCTTTAGCTGCCAGTGTCGCTTCTATTTTCTTGCCGGTTACGTTGGCTGCTGTTCAATTTCTTGAATCATGAAAAAGTTTCTCCTCATTCTTCCTGTGATCATATTGCTTGGCTCTCCGCGACCGATTTTTGCTGCGGATGCGAAGGTCGAACTTCAGGAATTGATCGGCAAGGTAAAAGCCAAACTTCAAGCGGGCGCAAAAACCGAAAAGGATCTGGCTGATGAACTTAAAGCCTTCGATACACTGCTCGCGGAACACAAGGGGGAGAAGACCGACGACGTTGCTCAGATTCTCATGATGAAGGCGGGTTTGTATTCGCAAGTCCTCGATGATGATGCCAAAGCCACTCAGTTATTCAACGAACTCAAGACTGAGTTCCCTGACACGGCGGCTGGAAAGAAAGCAGATGACGCTATTGCGTTGATGGCGAGACAGGCTGAAGCAAAAAAGATTCAGCGCAGTTTAGCTCCCGGCACTTTGTTTCCAGATTTTAACGAAAAGGATCTGGATGGGAAGCCGCTCTCCATTGCAAATTACAAAGGGAAAGTTGTCCTGATTGATTTTTGGGCAACGTGGTGTGGCCCGTGCGTTCACGAAATGCCGAATGTTCTCAAGACCTACGAAAAATACCATGACAAGGGCTTCGAGATTATTGGGGTGAGCCTCGACAAGGACAAGGAGAAGCTGGTCGCGTTTATCAAAGAGAACAACGTGCAGTGGCCCCAATACTTTGATGGACAGGGATGGCAGAACAAACTGTCTTCGCAATATGGGGTAAACAGCATTCCTTCGACCTATTTATTGGACAAGGAAGGCAAGATCATCGGAAAAAAGCTGCGTGGTGAGGCACTGGATGCAGCGGTCGGGAAGGCTCTGGCTGAGAAGTAGCATTTTCAGCAGGAAGGTATCCGCTTCCAGAGTTCGATGGACTTCGGTTAGCTGCGAATTACAGAGTCTTTGAGGGGGCCATGCAATACATTCAACTGCCTTTGAATTGTGGTTTGCGCTTCTCCTTGAATGCGCGAATACCCTCGGCGTAATCCTCACTGTCATAGACCTTTCTCCGGATACCCTGAATCCTTTCAGCAGTTTCAGCATCAATGAGGTTCCCTCGCGTCAGTAAACGAAACTGCGCCTTGATTGCCCGCACAGCCAAAGGCGCATTGGCAGCAATGCTCGCAGCAAGTTCGTAAGTAAAGGACTCCAAATCCACGGCTTTTACTTCATGATTCACGAATCCATTGGCCAACGCCTCACGGACTGTTGTTGGTCTTGCCGTATAAAACATCTCCTTTGCCTTGTTCAGGCCGATGTGGTTCACGAAGTGGATGAGTCCGGATGCATTGTAGGGGATTCCAACCTTGGCCGGAGTCATTGCAAACGTTGATCCCTCGGCTGCAATCACCATGTCACAGGAGCAGCAAAGATCGCATGCACCACCCCATACAGACCCTTCCACCATCGCGATCACTGGAACGGCACAGTCCTGGATATTCCGTAAGAGTGTCTCAAGGGGATCTCCGTAGGATAAAGGGTCTCGTCGCGGGGCTGGCAATTCATTGATGTCATGTCCGGCTGACCATACCCGAACGCCGCTCGCAGCACGAATGACCAGCACGTTGCATTCGCCAGCGCTGAAGGAATGCAATCCAGACATGAGTTCATCCATGAGCGCATGGCTCAGGCAGTTCAGTTTGTCGTCGTGGTTGAACTGGAGTGTTCCAATCCGGTTCTTGATCGAGGTGATAATCAAAGGCATGGAGACAGCGTGAATTGGAAGAGGTAATCGTGCGAGTGCAAACCGTTTACATTTCTTGGCAAACATCACCATTGAATTGAAAACTTGACTGCCAGTGGTCTATTGACAGCATGAGGGCAGACCCGAATCCTGAATTAGAAGGTTTTTATGAAGAAGATTCTTGTTGCAGTTGATTTTTCAGACGTAACTCCGCGACTGGTTGAAACAGCAGCATCCCTTGCCACCGCAACAGGTGGTCATATTCTTTTGTTAAACGTCTTGTCACCCCCTCAATTGGCCGTCGAAGGCAGCGGGCAAATGGCAGTCATGATAAGCGATGTAAAAAATGACTATCGACTGTTGAATGAATGGAAGCAGAAGTTTGAGGAATCCGGCGTGAGTGTGACGATTGATCAGTCACAAGGCTCGCCGGTTGAAACCATTCTAAGCGAGTGCGAAAGAGAGTCGGTGGACATGATCGTGATGGGGTCTCATGGCCACGGCGCTCTATACAACCTGCTGGTGGGCAGCGTTACCTCCGGCGTTCTCAAATCAGCAAAGTGCCCTGTGCTTGTGGTTCCAAGTCCGCGCTAACGCAATCCGTTCGAGAGCAGCACTCCATGTGTTACTCCGTTTCAACTGCGAATTAGTGAAGTTAGATCAGAGTCCCCGTCGATCTGCATTTCAAGCAGACCCGGTGGTGAATGGTGAAGTCTTCCAATTGCTCTTCGGGCAAGCGGAGTGCCCATCCAAGTCTTCCCTCCGGGGTAAGTTTCCGCACTTTATACAGCGGGCAGAATGGAGGGTTGCTATTGTCGTGTGGACAAGCCGCTGTCAAATCCAGGACATCTGCAATAACCTGTTTGCGCCTGCGCGTTTTCTTCCCAGGGGCTTTCGTCATTGTGCGAAAATAGGCCCGCCAGGGTTTGTGTCAAATGTTCCGGCTATTTCTTCACACCCAAAATCTCATCCTTGGCAGCCTTCGCCACACGGAATTTTACGACGGTCTTCGCCGCAATCTTAATCGTTGCGCCAGTTGCAGGATTACGTCCCATCCGTGCTTTCCTCTTCTGTTTGATGAGCTTGCCGATGCCGGGGAGAACGAATTCACCGTTCTTCTTCGTTTCCTTATAGGCGATTCCGGTGATGGCATCGAGGAAGAATGCGGCAGTCCTCTTGTCGGTTTCGGTTTGTTCAGCGATGGCTTGAAGAAGTTGGGTTTTGGTCATTTGAGAGGTTGTATTTCTCTGAGTTGAGCGGTGCAAGGAGAAATCGACCGGCCGGGGTGTGTAAATATTTTCGGCGATGTCTAATCCCTTCTTTGACCACCCGATCCTAAACTCCCCTTACGAGTGTCCGCAGAAGCATTGGCAGGGCTTGGGCGACGCTGAACAGCGACACGTCACGCCCGTTTGAGAAGCCGAAGTCGGGGCGCATCGCGCTGAAGATCATCAATCATCTGGGGGATGATGTGATGAAGGTGTTTCGGGTTTGAGATCGGAAATGCCCGGGGACGACTGGAAGGCTTAATGAGCGGGAGATGGTTGTAAACCTCTCATGGACTTCCGCATCGCCGACACCTTTGCCGACTGCTGGGCTGCGGTGTGCCCGACGAATGGTTGAACAATGTTCGCCAGGCCACTGAAGACAGTCTCCTGATCCTGGCGGATCGTCTGCCGGGTGAAGCGGTTGAGGCCCCCTCCTTGAACTCGCAACAGGAGGCAAACCGAGGGTGGTGCAAACGGTGTCGCCAGTCGCAAATCCTTTCGATCATCCCGACGCGCAACGACGCTTCCGCGTGATGACCAACGTGGAGGAACTGCAACGTGCTCTCGATTTTTGCAGCAGGCGACTGAAGAATTATGGCGTCATTGACGGCAATATCAAACAGCGCTTTGAGCGCATGCGCGTAGTGATTGTGGGACGAATACCCGAACTTGTATTTTGCCAACCATGCTTCGAGCGATGATTGCCGAATTTTGGCTACCTGCGCGTCTGCGCCATCTGGAAGTTCAGCGAGCAAACGCCCGATGATGTTGGTTTTAAGAGAGACGGTGGCCGGAGCCTGATTCTGAATCGTGGCAAGGTAGCGATTGCATAGTTCGCGCAGTGTCAAAAGGCCCTGGGATGAATCGACTTTGCCGAGATTGCGCTGAAAATCCGCGAGTTTTCGTTTGGCAACAGCTTTGTCGGTTGTTTCGAGCGATGCTCGTTTCTGTTTGCCCTCGTGTTTTACGAGTGCATAATAGACATCGTTTGATGAATAGCGATAAAGTCACGGCACATCAGTCTTTTGGAAAACCGGCTTGCAAGCCTGTTTGTCGGTCACTCGCTGCTCAATACACTCATTTTCAATAGTTTAGCGCGATTAGCTCAGTGGTAGAGCGCTTGCTTCACACGCAAGAAGTCGCAGGTTCGAACCCTGCATCGCGCACCAAGAAGCCTGGTGGCGGAATTTCGCATCACTTCTGGAGAACTAAGAGAGCGTCTAAAAAGTAAGTTCAAGCTAATCGGGCAAGCATGAGTCTGGTGGCAGCGATAGCGCGGCGGTCGTCCAAAAAGCTTCGGCTTGGGGAGCAAGGGATCGATCTGTTTCCATTCTGAATCGGTAAGGTTGCTTGGATAAGGTTCTTGAGTTGCCATCCCAAGCTTTCCACACCAAGTGATCGGAAAAGCACAGCTATGATCTCTTGCGACTCGCCGGTAACGCAGTACCCATGCGAAGGAACGCCTGATGCCATTGTGGCTCGCAGTCACTCGAAGAACTTGCGCGCTACTTTTTGGGTTTGTCCATCGAGCTGCCGAGAGGCGAGCGCGATTGCGCCTCTTTTAGACGTTGCGCCTCGGCCCGGATTGCGGCGGCCTGCGTTTCCGCCTCCATCGCCTCCGTCTGAGCCTTGGTGAGCATACCCTCGGCTGAACTCAACTTGCGTTTGAGTTCCTCCATTTCAGCCGCCTGCTTCTTGCTCTCTTCCTCGACCTTGGCCTGAGCCTCAGCCTGTTGTTTGGTGGCTTCGTCCAGCTTCGCCTGCAATTCAGCGAGTTCCTTGCTCTTGGCTTCCGCCAGATCCTTGAGTTTTCGTGCGCTCTCCTCCATGTCCGATTTCGTCTGGTCGAGGCTGGTGCGGGTGGCGGTCAGTTCCGTCCGGGCCGTTTCCAATTGGAGTTTGGTTGCGGCGGCCTCCTTCTGCTTCCGGAAATAACCAAACATCAAACCAACAATAATCAGGAGTGTGAGGATCAGGTTTCTCATCGGATAAATAAGGAGGGGTGGATTGCTCGCTGTGGACAGCTTAGACCGTCGGTTGGCGAGGTTTGTTTTGGCTTTTCGAGGACAAGAATGAACTCCTTGATTGTAGCGTCAAGCCGCTTTTGTGATCCTCCTCATTCCCGCCATCAATTCTCTTTTCGTTGCTGCGCCCATTTCGGTGTTCAGCCCGGAACAATCATTTCGGCGCAGACCGCTGCCGAAATTCCCTGAAATTTCATCTTGTCAGCCCGCCTCGGCTGTGGCAGTTTCGCCCTCCTTTTTGAAAGGCAACTATGGCTTACGCAATTATCAAAACCGGCGGTAAACAATACAAAGTCGCAACCGGCGACGTGATCGAAGTGGAAAAACTCGACGCGGAAACCGGCAAGGACCACAGCTTTTCGGACGTGCTCTTTTCCTCCGACGGCAAAGACATCAAGATCGGCGGCGGCCCCGTCGTGGCGGAAGTTCTCGGGCCGAAAAAAGCGCCGAAGGTGATCGCGTATAAATACAAGCGCCGGAAAGGCTACCACCGCACCGTCGGCCATCGCCGCCAGCTCACGCAGCTCAAGATCAAGTCGATCGCCGCGTAATTTCTCTCAACTCTCAACCTTCAACTCTCAACTTCCCAAATGGCTCATAAAAAAGGTCAAGGCAGTGTCAAGAACGGGCGCGACAGCGTCAGCAAACGTCTTGGCGTGAAAAAATTCGGCAGCCAGTCCGTCGTCGCCGGCAACATCATCGTCCGCCAGCGCGGGACAAAGTTCCTGCCGGGCCGCAACGTCGGCCTCGGGCGCGACTACACGATCTTCGCGCTTGTGGACGGCCACGTTCTCTTCGATCGCAATGGTCGCCGGGTGAACGTCCAGCCCCTCGCCGCCGGCAACTCGTAGGCATCGCCTCCATCGTTTTTCAAAAGGCGCTTCGGTGAGAATCGAAGCGCCTTGTTTATTTTCGAGCTTCGCGCTTCGAATTTCTGCCCGGCTCCATTCAAAAATCAAAAATCGAGAATCGAAATCTCACCCGTGTTTCGCATCGTCCTCGTCGAGCCTGAAATCCCCGCCAACACCGGCAACATCGCGCGTTCGTGCCTTGCGACCGGCTCGGAACTGCACCTCATCAAGCCGCTTGGTTTCTCGATCGACGACCGCAACCTCAAACGCGCCGGTCTCGACTATTGGAAGGAAGTAAAAGTCACACTATGGGATTCGCTCGACGCATTTCTCGTCGCGAAGCCAGCCAATGCGCGCCGTTTCTTTCTCACGACAAAGAGCGCCCGTCCCTACTACGACGTGATGTTTCAGCGCGGTGACTTCCTGATTTTTGGACGCGAGACGAAAGGCCTTCCCGAAAAACTGCTCACTGAAAATCAGGAGCGGCTGCTCACGATTCCGATGACCGACAAGACCCGCAGTCTGAACCTCGCCACCGCCGTCGGCATCGTTCTTTTCGAGGCAATGCGCCAGACGCGGCAGGACTGATAGGATTTGCACGTTCGGATGGTGGGAAAGACAACCTCGGCACAGACTGAACAATGGCGCAAGCTGCGGCGGGGCTGGTATCTGGGAGGCGACACGTTCCGTGACAGGCTGATGGTTTGGCAGACGGGATAACCACCGGTCGAAAGCGATCATCCTATCACCGGCGGGAGAGCTTGCGCGCGCGCGATGAACGGAAGGCAACCCGGCTGCTTGCGGAAGGACTCAAGCGACTCGAACTCACCCTCCATGAAGCGGCGCTCCTACTAAAGGCCGCTCCACGCAAGCAGGCATTGGCCGGGCTGGTGAAAAGCCGAACGGTGGTAACGACGAATGGATCAGTCGGCATTTATCTATGGGCCACCGCAGCAACGTGAGCAGTGCCGTTTCCGCATTTCGCGCTCCCAAGCAATCCAAACACCGCCAACTGAAGAAAATTCTGCACATATGCACGGGCTTCTCTTCCCCTACTCCGAAAATAGATCAGGAAGTCATGGGAATGGGGGTGAGTGCGACTTGGTAGCCGAGGTTTTGGAGGCGGCTGGTGAGGCGCGCGATGATCTGCCCTGAATTGCGGCGCTCGAAGTAGTCGGCACCGAGGTCTTGCCAGATGCTGTCGCGAGAGAGCATGTGGTAGATGCTGACCAAGATGCTGCGGGCCACCGCGATCATCGCCCGCTTTTTGCCCCGTTTGGAGACGAGCCGTTTGTAGAGGCTTTGCAGATAGGTTTCTTTGGTGTGGGCAGCGGCATGGGCGGCTTCCACCAGGGCGTTCTTCAGCGCCTGGTTGCCGTGGCGGATGCGGCTGCTGCGTCGCTTGCCTGCGCTTTCATTGTTTCCAGGACACAAGCCAGCCCAGGAGACCAAATGGTTGGCGTCTGGGAACCGGCTCATATCCGTGCCGACTTCGGCGAGAATGACCTGGGCCAGGCGCTGGTTGATGCCTGGAGTCCCATCGAGCTTGTCGAGGGTGGCCTGGTCCTTTTGCAGCCGGCGTGCGACCTCCTGGCCGACCTCCTCGATTTGCTCCTCGAAGAAGTCGATGTCGGCCAGCAATTGGGCGATGATGAGCCGGTGATGGGCGCGCAGCACGCCTTCGAGGGCCTTCTGCAACTGCTCTTTCTTGGCACGCAACCGGCCCTTGGCCAAATCCGACAAGGCTTTCCGATCGGTGCGTCCTTCCAGCAAGCCATGGAGCATCGCCGTGGCCGAGACTCCGGTGATGTCGCTGACGACACTGGCCAGCTTGATATTCGTGCCTTCCAAGGCTTTTTGCAGTTCGTTGACCGCTTGGACCCGGCGCCCCACCAGATTGCTGCGGTGGCGGGTCAGTTCGCGCAACTCACGCTGCGCCTGCGGCGGAATGAAACTGCCGCGCATCAGTCCGTGACGGAGCAGATCGCCAATCCACTCGGCATCGGCCACGTCGGTCTTGCGACCCGGCACCGCCTTGACGTGCTGCGCATTGACCACCAGCAACTCAAAATGGCCTTCAAGCAAATTGTAGATGGGCTTCCAATAGACGCCGGTGCTTTCCATCGCGACATGGGTCACGGCGTGGCTCTGCAGCCAGTCGCTCAAGGCCAGCAGATCGGCAGTCATGGTGCCAAAGCTGCGAGTTTCCCTGGCCGTTTGGCCAGTCAGCGGACTATTCCAGACGCAGGCGACAACGCTCTTCTTGTGAACGTCGAGGCCGGCACAATGTTCGTAGATAACTTGCATGATCAGAGGTTCCTCCAGGGGTTAATGGTTTCAGATTGGAACCGTCCAGCTTTGGAGAATGCCCGGCAGATGAATACTCTACTCCGCGCGTTCCGCCGCGCTCCTTGCGGAGCGCAGGTTGACGCAATGTGTGGTGCAAAACAGGCATTCCAGTCAGACTCGTTCGCGGGCTTACATGCACCAAGGGGAAAAACGACTTGTATCCAGGCAGGACGGTTCACGCATAACACTAACCCCATTTTCATGCTGCGTGGTGAACGCAGTTCATGGGGACTCGTTTCCTACTTCCCACTTTCCCCATCCTCGCCAATGGCAGCATGTCCTCCAACCAGTCCGGCGAAGGCGACATCCGCGCGATCCTTGGTTGCGAACGAGTCGCACAACCAACCTGAGTCCCACGATAGCTGCTGCGTTCGGTGCAAAACGGCAACTGCCGCAGAAAGTTTTGAAATGAGCATCCTAGTCCGTGGACTGATAATCCTCACTCGCGCATTCTGGAGGCGTGGGAAAAGCACCGTCTGAGCTTACAGAACTTGGCAGCCGCATTCGCGCAGCGCGCAAGGATGCTGGGATGACCCAGGAGCAACTTGCCCACGAGAGCGACATCGACCGGAGTTACATCGGCGGTGTCGAACGCGGGGAGCGAAACCTCACGTTCACAATTCTTTGCAAAATTGCGCGAGCCTTGCGCTGCGAAGTCGCTTCACTGACGAAAGGACTGCCGTTCAAGTCATGAAATTTGTCCGCACGGTAGTGGTTTTTGACCGCGGGAACCTGATCGACAGCGAGCAGTGGGCTACGATGCACGAGAGCTACGTGAAGGCGCTCGGTGCCGTCGTTCACCCGCCCGGCAATGACCGATTCATTATCCGAAGGAAGATGAAGAAGCTCAGTGCCGCAGGAAAGCCATCTGACCAGTGGGTGCGAAACGGTGTCGTCCCGATCAAGAATCAATTCCTTTCAAACTTGAAGTCTGCAGGCTGGCACGCAGAGCGTCCGACGGGATTGGCTCGGGAAGCGAAGGCATTGGAAAAGGCGAAGGAGAAGGCGGAAGTGCTGTTGAAGGAATACCCAGGGAAACGTGACGTTCGTTTGGATGACGCAGATTGGAGTAACATTTTCCATGACAAGGTCGGTGACTTCGATTTTTTCACGGAGCTCTCCGGCGGAATGCGCTGCGTGATCGAGTGGGAGACGGGAAACATCTCATCAAGTCACCGTTCGATGAACAAACTTTGCCTGGTGATGCTGGCGGGATTGGTTGATATCGGCGTCGTCATTTTGCCGAGCCGGCTTCTTTACTCGCATCTCACAGATCGGATCGGCAACTGGATGGAACTGTCGCCTTATTTGCCTCTTTGGCACCGCATCGGCCAGAGCATGGAGCGGGGACTGCTGGCCGTAACGGTGGTTGAGCACGATGAACTGACGGACGATCCTTCCATTCCGTTTATCAAGCAGGGCAGCGACGGACGCAGCGCGGAAGGCGCCGCCAAACTATTGTAGCGTCAAAAACTCTGGCTCGGCGGCGGGGCTGGATTCCATGCGATACTTGCCCTTCTCGAAGCCGTTCTCCACTCTGAGTTTGAGTGCCTGTTGCGTGAAAAGGCGATTTTTGAGTTGATGGATTTTGTTCAGATGCTCGCGATCCAGTTCTAGATTCTCAAACCTGGCGATGATCGGATCGCAATCCAGTTCCATCCCGATCCATTGCCGTCCCAAAAGTTCTGCCGCTGCGTAGGTCGTGCCTGATCCACCAAACGGGTCGAGCACCACCGACCCGGGATCCGAGGCAAGCGAGACGATGCGATCCATCAGCTTCAATGCGAGTTCATTCGCTGCCCGGCGCTTGTATTTCTGGTGCCGAACCGGTGGAATATCCGTCCATACATCAGTCAAATTCACACCTTTGGGATTCATCTTGTCCTTGTAGCCGCCGTAGTCGCGTTGCTCTCCGCCGCAATGGCGGCAGCATTCGATGGGAAGTCGGTCGGGATGAAAAATCGAGGGTGCGCTTCCCTTGATGAAATAGAGCAAAGAGTAATTTGACGGATAGAGTCGCTTGGGAATTGGCAGGGAATATTTCATGTCCACGGTGATCCAATGGCGAAACGTCACGTGGTCCATGAGAAAAGCGCCGAGAGGCAAATTCCATTTCGGAAGATTGTAGAGGAACAAGCTTCCGCCGGGTTTGAGAACGCGAACAAGCTCGATGGCCCAAGCCCGGCACCAGTCGAGATAATCGAGACGGGGAATATTGTCGTCCATCTTCGAGGAGTAGGACTTGCTCAGATTGAACGGGGGATCCGCAAAAACCAAGTCCACCGATTCGCCAGGAAGCGCTTTAATGAGCGGCAGGCAGTCGCCTTTGTAGAGCCTGCCGTGCGTTGTCTGGAGCGCCGGAATGGGTAACATAGTCGCCATATTAGACTTTCCTTTGCGCGCTGCAAACGATATTCCTCTTTCCATCGATGATTCAAAACGACCTTCGGCAACGCCTCTTCCACGGCCATCTGGAACTGCTCCCCCAGATGAACGAGATTTACGAGCTCGAACTCGCATTCGCGGAGTCGCAGTTGCTTGACGATAAGGCGCTCGTCAATCGTGGAGCATATTTCGCGGCGGTGAGCGATTTGCCGACGAATCATTTCCGGCTCTGTGCTGGCGAAGGTCTCCATCTGCCGGACGGGACGGCGCGGAAGCGGCGTCAATTTTTCGCGCGCAACCAGTTTCGCACCGGATACGCAACCCACGGCCTTTTCCCGTATCGCGGTAAATTTCATCCCCAAATGGTGAAGGGTATTCTCAACGTGATGGGGCTTCACCCCGGTGAAACGGTGCTCGACCCGATGATGGGATCGGGCACGACGCTGGTCGAGGCCACGCTCATGGGAATTGATTCCGTGGGGTTCGATGTCAGCCCGTTCTGTCAATTCATGGCCGCCGCCAAGCTTGACGGTTTCGAGGCACCGTTAGATCCGTTGGACAAAGCCGTTCGTGAGAGCGAATCACTGTTTCGGTTTTTCGGCGGTATTGCGGCGGGGAAAGTTCCGCTCGGTCGCGCTGCCGAACGCCACCGTCCGATTCAGCAGCCCTCGGCACTTGCTCCGCAGTGGTATGAGTCGAGGGTTTGGAGCCTCCTGCTTCTTGCATACTTGGACAGCGTCGGCTTTGCGGAGCGCAGTTCACGGCAGGCCCCAAACATCCAGTTTCGTGGTATCCTCGAACGCTACGCAGCGGTAACGCGGAAACTTCAGGAAGGGCGGGCAGCACTAGAATTGGCTGTGGGACGCGCAAAGGCGGAGCAAGGCGATGCTCGCTCGCTGCCGCTGCCGAATTCGTCGATCGACGGCGTTCTCTTCTCTCCGCCCTACAGTTTTGCTGTGGATTATGTGGAGAACGACGCACCCCATCTTCGCATGCTAGGGGCAAATCTTGACGGTCTCCGCGAGCGCATCGTCGGCTTGCGTGGGCGCACCTTGCGCCAGAAGTTCGATACCTACGTCGAAGACATGAAGCTCGTGTTGACCGAATGCGCCCGCGTGCTTCGGCCGCAACGCTGCTGTGCAATCGTGATTGGAACAAACAGCAATCAGCTTGGTAAGCTATTCGGCAAAGACGCCGATCAAGTGGATGGTCTCGATGAAGTGATGATTCGTCTCGCCGAGGCGGTGGGTATGCCCTTCGTGCGGCGTTTTGAACGAAGAATTGTGGGATTAGCCAACACGATGCGAGACGAGGACATTCTGCTTTTTCGGAAACAATAGGATTCGGGGATAGAGGGCAGGCTACAAATCTTGACAGAATGATTGCCCACACCCTTCACTCGCCAACGCCCGTCCGCCTTCTGACCTTTCACAGAGCGGCGGGCGCGAAAGCAATTTCCTGGCAGACAGACAGACATAAACAACCTACGGCTGTTCTCTCAGCGCATCTTCAAATAGACACATAAGCAGTGAAACGCCTCGTTCGACTCCTTGGGATCCTTTTCGCCGCAGCGGTTTGCGGCAATCTCGGATACGCGCAGACGCCGCCGGGCGTCCCGTCAACCACCAACCCGGTCGCGACCCCATCGCGCGACCGTGAACCCCGTGGTGGTTCAAGCCGGCCGGCGGATCAGGCTGCGCCGAGGACTGACAGGAATTCGCAGCTTGCCCACGAGCAGTTGCTCGAAAAGGCAAAGAAAGGCGGCATTGATATCTATTTCGTTGGCGACTCGATCACGCGGCGTTGGGGAGCGACCGATCACCCGGAATTTCTTGCAAACTGGCGCACAAACTTCTTCGGTTGGAACGCTGCCAATTTCGGCTGGGGTGCGGACCGCATCGAGAACGTTCTCTGGCGTTTGGAGAACGGCGAACTGGACGGAGTGAATCCCAGGATCATCGTCGTGCTCGCGGGCATCAACAACGTGGGCAATGTGCCGGGCGGCGAGGCGAAGGTTGAAGACATCACGCGTGGCTTGAAGGCCATCGTGAGAGTCTGTCAGGAGAAAGCGCCAGACGCGGTCGTCGTCCTCACCGGGCTTTTCCCGCGCAACGACAACATGGCGGTCATTCCGGAAATCAACAGAATCAACGAGAACATCTCCAGGATGGCCGACGGAAAGAAGGTTCGTTACCTCAACGTGAACGACAAGCTGGCGGACAGGGACGGAAGGCTCTTCGATGGGATCTCCAAGGACCGGTTGCATCCAACTTTGAAAGGCTACCAAGTCTGGGCGGATGGATTGAAACCCCTCTTCACCGAAACCCTCGGGCCGCCTGCCAGGACGGATCACGCTCCGCCTCCGACGGGAGACCCAAGCGCCAAACCGCGCCAGTTGGCACCATCTCCGAATCCAACAAAGCAATGAGATCTTTCACCAGCAGTCTCACTTCCGGAAGTGAAACCAGCCCCTCCGTTCCTGAAGATGAAGACTCCTAGCTCCCCGACGCCGATCCGCGTGCTGACGCTTTCCGATCCGGCGGGCGCAAAAGCAAATTCCTGGCAGACAGATAGATTTTTACTTGTGAATCCGCGGCAGGCTGGCTTAGCCTGTTGGCCGCTGAAATTGCCAACCGCAAACACGTTCAGGACGTTGAAAAAGTTGAACGGTCGATTGCGACGCGCATCGTGAAGATTCTTTACTGCCACAATATTTACACCGCCGAAGGGGGCGAAAATACGGTGTTCCGGCAGGAGACTCAGATTTTGCAGGCTCACGGCGAGGTGGTGCGCACTTTCACCCGGAACAGCAACGAAATTGCCCACTACAACGCCGCTGCCAAGGCGGGCGCTTTCGTTTTCGGCTTCTACTCAATGCGCACGCAACGCGAGCTGACTCAAACGGTGGAGGAATTCCGGCCGGATGTGGCGCTGGTGCAAAATGTTTTTCCGCTGCTGTCGCCGTCGGTTTATCTGACGCTGCACCGGCTGCGGGTGCCTGTGGTGCAACTCATCTTCAACTACCGGCTGGTCTGCATCAACGGAAGCTTGTTCCGGGACGGGGCGCTGTGCGAACGCTGCGTGCGCGGCTCGGTCTTCAACGCCATCCCGCGGCGCTGCCTGCATGGCAGCCTGGGGTTGAGTGTGTGGTATGCAATGATCTTTGGCATGCATCGCACGGCGCAGACTTTCCGGAAAACCATCGACCGTGTCGTGGTGCCGCATGGGTTCGTCGGCAGAAAAATCGCCGAGGCTGGCATCGACCCGAGCCGGATACGCATCAATCCAAATCCATTCACGCTGCCGAAGCGCGCCGAGGGCGAGTCGGCTGAGCCCTTCATTCTCTACGTAGGCCGCGTTATTCCCGAAAAAGGCGTGCTCTCGCTGGTGCGTGCGATGGAGTCTGTGCCGCCGCCGGTTCGGCTGGTGATTGTCGGCGATGGCGAGGAGATGCCGGCGATCAAGGCATTCTTGGAAGGCCGCCCGGCGCTGGCCGCGCGCATCGACATGCCGGGCCGCATGTGGGGCGATCAACTGCACGCCTTGGAAAACGGCGCGCTCGCACACGTTCTGCCGTCGCAGTTTCACGACATCTCGCCGGTGTTCGTTTACACCGCGCTCGGACTCGGCAAGCCAGTGATCGTCTCCGATCTCGGCAGCCTGCCGGAGATGGTAGGCGATGGCGTCGAGGGGCTGGTTTTCCGGGCGGGCGACTCTGCCGGCCTGGCGGCGAAGATTAACGAGCTTGCAGCCAACCCGGCGCTGCGCCGCAAACTCGGCGACGCGGGCCGCAGAAAGGCGGAGGAACAATTTGCGCCCGAAGTGCATTACCGGCGGCTGCGGGCCGTATTCGAAGAGGTGGTGTCATGAGGAGCAAGAAAAAGGTTCTGGTGCTTGGTGCCAACGGTTTCATCGGCGCGCATGTTGTACGGGCGCTGCTCGACGCCGGGCATGGCGTTCGTGTTTACGAGCGGCGTCTGTCACAGCATTTGCCGCCCGAGGTGGAGATGCGGCTCGGAATGTTGGAAGACCTGGCATCGTTGACCGAAGCGGCCCGCGGCATCGAGACGGTCCTCTATTTGAGCTGGGCCGGTTACCCCGCGACGACGAAGGCTAATTTCGCCCTTGATCTCCACGCCAATCTGCTGACCGCCGTCTCGGTCATGGAGGTTTGCCGCAGCGCCTCCGCGCGGCTGATTTTCGCGTCGTCGGGCGGCACTGTTTATGGCGCGCCCCAACAGTTGCCAATTCCGGAAACGCATCCGACCCAGCCAATCTGCGCCCACGGTTTGGGCAAGCTGATCGCGGAGCAATATCTGGCGGTCTATCGCCACCGGGGCGAGCTTGCCAGCATCGTGCTGCGACCGGCGAATGCATTTGGACCGGGACAGTGGCCGGATCGAAAACAAGGTTTCGTGGCAACACTGCTTGGCCGGCTCGCGCGCGGGCTGCCGGTGGATGTTTGGGGGGACGGATCGGTGGTTCGCGATTACGTTTTTGTCGATGACGTGGCGAAAGCGTTCGTGCGCGCGGTCGAATATGAAAAGCCGCAGACGGTTTTCAACATCGGCAGCGGCACTGGCCACTCGATCCGCGAGGTGCTGGCCGCGGTGGAGGCGGTCACGGGCCGCAAAGTTTCCGCAAACTTTTTGCCAGGCTCGGCCAATGACGTGCCAGTCAACGTCCTCGATATCGGCAGCGCCACCCGCGAATTGAACTGGCGGCCCGAAGTGAGTTTCGAAACCGGCCTCGCGGCCACCTGGAAATGGATCAGCACCGAGTGGCTGGCTCAGCAACCACCGGCGGTTTAGTCACGGTTCCATTCTCGCCTCCTGTCCGCACCGATGGTCGTGCCGCGGGCGACTTCATTCCATGTATCGCCCTGCTTGACCTCAATGGCGAACTCGCGGGTTTCCGGCCATTCGATCCCGGAGATCACGACGCGTCCGATTTCCTTTTCCTCGCCGAGATCGATGGCGAGCCAGCCGGAACGCGCCGCGAAATCCGAGGCCCAGCGAGTTTTCGAATCGCCATCCACGGCGCGCGCCGCATCGTAGCCGGGTTCGCTGAACTGGCTGGACGCGTTCGTACCGACAATGCGTTTGCGACCGTGACTCCTGCCGCCCGCCACGGAGCAGAGCTTCACCGGCAGGTCTGCGTTGCAAAGCCCTCAGCTTCGCAACGAGGGAAAAAAACGGAGTCTTTTAGACCGTCTCGCCGGAAACACTGTGCCAGCGCACCTCGGCACGAAGCCGCTTGGATTCTTCTGGCGTCAGTTCCTGCCCGCCCATCGCTCTCACCCATTCATCCAGTTCTTCGATTGTAGCATCGGGGCGAATCGAGGGGACGAACAACCGCGTCGCTCCATCCAGCCAGATTTCAAATTCCTTTTGCGGCATGCGCGGGAGAATATCACCGCGCGGTTTCGCTGGCAAGGTGCGGAGGCCGGCGTGGGCGTCTCATACGATCTTTCGGAATTGATCGGACTGCTCCTGAGACTGGGGCATTGGGAAAAAACAAGCACTGCGTGTCATTCCGAGGCTCTCACCAAACGCGGTTTTGCTGGCGTCGGCAATGAACTCCGGGAGCGCTTCCCGAAAAGCAGCGCCCCGGCGTGTTTCGCGCGCAGCGCTTTGGACTGCGCGGACTTGTCTGCGCTTTGGGGCTGGTGGAGACTTGTCTCCGTGGACGGAGGGTCTGCGGGTGTGCGGTCTGCGCTCCCGCCGCGCGGACAAGTCCGCTCCTCCGCAAAGCGGCGTCAAGCCGCCGCAGTCCAAAGCGCGGCGCGCGAAAGGTTCGGAATCCGGGGCGGGTTCATTGGCAGCGCAGCGAGGAAACGCAGTAAGCGCCGGGGCGGAGGTGGGCGGCGCAATCTCACAAACAACGCCTGGTGTGGAGTGCGGGGTTCCTCGCTGCGCTCGGAATGACACGCGTCGGATGGGTTCATTTGAATAAGGAGTCAGGTTATTGGTGCAACACGATATCAGCCCGTGAAGTTGAACTTCGTAATGAGCCGGGATTTCATTTTGCGGGCAGGCCAGGCGCAGTTACACGCCAGCGCGTTTGCGACCGTGACTCCTGCCGCCCGCCACGGAGCAGAGCTTCACCGGCAGGTCTGCGTTGCGAAGCCCCCAGCTTCGCAACGAGGGGAAAAGTTGTCCCCGATCTGTGATTCTACTTTTCTAAATTCAGTTTCCTCTTTGATTTGCACGCCAGAGAGACAAAGCCAGCAATGGATAAGCCGACTCCAAACAGAATCGTTGTTGGTTCTGGAACAGGAGAAATGTTCGCATTCAGCTGAAAGACGTTGCCAGTGCGGTTTGTGGCTGAACGACTAAACTGTGCGTCAGTATAACTCGAATTCGGCGCACCCTGAACGAGGAAGCGCGACTGCAAATAGAATGATGTTGTGCCAAGAAGATTAGCGGGAACATTTTGGTCATACGTCTTGTAGGAATCGACTGCCGATGGTGTTGGGTTGTCCATCAAGAGTGACCATGAGGAACCATCAGTTGAGGCCCACAATGAACTTGAGCCTGAGCCAGAGCCAGCACCATAAGGAGCGAGGTTATATGCGGCGAGGTCTGCGCGGAGGTTGATCAGCGTTGTTGGGGTTGCAAAATCGAAACGCATAGTAAGCAACCCAGTGACGTTATTTGCAGTTGGACCCCAATATGTAACTGGAGGCGACTGCCATTCAGAGTATTTACGAACATTGCTGGTTCCGATGATGTATTGGTCTGCATTGGCGTCATAAACAGTCTTGTAGCCGTAAGAAAAATCAAAGGCGGCAAAGGCGCTTGTGACAGCCGATAAGGAAGCGAGTGTAATCAGGACATGTTTTTTCATTGAGGTGATTGAGAGTGTGAATTGTTGTTTTGCTTTTGCCCCCCCTTGAAAAACCGATGCCAACTTGACACTGCTGATTGAGACCGATTCCACTTTCGAGCATTGAATCAGAATAATTAGAAACGCTACTCGTTGTCAATTGCATATTCTTCATAGGCATAATTTTGTTCCAAAAATGCCCTAAACGAGAGGCGGGTGAAAAAGACTCGCCAATCACAATTCAAGAATATCGTTGGTGAGCGCGTGCGGATTGCGCGCCTCTTGATGAAACCGCCCGTTTCCCAAGATGATCTCTCTGGCAAACTTGCCCGTCTTGGTGTTCAAATTACGCAAACAGGAATTTCCAAAATTGAAGGTCGCCAGCGGTATGTCATGGATTACGAGGCTTCGGCACTGGCAAAGGCTTTGAAGGTTACCGTTGCGTGGCTGTATGGAGAGAATGAAGTCACTCGCTCAGGGAAATCGTAAAAATGGCAATCAAGTGGCAGGCGGGGTCAGCAGACGGGGGCAGGTCCTTGACACGTGACATTTTCATTGCGCCAAGCCAGCCGGTGAGGCGCAACACTTGGGAATGAAGATCGAGCAATTGACCTGCGAAGCGGCGTTCGTTCACGTTGGCGTGTTCTGGCAGCATGACTCTGTGGGTGGATGCGCAGTTGTCGCCCAGCGGGATTGCCGGCTGGATCGAAGCCAACTTTCAGATCACGGCGCACCCTCCACGAGGAACCGAACTGCGAGACTCCGAGGACGACGATATTTTTGCGGCCGCACGCACGGCTGATGTCGTCGTGCCGAGGGCAGCGAGGGACATGAGAACGATCACGAGCACCTGAATGCCGGCTTGCCGCTGATCACGAGAACCGCGCGCTCTCGAATCTGGTTCGGGGCCATGTGCGAAGTGAACGCCACACCTGCGGCAGTCAGCGCCATGCAGGTCATCGTCACCTCTTCCGGAAACGGCCAGGGTCCGGCGTGGAGCGCGATGGATTCTCCGCGACGCACGCCGGGTTGAACGGGAACAACCCCGGTCGTACGCCAGCCCGCTTCGGTGAAAAGCTCGTTCAGGAATCTGGCAAACGGCAATGCATCGGGATCGGACTCGGCGGCATGAATCGCGATCTGGCGTTCTTCGTTTCCGCAACGCAGATGGCGCATCAGCGTCTCCATCTGGATTTCGTCGAGGTAGCCGGACTGAGCTTTCTTTGGATGCTCCTGGCCGCCGCCATTCGCCGTTGGAGGCGGAATGGCCGCCACAGGCTCCGAATCGTGCGCGACATCCGGACGAGGCTCGGATGGCACAGGGGCGATCATTTCAGCAGCCCCGGCAGACGCGCGTGTTGCTGGCTGTTCAGCCGAACTGCCAGGCATGATGAGCTTCCGGCACTTCGGGCATCGGACCTTTTTTTCCAAACTGGCTCTGCCGACAGTGATCGGCGCATGGCAGAAAGGGCAGTTTCCGGATGTGAGGTTATTGTGAGAAACCATTGCTTGAAAGTTGGGCGCCCACGACAGCGCCGAATGCCTCATGGCAAACTTCAGCGCGACTCAAGAATTCGATTTCCTCGGGACTCAGCCGGGCCGATGGCACGGGCGGGAGCGCACGATTTTCTTCGCGAGGATGCGGACCGGTTTCGACAAAAAGAGGGAGGTCGGGAACTCGAATTTTGTCGTTGCATGGCGGGCAGAGCACAATCGTGCCGGCGTCCCTGGCGTCGATGCGGAGCCGGCTGCGGCATCGGGGGCATAGAAAAACGATGTCCAACCCGAGGACTTCGGGCGGGTAAATGTAAGCCCGGCGCGATCCAGTGCCGTTCCGTGTCGTATCGGGCACTGGGGTGACGTGGAGACAATGCGGACATTCGGAGACTCTGCCGCTGTGTTCGGTTCCGACCTGCAGATGAGATCCACAATAAACGCAAAAAAACCGGACGTGGGGCGGCTTTTCCCCTTCGGTCAGATGAATGTTCTGGTTCAATTTGTGCGAAATAAATGCGGTGGCGAATCTTGACATGAAATTGCTACCACACTAGGAATTGAAGTCAAAGGGAAAGCCGACCACAATATATGGTGGCTTCTCGTTCTCGTGAGCCAAACCAACGCCAACCAACAAAGCTTCTTCCAGTTGCCGCTCCACCGCCTGAGCGGAGCCGCCAGCTCCACCCATGAAATCTGCCGGCTCACGGGCATTGAGCCGGCGAGGCTCCGGTTCATCGAAGTCGAGTTCAAGGAGTTTTTCAAACAGGGCGACGATGCCTTCGGAAGCGTGATTTTCGACCATCAAGGGATTGATCTGCTGCGAAAAATTCACGACGCCCTTTTTCAACAGGGCAAATCCATAAGCGCGATCCGTGGCGAGCTTCAACGCACCCGGAAAAAGCTCCGGACGATCGTTGTAACTAGCGGCAAAGGCGGCGTTGGCAAAACCACCGTCTCCGTGAACCTCGCCATCGCAATCGCCCGTCAAAGCCCCCGGGTCCTCTTGTTCGATGCCGACATGGGGCTGGGCAATGTGCATGTGTTTGCGGGAGTCGCACCGCGGGGAACGGCGATGGACCTGCTCGAAGGGCGGGCGGCTCTCGATCAGTTGCTCGTAAGCGGCCCGGAGAACGTCCAGATCCTCTGCGGCGGCTCGGGCAACACCAAGCTTGCCGACCTCGATGCAGGCGCCATCACGAGGCTGGGCCGTGAACTCGAGCGTGCGAACGAGGCTTTCGATACGCTCATCATCGACACGGGTGCCGGCATTTCGTCGCATGTGACGCATTTCCTGGCGATGGCGGATGACATCATAGTGGTCACGACCCCTAACATCGCCGCCACGCTCGACGCCTACGGGGTCATCAAGGTTGCGCGTGAGAACTCGATGCGTGGGCAGATCCACCTCCTTGTCAACCAGGCCGACGACGAAAAACAGTCGCTGTCTGTTCACACGAGGATCAGCGATTGCGCGGCGCGGTTTTTGAAATACACCCCGGCAAGTCTGGGTTACCTGACGCGGGATCGCGCCGTTGAGGAATCAAACCAAAGCCGGCGTCCCCTGCTCATCTCGAATCCGGATCACGAAAACGCCGGCCGCATCCGACAGGTTGCGGAGAGGCTGGGCGCTATTGCTGGCGTCCAATCTTCGCCACCGCGCGACTTCTGCGAAACACCGGCGCCTCATTGAAAAAGAACTTCAGAGACCACCCTGAACTAGAACACCACCTATGAACACTGAATCCAACGCTCGCACAGCCACGCTCATTCCTTTCGAGCCCGCCTTGTCGAACGGAACGGCAGTCGCCGATCTGATGGAACTGGTTGAAGAACCAGCCGAGATCTCCCCATCGCGAGACTTTCATGCCCCAACCTCGGGCAGGCAGCCGATCCAGCCCGATGTCGATTTCCTTCGCCATTACGGCCTGCGCGAAAATCCGTTCTCCGATTCTGTGAATCCTGCCTTTTTTTACAAAACGGAAGGTCATGCCGAGGCGCTGAACCGGATGCTTCTCGCAGTGAACAACAACGTTTCACTCGGTATGATCACCGGCCTGAGCGGGACGGGAAAAACGCTGGTCACCCAGCTTCTTCTGCAGCATCTCGATCCGGCGACGCACCAGCCCATTTTGGTGCTGGTCATTCCCGGCCTGAGCAAAACGGGATTGCTCCGCGAGATTCTGTCCGAGTTGAGTGTGGCCGTGCCTGAAGGCATCAACCGCACACAGGACCTCCTGAAGCTGTTGAGCAACTGCATCATCGAGCTGCATGAACAGGGACGGCGGCTGGTCATGATCATCGACGAATGCCACCTGTTAAGCGCCGAGTGCCTGCACATTTTGCGAACGATCAGCAACATAGAAATCCCCGAGCGCAAACTCACGACGTGCCTGTTGTTCGGGGAACAACGGTTCGCAAACCGCCTTGCTCACCCCAGCTATGAAGCGCTGCGCAACCGGATGTATCTGCGAGGCGAGCTGCGGCCGATGAACGCGGAGGAATGCACGCAATACATCAAGTTCCGGTTGATGACAGCCGGACGGATCAGCGACTTGTTCGACCCGGCTGCCTTCGAAGCGGCCCACACCCATTCGGGCGGCGTCTGCCGCAACTTGAACAAGCTCTGCATGCTCACGTTGCTTCAAGGCGCTCTTCAGGGAAAATCCGTCATCGACGCCGATGTCGTCGCAAGCGGCGCCGGGATGATGTAGCGCCCGTTGGTTTCGTCGCGAGCATGAACCGCTACAGCAAGACCGCCCTTCGCAAGGGGGGATCGAAATCCCCGCCGGTTCGTCGGGGAGCACTTCCTCAAAAGGAGACGCACACCTCCACTTCCGAGACATCCATGCTGCTCGGAGAGATCATTCCAGATTTGGAAAGCGATGAAACCGCCTCGTCAAAGACGGGTGGCTCATTGAGAAAAGATCAGCTCTAACTCGCCGGCAGAACCGGTGCGACCACTGCTTCGTCAGGATTCACGCGACGGCTTCCCGCTTGGTGGAATGGGGCGGAGGCGATTCAGGCTCGGTGAGCGCTTTGATTTGCGACGCACGCAGAGCGAGAAGCAGGCTCGTGGCAAGAACCAGCGCCCCGTTCACGACGTGGAGCGTTGTAACCAATTGTCCACGCAGACTCAAAATGACACCGACGCCGAGCGCGACCTGGGCCGCGACCAGCACCAGAAGCAGCAGCGCCGGCTGTCTCAACTGCCGCTCGCCTCCCGCCGTGCGAAGGACACGACTCACGAGCAGCACCACATGGACGACCACCAGCAAGGCGAGAAATCGCGTGTGAGTGAAGTTGGTATCGACGTAGGCATTGTGAGCGGGCGGCATCCAGCTTCCGGTCGGAGACGCGGACGGAAATGTGGAGATGGCAAGACCGGCTCCCATCTGTCGCATCATCGTTCCAACAATCAATTGCAGGACGATAAACCCGAAGGTCAACCAGGCGAGATTTCGTATTCTCTTGATGCCCGCAACCTGCACGGGTTGTGCCGGCGCGGAGGTGGCCACGAGCGCCGCGACCACGACCAGCAAGCCGAATTCAATCTGCGCGAGACAGCCGTGCAAAACGCGCAAAACCAGCGCGGCGTGTGAATACCCGCTGCTCTCCACGGTCACACGCAATCCACCGAGCATCGCCTGCGCCAGCACGCCGAGAAGCGCGGAGAGCGCAAACTAGAGCGTCGCACGCGGCATGCTCCTGCCAGCGCGCAGAATCCAGCAAAAGAGCACGATGACAAGCGTCGCGACGAGCCCCGCGAACAAGCGGTGACTGTGCTCGAGAAACATGAACAGGTTCGTCAGCCACCCGGTCGGATTGAGCGAACCATTGCTCAACGGCCAATCCGGAAAAGCCATGCCAGCCCCGTTGGTCGTAACGAGACTGCCGATCGCAATCAGAACGAGAGCCGCAAAGACCGTCAGTTTCGAGAAGCGGACAAGCCAGATGTTTGCAGTTTGCATTTGGAGAAAAGACTACGCCCTTAGCTGGTGCCGCTGAGCTGTGCCATTTCCTTCTGCCAGTTGTCAAAGTCCGCCTGCGATTCGACGATCATCCGGGCGCGCATGTTGTAATGCCCGGGGCCACAGAGCTGGCCGCAGATGATTTCATAGGCTCCGGTCTTGGTCGGACGGAATAAATCCGGTGATTTTGATCCTGTCCAACAAACGGTTACTGACCGGGTTGAGGCGCTGCTGGAGCAGCGGGCGTGGCGGATGCCGCCGGACTGGCAGCGGGAGCGGCGGCTGGCGCTGGAGCAGCAGGTGTCGCCGGTGCGGCTGAACTTGCAGCAGGAGCAGTGGCAGGAGCTGGCGCTGCGGGTGCGGCCGCGCCAGCGGGGGCTCCGCCGGGCAGTTCCTCGTTTACGGGAACCGCCAGCAGATCGGCCTCGGTCCACGGATCGGCGCGTCCGGCGAATTCCTTGCGGGCTGCCGCGATCTGCTCGGGCTTGATTTCGCCCGATGTGTTCCCCCACTCCTGCCGAATGTAAGTGAGGATGGCGGCGATTTTCTTGTCGGTCAGCACTTTTTCCCAAGCAGGCATGGCCCCGTTGTATGGCAGACCTTCGACCTTCAATGGTCCCTGCACACCTTTCAGCAAAATCATCCCCAAACGCTTTGATCCGCCGTTCACATACTCCGATTTTGCCAGCGGCGGGAACTGGCCGGGGATTCCCATGCCGGTGGGCTGGTGGCAGGCGACGCAATTGGCTGCGTAAAGTTTCCTGCCTTGCGCGACCGGACTCTCCGCAGCAGCGGCGGCCCCGCCCTCAGCGTCGGCCCCTGCGGCGGCTCCCTGCTCCGCAAACATCAGCCTGGGAGAAGTGTCCCTCTCGTTGAAGATGTCTCCGCGGAATCCGCCATAGAACATGCCGAGGTAAACGCCGGCCCACATGATCGTGACACCGCAAACCGCCATGAGCCAGAGCGGCAGGGGCACTTCGCCAAAACCGGGTTCGGTGTGTTCGCGCCGCGCGGGTGCATGCACCTGCGTGATGTCCGCCGTCTCCTGATAATCGATGTGATCGGGACTCCCATGCATCGAGACGGTCTTGAAATCTTCAGGCTCGTTCATTTCGCGGCGGCCTCCTGCATTTCTTTGACTTCCTTGAGCGGATGCGTGCTGTCGAGCGACAACAGGAATCCGACGAGCGATTTTGCCTCCGGGGTCGGCACAATTTCCCAACCCGCTGGCGGCTCATCTGGGCCGGTCAGATTGAGGGCATCAGCCGAGCGCTGCGCGATGATTCTCCTTTTCTCAAACAGAAAGCGGAATGGCGGCATGATTGATCCCGGCGTCACGGAGCGAGGATTGTAGAGATGCTGATAATGCCAGTCTGCGCTGGTCTGGCGGACGCCGATGTTGGTGAGATCAGGGCCGTTTCGCATCACGCCGATCTGCGCGGGCTGCTGGTAGATGTAATCGCGCGCCACCGTCCGGCGGGGTCCCCAGCCGCGATCGAGGTCTGAGCCGGAATGCTTGTCGCGCAAGGCCATGCTGTGGCAGGAAACGCAACCATTTGCCACATAAACCTGGCGTCCTTGGTCTGCGATGCCGCCGATGTTGACGGGATAAATATCGGCAAGCTCCTCATCGGCCTGGGGCTGCAGGTTCTTGAGCTGCGTCGCCGGCACGGCCACGGTGCCGAACCAGGCCAGCGCGAACGTGGCGAAAATACCGGCGAATAATAAAGGAAATTGTTTCACTGTGTTATTCCTCCTCATCCGTTGCGAACAATGTCGGCTGGCCGCCCGGCTGACCGAGACGCAGAAGCATTGCCAAAAAGTGGAGCAAGAAAATGAAATGGGCCGAAGCCAGCAGAATCCAGGCGACGCTCGCTCCGATCAAATACGGCGTCTGCGTCTGGACCACATCGACCGGCGAAAGCTGCGGATTGTTCCAGGCCAGCCCCTGGTTCACACCGCCGATGAAGAGCATCACCACGGCGAGGCCGATTCCGTATGCGGAACCCCAGAAGTGAATTTGAATGAAGCTCGCCGAGAGCCATTCGCAACCGACGAGTCGCGGAATGATGTAGTACATCGAACCGAAGATCACCATCGAGTAGAACGCGTAGAGCATCAGATGCGTGTTTGCTGAAGAGACGTGCGTGAAATGCGTGATGCGATCCACCGAACGCATCGACGTGATGACGGCGAGCAAACCTGCCACCGACCACGCGATCGCGCCGAACACCACGAACCGCACCGTCGGGCTGTTGTGAACCATGTGGTAGCTGCCGCGCATCGTCAGCGCGTAGTTGAGGGTCACCGTGGCGATTGGAATGATCATCAAGATGGTCGCCACGATGCTCACGGTGATGAGCCACGCGGGAAGCGGACCGCCAGTATGATGGGTCATTCCCGTCCAACCCGACACGAACGCCAGCGACCAGAAGCCGAGCGACGCGAGGGAATAGCTATGCACGGGGCGGCCGATGACTTTCGGGATCAAATAATAAACCGCTCCGAGACCAACCATCGCAAACCAGAGCGACATCAGATTTTGTCCGTACCACGCGGTGACCACTGCGCCCATCACACCCGTGGACATCGTCCCATGCATCAAATACGCGGCGGCGAAGAACCACGGGAACCAGAAGAATGCCCCGAGGATATACCAAAGCGAAATGTAAATGTGACCCGGTCTGCGCAAGCGGAACATCACCACGCCCCAGACCGCCATCAGCGAATAACCGACAAACATGATTGCCGCCGCGAACCGCGGGAACTCGAGCAGATCAAAGCCGGTGCTGTTTCCGGAAAGGATGCCGACCAGTCCCGCCGCAACGCCGATGTGCCAGAACGCCGTGCCGAAAACCAGCATCATGGGAGCGCGCAAGGACACGCGGCAAAGACGCGCCATCAACCAGATCGCGGTTCCGAGTCCGGCAGGAATCCCCCACCCGTAAGCAAGGCAGTCGATATACGCCGGACGAACACGCCCGTAGGTCATCCAGCTCCAGTCGCCGAAAAAGTCGGGATGATGCAGTTTGATCGAGGAGATGAAACCGAGGACCGTGGCAACAAGCAGCCACATCAACGCCGTCGTGTAGAGGAAAAGAACCGGGGTCCGGGCGGAAGCGTCGATGATGGCGCGATCAATCTGCTCGATCTCGCGGGAGGTCACGTCGGATTGGCCTGTAGTCGTGGTTGCGGCGTTCATTTTTTCACCTCCGGAGCAGCAGCGGCGGGAGCGGCTGCGGAAGGACTGGGGGCTGCCACAGGCGCTTGTTGCAAGCCGGCTGGATAAGGAACCTCCACTTTCACGCTCGAAGCCTGCACCTTGCGGCTTTTCAGATCGACCAGGGCAAGCTCCATGGCGCGAGCAATCGGCACCTGCGCGATGCCTTTCTGTTTATCGACCCAGCCGTATTGCTCAAGTTTCTGCTGATTTTCCTGCTGCAATTTTTTCAGGCGCTCCATCCGGAGTTGCGCACGTTTTTGATCCACGCTTTCCACCGGCCTGCTCGTGAAGAGCCAGGCGCAAACGAGGATCGCGAAAAGCGCAAAAGCGACGATGCCCCAAAGGAAGATGGCGCTCACTAAAATCGTTCGACGTTCGGTGGCCATATCAGTTCGTCAATTTGATCGATTCGAGGATGCGTGGGTCGCGGACCGGGAACAGGCTGCGTTTGTCCAGGTTTTTCAAGAAAACGAACGCGAGCGGCGCGCCGATCGCGGCCAGCGCGCAGAGGTCGAGGATGTTAAACTTCACGCCGGTTTGATGGAGCATCGGCATCACGACCACATACATGTCCAGCAACTGCATGAAGAGAATCCACCCGGCGACCATGCAGAGGTATTTCGGATTTTTCTTCGTCCATTGGAGCAGAAGCAGCGGGAAGGGAATAAAGAAACGACCGACGACAAGGAAGAGGCTCAGGTAGTTCCATGACTCGATGTTCCGGCGGATGAAATAGGACGTTTCCTCCGGAATGTTCGCGTACCAGATCAGCATGTACTGGCTGAATCCGATGTAGGCCCAGAAGACAGTGAAAGCGAGCATCAGCTTGCCCATGACGTGGTAGTGCTCGATCGAGACGACGCGCGCGAGGTAGCCCTTGCTCCGCAGGAACGTGATGAGAAGCACGCCCAGCGACATCGCGCTTCCGGCGGCGCCCGCGAAAATGTAAACGCCCCACATTGTCGAGAACCACTTGTAGTCGAGCCCCATCAGCCAGTCGATCGCCCCGAAAGTCAGCGAGATGCCGAAGATCGGAATACCCGCAAACGCCAGCTTGCGCATCTTGATCGTGTGCCCCGCACTTCCGTCGGAATCCTGTCTGGTCGAGAGCTTGCGCATCGTGAGGGCGACGAAAGAAAGCGCGCAGAGGTAAAACGCCGCCCGAAAAACGAAGAATGGGTGATTCAAAAACGCGCGCTTCTTATCGAGCACTTCATCCATACCGACCGGGATCTCCCACCATTTGAACAGCGTCTTCCGGAACAGAAGGATCGGAATGAAAAACAAAATCAGCAGCGGGATGAGGCACGCGACATTTTCCCAAACCCGCCGGACAACGACAGACCACTCGGCGTCGGTCGCATGATGCACGAGCGTCCAGAACAGGTTGCCCGCGCAAATCGTGAAGAAATACATGAACCCGAAGAGCCAGGAGTAGGCGAACTGCGTCGGGTTCATCACCGCGCCAATGGCGCTGGCGAGAATGCCGGCCGCTCCAACCGCGAGAAGGGTGCCGGACACGCCGCCGACGTGCTTGGGGTCGAAAATTTCGGGCTTCGGTTGTGGGGTGGAACTCATTTCTTCGGCGCCTCCTGTGGTTTGTCCAAATCGGCCCGGTGAACTTCCGGCACGTCATCAAGCCTGGCGAACTGACTCCGCTGTAGCGCGCGAATGTAGGCGATGATCGCCCAGCGATCCTCCACGGTAATGTTCGATCCGTAGGCTCCCATCGTGTTCTTGCCGTTGGTGATCGTGTTGAAAATCTGCCCCTCCGGCATCGTGCGAATCCGGTCCTGCTGAAGGTTCGCAATGGCGACGAGGCCGTATTGCCCGACGATTCCGTTGCCGAGGCCGAGCGCACCGTGACAGGGTGTGCAGTTGATGTCGAACCGCTCTTTGCCCCTCGCCATCAGTTCGGGCGTGACTTCGATCGGGAAGCCTTCGCCATAACTGTCACCGAGTTTTCCGGTGTTGAAATAATCGACGCCTTTCGAGAATCCGCCGGGTGTGCTGGCGAATTTGTGGTTGTTCCCGCCAGTCGTGTAGTACGCGTTTGGCACCACATAACCCATGGGCACCGTGCCGGGAACTGACGCGCGGGCCGCGCGTCCATCCGCAAAGAAATCGCTCGGAACCTGCGGGTTCACCTTGGGCTGGCGGACCATGTCGGGGAAAATCTGGATGGGAGGCTTGGTGCTGGTCTGACCGCGCCAGCCGGCGAGCGCGACGACCAGAAAGCAGCCCAAAACAAAAATGAGGAAGAAATATCTAAGCATGGTCAGTCATGCACAAGGGTGATGTGCTCGCCGCCGATTTCCTCGAGCAACTGCCGCGTTTTCGTTTCGGAGAACTTCGGATCGCGCGATTCGATGACGAGGAAGAACCCGTCGTCGGTGGCCTTGGCGAAACGGTCCCAGTTGAAAATGGGGTGATACCATTTCGGAAGCTGATTGAACACGAGCAGCGCGCCGACGCAGGCAAAAGCCGAGAGCAGCACCGTGAGTTCGAACATGATCGGAAAAAACGCCGGTACCGTCATGAAGTTGGTCGGTTTGCCATGAACGATGAGCTTGTATTCGATGAGCGACGGATAGCACTGGAGGATGACTGCCGTCAGCAATCCCGTAATGCCGCCGCAAAGGACGACCGCGCTGAGCCACGATTTACCAAGCCCCATGGCCTTGTCCATGCCGTGAATCGGGAACGGCGAATGCACGTCCCACCGCTTGAAACCGGCGTCGCGAACCTTTTCAGCCGCGCTGAACAGGGCCTCGGCAGTTGGGAACTGCGCGCCCAGCCCATAGACTTTTCGTTGTTCTCCAGGCATTGCTATTTCGCCTCCTGTTTTTCTTCGCCCTCGTCCTCAAAGGCGTGGTGGGCCAGCATCCCGACACCGGAGCCTTCGGTGTGATGATGTGGATTGGCTTCGGGCAGAACGATCTTCACTTCCGACATCGCGATCATCGGCAGATAACGCATGAACAAAAGGAACAGCGAAAGGAAAATCCCGAACGTGCCGACGAAGGTCCAGATCTCGACCCATGTCGGATGATACATGTGCCACGAGGACGGCAGGAAGTCCTGCGCGAGCGAGGTGACGATGATCACGAATCGCTCGAACCACATGCCCGCGTTCACGAACATGCAGACGGTGAAGACGACCACGAGATTGTAGCGGCATTTCTTGAACCAGAAGATCTGGGGCGAAATGACGTTGCAGCTCATCATGCAGAGGTAGGCCCACCAGTAGGGACCGAACACGCGGTTGTAGAAGGCCGCACGCTCGAACGGATTCGTGCCGTACCAGGCGATGAACAACTCCATGATGTAGGCGTAGCCAACGATCGAGCCGGTCAGCAAAATGATCTTCGCCATCTTGTCCACATGCTGCGCCGTGATCATGTCCTTGAGCTGCGGATAAATCAGACGCGCCGGCAGCATGATCGTCAGCACCATGGCGAAGCCGCCGAAGATCGCGCCCGCGACGAAGTAGGGCGGGAAGATCGTCGTGTGCCAGCCGGGAATGACCGACGTGGCGAAGTCGAAGGACACGACCGAATGCACGGAGAGCACCAGCGGAGTCGAGAGACCGGCGAGAAGCAGATACGCCATTTCGTAGTGACGCCACTGACGGTTCGATCCGCGCCAGCCCAGCGCGAAAAGCGTGAAGAAGAATTTCTTGCCGCGCGTTTTCGCGCGGTCGCGCAGCGTCGCGAGATCCGGCACAAGCCCCGTGTACCAGAACAGCACCGACACGGTAAAGTAAGTCGAGACCGCGAACACGTCCCACAACAGCGGACTCCGGAAGTTCGGCCAGATCGCGTATTGATTCGGCACCGGCGCGAGAAACCAGACCATCCAGACGCGACCGACGTGGATGCCGGGGAAGATCGCGGCGCAAACCACCGCGAACAACGTCATCGCCTCTGCGGCACGGTTGATCGACGTGCGCCATTTCTGGCGCGTCAAATAAAGGATCGCCGAAATCAGAGTGCCGGCGTGACCGATGCCGATCCAGAACACGAAGTTCGTGATGTCCCACGCCCAGCCGATCGGGTGGTTTTCTCCCCAGACACCGACGCCGGTCGAGATTTGATAGCCGATGCAGAACAAACCGAACAACGCCGTCGGGGCGGTGATCGCAAACGCAACCCACCACCAGAACGGTGTCTTTGCCTCGACGATGCTCGAGATGTTCTCCGTGATCCAACCCGGCTTGCGCTGGTTGAGAATCAGCGGAACCCGCGTGACGGCTGCGATTTCTTCAGGCGAACCTGTGATTCCGGTGGACATCAGGAAGCACCTCCATGAGCGGGAGCCGCTTGTTCGTGTTTCGGAGCGGCGTGTTCTTCTTCGAACTGAAAAGCCGCGACTTTCTTTGCATCCGGCATGTGCATGTTGGGGTTGCGGATTCTGGCGAGATAACTCACGCGCGTCGAGACATTGAGGTATTCGAGCAGCCGGTAGTTCTTCTCCTGCGCCTTCAACTTCACGACCTTGCTGTCCGGGTCACTCAAGTTACCGAACACGATCGCCTCGGACGGGCACGCCTGCTGGCAGGCGCTTTGGAACGAATCGGTCGGGATCACGACCTCGTCGGTTCCGCCGGCCTTCACCTTCGCGGCGATCTTTGCCTCCTGGATGCGCTGCACGCAGAACGAGCATTTCTCCATGACGCCGCGCATGCGAACAGTGACGTTCGGGTTGCGCTGCATCTTGATCGTTTCCGGCGACCCCTTTTTCGTGAGCGGTCCGAAGTAAAGTCCCTGCGCCTCGAGCGGTCCGTGCTTGATGTGCTGGATCGGGCGCTGGCCGTAGTCGAAGAAGTTGAAGCGGCGCACCTTGAACGGGCAGTTGTTCGCGCAATACCGCGTGCCGATGCAGCGGTTGTACGCCATCACGTTCAAGCCGTCGTCGCTGTGGACGGTCGCGTTGACCGGGCAGACCGTTTCGCACGGCGCGTTTTCGCACTGCTGGCAAAGCATCGGCTGCATGACCATCTCCGGATCGGGATCGTGCGCGTCCATGCTGGCGAAGTAGCGATCCATCCGAATCCAGTGCATCTCGCGTCCGTTGATGACCTGGTCTTTTCCGACGATCGGCGTGTTGTTTTCCGACTGGCAGGCGATGACGCAGGCGTTGCAGCCGGTGCATGTGTTCAGGTCGATCGCCATTCCCCACTGCCACGCGGCGTCCAGCGGCGGGTGCGTGTAGAGCGACGGATTCCCACCGGCCGGCAGTTCGGCATCCATGAACATCTTCTTCGCGAAATCGGGATGCGATTGGTAACGCTCCATCGTCGCTTCGCGAACCAGCGCGCGGCCTTCCATGTTGTGATGGCCCTGTGTGACCGCAAGACGATACTTCGCGCCGGTCGGTTTCACCTTTGCGCCTACCGCGAAATACGGCTGCGCTGTGGTGCGGAGCGGATACGCGTTGACGCCGGTTCCCTTGCAAATCATCCCGTCCATCGTGCGCCCGTATCCGAGCGAAATGGTCAGCGAGTTGTCGGCATGGCCGGGCGTGACCAGCACCGGAATTTCGATGCGGCGCGCATCGTCAAATTTCACTTCGACCACCTCGAACTCGACCCGTCCGAGATCCGGCCTGGTGTCCAATCCGAGCTTCTCGGCCGTCGCAGGGCTGATCAGCGCGGCGTTGTCCCAGGTAAGTTTCGTGATCGGGTCGGGCGACTCCTGCAACCAGCCGTTGTTGGCGTAACGGCCATCATCGACCCGCGCATCGGCCACGAGCACGACCTCGATCGCGTCCGGTCCCGCCACCGGAGGCAGCGCCGCCTTTTCCTGCACCTGAGCCGCTGCGGCGGATGCCATGAAGAAAAGCACACGCCCGTTCACATTGCTGCCGGCAACAAAACCGTCGTGCAAAAACTTGTTCCAGTCGGCATTGAAGTCGCCCGGTTTGCCAACCTGGCGGAACGTCTCCTGAACCAGTTCCGGCCCCTGCGGTTTCGGCAAGCCGGCGAGGCGCGCAAGAATGTCCAGCTCCGACCAGCCGCCGTAGAGCGGGAGAATCATCGGCTGAACCGAAACGTAAGCTCCATCCGCGGTGCGGCCGTCGCCCCATGCTTCGAGATAATGCGCGGCCGGCACGTGCCACTTCGCGACCTTCGACGTCTCGTCCTCGTGAAGCCCAAGGCGAATGACGTTCGGAACGGAAGCCTGCGCCTTCGCCCAGTTCAAATCCGCCGGCGCGTTGTAAACCGGGTTGCCGCCGAGGATGAAAAGTGTGGTGATCTTCTTGTTGTCGATCTCGCGCCGAAGTTCCGCGATCGAAATGCCCGGCTTCGTGAACTGCTGCCGCCCGATGACGGTCTTGCCCAGATTGCCGAGCGCCGAGTTGATCGACTGGACCAGCAACTGCACCGCAACCGGCTGGCGGGGTCCGGCCAGCACAAGGCTCGCGCCTTTCGCGGCGACGAGGTCTTTGGCCGTCTCCTCGACCCACTTGTCCGTGAACTTCACGGGCACCGCCGGCTTCTGGATCGACTGCGTCAGTTTGGCGAGTCCGGAGTCGCTGGTGAGCGCGGCAACTTGTTCCGCAAGCTGGAGCGCGAACGCACCGATGTGGCTGGCCGGCACGCGCAGCCGATGATCGGCCATGCCGCCGGTCACGGTGTAGCGGTTCTCGACGACGTAGAGCCTGTTCATTTTGTCGCCGGGTTTCCCGACGCGGCGACGCGATGAAAATGCGCGGATGTCTTCGAGGGTCCCTTCCGGGAAGCCGAGGAAATCCGAGTCGAGCGCGAGGATCACGTCGGCTTTGTCGATCGCACTCGAGACATGGACGCCGGGTCCGTAGGCGATGTTCAGCGCTTCCGTTTTTGCATCGGAACCCAGCGGCTCATAAACGCACCAGCGGGCGGACGGGTATTTGCGCTCGATCTCCGCGCGGAGACGCTCGCGAGTGGGCGAGTTGTTTTCCTCGACGAGGAACGCCAGCCCCGCCCCGCCGTCGGCTTCCAGGCCTTTGATGATCTGGTCGAGATTGGCAGCGAACTGCGCAGCATCGACCTGTTCGCCGCTGCTCTTGAAAACTTTGGATCGATCCGGGTCGTAGAGATCGAGCACCGACGCCTGCGCAAATGAGTTTGTGGCGCCGTTGCTGATCGGATGCAGCGGATTGCCCTCGATCTTCGTCGGGCGTCCGTCGTGCGTGGCGACGATCAGCGGAATGTAGCCGTCGCGAGCCGGCATCGAACTTGCGTAAAACAGCGGCTTCCCGGGGATCGCCCACTCGACGCTCTTGGTAAACGGCACAAGATGCAGCTCCCCGCGCCGGCATCCGCTCAACCCGACGCCCGCCAGCGCCGTCGATGCGCCCATGATTTTCAGGAAATGGCGGCGCGAAACTTCGTCGCCGTTGAACTCCGCCGCACCCTGCGGAAACTCGCGCTCCAGCCGCTCCTTGAACTCCGGAGTCTCCGCCAGTTCTTCGAGGCTGCGCCAGTATTTCCTGCCGGTCGCCGGTTCGGGTGGGTGTTGGAAAATGTTCTTCATCGGTGACACCCCCAGCAGTTCGTTGTCGGCGGTTTCACGCCCATTTTATGTGCCATCGTGCTTCCGATTTCCTGCTGGGTAAGATTCACAACCTTCGAAAAATCGCGGTCCTCCTCGCCGGGCGGCGTGCCGAACTTTGCGATGAAAGCCTGTGGATTCTCCTGCTCGGGACGCCAGTCGAGATTGAACACCTGCTCGCGCGGACGCAGGTTGTTTTCCGGATTGCGATGGCAGTCGAGACACCACGCCATGCTCAACGGCTGAACCTGATGCACGACCGCCATTTGGTTGATCTGCCCGTGGCAACTGTAGCAGCTCACGCCGCGATTCACGTGCGCCGAGTGATTGAAATAAGCGTAGTCGGGCGTCTTGTGAATCTGCACCCAGCTCATCGGCTGTCCGCTCTTCCAGCTCTCGCGCACCGTCGCGAGCTTCGGATTCTCCTTCTGCACCTGCGTGTGGCAGTTCATGCAGACCTGCGTGTTGGGCACATTCGAGTGGGCGGCCACTTCCACGAAGCTGTGGCAATAGCGGCAGTCCATCCCGAGCTGCGTTGCGTGGATGTCGTGGGGAAACGGCGCGGGCTGGATGGGCATGTAACCGATCCGCGTGTATTTCGGCGTGAAGTAATACCACACGCCGGCCATCACCGCCGTGCCGAGCACAGCCGCGATCACAGCGACTTTGATGGGAAGCCAGTTACTCCAGCGTGGGAAAAAATTCGCCATTACTTGTCAGTGAAAAAGTATGCGCGCGGAGAGTGTATCAACCATCGGAACTTGGCAATACTTTTTGACGAAATCATGAGATTCGATGGCTGGGTTTTTCCTCGCGGGCTGAAACGTGTCTTAGAAATCCCGTTTTGTGTCAACAGAATGCTTTCAAAAAATCGAAACCTTCTTCTGGTCAGCCCGGGCCGACGTTAAAAAAGGCGCTTGTTTCCATGAACCGTTCCCGGTCCGCGGCACCTGACTGTTGCCATTTGACCCTAATCGCACCCTCTGCTAATGATCTGAGGCTGAAATTTTGCCCCGATTTCTCACTCCTGTAGAAAATGCCTGCGCCCAAACCCAAGAAAGAAAGCAAACGCCTTGCAGCTCTCAAGAGCTACCGGATGCTGGATACGTCCGCGGAGCAGGCATTCGATGACTTTGTTTTCCTGGCCACGACGATCTGCCAGACGCCCGTCGGGATGATTTCATTCGTGGACTCGGACCGGCAATGCTTCAAGGCCAAGATTGGCATTGAGACGAATGAAACACCCCGCGATCATGCTTTCTGCGCCCATGCGATTCTTGGGGACGAGGTGATGGTGGTGCAGGACGCAATGGCGGATGAGCGCTTTTCAACCAACCCTTTGGTTACCTCCGACCCGCATATCCGCTTCTATGCAGGCGCGCCGTTGATCGATCGGGACGGAAACGCCCTCGGGACGCTTTGCGTGATCGATCGCAAGCCGCGTCCGCTTGGGACGGAGCAGAAGAAAGCCCTGGAGGCGCTCGCTCGCGAGATCATGTGCCGGCTCGAGCTGAACCGCATCACAGCCGAGCTTGCAGAGGCGCTTTCGGAGGTGAAGACGTTGCACGGCTTGCTGCCGATCTGCTCTCACTGCAAGGGCATCCGTAATGACACCGGTTACTGGCAGAGCGTGGAAAAGTATATCTCGACACACTCCGACGCGGACTTCAGTCACGATATCTGCCCGGATTGCCTGAAAATTCATCATCCCGAGGTGTATGAGAAACTCAAGGCGCGCGGATTGGTCTGATGTAACCGATCAGCTAAAAGCGCAGGCCCGAGGCGCCGAAGCCCATCGGTGGTGGTTATCCAAATGGTGATGTCTGGACGAGCGGTGGCCAGTAAGAAGAGTTCTTCTTCTCTGTGCTCTCTGCGTTCTTTGCGGTTAAACCTTCTGCGGTTAATTCCCATCTACTCCGTAAATAGGCCGAAATCGGTCAAAACTAGCCAAATAACGACGGACGCGGCTGTCTCGAAATTTACATGCTGCGTGGTGAACGCAGTTCATGGGGACTCGTTCCCAAAGTTAGCTCCGCGCTTTGGGAGCGCGGCAGCCGCTTGAAACTCCGTTTCCCTGCCGGGAATGTGGCAAGTGTATTACGAACCGCGCGCAGTTGTCACTTCGGCAACGCTTCCGAAGCGTGCAAACCAACACCGCGACCATTGTTGCTTGCCGCGCATCCGTCTGATACAGTGCGACCCATGACCACCATTGCCATCACTTTAAGAGACGAAGACGAACGCTTCCTCGAAGAAGCGATGAAATCCGGTCGCTATGTCAACGAGAGTGAGGCCGTGTCCGATGCCATCGCGGAATTGCGCGCTCGCGAGGAATTGCGACAGGCAAGGATTACGGAATTGCGCGCCAAAGTGATGGTCGGCATTGAGCAGCTCGACCGTGGCGAAGGCGCGGCATGGAATTCCGAAGAAATAAAGGCCAAGGGCCGGGCACTTCTCGCGTCCCGCAAGTCCGACGCTTAACATGGCAAGAATCATCCGCGCCCCGGCTGCCGAGTCTGACGCGGTGGAGGTTTGGGCTTACATAGCCCAGGACAACGAACGCGCTGCCAACCAGCTTTTAGAGCGATTTGAGACGATTTTCCACACTCTCGCAGCGCAGCCGCATCTCGGCAAAGCCGTCGAAGAACTCGCTTCCAACCTTCGCTTGTTTCCCATCGGAAGTTATCTCGTATTTTACCGTCCGATTGAGGATGGCATTGAAATCGCGCGCGTGTTGCATGGCGCGCGAGACATCACCGCCGAATTTTTTCGCGAATAGTTCTCCACAGTCCGGCATTGGGAGAACTCGCGCGGGTGCGATCGCTCGCCATGCGCAGCCGTTGAGACATGCGGGAAAAGCACCCGCATTTTGTGACTTCAACCACCGTGGACCGGCTCCCGGTCTTCGACCTGGCAGCGTGCTGCAAGATTCCTGCCCAGTCGCACGCCCGGAGCGCTGGCCGTGGTCCGCCGCGACAATTGGCGCTGAATAGGGAAACAGAGGTTCAAGAAAAGAATACGTTCCCAAAGCGCTTCGCCAACTTTGGGAAACAGGAGAAACTCCAATCGGGCGGACAGGCCCGTACCGCTTCCATATACCACTGGCCCCACAGCGAATGGGCCTTCTCCGTGGCGTAGGAGAAATGCCTCAGCCCCAACGCCCCTTTCAGCCGCTCCAAAGACTCAGGAATTGTCATTGACCTTCCCCCTGCCGCCCAGGTACATCAAACGCAACTCTAATATGAGACCAGACTTTTTTTGCAGTCGCAGACTCACATGTTAGCCGATGCTCGCGTATCTTTTCCATGATCCTTGAGACCTACATTGTAGCCGCAAAGCTTTATAGTGATTGGAAGCGCAAACGGCTTGAGGCACCTTCGCGGATTCCTCTCACGCCAGCGCAGGAAGCCGCTCGCCAACGGCAACTGATGCAGGCAGAACAGAACCGGATCGAGGCGCGCCGCCTGGAGCTTGAGCACGAAACCCGCATTCAGCGCTGGAAGACCTTTGAGCGCATTCTCTACGGTCTCCTACTTTCTTGGAGGCGCTTATGCTCTCTATCTCCACCCCGAGCCGCTTCGGCGACTCTACGCGCTAGTTTCCGCCGCAGCAGCAGACCACGAGTCCGCCACACGAGCCGAACCTCAGAACCCAATAACGACAGAAGAAGCATCCAAGCAGAATGCGCTCCGTCGATACCCCTCGCTTGGTGTTGCCGGCTCCAAATTCAACTCAGATTACATCGCGCTTCATAACAAGTATCGCAAAGACCGTCCCGAATACTTCAGATCCCCGTCTTGGCCGCTTACGCTAGCAGATGAGGTCGCTACACGAAAGGCTTCCAAATGACCGCAACGCCTAACACTAAAGGGTGTAGCGGAGGCGAGGCACGAGCCCTCCGACTGCACCCCTGGTTGAACAAGCCCGCCGAATAAGGCGGCGCGGGCTTATGCTTCTTATGTTTTGCGGTTCGCTCCGGGTGGAGTCATACGATTTACACGGTGGACTTGCGTGAATGCTCCGCAAACGCCAACGGCGTTCGATCCTTCAGCCCAGGGTTGCGCGCCGCGCGCCACCCTGGGACCGTGACAAACAACAGGACAAACCCTGATAGGGTTTCATCCTCCGCAAGCCGGGCGCGATGGATTCAACCCATTCAGGGTTGGGTCGCATTTTGTATCCGTTACCCAGGGTAGCTCGTTCCTCGCAACCCTGGGCTGAGGGATGGAACGCCGTTGGCGTTCTCGCGGCATGAATGTGTAAGTTGTATCATTCCGTTTTGCATAAAAAAGAGGACTCCCCATTTTACTGAACGGTCCCCAAGCGTGTCATTCCGAGCGCAGCGAGGAACCCCGCAAACGTCGCCCTGTGTGGATCGCGGGATTGCGCCGCCCGCCTTCGCTCCGAGCGGTGTCATATGATTTACACGGTGGACTTGCGTGAATGCTCCGCAAACGCCAACGGCGTTCGATCCTTTAGCCCAGGGTTGCGCGCCGCGCGCCACCTTGGGGACCGTCACAAACAACAGGACAAACCCAGAAAGGGTTTCATCCTTCGCAAGCCGGGCGCGATGGATTCAACCCATTCAGGGTTGGTTTGCATTTTGTATCCATTACCCAGGGTAGCTCGTTCCTCGCAACCCTGGGCTGAGGGATGGAACGCCGTTGGCGTTCTCGCGGCATGACTGGTGTAATCGTATCATTTGACTGTGCCCGCGCAAAGTCCTGGCATCCCGGCTTGGCTGGTTCTCCCTTGTTGCCAAAGTTGGCGAAACCCTTCGGAAACCAGGGCATCCGGCTGAACTGATCAGGTCAAGGCGCAGGCGCCAGGCGCTGAAGCCCGTTGACGGTAGTTATCCAAATGGTGATGTCTGGACGAGCGGCGGCCAGTGATTCGATTTCCCGATCGCTCAGGACCATGCAGGCGGTCGAGAGAGCATCCGCCTCGGCTGCCGATCCTGCCAGCACCCAGGCGCGTTCGCGAGTTGTGGCGGGCTGGCCGGTTCGAGGATCGGTAATGTGGTTGCCCTTGACCGAGAGACCGGAAGCGCCAAGAGCGGAGTGTTGAACAGCCAGCTCCGTGGGCGTGGTGTCGGCACCCACACTTACAGACCAGCCTTTGCTGCCGGAAGGCGCTTCTCCAGCCAGCACGCTGCTTCCGCCGCTGACAATCAGATGGGACGGCGCGCCCCATTCCCGAAGAATTGCAGCCATACGATCGAGGGCGAATCCTTTGCCGATGGCCCCCAGGTCGAAATGACATGCGCCGGACAGCACGCGCAGGTGGCCGGAGTCGAGTTCCCATCGCGGAAGAGATTCGCCGTGCCGCAGGGCTGTGGCGTGAATGGAGAAAGCGCCGAGCGTGAGCCGTTCCATCTCGATGGCCACCGCCAGGCAGGCTGCGGTCGGCTCGGACAATTGAAGCGATTCGCCGGGAGCAAGCCGCGAAATGGCGGCGATTTCGCTGTGCGGGAGAAACCGGCTGAGAAGAGCTTCCATGCGATCGGCTTCGGCAAAGGCTTCGTGGGCGGCACCGGCGGCGAATGCTTCTTCCTCTCCGGCGATGCGGACTTCAAAGAGCGCAGCCATGGCATGGTGCCGGAAGCTGTGAACTGGCGGGGCGCTCATGGTTTCGCCGGCTCGAACAAGACAAACACCAACCCGGGGCGTCCACCAAAAAAGTGGGGGCGTCTGCCGGAGACAAGCAGGGCGATGCTGTCCATTTCATCGGTCGAGGCAATGACTATGTCAGGCGGGTCGCTGGGTTCAATGCCAGGCTGCCAATAGCCGACGCGGGGAAAGTGTCTGAGGTAAAAAGGCAGCGGCCAGGGATCCTCCGCCATCACCGCAATGCTCGGGGACGAAGCCAGTGTTGAGGCCATGCGGGCAACCTCGGGAGCCAGCCTCAGAATGTCCGGGTAGGTATGATTGTAAGCAAGCGGGTTGGTTTCGTCCGCGGGTATTTGAAAAACCAGCCGGCGCGTGTCCACAGCCGTGCAAAGAATCAGGACAATCCCCAAGAACACGGCGACGACACGCGCAGTCGTATGACGACCAACTTCCCACAGGGCCAGCGCCCCGTGGCACGCAACGATGGCTGAGGGCATCCAGAAGTTCAGAGTCAGCCACGGAGTTTTGTAAGGGATGGCTGAATAGACGGCGGCAGACAGAACTCCGTAAACAACAAGCAAGAGGACGGGACGATTCTGCGTGCGCCATGCACTTATACAGCCAATGAGAGTCAAGACCAACAACCATGGCCCCGCATAACCCAAAGCCAGAAGATGAAAGTAGTAGCCGGCGGCTTTTTCATGACCCTGACCCCCTGCCCGGCTCAGGTAACCACGACCTGCTGCCAGCAGGTCAAGCATCGCTGAGAAATGGCGAAAGCCCCAGGTGAATAGAAAGGTGGCTACAAATACAAAAGCCAGGGATGTAGTCAGGACAAAGACAAGGTATCGCCGGGGCGATCCTGCGGGAGGTTTGCGCCAGACCACCAATACAGCAATGGCCAGGGCTGAGTATTGAATGATGGCTGTTTCCTTGGTTGCAAGCATGAGCGCCAGGCCGGCTCCAAGCGCAACCGCCCAGCCAACCCGCAACGATTCTGCGCTCCTAAAGAGTGCAAGGATGGATGCAAGCGTGGCCGTGACAAACAAGGTCTCATGGATGGCATAACGCGAGTAGTAGAGAGGCAGCGGGCACGCCGCCCATAAGAAGCCGAAAAGAATCGCGGTGCCGCCCAACTCGCGCCGCAGCACCCAAAGAAGCGGAAAGACAAACAAGCTTCCGATGACCGGAACAAGTCTTAGAGTTACTTCATTCAGTGAAGCAAAGTCGGTGCAACCTCGCGCCTTTGCGACACACCAGGCCAGGACGTGAAAGACGGGGCCATGCCGGTCAACCGGATCGTAATGATAGTCACCGTCCTGAAGGATACCGCCGAGGAGAAAGGCATTCACCGCCTCGTCCGTGTGCATCGGCCTTGCATCGAGCGCGACGAGTCGCAGCGCAAGAGCAAGCACGAACGCAACAAGCAGCGCCAGCAATTGCTTCCAGTCAGCAGGCGAAGCGATGCCGGCAACTGGGTTCATTAAATCATGCCGGACTTATTACTAGGACGCCGGTTTTCCGAAGACCTCGACTTCGATATAGTGGTTCGACTTGTTAGTCGTGTTCCCGTTACTATACAGGCGGACATAGCGGCCTTTGACCCCATCTTTCACCGAAATAAGCTTGCCCGTGTATTTCTCGTAATAGGCGAAGTCCGTTCCAACTCCCAGGCCGGAACTGTTGTCGTGGTCATTATTGAAAACTGTAGTTACCTTGCTTAGAAAATCGGGATCGTCCGACACTTGGATGATGACGTCGCTATACGAGCGCTTTTGCGAATGGAAATGCCACACCCAGAGCGCATAAATGTCGGAGACCTGCCCCAGGTCGATCTGCACCCATTGCTTGCCGGCTGCCAGTTCGACAAAGCATCCTTCGTCAGCAGCCTTGTCTCCGTCGGTGACGAGATCGAGTGTGCCGAGCAACGGCTCGGGTGTGCTTGAGGTTACCGTCTTGTTCAGCGCGAGGTTCTTTGTTCCCGCGGGCACGAGCAATTCAGGCACGTCGCTCTTCTGCGGAGGCTCCAGGTTGGGGACGGTTACATTTACCGGGGTGCCAATGACAAGCGGCGGGGGAAATTGCGTGGTGAGTTTTTCCTTTGCGTCTTCAGCGAAGGCGGTGTGCGTGGTTAGAGCAATGAGAGTCAGGAGTGCTGCGTGTTTCATAATAAGTGCGGGATAACAGTGGGGTTCGAGAGGGTCAGCGTCAAGCGACGGTGAACTCTTCCGGCTTCATGTCGATGGTTCTACGGGCGTCAATCGCTTCGTTGGCTTTGTAGATGACGTATTCGCTGGCGAATGCTTCGTCGGCGGGACAGTTCAGCGTGGCTTTGCCGCGAATGGTGTCGAAGAAGTTCTCAAGGTGCGGCTGATGGATGGCCTTGCTGAAAGTCACCGGGATGTCATACGTGGCGAGCGCTGCGGTTTCGCGGACGTCCACTTTTTGATCGGCGTCGCCGGATGCGGGAGCAACAGCCTGCTGCGCGCGGATGTAGTTCTTTGCGAGCAAGTCATCCCACGGAGGCGCGGAGGCTTCGCGGTAAATGACACACAGGCGAGGGTTCTCGGACATCTTGAGTGAAGCCTGGTCACCCATGAAGTATTCGAAGTAACCACCGCCGGCACTCGTCGTGGTCTGCACCTGGTAGAACGCGCGGGCGATCGTGCCCTCGGGCGTGGGATACTCATAGACGACCATCGCGTTGTCATACCACTCGCGGTTCTTGTAGTAATCCACGCCCCCGCTGGCCATCACCGAGCGGGGATGAGTTCCGAACCACCAGTTGAAGATGTCGATCTGGTGCGCGCCGAGATCGCTGAGCGGGCCGCCGCCAAGCGCCTTGAACCAGCGCCAGTTGCGGAACTGGTGCATGTCGGCGTAGCCGTATTTCTTCAACACTTCGGCGGGAATATCGGACTTCTTCGGCCAGGTCAGGTCCGGCGACGCAGCGCGATTCCACTGCGCTTGCGCGGCGGTGAGCTGGCCGCAGAGCTTCGCTTCCCGAAGCAGTCGGTTGAGGGCAAAACGATAACGCGGATTGCTCCGGCGCTGGTGGCCGATTTGGAGAAGCTTGCCGGTCGAGCGCATCGTCTGAACCATCGAGCGGGCGCTCTCGATGGTGTTGCTCATCATCTTCTCGCAATAAACGTTCAGCCCGGCGCTTGAGGCAGGCGTTGGTGATCGGCGCGTGCCAGAAATCGGGCGTGGCGACAATGGCGGCATCGAGGTCCTTTTCCTTCTCCAGCAACTCCTCGATGTTCGCGTAGGCCCGCACTTCGACGCCGGTGCTTTTCAGCAGTCGCTGAACGTAAGTGCGGGCGTAGTCCCAGATGTCGCAAATCGCCACGAGTTCGATGTTCTGGATTTTCTGCAACGCATCGAGCAGCACGCGGCCCTGCGCGCCGAGGCCGACGAGCGCGTAACGAATCTTGCCGTTGGCCGAAGGCGTGGCGGCGAAGGCTCGACGCGGGTTCGCGAGGATGATGCCGCCGGTGGCTGCCGCCGCAGTCCGGACAAAGTCGCGGCGCGTCATGGACGAGGAGGTGTCGTTGTTCATCGAGAAAGGCGGGTCACCACTTCTTTAGAATCGCGAGCTTGTTGTGCTTCGCAAGCACGAGCGCGAACGCGATCAGCGCGACGTGAATGCCCAGCCACGCCACTCCGTCATCGGATCTGATGAGGATCAGCCCGGCTGTCAGCGCCACGTAGAGCAGGCCTTGCAGGAAAAGGGAAACGCGAGTGCCGATGCCGACGAGCAGCATCAGGCCGAGCGCGATCAACGCCGGCCCGAGAAGGCCGTAGAAAATCTTCGTCACGAACGGAAAGAGCAGCGGTTCGTTGGCGAACTTCGTTTGCAGGCTCGCCGGAATCGCGTGGTAATGGCTCCAGCCGTAAACCTTTTGCGTCGCTTCAATCATCGCGCCGCTCGGGTCTTCCATGCCGGTGACCGGATCGATGAGCGGCTTTTGGATTTTGGTGATGTCGGTGTATTTCTCGATGCCGGTGAGCAGGGCGCGGATGCCGAGCCAGGCGCGCAATACAAGGAACGCGAGTGTCTGCTCGCAGGTCGTGCCGCAGCAGGATTCTGATGTCGAGGGCTTGTCCATAGTGTCAGGGAATCAAAGTTTCTGAAGAAAGTCACGGCTTGCAAGCACGGCCCGCTCGCCCGCGATTTCGAGAGTGGTGTGCCCGTTGAAGCCGACCTTCTTCAACTCGGCAACAACTTCGGCGATCCCGACCACGCCTTCGCCGAGCGCGATGGTCGCCATGCCGCAGCCAAAGCAGGAACCGCGTTTGGCGGTCATCTCCGCGGGCATGTCCTTCCAATGCACATGCTCGATCTTCGATCCGAACTTGCGGACGAACTCGATCGGATCGCCGCCGCCAAGCCAGAGGTTGCCGGTGTCGAGATTGAGCGCGAGCGCCGGCGAGTCGCACGCATCGAGTACGCGCTCGACCAGCGCGATGTTGTCGCTCACGGGACCGTGCGGTTCGAGAAGCAGCTTCACGCCAAGGTTGGCGGCGAGCCGCAGCGGTTCGTGCAATTTTTCGCGGATGCTGAAAATCTGTTCGTCAGTCGTGAGCGCGTGACCGAATTTCGTGTGCGGTTCTCCCTCGGTGGTGATGACGTGTTTCACCCCGATCAAAGCGGCGGACTTGATCGCCTTCATGATCTGCGAGGTTCCGAAGCGCGCCGGCGATGCAGGGTCGAGCAGGTTCGCGTGGGCGCACCAGGAGGTGATCGTGATTCCGTGCGCCTCGAATTGCCGCCGGACATCGTGCGGGTTGGCGTCGAGCGAGGCGACGGCCGCAAAGCCGAACTCCGTGCCGAGCGTGGCGCCGTCGCCATTGTCGGTCACGTCGGCGTGTTTGAAACCCCAAGCGGCGATCTGCGCGAGCTGCGCGTCGAGCGGGCTGAATGGATGAATGAGTGCGAAGCAACCGATGGTCATGATTTTCTATCTGGTTCGTTGTTAAACAGTGGCCCAATCGCCGCGCGTCGGAATGTTCATCCAGCGATTGAGCGGCTCCGGCGAAACGATGCGGCAGGCCTTCGGATCCCACGTCACGGTTTGTCCAGACTTGATCGCCATGAGCGAGACATGGCTCATCGCGTCGGAGCGCACCGCCTCGTCCACGGTGCAAAGCGACGGCGTGCGGTCGCGAACCGAATCGAGAAAGCCCTTGTAGTAATTGGTGGCGTAACGGACGTGCTTCCCGGCGGGCCGCGGCTTGAGCCGGAGCAGGCGCGGGTCGCTGGCATCGACGCCGTTGCGGCTGCCACAGACCCAGCCTTCGGTTCCGAAAAACGTGGTGCCGTTTTCAAAAGGCTGGTGCAGGTATTCGGTCACGACCGGCATCGCGAGGTTCTCCGACATGAAGTGTGCTTTGACTCCGTCGGCAAATCCGATGTTCACGTCCCATTCATAGCAGGTGTCGAACAGGCGGGATGTCGGGAACTTGCCCGTGCCTGAATAAGTGGCCGGTCCGGCGAGATCGGAATCGATTCCCCAGATCATGATGTCGAGCGGATGCGCGCCCCATCCTGCGATGAAGCCGATGCTGTAGTCCGAGATAAACCAGGATCCCCCGTTTGTGATCCGCGACGGAGTGCATGGGCGCATCGGTGCAGGGCCGATGTAAAGCTCGTAGTCGAGACCTTCGGGCACTGGAATTTCCTTTGGGTCTCCACCGCCAGACGCACCGCCGCCGCACCAGACATCGACACGCTCCACTTTTCCGATCAGCCCGTTGCGCACGACCTCGACGACCTGCCGCAGATTTCCCTGCGCGCGCTGCATCGTGCCGTATTGAAAAATACGACCCGTCGCCGCGCACGCCTGTTGCATCGCGCGGTTCTGATCGAGGCTGAGGCCGAGCGGCTTTTCGAGGTAAATGTCCTTGCCTGCATGAACGGCAGCCATGCCGATCGCGGCATGCCAGTGATCCGGAGTCGCCACAACCACGGCGTCGATCGAGGGCTCCGCGAGCAGCTCGCGGAAGTCGTTGTATGCCTTTGGCGGCTCGCCATTCGCCTCCGCGACGCGCTCGACCGCGCGTTGCCTGCGGCTGCCGAAAGGATCGCAGATGCCGGCAACGCGTCCGCCTTTTGCGGCGAGAAAATTCGTGAGGAGACCGGAGCCCTGGTTGCCCACGCCGATCATGCCGAGCTGGATCGTGCGGCTGGGCGCTTCCTCGCCGAAGAGTCGGGAGGGCAAAAACTGCGGAGCAATCGAGGCGGCCAGAATGCTTTTCGTCATTCCGCCCAAAAACGAGCGGCGCGTGAGAGGTGTGTTTTTCATCGGGATTGAACGGGAGTTATTTTTGAGCCGGAGCTGGTTTGCGAGGCGCGGTCGCGCCGGTTGCTTTCTCAATTTTTTCGATCGCAGCCTCGACCTCTTTCGCAATCGTCGGATCGGCCTCGGAAATGGAGAGCACGATCGGAAATGCGCGGGGATCTCTCACCGCGCTCAGCGCTGCCAAAACCGCCTGCCGCTCCGCGCTGTCAGACGCGGCGTTTGAAGCAACGCCGAGCAATTCGATCTTGAGATTCGCCTCCACAAGATTTGGCGGGGAGATCGTGTCGCAGAGTGTTTGGAGCGCCAGCTTTTTCAAAATCGCATCCTGGGTTTCCTTGCAGACCGAGGCCAGCCGGCGAAGTCCTTCCTTCGTCTGCATCCTGCCGAGGGCGCGGACGGCGGCCCTCTTGGTTTCCTGTTCCTGCGCGTTGATTTTTTCGTTCAGCACCGGAAGCGCGCCGTTGTTCTGCGTCTCTCCGAGCGCGACAATAAGGATCGCCGCGTCCTGTGGAGTGGTGCTTCGGATGACTTCGGGCAGCAGGTTCACGACTTCATCGCCTTTCGAGCGTCCGGCCGCGGAAGCCAGCAATGTTGCCCACGATGTCGAATCGGCACCGCCGGCTTTGACCTTGTCCGCGAGCGCGTTCATTTCCGGCGGGCCAGCCAGCTTGCCGAGCGCGCGGAACGACGCTGCGCGGACTTTTCCATCCGGCGAACTGGTCAGCGCCATCAGCGCTGGAATCGCGGAAGTCGCGCTTCGATCGCCGAGTGCATCGACCAGCACGCGAAGCTGCTCCGGCGTCGCTTTGTCGAGGCGGGAAACGAGAGCCGCATCCGTGCCGGAATCCTTGAAGTCTTCGAGCGCATTCATCGCAGCGGTTTTGTCGGACCCCTTTTCCGCTTCACTGAGCAGGAAGTCGATCGCTAAGGCATCGCCGACATTGGCGAGCGCCTGAATCGCATCAGCTCGCGCGGGACTCGAAGACTTCGCAATCTCAAGCACGGCCGCGCCGGATGCGGTGATTCCGCGATCGGCAAAGAACGCCAGCACCTGGCCCGCGATCGCGGGCTCCATTTCCTTCAATGCCGGGGCAACCGCCGGAATCCACGAATCCGGAACGCCGTTTCGAAGCGCTGCGACAGCCGATGCAGCCTCCGCCGCGTTCTTCGAACGCAGCGCGGCAACCAGTTTCTCGGGCGAGCCTGCACTGCAAAAAAGCAGGGCCGCAGCATCGCGGCCGACGGCGGAGTCTGGCGCATCAGTGGTGAGTTTCTGCAGCCATGCGATCGCGTCCTTGTTGCCCGTCGAGAGCTGCGCGGCGGCGAGATCAAGCAAAGCTTTCGCAGCGGCTGCGGCCACCGCGTGGCTGCGCGGATTTCGACGCCTTCTCCAACGAAGGCGCGACAGCGGGATCGTTCATCAACGCGAGCGCATTCGCCGCTGCTTGCGCCGGACCGACATCAGAACCGGCGAGGACTTTTTCCAGCGCAGGAATGCCCGCGACCTCATGCCGACGCCCGAGCGCTCCGACAAGCTGTCCGCGCAGATTCGCGGGGGCTGTGCCGATCGCGTCGATCAAAGCAGCACCGGCTTCCTTTCCGGGAATGCATTCCAACGCTCCCGCCGCCCAAAATCCGAGCGAAGGTTCGGCAAGCAACTTCACCAAACCGGGAACCTGCGAGGGCGTCCCGACGAGGCGCAAAAGCCTGAGCAGATTTTCACGGGCGTTAAGTGAATAGGAAACATCGGCGCTCGCGGCAGCCAACTGCGCGGCGATCCCGGCGGATTCCGATGAATCGCTGACACTGCTCTCGACTTTGCGGGAGAGCGAATTCAGGGCCGTTGAATCTCCACCAAGTTGATATGGTTTGATTGCCGCGAGCAAGTCGGCGACCACCCCCGACGAAGGCGCAGCCGGAGCGGCAGCCGCAGGAGCCGCTGTCGCGACGTCGGCCTCGCTCTTTGGCAAACTTGCCGGAGGAGGCAAAGTCACAGTGCCGGTTGCGGCCCATTCCGCCGAGCGGGCCAGCAGCGCGCGAAAGCCGGGATTGCCCATCGCCTTCTCGTCGTGCCCCAGCAAAAGGCCGACGCCGCGTCCGCCTTCGAGCGTGTTGACAAGCAGCATCGGCTCCGGTTTTCCTGAACCGTCTTTGTCCGTGCGCGGCGTGACCTTGGCGAGCGTCACCGCACCGGGCGCGACGACGAGGTTCTGCCAGAATTCATCGAAGGCCCAGAACGAAGCAGGCAGGCCGCGAGTGATCGGGTGAGTGGAATCTTTGAGAACGATTTCGTTCGCGTGCATTTTTCCGTGGTTCGTTTTGCCGACGACCCAAGTGCCGCAAACGAGCTGCTGAAACTCCGGCCAGTCAGCCCAGACGCTGTTGCCCGCATGGACGCTGACGAGTCCCTTGCCGGACTTGATGAACTTCAAGAACGCCTCGCGCATCGCGCGATTCCAAACCTCGCCCGCGTCCTTTTCTCCATACGTGTTGAAGTTGCACACGACCACATCGAGGCCCGCAAACTCAGACGGCGTCAGCGCCTCGACATCGTCGGCGACTTTCACCTCGAACCGCCCCGATTCTTCGAGCACCGAGACGATCTGCGGCGTCGTCGTTTTCCAGTTATGGTTGTTTGCGCCCGAGAGGATCAGCGCCTTCAGCTTTGGCTGATCGCAGAAAGCCGGGCAGACACCGGCGAGAAGAAGAAGAATCGTCGCGAACAGACGGAGGAAATTTTTGCGCATGAGATAGAAACTGAAACGAAGGCTTGGACTGAAAGAGGGGTGAAAGTGTGCGATTCCTAGCGCACGGAACAAAGGAAATCTTTCACGTTTGAATTCTGGTAAAAATCGAACAAATGTTTCGACATGCCTTTCCCATCCCGTTCCGGCTCGCGCTCTCCGCTTCCCAAGCCGGACACCTGCGAACCGCTCAAGGCCGCGGCACGGCGCGGCGACGTGAAGGTCGCAGCATTGAAACGAGGCAACTATCCGGGAACTCCCCTGCCCTCCGGCAGCGCGAAGGAGCTTCGGCTCGTCGGATACTGGGACGCGCCGAACGATCAAAGCTGGGGATTGGACTGGCATTGCAACGAAGGCGTCGAGTTCGGCCTGCTCGAAACCGGCAGCCTGCCGTTCGCGGTGGACAACCGGACGTATGACCTGAAAGCCGGCAGCCTCACCATCACGCGCCCCTGGCAGCGGCACAAAGTCGGAAACCCGAACATCTCCGCCAGCCGTTATCACTGGCTCATCATCGACGTCGGCGTGCGTCGTCCGAACCAAAGCTGGTGCTGGCCGAAGTGGCTGCTTCTCCCGAGGGAGGAACTGGCGCTGCTCACGCGCTTCCTGCGCCACAACGAGCAACCGGTGTGGAAATCGGACAAGACCATCGTTCGCGCTTTTCAGAAACTCGGCGAAGCGGCGGGAGGCAACGCCGGCCCGCGGGACATTGCGCGGCTGAAACTGCTCATCAACGAGATCCTGCTCGCGCTTCTCGATTTGCTTCAGCGACAAAAGCCGCGCCTCGATGAAAGCCTCTCCGGCGGCGAACGCACCGTTCGCCTTTTTCTCGAAAACCTGCCGCAACGCCTTGGCGAGTTGTGGACGCTCGAAAGCATGGCCGCCGAATGCGGAATGGGCCGCAGTCATTTTGGGCATCACACCAAGCAGATCACCAACCGGACGCCGCTTGAGTTGTTGAATCAATACCGGATCGAAGCCGCTGCCGAGATGCTGCGCCGCCAGCGCGACCTGAACATCACGCAAGTCGCGATGGAATGCGGGTTCCAGTCGAGCCAGTACTTCGCGACCGCGTTCAAGAAACAGACAGGCAGGACGCCGAGGGAGATGCGCAAGAAGGGCGCAGCGGAGGTGGAGAGACGTTCCTCGTTGCGAAGTTGAGGACGCGTTGAACTCGTTTCCCGGTCGCCCTTGGGAGCGCCATAAACCAAAAGGACGGCTCAGGCGCCGTTGCGTGTAGTCGGCAATATCTGCTTCCCGGCTGGTGCCGATCCAAGCCACCCGAGAGCGTCTTCAGGATTGTCGAACGCCTTGACCAACATGCCCCGGTTCACTGCGACGATCTCGCCGAACCTGTTCGGGTCAAGCACTGGTATTTTAAGAACGTAGGCGAATCGCGGGGCACAACCTGCTACCCCGAACCTAAGTGCTTCTCGACCGCCTCGGCAGTGAATTTGCCGTAGTAGAACCGCTCGATGACATCGGGCTCTCCCGTCAGCGTCCGGCCATCAATGAGTATTTTCGCAGTCTGGTGTCGCGCAGCAGCCTCAAGCACTTCCATGAAAGTCTGTTTCGCCTCATCCAGCGAAAACTCTCCTGTTGCGCTTACCCTGAGCAGATCTGATTCAAGGTGAATCGCGAAGCTCATGTTCATTTTGTCTTGGGTCGCTTCCATGATGGTTTGAGTAGCAAACCGGGCAGTCGGTTGGCAAGGCCATTGGCACTTTCGTGAACTGCGTTGCCAGCGCCAATCACGAGCAGAACCTGCTTTCTTCATGGGGCTTTGGCATTCAGGGCCGAGAAAGACGAGCCACCCGGCAGGAGTTGGACTCCTCAAGCCGGAATGAATTCGTGCTAACAAAAGTTTCGCAAATGCTAGCAGCGTTGCGGTTGTTGGTTTACAAGAGGCACCGTCATGAACCCCGTTGCCCTCATCACCGGCTCCTCCCGCGGCATCGGTCGCGGCATTGCGATCGAACTCGCCAGGGCGGCGACGCACGATCTCGCGATCAACTACGCGGGCAACGAAACTGCGGCGCACGAATGCAAGGCGCTGTGTGAATCGGCAGCCGGAAGCGGGATTCGCGTCGAGATCGTGCAGGCCGATATTTCTGTCCCGGCGGATCGCAAGCGGATGCTGCAATTCGTCAAAGAAAAGTTTGGCCGGCTCGATCTGCTTGTGAACAACGCGGGCGTCGCGCCGAATGTCCGCGCGGACTTGCTCGATGCGGGCGAGGAGAGTTTCGACCGGCTCATCAACATCAATTTGAAAGGGCCGTATTTCCTCACGCAGGCGGCGGCGAAGTTGATCATCGCTTCGGAGCCGCTGCCGGGAGTCACGCGCGCGGTGGTGAATGTGACGAGCATTTCAGCGTTCACCGTTTCGACGAATCGCGGCGATTACTGCATCGCAAAGGCAGGCCTGGCGATGATGACCAAGCTCTACGCGGTGCGGCTGGCGGAGTTCGGCATCCATGTTTTTGAAATCCAGCCGGGCGTGATCGAGACGGACATGACCGGCCCGGTAAAAGAAAAATACGACAAGTTGTTTGCGGAGGGACTCGCGCCGATCAACCGCTGGGGACAGCCTTCGGACATCGGCAAGAGTGTCGTCGCGGTGGCGGCGGGACTTTTTCCCTACTCGACCGGTCAGGTATTCAACTTGGACGGCGGGTTTCATATCAGGACTCTTTGAAAATGAAGAACACCCTTGAAATGCGGAACTCGAAACGCGGAATGCGGAACGGAGGTAACGCCTCGCCGCTTCCGCACTCCGCGTTCCGAGTTCGCACTTACCAGCCATGATCAAGATTAACAACGACCTCCAGCCAGCCGACCTGAAGAAGAAGATCGACCGCCTCTTCGCTTTGTCGGCTCCGAAAATTCTGTCGATCGACAAGGACGACGTGCCCGGCGCAGCGACGCCGGTTTACACGGTGAAAGGGAAATACACCGCGCGCGGATGGACGGAATGGACGCAGGGATTCGTTTACGGCTCGGCCATTTTGCAGTTCGACGCGACGTGGGACGAAGGCTTCCTGCGGCTCGGGCGCGACAAGACCATCAAGCGCATGGCGCATCACATCACGCACACCGGCGTGCATGACCACGGCTTCAATAACGTCAGCACCTACGGGAATCTGTGGCGTTTGATGAATGAAGGGCGCATCGCGGCAAACGAACGGGAGCGCGACTTTTACGAGCTGGCGCTGAAATGCTCGGGGGCGGTGCAGGCGAGCCGGTGGACCTACATCGCGAACGGCGAGGGCTACATTTATTCCTTCAACGGCCCGCACTCGTTGTTTGCCGACACGATCCGCTCGCTGCGGGCGCTGGCGGTTTCGCACAAGCTCGGGCATGTGCTCATGGGAGAGAAGGACGTGAAAATTTCGCTGCTCAAGCGGCTGATCGAACACGCGAAGACGACGGCGGCCTACGCGGTTTATTACGGTGAAGGGCGCGACGCTTACGACGTGCGCGGACGCACGGCGCACGAGAGCATTTTCAACGTGAACGACGGCAACTACCGCTGCCCGAACTCGCAGCAGGGCTACGCGCCGTTCACGACGTGGACGCGAGGGCTCGCATGGATCATGTGCGGGTATGCGGAGCAGCTCGAGTTTTTCGAGGTGCTCAAGGACGAGGAATTGAAAGAGTTCGGCGGACGCGAGGCGGTGGAGTTGATGTTGCTGAAAGCCGCGCAGGCGTCGTGCGATTTTTACATTCGAGCACACGCCAGTGGACGGCATTCCGTATTGGGACACCGGCGCACCGAACCTGCACAAGCTGGGCGACTACCTCGACAAGCCTGCGAATCCTTTCAACGACCACGAACCGGTGGACAGTTCGGCGGCGGCCATCGCGGCGCAGGGGTTGTTGCGTCTCGGTCAGTATTTGAAAAAGCACGGCGGACTCGACGATGGAAAACGTTACTGGCAGGCCGGCTTGACGGTGCTGAACACGCTCTTTGACGATCCGTATCTCAGCGCCGACCCGCAGCATCAGGGCTTGTTGCTGCACTCGGTCTATCACCGGCCGAACGGCTGGGACCACATCCCGGCCGGTCAGAAAGTGCCGTGCGGCGAGTCGAGCATGTGGGGCGATTACCACGCCCGCGAAGTCGCGCTCTATGTCCGCCGCGTCATCGAGAACAAGCCGTATCTCACCTTCTTCGGAACAGCCCACTAAGCCCCAACATGATCATCTCAGACATCAACACACAACAAGGCCGCAAGTTTCCGGCACGTCGCTGGGGCAGGAACATCGCCGGCGGCCCCTCGCCCATCCAGGCGACCAACTTCATGTCGGGCTTCGTGATTCTGGAACCGAAAGGCGGCCAGGTGCCGTGGCACAATCAGGAACAGGAGGAGGTTTATTTCATCGTCGAAGGCACCGCGCAGATGTGCCTCGGCAAGGAAGTTCAAACGCTGACGACGGGCCAGGCCGTTTACATTCCGTCGGGCGTCTTTCACCAACTCACCAACATCGGCGACACGCCCTGCAAGTTCATCTACATCTACGGGCCGGCGGGCGACGTCGCCCATTGGAAGCAGGAACTCGAAGGCACTCTGCCGAAAGCCGGTGTCGATGTCCCGGCGCTGCCCGAAGGCGCGTGGCCGCAATGCACCGACAAACCCTCCGATTTAAAGTAAGTGCAACCCCTCACCCTCCAACCTCAACCAACAAAATCTAAACGCATGGACACCATCATTCACAAAATCGGCATCATCATGAACGGCGTCACCGGACGCATGGGCACGAACCAGCATTACATCCGCTCGATCCTCGCGATCATGAAACAGGGCGGCGTCAAGTCAGCGACAACGAGATCATCATGCCCGATCCGATCCTCGTCGGGCGCAACGAAACCAAGCTGCTCAAGCTGGCGGCGATGGGCGAAAACGTCCGCTACACGCTCGATCTGAACGACGCGCTGGCCGATCCGAACAACATCATCTACTTCGATTCGCAGACCACCGGCCGCCGCGCCGAAGCCGTGAAGAAAGCGATCGCCGCGGGCAAGCATGTCTATTGCGAAAAGCCGACGGCCGTCTCCACCGAAGCGGCGTACGACCTTTACAAAGTCGCGAAGAAAGCCGGCGTCAAGAATGGCGTCGTGCAGGACAAGCTCTGGCTGCCGGGCCTCGTGAAACTGAAGACGCTGATCGACACGGGATTCTTCGGCGAGATTCTCTCGGTGCGCGGCGAGTTCGGTTACTGGGTTTACGAGGGCGACGTGATCACGCCGCAACGCCCGTCGTGGAACTACCGCAAGGAGGACGACGGCGGCATCATCGTCGATATGCTCTGCCACTGGCGCTATGTCATCGACAATCTTTTCGGCAAAGCGAAAAGCCGTCTCCTGCCTCGGTGCGACGCACATCAAGAAGCGCTGGGATGAAAACGGAAAGCCGTACAAATGCACCGCTGACGATTCAGCCTACGCAACGTTCGAGCTGGAGAACGGCGTCGTCTGCCACTTCAACTCGTCGTGGGCCGTGCGCGTCCGCCGCGACGATCTGCTCACGCTCCAGGTCGATGGCACCAAAGGCTCCGCCGTTGCCGGTCTGCGCGACTGCGTCGTCCAGCACGCGAGCGCCACGCCGCGGCCGACGTGGAACCCCGACATCGACAGCCCGATCGACTTCTTCGAAAACTGGACGCGCGTGCCGAGCTATCAAAACTTCGACAACGCCTTCAAAATCCAGTGGGAGCTTTTCCTGCGGCACGTCGTCTGCAACGAGCCGTTCCCGTGGACCTTGCTCGAAGGCGCAAGAGGCGTGCAACTCGCCGAAAAGGGCATCGAGTCCTGGGAGAAACGCGCCTGGGTGAACCTGCCGGAGTTGAAGGCGTAGAGTTGTAGTCCACTGGAAGAGTCGGCAAGCTGAGGAAGCTCAACGACGAAATCTGCGCATCGCGAGACGGTTGACCGTAGCGCCTCGCTGTGGTTCATTTTCTGCCGATGAGCACGGTTGCTGAAATTAAAGAAGCCATCACAAAGCTGTCGCCGCGCGAATACTGCGAATTAATGGCGGAGCTTGTGCCGAACACGGATGATGAGTGGGATCGGCAGATGAAGACCGACGCGAATTCAGGGAAGCTCGATTTCGTTGACCGCAATGTTGGGCATGCCGTCGCCAAAGGAACCGCATCGTCCTTGAAAACAGGATTCGCGACGGATCGTGAATTTTGAAAGCGCCGGTACGCCGGAATTCTGGCGTCATTATCGGGTGTTGCCGGGCGATGTCCGGAACACCGCTCGCAAGACGTTTCAACTCTGGCGGCAGAATGCCTTCCACCCCTCGTTGCATTTCAAGAAAATCGGCGGGGATAAATGGTCTGTCCGGGTGGGTATTCACTACAGGGCGATTGGCAAATTCGTCGGCGACACCATGGTTTGGGATTGGATCGGCTCGCACGGAGACTACGACTCGTTGGTAAACTGACCGCGCGACTTGTGCTGGCTGAAAAAGCAGCACAGGCTTTCAGCCTTTGATCGCCGGTTTTCACTGGCTGGAAAGCCTCTGCCTTTCTGCATTGCCCCGCTCCATTGGAGACGAATTATCGCCATGGTTCACACCGTGGCGTTTTTCCCGGTTGACTGGGCATTCCGCCTGCTTAGTATCCCGCAGATGATCTGGCTGTTTCGCAAACTATTCTGGTTCACGCTGTTCCTCGTGGCGACGTTCTCGTTCGTCGTCCTTTTCGAGCACGGCACCCAGGATTTTTCCAAGAGCATGCAGACAGAATTCGAAGGCGTGAAAAAGCTCTACAGCACGCCGCTCCAGAAAAAGAAGGACGATAGCGACAAGATCGGGCACTAGCCTGACGCAGCTATTTGAGGGTTCCTGCGTCTTACCGATTGTCAAAATCGGAGCGGCAAGGTAATTGTTCGTTTCTTCCGATTATGGCTGTCAAAACTGAAAGTGATCTCCCCGATAACGAACGCGCGCTCTGGCTGAAGGCTTTGAGCGCGATGGAACTGCGCAACTTCGGCTACGCGGTTTCCCTGCTTCAGGCCGTTTTGAAAGTCGCGCCCGAATTTCTCGACGCCCGCAAGATGCTGCGCAAGGCGGAAATTATCTCGACCAAGGGCAAAAAGAACTTCTTCGCCGGCCTCTCGACCGCTTCCATGAAAGGCGGAAGCATGGTGAAAAAAGATCCGCTCGCCGCCATGGAGATGGCGGAGAAGATGCTCGAAACCGACCCCTACAGCTCAGCGGGAAACAATCTGCTCAAGGATGCCGCCAAGGCCGCCGGATTCCCCGAGATTGCGGCCTACGCCCTCGAAATCCTCGTGGAAGGCAACCCCAAGGACACCAAAGCCCTGCACGAACTCGGCGCGCATTATTACGAAAACGGCGAGAGCAACAGGGCGGTCGATGTTTACAACAGGATCGTCGAACTCAACCCGTCGGACTTGATCGCGATCAAACGCGGCAAGGACGCCGCCGCGCGTGACACGATGAAGAGCGGCGGCTGGGAAACCGCCAAGGACTACCGCGATCTCATCAAGGACAAGGAAGTCGCCGTCTCGCTCGAACAGCAAAACCGCGTCGTGAAGAGCGATGACATGATCGACCAGCAACTGGCCGAACTCGGTCAGCAGTACGAGCAGAACCCGCAGAGCGTGGATGTTTCGCGCCGGATCGCGGCGCTTTATGAGCAAAAGGGCGAACTCGAAACCGCCCTCACCTGGTACAACTACACATCCGAGCTGACCAAGCACACCGACCCTTCCATCGCGCGCAAGGCCTCCGATCTCGGAATGAAAATTCTCGATCGCCAGATCACCGAGACCGAGGAATGGCTCGCCCAATACGGGGATTCGGATCAAGCGCCGCAGGTAAGCCAGCAGCTTGAGGATCTGCGCAAACAACAAGCCGAAATGCTCATCAGCGAGGCCAAAAAGCGCGTGGAGCGCAACCCGACCGACTTGTTGTACCGCTACGAACTCGGCGAGCAGCTTCTCGTGGCGGGCCACTTCACCGAAGCCATCCCCGAGCTGCAGAAAGCGCGGCAGAATCCCAACGTCCGCCTGAAGGCGATGAACCTCCTCGCCCAATGCTACACCGGCAAAGGCATGCTCGATTTCGCCGTCCGCACCTTCAACGAGGCGATCAAGGAAATGGTCATCATGGACGCGACGAAAAAGGAGATGCTCTACAAGCTCGGACTTGTGCATGACAAGATGGGCAACAAAGACAAGTCGCTCGAGTGCATGAAGGAAATCTACGAGATCGATTACGGTTACGAGGACGTTGCGAAGCGCGTCGAGGAATCCTACACGGCTTAGGTTTCAGCGGGCTTTTTGAAGCCAGCCAAGCGTGGTTTTCATTTCCGATCTTTCCGTAAGAAGGCCGGCAACCTCCTGATCTGTAGTGGTTAAATCGCAGCAAGCTCCGCCTCGACCGCTGCTGCGATGGGCCTGACTTCACCATTCATCGAAGAATCAACAGCTTCAAGTCTTCGGATCAGATCGATCACCTCGCGCCGCTGATAAGGCCCGCCTGCGGCACGGCAAAAATGCGTGCGGCATCCGAATGGGCGGCTTTCGTAAATCAGGCATTTGCCGGTGGCCGAATCCAGCATCGGGCAGGCGCCGTCCGCCCGCAGAGGCATTCGCTTCCGGCCCGTGGCGCGGAAGGCATCGGCTGCGACGATCGCCTCGCCGCGCGTGAGAAACGGCGTGCGCCCGCTCAGCTTGAACTGGCAGCACCCGGTGAGGCGAATGCACTCCCTCTCGACGGGCCGATTTGCCAGCTCGGCATAAACTGCCCGGACTTCCGCAATCGCTGCTTGCCGGGCTTGGTTGGATCGTTTCACAGGCCGGAAGAAACGTCACTTCGTGCCGATTTACAAACGCGAAAAATGCCGCAGCCCTGCGGGTTTCAATCATTGCGATGGGCGGCAAAATAAAACCGCTGTGGAAGCCGGAGCTTCATGCTATGCAATAGGCCCATGCCTTACCTGACAGAAACCGTGATCGCGATCGTCGCGTTTGTGCTTGGCGGGCTTGCGGCCTTCGTCTGGCGTCAGCGCCAGCAACTCGAAACCGCCCGCCAGCTTGCGGCCGCCGAGGAAAAGAACTCGCGGATTCCGGAACTCGAGTCGGTTCTTGAAACAACAAAGCGCGAGCATTCCGAATTGAACGCGCGCAACGCCTCGCTGGAAACCCAGATTGCCGAGGAACGCAAGGCGGCGGGAGAGAAGCTCGCATTGATCGAGGATGCCCGGGCGAAGCTCGCCGACGCGTTCAGCGCGCTCTCGGCCGAGGCGCTCCGCAACAACAGCCAGTCGTTCCTCGAACTCGCAAACGCCAACCTGGAAAAGTTCCAGCAGGTCGCGCAAGGCGATCTCGAAAAGCGCCAGCAGGCGATCCACGAACTCGTGAAGCCGGTGCGCGAGTCGCTCGACAAGGTCGATGCGAAGATCGCCGACCTCGAAAAAGTGCGGGCCGACGCCTACGGCTCGCTGTCCACACAGGTGCGCTCTCTTTTTGAAAGTCAGAACGAACTCCGCCGCGAGACGTCGAATCTCGTCCGCGCGCTCCGCCAGCCCACGGTGCGCGGGCGCTGGGGCGAGGTCCAGCTCAAGCGCGTCGTCGAGCTTGCCGGGATGACCGAGCATTGCGATTTCTACGAGCAACAGTCCGTGGACACCGACGAGGGGCGGCAGCGTCCCGACCTGCTCGTGCGCCTGCCTGGGGAAAAGACCATCGTCGTGGATGCGAAGGCCGTCATCAGCGCCTACCTCGACGCGATCGAGGCTCCCGACGATGCGACGCGTGCGGCGCATCTCCAGAAGCATGCGCGCCAGGTGAAAACCCGCGTGGAGGAACTCGGCCGCAAGGCTTACTGGGAGCAGTTCGAGCACGCGCCGGAATTCGTGGTGCTGTTTCTGCCGGGCGAGATGTTTTTCAGCGCGGCGTTGGAAAACGATCCGGGTCTCCTCGAATCCGCCGCCGAGCGCCGCGTGGTGCTCGCCACGCCGACGACGCTGATCGCGCTGCTCAAAGCCGTTTATTACGGCTGGCGTCAGCAGCGGCTCGCGCAGAACGCGCAGGAAATCAGCGCGCTCGGCAGCGAACTGTACGAGCGCCTTTCGACGATGGGCAGCCACTTCGCGAGCGTCGGGAAAAATCTGAACCAGACGGTCAGCGCGTTTAACAAAGCCGTCGGCTCCATCGAAACGCGCGTCATGGTCACCGCGCGCAAGTTCAAGGAACTCGGAGCATCCAGTCCCGACACGGAAGTGGCGGTGCTCGTCCCTGTCGAGCAGCTCGCGCGCGATCCGCAGGTGCCGGAGCTGGCGTCCAACAGCGAATTGCTTGACACACCCGATACAACCAAACCATGAAGAAATTCCTTTCCTTGCTTCTCATCCTCGTTTCGTTTTGCCGGGCGCCGGGTGCGGACACGCCCCGGCTTCATGTCCTCGCCACGTTCGCGCCGATCGCCTCGCTCACGAAAAGCGTGGCCGGCGATGCGGCCGATGTCGAAGTGCTGCTGCCGCCAAATGTCGGCCCGCACGACTACGCATTCTCGCCCGCCGATTTGAAAAAGATCGCGCGGGCCGACGTGATCGTCTCGAACGGACTCGGCCTCGAAGAGTGGCTCGAAAAAATGCTCTCCTCCGGCATGAAAGCCGGCGCGCTCAATCTTGTCGCGAGCAAAGGCATCCAGACCATCGGAACGCCGCCGAACCCCCACGTCTGGCTCGATCCGATCCTTGCGATTCAGGAAATCGAAGCGATCCGCAACGGCCTGAAGTCGAAGGACGCCGCGAACGCGCCGGCCTACGAACAAAACGCCGCCTCGGCCATCGCGCGCCTCCGCAAGCTCGATGAAGACATCCGCGCCGCGACCGCGCGCCTGCCCGACAGGCGCATGCTGCCGTTTCACGACACGTTCCCCTACTTCGCCGCGCGCTACGGCTTCGAGGTGGTCGGCGTGTTCGAGGAGTTTCCCGGCAAGGAGCCGACGCCCAAATACGTGAAGCGATTGCGCGACACCATCGCTCAAAAAAAAGTGCGCGTTCTTTTTTCCGAGCCTCAATACTCGCCGCAGATCCTGCGTTCGCTCTCGGACGATTTGAAAGTTCCCATCGTCGTCATCGACCCGATGGAAACCGGCGACGCAACCGCCGGCTTTTACGAAGAGGTCATGCGGCGCAACCTGCAATCGCTCGTGAACGCGCTGAAATAGAGCCAGTGCCGAAAAAAGGCTCCGGTGGCGGCTGGAATCCCCTTCCCCCAGTTCACTGCACGCTTACCCGCAAACGAACATATCGTCCGCCGCCGGCACCGATCGCGGGCTTCACACGGAGCGTCACTGTTTCTGTGACGCCATCGGCGTTGGGTGTGGCCGCTCCGATCTGCTCGACCTCGCTTGCGCCTGAACTCCACGTCCCAAGATCGCCGGACACCTCGACGACATATTGCAGGCCGCCTGAGTCGATCCGACGCCGGTAGCTATAGGTCAGGTAGGGCTTTCCGTCCGCAGGATTGATGGCGATCGCGCTTGTCGGCAGCCCGCTGCCGTCCGGAGACTGCGGGTCGAGGTTGAATGCGTATTCGAGCAGGTTGGCGATGCCGTCATTATCGAGGTCTCCGAGCGCGCCGTGCATGCCGGTGTTTGCCGAAGGATCGAGTCCATGCGCCGACTCCCACGTGTCGGGCAGACCGTCAATGTCCGCATCGGCGAGGCGTGTAACCTGGTGATTCAGCGTGGTGGAGTTGGAGGCGTTGTCCCGGGCGATAATGGTGACGGGATTAGTCCCGACATTGAGATTGGAAAGCAGCGCGCTCCAATGCGCAAAGCCGTCCGTGGTCGCGGCTGCGTTGCCATTCACGGTGACGCTCTGCACTCCGGACACGTCGGAAGCCGTCCCGCTGACCGTGAATGCCGGACGCATCGTCACGTTTGGCGAAGTGACGGCTACGGTTGGGGGAGCCACGTCGCGGACCGTGAGACTGACCGGGCGCGTCGTGTTGCCTCCGCCGTTGGTCGTGTTCGTGAACGTCACAATGTCGGTGTAAACGCCTGGAGCCAGCGAGCTGGCGATCGCGTTGATCGAGAGGAGAACAGTCGTCGATCCGCTTGCCGCCAAAGTTCCCGTTGTCGCGGACAGGCTGAGCCAGCCGGCGTTCCTGGCTGATTTCCAGTTCAAGGATGCGCCACCGGTATTTCTCAATGTGAAGGTAATGCTCGATGGGCTGAACGGCCCGCCCGCGGTGCCCGATGCGATCAGGCCGTTCGTTGGCGTCACCGTGAGCAAAGGTGGCGCAACCACGTTGAATGTGTTGGTGTCGCCGGCGACTCCGCCCGCCGCATCGGCACGCAACGTGATCCCGGTGCCCGACTGCTGCAGTGTGATGTCGCCGGTCCATGTGCCTGAAGTCAGCGTCGCGGATGTCGGCGTGAGCGGCTGAGTGCGGGTAAACTGAAGCTGCAGATTGGGCAGTTGCGTGGACGTACTTGGAGACGGGTTCGTCGTGCCTGTCCACGTCAATGGATCGCCGTAACCGCTGTCGGTGTACTCGTAAATCGCCCTTGTCGCTGTGGTCGTCGTGTAGCGGCACTCTCCGGCGCTGGTCCAGGAGGAGTTGTTGAAACTGAAGTCGATCATCAGGTTGTTGGTCCCGTTGAACGCGAACGGCGTCGGGAACTTGAAGGCCACCCAGCCGGTCTTGCTGATGGTTTCATTTGACTGGTAAACGGTCGTCCAACCCGTGCTGTCCCAAGAGGCGGTCGCGTAGCTGGCGAGCGTCGTGTGTTTCATCCGGATCGTCCAATTGTTCATCGTCTGTCCCGGCAGCGCGGTCACATAGAGCGCCAGCGATGCGATCGAACCCGCCTGACCCAGCTCGCTCGCGAGGTAGATGCACTGGGTCCGCTCGTCGTGCCAGTACGTGTTGAGCGGCAATGTCGAAGTAAGCGCGGTGCCCGTGCCGCTGATTCGTGCGGGTGTTCCGGCGGTCAACGTCACCGCGCTGTTGAAGGTCGGAACGGTGTTATTGCCCAAATCGAGTGCCGTGATGGTGGCGGCGAATGGTGTACCGATGAACTTTGGCGTTCCAATCGTGGTCCACGCGAAGTGATCGACGGCGCCCATGCCAACCGTGAATGCGTTGCTGGTGCCGGTGTGGCCAAGGTTATCGTTGGCTTTGAGCAGCACGTTCGTGGCGAATGTGTTGGCCGTTATGTTGCCCTTCCATGTTCCGCTCACAAATCCGGTCGCCACGGTCGGAGTAATCGAGACGCCGCCCGCAGAGCCGCTGGCAGTCAGGCTTGCGGTGCCGCTATAGCTTGGGATCGTGGCGCTGTTGATGTCCTGCGCGGTGATGGACACGCTGAAAGGTGCGCCGCGAATCTGGCTGGCGCCGATCGGCAAGAAAGCGAAGTGATGAACGTCATTGTCGAGCACGATTGCCGTTCCCGACGTCCCAACAAAGGTGCTCGCCGTGGCGGTAACGATGACTTTCTGTGTGCCATCGGTGAAGCTGTTGTTCGGCGCAGTCATCGTGAATGCCGCCGAAGTGGAGCCGATGCCAATGGTCGCCGTTGCCGGGACGGTCAGTCGGGAAGTGTTGCTCGAAGCGAGCGAAACCACGACGGCCGTCGGCAATGTCCCGGGAATCGAGACCGTGCCGGATGTGGACGCACCTTCGGTCACCACGGGCAGAGCCAGACTCAAGTTGCGCGTTTCGTTATCGAGCACCGACATCGACGCGGACCCGTCGATCCAACCCTGAACATGCGCGGTGATCGTGGCTGTCTGCGTTCCGTCGATTTTGTTGTCATCCACGAGCGTGATCGTAAACGGTGCCGTCGTCTGCCCCGGCTGCACCGTCACGATCGTCGGAACAATCGCGGCGGTTGTGTTGCTCGAAGTCATGTTCACCTGGATCAAACCCGAAGGCGGAGTGGCCAGCGTCAGGGTGCCCTGCGCGGTGCCTGCGTTTTCAATCGCCGAGACCGGGAGAATCAGCCCGAGGGTGTTTGAGTCGTTGTCGAAAATCTGGATCGTCGCCGTGCCGGGATTTATGCCACTCGCCGAACCTGTCACGGCAACGGTCTTCATACCGTCGGGCACCACATTGTCGAGGACATTGGCAGTGAAAGTCGCGGTCAACTGCCCGGCAGGAACCGTCGTCGAAGGTTGCACGGTCAGCTTGGAGGGGGCGTTCGATTTCAGATTCACAACCACGGGAGCACCCTGTGTCGCCGGCAATGAGACCGTGCCGGTGAGCAGGCCGACGCCTTCGGTCGCCTGGGCAGGCAAAGCGACGCCGACCCGGGTGATTGCTGTGGCTGTGATCGCGATGTCGTCGAACGCGAACCCGTCGGTGGTAATCGGGTTGTCGTCGTAATGGTTGAAGCGAATCTTGAATGCGGAGTTGTATCTCGAGCCGCGCGAGGCAATGGCCGCATCCAGATTGACGGTGTATTGCTGCCATGCGCTGGTCACGGAACGCAGCGCCTGAACTTCATACCAGGTGACTCCATCGGCGCTAATGGCAACTCCGTCGAAATCCGCGCCGCCCGTGAACGGACTGGGCGGCGGGCCGTCCGCCTCGTCGCCGAAGCTCTTCACCCAAAACGATAGAACGACGTTGGTGCGACCGTCCAAATCCACGGAAAGGGTGAGTTCGTTGCGTGCGTAGGTGCTGCCCAACGATGAATCCATCGTGAGGTGCCGCGTGCCTGCATGCGGCGTGTTTGCGGTCGTGATTTGTGTCCGGAAGGGACCGGTGCCGGTCGAGGTCCAGAAGGTCGGATTCAAAACGCCGCTCTCGAAATTCTCGCTGAAGACAGTGCCGGCAGTTCCGTTTCCGGGAGTCACCGGCGCGTTCACGGCAAAAGTGTTGCTCGTGCCGGTGTGACCGAGACCGTCGCTCGCGTTAAGTTGGAGCCCGGTTGCGGGGAACGGAACGGACAAGCTGCCCGTCCATGTGCCGCTGACGAAGGCACCGGTCGCGCCAGTGGTAATCGCGACAGTTCTTTCTTCGGTGCCGAACTGGAGGTTGGTGATCTGGCTGGCGGTGTATGGCGTTGGCGTGGTGCCGCTCCACGTCAGCGGATCGCCGTAACCGCTGTCGGTGTAATAGTAGATCGTCCTCGCCGCAGATGACGTCGAGTAATGGCATTGCCCAGGGGAGGTCCATGAGGAGTTGTTGAAGCTGAAATCGACCATCAAATTGCTCACGCCGTCGTAGTCGAATGGCGTCGAGAAAACGAACGTCACCCACCCTGTCGTGGTGATGGTTTCATTGCTCTGATAAACCGTCGTCCACCCCGTGCTCTCCCATGCCGGTGATGTGTAGCTCGCGAGTCCCGTGTGCTTCATCCGGATTGTCCAGTTGTTCATCGTCTGGCCGGGAACGGTGGTGACGTAGAAGGACAGCGCCGTCAGCCTCGCGGACTGTCCGATTTCGCTCGCGAGGTAAATGCTCTGCGTTCGCTCGTCGTGCCAGAACGTGTTGATCGGCTGCGTCCAGTTCGAAGTTCCGCTGCCAGTGATGAGCGAACATGTCACAGTCTGGGAATTGAGCGCGGCACTTCCCGAAAAACTCGTGACCAGGTTGTTGCCCGCATCCACAGCGCTGATCGTTGCCGCGAACGGATTGTCTGCCAACTGCGGCGATGCAATCGTGCTCCACGCGAAGTGATCGAACGGGCCGGTCGTGACGTCGAACGAATTACTCGACCCCATGTGCCCGGAACCGTCGTTCACGTTGAAAGCCACGTTGTTGCCAAAAGCAGTGGCGGTGATGGCACCGGTCCAGGTGCCGCTTACAAACGGACCCGCAGCCGTCGGAGTGAACGGCACGCCGCCTGAGAGAATTGGCGAGCCCGTGTAGGTCGGGACGACGGCACCGTTTGCATCAAGCGCGGTGATCGTCGCCGTGAACGGAAGACCGCGAATTTGCGGGTTCGCAACCGGGCTGATCGAGAAGTGATCCGGATCATTGTCGAGCACGTTCACGCTTCCCGTCGTGCCTGTGAAACCCGCTGCGCCAGCCGAAATCGCGACCAATCGCGCGCCATCGGTGAGTGTGTTGTCGGTGGCGACCAACGCAAAAGTCCCTGATGTCGCTCCTGCGGGAATTGTGACGCCAGCCGGTGTCGTGAGACGAGTGGCGACGTCGGAGTTGAGCGACACATTGAGCGCGGAAGAAAGGACGCCCGAGATGGAGACCGAGCCGCTGCCGGTGCCTCCCTCGATGATCTGCGACGGCAGCGTCAGCGCGAGATTCGTGCTTTCATTGTCGAGCACGTTGATGGCCGCCAGACCGTCTGTCCAGTTCGCAACATGCGCGGTCAGCGTGACGTTCCGCGTGCCATTGACCTTGTTGTCGTCGATGACCGAAAGCTGAAACGGCGCGCTGGTTTGCCCCGCTGGAATCGTGACGGTGGCGGGAACCGTGGCCGAGGCCGGGTCACCGGACGTCAGCGCGACGACGATGTTCGCATCTGGAACTGCACTCACGTTGACAGTCCCTTGCACGGTGCCGACTCCTTCCGCGGCACTTGCCGGAAGGCTGACGGACAGAACGGCGGACTCGTTGTCGTTGATCTGAATCGAGGCGCTGCCATTCGTGTAACCGGGCGCGGACGCTGTGATGAGGGCCATTTGCGACCCGTCGATCTGCGCGTCATCGACAAAAGTCAGCGGAAAAGTCGCCGAGGTTTGTCCGGCAGGAATCGTGACCGTCGCTGGCAACGCGATCTCGGTCGTGTCGCTCGACTGCAACGTGACGACAAAATCGCTTGTTGGAATCGGAATAATCGAAACAGTCCCGCTGCGGCTCCAGTCGCCTTCCGTCGCGCTCGCCGGAATGCTGACCGTCAACTTTTGAATTGGCGCGGCGAGAAACTCGACGTCATTGATGTTCCATCCCGAGTAGGCCCAGGCAGTCGCCGCCACCGAGTGTCCCCACCGGACATAAACGGCCGATTTGTTATCGGCCACGCTCGAAATGTCGTACCGCACCTTGGTCCAGGCCGAATCGGCAATCCCCGTCGCACCCGAGTTCGAGAAGACAGTCGTCCAAGTGGTCCCGTTGCTTGAGACCTCGATGGCTTCAACGCAATAGGGCTGGACGTGGGCATTCAGCCAGCGCTGGAACTGCAATTGCACGGCTTGCATTCCGGTGAAATTGAACGGCCCGGCGGTGAGGTAAAAAGGACCGCCAACAGCGACCGAGTAGTCACCGGCGAGGTTGATGCCGAACACGCTCGATCCCGTCGCGCCATTGGCCGGGTCTGGGTATCCATGCACGGTGCCGCCCGCGCCGGTGGGCTGGCCGAATGCCCATTCGCCCTGCCTTGTCCAGCCGGGGTTGGTGTTCAAATCGAAATACAAGAACCGCGGCGGCACGACGCTGAGGGTCACGGCCCGCGTGTGGCTGAATCCACTGGTGATGTTCGTGAAGGTGATCGTGTCGGAATAATTACCGCCGTTCAACGCGTCGGCGTTTGCGTTGACGGAAGCCACGACGGTTGTCGAGCCGCTCGCGGCAATCACGCCGCTGTATTGGGAAAGAGTGAGCCAGTTTTGAGCAGTGGCGGCCGTCCAGTTGATCGTCGTGCTGCCAGTGTTGACGAGTGTGTAAGTCTGCGAGCTGGGAGTGAAAGGTCCGGCCTTTGGCCCCGAAGGCGAAAATTCCGCTCCCGGCGTGACGCTCAGATCATCCGGAATATCGAACGCCTCGACCACGCCGGTCGTGCTCGAACTCGGCGGAGCCGAAGCGCTCACGCCCATTCCACGCTTTGCGAAAGCCACCCAAAGCTGGCTCTTGTTCGCGCCTCCGTTGTTCACCAGATCGGCCTGAATGATGGCATCGCGCGCCTGGAGAAAATTCGGATTTGCCGGACCAAGCTTCATCCCATCGGTCACGAGCTGCAGCATGAGGTTGTTGCCGGCGGCCCAGCCGTATTTGTTGATCAGGCTGGCGCGCGCTTCCCAAAGCGTCACGCACCAGACTTCGCCCATGTTATGCACTTCGTTCGCCGTGTCGCCGATGATTGGGCTATGCGGAACTCCCGAGTGCGGGCTGGCCTGGGTCGGGTCGATGTCTTTGAATGTCAGCGGATTCTTCGTCATGTCCGTCGTGTACGGATACCGCCGGATGCCGAAGTAGTAGTTCGTCGTCATCCCGCCCAGCATGAACGTGGCGTAACCGCCGGCAGCGTAGCAGCCGTTCACGTCATCGCCCGCCTCGCTGAGCAGAGCGAGACCGTAAAAGTCCGACCAGCCTTCACCCAATCCACCCGTCTGCCACTGACTGATGCCGACTCCTCCGCCAACAAGGCGGTTGCTCAGTCCATGCGCGTATTCATGCAGCACGATCTCCGCATCGAAGTCACCGTCGCGCTGCGGGGTCGAGCCGGTGAAAACATACATCTGCATCCGCCCTGCGGACCCATCCGGGGGCGTGGAGAAGTTTGCGTTGTCGGTGCCGGAACCGTCCTGCACATCCGCCTGCACCGCATCGTTTCCCTGTCCGCCTCGTCCGAAATTGTTGTTCTGAAAATTGCCGGCCGCTTCCGTGAAACCGAGCGCATATAACTTGTCGTGCATGAAATTGCACAAGTAAAAAAGTTGCGTCACTGCGGCATCGCGATAGGTGCCCGGGCCCTGCGCCAAATCCATCGGAAAATCAAAAACGCGGGTGGGCGAACCGTGCGGACGCGGAAGATCGGCGACGTCATCGGCGTTGAGGTCGAGATGCGCATCGACGTTGTTGCCCATCGTTTCGTTGACGCCGTCGTCGATCCAGCCGTTCGGCGAGGCGTTCGTGTCGAGCGCGGGCGTGGTGACGAGCGTGCGCGCGACAACCGGCGGCTGTGCGCTGTTGGGCGCCGGCCATCCTGGCGAGAACGGCGACGGACTGTCGCTGGTGAAAACGCGATAGGTCGCATTGCTGATGTCGTTCGTCAGCGAACGGCGCACGAGCACCTCGCCCGTTTCCGCGTCCACGAGCACGCGATACATTTTGCCCGCCGCCTTATCCATCAGGATCACGTCCCAGGCAAGTCGCATCTTGCCGGCATCCATCGGCAGCCAGACGAGATGCACATTCGGGTCGGTGAGCAGCGGGTGCGCAAACCGCTGTTGCTTTTCCGCGCCTTGCGCATTCGCCTCGAGAGGCTTCAGATCCGCAGGCTCCACCTTCAACCCGATGTTCTCAGCCGCAATCGCGATGGCCTGCGCCGCGGAAATCGTCGGCGTCACCTGCAGGGCTTGGCGGCTTGCAGAGCCGCTGTCCGCAGCCTTCGCCGGATCGGAAACAAAATCGCTGCCGATGCTAATCAGCTCTCCATTCGCCGTGATATTCGCTTTTAGAAGGCTCTCGAAAATCGGGATCCCGTCGAGGGTTTGCTGCCAGACAGCCGTGCGCATCCCGCTGCGGGCGTTCGTGTCGTCGCGTTTCTTCGTCGCTCCGGAAAGTGCCTCGGCGCCGTGCCCAAACAATCTGCGATACTCATTGAGGAAGGCCTTGATGGGCCGGTCAGGATCGGTTGCAGGTATCGCATTGGCCTGCGCTGCTGAAACCGCACCGCCTGATCCATGCTTTTCGGTCAGGAACCCCTGCGTGGATCCGACGAACTTCAGCGTTCCCCGCCGCTCGTTGTAATCCAGACGTGCTCCCCGAACTCGTTCATGCAAGGTCTTCTCCGCCCCAGCCCGCTCCGGGTGGAAAGGACTAGCTGCGCCGGTGGCCTCGCGTCTATCGAAATTGCCCGATCTGTCACCGTCATCCGGCCCGACCGCGCCGAAGATCGGAAGTGCAAAGACACAAACAAAGCAGATTACCCAGTAGCCTAGCCGAGCGTTCATGATTCCTGTAGTTTGGGTTAGTTTGAGATCGCGGGGAGATGTCCGTTGCACTTTATGAGTGATCACCGACGAGCTGTGGGCCACGTTCTCCCACCAACGATACAGCGATGTCAACTTCCATCATTGGAATCGCAACCGGCGACCAAAGATTGGCAACCAACGGTTACTAAAGCCGAGGGCCGAAAAATTAGCGACGCGGCCGGGCGGAGGTGAAAACGCACACACCCAACGTCAGCGCGGCGGCGAGAAGCGTGCCGGCTCTGGGATCACAAGATTGTCGATGGCAAAGGAAACGTTATTGAATGTAATCTGCGCACTGGTAAAGCCAATAGTGCTGCCAATCCCTGCGAACCCGCCGTTGAAAACAGGATCAGGCGCACCACCGTATGTCAGCGAGCCGAGGTTGGTGCTGCCATCGAAGAGCGTCAGGGTAAGTGCGTTCGGCGTCGCGGTCGTATTGTTGATCGCAAAACCGAATCCGAAACGCGTTTCGACAGCCGGCATCTGAATTGTGAGAACGTAGGTCGCCGGGTTCATAGGACGCGGGTTTGCCGCCCATGGAACCGTGAGGCTGTTGCTGATGCCTGGACCGGAAACCGTTGTGATTGCGATAGGGATGTTCTCGGAAAAAGTGAACCCGTTTAGAGTCTGACCGCTAAGGGCGGAGTTAAGGGGAATCTCGTCAAAACGAACCAGCGGCGCGCCGAACTCCGACTTGGGCGCGACAAAAATGGCCGCGTTGGAGGTAGCAGTGGTCAAGATCGCGCCTAGCAGCGTGCGGCACATGAAACTGAAGATGTTTGTTTTCACAGCTTTTTACACCGATGGACTAAACCACAACGTGGGAGGATGTGGTGAGGTCAGATATGGTATTAAGTGAGTATCTGTCATGTCCACAGAATTATCGGCGGCGGGGCTTTCGGCATTGCGCATCGGCATTTGCCGGCTTGCTCCTTTGACTTGAGAAAGTAGGATTTAGCCAAACCTATGCGACCAGACAAATTCACCGCGAAGATGCAGGAGGCGCTGAATGCAGCGCAGGATCAGGCATCGAAGTTTTCCCATCAGGAACTGAACAACGAGCATTTCCTTCTCGCGCTGCTCGATCAGTCCGAAGGCGTGACCAGACCGCTTCTCGAAAAGCTGGGCGTGTCGGTGAGCGCCTTGCAGGAGCGGCTTGAGAACGAACTCGCCCGCCGCCCGAAGGTTCAGGGCGGGCAGATTTACCTCGGCAACGACCTGCGCAATGTGATCGACGCGGCGGAGAAGCAAATGGCGAAACTCAAGGACGAGTTTTTGAGCGCCGAGCATTACCTTCTCGCACTCACGGAGTCAAATGTGCCGGCTGCGAAGTTGCTGCACGATTCCGGCGTCACGCACGCGCGGCTGATGCAGGCGATGCAGCAGGTGCGCGGGTCGCAGCGGGTGACCGACCAGAATCCCGAGGGCAAGTACCAGACGCTGGAAAAATACGGGCGCGATCTCACCGAGGCCGCGCGCAAGGGAAAGATCGATCCGGTGATCGGACGCGACAACGAAATCCGCCGCGTGATGCAGGTGCTGTCGCGCCGGACGAAAAACAATCCCGTTCTCATCGGCGAGCCCGGAGTTGGCAAGACGGCGATTGTCGAGGGGCTCGCACGACGGATTGTCGATGGCGATGTGCCGGAGTCCTTGAAAAACAAACGACTCATCGCGATGGACATCGGCTCGATGATCGCGGGCGCAAAGTTTCGCGGCGAATTCGAGGACCGGCTGAAGGCTTTTCTCAAAGAAGTCACCGACTCGCAGGGCGAGATCATTTTGTTCATCGATGAACTGCACACCATCGTCGGTGCCGGAGCGGCGGAGGGCGCGGTCGATGCGTCGAACATGCTCAAGCCCCAGCTCGCGCGCGGCGAACTGCGCACCATCGGCGCGACGACTCTCGACGAGTATCGCAAATACATCGAGAAGGACGCGGCGCTCGAACGCCGTTTCCAGCCGGTGATGGTCGACGAACCGAGCGTGCAGGACACGATTGCGATTTTGCGCGGGCTCAAGGAGCGCTACGAAATCACCACGACGTTCGCATTCAGGATGCGGCGCTCGTCGCGGCGGCGGTGCTTTCCCATCGCTACATCAGCGACCGCTTTTTGCCCGACAAGGCGGTGGATCTTGTCGATGAGGCGGCGTCGCGTTTGAAGATCGAGCTCGATTCGATGCCGACGGAGATCGACCAGGTCGACCGCGCGATCCATGCAGCTGGAGATGGAACGGCTGGCGCTCAAGAAGGAAAAAGATCCGGCGAGCAAGGAGCGGCTGGGAAAAATCGAAAAGGAAATCGCGGACCTCAAAGAACAAAGCGCGCAACTCACCGCGAAATGGCAGAGCGAGAAGGCTGAAATCGACAAGAGCAGCAAGCTGCAGGCACAGATCGAGGCTTTGAAAACCGAGCTGGAGCAGGCGCAGCGGCGGGGCGAGTTGAGCAAGGCGAGCGAGATCCAATACGGGCGAATCCCGGAACTCACGCGCCAGCTTGAACAGCACGACGCCAAACTGGGCGAACTGCAACAGACCCAGCAGATGTTGAAGGAGGAAGTGACCGAGGAGGACATCGCCGAGGTTGTGGCGAGCTGGACGGGGATTCCCGTGTCGCGCCTTCGCGAGGGCGAGCGCGAGAAGCTGGTGAAAATGGAGGAGCGCCTGAGCCATCGGGTCATCGGGCAGAAGCTCGCGATCACCGCCGTCGCCAACGCGGTGCGCCGCGCCCGCGCGGGTTTGCAGGATGAGAACAAGCCGATCGGTTCGTTCATTTTTCTCGGCCCGACCGGCGTCGGAAAAACCGAGCTGTCGCGTGCGCTCGCGGAGTTTTTGTTCGACGACGAGAACGCCATGATCCGCATCGACATGAGCGAATACATGGAGAAGCACACCGTCGCTCGCCTGATCGGCGCACCTCCCGGCTACGTCGGCTACGAGGAGGGCGGGCAGTTGAGCGAGGCCGTGCGCAGGAAGCCCTACAGCGTCGTGCTTTTCGACGAGATCGAAAAGGCTCACCACGACGTGTTCAACGTGCTCCTGCAAGTGCTCGACGACGGGCGGATCACCGACGGCCAGGGACGCACGGTCGATTTCAAAAACGCCGTCATCATCATGACGAGCAACATCGGCTCGCAGTTCATCCTGGGCGATGCGAACGCGGAGCAGCGCGAGGCTCGCGTGCTGGAGGCGTTGCGCGCGCATTTCCGCCCCGAGTTCCTGAACCGCGTCGATGAGATCATCATCTTCGACCGGCTCAATGACGAGGATCTCGCGAAGATCGTCGAGATTCAGGTCGCGCGACTCGTCAAACGTCTCGCCGCGCAAAAGATCACGCTCAGCCTAACCGACGCCGCCAAACACCATCTCGCCCGCGAGGGCTACGACCCGGTGTATGGAGCCCGACCGTTGAAGCGCGCGATCCAGCGCAGTCTGCTCGACCCGCTCTCACTCGAAATCCTCGAGGGCCATTTCCACGAAGGCGACACTGTCACCGCCGACGCGAAGGGCGGCAAAGTGGTTTTCAGCACCGCGGCGAAAAAGCGAAAGGGCTGATTGGAAAACCAAACGCTCCCGTTAGTTCTGGCGAGGACGGGCTCACTTCTCGCAGCCCATATCCTTCGGGTGGCGTTTGGCGGGGAAAAGGATGAAACGCCGGACCCAGGCGACATAAGCCTCTTCCGTGCGGGGAGACATCTGCTTCAACCGCATGACAGACCTCATGCGATCGAGAAATTTCGGCTTGGAAGGAGCGGTCGGTGGAGGGGGTGGACTCCGACATGCCCTTGCCATACGACACCCCATGTCGTATAGCAAGGGTCGGGTATTCCCTTGTCTTTCTTGCCAAGCCACTTCGGCGATTTCCAGTATTTGGCTTTGCGACAGTCGAGTCGGTCCATTACCTGTTTGGCGATCTGACCAGTCTGCACCAGATGATTGCCAATCGAAAACTAAGAAGAGCGCTCGCCGCCGGATGTTTTTTGCTACTCATCCTATGGCTATTCTTCTGGCTTTTCATCGCATCGCGCGATTCTGGTCGCACGACTTCAATCACCGAAGTTGACGGGAAGCGCCACGAGGTTAGTTACGACACTGCGCAGCGTTATAGGCCCTACATCCCCCTTGTTGTGCTCGGAGTTTATGGTGGTGTTGTTGGCGGCGTTGTTTCGATTTTGGTTCGGCGCAAACCAAATGCTCAGCGTTGGTTGAGTGCATTCGTTTTTTCGCCAGGTATTTCGATGTTTTCGACCGTGATTGGTGGCGGCATTTTTGCATTTCTTACTCCCAGCACTTTTCACCCTCCCGATTTGAGCCCCGCTCCCCGAATTCTTCAGACATTAGCGCTTGTGTGTCGGAACATTGCCATCGCCGATCGTCCCTGGGACTCTTGCTAAGAGGACCGGCTTGTCCATGATTCGTATACGCAGTGTTGGAAAGACTTTCCCCAATGAATCGAATACTAGCTCTCCTTATCACGATCGCCGCCTGCATGGTTTCCCTGGCTCGGGCGGAAACTGTGAAGATCAACTCGACGGAGTTCGACGTCACGCGGCGCGTCAACTACGGCAGTTCGGCGGTGTTTGTCGCCGATTCCACCAATCTCGCCGTTTATGCAAAAGGGGATGCCACCAATAGCGCCCAGCAGACATGGTTGAAGGTTGGCGACGTTGTGGCGGCGGTTGCGGCAGGCAGGCCGGTTAGTTCAGCGACGCTCACCTTTCGCGGCGGATATTCCGACACGGCGGCGAGAACGCTCTGGCTTGCGCGGACCGATTTGAGTGTTACGACGAACATCAGTCGTAACACCTCGGACGGCGCGACAGGTTACCCCTCCGCGCCCGGAACGTCGGCGAGCTTTGGGGCGGCCGGTTACCTTTACGAACCGCGCACGGTCAGCATCGACGCGACCGGCGCGGGTTCGGTCGATGTCACGGACTGGGTGAAAAATTACCCGAGCCAGGCATGGCTGCTGACCGCTTCTCCGGCCGCAACCGGAACTGCGGTGAGCAGCCCGGCGGGGGCGAACTGGAACGCGGGCTGGCATTGGCAGAATGCCCTCACATTGAGCGGCAGCACGGAGTCGCCGGTGCAACTGGCGGTCAACTTCGCGGATGGCCTGGACCTTGGAAACTTTGCGCCCGCTGCCGGTGAGACCACCCGCTACTCCGCGACGCAAAACGCCGTGGTGGGCATCAACCAGGGCCGCTTTTTCAACCGCCCGATGTATATCAACAATGACGCTGCGTTCGTGCTCGTCGGCGACAAGCCGATGGCGAAGTTTGCAAGCGGCGGCACCATTCACGGAAAGTTTTTCGTGGGACTCGTGCGCGGCGGGACGACGAAGTGGCTGCACAATTGCGGAACAGTCACAGCCGCATATCGGCCGGCGCACTTCACCTGGCTGATCAGCGACCCGGCTTTTCCGAACCTTGCGGTGACGCTCGAAACAGTCGCGCTGACCGGCAACTACGGTTTCGCCGCCAGCGCCTCGGCGACCGGCGTGCAGACGGGGGACAAGCTCGTGTGGGCCTACGGCGGAGCGACTGCGCCGGGAGGAAACCTCAATACGACCCTCGACCCTTATCGCAACACAGCCCAACTGACCGAATCGTTCACGCCCGCTTCCTGCGCGAGCAACCAGGTGCAAATTCTCTCCGGCTCCTTGGCTGGCGCATTCAGTGTCCGGGTGAGCGGTTCGAGCGGCGCTTACACTCTTGGCCGATGCAGCGTCGGCAACACCTATAAACTCACCGACGCCTCCGCGTGGTCCACGCCGAGTTCCCTGATCGCCAGCACCGCATCCACGCAGCCGCTTTTGTCCGGAACCGTTCCGCTGGATTCTACTCCGAGTGTAACCTGGTCGTTCCTTCGCTTCACAACACTACCCACGACCCTGCCTTCCTACACCGAACCGGCCACTGCGTTCGCAAGCGGCCTGAGCCGTTCCTCGGATCTCGCCGCGCGCATCGTGGTCGATACGCCCGAACCGCGCCTGAATGCCATCGCCTCCGCCGCCGCAGCCGGAGTGGATGGCGCGTGGTATTCCCGTTCGTTCCGCCACGGCGCAATGGCATGGAACAACGCGCTCGTGGGCTGGCGCACGACGTTCGGCGGGGTGATGCTCGGCTGGCACGACCGGGTGAAAACCGAGGCGCAGTTTTATATTGGCTACCAGTTGACGAACTCGACGAACGTCTCCGGGAGCGCGATGGGACTCAACGGCGGCAAGGATTATCTCCTCACTAAACCGGCCGCCAACTCGCGCTTCTACGGCAACGGCTACATCAACAACGAGCAGAGCTTCTATGAAATGCAGACGCAGTTTTTCGACCAGGTCATGCATGACTGGCGGTGGCGGACCACAGATGATGCGGCCTACGAAGCGCAGTTGCGCGCGGCGCTCGAACTCCATCTCGTGCGCGCGCAGGAGTGCTACGATCCCGACAACGACGGCACTTATGAAAGTGTGATCAACACATGGCCGACCGATTCGGTCTGGTTCAACGGCGGCGGTTGTCCCGACGAAACGGCTTACATCTATCGCGGCCACCTTTTCGCGCGCGACCTCGCTACCCGGGCGGGCGACTCGGCATCGGTCGCGGCGCATAACTCGGCTCTTACGAAAATCAAGAACGCCTTCTTCTCCCAGCTCTGGGTTAGCGAGTATGGTCATCCCGGTTTGTATCGCGAACAAGGAGGCCACCAGCGCCTGCACGACGATCCCTGGCTCTACAGCATTTCCATTCCCATCGATGCCGGGCTGCTAACTTCCGAGCAGGCTGCGGAGGCGCTCTATTTCACCGAGTGGGGTTTGCAGAACGACCGGATGCCATCCGGTGGTCGGCGCGTCTGGCCCTCCAACTTCGTGCCCGCCATCTGGTCTGCACGCGTGCTCTGGCCTGGTGACAACTACCAGCTTGCGCTCTCGTATTTCCAAGCCGGGCTGGCGGCGGACGGATGGGATGTTTTGCGCGGCACATTCCTGCACAGCGGGTTCAACAACGTCGTGCCCGGAGACAACGCCGTGCTCGAGGGCGGCACTGATTTTGGCGATTGCGTCCACACCTTCACACGCGCCGTGGTCGAGGGGTTGTTCGGTTACATGCCGGATTATCCGAACGGCAAGGTGAAGATCGCGCCGCAGTTTCCGGCGGAATGGGATCACACATCCATCAAGACGCCGGACGTGGAGTTAGACTACAGGAACGCCAGCGGGACGATCACGTTAGCCGTGAAGCTTGCGCGCAACGCCACCCTCGACGTGAACCTGCCCATCCGCGCGAGTTCGATCACGAGCGCCAAAGTCAACGGCATCGCGGCGACATGGGACACGCAATCCGGTTTCGGCTGCACGATTCTTCATCTCTCCGCGTCGGCGACCGCGAACACACCGATGCAAATCACCATCAACACCAGCGGCGCGCTCGCGCAGGCGGAGCCGGTGGAAATTGAAGGCGTTGCGGGTTCCTCCGCGAACTTGAGCGTTGCGGGCGCGACGCTGCTTTCCTTCAGCGATCCAGAAGGCGCGCTCGTCAACGCCATCGCCAGCGGGTCGGCAATTACAGGCACCTATTCGACCAACCTCGGCTATCACACGGTCTTCGCACGGGTGAACGTCGGCGGACTTCCTCAGACGCGCATCTTTCATCTCAACATCAAGCAACCGGCTGGCACGCCGTCGAAAGTGCTGGCCGCCGTTCCCTCCGGCGCCACTTGGTCCACGATCGACATGACATCGAAGCTCGCTGCCAATGTCACCACCATCTATCAGCAGCAATATCTCTCACCGCGCCCGCTCACCATTTCCTCGCGGGTCGGCACGGATGGTTACTCGCCCTGGACCTTTCCGCATTGGAGCAAGACCAAGCCGACAATCCAGATCGAGAACGTCGCAAGCCTGCTGTCGGGCACGAACGTGCTCAACACTCCGCAGGGCGTGCCTTTCCAATGGGGAGGCAGCACGGCCAACATCGCATTCACTTCCTTGTGGGATAACTGGCCCGACCTTGTCACCGTCCCGGTTAACAAAGCCGGCGACGCCGCATGGTTCCTCATCTGCGGCTCAACCACTGTCATGCAGGGGCGCATCCCTAACGCGGTATTGCGACTTCAATACGCTGACGGCATCGAGGAGCAACTGGAATTGATCCCGCCCTACAACTACTGGAACCTGGCTTTAATCAACGGCCAGAACACAACGGATCAGCACGGTGACAATGACTACACCTATGCCGACGAAGCCTTCTCCGTACCTAAGCCGTGGCCACAGAGGGTGCAACTTGGCACCAACTGCCGCACCATGCTACTTAACTACAAGCTGCGTCCCGGAGTCGTGCTGCAAAACGTCACACTTGAAACTCTATCCCAGGAGTCGGTCGTCGGTTTGATGGGCGTGACCGTGATGAACCCCGCCGCCACATCCGGGACACTCCAGTTACTCTCGCAACCGCAAAGCCAGACGGTGGAACTCGGAAGCGCGGCGGCTTTTACTGTCAGCGCAAGCGGCACGGCACCTCTCAGCTACCAATGGTTCAAGCTGGGGGTGACCGGCCCGGTGGCAACGACACAGACGCTAGAGTTTCCTTCGGTGAGCACGGCAGACTTGGGAACCTACTGGGTGGTTGTCTCCGACTCGACAGGCTCGATCGCCAGCGCGCAAGCAAGCCTTGTTACCCCTCCGGTCAATCAAGCACTTGGTTCGACCGCCAGCGCTTCATCGACATGGAGCAGCGGTTACGCAGCGAGCTACGCGGTCGATGGAAATGCCACCACGCGCTGGGCCAGCGGCCCGGCAGGTTCGACGAGCGCATGGCTTGAGTTAGACTTTGGCAGGCTCGTTTCCTTCAACCAGCTTTACCTCAGCGAGGACTATGATCGCGCCCGGTCTTTCAACGTCCAGATTTGGGACGGCACTGCATGGCAACTGCTAACCACCGGCACGACCATCGGCACGAACAAGACAATCAACTTCCCCGGCGTCACCACATCCAAACTCCGTCTCAACATCTTGAACTCAACCGATGCATTCACACTTTGGGAAATCCAGGCCAACTCGGTAGCGGTGACCGAGCCGTTGCTGCTGAACCTCGATCGTATCACCAACGCTTTGCAGCTAAACTGGCCCGCCGGTTATCTCCAGCAAGCCGATACACCAGGCGGCGCATGGACCGATGTGCATGGTGCCGTCGCGCCGTGGTCATTCACTCCGCCGGCCGAGAAGGGCTTCTTTCGAGTGCGCCGCTGAGAAAACCGAACAAGCATTCCCTATACGTGGCAACACGGCGACGGCCTGGGCGAATGCCTCGTGCTTGGCGTTGGCGAGTTTCATGGGATTGCCTGCTCGTAGCATCGAAAATCCCTCATGGCAACCTCGCCACTTTTCGCCGGTGGTTTGTGCTTTTTATCTGACTGTTCACCAACGTCCGCGCTTGTTCGCCGGTGTTCGATTTTGATTGACTTCGTGAGGTATAAGATAACATTTTATCGGCATGCGTTCTTTCTTTGGTTGGGTTGCGGGAATCGCAACGATTGCTGCCGGTGTTGTCTGGTTCACTCCCCTCAACACCCGTGCTGATACGATTTACGTTTCAGACTATGGAAATGGCACAGGCAACGGGAGGATCATAAAATTCGACGCAAACGGAACAAGCTCGGTTTTTGCAAGTGGATTCGATTTTCCTGCTGGCCTTGCCTTGGACTCGACGGGAAACTTATTTGCAACGGCATACTACGGTGTACCAACAGTGAGTGGTGGATACAGAATCGAAGAATTCACCCCGGCAGGTGACGGTTCCGTGTTTGTTGCCTCAAGGGGCGGTATATCGTTGCCCGGTGACACATTGTATGGCCCGCGCGGTTTGGCTTTCGACTCTTTCGGGAATCTTTATGTGGCGAATCGTGGCGGCTACTACATCTCAAAGATTTTTCCAAATGGAGTCGGCTTTCCTTGGGCTTCGGTAAGTAGAACCGGAGGGTTTCAGCCGGAAGCTCTGGCCTTCGACAGTGCCGGTAATCTCTATGCAACAAGCTACCGGCTTGACCGGGGCTGCACGCTCGAAAAGTTCGACGCTTTTGGTAACTGGCTCGGAACATTCGCCAATTTGGGTTTTTCCGTTGAGGGACTAGCCCTTGACAGTGAAGGAAACTTGTATGTTTCAGAATCCAGTTCCGACACGATAACGAAGTTCACCGTCAACGGAGTCGGCACTGTCTTTGCGGACGCGAGCGACGGTTTGAGTTCTCCAAGAGGTTTGGCCTTTGACAGCAACGGCAACCTTTATGTCTGCAACGCGCATTCGATTCAGGAATTCACACCAAACGGCGTTGGCTCAACCTTTGCCACCACAGGAGCCTATTCGCCCTACTATGCCATCGCAATCCAACCCAGCCCAGTTCCCGAGCCTTCGACTTGGGCGATGCTGGCCGCTGGAGCCGGTTTCCTTTTCGCCCTTCGTCGCCGCAATGCCTCACCAAGCAAACCCTGAACTAAACGAACCATGAAAACAAAACTCCTCGCACTCGCGCTTCTATCACTCGGCATCAGCACCGCCGCCTTTGCAGACACTTTTGGCAGCGGGAGCAACTCCTTCACGATTCCCTTTGTGCCGATCGGAAACGTGGGCAATGCAGCGGACAGCACGACGTACGGTGCGGTGGGATACAATTACAACATCAGCACGTATGCGGTGTCGCAAGATGACATCAACAAAGCCGTGGCGAGCGGTTTTTCCAATGGCACGACGGGCGACTGGACTGGCAGCAAGCCTGCGACGACTATTACTTGGTATCAAGCGGCGGCGTTTGCGAACTGGCTGAACACGAGCCAAGGTTACACAGCCGCCTATAATCTCGATGCCGGCGCAATGACGCTGACGGTGTGGAGTCAGAGCCAAGCTTTTGCGCTTGGTGCTGGCGCGTATGATCTGTATCGGAACGCGAATGCGCACTATTTTCTGCCGAGCGAGAATGAGTATTACAAGGCGGCGTATTACGATCCGAACAAAGGGGGGGGCAGGAGTGGGTGGCTACTGGCAGTATGCTACGGGAAGCGACACCGCCCCGACAGCGGTGGCGAGTGGAACTGGAGCGGGAACAGCGGTTTACAACAGCTTCGTTTCAGTGCCTGCTGCGGTGGATCAATCTGGCGGCCTGAGTCCGTATGGGACAGAGGGGTAGACGGGAAATGTTTTTGAATGGAACGAGAGCGCTTATTCTGGTGGATATGGTTCGTCCGAGCATCGTGTGGTCCGCGGTGGCTCTTGGAACTGCTTCTCGGAGTACCTGCAAGCCTCGAACCGCTATGCCACCACTCCGGGGAACTCGGCTAACGAATTCATCGGTTTTCGTGTCGCCGCCGTCCCCGAACCCAGTACCTACGCCCTACTCGGCGCTGGGTTGCTGTCGCTACTCGCTTGGCGCAAGCGTACGCGCTGATTTGCCGTTTTAAGATCGGCTATTGCTTCGCAGACTCACAAACAATAGTGGCCTCGAATTGATTCAATGCCCACTGAACCTCTTTACGACAAGATTCATCGTCAGTTCTCAGCCCTCGTGAGAAATTTTCCAACCGAGCAAGGTCTAAAAGAATTTCTGGAGGAGGTTCCGATCCCCGAAACAGTAGGCACCTTGCTGCCAGACGCGCGAGACGTTGCCGAAATGTTGAAGGTGGCTCCGACAGAACAATTCGCGGTGCAAGAACTGCGAGCGGATGAAGCCAGAACACGAATCTTTTACCAATTTGCCATGTCACAGTTTCAAACTCTTCGAGAGCATCCAGCCTCGAAATCGCTCGTGACCACGGATAGCGATACGCCCTTCTGCGAATTAGCTTCGTGGATTCTTGCTTTGACTGACCAGAGACAGTAGATCGGAACGCTTCTGAAACCGTGCTCATCAGCACATTAATATACGACATCAAATCGAGATGCTACTTTGAAAGCGCCTCTACTCGACATTCGCGCATCAAACGCCCTGCTGCTTCGAGAGTTGGTCAAAGCCTTCTTCTGCGGTTTCCAACTTCGTGATGAGCGGCGCGAGTTTGTCGGGTGCTGGCAGTGTCGGTGCGATCATTTCAGCAGTTTGCCGTTGTGATGTTGATGCCGTGAAAGTCTCTCACACCCCAGAGAGACAGACACACACACCCCTATTAGCATAGGGGGTGTGTATGTGCGTCTCCCTTAGTCTCCCGCGTTGGACTATTACAGTCCCGCAGTGAAAGTGTGAAAGTCCCTGTTGAAGTCTCAAACAAGGGTCTGTTCATGGCGGGAAATGAGGATTTCCGGGTTTGTTCTCGATCGTTTGATTCGCCACGGGAAAAGCTCTTTCGACTCAAGCAATTCCTCCAAGAAACCAAGCGCGCGGTTGACTCCGATCTCGTTAGTTTGTGCCAGCGAAACCAAAACCTTCTTTGGAATTGCGCCTTCCATCGGGACGAGCGCCTTTAGGTCTGCCGGCGTCTTTTTGACCGCGCCAGCCTTTCCTCCGCCTTTCGGGATTTCATCGGGTGTCGCCTCACGCCAAAACATTGAGCCGTTGCTCGCATGGCAGAAATGCCGGAAGATTGTAGCCTCTCCCTGTTCGTCAGCCCAGCCGATGCGCCGCCCGCGCTTGGCGGAAATGAAACGGAAAACATGATCCGATTGTGTCGGGTCAATCACAAGTGCCGCCCTTGCCCAGTTGGTAACGTCGGCACTCCCCGCGCCGCAATACATCCAATCTGAGCCGCGCCAGTTGGATGTGTCCCGATTGATGGCTTTCGGCGTGTGATGTGCGATCAAGGCCGCGCATTGAAACTCCGATAGTAAAGGGTTCAATCCATTGCGGAGAAATTCAGCGGTTGCCTCGGCGTCGTTTATGTCGCCGCCTAGATACGCGAGCAAAGGATTGATGCGAAGCAAATCTGGGCGGTGCTCGGAGAGTAGCGGCCTCACGATTTTCTGTTGAAACGCCAAGCCGGTGTGCGATTTCTCCGACACGTAAAACACGCTCTCCCGTATCTGTGCCAGTTCATCGGATTCGATTGCGAGTCCTCGGACAACGCCAGTCACCATTTCGGAAATGTCGCCCTCGTCGTCCTCGGCTTGAATGCATAGGATTTTCAGCGGTCTTGCCGGTGCAATGCCGAAAGCCGGTCTGCCCAGCGCCCAAAGTATATCCTGTTGAACTGACGCCGACGATTTGCCGATGCCACTAGGCCCGACAAACAAAGCGCCGCCTTCCTTGCATAGCCAGCGGTCGCCCAAGATCGTCTTGGATTTGTCGATTTCAAGATTGTGAAAGTCCGTGAGCGGCCGCGTTGATGGCAGCTTGCCAGCGAGTGCAAGTTTTGAAACAAAGTCTGCCGCCTCTTGCGTCTGCGCGGCGATTGCCGTGATGTCGGTTTCATCTACTGCCGTATAAGCCTTGTCAACAAGACTGCCGCACCTTTCGATTGTCTGCCGCAAGAACTGCTTCTCACGAAGTATTGAAACATAGCTTTGGATGTTGGCAGTCGTCGGCATCGACGTTACAAGCTCGGTGAGTGCCGCTGCTCCGCCTGCCGCGTCGAGCAGTTTGTGGTCTGCGAGGTATGTGGTGAGTGTTATCGCGTCGATCGGCTCGCAATCACCGTGCATTTCCTTGAGCGCGCCGTAGATGACTTGATGCGCGGGAATGTGGAAATAGCTCTTTCCAATTTGTCGCTCAATGATTGGCATGATGCGCTGCGGCTCCCTCAGAATTGAACCCAACACGCCGCGTTCTGCGTCTGCGCTTTGCGGAAGCTCGCGCCCGTTGGTGGATGCAGCGCTCATGGGGCGGCTCTGATTTTGTCCAAGGGTGAAAACTGCATGACAGCGAAGTTGACATCCGCGCCTGTTTCTATACCATGCAAGTAGAGTTTTGAACCGCTCCGCGTCGCCCTAACCAGCGGCGCTTTTTTTGGGAGTGGTGGAGCGTTCATTACTACGCTCCCCCATCTGGGCATTGAGGTAAGCCCGAACACTCGCCACATCGAAAAGACGCTTCCCGCGAAGTTGACCTTTGCGCCTCAGTGAAACGCTTTTAATCGCGCCGTCCGCGAGCAAGGCGTAGGCGAGACTTCTTTTTATTCCGAACCGGAATTGAAGGCCAACGGCATCGACAAATTCAGCGTCAGAAGCCGGTGATGCTGTGGCCGGAGCGATCGTTGTTTGAGCGGGATTGCTAGCCGCTTTTTTGTTACTGGTGATATTCACGTCAGCAACGTCGCGGTTCAGTCTCGACGAAACTACTGACAGCTTTGCCACCTGCCGCCGTGTCAATTCTGTCCGGTTTTGTCCTGTCAGGACAAATTGGCAGGCCCTCGCAATTCCTACTTTGCCGCCAATGTTCCGTCCTGATTGACGACGTTAATCGGTGGATACGGATGGCAGTAAAGTTGTGCCCGTTTGATGATTTTAATCAGCGCTCCAGAGCTGATACCGCTCGCGCAACGCATTTTCGCGAAAGACCGGCGAGCTTTCGGCGTCATCAACCAGAGGTGACACTGAATCCAATTTCCACAAACGAAAACTCTTGGATTTTTCTCGAAAGGAGTTGTTTTGCGAATCCGCTTCGACGGCGCTTTGCTGCACTTGATGGCCCCCGATTTGAGCAACATATCATTGAGCCGGTTTTCTAAAAATTGTTCACAGTCTTTTCCCGCTGCTTTCCATGTTGCCCGTATTGCTGAAACCCGCGCCTTTTCAAAATCGGGCAGCTTCTCCGGTTCTGTTCTCAAGGGTTGATTTGGAAGCGTGAACTGTTGCCGGTAGATCAAGCCGAGGATGTTATATGCCGGTAGCATCCGCTGGCTGTAACGTCGCTCGGCGTCCAGCTTGTGACGCCATAACATTTTCAATCGCTCACACGATTCTTGGAAGACCGCTATCGTCGCCTTTGCAAGAAGCCGGTAAATTCGGTGGTCGATAATCCCCTCTGAGAGTTCCCATTCACGCGCCAAAAAATTGCAGTAACGCTGCATGTCATCCTCCCCGTGTTGCTCGTTCCAAATCTTTGCCACCTGCCGCCAAAAGTCGGCTTTCATCCAGAAAGGCCCGTGTTCAATTTGCAGTTGAAGCTCGCTGGGCAAGTCTTCCTTTTTAAGCAGTCGCTTCTGGAAGCGCTGCGGAATGAAAAAAGGTGGCTCAACGGGTTCCTCAATCTGCACGGGAAGCGTGGGGTTTGCGGGTGTCGATTTCTTCCGCGCTCTTTCTGATTCGAGCCATTCGTCGGGTGGCATCGGTAGGAACTGGGGTTTCCGATCACGCTTCTTTCCCTTACCTGCCTTGCCCTTCGCCTCCTTCCTTGTGCCTTGTTTCGGCGAACCTTCCGCTCCGGGCTTGCTGGCCTTTTTCATATCGTCCCGCCCCTCACGGCTTCACCTTCAAACCCGCGGCCTTGGCCAGCTTGCCTTGCTGGGCATCGAAGGTAAGAAACTCTTTCGCGCCCAATTCCAGCGCCGTCGCGACGTGGAGAATATCGAAGCCGCGATGCCCGCCCTTGCCGCTGTGCTGCATGGCGATTTGCAACGCCCGGCCATGCACCGCCGCCCAATCGCACGGCACGAGCACCGCCGCGCCGGTCGCAAGGTCATCCTCCGCCGACGCGAGCGCTGCCTGTGCGTGCTTTGTCAGAATCGTTTTCCGAAACAAAGCTAGGTGAATCGCGTTCACAAGTTCAAAGCGGTTCAAGCTCGTTAGCTGCAACGGCTCTTGCATGGCCGCGAAGTGCGCCGCCGCCCGTGCCGTGTGCTCTTGCGGCACGTAGATGCTGAAAAGGAAACTCGTGTCCGGGTAGGCGTTCACCATTTCCCTTTGTTGTAGTCGAGAATCGCTTGCGCTTCTTTTTCGGGCATCACGTAATCGCCATAGATTTCGCAAAGCCGCTTCATAATGTCCGGCTTCTTGGCCTTGCCCGCCTTGCCGCCCGCTGCCGGGGTGAGATGCGCCACGACGCGCCCGCGCCGGGTGATTTCGATAGGCTCGCCATTGTCCATCCAGCGGGCAAGCACGGGGAATTTCGTTCGCAAATCGCGGACAGTAGCCGTTTTCATGGTGAATCAAGTTTGGTTCACTTGTCCGGCAATGTCAAACACGTCCGCCATTGCTCGCCCGCGTCTTGCACGAGTTGCACGTCTTGCACAAGGAGTGATGGCGTTTTTCACTTCTTGTCGATGCCCGGAATGCTCGCGATAGCCGCTCGCAACGGTTCAAGCTCGTGGTGTGTGTAAATCTTGTTCATTTCCGCGCTGGCATGGCCGGTAAGTTTCTGCCGGATTTCCTGACTCACGCCCGCGTTCGCCATTGCGCTGTTGAAGCTGTGCCGTAGCGAGTGAAAGCTCAGGCTTGTGTTGGCCCGCCCTTCTGCCGTGTGCCGGGTGATTTTTCCTTCGATGCCTGCCGCTGCCATGATCGCCGCGAATTGTCCGCTCAGGCCGGTCTTGCCGCCCGTTCCTTTACCGGCAAGGGCTGGAAACAGAAACGCCCTGCCAACGCCCGGCTTTTTCAAAAGCTCGCTCTCAAGCTCCGGGTGAAGCGGGACGATCACGGGCTTTTTCGTCTTCTTCGGCGTGAATGTGATTGTCTGCCCCTTTAGGTCAATCGAGTTCCACCGCATGTTTGCCACGTCGCCAAGCCGCGCCCCGGTGAAGTAGGCGAGCAAGATTGCCCCTTTCCAATCCCCTTCCGCCGTGCTGACAAGCTTTGCCACCTGCGCCGGGGTGAACGTGCTGCGCTCTGCCGTTTCTTCCGGCAGATGCTCCAACGCCAGACACGGATTGTTTGTGATGTAGCCCTGCCGCAAAGCCGCGTTGAAAGCCGCGCTGACAATCTTGACGCTGAGGTTTGCCGTCTTCGGGCTTTTGCCCGCCGCAATCTCCACGTCCCGATAAACGTGAATGTCCTTTGACGTGATATGCGCCAGCGAAAGCTTCGCCCGGTTGCCGATGGCGTTTAGAAACTCACGCGCCACCTGCCGATACCGGGCCGCCGTTGCCGGTGACTTCGTTTGCTCCTTGCCCTTGCACCATTCATCGAACCAATCCGCCGTCGTGAAGTCGTGAAGCTTCTCACCGCTGGTGCGCTCCACAATTTCCCCGATGAGTTTTTTCGCAACCTGCTCCGAAAGAGTCCCGGCTTTCGCGAACCGTTCCACCCGCTCAATCGAAAGGCAGACTTCCAATGCTTTTTGCCGGTCTGTCTGTTTCGTGGATTTTTTGCAGCGTTGCCCGTTCGCGTTCGTGTAGCAGCAAGTCCAGAAAGGGCTGTTTGGATGTTTCCAGAGTGAAGGCATGATGTTCTCCTTTTTACTAAGAACATTAGTAAGAACATCCACCCTTGTCAATGATGTTCTTACTTGTCATTTTTACTCTGTAGAAAAGTTATATCCCCGGCGGGAATCGAACCCGCATTTAAGGTTTAGGAAACCTCCGTTCTATCCGTTGAACTACGGAGACAAATCGTTGTATATCAATTATTCAAAAACAATCGCTAAAGCTCGCCTATTTTGTGGTTGGCAGTTAGGTGCAATTAAGCTGCATGGAAACGCCACTAATTGCCAGACGCCGCAGGCGCAAACACGTTTTGCGAGTTGTTGAGGATGTTCATCAATGTCAAGTTCGTTTCAAAATAGCGGGCTGCTATGTTCAGGGCAAGCGGGTTCGCAGATTCTTCCTATCCCGCGATGAAGCCGAGACGTTTGTCGAAGCGGAGCAAATCAAACGCGAGAACCTTGGGAATCGGGCGACAAGGATCGACGGGCCGCTCACAGAGGATGCCGTTCGCGTGGCGGATATTCTCAGGCCACGCCAGCGTGAGCGTGGAGACGCTCGTTGCCGAGTTTCTCGATAGCCGCAGGGCCAAGGCCAAGAGTGAAACCTACATCCGCGATTTGGAGAAGCGGCTGGCGCGGTTCGCCCGGGAGATCGGGCTGGAGCGCATGGTGAGCGACATTCAAGCGGCAGAGGTTGACGCTTGGATTCATGGCTCGGGCGTGGGGCCGCAGACGATGAACAATTTTCGGGCGGTGTTGAGCGCTGCGTGGGGCTTCGCGGTGAAGCGCGGCTACGCATCCGAAAACATCCTTGGCTGCGTGGACAAGGTAAAGGTGACACGCGATCACGTCGCCAGCTTCACAGCCGCAGAAATCGAGAAGCTCTTGAACGCGGCTCCATTCGAGTTCATCCCCTTCCTCGCCATCGGCGCGTTTGCCGGGCTGAGGCCCGAGGAAATCAAGCGCCTGCAATGGGCGGAAGTTTCTTTCGAGGATCGCCTGATTACAGTGAACGCCAGTGTGAGCAAGACGGCCAAGAAACGCTTCGCCGAAATCTCCCCCAACTTGCTTGAATGGCTGAAACCGTTCGCCGGGCGCACCGGAGCCGTCGCTTGCCCGAATCTGCAAAAGTTCATGCGCCAGACGCGCCGGGACGCTGGCATCGCCACCTGGCCCGCCGACGTGCTACGGCACACGTTCGCGAGCAACCACTACGCGCACCACAAGAACCCGGCGCACACGGCCCTGCTGCTTGGGCATCGCAACCAGGACATGCTCTTGAATCTACGGACACTTCAAGCGGGTTTGCGGCGCAAATGGAGGCCGTTGCTACCAATGCATGGCTACGCTGGCCGCGCACTGCAATATGTCAGCGGGCATGGTAACCAAAGCAAAGCGCGAGTTGGAAATCAAGGGCGTGATCCTCAGACAGCCGGGCAAGGGAGATTTTGCAGATTCAATTACGATCGTGGATGTGTGGCCGGCAAACATGGCGCGATTTTCACGGACTTTTGAGGAAAAATTGCGGCCGCAGCACTTGTCATCCGCGGACAGCTTGCGAACGGCTTGATTCAGAGTGCCGGGCGGCTACCTGAAGACGCCCGATGTGGGCGGAGCAGGCTGGCCGGCTGTTTCGGGGTTGATGACGCCCATCAACGCTTTTTGGAAATCCTGCAACTGACTTACAATGTTTGGGCAGCGCGTCAGCACCGTTTTGGAAAGCTTTGCGTAATGCTCCGGATTCCGCTCAGCCAGTTCGGACAACGCCATCACGACAGCGAGCGAGTTATTGATCGAGTGCTTGATTTCGCGATACTTCTCATGCAGGGCGAGCAGTTCCTCGCGATTGATGGGAGCAGACGTTTCCATGTTCTGCGAAACCTATAGCTCTATTCGTGCCAATCAATGTCGGACTTTCGCTTTTGCGAAAACAAAGTGCCCAAACTGGCAAAGCAGAGCCGGCTGTGTTTAGTTGGCATTTTTTACGCCTCGCAGAAATGCCAGCCCAGACCATAAAAATCGTCGGAGCGCGCCAGCACAACCTGAAGAATCTCACGCTTGAGATACCGCGGGAGAAGCTCGTCGTCGTAACGGGATTGAGCGGTTCGGGCAAATCGTCGCTGGCTTTCGACACGCTCTACGCCGAGGGGCAGCGAAAATACGTCGAAAGTCTCTCGGCTTACGCGCGACAGTTCCTCGATCAGTTGCAAAAGCCGGATGTCGATTACATCGAGGGTCTTTCGCCAGCGATCGCCATCGAGCAACGCAGTTCGGGGGCAAATCCGCGCTCGACGATTGCGACCACAACGGAGATTTACGATTACCTTCGACTGATGTTCGCGTCCGTCGGCCAGCCGCACGACCCGACCACCGGCGCGCCGATTTACAAGCAATCCGCGCAGCAGATCGTCGATCAAATCATGGCCTACCATTCCGAGTCGAAGATCGTCCTGCTCGCGCCGTTGGTGCGAGGACAAGTTGGCGAGTTTCGAGATGTCCTCGAAAAGATCAAACGCGAGGGCTTCGTGCGTGCCCGCATCGACGGTGAGATCATCGAACTTGGCCGCCCCGAACCAGTTCGTCTGGATAAATCGAAAGCTCATAACATCGAGGCTGTGGTCGATCGGCTGGTGATTCGCGATGGCGTCCGAACCCGGCTCGCCGATTCCGTGGACACCGCTCTCAAATGGAGCGGCGCGCGCCTGGTCGTCCTGCGTCAGGAACCCGGGGCGACGAACTGGGATGAGCGCAAGTACTCGACCGACTACTGCAACCCGGAAACCGATTTCACGATCCCGCAGCTCACGCCGAAACACTTTTCGTTCAACAGCCATCTCGGCGCATGCCCGGTCTGCCACGGCCTCGGAACGGTGCCGGTCTGCGATCCCGACCTCATGGTTCCCGATGCCGGGAAATCGCTCGAAGAAGGCGCGATCGCCCCGTGGGCCAAAGGGAGCGCGCGGATGGTGCAATACTACTCGGGCGTTCTCAGCTCTCTCGCTAGGCACTTCAAGGTTTCCACGGATGTCCCCTACGAAGAGTTGCCGGAACATTTCAAGGAGGCGCTGTGGCACGGCACCGGCGATCGCTCAGTGGAGTGGTCGTGGGGAAAAACCGGCAAGGCCACGCGCGCGACAAAGCCGTTCGATGGCGTGGTGGCGCAGGTCCAGCGGCTCTACGAGACAACCAAAAGCGAGTTCACGAAAAACCGTCTCCGCGCCTACATGAGCCGGCAGCTTTGCTCCGCCTGCGATGGCTCCCGCCTCAAACCCGAGATACTGGCGGTGACGGTGAGCGCGAAACCTGAAAGCAGAAACCTGAAACCTGAAGACGCGAAGCGCGATGCCTCCGCCCGGGCCTCAGGTGCCAGGTCTCAGGTTTCGTTAAACATCCACGAGTTCTGCAAGCTCCCGGTCGCCGACGCGAAAGGCTTCATTGAAAATCTCGACCTCACGGAACAGGAAAGGTTCATCGTCGCGGAGGTCACGCGCGAAATTCTTGCGCGGCTGGGCTTTCTCGTCGAAGTCGGGCTCGGCTACCTCAATCTCGATCGCGAAAGCGGCACGCTCTCTGGCGGCGAAGCCCAGCGCATCCGGCTCGCAACCCAGATCGGCTCGGGGCTGGCGGGCGTTCTGTATGTCCTCGACGAGCCGAGCATCGGCCTGCATCAGCGCGACAATGACCGGCTCATCGGCACGCTTCGCCGGCTGCGCGACCTGGGGAATTCCGTGATCGTCGTCGAGCACGACGAGGACACGATTCGCGCCGCCGATCACGTGCTCGATCTTGGTCCGGGCGCGGGCGTGCGCGGCGGACATCTCGTTGCGCAAGGAACACTCGATGAAGTGCTCGCAGTGCGAAGCCTCGCTCACCGCGCAGTATCTCACGGGCAAGTTGAAAATCCCGACGCCGCGCTCCCGCGTCGTGCCGCGCGTGGATCGCGCCCGCAATTTTGCGACGAAACATGACGACTCAAACGGCTGGCTCACGGTCGCGGGCGCACTGGAAAACAATCTACAAGAACATCACCGCCGCATTCCCGCTCGGCTGCTTCACGTGCGTCACCGGGGTCTCCGGCAGCGGAAAATCGACGCTCGTCGATGACATCCTGCGTCGCGCGTTGTTCCGCCATTTTTACCGCTCGAAGGACCGTCCCGGCAAACACCGCGCGATCCTCGGGCTCGACCAGCTCGACAAGGCCATCGTCATCGACCAGAGCCCGATCGGCCGCACGCCGCGCTCGAACCCGGCGACCTACACCGGGGCGTTCTCGCCGATCCGCCAGCTTTTCAGCCAGCTTCCGGCTGCGCGAATCCGCGGCTACGACTCGGGCCGGTTCAGCTTCAACGTCAAAGGCGGACGCTGCGAGAACTGCGAAGGCGACGGGCTGATCAAGATCGAGATGCACTTTCTCGCCGACGTGTATGTGGAGTGCGAGGTCTGCCGCGGACGACGCTACAATCGCGAGACGCTCGAGATCACCTACAAGGGAAAGAACATCGCCGACGTGCTCGACATGACCGTGGACGAAGCGTCGCGTTTCTTCCGCAACGTGCCGCACGATTTCCGACAAACTGCTTGCGCTCGAAGACGTCGGGCTCGGCTACGTCCGGCTCGGCCAATCGGCAACGACGCTTTCCGGCGGCGAGGCGCAGCGCGTGAAGCTCGCAGCGGAACTCGCGAAAAAAGCGACGGGCCGCACGGTTTACATTCTCGACGAACCGACCACCGGCCTGCATTTTGCCGACATCCACAAGCTCCTCGAAGTGCTCATGAAACTGCGCGACGCCGGCAACACACTCATCGTCATCGAGCACAATCTCGAGGTCATCAAGTGCGCCGACTGGATCATCGACCTCGGCCCCGAAGGCGGCCGAGGCGGCGGGCGCATCGTTGGCGAGGGCACGCCGGAGCATCTTGCGAGCATGACCGGGAGCCACACCGGGCATTACCTGAAACGAATGTTGTGAATTTTGGATTTTCGATTTTGGATTTTAGATTGAACCGACACGCCATGCTGGCGGTCACGGCCCTGGCTTTTGCGTTCGATTGCGGCGTCCTGGCACATGCCGATGAAATCCAAAATCCAAAATCCAAAATCCAAAATGGATACGCCGACGCACTCCGGGCGATTGACGATGGAATTCCCGAGGTCGGCATCGAAAAGCTTTGGCAGTATCTGGCGACAGATCCCCCGCCCGACAAACGCGCTTTCGCAACGCTGAAACTTGCGCAGGCGCTCATCGCGGCCGGGCGCGCCGACGAAGCTTTGAAAACGGTCGGGGCGCTGCCCGACGGTGAAAACGCGGAGCGCGATTTTGTGAAGGCGCAGGCGTTCACGGAACTCGGTCGCTGGGCGGACGCGTATCCTCTTTATCACCTGCTCTCCGTCCACGACGACTCACGTGTCGCCGTTGCAGCGAAGCTGGGCGAGGCGGAATGCCTGAATGCCATGAACCGCACCCCCGACGCGATTCGCGTACTTGAGTCGTTGAAGGACCCAAGCGTCTCCGCGAGGCTGCGGCTCGCCAGCTTCTACATTGAAGCGAACCAGATCGAAAAGTGCGCTTCCATGTTGGCCGCAATCACTCCGGTCACCAATTTTGAAGCCAAATGGAAACATTACGTCGAAGGCCGTCTCAAACTGGCCAGGCATCAGACTTCCGAGGCGGTTGAGACTTTCACCCGGGTCGCCAAGGATCCCCGCGGTCTGCCGGAAAGTCTGCTCGTGGGTGCGCAACTCGGAATGGCCAGGGCGCTGGCTGCGGCGAGCGGTCCTGAATCGGCGGACAACATTTTGGAGGACTACATCTCGCAACATCCCGGCAGCGGTTATCTCGAAATTCTGTTTCGCCAGCTTGATCAGCTTTACGAAAAAGAGGAGAACCCATCGAACTCGGAACTCCAGAAATGGGCGCAGGCCGACAAGTCGCCGCGAGCCGCACTGGCAGCGTTTTATCTGGCAAAGGGGGACCTGCGAGACAAGAAAACGGAGAGGGGGCTGCAGCGCTTCACGGATTTCGTGCGTGACTACCCGGAGCATCCCTACACTGCGCAGGCGGCGATCATTCAGGGGAAACTGCTGCTCGATGCCGGGAACATTTCCGAAGCCTTGCAAGCTTTCGAGACTGCGATGAGGAAGTCGCCTGACACGGAGTTCCTGGCCGAGGCGGAGATCGCAGCGGGCACCGCGCATTTCAAACAGCGTGAGTTCGTCCTGGCGGCGGGTCTCTTTCAAAGTGCGTCGCAGCACTCGGAGAAACAATGGCAGGTCGCGATTTTCAACTCGGCGCTCGCCTGGCTCAACCAGGGCAATGAGGAGAAGTTCCTGGAGAATTACAAGGAACTGAGCACCCGGTTCCCGGAGAGTAGTTTCCGACGCGACCTTCTGCTGGAGGAAGGCCTTCTACGGGCGCGCTCGGGTGATCCACGCGCAAAGGATTCGCTCACACTGTTCGTCAAAGATTTCCCCGATCATGCGCTCGTGCCGGACGTGCGAATCGCGCTCGCGGAACTCTCGTTCGCAGCGTCGCGTTTTCCAGAGGCGGCCAGTTACCTCCAGGCGGCGAACGACGGCGCCAGGAGCGGGGAAACCTCCGAGCGCGCGGAATATCTCGCAATCTTCATGGCCGACGCGGCGGAGCATCGCGACGATGAAAAGGTGATACAGGCGTGCCTCAAATTCATTCGTGAGCGGGAAGGTTCAACGCTCCTGCCGGAAGTGCGGATGAAACTCGGGCAGATTTACTTCCGGCGCGAGGATTTCGCGAACGCACAAACACAGTTCGAGTTTCTCGCCACAGAAAGCCCGTCCTCTCCACTGACTGAGACAGCGCTGTTCCTTGCGGGACGATCGGCGATGCGGAGCATGAACCCGGGCGGACTGGATCGAGCGCTCGAACTCTTCGAGCAGGTTGCGAAGCTGGACGGGCCGCTCAAACTTTACGCCCGGCAGGAGCAGGCCGTCACCAAGACACGACTCGGAAAGGAAACCGAAGCGATCGTTTTATACGACAACATCCTCTCATCGAAGCCTGACGCGGAGCTGAAGTTCGCCTCACTTTGTGGAAAGGGGGAGAACTTTCTTGCACTCGGAAGCAAGGATCCGAAAGCATTCGACCAGGCGATCGCCGTCTTCGAGAAACTGGCCGCGCAGCCCGACGTGACTGCTTCGTGGCGCAACAAGGCGCTCTACAAAAAAGCGAAGTGCCTCGAAAATTCGGACCGCAAAGCCGAGGCGCTGGCCGCTTATTACGATGTGCTCCAACCGCAGGCCGCGACTGACGCCGAACCGGAATACTTCTGGTATTACAAGGCCGGCTTTGACGCGGCGCGCATTCTCGAGGCGCAGGAACAGTGGAAATCCGCGATCGGCATTTACGAAAAGATCGCGAACCTGGAAGGCCCGCGCGCGGCCGAGGCAAAATCCCGTGCCGACCAGCTCCGGCTCGAACATTTCATCTGGGACGAATAGCGATGTTCAGCGGAAGGTGTGGATGAACAAACCTGACCGCAGTTTCGGCTCAAACCATGTGCTCTTGGGAGGCATGATCTGGCCCGCGTCCGCAATGTCCATCAGTTGATCGACCGTTGTGGGGTACATCGAGAATGCGACCGCTGCCTTGCCTGAGTTGACGCGCTCCTCGAGTTCGGACGTGCCGCGAATCCCGCCGACAAACTCGATGCGCTGACTCGTGCGCGGATCGTCAATTCCAAGCACCGGAGCGAGCAGCCTGTCTTGCAGAGTCGTGACATCGAGCTTTGCGATTGGATCGGCATCAGGATCTTCGGCCCACGTCAGCCCGTGCCATTTCGACTCGATATACATGCTGATCTCGCCGGGCCGCGCCGGCGTTGCGTGGGCTCCTTCGGTCACCGTAAAGCGATCATGCACCTGGGCAAGAAAAGCCTCCGTGCTCAATCCGTTGAGATCGCGGACACAGCGGTTGTAGGGAAGGATCTGCAACTGGCTCGCGGGAAACAACACCGCCAGGAACCAGTTGTATTCCTCTGTGCCATTGTGGTTCGGATTGGCCTCCCGACGTTCGCGCCCGACGCGCACTGCGCTCGCGGTTCGGTGATGCCCGTCGGCGACATAAGCGACCGGCACTTTTCCAAAAGCCGCCACCAGATCACCAGCGCCAGCCATGCGCCAGACGGTGTGTTTGATTCCATCGGGTGCAGTGAATTCGTAAAGCGCCCGCTCCTTCATTGCCCCGGCGACCAATTCGTCGATCGCGGCGGCATCGCGATAGGTCAGGAACACCGGCCCGGTGTTGGCGCTGAGCGTATCGATCAATCTCGTCCGATCGTCCTCTTTGTCTTTGCGCGTCTTCTCGTGCTTTTTGATGATGTCGTTTTCGTAATCCTCAATGTGACAGACAGCCGCGATGCCGGTCTGGGTGTGGCGGCCCATCCGCTGTTGGTAGAGGTAAACGCACGGCTCGCTTTCGCGAATGAGGATCCCGTTCCGTTGCAGTTCCTCAAAATTCTCCAGCGCCTTCGCATAGACCTGCGGCGAGTAGGGATCGGTCTCCGGTGGCAGATCGATTTCGGCGCGATCGACATGTAGCAGGCTGGATGGATTGCCCCCGGCGAGGGCTGCGGATTCGTTGCGGTCCACGACATCGTAAGGCACGCAGGCCACGAGGTGGGCGAGTTTTTCAGTCGGGCGAAGCCCTTGAAAGGCACGGATTTTCAGCATGGTAAAGGTGCGTCAAACTAGACAAGCCCGGCTCTTGCTCCAAACAAATTCGAGGGTTGAAGATGGAAATCGTGGCGCGGCAACGGATTCTCCGAAGAACGGCTCTCGACTTTCGCGCGGTAAGGAAATTCCTGATGAGGAGTTAAGCGTCGATAGCAGTTGCGACTCCTGGTTCCAACGGGAAATTGGCTGGCTATGTATGAAGAAAAAGAAATTGCAGAAATAGTTCAAGCGGGGATCAATAAACGCGGCTTCTGCATTATTTTTGACAACAACGACAAACGGGGGGTGACGCACGGATTACTCAATGGCAGCGGCAACGCGGAGGCGGTTCGATCCTTCGCCGAAGCGCACGGGTGGAAAGCGGACATCACCCAAAACGGCATTCTGTTCTGCGAGCGGTCGCGAAGGTCGAGGGAATCCTCTCGCAAGAGTCCCGCCACCAGGCACCGGCACAAGACGGCCTGCGAAGCAGGAGTTTGAAGCTGAAAGCCACGAGCGCAGCGTCTTTGCACGAATGCAAGGCTCAAGGCGCTGATCGCCAGGGCACCGTTCAAACGGGGAGATGGCGAACTGCTCCACCCGCCAGAGTGTCGAGCGACTGATCCGATAATCCCAGCTTTGAACTACACTTTCGTTCGAGTGCCTGCTTCTCTGAACGTCGCCCGTATCCCTGGATCGTGAATCGCCACCTGCCAGCCATTTGATTCTGCAAACGCTTTGATAGCTTCCTTCTGGCCGGCATACGCATTGCGGCCCGCAGGCCAGACCCTTTGGATGTCTTGTCGGAAGATGATGCAGTGCTTTCTTTGCGCGATCCGATTCTTGATTCGCTGAATTAGCTCGTCCATTCACACGTTCTTATCGCAAAGAGTCGCAGTGTTGAATCGGATTCTTTGAAAAAGAGATCCCCTCATGACAAGTCGTTCCGGCTCCAGGGGGCACAGGGCAAAGCAAAGCCCCGGTTTCGTAATGAAACCGGGGCTGCTTGATTGGGATGAGGCTAGTTTCCTGGCTCGGGTTTCGGCGTCTCGGGACTGCCGGGCATCGCCGGTGCGGCGGCGTCCTTCACGGCTTCCACTGCGGTGCCTGTGGATTCCTTGGCTTTGTCCAACATTTCCTTGCTCGCATCCACAGCCTTGTCTGCGGCTGCCTTGGCTTCCTCCACTTTTTCCCCGACAGCCGCCTTCACTTCATCGACCTTCTTTTCCGTGGCGGCCTTCACTTCATCGGCTTTCGCTTGCGCAGCCGCCTTGGTTTCGTCGGCTTTCGCTTGCGCAGCCGCCTTGGTTTCATCGGCCTTCTTCTCGACTGCAGCCTTGATTTCATCAGCCTTCTTTTCCACAACGGCCTTCATTTCGTCGGTCTTCTGTTCGATGGCTTCATTGGCTGATTGCTTCGCCTTCTCGCAGGCAGTGACACCAAGGGCGGCAATAACGGCGAGGGCGAGTAAGTAATTCGATTTCATATTTAGTTTTACAGGTTGAGGTTTGTTGCGACAGGGATGTTTACAGACCTGTCAGTTCTCCCTTGGTTTGCAACCCTGCCCGATCGAAGTCAATGGAAACCTTCGAGGGGTTCGGGCAGCCGCTTGATTCAGACTTTGCGCCGACGCCACAGCACAAGCGCTCCCGCCAGGCCGGAAATCGCGGATGCGGTGAGGATGCCCACTTTTGCCGTCTCCAATTCCGGAGTATTGCCGAAAGCCAGAGCGTCGATGAAAAGCGACATCGTGAAGCCGATCCCGCCCAGAATACCCACGCCAAGAATCTGCCGCCAGCCGACGCCATCGGGCAAAGCCGCCACTCCGCTTCGCGTGGCCAGCCACGCAAATGCCGCGATGCCGATCGGTTTTCCAAGCACGAGCCCGCAGATCACTCCGAGGCTGATGGGAGCAATGATTGTTGCCACCCCGTGGCCCAGCGTCACACCGGCGTTTGCCAGCGCAAACACCGGCATGATGAAATGTTTGATCCACGGCGCGAGCGCGTGCTCGAATCGCTGCAACGGCGACTGGGCCCGCTCGCAGACGGATTCGATCGCTTCCAGCGCATGAAGTTTCGTCGCGCTGGCGGGGATGGTTTCACCCGCCTCCTCGGCGCTGCGAAATCTGGTGAGAAATGTTTCGCTGCGCTCAAGAAATTCCCTTCCATCAATGCGATGGCGCACGGGTATCGTTATCGCCAGCAACACACCCGCCACGGTCGCGTGAACGCCTGATTTGAGAAACGCCAGCCACAAGCCGAGGCCCAGAACCGCGTAAATCAGAGGATGACGCGCGCCGCCGCGATTCATCGCCATGAGCGCCGCGAAAAAGCCGACGCCAATCGCGAGACTGATCCAGGAGATTTTTGCGGTGTAAAAAATCGCGATCACAAGCACCGCCCCGATGTCGTCGGCGATGGCCAGCGCGGCGAGGAAAACTTTCAGCGACGCGGGCACGCGATCCCCCAGCAGCGCGAGCACGCCGAGGGCGAACGCAATGTCGGTAGCCATCGGAATCCCCCACCCCGCCGCACCCGGAGTGCCGCGATTTAGCAGCGCGTAAAGCAACGCCGGAACCAGCATCCCTCCGAGAGCCGCGGCGATCGGCAGCGCGGCTTTTTGGAAGGTGGCCAGCTCGCCCACGAGCATCTCGCGCTTGATCTCCAGCCCAACCAGCAGAAAGAACACGGCCATCAATCCATCGTTGATCCAAAACTCCAGCGGCTTGGAGAGTTGTGCGCCGGCAAAGCCAAACGTCAGATTCGTGTGCCACAGATGGAAATAGCTTCCGGCCCAGGGCGAGTTCGCCCATGCGAGGGCAAACACGCTGCAGGCGATCAACAAGATGCCGCCAGACGCCTCGAACTTCGCAAAGTCCTTCAATGGGCGGACGATTCGTTCCACTGGCGTGGCGTCTCTCGTTGGCTCTGTTTCGTGCATCGGGTCGAGAGAATCGCCATCGCCCCGGAAAGGCAACCAAGACTTTTTGAAAATCGTCCAAGTCTGTGGCCTGGCACCTGCTATTTAATCCGGCGTTGGTTGGGCATAGGTAAACGCCCGGTTTCGATCGCACCTCCCGTGCATCGGAACCGGGCGGATCCTTTCCGGCCTGTGCCTGATACAGCGTTGGGCGGGAGACGAAAAGCCGCCGGCTTCTCTGCGACTACCAGTTCTTAATCCACTTGACGGTAACCGTATCCGGAGGGGTCGCAGGCGGGTCAGTGGCATTCCCCGAAGTACTCCAAAGGTCGAAGGTCGGATTGAAGCCGCGCGCGGGCGGCTTGGACGGATCTTTCTCCATGTCCGCCTGATACGCTGTCGAATACCCATAGCTGTTTCCGAATGGATCAACAATGGCGGTAACAGTTCCGGTCCCTCCCACTGGCGTAAGAATTGCAGGGTTGAATTCAAAGTATGTCTTGGCACCGGTATCGATCTTGCGATCCAAGTTCCGGTCTCCGCTTAGTTCCCCATATAAATACAGGCTCGCATTCATGTAGGCGGCGGTGGCTGGTTTTCCTGACTTCCTTGGATCCAGAGAATCGGTGGCATTCAGCGGAATGGTGTTGGACCCGCTGGTCGTTGGTCCGCGTGGATAGACGCCATTATCCGCCTTGTAGCTTTCGCAGGCCGCCGACAGCGCGGCGATTTCCGACTGGGCCTTTGACATCGCCGCTTTTTTTTGCACATAGCCGGCGGTGGAAAGAACGAGCCCCGCGAGGATGGCGATCACAGCCATGACGGTGAGCAACTCGACAAGAGTGAAGCCTTTTCGATTCATGATCATATATCGTTCGGATTCGCGGCGCATTCTAGCCGGTTTGTTGCTGCATGTTGCTGATGATGCTGATGAGCGGCAGGAACAGCGCGATGACGATGGTGCCGACGACCACGGCAAGAAACACGATCATGATCGGCTCCAGCAACGACGTCAGACCGCTGACCGCGTTGTCCACTTCGTCGTCATACACCTCCGCGATCTTCAAAAGCATCTCCGGCAACTGGCCGGTCTCCTCGCCGACGTCGATCATGCTGATGACCATCGGGGGAAACACGCCGCTTGCCTCAAGCGGAGAAACGATCGATTCGCCCTCCTTCACGCTGTCGTGAACTTTCGTGATGGCGTCGGCGATCACGGAGTTGCCGGCGGTGTCGCGCGTGATGTTCAGCGCCTGCAAAATCGGCACGCCGCTGGTGACAAGCGTGCCCAGGGTGCGGCTGAAACGGGAGATCGAGCTTTTCCGGATGAGATCGCCAAAGAGCGGTGCTTTGAGCTTGATGCGGTCGATCATGGCCCGGCCTTTCGGGGTGCGCGCGATCATGTTGTAGGCAACGACAATGACAGTAATGACGCCGATGACGATGAGAATGTGATCCTTGAGCGCGTTGCTGGTGTTGATGACCCATTGAGTCAGAGCCGGCAGCGGCTTGCCGCCGAGCATGTCGTGGAAGATCTGCTCGAACTTCGGCACGATGAACACGAGCAGGAATCCCATGATCGAGATCGCGATGAACAGCACGATCACGGGATAGAACATCGCCGAGACGACTTTGTTTTTGATCTTCTGGGCTTTTTCCTGGAACTCCGCGAGACGGTTGAGGACGAGTTCGAGCACGCCGCCGAGTTCGCCCGCTTTCACCATGTTGATGTAGAGCTTGTTAAAAATCCTCGGGTGCTGCGCGAGACTCTCGGAGAAGGTGCTGCCCCCCTGCACGGCATCCGCCAGTGAGTTGATCGTGCCTTTGAGAACAAGATCCTTCTCCTGCTTGGCCAGAACGGTCAATCCGCGCAGCAATGGCAGCCCGGCGTCGATGAGCGTCGCGAGCTGGCGCGTAAAGATCATGAGCACCTTGCTCTTGACGGTCTTTTTTTGAAACAACGTGATCCCGCCTCCTTTTGAAGCTGCCTGAGACTTCGCCTTGACTGCGACGTCCTTTTTCTTCGCGACTTTCAGCTTCGGTCCCTTGCCTTCTTCGAGGACGCTGGTTGGAAAATAGCCGGACTGTCGAAGTGCGGCGACGACGTCATTCGATGAATTGGCATCCATCGTTCCAGAAGATTCCTGTCCGCGTGCATCAAGGGCGACGTAGTTGAATTTAGGCATAGAGGTAAATCAGGTGGGAGACAACGCCGTTAAGGTAATTCTCCGAAAAAAATTGTCGATAAGTTTTGCAGAACTCAGGTGTATTTCAGGACTTCTTCGATGGTCGTTTCGCCGTCGTAAATGCTGCGCAGTCCGTCCTCGCGCAGAGTGACCATTCCGAGTTCGATCGCCTTCTGGCGCATCACGACGCTGGGCGCGCGCTGGTTGATCAGTTCGCGGATCGGATCGGTGACATTGAGCAGTTCGTAAATGCCTTTGCGTCCTTTGTAACCGGTGTTGTTGCAGGCTTCGCAGCCTTTGCCGTAGTAAAAATTCTTGTCGCCGATGTCGTGCGGCGAGAGCCCGAGTCTGAGTGAGCACCGCCTCGGTGGGCTCGTAGGGCGTGCGGCAGTTCAGGCAGATTTTGCGGATCAGACGCTGGCCGAGCACGCCTTCGAGAGACGACGAAATCATGAACGGCTCGACGCCCATGTCGATGAGACGTGTCACGGCGCCCGGCGCGTCGTTCGTGTGCAGTGTGGAGAAGACAAGGTGGCCGGTGAGCGAGGCCTGGATGGCAATCTGCGCGGTTTCCAGGTCGCGCGTTTCACCGACCATGATGCGGTCCGGGTCCTGACGCAGGAATGCGCGCAGCGCCCGGCCGAAGGTCAAGCCGATCGCCTCGTTGATCGGCACCTGAATGATGCCTTCGATGTCGTATTCCACCGGATCCTCCGCCGTGAGCAGCTTGGAGTCGATGGTGTTGATCTGGTTGAGGCAGGCGTAAAGCGTCGTCGTTTTTCCCGAGCCGGTCGGGCCGGTGACGATGAAAATGCCGTTCGGTTTTTCGATCGTCTTGAGGATGTAATTGTAGATGTAATCCGGCATCCCGAGCGTATCGAGGTTCAGGCTCACGGCGGAGCGATCGAGCACGCGCAACACCACGCTCTCGCCGTACTGCGTGGGCAGTGTCGAGACGCGGAGATCGACCTGGCGGCCGGCGATTACTTTTTGAATGCGGCCGTCCTGCGGCAGACGGCGCTCGGCGATGTTCAGGTTCGCCATGACCTTGACGCGGGAGATCACCGGCAGCGCCAGATGCCGCGGCGGGGGAGCCATTTCGTAGAGCGCGCCATCGACACGGTAGCGAATCTTGAACTCGCTCTCGAACGGCTCGAAATGAATGTCGCTCGCTCGATCCTGGATCGCCTGGTACATGATCAAATCGACGTAGCGGATGATTGGCGTCGCGTTCGCCTCGGCCTCGACGCTTTGCATGTCGATCTGGCCTTCCTCGCCGAACTCGACGCTTTCATTGCCGAGTTGCGAGAGGATTTCGTCCATGCTCGCCGAATCGGTGCCAAAGTTTTTCTTGATCAAGTCCTCGATCTGATAAATCGGCGCGACCACGACGTGGATTTCCCGCCCAAGAGCAAATCGAGATCCTCCGCGATCTGCGGATTGAGCGGATCGACAAGAGCGATCGTAATGGTTTCTCCATTCAACGCGATCGGCACCGCACCGTGCAGACGCGCCAGGCCGGCCGGAATGAGCCGGAGCGTTTCTTGCGGCGGGTCGAAATCCTTCAAATCGACGTAATCCGTTCCGAGCGCCTCTGCCAGGGTGTGGTAAAACTGCTCCTCGGTGAGGAAGCCGAAATCGACGAGCGCCTGGACGATGGTCTTGCCGCTTTGCGCAACCTCCTGCATGATGTCTTCGACCTGACTGGGATCAACGACTCCCTGCTCCACCAATAGATCAGTGACTTGTTTTGGATTCATGGGTTGTCTTTCATTTTTAATTCTGCCCGGGAGACTGGCCCGCGAGCAACTGCTTCACACCATCCGGGTCCTGAGCTTTGGTCATCACTTCTTCGATCGTGATGATGCCGCGCTGGAATAAATCGACGAGCGCCGCTTCGAGCCAGACCATGCCGAATTTCGAGCCGGTCTGAAGATCGGTGGCGATCCGGAAGGTCTTGTTGTCACGAATCAGCGCCGCGATCGATGGCGTGTTGATCATCAATTCAAACGCCGCAATGCGACCTTTGCCGTCCTTGCGCGGCAACAAAAGCTGAGAGATCACGGCTTTCAAATTGGACGCAAGCTGGACGCGGATCTGCTCCTGCTTTTCCGCAGGGAACGCATCCACGATGCGGTCGATGGTCCGCGCCGCGCCGGTGGTGTGAACGGTGGAGAACACGAGGTGTCCCGTTTCCGCCGCGCTGATCGCGGTTTCCATCGTTTCGAGGTCTCGCATCTCGCCGACAAGAATCACGTCTGGATCCTGGCGCAGAGCGCGGCGCAAACCCTCCGCGAAGCTCGGCACGTCCACGCCCACTTCGCGCTGGTTCACAATGCCGCGTTTGTGTTCGAGAATGTATTCGATCGGGTCTTCGATCGTGATGATGTGATGGCGCTTCGTTTCGTTGATCACGTTGAGCATCGAAGCGAGGCTTGTCGTTTTTCCGGAGCCGGTCGGCCCGGTCACCAGCACCAACCCTCGCGGAAGATCAAGCAGCGGCCGGACGCCGGGCGGCAGACCGATTTCCTCAAGCGACATAAGCCGGTGCGGAATCAACCGAAGAGCGGCGGCGAGGTTCCCCTTCTGCCGATAAACACTGACCCGGAAGCGGCTTTGATCGCGGAATGAAAAACCGAAATCCACGCTCCCCTCGTCGTTGACGCGCTGCAGATGCACGTCGCTGGTAATCGCGCGCACCAGTCCGCTCACATCGTCCGCCGTAAGCGGCGCGACCTGCAGTTTTGTCAACTCTCCGCGCAACCTCAGCGTGGGCGGAGCGCCGACCGAAAGATGCAAGTCCGAGGCACCTTCGTCCACCGTCAGCCGCAGCAGGTCTTCCATCGGAATCATTTGGAAAGGATGAAGGTTGAAGGATGAAGGATGCGAAGGTGCGCGGAGCGTCTGCGATACTTCATACTTTTCTTAGTCCGCGTCTCCCATCGTAATGGCGAGGACTTCTTCCGCTGTGGTCATGCCGGAAAGAACTTTGCGCACGCCATCTTCGCGGAGGGTGCGCATGCCAAGTTCCCGGGCGCGTTTCCGAAGGGTGATTGTCGAGGCTTTTTCGTTGATCATGAAGCGCACTTCATCATCGATGAGGAAGATTTCGAAAATACCCATGCGCCCTTTGTAACCGACGTGGCGGCAACTATCACAACCGACCGGTCTCATGATGGCAGCTTCGCTCAACTGCGATGCATCGAGTCGCAGGGCGCGCATTTCATCCTCGGTGAGTTCGCCGGGTTGTTTGCATTTTGCGCACAATTTCCGCACAAGCCGCTGGGCGAGAATCGCCCTCACCGCACTGGAGACCAGGAACGGCTGGACACCGATGTCCACAAGTCGCGCGACAGCGCTCGGCGCGTCATTCGTGTGCAGAGTGCTGAAAACGAGGTGACCGGTGAGCGAGGCGTTGATGGCGATGTTCGCAGTCTCGGCATCGCGAATTTCACCGATCATGATGATGTTCGGCGCCTGGCGCAGCATGGATCGCAACGCGGCCGGAAAAGTCATTCCGATGTCGGCATTCACCTGCACCTGATTGATGCCGTTCATCTGGTATTCAACCGGGTCCTCAACGGTGATGATCTTCCGGTCGGGCCGGTTCATGTAATTCAAGCAGCCGTACAGAGTCGTCGTCTTGCCGGAGCCGGTGGGTCCCGTCACGAGCATGATGCCGTCGGGCAATTTGAGAAGTTGCTCGATCGTTTCCTGATCATCACTGAGGAACCCGAGTTCCGGAAGCCCAAGAGTGAGCCCGGATTTGTCCAAGATACGCATCACGATGCTTTCACCGTGATTGGTCGGGAGCGTTGAAACGCGGAGGTCGATCGCGTTTTTCCCAATCTTAACTTGAATGCGCCCGTCCTGCGGCAGGCGCTTTTCCGCGATGCTCATCGAGCCGGTCATGATTTTCAAACGGCTCGTAATTGCGGACTGCAATTTCTTCGGCGGATTCTGCATCTCGTGGAGCACGCCATCGATCCGGAACCGAACCCGGTAACGCTTCTCCAAAGGCTCGAGGTGGATGTCGCTTGCGCGCGTCTTGTAGGCTTCAAGCAGCAGCATCGTCACCATTTTGATGATCGGCGCGTCGCCCACTTCCTCGCCGCCTTCCTCCGTCGTTGTGCCGCCTTCACCACTGAATTGGATTTCTTCGCCGAGCGCTTTCTGGAGTTCGTCGGCAGCCTCGTCCGCGCTGCCGTAATACTTGATTAACGCGGAATGAATTGACTCCGGCGTCGCGCAGACGAACTCGACGTCGCGCTTGAGAAGGAAATTCAGATTGTCGAACGTGTCGAAATTCAGCGGGTCACCAATCGCCACCATCAAGCTCGAATCGAGTTGCGCAACCGGCACCACCTTGTAGCGCCTCGCCACGTCTTGAGGGATCAGGTCGATCACCTCTTTGCTGATGGTCATCTGCGAGAGATCCACGAAATCCATGCTCGCATGCGCCGCGAGAGCGCGCGTCACGTCCTCCTGCGACACAACGCCATGCTTGATCAAAATGTCGATAATGCTCTTGCCGACCGTGACTTCGTTGGTTGCTCGCTCGAGTTGTGATTTCGTGACAAGACCCGTTTCCTGGAGAATTTCGATTACGTATTCGTCGTTGGATGCCACTTGATTTAGGGGAAAAATGTTGAGTGCCGAAAAATAGAGATGCGACGATTCAATGTCAACGCGGTCTGGACGGAGTTGGCAAGAAAATGCGCACCAGAAAATGCGCTCCGGTGCCTGCTCTGAGGATGGAAGTTTTAACTACACGCTGCTACAGGCTCAGCAAGAACGTGGATATTTGTTTTCAAACCGTCCCACAAACCTCTTGCCACAAAACAACCCTCTTGACGCAATCCATGATCGCGCCTGCGTTTGCAACAATGCGGATCAAAAAGCTCATCGTTTGGTCTCAAAGTTAGCTCGAAAATCCACTCATTCGAGCGATTCAAAACAGGTTCCGGCAATATCCGGGTGTCTCCACACGAAATTTTTGCATGCGACGACACAAAAAACGAGGATGGGAGACAGAGTTCTAGGATAAAGAGTTTGCTTGAAACGAACGTCTCAAAGCGGTGCGGCGAATAAGTGGACTCCGATCCCGACAATAAAAGCACCAACATGTGCTTTGCAGATTTGCGTAATTACTTTGCCCGGGAATTAAGGCGAGGTGGCGGGCCAGGGGTTGATAATACGTTTAGCTCCTTTGTTGTTCTAAATATCTCCTTATCAATGACTTACATTGAAAAAAGTACTTGCGTCTCGTGTACTTTTCCTGCTTAATTTGCACCACTTAGTAGTCATCAATCCACTAACCACCAAGTTGAACAAAATGAAGAAATCACCTTTCACCAGCCTAACTACCAAAATCGCAATACTATCCCTCGCGATTGCCGCAGCAGCAGCTCCATTCGCAATGGCCGTATCTACGGCCCCGCATACACTTTGTTTCAGGAGCCGGACCATTCAAGTTCCGGATTATCTTGCTCCGCGATACATCGGAGCTGGAGCTAAAGAAGGTCCTTGCACTCCAAGCCCAAGCTAGGCTCTATTGCCTGAGCGGATTTTGCAGTGAGGAGAGGCACTCAGCGCAGTGCCTCTCCTCGCATTTTTTACGCTACCGTCGCGCCATTGAGGTGGAGGCAACGACGGCGTGGAACCGCTGAACATTTTCGCGGGATTCGTTTGACCGCACGATCAGCCGTGGATGATTAGCTGAATGTCCTCGGGAAGGCCCGCTGCGACCTGCTCAACGACGTTGCCTTTGAGCAGGCGGGCCATCGAGAGACGGTGCGTCGCGCCGAGCATCAGATAATCGACGCCCAGCGTGGCAGCGGAGTCGAGAATGGTGGTGGCGGGTTCGGCACTGACGGCATAGACGGGCAGGACAGCCACGCCCAATTCCCCGCCAACTTTGAGACAGAGGCCCATGATCGCGGCGGCCTGCGGGTCGTCCTGCCACTTGGGGCGCCCGGAGCGCTCAATGTTCCCGCCCATAAAGACGGCGACCTCCTTGACGTAAAGCACGCAGAGCGTGGCCTTTTTCAGCGCCGCGTATTCGAGCGCGAAGCGCAGCACCGGCGTAACCCCGCGGGCGGCGACCATCACTTTCTGCCCTTCTTCGAGGCGCGGGCGGAGCTTTTCAAGGGCTTCGCGGGTGACGAATTCCGCCGCCTCGGCCGAGACGGTAACCGTCTTCAAGCCCACGACTTTGTGCGAGTAGGCGCGAACCGAGAGGCCGATGCCGAGCACCACGATGGCAAAGAAAAGCGCGTGGTCAATGGTGTAGGCGATGGTCAGCCAGACTGAGGCGAGGACCACCGAGGTCAGACCCATCAACCCCCGCTCCCAGAACCGCATGACCAGGCGCGTGTTCACCGAGCAGGCGCTGAGATTGACGGTGATCGCGCCGACCACGCCGATGGCGTAAAGGCTGGCCAGCGCATCGAAGTCCCGCGTGATCATGAGGATGAGCACGGGCAGGAGGGTCGCGACGATGAGCGGAATCGTCGGCACGCCGTAGCGGTTCAACTTGGTCAGCGGGCGGGGAAATTCGCCGTCGAGCGCCATCATAAAGACCACGCCAATGACCGCCATGATCGCGGTATTCACGGCACTGAGGAGCAGCACGCCGAACACCAGGCCCACGATCCAGCCGAAAATCGGACCGACGGCGGGGCCGATGGCCGGTCCTGCGGTGAGTGTGGCAAAATGCTCGCCGAGGAAGCGCAGCATGTCCTCTTTGTGCTCGATCAGGGTGGGCTTGAAATCGTGCGGCAGCGAGAGCATCGCCCAGCCGAGCAGCACCGTGGCGATGACCACTTCGAGGGCGACAATAAAGAGCGCCTTGCCCGCGGTCTTGGTGACGATCGGTTTGTCCGGGTCCGAGCCGGGATTGATCTTCATCACGCCGGTCATGCTGGCGATGGCTTCCACGCCGCTCAGGGCGAGGATGACTTTTACGAACTGCACCCACATTTCCGAATAGCCGCCGGCGGGTTTCTCCAGATACGCCGTGCTGAGATGCGGCGCGCTGACCGCAACGATTACGACCACGCAGATGGCCGTTGGGATGGCCATGGCGATGGCCAGACTGCCGCTGTGTTTTGGGCCGAAATAGTTGACCACTCCGAGGACCAGGATTCCGGCCATGGTCAGAGGTGCGATGAGATTTGGCGGCACGCCGAAATAGCTCATCGCCGCCCAGCCGCTGAGCGCGGCGGTCACGAGAAAGTTCGCGATGAGCAGCAGTGCGCCGACCGCCGCGAGCAGCCGACTCTGCTGTCGCGCCGCGGAATAAACGCCGCCGCCATCGGGAAAATTGCGGCAGACAATGACGTAATTGAAGCCGACGATCGCGGTGAGTGCGCAGACCGCCAATATGATGGGCATCGAGGCGAAGCCTGCCGCGGCAAAGGCGAGACCGATGACGTAAGCCTTCGATGTGCCCCAGTCCCCGTAGAGCAGCGCGGCGGCGCGCTGCCAATCGACGTTGCGAGGACGGTGAGGTTCGACTGAGATAGCCAAGTTAGAAGGTCCCTTTCAAAGCGCCCGCTCTTAGTGGACTTTGGCGCCGGCGTCAATGAACTCCTGACATCGAAACTCCAACCTCGAAGTCTCGGGAAACTGCGTCTTCGGCGTTCTGCGTTGGGATTTCAGCGGTCCGAGTTTCAAATTGAACGTATCGACAAATCATGATGCGATAATTTGTCGCTTGAATCCACGCACTTCTCGGGCATAATTCCCGACTCGCATGGAAACCGAACTTCATCCCCTCGAAAAATTGCTTCGTCAGCGCATCGTCATCCTCGACGGCGCGATGGGCACGATGGTGCAGCGCTACAAGCTGGGCGAGGCGGATTATCGCGGAACGCGATTCGCGCAGCATCGCAGCGATCTCAAGGGCAACAACGACCTGCTCAGCCTCACGAAGCCCGAGGTGATCGAAGAAATCCATACACAGTATTTTGAAGCCGGCGCCGATATCATCGAGACGAACACTTTCAACGCCCAATCGATCTCGCAGGCCGATTACGGTTTGGAAGCGATCGTTCACGAACTGAACCTGGCAGCGGTTCAGGTGGCACGGCGGGCAGCATCGAAGTTCGAGAACAAATTCGTCGCAGGCGCGATCGGGCCGATGAGCAAAACGCTCACCCTCTCGCGCGACGTGAATGACCCTGCGAAGCGCGAGGTGACATTCGACCAGGTGAAAAACGCCTACCGCGAGCAGGTTGACGCGCTGGTTGAAGGCGGAGTGGATCTGCTGCTGGTTGAAACCATTTTCGACACACTGAATGCCAAGGCTGCGTTGTTCGCGATCAGCGAAGCGTTCGAGCAATCCAAAATCGAAAATCGAAAATCCAAAATTCCCGTTCTTATTTCCGGCACCATCACAGACCTCAGCGGGCGAACGCTGACCGGCCAGACCGTCGAGGCATTCTGGATTTCCTTGATGCACGCGAATCCTCTGTGCATCGGCCTGAACTGTGCGCTCGGCCCCAAGGAGATGCGCCCTTACATCGAGGAACTCTCGCGCATCGCGACATGTTGCGTGAGCGCGTATCCGAACGCCGGGTTGCCAGATCCGCTTTCGCCAACCGGTTTCCCGGAGACGCCGGAATCACTCGCCCCGAAGCTTCGCGAATGGGCTGAGCAAGGCTGGCTGAACATCATCGGCGGCTGTTGCGGCACAACGCCCGATCATATCCGCTCGATCGCTGCGGCAGTGAAAGATTGCCCCCCGCGCGGCTTTCAATCCGCAACGCGTGATCCGCAATCCGCGATTCCGCTGCACCTTTCCGGACTCGAACCGCTGAACATCACACCGGAAGTCGGATTCACCATGGTCGGCGAACGGACGAACATCACCGGGTCGCCGAAGTTTTCGAAGCTCATCCTCTCTGGCGATTTTGAGGGCGCGCTGACCGTCGCCCGGCAACAGGTCGAAGGTGGCGCAAACATTATTGACGTGAACATGGACGAAGGAATGATCGATTCGGAAGCGACGATGGTTCGGTTCTTGAATCTCGTCGCCAGCGAGCCGGATGTCTCGCGCGTGCCGATCATGATCGACTCGTCGAAGTGGAACGTGATCGAAGCCGGGCTGAAATGCGTGCAGGGCAAGTGCGTCGTCAATTCCATCAGCCTCAAGGAGGGCGAGGAGATGTTCATCGAGCATGCGCGCACGATCCGCCGGTACGGAGCCGCGACGGTCGTGATGGCGTTCGACGAACGCGGGCAGGCCGACTCGCTGCAGCGCAGAATCGAAATCTGCGAACGCGCCTACAAACTTCTCACGGAGCGCGCGGACTTCCCTCCGGAAGACATCATTTTCGACCCGAACATCCTCACCGTCGCCACCGGCATCGAGGAGCACAACAACTACGCGGTCGATTTCATCGAGGCCACGCGCTGGATCAAAGCCAATCTGCCACAGGCGCGGGTCAGCGGCGGGGTGAGCAACATCTCGTTCTCTTTCCGCGGAAACAACGTCGTCCGCGAGGCGATGCACTCGGCGTTTTTATATCACGCTATTCACGCAGGGCTGGACATGGGCATCGTCAACGCGGGCATGCTCGCGGTTTACGAAGAAATCCCGCCCGACCTGCTTGAACTCGTCGAGGACGTTCTGCTCAACCGACGGCCGGACGCGACCGAGCGGCTGGTCGAATTTGCCGACAAAGTGAAGGGAAAGGGCAAGGAACTCGTGAAGGACGATGCGTGGCGCAACGCACCGGTCGAGGAGCGGCTCTCGCACGCACTTGTCAAAGGCATTGTCGAATTCATCGACGCCGACGCCGAAGAGGCGCGGCAAAAATACGCGAAGCCGTTGCAAGTCATCGAAGGCCCGCTAATGGCCGGGATGAGCATCGTCGGCGACCTTTTCGGCGCGGGAAAAATGTTTCTGCCGCAGGTGGTAAAGTCGGCTCGCGTGATGAAGAAAGCGGTGGCGTATCTCATGCCGTTCATGGAGGCGGAGAAAACCGCCGACTCAAAACCGCAGGGCAAGATCGTCATGGCCACGGTAAAGGGCGACGTGCATGACATCGGCAAGAACATCGTTGGCGTCGTTTTGCAGTGTAACAACTATGCAGTCGTCGATCTGGGCGTGATGGTTCCGTGCGAGAAAATTCTCGAAGCCGCGCGCGCGGAAAACGCTGACATCATCGGCCTCAGCGGGTTGATCACGCCGTCGCTCGACGAGATGGTCCACGTCGCGCAGGAGATGAAGCGGCAGGGCTTTTCGCTGCCGCTCTTGATCGGCGGCGCAACAACGAGCCGCGCGCACACGGCCGTCAAAATCGCGCAGCACTACGATGAATCCGTGGTGCATGTGCTCGATGCATCGCGCGCGGTCGGGGTGGTGAACTCTTTGTTAAACAAGGAACTGAAGCCGGAGTTCGATACGAAGCTGCGCACTGACTACGAGCGGCTGCGCAACGAGCACGCCTCACGAACGCGCGAAAAGAAGATGATCCTGATCGGCGTCGCGAGAGAAGCGGACGCGGATCGAGTGGAAAGGTTATGAACCCGCGAAGCCGGAGTTTCTGGGTGTACGGACCGTAGCGAGCAATCCGGGGAGCGCACGCGGCTCGCGTGCTGTTTTCGGCGGCCCGCCGGAAACACCGGAGTGCGCGACCGTACACGCACAGCGCGAAACTACGTCCAACGATTCTTCTCTGCGAGCCGCAGAGAAGAGCACGCGAGCCGCGTGCGCTCCCCGGGCGATCGCGCTAGACGACCTAGTTCCGTTCATCGACTGGTCGCCGTTTTTCCACACTTGGGAATTGCGGGGACGTTATCCGGCGATCCTTGACGATCCCACGGTCGGACAGCAGGCGCGCGAGTTGTTCGACGACGCGCAGAAACTCCTTCAGAGAATCGTGAGCGAAAGCCTTCTGACCGCTCGCGGCGTCCATGCGTTCTGGCCTGCGAATTCGGTCGGCGACGACGTCGAGCTTTACACCGACGAATCGCGCTCGAAGAGGCTCGCGACATTTCATTTTCTCCGGCAGCAAATGGAAAAACCGGCGGACCAGTTCAACCATTCGCTCGCGGATTTCATCGCGCCGAAAAGCTCGCACCTTCCCGATTACATCGGCGGATTCGCCGTCGGCATTCATGGCGCGGATGCGCTCGCCGAGGAGTTCAAACGCGATCACGACGACTACAACGCGATCATGGCCAAGGCGCTCGCCGACAGGCTCGCCGAAGCGTTCGCGGAATTCCTGCACAAGCAGGCCCGCAGCGCGTGGGGCTTCGGCGACGAAGGATCGAGCCACGAGGATTTGATCCGCGAAAAATACCGCGGCATCCGTCCGGCTGCGGGTTATCCGGCCTGCCCCGATCACACCGAGAAAGGGACGCTCTTCGATCTGCTGCAAGCCCCGGAAAATGCAAGCGTGACGCTCACCGAAAGCTTCGCAATGCATCCCGGTGCCGCAGTGAGCGGCCTCTACTTCGCGCATCCCGAGTCAAAGTATTTTGCAGTCGGCAAAATTGAGCACGACCAAGTCATCGAATACGCCGCGAGGAAAGGCGAGACGGTCGAGTTTGTCGAGAAATGGCTCGCTCCGAATCTGAATTACTGAGCCGGCGGTTCGGCGCGGTATTTGATCACTTGCACGTCTTCGAGCGTGACGAGTCCATCGACAACCATCGTATCGAGATGCGGCAGGAGCGTGTCGATCTTTTCCGCGCTGTCCACGATCTCGATGACCATCGGCAGGTCCATCGACAGCCGCAGAATCTTCGCAGTGTGAAGATGACTTTTCGCACCGAACCCCATCGGGCCTCGAAGAACGGTCGCCCCGGCGAGGCCGAGTTCGCGCGCCTTCAGCACGATGGCTTCATAGAGCGGTTGATGATGCCAGCGGTCGCTTTCGCCGATGAAGATGCGGAGAAGTTTTGCGTTTTCGGGTATTTTCATGAGCGGTTGAGCGCCTCCGCGCAAATGTGTCCGAGCCAGACGGCAACGAGGCAGAGAAACACCGAAAGCATGATGTTTGCGCCCGCGTAGAGCCACTCGCCGTCGCGCGCGAGATCTAGTGTTTGCAGACTGAAGGACGAAAAAGTCGTGTAGCCGCCGCAGACCCCAATCATCAGAAACTGGCGTGAGAGCGGGCTGACGTAGAACCGGCCTTCGGGCGTGCTCATCGCCGCGATGAATCCGATGACAAATGAGCCGGTCACGTTGACGACGAGCGTGCCCGCCGGAAACGTCTGACCGATGCGCTGCCCTGCGACCAAGCCGGAGAGCCAGAAGCGGGCGATGCCGCCAATGGCGCTGCCGAGGCCGATTAAGACATAAGTTGAGAGTTGAGTCTTGATAGTTGAGAGAAAAGCGTGTTCGCGGGATTCTCTCAACTCTCAACTTTATCAATACGCCGCCTGCGCGCCTTTGATGTTCTTCTTCTTGATCCACGGCATCAAGCCGCGGAGCCGCTCGCCGGTCTTTTCGATCGGGTGCTTTTCGCCGGCTTTGAGCAGCGCGTTGTATTTCTTGTAGCCGCCCTTGTATTCCTTGACCCAGTCCTTGGCGAACTTGCCGGTCTGGATGTCCTTGAGCGCGGCCTTCATGCGCTTCTTCACGCTGGCGTCGATGATCTTCGGGCCGACGCTCACGTCGCCCCACTTGGCCGTTTCGGAGATCGAGAAGCGCATGCCGGCGATGCCGGCTTCGTTCATCAGATCGACGATGAGCTTCAGCTCGTGCAGGCACTCGAAGTAAGCCATCTCGGGCGAGTAACCGGCCTCGACGAGCGTCTCGAATCCGGCCTGCACCAGCGCGCTGCAGCCGCCGCAGAGCACGGTCTGCTCGCCGAAGAGATCGGTCTCGGTCTCTTCCTTGAAGCTCGTTTCGATCACGCCGGCGCGGGTGCCGCCGATGCCCTTGGCCCAGGCGAGCGCGACTCTTCTTGGCCTCCTTGCTGGGGTTCTGGTAAACGGCGATCAGCGCCGGCACGCCTTTGCCTTCGGTGTACTGGCGGCGGACGATGTGGCCCGGGCCCTTCGGCGCGACCATGATCACGTTCACGTCCTTCGGCGGGACGATGGTCTTGAAATGGATCGCGAAGCCGTGGCTGAAGAGCAGCGTCTTGCCCTTGGTCAGGTTCGGCGCGATGTCCTTCTCGTAAGCCGATGGCCTGCTTGGTGTCGGGCAGCGCGACGAAGATCACGTCGGCGCGCTTCACGGCCTCGGCGGTGTCGACGACCTCGAAGCCCTTTTCCTTCGCGACCGCGCGCGACTTGCTGCCGGGATAGAGGCCGATGATGACCTTGACGCCGCTGTCCTTGAGGTTGAGCGCGTGGGCGTGGCCTTGGGAGCCGAAGCCGAGCACGGCGAAGGTTTTGCCTTTGAGAACGCCGAGGTCGGCGTCTTTGTCGGTGTAGATTTTTGCGGGCATAAGAGACGGCGAATCTAGCGGCTTGCGAAAACGGTTGTCAACTCCCCACCCGCCCGCCATTCGGATTCCGGGCGCTCCCCGATTCCGCCGTCGCGGAGTTTTCACTTGGTTGATTTTTTGCGGTGGCTTAAACTGAATCGCAATGAGGACCGGAAAACCAACGCCTTCACCGGTCGGAAAATCACGCACGGCTCCACCTGCGGAGTGGCGCGTCATGCCATGCGTGGGACTCATCATCCTTCTGGGCTGCTTCAGTTTCATCGTGGTGCCCGATCTCGAAAGACCAATGGGGCAGCCACCAGTCGAGACCGCAGGCCGGCTGCCGACCGTGATCATCGATCCCGGCCACGGCGGCAACGACGAGGGGGCGCGAAACTATGGCTTGAAAGAAAAGGAAATGACGCTCGATGTCGCGCTGCGCGTCGAGCGCATGCTTCGCTCCTTGAATTTTCCCACTGTGCTGACGCGCCCCGACGACCGCTACGTCTCGCTTGCCGAGCGCGTCGCGATTGCCAACAAGATCGACAACTCCATCTTCCTGAGCATCCACTTCAACCAATCCCGCAGCGGGCAGGGCAACGGGGTCGAAACTTTTTACGCCGATCAAAAGATCCCGCCTGATCTCGACTGGACGTGGATCGGGTTATTCAGCAAACCGCAAACGCCCGTAGTGGACAGTGGAGAGACGCTCGCCGGCTTTATCCAAACTTCCCTTGCCTCGAAATTGAACGGACTGAACCGCGGCATCAAGAGCCGGAACCTCTACGTGGTGCGGCACACGCGCTGCCCTGCCGTGCTGGTTGAGGGTGGATTCATCAGCAATCTTTTCGAAGCGCAGATGCTCACCAACTCCGACTATCGCGACCGGCTTGCAGCGGCGCTGGTCGAGGGAATTTTGAGCTACGAGAAAACACTCCAGCGCCCCGCGCCCCCGACGAAATTCGCAAGTTCCGCAGCGATCCCTTCGAAGAAAAAAGATTGAATAGCGAGAGCGCCACGCGGTCGAACCATTTGAATTGCGAATGAAAAAACTGACGCTTCTTCTCTCGGTGGCACTGTTGGCGACACTGCCCGTGCGGGCCGATGAACAAACTCGCGCCGTGCAGCAGAGCTTGAAAGACCTAGGCTTTTATTACGGGCAGGTCGATGGACAAGGTGGCGCGGAAACAGGAGCCGCGATCCGGCGCTATCAGATCCGCAATGGCCTCGAAGTGACTGGCCAAATCGACCAGCAAACGCTCGATGCCCTCAACAGCCACAACGCGCCGGAGTTCCAGGAAAGTGTTCCGCCACCGTCCCCACAGCCGCCGCCGCCAGCCAAACGGGAGCCGCCCATCCCTCGCAATCCAAACCCGACCCCCGGTGGGGACGACCGCGATTTCTTGAACAAGGAAACCCAGAGCGACAACGCGCTACGGCAGCCTGCTTCGCCAGACTACGCTTCAATCTTCCGCAGGACGCCTTACGAGAATGCCCCGCGCGAGGTGCAGGTGAGCACGCTCAGCCGCGCCCAGGCGCGGCTCTATCGCGAGGGATTTTACGATGGCGCGATCGATGGTCTTCCCGGCCCGGCAACCGGGCGCGCGATCCTCAAATACCAGTCGAACGCCGATCTCAGAGCAACGGGACGACTCGACATGGACACGCTGGCCGACATGAACCTGCTGCCCGGCCGCGGGCCGGGGCGGATTTATCCAGTGCCGCCTCCCCCAACCCGCCGTGTTTATCGAGGGATTTGGGTTCACTGAATTGCGAGCAGAGGGCCACTTTGGAAAACAGCGCGTAACAACACCAAACGCCGCTTCGCCGGTCGGCTGGATTGCTGCATTCAGCTCCGTTGTCACTCGACCCTTCGAAGTAACTTAATCGGATTCCACTGGGATTGGAGGGATTGCGATTAGCTCGAAGCCGAGGATCGCCGCTTGTTTTTTGAGATGGGTGAGGCGGCCTTTGAGGATTCTGGCTTGGTAGGTGCCGGGCGCCACGAGCAGCCGGACGGTGATTGTTTTTCGAAAGCGACCTGGCTAGCCTCGCGGGCATGAACGCCCAAGTTGAAGACCTTCTCGAATTCCTTCGCTTCCCGAGCATCTCGACGGACAAGGCCTACACCGATCACGTTTCCGAGTGTGCTCAGTGGCTCTACGAAAAGTTCCGCTCGATTGGGCTGGCTGCCGAAGTTCATGGGACGCCGGGGCATCCGATCGTAATTGCGAAAAACGTGCAGCGCCTGGACCGCAGGACGGTGATGATTTACGGTCACTACGATGTGCAGCCGGTCGATCCGATCGAGTTGTGGGCGACGCCACCGTTTGAACCAAGCATCACGGACGGGATCATCACCGCGCGCGGGGCGACGGACAACAAGGGGCAGATCATGGCGCACATTCAGGGCGTCGCGGAGCTGCTGGCACGCGGCGAGGAACTGCCGGTCAATTTGATTTTTCTCGTCGAGGGCGAGGAGGAGATCGGGAGTCCGAGTTTGGAAAAGTTCCTGCAAGATCACAAAGACACTCTGCGCTGCGATGTGATCGCGATTTCCGACACGGGCATGGTCGCGCCCGGCGTGCCCACGTTCACCTACGGCCTGCGCGGAATTGCCGCACTCGAACTGAAGGTGACCGGGCCGGCGATGGATTTGCACTCGGGAATTTACGGAGGAGCTGTCGCGAATCCGATCGCAGCGCTCGCGCGAATGCTCGCGACACTGCACGACGCGGACGGGCGGATCGCGGTCGATGGCTTTTACGACGACGTGGTTCCTTTGACCCCGTGGGAAAAAGAGGCATGGGCCAAACTGCCATTGGATGACGAAAAAATCCGCGAGCTGACCGGTGCCCCGGAGCTGTTCGGCGAGGCCGGTTACAGCACACTCGAACGCATCTGGTCGCGCCCCACGGCGGAGATCAACGGCATCGGCGGCGGTTACCAGGGCAAAGGCAGCAAAACGGTGATTCCAAAGGAGGCTTTCGCCAAGCTGACGTTCCGCCTGGTGCCGAAGCAGCAGCCGAAGCGCGTCATCGAGCAAGTTCAGGCGCACCTCGAACGGGTGCGTCCGCCGGGTGTCCGGGTGGAATTCCAGATCGGGCATCACGGCGAAGCTTACCTGATGGACCCGAACTCTCCGAACGGTCTCGCCGCACGGCGGGCGTTGCAAGCGACGTTCGGTAACGAAGTGGCGTTGATCCGGGAAGGCGGCTCGATCCCCATCGTCACGAACTTCAGCAAGGTTCTTGGGGCGGAAGTGCTGCTGCTCGGTCTGGGGCTTCCCAACTGCCGCGCCCATTCTCCGAACGAGAATTTCCCGCTGGAAAACTACTTCGCCGGAATCCGGTTGAATCAGAATCTTCTCCTGGAATTGAAAAAAATCTGAACCACCGCACGAATTTTGCTTGATCGATCGTAACTATTCCTCAACTGTTCGCGCGTCCCGCAGCGGAACCACATAGGACGCTGCCATTTCTTTCTGACAAAAGTTTCCATGAACCGAGGATCAACACTGTTTTTAATTCTGTTTGCGGCCATCGCATTTGCCACGCAATTGACGGCAAATGCGGATGAGTCCCTGTACAATCCATCCCAAGCCCGGACGTTGGACCGCTACCCCACCATCTATTTCGGCCCGAAGGCCGCTGGCATCCGCTATGACGAGCGTATGATCCGCGCCGCCCAGATCGCCCAAGCCCGTGCCCGTAATTATTCGACCAGCCGCTGCTGGCGCTACGTAAAGGAAGCCCTCCTCGCAGCCCAGGTGATCTCGACGCGCCCGGGAACAGCTTACGCAAAACAAGCCGGCGACGAACTCCTCCTGAAATACGGTTTTAAGAAAACGCGGATCACCAATCCATTCGAAGCTCCCATAGGTGCGGTCCTTGTCTATGGCGGGCACGGCGCGGGCCATGTCGAGATCAGAACATGGAGCGGATTTGTCAGCGATTTCGCCTCGCGAACGCCGTCTCCCCGACCGCTCATCGGCGTTTACGTGAAGCCTTCCTAACAGGGCGTCTAAAAAATCGGCTTTTGTTGTAGCGGTGGTCTGTGACCCCGGCGGAACTGCCACTTTACCCAGCAACGCATCCGGCCTCCCATAGGGCCGGCTACAACCACTTCTTGGACGCCCTCAAAGCGACGCCTTTTCTCCCCGCGCTAAGATCCTCTTCTTCGCGCAGGGTTCCACGCGTCACACCGACCTGTGACAGCGCGTTCAGGGAGTGCAAAATGCTTTCGCTATCCCGCTCACCGGCAAGAAGTGACTGGTATGCACCGATGATTTTGCGTGATTCTGGCGCCGATTCTTCGAGCAACTCGATGCGGTAATGGCGCAGCCCGGCCGCGTGCAGTTCGCGAAAATAGCGGGCACCGGTCTGCGGCACGGCGTTGAACAAAGTATTGCGGCAGCCCACATCGGCGCGCAGCGGATGCGGGACGCCGACCCGGTCCCGCAAGTGGACGCGATGGCGGTCGCACGGGCGTCCACAATTCGTGTGGTCGGTTCCTTCGGAAAGAAACGCGGCGAAAACACAATGCTCCATGTGAAACATCGGCATGTGCTGGTGCAGCGTCAGTTCGAGCCGGTCGCACGGGGATTGCGCGAGCAGGTCAAGCACCTGCCGGATATTCAGGTCGTAAGAGATCGTAACGCGATCGAGACCTTTCCCGAGCAAAGAATGGACGCTCAACGGATTGGCGGCGTTGAGTGAAAAGTCGCCGATTTTCCGCACAGGCTTGTTCGCGAAGAAGTCAATCGCGCCGAGGTTGCGGATCAGCACTCCGTCGGGCGCGGCGTTTTCGATCAGCTTGAAAAAGCCCTGCTCGCCAGACTTCTGGATGCGCGGCGTGGCGAGGATGATCTCGGCGCCAGGCCGTGCGCGCACCTGACTGACCGCGCTCGCGTAACGACGGATGTCCTCGAAATCCGCGTAGATACTGCGCACGCCGCACTCCAGCGCGGCGTCGATTTGCCCGGGTGCCCGGCACAGGACGGAAAGCAAAACATCACGTTCGGAATCGCCGCTTGTCGTGCGCGACCGAATCTCGGGAAAAATTTCCGCCACGGTTCCCCTCCTCTCGCGGCGCTCGCCGGCGCGTTGTGAATCGAGTTGATGAACCAGTTCGCGCCGCAGCCGGTTCAATTCCGCGATCGGCAAGATCACGTCGCCCTCCAGCTTGTTGCGAAGTTCGCCGAGTTTGTAAACGCTCCCGCCGAAACGCCCAAGATGCTCGCGCAATTTTTCCGTTGTCAGCGGCGCAGTGCGGGCGGCTTGCAGGGGCATCGCGGAACGGACAGATGCCCGGCAACAATCCGCAACAACCTCCATCTGCTCCCCTGCCCGTCCGCTTACCAGCAAGCTCACCGGCTCCCTGCGACGCGGCTCGGTTCTTCCAGAGAACGATTTTCGCAACCGCTCGTTCAGCGCCGGATCGTCCGTTTTCCAAACGCGGTCACCTGGCTCGATCTTCGTGAAGTCGATGTGCCGATGGCGGAAAAAAAGACGACGGCCTCTCATTTCGAAGATGCGTCCGCCCTGCTCGCGATCGGTATCGCCACCGGTGTCGAACACAATCCCGTCGCCGGGCTTGAGAGGAACCTCCGGATCGATCTCCGCAAAGTCCTTCCCGACGTTTCTCACGCGGCCGACGAAAGGTCCCCGCTTTTTGCCGAATCGCGCGGCGACAAGTTGCTGATGATTCACGCCGTGAATCCAGCCGGAGTAGAGGCCGCGCGAAAAAGTCATCTCGAGTTGGTAGCGGTCGGCGTCGGTGACGACGTTCTCGCGGCGCTCAATCGCGGCGTCAATGGCCTTGCGATAAACCTGCGTCACTGCCGCGACGTACTCCGGAGACTTCAGACGCCCTTCGATTTTGAAACTGCACACGCCGCGCTCGATCAGGGCGGGAATTTCGCTGACCGCCGCGAGATCCTGCGGCGAAAGCAAGTATCGGCGGTCGCCCATTTCCTTCACGGTGCCATCGACGATCAGATCGTATGGCATCCGGCACGCCTGCGCGCATTCGCCGCGGTTCGCGCTGCGCTGGCCGAGCGACTCGCTCGTGAGACACTGCCCGGAATACGCGACGCACAATGCGCCGTGAACGAAGACTTCGAGCGGCATGCCGCCGTCGAATTTCTCGATGTCGCGCAACGACAACTCCCGCGCCAGCACGATGCGTTCGACGCCAAGCTCCGCCGCAAAGCGAGCGCCTTCGGGAGACGTGATCGTCATCTGCGTAGAAGCATGAATCGCAAGGTCCGGCGCGATCTCGCGCGCGAGCCGCACGAGGCCGACATCCTGGACGATGAGCGCATCGACCCCTGTTTTGTTCAGCAGGCGCAACTGCGCGGCGGCGTCTTCGAGTTCGTCGGTGAAAACGAGCGTGTTGAAAGCGACGTAAGCCTTCACGCCGTGGTTGTGACAAAACCCGACGACCGCCGGCAGATCCTCCTCGGTGAAGTTGTCGGCCCGGATGCGCGCGTTGAACCGGGGCAGCCCGAAGTAAACGGCGTCGGCACCGTTTGCGACGGCGGCGCGGACACAGTCCCAATTGCCTGCGGGTGCGAGGAGTTCCGGCGATTCGTGCATGAAGCTGCGCAAACTAACACCGCCGTGCGGAAATACAAAGAGCCTGCACAGCCCGGAGGATCACTCGAACTGCTTGCGAAACGCGGCGAACTCTTCCCGCAGGTTTTGCAGCTCGCCCCTGAGCGAAGCGACCTCCTCTTCCAGCTTTTCGATCCGGGATTTTCCGATCGGCCCCTCGATGTGGGCGGCGGATGGCGGCTCCGCGAGATCTGGCTCGCCGGACAGAAGCTGCACGTACCGCTTTTCCTTTTGTCCGAGCCGCGCCGGAATGGCACGAACCAGCGGATGCTCGCCGCGCGTGAGGTTTTCGAGGCACGCTTCCGTCTCTTCCAGAGTCAGCACACCGCACAAGCGCTCCGTGCGGGTGCGCAGTTCGCCGGGTGTTTGGGTGCCGCGCAGGAGCAACACGCAGAGCAAGGCAACTTCGCGCCGGTCGAGATTATAGGTTTCGAGCAACGTGTGCCGGTATTTCTGCACCCGTGAACCCGCCCCGAAGATGACCGTTGCCAGCTTTTTTTCCCGAAGCGATGCAAGGCCCTGCTCGACGGCGTTTTCGTCGTACGCGACCACGGGCTCGCGATTCGTGGTCTGGTTGCATGCGACGGCGAGGCTGTTGAGAGAAAGCGGATACACATCCGGAGTCGTGCGCTCCTTTTCGAGCAGGCAACCGAGAATTCGCGTTTCGACGGGGGAAAGAATCATGGCGTGTTGGATAGCGTGCGCTCTCGTCCGATGCAAGCGGGTGCTCGATGGGTGGAGGCTTTGCCTGTCCTGCTGCGCTCCTGACTCTTTCTCCCCTGCTTCCGCGCGTGGTGAAATAAATACTGCTGCGCGTAGCCGCCAAACTCGCCGAAGTGGTCGCGAGAAAACTCGCGTATCCGTTTCGCCGTGACGTTGCGTTTGCGTTTGAAATAAATCTCCCGCAGGACGCGCCCGATCCAGACGTCGATCGGAAACGCGCCCAGCCTCTCGAACCCGAAAAGCAGCACGCAGTTGGCAACCTTCTCGCCGACACCCGGAAGCCGGCAGAGTTCCTTGCGAGCCTCGTCGTCGCTCATGTCGCGGATGCGCTCCAGCACGACTTCGCCGCCTGCAATCATCCGTGCCGCACCGAGCAGATTCTTCGCGCGATAGCCGAGGCTGCATTCCAGGAGATCCCCTTCCCCCGCCTCGGCAAGCCGCCCGGGAGCCGGATACGAGAACATTTCGCCGCCGGCAAATTCGAGGCGCGAACCGAACCGCCGCCGGATGGCGAGTGACATCTGGCGGATGTGCGCGACCTGTTTCATCGACGAGGTGATGAATGTGGCGAGACATTCCCATAGCGGCTGCCGGATGATTCGCATGCCGCGGCAAAACTCGAGCGCGGCATTCATCGCGGGATCATTCGGGAAGCTCGCGTAAATGTCGGCGAGCGGATGATCGAGCGCGAAGTAGCCCCGCACCAATTCCTCCGAGCCCGGCGTGACGAGCAGCGTCCCGCCATCCTGCTTGATCCGCACCGGAGTCGTGCCGATCAATCCTTCGAAACCGCCGTCGCGCTGAGTCCAGTGAAAGACCTGGCCGGATTCGAGCGTGAGCGCGAGGTCAAATTCGGGAGCTTCGATGACAACATTCGGCGCGTGTTTCATCGAGCCGATGACGCGAAGATCGCGACTTTGTTCGCCTTCAGGTGCTGCAAACTTCGCTGGTAGAGCGAGAGCCGGAAGATGGCTTTGGAGGGAATGCTGGGTTTTGGCATGTCGCGGAAAATAAGTTGTTGCGGCGGTTGGTCAACGCCGCTTTGCTCCCCGTCACATGCGACTCAATCGTTATCTCGCCGCAGCGGGCCTCGGCTCGCGACGCGGTTGCGAAGAAATCATCCGCGCAGGAAACGTGACGGTGAACGGCCAGATCTGCACCAATCTCGCCACCACGGTCGGCGAGGACGATTCCGTGAAAGTGAACGGCCGCCGGGTGCAGCGTGAGAAGGTGCTCAACGTCGTGCTCAACAAGCCGGCGGGCTATCTCTGCACCGCAAGCGACACGCACGAGCGCCGCACGATTTACGATCTCCTGCCGCACAACTGGCCGCGTGTTTTTCACGTCGGGCGGCTCGACAAGGAAAGCGAGGGCCTGCTCATCCTGACGAATGACGGCGACCTATCGCTGAAGCTCACGCACCCGCGCTACAAGATCGACAAAGAATACGAGGTCACGCTCGACAGGCCGTTCGATCTCGAACTGCGCGCCAGGCTGCTCAAGGGCATCCTCATCGAAGGCGGTTGGGCGAAAGCGGAGCAGGTGTTCCCTCGCTCGCCGACGCGTCTCAAGGTCGTGCTGCGCCAGGGACTCAAACGCCAGATTCGGCTCATGTTTCGCGAACTGGGTTATGAGGTGAAGGAACTCGTCCGCACGCGCATCGGCCCGCTGCGCCTGGAGGACATGCAGCCCGGCCAGTGGCGGTTTCTCACCCCGCGCGAAGTCGAGGCGTTGAAGAAGGGCGGTGCGCTCAAAGCGGATGCTGCGGGAGCGAAGCGCGCACTTTAAGATCCGGGATCTTCGAAAAATGCTTGTCGGAAGTTACCACCTCGGCATCAAGCCGCATCGCACAACATGCGACTACGATGTCTGTGACAGGCAGAACGATGCCTCTGCGATCGAGCATCCGGGCCAGCTCCGAGACAGCACGCCATAGTTTCGCGTCCGTCTGAACTTCAGGAATCACGTCAAACATATCGGTAAAAAGGGCCTTTATTGCTGTCTCTCGGATGCCTCGCAGCACTTCGGCTCGAATGAGGCCGCAACTTAGAATCTGTCCATTTTGAATCCATGATTGCAAAATGAACGGTGCATCCTGCCCACTTCGAAGACAGTCGATGTAGAAACTCGAATCAGGAAGAATCACTGGTAATCAGGCTTCTCCATTTTCCGCAAAGCCATCAAATCGTACTTCGGATCGACGGCATTTTTCAGTTCCTTGCGTGTGAGCGGTTTGCGCGCGAACAGCTTGTTGATCTTTATTGCACGTTCAATTTCGTCGAGCGCAAGGTCAATGGCTTGCTTCCGCGTCTTGACTCCAGTCAGTTTCATCACACGCTTCAGCTTTTCCTCATCGAGATCGATGGTGGTTTTCATACGGCAGATGATACGGGCGGGGCTGCCATATCGCAAGCCGTATGCATGCTGGTCACCCTTCAGTTCTTCGACGGATCGTCCGGCGCGGCGGCGAGCAACTTGAACCACGGCCCCTGCTCGCGCATGATCGTCTGCCAGAGGTTCCGGCATTTTTCCATGTCCAGAATGTCCCGGTCCGGCTTCTGAACCAGCCACGCTTTCTGTGCAATCTCCGCTTCCAGTTGCCCTTTGCTCCAGCCGGCGTAGCCGAGAAAAGCCCGCACAGCAGACGGATCCTCGGCGGCGATTTCGCGTGCCTCCCCGATGGCCAGATGGGTGCGGCAGACGATGCCTTTTTCGGACACATCCCATTCGAAGGACGCAAAGGTGAGCTGATCGTTCGCCACCGGCCCGCCGAAAAAGACCGGCACGTTGTCCAGAGCCTCCAGGTCGCTATCGTCCAGAAGATCGGTGATCGTTTTCTCCGTAGGGCGATTGAGGATGAGTCCGAACGCCCCCTCCTCCTCATCGTGGGTGGAGATGTAGAGGATCGATCGGCGGAAGTTCGGGTCGAGCAGGTTCGGATGCGCGATGAGCAACGAGCCTGTCAAGCCGAGTGATGAGGGACTGAATTCACGCACGTATCCAAGTTATGAGCGCCTTGCTTTTGCGCAAGGATTTCTCCGCGCGAAAGGGATTTGGGCGGCCGCGGTTTTCTGGATTGCACTTTGGCACCCCGCCTCTAAAGTCTGCCGACATGAAAGCCAGAGTCATCGTCATGCCCAAGCAAAGTGTTCTCGATCCGCAGGGCGTCGCGGTGCGGGACGCGATGCATCATCACGGGCTGCCCGAGGTGAAAAGCGTAAGAATAGGCAAGTTCATGGAGATCGAAATCGACGGTTCGGAGGCGGAGGAAAAGCTTCACGGAATCTGCCGCGATCTCCTATCGAATCCAGTGATCGAAGACTACCTGCTGGAGATCCAGAACTGAGAGTGGAGAGCGCGTCGTCGTGTGAACCTCTTAACTCTTAATTCTTAACTCATAACTTCGATGAAAGCCGCCGTCATCCGCTTCCCCGGTTCCAATTGCGATCAGGATTGCTTCCACGCGCTTCATAGCGTGTTCGGCGTCGAGACGCACTACGTTTGGCACAAGGAGACGTCACTCGATGCGTTCGACCTGATCGTGTTGCCCGGCGGTTTTTCCTATGGCGACTATCTTCGTTGCGGCGCGATCGCGCGATTCTCGCCGGTGATGAAATCGCTTGTCGAGCAGGCGGACAAAGGCAAGCTGATCCTCGGCATCTGCAATGGCTTCCAGATTCTGTGCGAGGCGCATCTTTTGCCGGGAGCCCTTGTGCGGAATCGTTCGCTGCATTTCATCTGCGAGCACACCATGTTGCGCGTGGAGAACTTTGAAACGCCGTTCACCAACGCCGCCTGGACCGGCACGCTGCTCAACATCCCGATCGCGCACGGCGAGGGAAATTACGTCGCGGATGAGGCGCTGCTGCGCGAACTGAACCGGAACCGCCAGATCGCACTGCGCTACTGCGACACGAACGGCGCCATTCCCGACGCCGCGAATCCAAACGGCTCGATCCAAAACATCGCCGGCATCTGCAACGCGCGCCGCAACGTCTTCGGGATGATGCCTCACCCCGAGCGGGCCTGCGAAGCGCGGCTGGGAAGCGAGGATGGCCGGGTCATTTTCGAGTCGATGCTCAATGCACTTGGCTTTACAAAATCCAAAGCGGCGTGAGCATGCCGACCATCAAAATTGAACGCTAGAAGTTTCGATTTTATTCCTCCGACCTCGGTGAACCGCCTCACGTTCATGTTCTTGATGGCGACAAGGAGGGCAAAATCTGGCTGGAAAAAGCCACGCCCAAACAGCGAGCGGACTGGACACTGGAACCGGGAGGTTACGCCATCTATTGGAACCAACTGGATGACGGCATCGAAATTTGCCATCTGCTCGCCAGTGACTGCCTGGCTTAAAGCCCAAACAACTCAATGACCGACCCCGCGATCACACCCGAACTCATCGCCAAGCACGGCATCACGCCGGACGAATACGAGCGCATCAAGTCGATCCTCGGACGCGAACCGAACTTCACGGAACTCGGCATCTTCTCGGTGATGTGGAGCGAGCATTGCTCTTACAAGAACTCAAAGCGCGAACTGCGGAAATTCCCGACGACCGGCCCGACGGTGCTCGTGAAGGCAGGCGAGGAAAACGCGGGCGTGATCGACATCGGCGACGGCTGGGGCGTGGCGTTCAAAATGGAAAGCCACAACCATCCGAGCGCAATCGAGCCGTTCCAAGGCGCGGCAACCGGTGTTGGCGGAATCATCCGCGACATTTTTACCATGGGTGCAAGACCGGTGTTCTCGCTGAACTCGCTGAGGTTTGGAGAGATCAGCGAAACGCGGAAGTCGGAAGAGGGAATGCGGAACGGTGAGGAATTGGCGAACGAAGTTCGCGATGAAAAAACCTCCGCGTTCCGCGTTCCGCGTTCCGCATTCGCGAACAATCGGAGATTGTTCGCGGGCGTCGTGGCCGGCATCGCGCATTACGGCAACTGCATCGGCATCCCGACGATCGGCGGCGAAATTTACTTCGACGAGAGCTATGAGGGCAATCCGCTCGTGAACGTGTTCTGCCTCGGCGTGCTGCGTCACGAGCAGATCGCCCGCGGCGCGGCGAAAGGAATCGGGAACCCGGTTTTCTACGTTGGAGCGGAGACGGGCCGCGATGGACTCGCGGGCGCGGCGTTTGCCTCGCGCGAGCTGACCGAGGAATCGAAACAGGACCGCCCTGCGGTGCAGGTTGGCGATCCGTTCAAGGAGAAGCTCCTGCTGGAAGCGTGTCTCGAATTGCTGGCCACTGACGCGGTGGCGGGTATTCAGGACATGGGCGCGGCCGGCCTCACCTGCTCGACCTGCGAGACGGCGAGTCGTGGCGGCACCGGCGTCGAAATCGACCTGGAGAAAGTGCCGAAGCGCGAGATCGGAATGACGCCTTACGAGATCATGCTGAGCGAGTCGCAGGAGCGGATGCTGATCATCGTGAAAAAGGGCCACGAACAAACGGTGCGAGACATTTTTGAAAAATGGGATCTGCCTTATGCCGAAGTTGGCGTGGTGAAGGACGACGGCATGATGCGCGTCCTCGACGGCGGCAAAGTGGTCGCGGAGATTCCTGCCGCCAAGCTGGCTGATGACGCGCCGATCTACGAACGCGAGGCGAAGAAGAAGGACAACGAGAACACAAAGAGCACGGAGGAACTTCTAAAGACAATCTCCGAGCCCTCCGTGTCCTCCGTGGCCGGATCTTTGGTCGCGCTGCTCTCGCATCCGAGCATCGCGTCGAAAAACTGGGTCTATCGCCAATACGACCACATGGTCCGCGCCGGCACTTGCGTGCTGCCCGGCTCCGATGCGGCGGTGTTTTTGATCCGTGAGGCGAACAAAATCGTCGCGGCGACGACCGACTGCAACGCCCTTTACTGCGCCCTCGACCCGCGGGAAGGCGCGAAGATCGCCGTCGCGGAAGCCGCGCGGAATCTCGCTTGCAGCGGCGCGGTGCCAATCGCGGTCACCGACAATCTGAATTTCGGCAATCCGTACAAGCCGGAAAACTTCTGGCAGCTTCGCGAGTCCGTGGAAGGCATGGCCGAGGCCTGCAACGTCTTCAGCACGCCCGTCACCGGCGGCAATGTCAGCCTCTACAACGAGAATCCCTCCGGCGCGATTGATCCGACACCAACCGTCGGCATGGTCGGCCTCATCGAAAACGAGCGCCACATCACGCGCCAGGCGTTTCGTGATGCGGGCGACACGGTCGTTTTGATCGGTGATCCCGGCAGCGAACTTGGCGCCTCGCATTTCCTCAAAGTCGTCCACGGCCGCAAAGAAGGGCTTCCACCGCGGCTCGATTACGAGCGGGAGCTGGCCGTCCAGGAGGCCGTTCGGGCGCTTATCCGAAGCGGCCTTGTGAAAAGCGCGCACGACTGCTCCGAAGGCGGGCTGGCCGTTGCGCTCGCCGAGTGCTGCATTTCGGGCGGCAAGCGGATCGGAGCGGACATTGATTTTGGCCACACCGGCCTTCGCGCCGACCAGCTTCTTTTCAACGAATCGCAGTCCCGTGTCGTTGTCACCGTTTCCAAAACGAACGCGACCGCCGCGCTGGCGCTTCTCGAATGGCGTGGCGTTCCGGCGCGGCGACTCGGAGTTGTCGGAGGAAAAACTCTCGCCATTCACGCGAACGGCATGCAATTCGGCTGGGAGGTCGAGGAGCTTCACGCGGCGTGGTATCATGCCATCCGCGACTGCATGACCGAATGAGCGATCACAGACCCAAACATGAATGCGGCGTCTTCGCGGTGTTCGGCCATCCGAACGCGGCGGTGCTGACTTATTACGGCCTTTTCGCGCTTCAGCATCGCGGCCAGGAGAGCGCGGGCATCGTCACCGCGAACGGCGCGAACAGCCCCTTCGTCCGCCATGTGGACATGGGATTGGTGTCCCAGGTTTTCAAACCGGACGACCTCGACCGGCTGAACGGAACGCGCGCCATCGGGCATGTGCGGTACTCAACCACCGGATCGAGCAACTTGAAAAACGCGCAGCCGCTCATGGTGGATTGCGCGCGGGGCCAGTTGGCGATCGGTCACAATGGCAACCTGATCAACGCTTCAGTTCTTCGCGACGAACTCGAGCAGCGCGGCTCCATTTTTCAAACAACCGTCGATAGCGAAATCATCCTCCATCTGCTGGCCCAGCCGCAGGGGACAAGCGGCGTGCTCGCGGCCCTGCGCAAGGTGCGTGGCGCCTTCTCGCTTGTCATGATGAGCGAGCGCGAGATCATCGGGGTACGCGACCCGTTCGGCTTCCGTCCCCTGGCGCTCGGCAAACTCGACGGTGCTTACATTCTCTCTTCGGAAACGTGCGCGTTTGATTTGATACACGCCGAGTTCATACGCGAGATCGCACCCGGCGAAGTGGTGATCATCAACGAGGAAGGCATCCGGTCCGAGTATCCCTTCGACGAGGAACAGCAGGCGTTCTGCATGTTCGAGTACGTCTATTTCGCGCGACCGGACAGCATCATCAACAACATCAACGTCGCCAAAGTGCGCACGGAAATGGGGCGTGAACTGGCGCGGTTGCATCCGGTCGAAGCCGATCTCGTGGTCCCTGTGCCCGACTCGGGCAATTACGCTGCGCTCGGCTTCGCCCAGGAACTCGGTATTCCCTACGAGCACGCGTTCGTCCGGAACCACTACATCGGGCGGACATTCCTCCAGCCGACCCAGCTCATTCGCGATTTCAACGTGCGGGTGAAGCTCAATCTCATCAAGGAAGCCGTGCGGGGCAGGCGTGTGGTCGTCGTCGATGATTCGATCGTGCGAGGCACGACGGCGCGGGCGCGCGTCGTCACGCTGCGCGAAGCGGGCGCGAAGGAGGTCCACATGCGGATCAGTTGCCCGCCACACAAGTTCGCGTGTCACTACGGCATCGACTTTCCCGATCCAAAGAACCTGCTCGCAAACCAATGCACGCTCGATCAGATCCGCGAGTATCTCGAGGCCGACAGCATCGGCTACCTCGACCTCGACGGGATGGTGCGCGCGACACAGCACACGGCAGGCGGATTTTGTCTCGCCTGCTTCACAGGCAACTACCCGATCCCGTTCGACCCCAAGCTCGACAAGTTCATCATGGAACGCCGGCAGAGCCGCACGAATCTGCTGGCCGAGGACGATCGGCATCCGAAACTTTTCGATCTGACGTGAGCAATCAAAAATCAAAAATCAAAAATCAAAAATCCCTAAAGGCTTATGCGCGTGCCGGCGTGGACGTCGATCTCGGCAATCGCGTCAAGAGCCGCATTCATGCGCGGGTCAAGGTCACGCACGGGCCGGAGGTGCTCGGAAAAATCGGCGGCTTCGGCGGACTCTTCCAGCCGAACTTCACCGGCATGCGCGAGCCGGTGCTCGTGTCGAGCGTCGATGGAGTCGGAACGAAATTGAAAGTCGCCTTCGCCATGAACTGCCACGATTCCGTGGCCGAGGACCTCGTGAATCACTGCATCGATGACATTGCCGTGCTCGGAGCACGTCCGCTTTTTTTCCTCGATTACATCGGCGCGGAAAAGCTGGAGCCACCGGTGTTCGAGCAGCTTATCCGTGGTTTCACACGCGCATGCAAGGCCTCCGGTTGCGCGCTCATCGGCGGCGAAACGGCACAGATGCCCGGCATGTACCACAAAGGCGAATACGATCTGGCAGGAACCATCGTGGGTGTCGTCGATCGGAGGAAAATGATCGACGGCAGCAAGATCATACCGGGAGATGTCGTGCTCGGGCTTGCCTCGAATGGTCTGCACACGAACGGTTACTCGCTCGCGCGAAAGATTTTGATCGAGAAGATGAAGCTTGAGCTGACCTCAAAACTGCCGGGGCTCGCGAAGCCGCTCGGCGAGGAATTGCTCCGCGTCCACCGCAACTACCAGCCGCTGCTCGCGTCGCTGCCAGACGGCCTGGTGAAAGGGCTGGCGCACATCACCGGCGGTGGATTGATCGACAATCTGCCGCGGGTTCTCCCCATGAACTGCGATGCGGTAATCGACACGAGAAGCTGGACCGTCCCTGCTCTGTTCCGAATTCTACAGGAAGGCGGAGACGTGGACGCTTCGGAGATGTATCAAGTTTTCAACATGGGAATCGGAATGACGATCGTGACGTCCGAATCGAACGCGGGCGAAGTGATCAGGCGCACGAAAGCCAGACGCATCGGACGGATCGAAGGCGGCAGCGGTGTGGTGAAACTCGCGTTTTAGCATGCTCCGCACACGAGTATTGAAGGCATGAGAACTGCCGGGTAACTTTCAAACCACCGCATGTCGAAGAAAGAAAAGTTGATGAACGTCGGCCTCGGGGCGGGTTTGCTCGGCGGCTTGCTGCTCGCTTTCCAATACGCCATTCGCGGCCCGACAAAATTGCCAGTCCCCGACACCATCTCGCCCGCGATCTTTGCGACAAAGGTGTTGCACACGAGTCACGGCCCGATGGTCTATCACGAATCCGGAACGGGCCGTCCACTGATCTTCGTGCATGGCGTCTCACTCGGTGCCTCGTCCTACGAGTGGTCGAAAGTTTACCCCGATTTCGCCGCCAGTTTCCAAGTGCTCGCCCCGGATCTGATCGGCTTTGGCGAATCGGCGCGTCCGCCTGCACAGCTCAACATCGCCAACTACGCCAGGATGCTTGCGGAATTCATCCGCGCCACCATTTCCGAGGAAACGCCCATCCTCATCGGCAGCGGGCTGGGCGCGGGAATCTGCGTGCTTCTGGCCGACCAACATCCCGAGCTGGTGTCGCGTCTCATCTTGTTCATGCCGACGGGCTCGAACGACTTCGGGCCGCAGCAAATGGCGCTTCGGACGAAACTGATCAGTCGCATTCCGCTCGTGAACCGTTTCCTTTACCGCAACCAACACTCCACCAGAATCGGCGTGCATGCCTGGCTTGCCCAGCATGGCTTTGACGATCCGTTGAAGATCACGGAGGAAACGGTCAACGTGTTCACGACCTGCGCCCAGCAGTACGGTGCGGAGCACGCGGTTCTGAATTACTACCGCGGCCGTTTGAACTTCAACCTCGAGAATCGCATCAAGATGCTCACGCAGCCGGTCACCTTTCTTTGGAGCGATCAGCCTGGTTTTCCTCCGCTCGAATGGGCGTATCGTCTTCAAAAAATGATCCCCCACTCGAATCTCGTGGTCCTCGAAAACGTCGGGCAATTCGCGGCCCTCGAAGATCCGGCGCAGATGAGTGCCGTTCTCCACGAGCAATTGCAAGGCGACCTCCGCATTTTCAAAGCCGTTTGATGCCCGAGTCACACGATCTGCCTTTCAACAGCAGGCTTTACCTCGCCGAACGGCTCGTTATCGTGAGGCTTTAATGCGATCCCAAACTCTTTACGAAGCACGCTGGATTTTCGCGGTGTTGCTGGGCCTGACCGCCCTAAGCCTTTGGCTGTACCCGTGGCTTGCGATCCTCTGGGTGCTCTTCATTTTCTACACGTTTTATTTCTTTCGCGATCCGGACCGCGAGGCACCCGCCGATCCTGATGCGGTCGTCGCCGCAGCCGATGGCGTTATCGTCGAGATCAAGGAAATGGTCGAGCCGGAGGTCGTGAAGCAGCCGATGAAACGCGTCGCGATTTTCCTCTCGGTGTTCGACGTTCACACCAATCGCGCGCCGGTCAATGGCCGGGTGACCTATTGCCAGCACTACGTCGGCAAGTTCCTCGACGCGCGCCATCCCGATGCGACCCACCTCAACGAATACCAGACCTGGGCCTTCGAAAACCCCAGGGCCACGCTGGTCGTTCGCCAGATCACCGGGGCGATCGCGCGGCGGATCGTGGCATGGTCGAAAGTCGGCGACGAAGTGACAAAGGGAGAGCGTTTTGGAATGATCCGCTTCGGCTCACGCACGGAGGTCTATCTTCCGACCACTGCGACGGTCGAGGTGAAGATCGGCGACAAGGTGAAGGGCGGCGAAACCGTTATCGCAAGGCTCTGAGCATGGAATGTTGGAGTCATGGAGTTTTGGAGAAATGAATTACACGACCCGATGGAATAAGAATCGCGGTTACATGAAGCTGGATGTGTGGCAGAAGGCCTTGATGCTTTACCAACTCGTTCAGGTCGCGGTCTGCAAAGAGACGAGAGTAGATTTCAAGTCGCGCAGTCAGATTGTCGATGCGGCACAATCGGTTTCCGCCAATATCGCTGAGGGCTACAGCCGGCGATCCATCAATGAATACATTCAGTTTCTCTACATCGCGCTCGCTTCACTTTCGGAGACTCTGACAAGAGCCGTCGGATTGAAACTCTCGGATGAAATCGCCTCTCAAAAGTTCGACGAAATCGACGCACTGCATTACGAAGTAGAAAACAAGCTGCTGCGCTTGATCGAACGGTTGGAAGGCAAGAAGAAGGAAGGCACATGGATCACCCAAATGAAGGAAGACACCGCCACCTATGAAGCCTGACTCCATTTCTCCAAGACTCCATTGCTCCATTACTCCGCCTCTCCCATGAAACAAGACGACGGAAGCCCGAAGATTTACCTCCTGCCGAACCTCATGACGGCGGGAAATTTGTTCTGCGGGTTTGCCGCAGTCCTGCGGATTCTCGAGGGCGCGCTGCTTCAGAACACCGACTCCGATGCAGCGGCCTATCTGTTCCGCCAGGCGATCTGGTTCATTCTGGGCGCCTGCATTTTCGACCTGCTCGACGGCCGCCTTGCGCGCCTGGGCGGGCACGAGAGCCCGTTCGGACGCGAGTTCGATTCGATCGCGGACATCGTGTCGTTCGGCGTCGCACCGGCGCTGATGGTCTATCGCATCGTGCTCCAGGAATTCCACAACCTCGGCTGGATCATCGCGTTTGTGTATCTCGTCTGCGGCGCGCTCCGGCTTGCGCGGTTCAATTGCATCGCGGCGGCGGGCGTCCCCGGCGGTGACAAGGAGTTCAAAGGCTTTCCGATTCCCGCGGCGGCGGGGCTGACTGCATCGCTCACGCTTTTCATGCTCTGGCTCGCGGAAGGAGAGCATCAACTCGGGCGTTGGAAATGGGTGCTGCCGCCGCTGCTCTTGTTTCTCTCTTTCATGATGTTCAGCCGGTTCAAGTATCCGAGCTTCAAAACCGTGAACTGGCATACAAAGAAGTCGATCCCGCGATTCATCGTCATCAGTCTGGTGCTTCTGTTCACCGCGATGAACTACGAATGGATGCCGGCGGTTTTGTTCATCGTCTATTTGCTATACGGCTTCCTCCGCCCGTGGCTCTCACGCGAATGGCAGCGCGAGATCGAAGAAGAGGAAGATGACGAGTCGCCAGGCAGTTCGCATTAGCTACGAGTCGGAAGCTGAGGCGAGGAGGCGAAGGGGTCAGAACTGGCCCCTTTCCCGATGATGGTCTCCAATGTGCGGAGCGCCAGGCCGCGCGGAGAGCTGCGCCCCTGCTCGCAATCGCGATAGGTGCCGAGCGGCGTTCCGATCTGCGCGGCGGCTTGCTCCTGGGTCAGTTGCGCGGCTTTACGCCACTTGCTGAGTGTGGGAGCGAGATTCGATCCATTTGTCTGTTTCTTCATAATCCATGAATTTTCCAGCCTCACACCACGCACGGAGACTTTCCGGCGAGAGATCGAGATCATCCGACCATTCCGGGACGCCATCGACGGCCCGGACGGTGCGAAAAAATTCCAAGTCGCGCAGCGGCTTGAAAATGGGACCGCAATCGAGCAAGGGAGCGAGATCGGTTTCGCCGGTGAATCCATCGGCAAAGGTGGCCTTGACTCGGTAGCCATCGAGCGTCTCGATGGTAATGACTTCTTGAGGGTATTTCATATTAGCGCAGAGGTTCGATTTTTTTGGGAAGGTGCCCGGCCTTCACTTCATCCCATGCCAGTTGAAGCTCGGATCGGTGCATCACCGCCCATTCCAGCACCAACGCCAGCGCGCGGCGTTCAATGCCGCCAGCTAGCACTTCCAGCGTGCCGATGGCGATGGATACGCTTTGACCGGAATACTTGGCGTGAAAGTGGGCGAGGTTGTGATTGGCTTCGCGCGTACGAATGCTGATTCGGATTCCGTAGAAGTGAGAGAGTTTTGGCATTCTCGCTGGTTTGGTTGGTTAGCTCGTCCCTTTGATTAAAGCCTACTGGTTTCCCGTTTGCTAGGAATTTGCTTTCGCGCCCGCCGCACTGGAAACGGTCAGAATGGGGACGGGCGTCGGGGAGTGAGGGGGTCTGGCAGATCACCAGACAAAGTGTGTAGAGTAGGCGGGAAGCGACGGATTGAGAGGCCCGCGGGCCAGTGACCGTCTGCTTCCCGCCCCTCATCAAACCGGACGGGCGGTTTTCCCGCATCCGGCTTTCCGAGTTCCTTTGTCGGTTTGCGATGTCTTACGCCAGCGTCGCCGGCAGGTGATAGAGTCCATACGTGGTGAAGAGTTCGCGGTCCGGCCAGCGCTGGTATTTCCCCGAGGGATTCCCGTGCTTGCGCCATAACCATTGCCGCAGCCGGTGGGCGATGAAGTGATTCATCTGCCCGAAGCTCCGGTGGTGGTGGGCCAAAGCAAAGTAGTTGCTCCAGCCACGGGTCACTTGGTTGATCTCGCGCACAACCTCGCCAGTCGCTCTCCAGGTGGTGGGACGCCGGGTGAGTTCACGCACCCGGTCCCGGAGCGCCTGCTCTGCGCCGGCGCTCGGCTCGGTATGCACATACGGCGTTCCCTTCTTCGACTGCTGCCAGCGGAAGGTGAAACCCAGGAACTCAAAGCCGCTCGCGCAGCTCTGGAGCACTCGGGTCTTGGTTTCGTTCAGGGCCAGCCCCCGGCTTTGCAGCCACCGAGCCAGCCGCTCCTTCATCCCCTCTCCTTCTCCGGGCCGACAGAGGATCACCAGATCGTCCGCATACCGCACCATCCGCGGCTTTTGCCGGCATTCATTCACGCCCTCATCCAGCGGATGAAGGTAGATGTTGGCCAGCAAGGGAGAGATGACGCCGCCCTGCGGGGTGCCACAGGGGTTGGCCTTCATCCTCCGGCCTCCGCCTTGCTCTTCCTCGACGATCGGCGCGCGCAGCCAGGCTTTGATGAGTTTCAGGATCATCCCGTCGCTCACCCGCCGGGCCACCTGCCGCATCAGCTTCCGATGCGGGATCGTGTCGAAGTATTGCCCCAGATCGGCATCGACCACCTCGGTCTTGCCCATGCGCAATGCCTCCCGGATTACCTCCACCGCCTGGTGGGCGCCCCGTCCGGGCCGAAAACCGAAGGAGCGCGGATGGAAGTCCGCCTCGAAGATCGGCATCAGCACCAGATACACCGCCATCTGCACCACGCGGTCTTTCACCGTGGGAATCCCCGACCCACGAAACCCTCCACTGGCTTTGGGAATCTTCACCCTGCGCACCGGCGCGGGCCGGTACGTTTTGCAGTGAAGCTCCTCTTGCAGCGCGTTCAGCCACGCGGCTTCCACCTGCGCATCGGCGGCGAGTTCCTCGATGCTCACTCCATCCACCCCCGCCGCTCCTGCATTCGCTTTCACGCGCCGCCAAGCTGCTGCCAGCACGTCGGCGCGTTGCACTTCTCCATATAGACTCCAGAACCGGTATTCCGGCTTGGACTTCGCTTTCCGATACAGGGTGATTTGCAGTTGCCGGACTTTCTCGGGTGCTGGTAGCCCTCGCGGGCCGTCACCGCGTCCTTCCCTGCGCTTCGCTCCTGCGGAACAAGTGGCGTCCCTTCGCTCCCCCGCGGGTTGCCCGAACCAGAGGTCCGGCACGGGATTATCACTACTACGAACGCCTCCGACTTCTGTCCTGGCCTGCACGGCCTTCCCCTTTGTTGGGGTTGTGCCGCCAGTTGAGTCTTGCTTACCCGCCATGACAGATCTCCCCGTTTACCCGCGCGTCACTTCGCGACATGTCGCCCACGCAGACCCCGCCGGTCCATTGTCAAAACCCACGACGGTTGGTCTGGGTCTCGACTCTGCGGCCTTCGCCCACTCTTGAGAGGCTCGGCTGCCGGGAGTGTTTTTCGAGGCTCATTTATGTGGTTCATCTGTGCATTGCGACCTGCCGGTTCGACTCCATGCCTGCTCCCCACCCCGCCTCGCGGCGACGCAGTTGGCACGGTCTGCGGTGCTGAACCGTCTAATTGCACCGGCGGGACTTCCACCCGCGTTGACGCCCGCTTCACGGGCGCACGTAGAGTAGGCGGGAAGCGACGGATTGAGAGGCCCGCGGGCCAGTGACCGTCTGCTTCCCGCCCCTCATCAAACCGGACGGGCGGTTTTCCCGCATCCGGCTTTCCGAGTTCCTTTGTCGGTTTGCGATGTCTTACGCCAGCGTCGCCGGCAGGTGATAGAGTCCATACGTGGTGAAGAGTTCGCGGTCCGGCCAGCGCTGGTATTTCCCCGAGGGATTCCCGTGCTTGCGCCATAACCATTGCCGCAGCCGGTGGGCGATGAAGTGATTCATCTGCCCGAAGCTCCGGTGGTGGTGGGCCAAAGCAAAGTAGTTGCTCCAGCCACGGGTCACTTGGTTGATCTCGCGCACAACCTCGCCAGTCGCTCTCCAGGTGGTGGGACGCCGGGTGAGTTCACGCACCCGGTCCCGGAGCGCCTGCTCTGCGCCGGCGCTCGGCTCGGTATGCACATACGGCGTTCCCTTCTTCGACTGCTGCCAGCGGAAGGTGAAACCCAGGAACTCAAAGCCGCTCGCGCAGCTCTGGAGCACTCGGGTCTTGGTTTCGTTCAGGGCCAGCCCCCGGCTTTGCAGCCACCGAGCCAGCCGCTCCTTCATCCCCTCTCCTTCTCCGGGCCGACAGAGGATCACCAGATCGTCCGCATACCGCACCATCCGCGGCTTTTGCCGGCATTCATTCACGCCCTCATCCAGCGGATGAAGGTAGATGTTGGCCAGCAAGGGAGAGATGACGCCGCCCTGCGGGGTGCCACAGGGGTTGGCCTTCATCCTCCGGCCTCCGCCTTGCTCTTCCTCGACGATCGGCGCGCGCAGCCAGGCTTTGATGAGTTTCAGGATCATCCCGTCGCTCACCCGCCGGGCCACCTGCCGCATCAGCTTCCGATGCGGGATCGTGTCGAAGTATTGCCCCAGATCGGCATCGACCACCTCGGTCTTGCCCATGCGCAATGCCTCCCGGATTACCTCCACCGCCTGGTGGGCGCCCCGTCCGGGCCGAAAACCGAAGGAGCGCGGATGGAAGTCCGCCTCGAAGATCGGCATCAGCACCAGATACACCGCCATCTGCACCACGCGGTCTTTCACCGTGGGAATCCCCAACCCACGAAACCCTCCACTGGCTTTGGGAATCTTCACCCTGCGCACCGGCGCGGGCCGGTACGTTTTGCAGTGAAGCTCCTCTTGCAGCGCGTTCAGCCACGCGGCTTCCACCTGCGCATCGGCGGCGAGTTCCTCGATGCTCACTCCATCCACCCCCGCCGCTCCTGCATTCGCTTTCACGCGCCGCCAAGCTGCTGCCAGCACGTCGGCGCGTTGCACTTCTCCATATAGACTCCAGAACCGGTATTCCGGCTTGGACTTCGCTTTCCGATACAGGGTGATTTGCAGTTGCCGGACTTTCTCGGGTGCTGGTAGCCCTCGCGGGCCGTCACCACGTCCTTCCCTGCGCTTCGCTCCTGCGGAACAAGTGGCGTCCCTTCGCTCCCCCGCGGGTTGCCCGAACCAGAGGTCCGGCACGGGATTATCACTACTACGAACGCCTCCGACTTCTGTCCTGGCCTGCACGGCCTTCCCCTTTGTTGGGGTTGTGCCGCCAGTTGAGTCTTGCTTACCCGCCATGACAGATCTCCCCGTTTACCCGCGCGTCACTTCGCGACATGTCGCCCACGCAGACCCCGCCGGTCCATTGTCAAAACCCACGACGGTTGGTCTGGGTCTCGACTCTGCGGCCTTCGCCCACTCTTGAGAGGCTTGGCTGCCGGGAGTGTTTTTCGAGGCTCATTTATGTGGTTCATCTGTGCATTGCGACCTGCCGGTTCGACTCCATGCCTGCTCCCCACCCCGCCTCGCGGCGACGCAGTTGGCACGGTCTGCGGTGCTGAACCGTCTAATTGCACCGGCGGGACTTCCACCCGCGTTGACGCCCGCTTCACGGGCGCACCAAGAGTAAACTCTGACCCCTTTCACTTTCACTCTTCCATTGGCATGTCATTTTTTGGCACATAATTTGAAAAAATTGGGAGGACGCATCTGCCTCAACTCGATAAAAGTATGCCCGATTCTTTAAAAAGAATTACCACAAAAAGGCTAGGACGCCCTCGGGCGCTTGCCCCCAACAAAAAATAAAATTTGAAAGACAATCTTGCTAGGAAATTGCTTTCGCGCCCGGCGCACCGGCAACGGTCAGAGCGGGGATCAGCGTCGGGGAGTGAGGGGGTATGCTTGATTGTCATAGAGCGCAAAAGGGTGAACCGGGGCAATTCCCAGCGGTGCGGCCCTTTTCATCCATCACTTTCATCGACTCGACTGGCGGAGCACCCGCTCAGCCAGCGTGCGGAAGCCGGCCCGCAGCAGTGGACAGTGTTCGGCAAAAAACCAAATGGCCCGGCGAGAGCCGCGACCCAATCCAAAAACCAAATCAAAAAATGAAAACATCCATAATCAAAATCGGCGGCTGCCTGCTCTTTGCGGCAGCGGCTCTATTCGGCAGCGCGCAGGCGCAAGCCGCACCAGGGGATCTCGACCCGACCTTCGGCGGTGGCACCGGCAAGGTGACCCTCAGCTTCGGAGCCGACGACATCGGCATGAACGTGGCTGTGCAGCCCGACGGAAAGATCGTGGTCGTGGGCGCCGCCTATAATTACCCCCCAAGCGACAATATCGCGCTCGCGCGTCTCAACCCGGACGGCTCCTTGGACCCAACCTTCGGTGGTGGCACCGGCAAGGTGACCACTGACTTCGGCTATAGAGAATTCGGCAACGGTGCAGCATTGCAGCCTGATGGAAAGATCGTGGTCGTAGGCGGCGCGTATTCTCCCGCCAGCGGCACCGAAGATTTCCTCGTGGTCCGCTATCATCCAGACGGCAGCTTGGACACGACCTTCGGAGGCGGCACCGGCCGAGTGACCACTAACTTCGGCTACGCAGATAACGCACGAACCGTGGCCTTGGAGCCCGACGGGAAGATCGTCGTCGGTGGCGCGGCGGACTCTGGCTACTATTATCCCGTCTTTGGGCTGGCGCGTTATAACACCGACGGCAGCCCGGACCCGACTTTCGGCGGAGGTACCGGCAAGGTGACCACCGATTTTTCCGGTGGCAGTGATGTGGTCCTCAGCTTGGCGCTGCAGCCTGACGGGAAAATCGTGGCTTCAGGCTATGGGGGTGGCCCCTTCAAGCTGGCCCGTTACAATCCGGACGGCAGCCTGGATCCGGCCTTCGGCGGCGGCACGGGCAAGGTGACCACCGATTTTGTCGGGGATAGCGCCGGCGCAAGCGTGGCCTTGCTGGCCGATGGGAAGATCCTGGTCGCAGGCTATACCAACGTCGGTCAGGACTTCGCGCTGGCGCGTTACAGCACCGACGGCAGCTTGGACCCGCTTTTCGGCGGCGGCACCGGCAAGGTGATCACCGACTTCGGTGCTGAAGACTTCGGCACCAGCATGGCGCTTGATGCCGATGGGAAGATCGTGGTTGGGGGCGGTTCCTATTCCGCCATTAGTGGGAGCCGCGATTTCGCGCTGGTGCGCTACAACCCAGACGGCAGCCTGGACCCGCTGTTCGGCGGAGGCACGGGCAAGGTGACCGCCGACTTTGGCTTTTCAGATTATGCTGCGGAGATTGCTTTGCAGCCCGATGGGAAAATCGTGACCGTGGGCCAGGTCTATGGCGGCAACTATGATTTCGGTATCGCGCGTTTCGAGGGCACCCCACCCGTCCCCGAACCCGGCACCGCCGGCCTGCTCCTCGGCGGCCTGGCGCTCTGCGGATTCCGCCGCCGTCGGTAGCGCCTCGCTCATTCCGTCCCGGCCAGTGGGTCGGGGCGGTGGTCGCTGGCCAGCCCCCTAACACCCCGATGCCCGTCCGAGTTCTGACCGCCCACGGTGCGACGAGTGAGAGGGGTCAGAGCTTACTATCGTCAACAATCACTTCCCCAGAAGTGCCGAGAGATAGCTGGCGCTGCCCATGGCCAGCCGCGTGGCGATCCACTCCCGCGTCGGAAAATAAAGCGAAAATAAAGGGACGGACACCTTAGCTAATAGACGCTTGCCTGTTTCTCCGGGCGCGGGCATTTTCACGCCATGCGCCAGTCCCGGCTAAAAGCCCCGCCCGACCATTTGGTCGCCTACTACCACTGCGTATCAAGGGTCGTGAACCGGGAGTTTGTCCTCGGTGACGCCGAGAAGGAACAGTTCTGCCGGTAACCCCGTCCGAGCGGGGATGGTGACCGATTCGCAGGACTATCGCTGGTGCGGCTATGCGGAGGCGGTGGATGAAGCTTGCATAGAACTGCATTGCCCGGCGCTCATCTCCGCGTTAAAGTCCCACCATGCCTGTTTCAACAACAGCCCATATTGGAACCGATGATCGAGGCGTGGCGTGGATTGACGACACGAACACCAAAGTCATCGAGGTGGCGCTTGACACCATCGCCCACGGTTGGAGCCCGGAGGAAATACACTTCCAGCATCCTCACCTTTCCCTGGCGCAGATTCACGCCGCGCTGGGTTATTATCACGACCACAAATCCGAGATGGACGCCCAGATTCAACACAGCGCGCAGGAGGCGCAGCGGCTGCGGACACAGGCAGGCGAGTCGCCAATTCGGAAGCGGCTGCGCGAGATGGGCAGGCTCACTTGAGCGTCGGCCTTTACATGGACGTGCATGTGCCAGCCGCCATCACACGCGGGCTGTTGTTGAGGGGCGTGGATGTGCTGACCGCGCAGCTTGATGGCACGACGGAACTTGAGGACCCGGAACTGTTGGACCGGGCCACGGAGCTTGGCCGCGTGCTGTTCAGCCAGGACGAAGACTTGCTCGCGGAGGCAACCCGGCGACAACGAAGCGGTGGGCACTTTGGCGGTGTCATCTACGCGCACCAACTCGGCATTACCATTGGAAGGGCGATCAACGATTTGGAATTACTGGCCGTGGTCGGAAGTCCCGCGGACTTCTTGAATCGAGCGGAGTATTTGCCGTTATGAACCGCTCACAGTGCCCTTGAGGAATCACGGCCATGCAGCCGGTTTGGGTGCGTTTATCGGGCTGATTTGCCCTTCAATTTTGCCGCCGAAGGTGGAGGGTTGGTCGCTTCATTACACGCGCCGAGTTGGAACTGGCTCATTGCGCGGCCTCCTTGAACATCGCCAGCATTGTTGAAAGATGCAGCTGGCGCGGGAGCGCCTTGGCTTTCTCCCAGTTCGAGATTTTCGCCTGATCACGCGATGTCGCCTATCCCACGGTCTGGTCAATAAGCATGGCAGCGGCGGAGCGGTTTTTTAATGCGCCTGTTTCAGTTCAAAGTTGACGCGTCCTCGCAAACAACCTTGAACATTCCGCCTCCAATCCGGAATGTAACCCATGCCCATCACCGAAGATCTCGTTCGCAAGCAGCTCCTGACCGTCAAATACCCGGGATTCAGCCGGGATGTTGTTTCTTTCGGTCTGATCAAGGAAATCAGTATCTCGGGAAACGACGTCACGGTGATGATGACTCTCGCGACAAACGATCCCAAAGTGCCACAGGCGATCAAGGATGACAGCGAGGCCGCGCTGAATGGGATCTCCGGGATCGGGAAAGTCCGTGTGCTGATCGACATCCAGGCACCGGCACAGCAAGCCGGCGGGACCGGTGCGACTGAGATTCCGGGTATCAAGCACATCATTGCCGTGGCCAGCGGCAAGGGAGGCGTGGGCAAATCGACCGTCGCGGCGAATCTGGCTGTTGCACTTCATGAGGTCGGCGGGCGTGTCGGGCTGTGCGACTGCGATCTCTATGGCCCGAGCATTTCGCTGATGTTTGGAACGAACGAGCGGCCGATGGCGACGGAAGAGAACAAGATCATCCCCATCGAGCGCTATGGCGTTCAGTTGATGTCGATGGGTTTCCTCTTGGACGACGCCTCGCCGGCGATTCTTCGCGGGCCGATGGTGACGCGCTACACGCAGCAGTTTCTGCGTCACGTCGAGTGGGGCACGCTCGATTATCTCGTGCTCGACCTGCCACCGGGAACCGGCGACATCCAGCTCACGATCGTGCAGACTGTCGCTCTGGCCGGGGCGGTGATCGTGACGACGCCTCAGGAAGTGGCTTTGATCGATGCACGCAAGGCGGCGTCCATGTTTTCCAGAGTGAACGTGCCCGTCCTCGGGCTGATTGAAAATATGAGTTACTTCGTCTGCCCCAAAGACCAGACGCGATACGACATCTTCGGAAGAGGTGGGGGAGAGCGCGAGGCGAAACGCCTGAACACCGCCTTGCTTGCCCAGATTCCAATCGACATCGCCACCCGCGAAGCCGGCGACCGCGGCAGGCCAATCGTCGCGGCGGAACCGAAAAACGCAATCAGCGTTGAGTTTGTAAAACTGGCCAGAAAGCTGAAAGAAACGCTTCCCTCTTGAGCTCCCGGTGCATCGATGAATTTCTTTACAGGGTGGACGTCGAATTTTCATGCAAGTTCGTTTCCGGTTTCGGCCGGTGCGTTACAAACTTAGGATTGACGTGCGCCGTCTTCGTATGAAGACTAACGCACGCATGGATCCCCAATATGCTGAGAACAGTGAGAACTCGAATTTGGTAAAGAATTCTGTGCTCTACAAAGAATTCCTTGCCGAGCGCGAAGAGATTCTTCGCCACAAATGGATCGAAAGCGAAAAGGCCGGTCACGACATCGGTTTTGAAAAAGCCCTCCTCGACTGGATCGTCAAATACCGATCGTCCTGGCGGGAGAAACGTCAAAAGCAGGGCGACAGCGACTGATTGAACCGGAAGTTCCTTTAAGAGTGGTCCTGAGAGACCGCGAAGGAAAAATGAAAACCCCCAAACCAGCGCCACCTGACAGCGTCGAAGTTCTTGACGCGCAAGCCATCGAACGGGCACTCCGGCGCATCGCGCACGAAATCATCGAGCGCAATCCCGATCTCAAGAAAGTGGTGATCGCAGGCATTCCGTCGCGAGGGGTCGAGATCGCGCGGAGATTGATCGACTACATCGAACAGATCGAAAAAGTGAGGATCGAATTCGGGACGATCGATGTGTCAATGCATCGCGACGACATCCGCACCCGCAGGAACCTTTCGCCCGTCCAAGTGACAAAGCTGCCGCTCCACATCGAAGGCCGCACGATCATCATCACCGATGACGTTCTGTTCACCGGGCGCAGTTGCCGTGCGGCGATGGACGCGATCGCCTCCTTCGGGCGGCCTGCGCTCATACAACTCGCGGTGCTGGTGGATCGAGGGCACCGGGAGCTGCCGATCCGCGCGGATTACGTCGCGAAAAACCTGCCGACCTCGCGCAAGCAGCGCGTCTACGTCCGTTTCAAAAACCTCGACGGCGTGTCCGACTCTGTTTCGGTGGACAAGGCATGATCTGGATATGAACGCCACTTGGACACGCAAAGACCTCGTTGGAATCCAGGAGCTGAGCGCGGACGAAATCACGACGATCCTCGACACGGCCGCTGCGTTCAAGCAGGTCGGCACCCGCGACATCAAGAAGGTGCCGGCGCTTCGTGGAAAAACGCTCGTCAACTTTTTCGTCGAGCCGAGCACGCGCACCCGGACATCCTTCGAACTCGCCGCCTTCCGTCTCAGCGCCGACGTGGTGAACATCTCGACCTCGACGTCGAGCCTCACAAAAGGCGAAACGCTCAAGGACACCGCGCGGAATCTCGAAGCACTGCATGCCGACATCATCGTGCTGCGGCACAGTTCCGCGGGTTCGCCTCAGTTCCTCGCCGAGCGTCTCAGCTCGATCATCATCAACGCAGGCGATGGCGCGCATGAACACCCGACGCAGGCGTTGCTCGACACGTTCACGATTCGCGAGAAATGCGGCAAGGTCGCCGGACTCCACGTCGCGATCATCGGGGACATCTTGTTCAGCCGTGTCGCCCGGTCGAACATCTGGGCGCTGCTCAAGCTTGGGGCGAAAGTCACGCTGGTCGGCCCCAGCACGCTTGTGCCACGCATTTTTGAGCAAATGGGCGTGCGCGTCACCCACAACATCGACGAAGTGCTCGGAGAGGTCGATGTCGTCAATCTTCTGCGCATCCAGCACGAACGGCAGCGCAAGGAGTATTTTCCGAGCATTGGCGAGTACACGAACTTCTTCGGCCTGACGAAACCGCGCGCTCAGAAGCTCAAGCCGGGCTGCCTCGTGATGCATCCGGGACCGATCAATCGCGGCGTCGAGATCGACAGCGAAATCGCCGACTCCGCGCAGAGCGTGATTCTCGATCAAGTCACCAACGGCCTCGCCGTGCGCATGGCGGTGCTTTATCTGTGCGCCGGGAGGGACCAGGCCGGCTCATGATTTAATTGCCCCGCGACCCAAGCTTGCTGTGAAAACCACCCTCATCACCAATGGCCACATCATCGACCCGGCGAACCGCATCGACCGCGTCGGCGACGTTTACATTTCCAGCGGAAAGATAGCGAAGATCGATCTCAGCGCGACGTTTCGAAAACATCCGCACGATGTCGAGGTGATTGATGCGAGCGGACTGGTCGTTTCGCCAGGACTCATCGACATCCACGTGCATCTGCGCGAGCCGGGACAGTCGGCCAAGGAAACAATCGCGAGCGGAACGCGCGCGGCGGCTGCAGGTGGATTCACGAGTGTCGTGTGCATGCCGAACACGTCTCCCGCGTTGGACAATCCGAGTGTCGTGACTTGGGTGAAGCAAAGAGCCGCGACGGAAGGCTGCGTGAATGTTTTTCCAACGGGCGCGATCACGAAAGGCATCGCCGGTGAGGAACTCGCGCCGATCGGATCGCTGTTCAAGGCCGGCGTGGTTGCATTGACCGACGACGGTCACTGCGTGCAGAACCACGAGCTGATGCGGCGCGCGCTCGAGTACGCGCGCATGTTCGACCTGCCTGTGATGGATCATTGCCAGGACTACAACCTCGTCGGGAAGGGCGTCATGCACGAAGGCTACTGGAGCACAGTGCTTGGCCTGCCGGGCTGGCCCTCAGCGGGCGAGGAGATCATCGTGCAGCGCAACATCCTTCTCGCTGAACTCTGCGACACGCCGATCCATTGTCAGCATCTCAGCTCGCGCGGCAGCGTGCGGCTTTTGCGTGAGGCGCGGGCGAGGAGAGTCAAAATTTCCGGCGAGGTCTGCCCCCATCACATCGCGCTGACCGACGAATCCGTCCGCGGGTTCAATACGAATTTCAAAATGAATCCGCCGCTGCGAGCGACGGATGACGTCGAGGCGCTGATCGAAGGAATCGCGGACGGAACGATCACCATTCTGGCAAGCGATCACGCGCCGCATTGCGATTACGAAAAGGAAGTCGAGTTTGATGTCGCGCCATTCGGCATTCTCGGTTTGGAAACGGAGCTGGGACTTTTCATTGATATTCTCGTTCACAAGAAAAAGGCGATCGACCTCGCGCGACTGATTGAGATGCTCACGATCAATCCAGCGCGCCTGCTCAAGCTCGATCGCGGGACGCTGTCGCAGGGCGCTGTTGCCGACATCACGCTGATCGATCCCGATTTGGAATGGACGGTTGCTGCCAAAGCGTCCGAATCGCGTTCGCGCAACACGCCTTTTGACGGCTGGCAATTAAAGGGCCGCGCCGTGCGAACGATTGTCGGCGGCAAGACGGTCTGGTCGATTTAACTGGATCGCCGTTTATCGCCAACCGTCAGCGGATCGTTTCGACGAGATCAATCGCTGTTTGGAAAACGGAACACGATTTCGACACGGCGGTTTGGCTGCTGCCGCGCAATCTCGGCGTCGATGGATGCCTGCACGTTCCAATCGAAGGGCTGCGGTTGCACGATCAGATTCGTTTTGCCAAACCCGTGCGCCTCGATTCGTTCGGGAGCGATGTCCATGTTTTCAATGAGCCACTTCCGAACGGCATCGGCCCGGGCCTGGCTCAGCCGGCGATTGGTTTCTTCGTCGCCGAATGAATCCGTGTAGCCCTCAATGCTGAATCTGACATTTGGGTTCTTCTTGATGAGCTGGCCGAGTTTCCGGAGTTGCTCCGTCGAGGGCACTTGAAGTTCGGCTTTGTTGAACTCAAACAGCGCGCCACCGGGCAGCGAGAGCGGCTGGTCGCCTTTCTTCAAACCGCCTGCCTGCCCGAGCAATGTATCGAGCCGTCCGGATGCCGCCGTCATCGCCGCTGAGTCTGTCATGCTGCTGTTGGGCGGCATTTGCGCCGCCGCCTTCTCATTCATCGCGATCAGGTTTTTCGACGGCTTCGGTCTGTCCTTGATGAGCTGGTCCCGCATCGACAAGAGATCCTTTTCGAGGGCGCTCGAAGTCGTCTCCTGGAATTTGGTCAGAGTCTTGATGTCGGTCGCCTCCACGCGCGGCTTTTCGTTGACGATCGGCTTGGTGAGTTCGGGTGCCGCGGGGGTCGCTCGAACTTCGTTCATCATCGATTCGAGCGAAGGTTTCTCGTCCGGCAGAGTGACGTCGGGCAGCGCAAGCACCTCCTTTTTCGGCTTCTCCGGTTCCTTCTCGTCGGACTCAAGCAGCTTCGGGTCGATGTCGAGTCTTGCCACGTTGAACGCGCGCGGCACAAGACGCATCGTGAGCGGGGTAAAGCTCTCCAGTTTTGTGCTTCCGAACCAGACAAAGAGAATGGCGTGGATGAGAAGGGACAACAGGAACGCGCGGAAAAACCATTTCCGCATCACGGGAACTTCCGCCGCATTGGATTGGTAGGTTTCGAAAGGGGACATCGTGGAAATTATTCGGTGGCGCGCATCAAACTACCGGATATTAACATCAACGCTCGAATACTCAAAAAGTTCACGAACCAGCAATGCCAGTTTCCAAAATCAAATCCTTCGTTTCGCGGCATCTCCACCACCTGATGCAGATTCGCGACACGCCGCATGCGATTTCCGGAGGGATTGCGATAGGGGTGATCTGCGGGTTCACGCCGTTTTTTGGTTTCAAAACGCTGGCCGGCTTTCTGATCGCCTGGTTGTTTCGATGCAGCAAGATGGCGGCGGTGCTTTCGGTGACCTTTCACGACATCTTCCTCCCGGTCTGGCCGGTTGTGTTGCGCTGGCAATACGTGATTGGCTACTGGGCGCTGCACCACCAGTTGCCGGCAAGAATGACGAGGGACAAATTCATCCTCAGCAACTGGTTTCATTGGAAAACGCTGCACATCGTGTGGCCGCTCCTGATCGGTTCGCTGATCATGGCGGTGCCGCTGGCGCTGGTGATGTATTTCGTATCGCTCAAAATTGTCGCGCGTTACCAGGCCATCCGTGAGAGCCAGATCCCGCACAGTTAATTGAATCCCGGCAATCCGAGCGCGAGGTAATGCAGCACCGCGCCGTAGCCGATGATTAGAATCAGGATCGTCGCCGGCCACATGGCCTGGACGAATGAGAAAAGCTTCCCGCGATCTGCCGTTCCGTTTTCACCGAATGCTTTCGCGATCGACGGAATAACTGGCAGCCAGGCCACACCCATCCAGCCGTAGGGCACGATGCGCGTGAGGCAGAAGCAGACGAACGCCGCCAGCGAAAGCAGCGTGGCTGTCTTTACGAATAGATCGCGGTTGCGCTGGCTCGCGTCGGGGCGCTGGGAGAGGATGAGCAAGGCAGCGGCGAGTCCCGTGGGCGTCAGCAGAATGAGTGGTGAGACGAGAAGCGCGTTTAGCGCATACCCGATTCGTTCGGGCGTGATTGATGCGACACGCGGCTCCGGGTTGGTGACGACCGGCCACAGGAGCGCCGCGAAGATCAAGACACCAGCCCAAGTCCACGGCCTGCGGCGGAGCGGTTCGAGGTGGTAAAGATAAAGCACCGCAGCCCAGCCCGCGAGCATCGGCGCGACGGGTGTGATGAAGAATCCGCCCGCAAACGCCACCGGCAGAACTTGGACGAACATCGTCGTGCGAAACGCCGTGGATTTATCGAAAAAGCCTCGCGCGATCCGATAGAAAAACAGCGTGGCGAGGAACGAGCAAAACAGCGCGCCGATCCGCATGCCGAACGGATTATGACCGCAGAGCGCCATGCCCGCGTGGATCAGCCATTTCATCAGCGGCAGGGTCTGCATGAAATAGGTTTCCGAAGGCAGCAGTTGAATCTCGTTCAGATAAGCAAGCCGAAGGAGCAACAGGTAGGCGACGATGCCGATCGATGCGACCCGCCACCGAATGCCGGAACCGTATTGCTCGCGAGTCGGCCAGATGAAGAAAGCGAAGCCGAAGTAACTGACCAATGCGCCGGCGGCAATCGCGGGCAGGATGGCAATTGCCGGAGGCCATTCCCGCGAACTCGCAATCAGGGCGAGCACGCCGCCGCGGACGAACATCGACATCAGACGCACTAGCAGGAAGCGGCGGGTGAAATTGCCGTAAGTGTTTTGGAGACGCTCGCTCTCCTGTCTGGAGTTGAAATAGGTGACGACGCTTGCAGCCGCGTAGCTTGCGATGTGGGCGGTGGCCAGGTCTTGTCCCAACTGGATCAACCCCACAAAAGCAAGGAAATCGAGCGCCCAAGATACGAGGTTTTTGGCGAGGACTTTCTTGGTGTCTTCCTCCGACGTGCGCCAGCCGCAGAGGGCGAGCAGGCGCTCGAAGTAGGTAAAAATCACCCGTGTCCCCATTTTCGACTGGCCGTGGGTGCGGTCGCGAAACGTGATGGGAATTTCTCCCACGCGCAGCGTGTCGCCGCCGCGCACCAGCAGTTCGAGCGCGATTTTGAATCCGGAAGCGTCGGCGGGAATGTCCGCGAGCAGTTGCCTCCGCACGGCGAAAAAACCCGAGAGCGAGTCGTGAACATCCGTGAGCGGCCACGCCAGTGCCGAAGCGGCCCGCGACATCATTCTTCGTTTCCATGGCCACTCCGGAGTCGAGCCCCCCTTCGCGTAACGGCTGCCGATGATCATGTCCTTGGAGCCTTCCAGCACGGGGCGGACGAGTTCGGGAAGGCGCTCCGGAGGGTGGCTCAGGTCGGCATCCATCACGACGACCACATCGCTGGCCGCCAGCTTCGCGCCGGCCATCACCGCCCCGGCGAGTCCATCCTTTGCGTTCTTTCGTTCGAGCAACCGGACCGGCTGGTTTGCTCCGAGCGCGCGGACTTTTTCCGGGGTGCCGTCAGTCGAGCCGTCATCGACAACGATGATCTCCACGTCAAAGCACGACATGTTCTCGAAAACGCGCGCGGTGACAGCCTCGATGTTCTCGGATTCGTTCAGCGTTGGGATGATGACGGAGATGCGCCCGACACGCGCGTTCGACATGCGTGGGAGCCTTTGGTTTTGCGCGACCGGAATCAAGACAGAAAATCAGATGGCTCTATTCCGAACTGGCACATCCCGCCCGGATGCATCCCTAAACCCAACCCGCGGCTACCTGTCAGAAACGTAAACCCCGAGCGCGTATTGAAGCCCGGGGGTCTCGGCGACACGAATGGAAGAGCGCCGCGCTGAGGGATGTTTGAGATGAGTAAGGGCAACCAGGGCAAGCAGACAGAACGCGGCGGCGAGGATCATGAACTCGACAAGCACGAATCCGTGGCGGTTCTTTGAGAGAGGTGTATGCATGGCGCTCCGGAAGGGATGAAATTCATCCTCAAAACAAGCACGATGCGTGCCCCAAAACCGGGCCGGTCGGGCGTTTCTTTTTAGTACTTCGGCACGCTCGGATCGATCTGCTCGGCCCAGGCTTCGATGCCGCCCGCCGACATTGTGCAGTTTGGCGAATCCGGCTTCGCGCAGGAGCTTGAGCGCCTTCGCGCTGCGCCCGCCGCATTTTGCAGTGCAGGACGATCTCGTCCGCGCTGTCGAGTTCGCTCATGCGCGAGGGGAGTTCGCCGAGCGGGATCAATTTCGCGCCGTCGATTCGGCAGATGTCCTATTCGAATTTCTCGCGCACATCCACCAGCACGAACTTCTCCTTCGCGTCGAGCTTGCGCTTCAAATCCTGCACGGTGATCGTCGGGATCGGCGCTTCGGCGGCCTCGGCGGCGGCGGCCTGCGGGATGCCGCAGAACTGCTCGTAGTCGATGAGTTCGGTGATCGTCGGGATTTTCGGAGCAAACGGGGCACTTCGGATCCTTGCGCAGTTTGAACTCGCGGAACTTCAGCTTGAGCGCGTCGAAATGCGACGAGCCGCCCGATGAGCGGTTCGCCGATGCCGATGATGAGCTTGATCGCCTCGATCGCCTGCATCACGCCGATGATGCCGGGCAGCACGCCGAGCACGCCGCCTTCCGCGCAGCTTGGCACCATGCCGGGCGGTGGCGGCTCGGGGAACATGCAGCGATAGCAAGGTCCGCCGAGATGCGGCGCGAACACGGTGCATTGGCCGTCGAAGCGGAAGATCGAGCCGTAGATGTTCGGCTTCTTGAGAAAAACGCACACGTCATTCGACAGGTAGCGCGTCGGGAAATTGTCCGTGCCGTCGATGACGATGTCGTATGGCCCGGCGATCTGGCGCGCGTTCTCGCTCGGTGAACATCGTATCGTGAAGGTCGATCTGCACGTTCGGGTTCACCTCGCGGATGCGTTCTTTCGCGGAGTTCAGTTTCTTCCGGCCCACATCTTTGGTGCCGTGCAGAATCTGGCGCTGAAGATTTGAAAAATCGACCACGTCGCCATCGACGAGTCCGAGCCGTCCGATGCCTGCCGCCGCAAGATAAAGCGCGATCGGCGAGCCGAGTCCGCCCGTGCCGATGCACAGGATGCTCGCCGCCTTCAGCCGCTTCTGACCTTCGAGCGTGACTTCGGGCATGATGAGATGCCGCGAGTAGCGCGCGATTTCGTCGTTGCTGAGTTCGATCCGGTCGAGCCGGCTGGGATCAATGATGCTGGTTGCCATAGAAAAAGGGCGTCAAGCTATCACGGTGCCCTGGCAGCGGCAAGCGGGAGAATCGTCACCCGATGTCAGCGTTCGCGTTCGTTTTCGATCGATGCGATTCGGGCCATCACTCGATCGCTGAGGCTTTGGTAAAGGTCGCGTCCGCCTCCCTCGATCTCCTCCTTCGTGAAGCGCATCGGTTCGCCAATGACGATCGTGATCCGATGCGGCTTCGGGAATTTTGCGCCGCGAGGAAATGCTTCGTAAGCGCCGAAGATCCGCATCGGCACCACCGGCGCAAGCGTTTTTGCGATGACGAGTCCGAGCCCGGGCTGTGCTGGTTGCAAGTTGCCGTCAGGAGTCCGCCCGCCTTCCGGAAAAACGATGGTGCAATGCCCCGCCTTCACGAGCCGGATCACGGTTTTCAGCGCGCTCATGTCGGCCCGCTCCTGATCGACCGGCACGACGTTGATCTTTGGAAAAATCGGACCGAGGATCGGCCAGTTAAGCAGCGTTTTTCTGGCGAGAAAGTAAATGGCCCGCTTGCAGCAAATCCCCGCGAGCGGCGGATCGACGTAGCTCTGGTGGTTCATCGCGAGGATCGCGCCACCCTCCTCGATGATCCGTTCGGGATGAATGACCCGGAACGAAAACGCGGTGCAGGCCAGAAACCTCCAGAGGTTGTATCCGAAGCGATACCAGCCGTTCATTTCACTCTTCAAAGCGGAAGCCTTTCAATTTCAGCCGCCCAATGATTTCGCCGACCACGCCGTCGATGGTGAGATGCGAACTGTCGATGACATGGGCGTCCTCGGCGATGACCAGCGGCGAGGCCTTGCGCGAAGAGTCGGTCTTGTCGCGGGCGCCGATCTCGTCCTGCTGGCCCTGGGCCGCGCGGCGGCGGGCGCGGACTTCGAGTGAGGCGTCGATGTAAAATTTGTAGGGCGTTTCGGGAAAAACAACGGAGCCGATGTCGCGACCTTCCATGACGACGTCGTTCGTCTTCGCGTATTCGCGCTGCCGCTTTACGAGAAGATAGCGGACCTCGTGAATGCTCGAAACTTCGGAAACATTCTGGTTCACGTCGGCCTCGCTGAGATGCGGGGCGGGATCGACGCCGTCAATCGTGATGATGGATTCGGTGCCGTTCAGTCCGCATCGAACGTCGATTTTGTTGAGCATCGAAATGATGCCCGCGACATCGCGTGAGGGAATTCCTTTTTCAACGACGCACCAGGTGATCGCGCGATACATGGCGCCGGTGTTGACATAGACGAAGCCGAGCCTGCGCGCGAGCATCCGGGCGACGCTGCTCTTGCCGGATGCCGCGGGTCCGTCGATGGCGACGACTGTATGGGCGGTGGCGTTCACTCGGTCTTTAGACGGGCAGGGAGCTGATGACCGGGGTCTGCGGTTCCTTCGCCGCCTTCATCATTTGTTCGAGCGTCTTGTCGAAACCGGGATACGAAGTGGCGACACACTCGACGTCATCGATGATCGTTTCGCCTTCCGCGAAAAGCCCGGCAACCGCAAACGCCATGGCGATGCGATGATCGCCAAAGCTCCGCAGGCGTGTTCCTTTGAGCGGCTGACCGCCGAGGATTTCGAGGCCGTCCTCATTCTCGGTCACAGGCACTCCCATGGCGCGCAGGTTTGTCGCCAGCGCAGCCAGGCGATCGGTTTCCTTCACACGCAATTCCTTTGCGTCTGCAATCGTGGTCGTACCTTCGGCGAGCGCCGCAGCGACCGCAAGGATCGGAATTTCGTCGATCACATTGGCGATCTCCCGGCCTTGAATCGTGGTGGATCTGAGCCGCGCACCGCGGACCTCGACCGACCCGCGCGGTTCGCCGTCTTCGACCCGCTCGATGACTTCGCGGACATGGGCCCCCATGCGCAGCAGCACTCCGAGGATACCGGTGCGGGTCTGGTTAAGCCCGACGTCCTTTACCAAAAGATGCGACCCCGGCTGGACTGCCGCCGCGACCAGCCAGAACGCAGCGCTCGATATATCGCCGGGGACGACGAAGTCACGCGACTCGGGCATCTGCTCACCGAAAATCGTGACGCTGAGATCGTCCTTGTGCGAACGAACCAGATGGTAGCTGAGCATGCGCTCGGTGTGATCGCGGCTCTGGCTCGGTTCGGTCACCGTGGTCCTGCCCTTGATGTAAAGCGCCGCGAGAAGAATCGCGCTCTTCACCTGCGCGCTGGCGATCGGCATGAAGTATTGGATGGGGTGAAGCTTTGCTCCTTCAATCACGAGCGGAGGCGAATCCTTTGGGCCCTCGGCTCTGATCGTCGCGCCCATTTCGGTGAGCGGTTCGATGATGCGCTTCATCGGCCGCTTCGAGAGCGAGGCGTCGCCGATGAGCCGGCTGCGGAACGGCTGGGCCGCGAGAAGTCCGGCGAGCAGGCGCATCGTCGTACCGGAGTTGCCGCAGTCGATATCGCCCTTTGGCGCGGTGAGGGCCTTCCTTTTTCCCTGAACCACCAGCGTCGTTGGCTCCGGCCGCTCGATGCTGACGCCGAGTGCGCGGAGGGCGTTGACGGTGCAGAGGCAATCCTCGCTTGGCAGGAATCCTTTGATGACGCAAGTGCCGTTCGACAGCGCCGCGATGATGGCGGAACGATGCGAGATGCTCTTGTCGCCGGGCACGGTGATTTCCCTTTCGATGCGCGGCGCGCGGGTGACTTTCCAATGGCTCATTTTATTTTTTTGCGGCGATTCGGTCGCGCGCGGTTTTTGCCTCTTTCAAAAATTGCGTTATGCCTCGCTCGTCGTCGGTAGCGAGAAGGGCGTCGATTTCACGGAGTTTCCCGATCATCGCTTCGACTGATTTTCTCAGCTCTGTTTTGTTGCTGCTGAAAATCTCGGTCCACATTTCCGGCGGACCCGAAGCGACTCGAGTGGTGTCGCGAAAACCGTTGCCGCAGAAGTTGAGCGAATTCGGATTTTCGGAGCAAACCAAATTTACAAGCGTCGCCGCGAGAAGATGCGGCAGGTGGCTCACGAGCGCGACGATTTCATCGTGTTCAGCCGGCGGCAGTGTCCGCACGCAGCAACCGATCCGTGTCCAAAAGTCGCTGATCGCTTGGCCTGCTTCGGGATCTGAAAACTCGTCGGGCGTTACGATGCAAACCGCGCCGTCGAACAAATCGGCGCGAGCCGCGCCGAGTCCCGTTTGCTCCGAACCGGCCATCGGGTGGCTCCCGACGAATTTGCCGCGGCTTCGAAAGATCGGTGCGAGCAATTTCACGACCGAAGCCTTCACGCTGCCGACATCGGTGATGAGTGTGTTTGTGGAAATAAGAGGAGCGATTTTCTCCGCAAGCGGTGCCATCGCTCCGACCGGCACGCAAAAGACGACGGCATCCGCATCCTGGACAATCGGCTTCAAATCGGTGGAGGCGATGTCGGCGATTCCATCCGAGCTGACTTTTGCGATCGCGGCCTCACTCCTGGCCCAGACCGCTATCTTCGTGGCCGGACTTTTTTTACGAATCGACAGTGCGATCGAGCCGCCCAGAAGTCCCGGGCCGATGATGGCAAGTTTGGACAAAGTCATTCCGGCGACAGACCTCCGGGTGTCGGAAACTTGCACGCACTGGCCCGAGTGGGTTCCAGCACCTGCTTACGGGACGAGGAAAATTTTCCCTGTGTAAGGATCCTTTACCTCGGTTCCGGGAGGGAATCCGCGCACATCCACGTAGCCCGAATAGGGCGCGTGGGGACTGGTCACAAATCCCGGTTTGCCGGGGACAGCTTTGCCGTAGGGATACTCCTGTTTCGGAGCCGGTAGTTGGGTGGTTTGTATCTCGGTTGGGGGTGGAGGCGGTTGAGTCGTTGTTGGCTTCTGCCGCTCCTCCTGCGTGGAAGCCTCTGGCTCCGTTTGCTGCTGCGGTTCGGAGACCACATTCGTCGTACTTTCATCCGCGCCGTAGCCGTAGCGGTGTTTTGTCTTGTGGCGCTGCTGCGATGCGTCGGTGCCCGCGCAACCCACGAGCGAAATGGCTGCGGCGATGGTAAGTAGAGTCAGACAGATTCTGGTCATAAGCCTTGTTTGTGAGGATGGCTATTACTTCATCCGGTCGTTTTAGACAACTGGAAATATACATGCCAGTTCGGGTGGGGTGCGATTGTGGTGCCGCAACTGGGGGGCGCGGATTGCAATTGCTGTAATGCGTGCTTTTTCATCCTCATGTTCAATCCTGCGACAACCCGGCAGCGGCACGATCCGCACGGCGGTTGAAATGGAAGAACTCACGGTCAAAGAAGTGCGCCGGGCTCGGAACCCGCGCCATGCACGACCGGGCCAGGGGGCTGAAGAGTGTGCGGCGGACGAGTTGCGAGAAACAAATGCCAAGGCACACGATCCGAAAAACAAGTCCTGCGGCGGCGGTGTGTTTTCGATGCGGTATCATTCGACGAGAAAAAGATTGCTGCCGCGCGAATCACGTATTACTTTCCGCGCTCTCTTCAAGGAGTCTTAGCTCAATTGGTTAGAGCGCCGCCCTGTCACGGCGGAGGTTGCGGGTTCGAGCCCCGTAAACTCCGGTTTTTCATTCCAAGCTGGAGCTCTCTTAGACAGCCAGACTTGCTACTCGCAGCTAAACTGGATTCGCCCCCGGGCAGCAGGGTCAAGCTCCTGGATATAGGCTTCGCCCAGGAGAAGACCATGGCTTGGTAAACGGGAGATTTCGAAGTTAAGGCGCTTTCGCCGGCAGCGGCTCGGAGCTTTTGAGGATGCTCGCCTCGGGCACAAGCTTGTTCGGTTTGCTACCCCAGATGAGTCGCGAGGGCTTTTCTCCAAGCGTCTCCGTGATGGCCTTCGCGTGGGTCGTAACCACTTTCAGATTCTCCAAAACAACGCGCAGTTCTTTCATCCGCGCATCGAGATCTTTGTCGGTGCTGCCAATGAATCCGTTCGCATTGTCCAGCACCTGGCCGCCTTTCGCGATCACATCACTGCCCTTCACGAGGATCTCGTCGAGGTTCTTGATCACGCCGTGGAGTTCCTCGATGCGCACATGCAGAGCGCCGCCGGTGTCTGCGATGAATTTGTCCATATGCTTCATCAGCTCGGTAACAGATTTGGCGGTCGTGTCTGTCGAGTCGGCCAGCGTCGCAATCTTCGGCAACACAATGTTCACCTGGCTTCGCACCGTGCTTAACAATTCGTTGGCATTCTCGATCATCGGCCCGATCGACTGAGCAAGCTGGTCAATGCTGGTACCGCTCTCCGCCTGGATGGTCGCGCCATTTTCGAGGGTTTTTCCACCCGGAGTTCCAGCGGACAGTCCGACGAATTTTTCGCTGAGCAACGTGTCGGAGCCGAGCGAAACCTTGACGTCGGCCGGCAGCGGCGGGATTTCGTCATTGATGCTCACGGTCAGCCGCACCGCGCTCTTGTTGCCGGCGCGTTCCTCCGGTGTCAGCGGCCGCATTTCGATGACCCGCCCGGCGGGCGCTCCCGCGTAGCGCACTTCGGAGTGAAGCTTGATGCCCGCGACGTCGTTGAAGTGGATCGCCAGCGTGCGCGCCGGCTTTTTGACCTGATAACCGGAGAGCGCAAAAGTCAGTGCGCCAAGCAGCACCACGCTGCAAGCGATGACGGCCAGCGCCACGAGGTAATCGGAGATGTTTCGTTTCATGTTCTGTTTTTTCCGAGCAAACGCGGCGCGCCGAGCAGCCGGGTGATGTAATCGTCCTGCGAGAGTCGCAGCGGCACCGGGCCGTCGGCAAGTCCGCGAATGAACTGTTGCACCTCGGGGTCGGCGTGTTCGCGGATTTCGTCCGGCGTTCCTCTGGCGATGATCGTTCCGCGGCGGGGCCCGGCTCCGAGCATGATTATCTTCGTCGCGATCCGAAAGGCGCTCGTCATGTCGTGGGTGACGACGACCGCGGTGACTCCCATTTTTTGCGTGAGCTTGCACGTCAGTTCATCCACGACGGCGGTCATGATCGGGTCCAGCCCCGACGTCGGCTCGTCGCTGAAGACCAGCTCCGGATCAAGCGCGAGAGCACGCGCGAGACCGACGCGCTTTTTCATCCCGCCGCTGATCTCGGCAGGCTTCAAGTCCTCGAAGCCGGTCAACCCGACGAGTTCGAGTTTCATCTTTACGATCGTCTCGACGATGGCGGCATCGAGTTTGCCGTGCTCCAGCAGCGGCAGCGCGACGTTTTCGCCGACGGTGAGCGACTGAAGCAAAGCGCCTGATTGAAACAGCATCCCGAAGCGCCGGCGGATGTGCGCCATCTCGCGCTCGCTCATGCCCGTGATTTCTTCGTCGAAAATCTTGATCGAACCGGATGTGGGCTTCATCGCGCCGATGATGTGTCGCAACAATGTGCTCTTGCCGCAGCCGCTGCCGCCCATGATGACCATCGTGTCGCCGCGATGGACCTGGAACGAGATGCCGTTGAGCACCGCTCGCTGGCCGAACCTGCGCACGAGATTCGTGACTTCGATGACCGGGGCGTTCTCGTTCATCCGAGGAAAAAGAAAATCGCCGTAAGCGAGGCGTTCGCGATGAGCATGGTGAGAAGCGAATAAACAACCGAGCCGGTCGTCGCCTGCCCCACGCCCTCGGCACCACCCTCGACATTCAAGCCGGTGTTGCATGCGATCGTGATAACGAGCCAGGCGAACACAACGCTTTTCACCAGCCCGGAATACAAATCCCACGGCTTCGCGCTTTGGATCGAGCGCATGATGTAGGCGGCCGTATCCAGATCGAGCGCGAAATGACAGATCGTCCATCCGCCGAACATGCCGATGTAATTTCCGAAAACCGTGAGCACCGGCAGCATCACCAGCATCGCCAGAAACCGGGGCACGATGAGAAATCGAACAGGGTTGATCGCCATGACTTCCAGCGCTTCGATTTCCTCCGAGACCTTCATCGTTCCGAGTTCCGCGGTCACCGCCGATCCGCTGCGTCCGATCACGATCACCGCGATCAGCACAGGGCCGAGTTCGCGCAGCAGCGAGACGCAGACGAGATCCGGCACGTAGATTTCCGCGCCCAGCCTGCGGAGTTCGTGCGCGGCCTGCATCGCGAGCGTGAATCCGATGCTGAACGCGGTCAGCGCCACCATCGGCAGCGCGCGCACCCCGATGAAGACCATCTGTCGGAACACATGCGACAGCTTGAACGGCTGGCCCCGGAGCGGCCCGATGAGAACCCAGTAAAGCAGGCTGCAATTGAGTTCGAGGTAGCTTTTCAAAGGCGCTATTGCTGGCTCGATTGCAGGGCGGCCTTCGCTTCGTCGAGCGTCGCGTAGATCGACATCAGTTCGTTCAGTCGGACGAGGTCGAAGATCGTGCGCACCCTCTCTTGCAGGCACGCCAGCGCAAGGGCCCCGGCGAACGAGCGCGCGTCGCGGCAATACTCGACGAGCGTCGCCAGCCCCGACGAATCAATATATCTCACGTCGCTGAAATCAATGACGAGCGCAGCACAGCGCGCCTTGGCCTTGGACTGCAAAATTTTCCGAAGCTCAGGTGAATACTGGAGGTCGATCTCGCCACTGACGCTCAGAATGGCGACGTGCCCGTGCTGAGATTCGCTTGTTCGCATGGGGCAGACGGTTATCAGCAAATTGCGTCCATGCAAACTGCCAAATGCAGGCGGATCGGGCGCTCCGCGCACGATGAGCAAGCCAGCCTGCGGAGCAGCAAACTTCAAAAAGCGTGCGCCTCCGGCGGATGAAGAGGCATCGTGCGCGGAGCGCCCGATCCACCTACGCCCGCGGATGAAATTTGTGATGCACGGCCTTCAGCCGCTGCTGATCGACGTGGGTGTAAATCTGAGTCGTCGAGATGTCGGCGTGGCCGAGCATTTCCTGGATGATACGAAGGTCCGCGCCGTTGCTCAGCAGATGCGTGGCGAACGAATGTCGAAGCAGATGCGGGTAGATGTTTTGCGAAAGCCCCGCGAGTTTCGCGACGGTCTTCACGATCTGCCACGCACGCACGGTTGTGAGTTTGCCGCCACGCACGGATAGAAAAATCTCGCTGCCGGTGCGTTTGCCGACGAGTTCCGGACGTTCGCGCTCCAAATAGGCGGTGATGGCTTCGCACGCTTTTTTGCCGACCGGCACGATGCGCATTTTGTTCCCCTTGCCGATCACGCGGATCGTGCCGCCTTCGAGATCGAGATTCTCCAGGCGCGCGTTCGTGAGTTCGGAAATCCGAAGCCCGCTGGCGTAGAGGAGTTCCATGATTGCACGATCGCGCAATCCCAGCGGGCGATTCGTCTGGATGCTGTTAAGGAGTTGCTCGATTTGCAGTTCGTTGAGCGTCTCCGGCAGATACCGCTCGATGCGCGGAAGCGGCAGCACTTCCGCAGGGTCTTTGTCGATGCGCTTTCGGATGAGCAGAAAGCGGAAGAAGATTTTGATGGCGACGACAATGAGTTTGATCGACGCCGCAGCCAGTCCGCCGCGCTTGCGAAATGCGAGGTAGTCGGTGATCAGCGCGAGTGTGACTTCGCGCGGCTCGGCGATCTGTTTCGCCCGCGAAAGCCACCCGGCAAACTCATCCAGCGACCGGCGCGTCGAGAGCTGGTAGTTGTCCGACAACCCGCGCTCGGTCGCGAGATAGAGGATGAAATCGTCGATCGCGGTTTGCACTTGGGGAATGACCAATGACTAATGCCCAATAGCCAAGGATGAAGCCTTAATGAAGAAATTGCCGCCGCTTGGGTGATTTGTCATTCCTTCATTCCGGTTTCGTTCGTCATTCGTGCTGGCAACCTCGCGAATGCCGGGGAGTTCACAGGTGACAATTTCCATCGGGCGTAAGATAGCCGGTCGCGTCGGCTGGTGGAATAAATATCTCCAGACGCCCACTGCCATACGATCGCAACTCGCTTCGGCGCGTCATTCCGAGCGCAGCGAGGAATCCCGCACATTACATGGGACGCTGTTTGAGAGATTCTTCGCCGCACTCGGAATGACGCGCTCCAAAACGCGATTTGAATGACTTGATCGACGCCCGCTTTTCCACGACAAGTTGCCGCGCATGCAAACCATCGTCATTGGCCACAAAAATCCCGACATGGATTCGATCTGCTCCGCGCTCGCTTACGCGCACCTGAAGCGCGCCACGGGCACGCCCGACACAGTCGCGGCGCGTGCGGGCAACACAAATAAACGGATCGATTTTGTGCTCGAGAAATTCGGCGTCGAAGCGCCGATGTTCATCAGCGACCTGTCGCCGCGCGTGAGTGATGTCATGCATCGCGATGTGTTCTGCGTCGGGGAGGACTCGACGGTTTATGACGCAATTCACCTGATCGAGGAACATCGTCTGCGCGGGCTGCCCGTGATCGACGAGCAGAACCGCTGTCTCGGGCTGCTGTCGGCATTCAAGATCAGCCACTATCTTTTCCCAACTCGCGAAGATGCGGCGACGGCACGTATCGTCACGGCGTCGCTCCCGAACATTGTCGAGACTTTCGGCGGCGAAGTGGTTGCCGGTGAGATGCCCACGGAAACGGTCGAGTATCTGCTCGTGGTCGGCGCGATGAATGCGAACTCGTTTTCCGAGCGCCTGCAGCGCTACAGCCCCGAGCGGATCGTGCTTTTCGTCGGCGACCGCGACGACATCCAGATGCGTGCGATCGAGGCAAACGTGCGCGCCATCGTTGTCACCGGCGGTCTGCCTGTTTTGAAAAGCGTCCTCGCCGCCGCGCGCGAAGCGGGCATCACGATCCTAAGCTCGCCCTACGACACTTCGACAACCGTCCAGCTCGCGCGCGGAGCGGTGCGCGTGAAGCGGATGCTGGAGACCGACTACGCGAGCTTCACTCCGGACACGGTGCTCGACGAAGCCCGGGAAAAGGCCTCCGCGTCCGGCTCGTTTGTGTTTCCCATCCTCGATGAGATCGGCACGCTCGTCGGGATTTTGTCGAAAAGCGATTTCCTCAAGCCGATCCCGCGGCAGTTGATCCTTGTCGATCACAACGAGCTGTCGCAAGCCGTCAGCGGCGCGGACAAAGTGCCCGTCGTCGAGATCATCGACCATCACCGGCTGGGCGGTTTCGCGAGCGACTCGCCGATTCTTTTTTGGAACAACCCCGTCGGCTCGACGAGCACACTTGTCGCGATGTGCTACCGCCAGGCCGGCGTGGAAATCCCGCGCGAGATGGCAGGGTTGCTGATGGCGGGCTTGATTTCCGACACGCTCAACCTCAGTTCGCCCACTGCGACACCGATCGACAAGGACGTCCTCGCGGAGCTTTCCAGGATCACCGCCGTCGATCCTGCGCAACTGGCTGAGCAAATTTTCTCAGTCGGCTCGCCGCTGCTGACGATGGCCCCGAATTATGTCATCAAGGCCGACTGCAAGGAATACGTCGAGAACAGCGCGCGGTTCACCGTTTCGCAAATCGAGGAGCTGAGCTTCTCACATTTCGCGGAGAAACAGAACGAACTCCTCGACGCGCTCGAAAAGCAGTGCCGCACGCAGCGGTTGTTCTTTGCCGCGCTGCTCGTGACCGATATCAACACGCAGACCTCGCTGCTGCTCATGAGCGGCGCGCCGAAGTTCTTGCAACGGATCGATTTTCCGTCGCGCGGTCATAACATCTGGGAACTCGCCGGCGTCGTCTCGAGGAAAAAGCAGTTGCTTCCGTATTTATTGCAGTGCCTCGCAGGAGTCTCCGCGGACTAAGAGGGGCCATTGAGAAAAGCGCCCGGCATTGCCTTTTGTCGGAGGGGCTACCAATGCAGCAGGTAGGCGATGACGCTGCTCACGTAACTGGAAAGCCCGAGCACGATGAGCAGCATCTCGAAACGGTAGAGCGCGGTCTTGTTGTTCCGGTATTCGAGAATCGAGGTGAGCGTCTCTTGCGGGGACGGCCCGGAGATTTGCGTGACCCATTGAACGCGCAAACCGCCAAGCAGAATCGCGACGGTCGAGGCCAGCACAAGGGCGATTCCGACAACCATCGCGCCCCGCTCGAACGCGCCGCTTTCCGCGATCTTCGGGCCCGAAAAACCAGTGATGGTGAGCGTGAGTGTCGAGAGCGTGAGCAGGAGTTGCGAGCGCGTTTGAATCACCGCGAACTGGCTGCTGATCAGGGTGAGGCAGGCAGGCAGGCCCGACGCGCCGCCGTACATTTCGAGAAGCCGTTGGGCTTCCTCGCTTGCGGCCAGTCTTTTCGCGCTGCTCATGGAGTCACATCTGGCGAAAAATCCATGCGAAGTCGATGCGTTTCCTCAGTCCACCGACGAGCGCATTTTCTTGATCGCACCGCGATGCTTCTTCGCCTCCAGCATCCGCTCTTTCGATCCGCGCGAACGCTTTGCCTTCTGCCGGCGCAGCTTCGCGGCATCGGCCTGGCGCGCCTGCCGGGTCGCGAGCTTCGCCTTCTCGATCGCATCGAGCAACCGCACGCGGGCGAGCTGACGGTTCATCGCCTGCGAGCGCGAGTCCTGGACGGTGACGGCGAAGTCCCGCCAGCGCAGCGTGACGGCGGTCGAGACTTTGTTCACATTCTGCCCGCCGGGACCGGACGATCGCGCGAAGCTCTCCTCCAGGTCCGCCTCCGCGATCCCCAGCCGCGCCATGCGCTTGAGGATCGAGCTTTTCATCGAGTGAATGGGCGATGCGTTTTTCATTGCGGCAGTGCAGAGAGGCTATCACATCGATTTCAAAATGGAACGCCGGCGGGAAGCGCTGTTGCAATCGCGCGCATCCCGATCATCCTTCCCTCTCCATGAAACAGTTGTTTTCCGCCCTGTTTTGCGCCCTGGTGCTCCACGGCCACGCCCACGCCGGAGGACTCGAAGTGGCTGGCAGGGAATTGCGATTCGACGGCAAGCCGGTGATGCTGCGCGGCGTCTCGGTGGGCGATCCGTTTCTTGCGCGCGAAGGCCGTCCGCTCTCGGATTACTCGACGATTGCGCGCGACTGGAAGGCCAACGTCGTGCGGATGAGCGTGCATCCTTCGGTCTGGAAAACGACGGCTCACGAAAAGGTGCTCTCCACGCTGGATGCCAATGTTCAAGCCGCTTTGCAGGCGGGGATGTTTGTCATCATCGACTGGCACACGATCGGGTTTCCGGACGGCTTTTACGAAAAGACTCCATACAAGGACGACCCGCCGGATCTCTACGACTCGAGCTTTTTGCTGGCGAAGGATTTCTGGAAAGCGGTGGCGGCAAAATTCGGCGGCGATGGCCGCGTGCTGTTCGAGCTTTGGAACGAGCCGCTTTACCAGGAGGACGACGGCAATCCCGAGGCCGGCCAGAGATGGCACGAGTTGAAACCCCGTTTTCAGGAACTGGTGCAAATCATTCGGGAGCAGGGAAAAAACGTCGTGCTCGCGACGAGCAATTACTGGGCTTACAACCTGCGCGGCATCCGGAACGATCTGCTCAAGGGCGGGAACATCGCGTATGCGTGGCACATCTACGCCGGACACGATGAAGACGACGCTTCGGCCTGGGCCGCGTCGCTCGACGAGTTGCAGACCGTCGCGCCGGTGCTCGTCACGGAGTGGGGCTTTCAAGCAAAGACGGACGAGCATTTCCAAGGCACCGCGAAAAGTTTCGGCGAGAAGTTCGTGCGCGATTTTCTGGAGGCGAAGCATCTCCACTCGACCGCGTGGTGCTGGCATCCCGAATGGACGCCGGTGATGCTGCGCAACGACTGGAAGACGCCGACGGCGATGGGTGTGTTCGTGCAAAAATATCTCCGCGCGCACGCGACCGCGAGGCTTTGGTAGCTCGCGCCTGATTCGCCTATGGCGCGTTCTCCAGGGGAGTCAACGTGACGGGGCCGAGTAGCCCGGAGTCGGCGACCGGCCACGACGAGGCGTTGAACGGCTTGTAGTCGAGGTTCACGACGTTGATGTCGTGGAAAATTTTCCACGGCACCTTGCGCACATCGAGATCGCGGATGCGGTTTGCGGAGGTGTTCGTGACTTCGACTTCCAGCACGTTGCCTTTCGGTTTGAGGTGATCGACCGCGACGCGGAACGGCGGAATAATCAGCGTGCCGAGATCGCTGCCGTTCAAGCGCACACGCGCGCTCTGGACGACTTTGCCGAGGTCGAGGAGAAATGCGGAATTCGGATCGCGGAATGCGGAACTGTCCGGCGCGTCGAACGTGAGCGTGTAGCGCGCCGTGCCCGCGAAACTTTTCGCGTCATCGCCGCCGAGTTCCGTCCACGACGCAAGCTTGTCCGTCTCGAAAGGCTTGGGCAATTCCGGTCCGCCCTCGATGAATTGTGCGCTCCATGTTCCGGTAAGTTCAATAGGGAGCGCAGGCTGCCTATACATCCAATAGCTAGAACTTGGAACGAAGTGTGCATTGCCTGTTTGAGTACGCAAAACTACGGATTCCCCAGGCTCCAGCCTTAAGTGAACTTGGACATCTCGAGGTTGTATAAGGGTGGTTTGATCGCTCACACCTCGCATCCGGCAAGGGTCTGCCTGACCGGTCATCAGATCCAGCCTGCTTACAGAAGTCGCAGGGCTGTTTAACTTTACCCAATCCTCGAATCTTTGGGTTCCTCGGTTCGCGATGAAGTAATCATGTCCGAAAGCCCAAGAGGTGCGGACGAAGCGGATATTTGGGTGATCGGCAATAGGCTCGCGTCGAACATCGGTGTGCGCGAGCGCCGCTTCCAAGTCGCCTATCAAAATGCGTCCTTTTACAAATCTTGCTTCTTTGAAATCGCCTTTCTCCAAGGGCTTCAAATCTTCAAAGAACCTTCTAAATTCCTTGCGCCTATTCTCGAGGTCTCCGAAACCGGGCACATCTCTTGGTAAATGATTTTCGAAGATCACAGTGGCACCGCCTGCTGCGAGTGCGAGGAGATTCTTCACTGTGCCAACCGGCATGCGTTCGCACGTTGGCACGACAATAACCCGGTATTGATTACAAACTGTCACTTTACCACTTACCTCTATCTTCACGTTGGTTAGACCGCGGTCGGAGATGTAGTCGAACGTAAACCCTCGATCCCAAAGACGTTTAGCCGCGACTCCAATCGACTGATTGTGAAACCATTCGCGCGCATGCACTGTGAATTGCTGAACCATGCCCTTCGAGTCGTGCCATCGATCATAGATCGGCCAATAGAGCAGGATGTCATTGTCCGAGAATCCCTCCAAGTAAGTCGCAAGTCGGCCAGCGTAGGCATTGAGCGCGGGGAGATCACGCCAAATAGAGTTTCGCGGATTGACTTCCGCTGATGCATAGAAGAGCCATCCCGGCCAGTCCGCATCGCTTGGCGAATAGGCAGTGCCATGAAAGATAAAGCGATTGACACCAGCAAGGGCAAGATCGTCGATGAGATACTTCAAATCTGCCAGCGTTTCAGTGAAATGCTCCGAAACCCATGTGCCTGTCTCCGCACTTGTTCTGCGGCCCCATTTTAAGTGCCCAGCCGAGGATGCAAATTTCGAGACGAGAATGTCCCGGTCTTTGTGAAACATCTCCGTCTCGGGAATGTCGGCTGCGTCGTAGATGTCGAGCCAGTTACCGGGCGATCCATGCGCCTGGTTGCGAGTATCAAGCTTGTGGATGTGTGACCATTCTGTCCAACGGCGAATAGAGTCCACGATCAAATCGGAGATGGTTTCACGGTAGTCACACTTTACACGCGCCACGTGGTCGGAATCCCCCTTGCTTTCAAGTAGCGCAGGCAACTCAGTTTGAAGGCGATAACCACGGCGTTTTTCAAACTGCGCGAAGAAATCCGGAGCCCAATCGGATTTGTATTCGTAGGAATCGTGAAACATGGCGTGCATGCCGGAGGCAGGGTGATGCGCGATGATGTGTTCACCAGAACCCGTTGGTTCTGGATGGAACGCCACTTCAAACCTCTTCAGATAGCGTTCCATTGCCTCGGGGTAGAGCAGGTTCAGCATCCAGCCTTTGCCGCCGTGCCCGGGACGTTTCACTTTGATGCCGCTTGGTTTCTGAGAGATCGCATATACCCGCCAGGGCTGGCTGCCTGGCTGTGGAGAAAACCTCACAGTCCCATTCGCAGCGATTCGCTTTGTCAGTTCGATACATTGTCCGTCCGACGAAAATGCGACGAGAGCCTGGGTTTCCGCAGGGTCAAATTTTTCCGCAATCTTCTCCCCCGCGTTCAAGTAGAATGTTTTTGCCATAACCGATGCATTCGCATCGCGGTCGCTCACGTTGGGCCCGCCGAAGCACCAACCACTGCAAGCAGGCATGTCCACTTCCATGTGAAGCCGCTTTGCTTCCTGGATCGTGTATTTGAGCATATCCATCCACTGCGGGCTGAGGTAGTCGATGAACTGTTGTTCGCGGCCACGGACACCGTAAATCGGCGTAATCTCAACGCCGCCGAGTCCCGCGTCGTGGTAACGCTGCAACTCGCGCGTGAGATCTTCTTTATTAACAGCGCTGCCCATCCACCACCAGCGCGTCCACGGTCTTGCTTCTTGTGTGATTCTCAAACCGGGCGGCATGGAGACTTGTGCGACGGCGAAAGGCGAAAAGAAACACTCGAGGGCGAAGATAACAGCGCAGCAAAGGGGAAAAGACATTCTCACGCAGGCAGCTTACGAAACGCCCCGGACAACTCAATCACGATGAGGCATTGCAGCGCGAGGTGGATCGGGCGCTCCGCGCGCGATGAGTAAACCAACCTGCGAAGCAGCAAATCAGAATGTGCCTTGCGGCGGCTGATGAACGCATCGCGCGCGGAGCGCCCGATCCACCTGGCCTTGCAACCTCCGACATGATGATTGCAGCGATCCGCGCGGAAATGTAATAAGACCAGCCCTATGTCCGACAAACCCAAGCGCATCGTTTTGAAATTCGGCTCCGGCATTTTGACCAAGCCGAGCGGCAACGCGCTCGACGTTGCGCAGTTCAAACGGCTCGCGAGCGAGATCGCAAGGGTGGTCGCGAAAGGAAACGAGTGCATCGTCGTGTCGAGCGGCGCTGTCGCTGCGGGACTGCGCGTGCTGGGATTGAAGGAACGCCCCGACGATCTCGCGACCCGGCAGGCGTGTGCAGCGGTCGGGCAATCGAAGCTGATGCGGATGTATGAGACGATGTTCGCGGCGCATAAACTCAACGTCGCGCAGTTGCTGCTCACACACGGCGACCTCGACAGCCGCACCCGCCACTCGAATGCGAAGAGCACGTTGAACCGCCTGCTCCAATCCGGCAACGTCATCCCGATCATCAACGAGAACGACTCGGTCGCCGTCGAGGAACTCAAATTCGGCGACAACGACCGGCTCTCCGCCGAAGTCGCCATGCTGGCCGGCGCCGATCTGCTCATCCTGCTCACCAGCGTCGATGGTCTCATGGACGCGGGCGGAAAGACGATCCCGCTCGTGCCGGACATTGAGAGCGTTGAGCAGTTCGTGCATAACAAAAAAGGCCGCTTCTCCGTGGGCGGAATGGTGTCGAAACTTCAGGCTGTAAAGGCCGCCGTCGATGCAGGCATTCCAACCTCGATTGCCAATGGCAGACGCGCGGGACAGCTCGCCGCGATCGTCGCCGGAAAACGCACGGGCACACGCTTCATTGCGAAAGGAGAAAAGTTTGCCAAAGTGGAGAGCCGATCATGACGCTCCAAGAAGAAATCCTCGACTACGGCCAACGTGCCCGCGCCGCCGCCCGCTCACTTGCGCGCCTGAGCACCGAACAAAAAAACCGCGTCCTTCTCGCGATGGCGGACGAACTCGAAGCGCGCAGCGACGCGATCCTCGCGGCGAACGCGAAGGATGTCGAAAAGGCGAAGGCCGATCAGCTTTCCAGCGCGATGATCGACCGCCTGAGCCTGACCCGGAAACGAATCGTCGCGATGGCCGAAGGCATCCGCCAGGTTGCCGGGCTTCCCGACGCGGTGGGCGAGGTCATTCGCGAATGGACGCGCCCGAACGGCATCCGCATTTCCAAAGTCCGTGTGCCGATCGGCGTCATCGGCATCATCTACGAATCGCGTCCGAACGTGACGAGCGACGCCGCCGTGCTTTGCATCAAGACCGGCAACGCCACAATCCTGCGCGGCGGCTCCGAGGCGATCCACTCGAACATCGCCATCGCCGAAGCGTTGCAACAAGGCGGCGCGAAAGCCGGCCTGCCCGCCGACAGCATTTTGCTCATCCCGAAGACCGACCGTGAAGCCGTGAAGCACATGGCGCAGATGGACAAATACATCGACATGATCGTGCCGCGCGGCGGACATGCGCTGATCGAAGCCGTGGTCACGCACGCGCGAATGCCGGTGATCAAACATTACCACGGCGTCTGCATCATTTATGTCGATAAAGAGGCCGACCTCGACATGGCCGAGCGCATCGTGGTGAACGCCAAGACGCAACGTCCCGGCGTCTGCAACGCCGCTGAAACCGTGCTGGTTCACCGCGACATCGCCGCCGATTTTTTCAAAAAGCTCGCGCCAAAATTCGCGGAGAGAAAAGTAGAACTGCGTGCCGACGAGACTGCTTTCCATCAACTATCAACCATCAACTATCAACCGCTGCGCCGCGCCACCGACGAGGACTGGACGACCGAATATCTCGACTACATCATGGCCGTGCGCGTTGTGAACGGTGAGGACGAAGCGATCGAACACATCGAGAAAAACGGCTCGCACCACAGCGATTGCATCGTGACTGCGAATGCGGAACGCGCGGAGAAATTTCTGAACGCCATCGACTCGGCGACGGTTTACTGGAACGCCTCGACGCGATTCACCGACGGCGGCGAGTTCGGATTTGGCGCGGAAATCGGCATCAGCACCGACAAACTTCACGCACGCGGCCCGATGGCGCTGGAAGAGTTGACCACTTACAAATACGTCATTCGCGGCAGCGGCCAGGTGCGCGAGTAGGAGCCGTTTGGACGCTGCTAGAAAGTCGGCCCGCGCAGATCGATGACGCCTTCCGGCCAGGGATCGTTCCCGAGCCGCTTGACGAGCGGTTTTCCACAGAATGGATTCCAGTGCCGGCTGAGCGAATTGTCCGCGCGGATTTCGTTGTCGATGGCGACATAGCCACTCGCCGCATAAACCTTTGGCTGGCCGAACAGCAACGCGAACGGAATCCCGCGCGCTGCGAGCGACGCATGCATCGTCTTCATCAACTGCTTCGACAACCCGCGTCCCCGATGCTTGGACGCCACCGCCACTTCGGCAACTCCACCCACCGCGAGGTCTCCCGTCGCCGTTCCGAGACAAATATCGTGAACTGCGGCATGGCCGACGATTTCGCCCGCGGGCGTCCTCACCAGCCACCGGTGCGCAGGACAGCGTTTCACGTGGCGCCGCGTGAAGAAAACCGGCTCGTGCGGGAAGCAGCCGAAAAGCAGCCGTCGCAACTGGCGGTCCTCATTGGGAGTGACTTCCGAGTCCGGGCGGTACTCGATGATGGTCCGCAGAGCAGTCCGTGGTGGGGGAGAAATCATGTTCATCATATCCGCCGATCCCTTCCCGAATCGCGCGGAAAGACGCTCGACAGATTTCTTCCAAGCAAACGTCGGGCCAGAAAAACCAGTGTCCTTTTTCACAACACGATCCGGCGTCATTCCCCTCCTACTTCCCTGCGACGTTTTCCAGAAACCACCGGTAGCTCCGCGCAATCCCCTCGCGTAACGAGACAGCCGGTGACCATCCCAGTTCCTTGATCTTGGAGACATCCAGCAGCTTGCGGGGTGTGCCGTCGGGCTTGCTCGTGTCGAACGTCAACCCGCCCTTGAACCCCACGATGTCGCCGATCAGTTCCGCCAGTTCGCGGATGGTCACGTCCTCTCCAGTGCCGACGTTGACGATCTCAGGCGAGTCGTAGTTTTCCAAAAGAAACCGTGCCGCCGCGGCAAGATCCTCGTTGAACAGGAACTCGCGGCGGGGCGTTCCCGTTCCCCAAAGCACCACCTCGGCAGAGCTGGCGACTTTTGCTTCGTGCATTTTGCGAAGCAGCGCCGGGAGGACATGCGAGGTGTTCAAATCGAAATTGTCGCCCGGCCCGTACATGTTGCACGGCATCACGCTGATGAAATTGCGCCCATACTCACGGGCGTAAGACTGGCAAAGTTTGATGCCGGCAATCTTCGCGAGCGCGTAGGCGTCGTTCGTGGGTTCGAGCGGCCCGGTCAGGATCGCGGACTCGGGAATCGGCTGCGGCGCGAACTTCGGGTAAATGCACGAGCTGCCGAGGAACATGAGCTTCTTCACGTCGAACTCATGGGCGCACTCGATCACGTTGTTTTGGATCTTGAGGTTGTCGAGCAGGAACTCGACGGGAAAATCGCTGTTCGCCTTGATGCCACCGACCCGGGCCGCCGCGAGCACGACGACCTCGGGGCGCACCTCGGAAAAGAAACGCCCCACAGCATCGAGCTGCGTGAGATCGAGTTCGCCGTGCGTCCGGGTGATGACGTTCGCGCCGGCTCTTTGAAGTTCCCGCACGATCGCGCTGCCCACGAGTCCACGGTGTCCGGCTACGTAAATCGAATTCATTTCGAAAACCCATAGCATGCCTCGTGCGAAAAATCGCGCCACTTTGCGATTGCGTTTTGGGGTTGCGTTTTGGGGTTGCCAAGCCGAAGGCTCTTCCTGAAGTTCAGAGCGATGGCAAACACACGACTTGGGGTGCTGAAAACATACAAGCTTTTCATCGGCGGGAAATTTCCGCGCAGCGAGAGCGGACGATGCCTCACAGCAAAATCGACCGACGGAAAAATCGTGCTTGCGAATTACTGCCATGCGTCGCGCAAGGACCTTCGAGACGCAGCCGTTGCGGCGAGGAAAGCATTCCCCGCCTGGGCAAAGAACAGCGCGTATTTGCGCGGCCAAATCCTCTATCGCGTGGCGGAGATGCTGGAGCATCGTGCGGAAGAACTGGTTCACGAAGTGCAGCGGGGCGGCGCTGTGAGTCAGCATGCTGCGCGAACAGAAATCGAGGCTTCCATCGACCGGTTGGTTCACTACGCGGGCTGGACCGACAAGTACGCGCAGCTTTTCAGCAGCGTGAATCCGGTCGCCAGTTCGCATTTCAATTTCACGACGCCCGAGCCGACCGGTGTTGTCGCGGTCATTTGCCCCGACGCTCCAGCTCTTCTGCCGCTCGTGTCGCTTGTCGCGCCAGTCATTCTCAGCGGCAACACCGCCGTCGTTCTCGCGTCCGGGACGATGCCGCTTGCCGCGATCACCTTCTGCGAAATCCTCGCGACGAGCGACGTGCCCGGCGGGGTCGTCAACCTCCTGACCGGCTGCCGCAAAGAACTGGTGGGGCAATTCGCCAGCCACATGGACATCAACGCCATCGTCGATGGTGCATCCGATCCTTCGACGGCGGCGGAAGCGCAGTCAGGCACCGCGATCAACTTGAAACGGCACGCCCGACGCGACCTCGCTCCGAAAGAATGGTTCACGAAGAAATCAGAGGACCCCTATTGGATCCTCGACACCGTCGAGTTCAAAACCGCGTGGCACCCGATCGGAGCATGACTTATGGAAAACTGGCGTAATCGAGCAATGAAAATGAGGCATACGATTCAACTCTTCCATCACTCCCCCACACCATCCACCCACCGCTTCCCATGCGCGCGCTCCTGATCGTTCTCGACGGCGTCGGTGTTGGTGAGGCTCACGACGCCGAAACATTTGGCGACCAGGGCGCGGACACGCTCGGTCATGTTTTGCTTCGCGACCCGGACCTGAAGTTGCCGACCCTCGTCTCACTTGGCCTCGGCGAAATTCATCCTGCAGCGGCTCAAGCCGGTGCATCGAAGAAGATAGAATCGAGCCATGGGCGGATGTGCGAGCATTCCGCCGGCAAAGACACGACGACGGGGCATTGGGAAATCGCGGGTGTGCTTCTCCAGGAACCGTTCGCGACTTTTGGCAAATTTCCTGCGCCGCTTGTCGAAGCGATTCAGCGCGATGCGAACATCGAATTCATCGGCAATTACGCGCAAAGCGGGACCGTAATTTTGAATGAACTCGGTGAGACGCATCTGCAAACAGGCAGGCCGATTCTCTACACGTCCGCCGATTCCGTGATGCAGATCGCCGCGCATGAATCGGTCATCCCGGTGAAACGGCTTCACGAAATCTGCCGCATCGCACGAAACCACTGCGATGCCCATCGTATCGCCCGCGTCATTGCGCGCCCGTTCACCGGGAAGAAAGGGAAGTTCACGCGCACCTACGGGCGCCACGATTACTCGCTTGTCCCGCCGCGAACCATTTTGAATGCAATCGCCGACGCGGGGCTGCCTGTCGAGGGTGTTGGAAAAATCAGCGACATCTTCGCGCGCAGCGGAGTCACGCAATCGCATCCCACGAAATCGAATAAAGAGGGCATGCGCGCGATCGAGGAAATCTGGCACGATCTGGACGACGGCCTGGTTTTTGCAAACCTCGTCGATTTTGACACGCTTTACGGACACCGCCGGGATCCCGACGGATTCGCCACGGCGCTTGCCGCCTTCGATGCGTGGCTTGCAGAGTTTCTGCCGGTGGTCGAGAGCGAGGACTTGCTGATCATCACCGCCGATCATGGCAACGACCCGACGTTCCACGGCTCCGATCACACGAGGGAGGAAGTTCCGTTGATCGCGAAATACGACGGCCGTTCCGGCTCGCTTGGCATGCGCGAGTCCTTCGCGGATGTCGCCGCCACGCTGGCGGCGTTTTTCCAACTGAAAGAAAAATGGCCGACGGGACACTCGTTTTTTCGATTCGACCGGAAGCACGCGCCGCGGCTGCCGGTTCAGCGGTAACGGAAACCTTTCCAGCACCGTCTCAAATGCACACCCCTTCCCTCATCGAATCCAAGCGTGACGGGCACGAACTCAGCGCCAAAGAAATCGAGTTTTTGATCGGTGGTTTTACGAGTGGCGAAATTCCTGATTACCAGATGAGCGCGCTGGCGATGGCGGTTTATTTTCGCGGCATGACCGACGCAGAGACTTTGAATCTCACCCGGGCGATGATGCAAAGTGGCAGCGTCCTGCGCCACCCGGCTGGATCGCCGCCGAAGGTCGATAAGCACTCGACCGGCGGCGTCGGCGACACGGTTTCGGTTGTGCTCGCTCCCCTGCTCGCTTGCGACAATCTATGGGTTCCGATGATCTCGGGACGCGGCCTCGGCATCACCGGCGGCACGCTCGACAAGCTCGAAAGCATCCCGGGCTTCAACGTGCATCTGAGCGAGCAGGAGGCGCTGGATCAGTTGGGAAAAATTGGCGTCACCATGATCGGCCAGACGGACGACTTTTGCCCGGCCGACAAAAAGCTCTACGCGCTTCGCGATGTCACCGGCACAGTCCCTTCGCAACCGCTGATCATCGCCAGCATCATGAGCAAAAAGCTGGCGGAGAGCCTCGACCGGCTCGTGCTCGATGTGAAGTTCGGTTCCGGAGCATTCATGAAAACGCGGACCGAGGCTGAGAGCCTTGCAGCGGGTCTTTCGTCCATCGGCACGCAAATGGGCGTGAGAGTTTCGCATCTGCTCACGGAAATGAACGAACCTCTCGGTTTCGCCGTTGGTAACGCGCTGGAAGTGGAGGAAGCCGTTGAGACGCTACAGGGCAGAGGCCCGCGCGATCTCGTTGCGCTCGTTCTGGACCTTGCGGAACGCACCGCGGACGCTCCGCGCTCCGCACTACAGGGCTGGCTGAACGACGGCGCGGCGTGGAAAAAATTCGTCGCGCTTGTCGAAGCTCAAGGCGGCGACGCAGCCGCGCTTGAGCGCATCACGGAAATTCACCGCGCACCGATCATCAAGGAACTCCGCGCGGAAAAGAGCGGTGTCATCGCGCGTCTCGATGCCGGCTTGATCGGGCGAGGCTGTTCCCTGCTCGGAGCAGGCCGGCACAAGACAGGCGATGCGATTGATTTCGCAGTCGGTTGCCGCGTGACGAAAAAAGTGGGCGAAACAGTCGAGCGCGGCGAGCCGCTTATTCACATCCACGCCCGCGATGAAACAACTCTGCACCTGGCGCTGCCGTTATTCGAGAAAGCTGTTACAATCACAAACGCGCAATGAACAAGCCTCCGAAATCCCAACTGGCGCACGCGATCGCCGCGCTGCTTGCGCTTCTGCTTCCGCTGCGCGCCGACGACAAGTCCTCTGTTGTTCAAACGCTAATTCCATGGCTGCTGAAGGAAGATCAGTCGCTCACGGGCATTCCGTTTTCAGATGTCATCGACGCGACATCGGGAAAGAAGGTCATCCCGTTCGATCCGCAGGATGCCGACGATCAGCGCATCCTCGCAAAGATCGGCGAGGCCTTGGACGAAGTGTTGAAACAGGCAAATGCACCGGAGAGCGAACTGAAAACAATCAAACGTATCAACGAAGTCAGCTCCCGTTTCGAGAACCTGCTCAACGAAAAGCTCAACGAGATCCCCGATTTCACGTGCGACTTTCCAAAGACGGTCTCGGGCCAGGTCCAGCGGTCGGGCTATCCGGATCTGCGGATCGTGGATAAAGCCACAGGCCGCGTCTGCTATCTCGACCCGAAGCTTTACGCGGAGAACAGCCGCGCCAGCAGCTTCCGGTCGTTTTATTTCGAACCGAAGCGCGACACGAACAAGGTGAACGATGACGCCCATCACCTCGTTGTCGGCATCGCACACGATCGCAACGCGGAGGGCTGGAGATTTCTGCGATGGGAACTGATCGACCTCTCGCGTTTCCGGGTGAAACTCAAAGCGGAATTTCAAGGCAGCAACCGCGACATGTACCGGCCTGAATCCATTGTTGGCACAGGGCCGAAATAGAAACTGCGATTGGCATTCCGCAGGCGGATGCATCATACTCGCGCGCAATGAAAAAGCCGGTTGATTTCGACTCCATCGAGGACGCCATCAAGGACATCAAAGCGGGCCGCATGATCATCGTGACCGACGACAAGGATCGCGAAAACGAAGGCGACCTCGTGATGGCGGCTGACAAGATCACACCCGAGGCGGTCAACTTCATGGCCAGGCACGGACGGGGACTCGTCTGCGCGCCAATCACCGAGGCGCGCGCCGAGCAACTCGGCTTGCAGCGGATGGTTTTACAAAACCGCGAAAGCCAGAAAACCGATTTCACCGTCTCGGTCGATGCCGCCAGCGGTATCAGCACGGGCATCAGCGCCGCCGACCGTTCGCGAACGATCAGCGTGCTCGTCGATCCGAAAGCGACACCGCTGGACCTCGTTCAACCGGGTCACGTTTTTCCGTTACAGGCTAAAAGTGGAGGCGTCCTCCGGCGTGCCGGACACACGGAGGCCTCGCTCGATCTTGCGCGACTCGCGGGGCTCACCCCCGCCGGGGTCATTTGCGAAATCCTGCACGAGGACGGCTCGATGGCGCGGTTGCCGGACTTGCTGAAGCTTAAGAAAAAGCACGGCCTGAAGCTTTGTACGATCCAGGATCTGATCGCCTACAGACGCCACCGCGAAAAGCTCGTCGAGTGCGAACAGGTGGTCCAACTGCCGACCGATTACGGCGACTTCGAATTGCACATGTATCGCTCGGTCGTGGACGGCGCGCATCATCTCGCGCTGGTGAAAGGCAAAATCTCGAAAACCAAAACTACCTTGGTGCGAGTCCACAGCGAATGCCTCACCGGCGACGTGTTCGGCTCGATGCGATGCGACTGCGGCAACCAGTTGCACGCGGCGCTTCAGCAGATCGAGAAGGCGGGACAGGGCGTGCTCGTTTACATGCGGCAGGAAGGACGAGGCATCGGATTACCGGCGAAAATTCACGCCTACAAATTGCAGGAGCAGGGCCTCGACACGATCGAAGCGAACGAGAAACTCGGCTACCCCGCCGAGCTGCGGGACTACGGAATCGGCGCGCAGATCCTCGCCGATCTGGGTGTGCGAAAGATGCGGTTCCTGACGAACAACCCGAAGAAGATCATCGGCATCGAAGGCTACGGGTTGCAGATCGTCGAAGTCGTCCCGCTTCGGTTCGAGGCCAATCCTCACAACGCGAAATACCTCGAAACGAAAAGGGTGAGGATGGGACATTTGCTCTGACGGGGCAGACGGCTCATCCACGCGCGCCCAAATACTGTTTGCACGTCTCCGGTTTCGCCATTTAACTCTCCTCCGCCATGGCCAATATTCTTCCGACCCGCCCGCGCATGATGTCGCAGCAACAGCGGCGTTCATTTGCGATCGTCGCCAGTCAATACAACGAGACATACGTGCGCGCCCTTGTGGATCACGCGACCCGCGAGCTCGGCGTCATCGTTCCGAATGCGCATGTTTCGACCTACGAGGTGCCGGGTGCATTTGAAATTCCGCTGGTCGTGCAGGAAATCGCCGCACTCGGCGGGTTCGATGCCATCATCGCGCTTGGGGTGATCATTCGCGGGCAGACGGCGCATGCGGATTTGATCGGCAAAGCCGTGACGGATGCGCTGCTCGACGCCGGGCTGCGCTACCGCCTGCCGGTCATTCACGAGGTGCTGCTGCTCGAGAACGAAGAGCAGGCAAAAGCCCGGTGCCTCGAGCCGGACTTGAATCGCGGAACCGAGGCGGCGCGCATTGCAGCACGCATGGTCCAGGTTCTGGGCGAACTGAAATCGCGCTAACGCCAAATGGGAAAGCGTCGAGATGGCCGCGAGGCCGCCGTTCAGTATTTGTTCCAGCGCGATCTGAACGCACCTGACGAAAACCCGTCGCTCGAAGATTTCTGGCAGCTTCGTCCGGCCACAACGACCGCCCGCCTTTTCGGTGACGAGTTGATTCAAGGCGTGCTCGCCAATCAAGCTGCCATCGACGAGCGCATTCAGAAATGCGTCGCCAACTACGAACTGAGCCGCATCGCGGCGGTCGATCGCAACATTCTGCGCGTGGCGATTTACGAAATGGTTTTCTCGACCGAGGTGCCTCCGGTGGTTTGCATCAACGAAGCCATTGAAATCGCGAAACGCTTCGGCAGCGACGAGTCGGGGCGCTTCGTCAACGGAGTGCTCGACCGCATCCGCCACGAGCTGAGCCGGCCGGCCCGGACAGTTTGATACGGAGACTTCGCAAATGGCGTTCGGCTTTTTCAAATCCATCGTCCAGAAGTTCACCGGGAAACCGGTGGATTGGGACGAACTCGAAGAGTCGCTCATCCGCGCCGATCTTGGCGTTTCGATGACGGTGAAGATTCTTGCTTCGCTGAAAGCGCGCACCGAGGAAATCACCGCGCGCGACGTGGTCGAAGTCACGCGGGCCGAAATCGCGCGTGTCCTGCCGCTCGACAATCCGGTGCTGCGCCCGTTCCCTTCCAAGCCGAAGGTCATCATGATTGTCGGCGTGAACGGAACCGGGAAGACCACCTCGACCGCGAAGCTCGCGCATTATTTGAAATCGAACCGCCACAGCGTGATGCTCGCCGCAGCGGACACATTCCGCGCTGCTGCCATCGAGCAACTGGACATCTGGGCGCAACGCATCGGCGTGGAAATGATTCGCGGCCAATACAACGCCGACCCCGCCGCGCTGTGCTACGACGCCTACGTCGCCGCGGATCGCAAGAACGTCGAGTTCCTGCTCTGCGACACCGCCGGGCGTTTGCATACAAAGAGCAACTTGATGCAGGAGTTGAACAAGGTGAAACGCTCGCTGGCCAAGCACGATGAAGCGGCCCCGCATGAGTCGCTGCTCGTCGTCGATGCCACCACCGGCAGCAACGCCGTCGCTCAAGCACGGGAGTTTCATCAGGCCGTCGGTCTCACGGGCGTGATCGTGACGAAGCTGGACGGCAGCGGCAAAGGCGGCGTGGTGATCGCGATCCAGAACGAACTCGGCATTACCACCCGGTTCATTGGGACAGGGGAAAAGCTCGATCAGCTTCAGCCGTTTGACGGACGGGCGTTCATCGAGCAGATGTTGTAAAACGCGGAACGCGGAATGATGAACGCGGAAGTCAAAAAGCAGTTTACCCGCCGTGAAATGCTGCGCCTTGGCGCCGGCAGCCTTCTGGCTCTGGGCTTGTGGCCGGGTGCGCTCCAGGCCGCAGGCAGGCGCGATTCCGGCAGCTTTCATTTCCTCGTCCTGAACGACCTGCATTTCTTCGACAGCCTGTGTGGAACCTGGTTCGAGCGGGCTGTCCGGCAAATGAAGGCGCACCGCGAGAAGCCGGAGTTTTGCGTGTTGGCAGGCGATCTTGGCGATCAAGGATTGCCTCAGCAGATCGGGACTGTCCGCGACATTTTCAACACGCTCGGCATTCCGGTTTTCACCGTGCCGGGCAACCACGATTACCTCACGGACGACAACCGCCGGGCCTACGAGCAGCTATTTCCGGGACGCATCAACTACCGCTTCGATCATAAAGGCTGGCAGTTCGTCGCGATCGACACCACGGAAGGGCTCCGGGCGTTTCGCACAAAAGTGCAACCGGCGACCCTGAACTGGCTGGACACAACCTTGCCTCGGTTGGATGCAAGACGTCCAACGGTGCTCATCTCGCATTTTCCTTTGGGCCGGAACATCATTGTCCGTCCATTGAATGCCGAGGCGGTGCTGACACGGTTCACGCCGTTCAACCTCCAGGCTGTGTTCTGCGGCCATTGGCACGGCTTCACAGAACGGCGCCTCTCCGAAACCACTCTGACGACAAACCGCTGCTGTTCACTCCACCGCGAGAACCACGATGGCACGAAGGAAAAAGGCTACTTCCTCTGCCGGGCGGGCAACGGAACGATCAGCCGCACCTTTGTCGAGGTGAAGCCGGTGTGAAGTTCGAAAGAAGTTGCCGCCGATGGCGCCGAACCGTCCGGAACTCACTTATTTCGCGGCGTTCGGAACCTGGTCGGTCTTTCTGAAATTCACCTGCCCCACGCGGCGGCCGTCGGTTTGCGTGATCGTGACGATGTAGCTCTCGATGCGCGCCTGCTCGCCTTGCTTTGGCAAATGCCCCAGAAGGTGCGTGACGTATCCGCCGATCGTGCTCACCTCGGAACTCTCGAGTTCCAGGCCGGCAAGATCGTTCAGTTCGTATAGACCGAGCGCTCCATCGACCACGAATTCATCATCACTGATTTTGCAGAACTCCTGCTGTTCGGCGTCGAACTCGTCCTGGATTTCACCAACCAGTTCTTCGAGCACGTTGTCGAGCGTGACGATTCCAACCGTGCCGCCGTATTCGTCCACCACGAGGGCAATGTGCGCATGCTTGCCGAGGAAAAACTTGAGCAGCTTTTCCAAGGGCATCATCTCCGGCACCGGCGGCACCTCGCGCTTGATCGCGTGGAGGTTGGTCTTGCTCTCGTACATCAAGGAGAGGATGTCCTTGATGTGAACGATCCCGATTGTGTGATCGGGATGGCCCTCGCAGAGCGGGAAGCGGGTGTGGCGCGACTCTTGCGCGATTTTCAGGTTCTCCTCAAATGAATCCTCTGTGTTGAGAAAAACGACCGAACCTCGCGGCGTCATGATGTCGCGCACGACACGACGGCGCATGTCGAGCGCATTCATCAGGATTTCCTTTCCGAGTTCGGAAACCTGCTCAGCCTTGCGACTCTCGGTGAAGATCGCGCGCAATTCCTCCTCGCTGTGAACGATCTCATGTTCGCTTGCCGGTTCGATGCGAAAGACATGGCGCAGCAGCGCATTCGACATCGCATTGAGACTCCAGATCGCCGGGCGAAAGATGGTGTAGAACCAGTTGAGCGGCCGGCTGATGAACAGGGTTGACTGCACCGGCTTGCGGATGGCGAGGATTTTGGGCGCCTGCTCGCCAAGCGTAATGTGAAGGGCGGTGATAATCGAAAAACCCAGCACGATCGAGACACCATGCACGATCTCCGGGTAGTTTATTCCGAGCTTGAAAAATAAAGGCTCGATCAGGCGGGCGATGGCCGGCTCTCCAATCCAGCCAAGCGCGAGGCTTGCAAGGGTGATGCCAAGCTGGCAGGCGGAAAGATAAGCATCGAGATGTTCGGTAAGATGCTTGCCAAGGGTCGCTCCCCTGCTGCCTTCCTCAATCAGCGCATCCAGCTGACTGCCGCGAATCTTCACGAGGGCGAACTCCGCAGCCACGAAGAAGCCATTCAGGGAAACCAGCAGGATGACGATGGCGATCTTCAAGAAGATCGTCTCTGCAGATTCGAATTCCAACATGGCCCCATTCGCAATTGAGGCCAGAAACCAAGGCGCGCTCATGTCATGAAAACACAACAGCCAGCGGCTCGTTTGCGTTCAGGCAACCGAGCCGGTTGCCTGCGATGAGGACTACCAGCTTGATTTCGTAACGCCGGGGATCAACCCGTTCGATGCAAGTTCGCGGAACGCGATGCGGCTGAGCTTGAACCGCCCGATAAACCCACGGCGACGTCCACTGGCCTGGCAGCGGTTGACAAGACGGGTCGGGCTTGCGTCGCGCGGAAGCTGGCTGAGGCCGACGTAGTCCTTCTTTGCCTTCAGTTCAGCACGGAGCGCGGCGTATTTCGCCACTGTTGCACGTTTGCGTTTTTCTTTTTCGATCCAACTCGTTTTGGCCATAGCAAGGCGAGGACTGTATCGGTGCCCGTTTGGTTTGCAACAAATATTTGCGCCAATTTCACCGCTGCACCCGGCCGCTGGCGTCGCCCTTTGCCAGCGTCTCGACTTCATCGAGTGTGACGCGGTTGTAGTCGCCGGGAACGGTGTGCTTGAGGCAGCTCGCAGCGACGGCGAAATTGATCGCCTTGTCCGCATCGTCGCCGCGAAGCAGCGCGTAGATGAGGCCGCCGCCAAAGCTGTCGCCGCCACCGACGCGATCGACGATCGTGATGTCGTAGGCGCGGGAAAAATACGATTTGCCGTTCTCGTAGAGCATCGCACTCCAGCCGTTGCGGCTTGCGCTGTGCGATTCGCGCAAGGTGATCGCGACTTTTTTGAAGCCGAACTTCTCGACGAGTTTCCCAGCGACTTCCTCGTATTGCGCATGCTCGATTTTTCCGCTGGTGACTTCCGCACCCTTGATGCCGAAGACGCTCTCGGCGTCTTCCTCGTTCGCGATGCAGACATCGACGTATTGCATGAGGCCACCCATCACCTGCCCGGCTTTGTCCTTGCTCCAGAGCTTCTTGCGGTAGTTGAGGTCGGTGCTGATCGTGAGGCCGTTCTTCTTCGCGGCCTTGCACGCTTCCTCGGTGACGGCGGCGGCGGAGTCGGAGAGCGCGGGGGTGATGCCGGTCCAGTGGAACCATTTTGCGCCGGAGAAAACTTTGTCCCAATCGACATCGCCCGGCTTGATCTCGGCAATGGCGCTATGGGCGCGGTCGTAGGTGACTTTCGATGCGCGCTGGCTGGCTCCGCTTTCGAGAAAGTAAATGCCGATGCGCTCGCCGCCACGGACAATGTGCTGCGTGCCGACCCCGATGCCGCGCAGTTCGTTGATGGCGCGCTGGGCCATGTCGTTCTTAGGCAGACGCGTGACAAAGTCCGCACTAAGCCCGTAATTGACCAGCGAGACGGCGACGTTGGCCTCGCCTCCGCCATAGGTGAGTTCGAGGTGGGGAGTTTGCGCGAACCGGAGGAAACCCGGAGTCGCAAGCCGCATCATGATTTCGCCGAAGGTAACTACGTCTGACATGGAGATGTGGAGAGGTGTGGAGTGTTGTTGAAAAAGAGGATCAGACGAAATTCAAACAGCATTCGTTGTTCGTGAGCAAGCCGTGTTTCAGGGCCAGTTCGTGAAATTTCCGGATACCCTTTTTCTCCGGCTCCCCAAGATCGTAGCGGATATGCTGCCGCAAATACTGCTGCCGAAACTCCGGATCGGCATCGCTTTCGTGCCGGATGATCTCGTCGAGATGAGCGAGACCGTCCGCTTTCATCCGCCGCAAATCGTCGGCCACTGCTTCCGGAAACAGGACTCCGGGCCGGATCAGCCAAAGCGCAAACACGAAAGGCAGGGAGGTTTTCTCAAACCATTCAGAGCCGAGATCGAGGTAGTTGTACTCGTCGCCTTTTGCCTGGCGAAACTCGATGGCGTGATTGCCGATGAGGAGCCTTGGCATGTCGGGATCGTCGCACTCGTCCGAGCGGACGTAATCGGGGCGCATGTCGTGATATTCCGCGAGCAAACAGCGCAACAGATTCCCCGAACTAAGAGACGAAATGTCGAGGGAGATTTTCCTCACCTCTTTCAGTTCACCCCGGTAGGCAAGGAAGACGCTGAAGACAGTTCCCAATGAAGAGATCGAAACGCCATCGACAGCCTTGTAGCCGGGATTGCTAAGCAGTTCAAAAGTCGGAACGAGCGCGACGTCCAGCATCCCGCCGGCAAGCATTTCGGCGAGCTTCGAGGGGTGGTCGAAATAGATTTCCTCGGGGCATCCGTAGATCAACGGCCTGGCGTTCAGGTATTGGACGCAACCGATTTCAACGCTCTTCAAATGAGGATACGAACTCAAGCTGTTGCGAGTGCCGGAGAAACCCGGTCTCTTGCCCCCTCCGATTGGTTGCCATCAATTCTTTCGTAATAAGTGTTGCGTTGCCCCGGCTCGCGGCCGGCTTCGCGAATCGCACGCTCCAGCGCGGCGACAGTCTGTTGCTGCGGCGTTTTTGCGCCGGCCATGTGGAATATCTTTTCTTCCATGATCGTGCCGTGCAAATCGTCCACGCCGTAGTTGAGAGCAATTTGCGCAACGGGGAGGCCAAGGCTCACCCAATAGGCGGTGATATGGTCGATGTTGTCGAGGTAGATGCGGCTCACCGCCAGGTTGCGCAGCTCCTCGAAGCCCGACGCGTGCCGGATGTGGCGCAGTTCGGGCCGCGCACCCTCCGGCTCGAACGCGAACGGGATGAAGCCGGTGAACCCACCCGTCTCGTCCTGTAACTCTCGCAAGCGGCGCAGGTGATCGACGCGATGCGCGGGCGTCTCGATGTGGCCGTAAAGCATGGTGCATGTGCTGCGTTCGCCCATTTGATGCCAGGCCCGGTGGACCTCGATCCACTCCTCCGCGGTTTCTTTTCCACGGCAGATCTTGTCGCGAAATTCGGGATCGAAGATTTCCGCGCCGCCGCCGGTCAACGAGCCGAGACCGGCTTCGCGCAAAAGCTCCAGCGTCTCACGGATCGGTTTTTTGAAAACGCGCTCAGAGAGATGGCGAATTTCAATCGCGGTGAATGCCTTGATTTTCAAATCCGGATCCAGCGCGCGCAGGCTGCGGATCAATTCCAGATACCATTCCGCCGTCAGAGTCGGATGCAGCCCGCCGACCATGTGGACCTCGGTGATTCCTTGTGTGAGCCCCTCCTGCGCCGCGGCGACGATTTCAGGAATCGTGAACTCGAATGCGTGGGCGTCACGCTTGCGCGCGCCGAACGCGCAGAACTGGCAGGCAAGCATGCAAATGTTCGAATAGTTGAGGTAACGATTCAGGATGTAAGTGGCGACGTTGCCGTTCTTGCGTTCGCGAATGATGTTTGCGATCGCTCCGAGGCCGTTCAGATCGTGCGAGGCATAGAGTCGCAGAGCTTCCGCGTCGGAGATGCGTTCGCCATTGAGAACCTTGTCGTGAATCGGGCGGAGTTCCTTGGATATCAGTGCGGGATTCATTCGACGGTTAGTGTGAATAATTTCACGACCGCAAGTTGTCACGCCGGATTTCAAATGCAAGCAGGCGTCGGTGGCGAGACTCCAGTGAACCGGATCAGGCTGTCAGCGTCAGAAGCGCGACCTCGGGAGGACAGCGGTAGCGCACCGCGAGCGGCAACGTGCCGACACCGCTCGTCACGAAAATCTTTGTGCTCGGTCCCTGGACGAGGCCGTAGCGGTATTTCTGGCGGAAGTGCGACGGCACCATCGGCGCGCCAAGGAACGGCAGCACCACCTGACCGCCGTGGGTGTGCCCGCTCAGCATCAGGCCGACCCGGTCGTCCTGGAAAAACTCGACGAAATCGGGGTTGTGCGTGGCCACGATAACGGCGTCGCCTTTTCTGGCATCCCCGATCGCCTCCGGCAAATCCTTGTGCTGCGTGCAAAACTCACCGACACCGCACAACCTCAAACGCTGATTGCCGATCGAGAGCCACAGGCCCGAATTGGTCAGGTTTTCAACGCCGGCCTTCCTGATTGCCGCGGTGGTCTTTTCGATGCCGGCATATTCATCGTGATTCCCCGAAACAGCAAACACCCCATGTCTGGCTCTGAGGTTCTTCAGAACGTCGAAACATGGGGCGATGTATGAAGGACCACAACCGGGTGCGTGGTACTTTCGTCCCGCGGTTATGAAGTCGCCGCCAAGAATGATCGCGTCGGGCGAGAGGGAATTGGTGAGCGAAACGGCTTCTTCGACGAACGAAAGCGGCACAACAACGCTGTGATGAATGTCGGCGACCAGGGCGATCGTGAATCCGCGGAAGGCTTCCGGCAGATTCGGAACCGATATGGAGAGCCGGGTGGTCTTCAGCCGTTTTGCTTCGAGCACGCCATAGCCGCCCCCTCCGACCGCAACGGCGAGCGCCATCTTTCCGGTTATTTGTAAAAACCCCCTGCGATTCATCGCGGGGAACGTATGGCCAACACCGGAGAATTCAACGGAGATTCACCCCTGCGACACACAAGCCGCCTTCGGCCATGCGTGGCATTTTGGCCCGACCCACAGAACCGATCTGCTTTTCATCGTGGCACGAATCCAGCTTTGCATTGGCTCGATTCAAACCTATGAAACTGGAAACAGCACACTCAACCACCCTCCAAGGTTCGCAGATTCATCTGCCGTTCGGATTGATCGGCCTCTCCGATCTCCGGCGATTCGAGCTGACACCGATCGAAAGCAGTTGGCCGTTCATCTCGATGCGATCCATGGACGGAGACGAGGTCAGCTTCGTCGCCCTGGAGCCGCAGGGATTGATCCCCGGCTACGAAATCGAGCTTGGTGACGAGGACGCCGACTGCCTCCAGATCCGTTCCGCGGAAGATGCGCTGGTGTTGAACATCGTCACCATCCGTTCGACGGAACCGCAGTTCGTGACCGTGAACCTCATCGGGCCCCTGATTGTGAACCGCCACACCCTCCTTGCGAAACAGGTCATCATTGCCAACTCGGAAAAATATTCCACCCGGCACCCGCTGATCGACAAACGGAGCGAAGGCCGGTCATGTTAATCCTCAGCCGAAAAGTCAACCAGGGGATCATGATCGGAGACAGCATCGAAATCCGGGTGAACCGGATCGATTCCGATGCGGTCCGGATCGGCATCGAGGCACCGCGGGACCTCGCGATCTTCCGCAACGAGATCTACAAGCAGATCAAGGAAAGCAACCTGAGCGCAGCCCGGCCTTCGGGAGGCGAGGTGCCGCAACTCAATCTGAAACCGCTTTAACCGAAACCGAAAAAAACCAGCAATATGATCATCAACACCAACACCAGCGCCATCGCAAGCGCCCGTAACCTGAGTCAAAGCCAGGAAGCCTTGAGCAAGTCCCTTGCTCGACTGAGTTCCGGCTCGAAAATCGTGCAGCCCTCCGATGATGCCGCCGGACTGGCTGTTTCCGAGAAACTGATGGCGCAAAACAAACGCCTCTCCGCCGCGGCCACAAACGTCCAGAATGCCATCTCCTACATTCAGACAGCCGACGGCTTTATGAGCAGCATCAGCAGTGTGCTCTCCCGCATGAGCGAACTGTCGATGCTCTCACAGGACGTGACAAAGAACTCAACCGACGTGGCTCTTTACCAGACAGAGTTCAGCGCGCTGCAACAGCAGCTTAGAGACACCGTCGGCGGCGCTGGCGTCGCTACTCCGCTCGGCACGTTCAATGGCATTCAGCTTTTCGGCCCCAACCCCGCCGGCCTCACTGTGACGATCGGGGAAGGCGCAGGGCAGACGATGACGATGGCCCAGACGGATTTGCAGAGTGGCGCGATGCAGACGTTGCTCGCCCAGACGACACCGCCGGCATTCGACGTGACAGCCACAACCGCCAATGTGAGCAGCATGGTGATCAACGCGATCCAGCAAATCGCCACCGAGCGCGCAACGCTGGGCGCATCGCAATCCCGGCTGAATGTCGCCACCACAACGCTCCAGATCGAAGGCCAGAACCTCGAGTCTGCAATCTCGCGCATCCGCGACGTCGATGTGGCGCAGGAAAGCACGGCCTACGCGAAGAACAATATCCTCGTCCAGGCCGGCACGGCGATGCTCGCCCAGGCGAATCAAATGCCGCAGTCCGTCCTCAAGCTTCTCCAGTAAGCCTTTGTGAGGCCGCCGACCATCGCGCCAGTCGATCCTGCCATCACGGACAGGCCGTTTTGGTCGGTAATGATTCCGGCGTATAACCCGAATCCCCAATACTTCGAACAGGCGCTGCGAAGTGTCCTCGCCGCCTCCTCCGGTGATTCGAGCATGCAAATCGAGGTGCTCGACAACGCCTCGACCAACTGCGATGTCGCCGGTCTCGTTCGAGATGTCGCCGGAAACCGCATAACTGTGCATCGCCACAGCAAAGGCATCTCCGGTCGCGACAACTGGAACGCCTGCATCGAACGCGCGCGCGGCGAGTGGGTTCACATTCTTCATGCGGACGATCTTGTGCTCGAAGGGTTCTATTCGAAATTGCGCGAAGGACTCCATGGCGATAACTCGGTTGGTGCCGCCTTCTGCCGCCACGCACATATCTCGCCGGATGGGCAACCGGTTTACGTCTCTGATCTTGAAAGCGACAAACCCGGTGTTCTCGATGGATGGCTGCAGCGACTGGCAGTGAAGCAACGCCTCCAATGCGCATCGATCGTAGTCAGGCGATCCGTCTATGAACGCCTCGGCGCATTTTGGAGTGTTCCGAACCATGTTCTCGATTGGGAAATGTGGATGCGCATCTCGGCATCCTACCCGGTCTGGTATCATCCCGAGATCATGGCCTGCTACCGATTGCACGGCAGTTCGGGCACTTCCACCCTACTGGAAACCGCTGCCATCACCGCCGACATGGGGCGGGCCATGGACATTGTCCGCAGCTACCTGCCGGCCGGGGAGCGCGATGAGTTGAACCGACGCGGAAAGCAACACTATGCGCAAGCCGCTTTCCAAAACGCACTAAGTCTGATCGCGCAAGGCCATTACAAGGCAGCGATCGCTCACGTCGAGGAAGGACTCAAGCTTGCGCCCACTCAGGAAATGACCGCCATGGCTGAGCAAATTCTAAAGCAAGTCCCCTCGCCTGTGGGCTCGGGCGTTGAGACACACTCGACAGAGTCTCCACAGGATCTCAATGCATTCTTCGGTCAGGCAGAGGTCCACAACATCGAGCATTTAATTACTGCCTACCGGGATAGTCCTCCAGAGGCGGCTGAAGAATTAAAGTCGTTGCGACTAGGACTTGTTGAGTTTCTTACCAAGGCTGAACGGGCAACGCTGCACCAGCTCTTTCAATCTGATTTCGGACACGTTTACCGCCTTATGCTTAAGAGCGGCCTGCAGAATGAGCTATTGAGCACTCAGGAAAGGGAGATTGCCAACATCTTGGCCGATGCCCTGCGCGAGACACCGGATCGCAGTCATGAGTTTGATGTCCGCCATCTGATGGCCCACATGCTGTTTCGACCGGCTCATCATGCCGTTGCGCCCACTGGCCTGGAATCGGTTCCCGTCTGGTTTATCGAAGACTACGTCGGCTATGTCTTTCACCCTCCACTGGTTTGCATGCGCCCGGCGGAATCGGAGCTTTACCACACTCATATCCTCGATTGGGCGCGCTCGATTGATGAGCGTATCCGTGATGCGCCCGACGCACACCTGACTCTCCGTGCGGCGTTGTTCTTTACCCAGCACCTAAACGTCATTCCGTTCTACTTCACCCGCGCGAACCTCAAGGAAGTGATGTCGCGTCGCGCGAGCATCCTGGAATTCACACTCAAGAAGAATGGCGCAGCGTTGGATGCGAGCTTGCGCCCAAGACCTACGAACCGAAGAAAGATAAAAGTCGGCTTTTTGAACGCGCACTTTGGGCGGCAGACGGAAACCTATACAACCATCCCTACGATGCTGTTGGATCGGGACACGTTCGAGGTTTGTCTATTCGCACTACAGGTCGGGACAAGCGACATCGAGGACTACTGCCGCGCCAACTCTGACTCTTTTGCTCAGTTACCTCACTCCCTGGCAGAACAGGTCAGGACTATTCGCGAAGCCGAACTGGATGTGCTTTTGATCGGAACCAACGTGGCTGCAGTGACAAGTCAAATTGTCCTGCTGGCGCTTCACCGGATGGCTCCGATTCAAATAGTGACCTATAACTCACCGCTGACCAGCGGCATGCGGCATGTCGATGGCTATCTCACCGGCAAGCTAACGCAATTCGATGGTTCCAGCGACCATCACACCGAGAAACTTCTGCTGCTCGAAGGTTCGCCAAGTGGCTTTGATTTTTCCATCGACGCACAACCGGCTGAAAAGCGATTCGATCGCGGCAGCCTGGGAATACCAGAGGATTCCGTCGTATTTGTCAGCGGAGCGACCTGTTACAAAATCATTCCCGAGATGCAGGAGACATGGGCGGAGATCCTGAAACAGGTCAAGGATTCACGCCTGCTCTTGATTCCATTCAATCCGAACTGGGCGAGCGGCTTTCCTGTAAAGCAGTTCGAGCGAAGTCTAAAGGAGGTCATGCGGCGGCATGGCATCGACGAGAATCGCCTGGTGCTCGCTCCCGGCCTGCCCAATCGCTCGGAGGTCATGGAGATACAGAAGCTGGGGGATGTCTATCTCGACACCTTTCCATTTACCGGAAGCATCTCGATGGTTGATCCTTTCGAACTGGGAATTCCGACAGTCGTTCAACAAGGAGACACTCAGCGTGCATGCCTTGCCGCCTCAATGCTTCTCGAGTTGGGCTTGCCGGAGCTTATTGCTGAAAGTGAGCAGGCTTACATAGAGCTGGCGGTCCGGCTGGCGACGGATTCGATCTATCGCAGGCACCTGAGCGATACGCTAAAGGCGCGAATGTCCTCCAAACCAACCTTTCTTGATAGCAAGGCTATCGGTGACCAACTTGGAGCGCTCTTGGAAAAGTTAATCGGCAAAGCTGAGTCACCAGTTGCCGGACACGAAACCCGGGCTCTGCCCTCCTGCTCGGAGCTAATGAGCAAAGCGATTGCAGCGCACGCAAGTGGACGACTGGGTGAAACGGAGGAGCTTTGCAGACAAACTCTCGAAGCCGATCCCAGCCGCGCGGACGCATGGCATTTGCTCGGCGTCCTGGCGCATGAGTCGGGCAAGAGCGATCGTGCCGTGGAACTGATCGACCAGGCACTGGAACTGGATCCAGACAACGCCACTTACCTGAGTAACCTTGGAGAAGCCTGGAGCAGTCAGGGCAATCTGGAAAAGGCAGTCGAATGCTGCCGCCGCGCCCTGGAGGTCCAACCGGAGTTTCCCGAAGCGATGGTCAGTCTGGCTGCGTCTCTTAGAGAAAGTGGCGAACAGGAGGAGGCAATGGCCCTTTTTCAACGCGCGCTCAGGATCAAGCCGGGTTACGCGGAAGGATTGCTTCAGTATGGCTTGGCGTTACTGGAAGCAAATCACGTCAAGGGAGCGATCACCATGCTTGGGAAGGCGTGCGCAGCGGCCCCCTCCTCTGTCGAAGCGCGTTATCACCTTGCCGTGGCCTTCGAGACCAACAAACAGTTTCCCGAAGCCCTCAAGTCCTACAAAAAGGCTTCCCAGTTGAACCCCAAAGTCGGCGCAGTCTGGCATAACTGGGGCCAACTGCTGCTGGGCTTGAAGGATTATGCAAATGCTTTGGACGTGCTGAAAGAAGCTGTCCGGTGCCATCCCGACCATCCCGAATGCAACTACGACTATGCCTGTGCTTTGCAATCCTGCCGACGCCCGGTTGAGGCTCTGGACTTGTATGACAAGGCACTCAGGAACGGCCTGGATACCCCGGAATTGAACAACAACCGGGGAGTCGTCCTTAAGGATCTCGGCCAATTGCGCGAGGCTGCCCAAAGCTTTTCTCGGGCGATTATTCTCAAACCCGGAATGATCTCGGCATTGAGTAACCTCGGAGCTGTTTGCACTGACCTGGGACTTAATACCGAGGCATTGGAGTGTTTCCAACATGTCATCAAACGCCAGCCAGACATGCCGGGCGCACTGAACAACATAGCAAGATTGCTAAAGGAGAGCGGCAAAGCAGCCGAAGCGATGGAGTTCTATCAACGAGCTGTTCATGCGAAACCTGACTCGCCCGAAGCCCACGACAATCTGTTGCTTTGTCTTCACTATCTGGCGGACGCGGACCCGCATGAGGTCTTCGAGAAGCACCGGCAATGGGGCTTGGGCGTTTCAAAAAGATTTCGCCCGTCACTCAGGCACAAGTCTCGCAGCGGTTCCAAAGAAGGAAAGCTGAGGATCGGCTATGTCTCGGCCGATTTCTGTCAGCATCCGGTTGGCACATTTATCGAGCCACTTATTGCCGGTCACGACCGCACACAGTTCGAGGTTTATGCCTATTCGGATGTGAGGACACCGGACACGGTTACGGAGCGCTTGAAGAGAAAAGCCGATGTCTGGCGACATACCGCCGATCTGTCTCACCGCGCCCTTGCCCAAACTGTTTGGAACGATCGCATCGATATTCTTGTCGATCTAAGCGGACACACCGCGCTGAACCGGCTTGAGATGTTTGCGCTGAACCCGGCTCCCATTCAGGCAAGCTATCTCGGTTATCCCGCAACCACCGGCCTTCCTGCGATGGATTACCGCATCTCCGACATCCTGGCCGATCCGCCGGGCGCGACCGACCACCTTCACACCGAGCGGTTGGTGCAACTGGCCTCCTGCGCGTGGTGCTACCAACCTCCAGACGCGGGCATTGCGCTGGCTCCACCGCCATTCGTCGAGAACGGTTACATTACCTTCGGCTGCTTCAATCAGATGGCCAAACTCAATCCACGGCTGTTCGAGTCATGGATTGCCATTCTTCAAAGAGTTTCGGGCTCTCACCTGAAGTTGAAAGCCAGGGCTCTCCGGGATTCGACTGTCAGACGTGAACTGACTGATTTGTTTGTGCAAGGCGGAATCGAAGAGGAGCGTCTGGATTTTGGCGGTTACGCCCCCACGATCCGGGAACATCTTGAGGAGTATCATCGTGTGGACATCGCGCTGGACAGTTTCCCCTACCATGGAACTACGACCACTTGCGAAGCGCTGTGGATGGGCGCTCCCGTGGTTTCACTGGCCGGACAGAGTCATGTTTCGAGAGTCGGCGTGAGTCTGCTGAACGCGGTCGGCTTGCCCGAAACCGTGGCCTTCACTTCCGAAGCCTACATCGACGTCGCTGTCGCGCTGGCTAAGGACACGGACAGACTGCGCTGGATTCGGATGAACCTGCGCGACAAGATGCAGGCATCGCCGCTTATGGACTGCGGGGCGTTCACCGCTGCGATGGAAGCATGTTTCAGGCAGATGTTCTCAGAGACAAAGCAAACACCTCGATCCGCTCTGAAGCTGACCCGGTAAATTCGAACCGCCAATCTGACTTGGGCGGGCAAGGCTGGCAGTTGCAGCACACCTCGTTGCGGGATTACCTGAAGCAGCGCGTGCGACACTCGCCATCAGGGAGCGGCGATTTGCAATCGCCGGCCCATCCCTCCTCACACCGCGAGCACTTTTTCACGTTCGGCGATTGCAAATCGCCGCTCCTTGTTACTCCACCCCTTTTGCCAGATCGCTCTCGTAAAGCTCGAATTCGCCGGCGCGCAGCTTCGCCTTCGCCGCATTCCGCCGGATGTAGCGCACGCAATTTCGCAGATGATCTTCATCGCGCACCAGCCGGTCGAAATAATCCCTCTGCCACAAGCTGTTGCCGGTCTTCCCATTGAGCTTGTTGATTTCCCGGGCCGAGAAACGCTTCCAGTTCTGAAGCAACTCCTCCAGCGCACACTCCGCATTAAGCACAAACAACGCGTGAACATGATTCGGCATCACCACCCACGCAATTTGCGCGCACCGCTCGCCGTTGAAATGCCGAAGCGCACCCGCCACGATCGCGCGGCATTCGGGTCGCCGCAAAACGCATCCGCCGTGTCCGGCGTCAAGCCATCGCTCGACCGCGCCGGAAAACCGCTCATGATATTCGCGCTCCACCTTCGGCGTCCACGGCCTCGGATGCTGTCGCAGCCACACCTCGCGCCCGGCTTCCAGTTCATCGAGCAAATGCTTCGGCAGCGCGTCCGCCAGACGAAACGTCACGAAATAAACCGCGCCCGCCTGCTGCCAGTGTGGCAGCCGGTTCTCCGTATGGACGATGTCCGCATACGGATTGAAAAACCGCAACTCACTCGCGTCCATCCGCGGAGTGAATAACGAGGACACGCAATTTGCAACCAGCAAGGAGGGGCGATTCGGTTTTCCAACGGTCGATGAACTTCAACAGTTCGCCGATTTCATGAACCACTTCGTGAGCCTGCCGCACGCGCTCAAAACCGGCGGCGCGAAAGGACGAAAACGCCAGCGCCGACCACGATTAAGCCAACCATCCCCGGCTCCGGCACCGGAGCCGGCGAAGCGAGGTTGCCGCCAGCCAGTTGCAGGTCGGACGGCGATCCTTCGGCCAGAGTCGAGTAAGCGGTTGAATCCACAATCCCTTCGCCAAAGGAGCTCGCCGCTTTGCCCCCGCCATCGACAAACCCCGACGTGCCTGTGGTCGTTCCATTAAATGTCAACGCCGATAGGTCGAGGACCTTCACGTTCGCCTTTCCTCCGGTGTGCGCGGTTAGCGCCGCTGTGCCGCTGGTCAGGATGTTCAGGGAGCCCACCTTGTAGATCGCGGCGCTGGTGCCGGTAAAGCTGGCCACTCCGCCCACGTTCACGGTGCTGGCGGTGCCGGTGGCCGCGGTCGAGTTCAGGTTCAGGGTTGCCCCGGAGGCGACGTTCAGAGTCTGGCTCGCGAGGAAATTGTTCACGTTCAGCGTGCCGGAGCTTGCATTGGTCGCACCGGTGTAAGTGTTGCTGGCGGTGAGCGTCAGCGTGCCGGTGCCGAGCTTGGCCAGGCCAAGGGAGTTCGCGCCGCTGTTGGCGATCGCGCCGGAGTAAGTTCCGCTGGCGCTGGTGGTGTCCAGCCCAAGGATCGAGCCCGCCGCCCATGTGACCGGTGCGCCCTGACCGCCGGTGCCCGAGAGAAGCGCCCCGATCGAGCCGACCCCGCTGCTGCTATACGTAAATTCCCCTGCTCCACCGACATTGACCGCAAGGATCGCACCGGAACCGGTCGTGACCGTTCCCGAACTGGGCATGGCCACGCTCTTTGCAAACTGCAACGTGCCCCCGTTGATGGTCGTCCCGCCCATGTAGCTGTTGCTGGAGGAAAAAACCACCTTGCCGTTGCCGTTGGTGCTCGTCGAACCGGCCTGCACCGCGGCAGTCGTGCTCGTAAAGACAGTCGTCCCGCTCAATGCCAAGGTGCCGCCGCCCCCGCCGAGGCGATAGATGTCGTCGCTGGCCGGATCCAACGTCGCTCCGTTGAAGGTGCCGGTTGTTTGTGCTCCGAGAAACCAGTGGCCGCTGGCACCGCCGGTGTTGAGCGCCGTGTCCAGTGCCGCAAGGCTGGTGATCCCGGCGGTCCCGGCATAGTTGATTCCGAAGACGCCTCCGTTTGCTCCGGTGCCCGCCGTGTCCAGCGTGCCGCTTGTGAGAGCCGAGAGCGACGCAGGCGTGTAGGCCACGCCGATGCCACCGAGACCACCTGCCGAACTGCTGATCGAAGCCGTCTGATTACTGCCGACGTTCGCTGTGGCGGTGACTACGAGATTACCGCCAGCATTTACGGCGATGTTGCTCGTATTCACATTCAAGCCGAGCGTGCCAGCAGCACCTACGTAAAGCGTTCCCCCGTTCACCGTCGTCCCGCCGCTGTAGCTGTTGTTGTTCGAAAGCGTCAGCATTCCCATGCCGCCCTTCACCAGTGCAAGCTGGCCTGTGCCATCGGTCAGCGTTCCTGCGTAGGTCGTGGCATTCGCGCCGTTTGTCGTCAATGTTGCAAGTCCACCCACCTTCGTCGTGATCACCCCGGCGGCGTTGCCGCTCAGCGAGCCGACGGTGGGACTGAACCCGTGAAGGTCGAGCGTTCCAAAGTTCACGGCCAGGCTGCCCGTCGTCGCACCCAGCGCGTAGGCATTACCGAGTTCCAAGTTGCCGGCCGAGTTAATGGTCGTCCCGCCGCTGTAGCTGTTCGAGCCGGACAGGACCTGCACGCCTGTGCCCGTTTTTATAAAGGCGAGCACGGCGAGCGGACTCGTGCCATTGCTAAGGTGTCCCTCGTAGGTTGAGCCGACCGTGCTGTAGGTGGTAAGCGTCGCGGTTGTACCGGTGCGCATGGTCGTGATCAACCCTCCGCTGCTTCCGCTCAGAGCGCCAAGCCTTGGGTTGTAACCTCTCAGATCAAGCGTGCCGGCGTTGATCGTCACGCCTCCCAATGAAGTGCCGGTCGCATTCCCCAATGCAGCCACATTGCCAAGTTGGAGCGTGCCCGCGTTGATCGTTGTCCCGAAAGTGTATGTGTTCGATGCAGAAAGCTTTATTTGGCCCTCGCCCACCTTGGTAAGGCCGGCAAGTGTTCCGCTAATAACACCGGAGAAGGTCGAGTTGAAACCGTTGGAATCGGCAAACATTCCACCGGTCGAGATCGTAACAGAGTTGGAAAAATTTGCAGTGCCAATGGTTCGGAGTGTGCCGCCAGCCACTACGAGCGAACCAGTGTTAAGCGTTGGGTTGCCGTTAAACTGTAAAGCATTGCCGCTTCCGATCGTCGTCGCGCCGGAAACTGTGACGGAGCCGCCATCAATGATCGTCAGCGTGCCGGTGCCGGAATTGGCGAGAGAGAGACTGCCAGTGTTCGTCCACAATGAGCCACTGCCGGAAACCGTCACCGTCCCGCTGGAAGTGGCCGAATAAGCTATGTAGCCGGACTTGTTGGACACATGGCCACCGTTGGTAATTGTCAGCGTGCCCGTGCCGGAATTGCCAACGTAGAGATCGCCTTTGTCCGTCCACGTCGAGCCTCCACCGGACACTGCTACTGCGCCGCTGGAGCCGACGCCGTTGCCGATAATGGCACCGCCGCCGGATATGGTACCATTGGATACGGTGCCACCGCTGCTGATCGTGAGCGTCCCAGTGCCGGAATTGCCGATGTAAAGAGAGCCGCCATCGCCGGAACCATAATTGGAGTAGCCATTGCATTGCCACGTCGAACCGGCACCAGACACCGTTACCGTGCCGATGGAGCCCGCGTAGTTGCCAATATAGCCGCTGCCGCGACTGGTATTGGATACGGAACCTCCATCGACAACTGTGAGCGCACCGGTGCCAGCATTACCTACGACGAGATTGTTCTTGTCCGTCCATGTCGAGCCACCACCGGATACCGTCACCGCGCCTGTGGAGCCGACATTGTTACCGATATAAGCGCCGCCGCCGGATATGGTACCATTGGATACATTGCCGCCGCTGCTGATCGTAAGCGTGCCAGTGCCGGAATTGCCGATGTAAAGAGAGCCGCCATCGCCGGAACCATAATTGGAGTAGCCATTGCATTGCCACGTCGAACCGGCACCAGACACCGTTACCGTGCCGATGGAGCCCGCGTAGTTGCCAATATAGCCGCTGCCGCGACTGGTATTGGATACGGAACCTCCATCGACAACTGTGAGCGCACCGGTGCCAGCATTACCTACGACGAGATCGTTCTTGTCCGTCCATGTCGAGCCGCCACCGGATACCGTTACTGCGCCTGTGGAGCCGGCATTGTATCCGATATAGGCGCCGCCGCCGGATATGGTGCCATTGGATACATTGCCGCCGCTACTGATCGTGAGCGTCCCGGTGCCGGAATTGCCGATGTAAAGAGAGCCGCCATAGCCGGAACCATAACTGGAGTAGCCATTGCATTGCCACGTCGAACCGGCACCGGATACCGTAACTGTACCAGTGGAACCGGCATTGTTGCCGATATAGCCGTTGCTGTAGCGACTGGTATTGGATATGGCACCACCGCTGGTAACCGTGAGCGACCCAATGCCGGAATTACCAACCACAAGGTGGCCTTGGTCGGTCCACGTCGAACCACCGGAGACCGTCACTGAGGCATTGGAACCGGCATTGTTGCCGATATAACCGCTGCCGGCTGTGTTGGAGACGCCGCCGCCACTGTTGATGTTCAACATAGCTAGATCAACCGTCAGACTGTTGGAGCCGAGGTTGGTGTTCGCAGTCAATGTCAGCACGCCAGTTCCCGTCATGGTTAGCCCCGCCGTGGAAGTAATCGCACCGGAGATCGTCGCGTTGCTGTTTATGGTCATAGTGAGAGGGACCGAGGAAGTAACCGCGCTGGAGATTATCGCATCACTGTTTGCGGTTATGGTGCCGCCCGTCAATGTCAGGGTGCTTCCCCCCAGCAAATAAGGCCCGGACGCGCCGAAAGTCAGGGTTTTCACGCTCGGGTTTGGGCTGGCCAGCGTGACCGTTCCCCCAGTGCCGCTGAACACCGCGTCGTTGCCGTTGGTCCAGGTGGAACCAATATCCCAATTCGGATTGATTCCTGCGTCCCAAATCCCGTCTCCACTGTAGGTGCCATCGGGATTCCAAGTCTGCACCGTGGCGTGTGCGGCCAGACTTGTCACCAACAGGAAACCGCAGATTACCGCTGCCGGTGCATGAGATCGGAGGAAGAATGACAAGCGCCGCAAGCGGACGCTCATGGTTGGTTTATGGGACGCCGCGCCACAGGACTGTGACGCGCTGACCGCGCTGGAGGAAACATGTGTTTTCATGGGTATCGTTGTTTGGTTGGTTTGGTTGTCGTTTCATCTCCATACGGGGTTTGTATGTTGGTTCTTTCAAAAAAATTTGAGCCACGGAAAGATTTCCGCCGGTGGCGAATTTGCAGAGCGATGCACGATCGGGTTTGAAGCCTGCCCGGCGATGCGCAGGCAATGGACTGAATTCCTCCCGGTTTGTAACGGCCCGGCACAGTCCGGAGCAGAAAAGTCCTGGAAAGCGGTCCTTGTCGGCAGAGCCAACCCGATTGACATCAGGAATCGCTGGAACATGGAGACAAAAGGGAGCCGCAGATTCGTGCCCTGCACGAATGCCGAAGAATCAAGTGCTCTCATATTTCCCACTTGTCTCGTGAGCGCTTCCGCTAAAACAGTATAGCGGTGGGCGCGTGACACGGACGCTGAAGACCGCCACTGAACTATGCAAGCGGAATCTTGTCTATTGAGGAACTTTTCCGGTGTGATTGAAATCGCGTCCAAAGAATTCGCGAGAGTGACGAGAGCACGGGAGGCGTCAAGGAGCGGCGTGCTTGCAGCCGCCGAACCAAACCGCCGCGCGAAGCGCCATGCCAAAGTTCCCGGCCACGATGATATTTGCGCTGCGCGGCTGGTATTTGGTTCGGCGGCTGGAAGCACGCCGCTCCTTGAACGCGCCAGTCGCAGAAGGCACCACTTTCAATCACACCCGAACTTTTCCAGCCCTTCGAAAAATTAGAAATTGAATTTCGAAAAGTCCCCTCTAAAGTCGGCATCCCTCGAAATCCAAGACGCATGATCCGCTACAACTCCGAAATGAAAATCTTCTCAGGCTCCGCCCATCTTGCCCTGGCGGCGCAGATCGCGGATTTCATCGGCGTGCCGCTCGGGGATGCCACGGTCACTTCGTTTCCCGACGGCGAGACCTGCGTGAAGATCAACGAAAACGTCCGTGGACGCGACGTGTTCATCGTTCAGCCGACCTGCCCGCCGTCGAATCAGAACTTGATGGAACTGCTCATCCTCGTCGATGCGGCACGGCGGGCGAGCGCGTCGCGCATCACGGCGGTCATTCCTTTCTTCGGCTACGCGCGCCAGGACCGCAAAGACCAGCCGCGCGTGCCGATCACGGCCAAACTCATCGCAAACCTTCTTGTCGCGGCGGGAGTCAATCGCGTGCTGACGGTCGATCTTCATGCGCAGCAGGTTGCGGGATTTTTCGATATTCCGGTCGATCACCTTTACGCGCTGCCGGTGCTCATCCAGCACTGGCGCTCGAAGCAGTTGGAAAACCTTGTCGTTGTTTCGCCCGACGTGGGCGGTTTGAAAATGGCGTCGGCCTATTCGCAGGCGCTCCACGCTCCGCTCGCGATCGTCGCGAAACGCCGCGAGAGCGCGACCGAGATCAAGTCGCTTTACGTGATCGGCGAGGTCGAGGGGCGCAACGTCGTGCTGGTCGATGACCTCACGGAAACGGCTGGCACCTTGACAAGTGCGGCAAGCATCCTTAAGAAACACGGCGCGCTAAATATCTACGCCGGCGTTTCGCACGCAGTGCTGTCGGACCTGGCTATTGAGCGGCTGAGAAATTCGCAGATCGAAGAACTCATCACGACCGACAGCGTTCCCGTTCGCACCGGGGACGATTGCCGGATCAAGGTTCTGAGCATTGCGGGACTGCTCGGCGAAGGTATTAAGCGCATTCACAATGATGAATCGGTGAGTTCGCTATTCGAGATCAGCGATTCAAAAAACAAAGTTTGATATATGGCTAAACAAGTAAAATTACTGGCGCAGACTCGTCCGCACGTCGGGCGTTCCGCGGTGAAAAAACTGAAATCGCAAGGCGTGGTTCCGGCCGTCATTTACGGCGGCAAGGACGAGCCGCAGCCGCTGCAGGTCGCCGAGCGAGACATCAAGAATCTGCTCAGCCACGCGGTGGGCGAAAACATCCTCGTCGATCTTGAGATCGACGACGCGGGCAAGAAGTCGAGCCGCATGGCCCTGATCCAGGAAGTGCAGCATCACCCGCTCGGCGGAGGCGTTCTGCACGTCGATTTCCGGGCCGTGTCGCGCGACCAGAAGATCACGGCGGAAATTCCGGTCGAGCCGATCGGCGAAGCGAACGGCGTCAAGAACTTCGGCGGCATTCTCGAGCAGATGATTCGCTCGATGGAGATCGAGTGTCTCCCGCAAAATCTGCCGGAGATCATCCATGTCGATGTCTCGCTTCTCAACATCGGCGATTCGATTCACATCAAAGACATCGTCCTGCCGGAAGGCGTCGCGGCGAATCAAGATCCCGACCTCACCGTGTTCATCGTCGCCGCTCCGAACGTGGAGGAAGCCGCGCCAGCCGCCGAGGCCGCAACCCAGCCCGAGGTCATCAAGGAGAAGAAGGTGGAAGCTCCCGCCGCGGAAGCGAAGACGGAGAAGAAGTGAAATCGTGAATAGTGAATGGGAGATGGTGAATAGACCTTGGAGTTCAACGCCCGCGCGCTCGTGGTTCCCATCCACCATTCACAAGTCACAATTCACCATCTGCACTTCCGTCTCATCGTCGGTCTCGGTAACCCGGGCCGTGAGTATGCCGCCACGCGACACAACGTCGGATTTATGATTCTCGACAAACTTGCCGCAGATGCCGGAGTCGCTTTCAAGGCCGAAAAGAACTGGCGCGCCGACGTTGCGTCGAAAGGCGGCGTGCATTACTGCAAGCCGCAGAGTTACATGAATCTCAGCGGTCAACCGGTCGCAGCCGTGAGCCAGTTCTACAAAATCCCGGCCGGGGAAATCTTGGTCGTGCTGGACGATGTTGCGCTGCCGCTCGGCAAGCTGCGCGTCCGCAAAGGCGGATCGTCCGGCGGCCACAACGGCCTGCAGTCGATCCTCGATCTCGTCGGCAACACTCCCCGGCTCCGCGTCGGCATCGGCGCGTCGGACGGACGACCGATGACCGATCACGTGCTCGGCCATTTTCACAAAGAGGAGAAGGCGATCCTCGAAGAGACTCTCGATCGTGCGGTGGCCGCGATCGGATATGCGCAGCAACACGGTGCCGAAGCAGCAATGAACAAATTCAATTAACCGAAAACCAAAATGAAAAACCGATACGAAGGACTGTTGGTCCTCAACACCAAAGGCAACGAAGATTCCGTGAAGGAGTTGATCGACCGGCTCGAAGGCGAATTCAAAAAGGAAGGCGCGAAAATCGAGCAGGTTCAGAAAATGGAGAAGCGACAGTTTAGCTATGTCGCAGGTCCGCTCGACGCGGGGCACTTTGTGAACTTCATCTTCGAAGGCGAGCCCCAAATCATCGAGAAGCTCACCGCCAAATTCAAACTCGATGCCGACGTCTATCGCCAGCACTACGAGAAGCTCCGCCCGAAGAAGGCGCAGAAGCCGCGTAGAGCAAAAGCAGAAGCCGCGAAGTAACACCTATGGCCAGCTACAATCGAGTCATGTTGATGGGGAATTGCACGCGCGACCCTGAAGTGCGTTACACGCCCAAGGGCACCGCCGTCGCCGAACTCGGCCTCGCTGTCAATCGTGTTTATACCGCCGACAATGGCGAGAAGCGTGAAGAAGTCACCTTCATCGACGTGACGCTCTGGGGCCGCCAGGCCGAAGTCGCCGGCGAGTTTTTGAAAAAGGGCCGTCCGGTTTTCATCGAAGGCCGCTTGCAGATGGACACATGGGATGACAAGCAAACAGGCCAGAAACGCAGCAAACTGAAAGTCGTCGGCGAAGGAATGCAGCTTCTCGGATCGCGTCCCGACTCCGAAGGCGGAGGCGGTTCGCGTCCGGCCGCCAGCGGTTCACGGGCGACTCCTCCACCGAAACGGGAACCCGCGGACCCCGATCTCGAACCGCCGGCGGAAGAGGACGACATTCCGTTTTGACGGACAAGTTTCAACGACGACCAGCTTTCCTCATAGGTGGCTCTCAAAAAAACCGGACACCGCAATGTGCCCGGTTTTATTTGTGGCGGTCCCTCGCATTTCGCAATCACCTCCATTAGGATGGGGGCGTGTCATTGAAATGAACTCACGCACTGTCGCCATCATCCTTCTCGTTGCAGGCATTGGCATTGCAGCCTCGCTCTGGCTCCTTACCCGAAGGCAGCAGCACTCGATCCAGACGGTTACCTCACCCTTGCCCGGGATTGCTCCCATCGCGCAGATCCCTCCCGCTTTACCAAAGGCCGCACCGACACCCGCAACGACACCCGCGCCAGCAATGCCGGCGATGCCTGTTTGGGAAGGCAAGATCGACCAGGTGCTTCGATCGAACGTCACCGAATTGCAGACGGCCCAGATTCTCATCAACATGCTCCCCACCCTGCCCGAGGAGGGCCAGGTGCAGGCGGCGAATCACATCTCGAATCTGCTGCCGGACGAAGACTACACCAAAGTGAAACCGCTCCTGCTCAATCCAAATACTCCCGAAACCGTGCTCAGTGTCTTTTTTACCGACATGATGAATCGTTCGGATTCCGTCAAGCTGCGCGCTTTTCTGGACATCGCGAAAATATCGAACCACCCCTTCCACGACGAAGCGCTCAGCGATCTGCAAATTTTCCTCGGAAGCGATTACGGCAGCGATTGGGTGAAATGGAACGCAGCGCTCGAAAGTTATCTCAAGGCATCGACGGCCCAATGAAACTCGTCCTCGCAGCCACCGGCGCGAGCGGCGCAATTTATCTCCAGCGGCTGCTCGCCTCGATCGATCCTCGCGAACACGAAGTGCATCTCGTTCTGAGCAACCACGCGCGACAGGTGATTCGCGAAGAGATCGACGAGTTGCAAGTTCCCGAGGCTGTCCAGCAGCACGCCGATCAAACCATGAACGTCCCGTTCGTCAGTGGCTCGGCGCGGTTTGAAGCGATGGTGATCGTCCCGTGCTCGATGGGCACGGTCGGGCGCATTGCAGCCGGCACCAGCGACAGCACGATCTTGCGCGCGGCGGATGTTTTTCTCAAAGAGCGCCGCAAACTCATCCTCGTGCCGCGCGAGACACCCTGGAGCCTCGTCCACGCGCGCAACATTGTGACCGTGATCGAAGCCGGCGCGCTCGTTCTGCCCGCCGCGCCCTCCTTCTACAACCGCCCGCAGACGGTTGGGGACGTCGCCGACACGATCGTGTCGCGCATTCTGGACCAGCTCGGGCTGCCAAATCCGAAGGCATTCCGCTGGCAAGGCGAGCCCGGGGCTTAACCCGGGACGCCGCCGATGCCGGTGTGGCGCTGAGCCAGACGAAGAAGCAGGGCGGGGTCGGAGGTCAGCGCGCCGATGGGGATCTTGACCCTGCCGTAGCGCGCCAGGAGGTGCTTGAGGTGCCGGGTCGTTACCTCCGTTGAAAACTTTCGCAGAGCCACCTCGCGGCCTTTGGCGCCAAGAGTTCTCGCCAGCCCGGGGTTCTGCAACAACCTGCCAATCGCCTCTGCGAGTTCGACGGGATGCTTTTCTGAAACGAGAAACCCGGTCTCCCCGTTCGCGACCATCTCAGGCACGCCGGCCAGGCTGGTGGAAACCACGGGCAACGCGCACGACATCGCTTCCATGATGACCGTCGGAAGGTTGTCCATCCCGCCGTCGGACTCGCGCACGCAAGCGAGGGCGAAGAGCGTCGAGCCGGCAAGCAGTTCCATGACTTCGCCCTCGGAGCGAGGACCGGTCAGCGTCACTTCGCCCGCCAAACCGCTGCGATCGACTTGAGCACGCAAATCCGCTTCAAGCGGCCCCCCGCCGACGATCTGGCATTCAAACAAGACGCCCCGCTGCTTTAAGAGCCTGCATGCCTCAATCAAATCGCTGAATCCCTTTTTCTCGATGCATCGCCCGACTGAGAGAATGCGCGGTCTGCCAGCGCCCGGAATCGCCGGTACGAATTTGCCGACGCAAATCCCATTGTAAACACGGTGGATTTTTCGCGCCTGCTCCGGAAATTTTCCGCGCAGCCAGTCGCGGCTGAAATCCGTGACAGTTGCCACGAAACGCGCCTCGCGGACGAGGTCGCCAAGCGAAACAGGGAAGTGTGTTTCGCAGAAAATGTCGTTGGCGTGACCCGTGAAACTGTAGCCGATGCCGTAGAACTTTTTGATCCAAAAGGCCGTACGCGCGGCAATGCCGCCAAAGTGCGTGTGAACGTGACGGACTCCCTCGTTTTTCAAAATGCGCCCGAGCCACGCCGCTTCGTAAATCCGCGTCTTGTCTCCGCGATCACCCCACGTGCTGAACACTTCCCAGACGCTGGAGCGGATTTTGTGTTCCCCGCGTAAACTGCGCACCTGCTTCGTCAACTCCTCGTCCAGAGGCAGGTAACGCACACTCCGGGGAAGCTTGTTGGAGAACGAGCTGCCATCATCCGCGGGACGGATCGAAAAAACAGCCGGCTCCATCCGCTGGCTGAACATTTCCTCGACCTCGCGAAAACAGAACGTCTGGGTGAACGAAGGAAATCGTTCGAACAAATACGCGAAGGAAGATTTGAAACCTGAAACCTGAAACTTGAAACCTGAAGCTTCCGACATTGCGATTTCGCTTTCAGGTTTCAGGTCTCAGCCTTCAGGTTTTTGATTTCCCTTGCTTCGTCGTAATACGACTCCAGCTTCGCGATCTGCTTCGCGTGCTCGAACTCATCGCTCACCGACTGCGACGCGGCTCTGGCCATGACGCAGAGGTGATCCGCCGACTCGGTGATCAACTCCATCATCCGGCATAGCGCTTCGTGGTCTTTTTCGGCAACGAGAAATCCCGTCGCTCCATCGGTCACCGCCTCCGGGATTCCGCCGTGCTGCGTCGCCAGCACGGGCAATCCCGTGGACATCGCTTCGAGCATCGAGTTCGGGATGCCCTCCTGGTTTTGATCCTCGGTCAACTCGCTCGGATGCACGAACAGATGCGACCTGTTGTAAAGCTCTCGCAAATCCGCCTGCGCCAAAAAGCCGCGCAACTCGACCGCGCCTTGCAAACCCAGCGATGCAGCCGTCTTTTCGATGTCGCCCCGCATCGGACCATCGCCCGCGATCACGAATGTGGCCTTCGGATTTTTCTCGTGAAACAACGCGAACGCACGCAGAGCCGTCTTCAGTCCCTTCTTCGGAATCAAGCGGCACGCCTGCACGAACCGCCACTCACCATCGGCTGGCATCATCCGCTGCTTGAACGGAAACTCGCCCAGCGGAATGCCGGTGCGATTCAGCCGGATCTTCGCCTCGGGACACCCCAGCGCGACAAGCCGTCCGCAGAGCGAGCGCGAGCGCGCCAGCACGAGCGGCGCGACCGACAGTAACTCGCGCAGGTTCATTTCGTATTCGGGATGTTCCGGTCTCAGCATTACATCCGCTCCGTGGAACGAGACGATGCATGGCCGGTCCCAATCCCGGATGAATGGCAGCAGATGCACGCCGGTATGTCCGAAATAGATGTGCATCAAATCCGCCGGGCGCCGCCGGAAGATCTTCATCATTCCCTGCAACTCGCCGCGATAGTAAATCGCAGGCAGCTTGCGGATGTGCTTCAAATAAAACCGCCGGATGAAATTCTTGCGCGGCTTTTTTGGAATAATCTCGATGTCGTCGAACGGAAACCGGTCCGCGTGAACGCGCTCCTTGGTGATGACAAAAGTCTGATATCGGCGCAGTCCGCTGACCTGCCGGTAAATATGCAGCATCTCGGGTTTCAGAAAAGTCGTGCAATAACTCGCGACGATCGGCTTCGCCATTTCAGAAGAATAGTTTCCAATCCGCATTTGGGAATTTCAAAGTGACGGGCGCCCTTTCGGCGCATGAAGCGATCTGGTGTTCCTGCGACGAAAAAATCTCGACTCACCCGCCCGGCAACCCGACACTTCGCGCCCAATGTTTCGAGGAACTTTTACAGCGCTGGTCACGCCATTTCGCAACGACCGGATCGATGAAGCCGCGTTCGAGCGGCTCGTCGAGTTTCAGATCGAGAACGGCGTCTCCGGCATCGTGCCGACCGGCACGACGGGCGAATCCGCGACGCTCGACCACGCCGAGCACAACCGCGTCATCGAACTCGCGGTGAAGTTCGCACGTGGCCGATGCCAGGTCATCGGCGGCACGGGATCGAACGCAACGAGCGAGGCGATCGCGCTCACCGTTGAGGCGGAAAAGGCGGGAGCCGATGCCGCGTTGATCGTCGCCCCGTATTACAACAAGCCGTCGCAGGAAGGGCTGTTTCGGCATTTCAAGGCAATCGCCGAGGCAACAAAACTGCCGCTCATGCTCTACAGCATCCCCGGACGTTGCGGCATCGAGATCGGGGTCGATACCGTCGCGCGTCTCGCAAGGGCCTGCCCGAACATCGTCGCGATCAAGGAAGCCGGTGGCAGTGTTGATCGCGTGGACCAACTGCGCCACGCGCTTCCGACGGAGTTCGACATTTTGTCGGGCGACGACTCGCTCACGCTTGCCTTCATGGCGTCGGGGGCGGTCGGCGTCGTCAGCGTTGCATCGAATATCATCCCAAAGGAAGTCTCGGAGATGGTGAAGGCTTTCGCGTCGGGCGAAACCGATGCCGCCCGCGAACTGCACTTCAAGTTTTACCCGCTGTTCAAAGACCTCTTCGTCGAGGCGAACCCGGTGCCGATCAAGACGGCGCTCTCATGGGCGGGCCTCATGCAACCGGACGTCCGCCTGCCTCTCTGCGAGCTAAGCGAGCCCAGCGCAAAGAAACTCCGCGCGACTTTGCAGAGCTACGATCTGATCAAATGAAGAATTGCGGCACCCGGCGAAGCCGCCGCTTCCCATTCATCCTTCATCCTTCATCCTTCTGCCTTTCCCTATGACTCCGCTGCGTATCTTGATGAACGGCTCGAAAGGCCGCATGGGACAGGCGATCATCGCCTGCGCAAAGTCCGATCCGGCGGTTGTCGTGTCGGCGGAAATCGATGCCGGCGACGACTTCGCGGCGGCGATTGGCGGATGCGATGCGGTGATCGACTTCACGCATCACAGCGTCGCCGGGGCGGTCGCGAGCGCATGCGTCGCGAGCAAGAAGATCCTCGTCATCGGAACCACCGGCCACGCCGACGAGCAGGTGGCGATGATCCAGGAAGCATCGGCTTCCATCCCGATCGTCTTCGCCCCGAACTTCAGCGTCGGCGTGAACACGCTCTTCTGGCTCACGCGCAAGGCCGCTGAAATCCTCGGCACCGATTTCGACCTCGAAGTCGTCGAGATGCATCATCGTTTGAAAAAAGATGCGCCAAGCGGCACGGCGAAACGGCTCGCCGAGATTCTCGCCGAAGTGCGCGGACTCACCTACAACAACGACGTGCGCCACGGCCGCCAGGGAATCGTTGGCGAGCGCACCTCGACCGAGATCGGCATGCACGCGATTCGCGGCGGCGACGTCGTCGGCGATCACACCGTCATCTATGCAGCACAAGGCGAGCGCGTGGAGTTGACGCACAAGGCATCGAGCCGCGAGACGTTCGCGCGCGGCGCCATTCGCGCGGCGAAATGGGCGGCGGAAAAACCCCCGGGCCTTTACGACATGCAGGACGTGCTGGGTTTGAAAACGTGATCTTTTTTCTTGTCGCCTTCCTCCTGATCATCGGCGCGGGGTTCGCGTTTGGCATGGTCGCCATGCTTCTCGCGGTTGCGCTTGTCGCGCTGGGCATCCTTTCATCCTCGGTCCTTGTCGGCACGCTGAGGCGGTCGGTTTCCGCCGGCGTTGTCACACTGCTCACGCTCACGCTCGCAGCAGTGGGCGCACCCGCAGGAATCGCTGCTGTTTGGATTGCGAAGTCCTTTCTTCAAACTGAGCATCTCTCCGTCGGCTCCGTGATACTCGGAGCACTCGGAGGCGTGACGGCCGGGCTTTGCATTACGGGAATGTTCGTCTGGACGGCAAAGGCTGGCCTGCGTCTTGCACGCGAACAAATCGCCCGCCTGCAGCAGGATCATGCCCGATGAAAACGGCCGTCGCGCTCGGTTCCAACGTCGGCGACCGGTTGCAAAATCTCCGAAGCGCACGCGACCGAATCGCAGCGCTGCATGGCCCGCTGGCCTGCTCGAAGGTTTATGAAACCGAGCCGGTCGATTGCGAGCCGGGCACGGCGTCTTACTTGAACGCGGTTGTCGGCTTCGATCGCGAAGTCGAACCGCTTGCCTTGCTTGACGAACTGCTCGCGATCGAGGCCGCGTTGGGCCGCCCATCGCGCCGCCCTAGAAATGCGCCGCGTCTCATCGACCTCGACATTCTCTTCGTTGGCGATCTCGTTCTCAGCAACGACCGGATTACGATCCCCCACCCTCGCATTCGCACCCGCCGCTTTGTGCTCGCGCCGCTCTGCGATCTTTCCCCGGATTTGATTCTGCCCGCCGAATGCGAGACGCTTGCCGCGTTGCTGGCGAAACTGCCCGACGCACCCGCCGTCCAACTTTTTTCCAAAACCCTGTGAAACTCGAAAGATTCCGCGAGATGAAAGCGCGCGGTGAGAAGATCGCCATGCTCACCGCCTACGATTATCCGATGGCGCGACTGCTCGACGAGAGCGGCATCGACATCATTCTCGTCGGCGATTCGCTCGGCATGGTCGTGCTCGGGCATCCGGATACGACGCTGGTGACGATGGCCGATATGTTGCACCACACCCGCGCTGTGTCGCGCGGCGCCAAGCAGACACTGGTCGTGGCCGATCTGCCATTTCAAAGCTACGAGGACGTGCCGCAGGCTGTGGCGAACGCGCGGCGATTAATCGAGGCGGGTGCAGACGCGGTGAAACTCGAAGGCGGCGTCACACAGGCTGCCAGGATCGCCGCGATCGTCGCGGAGAAAATTCCCGTCATGGCGCACGTCGGCATGCTGCCGCAAAGTGTCCGCGAGGAAGGTGGTTACAAGATCAAAGGCAAAACGCCCGATCAAGCTGCCGCCCTGCTCGCAGACGCGCGGGCGGTTGAGGCAGCGGGAGCGTTTGCCGTCGTGATGGAGCTTGTGCAGGCCGATCTGGCGAGAACAATTTCCGCCACGCTCACGATACCGACAATCGGCATCGGATCAGGCCCGGACTGCGACGGTCAGGTTCTGGTCACGCACGATTTAATCGGCTTCTTCCCGTGGTTCACGCCGAAGTTTGTGACGCCGCGCATCCAAATAGGCACCGAGATCGGGGAAGCCGTCAGGGCTTTCATCAGCGAGACGAAGACGCGTCCGTAAAAGCAGGAGCCGGTAGCATCTACCCGCCCACCTGCGGCAGCGCTTGGTCGGCGGTCGCGTCGATGATCTCCACGCGCGCGCCGATGCCGACCGTGTTGTAGAGATCGATGACGTCGCTCGATTTCATCCGGATGCAACCGTAACTCACCGGCAGACCGATGTTTCGTTCCTCGGGCGTTCCGTGAATGTAAATGCAACGTCCGAACGCGTGGCTGTTACAGTTCTGGAGTCCGCGCAGCCAGAGAATTCGCGTCACGATCGGATCGCGTCCCGGTGCGTTCGCTGCAATGACTTCGCCGGTCTGCCTGCGGCTTTTGAACACGGCGCCTGCAGGAGCATTGCCGCCGATTTTTTTCGCCACCTCGAGAGAGCCGGGCGGCGTGGCGCAACTGCCGGGCCGGTCGCCGATGCCGAACTTCGATGTCGAGACGGGATACTGCGCGATGGGCTCCCCTTGTTTCAGCACGATCATCTTCTGCTCGGGAACGCTGATGACCAGCTTGTGATCGCGGTCGCGTTGCACGCACGAAGCAAGCAGCAGCACGAGCGAAAACGCGGCGAGAACTTTTCGGACGATCGGATGCATACGATGAGTGGAAGGTATTGAGGCGGAGTAAAAGCGCAATTTCGATTTGCCTTCGCGTGACGATTCGCAATCCTACGGCCTGCCATGTCAACGATTCCCCCGGAGTTCTCCAACGTCACCGCCGTCGCAAAAGCCAATGTCTATTTCGATGGCAAGGTCGTCAGCCATTCCATCGTCCTGCCCGACGGCAGCAAGAAGACTCTCGGGCTGATTTATGCCGGCGCGTTCCACTTCGGAACGAACGCCGCCGAGCGGATGGAGATCGTCGCGGGAAACTGCCGTGTCAAGCTCGACGGCTCGAACACCTGGACCGCCTACGCGGCAAACACCGCGTTCGAGGTTCCGGCCAACTCCGGATTCGACATCGAAGTCAGCAGCGGCATCTGCGAATACATCTGCTCGTTCTTGAACAACTGAGAAACGGGTGGACAATCCTGCTGCAGCTTCCGTTCTGAAATGAAGGGAATCACGCAGCGGCTACTTGGCAGCATCCGAAGCGATGGGCCGCGGTCGCCGAGGCTTCCGGAAACATTGGGCGGACCAACCGGGTGAACCTTCTTACTCCCGACTACTTTTGCGGAAATAATGCGGACTGGATCAACCCCATGCGCGCCAGGCGAAATTTCGCACCTGTGAGGAGGCAACCCAGCCCATACTTAACGCTTCTGCGAAAGTTAATCGACGACGCTTCCTTGAAATACTTCGTCGGGCATGTCACCTCTGCGATCGTGTAACCCGCCCAAACAACCTGAGCCAACATCTGATTATCAAAAACGAAATCGTCTGAATTGTCATCCAGCTTCAGTTTTTGAAGCAGCTCGCGGGAAAATGCACGATAGCCTGTGTGATACTCGGACAGCTTGGCTTCGAGGAGAAGGTTCTCCGCCAGTGTAAGGAACCGGTTGGAGACATACTTCCACAAGGGCATTCCCCCCCGCCTTGCATGGCCACCCAGGATGCGAGAGCCGAGCACACAGTGATAAAGTCCGTTCGCGATGATGGAAGTCATGGCCGGGATCAGCTTTGGAGTATATTGATAGTCCGGATGCACCATGATGACGATGTCAGCTCCTTCCTCCAATGCCAGAGCATAGCAACTTTTCTGGTTGGCACCGTATCCGCGATTAACCGCGTGAACATGGACCTTTGTAAAAGGCAGGCTGTTTGCGATCGTCGAAGTATCATCCTTGCTGGCGTCGTCAACAAGGATGACCTGATCAACAACGCCCTGCTCCATGACTTCGGCATAGGTCTTTTCCAGCGTCTTTGCGGCATTGTAAGCCGGCATCACTACAACTACCTTTTTATCCATGTACATTCGAGGAGAATGGTGCGGTTTTCACGCAAAACACAACACTGAAAATTCAGTGGGCTGACCAGCTTGCGGAGCTGACCAAGGCAAGCAAGGAGTTTCAGCGCACAAGCTGCCCGGCAGAGTCGAACAGTTGGAGTGACAACCCGTCAACGGTTGCAGTATCGCCCAGCCGTTCTTTGACGTTGAACTTCCAGAAGAGCGTTCTGTAAAGGGCCCGGTCCATCTTGATGGCATAACTGTCTTCATGGAATTTTTTCAACAGATTCATGTCCAGTGCCCCATCCCTGGAAAGAACGATGCAGGTCCTGTTACCCGGCGGGCAGAAGCCTTTGATCGCTCCGCCATTCGAGGTTGCATAGGAATGTTCCGAGAGATCGAGCGAGCCACGGTCGATGTGGTAGGAGAAATCCCACGGCCAAGCGTTCGTGACTATCACAGTCGGACTGCCTTCACAAGCAAGCACAACCCGGCGAAGGTAGTCGAGTCTCGCATAGGGCTTTCCGGAGATTGCCCGCACAAACGAGCCCTGAGTGAAGTGTGGGAAGGCAATTACGCGTTCACGGAAGATATCGATCCCGACGAAGCAACTGAAGATGGTGAAGACTGCGATGCCAACAAGCACCCAGTCCGAACAGTTCAGAACCAGAAGCAGGACGAAGGGAAGTACACAAAGGACATAGGATGGCTTGTCCGGGCGAACCATGAAAAAGACAGCGAAAAACCCCGTAACGACAATTGAGAGCGCAAAAAGAAAATTCTTCGGGAACGGCAACCTCAATCGCGAGGAACTTTGAACCAAGCCGTGGAAGACACTGAAAGCGACCAGAACGAACACGGGCAGAGTGAAAAACTGAAACACGACTTTGTAGCCAGCCCCCAGAATGGATTGGAGAAAAGTCATGCCAGAACCGGTGGGCGGAGTAACGCTTCGAAAAGCAAGCACCGGCCACCAGACTGCAACCATGGCCAGTCCCAACACCGCCAAGCCGGGGATCACGGAAGTCCAAGTCAACCTCGGGTTGAAGTAATAGAACAACGGATAAATTACACCCACGATAACCGCTTCAGGGCGGCAACCCGTTGCGAGAGCAAAAGCCAGCATGGAGAGGTAAATCCGAACATTCGACGCGGCAGACCCCAGCCCGGCCGAACTGATGAGAAGCCTTGTCGCGAGTAACACGAATACAAGGGCAAACACGAACTCCTCACCGTCCAGAGAGTTTGCGAGATACTGCGGGGAGAACGCAAAACAGATGGAAGCAAGCGCCGCACGCAGGGACGAAACTTCAAGGCGGCGAAGCATTTCATAAAACAGAATCAAGCCAGTCGCACCGGCAAGGAACTGTAGCGTGAGATAGACCTTATCCGAAAACTCCCACCCCAACCCATGACGGAGCAGCCAGGCGATCGAGCCGAACAAGTAGAACTCCGTTGTCGGATGACCCGGCGGACGCGAAATTTCCACGCCGTGGCCTGCAACAAGATGCCGGACCACATACATGATCCCATGAGCGTCGAGGGTGCCCACCCCATGACCCAAGTATGGCAGGACGATCGCGCAATAGATGCCTAATAGGAGAAGAAAATACCGATGTCGCGCTGCCGAGGTAACAAAGCTGCGGAACACGGACTCGGAGTTCATTCAAATGTGTGCGCCCGTCAGCTTCCTACAGCCTTCGGATAGCTGCCGAGGATTTTGACGAACGTGCAGTGCTTCGAAAGTTCGTCGAGCGCGTGGACGAGCTTCTCGTCCTGAGCGTGGCCTTCGACATCGACGAAGAAGAAATACTCCCACGCCTTGCGCTTCGATGGGCGGCTTTCGATTTTGCTCATGTTCAGCTTGAGCTGTTTGAAAGGCTCGAGGGCGTTGAACAGCGCGCCGGGCTTGTCCTGCACGCAAAACATCAGAGATGTCTTGTCGTCGCCGGTCGGCGGGCAGGAGTTGTGGCCGATCACGAGGAAGCGCGTGGTGTTGTTGGGGCTGTCCTGCACGCTCGCTTCGAGAATTTCGAGGCCATAGACTTCGGCGGCCATTTTCCCGGCGAGCGCCGCGGCGTGCGGCTCCTTCGCGGCAAGCTCGGCGGCGCGCGTGGTGCTGGAAACTTCGATCAAATCGACGTTGGCGAGGTTGTGCCGGAGCCATTGACGGCACTGGCCGAAGACCTGCGGGTGCGAATAGACTTTCCGGATTTCCTCGCGCGGGATTCTGGCGACGAGGTTGTTCTCGATGCGAAGGGAAAACTGCGCGCAGATCTTCAACTCGCTGTCGAGGAACTGGTCGAGCGTGTAGTTCACCGCTCCCTCGGTCGAGTTTTCGATCGGCACGACGCCGTAATCGGCCTTGCCGCGGGTCACGACGTTGAACACCTCGGGGATGCTCGACTGTGCCGCGTATTTCACGCTCGCGCCGAACTTCGCGCGGGCCGCCTGGTGCGACCACGTCGCCTCGGGGCCGAGATACGCAATGGTGAGATCCTTTTCCAGCGCGAGCGAGGCGGACATGATCTCGCGATAAATGGCGCGGATCGCCTCAGCCGGCAGACGGCCCTTGCTTTTCTTCACGAGCGACCGGAGCAACTGCTCCTCGCGTTCGGGCGCGTAGATGGCGATGCCGTCCTTCTTTTTCACCAGGCCGACTTCGTGGACGAGGTCAGCGCGCTTGTTGAGCAGTTCGATCATCTCGTCGTCTATGGCGTCGATCTTTTTGCGGATTTCGCTTAGGGACATGCGGATTTTAGATTTTAGATTCTCGATTTTCGATCTCGCCTTCCGCCACAGCTTCAGCGGACTGCACGGGTTCCTCAGCTTGAGCAGGAGCTTCAGCCGGTTCCGGCACGGCAGCCTCGGTCGCGGCGGGCGGGGCTTCGCCGAGGGTCATTTGCTCGGGCAGTTTCCCCTCCTCGGGCTTTTGCTCGGCGGGAAGGGACGCGGTCGGGAGGTTCACGCGCCGCAGTTCGTCGCAGTTGGGCATTTCATCGAGGCTTCGGAGTCCGAAGTGTTCGAGGAAAAATTGAGTCGTCTCGTAGAGCAGCGGCCGGCCCGGCACCTCGGCGCGCCCTGCGATGCGGATGAGCCCTTTTTCGAGAAGCGTCTGCACCATGCCGTCCACGGCGACACCGCGCACGGCTTCGATGTCAGCCCTCGTGAGTGGCTGGCGGTAGGCGATGATCGCAAGGGTTTCGAGCGCCGGCCCGCTGAGGCGCGCGGGTTTGCTCTCGGGATACAACTGCCGCACCCACCGGCCGTAGCTGGGATCGGATGCGAACTGCCAGCCGTTCACCTGCTCGATGAGCTGGAATGCGCGCTGCGACTCGATGTATTCGATCTTGAGTTCCTCGAGCAGCGCCGCGACTTCCGCCTCCTTGACCCTGGCAAACGCCCGCACCGTCTCGTCCTCGGTTCCCTCGGCGGCGGATTTCAACGCCGCGACGATCTCCTTCGGCATCAGCGGCTTTTGCGAAGCGAACACGAGCGCTTCTATCACTTGCTTCAAAGTCATTCGATTTTGGATTTTAGATTTTCGATTTTGGATTGATTCGTTCGCAGCGCCGATTGCAAGCGAGGGTTCTAAGCGGATTTGCGCGCAAATCCAAAATCAAAAATCCGAAATCGAAAATCCCTACATTTCCTTCTCAAGCCGCTCGGCAAGCCATTGCTTGATCATGCTCTGGTAGTTGAGATAACGGGAGCGCGCGATGCGCTTGATGCGCGCGAGCATTCGCGGATCGAATCGCACGGTGATCGTCGTCGAATCGCGGTTGTCGGCCTTGAGCAGCGACGCATTCATCAGCCGCGACTCGATCTGGGTCCCGGCCCAGAATTCTGCTTCGTCCTGTTCTGATTCAAATGAGGGAACTTCGTTCCACTGTCGGATGGCTTTCACTCGTTCACAGGCTGAGTTCGGAATTTTTGCGGTCGTAAAAGGTGGTTTCCTCGGGCGTCATTTCGCGGGCGAGGATGACGCGGTATTTTTTCCCGTCGGTCCAGAAAACGCTGAAGATCGAGCGGTTTCCTATGGATTTGCCGAGGTTGAAATAGCGCGCCCGGCTGTCTTCCACTTCCGCTTCGGGTAAAAAACGGAGGCTGAACGGGTCCTCGAACGACTCTTCGATTTCCTTGGGGGAAATCTTGCGAAGATCAAACGGAGCGTCGAGCCAGTCAAAGTCCATGGGCGGGATATTCGGGATGCGGCGATGAAGCGGCTGGCGCGTTCATGCGTTCAACACTGGGTTCCGGCTTCATCTATTTTGCGCGCTGGATCAATTCGATCTCGTAACCCTCGGGCGCGTCAATGAAGGCGATCACGCTTCCGCTGCTGCTGCGATGCGGGCCGTCGCTAAGGGGATAGCCTTTGGACTCCGCATGGCGCGCGAACGCCTCGAGATCCTCGACCTCGAAGGCGAGATGGGTCAGATCCGGGCCGACCTGCACCGGACCGCTCGCGTCGTATTTGCAAATCTCGACCATCTCCTCACTCTGCGGAGCCTTGAGAAAGACGAGCTGCGAGCCCCGCCCCGACGTGTGGCGGGTGACTTCGGCCAGTCCAAGAACGTCTTTGTAAAAGGAAATCGTCTTCTCCAGGTCGTGAACGCGATAGCGGGTATGGAGGAGTCTTTTTACCATGAGGGAGTGATTTAGGATTTCAGATTTCAGATTTCAGATTTAGAAGAGACAAGCGCATAGTCATCCTTAAATCGTAAATCGTAAATCTGAAATCTGAAATACTTCCATGATTAGTCTCGGCATCGACAGCGGAACGCAAAGCACCAAGACCGTAGCCCTCGATTTCGCCACCGGCGAAATCATCGCCTCGGCACAATCCACATACGGCCTCATCGAGGGACTGCCAGCCGGGCATCTCGAACAGGAACCGCAAACCTGGCTCGATGCTGTCGATGCCACGGTGCGGGCGTGTTTGAAAAAAATCGGGAAGCGCAAAGACGAGGTTTCCTCCATCGGAGTCAGCGGACAGCAGCACGGACTTGTCGCGCTGGACAAGAAAGGCAACCCGGTGCGCCCCGCAAAACTGTGGTGCGACACTTCGACGGTCGATCAGTGCCGCCAGTTCGCGGACGAATTCGGCGGCGCGAAAGGTCTCATCGAGCTGGCGGGCAATGTCGTCCTGCCCGGCTACACCGCTCCGAAAATTCTTTGGCTCAAACAAAACGAGCCGGGGAATTTCGAGGCGACAACGACCATTCTCCTGCCGCATGACTACATCAATTTCTGGCTCACCGGCGAAAAACGCATGGAATATGGCGACGCCTCCGGCACAGGATTGATGGACGTTCGCAAGCGTGAATGGTGCAAGCCGTTGTGCGACTTTATCGATCCTGACTTGCAGGATCTGCTGCCGGCGCCGGAAAGCTCGCGAAAGCCCGTGGGGCTGCTCCGCGACGAACTCGCGAAAAAATGGGGCTTGTCGCAAAGAGTCGTCGTCAGTGCGGGCGGCGGCGACAACATGATGGGAGCGATCGGCACCGGAAACATCAAGGCAGGCGTGGTCACCGCCAGCCTCGGCACGTCAGGCACGCTCTACGCCTGCGCGGATGAACCGGTCATCGACCTGCACGGCGAAATCGCCGCATTCTGCGACAGCAACGACCGCTGGCTGCCGCTGGTTTGCACGATGAACGTCACCGTCGCAACCGAAGCGGTGCGCAACCTTTTCGAATGGAACCACGCCAAACTCGACGCAACCGCCGAATCGGCACCCGCCGGCGCCGGAGGGCTTCTGTTCCTTCCCTATCTCACCGGCGAGCGCACGCCGAATCTGCCGCACGGCAGCGGCGTCTTCCACGGACTGACCACCGCCAACATGACATCGGCGAACATTACACGCGCGGTTTTCGAAGGCGTGACGCTCGGCCTTGCCTACGGCCTCAAGCGCTTCCGCGACCTCGGTGTCGAGCCGACGGAAATCCGACTGACGGGTGGCGGAAGCAAGAGCGCCGTGTGGCGGCAGATGGCAGCGGACGTTTTCGGCGTCCCGACGGTCTGTTTAACCTCGTCTGAAGGCGCGGCCCTCGGCGCGGCAGTTCAGGCAAGCTTCACCTGCGAACTCGTGAACGGCCGCAACACACCGTTGCGCGACATCACCGCGCGCATCGTTTCCCTGGATGAATCCACACGCGCCGAGCCGGACGGAAAGAACAAAGCGCTCTACGCCGAACTCCTCCACAAACAGACCGACCTCACCCGCAAGCTCCACACCGCCGGGCATCTCTAGCGGCCGGTGAAGAAACGATATGATGAAGTTCCCCTACTGGCATTTTGTTGCTCTGGCTTTGGCGCTCGGTTCTGCTGTTCACTCGTTCGCGGCGGATATGTCGCCGATTGATCGCGAGGCGCTGGTCAAACGCCACAATCCCACCGCCAGAAAACTCGATCCGCTCTCGCCGTTTTCCGTCGGAAACGGCGAGTTCGCGTTCACCGCCGACATCACGGGATTGCAGACGTTTCCCGACGCCTACAACAGCGGCATCGCGCTGCACACCGAGTCTCAATGGGGGTGGCACAGCGCGCCGAATCCCGATGGCTACAAGCTTGCCGACGCGACACGGAATTACAAATTCGACGGGCGCGAGGTTCCTTACGCCGACTTGCAGGATTCGCCCGCCGGAAAATGGCTGCGCGCAAATCCCCATCGCATCGACCTCGGTCGCCTGGGCCTGATTTTGCGCGGCCCGGACGGCGAGCAGCTCGGCCCCGACAAAATCGAGGAGCCGACGCAGACGCTCGACCTCTGGACCGGCGTCCTCGACAGCCGGTTCAAGGTGAACGGCGCGCCCGTGCATGTCCGCACCGCGTGTCATCCGGAGCGCGATTTGATTGCTGTGGAAATTGAGTCGCCGCTGCTCTCTTCAGGAAACCTCGGCGTCTCCGTGGCGTTCCCTGGAGCCATCGGAGACTGGATCGAGAATGCTGATTGGGAACATCCCGAGGCGCATCAGACCGCGACCCGCAAATGGCCGGGCCGCTGCGATTTCACCCGGACACTCGACGCCACGAAGGTTTTCGCGCGGCTCGAATGGTCGGAGGGCGCCGACTTTTCCGAAACGGGTCCGCATCGTTACCAGGTTCTGGCGAAAGGCAGCGAGCGCCTCTCGGTCGTGTGCGCCTTCTCGCAGGAGCCGGTTGCGGGACCGTTGCCGACTGCGGCGACCACTTTCAAAGCATCGGCGATGCATTGGGAAAAATTCTGGCGCAGCGGCGGCGCGATCGACCTGAGCGGCAGCACCGATCCGCGCGCGAAGGAACTCGAACGCCGGATCGTCCTCTCGCAATACCTCACTGCCATCAACTGCTCGGGCTCGATGCCGCCGCAGGAAACCGGTCTCGTGCGCAATTCGTGGTTCGGGAAATTCCACCTCGAAATGCACTGGTGGCACGCGGCGCACTTCGCGTTGTGGGGCCGCGAGGCTTTGATGGAGCGGAGTCTCGGGTGGTATCGGAAAATTCTCCCAGCCGCGCAGGCGCACGCCCGCGAGCAGGGGTTCGCCGGTGCGCGCTGGCCGAAGATGGTCGGCCCCGACGGCATCGACAGCCCAAGTCAGGTCGCGGCGTTCTTGATCTGGCAACAACCGCACCCGCTCTATTTCGCTGAACTGCTTTACCGCGCGAACCCGAACGAAGAGACGTTGAAAAAATACAGCGACATCGTTTTTCAAACAGCGGAGTTCATGGCGTCGTTCGCGCGATGGGATGAGGAAACGAAACGCTACGTGCTCGGCCCGGTCATCATTCCGGCGCAGGAGACTTACGGCAAGTGGCGCACGACGACGGTCAACCCGACCTACGAACTGGCCTATTGGCATTGGGCGCTGGAGACCGCGCAGCAATGGCGGACGCGCCTCGGGATGAAGCGCGAGCCGCAGTGGGACAAAGTCCTCACGCATCTCTCGAAGCCAACGGTGCGCGACGGCGTTTACGCCGCGATCGAGTCGGAGCCTTACACGATTCCCGAAGATCACCCGTCGATGCTTGCCGCGCTCGGTGTCCTGCCGAAGACGCCGCTGATCGATCCGGCGACCATGAGCAAGACACTCGACGCCGTGCTCAAGACCTGGGACTGGCCGAGCACCTGGGGCTGGGATTATCCGATGATGGCCATGACCGCCGCGCGGGTCGGCCGCGCCGACATCGCCATCGACGCGCTGCTGATGGACGCGCCGAAGAATGTCTATCTGCCGAATGGACATAACTATCAGGACAAACGCCTTCCGCTTTATCTGCCCGGCAACGGCGGCCTGCTCGCCGCCATCGCAATGATGGCCGCCGGCTGGGACGACGCGCCGACAAACGACGCGCCCGGTTTTCCGAAGGATGGAAAATGGAACGTGCGGAGTGAAGGGCTGCGTCCGATGCCGTAGAGTGGCGCAGACTTGCAGTCTGCGCACACAGGCTGAAAGCCCGTGTCACTTTCTCCGTGCCCATTTCCGCCGGGTCACCGTGCGAATCGGATTACGCAGCCACCGGTTCGTGTTTCAAGACAAGCAGTTCATCCCGCTTCAACTCGGTGAGGGCGAAGGTGCGGCCTTCGGGATCGAGAAACTCGACCTCGAAGTCTTCGGGCGAAAACACTTCGACCACGGTTCCCACATGGCCGCTCACCAGGCCGTCCGCCGGTTTGTCCACGAGCAGGACGACTACATCCAGAAGTTTGATGGGTTCGTTTCGCATGGGCATTTTTATAGCACGCAGCAGGTGATGAGGCGAGGCACAGTCTTGCGTCGGGGATCGGATTTGCCCCAACGGGGGCTAAGTCAATCAGCCCAGGGTTGCGAGGCACGAGCTACCCTGGGAACACGCATCAAAATATGTCCATCAACCCCAACAGGGTTGCGCAGAGTCGGCGCGGATCGTGGGATGCAACCCCGTTGGGGTTGGGCGTTTTTTCGGGATGACCCAGGGTAGCTCGTGCCTCGCAACCCTGGGCTGGATGATGGAATCCCGTTGGGATTCAGTTTGTGCTGCCTTGGATGAGGGCGATTTCTTCCGGCGTCAGGCCGTAGAGGCGGAAGACGTGGGTGTCGATCCCGGCTTCCAGCGCAGCCACCGTCGCTTCGTCGCCCGCGCGCTTCGCCGCGAGGATGCGGTCCACCAGCGCGCTCAGCGTGGCTTGCTCGGCGGCGGTGGCGATAGGGATCGCGGTGAGTCGAAGCTGCGGTGACCCCCACTGGAAGTATCCTCCGGCCATGCGGAGCGCACCGAAATAGAGTTCATAGAGGAACATGAACATCCGCGAGTTGAAGACGGCCGTGTAAAACTGGAGCGGCTCACCGCCGTTGGGCGCGTAAAAGCAGTTTGTATTCACGGAAGCATACTCACCGGCGAGGTCAGGGAACGCCTCACAGACCAACGCCATCTTCGCAAAAATCACCTTCGGGCTGTCATAAAGGCTGCGACGGGTAGCGCTGACGGCGGTTGTGTGCGGAAGTGCCGGATGCAGCAGATGTTGACCCTGATGCGTGAGGCTTTGTCTTCCCCACAGGCTCTCATAACGGTCGATGATGCCCGTATTGATGAGCCGCCAGCGCGCAGCCGCATCGTCCACGAAATGCCGTCCGTAGCTGTCCGCTTCAGCCGCCGTTGAGCTGGCGTTGACCTGCCCGCAGTCCTTCAAGGCACGTGTGCGTGGGACGATGCGATCGAGCAACGTGTAGTGCTCTGACAAAAGAAAGCCCCAGAGGTTTTCTGGCAATAGCGTCAAATAGCGTGGCTCGACATGCCGCTCGCTGAAGCGCCGGATGTCGAAGTCTTGCTCACCTTGTTCCAGCGGCGAGAGAACTCGAATCAACCCTTGGGGAGTGGCGTTCCGACTGAAAAGCGTCACGACTGGATAAACGTCCACCTGCCGGAACGCACAGATGCGACTAACATCCACGAGTTCACGAATCGCGCCGTGAGCGAGGAGGTGCGCCCGAAGATCTTTGGCGTAAGGCGCGGCGAGATACTTGTTCGGATTGATGAGGCATGCGACTCCGCCTTCGTGGAGCAGCCGGAGCGTTAGCTCGAAGAATAAAATGTAAAGGGCACTCCCGGAAACTCGCGCTTGATGGCCATGTCTGACAAGAAACGAAAAAAATTTGGGACGAGGAGTCTGTTGGGCGGCGGTTTGTTGTTGGGTTGAAGGTGGTTTGCGCGCTTTTGCGGGCGGCTGGATGCGGCTTACGCCACGGCGGGCCGGGTGTAACCGATGCCAAGGCGCTGGATCTGCTCAAAGCGCAGCATGTTGTAAACGAGGTTTGTGAGCTTGATGCAGGCGTCGTTGCGCTCCATGCCGATGCATCGCTGCCTCAACGCCCTCATGCTGCCGGTCATCTGCGCAAACACATGCTCCACCCGCGAGCGCACACGGGACTTGCCGCGGTTGGCGCTCTTCTGCTCCCCGGTGAGGGCCGCCGCCCGTGTCCCCTTCTCGCAGATTTGCGCCTCCACCTGCTTGCCCGCAAGGTCGGCGGCGATCTTTGCCCCGCCGTAGGCACTGTCGGCATAAGCCACCTGGTCGCCCGCCTTGACCAACTCTTCGATCGGCTGGCTGTCATGCACGTTGGCCGGGGTGGTGACCCCGTCCAGGATGAGCTTGTCGGCCACGTCCACTTTCACATGGTCCTTGTAGCCGTAGAAGGTCTCGTGGTTCTTTTTGGTCCAGCGGGCGTCGCAGTCCTTGTGCGCTCCAACCTTCGGGTGGCCGGCGAACTCCTGCGGCACTTCTCCCGCCTTGATCCGCGCGTTCTGCTCCCGGCTGTTGCGCTGGCGGGGCACTTCCACAAAGGTCGCGTCGATCATCACGCCTTCCCTGCCCAGGCCCAGCCCGTGTCGCGTTTGCAGGTGCTCGAGGAAGAGATGGAAGAGCCGCTGGAAGCTTTGCCCCCGTACCAGCACCTCACGGAAGTCGGCGATGGTCTGGCCGTCGGGCACGGCATCCGCCGCGGTCAGTCCAAGGAAGGCGCGGAAGCTTTTGCGGTCGGTGATCTGGAAGCTGGTGGCGTCATCGGCCAGGCCATGCAGACGCTGGAGCACCAGCACCTTGAACATCAGCAGCGGATGAAAGCGCGGGCGTCCTCCCGGCCCCCTGGCCTCCCCCACCACGGCCCCCATCATCTCCGGTTCGAAAAGGCTCCAGTCGATGAGCTTGCCCACGCGCATGAGCGGCGTCTCGAAGGCCGCCACATCGAGGTTTTGCAGGAACTCGTCGAACAGGCCCGCTTCTCCAAAGGCAATGAAGGATGTCATGCCGCTCTTTGTATCATCCGGCGGCTGCCCTGCCGCTCATTTATTCCAAAAAAACGGAAATGAGTTTCCGGGAGTGCCCTAAATGTCCCACGCACCTGTCGCTGTCGTGTATGCCGCCTTCAATTCGTCGCGTGCGGCGTCGCCAAAGGCGTTCTTGTAGTCGATCGCACTGATGTAAGGCGGGTTCGCGATGACGATGTCGAAGCCGCCGCGGCCTTCCGGCGGTTCGGCGAGGACGTGGCGGAACCAGAGGTGCCAGAGGAAGAACGGGCGCTCGGCGCGCGGGTCTGCGAGCAGGGCGTGGAGCTTCGCTCTTTTGCCATCAAGCGCGGCCAGCTCGGCCTGCATGGCGGCGCGCAGCTTTTCTTCTTTTGCTGCCGGCGCGTAGTCGCGCTGGAGGCGGCGCTTGCGGGCGAGGTCGCGGTGCCAATCCTCGAGGGCGGTTGTGAGTTCGTGGTGCCGGAGGGCGAGGCGGTCATCGATAGCGCCCAGCACGGCGGCGTCGATCTGCGCCCGGAGCCGCGCTTTTTCCTCCGGCTCGTGGCAGGCGAAATAAAGCGTGCGCAGCTCTGCTAGCCGATGCTGTGCCGGCGTGACCAGCGTGGGGAGCGTGAATTCCATCGGGGGTCCGGCGTTGCCGAAGTCGAGTTCCACATGATCGCTGCCGAGCCGCTGCCGGCCGACCTGTCGCAGCGGTTCGGCGAGGTCGTCGAGCCGCTCGCCCTCGAAGGATTCGAGCAGGCTGTTTCCCTGCATGATCTGGTAGTCGAGGTTCGGCAGCGGGACGGGCGCGCTTTCCTCCACGATGAGGGCGAGCCAGAAGCGGAGCCGGGCGATCTCGACGGCGCCAGCATCGAGGTCCACGCCGTGAATGGAGCGCTGGATGATGTCGCGCTTGGCGCGGGCGCGGTCGAGGGAGGGATTGAGGGCGAGCTTCGTCCAGTAAATCTCCTGGAGCAGGCCGATGGGGAAGGCGCCGGAGCCGATGGCGGGGTCGCAGATGCGCAGATCATCGAGCAGGGTGGCGAGGCGGGTTGCGTTTGCCGCGAGCCAGGTGTTTTTCTTCGGATCGATGGGTTCTTTCAGCCGGATGAGGCGCTCGATCTCGGCGCGGGGTCCGCTGTCACGAGGGAGATGGGGAGCGCGGGCTTCCAGCCCGCTGTGCCCGGCTTCCAGCCGGGCAGCGGTGGCGGGCGCAGGCGGCGCAGGGGCAGCGATGGGACCGCGAGCGCCACGCGCGAAGACCGCCCGGCAGGATGCCGGGCGGAGCGGGCTGGAAGCCCGCGCTCCCCTTCCTCCACGGGATGCATGTGCTGTTCCTGGATGTCGTCCTTTTCAAAGTGCCCGGCGAGCGCGTGGATGAGGCTCTGCTGGCACATGTATTGGACGACGGCCTTGGGCGTGTAGTAGGCGCCCTTGTCCTTGTTGTCTTCGAGGAGGTTTTCGAAGATGTGCCCGAGCATCTCGGGATCGTTCTCGTCGATGGTGAAGTGGTATTGGCCGAAGAATTCGAGGAGCGCGGCGACGAGCGGCGCGGGGAAATCGAGCTGCTCGACGCCCGCGAAGTCGCGCTCGAAAAGGCCGCCATTCAGATACGGCACGCGGGTGCCGGTGACGGCGAAAATGTCGCGCTCTCTGCCTGGATTGTTCAGGGTGTCGAAGAAGAGCGGGACGAGGCGTGTGGAGTGGAAGCGGTCCTGCGTCGCCGCAGGCGTGGAGTCGAAGAGCTGGCGGAGGAAATCCGGCGCGCCGCCGGACCAGGAGGAAAAGGATGAAGGATGAGGGATGAAGAAGATGGGCCTGCGGCAGCGTTGGGGGAGAGGCCGCGCCCAGTTCCGCGGGTTTTTTCATCCTTCATCCTTCCGCCTTCATCCTTCACTCCGAGCCAGCCTTTCTTTTGCAGGAAGTGGAGGAAGACGAGGCGGCCGAGGAGCTTTTTGACGAAGTCGCGGACGGGCTTGAGCGCGCGGTCGAGGGCTTTGCCTTCCAGCCCGTCGAGCGCGAGGCCGAAGACGCGGGCGGGCGCGTCGCTTTCCAGCAGGTGCCGGCAGAAGGCGGCGTAGTGCTCCTTGTAGCGGGCGAAGAATTCCTTTCTGACCGGCTCGACATCGAACGCGGCGATGACGTCCTCCAGCGTGGCCGTACCCGCCTTCGCCGCGAGCACGGCGAGCCGGTCGCCCGCGGTGCGGCGCGTCTCGCCGGGACCGAGGACGTAGGTGAAGCGGCGCGTGGCCGTCTCACGCGTGACGAAGGTTTCCGCGGCGGCATCGAAACCCGCAGCCCGCGCAGCAAAGGTGAGGCGGTACTCCGGCTGGGTGGCCGCCGCCGAACGGATGATGGCGAGAACGCCGTGCGCGCGGTCCTGGTCAATGAACCGGGCGACGAGGTTCCGCAATTCGACGCGGTTGCGAAGAAGATCAAGGCTTCGCCGATTTCAATTTCGAGCAGCATGAGGCCGCGCCCATCGGCGAGCTTCAGCCGCCCAAACTCGCGGCACGCGCGGATGCGGTCTGTCGGGACGGGATGCGTGTCGAATTCGACGCTGGCGAAGATATAGCCAAGAAGTTCGCGCCAGCGGGCGGAGTCGAAAGGGGCGCGGAGAGCGTCGCGGAGCGGAGTGGGCATGAGCGATCAGGCGGCCCGGTTGAGGACTTGGACGCGCAGCTTTGGATTGGCCCCGGCGATGAGGGAGTAGTCGGCGTCGAAGGTGACGATCTCGGCGTTGTGATGAAGCGCGACGGCGGCGATGAGGAGGTCGAGAGGCCCCGCAGTCGGCGCAAGCGCGCCCGATCGCGACGGCCATTTCCCAGAGGTCGCCGGGAAGAGCGAGCAAGGAAACCGTGGACAAAGTCGAATCCACATAGTCGCGCTCATCGCGGCGGCAACGCCGCCGAATCTCGTAGAGAACGGGCGCGGCGGCAACGGCCTCCGGGCGCTCAATCCACCCGGAGACTTGCTGACGGACGGAGCCGGGTGTCCTGATGCGGAAGTAGTCCACCCACAGCGAAGAGTCGATCAGGAGTTCCACGAGTCTTTCCGCCGGGCCTCCGCCTTCATCTCCTCATACGAGGGAAGGTCAACCGCCCACTCGCCCGAGAGAAATTTGCGCGAGATCTCCCGGCGGCGGGCGAGCATTTCGGGTGTCGCCACGACTTTGGCGGGCTTGCGAAGGGCTTGAATGGCTGCCTGCAGGTGGTCAAGCTCCTCGGGCGTCAGGTTGGTTATTTCGTTTTCGATTTCCACGAGACTCATGGCCGAAGCTTAAGCAATCCCGCCAGGCTTGGCAACGCCGCCGGCAAGATCGTCGGAGAACGACTCGGAAAGGATGATGTCGGGCGCGAGTTCCGGCGGCGAGGGGCGGACCGGTGGTGCGGCGGGTCATTGTCGCCGGCATTGTGCGAATCGACGCGCGCGGTGGGGTAGAAGTTGAAGATGTGAATCGCCGGTGCCGTCGTGCCGATGCGGTTCACGCGCCCGATGCGCTGCATGAGGCGCGTGGAGTTCCACGGCGTGTCGTAGTTCACGATGACGTTGGCACGGTGGAGATTCACGCCCTCGGCGAGCACCTCGGTGGAGATGATGATGTGGTAGTCGCTGGCCTGCTCCGCGACGGGCGCGTTGGCGTCGAAGTTCGCGCGGACGACCGGCATCCGCTCCTTGCGATTGGTGGAATCGACGGTGAGCACGCCGGTGTAGCCGTGCTCCGCGAGCCTGGCCGTGAGGTAGTTTGTCGTGTCCCTGGCCTCGGAGAAGATGACGAGCTTGTCGCCGTGGTTGAGCTTCGGATCGAAAAGCTCGGTTTTCAGTCGGACGAGGAATTCGTCGAGCTTCGGATCGCGGTCGAGCGCTTCCCATCCAGCGACGAGTTCCTCCAGAATGGCGGCGTCCTTTTCCAGTCCCTCGCGGATCGCAGCCGGCAGCACGTCGATCCCCTCATCCCATAGCTTCTCGAACTCGTTGCTGGCGAATTGCACGTCATCGTAATCGGAGAGCAGCACATTGAACTCGTAATTGAGTTCGCCCTTGCCTTCGCCGAGGCCGGGGCCGGTGAGATTGGACGAACCAGTGATCACTGCGCCGTGCTTGTGTTCGTTGAAGCCCTTCGGTCGGAAAATGTAGATTTTCGCGTGCAGGCGTTTCGTTGGGTGCGCCTTGATCTTCAGCTTTCCGGTGGCGACGTCTTCGACGAACTGGAGAATTCCCCGCTCGGTGTCGGCCCGATAATCCGCGGACTGAATGTCGCGCCGCAGGTAATCCTTGAACTCGTGCAACGTCTGGCCGCTGTCGGTCAGAAAGAGCAACCCCTTGCGGTGGTAATCGGCGACGATCTTATCAACGTCGATGCCGACCAGGATGCGGATTTGCGGCACGTTTTCCAGATGGGGACGCAGCGCGAAGTAGCCGGAGGCGCGCAAATAGCCGACGAGCGCGTCGAAACGCTCGATGTCGGGGTTGTGCGCGAAGACCCCTGCGAACTTTTTCAGCAGGGTATTCTCGCCATCGTTGGTGAAAAACCGGGTGGAAGCCATGAAACGAGTTCGTTATCCCCTGCGAGATATTCCCGGTTCCGCGTCTGCCACCCTCTCCGCCACTTAGTGTCCCGCAGCCTGACCCTTAAGCCAGATGGCGGCGGTTTCCGCTTTGGCCTTTTCCGCATCGTCGGACATCTTATTGCCCCAGCCGATGATGCAGGTCGAGCCAACGAGAAACAGCAGCATCACGACCACGAGCGACTTGGTCAGACCCTTCGCGCCGCGCCATTCCTTGAAGAAGATTCCCCAGAGCGTGCTGAAAATAATGATGCTCGCCATGTGAAGCGTCCAACTTGAGAACTTGTAATTGCCCATCTGGCTTTCGCCCATCTGGTAAAAAAAGAACTGGAAATACCAAAAAGTTCCGGCCAGCGCGCAGAAGAACCAGTTGCCGAGCACGGGAATCTTCAAGTCGGTTGGCGTGCCGGCGGCGGCCGTTGACTGCGCAGGGGCGTGTTCGCCGCCGCTGTGTCCACCGTGGTGCGCGTGCTCCTCGCGAACGTGCGAGGCGAGGTATTGATAGCCGGTGCGGTTCTTGATGTTCAACAGCACGCACCAGATGAAATTCGTCGTCAGCCCGCCCAGCAATATCACCAGGATGACCGGCAACCCCACCCACAACGGCCCAGTGCCGTGGCTGGCGGAGATTTTGGTGATAGGATCGCCGAATTGGAAACCATACGAAAAGCACGAGCTCATCACGCCGGAGAACGTCGCAATGAGGAGTCCCTTCAAGAGACTGAATTCCGCGATGGCCGAGGATTTGCCGTCATTGCCCATGTCCTTTTCTTTGCGCACGCCGGCGACACCGCCGAGCGCGATGCCGACCAGGCAGACCACCACGCCGATCAGCACGGTCGGCCCGCCGGGGCTGGTGCCAGCATGATTGAGGAGTTTGTCGGCGAATTCACCTTTCACGAGTGGCGGGACGAGCGTGCCAAACGCAGCGCAGTAACCGAGCGCCACCGCCATGCCGAGTGACATGCCGAGGTAGCGCATCGTCAGACCGAACGTCAATCCGCCCAAGCCCCAAAACACCCCCATCAGGTAGGTCATCCAAAAGGTATAGCTCGAAGTCTCGTGCAGCACGGCGAGCAAGTCTTTTGTGAGCAGAAGGCCGCCAACCCACGGGCAAATGAGCCAGCTAAACATGCCACCCGCCAACCAGAAGGTTTCCCACGACCATTTGCGCACACCTTTGTAAGGGACATAAAAACTGCCGGAGGCCAAGCCGCCGAGCCAATGGAAAACTACGCCAAGGAGAGGATTGGGTGTCATGGATTTGAATTAAAGGCTGTCGATATATGCAAGCGAGGAAGTCAATGCGAGCTTTTCCGGCGATGGAGAGTTGGAGGCGTGGAGAAATGAAAACCGCCACACTCCATCACTCCACTTCTCCATTGCTCGAATACTCCCGTCACATCCCTGCCCGAAGCGCCGCAAGGTGTTTGCCAAAGTGGATCGCAAGCACTTCGGCGTAGGTGTCGGCATGCTTTTTCAGACATTCGCGAATGGCCGGGCCATGCTCGGGATGCGAAAGTGTCGAACCGAACGTGCAGTGCAAAATCTGGCGTCCTTCGGCGGTGAAGCCTTTCCCCTCCGGCACATCCTCCCAGCATTCGAGATAGAACTGCTCCAGTTCTTTCGCGCCGCTGATTTGCACCGGCTCGGGCACATTCTTCAGCGCTGCGTGAACATGGTAGGTCGCCTTGTCTTTTTCGTAATTCAGGCGGGCGAAATTGCACAGCAGCCGGAACAAGGCCGGCTCGTGGATCGCCACAACCCGCAACGCTTCGAGGTACGAAGTGCCGGCCGTCTTCACATGAAAACGCCCCCCGGTCGCCCGGGCGAACGCCGGATACATCGAAAGTTTGTCCGAGCCGGAATGCAGGCTCAACTTGTACTGGCCGAGTTTCCCGGCGATCGCCGCGTGATCACGCAGGCTGCTTTCCAGCGCCTCGACATCGCCGATGTAATCGATCCCCTTTTCAAAACTCCCGATGAACCGCGGCGCGAGCGACACGAGTTTCATTCCGTGCGTGAGACACTGATGCGCGATGATGTAATGCTCCGCCAGCGTTGTCGGCTGCTCCGTTTCATCGACGCTCAACTCGATCTCGTAATCCCGGCCGGCTCTTTCCTGAACCGCCTTGATGTAGTTCGCCAGTTCGATGGCCTTGTTGATCGCCCTGCCATATTTCACCGCCGCCCGCATCGTCGCCTCCGCATCGATCTCGACGATACAGCCGGTGTCGAGCGGGATGCGTTTGCCGTTGTAGCGATCGAACCACTCCACGTCTCCATGCACGGACGCGAACATCGCCCGGAGCGTTTCCTCGTCATAGCTGTCGGCGTGCGCGTCCACGTGGTCGGAAGGGTCGATCGTAAAAAATGTGAAGCCCGCTTCCGCCGTGCGCTCCACGTCAGCCGGAGTCTTGAGATGGTCGGCATCCGCACCGTGCGGACCTTCCCAGCCGGCGAGTTCCGCACCCTCGAGCGCCTCCTTCATCACCTGTTCAGGCGAGCGACCCGTGCGCGTCATTTCGCGGATCGATTGCTGCGCAAAGATGGGTGCTATTCCGCTACCAAACCGCTTCATCGCTTCGACGTGGCCGGGCGTGGCCAGGCCGATGCGATCTCCGAATCCGAATGATGGCTGAAGTTTGAGTGTCTGGGGTCTTTGAATGCTCACACGGAATCTCTATCGCGAACATCCGCCTTTTGTCCACACCGACATTGCGGCCCGAATTCGCAACGGCAGCGAAAGAAAACCTCGCGCTTTCGTGCTTGCGTTGGCGGAGGCGTTGCATTACTTACGACGCTCCCTCGCTGCACGGGTTGGTAGCTCAGTTGGTAGAGCAGTGCCCTTTTAAGGCATTGGTCCTGGGTTCGAGTCCCAGCCAACCCACTTCCAAAAACACTCTGGAAACCGCATGGATACAGGGTTTCAGGGCGATAGAATCTCAAAAGGTCAGAAGGCGTCGAAGCTTCCCGCCACGCTCTTCCGCCTGGGCCCCCTACCCGCCACCCGGTGTAGCCGATGGCGCGGCAGCTTGCGCTTCGGCCTTGGGCTTCGGGTGGACGACTGCCAGGACGGACGGTTTGTCCTGAAAATACTTGTTCGCCACGCGCTTGATGTCTTCGAGGGTGATGGCGTCGATGTGCTGCTTGAGCGTCTTGTAGTAGTCGTAGCCGAGGCCGTAGAGCTCATCGAGCGCGGAGGCGTAGGCGAAGGTGTCGTCGCTCTGGTTGCGAATCTCCTGCTGGCCGATGAGCTTCTCCTTCGCGCGTGTTAGCTCCTCCGGCGTCAGGCCGTCTTTGGCGAGCTTGTGGATTTCATCGAGGAATTCGACTTTGACCTGCTCGACTTTCTGCGGCGAGGTGCCGAGGTAGAAAACGAACGGGCCGGGGACGAGGCCGACCTGCTGGCTCGATCCGACAAAGTAGGCGAGACCCATTTTTTCGCGGATGCGGACGAAAAAGCGGGAGCCGAGATCGCTGCTGGCTTCGTCGATGAGTTCGAGGGCCTCGCGATCGGGACTGAACATGTCCGCCCCGTGGAAGCCGACCATGACGATCGCCTGCGCCTTGTTCTTGAATTCCTCGACGCTGATCTCCTGTTTCAATGGCGCGGGCTGCGGCAGTTTGGTGAGCGCGGGTTCGCCGGAGGGCAGGTTGGCGAGCTGATTCTCCACCAACTCCCTGACCTCTGCCGCTTTCACGTTGCCGAAGACGGCCAGGACGCCGTTCTTCGCCACGCAGTATCCTTTGTGAAAATCGAGCAACTGCTTCCGATCGATCTTTGCGATCGTGGCAGGCGATCCGTTCGGACGCAGTCCGTAAGGATGATCCGGGTAAAGACTCGATCGCATCAAATTCCTGGCAACCGTGGTCATCTCCTCCTCTTCCGCTTTGAGCGCGGCGAGCTGCGCCTCTTTTTCGCGCTCGATGGCGGCGTCCGGCATGGTGGGACTGGTGAGCACGTCGGCGAGGAGTTCGAGTCCGAGCTTGAGGTCGGGCTGCATGACTTTGACCGCAACGCTGAAACTGTTGTTGCCGGCATCCGTGCCGATGCTGCCGCCGACGGCTTCGATCTGATTCGCGATTTGTTCGGCACTCCGCGTCCTGGTTCCTTTCACGAGGACTTTGGAATAAAGCTTCGTGATGCCGTTGTTGTCCGGCGTCTCGGCCAGAAGCCCCGCTTTGAACGCGGAGACAATGGAGACAAGCGGCAGTCGCGGGTCTTCACGAACGAGGAGGCGAAGTCCATTCGACAGCTCGAACTTCTGAATTTCACCTGCGGAGACAGGGGCGGCTTCCTTCGCACCGACCTTCAGCGAGCCTTCCGGGTTGAGGGAGGTGATGGTCAGGCTCTTGTCCGTGAGATATTGAGTCACGACACGCTTGATGTCGTCGATGGTCACGTGCTGAATCGCATCGAGATACGCGCGGGAAAAATCGAGGTTGTGCGTGAGCATCCAGCTTGATCCCAGATCGGAAGCCTTTCCGCGCATCGTGGTGAGCGATTGCAGATGGGCGCTGAGCGATTGCTTTTTCGCCTTCTCCAGTTCAGCCGCCGAGACGCCGTTCTTTTTCAATTCGTCGATCATCGCAAGGACCGCGCTCTCGGCCTGCTCGCGCTTCTCAACATCGAGCGCGGCATCGATTCCAAACAAACCGGGATACGTCGTTGCATAGGAGAACGCGGAAACCGAGTGAACCAGCCCCTGCTCTTCACGCAGTTTGCGGTAGAGGCGCGAACTGCGCCCGTCGCCAAGAATCGTCGAGACCAGATCGAGCGCAGGCACGTCGGGACTCGTGATGTCCGGCGTATGCCATGCAAGGTTCAGCCGTGTATGCTCCGTCGGAAACTCCGAGTGCGATTCGCGACGACCCAACTGCGGCGGCTCCGCGGGAACGTAATGCGGAGGCAGACTCTGGCGCGGATAATTCGCAAAATACTTCTCCAGTTGCGCATGGATTTTTTCCGCATCGACATCGCCGACGATGACGAAGAAGAGGTTGTTCGGAACGTAGCGCGCCTTGTAATACTCCATCACGTCATCGCGCGTGAGCTTGTTGTAGATCTCGATGTGGCCAATGACCGGGAGCCGGTAAGGATGAACCGCGTAGGCCGTCTCGAACAACTTGAGCCCTGACATGCGGTCGGGATCGTCGTAACCCATCGCGAATTCGCGGCGGATGACCTCCTGCTCCTTGGTGTATTCTTCGGCCGGCAGCGTGGAGTTCATCATCGCATCGGACAAAATGTCGATCGCGCTCTCGACGCCTTTGCTCGGAATGTCGATCCAGTAAACCGTGCGGTCGTAGGAAGTGTAGGCGTTCACGTAACCGCCGGAGTCCTGGATTTTCTGCGCGATCTCGTTGGTGGTCCGCGTGCTGGTGCCTTTGAAAAGCATGTGCTCCAAAATATGCGACAACCCCGCGCCGAGATGCCTGCCCTCGTCAATGCTGCCGGTCTGACACCATGCCTGGACGCTGGCAACGGGAGCGCTGTGGTCTTCCTGCACGATCAAATTCAGCCCGTTTTGAAGCGTCCACTGCCGCGCGGTCGTTCGCGGAATCTGGATGGCAGCCGAAGAACTCGTGACGGGTGTTTTCGCAAAGGTCGATGTCAGCATGGTGAAAAGGAAAAGGAGCGGAAGGTCGCGGCGGGTTTTCATCGGAGTTTTTGAGCGGGCTGAGAGGCGCTTGGATTCGCTGACCTCGGGTTTTTCTCCGGCTGAAAAGGAACGAAGAACGCCTCCTTGAAATCGTAACCGCTCTGGAACTGTTCGATCGAGTCGGTTTCCGTTTTACCGAAAACGCCGATGCGAATGAGGTTGAACACCATCTCGCCAATGTCTCCGCAACAGCGGACGTTCCAATAATCGAACACGGTCAAAACCATCGGGCCGAATTCCTTCAGAGCGAACGATCTCACGCCTTCGAGGAGCTGCTGCGGGGCGACGTGGCGCGAGACTTCCTCCTTGTTCTTCTTGAGCTGCTTGACCGTGAAATCGAGCGCATCGCGGAGGAAAACGTAAGCCTCCCGATCGTAGCGAGGGTCAGCGGCTACAATGGCGTCGAGAGCTTCAGAGAATCCGATTTTTTGCATAAATGGCTGGTAAGATTTTCAGGAGTGATTTGCGCGCGGGCGAATCTTGATCGACGAACTAAAATACTCGCGCCCTGTGAATGAAACCATCTGTGGTAAATTGAAAGCGCCGCACTTTATGCCGGAAGCATTGAACCGTCAACCCCGCTTGCTGTTTTGCATCGCATGCATGCTCGCATTCACAATGCGCGCCGCATCGCCCGGCGCGCTGGAGGACTTGCGGGCCGCGAAACTCATCGAGCTGGCAGTCATGGCAAGAGTCGGCGACCGCTTCGACAATCCGAGCACGGCCGACCGCGCGGACATCGAGAAGCTAACCGCGATCTTCCAGGAACTCGCCACGAAGTATCCCGAAAGTTCGGACGTGAGAAATGCGCTCGCCAGTCATCTTTGGTCCATCGGCAGGCAGCTCGCCGCTGTGGAGCAATGGGAGTCTGCCGAAAAAATCGATCCGAAAAATGCGGAGACGGCCTATCGGCTGGGCGATTGTCATCTCACACGCGGCACGGTCAAAAAGGCCCTCGAGTATCTCTCACGCGCCTCGGAACTCGCTCCCGGCAACGCCCTTTACCACCAAAGCCTCGGCACCGCCCTTTACCTGTTCCGAAAAGAAGTGCCCGGCAAGCCGGAGGCCGTGATGGCGCGGGCGCTCGAAGAACTCCGCAAGGCGGCGGAACTGGAACCCTTCAATGCCGAGTATGCCAGGTCTTATGCCGAAACATTTTACGGCATGCCGGACCCTGACTGGCAGGAGGCCCTCCATGCGTGGGAGCGCTACCTGAGTATTTCGACCAACAAGAACTTCGCCTTCTCGAATCTGGCCCGCGTCAGCTTGAAACTCGGGCGCAAGAAGGAGGCGCGCGAGTTTTTGGAGAAAATCGAAGGCCGGGATTTTGACCGGATCAAGGGCGTTTTGATCCGGCAGGCGGAGGGCGATTGATTCTCCGGCACTGACGCCGACCCGAAGCTTTGTCTGGGTGATTGTGAAAACGTCTCAAGTCCGAAATCGAGGGTCCGCTTGCTCCGACTTCTGCGGCTTCCTGGCCGGGGCGATACCCTTTACCGCCTTTCCTCGTCACCAAGTTGAGGACTTGGTGACGCACTTGCGCGGGGCAATTCCATTGTACGGTGTGGGGTGGTCGGGTTCCCGCGCCGCCACCACCCGCGAAGCAGAGCTTCCCCGGAAACTGCCCATTACGAAGCCCCCAGCTTCGTAACGAGAGCGATCTCCACGATCCTTGCATCGCGCAGAAATTCCGGGCACTCGCTGGAGGCAATTCGCTGCGCCAGCCCCTCCACGATCCCGGTCTTGCCGACGCCCGGTTCGCCGACCAGGACAGGATTGGCCTTGCGCTTCTGCGAAAGAATCCGCGCCACCCGCAGAATCTCGTCCTTCCGACCAATTACAGGCTCCAATTTGCGGCACCGCGCGAGTTCGGTGATGTCCCTGCCGAAAAAACGCGAGCGCCGACTTCTGCTGCTTCTTGCCGAGGGCAATACCTTTTCCCTCGTCACCAAGTTGAGGACTTGGTGACGCACTTGCGCGGGGCAATTCCATTGCACTGTGTGGGGTGGTCGGGTTCCCGCGCCGCCACCACCCGCGAAGCAGAGCTTCCCCGGAAACTGCCCATTACGAAGCCCTCAGCTTCGTAACGAGAGCGAATCACTTCCGGCTGCTGCTCGGCCTCTTTGATGACCGCCTGCAATCTCTCCTCGAATTCGCTGCGATACTTCGTCCCAGCGATGCAATGGTTGTCGCCACGGCGGGGATGTGCTGATTATGAACCTAGTCATGCCAGAAATCCTGATTCTCAATCCGAACGACCAGCCAACCGGGAAATGGCGGCTTATCAACGAGCTCCGCGAGTGCTTGGGGAATCCTGACTTCAACAAGCTGTTCGTTGCCGTTGCATTTGCGAAGACCGGCCCGCTCTATCGCCTGCAGGGTGAGATTCAGGCGTGGCGGAAAAAGAAGAAGGTGATTGAAGGCATCTTTGGCATAGACCATTGCGGCACGAGCCGACAGGCATTGGAGTTTGCGATGGAGAAATTCTCCAACGTCCGATTGCTGCATTTCGGCGACAGATTCACCTTCCATCCGAAAATGTATCTGTTCACCGGGCCGCGGCGGTGCCGGTTTTACATTGGCTCTCACAATCTCACCGTCGGTGGAACGGAAACGAATTGGGAATCCGGCGTGCGGATAGACCTGACCTTGCCCGGTGATGAGATCGCTTTCGAGGAGACACTCACCGCTTGGGAGTCGCTGCTCGCAATGAGCGTGGACCTCACGCCTGCGCTACTCGGGTATTGGGATGGACTTGGTGAGCTACTCGACGAAACGAAACTCCCGAGACGGAAGAGTGGCGAGGGCAAGGGTGCTCCCGGCGAGAAGATGCCGCTGCCGCCGGGCGTTGTGTGGCCGAAACTCGTCGTCAAGCCTCCAAGTCCGCTGCCCAAGTCTTTGTTCGCACCAAAAGGAAAGTCCGCCTCTCCGAAAACAGCAGGCACCGCAAAAGCTAAGCGAAAACACTCTCCGCCCGCCGAGGCGCTTGTGATTCAGATCGTGCCGCACCACAACGGCGAAGTCTTTCTGAGCAAAATAGCGGTGAACCAGAATCCTGACTTTTTCGGGTTTCCATTCACGGGACGAACAACGCCGAAGAAAGCTGGAAACGCATCGTATCCCCAACGGACGCCAGACCCGGTCATCAATCTTACCGTGCATGGTGCTGGCGCGACACCGCTCGTGCATCTGCCGCGGTTGGCGTTGAACACGGTATTCTATGAAGCTAAGGCGGAAGTCCGAGTTACAGTTCCGCCGGATGTCGTAAAGAACACGCCGCACTTTTCCATACTCGTGATGCGGCAGGCACCGCCCGATGCCGACTACGACTATGACTTTGAAATCTTCCCGCCGGATCATCCGCAATTCGCAAGCTACCTTGCGGTCTGCAATCAAACGATGCCGTCTGGCGGCAAGGAATCGGCGCGGAAAATGGGCTGGCTCTGAGCGCGTTCACTCCAGCTTTTCGCACCAGATGATGTCGTTGTCGGTGATGCTGTTCTTTGCGTGTGGCCGCTTTTCTGTAGTGACGGTAATCGGAATGCGCTGACGTATCCGCCAGCCAAGATGCTCCGCAATTTCGTTAAGCACGTCGGCGCTCTTGATCAAAACTTCCTTGCCACCGGCGACGGTCACGTTGTCACCGATGACAAAGAACGCGGAGCCTCCGGGCTTGAGTGCGCTGTCGAGGTTGCGGAACACCTTCACCATGTCAGCGAAGTAGCGGTAGAGGAGCGCCGCCATGTTCTTTCGGCGGAAGCCTACGTCGGCGTCCTTGTTCAGCCGGTGGACGCTTGAGACGATGCGTTGCGCGGAGGGCGAGGGAATGTCGATGAAATCACCATGTTCAATCGAAGTCTCGAACTCTCGGCGGGGGCCGTTGCGAATCTCGCGGCTGCCGGTCAACGATTCTTCGATTCTCGAACGTTCCGAGGATGGACGGCTGTCGAGCAGGAGAATGCTCAAACGGTCGGTGTCAATGTATGGGAGAGCCGTCGCGTAAGGCGGGCTTGTGACGACTGCATCAATGCTGCCAGCGCGCACGTTGGCGCGGCGCAGGCTCAGCATCTCCCGGCTGTCGCTCTCGTATATGCACGCTTTGCCGAAACGGCACGGAGCTTTGTTGGCACGCGCAGCGAAAGCGCTGAGACGCGCGCGCTGCTCAGCGAGATGCACACAGAACAAATCAAAAACCGGCGCGTCATTCAGCGGTGGCACACGTCGTCGGATACGAAGGTCTTCGGGGTCTTGCTGTGAAACCTCGCGGACGATGTTGCTGAGCAACACTTCAAGAAACTCTTTCACTCGAACATCGGGAGTTTCACGGATCGTGCGCAACAAAACGGCGAGCTTCCGAATCACTTTCGGCGCGAACCACGATTCGATTTCCGCCAACGCTCCCGTCGCAAAAACACTCATGTCATCCGACGGAACCAACGTGACTGCGCGTTCCTGAAAGCGCGCCAGCAGCCGATCACGCAGATACGGGTCCACGAGCAGGATTTCGGTTTTTGCGCGCGCGATTTTTACCGCCAGTGGGTTCATGTCGAATCCGATTCCTTCGAGGCCATTGAGGTAAGCTTCGAGCGGCACAGTCCCGCTGCCGCAAAACGGATCAAGCACACGCTGTCCGCCACGCAGGTCGGCGAGATTGAACAGGCTGCGGGCCAATTGAGGGTAGAACTTTCCTTTGTATGCGTGGATGCCGTGCGTTGCGTATTTCGGGTCTTTGCGGGCCGACGTTTTGAGCGCATCGCCATTTTCGAGGATAGCCTGCCAGGTTGGCTCCGCGTGAATGTTCGGTGCGGCAAAGCTGTGGCTGAAGGTCAAGCGGCGTAGCCGATCAATTTGCAGGGGACTCACCGTAGCCGTCAGCACGTCGCAGAGACCTTCGTTGGCGCGCACACCGAGAAGATGGCGAATTTCCTCCAAACGAATCACCGCTTCGTAAGGCCACAGTTTGTATGGCGGCGGATGAATGCGCGCCACGACCGGCTCCGCCGGTTTGCGCAGAACAAGCAAACTCTCGGAACGCAAGCGTCGTGCTGGCGAAGCGAACGAGCGGCGATGGAGCGGAAGTTCGCGGTCAATTTCTCCGCACACCTCAAAGCCCACCGTTGCCGCGCGCTGTCCCACTAATTCAGCAGTGTGAGACAGTCGCCCGTCGAACATCGCATTGCCGAGCACCAGCACAGCGAAGCGTCCGGGCCGCAGGCCCACATGGAGGTTGCGCAAACAAAGCTCCATCTCTTCAAGATATTCCCCGATTCCCGATCCTTCCTTTTGGTGGCGCAGGTGTGAGCCGATCTCTTTTTTCCCCATCTCGCGCGGATCGAAGCCGAGCCAGAATAAACGGAACCGATGGTAAAGATGGTAGTCATTCGCATTCGGATAGGGCGGTGAAGCGACGATGAGATCCACCGACGCGGGCGGCACCACGGTCTCGCGGCGAAGGTCAGCCGTGCAAAAAATTGCCTCACGAAACCGCAGAAACGTCCCGAGATACCGCACTTTTTTAAGCGACGATTCTAGCGCGCCGGCAAAAAGCCGGATGACCTTTCCCGCCGGAAACTCCCGCTCACACCGCGCGTAGCGGGTTTCGCTGTCTTGGTAGGACGATTTCAGAATGATCTTCGACAAACAGACCGTTGCCAGACGACGGCACTTTTCGGCAGTGAATGTCCCGATGCGTGCGCGCAAATACGACAGTTCCGCCATCGCTTGCGGATGAAACCACTGCGACCCATTCGGCATCTCCGGCGCATACTTTTCGAGCGGCGCGAAGCGGCGCAACGCTTCGCTGACCGATTCCCCACTTGCCGAAACGATGGACATTTCTTCGACGACTTCGCCGAGAAAGTCATCCTCCTCCTTGGTGAGTGTCAGGAGCTTTCCTTTGCCAATGACTTCCGCCAACGGGTTCACATCGGAACTGACCGCCTGACGACCGAGCAAGACGCTTTCGAGAGCGGTGGTTCCACTGCCGCCGAATGGATCCCAAACAGTCTCGCCCGGCATAGAAAGTCGCGTGATGAGATTGCGTGGAATCTGCGGGATGAACTTCGCCGGATACGGATGGATGTCGTGCGACAAATACGTCGTGTCGTCGCTGCCAAACGCCCAATTCACATCCGCGAGTTGAGCCATGACGGACTCAGTTTCCTCAAGGTCTGCGAGCGTCTGGAGGTCTGCCGGAGTTTGCATTGCTTCGACAGAAAAATCCGCTGTAGCCTCTGCGATGTTGTCTGTAAGCCACTCCGTCAGCGTCGCCCCATTTTCCTCCAAAACAGACGCCAGTGCCTCTTTCTGCGACTTCGTTGTTTCGACGAGAATTTGAGTTTTGGTCGCCATGTCTGGGGAAGCTATCAACGAACCCAGATGTAGCAACGAAAATCTTTGCACGCCAGTCAGCCGAGGGTGGGTTCCCGGGTGCCGCAGTGGTTGCGGGTCATCCCATCGCCGATACCGGGCGAGACGATCTGCCGTTCCTCGGTGAAGATTCGCGGGATGCCGCCCAAGCGGCGGACGTAGTAGCAACTGACCGTGTGCGGATGCAGTCCAAGGTTCACCCACGTCTCCGCTTCGCGCTCGAAGTTCTCGACGTGTTGCCGGGTTTGAAAGAACTCCGGCCTTGGGGACTTAACGGCCAGGTCCATCGCCCAATCGCGGTGATGCACGCGATAGACCAACCCCATGCCGCCGCCCGTGAAGATCTGCTTCACCTCGTATAGGTCGAGAATCACGTCTCCGACCTGCCAGACCGGCGGCACGTTTTCAGGGTCGTTGTAATTCATAACGGGCCATACGGATGAGAGCGAAAATCGTCAACCTGTGACCAGCAGCGCGAGGCTGTCGCGGGGATTGAGGATCGGGATGCCTTGGAATTGTTTCAAGACGAGCAAGTCTTGATCGCCGGTGACGATGGCGTCGGCTTTGGCGGTGAGGGCGGCGGCGAGGATGAGGTCGTCGTACACATCGCGGCAGACGGGTTTTGGCAGGGGAGTGGCCGTTACGATTTCGGCATCGGTGCGCACGGCGTGGACGACCTGGCGGGCTTCGGCGGCGGTGAGCCTGGCTTTGGTGACCAGTTTTTCTTCCAGTTCGCCGAGAATGTCCGGCGAAACCACGATCTGCGCCCGGTGGAGGCATTCCTCGTAAAGCCCGGCGCAGGCACCGTGCGCAATGAACGCGGCAAAGAGGACGTTCGTATCGAAGACGATCCTCACGAGATCGCTTTGAAAACGTCCTCGTCCGTGTGGAAACCGGCCTTGCCACCTTTGGGCACGAGCTTTTCGCGCAAGTCGCGGAATCGCTCGATGGCGATTTGCCGGCGCAGGGCATCCTGCACGACCTGACTGCGGCTTTTTCCGCTGCGTTTGACAAGCGCGGCAAGTTCCCGGCTCATCTCCCCTGGCAGGCTGATGGTAAGCGTAGCTCTCATGTAATGAGAATTATTACACGACTCCCTCTCCGTCAAGCCAGCGCCTTTCGCAGCGCTGGCAGCATCTCGGTGCTTTGCCGCTTGTTCCTGCCGTTCCCCCTCGTGCCGAAGTTGAACTTCGGCACGCGCTTGCGGGGCACAGTTGCACTGCGCGGCGGCGGGCATTCACACCACGGGTGATGAAATGTGAAAAATCGCTATCCTCTTTGATGTCGCGTGGTATTAGTCAACCGATGGGACTTGTTACCACGATGATCACGCTTCGCAACCCACGTTATCCAGACCAGGAATCCATCGAGACGGAGGCGCTTGCCGACACAGGCGCAGTTCACATGTGCATCCCTGAGCATATCGCCATTCAACTCCGCCTCGAAGAGTATGACCGGAAGGAGGTCACGATTGCCGACGGCAGCAAAAGGATCGCCCCTTACATGGGGCCGATTGAGATTCGCTTTAAGAACCGCGTGGGGCTTGGCGGAGCGCTTGTGATTGGAGACCAGGTGTTGCTCGGAGCCATCGCGATGGAAGACATGGATTTGGTTGTCACACCAAAAGATCGCAAGATCGATGTGAACCCCCTGAGTCCGAACATCGCTTGCTCCACAATAAAGTAGCCGCTGCGCACAACGCGGTTCGCCTTCCTCGGCGCCGTGGATGAGAATGTTGCTGTCCAGCAGCATGGTTCAATCGCGGCCCGGCAAGGAACGATCCGCCCGCTGCTCCCGCTGCCACGCCACCGGGTCGGGGATGATGTGCCGGAGCCCGCCCATCGCGCGCAAAGCTTTGAATGCCTCCAGGGGCGTGGCGTTCGGGGAGCCGGCTCCGGGGTCGGACGGCTGTGGCAGAACCTCCAGCTTTTCGCTTCCACCCGCACCTTGCCGTGGCGCATTTCCGGCGGCAGTGGCAAATGCAGACATCCGTCGGCGTGCGGCTCGAGAATCGCGGTGATGCACGCGATAGACCAACCCCATGCCGCCGCCCGTGAAGACCTGCTTCACCTCGTATCGGTCGAGAATCACGTCGCCGAACTGCCAGACATGCTCCACACGTCGGAAACGGGCTTCACGTATTTGAAATTGGCGATCTGCTCGCGGGGCATGAAGACCGGCGTGCCGGCGAATCCGCCCGCCATGCTCATTCCACTGAGGCCGGCCCGCTGGAAGCTCTTCGCCAGCCCGAAGTCGGAGAGTCGCACGGCACCACGCGAGAGCAGGATGTTCTGCGGCTTGAGATCGCGATGCACGAATCCCTTGTCGTGCGCAAACGCGAGGGCTTCGAGCGCGCCGAGAATGCCATACGGCACCTCAAAGGCATGTCGCAAAATCATGCGCGCGAAGCTCCCCGCATTTCTGGACCAGAGACTTTCATTGGGGCGGTGAGGACAGGGGTGCGGCAAAATCGAAGGCCGGGATTTTGAGCGGATCAAGGGCGTTTTGCCCGGGCAAACGACCGAAGAGAAGAGCCTGAAGAAGCCCTAATGCGCTGGAAACGAGCGTCTTATAAATTTTCAATCCCGATATTGACTAAACCCCGACGCCAGCCTAGCCTTTCAATCCGCTGCCAAGTTCATGTGTTGCGAGGCCGCGATTTTTTAAACAAGGAGATTTCAATGCCAGAAGTAATTGTTCGTAAAGGTGAGCCCATCGACCGGGCGTTAAAGCGTTTGAAAAACAAGCTGGATGCCGAGGGCATCATGGAAGAAGTGCGCCGACTGCGCGCTTTCGAAACGCCGACTCAGAAAACGCGGCGCAAAGCAAAATCCAACGCGAAGCGCGCGAAGATGAAGTTTCGCTACAACACGGCTGCTTAGCCGGCGTCAGACACTTCGAAGATCAGAGTGAAGGTTGGTCGGCCAGCCTTCACTCTCATTTTTTTCACGACACACACTCGCAGACGATGCGGAAACCGACATCGTTGGACGAGTAGTTTGGCACGTTGAAGTTCCGTGCCGTTGTCCGCAGGCTGGTCGCGCGCGACTTCCAGCTTCCTCCCCGATAAACGCGCCTGGTGCCATTCATTGGGCCACGCGGATTTGTCCGGTCCTTCCCTTTGTAAGGCTCGTAAAAATCGAGGCACCATTCCCAGACGTTCCCGGCCATGTCCTCGCATCCAAAAGGACTGACTCCGCGCGGATAATTCGCAACCGGCGAGGTCTCGGCATACCCATCATCGATGTTTGGATCGCTCCAGGGAAATGACGTGTTCTTGTCCGCGAAATTTGCGAGATCGCCGCGATTCAGCCTGTCGCCCCAAGGGTACGCACGCCATTCGGTGCCGCGCGCCGCATATTCCCACTCAGCCTCGGTCGGCAGACGGAATTTCCGGCCTTCACGCAAGGCGAGCCACTCGCAGAACTTCATCGCATCGAGGCTGCTCACGTAGATCGCCGGATGATGCTCGTCAGCTCCACGCGCGCGTTTGCCCTGGTGCTGAGGGTCGAAAACCTCGTACTGGCCGTTCGTAATGGGAAACCGGGCTATGTAGAAGCCGCTTAGAGTCACCTTCGTCACGGGCTGCTCGCCGGGCGGCGCATCCGGCGCGCTGTTGCCCATCAGGTAGGTGGCGGACGGAACGAACAGCATCTCGACCCCGAGGGCGGATTTGAAGTTCGGGTTTCTTGCCTTCTCCTCCGCGCGAGCAAGAGGCGACTGTGCGACCTCAACCCTTTTCTTCACAACGACCGCCGGTCTTGCCGGAGCCGGCGCGGCCTTTTTCGCGGGCATCGGCTGGGTTCCCGGCGCAGGAAGCGGCGGCAGACCGGAAACCTCCTCCAGATACTCATCGATCAAATCTTCCGCCTGTCCGCCAGTCAGACCAAGGTTTTCGCCCATGTTGCAGAGCGCATCCCGCTGGTCGTCGGTGAGATCCTCATCGCTCAATCCTGTAAGCCGAAGCATCCGCGCAAATTCGGCGGCAGGGCCGGAAGAAACCTCCGGCACCGGCAGTTTGGGAGGCGCCGTCGCATTCGGATTGACCGCGCCGGCTGGAGCAAGAGACGAGGCCGCGACAACCGCGGGCGCCTCCATTTTCTCCTCACGCTTCGCACCGCATTTCTCCATCTCGGCGTTGATCAACTGATCAATCTCCTCAGCGTTCAAACCGGATTTTCGCCCGAACTGGTGGAGGTTCTTTTCGTCCTCGATACTCAGGACTCCGCTCGCGAGCGCGAACAGGAGATATTTGTTGAACTCCTCCACTGCACTCTGCTTCAGCTCAGCGTGGAGCTTGCCGTCGATACGGCTGCGCGATTCCGGATTCAGAAGAATCGTGCGCGCCTCGGCGAGATATTTCGGCGCGTCGTCGAGACCGGCGCGCAGGAGTTGCGAAATCGGATTGCTCGGCTGGCTCTTGAGCGGCAGCTTTTTCTGCCACCACACCAGCAACTGCCGGCAATGATCCTCTATCTGTTCGTTGGGTGGATTGCCGTCAAATGACAGGCAGAGCCGTTCGTACGGATTATCGGAGTTGTAAGATTTCCATCCGTCCCACCGCGTTGGATTATCTGGAATTGGTTTGGGCAGGCCCATGCGAGCAAGTCAGCGGTAACTTGTCTGCATCAGAGAATCCTCACCTGCGACAGATCCGCCGTCGCAGTGGCGATTTCGCTCTCGGTCAGGCCGACATTGCGGGCAATCGAGACACGATTCTGCTTGCCGAACGCGTCCACGGTGACTTCCAGCACCTGGTTCGCGTCGTAGCGATAGGTCAGTTCCACCGGCGAACCTTTCGGCAGAAATGGGGGAAGTTCTATGTCGCAGGTGCCAAGCGGCGTGCATTCGCCGGGGACCGTGCTCTCGCCCTCGACCACGCGCACGACGGCGCTTTTCATGTTCGCTTTTGCCGTGCCGAAGGAGTTGCGAACCTCGATTGGAATCGGCGTCATCTTGCCGATCATCGGGAAAACGTATTCCTCGACGGTTGCGTCGTCCCAGAGCACCACCCCCAGCGTGTGGGTCGTAATGTTTGTAACTCGAATCAAGGCACCTTCGCTGTCTGAGAATTGCTCGCGCACCTCCACCGGCAGTGTGCGCTCGCCGAGGCGGTCCTCTTCGTTCAACAGCGCCAGAACACCCTGGACCGCGGCACCGATTGCCACCGTCTCATCCGGGTTGACATCGTCGGCGACCTCGACGCCGGAGAGATTCTTGATCATGTCGCGCACGGAGGGCATGCGCGTCATGCCGCCTGTGAGCAGAATGCGGCTGATGGCCGACCACTCCATGTTGGCCTCCTGCATCACAATTTCACAAATCGTTTTGCACTTTTCGAGCAGGTGGCTGCAACGCTCCTCGAAGCCCTTTCGGCTCAGTTCGAGCTTCACGCTCTTGCCGTTGTAGCTATGGACCATCGTTGTCCTTTCCCTGGTCGAAAGCTGAATCTTCGCCGCGAGCGCCCGGTTGTATAAGTCCTGATAGCTCTGTAGGTCGAGCAGGGGGTTCTCGCCATGGACTCTGTCGAATTCCTCAGCCACCCAGTTCACGATCACGTCGTCCCAGTCCTTGCCACCCAGCCGGTGATCACCGTTGCTCGCAATCATGCGGATGTGGTGATCCTCGATTCTCATGATCGTCACGTCGAAGGTGCCGCCGCCGAGGTCGAACACAAACACCGTCTGATCCGTGCTCAACTTGTCGAGCCCGTAAGCGAGCGCAGCCGCCGTCGGCTCGTTGATGATTTGCAGAACATTCAGTCCGGCGAGCTGGCCTGCGTGCAGGGTCGCGGTGCGTTCCGCGTCGTTGAAATAAGCCGGCACCGTGATCACGGCATCGGTGACTTGCTGGCCGAGGTACTTTTCCGAGTCGTTCTTCAGCTTCCTGATGATGATCGCAGAGAGTTCTTCCGCAGAGTAAATCTTCTCGTTGAACTCCCGATGGAACCCGGACTTGCTCTTGCCCATTTCGCGCTTTACGAAATCGACAATTTTCTCGGGCTCCGACACCGAATTCTGTTTCGCGACCGTGCCGACGATCGCATTGGAGCCGTCGAACAGGACCACCGATGGAGTGATGCGCTCACTTTCGGAGTTCGGAATCACTTGCGGTTTGCCGTAGGCATCGATGTGGGCGACTGCGCAAAAAGTCGTTCCCAAGTCGATACCGACAGCTTTGCGGGAGGTTGCTGGGATGTCTGAGTAGCTCATAGGTTCGCAGGAAAAATTAGCAGGTTTCGTAAAGCTCTTTTTGTGCCATGCCTCTCAAACACTTCATTTGTGAGAATCGGCGTCACCGGTGCCGCCGCTCCATCTCTTCACCACAACCTCCTCCGGGCGCACTGACCGGCCCCGCCATTGAAAACCGGGCTTCACGCTGCGTGCGATCATCCCATCGTCTTCCGGAACCGCCGCCGGTTCGATTGCCACGACCTTCTGCCCCTGCCGGTCGATCTTGCCAACGTGCGGCGGCACCGGAACCAACTCCATTCGCGCCATCGTTTCAATGAGCGAAAGCAACCCGTGACTCAGATTTGTGGAAATGACCCGCAACTGCTGGAGCACGGGCATCTCGTTTTCCTTCAAGTCAAGCCGCGATGAAAAGTCCGTGAGAAACGCGTCCGTCTGCTTATCCACCCGGCTCAAATCATCGTATAGCGCAATGAGATCGCGCGCGATCGGCTTCTGAAAAATCTCGAAAAGAAGACCATCCTTGTAGGTGCGCAACTCGTCGTGCATCGCATCGAAAAGTTTTTGGGTTGTCGCGTTCTTTTGCGTCACGACCGTTTGCATCTCCTTCATCGCATCCGGCACAGAAGCCTGCGTCTTCTCGAGTCGATCCAATGTCGTCGCGTTCTGCAAGACCGCGCGACCCAGGGCCGCAATGCCCAACTGCAACGGACGGAGGGTCTCGGATAAAGTGAGGGCAGCCACCTCTGCTTTCGGGGCGCGATCTTCAAGCTCCAGCGCCGCCTGCTTCGCGAGGATTTCAAGCTGTTCTGAGAAATCCGTCTCAACGGAATCCAGAGGTGTATAAGACATATCCCGCTCGGAATTAGCCAAATCCACGCCAACCACGGAAGAAATCTTACCCAAGCCGGCAACCCCGCCCTGGCCGCTCCATGGCTCCGTCCCCAGCCCGCTATTTTTCCTGAAAGAACTTCAGGATCGCCTGCGCCAGACCCTGCGTGTCGTGCTGTCGCGCCTCGACATCGACGTTCAACCCAAGATCGCGCATTGCTTTCGACGTGATCGGCCCGATGCTCGCGGTCTTGAGGCCGGGCGGCATCGGCAGTCTCAGAGCCATGAAATTCTCGACAGTGGATGCACTCGTGAAGGTGATCAGATCCGCTCCTTCGGCCTTGAATCGCGCGCTCCCACCACTCACATCCCCCGTTTCCGGCACCGTGCGATACGCGATCGCCACATCGACAATCGCCCCCATCGCGCTCAGCTCTTTCGCGAGCACATCCCGCGTCACCTCCGCCTGGGCAAGCAGGATTCTTTCGTTCTCAATCGATCCCTGTTTCTTGAACGCGCGGACGACTGATTCCGCAACGGCCTCCTCTGGCTGAAGATCGACTTTCAAATGAAAATCCTTCACGCGTTGCGCCGTCGTGGAACCAATGGCGGCAATGCGCGCACCGCCGATCTCGCGGGCGTCGTCGTAGATTTTGTAGAACATCTCGAAGAATGCCTCCACGCCGTTGGGACTCGTGAAGACGATCCAATCGTAGGTATGCGCGTCCTGCACGAGCTGCCCGAATTCGAGCAAATCCTTCGGCGGCTCGATCCGGATCGTCGGCAACTCGATCACATCGGCACCGGCGTCGCGCAGAATCGTGCTGAAGCCGCCCGCCTGTTTGCGAGTTCGCGTGACCACAATCCGCCTGCCGAAAAGCGGACGCTTCTCAAACCATGCCAGCGATTCGCGCAGGCTGACCACGTCGCCGATCACCGCCACGGCCGGCGCGGTGAAGTTGTTCTCCTCAACGATCTTCGCAATCGTGTCGAGCCGTCCGCTGATCGTCTGCTGTCGGCCTGTGGTCGCCCATCGCACCAGCGCAACCGGCGTCTTGGGATCGGCTCCGTTCTGAATGAACGCCGCGGTGATTTCACCGATCCTCTCCACGCCCATGAGCATGACTTTCGTTCCCGGCTGGGTCGCAATGGTTTTGTAGTCGATCGAAGTCTCGGCCTTTGTCGGATCTTCGTGTCCGGTGAAAATCGTAAGCTGGGAAGTCCTCTCGCGATGCGTCACCGGAATCCCCGCATACGCCGGACCCGCCAGCACCGAGCTGACACCCGGCACGATCTCGAACCGGAGGCTGGCCTTCGCCAGAGCCAGCGCTTCCTCGCCGCCCCGCCCGAACAGAAACGGATCGCCGCCCTTGAGCCGCACCACGCGCCTGCCTGCTTTTGTTCTCTCAACCAGCAGCGCGTTGATTTCCTCCTGGGTAAAAGTGTGTTCGCCCCTGGTTTTCCCGGCGTAGATGATCTCCGCTCCCGCTGGCGCCCAGCGCAGCATCTCCGGGTTCGAGAGTTTGTCGTAGATCACCACGTCGGCGCGCTCGATGCATTCGCGCGCCTTCAACGTGACGAGCCCGAGGTCGCCCGGTCCCGCTCCGGTGAGATGGCAGATTCCTTGTTTCTTCATAATGCCTGTGGATGCATCTGCTGGAACAAGCGGAGCGCCAGCGCCTCCGGCTCGCATGCCTCGCTTTCGGCTTCCGCCGTGATGGGCGGCTGGTTTTCGTCGCCGAAAATAATCGCGCGCATCCTCATCCGGTCCCCGTCCAACCCGGCTTCGGCGGCAACCGGCAGGCGGCAGTCGCCGTTCAGCAACCGCAACAGCTCACGCTCGGCGCGAATGCATTGAAACGTCTGCGGGTGATTGATCTTCGCGAGCAGCGCCTTGGTTTCGTCATCGTCGGACCTGCATTCGAGCGCAACGGCCCCCTGCCCGATGGCCGCGAGCGTCTGCAGGACATCGACGAAAAAGCCTTCCTCTGCGAGGTCGATTTCCAACCGGTCGATGCCGGCCTGGGCCAGCACGATCGCATCCAGGTGTTCCGAGTCGCGCAGTTTCTTCAAACGAGTCGGCACGTTGCCGCGCATTTCCTCGATGCGCAAATCCGGACGCATCCACAAAAGCTGCCGCCGACGCCGCACACTGCTCGTGGCGATCCGCGCTCCTTCCGGCAGTTCGGAAAAAGTGTGAGCGCTCTTCGAGATCAGGAGATCACGGATTCTCGCGCGTTCGAGCACGGCGGCGACTTCGAGGCCGGCGGTTGTGCAGCCGGGCAGATCCTTCAGGCTATGAACCGCGGCATCAATCGAGCGGTCGAGCAGCGCACCCTGGATTTCCTTGGTGAACATGCCCTTTAGTCCCGCGCCGCTTTCCATCGCGGCGTTCACGCTCTGATTCCGGTCGCCGCTGGTCGTGATCCTTTTCAACTCAATCCGAATCGTCTCATCGGCGGCGCGGAACGCAGACGAAACGAGTGCGACCTGGGTCAGCGCCAGCGCGCTGCCCCTGCTTCCGAGAATGAGCGGTCGATTCACGAAACGACGACCCGGCGCGACGGGATGGCGGTTTCGGGAGGCAGGTGGCCGTTCCTGAGCCACTCTGAAAACTCGGTGACATGCCGTTCGATCATTTCATTGCAGACAACCAGTTCTTTCTTGCGGATGTCAATCGATTGCTGGGCGATGGATTGCAGCGAGTCGATGTCGTAAAGATAAACGCCTTCAAGGTCGTTCACCGCCGGCTCGGCGTCGCGAGGCACGGCGAGATCGATGATAAACAGCGGACGATCCCGCCGCCGATCCATGACCGGCCCCAACTTCTCGTGAGTCACGACGGGATACGGCGCAGAGGTGGAGCCGATGAGGATGTCGATCTTCTCAAAACCCTCGTGCCATTCCTCGAAGCGGATGGCTTTGCCGCCCATTTCCGCAGCCAGCGCGGCGGCCCGATCGTAGGAACGATTCGCGACGAAAATGCTCTGCGCGCCGCGCGAGAGCAACGTGCGCGAAGTCTGTTCGGCCATGTCCCCCGCCCCAAGGACCATCACCGTGCAGGAGGAGAGGCGTCCGAAGATTCTCTCCGCCAGATCGACGGCGACCGAGCCGACCGAGACCGAGCCGCGGGTGATGTTCGTTTTCGTGCGAACCTCCTTGGCGACGTTGAATGCGCGTTGAAACAATTTGTTCAGGTGGCGGGAAGTCGAGCCGCCGGCCACCGCTTTTGTGTATGCCTTTTTGACCTGTCCAAGGATTTCCGTCTCGCCGATTACCATCGAATCGAGGCCGCAAACCACTCGGAACAAATGCCGGATGCTCTGCGGCGCGTCGTATTTGTAGAAGGCGTCCGGGTCGTAGTGATGCTCCTCGGCACAGTCTGCCAGAAAGCGGTTGAGCGTATGAAAGCCCTGCTCCGGTTTGTCCGCCGCGGCGTAAAACTCCACGCGATTGCAGGTCGAGACGATCACCGCCTCATTGATGCCTTCCATTGCCCCGAGCCGGCTCGCAGCCGCAATCAGGTCGGCGTCGGCAACCGCGAATTTCTCGCGGAATTCCACGTTCGCAGTCTGATGGCTGATACCGAGGCAGATGACGTTCATGCGTATTGCAGATTGGCGATTGGCGATCGGAAATCTGAAATCACTCTAGTAGGGCATTGGGGGTTTGAGGAAATTCAGTCCCCATAAAGTCGAAATCGCAAGGCTGAATGCAATCACCGAGAGCAATGCAATCCTGCGAGGGCTGAGCTTGCGCAGTTTCTCCGCCTGCAAAATCCCGCCGTAAATCAGCCACATCGCAACTCCCCAGGCCACTTTTACAGTTGGGCTTCCGATCATGAAGCCGGCCAGCAAACCCGCGGTCAGCAGCACAAACCCGGCAAGGAGCAGGCGGTTGAGCGCGACAGCAAGGTCGGCTATCGGAGGCAGATGGAAAAAAATCGTGCGCAAACGATGTGTCTTGAGCTGGTGCTCCTGGGCGAGATACATCGCTCCGGCAACACCCGCCATCGCAAAAGCGCCGAAGGAGATCACGGAAAGCGCCGCGTGCAGTTCGAGCCACGAGCTCATCGCGGGCTTCACTTTGGCCGGCACGTCGATCGGCAGGATGAGCGCGAGGCTTTGAAAAAGAAAAACCAGCGGCGAAGTGAACGCGCCCAGCAGGGAGAGCCGGTAAGCCGTTCCGATGGCCAGGTAGAGCAGCACCATCGACCAGTTCAGAAAGATAATGACCTCGAAGAAGTTCGTGAGCGGGCAATGGCCCATCGCATGGCCGCGCTGGTATAAAAAAGCCGTCTGAAAAACGAAGCCGGCGAAGATGACCGTGAAGTTGAAACGCGAGGGGCGGTAGGTGCCGGCGCCCAGCGCGTACATCGTGTACGAAAAGCCGAGCAGGAAGCAAAATGTCGAGGCAACGAGAAAAGCGCGTTCCATTGTGGGCTGGTAAACTAGAAGGCGCGCACGGGATTTGCAACTTGCAAGAGAGCGGCCTTTTTGCGAGTAAACCCCGCATGTCCAAAGATCGAATCGAGCGTTTGTACCAGGCGGTGCGCGATATACCGGATTTTCCCATCCCCGGCATTGTTTTCAAAGATATCACGCCGATCCTTTCCAGTGCGGAGTTGTTCAAGAACGCGATCGACATCTTCTGCGAGGCCTGCGAGGGCATGAATATCGACAAGGTGGTCGGCATCGACGCCCGCGGATTCCTGTTCGGTTCGGCCTCGGCTTACGCGCTGGGCGTTGGCTTCGTGCCGGTGCGCAAGAAAGGCAAGCTGCCTTACAAAACGCAATCAGCAGCCTACACGCTCGAATACGGCCAGGCGGCTGTGGAAATGCATGTCGATGCGATCCACCCGGGCGAGCGCGTCGTATTGATCGATGACCTGCTCGCGACGGGCGGCACCTCGGGGGCCGCGGTGGAACTCATTCGAAAGTTGGGAGGCGAGTTGATTGGCGCGCACTTCCTTATCGAGCTCGAGTTTCTTCAGGGCCGAAGAAACCTGCCCTCCGTTGAGGTGCAGTCTTTCCTGAAATACTGACCGGGTCTCGCTCCTGCGGGAGTCCAAAGCCCCGACTGAGAGGGGCATGCTTCTAGCTTTCTCACGGAGGCGAAATGAGCCTCCTCTCAAACAAAATTTCGTTCATCAGGAAATTTCGGGACCTGCTGGCCGTCGATAATCGTTTCTACGCAAAGCTTCTTGCTTCGTCAGCCGTTGGAGTCCTGGCGATCTCGTTGCTGGCGCTGATCCTTCTGTTCGTCGCCTTCCGGGATCACAAGAACGAAAACCTGCGCTCCCAAACCCTCGAGGTTCTGCGTGAGAGCAACAAAATCGACTCCGACCTTGCCACCCTCGAAACAGCGCATCGCGGATTCCTGCTGACCGGGCAGGAGAACTATCTTGAGTCGTTCGATCGGCGAAAAGCGCAGGTTCAGAACAGACTGCATGCTTTGAACTCACTCGTGGCCGGCAACTCGCAACACGGCAACAGCGTTTCGCAAATACGCCAGACTGTGGACAAATGGTTTTCCGGCGTCGCGACTCCCACGATTGAGCGGCGGCGCACAGAAACAGCCGGAAACGCCAGCCACGAAAACGCTCGAAGCGCCATTCTGGAACCCTCGCTCCTGGACAGCGCCTCCAAGGAACTCCGGGCGCTGCAGGAAAAGGTGCAAGTTGCCCTGAATGAACGCACGAAAGACGAACAGTCCGCCGGGCAGTCCTTCGAAGTGCTCATGTTCACGCCGAAACTCGAGAGGGTCACGTCCGAGCTGGAGAACGCTGGTTGGGGCTACCTGCTGACGGGGGCAAATTCATTTCTCGATCAATACCGGCGGGTGGCGGCCGAGTTGTATGCGTTTAACGGACACCTCTCGGTGTTGCTCGCGCAAAACCCGGAACAGCTTGCACGGCTTTCGCTAATTTCGCAGAACATCGAGCGCTGGCAGCGGGAGATCGCAATCCCGGCGATCACCGCGAAGCAGGCAAACAAAGATGTCGCGCAAATCATCGCGGGCGACTCCGGCAGAAAGCTCATGAACGAGGCGCGCAGCTTGATAGCCCAGTTTGAGAAAGCCGAAACGGCATCTTATGAGAAGGCGCGCTCCCATTCGGAAATCGTTCGTATTCTGAAAACGCTCGGATTTGGGCTTCTCTGCCTTTTGGCGATCGCCGTGCTCGTCGCATCGAGCTGGTACAGCTTTGTCGCCTATGTCCGCCACCTGCGAAAAATCGAAAACGCCGAGCAACAGACCCGCTCGATCATCGAGAACACGGTTGATGGAGTTATTACCATCAACGACCAGGGGCTCGTCCGGACGATCAATCCAGCGGCGGAAAAAATGTTTGGAAGCACGGCTGCGGAGATCCTGAACCAGAATATCTCCAAGCTCATTCCACAGCGGCTCTTTGTCCACGACATGACGAAGCTCGGACGCGGCACGATGATTGCCATGGGACACCGCCAGGGTTTCTATCCCTTCCCCATCGAGATCTCGCTGAGTGAAATGCTCCTCCAATCCAGCAAGTGCTATGTCGCCATGATCCGCGACGTGAGCGCACGGAGGCGGTCCGAGGAGACCCTCAAGCACATCGGCATCGGTGTCTCCTCCGCGACCGGCAAGGAGTTCGTCCGCTCCCTCGTGCGCCAGTTGTCCAAGGCTTTGCAGTCCGACTTCGCTTTCATCGTGGAAAAAATCTCCCGCGAAGACGAGGAAAGCGTCTGCTCGATCGTCATTGCCGAGGAAGATCAGATACGCACAAAACAAAATTACCGGCTCTCGAACACCGCCTGCGAGGAAACGCTGAAGAAGGGATTTCAGTTGTTCAAGAACAACGTGCGCGAGGAGTTTCCGACCGATGAAGTGCTCCGTGAACTGAATGCGGAAAGCTTCGTCGCGATGCCGTTGACCGACAATTCAGGCAAGTCGGTGGGCATCATGGGCGTGATTCATCGCAAACCACTCGAACACGCGGAAGTCGCGGAATCAACTTTGAAGATTTTCGCAGCGCGCGCCGGCGCCGAGATCGAGAGGAAACGCTTCGAGGACGATCTTGGAGCCGAAAGAGAGCGCCTCGCCGTCACACTCCGCTCGATTGGCGACGGCTTCATCACCACCGATGTTGATGGCAAGGTTTTGATGATCAACAAAGTCGCCGAGCGGCTCACTGGCTGGAGTGCGGAACAGGCCGTCGGCAGAAAGCTCCTCGAAGTTTTCAACATTCTAAACGAACGCACCCGCAAACCGTGCAACAACGCCATCGAGCGAATCATCGAAACTGGCGCTGTTGTCGGAACCGCAAGTCAGACTCTCATCGTTTCGAGGGAAGGCACCGAGCGGTTGATCGAAAACAGCGCCTCACCGATCCGCGACCGCAACAACCGCAAAGTTGGCGTCGTGATCGTGTTCCGGGATGTCACCGAAAAACAAAAACTCGAAGAAGAACGGCGCAAGGCCGAGAAGCTGGAATCCCTCGGAGTCGCCGCCGGCGGCATTGCGCACGACTTTAACAACCTCCTCACCGCGATCATCGGCAACCTTTCCCTTGCGCTCATCACACTGGACCCCGACGACGAACTTTCCGACAGGCTCACCACGGCGAAGAAAGCTTCGCTCCGAGCGCAGGAGCTTTCGCAACAACTCCTGACTTTTGCCAAGGGCGGATCGCCGATCAAGAAAGCAGCCTCGGTTGCCCAGTTGATCGAGGAAACGGTTTCGTTCTCTTTGCGCGGCTCGAGCATTCGCAGCGAATTCAGTGTCACGGACGATCTCTGGCCGGTCGAAATCGACTCAGGCCAGATCAGCCAGGTCATCAGCAATCTCACAATCAATGCCGAGCAGGCAATGCCAGCAGGCGGAACATTGCGTGTGTCGTGCGAAAACTACAAGCTTGTCACGGAGACCGCCGCGCTGACGCCTTTGCGCCCCGGCAATTACGTCAAAATTACCGTTCAGGATGAAGGCATCGGAATTCCGGATGAGTATCTCAAGAAAATCTTCGATCCGTATTTCACAACCAAGCCCAAAGGCAGCGGGCTCGGCCTCGCGACTTCCTACTCCATCGTCAAAAACCACGACGGGCTCATCTCCGTCGAATCCAAACCCGGAGCAGGCGCGCAATTCACGATTTATCTGCCGGCCTCCGAAAAGGAAGTGGCATTTGTGCGCCCCACGACGCAAGTGATCAAGAAGGGCAAGGGGAAAATCCTCGTGCTGGACGACGAAGAGGTCATCTGCATGCTCGTCACACACGCCCTCACGCCGCTGGGCTACCAGGTCTCAACCGCGTTGGAGGGGCTTTCCGCCATCAAGCTTTACCAGGAAGCCATGGAAGCGGGGCAGCCTTTCGACGCGCTCATTTCCGATCTCACGATCCCCGGAGGCATGGGCGGCCAGGATACCATCAAGCGTCTTCTCGAAATAAACCCCAACATCAAAGCCATCGTGTCGAGCGGCTACGCCAACGATCCGATCATGAGCCGTTACAAGGACTACGGCTTCTGCGCCTGCATTTCGAAGCCGTACGAACTCTCCGATCTGGGCGCCCTTGTCCACGAGGTGGTCAACTCAAAAACCGAGAAAGCGGTCTTTCAGGATTTCGCGCAGGCTCAGGTTGCGTAGAACCATTTCCCGCAGGAATTCGCGCCTCCGGCGGGATCGCTGCGTTCAATAGCGATGGGGCTCGCCTGGAGGGCGCCCCGATCCGGCTGCGTTGACCTCACTGTTCCAATGCCGGCAGATGCTCGAAGCCGTAGGTCAGCAGCAGCTTGCTGTCCTCCCAAATCCCCGGCTTGTTCGAATGCATCACGACCGCGATGACCTCCCGCCAGCCCCAGAGCGCCGAACTTACGAGCACTTGCTGCGCGGCAACTGTGTAACCGGTTTTCAGACCGGTGCATCCCGGAAAATTCCACAGCAAACGGTTGTGATTCTTTAGCTCGGCCACCGTTCCCGGGATCGGCCACGGATGCAATTGCGTCGATACAATGCGCCGAAAAGCCGGCTGCTCCATCGCCGCGCGGGCGATCAGCGCGAGGTCTTGCGGCGTCGTATAATGCTGCGGATGCGGCAGACCGTGCGGGTTTGTAAAACAAGTCGAAGTCGCGCCGAGTTCACGAGCGCGCCGCGTCATCTTGTCGGCAAACGCCCCGACGCTTCCCGCGTTGTCGCGCGCCAGCGCCTGCGCCGCGTCGTTCGCGCTCCTGAGCATCAGCGCGTAAAGCAATTCGCGCCGCGTGAGTTGATCGCCCGCCTTCAACAATTCGCTCGCTTCCGTTTTCGCGTCCTCTTCCTCGATCGTCACGACCTTGTCGAGATCGCCCGTTTCGATGATCAAGAGCGCCGTCAGAATCTTCGTCGTGCTGGCCGGATAATGCACCTGCCCGGCGTTCTTCTCGTAAAGCGTCTGTCCTGTGAACCCGTCGATCACGATCGCGCCCGTTGCCGCGAGCGGCAGTTCGCCCGGCGCGAGAACAACAGGTGTGGCCGCTGGCGTTGACGCAGGCCCCGGCTTCGGCGCCGGCGCTTTTTTCTTTCGCGGTTTCGCGTCCGCACCCGTCGGGAATAGAAACGCGCAGAGCAGAACGAGCACCCAGTTTTTCATGGACACATGGAGCCATCGACCATCATCCAGGCGATCGGTTCCCGATGGTGAACGATGGCATCGTAAACCGTCCGGAGACCATCGGTGCAAGGCAGCGCGATCAAATCCGCCCAAGCCCCCGGCGCGATTCGACCGAGCGAGTTCTCCCTCTTCAAAGCGAGCGCCGCATTCACGGTCACCATTGCCAGCAGTTCCTCCGGGCGCAGCCCAGGCTCCGACTTTTGCGCCGAGCGCATTTCGGAGAAGAGATTCAACGACTCATTGCTCGCGAGGCTGTCGGTGCCGAGGCAGGTGTTCACGCCGGCCTGCCGGAGCCGGCCAAACTGGAAACGCCGGTGCCGGAAATAGCGATGACTGCGCGGACAATGAACGACGTGCAGCCTCGTGGACTCCAGCAACCGGAAATCCTCTTCATCGAGCTCATTCAAGTGCGCGACAATCCAGTCCTCGCCCATGAGGCCGTTCCGAAGAAAATGCGCGAGCGCCGAGCCGTGGCCGCAGTCGCTCATGTCGCGCCCGAGCGAAGCCATCAACTCATAGAGCGGCCCGGCGGCGTGGCGAAACATTTGATCCTCCTCCCGCGACTCCGCGAGGTGCGTGGTGAGCGGCATGCCCGCGATCCGCGCGCAGTCGCTGGCGAGTTGGTAAAGCGCGTGTGAGGCCGTGTAGGGCGCGTGCGGATTCAGGCCGAAGCCGCCGAGCCAGTCCGGCCGTTGCTTGAAAAAGAAAAACGAGCCGGCGACGAGCTCTTCGGTGGCGATGCGCTGCCTTACGTCGATCATCTCGTAGAACCACCAGGTGCGAATCGGCGGCGGGGGCATCTTCAGCATGAGTTCCGGAAACGCCTCCATGTTCAACACGCTCGTCGTGCCCCATTTCTTCAACTCGTCAAAACCGGATGCGATGGAATTGAGGTAATCCTCCTCGTCGAGGCTGCGCTTCATCGCATTGATGCGCATGATCCATTCCGTGAAGCCATTCTGCGGCCCGATGCAGTTGCGCATGATCGTGTAATCGAGATGGCAGTGCGCGTTGATGAGCCCGGGCAGCAGAACCTGCTCGCCCAGATCGACCGGTGTGCCGGGATACAAGCGCGAGACTTCTTCAAATTTGCCGACAGCCTGGATGAGGTTGCCGCGAACGGCCACCGCGCCGTTTTCGATCGGCGGCCCATCCATTGTGACGACTGTGCGTGATCGTAAAATCATGCGGTTCTGGCGGTCTTTTTAACAAGATTTCGAGCCGCCGCTACGAGTAAATTGCAAGCCTCCGCACAGGGCAGCGGCAGCGCCTTTTCGCCCAGACCAAGCTGATCGATGGCCGCATCGAACTTCGTCGCCGGCAGGCTCGTGATCGGGCGGGCGGAATCAATGCGCCACAGAATGGTTTTCAAACACTTCCCGTCCGAGGCACAGAAGTTCCCGATCAAGCCGTCTGCCTCGTCGTTGGCGATCGTTTTGACCGCCGCATACATTCCCGACTGCCGGTTTGCCGTCTCTCGAAAATCTACAGGAGTCAGCCGTCGCTCCATTTGAGCAAGCCAGATGCCGAGCATCGCCGGGTAAAGGAAATCCAGCGCCTCCCGGACTTCGGAAAGGTCTTTCAACGACAAGCTCCAGCCGTGCCGCAGATTCGGCGCGCTCTTCAGAGGCCGATAATTCCCCGCGTCGTCATATTTCGCGATTTCGCGCGCATCTTCCGGCTTGCGTAACGTCTCCAAATCCCCTCGCCCATCGTCCGCGTGATGTCGCAATTCGAAGCCGCAGATCAGCACCTCGCCCATACGATGGAATCCATCCGCCAGCCATGATTCGAGAGCTTCGAGAATTTTCATTCCGCACTCCTGGCGAGTCATTCTGAACAAAGCGAAGAGTCCAGCGAACCATGCCGGGCATTGTTTGGGAGATCCTTCGCTTCGCTCAGGATGACGCTTCCTTCTTTCTGTGAGCCGCAACCATGCTTTTCGTCAAACGCCTCGACCTGGTCCACAATCACATCCGCAAACAACGGCTCCGTGCCGATCGCGCTGGCGTAGTAAAGTTCCCGCCCGGCGATGGGATACGGATTGTGCCGGAAGACCTCGCGCCTGCTCGCAGCCTCGCCCGGTTCCGACTCGATCCCCATCAAGATCGGGATGTCCTGATAACTGTGCAGCCCGTCCGAGATGAAAAATGGCACCGCGATCACAAACGGCTGTTTCGTCAGCTTTGCCCAATCCGAGACGAGCGGCGGTTCCTCCATGTAAGCCGCGACAACCTCCGCGTAACAGCCGAGTTCGGTGATCTTCTGCACCTGACGCTTCACCGCGAGCGCAGAGTTGTCATTCAGATCTGTGCCGTGTCCTACGATGACGAGACTTGTGCGATCCGGCGGCACGCCGGGCGCGACCTCCGCTGCGCGATGTAACAACACCTCCGTCATTCGCTCGTGATTCCCCACCGGTTCGCAATACTTGATCGTCCGTCCTCCGCGCAAAGTCACCGTGCCGCTCAACTCGAGTTCGCGCGGAATCACCCGCTGCGTGAAATAGCCCTCGCTGATGAAATTCGGAACAACATACACGTCGTCGCTCTCAATCATGTGCAGCACCTGTCTCAGGCTTGGCTCCTCTTTCCAAAACGCGCACACGACTTCACCGAACACGCCGCGACGCTTGATCTCATCGGCATGCGCGAAAGTGGGCACGCTAGAATCGGGATTCACCGTCGAGCCATGCGCGACGATGATCAGGGCGCTATGCGGTTTGGAAGTCATGCGAACGGGAATCTACGAATACGAAACGCGAAGTCGAAAGGTTTCAACCCACCGGGGAGCGGAGTTTTTCTTTTTCATCCCGCGCCTTCGCGCATAGGCTTCGCGCGCAATGAAAACCACCAAACTCGGCCAGCTTCTGCTCACCGGTGTACCCGGCCCGGAACTCGACGTGGAAACGGCGCGCGTCTTCCGCAAGATCCAGCCGGGTGGGTTCATCCTTTTCGGAAGAAACATTCAGACGCCCTCGCAACTTCGCAAGCTCATCGACGACCTGCGCGACCTGAGCCAGGTCGAGCCAATTGTCACGATCGACCAGGAGGGCGGGCGCGTCTCGCGGCTGAAACTCATTGGCAACGAGCCGCCGAACGCGCAGCAGCTTCGCGACAGGGACGACGTGGAGCTGATCCATCGCCACGGGGGCATCACGGGCAGGCTGCTGCGTATCTTCGGCTTCAACCTCGATCTCTGCCCCGTGCTCGACATTTCATTCGACGACGACGCGGACAATTCGCTGCGCGGACGTTGCTACGGAAAGGATGTCGCGCAGGTGATCCGGAATGCGACCGCATTCAACGACGGTCTGCGCGCCGAGGGCATCGCGAGTTGCGGCAAGCATTTTCCCGGATACTCGCGGGCGGCGATCGATGCCCATCACGAGTTGCCAACCATCGACCTCACGCGCGCCGAACTCGACGCACATGAACTGGCCGTGTTCAGGCATTTCGCCAGCAGCGTGGACAGCATGATGATCGGCCACGCGTTTTATCCGCACCTCGACGCCAGCGGCACACCGAGTTCGCTCTCGGGCGAGGTTGTGTCGAAAATTCTGCGAGGCGAATTCGGCTTCAGCGGGCTGATCATGACCGACGATCTCGACATGGGCGCGATTCTCAATCACTACGGCCTCGAAGAAACCATCCGGCTCGCGATCACCGCCGGAAACGATCTCGCGATGATCTGCCACCGTGTCGCGAGCGTCGCCGAGGCCGCGGGATATTTGGAAAAACTGCCGCACAAACATCTCGACCGCGCCCTGGAGAATGTGGCGCGGTTCAAGGAAAAGCTCACGCCGCCCGATTCGTTTTCGGAAGCGGAGTTCCACCGCCGCGACGCCGAGGTCTGGGATTTGCGCGTTGCCACGCTCGGCCCGGAAGCCGCCGCACAGCGCAGCCCGGACGACGGCAAGCGCTCCCCTGTGGAGATTTACTGATCTCGCGTTTAGGATCAAACCGGCTCTCGACTTCGACTCACACTCTCCCACCGATTTTCAATCCAACTTCGGGCGGTGCTCGCAAAACAGACTCGCCATTGTGCAAAGAGGCTTCATATTTTCTCCAAGCCAATGCTGCCAGAAATCGAAAAACTCCTCGTCCTCCAAGATCGCGACCGCAAAATTCGCACGCTGAATCAGGAATTGAAACTTGTGCCGCTCGAACGCAAAGAGATCGAAACCCGATTCGCTTCGACCAGCACCGCGCTCGACAAGGCGAAACAAAAGGCCAGGGAGATCGAGATCGAGATCAACAAGCTCAAGCTTGAAGCCCAATCCAAGCGGGACCAGATCGCCAAGTACGAAACGCAGAAAATGCAGACCCGGAAGAACGAGGAGTACGCTGCATTCAACCACCAGATCGAACTCTGCCAGCGCGACATCCAGACGATCGAGGATCGCGAACTCGATTTCATGGAGGCCTCCGAAAAGGCGAAGGTGGAGGTCGCCAATGCGGAAAAGGATTTCTCCAACTCGAAGGGAATGACCAGCGAGCAACTTGCCGACCTCGATGCAAAGCTCGTCACGATCCAGTCGTCTTTGAAGGACCTCGACGCCGGGCGCGCGAAGCTGGCCGCCGAAATCGACGAGGATCTCCTGAGCCGCTACGACCGCCTTTTCACCAGCAAAGGCGATGCCGCTGTCGTGCCGCTCGAACACGAGGTTTGCATGGGCTGCCACATGAAGATCACAACCCAAACGGCCGTGCGCGTGAAAGGTCAGAAAGAGATCGTCGGTTGCGAGCAGTGCGGGCGGATTCTTTACGCGAACCAGTAGGTGGCTCGATTCGAGAAGCAGCTTTCCGTCCATTGAGAATTGTGCGATAGAACGGCGCTTCATGGACAAGACCATCATAGAACAGGCCACGCTCGAAGATTTGCCCCAGCTCACCGATCTGTTGTTCGATCTGTTCACGAACGAGCGCGACTTCAAACCCGACCGCTCGAAACAGATGCGCGGTCTGCGCCTGATTCTCGAACAACCCAATCGCGGCCGCATCTTTGTGCTGCGCCACAACGGCACGATCTACGGGATGATCAATCTCCTGTTCACCATCAGCACCGCGGAGGGCGGCTTCGTGATTTTGCTCGAAGACCTCGTCGTCCACGCCGACCACCGCCGGCAGGGCTTCGGCAGCCAGCTCCTCGAATACGCGATCCAATACGCCCGCCAGAAGGAATTCCTCCGCATGACGCTCCTGACCGACCGCCTCGAGGCGCCCGCCCAGGCGTTTTACAAGAAGCACGCTTTCGTCGAGTCGAACATGATTCCCATGCGCCTCCACCTGGCAACCCAGCCCGCGTCAAATGACGTTCGTTGATCTGGGCTTCGCTCGCGTGGATACCGATCGCAAGCGCCGGCGCGGATTTCCCGAGGTGATTTATTGCGGAGGAAAAAACCCCGCCGATGTCGTGGCGATCGCCCGCGCAATCCTGCAAGAGGACGGCGTGCTGCTCGGGACGCGCGCGACGGTCGAGCAGTTCGATGCCGTGGCCGCTGAATTTCCCCAGGCACGATTTCACGAGCGCGCGCGATGCATCACGATTGAGGAGCGTCCTTTGCCGAAAGTCGATGGCACCGTAGGCGTCCTCTGCGCAGGCACGAGCGATCTGCCGGTTGCGCAGGAGGCCGTGGTGACGCTCGAGATTTTCGGGAATCGCGTGGACTCGATCTTCGATGTCGGTGTCGCTGGCATTCATCGCCTGATCGCCGAGCGCGACCGCCTCGAAGCGTGCAACGTCCTCATCGTCGTCGCCGGAATGGAAGGCGCGCTGCCAAGCGCCGTCGCCGGCCTTGTGAGCAAGCCGATCATCGCCGTGCCGACGAGCGTCGGCTACGGAGCGAGCTTCGGCGGACTCGCCGCGCTGCTGGGCATGCTGAACAGTTGCGGCAGCGGAGTCACCGTGGTGAACATCGACAACGGATTCGGCGCGGCCTATGCCGCAGCCACGATCAACCGTCTGCTTCACGCAAAGTAGGTGGATTGGGCGCTCCGCGCGTCCTGAGCGTAGTCGAAGGAGGGTTACACAACCACCGCAGGCGGAAGATTGACAGGATCGCCGCGATAGAGTTCCAGCCAGCACGGGCGTCCCGCCTGTTGGTTTCGGCGTCCTCGCCGAAACGGACTTTCCTTGGTGTGCCGATTGTTTGAGAGTTTCGCACCGTCCAAAAAGTTCGCGATGGCGAGGACGCCATCGCCAACAGGCGGGACGCCTGTGCTACCCAGAATCGTTGCATTCCACCCGCCTTTCGCTATTCCATTCCAGCATGTCCGTTTACCGCCGCACGCTCGCATACTTCACACCGTACCTCGGACAGACTGTGATCGCGACCGTGCTCACGCTCTCGCTGATTCCATTTAACCTGCTCAAACCGTGGCCGTTCGCTTACATCATTGCCGAAGTGCTGCCTGCGGCGGGGAAAAGTCCGCACCACCTTTCGATTCTTGGGCACACCCTGGAGGGCTGGAGCCTTCTGCAAATCACCGGGCTGCTTTGCGGATTGATCGTCGGGCTGCAATTGTTCACCGGATGGCTGAACCTGATCGCGGTGATGATCTACATACGCATCGGCCTGCAAGGTCTGTTGCGTCTTCGCACTGAACTCTATGCCTACCTCCACGCGCTGCCGCTGATGTTTCACGACCAGCGGCGCAGCGCCGACTCCAGCTTTCGCGTCGCGTACGATTCCCAATCGCTCCAGACTTTTTACAGCCGCTCGACTTTTATATTCCAAGCGGCAGTTACCCTCGTGAGCACGCTGGCGGCGATGTGGTGGGTTGATTGGCAGCTCACGCTGATGTCGCTGATTGTCCTGCCCTTGATGATCGCGACTTTTCGAGTGTTCGCGAACCGGATTCGCACTCAATCGACGACAATCGCCGAGCGGGAAAGCGATCTGCTCACGACCGCACAGGAAGGTTTGAGCAGCGTGAAGATGGTGCAGGCATTCGGTCGCGAGGACTACGAAGTGCAGGTATTCCAAACCAGCGCACGCGGAAGTCTGGAGGCGAACGTCAAGCTGCAGGGCACGTCGATGCAAAGCGCGCTCGTGGTGAGCACACTCATGGCCATGGCGACTGCGGCCATGTATTTCATCGGCTCCAAGCACGTGCTCGACGGGACGCTGACACTCAAGGGGCTCATCGCCATCTCGGCCTATCTCGTCACACTCTACCAGCCGCTCGAGGGGCTCACGCAGGTCGGCTGGGCTCTCGAAGGCGCCGCAGCGGGCGCGCAGCGCTGCTTCGAAGTGCTCGACCGCGCCGACGACGTGCCGGACGCACCCAACGCAAAAGCGCTCACGACCACGAGCGGCGTAATCGCATTCGAGAACTTGTTCTTCGACTATGACAAGTCTCGACCGATCTTGAAAAACGTGAACGTCCGCATCGATTCGGGCCAGACGGTCGCATTCGTCGGCGGCACCGGCGCGGGCAAGAGCACGCTGCTTTCACTCGTCCCGCGCTTTTACGATCCGACCGGTGGACGTGTGCTGCTCGACGGAGTGGACTTGCGCCAGGTCACAAAGAAATCGCTGCGCAATCAGATCAGCATCGTTCTCCAGGACACGCTGCTTTTTTCCACGACGATCCGCGAGAACATCGCGTATGGCCGGCCCGACGCCACCGAGGAGGAAATCATCGAAGCGGCGAAGCGCGCACAGGCACACGACTTCATCATGCAAATCCCGGACGGCTACAAATCCCAGGTCGGCGAACGAGGCAGCCACTTGAGCGTCGGCCAGCGCCAGCGCCTCGGCATCGCGCGGGCGTTCTTGAAGAACGCGCCGATCCTGTTGCTCGACGAACCGACCAGCGCGCTCGACCCGACGACCGAAGCCGCAATCATGGAGACGATGAAGGAACTCATGCGCGGACGCACCACGCTCATCATCACGCATCGCATCGCGACGGTGCATGACATGGAAAAGATCGTCGTCCTCAAGAACGGCGAGATCGCCGAGATCGGCACCGGTCCGGAACTCGTCGCCAGAGGTGGTGTCTATGCCGGGTTGCATCACTCGGCAAATTTGGACTGAACGAAAGCGGAAACCGGAAAGGCAAAAATATTCTTCGCTCCCCGTCTTGCACCTGAGCTGGAAGGCGGCTCTTTGAGAGACAGTTGCGAGTTTCTCGAGCTTTCCGCCAGCCGGTTTCCGCTTTCCGGTTTTGCCTGCTGGCACATCCGCTGCTTTGCACCGCAGGCATTATGGCTCCCATTCTTGCTACCGGACTTGCCTCGCTCGCGGACACAGTTCTTCAAAACCTGACCCGACGCCCGCAGGCGACCGCGCCAACCCAGAACCAGGTTGATTTCCAAGCGATGCTCGACAAGACGGCTTCGAGTCTCGCCGCGCAAGTGAACGCCCGGCTCGCCACCCCGCTCACAGCGGACGCTTCTAAACAAAGGCTCGAAGCACTTCCCGAAGTGCAAGCCGCGCTCGCCGGCACGCTGCCCGGCCAGCAGATGACGTTCTCGATTTCGTCCGACGGCCAGCTATCGAGAGTCCTGCCCAATGGCGCAAAGGAAACGCTCGTGCTCGACGCGCAAAGCAAGGCGCTCGTCCAGCAGCTTGCATCTGCGGTGAATCAAGGCGGCGGGTTCGCCGTCGGTCTGACATCCCGGCGCGTCGTTTCGTAACAGCATTCTCTCGAAAACTCGCGGCAATTCCTTCCCGGCAACAACTGCCGCGGGCAAGGGCAACAACCAGAATGAGGAACCAGGAAAAATTCGCCTATGACATCATGCCTCGTGTTCCGCCCTTCTCCCCAGGTCTTTCGCCGCAGAGCTTCCGCTCACTGGCATACCTGCTGCTAAGCAATCAGTCGTCATGATCGAAGCGCTTTTCTCGAACAACAACTATGTCGCCTCCAAGGCGATGCTCGACGTGACACAACTCCGGCACGAAGCGCTGGCCGCCAACATCGCGAATGTCGAAACCCCCGGCTACAAGCGCGTCGATGTGTCGAAGGATTTCACGAAGGAGTTTTCAGCCCGCTTCCACGAGGGGAACGTGCAGCAATCACCGGCAGCCACGCTGACCGAGGACACCGACGCGACGAGCAAACGACGCGACGGCAACAGCGTCGAACTGGACAAGGAACTCCTCGCGATGAGCGGCAACTCGCTTCAATACGACGCGCTCACCGACTTCGTGAGCGGCTCTCTCAAGCAACTCAAAATCGCCATCACCGGCCGCACCGTCTAGTCCAACACATGAACCTGCTTTCCGGAGTTGATATCACTGCAAGCGCGCTGAACGCGGAGAAAATGCGCATGGAAGTTGTCGCGCAGAACATCGCGAACGCCCACACCACGCGGGACGTCGATGGAAAGGCTTACAAGCGCAAGGTCGTCTCGTTCGAATCCGTTCTGGACTCCACCGGCAAGGCGGGTGTCAGCATCACCCAGATCGCAAACGACCGCGCGCCGGGTGAAGTGGTTTACAACCCGAATCATCCCGACGCCGACAAGAACGGCATGGTGCAAATGCCGAACGTGAACCTCGCGAATGAAATGGTCGATCTGATGACCTCCTCGCATGCCTACGAGGCGAACCTGTCCGTCATCCGAAACGCCAAGCAGATGGCGGCCAAGGCACTCTCCATCGGAAAATAGACGCTCATGGCAATCACGAACATCAGCTCCGCAAACACTCCGGCCTCATTCGGCACCTGGCTCGAAACCATGCGGGCCTCGCGCAGCCGCGCCACGGAAGGTGCCGGCGAACTTGCAAAGAGCGGCGCGCTCAACCCGGCTGAGACTCCGAAGCTGGCATCCAACGCACAGCCGGCGTCCTTTTCAAAAATGCTCGATGGCGCGGTTCAGGAAGTGAACGCGAAAATGAACGCCGCCAGCGTCGAGCAGGGCAAACTGATCACCGGCGAGACGAACAATGTCCACCAGGCGGTGATCGCCGTTCAGGAAGCCAGTGTCGCCTTTTCGCTGATGGTCGAAGTCCGCAACAAGCTCGTCGAGTCGTATCAGGAGCTGATGCGGATGCAGATTTGAGGCGGGAGAAGCAAGGCAGCACCTAAATGAAAAACTTTGTTCAACAGATAGCCAAACTCTGGGGCCAGCTCGGCATCAACCAGCGCGTGACCATGGCCGTGGCCATCGTCGGCGTGATCGCGGGAATGGCGGCATTGGTCGTGTGGTCGGGCCGTCCGCAGATGCAATTGCTCTATGGCCGGCTGAGCGACAAGGAAATCTCCGAGGTGGTCGCCGCCGTGCAGGAGCAAAGTGTGAAATACGAACTCGGCTCGGGTGGAACCTCCGTTTATGTGCCGGGCGATCAGGTTCACAAACTCCGGATGCATCTCGCGTCCAAGGGCATTCCTTCCGGCGATGGCATCGGGTTCGAGATCTTTGACCGCACGAATTTCGGCATCAGCGATTTCGTTCAGCGGACGAATTATCTCCGCGCCCTGCAGGGGGAACTTGGCAGAACGATCTCGCAGCTCAAAGGCGTGCGCTCGGCGCGGGTGATGATCGTGATGCCGGAGAACCGGCTGCTCTTTTCCGACACGAAAGCGAAGCCGACGGCCTCTGTTTTCATCGATCAGGGATTCGGCGCGCTCAATCAGGAGGCGGTGAATTCGATCCGGTTCCTTGTCGCCAATTCAGTCGAAGGATTGAATCCAAACGACGTCGCCGTCGTGGACAGTCACGGCGCGGTGCTCACGGAAAATTTGAAAGACGACCCGACGCTCGGCGCAGCGTCGAGCCAGATGAAATATCGAAAAAGCGTGGAGGATTATTTCTCCGGCAAAGTGGAAACGATGCTCGCGAAGGTGCTCGGTCCCGGCAACGCCGTGGTGCGTGTGTCCGCCGAGATCGACGCGAACAGTTCGACAACGGTCGAGGAGAAATACGACCCCGAAGGCCAGGTCATCCGCACCGAAACGTCCACCGAGGACACGACCAACACGAAAGAAACTGAAGGAACCGGCCCGGTGGGCGTCGCGGCCAACATTCCGAACAACTCTCCCGACCAGGCGAAGGCGAACGGCAAGAACAGCGAGCAGGTCCGCAAGAACAAGACCAACTCTTATGAGATCAATCGCACGACAACCAACTCGGTGAAAAATCCGGGCGGCATCGCGCGGGTTTCGGCGGCGGTGTTCGTTGCGGCCAAGGCCCAGCCGCGCACCCCGCAGGAACTCGAATCGTTGCGCAAGATGGTCGTGAACGCGCTTGGCATCAAAACACAAACCGCGCAGGAACTCGATCGCAGCGTATCGCTGGAAGAAGTCGCGTTTGAGGCGCAGCCCGCCGCTGCCAAACCTGCCGTCACCGACATGCTCTACAACAACCAGGATCTCGTTCGCAGTGTTGTCGCGCTTCTCGTTGCCGGCGCGGTCATCCTGATTTTCCTCCGGCTCCTGAAGCGCGTGAAGCCCGATGAGATCCCCCTCGAAATTCTCGACGCCAATGGACTCGCCCTCTCGGAAGGTTCGTCCGGCAACGCCGACATCTCGCCTGAAATGCTCAACGATCTCATCCGCCAAAAGCCAGCCAACGTGGGCGCGGCGTTGCGGGGATGGATGGCAGCCCCCGCTGAAAAATCCTGATGGCCGCTCAAGACTACAGCCAGTTCACCAAGATCCAGAAGATCGCGGCCTTTCTCATCATCATCGGCCCGGACACCGCTGCCGAGGTGATGAAGCAGTTTGAAACGTCGCAGCTCGAGTTGATCTGCCGCGAGATGGCGCACCTCGATTTCATCGATCAAAACATCCAAAGAAAGCTGCTGATCGAATTCGGGGGCCTCGTGACGGGCGGCGTGAAGTCGATTCTCGGCGGCGTGTCTTACGCGCAGGCGGCGCTCGGAAAAGCCAAGGGCGACTACACGGCATCGAGCATTCTGAAGCGCTTTGCACCGACGCCCACGTTCGAGGCCGGCGAGGAGATCCGGCAGATGGAAAGCCGGCAGGTGCTGAACCTCATCAAGTCCGAGCAACCGCAAACCATCGCATTCGTGCTTTCCTACATGGACGCTGCCAAGGCTGCGGAGATCGTGGCAATGCTCGCACCGGAACTGCGCGAAGATGTTGTCGAGCGACTCGGCGAAATGGAGGCGACTTCGCGCGATGTCGTCGGAAAGATTGCCAAGAACCTGAACAGTCGTTTCGACAAGAACTCGCTCCAGCAGGTCGTGCATCGCAGCGGCGGAGTAAAAACCGTCGCCGGTCTCCTCAACGCGCTCGACAAGGAAACGCGCAAGACGCTGCTGACCCGGATGGAGGAACGCAACGCCCCGCTCGGCGCGCAAATCCGCAAGGAAGTATTCAGCTTCGACGATCTGGTTCAACTGGAAGCGGGCGACATGCAGCGTGTCATGCGCGAGGTGGACATGAACGACCTCGCCCTCGCGCTGAAGGGATCAAAGCCGGCGCTGGTCGAAGCCGTCCTGAAGGCGGTCTCGAAGCGCGCCGCCGAAAGTTTGAAGGAAGAAATTCAGATGATGGCGTCGAAAAAGCCACGCGAGATCGAAGCCGCGCAGGACCGGGTCATCCAAGTCGTCCGCAGACTCGAAGAGGCCGAGGAAATCACTTTCGACGGAGGAGGCGCCGAGAATGTTTGAGTCGAGGGCCATCAAGTTCCCGTTCCCGCCGCGAGCGGTTAGCTGTTCGAAACCTGACACGCACGGTGCGACTCGTGAACAAGTGGAAGCCGCGCGCAAAGAGGGCTACCAGCGCGGATTCGAGGAGGCCTCGATGCTGCTCCAACGGCAACTGCTCGATCAACGTGAAGACGTTCTCCATCTCCAGCAGAAAACTTTCGCAGCGATCGACGGCCATCACGAAACACTCATTACCCAGCTCAGCCAGGCGCTGCCGAATCTCACGATGGAAGCGCTCCGCCGAATCATCGCTGGTGTTGAAATCGACGGCGATCTCGTCGTGCGCATCGTGAACGACCTGCTCACGGAGATTCATCCCGGACCCGGCGCGCTCGAGGTGGCCCTAAGCGAGCACGATCTGCGGTTGATCGGTTCCAATGAAGCATCGTTCCGGAGCAAATATCCGGGAATTTGTTTCAACGCCGATCCCGACTTGAATCCCGGCGACTGCGTGGTTCGCAGCCTCTTCGGCACGATTGACGGCCGCCTATCGACCAAATTGAAAACCATGGAGGCGATGCTGCAATGAGCGCCGCACTGCACCGGAAAGAGGAGCAGGACGCTCCAATCGTTGACCTGGCAGATCGCTTCCGCAAACGCATCCAGAGCGTTCGCCCGGTGGAAAAGCTCGGGCGCGTGGCGCAGGTCACGGGTCTCGTCATCGAGTCGGACGGGCCGGACGTGGCGCTCGGAGACGTGTGCCGCATCCAGTCCGAACGCGGCGATCTTGCGGTTCACGCCGAGGTCGTCGGGTTCCGCGATCATCGCATCCTGCTGATGCCGCTGGGCGACATGCACAGCATTCATCCTGGCTGCGAAGTCGTCGCCTCGGCCCACGCCGCGACGGTTCCAGTCGGGCGCGGCTTGATCGGGCGTGTGATCGACGGGCTCGGCCAGCCGGTGGACGATCTCGGTCCCCTTCCCGCCGAGCACACCGACTCGCTCCGGAATTCTCCACCAAACCCGCTCAAGCGCCAGCGCATCCGCGAGGCGTTCCAGACGGGCGTAAAGGCCATCGACGTCTTCACTCCGATCGGGCGCGGACAGCGAATGGGAATCTTTGCGGGCAGCGGCGTCGGAAAATCAACCCTGCTTGGAATGATGGCTCGCGGCGCAGAATCGGACGTCAACGTGATCGCGCTCGTCGGCGAGCGCGGACGCGAGCTGCGCGAGTTCATCGAGAAGGACCTGGGCAAGGAGGGCATGTCGCGCTCCATCGTCATCGTCGCCACCTCCGACCAGCCCGCGTCGGTTCGGATTCGCGCGGCGCTCCTTGCGACGACCATCGCCGAGCACTTCCGCGATCTTGGGCAGAGTGTTTTGTTTGTAATGGACTCGGTGACGCGGTTCGCGATGGCCCAGCGCGAGATCGGACTCGCGGTCGGCGAACCGCCGAGCAGCCGCGGTTACACGCCTTCGGTGTTCTCAATGCTGCCGAGACTCCTCGAACGCACCGGTGCCGGCGAAACCGGAGCAATCACCGCTTTTTACACCGTGCTCGTCGAAGGCGACGACATGAACGAACCGATCTCCGACGCCGTGCGCGGCATCCTCGATGGTCACATCGTGCTCACCCGTGCGCTCGCCACGGCGAATCATTTCCCGGCCATCGACGTGCTCGAAAGCGTGAGTCGTCTCATCCGCGACATCAGTTCGCCGGAAGAAGTCGAGGTGGTGAGCAAAGCGCGCGACCTGCTGGCGCTTTACCGGAAAAACGAGGATCTCATCAACATCGGCGCCTACGTGAAAGGGAGCAGTCCGCGCATCGATCTCGCGATCGAAAAGCAGGAGGCGCTGAACACGTTCCTCCGGCAGAACGTCGGCGAGCAACTTTCACGCGCCACCAGTTTCGAGGAAATCGCCGCGATCTTGAAATGAGAGCGTTCAAATTCACCATCGAACCCGTGCTGATCCTGCGTGCCCGCCGCGAGCATGCGGCGGCGGAAAAGCACGCGCGCGCCGCCGGGGCGCAGGCGCTCGCGGAGCGCGAGCTGTCGGAGGCCGAGTCGGTGCTTGAGGCCTACCATGGGACGCTCGAAGAACTGCGGAAAAAGCCGTTCCGGCCTGACGAGCAGCAGCTTTATCTCAACGCGCTCGATCGCCAGAAGGATTACTGCAAAAGGCTCGCGGGCGAGGTCGCGAAAGCCGCCGCGGTCACCGCCCGGGAGTTCGCCGCACTGCTTGAAGCGCGGAAACAGCACGAGATTGTGAAGCACTTGAAACAGAAACAGCTCGCCGCGCATCGTCGCGCCTGCCTCGCCGAAGAGGAGGCGATCATCCGCGACCTGATCATCGCCCGGCACAGGAGGATGCCCCGATGAAATTCCTGACCTCATCCTGGGGATTGGCGCTGCTTGCCGCGCTGCTCAATCTGGGAACCACCACCGGATTGATACTCGCCCAGAAAGACCACTTGTCCGTGCTGGAGCAAAAGGAACTGCCGCCTTCCAAGCTGAAAGCGCCGCCGAAGCTCTGGAGCTTCAAGAGCGAGGAAATCGAAGAACTCGTCGTCGAGTTGAAGGGCGAGCGCGCAAAGCTGGAAACGCGCGAAACCGAACTCGCCAAACTGGAGGCGCAACTCAAGTCCGAGCGCGCGGAGCTCGACAAAGTCCGCACGGACATCAAGGCGATGCGCGATGAGATGTCGAAAGCGATTCCCGAAGTGCAGGAGGCCGAGTCGAAGAACCTCAAGGTGCTGGCTCAGACCTACTCGACGCTGACGCCGACCGCGGCCGTCGCGATCCTCCGCGAACTCGATGAGCAAATGGGCGTGAAGATTCTTTCGATGATGAAGACTGAAAAGGTCGGTGCGATCCTTCAAGAGATGACGCGCCAGCAGGACAAGGACGACAACATGGCAAAGCGCGCGGCACGCATCTCGGACAAGCTCCGGCTGGTGAAGCCGCTGAAGAAAGAGGATTCACAAACATGAGCACTCCGGCAATCACACCGAGCGAACCGGTCGCCTCGCAAACAACCGATACATGCCCCGCCACATCGCGAATCGCGGATCAAAAAAAGTCGGACGCACAACCATTCGATTCGTTGCTCACGAAGAAACAGAAGCCGGCGAAGGGCGGTCCTGAAACGGCGGAGCCGCCTGCGGAGCAGAAGCCGGTTGAAGTTTCGCCCGAACCGGATACAGGACTCGCTGACGCCATCATTGAGGGCACATCGTCCGACGACGATTCGGAAAAAGGCGAGGACGTCGTAACCGTGACGCTGACGTGTTTGCCGTATGTCCAGCAGGAGCAAAACCCGTTGCCGGCAAAAACTGCCCCTGCCCAGGAAGTCTCCTTGGTCATTGGGGAAAACCTTTCTGACGCGACCACAACTGACGAAGGAGCCGGGGCGCCAATACCAGGCAGCACGGGTTCGCTGCGTTGGGTTGTCGTTACCGCAAAAGACTCTCCTTCATCACAACCGCCAGCAAAGGCTGCATCCCCCCTGCTCGAGGCTGCGCTGTCCGAGGCGACAGCCCTTCCCGAGCCCGCGCAGGCGCTGATCACGGAGTCGAACGAACCGCCGAAGCAACCGCAAAGCCTCCGCGCTCAACTCCCGCCCCTGCCGGTCGAATCACTGGTCACCACCGATCAATCCGCAAGCCCGACGCCGGAGCTTTCTGCTGTACTGAAACCCGCTGGCATATCGATTGCTTTGCAACCATCGAGCATGCAGAACGCGCAAACCAAACAGCCGAACTTCGAGAAGGCATCCGTTGTGCCGGCTGCCTCTGTGCTGGCTGCTGAACTGCCGACGAACCTGGCTGCAACGACTGGCGACTTTAAGGATTCGGATCCGGGGGCCAACGCGTTCGACGGTCAACGGCTTTTCGCTGAAACCATGGTGCCCGCGCAGTCACCAAACAGCGCGCAGGCCATCCAGACTCCGGAAAATTTTTCCTCCGCCCTGGAGAAAACCCAGCACATGCAGACCGTGATCCATCACGTCATCGACACCGCCAGCCGCATGCGCTCGGACGGGCGCGCGAATGTCGAAGTCCAGGTGCCGCTGCGCGATGGCAGGAATCTCACGATCCAGTTGCGCTGGAACAACGGCGAATTGACTCCCACCTTCAAAACCGACTCCGCCGAGTTGCGCGAGGCGATCCAGCAGAGCTGGTCTCAATTCACAAGCAGCACCGGCGAGCGCGGCATGAAGATCGCCACGCCGGTGTTCGAATCGCCGCGCTCCGGCCTGGGCGACCTGAATCAGCGGCAGAATCGCGAGCAACAACATCAGCAGCCGCACAACGGGCACCCGGAGGGCTTTCAGTTGCCTGCGCAGTTGAAACCGACCGCCAGGAGTGCGCCGCAACCCATTGTTTCACGCACCGCATCACGGCCAACCGAAGGCCTGGCGCTTTACGCCTAGAAAGAAAAGCAATGTCCACCGTCAACAGCGCCACAAGTTCAACGGCAGCCACCCCGGCAACCACGCTCAATGCGTCGCCTGTCGCCAAGAAAACACTCGGAGCGGAGGATTTCTTGAAGCTCCTCACGGTTCAGCTCTCATCGCAAGATCCGCTCAAGCCGATGGAGGACACGGCGTTCATCGCGCAGATGGCGAGCTTCACTTCGCTTGAACAGATGCGCACGCTGACAGAAAGCTTCGGTAACTTCGCCAAGGATCAGAAACTCTCGGAAGCCAACACCTATCTCGGAAAGACGGTGACGTTGACCGATTCAACTGGCGCCGATCAGACCGGCACCGTCACCGCCCTCAACCTGCAAGGAGGCACACCGAAAATCGTGCTCAACGGAAAATTCTACGACCTCTCGACCATCAAGGCAGTGGCGGCACCCGCCCCGACGACTGCGAACGTGGTCACGAACACATCAACAGACACAACGAAAGGCACAAACTAACATGGCACTCATAGGCTCCCTCACCAGCGGCGTCAGCGCATTGCGCAGCTTCGAGAAAGGACTCGAAGTCATCGGCGACAACGTCGCAAACGTGAACACCACCGGCTTCAAGGCGGCGCGCGTTCAATATGCCGACAGCTTCAGCAACATGATTCACCAGTCGGCGCCCTCCACCCAGAGCGCCAACGGCTCGAATGTCTCGGCAATGCAGGTCGGCACCGGCGTCCAAATTGAAAGCATCGGGTCCGATTTCGGGCAGGGAACACTGACGACAACGGGTGGCAAGACGGACCTCGGCATCTCTGGCAACGGCTTCTTCCGCGTTCGCGACAGCGTGAACAGCCTCAACTATGTGACGCGCGCGGGTGATTTCCGGTTGGATGACCAGGGCTATCTCGTGACCAGCGACGGAATGCGAGTCCAGGGGTTGAGCGACGGCAACGCAACCTACGACGCCACGGCCGTCAACGGCGTCATGGTCTTCACGAAGACCGCGACTGCTCCCGTCACGCTGGGAGACATCAAGATCGACTTCGATATCAACATGGGTTCGGGTCTCACCAACTCGACCGGCGGGGTGTTCACCGACGCCCAAGTGCAACTGGCGAAACCGACGATGCAGTCGTTCACTGTTGATCCACTCGGCAACGTGGTCGTGAGTCTTTCGAATGGCGACACGTTCAGCAGAGGCCGTGTTCTGCTTCAAAACTTCGAAGACACCAGCGCCCTCTCGCGCGCAGGCAAGAACATGTACGCAAGCCTGGACTCGGCGGGGCCGCTCGGGGGCCTCACGCAGAGCGAGGGGAACAACTCTCCCGGCACGAACGGTCTCGGCACAATCCGCATCGGCACGCTGGAGCTTTCCAACGTGGATCTAAGCAACGAATTCGCGAACCTCATCACAACACAACGCGCCTTCCAGGCCGGTTCCCGGATCATCACGGTTTCCGACACGGTTCTTGAAGACGTCATCAACCTGAAACGTCAATGAGCGAAGCCGCCCCTGAAACAGCAGCGCCGGCGAAGGCGCCGAATCCGTGGATTCCCGTCATCGCGGTCGTCATTCTCATGCCGGCGATCTCGTTCGCGATGACGCAATACGTTTTGATCCCAAAAATCAAAGGCACCGTCGCGGAACACGAAATCAAAGTTGCCACGACGGCCAGCGGCGGCGAGAAGGGCAAGGCGGAACACGGAGGTGCCAAGGCTGCCGGTCACGGAGGAGAAAAGAAAGGCGAAGACAAGAGCGGCGCGTATTCTTACGACTTCGAAAACCTGGTCGTGAACCTCTCCGGCGCGATGGGGACGCGCTACCTCAAAGCGAGTTTCACCGCGTTCAGCAACGACCCGGAAGTGAAGACAATCATCACGCAAAACAAAAGCCAGCTCCTCGATGTGGCGCTTGGCGTCCTTTCCACGAGATCCCTCGCCGACCTCGAAGCACCGGGCGCGAAGAATGTCGTCCGCCACGATCTGATCGAAAGTCTCAACCAGGCGCTCAACAGCAGCCTGATCGAGCAGATTTACTTCTCCGATTTCGTGGTGCAATGAGCGAAGAAGCCCCAGAGCGCCCGAACGATTCCACCCGGCTGAAGATTGGTGACGCGACCGCCTTCAAGTGGGACGGAACGCGTTTTACCGACAAGAACCTGGAGATGGAACTCTACAACTTTCGCAATCCGGGCTTCCTCACGCAGAACGATCTCCGACAACTCTCCGCGTCTCAGGACAAATTCGTGCAGCACCTCTCGGCGCGGCTCTCCACGTTCATGCGAATGGAGTGCGTGCTGAAGATCGCCAAGTCCGGCAGCACGCCGTTCGTGAAGTTCACCGACGCGATTCAATCTCCGTCGCATGTCACGGTTTTTCAGGTCGAGCCGTTGCGCGGCATCGGCATCCTCGACATGAGCCTGCCCATTGCGCTCGCCTTCGCTGACCGGCTGCTCGGAGGAAAAGGCGTCGCACCCGAAACGCCGCGGTCCCTGACCGAGATTGAATCCACGCTCGTCGAGGACGCGATCCAGATCATTCTCTCCGAGTGGGTGCATCAATGGGACGACGGCGAAACGCGCTACCAACCGGAATGCATCGGCCATGAAACGAGCGCCCGCTTCCTGCAAATCTGCGAGCCGGACGCGCCGACGTTATCGACCACGCTCGAAGTCACATTTGGCGACTGCATGAGCCAGATTCAGATGGGCGTCCCCTACTCCATGATCGAATCGGTCATCAAGAAAATGCAGCGCGGCCCGTTGCGGGCAGGCGACGGACGGAGCCGCAAAATCGAGTGGCGCGTGCCTTTCGATGGAATCTCAGTGGCCGTCACTGCCGACTGGGCCGTGAAGCAAATGCTCGTCCGCGATGTTTTGGAAATCCGGGAGGGCGACGTGATCGAGATGCCGCGCGAATTGATCGACCGCACGCGCATCCGTCTGTCGGACACACCGGAATTCATCGGCACCATCGGCATCGAAAACGCACGCGTCGCCGTTCAACTCACCAAACGCATCTCCACCTGAAACCGCCCATGACCACAGCATTGGAACCGCAGAAACTCGACATCGTCCTTGACGTAAAAGTGCAGCTCACCGTGCGACTCGGCTCGTGCCAGTTGTCGATGCGCGATGTGCTGGAGCTGGCTCCCGGCGCCGTCATTCAACTCGACCAGCGGGCGAACGATCCGATCGGCCTTTACGTGAACGACAAGCTGATCGCAAAAGGCCAGGTCGTCGTGCTCGACGAAAACTTCGGGATCAAGATCACAGAACTCATCGGAGACAACGCGTGAGTACTGGAAGCACGGAGGGCTTTCTCCAGGTGCTGGTGTATCTGTTCCTTCTGATCGCGCTGCTTGCTGGAGGGCTCTATTTCATGCGCAACGGCTTCGCCATGTTTCAACCGAAGAACAAGGGCGACCGCAAACTGAACATCGCCGAGACGCGCATGCTCGGGAACCGGCAGTTTCTCGTCGTCGCGGAATACGAAGACAGAAAAATGCTGATCGGCGTCTGTCCCGGCCGCATTGATTACCTCTGCACGCTCGCGGGCAAAGGCGACGACACCTTTTCCGCCGTGCTGCCGGAGAAACTGGAATGACGTTCATCTCGCACAGGCTGGGTTCATCCAGACGCTTTGGCACAATCGCCGCGGCGGCGCTTCTTCTTCTCCTCGGCTCCGTTGCTGTTGCGCAGCAGCCGTTGATCACCGCCGCCGCGCCGACACCGCCGCCGATCAGCATCAACATCGGCATGCCCGGCGGAACCGAGCAAACGAACGTCTCGACCGCGATCCAGATCGTGTTCGTGATGACCCTGCTGACGCTCGCTCCGTCCATCATGATGCTGATGACGAGCTTCACGCGGATCGTCATCGTGCTCGGATTCGTCCGCAGCGCGCTCGGTGTGCAGGGCGCGCCGTCGAATCAAATCATCATCGGCATCTCGCTTTTTCTGACGATGTTTCTCATGGCCCCGATCGCCACGCGCATCAACGACGAGGCGTTGCAGCCATACATGGAGAAAAAGCTCACGACCACCGAAGCGCTCGACAAGGCCGCCGTTCCGTTGCGGCAGTTCATGTTGAAACAGACGCGCCCAAGCGAACTCGAGTTCTTCCTCGGCATTTCCGGCCAGGGGCCCACGAAGGTGGAAAACGTTCCGATGACCGTGATGATCCCGTCATTCATCGTGAGCGAACTGCGCACGGCGTTTCAGATGGGGTTCCTGATTTTCGTTCCGTTCCTCATCATTGACTTCGTCGTCGCCTCCACGCTGATGTCGATGGGCATGATGATGATGCCGCCGGTGATGATCTCGCTGCCATTTAAGCTGCTGCTCTTCGTGCTCGTCGATGGCTGGCATCTCGTCATCCGTTCTCTTGTGGAGAGCTTTGGAATATGAACAGCGAACAAGCCATTGAAGTCCTCCGGCAGCTCATCACGACCTCCCTGCTCGTGGTCGGTCCGATTCTCGGCGCGACGATCGTCATCGGCGTTCTGGTAAGCCTTTTTCAATCGGTGACCAGTATCCAGGAACAGACGTTGACGTTTGTCCCCAAGCTGCTCGGCGTTGGACTGGTGATCGTTTTTTTCGCGCCGTGGATGCTGCGTCTGCTCATGCAGTTCACGATCGGCTATCTATCGAGGCTGCCCGAGATGGCGAGGTGAAAAAATGACCCTCGACGCTCTTTACATCTGGATGATGGTTTTCATCCGCACGGGAGCCCTCCTCATGCTCATGCCCGTGTTCTCGGGCCAGAGCGTGCCCGTGCAAGTGCGGATCGCCCTCGCGGGTCTTCTCTCATTCATCGCAAGCGGGTTCGTGCATGTCACCGGGGTGCCGGCCGATGTGCTGTCGCTGATTCTCGCCTCGATGCGTGAACTGTTCATCGGCCTGCTCATGGGCTTTGCCGTGCGACTCATTTTCTACGCGATCGAATTCGCAGGTCAGATCATGTCCACGGAAATGGGCCTCGCCATGAGCGCGCAGATCGACCCGATCTCGCGCAACAATTCCACCGTCATCGGCACCTGCCTCTTTTACCTCGGCTCGCTGCTGTTTCTCATCTCCGGCTGCCATCATCTCGTGTTCGCCGCGTTTCTGCGCAGCTTTGAGATCGCACCACCCGGCAACCTCACGTTCACTCACAACGTCGCGGAACTTTTTGTCAGCAGCACCGGCAGGATTTTCCTGGTCGCGATGCAGATGGGCGCACCGCTGATGGCGATCAATTTCATCGTCACTCTGACGTTCGCGATTTTGGGCAAAGCGGCTCCCAGCATCAACGTGTTCACCGAAAGTTTCTCGGTGCGAATCCTCGCCGGACTGGCGCTGCTCGGGCTCACGCTGGGACTGACGGCACAGCTTGTGCTTAGCAGCATGAGAGAGTCGCCGGAGCTGATGCTGCGGTTGATTCCGTAGGGCGGGCGTCCCGTTTGCCCGCGAGCAAACGAGACGAACGATGTCCGAACAAGGCCTAAAGACCGAGCAACCCACAGAGAAGAGACTCCGCGAAGCCCGCGAGGAGGGGAACTTCGCGCGCACTCCGGACATAGGCGTCGTGTTCGTGCTCCTCGCAGCCTTCGGCACGATCCTCTTTACGCTGCGCGCACAAACGGAGCGAATCGCCGAGATTTCCGTCGGCATTTTCGGGCATTTGGGAAAATACGCCATCCTGCCGGACAGCGTCGCGATGTGGAGCGGCGTTTGCGTGGCAACCATGCTGAACCTCGTGCTTCCCGTCGGCCTCGCCTGCGCGGGCGCCTCCGTGCTGGCCGGCGGACTGCAAACGCGGTTCCATCTGACGCCAAAGGTTCTTGAATTCAAGCTGTCGCGGCTCGATCCGGTTCAGGGTCTGCATCGCCTGTTCTCGATGCAGGGCTGGGTGAAGCTCGTCACCGACGCGGTTAAGCTCATCGTCGTCACGGCGATCCTCTGGGGCGCGGTGAAAAGCATTCTGAGCGATCCGCTTTTCTACACGCCGGTTTCGCTCGTGCGGCTCGGCACGTTCCTGCAGGACGCAACCACGACGCTGCTTGGCCGGTTCATCCTGGCGCTCGGGGTCGTTGCAGCGGCGAACTATTTCTACCAGTTCCGCAAGACGAGCCACGACCTCATGATGACCAAGCAGGAGGTCAAGGAGGAGAACCGCTCGGCGGAAGGCGACCCGCAGGTGCGCGCAGTCCGGCGGCACATGGCGAGGCGCCTCCTGCAAAAGCAAATGCTGAGCGCCGTGCCGACAGCCGATGTCGTCGTCACGAACCCCACACACTTCGCGGTCGCTTTGAAATACGAACGCGGCAAGGACAAGGCGCCGATGGTGCTGGCAAAAGGCGAGCGGCTGTTCGCGAAACGCATCAAGGCCATCGCGCGGGAGCACGAGGTGCCAATGGTCGAGAACAAGCCCGTGGCGCGGATGCTTTTCAAGTACGGCAAGGTCGGCAAGACGATCCCGCTCGAGCTTTACCAGGCTGTCGCCGAGATCCTCGCGTTCGTTTACAAGACGCACCGGTACTATTTCCACGAGCTGAAACAACGGAGGGCGCAGGCCGGTGAATGACGAAGTCCGAATGGCGAATGACGAAATAATGACGAAGCCCGAAACCGCCCTCTCCGCCCTCTCCGCATTCTGCCGGCGTCGTCCTGCCGCCGTCATTCGTCATTCGTCATTCGTCATTCGTCATTGTCCCTGATGTCCCCTTTCCCCTCCGTTTCCAGAAGCGACCTGGCCGCCCAACTGAAAAAGGGCGATCTGATTTTCGTTTTCGCGCTATTCGGGACCGTCGTGCTCCTTGTGCTGCCGGTGCCGGCCATGGCGCTCGACATTTTTCTCGCCGCGAGCATCGGCATTTCACTGCTGATGCTGCTCATCATCATCTATGTGAAAGACCCGCCCGAGTTCTCCGGCTTCCCCACCCTGCTGCTCGCGGTCACGCTTTTCCGGCTCTCGCTGAACGTCGCCTCGACCCGCCTGATCCTGATCGACGGCTTCGCCGGCCACATCATCGAGGCGTTCGGCCACTTTGTCGTGCGCGGCAACTACGTCGTCGGCGCGGTCGTGTTCCTGATCCTCGTCGTGATCAACTTCATGGTCATCACCAAGGGCGCGGGCCGCATCGCGGAAGTCGCCGCGCGTTTCACCCTGGATGCGATGCCCGGCAAGCAAATGGCGATCGACGCGGAACTCAACGCCGGCATCATCGACGAGTCGGTCGCCAGCGCCCGCCGCATCAAGATTCAGCGCGAGGCCGACTTCTACGGCTCGATGGACGGCGCGAGCAAGTTCGTCCGCGGCGACGCCATCGCCGGCATTCTCATCACCCTCATCAACATCATCGGCGGATTCGCGATCGGCATTGCTCAAAAGGGAATGCCGATGGTCGAGGCGCTGCAAAAATACACGCTGCTGTCCATTGGCGACGGCCTGGTCGCGCAGGTGCCGGCGCTCATCGTCAGCGTCGCGGCGGGCATCCTCGTCACTCGCGCCGCCGGCGACTCGAACCTCGGCGCGCACATCAGCAAACAACTCACGCTTTACCCGCGCGCGGTCGGCATCGCCGCAGTGATGATGGTCATTTTCGGACTCATGCCCGGCATGCCGATTTTTCCGTTCTTCGCGTTGGCGGGACTCACTGGATTCACCGCATACAAACTCAAGCAAAGCAGGGCCGCTGAAGCGAAGGCCGCCGACACGGCAACTCTCATCCAGCCGAAGGCGGTCAAAGGCGGAGCGCCCGAATCCAGGCCGAAACCGGTCAGCGAGGAGTTCGAGAAGTTGATCGATGTCGATGTCTTCTCGATCGAACTCGGCTACGGACTGCTCCACCTCGCGGAGAAGAAGAACGGCGGAGATCTTCTCGACCGCATCACCGGCGTGCGCAAAACCTTCGCGCGCGAAATGGGCGTGATCGTTCCGCCCATCGCGATCCGCGACAACCCTGAACTCGAAGCGAACGAATACCGCTTCCTCCTGCGCAACAAGCAAATCGCGCGCGGCCATCTCATCTCGAATCGCTGGCTTGCCATGAATGTCACCAACAGTCCTGCGGAACTCAGAGGCGTTCCAACGGTCGAGCCGGTGTTTGGCATCAAGGCGATCTGGATCGCCGAGGACGAAAAACGGACGGCGGAGATCAATGGGTTCACCGTTGTTGATCCGGCGTCCGTCCTGATCACGCATCTGTCGGAGAGCGTGAAGCGCGTCTCGAACCTGATCTTGAGCCGGCAGGACGTGCAGGCGCTGGTTGATCATTTGAAGGAGAGCAACCCAACGCTGGTGAACGAACTCATCCCGGACCTCGTCAACATCGGCATCATCCAGCGGGTGATGCAGAACCTCCTGCGGGAAGGCGTGCCGATCAAAAACCTCCCGATCATCCTGGAATGCATCGCCGACTTTGCAGCGGTCTCGAAAAATCCGGACGACCTCTCCGAGCAGGTCCGCAAACGGCTGGGCGTCTATTTCGTCCCGGAATATGAGAACGACGGAATCATCAAGGCGATCACGCTGGACCCGCGGCTGGAGCAGGTTCTCATGTCGAAAGTCCAGCGCACTCAATACGACGTGGGCCTGGTGATCGATCCGCAGATGGCCCAGCACCTTCTCGGAGAGTTGAACACGCGCATGACCGCCATGGCCGAGCAGGGACTCACCCCGATCGTCATCACCACGAGCGAACTCCGGCTGGCGTTCAAACGGTTCTTCGAGCCATCCCTCACGAAGCTTGTCGTCCTGTCGTACCAGGAACTTCCGGCTCAAAGCGAGATTCAGAGCTTTGGCATCGTGCTGATGCCGCAGCCGCAGCTCAACCGCGCCGCCGCATGACCCCTGAACCTGCACCGCCGTGCCGATTTCCATGACACCTCCCACTGCCAGCGAAACCAGATACAAGTTCATCGTCGCATCCGCCGAGGAAGCCGTGAAGGTGCTTCGGGAGAGACTCGGAGAAAACGCCAGGGTCATCTCGGTCCGTCAGGTCGAGGGCGCGGGGCTGGCAAAATTTCTGCGCGCGCCGAAGCTCGAAGTGATTGCGCAGGTATGCGCGCCGGAGCCGGTCGCGGAGCCGCCTCCCGCACAGCTTCCAGAACCTCCGTCCCACCAGCCCGTCGCCGAGCCGCCCGCTCGATCCCCAGCACAACCAGAAGCTCCCGACAACCGCCCGGTTCCGCAAGAGCGCCGCATTTCCTCATCGAACAATGTGGCCAGAATCCTCCAAAGCGGCGGCATTACTGAAACCATTCTCGCCCGCATTCGCGCGAACGAAGCATGGCCGAAGATCGCCAGGATGCCGCTGCGGCAGGCGCTCACGGAAGTCGCTGTGCTGCTTCGCTACGAGTATCAGCACCTCGCGAGACAGCCGGTCGGAAACTGTGTCGCGTTTCTCGGCACGGCCGGCGCGGGCAAGACCACGGCGCTCTGCAAACGGCTTGCGATGGATGTCTTTTTCAAGCAACGACGCGCCGTGGTATTGAAGGTCGATCTCGACAAGGCGAACCCCAGTGACGGCCTCGCCGTGTTCTGCGACGTGCTCGGCGTGCCAATGGTCCGCTCGGCCGAAGACATCCCGCCGCTCGGCGACGACGAGACACTCTACATCGACTTCCCAGGCGTCACGCCCGGTCATACCGAGGAGATCGACGCGACGTTGCATTTGCTGGAAAATACGGGCGCGGCGAGTCGGGTGCTGGTCGTCAACGCAGCTTACGAGATCGGCCTGATCAAGCAGGCTTTCGCCATGGGCGGCTCGCTCGCGGCAACGCACGTCGTTTTCACCCACCTCGACGAACTGACTCACTGGGGCAAGCTTTGGGAGTTCATTCTCGCCCCGGAACTGACACCGCTTTTCCTGAGCTCCGGACAGAACATCGCCGGCGATTTCAGCGAGTCGATTTTCGATGCGGTTTTGGAGCGGACCTTCCCCGTGGCTGGTAAGGAAGCTGCTAATACCCAGCCTGAAATATGAAGTTTTTCCTATTGATGGGCGGGACAGCCGGATTCCTGCTCGCCTTCGCGGGCGGACTCATGGCTGGCAACGAGATCAGCATCGCCCTGCGCGAAGGCGCACTCGGATGCGTCGTCGGCGCGATTCTGATGAAGGGATTTCACGCGGTTTTCATGATGTGCCTGCATGACCTCGCGGCCCAACAAACCGGGGCGCGTGCAGCGGCGAACCCCGATCCGGAAGCATGACTCCACCCACCGCTCAACCCCTGCTCGCGGCCAAGGCATGGAAAGCTTACACGGATGTCTCCGCTGAATCGCAACAGCAATTCATCGAGCGCCATCTGCCGCTTGTGAAGACGGTCGTGAACCGGATGCGCGTGAATCTTCCGCCTTCGTTGGACATCGACGACCTTCACAGCGTCGGAATCACCGGTCTCCTCGCGGCGGTTCGCAAATACGATCCATCGCAGAGCGCCACGTTCCCGGCCTTCGCGACGATGCACATCCGCGGTGCGGTGCTGGACGAACTGCGGCGCATGGACTGGATGTCACGCGATTGTCGCGAGAAAGCAAAGCGATTGAAGGAGGCCATCGCGGAGATCGAGCAGCGCGTCGGCCGTCCGGCGATCGAGGAGGAGATTTGCGAACAGCTTTCCCTCTCTTCGTCCGAATATGCCGACCTGCTCGAAGACGTGAAGCCGTTGACGTTCCTGCCTCTCGATGGCGAGGTGTTCAGCGAGGATGCGGATGACATTTCCCTGCATGAATTGATTCGCGACGACACCCAGGTTTCCGCGCGGGAGGAAATCGAGAAGCGCGAACTGCTGGGGCTCGTGATTGAGCGGCTCCAAAAACTCCCGGACATGCCGAAGAAGGTGCTCGCGATGTACTACTTTGAAAACATGCGCCTCGCCGAGATCGCCGCCGTGTTCGGACTCACCGAGGGCCGCATTTCCCAGATCCACACGCAGGCGGTCCTGAGTTTGCGCGCGTTCATCGAAGGCGTCCTGAAAAACTCGTATTCACCCTCATGCTGCTGATCATCGGATTTCTCATCGTCATCGGAGCGACGCTCGGCGGCTTCATGATCGCCGGCGGCCAGCCGCTGGTGCTGCTGCACGTCTCGGAGTTTGTCGTCATCGGCGGCATCGCCCTTGGCGTCGTGGTCGTCTCGAGTCCGATGTCGATGATCATGGAGGTCATTCACAAGACGCTGACTGCGATGAAAGGGGCCGGGTCGAAAAAGGAGGATTACCTCGATCTCCTGAAGCTGCTTTATGAACTGTTCATGATCGCGCGCCGGAACGGACTTATCGCGCTTGAGGATCATGTTCTGGAGCCAAAAAACAGTCCGCTGTTCCAAAAGTATCCGTCTTTCCTCGGCAATCACGAGCGCGTCGAATTCCTCTGCAACGGTCTGAAGCCGTTGATCGACGGACGCATCAAGCCCGAGCAACTCGAAGGGTTGATGCAATCGGAAGTCAACGCCAAGGAGGAGGAGGCCGAACATCCGGTGCATATCCTTCAACTGGTTGGGGACTCATTGCCCGGCATCGGCATCATCGCGGCGGTGCTCGGCATCATTAACACCATGGCTGCCATTTCGGACGGCCCGGAAGCCGTCGGCGAGCGTGTCGCAGCGGCGCTCACCGGCACCTTCCTGGGGATTCTCGGCGCCTACGGATTCGTCAACCCGTTGACAAGCCGCATCAAAGTCAACAACAGCGAGGAGCTACAGTATTTCTCCAGCATCCTCAAAGGCGTGTCGGGTTTCGCGAACGGCATGCCTCCGATCATGGCGGTCGAAGTTGCCCGGCGGTGTCTCAATTCAAGCGTTCAACCCGGTGCCGACGATCTCGAAACGATGTTGAAGGCGCTCAACGCACAACCTGCCAAGTAGTTTATGGCAAAGAAAGCAGCTCATCATGGCGGCGCATGGAAGGTGGCATACGCGGACTTTGTGACCGCGATGATGGCGCTGTTCATGGTGTTGTGGATCAGTTCGCAGGACAAAAAAATCCTTCTCGCGACCTCGATGTATTTCAAGCAACCGTTCAATGCTCTGGCGAAAAATCCGGTCGGCCTGATGAAGGAAAAGCAGGGCGGCAATATGGGCAAGGACAAGGACAAGGCAAGCATGAGCACGGTCAATCTCGCCTTCCTGGACACGCTTGCGAAGGAGGTCAACCGGATGCTGAACGTCAACGACCACGCCGAGGAGAACCCTGTGGACGTCGAAGTGATCTCCGATGGATTGAGGGTCACGCTTTACGACAGGAACAAGCAGCCGCTGTTTGAAAAGAACACCGCAAAGTTCACCGAGTGGGGCAGGTTCGCGATGCAGAACCTCGCCTGGCTCGTGGATCGCAACAAGCTCAAGGTCATCATTGATGGCCACGCTCCGGCAGGGCTGGCCATGCCCGATCCGAGCTATGGTCTGTGGGAGTTGACTTCGGACCGCGCGAACGCCGCGCGCCGCACGATGGAGCTGTATGCCGTGGCGCCGGAAAAAGTCCAGCGCGTCACCGGTTTTGCCGGCACGAAACCGCTCCCCAATCTTCCGCCCAATTCTGAATCGAACCAGCGTCTAACCGTCAGCCTTTCCGTGAACTGATATGCAAAGCTTCCTCACCAGCCGTCCCGTTCTGAAGTGCGAAAAATCCTCGCCGGCGAGCGAGAAGCAGCCCAGCTTTCAGCCTCTCTACACTCCGGGCCGCAAGGAATCGCTGGACATACCGCACGCCGCCGGCATTGCGTCGGAGCCAGTTCCCGAGGCACCTGCAGAGCCCAAGGTTGAAATCATCAGCGGCGACGGCCGCATCGAGCGCATCATCGTCACCTGCACGTGCTGCAGGCGGATCGAGTTGTCCTGCGAATACTGACCGCGCGTCATTCCGAACGCAGGAGGAACCCCGGCAGCCACAGTCTGCCTGGAGTTGGATCCGGCAGCATTCTTCATCGCAACTTCATTGCGATGCGTTACTTTCAGGCTCAGTCAAAAGCAGATGCCGCCAGTCGTTCACAAAGAAAAGCCCGACCTGTCGAAGAAGGTCCATGAACTTCCGCACAAGCCCGGTGTGTATCTCATGCGCGACCGTCTTCACCGGGTGATCTACGTCGGCAAGGCGCGCAACCTTCGCAAGCGTGTCGGCCAGTATTTCATGCCGTCGCGCAAGATGACCGCCGATCTCAAGACGCGCGCGCTGCTCGAAAGCATCTGGGACTTTGAATTCCACACCGTGAAGAGCGAGCCGGAGGCGCTGTTGCTCGAAGGCAAGTTGATCAAGGATTACCGACCGAAGTACAACGTCAGCTTCCGCGACGACAAGCGGTTCTTGATGGTGAAGGTCGATGAGCGCGAGGAGTGGCCGCGCTTTCGGCTGACCCGCATCAATAAGGGCGACGGTGCGCGGTATTTCGGGCCGTTTGCAAACTCCGGCGCACTTCGCCAGACGATGCAGTTCATGCGCAAAAAGTTCGGCGTCCTCACTTTTGGTCGTGGAACACCGAGCGAACGGGAACTGAAATCATCGACCTACCAAGTGCCGATGAAGCTCGCGGAGATCAGCGCCGGGCAATATCGCGAGCGCGTTGCGCAAGCCTGCGATTTCCTCGCCGGCCAATCGCACGAAATGATGAACGCCCTCGAAACCGAGATGCAGGAGGCGGCGGCGAAGCTCGATTTTGAAAGGGCTGCCGGGCTGCGCAACATGATCAGCGACCTGCGCCAGACCACGAAACCCATGCGGCGTTTCACCCGCCACTCGCTGCCCAACGCGGTCGATCCCGCGGCCGATTTGCGCGACTTGAAAGACGCTCTGCAACTCCATCGCCCGCCGCGCGTCATGGAGTGCTTCGACATTTCCAACATCTCGACGACGCACATCGTCGCCTCGATGGTTTGTTTCAAAGACGGCGTGCCGGACAAGGCAGGCTACCGCCGCTATCGAATCAACACCGTTCAAGGGCAGGACGATTTTGCGAGCATGGCGGAGGTGGTGAGACGGAGGTATGCGAGGGTGCTCGGCGAGATTGCGGATTGCGGATTGCGGATTGCGGAAAGAAAAACCGGCGAAACCGCTGCGACGATTGATTATTCCGCGTCGCAAGAAAACGCCGCCGAAATCGCGCACCGGCTTTGCTCCGAGTCTATCCGCAATCCGCAATTCGCAATCCGCAATCTTCCTGATTTGATCGTGGTCGATGGCGGCAAAGGCCAGCTCAATTCCGCCTGCCGCGAATTGCAGCGGCTTGGTTTGCACGAGTTGCCGATCATCGGACTGGCGAAGGAATTCGAGGAAATTTACCGTCCCGGCCGTGCGCAGCCGTTGATCCTGCCAAAGGATTCCGGAGGACTGCGCCTGCTCCAGCGCATCCGCGACGAAGCGCATCGTTTCGCAAACACCTTTCACCAACTGCTCATGAAACGCCGCATCGCGGAGAGCATCCTCGACGACTGCCCCGGCGTGAGCGAAAACCGGAAACAGATCCTCTTGAAAAGATTCGGTTCCGTGGCGCGACTCAGGAAAGCCGGTGTCGAGGAAATCGCCGCGACGGAAGGCATCGGCCACAAGCTGGCGGAACAAGTGGTTGCTTTTCTTGCTTCGAGATAGTCCTCAGTTCGGCCCATCAGGCGACAAGTGAGCGCGGTTTTCATCGGACGAAGGCACGAATGCAGTGCTACAGGGCACTTCTGTGAAAACCCTTGCGGTCCCGCATAACCAACGACTTATGAGAGTGCGAGGGTAATTCCTGACACCGGCCTGACAACTCTGTTACAGAGACAGGTCAGAGCCAGTCATCACCACAAACGGTTCACAGGAAATCCAAATCTACCGCACCGAGAACAAAGGCCGTCCCCTCTTCCAAGCGTGCTATCACATGTGACTGAAACCAAGGCCAGCCAGCGTGGCGATGTCCATGCCGGTGATGATGTGCTCGCGCGTGCCTCCAGGCTCGCCACAGAAGAGGCAGACCTTCATCGGATTTCTATTTGGTAGGTTTCGCTGCGCCAGTCATCGGTGAGTTTTTGAAACTCCTCAATCAGCACGGCCAACTCACCCTGAGCTTTCGTCAATTCTTCAAATTCCAAATGCCGCGTTTCCGCCGCTTCGGTTGCGTCGAGATCCTTGGGCAGTGACAGCGTGAGAACTGGTGTTTTTCCGACCTCTTTAATCCGAACGAGCAGGTGGCCGTGCGCGATGTGATTGCGCAACTCGCGAACCGATTCCAGCCGCGTAAAGAATTGCTCGAACGCTTGCTTCTGCTCCGCGGAAAAATCACCCGTGCCGATGAGCTTTCTTACTCGGGCGATCCGCTCTTGGAAGTGCTCCTTGCGGATTTTGGCAAACTGGTCCGGCGGCATCCGCCTTTCCAGAAAGACGAACACATGCCAATCCAGTGCCCCGTAATTGAGGATGAAGTTACCAATCGCCGACGACCAATCGAGACGGGCTGGCAAAATCGGATTCATGCCCTGGCTTTTCTGCGTGTTGGCTTCTCCGCACCGTTGGTTTCCGAGCGGATGCGCGCGAGCAGCGCGGAGGCGGGTTCGTCGTTGGGGTCTTGAGGGACGAGATCGCCGCGGAAGGCTTGGGCGAGGAGGGATTGCGTGAGCGAAGGCGTCTCCACCCGCAGCACCTTGCGCAATGCCTCCTCGCGCGCTTCCTCGGGAATGGCCGGGTTCAGCCGCTGGATGGCCTCGCGCAAACGACCCACCAGCACCACCTCGCCAAACGAATCCCGCTCCGCCGCCAGTTCAGCGGGCGCGAGATGCGGCCCGTGCCCGACCGCATAGCCCAGCTCCCCGAACCATTCGAGGGCGGCGTCTTCGACGATGGATTCGTTGAGGCTCATTTCTTCGGAGGTTTGGGTTTCCTCGGCTTCGGCAGATTCTTCAATTCTGAGGCGGCCTTCTCAAAATCCAAATCCACCGTGCGCGGCTGGGAATCGAGGAACACCCGGTAGCGGTCGTATTCCAGCTCCGCTTTCATCTTCGCCTGTTCGGCGGAAATCTTGCCCGCGTGGTCCAGCAGCTCGTGCTCGGAGAGCTTCAGGAACTCATCCAGCTTCGTGATCCAGTCGCGCATCGTCATCACCTTGCGTTGCAGCGCACGCAGCTCGGCAAATTCGATGTAGGCGTTCACGATCCGGTTCAGCGTGTCGAGTTCCTGACCGTCGAGGTAGTTCTTGGCGACGGACACGTCCTCCTTGCGGATGATGCCGCCGGGCCGCGTCGTCTGCAGCCCCATGAAGGGCTTCCCCGCATCCACCCGCGTGTGGATCACCTCCGCCGCTGTCTGCCCGTGCGCCGCCCAGTGCATCTTGTTCTGCACCGTGGCAAAGAACTGCTGCGACATCTCCGTGTTCGGCGTGTAGTCCACACTCGTCGCGTAAATATCCAGCACCTTCTGGTAAAAGCGCCGTTCGGACGACCGAATGTCGCGGATGCGCTCCAGTTGCTCGTCGAAGTAGTCCTTCTGCCCCTTGCCCGGCGGATTCTTGAGCCGCTCATCGTCCATCGTGAAGCCCTTCACCAGATACTCGTTCAAACGCCCGATGGCCCACTGGCGGAACTGGGTGCCCCGATGGCTGCGCACGCGGAAACCGACCGCGAGGATGGCGTCCAGGTTGTAGTGCTCGATCTCCCGCGCCACCTCCCGTTTGCCTTCGGTTCGAACTATTCGGAATTTCCGAATAGTTGCCCCCGCCGCCAGTTCCCCGTCGGCGTAGATGCCTTTCAGGTGTTCGTTCACGGTCGGCACCGTCACTTGGAACAGCTCGGATATGAGCGCCTGCGTCAGCCACAGTGTCTCATTTTCAAACAGGCATTGGATGCGGGTCCGGCCATCCTCCGTCTGGTAGAGGATGATTTCGGAATTGGGTAACGGTTCGTCGCTCATGGTTGCAGCCTCCTCACAAATCGAGCTTTTAAGTAACGCTTAATAACTGCCCGCGCCTCCTCGGGAATGGCCGGGTCCAGCCGCCGGATGGCCTCGCGCAAGCGCCCCACCAGCACCACCTCGCCAAACGAATCCCGCTCCGCCGCCGGTTCACCGGGCGCGAGCTGCGGCCCGTGCCCGACCGCATACCCCAGCTCCCCGAACCATTCGAGGGCGGCATCTTCGACGATGGATTCGTTGAGGCTCATGGTATCTCCCTCTCCTTCTGGGAGAGGGCCGGGGTAAGGGTGCGCAGCTTGCTCATGGCTTCTCTCCCTCTGGTGGCAGCTCCTTGATCACGCGGTCAAAGTCCGACTCGAACAGCCGATCCTGCACGATGCGGTATTTCTCAAACTCGCTTTCGGCGTGGGCCTGGGCGATCTCGGCGGTGACTTTACCGGCGTCCTGCAAGATTTCCCGGTCGGTCGCGGCGATGAAGCGGTTGAGGCGCGTTTCCCAGTCTTGCATGGTCATGGGAATCTGCCTCAGCGCCATGTCTTCGGCCACATCCAGATAGGCGGAGACGAGGCGCTGGAGCTGGGCCATTTCGTTCTCCGTCAGGTAGTTTTTCGCCACGACCACGTCGAACTTCTGGATTTTCCCCTTGGGCGCGTCCTTCCAGGTGGTCAGCCCCATGCGCTCCTTGCTGGCATCGGCGCGGGAGACGATGACTTCCGCCGCCGTCTGGCCGTGGATGGCCCAGTGGAGCTTGTTCTGCACCGTGGCAAAGAACCGTTTGGTGGCGGCGGCAGTGACATCGTAGTCGATGGAGGTCGCGTAGATGTCGGTGATTTTCTGGTAGAACTTGCGCTCGCTCAGGCGGATTTCCCGGATGCGCTGGAGCTGTTCCTCGAAGTATTTTTTGCCGAGAATGGAGCCGTCGTTTTTCAGACGCTCGTCATCCATCGCAAAGCCCTTGATCGTGAAGGACTCGATGATGCCGGTGGCCCATTTGCGGAACTGCACGGCACGCTCGGAGTTCACCTTGTAGCCGACGGCGATGATGGCGGCCAAATTGTAGTGCTGGGTGTCGTAGGTTTTGCCGTCGGCGGCAGTTATTCGAAAATTTCGAATAACTGAACCCGCCTTCAATTCGCCGTCGTCGAAGACTTTCTTGAGGTGGTAGTTCACGGTGTGGGTTTCCACAGCGTAGAGCAGCCCCATCATTTTCTGGCTGAGCCAGACGTTTTCATCGGCGTAAACGGCCTCGACGCCCCCCTGACCGCTGGCCGCCACAAAGGTGAGGTATTCCGCCGCCGACGAGCGCACGAGGGAGACTTCGGCTTTCTTTTTGGCGCGACCGCCGGGTGTGGGTTTCTTTTTGCTCATGGGTTCGTTTTGGTTCGGTTTGAACTCTCCGGCAATTCCGGAGGGCTGCCACCCGCCACGCTCAACTCCCCGCTCAGCAGCTTCGGCAGCAGCGTGTCGCGCAGGGTGGCGAGGGTGCGGGATTGTTTGGCGTTGGCGAGGAGGCGGGTGACGAGCGGCGCGGCTTGTTTCATGAACGCTTGAACGATGGGCGGCGGCGGCACCAGCACGGCCAGCGAGCGAACGGCAGTTGAGTTCAGGCCGGGGATGGCGACGCCGGTGCCTTTGATTCGCATCTCGGCAAAGGCGAACTCGGAGGTCATCCAGAAGTAGAGGTATTCTTGGCTCAGCCGTTGGTTGTCGCGTAGTCGATAGACGTGCTCGTTGATACAGCACCTCTCGAACGGGAATCCGTCGCCGAACATGCTGACGTGCGGCTCGTATTCGCCGGGCCTGCCGCCGTCCTTGTAGAGCAGCACGTCGTGGCTCTCGATGTGCCCCTTCCTCATTCCTTCGTAGAACTCGACTGGGACGAACTTCGTCTTTCCGAAGTCGAAGACGCCGACGCTCACGATGCTCTCTGCGCCGATGCTTGGGACACCGCTCGTGATTCCGCCAACTCCGCCCTTGGGTCGTCCACCGGTTTCCAACACAGCCAGCACGTTTTCAAGCGTGGTGACTTCCCAGTTGACAGGCTTCTTCCCGATGGTCGAGTCTTCCAAGTGCTCGGGGAAGAGGGCGGCGGTGGCTGGGTCGAGGGCGGCGGGGGGGCGGCCGTCGAGTTTGGCGCGGACGGGGTCGAAATCCACGAACCAGCTCTGGAACAGCGCCCGCGCCATCGCCTCCAGCGTCGCGTTCATCCGCCGGTTCAACTCGATCTTGTCGTCCAGCGCCCCAAGCACCGCCGCGATGGCTTTTTGCTCGGCGAGGGGTGGTAGCGTGAGCGGCGTGTTGCGCAAGATGCCAAGATTCGTGTGCGGCACGCCCGTCGTAATCGCGTTCTGGACAATGTAAGCCTGCTGTTCCGCGCTGATGAAAACGTAGTAGAGAAAGAGTGCGTCGGCTTTCGTGGGGTCGAGTGTGACCTTCATCTGACTCTGCGAAATCAGGTGGCGGCCTGCGCCCTTCTTCGGAACGAGCGCGACCTGCCCAAGTGTTCCCCTCTGCGTGAAAACGAGGTCGCCGGGCTTTGCGCAGTTAGATGCGAGCGAGTGGGCTTTTCCCGGCTTCACATAGACGAATTCGCCGTCAACCCATCTGCCGTGGCCCATGTTCGCGCCTCGGATGACCGGAACTCCGCTCGGAACGTAGTCGCTAGAAACCAAGTCGGAACCGAATGGCCCACCAACGAGCGCATTTCGACCCGGAGCGGCAACATCGCCGACCGTGCATTCGGTTAGCGTTTCACCCACCATAACCAAGCCCCCTCATGTTTGCTTTGATGGCCTGCTCGAGTTTCGCGGACTCGGCGAACTGGGCGTGCCGTGTTGAAGCCCCAAAGGGGCGAGATATACCAGCCCAGGGCAACGCCCTGGGTTCGATGTCCAAAAACATTCCCAGCCCTGAAGGGGCGGGACAACGGTTGGGCCGCCCCTTCAGGGCTTGATTGTCGGGGGTCGCATACCCAGGGCGTTGCCCTGGGCTATCGCATTGCGCCGCGTTGCGGCTGAAACCCGATGCAACCGTGCTGCTGAATTCACCCGCCATAACCCAGCCCCCTCAAGTTTGCTTTGATGGCCTGCTCCAGTTTCGCGGACCCGGCGAACTGGGCGTGCAGTTCGGCGACGAGGCGCGGCATCTTTTCCTCGAAGGGGTCGCCGTCGTCTTCGACTTCCTCGGCGCCGACGTAGCGGCCGGGCGTGAGGACGTGGCCGTGCGCGGCGATTTCGGCGGTGGTGGCGGATTTGCAGAAGCCGGGGAGGTCGGAATAGTTGATGGTTGATGGTTGAGAGTTGATGGAAAGAGTATCTCCGCGCCATGCGTGATACGTTGACGTGATTTTCTCCAAATCGGCGTCGGTCAGCTCGCGGTGGACGCGGTCGATGAGGGTGCCGAGTTTGCGGGCGTCGATGAACAGTGTTTGCTTCCTGCGGTCGCGCAAACGCCCCTCACCTTCCGCTGCGCTCCTCCCTCTCCCAGTGGGAGAGGGCCGGGGTGAGGGTTGCCCGCCGGATTTATCCAGGGCAATGAACCAGAGGCAGACGGGAATCTGCGTGCTGTAGAAGAGCTGGCCGGGGAGAGCGAGCATGCAGTCCACGAGGTCGGCCTCGATGAGGGCGCGGCGGATGTCGCCTTCGCCGGACTGGTTGGAGGACATGCTGCCATTGGCGAGGACGAAGCCGGCCATGCCGTGCGGGGCGAGGTGGTGGATGAAGTGCTGCACCCAGGCGAAGTTGGCGTTGCCCTTGGGCGGGACGCCGAACTGCCAGCGCACGTCGTCGTCTTTGCGGAACCAGTCGGTGTCGTTGAATTGTGGGCCAGCGAGGATGTAGTTGGCGCGGAGGTCAGGATGGAGGTCGCGACGGAAGGTGTCGGCGTGCTCGGGGCCGATGTCGGCCTCGATGCCGCGCAGGGCGAAGTTCATCAAAGCAAAACGCCGCGCGGTGGGCGCGGCGTCTTGGCCGAAGAGCGAGATGTCGGTCACGCTGCCGCCGTGTTTTCGACGAAACTCTGCTGCCATCACAAGACGTGGGCCGGAGGAAAAGGCGGGGTCGTAAACGCGGCTACCTTTGGTCGGAGCGAGCATCTTGACGATGAGGCGGTCAACGCAGGACGGCGTATAGAACTGGCCGCCGTTCTTGCTCTCGGCGCTGGCGAAGCGGGTGAGGAAATACTCGTAAACGCGGCCGAGCAGATGAACGGAGCGGTGCGTCTTCTCGCCCTCGCTGGCAGCGGTGAGTTCGACGGTGCCGATGAGGTCGATGAGTTCGCCGAGGCGGTGCTTGTCGAGCGCGGGTCGGGCATAGTCCTTCGGCAGGACGCCCTTTAGTCGTGGGTTGTCGCGCTCAATGGCGACCATGGCGTCATCCACAATCTTGCCAATGGTGGGTTGCCTGGCGTTGGCCTGGAGATAGGCCCAGCGGCCTTCCTTCGGCACCCAGAAGACGTTCTCGGCTTTGTATTCGTCCTGATCCTCGGCATTGGCCCCGGCGTAGTCGCCCTGACCCGCAACGAGCTTGGCACGGTGCTCCTCGAAGGTGTCGGAGATGTATTTCAGGAAGATGAGCCCCAGGACGACGTGCTTGTATTCGCCCGAGTCCATGTTGTTGCGGAGCTTGTCGGCGGCCAGCCGCAATTTGGCTTCAAAGCCGAGGTTGGCTCCCGTGCCGTTGGCGGCTGGAGAATCCGATTTCCGTCGTGCCATAAGGGGGGAGTTTTAGCCGCAAGGTTTCGCCGATGAAAGCAATTTTGCGGAAGAGTGGCGGAAGGTTTTCATGTTCTCCGATCACAGTAAACAGACGGGTCGGACAAATGCAGTCGGTGGGCTGGAAAAGCCTGACAAAACCATGACAAATGGCTTCACGAAACCGCTTCTTCGCGGAAGGTCACATTCGCAGTGGAGCCGGAGCGCGGCCTGGCACCCCGGATTCAGAACTTCCCCGACCGGATCACGCGCACGTCCGACTCAAAAGCGATCATGCCGAAGCGTGTGAACAACTCCGCTTCCAGGCGCGCGAGCAAGGCCCCTGCGGCCTCGGGCTGGAGGACGACTTCGATCTGCACGTTGGCAAACTCCTTCATCTCGCCGGTGCGCTCGCCCCCTTCGCCGGCGCCTTCGACCGCGAAATGCGTCCATCCGTGCGCGCCGGTTTCGCGCAGCAATTTTTTAACAGGATCGAGTGCGTAGGCTTCGCAGACAATGGTGACGAGTTTCATCGGGGTGGTGTTCATGGTTTCAAGGGTAGAGCACACGGGCGATCTCAAGATAGATGGGGATGCCAAGGGTGATGTTGAAGGGAAAGGTGACCGCCAGGGACGAGGTGAGATAGAGCGTCGGGTTTGCTTCCGGCAATGAAATGCGGATGGCGGCGGGCGCCGCGATGTAGGAGGCGCTGGCGGCAAGGACGCCAAACAGAGTCGCGCCACCCAGTCCGAGTCCGGCGAACTTACCGAGGAGCACGCCGAGGGTGCCGTTCACCAGCGGCACCAGCACGCCGAAGCCCAGCAGGAAGAGCCCGACTTTCCGCAAGTCGCCAACCCGGCGCCCCGCGACGACGCCCATTTCGAGGAGGAACAGCGCCAGCACTCCCTGGAACGGCGCGACAAAAAAGGGCTCGACCTTCTTCATACCCGCCTCGCCACACAGCGCGCCGACGACAAGCGCACCGACGAGCAGGAAGATGCTGCGGCCGAACAGCGCCTCGTGCATCGCCGTGCGGAGTGAGCCGCCCGACGCGTCGCCCGTGGACTTGGTCGCGAGTTTGCCGAGCACCACGCCAACGAGGATGGCGGGGGATTCCATGACCGCCAGAAAAGCGGTGGCGTAATTCTCGAAGGGTTGATTGATCGCCTTGAGATAGTTGGTCGCGGCAATGAAGGTGACCGCGCTCACGGAGCCATAATGCGCGGCAATCGCGGCGGCATCCACGCCGGGAAGTTTGCCGCCACGGCGCAGCACCGGATAAGTCCACAGCGGAATGAACGCGCCCAGCCCGATGGCCGCCAGCACTGGCAACCAGACCTGCGCCAGACCGGCCGCCGCAATCGCCACACCGCCTTTGAAGCCAATGGCCACCAGCAGGTAAATCGTCATCCCCACATATAGCGGCTCGGGAAATTTCAGGTCACTTTTCGTCAGCGCGGCGATGAGGCCGAGCACAAAAAAGAGCACTGCCGGCGAAAGCAGGTTGGCGCGGATGGCGTCGAGCAGTTCCATGGTTATTGATGATTGTAGGTCTTGGTTTCGGATTGAAGCTTGCGGCTCTTGGATTTCGATTCAGCCGCCAGCCTGGTTTGAAATGCCATCATTTTCCGGCGCAGGCTTTCGTCGCCCACGGCAAGAATTCTGACAGCGAGCAGGCCCGCGTTGCGGCCGCCGTTGATCGCCATGGTGGCGACGGGGACGCCGCCGGGCATTTGGACGATGGACAGGAGCGAGTCGAGACCTTTGAGCGACTTGCTTTCGACTGGCACGCCAATCACCGGGAGCGGCGTGAGGCTGGCGACCATACCCGGCAGGTGGGCGGCTCCGCCCGCGCCGGCGATGATGACCTGGATCCCGCGGCTGTTCGCGGTCCGGGCGAAACGCACCATGTCCAGCGGCGTCCGGTGCGCGGAAACGACACGGACATCGCACGCGACGCCGAATTCGGCGCAGGTGTCGGCTGCGGGTTTGAGGGTGGGCCAGTCTGAATCGCTGCCCATGATGATGGCGACTCTTGGGGTGGCTGTTTTCATCAAATCATTCCGAAGTGGATTTTCGCCGCGCAGTCGATGGCGGCCTTTTCCGCCTGAGCCGGAGTGTCGCCGAGGGCAGTGACATGGCCCATTTTCCGGCCCTCGCCGCTCATGGCCTTGCCATAGATGTGGACATGCGCGCCGGGAACCGCGAGCGCCTCGTGCAATCCGCCAGTCCGGCCCGGGGCATGGACGGTGCCCAGAAGATTGACCATCGCCGCGGCGGGCGCGCGCATGCGGGTGGAGCCGAGCGGCAGCCCCAGCACGGCGCGGACGTGGTTTTCAAACTGCGAGCAATCACACGCTTCGATGGTGTAGTGGCCGGAGTTGTGGACACGCGGCGCGAGTTCGTTCACGACGACATCGCCGCCGCGTGTCAGAAACATCTCCACTCCGAAACTGCCGACCGCGCCCATGGCCTCGACGGCACGGCGGGCCACATCGGTGACGCGGGCGGCCAACTCTACCTCGATGCGGGCGGGGGCTCGGACGAGATGGCAGATGTGGTTCCTCTGCACGGTCTCGACGACCGGATAGATCGCGGTTTCGCCATTCCGACCACGGGTGATGATGACAGCGAGTTCTGCGGTGAAGTCGCAGAATTCCTCCACGTAGAGAGGATTGCCCATGTTTCCTCCGAGCCGCGCCCATGCCGCATCGGCTTCCGACACCTGCCGGATGGTCGCGTTGCCCTTGCCGTCGTAGGCGTTGCGGCGGGCCTTGAGAACCAGCGGCAGGCCGAGTTCGGCGATGGCCGCATCGAGAGCGATCCGGTCAGCGGTGGCGCGCATTCGCGGGATGGGCAGTCCGGCGGATTGCATCGCTTGTTTTTGGGTGAACTTGTCCTGCACGAGCGCGAGCGTGCGCGCGCCTGGCCAGATGGAGTGGCCCGCGCGCTCAAGCTCGGCGAGCAGCGCGGCATCCACGAATTCGTTTTCCAAAGTGATGACATCCACCTGCGAGGCCAGCTTGAGGAGCGCTTCCGCTGTTTTCCAATCACCGATGATGGAACGGCTGGCAAAGGTGGCGGCGGGACTCAGGCGGTTGTTTTCCAGGACCACGACATCGCAGCCGAGTTGCTGCGCGGCGATGGTCGTCATGCGGGCGAGCTGGCCGCCTCCGATGATGCCGAGCCGCGGTCCTGTCGCCAGATGGTCGCCGGGGCGTATTTCCTCATCGTAGGCTTCGTGCATGTCAGGGAGTGTCGTTGGTGAGTTTCGCGCGGAGCGCATCGAGTTTGGACTTCACGGCCTCCATCTGTTGATCGAGCGCGGTGATGTCGCCCAGGACGCTGCCTTTCTCCGTGGTCGCTCGCGCGGCTTCCTTCTGCTCATCGAGTTCGGCATGCACTTCCGACATGCTGCTCATGATGATGCCGATGAAGAGATTCAGCATGATCATGGTGCCGAGCAGGATGAAGCTCACGAAGTAGGCCGCCGCCGCGACGGGCCCTGCGCCTTGAGCCGCGTTGAAGAGATCGCTCCAGTTATCGAGCGTGATCATTTGGAAGAGCGACATGAGCGCGACCGGCAGCGAGCCGAAGTATTGCGGCGCTCTCTGGCCGAAGAGGTGGATGCCGGTGACGGCGTAGATGTAAAACATCAACGCGAGCAGCAGGCTCACGTAACCCATCGCACTGAGACTCTTCAGCAAAGCGCCGACGAGGAGCTGTAGCTTCGGCAGCGCCGTTATCAGACGCAGCAGGCGCAGCACCCGCACGAGCCGGAGCACCGCCGCGAACGGTCCGCCAATCGGCAACAGGCAGAACGCGACGATGGTGAAGTCGAACACGTTCCAGCCGTCGCGAAAATAATCGAGCGGGCGGCGGCCTTGCGCGGCGAGCTTCAACGCGATCTCGATGATGAAAATCACGAGCACCCCGGCATCGAGCACGTCCAGCAGAGCCCCGTGGCGCGCGACGATGGAGGCGTCCGTCTCCAGGCCCGCGAGGACGCCGGCGAAAAGAATCACCGCGACGATTGCGGCGTGGAAAAGTCTTGATCCGACGATGTGTTTCGCGAGGTGAATCATGATGGGGAGGTTTGGGTTTCCGATGGGCGACGTGCTCCGGTCTCCGGCTCGTGCTGGATCAGGATTTTGTCCACGGAGGTGCGATCCATGTCGATGATCTCGAACCGAAGACCGGCGCAGGTGAAGCAATCGCCCTCGCGCGGGTTGCCCGCGAGTTCGTCGTCGACGAACGCGGCGAGGGTCGCGCCAGAGTCGGAGGCGGGCGGGGCGATGGCCACGCCTAGCAGCGCGGTGAGTTTTGCGAGATCGTATTGGCCATCGACCAGCCACGAGCCGTCCGGGCGCTGCCGGGCCTCGGGCCGCAGGCGGTCTTCGAGCGAAGGGATGTCGCCGACGATAGCTTCGAGCACATCGACGAGCGTGACGAGCCCGGCGGCGCGGCCATCCGCTTCGCGCACCACGGCGAGATGCACGCCGGTGCTTTTGAAACGATCCAGGACATCGAGCACCGGTTCGTCCGGCGCGACGAACAGCGGACTGGTGAGGAGATCGCTCACCCGGACCGGAACCCCGGCAGCGAGGTTGGCATAGACGGATTTCACCGTGACCACGCCGATGACGTGATTGCGATCCTCCTCGAAGACCGGATAGCTCGAATGGCCTGAGACGACGACCTTGTGCCATAGCTTTTCCTGCGTGTCGGCAAGGTTCACGAAGACCAGCTTGGCCCGCGGAGTCATGATTTCCCGCACCGGCCTGCGATCGAAGGAGAGCACGGATTCCACCATGCGCGGCTCCTCTTTTAGAAAGACGCCGGCCTCCATGCCTTCCTGGAGCAGCAGCCGGACGTCATCGTCGGAAATCGTCCCGGCTTTCTGCGGCTTCGCGCCGAGCAACCGCAAGACCATGTCCGTGGAAGCGCCGAGCAGCAGGATGAGCGGGCGGGTGAACCGGCTCAGGAAATCCATCGGGCGCGCCAGGCGGCTGGCGATGCCTTCGGGGTCCGCAAGCGCCAGGCGTTTGGGCACCAGTTCGCCGATCACGAGCGACAGGTAGGTGAGCACGATGACCACCACGCCAACGCCGATCGCCTCCGCGTAGGTGGAAAGCCACGGCCACGGCTGGAGCGCGGCGGCGATTTGTTCGGCGAGGGTGATGCCGCCGAAGGCTCCCGCGAGCAGGCCCACGAGCGTGATGCCGATCTGCACCGTGGGCAGGAAACGGTTCGGCGACCCGGCCAGTTCCAGCGCCGCGCGCGCCCCCGCATCGCCGGCGTCAGCGCGCATCTTGAGCTTCATTTTGCGCGCCGACACCACGGCCATCTCGGCCATGGCGAAGACGCCGTTCACCACGAGAAGCGCGAGGATGATGCAGAGTTCGACGATGAGCGCGGTCATGCTCCCACTCGCGATCCGGCCCGCTTCGTCCAACGACCCAGCAGCGCCTTCAGTAATTCGACCAGCAGCAGGGAGGCGAAACCGGCCGCGAAGATGCGCAGCCATTCGTCCCAGCCGATCGGGGCGGTCTTAAAGACGCCATTGAAGAACGGCAGGTAGGTGATGCCCGCCTGGAGCACCAGCACGCCCACGATGCCCAGTAACAGCCAGCCGTTTCGGAAAAGTCCGATCGACAGGATGGAATGGCGCAGCGAGCGGCAATTGACGAGATAGAGCGCCTGGATGACCGCGACGGTGTTGAGGGCAACCGTGCGGGCCGCATCCACGCCGGCACCGCGGGCCAGTTCCCATTGAAACAAACCAAACGCCGCGACGAGGATCAGCACGCCGACCAGGACGACCTGCGCCAGCACCGTCCCGGAAAGGATCGGCGCACGGGCCGCGCGGGGCGGGCGCTGCATGAGGTCGTGCTCCCTGGGTTCGAGCGCGAGGAAGAGGCCGAGCACGCCGCCGGTGGTCATGTTGATCCAGAGCACTTGCAGCGGCAGGATCGGGAGGGTGACGCCCGCCAGTGCCGCCACGAGGATCACGAGGCCCTGGCCGAGGTTGCTCGGCAACGCCCAGGCGAGAATTTTGGTGAGGTTGTCAAACACGTTGCGCCCTTCCTCCACGGCGGCGCGGATCGAGGCGAAGTTGTCGTCGGTGAGCACCATGTCGGCCGCTTCCTTGGCGACCTCGGTGCCGGTGATGCCCATCGCGATGCCGATGTCGGCCTGTTTCAATGCGGGGCCGTCGTTCACGCCGTCGCCGGTCATGGCCACGACGTTGTCCCGTGCCTGTAGCGCTTCGACGAGACGGAGCTTCTGCTCGGGCGTCACCCGCGCAAAGACGGAGACGTTCCCGGCCGCCTCGATGAGCTGCTCGTCGGAGAGGGTGGCGAGATCGCGCCCGGTGAGCGCGGCGGGCGAAGCGTTCCCGCCGGCGGATTCCTGTACCAGACCGAGCTGGCGGCCAATGGCAACCGCGGTGCCGGCATGGTCGCCGGTAATCATCTTCACTCGAATCCCGGCGCTATGGCAGGCGCGCACCGCCTCGACGGCTTCGGGGCGCGGCGGGTCGATCATGCCCTGCAATCCGAGGAAGGTGAAGTTGCCGGGCAGGGTGGCCGCCACGATGTGCCGGGTATCGGACGGCAGATCGGCGCGTGCGAGAGCCAGCACGCGCAGGCCCCCGGCAGCCAGTTGCTCGACCTGTTCGTGGATGCGTTCCTTCGAGAGCGCGATCGGCTGGCCGCCGGCATCCGACGCCGCATGGCAGCGTTGGAGCACCACTTCCACCGCGCCTTTCAAATAGACGATCCGGCGGCCTGCACTTGGGTCGTCGTGCAGCGTGGCCATGAACTGGTGCTGGGACTCGAATGGGATCGCATCCAAGCGCGGGAGCCGGGCCTGCACGGACTCCGGGGTCAGGCCGGCCTTGTGCGCGGCCACCACGAGCGCCACTTCGGTCGGGTCGCCCTGCGCGTCCCAGCGGCCTTCCTTTTGCACCAGCGCGCTGTCGTTGCAGGCCAGGCCCGCGAGCAGACACTCGGTGACACCGCCGCTTTCGCCCGGCGACAGCGCCCGCCCGTGCAGCGAAATCCCGCCCACGGGTTCGTAGCCGTTGCCCGCAACATCGAACACCGATTCACCCACGACGAGGTGCCGCACGGTCATCTGGTTTTGGGTGAGCGTGCCGGTTTTGTCGGAACAGATCACCGTCGTGCTGCCCAGCGTTTCCACCGCCGGGAGTTTGCGGATGATCGCGCGGCGGCGCGCCATGCGGGCCACACCGATGGCGAGCGTCACCGTGACGGCAGCGGGCAGGCCCTCCGGGATGGCGCCCACGGCGAGCGCAATGGCCGCCGACACGATCTCGTCCAAGCTCTCGCGGCGCAGCAGGCCGACCACGACCACGATGGCGGCGAGGCCGAGGATCAGGATCAGCAACTTGCTGCTGAACGCCGCCATCTTGCGCGTCAATGGCGTCTCAAGGCTTGGCACCGCGGAGATCATCTCGGAGATGAGTCCGATCTCGGTCTGGTCGCCGGTGCTGGTGACAATGCCCCTGGCCTGGCCGTAGGTCACCAAGGTCGAGGCGTAGGCCATGTTCGCGCGATCGGCGAGCACGGTGTCGGGAGAAAGTTGCACGTCGGCGGATTTGCCGACCGCCGTGGATTCGCCGGTGAGCGCGGCTTCGGCGACTTGCAGGTCGCGCGTGAACACCAGCCGCAGATCGGCAGGCACCTTGTCGCCCGAGGTGAGCGTCACGAGATCGCCGGGCACCAGCTCGGACGAAGGCAGGCGCAGTGTTTTCCCGGCGCGGACCACGGTGGTTTCGGTGATGAGGCTCCTGGCCAGCGCCTCGATCGCGCGCTCGGCCTTGCTTTCCTGGAGGTAACCGATCCACGCATTCACCACCACCACCGCGAGGATGACGACGGAATCCACCACCCCGCCCATGCCGAGCTTGATGAGGCCCGCTGCGAGCAGGATGTAGATGAGCGGATTGTGGAATTGGAGCAGAAAGCGCATCCACGGGCTGCGGCCTTTGCGGGGCGTGAGTTGGTTCGCGCCGAAGTGCTCCAGGCGATGCTTTACCGCAAAGAGGTCCAGACCCTTGTCCGTGTCGGTCTCCAGGAGAACGCCGACTTCGGAAGCGGGCAGATGATGCCAGTGATGACTGAGAAGAGTTTGCATAAAGGTTGAGTCCTGTGGCACCCGCGCGGGGCCCGGCTTCTGTCCGTGGCGCTATGCGTCCGGGTCCGTAGGTTTCTTGTCGTGCTCGCTCTTGCCGAGCAGCCAGTAGCCGACGCACGCCGCCAGGATCACAGCCGCGGTCGCCCACACGAAACCCGGCTCGGTCTGCTTGAAGTCCATGATGATGACCTTCCGCGCGATCGCCATGATCGCTGTCGCCATGACGATCTTCACATGGATGATGTCGTCGCGCAGATACATGGTGATGTTGATGAAAATCTCGATCGCGATGAGCACCGCCATGAACGCGCCGAACGTGGCCAGGATGTCGCTGATGCTCAGGGCGATGATCGGCTGCACACTCATCATCTTCTCGTAAAGCGTCCAGCCGACATCCACCGTGCCGACGAGGATCAGGATCGTCATCAGAACCGCCAGAGCGCGCACCGAAAGGCGGATCGCCTTGCGCAGAAATTTGATCAACGGATCGCTGGAGTCATCAAGACCGGGCATAGAACGTCTTGATTACACGGTTTCGTTGCAGACAGCAAATGTCACTTCTTCAAACTTCCATGGCCTGAAGAGCCAGCCATCGACTCACGGAGCGCCACGAAGTGCGCCTTCCTGTGGAAGACGCCGGGGTCGAGCGAGAGCATGAGGAGGACGAACAGGTTGAAGCCGGTCCAGAGCCAGAGGTTGTCAGTCATTAATGTAACCGGATCCAGTCGAGCAATCCCGCCTTGAGCATCGCGCCTCTCAGAGCCGCGCTGTCCGGCACGGGTCCGGCCGGATGGGCCAGCGGCAGCCAAAAATGGAGGCTTAATGCGCCCGCCTTGATGCCAAAGCCCGCCAGTGCGAGCAGCAGCGCCGGCACGGCGGCCACCGGGGTGGCGCGCATGACCGCGTTTCGCCACGACTCCACTGACAACCCCGACGCAGCCAGGAGCGGCAGGCCGACAGCGGCCAGCAAGAGCAGAGCGCTGGGCCAATCCGCGCTCATGGTCCGTATTCCCTCGCCGCGATCAGCTTCACCCAAGCCAGCGGGCTGAACGAGGATTCCGCAAACACCCCGGCCCAGATCACCAGCGCGGCGGTCACCAGCGGCGGCAGCAACAGCATCCAATTCGTCTCCCACTTGCCGAAGCGATGCTCGGCGGGCCATTGCTCCGGCAGGGCTTTGAACCAGGCGCGGTAGAGGATCGGCAGGAAATAGGCCGCGTTCAGCAGGCTGCTCGCACCCAGCACCAACGCCACCCATTCGTCGCCGGCCTGGATCGCGCCCTTTTGCAGATACCACTTGCTGACGTAGCCGGCCAAGGGCGGCACGCCGATCATGCCCAGCGCCGCGATGGTGAACGCCGCCGTGGTCCACGGCATCCGCCGGCCCACGCCGTTCATCTCGCTCACCCGATGCGTGCCGAGCGTCTCGGCATAGTTCCCCGCGCAGAAGAACAGCGTGATTTTCATCAGGCCTTGATGCACCAAATGCACCAGCCCGCCGATGGTGGCGACCGGTCCCAAAATGGCGACGCCCAGCACGATGTAGGAAACCTGGCTGACGGTGGAGTAGGCGAGGCGTTTCTTGAGTTCATCCTGAAAGAGCGCGCGCACCGAACCATAGACGATGGTGATGCCGGCGGCGATGGCCAGCGGGTGCAACACGCCGAGCGAAGAGGCCGTTTCCACGCCATACACGTCATACACGATCCGGACGATGCCGAACGCGCCGGCCTTCACCACCGCCACCGCGTGCAGCAGCGCGCTCACCGGCGCGGGGGCAACCATGGCCTTGGGCAGCCAGCCGTGCAGCGGCACGATCGCAGCCTTCACACCCAGGCCGAGGATGAACAGCAGAAAGATAATTTGCAGCTCACCGCGATGGCTGGCGGCCAGCGAGTGGAGGATGCCGCGTTCCTTGAACACGACCGGCCCGGCCAGGCTGTGCAGCCACACCACCGCGAGCAGCAGAACTGCCCCTCCGATCAAAGTGTAGGTGAGATAGATCTTCCCGCCGCGCAGAGCCTCCCTCGTCCCGCGATGCACGATCAGCGGATACGTCGTGAGCGTCAGCAATTCGTAAAATGTGAGGAAGGTGACCAGGTTGGCCGACAGCGCGATGCCGGTGGTCGCCGTGACGCAAAAGCTGAAGAAGCCGAAGAAGCGGCTGCGATGCGGCGACTCCTCCAGGTAGCCAACCGCGTAAAGCGTGGTGCAAAACCACAAGACAGCCGACAAGGTTGCGAAGAGGACCGAGTTCGCATCCGCGCCCAGCGCGAACGGGATGCCGGGCAGGAACTCGATGGCGAAGGAGTAGGTCTGGCCCTGGTGGATGCCCTGGAGCAACGCCGCCACGAGGATCAATTTTACTCCCGCGCCGAGCAGGTTCAGCCAGGTGCGCAACCGGTGATGCTCCTCCTTCAAGAAAAAGATCAACAGGCCCGTGACGAACGAGCTGAGCAGGATGCCGAGTAGCAGAAAGCCGTGGACATTCATGGCGTCGCTCCTCCGTTCAGAATCGCCCCGGCCACCGGCGCGCCCACGCGCAGCAACCCGGCGAGCCAGTGCGACGCAAAGCCCAGCGCCACCGCCAGCAGAGCCAGCGCGAGCGCCGTCCATTCCATGACGGGCGGAATCGGATTCGGCGTCAGGGGTTCCTCGACCTGTGTAAACGCGTGAGCGAGCACGCGCACGATGTAGGCTGCGGCGAGCAGGCTGCCAACGAGCATGACCGCCACCCACCACCACTGGCCCTGCGCGAGGGCGGCATTCAGCAACAGCCATTTCCCGGCGAAACCGCTGCTTGGGGGCAGACCGATCAGGCTCATACCCGACAGCCCGAAGGCGAACACCGAAACCGGCAGGACATGGGTAATGCCATCGAGGTCCTTGAGGCGGTCATGGCCGGCGGCGTGGAGGATGTTGCCCGCGGTGAGAAACATCGCCGTTTTCGCGCAGGCGTGCGCGCCCAGGAAGATCAAGCCGCCGCTCCACGCCGTGAAGCCGTTCTCCGATCCGGAAGCCAGCGGGAACAGCAGGAACAGGTAGCCGAGTTGCGCGACGGTGGAGTAGGCGATGAGCAGCTTGAGGCGCGGCTGGAACAGGGCGTTGAGCGATCCCCAGAGGATCGCCGCCGCGCCCAGCAGACCGAAAAGCTGCGCCACCGCCGGCGTCATCAGCGCCGGGAACGCCTCGAACCACAGCCGGAGCAGGATGTAGAACGAGCCTTTCACCACCAGTGCCGACAACAGCGCGCTGACCGGCGCGGGCGCGTTGGCGTGCGCCGGCGGCAGCCAGAAGTGCATGGGGAACAGCGCGGCCTTCGCGATCAATCCGCCGGTCATCAGCGCCAGCGCCACCCAGAGCACCGGCCCGGGCTGGGCTTTGGCCGCGAGTGACGCGAGATCCACGGTGGCGCACTGGCCGTAAACCAGGCCCACGCCGAGCAGGTAGAACAAAGACGCCGTCAGACTGACGAACAGGTAACGCAGTGCCGCCGTGAGCGCCGCGCGCTTGCCGGCCAGCGCCACCAGCGTCACGGCGGCGAAGCCGAGCAGTTCAAGCGTGACGTAGAGGTTGAAGATGTCGGCCGAGAGAAAGAGGGCGTTCAGCGCGGTCCAGAGAAACAGGAACAACGGCCAGAAATAGCGCTCCCGGTGAGCGGCTTGGTCGTCATGTTCGGAAACGAAATAGCGCTGCGCGTAGAGCGAAACCGCGAACCCGATCAGCGCCGTGATCAGGAGCATCAAGACGCTCAGGCCGTCGGCGCGGAGGTCAATGCCCAGGGGCGGGCCCCAGCCGCCGACGCGGTGGATTTGCGTGCCGCCAGCGATTACGTGGCGCGTCAGTTGAACGACGGCACCGCCGACCACGGCTGCCGTGCCGAGCGCCAGCCAGCGTCCGCGTTTGGGGAAAGCAAAGGTGAGGGCCGCTGCCGTAAGCGGAGCGAGGATCAGCAATGCGATGGCCCAGGCGGCGGTCATGCGAAGGGTGTTTCCTTGCGATGCTCGCTCGGAGCTGGGTTTGTGTCCGCAGGGTCAGCGGCATCCTCGTCGTCCCCAAGTTCCACCTTGCCGGTCGCGGCCTGCACGCGGTCCGCCAGCGCCAGCGCGAGGCCCGTCGCGCACACAGAGACCACGATGCCGGTCAGCACCATCGCCTGTGGAACGGGGTCTGGAATCGCGCCGACGGTTTGCGCGCCCAGCGCGATGTAAACCAGAAACACACCGCTGCCCATGACGTTGAGCGCCATGATGCGCCGCAGCAGATGCGCCTGGACCAGCAGCGAGTAGAAGCCGATGGCGAACAGCGCCGCGCCGGCGAGCAGATAGATGCGATGGTTGGCGTCAGGCATGGGGCGGGAAAGAAATCCGAAATCCGAAATCCGAAATCCGAAGGAAGCTCGAAATCCAAAACCCGAATGCCGAAACACTGCGTTGCTGACCGAACCGCTCCTTTCGAGCTTCGCACTTCGGATTTGTTTCGGATTTCGGATTTCGTGCTTCGGATTTCATTTCTCCTCCTCCGGTCTGCCTCCGAGATAGAGCAGACCCAGCGTCAGTCCGATGGAAATCAGCGCGGCGGATTCGATGACCATGATCCAGGTGCCGCCGCTGCCGGGCGGGTATTGGAGGAGTCCGCCGCTCAGCCGCAGCGTGATGGCACACACCGTGGCGAAGACCAGCACCCCCAACACGAGGCCCGCGCGCAAAAGTCCTTCGCGATTCACCACGCGCCGCGCCAGTCCGCCGAGCATCATCAGCACCAGCGCGCCGCCCAGCAACGCCCCACCCTGAAACGCCCCGCCCGGCGCGAACGCGCCGATCCAAAGCAAGTAGCCCGCCGCCAGCACCAGCACCGGCAGCACGATGCGGAGCAGCGACAGCAGCAGCGGACGGTCGCGCAAATCGGCGGCCGGCCATTCGCCGCGCCGCAGCGACCACACGCCCACGATGGCCAGCAGCAGCACGCCGACTTCGAGCAGGGTGTCGTAGCCGCGATAGTTGAGCAGCACGGCGGTGACGGGATTCGTCACCCCGCTTTCGGGCAGCTTCGCGAGCGACGCCTCGGTCAGCCCCGTGGGTTTCGCGGGCAGCGAAATCACCGCCCAACTCAGCGCTGCCAGCAGCGCGAGCGAAAGGATCCCGATGGAAATGCGGCGCGTCATTTGGATTCCTCCGGTCGCTTCCCGTTCGCGGCCTGCTCCCGCCGGCGCATCCGCACCAGCGCGGACAGGATGAGCGCACCGGTCAGGCCGGAGCCGACCGCCGCTTCGGCCAGCGCCACGTCCGGCGCGCGAAGCCGCACCCAGGCCACGGCAATGAGCAGGCCCAGGGCGATGAACTTGATCACGGCGCGAAAAAGGTCGCGGTCATTTAACGAGCGCCACGCGAGCAGGAGGATGACGAGCAGAAGAACCCAGTCGAAGATCTGGAGCATCATGGCAAACTCCTCGTCCACGGCTTCTGTCCGCGCCGGTAAGCTTCGTTGCCGATGAGGAAACAGACGGTGGCGCTGGCGGCCAGCACCAGCACCCAGATCAGCCCGAGCTTGAAAATCTCCGACGCGCTTTCCGCCTGCAACATCAGCGCCAGCACGGTGAGGCCGAGTCCGACGTTGTCCGCCTTCGTCAGCGCATGGAGACGCGAATACAGGTCCGGGAAGCGCAGCAAGCCCACCGTGCCGGCCACGAAGAAAAACAGCGCGGCGGCGAGCAGCAAGCCGGTGAGAACATCCAGCACAATCATGGCTTCGGGCCCTCCTTCGAGTCATCGTCCGGCCAGCCGCGCAACACGAACGCCACGCCCAGCACGGCGGCGAGCAGTGCGAACACGAGGGCGATGTCCAGCGCACGGGCCATTCCGAGGCCCTTGCCGAGCACCAGCACGAGTGCCACGCCGGTGCTGCCAAAGAGCAGCGCCGCGAGCAGGCTGTCCGCCCGCCCCGACTGCCGGAAGACGTATCCGAGGCTCAGGACGATGGTCAGCAGCAGCGCGACCGCGGCACTAATGTAGAGCACAGTCACGACGCCACCTCCTTTTTCTCCGGGAGCACCAGCCCGAACAACGCGGCCACGCGGTCCTCCAGTTCGCGGAGTTCCTCCTCGACGCGCGGCGAGCAATCCAGCGCATGGACGCAGAGGTTGTCTTCCGCGATGGCGACCACGGCGGTGCCAGGCAGCAGGCTGATGGCGGCGCAGAAGAACAAACGGGCCGCACCCGGTGGCAGGTGAAACGGGACGCAAACGATTCCTGGCGAAACCGGCAGTTTCGGCGAGAGAGCCCGCCAGGCCACATCCCAGCCGCCGCGCAATGACTCGCGTAAAAACCATCCGGCGAAGGCGATCGCGCCGCCCACCGACCAATGCCAGGAAATCTCAGGCAGCAACTTCACGCTGATCCAGGCCGCCGCGACCACCACCGGCCCGCCGACGATCCATGAACTCCAGTCCGCGCCGTTCAACCCAAGCCAGAGGAGCGCCATCAGGGCGAGACGCGCGAGGAAACGCCATGCGACCGCGGGAGGAGGTGGCGTTCGAGCTGGCCCGGTGATTGTGGTCATGCGCGGTTCAGGTTTTGGGCCAGAGATGCCACAGGTAGCCACCGTAGATGGCCAGAAGCAGCGCGCCCTCCCAGCGGCGCAGCTTGAAGCCCGTCCACGCGATCACCAGCAGCACGAGGGAAATGCCGATCATGACGAGCGTGTCCGTCTGGCTCACGCCCTGGCCGTTGATGGGCGGGGCGATGACGCCGCTGACGCCGAGGATGGCGAGGATGTTGTAGATGTTCGAGCCGACGACATTCCCGATGGCGATGTCGGGTTGCTTGCGCCAGGCCGCCATGAGCGAGGACGCCAGTTCCGGCAGGCTGGTGCCGGCGGCGACGATGGTCAGTCCGATGAAGGCTTCGCTCAGCTTCAGCAGCCGGGCGAGATCCACGGCGCCGGTAACAAAGAGGCGCGACCCCAGCACCAGGACCGCCAGTCCAGCCAGAATCAATCCCGCGTCTTTCCAAGCTGCGCCTGTCGGTGGGGGCACGCTCTCAACAAACTCCTGCTGAACTGCCGCGCTGGCCTGGCGGCGGGCGAGCCGGATGTTCAACACCGTGTATCCGACGATGACGGCGAGGAAGACGAGCGCTTCCCAGAACTGGATCTGGCCATCGCGGAAAAAGAGCAGGAACAACAGCGCGACCCCGACCATCACAGGCGTGTCGAACTTGAGAAGCTGCAGTTGCACCCGCATCGGGCAGATCAGCGCGGTGAGGCCGAGGATGAGACCGATGTTGAAGATGTTCGAGCCGACGGCATTTCCGATGGCGATGGCGCCCTGTCCTTTGGCCGCCGCCATCGAACTGACGATCAACTCGGGCGTGCTGGTGCCGTAGGCCACCACGGTCAGCCCGACCAGCAACGGCGTAACCCCGAGCCGCACGGCCAGCGAGGCGCCGCCGCGCACGAGCCACTCGGCGCCGAAGTAGAGGGCCACGAGGCCGGACAATAGCATTAAGGCGATGATCATAAACCTCGAACGGGCTGACAAAACCGGCTGTTATTGACCAGCGCTTCCTGCAACCGCTTTGTCCCCGGCAGCCGCCGGCGGGCGCACCACCAAGGCGGAACAGGGGATTTCACGGAGCAACCGCTCGACCGTCGAGCCGAGGAGCACGTAGCCCAGATTACTGCGACCCTTCGTGCCCAGGACGACCAGGTCGGCACCCACCCGACGGGCGTATTCCGCAATGCCGTGACCGTGGTTTGCCGCCTCGACCACCGCAAACCGGGCTGATCGCCCGGCGGTGTCGCCGACGAACTCGCGCAGTCGCTGCTCCAGCGCATGACGGCATTGCGCCGCCGTTTCCTCGTTCACTTCCCAGGCATCCGGCACGAGCGCGTAGCGTCCCCACGAGCCGGTGAAGACATGGAGGAAATCCACCTGGCTGTCTTCCTGCGCTGCCACGCGCAGGGCCTGCGCCACCGCCTCGCGGGATTGCTCGGAAAAATCCACGCAGGCGACCACCTTCCGAAAAGGTCCGGCGTGCCCCTCGTGGACCAGCATCACTTTGGTGGGCGCCTTCCGAAGGCACTTGGTGGCCAGGGTTCCCGCACCCATGGGAATCACGGAAGAGCCGGTCACGCCCAGCACGAGCAGATCCGTGTTGGTCTCACGCACCCGCCGAAGGACGCAGTCGATGGGCGCACCCACGTCCACCAGGGCCTGCGCCTCCGAAGAAGCACCGGCCTCGTCGAGCCAACGTTGCAGGCTCTTTTTCGCCCCCGCCACCGCGTCGCGCTCCAGTTTTTCGTGCGGGATGTGGCTGGCCCACGCGGCGTCGCTGAGGGTGAGGTACTCCACGCTATGCAGGGCGTGGAGACGGGCGTTGTTCCACCTGGCCAGGCGCACGGCTTGTTCGAGCGCGCTGCGCGAGCAGTCCGAAAAGTCAGTGCCCACAAGAATCGTATTGAGTTTGTTCATGATTGGTTATTGGTAAAGTTGGGACAAGGTGCAGGCTTTTTCGATCAAAAAGTCTTGTATCGCTCGCGCCCACAGAAACTTTACGGCCAGAATCGCCATCTCGGCTGGCATCAGCGTTCGTGAACGAGAACGTAGCGACGTGGTGGTGGCGTTGAGGCAACCTGCTGGGCGAGCGCCCCCCGAATCATCAACAGTTCGCCGATGTTCTCAGCGGTGAGCAGGCCAACGAGCCTTCCGTCGCGCACCACAGGCAGGGCGGTGGGGCCGGACTCCTCCCGGAAGAGCGCGCTCTCGAGAGGTTCATCCGGGCGCAGCGTGCGAATATCCTGCTCCATCGCTTCGGAGACGAGCGCCCGCTCGCCGTGTTCGCGGAGCGCTTCAAAAAGGCGCGAGTGAGTGAGCACTCCCACGACAACGCCGTCGGCAAGCACCGGAAAGTCCTGCTGCGACCCCTCGATAAGCAGCCGCGTCGCATCGCCAAGCGTGTCGCCCGGCGAGAGCGTGCGGAAATCAGTGAGCATGGCTTCCCGCACCGGGAGGCTGCCGATGGAGGTTTTCATCTCCGCCGCCGCCGCTTCATGGGCCGCGCCGATCCAGACGAAAACGGCGATCAGGAGCAGGAACGGATTCGTGAATAAACCGACGAAACCAAACACGACCGCGAGACTTTGGCCGATGGTTGCGGCAATGCGCGTGGCCCGGGCGTACTCCAGACGCATGGCGAGCATGGCGCGCAGCACCCTTCCTCCGTCCATCGGAAAAGCCGGGATCAGGTTGAACAATACAAGGAAGACATTCACCGCAATCAAGCGCTCGGCAAAGCTGCCGCCGGTTGTGCTTAGAGTGCTGAACGGTTCCCAGGAGCCGCTGATGGTGAGCCAGACCGCCAGGATCGCCGCAATGCCGACGTTCACCGCAGGACCGGCAAGCGCAACCCAAAGTTCCTGAATGGGCTTGTCCGGCATGCGTTCGAGACGCGCCACGCCGCCGATAGGCAGCAAGGTGATGTCATGCGTGGCTATGCCAAAACGACGCGCCATGAGCGCGTGCCCGTATTCATGAAGCAGCACGCACGCGAACAGCGCGAGGAAGAAGCCCGCACCGGCGACAACGGCGGCGACCGACCCTTGCGCGAGCCAGTGGGTGACCGCGACAAATGCGAGCAGGAGAAGGAATGTCACGTGGATATAGACGTCGATTCCCAGCATCCGCCCAAGTTTGAATGACCATTTCATAGATTTCATTGCGTTAAGGATGTTGCGTTTTTAGTGACTGATTTCAGGGCTGACCGCTTCCCACTCGATGCCGTGATCGATGCAGTAGCGCTCGAAGATTCCGGAGTTTCGGGACAAGACGATTTCGGTGATCTCTGCGTCGTCGAGGTAACCCACGCCCGGAATGTCGTCCGGCATCAGGTCCATATCTTTGGCGGCATAAAGAAGCGCAAAGGCCGCTTCGTTGCGCGCCTTCTCCGGAAGGCTCGAAGGATCGGACTCGATCAGGTCCGCGAGGAATGAAAGCTGCCGTCCCAGGAGCGGATGCTCGACGCGCAGGGTTGCAATCTTCTCGCGCACCCCGGCCATTTCGCAGGCCAGGCCCGCGTGATCCTCGGTCTTGAGAAGCCGGCAGCCTTGTTCGACGAATCGTTCGAGATCGAGGCCCTCGTCCGAAACATAGTTCATGTAAGCCGAGAGGCTTGGATTTTGGTTTTTCATAGTTCTGTTGGTCATGTGAGTGTTGTTGCTTTGTTGGTTGTTCAATGTCGTGAGCCTGCGCTCGCCAGGTTCGCCGGCGAGGCTGTCTTGAAATGGTTCCGCGCGCGCTGGGCGCGCTTCCGGTAACGGTGGTCGATGCGCGCCTCAAGCTGCGCGACCATCTTTTGAAGCGCGGCGCGCAGTGTGTGATCGGCGGCCTCCGCCAGGACATCCGGCCCGGGTGTCACGAGATGTGCCGTGACCCGGAAGGGAGGGCTGGCTTCGGGCCTGCGCTCGATGAACACGCGCGCCTCGTCGATTTGAAGAGCTTCGCGCAGCGATTCGATGTGCCTTTTGACGAGCGCGGCGAAGGATGCGGAAGGTTGATGATGTTGGTGTTGGAGAATGAATTTCATAACGGAGCGAGTATCGCTTCGTGATGCGGATTTGACTAATACGCATTATCGAACCTATCGTTCGTTTATATGGAATCCGGAAACCTCGCCAGCGAGTGGCTCAACTACCACCACCTCCGTTACTTTCATGCCGTGGCCAGGGAGGGCAGCGTTCGGCGCGCGGCCGAAAAGCTGCGCACCTCGCAATCCTCGCTCTGCGCGCAGGTGAAGCAGTTCGAGTCGGCGCTGGGCGAAACGCTCTACCGGCGCAGCGGGCGCTCGATCGTGCTCACCGACTTTGGCAGGGTGATCTATGGCTACGCCCAGGAGATCTTCTCGCTGGGAAGGGAACTTCTCACCACCGCCAGGCGGGCGCCGACAGCGCGAACATTGCGGCTTCATGTGGGCATTGTGGACTCGTTCCCAAAACTCCTCAGCCTCGATATTCTCCGGCCCTTGTTTGCGCATCTGCCGCCGGTTCAGGTCACCTGCCAGGAGGGGAAGCTCGATGATCTGCTCGGGCAGCTCGCCTCGCACCGCCTTGATGTCCTGCTCGCCGATGAACCGCCGCCTTCCAGCGCGAGGATTAAAACCTTCACTCATTCACTCGGCGCGAATGGCGTGACTTTTTGCGCCTCACCCGATCTTGCGAAAAAGCTGCCCGCCCGCTTCCCGCGAAACTTGCAGGGCGCACCAATGCTTTTGCCCACCCAGAACACCGCGTTGCGGCGCGACCTCGAGAAGTGGTTCCGCAAAGTGGCGGTCGAACCCGTGGTGGTCGGCGAGTTTGAGGATGCAGCCCTTGCCAAAATCGTCGCGACCGAGGGCATCGGCGTCACCGTGGTGCCAACGGTCGTGGTGGCCGAGGCCATCGAACGCTACGGCTTCGTGTCGATCGGACGAACCGAGGAATGCCAGATACAACTCTACCTGATCACGGCGGAGCGGCGCATTGAGCATCCGGCGCTGACGGTGCTGGCCCGGGAAGCGGGCCGCACGCTGCTGGCCCGGCACCGGCGGGCAAAATCTTCCCGCGCCTCCCGAAAGTGAATCCACTGCGCCACTCAACGCTGCATCGTGAAGTGACCCCGCCGTCTGTAAACCGGCGAGCCTTCAGGTCTGTGCCGATGCTTTTTGCCCGTAGTAGGCACCAGCGCCGTGCTTCCGGAGGAAATGCTTGTCGAGGAGGCTTTGAGGAATTGCTTCGACTGCTGGATTGATCTGCATGGCCTTCATCGCCATCTCAGCAACGATCTCCAGCGCGAATGCGTTCTCGACCGCTTTTGCGCCGGAAGGCCCCCATACGAAGGGACCATGACTATGAACCAGGACCGCGCAGACCTTGTTCGGGTCGATGTTTTCAAATCGCTCGATGATCACATTGCCTGTCTCCCACTCGTACGCCGAAGCGATCTCCTCGCTGAACATCGAGCGAGTCACTGGCACCGGACCGTAAAAATAATCGGCATGCGTCGTGCCGAGGCACGGAATCGGGTGCCCGGCCTGCGCGAAAGCCACAGCATTGCGCGAATGCGTATGCACGACCGAGCGGATTTGTTCAAAGCCCAAAAACAAGCGGCGATGCGTGGGAGTATCGGAGGAAGGGTTCAACGCGCCCTCCACCTTGTTTCCCTCCAAATCGACCAGCACCATGTCGTCCGGCCTGAGCACCGCGTAATCGACGCCGCTGGGTTTGATCGCAAACACGCCCTGGTCACGGTCGATGACACTCACGTTTCCGAAGGTCAGATCGACAAGGCCAAATTTCGGGAGGAGCAGGTTGGCCTCGAAGCATTCTTGTTTTAGAGCGCTATAGTTCATGGATGGAATGGGAATGGGCGTTCGTCGTTTTCAGGAAGCAGATACGACGCGGAAACTATACATCCGCACTTTTCTGGTAAAGAAACGATTGGCGCGCTGTGACGAAGTGGCGGCTTGATCGCGGCAGGTCACGCGCCTGCCATTGCGCAGAGCAGATGCAAAAAGCGTTTGTCGCGCACGCCGCGAAGTGCATAAACTCCCGCACATGGTTGAAACCGCAACTCGCCCGAACGCTTCGAAGGAACCGTCCGTCTCTGCCGACGCCTACATCGCTGCCTATCGCTGGATGCTGCTTGCACGGCTTTCGGAGGAAAAATTCGCGACGCTTTACCGCGGCGGAAAGATTTTCGGCGGTGTCTTCACGAGTCGGGGCCAGGAAGCGTTGAGCGTCGCGTTGGGAGTCTCCCTGCGCAAGGGCGACATTTTCGCTCCGCTCATCCGCGACCAGGCCGCCCGCCTGGCGTTCGGCGAACCGCTCCTCGACTCGACCCGCACCTATCTCGGCTCGCGGCTCGGACCAATGCGGGGACGCGAAGGCAACGTACACCGCGGTCGCCCCAGGGAAGGCATCTATTCGATGATCAGTCATCTCGGCGCGATGATCTCGGTGGTTTCGGGAGCACTGATGGCGCGTCGAATGAAAGGTGTGAAGGACATCGTTGGAGCCACTTGCATCGGCGATGGCGGCACGTCCACTGGATCTTTTCACGAAGCGATGAACCTTGCCGCGGTCGAGCGGCTGCCGCTCGTCGTCATCGTCGCGAACAACCAATACGCCTACTCGACGCCCACGTCAGAACAGTTCGCCTGCAAAAACCTCGTCGATAAAGCCGCGGGTTACGGCATCGAAGGCTGCAGCTTTGATGGCACCGACCTCGCGACTTGTTTGGAATACGTCGGCAATGCCGTTGCGCGCGCTCGCGCGGGGCACGGCCCGCAGCTCGTGGTCGCCTCGCTTCTCCGCCTCTGCGGTCACGGCGAGCACGATGACGCAGGCTATATCGATCCGAAATTGAAGAGCGCGAAAATCGGACGCGACTGCCTTCGAGTGGCCGAGGAATACATACTTCAAAAAAATTGGGCCACGGCGCGCGACTTCGCTGACTGGGTGGCGGAAGCTTATCAAAAAGTCGAAACAGCTGTTGCGACCGCGCAGCGGGAACCCGCGCCCGATCCGAACGAGGAAGACTGGTGCGCGCTTTCAACACGGCATCTGTCCGAAGGATTTGTAGAATGAGCATCACGTACCTCGAAGCCATCCGCGAAGCGCAGGCGAAGCTCCTCGCCGACGATCCGCGCGTTTACATTTACGGGCAGGACGTTGGAAATTTCGGCGGCGCGTTCAAGGCGACGAAGAATCTCGCGAAGGAATTTCCTGGCCGCGTGATCGATGCGCCGATCAGCGAAGACGCGATCATCGGCAGCGCAATCGGCGCGGCGATCGAAGGCATGCGCCCCATCATTGAAATGCAGTTCGCGGATTTCTCGACCGCCGGCTTCAACCAGATCGTCAACAACGCGGCGACTCTTTTCTGGCGAACGCAGGTCCCCTGCCCGATCGTCGTGCGCCTGCCGTCCGGAGGCACCGCGGGAAGCGGCCCGTTTCACAGCCAGAGCATGGAAGCGCTTTACGCCTCGTATCCGGGTCTCGTCGTCATGACACCCGCGACGGTCGAGGATGTTTACAGCATGCTGATCGAGGCGGTCGCGATCGATGATCCCGTCGTTTTTTGCGAGCACAAGTATCTCTATTACCACCTGAAAGCCGACCGCCTGCCCACCGAGGCGCTTCCCACAGGCAAAGCGCGTATCGCGCGGACCGGACGCGACGTGACCGTGGTTGCGTACAGCGCGATGGTTCACGAGGCGCTCGAAATGGCCGAGGAACTCGCGACCGAAGGCATCGAAGTCGAAGTCGTCGATCTGCGCTCGATCAAGCCGCTCGATACCGACACCGTGCTCGCATCGGTCGCGCGCACCGGCCGTCTGCTGGCCGTTGGCGAAGCCTGGCCGTGGGGCGGCGTGACAGCCGAGGTCGTCGCGCGCGTCGTGAGCGAAGGCTTCGGTTTGCTCGATGCTCCGCCGAAGCGCATCAACGCAAAGGAAACGCCCGTTCCTTTTCACCCCAACCTGTGGGGCACCCATCGCCCGACCGCCCGCACGATTGCGATGGCTGTTCGCGATTTGCTCCGTCTCTAAGTTTTCACCTCGTCCATTATGCCTCAAATTCCCATCCTCATGCCGCAGCTTGGCGAATCGATCGCCGAGGCCACCGTCGTCACCATCGCCGTCGAGATCGGCGCGGAAGTCAAAGCCGATCAGGACGTGATGGAAGTCGAGACGAACAAAGCCGTGATGGGCGTCACGAGCCCGTGCAACGGGAAACTCAAGGAACTGCTGGTCGTCCCGCAGGAAAGCTATCCGGTCGGAGCCGTGCTGGGCTACATCGAGGCAACTGTCGAAGAGGCGCAGCGATTGGGGCTCGACACGGCGGAGCCTGAGCCGGCTGCGAAAACGTCGGTCGATCAAATCGAGACCAAATCCGCGCCGCCAAAAAGAACCGGCGTCCAGCCGACAGTCCACGGCCTGCCGGTCCCCGCGCACGCCGCCGGCGCGAGCTACATGTCGCCGCGCATGAAAGCGCGCATGCACGAACTCGGATTGCAGGCAACTGACCTCGCAGGCATTGCGGGAAGCGGCTCGGCCGGCCGCGTGACGATCGAGGATTTCGAGAAGTTTCTGAAGCAGTTGGAGAAAAACAAACTGACTCCAGCTTCGTCAATGCGCGTCGCCGTTGCTGATGCCATGCGCCGAAGCTGGACGCGCCCGATCGCCACCGTCGCGCTCCCGGTCAGCATCGATCCCCTGCTCGCGCATCGGAAAAAGTGCGATCCGAAGCCCGGCCCCGCCCTCTATGCCCTGCGCGCGCTGGCGATCGCTCTCGCTGAAAACAGCGCACCGGCCGGCCGCCTCATTGGAGAGCGCATCGTCCATCCGCCGGCCATCGACATTGGTTTCGCCGTCGAAGCCGAGGACGGCGTGCTCGTTCCCGTCTTGCGAAACGTGGATCAAACAATGCTGAAAGATCTGGTCCCCCGATACAACGAACTGGTCGAACTCGCCCGCCAGCGCCGCCTGCCGCCGAGCGCCACCGGCGGTTCCATCGCGACCGTTACAAACTTCGGCACCTTTGGCCTCACCTGGGCCACGCCCATTCCGCTCCCCGAGCAAACGCTCGTGCTCGGCATGGGAGCAGGCAGCATCGCCCCTTTCTGGGACGCGGAGAAAAAACAATTCGTCCCACGCACCGAAGCGAACCTCACGCTCAGCTTCGACCATCGCGTGCTCGACGGCGGTGGAGCCGGGCGACTGCTGGCCCGTGTCGCGGCTTTGCTCGACAAGCCGGAGAAGCTGTAGCTTCCATTCGCCGCGCACACTTTCTTCGGAGCAGCTCGTCTATTCGGTGCCCGCAGCCTCCGCCAGTCGGTGCAGGGTTTCCACGGAATCGGCCTCGGCGGGTTTCTTGTCGTGCCGCCAGCGGGCGATGCGCGGGAAGCGCAGGCCCAGTCCCGCTTTGTGGCGGGTCGAGCGGGCGATCCCCTCGAAGGCCAGCTCGAATACCAGCTCCGGCCTGACCGCGCGCACGGGGCCGAAACGGCCGGTCGTGTTGGCGCGCACTAAGGCATCCACCAAGTCAATCTCGTCGTCGGTGAGACCTGAATACGCTTTGGCCACCGGCACGAGTTCGCTGCCCTGCCACACGGCCAGAGTGTAATCGGTGAACAATGTCGCGCGGCGGCCGTGGCCGGGTTGGGCTGCCACGAGCACGGCGTCGCACGTGAAGGGTGCGACTTTCCATTTCCACCAGTTGCCACGCTGCCGGCCGGTGCCGTAGGCCGAGTCGCGGCGTTTGAGCATCAGGCCCTCGGCAGACGTCGCGCGCGCTTGTTCCTGAAGCTTTGCGACTTCCTCCCACGCAGCGACGGACAAGACCGGCGAGATGCGCAGAACGGCGGGCGATGTTTCCGCGGGAGTCCTGCTGACGAAAAGGTCGCCTTGAATCAACGCGGAGTCGCGGACGGCGCTGTCGTCATTCGTAAGAGCTTCCAAGGCACGAGCCATGACTTGCTCCAGATCGCGCCGGCGTTGGGCAAGCGGCCAACCGCGGGCGTCCTGCCCTTCAGACTCCAATAAATCATAAGCCATGAAGACCACCGGCACTTCGCGGCGCAGGGACAAGCCGGCTACTCGACGGTTCAAGCGGCGTTGCAGTTGAGCGAACGGCAGCGGACTGTCGCCACGCCAGGCCAGCAGTTCGCCGTCGAGCACTGTTCCGTCCGGTAACGCCCGCGCGGCCTCGGCGATCTCGGGAAACGCGGTCGTGACGATTTCCTCGCCGCGCGACCAGAGGACAGCTTCGCCGCGTCGCCGGATCAATTGCGCCCGGATACCGTCCCATTTCCACTCGACCTGCCAATCGGCAACATCGCCGAGTGCGCACGGTTCGCCTTCGAGGGGCGATGCGAGGTAGAACGGGTAAGGCCGGGCAGGTTCGCCGCTGCTGTTTTCACCGGACATGAGCCGTGCGAAATCGCCGGGAGTCGGACTCCACTGGGCAAGGAGAAGGTGGGCTATGACGGGCGGCTCGACGCCGGCAAGGTTGGCGAGCGCCCGCACCAGCAGCGCCCGCGAAACGCCCACGCGGAAATTGCCGGTGATGAGTTTGTGCCACAGGAAGCGCTGCGTCGTATCCAGTTCGGCCCAAGTCGCGCGCAATATCTCGCGTTGCCCGGTTTCGGTTGCGTGCGCCAGCGGCAGAAGACGCCGCTCGACGAGTTGAGCGAGCGGCGGCGGCGAGGGACTCGGATTCGCCGGCAGCAGCAGGGCCAGCGTTTCGGCAAGATCGCCAACGTGTTCGTAGCACTCCTCGACCAGCCACACGGGGAGTTCCGCCACTTCGGCGACCCATTGACGCAGGTGTGCCGTTTTCACCGCGCGTTTGAGGCGCTGCCCGGAAAGAAACCAGAGTCCCCACACGGCGTCGGCGGGCGGCGTCTCGCGGAAGTGACGCTCCAGCGCCGCGACTTTCTCGGACGTGCGAGTCGTGCGGTCGAGAGCGGTAAAGAGCCGGGCGAAAGCGCGCATGACTTACTCCGCCAACTCCCCGGCTTCATCGCGAACGAATCGCGTGGCGAGTGCTTCGGCGTGCCAGCCGTTTTCGTTCAACCAGCGGACAAGCGGCGTCGCGGCTCCATGTGTTACAAGAACTCGCGATGCAGCGGTGGAGCGAATCGCCTCGATCAAGCCCGGCCAGTTGGCGTGGTCGGACAATGCGAAACCCCGTTCGGCCGCACGCCGCCGTCGCGTGCCGCGAATAAGCATCCAGCCGGAGGCGAACGCTGTGGAAATATCGCCGGGGGAATTGAACCGGGTCGAGCCATCTGCCGCGGGCGGCGCGATGACCAGCGCCCTCCCCCCTGCCGCGCGGACGTTCTCCTTCGTTGCCGGTTCGACCGAAGGCAGCATCACGCCCGCCGCCGCGTAGGCAGGGAGGAACTCGCGCACCGCGCCGTGAACGAGGATCGGACCGAGGGAGGCATCCACGCCCGCCAGCAGGCGCTGCGCTTTGCCGAGCGAGTATCCGAAGAGCACGCTGGTGCGGCTCTGTGCCTGGTTCGTCCGCCACCATTCGTTGATCTCCGCGAAAACCGTTGCCGGCTCCGGCCAGCGATAAACGGGCAGGCCGAAGGTGGATTCCGTCACAAACGTGTGGCACCGCACCGACTCAAAGCCTGCGCAGGTGGGATCCGTTTGAAGCTTGTAGTCGCCGCTGACAACCCAGATTTCCCCGCAATGTTCCAGGCGGATTTGCGCGGAGCCCAACACATGACCGGCGGGATGAAAAGAGACTTCGACTTGATTGAGGCGGGTGGTTTCACCATAGCGCACTCCAGTGATGCTGACGTCCTTACCCACACGCAATCGCAGCAGTTCGACGCCGTCACTCGCGCAAAGATAGGCGCGACTGCCAGCGCGAGCATGGTCGCTATGCGCGTGGGTGATGAGTGCGCGCCCGACCGGTCGCCGGGGGTCGATGTAAAAATCGCCCGCCGCGCAATGGAGTCCCTTGTCAGTTGCAGTCAGCATCAGGAAATGATGAACAGGACGTAGATCTCATCGGAAAGGGTACCAGCAAAGCAGGTTTTTTGGGGCGATCAGCGGCTGGCAGCATTTTGAAGCAGCATTTTGAAGCTGACTTTTTGCGACGACACGTTCAGTGTTACTCCCTCTCACAAACATCAAACTCGAAAGAAATCTCTCCAATGTCACGTTATCAACTCAAAGACAAAGTCGGCGCGAACGGCCTCGGGGCAGGCGTTTGGAACCTCGGACCGGGTGGCGATCCGTTCGGCGGCCCGACCCGCGAAGCAATCCCGTTCATCGACCGCCTGCCGCTGCTCGCGGAGGCCGGCATGTCGTATTACGAAGCGCATGACAGCGAGATTCCGGCCGAGGACGCGCCGCAGGCTTTGAAGCGTGCGCGGGACTACGGCCTCAAGTGCGCGATGTACACGCCGTCGTTTTTTGCCGATCCGATTTTCAAAGACGGTGCCATGACATCGAACGATCCGGCCATAAGAAAGCTGGGCTTGGAAAATGCAAAGCGCGCCGTGGACACGACCGTGCTGCTCGGCGCGAAGACGATGGTGTTTTGGAACGGACGCGAAGGTTTTGATTTTGTGCTCGCAAAGAACGGACGCGATTCTTTCAAGCGCCTCGTCGAGGGCTTCAACAAGGTCGGCCAATACGCGAAACAGAAATACGGAAGCAAAGTCCGTTTCGCGCTCGAACCGAAGCCGAACGAGCCTCGCGGCAACATGTATCTCGCGAATGTGGGCGAAGTGCTTTACCTCATCAGCCGCCTCGACAAAGACGCGCAACCGCTCTTTGGCGTGAACCCGGAGACCGCGCACAGCCGGATCGCCGGGCTGGATTACATCTGGGATGTCGAGCTTTGCCTCGAGGCGGGCAAGCTGTTCCACATTCATCTGAACGCGCAGGACGGCCAGCGTTTCGATCAGGACCTGCCGTTCGGTTACACCGAGCCGCTCAAGGATCTGGCGCTGCTGGTCGTGTTGCAGGACGCGAAATACAAGGACATCGTCTGCTTCGATGTGAAGGCGCCGCGCACCGACGACCCGAAGAACATCAAGGACATCCTGCACGTAAGCAGCCAGAATCTCATCTGGCTCTGGGAACGCGCCCTGGCGGTCGATCGCAAAAAGATCGCGCAGTTCCGCGCCGAGAATCGCGCGACTGCACTGGCGGGCTACCTCGCGCGCTGCCTTTACGGGAAGTAACAGCGCTCTGGAATTGCAAAAAGCGGCGGTCGTGAAAACGGTCGCCGCTTTTTTATTTCAAAACCCCAGCGACAGTGAGCTATGGCAACTGCGGGAACGTCCGCTTGCCGACAGTCTATTCCTATCGGGTGACGCTCTTGCGATTGCGGTAACGCAGAATCGCTCCAGCAATCGCGCCCGCAGCCAGCAACGCGGCCGTTCCGGGCTCAGGCACCGGTTCTGCGACCGCAAACCCGCCGCCAGCTAGTTGCTCGTCATAAGCGTCACCTGTCCCCAGCGCCGGGCAGGCCCCGGCCTCCTTGACCTCGCCTCCGGCGAACGAAGCTGTTCCCGAGATGGTCAACGACGAAATGTCGAGCACCTTCACGTTCGAAGCCCCGCTGCTATTCCCGTGGGCAGTTAGAACAACCGTGCCGCTGCTCAGGATGTTCAAAGCTCCAACCTTGTGGATGGAGGCATCGGGCCCGAAGAAGTTGGCCACACCGCTGACGCTCAGCGCCGTGCTGGTGCCGGTGGCCGCCGCCACATTCAGGTTGAGTATGGCTCCGGAGGCGACATTCAGGTTCTTACTCGCCAAGGAGTTGTTCACGTTCAGCGTCCCAAGGTTCACGTTGGTTGGACCGGTGTAGGTGTTGCTTCCCGTCAAATCGAGTCTTCCGCTGTTAGACTTGTTCAGCCCGGAAGTGCCACTCACCATGTTTGAAATGGCAAGCATGCTGCCGGAAGCGATATCCAACTCGACTCCTTTGGCCGTTAAAGTAACCGGTGCGCTGATCGCGTGTGTGCCGGTGGTCACCTTGATCTGACTGACAAGCGAGGAGTTATTGAGGACCAGGCTGCCGCCGGTGCCGGATGCAACCGTGAACGAGTTGGTGTCGCTGAAAACCATCTTCCCAACGGTTCGGACGCCATCCAGCGTCACGCTGCGAGGGCCGGTAAATGCAGCCCCGGTTCCGGAAACGCCAGGGCCGAAGTCCACCTCCGCCTCGACAAAGTTGGGAACTATGTTTTTAGACCAGTTGCTGGCCGCGACCCATGTGGAGTTGGCATTCACCGCCCAGTAAGACACATTGACAGGCAAATTGCCAACAGGAGCAACAAAGCCCGTCCCGGAACCGAAGCTGTAGAAGCCGCCCGCGAGGTAGGCATTGCCCGGGTTGGCAATGTCGTAGTAGATGGCCATGTTGCCGCTAAAGGTGGATATCTGCGAAATTCCACCGCCCAAGGTAAGTCCTCTGGTGTAAAGGGCGCTGCTGTTGGTGTTGATAAGTTGATTTCCCGACTGCACTACAACGCTGTTCCAGGCAAAGTTGTTCGTAAACCCGCTGTAGCTAGATCCAAGATTCAACCCCGCATAGGTGAACTCGTGATTTCCTGTCGTGTTGGTCGCGGGGGTGAAGAACTCTAGCGTCGCCGGAGTCGTATCCCAAACCGTGTTCTGTGTGCTGGAGTTGTAAAAGCCTTTTCCAGCACGATACAGGTCACCCGGGCTTGCAGACACGGCTCCACCCGCACCGATTATCCAATCCCCATTGTGAGTTATGGTGTTGGCGACGACGGTTTGTGGCGAGATCGGAAGAATGGCGGAAAGCACAAGCGCCTGAAGGGGACGTCGCAGTCGGTTAGTCGGACTTTTCATTGTGTTGATTGGCTTTGGATTACTTTGCAGCAGGTTTGGCGTGAGAAGGATCTCAAGTCGCGCGCTGGAGCGTCATGGAAGTCATGAGCGGCTTTACCGATTGGCCTTCGAAAAACGTAGCCGTCTGGCGCTGTCCCAATACCAGGAACAGCCTGGAGAAAGCACCGCCGCCGATGCCGAAAGCGAGTGTACAGACAGAACACTATTTGTCGCACCCTGTCGGTGAGGAGTTAGAAAAGACTGTGGGGTTCTTGTCATGAAAAAGTTAATGCAACAACATTTCCAGTTGCTTGCCTCGAATGCGGCAACCATTTCCCCTGCCGCATCTCAAGCCAGACAGGAAATCGCAGGGCTTCCATACCGCTCGTTATGCATAAACGCAAGGGCTTGTTGGTTCACCTCTGGATCAGCGAGCCTATCAGATGTTCGAAGCGGGATTGCGCCTCGGTTGCATCCGGAACGCCCCATAAGGCGACTTCAAGCACTTGCTGGCCGAGGTTGCGGCGGCCACGAATGACTGCATCGAGACGGTTCGAATAATACGGGATGTTTTCATACGCTTGCGCCGCTGCGAATCCCCTGGCACGGCTGGTGTCTTCGTCCCAAAGGCATTGCCACACGTGCAGCGTCTTGCCCGCTTCATCGAAAACAAAATGATGGAATGGAATCGAAAGGCCTTGAACCTCGAAGATGCGAATGCCTTTGTCTGCAATCATTCGGCGCCCTGTGGCGGGCAGGCAGACGTCCGGCTGATGCCAGCGAGCGGAAATCCGCGCAGTGCGTCCGGGAGCCCACTGGAAAAAGAAGGCCGCCCATTCGATCGAGTCGCCGTCGTTCCACGAGGCGCGTCGTCCATCCGTATATTTGAGCAAAGCGCGCGTCTCGTCCGGAACCGGCGAGTCCCGGAAACCGGGATTCTCCGTCGGCCAGCGAACCGTCCACATCTGCGCGCGCGAAAAACCGATTTCATGAGCCCGATACCATGCCTCCGAAACGACGGCGACAAGGATCAGCCACGAGCCAAGCGCCACAAGAAAACCGCGCGGCCATGCAAAAAACTGAGTTGGCGCGTTCGCCGGAGGCGCGTCGTCTTCCATACCGCCCGCGCGTTTGCCGCGCAGAAGAAACGTCACCCCGATGAGCGCGGCAAGTGTCACGGCGAGCACGGTCAGTCCTGCGTTGTCGTGCCACTTTTCCATGACTGCATTCCCCTTCCCCGCGCTGAGCCAGGCGAGGAAAAAAGTCCTGCCTAGATTGCAAAGAAATGCGATGGCTGCCGCGGCACAGACGAGCAGCAGCCGGCGCAGGAAACCAAGCCGGTACAGCTCGCCCAGGAAGAGCGAGATCATCAGCGTGTTTTGCAGCGAACGAATACCGCTGCACGCTTCATTGACGCCAACCAGACAGTTCCCAAGATCGATCACGTTCCCCTGCTGAACCGCCGGAATCCCGCACCATTTCAGCATCTCGACGGCGATGGCGGCATCCACGCGCATGAGATGCTGCGTAATCGAGGCTTCAAACCCGGCCGCCCACGGCACCGCGGTGAAGATGAAGCAAATGGAGAAAAGGAAATGCCTCACCCACGGCAGGCCTGCCCGAATCCATACGAGGCCGAGCGAAACGCTCACCACCACACCGGCCATCCACCAGCTCACGAAACGCCATTCGGGATTCGCTTCCTGCACGAGTTGCAGCGGGAGAACAAGCAGTGAAACGCAGGCGATCGCAGCGAGGATCGCATTCGGAGTCTGCGGCGCTGACGTGGGCGGTGCGGTCCGCCACCTTTGCCAAAAGAGATAAAGCGCCAGGAGCGGCACGGCAAAACCGTAGCTGTACCTGGTCGTTCACCGACCACTCGAGCCGCAGGTTGTTGATCAGCCAAATCCACAACGCTGCGAGAACCAGGAACGGAAGCCATCGCCAGAGAGTTTTTCCATGAGGCTTCGCAGTAGAGGGAGTGGAATCGGACGATCCGCTCCACGATGCGCTGCCCGGGATTTCGCGCGGTGTCATATCCACAAACTCGAAAGCCGGCAGCCGGTCAGACCATTCTCCCAGACTGAAGACCTCAACTCATTGAACATCGGGAGTTGCTTTTCTAAAACCAATGCCGATGAGTTCCTGCTCCTCCGGCCTCAAAGTCGCGGCATGAAGTCTCGATGCAAGAACCCGGGCCTCATCGGTGCGACCGTTGGCGTTGAGAACTGCCGAGTAAACCGCGATGCTCGGTTCCGGCGCTTTGTCCCACGCGACAGAAACCGAGTCGAAAACCTTGAGCGCGGCGCCCGGATTTCCAGAACGCAGATGTCCAAGCGCGAGCGTCGCACGATGAGGAAGGCTCTCGGGAAATTTGGTCACGAGTTCCACTGCCTTTTCCCGGCTCGCGTCGATTTCCTCGCCGAGCAGGAGTTGAAAATAGGCGAAGTCGTTTTGCACCGCAATGTCCTCGGGCCATCGCGCTTGCATCTCGCGCAGAACATCCCGGGTCGCGCGCGTGCCTTTCGCCATCGCAAGCCGCAACAAGGATTCACAGGCGGTTCTCGCAGTCAACGGACTGGACGTGAGATAGCGATACATCCGCTCGGCATTGGCCGGCTGCCCCAGACGTTCCGCATAATTCGCGATGTAGAATGCCTGCTCAGGATTTCCGGTGCCTGCCGACCTTTGGGCCGCGATTTGCGCCTGCCTCCAGTGTTTGTCCGCTCCATCCGCGTCGCCCAGTTCCGCGCACGCTCTGGATTTGTAAAGCTCGACGTAGGCCTCATCCAGCGGCAAACCGCTTCGGGACAGGGCCGCATTGACGTCGGCCCATTTCTTCTGCGCCGAGATCGCATCGAGATAAACGAGGAAAAGATCCTTTCGCGTCACAGCCTGATCAAGGGAAATCACCTCGATCGTTCGCGCCGATTCGCCATGCGAGTTCAGCCAGATTCCAAATTGCCGGAGGTCTTCGCCGCCCATCAACCGGTATTTTTCTCCTGCCGCCTTGAGCAGCGGGTCGCGTTGTTCGGGATGCCTTGCAATCTCAAGCTCGAGTGCCAGAAGTCGTTCGGATTCCGTTGCGAGCGGGTGGCTTTTCAGGCGCGCAATCAACCGGTCCTGTTCCTCTGGAGACAATCCACTCTGGCGCCCCAGGATCGCAGCGGCGGAAAGGCCTTGCCGGGTTTTCCCGTCGGCCAGTTGCCATAAGAGTTGGAGCCCGGCGGCATGCGCATCCGGCGAGTTGATCTGCAACGAAGCGAGGAAAAGCGAGACTTCCTCGTTGGAGCGATCCAGATCATGAGCCTGCCGCGCCAGGGCGAGACTGCCGGCGAAGTCACCGGTGAGTGCTTTCAATTTGGATGCGAGCAGATGATTCGCAGCCGATTTTGGTTCCAGTGACATCAAAGCGGTCAGTTCCTCCAGAGCAGGCGAGATCAACCGCAGATCCAATGCGCTTTGAACATAACTGCGCCGATCGTCTGGCGTTGCGGCTGGAGATTTTGAAAGCAACTGCCAGAAGCGGAACGCCATTGGGTCATGGCGGAGTGTCAGCACCTTCGCCGCGGCTCGCACCACATACGATTCGTCCGGCTTGAGCTGATAGGCCGCCCTTGCCTGAAGCAGGGCCTTGTCCAGTTCGTTTTGCCTCGCGTGGTCGAGGGCTGAATCCGCGAGCCTGCATGCGCGCCAGCGATTGGCTGCGCGGTAGGCCGGTTTGACCAAAAGCGCCAGAAAAGCGAGAACGAGAGCAGCCAGCGCTATCAGGAGCCAGCGATGCCGCTTGTGAAACGGAACCTTGGGAACAAGGTCCGGAAGCGCCTTTGGTTCACGCACAGAGCCGGACCTGCCACCGATACTTCCATCACCGGCGTTTAAGTCTTGGCTTGGAGGCATAGGTGGCTTCTTGTTTTTTTCGCGAACTGCGCTTTGTCAGGTCAGAGTGGAAACATCATCCGATCGCGGCCGAAACAGCCGAATCATTAAAGGACACGTAACGCTCATTCACTCCTCCACAAAAGCACGATTCAATCTACGCGCCAACAAAAAGCTAAATCGAAGTGAATGAGCGCCGTAACAACGGTCACTCACCTCACTTCGATTTAGACAATCAACCTAAACCAAGAGTTGTTGATCCAGTTCCCTGACTACCGGCGGATTTTGCGCCGGATGATAACACCCGTTCCAATAAGAGTGCATATTCCCATGAGCGCGAGGGAGGAAGGCTCGGGAACAGGGGCGACCTTGCCCGTTCCGGAACCGAAGGGGTAAGTCCCACCGTTGAGGTAACCATTATGAACTGTATCCAAAGGATCATAATAGATGGTCACGTTGCCCGTGAATGAACCAATCTGCGACGTGCCGCTACCAATTAACAGGCCTGTTGTGTAGAGAGCACCCGATCCACTGGTTAGGAGTTGATTTCCAGAAAAGACATTAACCAAACCCCATGCGAAGTTGTCGGTGTATCCGGCGTAGGTCTGTCCGAGATCCAGGCCGCTGTAAGCAAATACATGATCGCCGAGACTAAACCCACTATTTGGCCCCGTGTTGCTGCGGAAGAAATCCATCTCCGACAGAGTCGTGTTCCAAGTGGTGTTTTGTGTGCTGGCACTCGTGAAATCCCTTCCGAATTGCCAGACGTCACCGGTCGAACCAATGAGATTACCGGTTGTTCCGACGGAGAAGTTGCCGTTCTCAATGGTGAGGCTGGGGTCGCTCAAAAACGTGCCGTTCTCCGTGTAGTTGCCATTAAAAACGACAGTGCTGGCTGTCGTTTTGAAAGTTCCGCTATTGACGGTGCTGCCGTTGAATACAACCGCAACATTTTTCACCTCCAGCTTGTGTCCTGCATTGTTCTGAACGTCAGAATTGACAGTGGTCGTGTTCGTGCCGGTGAAGGTCATCAAGCCGGAGTTTGTCAAAACTCCCGACCCTGAGATGTCACCCCCAGTTGCCGTGAACACGCCGCCGACGTCATTCAACTTGATCCCGCTCCCATTCAGATGGCCACCGGAACTCATCGTGAATGTTCCCGTGTTGATCAATCCTGTGCCATTTGCGGTCGTTACGCCGCCATTCAGATTGAACTGACCCTGGGTGTTAACATAAATGCCTTCATAACTCGCGTTGGTGCCGCTGCTGAGCAACTGGCCGCCTGATTGCGTGTAAGTCCCTTTATCGTCAATCAACAGTTGTGTGGAAACGGCGTTTACTCCGCCAACATGGTTGAATGTTCCCGTGCCCGGATTGCCGATGTATTCGACTTCTGCATTCAGCGTGCCGCCGTTCAGGTTGTATGTCCCAGCACTCGACGCCGGCATGCCCGGACTTGCAGCGACATAGAGTGTTCGATTGGTCCCGGCCACACCACCCGTGATGTTATTAACGCCGTCATTCTGTGTGAAGGTTCCAGTGCCACTGACACCAATTCGTTCATCCGCTGCATTCAATACAGAACCCGGACCGCTCAACGTGTAGGATCCAGCGCTGCTGAGTGATACTAAATCTTGATCTCCGCCCACCGACAACTGGCCCGTCTGATAAGTACTCAGTGGATTGTAGTGAATCGTGTTCGTGCCTCCGGTTTGAACGAACGATCGACCGGCTCCATTTGGTCCCTGAAGAGCAATGTACTCGTTCTGCGCATCAAGCGATCCTCCCGACAAGAGATAGCTGCCAGTTGTGCCAACGGCATTGCCGACATACAAATGACCTAGCCCGTCGGAAACAAGGTTGAGTTGAACACTACCTCCGCTTTGAATGAACGATCCCTGACCGGTGCTTCCAGAACCCGTGTTGCCGCCACCTACCGAAATGAAATTGGCGTTCAGAGTGCCGACACTCAAATTGTAGGTGCCATTCCCGCCTGTGGTGTTGCCCAATACCAAGCTCTGAAATGCAGTCGCTCCAGTCACTGTATTGGTGCCGCTGGTTTGTGAGAAAGTTCCTGTCGAGTTATCGCCAATGATTTCAGTCACCGATGTGAGATTGCTGCCAAATTGGGTAAGACTGGCGTTGCCGGGAGCGCTGATCGTAAGCTGATTCAGAATCGGATTGGTGCCGCTAAAATAGCCAACTGAAGCCCCGCTTAACCCAATTATCGCGTCGTCGCCCGCGCCTGGAACTCCAGCACTCCAACTGCCTGAATCAGTCCAAAGCGGTGATGCGCTTCCTGTCCAAGTGGTGGTCGCAGCTAGAGTTCTCGGTGCAAATTGACAAAGAACTGTAAGTGCGGCCAATGCGGAAGCGAACAAGATATTTGGTCGAGAATGACGACGGAGCGAAGAAGAGGATGAGCGAGTATTCATTTTAGTAAAGGAGCTATTTTTCTTATGCAATTTGTACAAAAAAAGTCAGCCCAGATATCAGGCTGACTTTTGGTTTATCTGCTGGCTGTTGGAGGAGCCGGCGGGACGGGAGGTTTTGGCCGAATCGCGGCATTTGCAGCGACGGCGGATCCAATCCAAACGATGATTGCCACTCCAATCATGATGAACATTTCCAATCGGCTTTTTCTGATGTTTTTCATTGTTCTTGGTTCTTGAGTTGTGAGTATCGCTTCGTCTGCCGTTTAATTTGCAACTCTCCTCTAAAGAAGGACTGCGGCGAGATCGGAGGTGCTTTTATTTGACTACAAAGTGCATAATGATTTTTGTGAATTCGAGCAAGATGCATGTTTTGTAGGCAAACCCCTACAACCACACCATTCTGTTCGAAATGTTCAATCTGCTGAACGCACTTAACGGGTGAAATGCATCGGATGATTATTCGCAGATTATTGCGCAACGAAAAGGAGATTTTAACACCAGATCGGCCGGCGGGCCCCTTTAGCCTATGCGAAAGGCAAGCCCAATTAGACCAAGCAGAACCGCGAGCAGAAAATAAAATGCTCGTAATTGAGCCCTGTCCACTTGTTGCGAAGCGAGGGCGGACTCAGCCAGTTGTTTTTCACAATCCGCCAAATTTGCGCGATGCAGGTGAACTAGTTCCAGCGCGTCTGGCTGATTTGCGGGGGCGATGTCGCTGGTGGCGAGAGCCTGACCAATCAGCAAATAGGGGTCTGTTTTTTGCCGGTCCAATTCATCCGTCTCCTTCTGGGTCTTCGCTTTTTCACTTTCAAGGGCGTCGATCTTAGTGCGCAACTCCCGGTCCGTCTCCTTGAATTCCTCGCGTTTTACATTCGCTTCCGTTCGCAATGATTCCAATCGCCCGCTAATGGCTGCGAGGCTCTTCTCTGCATCGGCCGCTTCTTTTCGGCTTCGTTCGGACCCCAGTTTTACCTCCGCTTTTTCGTCATTGATTCGAGTCCGCCGATCACCGATGCGGAGAATCTCGCTCTTGATTTCCATGTTCTCCTCATGTGCGCTAAAAAGCTTCCTCAAAGTTGCCTCGCAAGCCTTGTCCTCAGAATCGAGCTCGGCAGAAGCCTTTTCGAAATTCGCCGCTGCTCGCCGGCGTTCTTCGATCCTATTTTGCAAATTCTCCTGCTGCACGGCAAAAGGCTTCGCCTCATCTTCGTTCCTGGCGAGGAAATCAGCCAGGGAACGCTGATGCGTTTCTTTTTCGCTCTGCAAACTGGCGATCCTGTCGGCAAGTTCGGCACTGCGATTCGCGATATCCGCCTGGGTTTTCTCGAAGTTCATGATTTGCTGCACCTGCGCTTCGAGTTCGGGTGAAAAAAACTCCGCCTGTTGCCAGCCCAGGAATCCAAGATTGATTTCCGCTTTTCTGAGCCGGCGCTTTTCGCGCATGAGCAGAAGCCGATACCTGGATCGGTCGAGTTTGCGAGCAATCTCGCGCATTCCTGTAATGACAAATTGCACTTAGGTTTCCGAAGCCCTGATTTGGGCCAGCACATTTAGATCTTCCAGAGTCGTGGTGTCGCCGGTGACAGTCTTGCCTCCGGCAATTTCCTTCAACAAACGGCGCATGATTTTTCCGCTCCGCGTCTTTGGCAGCGCATCGGAAAAGCGCACGTCGTCCGGCTTTGCGATCGCGCCAATGGCATTGCCGACATGCGCCCGCAATTCCTCGCGCAGGGTGGGAGTGACCTTCACCCCGCCTTTCAGCGTGACGAACGCGACCACCGCTTGGCCCTTGAGCTCGTCAGGTCTTCCCACGACCGCAGCCTCCGCCACGGCGGGATGGCTCACCAGTGCGCTCTCGACTTCCGAGGTGCCGAGGCGATGCCCGGCGACGTTCAATACGTCGTCGATGCGACCAACGATCCAAAAATACCCGTCCTTGTCCCGGCGCGCGCCGTCGCCGGCGAAATAAACGTGCGGGATCTCGCTCCAGTATTGTTTCTTGAAGCGCTCCGGATCGCCGTAAATGGTGCGCAGCATTGATGGCCACGGCTTTCGAATCACGAGCTTTCCACCGACGTTAACGCCCACTTCCTTGCCCTCGTCATCGACCACGGCGGCATCGACTCCAAAGAACGGCACTGTCGCCGATCCCGGCTTTGTCGGCACCGCACCGGGAAGCGGTGTGATCATCTGCGCGCCAGTTTCAGTCTGCCACCATGTATCGACAATCGGGCAGCGTCCGCCGCCGATTGTGTTGTGATACCACATCCACGCTTCGGGATTGATCGGCTCGCCCACGGTGCCCAGCAGCCGCAGAGACGAAAGATCATGCTGCTTTACCCAATCGTCGCCCCATTTGATGAAAGCCCGGATCGCAGTAGGCGCAGTGTAGAAAATCGTCACGCCGTACTCGGCAATGATGCGCCAGAAACGATCCGGCTCAGGCCAGTTCGGCGCGCCTTCATACATCAGTGTCGTCGCACCGTTGGCGAGCGCGCCATAAACGACATAGCTGTGGCCGGTCACCCATCCGATATCGGCGGTACACCAGTAAAGGTCCTCCTCCCGCAGATCGAAGACGTATTTCGTCGAACAATAAACGCCCACGAGATAGCCGCCCGTTGTGTGCAGAATTCCCTTCGGCTTGCCCGTCGAGCCGCTTGTGTAAAGGATGTAAAGGGGATGCTCGCTGTCGAGCGCCTCCGGCTCGCAGTTCGCGTCCACATATTCCATTTCGCGATGCCACCAGACGTCGCGACCTTCCTCGATGTGGATTTGGTTGTGGGCGCGCCGGAAAACAATGACGCGCTTCACCTTCTTGTCGTCCTTCAGCGCCTCATCGACGTTGTGCTTTAGTGGAATGATCGAACCGCGCCGGTAGCCGCCGTCCGCAGTGATGACCGCCGTCGCTTTGCTGTCGGCGATGCGATCCTTGATGCTCTCCGCGCTGAAGCCACCAAACACCACAGAATGCACCGCACCAATCCGCGCACAGGCAAGCATTGCGATCGCCGCCTCGGGAATCATCGGCATGTAAATCAAAACACGGTCGCCTTTCTTGATTTTGTTCCGCTTCAACACGTTCGAGAACTTGCACACCTCGCGATGCAACTGCTGATACGTGAGTGTTCGCTTCTCCCCCGGCTCCCCTTCCCAGACGATCGCCGCCTTGTTCCGACGGGCTCCCGCCAGATGCCGGTCGAGGCAGTTTTCCGAAACATTGATCTCGCCGCCGACGAACCATTTTGCGAACGGCTCCTTCCATTCGAGCACCTTGCTCCACTTCTTCCGCCAGGTCAGTTCGGATGCCTCGCGCGCCCAGAACTTGTCGGGATGATCGATCGATTCGCGATAGAGCTTCTGGTATTCCTCCATGCTCTTGATGCGGGCATTTTTGGAAAAAGCCTTCGATGGCTTGAAGACGCGTTTTTCGATCAGGACGGATTCGATGTTCTTGTTCATTGGCTGTGAGACCGGGTGGAACTTTGGTGAAAGTAGCAACCGCCCAGCCGATGCTCAATGCAAACTTCTCTGCCAGCCGCCACTTCGATAAGAGCGATGTCATCCGGTATTGCGACGCGCAACCGAAGCTGAAATGATGCACGCCGTATGCCTCGCAAATCCTCTGGCACCCCCTCCACCGTCACAAACCCGACCTCGAATCGCATTGTCCCGGCGCGCGAACGGCACTTGAATTTCGGTGAGAAGTGGAGCTACGCGCCCGCGCCGGAAACAACGCCGGTGAAGATCGATCCGCGCTACGGGTTGTTCATCGACGGCAAATTTCGGGCACCGAAAAGCGGGAGGCATTTCGCTTCGATCAACCCCGCGACCGAGGAAAAGCTCGCTGAAATCGCACTCGCAGATGAAGCCGATGTCGCAAGCGCCGTTTCCGCTGCACGCCGCGCCTACGAAAAAACTTGGAGCAAAATGCCGGGACGTGAGCGTGGCAAGTATCTCTACCGGATCGCCAGGCTTATTCAGGAAAAGTCGCGCGAGCTGGCAATCCTCGAAACGATGGACGGAGGCAAGACGATCAAGGAATCATGCGACATCGACCTGCCGCTCGTCGCCGCGCATTTCTTCTACCACGCAGGATGGGCGGACAAACTCGACTACGCGTTCCCCGGCCGCAAACCGAGTCCGCTCGGCGTCGCGGGACAGATCATCCCATGGAATTTTCCGCTGCTCATGGCCGCGTGGAAACTGGCTCCAGCCCTGGCCTGCGGCAACACGTGCGTGTTGAAACCCGCGGAGACCACCTCGATCACCGCGCTTCATCTCGCGCGGATTTTTGCCGAAGCCGGATTGCCCGACGGAGTCGTGAACGTCGTCACCGGTGCTGCCGAAACGGGCCGCGCGATCGTCGAGCATCCGGGCATCGACAAAATCGCATTCACCGGCTCGACCGAAGTCGGCAAGCTCATCGCGCGGTCGCTGGCGGGCACACGCAAGAAACTCACGCTCGAACTCGGCGGCAAGGCGGCGAACATTTTGTTCGAGGATGCGCCGATCGACCAGGCCGTCGAGGGAATCATCGCCGGCATCTATTTCAATCAAGGCCACGTCTGCTGCGCCGGTTCGCGGCTGCTGGTGCAGGAGAGCGTTTTCCAAACAGTGATCCGCAAACTGCGCGATCGCATCGCCACGTTGCGCGTCGGCGATCCGCTCGACAAGAACACCGACATCGGCGCGATCAACTCGAAGGCGCAGCTCGAAAAAATTGAGTCGCTCGTGCAGAGCGGGATCGACGAAGGAGCGCAGTTGGTCCAGCCGCGATGCAAGCTGCCGGAGCGCGGCTACTGGTATCCGCCGGGCTTTTTCACCGGGGTCACCGCGACGCATCGTATCGCGCAGGAGGAAATCTTCGGACCGGTCTTGAGCGTGATGACCTTCCGCACGCCGGAGGAAGCGATCGAGCGTGCGAACAACACGCCGTTCGGATTGAGTGCCGGCGTTTGGACCGACAAAGGTTCGAAGATTTTCAAGATCGCGAGCAAGCTTCGCGCGGGAGTTGTGTGGGCGAATACTTACAACAAGTTCGATCCGGCCTCCCCGTTCGGCGGCTACAAGGAAAGCGGCTTCGGACGCGAAGGCGGCGTGCATGGATTGCTGCCGTATCTGCGGCTGGATTGAGTCCGCGCAGTTGACGATGTCGGACAAAAAGTTGAACAATCCCTTCGGTTCGTGAAAGCACTGATCATTCTCATCCTTTTTGTCGCGGTATTCGGATCGGCGGCGTATTTCGGCTACGACATCTTCGTCAAGCCGAAGAAGCTGTTGAAGGAGGAGATCGCGCAGGGGCCGCTCCCTCCCCCGCCCGATCCGAGCGTCGCCGAGTTCGAGAAGTGCATCCAGTTGAAGCAAGCCGGGAAGCTGATCGACGCGCAGAAAGCCCTCGAGCACTTCATCGACGACAACCCGAGCTCGACCAAAATCGACGACGCCCGGGATGCGCTCGGCGAAGTGAACATCGACCTTTTCTTTTCCAAAACACCGAGCCCCGACAAGGAGCAATACGTCGTGCAACGGGGCGACGCGCTCGCGAAAATTCAGCACAAGCTCAAGACCACGGCCGAGCAAATCATGAAGCAGAACAACCTGGACGACCCAAGAAAATTGCAAGTCGGCCAGGTGCTCGTCGTGTCGCATCCGGAGTTTTCCGTCATCATCGCCCGCAAGGAACAAAAGGTGGTGGTCTTGAACCGGCAGAAATTTTTCAAACAATACAAGGTGAAATCCTGGAACGCGCCGATGGCGACAACTCCAAAGCCGGCCCCGCCTCAGAAAGGCAAGGTCGTCGAGATCATCGCGTGGAAAAGCGGACAGCGCGTCGCGTTCGGGACGCGTGATTACGCGGGCAGCCCGCGCTGGATTTCGCTGAGCATTCCCGGATTTACGCTTTACACCGATCCGGAGGAAGGCGGCGAGAAGGCTCCGTCCGGCCTCGCGCTGGGCGCCGAGGAGATGCAGGAGCTTTCCACCTTGCTCGCCCGCGGCGTTCCAGTCACCATCGAGTAAGCCCTTCCTATTTTATGAAACCGCAACTGTTGGATTTCGAAAAGCCCATCGACGAACTCGAGCGCAAGCTGGAGGATCTGAAAAAACATTCCAAGGCGCAGGACATCAACCTCGACCCGGAGGTGAAAGCGATGCAGGCAAAGATCGAGAAGATGAAGAAGGAGATTTACCTCGGTCTCAGCGCATGGCAGCGGGTCCAGATCGCGCGGCACACGCAGCGGCCTTACACGCTCGACTACCTCGAACTCGCGTTCACCGATCTCATCGAACTGCATGGCGACCGCTTTTTTGGCGAAGACCGCGCGATGCCCGGCGGCTTCGCGACGATCGATGGCATCAAGTGCGTTGTCATCGGCCACCAAAAAGGCCGTGAACTCAAGGAGAACCTGCGGCGCAACTTCGGCAGCGCCCATCCCGAGGGTTACCGCAAGGCGCTTCGCCTCATGCGGCTCGCCGAAAAGTTCAGCCTCCCGCTCATCACGCTCATCGACACTCCCGGCGCGTATCCGGGCGTGGGCGCGGAGGAGCGCCACATCTCGGAGGCCATCGCGGTGAATCTCCGCGACATGATGCTGCTGAAGACGCCGACGATCGCTGTGGTGATCGGCGAAGGCGGATCCGGCGGCGCGCTTGGCATTGGCGTCGCCGATCGTCTGTTGATGCTGGAGAACTCCTACTACTCGGTCATCAGCCCGGAAGGATGCGCGGCGATTTTGTGGAAACACCGCAGCCACGCGCCCGAGGCCGCCGAGGCATTGAAGCTCACGGCGCGCGACCTGCAGCAACTGGGGCTCATCGATGGAGTCATTCCCGAACCGCTCGGCGGCGCACACACCGACCACGCGCAAATCGCCGAGGCGCTGAAGACAACGCTCGTCACGAATCTAAAAGCGCTCCTCGATGTCCCGATCGAGAAACTGATCAAGCAGCGCTACGAAAAATTCCGGAAGATTGGCGAGTTCGCGGGCGCTCCAACAAAGAACGGGGCGAAGTAGGAGGGCGTTAATACTTGAGTTGGAACGCAAACACCCCACATCATGGCTACAGGCTATTCCAATCAACTAACACGACAGATCGGAGAGCACTTTGTGGCAGCTCAGCTTGGACGAATGGGGTTCATAGCCACGCCGTTTGCCGGAAATGTCCCGCTTTTTGATCTTCTTGCTGCGAACGAACTAGGCTTCACCATTCCCATCCAAGTGAAGACAATCAATGGCGGAGACTGGCAGTATTCGGCAGGCGCATTTTTGGAGATTGAGATCATCGACGGAGTTCAGCGCATTCTAGGTAAGAAAACGCTTCCGAGTCCGAATCTTGTTTGTGTTTATATTCTGCTCGGCAGCGATGAGGCAGGTGATGAGGTTTATGTATTCACTCTCCAAGACCTCCAAGAGCACACATTTCAGGTTTACAAGAGTCGCAAGCGCCCAAATAGAACTGAATCACTGCATTGCACAGTCAACCGTCGTCACCTCCAACAATTCCGAGACAACTGGGAATTGATTCGTAAATCTTTCGATGAGTAGGAGGGCCAGAGCTATGCTCAAAAGCTCCCGAAGACCTCATCCAAAAGGCAAGCGCGCCACACACTGCCCTATTTCAGGCAGTCGTCGATCCACGACAGCAACTGCGTGATCGTCTCTTCCGTTTCATCGCCCATGTTGGAAATGCGGAACGTCTTGCCCTTCAGCTTGCCGTAGCCGCCGTCGATGACGCAGTGGTATTTCTCCTTCAGCTTTGCGATCAGCGCAGGCACGTCGATGCCTTTGCTGTTCGCCACGCAGGTCAGCGATTTCGAGCGGTAGCCCTCCTTCGCGAAGAACTCGAAACCGTTGCGCTTCACCCAGTCGGCGACGATGCCGTTCAGCTTGGCGTGACGCGCATGACGCGCCTCGACGCCTTCGGCGAAGATGTCGTCGAGCTTCGATTGCAGCGCGTAAATGTGCGAGATCACCGGCGTGCTCGGCGTCATGTCGTCGGCCTGGTTCTTTTTGAACTCGAGGAAGTCGAAGTAGTAACCGCGGTCCTTCAGCGTCTTCGCGCGCTCGAATGCACGGTTGGACACGGAGAACAGCGCCATTCCCGGCGGCAGCGCGAGTGCCTTCTGGCTGCCGCTCAGAAGCACGTCGATCCCGAGTTCATCCATCGGAATCGGCACGGCGGAAAACGACGACACGCTATCGACGATCGAGATCACATCGGGATATTTGCGAAGCACTGCGCACAACCCGGCGATGGGGCTCATCACGCCGGTCGAGGTTTCGTTGTGAATGATCGTGACCGCGTCGAACCCGCCCGTCGCGAGTTTCGCATCGAGCGCCTCTGGCAGGATCGGCTGGCCCCACTCGACCTGCAATGCCTCGGCCTGCTTGCCGCAGCGCTGGCTCACGTCGAACCATTTGTCGGAAAAAGCGCCGCACATGCAGTTGAGAACGCGCTTCGCCACGACGTTGCGAATCGCACCTTCCATCACGCCCCATGCCGACGACGTGGAAATGAACACCGGCTGCTTCGTTCCGAAAAGCTGCTGCAGCCGTGGATGAATCGCGCCGTAGAGTTTTTTGAAATCGCCGCTCCGATGGCCGATCATCGGTTTGCTGAATGCCGCGAAAGTTTTCGCCGATACTTCGACCGGGCCCGGAATGAATAGTTTGGTGTGAGGTGTCATGGAAGCCGCGCATTGTAACCGAAGGACCGCGAGTAAGGGCAAGAATTTTACAACGCCGGGGCAAATCTGCTGCGTCATCGTGATCGAGACTGGCGTTCCACGCGAACCGGCATCAAGATTACCCGGTGAGGACGAAACACTCGCTGGCGCTGCTCACGGACCTTTATGAACTGACGATGGCGCGGGCTTACTGGAAAGCCGGCGTGGCGGAGGATGAGGCCGTGTTCACGCTTTCCTTCCGCAGCAATCCGTTCCGCGGCGGCTTCACCGTGGCGTGCGGGCTGGCTCAGGCTGTCGAGTTTCTCCTGAACGAGCGGTTCACCGGGAGCGACGTCGAATACCTCGCAACTCTACGGGGCAACGACGACCGGCCGCTTTTCGACCCCGCCTTTCTCGATATGTTGATGGCGCAGGAATTCCGCTGCGACGTCCATGCGATCCCGGAGGGCACGGTGGTGTTTCCGGGCGAGCCTTTGCTCCGCGTCCAAGGACCGATCCTGCAGGCTCAAATCGTGGAGTCCGCAATGCTGAACGTGATCAACTTCCAAAGCCTGATCGCGACGAAAGCGGCGCGCATCTGTATCGCTGCGGGAGAAAAGCCGGTGGTTGAGTTCGGACTGCGCCGCGCGCAGGGAATCGACGGCGGACTCTCTGCGAGCCGGGCCGCGTTCATCGGTGGATGCGCCGCCACATCGAACGCGCTCGCGGGAAAAAGACACGGCATTCCGGTGAGCGGCACGCAGGCGCACAGTTGGATCATGTTTTTCGACCGCGAGACGGAAGCGTTCGACACCTACGCAGAGGCGTTGCCGAACAACTGCATTTTTCTCGTCGATACCTTCGACTCGCTCGAAGGCGTCAGGCACGCCATTGCAACCGGCCGGCGGATGCGAACGCGTGGCCACGAGATGATCGGGATCCGGCTCGACTCGGGCGATCTCGCGGCGCTCAGCATCGAGGCTCGGAAGCTCCTCGACGAGGCCGGATTTAATCATGCCCGCATCGTCGCGAGCGGCGATCTCGATGAACACGCGATCGCCCGGTTGAACGCCCACGGTGCGAAGGTCGATGTCTGGGGCGTCGGCACGCGGCTTGTCACGGGCTACGATGAGCCCGCTCTCGGCGGGATTTACAAACTCACCGCCGTGCGTCGCCCCGGTGAAGCGTGGCGATACAAGATCAAGCTATCCGACGTTCCCGAGAAAACATCGACGCCGGGCATCCAGCAGGCGCGCCGCTTTTTCTCCGCATCGGGTGCCTTCGTCGAGGATCTCATCTACGACGTCGAAAGCGGAACCGCAGACGAGCGCGAACCGTTCGAGGATTTGCTCGCGCCTGTTCTTCTCGGCGGGCGGCTGGCTTCTCCGATGCCCTCGCTCGAAACAATCCGAGCCCGCACCGCCGCGCAACTCGCCCGCCTCGACCCTGCCGTGAAACGGTTCGATGGCGCCGCAAGCTTCCCTGTGCGCCTCGATGCGAGGCTGGCCCGGATCAAGAGCGACCTCATCGCAGCCGCCCGGAAAGGAACGCCGTGAAAGCGCTGCTCTTCATCGACATCCAGCAGGACTTCCTCCCCGGCGGCGCTCTCCCGGTGCCGCGCGGCGACGAGGTCGTGCCGTTTGCGAATGCGCTCCAGCGGCACTTCGATCTGGTCATCGCCACGCAGGACTGGCATCCGGAGAACCATGCCAGCTTTGCCGCGAATCATCCCGGAAGAAAAGTTGGCGACCGTATCGAGATCGACGGCGTGGAGCAAATCCTCTGGCCGGTCCACTGCGTGCAGAACACGCCCGGCGCAGCATTCGCGCCGACGCTCGACACCAGCCGGCTCGATTGTGTGATTCAAAAAGGAACAGACTCGCGTATCGACAGCTACAGCGCATTCTTCGACAACGCCCATCGCAAGGACACCAGCCTGTCCGCGTATCTCAAGGAGCAGGGCGCGACGCATGTTTACCTGCTCGGTCTCGCGCTGGATTACTGCGTCAAGTTCAGTGCGCTCGACGCGGCCGCGCTCGGCTTTTGGACCTTCGTCATTGTCGATGCCTGTCGCGGCATTGGCGCGCATCCGGGTGATCTGCCCGAAGCCCTCGATGCGATGAAGCGCGCCGGTGTCTGCCTGATCCAAAGCCAGGACGTATGAGCACAAAGACCGTCCCATCGGCGCAGATGCTCGCCTTCCTCGGCGATCCGTGCTCCTACCCGCAACGACCCCGGCGCATCCGCCTTCTTCAAACGCACGCCTCTTACGTCGCGCTCGCCGGAGCACGAGCCTACAAAGTGAAGAAGCCCGTCAACTTCGGGTTCCTCGATTTTTCGACACTCGAAAAGCGGCGGCACTTCTGCGAACGCGAGGTTGAGCTGAACCACCGTCTCTGCCCGGACATTCACCTCGGCGTCGTGCCGATCGTCTGGAACAAAGGCCGTCTTGCGTTCGGCAACGAGGGCGGGATTGTCGAGTATGCCATCGTGATGCGGCGGCTGCCGGAGCGCCATTTCATGCTGCGTCACCTCGAACGCGGCGAAGTGTTCGCGCATGACGTGGACCGCATCGTTGCGACGCTCGCGCCGTTTTACGCGGCGCAGAAACCGTCGCGCGAGATCGAGGAATGGGGGCGCGTGGCGAAGCTGAAAATCAGCACCGACGAAAACTTCCGCCAGACGCAGGACTTCATCGGCGTGACGATCTCCCGCCCGGCGTTCGAGGCGATCCGCGTTTACACGAGCGCGTTCTACCGGCGGCACGCGGCACTGTTTGCCGGGCGCATTCGCGAGCACCGGATTCTCGACTGCCACGGCGACCTCCATCTCGATCACATCCACCTCAGCCCGTCGCGCCTGACGATTTACGACTGCATCGAGTTCAACGACCGGTTCCGATACATCGACGTTGCCAACGACGCCGCGTTTCTCGCGATGGATTTTGATTTCCATGCGCGCGCCGGTCTCGCGCGCCATTTCGCCACGCGCATCGCGGCAGCTCTCGGCGACCCCGGCCTGTTGCGGCTGCTCGATTTCTACAAGTGCTACCGGGCTTACGTGCGCGGCAAGGTGGAGAGTTTCCACGCAGTCGCCGCCGGCGTTCCGGAAACCGAGCAACGGACGAGCCGTCTCCGCGCCGAGCAGTATTTCCGGCTCGGCCTGCGTTACGCCGCGTGCGGTTCCGGGCCGGTGGTGCTCATCGCCATGGGCCGCGTCGGCTCGGGAAAAAGCACACTCGCGCGATCGCTCGGGCGCGAACTCGGCTGGGAGGTTTTTTCATCGGACCGCATCCGCAAGGAACTGGCCGGCGTGCCGCTTTACGTGCGTGGAAGTTCCGCGGAACGGCGCCGCCTTTATGCAGAAAAGATGACCAGCCGAACGTACGCGGAGCTGGCGCGAAACGCGGTGGAGCAGGCACGGAGGCATCGCGGGGCAATCCTCGATGCGACGTTTTCCAGCCGCCACCGGCGCGACGCGCTTCGTCGCGCTCTCGATCGCGCGGGCGTCTCGTATTGTTTTGTCGAAACACGCGCCACGACTTCGACAATCAAACAGCGACTTGCCGAACGGGCCCGCACCGAGGTCGAGATTTCCGACGCCCGCCTCGAGGATTTTCCAATGCTCGATCGCGGATATCAGCCGCCCGACGAACTCGAACCGCCGCATTTTCTCGCGGTGAAAACTGCGCGCACTTCCGAAGCCGTGGTCGTCGCGACTTTGACAACCCTCGCGCGGCGGAATGCAATCGCTGCGAAGGAATCCCACCATTCACGCTCGGCGTAGATTGCGGGATTCCTCGCTGCGCCCGGAATGACACGCGCCGGACGGGTTCGTTGAAAACGGAGTGAGACAGGAACGGCAGGATGCGGAAATTCTCCGGCTTCCTTTCGCCCGCATCGGTGCCATGTTTATTCAGCGGAGGTTGTGTATGCGCGCAGAAGTCACAAATTCGACCCTTGTTTTCGCGGCGCTGATGCCGCATGCGCCGGTGTTGGTGCCGGCGGTTGGCCGGGAAAGGATTGATGAAGTCGCCGGCACGGTGAAGGCGATGCGCGAAGTGGCGGCCAGACTGATTGACAGCAAGCCCCGAACCCTCGTGCTCCTGTCGCCGCATTCGCCGCGGCAGAGGGGTGCTTTTGGCATCTGGAACGTCATGCGGCTCCGCGGAACGCTCGCGATGTTCGGCGCATCGGAGGCTCGGGTGGATTTGCCAACCGATCATTCGCTTGCCAACGCGATCGTCCGTGAGGCCGCGGCGCAAGGAATCGCGATGTGGGAGATCAACGAGCCGTCGCTGGATCATGGCTCGGTGGTCCCGCTCTGGTTCGCGATCGAGGCGGGCTGGCAGGGACCGACGGTCATCCTGGGCCTGAATGCTTCCGCCCCGTCTCGCGTGGTCGAACTCGGGCAGGCGGTCGCCGCTGCCGCGGCGGCATGCAATGCGCGCGTGGCGATTGTTGCGAGCGGCGACATGAGTCACCGGCTGACCCGTTCTGCCCCCTGCGGCTACGAGCCGCGCGCAGCAGAGTTCGACCGCTGGCTCATCGAGACGATCCGGGGCGGCGATTATCGCGCGCTTCGCCAGGCCGATCCCGAACTCGAATACCTCGCAGCCGAGGATGCACTGGATTCCGTGCTGTTCGCTGCGGGTGCCACGGGCTTTGACGCGACCGGACACGAGGTGCTCTGTTACGAAGGACCATTCGGAGTTGGCTACGGCGTGGCTGTTCTCTTCAATGCCGCCGCACGCCCGAAGCCCGCGCAAAAGGAGGGTGCCGTATGGTCGCGCCACTGACACGGTCCGAGCATCCGGCCCGCTGGTGGACGATGTTGCCCGACGGACGGATTGAGTGCCGGCTCTGCCCGCGCTTCTGCAAACTCAACGACGGACAGCGCGGTTTCTGTTTCGTGCGCCAGCGGGCGGGCGGCGCGATGATCCTCACCACCTACGGGCGCAGCAGCGGCTTCTGCATCGATCCGATCGAAAAGAAACCGCTCAACCATTTCCTGCCCGGCACCAGCGTGCTTTCGTTCGGCACTGCCGGATGCAATCTCGGCTGCCGCTTTTGCCAGAACTGGAGCATCAGCAAAGCGCGCGAGTGGGACCGGCTCGCCGACGCCGCGTCACCGGAGCAGATCGCGCGCACCGCGGAGCGTCTCGGCTGCCGCTCGGTCGCGTTCACCTACAACGACCCGGTCATCTTCGCCGAATACGCCATCGACACCGCCGACGCCTGCCGGGCGCGCGGCATCCGGTCCGTCGCCGTGACCGCCGGCTACATCAGCAACGAGGCGCGTCCCGAGTTTTACCAGCACATGGACGCGGCCAACGTGGACCTCAAGGCGTTCACCGAGGAGTTCTACCACCGGCTCTGCTACGGTCAGCTTCAGCCGGTGCTCGACACGCTGGTCTATCTGCGGCGCGAAACCAACGTCTGGGTCGAAGTCACCACGCTGCTCATCCCCGGCGGGAACGACAGCGACGCCGAACTACATCGCGCGGCCGAGTGGTTCGCGGAGAATCTCGGTCCCGACGTGCCGTGGCATTTTTCGGCGTTCCACCCGGATTTCAAAATGCTCGACACGCCGTCCACGCCGCCAGCGACGCTGAAACGGGCAAGGCGCATCGCGATGTCAAAAGGACTGCACTTCGTTTACACGGGGAATGTCCACGACCCGGAAGGCGGCAGCACATGGTGTCCCGGCTGCGGCAAACGGCTGATCGAGCGCGACTGGTACGAACTCGGGGAATGGAATCTCGACGGCAACCGCTGCGCCGCATGCGGCTGCGAGATCGCCGGGCGGTTTGAAAAGGCGCCGGGGAAATGGGGCGCGCGCTGTGTGCCGGTTCGCATGACATCGCAGCCGGCTTGAGCGCGGGAGCATGGGGCCTTGGACGAAGCGCCGAATCCTCCTTGTTGAGTTTCACCCACTGACCCTGGCCGGTTTCAAAAATGAAAGGCGGAAGCTCAGAGATTCTTCGACTGCGTTTGCTTCCGCAAGAACCGGAAGGAAACTCCGCTCAGCATGACGGGGATTTGGAATTCGCAGTCCGGCTCTCAGCATTTTCCTGAGTCCGGCTAAGACATTTCCCCATCGCAGAACAGGACTCTCTCCCAATTGCTCCGAATAGCCCACCATGCCATTCATGTCGCATGGCACTCGCATCGCCCCCACGTTACCCACGACGGAATCAATCGCCTGAACCTTTTTGTCTGCCGGAAAAAATTTGCACGTGCCGCCTGCTTGGATTCGAACCAAGGCCCGGGGCCGGTGCGGCAGCGATGGCGGCGCAGCCTGCAGAAGGACGCACAGGCCGCGTCGCTGGGCTTTCCTGGAGGTCGGGGCGATGAGCGCCGCGTTCACTGAACGGCCAGATGGGCGGACTGCATCGCGCCGCCCCAAGACCGTGCTCGTGGTCGATGATCACAAGGAGATTTGCGACATCGTTGCGTGGTATTTGTCCGCCATCGGGTTCCGTGTCCTGACTGCCACCAACGGGCTCGGAGCACAGCAAATTATCCGCTCCGGAACCGTTCCGGAAATCGACCTGTTGTTGACCGATCTGGAAATGCCCGACATGCGCGGTGACGACCTGGCGGGTTGCTTCGCGAAGGTGCGCCCTCAAGGCCGGGCGCTCATCATGTCCGCCAACGGGGATGCCCTGTCCAACAAGGAGGTTGGCGGATTTCTCCAGAAGCCGTTTTCACTCGATGCGCTCGACTGTGCTGTCCGCAACGCATTCGAAACCGGCTCCGCAAATGGCGTCGCGAGCTGCAACCCGGGAGATGGAATTCCCCTCTCCGAGGCTTCCTAAGCAAAAGCGCACGGTCCAGTCCGCGCACCTCGAGGCGCATGGATCTCATTTCGCTTCTATACCGTATTGCACCAATAATCTGACTCCTTTTTCAAACGAACCCATCCGACACGCGTCATTCCGAGCGCAGCGAGGAATCTCACAAACAACGCCCAACGTGGCATGTGGGGTTCCTCGCTGCGCTCGGAATGACACACGGTGTTTATTTTTTCCAATGTCGTATGTTCAAGATGAGTCCGATTGTCTTTTGAAAATGGTATAACGGCACCTGCCAGAAATAGTCTCCGAATCGCGGAGAGGCTTGGAGTTCCATGCCCGTCGAGGACGCGCTGACTTTTGCCGCTTGTGGAGTCGGCTCGAAGTGCTTAGAAAGTTGCTCTGCCAGCCGAGTCGTGGAGGCATTCTGTTTTGTGCCATGCAACCGAAGAAACCAATCCGACCTGCGAATAAGCCGCCCTCAACCACGGACGTGGCGGACAAAGAAGCCGGCAAAGCAAAGTCAGCTCAAAAGCGACCATCGCCCGTATCCGCGAGCAAGGGCGAGTCACCGGCACAAGCACGTCGTTTTCCAATAGTCGGCATCGGCGCTTCCGCGGGCGGGCTCGAAGCTCTTGAAGCGCTTTTTGCGCGGATGCCGGCCGACATGGGCATGGCGTTCGTTGTCGTGACTCACCTGCATCCGGGGCACGCGAGCATGTTGCCGGAGTTGCTTGGGAAGACCACCGTGCTGCCGGTCCTTGAGGTTCGCGACGGGATGAAAGTTGAAGTGAACCGCGTTTACGTGGAACCGCCAGGCGGGCAGGTTGAAATTCGGGGCGGCAGACTGCATCGCATCGATGTCGGCATACAGGAATCGCCACATCTTCCGATTGATCATTTCTTCCGCTCGCTCGCTGACGATCAAAAGGAAAACGCCATCTGCATCATTCTCTCGGGCACCGGTTCGGATGGAACCCTGGGTTTGCGGGCGATCAAAGGCGAGTCGGGCATGGCAATGGTGCAGCAGGTGCAGTCGGCGAAATACTCTGGAATGCCAGGCAGCGCGATCGCCACGGGGCTTGCGGACTTTGTGCTGGACCCTGCGGCAATGCCCGCGCAGCTCACGGCTTATGGGCGAAACCCCCACCATGCTGCAGAGCGGAGGCGGGAAGAATTTGAGGTTCCAGGCGAGCCGATGCAGAAAATCTTCGCGCTGCTGCATTCGCGGACGGGAAACGATTTTTCCGGCTACAAGACGAGCACGCTCCGACGGCGCATCGAGCGGCGGATGAACCTGCAACAGATCGAGGATCCAAACCAATACGTGCGCTTCCTTGAGCAGAACCCGCACGAAACCGACATTCTTTTCAAAGAGCTGCTCATCAGTGTCACGAGTTTCTTCCGCGATCCGGAGGCATTCGAGTCGCTCGAGGACACCGCGCTGCCCGCGTTGCTGAAATCGAGGACGGACGGGGACACGCTGCGAATCTGGGTGCCAGGCTGCGCGAGTGGCGAGGAGGCGTTCTCAATCGCAATCGTGATGCGAGAGGCGATGAATGCGATGCGGCGGACCTTCGAGGTGCAAATCTTCGGCACGGACCTCGACAGCGAAGCCATCGACACTGCTCGCACCGGCATCTATCCGGAAGGCATCGCCCTGGATGTGCCGCCAAAGCGACTTGAGCGATATTTTGTGCGCGAAGGCGCCACGTACCGCATTCGCAAGGACATCCGCGAAATGACGATCTTCGCGTTGCAAAACGTGATCAAAGATCCGCCCTTCACGAAGCTCGACCTCATCTCCTGCCGCAATCTGCTGATCTACCTCCACTCGGACTTGCAAAAGCGGTTGCTGCCGGTGTTTCACTACGCGCTCAAACCGGGCGGACTGCTCTTTCTCGGGCCATCGGAAACGATCGGCGGCTGCGGTGATTTCTTTGATGTCGTGGACAAGAAGTTCAAAATTTTCCGCCGCAAGGAATTGCAGGCCACGGCGCAACCATCGATGGGATTGCCGGCCGCACCGCAGAAGGCGCGCGCGGAGGCACACCCGCCCGCGACGCCACAACCGTCGCGCGAATCGAACATCACCGGCCTCGTCGATCGGCTTCTGCTGGCGCGTTTCGCACCGGCAAGCGTGGTGGTAAACAATCGCGGCGACGTCATTTTCATCCACGGACGAACGGGCGAATATCTCGAACCGGCGGCAGGCCAGCCGCGGCTGAACATCCACGACATGGCGCGCGAGAGCCTGAAGCTCGATCTGTCGCTGGCGTTGCGGGAGGCGGCCACGAAAAACGGCGAGGTCTCGCACGAGGGCGTTGAGGTTCGCACCAACGGCGATTTCAAGCACATCGACCTCATGGTCACGAAAATCGCCGAACCCGAAGCCCTTGAGGGGCTTTTCCTCGTCACCTTCCGCCCGAGCCGCGCACCCGTGGAAACGTCGAAGCAGAAGCACCGCGCGCCGAAGGAGCGCGATGCAAAGCGGGTGAAGGCACTCGAGCACGAACTGAAATGCACGCGGGAATCGTTGCAGATCACCATCGAGGAACTGGAGACATCGAACGAGGAACTCAAGTCCATGAACGAAGAGCTGCAATCCGCCAATGAAGAACTGCAAAGCTCGAATGAGGAACTGGAAACATCGCGCGAGGAAATGCAGTCGCTCAACCAGGAGCTGACGACGGTGAACACCGAACTGCATTCAAAGGTCGAGGAGTTCGCTCGCACGAACGACGACATGCAGAACCTGCTGAACGGCACGGAAATCGCCACCCTCTACCTCGACCGCGACCTGAAAATCAAACGCTACACCGAGCATGCGAGGCATCTCGTCAACCTCATTCCTGGCGACATCGGACGTCCGCTCGGCGATCTCGCTTCCAACCTGAACACCGTCCGGCTGGTTGACGACTGTAGCGAGGTTCTGCGCACGCTTGTGCCCAGGCAGGCTGAAGTGCAAACGCGCGACGGGCATTGGTATTACATGCGAATCCTGCCATACCGCACCGCCGAGAATCTGATCGGCGGGCTTGTGCTGACGTTCGTGGACGTCAACCCGCTGCACGAGGCTCAGAAGGGGATGCGCCGGATGGCCGCCATTATTCGCGACTCGAACGATGCCATCACGGTTCAGGATTTCGAAGGAAGAATCACGGCGTGGAATCACGGTGCCGAGAAAATGTATGGATGGAGCGAAGCCGAGGCTTTGCAGATGAACATCGGCGAGACTGTTCCCGGGACGAAACGGGAGGAGATGAAATCCTTCATCAAGAAAATACGTTCGGGCGAGGCGATCGATTCGATCGAAACACAGCGGCAGACAAAGGATGGGCGCGTTCTGGACGTGTGGCTGACAATTACAACACTGGTCGATGAAACGGGCCGTCCGGTCGCCATCGCCACCACCGAACGCGACATCACCAACCGCAAGCAACGATGAACAGGAAACGCGACGTCCCATCAAAAACAACGCCGGCCATGTTGCGCGACAGGGCCGAGGCGGTGATGCGAAAAAGCCGCGCGGAAATCGAATCCCTGTCCTCGGAGGAAATCAAGGTGCTCGTGCATGAACTGCGCGTGCATCAGATCGAACTGGAATTGCAGAACGAGGAACTGCGCAGGGCCCAGGAGGAACTCGCGCATTCCCGCGACCGCCTCAGCGATCTCTACGATTTCGCTCCGGTGGGTTATGTCACCCTAGATGAAAATGGAACCGTGCTGGAAGCAAACCTCACGGCGGCGAAGAAGCTCGGGGTGGAGCGCTCCGCGCTTGTGGGGAAAAAGTTCACCCGTTTCGTCGCCCGCGAATCCCAGGACGCCCTTTACCACCATCAGCGCGAAGTCTTGAGCCACAAAGAAAAGCAGACCTGCGAGCTGCTGCTGAGGTGCAAGGACGGCTCCACCTTCTGCGCGGAGATGGAAAGCATCCGCAATGAGGAGCCTGGCAGGAAGGCTGCCAGCTACAACTCCGTCATCAGCGACATCACCCAGCGGAAGAAAGCCGAGGAGGCGCTGGCGGAGGAATCCGCTTTATTGCGCGCCCTGTTCGATCTGGTGCCGGGCTCCCTTTACATCAAGAACACGGAGCACCAGTTTGTATTGGCCAATAACGAGGTGGCGCGTGTGATGGGCGCGGCTTCGCCGGAAGCGTTGGTGGGCAGGACCGATGCGGACTTCTATCCTGGCGAGACTGCCGCCGAGTTCCTCGCGGACGAGCGGGGAATTTTCAAAACGGGTCAACCGTTGATCGACAAGGATGAATTTAGACCCGGGATCAATAGCGGGACTCTCTACATCCTCACCTCGAAAACTCCACTCAAGGATTCGCAAGGTCGCATCACCGGTTTGGTGGGCATCGGGACTGACATCACTGGCCGCAAGCTGGTCGGGGATGCCTTGAAGAAAAGTGAAGAAAGGCTGCGTATTGCACTTCAGGCAGCCTCGGCCGGCGCGTGGGATTGGGATCTCGGCACGGGTCAGATCGTCTGGTCACCCGAGAACTACGTGCTTTATGGGTGCGACCCCGCCAAAGGCCCGCCCACCTACGATCTGTGGGAATCCCGCGTGCATCCGGAGGACCAGGCGCGCGCCAATAAAGCCATCAGTGACGCACTGGAACGGAGGACGCCGGAATTCCGGGCCGAGTTCCGGATCATCCTTCCCTGGGGTGCCGTGCGCTGGCTGCAGGGTTTGGGCCGTGTGGAGCATGCCGAGAGCGGAAGACCTTTGCGAATGAGCGGCATCAACATAGACATCACCGCGCGCAAACTGGCCGAGGAAGAGTTGCAGCGCCTTAACGCAACGCTCGATCAGCGAGTGGTCGAGCGCACCGCGTTATTGAAGGAGCGCGAGGAGCGGCTGCGCGCGATCCTGGACACGGTTGCGGACGCGATCATCACCATCGACGGGCGGGGCGTCATCGAGAGCGTGAACCCGGCCACCGAGCGCATCTTCGGCTACACCGAGGCTGAGTTGGTCGGGAAGAACGTCAGCATTCTCATGCCCTCACCTCATCGCGAAGAACACGACAGCCACCTGGCGAGGTATAATCGCACCAGCAGGGCGAAAATCCTCGGCACCAGCCGCGAAATGCAAGGCCGCCGCAAGGACGGAACCATTTTTCCAATCGAGCAGGCCGTCAGCGAACTGGATGGCAGGCGGGTCTTCATCGGCGTTGTCCGGGACATCACCCGGCGCAAGGAACTCGAAGTCGAGGTTCTGCGGATCAGCGAGGAGGAACGGCTGCGTGTTGCGGCGGATTTGCACGACGGAATCTGCCAGGAGCTTGTCGGAATTTCGTTCACGCTCTCGGCGGCATATCGCGGCCTGAAAAGAGACGATCCCCTTCTCGCCAAACTCAGGGAGATCGAGAAAGCGCTCGCGACCGCGACCAATCACACGCGGCAGTTGGCAAGGGGCATGAAACCGGTTGTTGCCGATAGCGCGGGGCTGATCTACGCGTTGCAGCGTCTTTCGGAAACCATCACGACAACGCATCGGATACGCTGCCGGTTCGACTGCCCCGAACGAGATTTGATCGAGGCTCAAGCGGTGTCGGAGGAGATTCTCATCGAACAGACCGCGGCCAACCAGCTCTACCTCATCGCGCAGGAGGCGATTCACAACGCCATTCGTCACGGCAACGCGAAACATGTCACCGTGCGGTTGACCTTGGAAGACGGCGAAGCATGCCTCTCCGTGATCGACAACGGTGCCGGCCTCCCGGCGCATGACGAGCAGGCGTTCGGCATGGGGATGCGTGTCATGAAATATCGCGCAGGCTTGATCGGCGGAGATCTCACCATCGGGCCGCGCAAGGGCGGCGGCACCAGGATTCTCTGCCGCATCGCAGCACTCCGAGTCGCAAGTCCAGAACCGAAGTCATGAAAAAAGAACCTCCGCGCGGGAAAAAAGGAGCCGCGACTGCTCCGAAAAAGGTGCTGATCGTGGACGATCACCCCTTCCTGCGCATGGGCCTGGCCAGGGCGCTGGGACAGGAACCCGGGCTCTCTGTCTGCGGCGAGGCGGGAAGTGCCGAAGAGGCGCTGGAGCTGGTCAAAAAACTGCGCCCGGACGTCGTCATCACCGACCTCAGCCTTCCGAAAATGAGCGGCCTCGACCTTGTCAAAGAACTCGCCAGCTCGCAGCCGGATCTGCCGGTGATCGTGCTTTCGATGCACGAGGAGGAAATTTACGCCGAGCGGTGCCTGCGCGCCGGAAGCCGCGGTTATGTGATGAAAAGCGAAGGCCCGGCGAAGCTCGCACACGCGATTCGTCACGTGCTCGACGGCGGCACCTACACCAGCGAGAAAGTGCTGGCGCGCATCCTCAAGTCGATGTCGGGCCGCCGCGAAATCGAAATGCAAACGCCCGTCGGCCTTCTCAGCGACCGCGAGTTCGAGATATTCCAGTTGTTCGGCAAGGGCCTTTCCACGCAAAAGGTCGCGCAACGGCTGCAAGTCAGCCCTAAGACCGTCGAGACCCACCGGATGCACATCAAGAAAAAGTTGGGAATCAAGAGCGCGCCAGAACTCGTCGCCCACGCCGCGCACTGGACGAAATCAGCAGCTTGAATCGAACTGGCGGTCAATGACCCGCCATTCCGGATTGAGGCGGAGGTGAGCGCCGCGATGCCTGGCGAGTAGAGATCTGGTTTTCCCTTCCGAAAACACAGGATCACCGTTAAGATGATCCCGTTCATCGCCATTTTTCGCTCCGTCATGAAATTCCCCGTCAAGACATCTCTCGTCTTCGTTCTCGCGCTCGCCGCGCAGTTGCTCGCGGCGCATGCACAAACAACCTGGACCTCGTCGATTTCGCCAGGCGCTCCGTTTCCCAGCGACCTCGTGCTGGGCAGCACGACGAACGGCACGAAACAGTTCGATTTCACCGTCGGCGCGGGCGGTTCCCTCGTCCGTGCAATCGCCGTCGCCGATGGCAACAAGGACATCATCCCCTTCAGCTCCGTGACGGCGAATGTGACGCTGACCATCGACAACACCCAGTGGAGCATTCAGGGACCGGACGCCTTCAATGATGGAAACGCCACCACGGACGACCGGTTTATCCTCCGGCAGGCAGGCGCATCGAATCTGCGTCTTGCTCCGGTGATGCAGGTGGAAAAAAATGCGCAGACGCTGGCGGTGGATGTCTATTCCGTTTCTAAAGACCAGTGGAATACGAACCAGCAATCGGCGGTGAGCACAAAATTCAGCGGCCTCGTCCGGTATGAACCGCTCAGCGACGGCTCGATCAAGGTCCGCAGGGTCATTCGCTTCGGAGATGTGACCGTGAGCGGACAGACATGGAATCTGACGATGCCCTACTACGAGGGGCAAAACAGTTTCCCGGTGGCGAATTTTACCTCGCTGGCAACGCAAATCAGCACTTCCGGAGCGATCCAGACCTCCTACACCAAAGCCACCAACATTCCCCAGAACCAGGCGACGGATGTCACACTGACCAATGGATATGCGGTGGTCTATAACAGCGGAAATGTCTCGGGAGGCACCGCGATGGGGATCGTTTTCGGCACCAAACAAATGACCGCGCCGAACCAGTGCGTCGTGAATTTTTCGGACGACACGAACGCCATTTCCGTCCGTCCCGGCATCCAGCTCAACGGCGTAACGCCGGGGGCGATTCTGGATGTCACGTATTACCTCGTGCCCGGTTACGGAATCAACGCGGCGCTTTACTCGCGCCTCGCCACGCTCGTCGTCGCCAATCCCGCTCCGGTGCTCTACCCGGCGGGAACGACGTTCACAGGCGAGCTGGCAACCATCGTGCAGCGGCTCAACGACAACCTCGCGCTGCCCGGCATCCGCACCGACCGGCTCGGCTATGACGTGACGCCCCTGCCGGTCACAACCCGGCCGATGCTGCTGAACGGGCCGGAAGACGACGCCGACATCCGCGCGCGGCTGGTGGCTTTTCCGCAGACTCCGGAGACGTTGCTCCAGAATTATCTCTACGGCTCGGCCTCGCAAAAGCAGTCGGCGAACAACTACTTCTTCCGCTATCCGGGCAGCGGCGATGGAAACGGGCTGCGCACGAACTACAACACCGATAAAGGCCCGCCACATGATGTGGGATCAATACCGCTACGATATCGCGCTCGGCCTCGGCTACGCGACCCAGGCGCAAAAAGATTTGATGCTGAGTCTCACCGAGAGCTTCGTCGATTCCAAGTACACCTACATCAAGCCGGACGGAGTCGGAGGCGGGAATCTCGCTTTGGAAGCCTACATCGCCATTGGCCTGGCTGGGCTGAACTTCCCCGAGCACCCGGACTCCCAACTCTGGATCAGCCGCTCGGTCACCAACGTGAAGAAGATCGTGGATACCTATTTCCCCGATGGCGCGGGCACCGAGTCGCCGCGTTACCATGATTGGACGCTCGAACAACTCGCCATGTACCTGCGCGTCCTAAAAAGGCGCGCGAACATCGATCTCTACGACGAACCCGGCATCCGCTCCGCGCTCGAATGGTTGATCCGGTTTTCCTCGCCGCCGGTCTCGCTCACGTCGAACAAATCCGTCACGCCCGCCTGGGGCGACTCGACCTACAGCTCGAATAGCGGCATGCACTATTATTACGATCTCTCGCTGTTCGCGCCCGCCTATCGGGAACGCGATCCGGACTTCAGCGCGCGCTTGATGGAATGGTGGACGCGGAACGGCCGGCCGCGCGATGTGTATAGCGCCACCACGAGCGGGCTGACCAACATCCTCATGCTCGATTCGCGACTGCCCGTAGCGCCCATGCGCCCGAATTCGAGCACCTACAGCCCGCGCATCGGCCACGCCACCCTGCGCTCCGGCAGCGGCACCGACGACGAGTTTTTCGCCTCCTTCAAATGCGGCACCCAAGGCGGGGCCCACCAGGATTCCGACATCGGCCATATCGATCTTTTCGCCTTTGGCGTGCCGCTGGCGCTCGACTCAACGTCCGGCCCCTACAACACCACCGCCTTCAATCCAGCCGCTGCCGCCCACAACACCGTGCGCTTCAACGGCGCGGGAGCATGGGACAGTGTGAGCGGTTCGTTCAGTGCTTTCGGCACCTCGCCCAGCGCCGATTATGCGGTGGGAGACACCAACTACGGCACGGTTTCCAACCGCCACCTCGTGATGATGAAAGGCGACTATCTCGTCGTCTGGGATGAAACCACCGCCAGCAATTATGCCGATTGGTTTTTCCGCGTGCCCGGCACCGCCACGCTGGACTGGCAGCCGCACAAGGTGGTCAGCAGCACGCCGTGGGGCGTGGACCTCGATATTCATTTCGTCCTGCCCGCCGAACCGCTCGTCGAGCCGACTTTTTCCGGAAGCTTCATTCCCACGGGCGATACGACCGCCCTGCGCAACCAGCTCGCCAGCCAGGCCACCGATCCAGCCGCACCCGGCATGTTCACGATGATGGGCGAGAACCGCTTCGGCGACGGCAGCACTTCGCGCAATCCTTTCCCGTTCGATTGGCTCAAGTATTTTTCGGTGCGCAATGCCAGTTCCGCCGGCGATTTCCTCACCGTCCTGCATCCGCGCAAGGCCGGCGTCACGCCCGCCCTCACGACCGAGCTGGTGAGTTCCAGCGCGAGCGGCGTCACCGTGCGGGTCACTTACAACGGCCGAGTCGATACGATCGCGTTCACGAGCACGGGCGCGACCGTCACCAAGGGCAACGAGCCGTCCGTCCAGTTCACGAAATCCTGGCCGCAGAGCGGGGCCTCCGGCGCGACAGGATTCGTGAAAGCGGACTTCTACACAAGCCCGGTGACGACGCTCTCGAACGCGCTCACCACGACGGGACCGGTCGAGGTTCACACCGGCGAGCTGGCGCTTGGCGCGGCCAACCGGATTCCGAACACCGCGACCTTGCGCGTCATGCCGGGCGGCACGTTCAACCTGAAGTCATACAGCGACACCGTTGGGACGCTCGTGATGGATGGCGGCATTGTTTCCGGCAGCGGAACTTTGACCGCGTCCTCGCTCGAATGGTGGGGCGGCAAACTCAACGCGCCGGTTTCGGTGAACGGCAACTTCATTAAAAAAGGCGGCGTCTCCTGGTCGCGTCCGGCGAACCTGACCTACAGCGGCGACACGATCATCGAGTCGGGCACGCTCGCCATGCAATCGGGCGGCACGACATTGCCCGGAACGAATCGCGCCGTGCTCGGAGCCGGCACCAGCCTCCAGGTGAGCGGCAGTTCGGCGAGCGTGGCCAGCCTCGATGTCGCCGGCAACGCGACGGTGGCCACCGGCACGGGCGCCTTGACCGTCACCGGCTCGCTCACGGGCATCGGCACGCTCAGCGTTTCGGGCAACCTGAATCTCTCGACCGCGACGATCGCCTCGACCGTTTCCCTCTCGATCAACGGCTCGCTGACGCTGCTCTCCGGAGCCGTGACGGTGAAACGCCTCTTTATCAACGGCGTGATCCAGCGCGCGGGGATTGCGGTGAACGCCGCGAGTTTTCCCGGCGTGATCGTCGGCTCCGGCTCGATCACGCCGCTCGAAGACATCGGCATCCCGACCGGCCTGACCGCCTCCGTTTCACTGGGAAAAGTCACGCTCACCTGGCTGCCCGTCGAGGGCGTCACGACTTACTCGGTGCGGCGCGCCACGACTGCGGGCGGGCCTTACACCGAGATCGGCGTGCCCGGCACGAACAGCTTCATCGACACCGGCGTGACCGACGGCGTCACCTATTATTACGTCGTCGTCAGTCGCAGCACGGTCGGCGACAGCCTGCCTTCCGCCGAGGTCACCGCGCTCGCGAGCGGGCCGTGGTATTTCGATCCGAACGGCGCGACCGGCGGCTCGGTGACAAATGGCGGCAGCTACGACTGGGTCACGAACAGTTGGACCAAAACCCCCGGCGGCACCACGGCGACCGAGGCTTCCGGCCCGCTGCGCCACGTGCAATTCGCCGCCACCTCGCCCGGACTTCCGCTCGCATACTCCGTCACCGTTGGCTCGAACTTCAGCGGGGCGGCCCACGGGTTCCGTTCGATGCGGGTCACGCAGGGCACGGTCACTCTCACCGGCACGCCCGGAAATTTCTACTTCACCGAGCCACCCGTCATCACCGCCGATGCCGGAACCACCATCCGCTTCGCCCAGACCGGCTCGCTCGCCTTCAACCTGAACAGACAAACCGTCACGTTCGACGGCGACGGCACCACGATCGTCGGATCGAGCACCGTCATCGTGAACACCGGCAACATCGTCAAGACCGGCTCCGGCACGCTCGTGCTCACGGCGTCGAACACGTTCGCCGGCAGCCTCTCCATCCTCGGCGGCACCGTGCGCCTTGCCGTGACTGATCTGCCGACACTCTGGCTCGACGCGACGAATCCGGAGACGCTCGTGAACTCGGGCACGGCGCTCGTGCAATGGAACGACGCGAACGGCAGAGGCACGTATGTCTCGCAAAGCACCGAGGCAAATCAGCCGGTGCTCACCACCGATGCGACGCTCACCGGTCCGGCAAAGTCATTGGTGGATTTCGGGCCCTATGCCTACTACTCGACAGCCACGCCGACCACCGCCGACTGGATGCAGTTCAATGCCGCCATGACCGACATCCGCGCGATGTTCTGGGTCGGCAAAACCAGTAACAACAACTTCCTCCTGGGTTCAACCGCCACCGACTACCATTTCCATTCCGGCGGTCCCGGCGCGGCGATCTGGAACAGCACCTACGCCTCCGCCAGCATCCGCAGCGGAACCACCTGGTTGAATGGCACGACCGTCACCGGCACCACCACCATTATGCCTGCCGCAAGCAACCTCGTCCGCATCGGCGTGTTCACCACCGCCAACGTGAATGCCAACACGCTGGCCCGCGACCGCACCTATCGCTACGGCGGCGAGCAGATTGGCGAGGTGATGATTTTCAACACGACGCTCACCAGCCAGCAGCAGTTGGACGTGGACGCCTACCTCGCGAAGAAGTGGTTCAACACCGGTGTCGGCGTCGGCAACCGCCTGCCCGTTGCGACCCCGGTCACGCTCGGCAACGGTGGCGTGCTCGACCTCACCGGCGTCAACTTCCAAACGCTCGCCGCGCTCAACGCCAGCGACGGCTCCGGCTCGCGCGTGCAGCTCGGCGGGGCGGATCTCACCATCGACGGCACGGGCAACTCATGGTTCGACGGCACGATCTCCGGCGGCGGGCGCGTCATCAAGTCCGGCTCCGGCACGTTCACCCTCGCGGGCGAGAACGACTACACCGGCGCGACCAATGTGAACGCCGGCACGTTTCTGGTGGACGGTCTCATCTCCAGTCCCGCCGCGCTCACAGTAGCCTCTGTTGCAAAAATCGGAGGCGAAGGAACCATCGCCAGCCCGTCCACGATCGGCGGCACAGTCGCGCCGGGGAACGGCGTCGGCACGATCGTATTCACCGGCTCGCTGAATTTTTCCAGCACGGCCCGCATCGAATGGGAACTCGGCGACAACGCCATCGACGCAGGCGACCGCATCAACGCCGGCGGCACCACCGTTTCTGCGGGGGCCGCGATCAACCTCGCTTTTGGGAGCGCGGTGAACTTCACCAACGCATTCTGGTCCACGACGCGGACCTTCCCGGTCCTCGCCGCGACCGCGCTCAGCGGCACATTTGCGCTTGGAACTCCGCCCGTCGATTCGGGTGGCCGCAACGCGAGCTGGTTCGGCGCGTTCACGCTGCAACACACCGGCACCGGCGTGAATCTCGTGTGGACTCCCGCATCGGCCTGGCAGCAATGGCAGGCCGCCCGCTTCGGAGCCAACTGGAGCAACGCCGCCATCTCCGGCCCGACTGTGGACGGGGACAAGGACGGCCTGAGCAATCTCATGGAGTTTGCCCTTGCGCTCGATCCGAACGCGCCGGACACCGTCCCCGCAAACCTCGTGAGAAACGGTCAGAACCTTGAATACACTTACACCCGCAACAAGAACGCGACTGGAGTGACATACCTCGTCGAATACAGCGACACGCTGGCCGGCGGAAGCTGGAGCAGCAGCGGCGTTGAGCAAAACCCCACGCCGAGCTTCGAGGACACCAATATCCAAACATTGAAAGTCATCGTGCCCGCCGGCTCAGGGCCGAAGCGCTTTGTCCGGCTGAAGGTGACTACCCCTTGACCCGATTTTTCAATCCGATGACTCGCACGCTGACATGAACCAGAACACCCACCCCCGCCACGGAGACAAGTCTCCTCCTGCCACAAAGCGCGGCCAAGTCCGCGCACTCCAAAGCGCTGCGCGCAAAATGCAGACGGCGCGTCGTGCCGTTTTGGCGAAGCCTTTGGACTGCGGCGGCCCGACGCCGCTTTGCGGTGGAGCGGGCTTGCCCGCGCGGCAGGGAACACTCGCCGCGCGAATCCGTTTCCCGGAGGGACGAGTTCCACGAGTCCCACACTCTCGCTCGGAAGATGGGGACTCGTGGAACTCGTCCCTCCGGCTTGGAACGATGCGCATCGTTTGCGTCCTCTTCCTCGCGATTGCCACCAGCGCTAACGCTCAGACCACTTGGAGTTCCTCCGTTTCTCCAGGCTCGCCATTTCCGAGCGATCTCTGGCTGACGAGCACAAAGAGCGGACAGAACCAATTCGATCTCGCTCTCGGAGCAGGCGGGTCGATCGTGCGGATGCGGGCGAGCGTCGAGAGCAGCAAGGAAATCATCCCGACCGGCAGCACGATCACGGGCGTGAACACGCAGTGGGGACTCATGGGGCCGGTCGCGCTGGACGACGGGAACGCGGCGACGGACGACCGCTTTTACATCTGCCAGGCGGGCACCTCGAAGCAGCGCGTCGCGCCGGTGATGCAGATCGAGAAGAACGCGACGACGCAGGCGGTCGATGTTTATTCCGTCGCGCAGGATCAATGGGCCACGCACCTCCAGTCCGCGGTGCAGTCGAAATTCAGCGGCCTCGTGCGCTACGAGCCGATGTCCGACGGCTCGATCAAAGTGCGGCGCGTCATCCGCATCGGCGACGCCACGGTGAACGGCGTGCCGCTGGATATTTCCGCGCCGTATTTCGAGAACATGCATACATTCCACGTCTCGAATTTCAACGCGCTCGCCGCGAGCCTCACGCCTTCCGGCGCGCTCGGCGAATACTACCACCAGGGTTCCAACATCCCGCAGAACGCGCAGACGGACATCACGCAAACGAGCGGCTACGCGGTGATCTACAACCGGGACGACATCGTGAACCGCGCGGCGGTCGGCGTGGTGTTCGGAAAAACCCAGATGGCCTCGCCGAACCAGTGCGTCGTCAATTACTCCGACTCCACGAGCGCCATTTCCGTGCGCCCGGGCATCCGGCTCTACAACGCGACGCCCGGCAGCATCCTTGACGTCACGTATTACCTCGTGCCCGGTTACGGAATCAACGCCGCGCTTTACTCGCGCCTGACAACGCTCGTCGCCGCCACGCCCCCGCCGGTGCTTTATCCGCCGGGGACAACCTTCACCGGCGAACTCGCGACGATCGTCCAGCGATTGAACGACAACCTCGCGCTGCCCGGCATTCGCACCGACCGGCTCGGATACGATGTCGCGCCGTTGCCGGTCACGACACGCCCGATGCTCCTGAACGGCCCGGAAGACGACGCCGACATCCGCGCGCGCCTCGCCGTTTTTCCGCAAAGCCCGGAAAAGCTGCTCCAGAATTACCTCTACGGCTCGGCCTCGCAGAAGCAGTCGGCGAACAACTACTTCTTCCGCTATCCCGGAAGCGGCGACGGCAACGGACTGCTCAGCACCTATGTGAGCGAAATGGGCCGCGCCCTGATGTGGGACATGTATCGCTACGACATCGCCGTCGGCCTCGGCTATGCGACGGCGGCGCAGAAGAAACAGGCGATGGACCTCGCCGAGGAATACATCAACGCGAAGTTCCCCTACCTCGGCACCGATAAGGGCGGCGGCGGCAACCTGTATCTGGAAACCTACCTCGCCATGGGCCTGGCCGGCCTGAACTTCCCCGAGCATCCCGACTCGCAGCTTTGGGTGAGCCGCTCGGTTTCCTACGTGGCGAAATTTCTCGACACTTATTTTCCCGACGGCGCAGGCGGGGAAAGCCCGCGTTACCACGACTGGTCGCTCGAGCTGGTTGGAAAATTCCTGCGAGTGATGCAGCGCCGCCTCAACGTGGACATGTATGACCACCAGTCCGTGCGCTCGGCGCTCGACTGGTTCATCCGGTTCTCCTCACCGCCGGTTTCCCTCACGTCCAACAAAATGGTCACCCCGGCTTGGGGGGACTCGACCTACAGCAGCAATGGCGGCAGCCATTATTACTACGACCTGTCGATCTTCGCGCCGTATTACAAGGACCGCGATCCGGATTTCTCGGCACGCCTACAGGACTGGTGGGTGCGCAATGGAAAGCCGCGCCAGTCCCTCAATACCGGTGCGGGCAGCCTCACTAATATCCTGTTGTTAGACCCGCGCCTTCCGACCGTTTCGCAGCGGCCGAATGCCTCGACCTACAGCGCACGCTACGGCATGGCCACCCTGCGTGCCGGCACGGGGACCTCCGACGAGTTTTTCGCCTCGTTCAAATGCGGTGCCAACGGCGGCGTCCACAGCGACGCCGACATGGGCCACATCGACCTGTTTGCCTTCGGCGTTCCGCTGGCGCTCGACTCCACGTCCGGACCCTATGTGAGCGGCAACACCTTCAACGAGTCGGTTCCCGCCCACAACACGATCCGCTTTAATGGCGGCAGCGCCTCGGATACGGCGAGCGGGGAGTTTCAGGCGTTCGGGACATCGGCTGTGGCGGACTATGCGGTGGGTAAAACCAATTACGGCACCACGTCAATCCGCCACATGGTGATGATGAAAGGCGATTATCTCGTGGTCTGGGATGAAACGGCGACGAGCGGTTACGCCGACTGGTTTTTCCATACGCCCGGCGACGCCACGCTCGAATGGCAGGCGCACAAGGTGATCAGCCACACGCCGCAGAACGTCGATCTCGAAATCCATTTCGTGCTGCCATCCGCGACGCTGCCCGTCCCGACGCTCACCGGAACAAATTTCTTCTCGAGCGACTCCGGCGCCATCGCGAATCCGCTGGCGAGCGCCGCTCCCGATCCGCGCGTTGCCGGCATGTTCACCATGCAGGGCGACTCGCGTTTCGGCGCTCCCGATGCGGGCCGCAATCCATTCTCGTTCCAACGGCTGAATTATTTCTCCGTCCGGAACAGCCCGAGTGGTTCGGACGATTTCCTCACCGTCCTGCATCCGCGCAAAGTCGGCGTCACGCCCGTGCTCGCGACCGAGCTGGTCAGTTCGAGCGCGAGCGGCGCGACGGTGCGGGTCACCTACAACGGCCGGGTCGATACGATCGCGTTCACGAGCACGGGCGCGACGGTGACCAAGGGAACAGAGCCGGCGGTGCAGTTCTCGAAAACATGGCCGCAGAGCGGCGCGTCCGGCGCGGCGGGCTATGTGAAAGCGGATTTCTACTCAAGTGCGGTGACGACGCTGTCGAGTTCGCTTTCCACCACCGGTCCCGTGGAAGTTCACACCGGCGAACTGGCGCTCGGAGCCAGTAACCGGATTCCGAACTCCGCGACCCTGCGCGTCATGCCCGGCGGCACGTTCAACCTGAAGTCATACAGCGAGACCGTTGGGACGCTCGTGATGGATGGCGGCATCGTGTCCGGCAGCGGAACCTTGACCGCGTCCTCGCTCGAATGGTGGGGCGGCAAACTCAATGCGCCCGTCTCGGTGAACGGCAACTTCATTAAAAAAGGCGGCGCGAATTGGTCGCGTCCGGCGAACCTGACTTACACCGGCGACACGATCATCGAGTCGGGCACGCTCGCATTTCAACCAGGCGGCGCGGCGCTTCCCGGCGCGAACCGGGCTGTGCTCGGAGCCGGCACGGGTCTTTTGTTGAACGGCACTTCGGCCAGCCTTGCCAGCCTCGATGTCGCCAGCAACGCGACGGTGTCCACTGGCACGGGTGCCTTGACCGTCACCGGCTCGCTCACGGGCATCGGCACGCTCACGGTTTCCGGCAACCTGAATCTCTCGACCGCGACGATCGCCTCCACCGTTTCCCTCTCCATCAACGGCTCGCTGACGCTGCCCTCGGGAGACGTGACGGTGAAACGCCTCATCATCAACGGCGTGATCCAGCGCAAGGGGATTGCGGTGAATGCCGCGAGTTTTCCCGGCGTGATCGTCGGCTCCGGCTCGATCACGCCGCTCGAAGACATTGACATCCCGACCGGACTTGACCGCCTCCGTTTCGCTTGGGAAGATCGCGCTCTCGTGGCTTCCCACCGAAGGAGCCGCGGCATACTCGGTTCGTCGCGCGACTGTCCCGGGCGGGCCTTACACCGAGATCGGCGCGCCGGCTTCCAACGCATTCACCGACACCGCCGTGACCGACGGCGTGACTTACTATTACGTCGTCGCGACGCGCAGCGCTGTTGGCGACAGCCTGCCGTCCACCGAAGTCGCCGCACTCGCAATCGGGCCGTGGTATTTCGACCCGAACGGCAGCACTGCGGGATCGGTAACCAGCGGCAGCAGCTACACCTGGCTCACGAGTAGCTGGACAAAAACGCCGGGCGGCCTCGCCACGACGGAAGCGTGGGCGGGCGGACGTCACGCCGCTTTCGCCTCGACCAATCCCGGCTCGCCGCTCGCCTATTCCGTGAGCCTTGCCGGGTTCAACGGCGCTTCCCACGATGTCGCGAGCCTTCGCGTGGCGAACGGAACCGTCACGTTCACCGGCTCCGCCGCGAATTTTTACTTCAAGCAACCCGTCACCATCACCGCCGACTCCGGAGCGGTGATCCGCTTCACGCAGACCGGCCCGTTTCCGTTCAACCTCAACGGAAAAACCGTCACGTTCGACGGCGACGGCACAACGATCTTCGGCTCGATCGCGTTCATTAACAACATCGGCAACATCGTGAAGACCGGCTCCGGCACGCTTGTCCTCACCGCCTCCAACACGTTCACGGGCAGCGTCACCATCCTCGGCGGCACACTGCGCCTCGCCATGACCGACGCGCCAGTGCTCTGGCTCGACGCGACGAATGACGGATCGCTGGTCAGCTCCGGCACGGCGCTCGCGCAGTGGAACGACGCGAATGGAAGAGGCACGTTTGTCTCGCAAAGCACTGCGGCGAATCAGCCGTCGCTCATCACCGATCTCTCGCTGGCGGGGCCGGCGAAGTCGCTGGTGGATTTCGGCGCGTATGCCTACTACTCAACAGCCACGCCGACCGCCGCCGACTGGATGCAGTTCAATGCCGCCATGACTGACATCCGCGCGATGTTCTGGGTCGGCAAAACCAGCAACGACAACTTCCTCCTGGGTTCAACCGCCACCGACTACCATTTCCATTCCGGCGGTCCCGGCGCGGCGATCTGGAACAGCACCTACGCCTCCGCCAACATCCGCAACGGAACCACCTGGTTGAATGGTGCCGCAGTCACCGGCACCACCACCATTATGCCTGCCGCAAGCAACCTCGTCCGCATCGGCGCGTTCACCACGGCCAACGTCAGCGCCAACACGCTGGCCCGCGACCGCACCAATCGCTACGGCGGCGAGCAGATCGGCGAGGTGATGATGTTTAACACGACGCTCACCAGCCAGCAGCAGTTGGACGTGGACGCCTACCTTGCGAAAAAGTGGTTCAACACCGGCACCGGCATCGGCAACCGTCTGCCCGCCGCGACCATCGTATCGCTCGGCAACGGCGGCGTGCTCGATCTCTCGGGCGTGAATTTTCAAACGCTTGCCGGGATCAACGCCAGCGACGGCTCCGGCTCGCGCGTGCAACTCGGCGGCGCGGATCTCACGATTGACGGCACCAGCAATTCTGCGTTCGACGGCGTCATCTCCGGTGACGGCGCCCTGCTCAAAACCGGCGCGGGCAGCTTTTCCCTCGGGGGTGCCAGCACCTACACCGGCCCGACCACGCTCACTGCGGGCACGCTCGATATCGAAGGTTCCGTGACCTCGAACGTGACGGTGAAAGGCGGAGCGACCTTGATCAACAACGGGACCATTAACGGCGACATCCTTATCGAAACCGGCGGGATCTATCTGGGCGATGGAACCGTGACCGGCAGCGTGACGACGCCTCCTCCGGTCGTCGCCATCACGAGTCCGGCTGCCGATGGCATCGGGATTCCCGGCCTTCAACCCGATCTGCGCGTCACTGCCGCAGTCACCTTCAACGCCGCGTTTGGCGCGCCCGTGGTTTCATGGTCGCTCGTTTCCGGCCCCGGCACGGCGACATTTGAAAACCCGGCCGCCGCCGACACCCGCGTCCACTTTTCCGCCACCGGCACTTACACGCTGCGCTGCACCGCCACCGTCACGGTGAACGGCCAGGCGCTGCAAGGCCTGGCCGAGCGGACGGTGCAGGCGGACGCCAGCCCGACCGTCACGAATACCGTCACCTTCCGCGAAGGGGTGAACGGCTACGGCCACATCGCCACCTTCATCCGGGGAGACTCGGGCACTTGGAACTCCGGCGCGCGCGATCAACTCCTCATCGGCCGTTTCAACAACCAGCCGATGCGCGGGTTGTTTTCCTTCGCCCTGGCCGGCATCCCGGCAAACTCCACCATCACCAGCGCCGCATTCGATCTCTGGATCGCGGCGACTTCCACCGGCAGCGTCAACAACCTCGAACTTCGCCCGCTGCTCAAGGACATCGTCGAAGGCACCGGAAACTCCAACTCCTCCGCCACTGTCGGTGCAGGGAGCGGGGCGGATTGGAATTCCCGCACCGGTTCCACCACCGCCAACCTCTGGGGCACTCCGGGCGGCCAGAGCGGGACCGATTTCTCCACCACTGTCATCGGCAGCTACAGCGGCTTCGACACTGCCGCGCTGCCCGTCGGCACTCAGTGCGCCTTTTCCCTTCCTCCCGCCTTCCTCACCGAGGCCAATGCCGCCCTCTCCGCAGCCCGCCCGCTGCGCTTCATGCTCACCATGGCGGGCGACACCTCGGGCAGCAATATCTTCGCCCGCTTCGTTTCCGACGATCATGCAACCACCGCGCTGCGGCCTCAACTCAGCATCACCTACAGCACCGGCACGCCGTCCGCGCCCACGGTGGCTCCCGGCACCGCGCCCGCCGCGATGCGCGGAGTGTCCGCCAATCTCAGCGGCACGACCTCGGGAGCAACCGGCTCGATTTGGGAACTTGTATCCGGGCCGGGCACTGCGGCCTTTGGCGACGAGACCAGCCCCGCCACGACCGTTGTTTTCTCCGAGCCGGGCGACTACGTGCTGCGCCTCGCCGCCTCGAACGCGTTGGGCGAGGTTTCACGCACGCTCGCCGTGAGCGTGGCGCGGAATCCCGCAGTTTTCGAGGACTGGCAGGCCCTGAATTGGCCCGGAGTCACCGACGAGAACATCATCGGCCCGAGCGCCGATCCAGATCACGACGGCCTCGCGAATCTCATGGAATGGGCGACGCTCTCGAACCCGAAAGCCAGCACTCCGGCAATCGGCTCTCTGGTGAAGAATGGCTCGAACCTTGAGTTCAGCTATACCCGCCGCAAGGTCGCTGCCGGCCAGGCGACATTCACCGTCGAATACAGCGACACGCTTGCCGCCGGAAGCTGGAGCAGCAGCGGCATTGACCAAAACCCCACGCCGAGTTTCGACGACGACACCACTCAGACGCTGACAGTCATCGTCCCCGCCGGAACCGGCCCGAAGAGGTTTGTGCGTTTGAAAATCACAAAGCCATGAAATCTGCTGGCTCGCAGCTTCGACAGCGAGCAACGCAAGTTGCCAACAACGCGGAGAATGGAGCCTGTGGTGTTCAGCGACATTCTCTCCACTGGAGCTGGCGAGGATCGAAAAATCCTTACACAAGTTTTTGAAGAACAAGAAGTGGAGCCTAGGGGATTCGAACCCCTGACCTCCTCAATGCCATTGAGGCGCTCTACCAACTGAGCTAAGACCCCTTCTATTTGAATGTCAACGACTTACAGATATTTAAACCAACCTCAAACACACCCTTGTGCCCTGTTTGCTAATTCGTGTTGAAAAGAAGCAAGCAGGCTGCACCAAAGCCAAAGCCATTTGAGAAAGTTGGAGATTGTCTCTAGCGTTATACATCGACAGGCAAGTATTATGCCTTCATCAAGCAGCGCGGCAAGCGGAAAAAGAAATGCTTGGAAACCACCGACAAAGCCGTTGCGAAGAGAATGCTCGCCGATTTCCGCATCAGCCTCTGAACCTGATCACGAAGCAGTTCACATTTTTCCGGCACAAGACCACGACGCCTTATCACGTTCCAATATTCGCACAGGCGGAGTCTTTGGTGAACAAACTCCTGCTACCGGTGATGCAGCAGACCAACACTCTGTTCAAAATCAAAGATGCCAAGAAATCCCTGGCCGGTGCGTGCAAGCGGTTGGGCTTGCCTGCATACAGGCGAGTGCGAAGCCGTTCCGCTTTTGCGTCGTCGGATTTCCAACCGGCTCGCAATCGCTCATGAGCGCACCTCCCGGCATTGGCCGATCTTGATCTTGCGCAGAAACCTTCAGCGCATCATGGAACGTCGGCAGTTCCTCTCTCTGCCTCTGCTTCACGCCTATTCGTTTCACCATCGTCACCTCCACCGTGACGTCACACGCCAGCCCCACATGAATCCTCAGTGTCGGGTCCACGCAATCCGCCCATCCAAAATTATGGCTGTGGGCAAAACTGCATCCTTCCCCTGCCCCTTGGGCACAGATTAGGGCACACAAGCCCTCCCTGCTATCTACGCGGCGTAGTACTTCGGATACTTGTAGTAGTAGTAGTCCGGCGTCTGGATATCGATGCCGTTCAGAACGAGTCCGAGCACGTTGACCTGGCGCTGATACAGGGCGCTGAGCGAGTTGCGGACGAGCCGGGCAGAGGTGAACTGGGCGCGCATGACCATGAGCGTGCCGTCGAAATTTGGAGCGATGGTCGGCGTGTCGTCAGTGGCCAGAATCGGCGAGGTGTTGAAGATAACCAGATCGAACTCCTCCTTCCACTCGGCGAGGAGATGGTCCATGATCGGACGGAGCAGAAGCTCGCCGGATTGATTCGTGACCGGCCCGCGTGGAAGCAGCAGGAGTTTGGAATACCTGGTTTCTTGAGCCACGTTTTTCCAGAGAACTTCCCCGCGAAGCACGCTCGACAGGCCCAGGCGGCCATCGGTTTCAAAAAGCGTGGCAAGATCGCCGCGGCGCAAATCCGAATCCACGAGGAGCACACGAGCACCGGCGACGGCCATCGTGATGGCGAGATTGCTGGCGATGGTCGATTTGCCTTCGCCCGGAATCGCACTGGTGACCAGCAACGTCTTCAACTCGCTCTGATTCGGCATGAAGATGAGCGAGGAGCGGAGGCTGCGGAACGCTTCGGCGTAGGTGTAGCGTTCGTCTTCGATTTGCAGCAACGGAATTCCCTCCTGGCCCTGGGCGGCTTCGACTTTGGGGATCTGGCCAAGGATTGGCTCGGTAAAGAGTTCCATAACTTCTGCCGAGGACGAAAACACGGTCATCGGCCCGGTCCAGAAGCATCAAAAGCAGACTTCCGGCGATGATGCCAAGCGCGAGACCCGTGAGCAGCCTTCGGGCGGTGCCGCGCGGGACTTCGACTGGAAGGGTCGCATGCTGCATGATCTGCAATGAGCCGGTATCGACTTTTTCTCCGATGCCGATTTGTCGAATGCTCATGAGCAACTGCTCGTAGAGTTTGTTGGTGCGATTGAGCGAGCCTTCGAGCCGTTGATACTCGGCGTCTTTCTGGCTCGCTTCCATGACCTTTGTCTCCCAGTTCTTCACGCTTGTATCCAGACCGGCGAGTTCGGCCTTGATCGCCTGGATTCGAACTTGGGAGGTCTCGCGGTTTTGAGTCTTGATTGTGCCGAGCAGCCGTTGGAGCGCGGCGACGTCGTTCTTGAGCATGATCAGTTTTGGATGATCCGTGCGCCAAATCCGGCTTTTCTCGGCGACTTCGGCCTGCTTCTGGATGAGTTCCTGGGACTTCAGGGTGAACTGCTGGTTAAGATCGCTGGCGGTGGTGGGCGGACCGGACGAACCATCGTTCTGCCCGATGTGAGTTCTGTTGTGAAGGGCGGCTCAGTAATTGTTCGGTGGTCAGGTTTTCGAGACTCTGCAACTCCGTGGCGAGATTGGCCTGGCGGGTTTTAAGATCGGAAAGGTATTTGGCGGCAGTTTTTCCCTGCTCATCCCAGAACGCCATGTTGTTCGTCTTGATGAACTGCTGGAGTTCCTTCTCGCGGGAATCGCGCTCGCTGCTCAACCGCGCCAGTTCCACGCTGATCTGCGTCATGGCGGTGTTGGTGGTCTGCCCAAGCTGCTCGCGCTTGAAGATGATGAATTCCTCCATGACGGCATCGACAAATCGCCGGGTATGTTCCGGGTGCAGGCCGACGCCTCGAATGGTGAAAATAGAGGTGCGCGGGGTCAGCGCAGGCGTGATTTCGACTGTCCCTGAAAGCTGGAGGTTGTCGAGCGCGAGACGCCGCTGGGCGCGGGCAAGGATGTCGGGGTTCTGGAGCATCTCGAGTTGTGTCCCGTAAAAGTGCTCGTCGTCTTCCCGGGTCTGTGTGCCATCGGGCATTTTGATTCGCTCACTGACGCTCAATAAACCCACGGACCGATACCTGACCGGGGCCGAAAAGAGCAGCCATGCTTCGACTGCCAGGCCGATGCTGACCGTCAGAGCAAGCACCCACCAATTCCGGCGGATCAAGTGTTTGAACCGATAGGACTTCAGCCGGAGGCGTGTGAACCAATCATGCGACGAAGGTGCTGCGGAGATGATCTCGGGTTCCATGCTTCAGTAGTTGAAGAGACGGCGCGGAACGAAAATCATATCGCCGTCCTGCACCTCGCGATCCTGGGAAAGATTGCCATCTTCGAGCACGGCTTTCACGTCCACGATGCTGTTCTCCGAGGCTCCCCTGCCTTTTCGTGTCACTCTGACTTTCCGCTCATTCGCAAACTGCGCGAAGCCGCCAGCCTTGATGATCGCGGCGCTCACGGTCATCTTTTCGCCGGGAAAAAGGTCTTGCGGTCCCGGCAATCTCACGAAGCCGGAGACGTAGATTTTGGCAAGGGAAGATGCCTTGTTCTTCTGCTCGATGCCCAGTTTGACCGTCGCGGTGTAGTAGTATTTCGCTTCGAGCTTTCTCTTTGCTTCCGCCGCCACGGAGCCGCATGTTTTTCCCGCTGCGGAAACGCGCCCCGCATAGGGGATGTCCAGTTCGCCGGTATCGGTGACGCGAAGCTTGACCGCTGGATCCTGATCTTCCTGGATGGCGAACGAAACGATGTCCCCCACACCCAGAACAGTCTCACGATCCCCGGATGCGATGACGGACTGGACCGCCACCGGCGCGACCTCCGTTGTTTGAGGCGTCTGCGCAAACGCCTTCTCCTGTGCCAGACCAGCGGTTGCTAAAGAAAGTAAGACCGTCAGGCTGGCACAGAACTTTTTCATCAGAAGTTGTAGAACAGACCAAGCAGCACCGAGTTCTGGTAGTAATCGGCACCCACGGCGTTTGCGTCCTGCGTCAGGAAGCGGTAGTCCAGGGTCAGAGTAACCGAGGGCGTCAACACGTAACGAAGGCCAACGGCGAGGCCGAGGCGGTTTGCGCTTTCGGAGTCCGTGCCGGAAGTCTTGTAGTTCTCGTAGAACGCGGCTGGCGAGAGAACCCAATCGGGGGCAAACTTCCAACTTGCCCCGTACTCAAGATGGTAAAGGGTGTAGAAATTCGTGCCATAGCCGAGTTCGGCAGTTTTGGAAAAGCCCAGATGATGACTGAGAACGTCACTGAGTTGATTCTGTATGCTTGATTTCAGATACCAGGAGCTTGAGTTCGAGTTGTCGCCGATCGTGCCATTATCGTCGAAGTTCAACAACTGATAGCCGCCTTCCAGATAGGCACTCGTGTTATCCGTCAACTGCAAATTGACGAACGGACCCAGCATGTAGCCCTGGCCATTGTTTTGAATGCTCTGCGAATAATTCACCAGGCTCGCAGAGGCATTGAGTCCCAGGGTAAAGGCGGGAGTTATCTTGACCGAGGGCCGGAGATAGACGGTATCTATCGAGTTCTCCAGCGACTTGAACTGCTCCTGACTCGTCCACAGGTTGTAATGCTCGTAGCCGCCCGAGAGATCCACGCTGGGATTGATCGCCCATTGGAGATTCACACCCACGAGATTCTGCCAGCGGCGATAAGTCGCGACATTGCTCAGCAAGGAGAAGGTATAGGGATCCTCCTGATAGCTGACTCGATCGCGGATGGTGATGATGACGTCGCTGATATGAACACTGAAGGCGAGTTCGGAGTTGGGAGACAGGAGTATGCCGCGTGTGTCGAATTCGGGATGCTGGAAGTACTTTGCGTAACTAACTCCGATTGAGAAGCGCAGGGTGTTCAGTTCGCTGAGCTTCACCGTCGAATCAAGATTCAGCGACGGGCGCAGGATGACATCCGATTCACGGTTGGTCTCCGAGTAAGTGATGTTGTCGTTGAATTCGATTCCCACACCGGCCGCAACATTGAAGCGCACCGGACCGACGGCCAGATTGTATTTGTTTTCGTCCTCGGGTTGAATCTGAACAACTGGCGCGATCTGGCTGGGGGCTTCCAGCACTCTGAAATACTCCTGATCCTGCGCGACTGTCATTTGTGCCGCAACAAGGCTCACAAGGAAGGCGATCAAAGCTGCGTGCCTGAATTTCGTTGTCATAGTGTGGCTATGAATGGACGCAAATACCACGGGCTTGCAACGATATTCTTGGAAGAAAAACCGGGGCTCGCTCATTCGGTGAAACAACGAAATAAGCCGGCTCATTTCTTGGCGCCTCTGGTTGCAATCACCACGCGGAAACCATAGTTGTCAGTCGTGCCGTCGGGTGCGTTGTGAACGCGGCACGATGACAGCAGGCTGAGTCTCAGCGCCCCGTTATACCACGACGCGCCTCGAAGAACCCTGGCTTTGCGCTCGTCGTTCCACCAATCCTCGCACCATTGCCAGACGTTGCCTCCCATGTCGTAAAGCCCGAACTTGTTCGGCTTGAAACTGCCCACCGGGGACGTCCAGGGAAAACCGTCATCGTAGTTCTTGATGGCGACATCCGAATTCGTTTCTTCGCCGGTGTAATTGCCAGCGCCCTTGGGAGGAGGCCAGTCGGTTCCCCAGGGATAGACGTCCGCAACATCCATGTCCCGCGCTTCGGGATTACGACCGGGTTCCGCGGGCAGTCCAACCGCCCCGCTCCATTCGAGATCGGTCGGAAGGCGGTAGCTTTGATTCGGCGCAAGCAGCCCCTCCTTTTGCTCCTTCTCAGTCAGCCATTTGCAAAATGCCATCGCATCATTCCAGTTCACATTGACGACCGGATGATCCGCTTCCTGCTTGAATCCCGGATCACGCCAGGCCGGGGACTTGTGGCCCGTGGCTTTCGCAAAGGCGTTGAAGTCCTGGACTCGTGTGGGCCAGATACAGAAAAGCACATCGCCGACAGGTGCAAATTTCATGCCCAGCCCGTTCTCCAGTGTCTTGTCGATTTTTGACTTTGGATTCCGAACCTTCCCCGGCGGCTTGATCTCCGCAGTGTCTTGCGGTTGAACAGCTCCGGCCATCGCTCCGGAAGTTCCGACAGTGATGGACGGTTTGTTCCCAAGTTCCTGCGCGGCGGCTTCCGCCTTCTTCTGTGCAAGTTCGCTCTCCTTACCCAGTTTTTCCGCCTCCTCCGCCGCTTTGCGCGCGCTGTCGAGAAGACGCTGCGCCTCCTCGGCGGCCTTGAGTGCTGCGGCGGCTTGCTGCTCCAGGCGCTCGCGGTCCCTTGCGCGGGCCAGGCGAACGGTTTCTGCTTCTTCAGCAGCCTTGCGCGCCTTGTCCGCGGCCAGGATTTTTTCGGCGGCGAATTGCGCCTGCACCACTTCGTCCTCGGCAAGCTTGGCGGCCTGTGCCTGCTGCTGGTGCCTGGCCTCCGCATCGGCTGCCTCTTTGGCTGCTTCGGCGGCAATCCGCTGTTTTTCGGCAACGACTTTTTGGAATGCCTCTGACTCCGCTGCGGCGCGCTGCTGTTGCGCCTGGTGATCCCGGGCTGCCATGACACCCTCCTCCGCAGCCTTGCGCGCTTCCACAGCGATGCGGGCTTTCTCCGCCGCGAGCTTCTGTGCCTCCTCGGCCTCCGTCTCGGCTTTCTTTTGCGCCTCCGCCTTTGCCTTCTGGCTGTTCGCGGCCTCCTCGGCGGCTTTCTGCGCGGTCGATACGGCGGCGGTCTTTTTGCCCGCCTCCGTTTGCGCTTCGTCGGTTGCAGCCTGTGCCTGCTTCTGCGCTGCGGCCTTTTCCTGACGAAGTTTTTCGGCGGCTGCAAGCGTCTGCCTCGCCTGCTCGGCTGCGCGTGCTTTCTCGGAAACGACTTGCTGCGCCTCTGCGATCTTGGCGCTCGCGTCCTTGACCGCGGCATCTGATTTCGGTGTCGGAGTGGTGCCGGGCGCGAGGCCAGCCGCCGCAGGTTTCGGAGCCGATGCCTGTGCAACCACGATTGGCTCCGCTTTGTTCGCCGGCTTCTCGGTCGCCGCCTTTTCCGGCACGGAAACGCGATCCAGATTCGCCGGAGCGGTGACGGGCGTTTGATTTTTCGCGTGGGTTATCTGTGAGTCCGTGGACTCCACCGAGGGCGTGAATCCGAGATTCTTGTTCTCGCCCGTCGAGCCGGAGTTCGACAAGAAATAGCCGAGGACCCCGATGGCGATCAAAACAACCGCCGCGGCGACGCCAACCAGCGGAAATTTCGATCTCTGGCGGCTCCCGACGGAACCAGCTTCCACTTCGACAAACGCGGCAAGCGGAAACCCGCTCGGAGTTGTCGCCCCCTGTTTGCCTTTGCTCTCCACCGGCTTTTTGGATTCGGCCTTTGCCGGTTCCGCCGGCTTGTGGGCCTCGGGTTTCTTTTTCTCCATGAACTTCGCCGGCTCGGCACTCCTGGCCGGAGCCGCCGCTTTTTCTGCTTCCGGAGCCTTGATCATCGAGGCGGCGGCTGCATCGCGACTTTCCGCCGGAGCAGGCACCGACGATTTGGCAACAACAGTCGCTTCGGCGGGAATCGCGGGTTTCTGCGACAGCCACGGCTTGGAACCCGGCGCGGTCCTGGCGGGTTCCGGCCGCCTGGTCTCCTGCTTTTGAACTTCCGGTTCGGGCGACACCTTTGCGGCTGCGGGGGCCGCACTCTTCTTCAGTTCCAATCTCGCGAGCACTTCAGCCGCGGTCTTCGGGCGCGATTCGACCTTCTTTTCGAGACACGCAGCGATCGTTTTTTCCCACGCCTCCGGCAACGGTTCGCCTGCGAGACCAAGCTCGCTCCGGCGTTTCGAGACCGACGGCGGAACGCTCTTGAGAATCTGCGAAACCAGTTCGCCGGTGTGGAACGGTGGTTTGCCCGTGAGCAATTCGTACAAGACCGCTCCGAGCGAATAAATGTCGTCGCTTTTCTCCGAACGCATGCCATCGAGTTGCTGCGGACTCAGGTAGGCAAGGTTGCCGTCGCCAACAATTTTCTGGCCGGAGCGGCTCAGGGAATCGAGCACGCAGCGGGTGATCCCAAAATTCGCGACGACCAGTTCCCCGGATTTCGCCACGAGCAGATTCTCCGGCGTAACATCGCGATGGAGCAGATCGACCTTGTGCGCGTCATCGACGGTCTTGCAAAGCTCCGCGACCCATCCCTGAATTTCGGAAACCTGGAATGCCCTGCCCTGCTTTTTCCCCGCACCGCCGCAACACTCTCCGCCTCGACGTGATCCATGCAGATCGCAGCCCAGTCGGCCTCTTCAATCAACTCATGCACGCGCAGGATGTGCGGGTGAATCATCTGCCGGTTGCGTTTCACTTCCTGCCGCAATTCAGACATCGCGCGGCTGTCCGCCATCACGCTGTCGGGGAGGAAGTAAAGGGCGATGTCTCGTTGCAGCTCTTCGTCGCGCGCAAGCCACGCGACCGTTATCCCCTCCGATGCCGCGGATTCGAGCTTTCGCTGCAATGTGTAGCAACCCGCAAGTTTTTGCCCGGCGGTGAAGGTTTGCGCTGCGAATTTTACGCTGTTTGCTTTGGATGAATCGTCGTTGGTCACAATCTTGCCTCTATTCGGTGAGTTGCCGGCCTGTTTTACGAGGCCGGCCATGAGTTGTTGTTGGATTGCATGGATGGCCTTTTGGTGCGGCGATTTCTCAAGTCGTCAGCAGTTCACAGGCCATTCATGTGTCAAGCATCCCCTAATACGTGGCTGCATCCCTCTTGCCAACTGATTTCTTGGCAACCTCGAGGCGCACCGAAAGCTGCATTGACTGACGCGGCGGACCAGCCGCACCCTGGCGCATTCATCGCGCACCCTCGCTTTTGCCAAACGGCATGCTCGCCTGCTCAACGGGGGCGCCGAATGCAGCCTTCGCCTCCAGGCGCCCGGCCAGGACCTCTTGCCGGGCCGCCCGACGTTTGGTCTCGATGGACAACCGTGCAGCGGAATGGTCGCCCCGCCGCAAGGCAACCAGATCGCTGCAAAACTCGCGCAGGCGCCGCCAGTCGAGTTCACCCGATTCGTTTTCCATGTTTTGCCCGGCGACGAGGTAGCGCACCGTGAGCCACAAGGCGACTTTGTCGGCGAACCCGGCGCCCGCTGTTTCCAGCAACTCCGAATCGCCGGCATTGAGCCGGCGCACCGCCTCCATCGCATCCTGTCGCAGGAGCCAGTCGCGGTAGCCGCCCTTGCGCCACTCGGAGAGGTTCTGTTCGCGGATCGGTTTGCCGTCAAACTCGGTTGCGAGCATGACAGCCACCGCTGGAAGCGAATTGAGCCATGCCACGAGGGTTTTGCCCTGCTCACCGTTTTGCAGACGGCGGTTGAGTTGTTCGCGGACGCCGTGGGGAAGCCGGGCGATTTTGCCGTTTCTCGGTTTATTCATGGGTCGGATTCACTCGGATTGACCCGGACTGGGTCGGATCAAGCATGGTTTCGCGGTCAAAGTAATTTCAACGCCCGCTCCATCTCCTCGATGGCTTCCTTCGAAATGCCGGCTTTGGGTTCGGACATGCGAAAAATTTCGCGGATGCGCTTTGCCTGTTCTTCCTTGGTCAATGTGTTTCCGGCAATCTTGCCGTGATTTTCCGGGTCTCTCGCCCACTCGATACAAAAGGCTTCCGACCGTTCCCGTGCCTCCTGAAGATGAAGATCCAGACGCTCACGCTCCAGCTTGAGCCTTGCCGCCCCGTGATCGCCGCGCTGTAGCGCAACCACATCGGCGCACAAACCGCGCAGGGTTTTCAAATCCACGCAGCCGTCTGCCGCATTGCGCGCCGCCGCCCTTGCGGCGACCACGAATTGCGCGGCGATCCACTGGGCGAGGTCGTCGGTGAGCGGAGCGGCCCCCTCCCGCTTCAACTCCGCCACTTCGGCGGCAAGCTGCCGGACATGCTGCAAAAGGTGCTGCTGTGTTTCCGATGCTTCCATGCCGTTATCTGTATTTTCCCCGGATGCAGAGGTTGTAATAAGCGCCCATGGATGAGGCTTGCATCAGCCCTGCATACACGGACCAAGGCACGCCGGGATGATCGTAGATGGTGTCGCAGGTGTGAAACAAAACGGAGAGCGTGTATCCGTCGTAGCCGACGGCGCGGATGGCACTGGAATTGACCAGAATCATGGCCATGCCTCCCCCTTTGTGTGCGGAATAGAAAAAATCCGGGCCGGAACGCCAAGCCCGTTGCTTGCGGCGCGGAGTATTGGTTTTGATTTCATAACGCGCACGATTTTGCCACGCACCATGAAAAACCGACAAAAAGCAGACTATGGGAAAGTATTTCCCCGTTTTTACTTTCCCATGCGCGGAAAAAGCCGATCCGCGACCTGCCAGCCAACGGGAAGCCCTTTGGCGCTTTTGCCTTTGCCGGACTTGGTAAGACCGCAGATCGTCCGGCAGTGGACTTTCAGGCTCTCAACGCAGTCGAGCGGATAACGGCGGTCGCCGCCGCCAGCCGGAAACAGACGATCGAGCACTTTTAACAAATCCGTGTAAGTCCAGTTGTAGCGAACCACCAAAGGCCACAAGCCGATGATCCTTGCATCAACGTTAGGATGCGTCCAAGTGCGCGGTTCGGGATCGTGCTGCACTTTGCCGACTGTGCTCCACGCTTTCATGTCCGCTTGATGTTTCTCCGCCGCGCGCCCGTGGATGCCTTCCCAGCGTTTTCGATCGCGCTCTGAAAACCTGGCAAGGTGCCGCTGCGCAATCCCGATGTTTGCAAGGTGCGACTTGTCCGCGTCATCGGAAAAGCTGCCCGGGCATTGATACCAAGCGCTGTGAATTCCAAAGTGCAACCGGCTTTCAATCCAGTCACATAACCGCAGCAAATCACGCCGGGCATTTTCGGCAACGGCAGGTGTTAACGGCTCAAAATTTCTGCCGTCAAACCCCGCATTTAGACCTGTCCCGTCATGCTCCTTTTCCAGTTCCATCGCCGTCATCGCCTCATTGATGGTGCAGGCATGGCAGGTGTCCTCATGGCGGAAATGGGAAATCGCCACCAGCATGGCCACAAGCGTTTTAGCATGCTTCGGCCAGCCTTCTGGACAAATGAACTCTCGCACCAAACCCGTCTGCATTTTCGGGCGCTTCGTTGACGGCGCGCTGGCGTAAAGATCGTGCATGGCCTCGATGCAGAGATTCAGATTGCCCTCAAGGTCGTAGCAAATCTCGAAGTAGGCATCGCCGGTTTTGTCGCTGTAGGCTTCGGCTTCCGCCAGCGAGGTGAAGGTCGGAAACGGCTGCCTGTCTTTTGGTTTTTTGGATGTATCCACGGCTTCCCGTCAACAATAAGGCCTGATGCCAGCTTGCGTCACCAGTTCATTAGTATTCGATTCCGTTTGTGATTAAAAGCGGCTCGTCTTTTCCTGCTCCCTTCCTGTTTTTCACATCTGCGGGCGCGGGGTTGTCTTTGTCGTTTGTTTTGTTTTTCATAAATCACGCTTCGCCCTCGACGAGGGCGATTTCCTCGTCGGTCAGGCCGTACAGTTCATAAACCAACTCGTCGATCTGCCGGTCGAGCATGTCGCATTGTCGCCGCCAAAACTCACGTTTTACTCCGTCGTTGCTCGTCGCCTCCGACTTTTTCGCCTCCAGCATCTTATCGGCTAACGTGGCAAGGAGATTGTGATTCTCACGGTCACCTAGTTGAACGAAATCGACGGGCGGTAATGGGAGATTGCTGAGTTCACCGCGCTGGACATGAATCGTCTGAAACGTCGAGCGATAGTAGTAGCGCAAGGCGGTGGAGTTGATGACTGCGGTGACAAAGCGCAGATCGTATTTCGACGGCTTGTCTTCGTGCGGGATGACGATGAGCACATCTTTGACGTAGCAGCCGCTTGGATCGTAGGTGCCTGCGAAGTCTTTGGAAGTGTCCTTCACGAGAACCTTTGGCTGCTCAAACCTCCGGGGTTCTCCAGGTCGTGCGGTCTGCCGGTGCTTGCGCATTTGGAGAGGGACATACCAAACGAACTCGCCTTTGGGGTGGACGGCGTAACGCTTCACGTCATCGCCACGCAGCAACGGACGGTCTTCATTATGCAGGCCGGGAGTGGTGTGCAGGAACTTGCTGTCGTCTCCCGTTTTCAACCCGAAGCAGACATCAAACTCGCTTCCGATAGTCGGCCCTCTGCGCATCTTTTCTTTAATCGCTTCAGCAGCGGGTCGGACGGTTACGTCGAAGACATTTTCGAACGTCGCATCGAATGCTCGTTGCGGTATGCGATTCCACGCGCCGCTGTCGGGCGGCCACTGATCGAACTTCACGATGTTGCACGCGAGAACATTAGACTTCGAGCGAGTCTGCTGATCGGTCTTGGCGAAGACGAACACCATGGTATCGACCTGCGCTTCCGCGAAGACGCGGTAGCCAAACTCAATCAGTTGCTCGACGGAAAACGCACTGAGAATAGCGCGGCGGAGTTTTTGGAAGCTGTTCAGCCGCATCCAGCCTTTGGAGACAATGTAGCTGAAGCGCCCGCCGGGTTTGAGTAGTTGCTCCGCCTTTTCGATGAAGGCGCAGTAGAGGTCTGCCTTGTGCGTGAATGTCTCGTATCGTTTCCAAAGATAGTCCTTTGTTTCTGGCGTGAGGTTATGAGGCCGGACATAAGGTGGGTTCCCAACGATGGCATCGAAACCGGTTTCGTGAATGCTGCTCACGGGTTTGCTCTTCGGTTTCTTACTCTTACTGGCTTTGTAAGGCAGGTCTGGATCTAAGTTTCCGTGTGTAGGATCGGCCCCCAGCAAAATGTAATCATCCGCCGTCTCTTTCACGACGGAGCTTCCTTCGTTCGAGACGCGTCGAAACACTTTACGAAACGCCCACTTAAAATTGAGCGGGCGGGTTTTCTCCTTCTCTTCGGGGCTGAGTCCAAGAAGGTCTGCGACATCATCTTCTATGAGGCTGTTTCCACAAATGATATTCTCCCGCAAATCCGGCAGCAGCGCATGCTTCTCAAAGTCGAAGAGTGATTGCGTCGATGGGAAACTCTCGTCCTCCATGAGCTTGAGATAGAGCGAGATCTGGGTGACCTCGACGGCACTCGGGTCGAGGTCCACGCCATAGACGTTGGCGAGGAGGATGCGGCGCTTCTCGGCGAGCGCGAGGACGTAGTCGCCGTCGATGTCGCGCTTGCGCAGGAGTCCTTTCTTTTCCCACTTCTCCGCCGCCATCGGCGAGATACCACGCGAGGTGGTAGCGGATGAGACAGGCGAAGACTTCCACGAGGAAGCTTCCGGAACCGCAGGCGATGTCGGCAAAGCGCAGCTTATCAACCTCGGCGGGTTTTTTTCCGGCGATGCAGCGGCCGACGGTCTGCCCGACGATGTAGCGGACAATGTAATCCGGAGTGTAATAAACGCCGCCCGCTTTCCGGACTTCGGGCTTGGGCTCGACGATGGCAGTTTTGTCGCGGGCGACGATGACATTGCCGAGGAATCGCTCGTAAATGCTGCCAAGGATGGTAACGGAAATGGAACCGAAAAGGTAATCGGAGTTCTGCGGAACGAGGTTCTCAACGACAGTGGCAAACGCGGGATCGTCGATGACCAGCGCGGGATCTTCGCAGCCGTCGGGATCCTTTTTGTAGATGATGCCGTTGTAGCGGGCATCGAGGCGGCGGGAGATTTTCAGGAAATCGCGCCACGCGCTACCGCTCTTGCCGAGATCGGCGAAGGTGACATCGCGCTCAATGCCGCGATCCTCGAGGAACCGGAGAAAGACGAGCCGGTCCAGAATGCGCTGTGTGAGCGAGGTGAGGCGCTCGCCGTCGAGGTGATGGTTGGTGCGCTTGAGCGACTTGGCAAGTTTCTCGCGCCAGAGTTCCATCTGGGCGAGGAATTCCTCATCGACGGGCCGTGTGCCGCGAGCGAAAAGATCATCCTTCTGGATGCGCCCGGAGAGCTTGGGAAGCGCGGCGGCGGCTTTGTCGAGCGAACCGGCGGCGACGTGTTCGCGTGCAAGCAGGCCCCAGATTTCGGCAAACTTCTCGGGTTCGCGGTAGTCGGCGTAGGTGTAGGAACCGTGCTCGCGGAGGACGTGTCGCGCGGCGTTGTTTTTGTCGGGTCGCGAACGGGCGTCGAGGATGAGGAGCTGCTCGAAATCAGTGAGGACGACAAGCGGCGTGGAGGCGTTCCAGCCATAGAGAACGGCCTGGTAGCACGAGTCGTGGTTGCGAATATCGACACTCGGTTTTTTCGCCTCTACGAAGAAAGCGGTCAGGTGCGTGCCGGGGCGGCGGAAGGCGTAGTCGGCGCTGCGCGCGGTGCCGGCGATGTCTTCCCGCTTTTCGGTGACGACATCCTTTTCATAGACGGAGCGGTGCGCGGTATTGCGCACATCCCACCCGAGCGCCTCGAAAAACGGGGTGATGAACTCATTGCGCGCGGCATCCTCCTTGTAGCCCGCAGCCATGATCTCCGCCCGGCGAGCGTCGAAGTGGCCGCATAACTCGCACACGCGGCAGTGCGCAACGGCAAAGGAACTTTTCGATATGTTTTCCATGTCAGGGTGCGGCCCTGCATGCACCCCGGCGCTTTTCGCGCCGCTGATGTGGCAGGGGAGACTCTTCGCTTTTGCAGCCATGATTTTCCGGACGGGATGATGAAGCAAACGCTTGCGCGATACAAGCGCGGGATGCACGGCGGGCAACGCAAACACAACTCCGCCAGCTTCAGCGTGTCGTGACTATGAGAATCAGTCCTGCAGCAACTGCCCTGTGGGAGAAATCCAATCGACTTCGGTTCGCGCCTTGTCCTAGTCTTTTCCACTTGTGGCAATCGAAGAAAAGCTCAAGGGAACCACGGTTTTTGTCGGATGCGGCTTTGCTGCAAAGTATCTGCTTGGCGGTGGCAACTTTGCCGTTCCGCTTCAGTGGATGCTGGGGTTGCGTCAACTGGGAGTCGATGCCGTCTGGCTTGAATACTTCCCCGGAACAGCAGACGCCGCAGAGGACGCCAAACATCTCCGGGCCTTTGAAGAAAGGCTGGCTCAGGAAGGTCTTGGTGGAGCTTATTGCCTCCTCCATCATCGTTCCCCAAGGGAGGAACAAGACCTCGACGCGATGGAGACCATCGGGCTTTCCAAAGCGCAACTCGAAGAGCGGCTAAGTCGCCCAAATATTCTGTTCAACCTGTGCGGCTCTATCCGGCTTCCGTTGCTTGCCTGCTTCGAGCGCCGCGTCTTTTGTGATCTTGATCCCGGCGAGGTCTCCTACTGGATGCGCCGCGTCGAAATGGGCCAGTCCTCCCACGACTTTTTTACACCATCGGCTTGAACCTCAACGCGCCGGATTGCACTGCCGCGGAAGCAGTCGTGCCCTGGCGCACCTTTTATCCGTTGGTCAGTACGCAATGGTACCAACCCCTCCCCCGCCCTGCCCGCCCCCGTTTCACAACAGTCACGCAATGGTATTGGCAATACATCGAAATTGATGGCGCCTATCCCGATCTCTCCAAACGAGCCGCGTTCGAGCCGTTTCTTCCTCTCCCTTCAATCGTGCCCGAGGCCGAAATGGAATTGGCGGCCAACATGAAACCTGACGATCCAGAGCGCGAGCGGTCAGCGCTTCGCGGTCGAAGCTATAAACATAGGCGTCGTTGTTAGAGCAAACGCCACGGCAGTAAGTGCGGAAGACGGCAGGACTGCTCGCGCTCTGCTTAGCTTCCTTACTCCCGATGGGCAGGAACCCGTCGAATTCCAACTCAAGATCGCCGGTCAGCCACTGGTGCCTTTTGTTCGGTGCGATCTTCGTCCACACGACCGCCCCGGCGCTCCCGGTTTTCGCGAGGTAGCGCAGCTTTTCCTCCCGCGTCCAATCGCCGGGCACAGCGTGATGGAAAATCTCAGCCATAGAGTTCCCGGCGGCAGCGCAACTCCGCCTCGCTGTCGCGCGCCGCGTGCAGGACTCCGAGCACGATCACCGTGTCGGCTTCGACGAAGTAGAAAACGCCATGACGAAAGGTGCGCAGATTCGCGCGCCGAATGTCGGAGAAGCGCGGACGATAGAACCATGCCTCGCCCGGCAGGCGTTCGATCTTCGCACCCGCTTCGCGTACGAACCTTCCGCCCAAGTCGGGCTGCTCAGCTTCATACCAGACGAAGCTTTCCAGCAGATCAAACCGGACGAGTGGATGAAGTTCGGGCCTTGCCTTCACGTGCGATTTCCTCAAACCAGGCGCGCAATTCTTCGTCCGTATTGAAGCGGATGAACCGCTCCGGGTGATCGAAGTATTCCTGCTTGCGCAAAAGCAGCTCGGCCTTCATGGCCTCGCTCACCTCAGCCTTCTCATCGCCATCCTCATCCGGCGGCGGCGGCAGGATCTTTCCCTGATTCTGGAAAAACCAAGTGGCGAACTGACGGCGTTCCTCCTCCGAAAGCTGGAGGACTTGGGTTTCGATTTCGGCGAGACTCATGGCACGGACTTTACTTTCGCGGCCTTCCGTTTGCGAATGAAAAAATTGATCGAGACGCCGACCTGGATGCCGAAGACGTTGTGCTTCGTGCCGGAGAGTTTCGGATTCTTGCGGACGTTGCCGCCGAGCTCGAGGACGAACACTTTGTCGAAATCCCGCGCGAGATGCCGGCGCACGCCATCGCAAGCGATGCCATCGACGAACCCGCTGTTCGTCACATAGGCGACGATGCCTTCCTCGCCGATGCGATCCGAGGCCCAGCGCAGCGCCTTGATATAAGGATCAGCCAGACTGTTTTGGAGCGTGGCTGCGGAGTCGGCACCATAGGTATTTCTAACCCGGCGATCCACCTCCTCATATTTGCGGTTCTTGTTGTTGTCGTTCTCGTCCTGCTGCCACGCGTTGTAAGGCGGGTTGCCCATGACGACGAAGACCGGCGCGGCTTTCTGGCGCTTCACCCGCTCGGCGTTCTCGGGGTTGAAGAAGCCGAACTCGGCCTGCGCTTTCTCCGCCGTCTCGAAGGTGTCCACGAGGCAGATGCCGGGGAAGGCTTCGTAGCGGCCGATCTGCCCGTAGAAGGTGTGCTCGATGAGGATGTGCTGGATGAGCATTTCCTCGACGGCAGCCTTGGCGAGATTCGGGTTGAGCGCCTGCCGGCAAAGCGCGATGAAATTCGTGAATGCCCCGGCGAAGGAAGCGTTGCTTTTTTCCTCGGCGCGAACGATGTCGCGCAAAGCCGCGCCGTATTCGGGCAGCCTTGTTTTGAAATCGGCGATGGCCTTTTCCCACTCGTCGAAGGCGGGCGATTGATACTCGAAAAAGCCGCGGAGGATTTGGACAAGGTTGTCCGGCTTTGCAATGTCGAGGTCGAGCGCACGCTCGCCGTCCTGCACCAGCACGGCGCGGGCGGGCGACTGGAAAAGAATGTTGTCGCGCGGGCAGCCGAGCTTGAACTTGGCCTTGATTTCCCTGTCGAGATCGTCGGCGGTGTCCTTGGCCTCCCACAGGCCGTGCATGAGGCGGAAGCTGTTGAGCAGCGCACCGTCGGGCGTGATCTTCGTATTGGCCTTGGTCTTGAGCGAATACTCGGGGACGAGCTTCCACTTGTCGGCGCGGCCTTTGTTGATCTGCGAGGTGCAATCTTCGAGCAAGGCTTGAAACGCCGCGCGCACGGCGGTCTCGTGCTTCACGCCGAGCTTGGAGAAGTCGGCGAGCGAAGCGTGGTAACCGGCGATGCGTTTGTGACTGGGTTTGAGGGCGAGCGTCCGCATATCAAGACGCCGTCATCGTCTGCCACCACCAATCGCACACGCGGCAGTGCGCAACGGCAAAGGAACTTTTCGATATGTTTTCCATGTCAGGGTGCGGCGCTGCATGCACCCCGGCGCTTTTCGGGCCGCTGGGATGGGACGGGGAGACTTTCGCGAGGTTTTTCCGCAGTAGCGGCTTGCCTCGAGTTCTTGAAAGGGCCGGTATGAAAAGGCAGGATGGCACCCTCAAATTCCCCGCCATGGAAATCTTCACCTGCCCGAAAGACTGGACGTTTGCGACGGACCGTTTCACGCCCGACCATCTCGTGTCGCTGCAAAATCCCGGTGCGGATGTCTCTGAACTTCGCCCGCCGTGGGTTCCGCCGGAGAACCATTACATCGGATATTTTTGGGACATCGACAACCCGGCAGACCCGGAAGCGCCAACGCGGGACGACATCCAATCGCTGATCGACTGGCTCGCGCCGCGGGGCCATTCCGCATCCGGGGCGCGCATGATTGTTCATTGCGATGCGGGCTTGGGACGCAGCCCCGCCGTGGCCTACATCGCGTGGAGCCTTTTCCTGGGAGCGGGAAAGGAACACGAGGCTTTCGATGCGATGAAAGAATCGTGCCTCAATACGCTGTTGATGCCGAATGCCGTGATTGTCGCGCACGCCGATGTCATTCTGCAGCGCAAGGGGGCGTTGAAAAAACCGCTCACCGAATGGAATCGGAAAGTGTGGTGGAGCCGGACGCACCGGTGAACTTTTTCCGACCGTCTTAAAAATCCCGCATGTAAATGCGAACCCCGACTTGCAGCCAGTCGCCGTGCCATTCCTTCGACTCCAGCCTGCCGAACAGCAGCTTGCCCGCGTCCATGAGCCGTGCGAGCGCCTCGTTTTTTGCGCGCGGCACATAGCCGAGGTGACGCCCGGCCTCGTCAAAAATCATGATCGCCAGCGCGTCGTGCGGATTCTCCGGCTCGCGCTTGAGCGGCAGCAGCACGCCGGGCAGAAGCTCCGGCTCGGCGGATTCGACATCCCGATGGCTCGTGCCCGCGATGTGGCACTCGATGAGCATGATCTCCCGCGCGAACGGCATCAATGCGCCGTCCTTGCCGAACGAGCCGTGCATCAGCGCGATCAGCGCGGGGTCAATTATTGCCAAAGATTTTTCCATCGCCAGTTCCTTTCGTGAGGGTTTGCAGATGCGCGGACAGGGCGTCCCGCTGCTTCTGCCATTCCGCTGTTTGTTTTTCAAGTTCATCGCGCCTCGATGCAACCCACGCCTCGTTTTCCAAGTCGTTCCGCAGCGTGAACGGCGGCTGGCTCTCGATGTGCTCGATGCGTTCCAGCGTTGCTGTGATCTGCTTGCTCAAGGTTTCCTGCTCCTTGCGCAACACATCCAACGAGGCAGGCGGCGGCGGAACATTTGCGCCTTTTTCGGCGAGGAGTAGCAGGGCTTTCAACTCCTGCATGTCGCGCGCATCGTAGGCATCCTGCACGCGGAGCCAGAGCCGCCTTTGGTCGTCGGACAAATCCGGGTTCACGTCGGGATGCAGCAATTTCACCAGCGCGTAATAAAGTTTCTTCAACTCGCGATCCTGTTCGGGCGGCAGGAGGTTTTGCAGCCGGGTTTCCGCCGCCTTCAGCTTTTCCACGGCTTCTGCGATGCGGGTTTGCCACTGCAAAAATTCGAGTTCGATCTGGCCGTCGATGGCGTTCCAGTCCGGCGGGGTGCCGTGGTTGAGGCTTGCCTGCGCAAGCTCCAGACGGCGTTTGGCGCGCTTCGCCTCGCATTGTGCCTGCAAAAGCTGCAGCTCCCACACGCCGATTTTCTTTTGGTAAATGGCGAGCAGGTTCGGCTTCACGATGTCCACCAGTTCATGCACGTCGGAAAGCAGAGCGGTCAGTTCCTCACGCAGCAAATCGTTTTCATCCGTCAACCGGCGGACTTCGGGATGGATTGAGAGGGGCTGGTCGCTCATGGCACAAGATGGTTGATGTTGCGCCACGCATACTGCGCCGGACGCGGCTCGCCGCGCAAGAACGCTTGGAAAATACGCAGCGTACTGGCATAGAGGAGAAAATCGGGTTCCTTGTTGTGGGGCAGTGGATGATCGGGGTTGACGCCACCCAGTGCCGCCAGCCGTTTCACATCCTGGGCGCGCCATTGATCCCATATCGTGCCTTCGGGCAAGAACTGATTCTGCGCCCACTCGACGATGAAACGCCGTCCCTTTGCACGGCACTAGACAAAATACCCACGCCTGTCTTCGATAATGCCGAAGGGGTCGCATTCACGCGGATCAATGCGCCGGATCAAAAACGGAAGATCGTCCTCCGTAATGTCATACGCCCGATCCCAAGGCATCTGGCCGGTAATGAAGGCATTCAGTTTGGGACCGCAGCCGGGAATCAATTGCACCCGCTTCTCGTCGCAACCGCTCAATCCCAGCTTGCAAAAATCCGCATGGAACCGCCGCATCCGTTTCTCCGACGTGTCCGGTTCGGGGCACGTCACAAACACAAAATTCGCCTTCTCCGGCGACGCCGCAGGGTTCACCTGCCAGTCCCATTCCTCGCCGAGTGTGCGACCTTTAGCGGCGGCTTTTTTTCAGTTCCATCACCAACGGGCGCGCGTCGAATGTCTGCAACGCCGGATGCATTTCACCGCGCAAAAGCGACGCATAAACCTCCGCCGGTTTGCCCGGCAGATCGTTGTCCGCCCATTTCCAGAAATAGTATTCCGCGATCATATCAAATATCGTTAGTCCGCGCTGTCATGTTGAGCGCGGCGGAACCTGCGCAGAGGGTCTCCATGCTCCGCCTCGCCCTCGGCTTCCAGCCTTTCAAACTGCGGATGACCGAAAATCGCGGCCTCGATCGCGCCCTCGTCGTTGGCGTCCTTCAACGCGCCGGCCGTGGCGGCCACGAGGCGGTTCATCTTTTCGAGTTCCACGCGCAACGCGGTTTCGCTGCGGCGCGGCCAGTAATGGCCTTCGTCGGAAATCTTCACACCGAATCCCAGCGGACGCAGCGCCGCCAGCAGTTCGATCACGGCGAGACGGCACCGCCGGAAGTGCCCCCATCCGTGCAGGCTGGCGTATTGCGTCTTGCAATGGCGTTGCAGGCGCCATCCGCGCAAGCCCGTGACACGCCTGTGGTGGCCGCCGACAAAAACGCGCTCCGGGTATTGGCACAGCCCCAGCCACAACGGCTCGCAACCGGCCCCCACATCGACGGGAAAAATCCATCCGCGTTCCGGACGAATCTCGGCTCCCCACCATTTTCCCGGCTCTTCTGGAATGGGATAATCGCGGAATTCCAGCGCCCATTTGCGCATTTCGCCTGCGCTGTCCGCAGGCAGGACCCCGCCCACCGCGCCGCGCCGTTTCGCGTTGAATGCGAGCCGGCGCATCTCCTTCACGAGACGCCCCGCCTCCTTCCAGCCGAACTCTTCCGGCAGCGTGATGGTGTAGTGGATCGTCAGTCCCATTGGATTTTGAAAGTTCGCTTCTTCATCGTGAAGTTTTTCATCCCGCCGTTTTTCAACGCTGGCCACGCAGGTAGTTTTGCACCCCGTCGTGGTCGCCGGCAAAATCAAACGTCAGCACACCCTTGCGCGCCTCGAAAATGAGCCGCCATGCCAGCCCCGTCCGGCATTCGTAGAGATGCGCGCCCAGTTTGCGGATCGCCAGGCCGGTGTGGGCGTGCGGGTTGCCGAAGCCTTCGATGACGAGTTTCAAGGCGGCGGAAACCTCCTCCTCGCGCCCGGCCTGTCGCACGATTTTTTTGAACCGTCCGGTCAGTTCAACGGAAATCATTCTTGCCACCTTTGAACTTGGTGACCTGCCCGCGTTTCCGCGCCTGTTTCATCTCCGTGCCGATGCGTTTCTCCGCCGCCTCCATTTCTTTCGGCGTCAAACCATATTCCTGAAGCGCATAATCCGTGGAAACCACTTCCACCGGGCGCAACGCCACGATCTTTCCCTCGAACAGAAAGCCAACATCCTCCCCCTGCGTTGCCTTCTTGAGCCAATACCCAAGCCGTCCGCGTCCCTCGGTGATGGTAAGAGTCTTCATTCGCTCATTATAAAGTACGTGTCGCGACTGGCAAGAACGCTTTATTCAATAACCACAGCGGCGGGATGTTGCGCCTTTTTGTCCAGTGTTGCCCATTTCATTTTGTGAGCCACGGCAAGATCAGCCAGATACCAGTCCGTGCTTTTCCCGGAGCTTGGCGCGGTGCTGGCATCCAGGATTCGCAAGTCCGCGGCGACAAACCCCGGCGCGTGGGCTTCGATGAAGTCCGCCAAAATCTCCCGCGCTTCTTCCACCGTGGCATTGTGGGCAGGCGATGACGACACGCGCACAAATCCCAGTTCCGTGATCGGACAAAGCACGAGCGGTTTGCCGGCCCAACACGATTTGACCGTTGAATGTTGTTCGTGGTTCTCCCAAAGCAACGCGACCAGCGCGGAAACATCCATCAAATGTTTCAAGGAAACTCCTCCATGACCCGTTGCGTATCCGCCAGCGTCACGGTTCGCTCATGGGTCAGGTATTTCCGCCCGCCGCGCTTCACGATGCGGGCTTTCGGCAATTCCTTTTCCGCCAGTTCAACGAGGCGGATGCTGCCGTCCGGCATGGGGCGGGCGTCAAAAGCGGCGTAAGGACGGAACAAAACCGCCGAGGTCAGCCGGCCTTTTGAATCAGCGACAAGTTTCATGGTGGGATTGTCCTACACGTTTTGCAAAACACAAGGACGCACGCCGGCTGGACGCAGAGGCATTTCAGCGCATCCGCCGCACCTTCTCAAGGTCCGCCTCCGTGATCATGTGGGCTTCGACCATTTTGCGCCCGACACCGAGCGCGCGCTGCTTGATCGCATCGCTTTTGCGCCGGTTGGAATTGCGAGTAAGCAATTGCAGGTTCGCCAGCTCGTTGCCGAGTTGTGGCAGCTCGTCCACGGGCAAAAGATGATCCACCTCCACGGGGTCTTTCGCTTTCGTTCCCGCGCTGGTCGATGGAGCATGTCCGCCGCGCATCTTCTCCATGTTCTCTGGCGTGAAGAGGCCCCACCGCGTCGCTTGCTCGTGATTATAGAGCAACATGTCCTTCACCAGCGCCGCGTGCGCTCCCGTGTCGCCGGTGATCTTCTGCGCCTCGTCCACCGTCTTGCTCGGGATCATCCCCGCCCGGCGCGCTTCTTCAAGATAAACCATGATCTTCAACACGCGCCCATTCGCCGCCCGCTTTGCCGTCAAAGCCGCAAGCTTTGCAGGATCGGAAAGCTCTGCAATTGCGGCAACTGCCACCGACGGGGGCGACGCTGCCGGTGTTTGCCCAAATGCGGCGAAACCAAAGGCAACCAGACATGGCAGACCAAGTCGCAATGTTTTCGTCAGTTCCATTTGCTCAAATCATCTCGTCGTTTTGTTCGGTTTCCGCCTCGTATTTGCAGGCTGCTTCTTGATCGCTCGGCTCTTCGCCAATTGCTAGGCCCCTTCGACGAGAGCGATTTCCTCGTCGGTCAGGCCGTAGAGTTCATAGACAAGTTCGTTGATTTGGTGGTCAAGGGCTTCGCATTGCCTGACCCATTGCTGGTGGAGGCTCCCAGTGGTTTCCGCCTCGGTTTTCCTGGCTACAAGCATTTTGTCCACAAGCCTGACGATTTCATCATTGCGTATTTTGTCAGCCGGATTGGAGAGATCCGCCACGCGAATCGGCACTTTCTCCATATACTGGTAGATCAACCGATAACGAAACTGCCCGGCACGCACGCCAAAGGGGATGCTAATGTGGCTGATAGAAAACCAGAACACTTTACTGTTTAGGAGACCAAGCAGGTATTTGTCATCGGTGCCAAGAGCGTAAGCGGTATTGGAGAGGTAAAGCCCGGTGTCGTCGTAACAAAAACGCGGGTTCTTGCAGATGTCGGGAAATACGATCTTGGGACCCTCAAAGATTTTGAAGTAGGCAACATCGTCCTGAATCTCGAACCATTGGTAAGAGCCAGGTTTGCGGCCGCGCTTGTCATTGCTGGATTTTTTCGGTGCGAGGTCTGCGCGGAATTGTTCCAAGTGTTGGCGAATGGCGGGGAACTTGGATATGTCAGTTCCGCGCCGGGTAAAGATTAGAAATTGCTCCCTGGTCTTAATGAAATAATCCCGGACATCCTCCCCACCGCGAACTGGATGAATGAGTTGTGAGCTATTTCTATCTGCTGCAATCAATGCGTCACGCGTTGCCCGATCAATCACAAAGGCGTCGTTCAATCCTGTGGTTACACCTCGACAAAAGTTAGATTTGCCTACGACTTCGCCCAGCTCTGTGCCGACTGATTGAATCTTATCAAATACCGCCACATCCGCATCCGAACGCACTGACCAAGACTCCTTGCTAAAGCGGGTATGAGGAATCGAGTAATCCGTGACTCGCATCTCCTCATCAATGCTTTCGGGTTGAAGTGACTTTACCCGAGTAATGCTAATGCGGGCTGATTGGGGTGCCTTGGCCAGTAAAGGGATACAGACATAGGTGTCTTTCGCTTCTGCAAAGACTGCCAAGCCACCGAAATCTACCAGACGTTCGACACTGGCATAGCGCTTGAGCATTGCACGCAAAGGTTCACCATAGTCAGCCCGCAGAAAACTGCTGCTGACGATAATCCCAAAGCGTCCCCCCTCGCGAAGCAACTTAATCCCGCGCTCCATGAAGAACGCATATAGGTCGGCAGTGCCGGCAAATGCTTCGTAGCGATGCTTGAAGTAACCTTTCGCGGGCTTGAGCAGTTCCTGTCTGACGTAGGGAGGATTTCCTACGATCGCATCGAATCCTCCTTCAAAACTGTCGGTTATCGGATTAGGTGTTTCGGCTCCGCGTTTTTTAAGAGGGTACTTAACCGACTCTCCAGGTAATGATTCCAGCCACTTATATGCTGACGGTTCACTCACCTTTACGGCTTGAGAAGCGCCACGTCCGAAAACTTTTGGAAAGCTCCAGCGGAAGTCGAGTGGATTGATTTTTCCCTGCTCTTCCGGCGAGAGGCCGAAGAGATCGGCGATGTCCGTTTCAATCAATGAGTTCCCGCAGACGATGTTTTCGCGCAAATCAGGAAGCAGCGCGTGCTTTTCAAAGTCAAAGAGCGATTGCGTCGATGGGAAACTCTCGTCCTCCATCAGCTTGAGATAAAGCGAGAGCTGGGTGACTTCGACGGCACTTGGGTCGAGGTCCACACCATAGACGTTGGCGAGGAGGATGCGGCGCTTCTCGGCGAGCGCGAGGACGTAGTCGCCGTCGATGTCGCGCTTGCGCAGAAGACCTTTCTTCTCCCATTTCTCCGCGCCATCGGCGAGATACCACGCGAGGTGGTAGCGGATGAGGCAGGCAAAGACTTCCACGAGAAAGCTGCCGGAACCGCAGGCAATGTCGGCGAAGCGGAGCTTCTCGATCTCGGCGGGTTTTTTCCCGGCGATGCATCGGCCAACCGTCTGCCCGACGATGTAGCGGACGATGTAATCGGGCGTGTAATAAACGCCGCCCGCTTTGCGGACTTCAGGCTTGGGCTCAACAATGGCGGTCTTGTCGCGAGCGACGATGACATTGCCAAGGAACCGCTCGTAAATGCTGCCGAGGATGGTGACTGAGATGGAACCGAAGAGGTAGTCGGATTTCTGCGGGACAAGGTTTTCGACGACGCTGGCAAAGGCGGGATCGTCGATGACAAGCGCGGGATCTTCGCAACCGTCGGTGTCCTTTTTGTAGATGATGCCGTTGTAGCGGTCATTGAGGCGGCGGGAGACGCGGAGGAAGTCGCGCCACGCGCTGCCGCTCTTGCCGAGATCGGCGAAGGTGACATCGAGCTCGATGCCGCGATCCTCGAGGAACCGGAGAAAGACGAGCCGGTCGAGAATGCGCTGAGTAAGCGAGGTGAGGCGCTCGCCGTCGAGTTGGTGGTTGGTGCGCTTGAGGGACTTGGCGAGTTTCTCCCGCCAGAGTTCCATCTGGGCAAGGAACTCCTCATCGACGGGCCGTGTGCCGCGAGCGAAAAGATCATCCTTCTGGATGCGCCCGGAGAGCCGGGGGAGCGCGGCGGCGGCTTTGTCGAGCGAACCGGCGGCGACGTGTTCGCGTGCAAGCAGGCCCCAGATCTCGGCGAACTTCTCGGGGTCGCGGTAATCGGCGTAAGTGAAGGAACCGTGCTCGCGCAGGATATGGCGAGCGGCATTGTTTTTGTCGGGTCGCGAACGGGCGTCGAGGATGAGGAACTGCTCGAAATCGGTGATGATGACAAGCGGCGTGGAGGCGTTCCATCCGTAAAGGACGGCCTGGTAGCACGAGTCGTGGTTGCGAATATCAACGCTCGGCTTTTTGGCCTCCACGAAGAAAGCGGTCAGGTGCGTGCCGGGGCGGCGGAAGGCGTAATCGGCACTGCGGGCGGTGCCGGCGATGTCCTCGCGCTTTTCGGTGACGACATCCTTTTCATAAACGGAGCGATGGGCGGTGTTGCGCACGTCCCAGCCGAGCGCCTCGAAAAACGGAGTGATGAATTCATTGCGCGCGGCATCCTCCTTGTAGCCCGCAGCCATGATCTCCGCCCGGCGGGCGTCGAAGTGGCCGCATAACTCGCACACGCGGCGGTGCGCAACGGCAAAGGAACTTTCGGATGTGTTTTCCATGTCAGGGTGCGGCCCTGCATGCACCCCGGCGCTTTTCGCGCCGCTGATGTGGCAGGGGAGACTCTTCGCTTTTGCAGCCATGACTTTCCGCGCGGGATAATGCAGACATCCAAAGCTGGGCGCGAGATTTTTTCGCTGCAACGGCTTTGCTTCGAGTTCTTGAAAGGGCCGGTATGAAAAGGCAGTATGGCATTCTCAAATTCCCCGCCATGGAAATCTTCACCTGCCCGAAAGACTGGACGTTTGCGACGGATCGTTTCACGCCCGACCATCTCGTGTCGCTGCAAAATCCCGGTGCGGATGTCTCTGAACTTCGCCCGCCGTGGGTTCCGCCGGAGAACCATTACATCGGATATTTTTGGGACATCGACAACCCGGCAGACCCGGAAGCGCCAACGCGGGACGACATCCAATCGCTGATCGACTGGCTCGCGCTGCGGTGCCAGCCGGGTTCGGAAACACGGATGATTGTCCACTGCGACGCGGGAGTGGGACAGCAGCCCGCCGTGACCCGCGTCGCGTGGAGCCTTTTCTGGGAGCGGGAAAAGAACGCGAGGCTTTCGATGCGATGAAAGAATCGCGCCTCAATACGCTGTTGAACTTACCCTTCAGCCTTGGCGTGTCATGACTGTCGAGAATCAGTCCTACGGCAACTGCGCTGAGGGAGAATTCCAATCGACTTGGGTTCGCGTCTTGTCCTAGGCTTTTCCCGTTGTGCCGATCTTAGAAAAGCTCAAGGGAACCACCGTGTTTGTCGGATGCGGGTTCGCTGCAAAGTACCTGCTCGGCGGCGGGAACTTTGCCGTTCCGCTCCAATGGATGCTGGGGTTGCGTCAACTGGGAATCGATGCCGTCTGGCTCGAATACTTCCCCGGAACAGCAGACCCCGCAGAGGACGCCAGACATTTCCGGGCCTTTGAAGAGAGACTGACTCAGGAAGGTCTTGGTGGAGCTTATTGCCTCCTCCACCATCGTTCCCCAAGGGAGGAACAGGACCTCGACGCGATGGAGACCATCGGGCTTTCCAAAGCGCAACTCGAAGAGCGGCTCCAGCGCCCGAACATTCTGTTCAACCTGTGCGGCTCCATCCGGCTCCCCTTGCTTGGCCGCTTCGAGCGCCGCGTCTTCTGCGATCTCGATCCCGGCGAAGTCTCTTACTGGATGCGTCGCGTCGAAATGGGCCAGTCCTCCCACGACTCTTTTTACACCATTGGCTTGAACCTCAACGCGCCGGACTGCACCGCCGCGGAAGCAGTCGTGCCCTGGCGCACCTTTTATCCCCTGGTCAGCACGCAATGGTACCAGCCCCTTCCCCGCCCTGCCCGTCCCCGTTTCACAACAGTCACGCAATGGTACTGGCAATACATCGAAATCGATGGCGCCTACCCGGATTTTTCCAAACGGGCCGCGTTCGAACCGTTTCTTCCGCTCCCTTCAATCGTGCCCGAAGCCGAAATGGAACTGGCAGCCAACATTCCGCCTGACGATCCGGAGCGCGAGCGGTTGCGGAGTTTGGGCTGGCAGTTGACCGAACCACACCACGTGACACCCGGCCCGCGGGAATACCGCCGCTACATTGCGGAGTCGCTTGCCGAGTTTTCGCCGGGCAAACGCTTCCATGCCATCTGGCGCACCGGTTGGTTCAGCGACCGCGCGGCAGCCTACCTGGCCTCGGGGCGACCGGCCATCACCGACGACAACGGCGTTTCGCGTTACCTGCCCGAGGATTCCGGGGTGCTGTTTGCAGCCACCCTGCCCGAGGCGGTGGAAGCCGTGCGCCGGGTCTTGAGGGACTGGGAGCATCTTTCCAAGAAGGCAAGGAAAACGGCGGTCGAATACTTTGACGCTGCCAGGAATCTTGAAAAAATGTTGGCGGCGCTGGTGTGAGAAGGCGGACGGTCTTTACCGGCTCAACTTGATCCTGATCGCCATGTAAGGCTTGCCGGGAAGCGGGACGCTGCGGCCGTCCTTGTCGGCGTAAGAATAGTTGTCCTTTTTCTTAAGCGCGAACTCGCCCGGCACCGGCGTCACGGTCATGTTCCACGTGTCGAGAACTTCGACCGTGAATTTCATTCCGTCGGCGGCCGGCAGACCTTTGCCTTGCGGCGGCTTGGGCAGTTGAAACTCCCAGTTTGCTGGCGTCTGTTTGCCGAGATAGACCAGATAGTAGTCAGGCGCGCGACCGCCGATTTCGGGACGCTGCCAGCGGTCAATCGGTTCGATGCCGGCGGCAGGAGCGTCGTCGAGCACCTTTTTCAGAAACGCGAGGCGCGCAGGGCTCTGGCCTTTGAGCACGCCGCCCTTGGACCACCAGAGAATCTGGTCGTCGCTCCTGTAGGTCTCGCCGTGTCCGACGTAAGTGCCGGCGACCGTGCCATTCCAAAACCGAAAGACCATTTCCCCGGCGGAAAGCTGCCCCCAGCGGTTCTCGATGTCGCCCTCGTATTTCACCTCGTCATAGACCACCGGCTTGCGATACACGTCGCGATAGAGTTCCGCGCGCCCGGGGTCCTCGACCGCCCCGCCGTTCTGGATGCTGGCGTGCGTGATCCACGGCAGCGTGTGGTTGAAAAGCTTCGAGCCGTTGTGGATCGAAAGCAGATGATGATACGGATCGTCGTGCCAAACGATTTCACCGAAGCGCACAAAGTCGGATTCCTTTTTCTCCTTCATAAAATCCCACTCGTTCGCCAGCGACCACCAGACATTGCGATATGCCGCGAGCCGCGCGACGACGTAGCGCAAATAACGGTCGTCCGCATCCGCCGGCATCCGGTCAAACCCCCAATGCCCGCCGTCGTAAGGATGAAACAGGATGATGTCCGCCTCGATGCCCAGCCTTTGCAAGTCGAGCACGCGCTTTTCCAGATGCCGGAAATACCTCGGGTTGATCTGCGCGAAATCCCAGTCCGCCGTGGCCGGGTCGCGCATGAATGGATAGATCGCCGGCTCATTGGCGTTCCAAACGTAACGCTTCGGGAACACACAGAACCGAATCTTGTTGAACGGCGAAGCCGCGAGTGTCTTGAGCGTCTGCTCCTGCAACGCCTCGTCCTGCAACTGCCAGACGTAGCACGTCGTGCCCAGTTGCTTGTAAGGCGTGCCGTCGGCGCAGGCGAAGTGATAAGTATGCGCCACGCGCACCGGGCCGTGATTGTTTGCCGATGGTTTCGTGACCGTAAATTCGCCCGTCTTCGCATCCAGTTCCGGGGCATTGCTGACCGTCGTGTATTTCCACACGCCTTGTTTTTCCGGCATGAAACGCACACGATAAACACCCTCGCCATCGTAGAAGCCGCCGGCCTCGACGGCCTCTCCACCCTGCGAGAAACGTGCGGAGAATTTTACATCAAGGAAAGGATTTCCGTTCGCCGGCCCGTTGGCGGCAAATTCAAAGACGCCCCACTGCTCGACAGATGCGGCGGCGGGCACTTGGGCAACGGCGGAGAAAATCGCAAGCACCGCACCCGCAAACAAATGGTTCAGAGTCTTCATGCTATTGGAAAACGGATTTAAGATACGCGGTTCTTGGACCGCAGCTTTTCCCATTATGCACGTCTTTCATATCGTGCGAAGTGCCTTGCCGTTTCGAATCAGCTTGCCGGCAGGCAATCAAGAACATCGCGCAACCGGAGCTCGACCACTGCGGTCGCGGTATCGGCGGCACCGTAATAAATGAGCAGAGTGTCATCCTGTGGCACGATGCCCGTCGGAAACACGACGCCCTGCACGAAGCCGGCGCGCTCGTATTCCGTTTCCGGCACGAGGATTCTCCCGCGTTGGGCAAGAATGCGCTGCGGGTTCTCCAGATCAAGCAGCAGTGCGCCGCCCGAATAAGTTCCGATGCCTGCGTCTCCTTCGCGCCTGTCGTTGCCGTGGTAAATCTCCAGCCAGCCGCGCGAAGTGCGGATCGGCGGCGCGCCCGCGCCAATGCGTCCAATGTCCCACTCTGCCGTCGCGCCGAGGAACGGCGCGTGTCCGCCCCAGCACAACAAGTCCGGCGACGACGCGAGCCACATCTCCGGTCGCGAGAACTCGTGCGCCGCCGTGGGCCGGTGGAGCGCAAATTGCCGCCCGCCGATCGGCTCGGGAAAGAGCACGACGTCCTTGTTCTCCGGACAGAAGATGATTCCGTGCCGCTCGAACGAACGGAAGTCGCGTGTCGATGCGAGCGCCGTCGCCGCACCGTGACGCGAGACCGCGACGTAGGTGATGTAGAAGCGGTCACCGATCGGCGTGATGCGCGGGTCTTCGACGCCGTATTCCTCCGTTGGATCGAGCGGTCGAAAAATCTCCGCGTCAATCGCGTCCACGCTCCGGCCGTCACGGCTGCGCACGATCCGCAGATGGGACGTGAATGTAAGCCGGAGCAGGCCCGTGCTGTTGATCTTCACCACGCGCGCATCGAGAAACGTCACCTCGTCTTCGCGCATCCAGTCGGTGACGACGCGCCCGCTGCCGATGTCCCATCGCGGCAGGCCGACGAAGCCGGCGCGCGGCTCCCGCACAGCCTCCGCCACGCGCACGAGCAGCACAACGCCTTCGCGCGTCGCAGCCGCGCCTGGATTGAAAACACCCGCGATTTGCAGATCGTCCTGCGACGGGGTGAGGTCGCCCGGACGCAACAAGCAACGGTTGAAGAGCCGCCGGATCATCTTGTCGCTTTTCCTCTCAGCAGCCGCAGACGCCGCTTCGACGAATTGGAAAAGGCTCAGCGCTCATTGCGTTTCCGCACGCGCGACTTCTTGCCGTCGCCACCCGGCGCGGGATCACTGCGACGTTGTTTCTGTTCAATACGATCGCCCGCCGGCGAAGGCTCGACGGGCAGCGCATTGATCGGTTCATCGAAGACGCTGATCGTCCTCTCCACGCCGCGCATTTCCTGGAGCGCCAACAGAAAGGCCAGAGTGGACTCGGCGCCCTGGTTGAGATTGACGCGATCGAAGTGCAGGCCATCGAAACAGCCGCCGCTGCTCGGATCGTAGAGCAGTTGGCGGAGATCATTCCGGCCAAGGAACCACTCGAACGCGCGCCACGCCTCGCCCATCCAGAATTCGTCCTGCGTCGCATACCATGCCTCGATGCATGCTGCCGCTGAACTCCACGCCTCGAGCGGCTGTTGATCGAATTCCGCCTGCACCCCGCCGCGCGCATAGAAGCCGTTCGATCCAATCGGCCGGAAATGCCCGGCCTCCGCCGTCTGAGTTTGCATGAGCCAGCGCAGGCTGCGCAGGCCGACGTCGAGCGCGTCGGCCCGGCTCGACCAGCGGCCGCTGAGAATGAGTGCGTGCGACAGCCTGGCATTGCCGTAGCTGAGCACCTTTTCAAACCAGACCCAGTCTTTCGCGCTGGCGGCAGCAAACTCGTCGAGCAACCGCTGCGTGAGCGTCTCGCGTATCAGATTGACGGCGCGATCGCCGGTGAACCGGCGGAAGTATTCGTGAATCGCGACGAGTGCCAGCGCCCAGGCGCGGGGAGAAGTCGCGGCGGCGATCGCAGGGAGCGCCTGGTCGAAAAGTTGAGCTGCCCAGCGCCGCAAATCTTCACGGTGCGAGCGGCCCACACAGCCGCCCAGCGCGAGCAGCGAGCGCCCGAGGCAATCGTCCGCCCCGTCCTCATCCAGCCAGCGGCGGTCGAAGCTCATGAAATTGTGGAAACGGCCCGATTCCGGAATGAACGCGTGATTTAAAAACGCGGCATAAGTCGTCGCCAGCGCTTTCACGTCCGCGTCGTCGTCACCGGTTTCTTCGAGCATCACGGTCAGCAGCAGGGCCCGCGCATTGTCATCGGTGCAATAGCCTTCGCTGAACTTTGGCAGCGAATACGTGGCGTGCTGAAACATGCCTGTCGAGTCCGAGAGATGCCGCAAATGATCGAGCCGGAGGTCAGGCAGCTTGCGCGGCTCCTCGTCGAGCGTGCGCAGCGCCACCCGCGGCACGACACATGCCATTCGAGCCCGGCGCGCGCTGTCAAACGAGGCCGCAAACGAATGCGCCACCTGACTCCAGATCATCTCGCGTCCGAGCAGATAGGCCTGCTTGCGCATCGCATGCCGCCGCACGTCGTCCTCGAGCAGGGCGGTCAGCTCGCGCACGATCGCGGCGCTGTCGCGGAAAGGCACGATCACCCCGCGTCCATCGGCAAGCAGTTCCTCGGCGTGCCAGTAAGGGGTGGAGATCACCGCCTTTCCGCTGCCGACCGCGTAGGCGAGCGTGCCGGAAGTGATCTGCGCCGGATTGAGATACGGCGTGATGTAAATGTCCGCGGCCCCGAGGAATTCCTTCAGTTGCTCGATCTCCACGAAGCGATTGTAAAAGATCACGTGTTTCTTCACACCGAGTTCCGCGGCCAGCCGCTCAAGGCTCAGCCGGTAAGTCTCACCCTGCTCCCGCAGCAGGTTCGGATGCGTGGCGCCGAGCACGATATACACGAGATCGGGAAACTTCTGCACCGCTTCCGGCAGCGCGCGGATGACATATTCGATTCCTTTCCCCGGCGAAATGAGCCCGAAAGTCAGCAGCACACGCCTGCCCTCCACTCCGAACTGGTCCTTGTAAAAATTCGAATCGACAAATGGCATGTCCGGAATGCCATGAGGAATGAGGTCGATCTGGTCCGCGGGCGCCTTGTAAATTTCCTGCAGCATCCGCCGTCCGCGTTCGCTCATCACGATGAGCCGCGTCGAGAGCCTGATCAGCTCCTGCATCACGCGCATTTGTTCCTGGGCCGGCTCTGCAAGAATCGTATGCAATTGCGTGACGACCGGCAGATTCACCCGGCGCAACAACGCAAGGATGTGGCTGCCCGCCGGTCCGCCGTAGATGCCGAACTCGTGCTGGACGCAAACCACTTCGGCGTTGGTGAAATTCAGAAAATCCGCCGCGCGCCGGTAGCTGCTGACGTCCTGCTCGGCGAGCTCGAATCGCACCTCCGGGGGATACGCGTAACCCTCCGGGGTGTCGTTCACGGCAACGACGAAACATTCGGTGCCCGTCGTGCTGTTTGTGAGCGAACGGCAGACGTCGCGGCTGAATGTGGCGATGCCGCACTTGCGCGGCATGTAATCGCCGATGAGGGCAATGCGATGGAGGTGCTGGCTGATCATGGAATGTTCCCGACAGGATTCGCTTTCAAGTCCGCCAGCAAATCATCAAGCGGCACGGTCGCAAAGCTCGTGCATTGATCACTCATGGCGTAAGGAAGAATGAGCCGTCCGGCGTGAACCAGCGCGCCGCAGCTATAAACCACGTTTGGCACGTAGCCTTCGCGCTCTTCGGGCGTCGGCTCCAGCAGCGGCTCAGGCAGGCGGCCGATCACCCGGCCCGGATCGTCAAGGTCGAGCAGCACCGCGCCGATCGCGTAACGGCGCATCGGGCCGACCCCGTGCGTCAGCACCAGCCAGCCCGCATCGGTCTCAATCGGCGAGCCGCAATTGCCAAGCTGCACAAATTCCCACGGGTAAGTCGGCCGCATCAGGATGCGCTTGTCATACCAGAAGTGCAGCATGTCGGAATACATCAGGTAAATGTTCTCTCCGTCCTGCCGCGAGAGCATCGCGTAGTGGCCGCGGATCTTTCGTGGAAAAAGCGCCATGCCTTTGTTCTGCACCTCCGGGCCGTTCAGCGTGCTGATTTTGAATCGGACAAAATCCTCCGTTTCCAGCAACTGCGGCAGCGTCACCTGCCCGTCGAACGCCGTATAGGTCGCATAGTAAGTTGCGCAGCCGCGTTCATCGCAGAACCTCACAAACCGGGCATCCTCGATCCCGCGCATCTCCGCCGGCGAGGCGGGAAAAATCACGCGCTCGGAAAAGCGGGCCGATGCGTCGAAACTGATCTGGTAGTTGGCGCGCGCCACTGCGAGCACACCATCGAGGATGCGCCTGCCGTCGTCGTTTGCCAGCCGGTCGCGCCGCAATGCCTGGGTCGCAAACACCGTGAGCTGTTCGAAAGTGAAGCGCTCATCGAGTTGATCCATGAGCCGCTGCGCAAACGGCGGCAGCAATCCGAGTTCGAGCAGCTTTCGCTCGAAGAGATGCTTGTCGTAACTCGGATTGGGATGCACTTCCGGCGCCGTCACGAAGCGCGTCGGCGGATTGATCGCGATCTGCCCGTCGCGATCAACCACCCCGGTTCGAAACACGATCGACGACACGTGCCCCTCGCCGGTTGCGCGCAGGCTCAGCACAAAGCGCAAACCGCCCTCCGGCAGATCCGACTGATCGGGATGCGGCACGATCGACGGGTTGAACAGCGCCGCCGCTTCGAGTGAATACTCCAGTGTGAAATAAGCCCCGATCAGCAGCCGCTGACATTCGCTCAGTGGACGATCGGTGATGACGTGCTCCCGCAATGCTTCAAAACGTCGCAATAGAAATGCTTGCAGCCTCTGGTGGCGCTCCGCGAAACGCTCCAGCATGACCGCCGCCTCCCGCTCCGCGGCCTCGCTCTCCAGTGCCGTCACCCGCGCAACGATGCGAAGGACGCGCTCACGGCTCGGCAGTTCAAACGGCCTGAAAAAAACGCGGGCTGGATCCGGCCGCAAAACCAGATGAGTCCGTTGCGCTCGGGTTTGCATGTATAGCTGAAGCATAAGTCCCCGAATTCATTAAGCAAGCTTGCCAGCGTGCGAACGAACCCTGCCTGTTCCCGGCTGCCGATGGTGCCGGAGTAAGTGCGGGCACTGAGAAAGTGTGACAGGTTTTCAACCTGTGATCCCCACAGGCTGCAAGCCTGTGCCACTCTGAGCGATACTTAACGCCCTTCCCGTCTGGCTCACTTTTCAAGGGAACACTACTTTTTGGATCGCCTGGGTTCTGTCGGTGAATGTGACTTTGTAAACCAGGTCGCCCGCCTTGTTGAAGCTTCGGGTTTGTCCAGCGGTGCCTGCCGACAGGGTGAAGATAGCGGTGCCTGCCGACGGGGTGAAGATGGATAACGCGGATATAACCTTTGGTGTTCCATTGATCATGAGCACGTCGCCTTTGCGAGCCACGAGGTGCAGGCCGCCTACGGTATCCACCGCCCATATTCCCTGGCCACCCGCACCGGTGAGGTTTGCAAGGAAGACGACACCTCCCTGATCGGGCAGCACAAGCTGGGCAAATGACTGGAACTTCGCGCCCACCGGACAGTCCGGTGCCTGTCCCTGGGCCTGAGCCACGAGCGCCAGTGTTCCGGATGTGCCCGCCCAGATGCCCTGGCAGTTGGCTGCGGTCACCGCGCCCCCGGTCTTTAGTTTTCCGATGAAGGCTATCTGGTCGTTGCTGTTGAACACCGGATCACCCAGGGTGGCAAAAATGCCTGCTCCACCTGCGAGCCCGTTTGCGTCGGGCGCGAAGGTGCCGGTGAGGGCCACGATCCCAAGATTATTCGCGCTGCCGGTTTCAGCCAGAATCGCCGAATAATAAGTGGCCGCCTTTGCGGTGCCCGATACGAACGCCTGGAAGGCCGTGTTGCCTCCGTCGTTGATGATGGGGTTTCCGAGCACTCCGAACTTTGCGGGACCGCCGAAGATTTCCGGGGCTGCGCCGCCGCTGGCTGCCACTTGCGTGAACTCCGTTCCCGATGTCAGCACGAAGAGGCCTTGAGCGCCGTTGGTGAACGTGGCTTTGAAACTCAGATTGCCGTTGCCATTGAAGTTGCGGGTCTGGCCCGCGACGCCGGAGGGCGCATAGGGTGCGGCGAAGATGGAAAGCGCCGAGACGGTGCCTCCCGCGAGGATGTCGCCTTTGCGGACGAGCGCTTTGAGCTGCCCGTTCGTTTCCGCCCAGATCCCCTGGTTGTTGGAGGCAGTTGCGCCGCCCACGCCGTTGACGAGGAGATCGCCTTGAAAGCCGGTCATCGCCGCGACGTTGACGACCAAACCTTGCCCGCTCTGCATTGGCAGTTGGAATGGGAGGGGCAATTTCCCAGAGTCCCGCGCTGTTTGATTCAACCGCTAAAACCATGAATCCATTCCCAGTTCGACATTCAGCCGCCACAACGCCGGGAAGCGGGTTGACCCGTCGGGGGTTCCACGTTAAGAACAAAGTTGTATGAGCGTCGCCGAAATCGTCAAAGAAGTGCCCAATCTCTCCCTTGATGAGATGAAAGAGGTTGCCCGTGCCCTGCGTGAGGCAATGGAGGATGCCGAGGACTTGCCGGACGTGCTGGCGGTTCTTAACAATCCAGGCAAGCCCATCCCGATGGCTGAAATCAGGCAAAAATACGACCTGTGAAATGGCAGGTTGCATTTGATCCCGCCGCCGAAAAACAGTTCTCAAAACTCGGCAAGGCGGCGCAGCAGGACATTGAAAGATACATCGCCAGACACTTGGAAACAGCCGAAGACCCACGACGCTTTGGCAAACCCTATCTTTCCATCAAAGGTGCCTGGCGGTATCGGGTGGGCGACTACCGGCTTGTGTGCGCGATTCATAATCAGCTGGTGACGGTGCTCGTCTTGAAGGTCGGCCATCGCCGCGACGTTTACGATTAAATCTCGCGGGCTCAGCATTGGCAGTTGAAATGGGAGGGGCAATTTCCTAGGGTTCCGCGCTGTTTAACAACTACTAAAACCAAGACGAGAAGGCCGCGGGTTCTTCGCTCAAAGCCTACGAAAACGAGCGGGATTCACAGACCCTTCCAACGAGCCTGAAACCAGCCGCCATTCTTCCCACAGGCTAGATTTCCACGACCTGGCTCACCTCGTAAACGCGGTCGGGCGGGAGTTGGAAGAAGTCCGCCGCATTCTCCGCGTGCTTGCTGAGGAAGACGAAAAGGTGCTCCCGCCAGGGCGCCATGCCGCCTTTTGCCGTCACCACGATGCGCTCCTTGCCGACGAAGAAAGTCGTGCGGTCCCGGTGGATGACGAGGCCCGCCTTGCCGGTGGCGCGGATCACTTCGTCGATATGAGGCGTTTCCATGAATCCAAAGCTGGCGATGACCCGGTAGAAATCCTCGGTGCGATCGCTCACCTCCACGCGCTCCTCCGCCGGGACATGAGGCCGGCTTGCGTCGGTGACGATGGTGAGGAGGATGTTCTGCCGATGCAGGATCTGGTTGTGCTTGATGTTCTTGATCAAGGCATTGGGCGTCCCATTCGGATTGCCTGCAAGGAAGACAGCGGTGCCCGGGCTGCGGTGCAGTTTGTTCTGCTCGTCGAGCGTGCCCGCCATGCTGATCGAGGCAATGAAATCATCCAGCGGCATGGCTGGCGGGAGGGACTCGCGGAGCAGGGCGCGGCCATCCTTCCATGTGATCATCACGATGAAAATGAGTGCGCCGGAGACCAGGGGAAACCACCCCCCGTGGAGGATCTTGAGGGAATTGGCGGTAAAGAAGACGACCTCGATGGAACCGAAAAGCAGGCAGGTCAGGCCCGCCCGCAAGGGGCTCCAGTTCCAGATCCGCTGGGAGGCGAAAAAGAAAATCGCCGTGGTCGCCAGCATGGTCAGCGTCACCGCGATACCGTAGGCGCTGGCCAGCGCGTCGCTGCTTTTGAAGCCCAAGACGAGCGCCGAGCAGCCGATCGCGAGGATCAGGTTGATCTTCGGAATGTAGATCTGTCCGTGCTCATCTTTCGAAGTGTGCAGAATCTCCATCCGCGGGATGTAGCCCATTTGAATCCCCTGCATGGTCAGCGAGAAGGCGCCGGAAATGAGCGCCTGCGAGGCAATGATCGTGGCCACCGTGGCGAGCCCCACCAGCGGGTAGAGCGCCCAGTCCGGGGCCATGTGAAAGAACGGATTTTCATGCGCGGACGGATCGGCGAGGGCAAGCGCGCCCTGACCAAGGTAGTTCAAAATCAGCGCCGGACAGACGAGGAACGTCCAGGCCCGGGCGATCGGCTTGCGCCCGAAGTGCCCCATGTCCGCATAGAGCGCCTCGCCGCCCGTGACCACGAGGAAAACGCTGCCCATGATGACCAGCGCGCCTTTGCCGTGGTGGGTCAGGAAATAGAAACCCTCGATCGGATTGAGCGCCCGGAGCACCACGGGATTCTTCGCGATGTGAGTGATCCCGAGCACTGCGAGGATCGCGAACCAGGCGAGCATCACCCGCCCAAACCACGCGCCGAGCGCGCCCGTGCCCTTGGACTGCACAGCGAAAAGGCCCACGAGGATGGCCAACGTCAGCGGAATGATGAAAGGCCGGAGTTGGTCCGTGGCAATGCGCAGTCCCTCGACCGCGGAGAGCACCGAGATGGCCGGTGTGATCACCCCGTCGCCGTAGAGCAGCGCCGCGCCGGCAATGCCCGCCGCGATCATTCCCCCCGCAGCCACGCCACGCGTTTTCGCGTCCTTGGGGAAGGCCAGCGAGAGCAGCGCCAGGATGCCCCCTTCGCCTTGGTTGTCGGCCCGCATGACGACGGCGAGATACTTTACCGAGACGAGCATGAAAAGGCTCCAGATGATCAGCGAAAGCACCCCGATGATCTCACGGTCGGAACGCAAACCGTGGAGCAGGCATTCCTTGAAGGCGTAAAGCACGCTCGTGCCGATGTCTCCATACACAACACCGAGGGCACCGATGGAACGGGCGAGAGAGGTGCTCTTACTTTCTTCGTGCATGAGGTGGGACAAGGCTATCGGCCGTCGGAAACGGCGGCAAGCCAATCATGAGCCCGCTGCGGGGCATCGGTTTAGTCGCGGCGCGACGCTTTGGCAAACCCTGCCTTTCCATCACATCGCCGCGACGCTTACGATGAAGAGGCTGTCTAAAAAGTCGTTGTAGCTGGCCTCTGGGAGGCCGGCTGCGCTGCTGGATGAAGCAGGAATTCCGCCGGGATCACAGACCACCGGCTGCAACAAAAACCGATTTCTTGGACGCCCTCTAAATCTGCCCGCTCTGGATTGGCAGTTGAAAAGGCAGGGGCAATTTCCTAGAGTCCCGCGCTGTTCAACAAACCGCGATACTTATGAACCGATCCCTTTTAGCAAAAGCAACGCTTCTCGCGCTCGTCCTCGGATGCGCCTCCGCCCTCGCCCAGGACGAAATCAAAGTCGGCGAATTCGCGTCGCTCACCGGCGGCAGCGCGAGTTTCGGCCAGTCGTCGCACAAAGGCACCGCGCTCGCCATCGACGAGATCAACTCGGCGGGCGGCGTGCTCGGGAGAAAACTGAAGCTCATCTCCGAGGACGATCAATCCATGGCCGGACAGCCGGCAACGATCGTGCGCAAGCTCATCTCGCAGGACAAAGTCGTCGCCGTGCTCGGCGAAGTGGCGTCGTCGAAATCGCTCGAAGCCGCGCCCATCTGCCAGCAGAACAAAATCCCGATGATCTCGCCGGCCTCGACCAACCCCAAGGTCACGGAAGTCGGCGACTACATTTTCCGCATCTGCTTCATCGATCCGTTTCAGGGGACCGTGATGGCGAAGTTCGCCCATGAGAAAGGCTGGAAACGTGTGGCGGTGCTGACCGATGTGAAACAGGACTACTCGGTGGGACTGGCGGAGTTTTTTGTGAAAGGCTTCACCGCTGCCGGCGGCGAGATTGTGAAGGATCAGAAGTACCTCGACCGGCGACAAGGATTTCAAAGCGCAGCTCACCTCGATCAAGGCCACAAGGCCCGACGCCATCTTCGTTCCCGGCTACTACGCCGAAGTCTCGCTCATCGGCAAACAGGCGCGTCTGCTCGGGATCAAGGTGCCGCTGCTCGGCGGCGACGGCTGGGTCGGCGACTCGCTGCTGAAGGTCGCCGGCAACTCGCTCGACGGCTCGTTTTTCTCCTGCCACTTCAGCGCCGACGACAAGAGCGCCGTCGTGCAGGATTTCGTGAGAAAATACAAAGCCAAATACAACGAAAAGCCCGATGACATGGCCGCGCTCGGCTACGACAGCGCGATGATCCTCGCCGAAGCGATGAAGAAAGCCGGAACGACCGACGGCCCGAAACTGCGCGACGCCATCGCCGCAACGAAAGCGCATCCCGGCATCACCGGCTCGATCACACTCGACGAAAAACGCAACGCGACGAAGCCGGCGGTGATTCTCGGAATCGGCGGAGGCGGGTTTCAGTTTGTGCAGACGGTGGAGCCTTGAGGCGGCGGTTGATGGTTGAGTGTTGATGGTTGATCGAAGGAGACTTGAGCCATGTTTAATTTTGAAAAGCTCGATTGCTGGCAGCACGCGATTGAGTTCGCTGACATCGTTTATGAGCTTACCGGTTCGTTCCCGGGAGACGAGCGATTCGGGCTCACAAATCAAATGCGGCGGGCGGCGGTTTCCGCCTCATCGAATATCGCCGAGGGAAGTTCGCGGTCGTCGAAAGTTGACTTCGCACGCTTCATCGAGATCGCGACGGGCTCGGTTTTCGAGGTCGTCTCTCAATCGTTCATTGCGCGCCGTCGTGGGTTTATCACCGAGGAAAACTTTGCGCGCGTGTATGCGGCAGCCGAACGACAAGGCCGCATGTTGAGCGGACTGCGAAACTCGCTGTTGCCGAAGTAGCATGAGCGCCAGGCCTGCTTCCGTCGATCAACCATAAACCATCAACCAAGTTGATCGAATTCCTCCAACAGCTCCTCAACGGCCTCGGCCAGGGTTCGATCTATGCGCTGATCGCTCTGGGTTACACGATGGTCTTCGGGGTGTTGCGTTTCATCAATTTCGCCCATGGCGATGTCTTCATGCTCGGCGCGTTCGCGGGGCTTTATCTGGGACCAAAGACACTCGCCCTCTTCGGCGGCGGGCCGTCGTATTCCGGCGCGTTCGGCGTGCTGGTCGTGGCGATGATCCTGTGCGCGCTCATCGGTATCGTCATCGAAAAGCTCTGCTACCGCCCATTACGCGAACGCCCGAAACTCACGGTGCTCATCACCGCGATTGGCGTGTCGCTTTTTCTCGAAAACGCCGGGCAGTTCGTCTTCGGCGCAAATCCGCAATCGTTCCCGGAAATCATCACCGACCGCGCAATCGAGATTCCCGAGTCGTGGGGAAAAATCTCCGGACTGACGATCACCATCTCGCAGTTGATCGTGTTCGGCGTGACGCTGTTCCTGCTTTACGCGCTTCGCTTCATCGTCCTGAGAACAAAGATGGGCATGGCGATGCGGGCGCTCTCTTTCAACCCCGTCGCCGCATCACTCATGGGCATCAACAACGACGTGGTCATCTCATTCACCTTCGGACTCGGCTCCGCGCTCGCGGGCGCCGCAGGCATCCTCACCTCAATCCAGCAGCCGTCCATCGATCCGCTCATGGGCGTGAACGCGGGCCTGAAAGCATTCGTGGCCGCGGTCCTCGGAGGCATCGGCAATCTGCCCGGCGCGGCGCTCGGCGGCATCCTTATCGGCGTGATCGAAACGCTCGTCGTCGGTTACGTCAGCCCGACCTATCGTGACGCCATTGTCTTCGGCGTGCTCATTCTCATACTCATCTTCAAACCCAATGGACTCCTCGGCGCGACAGAGCGGGAGAAAGTGTAGGAAATGACCAATGACTAATTTCCAATGACCAATTACCGCTTTCACACGAACCATTCTATGACAGCGCGCTGGCCTGCCTCATTAGTCATTGGTCATTGGTCATTGGTCATTTCCCCATTGGTCATTCGCCCATGAATTCCGCGCGCTCCAAGATCGCCCTCATCACCGCGCTGCTTGGCTTCGCGCTTCTCTCGCACGTCCTTTCCGGCGGAGCCGAGCCGCAGATCCCGGCGCTCAATTCCTACTACTACGACATCCTCATCGGCATCGGCATCAACATCATTCTCGCCGCCAGCCTCAACCTCGTGAACGGCTACACCGGCCAGTTCTCGCTCGGGCACGCGGGGTTCATGGCGGTCGGCGCCTATCTAGGGAGCGCTTTGGCCTTGGCGATCAAGTTTCCCTACTTCTCTTTGCCGACGTGGGGTCACGTATCGTTATGGTGGATTCTCAAGCTCCTGTGGTTACTCCTCGCTGTCGTAGCCAATGCCATCGCCAATGCACACAACCTAATCGTTAGCGGCACGCAGTTTCTCCCAAGTTGGGGGCAATTCATAGTTGCCCTTTTTTACGGCGGAACGGTAGCGGCGCTTGCAGGACTCGCGGTCGGCGTTCCGTCGTTGCGATTGAAAGGCGACTACCTCGCCATCGTCACGCTCGGCTTCAATGAGATCATCAAAGGCGTGATCCAAAACGCCGAACCGCTCGGCGCGCAACGCGGACTCGGCGGCATGGTGCAATACACGACGTTCTTTTGGACGTTCGCGTTCGCGGCGGTCACCGTCTATGTCGTCGTCAATCTTGTGAACTCGACCTACGGACGCGGCTTCCTCGCCGTGCGCGACGACGAAATCGCCGCCGAGGCGATGGGCATCAACACGACGAAATACAAAGTGCTGGCTTTCGTCATCGGCGCATTCTTTGCGGGGCTTGCCGGCGGACTTTACGCGCACTTCAAGCAATTCGTTCACCCCGAAGGCTTCAACTTCCTGCGCTCGGTGGACATCGTCGTCATGGTCATCCTCGGAGGCATGGGCAGCACTGCGGGCGTGTGCGTCGCGGCGGCGCTGCTGACGATCCTGCCGGAATTTCTCCGCTGGTTTGCGAAGTCCGACGTGCTCAACAAGGCAATTGCTTTTCTGTATCAGGCAATGACGCCCGAGCATTTCGCCGTGGCGTCGCAGAAGACGAAGGAGCTGTTTGAGAACCGCATGATTCTTTACTCGCTGCTTCTCATCGTGCTCATGCTCACACGGCCGCAGGGCTTGTTCGGCCAGTGGAGCGGAAAGAGGAACCAGCAAAAATGAGCGCGCTGCTTCCCCTCGAAAATGTCACCGTTCAATCCGGCAGGGCAAACGCATCTAATTCATGTGGAGCACCAAAGGTGCAACCTATCCCAGCCCAGGGCAACGCCCTGGGTTCCGATCGAAGAAATTTCCAGCCCTGTAAGGGCGAAATACTCCCCGCCAGTTGAGCTATCACGCCCCTTCAGGGCTTTTGGTCTGATAATGGCGTCCCCAGGGCGTTGCCCTGGGCTGGGATAGGTTGCGCTTTCAGCGCAAAACACTCCGCCCGGCCTCGAAAAAACAACAACTATTTAGATGCGTTTGCCCTGTTCAATCCGGCGGACTGAAAGCCGTGTCGGAACTGAGCTTCGTAAGCGTCCGCCGTGGCTCCACTGGACGATGAGGTGGGAGATTGCGGAGGCTGTGGGTTATGCAATCTACCACAGCGGCATTGGAGACTTCAGAGATTTTGAGACGCGACAAACGGGGACGCGTGTGGCTGAAGCCGAAGCGGCGCGAGGCACTGCTGGATGAGTTTGAGAAGAGTGGCATGAGCGGGGCGCAGTTTGCGCGGTTGACGGGGGTGAAGTATTCGAGTTTTCAAAACTGGGTGCCGCAGGACGCGTGGCGGACGTCAAGATGGCACGGTGATGGCGCAGCCCGGTGCGGTGCGTTTGTTTGAAGCGGTGGTCGAAGGAGGGTAAGCGTCTGCCGGGGTTCCCCTTGACACGATGCTTCGCAAGGTCTGATCCGGAAGCATAGGCGTGATAGCCCGATGGGCTACGACGCTTACGCTGCGGCGCGTCGATCGGCGCGCTTCTGCGCCTTTGCCCAAGCCTCCGGCGTGAGGTCTTTGACCTGCCAGTTGGTCATCGAGGGCAGGCGCGTGAACACGTCCCGGAGATAGGCGAACGGGTCGATATTCCGACGCCGGCAGCTCTCGATGACGGTGTAGAGGATGGCGCTGCGACCGCCGGCCTTGGCTTCCCCGATGAACAGCCAGTTCTTCTTTCCCACGGCCGTGGGCCGGATGGCGTTTTCGATGCGGTTGTTGTCGATCTCCAGACGGCCATCTTCGAGGAAGACGAGCAGCGAGGGCCATTGATTGAGCGCGTAGTCGATGGCTTTGCCCATGAGGCTGCGGGGCAGGTAGCGGTGCCGGGTTTTCAACCGCACCAGGGCACGGTGCAGCCGCATCAGCACAGGCCGGCTGAGACTCGCGCGTTCGGCTTGCCGCAGCCTTGGTCCGGCCCGCGCCTTCCTGAGTTTGGCTTCGAGGGCGTATAGGTTTTGAAAGTGTCTTAAGAACCAGCCCGCGACCTTCGGTGCCTGCTCCTGGGCGTCGTAAAATTTGCGCCTCACATGGGCCGCGCAGCCTGCGAGCAGGATCTTTTCACCGCGGCGTCTGGCAAAGCAGTCGTAGGCCTCATAGCCATCGCACTGGATGGTGCCGCTGAAGTCTGCGGGGATGATGTTATCCAGGCATGCCGCCGCACGGCTTGTCTCCCAGTGGAAGATGACATCGCCCCGCGGCGCGCCATAGGTCCAGAGATAACCCAGCTTCGTCCGGCCATTGCCCGGCGCAAGATAGCGGATGGGTGTTTCATCCACTTGCAAGTAGCCGCTGCTAACAACCTCCTGCCGGATTTGTTGGTAAATGGGCTGCAACCACTCCGCGGCCAGGCCGACCCATTCGGCCATCGTTTGCCGCGGCAGCCAGACTTGATGGCGCGACCAGTAGATCGACTCCTGCCGGTAGAGTGGAAGATGGTCGCAATACTTGCTCACGACGATTTGCGCGAGTAATCCGGGAGCTGCGATGCTGCGTTCCAGGAGCGAGTCCGGCAACGGTGCCATGACTGGCACGGCGTCCAACAAACCACGCTGCACATACTTCGGGCGCACCGTGCGACGGCAAAGGAAGCGCGCCGGTTCGTAGTCGAGCCGCTCGCTGACTTCTTCACCGATGCGCCGCCAGTCCTGCGGAGCCAGCTTGACCGGCTCAGGGACGATGACTTCTTCAATCACCGGCAGATGCTCCGGCAGCCGTGGACCGCGTTCACGCGGAGGCGATTGGCCCGTCGAGCGCCGTGGAGCCTCCTCGGCCACAGGCTCGGGAGATTTTCCCGGCTCGTCCATGCCTTGCAAGAGCAGCAGAAGTTGCGCGGGATCGAGCTTCTCACTCTGCGAGCCAAAGACCCTGCGCACAAGCAGGTCGATCTTTTGTTCCAGCAATGCAATCCTTGCATTGGCGAGCGCAAGCTGCTCATTACTCCGCCGGAGTTGCTCGTCTCTTTCTTGAAGCTCTTTGGTTAACTCTTCTTCGCGCGGGCTCATCAAGGTTGGGCACAGGAATAGCAACTCTTTGTCACCTGGCCAAGAGTTATCTTATGTGTTTAGTTACTTACTTAACGATCTGTCACCTCAAGCATCCCGGGATGCTTCAGAACTTACTCCCGCTCATACCAAGGCCTTAGCTTCGCCCCGCGCAAATCAATGCCATCGGTCAGCATCGCCAGCGCCCCGGGCGCAAGCTTCAGCTTCACCGTCCCGGGATCGGACACCCTCGGCCATGAGAAGGTTCCCTTCTCCAGCCGCTTGATTAGCAGCCATAGCCCAGTGCCATCAAAGTAAAGGATCTTCAGCCGACTGTGACGGCGGTTGGTAAAGACAAAGAGCGCCCCCTGGCGAAGGTCTTCGCCCAGACGCTCGCTCACCAGACCTTCCAGCCCGCTGAAGCTCTTGCGCAAGTCCACCGGCTCCAGCGCCACAAACACCTTTAACCCTCCGGTAAAGCTCAGCATCGGGCGCGGGAACTTTGTGCAACCATGACCACCACTTCCGCCGCAAGGCGCATCTGCACCGGCGTCTGCACGCACATCCGGCTCCCGCCGGGCAGTTCGATCCACAGCCCGCCCACACCAGTTGCCCGCAGCACGGGCGGCGCTTCACCGGGATCGCCTCCTTCGACCACCGCTTCAAACAAACGCACCGCACCGGGCTGCGCCATCACCGTGCCATCTTGACGTCCGCCACGCGTCCTGCGACGACGCTGCACCCAGTTTTGAAAACTCGAATACTTCACCCCCGTCAACCGCGCAAACTGCGCCCCGCTCATGCCACTCTTCTCAAACTCATCCAGCAGTGCCTCGCGCCGCTTCGGCTTCAGCCACACGCGTCCCCGTTTGTCGCGTCTCAAAATCTCTGAAGTCTCCAATGCCGCTGTGGTAGATTGCATAACCCACAGCCTCCGCAATCTCCCACCTCATCGTCCAGTGGAGCCACGGCGGACGCTTACTGAGCTTCGACCCCCGTTACGAAGTTGGTGACTTCGTAACGCACTCTTGCCGGGGCAACTCCTGTTGCGCGGACTGGGGTGGCAGTGTTCACGCGCCGATTGCCAATGCGCGGACTTTCTCCACCGCCACGAAGCAGAGCTTCCCCATAGCGTGCGTTACGAAGCCCCTAGCTTCGTAACGAGGGGAAAACCCCGAAGACTAATGCGCGTCCCGCCCCACAGAAATCGTCCCAAAACCGCCTTAACTAAGCGCCATTCAGCTCTGACCCCTTCCACTTCCACTGACCCCTTCCACTTCCACCTTCCACCTTCTGAGCTTGATGTTGTTTTTGTTAGTTCACCTTGCAACCATAGACTGAAACTCGAACAATTGCTTTTTGAGCGGCTTGGATAGCCGCTTTACTATCGGTCAGCCCTTTGTGTTCGCCTGAAACCTTAATGCCCTGTTGTTTCAGTCGGTCAAGAAATGTTTCTGTCTTGATTGCGAAATTTACATTCTGTGCGAAGTCGCCAGTCAGTTTGGCGGCGGTGAGGGTATTGAGTTTGGCGTTGACCACTCCAATTACTGAGCCAGAATCAGCAATGACTGGACCTCCCGAATTGCCAGTCTGAATCGGGATACTAATCTGAAACACGGAAGGGCAGTCTTCCAAGCCTGTAAGCGAACTAATCTCCCCCCTAGTGAACTTCGGGTTGAATCCTTGAATGACTGGGTTCGGAAATCCGATTGTAAACACTGGATCACCAAGCGCTGTCGTGCGTGAGTTGGCGATGGGCAAGCAAGGCGTGGGAACAGAGACATTCACTTTTAGGACGGCGATGTCGAGGGCCCCATCCTGAAAAACAATGGCAGCATTGTAGGACGATGTGGGTGTATCTACCTTGACCATACTAGCTCCACGCACAACATGGGCACAGGTAATGACATATCCTTCTGGCGAAATAAAGAAGCCTGTGCCAGAGCCGCGGAATCCTTCGGATGCCATTCGGACAGGCGGTGCTTCAGTTGGTGGTTTTGGTAGGCGTTTGGCGAGCGAAATGGCGAAATCGCGTTGAGTGAGGCCGACGACAAAGGGGGTGAAGCGAACCTGTCGATCTTTGGTGATGACGTCACCGCTCACGGCACACCATAGACTCTTTGTCTCGTCGTCGAAGTAGTTGCAGCGAATGTAAACGTGGGATGGTTCTGAGCCTGTCGGGAGATAATCCTTCACTATCGCTAGTTTCCAGAATTTTGGAGGAACGAGTTCATAGACTAAGCGCGATGATCCATCAGCCTCAATGCGGAAAATCTGCGCCCAAATTCCAGCTGATAGTGTGCCCGTATGAACCAGAACTGTCTTGCCGCTTGTTGACCAGACAGGCGGTCCCTGAACCGGATAATCAAATGTTGCAAGTTTCTGCTTCTTCCCTGTTTCGATCGCGCGAACGTATAAATCAGATTCGCCCCAACCGTTATCTTTAGAATGGAGGTCGATAGCAAACGAGCCGTTTGGGGACGGGAATGTGTCAATCCTTGGAAATCGTTGCCCTATCGCTGTCACCTCGGCAAAGATGAGTACAAGTAGCGTGAAAGCGCTTAATCGGAAGATATTCATGTTTGGCGATGGGGCTTCCTGTCCCGTTCTCCACGACTCACGGAGCCTGCTAGCAGCGCATAGGGGTTTAGGCAGTTGGGTCATTGGCTAAAATTACTTGAGTGCTAGTCCAAACATCAACTCTACGGCGCATGAAAAGATCGTCGCGCATTCGCCATCTTTCGGCGTTGATAAATGGAAAGGCTATCCCAACGAGCAATAAATACCGGATGCCGTTTTGTTTGGATATGCCTAGTGACGGTAAAATGTTAATCTCAACAATAGCAAAGACAACAAAAGGTGCGAGAATCCAAAGCCACGTTAAGAAATTACGACAAACGCCACGAACAAAACCACAATAGCGCCGTGTAGGCACATGAATCACCCGAATTTTGTAAAGCCGCTTACCGAGGCTTTGTCCTTTGATGTCCTTAATTAGCAAATACAAGGAACCACTACAAATGATAAGAGCCACACCAAAGCCAGTGCGGTCAAAGTGGTTCTCGGAACCAAAGTATACCGCTAGAAAGAAAAGACTGACTCCAATCAGGAAATCTATAACGAATGCGTTACACCGTTTCTTGTAGAGGATATCACGCTGCGCATCGAGGATAGCTAGCGGACCGTAACACGGAGTTGCCTGCTTCGGAGCATTTGATCTGGTGGCATGTGGTTCTGGGGCATTAGCTATCGTAGCGATGAGATCGAGATACTCGACTTTGGATATTTCACCTCGTGCGAGTCGTAAATCCAGAATTTGTTTTGCGTCAGACATGGGGCTAGTGGCGTAGGAGCGAGTAGAAAGTTCCAGAGCTTACTATTGGCACTCGGTGGGTTTTTTCCCCTACTACGTAAATAGGCGGAAATCGGTTAAAACTAGCCAAATAACGACGGACGCGGCTGTCTCGAAACTTACATACTGCGTGGTGAACGCAGTTCATGGGGACTCGTTCCCAAACTTCTGCGGTTTGGAAACTGCATTCTTTGATTTGGAACTCCGTTCCGTTAATCACGACAACAGACTGTCATGCCGGAAACAAAGTTTCAAGCCGACACTGCGTTCCCAAAGCAGAAGCAGAAGGGGTCAGTCCGTGCATATGTGCAGAACCTTTTGAATTTTGCGATGTCGGGAGTGTTTTTCGGGAGGCGCGAAACACGGAAACCGTGCGGCTTACATTGCTCCGATGCCGCATTGCCAGTTGGTGGCAAGTCCATTGATCGTCCACCACGGCGCGGCTTTTCACCAGCCACGCCAGCTCCTGCTTGCGTGGGTCGGTCTTTGCCCTCGCTACCAGGCTGAAGGGCCTGGGAGCGCACACTTAACGGGGAAGCTGTGCTTCGCGGTGAGGGGCAGGCAAACAGGAAACACCGTGATGCGAACTCCCCCGCCCGCCACGCAATCCAATTGCCCCCGGCAAGTGCGTTGCCAAGCACTCAGCCCGCCACGGCATAAATCGCCGGGCGATAGCGCGGGAGCGGGATGGGTTTGCCTTTTGCGCGGGCGGTTTCCAGCCACACCTTTTTGGCCAGCATTGCTTCGTGGACGGCTTGCTCGGGCGTTTCGCCAAAGGCCGAGCACGATTTCAAGTCGGGGATGTTGGCGATGTAGCCGCCGTCCTCCTCGCTGTAGAACACGTTGATGTGGTAGTCGCTCATGGGTTCAGTCGTTCATGGTGAGGTGGCATTCCTCGATGTCGCGCAGAAACTGTCGCACTTGGTAAGCCTTCGCCTTTCCGCCGACGTTTTGCAAGTTCAGCGGCCGCTCGGCCTGCGGATGTTCGTAAATGTGGTGACTGCCGCCAACCCTGTCGAGACGATAGCCGAAAGCCTCCGCGAGCCGGCACAGTTCGTCGAAGCGGATGTTGTGCGAGCCGGCCAGCACCTTTTCTAGCAGCTTGCGTTTCCGGCTCATGTTTTCATTTCCACGGCAATCTCAATGAACGGGAAAGCTATGCTTCGCGGAGCAGGGCAGGCAAGCATGAAACCCCGTGACGCGAACTCCCCCGCCCGCCACGCAGATTTTCATTTCAGGCATTTTTTAGAAGCCGCTCATACTCGTCATGAGCACCCACCCAAAACCACAGGAAGCCATCCGGAACCGCCAGTGCCAATGCGCGATAACCCGATCCAAGATTTATCCGCCAGTAGCGGCCTCGTTTCTGAAATTGCAGGGAACCATGACGCGGATTCTCCTGCCAGAGTCTATAAGTCTTGCACGCCGCCGCTCTCACGTCCGGCGGCAGTGCGGCGCAGGCCTGCCAAAACTCAGGGGTTGTCAGTGACTTCATTCAGCGGCTTCACCCGTCCGGCACGGTAATGTTCCAATGCCTGTTCCGCGAATTTGTCCAGTCTGCCGGCATTGATGTCCTGATCCATTTTTTGATCCCACAGATCGTCCAAATAATTTTGAAGCCATGCAGCCACCGCGCGTGTTTCGCCGGGCGATAGCTGACGAATGGCAGATTCGATTTCGGCAACAGTGCTCATAAGGATAAGGCGGAATTTCCGTGATGGGTGCATTTTGGCAAGCAATTTTCGCCCTCGCTCCCAAGCTGCCGGGCTTGGGAGCGCACACTTCACGGGGAAGCTGAGATTCGCGGCGAGGGGCAGGCAAACGGGAAACCCCGTGACGCGAACTCCCCCGCCCTCACGCAATCCCATTGCCCCGGCAAGTTCTGTGGCGTGTAAATTCGATGCCGGCTCACTCCGGAAGGATGAGCTTCAATGCGCGATTGCGCAGACCCCGGCACGGCTGGAAATCGCGACAATCCGTGGTGACGAGTGCAGCCTTCGGCGAGCGACACGAGCGAGGCGGCGGCGGCATCCATCGCCGGATATTTTAGCATGATCTGCTGTGTGTCGGCCAGATGCTCGGGCCACAGTCGCGCGAGAACAAGCGCGCCTTTTCTCACGAGATCAAGCAACGCGTGAGCCGGCTGGGTGTTGCCGCCGAGCTGCCAGCACGCTTCGCCAAGCACGATCTCCGTGGTGTGCAGCGGGCCGCGACGCGCGGAGAGTGCAGCCACGCTCCACTCGTGCCATTGATCGGCGGCGTTGAGCCAGCCGATGAGCGGGCCGGCGTCAACGATGGTCTTGATTTCCATAGCCTTCGCGTGCGGAAAGGTTGCGGGCGCCTTTGAACATTCCACGATACGGCGCGGCCAGCCGCGCGAAATCGACTTCGTGCTCCTCGGTCTCGCGCGCGAGTGCGCGGCGGGCGAGATCGGAGAAGCTTTCGTTCCGCCGCGCAACAGCACGCCGGATTTTCACGTCAAGGCTGTCTGGAATTTTCAGGGTCACTGTTATTCATGGTAATACGACTTGTATTACTGCCTCGCCTCCTGTCAAGCCCTCACGTCAAACTGAGCCACAGCCCTCAAAGCCGTGAGCTTGTTAATTTTGAAAGCGCTGCGATACTCGCCGCATGGAGCTTGTTTTCACTGTGACTCAGGAAGCCGATGGCGGCTATGTCGCCGAATGTCTTTCGCATGACATTTTGTGATTCCGTGACCTCACCCCTGCTCCAACTCGACAACGTGACCGTTCAATTCGGCGGACTGAAAGCCGTGAGCGAATTGTCGTTCAAAATCGGCGACGGAGAACTCGTCGGCCTGATCGGGCCGAACGGCGCGGGCAAGACGACGGTGTTCAATCTCATCACCGGCGTCTATCAACCGACTGCGGGACGCATCAGTTTTGCGAACAAATCGGTCGTCGGCCACCGCCCTTACCGGATCACCGCGCGCGGCATCGCTCGGACGTTTCAAAACATCCGGTTGTTCGGTTCGCTCAGTGTTTTCGACAACGTCCGCACCGCCTGCAACATGCATCTGCGCCACGGCATCTCGCACGCCCTGCTGCGAGGCCCAAAGTTTTGCCGCGAGGAAAAAGAGATCGACGCGCATGTGATGGAGTTGCTGGAGATTTTCGGTCTCACGGCGGATCGGGATGTCGAGTGCAAGAGCCTGCCGTATGGCGACCAGCGCCGGCTCGAAATCGTTCGCGCGCTCGCCACACGCCCGAGGCTGCTGCTGCTCGACGAACCCGCCGCCGGCATGAACCCGACTGAAAAGGTGGAGTTGATGAAGCTCATCCGTTTCACGCAGGAGAAATTCCGGTGCGCCGTCCTGCTCGTCGAGCACGACATGAAAGTCGTCATGGGCATCTGCGAACGGATCGGCGTGCTTGATTACGGGCAGAAGATCGCGGAGGGAACGCCTGTGGAGATTCAGGCCGACCCCAAGGTCATCGCGGCGTATTTGGGGAGTTAAGAGTTAAGAATTAAAAATTAAGAAAACCCTATGTCGGAACTGGCGGACAAACTGAAAGTGAGAACGAAAGATTTTGCGTTGCGGGTAATTCGGATGACGGAAGCTTTGCCTCGCAACCATGCCGGAAAGATTCTTGGGCAGCAGGTGTTGAGGTCGGCGACATCGATTGGTGCCAATTACCGTGAAGCTTACCGGGCACGCTCAACGGCTGAGTTCCTCTCCAAAATGGGTGATTGCCTGCGCGAGATCGAGGAAACGGCCTACTGGCTGGAGTTAATCGAGGGAGCGGCTTTATTGAGCGCCTCCAAACTCACCGCACTTCGCTCGGAGATCGGAGAAATGACCGCGATTTTCGTCACAATTATCAAAAGCAAAAAGCGCGTTCTAAACTCTTAACTTCCCGCCGTGCTCGAAATCAAGAACCTCGTCGTCAACTACGGCTCGATCGCCGCGCTGCACGGCATCTCCTTGAAAGTCGAGACCGGCAGCATCGTCACGCTCGTCGGCGCGAATGGCGCCGGCAAGAGCACGACGCTGCGCGCGATCTCGGGCATCGTAAAGGCGAAGTCGGGCACGATCACGTTCAACGGCGAAGACACCACGAATCATCCGCCGCATCGCATTGTCGCCCGCGGCCTGGCGCAGTCACCCGAGGGACGCATGGTTTTTTCAAACCTCACGGTGATGGAGAATCTCCGGATGGGCGCGTATCTGCGGAGTGACAAGGCGGGCATCGCAAAAGACCTCGACTATGTGTTCGGCATTTTTCCGCGCCTCAAGGAACGCGAAAAACAAACCGCCGGCACGCTTTCCGGCGGCGAGCAGCAGATGCTCGCCATCGGCCGCGCGCTGATGAGCCAGCCGAAGATGCTGATGCTCGACGAGCCGTCGCTCGGCATCGCGCCGATTCTGGTGAAGACGATTTTTGAAAAGATCGTCGAGATCAACAAGACGCTTGGCATCACGATCCTGCTCGTCGAGCAGAACGCCAACCGCGCGCTCGAGATTTCCGACTACGGTTACGTGCTCGAAACCGGCACGATCATTCTCGAAGACAAGTCCTCCGAACTGCGCCAGAACCAGCGCGTGAAGGAGAGTTATCTCGGCGGGGCGTGAGGAAAGAAACATCCACTTGTCGCGCGCGATTGCGCGGCTAGAATTCCCGCCACATGGAGATCATCAAGAAGCAACTGACACTCGATTATTGGGAGGAAAGCGGATGGTTTGAAGGACGCCTGCGCGAGATCCCCGACCTTCTGAGCCAGGGACAGACGATGGAGGAACTGGAGGATCATCTTCGCGAGGACTGCGCGGCGCTTGTGTCGGATGTCGAGTTCGCGAAGAGCCGCGGCTATGGGCATCTCGATGCGGCGGATATTTGGAATGCGGAGTTGAAGCACGTGAAGCTGGATCGTTTCCACGCGGCCGTGGCCCAGTTGCAGACGCTCTCGCCGGATCGTGCCGAAAAAGTGTTCGCCTATATCGAGGATCTCATCGACCTCGAAGCACTCGAGCGTCGCGCCGATGAGGAGGACTCCCGTCGCGAACAGGACGAGGGCGAGGGCGACAATGACTGGCAATGAGCGGGCGCGATGAAGTTGCTTGATCGCAATTGCGGATGAGCGGAGAATTGGCCCATGCCGAACCTCTTCGATTATCAGGTTGTCTGCCGGAAAGATGATATCGCAGGCTATGTCGCTTACGTCCCGGCAATCGCCGGCTGCCATGCACTTGGCGCAACTCCAGCCGAGGCGCAATCGGAATTGCAAAACGTTTTCGACATGATCCGCGACGAGTTCGCCGAGCGCGGTGAAGCGCTGCCCCAAGATGTAAAGCTCGCTGTGGCAAATGCCGGCTAAAGCAAAAGAATTGCAGCGTGCCGCCCAGAACACCCGGCTTCCATCAAACCCGGCAAAAAGGAAGTCATGCGCGCTGGCAGCACCCGGATGGAAGAGCCACCACGATTCCTGTCCATCCCGGCTCGGAAATCGGCGGCTGGTTGTTTCGCGAGATTTTGAAACAACTTGGAATCACCGACGAAGAATTTCGCCGTTTGCGTTAACTCATGAGCCGTCAATACACGCTCCACCGCGCGCCGGTCGCGGCAGTTAAGATCGATTACGCGGCGGAACTCAACCCGCAGCAATGCGCGGCGGTCACCGCCCCGCCCGGTCCGGCGCTCGTGATTGCCGGCGCGGGCAGCGGAAAAACGCGGACGCTGATTTACCGCGTGGCCTATCTGCTCGAGAACGGCATCCAGCCGTCGAACATCCTGCTGCTCACCTTCACAAACAAAGCCGCGCGCGAAATGCTCGATCGCGTGACCCATCTGCTCCCGAATGACACGACCGGGCTCTGGGGCGGGACGTTTCACTCGATCGGCAATCGCATCCTGCGCCGCCACGCGGAAGCCGCCGGATTCCAGCCGGGGTTCTCGATCATGGATCGCGAGGACCAGAAGGACATGCTCGATTCGGTGATCGTCTCGGCCGGGATCAACACGAAAGACAAACGCTTCCCGAAAGGTGAAGTGCTCGCAGACATCTACAGCCTGTCCATCAACACCGAGCGCTCGATCGAGCAGGTGCTCGTGGAAAAATACCCGTATTTCCTGGCGTTCGCGGAGCAAATCCATGCGCTGCACAAAAACTACGAAACGCGGAAGAAGTCAGCCAACTCGCTGGATTTCGACGACTTGCTAGAGAAGACGCTACGCCTGCTGGAGCAAAACCCGGAGATCGCCGAGTTCTATCAGCAGGCAGTTCCAGTTCATCCTCGTCGATGAGTACCAGGACACGAATCAAATCCAGGCCGACTTCATCGACATGCTCGCCGCGCATCACCAAAACGTGATGGTCGTGGGCGACGACGCGCAGTCGATCTACTCCTGGCGCGGGGCGAACTTCCAGAACATCCTGCAGTTTCCGAAGCGCTACCCGGCCGCCAAAGTTTACAAAATCGAGACGAACTACCGCAGCGTGCCGGAGATTCTCCAGGTCGCCAACTCCGCCATCGCGGCGAACACACAGCAGTTTCAAAAAGAACTCCAACCCGCGCGGGGCGAAGCCGCCGTAAAGCCCGCGCTCGTCCCGCTGGCCGACTCGAACCAGCAGGCGCTGTTCGTCGCCCAGCGCATCCTCGAACTGCGCGAAGAAGGATGCGACCTGCGTGAGATCGCCGTGCTCTATCGGGCGCATTATCACTCGATGGAATTGCAGATGGAACTCACGCGCCACGGCATCCCGTTCACCATCACGAGCGGCCTGCGCTTTTTCGAGCAGGCGCACGTGAAGGACGTGGCGGCGTTCCTGAAGTTCGTCGTCAACCCGCGCGACGAAGTCGCCTTCAAGCGCATGGTGCGGCTGCTGCCCGGCATCGGCGCACGGTCGGCGGAGCAGTTGTGGGATCAGACCGCCGGACGGGCGGGCGCGCGGATCGACTCCTTTCGCGAACTCTTGAAGGACGGAAAAGTCGGTGCCAGGAGCCGCAAGCCGTGGGAACAGCTCGTCCACACGCTCGACGAAATCGCGCCCGGCGGAAAACCGAACCCGCCCTCCGAGATGCTCGCGGCGGTGATCGAGGCGATCTACGACGATTACCTCAAGGCGAAGTTCTCCGAACTACGAACAGCGCCGCGAGGACCTGAACGCCCTGGCCAACTACGCGCGCCAATACGAAGACGCCGCACGAGTTTCTCGACCAGCTCGCCCTCCTCAGCGGACTCGAAACCGAAAGCGAACTTGGCACTGCCGAAAAGGACGGCGAGATGGTGAACCTCTCCAGCGTGCATCAGGCCAAGGGTCTCGAATGGAAAGTCGTCTTCGTCATCTGGATGGCCGACGGAATGTTCCCGTTCCTCGCGCTCGCTGGAAAGCGAAGACGCCATCGAAGAGGAGCGCCGTCTTTTCTACGTCGCCGTCACCCGCGCAAGGACGAACTTTACCTCACCTATCCCCTGCTCCGCCTGAACGCCGGCTACGGCGAAATGCTCCAGCGCCCCTCGCGTTTCCTGAACGAGCTGCCGAAGGAACTGCTCGAAGAATGGCAGATCAGCGGCGCGTTTTAGCGCTCCACAGGATCGCCGCAACCACCGCCAGGCGGCTCATACCGTTTTGCACAAATAAGTGGACTCTCCATTTTATTGAACCATCCCTCACGCGCGTCATTCTGAGCGAAGCGAAGAATCCCGCAATCCACGCCGGGCGACGTTTGCGGTGTTCTTCGCTTCGCTGCCAATGAACTCGCCCCGGATGCCGAACCTTTCGCGCGCCGCGCTTTGGACTGCGGCGGCTTGACGCCGCTTTGCGGAGGAGCGGACTTGTCCGCGTGGCGGGAGCGCATACCGCACAGCCGCAGACATCCCGTCCACGGAGACAAGTCTCCACCTGCCTCAAAGCGCGGACAAGTCCGCGCACTCCAAGGCGCTCCGCGCGAAACACGCCGGGGCGATGCTTTTGGGAAGCGCCCCCGGAGTTCATTGCCGACGCCGGCAAAACCCCGTTTTGTGAGCGCCTCAGAATGACGCGGCATAAGGTGCGCAACGCGGGGGCCAATAGTCCTCTTTTCTTCGAGAGTTGGTATCAGGCCGGATCGTGACGGGCCAAGTATAGACACCTTAAAAAACTCCAGGCTAATCGTCTGGTTGTTCTGGTTGTTTTCTCTCGCCGGCGCCTCGCGGTCCCAGACGAATTTCGGCGATGTCCCCATGGAGAGACGAGCGACGGATTTGTGGAGGTCGGCTAGTTCGCGGCTGCGAGCAGTCGGTCGAGGGAGTCGAGACAGATTTGCGACCAGCTCTCGAGCGAGTCGCGCCGCGCAAGCAATTCTTCCTTGGTCAAAAACGCGAGGTTCGTGATCATCGCCTCGCGTTTTTGCACGTCCGCGGTTTCCAGTGCGAACACGTGGACGACGCCGAGATGCACCTGGCCCACTGGGTTTGTATCGTCGTTGAGCAGCGCGACGATGCGGTTGCTGAATTTTGACTGCACGGTTAACTCCTCGCAAACCTCGCGACGAACGCCTTCAAGATAAGCGGCCTCATCGAGGGCGAAGAGGTGCTCGTCGCCATCGTTCATGTGCCCGCCGATGCCGATGGAGCCTTTGGCAACGAGCCGCTGCTCGCCGGCCTTCTTGCCGCGGACGTAATGCAGCACGCGCCCCTCGTGAACGAGCAGAACGTACGGGATGATCTGTTTGTGCGTGGGATCGTTCTCCGCGAGCGAGCGTGCCATGAAGAAGTTGTTCTCCCTCGCGAGCAGTGGCGGGAGGTACTTTTCCACGTCGAAATTCAACCCGTGAAACGCTCCGAGTCCATCGAAGAGAGAGCGCCGCACAACCAGGATCATTTCTTCTTTCATAGGCCGGCGAGTGTCGTGGCTCACATGAAAAAAGTCGAGCCGCGCGAGCCGGAGCGGCAACATATTTGCAGAGCGGCGGCGTCCCCCCTCCTGCCTCTTATTCCTATTCCTATTCCTGCGCCTGCGCCCCGGATCGGGAATAAGAGCAAGAATAGGACACCCTCCTCACAACCTCTCGTAAAACCGTAGCGCCTCGATGTCGCTCCCGATTTCGCGCAACGGATAAACGCCTTTCGACGCTCCCGCGCCGGGATCGCGCGTCAGGTAGTCGAACCCGTCCTTGCCTGCGATCACGACGAAATGCGTGATGCCGTTCGACAGGCGCAGCCGCACGATCACCGGGTTTCCGCGCAGCAAATTCCGGTCGATGAGAAAAAACGACGGCAGGTCTTCATAGACATGACGCACTTTGCCGGGCGCGAAGTCGGCGGCGCGCTCCCAATAAATCCAGCCTTCGTTTGTGTAGCCGCCGGTTGCGGTGAGATACCAGTTCAATCGCTGCGGATCGGTGTCGATCCCGTAAAAGCCCAGCACCATGGCGGCCGATGCCACCGCGCAACCTTCCGCGCCGAGCGTGCCATCGGTCCAGCCGAGCTGATCGTTGCGCCATCGCTCGTCGGACTGCCTCCACTGTGGCACCGCGAGCTCCACGCGTTTCAAAAAATAAAGCCCGCCGCTGGGCGGTATGCGACGCTTTTGCAGAAAGTCCTTCGCCGCCCAGCCAGCAAGCACCAGCAGAATCACGACAATGCCCGCACCAATCCATATCCAGCCAAGGCTTCGGGGCGACTGCCCGCCTGTTTGGTCTTCGTGCGGAGGCTGTTCGGAGGTCTGCATGACTAAACCCGCGAGCTATCGGTCATCCACGAAGAAAAACAAGATTTTTGAAGGCGACAGACAGGATCGGAATGCCATAGCATCGCTGCGATGAGTTCCGTGCGATGCAACGATTTGTGGGGAACATCGTCTCCTGCTTGCTTCAAACAAAGACTCACATCACACTTGCCCTCACTTCCTTCAGCAAACTTTTAAACCCTATGCCTACCACCAACAAACGCACCGTCGATGACGGCCACCTCTACGCCCTGCTTCGCGCCGACCACGGGGATCCATTCGCAGTGCTCGGCATGCACCAGGTCGATGACCACCTCGTCGTCCGAGCCTTCCGACCCGACGCACGCGAGCTGGTTGTGCAGGACCTGCGGAGCCCCGACCGAAGGTTCGTGGCGAACAAACTCCATGACGATGGATTTTTCGAGGCGATCATTCCCGGCGACTGCGAGCGATTTGATTACCAACTGCAATTCACCGCGCACAACGGCCACCAATGGACCGAGCGCGATCCGTATGCATTCGGTCAGATTCTCGGCGAGGTGGACCTCTTCCTTTTTTCCGAGGGCAACCACTGGGAGCTGTATCACAAACTCGGCGCGCAACTGACCGAGATTAACGGCGTGAAAGGCACCTCGTTCGCGGTCTGGGCGCCGAACGCGCAGCGCGTCAGCGTCGTGGGCGATTTCAACGGCTGGGACGGGCGCGTGCATTCGATGCGCAAACATCTCGGCAGCGGCGTGTGGGAAATTTTTCTGCCGGGAGTCGCCGAGGGGGCGCACTACAAATTCGAGATCAAAGCCTCACACGGCGGATTGCTGTTGAAAAGCGATCCGTTCGCGTTCTTTGGGCAGCACGGCAGAGCGACGGCCTCGCTGGTTTACGATCTCAAGCGTTACAAATGGAACGACGCGGCATGGATGGAGACACGCAAGACGCGCGAGTGGCAACACGCGCCAGTCAGCATTTATGAAGTGCATCTCGGCTCGTGGGCGCGGGTGGTCGAGGAGGGCAACCGCTACCTGAGCTACCGCGAATTCGCGGACGTGCTTGTGAATTACGTGGAGAGCCTCGGCTACACGCATATCGAACTGATGCCCGTCGCCGAGCATCCGTTCGACGGCTCCTGGGGCTATCAGGTCACGGGTTACTTCGCGCCGACGAGCCGGTTCGGATCGCCCGACGAGTTCCGCTACTTCGTCGATCGCTGCCATCAACGCGGCATCGGCGTGATCGTCGATTGGGTGCCGGGGCATTTCCCGAAAGACGCGCACGGGCTGGCGGAGTTCGACGGCACGGACCTCTACGAACACGCCGATCCCCGGCTCGGCGAGCACAAGGACTGGGGCACGCTGATTTTCAACTACGGACGAAACGAAGTGCGCAATTTCCTCATCGCGAACGCGCTGTTCTGGTGCGACCAATACCACATCGACGGCCTGCGCGTGGATGCCGTCGCGTCGATGCTTTACCTCGATTACTCGCGCAGAGGCAGGACAATGGCTGCCGAACTGTTTCGGCGGGCGGGAAAATCTTGAAGCGATTCATTTTCTAAAACGCTTCAACGAAGTCTGCTACGAGCGGCATCCCGGCATCATGACCATCGCCGAGGAATCCACCGCGTGGCCCGGCGTGTCGCGCCCGACCTATCTCGGCGGACTCGGCTTCGGCTTCAAGTGGAACATGGGCTGGATGCACGACTTCCTGAGCTACATGAGCAAGGATCCGGTGCATCGGAAATACCATCAGGGCGACATCACGTTCTCGCTGCTCTACGCGTTTCACGAACATTTCATGCTCGTGCTCAGCCACGACGAGGTCGTTCACGGCAAAGGCTCGCTGCTTGGCAAGATGCCCGGCGACTGGTGGCAGAAGTTCGCAAACCTGCGGATGTTCTACGGCTGGATGTATGCGCATCCGGGCAAAAAGCTGCTGTTCCAAGGCGGCGAGTTTGGGCAGACCTCGGAGTGGAATCACGACGTCAGCCTCGACTGGCACCTGATGCAATATCCCGAGCACGACGGTCTTCGCCGCCTCGTGCAACATCTCAACTGGCTCTACAAAAGACGAGCCGGCGCTGTCCGAACTCGACGACACCTACGAAGGATTCGAGTGGATCGATTTCCACGACGCCGACAATTGCGTCGTCGCTTTCATGCGCAAAGCCCGCGACGGCTCGAAGCTCGTCTTCATCGTGAACGCGACGCCCGTCGTTCGCGAATGCTACCGCGTCGGCGTTCCGGCGGAAGGTTGGTACGAGGAAATTCTGAACACCGATGCGCAGACCTACGGCGGCGGCAACGTCGGCAACTTCGGTGGCCAGCATGCCGAATGCGATTCCCTGGCAGGGCAAGTCGCACTCACTCTGCCTGCGCCTGCCGCCGCTCGCGACCATCGGTTTCAAGCGCCACGAATACCGGCTTCCAGAGCCTCAGAACGAGGAATCTGACGATTCCGCAGAGAAATGATTTGCGTCAGATACGCCGGAGAACTACTTTTTCGCCTCAATCAAAGCTAACCATCCCACCCTTCAAACACCTATGAAACAGTTCCAAAAATCCAGGGCCTTCACGCTCATCGAATTGCTCGTCGTCATCTCCATCATCGCCGTTCTCGCAGGCATTGCTCTGCCGGTCTTCAGTTCCGTGCAAGTGAAAGGCGCGCAGACCAAGGCGTTGTCCAACGCGAAACAAATCGGCCTCGCGTGCAAGCTGTACGCAACAGACAACGACGGAAAATTCCCGAGCAAGACTGTTGTCAACAGCAAGCCCTCCACCACGGATGTGACCGACTCCAACTCCGCTTTTGCGCAACTCTTCCCCGATTACCTGCAATCCGAGCAAATCTTCTATCTGGCGAAGTCGGCATTCACGCCCACGACTCCTGATGATCAGATCGACAATCCGCTTCAGTCAACTCCAGCAAGCAAAACTCTTAAAGCCGGAGAGAATCACTGGGCTTACGTAACCAATCTCGGCGACACCTCGAACGCCGCATTCCCGTTGATAGCGGATGGCTTCGAGAGCGCCCAGAGCCACAAATACGTGGTGGACGAGTCGCAAAAGGGCGGCGTATGGAAGGGGAAAAACGCGATCGTAATCCGTGCCGATATCAGCGGTGCTGTTCTCAGAGTGAAGAGCACAACCTTGATGGTGGAAGGCCCGAATGGAGGCCAACAAGACGGCGACATCTTTACGACCAGCAACGCCAGCAATGGCTGGCTCGGCCAGACGAACCTCGTGGTCAATCCGCTGTAAGTCTCAACTGTTTCTCCAAGACGCAGATTCCGGTTCGTCCGGAATCTGCGTTTTGCTTTTCAGCTCACGACCGATTCGACGGATCCGTCGTGCAACCGCGTCACGATTTTCATTTTCGAAGCAACGTCTGCGACTGATCGCACGATCTCTCCGTTCGCATTCGTGGTGATGCTGTAGCCGCGATCGAGGGTCCCCTGGGGACCCAGGACCCGGAGAAGATTTCCGGCCCGCTGCAATCGCTGTTGACTGTCGGAGCAGGCACTTTTAACAGACCGCACCAGCCTCTCCGAAAGCGCCGCCAACTCGCGACTTCTTATTTGCAAAATCCAACCAGGCGTGTGCTGACGAACCCTTCCATGCAGTGCCTCCAAGCGGCGCTTCATTTCGGCCACATTCGTGCGGGCGTTGCGCTCCAGAGACTCCTCCGCAAGGTCGATCCGCTGCGAATACTCGGCGATCCGCTGTTGCGGTTGACGAAACAACACGCCACGCGAGATGAACGAAAGCCGCGCCCTGAATCGTTGAATCTCCGCGCGCAGTTCACGTTCAAGAAATCCTTCGATCTGGAAAAGCCGGCGCCGCAACTCCGCAGCATCCGGGGCAATCAGTTCCGCCGCCGCGCTCGGAGTCGGCGCGCGCAAATCGGCGACGAAATCCGAGATCGTAAAATCAATCTCGTGACCGACCGCCGACACCACGGGAATCTCGGAGGCGTGAATCGCGCGCGCCACGATCTCCTCGTTGAACTCCCACAAATCCTCGGCGCTCCCGCCACCGCGACAAACCACGATCACATCGACCGGCGGCAGCCCAAGTGCGCGCCAGTCGTTGAACTCCGCGACCGCCGCCGCGATTTCCCTCGATGCCCCCTCGCCTTGCACGCGCACCGGATTGATCACGATCTCGATCCACGGCGCCCGACGGTGCAGGATGTTCAGCATGTCGCGGATCGCCGCGCCGGTCGGGGATGTCACGATTCCGATCGCCTTCGGAAACTTCGGCAGCGGTCGCTTCCGTGCCGCGTCGAACAGCCCTTCGGCTTCCAGCTTTTTCTTCAGGGCCTCGAACTTCGCCTGTAGCAACCCGACGCCCGCGGCCTGCACGAGGCTTACGGTGATTTGATATTGGCCGCGAGCCTCATAGACGGTCATGTCGCCGCGCACCTGCACCTGCATCCCATCGGCGAGTGGAATCTGCTTCAGCGACGCGCGGTAAAACATGACGCATTGCACCTGGCACCGGTCGTCCTTGAGCGCGAAGTATTGGTGGCCGGAGGATTGACGGCGGTAATTGGAAATCTCGCCCTCGACCCACACCTGCCCGATTTTCGCTTCCAACAGCGAGCGCACCGAGCGCGTCAACTCGGTCACGCTGAGCACCTGCGGCTGTGTCGAAAACAAGTCCATTACCTTTGGCTCCTGGCGATTTCCGGCACGGCGCAAGACGGCTCAGGCTGGCTTCTTCTCTTCGATCGAAAACTTCAGCGTCATTATTTCGAACGGCTCAATGCTCAAAGTCACCTCGCCGTCCGACAACTTGATCTCTTCCAAAGTCCGCTCCATCAAGTCGGCAGTGAACGCCTGCTTGAACGGAAGCGGCGTCCGCAGTGTGAGGTCTCCGCGATTGCCGTGCGCCTCGTAAAGCCGGACGATGATCGCGTTCTCCCGCTCCGCCTTTTTCACCGCCTCGATGACAACTCCAACGCGATCAACCTCGAAGAAACTCTGCGATTCGGGCAGCGATCCCTCATGCACGTCCGCAGGAACGATCTGCAGCGGATTGTTGAGCGCGTAGGCTTGCTGCACCACTTGTCCCTGGCGGTGGTCGCCGACGTGCGGAAGCAGCGCATAAGTAAAGATGTGCCTCCCGCGATCAGCCACGGGATCCGGCGTGGTGGGCGCTCGCAGCAGGCTCAGGCGCATCACGTTCCCGTAAATGTCGTAGCCATACTTGCAGTCGTTGATGAGCGCGACACCGTAGTCGCCCTCCGACAAGTCCGCCCATTTCTGCGCACAAACCTCGAAGCGCGCGAGATCCCAGCTCGTGTTGTAATGCGTCGGGCGCTCGACATTGCCGTACTGGATCTCGTAGGTCGCGCGCGGCGAACGGACGTTGACCGGGAAGGCCACTTTCAAAAACTGATGCTCCTCCTGCCAATCGACTTCGGTGTGAAAATCGATGCGCGGAGAACCGGCTCGAATCGTGATGTTCTGCGACACCTTCGATTTTCCAAACTTGCGGAGGACGGTGATGGTCGCGCGCAGCTCCGTGCTTTCCAACACATGGATGCCCTGCAAATCCGCAATCTCCTCGCACGATTCGCGATAGAACACGTCCACGTCCCACGCGTCGTATTGGTTGGGCAAATCCTTGTGCAGTTGGAAAACATTCGCGCGACTTCCCGGCGCGAGCACCTCGCGATGAACGCGGCTGTCGAAGATGCTTGTGATGAATCCATTCGCATCGAAGACGATGTTCAGGATGCCGTTGTCCACAACAACCTGGCTTTCTGTTTTCGTCACCTGCACCGGCTGCGCGAACGACGACACGGGACGTTCTTCGCTGCCCTCGATGACGGCATAGCCACAAGCAGGAGCATGAACGTGGATCGGCGAGCCATCCGGCATCGAAACCATTTCATCGCGTAGAATTGCCGATGAAAAATCGTGATACGCGATGTGTTTGTAAGGCAGTGAGATCACCGCATCGCGCGCATGGCTGCATGTATTGAAGACGACGTAGGGCCGTTTGAACTTGCTCGTGTCGATCATCGCGAGCAATTGCTGCCGTGCCGAGTCCAGAACACCAAGCCCGAGTTTGCGGACAGTCGCGTGATCCGTCTCGGAGTCCCAGTAAACCCAGTTGATCGAAGTGCCGGGAATGATGTCGTGAAATTGATTCAGCAAGAGAAGCTTCCAGGCCCGGTCGAGATACGCCGCGCTCGTCTGCGCGTCTTTTCCGCTCACGTCGTAAACAGCCCGGTCCTCGACCGGCGCCAGCGGCGGCGCGGGCTGCTCCGAAACACAACCGGCCACGACATCGAAGAACTCGGCGTCGTGCAGCAGCACCTCGTTCTGGCGGTTGCTTTTTTTGATGCGCGAATGCGTTGTGTAAGTGCCGCGATGCAACTCCAAATAAAGCTCGCCGCACCAGACCTGCAGGTCGCGCGCGTCCGCTTCAGCCTTGGAAAGAAAAGCCCCGACCTTTTCCTGGGTTATCTTTGGCATGCCCTCGAAATCGCCGAGACGGCGCGCAGCTTCGAGCATTTGCGGAGTCGGACCACCTCCGCCGTCGCCGTAACCGTAGATGTAAAGCGAGCGGGTGGCGCGATCGTGGTCGCGAAAATTCTCCACGCCGGCAACGATTTGCTGCGGAGTGAAGTCGCCGTTGTAGGTGTCGGACGGCGGAAAGTGCGCAAAGACTTGCGAGCCATCGATTCCCTCCCACAGAAAAGTGTGATGCGGAAAGTCGTTGAACTGGTTCCACGAAATTTTTTGCGTCACGAAATACTTCACGCCCGCCTTTTGCAGGATTTGAGGCAGAGACGCACAGTAGCCGAACACATCAGGCAGCCAGAGCGCATTCGAGTCGATGCCGAATTCATCCAGGAAGAAATTCTTCCCGTGCAGAATCTGGCGCACCAGCGATTCGCCGGAAGGAATGTTGCAGTCGGCCTCGACCCACATCGCGCCAAGAGGCTCCCACTGTCCGCGCGCGACGGCCTTCTTTATCCCCTCGTAAATCGCAGGGTAGAACTCCTTCATCCACGCATAATGCTGCGGCTGCGAACACCCGAAAACGTAGTCGGGATGCTCCTCCATATAGGCAAGCGCGGTGACGAAAGTGCGCGCGCATTTGCGAATCGTCTCGCGCAACGGCCAGAGCCACGCGGTGTCAATGTGCGCGTGGCCGATCGCTGAGACTTGATGCGCCGTGTCGCCGTTGCGTTTCCCCAGGACCCCGGCGATCTCCGCGCGGGCGGCAGCGATCGATGCAGGTTTGTCTTCGTCGAAAAGATTCGCCGCATTGTTGAGCGCGTAAAGCAACTGGCCGCGACGCGCAGAGTTTTCAGGCAGCGCAAACATCGCCTCCTGGGCCACTTTGAAGTCGCAGTAAAAGTCGTAGGTTTCGCGGTTGAAGCACGCGATCTCAGCGCGCTCTAGCGAGAACAGCGGCTTGCGCGCAGGATCCACGCCGGGAACGCTGGCCTTGTAAAGATCGGTCGTCGGGTTCGACGCCGCCTCGACGTAAAAGTCGAAATACTCCCCTCCGCCCGCGCTCTTAACGAGTGGAACTGTCGCGCGATTGACATTGATCGCCGTCACGGCCGCGTCATTCCGCCAAACCAATCCCTCCGCAGTGAACCCCTCGCCCGCCCGCGCACCGATGCCCACGAGCGCCACGACTTCGCGCCCTCTCCATTCGGACGGGATCGCTCCCGAAAAGCGAAACCAGGTTGTGTCCCAGGCCGGCCCCCATTCATCCCCGACCGCAAACGGAAGAAACGTTTTCTGCATGGCCTCGGCCAGCGGCACAGGTTCGCCGCACAGATGGTGGGCCTCGATTTGCAGCGGAGCCGCCGGAGTGTGAACCAACTTCCAAATCCGGTTGAGCGTGCCGACGATGCGGCCTTCGGTGACGGTGCGGTGTTTATGCATGATCGAGGGGAGTCGTTGTAATCAAAATGGAACGATCATGTCGAGGGTGACCGCGAGCGGGCTTGCGCCGCAAACTTCAGCCGGTCATTTCGACACGGAATTCTCAGCGGTTGAACTCGAAAACGATCTTCCCCGCGCGACTGCCTTGCTGTGCGCGCTGAATTGCCGCTTTCGCTTCGTGGATCGAAAACGTCCTTTCAATCTTGCTGTTCAAAAGCCCGCGTTGAGCCATCGGGAACAACTGCGCGAACATCGCGTCGCGCTCCTCCTTCATCGCGCTCTGATACCAGCGTGTCACCCAGCATCCGCGCCAGCGGAGGTCCTTGAAAATGAGAAGACCGTTGGGAATCCGAAGCGGCTGGCGGCTCATCGCTCCATAAGTAACGATCGTGCCTCCACGAGCGAGCGAGTTTGCAAGATGCAGCGCGCTTTCGCCACCGACGGCATTCAGCGCGAGCAAGATTTTCGCGCCACCTGTGAGTTCGGCGATTTCTTTCGGCAACTCCTCGCCGTCGCAAAGCACGACATCCCCGCCGAGGGCTTTGAGTTCGTCGATCAATTCGGGCCGGCGCACGACATTCACGGTTCGAAGTCCGAGCGCCTTCGCGATTTGAATGACCGCGACGCCCACGCCTGAATTCGCCGCGTTTTGGAGAACCCAATCGCCCGGTTTCAGCGCAACGAAATCGTGCAACATGCGCCATGCGGTCGGCGGATTAACCCTCAACATGGCCGCCTGTTCCGGCGCAATATCAGGCGGCACGACGATCAACTTGTCCGCTGCAACCACGCCCGCCTCGCGCCACGTTCCAAACGCACCCAAAGGAATAACCAGCGCACCCGTTTTCAAGTTTTCCACGGCAGAGCCCGTTGCAACAACAACTCCCGCACCTTCCAATCCAGGCACCGCAGGCAATTCGGCACGGATTGCGTATTTGCCCTCGATCATGTTGAGGTCTGCGGGATTGATCGGTGCCGCCTTCATTTCAACCAGCACTTCATTCGGCTGCAATTCGGGAATCTCACGATCTTCCAACCGCACAACTTCCGCTGGATCACCGTATTCGTGGTAAACAATCGCTCTTACTTTTTTCATGGCGCATTCATACTATCCCGAGCCGCGACGAAGCCAACATCACAAATGAGCGCCAAGACGATTGTGCATGGCATTCGCATCGAGCCCGGGAACAAGCGGATCTCATTTTTTATTTAGAATTGTTCTTGATAAAGCGAAGATAGCCGCCATATTCCCGTCGCCAAATGCAAAGGAAAATCGAGACTAAATCGTGCGACGAGACGATCCATGAACGTGGATTCCGTTTCACCACGCAGCGCCGCGAAGTCTATGACGCATTGATGGTGAAACGGGATCATCCAACCGCGGTGGAAGTATTCATGCGGGTGAAAGGCAGGATGCCCAACATCTCGCTGGCCACGGTTTACAACTGCCTTGAGACGCTGACCGAATGCGGCCTGGTCAGGCACGTGAATCTCGACCGTGCGCCTTCGCGTTACTGCCCGAACCTTGAACCGCACGGCCACTTTTTCTGCGACGGAGTGCGGATGCGATCATCGATCTGCCGTTGAAGCAGAAGGCCATGCTCGATCAAATGTGGGAATTGCCGCGCAATGCGGTCGTGTCCCATCACGAAGTGGCGTTGCGCGGGTTATGCCCCGACTGCGCGAAACCAAAAACGACTGCGAAACGTAAAACGAAACTATGAGTTCATTAGTCATCAACGATCTGCATGTGAATGTGGCCGGACAGGAAATCGTCCGCGGCCTGAGCCTGGAAATCGAGCGAGGGAAAGTCCACGCCATCATGGGGCCGAACGGCTCCGGCAAAAGCACGCTCGCGAAAGTGCTCGGCGGCCATCCCGACTACACCGTCACGTCGCGGCGAAGTGCTCATGGACGGCGAGAACATTCTCGGACTCGAACCCGACGAGCGCGCGCGCAGAGGGCTTTTCCTCGCGTTCCAATACCCGATGGAAATCCCCGGCGTGACCATCGCCAACTTCCTGCGCGCGGCCTTGCAGGCGCGTCTTGCCGGAGGGCGAGGAACTCGAGGCGACGGAATACTACCAGCATCTTTACGAGAAAATGGATTTGCTGGAAATCCCGCGCGCTTTCACCTCGCGCTCGGTGAACGAAGGCTTCTCCGGCGGCGAAAAGAAGCGCTGCGAGATTCTGCAGATGGCGATGCTCGAACCGAAATACGCCATTCTCGACGAGACCGACAGCGGCCTCGACATCGACGCGCTCAAGATCGTCTCCGCCGGCGTGAACGCGCTGCGCGGACCGGACCTCGGCATCCTGCTCATCACGCATTACCAGCGCCTGCTCGACTACATCGTGCCGGATTACGTCCACGTGATGGTGCAGGGCCGGATCGTTCTGCAGCGGCGGAAAAGATCTCGCGCTCGAACTCGAGGCGAAAGGCTACGACTGGGTCGAAAGAAGAAGAACCGGCAACTGCATAAAAGCGAGAGGAAAAACCAATGCCTGACCGAAACACCAACCATCGACATCGATCGCAGCGTCGGCGATTTCCATTACGACATGGAATACACGCTCGATGCCGGCGTCGGCCTCAGCGAGACGACGATTCGATTACATCAGCGACGTCAAAGGAAGATCCCGACTGGGTGCGCGATTTCCGGCAGCAAGCGCTCGAAAGTGTTCGAGGCAAAACCGATGCCGACCCACTGGGCGAGCAAGGATCTCGAGAACATCGATCTTCGACAAAATCCGCTACTACCTCTCGCACGGGCACACAGGCGAGCCGCGAGTCGTGGGACGATGTGCCGGAGGACATGAAGCGCACCTTCGAGCGGCTCGGCATTCCGGAGCAGGAACGAAAATTCCTCGCCGGCGTCGAAGCGCAATTCGACAGCGAGGCGGTTTACTCCAACATCAAGAAAGCCGTCGGCGATCAAGGCGTGATCTTCGTCGGCTCGACCGAGGGCTTGAAGAAACACCCGGAGATTTTCCGGAAGTGGTTCGGCAAAGTCATCCCGACCGGCGACAACAAATTCAGCGCGCTCAACAGCGCGGTCTTCAGCGGCGGCTCGTTCATCTACGTCCCGCCGGGAGTGAAGGTGAAGCATCCGCTACAGGCTTACTTCCGCATCAACGCGGAGAACTTCGGCCAGTTCGAGCGCACGCTCATCATCGCCGACGAAGGCTGCGGAGGTGATGTATATGGAGGGCTGCACTGCGCCGAAATTCGAGACGGCCACGCTGCACAGCGCGGTCGTCGAACTCGTCGCCATGAAAGGCGCGAAGATCCAATACATCACCGTGCAAAACTGGAGCGCGAATGTTTTCAACCTCGTGACCAAACGCGGCATCGCGCACGAGGAAGCCGAGGTGAAATGGATCGACTGCAACATCGGTTCGCGGCTCACGATGAAATATCCGGGCGTCGTGATGAAAGGCCGCAAGGCGCGCGGCGAAGTCATCTCCATCGCGCTGGCGGGCGACGGCCAGCACCAGGACACCGGCGCGAAAATGATTCACGCCGCCGACGAGACGACCAGCAACATCATCTCGAAAAGCATCAGCATCGGCAAAGGCCGCGCGACCTATCGCGGGCCTCGTCCATGTGCCCGAAGCACCTCAAGGGCTGCAAGAACAACACCGAGTGCGACGCGCTGCTCATCAACACCACCAGCCGCACCGACACTTATCCGGCCATCACCGTGCGCGGCACGGGCAACGCCGTTCAGCACGAGGCCAGCGTCAGCCAGGTCAGCGCCGAGCAGATTTTTTACATGCATGCAGCGCGGGCTCACCGAGGGCCAGGCGATGAGCTTGAGCGTCAACGGATTCGTCAACGATCTCGTGCGCCAGTTTCCGATGGAATACAGCGTCGAGCTGAAACGCCTCATCGATCTCGAAATGGAGGGAAGCGTCGGATGATCACGCGCGCCGGAGACGAACACGAACTGTTTCGCGACCAGTGTCGGCGTCAAATGCAGCGGCCAATGGAATTGAGAGAGCGCTACGGCTTTGTCTCAACCTACAAACCCGTCCTTGATGACGCACCCTATCGTGTTTTTCATTCGACTGCGGAGTATCGCGATTGGTGCAACGAAAATTTGCCGCGTTATCTCGGCTACAAACTAGCCCGTTCCCAAGGTGGCACAGCCGTTTAGAGTTTCCATCGCCAGTGATCTTGCGCGGGCATTCGGTGATGCCGGCGTGGACTACCTTTTCATAGGCAAGAGCGGTGCGATTGTGCTTGGCTATCCGGGGACGACCCAAGACGTCGATGTCTTTCCAGCCAAAGACCCGGCGAACGGACGAAGAATCGTTACAGCCTTGAAAGAACTTGGATTCGACCTCGATGAACAACTTGAGAGGGACGTCATTGCCGGTCGTGATTTTGTGCAACTCAAGAACGGTCCGTTTGATATTGATCTTGTTTTCGCACCCGACGGGATCGCGAGTTTCGCCGAAGCGCGCGCGCGCCGCGTCGTTTATCAAGACCTGCCCGTAGCCTCGCTGAACGACATCATCGCCAGCAAGCGGGCGAGCGGACGGGAAAAGGACATGATCGATCTGCCGCTGCTCGAAGATTTCCGGCAGGAGTATGAGCGTGCGAATCCGCGGCCGCTGCGAAGCGCGCATGAAATTGAACGTAACGAACAAAAATGACCACATGTATTACATCCATTGAAGAACGCGAGCGAATCAACCACGACGAAGCCAGCTTGATCGTCATGGGCGGACCGGATGCACTGGAAAACCACGCTTTCGCGGATTGGTTCCGCCAGTTGCAATTCGAGGGATGGGAAACTTTCAAGTCACTGCCCATGCCTCAGCGCACCGATGAGGCGTGGCGCTTTGCGTCCACCAAAGCGATCGACATTTCGCAGTTCAGCAGGCCGCTGCCGGTTTCCGACGCTCACCGTGACGCGCTCATCCAGCGCTCGCTCGGCATGAAAGAAACCGCAGGCCGGATGATTTTCGCGAACGATCAACTCCTGCAGCGCGAAGTTCTCTCGGATGACCTCAAACGCCAGGGAGTGATCTGGGAACCGATCGAGCGTGCCGCCGTTGAGCACGAGGAGGTTTTTCGCAAGCATTTCATGACGCAGGAAGTGGTGCTCGGCTCGAAGAAATTTGCCGCGCTTCACAAGGCGTGGGTGAAGTCGGGGACGTTCCTCTTCGTCCCGCGCAACGTCGAAATAGAACTGCCGATCGAAATCTTCCATTGGCTCGACGGCTCGAACGGCTCGACCTTTCCCCACACGCTGCTGATCGCAGGCGAGAACAGCAAGGTCACGCTCATCGACTACTTCGAATCATCCGACATGGAAGCCCCCGGCTTCGCATGCGGGGTCAACGACCTCTACCTCGAAACTGGCGCAAAGCTGAATTACATCTGCGTCCAAAACTGGAGCCGCAAAGCCCTCGCGTTCCAAATCAACTCAACTGTTGTCGGACGCGATGCGACAGCGACGAGCGTGAACCTCAACTTCGGCGGCTCCTACGCGCGCAATGAGAGCGTGAGCCGGCTCACGGGCGAGGGCGGACGCAGCGACATGCTCGCGGTGTCGGTCGCGGAGGACGATCAGGAGTTCGATCAGCGGACCCTTCAGGATCACCAGGTCCCCAACACGGCCAGCGACCTTCTTTACAAAAACTCGCTCGACGACAAGGCGCGCACGATCTTCGCCGGATTGATTCGTGTCGAACCGCACGCGCATCACACCGATGCCTACCAGAAAGTGCGCAACCTGCTCTTGTCCGACGACGCCGAGGCCAACTCCATGCCCGGCCTCGAAATCCTCGCGGACGATGTCCGCTGCACGCACGGCGCGACTTCCGGGCAGATCGACGAAGAAGAGCTGTTCTATATGCAAGCGCGAGGCATCTCGAAAAAAGTCGCGCAGCAATTGATTGTGGCCGGCTTCCTGAGCGAAACCGTGGATCGTCTGAGTGACGATCTGGTGAAGGAGAAGTTGCGCGAAATCATACACGCAAGGTTCGACAAGGCACCGGCGGCTCCAGCGGCCTGAGCCGTGTTGGTGAATTCCGGCGAAGCTTCCCGCATGAAAGCCTTTCAGAGTTGAGCGAGTCCGTTCCTTTCTTCAAGCGGGTATTTTGGTTTGGCGTCGGCGGGGCGGCCAGCATCTACCTGAACACCTTCTTCTTCGGGCTGTTTCACGACAGGCTGGGCTGGAGCAACTATTCCGCCTACGCCCTAAGTCTGACGCTGATCAATGTTCTCCAGTTTTTGTGGAACTATTTCGTGGGTTTTCGCACGACCGACCACTGGACCGTCTCAGCGGTAAAACAGGGCGTCACTCTGGGCGTGTCCAATGCGCTGAACTACGCCATGGTCATCGCTTTGCAAGCGATCTTTCCCAATTACAAAAAGCTCGTTATTGCCGTGGTGCAGGTCTTCATCGCGGGCTTCAAGTTTTTCGTTTACCACTACTGGGTTTACCCGCATCGACGCGATGGCGCTGAAGCGGGTCCGGTTTCTTGAACATCATCCAGCGAGGTCTGGTCGCCGTCGCGGAACGCCCTACATCCACCGGAAATCAACACGACTGCCGCATCCAGCATGCAGAAGACCCCGAGAAACCACCAGGGTTCGTAGATTAGCCTGTAACGCGACCGGAGGCTGCTTGTTGTGAAAATGGCGAAAGCTTCGAAAAGCAGGATCAACACCCAAAGTTGCCGGTACGAGAGCGGGGTGCGGCAACGCAGAGCCGCGATGAGCATGCCTGCGAAGCCGAGCAGGTAAAGCATCCTTAAACCCGGCACGGTTTGCGTCTGGATCACTCTGTCCGGAAACCTCCATTTGTTCTCCGCCTCAACAAAAGCCCTCTGAAACCTCGAAAGCCGGTCAGGCTGCATCACCCGATAGATCTTTGAAAATTCCGCCATCGCTTCTTCGCGGCTTTTGAATTCGCGACCGAAGTAGCGCTTCATATTCTTGAGATCCTTGGACTTGCTCTTCGGTTCATCGCCAGGCTCATCATCTCCCTCGAGTTCGCCAAAAAGTATACTGGCATGTTTGTAGTGAGCCCATTCGGCACCGAAACTTGGAGACGGGGCCTCGTAGTGGGTGGCAAGGAATTTATTGCAGGCCATGCCCGGTAGCCGCCACCAGTTCCGCACGGCGATTTCAACACCCAGACGTTTGCACAATTTGTTGTTCGCCTTGTCACTGCGCCCCGGACCTGGCGGCTGGGTTTGCAAGAGGTAGTCCTGCACCCTGCGCCTGATGATCTTGCGCGAGGCGTTATGCTCCGCCGGATAAGCCGGCCACCGCGGTGCGAACTGATCGCGTAGTTCGGCGACGGTGCCTGAAAGCGGTTTAGTGAACCACAGGTTGTCTGGAGCCATTTGAACGGTCGAAGTTAGAAGCATTTGGCCGCCCTGGGAGGTCCGGCTTGCAAAGTAAGCGAGCAGACAAACACCGGCCATCGCCGCGATCCGACCTGCCTTCGGTTTGAGTTCCCGGCGATGACGGCTGAGGACGATCATCAGTCCAAAGGGGAGAAAAAGGAACCCCTCCTGGCGCGCCCCCGCAATGATGACCATGGCTGCGGAGAAGAACATTAAGAGTTTCAGCGTTGGGTTCCGATAGTAGAGTCCGCCAAACATTGCCGTCACCAGCACCATCGCGACCAAAATGGAATCAGGCAGTGCCATGTGCTCATACCACAGCAGTGTGGGATGCACTGCAATCAACACGGTCATAGGAATGATCCACCATTGCCACCGGGTGAGCCAAAGCCGGCATAAGAAACCGGTCGTGACCACCGCTCCCAGCCCGATTGCGTGCTGCATCCAAGCCGCCCACGGCAGGAGGGGTTGGTTGAACAAGAGCGGGATGTGGTAGAGAAACTTGCCGAGGAAAGTCCTTGAGGTGGGGAAAAACGGATTCAGCGACGAGCCAATGAACTCCCGGGTGTCCGAGATGAAAAACGCATACGGCATGTGAGCCATCAGGACGGCACGCAGCACGATCGCGATCAGAAGAGCCGGCAGACAGAAAAGTAAAACCGATTTTGCATTCAAAGGCGCAGCGGAGGTGGCTTCAGATGTGTTCATAAGTGAGTTGCGCCGCTTCGTCGGGCAGGCTCCCGCAAAGGAGTCTGCTAATTAGTATTTTTTGATCTTCGAGTCCACACGTTAATGAGAACCGGAACGGCTGCCTGCCCGCCGGGTATCCTGAAAGACATTGATCGTGAAGCTTTGCGCTTACCCGAGATTCCGGGGATGGTGCTGTCATTGGTTCGGCACGCTGCTGAAATACGCTCGGAGTCTGGACGCTCGCGACGGGCAGTTGCCTGTTGGAAACCTTTCTCCCCGGGGTGCCGGGTCCGCTCTATTTTTCGCCCGCATGGCCTGCCATGGTGTTTTTGCTGGCGGTTCCGCTGAGTGCCTGTTGCAGTTCACCGAAACAGTTGCGCTGGAGAAACACCTTGCCTGCGCAACCCGCCACACAACCAAATACATCCGATGAACGCTTTTGAACGAATGCACGACTGGCTGGCGCGCCACCCCGCAGTTCGCGACGCCATCATCTGGGCTGTCCCTGCGATTCTCTTCGGGGCCGCGCTCCGGATTCTGCTGCTGAGCTACTCACCTTTTGCCTATTGGGGCAGCGACTCTGCATCCCACTACTACACGGCAGAGCGCTTTCTGCTCGATGGCGATGTGGTTTTGCAACCGAAACGCCGCTACGTCTATCCTCTTCTCATGATCCCGTTGGGGGCATTGCCCGGAGCGCCTTTGCGCTGGGTGGCGCTTTTTCAGCACGCCTCGGGAATCTTGTCGCTTCTGCCTCTGGCTTACGCGACGCGCAAGACATTCCTGCATTGGCGCTGGCTGATTGTGCCCATCACGGTCGCCTACGCAGGGATTCCGATTGTGATATGGGAGGAGCACGAGGTCATTAGCGAAAGCCTGTTTTTCTCATTGGTTGCGTGGTCCATGGGTGGGTGGATCGCATGGATTTCAGCGGTGCGCCAATCCCCTGAGCGACGCGCGATGTGGTGGTGCTTTTTCATTCCCTTCGCCTTGCTCGTTCTGTCGAAACCGGCCGCACGGTTTTTCTGGCCGGGACTCGTTCTCAGCCTTGCCGCGCTCGGTGCATGGCGGCTCATGGACAGGAAGCATGCGATCGCGCTCGTGCTGCTCTTTTGTGCAGGATTTACCGTCGGAGAAAAGGGACAGGGTGCCTGGCTCGCTTACAACACGGCCTTCGCGCTGACCCGGCTCGACACACCGCTTCATGCGCAGTACAAAGCTCAGATTCGCGATCTCGTCGAGCGCGCCCGGACAAAACTTCCCACTTATTACAACGACGAAGACGACTTTAAGGAGTTCCTGAAGGCTCCTGATAAATACCCCGATCGCCCGCTCTGGGCAGAGATCAAGGAGCAGGAAAAGAGAGATGGTGATTTTCGGGCAAAGCTTTACATGGATCTTGCAAAGGAGGGAATTCGCGCGGAGCCGCACTTGTTTCTCTATGTGTCCTTACAGCGCGTCATCGGGTCGGCCAACCCTGATTTCTTCAAAGAAACCAAGTTCCTGCCTCAAAAAATCAATTCACGCTTCCAGCAGCACTACAACGAGTTGTCCACCAAGAAGCCGCGTCTCTTGCGTCATCTTTTCGCGCTGCCCAAAGATGGGCCGCTGCCTGACTATGAAAGCATCAAGAAATTAATGGTACCCCACCCGGATTCGCAGGCCGCACGCTGGCTGGCGGATTACTTGAAGGCGTTTGAACTCCATTCGCCGCTCACAGTCGTCCCCACCAAGGAAGCTGGAATCACCCCACGCATCTCGCAATACCGTCCGACGCTTCTGGGATGCTGGGTTCTTGCGGGACTCGTGCTCGCGCTGACACCGCCCTACTGGCGAATGCTCGGTATCTGGACCGTCATTTGCATCGGCTATCTGTTTGGGGTCTTTCTCGTGGGAAGCGCAAACCCGCGTTACTTCGGCGCAGTCTGGCCATTCCTTTGCCTGGTGCTCGGTGTCCCCGCCGATCTCTTGCTGCGTGCCTTGTGGGCAGGCGTGTGCCGGCTTCGACCACCAGTCTCATAAACATCGTCCCGCGATTCCCATGCGGCAGGAGTGAGGCCGTCGCCGGGCTCCCCGAAGACACTTTTTACTTCTCGCATCCCTGATTTCGCTGTAACCCTCCTTGCATTCTACGATGTCAATCACCACTACTTCTTCCCCGGCCGCAGCCCAGCTCGAAACCAAGCTGGCGGTGTCTGTCCTGATTCCCGCTTACAACGAGGAGGAATCCATCACCGCCACCGTCGAAACAATCTCCAAACAGCGCGAGTTCGCAGACCTGGAGATCATCGTCATTAACGACGGCTCCAAGGACCGCACGGGGGAGATCGCGCGCACCCTGCCGGTCACGCTCGTTGAACACGAAACCAATTATGGCTACGGAGCGGCCCTCAAAACCGGCATGCAGCACGCAAAGCACGATTACATCATGATCGTGGACGCCGACGGCACCTACCCTCTCGAAGACATCCCGCGCCTGATGAAGGAAGCCCCCAACTGCGACATGGTCGTCGGGGCGCGCACGGGTGCCGTCGTGCATGTGCCCATGATGCGCAAACCCGGCAAATGGATCATCACCCGGCTGGCGGAATATCTCAGCGCCCAGAAAATCCCCGACCTCAATTCCGGCTTCCGCATTTTTCGCAAGAGCGTGGCGCTTCAGTTCCTGCCGCTTTATCCCGACGGCTTTTCATTCACCACCACGATCACGCTGGCGATGCTGACCAATCACTTCCGCGTGAAATTCCTGCCGATCAACTATCACAAACGCGTCGGCAAATCGTCCATTCATCCCGTTCGCGACTTCACAAACTTCACCATTCTGATCATCCGTATTTGCGCCTGTTTCAAACCGCTCAATGTATTCGTTCCGCCCGCTTTGGTAATGATTCTGATCGGCTTGATCAAATCAACGCGCGATTACCTCGTCGTCCATCACATCGGCATTCTGGCGATGATCCTCGTTGTCACCGGCGTCCAGATGCTGTTCATCGGTCTGCTGGCCGATCTGATTGATCGCAGGATGAAGTTGTAGGCAGGCGTCATGTCGAATCAACGTCGCGCGCAAGGTGGATCGGGCGCTCAGCGCGCGATGCGTCCCCCAACCTGCGAAGCAGCAAACCAGAATGCGCCTTGCGGCGGCTGGCAAACGCATCGCCCATCCATTCGACATGCCCAGGACAGGCTCCGTGGCCGATCCGCCCGCTCTGCAAACAGGCTTGGGATTTTCCCAACACGCCCATGACCTCGGACCGCACATCGAGAGCCACTACAAACATCCGCCGCACACTCTCCGAGCCTTCGCGCGCGATGGAGATCGGTATTTGGATTTGTGTCATCGCTGTCACCATCGGCATACGGTTCTATATTTTGTATCTTGAACCGGGCTACATCTGGACAGGCGACTCGGGGTCCTACGCCAAGGCCGCCTTCCGCTGGCTGGACGGCGACGGCTGGACCACAGACAGCCGGCGGGGGCCGGTTTACGCTGCATTTATAGCGCTCGGGATCAAACTCGGCGGAAACATGACCGCCGTGATGTGGATGCAGCAGGCGCTGGGCGCGGTGGCGATTCTCGCGACCGCCCTGCTCGCGCGACGGATTTACGGGCGAAAAGCGATCGTGCCGATTGGTCTTTGTGCGGCGGCTTTCGGCGTTTACAGCCTGCCGATTCATGTTGGGTTTCTGATCCGCAATGAATCGATCCTGTTCATCACCGCCACAGCCGCAATCATCGGCTGGGCGATGTTCCTGACCTCCCGCCAAGCCGCATGGCTGGTGCTCAGCGGGTTGGGAGCGGGCATTTTGACGCTGACGAAAAACGTCTATGCGCCATTCGTGCCAGTTGTCTGCGTGCTGCTGGTTTGGTTGCTCTTCCGGCAGCCGCTTGCGCTCTTGCGCTACCTTTCGTGTTTCATCCTCGCCGCCGCTCTTCCGTTCATCGGCAACAAGGTTTTTAATGCGAAGTTCGCCGCAAGCGTCCAGCCGCCGTGCCCCCAGGATGGAATTCTTTTTTACGGACGCACCGCCCAATTTACCAAACTCGACGGCGGCATCGCTCCTGAAATCAAGCAACTGATCACCCCCAAGGTTGAGGAGTACCGTGAGATGATTCGCCGGAAAAAGGGGCTCAGCAACAACTGGGTGATCTATCGCGGCGTTATCCCGGTAATCCGCACCCGGTTTCGAGAATTGCAGAAGACCGATGCGGAACTGAACAAATTCTGCCGTCAGCTCGCACTCGAGGCAATCCGCGAACACCCGGGCGAATACATGCGACAAGTCACTCATGACCTGGTCCTTCTGCTCACAAAATTCGGGCGGCCGCAAAACATGCCCGAACTCTCGGACGTAAAATCCAGCATCAGCACACTCAAGAGCTACTCGGAACCTCACTGGGCCCTGGCACTTGACCACACGCTTAGCAGGCTGGAGCTGGCGCAAAAGCGCATGGTCAGACCGAAGCAGAATGCGGCAGCAATAGCCGCCGGAGAGCATGTGAGCTATAAAACCACCTACCCATACCGCTTTTACCTTTTTTTGACGAGGTGCGCCTGGCTGTTCTGGCTTACACCAGTCCTGCTCACCAGCCTTCTGCTTCCATGTCAGTGGTGGCTTGCCAGACAAACGGACCTCTCTCTTTTTTGGATCGCATCGGGTGCGGTCTGGTATTTCAACATCCTTCTGCTTTGCACCGTGGGGCGCCCGCTGCACCGCTACTTGATTTCAGTAACGCCGGTAATGTTTCTTGTCTTAGCCGCAAGTGTCATCTGGCTGTGGAATCGCCTGCTGGCTCTGCCTCCAGCGACTGCATCGAACCAAACGCCAGCGTCCTAGCCTAACTCGATGAAAATACTTGTGCTCGACGACTTAGCGCGCTCGGACGCCGAACACTGCTGCACTTCCATGTTCTACGGAATCGCCGGCGCGGATTTCGTGAATATAGGAGCCGGGCGTTCCCTTGCTCCAGTGGAAGATAAGAGGCTGGATGCAATCCGGATGAGCGACTACTCGTCTGTTTTTATTGGAAGTCCGCTAAGATACTGGAACCCAAGAAAGGCAGTGGTCCGCAACGCTCTTCATCTGGTGAAACTCATTCTTAAAGGAAACGCAGCAAGCTCTCTGCGCGCCTTGCGAATCATAAGAAACGCCAACCTTCCTGTCATCGTTGTCGATAGAGAGGACCGGCCGGTCATCGACAACTCAAGGTTTCCATGGTTGGACTTATGCACTCATTACTTCAAAAGAGAACTGCCCACCAACCCAAACAATGCGTTTCTCTACACCACAGACAAAACGGAGGATTCCGGCAACATATCGAGACAGCCCTTTTTTCAAAGAGTTATTCCAAAGCTAAAACCCATCTCGATCGGAATCACGAACGAGTTGTTCGAAAAGCTGGAGAAGATCCGGCCGCAGAAGGAAATAGACCTTTTTTTTGCCGGAGGAATCATCAACCGCCCCAATCGCAAAATAGGAGCCGCCGAGCTGAGCCGTTTGCAGAGCGAGGGCTACAAGGTATTGATTTCAGACAGGAAGCTGTCGAAGGCGGAATACTACCAGCTCGCCACTAAATCCCTGATCTGCTGGAGTCCGGAGGGGTTTGGATACGACTGCTACCGGACTTATGAAGTGGCTGCACTGGGAAGCGTGCCCTTGCTCAAGGCGCCTCCCATTACCTGCTACAAGCCCTTTAAGAACCATGAAAGCGGAATCTATTACCTGCATGAGTCCCTTGATCTCTATGATGCGGTCAAGTCCGCTCTACAGAACCGTGAAGCCCTTGTGAAGATGGGGGCGGATGCGCGGGAACACGTCCGGCATCATCACACTGAAAGCAAGATTGCCGAACACCTTATCCAAGCATCCCATGGCAACGCATAGACTTCGGACTGTTCATTTGCCCCTGGCGGTGTTGCTTTTTGCCCTCTGCCTGTTCCTTTACACGCGAGGCAACACCTTCCCCTACTTCTACCATCCCGATGAACCGGACAAGGTCGAGCAGGTGATTACCGGCAACTGGAACTTCCATCATCCGTTGTTGCTGCTATCGACCACAAAGCTTGTGGTGCATTTGCCCGTTTTTGAGAAGTCGAGGCAGGGTATCGCCGTGGCCGGGCGATGGGTTTCAGCAGCTTTCGCAGCGATGGCCGTGGTGGCTCTGACGCTGCTGGCTTTCTGTTACCGTGGAGTCCCCGGCGCAATCAGCGTCGGTTTGCTGCTCACGCTCAATCATCAGTTTTTTGAGCTTTCTCACTACCTAAAGGAAGACACGGCCCTGCTTGCCGGAATCGCTCTCACCTTCCTCGCCCTTGCCGTGTTCTGGCAGAAACCCTCGCTGCCAAGCACCGCGTGCCTCGGCGCGGCCTGCGCCATCGCGCTCTCAGGCAAATACGTCGGAGCTGTGATGATTCCCCTCGCCCTCGGTGCAATCTTTACCATTCACCGTTCGCCATTCACCATTCGCAGTTCCGTCCCAAAGCTGCTGGCCGCCTTCATCGGTGCGCTCCTGCTCACAGTTGCGCTCGTGAACTTCCCCGTCTGGCAGAATCTCCAAACGCTAACCCAAAGCTTCGGGCGTGAGGTCGAGTTGGTCGTGAATGGCCAGCAAGGAATGACGAGGCGCGTTCCGCACGCTCAGTATTGGAATGTCTTTCGTGACAACACGAATCCGGTTCTGTGGTTCTTCATCGTGTGGCATCTCGTGGTGTTTTGGAAAAGCCGCCGCGAACGCACGCTGCCTGAATGGCTCATCACCATTTTTCCGTTTGCATTCGCAATCGCGCTTTCCTTTTCACCAAAGACAAACGACCGCTATTTCCTGCCCGCTACAGCTCTCTTCCTCTACCTTGCGGGGCTTGGAGTCCTGGATACTGCGGGTTGGCTGAAATCCTTTGTTCGCCCGGGTTTCGCGCTCGCGATCTGCATCGCGCTCGCAGGCATCTCGCAACTGCCATCGTTTGCCCGATACTGGAACGCCTTTCAGCGCGACGACCATGTCGGGCTTCGAGCCTGGATCGAGACCAATCTGCCCCATAATGCGGTGATTCTCCAAGACTCGCGCGTCGGTCTGCCGGTGACAGGCAACGCGAGAGATGCTTCACGCCAGACACCGCTTATCCAAAAGGTGATCACCAACCGCGGTGACAACCCAGAGTTAGCCACGCTTGAATCTGTAAAGGGGATTGGGGTGACGCATGTGATTGTCTCTCAAAGCGATTACGGGCGCTATTTCCTGAAAGGCCTCAAGCCGCGCCAAGGATACACCGACAGCTACACTCTCAAGCGCGATTTTTACGCACGGCTCTTTCGCGAGGGGGAACTGCTCTGGAGTCGCCCACGCAGCACGGTAATCTATCTCCACCCCGGCATTGAGGTGTATCGCCTCTCCCTCAATCGCTAAAGGGATTGGCCGCAATTCACGGCCAACTACGCTGCGTATCGCGCCTCGCGTAATGCCGCACCTCGAAGTCCGGCGTCTTCAGCACCACTTCCTTCAACTCGAACAGCGGCTCGAACTCGGGAAAATACGCATCCCCCTCGACCTCGCGGTTCACGACGGTGAGGAAAAGATCGGAGCAACGCGGCAATGTCTGCGCGTAGATTTCCGCACCGCCGATGATGAACACGTCCTGCTCGAACTGGTTCGGATCGAGCGCCGTGAGATCGCGCACGGTCATCACTCCTGGAATCTCCCCCCGCCTCGTTACAACGATGTTCGTGCGATTCGGCAACGGCTTGCCGAGCGACTCGAATGTCTTGCGGCCCATCACGACGACCTGGCCGGTGGTCATTTGTTTGAACCAGCGAAAATCCTGCGGCAGATGCCACGGGATTTTTCCGTCCGCGCCGATCACGCGGTTGAGCGACATCGCGGCGATGGCTTTGAAGAGCTTCATACTGCTATCGGCGCCTTGATCGCCGGATGCGGGTTATAGTCGAGTAGCTCGAAATCCTCGAAGCGGAAGTCGTGAATGTTCTTCACATCGAGATTCAATTTCATCGTCGGAAGCAATCGCGGATCCCGGCGGAGTTGCTCGTTCGCCTGGTCGAGATGGTTTTTGTAAAGGTGCAGGTCGCCAAACGTATGCACGAAGTCGCCGGGCTTCAAGCCGCAGACCTGCGCGACCATCATCGTGAGCAGCGCGTAGCTCGCGATGTTGAACGGCACGCCGAGAAAGAGATCGGCACTGCGCTGGTAAAGCTGGCAGCTCAATTCGCCCTCCTGCACGAAAAACTGAAACAGCGCGTGACAAGGCGGCAGCGCCATCCGGTCGATCTCGCCGACATTCCACGCGCTCACGATCAAGCGGCGGCTGTCGGGATTCTTTTGGATCTGCTCGATCACGTTGTCGATTTGATGGATCGACCTGCCGTCGCCCGTCCGCCAGTCGCACCACTGCGCGCCGTAAACGCGGCCGAGATTCCCGTCGGCATCCGCCCATTCGTCCCAGATCGTCACGCCGTGTTCCTTGAGATAACGGACGTTCGTCTCGCCCCGCAGGAACCAGAGCAGCTCGTAGATGATCGACTTGAGATGCAGCTTCTTCGTCGTGAGCAGCGGAAATCTTTCCCGCAGATCGAAACGCGCCTGTGCTCCGAAAACGGAATAAGTGCCCGTGCCGGTGCGGTCGGGTTTGAACTTGCCCTTGTCGAGAACGAGTCGAAGGAGGTCGAGGTATTCGATCACGACGCGATGCTGCAAAATCGGGGAGAGGATTGTCGATGAAATCGTGAAGGCGATCTCGGACCGCCGGATTTGCGCATTGCAAATGGATGACGCGCTTCTAAATTATCCGCCCTGATACACCATGATAGACATTAACCCAGACTTCGCAGCGGTGAAGCAAGGACTCATCCCGCTCACGCCGCAGGAAAAGATCAAGCAGGAGAAGGACGGCCTCGACGTCATCCACGACATCTATCGCTACGCCAAGACCGGCTTCGCCTCGATCGCCGAGGACGACTTCGAGCGAATGAAATGGTACGGCGTGTATCGTCAGAAGCCGAAGGATTCCGGCTACTTCATGCTGCGAACAAAAGTGCCAGGCGGCCAGATCAACGGCGTTCAGGCGAAGAAGCTCTCCGAACTGGCTGACCGCTTCGGCCACGGTTTCAGCGACATCACCACGCGCCAGACGATCCAGATGCATTGGCTGCGGATCGAGGACATCCCGGAAATTTTCGCCGAACTCGAATCGGTCGGCATCACCACCAGCGGCGCATGCGGCGACGACACGCGCAATGTCGTCGGCTGCCCGGTCGCGGGAATCGATCCGAACGAGATCATCGACGCGAATCAAGTGATGCACGCCGTGAGCGCGCGCATGACGAACAACCGCGACTTCTCGAATCTCCCGCGCAAATACAAAATCTCGATCAGTGGCTGCTGCATCCGGTGCGCCCAGCCCGACATCAACTGCTGCTCGGTCTTCGGCCTGCGACGCGGCGACGAGCGCGGCTTCGGAATCATGGTCGGCGGCGGACTTTCCTCCGCGCCGCACCTCGCGCAGATTCTCCCGATCTTCATCAAGCCGGAACAAGTCTGGCCGGTCGTCGAAGCCGTGAGCAAAATTTTCCGCGACCATGGCTATCGCGCCAAGCGCACACGGGCTCGGTTCAAGTTTCTCGTCGCCGATTGGGGCGTGGAAAAGATGACCGCCGAAGTGCAGGCGCTGCTGCCTTTCCAACTCGAAGCGCACACCGATTTCGAATTCCCAAAAGACCAGGAAACAGATCACCTCGGAATCCATCCGCAGAAACAGCCCGGTCTTTACTGGGTCGGTATTAACTTCCCCGGCGGACGCATCCGCGACGGCCTGCTTGCGATCGTCGGCGATCTCGCCATCAAACACAGCGCGCCCGGTCTGGACGCGATTCGTTTGACCAACAAACAAAACGCCCTGCTACTGAACATCCCCGAGGCAAATCTGCCTGCGCTCAAAGCCGACCTCGCCCGGCACGGACTCGTGTATGAGTCGTCGAACTTCCGCAAAGGCTGCGTCTCCTGCACCGGCATCGAGTTCTGCAACCTCGCCGTCGCCGAAACGAAGAACCGCATGATCTCGCTCGTCGAGCAACTCGAAGCCACGAGCGGCTGGTATAAAGACAAAATCCGCATCCACTTCAGCGGCTGCCCGTCAAGCTGCGGCCAGCATCAGATCGCCGACATCGGCTTTCGCGGCGCGCGAACCAAGCTGCCAGGCGGCGAGCAAGTCGATGCCTACGACGCCTTCATCGGCGGCCGGCTCGGCCACAACCGCCGCTTCAACGAACTGCTCAAAGGTAAGATCGTTGCAAAGGACGTGCATCTTTTCATCGACAAACTGCTTCGCGTTTTCGATGCGAAGAAAGTCGCGGGCGAGACCTTCGCCGAGTTCTGCGACCGCGTGCCGAAGGAGGAAATCCTCGCCGGGGTGAACGTGCGAGAATTCGGAAGAGTTTGAGAAATTTCCCAGCGCGTCATTCTGAGCGCAGCGAAAAATCTCGCAAACGTCGCTCGGTGAGATTCGTGAGATTCTTCGCTGCGCTCAGAATGACACGCAGTTAATGTACGAGCCGGAAATTCAGCGCTGAATGCCTCGGTCGTTAATGTGTCGGAGCCTTGACCGTGCCGCTCTCGGCGTCGCGGCGTCGCATTTCGACAATCTTGTCAGCGATCTCTCCAACCATCTGTTCGAGCAGCAGCCGCAGGTGGCTGCCTGCGCGGAAATCAGCGGGCGCGATGTGTTTCACCCGGTTGGCGTGGGTCGAAAGCTGGTAGCACTTTTTGAAACTCACCCGGCTCGCATCCTCGGGATTATAGACCGCGATGGCCTGGCCGCCGCTGCGTTGCATTACGGTGAAACACGGCACGTCGGTCGGGCCGTCGCCGACATAGACCATGTGCTCGAACGGCACGGGACGAACCTCCGGCGGCATGTGGTCGTTCACGTCCTGCGACATGTCGAGCATCCCTTTGTTGATGCGGAAAAGGAACTGCGTCTTCTGCGTGTGGCTGATGACGCGTTTCGGAAACGTAATTTTTCCCTGCGAATCCTCCGCAAATTCGCAGCCGAAGATCGCCTTCACGTAAGGCGCGAGACGGCTGCCTTCGATCATCACTTTCAGTCCCGATGAAATGATGTAGTGCTCGACGTGAATGCCGTGCGCCTCGTGCTGCGCGGTCAGCAGGCCGCTGGCAAACTCCTCGAACATCTCGGGCAACCCTTTGTAAAAGCTCATCTTCGCGCCGAGCGCTTTCAGGTCTGCGTTGCTCGGGCGGTCGAGTTCGAGGTAGTCGAGCATGACTTTCATGTAAGCCAGCTCGCTGTCGAAACCCTGCTCCTTCACGAGTTCCGCGCAGCGTTTCCAAAAGCGCGCGGAGTCGATGCCGAACACGGGGAACAGCACCTCCTCCTGCATGTAGGTCGGGCTGAGTGTCTGGTCGTAATCGTAAACGATCGCGACGATGTTCTGGGGGAGGCCATGGGTTAATGATGAAATCTGAATGACGAATGACGAATTTGCAGCGTGCGGTTCATCGGATCGCCGACACGATGGCGTCGCCCATTTCGGCGGTGCCGACGCGTTTCGTGCCTTCGCTAAAGATGTCGCCGGTGCGGTAGCCGCTGCTGATGACTTGTTGCACCGCGCGATCGATGGCGGCGGCGGCTTCGGGCTGTCCGAGAGAGTAGCGCAGCATCATGGCGGCGGAGAGGATTTGCGCGATGGGGTTGGCGATGCCCTTGCCGGCGATGTCGGGCGCGGTGCCGCCGCTCGGCTCGTACATGCCGAAGAAGAGTTGAGAGGTTGAATCGTTGAGAGGTTGAGTCGGGATTCCGAGACTGGCGCTGGGCAGCATGCCGAGCGAGCCGGTGATCATCGCCATCTCGTCGCTGAGGATGTCGCCAAACAAATTCTCCGCGAGCACCACGTCGAATGCCTTCGGATTTTTTATGAGCTGCATCGCCGCGTTATCGACGTAGAGGTGGTTGAGCGTGACGTCCGGGTATTGTTTCGCGATCTCCGTCACGGTCTTGCGCCAGAGCACGCCGTTTTCGAGGACGTTCGCCTTGTCGATGGACGTGAGCTTTTTGTTGCGGCCTTGCGCGGCGCGGAAGGCGACGTGCGCGATGCGCTCGATCTCGCTCTTTTTGTAAACCATCGTATCTACCGCGACGGTGTCGCCGTTTTCTTCGCGCGTGAATTTCGGCTGGCCGAAATAAAGCCCGCCGGTCAGTTCGCGCACACAGAGCACATCGAAACCGCCAGCAACGATGTCGCCGCGAATGGGCGAGGCGTGTGTGAGTTGCGGGAAGCAGACCGCCGGGCGCAGGTTGGCGAAGAGACCGAAGTGTTTTCGCAGCGGCAGAAGCGCGGCGCGCTCGGGCTGCTCGTTCGGCGGGAGCGATTCCCATTTCGGGCCGCCGACGGAGCCGAACAGAATCGCATCCGACTCGCCGCAGACTTGCAGTGTGTCGTCGGGAAGCGCCTTGCCATCGTGATCAATGGCGATCCCGCCGACGCGCTTCTCAGTGAACTGGAAGGCAAGTCCGAACTTCTTTTCGACCGCAGCGAGGACTTTTCGCGCTTCGGCCATGACTTCCGGCCCGATTCCGTCGCCGGACAAAACTGCGATTTTGTGAAACATGGAGTGGTAGAGAAATGGAGTGATGGAGTATTGGCCGGGGAATTCCGCCGGCGCAATCCTTTACTCCACTACTCCACTTCTCCACCACTCCACTCCTCCCCCGCTCCGCCGCTCCTACCGCTCGCGATCGGCTGCGGAGACTTTGTAGCTCACCTTGCGCGGCGCGGGCGCGACGCCCGGTTTCGGATAATCGGCAGCGTTCTGCCGGTTCGAGGTCGGCGTGAGGCGAATCGCCCCCTTGGCGTTGTTGCGCCAGCCGTTCGGATCGGCGTATTCTTCGCCGCTGTGGTGCAGGCCGTTCACCTGATTTTCAAGTCCGGTGCCATAGCCTTGCTTGATGAGCGTTGGCGTGACGAAAACGAGCAGGTTCCGCTTGGCGCGAGCGTTGATGCGCTCCTGGAAGGCGTAGCCGATGATTGGGATGTCGCCCAGCACGGGAACTTTTGAGCGCTGCTTGCCGCCTTCGTCCTGAAGCAGTCCGCCGATTGCAAGGGTGTCGCCGCTCTTGATCAACACATTTGAGTTCAGCGTGCGCTTGTCAATGATCGGACTGGAGACAACAGCGCCGGCAAACGCAAAAGTGGAATCACCGACCTTGTTGCTGATCTCGGGCTGCACGTTGAGCGTCACATAGTCGTCCTTGTTTATCGACGGCTTGACCTTGAGCGTGTTGCCGAATTCCTTGTCCTGAAATCCGCCGAAGACCGCGGTCGCTGTCTGCTCATTGAAGTTCAACTGCGGAACCGGCTGGTTGCGCGTGATCTTGATTGAGGCTTCTTCGTTGTTGGCCGTGACGACACGCGGATTCGCAAGGAACTCCGCATCCGCATCCTGATTCAGCAAACGCATGGTGACCGACATCTGCTGCGCGGTAAGAATGGCGAATTGCGGAGCAACCATCGAGATCACCCCCGAGAGCGGATTGCCGTTCTTGGGATGGCCCACAAAGTCCGTCAAAGGAACAGCGCCACCAACGCTGCCCACAGCGCTTGAAGCCGCACCCAGCGGATTTGTGTTTCCGCCGAAAGTGAATTTCTTCTCGCTGCCCTGGTCAACTCCACCCACTGTGCCAGCCCAATTCAACCCGTAACCTTGTTTCGGGTTCGTAGTAACTTCGACGAGTCGCGCCTCGATCATCACCTGCGGAGTCGGCTTGTCGATCGTTTCGAGGAACAGCTTGATGGCTTCCATGTTCGACTTGGCTTCGCGATAGAAGATCGTATTGGTGCGTGTGTCAAACTGCGGCGGCGATTTGCTGATCAATTGCGTGGTGAGCAAAGGCACGACTTTGTCCGCCGACGCGTAGCTTAGCGTAAAGAAGGCGCTTTCGGTCGGTTCGGCCTGTTTCTCGTCAGCCGTCTTGATGTAATAAACTCCGTCCACGACATCCATGAACAGGCCTTTCGAGTTGACGATGATCTTCATGGCTTCGAGCGGCGTCTTGTCTTCGAGCCGCATCGTGACTTTGATCGGGGGCGCGGCCTGGTCGAGCTTGTCGCTGATGACGAGGTTCAACTTCGACTGGCGGGCGAGCGAGCGCAGCACCACGGCAATGTCGTCGCCCTGGAATTCATTGATGGCGCCGCCTGTGGCGCTTCGAGGGCCACCGAGGTTCGTGGTGGCCGGCACCGGCGCAAGGGTTGTTTCGGGTGTCGTCGCCGTTGGCGGACGCACGGCCTCGGGTTGCGTCGGCGTCGTCGGCTGGATCGGCGGCTCGATCGGCGCGGGAGTTTCGGGCGTCGCAAGCGGCATGGGCGCTGCGAGGGATGGCACCGATGCCGGCGCGTTCTGCTGGGCGGTGGCTGTCGCGAGCGTCAAAGCGATGAACGCACAAGCTTGGAAGTAATGTTTGAGCATAATTGTCTTTCCTCTTCTCAGGGTTTGGACTCGTAGGTAGCAAAAAGCAGACCAGCCTTGGAAATACCCCGCTCCTTCCATGCTTCGACGATTCCAGGGCGGTGCCCGCCGAGTCCTGAACCACGACGGAAACCGCTACTGCAGACTTGCCGCCCGAATAAATTCCGCGACTCGCTGGCGATCCTTTTTCCTTGGGTCGCTGCTCTCGACACCGCTCGCCACATCGACCGCGTAAGGACGCACGCGGCGAATCGCCTCGCTGACATTTTCCGGGTTCAATCCGCCGGAGAGAATCACGCGCAATGCGGAGTGACTGGCGGCGAATTTTGCCGCCAGATCGAGGTCGATCAGATATCCGGTTCCTCCAAACGCATGCGGCGAATAGGCATCGACAAGGATGTTCGGTGTGCAAAACCGAGAGACGTTCTCAACTGACCCGGGTTCTTTCAGCGCGATGGCTTTGATGAAAGGCCGTCCGGATTCCGCGAAATGTCGGCAAAACATTTCGTCCTCAGCGCCGTGGAATTGCACGAGATCGATGCACGACTGCTCGAAAACGGCCCCGGCTTCGGCTGCCGACGGATTCACCATCACTGCGACTTTCGTCACAAAGGGCGGCAGATCGGAAATCCACGGCGATTCCGCAGCCAGATCGATGAAGCGCTTGGAGCCGCGATACAGGTTGAACCCCAGCGCATCCGCTCCAAGCTCGATCGCGGCCTCGGCATCGACGCGATTGGTGATGCCGCAGATTTTCACCCGGATTCGGCGCTGCCCCATCGCTCAAGAACCGGGATCGACGTCGATCACGCGGGCCTTCGCCTGCTTGATCTGCGTGTGATGCGTGATCGGGTAAACGTGCCCGTCGCTTGCGCGGAAAAATGCGCTCAGAAGCCAGCTCACAATAGAAACGATGACCGAACCGGGGAATGCCGAACTCCAAAAGCTGTCCACGTGGAACCCCGGGACGACGCTCCCGACCATCCACAGCATGAGTCCATTGACGACGAGGATGAAAAACCCCAGCGAGATCAGAATCAACGGCAGACTCAAGAGCAGAAGCACCGGCCGAACGAAGGCGTTCGCGATTCCCAGGAGGAGTGAAGCGGCCAGCAACGAATAGATCGTGTCCACATGAATTCCGACGAGAGGCACAGCGACAGCGACTGCCAGGGTCGTCACAAACCAGCGCAAAACAAAGGGTTTCATCAGCCGCAGCATAACCGGCCCGTGCCAAAAACCAATCACCATCTGGAAATGAAATGGAGAAAACGCGCGCCGTTTTTGTGCCGTGAATTAGTTGTTTACTGCGAGGTTCAAACGCGTATTATCGCGCTCCGTTTGAACTTCCGCTGGCAAAAAACAGCGTGAAAGGGACATCTATAGACATCTGTAACTCGTAGATCACATGGGAAAAAAAACTGAAACCGCAAAAAAAATCGTGAGCAGCGTAATCGCTGCTCCAACCGCCGTGAAACCAGCCGTGGGGCCGGACACCAAACCCGTCACCAAACCCGCTGCAAAACCTGCCGCCAGGAAAGCCGCAGCCGCGAAACCGAAGAAGGCGGCGCCAACAAAAAAGACCACCACCACGAGCAAGCCGGTTCTTTCGCTGGAAGAAATGCAGCTTCGTGCCTATTTCATCTCAGAAGCCCGCGAGCGCGCCGGACTGCCCGGAGATGCGCATCAGGACTGGGTCGAAGCCGAACGCCAGTTGCTCGCCGAACACAAAGCGAAGAAGAGCAAGAAGGCGTAAACGCCAGGAGCACACCTCATTTCGCGCCGATCAACTTCGACACGGTTTCCAGGAGCCGGTCGATGGTGAACGGCTTGGGGATCAATCCACGCACTCCCGGTTCGCGGAGCAGTTCCTGCGCGCGCTTCTCGGAGGCGTGGCCCGACAGGAGCACGAGCGGCGGCAACTTGTGATCGTGCGGCGGCTTGATCGAATAGAGCTTCGAGATCAGCGAATATAAAATCGCGCCGTCGATTCCCGGCATCGAGAAGTCAAAGATGAGGAGGTCGTATGGCTTCTTGAGCACCAGTTCGAAGGCATACTCCGGACTTGGCGTCGTATCGACTTCGCAGTCGAGAAGCGGTGTCAGCGACTCGCGAACGAGCCGCAGGATGATCACATCGTCATCGACCACGAGGAGGCGCTTGCTGAATTGAGTCACGAGCTTCGGATAGGCAATGCGCGGGTGCGTTGCAAGGCATTAATCAAGAATCGAGACGGTGGACAAATGCACCTTCCTCCACAATCGTTCACGACAATGACGCCTCTACTTGAACAATTGGCCGCTGCGCTGCGCGAGCGCATCGAGGTCATCGCCGATCGCGAAGCGCGGGAAAAGGATTCCGCCGCGCACCTCGATCGACTGAAAGCGGCCTCGGAGAAAATCGCTCGGATACAGACGCAGTTTCCGCCCGACATCGACCCGCGGCTCGATCATTTCCTCAAGCGGTGCAGCTACGACAAGGCGCTCGCGTTCTTGGAAGCAAAGTAAACAAAAACGGCGACCCGAAGGCCGCCGTTTCTGCAATTTTGATTCGTCGGGAAACGAACTATCGCGAATACAACTCGACGATGAGCTGCTCGTTCACGATCGGAGCAATCTCTTCGCGTGTCGGGATGCGCGTGACCGTGCCGGTGAAATGCTCTTTGTCCACAGTCAGCCAATCTGGAATCGGCGCGATCTGCGTGAGTTCGATGTGCTTTGCAGCCAGACGTCGCGAACCGGGTTTGTCTTTGACCGTGACGACATCGCCGGATTTGAGATTGAAGGAAGATATATCAACCTTCCGTCCGTTCACCGCGACATGGCCGTGCGAAACCATCTGACGCGCGGCGCTTCGGGAGTTTGCAAAGCCGAGGCGGAAAACAACATTGTCGAGGCGCGTCTCAAGAAGCTGAAGCAGGATTTCGCCAGTGACGCCGCGGCGTGTGAGAGCAGTTTTGAAGTAGCGACGAAACTGGCGCTCCAGCAAACCGTATTGGTACCGGAGCTTCTGCTTCTCGGCGAGCGCAACGGCGTAGTCGGATTGCTTGCGGCGCGAGCCTTTCGGCCCATGCATTCCCGGACCGTAGTTTTTGCGTTCGAGCGCCTTCGACGGACCGAAAATCGGAACTCCGAAACGGCGGCTGATTTTTGTTTTTGGACCTGTGTAACGTGCCATCTGTCGATTTTGGATTTTGAATTTTAGATTTTAGATTGACTCACACGCGGCGCTGTTTTGGCGGACGGCAGCCGTTGTGAGGCACTGGCGTCACGTCGCGAATGACCGTGATGTCGAGCCCGATCGCCTGCAAAGCACGCACGGCGGATTCGCGTCCTGCGCCAGGACCTTTGACACGCACTTCGACTTCCTTCAAGCCATGCCCCATCGCCTGACGGCAGGCATCCTGCGCGACCATCTGCGCGGCGTACGCGGTGCTCTTGCGGGAACCTTTGAACCCGACCTTGCCGGCGCTGGACCAGCCGATCACACTGCCATTCAAGTCGGTAATCGTGACGATGGTGTTGTTAAAAGTCGCGAGCACGTGGGCGATGCCGGTGTGGACATTTTTGCTCCCCTTCGCCTTGATGATCTTGATCGGCTCGACCGCGTTCGGATCAAGCGAGAAATTCTCTTTGGGGGCTTCGACGGGAGCGGGCGCGGCAGCTTCTTTCTTGGTAGCTTTGGCTTTGGGAGCTTTTACGGGCTTCGGAGCAGCCTCGGTTGCGGGTGCGGCCTCGGTGGTCGTTGCGTCCGCCGCAGGGGCCCCGGCGGGTGCGGTTTCAGACTTGGGAGCCTTCGGTGCTTTCGGTTTCTTCTCTTCTGACATAACTTTGACTCTGCTTCTTTACTAGACCTTTCCTGCTTTCGCGTCCTTGGAACGAACGACACCAACGGTCTTGCGCGGCCCCTTGCGAGTGCGGGCGTTCGTCGAGGTGCGCTGGCCGCGAACCGGCAGGCTGCGGCGGTGACGGATGCCGCGATAGCAATTGATCGCCTGCAAGCGCTTCAGGTTCGCCTGGATCTCGCGGCGCAGATCGCCTTCGATCGGAAGCTTGCTTGCCGTGATCGCTTGTATGATCGCGTTTAGTTGCTCCGGGGCGAGGTCCTTCGCGCGCATGTTCGGATCGATGTTCGCCTGTTCGAGGATCTTGACCGCCGTGCTCGGCCCGATGCCGTAAATGTATGGCAGTGACGCGGCGATGCGTTTGTCTCCCGGTATTTCTACTCCAAGTAATCGTGGCATAATGTTGTTTCTTTTTAACCCTGGCGTTGTTTGTGACGCGGATTCTTGCAAATGACGCGCACGACGTTCTTGCGCTTCACGATTTTACACGCTTCGCACAACCGTTTGACTGATGCTCTTACTTTCATTGTTTAAGTTTCTTCAGAGGACAAAAAATCGCGCTGGAAAAAGTTTCGCCCTTTCCAGTGCGATGCAAAATTCACTTGTGTCTAAAGGTTATCCGGCCCTTTGACAAGTCGTAAGGCGACATTTGTAACATAACTTTGTCGCCTGGCAAGATGCGAATGAAGTGCAAACGCATTTTTCCCGATATGTGCGCCAATAGGCGATGACCGTTCGGCAATTCGACGCGGAACATCGTGTTCGGCAGAAGTTCGACGACTTTCCCTTCTACCTCAATAGAGTCTTTTCTCGCCATGTGAGAATCTCCGGTTCTGATTTTGTCACTAACACCGTGTGTTCAAAATGTGCCGACGGACGGCGATCGGCGGTCACGACTGTCCAGCCGTCCTGCAAAATTTTCACGGCGCTGCCGCCCATGTTGACCATCGGCTCGATCGCCAGCACCATCCCCGCTTTCAGCTTCGGGCCGCTCCCTTTACGCCCAAAATTCGGCACCTGCGGCTCCTCGTGCAGCCTGCGCCCAACTCCGTGCCCGACAAATTCGCGCACGACGCTGTAGCCGTTTGCGACGACTTCGTCCTCAACCGCGGAACATAAATCACCGAGCCGCCGGCCGTCGGTTGCAAACGGGATCGCGAGGTGAAGCGTGCTCTCTGTCACCGCGAGCAAGCGCTGCACGTCGTCGCCGACCACACCGACAGGCACGGTGGTTGCCGTGTCCCCCACCCAGCCATCTACGATCACGCCGATGTCGAGTTTGACGATGTCGCCGTATTGAATTCTTCGGGGCCCGCCGATTCCATGCACGACTTCCTCGTTCACGGAAATGCAGATGTGTCCGGGAAAATTCCGGTACCCGAGAAATGCGCTCCGGCACCCGGCTTCAGCCATGAAATCCGCAGCGGCACGGTCCACTTCGCCGGTGGTGACACCCGGCCGAATGACAGCGGAAACGCGTTCGAGGATGTCGCTCGCCACGCGGCAGGACTCCCGCATTTTTTCGATTTCCCGGGCATTCTTGATCGGGATCATGCGTGCTCCAATGCCGAAGAAACGTCCGCAAAAACCTCCTCAGGAGTTCGGACCCCGGCAATATGTTTCAACAACCCGCGCTCCGCATAAAACGAAATCAGCGGCTTGCTTTTCTCGTGATACTCGGCGAGACGCCGCTCCAAAGCTTCAGGAGTGTCGTCGCTGCGCCGGGCGAGCCTTCCCGCGCACTTGGGACAATCCGATTGCGCGGAATCAACATCGCGACCAACGCTGACATTGCCACCGCACGATTCGCAAACAAGCCGGCGACTCACGCGCTGGCGAATGGTGTCGTGATCGACATCAAGCGAAATGGCCATGTGGAGTGGCGTGTCTCGATCACCCAACATTTGCTCCAGCGCCCCCGCCTGGCAGATCGTGCGAGGGAATCCGTCGAATACAAAATCGCCGTTGTTCTTCTGAAACCAGCAGCGGACCAACTCGACGATCATCTCGTCTGGAACGAGGCGGCCGTGATCGGTAAATTTCGCGGCTTCAGTTCCAAGCCTGGTGCCCGAGGCTTTTTCCTCGCGAAGAATCGCCCCCACCGAAGGAGTCGGGATGCAAAAGGTTTTCCGAAGCATTTCCGCCTGCGTGCCTTTGCCCGATGCCGGAGGTCCCAACAACACGATCCGCCTTTTCACTAACGCAGATGGCCTGCGATGAAAATCGCGACGCCGCTGACGATGAGAATTGCGATGGCGACATACGCCCAGATCAGCGCGCCCTGCTGCACGGCCTCGCCGCGTCCGGTCGGAGTCCGATCGAAGCGCCCGCGCAGGCGGCCTTTGCGAAGGAAACCGTCGTAATGCCGCTGAATCAAATGCGTCTCGATCTGGCGCATCGTGTCGAGCACCACGCCGACCATGATCAGCAGACTCGTGCCGCCGAAGAACTGCGCCGTAATGTATGGCACCTGAAGTGTGCGAGAGAGCATCTGCGGCATGATCGCGATGATCGTGAGAAAAATGGCACCGGCAAACGTCAGGCGGGTCATGGTGAAGTCGAGGAAATCCGCCGTCGGCTTGCCCGGACGAACACCCGGAATGTAGCCGCCGTATTTCTTCAAGTCGTCCGCGATCTGACCGCGGCTGGAATTGCGTGGCGACCCAGAAATAGCTGAAGAAGAAAATCATCGCTCCGTAGATGGTGTAGTGGAGCCATCCGTCGTTGAGCATTGCCGCGATCGTTTGGGCCGTGGGCGAGTTCTTGAACGCCATGTTGACAATCGTGCTCGGGAAAATGAGGAGTGCCTGCGCAAAGATGATCGGCATGACGCCCGCATAGTTGACCTTGAGCGGCATGTATTGCGTCTGGCCGCCGTACACTTTTCGGCCGACAACACGCTTGGCGTATTGCACGCTGATTTTGCGCTGGGCCTGCGTCACGCAGATCACCGCGGCGATCACGATCAACAGAAATGCGATCATCAGCACCAGCACCATCGGGTTCACCTGGCTCGACTTGACCGCCGCTCGGGACGAACGTTCTCCATGCCTGAATCAGCGCTGCGGGCAGGCGTGCAACAATGCCGACGGTGATGATCAGCGACATTCCGTTGCCGATACCGCGGTCGGTGATCTGATCGCCGAGCCACATCAACAGCATCGTTCCCGCGGTGAGCGTGATCACCGTCGAGGAACCGGAACGTAAACCCTCGAATGTCATCGCCAACCAACGGGATGCCGAGGGTCTGAATCGTTTCCTGATGCCAGGCAAAAATGGATTCTGCATCGGGTTCTCGAAAGAGAGCGCGAGCAAATAGCCTTGGAACAGGCACAACGCGATCGTCGCGTAGCGCGTGTATTGCATGATCTTCTGCCGGCCGCCGTCTTCCTTTGCGAGCTTGCCCAGTTGCGGAATCACCGCCGTGAGCAACTGCAGCATGATCGACGCACTGATGTAAGGCATGACGCCCAGTGAGAAGACCGCGCAGTTCTCGAGCGCGCCACCGCTGAACAGATTGAACAGCGCCGCCGCTCCACCGCCAGTCTGCTGGTTCACCTGAGACAGGAACCACTGGCGCAACACCATCGCATTGACGCCCGGACAGGTGATCGCGGCACCGATGCGCACGATGACCAGCATGATCAGGGTGAAAAGAACGCGATTCCGGAGCTCCGGAATTTTGAAGGTGTTGGTGAAAGCGGAGATCATCGGAAAAATGACGAATGACGAATGACGAATGACGAATGAAACACGAAGATCGAAGGGCGAATAAAAAGTGCCGAAACTACAATGTTTCGGATTTCGGATTTCGTCATTCCTTCGTCCTTCGTCATTCGGATTTCGTCATTTAGTTGTAATGCTTCCTCCCGCCTTTTCGATTTTCTCGCGCGCAGAGGCACTCACTTTGTCCGCAGCGATCGACAGCTTCTTTGTCAGTTCGCCGGTGCCGAGGATCTTGACGCCATCGTAATTGCCGCGAATCAATTTCGCGCCGAGCAGCGCCTTTTCGTCAACGGTCGCGCCGTCTTCAAAGCTGTTCAGATCGCTGAGATTCACCACGGCATATTTGGTCTTGAACGCCGCGTTGTTGAATCCGCGCTTGGGCAGACGACGGATGAGCGGCATCTGGCCGCCTTCAAAACCGAGACGAATGCTGCCGCCGGAGCGGGCTTTCTGGCCTTTGTGGCCCTTGCCGCTACGTCTTGCCTTTGCCGCTGCTCTCGCCCTGACCAAGGCGCTTCACGCGATGCTTGGAGCCGGGACGTGGTTTGAGTGTGTGTAAGTTCATGGACTATTCCTTGCTGAGCTTCCGCAGCGCGAATCGTCCTTGCCGCGGGTTTTCAAAATTTCTTCGCGCAGGCGCAACTGGCTGCAGCGCTTCGAGGGTCGCCTTCACGACGTTGGCGTGATTGCTCGATCCGAGGGACTTCGCGAGCACGTCTCTGATCCCCGCCGCTTCGACAACGGCACGGACACCGCCACCGGCGATGACGCCGGTTCCGGGTGACGCCGGCTTGAGCAACACGCGACCACCGCCAAACTCGCCGATCACTTCGTGCGGAATGGTGTTATCTCGAACCGCCACCGTTGATCAGCGACTTCTTCGCCGCGTCGGAAGCTTTGCGAATCGCTTCGGAAACTTCGTTTGCCTTGCCGAAACCGCAGCCGACTTTCCCGGCACGATCACCGGCGACGATGAGCGCGCTGAAGCTGAACCGACGTCCGCCTTTCACGACTTTCGCGCAGCGGTTGATGAATACGACCTTTTCAGTCAGGCCGGATTTATCCGCTTGCTGCTGTTCGTTTCTTCGCGAATCTCTGCGTCCGCGGTTGCTGTTGCTGTCTGTGGTTCTGCCATAGTATTAAAACTCCAGTCCGCCTTCGCGTGCGGCATCGGCCAGGGCTTTAACTTTGCCGTGATACGAAAAGCCGCCCCGATCGAAGACGACTTTCGCGATGTTTTTGCCCTTGCTCGCTCTCGGCAACAAGCTTGCCGACCTTCCCGGCAGTTTCCTTGTTGGCGCGGGTGGTTTTCGATGCCTTGAATTCCTTCTCGGTCGTGGTCGCCGAGACGATGGTCCTGCCCACCGTGTCGTCGATGACCTGCGCGTAAATGTTCTTGCCGGAAAAATGAACCGCCAGTCGCGGACGTTCGGGCGTGCCTTCCACGCGCTTGCGCAAGCGCTGATGGCGAATCTGGGTGCGTTGCTTTGTGTAGCCATAAGTTATTGGACGGTTTTGCCTTCCTTGCGGAGGATTTGTTCGCCTGCGTAACGGACACCTTTGCCTTTGTAAGGCTCCGGCGGGTAATACGACGCGGATGTCCGCGGCGGCCTGGCCGACAACTTGTCTGTCGATGCCTTCGATCTTGATCTTGGTGTTGTCCGTGACGGTGATTTTCAGTCCGTCCGGAATCTGGAACAAAATGGGATGCGAAAAACCGAGGCTCAGGTTCAGAACCTTGCCCTGGACGGCGGCTTTGAAACCAACGCCCTGGATTTCAAGGTCCTTTACGAAACCGGTCGAGACGCCGGTCACCATGTTCGCAATCAACGCGCGCGACAAACCATGCAACGCACGGACCTGACGCGCTTCGCCGGTCCGCTCAACGGTGAGCTTGTTTCCTTCGAGGCGCGCTTTGATTTGCTTCGGCAAAGTCCATGCGAGTTTGCCCTTTGGCCCCTCGACGTTCACCTGCCCGTCGCCGGAGATGTTCAGCTTCACCTTTTCAGGCAGCTCAATGAGTTTTTTTCCGATTCGTGACATTGTTCGTTCTCCGTTTTACCAGACGTAGGCGAGCAGTTCGCCACCGACGTTTTGTTTTTTCGCTTCGCGACCGGTGATGATGCCCTGCGGGGTGGACAGGATGGCCACACCCATTCCGCCAAGCACCCGGGGCACTTCCGTGGCACCGACGTAACGGCGAAGGCCCGGCCTGCTGACACGCTTCAGCCCGGTGATTGCCGAACTGCGGTTCACAAGCTTCGAAACGATCTTGATCTGCGGGAATTTGCCGGTCGTCTCAATTTCAAAATTGGTGATGTAGCCCTCCTGTTTCAGGATGCGTGCGATCTCGGCTTTGATCTTCGAGTAAGGCATGACAATCTCCTGCTTGAGCGCGCTGTTCGCGTTGCGCAGGCGCGTAAGAAAGTCGGCGATGGGATCGGTAACGGTGCTCATGGTGAATTAGGCTGCTTTCGCGGCGGGTTTCTTTGCCTTGTCCGAGAAAGGCATGCCGAGTTCGGTGAGGAGCGACTTTGCTTCCTCATTGGTTGTGGCGCTGGTGCAGATCGTGACATCGAAACCAATGTTGCGTTTGATTTTATCGAGCTCGACCTCCGGGAAGATGGACTGGTCGGAAACGCCGAGCGTGTAATTGCCGTTGCCGTCGAAGGCGCGGGGCGAGACGCCGCGGAAGTCGCGGATGCGCGGGAGGCCGGCTTTGATGAGGCGTTCAAGGAACTCATACATCTGCGCACCGCGCAAGGTGACCTTCGCGCCGATCGGCTGGTCTTTGCGGAGCTTGAAGTTCGCGATGCTCTTCTTCGAGCGGGTCTCCGCCGGCTTCTGGCCGGTGATCATTGCGAGTTCCTGCTTCGCGTCTTCCAGAGCCTGCTTCACATCCTGCTGGGAGGCGACGCAGCAATTCACGACGACCTTCTGAACGTGCGGAACCTGATGCACGTTCTTGTAGCCGTGCTTTTCCTTGAGCGCGGGAATGACGCGCTCCTTGTATTCCTTGTAAAGTTCTACTGCCATTTTCTTCTAAAGTTACGCTGCTTTCTTCTTCGGCTTTGCAGCCTTCGTCTTCTTCTCGGTCGCCTCGATCAACTTGACGTTGGAAATATGAATCGGCCCTTCGCGCTCGGCGATACGTCCCTGCGGGTTGTCCTGCGACTTGCGCTCGTGCTTCTTGATCATGCGGACACCTTCGATCAACACCTGCTGCTTCGCCGGCAGCACCTGCAGAACCTTTCCGCTCGGCGCCTTTGATGTTGCCCGAGATGACCTCGACGTTGTCGCCCTTCTTGACGTGGAAATTTGGTCGTTTCATCAGAGCACCTCCGGAGCAAGCGAGACGATTTTCATGAAGTTCTTCTCGCGAAGTTCGCGCGCAACCGGCCCGAAGATACGGGTGCCACGCGGATTGCGATCCTTGTCGATGATCACGATCGCGTTGTTGTCGAAACGCAGATAGCGAGCCGTCCTCGCGCTTGATCGGTTGCTTTGTGCGAACGACAACCGCTCGCACCACCTCGCCCTTTTTCACCGTGCCGCTGGCCGAAGCCTCGCGGACGTGCGCGGTGATAACATCGCCCACGCCGGCGCTGCTCGTGGCCTTGCCGATGACGCCGATCATCTTGGCCATGCGGGCGCCGGTGTTGTCGGCGACGTCTATTCTGGATCGAATTTGTAACATAAGAAAAAGGGTCGGGAGCTTACACTAGTGCTTGACGATTTCAACCAGCCGCCAGCGCTTCAGTTTGCTGAGCGGGCGGGTTTCCGCGATACGGACCGTGTCGCCGATCTGCGCCTTGTTTTCCTCGTCATGCACGTAGAATTTCTTCACCTGCTTGACGATCTTGCCGAATTTCGCGTGCGGCACGCGCGTCACGGTTTTCGACGACGGCGGTCTTGTTCATCCTGGTGGAGACGACTTCGCCGACGCGCGTCTTGCGCAGATTCGCGCGCGGAGATTTCCGCGGCTTGCTGGGTGGTTGCTGTTTCGCTCATTGTGAATCTTTCTTGGCGCGGACTGTCTTCCGGTGATGACGGTTTCGACGCGGGCCACTTCGCGACGGATCGAACGAATCTGGCTCGGTTTCTCGAGCTGTCCGCCTGCTGCTGAAGGCGGAGGTGAAATGCCTCCTGCCGCAACTCGCGCTTGCGTGTGTGCAACTCCTGGATGCTCAATTCTCGGATTTCTTTGGTCTTCATACGCGATTAGGCAACTGCGTGGTGGCGCGTGATGAACTTGGTGCGGATCGGCAGCTTGGTGGCCGCGAGTCGCAGGGATTCGCGCGCGACAGACTCCGACACGCCGTCGAGTTCAAACAAGATGTTTCCGGGGCGCACGGTCGCGACCCAATGCTCCGGCTGGCCCTTGCCTTTGCCCATCCGGGTTTCCGGCGGACGGGCAGTCACGGATTTGTCGGGGAAAATGCGGATCCAAAGCTTGCCTTTGCGTTTCATGTTGCGGGTCAGCGCAACGCGGGCGGCCTCGATCTGGGTGTTCGTGATCCAGGCGCGTTCCAGCGTTTGCAGGCCGTATTCGCCGAAGTCGATATGAATGTTGCGTGAAGCGCTCCCCTTGCGGCTGCCCCGCTGGGTCTTGCGATACTTCACTCGTTTGGGCATCAATGGCATGGTCGGTTTCTCCTAAAGGTTTCTTAAACTGCCGCGGGGGCTGTTTGGGGTGCCGTCTCGGCAGGTGCTGCCGCAGGGGCGGGACTCTCCGGACGCTCGGCGCGTGGACGGCGCTCGCGATGTTCGCGTTCGGGACGCTCTGGAATCACGGTGCCCTCCTCGGGTTTGCAGACCCAGCACTTCACGCCGATTTTCCCGTAAACGGTCTTCGCTTCGGTGAAGCCGTAGTCGATCGCCTGGCGCAGTGTGTGAAGTGGAATCTTGCCCTCGCGATACCATTCCGCGCGGGAAATTTCCGCGCCGCCAAGGCGCCCCGAGCAGCGGATCTTGATGCCCTGCGCTCCGAAATCCATCGTCGTCTGCACGGCTTTCTTCATGGCGCGGCGGAATGAAATGCGGCGCTCGATCTGGAGCGCGACGTTCTCCGCGACAAGCTGCGCATCGAGTTCCGGCGTCTTGATTTCGACGATGTCGATCTTCACCGACTTGTTGCCGGCCATCTTGGAAATGTCATCGGTCATCTTCTCGATCTCCGCGCCTTTGCGCCCGATCACGATGCCCGGCCGCGCGGTGTGAATCGTCACGCGGATGCTGTTCCAGGCGCGTTCGATCACGATCTTCGAGACGGCCGCGAGCTGGAGCTTCTTCTTCACGTATTGGCGAATCTTGAGATCCGAGTGCAGAAATTCCGGCATCTCTTTTTTCGAGGCGAACCAGCGTGAACGCCAATCGCGATTGACCGCGAGCCTGTAACCAATTGGATTTACTTTTTGACCCATACGTTATTCTCCCGCTTTCGTTTCAGCTGCGGGTGCTGGGGCTTCAACCTGGGCGGTTTCTGCCGCTGCTTCGTTTTTCGGCGCTGGTTTCTTCGCCGCCGGTTTCTTCGTTTGCTTTCCGCCTGCGGCACTCTTCTTCGGCGCGCGGGTTTTGATTTCGATTTCGTCGGTCAGGACGATGCGAATGTGACTTGTCCGTTTCCGGATCGGGCCGGCGCTGCCGCGGGCTTTCGGCTGGAACCGCTTGAAGGTCGGGCCTTCACCGATCACCGCTTCTTTCACGACAAGTTTGTCCACGCGCAGATCGTTGTTGTTCTCAGCGTTGGCGATCGCACTCTTCAAAGTTTTCTGAATCAGGGCGGCGATCTTCTTCGGGCTGAACGCAACGATGTCCAGCGCAGCCGAGACCGGCAGCCCCTGAATTTCCCGCGTCACTTCCCGGGCCTTGAAGGCCGAGATGCGCGCGTATTTGTATGTCGATGTCACTTCCATTTTCTTAAATTCTATCGGGCGTCCACCCGGAGGCGGTCACCCACTTTTACTTTCTGTTTCGGACTCAAATCTTGAATTACCGCGCCCGAGATTTTTTCCCGGACGTCCACCACTCGCACTTCCCCGATCAGGTCTTCGCCCCGCCACACCTGGAACGGCATCCCAATCTTCACGCCATGCCTGCTGCCGAGGTTCGCGATCACCAGCGCGTATTCCTCCTTCACGCTGATCACCATCCCATCGGTCAATGTCGCCGGTATCGCCGTGGCTTCCACGGCTCGCGACGAAGGAATCCCGAGGGCTTCGCTCATGCCGCGCATCTCGGTTTCCAGCGCCATTCGCGCGTCGCCGTCGGTGCTCACTGCGGTTTTCACAAATCTCACGACGGCTTCCGACAGGCGCACAAGCTGGTCGGCGAGTTTGTCCCGCTCGTCCTGCAGCAGTTTCAAATCGCTCACTGCCTTCAGCAAACGCTGCTCGACCTTGCTCTTGTTCGAGGCGGCGGCGTCGATCCCGAGCGCCTCCATGCGAAGCTTGAGTTCTCCCGCTTCACGTTTGAACACTTCTGCTTCACTGTTGGCGATCGCGAGACTTTCGGTCACCGATCTCACCTGTTCCCTTGCGATGCTGACCTGCTTGCGGAGCGACTCGTTTTCGTCACTGACCGCCTGCAGCGTTACCTTCGCTTCGGTAAATTCAATATCCAAATCTGGCAAAGAACTGTCTTCCCCACGTGCCGCCGAACGTTAACGCCAGCGTTGCGCACAACCACCCCGCTATCGCGGGAAATCGCATAAACTACTTCGTTACTTTCGCGGTATGCGAACCGTGTTTCTTGAACACGCGCGTCGGCGAAAACTCGCCCAGCTTGTGTCCGACCATGTTTTCCGTCACGAAGACGGAGTTAAAAATTTTCCCGTTGTGAACCAGAAACGTGTGGCCAACGAAATCCGGCGAGATCGTGCTGCGGCGCGACCATGTCTTGATCGGCTTCTTCACTCCGGCAGCGTCCATTTTGTCGATCTTCTCGAGAAGATGCTGCTCGATAAAGGGTCCTTTTTTTAGCGATCTGCCCATACGTTACTTGACTTTCTTTTTCGATTTGCGGCGCTCGACAATGAATACATCGCTCGCCTTGCGTTTCTGGCGGGTCTTGAATCCCTTCGAGAGCTGACCCCACGGACTCATCGGATGATGCCGTCCACCGCCGCCCTTTGATTTGCCCTGTCCGCCACCCATCGGGTGATCGACCGGGTTCATCACCATGCCGCGCACAGTTGGACGAACACCCTTCCAGCGACTGCGTCCCGCCTTGCCGCTTGAGACGTTCATGTGATCGACATTGCCGACCTGGCCGATCGTCGCGTATGCGTCTTCCTTGATCCTGCGCATCTCGCCCGACGGCATTTTCACCAGAGCGTAGCCGCCCTCGCGGTTGTTCAAAATGACCTGCTGTCCGGCGCTCCGTGCGATTTGTCCGCCGCGTCCCGGCGTGATTTCGACGTTGTGAATACTCGTGCCGAGAGGAATTGCCTTGAGAGGAAGCGCGTTGCCGGGCTTCGGCTCCGCGTTTTCTCCGGCGGTAACCTTCGAACCGACCGCGAGTCCAACCGGGGCAAGGATGTAGCTCTTCTCGCCGTCCGCGTATTTGATCAGCGCGATGCGCGCCGAGCGGTTCGGATCATACTCGATGCCGATCACTTCCGCCGCGATGTCGCGCTTCTTCCGCTTGAAGTCCACGACGCGATACTTCTGTTTGTGACCGCCGCCAATGTGCCGCATCGTCAACCGCCCGCGATTGTTGCGTCCACCGGTTCGCTTCTTCGTCTCAACCAGCGATTTCTCGGGCTTCGACTTTGTGATCTCGTCGAACGCGGGGAGCGACTTGAATCGCTGCGTCGGAGTGAGAGGCCGGAATGATTTGAGTGCCATAAATTACGCGAGGTCGATTTTGTCGCCTTCCTTGAGCGTCACGATTGCTTTTTTCCAATGCGCCGTGCGTCCCAGCGGGCCGCGCGTCCGCTTCGCCTTGCCGGCGTAGTTGCAAGTGTTCACATCGAGAACCTTCTTGCCGAACAATTTCTCGACGGCGTTCTTGATCTGAAGCTTGTTCGCGCGCGGGTTCACGCGGAACACGTATTTGTTGTGCTTCTCGGTGAGCAGCGAACCTTTTTCCGTCAAACGGACCGTCTCGATCGTGTCAAAAATGTCGTTCATTACTTGGAAATCCTTTCCGCCAGTTGCGAGAGCGCTTCGTTCGTCACGATGATCTTCTTGAACGCGAGCAACTGCTCGGTGTTCACATCGCTGGCCGTGACCAGCAAGGTCGGCTGCACGTTGCGGGCGGCTTTGTAGGTGGTTTCGTCGAAGGACTTGGAAACGATGAGCACCTTTTCCTCGGGCGTGCTGTCTTTCACGAGCTTGATGAACTGCTTCGTCTTCGGTTCGCTCACGGCAAAGCTGTCGGTCACGAGGACATCGCCGGCTTTGATGCGTTCGCTGAGCGCTTTCTTCAGTGCGAGGCGCTTCACCGATTTCGGAACTTTCTTCGAGTAGTCGCGGGGATGCGGACCAAATACGACACCGCCACCGACCCAGACCGGCGACGACGCGTACCCGGCGCGCGCGCGTCCGGTGCCCTTCTGCCGCCACGGTTTCTTGCCGCTCAGGTTCACGGTCGCCTTGGTCTTCACGCTTGCGGTGCCGCTGCGACGCGCGGCGCGCAGTGCGACGACGACGTCATGGACGGCCTGAGTGCCTTTGCCGTTCTCGATCAATTCGAGTTTGGCATTTTTCGCTGCTTCAACTGTCAAAACTTTCGCGCTCATTTATTTTTTCTTTACAGCGGTCTTTGCCCCCGTGGTTGCATGGGAGGCGACTCCGAGTTTTTCTTTCGCCATGGTGCCGACCGGATGCTTGATCGCCGGACGAACGACAACATAACTCCCATTCGCTCCGGGCACAGCGCCGGTGATGAGAAGAACACTCTCGGCTTCGCGAACCTGAAGCACGCGTAGATTTTGCACGGTCACGCGCTCGTCTCCCATGATGACCCGGCATCCCCATGTTCTTGAAGACGCGGCCCGGTGTCGAGCGGTTGCCGATGGCGCCGTTCCGGCGATGCATCATCGAACCGTGGGACGCAGGCTGGCCGCCCATGTTGTGCTTCTTCATGCACGCCCTGAAAACCCTTGCCCTTGGACTGACCGATGACATCAACGAGCTGGCCGGCCTGGAAGAGATTCGGAGTCAAATTGAGATCGCCCGCGATCACCGCATCCTCCTCGAGACGAAATTCGCGCACGAGCTTCTTCGGCTCGGACTCGTGTTTCTTGAAGACGCCCAACTCGCCGTTGTTCACGCGGGATTCTTTCTGCGTGTCATAGCCGACCTGGACAGCGTTGTATCCGTCGCTTTCCTTGGTCTTGACCTGCAACTTGGCGTTGCCGCTGACGTCGATGACAGTGACGGCCGTGGCGCGTCCCTTCGCGTCATAAACGCGCGTCATGCCGATTTTTTTTCCTAAAAGTCCGATTCTCATTGTGTTAATCGAGCGTTAAATCTTGATCGTGATGTCCACGCCTGCGGGCAGGTTCAGCTTCTTCAACTCATCCACGGTCTTTGCGGTCGGCTCGATGATGTCGAGCAGGCGCTTATGGGTGCGGATTTCAAACTGATCCATCGACTTCTTGTCCACGTGCGGCGAGCGGTTCACCGTGAATTTCTCGATGCGTGTCGGAAGCGGAATCGGGCCGGCCACCTTCGCGCCGGTGCGCTTTGCCGTCTCGACGATTTCCGCCGAGGAAGCGTCGAGCATTCGGAAATCGAATGCCTTGAGTCGGATGCGAATGCGTTGGCCGTTGGTCATAAAGTGATGTGGTTAAATTACGCTTTTCCTTTTTGGTCGAGCACCGCCGCGAGCACCTGCGCGGGCACCTGCTCGAAGTGCGACGGCTCCATCGAGTAACTCGAACGGCCCTTGGACAGCGAGCGAATCGAGGTCGCGTATCCGAACATTTCCGCGAGCGGAACCTCGGCGTTGATCGTGGTGAGACCAGTCTTGCTTTCGAGGCTCATGATCTTCCCGCGACGGCGGTTGAGGTCGCCCATGATGTCGCCCTGATACTCGTCAGGCGTGATGTTCTCCACCTTCATGATCGGCTCGAGAAGAATCGGCTTCGCTTTCTTGAAGCCGTCTTTCATCGCGAAAATCGCAGCCAGTTTGAACGCGAGTTCGTTGGAATCAACGTCGTGGTAGCTGCCGTCGATGATGTCCACTTCGACATCGATGACCGGGTAGCCCCCGACGACGCCGTTGAGCACGGCTTCTTCGATGCCCTTTTTGCAGGCGGGAATGTATTCCTTCGGAATGTTGCCGCCGACGACTTTGTTCTCGATGACGAGCCCCTTGCCGCGCTCGCGCAGGGCGGACATCGACGATAACGTGTCCGTACTGACCGCGACCACCGGATTGCTTGATGAGCTTGCCTTCGCCATTCGCGCTGGCGGTGATCGTCTCGCGATAAGCGATCTGCGGTTTGCCGGCGTTCGCCTCGACCTTGAACTCGCGGAACATGCGGTCGCGAATGATTTCGAGGTGAAGTTCGCCCATTCCTGCGATGATTGTCTGACCGGTCTCTTCGTTGGTGAACACGCGGAACGTCGGATCTTCTTCCGCGAGGCGCTGGAGGGCGATGGACATTTTCTCCTGGTCGAGTTTCGTCTTCGGCTCGATCGCCATCGAAATAACCGGATCAGGGAACGATCGGCGGCTCGAGGAGGATCGTATGATCTTCGTCGCAAAGAGTGTCACCCGTGGTGATGTTCTTGATGCCCACGATGGCGGCGATGTCACCGGCGTAACAGGTGTCGATGTCCTCGCGCTTGTCGGCCTGGATCTGGATCAGACGCGAGATGCGCTCACGCTTGTTGGTGCGCGGATTGTAAACGGTGTCGCCCTTGGACAGCGTGCCGGAGTAAACGCGGAAGAAGACGAGCTTGCCGACGAATGGATCGCTCCAAAGTTTGAACGCCAGCGAGCAGAACTTTCCATTGTCGTCCGTGGGGGCGCTGAGCGGCGCCTTTGTGTCGGGATTCATTCCCTGCGCCGGCGGAATGTCGAGAGGACCGGGCAGATAGTCGATGACTGCGTCAACGAGATACTGGACGCCTTTGTTCTTGAAGGCCGAACCCCCCACGACCGGCACAAAACGGTTCGCGATCGTCTGGCGGCGAATGCCGGCCTTGAGCATCTCCGGGGTAACCGGCTTGTCCTCGAGGACGGCTTCGGCCAGTTCGTCGTCGAGGTTGGAAACCTGCTCGACGAGATCGGCGTAGGCTTTGTCGATCATCTCCTTGTGCTCCGCCGGGATTTCTTCGACTTGATAAGTCGATCCCATCATGTCGTTGTCGGAATAAATGACGGCTTTCCTGTTGATGACATCGAGCTGGCCGGTGAGGTAATCCTCCTTGCCGAGCGGAATGAGGATCGGCCAGGCATTCGCATTGAGCTTCTTGCGCATGCTTTCGATCGCCGCCGGAAAATCCGCCCCCACGCGATCCATCTTGTTGATGAACGCAATGCGCGGAACGCTGATATTTGTTGGCCTGGCGCCAGACCGTTTCCGATTGAGGCTGAACGCCCGCAACGCGCATCGAACACGGCGATCGCGCCGTCAAGAACGCGCAAGGAACGCTCGACTTCGGCGGTGAAATCCACGTGGCCGGGAGTATCGATGATGTTCACGCGCATCTTGATGCCGTCGTAAACCTTGTAAACACCCGGCTCCTTGCGCTGCGTCCATGCGCAGGTGGTGGCCGCCGACGTGATCGTGATGCCACGCTCGCGCTCCTGCTCCATCCAGTCGGTGACGGTCGTGCCTTCATGCACCTCACCGATCTTGTGGATCATGCCGGTATAGAAAAGAATGCGCTCGGTAAGCGTCGTCTTGCCTGCATCGATATGCGCGGCAATACCGATGTTGCGCGTGCGCTCCAGGGGAAATGCCCGGTTGGGCGAGTTTGGATTCGTTGACAAAGCTGTTTTCTCCAAGGTTGCGGACATGGATGTTTAGAATCTGAAATGGGCGAACGCGCGGTTGGCCTGCGCCATTTTGTGAGTGTCGTCACGTTTCTTGATCGCGTTCCCCTGCCCGGCTGCGGCGTCTTTCAACTCGGTGGCGAGCGCATCCATCATCGGCACGCTCTTGCGCTTCTGCGCGAAACCAACGATCCAGCGCATCGCGAGCGCGACCTGGCGGCGCGGAGGAACTTCCATCGGCACCTGATAAGTGGCGCCACCAACCCGGCGGGACTTGGCTTCCAAACGCGGCTTCACGTTGTCGAGCGCCTTGTGCAAGGTCTCAAGCGGATCCACGACGTCGGTGCTTTGGCGCGTCTTCTCGATCGCGGTGTAAACGATGTTCTCGGCGAGCGATTTCTTGCCGCCCTTCATGATCGTGCTGATCAACTGGGCGACAACCGTGCTCCCGTAGCGGGCATCCACGTTTTCCTTTTTCTTAAAAACTCTGCGGCGTCTTGACATGGCTAAACCTGTTTATTTCTTCTTGCCCTTTGCTTCGGCGCTTCCCGCGCCCGCTTTCGGACGCTTGGCACCGTACTTGGAACGGCTGCGGCGGCGGCCATCGACTCCGAGCGCGTCGAGCGTGCCGCGGACGATGTGATAACGAACACCGGGCAAATCTTTCACACGACCGCCGCGAACGAGCACGATCGAGTGTTCCTGCAAGTTGTGTCCCTCACCGGGAATGTAAGCGATCACTTCCTGTCCGTTCGTCAAACGCACCTTCGCGACCTTGCGAAGCGCGGAGTTCGGTTTCTTGGGCGTGCGGGTCATCACCTGAATACAGACACCGCGGCGCTGCGGACAATTCACGAGCGCCGGTGATTTGGATTTCACCGTCACTTTCTTCCGCCCTTTTCGGACAAGCTGGTTGATTGTTGGCATTTAAATTTTCGGATTAAAACTCTGCTCTCATCGCGATCCCGTGACCGCTTTTACACCGTTTCTTCACGGGACGAAAAAACCGCTCGAGCGGGCACTATTTCGACCCACTGGACGCGGGGAGCGCGAACAATAGACAAATCTAAAACTCGCGCAAGTGTTTTTTAACTGACGCGCGAATTCGGCTCTACCACATCGCGCGGGATGGCGAAACTAGGGGAATCTAAAATTGTCCGCAAGAAAACTTTTGCGTTTTTTCAAAAAAAATCTGCGCACGGGCTGAAGCCACGATTCCAACCGCCCCAGGCGCCCGGCGGGCGCAGTCGATTTGGAAGCAACGGGTGCCGTCAGGTTTCGCGGAAAATGATGCGAGCCTTGGTGAGGTCGTATGGCGAAAGCTCCAACTCGACCTTGTCACCCGGCACGATGCGAATGAAGTGCTTGCGCATCTTCCCCGAAATGTGGGCGAGCACGCTCCGCCCGTTCGGCAGGTTCACACGAAACATTGTCCCCGGAAGCACGTCGGTGACGACGCCCTCGGTGAGAATGGGTTCTTCCTTGGCCATGCGCCGCATCATGGCGGGACACGATTTTGTTGGCAACTGGAAGTTTTCACGCCCGCTCAACTCGCCGGTTGACGCGCCGGGATTAACGCCTGGATTTCGCAACTGAGAAGGTTTGCGGTGAATGCCTGCACGGTTGGTCGCGCATTCACGCTCCTCTGCCAGGGACACGCCCGGGTGGTTTGTTCCGACGCGCAGGACAACTATCTCACGCACGGCTTCGATGGCCGGCGCGACCTGAATCTCGAACACGTCATCCCACGCGACAAAGGCGGGCAGACGGCTTGGGAGAACAGACCAGGACCAGCCTCACGGCGCGGTCCGCATCACCCGCACGCGGCCGAACCGCCTCGAGGCACCGGGGGGCGGAACATCATCGACATGGACGCGTTCCCAATTGGCGTCGAGGGTTGGATCTGCGGTTTCGGTCCCCGTGGCCGCAACCCAGCCGCCGGATCCGCTGCCGCCCGGATCCGAACAGAATTGCACTTGATAGGCGATGTCGCCTGCCCCGGTACGGCGCACGTATTCGACCCGCAACACGCCGCCCGGCATGCATGTGATCAAGGGCAGGCCGGCTGTCCCGCTTCCCGAAACAAGGATCCGATCCGCCCCTTGAACGGGGGTCGTGGGATCGAGGTTGAAGGCGTATTTCAGAAGATTGGGAATGCCGTCACCCTGCGGTTCCGCCAGCGGCGCATCGTCGGGTGAGGCCAGCCCGAACTCGGCCGCCCAGGCAATGTAGCCGGTGGCAGTAGCCGTGACGTCGAGGGACGGGATCCACACCAGGTCGAGCGAACTGGCATCGAGCACGTTCCCCGCTGCATCCTCCGTGTGAAGGACCAGGCTGTAGGTGTCCACCGCCAGATACGCAGGGAGCATCACCGATGCCTCGTAAACCCCGTCGTTGGCATCGCCAGAAGCACGCGTGAGCGTCACAAAGACGGAATCGGTGAGCCCGCTGAGTTCCGCGTCGATCGCGTCAGACAACACACCCGACGCATCATCCACCACCCGCGCCGTGATCTTGACCTCGACCGACCCGGCCGAAAGATCGACCGAATTCGGGGTGATCGTCACCTCGCGCACCTGCGGGGGCATGAAGTCCGCCGGACCGGAGTTCGTGATCGGCACCGACGAGGTCGATCCGGCCGGGATCCGCTCGAGCCGGCTGACGCTTTGCGGGAACGTGTCGCTGTCCGAGAACCCGAACCGCCGCGTCCGCCCCTTCGCATCCGTGATCTGGATGCGGAACCCGAGCCGGTGCGCCGGGGTGTCCTGCGGGATGGTTGCCGTGGCGCGCCATGTCCCGCTCGTCACGCTTCCCGAAACAAGAACCATGTTGTGATCGGCCTGAACCACAAAACCTTGAGGGTCGAAGGCCTCCACCGAGACCGCTGCGATTCCGGTATCGTCCGTAGCCACCACATCCATCTGAAGTTCCAAATCCCCGGAGGCCGTATCCCCGCCTGCCGGCGTCACCGAAAACGAGGACAACACCGGAGCCGTGTCCGACCCGCCCGTCACCGTGATGGCATCGGCACCGGATGGGATGTCGAACAGGTTCAGCCACTCGTACCATTCCGAGAGAAATCCGTCCTTGGGCAGGTGGGTGGACCCGTAGATCCAGTTTCCCCCTGTTGATGGCTCATCGATCTGGACGACGATCCGGTAGCCCCCGGCTTTCGATCCCTTCGGAATGGTCAACTGCGCCGCATAGGACCCGTTGCCCGTCGTTCCGCTCACCAGAGTAATCCCGCCATCGTCCGAGAGGGCCGAGGAAACCACTCCGCCATCGGGATGGATCAGCAGGACCGAAGTCGGTTCCGCGTCCGCCGTGCCTGTGATCACAAGGGTGGCCGTCACGGTCTGGTTGGACGCCGACACATTGACCGTGCCGGGCGAGAGGGTGACATTCGTCAGGCGCGACATGCCCGGATCATCGCCCGCATCCACCTGCAAGGTGAACTCCCCCGTTCCCGTCGATGCCCCATGAGGACCGCACTGGAAGTAAAACAGCTCGCCCGCGGAAGCCTGAAAAACGGCAGGGGTGCCGTCCCTCTCCGAGGAAATCGCGACCAGCTTCAAATTGGCGAGGGTTGACCCTTTCCAAACTGCCACCATCGGGATGACTTCATCGGAGCCCGGCGTCACGCTGAACCAACCCGCGCTCGAAGCCGTCCATTTCATCCACCGGGTGGCCCCCATGCCATAAGGCAGGCGTTCGCCGGATTCGGTGGTGCAGTTCAAGGTCGTGCCGCTCACCGACGTTCCGGTGGTCGTGATAGCCGTCGCGTTCGCGAAGGCGTTCGAGGTGGTGGTGTCCACGGCCCCCGTCCCGATCGTGACATTGATCCCGCCGCTGGCATTGTCGGATTCATCCGAGAAAACACGAATGTAATAGGTGGTGCCTCCCGTGACCCGCAGGTGGAGTTCGTCGCCGGCCAAAGCCGCCCCCACCGGGACCAGATTGTCGATGGCCGTGCCGGTGAAAACTTCGAGGCCCGGCAAGCCGAGTTCGTTGGGGTCGGAAACCGTGAGTTTCCGATTGGCAGTCGCGGTGGGCGTCCACTTGAACCAGATGGACAAGTCCCCGGGATCCGACAGTTCTCCGTTCTCCAGCGTGGCGTTGGCCGTCGTGCCTGCGGTCGTGCCGGTCGTAATCATCTGGGCGTTGGCGAAGTTGTTGTTTGCCGGCGGAGCCGAGCTTCTCAACCCGAACTCGAAAGGCGCGCTGGTCACCGCATCCAACGGCTGGAGCATCAATTGGATACGGTAAGTCGTGCCCGCCGTCACCATGAAGGCTTTGAATCCATTGATCTTGTTGCCGCTGGCGACGGCCTGCAAATTGCCCAGGGCCGTGCCCGTGAAAACCGTAACCACCGCCGCGTCCCCCTGTTCGCCGTCGCCGTTGTCGGTCCACGAAAACGTCGGCATCACCGGGCCCGACGTCGTCGCGGTCCACGAATACCAGACGGACCGGTAGGGGGTGATCGCCGCACCCGGCACGGGCTCGTAGGTTTCCAGAGTTGCGTCCACCGCATCCCCGCTCACCGTGGCGGGCAGCGCCGAAACGATCGCCTGGGCGCTGCCAAAGGCGTCATTCGCCGGGGGCGCGGCCGCCAGACGGCTGGCGAAAATCACGGAGCAAAGGGCGAGGGCGGGGAAAAACAGGGATGCTTTCATGGGTGGATGACTTAACGGTTCGAGCGCGTGATGGTATGGCCCCGGGAAGCCCGACGGTCAAGAAAGCAGTCGTGTCGTGTCGTGCTGCATTCAACGCCTACTCTCCAAAGAATGGAACCTCTGGCACATTTCACAGATGAAACGCGAATTCAACGTTGTCATCGAACGAGACTCGGAGGGCTGCCATCTGGCCAGCGTTCCCGAACTTCACGGCTTCCAAAGCCGGCTGTAGTCGGAGCATTGCCGTTCACAATGCAAAAGCTTGATCCATGTCGAAGCCCGCACCGGCAGGGCATGGATCGGCGATGCGATCCAGTTCCAACTCGCTGTCACCGACAACGGCCCATGGTCGAAGGGGTGAGAAAAATCGACGCCGCAAGGGTGCGCCTTCCGTAGGCTGGTTCCGCAAGCGGCGGTGAGAGGTTGCGCGACGAAGGCGCTCCTCTGCCAGGGACACGCCCAGGTGATTTATTCCGACGCGCAGGACAACTATCTCACGCACGGCTTCGATGGACGGCGCGACCTGAACCTCGACCACGTGATCCCACGCGACAAAGGCGGTCTCACAAATTGGGAGAACGTCGTGTGCTCGTGCATCGCGTGCAACACGCGCAAGGGCAACCGCCTCACGCACGAGGCGCTCAGGCCCAAGAACAGTGTCAACGCACGCAAGCCGCCGGAACGCTTCCTTTGCTCGGCAAGCTACGCTCTGCGTTCCAGCTCCGCTTTGTGCTTGTGAAGTGCCACCTCAATGGCTGCTTTCAGTTCGGCTTGGTTGAATGGCTTTAGCAGGTAACCGAAAGGGCCGGCAAGCATTGCCCGCTCCATCGTTCCGTGATCAGCATGGGCGGTCAGAAAGATCACGGGGGCTCCGGTAGTTCCCCGGATCGTCACGGCTGCCGCTATTCCATCGAGCTTTCCTGCAAGCGTGATGTCCATGAGAACGATGTCGGGCTGGTGTTGCTCCGCAGCCTGAACTGCGCTCTCGGTTGTATTGGCGGTGGCTATAACTTCGTAGCCGAGCGAGGCAAGTTCACGCTTGAGAGCGGCGACGGTGATAGCCTCATCTTCGACGACGAGGATGCGTGTTTTTGTCATAATGATGATGCCTTGAGGCTCCGGTTCTCTTTCTGAGTGTCGGTTGCTGGAATTCGAATCGTGGCGAGGGTGCCGCCATCAGGGTGGTTCTGGATTCGGGCGCTGCCATGAATCTGCTGAGCCAGCCCCATCACGAGTTCGAGGCCAAGGCCCGCGCCTTTCTCAGGATCGAATGCATCCGGGAGTCCGTTGCCATCATCGCAAACGGACATCTCGACCTCGGGCCCGTCATGCAGGGCCACTGTGAGCGTGCCGCTGTTCCGGCCGTTGAATGCGTGCTTGAGCGAGTTCAGAATCAACTACTCCGTAAATAGGCCGAAATCGGTCAAAACTAGCCAAATAACGACGGACGCGGCTGTCTCGAAATTTACATGCTGCGTGGTGAACGCAGTTCATGGGGACTCGTTTGCAATCAACCCCAGCGTGACCGCCATATCCAGATCCAGGCTGACTGGATCGTTTCTGACTTGCAGCGTCACCTGACAGTGATTTGGCATGTGCGATTGGACAAGCATGTCAGCCATCTCGTTCAGATGCCTGCCAAAATCGACCGAGGCAAAATGCCCGTCGCTGTAGAGTTGCTGATGCAACCGGGCCATCGAGTGAATGCGATCGCGGCATTCCTTGAAAACCGTCGTCGCCAAAGGATCATCCTTCAGCTTTTCGGATTCCAGGCTGAGCAGACTGGAGATGACCTGAAGATTGTTCTTCACGCGGTGATGCACTTCCTTGAGCAATGTTTCCTTCTCGGTCAGCGATACCTGGAGTTGCCGCTCGGTCTGACGGCGTTGCTTCAGGCCCCGCAGAATCAAGAACAGCGCGATGGTAACACAACCAAGACCCAATACTCCGCTGGCAATGGTTGCGCTCGTCACCATGTCGGCATGAGACTCGCGCGCGGCGAGGCGGGCGGCCAGCAACTGCTGGTCGCGCTCGACGAATTCGGCAAATACTTTCACGATCTTGTGCGTCAGTTCGTCTCCCGATCGCTGTAGCGCCTTCTGGCGGGCTGTGTCAGCCGCCGCGGTTTCATACGCCTGGCGCGATTTCTCCATGAGGGCAACCCGTTCCTTCAGCAAAGGCTCCATCCGGTCCAATATGCGTTGTTGATCGGGATTATCCCCGGTCAGTTGCCGCATCTTGCCCAGGTGGAACTGCATTTCATGAAATGCCTGCCTCCGGTATTCATCGCGTTGGAATGAGTTGCCCGTAATAATGTAAGTGCGCAGGGCTGACTCGGCCTCACGCATATCCAGTTCCAACTCCTTCAACACCTCTATCATGACGTGCGTCCGGTCCACCCACGAGATCGCACGTTTCATTTTGATCGTATCCAGAACCTGAAGCCACCCGATGCCGCCCAGGAGCAGGAGCATTGAAACAAAACCCGCAACGACGATCGTTTCCAGCGACCTTCCCGGCTGTGGCTTCGATCGGGGAGGCGCTGAAGGAACCGGGAGATCATTTTTTGCGGCGACGCTCAACACTGTCGGGGAAGTTAAGTTGGGCATACCTGCCGCGCAAATTACGTTTGCGTAATGGTAATATAGCTCTTGTCGCGGCGGTGAGGTTGTTGAGCTGGAGCCAAGCTAAAATCCAACTTCTGCAAGATTGGCGTTGACGCATTTTTATCAGCAGATAGGTTTTGTTTATGAAAACAAAGGCCTTGCTACTCCCCGCAGCGCTCGCGCTCATTTCATTCAGCACCCCAGTTCTTGCCGTTACGATGTATGGCGCCTTGGGCAACTTCGATGCGATTAACGACACGGGCTCTACCGCTCACGGCTTTGAAATCACACTCGATGGGTGCAGTCCCTCGGATGTCTCTTACTTTTTCGGCGCTCCTTACAATCGTTATGGCGATCCGACGGTAACTTCCCCTTCAGCCGGGATTACCACAGTGACCTATGCGGGCCATTACAACAGTGGCAACGGTACCTGGGATGTTGGCACTGACTCTGGATCAATGGCAGACACGGGCGGGCACTCACTTTTCAATGGTAGTTATCCTGGCTACCCAGGGACCGTGCCTGGCGACCACTTCGGGATCGGTCTGAATGTTAACCCGACGAATACGACCTACCGCTGGCTGCTCGACGGTGGTAACGGCTCTCTCACCCCTTTCGGTACGACTGTGAAGATTCCGGCGCCGGTCTTGACCCTCGTGCAGCCGGTGAACCCGGGCGATCTGCTCGTCGTTCAGGCGGCCGTGCAGGCGCCGCCGAATGAGAATGATCCGGCTCACCCCCTCTTCGGCGAAGCAATTTGGGCGAAAGTTTACACCATCGAGATCCAGAATCCGGAGCCCGTCCACTTGGAGGACCTCGTGCTAGGCAATGCGGCGGTGCCCCCCGAGACGGAAATCGAGATTGAGTGGCAACTCCTGCAAGATGGCAATGCGGGTTTCGACGCGCGGGAAGACAATGTTAACGTGGGTGAAGGTAACGAATCGGTGACGCGCCGGTACGAGTTTTACAAATACCTGGGCGACTTGTCGGATCCTCTACTTTACGATGAGTATGGCGAGGCGCTGATCGAGAATCCCAACACTCCGGAGGCACTGGCTGCCAACGGCGGGTTGGGGGTGGTGGGCAACTTCTTGGGAGGGCAGAATGTTGCGGTTAATATGGTTCCCGAACCTGGAACGATCTCGCTAGTGCTCCTCGGCTTCTGCGGACTCGCGGCGCGGTGGTGCCGTCGCGCATAAGAAGCAAGAACCCCCGCACCGTTTTCCAAGCGAGGGCTTGGAGGAATGAGCAGGCCGTCACGAGCGAGGTTTTGCGTTCCCGGTTTTTTCGGCGGGATGCAAAATATCGTGATCGGATGCGCACTCAAGGTGCGTGGTGACGTAGGCGCGCGGTTCGAGCGACGTTTCAATCACCTGCTCGATTTCCGTGGCTTTCCGGTGTGCATCCTTCAGGGAAGAGCCTTCGGGAAAAAGCAGGTGAACCTCCACCCAGTGGGCGTCCCCGAGATTGCGATGCCGCAGATGGTGATAGCTCAGACCACGCTGCCGCGTCTCGCAGTCCAAAATCTCTGTGAGCTTGGCCTGCGCGACCGGGTCGGCATGATCCATCAAGCCCACGAAAGCCGACTTCATCAAACCTGCCCCGGACCAGAGGATGTTGCAGGCCATGATGATGCCGCAGATGGGATCGAAGGGAAGCCATTTGGTCGTCAGCACCAGTCCCAGCCCCACCAGCACCGCGATGCTCGTCCAGCAGTCGGTCAGCACATGCTTGCCGTTCGCCTCCAGGATGAGCGAGTTCTTGCGCCGTCCAAGCCACACCAGATAACCGCCAAGTCCGCCGTTGATGGCTGATGCTGCCGCAGTCAGAATCACACCTGCGCCCAGGTTCTCGAGTTGCAAGCCGGTCATCCATTTGTGGATGGATTCATAAATGATGTAGAGCGCTGCAAGGATGATCATTGCCCCCTCAAAACCAGCAGAGAAAAACGAAATTTTGGCGTGGCCGTAAAGATGGTCCTCGTCTGCGGGTTGGTAGGACAACCGCAGACTGTAAGCAGCGAAGATGACTGCGGCCACATGCACCACCGACTCGGCGGCGTCGCTCAGGATGGCGGCGGAGCCTGTGAGCAGATAGGCCCCCACCTTCATCACGAACATGAGCAGCCCTATGGCGAGTGACAGGTTCATCGCAAAGCTCATTGCCTTGCGATCGGTTTCGGACTTGGTGGTGATGTTCATGGAATCAGTTTCTGGCGTCGGCACGGATCGCGTCCGTCAGTTGTAGTCTGGATGCAAAGGTGGTGCTGTTCTGGTGTTGTCGAAAACGAAGGTTCAGAGTTGAAGAAAGACTTCGGACCAATCGCAGGCCAAGGCCGGTTCCCGGGTCGGCCTTGGTGGTGTTGTCGAAGTCGTTCGCGATCGTCACGACCAGGGAACTGGGCGATACACGGGCGCGCACCCGGACTTTCGAGCGGGCGTAGCGAAGGGCGTTGCCGAGAAGGTTGTGCAGGATCTGGCGCAGGAGTCCGGCATCAGTGACGGCGACAAGACCATTCTCCACCCTCCATTGAAAATCCAAACCCCGTTCCTCTGCGAGCAGAGCATAGCCCTCGCGTATGTCTTCGAGCAGCCCGGTGAAATCCACCCGGGCAAGCTCGGGCTTCACCTGTCCGCTTTCCGCCTTGGCCGCGAGTAGCGAGTGCTCGACAAGGCGCGACAGCCGCGCCAGTTCCTCCTGCAACTCCTCCGAAAGCACAGGCGGCAGTTCCGCGGCAGACCGCTCGATTTTCATCCGCAGAAGCGTCAGTGGCGTGCGGATTTCGTGGGATACTTTCGAGGAAAATTCATCGAGATTCTGGTAGGCATTTCCCACGCGTTCGAGGAGCAGGTTGATGTGTCGGACCAGGTCGGACAGCACCGCGTCATTCTCCGGCACTGCGATTCCCCTTCGCAGCGAGCGGGCTTCAAGAAGACTGAGTTCACGGTTGATTGTGTGGATTGGGCGCACGGAGCGCCGGGCCAGGAGAAATCCAATCCACAACGCGATGATGACCGCCGGAATACCCACCCAGAGCCACACTTTCGTCAGTTCGCCAAGAATGTCGTGAACCTCTTCGTTTGTAAAACTGCCGTGAATCACCCAATTCGGGTAGCTCGGGTGAGAGCGATCCCAGCGATCCCTGCGCAGTTCCTCATCGAGATGCCAGTGAGCCGTCAGCATCAGCAGGGCTATCAACGCGGCGAGCGAAAAACCGAACCAGGCGGCAAGCCGCATCCGAAATTTCATGATTCTCCCTCCCGAAGCGCGAAACCAATTCCTCGCAGCGTATGGACCAGCGGCTTCATGCCGGGCAGGTCGATCTTCTTGCGCAGGTAGTTGATGTAAACATTGAGCACGTTGGTTCCCGAATCGAAGTGTTGATCCCAGACGCGTTCGATCAGCGTCGTCTTGGGAACCGGGCGTGGGGAGGCTTCTGCCAGGGCGGCGAGAAGTGCGAACTCCCGGTTGGTCAGGACGATTTCCTGTCCCGCACGACTCGCTGTTCTGGAGCGCAGGTCGATTTCAAGGTCCGCCACGCGCAGTTGATCGCTCATGTCCGGCCTGCGGCGGCGCAATACGGCGCGAAGCCGGGCGAGGAGTTCCTCAACCGAGAACGGCTTTACCAGATAGTCATCAGCACCGGCGTCAAGACCGCCGACCCTATCCCGCAGATCTCCACGGGCCGTGGCAAGAAGCACCGGAAGACTTTGGCCTGCGGCCCGGATCATCCGCGTGACGGTCACTCCGTCGCGCCCCGGCATCGAGATGTCGAGGACTGCCGCGTCGTATTCGTGTTCGCGGAGGAGCCACAGGGCGTCCTCGCCGTCGGCCGTATCATCGACTGCGTATCCAACCTCAGTGAGCGCGTTCTTGAGGTGGGATCGCAGTTTTGCATCGTCTTCTGCCACTAGGATGCGCATCGTGAGCGGATGCTACCGTTTGAGAAAGCATAGCGCCAGCAGCAAAGGGGGGAGCCATCGTCAGCATCGTGATCCCTTCTTTCGCCCTGAATGTCGCCGATTTTTAACTCCGGGATTATCAATCGGTTTCGCGTTCGGCACAGCCTTTGGGTGTAGAGTCTTCGACGCTGGCGAGTTGTGCAAGTCGCCCCACTGTGTCATCAAGTGGCTTGAGGGAGACGTCTTCACCAGAAGATCGGTCATAGTAACCGAACGGATTGTCCAGATCCCGGATTAGCATGAGGAGGAAGATCATCAAATACGAGATAACACTGACGAAGAACAACGACTCGTAAAAAGGCTCGATCCTTGCGAATATCAGCCCCAGGCAAAGCAGGATGGTAACGAGATCGGCGAGCAAATACCCTGAGGAAATAAAGGACGTTTCTCGAATCGTGTGAATGCGTGTAATGGCGCGCCGAAGATTACTTTGCTCCTGCTTCAATCGCGCCACCAGGGTCGCCTGAGTCCATTGTTCCATCGCTGCGAACTGAGGGGTCAAATCATTCAGGTGCTCCAGTAATTCCGCCGTGCGGTGTTTCTTGTGGAACCAGCTCAGAATGTCCCGGCTCAATTGCGAGAGCAGAACCAGACACGGGCCAACTTTGGCTTCCGGTTTTGCCATTCTAATGCCGGACACTTCTTGCGCCAGATTCTCCAAGCAGGCGCTCAACTCGCCGGGAAGACGCTCGCTTTCCTTGAAATCCGTCAGCACGCCGCTCAGAAGAAACCCCATTAGGAAGACGTTGGCAGCCACAATCCCGGAGAATAGTGGGTTGATGGAAATAATCTCCCACCCGAGGAAATGAACGACGAGTTTTGCGCATACAACCACCCCAACCACGGCGCTGACGCGCAGCAGTAGACGGTGTCGGTTATTGATGGCCATCATTTCCCCTCCTGCGGGTTTGCGTTTTCCGGGATTTGTTTGGCCTTCATGAACAGCAATCGCAGGCTGTTCAATACGACAATCACTGTGCTGCCTTCATGCCCGATCACGCCGAGGGTAAGCGGGATTTTCCCGAAGACGGCGAAACCGACGAGCACGGCCACCGTTCCGAGCGACACGAGCAGGTTCTGGCGAATGACTCTTCGGGCGTTCTGACTCAGCCGGAACGCGGCCACGAAGTTTTCCAACCGGTCGTGCATCAGTACGATTTCCGCCTGCTCCAAGGCGGCGTCTGCGCCGCGCGCACCCATCGCCACGCCGACGTGCGCCACCGCCAGACTCGGCGCGTCATTAACCCCGTCGCCAATCATGGCCACCCGTTTGCCCCCGGCCATGAAACCGCGGATAGCCTCCACCTTCTGTTCAGGTTTCAATTCAGCGCGGACATCGGACAACCCGAGCTTGAGCTGCAATGCCTGGGCGGATGCCGGACGGTCACCGGTCAACACGACGCAATGCACGCCCAACTTTTGCAGCGTTGCGAGCACCGGGCCTGATTGCGGCCGGATGTCGTCACGAAGCAACAGCCGTCCAAGCAAATCGCCGTCGCCGATCCAGACTTCGGAAAGGCCCGGTTGGGCTGTGGTGACGCTCTCCGTCAACGCGACCCAGCGGGAATCTTGCGGCAGGACATCCGCCAGCCACTCGCGGCGACCCAGGAAGATATTTCTGTCGCCGATGTCGGCTCGAATGCCCAGCCCAGTCACGGACTCGGAGTGGTTGAATTCAACCGGAACCAAACTGTGGAGCTTGCCATGACGGGTAATGGCCCGCGCCAGCGGATGCGTGGAAAGCCGCTCGATGGAAAAAGCCAGTTGCGCAATTTCAGCCTCCCGCCCCGGTGGAAAACTTTCCACGGTTTCCACCTGTAGTTCACCCGTGGTGAGTGTGCCGGTTTTGTCGAGGGCCACCACGGTTACTTCGGATAGCTTTTCCACGGCTGCGCCGCCGCGAAACAGGATGCCGCGTTTGGCCCCCCAGGCGATCGCTGCCAGCACCGCCGAGGGAATCGAGAGAACCAGCGCGCACGGCGAGGCCACGACCAGCAGGGTCATCGCCCGGTAGAACGCGCTTCGGGTCACCTCGGTGGAGGCAAACGGCGGCAATTCCATCACCAGCCACCAGAAGAAGAACATCCCCAGCGCCAACCCAAGGATGGCATAGGTGTAGCGGGTGCCGAATTTGTCCGTGAACCGCTGGGACGGCGCCTTGAGATGTTGGGCTTCATGAATGAGCCGGATGACTTTTTGCAGGGAGCTCTCACTCGCCGGACGCAGCACCGTAACTTCCACGACCCCCCATAGATTGATCGTGCCCGCGAGCACGGTGTCGCCCACGGTCTTCTCCACCGGAGTCGCTTCGCCAGTGAGATTGGATTCGTCGCTGGCGGTTTTGCCTTTGAGGATTTCGGCGTCCACCGGAAACAGTGAGCCGGGCTTTACCAGCAGGCGCTGGCCGGCGCGCAACCCGTCCACCGCCACTTCGGTTTCATGCCCGTCCGCGTCCACCAAGGTGGCCACCTTGGGGGCCGTGCGAAACAGCGAGCGGATTTCCCGCTGGGTTCGCCCCATGGCGTAATGCTCCAAGGCTCCGGACGTCGAGAACAGGAAGAGCAGCATGGCCCCTTCCGCCCAAGCCCCCACCGCCGCGCTGCCCACCGCCACCGCGAGCATGAGAAAGTGAACGTCAAGCGTCCAGGTGCGGAGCCTGCCAAAGGCTTCCTGGGCAGCGAACCAGGCACCCGCCAGACAGGCCATCGCGTAGAGCGGCACCGACCACACAGGCTGAGGGGTGAAGTAGCCAGCCAGCCCAAAGAGCGCGCATAATCCAGCCGCCACAGCCTGGGCTTTCCATTCATTCAAATCGGACTCGTCTTCGGGAACGCTGACCTGACGTGGCTCAATCTTGGGCAGCGGAAAGTCGCGCCAGCGCCAGAACTTCGGCGCGGTAGGACAGTGGACGCGCGCCACGGTCACGGCTCCGGCGCTTTCCGTGACGGTGAATCCCGCTTGGGGCCTTGGCGCCAGGGGATGTTCGCACCGCGCGCAACTGGGATCGGCTTGCAGGAGTTGGCAGCGTTCCGCAGTCGAATCCCCCTGCACTTTGGCCAGCGCCTCGTGAATTCTTTCCGGCACGCCGGAGTCGGCAGCACGCCCGATGGTGGCGACCGAGATTTTGCCTTCCACAGCCTTGATGGCAATGGCCTCCACCGAGTGATGCTTCACCAGTTCCGCCACCGCGGCCTGGACGAGACAAGGCGCTTCCAGCACCGCGCCGAGTCGAGATTGGGATTCTGCTTTCATGGCCTTGCGTTGCGGCTAAAATCTCGACGAGCCTAACTGGACGGTCAGCAAAATGTTGCGCCAAATCCCGAGATCCTGGGAAAACCGAGGTGAAACCGGATCAGCCGCCGTCATGGATGCCAGTGCATCTGAGGCTGAGGGCGGCACCAAAGGTTGAGGGTGGGTTGGCATATAATTAGCGGTGGCCGGATTGTGGTTTTCATTTTTTGTCATACCATCACTGGCTTACATCAGTTGCCTCAGATGCGTGGTATCAATCGTCGTCGCGATCACGCTTCTGTTTGCCCTCGCCGGATTCCTTTTCACCGAGGGACAGCGACACGCCGAGGCCGGGCAGTTTTACCGTCGTTGCCTGTTCGTTGTGACCGGCAAACAGCGCCGCTATCCAAATGCCGGATACAATCAGGATAATCATTCCCCAGACCGCATGGGCCGAGCCAATGGCGTTTTCAGGCAGTCCTGTCTTTTTGCCCGTGACCATGGCGAGTGAAATGTTCTCCCGATGCCGAAGCGTGTGCCAAGCCAACCCCATGAGGTGCATGACAATGACCGCAAGCAATGCCCAGGCGAGCACCTCATGCAGTTCCTCCATGAATTCTCCGCCATAGCCGATGCCTGAGATGAACAAGGCCGGGACGAGCAAAAACATGAGCACCGCCGCCATCGCCGATCCGGGGTTATTACCCGCATAGAGTTTCGTTTTCGAAATGACGGCACTGGTTAGATAACTGGCCAACTCACGTGGATGAACCGGGAAACTCGCAAACCGCGAGTAGCGCGATCCGATCAACCCCAGCACTATCCGCACGACCAGCAGAAACACCGCGACGATGCCGAGCAACATGTGTAGTTGAAAGAGGGGCCGCTCCTTATCTACCAGCAGGCTGGCGGCCAATGCCGCTCCGAGCGATGCCGCGAAGGCCCAATGCAACAGCCGGGCGGGGATGTCCCAAACGAGTATTTTAGCCATACTTGTTCGCTGCTAAAGATTGGCCCGTGGTTAACGCGCACGCAGAATCCGAAGGCACCTGTGGAAGAAACTGCCCTGGCCCGCGCTCTCCACGATGGCACCCAATTCGCCCATGTCCAACCACACACCCTTGCAGCTCGGACAAACGTCAATCTCCACCGATCCACATTTCTCCGGTGACAGCTTCTGGCCGCATTTCGGGCAGTGCATCCAGTGGGCCTCCTTCAGGCGGAGCTTCCCCGCTTCCGATTCTGCCTGCTGTTCCTCTTCCAGCCTGGCCATTCGCTGCTGCATTTCCTTCACCCAGATGTGTTCGTCTTCGTTGTTGTTTGCTTTCATAATCACAGCTCCTTTTGTCAGGTACTAATCGTCGTCGCCTTTCTTCTCTTTCGCTCCGCCCGCCGATACGCGGGCTGTTTCGCCGGTCGAGTTTCCCGCAGCCGTGTTGACGCCAGCGCCGTGCTTGTAAACCAACTGACCGCCGTAATGGCCGGCGTTGGCGACACAATAGGAGGCAGCCAGCGCAGCACATGCTGCGACAACGGACACAGTTCTGGACGCGACTGGAAACCGGCTCACGGACACTGCGCCGATCGCCAGCACTGCGGTGATGATGGACAAGTTGCGTGTGCGTTCGCCCCATGCCTCGTGTTCTTCCAACACCTGATCGCCTCTGGCACTCAGTTCTCCAGCCAACTCCCCCTCCTTGCCGCCCGTCCATGCCGCGGCGATCGCGCCAACCGCGCCAAAGGCGAGCAGACTGGCGGCGATCCAGGGCAGGTGCCACCGTCGCAGGAAAATCGACGCGACGGCCACCACCGTGCCGAGGAGAATCAGCACGATGGGGAAATGAACCAGGGCGGGGTGAAGCGGACTGGGCATCGGGATCATGGCGTCCTAAGCGACCTTCTTATATTCGTCGCGGCTCTTGCGGCAGGAAGGGCACTTCTTCGCCGGAAGTTCCGTGAGTGTCATCCCACAGACCTGACAGACATAGTAGTCCGCCGGAGCGTTCTTCCCGATCGTGTCCAGAGCCTGCTGGTAAAGTTTCGCGTGCTCCTTCTCCGCTGCGAGAGCGAATTGCAGAGTCCGTATCGCTGCTTCGGCATCATCTGCTTTGGCGAGCGCCAGAAACTCCGGATACATCGTGTCGCGCTCGTGGGTTTCCCCCTTGATCGCGGCGCGCAGGTTGTCCGCCGTGGCACCCGGCGTGACGGGGTCGAGTTGGAACGTGGCAACCGTGCCGCCAAGCTTCAGGATGGCCTCCTTGTGGGTGTCGCGGTGGATTGCCTCAGAGGCGGATGCAGCCCTGAAAAGCTTTGCCACTTGTGGCAAACCTTCCTGGTCCGCCTTTTTGGCGAAGAGGGCGTAGCGGTTAGTCGCGTTCGACTCCCCTTGGAAGGCGGTGTTGAGATTCTTGAGTGTTTGTTCCGAAACCGTTGCGGAGGCGCTTCCTGGGAAGACGGCCAGCGCAACGGCTGCGGCCAGCATGTGACATAGGATTGTTTTCATAACGCCACACCCTTGCATCCCGACCATTAGAAATCGGTGAATGCTGAATTAGAATCTTCTTATCTTTCGTGGCCTGTCGGATGGAAACGCGGCCAGCGATTCGGTAGGTCTTTCCATCGAATTGGACCGGGTCGTGGAACTTCGGCCTTTTCCAAGCGCAGCATTAGCGATCTTGACCGTGAAATCGCAGTCCTCGCCGCCCCCCTATTTGCAGCGTGTCGGAGGATTCGATAAAACGCACAAGTGCCCTACGCGACACGCCAAGCTCCGTGTTCCAATTTCCGTGTGGTGGCTTCGGAGGCGTTGTTCCCACAGCAACCATGATGTCGTGCAAGATTGGCGTTGACGCATTTTTATCAGCGGATAGGTTTTGTTTATGAAAACGAATACCCTGCTACTCGGCGCAGCGCTCGCGCTTGTTTCATTCAGCCCCGCTCGTGCCGTTACGATGTATGGCGCCTTGAGCAACTTCGATGCGATTAACGACACGGGCTCTACCGCTCACGGCTTTGAAATCGAACTCGAGGGGTGCAGTCCCTCGGATGTCTCTTACTTTTTCGGCGCTCCTTACAATCGTTATGGCGATCCGACGGTAACTTCCCCTTCAGCCGGGAGTTACCACAGTGACCTATGCGGGCCATTACAATAGTGGCAACGGTACATGGGATGCTGGCACTGATTCTGGATCAATGGCTGACACGGGCGGGCACTCACTTTTCAATGGTAGTTATCCTGGCTACCCAGGAACCGTGCCAGGCGACCACTTCGGCGATCGGTCTGAACGTTAACCCGACGAATACGACCTACCGCTGGCTGCTCGACGGTGGTAACGGCACTCTCACCCCTTTCGGTACGAATGTGAAGATTCCGGCGCCGGTCTTGACCCTCGTGCAGCCAGTGAACCCGGCCGATCCGCACGTCGTTCAGGCGGCGGTGCAGGCGCCGCCGAATGAGAATGATCCGGATCACCCCCTGTTCGGCGAAGCAATTTGGGCGAAAGTTTACACCATCGAGGTCCAGAATCCGGAACCCGTCCACCTGGAGGACCTCGTCCTGGGCAATGCGGCGGTGCCCCCCGAGACGGAAACCGAGATCGAGTGGCAACTCCTGCAAGATGGCAATGCGGGTTTCGACGCGCGGGACGACAATGTTAACGTGGGTGAAGGTAACGAATCGGTGACGCGCCGCTACGAGTTTTACAAATACCTGGGCGACTTGTCGGATCCTCTCCTTTACGATGAGTATGGCGAGGCGCTGATCGAGAATCCCAACACTCCGGAGGCACTGGCTGCCAACGGCGGGTTGGGGGTGGTGGGCAACTTCGTAGGAGGGCAGAATGTTGCGGTTAATATGGTTCCCGAACCTGGGACGATCTCGCTGGTGCTCCTCGGGTTCTGCGGACTCGCGGCGCGGTGGTGCCGTCGTGCATAAAAGCATTCGCGCTTCCATCTGCATCTATGAAACTAAAGACCCCCTTTTCGATCGCAGTTTGCAGCTTGCTTTTCTTGAGTAGCGCCCGTGCAGGTATCACCGTTTTCTTCGACAGTTCCCAAGTCGCAACGAACGTGGCGTCCGGTGTTACCTCTGATACCATCAGCAGCAATGGGTATCTGTTCACGTACACGCGCGACAAGTTATTTACCGGAGGAGTCGGAATGACCGAGCCAATCGGTCGTGCGGAGCGAGTTTCGTGGCCAGACGGAGTGGAAGCGCAGGCTGTGACGGTTCCTCCTCCTGGCGTGACCGACTACAAGGCGCGGATTACCATTCAGCGGGTTGACGGCGATGTTTTCGACCTGACCGCATTGACATTTTCGCTGCTTGCCAACACGGCAGCGACTGGAGCATCCCTCGAGATCATGCCAGTGTTGAATGGGGAGGACGGCTTCAATGACCCCATCTACTTCGATGCCAGCGGGTATTACGGCAGTTCGTTTTCCTACAATGAATCTTCCTTGCCGAGTCATCTGGGGAACACTGCCCTACTGAAAGGGTTTGACACATACAAGATCGGACTTTTCGTTGATTATGCGGTGACGGGCCTCACTTTGGAGGACGCCAGTCCCGTCCCTGAGCCTTCGACTATTGCCCTTCTGTGCCTGAGTTCAGTCGGTTTGGCATATCGTCGCTGCCGGCTCATCTCGTTCCGGAAGTCACGAACTTGATAATGCGCAGGGGCATTTGAGATTGGCTTGAACATTCAAGCAGTTCTCCAAGTCCGCCAGCGCAGCATGGACACATCGGAGGGTGATAGATTTGGCTTGTCAGCATCGGGTTAAACGTCCGCAGCAAGAAGTTAAGCAATCTTTTCAAACTGAGCGACTTGGACTCGGGTTGGGCGTCCCCCACCCAATTTCTATGAGGACTTCATTTTTCAACTTTACACTTTTTGTGATAGCGTGATCGCAATGCGGCAGGACATTCAGGACTTAAGACACCTCGCGCTGGCGAACTCTCTGCGTGCCTGCCAGCTTTTCAGCGGACTGCCGCCGGGCGATCTTAAAACCATCGCGTCCTTTGTAATTCAGAAGCGGCTGGCAAAGGGCGATTACCTTTTCCGCGAAGGCGGGCTGGCTGAGGGCTTCTACGTCTTGCAGAGCGGCGCGATCAACGTGCATCGCGTGAGCGCCGCCGGCAAAGAACAGGTGATCTGCGTGTTCCAGACCGGCCAGTCGTTTGCGGAAGCGGCGCTGGCGAGCGAAGGCGGATACCCGGCCAACGCCCGCGCCATGGAACCGTCGGACGTTTTGCTGATTCCTAAAACCGACTTTCTCGATTTGCTGAGCAAGCGCCCCGAGTTCGCGCTGCGGATGCTCGGCTCGATGAGCCAGCACCTGCGCGTGCTCATCGGCCTGCTCGACGATCTCACGCTCAAGGACGTGGAGACGCGGCTCGCGAACTGGCTATTGAAGCGATGCCCCGCTCCACGCCAGAACACGCCCGTCGTCTTTCAACTCGACCGCACCAAGCGCGTGCTCGCCGCCGAAATGAGCACCGCAAGCGAAACCCTCTCGCGCACACTCGCCAAGTTCCGCCGCGAGAAATTGCTGCGCGTTTCCGGCAAGACAATCACCGTGCTCAAGCCGCTCGACCTGGAAAACCTGCTGCGCCGTCACTTGGGCGAGATGTGATAAACCGTATCGGAGGGACGAGCTCCGCGAGTCCCTCACTTTTTGAATTGGGGACTCGTGGAACTCGTCCCTCCGATCACAGGGGACTGGCAAACCTTGTTTCCGCGCCGATGAAGTCCGAGAGGACGCAGAGGCGGTCGTAGTACTCGTCCGTCGTGAAGCCGAGCAGCGTCGCGCCGTAAAGCAGACAATGTTCGTCGTTCACCACTTCTCCGTAGTTGATGACCGGGAGCATGTAGGCGACCGCGAGGGCCACGAGTTCCGGATGCGCTTTCAAAACCGGACGAATGTATAGCACCCGCCCGTCCTGCCCGCCGTTCCGCCAGTCGATGTCTGGCTGGGCAAACTGGTGCATCACCATTTCGCCGATCTCGAACACGAGTCGCACCGGATGGCGCACGCAGCCCGGATCGGAAAGCAGCGCGTCGAGATCGAGGCCGGACGCGGTGCGATGAATCCGGTGCGCCACGATGGCCTGCGCGACGAGATGATCGCGCAGGCTTTGCTGGCCGGCTTGCTCGAGTTCCGCGCCGGTCATCCGGCGCAGGCCGGCAACGGAATCCGAGGTGGCGCAGGAACTCATGGATCGCTTCGGTGCCGCTATTTCGAATAGCGCTGCTGGAATTCCTTCCGTTGCTGATCGCGCGCGGCTTTTTCCTCGGGGCTCATCTTGTCGATGTACCACGAGTGATTCGGGCCGTTGAGCGTGTCGTCGATCAACTTTGAAAGTTTCGCGGCGGCTTCCTTTTTTGCCAGATCGCTGTTCTCCATGTTCCTCCCCGCGAGTTCCTCCAGCTCGGGAATGTATTTGCTGTAGAAATGCTTCGCGACCTCGTAGGTGCCGTGCCAGTGGGTGTAATCCGGCCCCATCATCGAGGCGCCATGCCGCGCGCGGCGTCCCTCGTGATGCCAGATTTCATACCAGGTGAAGTCAATCTGGTTGCTGAATTGCACGGGCTTGAGGAGAGGCTTGGCGGCCTGGTAGAGCGCGAGGCCGGGCTTGGCAAACTTGTCGTGGTACAGCTCGATCAGCCCGTCGTATTGCTGGTAAAAGGTTTCCGCAAAGAGCTGGTTGTGGCAGTTGAGGCAGACATCCATCATGTTCTTGCGGCGCGTCTGCCAGATCACCTCCTTGCCGGGCAACCCGAGCTTCGCGTCGGCGATTTCAGGACGCACGGAGATTTCCGGGCGGTTGTTCCATGAAATGCGCAGGCCGACATCGTGCGTGACCGGCTGGTTCTTGGTGGCGCTCATGTGACAGGTGGCGCAGGTCGGCGCGGCGGAGTAATCCTCGCCGACGATCCACTTGGAATTATGAAGCGCCATCTTGTCCACGTTGGCGTGATAAGCGATGCCGTGCTTCGACTCGTTGTAAATCTCGATCTGCGGATGGTCCGGTCCCATGTGGCACTTGCCGCAGGTATCCGGCGTGCGCGCCTGCGCGGCGGAAAATTCGTGGCGGGAATGGCACGCGGCACAGGAACCTTCGCTGCCGTCGGGATTGATGCGCCCGATGCCGGTGTTCGGCCATGTGGCGGGATCGGGCTTGCCGTTGGGCATGATCTTTACCTCGGTGCCGTGGCATTGCCAGCAGCCGTTGACTGCCGCGGCGGACACGCCGTTCGGGAACATCGCCGTCTTGAATCCGCGATTCCCCTCGACCACTTCCGCGAGGACGTTGTCGAGCGAACCAAGGATGCGGCCCGCCTTCGCATGGTGCGAGGAATTGAACTCGGCAACCTCGTGTTCGTGGCAGCGCGCGCAATCCTTCGGCGTCACGATGGTCGAGATTTTCTGGCCGTAGTGCTCGAACGATCCCGGCTTGCCCTCGACCGCCATGTGGCACTCGAAGCAGCCGATGTTGCCGCGGTAATGCTTGCTCGCGCCCCATTGCTCATAAATGGCCGGGCTTTCCTTCTTATGGCAGTCCACGCACGCCTTGCTCTGCGGCGACATTTCCGCAAGCGTGAAACCGGCGCTTGCCAGCAGAGGAGCGGCGATCACCGCCGCGGTAAACAGGAGGATGGAGTTGGTTTTCATAAATGACTAGCGGGGGGTGTTGGTTGGTGTTGAAAATTCAGGGTTGGCGCGCAGCGAGCCGTTCATGATCGGAATCGCCACGTGGAGCATCCACGAGAACATCAGCGCGCCGACCGCCCAGATGCCGAGGCAGACGAGCGTTTCGTTGACGGTGGGAAGATATTCCACCACCTGCCCGAGCGGCGATGGGACGAAGCCGGGAATGATCAGGCCCATTCCTTTTTCCGTCCAGATGCCGATGAAGCAGGCGATGCAGGCGATGTTCAGCCAGGCGATCCGCTGGCTCAACGGAGTGATCAGAAGCGCCAGTCCTATGAAGTTCAACGCGATGGCCGTCCAGATCCACGGCACCAGCCCGCGATGGCCGTGCAGCCCGAAGTAGAGGTAATGGGCCGCCGCCGCGTGCTCGGTCGGGGAATAGAACTCGGTGAAAAATTCGCACCCGAGCAGGAACATGTTGATGATCATCGCCACGGTCATGATCAGGCGCAGCGTGAAGATCGGCTCGTCGCCAATCCAGTAACGGGTTACCCGCCGGATGATTTGGAACGTGAGAATCATCAGGGCCGGCCCGGCGACAAACGCCGATGCGAGAAAGCGCGATGGCACCAGCGGGTGATGCCAGTAACTGCGCCCGGCGAGCCCCACGTAAAGAAAGGCCGTGACGGTATGAATGCTCACCGCCCACGCGATCGAAAGAAAAACAAACGGGATATAGAAGAGCTTGGTCGGCTCGCGGTGCCGATAGCGGCAGTAAAGGAGATAGCCCGCGATGTGGAGATTCAGCAGCAGGTATCCGTTCAGCACGATCACATCCCACGACAGGATCGAGCCGGGAAAATTGAAGACGCCGAACGGCGGAATCATGTGGTGGAACCGCTCGGGATGGCCGAGGTCCACCGTCACGAACAGCAGGCACATGACGATGACCGCGATCGCCATGAGTTCACCGAAAAGCACCACCGCGTGCATGTGTTCCTTTTTGTAAATGTAAGCCGGGATCACGAGCATCACCGCCGCCGCCGCGACGCCAACTAGGAAGGTGAAGTTAGCAATGTAAGCCCCCCAGCTCACCTGGTTCGTCATGCCGGTGGTTTGCAGCCCCTCGACGAACTGCCGCGCCCATGCGTTCAGGCCGACCAGCGAAAACAAGGTTAGCACCGACATCCACGCATAGAACTTCCAGCTTCCCTGAAACGAGAGCCGCCAGACGCGGAAGAGAAATGTGAGGTAGTCTCTCATTTGTCGAAGAAGTAATAGAACCGTGGCAGGGTGCCGACGTCCTCTTTCAGGATGTAAACGCGCTTGTTGTTGAGGATGTAGTTGATCTCGCTGTCGGGATCGCGAAGGTTCCCGAACACGCGCGCTCCGGTCGGGCAGACCTCAAGGCACGCGGGATACTTGCCCTCGCGCGTGCGGTGCAGGCAGAACGTGCATTTTTCCACCACGCCTTTCGGACGGATGCGGTTGCTGAGGTAACTCTGGTTCGGATTGATCGCGGCGGCTTCGATCGTCGGCTTCTTGTAGTTGAAACGGCGCGCGTCGTACGGGCACGCCGCCATGCAGTAACGGCAGCCGATGCACCAGTTGTAATTGACTGTCACAATGCCGTCCGGCTCCCTCCACGTCGCCTGGACCGGACAGACCTTCGTGCAGGGGGACTCGCGGCACTGATGACACTGCACCGGCATATAATACTTGTCCTTTTGCGGAACCTCCGCCGGATCGTAATAGACGTTCGACGTTTCGAGATTGATCGCCCCCTTGTTCATCTCGAGGACGCGGATATAGGACATCTCGATGTCGTTCGCATCCTCGCGGGACTGGTTGTTTTCCTTGAGGCAGGCGTGCGCGCATTTCCGGCAACCGATGCAGCGGGTAAGATTCAAGGCGTAGCCAAACTCGACGCCGTCCAGCGGCTTGATGTCGCGCAGGTTCGGGCGCACGCCGTACTCGCGCTCCTCCTGCTCCGCGAGGCTTGCCATGATGCGCTTCAAGTCGTCCGGCTTCAGTTCGCGGTAATGCCTCTGCAACAAATCATCGAGCGTCACCGCGCCGCTTTCGAGATCGAGCAGCGGTTTCAGCGCCGCCATCAATCCCGCCATCCCGACCATCGAAGCGGCCGCACCTTTTAGAAAAGTCCGCCGCGTCACCGGCTGGTAAACCTCCTCGATGGTTTTCGGACTGACTTCGTTTTGTGGTTCCGGGTGCATTCGTTTCTAGTGCGACTCCGCAGTCTCCGGTTTGTCTGCGCCCGGCGGATGAGCGCCCCGGGCTGGATAACGCAGCGGCGCCAGCGGCTGCATCGGTTTGAATTTCGGACTGTGCGGATCGTGACACTGGATGCAGCGCAGCTTGGTCTTTTCCCCGGCATCGGCTTTCCAGTAACCGTTCTCGCGGCCATGCACGCCGGCTTTCCAGTCGCGATAGATCGTTCCGTGACACTTCGCGCAGAGCTGGATCACGTCGGCCTGGGCGATTTCCGCGCCGTCGTAATCGACAAACGCATTGCGGTTGGTGGGATGATGGCAGTTAAGGCAAAAGCGGTTGTTGCCGTGGTCGAGCTTGATGTCCCGATGCTCGGCCATCGGCCGGTCGTAATGCCACCTGGCCGGGAAAAGCGTGTGGCACTCCATGCAGTTGTAAGTCCAGCCATTCTTGATGAGATCGAGACCGACGGTCTTTCGCGGCGGCGATTTGTCGAGATGAGTGTCCGTCGGAAGCCCTGGCTGCGGCTGCTCTGGAGCAGGACGCGCAACCGTCGGAAGCCCTTGCATCGGGGGCGACGCCGCGGGCGTGTTCACCGCTCGCTGCGCCGGTTCGGCATCGGGGGGCTGCGCCGTCAAACAAACCGGAACACCCAGGGCCAAAGCGAGCGTTATCCAGACTGTCTTGACGTGAAGCACGGTTGTCACAGCAACCCCCAGAGTAGGGCGGGCCGCAGTGACTTCCTTGACCTGGGTCAAGTTTTTCAAAAATCCGCACGACCATCCGGCTCCCGCAGATTGGTCTGAGCGAAGGTTACAACCCGGCTTCGCTCGTGCGTTTGATGTGATTCAGAACCCTCTCGTGAATCCAGTGAATCATGTAATTCGAAACCGGCCCCCAATACCACTGGGGCGACAAAGGCGGTTGATGACTCTCACAAACCTACCGCGCCACGACTTGAGCCTGGGCCGGCTTCGGTGAAAACATCGCGACAACAGGACGTGGATAAACACCCAGCACGAAGATCGACGCTATCAAGATCGCGATTGTCGCCCGGGTAAGAGGCGCGACAGTAATGCGCGTGTCACTGGCCGGCTCCTGCCAATACATCGCGCGAACAACTTTGAGGTAGTAGTAGAAGCCCGCCGCAACAGTGACGGCTCCAATACCCACAAGCACATACAGCGAGTGATTCGTTGCGGCGCTTTCCATCGCCGCCTGGAACACGAGGAACTTGCCGAAGAAGCCTACCGTGAAAGGTATCCCGGCGAGCGACGCCATTGCCACGAGCATGCTGAATGCAAGCGCTGGCGAGCGTCTGGCAAGGCCGTTGAAATGCGCTATGTCATCGCCTTCGCTGTGGTTGGCAACGACGATCATCACGATGAAACTCAGCAGGGTCATGAGCAGATAGCCCGCGAGGTAAAAGACAATCGCGATACCCGAGTGCGCGGCGCCAATGCTGGCCAGCGCGACGAGCAGGTAGCCGGCGTGGGCAATACTTGAGTAGGCAAGCAGCCGCTTGAGATTGTTCTGCGAGAGCGCGGCGAGGTTGCCGTAAATCAAGGTCATGGCGGCTAGAACAATGGCGACGGCCATGACTTTTTCCCGGATGACCGGAGCGGAAACAAATACCTCAAAGACCCGCGTGAGGACGATAAAGCCAGCGGCCTTGGAACCCACCGAGAGGAAGGCGGTGACCGGCGTTGGCGCGCCTTGATAAACATCGGGCACCCATAACTGGAAAGGCACCGCGGCGATTTTGAATCCGAGCGCGATGAAGATGAGGATAACACCAAACAGAAGAGGTGTGTCGTAGCCTTGAATCGTTTGTAACTTAAAAGCGATTCGGCCGAGATTGGTTTCGCCGGTCACGCCAAAGATCCAGGTAATGCCATAGACAAGGAAGCCGGTGGAAAGCGCGCCCAGGATGAGATACTTCACGCCGGCTTCGAGCGAACGGGGGTTGCGCCGCATGTAGGCGACGAGCACATAAAAGGAAATCGTGACGAGTTCGAGCGAGACGAAGATCAGAACGAAATCCACGGCGGACGCCATCCACATCAAGCCGGCGCAGGTGAAGACCGGAAGCGAGTAGAACTCGCCAAGGCCGGCCTGCGGGTTGCTCCCGAAGATGAACTTGCGAATCACCCCCTGGTATTCGAGCGACATGATCAGCACGATGATGGTCGTCAGGAGCGCGAAGCGTTTGAAAAAGAGCGCCATCGCATCAGCTTTGTAGAACTGCGAATAAGGCATCACCGCATGCAACGGCTGATTCGCGTCGCCTACGAAGAAGCTCATGACCAGCACAAGGCTGAGCCCGGCAATACCCATGAGCGCGACAAAGTTCTTGTTCCTGTCGTTTGCGAACGCTTCATACATCAGCAGGAAAGCACCGAGAATGATCACTGCAACTTCGAGTAGGAGCGGCGTAATCATGGTTAGATGGACGTAAGAATCGCCTCGATGCCGGGCTTGATCAGGTTAAGGAACAACTGCGGAAAGAATCCTGCGATCAGCAAGGTGAGCAGCAACAACACAACCGGCCAGCACGGCGAAGAAGCGTCCCGCAACTGACTCCATCGCTTGTCTGTCTCGCCCATGAAAACGGCCCGGTAGGCGCGCAACATATAAACGGCCGAGATCACCACGCCCCACAAAGCCAGCACCGTCGTTATCTGGAAGTAAGTAAATGGCAGGGTGTCTCCGGTGTTCTTGAACGCTCCGAAAAAAACCATCAACTCGGAGGCGAAGTTGGCGAATCCGGGCAGCCCAATCGACGCAAAAGCCGCCAGCCCAAACGCCAGTCCCAGCACGGGCATGGGTTTGGCCAGACCTCCGAGATCGGAAAAGACAAGTGTCTGGGTGCGCTCGCGAACCATTCCCGCAACGGCAAAGAGCGCGGCGATGGAAAGACCATGCGCGAACATGAGCAATGCCGCGCCGCTTAGCCCAAGCATGTTAAACGAGGCTATTCCAAGGAAGATGTAGCCCATGTGCATCACGCTCGAATAGCCGAGTGTCATGTCGAGCCGCTTCTGCGAGATCGTCACCAACCCGACGTAGATGATGTTGCCGATCAGGAGCGCAAGCAGCAGATTCGTCCAGTACTTCGCCGCCTCGGGAAGCATCGGCAAGGCCACGCGAAGCAGACCATAAAGGCCGAACTTCTTGAGGACTCCCGCATGCATCATCGCGGCGGGAGCTGGCGCGGAGGCGTAGGCCTGCGGCGCCCAGGTATGAAACGGGAACAGCGAGATCAGAATACCGAAGCCGGCAAGCAAGAACAGATAGACCCACTTTGCGGAACTCTGGTTGAACTTGCCGGTCGCAGCCAGATCCTGGAGTTTTGGGATGTCGAAGGTTTGCAGACTGGCCGGCAGGCTTTGATACAAACCGATCAGACCTATGAGCAATACAAAGCTGCCCAAGGCAAGGTAGATGGTTATCTTCCAGGCGGCGGCCTGCCGGTCTCCGGAACCCCAGATGCCGATTAGAAGAAAGGTCGGGATCAGCGCCAGTTCATGGAAGGCGTAAAAGAAGAACAGGTCGAGCGAGGCGAAAGCTCCAAGCGCTCCAGCCGATATAAAGAGCAGGCTCGCGTAGAATTGCTTCTCGAGGCGCTCCACTTTTGGGCTAACCCAGACCGCAGCCAGAGTTACCACGGTGGTTAGCAGGATCATCAACAGACTCAGTCCGTCGGCTCCAACGTAATACTTAAGATCCCAGGCCGGGAGTATGGCAAAGGAGGACTGGAACTGAAAGCGATCCCCGTGCGTTTGAAAACTGAACAGAGCAATCAGACTGAGCAGAAGGTTGATGACTGCAGCGGCAAGCGAGGTTCGCCTTGCCGGCGCGCCGAGGAGCACGGCGACCGCGGCGAGAATCGGGACCAGAATGATTTGGTTAAGAAGGCTCATCGGAAGACCATGTAGTAAATCAGCGCGACAACCCCGGTGCCGAACAGGAACGCATAGCCTTGCAGGTTGCCGACTTGAAGGAAGCTGAGAACAAATCCAAGCCCCCGCGTCGCCCCGGCCGCAAGCTGAACTGCGCCGTCGAGAATCCACCGGTCGAACGCTCCGCTGATCGCCGCCAGCAAATCCTGTGTGCAGCGGATGATAATCGCGTATATCTCGTCGAAGTAAAACTTGTTGGCCAAAAGCGGAATGTAAACGGGGTCTTCCGTCTTACCTTTATAGAGCACGACGGCCACCATGCTTCCCATCGCGAATGCAGCGAAGGCGAGCACTTGCACCATGAAAGGATGCTGTTCGTGCGGCAGTTCGAGAAACCGTGCGGCAAAGAAATGATAGCCGCTGATGACCGCAAAGATCGACAGGATTACGAGCGGCAGCGTCATGACACCGGGAACCTCGTGTCCATGCCTGGCAGGCTCGGACTTCGGTCGCCCCAGGAAGACAACAATGAACAACCGGAACATATAGAAGGCGGTCAGGAAGGCGGAAATCAAACCGAGCGCATAGATCCAATGGCTGCGTTCCTGGGCCGCCGCGAGGATGGCGTCCTTGCTGAAAGAGCCGCTTAGAAACGGGCAACCGGTGAGAGCCAGAGTGCCGACGAGGAACGTCAGGAAAGTAGTCGGCATCGCGTTCTTCAAGGCGCCCATTTTCCAAATGTTCTGCTCGTGATGCAGGGAGTGAATGATCGCACCCGCGCCAAGGAACAGCAGCGCTTTGAAGAAGGCGTGGGTAAAAAGGTGGAACATCGCCGCTTCGCTCGAACCTACTCCGATGGCCATGACCATGTAGCCAAGCTGCGAAAGAGTGGAGTAAGCAAGGATGCGCTTGATGTCGTTCTGCTGGGTTGCCATCAGCGCGGCAAGAATCATGGTGATCGTTCCGATCCATGCGATCACGGTCTGCGCATCCGGCGCGGCTTCGATGAGGAAGAAAACGCGGGCCAGCATATAGACACCCGCGGCCACCATCGTTGCGGCATGGATGAGCGCCGAGACGGGCGTCGGACCTTCCATGGCATCCGGAAGCCAGACGTGCAGCGGGAACTGGGCGGACTTTCCAACCGCGCCGCAAAAGATAAGGAGCGTGGCGATGGTCAGGTAAGTCGGCGCGACGGCTCCTGCATGAACCTTTGCTGCAATGCCCGGAAAGACAACCGAACCCGTCGCAAGCCACAGCATGAGAATGCCCAGCATGAAGCCGAAGTCGCCGATGCGGTTGGTGATGAACGCCTTGTTTGCCGCAGCCGGTGGAGCCGGCCTGTTAAACCAATGCCCGATGAGAATGTAGGAACTGAGACCCACCAGCTCCCAGAAGATGAACATCATCGCGAAGTTATTTGCCAGCACGATGCCGAGCATCGAGAACATGAACAGCGACAGTCCGGCAAAGTAACGCGACTTGCCTTCGTCATCGTTCATGTAACCCAGCGAGTAGATGTGGATCAGCGAGCCAACCAAGGTCACGACGAACAACATCACCTTGCTCAGCTTGTCTATGGTGAAGCCGATCGGCACCTGGAGCGTGTCTCCAAAATCAAGCCAGTTGACCTGGATACTGAAATCCGCATGGAAGAACACGATGCCGCTCGCGAGAAGCGAGACCAACACCGCGCACAAGGAAATCAAGGCGCTCAGGTTTCTCGCCGACTGCGTGAAGCAAACGATGAACGCCGCGCTTAGAAGCGGGGCCAGCAGGATGATCCATGGAAGAGAGTTGGCCATAGTGTTCACCTAGAACTTCATGCTGGTTATGTCCTCGACGTGCGTTGTCTGGCGGGACCGGTAAAGGGCGACGATGATCGCCAGGCCCACGGCGACCTCGGCAGCCGCAACGGTAATGATGAAGAAGACTAGCACCTGGGCGTTATAATTGGGCAGGCCGTTGACAAGATTGAACCGGGAAAACGCAACGAGCGACAGGTTCGCGGCGTTCAGCATCAATTCAAGGCACATGAAGATAATGATTATGTTGCGGCGTAACATGACACCCGCAAACCCGATCGCGAAGAGCAATCCACTAACAAGCAAGTAATCGTTCAACGTGACCATGTCTATAACTCCCGCTTGCTGAGAACCACGACGCCAATCGTTGCGACCAATACAAGCACGCCGATGACTTGGAAAGGAAGGTTGAACGTGGTGAACAAAGTCTGGCCGACATTGTGGACATCGTCGGCGGCGGACGCGAGCGGCGGGAACGGTTTGTTGCCGCCGGGCAGCTTCTGGAGCACCGAAACGATCTGCGCAACCAGCGTCACACTAACCACAACTCCGCCGCCAACAGCGATGGGCTGAAGTTTTCGGCGCGCCTCTACCTTGAGATCGAGGAGCATGATGATGAAAAGAAACAGAACCATCACAGCACCGGCATAAACCAGCACTTGAACGACACCGATAAAGTAGGCGTTCAACATGATGAACAGTGCCGCGAGTCCCAGAAACGAAACTACGAGACTTAGCGCACTGGCAACCGGGTTGCGGTTAAAAACCACCGCACAGGCGAAGCCGAGCATCAGAAGCGAGAAAAGCCAGAATATGAGCGGTGACATCAGGAAATTTCGATTTTCGATTTTCGATTTTCGATTGAAGGCGCGATGCGGTGCGTCCCGACAAATCGGCAATTGGCAATTGGCAATTGGCAATTCATCTTCATTTCTTCGCGTTCCATTTGTTGACGACGCCTTTCATGACTCCGCCCAGCTCGTAGAGTTTCTGTTTGTCATGCACCATCTCTTTGCGGCTAAGGCCGGTGATTGCGTAATCTTTGCGCAGATAGATCGCCTGCTCGGGACATACCTCTTCGCAAAGGCCGCAGTAGATGCAGCGGATCATGTCGATGTCGAATTCCTGCGGATATTTCTCCACCTTCGAAAATTTGCTGTCGGCAGGGAGTTCGCCGGGCTTGATGCGGATTGCGCGGGGCGGGCAGATGAACTCGCAAAGCTGACAGGCAACGCAGCGTTCGCGGTCAAACTCATCGCGCACCAGCGTGGGTGCGCCGCGGTAGTAGGAAGGCAGACTCGAATCCCATTTTTCCTCGGGGTATTGCATGGCAACATGCGTCTTTCCAAGAAACATGTTCTTGAAATGCCGGAGAGTAATAAGCAACCCCGCGACGACAGCCGGCAGATACAGTTTCTCACTCAGAGTAAGCTTTGGACGTGGGACGGTGTAAGCCATTGGTTAATTCGGGAAGAACGCAAGGATACCGGCGGTGAGGAAGATGTTCACCAACGCGATTTCAAAGAAAAAGATCCAGCCGATTCTCATGAGTTGGTCGTAGCGGAAGCGCGGGAGTGTCCAGCGCACCCAGATGAAGAAGATCAACAGGGCCGCAACTTTGCCGAAGAAGACGCCGATGTTGACCAGTCCCCAAAACCAGCCCGCGGAGCCATCGGGAATGAACGGCAGATGCCAGCCGCCGAGGAACAGGCTGACAATCACCGACGATCCGGCAATCATCGCGGCGTATTCACCGAGAAAAAAGAGCGCGAACTTCATTGAGGAATATTCGGTATTGTAACCCCCGACGAGTTCCTGCTCGGCTTCGGGAAGATCGAATGGCAGACGATTCGTCTCCGCGAACATCGAAATGGTGAACACGACAAACGAGATGGCGACCGGAATCCAGAGCAGGCATTTTTGCAGGCTCATGTGCCCGTTGGTGAAAGGCACGAGCAGCCAGCCGTTCTTGACCTGATACTCGACGATCTCGACAAAGTTGAGTTTACCCAAGATCAAGAAGAGCGGGATAACTGAAAGACCCAGCGCCAGTTCATACGAGATCATTTGCGAACTCGAACGAATGCCGCCGAGGAACGGATACTTGGAGTTAGCCGACCAGCCGGCGAGCACGATGCCATAGACCGCGAGCGATGATATGGCGAAGACAAACAAGATGCCGACATTGACATTGGCAATCACCATCGGGACACCGAACAACGTGCTGCCGAAAGGCAGCACAGCGAGCGCGAGGATCACCGACGAAATGCCGAGCGCCGGCGCGATCCAGTAATAGAACTTGTTCACGTGCGCCGGAGTGAAGTCCTCCTTGAGCAGGAGCTTGATGGCGTCGGCGATCGGCTGGCCGAGCCCTTGGAATTTGATGTCCTGCTTGAAACCAAGCAGCGTCATGGGAATGCCGGTGCGGTTCGGGCCCAGACGGTCCTGGATAAACGCGCTCACGCGTCGCTCGGCATAGACGGTATAGGAAACCATCGTGAGCACGATCCCGAGCACGCCGACCGTTTTAGCAAGCGTCGTGAGAATCAGGAACCAATCTATCGAGGCGATGTAGTCCATTACGCGATTGCGGATTGCGGATTGCGGATTGCGGAAAGATCCAGTTGCACGCCCAGATCGCCGATTCTGCTTAGGCTCAGGCCGGTGAGCGCGGGCACGGCTTCAGCCATTTGTTTGAAGACGTCTTCGATCATGTAAACGCCGTTCACGCCGGAGAGGGCGAGAATCAGGTCGCGCAGGATTTCCCAGTCGTCATGGGCTTCGCCGGGGGCGGCAGTCGCGGAGTTGAGGCGCTGGAGGCGGCCTTTGGCGTTGATCATCGAGCCGCGCTTTTCGGAGAAGCCGAAGCTTGGAAAAAGAACGGTCGCGAGTTGTCGTAGTCGCGCTTGGCAGAATGCTCATCGCGATCAGGGCGGAAAGTTTCTCCGCGTCATCGCCGAGCAGTTCCGAGACGTCTTCGCCCAGCGCAAGCACGGCCTTGATCTGGCCGGCCTTCACGCCAGCCACGATGTCGCCGAGTTTGCCCGTGGCGACGCCGATGAGTTTCGCGCCGTTTGTGTTCGGGTTGCGGTCTGTGTTCAGCAAAATGTCATCGCCTTCGCCTGTGTGCGGCACGATGTCGAGCATGTCGGTGCTCAAGGTGGATGCAAGCTTCTTGGTGAGGAACAACTCCTCGTTCGTCATCCGCCCCGACGCGATGATTGCGATTTCGTCTCCGCGCAGGATGCGCAACTCGATTGCCGCGCGTGCGATCGCGTCCTCCCACGTCACAACACTCGCTCCTTCAACGCCTTTGATCATCGGCATCGTCAGCCGGTCCGGACTGTGCAGGTGGTGGAAATTCAGCCGCCCGTAGTCGCACATCCAGACGCCGTTCACGTCGTTGTTCTCGCGCGGTGTCTGGCGATAAACGGTGTTTTCGCGGCTACCGATAACTGTGTTGCAGCCGGTCGCGCAACTGGTGCAGATGCTCTTTGTTTCCTTCAAAAACCAGACGCGCATTTTGAACCGGAAGTCAGACGACGTGAGCGCGCCGACCGGACAGATGTCCACGGTGTTCAGCGAGTAGTTGCTGTCGAGTTTGCGGTCGGGATGACAGGCGATGGTGTTGTAGCTGCCGCGATCGACGATGCCGAGCACGTCGTCGTGTGCGACTTCCTGCATGAAACGGATGCAGCGCGTGCAAAGAATGCAACGCTCGGCGTCGAGCGTGACACGCGGGCCAATCTCGACGTTCTTCGGCTTCTTGACTTTGTGTTCGAGAAAACGGGATTCGCCGTTGCCGAATTCGACGCTGAATTCCTGCAGGCGGCATTCGCCGGCCTGGTCACAGATCGGACAGTCGAGCGGATGGTTGATGAGCAGGAATTCCATCACGCCCTGGCGGCATTCCTGAACCATTGGCGAGTCGGTGCGGATGGCCATGCCCTCGGCGACATCCTGCGCGCACGAGATTTGCGGGCGCGGAATCCAGTTGATGAGCGGCTTGCCGTCGGGACCGAGCTCCGGCTTGCGGTCGGCGCCCATCTTGGGCATGCCCATTTCGATCAAGCACATGCGGCAGTTGCCGGGCGAACTGAGCTTCGGATGATAGCAATAGCGCGGGATGAACTTACCCGCCTGCCCGCACGCCTCGATGACGCGGGTGCCTTTCGGGAACTGCTTCCATTCGCCGTCAATCTGGACGTTCAGCATCTGGATTTCAGTCGTGGTGCTCATGGATGAAGCAGGAAGGCAGGAAGACAGGAAATGTTAAACATGGATGCCCAATCTGTTTTGAGACCCGTAGAATTCGCGGCCGATTCGTTTCACGACGAGCTTGGTCGCGGCGAAGTTCAGGAGAAGCGCATCGTCGAGTTGCGCGGCTTTCAAATAGGAGCGAACGATTGCAAAGTGAATGTCTTCGATTGCGGAGACCGCCTTCAGTTCCACCACGACGGTTCCTTCAACCAAAAAGTCCAATCGGTGTTCGCCGACATGATGTTCTCGAAACAGAATCGGCACTGGCTTCTGGCGCACGAACTCGATGCCGAGCCGTGCGAATTCAATCGCGAGTGACTCTTCATAAATGGATTCGAGAAAGCCCGGTCCGAGTTCGCGATGAACGCCAATCGCCGCACCGATGATTCTTTCGGTCAACTCGGCGTTCCGAAGAATTCCTGTCTTCATGGCTTCCTGCTTCATCTCGGATGACGGACTCCGCCGACAAAGCCTGCTGCGAAGTTTGGGTTTTCGGGGTTAACGATCAGTTTGTGATCTTTTGGAACGATGACGACGTCCATGTCCTGCATACTGATCGCTCCAAGCAACACTTGGTTTCCAAGCACCATCGCGCCACCGAAAGACATTCGATTTTCATACCGAATTTCCAGCGGGCCCACATAAGGCACAAAGTGTTTGGTTACACATGCTACGGTGATTTCACGACGTTCGGCTTCTTCGAGTTGGAGTTGAACGCGGACGTGTTCAGGAATGCACGTCCAGTTCGCGCCGGAATCGACCAGCGCATCCACCTCGATAGGTTGAAGATCGGGATCGCGAGGGTTGCGAAGTTGAACTTTAGCGTAAGCAAATCCCATTATTGCTCCTTGTTCATTTCGTTGCGGCTTTCGCCATCACGCCGTTGTTGCGTGCGCCTTGGATGGTTTCGATGCTCTTGTTTTCAATCAGTTCCTCCGGAGTGTATTCGGGTGGCATCGGCGGCGGGAGCGGCTTCTGCGCCTTCGCGTCGAACTCGTCCTTGAACTTCGCGACGAAACTTTGTGTCGGCCACGCGCAGGCTTCGCCAAAGGCGCAGATGGTGCGGCCCGCGATGTTGTCGGCAACGGTTTTCAGCTGTGCGCTGTCGCGCTCCGTGCCTCCGCCAGACTGGATGCGGTCGGTGATTTTTTTCATCCACAACGAACCTTCGCGGCACGGCGTGCATTGGCCGCAACTTTCGTGGGCGTAGAATTCGTTGATGTTGTTGAGCGCCCAGACCATGTCTCGCGAGTCGTCCATTACGACCACGCCGCCCGAACCCGCCATCGAACCGCATGCGGCGAGCGAGTCGAAATCCATGACGATGTCTTCGATGCCGATCTCCTTCTCGGTCATCGAACCGTCGGGCTGCTTCTCCCTGATCTTGTAGCTCTCGCCAGCCTTGAGAACTTTCGCGGAGCTTCCGCCGGGGATCACGGCTTTGAGTTTGCGCCCCGGTTTCATGCCGCCGCAGATGTCGTGGATCAACTCGCCCATCGTCACCGCGCCGACTTCAAGTTCGTAGTAGCCGGGCCGCACCACGTCGCCGCTCACGCATAGAATGCGCGTGCCGGTGTTGTTCGGGCGTCCAAGCTTCGCGTATTCCGCGCCACCCATGCGAACGATGTGCTTGATGTCGCAGAGCGTCTCGACGTTGTTGACGATCGTCGGGCACTGGTAAAGGCCGAGCACCGCCGGGAAATACGGCGGCTTGATGCGCGGGTAGGCGCGCTTGCCTTCGAGCGATTCGATGAGGCCGGTTTCCTCGCCGCAGATGTAAGCGCCCGCGCCGCGATGCACGTAAATCTCGAGGTCGAATCCGCTGCCGAGGATGTTCTTTCCGAGAAGATTCTTCTCGCGCGCCTGCGCAAGCGCCTTTTCCAAAATCTGCGCCCCTTCGGGAAACTCCCCGCGGATGTAGATGTAGGCGAGCCGCGCGTTCACGGCGTAGCAGGAGATGATCATGCCCTCGATCAACTGGTGCGGGTCCTGGTGAATGATGTAGCGGTCCTTGAACGTGCCCGGCTCGGATTCGTCGGCGTTGCAGATGAGATAGACGGGCTTTGTCTCGCCGGGCCGGATGAAGCCCCACTTCACGCCGCACGGGAAACCGGCGCCGCCGCGTCCGCGCAGGGCGCTGGTCTTGACCTCGTTGACGATGTCCAGCGGCTTCATCGTGAACGCCTTTTTCAAGTCCTCGTATCCGCCGTAGAGCAGGTAGGTCTCGATGTCGTTGGACCAGTCGGCGCGGTCGATGTTGGCGAAAACGAGACGCTTCTCCTTCGGATGCGGCGCGCGAACGCGTGGGAGCGTTGCATCCGACGGGCGCGACTTGTCGAGCAGGTCGCTGATGGATTGCGGTGCGATGTTTTCGTAAAAGTTGTCATCGATCATCGCGACCGGCGCGCTGCCGCAACTCGCCAGGCACTCGACAAACTCAATGCTGTATTTTCCATCGGCGCTCACGGCGATCGGGCTGCCGTGATTATCCGAATCGTGTGCGTGCAGGTCGATGCCGGCAGCCTTGGCGAGTTCCTCTTTCAACTCGTAGCTGCCGCCCATCGCGCACGAGAGCGTGCGGCAGACGCGGATGTGTTTCGCGCCTGCGGGCGTGCGCCGGAACATGGGATAGAACGTGACGAGTTCGAGGATGTTGATCGGCTGGAGTTCGAGCTTCCGCGCGATCCAGGTGATCGCCTCGTCGGACACATGGCCGAAGTGCTCCTGAATGAGATGCAGCAAAGGCAGCGATGCGCTCCGTTTCGACACCGGGTAATGGGTGATCACTTCGTCGATCCGGGCTGCGAGGTCGTTCGGGATGTTCATTTGGCAGCCGGATTGATGGCAGGCGTGGCGTCGTTGTCGAACGAGCCTTCTTTGCCGATGAGCTTGTCGTTTACGAAAATCAACTCCACGGTGCGCCCGTTTTGCTCGTAGTAATAGCGCTGCGCCGGGAGCGTTTTCATCTGGGTCTGCAAAGTCAGCTCGTGCGTCTTGACCCGCGACGGCTGCCCGAGGATCGACTCGACCTCCTTGCTCGACATGTCGGGCTTCACCTGGTCGAGGTTCGAGTCCGTCACATGCCTGCCGCAGGCAGTGAGGGATAGAAGAATCGCGAAATGCGAAAGGCGGAACGCGGAGGTAAACAGGCCGCGCAGCGCGCCACTCTTGGTTCCGAGTTCCGGGTTCCGAGTTCCGGGCTTGTTCATCGGTCGCACTCCCCCATGACGAAATCGAGCGAGCCGAGAATCGCGACAACGTCGCTCATCATGTAACCCGGCAGCAGCTCGGGCAGAATGCTCAGATTGCAGAACGAGGGGGCGCGAATCTTCAGGCGATGCGGCACGCCGCCACCTCGCGAGTTGATGTAAAATCCAAGCTCCCCCTTCGGGTTCTCCGCGCCGAAATAGACTTCGCCAGGGGGTGCGTCGATGCCCTCGGTGTGGATGATGAAATGGTGGATAAGCTCCTCCATCTTTGTGAGCACCTCCGTTTTCGGCGGCGGAAAATTCTTGCGATCCGAAACATTGATCGGCCCGTCGGGCAGCCGGTCGAGCGCTTGCTGTAGAATGCGAATGCTCTGCCGCATTTCTTCAAGCCGGACAAAATAGCGGTCGTAGCAATCGCCGACGCTGCCGAGCGGCACGTCGAAATCGTAGTTCTGGTAATCGAGATACGGATGCTTTTTCCGCAGGTCGTGATCGACGCCGGAGCCGCGCAGATTCGGGCCGGAGAGGCCGAAGTCAATCGCCTGCTTTGCGCTGATGACACCGACATCTTTCGTGCGCTCGACCCAGATGCGGTTGCGCGAAAGCAGGTTGTCAGTTTCGTCGATGCACGTCGGCAGTTCACTCAGAAACTTTCGGATGGCGGCGATCGTTTCGTCGTTGATGTCCCGTGTCTGTCCGCCGATGCGGGTGTAGCTCGTCGTGAACCGCGCGCCGCTGATCATCTCGCACAAATTGTAAATCTTCTCGCGCTCCGTGAACGTGTAGAGGAACACCGTCATCGCGCCGACATCCATTGCATAGCAGCCCACGCCGAGCAGGTGCGACGAAATGCGCGCCAGTTCGCAGCAAATCACGCGGATCGCCTTGCCGCGCGGCGGGAGTTCCCAGCCCATCAGCTTTTCCACCGCCAGCGCGTAGGCGACGTTGTTCGCCAGCGGAGCGAGGTAATCGAGCCGGTCCGTGTAAGGCACGAACTGGTTGTATTGCATGTTCTCGGCGATCTTTTCGTCGCCACGGTGCAGGTAGCCAATATCCGGCGTCGCCTTCGTGATCGTCTCGCCATCGAGTTCCAGCACGATCCGGAGCACGCCGTGGGTCGCCGGATGCGACGGCCCCATGTTGATGATCAGCTTCTCGCCGAGCAGATCGCCACCCATGTCGTCCACCGATTGCACTGCGCGGGCAGCGGCATCGGGCAATTCGATTTCCTTGGTGGTTTGAGACATGGCTGGGCGCAAAAATTAAAGCCGCAGACATTAGATTCGGGCTTCAACTCGAAGCAAGCGATTATTGTGAAAACATTCACAAGCAATCGGCTTGGAGTCTGTGGAATGACAGGCAGCGGCACCGTTTACTCCGCAAAAGAAAACCGTGAAATTTCGAAGCGGCTTTGCTACAGGTCCGCGAGGCCGTTAAAGAAACTCACCCTCAACACACTTCCGTTACTCATGATAAAACAAGGCATTCTCAACCCGCAGATCAACTCCCTGCTCGCCCGCGTGCGACACACCAACACGCTGGTCATCTCCGATCGCGGTTTTCCATTCTGGCCGCAGATCGAGACGGTGGACATCTCGCTGGTCGATGGGGTTCCGACCGTCCTGCAGGTGCTCGATGCCATCCGATCGAACTTCGTGATCGGCGGGGCGTTCATGGCGAAGGAATTCTTGGAAAACAACACGCCAGCCACTCAAAGCGCCTTTGCGCAGGCTCTCAGCGGAATTCCGATCACGCATGAGCCGCACGTCGAATTCAAGCTGCGCGTGCCGCACGCCATCGGACTCATCCGCACCGGCGACACCACGCAATACGCCAACATGATTTTGGTTTCCGCGTAGCAGGGGTCGCGATTCCAATCGCAGCCATGAAGCCTTCCGGTTTGAGAATCCTGGCGATGGCCGGGATGATAGTGGTGCTGCTTCTTCTGTCGCACTGGGTAGCACCTGTCGAAAATGCCCGACAGCCGGCTTCGACCTCGGTTTCTGCTCCAGAGTCGAGCGTCGAGGGCCGCCTGGAGCAGGATGAACGGCTTGGCGGGCACACACTCCGGCGGCACGTCGGACGGACGGATGAGCAGTTGCGCGAGCGCCTCGCACGGGAACCGAACATCAGCGCCGCCTCCACGTTCACGGACCTTCCGGCGGCGGAGAAAACGGTGAGTCGGACCATCGAGCAGAACCGCACGCGAATCGACCAATGGCTCGACGCGGATTCGCATCCGAACCTTGCACTCCAGTTTCGCGGCAGCGAACCGATCGGGCGAAGCTTGCGACGCGGAGGAAATGCGATCGAACCTTGTTACGGGGCTGTCGTCGTTCTGCGATGGGATGGCGGACGCGACTACCACGTGCTGACTGCTTATCCGGAGGTGCGCCGTGGCCGCTGACAATCCGCGAAACCCATTCCGCGCTGAAAAGTTCGAGACGCTTGGCTGCTTCCTTCGAGGCTATTTGCATCAGGATTTTCAGTTGGAGCACGGCACACCCGAAGAAGCGCTCGCCGCCTATTGTCGCGAAGCATCGGCAAGGGAGGTGCGAAAGCTCGAGGGAGAACTACAGCGGTTCCTTGACGCAACAAAGCGGATGTCCTTTGAGCGCGTTCAGGAATTGCTCAGCGCGAAACTCGGTTCGGGATGGCTGCCTCGAACTCCCGAGGAGCTGACCGGATTGTTGGTCCAACTGCGGGAGCGGTTCTCAGGCCTTTGAGAACGCCGGGTGTCGGCGGATGAGGTTCAGGGCTTGCGCGAGAAGCGTCCGCCCCGGTTCCATGCGATGCCACGGAGACGCGCCGGAGGGATGCGGCAACGGAATCAGGTCGAATTTGTGACCGCCGAACTCCGCGGCAAATTTCGCGCCGATCACGTCGGTGAGTTTTTCGAACTGGATGAATTGCCGGATCGCGAGTTTGCCGACGGGAATGACGAGCGCCGGTTTGAGGATCGCGATCTCGGCATCGAGCCAGCGGGAGCAGTGAGCGATCTCCGCGTCAATGGGCACGCGATCTCCGCCGGCCTTCGTTTTTCCCGGAAAACAGCGGCACACCGCCGCCATGTAGATCGAAGCGCGGAACTCCGCTTCATCAATGCCGCAGAACTGCCCGAACCACCCGAACATCGTGCGCCCGGCTGTCCATGCAAACGGGCGTCCGAGCACCGGCTCCTTCACGCCCGGAGCCTGACCGACGAGGATGACTTTGCTGACGACTGCGCCGCCGGAGACCACCGGCTTGTGCATGGCCGGGCAGCGGGAACATGCCAGCAGCGAGGCGACGTGGCGGTCGAGCCGTTGCTGTATCGCTGCCCGAGTCACGGTTTGCCGAGGAGCGTTCCCGCCGCGATCGGATGGCCGAGAAGGAAATCACGCGCCTCCATTCGCTTCTTGCCTTCGAGTTGCACATCGCGCAACAGCACGCTCCCGTCGCCGGCTCCGACAAGGATTCCGTGTTTGTCGGCCCGCAACACTTCGCCCGCCGGACCGGACGTCTTGCGGCAGAGGATCGCGCTGAAAATTTTCAGCTTAAGCAACTGGCCGGCCGCCGCGGGCAGCGTCGTAAAGGCAGCAGGCCACGGATTCATGGCGCGGACCTTGCGGTCTATCGCGATGCGTCCGGCGGCCCAGTCGATCTCCCCGTTTTCGCGCGTGAGTTTGGCCGCATAGGTCGCGAGCGAGTTTTCCTGTGGGACACGCGGTGCGCGGCCCTGCTCCAGGAGCTTGAGCGCCTCGGAGAGCGCCCCGGGCGCAAGCTCCGCAAGCCGGTCGTGCAGGGTGCCGCCGGTCTCGCGCCGCCGGATCGGAATCGCCTTTTTCAAAAGAATGTCGCCCGTGTCGAGGCCCTCATCGACATACATCACGGTGATGCCGCTCTCCGTGTCGCCAGCTTCGATCGCCGCTTGAATCGGCGCGGCCCCACGATGCCGCGGCAGAAGCGAGGCGTGCAAATTGAGAATCGCAACGCGTGGCGCGAGCAGAACGTCGCGCGGCAGAATCTGGCCGTAGGCCATGACGACGATCACATCGGGCTGGAGGCTCTGCACTTGTTCGATGGCGCTGCGTTCGCGGATTTTCGGAGGCTGGAAAACCGGGATCTGATGTTCGAGCGCGAGTTGTTTGATTGGCGACGCAAGCAGTTCCTGTTTGCGGCCGGCCGGTTTGTCGGGCTGCGTCACGACGCCGGCCACGGAATAATCCGCCGGGTGAACAAGCATTCGCAGAGCGGGCACGCCAATGCCGCCGGTGCCGATGAAGAGAATGCGCATGGCCGCCAATCAGGGCAGAAGCAATTGCGATGAGCTTGCCGGCTTCGTCCGCCGTTTTCGGATTGCCTGGCTCATGAGTTTCTCGCCCATGGTCACCTCGCGCTGTCCCACCGAGCTTGCGCAGCCGGTGCAGAGGTAGTCGTAAATTTCCTTGTCGGGCAGCACGAGCAGGAGGCGTTCACGCACCGGCATCGCTGCCTGGCATTTGTTGCAGTAGAGCGAGGAGGCTCGCAGGTTTTCAAATTGTCGCATGGTCTTTCTGTCGGAAAATCTTCACCTACACAGTGATTGGAGTCTGCATCGCGTCAACCTGTTCGATCAATCCTCCCCAGTAAAGCCCTGCGGGAAGAATGTTGCGCACACGCTCCGCATCACCGTCTCTGCTGAAAGTTTTTCGAGTTCTCCTTCCGGAGCCCTGACGATTTTCACGTTTGGATTCGCAGGCGCCCAGACTTCCGGGTCGGTCGATCCAAAGAGCAGCACACATGGACTTCCGACAGCCGCAGCCAGATGCGAGATGCCGCTGTCGTGCCCGATGAAAACCGCGCATCGCTCGATGACGGCTGCAAGGTGATAAAGCGGCAGATCCATTGCAACGTGGATCGGCAGGTCGCGCCAGGCTTTTTGCAGAGCGGCAAGATTTTCGCGATCCGCTTCACCGCCGATAATCAAGAGCGTCGGGCGCGATGCGAGAGCGAACAACGAATCGCCAAGCGCAAGCCAATGCTGCAACGGCCAGTTTTTTCGAGGACTGCCGCTGCCCGGATGGAGCGCGATGATCGGACGGCGGACTCCTTGCAGGAACTGCGCGGCGAATTCGCGATCCTCCTCGGTCGGATACAACGTCGCCGCCGTTTCCTCGAGATACAGCGCGAGGCTCTGCAACGGACGGGCGAGCTGGTGCGCGGCGTGCATCGAGTCGTCAAACTTGGGCGAGCCGTGCAGGAAATACTTCACGCCGCAGCGGCGCAGGTTTGTCTCGAAGAACTTGTCCGGATCGTAGAGGTAGCTGATAACCTGCTGGAAACCGGCAAAGTACTCGACGAGATCGGAAGCCAGTTCCGAGTTCGGCACGAAGAATCTCGAGAGCGCGGCGTATTCAATCGAGCGGGTGGCGCGAGCGTAGTAGCGGCCGTCGGCAAGCGCGATGATGTGCTTGTAACCGAGGATCTCGATGTGCGCGTCCGGGAAGTTTTCGCGCAGGAGTTTGATGGAGGGAAGCGTGAGAATGAAATCGCCGATCGCTCCACCGCGAATGACGAGAATCCTTGGGTTCACAATCGATCCCGCTGCGCCTAGACACTATGTCGCGACGAACTTCGTGCGGAGTCTAACGGTTTTGCTGAAACCCGCCAAGAGCCCCCTGCCCTTCCCACCTCTCGGGACGATTCCACGGGATCGAACTCACCTGGTCGTGCTGAGAGGCCGGCTTGTCACCGGCACAAGAAGTCACGAGAAAACAGATACCGGCGAACATCATGAAGCGGATCGTGAGCTTCATACGCTCAGGGTGTTTCAGAACGTGGATTAACTTCCGGTGTAAACCACGGTGTCGCCCGGCTGGACATGGGCACCGCGCGGCATGCTGCCCGCGACGACATCGGCAATGGCAGTGGTCGGCTCCACATTGGTGATCTTGATTTTGCCAACCATCTGGCCGCCGCGTTTGATGATCATCTGCGCGCCATTTACGACGCCCTGGCGGTCGCCAATGTTGAGCACCACAAAATTCCAAGCCTGGTTCACAGCGAGGATCTGACCTTCCATGCCTTTCGCCATGAACTGCCGCTGGCGCTTTTCTTCCTTCTCCGCAAGAACTTTGGCCCGGTTTTCCGCTTCCTGTTCTTTCTGGGTGAGCGAGGCAACGAGTTGTTCTTTCTCGGCGAGCTTGGTTTCGAGTTCTTTGTTCTTGGTTTGAAGTTCGACGATGACGGGGGAGACTTGCTCGCCTTCACCCGGCTGGGTGGATGGGCTCTGCAATTTCTTGATCGTGTCCTCCGCAGCAACCAGTTTGGTCTGAAGATCGGTCGCCTGATCCTTGGCTTTCTGGAGATCTGCCTTCGTGGTGGCAAGTTCGCCGGTGGTGGCGGTGAGCTTCTCGTTGGTCTGCTTCAGTTCTTCCTGGTTTGCCGCCAGATCCTTCTGCGTCTTGACGAGGGTGCCTTTGGTTGAGGTGAGGGTTTCATTGGTCTGCTTCAGCTCTTGTTTGACGGTCTCGATATGACCTTTCGTTATGAAACCGAGAACTGCAGCCGCTAAGATCAATGCGATTGAAACGCCGAGGAGAATTTTAGGCATATTTGGAACTGATGATGTTGATTCTGGTCTGGGGAGGGCGCCCGTCTTTGGGCACATCCTTTTTTGTTACGGCGTCTGTTTTATGCGGTGAGGTCGCCAGATTGCAAGTGGTTTGCACAAATTATTTGTCACTTGATCATTTTTGAAGATATTGGCCGCTCCGTCAGGGACTATGAATTGAAGGCAGACGAACCCCGCCAGGGCCGGAAGGCAGCAACGGCAGTTTGACTTTCTCTGTCGTAGTTCTCTGGCGGCTTTTTTTGCAGTCGCGCCAGGTCGAAGCGATTGCGGCAGGACGATCAGGGCGGGCTTTTCCCGAGATCGACACCCGGTGTCGCTGAGGCAGCCGGAGTGGGGCGGGGTTGTCCGGCGTTGAGAACCTCGACGGACAAACGCCATCTGGTGCCTGCTGGCGCGCGATTCCATTTCAGGAAATATCGGAGCGCGTCCATGTCCGATTTCGTCGCCACGACTCCGGAAACCACGCTCAGGCCGGTGTCGGTGTCTATCTTGACCTGCAATCCGCGAAATCTTGGGTCCTGAAAAAACTGCGATTCAAGGAGAGATCGGCGAACCACCTTGGCGCGCTCTTTCAGGACTCTTTCGTAGTTTGCATAGCAAATGATGGCCGTAATGCCGATCGCAGCCAGAACGTAAGCCACATATTTTGCATTGCGGTTTGCTTTTCGATGACGGCGGGGGCGGCGGTTGACGGCAGGAGGCGTATCCATGATCGCGTGCGGTATCCAAACCGCTTCCATCGCGGAGTCAAGGCAAGTTTCATTGCGGAGGCAGTGAGGTGCGCTTCATCCCGGACTTCCGCGTCAAATCCGCACATCACGCGGTTTTTGAAAATGCCGGGTGCGGAAAAAATCCCGCGTATTCTGTTTGGCGAAGCAGTTCGATTCTGCTCAGATTCAGCGTTATGAAACTTCGCACATGTTCCCTCCGCCTGTTACTGGTTCTCGGTCTCGCAATGCTCTCCCCTGCTTTAGCCCGGGCGGGAACTTCGATCAGCGTCGCTGTGAAAAAAATCGACACGTCGCCGAAGACCGAGAAGCCCGATCCGAAGAAGAAGGGATCAAAGGTCGAGGTCGATAAGTGCAAGCTCGAGATCACTCTGCGCAACGGCTCGGGCAACGACGCGAACGGCTTGACGGTCAACTACTACTTTTTCACACACTCGGCAGGCGACTCGGCGGTGGACATGCACAAAAAGGGAACGGCCACGGCAGACCTCGCAGCGGGAGCAACGAAGACGATTGAATCCGAGGAAGCGACCGCCGAGTTCACACCCGCTTACAAGGAGAAGGGAAAGCGCGTTCATGCCAATGGGAACAAGTTCAGCGGCTACGGCGTTCAGGTGATGAGCGGCGATACGGTTGTCGGCGAATTCTTTTCCACTGAAGCCTGCAAGAAGGCGCTCGCTCCCGAAGCGGCAAAATAGGCGTGCGGTTTCCGCAGCAGCGCGGCTTTCGGGCGTCCCGCCTTCGCGGCTCAGGAAAGCCCGTCGCGGAGAAATTCGATTTCCATCCAACCCGGGCGACGTTACCCTGTCGTTGAACAAGCGCGATCCGTGAAGCTGGTCATCCAAATCACCAAAGGCCTGATCCGTGATCAAAACACGCGGAGGATGACCATGTTCATCATGCTTCTGGTTGCGCTGGTGATGCTGTTTGTTGGCTCCACTTTCTTGAACACGATGCTCTTGGAGAAGCCGGTGTTGCTGCTGGGATACTGGGCGGTCTGTGCATGGCTGACTTTCTGTGCGCTGCTGCTCGCGCTCTACGACATGCTCGTGTTGCGAGTCGCCGCCTCGCGCGAGCGGCGCAAGCTGCGGGAGGAGATTCTGGGCAGGGAAATAAAGGACCGCGACTAAGCCGCGCATGGCTAAAACACGGCAGCAGATGGAGCAGGAGGAGCGCCTCATCCTCGCTCCCTACGCGCAGAAATCCGGCGATTCGGCCGGACGTGTCCACCCCGAGCCGCAGCATCCGTATCGCACGGAGTACCAGCGCGACCGGGCGCGCATCATTCATTCGCGCGCCTTCCGACGGCTCGAATACAAGACCCAGGTCTTTCTGAACGGCACAGGCGATCATCTCCGCACCCGTCTCACGCACACAATCGAGGTCGCATCGATCAGCCGCACCATCGCGAGCGCCCTTGCTTTGAACGAGGATCTGGCCGAGGCGATCGCTCTCGCGCACGATCTCGGACACGCGCCATTCGGGCACTCGGGCGAAGAGGCGCTCGACGGGTTGATGCGCGGGCACGGCGGGTTCGAGCACAACACGCAAAGCCTGCGCATCGTCGAGATGATCGAGCAAAAATACCCGAAGTTCGCCGGCCTCAATCTCTCCTTCGAGGTGATCGAGGGTTTGAAAAAGCACGCGAAGTTTTACGATCCGCCCGGCAGTCACGGCGCGGAGAAACACGCCTGCCCGTCGCTTGAGGCGCAGATCGCGAATCTTGCCGACGAAATCACCTACTACAGCCACGACCTCGACGACGGCCTCGACTTCGATCTCATCCAGGTGGGTCAGCTCCGCGACCTGGAAGTCTGGCAACGGAGCCACGAGGAAGTGCGCTCGCATTTTCCAAAACTGAAAGGGCGCGACCTCACGACCTATGTGATCCGCTGCATCATCGACCGCGAAGTCGAGGACGTCATTCGAACGAGCGCCGGGTTGATTGCGAAATCAAAAGTCCAGAGCGTCGATGACGTGCGACGACAGAAAAAACCGCTGATTCGCTACAGTGGCGAACTGCTGCGCTCGAACCGCAGGTTGCGGAAGTTCCTTTACGAAAACCTTTACTACCATCCGAATGTGGCCGGCGCGAACCAGCGCGGCTGCCGGATGCTGAAAGGCGTCTTCGAGGCCTACCTCAAAAATCCGAAGCTGCTCGGGAACACGACTTCACGCCGGATCGCTGCGCAGGGACTGCATCGCACGGTTTGCGATTACATCTCCGGCATGACGGACCGATACATCATGGAGGAGCACGCGCGATTCAGCGCGGAGTGATCCAAAGGTCAGCAGACTTGCGGTTCCAGAAAGCGAATCAGGAGCCGGAGCCGCTTGCTCACGCTCACTTCTTCAAGCAACTGCTGGCGCTGAAGCGCGTCGCCCACGAAGGCATTCGAGACGACGTCCGCCAGCACATCCGGGTTCGTCAAATGCGGAAGGTGCGATTCCAGGGCGGGCGGCAGTTCGAGTCCCTTTTCCTGAAGCTGCTTGCAGATCTCAAGAACCTTCGCACTCAGCGCGTCCGCCTCGACCTGGTTCGGCATTCTCGACGGCAAACTACGGATTTCCGCAACCCAGAACGGCTCCCTCTGGACGAACTCCGCCAATTTCACCCGGGCCAGCCCTTGCAGCACCAGGTTCGACGTGCCGTCGTTTTGTCCGACGCACGCGCGAATCAAACCCAAACCGGCGACATGAAAAAAATCCCCCGGCTGCGCAGCCTCATCAATTCCGGGCTTCATCAGCGCGATGCAAAACATGCGGTGCTGCTCCAGGCACCAGCCCAACATTTGCCGGTAGCGGTTTTCGAAAATGTGGAGCGGAAGCAGCGAATTGCGAAACAGCAGGGCGTTCGGCAGCACCATGACGGGCGCGCGCTCTGGCAGATTTGGTTCCGGGTCGATGGACATTTTCAATTCAGTTTCGGGGGTGGGTTACTTATCTATACGTCTCGCCCCTCGGATTGGATATTCGGGCGCGCCAAATTTAGAGTCGTGCCTCGTTGGTTCGTGGTTTAGTGGAATGAAGAACCGTATGTTCAAAGTATCGCACCATGCTCCAGGCACCGCGCCGGCGACCCTCGTTTCGCCGGCCTCCGCAACTCCGCAGAAGCCGTTGATCACTTTGATAGAGTACGATCGCGATACGATCGAAGAGCGAAAGATCGAGAACATCGAGGAGGTGTTTTACTGCCGCGACAATGCCAGGGTAAGCTGGATCAACATCGATGGACTCGGCGACGTGGAGGTGCTGCGCAAGACTGGAGAGCACTTTGGCCTGCACCCGCTGGCGCTCGAAGATGTGCTCAACGTGAATCAGCGGCCGAAGATCGAGGAATACCACGATCACATTTTTGTCGTGCTACAGATGTTTCTTTGCGACGGCGGGCGAGATGTGAGCAGCGAACAGGTCAGCCTCTTTTTCAGCCACAACTTTCTCATCACTTTCCAGGAGGAAGCCGAGCACGATGTCTTCGAGCCAGTGCGGGCGAGATTGCGCGGCGGGCGCGGTTTCGCAAGGGCGATGAAGCACGACTACCTTGCCTACGCGCTCATCGACTCGGTGGTTGACCATTTCTTCCCTGTCCTCGAGTCAATCGGAGAAGAGGTCGAGGAACTTGAGGATGAACTGCTCGAGCACCCGACGCGCGAATGCGTGGGCAAGCTCCACGACTTGAAGCGCACGCTGCTTCAACTCCGGCGCGCGGCATGGCCCGAGCGCGAGGTCGTGAGCGCGTTGAGCCGCGACGAAACCGGCCTGGTCGCCAAGGAAACCAAGACGTTCCTGCGCGACTGCTACGACCACACGATTCAGATCATGGACGTGATCGAGAGCTACCGCGATCTCACCAGCGGCATGATGGACCTGTATCTGTCGAGCCTCGGCATCCGCACGAACGAGATCATGCGCGTGCTCACCGTCGTGACGACGATCTTCATTCCGCTCACTTTCATCGCCGGCGTTTACGGGATGAATTTCGAAAACATGCCCGAACTGAAATCGCGCTTCGGATACCCGACGGTGGTTGCTGCGATGGTGCTCATTGCAGTTTCGATGCTCTATCTTTTTCGGAGAAAACGCTGGCTTTGATCGAATTCGAGATCGTCACCCTCAAGTCGGGTCACAAGAGCCTGCGATCGCTGGAACGCGGCGAGACTTTTCATCCGGTCACCGGGCCGATGGCCGAGGCGAATCTGCTCCACGTCCTGCAGCAGCGCCTCGTCGAGCGCTGCGCCGAAACCGCGAAGTTTGTGATCTGGGATGTCGGGTTCGGTGCGGCGGCGAATGCGATCGCCGCAATCGAGGCGTTGTCCGGGATCGCCGCCGGGATCGAGATTCACAGCTTCGACAAAACGACTGCACCAATCGAATTCGCGCTCACTCACGCAAGCGAGCTGCGTTACCTGGCGGCGCACGAGGACAAGCTTCGCCGCCTTCTCTCGGACGGTCGCACCCAGATCGGTCCCCGACTGCATTGGCAACTGCATCGCGGTGATTTCATCGATCAAATCCGGCAGACCTCCACGCCCGCGCCGCATGCAATTTTTTACGACCCGTATTCTCCGGCTGCGAATCCGGAGATGTGGACGCTGGAGCATTTTGAACGCGTCCGGCAGCGGCTTGGAGATGACACACCGTGTCTGCTCACGAACTACACACGCTCGACTGCGGTGCGCGTCACGTTGTTGCTCGCCGGATTTTTCGTCGGGCATGGCTGGGGCGTCGGCGAAAAGGATGAAACCACGATCGCGTCGAATCGCATCGAGTTGCTCGAACGCCCGCTGGACCGAAGCTGGCTGACGCGCGTGCAAAACTCGGCCAACGCCGCGCCGCTGCGTGGAGCCGGATATTCGCGCGCGCGAATCACGTCGGAAGACTTCGACAGGCTCGCAGCGCATCCGCAAATGCAGACGGGCTAAAACAACTCCTGCTCGGCTCGCGGCGGCTTGAGTCCGATTTTCTCGTATGCCCGCCCCATCGCCACGCGGCCTTGCGGGGTGCGTTTGATGTAACCCTGCATGATCAGGTAAGGTTCGTTCACGTCTTCAAGCGTGCCTGCGTCTTCGCCAAGGGCGACGGCGAGGGAGTTCAACCCGACAGGTCCACCGCCGAATTTGTGGATGAGCGCTTCGATGATCCGCTTGTCCATCTCGTCGAAACCATCGCGGTCGATGTCGAGCATTTCGAGCGCCCGGTCGGCGATGTCGCGCGAGATTTTTTTGTCCGCCTTCACCTGGGCGTAATCGCGCACCCAGCGCAGCAGGTTGTTCGCAATGCGCGGCGTGCCCCGTGAGCGCGCCGCGATTTCGAGCGCCCCGGCGGCGTCGATCTCCACACCGATCAATCCCGCGCTGCGGTGCATGATTTTTTGAAGCTCCTCGGCCGTGTAAAAATCGAGCCGCGCGGTCATCCCGAATCGGGAGCGGAGCGGCGCGCTGATCATCCCCGCGCGCGTCGTCGCGCCGATGAGCGTGAACTTCGGCAGGTTCAAACGCACACTCCGGGCGCTCGGCCCCTGGTCGATGATGATATCGAGTTTGAAGTCCTCCATCGCGGGGTAGAGATACTCCTCGATGGCCGGTTGAAGCCGGTGAATTTCATCGATGAAAAGCACGTCGCCGCGTTCGAGTGTGGTGAGAAGCCCCGCAAGATCACCGGCTTTTTCGATGGTCGGGCCGCTGGTGTTCTTGATGTTCACCCCCATCGCGTTGGCGAGGATGTAAGCCAGCGTGGTCTTTCCAAGGCCCGGCGGCCCGCTCAACAAAATGTGATCGAGCACGTCCCCGCGCTGCTTCGCGGCTTCCACCATCAACTCGAGACGCTCACAGACCTTCTCCTGTCCGGCGAACTCGCTGAACATCGGAGGCCGCAGCGAAATGTCGAACGGTGTATCCGGCGCATCGATGGTTTGCGTGACGAAATTTTCTGGCACGCCCTTATTCAACCAGAATTGGTGGAATTGAAAATCTGAATTGCTAACCGGCCTCTATTCGGTCTCTTCGATCTCCTCCTCGTCCACCTTTGATGCCTGAAGCATCTGCTCGTGGACGGCTTCATCCATGCCCTCTGCGATGAGTTCCTCCGCCATGCCTTCCGAATTGTCGGCTGTGATGTTTTCGACATGGCGCCCGAGATCGACCGAAACCATGTCGCGCCCGGAAACGGAGTGGGTCATCATCTCCTCCTCGCCATCGGCGGCGTAGATGGACTGTCCCCCGTGCAACTCGCACTTGGCTTGATGCCAGTCCGATTCGTTGATTTCAGTGCGACCGTCAATCTGGGCCAGCTCCTTCGCCCTTCGCCGGACGGTGTCCGGGTCGGGAGCACCCAAACCCTCGGCATGATTCACGATCTTCGCTTGGAGGGGTCGCGTCGTTTTCATGACTAACGTTATGCGCATCAGCGGGATGTTCAAGCACCGTCGAGCAACTTCTTCCTTGCGCCCACCGCCGAAGGGCGGAAAGATTCAGCCACAGATGAAGAAGATCAAGCTGAACGGGCGCGAGGTCGATATACTGCGGGCGATTGATTTTGCCACCGGAACCTCGGGCGCCGCTCTCCTGGAACGCCTTCAGATGGAACGCGGCGACATGGTCGAGATCATCAACACCATGATGGAGGTCGGCTATATCGAGACCGTGCCCCCGTCGGAGCGAGTGAACCCGGATTCGTTCAACGAAACCATGATCGAAGTGAATCCCTCGTTCGTTCACGACCTGAAGGAAGCAATCGTCCGCCGCTAACCCCCGGCCCGTCATTCTGAGGCTCTCAAACGGGGTTTTGCTGGCGTCGGCAATGAACTCCGGGAGCGCTTCCCGAAACGCAGCGCCCCGGCGTGTTTCGCGCGCAGCGCTTTGGACTGCGCGGACTTGTCCGCGCTTTGGGGCTTGTGGAGACTTGTCTCCGTGGAGGGGTGTCTGCGGGTGTGCGGTATGCGCTCCCGCCGCGCGGACAAGTCCGCTCCTCCGCAAAGCGGCGTCAAGCCGCCGCAGTCCAAAGCGCGGCGCGCGAAAGGTTCGGCATCCGGGGCGGGTTCATTGGCAGCGTAGTTTCCTTCCGGCTTTTGCGGAAGGAAACGCGTTAAGCGTGCGCGTTGTCCGCGTGCGCCTGTTCGCCAAATAACTGACGGATCACCTCCTCGATCGGCAGTTCCTGGACGTTGATGTCGGTGACGTTGTAAGTCCCCAGCACCGCCCGGCAGGTTTCCGTGACCTTCGCGCGAGGCACCTTGAGCACGATCGTCTCGGCGCTTTGCTCGACCACTTCGCCGAGCGCCTTGAAATCGTGGCTGACTGGATCGGCAAAAACGAGGCTCAGAATCTTGTGCGTCGCAAAGCGGTCGATGATCGCCGTGAGCGGGCCGTCGAAAAAAATCCTGCCGTGGTCGATGATGATGACCCGCTGGCAAAGCTCCTCGATGTCCTGCATGTAATGGCTCGTGAGCATGGTGACGATGCGGTTCTCCGAGTTGTAGAGCCGCAGAAACTCGCGCACCCGTTTCTGGCTCACGACATCAAGGCCGATGGTCGGCTCGTCGAGAAACAACACGCGCGGCGAATGCAGCAGCGCCGCGATCAGTTCCATCTTCATCCGCTCGCCAAGACTGAGTTCGCGCACCATAACGCTCAGCTTGTCTGTCACTTCCAGCAACTCCGACAAGCCTCCTACGATGGCGTCGAATTTCTTCCGGTCGATACCGTAGATCGCGCGATTGAGTTCGAGCGATTCGCGCGCGGGCAAGTCCCACCAGAGTGCGTTCTTCTGCCCCATCAACAACGCAAACTGCCGCTTCATCTCATCGCGCCGCTCCCACGGCGTGAAACCGAGGACGCGGGCCTTCCCGGCGGTTGGATTCAACAAACCCGACAACATTTTCAGCACAGTCGTCTTGCCGGCGCCGTTCGGCCCAAGGAATCCGACGAACTCGCCCTCCTCGATCTTGAAACTCGCGCCATCGACGGCGCGGACTTCATCATACTGGCGCTTGCCGAGACCCTTCACCGCGCCCCACAGCCCCGGCTCCTTGCGATAGGTGCGGTAAGTTTTGGTGAGGCCGTCTGCTTCGATCATGCTCATCGTGGTAGCGCGTTCGTACACTCTCTCAAGAAATTGAGCAACGCCGCTGGCAAAGTTGCCGCCCCTTCCAAGACCGCGCATTTCTGGATTTTTGTGTCGGATTTTCACCCGAAGGCCGTCATTGTCCCGGAATGGCCAATCATTCCCAGCAAATGATCGAGGCGACCTGGCAAAACCATCTCGAACATGCCTGAAGAATTCCAATACGACGTCTTCCTGAGCCACAGCGCGAAGGACAAGGCGGTGGTGCGACCGCTGGCGGAGCGGTTGCGGCAGAACGGGCTGAAGGTGTGGTTCGATGAATGGGTGCTCAAGCCCGGCGACAGCATCCCGCCGAAGATCGAGGAAGGGCTGGAGCGCTCGCGCGTGCTGGTGCTCTGCATGTCGGCGAATGCGTTCGGCTCGGACTGGGCGCAGTTGGAGGCGGGCACATTCCGCTTTCGCGACGTGCTGAACAAGGAGCGCCGCTTCCTTCCCCTGCGCCTCGACGCCGCCGCGCCGCGCACTCGCCGAAAATGCGCAGCGGGCCGGGCCGGATTCATTCTAGCCAACGAAACGACAACCATGCATTCTTGTTTGGAAGAACTGATATGAACACCGAGATTCAATACGCTGCGATTGATGAAGCTCACGGCAAGGAATATCTCAATCTCGATCCGCTGAATCCACGGCTCGGGCGCGAGAATACGGGTAGCGATGTGTCGCAGGAAAAGGTTCTTTCCCTCATGCAGGACTGGACGCTCGAAGAACTCGCAGTGTCCTTTGTTGAAAATGGATTCTGGCCGCAAGAGGCTCTCATCGTCGTTAAGGAAAAACTGTATGGTTCTGTAACCAACGTGGTAGTCGAAGGGAATCGTCGGTTGGCGGCTCTACGCCTCTTAGCGTTGGCGGTCGCAGGAAAAGCAATCAGTCGTAAATGGGATGAGATCATCACCAACAAAAAAATTCCTCCCGCCCTGTTCGCGAAAATTCCATATCTGATTGCGACATCGAGAGACGAAGTTGATGCTTTCTTGGGATTTCGCCATGTGACGGGCATCAAAGAGTGGAAGCCAGCAGAGAAAGCCGAGTTCATCTCAAAGCTGATCGAGAAGCGGAAGTTGTCGTATGATGAAGTGCGAAAAAAAATTGGCAGCAAGACGCCAGCCGTCCGACAGCACTATATTTCTTACCGGCTGCTACTCCAGATGGAAGACATGGATGACATCGCATTGGAAAAGGTCGAAAAGAAGTTCAGCGTGCTATATCTCTCTCTCCGAACGGAAGGCGTGCAGAAATACCTCCAAATCGACATTTTGGCAGACCCAGCCAAAGCAAAGAAACCTGTCCCCCCGAGCCGACTAAAGGCATTGACCCATTTTGCCAAGTGGCTCTTTGGGGATGAGAAGAATCCGCCGCTTTTTACTGACTCCCGATATGTTGATAAGCTGGGTAAAGCTCTGGAAAGTGACAAGGCTGTTGAATATCTTGAACGAACGACGAATCCTAACTTTGATTTTGCGCTGCGCGTCGCCGGCGCTGACGAGCCAGAATTGGTCGATCTTTTGGAGGGCGCAGCAGACAATATCGAATTGGCTTTGGGGCGACTTCATCAACATACCCACTCAACCAAAATTAAATCGGCGGTGGAACGCGTGGTCGCCGATGCGGATCAACTCCGAAAAGTTATTCCAATATCTCCTGGCAAGGAGGTAGTTTGAATGTTAGTGCTCCCACAGGTTGGCATGGCGCGCTCGGTCGATCCGGAACACAAGGTCAAGTTGGATGCTTTGTGCGATTGGGCTGAGGCCAGTCTTGCGTTCGTCAAACTACCTTACATTTCCGGCTCAAACATCGTTGACGTTCTTACCGAAGAAGAGATTTACGAGAGCCAGGAATTCGCTTGGGAACTCGTTGACAACACTTTCACCGAACTCCGCCGTCGGCGGCAATGCCTGTCTGCCAGTTCACCTTTTGAAATAAATGGAGATCGAATTGTCAGAACGAAGGATTGGGAAAATGTTTCAGCCTACGCCTTCTGTTTAACGCTGGCTTGCGCGAAGTGGTATCCTAAATGGTCAACGGCGCTGGGTAAGAATTATACAAAACAAGGGCAATTGTTTGAGCAAGTGGCAGAAGTGGCTTTGGCAAAGTTGCTCCCCGGATGGAAGGTTCATCGAGCAGGATGGTCACCTGATAACGCAGCAAAGATCAAAACAGTAGTTTCGACTGTGGCCAAGATTCTTCGAGAACCTGAAGGCGATCTGGAGCCGTGGGTTTCCGAGCAAGCCAATGAAGCTGGTCTGGATATTGTCTGTTATCGTCCTTTTGATGATTCTCGCCCCGGATTGCCGACTATCTTCGTCCAGTGCGCGAGTGGAAAACACCACGAACACAAGCTTGGAACTCCCAACATGAAGGAGTGGGGAAAGATTATTCGCTTTACAGCCGTATCACCTCAGAGGTCGTTCGTAACGCCATACGTGTTCACCGATGAGGAATTCAAGCGAGTGAGCAACAAGGTGGACGGGTTGCTGCTGGATCGTGTTCGTTTGCTTTCGGCTGGGAATGATGGTGGTGCATGGATTCCAGAAAAGCTTAACAAGCATCTGTGCGAATGGGTCACGCCGCGCATCGCGAAACTAGAGCGTGCCGCATGAACACTGGCTCAAAGTTCAGATTTGCGGACTTGTTCGCTGGCCTTGGGGGCTTCCATCAGGCCGCAGAGCATCTTGGTGGTGAGTGCGTCTTCGCCAGCGAGATTGATGAGGAATTACGCGAGGTGTATGAGAAAAATTTCGGCATCAAACCGTGTGGCGACATTCGCAACGTAAAGCCAAATGAAGTTCCCCCGCATGACTTGCTCTGCGCGGGTTTCCCTTGCCAGCCGTTCTCGAAAGCCGGTGACCAGATGGGCTGGGACGATGCAGTGCGTGGCACGGTGTTCTGGAATATTGTTGAGATTTTGAAACTACGCCGTCCGCCGTTGATGATTTTGGAAAATGTGGCGCACTTCGTCCGTCACGATTCAGGCAACACATACCAGAAAGTCAAACGGGCGTTAGAGGCGCTGGGCTACGACGTGGACTGTCGCCAGTTCTCGCCGCATCAGTTTGGAGTTCCGCAGATTCGCGAGCGCATCTACATGGTCGGCAAGCTTGGCAAGCTTGCTGGCTTTGAATGGCCGGTGGCCGAAACAGAAACAAAAGACGTTTCGATCCGGACGGTGCTCGACAAAGACCCTCCTAAAGCCGGTAAGTTGAGTCCTCGAGTGATTCGTTGTCTAGAAGTGTGGCAAGAATTCTTGGGATTGCTCCCTGACTACGCCAAACTTCCATCGTTCCCGATTTGGAGCATGGAGTTTCGGGCTACGTATCCATATGACCGTGACGCGCTTTCCCGCGTACCGCTCGACGAACTTCAACGAACCCGCGGCTGTTACGGCGTGTCGCTCAATGGTAAATCACGGGAAGAAATCCTTAAACTTGTTCCTAGTCATGCCCGTTACGGGCGCGGCGCGTTTCCCCACTGGAAAAAGCTTTTCCTGCGGCAGAACCGGGAATTCTATCTCGAATACAAGAAGCTGATTGATCCATGGCTACCCAAGATTCAAGCCTTCCCGCCGAGTCTGCAAAAGCTGGAATGGAACTGTCAGGGCGAGAAGCGTGAAATCTGGCAATACGTTATCCAATTCCGTGCATCGGGTGTCCGCATCAAGCGCGACAACACAGCACCATCGCTCGTTGCCATGACGACAACACAGATTCCGATTATTGGTTGGGAACGTCGTTACATGACGGCGCGCGAGTGTGCTCGTTTGCAATCCATGAATGACTTGGAGCACTTGCCGGAGGGTATTGCGGCGTTCAAGGCGCTTGGAAACGCTGTGAATGTGATAGTCGTGGAGCGAATCCTTGGAAACCTATTGAAGCTTCGCGAACACGCGCACGACTCCCAATCGCTCAGATTGTTTCCCGCAAATGACAGGCACCGTCAGATTGTGGTAGGCTAAATGGGCGGTCGATGGACGCACCTGCATCCCCGAATACCATGCATTGATCGGGCGCAAGCACCCACTTTGGCGCGCCAACCGTGTGTGCCTTTACGCGGCAGTCTTCGGGGCGGCGGCTGTTTTCTTGATGAAGGGGAGGACCTTCTCGACAGCGGCCCCGGCGGTGATGCCGTGTTTCTTTTGCAAAATCGAAACCGCACCGTGCTCGATGAACTGGTCGGGCCAGCCGACGCGCACGACGGGTGTCTTGATCATCGCTTCGGCGAGATGTTCCATGACCGCGCAGCCGAAGCCGTTCTGCAGGACGTGGTCTTCCATCGTGCAGATGACATCGACGCTGCGCGCGAAGAATTCGATCGTGCCGGTGTCGAGCGGCTTGATCCAGCGCGGGTTGATGACGGCGGTCGAGATGCCCTGCGCCTCCAGCATTTTCGCGGCTTCGAGCGCCATGGAACACATGCCGCCGAGTCCGAAGATCGCGACCTGGGTGCCGTGCTTGACGACTTCCGCCTTGCCGATTTCCAGCAGCTTCGGTGACTCCTTCGGCACCGCGCCGGTGCCTGCGCCGCGCGGGTAGCGGATCGCTATCGGGCCGCCCTGATAGTTCGCCATGGTCCAGAGCATGTCGGCGAATTCCTCCTCGTCCTTCGGCTGCATGTGGACGAGCCCCGGCACGCCGCGCAGATACGCGATGTCGAACAGACCGTGATGCGTCGGGCCGTCGTCGCCGCTGAGCCCGGCGCGGTCCATGCAGAGCGCGACGTTCAGATTTTGCAGCGCCATGTCGTGAATGATCATGTCGTAGGCGCGCTGCATGAAGGTGGAGTAGATCGCGAGAAACGGCTTGAACCCCTGCGTCGCGAGGCCGCAGGCGAAAAGCGCGGCGTGCTCCTCGGCGATGCCCACGTCGTAGTAGCGGTCGGGATGTTTGTTGGCGAAATGCACGATGCCGGTGCCCGTCGGCATGGCTGCGGTGATTGCGACGATCTTGTTGTTGGTGTCGGCGAATTTTGCCAGCGTCTTGCCGAGCAATTCCGAATAGGTCGGCGCGCTGGCCGGAATGGTTTCGCCGGTGTCCTGCTTGAATTTTCCGAGCCCGTGGAATTTATCGGGCTTCTCCAGCGCGGGCGCGTAGCCTTTCCCTTTCTGGGTGAGGATGTGGAGCAGAACCGGTTCGTTTTGCGTTTTCAGGAACTCGAAGGTGCGGATCAAAAGATTCACGTCATGCCCGTCGATCGGGCCGTAGTAACGCAGGCCGAGGTCCTCGAAGAGCGTATTCGGCAGGAGCAGATGCTTGACGCCTGTTTCCACGCGATGCGCCAGCTTGACCGCCTCTTTACCGCCGATCATCTCGACGAATCTTGCCGCCTGGTCGTGCAGATGCGCGTAGGTGGGATGCGTGGTGATCTGGTTGAAATAATGCGCGATGGCTCCGACGTTTTTTGCGATCGACCACTCGTTGTCGTTGAGCACGACGATGAGTTTCCTGGTCGAGTGCGCCACGTTGTTCAGCGCCTCGTAGCTCACGCCGCAGGTGAACGCCGCGTCGCCCGCGACGGCCACGACGTGCTCGTTCCCGCCGCGCAAATCGCGCCCGACGGCCATGCCGAGAGCCGCGGAGAGCGCCGTGCCCGCGTGTCCGGCTCCGTAGCAATCGTGCTCGCTCTCGGTGCGCAGCAGGAACCCGTTCAGCCCCTGATACTGGCGCATGGTGTGGAATCGCTCGCGGCGTCCCGTGAGAAGCTTGTGAACGTATCCCTGATGGCTGACATCGAAGACAAACTTGTCCGCCGGCGTGTCGAACACGCGATGCATGGCGATCGTCAATTCGACAACGCCAAGGTTCGGCCCGAGGTGGCCGCCCACGGAATTCGGGTTGTTCTCCGACAGGAGGGCGATAAGTTCGTCGCGCACTTCCTGGGCGAGCGCCGGGAGGTCTTTTTCGTCGAGCGCTTTGACGTCGGCGGGTGAATTGATTTTGTCGAGGAGGCGCATAGGAATCAAAAAAGCCGGACGTCGTCGTTTTCTTTCTGCGGGGCTTTTTCCGCGGGCTCGAATTCGGTCACCTGCGGCTTGCCGGCTGCATTGCGCGCGATGATTTCGATTCGTTTCTCCGCGGTTTCCAGTTTTTCAGTGCAGAGTTTCACGAGTTTCACCCCTTCCTCGTACCGGACGAGCAGATCTTCAAGCGGCATTTTATCCGACTCCATCTGCTCCACGATGGCCTCAAGCCGCTCGATCGCGCTCTCGAACGTCGGCTCCTCCTTTTTCTGCTCGTGAGTCTTTGCCATCGGTCTGGTTAGTCGGCCTTCTCCGACCAGCGGTCCCGGTCGCTGTAAAAGACGCACTCGTTTTCGATCGGCAAGGGGACGACCGCCTTCAGCGGGAAGTCCCTCATGGTGACATTGCGCATGATGAACTGCGCCCACTCCTTGTATTCGCCCTTTACGACTCCGGCAACGAATGGCGCATTGCCCGTAATCGGTGTCAGATACAACCCGACGATGCTGCCGCCAAGCTTCGTGTAGTCGTTGAGATCCACAAAATCGGTGATGCTGTTTGGGAGCCAGAGGCTCCTGCGATCGGCATACCACGCAACCGCCCACGGCATGTCGGATGCGATGATTTCCTTCTCGTTCGTCCATGTGCTGAGGATCGCGATGTACGGGGGCACGTAAGGCGGCCATTGCACACGGCCCTGTGAGCCGGCGAGGAGCGTGTTGATCAGCGGAAAGCCGGAGACGAGAAAGATGAAGGCGATAAAACCCATGCGCAGCATTGGGAGCCCGATCTCCAGCCGGGTCCACAGCACGAGCGCAAACCCGAGTCCATAAAAAATCATCAGCGGCACAAACAGCACATGGAGATCGGTGGATTTGAGGGTGGTCGTCTCCGAATCCATCCCCATAAACGACATCCCGAACACCGCGCAAAGCCACATGGCGAGAATACCCCAGCGAAAAAGGCCGGTGTCGGGGCGCTTGAACTGGTGCAGCAGCGACAAAAAGAAAACCGGCGCGACAAGGCTGAAGCCCAGATATTTGTAGATCTCCTCGAACTGCCCAATGGTCTGATCCTGGATTTTTCTACGGAACGTCGTCGGACTGATCCCGGCGGAATCAAACTGAGTGCTGCGCATGATTTCAGAGTCCGTTCCCTTGATCTGGTAGAGGCAGGAATAGAACGCAAGCCCCCACGGTCTTCCACAGACCTTGTAGGTGCGCACCAGCCACGGCGAATACACCAGGAGAAAGATCGCCAGCATGATCGCGGCGTCGCGCCCCCACGGCCTGAAGACAAGCCCGGAAAAAATCAGCGCCCCGAGAAAAATCCAGATCGTGATCGCATGCGTGAGCGCGAGCAACCCGAACAGAAAGCCCGCCAGAGCGAGCCACTTCAAGGGCGACCTGCCTTCCTGCCTCGCCTCGACCGCACGAACCATGACGTAGGTGCAGCAACTGAAAATCAGCAGCATCAGCATCTGCGGCAAACCCGTGATCGCAAACTGCCAGAAGACATTGGCGACGAGCACCAGGCCCATCCCGAGCACCGCAAGCCGGCGGTCGAAAAGCCGTTTGGCCGTGCAGTAGTTCACGCCCACCGACATCAGGAAAAATGCGATTTGCAGCGCGGCGATGATGCGGTCGCTCTCGTAAACGATGTCTTTCATCCCCATCTTCCAGGTGCTCTTGGTCAGCAAAATCGCCGCCGCGTTGATCGCCGGCCCCAGCGGCGCGTTGTAGGTGTCGGGCACCTTGTCCACGGGCACCACCCCTTTGTATCGCTGGAACTGCCAGACCGCGAGCGGCCGGATGAACTTGGTGGAAAAGCCGTTGCCCCGGGCGATCTCGCGCGAAACCTGCGCCTGGTCGATCGCCTTGGGATGCGACAGCCCGCGGAAGTTTGCGAAAATGAAAAGCGAATACACCGCCGCCACAGCCGCCGCGAGCAATGCGAACCGGATCTTGCCGACCCAGCCGCCTTCCTCAAGCGCGTGAACGAACGCCTGGACCTTGGTTTCAGTTGCCATCTATTTGAGATTCGTTGTTGAGTTGCTTTTGAGCTTTTAGTTTTCGGTGGAGGGTGCGACGGCTGATTCCAAGCTTTCTTGCAGCTTCGGTAATGTTCCCGTCACATTCATCGAGAGCGCGCATAATGAGGCGATGTTCCGTTTCGTGCAAATTCAAATGCTGGCCTTTTTCGACAAGGAACTTTGCCGCCGCGAGCGCCTCTCCCCTGCCCGTCGCCGATTGCCGGAGCGCCATCGGCAGATCGCGCAGCGTAATCTTCGGCCCGGTCGCCATCACCACGCCGTGTTCGATCGCGGTGCGGAGTTCGCGGACATTACCCGGCCAGTCGTAGCTTAAAATGCTGTTCATCGCGTCCGAGGTCAGCTCCCGCTGCGGTTTGTTGTTTTCCTGCGCGAATGTTTTCAAAAACGCGTTCACGAGCATCGGCAGGTCTTCCTTCCGCTCGCGCAACGGCGGCAGCACCACCTGCACCACGTTCAGCCGGTAGAAAAGATCCTCGCGAAACTTCCCTTCGGCCACGAGCTTTTCGAGGTTCTTGTTCGTCGCGGTGATCAGCCGCACATCCACTTTGATCTGCTGGTTGCCCCCCACCCGCTCGAACACGCCCGGATCGAGCGCGCGCAGAATCTTCACCTGCGTGCTGGCATTGATCTCGCCGATCTCGTCGAGAAAAAGCGTGCCGCCATTCGCCTGCTCGAACCGCCCCACGCGCCGCTCGACCGCGCCGGTGAACGCGCCGCGCTCGTGTCCGAACAGCTCGCTTTCGAGCAACTGCGACGAAAGCGCCGCGCAATGCACCGCCACGAATTTCGACTTGTTGCGGTTGCTCAGGTTGTGGATCGCGTGCGCCACCAGTTCCTTGCCCGTGCCGCTCTCGCCCTGGATCGATACCGTCGCCCGTGTCGGCGCCACTTGTTTGATCGTGTCGAAAATCTCATGCATCACCGCCGACTCGCCGATCAAACTTTCCAGCCCGAACTTCTTCTCGACCTGCTGCTTGAGCTCGACCACCTCCTTCTCCGTGTCGCGGCTACGCAGCGCGCGATTGATCAGGATTTCGAGCCTGTCGATGTTGATCGGCTTCGTAACGAAATCATACGCGCCGTGTTTCATCGCCTCGACTGCCGTATCGACCGTGCCGTAAGCGGTCATCATGATGCAGATCGGCGGATGCGGACGCTTGAGCACCTCGTCGATGAGCTTCATCCCGTCGTCGCCGCCGAGCCGCAGGTCGGTGAGAATCAGGTCGATCGTGTCCGCTTCGAGCGTGCTCAGCGCCCCCTTGATGTCCGAGGCGACATACACATCGAAGTTGTCTTCGAGCGAAGCGCGCAACCCGTCGCGCGTGTGCTTCTCGTCATCGACGATCAGGATGGTGGGATTCATTCGTTCAAAAAAGAGTAGATTCGCAATGCCGCCCCGAATGTGAAACGCGCTATTCGCTTTGGCCGGAAAGAACTTGCCATAATCGAAATTTTTTGACGACGGTTTCCATTACGCAATTTAGCCTCACCGCTGATAAGCCAGCCTTTCGTAAAGCCCTCTACCAAGAAAAGAGATCAACCCTAGGTTGCGAAGACGCTGCATTTGCTGTCGCAGTTTCTCCCGAACATGCCGATTCAGGGGAAACCTCTCTAAGGCTAGAGGACGGCATTTCTGCCAGACCTCCTCCATCGTGAATACGCTGGATGATATTTGCGAAACGCCCTCCATAGTTAGTTGAGTCCAACTTGGAAGGCTCTCCACCAAACCACGAAAATGTCTTCTAGGCAGTTCAACACGTTGGGCATCTGTAGTCTGCGATTGCGCGATGTTCGGGACTCTCGGCATTGCGGCCCTAATAGCTTCGATTGAGCTACGAAGCTCTTCCAAGTCTTCGAGGGTCCAAAGTTGCGGAGCTGGCCTTGCTCCAAAACCAGACCGAATATGACATAACAACTCTCGCACATGTTTACTCTTGGTGAGTTCAAAGCCGCATTCTCGATTTCGATACATTCCAGAATAGGTCGCGTTTGCCGAAGTGATTAGTGCTCTACATTGATCAAATACATAAACCTTCGCGTGGAGCGCACTAAGACTAAGAACTCCCTTGCTTCGCCTTGCAATATCACACACGGCATCGAAGTCGGAAGAATTACTGGCGAAATCCGTTAAGGTTGTTCGCGTAAGGAGAGTAACAGAAACAGTCTCATCAAGGTCATCAATCGCTTTCGCCAAATACGCTCCCACATACGGGCTGGATACGACCAAAGAATTCTTGCATGCTTCCATCGCCGCAGCCATCCAAACATCAGTCGGAGAGACTACAATCATGCGATGTTACAAAGCGCGTTGCGAGTCTCGATAGGTAAGTCACTAAGGGAGCTTATTGAGAAATTGAAAGCAACATGCCGATCGGAAGGGGAGTCTTCTTCGTCCCAATCCACAATCACCAAGTCTAACGGCGCGTCACCGTATGCGGCCTGAACAACACCACCTCTAATCTCAATTATTACGGCATTCATTTGAATTCTATTTTGAATGACTCACTTCAGTTAAATCGATCTCGTTTACAACATCACTCTTGCGTCCCGCCGCCAGTGAAAATTGCGCTTTTCTCAAGCCGAGTCGCAAAGACACGTCACAAATGTCTGTGTATTCGCCAGGAAAATCCGCCTGAAGAATGGCGGACGCGTGACGCCATTCGTGGATCTCGTAGCTGTTCTTGATGAATGAAGGAAAGTTTTCCAGTGCCACGATTGCTTTCTACAAGGTCGCCTTCGAAAAGGGCGACTCAATTTTGCATGTCCGGAGATTTCGAGCGCCTTGCCTTCGAGGGACGAATCAACTCATCTCCCGTCCTGCCGGTTCACTTCCCCTCCCTCCAGCATCCGCACCCTCTGATCGTGGCGCGGCAGGCGGATCGTGAGCGTGATGCCTCGGCCTTCGTCGTTGATGATGTCGATTTCGCCGCCGTGCTCGCGGACGATGCGCCGCACGATCAACAGGCCCAGGCCCGAGCCCGACGCCTTCGTCGTGAAATAGGGATCGAAGATCTTGCTCATGTTCTCCGGCGAGATTCCGCCGCCGGTGTCCTTGAACTGGATCGAGACGTGGCTGTCATCCGCGTCGGTCTTGATGTGCAGGATGCCTTCGCTCTTCATCGCCTGGATGCTGTTCTTGGTCACGTTGTAGATCGCCTGCTTGAGCTGGTTGCGATCGACGTCGATCAACGGCAGGTCGGAGCGCAGCTCCTGCTCGACAAGGATGTCGCGGTCCTTGATTTCCGGCGCGAGGAACGCCAGCGACTCGTGCAGAATGTGGTTGATGTTCTCGGGTTGACGGTTCAGCGGCGCCTGCCGGATGGCGCGCAGAAACTGGTTCACGATGTCGTCGAGCCTCTTGATTTCCTCCTTCGCGATGCGAATGGACTCGTCCAGGTCCTCGCGGGCGCGCTCCGGCAGCTTCCGCACTTTGCGCTCCATGAGCTGGAGATGAATGTGAAGGGAGTTCAGCGGATTCCCCACCTCATGCGCAACACCCGCCGCGAGCAGCGTGAGCGCGGACAAACGCTCCGACTCGATCGTCTCCGCCGTGGAGCGGCGGCTCTCGGTGATGTCGCGCAGGATGATCGCGTAGCCCAGGAGTGGCGAAGCGGATGCGCGCGCCGCCTGTCTTTTCCTTTCCGGTTTCCGGTTTCCGGTTTCCGGCTTCGTGATGTTCAGTGGCACGACGTAGAAATTCAGAAACCGGTTCCGCGGATAAAACACCTCCATGTCGCGGCTCACGATTCTCTCCGAGGCGACGAGCGAATCCCAGTCCAGCCCGCGGACCCTTTCGGAAAGCGGCTTGCCGAGGCAATGTTCACGCTGCAGCCCGAACAAATCGCACGCCGCCTGGTTCAAGAAATTGATGCGCCCCCTTTCGTCCGTCACGATCACGCCTTCATGAATGGCGTTGAAGATCGTCTCGAGAAAACCCTTCTCACGCGCGAGCCGCACCAGATAGTTCTGCACATCCTCCGGCCCGACGCGCCCGATGCGTTCGATCAATTTGTCGAGGAATCCGGTATTCATTCGCCCGTGAAGATGAATTCAGCCCCGCGACGCTGCAAACCCCTTTTTCGAGGGACAAAACGCAGCACACATTTTACAAGATCGGTGGTGCCATGTTGATTGGACTGTGCGACAAAAAACCCGATGAGCGATAACGAACGACACGAAGACAACGGTCTCTGCCTTGCGGACGCCGAAAAGTTGATGAGCCATCGCGGCATCGTTGCCGCGGAAGTCAACGAAGCCGGGCCGTCCGTTGTGCTCGCGTACAATCCTGCCGACATCTCCGAAGCCGAAGTCGAAGAAGTGGCGCGCGAAGTCGTGCCGCAACTCCACCGGCATTTCGAGAGATGCACGATGCGGCTCGCGGGCAGGGCATGCGAAGCGTGCGCGATGAAGCTTGAGGCGCGTGCGCAAAAAATCCCCGGCATCCGCCACGCGACGGCGACTTTCATTGGCGGAATCATGAGCGTCACGTTCGACGAGGCAACACTGCCAGCGGATCGCGTGCTGGAGGAGGTTCGGAAAACCGGAGCACCGGTTCGCACTTACGAGTTGCCCGAATCACTCTCCGCCGCAAAGCCGGCCACACTCGGCCAGTGGCTCAAACACTGGTTCACCGGCGAGCGGCTCGAAATCGTCTTCACAGCCGCCACGCTGGTTTTTCTCTCGGCGGCTTTTATCGGCGAGAAAACCGGGATGCCGCAATTCGCGACTCACGTCCTCTTTTTCCTCGCCTACGTCACTGGCGGATTCTTCGGCGTGCAGGCGAGCTGGCAGTCGCTGCGCAACGCCACCATCGACGTCGATCTCCTCATGGTGCTCGCGGCTCTCGGCGCAGCGTACGTCGATCATCCGCTCGAAGGCGCGATGCTGCTCTTTCTGTTTTCGCTTTCAAACGTGCTCCAGCATTACGCCATGGAGCGCACGCGGAAGGCGATTCACGCGCTCATGCAGTTGCGTCCCGACAAGGCCCTGGTGCGGCGCGACGGCCAGACCGTCTCGCTGCCCATCGATGACCTCGTCATCGGCGATCGCTTGATTGTGCGTCCCGGCGAGCGTGTCCCGCTTGACGGCGCGGTGATCGAAGGCCACAGCACGCTCGACGAATCGTCGCTCACCGGCGAGTCGATGCCCGTCAGCAAGCATGTCGGCGACAGCGTGTTCGCCGGCACGATCAACCAGACCGGCGCGATCGAGGTGAGCGTGAAGAAGCTCGCGAAGGATTCGACCATTGCGCGGTTGATTCAAATGGTCGAGGAGGCGCAGAGCGAAAAGGCGGAGACGCAGCGCTGGCTCGACCGCGCGGAACAATACTACGCGATGGGCGTCATCGGTTTCACGCTGGCGCTGATCCTCGTGCCGCTTCTCATGGGAGGCGGATCTTTCGACGCGATTTTCTACCGCGCCATGACCGTGATGGTGGTCGCGTCTCCGTGCGCGCTCATCATCAGCACGCCGGCATCGATTTTATCGGCCATCGGCGGCGCGGCGCGGCGCGGCGTACTCTTCAAAGGCGGGGCGCATCTTGAACGAACCGCCGATGTGAAGGTCGTCGTCTTCGACAAGACCGGCACGCTCACCGAAGGAAAGCCGCGGGTCACGGATATCTTCGCAAGCAATGAGCAGGACGCCCTTCAGCTTGCCGCCACCGTGGAAGCGCGCTCAGAGCATCCCCTCGCCCAGGCGATCGTCGCCGAGTGCAAACGCCGTGGAATTGCGATCGACGAGTGTGCCGGTTTCCAGTCCGTCTCCGGCCAGGGCGCGAGCGCGGTGGTCAACGGCCAGCGCATCGGCGTTGGCAACGAACGGTTTTTTGAAAAGTTCCCCTGCACCGACCCGCAGGCAGCCGTGGAGCACATGCGCGAATTCCAGCGCGACGGCAAGACCGCGGTGATCGTTGCGCGGCTCGATCAGGACAAAACGACGGCGCATTTTCTCGGCGTCATCGCCATTGCCGACGTGCTGCGCGCCGACGCGCCGGAAGCGGTGCGAGAACTGAGGAAGATCGGCGTCAAGCGCGTGGTGATGATGACCGGCGACAACCGCCACGTCGCCGAGGCCATCGCGCGGCAGGCGGGCATCGACGAGGTACACGCCGAGTTGCGCCCGGAGGAAAAAATGGCGCTCGTGAAATCGATGAAGCAACACGACGTCGTGGCCATGGTCGGCGACGGCGTGAACGACGCCCCCGCGCTCGCGGCGGCCAGCGTCGGCATCGCGATGGGAGCCGCCGGCACCGATGTGGCGATGGAAACCGCCGATGTCGTCTTGATGAGCAACAACCTGCACAACGTCGCCTTTGCGATCGGCTTGAGCCGCAACGCGCGGCGTGTGGTTTACCAGAACCTCGCGTTCGCGATGGGCGTGATCGTCGTCCTCATCGCCTCCGCGCTCGGCCTGAACCTGCCGCTCACGCTGGGCGTGATCGGCCACGAAGGCAGCACCGTGCTCGTCTGCTTGAACGGCCTGCGGCTGCTGATGTTTCGCGGAACCTCATAAAGATCTCTTTTTGATCAAAAGGGGCGCCGCCGAACGTGACAGAATCTCCGACAAATAGGCAGCGGGGCAGCTTCATCCGAACATTGGTGAAATCTGTTGATCTTAATCGTGCGACCAAGGCGATGAACATTTTGTTCCGCTCTGAACAGGTAACCCATATCTGGGTCATTCTCCAGCAAAGCAGGATTACCAAAGCCACCTATCGAGCGGAGACCCGCTTCGATTCCAAGAAGAGGGACAAGAGCAGAGACGGTAATTTTGGTGACGGTTTTCATTCAAGAATTGAAGAGGGTTTGCCGCCGCCGAGAACCCATTCATAAACGGCATGCATCTGGTCGGCGATCGTCACCCAATTAAAATGCGTGGCGACCAGCTCCTTTCCACGCAACCCCATCTTTTCACGAGCTTCATCCTTGATGGAAAACAAACTACGGAGACCTTCTGCTATACCATCCTGGCTGGGCCTGATTTCAAGTGCGGCTTGCGCTTCAAAACCCATGGACAGGTTGCACTCCCTGGTCATAAGGACGGCCTTTGAGTAAGCCCAGGCTTCCAGGACTACCATCGGCAGGCCTTCACTGTAGGATGGAAGAATGAAAGCATCGGCACCACGATACGCGGCGGACTTGGATGTTCCGAATAACGGGCCGGAAAGGTGAACGGATTTTTCAAGACCTAGTCGGCGAGTCAACTCGCGCAGTTCGGTTTCGTATCCTCCTTGATCCCATCCTGCGATGACTAAATGCCAGGGGTGGCTTTGTGAGTCTGACCATGCGTGGAGCAAGTTCAACAAACCCTTCTTGGGATGGAGTCGTCCGAGGTAAAGCAATACTTTGTGGTCGGAAGGAATCGACCTGGACCAAGGGGGATCGCCTTCCACCAGTTCCTCTGGCAGGTCCACGCCATTGGGAATGACGCAGATGGGATTCGTCAAACCATAGGCGCGAAAGGCTTCTGCTTCCGCCGGGCAGAGTGCGTGCAGGCACGCGGCGCGGCGCAAGTGAGCGTTTTCAAAGAACCAGCCAGCCATCCGCTTTTTCCAGCGAGAGTTTTGCAAGGCCCAGGCATCCAGCATGCCGTGAGCCGACACGAGATAAGGCTTGTGCGCGTGGCGCGTCGCCACGGACGGATAAGTCCATAGTCCGTGAGTGTGCAGGATATCTACAGGGTCAGTGCGCAAAGCTTTTCCCAAGGATGGCGCGTAACCGAAAGCGTGCGGACCGCTGACGGGAAAGGCTTGTGGATTGAGTGGCAACCATGCGGCACCATCCGCCTCAGTGAATTCATCCAGCCATCCGAAGATTTTCACCCTCGATTTCCGGGCGAGACTTTGGGCCAGATGCGAAGCGCTGGAAACAAGGCCGCCGCCCAGCCGGCTCAATGAGGACATGACGAATCCAACGGAGAGTGGCGGGCGTGATGTCAAAGGGATAACACGTTTGAAGTCGTCGCGGCATCCGTCGCACTCAACAAACCCGCTGCGAAATGTTCCGGTGCGAAATGCTTCTGCAGATGTGCGCGGGCGATGGATCCCAGCGCGGCCGTGTCTGTCTCATTGCCAAGGCCCGACATCAGGGCGGCGAGTTCGTCTGCATCCTGTGGATTGAAACCGCTCGCAACCGGCTGAACCAGTTCACGGTAACAGCCACAGCGATCCGAAACCAACACGGGGAGCGCCGCCGCCATGGCCTCGTTGACAACGAGGCCCCATTGTTCTTGCAGAGGTGGATGAATGAAAGCGCCCGCCAATCCATACCAGTCCCCAATGTCGCGGTAGCTCACGAATCCGGGCAGATGCACACACTGTTCGAGTTTGTTTTCGCTTATCAAGTCTCGCAGTTTGGCCTCGTCCACGCCGCTGCCGCAAATCACCAAATCCCATGGATCACCACCGGCCTGCGCGCGATACACGACATACGCGCGAATGAGGTATGGCACGTTTTTGCGCGGTATAAGACGCGTGACGGCGAGAAAGTAAGGGCGCTCAGGAATCATGCGCTGGCGGGCGCGAGCGAGCGAAGGTTGCGCCCGCGCGGCATCGGCGTGGCGGGTGAAGTAATCGTTGTCCACGACGTCGTAGCCGGTGAATATGCGTCCACGCGGGAAGCCCAGTTTCACGAGGTAATCGCGATGGGATTCCGCGCCGACCAAGGCACCGTCGAACTTTTTCACATACAGATGCGACTTGAAAAACTCTTTCCACACCGTGCGCGGTTCGTCATCCCATTTACTCTCACTCATCAAAATCGCCAATGCGTGCCGCCGCCTGCACCAGCGCAATGCGGCACGCGAGTAGGCGAAACCCCAGCCGGGAATCGCCACGGCGTCGGGGCGAAGATCGTCGAGCACCTCCGCCATGCGCGCGCCGCTTGCGTGCATCTCCCTCTCGGTCAATTTGCCGCGGGCGTTCGCACGCGGGAGGATGGTGATGGTGGAAAACGAGCTCGCCTCTGCGTCCAGTTCGCCCCACGGATGCTCGTTTTGCGCGTTTGTGATCTGCATCGCCGTGAAGCGCCAGCCGCGCGCGGCGCACGCTTTTTGCGCAGCACGCAAACGCGCCGCGTGATAGCCGCCAATGTTCTCGAAGATGACGACAAGATGCATCAGCGCGTCAGGACTTTGTGGGCACAGGATGCCTGGCCGGCGCAGGGAGTGGCCGGCGTCGCGAGTTGCGACGAATGAGGAGAAATCCTGCGACGATGGTGAGCACCGATGGCAGCAGCGCCGGTACTCAAAACGAGAATGCTGCGCATGGCAATGGCTGCCGCAAAAAACCCCGAGGAATAGACGAGCACGCCGAACTCCGAGTTGCGGGGTGAGGCGAGCAGATTCCACCATCGCGCCAGCATCCCGAGCCCGCAGGCGACCATGAAAACCCACAGACATCCCCCGGCCATGTAAGCCTCGCCGACGAAAGTCGCCGCGACCGTCCATCCTCTCGCGCCGATCACGTCCTCGATCGGGAAACTCATGCCCTGCGGCTTGGCCGGCCAGAGCGCGCGTGGCACGGGCCGGATGATGGCGAGATAAGGAATCTCCCAGCCGAGATAAGGACGCTGACGCGGGAAAGTATCTGTGATGCGGCAGATGACATAAAGATTGAAATCGACCAAGAGTGTTTGCTCCGGCTCATCCGTCCGTTCGTACTTCTGATGTTTGTTCGCGAGAAAATCGTGCAGTCCGATGTTACGAAATTCAAGCATCAGAACCGTCGAGATCAGCATGATCGCGCCCGCGCTGATCGCCGCGATGATGACTTCCTTGAATTGTTTCGCCGACGCGGCGAAGGCGAAACCCGCCAGCATCGTAATGAGATAGGCGGCCACATAGTAACGAGTGCCGTTGCAGAAGCGGTAGAACAAGACAAAGCCAGACGCGAAGACGGTCACAAGCAGGCTGAGGATGGAGTATCGCTTCCGCCGCGCGAGGATCACGCCAGCCAGAGGGGGGACAAGGAAGAGACACATCTCCAGTTCGTGAAACATCGCCTTGGCATCGCCGAGCGCCATGCGGCTCCAGGGCTGCGAAAAGCGCGGTTCGAGAAACCACCAAACCATCAGCATCGGGTTGTAATTCGAGCAGGCCAGCATGTAGGAAAATCCGATACAAAAGCTCACGATGAGCAGGGTCAGGATGAGTGCCGTCGAAACCGGAGTTGTGAGAAGTTCCTTGAAGGGCTGGCGGCGGGTGCGCAGCAAGTGCCGGCCAATGACGAGGCCGGCATAACCATACAGACATGCTGTCACTCCGCGAAAGGTCGAGGGCAGATCGACCATCGTGATGAAGTTCGGCTGCGGAAACAGGAACTCGAAGAAAGACAAATAATATAGCGAAACCAGTGCGAGCAAATCCGCGCGCACGAGATTGCGCAAGCCGTGACGCGCATCGAGGAAGATGCTCGCCGCGAGGCTCACGCCTGTGCCGATCGCGGCAAAACGCGCAACGGCGGAAGGCATCGAGCCTTGTAGAAAAAGTCCCGTCAAGAGCAGGCCCACGAGAAACACCACCGATCCTGCCGGATCCGGGCAGGGGGCATTGTCCGCGATTCGTGCGATCCGATGGACCTTCGGACGAGCGGGCGGAATGCTTCGGCGAGGCTGGGTGTTTGGATCCATTGCGGGGGTATTAAGCTACAAGTTCTCCAAAGAGTGAAGCAGCCTCTCTCCGTAGCTGCGCAGTGTGAACTCGCGCGAGCGCTGCCAGGCCTGTGCGGACATCTCCGCGAGGCGTTTCGGGTCGGCGATCAGCGCCTCGAGTTTCTCCACGATCGCGCCGGCATCGCCCGACGGCACAATGAATCCATCGACGCCGTCGCGCACCACCGAACCGGTGTTCGGCGTGGCAATCACCGGTAGCCCGCAGGCCATCGCTTCGTATGCCGCGGTCGCCGAGCCTTCGCACAGTGAAGGCAAAAGAAAAACATCGGCCCACGCGAAGTGTTCGCCGATTTGCGTGCGGGGAACGGAACCGCAGACCTCCACATGCGCCTTGAGTTCGGCCAGAACGTCATTTGAAACCGCTGTCATCCCGGCCATCCGGAAACGCGCGTTGCCGGCAAGGCATTTCGCCGCCGCAAGCACGTACGGCGATCCTTTGCGCAACCCCACCGCACCCACCGTGAGCACCCGCAACGGCCCGTCGTGAGGAGCCCGCGATGCATGCCGGAGCCCCGTCTCCACGCCGTATGGAACGATACGGCATCGTTCGATCGGACCTCCGCACGCACCGATGCCGTCGCGAACAAACTCGGAGCCGCACAGGATGAGATCGGCGGCGGCCCATTCCTCGCGTTCGCGCGCAGCGAGTTGCGTGGCGCCCTCGTCGCCTTCGGGAGCGGGTTCCCACGAGGGATGCTTTTCATGTTCGCGCGCAAGCAACCGCGTCTCCATTTCCCTTGGCGCGATCGTCTGTTCCATGACCGTGGCGATTCCGAGTGCATGCGCGTGACGCTGCAACTCGAGACCAGCGCTGTTGAACGTGTAAACAGCATCCGCTCCCGCAAGACCGCGCTCGACGATGAGTTCGCAAAATCGTTTTCCGCCCCACAAGAACACGGCCGACAACTCCGCCTGCGTTTTCGCTGCGGCTTGTCGGCGCGCATATTCGAGGCCGAATCCAGTGAACGCACGGATGCGATTCGGCGGAACATCTTTCACCGTCCGCCCGGCGAGACGCCGTACCGGGGCCGGACGCAACGGCCCGGGAATCAGGCCCAGGAGACGCGGCCAGCCTTTTTGCGCGCAGATGTCGGTGTAAAAAAGCTCCAGGACGCCTGCTTCGCAGAGCAGGCGCGGCACGGCGTAATGCATGCGCGCGCCGAGCTGGCAGACTGCGTATTGGCGGTGCGGATTCATGAGGCGCCAAACTTTTTGTTCCACTCATCGACCGATTGGACCGGGGAGCGCACGAGTTCCATCCATGCCCGGTATCGCCGCCAGGGAACCGGTTTCCGTTGTGTCAGACAACGTGGAAGCCCCGCCAGGCAATCGATCCACCAAAGCGGTTCGCGCAACACCCAATTCATCCCGCGTGTCCACGCATAGCCAAACTGCCGGAAGGCGCGGAAAATCACGACCCCGCAAAGTTGCGGCAGCGGGCAGCGCATGAAGACGCTCCACAGCTCGTTCCGCGCGTGCTGGTGGTGCATGCGGATGAAACTGCGGTTCACGGCGGAGAAATGATGCCGGATCGTGATCGACGGCTCGAAACGCACCTGCCAGCCGGCGCTGACGCAGCGGAGCGCGAAATCCGGCTCATCGTATGCGTTCCAGAACGGGGAGAAATGTCCGCCGATTTCCACGAACACCGCGCGGCGAAAGGCGCACGCGGCATTCACATAAGTCCCCGCGAAATGCGGCGTGCCGAAGTCCGGGGCGGAGAGCGTTCCGGGAAATTCGTCACTGCGCTGCGGGAAAGAGGCGACCGCAAGCCGCGGGTTGTTTGCAAACATCACGCGCAGCCGCGCGACGGCGTCGGTCTCGATCGGGTGGCTGTCATCGTCGATGCTGAGAAGAATGTCGCTGCGCGCTGCACGCATCATGGCGTCGCGCGAGGCCGTCGAGCCGCGCGGGGTTTCGTTGATGAAAAGCCGCGCACTCGGAAACGCGGCGCGCACAAATGCCCCGGTGCCGTCGCTGCAGGCATCGGCGGTGACGAGCAGCTCGTCCGGCGGCGGATCGAGCAGGGCGATCACGCCGAGAGTGCGGCACAAATCGTCCTTGCGATTGTGCGTCGGAAGCATGACTCCGCAGGATGGCGTGCTCACGGGCGGGAGGAAGGCGGGGTGCGCCGCGACGATTTCGAGCGCAGCGGCGGGGTTGGCAGCCGGTGGATATTCATGCGCTCCAGGTTCCGTGGATTTCCTCTGTCCAGCCGGGCGCGCGACGGCGCAGGAGGTACACCGTCGAGAAGATCCGGCTGAACAGCATCTTGATGCTCAGCGTCGGACCGCCAACTCCCAGCACCTCGCACGCGAGAAGGCGCTGATTGCGGATGCGCTGCCGGGCAAGCTCCGCCTTGTTTGCTTTCATAGCGCTCTCCGAGCTGTGGTGCTCGAAGATCGCCTGCGAGTGGAAAAAGAGACGGTGCTTTTTCGCAATGCGCGCGGAAAGGTGCGCGTCTTCCATGTAGCTGTAGCCGTCGAACGCGGGAAACCTTTCCGCTTTGAAAAGCTCGGTGCGATAGACGACACAGGCCGTGTTCAGCCAATCGGCGGGAATGAGCGTGTCGCGTTGCTCTTCGTAGCAAGGAAAACAATTGATCGCCGGCCCGAAAAGGCGCGCACCGTAAGTCGCATCGGAGTAGCCCGCCTGGAGCCGGTAATAAAGCCATAGCAGTCCTCGTGGGCGCGGATGCGTGCTGCCGGCCATGCGGCCCGAAATGCCGCCGATCGCACCGGCGGTGTCGTCATCGAATGGGATGCACAGCTTTTCAAAAAAATCGGGCGGCGCTTCCGCGTCGTCGTCCATGAATGCGAGCAACGGCGTGGTCACTCGATCCGCACCCTGATTGCGCTGGACGGCGGCACTGGGTCGCTCAGATCGCATCCACTCGACCGGCAGCGATGCCGCAAATCTTTCCACAACCGCCTTCGCGGAACAATCCGACGCCCCATCGACAACAACGACGCGCTGTGGCGGGCGCGTTTGCGCGGCGATGCTGGCGAGCGCGACCGAGAGCGCTTCGGGCCTCTGGAACGTGGCGATAACAATGCTGTGAGACTGGGGAATGACCATTGGAACCGGCCTACTCGACAATCCCCGCCTGCTGGCACAAGGCAATGCCGTTTGCAAAGGAGGCGGTCAAAAATAGTTCATCCGGCCGCACGGCGCGGCGCAGATAGCTGGTCGGCGCGCGGCCCATCCCATGGCCCAAGGCGCGCAGTTCCGCCTTCAACCGCCGCCCCGCGCCCTCGCTAGGGAACGCGACGGGCCATTCCACCTCGCGCACGTCGTGCATCGCTTCCAGCGCCACAAATTTTTCCGTCTGCCTTTCCGCCGAAAGCGGGTGCGAGTAAAAACTGTCGCCGCATTGCCCGTCGCATTCGAGCAGGGGCAGCATGGCCACACCACTGCCGGCGGGACCAAAAGGCCAAAGCTCGGAGCGGCGGTTGTGAACGAGGGTGAAAAACATCCGCCCTTCGGACAAACCCACCTGTCGCATGGCTTCGACCACGGCTGCCGTTGCCGCCAGATGATCCGGATGCGGATCCAGTTTTGGATGCGGCAGGACGATGACCGCTGGTTTGGTTTCCGCCAGGATATGCACCAGATCAAAGATGAGGGAATTCCACGAGCAGTCCGCCCCGTCACGGATGAGCGGTGAGCGGTTTAACTGCCGCAGTCCGGCAAAGTCGAACGCCTCCACGCTCGCACTGCGAAAATCACGCGCCGGATCGTCGCGCATCGCAGTCAGTTTTCCGTCAGGGAAGCAAAGGTTCACGGCCTGCTCCGAGTTGACGCCGCCAAGCTGCGGAATCGTGATGCTCTCCAGAACGCGCATGCGCGCGATCATTGAACGCGGCAAATTCATGGGCAGCCGCCCCCGGCTTTGGTAACGGTCGCTGTCGTCGCCAGCGGTAAGATTAACGACTGTCGCCCTCGTGTCGGAATACAGCCCGAACGCGGCGATCTCCGCGTCGTCAGGATGTGGCGCGATGACCAGAACGCGCTGCCCATTTGTGATTTGCTCACGGGACAGGTGCAGGTATGCGGGGCCGCTTCGCCAACGAAGCCGTTTTCCGTGCAACCTGACCTTTTGCCCGGCCTTCAATCCGGCACCCAGCAACCGGGAGACATTAAAAAACCGGAGACCGCTGCCGCCGCGCTCCACGGTTTGCTCATCGTAGAACCCACCCCCCTCAAGCGTAATCTTGGGATCAAAAGAAATGCCTGCGAGCGTGGCCTTCACATCCAATTCAAGAAATCCACTGGTGATACCGGCTGGCAGCGCAGGCGCCACAAACCCTTCCCTGTCGCAACGGACTTCGATTATTTCAACACCATTGCCCGAGAATCTTACTGCGCGGTCAAGGCCCGGTTCAAATTTCAGATGTCGCCTCTGAGACCGGTGGCGCAGGGCGAACAGGCACGCTGTCGCCAGGCTCAAAACACAGACCAAAAGCAAGCCGCTGATGAATATAGGAATCATGGGCGTCCGGTCATCTCACCTTCCATCCTTTGCGTTCCTGATCCTGTGTGCGGTTGCAACACACGGCATGAAATTGGGACAGATCAAGGCTCACGAGGATGTCGCCGCGCACGACCTGGATCAGTATGTCCCGGCAAACAGTGGGGCCGCCAGAAGCCTCCTGCACGAAAGGCCGCACGCCGGGGTGCCGGTTTCGGACAAACTCCGCTGTGCCGTCCGTGCAGCCATCCGCGCGGAGCACAATCTCGTCAGGCCATGAATCGGGCTGGCTGGCGGCGCCGAGTGTGCGATCGAGTTCCGCCTGGCGGTTTCCAGGGGCTGTGCCGGTCGCGCAGGTGAGTTTCATCGAGTTGTTCAGCGAGGCTCGCTTGATTCCGGTTCGATCATCCTGCTAATTCCGAGTTGCCCGGTCGTTTGGGCTTCCTCGACCCATTCCTCGACCTTCCACTCAACCTGCGGACAGACGACGCCCGGCCATGTCTCGGGATAGTGCGAAGCCTGGTTGCCAACTCCCGAGATGTTGAAAGTCAGATACTCCGCCGGCGGGATCAAGGTTCGCTCGCCGGGTATGTCACAAGTAACTCCAAGGATGTAGCTGCGCCTGTTCAGCAGTCCGCCGGGAATCCTGCATGCAGTCTTATAGCTTCCCGGCAGTTGAGTCTCATTTTGAAACAAATGATCCGTGGCGACAAAGGCGATCTCGCCGTCTTGAGTTAGCACGGACAAGTTAAAGCGCGCGCCGCGCAGTCTTTTGTGTACCTGGTAAAAGATTTCCACGTTGATGGACCTGTCCGCCTCGAAGGTCGCTTGAGAGATGCCATTCGCGCCAACGAGTCTGATGCCGCGCAGGCAGACTTCATCCGTCCCGGGAGGTTTTTCTGTGTTCCCATTCCAAAAGATCTGGCCTTCCAAGTCATTGTCTTTGGAAGCAGCCGAGGACAGATAGTAACTGATGATGTCCGTGGGCTTGCCGTGTTTGACCAGCCGGCCTCCGTCGATCAATACAGCCGATTCACAGAGCGAGCGAATCGCGCCCATGTTATGACTTACGAAAAACACCGTGCGACCATCCTGGGAAGAAACCTCTCCCATCTTGCCGAGGCACTTCTTTTGAAAAGCGACATCCCCCACAGCCAGCACTTCATCAATCATCAATATTTCTGGCTCAAGATGAGCGGCCACGGCAAAGGCAAGCCGGACATACATGCCACTCGAGTAACGCTTCACCGGCGTGTCGATGAAAGCCCCCACCTCCGAGAAGTCCACGATCTCGTCAAACTTTGCGGCGATCTCCGAGCGCCGCATGCCGAGGATGGTGCCGTTCAGGAATACATTCTCGCGCCCTGTAAGTTCCGGGTGGAATCCCGTGCCCACTTCGAGCAGAGACACCACACGGCCTCTTAGCACAGCGCGACCGGACGTGGGTTCCGTGATTCGCGAAAGAAGCTTGAGCAACGTCGATTTGCCCGCGCCGTTTCTGCCCATGATCCCGATCGTTTCGCCGCGTCGGACATCGAAGGTTATATCCCTGACTCCCCAAAAGGTGTCCGGCTTTGGCCCAACACGACCAGGGCTGATTTGTTTCTCCGAAGTCTTCCTGGCGCGCAGGGTCTTGTCACCGCCCCGCAGATTCGAGCACCAAGTCTCAAGAGACTCCCGCAGGTTGGTCGCTCCGAGCGTGCCCAGCTTGTAGAGCTTCGAGATTTCTTGAACCTCGACGATGGGCTTGTTGGTTGAAGAGTTCATTAAAGGGTATCCACCATGGTCCGTTCGACCCTTTGAAAGACCATGATGCCGGTGAAGAGAATGACCAATGTGCCGAGGAGCGAGGTTAAGAGCAGTGGAGTGCTGAACGTGCCGACGCCCAACATGCAAAGGCGAAACCCCTCCACGATTGCCGTCATGGGGTTAAGCCATGCCAGCCAGACAATACCCGGAGGCACCTTGGAAAGCGGATAGACAATGGGCGTGGCAAACATCCATAGCTGGACAATGAATTGGTTGACTTGAAGCAGGTCGCGATACTTGGCCGTGGATGCCGCCATCCACAGGATAACACCCAGGCTCAGGGCAAAGGCCTGGAGGATAAGAAGCGGGGCGAACAAAATGTGCCAGTCCGGGTTCAAGTCCCTGCCTTGTGGGAGAAATAATTTGTAGTAGGCGAAGAAGCCGAGAAAGGTCAGCAACTGCAAGGCAAAAGCGCATAGGTTGGCGGTAAGAATGGACAACGGAACGATCAGCCGCGGGAAATAGACCTTCTCAAAGAGCTGGGCGTTGACAGTAAAGGCCGCCAGCCCGCTTGTCATGTTTTGGGAAAAGTAGTTCCAGCCCAGCAGGCCGCACATATAGAACAACACGGGCGGCAGGCCGTCGGTCGAGATTTTCGCCACTCGTCCGAACACGATCGTGAACATGATCGTGGTGAACAAAGGCTGAAGAACAAACCAGGCAGGTCCAAGGATGGTCTGCTTGTACTTTGAAATGAAGTCGCGGCGGACCAGAAGAATCAGGAGATCGCGATAATCCCACAGGGCGCGCCAGTGAATGTGCAGCCAGCTTCGATTCGGCTCGATCACGAATTCGTATTCGTGAGCAGTCACTTCGCGCTGTGAGGAGATCGTTGCCGGATCCATATCCAGCTAGTTATGCCACTCCCAACATGCCAGATGCCAGTCATTCCCTTCGATTACAACCGCCCCCGCGTATTCCCTCGCGACGCCAAAGGTCGGTGTGTTGATGATCGCAAAACTGCGCAGCCACGAATCCTCGGGCCTGGGATTCAGACCATCCCCGATCCCGATCCCGCCGGCCTTGAGGAGAGCCTCCTTCTTCGTCCAGATCTCGAAAAACTTCCACGCCTTCTCCGGGCCGCGCAGGGTGCGAATCTCCCAGATTTCCTCCGGCTCGAAATAGTTCTCCGCCATTTCTTCCAATGGCAAATCCTCGCGGATCTGCTCCACGTCCACGCCGACTTCGCTCCCGCGCGCCACGGCGATGACCGCGAGGTCGCCGGAATGGCTCAGGTTAAACTGAATGCCGGTGGTATTGTCCGCCAGCGAAGGTTTGCCGAACGCGCCACAAGAAAACCGGATCGCGCCCGCATCCGTGTCCAGATAGCGCGCAAGAATCATCCGCAGGATGCCATGCGAGGCGGTGAACCGGTGGCGGTCCCTTTCCTCGTGGAAAGCATCGGCGCAAATGACCTCACTTGCCGAAAGGCAATCGCGAAAGGAATCCGCCGACAGGAAATCGAGGTTGGCCCGCCAGAGGTGAACTTCCTTCTGAGCAAGGGCCGGGCTCGCAGGTGAGGACAACCAGCGCAATGTGTCCACGCCGGAATCGACAGCACAGGCCGACAGTGCTGCCGGGCCCCCGTTCGAGACGGTCGTCGGGCTTTTCATTTTCCACTGGTCATTCATCGGTCGGTCGGATTAAGGAACTTAAATCGATGCGGTGCGAAATCATTCGTGTCTCTTAGCAGTTTCCATTCTACACCAGAAAAGAACATGGAATGCATCTTGCAGCCCGAAACCTTCGCCTAGCATGGATTTGAGTCAATATTCGGTGCGGCATTTCGACCGCGGCGCGTCACGCTTGAAGGAAGCGGCGTGGCTTCTTGTCAGGTGGTGCTTTTTCCTGAATCCGCTGCCGTGGCCTTCCGCATTGCGCGCGGCGCTGCTGCGCGCCTTCGGGGCGACGATCGGAACCGGTGTCGTGATCCGGAGCGACGTGAACATCACTTTCCCCTGGCGGTTGTCGGTCGGGGATCATGTCTGGATCGGGGAAGGTGTCCTGATTCTCAGCCTCGCCCCGATCACCATCGAATCGAACGTCTGCATCTCGCAGCGGGCGTTTCTTTGCGCCGGCTCGCATGATTTCCGATCGCCGACGTTCGATTTGCAAACCAGGCCGATCACCGTGCGCTCAGGTTGCTGGATCGCGGCTCAGGCTTTCGTCGGAGCCGGCGTCGAGATCGGCTCCGGCAGCGTCCTCAGCGCCGGGAGCGTCGCGCTGGAGAATATCCCGCCAAATTCCCTCGCGCGCGGCAACCCGGCGGTTGTCGCAAGCAATCTTGCGGATCGGGCTTATCCTTGACCGCCCGGAACCGCCCTGCTGACAGCAGAATGAATTGCTCGTCACCAGCGCGGAGACCAACGTTCTTTTACTCCCCGCCATCATCCTCGTCGCGCCAGCCGCGGCCTGTGTCGCGCAGGTCGCAGATCCCGCGCTTCTTCGCGGCGGCGACAAAGTCGAAGAACCGTCTGCCGTGCTCGCCCCAATGGTGCTGCCCGGCGTTTTCGAGGGCTTGCCTGACGTTGAGTCCGCTCTTGTAGAGGAGCTTGAAGGCGTTCTTGATTTCGGTCCGCTGCTCCAGCGTGAACCCGGCGCGGCGCATGCCGATGATGTTGAGGCCGCCGACGTAGTTCTTCGCCAGTGCGAGAGTGAATGGCGGGATGTCTTTCCCAAAACCGCTCATGCCCTGGATCATCGCCAGCGTGCCAACCCGGATGTTTTGGTGAAACGTCGAGCCGCCGCCGATGAAGACGCGATCCTGCACTTCCACATGCCCGGCGAGGAGGACGTTGTTGGCAATGACGACATGATCGCCGAGGGTGCAGTCGTGCGCGATGTGCGCGCCGGCCATGAGGAAGTTGTGGCTGCCAATCCGGGTCGCACCACCGTCATGCATTCCACGATGGATCGTGGCGTATTCGCGGATGACGTTGTTGTCGCCGATCACGACTTCGCTTTTGGTTTCGGGCTTGAACGCCAGTGCCTGCGGCGGCGCTCCGATGATCGCGCCGTAGCCGATGTGGTTGTTTTGCCCGAACCGCACGGTGCCGGTGAGGATGGCATGCGCCTGGATGACGCAGCCGGGACCAATGACGGCATCTCCTTCGATCAAGGCATAAGGACCGATTTCAACATCGTCGGCAATCTGCGCGTTGTCGCCGATGATGGCGGTGGGGTGGATTTTCATGATTTCGGAAAGAAGAACGGCTTGCGGTGGGCAGAATACTTTCCGCAATCCGCTTTCCGCAATGCGCAATTCAAAGAACTCCCGCCTCCTTGAAGCTAAAGTAGGGCAGACGACCACTGTCGGGCGCACCGATGATGACGTGATCGAGCAGGCCGATCTGCAAAACCTTCGCCGCCTCCGCAAGCCGGCGCGTGAGACGATGGTCGGCATCGCTTGGCGCGGGATCGCCGGAAGGGTGATTGTGGACGACGATGACGGCGTAGGCGGAGCGGGTGATTGCCGGTTTGAAAATCTCACGCGGGTGAGCCGTGCATTCGTTGAGGCTGCCGAGCGAAACCTGCTCGATGTCAATCAGATGGTAGCGCGTGTCGAGCAGGAGGACGCGAAGCGATTCCTTGTTCAGCGTCCGCATTTCGGACCCGACCAGTTCATACACGAGTTCGGGCGTGTCGATTTTCGTTTTGGAAAATGTCTCGCGCGCCAGCCGGCTGCCAAGTCCGAATGCCGCTGCGAGCTGCACGGCTTTGGCGGGGCCGATGCCTTTGGTCGCCGCCAGTTCGTCCACGCTGCAACGCGCGAGGCCGCCGAGGGACTTGTGGGTTATGAGGAGTTCGCGGGCGAGATCGATGGCGTTGTGGCCTTTCATTCCGGTGCGAAGCAGGATCGCGATCAGCTCGCTGTCGCTCAACGCGCCCGCTCCGTGTGCCGCGAGTTTTTCACGGGGCCGATCCTGTTCCGGCAATTCGTGAATCGTCAGGGAAGACATGCGAAGGGCGGGGCGTCCTGTTACGCGAACTGGTCGAGCATGTTCTCGACGGACTCACTCACGTTGCGCAGGCCGTCGCTGAATTTGTTCGGCTTGAGCACTTGAAGCTGCTCGCGCGCCTCGCGGAGAAATTTGCGAGCGGTCTGGATCGCCGAACGCAGCGCGCCGGATTCGCGGGTGATCGCGGCGATGGATTTCGCGTCCGCGTCTTCGCCCCGGAGGATCGCTTCGCTCAACTCGTGATTCTGCGAGCCGCTGGCATTTTGCAGAAGCAGGAGGATCGGCAGGGTGAGTTTGCCTTTGCGCAGATCGGTGCCGAGAGTCTTGCCCGCCCTCGATTCAGTGCCTGCGATGTCCAGGCAATCGTCGTAAATCTGGTAGGCCGTGCCCAGTTTCAGACCGAAGGTTTTCATGGCCGAAATGACCTCGGGCGACGCTTCGTTGATGAACGCCCCCAACTCGGTGGCTGCGGCGAAAAGCGCCGCTGTTTTCATTTCGATGATCCGGTAGTAATCGGCGACGCTCAGTTTCAGGTCGAATCGGCGCTGGGTCTGGATGATTTCGCCCGAGCAAACATCCGAGGCGGCGCTCGCAATGCGCCTGCTGATTTCGCTGTTCGGGAAAGTCGTTGAGAGTTTCAGCGCATGGGCGAAAAGGCAATCGCCGAGCAACACGCTGATGGCGTTGCCCCATTTCGCGTTGGCGGTCGGCTGGCCACGGCGAATCTCCGCGCCATCCATGATGTCATCGTGAACGAGCGTCGCGGCGTGAATGAGTTCAAGCACGACAGCAAGGTCGAGATGGCTGGAACAGATGTTTCCGGTGGCCCCACCCGTGAGTAAAGCGAGGGCCGGACGCAGCCGTTTGCCGCTGCTCTCACTGGCGTAGGCGACATAACCCTCGACGGCCGGATCAAACTCCTTCGCCTGCTGGCGAATGCGCTCCTCCACGCTGTAGAGGTGCGTGTTGATGAGCTCCAGCGCCTGCTTGATCTGCTTCGACGCGACGGAAGTTTTTGCGAGCTTCGTTATGGATTCCACTGACCGACGATATAAGCGAGCAGTCGGGAAAGTCAATTTTTCGCATTCGTGAGTGAGGCTTTCGCAAAATCAAAAAGGCGCAACCGTTTCCGGCTGCGCCCTTTCCCATGAAAAATGGTTTGTTTCGATTATTTGTAGGGCGACCAGAACTCGGCTGGAGCCACGTCGGAAAGAGCGTCGAAGGTGGTCGAATTGACCTTGACGACCGTATCCACAGTGAACGCATTGCCATAGGAGGTGCCGAAGACATCATTGCCGGTCGTGTAAAGCGTGGAGCCGGTTTTGATGTAGTTCTTCAGATCCCCGAACGTCGCCACGGTGTTCGAGTTCTTGTTGGTTTCCACGGCGTATTGATCCAGCGCCGAATCCAGCATGCGCAAGTCCTCCAGCACGCGGGTCGCTTGCGAACGCTTGCGGGCACGCAGGAAGTTTGGCACGGCGATCGCCGCCAGGAGGGCGATGATGGCCACGACGATCATGATTTCAACGAGGGTAAAGCCCCCGCGGTTCTTGTTCAGTTTCTGTAACATTGATTTCCTTTTGTTTTGTTTGTTGTGAATTTGGCCGGAGATTCCTCCATGCTTGATTCCCAATTTAAGCAGTGGTTGTGCCAACTCCTTGCCGGTTTATGGTTTTTTCAAGAACACCCCTCCCTCCAAGCACCGCTTGCCGTGTGAGTATCTGTCCGAAGCATCTAAAACTCCCGCCCGCCATCGCTGCCGCGCCGAGGCTTTTTCCAGTTCATTCATTTTTGAAGTGCCGCTGCCGTGCTGATCGCCTAAGCTCAGCGACATGAACTTCAAAGCATTCAGATTCGTCGCACCCGCCGGTGTTGTCCCGTTCCTGCTGGCGGTTTCAACCGCCCATGCCGCCAGCGATGCACCGGCAGTGTCCTGGCATCCGACCGGGATGCTGCATGCGGTGCTCGCCAGCGTCATCTTCGGATTCGTCGGCATCGTGCTCGCCATCGTCGGGTTCAAACTGTTCGACCTCGTGACGCCTTTCGATCTCGAAAAGGAAATGTGCGAGAACAAGAATGTCGCAGTCGGTATCCTCTGCGCGGCGATCATCCTCGGCATCTGCCACATCATCGCCGCGTCCATGAGTTGATGGATTTCCGCGTTTCACTCATTTGAAAAAATCCAAACGAGTCGTGCTGCTCATCACGGGCTCGGTCGTGCTCGGAGCGTGCAGACAACAACCGCCACCGCCCGCGGCGCCCGGTGCAACAGGTGACTGGGCATCGTCGCCGTCCCCCTCGCCCGGCCCGACGCCGGCTTCGCATTGGTGGTGGTTTGGTCGCAGCTTTGGTGGCGCGAGAAGCCATTGGTCCGGCAGCGGCTGGCATTCCAGTTCCTCGTCGCGTTCGTCGTCCCATTCATCGACCGTCTCGCGCGGCGGCTTCGGCTCGCATGGCGGCTCGCACGGCAGCTCATCGTAGTCATGGAACGGCTCGCGATCGATCCCCGGCCCGACTGGAAAGCGAAGGTGGAGAAACTCGGCTTCCTTTTTCACACAGCCGACGCGCTCTATTGGGATGAGTCGGCGTGCTACCGGTTCACCGCCGCAGAGATCGACGTGATCGAAGCTGCCACGAATGAACTCCACCGCATCTGCCTCGAAGCGGTCCAGCACGTCATCGACGCCAACCTGTTTTCCCGCTTCGGCATTCCCGAACGCTTCGTGCCGCTCATCAAGAACTCGTGGGAGCGCGAAGACCTTTCGCTCTACGGGCGGTTCGATCTTTTCTACGACGGCAAACAGCCGCCGAAGATGTACGAATACAACGCCGACACACCCACCTCCCTGCTCGAAGCCGGCGCGATCCAATGGCACTGGCTCGAAAAGATGTTTCCCGGACGCGACCAGTTCAACTCGATTCACGAGAAACTCATCGCGCGCTGGCAGGAAGGCGGTCTCAGCGGCACGGTGCATTTCGCATGCGCCCGCGATCACGACGAGGATTTCGCAACCACGGTTTACATGGAAGACACGGCGGTGCAGGCCGGGTTGCGAACGAAGCGGCTGTTCATGGACGAGATCGGCTGGAACGGCGCGCGGTTCGTCGATCTCGAAAACGAGCCGGTCAAGACGTTGTTCAAGCTCTATCCGTGGGAATGGCTCATCGACGAACAGTTCGCCGTGCATCTTCCCAACGAGCCGTGGCAGGTCGTCGAACCGGCGTGGAAAATGGTCCTGAGCAACAAGGCTATCCTGCCGCTGCTTTGGGAAATGTTCCCGCAACATCCAAACCTGCTGCCCGCCTACACCACGCCGGAACCGCTCGGCGGGAACTTCGTCAAAAAGCCGACGCTCGGGCGCGAGGGCGCGAACATCACGGTTTCCGCGAGCGGACGCGAAGTGAGCACCGATGGCGACTACGCGGACGGCGGGTTCATTTACCAGGCGCTCATGCTGCCGCCCTCGATCGGCGGCTTCTTTCCCGTCATCGGCTCATGGATTGTCCGCGACGAAGCAGCGGGCATCGGCATTCGCGAAAGCGATCTGCCCGTCACCCGAAACACGAGCCGCTTCGTGCCGCATTTTTTCGAGCCCTGACGAACTGGCTCAAGGTGCGCTCTTGCCGATGGATTCATCGTGGACTGCCACTTCGAATCCGGCATTGCGACACTCGCGATAGAAGCGTCGTTCCGGTTCGCGGACCCGCCAGTTCTTCGAAGCGCCATCCCGTGTCCGCGCGGGCGGAATCAGGACGGGACGTGATGAGGCAGCCGCTGAACGTCACGTCTTAGAGGAGCCCGCATTTCGCACAGGCAAGCAACTCGCGGTCATCCACAAACAATCCCAATGCCCGCGCCTGTTCTTGCAGGGCTGCGATCCGGGTGGCGAGTGCGCGCAGGGTTTTCATCCGTCAATCTATGTTTCCGGCATGAGCAGCGGGATGACCTTGTTGCCGTGGCGGCGGTAGATGCGGAAATCCGAGTCCAACGTGAGGACCGTGCAGTTCCGGTGAAGTTCGCTCAGGCGCACCAGACACGCATCGGCCAGCGACATGGGACGATCCCGATAGCGGCTCATCAGCGTGCGCAGGTCCGCCAGTTGATCCTCGATCTCCAGGCCCACCCGCAACACGCCCCGCTCCAACAACTCGAAGAGCGGATCGGTCTCCCGTCCTTCGCGCTTCAGCAGGAAAGCGGCCTCGGTCAGCACCGGCTCACAGGTGAGCAAGGGCGCGTGCAGCCGTTTCCACTGCTCGCAAACCCAGGCGTGATGCTCCAGTCCGGCGGCGAGAAAGGTCACCAGCGGACCGGTGTCCAGCAGCACCGCCCCCTTCACTGGCCGAACCCCTCCATATACTTCGGGTTGGTCGCCAGATCACGCGGCAGACCTTTCAACGCCCCGGCCAGGTCGCTTGCCAGATCGTAACAGGTGGCCCTGCCGCCGACAGGACGGGTGTCCAGCGACTGCTCAAGGCACTCGCGCACCAGCGACGATTTGGTGGTGCCCCGCGCGCGCGCCGCCTCTTCCAGACGTTCCAGCAGCCGGTCCGGCAGTTTGAGCGAGATGGTATTCATGGCTTGACAGTAATACAGGCAAATCTCGCGCGCAATACCCATCTTGGTGGCACGGGCGTAGTGCGAATGCAGAAGTCCGAATTACGAAGTTCAGTCAGTTCGTCATTCCGAATTCGACATTCGACATTCGCCTCGTCGCCACCACGCGCTTCTCGAAGTGCGCCACGGCGAAAGTTTGAAATAGGAATGATGAGGTGAGAATCCGAGCCGCTCTGGCTTCTTCATTCTGCATTCATCCTTCTGCCTTTTCCCTCGTGCTGGCGAAGCCGCAGGACATCTCGCCGGTCTTCTCATTCACCTTGCCGCCGAATCCATACTGGCTGCGGTGCGCTTAGCGCATCGCCTTCAATAGTTCCTGCAAACTCAAGACCCTTGGTATCGCTGAAAGACTACCAAGCGCCTTGGCCTCGCGGTATTTCCGGCGGGATTCGAAGGCTGTCATCACTTCTTGCAGTTTATGGCCATCCCAACTTTGGCTGCGGAAAGCAGGATCTGGAACCACTTCAAAGGTGGCGTAAATGTCTCCGCTGGCCGAGGCCGGGTAGCCTTTCGCCTTCAAGTCTTCAGCCGTGAAGACCTTGTAGCCGGGCTTACGCTCTTTCAGCGCCAACAAACCATCCGCGACTTGGCTCTTGTGTGTGTGCAGCAAAACATGCCGCGCTGAGGCAAACTCCGGTGGCACATGCCAGGTTCCGCGCCGGTCACCGAGACGAACAACCGCAAACCCCGTCTCCATCGTCCACTTGAGTTGCGCGTCGTCCTCAAACCATGCCACCACCACGTGATGCTCGGACGGCAGCAACGCCCGCGTCGTGTCGCTCATCTACTTTCGCAAGGGCACCACCGGCTTCGGGTTCTCCAGTCGGAACCAAATGCAGGGCTTCTCATCGCCTGCACCCTGAGACGATGCCGGAGGCTGCGGGCCGATCTCCCGCCTCTCGCCGAAATGCACGGACTTGATTGCGACTTCGCAGGCAACGCCACTTTGTCCCGGGAAACTCGTCTCGCTCAGCATGAAGAGGATGAAATCCGCCCGCAGTCGTAGTCCCCATTTCTTATGCTTGTCGTAGGGCGAATGGCAAATGCCCTGCGCCAGAATGTAATCAAGGTGGGCCCGGGTCGGAACCACAGCGATAAGCCCATACTCGTGCGCCCGCTCAATGCGCTGCCGCTCATTGGCTGTGCTCAGTTCCACCGCCGTGTCCTCGACGGCGTCGGCGGACATTTCGATGATGCGCTTTATCTCCAATAGGGCTTCACCACGGCCAGGAAGCGGACGCGCCATCCCGTAAGGCGATGTGGGAGTGGTTCGGCTCGTGTCCCGCCGCGTGAGCCATCACGCGGTCAGCAAGGGCGGAGTCGCAGGCCATGATAAGCCGGGTTTGGCGGGAGTTGCCGGTGATGGAAAGCCCGAACCCTTCGACATTCCACGTTCGACATTCGGCATTCGGCATTTCCCAGACCATCGCTTCTTGCCGTCGTCTTGTTCGAGGATGTGCTGCTGCAAGGCCTGACATCTCACGAAAGCAAAGCCGACCCGACTGCGATACAGTGTCAAATCGGCAATGCCCAAACCGTTTTTGCAACCTTCGCGATATCGGCTTGTCGCCTTGCAATTGTCTCCTCTGTCCAATCGGTGAACAGGGCCAAGTCCTTTGAAGTTCTATACTGCGATTGCGCATACGCCGCCTGTTTCTGTGCGAAAGGCGCATTGCCCGCTTGCTGTCCGTTCAAGCCCCGCTCCAACAAGGAGTAGTTTCCGAGACGCTCGTAACTGCGCTCGTGAGCCTCGGCGGTGAAGTGTTCCCATCCGACCTCGCCCGGATTCTCGGGAAGAATGTGCTCAACGGTGGCTGTCATCCCTTCGTCAGTGATATCGGCCCCGCTGAGTTGCTTTTCGATCTTCGCCATCAAGTAGCGCAAGCGTTTGCCAGACGTGCTGCGATTCCGCAGACGAAGAGCGGAGAAATCCGCCTCGAATTCATCGTCGGGAATGTAGATCGGCCGTAAGGCTTGACGAACACCCGCAAGCGTCGTCGCACTGCCCCGCCGTATTTCCAGCGCCGCGCGGTTGTAGATTTCCTCCAGGATGTGGGTGCTTCGCCGCCCCACACCATTAAATCTCACCGACAAGACCGCGCAGTAGCGCAGGATCTCCACCAAATCCTGGGGAGCGGTAAACACGTCCTTTGAAGCGAGAACTAGCGGCGTGTATTGGGAGACGTTGAAAAGGTTGAGCACGCGCACATGCTCTTTCGCTCCCTGGAAATCCAGCCAGAACTGGCTGGCATAGTCGTTCAGCGCTTCAAAATACGCTGCGTCCTTCTCCAATCGGTCGAGCAGCGCAAACACATGATCGAGCGTGGTCACGTCTCGTTTGATCGTTTTGAATAGCTGCTTCTGCCGAACGTATTCTCGCTGGGAGTTAAGGTGGTGACGCAAGAACTCGGGGAAACTGGCGATGCCGATACGAGCGGTGATTCGCGCCCACTGCCGGATCACCGGGTCCATCTGCGACTTGCTGAGACGATCTGCCAATGACAGCAAGTAGTTTTTCAGCAGATCCGTCTCGGTGAGTTCCAAGCCGCGTGCGTTCAGGGTTTCAAAGACTGTGTAGGCGCTCAACTGATCCTGCACTCGCACACTGATGAACACCAAGCGCTCCGTGACAACCTCGCTGACGAAACCTGCAACCTCCTCACCCTGTTGCCGGCGCGAAAACTTTTCCTGAATCTTTCCCCTGAAAAACTGAAAGCAGTCCCACAGCAGCTTCTCCGAGTCGCGCAGACCACGAACGCCGCCCTGCGGCGGCTTCCGCTGGGCAAGGTTCAATTGGAAAAAATCATCGTCGTTGGCATTGAGTTTCAGCTTTGCAGTGATGCGAAGACTGGTCGGGTCTTTCGCGCCGAGGTAACTGCTTTCCAGCAGCGCCGCCCGTTCTTTGTTCGCGGCGGCATCGACCCCCTCGGCTGCGAGACCATAGAGGTAATCCACGCAGGCCAGAATCAGGATACTCAGGGTCGCCATCCGTTGCTGGCCGTCGATCACCCGGAACTGCTTCCGCTCCCCGCTCTCCAGCACAATGGCCCCCATGTAGTGGTCTTCACGGCTGGCCTCAATCGTCATCAGGTCATCCCAGAGATCTTCCCAGTGCTCCTGCTTCCACGAATAATCGCGCTGGTAAGGCGGCACGCTGTAGCTCTTCCCATTGCTGAGAAGTTCTTTAAGGTCTTCCGTGTCCGTGTTCAGTAGTGTGCTGCTGGCCATAGTGGTGAGAAGATTACTCGGTTTCGGGAGAATGGACAATCTTTGCCACGCTCAACTGCACGCTCAACGGTTTTGACAACAACGTGTCGAGCGGAATTGTGATAGCCTGGCTCAAGGAGCATTCTTGTCCGTGCGGAACGGGGCGGCGGGAAGGCCGGCGGCGTTGAAAAGATTGCAGCCGTAGGGAAAATTCGCCCATGCATAACGCACAGCCACGGGCGCGGGGACTTCGGGGCTGCTGACCACCACGGTGTCGCCGTCGATCTTTGCCTCCGCTGAGAGAAACTTGCCGTCCGCGCCTGCAACCACGAACCACTTGAGCGGTCCGCCCTTCGCAACCAGCCCGCCGCCGAGATGCGAGAATCGGACACGGATCGCGTTGCCTTCGACTTTCATCGACTCATACATCGGGCCGGAATACTCGATCTTGCGCCCGTAAACATTGGCAAGAGCGATGCGCGCGAGACGGTCGCCAACGTCCTGTTTGTTTTTCGGATGCACGTTGTGGGCCTCGCCGATGTCGATGGTGACGGCCATGCCGGTGTTCGGCAGTGAGAGAACGCTGGCCTGCGCTTCGCGGACAACGGGACTGTTGCTGTTCGCCTCCTGCCCGGCGAGTTGCACGATGTAAAAAGAAAAGTCGCCCGCGCCCCAGAGTTTCCGCCAGTCCCGGATGAGCGTCTCCTGCACCAGCGGGTAAAGTGCGCGGCCCGCAGCGCCGCCGGCGATCGACTCGCCTTGGTACCAAATGACACCGCGCATCGCGAAGGGGATGACCGGGGCGATCATGCCATTGAACAGCACCGTGGCGTTGTGCTGGTCCTGAACGGGATCGCGGGGCGCCCGGTCTTTTCCACGGCCGCTCACTGTAGCGCTGGTGCCGCTTTTTGCCGGCGCGGACACGTCTTCGGAGCGAGGCGGAGCGACCGCTGGCGGAGGATTACTGCGAAAGGTCTGCACCGCCTCATCGAAACGATCGAGCATCGGTTTGAACCGGGAATCCGCAGCAAGGGCCTCGCGCCGAATCCACGCCTCGGCCGTGCTCGCGCCGAACGCCAGCGTCACGATGCCGACGGGCGCTTTGATTTCCTTCTGCAATTCGCGGGCGAAAAAATAGCCGACCGCAGAAAAGGCCGGCACGGTTTCCGGACTGCACACCTGCCACTCACCACCCACGCGGCCCTGCGGTTCGTAGGCCTTCGATGCGGTGCCGGAAAACATGCGAATCAGCGGATAATTGGCGGCGGCGATCTCCCGTTCTTCGTCCGCCACGCCGGCGAAATACTTCACCTTTTTCGACATGGTGAAATCCATGTTGGACTGGCCGGAGGCGAGCCAGACTTCGCCGACAAGCACGTCGTCGAGCTTCACCGGTTGCGCCGCGCGCGAACCGGTGATGGCGAGCGTCCGTCCTTTCGCCGAGGCTTCCAGCGGTTGAAGATCCACACGCCAATTGCCGGAGCCATCCGCCTTGCCCGACACTTTTTGACCGGCGAATTCAACGGTCACGTTTTCGCCGTTCTCCGCCGTGCCCCACACCGGCAAGCGCATCCCTCGCTGCAAAACCATCTGGCTGGTGAACGGACTGGCGGGCTTCACCTCGGCAAGCAGTAGATGGACATTCGTTACCAGAGCGGCAAGGACCGCGAGTCTGAACAAGGCGGACTGGCTCAGGGGCAGAACGCAACGGCGACAGGGGCGGGACGTTTTCATTCCGCGAAACATAACAGAGCGCCGGAGAATGCACTTGGAAAAATCCCGCACGGAAGCCCGCCTGAAAAACTTGGTCGCTTCCCTGGCGGCGGCGGTTTAGGCTGAGAGCCGCATGAGTTCGTTGAACAAAAAATTTCCGAGACTGCTCCCCGAACCGATCAAAAAGAACTGCCGGGTCAGTGATCTCATCGACACGACGTTCAAGGCCTACAACGGCGGGCGTCTGGCGGAGGCGTGCCGCCTTTTCACGGAGAAAATGCTCGCAGACAACGGCTGCGTCGGCATGACACTCACCGGCGCGCTCACCCCGGCCGGGCTGGGCAGGGCGGCGATCGTGCCGCTGATGAAAGCCGGTTTTGTCGATTGGATCGTTTCGACGGGTGCGAACCTCTACCACGACTTGCACTACGGCCTGGGCATGGAGCTTTACTCGGGGTCGCCGTTTCTGGACGACGTGGAGCTGCGCCACCAGGGGATCATCCGCATCTACGACGTGCTGTTCGACTACGACGTGCTGCTCGACACCGATGCGTTCGTCCGGAAGGTGGTCAGCATGCCTGAGTTTCAGCGAACGCTCGGCACCGATGAGTTTCATTTTCTGCTCGGCAAGTATGTCTGCGAACGCGAGCGGAAGCTTGGCATACGGGACACCAGCGTGCTCAGCGCCGCCTTCCAATACGGCGTGCCGATCTTCACCAGCTCGCCCGGGGACAGCTCGATCGGCATGAATGTGGCGGCGATGGCCCTGCGGGATTCCGCGCTGCAGTTCGACGTGAACCGCGACGTAAACCAGTCCGCCGCGATTGTGTATGACGCGAAGGCGGGCGGGCTGACATCGAGCGTGTTCATTCTCGGCGGCGGATCGCCGAAAAATTTCATTCTGCAAACCGAGCCGCAGATTCAGGAGGTCATGGGCATCGAGGAGCGCGGGCACGATTACTTTCTGCAATGCACCGACGCGCGTCCCGACACAGGCGGGCTGAGCGGAGCGACGCCCGGCGAAGCGGTCAGCTGGGGAAAAGTCGATCCCGACAACCTGCCGGATTGCGTGGTGTGCTACGTGGATTCGACGATCTCTTTGCCGCTCATCACAGCCTACGCGCTTTCGAAGGCTGCCCCTCGCAAACCCAAGCGGCTTTATGAAAGGCGCGACCAGCAGTTCGAACAGTTGCGCGACCAGTATTTCAAATGCGGGACCGTCGAAAAAATCGGTCACCGCACCAAACTCAGAACGCCAGGCCCGAAGCGGAATCCGGCCAAGCGCGGCACGAGCGCCGGACCGCAAAAATAATACGCGGGTGTCATTCCCAGCGCAGCGAGGAATCCCGCGACTCATGCCGGGAGACGTTTGCGGGATTCCTCGCTGCGCTCGGAATGACACTCCAAATTGAAGCGCTGCCCATGAATCCGTCCGCCCTCATTCGCGAACTGCAAAACCGCCGCGACAAATTCAGCCGCGTCGTCGGCCGCCCCGTGCATGCGCAGATCGAATACAACACGGACGAACGGCGCATTGATCATGTCTGGATCACGTTGGAAGTGCCGCAAACCGGCTTGGTGCGCGCCGCGATCAACACCCTGTCGCGGCTGAATCGCGATGCCGGTTTCGACTCGCGGGTGCGCGTCGGCATCGTGCGAAAGACGTATGAGGAATTGCCGGAGAGCGGAGTCTTTTACTGTCGGCGTTTCGATTACGCAGAGGTGGAGAAGGCGGAGAATGTCTTCTATGAGCATCACGACCGGGCTTCGATGGAATCGCTGCTGACGACGCTGGCCAGCGAGGCGGTCCTCGTGGAAGTCTGGGGCGACATTTACGCACACGCCCATGTTGGCGTGCATCAGGTTCATTCACGCCGCGCAAGTTGCGCGATCTTTCAAGACATCACCGGTCGCGACGGTGCGCTGAAGTTTTACCACGAAGCAGAGAAGGCGTGCGAATTGTTACTTTTCAAATTTTGCGGCCAACCCTAGAAACATTTTTCTCATGCGCATCCTTCGTTACGACCAGCCGAATTTCAGAGAGTCCCTGAAACACCTCCAGCGCCATGCCGCGCCCTCCGCAAAGGTCGAGGAGACAGTGCGCGACATCATCACCAAGGTGCGCAAGCAGGGTGACAAGGCCGTGCTGCAATTTGCCGCGAAGTTCGACCGCGCAAAGCTCAAGCCCGAGCAAATGCTGGTGACCGAAGCGGAGTATCGCCACGCCCGCTCGGTCGTCCCCGCCAACGTAAAGAAGGCGATCGCCACAGCGCAGCGCAATGTCCGTGACTTCGCAAAACGAAGCATGCGGAAAAACTGGCAGGCAAAAAATGCGCAGGGCGTTCTGGTCGGCGAACGCTTCGATCCGTTCGAGCGCGTCGGGATTTACGTCCCCGCCGGCACCGCTCCCCTCGCCTCGACCGTGCTCATGACCGTTCCGCTCGCCGCAACTGCCGGCGTGCCGCAGATCGTGGTGACGACTCCCGTCGGCGAAAGCGGCGAGATCAATCCGGCGGTGCTCTACGCACTGGATGTGACCGGCGCGACCGAGGTTTACAAAATCGGCGGCGCCCAGGCGATCGCCGCGATGGCTTGCGGCACGGAAACGATTAGGCCCGTCGTGAAAATTTTCGGTCCGGGAAATCCCTGGGTCGTGGAGGCCAAGCGGCAGGTCTTCGGCCAGGTCGCCGTCGATCTTCTGCCGGGGCCGAGCGAGATTTTTGTGATCGCCGACGATACCGCGAGGCCGTCATGGATCGCCGCCGATCTGCTCGCCCAGGCGGAACACGGACACGGCAGTTCCATCGTGTTCGCGACCGATTCCGCGAAGCTGCTCGGCTGGGTCGAGGAGGAAGTTTACCGCCAGGCGCATCAACTCAACCGCAAGGCGCAGCTCACCGAAGTGCTCAACAAGAGCGCCGCGCTCATCCTCGTGAAGTCGCTCGGCGATGCCGTCGAAATCGCGAACGATTTTGCCCCGGAACACCTGTCGCTCGTCGCCAAAGACGAGGCCCGGCTCGCTGCGCGGATTCGCACCTCTGGCGCAATTTTCCTTGGCGGCATGTCGCCGGTTGTCGGCGGGGATTTTCTTGCGGGGCCAAGCCACGAACTGCCGACTGGCGGGGCCGGAAAATCATTCGCCGGCCTGACCGTCGATCAGTTCCAGCGGCGCACCAGCATTGTGCGGTTCGACGAGAAATCGCTGAAGAAATCACTGCCAACGATTCAGACCTTCAGCGACATCGAAGGCTTGGACGCTCACGGCAGCTCCGCGGCGATCCGGTTCACCTAGCGGCGGGTCGGTCAGCTCTTTCGCGTCTGAAGGCAGACGGTGAACGTCGAGCCCTGGCCAAGCTTCGTTTTCAAATGAATGCCGCCGTTGGCTTCTTTGATGAGACGCTTGACGATCGACAACCCCAGGCCGGTGCCCTTGTCCGCCGGTTTTGTGGTGAATTTCTCCTCGAACATTTTGCCCATCAGTTCAGCGGGAATACCAGGGCCGTTGTCCTGAACGGAAATGGCGACAAGCGGGCCGCGATTGAGGAAACCTTCGCGGTTGATGAAACGTTCCTCTCCATCGTCTTTGAACTGCTTCAAGTCGAGCGGATGCAGGATGTGCTGTGCGGAAATCTCGACACGATGGGGAGTGTCGGTGGACTGCAGCGCGTTGATGGTGAGATTCAGGAGAACCTGCAAAAGATCGGTGCCGTTGATTTCCGCGAGTGTGTCGGAGTTGAGTGCGTGAACGGCCATCTCGTTTCCACGGCTTGCTGGATGGCGAACGAGCAGTTCCTTCAAGTCACTCAGGATCTGATTCACGCCGACGGGAGTTTGCTCAGCCGTGTTCTTGTTCAGGAAGCTGAGATAACGCCGCGAAATTTCAAAGCACCTCCCGACCTGCGTCGTCAGTTTGCCAAGATCATCTTTGATGGTTTCGAGCTTTTCTCCGTCAACACTCGCGGAGTTTTCCATCGAGCGGTTAATCATGTCGATGAAACCCGAGATGATCGTGAGCGGGCCGTTTATATCATGCAGCACGCTTGCGTAGATTTCGCCTTTCTCACGGATCATCTGCGCGCTCAGTTTCTGATCCTGAATTTCCTGACGCAACGCCTGAAGGGTTTGATTGGTTTTCAAGACGCTCTCGGCGGCCCGGTGCTTTTCAGCGGCGCGCGCAACGGCAGAGCGCGTGGCGGGAATATCGAACGGCTTGTTCAGGTAATCGCAGGCCCCGTAGCGCAGCGCCTGACGGGCGGTTTCAATTGTCTCGTAAGCCGTAAGCATGATGACTTCGGTGGTCGGCGAGAATTCTTTGAGCTGCTTGAGGACTTCGATGCCAGTCATGCCCGCCATGAGGATGTCGAGAATCGCAACATCGACTTTGTTTTTTCGGGCGAGTTCGAGACCGGCGGCTCCATCGCTGGCCATCAGGACGTTGTATTCGTCCTTGAAAACGATCTTCACCGATTGACGGGGCCCTTCCTCGTCATCGACGATCAGGAGCGTCGGCTTTGTTGCCGCGCCTTTCGATGTGTCCCGAGTGGGACTAGAAATCGTATTGGCAGGAGAAGGTGATGGCATGGCTGAAGAAGGTGTAGGTTCCGTCTGCAACGGTCCCGTTGTTGACGGTGCGAGTGGGACCATAAGCGAACTGATACCCCAGGTCACAGCTTAATTGTTCGCGTTTCAATCCCACGCCAACACTCCAAATGTGCCGGTTGGAATCCGGAATGCCGGGATTGAATTGCGAATCGGGGACGGAGTTGACGCTGTAGATGTAGCCGCCGCTCAGTCGCAGGCCGTTGGAAAATTTGCGCGTCGCTCCAAATTCGTAGAAGCAACTCGACTTCCAGTTGAAGGGAAGATCGGTGTTTTGATTTTTTCCCTGCTCGTGGAGGACGACTGTGTTCAGGCTGTCCCAGTCGGTCCAATCGGCGTTGAATTCGAGATTCCAGTCCGGAGTCGGACGGAACGAGTAACCAACAATCAGGAACTGGGGAAAGTGAATCGTCGCGTCCGCCCGCTCCTGCGGAACCGAAGTCGGCACTGAAGGAATTTCGTTGGACGGGAGGCCTTTCGACTTGAGGAATGAATCGACGAACGGCGGAGGCACGCTTGCCTTGATCTGTTGGATGGCCTGGTTTGCCGTCCGGATCTGTTTGTTCACCGCATTGATCTGGCTCAAATCGTCTTGCGAAAAATGGGTCGTGGTGTGGCCGGAGAACTTCACATCGGTGGCGCTGTGATAGCTGATGCCGAAAGAATGCTGCGGCAAGGGCTTCCACAGCGCGCCGAGTGTAAACCCGCAGGCGAAGCCCGAGCCTTTGAATTTGAAGAAGTCGTCCGGCGAGGATTGAAAAACACCGGGAAACGAGGGGAGTCCCCGTTCGAGCGAAGTCTCGGACCAGTTCAAGGTGAGTCCCGCCGCAAAGGAAAAGGTGCGGCTGACTCGAATTGCCACGACCGGGTTCACGTTGAGGTATTTAATCTGGCCGCTTTTGGACAGAGTGCGAAATGGCGAGTCGTCCGGCCACTCGATCCCCAGTCCGTACGGAGAGTAGGCGCCAAGGCCGAAGGAGAGAGGAAAATCTTTCGGCGCATAAACCGTGTAAAGATGCGGGATCGTCTGGATCTGGTCTTTGGTGCCGGTTTTCTTTCCATCCGGTGCCTTGAACCGGTCATCGATGTAGATGCTGTAGGTGTTCAATCGGGCGCTCAACCCGTCGAGTTGGGTGATGCCCGCAGGGTTGTAGAAAATGGCCGACGGATTGTCCGCGGTCGCCGCGAACGCCCCGCCCTTCGACGTGGCTTCGGCGTCCATGTCGGAGAGCCGAAATCCAAGCGCGAAAGCGAGCGATGGACACAGGCTGGCGACAAGACAAACAGAGAGGGTCAGTTTTTTCATCGTGTGGAGAGACAAAGCAGCAAGTGTGCTAAGGCTGATTTTGGGGATCAAGTCCGCTTTGTGATGCGGCTGAAGGGCTTGAAAAATCTCAGTTTTGCTCGGCCAGCGGCAGCGAGATTCGCACCATGCCGTGCCCGCCTTTTTCGGAGGGCGCGATGGTCACCTTTCCCTTGTGGTCCTCGATGATCTTGCGGGTGACCGTCAAACCGATTCCGAGACCGACATTGCGCGTCGAGAAAAATGGCTCCTGCGCTTTCTCCGCAGTCTCCGGCGTGAACCCGCCGCCGCTGTCGCGCACCTCAACATTCAACTTCTGGTTACCCTCATCACTCGGGTCCTCATTGATTTTCACCGCGACATTCGGCTCGCTCGGGTTGGCCTGCAATGCGTTCAGGATCACCTCGGAAAAGGCGTGACGAAGCGCCTTGTGGTCGCCGGCGATCGTCCATGGCTCGGATGCTTTCTTGAAATCGAGCTGCGGAGCCTTGCCTGCGTGATAGGAGTAGGCGTCGCGGAAGGCCTCGGAGATCAGGTCGGCAACGGGAATCTTGTCCGAGAAATCAGTCTTCTCCCGGGCGAGGAACATCATCTGGTTCGCAAGCCGCGAAATGCGTTTGACGCCGCTGGCCATTGCAGTCGAGAGCGATTCGCGAAATTCCGGGTCGCTGTATTTCTCGTTGAGCAACTGCTGGTGCGTCGAAAGCGGCACGACCGAATTTCCGATCTCGTGCGCGAGGTGCTCGGCCATGGAGGTGACAAGGCGCAGGTTGGACGCTTCGATCTCCAGCTTCCGGCCATGTTCGCGTTGCGTCACGTCTTCGATCGTCAGGAGCGCCGCGCCGGTGGATGCAGCGTTCTCCATGTTGAACGGCGAGATCGTCACCTGAAAGAAAGCATCGGGAGCCGTGGGAAATTGGTACATGAAAGGCGGAATCCCGACGCCCGTTTTCATCACCGTGAAAACTTTGCTGCCGAGTTCCTGCGGCAGGTGAGAAAATTCGAGCGGCTGCAGTTTGCCGCTGTTTTCAGGAAGGAAGTATTTTCGGGCAGCCACGTTCGCATGCAAGACCTGAAGGGCCGAGTCCACCACCATGCACCCGCTGCCGAGCGTTCCCAAAATGTTCGCGACCATCCTGTGACTGGAAACGATCTGGTCGTGCAGCCAACTGTTGCGGATCGCGAGCCCGACTTCCTCCAGCATGTGGAAGATCAGCGACAGTTCGTCGTTCTGATAAGCCTCGCCCGTCAGACGCTCATCGAACACCGCAACACCGATCAGCGCCTCGCGATCCAGGATCGGGATGGCGACCTGCGCGCCGAGCAGATGAAATTCCTTGGTGATCTCGCGGTTCGATTGCGCTTCCAGACTGTTCGCTTTCAGGATGCGCCCCTGCCGCCGCAGACTGGCCCCGATGCCCGCGCCGAGCGAGAGCGCAAAGTGTTCCAGAAACGACGTCTCCAGCCCGATCGCGCAAGCACTGCGAAGCCAGCGGTCATCCTGCGCATGTGCGCTCTCGCTTAAAACGCCCGCCGGTTTGCGCAGGAAAATCACCGCGCGGTTGACGCCGATGATCTCGCGGAGCAGGAGAAGAAACTCCTTGAGCAGAGCCTCGCAATTGAGGCTGTGCGCAAGCACTCCCGAAAAATTCCGGAGCGCTTCGAGTGCGCGGAAATGACCCGAATCGACCCGGGATGGCTTGAGCGGTTGCGAGGCGGCTCCGCACTCATCCGCCTGCGCGTGTTGCTCGAGTTCGTTCAATGCACGGTCCAGGAGAGTGTTCAAAAGTTTCGCGCGCACCGGCTTCGCAAGCACGTGCGCCACTCCCAGAGTGTAGGCGTCTTCTTCCCATTCCGACTGTTTGGCACTTGTATAAACGAGAAGCGGGCAACGCGGAGCCGCTTCCCGGATCTCGGTGATCGCCCGGATTGCATTCGCATTGGTTAATTCGATGTCGAGGATCGCCGCATCAATCGCGCCGCGAGAAAGGAGCGATTCCGCCTCCCAAACGTCTTCTTTCGTGATGACCTGGTAACGTGTGGAATCGAGCACCGATTCGATTGCCTGAGAGAGCAGTCCGTGTCGGCTGAGCACCAGCAATGTTCTCATTTAAGACTGGGGGTCTGCTCTGTGAGTTTCATTTGTCGGCTTGGGAGATCAATCTGCACAGTTGTGCCTTTTTTTAGCTGGCTTGCAATGTTTAGATTTCCCCCGTGCAGATGAACAATTTTCCGGCAGATCGCGAGGCCCAAACCGAAGCCGCGATCCTTGTCGCCACGGTCTTTCGTGGTGAAATACGGCGTCAACACGCGGTTCAAGTTCGACGGGTCGATCCCCTCGCCGTTGTCAATGATCCGGACGCGCAACCAGTCGCGATTCATTTCCGTCCTGACGAGCCGGACCAACTCGACCCGGATCGTGGAATCCTGCGGCGAAGCGTCGCTTGCGTTGGCAATGATGTTCGTGATCAATCGCTGGATCAGCACTTCGTCCATCTCGACGAGCACTTCGCCCGGGGTATCGATGAGCACCTGAATTCCCTTGGCTTCGCGGCGCGCCTGCGTGGTGTCCACCGCATGCTGGATCAGCACATCGAGCCGGCCCAGTTGAAAGTCGGGCCGCAGATTTTCCGAGAAGAAAAGCGACTCTCTGATGTAAGCGCGCATGGTTTTGATATTGCGCAAGGCGACCGGCAACAAATCCTCGCTCAAATCCTGGGTCGAGACCCCCTCCCCGACGAGCTGGAGCAGCGTCCAGATCGGAGTGAGCAGGTTGTTCAAGTCGTGCGCCATCCCGCGCGACATTCGGCCCAGCAACTCCAACTCCTGTGTCTGCAGAATCTGATTTTTCAGGCGGATCTGATTGATCATCATGCTGAGGTTTTTGACCAGCAGGTCAAACAATGCCAGGTCCGTCTTGCTGTAAGGCTTTCCATTCACTTTTTCCCCGAGCAGCATCAAACCGAACGGGTCGTCCTCGAAACGGAACGGAAAGCAGAATTCGGCGTCGAACTGTTTGAGTTGCTCGCAAGCCGCCTGCATCAGTGGCGTGGTAGTAAACGGCTCCTGTCTCAGTGCGAGGTACTCGGCCTTTTCCTGCTTAAAGAATTGAAACACCGGGGCCTCGCTGTGCAGGTCGGGAAATGTCTTTTGGGCTTCCTCAGGGTGGGAGCGAAAGAGCGAGTAAACACGCGTCGTTTCATCAAGCAGGATCATGCGGTAGGAACGCACGCGAACCGTATTCAACAGGAGATCGTGGAATTCGCTCAGCAGCTGGTTCGTGTCGGTGACAAGCTGCATAGACGTGACGAAAGCCCGCATCTTGTCGTGATACTCGAAGCGGTCGCCAAGCATGCGGCGTTCGAGCCTCTCGACCATTCCGCCTCCGAACAACTTGGGAAACAGCAGCGAACTGATCATTGCGCTGATCATGAAAACCCCGATCGAAAGCATGGCGCTTCGCGTCGTAAACTCCCCCGTAAAAACAGCCGCGAGGGAAAACAAACCGACCGAGATAAAGAAAAGAAAAGAAAACCTGAGCAGGTGCGCCGTGGCTCTGCCGAGGGAAACATGCACATCGACGAGGCGGTGCTGCAGGAGGGTGTAGGCGACAAGAACCCCGTAGAACACCGCGGCGAGACTCCCGTATGGATAAACAACGCGAGACGTGAACGGGTAATGATCGATGCCCATGATGGGCAGCAGGTCGTTGATCCCAAGGGTGTACAGGATGACTTGCGCCGCGAACAGTGAAGTCAGGCCTTGCCGCTGATCCGACGGAACCGTTCTCCTCTTCAACCAGAGCAACCGCAGGGAGAAAAAACTCATCGCATACGGAATGTTCAGCAGATGAAAAGCCGGCCCCGCAACAGAATACCAGCCAGAGGCTCCAAGCCGCCGTATATCGCTCAGGAAATAGGGCGTGAAGTCCAGTCCCACCAAACAAAGTTGGAACCCGTACAATAGATACATCCACCGACCCAGCGGATAACCGGCCAGGACCATAGAGAGATGAAAAAAGGCGCTGACGGTGAAGATGACCCCCACGAAGCAGAAACGCGCCCAAAACAATGCGGCGGCGTGATCCGTCTCAACGAAGAGATGGTAGCTGCCGAAGTTCCAGATTGCGATGGCCAGGCCGAGTGAAAAGTAAATCCGATTGACGCTCGCCTTCGGACGCTGCGCGAAGACGAAGAGCGCAAAAAAGAGGTTGCAGAGTGAACCTGCCAGCGGGATGAACGCGGAGAAGCTCACAGCGAGTAACGCGCCAGCAAAAGGCACGATGACTTTCCTCCAAATCCGGAACTGAGATTCAAGGCCGAACGCACTGGGTAGGGGCGGGCGACATCGGGCACATAGTCGAGGTCGCATTCCTCGTGCGGTTCGCGCAGGTTCAGCGTCGGTGGAATCAACTGGTGCTGAAGAGCAAGTGCGCAGATGACGGTCTCAAGGGCACCCGATGCGGCCAGAGAATGGCCCGTGATCGGCTTGGTGGCGCTCACAGCGATTTTCTTCGCGCGCGAGCCAAAGAACTTCTTGATAGCGCGTGTTTCCGCGATGTCGCTTGGCGCGTTGGCGGTTCCATGGACGTTCACATAATCAACGATTGACGGGTCGCACCCTGCCATCCGAAACGCCTTTTCCATGGCGCGAACCAATCCCACGCCGTCGGGATGCGGAGCCATGGGGTGATATGCCTCGCAGCTACGGCCATGACCGAGTATCTCCGCATAGATGTGCGCCTTGCGGGAAAGCGCATGAGAGAGTTCCTCAATCACGACAAACGCAGCCGATTCTCCCATGACGAAGCCGTCTCCTCGCTTGTCAAAAGGCTTCATGGCCTGGCTTGGTTCTCCTTTCCAGCGCGTCATCGCCCGGACATGGGCGAAGCCGGCAAAGCCAGTGTCAAAGAGCGGCGCCTCGGCTCCGCCAGCCACCATCACGTCAATTTCCTCGTTCTGGATCATGCCGAGCGCGTAGCCCATGACATCGTTGCCCGAGGCACTGCTCGACGACATCGAGATGGAGTGCCCCTTGCACCCCAACTCATAAGCCACCTCCGCGCTTCCACTTCCGACGTAAGCGCTCATGACCATGGTGGGAGTGATGCCACGATGTCCGCGTATATCATAGGCAACTCGCCCCCGGTAAAGGGTTTCGGCGTTGCTCAGGGACGTCGCCTCAACCACTCCCATACGGTCCGGATCAATGGCTTTGAGATTGATCCCGGAGTCGGCCACCGCCAGCTTCGCCGCAGCAACTGCATATTGAATGGAGCGATCCATGCGTTTCGCGACTTTTGGATCGATGTAATCCAATGGATCAAAGTTGCGGATTTCGGCCGCAAGCCGGCACGGCCCTCCATCCGGGGCGAATCGCGTCAGCAAACCAGCGGCGCTCCTGCCGCTGCTAACCGATTTCCAGAAGCTCTTTAGAGTCAATCCATTGGGCGCAATCACTCCCATTCCTGTGATTACCGCCCGGCGTGTGTCAGAGAACTTCTTCATTCGGTCTTTTGGTGTCGGGATTTATGCATTCGCTAACCCAGCAAATCCGGAGCCAGACGAAATGCCACACATCGCCGGCTTGTCGGATGTGAAAAGCGGCCAGAAAATACTGTCTCGTGCATCATCCCGGGGGCCAGTCGAGTTTGCGCTTCCCGAGCAGATGAATGTGCAGGTGCGGCACCGATTCGCCAGCATCCGGGCCCTGGTTGACCACAAGCCGGTAGCCGCTGTCGAAAATGCCGAGCTCTTGCGCGATCTTCTTCGATGCGAGCAGCATCCGACCGAGCAACTCCGCGTCGCTGTCCACTGTCTCGCCGATCCGCGCAATGCAGCGCTTCGGAATGATCAACACATGCACCGGCGCCTGCGGGTTCACATCGTGGAATGCGAGGATGTCCTCCTCCTCGTAAATGATGTTTGCCGGAATTTCGCGGCGGGCGATTTTTTCGAAGATGGTCGTGCTCATGAAAGTGAAAAGACGATTTTCCGGCCCGGGTGGGTTGAGGCGATTTGTTCGCGCACAAAAGCCACGATCTCGGCGCGCAACGTGTCGCAATCGCGGCTCCAGACTTTTTTCGCGCGCAGTTGTTTGACGCAGCGTTCCAAACCAAAAAGGTCGAAAACCGTCGCATTCACGGCAAGCGTCTCGTGAATGGTGCGCCCGAGCATGTCAAAAAATGCCAGTTCATATCCGCTTCCGGCAAGCCGGGCCAGTTCGGCGAGTGAAATCCGAATCGGTGGCGGTCCGGGCGCAAAATGGGTTGCCACCTCAGCATAGCCAATGACTTGCAACACCGATTGCACCGCTTTCGCGAGGCGGGGAATCGCCACCACATTTTCCGAGAAACGCAGCGAGAGATAGGTGGTGACGCTTTCCGCCACGTGTTCCGCAAGCCACCACTCGGGGTAGCCGGCTTTCTGCGCCGCCTGCAACAGCGAGCGCACGAGCCATTCGCGCTGGAACGCCACCAGACGGCCGTCGTCAATTTCAACCAAAGGCAGGTCGTCGGGCAGGGCAATCATTTGAAAAGGTCGGCCTGAAGCACGTTGGGTCTGGGACGCCGTTCGAGCGACTGAATCTCGTCGATGAATTCGCCGATGTCCTGAAACTGACGATAAACGGACGCGTATCGCACGTAGGCGACCTCGTCCAGTTCGTGCAGTTTTTGCATCACTTTCGCTCCGATCAATTGCGACGAAACCTCTCTTCCATGGTTGTGCTCCAAGTCCTGAATGATTTCCTCCGCCGCTTTTTCCAGAGCCTCGATGCTGATCGGCCTCTTCTCGCAGGCTTTTGTGATGCCCGACAGCAGCTTGTGCCGGTCGAATGGCTCCCCCCGCCCGTCGCGTTTGACGACTCGAATATCCGCGCGCTCAATCTCTTCGTAAGTGGTGAAGCGTTGTTCGCAGACGATACATTCCCTCCGGCGCCGAATACAGGCACCGTCTTTCGATAATCGGGAGTCGATTACCTTGTCTTCAAGACCTCCACATTTAGGACAACGCATTGTGGGAAGAGGTTAACGCGAGAGGTTTTTAACACAATATATTGTGGTGTCAATAATTGTGACCAAAGAACCTGAAATTTTAGCCGGTCCTCTAACAAGGACTTCCCAGAAGCGCGTCGATCCTCTGCGGAAAGATGCGCGCCACCTCGTCGGCAACCGCTCTCAGTTCGACTGGCACGCCAGTTTCCCCCTCGATACTGGTCATCACAACCCCCGATATTCCACAAGGCGTGATCTGACCAAATGGCGCCAGATCGCCGCCGACGTTCAGCGCGAAACCATGCATCGAGACCCAATGCCGCACGCCGACGCCGATCGACGCGATCTTTCGGTCCTGAACCCAGACACCCGTGAGCGATTCGCGGCGCACTCCGACGATTCGGAACCCTGAAAGAACCTCGATGAGAATTTCTTCGAGCGCACGAAGATAGCGATGCAGATCCCGTCCGCGCTTTTGCAAATCCAAAATCGGATAGCCAACAAGCTGGCCGGGGCCGTGATAAGTCGCCTGGCCGCCACGATTGATTTGGAGCACGGGATGCGGAAGCTGGCTGCGATCCAGCAGGCTTGATTGGTCCGGAGTCCGCCCGATGGTATAGACCGGCTCGTGTTCAAGCAGCAGCAACTGGTCGCCAACCTCGCCGGTCATCCGCTCTCTTACGAGCGCCTCCTGCTGTGCGAGTGCCTCCTCAAATCCGATCCGCCCAAGCCAGCGAACCTCCACACTCATACGCGGCGAGAAATCGTCGCTCCCCTGGCCGCGGTATCCTGCGACTGAAAATGCGTGATCCCAATCGCGAGCGCGTCGGCGGCATCCGCAGTCGGATTCTCCGTCAGCCCCAATAACGCCCTCACCATGAACCCCACCTGCTCCTTGGCCGCACCGCCTCGTCCGACAACCGCCTGCTTCACACGCCTCGGCGCATATTCAAAAATCGGCACTCCCCGCTCGGCAAGGGCAAGAATCGCGGCCCCGCGCGCCGAACCAAGCGTGATGGCGGTGCGATAACTCTGCACATAAATCACCGCCTCGATTGCGGCGCAATCCGGCTCGTGCCGGTGGATCAACTCCGCCAGCCGGTCGCGAATCGAGACAAGGCAGGACGACACCAGCAGCTTGTCGGGATTTTTCACGATCCCGAATTCAACCGCGCGGATCTTGTTGCCCGTTCGCTCCAGCACGGCAAACCCCGTGCTCCGCAGCGAAGGGTCAATGGCCACAACGCGCACTACTTGTTCCCCTTCCCAGTTGGGAACAAGGAGCCTGCTTTGCATCGGCGCGGGCAAATTATAGGAAGCTTCTGTCGTGACATCGGTCAGCCATTTACGGCGTGCGGGATTAAACCACCATGCTTACCCACGAGCAAGAACCGCTTCGAAATTGACGCGACACAAAGCTCGCTTCAGGAAATTGCTTGCCGCAGATTTTGAAGCGTGCGAAATGGTAAGCAGTTGTCCGCAACAATCCTTGCAATGCCGGCATAGCTCAGTTGGTAGAGCAGCTGATTTGTAATCAGCAGGTCATCGGTTCGAACCCGATTGTCGGCTCCAGTTCCAAGCCTTTGGAATCAAGCCATTTGCAATGTTGGACGATTCGGCGAACTTAGGTTACAAATTCTTTGCTTAGACACTTCTTGGACACTTTCTCAGTTCCGGCATTGAGCAGTTATCCTCCGCATCAGCAGGCGGACGATGCGCTCAAGCTTCGTGCCACGCCAAATCCTTTCGACTGCGCCCCTTAATTTTTCCGGTTTTGATCGCACCACGACAGCCTTTTCCATTCTTGAAATACGTCAGACCAGTAGAGCGTATTGCGAGAAACGACGAAATTCGGCGCTTCTTCATCTTCGTGTAGAGTAGGCGGGAAGCGACGGATTGAGAGGCCCGCGGGCCAGTGACCGTCTGCTTCCCGCCCCTCATCAAACCGGACGGGCGGTTTTCCCGCATCCGGCTTTCCGAGTTCCTTTGTCGGTTTGCGATGTCTTACGCCAGCGTCGCCGGCAGGTGATAGAGTCCATACGTGGTGAAGAGTTCGCGGTCCGGCCAGCGCTGGTATTTCCCCGAGGGATTCCCGTGCTTGCGCCATAACCATTGCCGCAGCCGGTGGGCGATGAAGTGATTCATCTGCCCGAAGCTCCGGTGGTGGTGGGCCAAAGCAAAGTAGTTGCTCCAGCCACGGGTCACTTGGTTGATCTCGCGCACAACCTCGCCAGTCGCTCTCCAGGTGGTGGGACGCCGGGTGAGTTCACGCACCCGGTCCCGGAGCGCCTGCTCTGCGCCGGCGCTCGGCTCGGTATGCACATACGGCGTTCCCTTCTTCGACTGCTGCCAGCGGAAGGTGAAACCCAGGAACTCAAAGCCGCTCGCGCAGCTCTGGAGCACTCGGGTCTTGGTTTCGTTCAGGGCCAGCCCCCGGCTTTGCAGCCACCGAGCCAGCCGCTCCTTCATCCCCTCTCCTTCTCCGGGCCGACAGAGGATCACCAGATCGTCCGCATACCGCACCATCCGCGGCTTTTGCCGGCATTCATTCACGCCCTCATCCAGCGGATGAAGGTAGATGTTGGCCAGCAAGGGAGAGATGACGCCGCCCTGCGGGGTGCCACAGGGGTTGGCCTTCATCCTCCGGCCTCCGCCTTGCTCTTCCTCGACGATCGGCGCGCGCAGCCAGGCTTTGATGAGTTTCAGGATCATCCCGTCGCTCACCCGCCGGGCCACCTGCCGCATCAGCTTCCGATGCGGGATCGTGTCGAAGTATTGCCCCAGATCGGCATCGACCACCTCGGTCTTGCCCATGCGCAATGCCTCCCGGATTACCTCCACCGCCTGGTGGGCGCCCCGTCCGGGCCGAAAACCGAAGGAGCGCGGATGGAAGTCCGCCTCGAAGATCGGCATCAGCACCAGATACACCGCCATCTGCACCACGCGGTCTTTCACCGTGGGAATCCCCAACCCACGAAACCCTCCACTGGCTTTGGGAATCTTCACCCTGCGCACCGGCGCGGGCCGGTACGTTTTGCAGTGAAGCTCCTCTTGCAGCGCGTTCAGCCACGCGGCTTCCACCTGCGCATCGGCGGCGAGTTCCTCGATGCTCACTCCATCCACCCCCGCCGCTCCTGCATTCGCTTTCACGCGCCGCCAAGCTGCTGCCAGCACGTTGGCGCGTTGCACTTCTCCATATAGACTCCAGAACCGGTATTCCGGCTTGGACTTCGCTTTCCGATACAGGGTGATTTGCAGTTGCCGGACTTTCTCGGGTGCTGGTAGCCCTCGCGGGCCGTCACCACGTCCTTCCCTGCGCTTCGCTCCTGCGGAACAAGTGGCGTCCCTTCGCTCCCCCGCGGGTTGCCCGAACCAGAGGTCCGGCACGGGATTATCACTACTACGAACGCCTCCGACTTCTGTCCTGGCCTGCACGGCCTTCCCCTTTGTTGGGGTTGTGCCGCCAGTTGAGTCTTGCTTACCCGCCATGACAGATCTCCCCGTTTACCCGCGCGTCACTTCGCGACATGTCGCCCACGCAGACCCCGCCGGTCCATTGTCAAAACCCACGACGGTTGGTCTGGGTCTCGACTCTGCGGCCTTCGCCCACTCTTGAGAGGCTCGGCTGCCGGGAGTGTTTTTCGAGGCTCATTTATGTGGTTCATCTGTGCATTGCGACCTGCCGGTTCGACTCCATGCCTGCTCCCCACCCCGCCTCGCGGCGACGCAGTTGGCACGGTCTGCGGTGCTGAACCGTCTAATTGCACCGGCGGGACTTCCACCCGCGTTGACGCCCGCTTCACGGGCGCACCAAGAGTTCGCTTTGAATCCGCCGCCAGCCTTGCGATTTAACGAGTCGAGAATGGTCCCGCGTAATCCTCATTTATCCATAGCCAATATTTTTGCGTTCCGTCCTCAACGGCCCATCTACGCACAATCTCTGCATCGATCCCGGCCTGCTCCGCTATTGAAAGTATTTCTTCTTCGCTTGGAGGGCCAAAACTTAGCATGTCTTTCTTGATGGGTTAAGATCTTTTCAATTTCGCGAAACGCCTCACCAAGCGCGCGGTAGATGCTCAAGGATTTAATGCCCGACCATTGCGGTGTTGCACTGAATTCTTTCAGTGCTCCAGCCTTCAGAGATGCCATCTCCGCCCTCCCGCCCAAACGCTTATCTCACCCTCGCGGCAAGACACTCCGGGCAGTAACGATAATCCGGATTCTCCCGCTCGGCCTCCTCGGAAAGCACGAAGAGTCTGTGACAAGGGTCATGCAGACAATTGACGACGCGGCTCGTGGTGCGTCCGGTATGGGCGCACCTGCCGATCTGCACGAGGTTCTCCTCCACACGCACGGTCATGCGCTGGTCGAACACGAAACACTCGCCCAGCCAGTGCTCGTTCCCGAACTCCTCCTGATACGTCACGATGCCGCCGTGAAGCTGGAAGACGTTCTTGAAACCCTTGCTGCGGAAAAGCGCGGACGCCTTTTCGCAACGAATGCCGCCGGTGCAATACATGAGCACCTTCTTCTCTTTGAGATCGGCAAGGCGCTCGACGTAATCCGGCAGCTCGCGGAAGTGCTCGATGTCGCAAGGGATCGCGTTTTCAAACTTCCCGACAGCCGATTCGTAACGGTTGCGCACGTCCACGACCACGGCTTCAGGGTCTTGCTCCATCATCCGCTTCCAGTCCGCCGGGCTGAGCTGGTTGTCGAGATCGGGCGCGAGATTCTCGCCCGCGTTGAGCGTAACGATCTCCGGGCGCACTTTGATGACGAGCTTTGGAAATGTGTTCTCATCGCCCGGCGACACCTTGATCGCGACGTCCGAAAAACGAGGATCGATCTTCAAGTCCGCGACATAGCTGTCGATCGCTCCGCGCGGTCCTGCGAGCGTGACATTCACGCCCTCCGTAGCGATGAGCAGGCGGCCCTTTAATCCAAGACCGGAGCAGAGCGAGCGCTGCGCGGCGGCAAAGTTCTCCGGCTCCGCGATGGTGACGTATTTGTAGAACAGAATGACTGGGTAATTTTCCGGCATAAACTGGGTTACAAGAGTGAGTCCGCCAGCCGCGCGGTATTCTGCGCGACCTTCAGCAGCAGCGGCCGGCGCTCCCATTCCTCCGCGTCCAGCACCTCGCTGTGCGCGAAGTATTTTTCCTGGACAGCTCGAAGCTCCGCCACCACTTCCGGGTCATAAATCACCATGTTGATTTCAGAATTCAGCGCGAAGGAGCGGATGTCGATGTTCGTCGAGCCGATGAAGGCGATGTCGTCGTCGATGCTCAAATGTTTGGCGTGGAGAAAATGGGGCTCGTAAAGATGAACCTTCACGCCGGCCTGAAGCACGGCGTCGTAGTAGGAGCGTTGCGCGAACTGCGTAAATGTCTGGTTGGCGTGCTTCGACACGACGAGATGCACGGCCACTCCCCGCAGGGCCGCCGCGCGCAGAGCCTGGAGAAAAAGATCGTCCGGAACAAAGTAGGGAGTCGTGATGACCACGCGCGCTCTTGCCGAATAAAGGAGGGCGATGATGAGTTGCTGTCCGTTCTCGCGCTGGTAGCCGGGGCCGCTCGGCACAAGGTGGGCGGGGGAGCGGCCCGTGGGTTCCAGCCGGGGAAACAACTCTTCATTAGGAATCATTGTGCCCGTTTCAAAATAATGATCGGCCAGAAAAACCGCCTGCAACTGCGCCACGACGCTCCCGGTCACTCGCACGACGAGTTCCTCGTTCGGATGATCTTTTACGAAGGCCGCGTTCACAATGTTCTGCGAGCCGGTATGGCCGATGCGCCCGTCGATCACCGCGATCTTGCGATGGTTGCGCAGATCGAAACGGGCGGCATTCCGGCGGAACAACCCGACCGGCAGCATCGCGGTAACCTCGATGCCATTGGCGCGCATCGACGGCGCGAGTTCCGCGAGGCCGCGCTTCGATCCCACGGCATCCATCAGCACGCGGCAGGTCACACCGCGCTTCGCCGCGCCCGCCAGCGCATCGGCCACGCGGCGTCCCGTTTCATCCGCCTCGAAGATGTAGAAAAGCAAATGCGCGTGATGCTTCGCCGCTGAAATGTCGGCAACCAGTCGGTCGATCGAACCGGCATAATCGGCAAGCAACTCGACGCAGTTTCCCTCGAAAACCTCGAAGTCCCCAAGCCGCGTGGCCATCACCGCGGCCGACGCAAGATTCGGAGGCAGCACGGGGTTCACCGCGATGTCTTTCCGCATTTGCTCCTGCGCCGCGCGGATGTGTCGCGACGCCCGCTCCTGCTGTTGGATGCGACGGCCTGGCAGATGGATTCGCCCGATGAGCGCGTAGATCAGCAACCCCGGCCACGGCATGAGAAAAATCAGCAGTAGCCAGGTGCGCGCCGCCGCCGTGCTTCTTTTTTGCGGGACGTAGAAGAGCATCACGAACGGGATCACCCATTCGCTGATGAGGTAAAGCTGGCTCCAGGTCGGCATGGGCTGTTAGAAAAACAGGCGGCTTCGACAAAAACAATCCTGCTCGCGCAGAGTCGTCCCTGGATAATTGCCCTGCGCAAAGGTTGTGATGACTTGTTCCTCAAAAAACCTTTGCGAGCTTCGCGGCTTTGCGCGAGGCCAGGATTGACATTCAACCAATCTCCGGCGGCTCCTCGCCTGCCTGACGGAAGTATTCCCGCAGAAACGCGAGATCGCCCGCGTCCTTTTCGCGCATCGTCGGCTTCTTCATCCGCCAAAGCAGCCGTGGCGATGCGAACGGAATCGGCACGCCCTGCACCTCGCGAATGACAACATACTTCGCATCCAACTCATTCAATCTACCGCAGACCGCCACGAGATCATTCTCTTCCGGCGGGCGCGGCTCTAACTCTTTCGTCCGCGAGGCCGGGTCAACATCTTCATCAGCCATGCGTCTGCCTCCTCGTGGGTTTTGAAGCGGTAAACTCCTTTCGGACAAATACTGTTCCCGAATGTCTTGCTGAGTTGTCCGGCGGTTCGTTGCAAACCCATCGCATAATTGAACGCATCGCGTGGCGGTGTGCGCCGGCCCACAACCTTGCCGATGGTTTCCTCAATGTTGATGACGGGTTTCATCTTCGCTGCGTAACTTCGCATCCGGGTTCCGTGTCGGCAATCCGAATCAGGTGAACGCTGCCAAAAAAGAGCTCCTCCGCTTGTGGCGGAGGAGCCCTCTGCTTTTCCTATCCCCTGAGATTACTGAAGGAGCTTCAGCGCGATCTGCGAACTCGCGTTCGCCTGCGACAACATCGCCGTGCCCGCCTGCACCAGGATGTTATACCGCGCCAACTGCGTCGATTCATGCGCCACATCCACATCGGTGATCCGGCTGTTTGCGGCTTCGAGGTTGGTCTTGTTCGTCGAGAGCATGTCCGAGGCAAAGCCGAGGTTGCTCGAGTCCGAACCGTTCTGGGCGCGCGAGGTCGCCACGTTGGTGATCGCCGTGGTGATCTGCGCCGTGGTCACTGCCGCAAGGTTCGCCGCAGCCGTAATCGTGGTGACGTTGGTGGCGAGGTCGGCCTTGGTGATTGCCTGAGCCTGGGTGCCGTCCTCGGAGGTGGCCACCGAAAGAGTGCCGCCGCCGAACAGCCCGATGCCGTTGAATTTCCCCGCCGCGAGGCTGGTCAACTGCGCCTTCAGAGCGGTGAACTCCAGGTCGTAGTTGGCGACGTCCGTCGTGGATTTGGTGACATCACCCGCGAGCGTTTTCAGCTCGGAGACGCGGTTGAGGATGTCTCCCGCCGTCTTGAGACCGCCGTCCTGCGTTTGCAGAAACGAGATCGCATTGGCGACACCGGTGTTGGTGGCGTCGGTGCGACGGAGCGCCGCGGAGAGTTTCATCGAAACGGCCAGACCGCCTGCGTCGTCCGACGGGCTCACAATTTTGGAGCCGCTGGAGAGACGGGCGAGGCTCTTCTGGAGCATCGAGTTGCTGTTGCTGAGATTCAACGACGCTACCGTCGCCGAAGTGTTTGTGTTAATTAATACTGACATGTTGTTTAACCTTTCTTGGTTTTTTGAATTGCGACTTCCGTGTCGCAGTCGGGCCATTTTGTATTCGGTGTCTGACCTCACCCGTCAGGCTCTTGCCCGACACTGAGGTAATTCGGCGCCCCAACCATTTTCTTTAGCGTTTTCTTGTAGATTCTGGAAAATGAGACCCGGCGGCAGCGACAGTGCATGGCGCGAGACTGGCGCAATGGAAACGACCGGGAATCAATGCTCCCAAGGCGACGGACCTGGCACAAAGCGATGAATCGTTGCCTTGTGAATCGTGGGAGCCGGCATAGATTGAACTATCGAAATCGGCGTCCCGTTCATCACGAATCCATTATGAAAAAGCGTCATTTGTTCTGCATCGCAGTTTTGCTGGCAGCGGGGCTGGTTCACCACGCGGAGGCAGGCAGTGGACACTACGGCGGCGGACACTACGGAGGGGGATGGAGCGGCGGCCATTACGGCGGATGGCATGGAGGCCCCTATTACGGTGGCGGCTGGCGTGGGGGTTGTTATCCCGGCTACCGCACAGGGTTTTTTGGGAGCCTGGTCATTGCACCGCCCATTTATTCCTACCCCGGTTACTATCGCGGCTATTATCCCGGTTATTATGGGTCTGCGGCGCGTCCCGTTTATTACGGGCGCGAAGTGACGGACGGTTCCCTCGCCTCCGATGTGCAGGCGAAACTGGCGCGTGCCGGCTATTATCGCGGCACCATTGACGGCATCATTGGCCCCGAAAGCCGGTCTGCCATAGTCGCCTACAAGCGTGACCGCGGTCTCGGCTCTTCGAGTCGCATCGACGCCAGCCTGCTTCGCTCACTCAACTTATAACGGACTTCCGACGCCTCCCTGGCCGATTTTGCGAAGCTCGGCGTGAAACACGAAACCGCCATCTCGTCACGGGGCCTGCCTGCACCTCGTCACGGGTTTGTCACTTTCAGGCGCAGGAAGCGGCGGGCAGTTCACAGTATAAATAAGGTTGCGCTCGCCAGAAACTACCGGCAAATTTCTTCAGCGGCGCATTGTGCCGGGTCGCTCTCTTAAGGCGCGGTCCCGGTCTGACGCAAACCTCGGGCCTGCCGCGCCTTTCTGCTCGTCATCCGAAAGGGTTTTGGCATAGTCCACCCGTGGCCACGGAAGATCTGAAAACCTCCCTCGATCAGTTCGTCACGTTCGCCCGTTCCCTGAAGGGTGATGAAAAGAGCGAGGCGCAGACTTTTCTCGATCATTTCTTCCGTGCCCTCGGCCATGCGGGTGCCATCGAAGCCGGCGCGACGTTCGAGTTTCGCATCGCGAAGAAGCCCGGTTCCGCACAGCTCGAACTCATTGTAGCCGGCGTCTCAGACCCCGGGCCAAAACCAAAGGGCGGCAAGAAATTCGCCGACCTCCTCTGGCCCGAGCGCGTGCTCATCGAGATGAAATCGCGCGGGGCGAACCTCGAAAAGCACTACGACCAGGCATTCGAGTATTGGACCCACATCGTCCCCCGCCGGCCGCCCTTCGTCATCCTCTGCAACTTCGACGAGTTCTGGATTTACGACTTCAACACCCAGCTCTTCGATCCCGTCGATCGCATCCTCCTGCGCGATCTCCCGCAGAGTTCCGCCGCGTTCAACTTCCTGCTCCCGCACGAGCAGAAGCCCCGCTTCGGCAACAACCGCGTCGAGGTCACGCGCAAAGCCGCCGACATCTTCGCCGAGGTGTTCCGCAAAATCGTCGCGCGCGGCGAGGACCGCAGCCGCGCCCAGCGTTTCATTCTCCAGCTTCTCGTCTCCGTCGTCTCCGAGGACATCGGACTGCTGCCGGACAACTTCGTTACCGGCCTGCTCGAACAATGCGTGGAAAAACCCGCCGAATCCTTCGACCTGCTCGGCGGCCTCTTCCGCCAGATGGCCACGCGGGAGGAGGCGCGCGGCGGGCGTTACGCGGGCATCAAGTATTTCAACGGCGGCCTTTTCTCCGTGGTCGATCCCGTGGAGTTGAAGCTCACCGAGGCCGACATGCTTTTCAAGGCCGCCGACCGCAACGACTGGTCGCAGGTGAAGCCCGAAATCTTCGGCACGCTTTTCCAGCACAGCATGGAGGACGGCTCCGACGGCAAGAAGCGCGACGAGCGCCACGCCTTCGGCGCGCACTTCACCAGCGAGTTCGACATCCAGAAAGTCGTCGGCCCCACCATCGTCCGCCCGTGGCGCGAGCGCATCGAAGCCGCTGGCAAAGACCCCGCGCGCCTCGCCGCCGCTCTCGACGACCTGCGCCGCTTCCGCGTCCTCGATCCCGCGTGCGGCTCCGGCAATTTCCTCTTCGTCGCGTATCGCGAAATGAAGAGGCTGGAGCGCGACCTCCTCGTCCGCCTGCAGCGCGCGAAGGCGAAGATCGAACTCGCCAGCGCCGTCTCCATCCAGCAATTCCACGGCATCGACATCCTCCCGTTCGCCGTCGAGCTGGCGAAGGTCACGCTCATGCTCGCGAAGGAACTGGAGATTCGCGAAGCCGCGCGACTGGGCGAGAGCGAAGGATTGTTCTTTCAGGAAAAGCCTCTGCCGCTCGACAACCTCGACGCCAACATCCGTTGCGCCGACGCGCTCTTCACCGACTGGCCAAAGGCGGACGCGATCATCGGCAACCCGCCGTATCTCGGCTCGCGCTACCTCGCGAAAGAGCACGGCTACGACTACGCAAACAAAGTCTATGCGCGTTTCCCCGGCGTTCCGAAGATGGCCGACTTCTGCACCCACTGGTTCCGTCTCGCGCACGACGCGCTGCCGCCCGGCGGTCGCGCGGGACTCGTCGGCACGAACACCATCCGGCAAAATGAAAGCCGCGAGGCGAGTCTCGATTACATCGTGGAAAATGGCGGTGTCATCACCGAGGCCATCTCGACGCAAGTCTGGAGCGGCGACGCGGCGGTGCATGTGAGCATCGTGAATTGGGAGAAACGCACCGACCTCGCGGAGGAAATGGGTAGGGTGGGCGTCCCGCCCGCCGGGCCGGGCGTCCCGCGCGGCCCATCGAACGTCGTTGACGCGCCGATGGCGAAACACGCGTCAACGCCGCCCGGTGATTCCCGCGAGACGCCGGAATCGGCAGGCGGGACGCCCACCCTACCCAAGACCCATCGCCTCACGTTCCAGCGCGGCGACTCGGTGGACAGTCCGTGGGAAACCTACGAGCTGCCCGTTATCAATCCCGCGCTCTCCGTCGGCACCGATGTCACCGGCGCGCAGGTGCTTGTTGCGAATGAGAAAGCGAAGAAGTGTTACACCGGCCAGAATCCGGTCAATGCCGGTTTCTTCCTCACCCCCGACGAAGCAGCGGAGATGATCAAAGCCGACCCCCGCAACCGCGAAGTCATCTTCCCCTACATGATCGGGCGCGACCTCGTGGAAGACTACGGCCCGACGCGCTGGATCATTGATTTCGCCAAGCGCGATCAATTCACCGCTCGCAGCTACGCGCTGCCGTGGGAGCGCGTTCAGCTTCGAGTGATGCCGATTGTCCTCGCGAAAGCGGAGGCGGAGAAAAAGGCGCAGGGAAAGGAAGTCACGCGATACACGCGCATCGCCGAGCGTTGGTGGCAGTTCTACGACTACCGCCCCGGCACCATCGCTGCGATCAACAGCGTCCCGCGCTACATCGCCTGCCCGCGCGTAATGAAGCGGCAAACCTTCGAGTTTGTGAGCCAGCAGATTCACGCCGATTCGCAGCTCGTCATCTTTGCTTTCGCCGACGATTACAGCTTCGGCATTCTCTCCTCTGGCATGCATTGGCACTGGCTCAAAGCACGCTGCTCCACACTCGAAGGGCGATTTCGCTACACCTCCGACACCGTCTTCGACACCTTCCCGTGGCCGCAAACTCCGACGAAGGCGCAGATCGCGGAAGTCGCCTCCGCCGCCGTCGCACTGCGCGCATTGCGCCGCGAGATCATGGCCAAACTCGGCTACTCGTTGCGCGAACTCTACCGCACTCTCGAAGAACCCGGAGCCAACCCCCTCCGCGACGCCCACACCCGCCTCGACACCGCCGTCCGCGCCGCCTACGGGATGCCCGAGGACGCCGATCCCCTCGCCTTCCTCCTCGCCCTGAACCTCGCCCTCGCCGCGAAGGAAAAAGCCGGCGAACCCATCACCCCGCCCGGCCTGCCGCTTTTCGAATCCGAGCGCGTAGCGTTCATTACCGATGACTGTGTGAGAGTTGAAAGCCAGCCATGAAGGCCCGCGCAGGCACTTTCCGGCTTGTGATCATGCCAAGTCCCTGCGACATTCGCGACATCATGAGTGTGACCGAAGCAACAGCCGAGGTGTTTGTCACGGCGTTCAAGGCGTTGAAGCCGCGCGAACGCGAGGCGGTTTTGGAAAAGATCGTCGCCGATGCCAGGCTCGCCGAAGACCTCTCCGACACGCTGGCCCTGGAAGCCCGCCGCCGCCAGCCCCGCGAATCTTTCCGCGATGTGCTCAAGGCACTCAAAATTCGCGTGTGAGCTGGCGCATCCAGATCGCGCGCGACGCAAAAAAGGAACTCGCCCGTCTGCCCGTCAGAATGCAGTCGCGTGTTGCACAGGCGGTTCTGGCCTTGGAAAACGAGCCTTTTCCGCATGGCTGCAAGAAACTCAAAAATCGCGACGGCTGGCGCATCCGTGTGGGCGATTACCGGGTCCTCTATTTCGCAGACGCAAAGGCGCGGCAAATCACCGTCGGTGTCATCGGCCACCGGCGCGAGGTGTATCGGGATTGATCCATGAAAGCCCTCCGCGCCAACATTTCCGAAATCCTCGAAACGCTCGTCACCCTCGGCAGGGCGCATTGCAACAGCGGCCTGTTCAAACCCTGAAACAGTAACCGGCCATTTTGTCGATATGACCGCGGAATACTATTTCTGGAAATGGGCGGACAACGATCTGCCAGGCAAACCGGCGGAGGTTTATGCGTCGCTTTTGCGCGGTGAAATGCATCCGGCGTTGCAGACATTCGACGCGCGCCCGTTGGTGATGGAACTAAAAAAAGCCGCCGTTGAAGGTCGCACACTCGGCGAGGAATGGGACTGGCAGGTGAACCCTGCGGCGTCGCCGGAGAAGGCGAATTTTGTGTTTGTGACGTGCCCGCGTTTCAATGCTTCCAAAGAAAGAGTGCTGCGCTTTCACGACTGGTTTGTTCCGCTGGATTTGGGCGGATATGATGAACAAGACGGATACACGATCCCCTGTTCCCTCCCAAAATTGAATTGTTTCATCACGGGGGAGCTTCCTCCTTGGGAAGCGGCCTGCGACATTACGCCGGATGATCTTCCGACATTGATCCGGGGCGTTCGTCCGGGCGGACCGGAGCCGTGGGGCGAACTGTTAAACCGCCAGCATGGTGTTGTCTGCATTGCCAAGGGACGGCGCTTTTGTGTCGAATGGCGGGAGACTCATGACATGAGAAATCCGGGCAAGTTTGAGCAATGGAGAGCGCAGGACAGCAAACGGTTTGCGGCGTTGAAGGGAGCAGACCCGACTCAAAAAATGCCGGTCAACAGCGACCCGGATTTCATCACCTATGCCGAAACGCTGAAAATATTCGAGGCGTTCTTGCGCGGCGAGCCGCGTCCGGCGCAGTATGCGTGGCGCAACATCAACCATCTCGTGTCATGAGCGACCAGCCCATAGAAATCCATCCCGAAGTCCGCCGGTTGACGGATGAAAACGATTTGCTGCGTGAGGAACTGACCGCGCTGCTTTCCGACGTGCATGAACTGGTGGACATCGTGAAGCCGAACCTGCTCGCCATTTACCAAAAGAAAATCGGCGCGTGGGAGCTGCAACTTTTGCAGGCACAATGCGAGACGAAGCGCGCGAAACGCCGTCTGGAGCTTGTGCAGGCAAGCCTCAACCACGGCACACCGCCAGACTGGAACGCCATCGACGGCCAGATCGAACTCGAATTTTTGCAGTGGCAAACCCGCATCGCAGAAGCCGTGGAAAAACTGAAGGCGGCGGAAGCCCGCCTGCAAAATCTCCTGCCGCCCGAACAGGATCGCGAGCTGAAGAAGCTTTATTACGCCCTGGTTAAACTGCTGCACCCGGATGTGAACCCGGGTTTGTCCGACGATCAAAGGCGGCTCTGGCATCGCGTGCAGGATGCCTACGATGCGCGCGACATACAGGAGTTGAAAGCCCTGCTTCTCCTCGCCGAAAAAGCCGCAAATGTTACGCCGCCGCCCGCCTCGCCGGATGTGTTGCGCAAGGAGCAGGAAACCTTGAGCAAGCAGATCGCAGCAACGCTGGAACGCATCGAGCGCATCGAGAGCCAGCCGCCGTTCACGCTGAGGAGCGACTTGGAAAATGAGGCGTGGGTTGCATTGAGGCGCGATGAACTTGAAAAACAAACAGCGGAATGGCAGAAGCAGCGCGACGCCCTGTCCGCGCATCTGCAAACACTCACGAAAGGAATTGGCGATGGAAAACTCTTTGGCAACAATTGACCCGGCGCTGCTGGCGCTGATGCACGGCTCGTTCGGTAAGAATGGAGCGTTGATGCCGTTCGCGCGGGAGATCATGCTTGTGGAATGCCACATTGCGGGCACGAGCCATCGCGACGTAAAAAGCGTCGAGCCGGAATTGCTGCCCGGCGTGCTGCTCCCGCTCAAGCGCGAGCCGGGCAACCCGCACGACACCCTGGCAATCATGATTTACGACGAGCAGGGGCATCACCTCGGCTATGTGCCCCGCGCCAAGAACGAGGCGCTTGCCCGGCTCATGGACGCGGGCAAGCTGCTCTTTGGCAGGCTGGAATCAAAGACGTGGCAGGGCGAATGGCTGCAGGTCGAGGTCCGCATTTTCATGCGGGATTATTGATTGCTTCATTTTTGAATTGCGGACGGCGCAAGATTGCATACCTCTCAAACGCAGATTGTAATCTGAGCTGCATGACAAACTACAGGCGATCCTTCGGCTTGTTGGCCGCTTCAGACCGCTCTCTCCACAGCTGGGAAAATCAGTTCAACCCGTGGAAACAAAAGGTTCCGGACCGACGATAAAATCGCACGCGAGGTTGAAGGAGTCCGGGCATTGAACCCATTACCTTCTCCCCCGCGATTGGAACCGGCTGATGTGGAGTCGTGGCTGACACAACCCGGCAGGCGCGCAGTCTGGTTTCACTCCCCATGCGATTGCCCAGGCGTGTTGACCATGAGCCGATGGCACCAATTGCCTGCGGAATTGCGAGAACGCATCCCACTGCGAATGGTGCTGATCGACGACATTCCGTGGAGTCTCTGGCATGAGTTCGCCGTGCGATGGGGCTTGCGCCACATGAGCGAATTGACGGTCTGGGAAAGTGGAGAATTGCTCTGGCGGGGTGTGCCTTGTGCCGGACCGGCCCCCCGTTGGGAGCCGTGGCTGGAGAAATGGGAACTCGTATGAAAACGAAATCCCTCCAGCGCTTCACCCTTCTTCCACAACGCTGGTATGCGATGGAGCTTTGGAATGACGATTTGAGCGGCGTGCCGTTTCAAAGCCCTTCGCCAATTCGCGTCGAGAGCGTGCGGCCACTGAAAACGGGACGCAATGAATTGGAGTTGGATTTTTACCACGCAAACTATCCGGAAGGCGTGAGAGAGTAGAGTAGGCGGGAAGCGACGGATTGAGAGGCCCGCGGGCCAGTGACCGTCTGCTTCCCGCCCCTCATCAAACCGGACGGGCGGTTTTCCCGCATCCGGCTTTCCGAGTTCCTTTGTCGGTTTGCGATGTCTTACGCCAGCGTCGCCGGCAGGTGATAGAGTCCATACGTGGTGAAGAGTTCGCGGTCCGGCCAGCGCTGGTATTTCCCCGAGGGATTCCCGTGCTTGCGCCATAACCATTGCCGCAGCCGGTGGGCGATGAAGTGATTCATCTGCCCGAAGCTCCGGTGGTGGTGGGCCAAAGCAAAGTAGTTGCTCCAGCCACGGGTCACTTGGTTGATCTCGCGCACAACCTCGCCAGTCGCTCTCCAGGTGGTGGGACGCCGGGTGAGTTCACGCACCCGGTCCCGGAGCGCCTGCTCTGCGCCGGCGCTCGGCTCGGTATGCACATACGGCGTTCCCTTCTTCGACTGCTGCCAGCGGAAGGTGAAACCCAGGAACTCAAAGCCGCTCGCGCAGCTCTGGAGCACTCGGGTCTTGGTTTCGTTCAGGGCCAGCCCCCGGCTTTGCAGCCACCGAGCCAGCCGCTCCTTCATCCCCTCTCCTTCTCCGGGCCGACAGAGGATCACCAGATCGTCCGCATACCGCACCATCCGCGGCTTTTGCCGGCATTCATTCACGCCCTCATCCAGCGGATGAAGGTAGATGTTGGCCAGCAAGGGAGAGATGACGCCGCCCTGCGGGGTGCCACAGGGGTTGGCCTTCATCCTCCGGCCTCCGCCTTGCTCTTCCTCGACGATCGGCGCGCGCAGCCAGGCTTTGATGAGTTTCAGGATCATCCCGTCGCTCACCCGCCGGGCCACCTGCCGCATCAGCTTCCGATGCGGGATCGTGTCGAAGTATTGCCCCAGATCGGCATCGACCACCTCGGTCTTGCCCATGCGCAATGCCTCCCGGATTACCTCCACCGCCTGGTGGGCGCCCCGTCCGGGCCGAAAACCGAAGGAGCGCGGATGGAAGTCCGCCTCGAAGATCGGCATCAGCACCAGATACACCGCCATCTGCACCACGCGGTCTTTCACCGTGGGAATCCCCAACCCACGAAACCCTCCACTGGCTTTGGGAATCTTCACCCTGCGCACCGGCGCGGGCCGGTACGTTTTGCAGTGAAGCTCCTCTTGCAGCGCGTTCAGCCACGCGGCTTCCACCTGCGCATCGGCGGCGAGTTCCTCGATGCTCACTCCATCCACCCCCGCCGCTCCTGCATTCGCTTTCACGCGCCGCCAAGCTGCTGCCAGCACGTTGGCGCGTTGCACTTCTCCATATAGACTCCAGAACCGGTATTCCGGCTTGGACTTCGCTTTCCGATACAGGGTGATTTGCAGTTGCCGGACTTTCTCGGGTGCTGGTAGCCCTCGCGGGCCGTCACCACGTCCTTCCCTGCGCTTCGCTCCTGCGGAACAAGTGGCGTCCCTTCGCTCCCCCGCGGGTTGCCCGAACCAGAGGTCCGGCACGGGATTATCACTACTACGAACGCCTCCGACTTCTGTCCTGGCCTGCACGGCCTTCCCCTTTGTTGGGGTTGTGCCGCCAGTTGAGTCTTGCTTACCCGCCATGACAGATCTCCCCGTTTACCCGCGCGTCACTCCGCGACATGTCGCCCACGCAGACCCCGCCGGTCCATTGTCAAAACCCACGACGGTTGGTCTGGGTCTCGACTCTGCGGCCTTCGCCCACTCTTGAGAGGCTCGGCTGCCGGGAGTGTTTTTCGAGGCTCATTTATGTGGTTCATCTGTGCATTGCGACCTGCCGGTTCGACTCCATGCCTGCTCCCCACCCCGCCTCGCGGCGACGCAGTTGGCACGGTCTGCGGTGCTGAACCGTCTAATTGCACCGGCGGGACTTCCACCCGCGTTGACGCCCGCTTCACGGGCGCACCAAGAGTTACCGCCTTGGCGTCCTGTTCCGCGCCCAAACCTTCATGCTCGCGTCTGCGGTGGAACATCCCGACAACCGGGCGCTGTGGATTGGTGAAATATCGGCGGAATGGTTGCGGGAGCGTTTTCCGGGCTTCATCGAAGCACACGCGGGCGAGGAGGAGCCTGCGGATGCCCATTACCTGCTTGAGCGCGCTTTTACCAATCCCTCGTGATTGTGAAGAGAAGTCAACGCCGTCGGCTGGAATTGGCCGATGAGGTGCTGGAAACGATGCATGTCTGCGCACTGCGTTTTCGACGGCTGCCGTTGGCTTGAATCCAAACCCGTGCTACAAAAAGAAGAAGACAATGAAAGCATCACACCATCAGGCCGTGCAAATTGGTTTGGATGGCAAGCTGACAGCCATCCCGCTAACGCTGCAAGAGGCTGCCGCGTTGGACAGGCAGTGGGAGGAGAACTTTACGGCAGGATGCGAGCATCGCAGTCTAGCCCTTTTCAGGCGGATGTCGCGGCGTCAGAAATTGCGGCTGTTTCGGGAGGCAAAAAGCCGCTCTATCACGAGCTATGCCGGGACGAAGCGGCTCGCAGTGCATCTCGGGCTGGTCGAAGACTTTCCGGAGCCGCCGTAGCCAGTCCTTTCGAGGTGTAGCGGGCGCAGATAAATTCCCGGACCAACCGAGGGGGCTTGGCACCGTTGGCACGGTATTTTGAAGGAATTTCTCCTGTGCCGTAAGAGGTGCGCCAAAACACCATGTATATGATTCCGGTTCAATCGAGTTGCATCCGCGCCATTGGTTATGACGGCCACACGCTGGCAGTCCTGTTCCACACCAGTGACACCATCTATGAACACCCCGGTGTGCCATGGCCGGTTTATGCGGGGCTGATGAAAGCCACCTCCAAGGGCATTTATTACCACCTCCACATCAAAGGGAAATACCCGTAGCCGCGCTCGAAAAGCCCGCCACAACACAAAAATAAAGGAACATCCCGTGAAAAGAAAACAAAGAAAACCGATCCCGAAGGGACGCTTCACAGTTTACGAACGTCTCTCGCAACAAATTGAAGAATATGCGGAACGCAACGGTTGGTATTCCAATGCGGAGCTTATCGCGCATATCCGCGTGGCAATGTTTGGCGCGGAAGGGCTGGAGGAGGAGGACTGGGGGCATCCAATTCCTTCCGTGGCTGCTTCAGGCACGGGGTCTTCCAAATGACACGCATTGGAAAGATCGCCCGTCTGCCCCGTGAAATCCGGGCGCACTTGAACCGCCGGTTGCAGGACGGCCAAACGGGCCGAAGCCTTCTCCCGTGGTTGAATGGGCTGCCAGAAGTGCTGGCGGTGCTGGCGCGGGAGTTCGGCGGAAGCCCGGTCAGCGAGCAGAATCTTTCGCAATGGAAGCAGGGCGGCTATCGCGAATGGCTGGCTCAACAGGAGATGCTGGCGGGCGTCCGTGAATTGACCGGCAATGCAAAGGAACTCAACGAGGCCGCGAATGGGCTGCTGGCAGATCATCTCGCCACGGTGGTCGCTTCGCGGTTCGCCGCCGAGCTTGCGGGGTGGGACGGCGAGGTGACCGATGAATTGCGGCGCAAACTCCGCCTCCTGCAAGGCCTTTGCAGGGATGTTGCAGAGTTGCGGCGTGGCGACCACAGCGCCGGTCGATTGAAAATCGAGCAGGAGCGGCTCGAACGCGAGCGGGAGCAGTCGGAGGAGGATGTCGTGGAGCATTTCCAGCGATGGGCAGAAAATCCGGCGGTGCGCGACACGATTTGCCGGAATTACCTCAGCCCCGAGGAGCGGAGGCGGCGGATCCGGGAGATTTTCGGCCGGCCGCCCGAGAAAGCGGCAGCCTCAGTTCCTTGTTCCTGTCCTGAAACTGTCCCTGACGCTGAAAAATCAAACCAAATCAAAGTAAATCAAACCACTTCGAGCCATGACTGAAATGGAAAGAGCCGTCCGAGTCGAAGCTCTCCACAAGGAGCGCACATCAGGCACGGGGTTTGCTTAAACTGAAGCCAAATACATTTTTGATATGTCAGGCTTACAACTCTCAGGATTAGCGTCAGGGCTCGATTGGAAGAGCCTTGTCGATCAACTGATCCAGGTTGAACGCGCACCGGAAACTCAATTACTAAGCCAGAAGGCGAAGGGCGCCACCAGGCTGAGCGGGCTGGAAACGATCAAGAAACAGCTCCTGGATTTACAGAACTCGATCAAGGCGCTGAGCACCACCGATGCATTCTCGGGGCGCACGGCGAAAGTTTCCAACGACAGCAGCGGCTGGTCGGCGGGCGCTTCAGCCGGAGTCGATCCAGGCCAGTACGTCTTTAACGTCACGAAACTTGCCACCAAGGCCTCCCTCGACGGCGCGGCGGATGCAGGAGCCGGGCTCAGCGCGACCAGCGACGTCAGCGGAGTGACTCTGGCCACGATGAATCTCGCGACTGCGATCACCGCCGGCAATTTCTCCGTCAACGGAGCAAAGATCAACGTCGCGCTCACCGATTCGTTGCAGGATGTGTTCGGCAAGATTTCGACGGCCACAGGTGGAACAGTCACGGCGGCCTACGACCCTGTGGCAGACAAAGTGAGTCTCACAAGTGCGAGTCCGATCATGCTGGGAGCCGCGAATGATACGAGTAATTTCCTGAACTCGCTGAAGCTCTACAATAACGGAACCGGTGCCGTTCTCGCACCCGCCGCGCTCGGTGTTATCAGTGTCAGCGCTGCCATTCAGAGCGCGAATTTGAAATCTGCCGTGACCAATGTCGATGGCAGCGGCAACGGCAGTTTCAGCATCAACGGGGTCAGCATCGCCTTCAATGCCCAGACCGACAGCATCGGCACGGTGCTCAGCCGCATCAACGCATCGGACGCCGGCGTCGTGGCCTCTTACGACAAGAGCGCCGACAAGTTCAAACTCACGAACAAAACCACCGGTGACACAGGAATCGCAGTCAGCGAAACCTCCGGAGGTTTGCTCGAGGCCATGGGGCTCAACAGCACCGGCAGTCTCTCCCGTGGCACGAACGCCGAATTTGCGATCAACGGCGGCTCGACCTACATCAGCCCCGGCAATGTCCTCGATGGAAGCGTGCATGGAATCACCGGCCTTTCGGTGAGCGCGACCTCCGTGTCCACGCAAACCGTGAACGTCAGTTCCGACACGACGGGAACCCGGTCCAAAATCGACGACTTCATCACCAAGTATAATGCCCTGCAGAGCTACATCGATACGCAGACGAAGACGACGACGGGCAGCGATGGCAAGCTGACGACCTCCACATTTTCAGGCAACCGCGAAGTCACCGAGATCGCCCGCTCCTTGCGCAGCATTGTTTTCAACAGCGTGCCTGGCCTCACCGGAACGATTCAACGCCTTGAAGGTATCGGCATTGATTTCAAAAGCGGAAGCTCGCAGATCGAGGTGAAAGACTCCGGGAAGTTGAACGACGCGATTGTGAATCACCCGTCCGACGTTCAGACACTCTTCAACAGCCCGTCGTCAGGCCTGGTCGCGCAAATGGACGCGTTCGTGACCCGCGTGACAGGCAGCAACGGAACGATCGCGAGCCAGACGAATTCGATTACCGCGACAGCGAAGGACATCGACAACCAGATCGCCACGCTCGAACGCCGGATCGCGGCCGACCAGGCGCGGCTGACTGCCGGTTTCGTCGCCATGGAAAAAGCGCAAAGCCTGCTCCAACAACAATCCCAGGCCCTGACCAACGCCTTTGGGACAAGCTCCAGCTCAAAGGGATGACGAACACTCTTCGGATCGCGCTCTGCGCACTCGCAGCCGTTTCAGCCCTGACCGGGTGCGCCACGAAACCGAAGCCGCTCAAGCCGCTCTCGACGATTCCGAGCTATCTGCCCGAGCGGGAAGGCACGGCAATCCGCCGCGTCGCAATTCTTCCGCTTTACTGCGAGCAGGATTCCGCCGGATCGCTCCGTGCGATGGACATGGCGTTCAACGCGGAACTGAACAAGACGAGTTTGTTCGAACTCGTCCCCATCGGCCGTGCGCAGATGGAATCGCTCACGACAAGACGACAGATTTCATCGGTCGAGGTGCTGCCCGGCGATCTGATACAGCAACTTGTCGCGCGCTACGGAGTCGATGCCGTTCTCTTCACGGATGTGACGCACTATTTTCCGTACCAGCCGATCTCCGTGGGAGCGCGATCGAAGCTCGTCGATGTCCGCACCGGTCAGATTCGATGGGCCACCGATTACCTGTTCGATTCCGGCCGGCCGGAGGTGGCCGAAGCGGCGCGCGGATATTACCTAAAAAGCAGCCAGAAAAATCTGCCAATCCCCGATGACGGCACCAGCATCCTGCAAAGCCCGGCCCGCTTTTCTCAATTCGTCGCGCACGAGACCTATCGAACCCTTTTGAGCCCGCCGCCCGCGGGTCCGCAAAAAATAGTTCTAAACTCTCCGCAAAATCCGCCGATGACCAACTAAAGAGAGGCAACAGTCATGAACATACCGCCCATCAACCAGGAGAACGCATTCCAGATTTCCAAGTCGCGTCCGAAGCAGACCCGGACGGAATCCACGGCGACAGTTGCCAGCGACAGCGTCAAGACGGAATACAACATCGACAATCTCCTGAACGCGTTGCGCAGGGATCCGGATGTCCGCGCGGAGATGATCGAATACGGCAGGCGGCTGGCCGCAGACTCAAACTATCCGCCGCCCGAGATGTTTCCGAAGCTCGCCAAACTCGTCCTCAAAACCACGATCAAGTAGCGCCCCCTCATGCAACTGGCCCAACTCGCCAAGTCCTACAAATCGGTTGCAGTCACGACGGCGCCTCCCGGCCAACTGGTGCTCATGCTTTACGATGGCGCCCTTCGTTTCATGGCAACGGCCAGACAGGGTTTCAACGAAGAGAACATCGGCAAACGGATCGAGACGATTCACAACAACCTGATCAAGGCGCAGAACATTCTGCACGAGTTGCAATACAGCCTCGACATGAAAGCCGGCGGCGAATTCTCCCAGCGGATGTTCGCCCTCTACGAATTCATGACATTCCAGCTCCAGGATGCGAACGTGAAAAAGCAGCCGGAACCCATCGAAGTGGTCGAACGTCTGCTCGGCGAGATTCGGGACGCATGGGCGCAGATGCTGGACAAATCGACGATCCAGGCCGCGTGACAATGGAACGTAAATTCTGGCGGCTGCTTGGAGATTACGAACGCCTGACACGCGACGAAACCCACGCGATCGGCGAACAGAACTACCCGGTCGTGGCGGAATTGAGCGCGAAGAAATCCGTGGTGTTTCTCGAAATGGAGAGCCTCTGCAACTCGCTCGACATGGACCGCGCGCACCCGGCCCTCAAGAGCCGGATCGATCCTCTCATCGAAACCGAACAACGAAACGCCGCGTTTCTGAACAAACTGGTTTCCGAGACGGTCTGCCATCAACAAACCCTCGAGGCCGCGACCAAACGGCTGCGCAATTTCGAACGCGTCTATACGTGGGGAGCCCGCATGGGATCGATCCACAGCCGCTTCTGCGAAGCCGGTTAGCCATGAGCCAGCCACCCATCGCCCCCCAGTCCATCGCGCCCGTTCTCGTCGTTGATGACGATCCCGATGTGCTGCACGCGTTGAAGGAGCAACTGGCGTGGGAAGGCTACACAGTCATCGCCAAGGAGAACGTCTCCGAAGCGCTTTCCCTTCTCGCCAGGGAAGCGGTCTCCGTCGTCATCTCCGACCAGCGGATGCCGGATCTGACCGGTCTCGAGTTCCTCGAAAAAGTGAAGCAACTTCAGCCTCACACTTCGCGTGTGCTGATCACCGGCGTGCTGTCGCTCGACACGATGATCGAGGCGATCAATCACGGCGAAATTTTCCGCTTCCTCGCGAAGCCGTGGGTGCGCGCGGAACTGCTGGCGACGGTGAAGAACGCAACCCAGCGCTATCAGCTTCTGGTCAGCAACGATCAACTTCAGGCGGACACCGCGGAGTTGAACAACCGGCTCGCCTGCGCCAATGCCGATCTTCAAACGAAGGTCGAGGAACTCACCGCTCAAAAGAAGGAGTTGGACAGCGCGCACCAGGCCCTGGAAAAGAACTTCGGACACTCGCTCGAGCTTTGTTACCGGATGATCAACACTTTCCATCCCCTGCTCGGGCAGCAGACGCACGCCGTCGTCGAAATCTGCCGCAAGATGGCGGAGAGCGACTACTTTACCGGGGAGGAAAAGCACGTCCTCATCGCGGGTGCATGGCTGCACGACATCGGTCTGGTGGGCACCGATCGCAAAATCCTGCACAGGCTTCACACCTCCCCGACAAGTCTCACCGATTTGGAGGTCAATGCGCTGAAAAAGCATCCGGTCAACGGCCAGATGCTCGCGTCATTTGTGGACAATCTCAGGACGGTCGGTGAAACGATTCGGGCGCATCATGAGCGGTTCGACGGCCACGGTTATCCCGACGGACTCGCCGGCCAGTCGATTCCATGGACGGCCCGATGTCTTGCGGTTGCCGTGCAATTTGTCGAGTGCGGCCTGCCGAAATCGCAGGCCGTCGAGGAGATCGCAAGACTCTCCGGAACCGTTCTCGATCCGGAGGCCGTGCGGCTGTTTTTCAAAACGACCCAGGCGGCCAATCTGCCCAAGCAGATTCGTGAAATCATGATCGACGAAATGAGCCCGGGCATGCGCCTGGTGCATGACATTTACAGCCCCGTCGGACTCCTGCTCCTTCCCGAAGGCCAGGCGCTGAACGAAACGACGATTACCAAAATCAAAAACCACAACCTGCAAAACTCGGTCACGCAGAGGCTGTTGGTTTATCGCTAAAAGGCGGGGTCATTCCTCGCGGCGATCGAAATGACACGACCTTTGTGGCGTGAAGCGGCAATCAGTCGGCGATCACCATTTCAAACTGACCCTGTAGGAATGAGATAAGGGTGGCCGGGCAAAGTCTGTCTTTCCGGTATCCGGTATCCGCTTTCCGGTTTCAGTCACTCCACTTTGCCCAGCACGATGCACGAGTTGATGCCGCCGAACCCGAATGCATTGCTCATCACGTGGCGCAGCGGTTGGTCGCGCCCGACATTCGGCACCACGTCCAGATCGCAGTCGGGATCGGGTGTCTGCCGGTTCAACGTCGGCGGAATGTGACCACGGTTGATCGCCAGCGCGCAAATGACCGCCTCGATCGCACCCGCAGCGCCGAGCGGATGCGCCGTGAAAGGCTTCGTGCCGCTGACCGCGAGTTTGCGCGCATGGTCGCCGAACACCGTCTTGATGCACGCGATCTCGTTCGCGTCGTTGAGTTGCGTCGAGCTGGCGTGCGCGTTGATGTAGTCGATCTGCTCCGGCGCGATGCCCGCATCCGCAAGCGCGCCCCGCATCGCGTCGGAAACGGCCTCGCCGCCGGGGAGCGGAGTGGTCATGTGATGCGCTTCGTTGTTCAAACTGTAACCGAGCACCTCCGCGTAAATGTGCGCCCCTCTTTTTCTCGCGTGCTCGTATTCCTCGATCACCAGGCTCGCCGCCCCCTCGCCCATCACGAACCCGTCGCGCTCGCGATCGAACGGCCGACAGGCGCGTTGTGACTCCTCGTTGCGGCTCATCGTCCGGATCAAATCAAACGCCGCAAACGTGAGCGGACTCAGCGGCGCCTCCGCCGCGCCCGCGACCATCACATCCGCCATGTCGTCGCGAATGTAGCGGAGGGCTTCGCCGACCGAGACCGTGCCGCTCGCGCAACTGTTCGAGTTCGTTGTGCCGACTCCGCGAAAGCCGCATTCGATCGCGATGTTCGAGTGCGCCGAGCCTCCGAAGACCTGCAAGGCAATGGTCTGCGTCACGCCGCGCGTCCCCTTTTTCAAAAAGGCCTGATGCTCTGCCTCCGCATTCGCAATGCCGCCCAGCGCCGTGCCGAAGCTCACACCGGCGCGCGTCTGCGGCTTCTCGCGCGACCACGCGATGCCGGCGTCCTCCAGAGCCAGCAGCGCCGACGCCACCGAGAACTGCGCGTAACGGTCCAGCCGTTTCAGACGGTGTGGAGGAAAAAACTGCGCCGGATCCCAGTCGCGAATCTCACCGCCGTTCCTCGCCCGCAGCGCGCTGGTGTCGAAGCCCTCGATCGGCCGGATACCGCTCCGCCGCTCAAGAATGCTTCGCCAGAAGTCGTCTCGTCCGATCCCTACGCAGGTGATCGGCCCCACACCCGTGATCACTGCCCGGCGCCGCCCGTCACGCATGGGCGGCTTGCGAATACAGTTCCTTTGCCGGGTTGACGAAAGAATCAACGCGGCATTTTCGTGAAGTAAAGAAGCGGCTTCGCATCATCGGACGCTGTCATGAACCTCAAACAGATTCAAGCCGGCATTCAGAGGGCATTTTACGCGGAGAAACCGATCCACCCGGTCCGCACCCACACCACGACATCAGTAAACGGCGTAATGAAAGGTTCAGCTTAAGTTGAGGCTTGCTAAAGTTTCCTCAATCAAATACGAGCGACCATCACGCCTTTCCGCACTCGCTTTTGATCAGAGAACCAACCACAAAAAAATAACCCGATGAAACGAACAACATACAACAAACGTGCCGCAACTTTCTTCGCGGCATTCGCAGTGACGACCATCTCGTCGCTTGCCCAGCAAGTTACCGGCGAACTCGGTTCACCGAGTGCCACGACCACCATCAATGGCAAGCAACTCCCCGCGCCCGATCCGAAATTCGGCGGCGTGATCAAGGACGACGCCCTGAACTCCAAGCCGTGGTGGGCGCCGCGCATTGTCCCGCCGAAGGACGCACCGAACGTCCTGCTCATCATGACCGATGATTCGGGCTTCGGCGTGCCGGGCACGTTTGGTGGCGTCATCCCCACGCCAACGATGGATCGCCTGGCGAAGAGCGGACTGCGCTATAACAACATCCACTCGACCGCGCTCTGCTCGCCGACGCGCGCCGCGCTCATCACCGGGCGCAACCATCACTCCGCCGGCTTCGGCGTGGTCTCCGAGCAGTCCACGGGCTACCCCGGCTATAACAGCATCATCGCCGAGGACAAGGCGACCATCGGCCGCATCCTCAAGGATAACGGCTACGCAACCTCGTGGTTCGGCAAGGATCACAACGTGCCATCGTTCGCCGCGAGCCAGGTCGGGCCGTTTGACCAATGGCCAGTCGGCATGGGCTTCGAGTATTTTTATGGGTTCGTCGGCGGCGACGCGAACCAGTGGCAGCCGAACCTGTTCCGCAACACGACGCAGATCTATCCATTCCAAGACAAGCCGGGTTGGAACCTGATCACCGGCATGGCCGACGACGCCATTGATTACTTGAACCGGGTCAATCAAACCGCTCCGAGCAAGCCGTTCTTCTGCTACTACGTCCCGGGCGCCACGCACGCGCCGCATCACCCGACCAAGGAATGGGTGGACAAGATTCATAACATGCACCTCTTCGACGACGGCTACGAGAAGCTGCGCGAGCGCATCTTCGAGAATCAGAAGAAGCTCGGCGTCATCCCGGCAGACACTCAGCTCGAGCCATGGCCCGCAAAGGTTCTCAAGCCATGGGACCAACTCACCGCCGAGGAGAAGAAGCTCTTCATCAAGCAGGTGGAAGTCTTCGCCGCCTATGAGGCCTACAACGACTACGAAATGGGCCGTGTCATCCAGACCATCGAGGACATGGGCAAGCTCGACAACACTCTCATCATCTACATCAACGGCGACAATGGCACGAGCGCCGAGGGCGGGCCACTCGGCACTCCTAACGAAGTCGCGTGGTTCAACGGCATCAGCGAGATGCCGGTCGCAATGCAGATGAAGTGGTATGACGTCTGGGGCACGGAACAGACCTACAACCACATGTCCGCAGGCTGGTCCTGGGCCTTCGATACGCCGTTCACCTGGTTCAAGCAAAACGCCTCGAAGCTCGGCGGCGTCCGGCAGTGCATGGCCGTCTCCTGGCCGGCGCGCATCAAGGATACCGGCGGCCTCCGCGAGCAGTTCATGCATGTCATCGACGTGGTGCCGACCCTCCTCGAAGCGGCCGGCATCAAGGCGCCCGAGACCGTGGACGGCATCAAGCAGGCACCGATCGAGGGCACGAGCTTCGCCTATACCTTCGACGAAAAGAACGCCAAGGCTCCATCGCAACACAAGACCCAGTATTTCGAGATGATGGGCCAGTGGGCGCTCTATCACGAAGGTTGGTTCTTGAGCACCGAGGTGAACCGGGCACCGTGGGAGGCCTTTGGTCCCGCCAATCCCGATCCACTTAACAAGCAGGTGCTCGAACTCTACGACCTGAGCAAGGACTTCAGCCAGTCGCAGAATGTGGCCGCCAAGTTTCCGGACAAGGTGAAGGAGATGAAGGCCATGTTCATCGAGGAAGCGAAGAAGTATCAGGTCTTCCCGATGGACGCCTCGGTGGCGGCGCGCATCGTCGCCCCGCGCCCGAACATCACCGCCGGCCGCACCGAGTTTGTCTATACCAAGCCGATGGTCGGTCTGCCGCAGGGCGATTCGCCGATGATCCTCGACAGCTCCTACACCATCACCGCGGACATCACCGTTCCCGAGGGCGGTGCGGAAGGCATGATCCTCACGTCGGGCGGACGCTTCGCCGGCTATGGCTTCTACCTGCTCAAAGGCAAGCCCGTGTTTCTCTGGAACATGGTGGACCTCGAACGCATCAAGTGGGAAGGCCCCGATGCACTCGCGCCCGGCAAGCACACGCTGGAGTTCGACTTCAAGTATGACGGCCTCGGCCTCGGCACGCTCCTGTTTAATAACATGAGCGGCCTCGGCCGCCCCGGCACCGGCGTGCTCAAGGTGGACGGCAAGGCAGTCAAAACCATCACCATGCCCAAGACGCTGCCCATGATCCTGCAATGGGACGAAAGCTTCGACGTCGGCTCCGACACGCTCACCGGCGTGAACGACGCGGACTACCTGCCGCCCTTCACCCTGACGGCGAAGCTCAACAAGCTGACCATCAAGGTCAATCGCCCGCAGCTCACGCCCGAGGACATCAAGAAACTCGAGGAAGGCATGAAGAAAGCCGCCGACGCGAAGTAAGCTAGCCAATACGCTCGTGAAACGCGCGGGCCGCTTCGCAAGGAGCGGCCCGCGAATTCACGGGCGAAGCCATCACCTTCACCCATCCAACGCCACCAACCATGACCAAGCATACAATGACCAAGCACACCATGACGTGCGCGGCACTCGTCGCGCTTCTCACCAACCCGCTCGGCCTGCTCGCCCAGGATCGCTATTCGATCCCAGCGGACCCGAACCTCAAGTATTCCACACCCATCGCCCCCGGTGTGGCCGTGCCCGACAAGATCGAGAGCTCCATCGGCACGCTCAACCTCAGCTACGGCTACCCTTCGGCTGACACCGTCGAGAAGATCTACGACAACCTCGATCGCTCGCGCGCCCTGCAGGCTTACCTCATGGCCATCCCAATCGTGAACCAGGCGGGCATGCGCGATTCGCTCGCCCAATTTGGCCCCACCAACCAGACCGACGTCATCTGGGAAAACCTCGTCGATCCCCGCACCGTCGAGCTGACCGCCAACGACAACACGATCTACAATTTCATCTGGATCGACACCAAGAAGGGGCCGCTCGTTCTCGACGTCCCGCCCGAGATCCTCGGCGGCGTGAACGATTTCTGGTATCGCTGGGTCGCCGATGTCGGCATCACCGGCGAAGATCGGGGCAAAGGCGGCAAGTATCTCGTGCTCCCTCCCGAATACAAAGGCGAGGTTCCCCCGGGCTACATCGTCATGCGACCGAACACCTACGGGAACTGGTTCTTCTTCCGCGCCTTCCTCGTCGATGGCTCCACCAAGCCCGGCGTCGAGCTCGTGAAGAAGCACCTCAAGATCTACCAACTCTCCGACGCGGCCAATCCGCCGGCGATGAAGTTTGCCAATGCCTCGGGCGTCCCGGCCAACTTTGTCGCGCCCGGCGACTACGCCTTTTGGGAAATGCTGAACAAAGTCATCCAGGAGGAGCCGCCAATTGGAAGTGATCCGACCATGCTCGGCCTCTTCGCCTCCATCGGCATCGTCAAAGGCCAGCCTTTCGCCCCCGACGAGCGGATGAAGAAGATTCTCACCGACGCCGCGAACATCGGCGCCGTCACCGCCCGCACCATCGCCTTCAAGGTGCGCTCGCCGGAAGCCTACTTCTATCCAAAGAGCACGTGGCGCCTGCCCTTCTTCGGCGGCTACAAGTTTGAGAGCGCGCCCGGCGTGACGAACATGGACGGGTATATCTTCTACTATTACTTCGCCACCGGCGTCACACCCGCGATGGAGATGAAGATGGTCGGCAAAGGCTCGCAGTATCCGTGGTCTGTGCAGGATTCGAATGGCAACCCCTTCGATGGCGGCAAGACTTACAAGATGCACCTGCCACCCAACGTGCCGGTGAAGGACTTCTGGTCCGTGATCGTCTATGACAACCAGACGCGCTCGATGGTTCAGACCAACCAGAAAGCGCCGAGTGTGACCAGCCAGGAGAAAGACCTGAAGAAAAACGCCGACGGCTCCGTGGACGTTTTCTTCGGCCCGAAAGCTCCGGAAGGCTACGAGAACAACTGGGTGCAGACCCTGCCCGGCAAAGGCTGGTTCATGATCCTGCGCCTCTACGGCCCGCTCGAACCGTGGTTCGACAAGACCTGGCGTCCCGGCGAGATTACGCCCATGAACTGACTCGTTTCGATCGTGAAACGCGCGGGCTGTCTCTCACGAGGCGGCCCGCGACTTCACCAGCGAAACCAGTCAAACAAACGCAGAAAGCAGACGGAGCGACCCATGAAACTAACCAAACACATCCTCGTGAGCGGGATCATCGCGGCGGCCCTGGTGGCAGTCGCGTCTTCCGCGCAGGCTCAGCAGATCCAAACCACCGGCGCGCCCGGTTCGCCGCACGCCACCACCACCATCAGCGGCAAACAGCTTCCGCCGCCCGATCCGAAGTTCGGCGGGGTGATCAAGGACAAGGCCACGGAATCCACACCGTGGTGGGCTCCGCGCGTGGTGCCGCCGAAGGGCGCGCCCAATGTGCTGCTCATCATGACCGACGACGACGGCTTCGGCTCGCCGAGCACGTTCGGCGGCGTCATTCCCACACCGGCACTGGATCGCATCGCGAAGAACGGGCTGCGTTATACGAATTTCCATTCCACGTCGCTCTGCTCGCCGACGCGCGCGGCCTTGATCACCGGGCGCAATCACCACTCTGCCGGCTTCGGCGTGGTGGGTGAAATTGCGACGGGCTATCCGGGTTACGACTCCGTCATCGTGAAGGCGAAAGGCACCATCGGCACCATTCTGAAGGAGAACGGCTACGCGACCTCGTGGTTCGGCAAGAATCATAACACGCCGTTCTATGAGGCGACCCCGGCCGGACCCTTCAACCAGTGGCCGATCGGCATGGGCTTCGAGTATTTCTACGGCTTCGTCGGCGGCGACGCCAGCCAGTGGCAGCCGAACCTGTTCCGCAACACGACGGCGATCTATCCTTTCGAGGGCAAGCCGGGGGCACCTGGAACCTGACGACGGCCATGGCGGACGAGGCGATCCACTTACATGAAGACGCTCAAGGAAGTCGCGCCGGAGAAACCGTGGTTTGTCTATTACGTGCCCGGCGGCACCCACGCCCCGCATCATCCGACGAAGGAATGGATCGACAAGATCAGTGCCATGCACCTCTTCGACGATGGCTGGGAGAAACTGCGCGAGACCATCTTCGCCAACCAGAAGAAGCTCGGCATCATGCCCGCGAACGCACAACTGACCCCGTGGCCGGATGGGCAGGCCGAGTACGGCGGCGCGAAGCTGCCCAAGTGGGACTCGCTCGACTGGGAGCAGAAGAAGCTCTTCATCAAGCAGGCGGATGTCTATGGGGCCTACCAGGCTTACACCGACCATGAGATCGGCCGCGTCATCCAGTCCGTCGAAGACCAGGGCCAGCTCGACAACACGCTGATCATCTATATCAGCGGTGACAACGGCGCGAGCGCGGAAGGCATGATCAACGGGACGCCGAACGAGTTCACGACCTTCAACGGCGTGGAAGTGCCGGTGAAGGACCAGTTCCTCTGGTATCCGTTCTGGGGCTCCGAGCGGACCTTCCCGCACTTCTCGGCCGCCTGGGCGTGGGCCTTCAATACGCCGTTCAAATGGTGCAAGCAGGTGGCGTCGCACTTCGGTGGGACGGCCCAGGGCCTGACCATGTCGTGGCCCGGCCACATCAAGGACGTGGGTGGCATCCGCACGCAGTTTCATCACATGATCGACATCGTGCCGACCATCCTCGAGGCGACCGGCATCCCGCAACCGGAGACGGTCAATGGCATCCCGCAGGACCCCATCGAAGGCACGAGCATGGTTTATACATGGGACAAGGCGAACGCCAACGCGCCCACCAGGCACACCACGCAATACTTCGAGATGCTCGGAAACCGCGCCATCTATCAAGAAGGCTGGGTGGCCTGCACTACCCCGGCGACGATCCCGTGGGAGCTGACCACGAAGCCGGCGCCCGACGTGATCACCGGCTACAAATGGGAGCTTTACAACGTCGCGGAGGATCCCACCGAGTCGAATGACCTCGCGGCGAAGATGCCGGACAAGCTCAAGCAGATGCAGGGCATCTTCTATCTGGAGGCGGCGAAGTACAACGTGCTGCCGCTCGACAACTCGTCGCTCACGCGCTGGAACTCGCCGCGCCCGAACCTCACCGGCGGACGCACGGAATTTACCTACTCGGGATCCATCACCGGCATCCCGAACAGCGGTGCGCCGAACATCCTGAACAAGTCGTTCTCCATCACCGCCGAGGTCACCATCCCCGAAGGCGGCGCGGAAGGCATGATCGTCACCGATGGCGGGCGCTTCGGCGGCTATGGCCTCTTCCTGAGCAAAGGCGAGTTCGGCTTCGGCCGTGGCAAGCCGGTCTTCCTCTACAACCTGCTCGACCTCAAGCGCACGGTGTGGGAAGGGCCGGAACTCAAGCCCGGCAGACACATCATCCGTTTCGATTACACGGTGGACGAACCGGGCCTGGGCAAGAGCGGCAAGGGCGTGCTCTTCGTGGACGATCAGGAAGTGGCGAAGAACTCCATGGAACACGGCACCCCGATCACGTTCCCGGAGGATGAAACCTTCGACATCGGCAGCGACACCCGCACCGGCGTCGCGCTGCTTGAGTATCGCTACGACTCGCCGTTCCCGTTCACCGGCACGATCAACAAGGTAATCGTTCGGCTGAAACCGGAGCCCGAAAAATAGCCGCGATGAAACATGTGCTCGCGCTCGCCGCAGTCCTCGAAGCCGCGACCGGGTTGGGGTTGGTGATCGTGCCGTCGCTCGTCGGGCGGCTGTTGTTAGGCGCGGAGCTGACCGGCGTCGCCTTCCCGCTGGCGCGCGTGCTGGGCATCGCCCTCATCGCGCTGGGTGTCGCCTGCTGGCCCGGTTGCACCGCGCTCTGCGGCATGCTCACCTACAGCGCGGGCGTCACGCTGTTTCTCGGCTACGGCGGCTTCGTGAGCCGATTCGGCGGCATCCTCCTATGGCCGGCGGTCGTCGCGCACGCGATCCTCACGGCACTCCTGGCGTGGGCGTTGATCAGTAACAAAGAGACGCAGCCGTAGATGAAAAAGCCGCGCCCCTGAAGACCCGATCGTGAAACGCGCTGGCTGTCTGCTACAGGTTGGCCCGAGACTTCACCAGCGACGAAAAGATTCTTTCCTAAAACCAAGCCCGCAGTCATAACTAAACCAATGAAGACCAACAAAACCCACGTCATGCGCGGTGCTCTTTCCAGCATCGTTGCTCTCACCATCCTCGCCAGTGCCGGCGCGTCCCAAGCAGCGACTCCACAGGCAACCTCGCCGATCACCTGGACGACCAAGGGCAAACCATCGGGCAAGATGGACGTGCTCTATGTGCAAAATGCGAAAGGCGTGATGCTCGAAAAGGGCAAGCTCGTCCTGCGCGGCGTCAATCCGAACACCGTCTGCTTCACCGACCGGCCCGCCCGTCTCGCAGGGCACCTGCCGACCAGCAGTTTTATCCCGCTCTGGAGCCAGGGGAAGGACAGCTTCCTCAAGGATCCGCCCAATGCCACCCTCTCCATCTTCAGCGGAGACAAGGTTTCCGATCTCGTCGTCGAGATCAGCAATCCCGTCCTCTCCGGCAATACCCTGACTTACAATGCGAAGGTCCTCGAAGGCGCGGCTTCGGTCAGAGGCGGAGCCTGCACCCTGTTCATCGACATCATCGGTTGCCCGCGCACACCTTATTCCTACGCCGGCGCCGCGCGGCGCTTTTATAGATAGCCAAAGCCCGAAGCCCCGCGGGGTAGTAGACAAAGGTCTGCGAGCGACCGGTTCTTGCGATCGTGAAACGCGCGGGCCGCTTCGCAAGAGGCGGCACGCGACTTCACCAGCGACAAATGTAACTCCAGTTACCATGCGGCGGGGCCGACAATGCTCCATCAACCGGCCCACAGCTCGTTGCTGCATACAAAGCTCGGAAAACGAGCTTGGTGACCGCGATTGAGAACGGAAGACTGCCGAAAATGGACCGGACGCAAAACCAGTTTGACGTGAACCGCGCAGTGTCCGAAAATCAAAGCCCGATCAATTCCGAAACGCCCTATGGCAAATCATAAAGACAACGAAGCCCCTGAAATCATCATGTTCGTGCGCCATGGCGAGAAGCCCGGCGAGGGCACGAAACCACACGGCGTCAACCATCACGGCGAACATGATGGACACTCCCTCTCCGTGCAGGGCTGGACGCGAGCCGGTGCTCTGGCGGGTCTGTTCGCCCATGCTCCCTCCAAGGCCCATCCCCATGTGGTGCGCCCGGGCCGCATCCTCGCCACCAAGCCGACCGAAGAAGCGAAGAGCAAGCGGGAGATTCACACGGCGGCACCGACCGCCAAGCGGTTGAAGCTGGAGATCGAGGACTCCCACACCCATGGAAATGAGGAGGATCTGGCCAAAGTGGTGCTCGCCCAACCGGAGCCCGTCCTGATCGTCTGGCATCACGGCACGATGGCGAAAATCGTGCGCCACTTTCCGCTGGTGAATAGCGATGACGTTCCCCACCGCTGGCCGGATGAGCGCTTCGATCTGATCTGGATTTTGCTGCGTCAGCCCGGTCCGGAACTCAGCTATCGTTTTGTCGCCGTGCCGCAGATGCTGCTGGCCGACGATCTGGAAACCGTCTGAGGGCAATGTTTCTCTTCAATTCGTTTCAGTAATCAAGAACCCTATGTTGAAAGAAAAAGAACGACCCACCATCGGAACAGACGGACTTGCGCTGCCCATCCTGCCCCCGGAGCGCGACGTGCGCGTCTGGGCTAAGCTGGTGCGCGTGATGTTTTATACCCCCGGCTTCATGGCTCTGCTCCTCCTCAAAACCGGGGAACCGACAGGCTTCGGCATCACCGTCGAACTGCTCATGCTATCCAGTGCGGCAGCCGTCGTAGCCGGCCTCTTCGTTGGCTCGCAGGCCATCGGCGGCGGCGGGGATGCTTCGTCCAAGGTCGGTGTCGCGAGCTGCTCCCTGGTCATGGAACTGCTCAGCGCCGTTCCCTTCCTCTGCGCCGTGCCACCCCTCTTCCATCAGCTCGCCAGCAGCACGCTGCTGCACGTCCACGCGCCGGACGCGGTGCAGGTTTCGCTGGGGCTTTCCGAACTCCTCCCCGCCGTCGCCATCCTCCCGTTCATGCTCTACCAGATCGCCGGATTCGGTACCCTGCACTACATCGTGCCGAGGGCGGTGAACTGGGTGCTGAACATCGGCATCTTCGGTTTGATCGTCGCCAGCTATGCCGCCAATCGCATGGGCAATTTTGCCGCCGAGAAGAAGTTCGTTGGGATCCTGGTTGTCGCCATGGCGATCACCGTGACCTATGGAGTCCTGAAGCTCCGACAGATGCAGGGTGCCTACGATGCGCGCTGCCCGGCGAAAGAGAAAAAGAAGAAGGATAAGGAAGAGAAGCAAGAGGAAGCATAAAGTCATTGCTCAATCGGAGGCGACCGGCCCACTCGCTCCGCGACTCCACGCCACGCCATGACGCTTTCCGGTGCGGCCGGCGTGAAAGCCTTTTCCTAGCATACACAAAACACCAACCAGAGATTATCCAACCATGAAAATAGGACGCTTCCAAAACCTCGTCACCGCCGCTGCTGCCGTGGCGCTGACGGCCACCCTTTTCACCGGCTGCGAAAAAAAGGCCGACACCATCACGCAGCGCGCATCGCCGCGCCGGGCATCGAAGAGGTGAAAGCCATCGCCGAGGAAGGTTTCATCTACGGGCTGCCGCTCGTGATGAACTACACGGCGAACTACCAGTTCTGGGTGGATAAGACATCGAGCCAATACAAGTGCCCGATGAACCAGTTGTTCAGCGAGCGCCGGGTCTTCACTTACAAAGACACCGCCGTCGTCGTGCCGAACAGCGACACGCCTTACTCCTTCGTGTGCCTCGACCTGCGCGCCGAGCCTTATGTCGTCACCGTTCCGGCGATCGAGAAGGAGCGGTATTATTCCGTCCAGTTCGTGGATTGGAACACGTTCAATTACGGCTATGTCGGCAGCCGTACCACGGGCAATGAAGCCGGCGATTACCTCGTCGCCGGCCCCGACTGGAAAGGCGAGACGCCCGCCGGGATCAAGGGTGTGCTGCGTCCGACGACGCAGTTCACCCTCGCCATCTTCCGGACGCAGCTCTTCGGGCCGGACGACATGCCGAATGTCGCGAAAGTGCAGGACGGCTACAAGGTGCAGCCGCTCTCCGCCTTCCTGAAGCAGCCCGCGCCGCCCGCCGCGCCCGCGCTCGATTTCCCCAAGGCCAACGAAGAACTCGCGAGGACAAACTTCTTTGAATACGTGGACTTCTCCTTGCAGTTCGCGCCCGCCGGACCGGAGGAAAAGGAGATCCGAACCAAGCTCGCGAAGATCGGCATCGGGCCGGGCAAGACGTTCAACTTCAAAGACCTCTCCCTCGATCACAAGGCGGCCGTCCTCATCGGCCTGAAAGAAGGCATGAAGAAGGTCGAGGAAAAGGCCTCGGCGATCGGCAAGAAGATCAATGGCTGGAGCGTCGGCTCGGCCTTCGGCAACCGCGACTTCTACAAGGGAGACTGGCTGCTCCGCGCCGCCGCCGCCAAGGCCGGCATCTATGGCAACAGCGCGGACGAAGCCATGTATCCCATGACGCGCTGGACGGCCGACGGCGAGACGCTCGACAGCAGCAAGCACAACTACACGCTTACGTTCCCCGCCGGGCAGCTCCCGCCGGTAAATGCCTTCTGGTCGGTGACGATGTACGACGGCGAGACGCAGTTGCTGATCGAGAACCCGATCAATCGTTACCTGATCAACTCGCCGATGCTGCCGGACATGAAGACCAGCGAGGACGGCTCGCTGACCATTTACATCCAGAAAGACAGCCCCGGCGCCGACAAGGAGGCGAACTGGCTCCCCTCGCCGAACGGTCCCATCTACCTGGTCATGCGCCTTTACTGGCCGAAGACGGAAGCGCCTTCCATCCTCCCCGCAGGCGAAGGCACGTGGCAGCCGCCGGGCATTGTGAAGGTCAATTGACCTTCGCTCGCCTCCGTCCGTGAAACACACGGGCCGCCTCCCGCGAGGTGGCCTGCGTTTTTCGGCCGCAACCAGTAAAGCTGCGCCGTTCGGAAAATGTTCGCTTTGTGCGGGCGATGTGTGATGGATGTTTCTGATGGCCCTCCACACCAGCCCCCTGCTTTCGACGCTTATTGTCGGTTTGCTCCGGGTGCTGGCGAGGACATGGCGATTCCGTGTGACCGATCTGGCGGGACTCACAAATGTTGCCGACGTTGCTCTGCCGCCGGTGATATGGGTCTTCTGGCACAACCGGCTTCTTCCCATTCCGGTGCTTTACGAGCGCATGTTCAGGCGGCGCAAGGGCGCGGTGCTCATCAGCCGCAGTCGCGATGGAGGCATTCTTGCGGGATGCGTCGAGCGCTTCGGCGGAGAAACGGTGCGCGGATCGAGTTCGCGCGGCGGGTCCGCGGCGATGCGCGAACTGCAACGCAAGCTCGCCGATGGTTACGACGTCTATATCACACCGGACGGACCGAAGGGTCCTCGCTACAGCATGGGTGCCGGCGCACCGTGGCTGGCCCAGGCCTCGGGTGCGTCCCTGCTGCCGGTGAGTGTGGAATGCACGAGCTATTGGCGTCTCGGGCGCTGGGATGGATTTCTCATCCCGAAACCCTTTGCCAGAATCATGATCACATTGCGCGAGTTGCGCCCCGTTTCATCAGCGGCGAATGAAGCCGCCCTGCAGGAGGAACAGTCTTCTCTGCAAGAAGTGATGATGGGACAAACGGGCATTCGCTGAGGGCGTTTGGGAGTCATCATCGAGGACATCTCGACGCGAGCCTGAAACGGCGATGCCGGTTCCGGGATCGGGTGGGGCCACGGAGATTGGCAACCCAAACGCGGAACGTGTAACCGGGAACGTCCAGGAGCTTGTGCCCCGCCGCGAGGCTTGATCATGGCGAAGCCACCCCGCATGGGCAAACCGGCTGGCTTCCGCGAGCACCGAACTCAGGAACGCCGTCAGCGCGTGCTCCAGCGGGATCGCACTGGGGGAGTGATAAGAAAATGGCGGACTTGGTCTTGGCCTGGGTCTTAGATACCGACTCTCTAAGTCGTAAATACGTGATATTTAGAGAGGTGGAGGCGAGGGGAGTTGAACCCCTGTCCTTAAGATCATCAACGCAAGCTTCTACATGTTTAGCCGGTCGTGAGGTTTCGGGCGCCTGCTGCTGGCCGGCAAACTACCTGCACCCTAGTGTCCACGAAATCGATTCATTCACCGGCGCGGTCACTCCGCCGACAAATTAGCCTGCTGTCGTCGCTTCCAGGCTCTAGCAGGCGTTGAGCCGGAAACGTCGCGGTCAATTAAGCCGCGAGAGCGAGATCTTCGTAATCTGCATTTATTTTTTGACCCGATGTTTTAACGAGGCCAACGAGTCATCCTCGACATGCCGCCTGAATCTCGGACCATAAGTCGAAACCAGTACGCCCCCATTCTTGGGAGGGCTAAAGCTACCGCCATGCGCGCCGGATGCAAGGGCGTTGTGCAAGGGCCTTGTGCGTTTACTTCTCCCGCGCATCCGCTAACGTGCGTGTCCGCTTCGAAATGCGAATCTCGAAAAAATCCGAATACGCTCTCCGTGCGCTGATTGTCATCGCGCGCAGCCCACGCTCGCACCAGATGCACGACCTTTCGAAGCGCGAGAACATTCCGCTGAAATTCCTCGAGCAACTGCTGCTCGCGCTGCGCCACGCCGGAATTCTTTCGAGCAAGCGCGGGGTCGGCGGCGGCTATGCGCTGGCGAGGCAGCCCGATCGCATCACCGTGGGCGAGGTGATCCGTATTATGGACGGCCCGCTGGCTCCGGTGCCGTGCGCGGCGGTGAACCCGGTGGAGAAATGCACGTGCCCGAATCCGCAGACATGCGCACTGCGTTTGTTGATGACCGGGGCGCGCGAGGATTTAAGCGCGAGGCTGGACCACTGCACGATCGAGGACATGCTGAAACTCAGCCCCGGCGGTGGCGAACTCGCGTTCGAAATCTAGTTGCGTCCCGTTCCCCAGCGGCGGTGCAGGAAGCGCTCCCAGGGCGAGAAGAGGATTTTGTCGGCAAGCAGGCCGATGACGACGATGATAAGCATGATGCCGATGACCTGGTCCATGGCGTTGAGTTCGCGTCCGTAGTGGAGCAGGTGGCCGAGGCCGAACCCGGTGAGGATCGTGACGTAAATCTCCGCGGCCATGAGCGAACGCCACGCAAACGCCCAGCCCTGCTTCATGCCGCTGACGATGAAAGGCAGCGACGCGGGCAGGATGACCTTGAGCCATGTGTGGAGCGCTCGTGATCCCATCGTTCTTGCGGCGCGCGCGAAGATCGGCGGCACGTTTCGCACGCCGTTGTCGGTGGCGATGATCATCGACCAGAGCGTGCCCATGATGACGACGAACAACATCGCGGCCTCGGTCTGGCCGAACCAAAGCAGCGCGAGCGGCACCCAGCAGACGCTCGGCAGCGTCTGCAATCCGAGCGCGAGCACGCCGAGCGTGTCCTCGAAAAACTTGAAGCGCGCCGTGAGCAACCCAAGCGGAAGCCCGAGGGCCAACCCGATCGCATAACCACTGAGGAGCCGTTTCAACGTCACGCCTGTCGCGGCCACGATGTCTTTCGGCCCGGTGAAATCCCACTTCGAGAGCATCCCGCGAAGTTCGGCCATGCTATGAGCGGACAAAAGCTCCCGTGGCGCGCCAGTGAGATAGCAGCCAACGTCGAAGGGATCGGGAAGCAGCACTGGCGACCAGATTTTCGCCAGCACCAGAAAATGCCAGACGATCACCAGCACGGTGAAAAACAAAGCCGACAAAAAGAAACGTCTCATTCTGCGACCTCCGTGCTGACATACCCTTTCAGCGCTCGCGTGATTTCGGTCGAGTAGCTGGCGAGTTCGATGCTGTTGATGTCGCGCGGTCGGGGAAGTTCCACTTTGAACTCCTCGCGGACACGGCCCGGATTGGGCGAGAAAAGAATCACGCGATCGCCGAGGCACGCTGCCTCGCGGACGTTGTGCGTCACGAATACGATCGTCTTTTTGCGCGCCTCCCAGATTTTCTGGATGTCGCCGTAAAGCTGCTCGCGCGTGAGCGCGTCGAGCGCGCCGAACGGCTCGTCCATGAGCAGCACGCGCGGGTTGGGCGCGAGGGCGCGGGCGAGCGCGACACGCTGCTTCATGCCGCCGGAAAGCTCGTGGATGTTGGCGTGAAGGAACTTCTCAAGCCCGACGAGCTGGAGGTAAAACTTCGCGACTTCGACCCGGTCTTTCTTGGTCAGGTTGGGCTTGAGCTTCAGCCCGAAGAGCACGTTGCTCAGCACGTCGAGCCACGGGAACAACGCCGATTCCTGGAACATCACCATCCGATCGCGGCCCGGCTCGGTCACCGGCTTTCCGTCAGACAGCACCCGGCCTTTGTCGGGGCTTTCGAGTCCCGCGATGATGTTGAGCAGCGTCGATTTTCCGCAACCGCTCGGGCCGACGAGACAGACGAACTCGCCTTCGCCGACCTGCAGGGAGACATCGTCGAGCGCATGGACTTCGCCCGTGCGCTTGGTCTTGAATTGCTTCGAGACGTGCTCCACCGCGAGCTTGGACGCAGGGATGACTGTAAGTTCGTCGGTCAGCGACATGGCAACCAGGAGGCTGGGATTTCGAGTCGGGCCCGGCTGGTCGCTCAGGGCGTTGCGATGAACTGCGACAAATCCGGAACGTCCTTCAGAAACCCCGCCGATTTTGCGTTCTCAACAAACTTTTCAAACGACTCGCGCTTGACGTCCGTGACAAGCGTGATCCGCTTCCATGCACTTGCGATCAGCTCCGGCAAGACCTTTCCTTTCGTCTCCTCTGCGAGTTCCGCCACGGCGATCTTCTGCGCTTCCTCGGGATTTTTTTGGATCCACTCGGTCAGTTCCCGATGCGCCTGCACGATCTTCTTTGCGATCTCGCGCCGCTCGTTGAGGAACTTCACACTCGACACGAGCACGGTCGTGATGGAGTCCGATTCCTCGACAAGCACCTTGCCTCCGGCTTCGCGCTCAAGTCGTGAGACCCACGGCTCAACGGTCCAGACAGCGTCCACTTTCTTCTGCTGAAAAAGCGAAAGCTGGTCAGGGTTCTGAGTCGGAAGCACAAACGCATCGCCGCCGAGCTGGGTGATCTTCAATCCACCCGCCTTCAGCCACGCCCGGCACGCCACGTCCTGCGTGTTGCCGAGTTGCGGGGTGGCGATTTTCTTCCCACGAAAGTCCGCCGCCGTTTTCAGGTTGGAATCGGGCTGCACCACAAGTGCCGCGCCGCCGTTGGCCGCGCCGGAGACGATGCGGATCTCCTCGCCCTTCGATTTCGTGTAGGCGTTGAGCGCGGGGCTCGGGCCGACGTAGGTCATGTCGATCGAGTTGGCAAAAACCGCTTCCATCGCGCTCGGGCCGGCGTTGTAAAGGAACCACTGGATTTCGACATCGGGGCCGAGGCGCTCCTCGAACCAGCCCCTGCCCTGGCGCGAGAGGTTGTGCGCGACCAACGACTGCACGTGCGTGATGTTCGGAAAATGCCCGATGCGCACCACGGTCTTGTCGGCAGCGACAGACGATGCGGCTGTGATCAGAAAGACGGCGAGTGATTTGAGCAGGGTCTTCATTTTTTCGTAGTTGTTTTGGTTTTATTCGATGGGCGGACCGACTTTGGACGCCGCATGGGTGGTTTGGGGAGAGAAATCTGTGGAACCTCGATCACGCCCCCGAGAAAAGGCAGCGGCACCTTGTCCCGGCGCATTTTGCGCAGAGTAACCTCGACCGTGTCCGCGAGCGTGTAGCGGTCAAGGATGCTCGCGATCAAGTTGCGCACATCGAGCATCAGCATGCGCAGCCCGCAATGCTCCTCGTCCGGGCACGAACACTTCTCGTAAGCCGTCTGGCTCACGCACGAGATCGGCGCGAGCGGCCCGTCGATCAAGCGGATCACCGAGCCGAAGGTGATCTTCTTCATCGGCTTCGCAAGAAAGTAGCCGCCCAGTTTGCCGCGCCGGCTGTCCACGAAGCCGGCCGCCTTGAGCTGCGTGAGGATTTGTTCGAGAAATTTCGTCGGCAGCCGCTCCTGCGTGGCCAGCTCTCCGATCTGCACAAGCTCACGGCCCAGCTCGCTGGCGATGCCGATGTCGATGAGTGCGCGGAGGGCGTATTCGCCACGTTTGGAGACTTTCATCTTACTCTACTGGTTCAGTGGAGTTGGGACTCTAGGTCGCCGCCTTTGCCGACGCAACAACTTTTCCGGCGGCCAAAACCCGCTGGTGTTGATCAGATGTTTGCCGCGAACGAAATCATCTCGCGGTAGGTCGTGAGAATCTCGCGCAACGCCAGCAGGAATGCCTCGCGCTGCAAATCGAGCGGCGCATGCTGCGGAGTTTCGAGCACGATCTCGAACGGCTCGGGATGCGTGCCGGGAGGCGCGGAAAGGATGCCGCCGTAGCCGGAGTGAATGACCCCTTCGATCGCGTGAAAGCCGTCGATCTTACTTTGCATATTGCGGGGCAGGGCGGCTCCCGCGGCTGCGAGCGCGGGCGTGAGCAGGTGCTTTGTCAACGTCGCGCCTCGCACGAACCCATAGACGCCTTCGCTCGTGTCGTCGGTGTGCAGGGAAATGATGCCGTCGAATTTGCGCCGCTGAAGTTCCTCCTCAAGAAGCTTCACCTCCGGTTCTTGCGAGCCTTTCCAAAACTCGCGGTTCAAATCCAAGCCGGACCGAGAGTGACGCGTGCCATCAATGAAGCCGGCGGGATTGCAGAGCGGGTAAAGCCAGAGCTGGAACTCGCGTCCCAGTTCCGGGTCGCGCTCGAGTTCCCGCACGAAGTCGATCAGACCCAGAACGCTCGCCTGTTCGTCGCCGTGGATGCCGGCGAAGATGCCGATTTGAATGCGCGGTTTGGCGACCTGTGTTCTTTGAAAAACAAAACGCGGCAACCAGAACCGGTCCTGTCCGTCCCGCCAAAACCCAAGTGAGTCGGCACGGAGAAAATCCGACGTGCCGACTTGGATGAACAGCGGTAGCAGAATTTCTTTGATCGAGCGAGGAGCGGAGGTGTCGCCTGCATTTTCCATCTCGTAAAGATAGCGATGGCTCAGCAAGCCTGACAATCCGAACCGTTTGCGATCGAACGGCAGCGCGGATCGACGGAGCCGAGGTCATTTGGAAAATTTTGACGGGCTGCAGATTTCGCCGGCGGAAGCGGGCGGGAGGCAGTTTTTCCGAACTGCATCACTGCGCCCCCAGGCCAACGGAGGGTCAGTGTTTGGCAAATGAAGGTGTTCCGTTTTTCCATTCGTCCACTACGTATAACCCTCCAAAGGTTGGCTCGTGTCAGCCGCAGTAAAGCCAATACCATGTCCAGCTCCTCCACTTCTGTTTCAAGTCCGCGCATTCTTTTTACCAGCGTCTTCGGGCCTTATGGCCGCGACGACGAATACGGCAGCCGCGCGATCAATCCAATGGAGCTGTACCACAACCAGGTCACGCGCACGCAGGGGCCGTTTTCGCTGCGAATGTTTCATCGCTCGTGGGGGCTGATGCTGATGCAGGCAAACATCAAGGCTCCGAGCGCGCTGCTCGATTTCCCGACGCTGGACCGGTTCATCGAGGAGGTTCGCGAAAAGGATTACGAGATTGTCGCCATCAGCGCGATTCCGCCGAACTACAAGAAAGTCGAGGTGATGTGCCGGTTGATCCGCGAGCATCTGCCGAAGGCGAAAATCGTCGTGGGCGGCCACATCGCCGGCATGCCGAATCTCAAGGAGCGGATTGGCGCAGATCATGTCGTGCGCGGCGAGGGCGTGAGCTGGTTCCGCAATTTTTTGGGCGAGGATGAAAACCAGCCGATCCGCCACCCGCGCATCTGGTCGGGGATTGGCGCGCGCACCATGGGCATCTCTTTGACAGAAAAAGCCGGCGAGGTTGCGGCGACGCTGATTCCGTCGGTGGGTTGTCCGCTGGGCTGCAACTTCTGCGCGACTTCGGCGATGTTCGGCGGCAAGGGGCGTTTCATCCATTTCTACGAGACAGGCGATCAGTTGTTCGACGTGATGGTCGGGCTTGAGCGCGACATGAAGGTGAGGTCGTTTTTCGTGATGGACGAAAACTTTCTCGCGCATCGCAAGCGGGCGCTGCGGCTGCTCGAGTTGATGAAGGAACACAACAAGAGCTGGTCGCTCTACGTGTTCAGTTCGGCCAACGTGCTGCGCAGCTACACCATCGAGCAGCTTGTCGAGATCGGCATTTCGTGGGTCTGGATGGGGCTCGAAGGGAAGGACAGCCAATACAACAAGCTCGCGAACACGGACACGCACGAGCTGGTGGGCACGCTGCAATCGCACGGCATCCGCGTGCTCGGCTCGACGATCATCGGTCTCGAGGAGCACACGCCGGAGAACATCGAAGCGGCGATTGAACACGCCGTGAGCCACAACACCGAGTTCCACCAGTTCATGCTATACACGCCCGTTCCGGGCACGCCGCTCTTCGCCGAGCATCTCCGCGAGGGCACGCTGCTCGATCCCGAGTGCCTCGAGCCTGCCGATGTTCACGGGCAGTTCCGCTTCAGCCACAAGCATCATCACATCCCGCCAGGAATGGAAACCGAGTTTCTGATCAAGGCGTTCGAGCGAGATTTCGAGGTGAACGGTCCGAGCGTCGTGCGCGTCGCGCGGACGACTTTGAAAGGATGGCTCCGCTATCGCAACCACCCGGACATGCGCATCCGCGCGCGCTATGCGTGGGAGGCACGGGACCTTGCGGTGACTTACGCCGCCGCGCTCTGGGCCAGCCGCCGCTGGTTCAAGTCGCGCCCTGCGATGTGGGCGGAGATCACGTCCGTGCTGCGGGAAATCTATGACCAGTTCGGTCTGCGGGCGAGACTCTCAGCGCCGGTCGCTGGCAGAATTATTTTCCAGAAACTGAAGAGCGAGCAACGCCGTCTGAGCGAGGGCTGGACCTATGAGCCGCCGACTTTTTACGAGTTGTCGGCGTAGGCGATTTCCGCAGGCTGGATGAAGGCGTCATTTCTCAACACGAATTGACAGGCGCTGAAGAACCGTGCCGGTGGCCGCCCAGAGCTGGATGATGGACTTGTTCAGTTCTGCCACCGCGTTCAGTTCGCGCGATCGTTCGTCGTAGAGTTTCTTCAATGTCTCGATCGCTTCGAAGCTCGAGATTTGGCCCTCCTCAATGCGGCGCTTTTGAATCCGCACCTCCTCCTCGCGCAGCCGCACCGTCTTCCGGCTGGTTTCCATGCTTTGTGTGTTCGTGACGACGCGGCTGATCGCCGTATCGACATCGAGGCTGATGTTTAGCTCCACTTGTTTGATGCGCAAAACCGCCTGCTCCTTCAGCCCCTTCACCACGTCGTATTGCGCGCGGGCCTGCAAGTTGCCCAGGGGAATGGAAGCCTGCAATCCGATCGACCATTGCGGCGCTTGAGAGTCCAGCGCCTTCGACCAGCTTGAATCGAGGGAGTTGCTCAGGCCGTTGTAGCCGAGGGTGGCGACGACATCCAGGCGCGGCCACAACTGGTTCTTGGCATACTTCAGGCGGATGTTTTGAATATCGGCGTCCTTCAGAGCGTTGCGGTAATCAAGCCGGTACTCGAAAGCGATCTTCATCAACTCCGCGCGATTGATCCGCGGAGCCTCCAGCAACTCATCGCCGGTGGGACAATACACCTGATCGACCTCTGCCTCGTATCCTTTGAGAACCTGTCGTTTCAGTTGGAACTGACGCTCCATGAAAAGGTTCTTCGCCACGAGCATCTTGTCCTCATCCACCGACATCTGCGCCTCGGCCTGCTGCACATCAATCGGAGCCATCATTCCGAGATCGAGACGCCTGCGATTTTCGCCGAGCAGCTTCCTGTCGGCCTCGATCGCGTCCTTCCAGACATCAATCAGCCTGTAGCTGAAAAGCATGTCGTAATAAGTCACCAATACCGTCGTCATCGCAGTAACGATCTTCGACTCCCATGTGATTTCGGAAATCTCCCTGTTTTTGCGCGCGATGCGAACCTCGGCAAGATTTGCATCGAAGCCAAAGTCGCGCAGCAACGGCTGGTTGAACGAGACGCCCGCGAAAGTAGCCCATTCGGGGTTGAACAGGGACGGCGGAATCTGGCGGCTGAGCGTGTTGTCGAGTTGGTCAGCGCGGAGACCCAGCGAATACTGCCCCCCCCACGGCATCCTGCCCTGCACAGCACTCTGCAGGCGATAATTCTCCTCTTCGAAAATCGGCGTCTGATTTAGCGTGGTCGCGATCGGTTCATCCAGGGCGGCAGGGCGCGGAGGAATCGCTTGCCCGCTAAGAATCGCCTGGGTCACTGCCTGCTGGTAAATGAGTTCCGCCAGAAGCCGGTTCTGCTGCAACTGCAAAAGGCTCTCCCCCTGGCCGGTGGCCACAATCTGCTGTGCATCCTGCGGCGTGCGGATCGACTCACGCGTCGCCGTCAAATTCAAACTTGGATCGAACGCCCCCCATGCAATCCGGACGCGATCGGCATCCACCTTCACATCCGTCTTGCTCCAGCGGATATCGATGTTGTTTTTCAGAGCCATCTCAATCGCCTGACGAAGGGTGATCCTCTCCGTCCGGACCCGATCCCAACCGAGCAGATCGTTCCCGGTGTCGGCCCCCATGCTTTCCGCGGCAAAGAGGGTGCGTGCAGCCAGACCAAAAAATAGAACAAGGGCAAAAACCCGGTCAGTAAGCATGAAGAGAGATACGTGGCCGGCAAAAGTCACCGAGTCCCGCAAGGACTTCAACAACTAAATCGGCAGACCAAAAGCGGAAACACGCGGGCATTCAGCCCCTCGGCAAAAAGCTTGTGAAGATTTCACAAAACCACTTGCCAACTCGGAAACACTGTTGTTCTATCTCCGCCGCTACCAGCCAGGAGGTCGTTGCAATTTCCAATTCGGACCGATTTTCGGATTGACGGATTGCCACGCCACTCACTGAATGGTTGTCCCCTTTTCGGTCATGCTGAAAATTTTGCCATTTTTTAACATTTCGCTCCCGCGTCTGCTGATGGTGTTATCGCTTGGGTTGCTGCTAAGCCTGCCGATCGCCAGCGTGTTTGCGCAGGAGCAGGTGATGGTCAGGGCGGCCGAGCACCAGGAAGAGGCCGGGCACAAGGAACACGGTCTCCCGCAGGGCGCACCGCACTTGGTGGACATCGGGTATTTTGCCATCACCAATTCGATGGTGGTGACCTGGATTGTGGCTGTGGCGATCATCGGCTTCGCCCAGTACGCCACACGCAGGATGAAGGAAGTCCCCGAGGGAGCGCAGAATTTTTGGGAGTGGCTTGTGGAAACGCTTTACGACTTCCTTGAGGGCGTGGTCGGGCCGGGCTTGGTGAAAAAGACCTTCTGGTTTTTCGCAACGATTTTCATTTTCATCCTGGCGACGAACTGGTTCGGCTTGGTGCCCGGAGTCGGCACGGTCGGCTGGGGGCATGGGGTCGGGCCGCTAACTCTCGATCCAAACGCGCCTGTGGCGAAGCCGCTCCTGCGCGGCGCGAACGCCGATCTGAACATGACTTTTGCGATGTCGGCGCTGTTTTTTGGTTGCTGGCTGGTGTGGGCGGTTCAGGCGAACGGCATCGGAGGGTTCCTCATGCATATTTTCGGGCCGAAAGGCGAAACCGAAGGTTTGATGAAAGTGCTGATGGTTTTCGTGTTTATAATCGTTGGCGTGCTCGAAGTTGTGTCGATTCTCTTCCGCCCGATTTCGCTCAGCTTCCGTCTTTATGGAAACATCTTTGCAGGCGAGAACATGCTCGAATCGATGGCGACGCTGATTCAGCATCCGCAGTGGCTGAAATTCATCACTTCGCCGCTGATCCCGATCCCGTTTTATTTCATGGAACTGCTCGTCGGCCTTGTGCAGGCGCTGGTCTTCATGTTGTTGACCGCAGTGTTCACCCTGCTGATCTGCCAGCACGAAGAAGGACACGACGAACACCACTAACCAAACACTTTCGGCGGCCGGATCGTGGGCAACCTGCGAGGGCCGACGGATAAACCACAAACAAAAAGGAACAAACTAATGTTGACACCAATGTTGGCGGAAATGACAGGAAGCATTCACGTCGGTCTCGCAGCGCTTGGCGCGGCGATGGGCGTGGGCTTCATCGGAATGAAGGCTTCGGAAGCGGTCGGGCGCAATCCCGGCGCGGCCACGAAGATTCTCGTTCAAGCCATTCTGAGCACGGCCTTCGCGGAAGGCATCGTGTTCTTCGCAATCTTCCTCGTGAAGTAACCTGCCGGCGCGGGGCCGCGCGAACGGTCCCGCGCCCGCATTCCTGTTTATGAACCACCTTTTTTTCCTCGCAGCTTCCGACGGCGGCATGCTTGATATGGCCAGGGAAACAGCCGAGACATTCGGCTTCACCTGGCCGCTCTTTTTGTCACAGCTTCTCAGCTTCATCATCGTCGCGATTCTGCTTCAAAAATTCGCCTACAAACCGATTCTCACCGTCCTCGAAGAGCGTCGTGAACGCATCAAGGAAGGCCTGGAGAACGCTGACAAAATCAAACGTCAGCTCGCCGAGGCCGAGGTGCGTTACCAGGAAATTCTGACCAAGGCGAACACGGAAGCGCAGAAGATGCTCGACGAGGCCCGGGCCAGCGCCGGCGCACTCGCGGAGCGCCGGACACAGCAGGCGATCGTTGACGCCGAACAGATCATCGTCAAGGCGAAGGAAGCCACCGTCATCGAACACGACCGGATGCTGACCGAACTGAAGCGCGAAGTCGGCCGCCTCGTGCTCGACACCACCTCAAAGGTCACCGGGAAAATTCTCACGCCGGAAGACCAGCGCCGCATCTCGGAGGAAACCGCAAGTCAGGTTGCGGTCTGATCGTATGAAGCTCACCAAAGAAGCGCGCAAGATTTCGAAGGACCTCTTCCTGGCCAGCTTCACGGACGGGAAGCTGGACGATTCCAAGGTTCGCAGCCTGATCGCGGAGATGGTTGCAAGAAAGCCCCGGCATTGCTTCGACATCGTCAAGAACTACCACCGCCTGCTCCGCCTCGAGATCGAGAAGCGCCACGCGGTGATCGAAAGCGCCGTGCCGCTCAGCCCCGACACCAGCACGCGAGTAGTGAGCGATCTCCGCAGCCGTTATGGAGCGGATTTGACGACCGATTTCCGAGTGAACCCGAACCTGATTGGCGGCCTTCGGATCAAGATCGGAAGCGACGTCTGGGACGGCAGCATCCAAAGCCGGCTCCAGCGTTTGCAGGAACAATTCAGCTAGTTTTTCAACCAACACCCATTCATGAGCAACATTCTTCAGGAACTCGAAACCCAAATCGCCGGACTTAAAACCACGACCGCGAAATCCAACACCGGCATCGTCCGCGAGTGCGGCGACGGCGTCGCGAAAATCGAAGGTCTCAGCGACGTCATGCTCAACGAGATGATCGAATTTCCGGGCGGTCTCTACGGCCTGGCGCTCAACCTCGAAGAGACGGAAGTCGGCTGCATTTTGCTCGGCGATTACACCGAGGTGAAGGAAGGCACGGAGGTCAAAACCACCGGACGCCTGTTGCAGGTGCCTGTCGGCAAAGGCTTGCTGGGCCGCGTGGTCAACACACTCGGCCAGCCGATCGACGGCAAGGGACCGATCAAGAACGAGGTGTTTTACCCTGTCGAAAAAATCGCGCCCGGCATCATCAAGCGCAAATCCGTGAGCCAGCCGGTCCAGACCGGCATCATGTCCATCGACGCCATGATTCCGATCGGGCGCGGCCAGCGCGAGCTGATCATCGGGGACCGCGCAACGGGCAAGACAACCATCGCCATTGACACCATCATCAACCAGGCGCGCATCAACAAAGCCAACGAAGGCAAGGCGGATTTCCGGCCTCTCTATTCCATCTACGTCGGCATCGGCCAGAAAAACTCAAACATCGCCCGATCCGTCGCGGTGCTTGAGGAGGCGGGTGCGATGCCTTATACGATCGTCCTTTCCGCTCCGGCTTCGGACAGCGCCACGAACCAATATCTCGCTCCGTTCGCGGGGGCCGCGATGGGCGAATGGTTCATGGACAACGGCATGGATGCGCTCATCGTTTACGACGACCTCTCGAAGCACGCCGTCGCCTGGCGGCAAGTGTCGCTTGTGCTCAAGCGTCCCTCCGGTCGCGAGGCTTATCCTGGCGACGTGTTCTATCTTCACTCGCGCCTCCTCGAGCGCTCCGCGCGCGTCGATGAAAAGAACGGCAACGGTTCGCTCACGGCGCTGCCGATCATCGAAACGCAGGCCGGCGACGTGTCTGCCTACATTCCTACGAACGTCATTTCCATCACCGACGGCCAGATTTATCTGGAGACCGACTTGTTCTACCAGGGCGTTCGTCCCGCGATCTCCGTCGGTCTTTCGGTGAGCCGCGTCGGCTCCGCCGCGCAGATCAAGGCGATGAAACAGGTCGCCGGAAAAATCAAAGGCGACCTCGCGCAGTTCCGCGAAATGGCGGCGTTCGCGCAGTTCGGTTCGGACCTCGACGCGAAAACGAAAGGGCTGCTCGAACGCGGCCAGCGCATCGTCGAGTTGTTCAAGCAGATCCAATACAACCCCCTCGCGGTCGAGCAGCAGGCGGCGGTTCTCTGGGCCATGCAGAACGGTTATCTCGATGATGTTACGGTGGACCGAGTGAAGGAATTTCAGCTCAAGTTGCAAGACTACCTCGCCACCCGCAAAGAGGCAGTGCTCGCGGCCCTCCGCGACAAAAAGCAGATCGACAAAGACGTCGAGCCCCTCCTCAAAGCGGCGCTCGACGAATTCAAGACGACCTTCCGGTGATCTCGCTGCTCTCGCTCGACACAGTCATGCCGAAAAAATCGCTCACGCCTGAAATCGAGAGCGCGATTCATTTGATTCGCGGACAGCGTGTCATGCTCGATTCGGATTTGGCGAAAATCTATGGCGTGACGACGATGCGGTTGAACGAGCAGCTCAAGCGAAACAGAAAAAGATTCCCTGACGACTTTGCATTTCAGCTTACGCGACAGGAGTTTGCACATTTGATATCGCAAATTGCGATATCAAAGAAGGGCCGCGGAGGACGACGTCAACTGCCTTGGGTTTTCACCGAGCACGGCGCGATCATGCTTGCCAGCATTCTGAACAGCGAGACCGCCATCGAGGCCAGCGTCCGCGTGGTTCGCGCCTTTGTCCGGCTTCGCGAGATGGTCATGTCCAACGCGGCGCTTGCCTTAAAGCTCGCCGAGCTGGAGCGACGGCTTGATGGCCACGACGAAGGCATCGTGAATCTTTTCGCCGCGATCCGGCAGTTGCTTGAACCGTCGGAGCCGGAGCGGAAACGCGAGATCGGTTTCCATGTGCGCGAAAAAAGTCCGCGCTATCGCATTCGTCCGCCTCTCAACTCTCAACCCTCAACTCTCAACTAAGATATGGCAGCCAACACACGAGACATCCGGCGCCGCATCAAGTCGGTCAAGAACACGGCGCAGATCACCAAGGCGATGCAGATGGTCGCCGCGTCGAAAATGCGCAAGGCCCAGCAGCTCGCGCTCGATGGGCGTCCGTATGCGCAGTTGCTCAACAGGATGGGCCTCGCATTGCGCGACCTGACCGGCGACGACAAGCATCCGCTGCTCGAGGTGCGCCCTGTCAAAAAGGAACTGGTCATCCTCGTGAGCACCGACAAAGGATTGTGCGGCGCGCTCAACACGAACCTTTTCCGCGAAGCCGCGAAGCTCGATCCGGCGAAGACCGACTTTGTCAGCGCGGGTCGAAAAGCCATGCAGTGGCTGGCGCGCACCAAGCGCAACCTGGTCGCCGATTTTCCGCTCAAAGACTCGCCGGCATTCGTCGAGACCAAAATAATCTCGCAGTTCATCGTCGAGAAATTTCTCGATGGCAGCGTGGACAAAGTGACCGTGCTTTTTACGCGGTTCATCAATACGCTTTCGCAGGAGCCGGTTGCGTTCACGCTCCTGCCGATCACCGCGACTCCGGCCAATCTCATTGGAGAACAGGGCGCTCAGGAAACCGGCTCGACGGAGCTTTTATTCGAGCCGAGTCCGCATGCGATCCTCGACGCCTTGCTGCCGTATTACGTTCACTTCGGCATCTATCGCACCATTGTCGAAGCGCGTGCGTCGGAGCACAGCGCGCGCATGGTTGCGATGAAGAGCGCGACCGACAACGCGAAGCAACTCATCAAAGACCTCACCCTCGAATACAACAAAGTCCGCCAGGCGAGCATCACCACCGAACTGCTCGAAATCTCCACCGCGCAAATGGCGCTCGGATAACTTAAGAAAAATATGGAAACAGCCACCGCACCAAAAACCACCAGCACCGGCACGATCGTCCAGGTCATCGGCCCCGTCGTGGACGTTGATTTTACCGGCAGCGAACTGCCAAGAATCTACGACGCGCTTGAAATCGAGTTCGAGGTTTATGGCAAGACGCAGAAGCTCACCTTCGAAGTCCAGCAACACCTCGGCGAGAACTGGGTTCGCGCCATTGCGATGTCCTCCACCGAAGGACTCAAGCGCGGACTGAAAGTCCTCAACACTGCGGCGCCGATCTCCGTGCCCGTGGGTGAAGGCGTGCTGGGCCGTGTGTTCAACGTCACAGGCGACGCCGTGGACGAGCGTGGCCCTGTGAACTTCACGAAGCGGTATCCGATCCATCGCAAGGCTCCGTCGCTGATCGATCAGGACGTGAAAGCGAACGTCCTCGAAACCGGCATCAAGGTCATCGACCTCATCTGCCCGTTCACCAAGGGCGGCAAAGTCGGCGCGTTCGGCGGTGCCGGCGTCGGCAAGACCGTCGTCATCATGGAACTGATCAACAACATCGCCAAAGGCCACGGCGGTTACTCCGTCTTCGCCGGCGTCGGCGAGCGCACGCGTGAGGGCAACGATCTTTACAGCGAAATGAGCGAGTCCGGCGTCATCGACCAGAAGGACTTGTCGAAGTCCAAGGTCGCGCTCGTCTATGGCCAGATGAACGAGCCTCCCGGCGCGCGTCTGCGCGTGGCGCTCTCGGCGCTCTCGATGGCGGAGTATTTCCGCGACGAGAAGAACCAGGACGTGCTCCTTTTCATCGACAACATCTTCCGCTTCTCGCAGGCGGGTTCGGAAGTGTCCGCGCTGCTCGGCCGCACGCCGTCGGCGGTGGGTTACCAGCCGACTCTCGCCGCGGAAATGGGCGACCTGCAGGAGCGCATCACCTCCACGAAAAAAGGCTCTGTCACCAGCTTCCAGGCAGTCTATGTGCCTGCGGACGACTTGACCGACCCGGCCCCGGCGAACACCTTCGCGCACCTCGACTCGACCATCGTGCTCGAACGTTCCATCGCGGAACTCGGCATCTATCCCGCCGTCGATCCGCTCGCTTCCACCTCGAAGGCGCTCGCGCCCGAAGTCGTTGGCGAGGACCATTACAACGTCGCGCGCGGCGTGCAGCGTGTTTTGCAGAAATACAAGGACCTCCAGGACATCATCGCGATTCTCGGCATGGACGAGCTTTCGCCCGACGACAAACTCACCGTTTATCGCGCCCGAAAAATCCAGCGATTCCTCAGCCAGCCGTTCCACGTTGCCGAGGTGTTCACCGGCACCAAGGGCCAGTACGTCTCGATTGCGGAGACCGTTCGTGGCTTCAAAGAAATTCTCGAAGGCAAACACGACGACGTCGGCGAATCGAACTTCTATATGAAGGGCGGCATCGACATGATCAAAGAGTGATGATTTTTGAGTTTCGATTTTGGATTTTGGATTTACTCCGAGCGCCAAATCGAAAATCTAAAATCCGAAATCTAAAATCCACATGCCCACTCTCCGACTCGAAATCACAACTCCTGAAGCCAAGGTTTACTCCGACGACGTCGATATGGTCGTGATTCCCGGCAGCGAGGGTGAACTCGGCATTTTGCCGATGCACATCCCGTTGATGACCGCGCTGAAGCCGGGCGAGCTGAAGATTACGCAACAAGGCCAGGACACTTACCTCGCCGTGGGGTCGGGATTTGTCGAAGTCACGCAGGACAGCGTGATCGTGCTCACCGACATGGCGATTGAGGAACAGAAGATTGACGAAGGCGCGGCCGAGGCCGCCATCGAACGCGCTCAAGCGGCAATGCGCGGTCACGACCTCAGCGGCGAGGAAATAGCCACCGTCGAAGCCGCACTGGAGAAATCCCTCGCGCAGCTTCACGTGAAGCGCCGGCGCCGTTCATAGCGGGATTTTCAGCGCAAGGTTGGGAAACTCAAATTGCGCTGATACAGTTCGCAGCCACCAATTCTGCGCAGGCCTGGATCAGTTTTTTCCAGACGGGTAATGACTGAACTCATAGAACATGGCTGCGCGTCCATGATTCAGAGTCTTCACACGCCAGCCATGCGACCGTGCAAAGGTGTGCAGTCGCTGTAGCTTCGCCTTGTAGTCCGAAACCTTGCCGTGGATCACTGCGAGCCGAGGCTCAGGAAGCAGGCAGAAACCTTCCCTGCCGATCTTCCGACTGATTGACCAGCACAAAGCAACAGTTTTTACGGATGCTTTCATGGCTTTCGATACAGTTGCTCAGAAGCCCCGCCAGTTGCGGTCCACCAGATCCTCCATGAGGCTCGGAGAGCGGCGCCTCGCAAGAAGGCGCTGACATAGGATTGCAGCGATAAGAGCGATTGCCAACGTTCCTAACAACGCGCAGATGCATCGGGGGCTTTTCTCACAACAGTTCATGCTAACTCCTTTTGGTTGAATATAAACATAGTCGTGGGGCGTCGCAACCAGCTACACGATTTTTGCTAAAAATCGACCGTCACTTGGCCATCATCCAGCGATAAACCGATGGTCCCGCGCGCCGGATAGTTTGCGTTTCCATCCAAAGTCTTGACTTGCCGTTACACTCGTCCAGGTCGCCCGGTACAATCGCTGCACGTCTCCTGCGGTGGTGGCATGGCAGAATGAACGCCACGACACTTCAAGACGCCGAAGAACAGCACCATCATTCCATCATAGAGTTGGTCTTAGCCACTTTCTTTGTCTTGTTGGCAACCCCGGCGCTCATAGCATTGGTTATTGCATTTGCAGTCAACGACTCTTCCGCTAGTGAGGAAGGTTGGAAGCTGTAGAACGCCTTCTTCTCAACTGTGAGCGTTCAGGACGGCAGGCAGTATTTGCCTCCGATACACAAAGGACGACAACTAATGAGCTTTTGTCGTCTGCTGCCCCGGCTTGAAGATCGCCACATGACCATGACAGCGCATCGTCACCTGCCACCCGTGCCTGTGAGCAAACATTTGAAGGTGATGCAACTTGTTTGCTCTTGTTCGGGCGGTTCCGAATAGCAGACTCAGCCCCTGCTTGCTTGGCAGCGCACAACTGCCTCCTTTCTCGATGCCTTTCGAGATTAAATCTACAAGCCTGATGGGGGCGACCGAACTCACGAGTGAACATAGACCGCTCGGCTAAAAAATCAATCCGACCACCGCTTGGACATGGCGATCGGCGGGTACAATCAGGCATGGAGCGCAGGGCGCCAACTTGTGCCAGGCAGCTTGCATGGCTGTTACCCAGCCCTCTCGATGCACTACCAGAAAGGCTGACTCATCGCCCGGTCGAGGCGGGCGAGGACGCGATCTTTGCCTATGATCTCAAGGAGATGGTAAAGACTGGGACCTGCATTGCTACCGGTCACGGCGAGACGCGTCGGGTGGACAAGCACGCCGGCTTTTACGGCCAAGGTTACAGCAGTTGCTTTAAGGGCTGTCTCAAGGCCCGCAGCATCAAAGGACGTCAATCCTGCAAAAGCCTCCCGAACAGAGGCAAGGCGTGGTTTGTTTTCCGGGGTAAAGTTCTTTGCAACTCCTTCCGGGTTGTAACCAAAGTCTTCGGTAAAGTAGAAGCCGCAGTAAGAAGGTAGTTCGCTGAATAACTTGAACTTGCCTTTGCAGGTATCCAGGGCGGCGCGAAGGTAGTCAGGCGAAACTTTACCCACGTCAATGCCGTCACGAACCAATGCCTCCGCGGCCAGTTGATGAAAGCGTTCGTCACTCAGTTCGCGGACATACTCCCCGTTGAGCCAGATGAGTTTGTCGATGTCGAACGACGCGTTCTTGCGGTTGATCTTGTCGAGGTCGAAAAGCCGGATGATTTCCTCGATGTCGAGTTTCTCGCGGTTGTCCTTGGGCGACCAGCCAAGCAGGCAAAGGTAGTTCCGCACGGCCTCGGGCAGGCATCCCATCTCGACGTAGCTGGCGACGCTGGCACCCTGGTCGCGTTTGCTCATCTTGGTTCCATCGCGGTTCAGGATGAGAGGGATGTGCGCAAAAAAGGGCGGCGTGGAATCGAACGCCTGGTAGAGCTCGATGTGTCGCGGCGTATTGGAAAGATGATCCTCTCCGCGAATGACGTGGCTGATTTGCATCTCGATGTCATCGACCACGCTGACGAAATGGAATATCCACGAGCCATCCGGTCGGCGGATTGTCATGTCGGGTTCGGTCGTGCGATCGAATTCGATGCTGCCGCAGACGAGATCCTCCACCACGACCGGCTTGCGCGGGGACCGGAAACGGATCGCGCCGTTGTCGTCGTAAACGGCGTTGGCAAGCCACAGTTTCTCGAGGTAGCGCTCGTAAATGTCCCTGCGCTGACTCTGGAAATAGGGTCCGTATTCACCGCCGATCTCCGGGCCTTCATCCCAGTCCAGCCCGAGCCAGCGCAGCCCGTCGAAAATCACACGCACGGCCTCGGCCGTGTTGCGCGCCTCGTCGGTGTCCTCGATGCGGAGGATGAACGCGCCCCCTGTGTGGCGGGCGTAGAGCCAGTTGAAAAGTGCCGTGCGCAGGCCACCGACGTGAAGGTAACCGGTGGGGGACGGAGCAAAACGGACTCGGACGGGTGAAGACATGGAGAAAATGAGTTAAAGTTCAGTGGAACAGAAGGCGCGTGAGAATATCAACACTCCATCGCTGCACCATCTCATTTCTCCATCGCGTTGCCCGCGCGGTTTCCCGTGTTGACATCAAGTTGCGGGAACGTAATTTTCAAACCCGGCGGCAGGCAAGTTGCTGACCCACAGTTACAGAACCGAGCTTTTTAATCGTATGTCCCAAAAAATTCTCGTCATCGACGACAGCATGGCGGCCACAAGGGTGACCGAAAATGTTGTGGCGCAGAGTTTTTCAAACATCGACATCCTGCTCGCGCAACGCGGCGGCGAAGGCTTCGAGCGATTTCTGGTCGCGCAACCGGATTTGATCCTGCTGAACGAGTCCCTGCCCGACATGGACGGCGAGGCCGTCTGCCACCGGCTGCTGAACGATCCGCTGACCTCTCGCATTCCGGTCGTGCTTATGTCGAGCAACGGCCACGGGCAGTTGATCCAGGAAAAGTATTCCAATGTGGTCAAGACCATCAGCAAACCGGTGACGCCCGAGGCGCTGCAACCGGTGTTGAGCAATACGCTCGCCCAGGCCAAACCCCAGCCGCATCCATCGAACGCGATCTTGTTCCGGGACGCGGGCAAGATGGTCTTCGCAGGCCACACTGCGTTTTTCTCGCTGCGCAACGCGCTTCAGATGGCTTACGGCGACTATCTCAGCGGCTGTCTGCGCATCTACATCAACCGCTTCCCCGTCGAGCTCTTCATTTCAAAAGGCCGCTTCGTTTTCGCAACGACGCGCAATTTCCAGCTCTACGTCCGCGAGTCGCCGGTCATTCTTTCCAACACGAACCTCGGCCTCATCATGGAAGCGCAGGCAAACCAAAGCGTCACCGGCTGCCCGCTGTTCCTGTATCTTGCGACCCGCAGCGGCTTCCCGCATGACGACGTGGTGCAGATCACGCGCGAACACGGCCAGCGCCTGTTCTCGCACCTGTGGACAACCGGACGCTTGAATTTCGAGTTCGAGGACATGCAGCAGTTCCCCGATTACGCGCGCAATTTTCCTCCAACGCAGGAGGATCCGGAGAACTGGGTGCTGGGCAGCCTGCGCTACGTGAAACACGAAATGCTCCTCCCTTCCCAGCGGCCCGACCCGAACGGCAGTCCCGCCTACACCCGGAAGGGCTACGAACTGGTGCAACGGCTGAAACTAAACGACGTCGAGGCGCGTTTCGCGACCGCGATCAACGGCTCGGAGTCGCTCCAATCCATCGCCAAGAAAATCGGCATCCCGCTCAACGACGCACTGCTCATCGTGTTCCGGTTCCAAACACTCGACATCATCGACTACTGGTCGTCCACCGTGCTGTCTCTGCCCGCGTCGGCCACGAATCCGGCCGGCGGCGAAGCGGTGTCCGCCTAAAACTTCTGGGTCCAGGCATCGGTCGCATATTTCGCCGCCGCCAGCGATTCGGCAGCGGCGAGCGCGGCCTCATCAAGATCCTTCGCGGCCACGTTGTCTGAAAGCTCCCCGGCAAGTGTGTGGCCAAATTCCGCCGGCAGGCTCATCGTTTGAATGCTGCCCTGATGAAGCAGTCCAAATTTTGTCCGCCGCTGCGCCGCTCCCGCGATCTTGCGCCCGTTCAGCAGGATGTCGTGCTGCGTCGCGTTTTCAAAACACGCTTGCGAGATCTTCGCATCCGACCGGGCAGCCACCGACACCTCGCTCCCGCACCGGCGCACCGCAGCCGCGATCCTCTCATGAATCGCCAGATAAGAATCGCCAGGCCGGGCGTGCATAAAGCCTGCATTCACCGGCACCAGCAGCGAATAGGTGAAGTCGTCGCCATGCGGAACGATGCCTCCACCGGTCCAACGGCGGACCAAATCCAACGAGGGAAAGCGGCTGTAGATGGGCGCGAATTTTTCAAAATAACCGAACGAAACCGCCGGCCGCTCCCAGCGATAAACGCGGAGCAGCGGCACCTTGACCTGCTGCAAAAGCACCTCGTCGATCGCCATGTTCAGGGCGGCGGAATGCGGTTCGTGATCTTCCAGAAGATCGAGCGATGGAAAAAGCCGAGGCACGCTCGGAATTTTCGTTTTCCAATCTCGGAATGGCAATGCATACTTTGCTCTCCAATGTCAAAAATCGCTCTCGGAAAAGGCCTCGGCGCGCTCATCAACACCCGCGTCGCATCGCCCACGCCCGCGCCTGAGCTGGGCGAGCGCGTGCAGCAAATCAGCCTGTCCGAGATCATGCCGACGCCGTTGCAGCCGCGCACCGAGTTCCGCGGCGAGCGGCTCCAGGAGTTGATCGACTCAATCCGCGAACACGGCATCATCCAGCCGCTTATCGTCCGCAGGAACGGCGACAAGTACGAACTGATCGCAGGCGAACGCCGGTGGCGCGCTGCGAAGGAAGTCGGGCTGGCCGATGCTCCCGTGATCATCCGCACCGCCACCGATCAGGAGGTGCTCGAACTCGCGCTCATCGAGAATCTCCAGCGCGAGGACCTGAACCCGATCGAAGAGGCGCTTGCGTTTTCCCGGCTCGCCAAGGAATTCGGACTCAAGCAGGAAGAGATCGCCCAGAAAGTCGGCAAAAGCCGCGCCGCCGTCGCGAACAGCATGCGGTTGCTGGAGCTGCACCCGCACGTTCAGAGCTGGCTGACGCAAGGCCGTGTCTCGGTCGGACACGCGAAGGTTCTGCTGTCCCTGAAATCGCAGGAGGAACAACTGCTCATCGCCGAGAGCATCATTCGCCACAACCACACCGTCCGGTCCGCGGAGAAACTTGTCGCGACTCACTTCGCAAAACAAGGAGTCACGCGCCCCGGCCGCGGTGCAGCGTCCGGAGCAGCCGCACCCGCATCGACTCCGGCCGTCCAGAACCTGCAAAACCGGCTGCAGCAGCACTTCGCCACCCACGTCTCGATCCACCACAGCGACAAGCGTGGGCGCATCGAGATCGAGTATTATGGCAACGACGATCTGAGCCGGATTCTGGGCGTCTTCGGGCTCAAACCGGATGAGACGTAGGGGTTGCCGATTGCGGATGGCAAATTGCAAGATGCAGAAATTCCGCAGGCTGCATTGCGTGCTGTGCATCACGCTTTTGTTCGCCGGATGCGAGAAGAAAAAGGAAACGGAACCGCCCGCGCAGGCCTCCATGGATGTCACCACGCAAGCAACGCCCAAGCAGAAGACCTGGTGGCGTCAGGAAGTGCCGGCTCCGCCTCCACCTGCGGAAATATGGAAAGAATTCTCCGGCGACAAAGCCTTCCAGCATGTGAAGCGGTTGACCGAATTCGGCCCGCGCCCGATCGGCTCGGAAACGCTTGAAGCGACGCGGAAATACCTCATCCAAAATTTGGAGTCGGCTGGCTGGCGCGTCGAGCGGCAGATCTTTACCGATCAAACCCCGCGCGGCAAATTCGAGTTCGTCAACTTGATCGCGAGGTTTTCGGGAAAGAATGGCGGTGCCGCTTCCACGACCACGCAGGAGGCCATCGTGGCCTCGCATTACGACACGAAAATTTTCGACACGATCCGCTTCGTGGGTGCGAGTGACGGCGCATCGAGCACAGGCGCTCTGCTCGAACTGGCGCGCGTGCTCGCGCTTGATCCGGGGATGGCGCAACGCGTCGAGCTGGTGCTTTTCGACGGTGAAGAAGCCGTGTCGCAATTCACCGAGACCGACGGGCTTTACGGCAGCCGCTATTACGCAAGGAACCTCCGCGAGACGAAGCGAAACGCGCAGTTCAAGTTTGGCATTCTGTGGGACATGATCGGCGACAAAGACCTCACGATCACGCTCTCGCCGGATTCACCGCCGGAACTCGCGCGCGCCATTCTCGAAGCCTCGGAGACACTGGGTATCCGCAAACATTTCTCCTATCTCAATCGCCCGATCTGGGACGATCATGTGCCTCTCAACATGGCCCACATTCCGACCATCGACTTGATCGACTTCGATTACCCTTACTGGCACACGGCCGACGACACGCTCGACAAGCTAAGCCCCGAGAGCCTCCAGAAGGTCGGGGCGGTTACCCTCTTTTATCTTCGCAAGGCGCTTCAAAGGTAATCAGTGCTGATCTGCTTTCAGCATGACACAGCCGAAAACGCCACCCGCCGTCCTGCCATCGTGGGCCTTGAATTTCACCACAACCTTTTCCTTGCCTCTGGACAGTTCTGCGGGGATGGGATGCTCGACGGCAAAGAACTCGTTGGGCTTGTTATTACCCAGTGTTTGAGTGGCTATCTTTGTGTCATCGATCAGAACATCGAACTCTCGCCCGCCTTCTTCGGAGCCCCAGTAAGTGCATTGAAGGATCATCGGAACTTCAGGCAGAACCTTTAACTCATAACTGAACCAGCCACCGTTGTTGGCGTCGCGCCATTTGAGATTGCGAAAATCGCCTGACCGGGTGCCTTGTCCCTTGAGATTGTGATCGGTTTCGGACTGTTGCTCCCCGGGTTTAACGTCATCCACAATCCGCGCTTCCAGGGCTTTGCGCCGCGCCTCCATTGCCGCGCGTTCACTCTCAACCTTCTTCCATTCCTCGGTTGAATAAACCTGCCAGTAAACGCTGTAGCGCTGATGGTGCAATTGATAGAACGGGATCAACGATACATCGCGGGGTTTGCCAATGCCTTTGGTTTGAAAGGCCAACGGCTTGGAACCGAGAGGCTGGATGTGGCTTATTAACTCGCTGATTCCACACACAAACACGGGCACTTCCGGAGAAGCAACTTTGTTCAGATCTGTCTGACCTTTGGCATAGGGGCTTGGCATATCTGATGTGCCCAGTTCTCCAGCCAGAACCAGAGGACCATAAAGAATGGCTACCGTATCCGGGTTCCCTGGCAGGGCCTCCAAATGCAAGGACATCGGCAAATGAATCTCAACCTGATCATTGTCAGCCCATTCACGTTTGAGGACAACATAAGAGCCTGGCATGGCTTGGATCTTTTGCGGCTTCTTGTTGACAGAGATGGTCATACCGGACTTGGCCCATGCGGGGTAGCGAATCTTCAACGACAGCTCGGTCGGCCTTTCGCATTTGAACATTAGCTGTGTCTTGTCGGATTGCGGAAAGCTGGTCTCCTGCCTGATAACAAGCCCCTTTTCCTTCCATGTGAGTTCAGAGGCAATGAACAGGTTGACGTAGAGAGAGTCGTCCTTGTGAAAATAGATCGTGTCGCCGTACTTGGCATGGTTCTCCATCCCCGTTCCGACGCAACACCAGAAGGAATCCTCGGGAGTGGAGTAGGTCTTGAAATGCCCCGGTTTCAGCGACATCAAATAGACAAACATCCCCTGCTCTGGATCTTGCGATGCCAGAATATGGTTGTAGAGGGCCCGCTCGTAGAAATCCATTTTCTCCGCCATCGGTTCCCACTCGAACAAGTGGCGGGTAAGTTTGAGCATGTTGTAAGTGTTGCATGTTTCGCATGTATCCGTGCCAAGATGTCTTGAGAACTGGTCGATCGGGAAAAAGCACTCATGGTCGCTATGACCGCCTATGACATAGGAACGATACAAAGCCACCCGCTCCCAAAAAGTGCTGGCTATGACTTTATAGCTGGGCTCTCCTGTCAACTCATGCTCGCGAGCCGCACCGATGATCTTGGGAATCTGGGTATTGGCATGGAGCCCGTCCAGCTTGTCTTCGCCAAGAGAAAGCGGCTTGAAGATCGCTTCGTGATTAAACGATCGCGCAAGACTTAGATGGTCTGGATTTCCGGTAATTTCGTAAAGGTTCGCAAGGACTTCATTCATCCCGCCGTGTTCATTCTGAAGAGTGCGCTGCATCTGTTCGGGTGTAAGCCGATCGACACGAAACTTGAGCCAGCCCGCCATGTTCTCCAGGACAGCAATCGCCTGTCTGTTGCCCAGGTAAAGATGGGCATCAAGCAGACCGGCCATGATCTTGTGGAGCGTGTAGTAAGGCGCCCAAACCCTCTCGCATTTGTCAACGCGGTCGAAGAATGACTCCGGGTAAGCAGAGAGAAAGCCCTTGTTATATCCTTGCGACGGAAGCGCCTCCTGGCACTTCGCTAGCTCCGCCACCAGGTAATCGGCCTTGTCCAATAACGCTTTGTCACCCGTGCTGCCATACATCAAGGCACAAGCGGTAAGATAGTGCCCAAGAGTATGTCCTCGAAGCTCGCAGTCAGGCTTTTCCCATCCGCCCAAGGGCCTGGCCGTGGATGTCAGGCCGGCAGTCATCCGAAAGCTGTGAAGCAGACGATCCGGGTCCAGGGAGAGCAGGTATTTCTGATCGCGTTCCATTGCGTCCTTGAATGGACCATCGAGCAACCGGACCTGGTTCACTTTGAATGGCTCCGCCTTCAACGGAGCTTGCTCGCCGTTGGCGTTACAAAACGCAGTCATGAGGATTAGCGTGCTGACAATAGGGACACATACTTCTTTGCAGGTTTTCATATTGCTCATGGGAGGCGGTACAGATGACGGAGTTGATCTCTAAGGAGATGGGATCGGTTTCTCATCGGGATGCAGATGTTGATTAATCTCCTTTACCAGCCTCTTGTAATCTAGCGCCCCATCTATCATTCTTCCGTTTAGAAAAATTAGCGGGACGCCCGGCAAACCCATTTGCACGGCATCTTTGTAACTGGCTTGCACCACTTTCCTCGCCTTCTCAGAACCGAGGCATTTAAGGAAACGCTCGCGATCCAGCTTCAATGACTGAGCAATAGAAAGGAATCTGGCATCGCTTAAATCGGTGGGTTCAGCAAAAAGCTGGTCGTGATAGTCCCAGAAGACACCTTGTTCCGCGGCACACTCCGCAGCGATCGCGGCAGGAATGGCGCGCGCATGCCCCTCAATCGGGAAGTATCGGTAGGCAACCATTACATCGTTAGGAAACTCTTCACGAATCCTTTTCAGCAAAGGAGCTGCCTTGGCACATAGCGGGCACTCAAAGTCCGAGAAGACGACGATCTGCACCTTTGCATTCTGCGGTCCACTCATCCGCGCAGTCGAAAGATCGATAGCGACCGGTCGCGCCATGACCTCCTGAAGCCGGCCCCGGTAGGCGCTGCTGCCAACCGCTATAAGCGCTCCGGAGATGAGAGCGAAGCCGCCAAGCGCAATCGCGCCCCATCGAGAGCCCCGGAACTTTCCTTCATCGGCGAGGCGACGGCATCTATTTCCCAGAAACAACAGTCCAACCGCAATGATCGCAGAAGAAGTACACAGCGGACAGAATCCACGCAGGATTACAAACTGGATGAGCATGAGGCTCGCGGAAAAGCTTACCCCAGCAATCGTCAACCACTTGACCGCTTCCAAAAGCAGCATGGATAAAGTTCCCATTGCTATCCCGTAGGTCGCCAGCAACAGAATTAGAACGGTTACATAAAATGCAAGCCCAAGCCAGGGCAGAGGGATGCCTGCCAGCACAGCGTAACGGCTGGCCAGGATCGCTTCGCATCCAGCACGAACCCCGCAGAATATCGAACCGCCCAGGTCGTGGCCCTGCAGGAGGAGGAGGCAGATCGAAACGCCCAGCCACGCCAGGATGGCGGAGAGCAACAGCGAGGACTCAACCGAGGTTTCCAGAGGTCGATCTGCCGGCGGCTCACTGTCACTGTGAAATGATGAATCGGGACGAGTCATTTGATTCGCGTCAGGCGTTGTTTTTGCCCAATCAGAAAACTCTACCCACTCCTCTCGCGGCATCACAATCCAAATCAATGAAAGAGCCTGGAGGGCTAGAGCGTGTCATGCACTTTTGACGCCGGAGGCGTCGTGGAAATTAGCCTGCTCGCCCATCCACCAACTTCCACTATTCCCCTCCGCCTCCTCGGTGGCAAAGCGTAGCGAAACCACCGGAACCCACATCCACAAAGGATTCCGCCCCGGATGGGGCGGTGGAAACTGGCACCCGCAGGTTCCAGCGCCCCGCGGGGGCGCGACCCGCTTTTTTCTCGGAACCCGGTGGTTGCGCTCGTTCCTCGCTGCACCACCGGCTAATTTCCAGTGTCCCTCCGGGACAACCATCGTCTCCCGCCACGTCAAAGTGCATGGCACGCTCTAAGGCTTTTGGTTTTGAGTTCGTGGCTGATCGCGGAGGAGGTCGATGGTGGAGCCGGGATTGGCGGCGATTGCTTCTTTGTGAGCAGGCAGCCGGTCGTCATAATTTTCGGAGGAGAAGATCCGTAGGTTCCCGGCAGTCACAGGCCGCTCTTCCAATAATGGATCGGCTCGCCATGAGCCAACCCCCGACGCTGAATGATGCGGTGTTGATTTCATTCCATCGCATCCCGCCGAAAAAACGCCTGTTTGATCCGTTGCCATTTGCCGGTTCTTCACCGACGATGGCTGAATGAGGCCTCATCAAGGTAATTGGACCCTGCGATTTTTCTTCCTGCTTCTGGTCGCGACGATCGCCTTCGTCGTCTGGCTGTTTGTTTCCGGCCATGGCGGGCTGCATTACTGAGCCACTGGAAGCGCGCCGGCTAATCCATCCTGCACGTGCATGCAACACGGGTGCCGCAGCCCGCAGCCGGTGAGATCTCCAGGTTGCCGCCGATGAGATCCGCGCGGTAAGTCATGGTTCGGAAACCCATTCCGCCTTTCTCGGTGGAATCCTTCGAAATACCGGTTCCATCATCAACAATCTCAAGCAGCAGCTCTGCGCCCGTCTTTTTCAAGGCCACCACGATCTGTTTCGCGCGGCCGTGCTTGATCGCGTTTTGAATGGCCTCCTGGGCGATCCGGTAAAGATGCGTCGCGACTGCTTTGTCGGACACCAGCACCAACTCGGGGCACTGGAACTCGCACGCGACGACACACAGCTTTTTCGTGTTCTCGGTCAATTCCAGAAGCCCTCCCATGAGGCCGGCGGCATCGACCGCGACCGGGGAGAGCCCGCGCGCAAGGAGGCGTGTCTCGATGACGGCCTGTTCGATGTGCTTTTCGAGTTGGTCGAAATTTTCGAGTGCCTTGGACTCGGGCGGCAGGCTGTCTGCCATCAGGCCGGAGAACAACTGGATCGCGCAGAGCTGCTGGCAGACTCCATCGTGAAGGTCGTTGCCGATTCTGCGCCGCTCGTCCTCCGCGATCTCGATGAGTTCCTTTTGAAGGCGTTCGCGCTCGGCGCGGGTGCGCAGCGTCACAATGCCGAAAGTCAGATTGCTGGCGAAGCGCTTCAACAACTCGACCTCCTCCGCCGTGAACGCATCCGTCTCCGAGGCATAAATCGACATCGCTCCGAGACATTTCCTCTCCCAGTTGAGCGGCAGGCTGATCACGCTCAGATAGCCGCTTCGCAGCGCCGCCTCCTTCCATGGCTCGAAGCACGGATCCGTCTGGGTGTCGCGGCAGACCGCAACCTTGCCTGTCCGAATCGCCATGCCAACGGGTCCCTGTCCGCGGGGACCATCGCTCCATGTGATCCGCGCGGTCTTGAGATACTCAACGTCCACGCCCTCCATCGCGACGGGCTGAACGCTCTTCGCCGCGTCATCCAGAGCAAATCCCACCCATGCGAGACGGTTCACACCTGTCTGCGCGATGGTCCGGCAGATCGCGTTCAACAACTCGGACTCCGTCGTGGCTTTCACCAGCGCCTCGTTGCATTCCGTGATCGCCAGAAGCGCGCGATTCGCATGTCGAAGATTCTCCTCGGTTTGCCTGCGCCCGGTGATGTCTTCCTTGACGGCCACGTAATGAGTCGTCCGGCCATGTTCATCCGTGATGGGCGAGATGGATGCCAGTTCCCAATAAAGTTCGCCGTTCTTTTTCCTGTTCAAAAACTCGCCGTGCCAGACGTGCCCGGCTGTCAAGGTGGCCCAAAGGTCTTTGTAGGCTTCCGGCGAAACCTTTCCCGACTTCAAAATCCGCGGGTTTTTGCCCATCACCTCGTCGAACGAGTAGCCGGTGATCTCCGTGAACTTCGGATTCACGTATTCAACTTTGCCCTCGATGTCCGTGATCACCACCATGACCGGACTCTGCTCGACGGCTCGCGACAGCTTCCGAAGTTTTTCGGCGAGCGATTTCTGGATCATCTCGTGCGACCGCATGATCTCCAGCTCCGCTCGTTTCCGCGCCGTGATGTCCACATAGCTCGCGCGAAGCAGCCTGCGTTTCTTCTCCGGCAAACGGACAAGCCGCACCTCACAAATGATCTCCCTGCCCTCCGCGTTGCGAATCAGCCTTTCAAACACGACCTCCTCACCCGCCAGAGCCCGCTCCTGATGTTCCCGAATGGTTTCTGCGAGCGGCCTTCCGTCCGGCTGTTCAGTGGGAAAGAAATTCAACGGCCCCAAGTTCAAAAGCTGGTCACGAGTGCAACCGAACAGCCGTTCCGCATTTGGATTCGCGTCCACCCATCGGTCCATGTCCAGGTCGAAGACCAGAATCGCGTCCGGCGCCCGCTCCACCAGCAGGCGGTAGCGCTCCTCGCTTTGGCGGATCGATTGCCCTGCCGGTTCCTTTCCCATCACCTCTTCCTCCACCGGCGCGATTTTGACCCGCTCAAGTACATCAGCATTTTTCTCAAGTAATCTGAACCAGCCGCCTCGTCAATTGGGAGGCGCGGGGATGAAGCCGTGCGCAGTTGCCAATCGCGCACATCAACATCCCCAACACGGCCCTGAACCGATTGTTTCCGAGTCCTGGCTCAGTTCATTTCCCGCTCTTGCGACCACGGCGGCGCAGAAGCAGTCCGCCAATCGCACCGACAGCCAGCAATCCAATCGTCCCGGGCTCGGGCACAGGAGCCACGGCCAGACCGCCCAGGTCCTTGCCGCCGCCTCCAGCAAACGCGGCCGTTCCCGAGATGGTCAGCCCCGTGATGTCCAGAACCTTCACGGTCCCTGTGTGGGCTGTCAGGACGGCGGTGCCGCTGGTGCCGACGGTCAGTCCGCCGGTCAATGTTTCGCTCACTGCGAATTCCAGCGTGCCGTTCTGCACATCCGTCAACCCGGTGTAGCTGTTGCTGCCGGAGAGCGTGACCGTGCCGGCGGTGCTCTTGGTAAGCGCCACGCCGGCACCTGCCAGCTTCGCGCTGATCGAGCCGCTCTCCACCGCATAGGAACTACCCGTCAAGGTGTTCGCGCCGGAGATGGTGCCGCTGAGCAGTGTCACTGCACCGACCGTGTCGGACTGGGCCACATCGAGCGTGCCGCCGCTCACCTGCACAGGTGCCGTGTCGGCAAGTGTGCCGCCATTGCGTCCGAGAGAAAGCGTGCCGCCCTGAACGTCGGTGAGGCCGGTGTAGGTGTTCGATCCGCTCAGAATCTGCGTGCGGCCCGCGCTGTTCATGACCAGCGAAACCGTGCGCCCGTTTGTGCCATTGACGATCACATTGGCGTAGGTGTAATCCGCGCTGAGGCCGACAAGCGTCAACTGGGAATCGGTAGTGGCCGAGTTGTTGGTGATCTGTGCCCCGGCGACTGCGGGCGATCGATTCAGACCGGCGATCGACTGGTTGTAGCCATTGAGGTCCAGGTCGCCCGCACCGGAATGATCCAACTTGGCACCGGAATCGAGGGCATTGCTGGCTCCCAAAATGAGGTTGCCAGTGCTCAAGATGCCGGTGGTCGCACCCCAGTTGTTCCCGGTCGAGGTGATCGTCCAATTCGTCGCACCGTTGAAGTCCAAGATGGTGCTAGGGGCGCTGAACGTGCCCGAAATTAATCCGCCACCCGTGGAGGTGCCGCGGAAGGAGAGGTTGGTTGCGAAGGTGGCCGCACTGATGTTCCCGCTCACCGTCATCAACTTGTTGTCCGAGGCGTTGTTACCGATAAGCTGAAAGAAGCCGGCATTATTGTTGATGGTAATCGGACCGCTGAGCGTGTTGGAGCCGGAGGTGCTGTAAATGTTGTTCCGGCCCGTGCTGGCGTCGATGGTGATGGCATTGGCGACGTTGATGCTGCCGCTAAGATCAAGACTGCTGGTCGTGTCGTTTCGGATGCTATTCAACTGCAGGGTGCCAGAGCCCAGGCCATTGCTGTTTTGCAGCGCAATTTTGCCAATGCCAGAAACCACCGCACCGCCACTGAATCCATTCGATCCGTTAAGCACCAAGGATCCGCTTCCGACTTGGATCACAGAGCCGGTCCCGCCGATGATGGTTCCAAAATTGGTTCCTTGTGTCACCGTATCGGTGCGGTTGAAAACCAGCACGGCATTGTCCGTGATCGCGCTGCTCCCGGAGAGCGAGCCGGTCGTGCTGCCGCTGCCGATCTGCAACGTGCCGCTACTGATGATTGTGGCACCCGTGTAGCTGTTGCTGCCGGTGAGCGCCACCGTCCCGCCCGTGGTCTTGGTGAGGACTGCGGTGCCGGAGAGCTTCGCGCTGATCACCCCGCTCTCCACCGCGTAGGAACTGCCCGTCAAGGTGTTCGCGCCGGAGATGGTGCCGCTGAGCAGCGTTACGGTTCCCACGGTATCGGACTGGGCCACATCGAGCGTGCCGCCACTCACCTGCACAGGTGCCGTGTCGGCCAGCGTGCTGGTGGCACGACCGAGGGAGAGCGTGCCGCCCTGAATGTCGGTGAGGCCAGTGTAGGTGTTCGAGCCGGTAAGTGTCAGGTTACCGGCACCCGACTTGACCAGCGCGACGGTTCCCGAACCGCTTTCAATCACCCCTCCAAAGCTGGTGTTCACCGCCTGGTTCACCGTCAATGTCGAAGTGGTCCCGCTGACGCTGTTGGTGATCAGGCCGGTGATGTTGCTCGTGGCACTGAGTTGAAGCGCCGAAACGGTCTGGTTGAACCCGGCCAAGTCGAATGTTGCCGCATCGGAAACGGTCGAGGCGGAATCGACGTCCAATACGGTTCCAGTTGGGAGTGCGTCTGTCTTGCCGAGCCTCAGAATGCCGCGGACGATCCCGGTCGTGCCGCTGTAGAGGTTTGTGCCGGTCGGATTCAGAATGACCACGCCGGTCCCGCTCTGGCCGGAAATCTGAATGCTGCTTCCGCCACCATTCACGATGCTGCCGGTCACGGTCAGTGTGGTTCCTGCCAGTGCGCCAATTCGCACGGCTGAATCACCGAGCGTGACCTGCCCGTCCCAGATGCCATTGCCGCTGCCACTGCGCAATGCGCCGAAGAATATACTGCCACCTCCGTTTAGGGTGACTGCCTCTCCAGAAATCGTTACGCCGTTGGCCACCTCCAACTGTCCGCCGCTGATCACGGTGGTCCCTGCGGCGGTTGAGCCGAGCGCGTTCGGGTGCTGAACAGCCAGCACTCCAGCGGTAACCGTGGTGAGTCCGTCGTAGCTGTTGCTGCCGGAGAGGGTGAGTGTGCTGCCGCCTGTTTTGTCGATTGAGCCGCCGACGCCCGAAACCTCTCCGCTGATGGTCATCACGCCCGTGGCATTCAGCGTGGTGCTTCCACTCAATGTCACCGGACCGGAGAGCGTGTTCTGCGTTCCAGTGCCAGCTTCACCATAAACCGTGGAGCCATTCTCGAGATTGATCGTCCACGGAATTGCTGCGGCCGCTTGGTACATCTCCAGCGTCGCGCCGCTGCGCACGGTGATGGCGTTGGCCGAACTCCCGCCGAGATTGCTGGAGGTCTGGACTCCAAACGTGCCCTGCTGAATGTCGATGTTGCCGGCGTTTGTGCCGGTAACCCCGACCAGCGCAATCACATTGCTCCCGGTCTTGGTCAGAGTGAAACCACCGAAGTCGAGAGACGGCGAATTGTTGCGCATATCCCACCGTTTCGTTCCGCCAAAGGTTGTTGGGCCCGCCAGAACAATTTTGGCAATCGCATTGATTTGTTGGTTGGAACCGCTGTTCACGATCGCACCCAGCCCGCCAACGCCCGTCCCGGAAACCGTGAAGACTTCCGCGCCGAGGTTGAGGCTGTCTGAATTCATGCTGCCGCCAAGATCAAGCGTCGTGCCCGGCGAAACCGTAACGCCATTAGTGGTGCCTCCGAAAGCAAGGTTGTTCTGTGCGATCACTGTGCCCTGGCTGATGGTGAAGGCGCCGCCGAATGTGCTGGAGCCTGCCAGGGTCAGGGTGCCCGCGCCGGTCTTTGCGAGGCCCGCCGTGCCGCTGATCACACCGCTGTGTGCAAGGTCATACCCGTTGGTATCGAGGGTGCCGGCGGCGTTCATCACGTAATTGCGATTACTGCTGATCGTTGCCCCCAATTGAATGGTGCCCCCCGAACCGCTGAAAGTGAGCGCCCCGCTGCTGTCTCCCAAGGCCGCGGCGTTGTTCACGTTGATCGTGCCGCCATCAAGCGTGGTTCCGCCCATGTAGCTGTTCGTGTTGGTGATCGTCAGCGTCCCGGCTCCGCTCTTGACAAGAGAGCCGTTGGAGATGCCGTAGCCGCTACCGCTCTGCAGCAGGTAGTTGCTTCCGCCGGTGAATGTCGTCAGGTTGGGATTCACGTTGCCGTCGGTGATGTCCACCGTGTAGTTCACCGCGCTGCCGGTGAAGACCACGTTGTCAGACGCCAGGAATTCATCGGGCGTGCCTGCTGTTCCGGACAGGACCCAGTTCTTGGCTCCACCCACCGCTCCGGTCGTCCATGCGCTGCTTTGCGAGCCGGTCCAAATCAGATCCGCCCCCGAAATCGCCAGCGTAATTGCCGTGGCGGAATTTCCAAAAGTATATGACTGGCGCGAACTGAGGCCGGTTACTGTTCCCAACGCAAACTGGCTGAGGCCTCCTCCGCCGATGGTGCCGGTGTAGCTGATCAGATCGTAGTTGGTGTCGTTCAGCCATGCTGCCGCGTTGGCGTTGATCGTCACCGTGCCCGCCGCATTGCTGGCAAGCGAAGTCGTGATCAACGGAGCGGTCGTGCTATTGCTGTAGAGATCCACCGTCGCCTGGCCATTGAAGGTCAGCGATCCGATTGTCAGCGAGGCTCCCGCCGCCCCGTCGTTGTTGGAGACGTAATTATAGCCGCTGTCAGCAACCGTCACGGTGCCGATCGAGCCGTTGCCGGTCAGCGTGCCCACGTTGATTGCGACGGGAACCGAAATGGCCACCGAACTGTTTTGCACCAGCTTCGTCAGGGAGGAATTGTTCACTGCGATGCCGCTGGTGCTATTGATTGAACCGCTGCCGGTTATTGCCAATGTGCCGTCGTTGATGGTGGTCGCGCCGGTATAGGTGCTCTGCCCTGCAAGCGTCAGCTTCCCGCTGCCAGCTTTCGTCAAACCTCCGCCGGTCGAGGTTCCATCGGTGAGCAGGTTCTGCGATATGGTGATGTCATTTGTGCTCAAATCCAGGTTCAGTCCGCCTGCTTTGATGTATGCATTGGTAAGGCCGCCCATGTAAGCGGGGCTGGTCGCTTTCGGACGCAGGGTGCCGCCGTCGATGTAAACGGTAACCGTGGAGTTGCTGCCGCGGGTGATCGGGAACGCGGGCAGCGTGACGTCGGCGGAGCCGCCAATATTGATCACGGCAGTGTTGTCGTTGCCTGCGGCCAGACGCGGAAACTGGTTGGCCGAGAATGTGCCGCCGGTCAGAGTCAGCGTGGAGTTGATCCCGGTGCCCGTCGTTCCAGCACCGCCAATGGAGAGATAACCAACATTGGCTGTGCCGCCAGTCTGGTTAAACAGGTTCGTTGTGCCGTTCGCCGTCGGATCGTATCGGCCAATCTGGAGGGTGGCATCCCCGCCTCCGCCCGAGGCGGCGGTCATGTTCAGCACGCCGGAACCGCTCAGGTTGAAGGTGCCGCCGTAGGCACCCGTATTCACACCGAGCATGATGCCCCGGCTAGTGCTGGCAAACGTAGTGATGCTGCCGCCGCTCAGGTTGTAAATACCCTGGTTGGCTACGGTGTTCTGGCCGACCAACAGTGCGTTGCCGCTGGTGAAGCTGACGGTGCCGCCGCTCTGGTTCACTGTGCCGGTGGCTGCCGAAGTCGCGTTGAAGCCCACATTGAAGTTGTTGGCACCCAGATTGAATGAACCGTCCTGGATGTTCAGGACAGCGCTGAAGCCATTGGTGTCAGAAACCGTGATCGCGCCGGAAGAGCCTGTCCGCGGGCCGGAAAGGGTCAGTGTTCCTTCCCTGACAGTCGTGGTGCCCGTGTAGGTGTTTGGACCGGAGAGGGTCCATGTGCTGGAGCCGCTCTTGAGCACTGAGACCGTGTTGGTTACGTTGGCGATCTCGCCTGAAATCTCGTTGCCTGCTGTTGTTCCGCCGAGGCCAAGGGTCTTCGCGAAGTTGGTGGAGCTGTAAATGGAGCCGGAGACCAGGATCGTGGCTGTATTGGGGTTGAGGGACAAAGTGCCCGCAGCACCCGCCGAGAGGATAATTCCACTGAATGCGAGGTTGGCAGTGCCGGTGGTCACATTGGCACCGGTTTCAAGATTCAGAGTTGAGTTGCCGAGAGTGGAATAGCCCATGGGTTGGGAAAGGCCCACGCCGCCATTCACATGATTGAGGATGATGGTCCCGCTGTTGCCGCTACCCATGTCGAGGATGTATGAATTGGCTGGCCCATTCGTGGCGTATTCCAAGGTGCCGCCGGTGTTGATCCGCACCTTTTGCCCGGCTGCCCCGATGGCATCGGCGTTGGCCAGAATAATCTTGCCGCCGTTGATCGTGGTATTTCCGGTGAAGGTGCTCGAACCGGTAAGCGTGAGCACACCAGACCCGCTCTTGGAAAGCGCGCCCGTGCCTGAGTTGATCGCCTGACTTACGGTAAAGTTGTTCGTCGAATCCGCGATGTCGAATCCGACAGCCTTCCCGCTGTTGAAGGTGGTCGTGCGCCCCGGGTTAAGGCTGGTCAGGCTTGTGCCCGTCACCTGTAGCGTGCCGCCATCAAAGACAAGAGCCGAGGCGGTTCCAACAATATTGTTGTCAGTCGAAATGCTCAGCGTCCCGGCCGAAATCGTCGTTGCACCCGTGTAGGTGTTGGTGGCGGTAAGGGTCAGGGTATTGGAACCCAGTTTCGTAAAGCCGGCCGGCATCGAGAGGACACCATTGTAGGTGCCGCTCGCATTTGTGGTGTCGAGGCCAAACGCCGTCGCGCTGGAAGCGAATGATGTCTTTGCCAGAAGCGTGACGACCTGCGCCTCGGTGAAGTCCGAAGCGCCGCCGTAGTTCACTGCGAGCGTTGAGCCTGCGTTGCTCACCGTGATCGTTCCGGTGGTGGCCAGGACGTTGGCGTTCGCCGCCTTCAGTATTCCGCCATTGATACTCGTGGGTCCGGTGTAGGTGTTGCTGCCGGAGAGAGTCTGAGTTCCGGTGCCGATCTTCGTAACGCCCAGCGTGCCGGAGGTGTTGAGGATCCTGCCAGTAAAGCTCGCGGTGGCGTCGCCGTCGCCGAGTGTCAGGGTGTTGGAACTGCTGCCGGTTGCGACGACATTATTCACCGTGCCGGCTCCCGAAAGGCCGTTGATGGTTTCGTTGTAGCCGTTGAGATCGAATGTGCCGGTGACGGACACGTTCCCCTTCCCGGTTCCATTGGGGATTTGATCAGCGGCACCAAGTTTCAACGTGGTCGGGGCGCTTCCGATCGTCGTCGTTCCTTGGTAGTCGCTTGGACTGCCCGTGAGGTTGTTCAGCGTCAAAGTCCAAGGCGTCGAGCCACTTGAAATGTTCGCCGTCAGGCCGTTCGTGCCGGTGATCCTGCCCGTCAGTGTGAGTGAGGCGGTAGCATCAGCACTGAAGGTCGCGGCCGCCTGATTCGCATTAATGTTTCCGGCAATTACGTTGTTGGTTGAAGAAACCCGGACGGACCCCGAACGGCTGCCATTGCCCGAATTGGTGTCCACAATGATGTCGTTGAGGATCGTGGTATTGGCTGCATTAAAGTAGATTTGCGCCCCGCTACCGCTAACGGCCGAGCCTCCAATCGTAATGGTGCCTTTGCCCCACCGCGAGCTGGTGATGTTCCCCTGTGTGCCGACCGAATCGGCGGTGGGTTGCAGCCGGAGAGCCGTGCCAAGGTAAAGCCCCCCAGAGAAGGTGTTTTGATTGTTGGTCAGAGGGGTGTTGGTGTTGCCACCGGTTAGATTCAGCGCGAGTTTGCGTGCGGTGCCATCCGTAAAAAGCGCCCCCATGCTTGCCGAAAAATTGGAAATGGTCAGCGTATCGGTGCCGCTGCCGGCACCGGTGGTTGTGATGGTGTTGCCGGTTGTTCCCGTCGTCACGTTCGTGAAAGAGGCGTTGAAGCCATTGAGGTCGAACGCCGCGCCCGAAGCATTGACCAATGTCAGCGGGCCTGTGTTGTTGAAAGCGGTCGAACTGCCCGCCTTCAGGGTGCCGGCCCGGACCAAGATGAGCTGGTTGAACGTGTTGCTGCCGCTCATCGTGAGGGTGTTGGCACCCAGCTTTGCAATGCCCCTGGTGTTTGTGCCGGTGTCGCTGGCATAGTTGAAGTCGCCCGCACTGGTGTCAATGCCAACGATCGACGCGCCCGGATTCGACACGTTGGTCATCGTGCCGGACAGAAGCGCATCGACGTCCGTCGCCGTGAAATAGGTGGGCGACGAGCCGACCCCGAGGCCAATCGTGGCGGCGTTGGTATTCGCGACGGTCACGGTCCCTGTGGCCGGTTTGGCATTGGAGTTGCCGAACACCAAGGTGCCCGCAAACACTGATCCGCCTCCGGTGTAGGCGTTCGATCCGGTGAGAACCACCGTTCCGGCACCGGACTTGGTGAGGCCGGTGGCACCGGCGGTGGCATCGGCGATGACCGAACCGATGGTCAGGAAGTTGCTGGGGTCGTTGTTGATGATGACGAGATCCTTGTTGGCGACGGTCGCGGCGCTGCGGAGCGTGCCGCTGGTGATGGTGCTGAGGTTGTTCCCCACAGTGCTAGTGACAAGGATGCCACCGGTGGTGAGCGTGACCCCGGGGTTCAGCGTGATGGTGCGCGCTTCCGCCTGGTTGAAGCGCAGCGTGGTAATGGATGCGTCACTGGACAATGTCGTATCAATTCCACTGGCAACGTCGGCGTTGCCGGAAAGCACTGTGGTTGTGGAATTGGTGTATCCGCCGCCAATCGAGGAAAGCCCCACGATCCATGCGTTGGTGGAATCCTTGGCCGCCCAGTCGCTGCCGCCAACGGTGGCATAGGCGACGCCGCTGTCGGTGAGGATGGTCGAGGAAACACCCGTGGAGGTCTGGATGGAGTTCGAGCCTGAGAGTGTGCCGGTCGGGTTGGTGAAATCGACCACCCCGCCCGCGTTGCGGGTGAGGGCCTGAAGGTTCACAACCAATGCGTTTGTGCCCCCCTGGCTGGTGGCAATCACACTGGAAGCACCTGCGGCAATCGTGGAACTGGCGAAGGTTCCTGTCGTTGCAGTGTTATTCTTCTGCTTCAGTTCCAGCGTGCCCCCACCAAGCGAGAGGACATTGGAGCTGGGGATGATGTTGATCGGCGTGCTGCTGAAACTTGAATAGTCAACGAGCAACTTCCCGGCGTTCACGCGAACTCCACCGGTAAAGGTCATCCCATCGAAGGGCTTTATGCTCAACGTGCCCGCGCCGAGCTTGGTAATGCCCGCCGTGCCCGAAAGGTTCATCGTGGTGCCATTGCCAATTTCCGCAAAGGCACCGCTATTGACCGTGATGTTGCCTGAGCCGGTAAGAGTGAGGTTGTTGTTGCTGGCTCCACCAATGGAAACAGTGCCCTCCTCGAAAGTGAGACTGTTGGCACTCAGATTCACTCCGGAGCCCGTGAATATAACAAACGACCCCGTCGCATCGGTGCCTGCGGAAAAGAAGGCATCGCTGTCGGCCACCCAAGCCACTGTAGCGGTGGTGCCTGACACGTTGGTGGTCCAGTTTGTGTTGGTCGAGTTCCAAGTTCCGGTTGCCAATGCACTACCCGTAGCCGAGCCCAGCGTGGTACCGTTCATGTCCCAATAATAGTTCGCAGCCCAGGCATTGCTCCCCTGCCCGAGCAGCAGGAAAACAGCGGCGAGGAGGAGGAGAACGGAATGCGGAGGGATGAATGCGAAAAGCGGAAATCGGCGGGATGAGGCGGCGAGGATTGAGGACTGGATTTTTGTTTTCATGGTTTGGCGATTTTCTTACTGCGGGTTGGGTGAGGAATTGATGGAAAAGTTAAGGGGAGAAGTCTGGAAAAGAGACCTGCCATGTCGGGGCGACCGACACACAGAAAAGCTCTGGGGATGAATGAATACATGAAGTTTGGGGACCCAATGATTCTCAAACCGTGGTGGTTTTTAGAGATTCGCGAGAATTTTGTCAATTAGAATTTCGGGGCGTGTCGGCGACGGTTCAAAAGTGGAATTCTCGCCGGTTCAAAAGTGGACTATTTTCACAAGCTGAAAGCACCTAATACACAGGGCCATACATCTTTTGGCGGATGCTCGAGAACCCAAAATTTCCGGTTCGGGTGATGTATGATGGCGACCGATTGGCGTGCGGTGGTTGCGATTTCATAATTTTGGCCTTCAAAGTCGATGGTCTGGTCATTGTTGACCCGGCGCATTGCGCGGAGGGAAAGGTGGAGATCCAGCAGGCTGGAAGGAGGTGGTGGGCGAAGATGACCCCTGTTTTGCGGCAGGGCATTTTCCCAGACATCCTGAGGGATCCTGCCGGTGCTGCGTTGGCGAGTGCGGTTCTGGCGGCTGATTTCCATTTGGAGGACTTCATCGGCATGCTCCCAAGTCTGAACTCTGGCGTGAGCCAGGAGAGTGACGATGCGTTTCTGGAAAGTGCCAAATCGGCGTTCGATCTTGCCTTTGGCCTGGGGAGTCGGAGCGACAAGGTGAGCTACGCCAAGGCCAAGCAGGGCGCGTTGGAACTCGCTTCTCGGATCGCTATGGTCGTTGGCAGAGCTCGGGCCAAAGAGACTCAATGCGTCAGTGTAAACAGCGTCTGGCAACCCGTGGATTTCGAAAGCGGCGCGGAGGTGGCAGAAGTGATTCCATGTTGTGTCGGCAGAGACGAAACGTCCGGCAACATTGAAGCCGGAATGGTCATCGACGGTGAGCAGAAGGATTTGTTTGGCGGCGGCGGGCCACCATTGGTGGATGGAACTGTCGTGCTGATAAAGCTCTCCGATGTGTGCGCGGCGGAAGCGGCGGCAGGCGCGCTGTTTTCGCGCGACGGCAGGGACGAGGTGGGAGAAGTGCGTTTTGACATGAACTTCAACGCTGGATCTCGCCCGCTTGAAGTTGCAGAGGCGGAGAAGTTCGTCAGCCACGAGTTGGTAGTTGGGCGGGTTCTGCAAGGGCAGGAAGTCTTGAAGGAATGCCCTGACTTTTTCGGGCCAAACGCGGCCATGTCCGCCGCCGCTGGCTTTGGGTTGGCAGGTCCTTCTGCTGCTCAGGTAGTCGCTCCGCAGCTCATAGAGGCGGGATTTGCCGATGCCTAAATGTCTGGCGGCCGCAGATGCGTCGAGGTCCCCGTCATTGAAATCGGCAAGGATGCGGAGCACAAAACGCGGCGGCAGGCGGTGGATGATCTGTTTCTTTTCAAGGCAGGAAGATGGTGTGTAATGCGCAGAGAGCGCGATCAAAGAAAGCTGACATGCTTCCGCCTCGGGAGGGGAGGGCCGCCGCATAAATGCAGGCTCTCCGTCGGCCTCCGCTCCGCTCCGGCCTCCTCCGAGCCTGCATTTATGCGGGAGTCAACTTGAATATGCACCCCAAAGTGAGAATTCCACTTTTGAACCGTCTCAGTCCACTTTTGAACAGGCCCCGACATTAGAATTTCGGGGCGTTGCCAGAATGTTGTTAAGACCTGCTGAGAGAGCGAGTTGTCGATGCCACCCGACAGAGTTCTCAAGGGCGGGCATTTGCTTCAACTACTCGGCAGGCAAAGTCCGGGAAAAATCGCCTCCCAGCCGGAATGGCGCTACTGTGCCTGGAGGGATTCGAACCCCCAGCCGTCTGATCCGAAGTCAGAAGCTCTATCCAATTGAGCTACAGGCACGGAAAGCAATCATCCGATTGGCGAACGCTCCGATCTTCGATTCGTTGAGGCCGCGATTCCACAACTTTTTCGAGTCCGGCAAACTTTTTCATCCGACGATGCGATCCATGGCGATTTCTGCAATGGCGGTTTTCGAGATTGAAGATCGGCCAGAATTCGCTTTGAAAACCACACGCTTGCGGCGAGTTTTGCGCCCGTGTCGTTCGAGCAGCTCTCCATTTATTTCTTCCTGCAAATGGCCGTCATCCTCGGCGTCTGCCGTCTTGTCGGAGTGCTGGCGCGGCGCATCGGACAGACGCAGGTGGTTGGCGAGATGATCGCCGGCGTGCTGATCGGGCCGTCGCTTTTCGGTCACTTTTTTCCGGAAATGCAGCAGGCTCTTTTTCCGAAGGACACGCTCAAAATGCTCTACGTCGGCGCGCAATTCGGGGTGGGGCTTTACATGTTTCTCGTCGGGATGGAATTCCGCGTGGATCATTTCCGCCATCGCCTGCGGAGCGCCGCTTCGGTGTCAGTCGCGGGCATGGCCGCGCCGTTCGCGCTCGCGGTCCTGCTCGCGCCGTGGCTCATGACGATGCCCGGTTTGTTCTCCGAAAAAGCGCGCGCGTTCGAGGCGATCCTTTTCCTCGGCGCGGCCATCGCGATCACGGCGTTCCCAATGCTGGCGCGGATCATCTCCGAACGCGGCCTCGCAGGAACCGCGCTCGGGACGCTCGCACTCGCGGCGGGCGCGATCGACGACGCCGCCGCGTGGTGTGTGCTGGCCATCGTGCTGGCCACGTTCGGCGGCGGCGCGATGGTCGCGATGAAAGCGATCGGCGGCGGCATCGCCTACGCGCTTTTCATGACGCTCGCCGGCCGCCGTCTGCTCGCGCCGCTGGGCCGGATCGTCGAGCGGGAAAAAGCGATCAGCCACACGGTCTTCGCCGTCGTGCTCATGATCTTCTGCCTTGCGGCGTGGGCCATGGACGCCATCGGCATCCACGCCGTCTTCGGCGGATTCCTGCTCGGCACGGCGATGCCGCGCGGATTTTTCGCCGACGAACTGCGCCGCAAAATCGAGTCGTTCGCCGTCGTGCTGCTGCTCCCGATGTTCTTCACCTTCTCCGGCCTGCGCACGCGGCTCGACCTGGTCTCCGATCCGAAAATGCTGCTCGTCGCGCTCGTCATCCTCGCGGCATCCATCGGCGGAAAAGGCGTCGCCTGCTGGGCGGCGGCGCGACTGCATGGCGAGGACAACCGCACCGCGCTGGCCGTCGGCACGCTGATGAATGCGCGCGGCCTCATGGAGTTGATCATCATCAACATCGGCCTGCAAAAAGGCGTCATCGGGCCGGCGCTGTTCTCGATGCTCGTCCTCATGGCCATTGTCACGACCTTGATGACCTCGCCGATTTTCGAGTGGGTCTATGGCCGCCACGCACGAAGCACCGGCGAACTCGGCGCAATTCCGGCGGGCGGATGAAAAAATCAAACGACCGGGCGCGGGAGGCCCCAGCCGTCTGGATTTAGAGCAATCTTTTCTTGACCCCATGTTACCGGAGTCCAACTTGCTTGGATGAAACGTCGGCAGCAGTTTTTGCCCTTTTGTGCGGCATTTGCAGGAGTTATGCCGCGCGCGGCATTTTACCTGCAATTGCCGCGCGCGGCTCAATAACACTGTTCGGATGGAGAGGATATGAAACAGATCATCGTTGCAGCCTTGCTCAGTCTGGCAATCACCGGATGCCAAGCTGCTGACACCGGCCCGGCCTCTGCGAAATCTCTTGCACCAGAGGAAGTGTCTGCGCAAATTGCCAGCCTTCGCGAGCTCATCATTCCATGCAAGGGCACCGCCCGTGCGGACGTAGATGCAGTTTTCGGGGAACCGGAAGTGACAAAGGAACTCAAAGGCAAGGGGTCAGCCGCCATGTACCCGATGCATTCCTATCAGTTGCTACCCCCGAAACAGGGGCAAGAGTTTCGAGCATTTCTGTACGTGACGTACAGAAACGACAAGGCTCATTTTGTCGGAATCAACCACATATGCACCGTCAAAGGCAGGGCGTATCCTGCTGACCCGAAGGAATTGGAGTCAGAAGATCGTCTTGTCCTGGCTGACCTGCTTGAGATCAAGAAGAAGTACGACAGCAAACTGAGAGATGCATCATGGAACAACCCAATCGAACCAATCCCCACTCAGGTGCGGATACTCAGAGAGCCAATCTCGAAAGAGGTGACCATCTCGGACAGCAAGCAGATCGCCACGCTTCTTGCCTTCTTTCCGGGATATGACTCCCAGGCACAAGAGAAGCTGGCAACCGGGAGTTGGCCAATGGACCGTTCACTTGTTCTGCGGTTTGCAGACGGTCGGACCGTCAAGATTCTGGTCGCTGGAGATCGGTGGTCATCCGGTGGAAAGTACGCACAGATTCAAGGTGACTTTAGCAAGTTCCTCAAAGGCGTGGAGTCGGGAAACGAGAAATAGGAATGCCAACAAGCCCTTGCAGGTGATCGGCGGAAGCCGCCGCCACCTGAAGGGCAACGTTCTGCAGAAAATTATGAGAATCTACCTCGCCATACTTACCTCACTCATAATGGCTCCGTTTGCCTCAGCGGGTGGAAGCCTGACCTGGGTCGAGGTAACGCAGCGGTTGACGAAGGAGTGTCCGAAGTTGCTCGTCGTCATCAATCAATGTTTCGAAGTAAGACCAATCGGAGGGGCATCACGACTTGGTCCCCGTAGTATCGATGTTATGGAGGGCCGGGTTGGCGTGGGTGATCGGGTTCCTCCCTACGAGTTTGATTGCAAGCTGAAAGGATCACCTGATTCTTATCCACTGACTATTGAGATTAGCGATTGGGATGATGGGTGGAAGTTCATCATCCGTGAGAAGCAAATGAAGAAACCGGCAGAACAAGCCGGCACTGGGCAACCCGCTACCCGCCCCGAGTCGAAATCGGAGGGTGGCGATAAACCTCAACCTGAAGCGGAGGGGCGCTCCCGGTAGCGGGTTGCCATGCCTCGACGTTCTGCAAGAAATGAAGACTCTATTTACCCTATTCATCGCATCGCTGCTTGTTTCTTGCACCACAAGGCAATCATTGACGGAGCCCGTTACGAAAGCGACGCCTGGCATTGCTTTGACTATCGAGGGAGGAGGCATGAGGGCTGATTGGAAGTCATACCCTCGTATCCTTATGGTTGCCTGGCCAGACGGCCGAGTCGTTTGGTCATTAGATCAAAAGAGAGGCGGTCCGCCATTTCGGGAAGGCAGTGTGAACCCGGCCACCATTGAAGCGACATTAACAAAGTTCGAGAAGGCCGGAGTTTTTAATAAGGATCGCTTCCGCCACTCTTGGTTCGGCCCAGATTCAACCTATCATTCGGTTTGGCTCTGCCATGAAGACAAGCACACCCGCGTCGAGACCTGGCACGAACTATTCGAAACAAACCCTAATCTGGTCGTCGTCAACGGAGGGGTCACTTCGCTGGATGGACGCAAACGGGCAGACGTGATTGCTTCAGACACCAGGGAGTTTCGGGAGTTTCGGAAGCTTTGGAGTGATCTTCGAGGTGAACTTACAGCTCTAACGCCGAAGAGGGGCACACTGCTTGGCGACCCACTAAAACTCGAACTCCCTCGATGAAGAAGCAGAACAAGTCATCCGAGGCAACCGCCGGTCAGCCTCTTCTTTGGTTCAGGCTCCTGCGCGACGGTGCCTCCACATCTAAATGTTCGCTTCAAAAATGAATTCTCAACTAACCGCAGTCCTCGCATTAGCGGCAACGCTTCTCGCAGGCTGCGACGATTCGGTTTCCCTGTCATACCCCACGAGAGCAGAGGCTGAAGCGGATCGCCCTTTCGCGCGGGGTTGGCTCCCTGAGATCGTTCCGCCATCAAGCAAGGCGATAGAGATGACGAATGACCTCGACCTGAATATCTCAAATGGTGAATTTCAATTTGATCCTGCCGATCACGATAAGTTCGTCAACCATCTCAACAGAACTCCCGAGAAGGATAAGTGCGGATCATCTGCATACTCCTATGAAGATTGGACTTTCTGGATCAGTCCTGACAGGAGCAATTGCAGATTCTACATGCGCCTCAGCCACGACAAAATGCCAGGCGAACAAGGGAGAGCACCGAACCCCTGACCCGCCCCGAGTTCCTGCCGTCATGACCAATTCAACCTCAATCTTTAGTCGATGCCGCACCCCCGGTCAGGGGTTCGGTGTCCTCTGGCATTCGGATAAGGAAATTGCATTTCCAACCCGTTCCGGTAAAATCCAAGCATGAAACGCCAGAAAGAATTCAGCGTGGTGATCGAGCGCGATGCGGAAGGGTATTTTGTCGCGTCCGTGCCATCCCTTCCGGGTTGTCACACCCAGGCAAAGACGCTGGACGCGCTCATGAAGCGTATCAAGGAAGCAATTCAACTTTGCCTGGAAGTCGATGAGGCATCCCATACCGGTTCGGAATTCGTTGGTGTTCAACGCGTCCTGGTTTAGCCATGCCAAGGCTTCCGCGACTCCGTGGCAAGGAACTGATTCGAAGCCTCACCAAGCCCGGCTTTGAGGTGATTCGGGTCCGAGGCAGGGAAGTATCGGACTGTGCCTGCAACATAAAGACGCATGGTCATTTCTTCGCTTTTCCGAACGGCCCCGCGTCTTGACTCCCTGCTCGATTGCAGCAGATTGCTCCCATGCTACTCACCGCCGTTTTGATTCCAGCCATTGAGGGCGGTTTTGTCGCCTACAACCCCGAAACAGGCACCACGACTCAGGGCGAGTCTGTGCCAGAGGCCATCAGCAATCTCCGCGAGGCCACGGAGCTTTATCTGGAGGAGTTTCCTCTGGAGCAGACCGGCCAGGCCTTGCTGACGACTTTCGAGGTTGCGGCTCATGCCTAAACTCCCCCGCATTTCCGGCTCAGAGGCTGTGCGCGCGTTGCAACGCCTCGGCTTCGAGGTCACACGCCAGCGCGGCAGTCACATCGTCATGCGGCGCGGCTCGTCCGGATGCGTCGTCCCCAATCACCGAGAGATCAAGATCGGCACGCTTGCGGGCGCGCTTCGACAGGCGGGCGTCTCGGTGGAGGAATTCATTGCAGCGCTCTGAACCGGAAACGCGCCCGGCGAACGGCGGCAGAATCGCAAACCATTGACCTGCAAACGGGAGCCGTCTAAACAGTTCAATCTTCCTATGGCCGATCAAATCAAATTTCTCCTGAACGAAACGGACATCCCGACTTCCTGGTACAACATCGCCGCCGATCTCCCCCACCCTCCGCCCTCCGTCCTGCATCCGGGCACCTTCCAGCCGATCGCGCCGGAGGATCTGGCTCCGCTTTTTCCGCAGGCGATCATCGAGCAGGAAATGGCGACGGAGCGGGAGATCGCGATTCCGGATGAGGTCCGCGAGATTTACAAGCAATGGAGACCGTCGCCGCTCTTCCGCGCGCGGCGGCTGGAGAAGGCGCTCGGGACGCCCGCGAAGATTTACTACAAATACGAAGGCGTGAGTCCCGCAGGCTCGCACAAGCCGAACTCGGCGGTCGCGCAGGCTTATTACAACAAAGAGGAAGGCGTGAAGCGGATCGTCACCGAGACCGGCGCGGGCCAATGGGGAAGCTCGCTCGCGATGGCCTGCAACTTCTTCGGACTCGAATGCAAGGTGTTCATGGTCCGCGTGAGCTACAACCAGAAGCCGTATCGCCGCGCGATGATGGAAACCTTCGGCGCGAACGTCACGGCAAGCCCGAGCCCCGACACCGCATCGGGCCGCGCGATTTTGGAAAAAGATCCGGAGTGCCCCGGCTCGCTCGGCATCGCCATTTCCGAAGCGGTCGAAGTGGCGGCGCAAAACGCGGACACCAAATACGCGCTCGGCAGCGTGCTCAATCACGTGCTGCTGCACCAGACCGTCACCGGCCTCGAATCGGCTTTGCAGCTTGAGATGGCGGGAGATTTCCCCGACGTGATCGTCGGCTGCACCGGCGGCGGCTCGAACTTTGCGGGCATCGCGTTTCCATTCATCGGAAAGAAATTGCGCGGCGAGATCGGCAACCTTCGCGTGGTCGCCGTCGAACCGGAAGCGTGCCCGAGCCTGACCAAAGGCAGATACGCGTACGACTTCGGCGACACCGCGGGGCTGACGCCTCTCGTGAAAATGCACACGCTCGGCAGCACGTTCGTCCCGGCTGGATTCCACGCGGGCGGCCTGCGCTATCACGGCATGGCGCCGCTCGTGAGCCATGTGGTCGAGCAGGGTTTGGCCGAGGCGATCGGCGTGCCGCAACTCGAGGCGTTCGCCGCCGGAGTGCAGTTCGCACGAGCGGAGGGAATCATCCCCGCGCCGGAAGCGAATCACGCCGTGGCGGGAGCGGTCCGCGAAGCGCTTCGCTGCAAGGAAGAGGGAACCACGCGCACGATCCTGTTCAACCTGTGCGGACACGGCCACCTCGACATGCAGGCTTACATCGACTACTTCGCCGGCAAGCTCATCAACTACGAGTATCCCGCCGAGGAAATCGCGATGGCTCTGGCCGGGCTGCCGGTGTTGCCTTCGTAAAGGTGATCGTCTTCCAAAGAGTTTCCGTCACCGGGCGGACTCTCGACAAGAGCACAGTGCGGTCTTCACTTTTCAAGAAACCATCCCCCGTCGTCGCATTGACACCGCACAACGACGCCTGAATAGTCGCTGGCTGTGTCGCGATTGTTCTTAATCTTTTGGGCTGGCCTTCTCGCCTGTCTCGCCGTTTGTCGGGCGGAACAGGCGCCGGCGCGCTCAACCGTCTATTTCGCGCAGAACGATTCGGCGCTGGAGTCGTTCAAGGAAAACCCGCCGGCGATTCGCGCGATGGTTGATGGTCTGGTTTGCGCCGTCACCGCAAAAGCCACCGTGGCCGAAGCCTGGAGTTCGCTCGTCAAGCCGACCGATCGAGTAGGGATTAAAATCTCCGCGACAGGCGGCAGGTACTTTGCGACGAGGAAGAGCGTTGTGGCCGCAATCGTCGATGGCCTGGAACGTGCCGGAGTTCCGGGCCGCAACATCATCGTGTGGGATCGCGCCGACATGGCCGATGCCGGCTACAAGGCTCGCGCCGATTACCAGGTCCGCAGCGTGCAGCCGGTGTCCGGCTACGATCCGGCGGCGCTGACCCAGTCGCCCACGATGGGCAAGTTGATCTGGGGCGATCTCACGTTTACGAAGAACACCGATGAAGCGCGCAGCAAACTGGTTCGTGAGCCACAGCCCTTGAGCGACGAAAGCCATTGGAGCCGGATCATCAGCCAGGAAGTCACGAAGATCATCAACGTGCCGGTGATGCGCGACGCCGAGTGCGGCCCGGCCGGCTGCATCTACAACGTCACCATTCCCAACATCGACAACTGGCGGCGGTTCCTGCAGCCGCCGGGCTTCGGCGATCCCTACATCTGCGACCTCTACGCCGATCCTCGTGTCGGGCCGAAGGTCGTGCTGAACATCATGGACGCGCTCATCGCTCAATTCGCCGGCGGGCCGGAAGCCGAGCCGAACTACGCCTTCCATTTCAACACGATCTACGCGAGCAGGGATCCGGTCGCGATCGATGCCACGGCGCTGCGGGAGATGGAAAAATGGCGCGCGCAATCCCACCTGCCGCCATTCGGACCGCGTGCCGCCTATTTGCAGTCGGCGGAGGTCATGCGTCTCGGCAATTTTTCGCCCGATCGAATCGATCTCAGGAAAGTGCCATGAACAGCGGCGATCTCGGCGGCGCGCTGCTGGCATCGGTGTCGCGCTCGTTTTATCTTACGATCAAAGCGCTGCCCGCAGCCGTCCGCGCGCCCATCGGACTCGGCTATCTGCTTGCGCGAGCGACCGACACCATCGCCGACTCGTCGGGCGCGCCTGCCGCCGTGCGGCTCAAACATCTGAACGCGTTGCGCGATCTCATCGGCGAACGCCAGCCTGAGCATGCGGAGATCGCGCTGCTGAAACAGGAGATCGAGCCCGCGGACCCCGCCGAACGTGAGTTGATCGAAAAACTCGACCGCTGTTTTGAATGGCTCCATTCGATGAGCACCGACGATCGCGCGGACATCGCCGCCGTTCTGAACAAGATCATCCGCGGACAGGAGCTCGACCTCCTCCGCTTCGGCAGCCAGCCAAGGGCGCTTCAGTCCTCGGCCGAGCTCGATGAATACACGTATCTGGTGGCGGGATGCGTCGGAGAATTCTGGACGCGCGTTTGCTTTCGAGCCGTGCCGCGCTACGCAACGCTCGATCGTGAAAAGATGAACGAACTGGGAGTAAACTTCGGCAAGGGACTTCAGCTTGTGAACATCCTGCGCGACATGCCGGCGGACTTGAAGGCCGGACGCTGTTACCTGCCGCTGCGCGAAGCCAGGCTCTCCATCGCGGAGCTGCACGACTCGCCGGAGCGATGCCAGCCGCTGTTCGAGCGATGGATGGCGAGAGCCGCGTGCCACCTCGACGACGCGTGCGACTACATCGCCGCCATCAACGGCTGGCGGCTCCGATACGCCTGCATTCTGCCGTGGTGCATCGGCATGAGAACGCTCGCGCTGCTGAAGGAGACACCTCCATTGACGACACCGCGCCGGGTCAAAGTCTCGCGCGGCGAAGTGCGCGCGCTCTGCGTTCGAGCCGCCTTCGCCGCATGCTCGAATGCAATCCTGCGCGCCTGGCAAAAGCGGCTGGCGTTGTAATGTCAACGGATGCTCTCCCTTGCATGAGCGAGAGATTTGATCAAGGGTGCGCGTTTTTCAGAGAATGGTTGAACGTGCGGTGGCGATGCTGTTGAATCGGCATCCATCCACCCCAATGATTATCTGGAAAAAATCGAGAGCGAAGGCATACCGTCAAACCCGGGGTGCCATTCATTCGTTGCTTGCCGTTTCCTTTGCAACCCACCTCTACGCGGCAGACCCCTCATCCTTGCCTGAATCTCAAGAGAGCCAGGCTGCAGAGTCCGCTCAATTATTAGAATTATTAGCCGAATGGCGCAAGCCGGGACACAAGAACGATGACGAATTACGTAGAAATCTGATTCATGCAGCAGTGAACTTGGGAGAATCGGACGTAGTCAAAGAAGTGGCGGCTGGTGGAGATGTTGCAAGGCTGGAAATCATTCTGCCGTCGGATGAGAGCCAGGTTGAAGCCAAGGCCGTGCTTAATTTTGGGGACATGCCTGAAGTCTCATATAACCCCGGCGCGCTTGATTGCGTGATTCGGCGGATGACGAAGACACGGTTCGAGGTATGGACACCGACCCACGGGTGGCTTTTCGATTCGACAGGGAAACTGATCAATGAGGCTTTTCCTCCCCGACGTGACGGCATTGGCCGTGAATGGCACGGTGCGTTCCTGCCCGATGGCCGGTGGGTTACGACGGATTTGTGGGATTACGACAGAACACTTACGTTTTTTTCGCGCGATGGAAAATGGCAAAAGGAAATTACAGCGGCTCAACTCGCGCCCAATAAGAAAAGTGACTTCGGAGGCGTTGATATCCTCGGATGGGCGCGCTGCGACAAACGTGGTGAAGGATGGATCGTGTCCATCGGTTCAGACGGCGGGAGGGCGGTTGTTTTTGTAAAGCCGCGCGGCAAGGCGCATTTGCTTGGGGAGGACGAACCGTGGGAACTTTGCTATCCACGCGACTTGGAACCGAAGGGGTGTTATACCGAGTTGAAGCGTCCCAGCGATGACCTTAAGAGCAAGATCATCCTTCGGGCTGCTGCTCACGGACTATGGGTTGGCTATCCAACTTACACCTGGGGAAAGAACGAGAAAGTCGTCTCTGATGGTGCATCTAATTTTGGATTCCTGCCTAGATCGCACAACGTGTTCATCGGCACTGGTTTTGAGCGCCCGGGGAGAATCGAAACGTGGTTTTTTGGAAGCGGTGGAAAATGCCTCGGATGGATAAGCGCGGATTACCTCACCGACTCGGCTGACTTGAAATCAATGTGGTTTCTCGACGAAAAAGACTCCGTAGTAACACTCGGCCTCGACCTGAAGCCGCAGTCTCGCATGCACTTCGTCATTGGCGGGGCGAATGCGAAGCCCGTGAAATTATTCACGGACTTGAGACTTGGCTTTTTCAACATTGATAACCACCTCATACTCGCCCGCTGGTGATGCTGGATTGAATGGCTGTCTCCTTGAGGAGACACCCAAAATTAAATCCAACCTCTCGGCACCGAAAAACGCAGTCCAAACGTGCAAAGATGTTCTCGGACACCTCGGACGCCTGTTTTCAAGTCCTACCGGGGAAATTTTGGAACAGGGGAAGGCGGTGGCTGTTCTTTCCTATTACGACTTGTGAAATGCCGTCCGAGGCGTCCGAGAACATCCATAGTTGTCTGAAAATAACTGGTGGTAAAACTACCACCAGCACATGATCGGCCCGCAAAAGCCGATCATGCCGCAGCGCCCATCGCCGACACTTTTGCCATCCAGGGCAAGACTCCGGGGCAGGACCCCGGCGCTGGCCTGCAACCAGGCAGTGAGAGCACGGGCATGGGCGCCCGGATCGACGGCGGCGAGCAAATCGTTGAGCGCATCGTAGCCGGGCATCTTCAGGCGTCTGCTCTGCTTGTCGCGCACCCGCAACCCGATGGCTTCTCTCTGGCTCTGGGAAAGGCAGGCCACTTTCCTCCAGATATCAAGCACGTCGCGCGCTCCCATCAGCAGCCCGAGGCCGATCAGGGCCAGCATCGCAGAGAGGCGGTGGCGCCGGCTCTTGGGATGGCGCGGATCGGGCACTTCATCAAAAGCGTCGCGCAGGCTTTTGAGCCCGGCATTCTTGAGCGCACTGCGCGCTCCCCCGCGCCCAACCAGGGCGCCTTTGCAGGCTTCCGGCAGCTCCCACGCACACATCAACTCACAGGCTTTGGTTGCCAGTGGCTTCAGCCACAACTTCTTTGGCCTCCCGTTGGCAATGTAATAATCGGTGTGGTCTTGGGAAAATCCCTTCGTCGTCCCGGCCTGCGTCCAGTTCGTGGCTTTATAAACGGTGCCCGCATGGCTTTCCGGATCGCTGAAACTCTCCGCCAGAAGTGGACGGTAACCGTGCTCCTGCTCCCATTGCCCGACCAGTTCCCGCATCCCGGCCCCAAGGCATCGCGAGGCCAGATTCGGTCTCCTTGCCTCCTCCAGGACAAGGAAGCGACGCAGTTGCACCACCAGCTTCAGTCGCTCCGAGCGCGTCACCGCATCCCACCCAACCGCCTCGTCCCGGTCTTTCAAATGCCACGCCGCCGCGCACCACACCAGCACCGCGGCCAATTTCCCTTCCTCCATCACCAACTGGCAGAGCCGGTCGCCAGCCTCGCTTCCAGCTCCCAGCCCATGCTCTCTTCCAAGCGCCTCTTTCGCCCTTCGCCAGTCCGTCGCCGAATGCGCCACCTTGACTTCCAGCCCCGCACCTTTGTTCTCATGCATGTCCGCAAATGTTTTCGAAGTGTTGTTCACCACCGTAATTCATCATTTGCGCGGCCATTTGTTTAGCTCTTTCTTCTTCCCTCTGTTTATCAGCTTCTCCGTTCCTCAAGCCAAACGCCCTGTGCGCTGTAATATGACTTACACAATCAGGTTGCAGGAAGCATTTGCTCTTTATCTTATTCTTGCTCCTGCTCGTGCTCTTTCTCCAAGAACGAGGGGCAGGATTAAGATGTAGAGTAGGCGGGAAGCGACGGATTGAGAGGCCCGCGGGCCAGTGACCGTCTGCTTCCCGCCCCTCATCAAACCGGACGGGCGGTTTTCCCGCATCCGGCTTTCCGAGTTCCTTTGTCGGTTTGCGATGTCTTACGCCAGCGTCGCCGGCAGGTGATAGAGTCCATACGTGGTGAAGAGTTCGCGGTCCGGCCAGCGCTGGTATTTCCCCGAGGGATTCCCGTGCTTGCGCCATAACCATTGCCGCAGCCGGTGGGCGATGAAGTGATTCATCTGCCCGAAGCTCCGGTGGTGGTGGGCCAAAGCAAAGTAGTTGCTCCAGCCACGGGTCACTTGGTTGATCTCGCGCACAACCTCGCCAGTCGCTCTCCAGGTGGTGGGACGCCGGGTGAGTTCACGCACCCGGTCCCGGAGCGCCTGCTCTGCGCCGGCGCTCGGCTCGGTATGCACATACGGCGTTCCCTTCTTCGACTGCTGCCAGCGGAAGGTGAAACCCAGGAACTCAAAGCCGCTCGCGCAGCTCTGGAGCACTCGGGTCTTGGTTTCGTTCAGGGCCAGCCCCCGGCTTTGCAGCCACCGAGCCAGCCGCTCCTTCATCCCCTCTCCTTCTCCGGGCCGACAGAGGATCACCAGATCGTCCGCATACCGCACCATCCGCGGCTTTTGCCGGCATTCATTCACGCCCTCATCCAGCGGATGAAGGTAGATGTTGGCCAGCAAGGGAGAGATGACGCCGCCCTGCGGGGTGCCACAGGGGTTGGCCTTCATCCTCCGGCCTCCGCCTTGCTCTTCCTCGACGATCGGCGCGCGCAGCCAGGCTTTGATGAGTTTCAGGATCATCCCGTCGCTCACCCGCCGGGCCACCTGCCGCATCAGCTTCCGATGCGGGATCGTGTCGAAGTATTGCCCCAGATCGGCATCGACCACCTCGGTCTTGCCCATGCGCAATGCCTCCCGGATTACCTCCACCGCCTGGTGGGCGCCCCGTCCGGGCCGAAAACCGAAGGAGCGCGGATGGAAGTCCGCCTCGAAGATCGGCATCAGCACCAGATACACCGCCATCTGCACCACGCGGTCTTTCACCGTGGGAATCCCCAACCCACGAAACCCTCCACTGGCTTTGGGAATCTTCACCCTGCGCACCGGCGCGGGCCGGTACGTTTTGCAGTGAAGCTCCTCTTGCAGCGCGTTCAGCCACGCGGCTTCCACCTGCGCATCGGCGGCGAGTTCCTCGATGCTCACTCCATCCACCCCCGCCGCTCCTGCATTCGCTTTCACGCGCCGCCAAGCTGCTGCCAGCACGTTGGCGCGTTGCACTTCTCCATATAGACTCCAGAACCGGTATTCCGGCTTGGACTTCGCTTTCCGATACAGGGTGATTTGCAGTTGCCGGACTTTCTCGGGTGCTGGTAGCCCTCGCGGGCCGTCACCACGTCCTTCCCTGCGCTTCGCTCCTGCGGAACAAGTGGCGTCCCTTCGCTCCCCCGCGGGTTGCCCGAACCAGAGGTCCGGCACGGGATTATCACTACTACGAACGCCTCCGACTTCTGTCCTGGCCTGCACGGCCTTCCCCTTTGTTGGGGTTGTGCCGCCAGTTGAGTCTTGCTTACCCGCCATGACAGATCTCCCCGTTTACCCGCGCGTCACTCCGCGACATGTCGCCCACGCAGACCCCGCCGGTCCATTGTCAAAACCCACGACGGTTGGTCTGGGTCTCGACTCTGCGGCCTTCGCCCACTCTTGAGAGGCTCGGCTGCCGGGAGTGTTTTTCGAGGCTCATTTATGTGGTTCATCTGTGCATTGCGACCTGCCGGTTCGACTCCATGCCTGCTCCCCACCCCGCCTCGCGGCGACGCAGTTGGCACGGTCTGCGGTGCTGAACCGTCTAATTGCACCGGCGGGACTTCCACCCGCGTTGACGCCCGCTTCACGGGCGCACCAAGAGCAAGATCATGAATAAGAAGGCTGGTTCGGATTCCTGCCCTCGGACTGTGGAAGTCGTAGAAGTGTCTTTACTTCGGCAATAGCGCGAGCAGGTCCGCGTGTGGACGCGCGATCACCTGCGCGGCAATCAATTTGCCGAGGCTGCCGACGGCGTTGCTGCCGGCGGCAATCGCAGCCGTCACGGCGGCGACGTTGCCTTTGATGATGATCGTCACGTAGGCGGCTCCGATTTTTTCTTTGCCAACCAGTTCCACGTCGGCGGCTTTCAGCATGACGTCGGTGGCTTGGAGGATGGCCGTGAGGCCCTGGGTTTCCAGGATTCCGATGGCTTGTGCGGTGTTGGTTTTCATGGTGTTGGTTCTTGGATAATCGGACGGCAGCAAATACTCGCGGCCGCCGTAAAGCGGGTTGATGGAGTTGGGTTGATCCGTGGCGAGGGAAAGTCCTTCCACGGGCGATGCGATGAGGCTGCTCGATGCCAGCGACGAATGGAGCGCCCTGGCTGCGCGATCCGCCGCCTCAATCGCGGCCTCGACCGCGCCGGTATCGCCCCGCAAACGGATGAGCACTTCCTCGCCGCCCGTTGGCTCGAAGCCGAGCAACTCGACGTTGGCAGCCTTGAGCGCCGCGTTGGCGACCATGGCCGAGATGCTGAGGAATTTCACCTCGATGTGCCCCAGCGAAAATGAGCGCCGTGACGAAGTGGTCATGTCTGGATGGACTGAACGACACGCCGCACGATTTCTTCAACAGTCACCCGCAGCGAATCGGCGGCAGGCCCGACAGCTCCGGTGGCGCGGCAGCACGAACGCGCGGCCTCGGCAAAACCGGCGTCGGCGAGGACGCAGGCAAGGCGCGCGCGCATCTCCTCGATCGCGGCCTCTTCTTTTTGCGAAAGCGGGAACCGGGCATGTCCGGCCTGGAAACCGCGCAGCTCGTATCCCGCTCGGAAACCCTCGGGAAAATTGGGCGCATTCACCATGAGTGAAAACAAGTCGAGTAGCTTGAACTGCACGCGCTTCGCCTCGGCCCAGTTGCCGGCGCAGGCCTCGTTGTAGATCTTCAGGATCACCTCGGGCACAACGCCGCCGCTCGAGAGCGTGCCGCCGTCCGCGCCCATGAACAGGCTGGCGCACAGCAGTTCCTCCCAGCCGATCAACACCGAGAAATCCGGCCGCTGGCTCTTGATCTCGTGCAGCACCTGCTGGAACCGGCCCATGTCCTTCGAGGTGTCCTTCGTCCCGACGATGCGCGGGCAGTCAAGCGCGAGTCGTTTCAAGACGGGCACGCTGATTTCATTCGCGAAAACCGGGATGTTGTAGATAACGATGTCGATCGGCGATTTCGACGCGAGCTCGCGGAAGTATTCCTCGATGCTCTCCTGCGTGAGCTTGTAGTAATACGGCCCGGTGATCGAAACCGCCCGGCAGCCGAGGTCGGCGCAGTAGGCGCACATCTCGAGAACCAGATCGACGTTCGGCTCCGCCGCGCCCGCGAGGATCGTCGCCGGGCCGCTGCATTCCTCGGCCACGATCGTCACCACGCGTTTGCGCTCCTCGTAACTGAGCCGGATGAACTCCCCCATGCTGCCGTTCGGATAAAAGCCGGTGATCCCCTTCGATCGGAGCCACTGGATGATGCGGCGGAGTTCGTGCTCGTTGATGCGCCCCTGCGCGTCGTAAGGAACGATGTTCGGGACAAAAATACCGGTGATGGCGCTCATGGATTGAATAATCTACACGGTTCCCCGCTCATGGTTCGAGCCTGTAAATGCGCAGCGCATTTTGAGAAAGGAGCCGGGCCTGGGGCTCCTCGGGTTCGCCGACAATCAGTTCGGCGGACAATCCCCACCCAACCGCGCAGCGTCGAAGTCGGAACGCACACCGGCCGGTCGCTGTGCCGCGCCCCGGCCAGCGCGTGCGGTGCGTCCACGTCACCTTCGAGAAACACGGCTTTCTCGATGCCGGTCCCCTGCGACGCGGCCAGATAATCGTCGAGGAGAAAGGCTGCGGTTCAGCGCGGGAATGCCCGCGCGCCACGACCGGCTGTTGGCGCGCTTCTGCGGCGTGCAGCAGATGGCCGCAAAGAATGCGCCGACGGCGTGGTGGGCCGGGCGGGGGAGCGGGTTGGGGGCGGTCATCGGACTATTTCTTTTCGACCTGGTCCGCAAACGCCGCCGGGTTCCGATACTTCACCGTCTGCAAGTGTTCACAGTAGAGCACGAGTTCGCCTTCGTTCTTGAACACCTCGTAGCTCGCCCGGTAGATGCCCATGTCTTTGTATTTCGGGGCCTTCTCCAGATCGGTCTTGATGGTGTAAAGCGTGTCGCCGATAAACACCGGCTTGATGAACCGCAGCCTGTCGTAGCCGTAGCTGAACGCGTTCACGCAGTTCGTCGCCACAAGACCGAGCCCGACGCTGAAGACCATTGCGCCTGCCACCAACCGCCGGCCGAAGATGCCTTCGGTCTTCGCAAAAATTTCGTCGGCGACATACGGATGCATGTCGAGCACGAGTCCGTTGAACTGCATGCTCTCGCCTTCGGAGATCGTGCGCCGGATTGAGCGGAGCCGTTTGCCGATGACGATGTCCTCGTAGAACCAGTCTTCGGCGTTCCAGATTGGGATTTCCTTGTGTTTCGCGGGATCGGGATTTGGATTTTTCATGAGGTTGAGGGATTCAGATGCCAAACTCTTTCTTGATGCGGTCGGTGTGCTGGCCGATGCGCGGCGCGCCGAGACGCGACCTGGAACGCACGCCGTCGATCGTGATCGGACAGCGCGTCGTCTTCATCGACGGACCGTCTTCGCGCTGGACTTCCATCACCCAGTCCAGTTCCGCAAAAGCGGCATGAGCAAATAGTTCGCGCCAGGTCAGCACTTCGGCGCACCAGTAATCAGCCGGAACGAGCCTGTCGAGCCAGTATTGCGTCGGGCGGTGCTTGAGATGTTCGCGGATGAGCGCCTTGATCTCGTCGCGCTCGGTGAACCAACTGTCCGGATCGGTGTAAGCGGCGAGCGCGGGGAGTTCAAGCAGGTCCGCCAGCTTCAGCACCGAGCCCATCGCCAGCGCGAGGAAACCGTCGGCGGTCGCGTAGATCCCGTAGGGCGCGCCAAGGTAGGCGTGGCCGTTGTTGACAGTGCTGCGCTCGGGCAGTTTTCCGCCGTCGTTCAGAAACGTCGAGGTCAGCTCGAATTGCATGTCGAGGATGGATTCGAGCAGCGACACCTCGACTTTCCCCCCCTGGCCCGTGGCGCCGCGCCGCACAAGGCAGGCGAGGATGCCCTGCACCAGGTGCGCGCTCGCTGCGAGATCGCAGACGGCGAGGCCCATCGGAGTCGGCGGGCGATCCGCATCGCCGCTCAGCCACACCAACCCGCTCCGGCTCTGGGCGAGCAAATCCTGCCCCGGCAGGCCGGCCCATGGTCCGCTCGCGCCGTAGCCGGTGACAATGCCATACACCAGCTTCGGGTTGAGCTTCACCACGTCGTCGTAACCGAGACCGATGCGTTCCATGACGCCGGGCCGGAAGTTCTGAATGAGCACGTCCGCGCGGGCGATGAGTTCTTTCACCTGCACCAGATGCTCCGGGTTTTTCAAATCCGCGGCGAAGCTGTGCTTGTTGCGGTTGATCGAATGAAAGAGCGTGCTGTCGCCGTCGAGCTTCAAGTTGGTGATGTAAAGCTGGCGGCAGATGTCGCCCGTTCCAGGGCGCTCAATTTTGATGACGCGCGCCCCAAGATCGGCGAGACGCATCGCCGCACTCGGGCCGGCGAGGAACTGACTGAAATCGAGAACGAGCAGACCTTCGAGTGGGCCGCTGCTGCCGGGCGAACATGAAACATCAGACATAAAACATGAAAAATTAAGGCTGGCGTGAAAGCGGACGCTTGGTTGAGTTGGATGCGCTGCGTCTTAGGGAGGTTTGAATGCTCGCCGCGAAAATCCGGATGAGTTCATCGGTTCTCTTCAAGAGTGGTTCGAGCGATTCCGGTTTTTTCACGAGCGGCACACGCCCGATCAACCGAAGCCAGCGCCAGGACTCCTTCAACTCTTTAAGACCAAGTTTCATCTTGTGCCGAAAGTCTTCGACTGACTCCGCCGCTTGCGCTTCCCCGTGATGCGACACCGGAGCCGAACCCGAGCGCAGCAATTGGCTCGAAACATGTCGCCCTGCCATGGAAACCGGCAGTGCTTCGCAGAGCTTAAAAATCCGCGCGGCGTATTCCAGCAGCCGATCCTCCAAATCAAATCGGTGCCCGGATTCTTGTTTCGTGTTCCGAGTTTCAGGTTTCATGTTTCACGTTCTTCTGGTCCGGCCTTCTGCGGACCAGGAGCAGATGCTCACACGCGAGAACGGTCTCGCCGCGCTGGTTGAAAACTTCCACCAGTTCGCTGACGACGCCGTGGTTGGGTTTCTTGTGTTCCCTCTTTTCCTTGATGGTCACCCGGACCCGGATCGTGTCGCCGATGAACACCGGCTTGATGAAGCGCAGCCGGTCGTAACCGTAGGAAAACGCTTCGGGGTTGATCGCGCCCGCCGTCATGCCGACTGCCACGCTGAAGATGAGCGTACCGTGCGCCATCCGCTGACCGAAGTCCTGTGTCTTGCACCATTCGGCGTCCATGTGATGCGGGTAGAAATCGCCCGTCTGCCCGGCATGCAGCACGATGTCTGTCTCCGTGATCGTGCGACCGACCGTGTCGCGGATCGCGCCGGTTTCGTAATCTTCGAAGAACTGGGTCTTGAACATGGCTCAGAGTTGCTTTGCGCAGGCCGTCCGGTAAAGGCGGTTCAGTTCGCGGGCGGCGTCCGCAGGCTTGGTTTTTCCGACGATGCAGTCGTGCGCCACCGGCGTGCCGGCGTCCTGGAATTCCATGTAGCCGGGAAACTGCGGGCGCAGAATCGCCTCGTCGAGGGTCTGGAGGGTGTTGCGGAAAAAACCGGTGCTCGCCGCGTTCACGGCCTCATCGGTCCACACCGAACGATGGCCCGGCTGCCCGCCAGCGCCGAAGTAAACACCCCCTTGCACTTCAGGGCTCGCGGTGAACTGCGCGTAGTCCATGCACGCGCGCGGATGCTTTGTCCTCGACGAAACGGCGATCCCCGCCCCGCCGAGCGTCGAGCGAAGGCGCCGGCCACCGAACGTGACCAACCCGCCGGCTTCAAGCAGGTGGCGCGCGTAACGCGGACGCGAGTAATTCGAGTAGCCGTAGGCAAACGGACAGTAAGCCGCGCGCGGGTCGTCGGTCCGCGACATCCATTCGTAGGTGCGGATCGGGTTCCGGTCCAGGCAGGCGGGATCGCACAGCGCGACGAGCCGGCGGATTTCCGTCAGCGCCTGTGCGACCGCTTCGGTCGGGGCGATCTGATCGCCCGCCGGGAACGGCTCCTGGCCAGACGCCGCGCTGAACGTGTAGCTGTGCATGAGCACATCGATCGGGAATGCCGATACCGTCACGAACCCGCGCCGGGCCAGCTCGATCACATCCTCCCACGTCTTTGGGAGCGTGAGTTGATGCCGCTCGATCAAGTCCGGGCGCCAGGTCGCAATCGGCGCCGCCGCATCTGTCGCCAGCGTCCATTGTTTTCCCGCGAAACGATAGCTTCCGTGGGAACCTCCGACGGAGTTCGCAGCCTGGTCCGCCAGAAACTCCGGCGGCAGCCAATCCTCGAACGCCAGCAGCAGGCCCCCGGTCGCCGCAAGCGCGGTATGCGGATGATCCATGACGATCAGGTCGAACTCCCCGGCGAGCGCGGCCAGTGAGGCGTCGGCAAACGCCTGCAGCGAGCGCTTCTCCCACTGGATCGACACCTGCGGATTCAGTTCCTCGAACCGCTGCGCGGTGGCGGCGACGGAGACAAAACCGCGGGTGTGGTTCCAGGCGATGCCTCGCAAAAGAGTGGGCGCGCTCATTTTATGAAATCCCCCGGGGAAACGCCGCCGCGCTCGCTGGCTGCGTAGGCGGCTTCGACGCATTCCATCGTGTGGATGACATCCTCGACGGAGGTCGGCATCGTCGTCTCGCTGCCTTCCTTGTGGCGTTGCAGGCTGGCCATGGTGCCGACGAAAGCCTCCGGAAACCACGAACCCTCGAGCGCGTACGTCGTCCACTCCGGTTCGCGGTCTTCTTCGCAAATGCAGTATTCAAAGACATCGCCGACACCTTTCGGATAGTTCATCAGCAGACCGACACGCGCCCAGATCGCGCCCTTCGTGCCTTCCCATTTCAGGTAACTCTCCTGATGTCGCGCGCCAAAGATGTGGTCGTGATTCGTGGTGATCGTCGCGCGCAGATCGGGGCCGTAGTTCAAGAGAATCGCGCTGCGGGTCGAGGAGAGCTTGGGCGATTTCGGATGCGGCAGGGTGAGCGCCTGCACGCCGGACGGCTCGCCGACAAACGAGCGGAAAAGGTCGATGTAGTGGACGCTGTGATAGAGGATTTCCATGCGCGGAAGCCCATAAACAAAGGGGAAGAAACTCCACGGCATATAGCACGTGAGGCGCATCTCGATGTCGGTGAGCTGCCCGATGACGCCGGAGTCGATGAGATGCCGCGCCGCCATGACGAACGGCGCGAAGCGCAACTGGCAGTTGATCGCCGCGTTCAGCTTTTTCTGACGGCAGACCTCCAGAATCTCACGCGCCTCGGCCAGCGTCTCGCCCATTGGTTTTTGAATGAGCACGTGCGCGCCGTCCGGCAGCTCGCGCAACGTCGCCGCAAACAGCGAGGCCGGCAGCGCGATGTCGAACACCGCATCCTCCGGCGCATTCGCCACGGCCTCCTGCACGCTGCCGAAGACTTTCTTGATGCCGTATTCCGCCGCGAGCGATTGCGCTCGCTCGACGGAGCGGTTCATCAGTGTATCCACAGGAAAACCCGCCATCCGATACGCCGGCAGATGCGCGTCGCGCACGATGCCGCCCGTTCCGATGACGACGATCGGAAACCGCCGTTCGGGCAGTACAGGCTGGTACGGAATCGTTCCGGGAATCATTTGAGGTCAGAATTGCTGCCGGCTTCCTGTGGCGTGCGATAGACGCCGCCTTCCACACGGCATGGGTTGACGAAGTGTTCGCGGAGATGCGGAATGTGTTCAAGAAAAACAACCTCGTGTCCGACCGCGATGTGATTGAACAGCACCAGATGCTGATGAATCTGGCCCATGTCGCCGACGTGCGGCACGACCGGCACGCCGAACTTTTTGCAGAGCAAACTGACCGCGAGGAACTCGCTCACGCCTGCGACTCGCACGGCATCGACCTGGATGAAACCGGCGCACTTCGCCTGGAGGTAGTTTTTGAAAATGATCCGGTTCGGGACGTGTTCACCGAGCGCAAGCTTCACCGGCGTGATGGCGTCGGCGAGGGTCTTGTGGCCGAGCACGTCGTCGGGATGCGTCGGTTCCTCGATCCAAAACGGATCGATCTCGCGCAACCGCTGGCAGATGTCGAGCGCCTGCGGGAGCGTCCACTGCTGGTTGGCATCGACCATCACGCGGGCCGCGTCGCCCGCGACTTCGCGCACGATGCGGGCGCGTCGCAGGTCGCGCTCCGGATCGGTCGAGCCGACTTTCAGTTTCATCGCGGTGAATCCTGCCGCGAGCGCCCGTTTGCAGTTCTCGCGCACCTGTTCGTCTGCGTAGTTGAACCAGCCGACACTCGTGTCGTACCCGGGATAGCCTGTTTTCAAAACGCCTTCACGCGCATTGCGGGTGGGCTGCGCGTTCACGAGGATGCCGAGCGCCTGCTCGCGCGTGAGTTCGTCTTCGAGATAGGACAGGTCGAGCGTCGCCACGATCTGCTCCGGATCGAGATCAAGCAGCAGCCTCCATAGCGGCACGCCGCGCGTCTTGGCCCACAAGTCCCAGCAGGCATTCGTCACCGACGAGAGCGCGAGCTGCACGATGCCCTTGTGCGGCCCGAGCCAGCGGAACTGCTGCTCATCGGCCATCTCCTTTTGCAGCGCGCCGAAGTTCGCCATGATCTCCTCGATGTCCCTGCCGGCAAGCCGCCCGGCGTAGAACTTCGCCGCTTCGCAAACGAGCTGGTTCCCCTCGCCCAGCGTGAAGGCAAGTCCGCTGCCGGTGCGGCCTTTGTCGTCGTGCAAAAGCGTGACGGCATACGAATAGATCGGGTCTTTGTGAATGGCGTCGCTGCCGTGGCCGGAGCCGATCGGATAGCGCGCGTCGCGGATGGAGATGGATTGGATCATGAATGCGTTACTGGGTTGAAAGGCTTCCTTGTTTCGGCGGGTGCGGCATCTCGATCCTCCTACGAACTGCGCCGATAGCCGATTTCCGCCCCGCCGCTCACGTGCATGATGTGGCCGGTGATGAAGCGCGCTTTTTCCGAAAGCAGGAAGACGCAGGCATCGGCGATCACGTCGCCTTCCGGGCAGTAACCCAGCGGGTGAATGTCATCGAGATACCGCTCGATGGAATGCGGGTCGGGTTGTTCCGAGCACCACTTGCGAAGCATCGGCGTCCACGTGCCGGCGGGACAAACCGCGTTCACGCGAATGCCGTGCTTCGCGTAGTCGAGCGCCATGGATTTCGTGAGGGTGTTCATGCCGCCTTTCGTCGCGGTGTAGGCGGCGTGAATGTCCTGGCCGATGACGCCGACGAGCGATGACGTATTCAAGATGCAACCCTTGCTGGCCTTGAGCGCCTCGAAGGCGTGGCGCGTGGTGTGCAGCACGCTTTTCAAGTTGATGTTGAAAAGCGCATCCCACTCGGCGTCGGTGGTTTCGTGCAGGGCTTTCACCGGCGTGCCGATGCCGGCATTGTTGTGGACGGCGTCGAGTTTGCCGAAATGCGCCAGCGTTTTTTCGATCGCGGATTTCACTTCGGCGTCGCTCGAAACGTCGCAGGGAAAACCGAGGTGGCTTTCGCCCAGTTCGGCAACGGCCCTGGCCACGGTTTCCTCGCCGCGCGCGACGATGACGATTTTCGCGCCCTCGGCAGCGTAAGCTTTGGCACAGTCGAGCCCAATGCCGGTCGAGCCGCCGGTGAGAAAAATGACTTTGTCTTTTAGCAACATGGGATGGTTCGTGTTGTCGTTTTCAGTTTCAAAATCCGACCGTCGCGCCGCCATCGACCGGCAGCGTGACACCTGTAACGTAATTCGCCGCCGGAGAGCAAAGATAAACAGCAGCCCAACCGACATCTTCCGGCTGTCCCATGCGGCCCATTTGGATGCGCGAAAGAACTTTGGCTTTGCGCGCCGGATCGTTCTCCAGCGCCTTCCGCGACGAACGACGCGCCTGCGCCAAGCTCCGCGCACGCTTTGGACAATTCACTTTCGCGCCGTCCAACCAGCACAACCCGCGCACCAGCTTGAACCATGCAGCGCGCGATGCCCAGGCCGATGCCTGTTCCGCCGCCGGTGATCAGGGCCGTTTGGCCGGTGAGCGAAAAAGGATTATTCATGTGCGTCGGTTATTGTTTCAAAGTCAGCTTAAAGGCCACATCGGTTGGCTACCACTATTCATCCCGAAAACCGCTTTTGAGGCCCGGAGGGCCGGAAGGAAATTAGCCTGCTCGCCCATCCACCAACCTCCACTATTCCCCTCCGCCTCCTCGGTGGTGGAGCGAGGAACGAGCGGAACCACCGGGAACCGGCACTGGCAGGGCATTCGCCCCGGCAGGGAGCGACGGAGCCGGCGAGGATCACCCGTTCCTCCGCACCCTCCGGGGCGGTTCGCTTTTGTGCGCCGATCCGGTGGTTTCGCTTCGCTTCACCACCGCTAATTTCCGGCGTCCCTCCGGGACAAAACACTCGCTCTCATCGGCAATCGCGGCGTTCGGATTCATCACTTGCTACTTTGATCTATTTCTTCAGCAGCTCCACCATGGCCCTGCCCATGGCTTCACCGACGTCCATATAGACTTCCGCTTTGCCGCCGTAGTGGCCGTTGCCGCTGCCGCCTTGCGCCATCGGGTTGGAATAGACCGTGGCCACATTGCCTTTGAACTCCGGATACTTGCCGGTAGTGCCGTCAACCGCGAGCTGGGCATCGAGCACCTTTCCCGCATTGCCCCCGCTGCCCTTGGTGGATTCGCCCAGGGTGGCGAGGACGAACTTCGCGTTCGGAGCATCGAAGTCCTTGCGCAACCGCTTGATGAAGCGGACCAGATTCTCTTCGTATTTGCCGGCATGCCCTGCGTTTCCGCAGTCCTTTTCGCCTTGCCAGAAGAAAAAGCCGGCAACTTCGTATTTCGTTGCTCCAGGGTAGTATTTATCGAGTTCCGCCAGCACCTTCTTCGCATTCGCGATATCGTCGTCGTATTGCTTGCCGGCATACCACTCGATGGGCTTGCCGGTTTTGTCCACCCATGGCGGCGGCTCAGTCGCCTTGCCTTTGGCCGGGTCCATCGGCCAGGAATCCGGCCGGTCCTTGTAGCCGGCGTAGATCCTGCCTTCGAATTCAAACCGTTCGCTGCCCGGGGGCAGGAGATCCCAGCCAAGGCTGCGGTTGCCGATGCAGCTCTTGAGAATCATGACCGGCGCATCGACGGCGTTGCCCACGGGATGCCCGATGCCATATTCCGGGCCCATGGTTCCGCCTTTGATGGTCATCCATTCATTGTTGAAGAGTTGCATGCCACCGCCCCTGCCAACCATGACGCGCACATTGCGGACATCCTTCCGTTCCGTCCAGTCACCCGCATCATCCACCAGATAGGAGTATCTCTTCTTGGTCTTCACCGCATGCTCGAGGGAGCCTTCGCCGCCGGCGATCCTGCCTTTGCCAACCATGTTGGACTGCCCCAGCAGGATGAACACCTGAACCGGCTTGGTCATGTCCGCCGGTTTGCCATCGGGTTTTGGCATTGGCTGTTCCGCTGCCGCGACGGTGGCAAAAGACGATAGGCCGAGCGCCGCAAGCGCGATGGATGAAAGGGCAAACGCTCCGCATGTTTTGTGGTGCTGGTTCATTTGGGTCGGGTGTGTTGTTGTGGATTCTGACAATCCAGTGGGATCGCCGCTCGTTCATTCGCCCGCTGGTTTCAGGGTGAATTGTTTGATCGTGACGCCGCGGCTTCCGTCCTGGAGCGCGAAGTGGAGCACATTCGTTCCTTTGACCAGCATGACTTCAACCGGCTTGGTCTGCTCCCACTTGCCGATGGTGTAGGGCACCGCGATTTCGACGGGCGCCTTGGAGTCGTTCGCCGCGACCAGAAACTTCTGACCCTCCTGCGCCGTCACCACCCGCGCGGTCAGCGCATACTTGCCGGCACTTCGGCGCCTCAAAGGCATACCCGGTCTTGAAACCGCCGGTGCAGTGCAATTGCATGCCGCCCGAGAAGCTCTTCATGGACAGCGCCTGATCCCGTCGCCTTGCCGTGAGCCACCGCCGGAATCGTGATCGAGCCGTCCCGGCTCGACAACGACCTTCTGGTCCGCGCTTCGACAGCGTCGCCTGCTCCATGTTCTGTTTTTCCTTCGGCTCATTCGCCTCGGCCAAGTTCCTGGCCGAGCGGGCCCAGCTTCAACCGCCTTGGCCGCGATCACAACCGCCTGGTAATGCGCCATGCTGCTCCAGAAGCCGCCGGCAACCCCCTTGCGGTCGTTGTATGCCTGCTCGCCAAGGACGCGGCTGACCCACTGCGCGCGCAACACCTTCAAGTAATCCTGCGCATGCTGCCCGCGCCTGGGTCTCCAGCAGGAAATCCGCCCCGCTGCGTGGAGCCTCATCCTTGTCCCACCAACTGTGCTCAAAGCCCGCGCCGAAATTGACCACCCAGCCTTTCGGCGTCCAATGACTCAACGCGGCATGCGCCTTCTGGGTCACGCCCCAGGTCGGAATGCCGAAACTCCGCAGGATAAACCGTCCAAAGAACGCGCGCCGGCCACACACGCCTCCATTCATGATGATATTCTGATAGGGCTGCAGCGATGGGCGATCGTTCTTTACGTTTTGCGACCCGTATGGGACTTCGGTCCTGACGGTTGCTGAATAGCGCCAGCCATAGTCCGGGTTGTAAATATGGTCGGGCCGGTAGTTCCGGAGCATCTCGCGCCCCCACGCCAGAATCTGATCCGGCGCGTCGCAGCCAACGACCATGCGGTATTCCCACGCTGAAAAGTTCTTGAACGCCGGATCCAACTCGCCGTCAAGATACGCCTTCTCATAATGCTGGTAGCGTTTGACCGGGTCCACGGTGGCCGGCGCATTCTTCTGGTCCTGGGCGTTGGACTGCTTGATCGGCATGGCATGTTCCAGGCTGGTGGCCAGCGCCAACCGCTGAAAGACGCCTTCGCCGGCCTTCGGGCTGGCCTGCTGAATCGCCGCGTAAATCTCCATCGCCCGGCCATACTTGCCGAACTTGGCTCCACCGGCTTCGAGCATCTGCTTCATCAATGTGTCGTCGGCCAAAAGCTTCTCCACCAGAGCCTCCTGCTCCTTGCCCTGCTGGGCGAACTCCGCCAATCCATGCGGCGTCGCCTCGGCCAACACGGTGGCTTTGACAAGCTTCGCATCCAGCTTGTCACTCGACAAGAATGGCTCGACTTCGGCTAGGAGCGCCTTGGCGGCGTCGAGTTCGTTGGCGCGCGCCTTGGCCAACGCCGCTTGGGCCTCCTGATTCGCCTGAGTCGCCTTCGACCCTTCGATCTTTGCCTTGTCCAACGCTGCCTGACGCTCCTTGAGGGCTTTGATCCCGTCTTCCTTGTTCGCCTGCCACTTGGCCAGATCTTTCTTCGCGGCTTCGCGTTCGGCCTCCGTGGTCGCCTTCTTCAGCGCCGCCTGCGCCTGTGCAATGCCCTTCTCGGCACCGCCGATCCACTTGCCCTTCGCGTGTTCCACCAAACCTTTTGCCGCTTGTATTTTGCCCACGGATTGCCGCGCCGCATCCGCCGCTTTCTCCGCCGCCTTGGTCGCTTCCCGGGCTTTTTGGAGGGCGGACTTCTTCTGCTCGACCACGACCGGCAAGGCCTTCGTAATCTCCGCCTGCAGGGACTTGAGCATGTCGGCGTATCTCGCTTGGAACTTCTCGCCGTCCTTCGTGAGGACAATTGTCGGTTCCGGCTTCCTGGCCGCCGACACGCTGGTGAGTCCGATGGTCATTGCTGCCAGCAGACAGCAGAGCCACTGGATTTTTTTGCGTTTCATTCTCGTGCCTTTCCTTGATTGCGTGGGCCACTCGCCGCGCCTCCCAATTCCTGCCGGGTCGCGATGGGGACATAGCCCGCTTCCATGCCGCGCGGTGGAGTTAAGATCAAAGCCGGGTCCAGATGCGCGAGCTGCCCGGCATCCGGCGGCGTGAGGTAGTCGCGGTCCTTGGTCCAGGCGCGATGCAGTTTCTCGACGCGCTTCTGAACCACCTCGCGCTCCTCGGGTGTGAGGTCGGCATTGAGCATCGCGGGCTGATCGGCGAACCGATACCAGTAGTAGGTCACCACGCTGCCGTCGCCGAGGCGCGCCTGGAACGGGCCGGCTGCGGGTCCGGGTTTTTTCCAGCAGCTCGCGGGATCGTCCGGTGTGGTGCGGGGTTCCTGCGGCTTTTCCCGCGGGGTTTCAAAACGGTATTGCGTGAGGCCGAGTTCCGGCGGCACATCCTTGAGGGACACGACAGACCACTGGGGTTTCTTGTCGTCCGAATCGAGCCGGTAGTATTCCGGCAGGGTGACGAGCGAACCGTTCTTGCGCGTCAGTTGTTCGTTCCAACGATAGCCGAACGTGATGGGATTCGGAGTGAAGGAAGTGGCGAAGGATTTCCAGGGAAGGGGTGCCTTCTCTTCGCGCGGAGTATTGGGAGGATAGACGCTCCAACTGGATCCGCCGCCCTGCCGGAAGGTATGCACGGAGGACGCCTCGGCCTTGATCAGGCCCGTGGACGGGGCACCGCCATCGAACCAGCGCTGTACCTCGTCCCAAAGCGCCGCTTTCTTGTAGGCCGTGATTCGGTGGAGCACGGTCGAGTAACCCTCGGGACCGACGGGAAACGAGGTCGGAGCGACGCGGGCGTAAACCTTGCCGGTCGTGCTCGTGCTCAAAACGGCCGGGACATGCTGCGTTTCCATCTGGATCGCCTTGTTCGGTCCGACCGGCTGAGAATCCAACATCAGCCCGGCCCATTCCGGATTCTCGAGGGTCGCCTGCGACCAGAAGAACGGCGTGAAGAAGGCCGCCGGGCCTTTGAAGTTGGCGGTGTTGAGAAACAGCGTCCAACACTGGTTGCCGGTCGGCACGTTTTTGCCTGCCGTGGTGGTTTTCGGGTTGGTGAGCGGCAACGGCAGATAGCCGTAACCGAAGAGTTCGCCGTTCGTGCCTTGTTTCAAGTTTAGTCCATCGAGCGGAAACAACAGCCACGGGCTGAGTTGCGCGACGCCATACTGACCGCGAGGTTTCTCCCAGGTTCCCGCCCCGCTGCCGGGGCCGTTGGCGATCCACCGGAAGTTTGGCCCCACGCCGCCCATGATGAACTTCGGCGTGATGGTCGGAAAATGCGTGTCGCGCCACCAACCGAGGCCGCCTTCAATGTCCGTGTAGCATTTACCCGCGGGCTTTTTGCTCGCTTCATACTGCGGGTGCATCCATGTGCCGCACAGGCCGGTCTGGAATCTGTGCCCGGGATAGGTTGCGACGAGAGGCCACGCCGCCGCATAGAGCGAGAAGCCGCCGTTGAATTCTTCCGGCACCTTCTCCGCCGGGCCAAAGAGGTAACCGGCCATTTCGCCTTGCTGAATTTCCGCGGCGCAAACGACGGCGGGAACGACCAGCAGTGAAGCCGCGAGACATTGGATGATTGTTTTCATGGATGGATCATTGCGAGGAGGTCTTACGGGCAATGGGACTGTAGCATCCTGATGTTGGCTTCGGCGAGGGGGCTTGCCGGAAGATGGCGGACTTCGGCAGGACGCGCGGAATGCGTTGGGTGAAGTCCATGCTGCCGGGGGCAAAGTTGAGTCCGTTCACGAACTCGTTGGTTTTGAAAAAGCCCACATCGCGCACGGGTTTCCCGGCGAGCGTGAGGTTTTCGAAGGTGAGGTCGCGGATCCGTGCGTCGGCCTGGCCCCAGAGGATTTGGGGTTCACCCAGAACACTGGGCGCGGCGATGGAGATGTTCTGGAAAACGATGCCCGACAAGTCTCCGGCGGCGCGTTTTTCCGCGTTTTTCGAATAGGGCTCCGGCATGGTCATGCAGAGGAAGAACTGCTGCAACGTCGGTCTTGGGTCCTCGATATTGATGTTGCGGAAGATCACTCCGGCCCCGGCCGCACCGCCGCCTTCCCCGCGCATGTTGAAGACCCGGCCGCCGCTCCAGTGGTGCCATTTGGCCCTCGAATAAATGACATCGCAGTCCTCCACCACCAGTTTTCGGTCGGTGAGTTGCGGCAGACCGCTCAGCACGAACGACGAACCGTTGGCGTCGTTCCACAGAACGGTGCGGCGAATGCCCAGGCCGTTCACATAGAGCGAATCGTCCTGGGTGCGCAGGAAGCAGTCCTCGATGAGCGTGTTTCCGAAAGGATTGATCCCGTCGCCATTGGCGCGCCAGGTGAAGATTTTGGTCCACTTCACTTCGTTGGGATGGCCTGCTTTGTAGGGATGGATCAGCATCAGCGAGTGAGTCGCGGAGTCCGCGATGGTGATGCCTTCCACGCGGGTGTCGGTGGTGCCGACCAACTCAATCGGACGATAGCGCCCGTGTTCCTTTTGTGGAACCGCCGGCTCGACATGCTTGGGATGCTTCGTCCGGGCTCCCGAGAGTGTGCCGAGGCCGAAGATGCGGATGTGATGGCCATCGCCCCATTTCGTATTGGAGAGCGTGCCGTAAACCATCGCGTCTCCGGGGATGTAGTATTGGCGGTTCGCGTGAAGCGGGAACGCCAGCCCGACATCGTGAACTCCCGGCAGGAAATAGAGCGTGGTCCATGGGCCGTCGGATGGCGGGATTTCACCAGGTTTCACGGTCAACACACCCGGATCATCAGGCTTGGGTTTGCCGCCTAACACTGGATTGGCAAAGACGGAGATCGTGTGAATCGGGGGACCTGTGTAGCCCTTGCCCGTGTCCTGCCCGTCCATCTGACCATCGATATCGACGGCTACGAGACAGGGTTGATCGAGCCTGACAAGCACCTTGCCGTCCTTGACCGAGCACGCGGACGCTTTGCGTTTTGGATGCACCGCTGCGCTTTGAATCGGCTGTCCGTTGACGCGAGTGATTTCGATCTCCACGGCACCGGCGGTTTCAAAGTTCACATAGGTATGCGTCCATCCCGCCAGAGTGTCGAAGTAGGCGTCGGTCTTCTTTTCGATGGTCTTGCAACTGGTTTCCCAAGCAAAGGCGCTCTGCCACTCGCCGCCATTGTCAGCCGGGCGCACGCGCACTTTGTAATGCTCCGAGGCGGCGAGCCCTGGCACCGGCGGATAGACGACCAATCCGTCGGCGCGAGCCATGGATTGCGAGGCCAGCAACAAGGTGGTGAGGAGAGTGAAGAGGGTCTTCATGATGTGCATATTGGTTCTCCAGTATTCGCTTCTTGTTTTCATCCCCTAACGCGGCGTCGGTTCCGTGTCTCTCTCCCCTTCAAAGCTCCCCATCTTACGAACGAACAGCGTCCAGTCTTTGGCGGCGTGGTGCATGCCGGGCTGCTCGAAGCAGTCGTAGGTCCAATACAACATGCCGTTCATGCGCTCTTTCAGCGCCAGGTCGCGCACTTGAGCCATGCTCTGGACGGCTTCCGCGAACGTCTTCTCGACGAAATCGAAGGCTCCGAACTCGCCCAGGATAACTGGTTTTTCTTTTCGGATTTCAGACATCTCCGGCGTGAAGAATCCGGTCGATTCCAGATTCAGTCGAAACGCCTGCTCCACCGGTTCGGTGGCACTCGTGCGGTAGAAGTGGACATCGAGAAAATCGAGCCTGCCTTTGCCAAGGCTGGTGAGCATGGGCGGGTAGCGTTCATCCGACACTTTGCCCGGCCACACACCGGCATGTCGCGTGACATCCTTTCCGACGGATCGAGGGACAAAGACTCCCTCTGCCACCAGCATCTCGGCATCAATGGTTTTCACCGCTTCGACGATGCGTTCATGGTAGTGGCGATAGCCTTCGTCCATCAGTGCCTGCCGTTCATCGGTTTTGGCGAGATCGTAGGTTTTGCCGTTTGCCGCTTTGAACGCTCCGGATTTCTCGGTGAAAGGCCACTGGTCGGCATGGATGCAGGCTTCGTTCTGGCATTGCAGCCCGAGCAAAGTAGGCAACAAGGCCGGTTCCTTGCTCTTGATGTGGGAAAGGAATGTCGTGATGTGCTCCACCCGTGCGGCAATGCCCTCTTCGGTGAGGATATTGACGTTCTTGTTGTGGCCTTTGCCGCGAACCCGTTCGCGGTAATAGGCATTCATGGGGACCTCTCCGTCTCCGAAGGTTGGAAAAACACGCATGCGGTGGCGCGTGGCCCGCCGCAGGAAATCGAGAACGTTCTCCATGTAGGGTTCGTGGAGCGCCTGGGTCGTACCGTAATCCCCGGCAATCCCCGGATTGACGCTGCTGCGCCCGATGATGAACACGCGAACCGTGTTGTAGCCCGCCTTGCCCAAGGCACTGAACATGACCTCGGCCTGGTCAGGGTTATAGTACGCCTTGGTCTTCATGGTGTCCGCGTCAAACGTCGCATGATCGCCTCCGCTCTCGCCCTCGGCCGCACGGAGGCGGATGTAATTGAATCCTTTGACGAAGAAGGAAGCATTGGAGTCCTTGAGAAAGAACTGCGCCTCCTTCTCGCCTCGTCGGATGCCGATCCGCTCCAGGGGTTCAAGTTTGTCCTGTGCCGTCAACTTTCCCGAATGCATAAATCCCATGATCAAACCAGCCAGCAGCAGCAGGGCGAGGATCCGGGAAGTAAGTTGGACGAGACGATTCATTTTGTGGGCTCCGGTGGTAACGTCTCGAAGTGTGCTTATCTAGCAAGCGGGCGGGTCTTGAATTCCGCGATGCTGACCAAAACAGGCGTGGAGGTGCTGGTTTCGATGGCGGCGATGCATTGGTCGATTGGCTCCGCTTGCTGGGTTTTTGCGCGGATTTCCCGCAATTGCGGCAGGACGGCTTTGGCGTGGCTGCCGTAGCGTTGGAGGTATTCGAGGCAGGGACCGACACGGTTCCCCGCGCCCCAGCGACTGGGTTCCATGACCGACACGCATAGCGTCATGCCTTCGCGGATGTGCAGGCGGGACAGCAGGTCGAGGCCGGCGAGGCGGATGCCGTCGCCAAACATTTCGTTGCTTGGCGCGAGGTGCTCGATCGCCTTGGTGATGGCGGGCAGCAATTCCACCAGATCGCGGTCGGTTAGTTCGTCAAAAACCTTCCCCACCGAGGCGCGGGCGACGCTGTCTTCGTTTTGCAACAGCGCTTGCACGGCGGGATAAAGAAGTTTGCGGTCAACGCCATCGAGTGATTCGGCGAGGATGCTCTTTGGCCCCCGGCTGGCCGGGGTAGGGCGAGAAAAGCGCGACAGCAGCAGCGCGCTGGACCATGCGGCGCGGGTCGGATGGGTTCGGGCGCAGGGTCATGGCGAGCAGGTCGCTCACACTCGCTTTGCGCGCCTCCGCGCCGAGATGGGGCAGGGCTTCGGCGGCCAGGCATTGCAACCATGGGTCAGGGTCCCTCAGCAAGGCACGCAGTTGCGGCGCGGCGGCATCGGCACGCGGACCGAGAGCACCGAGTGCTTCGCAAGCTCCGTAGCGGGCATCGCGGTGGTCGCTGGCGAGCAGCTTCAGCAGGTCGGGAAGGAAATTTCCCTCGCGTCGGCCCAGCGCGACGGAAGAACGCAGACGCACCGAGGGCGACCAACTCGACAGCCCGGCGAGCAGTTGTTCGGTCGTGCGCCGGTCATATGGGTTCTCGGCATTCTTGAATGGGAAGTCGCGCCCGGCGGCGATGACATCCTCCACTTGCGCGGCGTTGAAGGCAGGCACGGAGAAGGGCTTGCTGCCGGTGATGCGGAGACTTTTCAGCGGTAGCGCGTAGGCCAGCAGATAGCCGCCCGAGCAGTCCCAGCCGGAGTATTTGCCATGCTCCTCCTCGCCGACCGGTGAGCCTTGGTAGAGAAAACCCGTGTCCCAGCCGCGCGCGAGGTCATAATACCATGCCTGCTCTTTCAGATAGGCACCGGTGGCTAACGGACCGCAGCGCGCCACGCCGGGCAGCGCCCAGAGCATGTTGAAATAATTGCCGGTATGTCCGCGCTCGCGTTCGCTGTAGGCTGCGGTGGACATTTTCGCGAAGAACTCTGCCGCCTCGCGATCACCTAGCATATCGAAAAGAACGGCGGCGGCGCTACACTTGCCGTTGTCTTCATGCGCGGGGAAAGGCAAATGGTCGCCGTAAGGCACCGCGCCCTTGTGCGCATACCAGCGGAGAAAACCGGCGGCTTTCGTGATGGCGCGGTCGATGTCGGGATGCTTCACGCCGGCCTCGCGCGCGAGCACCATGCCGATGGTAAGCGGCAGGCCGGGCGCGTTCATAGCGCCATAACCGCCGAGATTGCCGCCCCCTTCCGAAAAGCGATGCCCCCATGTGCCGACGCCGCTCTGCCCGCGCGCCGTCTCGAGCGCGAGCCGCGTGAGACCGGGCATCACCGACTGGTCGCCGGTGGTCATGACGTATTCACTAACAAGCACCATGTTGTAGCCGTAGAACCACGAGAGATAGCCGCTGGTGGTGAAATCCGCCGCCCACTGCGCCTCGCGTTTCACGAGCGGGAGCCACTCCTTGTTGCCGCTGGCGAGAAGCGCGAGCCCGTTGAGCGCGCGCGGAATCGCGTTGAGGTTCTTCGTGTAGGTTTTTTCGTCCGCCATGCGCTTTGCCAGCGACTGGCAGCCCAACTCGAAAATGCGCTTCGATTTCGGGCAGTCATAAGGCGCGGTGGCGCTGTAGCTGCCGAGCATCGGCAAGGTCAAAACAACCACCTCCGATTTCCCCGCACGCCAGCGCAGCAGCCGGAGTTTTCCGCCGCCTTTCTCCGTCTCCGCCACGCCGATGGCATGGGCAAACTGGATCCGCGCATCGCCGGAAAAGTTCTTCCCGTCCACGCCGAGAATGACATCACCGATGCTCAGCACGCCCGCAGCCGGAGAGTGTTCCGCCACCGCCGTCACAAGGATCTGACGCGCTTCGGCCGAGTGGCCGTTGCGGGTGAAAATCCAGCCGCGCGCGCCGGTCGGCCCGAGCGTCCAGTCGTGAGGTCCGTTCTTGGCAACGGTGTCGCCTTTGGTGAAGTCAGGCATCGTGACTGCATCTCCTTTGGCCGCAGCCCATGCTGGCAACGTCCCGGCAAGACAAGCGGCGAGGGCGAGGGAAATGAGTTTTGTTTTCATGAATGGAGCCTTGGGATGAGGTCTTATGGGCGATCGGACTGCAGCATCTTGAGATTGGCTTCGGCGAAGGCTTTGCCCATGAGGGCGAAGGTTTTCGCGCAGCCGAGGTAGTGGTAGCCGGCATTCGATGCGCCGCGCTTCCACAGGTCGGCTTCGGCGGGCGTGATGAGGTCTGCTTCGAACTTCTTCAGATATTCTTTTTGCTGCAGGTCGGTCATGGTGCCGTCCTTGTTCGGACCGTTCTTGTTTTTGTTTTTCAATGCGAAGGCCATGCCTCTGACTTGCTCGCGTTTGTCCGCGATGGCTCCGAGCTCCTCGGACCAGAACGGCGCGGTCGGCACGGCGATGACGTTGCCCTTGAACTCCGGCAGCAGCGCGGGCGCGGTCATCGCTTCACGGAAAGCGGCGATGTTCTGCGTTGGGCTTCGTGCCGCCGACGCCCATGACGCCGATGATGAACGGCATTTTTGGCACACCGAGGTCTTTGCGCACGTCGCGGATGAACGTGGCCAGCCACTCGCTGTATTTGGCGTAGCGGTTCTCTTTGCTGCCCTTCGGCGGCATCGGATAAATGTTGCGGTCCACCATGTCGTTCCAGCCTTGCAGCCACACGAACCCGGCAATCTTGTAGCCCTGCGCCGCGTCGTAGGCCGGGCAGACGCGCTTCGGATCGGCGAGCACCTTTTTCACATGCTCAACCATGAGCCGGTAGTAATGTCCGGAGCCGGACTCGGGGTTGCGATTCTTTGCGATGTCGTCCGCCGAACGCGGATAGGCCCCCGCGCCCGGCGGACGAAAATCGTAGTAGAGCGATTTGCCGCCCCACGCGGTCTTGATCAGGAGCACCGGCTCCCCGAGCGCCGCGTCCATCGTGAGGCCGAAGGTGAACTCGGGGCCGATTTTGCCGCCGTCCTCCGCGGGATTGCGCCGCGCGCCAAATCCCGCGGTGAGCTTGCCGGTGCCCTCGCCGTTGGTGTCGCCGCTGCCGGTCAAATACGAAATCCACACGTGGTCGCACACGCGCGGTTTGCCATCCGCGCCGCGCATCTGTCCGAGTAGCGGGGCGGTGGCCGGGTCGTCGCCGATGTAGTCGAAGGTTTCGACTTTCGCGTGCCCTTCCATGTTCGACTGGCCGGCGAGGATGAAGACTTTCAGCGGCTTCGCGTCGGCAGCGGCACAGAAGACTGCGGACAACGCGGCCAGAAAGCATACGGGAATGAGTTGACGTGTGTGTTTCATGGTTCAGGTAGTGTTGGGCGGTCTTCAGTCGAAGTTGAGATCCAGTGCGAGCGCCACTTCTTTCTCAGACTTTTTCTGCGCCTTCCCTCCTTTTTTCTTTTTCCTTCCGCCACCGGAAGAATCGTCCACGGTCATCGGGGCCTCGTTTTTCTGCGGGGCGCCGACGGTGCTGCGGCCTTCGCTGATGTATTTCTTCATCAGCGTGGCGAGGCGTTCGACGACCTCGGGGTTCGCCTCGGCGACATTGTTCTTTTCGCTCAGGTCGGTTTGCAGGTTGTAGAGTTCGTGTTTGCCGCCCGCTGAGGAAGATGAGTTTCCACGGGCCTTGGCGGATGGCGAGATCGCGGTGGGGCGATTGATGAATTGTTGCCTCGCGCACCGGTCCCTTCGCGGTGCCGAGCAGGTCGGGCAGGATGCTCACGCTGTCCTCGCCCGCGTTGTCGGGTAGTCTTCGCGCCGACGATTTCCGCGCAGGTGGCCATGAGGTCGTTGAGGCAAATGGTGTCGTCGCACACCGAGCCGGGTTTGATTTTGCCGGGCCAGCGCGCGAGGAAGGGCTCGCGGTGACCGCCTTCGTAGATGCTGGTCTTCGCTCCGCGCAGCGGCGCATACGAGCGTCCGGCGGCGCCGTTGTCGCTGCTGACCATGATGAGGGTGTTGTCGGCAAGCTTGTTGCCGTTCGAGCGCTTCGAGCACTTGGCCGAGCACCCAGTCGCCTTCATACATCCAGTCGCCGTATTGGCCCTCTTTGCCTCTGGTGCCGCTCTTGCCGCGAAACTCCGGCGCGGGCACGATCGGCGTGTGCGGCGGGCACAACGGCAGATAGAGGAAGAACGGCTTTTCCTTCCGTGCGGGATTGTCGAGGAACCCCACCACCTTCTTCGCCAGCCGCGGCTGGGTTTCCACTTCCTCGACGTTCGCCTCGACCTTGTCCTGCTCGATGACGGTGCCGATGTTCCGCGCGTGCGTGTAGCCGTAGAAGTAATCGAAGCCGGCGGCGTTCGGACTCGGCACGGAGCTGGGTGCCGACGGGGATGGTCTTTTCATTTCCCGGCTTGCCGCCCCAGTCCATGCCGAGGTGCCACTTGCCGATGCACGCGGTGTCGTAGCCGTTTTGCTTCATCAACGAAGCGACCGTGAGCCGCGTCTTGGGAATGATCGGCGGCGAGATAGGTCGTGAGCACGCCATACTGACCGATGCGTGACGGATAGCGGCCCGTGAGGACGCCATAGCGCGTGGGCGTGCAGACGGACGCCGCCGAGTGCGCGTCGGTGAAGCGCATGCCTTCCTGCGCGAGCCGGTCGATGTTCGGCGTCTTGAACTCCGTGCCCTCGCGGTAGCACTTCGGCTGGCCGTAACCGATGTCGTCGAACAGGACGAAGATGATGTTGGGCTTCTGCTTCGGCGCGTCGGCGGCGTCTAGCGCGACTGTCAGCGCGGAAAGTAGTCCGATGATGGGGAAAACGATGAGTTTCATGGTTTTGCTTTTGCCTTCTTCTTTCTTGGTTGTTCGCTGCCGGCTGTTGGTGGAGTCCATGCGGCCGGTGCTGGACTGGCGACATGCAGCGGCGCGCTGTCGCCGTATTCTTGCCGCGTTTTTTCCAGCAACGTGGTCAGCTCCTTGATTTTGCCCTCGGATTCCGGCTTGCCGGCGAGGTCGGTCATCTCGTGTGGGTCGGCTTGCAGGTCGAAGAGTTGGGTCTTGTCGATGAGTGGATAGCGGATCAGTTTCCATCGGTCGTCGCGGATGGAACGCTGGCAATTGCGATAGGCGGTAAACAGACAGTCGCGCACCTTTGACTTCTCGCCCCTAATGACCGGCGCGAGGCTTTTCGCGTCCAATCCGGCTGGCACGGGAATGCCGGCCAGATCGCAGAGCGTCGGATAAAGGTCGAACAAGTGCGCGAGCGCCTTTGATTCGCCTTTGGAAATGCCCGGGCCGGCAAAAATCAACGGCACGTGCATGCCGCCAAATTCGTAGAGGTTCTGTTTGCCGAGCAAGCCGTGTTCGCCGAGCGAAAGTCCGTTGTCGCCGGCCACGATGAAGACGGTATTGTCGAATTGGCCGGCTTGTTTCAACGCCTCGATGATGCGCCCGGCTTGCTGGTCGAAATAGGACGCGGAAGCATAGTAACGCGCAAGTTTTCCGGTGACGTTCTCCCTAGTGCGCGGCCACGGCAGCGTCTTCTCGTCGCGCACCGTCATCTCGCCATTGTCGAAGGGATGCAACGGCAGGAAGTTGACCGGCAGGGGAATGTCCTGCGGCTTATACTTTTGGTAAAACTCCTCGGTTGCGTGCTGCGGGTCGTGCGGCTCGTGCGGCGCAAAGTAGAGGAAAAGCGGCTTCTGTCCGGCGTGCTCCTTGATGAAGGCGATGATATTGTCGGCATTGCGCGCGGCGTCCTCGCCGCCATCCACATGCTGGTCAAAATCTTTGTCCAGTTGGCTCGGATTGTTACCATGTTTGCCGCTGCGAATCGAGGTGAATCCAGCGGCCTTGATCGTCTGCGCGAGCGTCGGTGGGGTGGGGTTCTTGCGCAGATAACTTTGCCCGGTTTGAATCATCGTGCGGCTGGGCATGCAGACCGCGCCGCTGTTCGACCCGAGCACGTAGGCGTTGCGAAAGGCGAATCCGTTGGTGAGCAGCTTGTCGAGATTCGGCGTCTTGACGACCGGATGCCCGAACATGCTGAGGCAATCCGGCCGCAAATCATCGGCGAGAAGAAAGACGACGTTGCGTTTGGGCGGCGGCGCATCGGCGGCACGCAGCACGGGCAGCGGCATGATTGCGAGCAGGAAGAATGCGGTGATTGTCTTCATGGGTTGCGCCTTGATTTTTTAATTGGCCGTCTCATCGATGCGCGCGGCTTTTTCTCGGACGACGATCGCAGCGTCGTTTTTCTGAGGTGCACCGGGCGTGCTGCGACCATCGGCAATGTATTTCTCCAGCAGCTTCGTCAGCCGCGTGACGATCTCGGGATGCGACTTGTATTCGTTGGTGCGTTCCCCGACATCCTTGCTCATGTCATAAAGCTGGGTCGATTCACCGTCGCCGCCCTTGCTCCAGCCGGCGCTGCCGCTGCAGAGTTCGAGCTTCCACTGACCTTGTCGGATTGCGAAGCCGCCGCTGATGGAATGATGGACCACGGCCTCTTGCAAAGGTTTGTCCGCCGTTCCCAGCAGCGCCGGCAGGATGCTCACGCTGTCTTCGCCCGCATTGTCCGGCAGCTTCGCGCCGACGATCTCGGCACAAGTCGCCATCAGGTCGGTGAGACAGATGAGTTGGTCGCTCCGCGTGCCAGGCTTGATCCGGTTTGGCAAGCGCGCGATGAAAGGAATGTGGTGGCCGCCGTCCCAGATGTCGGCTTTGTGTCCGCGCCGCAGTTCGCTGGGAAAATGTCCCTGCTTCTCCAAGTCTGGAATGCCGGCGGCTGGCGAGCACCCATTGTCGCTGGTCAGGATCACCAGCGTATTACCTGCGATTCCGTTTTTCTCCAGCGACGCGACCAGCTCGCCGAGCGCCCAGTCAGTTTCCATCACGAAATCACCATAAGCACCGAGGCCGCTTTTGCCCTGCCATTCCTCGGTCGGCACGATCGGCGTGTGAGGGGAATTCAGCGGCAGATAGAGAAAGAACGGCTTGCCCGCCTTGGCCTGCGCGCCGATGTGCTCGACGGCCTTGCGCGTGAGCGTCGGCAGCACATCCACCGCCTCGAATCCCGGTGCCGCGGCGCCTTTGCGCTGGAACTTTTTTTCAGCCGTGGGCGCTTCCGTGAAACGATTGTTCTCGATGAAGGCAAACGGCGGCATGTCCAGCGACGCGCTGATGCCAAAGTAATAATCAAAGCCGCGCGTTGTCGGGCCATCGCCGACCAGCGCTTGCGGATCCTTCTTGGAAACATCCATGCCGAGGTGCCACTTGCCGATGCATGCCGTCGCATAGCCGTGCTGCTTCAGCAAGGCTGGCACCGTAAGCCGGTCCGCGGCAATCAGCGGTTCGCTGTAGCCATTCAGCACGCCTTTCTGCAGGCGCGTGCGCCAGCTGTAGCGCCCGGTGAGGATGCCGTAGCGGGTCGGCGTGCAGACGGAGGAACCCGAGTGCGCCTCGGTAAAGACCATCCCGCCCGCCGCCAGCCGGTCAATGTTCGGCGTGGCGATCTTGCTCCGCTCGCCGCCGAGGCAGTGCACATCGCCATAACCAAGATCATCGGCGAGGATGAAAATGATGTTGGGCTTCTGCTTTTGTTGCCCGGCGGCGTGCAGCGCCGGGAACTGCGCGACAAGCAGCATTGCGAGGAGCGTGAAGAGGTGTTTCAAGGTTCTTGTTCTTTGGGTGTTTCTGCTTTTTGGGTTCCTGATCCTAGGAACCTGTTGCGGTTCCTGCGGATTTCTTCTGCGGGTTCATCTTTTCAAGCAGTTTCGCATCAGGCTTGCCGCCGAACTGTTTCCAATAGAGTTCCTTCATCGGGTTGATTTTCGGGCCGACGGCGTTCTCGTTGACCAGCAGGGGAAGGATTTCGCTCCACCATCTGTCGTAAGCCGCGCGCAGGCTGGCAGCGACTTCCGGATGCTCGGCAAGGACGTTCTTCGTTTCCCCCGGATCGGCCTTCAGGTCGTAAAGTTCGGCGTTGTTCACCAGCGTGAATCGCGCGTTCTGAATCGCGCACCCTCTGAATTTCGACTCCGCCGCCCTGCCTTTCCCCCAGCGGCCGGGATGATGCACCAGGAAGCGGTCCGGCCACTCGGCTTTCGGGTTCTTGAGCAGGGGCAGAAGGCTGCGTCCCTCGACCTGCTTCCTCGCCTCATCAGACAGTGTCGCCCCGGTGATTTCCGCGAGCGTGGGGAGGAGGTCGATGTGAGAGCTCAAGGCGTCGCAATCCGCGCCGGCAGGAATGCCGCCGGCCGGCCAGCGGAAGAAGCACGGCGCGCGCGTGCCGCCCTGATAAGGCGACCCCTTGCCGCCGCGCATGCCGGCGTTGAAAATGCTCACGCCCGCCGTGCCGCCGTTGTCAGTGCCCAGATAGATGACCAGCGTGTTGTCGGCGATTTTCCATGCGTCGAGCTGCTGCAGCAGCCGGCCAAAGTTGGTGTCGATGTTTTCGATCATTCCGAAGAACTTGGCCGTGTCCTCGCTGACGCCGGGCTTGCCGAGATATTGTTTGTAATACTCCCCGGGCACCACGTGCGGCGCGTGCGCGGCATTGAGCGGAATGTAGGCGAAGAACGGCTTTCCGGCGGAGCGTCTGGCGTCCATCCACTTTATGGCTTGGGCGAAGAACAAGTCCGTGGCGTAGCCCCTGGTCTTCTCCCACATGCCATTATGCCAGAGGGCCGGGTCGATGTTCGAGTTGCCCGGCGCGTCGCCGCAGGACCCCGGATAGGTCTGCCCGATCCCGCCGCCGCCATGGATATAAACCTCGTCGAAGCCGCGGTTTTCAGGACGATAGGCTTCCTCGTCGCCCAGATGCCACTTGCCGAAGATGCCCGTGGTGTAACCGGTCGTCTTGAGCATCTGCGCCAAGGTCACCGTCCTGGGGTTCAGACGCTCGCGTTCGAGAATGGTGTGGGTAACGCCATTCTTGAACTCGTGCCGCCCGCTCATCAACGCGGCGCGCGTGGGCGAACAGGTCGGGCTCACGTGCATTTGCGTAAAAAGCAGGCTTTGCTTCCGGAAAGAGTCGATTGTCGGGGTATGCGTGAGGGGATTCCCCAGGCACGCATAGTCGCCGTACCCGAGATCGTCAGGCATGACGAGGATGATGTTGGGACGCGAAGCATTGGCGGCGTGCAGTGGGGCGAGCGGCGCCAGCAACAGGGCGGCGCGCAGGGCGAGCACGGGCTTTGAGTGGATGAGTCGAAGCTTCATTTGGCTTTGGTTTTCATTTGTTGCTTCGGTCTGAATCACCGGATCGTGACGCCGGTGACAAAGAGCAGGGCATCATTGGGGACGGTTTGGCCTTTTTTCGAGCCGCAATACATTCCCCACCGGAACTGGATCTTGTTGCCCTCCGCTTTGGGGCCGGTGCCTTTGGTCACCAGCTTCCATGGACCGGAATCCAGCGGATCTTTCTGATAGACTTCAAACTCCTGCCCGTTTGCCCGGACCCTGATGCTGATGGATTTGCCCACCCTGTCTTTTGCCAGCGAGATTTCCCGCTCCATGCCGGGCACGGGTCTGCGCCGCAAGAAGTGGATTTCCCCCTTGTCCGTCATGTCGATGTGCATGGGCCAGAGGCTGCCCTCGTGCATCAATTGGAAAAGGCAGGCGCCAACCGGATGGACGATGGTATAGGTCCCTTCCCACTCGCGCCAGGTTCCGGGAGCGACGGTCAGGCTGCGCGAGAAGGCTTCAATGCGTCCGGGCGAACCCTTTTCCCCAATGCCACCACGGACGTTTTGTTCGCCCTTGAACAGGCGGAAAATCTGGACGTTGGCGTCCTCCTGATACCAGCGCGTCCACTTGCCAAAATCCTTGCGGCGAATGTTATCCCCGCAGACCTCCGTGTGGAGGCTGATGTCTTCAGGGATGGGGCCGATCTTGCCGACCTGCTTTTCCAGCAGTTCGCGGTTCACATGGATACGGGAACCAAGAACCGGACCTTTGGAGAATTTCTCGCCGGGCGTGACGCCACCGCCCTTCAGGACTTCAGCGAATGGCGGGTCGCTGCCCGCCTGGGTGTAAAGCAGTTCGACCGGTTCTGCCGCGCGCAGCATCACGGATGCGGACACAGCGACCAAAAGGAAGATGGGAATGAGTTGGCGTGCGGGTTTCATCCTTAAAACAGTGTTGAGGTTGAGGGTTTATTTGTTGTCGGTTAAATTGTTTTCTTTTGTCATGGCATTTCATTGACTCTCCTCCGAGAAGTCCAGGACCCGCTTGATGGGACCAACGGTGACGGTGATGCGGTCGCTCCCGAAGTTCCCGTTGAGATATGGGCTTTGATAAGTGGTCGAAGGCCGGAGATCGATGGGGGTTTCATTGATGCGGGGAAGCGTGAAAATTTCCGGCGCCGCGGCATCGTAGCGGTTCATTTCGATATGCTGTTTTCCAATGTGGTAGTTCACCTGATCGGCGGTGACTTGCAGTGGATTGGTGCGCACCGCCTCACGGAAGCGGGCAAATGTACCGTAGCTCGCGGCATCGCCGGCATGAATCAGGATGCGGGTGGTGTCGCGAGGGCCGGCGAATTTTGCCGGCATGGCTTCCACGTGTTTTTCGTCCCACTGATAAGGTCCGTCCAGGAACTTCGCACCGACGAAAGCCTTGCCGTTGCTCGCAAAGATCCAGCCATCCTCCTCAATCTTCTCGAGGCCGGCGCCATCGAAGCGAATGCCGAGGCGCCCTGTGTTGTAGGAGCTGAGGCTGTCCTTGCCCGAGGCGATGCGCTGGAGGAAGAGCACGTTCTCATGCTGGACGCTCCAGAACGAATGCTGCGAACGTCCGCCGCCGATGTGCTCGACGGCGGGATAAACCCCGCTGATGGTCGCGCTGTCGGGGTCATCGAAAAGCATTCCGCAGGTGCGCTTCTGGCGGGAGATTCCGGAGTATTTAAGGACCAAGCCGCCGGTCGTTGGATCACGCATGGTCAGGGCTGGGTTTTGAAGAGTGCAGCCGAGGAGATAGGAGGATGCGCGGTAGGCATAGTTGACCAATGCAGCGTTGGCGGTCAGGCGTTCTCCCGAATTCTCTTTTGACTCGGAAGCCTCCATCTCCCCGAGGACGCGGTTGCGGATGACAAAGGGTTGTTCCGCCGGGAAAGTCCGGTAGCGCAGGAGAATAGCCTCGGCGGGCAGTTGGTAGCGACTGGTCTCGATCACGCGCGAATGACTCGATCCCGCCGGCTGTCCTTCCGGGGCATAGAGCAGATTCTTGTAGGATTCGAAAGCATTGGCTTCGTAGTTCGCCCGGCTGCGTCCTCCTCCGCGCCGCCCTTTCACCGAAATCTGTTCCTCTTCGACGAAAGCGAGATCGAGCAGCAGGCCGAAGCGTTCCCTGATGACGGGATCGGGGGCGAGTTCGTGCAAGTTGAATAGGGCCGGCCAGGAGTATTTCTGATAGGTGTTCGAACCGACCTCGACCCAAAGTCCCGTTCGCGCCCGGCTGCCTGGCCATTCCCGCAGGAACTTCGTGTAGGCATCGGCATGTTCCGCAACCGTGTGCCCGTCCGCGAGCTTCAGGTTGCGGTAAGCCGGATCGTCCTGCAACAAAGCGGTGATGAGATAGTAGTTCGGCCGCCGGTTCAGGTCGTGGTTCTCCGTGCCGAGCAGCAGGAACAGGTTATCCATGCCGGTGTCGGCGATCCGGCTTTCCTGGCTGACCCACAGAAAGACCGCCTCTTTCATCGCGGCTTCGGTTTCCGGCTTCAGGCGGCCGGGAAAATGCGGACTCTTCGAGTGGAAGAGGCAGAGGGTCCGCACATAGTCGGTGACGGAAAAGAAGGTCCATGGCGCATTTCCAGGCTCCTCCGGAGTGGCGATGGGTTGGCTCCCGTGTTTCTGGATCCTGTCGATGTAGTCGCTCGCCTGCTTGAGCAGGCGCGCGTTGGCCTCATCCACCTTCTCATTCAGATAGAGAGCCGAGAGGGTCCAGAGGTTGTCGCCCCAGATGCCCTGGGGCCAGGCCGAGTCTTTGGCGATGGTTTTGCGCAAAGCCTCTTCACGCAGCTTGAGCGAGGCTTTGTGGGTTTCCGCCACAAGTTTTTCATAATCCGCATAGCGTTCAGACGCCGATTGGCCGTCGGCTGCGGACACCATGGCAAAAAGCAACACGGGAATGAGTTGACGTGTGTGTTTCATGGTTCAGATCGGGCGTGGCTGGTTTATTCTTTCGCTGCCTGACGGGTGACAATGGGGACGTAGCCCGCCTCAAGACCCGGGGGCGGTGTGACGAGTAGCGAGGGATCGAGCACCACCAATTTCCCCCGCGTGGGCGGGGGCATGTAGTTGCGGTCCGATGGCCAGTTCGCATGCAGTTTTTCCACCAACGCCTGCAGCTTCGCCTTTTTCTCCGCGCTCCAGTGGTATTGCTGGAAGGACGGTTGGTCCACGAAACGATACCAGGAATAGGTCACCACCGAACCATCACCGAGCCGGGTGGTGAACGGTCCAAGCTTCGGGCCGGGCTCAGTCCACGCACCTCCGCCGGGCGAGGTGTATGGCGCTCCCATCTTGGCCTGCTTGAATTCCTGCTTGAGGAGTTTGGTTTCTGCGGGCACATCTTCTGCCGGCACGGCCACGCGCTCCTCGCCGACATGCTTGTAGTATTGCGGGAAAATGCCTTTCGCTGCGCTGTCGGAGTTGGACCACTGCAACCCCCACACGTTGCCTTCGAAAATGCGGGTGTCGAAAATTTTCTCCACGCCGGTGATTTTCCTGCCCGCCTGGGTGTAGCGCGTCGTGTGCGTATTGAGTTTCGGTTTCCACGCGCCCTTTCCGTCAAATTGTCCGGAGCAAGTTGGTCCGCCATCCCGCCAGGCCTTGAAGGCGTCGTAGAGCGCGGTCTTCGAGTAGTAAGTGACGTCCTGAACCAGGTAGGCGCGGCCATCGGCGTCCACCGGGAATTGCAGTTTGGGCAGCTTGGAGTAGGCCGTTCCCTGCTCGTCCCTGGAATCGGAGCACGGCACGGTGTTGATCTCCATGGCGCCGCCGCCCATTTTGCCGGGACGGGCGTCGAGGCCGCGGCCGTGGAGGAACGGATCGTTGAACAACCTGCCGATCTTGCTCCAGGTCTCGGGAATGTAGTAGGCGATCGGGCCTTTGAAGTTGGCGGCGCTGAGAAAGCAGGTCCAACTCTGATCGCCCGTCGGCGGATCGCCGGCAGTGGAATCCGTGAATGGCAGCGCCATCCAGGTGTAGCCGAGGAACTCGCCGTTGGGATTGCCCTGGAACGGCAGCCCATCGGGAGGAATCAGCAGGCGGTTGCTCAACTGCGCAATGCCGAGGCGATCATCGGGCAGCGCCTCGTTGCTGTAGAAGAAGGACCAGCCGGGCGAGCCGATTTCGTAGTCGTAGCATTGCGGCGTGCCGTTCATGCTGAACTTCGGCGGACCGTAGCGGAAATGGTTGCCCGCCCAGTAACCCAGGCCGCCTTCCACGGTCTGAAAGACGCTGCTCCACGTCGGGCCGCGCTCCGGCCACTTGCGCGCGCGCGTGCCCTCCGGCGCGAGCGGTTTGTCCTGGTTGTCCGAGTTGTCGGGCTGAATCCACGTGCCCGGCAGACCGATTTGGAAACCGGCCAGCGGCTGATCCGTCAGCGGCCAGACGGCGGCATAGAAGCCCATGCCCGCGTTGTAGCCGCCATCGGCCGGAAGCTTCTCGTGGCCGAAGCCGATGTAGCCGTGGAGTCCCTGGGAATGGGAGGTCACGTTACCAACAGGGGTTGGTTTTGTGGCGTTGGACGAGGTGTCCTGAGCGGCACACGGCCACGTCAGCAAGGCGAAGAGAGCGACTAGTCCGCATATCTCACCCACAGCTTGAATCGGCCACCTTGTGGAAATCATGGTGATGAAGTTTTCAAGTTCAGCGAACCCAACCGATACCAGCGCTGGCCATCGTCTTCGGGCAACGGCAGCGCGATCCTCGGCGTGCCGTCACGCTCGCCCACGGAGACAAACACGTGCACCGTGCCTGGCAGGGTGGTCGGCGCAATCAAGCCGACGGTGAAGGTGCTCTGCAGCGGTTTCACCGGGCTGTGCCCAGCCGGTCCGGTTTCCAGATCGCGCAGATTGAAATGTTCATCTGTGAGCACCGCGACAATGCCACCCGTCTTGTCCTTGAGTGTCAGGGCGGGAAAGCCACCCGGATAGCAGGGGGCGACTCCGTGGTTGGCCCAAGTCCACCGAACCTGAAATGGCTTGCCAATCTCGACCGATTTCGGGCCGATGACCTCGACTGGATGAAGGCGATACCCCATCCGCAGATTGATCTGATGGATGACCTGGCGATTCTGTTCGAGCAGTTCCCTCGGCCACCAGTGGATGGACATGAAACTGGCGTGGTAATCCTCGACCGACCGGAGCAGGAGATCAGGATCCCAGGCCTGTCTCTGCTTTGAGCTGCCATAGTGTTCGTGTTCGAGAATGACCGGAAACTTCGGCCAGAACGCCTGGGCCATTTCCGCGTGATACCACGCGTGCGGTGCCGGCTGGACCAGGATGCTGTCATCCCGGAGGGTGACTCCTTTGGCCAGCGCGTAATCGGTGATGGGAAAGTGGAGGCCCGGCTGATCGTGACCGGCGAAATCATCGCTGATGCAGAGTTGGGTTTTTTTGAAATGTTGCAGGTGCAAGTCAATGTGGACTTTCTTGATCTCGAAGCTGTCCTGCTGGCTGCTCATGTGGGTGTGACCTTCCCCCCAAAGACCATACGTGCCGACATCAATGAACGCGACGTTGGGATTCCCGTCGTAGCGGGCGGCGGCAGCGGCCAGAAACCGGTCCAGTTTCTTCAGAAAAACCGGGTCGTCAAAAAACGGATCCCAGGCTTTTCCATTGGGATTGCGCCCTTCGCCCATATTCCAGAATGTGCCCTTGGCCCCGGCAGACTTGACCCATTCAGGGGTCGCGAATTTCAACCAACCCTCGGAACACGTCAGCCGCAGGGCGATGCGCTTGCCCTTGGCGATCCAACGCTGCGCAGGGGTGTCGAGGATGGCCCAGTTGAACTCGCCCTCGCGGGGTTCCAGATAGGCCCAAGGCAGACGGAGATAGACCGTGGACAGTCCCGGAAAATCGTCCACCGTATCGCTGGGGAGCAACTTGGAGCCGTAGTTTTTGGGCGCGTTGGAATAGAAATGCAGAGTCCAGCCCATCGCCGGATTGACCAGCGCTGCGCCGGTATCCAGCGGCTGAACCACCCACTCCGAGCCCACCTCCGCCTGATTTGGTTTCACCCGCGGCAAAGCCTCGGCGGCGTGAAGCCCGCCCGAAACAGGCAGGAGGCGGAATACGATCAGAATGGCGATCCCCAGCGCTTTCATTGTGTGTATGGTTGGCAGTTTATACTTGGTTCTGTTGTATTGTTCTCTCGCTGCTTGTCGGGTGTCGATGGGAACATACTGCTGACAAAATCTGTTGAATCCCCGCAGGCGCTTGCGCTCCGGGATTGTTCACTTGGTTTTGTTGTTTCGCTTCGGGGCGTCATCGAGGTGCCGGCCATCGAGCGTAATCTCTTTCGTCCCGTCGAGGCCGAGCATTGGGCTCTGGCTGCAGGGATCGGGTTGGGTGTGCTTCTCAGAATCATCGAGCGTGTTACCTTTCACCTCCACGCCACGACTGTGGCGCAGGACGATTGCCTGGCGGGTGATCTCGTCCTCTGGTCTCGCGAGGACGGTGGCGCGCACGGGTGATTCGAAGCGGTTGTTTTCGATGCGGCTTTCCTGGATGCCGGCGAGCTTCAGGGCGGGGCCACCGGATCGGACGAAAGTGTTGCCCGTGATGACGAGGCGTTCGATGGGCGGGACGCCCTCCTGGCCGAGCGCATTGTGGGCGCTCGCCGCAATGACCGGGCCCTGAGGGCGCGGATTCACGTCGATGAACGTGTTGTCGGCGATGGTGATGTCGCTGGGGATGCCGCCAACCAGGCCCATGCCGGTGTTCAGCCCGATACTGCCACCCATGCGAATGAAGCTGCAGCCACGCACCGTGCCGGGGCCGGACATGATGAGCAGGCGCTGAAAGTTGTCTTCCCACCGGCAATTCTGCACGAGCCAACCGGCGCACTCGTGCTCGGGCCACTCGGCTTGAGCGTCGATGAAGCGTGAGGCGTCCTGGTCGAGCGTGATTACGAACTCTTTGTGGGCCGCGAACTTTGCTTCGCCGAGAAACTTGCCAGTCTTTCGGTGAATGAAACGCAAGCGATCGCCGGGACGGGCATTGTTGAGCGTGGGACGCAGTGCGGCATTCGCCTCCAGTGTCACTGTTTGGCCGGACACGGCTTTCACCTTGCCCCAGATGCCATGGATGTTTTGCAGGTCATCAGCCGTGTGCCGGATGGTGACATTGTCCATCGTCGTTCCATGGCGGGTGGAGCGGCACAGGAATCCGTCGGCACCCTTCCACTGGCTGGTGCCGGGGCGCGGGCCGAAGTAGCAATCTTTCCAGAGGTGCGCGCCATCGCCACCGCACTCGCTCGGACCACCCTTGGCGACAAAGACGCTCACGCCGTGCATGGTCAGGTTCGCCGAATCCGAGAGCGCGATCGCAACCGCACTGGTATAGAGGCAGGACAACCCGTCGCCGACGCGCAGCACGCCCAGTTCACCGTAGGCACGCTCCCAGTCCGCATCATGGATGCGCTCCATCAAATCCGGGGCGCGCAGGTTCACCCAGTAGCGCCCCTCGGCAGAGGGCGTGATGTCCTTGTAATTCAGCTTGTGGCGCCCGGCCTGCAAATCGTAAAGCGGCGCGCAGAATCGGCCATCGCTTTTGAAGGGCAACAGGCGCTGATCGCCATTGCCATTGTAAGTCGCCGGCACGACGGCGCCGGGCGAAGGCTGGATCTCAAAGCGATTGCCCGCCCGGTCAATGCGCGTGATGCGGCCTTCAATGCAGCCCCGGGTGCCGCGATCGAGGATCGCGCCGCGCAGGACGATGTTGCGGCAATTCCGAAACCCGACACAGTAATGTCCCGGCGGCATCTGTTCATCGCCGAGCTCGAACCAAAACGTCGCGCCCGTGGCATCGATCACGAACGGATGCTCCGGGTCGCGCTGCATGCCTTCAAAATGCAACGGGTAAATCGTTTTCGCTCCCTCCTTGCGCTCCTGCCCGAAACGATAATCCCCCGGCGCGATCCGCACCTCGCGCTCACCGTTCTCGAAGGCTTTCCGGACCATCGGCAGCACCTGCCGGCCGCGTTCGCGCTGCGCCTCCTTCTCCGCCTCGGAAAATTGTGGGCCTGCCGGAGCATCGAAACTGAACTCCGCCGCGACGGGCGGCGGTGATTTGGCAGCGAGAATCTCGCGCTGGATTGGCGTGAAGAATGACTGCGCCGAGGTGGCGGCGGATGGCAGTTTCTCTGCGGCGACGTTCGAATTGCAAAGCCCGTTCCCGGCCTCAACTTCACCAGCGCGAAGCGCGGCCAGCGAAGCCAGCAACAGGGGCGCAATGACCAGGACATTTTGTGGCAAATTCACTTCGTTTTGCCTCTCTGGTTGATGAACTCATCGCGGGTGAGAAATCCTTTCTTGTCCACGTCCCATTGCTCAAAACGATTCTTTGCGGCTTTCGGATCGGGCTGGTTGGCCATGAATTCCTCGAAGGTGAGTTTGTTATCGTGGTTCTTATCCTTCTTCTCAAATAGAGCGACGCGATCCCCGCCCGGTTTCGGGTCATTCCCTTTCGCTTGACCCGGCGTCGGCAGCGATGGCAGGAACCCGCTCAGACGGGTGACGACGTCGGGATTGGCACCGGCCAGATTCTTCGACTCGGCCGGATCGTTTTGTTCGTCGTAAAGTTCCGTTGCCACGGCGGTGCCGTCGCGCCGGTCGCGCCAGACGGTCAGCCGCCAGCGCGCGTCGCGGATGCTGTAGCCCATCAACGGACGATTGCCTGTCTGCGTGCCGCCGCGCGGGTATTGGCTGATGGCGACCTTGGTGGCCGGTGCCGCCGGGTTTTCGAGCCAGGGCTTGAGGCTCACCCCGTCGAGGCCGGCCGGAATCGGCAGCCCGCAGACGTCGGCGAGCGTCGGGTAAACGTCCACGAACTCGACCGGAGCGTCGCACTTTTGGCCGGCCGTCTTCTGCCCCGGCACGCTCATGAGGAGCGGCGCGCGGGTGGCGAGTTCGAAGTTGGTGTGCTTGTGCCAGAGACCGTGGTCGCCGAGTTGCCAGCCGTGGTCGCCCCAGAGGACGATGATGGTGTTGTCCGCGAGCCCTTCCTTCTCGAGCGCGTCGAGCAACCGGCCGACCTGGGCGTCGGTGTAGCTGACGCAGGCGTAGTAGCCGTGGCGCAGCGTCTTCGCGAACTCCGCCGGGATCGGGTCGCCTTTCGGTACGTTGGCGTAAGAATGCAACTCGCCGTTGTTGTGGCCCGCGAACCCGGGGGCGCCTTCGGGCAGGTGATCGATCAACGGCAGCGGAATCCTGGCCGGGTCGTAAAGGTCCCAGTATTTCTTCGGCGCGACGAACGGCAGATGCGGCTTGAGGAAGCCGACGGCGAGGAAGAACGGCTGGCCCTTAGTTTTCAGCTCGTGCAATTTCTCGATCGCCGTTGCGGCGGTGAAACCGTCTGGCAATTCATCGTCGCTCTTCGCACTGACCTCGAATGCGTTCCCCTTCGGCCTTTTGCCGCTCTTCCCGCCACCGGGTTTGTCGTTGTCCGCGGGCAGCGGCGTCCTGGCGTATTCCTTGACGCCGTCGCCGGTCTTCCTGGTGGTGCGCTTGGTCCAATCGAGCGGATCGGTGTCGATGGTCTGGCCGCTCGGGTACCAGTGCGGCTCGCTCCATGACCGGCCATCCTCGAAGCCGTGATGGTAAATCTTGCTGAAAGCGACGCAGTGGTAGCCGTTGGCCTTGAAATGTTGCGGCAGCGTGATCGCGTCTGGCAACGCAACGCGGAAATGCGTCTCCAAATCCCAGACGCGCGTCGCGTCCGGCCGTCGGCCGGTCATGAGCGAACTGCGCGACGGGCTGCACACGGCCTGCTGGCAGTAGGCGCGGTTGAACACGATGCCGCGGGCGGCGAGCCGGTCGAGGTTCGGCGTCTTGACGACCTTGTTGCCGTAACAGCCCATTTCCGGCCGCAGATCGTCCACGGCAATGAACAGGACGTTGGGTTTGGCGGCTGCGCCGGCGGCGATGGACACTGGCACCGTGAGCGCGGCCAGCGGCGCCAGCAGCAGGGCCGCGAGCGTGAGGATGCGTTTCATGGATTGCGTGGAGGCCTGGTTTGGTTGGGGCGGTTTGGTGTTTGCGCAGGCGGGGTCCACTCAGCGGGCTTCGGATTCTGAACCGTCAGCGGGGCGGTATCTCCGTCGTGTTGCATTTCCTTTTCAAGCAGGGCGGTGAGTTCCGCGATTTTCCCGGCTTGCCCGGGCTGGTTGGCGAGGTTGTTGGTTTCGAATGGATCGGCCTGCAGATCGAAGAGCTGGGTGCGGTCAACCAGCGGATAACGGATGAGTTTCCATCGACCATCCCGCACGGCGCGTTGCACATCCTTGTAGGCAAACATCAATTGGCTGCGCGCAGGTTGCGCCGGATCGCGCAGCGTGGGGGTGAACTCGATGCCGTCACTGGTCGTCGGGCCGCTGACCTGGCAGAGTTTCCCGAGCGTGGGCAGGACATCGAAGAGATAGCACAGGGCGTCGGTTCGTTTCCCTGCCGGAATGCCGGGACCGCTGATGATCAGGGGCACGCGCAAGGAATGCTCATAGAGGTTCTGTTTGCCGATGAGACCGTGGCTGCCGCGGGCGACGCCGCTGTCGGCGCTGAAGACGACGATGGTGTTCTTCGCGTAAGGAGAGGCTTCCAGCGCATCGAGCACGCGGCCGATCTGGGCGTCGAGATACGAGACGTAGCGGTAGTATTCGGCGAGCATCGCGCGCACTTGTTCCGGCGGACGCGGCCATGGCAGGAGTTGCTCGTCGCGGATGGTCATCTCACCGTTGTCCCAGGGATGCTGCGGAAGGAAATTCGGTGGCAGCGGGATTTTAGCGGGATCGTAGCGAATGGGGAAATCCTCCGGCACGATGTGAGGATCATGCGGCGCATCGAAGGAAAGGTAGGCGAAGAAAGGTCCCTCCTTGTGCTCCTTGAGGAAACGGATCGTCTCATCCGCAAAGACGGCGCAGGCGTGCTGCGGTGCGGTTATCGGTTTGCCGGCGATGCCGTTGGTAAAGGTGGTCAGTTGAGCTTTTAGCGGATTGTCCATGCCGCCGGCGATGCTGCGTCCGATCTGGAAACTGCGCGGAAGGGAACTGCGCGGGGCCTTGAAAACGGATGGCACGTCGTTGTGCCACTTGCCCGTGATAAAGGTGGTGTAACCCGCGCGGCCAAAGGCGGTGGGCCATGTTTCATCGCGGATCAGCTTTTCATCGATATGGAACAGAGTCCGCCCGGAGAGCAGCATGGCGCGGGAAGGGACACACGTCGCGGCATTCATTCCGCCCTGCATGTAGGCGGAGTTGAAGGCGAGGCCGCTTTTTGCGAGCCTGTCGAGGTTGGGCGTTTGGATGATCGGATTGCCCAGCGCGGCGATTGTGTCGGCACGCTGGTCATCGGCAAAGAGGAAGAGGATGTTGGGCTTGCCGGGCGGCTGGTCGGCGGCGCGGAGTGAGGCCGACGGAATCAGGGCGAGCAAGATGAGGGTTTGAAATGGTTTCATGAAATCTATTTTGACTGGGCGGGATAGCGCTTCACTTCGACGTCGTTCTTTTGCGCCGCGCCGGGCGTGCTGCGGCCATCGGTGATGAGCTTCTCCAGCAGTGCCTTCATCTCGGCGACTTTTTCCGGCATCGCGGCGGCGAGGTTCTTCGTTTCGCCGAGGTCATCCGCGAGATTGTAGAGTTGCACGGGCTGCGATTGATCGCCGCCGGTGCCCCAGCCGCCGGAGCCGGGCGCGGGGATGTATTTCCATGAACCGCTGCGCACCGCCGGCACGCCTTTGATGGAGGCGCTCACGGCATTCTCGCGGACCGGTTTGTCTTCGCCTTTGAGCAAGGGCATGAGGCTGAAGCTGTCCTCGCCGGCGGTGTCCGGCAGCTTCACGCCGAACACATCGGCGAAGGTGCGGATGAAGTCGGCTTGATACACGAGCTGGCTGCAAACGCTGCCCGCCTTCACCACGCCGGGCCAGCGCACGATGAAGGGCACGCGGTGACCGCCTTCCCATGCGTCCGCCTTGTAGCCGCGCAACGGGCCGCTCGGATAGTGGCCCATGCTTTCGAGATCCTTCACGCCGATGTAGGGCGCGCAGCCGTTGTCGGAAGTGAAGATGACGAGCGTGTTGTCCGCCGCACCGCTTTTCTCCAGCGCATCGAGCACGCGCCCCACGACGGCATCGGTCTCCATCACGAAATCGGCGTAGAGATTGAGGCGGCTCTTGTCCTTCCACTCGGGATTCACGGCGAGCGGCGTGTGCGGCGAGGTGAGCGGCATGTAAACAAGGAAGGGCTCCTTCTTCCGCACGGACTCGTCGATGAACTGGATGGTGCGGTCTCCGAGCGCCGGCAAAATGCCTTCGAGCTTCCAATCCTTGAGGGCCGGGCCTTGCTTGCTCGCCTGGTTTTTGACCATGTATTCGCGCGGCAGGAACTCGGTGGGAATACCGAGCGTGCGATCGTTTTCGATGAAGCAAAACGGCGGCCAGTTCGGAACGTCGGTGCCGAAGTAGAGATCAAAGCCGCGCGTGCTCGGACCGCCGGCGATGGGCTTGGAGAAGATGTCGCGCCACGCGGCGACCTGCTGCTTGCTGGCGACGGCCCCGGCAGCGGCAGCCTTCTTGTCGGCTTGTCCGCTTCATCCGCAGGCTGCTTGGAAGGCGAGAGCAACGGGCGCTGCGCCTTCGTGAGAGGCCAGTCCCAGCCCAGATGCCATTTGCCGATGCACGCGGTGCGATAGCCTTGCTGCTTCGCCAGCGTGCCAATGGTCATGCGATCCGGCGCGATCAAAGGCTCGCCAAACACGCCGACGATGCCGCTCTGCAATCTCGTGCGCCAGTGATAGCGTCCGGTGAGCAAGGTATAGCGCGACGGCGAACACACGCCGGAGGACGAATGCCCATCCGTGAAGCGCATGCCCTGCGACGCGAGCTTGTCGATGTGCGGCGTGGGAATCTTCCCGCGCTCGGGGTTGTAGCACTGCACATCGCCGTAGCCGAGATCGTCGGCGAGGATGACGAGGATGTTGGGCTGGTCTGCGGCGCGGAGAGAGGCCAACGGTTTGATGTCCGGTTTGGTGGAAGCCGGCGCGCCATGGACGATGTCGCCTTGAGTAAAGATCTTCACCAAGCAAAGCACGATGGCTGAAAAGATTCGGCGGCTCATCATTGTATTTTTTTGAATCTACGACCGGTCGGCAGATCGCTGCATCGTGATGATACTCCTTTGCACGGCTGAAGTATCAAAGTTTCATTCGCTTTCAGGTTGCAGCGAATCAAATTGCCAACCCACGCGACCTCGCGATCGGCGTGGAACGCGGCCGCCATCCAGGCATTATCCAGCACGACTTCCTTGGTTGCGGTATCAGTGACCGCAAACCGTCGCCGCTCCAAGTCGATCGTGAGCGCAACCTTTCCGTTCGCCAGAACGACAACCTTGCCAGTCTGCTGCACGTCCACCGCCGCCAATAAGTTGGGCGGGCAAGCCAGGACGGTGCCAACGACGAGACAGACGATTTTTTTCCATGCTTTCGATGAGCTGGAACATCAAACCTTGTTAAGGGTCTTGAGCGCCTTGCGGCTCGGCGTCATTCCGGCTCCGGGAACCTTGGGGAGCGACGTAAAAACCGTCCACAATTTTCGCTGGCACCTCCATCCAGTCGCTCAACCACGGAATGTATTCGAGCAGCGAACACGCCGGATGCGCGAAGCAAAGATGCTGATGCACCTGGCACATGTCGCCGACATGCGGCACGACCGGCAGGCTGTAGCAGCGCGCCATGTCCGCGACCTGCCAGAATTCCGTGATGCCCGCGAGCCGCACCACGTCCGGCTGGACGTAATGCACCACGCCGGCGTGCTTTCATGGCTCGGAGGCGAATTCCCGGTCAGCGAAAGATGAAATAGAGAACTGCAAACGTGGCGAGCACCGCCACTGAAGCGAGACGATAGTTGCCCAAGCCATGCCCCTTGGCTTCGCCGCGCAATGGCTCGCGCCAGTCTTCCCATACGAGCGGCACGGCCTCGGGTTTGAGCGGCGCGGGGAACATGAGCGTCGTCACGATCATAATCGCAATGCAAATGACCAGAAGCACGAACGCCACCAGCATGAAATCTTTTAGCGCGATGTTGTAAGTGAAATTTAACAACGGCGAGGCAGCGATGGTTTCGGCGGTTGCACCCTTGCCGACAATGTTGTCCTTGAAGAAATCGAGGCAGAACGTCACCGCTCCCAACCCCATCCCACCGACGAGCGTTATCAAAGCGGACATGCCGGAAGCCCGCTTCCAAAACACGCCGAGCAGAAACACTGTGGTGATCGGCGGCGCAACGTAGCTGATGAGTTTGTTGATGCCCTCGAAGATGGTCGTGTAATGCCCGAACAGCGGCGACGCCACGATGGCGAGGATCGTGCCGAGGACGGTCGTCCACTTTCCGATGGTCACGAGTTTGTGATCGCTGATGTCGGGCTTGTGGCGCTTGAACAGATCATACGCGACGAGCGTGGCGGTCGAGTTGAGCGCGGCGGAGCACGTCTGCATCGCGGCGGCCAGCATCGCGGCGGCGACGAGGCCTTTCAGACCTACCGGCAGCAGATGCGTGATGAGGAAGGTGTAGGTGTCGGCGGCGGTCTGCGGAGCCGCGCCGTCGAAGGCGTTCTTCTGCACGAGCGCCACGCAGATCACGCCGGGCAGCACGAAGAAAAACACCGGCCAGATTTTCAGGAACGCGCAGAAAAGCGGGCCGAGCCGGGCGTGCTTCTCGTCCTTCGCGGCGAGCACGCGCTGCACGATGGTCTGGTCGCAGCACCAATACCAGATGCCGAGCACCGGATAGCCGAGCAGAATCGAATACCACGCCAGTCCTGAAGGATCGCTCGATGTGCGGGCCATGTTCAGGAAGTTGCCCGTGCCCCAGGTGACCTTACTCCCCTCGACGCTGGCGAGCGGATGCGGATTGCTGGCGAGAGTGTGGGCGAGTTCGCTCCAGCCGCCGATTTTCATGTAACCGACGAACGTGATCACCACCGCACCGACGAGGAGCAGCACGGTTTGCACGCTCTCCGTCCAAACCACGGCGAGCAAGCCGCCGACCATCGTATAGACCCCGGTGAGCACGCCGAGCACGACGATGAAGAGCATCAGCGCATCCACGCCCATGATCGTCGCGCCGGGGGCGAGACCGAGAATGCCGCGCAGCACCCACGCCGCCGTGTAAAGCGCGACGCCCATGTGAATGACGATGGCCGAGAACAACGACACCACCGCGAGCACATCGCGGCAGCCGCGATTGAAACGGCGTTCGAGGAAGTCAGGAAGCGTCGCGACCTTCGAGCGCAGGTAAAGCGGCGCGAAGAAGAGCGAGAGCAGGATGAGCGTGAAGCCCGCCATCCACTCGAAGTTGCCGAAGACGAGACCGAACTTGTAAGCCGCTTCGGCGAGGCTGACGAGGTGAACCGTGGAGATGTTCGCCGCGAACATCGCAAGGCCGATGACCGGCCATGCGAGCGTGTTGCCGGCGAGAAAGTAGTGCCCTCCCTCCCCTCCCCGCTCGCCTTTGCGGTGCATGAATCCCGCCGCGACGCCGAGGCCGACAACGGCGAGGAGGTAGATGACGATGATGATCCAGTCGATTTGGCCAATGGATGAGTTCATAGGAGGCTTTCTGTTGCGGGTGATGCCCGGTAAAACGCCGCCGAATCTGTATGACAACTTTTTCCTTGGCAAGAAGATATTTGTCATACAACTTCACCGCCTGTGGCAGTTCCCTCCCGATCGAGTCATCGCAAGAGCGCCGGCGTTTCGCAGGCGATCGAATCGAGCATACTCAGCGGCCGGCTTCATCCCGGAGACCGGCTTCCGTCCGAGGACGAACTTTGCGCGACCTACTCCGTCAGTCGAACGGTCATCCGTGAGGCGATCCATCATTTGAAGGCCCGCGGCATCCTGCACAGCGTCAAGGGCAGCGGCAGTTACGTCAAAGAGTTCGGGCAGGAACACCTTCGCCTGGCTTTCCAGCTTTATTCCGCGCTCGCGACCGACGAACGCTCCTTTCTGGAACTCATGGACCTGCGAATCCTCGTCGAGTCCGACTGCACCGAGCGTCTCGCAAAATCGGGGGACCCGGAGTCGCTTGCGCGGGTAAAGGCGCGGGTCGATCAGATGAAGGCGCATCAGCATGACTTCAAAAAATTTGGCGAGGCCGACATCGACTTTCATCTCGCGATTGTCGAATCGGCCGGCAGCAATCTCTATGCGGCCATTCTCGGTGCGCTGCTGCGGAATGTCGGCAAACGCTTTGCCCGGTTGACTTACATTGACAAGGAACTGGTCAAACTGAACCTCAGCGAGCATCTGGCCATCTATCAAGCCCTCGCCAGGGGCGATGCCCCCGCCGCCGCAGCCGCAATGCGCAGGCACCTCACAGGCTCCCGAACCCGGCTTGTGGCACTGCTGGGACAAATGACGTGAAAAGAAAACCTTGCACGGCGCCAACTTCAAACAACCTCAACTCCACCAATCCAGCCAACCCTCCAATCCAATCAACCAACCTAACTATGAAAAACACACTCCTGATTCCACTCCTGACACTTGTCGTTCTTGTCACCGGCTGCGCTTCTCCTCACGTCAAGCGCTACGGCTGGGTTACCGGCTTGAAAGCAGAGAAGGCCGCTCATTATCGAGACCTGCATGCACATCCATGGCCGGCGGTGAACAAGATGCTCAAGCAGTGCAACATCCGGAATTACTCGATCTATGAAGCAAAGATTGGCGGAAAGAGCTATCTCTTTTCCTACCTCGAATACACGGGCAAGGATTTCGATGCCGACATGAAAAAGATGGCTGCAGACGCCGAAACCCGTCGCTGGTGGAAGGAGACAGATCCCTGCCAGGCCCCTCTGCCCGAGGCAAAGGCCAAGGGCAAGATCTGGTCCGACGCTCACGAAGTTTACCATCTTGATTAATCTCCAACCCTCACTTCCCATGTATCCCAAAACTTACCTTCTGCTGGCGCTGTGTCTTGCCGGCATGATCCCATCACGCGCCCAGGATAAAGACGTCGGTGCGCCTCCCGAAGCGATTGCAAAATGGCAGGCCGGGCGGTTCGGCATGTTCATCCACTGGGGACCGGTCAGCATCAAAGGCACCGAGATCGGCTGGAGCCGTGCAGGCGAAAGACGCGACCGGAAGGAGACAGTTACCAAAGGCATTCCCGCCGAGGAATACGACAATCTCTACAAGCAGTTCAATCCGGTGAAATTCAACGCCGACGAATGGGCGTCGATCGCAAAGGCGGCGGGAATGAAATACATGGTGCTCATCGCCAAGCACCACGATGGCTTTTGCATGTTCGACAGCAAGTTCACCGATTACAAGATCACCAACACGCCATTCAAGCGCGACGTGACCGCGGAGCTGGCCAAGGCCTGCAAGAAGGCCGGTCTGAGATTCAGTGTCTATTACTCCCCGCCCGACTGGCATCACCCGGATTTCTGCACGGAGAACCACGCGCGCTATATCGAATACCTGCACGGCCAGGTCAGGGAACTCTTAACAAACTATGGCCCCTTGCAGTCGCTTTGGTTCGACAGAACCGGCGGCGTCAACGACTCCGCGACATGGGACAACCCGGGCCTTTTCAAAATGATCCGGCAACTGCAGCCGGACATCCTTGTAACCACGCGCTGTGGCAGCGGGCCGCTACGAGGACCGTGGGGGGACTTCAGCACGCCCGAACAGCGTGTTGGGGGATTTCAGATGGATTTTCCCTGGGAGACTTGCATGACCATTTGCCACCAGTGGTCCTGGAAACCGAACGACCAGCTCAAGTCCCTCAAGCAATGTCTCGATGTGTTGATCGGCAGCGCGGGTGGCGATGGCAACCTGCTCTTCAACGTCGGCCCAATGCCGAGCGGCGAGATAGAACCAAGGCAGGTCGCCCGACTCAAGGAGATGGGTGCGTGGCTGGACAAATACGGCGGGAGCATCTATGCAACGCGCGGCGGCCCTTACAAACCGGGCAGGTCTTATGTCTCAACCCGCAAGGACAACTCCATCTATGTCCACATTCTCAAGTGGCCGGAGGGCGGAGTTAAGCTGGCACCGTTGCCGGCCAGGATCACTGCCAGCAGGCTGCTGACCGGCGGAGAAGTTACGGTCAGGCAGACCGCCGAAGGAGTAACCATCGACGTGCCCGCAGGCAACCGACAGGAGATCGACACCCTCGTGAAACTTGAGATCGACAAGCCGGCGATGGACATCCAGCCAATCGACCCGATCGGGGCTGAGGTTGCGGCAAAACCCGAACCCAAGAAGCCCAAACCCACGCCCACACCATCTCCCGCTCCATAACCATGTCCGGCAAATCTATTCAAAACTCACACCTTATGAACACTCGCACACTCGTTCTAACTCTCGCCCTTCCACTGTTCACACTGACTGCAGCACCGGAACCCGACAAAAACGTCACGCCGATCCCGGTTCAAGATGCCGCGATTGCACGCTGGCGCGATGCGCGCTTCGGCATGTTTATTCATTGGGGACCGGTCAGCCTCACCGGCAGGGAAATCGGCTGGTCCCGCGGCGGCAATCAGACACCCATCGAGGAATACGACAGCCTCTACAAGAAATTCAATCCGGTGAAGTTCAACGCCGACGAGTGGGTCGGCATCGCCAAGGCCGCCGGAATGAAATACATGGTGCTAACCACCAAGCACCACGACGGCTTTTGTCTCTGGGACACGAAGCAGACCGACTACAACATCATGAACTCGCCCTTCAAACGCGACGTGGTGAAGGAACTGGCCGCAGCATGCAAGAAGCAAGGAATGCCTTTTGGCACCTATTACTCAACCTGCGACTGGCATCATCCGGATTTCCCCGTGACCAGTCCCGGTGGCAAGACAGTGCGGCCTGAATCCAACCTTGATGGCTACACCGAGTATCTCAAAGCCCAGGTCACTGAACTGCTCACGAACTATGGGCCGCTTTTCACCCTTTGGTTCGACGTGCCGCAGAAGTTTGACTATGCGCGCGGACAGAGCGTCATCAACATGGCCCGCAAGATTCAGCCCGACATCGTGATCAACAACCGGACCGGAGCCAAAGGTGACTACGACACGCCGGAGCAGAAGATCGGTGGATTCCAAATGAACCGGCCCTGGGAAACTTGCATGACCATCTGTCACCAGTGGGCATGGAAACCGAACGACGAAATGAAGTCGCTCAAGCAGTGCCTGCAAACACTCATCCAGACCAATGGTGGCGACGGCAACCTGCTGTTCAACGTCGGCCCCGAGCCGACCGGTGAGATCGAGCCGCGTCAGGTCGAGCGTTTGAAGGAGATGGGCGCATGGTTGAAGAAATACGGTGAAAGCATCTACGGCACACGCGGCGGTCCTTACAAGCCGACGAAGAGTTTCGCCACCACTCGCAAAGACAACACCATTTACCTCCACGTCCTTGACTGGCCTGCCGGTCAAGAATCCATAAAGCTTCCACCGCTTCCTGTAAAGATCACCAGAAGCAAGCTCCTGACTGGCGGCACAGTCAAGGTTGACCAGACCAATGAAGGCGTCACCGTCTCTGTACCGGCCGGCGATCGTCGGGATATCGACACCTTGGTAAAACTTGAAATGGCGGGCAGCGCAATGGCCATCGAGCCAATTACACCCGAGGGGGCGATTAGTGGGGCAACAGTCAAAGCAACCGCTTCAAGCTTGTTAAATAGCAACCTCGCCTTTGAGGCATCGAAGGCGGTGGACGGTAACTCAAAGACTTATTGGTCTGCGGACAAGGAGGCGAGGCAGGCGACTCTGACGCTGGACTTTGGCGGCAAGCGAAAGATCCGGACGCTTGTTATCGAAGAGTTCGGCGGCAAACGCATCCAGAAATTCGCCGTGGAGAAGCAACAGGACGGCGAGTGGAAGCCGTTTCTTGAGGGAACGACAGTGGGACCGTTCCTAAAGGAGTCGTTCAAGGAAGTCGAAGTTGACAAGGTCCGCCTGAACATTCTTGAAGCCAACGACACGCCGGCGATTTCGGAGATCACTTTCCGATAACCTTTTTGCTTTCATCCTCCCAATCTGCCCGCCACGCAGCAATCGCATCTTCATTATGAGAACATTCCCCGCCCTCCTGACTCTTCTTGTCGCCGCCGGTTTTGTTTCGTCCAGCCCGGCACAGACTCAGGACACGCTTCCGCCCGTTTATATCGTTCCCAACTTTCATCCTGCAAGCTGCGGGTGGCTGGCCAACTGGTCGGTCGAACGCAATTACTGCGCGAACTCTTACCTCAGACACCTGGACAGGGTTCGCGACGACGCGAACTACAACTTTGTCCTGTCTGAATGCAACAACATGATCGCCATTCAGAACTTCGTCCCCGAGCGGTTCGAGGAGATGAAGAAGAGAGTAAAGGAAGGGCGCGTGGAACTGGTCAATGCCTTCTTCCTCGAGCCGACGGTCAGCCTTTCGGGCGGCGAGGCGCTGGCGAAGATGGGCGTGGAAGGCCTGCGCTGGCAGCAGCAGGTCATGGGCGTGCGCCCGCGCTTCTGCTGGGCGATCGACACATGCGGAATTCATGAGCAGATGCCGCAGATCGTGGCAAAGCTCGGTCTCGAAGCACTCGTCTATTGCCGGAACAATCCGGCCGGGAAAACTCTATTCTACTCCGAGTCGCCGGACGGCTCGCGCATTCCGACGCTCGTGACGGAACAGTATTCCGACTGGAGCAAGGACGGCGTGAGCATGGTGTTTGCAGAGAAAAACCCGTTCACGCAGCAGCAGCTCAAGGATCTCGAAAGCTATTTCGCGAAAAAGACCCCTTCGACTCCGAAAGGCGCACCAATCCTTGTGCTCGGCGGCAAGGGCGACTACTCGCTCCCACCGGCAAGAAAAGAAAACCCGACCGAGCTGCTTGAGTTATGGAAGACGTTTGCACCGGACGTGCCGTTGAAGTTATCCACGTTGAGCGACTATTACGACAAGCTGTCGCTGGACAAGCTCGACCTGCGCACAGTTCGTAGCGGCACGCGCTACACCTGGAGCGCGTTCTGGGTGCAGAACCATCGGGTCAAATCTTGGTATCGCCGGGACGAGCACGCGCTTCAGGCCGCAGAGACGATGGCGACCATCGCGAGCTTGAAGGCGGGTTACGACTACCCCGCAGAGTTATTGAATCATGCGTGGCTGCTCATGCTGCTGAACATGGATCGCAACACACTCTGGGGTGCGGCGGGCGGCATGGTGTTCGAGGACGCCAACTCGTGGGACGCAAAGGACCGCTTCGAATGGGTCGAGACAAATACGGCCGGGGTCACGTCCGAAGCATCGCGAAAGCTAACTGGCGGCGACGGCGCGACGCTGTTGTTTAATCCGCTCAACTGGGAGCGGCACGACCCGGTGGATGGAAGCTACGAAGCCAGCCTGCCGTCAGTCGGCATCGGTCCGGCTGCGATTTCGGTTGAGGCGAAGGAAATTGCGTTGCCGGAGACAATCGACACGAAATTCTACTCGGCCACGCTCGACGCGAAGACAGGCGCGATTGTGAGCCTCAAGCTCAAGCCCTCGGGCCGCGAAGTCCTGGGCGGACCGGCGAACGTGCTCGTCGCCGAAAAAGGGCTGACCGGTCACAGCGAGGCTGGCGACAATCTTTTCGAGCGCGCGCAGCGTCCGCGCATTGCCACATCGGGCGATTCGGAATCGACAATGCGCGTCACGGAAAATACGGTGGCGATCTCGGTCGAGATCACCGGCAAGCTGCTTGGCGACACTCCCTGCCGCCGGGTGGTGCGCTTCAACAAGAGCTATCCGCGCATCGACTTCGAGACCGAGTTGAACGACATCCCCGACCGCACTGTGGTGCTCGCCGAGTTTCCGCTTGTCGAAGCGCCGACGGAAATCAGGCGCGGCATCCCGTTCGGCTTCTCGCACGGTGCCTGGCCGAAGCCGACCGACGCGCTTCCCGGCTGGACCTCCGGCATCCTGCCCGCGGTGCGCTGGTGCGATTACACGCTGCCGGGTGGCGGCGGCGTCGCGCTGCTTGACCGCGGGCTGCCCGGACGCGAGATCACCGATAAAACCCCGACCATTCTCCTCTACAACGCGGTCGAGAAATATTACGGCTATCCGAACGCATGGCTCAGCGGCAAAGGCCGGCACCGGCTGGAATACGCGCTGGCTGTGCGCGACACGGACTGGAAGGAAGCGCGCATTCCGCAGATGGCCTGGGAATACAACTGCCCGCCCATTGCGGTCCAGGGCAAAGAGAGTGCGCCGCAATCGTTTTTGACCACCTCATCCAACGTCATCGTCGAGGTCATGCGACGCGATGGAGCCGACATCGAAGTGCGGCTCGCCGAGGCGCTCGGATTCAGCGGCAACGCCGAGGTCACCTTGAACCTTCCTCACACAGAAGCCGCTCTCACCGACCTTACAGGAGCCAATGCGCAGCCGCTCAAAGGCGGACCCAGCTACAGTTTCCCAGTCAAGCCGCAGCAGATTGTAACTTTACGCTTCCGCACGGAGACTTCGGTGGGCAACATCAAGCCGCTGATGGACTGGACCGGGTTGGTCCCGCCCGTGAAGCAACCCGCCTTGAAAAAATACCTCCAAGAAGCCGTCGGCCACCCACCGCGCGGGAAGTAACCGCCCGGCGGTATCCTTTAACGAACCTATGCAAACCATGATCAAAGAAACCGCACTAACACTCATCGCCACAGGAGCGCTGCTTGCAACCGCCGCATTCTCGAATGCGCAAACCCCGGAAACTGTTACTCCCGAATCGAAGGCCGGGCGCGACGCGCGCATCGGTTGGTGGCGCGAGGCGCGCTTCGGGATGTTCATCCACTGGGGACTTTACGCCGTGCCCGCCGGCGAGTGGAAAGGCCAGCCGGTCGCCGGCATTGGCGAGTGGATCATGAACAAGGCAAAAATCCCGGTGAAGGAATACGAGCAACTCGCGCAGCAGTTCAATCCCGTCAAGTTCGACGCCGAAGCCTGGGCGCAGCTCGCGCAGGACGCCGGCATGAAGTATCTGACAATCACTTCGAAGCATCACGACGGCTTCGCCATGTTCGGCAGCAAGGTCAGCCCCTACAACATCGTCGATGCGACGCCGTTCAAGCGCGACCCGATGAAGGAACTCGCCGCCGCCTGCGCGAAGCGCGGCATCAAATTCAGCTTCTACTACTCGCAATCGCTCGACTGGCATGAGCCCAATGGCATGGGCAATGAGTGGGATTTCGGCCCCGACGACAAGAAGGACTTCGACCAGTATCTCAACAGCAAGTCGCTGCCGCAGGTGCGCGAAATTCTTACCAACTACGGCCCGCTCGGACTCATCTGGTTCGACGTGCCGAAGAACATGACCCCGGAGCGCGCGGCCAAGTTTGAGAAGCTGGTGCATGAACTTCAGCCTAAGTGTCTTGTTAGTGGACGCATCGGTCAGGGGAGTCATAACGACTACGCTTCCACCGGCGACAACCATATTCCCGAACTGCCGAAAGCAGGCGATTGGGAGACGCCGGCAACACTCAACCACACCTGGGGCTACAAAAAGGACGATCACGACTGGAAAACGCCCGACGACCTCGTGTTCAAACTTGTGGATATCGTGAGCAAAGGCGGCAACTACCTGCTCAATGTAGGTCCTACCGCGGAAGGCGTGATCCCGCAGCCCAGCCAGGACAGCCTGCGCGGTGTCGGCAAATGGATGAAGGTCAACAGCGAGGCGATCTATGGTTGCGGCACCACCGCTTTCGGCGATGAATACGGCAGTTGGAGCGACACAGAGAAGGATGCAAAAGGCAAGCCGAAGTTTGTCGCGAAACAAGCCGACTGGCGATGCACGACCAAGCAGGGAAAGATCTACATCCACGTGTTCAAATGGCCGGCCGGAAAGCTGGAATTGCCGGCGGTGAAGAGCAAGATCACCAAGGCTTCACTGCTGGCCGATCCGAGCCGGAAAGCGCTCGATGTCACGCAAACCGACACGGGTGCTTCCATCGCACTCCCGGAAAAGGCACCGGGGGAACTTGCCTCGGTAATCTGTCTCGATGTCGTTGAGAAGTAGCCGGGCCACTCGTGCCGTCAACTCGTAGCGGCCCGACTTCGATGAGAAAGATCGCACCCCGCCTCATCGCCGCACTCGGCCTCGCGCTGTGCATGCCGGCTTTCTCCCATGCCCAGGAGGCCGAGGTCGGCGAGAATCCAGCAGCCACTCCGCCTCCAGCAGGCACAAAGCCCTCGTGGTGTCCGACTCCGTTTTTTCCCGGCGAGACGAAGGCGCAGCGCGACGCCCGGATGGCCTGGTGGAGGGACGCGAAGTTCGGCCTGTTCATCCACTGGGGTCTCTATGCGATCCAGGGTGGCAACCTCAATGGCAAGAACTACAACACGGAGTGGATGTACGCCCACGCACGGATTCCGGTGGCGGAATACAAGAAGAACGCCGCCATTTTCAACCCTGTAGCGTTCGACGCCGAAGCTTGGGTCCGGCTGGCGAAGGAAGCGGGGCAGAAATACATCGTGATCACGACCAAGCATCACGACGGCTTCGCGATGTATCCGACCAAGGTCAGCAAGTTCAACATCCGCGACGCCACGTCATTCAAGCGCGACCCGATCGCCGAGCTTGCGGAGGCGTGCCGGAAGGAGGGAATCAAACTGGGATTCTACTATTCCCAGGGACAGGACTGGACCAATCCGGGAGGCGGCTTTGTAACTTCCGCGAAAGGCCCGTGGGACGAAGAGCAGAAAGGCGACTTTAATACTTACGTGGACACGGTTGCACTGCCTCAAGTCAAGGAACTGCTCACCAACTACGGTCCGGACATCCCTGCCTTGATGTGGTTCGACACGCCTACTGGTAACATGAACATGACACAGGTGGATAAGTTCCTAACTGTCCTCCGCACGCGACCGAACCTCATCATGAACAACCGGCTGAAATACGGTGGTCCCGGTGATTACTCGACGCCCGAGCGCTACATCCCGCCAACCGGCTTCGAGGACACCGACTGGGAGTGCGCGATGACAATGAACGAGCATTGGGGCTATGGCGCGCTCGATCGCAAATGGAAGAGCGCCGCAACCCTGATCCGGCAATTGATCGACTCCGTATCCAAGGGCGGCAACTACCTGCTCAATGTCGGTCCGATGGCGGACGGCACCATTCAGCCTGAATGCGTGGAGCGCCTGAAACAGATGGGCGCTTGGATGAAGGTGAATGGCGAGGCGATTTACGGAACCAAGCCGACAATCTTCGGAGCCGAAGGCGGTTCGGTCGAGCCGGGGAAAGGCAAGGACGGAAAACCGAAGTTTGTGGTCAAGTGGGACTGGCGCTGCACGACCAAGCCGGGGAAGATTTACATCCATCTCTTCAAGTGGCCGTCGGGCAGCTTTGAGCTTGCCGGAGTAAAAGGAAAAGTCACCGGGGCTACTCTTCTGGCCGACCCAGGTCATTCGGCGCTGAAAGTCACTCAGACCGGTTCACAAGTTTCAGTCGCGCTTCCGGCCAAAGCGCCGGACCCGATCGCATCTGTCCTGCGACTTGATGTCGTCAAGTAACTCATCACCTAAATTCAACCATTACCCTTATGAAACCAAAAGCCCTCATCTCGTCCGCATTCACTCTCCTCGCCTCGGCTTCCTGCCTCGCGCAATTGACACCGCTCCCATCGGCCCCGATGCCCGGTTACAAGCTTGCTTGGTCGGATGAGTTCAATGACGTCACGCTCGACAGGGGCAAATGGGACTACCGCACCGACAGCAAGATGTGGAGCACGCAGAAGCCGGAGAATGTTTCCGTCGCCAACGGCACGTTGCGCCTCGCGGTGAAGAAAGAGGATGCGGCCGGCAAGCATTACACCGGTGCCGGAGTCATCAGCAAGCAGGCGTTCAAATACGGCTACTACGAAGCGCGCTTCAAAACTCCGCCGGGAGCGGGCTGGCACACGTCGTTCTGGATGATGCTGCACAACGGCAAGGGCGGCACAGGTGCCACAACCTCAGCGCAGGAACTCGACGTCTGCGAAAACGATTCGGTGAAGCGCACGAGTTATGGCGTCAACGTCCACAAGTGGAATCCCAAACCGCACGTTGCGATGGGTGGCAAAGGTGTGCAGACGCCCGATCTTTCCGCTGACTTTCATGTCTTCGGCTGCGAGTTCACACCCGGGACGGTAAAGTATTTCTTCGACGGGAAACTGGTGCAGACCGTGCCCGTCTCCCATTTCAGTCACAGCAAGCAGAACATCTGGCTGACCACGATCGCCTCGTCGCTCGGCAAGACGAAGGCAGTGGACGATTCCAAACTACCCGCCATGGCCGAATACGACTATGTGCGCTTTTACGACAAGAAATAGACTATGAGCATGAAATCGAATTCAGTCCTTCTAAAGCACGCCTTGCTGGCCTTTGTGCTGGCTGCCACACTAACTCAAGCCCACGCCGCCGGCACAATGACCGCCACAGTTGCCGCGCCTGAAACAGCCAAAACGCCAGCCCAGCGCGATGCCCGGATGGCCTGGTGGCGCGACGCTCGGTTCGGCCTTTTTGTTCACTGGGGACCGGTGAGTCTCAAGGGCACGGAGATCAGTTGGTCGCGCGCCAACTCGAATCCAATGTGTCCCAACAAAGGCAGTATTCCTGTCGAGGTGTATGACAACCTTTACAAGGAATTCAACCCGGTGAAGTTCAACCCGGACGAATGGATGTCGCTCGCCAGCCAAGCAGGGATGCGCTATGCGGTGCTGACCGTGAAGCATTGCGATGGCTTCCTGCTCTGGCCGTCAAAGACAAGCGGCTACAACATTTCCGCAACGCCGTTCCGGCGCGATGTCAGCGCGGAGTTTGCGAAGGCTGTTCGCAGGCACAAAATGAGACTCGGCTGGTATTTCTCGCCGATGGATTGGAAGGACCCCGACTTCCGCACGGAGCGCAATGCCGAGTTCGTGAAGCGGATGCAGGGCCAGCTTAGCGAGCTACTAACCAACTACGGCAAGGTCGATGTGCTGTGGTTTGACTACGACGGACGCGAACCGATGTACGATCAGGCGACCACTTATCCCCTTGTTAAAAGATTGCAGCCGGAAATCCTGATCACCAACCGCCTCGACTTGGGAAAAGGGAACAACAACCGTCAGATCCTTTCGCCGTATGCCGACTTCTACACCCCCGAGCAAAATATCGGCGGCTATGATGACCAGCGTCCTTGGGAGACTTGCATGACACTCGGCAAGCAATGGGCATGGAAACCGAACGACAAGATCAAGACTGTGCAGGAAGTCGTGGGCATCCTCGCGCGCTGCGTCGGAGGCGATGGCAACCTTCTTCTCAATGTCGGTCCCATGCCGGACGGCAGCATCGAACCGCGCCAGGTCGAGGTTCTCAAGAGCCTGGCCGCCTGGATGAAAGTGCATGGCGAGAGCATTCACGGCACCCGCGGAGGACCTTTCAAACCCGGCGACTACGGTGCCTCCACCCGCAAGGGCAATACCATTTTCGTGCATGTGCTTAAATGGCCTCAGAGCGGTCCGCTCGTGCTTCCCGCCATCGAGGCGAAGGTGGTTGGTTCACGCATTCTGTCGGGAGGAAAAGCCAAACTCCGGCAAACCGAGAGAGGCCTGGAGATCGAGGTTCCCGTATCGGCCAGAAACGCGAATGACACCGTCGTCGCTCTTGAACTCGACAAGCCTGCGAGCAGCATCCCTGCTATCGCCGTGCCCAAGCTTCCCGAGAAATCTTAACCACCAAGACAGCTACCGGTTTAGTTCCACCCTGAAGAACATCTTTGGGCTATTGGCCGGTGCCTGCACCTGCACCGTGGTTTCGGTGTAGCTCGTTTCGATCAGTTTCAAATACTGCAACTGTCCACCGCTCGAAGACAACAGCGAGCGCCGGGCAGCTTTTGTTTGACCGGGGTGCCGGGGCGACCTAGCTTTTGCGTCGAGCACCATGACACGCGCTTTAGTCATTCTGACACTGCTGGCCAGTTTCCTGGCGTTGCCCGTAGTCGCTGCGTCGTGCCAGTTGAAAAAGCAGCCGTGCAAATGCTGCAGATGCACGCCCGACTCCTGCTGCGGCATGTCGCAGCAATCAGGTGCCAATCTTCCGATTCCTCTCGACCGCACTGGCTCCGGCACGACCGGAACCGACATCACCCCTCATCCGGCAGTTCAATTTCTTCCTCCCCTGCCCGCTTTGTCATTCGACTCGCGGGCTGACAATTCGATCGAACCAAACCACAGCCCTCCCCCGCTCGATCTTTTCTGCGTCCGCCTCATCTGAGATTGGTCTTTCGCCGCTGAAATGGGCGCGCCGTCTTTTCGTGCGCGTTCCTGGTTGCAGTAGAAACGAACAAATCTCTGATGAATGAATCCAAAAACTAAATACGTCGCTGCCATCCTGGCGGCGCTCACCTGCCTCCGGGCAGAAGCTGCGGAATCCCTTTCGCAGCCTGAAGTCGTTCGCATCGTGTTGCGTGATAATCCGTCGCTGAAAGCAGCGCGGGCGAAATGGGAGGCGATGAAACAGCGGGTTCCACAGGCCCGCGCATGGGAGGACCTGATGGTTGGTGCGGACTTCGAGCGCGGCAACACGACGCGCTTCGACACCTTCACCGACATCGAATACATGGCGGCGCAGGTGGTTCCGGTATCGGGAAAGAACCTGAGCCAGGGGCGCGCGGCGGTCGCGGAGGCGGCCATCGCGCTCGAAGAATTGCGGCGCGCCGAACTGGATGCCGTGAGCAGGGCGCAGTCGGCGCTTTATCGGCTGGCGAATGGATATGCCCAGCTTGAGATCAACCGGAAAAACGAACAGTTGCTCACCGAGATCACGAAGGTCACGCAAACGAAATACGAGGCGGGAATACAGAACCAGTCCGACCTTTTGCTCGCGCAAACCGACCTCGCAAAACTGCCCGGGGCATGCGCGATGATCGAGCGTGAGATTTCCGATCAACAATCGCAGTTGAACGCCTTGATGGCGCGGCCGGCCACCGGGCCGCTCCCCGTGCCCGGCGTGCTCGCTTTCATACGCCACATCGTTTCCACCGGAAAGAATCCGTGCGCTCGCGCTCGCACACCGCCCGGAAATTCTGATGGCGGTTGCCAGAGTCGATGCTGAAAAGGCGCGCGTTCAACTGGCGCAGAGACAATGGTTCCCCGATCCGCAGATTCGCGTGGAGGCGCGTCAGTTCAAAGGCTCGTCCAACGCGGGCATCAGCGAGTACGACACGGGCATTTTCTTCAGCGTGCCGTGGGTGAACTTCTCGAAATACTCCGCCGGCGTCCGGGAGGCCAGACAGAACAAGCTGAGCGCCGAGCAAGCCGTGGAGGCCGCGCGGAATGAAGCGCTCGCGATGGTGCGCGATCAACTGCGGAAGGTCTCCACTGCGGCGACCAACTACGAGTTGTTTCGCGACAAGATCGTGCCGCTGGCTGTGCAGGCGGTGCAGTCCACGCGCGCCAGTTACGAATCCGACAAGTCGGATTTCCTCACTGTCATGACCGCGAGACGGACAGCACAGGATGTTGAATCCACTCTCGCCAGCTACCTCACCGAATACAACGTCGCCGTGGCCGAACTCGCCGCGATCATCGGAACGAACCCGCTCCGCAACGACATCCCAACCGAAAGCAGAAACTCCAAATGAAAACTCTCACCATCCTTTTCACCCTCATCGCCTCCCTGCTCTTCGTCTCCTGCACGAAAAAAAGCGACGAGAACGCAGACGGCGGCGCGCAGGAGAAAACGCTCTACACCTGCGGAATGCACCCGCAGATCATCAAGGACAAACCGGGCGACTGCCCGATCTGCGGAATGGCGCTCACGCCGATCCGGAAACAACCAGCCGCGAAATCCGCCGGGCGAAAAATCAAGTTCTACAAATCCACGATGAACGCCGGCGAGACGAGCCAGTCGCCGGGCAAGGACAGCATGGGCACGGACATGGTGCCGGTTTACGAAGACGCCGCGACGGACGCCGGACAAATCTCCATCGACCCCGTGACGGTCCAGAACATGGGCGTTCGCACCGCGCTTGTAACGCGCGGCCCGGTGCGTCGCGTGATTCGCACGGTAGGCATCGTCGCTCAAAATGAAACCGCCGACGCCGATGTGACGACCAAGTTCAAAGGCTGGATCGAAAAGCTCGACGTCAACGCCACCGGCCAGCAAGTCCACAAAGGAGACACGCTCTTCGAAATATACTCGCCGGACCTCTGGAGCGCTCAAACCGAGTTCCTGCTCGCGCGAAACCAGCCCGCGCTGCGGTCGAGCGCCCTCACGAAGTTGAAGTTTTTCGACATCACCGACGAGCAGGTCGCGGAGTTGGAGAAGGCCGGCACGGCTCAGAAAACGCTCGCGGTGAAGGCGCCGATCACCGGATTCGTGATGGAGAAAATGGTCGTGCAAGGCCAGATGGTCGAAGCCGGCCAGACACTCTACAAGCTGTCCGATCTCTCCGTCGTCTGGGTGCAGTCCCAAATCTACGAGCAGGATCTTGCGCTCGTGAAGCTCGGCCAGGAAGCCACGGTGAGCCTTTCGTATTTGCCCGAGAGCAAATTCCTCGGACGCGTGACTTACATCTACCCGACGGTGGATGAAAAAACGCGCACCGCGCAGGTCCGCATGGAATTTCACAACCCCGGCTTTTTCCTGAAACCGGGGATGTTTGCCAAAGTGGAAATCCACGTCGAACTCGACAAATCCGCCTTGCTCGTCGCCGACACGGCGGTGTTGCGAAGCGGCGAAAAGAATACCGTGTTCGTCGCGCTCGACGGCGGAAAGTTCGAGGCGCGCACGGTGACCCTCGGAGCGCGCGCGGAGAACAACATGTATCAAGTGCTCGACGGCTTGAAGGAAGGCGAGCGCGTTGTGACCTCGGGACAGTTCATGCTCGATTCCGAGAGCCAGCTTCGCGAGGCCCTTCAGAAAATGACCGGGCCGGGAGCCGCGGAAACGCCGGCGCACGAACACGCGGCAGAAGTCAAACCGAAACCCGGAACCGCGACAGACGGCGAGCTTTTCTATGTCTGCCCGATGCCGGAACACATCTCGATCCTGCACACGTCGCCGGGAAGCTGTCCGATCTGCAAAATGGCGCTGGTGCCGGTCACTCAAGCGACTTTGAAGAACATTCATCCCGACGGGCAGCTCGATCACTATACCTGCCCAATGCCCGAGCACGCTGATGTGCATTCCGACAAGCCCGGAAAGTGTCCGCGCTGCGGCATGACGCTCATTCCCGTGATGAAGCCGGCCCCGCTGCCGGCGACATCAAACGATCAGGGGACGCAGGCAACCTTGAAGAACATTCATCCCGAAGAGCGGCTCGATCATTACACATGCCCGATGTCCGAGCACGCCGACGTGCATTCCGACAAACCCGGAAAGTGTCCGCGCTGCGGCATGATGCTCATTCCCGTGCTGAAGCCCGCCCCGCTGCCGGCGACATCGAACGATCACCCCTCGCACTCGCGCTAGCGCCATGCTTAAAGCCATCATCGACTTTTCGCTGAGGAACAAATTCCTCGTGCTCGTCGGCACACTCGTCCTCGTGCTTGCCGGCGTTTACGCGATCCGCAACATCCCGCTCGACGCGATCCCCGATCTCTCCGACGTGCAGGTGATCGTTTACACCGAGTGGCCCGGCCAGGCGCCGCAGATCGTGCAGGACCAAGTCACTTATCCGATCACGACCAAGATGCTCTCCGTGCCGCACGCGAAAGTTGTGCGCGGCTATTCGTTCTACGGGTTCTCGTTTGTGTATGTGATTTTCGAGGATGGCACCGATCCTTACTGGGCGCGCAGCCGCGTGCTCGAGTATTTGAACGGCCTCGGAGGACAGTTGCCGAAGAACGCGACACCGGTGCTCGGCCCTGATGCCACGGGCGTCGGCTGGGCGTTTATGTATTCGATCCAGTCGAAAGAGAAGAATCTCGCCGAACTGCGTTCGATCCAAGACTGGTATTTGAAATACCAGCTCACCGCTGTCGAAGGCGTGTCCGAGGTGGCGTCGATCGGCGGCTTCGTGAAGCAATACCAAGTCACCGTCGATCCGAACAAACTTCGCGCCTACGACCTGTCGATTTCGGAAGTCGGCGACGCGATCAAACGCAGCAACGGCGAAGTTGGCGGACGCTCCATCGAGCTGGCGGAGAAGGAATTCGTCCTGCGGGTGCGCGGGTACATTCAAGATGTCGATGATTTGAAAAAAATAGCGCTTCGCGTCGGCGCAAACGGCGCGCCGGTCCTGCTCGGCGAAGTCGCGAACATCCAGCTCGGACCCGACATGCGGCGCGGCATCGCCGAATGGAACGGCGAAGGCGAAACCGTCGGCGGCATCGTGGTCGTGCGCTACGGCGCAAACGCGCGGCAGGTCATCGCCGAAGTAAAGCGCAAACTCGACGAAGCAATGAAAGGACTGCCGCCGGATGCGACGTATCAAGTCGCCTACGACCGCAGCGGGCTGATTGACCGCGCGGTGAAAACGCTCGAAGAGAAACTGATCGAGGAAAGCATCGTCGTCGCTCTCGTCTGCATCGTTTTCCTCATGCACTTCCGCAGCGCGATGGTGGCGATTCTCATTCTGCCGACCGCGGTTCTGATTTCATTCGTGGTCATGTATGCGCAGGGGATCAGCTCGAACATCATGTCGCTGGGCGGCATCGCGATCGCCATTGGTGCGATGGTCGATGCGGTGATCATCATGATCGAGAACGCGCACAAACACATCGAGCGCGACGGCGGAAAAAAGCCGCACTGGGAGATCATCCGCGACGCCTCGATCGAAGTCGGGCCGACGCTGTTCTACTCGCTGCTCGTCATCACAGTTTCATTCATACCCGTATTCACGTTGCAGGCGCAGGAGGGCCGCCTGTTCAAACCGCTCGCCTTCACGAAGACCTACTCGATGGCCGCAGCCGCGCTCCTCTCGATCACGCTCGCGCCAATCCTCATGGGCTATTTTATTCGTGGAAAAATCCTGCCCGAGGAAAAAAACCCGCTCAACCGTCTGCTGATCTGGATTTATCATCCGGTGATCGATTTTGTCATTCGCTGGCGCTGGCTCGTTCTCGGCTCGGCGGCATTGATTCTCGCGGCCACCTATTTCCCCTACAGCCGCCTTGGCTCGGAGTTCATGCCGCCGCTTTACGAAGGCGACCTGCTTTACATGCCGACGACCTTCCCCGGCATCTCGCCAACAAAGGCGCGCGAAGTTCTTCAGCAAACCGACAAAGTCATTCGCTCCTTCCCCGAAGTGGAGAGCGTTTTCGGCAAAGTCGGACGAGCCGAAACCGCAACCGATCCCGCGCCCTTCGACATGATCGAGACGACGATCACGCTGAAACCCGACGCCGACTGGCCAGCGGTGGACATCAAAGACGCCGACGGAAAAGTGATCGTGCACCGCAGGCGGACGTCGGACGAACTCATCGCCGCGATGAACGCAGCAATCCAGATTCCCGGCCTCAACAACGCCTGGACGATGCCGATCAAAACCCGCATCGACATGCTCGCAACGGGCATCAAGACGCCTGTCGGCATCAAAGTCGCAGGGCCCAACCTCGCGGAACTCGAACGCATCGCGTCGGAGATTGAGCCTGTGGTGAAGCAGGTTCCCGGCACGTCCACGGTTTTTGCCGAACGTGTGATGGGCGGCAATTACATCGAGTTCGACATCAACCGCGACGAGATCGCGCGCTACGGACTCGCCGTTGCTGACGTGCAGGACGTGCTCGAAGTCGCGCTCGGCGGTATGCCGCTGACCACAACGGTCGAAGGCCTCGAGCGTTACACCGTGAACCTGCGCTACGATCGCGATTACCGGGAGAACCTTGAGGCTCTGCGTGAGATCATTGTTCCGACAAAATCCGGCGCACAGGTTCCGCTCGGCCAACTAGCGACAATCAAAGTCGTCCGCGCGCCGATGGGTATCAAGAGTGAGGGTGCGGTGCCGAACGCATGGATTTACGTGGACGTGAAGAACATCGATCTCGGCACCTACGTCCAGATGGCTCAACGCGCCGTGAACGAGGCGATCGCCGATGGCCGAATCAAGAAACCAAGCGGCTACAACATCGCGTGGAGCGGCCAGTACGAATACATGCTGCGCGCCAAGCACCGCCTCATGATCGTCGTGCCGCTGACACTGCTTATCATCGTGTTCATCATTTACCTGAACACGCGCTCGCTGGTGAAAACGGTGATCGTTTTGCTTGCGGTCCCCTTCTCGCTCGTCGGGGCGTTTTGGATGATCTACCTCGCCGGTTACAACTTGAGCGTCGCCGTTTGGGTCGGACTCATCGCGCTTGCAGGTCTTGATGCGGAAACCGGCGTGGTAATGCTGCTCTACCTCGACCTTGCTTACGAGCAATGGAAAGGCGAAGGCCGGCTTCACAACCGTTCCGATTTGCGCGATGCGATCTATCACGGTGCCGTGAAGCGCGTCCGTCCCAAGGCCATGACTGCAGCAGTGATCATCGCCGGTCTTCTGCCGATCTTGTGGAGCCACGGCGCGGGAGCCGATGTCATGAAACGCATCGCCACGCCCATGATCGGTGGCGTCGTCACCTCGACGATGATGGAACTCGCAGTCTATCCGACGATCTTCTTTCTCTGGCGCAAACGTCACCTGGGAGGCGGTGGCGGTCGCATGAAGGTGTAGCTGTCACCCTCCTTGAAGGCTTCGTAAACAGTCTTGTCCACCCATACGGTATAGATTCGATTGTTCTCCGTTTCGACGCGCACTTCGAACGTGTAGGTCCCATCGAGTTTGCGCCCATGCACTCCTCCCTTGCCGATCGTCACCTGCTCCTCCGGCTGGGGCGTGAAGGTCTTGGTGACAATGATGCCGGTGATTGAATATCCCGCGACTTTGCGGGACATGCTGAGGATGCCGAAGACGATGAACCCGATGAGCAACACGGCCGAGACGATGCCGATGATCCAGTCGCGGCGGGAACTTTTCACAACCATCACTTTTTGCGACGAAGGGTTCATGATGCGTGCTTTTGGTTTTCAACGACACCGGACTCTTTTCCGTTCACCGGCGTCTTGGTTTCGCTCTCGAATTGCCGCTCCCAGACGTAACGCTTGAGCAGCACTTTAAGGGCAGCCGTGAGCGGCACGGCAAGGATCGCGCCGAGCAGACCGCCGATCAGCAGGCTCCAGCCCAGCACCGCCACCATGACGGTCAGCGGATGCAGGCCAACGGAGTCGCCAACAATCTTCGGCGCAATGAGCCAACTCTCGAATTGCTGGACGGCAATGAAGATGAGCGTGACATAGATCGGATGATGCCAGTCCTGCCACTGCACGGCTGCGATGATCACGGCGGGAATCCAACACAGGATCACGCCGAGGTAGGGAATCAGCGCCAGCACGGCGACCATGATCCCGATGAGCATGCCGAACTTGAGGCCGAGCAGAATCAGCGAGATGCCGATCAGCGCGCCATCCACAAGGCTCACGAGCAACTGGCCGCGAAAAAACGCGATGAGGTAGCTGTTGATCTCCATGAGGCAGGAGACGACTTCGTCCTTGAACGCCGAGGCGCGCAGCGGCAGATAGTCGCTCCAGTTCGCGGAAATGGTGCGCGCCTCCTTCAAAAAGAAATAGAGCGAGATTGGCACCAGCACGAGGCCGAGCAGGAAACCGAACGCGCCGAGAAAGCCCTCCACGCTGTTGCTGATGAACGCCCAGATTTTTCCCGGCAGGGTGGGCAATTGCTCCTGCACCCAGTCGCCGGTCTTTTGGATCACGTCGCGGATGTAGGGATTATTGGCGTAAATCTCCTGATACTTCTGGATGGTGGTCAAAATCCAGTGGCGCGTGGACTCGACGTAATTCGGCACGTCTTTTCCGAGCGCGACACTCTGGTGGTAAATCTGAGGCGTGATCCAGAATCCGATGCCGATGAGCGGCAGCAACACCAGGCCGAACACGTAAAGAACCGCATTCGTCCGCTTCACCCCGCGATGGCAAAGCCATTCGACCACGGGATCGAGCAGGTAGGCAAGGATGCCCGCCACAACGACGGGGATCAGCATCGGCTGCAAAAAGCCGAGAACCTTCGCCACGCCGTAGATCACGTAAACCCCCAGCGCTCCAAGAAAGAAAATGGCCAGCGCGGTGATCGCAGCCCAGAGGATTTTTTTCTGCCAGAGTGTCGGGTAGATGCTCATCGCGAAACAGGCGGCGGAATAGATAAACGATGTCGGCTAAACCGCAACAAGTCGCTCATCATTCCTCCTTCATCGCCGCGCATTGTCCTCAAATGTCCGTCGAAGTAAAGCGGCAAGGTAAAACCGAAGCGACGCCGAAGACGATGCTGAACGCATCGCGCTTCGACGTCGCCGAGTTCTGTGGAAAAGCGACGGGACAGCACCTCGCCTGTGCTCCCGCGACTGTGGGGCGGTGTCAGTTCTTCCTGTGGAAACTGCGGAACGCCACGGCTCCGGCACCCACGAGCAACATGGCCCAGGTCGATGGCTCGGGCACGGACTCCGTCTCGACGCTAATCGACGAGGGATCCACGACGAACCGGATGTTGCCGACCAGCGTGAGCGTCGTGCCGCCGACGAGCGCGGGAGTGTTGCCGACGTTAGGAATGCCTGCCGCCGTACCGCTAAACGGCCCCGCAGTGTTCCACGTTGTGCCATAATTCACCGTCTCCACCACGCCAATCGTTCCGGCCGTGGTGACGGCGTAATAATTGATGAACCCGCCGACACTGGCGAAGCTTCCCGCAGCAGGCTGCACAGTGCCATTGACGATAAAGTTCGGGTAAAGCGTGGGCTGCGAGGGAAGACCGAACGCGTCCATTTGGAATTCGATGTTGAACTGCAAACGAAGTGTTGCGAAGCCGGTGTTCACAGCGAGCTGGGTGAGGTTGATGCTGTTCAGCGTTACGCCGTAGGTCAGTCCGCCAAAGAAGCTGTTGAGGTTCCCTTTCGCCTGATCGCCGGTGACGCCATCGGTGGTCAGTGGAAGCGTCCAGCTCGTTCCTCCCCACGGAGTTGTTGAAAGAGTGATGTTTGTTGTTCCCGGATTTGAGGAGGAATCGAGAGAGGTCGTGTCGTCGAACTGAATCGACGCGAACGATCCGGCGGGAGCGTTGATGCCGCTCACGGCAGCGATGGCGTTGGTACCGACGCAGAGAGCACCTGCGAGGGCGGCAATTGCGGAGCGGGTGAAGATCTGAAGTAAGGGTGTATTCATGGTGTCATTAGATGTTTGTTTAACTGTTGATAAAATGCATTACTCCTTTTGATAATGCAGTGTCAAGAAACAATCTTGCGTTTTTTTCTCCGCAGAGCCGAAACCGCCCATTTTACTGGTTTCACGGCCTGGAGGTCCCTGCTGTTAGAAATTATTACCCTGCTCGCAAAACAAGGGATCGCAATGCATGGACGACGGACACCGCGTTTCCGGGGAGCGCAACGCCTCCAGCGTGCTGGCACGAACTTTCAAACCGCTGCCACGGCACAGAATGCCGCGTTTCAACAAGATCGTTCTTGCCGCGACGCAGAACCGGCACGAGCGACGCGCTCGCTCGCCGGAGTGAAAGCTAAACCCAAACTCCGAAGGTTCGGTGGCGCGGGTGCCGCCGCCAATCTGAACTTCGGAGTTCGGGCTAAATTATACGTCCGCCCGCCGCCGTCCGGATCCCGTTTCGCATGAAATGCCGTTCCCGGAAAACGCAGACGCTACATGTGGGCGATGATGTTCTCGCCGAACTCCGAGCACTTGATCTCGGTCGCGCCTTCCATCTGCCGCGCGAAATCGTAGGTGACCCGCTTGCTGGCGATGGCGCCGTTGAGACCTTTGATGATGAGGTCGGCGACTTCGTTCCAGCCCAGATAGCGGAACATCATTTCACCCGAAAGGACGACGGAGCCGGGGTTCACGCGATCCAGGTTCGCGTATTTCGGCGCGGTGCCGTGCGTCGCCTCGAAGATGGCGTGGCCGCTGATGTAGTTGATGTTGCCGCCGGGCGCGATGCCGATGCCGCCGACCTGCGCGGCGAGCGCATCGCTAAGGTAATCGCCATTGAGGTTGAGCGTGGCGATCACGTCGAAATCCTCGGGGCGCGTGAGCACTTGTTGCAGCGTGATGTCCGCGATGGCGTCCTTGATGACGATGCCCGCTCCGGGTTTGCCCTCGGGGATTTTGCACCACGGGCCGCCGTCGATCTCGACCGCGCCGAAGAACTCCTTCGCGAGCTGGTAGCCCCAGTCGCGGAAGCCGCCCTCGGTGAATTTCATGATGTTGCCTTTGTGAACGAGCGTCACGCTCTTGCGCTTCTGGTCGATCGCGTAACGGATCGCAGCGTAGATCAACCGCTGAGTGCCCTGCTTGCTCACCGGTTTGATGCCGATGCCGACCTGGATCGTCTCATCGGTTCCGTGCCCGACTTGATCCCGCCAGGTCTGCGATGCTCTCGGTGGTGCCGAAGCGGATTTTTTTGAAATCCTTGGGTGCATTCTGCGCGAGGAAATCCAGAACCTTCTGCGCCTCCGGCGTGCCGGCGGCGTACTCGATGCCCGCGTAGATGTCCTCGGTGTTCTCGCGGAAAATAGTCATGTCCACTTTCTCCGGGCGCTTCACGGGCGACGGGACGCCGGTGAAATACTGCACGGGGCGCAGGCAAACATAGAGGTCGAGCATCTGGCGCAACGCGACATTGAGCGAGCGGATGCCGCCGCCGACCGGCGTGGTCAGCGGGCCCTTGATGCCGACGAGAAATTCCTTGAACGCTTCGACGGTGTCGTCGGGCAGCCAGTTGTCGAACTTGTCCTTCGCGGCCTGGCCGGCGAACACCTCGAACCATGCGATCTTGCGCGAGCCGCCGTAGGCTTTTGCCACTGCCGCGTCGAACACGCCCTCACTCGCAGCCCAGATGTCCGGTCCGGTGCCGTCGCCCCGGATGAATGGGATGATCGGGTTCGGCGGAACAGTGAGTGCGCCGTTCGAGATGGAAATTTTTTCGCCAGCCGGTGGAGTGATGTCTTTGTATGCCATGGTCGTGTTTTGGAATTTGACGCGGGATTAGAACAAAAGGAATGCAACAGGTCTATTGATTTTGGTCGGGGCATGACTGCTTTGGAAAAAAGCGCGTGTCATTCCGAGGCGTTCACAAAACCGGTTATTGCCGGCGTCGGCAATGATGGTTTCCAATCGGAGGGACGAGCTCTGCGAGTCCCTGGCTTCTCGAGTGTGGGACTCGTGGAACTCGTCCCTCCGATGACATCATTGGCAGCGCAGCGGGGAAACGAAGCAAGCCTGCCCATCCAGTTTCAAAACAAAGCAGGCAATCTCACAAGCCACGCCGGGTGTAATTTGCGGGATTCCTCGCTACGCTCGGAATGACACGCATGATTGTCGGAATTGCCTTTCAGCGGATGCCCGCGACGCGGAATCCCTCGTTCTCCAGCAATGCGCGAATCTTGCCGGGCTGATCGCCCTGAATCTCGATCTCGCGGTTGCGCACTGTGCCCCCGCACCCGCAGGCTTTACGAAGTTTGCGCGACAACTCGTCGATGGCACCGCCGCTGATCGTCGGTGCGAAGTCGTGAATGATGACGACTGTTTTGCCGCCGCGATGCGCCGTCTCGCGCCGCAGCACCACGCGCCCGAGCTTTGCCGGGGCCGCAGGTTCGGCAGGCTTTTCCAACGGCCCGGACGGCAAAGCTCCGATGTCCAGCGAAGCGAAAGGCTGGCTCGAGAGCGGCCCTGTCGCGTTCGTGTCGATCTTTGGTTTCTTGGGTTCGCGACTCATACGTTCATTGAAAATGAATGGGACTGCCGATCGAATCGAAAAGTTTTTGGTAATGTATCAGTTTGAAAAACGCGAGTCATTCCGAGCGAAGTGGAGTTCGCGCAGCGAACGCAACGGAGTCGAGGAACCCCGCAAGCAATCCCGACGCTCCGCCTTGGGGTCGGTTGTGAGATTCCTCCACTCAGTTTCGCGCCGCTCGGAATGAAGGACACGCATTCCTGTTGCGCGGGCCGGGTGCAGAGTGTTCATGCGCCGAATGCCGGTGCGCCGTTCTCCTCCCACTGCCCCGAAGCAGAGCTTCCCGGCAGGTATGCGTTGCGAAGCCGCCCGGCTTCGCAACGAGGGGAACCGGCCACCTGCCACACGCTTCGCCATTCTTTCGCCACCCACCGCATTGAGAGCAGCGTCGATATCCGGCCCGAGCAGGGCCTGCCTGGCCATTCGAATGTCGCCACAACGATGATTTGCCTTCGTGTCATCAAACGACCGGGAGCGGGAGGCCCCAATCCGTTGGTCTGGCGTAATCTTTTCTTGATCCCATATTACCGGAGTGCAACATGCCCCATGAAACGCCGAAAGCAGTTTTTGCCCTTTCGTGCGGCATTTGTAGGAGTTATGCCACACGCGACATTTTACCTGCAATTGCCGCGCGCAGCTCAATAACACTGATAGGCAGACAAAGGAAATTACTATGACACGACGAGCAGTTGGTTTTGGCTTTTGCGCTATTGCGGCCTTTTTGTTTTCCAGCCGGTATTTTTGCGCTGCTATTTGGGGGAGCAGTGTCACGTCATGGAGCGGAGATTTGTTTCACGCCATCTACGGCTATGTTGGTCCGGGTTTATCCATCGCCGCCGTTGCCTCGCTGGTCGTTGGCATTGCCTACATCATCTGGGGCGAGGGCGGAGGCGGGCAGTGACGAGACGGCCTATCGCTAAAGGGTGCAGCGGAGGCGAGGCACGAGCCCTCCGACTGCACCCATGGTTGAACAAGCCCGCCGAATAAAGTGGCGCGGCCTTATGCTTCTTATGTTTTCCGGCTCGCTCCGGGTGGAGCCCACTGAACCGGTTCGCGCAAAGCCCTGGCATTCCGGCGTGGCCTGCCGAGGCTCATTTTCGCTGACGGAACCGTGATTCCCGGGCGGCTGCCGGCCGCAGATGCCGGCGTCGAGCCGCTCTTCCCGGCAGGAGTGCGCGAGAAAGCGCGGCCGTTTCCGCTGTCTTGGAAAAAGCCCTTCCCCGGCAATGGTTGCAAGGTGGCGGTCATGCGCGGCGGCTGGAAGCACGCCGCTCCTTGACGCGCCAGTCGCAGACTGGCACCACTTTCAATCACACCCTCGTGACGGTATCCATATCGAATTCCCCATTCGTAAAACGATTTTCAACATCGACACGCCCAACAGACTCGATGATCTACCCAAAAGGGAGCTTGTTACTCGCCGCATTCTCAAATCAGTTGGTGCGCTTCCAAAGGAATAATGTCCACCCATCAAGCCGAAACGGATGCAGCGAACCGGGCCATTGCGCCTCACTTGCAATCCGGGCCGCTCGTGTGGCCCTGTCGCTGATCCGCAGCGTTGCTACGCGCCTCTTGCCTTCGTAACGGCGAGGCGGTAATCTTTTCCCATGACCGACAAGCAAGCCGTAATCGACGCCCTCAACAGGCTCCCGGAAGTCGCCTCGCTCGAAGAGATTACCGAGGAGTTGCACATCATGGCGGCCATCCGACGCGGACGCGCCGACATTGCCGCTGGCCGCTCCAAGAGCCACGAGGAGGTTGACCAACTCGTTGATTCGTGGGCGACCGCATGGACTTCAAGGTAATCTGGTCCGACGCGGCGATTGCAGACCTCCATGACATCTGCTCCTACATCGCCCACCACGATCCGCAAGCCGCCGGACGGATGGGGCGAGGTATTCTCGACCATGTTCGCATCCTCGCGTCTTTTCCGTTCATCGGCCCGACGTATCCACGAGGCTCACGCGGCACTTTGCGTGAGATTGTTTTCCGCTCATATCGCATCTTCTACGACGTGTCTGAGTCGCCCCGTAGCGTCGAGATTCTGCACGTCTGGCACGGTGCCCGTGAGGAACCGACATTCTGAGGCGTCTTCCACAACCGCCGCAACGCCCAACGCTAAAGGGTGCAGCGGAGGCGAGGCACGAGCCCTCCGACTGCACCCATGGTTGAACAAGCCCGCCGAATAGGGTGGCGCGGCCTTATGCTTCGTATGTTCAACTCTACTCCGTAAATAGGCCGAAATCGGTCAAAACTAGCCAAATAACGACGGACGCGGCTGTCTCGAAATTTACATGCTGCGTGGTGAACGCAGTTCATGGGGACTCGTTCCCAAAGTTAGCTCAATGCGCTTTGGGAATGCACCGCCACCTTGAAACTTGGTTTCCGCTTTTCCCGATGATCGAAGCCAATGCCACGCATATCTGTGATTGAATTTGCGCGCCACCCGGTCATTTCCTGCTCGCATGCGCGCCCCATCTTGGTAGTTTGCCCGACCCACTTATGTCCACTGCCGGAGTCGATTTAATCGAAGACATCCTGAACCTGAAGCGCGAGCGGAACGCCGTGATTCTCGCCCACAACTACCAGACCGCTGAAATCCAGGAACTCGCCGATTTCGTGGGCGACTCGCTCGGCCTCAGCTACAAGGCGCGCGATACGAATGCGGACGTGATCGCGTTTTGCGGGGTTCATTTCATGGCGGAGACGGCGAAGATCGTGAACCCCACCAAGACCGTGATCCTGCCCGATCTCGACGCGGGCTGCTCGCTTTCCGACTCCTGCCCCGCCGACAAACTGGAAGCGTTTCTCAAGGCGAACGCAGACAAGAATTACTACGTCATCGCCTACATCAACTGTAGCGCGGGCGTGAAGGCGCTCAGCGACGTGATTTGCACGAGCGGCAACGCGGTGAAGATCGTCGAAGCCGCCCCAGCGGACCGCAACATTCTCTTCGTGCCCGACCAGAACCTCGGCGCGTGGGTCATGGAAAAGACGGGCCGCAAAATGGAACTGTGGCGCGGCAACTGTTACGTCCACGTCGAGTTCACGGCAAACTCGATCAACGCAATCCGCGAGACGTATCCCGACGCCGAAGTCGTCGCGCATCCGGAATGCACCTACGCCGTGCGCATGCTCGCGGACGAAGTTTGTTCGACGGAAAAAATGGTGAGCTTCTGCCGCAACTCACGCGCGAAGGAGTTCATCATCGTCACCGAGTCCGGCATGCTGCATCGCCTGCGCCGCGAGGTGCCGGACAAGATTTTCATCCCCGGCCCGACGGAGGCCTGCGCGTGCGCCGACTGCCGGTTCATGAAGATGAACACGCTGGAAAAACTGCACGACGCGCTTCTCCACCTCGAACCACAGATCCTGATTCCCGAACCGATCCGCGCGCGCGCCGAACTCCCGATCCGGCGGATGCTGGAACTGAGCGCGTAGCCACGAGGCCAGGCGCCCGCGTAGGAATGGCGGACGGCTGTTTCCTGGATGAGAAAACCGCGGACCTACGCTGCCGTGAGCGCCGCAATCGCATTCTTGAGCGACGGCACGTCACCCACAGAAATAATCGGCGTGCCTTTGCGGATGCGGTTCATCAATCCGGCAACCACCCCGCCGGGGCCGAGCTCGATGAACAGTTCGCACTTCTCGTGGTCGATCAGATACTCGACGCACTCGGTCCAGCGCACTGTGCTGGTGACCTGTTCGCGCAGAGACCGCCGGATTTCTTCGTGGTCGCGGACGGGCACGGCATCGACGTTGCAGACGACCGTGACTTTTGGATCGGAAAAAGGCGTGAACCCGAGCACTTCGCCAAGCTTCTCGTAGGCCGATTGCATCAACCGCGAATGATACGCACCGGCCACGTTGAGCATGGTCGCGCGGCGGATGCCGTGTTCTTTCGAGAGCGAAACGGCGAGCGCCACCTTCGATGATTCGCCCGAGATCACGACCTGGCCGGGGCTGTTCAAGTTCGCCACATCGACGTCCGTCTCGGCCGCAAGATCGCGCGCCGCATTTTCGTCCGCGCCGATCAACGCCGCCATCGCCCCCTCGGTCGCGTCGCAGGACTCCTGCATGAACCGCGCGCGTTGATCGACCAGCTTCAGGCCGGTCTCGAAATCGAACGTCTGCGCCGCCGCGTGCGCGGTGAATTCGCCGAGCGACAGACCCGCTGCCGCGTGGAACGCGAACGCCGGCAGTTCGTGGTGCAGCGCCGCGAGGCAGGCCATTCCGTGAATGTAAAGCGCGGGCTGGCAGTTGATCGTTTGCGTGAGTTCCTCGTCCGGGCCTTCAAAGGCGATGCGGCTCAGCGGACGTCCGAGGATTTCATCTGCGCGTTGAAACATGGAGACAACGACGGGATACTCCGCTGCGAGATCTTTGCCCATGCCGACCGTTTGAGCCCCCTGGCCGGCGAAGAGGAGTGCGATTTTTTTAGACATAAAATGAGGAGAAGAATGACGGGGCGTCAGTGTGGCAAAATCGGGAACGACGACAAGCGTTTTCCCGCACGATCCACCGCGCGGCCCGCTGAGAGCAATTTGGACGGCACGCGCAGTTCGCGCCTCCCATTTGGGTCCGGAGGAACGGACCCGCAATTTTTGTAGTTTGTAGTTTGCCGCGAATTTATTTTAACTCTCGCCCGATGCAGAAATCTTCCGCGCAGCTCATGCTGATCGTCCTCGTCGTGGGACTTCTGCTTATGCGCGAATCCCGCCAAAACCCGTGCGCGGTCATCGAAAGCAGCTTCGTCGATTGGCTCGCCGCGAACGGCGACCGCACCGCGCAAACCGCACCACTGGCCCTCGTGGAAATCAGCAACAGCAGCATGGCCGAGAAACATCCATGGCCCTGGTCCCCGCTCGACTTCACCCTATTTTTACAAGCCATCCAGCAATTCAATCCCGGCGTCACAGCGATCGAGCCCGTGCTTGAATGGGATGAAAAATCGCTGCCGCCGGAAGAAAAACTCAAGCATCCCCAATACGAAAAAATTCTGCACAATTATCTGCTCCGCTGCCCAAAGATGCTTCTGGCTGCGCAACTCGGCTTCACAGAGGATCCCGATGTCATCCCGCCAATGCAGGCGGTGCCCATGCTGCGGCAGGTCCATGGCGACCGCAATGCGATCCCGGAGTTCACGATCGTCGAACGTCAGCCAAAAGAGGAACTGCGGCTTGCCGCGACGCTCGGCTTTACAAACCTGCCATCCGGCAGCGCGATTGCACGGAGCGTGCCTCTGATTTTTCGCTACCGCGGCGAGATCGTGCCGTCGTTTGTCCTGCAGGCCATGATGCTCTGGTATCAACTCACTCCGGATGACATCAAGATCGAGGTCGGCAAGACCATCGCCATGGGCAGCAAAGTCACCATCCCGATCGACAGCGCCGGCAACATGCGGGTCGATTTCAAATCCCCCTACACCCGCTTTGGGTTCGACGATTTGCTCCTCGCCGTGGAACTGACACAGGCCAATCATAGAGCTGCCATTACACCCAAGAAAGTCCGGGACAAGATCGCGATGCTGGGCCGCACCGACAGCGCCTCACGCACCCTTTCCTTCCCGACCGGCCGCAAGGGTTCCTCCAGCCAGCTCTACGCGGCAGCCATCGCGACCATTCAGAACAAAACATTCATTCATCGTATCAGCCCGATCTTCGATCTGGTCCTGCTCGCCGTTCTCCTCGCTCTAAGCAGGCGTTTCATGAAATGGAAGAAAAGCCGTGTGCTTGCGGTTTCAGGAATCTTGATGGTCATCTACCTCCTGGGCAGCATCACGGTTTTCAGTGCCTCCCTGATATGGCTGCCAATCGTGATGCCCGCAGGAACAATGCTGTTCCTTGTGCTCTTCCGCTTGTTTGCGCCGCGAAGGGGGCAGGGTGAACCCACAACCGAATCGTAACCGGGAGACCTTGTTGGAGGGGCGTCTGAAAAGTGGTTGTAGCCGGCCTCCGGGAGTTGTAGCCGGCCTCTGTGAGGCCGGATGCGGTGCCGGGTAAAGTAACAAGCCGGGGTCACAGACCACCGGCTACAACAGAACACCGATTTTTTGGACGCCCTCTTAGCTTCTGCTGACGCGCACCTCTTTCAGCCAGAGGAAACCGACGGCGAGCAGCAGGAAGCCATCCCGCAAAAGAGCCTCCGAAATGTTGGAACTGGAACGGCCAAAACAACCGCACTCGACATTCAGGCCGCGGAGCCACGCGGAGAGAAGAACAGCGGCGAAGACGCAAGTCAGCAGCGTGACGACAGTCAGCGCACCCTTGTAGAGGAACCGACTGGCAAGTGCTGCCCCGCAAAAAATCTCCAGCCACGGCAGGTAAAGCGCGGTTGCAACCGAGAGCGGCCACGGAAGGAGCCGGTAGTTGAACACGGCCCCCGCGAAGTGCGCGGGATCACCCACCTTGGTGAAGCCCGCCCAGATGAAAAGACCACCAACCGAGATCGACAGAACCAGCGCGAGCCTCTTCATCATGGATGCGCCTTTCTCCATTCTTCCCAGCCGCCCCTGAGAACGAACACGGCCGGCAGCCCAACCTCGGCGCGCAAACGGGCGGCGACCTCGCGGCTTGTCTGGCAACTCAGGCTGCTGCAATAAACGACGACTTTTTTGTCCGGTTCCCACGCAGCGAGAACTTCAGGCAGCAGGTCGTTCCATGCGTCTTCATTGAGCGGAAGCGCTCCCGGAATGTGCCCGCGGTGGAAGTCAGCCGCCGGCCGCGCGTCAATGACGAGCGCGCTGCTATCCCATGCTTTCAGCTTAGCCTGCGTGATCTCATCCGACTGCCACGACGGGCGTTTCGGGTGAAAGAACCCCGCACCGATCGCGGGAATCGCGGCAAGAAGCACCAGGGCGATTGCCTGGATCGCGGCAGTTCGCGCAGCCGCCCTAGCGCACCCGGACATGGACGGTGGCGGTCTCCTTTTCTCCAGTGGAAAGTTCGGTGTCGATCGTGAGTTTGGTCTTTGCCCGCGCGCTGCCGGGGGACGGGGTCAGGCGCACCTGGCAGGCCCGCTCTTCCTTGATGGGCTGCACATCGATCGTTACAGCGGAAGGATCGGCCGCGGTCACGTTCACCTTTTTCAACAACGCCGAGGTGGTGGCCTCGATCTGTAGCGTCTTGGGTTCGGGTTTTTCGTCCGCCCGCCAAAAAACAAGCTGGGGCTTTACTTCGACGGCGTCGCGAATCAACAGCCGCAGATTAAGGGTGGTATCCGGTTCCGTGGGCGCGTCGGTCTTCACGTGGATGGGAGTCTCGTAATGGCCGCGCCGCTGCCCAATCCGATAGGTCACCGTGACCTCCCCTCGCTCGCCCGGTTCAAAAACCTTCTTGCCCGCAGTCGCCGCCGTGCAGCCGCAGTTGGTCCGAAGCGCGGTGATCTTGATCGCCCGGTCGCTGTCGTTGACGAATGGAAAATGACCGACCGCTTCGGACTCCTTTGTCCCGGCAGCGACAGAGACGAGTTGTCGTTCCCACTTCAGCCCGGCGTGAGCCTGGAACCCCATCACCAAAAGCAAAAGACCGCAGCGAGCGGTGACCAACGATGATCGAAATGAGCGCGGCATTTTGGATGGCACGGAGACAGTCTTCTTGAGATTCAAGGCGAGGATTCTTGTACGCGAAACACGACCGACTCAAGCCGGATTCGCGGTCGCGCGATGGATTTCGAGCGAACCGCTGCTCAACCGCAGAACAGGACGAGCCGAACTGGGACGCAGTTCGGCTCGCTCAAAAAGCCCTGCCCTGGGATTTGTCCGGAAGGCGCTCAAGCGCGGCTGCGGCGGCGCAGGAGCAGTCCGCCAACAGCACCGACCGCGAGCAGACCAATCGTCCCCGGCTCGGGCACCGGCACCGGCGAAGCGAGGCTGGCTCCAGCGAACTGCACCTCGGCGGGATTTCCTGCATCGAGAGTCGAGTCAACAACGGAACCAAAATTCGCATCCGCCGTGGTACTCCCGTCTTTCGCACCGCTTCCCGCAAATGCCGTCGTTCCGGAGATGGTCAACCCCGTGATGTCCAGCACCTTCACGGTCCCTGTGTGGGCCGTCAGGACCGCCGTGCCGGTGGTCGCAATGGTAAGACCGCCGGACAATGTCTCGCTCACGCCGAAGTTCAGCGTGCCGTTGCTCACCGTGGTCATGCCGGTGTAGGTGTTGCTGCCGTCCAGAGTCAGCGTGCCGGAGCCGTTATACGTCAGGCTTCCTTTTCTGAGGCCATCGACGACGCTCCCGCTGATCAGGATTGAGCCGCTGCCCGACAAGGTGAAGTTGCGATCTGCTTGCGTGTCGCCGACCAGTTGCAGCCCGCCCGCGAAGGTCACCCCGGCATTATTGACACCCAACCCGCAAAGATTGCTGTTCAAGGCATTCGCCGCAAGGCCGTTGAACACAATTGCTCCGCCTGTGACGAACCCGGAGATGCTGTTCCCATTGCCGCGGAAAAAGGCCTTGTCCAGCGTGAGCGTGCCGCCCGTGTTGTTGTTGAGCGTGGCCGCCCCGCCAGCGATATTTCCAAATCCGATCGAGTTGCTCCCCGATAGCGCACTGGTGTTGTCCACGCGGAGAGTCCCGGCGTTGATCCTCGTCTCTCCGGTGTAGGTGTTCGCAACGGGGAGGATCAGCATCCCTGAACCGCTCTTGGTCAGTCCGCCGGCCCCCTGATTCATCGACTGATTCGCCGTGAAGGTGTTCGCCGAGCTGTTGATGTCGAGCCCGACTGTCTTGCCTGAGTTGAACACAACCGTGTGGCCGATGCCTGAGAAATTGGCCAATGTGGTGCCGGTGATTCGCAGCGTGCCACCGTCGAAGACGAGGTTTGCGGCGGACGCCCCAAGATTGCTGGTATTCGCAACGCTCAGGGTGCCTGCGCTGATCGTCGTCGCGCCGCTGTAGGTGTTCGAGTTCGACAGCGTCAGCGTGCCCGCTCCGGCCTTGGTAATGCCGAGTTTGTTGCTGGTCGGGTTGTCGCGAATAACGCCGCCGAAACTTGTGTTCCCAGCTTGGTTGATAGTGAGAACGGCGTCCGCGCCTGTCGCATTCTGGACAAACGCGCTGTTGTTGATCGCGTCCGCGGTGCTCAGGTCATTGGCCTTGCTTGTGGTGCCGACCACTTGAAGGATGCCGGGTACTGCCCGCTCCGAAACCGACTGCGCTGCTGAAGCCTGAGGCTCCGTTCAACTCCAGAGTTCCCGCATTGATGGTCGTCGGCCCGGTGTAGGCGATCAAACTCCCGCTGAGCGTCTGTTTGCCGGAGCCCTGTTTGACCAGCGACAGAATTCCCGATCCGCCGGCATTGTTTCGCAGAAAACCGCTGAAGGTGTAGTTGTTCGTGTCGCCCACGATGAGAACGGATGTTCCAGTCGATGCCGTTTGAGCATTCTGAATCACGCCGGACCCATTGCTGACGATTCCCACAACCGTCTCGCTGTAGCCGTTCATGTTCAGGTAGGAGTAATTCCCCGACGCGAATGTCACCACCGACGTGTCCGCGATCTGATTGCTTGCCGTGAGGTTGATCGTGGACGGGTTGGTGTAATTGATGTCCCCGGCAATGGCGTTGACACCGGCAGTCTTTGAGAGTTGAAGCACTCCGCCCGTAAGCGTCGTGGTGCCGGTGTACGTGTTGGCGGATGAGCCGGAGAACGTGAGCGTGCCGGAGCCCGACTTCGTCAGTCCGCCCGTGCCCTGGTCGAGCACCTGATCCGCCGTGAAGGTGTTGGCCGCGCTGTTGATGTCGAGCCCGACTGTCTTGCCTGAGTTGAACACAACCGTGTGGCCGATGCCGGAGAAGTTTGTCAAGGTGGTGCCGGTAACTTGCAGCGTGCCGCCGTCGAAGACGAGGTTTGCGGCTGCCGCACCGAGATTCTCCGTGGCGGCAACGCTCAACGTGCCGGCGGTGATCGTGGTCGGTCCGGTGTAGGCGTTGCTTCCGCTCAACGTCAGCGTGTTGGCACCCAACTTCACCAGTCCCCTAGTGACACTCGGCACGGATGACGTGTAATCGAAATTCCCTGCACCGGTATCAATGCCCACGTTGGTCGTGGGGGTGACGGTCACATTGCTCAGGTTTCCGGTCATGGTGCCGGCGAAAGCGTTGTCAATGTCGCTGGAGCTAAAGTAGTTGCCCGAGCCGGAAACGCCGAGGCCGAGCGTGGTACTGGCACCAAATACATGGGTTCCCGTCGTCGAAGGCTTGGCGCTGAGGTTCGCAAAACTCACGCCACCCAGGTTCACCAGCGTGCCGCCGCCATAGTTGTTCGAGCCGGAGAGCGTCTGAACGCCGCTGCCGATCTTGGTCAGGCCGAGCGTGCCTGTGGTGTTGATGATCATACCGGTAAATGTGTTGCCTGTGGCGTCACCGTCTCCCAGTGTGAGTGTGTTGGTCGTGTTGGCTGCCGTGATGTTGTTCACCGTTCCGGCACCGGTCAGGCCGTTGATGGTTTCGTTGTAGCCCGCAAGATTGAGCGTGCCGGTCGTGAGCACGACATTGCCCTTGCCCGCTCCGTTTGGAATCTGGTCGGCGGCTCCTAGCGCAAGGACCGTTTGCACCGCTCCCAACGCCCCTCCCAACGTCGTGTTTCCCTTGTAGTCATTGGGGTTCGCGGTTTGGTTCTTCAGCGTCAGCGTCCAGTAGGCGATTGTTCCCCCCGTCTGGTTTGCCGTTAACCCGTTGGTGCCTGTCACGCGCCCGGTCAGAACGACGGAAGCCAGGGTGACATCCGCCCCGAATGTTGCCGGAGCCTCGTTTGCCGTGATCGTTCCGGACATCGTGTTGTTGGTTGAGGAAACCCGGAACGCACCGGCGCGAGTGCCGTTGCCCGTGTTGCTGTTGACGATGACATCGTTAACCAACGTCAAATTGGCCCCGTTGAAATAGATTTGAGAGCCGAGGTTAGAGGCTGTGCCGTTCAGGGTGATGGTGCCCCGTCCGAACGGGCCGCTGATAATCGCTCCCGCTGACCCGCTGGTGCTGGCGGCAGAAAACGGGTTTATACGCATAGCCGTATTGAGGATCAAGCCGCCGGAGTAGGTGTTGGCAGCATTGGTGGTCGCAGCAATGGCAGCCGCGCCGCTGCTGGTGAAATTCAACGCCAGTTTTCGCGTGCCGTTGTCGGTGAACAGGGCACCACTTCCAGCAGCAACGGTTCCGGAGGTGATGGTCAGCGTATCCGTGCCCGCGCCGGAGCCGGTGGTGGTGATCGTGCTGGTCGCCGTTCCGGTAAGATTCGTGAACGAGGCATTGAAGCCAGCGAGATCCAGCGTGCCCGATCCCGACATCGTCAGCGCACTCGTGTTGTTGAACGCGGTGGCGCTGCCCGCCTTGAGCGTGCCCGCGTTGACGTTCGTCGCGCCACTATACGAGTTGCTGCCGGAGAGGATGAACACACCGCCCGCGATGTTTTGAGTCACCGCGCCCGTGCCGCTGATGCTTCCGGTCATGGTGTTTGTATTGGCACCCGCAGTCTTGGAAACGGTGCCGTTGTTTACCACGCCGTTCGCCAGCGTATCTCCGGCAGGCATGTTGATCGAGAGTGTTGCCCCGGATGCCACGGTCACCGAGCCGCTGCCCGCCGCGAGGTTGCCGGCGATTTGCAAAGTCCCGCCGTTGACCGCTGTCGTGCCGGTGTAGCCGTTGCTTCCGCCCAAGATCACCGTGTCGGCTCCCGATTTCGTCAACGATGTCGTCCCTCCATTATTCGCAAGCGCAGTGCTGATGGTGAGATTCGCAGAACCACCGCCCACGCGATACATTTGCGCGTCGGGGGTCAAGGTTCCGCTGAGGGTTACTGCCGCGGTCGCGCCAAGGCTGGCACTGCCGAATCCGGTGAAATCCAGGTTGTTTGCGCTCGCGACATTGAGCGCGATCGTTCCCGCGGAGCTTTGGACCATGCGGTCAAGGAACGCTTGATTGATGGCGTAGCCCGCCGATGCCACGGTGCTGGAGTTCACGGTGACATTGCGCCCGGAACCCGCGATGGCCGTTGCGGCGTTAAAAATCAGCGTGCCCTGGTTGATCGTTGTCGTTCCGGAGTAGCCGTTGCTGCCGCTCAAAATCACGGCATCGGTTCCGACCTTTGTGAGCGAGGTCGTGCCGGCGTTGTCGAGCAGCTTGCTGCTGATGGTCAGGGTGGCCGTGCCGCCGCCGACGCGATACATCTGCGCATTGGGAGTCAATGTGCCGCTCAGGGTCACGGCGGCGGTCGCTCCGAGGCTTGCGTCGGTGAAGCCGGTGAAATCCAAGTTGTTCGCGCTCGCAGCATTCAGCGCGATCACTCCCGAGGAGCTGAGGACGATTCGATCCAGGAAAGCCTGGTTGATCGCGTAACCCGCCGATGCGATGCCGCCGGAATTCACCGTGATCGAGCGACCCACTCCGCCGGGCATCGCATTCGCGGAAGCATACCGCAACGTGCCTGCATTGACCGTCGTCGTGCCGGTGAAATTGGTGTTGCTGCCGGCGAGCACCAAGGCCGAGTTCGCGCTGTTCTGAGTGATGCTGCCGACCATTGCGCCAATGTCCCCGTTGATGGTCGTGTTTTGGGCGGCAGTCCCGATGTTGTTGAGGGTGATCGTGCCGGAACCGAGCAGCCCGATGCTGTCGTTGATGGTAAGCACCCTGCCTCCCGCGTTCCCGCGAAGATTCAGATTTTGATTGGTGGTTGCCGTGATCGAGGAATTATTGGCCGAGGCGCCAATTTTCACGCCGCAGCTCCTCGCCGAAATATTCAGATCCGTGTTCGCAATGATGATGTCCGGGTTGATCACTAACTGGTTGTCTGTATTCGGGTTGCCGGTGAATTCGATGGACGCACCGGTATCGCCCCACGCATTGGTGATGCCGCCCGTGTTGTCGAAGGTGATGGCATTGGTGCCTGACTTTGCGATGGTGAAAATCCCGTTGTTGCCACCGCCACCGTTGGTAAGTTCTTTCGCGATGCCGATCGTGGCACTCATATCGAGGGTTACGGTGCCGGCGGCACTCGCAGTCGGATTGAGGTTGTAGAGAATCACGGTGCCCGCCGCATTTGGAACGGTTGCCGATTTCCAGTCGGTGGTGCCGCTGGTGCTGCTCCAAAGGCCCGTCGTGTCGCCGTTTGTCCAAGTGAAGGTGGCCGCTTGCGCGGACTGGCCGGGGGAGATCGCCAGCGCGGAAGCAAGCGCGAGGCCGAGGCATGTCTGGCGGATGCGGCTGCGTGTGGCGCGAAGGAGGAATGCAATCTTAGGATGGGAGGATGAGGTGTTGTTTTTCATGGGATGGTATTTGGTCGGGTGGTTATGAGAGGGGCTTGCTGGATGGGTAACTTGTTTAGAGTGAATTGCCAGCTTTAAGACTGATTCCGGTGCGGCGAGTTGTCCAACGTGGCGTCTGTTCGTTTGAGCAATGCCGTGAACCGCCGGCGCTCGCGCAGGGCGATCAGGCCGACGAAGGCGAACGCGCCAATGATCGTGGCGGGTTCAGGAACGGGGACGAGTTCGTATCCGCCGCCAGAAAAGTCAATTTGTTGTGCGCCAACAGAACCGTTGAATGACACGCCGCCTAAGAAGCTCGTATAGCTCGAAACGTCACCTGTGAAGACGAGATGGCTCGCGCCGCTGGTCCAGTTCGTGAGCGCCAGGGTGTTAGACGTGTCACTGGTAAGAGAGGCAAACCTCATGGTGTTTGAGCCGTTGTTGAAGTCGATCGTCGAACTGCCCGAAAGCGTCAGCGCTCCAACCGTTTCGTCCTTGCCACCGGTGTTGAACCTGCCGCCGGCAAGATCGATCCTCGTCGAGTCGCCGATGACGTTGCTCCCGCCGAGCACCAGCGTGCCCTGGGTCACCTGGATCTTGCCCGGAGCGAATCCATTGTCGGAAGCGCGATTCACCGTCATGGTCTTCGCTGTGCCGCTTAGATTCAAATTCAGAGTGCCGGCGGTGCCGCTTGCCATCCCCGTGAAGGTGATGTTGTCGCCGGTTATCTGGCCAACGGTGGTGGCGGTGACCGCGATATTGTTGGCAACCGACCACCCGTCGCCATAGGAGGCAAGGCTGCCGCCATCGAGTGTCATTAGGCCGGTGCCGAGTGCATTGTTGTGTCCCACCACGAGCGTGCCGGAGGCCAGGGTGGTTCCGCCCGTGAAGGTGTTGCTGCCAGTGACCACCCATGTGCCAGAGCCGGACTTGGTCAGGCTGGTGGTACCGCCGGTGCCATCCGCGAGAACCGGTGCCAGCGTGTTCTCGGCAGTATTCGTTCCGGTCAGTGTCAAGGTCCGCGTGCCACTTCCGCTGTAGTCGATGAGGTTCGCCCCGTTGCCGGTGAAATTGACCGGATTCGCGCCGGAGGCATTGAGGGTGCCGCCGTTTTCTGTCAACGTGAAGAGGCGATCCGTGGTGCCAGAGCTCGCTCCCGTGTATTTCAACGTCCCGCCGTCGAGCACGAGGTTGGCCGCCGAGTTGTCTCCTCCGCCAAGGCTTGTCGAGCTTCCGGAATTGGTAAGGCTGGCGACGGTCAACGTCCCGGCACTGATTGTGGTGGCTCCGACATATTTGGAGGCCGTGCTGTTGAGCGTCAGCGAGCCCGCCCCCAGCTTGGTCAGCGAGCCCGTATTCCCCACCGTTCCAATAAGCTGGGAACCGAAAATCACGTCATTGCCGTTGGTATCGATCTTCATGTCACTTCCGTTGGCACTACTGAAGCGCCCACTGTAGTCCGTGTTAATTCCGGTTCCGTATTGCAACACGCCACCACTAAATTTGATGGTGCCCGTCGCGGTGTTGAGTGCCGTGGCATGATCGATCCGCAGGGTGCCCGATGCCAGCGTGGTGCCACCGATGTAGGTGTTGGAGTTCGATAGAACCAGCAGGCCGTTGCCGGTCTTGGTCAGACTCCCGCTGCCGCTAAGCACACCCGAGTAGGTGGTGCTCTGGTTGTTCCCGCCGACGGTCAAATTCACTCCGGCACCGCTGGTGCCGCTCACGGCAAGGTTTTGAGCGCCCTTCAGCCCGCCAAAGGTCGCCGCCGTCTGGCTGCCGAAGCTGAGCGTGCCACCCTGATTGTTGTAGTTGAGCGTGCTGTTCTGCAAGGCCAGCGCATTCCCAACCGTCAGCGTGCCGGAGTTGATCACCGTGTCGCCGCCAAAGGTATTCGCCCCGGATAGCGTCAGCGTGCCGGAACCGCTCTTGGTGAGGCCGCCAACCGTGATGTTGGTCGTAAAAGTTGTGCCCGTCACGGCTGGCGCGCTGCCGCCGCCGCCGGTGAAGGTCACAGTCAGGGCGTCCCCGTCGGCATAGCCGTAGCCTGGGTTGGTGATCGTGACGCCCGTGACCTGGCCAGTTGCCGGATCGAAGTTCGCCACGCCCGTGGCTCCCGTGCCGCTGCCGCCGGTGATCTTCACCAGCGGGCTGCCGATGTAACCCGTGCCGGTGCCGGTGGTGATCGCGGTCACGCCTTTTCCGGTGGGAGCCAGAAGTGGCCGGCTGATGGTGATCGACGTGCCGTTGTCGTCGATGGTCGCCCCGCCGCTGTAGATATAGACGCCGTCAATGTTGGCGCTGGTCATGAAGCTGGTGCCGGCATTCGTGGTGGCCGCCTTGAGCGTGCCGCCGTTGAAGTTAAGGAGCGCGGTGGGGTTGGCTTGGGATGCCGTCACAATACCGGTCGTCAACGTGCCGTTGGCAAGGAGGTTCGCCACACTCAGCGTGCCAGCGGTAGTTGAGGTGTTCACCAGATTAAGTCCCAATGTCGTGCTGGCGGTCGTGCTGACGCTCGCACCTCCGACACCTCCCCCAATGTTCAACATGGAGACTCCCCCGGCAGTTCCCGCCCAGTTCATCTCGACACGGGTGGCCGAAACCGAACCACCGGTTACATTCAACAGGCCGTTGGTTGCTTGGCTACCACGTCCGATCGTGACCCATCCGTTGGAATTGAAAGTGCCTCCGGTGATGTCCATCACGCCGGTGCTGTTATTGAAATCCGCGCCTCCGATGCCGATTTCATTGGTGGTCAATGTGCCCACGGAGAGTTTGTAGTAACCGTAGCCGTTTGCGACGCTGCCAAGTTTGATGTTGGTCTTCGCAGCAGCCTGCGTCAACGTCAGCGAACCGCCGCTCTGATACACGGCACCAAGCGCCGTCGCGTTCGTGCCGACCTGCAAGTTGCCCCGGCTGATGCTGGCTCCGGGCAAGACGTTCAAAATGGCGCTGGTAGCAGCGGTGTCGCCCACGGTGACGGCGGCAACCGCGGCACTCAACGTGCCCGAGATTGCCAGCGTGCCCGCCCTTACCGTCGTCGCGCCGGTGTAGCTATTGCTGCCGGAGAGGGTGAGTGTGCCGGTGCCAAGCTTGGTAATCCCGGGGTTGCCGCCGAAGTCACCAGAATAGGCCAGGCTCCCTCCGGCGTTGGTGGTATCAATTCCAAAAGCCGTGCCTGCCGCGAAGCTGGCTCCCGAGAAAAACCCGCCGATGCTCCCCGCTCCCGATGTCACATTGGTGAACTCGCCGGTGCCCCCGGCATTGATTGCCAGCATGCCTGTGCCCGTCGCGGAATACACGCCACTCGAGGGCAATGCAGCCGTTTTGGCGAATTGCAGAATGCCAGCGCTCACGGTGGAACCACCCGTGTGGGTGTTTGAACCCGCGAGGATCAGCGTGCCCGCACCCGCCTTGGCGATGCCAAGCTTGTTGCTGGTCAGGTTGTCGCGGATGACGCCTCCGAAGCTAGTGTTGGCGGCCTGGGTGATGGTCAGCACGTTGTCAGTTCCCGCCGCATTCTGGACGAAGGCGTTGTTGTTCGTGGCGTCCACCGAACTCAAGCCACTGATGGTTCCGGTTGCCCCAGCCATCTGCAAGATCCCCGTGCTGCTGACCCCGAAGCCGACGGAGCTGGCGAAAGCGGACGCCCCACTCAGTTGCAGCGTGCCGGCATTGATGGTGGTCGCGCCGGTATAGATAATGTTCGCACCCTGCAGGGTTTGCATGCCGACACCATTCTTGGTCAAACCCAGCTTGCTTGTGGCATCAGCTCCGCTTCCGATATCTCTCATTCGGCCGCCGAATGAATAGGTTGTTGAATTGTCAATCGTCAGGAGCGAGGCAACAGGACCGCTGGTTTGGTTGTTCTGAACCACGAGGTTGCTGGCGCTATCCGCAGCAGAAAGGCCTCCAATCGTCTCATTGAAGCCTGCGAGGACAAAATAGCCGGTGCCGCTACCTCCGCCCATAGAGACTACGGAGGAATCAACAATCTGGTGGCTGGATGCAAGTAGTAGCGTGCCACCGTAGTTGATGGTGACATTTCCGGCAATGGCATCCACCCCGGCAGTCTTCGACAAGGACAATGTGCCTGCGGCAACCGTAGTCGTGCCGGTGTAGGTGTTGGCGGACGTGCCGGAGAGGGTTAGAGTGTTGGTGCCCAGCTTGGTCAGGCCGAGGTTGGAAACCGTAATGCTTGAAGAGTAGGCGCCGCTGAGATTCGTGGTGTCGAATCCAAGGATTGAGCCGCTGGCAAAACCGGCTCCATTTTGGGTCAGCAGGCTGTCCACCTGGGTGCTTGTCCAGTCGCTCGCGCCACCGTAGTTGATAGCCAGTGTGGCCGTATTGGCGACGGTAACTTGTGCTGCCGTGCCGTAATTGGGCAGAGCCGCAGCCTTGCTGGCTGCCAGCGTGCCCACACTGATCGTCGTCGTGCCGCTGTAGTTGCTCGAACCGGTGATCGCCAGCGTTCCCGTGCCGAGCTTCGTGAAGTTCGAGCCTGCCGTGGTTTCATTCAGCGTGCCGATGGCCAGAGTGTTGGCACTGGTGGTCAGTTGGAAATTCGTGACTGCCGCGCCCAGGATGAACGTGTCGTTCGCCATGCTCAGGTTCTGCGTGCCCGCGAAGGTGAAGTTGCCGTTCACCGCAACGGCGTTCGTGGTGGTGAGCACGAGGTTTGCGGCGCTGGAATCGAGCGTCGTGCCATTCGAGATCGTCAGTGTTCCGCCGGTGCCGGTCGCGCTACCGCTGCCTCCAAGGGCGGTCGCGGAGCCCAGAATTAGCGTGCCGGCCTGCAAGTTGACTGCGCCTGCAAAATTGGTTCCAGCCCCCGTCAGTTTCAAAGCCGCCTGCGTGGTGTTCTGGTTGATGCTTCCCACCTTGGCACCGATGTCGCCGTTGATGGTGGTGACTTCACCAGCAGCAGTGCCGGTGCCAACGTGATTGAGTGTGATCGTGCCCGATCCGAGCAGGCCGATGCTGGCGTTGATCGTCATGGGCCGAGCCGCGTTGGTGCCGTTCCAGCGAATGTTGAGGTTCTGGTTGGTGGTGGCGGTGATGCTGTTGCTGTTGGCGGCAGAGCCAATCAGCAACCCGCCGGCGACCGAGCCGATATCGAGGTCCGTGTTGGCGATGACGATATCCGAGTTAACTTGGGTTTGATTGAAGGTGTTATTGTTGCCGTTGGAGATGATAGCGGCGTTGGTGTTGCCGAAAAGGTTCGTGATACCGCCGGTGTTGTCCATGGTGAGCTTGTGAGTGCCATCGGTCTGGATGGTAAAAACTCCCGTGCTGCCTCCGACCCCGCTCTGGTGGTCGATAATTCCGACGGTGGCATCCATGTTAAGCGTGACGGTGCCGCTGGCAGATGCAGTTCCCGTGTGCGTGTAGCGGACAACCGCACCCGCTGCATTTGGCACGGTGGCGGATTGCCAGTCGGTGATGAGGCTGGTGCTGCTCCAGTTTCCGGTGGTGTCCCCATTCGTCCAGCTAAAAGTGGCCCCCTGCACGCACTGGCCGAGCGTGAGAAGCAGAATGAATGCGGATGCCTGAAGGAAGAAGCCAGGCCGGCGAACGGCGATCTTATGCATTGGTTTGGGGAGTCTCATTGGCAGGTGGCTGCGCAGCACTCCGCAAATACTAAAAAAACCGCCCGCCGTTGAATAGATGGAAACCTGCGACACGCAGGGGGTATATTCGCGACACGGGCGGTGACGAATGACGAATAGCCTGCCCTGAGCGGAGCGGAGCGGAGTCGAATGGGACCGATGACGCTGTTATCGCGACGGGCGGGCGGCTTGTCTCAAGGCCCGCTTCATGTGCCGGGCATCGAAGAACCCGCATTGGCTGGCGATCTTGCTCAGGGCCGGCCTTGTGCTGGAGCGCAGTAGAGTCTCGGCGCGCATGACGCGTTCGCGGATCATGAACTGGTGCAGCGAGATTCCCACTGCCGCGGCAAACCGTCGTTCGAGTGTGCGCCGCTGAAGGGAAAGCTGTTCCGCGACGACCTTGATGTTGATGTTCTCCGCCGAATGCTCGCGGATGAACTCGACCGCCCGCGAAACCATCGGGTCGTCCACGGCGAGTGTGTCGGTGGAACGCAGCGCCACGACGCCGCGCGGCTGCACCTCGTTCACGGCATTCGGAGGGGATTCGCCCTTCATGAGGCGGTCGAGGCATTGAGCCGCCTTGAGCGCCAGCGCCTCGTCATCGATGTCGATGTGCGTGAGCGGCGGCACGCAGTCCCGGATGTAAAGCGGATGGTGATAACCGGTGATGACGGCGACGTCCTGCGGGATTCGCAGTCCCTCCGCGCGCAACGCCTCCATGAACAGCGGTGCATTTTCGTCGTCGGTGAGAAAGATTCCCGTGGGCGGTCGCAACGACGAGGCCCATGCGCGAAAGCGGTTCATTTCCGCGCGGTCGAAGAACTGAGACTGCAGGTCGAAGATGCTGACGTTATCCCCGAAGCCAGCCGCCCCGACCGATGCCAGGAATCCCCTCGCCCGTTCCTCGTTCAACCACCCGCCGTGCAAACGCACGATGCCGAAGCGCTGGAATTTTCTCTCCAGCAAATGTTCGGCGGACAGACGGCCCAGCATCTCGTTGTCGAAGCGAATGGTGGTGACACCCGGGTGCTCCAGCCACGAGGAGACATTCACCATCGGCAAGTCCACGCGAAGCGCTTCCTCCCGCATTTCAGGCGAAACGATGCGGACGATCGCGCCGTCGCAGTCGAGTTCGCGGAGGAACCGGAAGGAGTTCACGCTGGCCTCGGCGCTGAAGGCAAACTGCCAGTGCCCGTGCTCCTGGGCGTATCTCAGGACGGCGGCGTTGAACACGCTCTCCGATTCGAGCACCGGCATCCCGATGAGCGCAATCCGTTTTTGTCGCTTCGGCTTCGATGAGGCCATCACGAAGAACTGTTCTATCGGATTTCCGTCATGCCGGCAACCGGTCCGTTGGCGATCGGTGGGAGGAGTTTGAAACGAGTCACGGCAACGCGGTCTCGTTTTTCTTTGGAACTTCGGTTTGACGCTGGCCCGGGCGCAGGGGAACCAGCACGAGAAACGATTCGCGCCTGCCCTTTTCCAATGCCGCGAGACTCAGGACGGCCGGCCTCCCGTTTTCAAAAAGCAGCTTCGGCATTTCCAACCGGCTGAACTCCTGACGCGCGCCGTCGTCCCACCGGATCGCGAAGTCCTTCACCAGCGCGTGGCGCGCCGGTTTCCAACTGAGTCCGTCGGGCGATTCGAACAGCAGCAGACTCCGCCCGTGTTCGGTGAGGAACGGCGCGTCGTGGTCTTTGACGATCGCGTAGTAACGGCCGTCCTGCGCCCACTCGAAGTGGTCGTCGATGTGAAAATCGAAGCGTTTCGTGACTTCGGGCATCAGCTTGTTTTTGTTCACGATCGGCTCGGGATGACGCGTGAACGGACCGAGCGGGCTGTCGGCATCGGCGCCGTAATGGAACACGCCGCTTCCGAAACGTCCCGGCCCCGCGCCGAGCGTCTTGTAGTAAAGCCGGAAACCGCCGTCGGGCTTGATGACCATGTTCGGCACGTTGATGATCGTCTGGCCAAAATCCGGGCCGACATCGAGCAGCGGTTTGTCGAAGCGCGTCCACGGCCCTTGTGCGGAACCGGCCACGGCGACACCGATGCGCTGGTTGTTGCGATGCGCCCACCATTCCTCGGAAGTCGGCGCGATCTTCCGGTCGGCGGCCCATTCCTGCGTTCCGCGGTTGCCGGCGTAATAGAGATAAAACTTCGGCCCGACGCGAATGACGCACGTGTTGAAAACAGAATGGCCGTCCCAAAAACCGGAGCCGCGCGCAGGCAGCGCGACGCCGCGGAATTCGTAAGGCCCGGTGGCGCTCTTTGCCGTGGCCCACGCGATCTCGGCGTGAGTACACCAAGCGTCGAAGCCGAGCTTCGTCGGCCAGCGGGAGTAGAACAGATGGAAAAGTCCGTCCTCGCCCTGCACGATGCACGGATCCCACAGGCACCATCCGGGCTGGGCGAAAATGGCCGTGCGCGGCATCACGTCGGGAATGAGCTGCGTGAAGTCGAGTTCGTCGGGCGGAGGTGGCGCGGGCTTTTGCGCCATGGCGTTGACCGCGAGCGTGCAACAAAGCAGGAGCGGCAGGAAGAGATCGTGTTTCATGCGATTGAGGATTTCCACTTATCCGAAAGTCTCCACGTTTGGAAAAACAAACAACGACAATCATTCAGGACGCAGCGAGGGAAAACCGCTGCCCCCACCCGCGTCCTATCTGCCGGTTGCCTGCAACGCCTCGATTTGCGCCTTCGCCGTGTCGCGGATGCCCGCATCCCTGTCGTTGAGCAGCGTGCGCCAGGTCGGGATCGCGCGGGCGTCCTCAAGGTTTTCGAGCGCATCCACCGCGGCCTGCCGGACATCGTCGGGTTGATTGGGGCGCAGCGCGATTGCATAGATCGCGAGTCTGGCCTCGACCAGCCCGTCAACATCGTCAACGGCCGAGATGATTTCCGATTTCAACTCCGGATTGGTCTCGGCCAGAAAAAGCCGGCCCAGAGCCCGGAGCGCCCCGGCGTCACCGATGTCGGCCAACTGGTAAATGATCTCGATCCGGTCGTTGGCGTCGCTTGTCTTCGTGTAGTCGCGCTCCAGTTGGGCGGCGCTGGGGGAATCCCGCTCCGCCGCCTGCGTTGACTGCCCCGAACTGCTCCCGCCAGGAAGCCCCGCCGGAGTCGCGACCGGTCTCGTCGCAATGACGCGCGAGCCATTCTCGGGTGAATCGCCACCAGAATCGGAGGCGTCTTTCGCGCCGCGTTTCGAACAACCGGCGAACAGCAACGCGGCCGTCCAAAAAGCGGCGACAGTGGTGAAGCGCGGTTTGAACACGCGGAGAAACTATTCCAACCGCGGGCTTCGGCGAAGAAAAAATCGTGACCGACAGCATGGAAAAAATCGGTTGCTTTCAGCAGGGAACGTCCCTATTTTGCGCGCTCTCAATTTAACCGCTTACCGACATGTCCCAACATCGCAGTCTCAAAGGTGCCAGCACCATCGCCGCCAAACGAAACGTCCTGAAACGCTTCGAGCGCGTGGAAGTGCTGAAGAAGCGCGGCCAGTTCAAGCAAGGCGACAAGGTCATCGGCCTGCGCAAGACCAAGCCCGACGCGTAAGCGACCTCGTTGCGGTTGGAAATGGGAGCACGGGCTTCCAGCCGGTCAAGCGGGAGACGGCTCCCCAATTACTCGACGCTTGGAAGTCACCGCGCTTCGATTCTAACTGGCATGATGCCAGCCAGAGCGGGCTGGAAGCCCGCGCTCCCATCTTCAATCACGGGATGCACTTGGGAACAAGCGGCATGTCCATCGGGTGAACCAGCCTGTTTCCAGGATAAACCTTCGGGGCGCCGGGCTGGATCACCGGGCCGGAGGAAGGAATCAAACGCGTGAAGGACGGGCGCATCAAAGAATTGCCCGGATGAACTTTGGGAACTCCGGGATAGATGATGTAACCAACCGGTTCAGCGTGTAGAGTTGCCGCGCCCAGCAGGATGGCTGCGGCTGCGAGAATCAGCCCTTGGATTTTCATACGACAAGAGTAACAACAAGGCCCTTCGCTGACAACTGAAACCAGGGCAGGACCTGCCGATCCTTGTATATTTCGTCCAGTCACAACGAGTGCCGTTCCACGTCCGCCTTTTTCTTCCCATGATTGCGCGCACTGCGCCACATCGCCAGTGCCGGAGGTTGTTGGGAACGGACTAACCCTGTTTCCGTCCTATCTTCGTATTGGGAGACTATTTCCGTTCTGCGCGTTTACGAGGACGGCTTCCGTGTGGAAAATCTCCTCTCTCGTCTCAGCATTACACGCCAAAACCTTCACGGTGACTGAGCTGCGGCCGGTCCTTGCTATTTCAGCCTGGATCTCGATGATCTCTCCGACCACAGTGCCGCGAAGAAAGTTAAACTCGTGGAATACCTTTGTTACGAACGTGGAGCCCGGGTAAGTGAGGCTTGCAGCCACGAACGCCAGTTCGTCGGCCATCGACATGATGACACCCCCGAATAGTGTGCCGGCGTGGTTCAAGTCCTGTGGGCGGACGACAAAGTATTTTGAGAATTTCCTGTCCATGCTGTTCAGATGAGATTCGCTCGAATGGCCGCGAACAATTCATTCGGTTCGTCGGTGCCCAGCAGGAACTGTTTCCCGGTCTTCAGACGAATATGCACGGCTTCTCGACCGGACACGTTATAAAGCCAGCCCTTTCGAGTCAGGTGAATGCCCCAACCGCAAATCCAATGGGGTCGCAGAGCCTCGACTGATTCGATATCCGCGAGGCGGACGGACTTGTGGATAAGTCCCGGCCCGAAACTCCACTTTAACAGGCCGTCCGCGATTTCGACAGTAAGTGACGCGAAGAGAACCACACTCAATGCAAATACGACCAGAATAACCCAATAGACAGCCTCTGCGGGATTCACGAGAACCATGGCAACACTGAAAACCAGAGGAATGCCCGTTGCCACAAGTATAACATGGCCGATTTGCGTGTGTTTGTAGGAACTCATCTCAGTGACAGGGAAATCTTTGCTCAAAAGCGGACGGAAAGCCAGCACGTGACTCAAGGCTTTTCAATCACAGAACCACACATCAAGTGCGGTCCTGTTTCCATCCCATCCCAGGCAAACTCCGGTCAGATGCGGAGTGTCTGTCTTCTCGAAAAGCAGGTGGCCGGGCCGCCACTTTCAGTCGCCAATTCCTGCGCGGAATTTAAGTCAACGGGGTGCTCCGTCTGCAAAGTTGAACAGGCAAACCCCAAGGATCTCGGAGCATGATCAGATGTGAACCGTCTGGCAGGTTGATTTCGCTGTCGAATGTTGCACCCGCTGCAATCAACCTCTGCTTTTCCGCAACGGGATCTTCGCTGGTGAACGCCAGGTGCAGTAGCAACGGATTCATGGATCGATAATCCAGGGTCTGGACCGAGGCGTTTCGGTAAATCTCGACCGAAAACTTACGGTTACTATCTGTGAGAAAATGAGTTTGAGACGGCGATGGTATGTGCCGGACTATTTCCAGCCCAAGGTGTTTCACATACCACGCAGCCATCGCAACCGGGTTCTCAACATCAAACCCAACGTGTTCTATGATCATGTCGGACGGAGTGGAACCCGTTGCGTTGGCCACGTTGCCTATTTCCCTGAAGCCTGTTTCCTGGCAGCCCAACGTGCTTTCAATGCAGCCACAATTTTGGCTCTGCCTTCAGGAGTTAGTCCGCCTTTCTTCTTTGGCGCAGGTTTGGCTTTGACGGGAGCTTTAGCCTTCGTTTTGGCCCAGCGCGCCTTCTGGGCGGCAGCGATCTTCCCCCGAGCTTCAGCGGACATCTTCTTGGGTCCTCTCTTAACTGGCGCTTTGGCTGGCGCTATTGAAGGCGTGATGGATTTGCCTTCCAGAATTTGACTCAGTCTGGCTTCAAGTGAAGCGATCTGCTCTTTGATCTGGAGGGCCTGCTTTAATGCTTCGATGGTTGGTGTAGAACTCATGAAGCAGGCATTACTATACGTTCACAACACTTGTCAAACCAGATTAGTCAATTATTGAACACCTTTATTTGTGAACCGCACCCGACGATGGTTAAAGAACAACTCAATGCTGCGCTAAAGTGAACAAGATGGCATCGACGACTCGTCCTGCTTGGTTAACTGATTTGCAACAGTCTAATCCAGACAACAGCCAGCAGCCCAAAAGTCCTTCATGTCACCTGAGTTGCTCCAAAGAGGATCCCTATGCCCGTTTGCAGCGCCGCTGCGGCCAATGACATAGCGGCGCAAGTCGATCCAGACAGCTTGACGCTACTGTTAATGACAATCCGGTTCGAGTTCCTCGTTGCGCAGCGACCACGCAATTTGAGCCGTCTCCAAGAGACGGTAACGAAGTCCCCGCGCCTCCAGATTAGAAATCTCTTTCAAAGTCGATACTTGACTGGGAGCAAATCATTTAGGAAAAATCCCGCTGATGAAACCCATGCAGTTTTACATAACCGTGGCCCTCGCCTCGGCGTGCCTCATTCTGAGCATCGCCGTCATCGCGCTCGGGCAGTCGAATCAGCGCTTGCAAGTGGAAGCCCAGAATCAACAAAACGAAATCAACCGAGGCAACATGAGCCAGCAAATCGGCACCAACATTCTCAAGGACATGGCCTCCGTGTCCGTGAAGAATGAGAAGATGAAAGATGTCCTGGCCAAGAATGGTTACACGGTCACCGTAAATCAGAACCCATCCCCAACACCCGCTCCATGAACTCCGAGACACATCATTCCCACTCCATCATCCGGCCCGACGCATTTCTGCCGCTCACGCTGTTGTCGATCAGCCTCGTCCTGATCTTCATCTGGCAGCTTTCGGCGATCAGCAGCCAGCGCACCGCTTTTCAGAGCACAATCCAGCGACAGGAGGACCTGGTGAGCCAGTCGCACAAGGTTCAGGCGGGTCTTGAAAAACTCGTGAACGATCTTCTCGATCTCGCGCAGACTGACAACGACGCGAAGGAGATCGTGAAAAAATACGGGATTCAGCGCAACGCCAACGCGCCTGCGCCTGCGCCCTGACCGTTTGAGAATCCGCCCGGCGAGTCTGGCAAAACCGTTGGAATAACCACCTGCATTGGGCAAATGTCAGCAATGCCCGATGCAATGGAAACAGCCGCGCGTCGAATCGTGGAGCGCTTGCAGCGTGAAGGATTCGAGGCGTATTATGCCGGCGGATGCGTCCGCGATTTCCTGCGCAAAGTTCCTCCGGTCGATTACGACATCGCAACCAGCGCCCGTCCCGGGCAGGTTCAGGCACTGTTCCCCCGCACGATTGCCGTAGGCGCGCAGTTTGGAGTGATCTGCGTGCTCGACGAGGGAACGCAATTCCAAGTCGCCACTTTTAGGTCCGACGGCGTGTATATCGACGGGCGGCATCCCGCAGCCGTCACCTTCGCCTCGTCGCGGCAGGATGCCGAGCGGCGCGACTTCACGGTGAACGGGATGTTCCTCGACCCAATTCGCGAGGAGATCATCGACTACGTCAACGGCCAGGCCGACCTCTCATCGCGAATCCTGCGAGCGATCGGCAATCCCGAGGACCGCTTCCGCGAGGACCGTCTGCGCATGCTGCGGGCGGTGCGATTCGCCGCGACGCTCGGATTCGAGATCGAAGGGAAAACGTGGGAGGCGCTGCTTGAAAATGCGCCGGAAATTCATGTCGTAAGCGCCGAACGCGTTCGCGAGGAACTCGTCCGCATTTTTCTGTCACCGAACCGGGTGCGCGGCTTCGATCTGCTCGATGCGAGCGGCCTGATGCGGCAGGTGCTGCCGGAAATCACCGCGCTCAAAGGCTGCGAGCAACCGCCGCAATTCCACCCCGAGGGCGACGTCTTCGTTCACACGCGCCGCATGCTCGAACTGCTCCCGGAGCAAGTCTCCGTGCCGCTTGTTTTCTCCGTGCTTTTTCACGACATCGGAAAACCCGGCACCTACAGCTACGACGAGGCCGATCAGCGCATCCGGTTCAGCGGGCACGACAAAGTCGGCGCGAACATGACGCTGCGTGTCATGGAACGGCTCCGGTTTTCCCGCGACGAAATCGACGCGACGGTCGAGGCCGTCGATCAGCACATGGTTTTCAAGGACGTGCAGAAAATGCGCGTCTCCAAGCTGAAGCGGTTCATGTCACGACCGCACTTCGACGACGAGCTGGCGCTGCACAAAGTCGATTGCGCCAGCAGCCACGGCGCGCTCGACAACTACGACTTCCTGCTTGCGAAGCGCGAAGAATTCGCGAACGAGCCGCTCATTCCGCCGCCGCTCGTCACCGGCAACGACGTGCTCGCCCTTGGCTGGAAACCCGGCCCGATCGTCGGCCAAATCCTCGAAGCCGTGCAGACCCGGCAGTTGGAGCGGGCGCTCTCCAGCCGCGAGGAAGCGCTGGACTGGGTTGTGCGGGAATTCAGAAAAACCTGACTCGCGCCAACCGGCCCATCGACATGGAACCCTTGGAAACCTCCGGCGCACTCCTCTTCGACTCCGCTTTTCTCTCGAAACTCGAACAGCTTTATCTGCTGTCGAAGAAACTCTTTCGCGGCCAGCAGCACGCCGAGCGCAGATCGAGGCAGACCGGATCGAGTCTCGAATTCGCCGACTACCGCAACTACTCGTTCGGCGATGACTTGCGCAACATCGACTGGAACATCTACGGACGGCTCGACCGGCTTTTCATAAAGCTCTACGAGGAGGAGCAGGACCTGCCCGTCTATTTCCTGATCGATGCGAGCGCCTCGATGCGGTGGAAACCGGCACAACTCCCGACCAAGTTCGACCAGTCGCGCCGGATTGCCGCATCGCTTGCATACATCGCGCTCGCGAACCTCGACCGTGTGAATGTGCATTATTTCGGCTCCGCGCTCGGCGATCACATGGGCATGTCGCGCGGCAAGGGGCAGTTTCACAAGGTGCTGGAGTTTCTGGGTCGCGTTCCGCCGCAGGATGGCCCGACCCGCCTCCTGCCAAGCTTCCGCGCCTTTGCGCAGCGCGTGAAAAGACGCGGACTGGTATTTGTGCTCAGCGATTTTTTTGATCCGGACGGTTACGAGGAATCGCTGGCTTTGCTGCGTTTCAATCAATTCGAGGCGCACATCATCCAGGTGCTCGACCCGACAGAACTCCAGCCCGAGTTGCTCGGGGACCTGCGTCTGATCGACGTGGAGACGGAGCAGCCGTTCGAAGTCACCTCCGATCCGTCGCTCCTGGGCCGCTATCGCAGCGAGATCAACGCCTTCCTTTCCGGCCTCGAAACCTTTTGCCTGAAACGCCAGATCGGCCATGCGCGCGCCGCGACCGCGATTCCATTCGAGGACTTTGTTCTGCGCGTGTTGCGCGATGGGAGGCTGGTGAAATGACCTTCCTCAACCCGCTCGCCTTTTCATTCCTCACGATCGTGCCGGTGATCGTGCTGCTCTACCTGCTGAAACTGAAACGCAGGCCGGTGCATGTTTCGACGCTCATGTTCTGGCAGCGGGTTCTGCGCGAGAACCGCCGCCGCGCTTTGTTTCAAAAACTTCGCCAGTTGCTCTCGCTGCTTTTGCACCTGCTTATTTTTCTGCTCATTCTCCTCGCGCTGGCGAAGCCGGAATTCGACCGCTTCGTAAAAGCCGGAGCCTCAACCGTGCTGATCCTCGACACACGCGCGCGGATGCAGGCTCGCGAGTCGGCTGGTGAATCGCGCTTCGAGAAGGCGAAGCGACTCGTGGCCGTCCGGGCGAGTCGTGCAGGCCCGCAAAATCAAATGGCGCTGCTTGCGGCGGACAGCGACGCCAATGTCGTCGTGCCTTTCACCGGCGACGGCAAAGCCTTGCAGGAGGCCATCGCAAAACTGGAGCCGACCGATGCCGCTGGAGATCTGAAAGCGTCCCTCCAGTTCGCCGACGAACTGCTCGCATCCCGCAGCGGCCCAAAACAAATCGTCGTCTTCACGGACACCGAATCCAAAATCCAACTGCAACGGACGCGAAGCGACGGCCAGGCTTTCCATCCAGAATCCAAAATCGAATTCGTTTCCACCGGCACCGGCTCGGACAATGTCGCGATCACCCGTTTCGCGACACGTCCGGTTCCGGCGAGCCGTCAAACCTCCGAGGTTCTTCTCGAAATCAGCAACTTCAGCGACAAGCCCGCGCGAGGGAACGTCGAGTTGTATTTCGACGGCAAGGCCATTGACGTGAAGCCCTATGCCATCGAACCGAACGGACGCCGGCTCGATATTTTTCCCTCCGTCCCGCGAGCGGGCGCGAACGCCCGTGGCTGGCTCACTGCGCGTCTTGATTCAAAGGATGCGCTCGCGGTGGACAACGCGGCTTGCGCAGTGTTGCCCGCGCATGAACCTGCTCGCATCCTCCTTGTCACGCGAGACAATTGGTTCATCGAGAAAATGCTCGAGGCCGATGACCTCATCAAATTTGACCTGCTCGCGCCCGATGCCTTCCGGCTCGACATGGCGAAGAATTTCGATGCGGTCATTCTCGACGGCGAACTGCCAGAGGGATTCGACCTCGAAAAAGCGGCGGGCAATTGTTTGTTCATCAAGAAGACGCCATTCGCAACCGATCCATCGCTTCTCGATCAACCGCTTGTCAGCGATACCGATGAGACAAGCCCGATCCTGCGGCTCGTGAATTTGCAGAACGTCACCTTCCTGCGCTCGGAGAAGATTCGATTCCGTGAGGCGGTCGGCTCGTGGCGTTTTCAAGCGCCGCTGCGCTCGTTTGATCACCCGCTTGTCATCACCGGATCTCGCCGTTTCGAAAATGCCCGCGAACAACGACTCGCCGCATTTGGGTTCGATGTTGCCGATTCGGACCTGCCGTTGCGCGTCGCCTTTCCGCTGCTGATGTCGAACACGCTGCAATGGCTGGCGGGTGAGACAGCCGAAGCCGCCATGAGCGCGCACGCTGGAGAAGCCATCGATCTTTCGCGGGGGCAAACCGTTTGGACTGAGCCGCAACGTGCCATCACGACAATCGGCAAGATCGATTCCGCCCATCTCGCGCGCAGTTCATTTCGACCAGTGAAGAACGGTTTTTACCTCGTGCAGGATGAAGACAAACTCTCATGGCTCGCGGTCAATACCTTTAGCGCAACCGAATCGGATTTAAGAACCTCAGACACAGCCGCAAAGAGCGCGCAACCTCTCCGCATTCCGCAATCCGCATTCCGCGATCTTGTTGCGTGGCACTTCTGGACTTGGCTCGCACTCGCGGCCTTTGCACTTTGCTACCTCGAATGGTGGCTCTACCACCGGCGGCGCACGGAATGAGATGCGGCCAATGATCGAGTTCACGCATCCGTGGTTTTTCGGCCTTTTGCTCTCCCTGCCGCTGCTCGCATTGGCGTCGAGGCGATCGCTCGCGGACATGACGCCAAATCAGCGCCGCGCATGCCTGGCCATGCGCGTGCTCATTCTGTCGCTCCTCATTCTGGCGCTTGCCGGCGTGCGCTGGAGAATCAATTCAAACGACCTCACGGTGCTGTGTCTCGTCGATGATTCGGCGAGCATCTCGCACGAAGCGAGAAAACAGGCACGCGACTTCATCGCATCCAGTCTGCCGAGCCATCGGTCCGGCGATGAAGCCGGCGTTGTTGGATTCGCCAGGGGGGCCGAGGTCTGGCAGCCGGCTGCAAACAACCTTCGTCTCGCGGAGAAGTGGCCGGAGCTCCCGGATCGCGCGGGCACCGATATCGGCAGGGCACTGGAATTTGCGAGCGCAGTTTTCCCTGCGGAAAAAGCGAAGCGGCTCGTGTTGTTGAGCGATGGCAACGACACAGGCGATCGGGCCGCCGGGGCCGCTCGAAAGCTGGCCGCGTCTGAAATCCAGCTTTGCACCGTGCCTCTTCGCAACGCCCAACGGCCCGAGGTGCTCGTCGAAAAAGTCGAAACTCCGCGAAGACTGAAAACCGGCGAGCCTTTCGATCTCACCGCGAAAATCCGTAGCAACATCGCAACCACAGCCTCGGTGAAACTTTACCAAAACCAGTTCCTCATCCAACAAACCGACCTCGACATCAAGCCCGGCAGCAACGCCACGGTGTTCAGGAACCTCAAGGCCGGGGGAACCTTGTATCGTTTGAGGTCGAGATTGCTCCAGGGCAGGACACGCAGCTTGAAAACAACCGCGCGCAAGCAACCGTGAGCCTCCGGGGCGAACCACGAGTGCTTATCGTCGATGGCGATGAAGAAAAGGCGAAGCCGCTCGCAGGTGCCTTGCGCTCGGAGAAAATCACCGTCGAAGTGCGCGGCCAGGCTGGTCTCCCGAAGACGCTCGAAGACCTGGAGCAGTTCGACTTGTTCATGATCAGCGATGTTTCGTCGCTCGCTTTGACGCGCGAACAAATGGAGATGTATCGAGTGTGGGTTCAGGATTTCGGTGGCGGCTTCGTGATGCTCGGCGGCGAGAACAGCTACGGCGTGGGTGGCTATTACAAGACACCGGTGGAACAAATGCTGCCGGTGCGAATGGAGCACGAAGATCGCATCGACACGCCGAGCGTCGCGCTGCTCGTTGCGCTCGACCGCTCCGGCTCGATGGCCGCGCAGGTGCAGGGGCAAACGAAGATGTCGCTTGCGGATCAGGGCGCCGTCTATGCGCTCGGCGTATTGCAGCCGAAAGATCTCTTCGGACTTGTTGCGGTTGATACCCAGGTTCATGTCGTCGCGCCGCTGGCGAAGCCGGACGACAAGAGCGCGATCGCTCAAAAGATCATGTCGATCACAGCCGGTGGCGGCGGCATCTACATTTACACCTCGCTTGTCGATGCGTTTCAGCAGCTCCGCGACGTGAATGCGAAGATCAAACACTTCATCCTTTTCGCCGACGCTGCCGACGCGGAGGAGAAGTCGGCGGGCGACATGGCCGACGGAACGCGCACAGGCGGTTCCTCGGAGGATGTGGTCGCAGCCATGCTCGCGAGCAGGATCACCACTTCCGTTGTGGGACTCGGCATGGAGAACGACAAGGATGTCGAGTTTTTGAAACGTCTGGCTGAGCGCGGTAACGGGAGATTTTACCTTACGAACGACGCGCTGAGCCTGCCGCAGATCTTCAGCACCGAGACCATGCGGGTCGCGCAAAGCAGTCTTGTCGAGGAGCCGTTCGCGGCGGTGCAGGCAATGCCCTCGCCGATTCTCGAAGGGATCGACTGGAAGCAGTCGCCGCTGCTTCTCGGCTACAACGCAACCAAACCAAAGCCGACCGGAGAAGTCCTGCTCGCGACCGAGCGCGGCGAGCCGCTGCTCGCCACCTGGCGATACGGACTCGGTCAGGCTGCGGCATTCACCAGTGACGCGAAAAGCCGATGGGCTTCGGAATGGCTGGCGTGGCCGGGCTTCGGAAAATTCTGGGCCCAGTTCGTGCGCGCGATGATGCGCAAGAGCGACCAGTCGAACTTCCAAGTGACGACCGTGGAGAGCGGCGACCGGCTCGTGTTGAAGATCGACACGGTAACTCCGGAGGGGAACTTCCGCAATCAACTGCCGATCACGATTCATTGTCTCTGGCCCAATGGAGAAAAGCAGACCAAGCAGGCCGGGCAGGACGCGCCGGGCAGTTACACCGCATCGTTCGACTTGCCGACGGAAGGCACCTCCATTTTCTCCATCAGCTCCCCGCAACTTCCCGAGGGCGAATACGTCTTCGGCCACACACGCAGTTATCCGAAAGAGTTTCTCACGAGCGACACGAACGAAACACTGCTACGGCAGTTGGCGGAAATCTGCGGCGGACAGTTCGATCCGCAACCCGATGACGTCTTCAAGCGGCCGTCTCAAAAGGCCGTGAAGCACGAAGATCTGACGCCCTACTTTTTGAGCTTCGCCTTGATCCTCTTTCCGTTCGACATCTGGATGCGTCGGCGGAACTGGAGTTGAATCTCTCGGTTCGGCAAGTTCACTCGCGAACAAACTTGGCGGCGAATGCGCCGTTGATGTGATCGCGGAAGGGGAGCGACTGTCTTGATTCAATGAAGTGGAGATCGGGGAATTCTGTGCCCACCCGTTCGACGACTTTTTCGTTTTCCTCGGGTTCGAGGCTGCAGGAGCTGTAAACGATCGAGCCGCCCTTCTTCAGCAGCGGCACGACTTCTTTTGACTCGTTACCAAGTTGGGGACTTGGCAACGCAATTTTGAAGGAGAAGCTGAGCTTCGCGGCGAGGGGATGAGCATGACGGGCAGGCAAGCACGCGATGGACACAAGCCGACTTCCGCCACGCGACGAAATTGCCCCGGCAAGGTACGATTACCCTTTTGATTAAGATCAGGAATAAGAGTAGGAACAGGACTTCCAGAAATGTCCAAAGCTGATCTCCACATCCACTCGCGCCACAGCAACCGCTCGGCGGAGTGGATCGCGCGCAAGTTTGGATTTCCCGACAGCTATTCGGAGCCGCGCGAGATTTACGATGCTCTCAAGGCGCGCGGCATGGATTTCATCACGATCACTGATCACAACCGGATCGACGGCTGCCTGGACATCGCCAATCGGCAGGGCGTCTTCATCAGTGAACAGGTCACGACGCGGTTCCCCGAAGACCGGTGCAAGGTTGATCTTCTCGTCTGGGGCATCCGGGAAAAACAGCACGAAGAAATCCAGTCGCTCCGGGACAACATCTACGAACTTCAAGAGTATCTCGCCGCACAGGACATCGCGCACGCGGTGGCGCATCCGCTCTACCGGCTCGATGAAAAGGTAGCGGTCGCGCACCTGGAAAAACTCGCGCTGCTTTTCAAGTGCTTCGAGGGCATCAACGGACATCGCGATGCGCTCCTGAGCGAGGCCGCGCAGTTCGCGCTCTCGAAACTCACGCCGGAAAAACTCAGCGAGTTCGCCAATCGCCACCGGCTCGATCCGACTCACCCGGAGCCGTGGAAAAAGGTGTTCACGGGCGGGTCCGACGATCATGGCGGAATCTTTCCGGCGTTCGCGTTCACCGAAACGGACGAATGCCGGACCGCCTCCGAGTTTCTTGCGCAGATCAAGCTGGGCCGCTGCGCGCCACGCGGCGAAGGCGGCACTCCCCTCGCCCTCTCGCATGGGCTCTACAACACGATCTATGCGTTCGTGACCGACAAAGTCTTGCGCGGAAACAAAAAGAATTACGGGTTCGTCGAGAAGATGTTTTCGCGGTTCATGGAAGGCCGCGATCCGACCGAGTTTTCGCTCGTCGAAAAGCTGGGCTTCCTCGCGCAAGGCATCGCCTCGGGAAAAATCTTCGAGCTGGCGAAACCGGCGAACGCGTCGCTTTGGAAAGAACTGGCAGGCTATTTCTCGCAAACGGACGTGAAGAATCTGCTCGCGAAGGAAACGGCGGGCATCGCCGAACCCGAACGCCGCGCATTCATCATGGCGAACTTTTTCGCCAACCAGCTCGTGTTCCGTTTTTTTACGAAATTCGTGAAGGAGCTTTCGTCGGGCAACGTCATCGCGAGCATCCAGGATGTGAGCACGCTGACTCCGATTGTGCTGCTGTTGAGTCCCTACATTTACTCCTTCAAGAGCCAGGCTCCGTCGCGGAAATGGCTGAGCGAAGTCTGCGAGGACTTCGCGGGCGAACTGCCCGCGCCGCTCTGCAACAACAAGCGCGCGTGGTTCACCGACACGCTCGAAGACGTCAACGGCGTCGCCACGACGATCCGCAAAATGACTGCGGCCGGCGTCGCCGCGGGCAAAGACCTCGTGGTCGTGACATCGCGCACCGCGATCCAGATCACCGACATTCCGATCAAGAACTTCACGCCGATCGGCGAGTTCGAGCTGCCGGAATACGAGCTGCAAAAGCTGAGCTTCCCGCCGATTCTGCAAATGCTCGATTACATCCAGCGCGAAAAATTCACCGAGCTGATCATCAGCACGCCGGGCCCGATCGGCATTACCGCCCTCTTTGCCGCAAAGATGCTGGGGCTGCGCACCAGCGGGATTTATCATACCGATTTTCCGCAGTACATCCGGATCCTCACCGACGACAGCTTTCTCGAAACGCTCACGTGGAACTACATGCACTGGTTCTACTCGCAGCTTGATCTGCTTTACGTGAACTCGGCGCACTACCGCGACTGCTGGATCGACCGGGGAATCGCCGCAGACAAAATCAAAATCCTGCCACGCGGACTCGACACGACTCTGTATCACCCTTCGCGGCGCGACATGAAGGTGCGGGAGAAATTCGGCGCGCGGGATGGCGAGGCAATCCTACTCTACGTCGGACGCATCTCGAAGGAAAAGGACCTCGACGTTCTCGCGGCGGCGTATCGCAAACTGCGCGAGCGCAAGGTTGCCGCGCAACTCGTGCTTGTGGGCGACGGCCCGTATTTGAAGGAGTTGAAGCGCGCGCTGCCCGAAGCTCATTTCACCGGTTATCTCAGCGGACTCGAACTCGCGGCTGCGTTCGCCTCGGCGGACGTGTTCGTTTTTCCGAGCACGACCGACACCTTTGGAAATGTCGTCCTCGAAGCGATGGCTTCGGGGTTGCCGGTGATTGTTTCCGATCAAGGCGGGCCGCGCGAATTGATCCGCCACGGCGAAACCGGGTTCATCACGCGCAGCCTCGATGCGGATGATTTCGCCACAGCCACGCACCGCCTCGTAGCGGACCCGGTGCTCCGCGCCACAATGAGCGCGAATGCGCGGCGCGGGGTGCAGGACCGCGAGTGGAGCGATGCTTTCGAAAAATTCTGGGCAATGTCAGACGGGTGAGCAGCGTTGATTAACGAAACACGTGGGCAAAATTCCTCAGAACACTCTCGAGCAAATCGCCGCTGCCAATGACATCGTCGAAGTCATCGGCAGTTACTTTCCGCTCAAGCGCGCAGGCTCGACCTACAAGGCGCTTTGCCCTTTTCATCAGGAGAAATCGCCATCGTTCACGGTGAATCCCCAGCGGCAGATTTTCAAATGCTTCGGCTGCGGCGCCGGTGGAAGCGTGTTCAAGTTCGTCGAGCTTTACGAGAACCTGAGCTTTCCCGAGGCCGCGAAGAAGCTGGCGGAGCGCGTGGGGATCAAGATCGTGGAGGAGCAACTCAGCGAGGAAGACGACCGCCGTTTCCAAATGCGGAGGCGGCTTCTGTCGCTGCATCAGGAGGCGGCGGAGTGGTTTCACCGGAATCTTCTGAAAACTCCGGCGGCACAGGCGGCACGCGATTATTTGAAGAGCCGCGGGATCACAGGCGAAGTCGCGAAATCGTGGAAGATCGGCTATGCACCGGACTCGTGGGATGCGCTTGGCAACTGGGCCCGCGAGCAGGGCTACAGCGTGGAGGAATTGATCGCGAGCGGACTCGTCAAGATTTCGGAAACCGGAAACCGGAAATCGGAAAGTGAAGAAGTGTCGAGCGATGAAGACCTTTCCGCAATCCGCAATCCGCAATCCGCAATCCGGTTCTACGATCGTTTTCGCGACCGCGTGATGTTTCCGATCTGCAACGACATCGGCGAAGTGATCGCGTTCAGCGGGCGCGTGCTCAAGGCCGATGCGCCCGAGGCGAAATACGTCAACTCGCCGGAGACGATGCTTTTCACAAAAGGCAACGTCCTGTTCGGCCTGCACAAATCGAAGCGCGCGTTGATCGACAAGAACTCGGCGATCGTGTGCGAAGGGCAGCTTGACTTGATCACGGCGTTCGAGGCGGGCGTGCAGAACGTGATTGCCCCGCAGGGCACCGCGTTCACTGAAAAGCAGGCGCGCATTTTGAAGCGATACGTCGAGGAGGTCGTTCTCTGTTTCGACTCCGATGCCGCCGGACAAAAAGCCGCCGAGCGCTCGCTGGCCTCGCTTCTGGACGCGAATCTTTTTGTGCGTGTCGCGGAGATGCCAGCGGGACACGATCCCGATTCGTTGATCCGCGAGCAGGGCGCGGAGGCGTTTGCGGCGCAGATCGCAAGCGCCAGAGATTTTTTTGACTACCAGATTGATCGGAATACAAGCTCGCCGGAGTTTGCGACCGCGCGCGGCAAGATGCAGTTCGCGAGGAAGATGGCGGCGGCGGTCAGCTACGTGACGGACGCCGTCATGAAGGAAGATGTCATCAATAAGGTGACGGCGCGCCTGGGTATTTCGGCGAAAGATTTTCGCGCGATGTTAAACGCGCCGCGCCGGGAGGCCGAGAAAACAACGGACCCAAAGAGTCCGGTGGTAAAACCGAACACGACCATCCGCCTTCTGTGTCTCGCCGCCCTGCGAAGCAAGGAAGCGCGCGAATGGCTGCTCGCTCAATCCTGGCGCGAACTGTTGTCCAACAACCCGGAGGCCGATCTCCTATGCAAAGTACTCGCGGGTGATTTTCAACCCGACGAGACCAATTCCGTGAATGCATTCCTGCCGGGCTTGAGCAGCGACGAGGGGGCGTTTCTCTCATCCCTGCTGCTGGACAAACTGCCGCCGAACGCGCTGGTCGTCGCGCAGGACTGCTGGCGGGATTTGCAGCGGCGTGAAATCAAGCGCCGCCAGGAGGCGCTGAGCAGCCGGTTGCGGCTGCCGAACCTGCCAATGAACGAGGTTGTCGCATTACAAAAAGAAATCCTTGACCTTCAAAAACACCTCACTGATATTGCGCGGCCTTTCTCCTCGCCACCCTGAGACTGTGGCTCAGTAGTGAGACAGGAGAACGCCCTTATACATTCCGGACCGGTATGCCTAAACAACGCAAAACAAATTCCTCCAACGCCTCCAAACCCTCCGCGAAAAAGATCAAAGCTCTCAAAAAGAAATCAGCCCCCCGGGCTGAGAGAGAATCCAAAGACAAGCCCAGGAAATCCGCTGTAGCGAAACGTTCCAAGCTCGCGTCGCACGCAAATTCAAACGGTGACTCGGCGCTTCCCGCAAAATCCAGGCGCAAGGCCGCGGCGGAAGCCACCCCACAGCCAGCTCTTCCCCGCGTGGTGAACATTGATTCACCGGAACTTCAGGAAAAGATCCGCGAACTCATCAAGCTCGCCAAGGAGCAGGGATACATCACTTTCGACGACCTGAACGAGGCGCTGCCGGACAGCGTGAACGAGCCGGACGAAATGGAGGCGATCATGATGCGGCTTCGTTCGCTCGAGATCGACATCATCGACGCTTCAGAAGTCGATCGCTACAAGGATGGACAGAAGTCGGCCGAGGAGGAGGAGGAGGATAAAGTCGAACCGAAGCTCGACGTGCTCGACGATCCGGTCCGGATGTATCTGAAACAGATGGGGCAGGTGCCGCTGTTGACACGCGAGCAGGAAGTGGAGATTTCCAAACGCATCGAAGACGCCGAGTTGATGGTGCAGAAGCACATCAACCGCTTCGGGTTCATCGCACGCGCCTTTGTCGATCTCGCGCAGAAATTGATGGAAGGCCGTGAACGCTTCGATCGCGTGATTCTCGACAAGAAAATCGAAAGCCGCGAGCGCTACATGAAGCAGCTTCCCCGGTTGTGCGACCACGTGGAGAAGCTCACCGAATCAGTCAGCAAAGCCTACAAAACGGTGATGCAGAACGGCGCGAAGAACCCGGCCGAAACCAAGGCTTACAAGGAATTCAAGAAGTCGCATGAAGCGCTACAGAAGCTTTATCCGAAGTTTTATTTCAAACAGAAGGTCACCGAGGAGTTCGTTCATCAGGCGGACGAAACGCATCGGATCGCTCTCACCATTCAAAACGAACTCGCCGCCAAGCGGAAGCCGACAAAAGCGGACGGTCGCGCCCGGATCGACTACGAAGCCAAGCTCAAGGAACTCCAGGCCCGGATCTGGCTCTCGCCGGAAGAATTCAACGACGAATACCAGGAGCTCAAGAAGTGGTTTAAGAAGGCGTTGAAGGCGAAGACGGAAATGGTCGAAGCGAATTTGCGTCTCGTCATCTCAATCGCGAAGAAATACACGAACCGCGGCCTGTCGTTTCTCGACCTCATCCAGGAAGGCAACATGGGCCTCATGAAAGCGGTGGAGAAGTTCGAATATCGGCGCGGTTACAAGTTCTCGACCTACGCGACCTGGTGGATTCGCCAGGCGATCACCCGCTCGATTGCCGACCAGGCGCGCACGATCCGCATTCCAGTTCACATGATCGAAACGATCAACAAGCTGATGCGCGTGCAAAAGCAGCTCGTTCAGGAATACGGCCGCGAGCCCAGCCCCGAGGAAGTGGCCGAGGAAATCCAGCTTCCTGTCGATCGCGTCCGTGCCGTTCTGAAAATGGCGCAGCAACCGATCTCGCTTCAATCGCCAGTCGGCGAAAGCGATGACACGAGCTTCGGCGATTTCATTGAAGACAAGGGCGCGGAGAACCCGAGCGACATGACGGCTGTTGTCCTGCTGAAGGAGAAGATCAAGGACGTGCTGGAAACGCTCACCGAACGCGAACGGCAGGTGCTCGAACAGCGGTTTGGCCTCGTCGATGGCTACAGCCGGACACTCGAAGAGGTTGGACGCCAGTTCAAAGTCACCCGCGAACGCATCCGCCAGATCGAGGCGAAGGCCCTCCGTAAAATGCGCCACCCGACCCGGATTCGTCAGCTCGAAGGCTTCCTGGAAGCTGCAGAGGTTTAAGAGCAAACCCGGCAACCGAAGGGGAAGAACATTGCGCTGGGAATTAAACGCGCAACTTTTCCGGGCGATTCGTGTTTCTCTAACTGGAAAAAGATGAACACCGAAGAACATGACGATCTCTGGCGTTTGCTCGGCAAGGCGAAACAGCCTGCCGTGTCGCCTTTTTTTGCCCGGAATGTTCTACGGAGCGTCCGAGTGGCAGATCAATCCCCGGGGCTTCTGGCAAGGCTCTGTCGTAAGTGGGTGATCGCAACAATAGGCGCGACAGCGGCCATCATGCTCACCGTGAATTCGGATCACTTTTTCACCACCTCCGACCCGGACGCGGCTTTGCTGGCTCAGCAGGTTTCCAACAAGTCAGATGTGGAAGTCATCAACCACCTCGATGAACTAATTGCATGGGACGACGATTCTGTATGGCTGGAAAACTCCTCACAATAATCCTCGCCGGCTCTCTGGGACTGGCTGCTCAAACCGGACAAACCCAGGACAATCCTCCCCCGATGAAACGTCCTGCGGAGGAGCGAGCCCCTCTGCCTCCTCCGCCGGCATTCAACAAGCAGAATGTTCCCGAACACCCGTTCCGGCCCGGCTTTGATCCGACTGGAGCACGCCGCATTTACGAAAAACTCCCGCCCGAGGACAAACAGCGGGTCAGGGAAAACCTGGAACGCTGGAAAGAGATGAGCCCTGAAGAACGGGAAACGATGCGAGTTCGTGAGCAGCAGCGTCGTCAGAAAATGCTGAAAGAAACGAACGACGCGATCGCCAGTTCCGGTCTCAAACTGGACGCCGACCAACGCCAGGTGTATGCGCTGCGTTACGCTCAGGAGCGCCGCAAGGTGGAGGAAAAACTGCGGAAGGAAATGGAGGAAAAGCGGAAGACGCTCATCGAAGAAGTCATTCAGGCGTTGAAGGCGGAGTTCAACCGCCCGCCTGCTCCCTCTCCCGCCACGACTCCGTAAAGCGAGAGTCTCTCTCGTTTCTCTGCCAACCGGTTAGTTTGCCGAGGCAATCACAGCACGCTGCGCGCCGCTCTGCATCGGCGGCATGTTCTGCGATGTGCGGAAACCAACGCGAAGTTTTGCGGCGACGGGGTTGTTCAAATGCTTGTCGAGGTACTCAGCCGCAACGTGCGCCGCCTTTCCAAGCTCGGTCTGAAAGCCGACTTCGTGTTCGAGCTGGCGGAGAACCGAGATCGCTTCCGGACGCCGTGTCTCAGCCAGTGCTTGCACAGCAGAGATGCGAAAAACCGCAGTCGTTCTGGTTTCGCGAACCCATTTCGGAAGCATTTGCATCGCGACCTCCGGGTAGAATCGTGCAATGCCATAAAGTGCGTAATGGCGCGTGCTCGGGTTGCCCTGCAACAATTCATCCTTCCAAAAGGCCCATTCCGTTTCCGGCGCGATGCTGTAATAGCGCATCGCAGCAGCATGCGTAAGCGGATCGATCATCGCCTCCAGCTTCAACTGCGGATCAATCGTCAGCGCGAGTTGTGACTCGGGCACGCCTATTTCGCGAAGCACAATGAGCGCGGAGATGATTTCATTGACGTCCACTCGAAACGCCGAGGTGTCGAACTGGCTTTCCAGGTCGCCATCGATACGCGCGAACTTTGCGAATGCGCTGACGGGAAGATTCTCCATGAGCGCCAGCACCGCCGTCTGGACGGCTGGCGTCGAAACCTCGGGATGCTCCGGAAGCCAGACGAGAAGCGGCTCCAGCTTTGGAGTGCTCACGACAGACAGCGAATAACTGGCTTCTGTCACTTTGTTCGCCGAACTCACCGCGGCGGTCCCAAACTCGATCTGCTCCGTCGCGCCTGCGCGTATTTCCGCATGACATCCACGAACGACGACAACAAGATTGGTCCCGGCCTCCAATGTTTGTCCTTCCGCAACATGAACGCGCAACGGCTGCGCACTCTTGTTGGAAACTGACGCGCTCATTTTATCGCGCCCATTACCTCTGAAATTAACCTCGACGATCCTTTGTTCGACTGCTGCGGCGAGATCAACCGAGAGCACCGGCACGGCTTTTACGACCGGCTTCGCAACTTGGAGTGCGGCCTTCCCCGCATGAGCAGCAACCGGACTCGGCTGATGCTTCGGCCTTGACGCAACGAGTCCCACGGCAAGGAGTGCAACTGCGACCACGGTCACTTTCGATATCAGACGATTCATGGATCGTGGTAAAAGCAATCGCCACGCCAGCGATCAATTCCAGAGCCGCTGAAGGTCAGGATCGGTGCGCGCGTTTTTCTTGAACGACGCGTTCATTTCAATCGCGGTGCAAATGCATTTGCGCGCGGCGCTGAGGTTGCCCAACTGCGCTTCGTAGCAGGCGAGATTGTAATGCAGAATGCCGGTGCGCCGAATCCACTCGGGAGCCGTGAGCAGAACCTGGACGGCTTCGTGGCGCCGTTTCATCTGCTGCAAAGCAAACGCACGCTGCACCATGAATTCGTTCTCTTCGGGATAAACCTCGTACCCCTTGCTCGAAAGGCGGTCGGCGTCCTCCCAACGCTTCAGGTGAAGCAGAACTCGAACACGCGCCCGCAGTGCGATGGCTCGTGTGCGCTCGATCAGAGAGACGCCGTCGAGTTCCCTCAAGGCTTCTTGCGGCAGGCCAAGATAGAGATAGCCATCCGTCGCCTGCAACACGCGTTGCAACTCAACACTTTGCGGCTCGGGTTTGTTGCTTAGATACAGCATCCTCTTTGGGGGGAACCGGCAAACTGCCGGAGGGCGGCATGCTGAAGCGCGATGCGGGAGGACGTGTCTTCAATGAAATTGCTCATGTCGGAATCAAGACATCGTTTAGCAATGCTTGTACCAGCATGTCCTCCGCGATACTGCGCGGCCCTGTCCTGTTAACTGCCAAACAGTTCGTTGAGCAAATTGGCGAGGCGATAGCCTGCCAGCGCGATGCGTTTGCAAGCGATCTCGTTTGCTGTGTGAACGAACTCCGGCTTCAGCGTCACGACTTCCGTCTCCGTTGGATGCGGCCCCGGCGGGTAGCCGGATTTGCAGGCGAGCTCATAACTCTCCTTCGCCCAGTCTCGCGGCATCATTTTTTTCGTCAGCTCCGCGAGGGAGGTCTGAGGAAAGCGTTCCTCGATCTTCGCCGCCTCCTCTTTGATCCGGCCCTGATCCGGCGCGGCCGGGCGCTCCGATGTCCACAGGCCCCAATAGAGTTCAACGACCTTTCCATCCCTCACGTCGAAACGAAATGCCTTGTCCCAGAAGGCGTGGAGGTTGGCGGGGCGTTTCTTCGAGAGATCGGTGAATGGAACGCCGTAGATCAAATAGCCGTTGCCGCCTTTGTCATTCCAATCCACGCAATGCATCGGCTGATGTAGGTCGCCCGCGAAATGCAGAATCATCGCAACCGCCCCGGCCTTTTGCTGCGCAGTGGCTGCGGGGTCTTTTACCGTGGCGACCGCCTGCTCGATCGCCGACAAAATATGCGGCGGCGGCGGTTCGATGAATTTCGAGGCATCAGGCGCATAAGGATAGTCCACGTAATGCAGCGGCCCCCACGGATAATCTGGCATCGCCCTCATGTCGTCCATCCAGCAGCCAGCCGTGACAAAGTTGTAGGGCTCATGCGCGTTGTATTTGTTTTCGAGCGTGCTGACGAGCGACGACACACGCTCGAGAACTCCAAGCTGAAGATGATCGCAAGCGATCTGATCCACAAGCATGTGGCCGGTGTAATCCCATGCCTGACTCGCGATTGGAAAACAAACAGCCACGAGCGCGGCAAGGAACACGGGGGATTTCATGGGCCCAAAGATGGACTCTGCGTGCGAGATTGCAACGACCTCATGGCTGAGGATTACACAACCTTGTGTCGGGGCCTGTTCAAAAGTGGACTGAGACGGTTCAAAAGTGGAATTCTCACTTTGGGGTGCATATTCAAGTTGACTCCCGCATAAATGCAGGCTCGGAGGAGGCCGGAGCGGAGCGGAGGCCGACGGAGAGCCTGCATTTATGCGGCGGCCCTCCCCTCCCGAGGCGGAAGCATGTCAGCTTTCTTTGATCGCGCTCTCTGCGCATTACACACCATCTTCCTGCCTTGAAAAGAAACAGATCATCCACCGCCTGCCGCCGCGTTTTGTGCTCCGCATCCTTGCCGATTTCAATGACGGGAACCTCGACGCATCTGCGGCCGCCAGACATTTAGGCATCGGCAAATCCCGCCTCTATGAGCTGCGGAGCGACTACCTGAGCAGCAGAAGGACCTGCCAACCCAAAGCCAGCGGCGGCGGACATGGCCGCGTTTGGCCCGAAAAAGTCAGGGCATTCCTTCAAGACTTCCTGCCCTTGCAGAACCCGCCCAACTACCAACTCGTGGCTGACGAACTTCTCCGCCTCTGCAACTTCAAGCGGGCGAGATCCAGCGTTGAAGTTCATGTCAAAACGCACTTCTCCCACCTCGTCCCTGCCGTCGCGCGAAAACAGCGCGCCTGCCGCCGCTTCCGCCGCGCACACATCGGAGAGCTTTATCAGCACGACAGTTCCATCCACCAATGGTGGCCCGCCGCCGCCAAACAAATCCTTCTGCTCACCGTCGATGACCATTCCGGCTTCAATGTTGCCGGACGTTTCGTCTCTGCCGACACAACATGGAATCACTTCTGCCACCTCCGCGCCGCTTTCGAAATCCACGGGTTGCCAGACGCTGTTTACACTGACGCATTGAGTCTCTTTGGCCCGAACTCTGCCAACGACCATAGCGATCCGAGAAGCGAGTTCCAACGCGCCCTGCTTGGCCTTGGCGTAGCTCACCTTGTCGCTCCGACTCCCCAGGCCAAAGGCAAGATCGAACGCCGATTTGGCACTTTCCAGAAACGCATCGTCACTCTCCTGGCTCACGCCAGAGTTCAGACTTGGGAGCATGCCGATGAAGTCCTCCAAATGGAAATCAGCCGCCAGAACCGCACTCGCCAACGCAGCACCGGCAGGATCCCTCAGGATGTCTGGGAAAATGCCCTGCCGCAAAACAGGGGTCATCTTCGCCCACCACCTCCTTCCAGCCTGCTGGATCTCCACCTTTCCCTCCGCGCAATGCGCCGGGTCAACAATGACCAGACCATCGACTTTGAAGGCCAAAATTATGAAATCGCAACCACCGCACGCCAATCGGTCGCCATCATACATCACCCGAACCGGAAATTTTGGGTCCTCGAGCATCCGCCAAAAGATGTATGGCCCTGTGTATTAGGTGCTTTCAGCTTGTGAAAATAGTCCACTTTTGAACCGGCGAGAATTCCACTTTTGAACCGTCGCCGACAGGATTACACAACCTTGCTGACACGCCGCCCCGCGTCTTATACGCTCCGCGTCCCGTTGCGACCATGACCACCGAGTTCTGCAAAACCGACACCGACAGTGCCCGCCGGGAGGCGGTGGCGAAAGCCGTCGGCTTGCTGGCGCGCGGCGAGCTTGTCGCGCTGCCGACGGAAACGGTTTACGGACTCGCCGCCGATGCGACGAACGCGGAGGCTGTGGCGAAGATTTTCGAGGCAAAAGAGCGTCCTTTTTTCGATCCCCTCATCGTGCATCTGCCGTCGCTCGATTGGCTCGACCGGCTGACGCAGGACCGCGATCCGCTTGCGGAAAAACTTGCGGCGAAATTCTGGCCGGGGCCGCTCACGTTCGTCCTTCCGCGCCGCGCAATCGTCCCCGATCTCGTGACCTCCGGGCTGCCGACGGTCGCCGTGCGAATGAGCGCGCATCCGATTTTTCGTGAAGTCTGCGCCCAGTTCGGCAAACCACTCGCGGCGCCGAGCGCAAACCGCTTTGGCCGCATCAGCCCGACGGCTGCAGAGCACGTCGTCGCCGAGCTTGGCGGTCGCATTCCGCTCATCGTCGATGGCGGCGCGACGAGCTTCGGCTTGGAATCCACCATCGTCGCGGTCGAGGGAGGGCAAATTCGGATCCTCCGCAGCGGCCCGGTCACTGCGGAGCAATTGGTGGAAACGTGGATCGAATGGCGCCGCACCGGGCATCGGCCGCTGAACCAGGAAGAGATTGATTCGTTTTGCGGCAGGCTGTTCACGGAGAAGAACGGCAAACCCGAGGCGCCGGGCCAGCTCGCAAGCCACTACGCGCCGCGCACGCGGCTGCGGATTGCAGATTTCAGATTTGAAAGCCTGGCCGTTGCTGCGCATCCGTTGCAGCAGATTTCAGATTGCGCCAACTTGAGAGTCGGCTTGCTGGCTTGGAATCCACCCGCTGATCTTGCGCGATTTGCCGCCGTCGAACTGCTAAGTCCCGGCCACGATTTGCGCGAGGCCGCCACGCGACTCTTCGCGGCGATGCGCCGTCTCGATGAAGCCGGCCTCGATCTCATCGTTGCCGAACCGGTGCCGGAAGTTGGTCTTGGACTGGCGATCATGGATCGACTAAGAAAAGCGGCGGCAGGAAATGACGAATGACGAAATCCGAAGGAAGTCCAAAATCCGAATGACGAGAAATGCGCCCGCTCGCAACGGTTCTGTTCGGGCTTCCGGCTTCGTCATTGTTTCGCCATTCGTCATTCGTCATTCGTCATTTCCCCCGCATTCGTCATTCACCTCCAATGTCTGAATCCGCCCGCAAACTGAGCACCAAGGCCGCCGGCGTCGTCGGCATCGCCGTGATGTGCAGCCGCGTGCTTGGCCTGATCCGCGAGCAGGTATTTGCCGGGTTGTTCGGCGCGGGACGGAATCTCGACGTGTTCCTGATCGCGTTTCGTGTTCCGAATCTGCTCCGCGATCTGTTCGCCGAGGGCGCTCTCTCGACGGCGTTCGTGACGACCTTTTCGAAGAAGATCGCAACCGAAGGCGATGCATCGGCCTGGGCGCTTGCGAGCAAAATGGCGACGCTGACCGCGATCTTCATGAGCGGCATCACGCTTCTCGGAATCGCGTTTGCGGACCAGCTCATCGGATTGATCGCGCCCGGCTTCGCGGCCGAGGACGCCGAAATGACGATCCTGCTCACGCGGATCATGTTCCCCTTCATCCTCATGGTTTCACTCGCGGCATTGGTGATGGGAATGCTCAACGCCAAGCACGTCTTCGGGATGCCGGCGATGGCTTCGAGCTTTTTCAACATCGGCTCGATCATAGCCGGTGTCGCGTTTGGCTGGTGGTTCGATCCGCACTTTGGCCAGCGGGCATTGATCGGCCTTGCAATCGGCACGCTGGTGGGCGGCTTCCTGCAACTGGTCGTGCAACTCCCTTCGCTGCGACATGCTGGCTATCGTTTCGTCCTGGATTTTGAATGGCGCGACCCGGGCGTGCGCACCGTGCTCACCCTCATGGCCCCGGCAGTGATCGCCGCGAGCGCAGTCCAGGTGAACGTGCTCGTGAACAGCATGTTCGCGTCGTATCTCGAGCACGGCTCCGTGGCCTGGCTGAGCATCGCTTTTCGCCTGATGCAGTTGCCGCTCGGCATCTTCGGCGTCGCGATCGGCACGGTCACTCTGCCGCTCGTGGCCAAAAGCGCGGCGCTCGGCAACACCGACGAATTCCGCTCGATCCTTGCACGCGGAATGCGCCTCGCGCTGCTGCTCACCATCCCTTCGACGGTCGGGTTGATGATGCTCGCGCGTCCGATCATCAGCGTGATCTACGAGCACGGACGGTTCACCGCGACAATGACGGAGCAGACGGCGCTGGCGTTGCAATACTATGCGATCGGCCTCGCGGCTTACTCCGCGTTGAAGGTGCTGACGCCCGCCTTCTACGCGATCGACCGGCGCAAGACCCCGATGATGGTCAGTTTCGTGTCGATCGGGATGAACCTGCTGCTCAACTGGATTTTCACCTTTCAACTCAAGCTCGCGCATCGCGGCCTCGCGCTCTCGACCGGCCTGGTTGCAACGATCAATTTCGCGATCCTTTATTTCCTGATGCGCCGGCATGTGCGCGGTCTGGAGACGCGCACGATGGCAGCCGCTCTCGCCAAACTCGCCATCGCCAGCGGAGTTCTTGCGCTCGTCTGCTTCGGCGCGCAAATGTATTTGTTCCATGACCTTTCCCAGATGCGGTTCGTGCCAAAAGCCCTCGCGCTCCTGCTGACCATCGGCGTTGGCACTTCGCTCTTTTTCGGAACCGCGCTGCTGCTGAAGATCGACGAAGTCCAGGACGTGAGCCGAATGGTTGCGCGCCGGTTCGCCCGAAAATAGACTCAGACTTATGTCCGAATTCTCGACGCACATTTACTCCGATCCGACCTTTGACATGGCCTGCGAGCAGTTCGCCGCCATAGCCGATTACCTGAACCTCGACAGCAGCATTCGCCAGCGGCTCGTTTATCCAAAGCGCGCCATCGCGGTCGCCCTGCCCGTGCGGATGGACGACGGGAGCGTGCGGGTCTTTGAAGGCTACCGCGTGCAGCATCACCTTGCATTCGGCCCGACCAAAGGCGGCACCCGATTTCATCCCTCCGTCACGCTCGGCGAGGTCGCGGCGCTCTCGATGTGGATGAGCTGGAAATGCGCGCTCACCGGTCTGCCCTATGGCGGCGCGAAGGGCGGCATTGCGCTCGATCCAAGAAAACTCTCGCACCGCGAATTGGAGTCCGTGTCGCGGCGATACATGCAGGAGATGATTCCTTTTGTCGGTCCGCGCATCGACATCATGGGGCCGGACATGGGAACGAACGAGCAGGTCATGGCGTGGTTCATGGACACCTATTCCGTCCACAACGGGTGCGCGGTCCCGGAGATCGTGACCGGCAAACCCGTGTCGATCGGCGGCACACACGGACGGCGCGAAGCCACGGGGCGCGGCGTTGTCTATCTCATCGAGCGGGCGATGAACGTCCTCAAAATGCGCGCCGATCAAGCGACGGCGGTAATCCAGGGTTTCGGAAATGTCGGGAGCGTTGTCGCTCTGTCGCTGGCTTTCAAGAGCGGGACAAGAGTCATCGGCATCAGCGATGCGACCGGCGCGTTTTTCAACGCGGACGGAATCGACGTCGCCGCCGCGCATCGTCACGCACAGCAGCACGGAGACCTCGATGGATTCGGCGGAGCCGGGCGGATCGATCCGGAGGAAATGCTCACGCTAAAATGCGATGTGCTCGTGCCAGCCGCGCTCGAAAGCGTGATCACGGCGCACAACGCCGGGAAGCTCCAATGCCGAATCCTCGCCGAGGCCGCCAACGGCCCGACCACGCCCGACGCCGACAAAATCCTCGCCGAACGCTGGCAGGACATTTTCGTCATCCCCGACATCCTGTGCAACGCGGGCGGCGTCATCGTTTCCTATTTCGAGTGGGTGCAGGACGTGCAGCAGTTTTTCTGGAACGAAACCGAGATCGCCGACAAGCTCTTCCGCATTCTCGAGCAGGCGTTCACCGCCATGATCAAACGCGCACGCAACGCGAAAATCCCGCATCGCACCGCCGCAATGGCCATCGGGGTCGAGCGCGTTCTCGCGGCGAAAACCGCGCGCGGGTTGTTCCCGTAGCCCGGAAAGTGACACAGGTTTTTAACCTGTGCCGTCGATCCCACCCAGGCTTGCAGCGGCCCGCGCTGCAAAGCCACTCTGTCCTACGGACCCGACGACGACCCGGCCAGCAACGATCAGGTGCGCTGGGATACCGACCTGAACGAAGAATGAATGAACCCGCACTCGATGCCGCGCTAAAAAGCCCGCGAGAGGATCATGCGCCAGCCCGCGGCGGTCCTAGTCGTTTGCGAAAGCGAAGTGCGCATTGGTTTCCTCCTGTGAACAGACACGGCCTTGCTCGCACCAGAAGCGGAGCACGTCCGGGCAGATGTCGAATCCGTTCGGCCACGTCACAACGCCGTGGTCGATGAACGCCTGCGCGAAAAATTGTTCCTCGGCGAGCGGCTCCATCACCGGGCCGCGCGGACTGTCGGCGTAGCTGGTGAAATCAAGCTCGGAGACGAGGCCGTCGTCGTACGTGAAGGCGATGCGAAAATCGCCGTTGAAGCGGATGGATTTCAGGTTTGTTCTCATTTCAATCCCTCGATTCTTTTGAGAGGCTGCATCTGCTCCCGCAGTCTCCAGTTTTCTTCCAGTTCGGCCTGATGAAGCTCGCGCCACTCGCGCACCATCGCGAGCGCGCAGACTGGCAGCCAGCCTTCGTAAACGTCGCCGCTGGCGATGACGATGAGCGCCTTGTGCCCGGCATATTGCGCGTGAAAGTGGGGAGGAAGATGGTCGTCGTAGTTCATCGTGACCCGCACCCCGTAGAATTTGCTGATTTCAGGCATTTTGTTGTTCGCTGGTTTGTCTTGGGTTGGCACGGGTTTCTTCAACGAGGCGGCCCGCGCTGGCGCCGCTCCCGCCGGATCGCGGAAATCATCCTGTGAAAAAGTTCTCATATCCCACTGGCACCGGCAAGCGCAAGTGGCGGGAGGCTTTCGACGGATTTCAAAAATCGTACTGGCGAAATTCGACAGCAGCTCAGAAGTGATACGCATGACCTATTAGAAGGCACGTTCAGTGCGGGCAAAGTCCCGCCACTGCGGCGCTCTCAAGACGACCAAAACCGCCGAAGCAGATCACTTCGAGTTTCCGCTTTCCATCCCTCCGAACGTATGGCGGCAAACTGAATTCCCCCGGCGCTCGTTGACTGGTTTTTCACGCTGACTTTTCTCGATTTTCCGACACGCCGTAAGTGCGCAGTTCAAGCAGTGCGCTTTTGTTGGAATGCGGCGGAAACGCGAATTGAATCCGATTCGGAAAAGTCAGTCACCGGCTCGAAGGCGAGTGTTGAGGCGGTTGCCAGCTCGAAAACGAAAACCCGGAGCCTTCGCGTTTACAACCTGTGTCACCTTCAGCCGCCTTTGCAGTTTCCCGCAAAAACGATTGTTTTTGAAATTAGAAAATAAATTCTTGACTCTATAAGTCCTTTTTATTAGACTGCCACAAAGCAACGGCATTCCATGAGAGCACACGGCACACGGCACACGGCACACGGCACACGGCACACGGCACACGGCACACGGCACACGGCACACGGCACACGGCACACGGCACACGGCACACGGCACACGGCACACGGCACACGGCACACGGCACACGGCACACGGCACACGGCTAATAAGGCCCGCAGCAAAGCGCGCCCGACCTCACCGCCATCCAGCCCGTCATCGACGCCAACCTCAGCGGCAACCGCGTGGAAGTCGGCTGGGACTGGGGCGGCAACAGCGCCTGGCTCGACCAGATCGAATTGGAAGTCGATTGCGGCGACGGCAAAGGCTTCATCCCGCTCGCCTTCGACACCACGCCCGGCTCTGCGTCGAGACCGCCGCCGCCGCCGCGCCGGTGAAATGGGCCTGCAAAGCCATCTACCGAGTCGGCAAAGCCCAAAACGGCCTCTGGAGCAAGCCGGTGAGCATCATCGTGGGCGGTTAGCTGCAGCCAGTTGCAGCCGGCCTCTGCGAGGCCGGAACCGGGTCGCAGCCCCCGGCTGCAACGCGCAATTTTCAAAAATGAACAGAAAACAAACCTCTGAATAGAAAACCAACCATGAAAACAAATCTAACAACTTCAAAATGGATTCCGATTGCCGCAGTTTTTCTGCTCTCGCTCAGCTTTGCCGGGAATGCCCTGGCCAATACGTACACGTGGAACGGAAGCGCCACGGGCGGCGCAACGGGAGTCGATAACAATTGGGACACGACGACCGCGAACTGGACGGGCTTCGGCACGACGTGGCCTTCCTCTTCGACGACCAATGACGACGCCGTCTTTAGCGGTACGGCCGGAACCGTCTCGATCGCCAGCGGCGTTGTCACCGCCAACGAGCTGACTTTCAATACCACCGGCTATCTCATCCAGAACAACACCCTGACGCTCGACGGGACCGCACCCGCAATCACCGCAGGCTCCGGGGTCACCGCCCAAATCTCCTCGGTCGTTGCGGGTTCGGCTGGATTCACGAAAAAATCCGCAGGCACTTTGGTTCTTTCCAATGCAAACTCGATTGGTGGGACCATCACGCTGCCTGGAACCACGGGCACGAGCACTGCATTGGTGAGCGATGGCATCATCCAGTTCAGTAACAGCAAGGCAGCCGGGAGCAGCACGATTTTCATCGGCGGAGGCTACCAAACGGGACGCATCGACCTAACTGGCGGCATTGTGCTTTCCAACTCCATTACGCTTCAGGGGCGCCAGGGTTTTACCTACTCGGCGATCAACAACGTGTCCGGCAACAACACCATCTCCGGCCCCATCACCGTGCAGGCAAACGGGACGCGGTTGAACTTCACTTCGTCCGCAGGAAACCTGACCATCTCCGGCAGTCCCATGACCGGCAGCGCCGGCCGCACCCTGACACTCCGCGGCGCGGGGACGGGTGAATTCGCCAAGAACATCACGTCCGCCGTCGTGGGTAATGTCGATAAGCTCGATTCCGGCACCTGGACCTTTTCCGGGTCGAACAACTACACCGGCGCAACATCGGTAAACGGCGGAAAGCTCATCGTCACGAATGCCAACGGATTGGGGACGGGCAGTGTGTCGGTCTCGGCAAATGCCTCGCTCGACTATGTGGCAAGGACGGACCAACCCCTGGCCATTGGCGGGAATCTCAACGTCACCGGAAGCGCCACCACGGCAATTGGCGGCTCGATCGGTTCCTCCGGGACCAGCGCGACCATCAAGGTCACCGGCACGGCTCGCATCACCAACGCCGCCCATTCGGTGAACATCTACAAGGCGCTCGGCACGACAGCGGTCACGGGCATTTACACGCTCGTTAGCGGCGGGTTGGGAAGTTCGCTGAACCCGGCGACGGCTCCGACGTTGGGCAACGTTTTCAACAACAACGATTTCACGGTTGGCGCTCTTTCGAGGACTGCGACCAAGCTTGATGTGGCCATTACGGCCGCGACGCCATTGACCACCGCTTACTGGCTCGGCGGTCTGACTGGCGGCACGAATGTCTGGGCGCTTTCGGATGGCACCTCGAACAGCAACTGGTTGGCGACGGCGGGCGGTCCGGTTCAGGCGCTGGTCCCCGGAGCGGGCACGGATGTGATCGTTTCCGGTTCGTCTCCGGCGGTTGCTCCCACGGCGCTCGTTTTGGGAGCCAACACGTCGATCAAGAGCCTGACCGTTTCGGACACCGCCAACGGGCTGGGAGTGAATGCCGATAGCTATACGCTCACCACTGGTTCCGGAGGCATCACGGTCGATGCCGGAGTGCCTGCGAGCGCCATCGGTTCGCGGGTGGCCCTGGGAGCCGCGCAGACGTGGACCAACAACTCGGCCAACGCTTTGACGGTAAGCGGGATCGTCAGCGGCACCGGCTCGCTCATGTAGAGTAGGCGGGAAGCGACGGATTGAGAGGCCCGCGGGCCAGTGACCGTCTGCTTCCCGCCCCTCATCAAACCGGACGGGCAGTTTTCCCGCATCCGGCTTTCCGAGTTCCTTTGTCGGTTTGCGATGTCTTACGCCAGCGTCGCCGGCAGGTGATAGAGTCCATACGTGGTGAAGAGTTCGCGGTCCGGCCAGCGCTGGTATTTCCCCGAGGGATTCCCGTGCTTGCGCCATAACCATTGCCGCAGCCGGTGGGCGATGAAGTGATTCATCTGCCCGAAGCTCCGGTGGTGGTGGGCCAAAGCAAAGTAGTTGCTCCAGCCACGGGTCACTTGGTTGATCTCGCGCACAACCTCGCCAGTCGCTCTCCAGGTGGTGGGACGCCGGGTGAGTTCACGCACCCGGTCCCGGAGCGCCTGCTCTGCGCCGGCGCTCGGCTCGGTATGTACATACGGCGTTCCCTTCTTCGACTGCTGCCAGCGGAAGGTGAAACCCAGGAACTCAAAGCCGCTCGCGCAGCTCTGGAGCACTCGGGTCTTGGTTTCGTTCAGGGCCAGCCCCCGGCTTTGCAGCCACCGAGCCAGCCGCTCCTTCATCCCCTCTCCTTCTCCGGGCCGACAGAGGATCACCAGATCGTCCGCATACCGCACCATCCGCGGCTTTTGCCGGCATTCATTCACGCCCTCATCCAGCGGATGAAGGTAGATGTTGGCCAGCAAGGGAGAAATGACGCCGCCCTGCGGGGTGCCACAGGGGTTGGCCTTCATCCTCCGGCCTCCGCCTTGCTCTTCCTCGACGATCGGCGCGCGCAGCCAGGCTTTGATGAGTTTCAGGATCATCCCGTCGCTCACCCGCCGGGCCACCTGCCGCATCAGCTTCCGATGCGGGATCGTGTCGAAGTATTGCCCCAGATCGGCATCGACCACCTCGGTCTTGCCCATGCGCAATGCCTCCCGGATTACCTCCACCGCCTGGTGGGCGCCCCGTCCGGGCCGAAAACCGAAGGAGCGCGGATGGAAGTCCGCCTCGAAGATCGGCATCAGCACCAGATACACCGCCATCTGCACCACGCGGTCTTTCACCGTGGGAATCCCCAACCCACGAAACCCTCCACTGGCTTTGGGAATCTTCACCCTGCGCACCGGCGCGGGCCGGTACGTTTTGCAGTGAAGCTCCTCTTGCAGCGCGTTCAGCCACGCGGCTTCCACCTGCGCATCGGCGGCGAGTTCCTCGATGCTCACTCCATCCACCCCCGCCGCTCCTGCATTCGCTTTCACGCGCCGCCAAGCTGCTGCCAGCACGTTGGCGCGTTGCACTTCTCCATATAGACTCCAGAACCGGTATTCCGGCTTGGACTTCGCTTTCCGATACAGGGTGATTTGCAGTTGCCGGACTTTCTCGGGTGCTGGTAGCCCTCGCGGGCCGTCACCACGTCCTTCCCTGCGCTTCGCTCCTGCGGAACAAGTGGCGTCCCTTCGCTCCCCCGCGGGTTGCCCGAACCAGAGGTCCGGCACGGGATTATCACTACTACGAACGCCTCCGACTTCTGTCCTGGCCTGCACGGCCTTCCCCTTTGTTGGGGTTGTGCCGCCAGTTGAGTCTTGCTTACCCGCCATGACAGATCTCCCCGTTTACCCGCGCGTCACTTCGCGACATGTCGCCCACGCAGACCCCGCCGGTCCATTGTCAAAACCCACGACGGTTGGTCTGGGTCTCGACTCTGCGGCCTTCGCCCACTCTTGAGGGGCTCGGCTGCCGGGAGTGTTTTTCGAGGCTCATTTATGTGGTTCATCTGTGCATTGCGACCTGCCGGTTCGACTCCATGCCTGCTCCCCACCCCGCCTCGCGGCGACGCAGTTGGCACGGTCTGCGGTGCTGAACCGTCTAATTGCACCGGCGGGACTTCCACCCGCGTTGACGCCCGCTTCACGGGCGCACCAAGAGCAAGATCATGAATAAGAAGGCTGGTTCGGATTCCTGCCCTCGGACTGTGGAAGTCGTATTACTTAAAATCGAAGACCGCGTTTGAATGCCGAAGGCAGATGCTTTTTGTCCCGAAAGGACAGCCGGAATTTAGCGGTGGTGGAGCGAGGAACGAGCGCAACCACCGGATCACGTCCCCAACAAACATCCGCCCCGGCAAGGGGCGGTGGATGCGCCGTCATTCCGCCGCCCCGCCCGGGGCGGATTCGGTTTTGGCCGGTTTTCCGGTGGCTGACGCCACCGGCTAATTTCCAACGGCCCTCCGGGCCTCCGATCACAACTTTCGCTCTTGAGTTGGCGCCTACGGGTCTGTGACCCCGGCGGAATTGCGACTTTACCCAGCAACGCAACCGGCCTCTCAGAGGCCGGCTACAACTCTCAGAGGCCGGCTACAACTCTCAGAGGCCGGCTACAACTCTCAGTGGCCGGCTACAACTCCCGGAGGCCGACAGCAACCACTTTTTAGCCGAAATCCATGCAATCAGACCGGTGTCGCAGTGCGTCGCAGTTGCGCCCCGGCACCACATTCAATCGCGCCGCAGCCATCCGCCATCATCCCGCCTTTGACAAACACGTCGATCTGGCACCTCACCTGCTTCTTCCGGAGGTTATGGAATTGTCGTTTTCAAGACAGCGCTTCGCCGTTTTTCGCTCGGCGCGCGCCTTCAGCTTCCTTGAAGTGATGGGTGCCATCATGGTCGTGGCGTTGTTCCTTTCGGGGACGTTTGTCGCGAACTCGCGGGCGCTCGGCATGCTCCGGGCATCGAAGGAGACGATCACCGCGAGCAAACTGCTTCAGGAACGCATGGAGCAGCTTCGGATGTTGAACTGGGCGGAAATCACCGACGCCTCCTCGATCCAGGATCTTTTCGCGACCCAGACCAACTCCGCCAGCCTGTTCACCGGCGAATCCGAAAGCGTCACCATTTCCAAATGGCCGCTCACCAGCGGCACCACTTCCTCCACTTCGATCAAGGTCAACCGCGCCGCCAACGGCACGGTGACCCTCGTGAGCGACAATGCCGATCTCGTGGACGGGACGCCCACGGTGCGCGTCGATGTCAGCGTCACCTGGCCGGGAACCCCCGGCAACCGCACCAGGATTCGCGAGACCTCGACGATTGTCGCCAATGGAGGACTGGGCGGATGAAGCTTTCTTCTCTTAAAAAATCCCGCCGCGCGGCTTACACGCTGGTGGAAGTCTGCATGGCAGGCGCCGCCACTTCGCTGGTGCTCGCCGCGCTTGTGGCCGGTTCGATGGCTTTGCAGCGCACCTTTGCCGCGACTCTCGATTATGCGAACGGCCAGGACGACCAGATGCGCATTTCCGATTATCTGGCCGTGGACATGAGGCGCTCGGTTGGCGTGACGACCTCGTCCAACGGCGTCACGATCACGCTCCCCAACTTTTACCAGAGCGACGGCACGCCCTACCCGCCAACGGTTACTTCCACGATGGGCTGGCCGACACAGAAGAAAAAGCAGAAGAAGCACAAGCACCGCAACATCATCATGTCGCAGTCCTCGACCTACAACGGAGGCGCGACGCAGGCGGTGAAGTATTACCTGGGCAGCGCCAGTTCGGTCGGCAAGGACCCCAAGGTCTTTTATCGCGAGGTGAACGGCGTCGCGACGGCGATCGCCAACGACGTGTCGGATTTCAACGTCGCCATCAGCGAGGACAACACCACGGCGACGACCCAGATCACGTTCAATCCGCGCTTCAAGCTTTACACCGACAGCAACGCCACCGCGGGCACGAAGCTCTACCAGACGACACTTTTCAGGAATGTTCAGCTTCAGTGATGTCCGCCATTCATGGAACGGATTCGTGATTTCAGCATGAAAACAATCCCCACTCTCCGCCTCACCCGGGTCCGCCACGGCGGCGATTCCCTGTGCCTGCCGCCCGGGGAACCGCTTCCTTTTCGTTTCATCCGCGCGAATCGCCGGCGCGATGGCGGCGCGATGCTCATCGCCATCTTCACCGTGGGCATTCTCTCGCTCATTCTCGGCGGAGTGCTCCGAAACGTGAGCAACCGCTACTCGACCGGGTTCCAGGTCGCGAGCTGGCAGGAAGCGCTCTTTATGGCGGAAGCCGGCGCGGACGTGGCGATGGCCGAGCTGCGCACGCAGGTGCAGGGCACCAACACCCCCTGGCTGACCACCTACGTCCACGATGGGACCACGGACAGATGGAAAGTCGGCACTCTCATTTCCGGCAGCGGCGCGAGCGCGGTTTACAACTACACCACCGACGCCACCAGCGGCAATGCCGGCACTTTTCCCAAGCAATTGTCCACTGCGCTCACAACGCACGCCGGCGAGGGCAACCGGACCCAGCGCTTCACCGTCACGGTCGATACGCCTTCGTCGTTGAAAGACAGCGGCGGGCGGCAATGGCTGCGCGTCCGCTCGACCGGGGGCGCCGATCTGCCCGGTCCGCCGCGTGTGAGCACGAACAAGATGGACAACATCCTTCGCCGCCTGAGCATGGTGTGGGACAACAGCACTGGCGCGAAGTCCACCACGCCGCGCGTCAACCGCACCATTGAGTGCATTGCCAAGCCGGCGACGATGTTCGGCTTCTCGCTGTTGTCCCAGGTGCAGATCAAAAACGACGGAGCCGGACTCGTCCTCGACAGCTACGATTCAGGCGATTCGACCAAATCGACCAACGGCGTATATGACAGCACGAAGCGCCAGAAGAACGGCGACATCGGCTCGAACGCTTTCCCGATCAAACACGACAAGACCTACGACCTGAACCTGAACAACGACTACATCTTCGGCGAGGTCGGCAACAACTACTCGAAGGTCAAAGGCCTGGATCCCGCCTATTTCAACGGCACCAGCCCGCACCCGACGTCGAACACCAACCCGCTGATTAAGACCGACGGCAACTCCAACCCGACGGGCGCCATCACCACCAGTTTCTACAACGACCTGCCGCGCATCAAGGACCCGACATGGTCGTCGGCGATCAGTGTCGGTTCAATTGACAACAAGGAAGCCGACCGCGCGGTGAGCAGCGACCCGGCCAACCCGACCAGAATCGTGGCGGACAAGATCGCTCTAAACGCTGACAACACATGGCTGCTGAAAACCACCGGTACTGCCACCAAGGGCTACGTCGAGATCTGGGTCAAAGGAGACATCACCCTGAACGACGGCGGCCAGGTCGCTTTCGCACCCGGAGTGAAAGGGACCATCTATTTTGACCGCAACATCACGATCGACGACAGCAAGAAGAAGAACTCCGGCTTCGACGTGCAAAGCGATCTGCCCGCGGACCTCCTGTTGCTTGGGGTCGAACAACCCAACAGCGGCAAGATCGACGACAAATCCGACACAGACGTTTACACCCCTTACAAAGCCAGCGGGAACATCAAAATAAAAAACGCCGACTTCTGCGGCGCCATTTATGCGCCCGACCATAACATCAAGATCGACCTGAACGGACTGGCGAAACGCCTGCATCTCAACTACGGCTGGAGCAAACGTCTCCAGGGCGGCGTTGACCTCTACGGATCGTTCATCGGCCGCACCATCAACGCCAAGGGCCCCGTCAACGTCCACTACGACGAGCAGCTCAACGACGTCGGGCCGTTCGTCGATTACGGCTATGTGAGCTGGTTCGAGACCGTGAACCTCGACCACCGGTAGTGATTCCAGTCAGCGGGGCCCGGAGCCTTTCGCAGGTGCCGGTTGGATCGCTTGAGCCACGAGTTCCATCTCTTCCGGGAGGAGTGGCGCCTGCCGGGCAATCTCAAGAAAACGCCGCGCTTTTTCGTGGTCATTCATTTGCCGCGAAAGCGATGCCGTAATACCCTGCGACGCCGGGGGGTTTCAAGTTGCGCGGGTGTCAACGCCTGCAACACCTGAAGCGCAACCGGCGCCAACCATGGAAACTCCCTAATGCCAACTCTCGAAGAAAAGAGGACTCTTGGCCCCCGCGTTGCGCACCTTATGCCGCGTCATTCTGAGCGAAGCGAAGAACCCCGCAAACGTCGCTCGGCGTGAATTGCGGGGTTCTTCGCTTCGCTCAGAATGACGCGTGTGAGGGATGGTTCAATAAAATGGAGAGTCCACTTATTTGTGCAAAACGGAATAAGCTCTCAAACTATGGCTCGTTTCAGAACAACCCTCTTCAGTTACCTCGCCGCGATCACTGTTTTCACTGCGCTGCCTGTGACGCCGGCGGATGCTGCGGACAAAATAATTGATGTAACAACAGCCGGCGCGGTCGGCGACGGCACGACGCTGAATACCGCCAGCATTCAGAAAGCGATTGATGACTGCGCGGCGGCCGGCGGCGGGACGATTCGTTTTCCGGCGGGCCGCTATCTAACCGGCACGATCCAGATCAAAAGCAACGTCACCCTGCGGCTTGAGAAAGACGCCACGTTGCTCGGCAGCACCGAGGTTGCCGATTACCGCAATCTCGATCCGTTTATCGACGGCAGCGGCAACCCGCTGGGCCACGCGCTGATTGTCGCCGTGGATGCCGAAAACGTGGGCATCGAGGGCAACGGCACCGTGGACGGACAAAGCCCCAGGTTAAAAGCGAAGCAGAAGACCTACGCCATGCGGCCGTTTCTGCTGCGCTGGGTGCGCTGCACCAACGTCGCCGTCCGGGATGTCCACCTCGCCAATCCGGGTGCGTGGACGCTGAATTTCTTCCAGACCAAAGGGGCCGTCATCGAGGGGGTGACCATCCGGAGCCGGGACTTGGGAATGCACAACAACGACGGCATTAACATTGATTCCAGCGAGAATGTGCGGGTGCGCCATTGCGACGTCGTCAGCGGGGACGACGCGCTGGTCATTAAATCCACCAGCCGCGCCAGGCCGGGCCGCGACATCGTCGCCAGCGATTGCAAGCTTTCGACCCGCACCAACGCGATCAAGCTCGGCACGGAATCCATCGGCGGCTTTGAGAACATCAAGGTCTCCAACTGCCAGATCACCAATACGAAGATGGCCGGCATCGCCCTTTATACCGTCGATGGCGGAGACCTGCGCAACGTGGCGATCAGCGACATCAGCATGGACGGCGTGGCCGTGCCAATCAGCATCCGGCTCGGCGCGCGTCTGAAGACTTTCCGCGAGGGCGACCAGCCGAAGACGAACCCCGGCAAATTGCGCGATGTGACGATCAAAAACGTGAGCGCCAAGAACATTGAGATGATCGGCATGCTCATCAACGGAGTTCCCGGCTTCCCGGTGGAGGCGCTGACGCTGGAGAACATCCAGCTCGATCTGCCGGGAGGCGGAACGGCGGAGGCTGCCAAAGTCCAGCTCCCCGAGAAGGAAAAGGCCTATCCGGAGCACGACATGTTTGGGAAGACCATGCCCGCCTCCGGCATCTACGTGCGACACGTTCGCGGTGTGAGTTTCAAAAACGTGCAGACCCATCTGCTGAAGCCCGATGCGCGCCCGGCCACGGTCTTTATAGACGTCGGGGATGCGACGCCCGCCAACTTCGCCACGCCATCATCCAATTCCAAATGAAACGAGTCCCCATGAACTGCGTTCACCACGCAGCATGTAAATTTCGAGACAGCCGCGTCCGTCGCGATTTGGCTAGTTTTAACCGATTTCGGCCTATTTACGGAGTAGCGGGTAAGGCGAACGCTTTAGAGCGTGTCATGCGATTTACACAGTCATGCCGCGAGAACGCCAACGGCGTTTCATCCTTCAGCCCAGGGTCGCGAGGAACAATGGAGCGGAGCGACATAGCCTGCCGCAGGCAGCCCGGAGGGCAGTGCCGGGGGGGCACTGGCAACCTGCCCTGGGTAATGGATACAAAATGCGAACCAACCCTGAATGGGTTGAATCCATCGCGCCCGCCTTGCGAAGGATGAAACCCTGTCAGGGTTTGTCCTGTTCTTTGTTACGGTCCCCAGGGTGGCGCGCGGCGCGCAACCCTGGGCTAAAGGATCGAACGCCGTTGGCGTTTGCGGAGCATTCATGCAAGCCGGCCGTGAAAATCGTATAAGGCGTATGAAAGGGCGGTCCTGGCTCCTTTGGCGCGATGCCTGGATGCAGAGCGCGGAGGGCTCCAATGCGATGGAAAGGCGGAGGGATGCCAATATCGCCACGTTCTTGGAAGATGGAACGCCTATGGCGTTGGTCTTTGCCATCGTGCGCCCGTTCGTCAAGCTCAGGACAGGCTCCGCGCCCGGTCCACCGCAGCATGAGGGGTTCACTCCCGCACGAATTTCGCGGCAAACGCGCCGTCGATGTGATCGCGGAAGGGGAGTGACTGTCTCGATTCAATGAAGTGGAGATCGGGGAATTCCGCGCCCACCCGTTCGACGACTTTTTCGTTTTCCTCGGGTTCGAGGCTGCAGGAACTGTAAACAATCGAGCCGCCCTTCTTCAGCAGCGGCACGACTTTCTTCATGATCGCAAACTGCAGCTCGGGCATTCTCGTAAAGTCACCCGGCTCAAGCCGCCAGCGGACATCGACGCGGCGGCGGATGACGCCGGTGTTGCTGCACGGCGCATCGAGCAGAATGCGATCGAACGATTCGGGAGCGAACGGCGGGGGTTCCTCAAGCCAGTCCACGGGCTCGATTTTTACGTTGCGAACACTGAGTCGTTCGAGGTTTTCGGCGAGTCTAGTGAGGCGGTTCGCCGATGCATCGCAGGCGATGATCTCGCCGGTGTTCTGCATGAGTTGCGCGAGGTAACTGGTCTTGCCACCGGGCGCGGCGCATGCGTCCAGGATGCGATCGCCCGGTTCCGGAGCGAGGAGTTCGCACGCCATGAGCGTGCTTGGATCCTGCACGTAACACAGTCCGAAGAGAATCCAGCGCAGCGGAACCTGCTTCACGCGCAGGACGAGCGGATGGGCTTCAAACGGTTCGGCATCGGGTGAGGTGAGGAGCAGTTCGCCGGGCGTCACCTTCAAGGCATTCGCCCGCACGAAAACCTCGGCGGGATCGTTGTTCCACTGGCAAAGGGCGCGCGTCGCTTGTTCGCCGAAGTTTTTCTCCCAGCGCTCGATCAAGTGCTCCGGGTGCGAGAAAAGGATCGCGGGCTCGGCAGTCTCCAACTGGCGATTGAGCTGCTCCTGCTCGCGAATGCTGCGGCGGAGGATCGCGTTGACGAGGCTGCGCGCGCGGCCGGCGAGGTTCACGGTTTCGTTGACTGCGGCGTGATGCGGCACGCGCATGCGGAAAATCTGGTAGATGCCGAGGCGCAGCACCTGGCGGGTGAAGCTGTCGAGGGGTTCCTCGCGCATCTGGCCGATGATGAAATCAATGAGGCTGAGATTGCGAATGATGCCGTAGAAGGTCTCCGTGAGCAGCGCGCGATCGAGCGTGCTGAACTGGTGCGAAGTCAGCGATTCGTGCAGAATATCCTCCGCGAACCGGCCGCCTTCCTCCCATTGCCGCAGGGCTTGCACGCATGCTGCTCTTGGATTCGCAAGTGGCATAAGATCGGGTTTGCTCCGGCAATCGGCTACCCAATTGAACGTGGCAGAAGAAGACTCGGTTGCCAGCGCAATTTACACCCGCCCCTGGGCTTCAAGGAGAGGCGCGGCAATTTTTCAGATGCCTGGAGCGGAGCGGACCTTTTCCTTCTTCGCCTCGCAGTCTTCGTTGAGACGACGGATGTCCACGGCGAGCTGCTTTTCGAGTTGCGCGATCTCATCGAATTTACCCGCCGCCGTTTCCCTGGCGATCTGGTCTTTGAGGAAGAGTTCGCGTTCGGCGATTTTCGCGCGAAAGGCGGAGTCGATCTCCGCGATCTCGCGCTTCTGGTCGTCGGTTAATTGAAGGGTGGGCGATTGCTTTTGCAGCCGCTCCATGGCGAGTTCGTAGGCGGATTTCATGGGGAAAGCTTTGCTCGTTGCAATTGCGGAATCAACTTTTAATGTAGCACTCCCAACCAGCCGCATGATCAAACTTCTCAGCACAGACTTTGATGGCACGCTGGTAAATCATTTTGAAAAACCGGCGGTGGTGCCTGAGTTGTTCCGGCTTTTCGAGGGCCTGCGCGAGAAAGGCGTTTTTTGGGCGGTGAACACGGGCCGCGTCGTGTGGCATATCGCCGAGGGACTGGAGGAATTCGGTTTCCCATTCCAGCCCGATTTCATTCTCACCAGCGAGCGCCACATTTACCGCCCCGCCAAGAATGGAACGGACTGGGAGGATTTCGGCAGTTGGAACGTGCGCTGCGAGGAAGATCACCGCGTTTTGTATTCGGAGGCTCGGAGCGTTTTTGACGCGATCTCGTCGTTTGTGGAGAAGAAGACCAAGGCGCAGATGATCTTCGAAGATGACATGCCGATGGGTCTGGTGACATCCAGCGAAGAGGAGATGGATCACGTGTGCAAGTTCATCGAGAAAGCGCGTCGCGGTGCTCCCAAGTTCCACTACCAGCGCAACACGCAATACCTGCGGTTCTGCCATGCCGATTACTCGAAAGGCACTGCGCTTGGAGAACTCGCGCGATTGATCGGAGTCGAACGTGACGAGATTTTCGCGGCTGGCGATCACTTCAACGACATCCCGATGCTCGACGGTCAACATGCGCGATGGGTCGCGTGCCCGTCGAATTCAGCCGATGCGGTGAAGGAAACCGTGCTGGCTGCCGACGGCTATGTCGCGCAGGGATCGTGCAGTCAGGGGATCGTTGAGGCGCTGCGTTATTACGGGGTCAGTTGATCGGAACGCCCGCCTCAATCACTACGTCAGCCCATCCAGGGCGAGCCGATCGACCTGCATCGTGACGATGCAAACATCATCGGTGAAGGTCTTGCTCGCCGAGAACTGCCGGATCTCGCTGAGAATCTCGCGGCAAAGTTCTCCCGCGGGAAGGCTCAGCCGCCGCTTCACCGCATCGAGCAGCCGCGCCTGATCGTAGAAATCCCCGTTCTCCCCCTCGACCTCAAACAGGCCGTCGGTGAAAAGCAGAAGCCGGTCGTCCACCGAGAGCGGGCAGCAGGTTGTCCGATACTGCGCATCGGCGAACATCCCCAGCACCGGCCCCCGCTCGCAGTGATTGAGCGCATGCGCCTTCGCGCCGCCATCCGCCTCCCGCTGGATGTAAACCGGCGACGGGTGCCCCGCGTTCGCGTAACGCAGCTCGCCCCGGGCAAGATCGGCGACCACGTAAAAGGCCGATGCAAACATCGGAATCTGCGCCTGCTTCAAGACGCCGAGCAGCGCCCGGTTGAGCTTCGAGAGAAACTCCCCGGGCGAACCGGTCGTGGCCCGCTGCTCCTCGACCAGCGCCCGCACAATCGCGGCCACCAGCGCCGCCCGCACCCCGTGCCCCATCACGTCGCAGATGAACATGCCCGCCATCGTGTCGGAGAGATCCAGAATGTCGAAAAAATCGCCGCTCACCGCCGCCGTCGGATTGAAGAAGTGCGAGAAGCGCAGCGCGCTGTCCTTGGGCGCGGCCGAGTGCGGAAAGCTCGGGTATTGCTGCGGCAGCAACGCGTTCTGAAGTTCGCGCGCCATTTCGAGATCCTCTTCGAGTTCCTTGTTCTTGCGCTTCAATTCCTCGGTGTACTTTGCCAGTTGCTCCTCGGCGTGCTTGCGCGCGGTGATGTCGCGCGAAAGGCCGAACGTGCCGATGATTCCGCCGCTCGGATCGCGCAGAGGCATCTTCGTCGTCGAAACCCACGTCTCGTGGCCATCCGGCCACGTTTCCTTTTCCTCGAGGTTCACGATCGGAATTCCGGTGTCCATGATTTCCTGCTCGTCTTCGAATGCCTGGCGGGCGTGGACATCGCTGAAAAAGTCGAAGTCCGTCTTGCCGAGCATTTCTGAAGGCTCGTGCAGACCGGAATTGTGAAGCTTCGCCCGACTGACCCTGGTGAAGCGGCTTTCGAGATCTTTGAAATAGATCATCTCCGGCATTGTCTCGAGCAGCACTGTGAGAAGGTGCTGTTCGTGCGCCAGCTCGGCCTCGATTTTCTTGCGGTCGGTGATCTCCCAGCAGGCGCCCGTCATTCTCAACGCCTGAGTGTTTTCATCGCGATAGATTTTTCCCTTCCATCGCAGGTTGTGAACCGAGGCGTCCGTCTTCCAGACCACGCGGTATTCGCTGTTGAGTTCACCATCATGCTCCTGCGTGTTCGACATCTCGCTGCGCACACGATCGCGGTCATCTTTGTGAACGCATTCGAGGAAGTCCTCGAGTTTTCCCTCTGTGAGACGGGTATCGAGTCCAAGCAGCCTCTGCATCAAGTCGTCCCACAGCATCAGATTCGTCTCGCAGTTCCAGCTCCATGTGCCCACTCCGGCTGCCTGGAGTGCCAGATTCAGGCGCTCTTCGCGCTCGTGAACCGATTCGGCTGTCGAGGTATTCGGGGAAGTCAGATCGGATTCCATGCAAGCGGGCTAGATGGTCGGGGGAGTTCGAAAAGAATCGAGTTCAAACAAAATTTTGTCAACGGTTCAATGAGGCGTGTCCCTGTTGAAAGGCGTTCGATTGTCGTCGTGCTGCAAAAGAAAAAAGGCACTCCGGTCAGATCACAGCGATCAGTATTCCAAAGTGCCTTTTTTACCCCATGTTGCCGTTTAGGCGGTCTCCCGTTCCCATATGGTCACGGGCGGACGACCGGTGTCAGGCCGCTGACTTCCAATTAAGGCATGTCATTGAACCTGCCAACCAAGCCTCCTAAGTATCGTAATTACCGGTTCGGGACTTCCACCTTGTTCTCGAACAACACAGGGTAAACTCAAAAAATCTTCAAAGAACTATTCCCTGAAGGAGACGTTCAACTCAGTCTTCAAACGCTCCTTCAAGCGGGCATGTGCCGCATTTACTTCTTCGGCTGTGAGTGTCCGGTCTTTTGCCCGATAAGTCAATGAATAAGCCACCGACTTTTGATCAGAAGCGACTTTTTTTCCGGTCGGATCGGTGAAAACGTCGAACAATTCCACGTTCACCAGCAGCGGCTCGTTTGCTTTGCGCAATAAATCCGCAACCTGTCCGTGTTGAACTTCAGCCGGCACGATCATCGCGATGTCGCGCGCAACGGCGGGATACTTGTCGATCTCGATGAACTTGTTTCTCGCAACCGCCTCTGCCGGAAATGCGGACAGATCGATCTCCGCAACCAGCACCGCCGTGTGAAGGTCAAGCTTGCGGGCGTGCGCGGGCCAGAGCTGGCCAGCGTGTCCGACGACTTCGCCGTTCCATTTGACATCGAGCGCCAGCGCGAGGGCAGGGTTTTGTGTTTGCGTGAATTCGAGATCGCCCAGCTTCAATGCGGCGAGCACTCCTTTCAGGTCAAAAAAATCGGCGTCGCGAACTTCGCCTGCCCGCCAGGAAGGGTCCTCAACTGTCCCGGTCATCAGCAAGCCGAGATGCGTTTGCTCCTCAGTTTCGTCGTTCAGGAAAACCCGCCCGAGTTCGAACAGAGCGAGGTTCTTCACGCCGCCGCGCACGTTGTTTTGCACCGCATGCAACAGCCCCTGCATCAGGCTTGGGCGCAACACGACTTGATCCTCGTTCAAAGGATTGCGCACCCGCCGAAGTTCGGGCGTGGGGAAAAGCGGGTCCGCGGCCGCCTTCTCCGAAATCAACGTCAGTGTCCGCGCTTCGTGAAAACCTCGTGCAACGAGGGTGCGGCGAAGCTTCATGTCACGGTCATGCGAGCGATCGGTCGGAGTGCTTGCAACGAACCGCCCGGTTTCACGCGAGGGAATGCGATCGATCCCGAAGACCCGCGTGACTTCCTCGACCAGATCGATCTCACGGGTCAAATCCTGTCGGAAAGAAGGGACACGCCAGACGCGATCGCCGCTTGCCGTCAGTCCGAAACGCGTGAGCGTTTCCGCGATAAACGTGCCGGGGATTTCCGTGCCGAGCACTTCCGTGCAGCGCCCCTCGCGCAAGATGACGCTTCGCGAAAAGTCTGGCGCTTCACCCGCGATGCCTGGTGCCGGTTCGGCCTCTCCGCCGGCAACTTCGAGAATCAAATCGATCGATCGCTGCGACGCGGCAAGAACATTTTGCGGATCGACACCCCGCTCGAACCGGTAACTCGAGTCGCTTATTAGACCAATCTCGCGCGCCGTGCGGCGAACGCTCACCGGCTGAAAGTATGCGCTTTCGAGAAGGATGTTGGTCGTAGATTCGACGACGCCGGTTTCTTCGCCGCCCATCACGCCCGCGATTGCCACGGCGTGTTCCGCGTCGGCGATCGCGAGGTGCTGCGGATGTAATTTGTAAGTGCGTCCGTCGAGCGCGAGGAATTCCTCATTCTCGCTCGCCGTGCGCACGCGAATGCCGCCGTGCAACTTGTCCGCGTCGAATGCGTGGAGCGGCTGCCCCGTTTCAAGCATCACGAAATTCGTCACATCAACGATGTTGTTGATCGAGCGAATGCCGATCGCTTCGAGCTTCTGTCGCAGCCAGGCCGGACTCGGCCCGACCTTAACGCCGGAAACTTTCCTCGCAGAATAGAACGGGCACCTGTCGAGAGCCTCGATTCGGATTCCGTCGCTCGCTGCTCCGGGCAATTCGCAATTGGCAATCGGCAATCGGCAATCCTTCTTCGTCAGCGCCGCAATCTCACGCGCGATTCCAACATGGCTCAGCAGATCCGGGCGGTTCGGAGTGATCTCCAGATCCAGGATTGTGTCACCTGGAAACAACTCCGACAGCGGCGCTCCGACGCGCGCGCCCTCGGGCAGGATCAAGAGTCCATCGGCATCCTCGGCGAGGCCGAGTTCCTTGGCGCTGCACATCATGCCGTGGGATTCGACGCCGCGCAGTTTGCCGACTTTGATCTTGAAATCACCGGGCAATACCGCGCCGGCTTGTGCGAGCGGAACCTTGTCGCCGACCTTGTAATTCTTTGCGCCACACACGATCTGGAGCGGCGATCCGGAGCCGTCATCGACTTTGCAAACGCTGAGTCGGTCGGCGTTCGGGTGCTGCGACGATTCCAGCACCTGCGCGACCACGATTTTGTCGATCGCCACACCGCGTGTTTCGATGCCTTCGACTTCGACGCCGGCGAGGGTTAGCAATTCCGTCAGCTCCGCAACAGTCGCGGGAAGTTCCACCATTTCTTTGAGCCAGTTGAGCGAGACTTTCATATTCGTTTCCAGCCGCGGAGGTGTAGATGCGCGGAGATTTTCGAATCGCTCTGCGTCTCAGCGTCCCGGCGGTTCATTTGAACTGCTCCAAAAACCGCACGTCGTTCTCGATGAACAAGCGGATGTCCGACACGCCGGACATGATCATCGCCAGCCGGTCGAGGCCGAAGCCGAATGCGAAGCCGCTGTATTTCTCCGGATCGTAAGCCGTGTCGCCGCGCTTCGAATTCACGGCGTCGAACACCGCCGGATCGACCATGCCGCAACCGGCGAGTTCGAGCCACTTCTCACCGAGCGCGCCGGCCTTGATGTCGATCTCGAAGCTCGGTTCGGTGAACGGGAAGAAATGGGGACGGAAACGGCACTTCGCGTCCTTGCCGAGCAGTTCGCGGAAGAAAAATTCGATCGTGCCCTTGAGGTCGGCGACGGTCACGTGCTCGTCCACGTAGAGGCCTTCCATCTGGTTGAACTGCGCGAGATGCGTTGCGTCCACTTCGTCGCGGCGATAGGCGGCGCCGGGCGCGATGATCCGCACAGGCGGCGGCTGCGATTCCATCGTGCGGATTTGCACGGTCGAAGTGTGCGTGCGAAGCAGACGGCCGTCGGGCAAATAAAACGTGTCCTGCTCGTTGCGCGCCGGATGATCCGCGGGCGTGTTCAGCGCGTCGAAGCAATGCCACTCGGTCTCGATGTCGGGGCCGTCGGCGAGAGCGAAACCCATCCGGCGGAAAATCTGGATCGCTTGATCCTGAAGCTGCGAGATCGGATGCAGCGCACCGACGCGGACGGGTGTTCCGGGCAGGGTAATGTCTATGCCCGCGAGTGCGACCGCGTCCCGCTGGGATTCGAGCGCGGCTTTGCGCGACTCGATCGCTGTGGTCACTGCCTGGCGGACCTCGTTGAGCAGCTTGCCGATGCGCGGTTTGTCCTCCTTGCCGAGCGACTTCATTCCCTCGCTCGCGAGAGAGATGCTGCCGGATCGTCCCAGATACTTGACGCGCGCGGATGCGAGCGTGGCTTCGTCAGAGGCGCGCCCGATCTCGTCGAGCGCTTCGCTGCGAATTTGTTCGAGTTGCTGATCCATTTGGACAGCTCGTCATCCTGAGCGAAGCGAAGGATCCCGCAGACGACTCCAGGTATGGTCTGTGAGATCCTTTGCTTCGCTCAGGATGACAGCGTTGAAGTTACGCTGCTTTTTGCGACTTCTCGCCGAGGGCCTTCACGACTTTTTCGACGATGGCCTTGAAGGCGGCTTCATCGGAAACGGCGAGGTCTGCGAGAATCTTGCGATCCAGCGCGATGCCGGTGGCTTTCAAGCCCTCCATGAAACGGCTGTAGGTGAGGCCGTTGGCGCGGGCGGCGGCGTTGATGCGGGTGATCCAGAGATAGCGGAAATTGCGCTTCCGCGTTTTGCGGTCGCGATACGACCAATACTCCGCCTTCATGACGGCGTTCTTGGCGTAGCGGAAAAGTTTCGAGCGGCGGCCGCGGAATCCCTTGGCCTTGTCTAAGACCCGCTTGCGGCGTTCGCGGCTTGCGGGCGCATTGGTTGCGCGTGGCATATTCTATTTAGGATTTAGGATTTAGCATTTAGGAAGTTTTTGCTTCCGAAAGCCGCACCCCAAATCGAACCTTTCTATTTCTTTGAGCGAATTGTTGTTTCATTTTAAAGCCGTCGTCTCATTCGCTCAAACGCTCCATTATTTCGGGGCAGGCGAGCGGCTTTGTTTGCCGTTGGATATTCGCATTCGGAAAATTCCCAAATGCTAAATCCTAAATGCTAAATTTAGTGGAACGGCAGGTTCTCTTTGATTCGCGCGAGGTCTGTCTTATCGACGAGCCCGGCTTTTGCGAGCTGCCGCTTGCGCTTCGCGCTCTTGGATGTCATCAGGTGTCGTTTCGCGGCTTGCCCGCGCAATACCTTCCCCGTCGCGGTCACCTTGAAGCGCTTTGCGACGGCCTTTTTTGTCTTACGACGTGAAATTGCTTTTGGCATGGGGTGGGCAAAATAGACGGCCTTGTATAAATGACAATGCTTTTTTGCGGCAAGGGATAAGATTCGGCAGCGCCTGTTTCGAAACCGGAGGAAAGAAGCGCTTGCATTTCGCGTGCGTCATCTTTTAGACAAGCGCCGCGTCAATGGCCTCATTCCAACGATGACAACAGCTCAACACGCTTTTAGGAACTCTTCGGCGAACCCGGCCAGTTCACCGACGAAGGCCCGCAGCCTTTCAAGATGGAGAAATTGCAGCGTAAAAACTGTGTTTTGCATGCTCATTCTCCGGCGCACGAAGCGAAGTCTCAAAGGCAATCGCGTGCCGAAGCGCCAGCCCGGCGCGAGGGGGAAAATGCAACTTCCGGTCAGCGAACAGCAATGAAATTCCATCAGAAGATCGCTTGGTTTGTAACCCTGATTTTCGTGCTGATGTCAGTCGCATTTCTGGCTCGCGGTTTACAGCAAATCCTGCTGCCCAATAGTGCGACGCAAGCCAAGGATTTGCACACCAATTGGACGGAGATGCAATTGGTCCTGCATCGCCAGAGCCCGTATGGCAATGTCGAAACAGCCTCCCCTTATCCTCCATGGACGTTCCCGGCCAATGTGCTGCTCTATTGGCCCCCGTGGTCGCTGGCGAAAGTCTATTATGCGTTTGTAAATCTCGCCTGCGTCGGGCTCCTAGCGGGATGGGCATGGAAGGTTGCCTTGCGCCATGGCGCGTACTATGCGCTGGTGGTGGCGACATCAGTCACGGCGTTCAGTTCGATCGCCACCGGCCTGGGCCTTGGACAAAACGCGATCGTTTACACAACCTTTCTGGTTGGCGCCCTCGTCTCCTATCAGGGCGGCTGGCACATGCTCTGCGGAATCCTGCTCGGCATCGCCATGTCCAAGATCAACATCGCACTGCCTTTCATTCTCCCTTTTATTTTTCGAAAAGACTGGAAAGTGGTCGCGGCAGCTGCGGCTTACATGCTCGGCGCGACTTTATTCATGGCGTTTTGGCTGCACTCCCCGCCGCTGGAGATGATGAACATGTGGGTTGTGGCTGCCCAAAGAAACAACGGCGTTCCTTACGGGCCGGCCAGCTTGCTGACCTGCGTGGGCGTGCCGGCCGACATGGCCTCTCGCAGTTGCGCAGTCGTCGTGCTCACAGCCGCGGTTGTGACTTTGGCGATGCTGAGAAAGTTGCCCATTCTTGTTCTTTTCGGTCTGGCGGCAGGCTTCGCCCGGTTGTGGACCTACCATCGCGTTTACGACAATATCATGCTCGCCTTCCTGCTGGTGGGGCTCGCTGATCTCTATCTTCGCACAAGGCTTCGTTCCGTGGGCGCGGCCTGGCTCCTCGTGGGTATGACTTTGTGGTATCCCATTCGAATAATGGATGTGCCTGTTGTTCATCTGATACACGTAATCATCTGGGTGGCGGGCATGATCATCCTTGCGCTGCTCGCGACAAGAACCCAAAGTGACAGTTCCCCGGTACGAAGCTGAGGTCTTCGCGACGCGCTTTCCGGGAAAGCCGCACCTCGCGAATGGCGCTTGCCGCCGTGCTGAAAACCGGCCTGTGATTCCCGTTCTTTTTTCAGCTCATCGTTTCCCCTCAGAACCGATGCGGGACAGATGCAGGAATACAAGTCTGTTGGCTTTTTTTCCGAAGCCGTTATGTTGCTCGCCTCTTAATCTGATTTTATGAACGTCCAAGTCGAAAATTTACCGAATTGCATCACCACATTGCGCGTGGAAGTCGAACCCGAGAAAGTCACGAAAGCGTGGGAGTCCGTCACCAGCGATTACACGCGCTACGCGAAAATACCCGGCTACCGGCCAGGCAAGGCGCCGCGTGCGATCATCGAGAAGAAGTTCCAAAAGGAGATTCGCGAGGAGTTGCAGAAGAAACTGCTTTCGGAAAGCTGCCGCGCGGCGATCACGGAGAACAACCTGCGCGTTCTCACGCTGAGCGAAGTCGAGGACGTTGAGATTGCCGAAGACAAGACAATGCGTTTCACTGCGACGCTGGTGACCGCTCCGGAGTTCGCGCTGCCGGATTACAAGTCGATCGCGGTTCAGCTCAAGCTGGCGGCGGTTTCCGACGCGGAGGTGGCGGACTCGATCGAGCATCTACGCAACCAGGCCGCGGACTTCATCGACATCCCTGATCGCGCTTTGCAGATGGGGGACTTTGCGGTGATCGACTACAACGGCACGATCGACGGCAAGCCGGTGCATGAGCTTTTTCCGAAAGCAGGCAAACCGCTCTCCGGCAACAACGACTTCTGGATTCGCATGACTGCGGAGGCTTTTTTCGCCGGCTTCTGCGAGCAACTCGTCGGCGCGAAGATCGGCGACACCCGCGCGTTCGACATCGCGGTGTCTGCCGAGTTTGCGGTGAAGGAAATGAGCGGGCAGAAAATCCATTACGAAGTGACGATCAAAGGCATCAAGGAGAAGAAGCTTCCGGAGTTGAACGACGAATTCGCCGCGAAGGTGATGCCGGGAAAAGATCTCGCCGGTCTGCGTGAACTCGCGAAGGAGGAATTGCAAAAGCAGAAGGCGTCGGAAGCCGACCGCGACAAGAGGAACCAGATCATGAACTACCTGCTCGCGAACGTGGAATGCGAGCTGCCGCAGAACATGGTGCGCTACGAAACCAAGCGGATCCTCGCCGATGTCGTGCGCGAAAATCAGGCTCGCGGAGTTGCTGACGAGCTTCTCAAGGAAAACGAGAAGGACCTCGTGAATGCGGCCTCTCAGGGTGCCCGAGACCGTTTGAAAGGGACCTTCATCCTGCTGCGCATCGCGGAGGCGGAAAAGATTTCGGTGTCTAAAGAAGAGTTGCAGCAGCGGATCACGGAGCTGTCGCTGCGCTACGGCATGCCTCGCGACAAAATGCTGAAGGAACTCGAAAGCCGCGACGCGATCGAACAGGTGAACGAGGAGATCCTGACCGGCAAGGTTCTTGATTTCCTGACCTCGAATGCTACCGTCCAGGCCGCAGCTTAGCCGCCCCAAAATTTATGGAAAACTCCTATCTAATCCCAACAGTCATCGAGCAGACCGGTCGCGGCGAACGCGCTTACGACATTTACTCGCGGCTGCTGAAGGACCGCATCATTTTTCTCGGCACGCCGATCGACGATCACATCGCGAACATCGTCATCGCGCAGATGCTTTTCCTTCAGATGGAAGACCCGAAGAAGGACATCAACATCTACATCAACTCGCCCGGCGGTTCGGTCACCGCCGGCCTTGCGATCTACGACACGATGCAGTTTTTGACCTGCGACGTGACGACCTATTGCATCGGCATGGCGGCGAGCATGGGCGCGGTGCTGCTTTCTGCCGGCACGAAGGGCAAGCGATTTGCTCTGCCAAACTCCGACATCATGATCCACCAGGTCTCCGGCGGCGCCCAGGGCACGGCCAGCGACGTGGAGCGGACGGTCGAATTCATGTTCAAACTCAAGAAACGCCTCATCCGCATCCTTGCCGAGCACACCGGCAAACCGGAGGAGCAGGTGAAGATTGATTCCGATCGCGACTACTACATGACCGCCGCCGAGGCGAAGGAATACGGCCTCGTCGATGAAGTCGTGCAATCGCGCAAGGAATTGAAGGCCGACGCGAAGCCCGAGCTGACCGAGGCAAAAGCAGAATGACGAAATCCGAGGGAATGACGCAGCCCAAAACCAAAAACATCGGCGCGCCCGTTTCATCCTTCATCCTTCATCCTTCATACTTCTCCTGACATGGCCCGCGCCTCCAACCTCACGATGTGCTCCTTCTGCGGCAAAAGCCACGCGGAAGTGCGCAAGCTCATCGCCGGGCCGGGCGTTTACATCTGCGACAGTTGCATCAACGTCTGCAAAGGCATCCTCGACAAGGAACTGAGCGAGGATGCGCGGAAGCAGTCCGCGACACTTCGCGTGCCGAAGCCGGTGGAAATCCGACACGCGCTTGACCAATATGTGATCGGTCAGGAGCGCGCGAAGAAGACCCTCGCGGTCGCGGTTCACAACCACTACAAGCGCATCCTCCAGAGCACGCAAACGAACGGCACCTTGTCAGCTGGATCCGTTCGCCGACGTCGAGATCGAGAAAAGCAACATCCTGCTCATCGGCCCGACCGGCTCCGGCAAGACGCTGCTTGCCAAGACACTCGCCCGCATGCTTGACGTTCCGTTTTGCATCGCCGACGCCACGACGCTCACCGAGGCCGGCTACGTCGGCGAAGACGTCGAGAACATCGTCCTGCGCCTTCTTCAGAACGCCGACTACGACGTGAAGCGCGCCGAGATCGGCATCGTTTACATCGACGAAATCGACAAGATCGGCCGCAAGACAGACAACGTCAGCATCACCCGCGACGTCAGCGGCGAAGGCGTGCAGCAGGCCCTTTTGAAAATCCTCGAAGGCAGCACCTGCAACGTCCCGCCCCAGGGCGGACGCAAGCATCCGCATCAGGAATACATCCAGGTCAACACGGAGAAGATCCTGTTCATCTGCGGCGGCGCTTTCGTCGGACTCGACAAAATCGTCCAGCGCCGCGTCGGCAAACGCGCCATGGGATTCGGCACTTCCAGCCCGCAGGCTGAGGAAGTGCTCGCGCAGGAAGCCATCCGCCACACCGAACCGGAGGACCTGCTTGCGTTCGGCCTGATCCCCGAGTTCGTCGGGCGTCTGCCGGTCGTCACCGCGCTCGACGCGCTGACCGAAGATGAGTTGGTGCAGATTTTGACCGACACGAAAAACGCGATGATCAAGCAGTACACCAAGCTCTTCGCGATGGAAGGCGTGCATCTTACTTTCACCAAGGACGCCCTCCGCGCGCTCGCCGCGCAGGCCGTGCTCAAAGGCACCGGCGCGCGCGCCCTTCGCTCGATGCTCGAACGCATCATGCTCGACCTGATGTACGACATTCCGAGCCGCGAAGACATTGCCGACGTGACCATCAACCGCGCCGTCGTCGAAGGCAAAAAGCAGCCGCTGATCCGCAAGAAGCAGGACAAGGACGCTGCATAGCGCAGCAGACATTGGAGTCCGAAGCCGAGCAACCGCGCAAAAGCAAACCGTCCTTTTCCTAGGATTCGCTGACCAGGAAACGCGCCGCCGCCATGGCTGGCGCGCCGAGGTCCTGGCTGCGCCGGCCGGGCGAACAACCACCCACGTGGACCTGGAACTCACCGGGTTCCATAACCAACACGCCTTCTTCATTAACGAGACTCATCGCTTCGGCGGTGATGGTGAAATCCAAGACGGCAGTTGTGCCAGCGTCTATGGGGACACGCTTGAAGCCGATAAGTTTGTAGCGTGGAACTTCAACACCAGCCTCCAAATCGCTCAGATAGACCTGCGCGACTTCATCGGCTGCGACCTTGCCGGTGTTAGTCACCCTTACCGATAACTCAATCGGCTCACCTTTTCTAACTGTCGTCTTATCTAACTCCAATCCACCATAACTAAAGGTCGTGTAACTCAACCCGAACCCAAACGGATAGAGTGGCTCCTCGCTCATGTAACGATAGGTCCGCTCTTCCATCGAGTAGTCCTCGAACGGCGGTAGTTGATCGACGTTCTCGGGGATCGTGATCGGCAGCCGGCCTGCTGGCACCGCGTCACCGTAGAGAATGTCGGCGACGGCATTGCCGCCTTCTTCTCCGGGATACCAGACGTACAGAATGGCCGTGGCAAACCTGGCCACTTCGGGGATCGCTAGCGCGCTTCCGGCCGTAAGCACAACGACGAGCGGTTTGCCGCTGCGGCTCAGCTTTTCCAGATAGGCAGCTTGATGCGGCGGCAAGGCAATATCCTTCCGGTCGCCCATATCAAATGAGGCGAGCGCATCCCCTTCCTCGCCTTCGACAAGTGGCGTGAGTCCCATGACAGCGATGGTGAGATCGGCGTTTTTCGCTTCGAGCACAGTCCAGTCGATCGGGTTCTCCGTCTTCCGGTCGAGCAGGCAGCCCATGCGGTAATCAATCGTAACGCCCTCCGGCACCTTGCCGACGATGCCCTCCAGAATCGTGATCATCGGCGAACTTATCGCGGAGTAATTGCCCATGAGCACGTCCACGCTGGTGGCGTTCGGACCGACGACAAGGATCTTCTTGTAGCGAAGATCGAGCGGCAAAAGGTTGCCCTCGTTCTTGAGCAAAACGATCGACTGTTGTGCAGCCTCGCGCGCGAGCTGGCGATGTTCGCGGCAGTTGATCACCTCGGGACCGATCGACGCAAACGGCACTTCTTCGTCTGGATCAAACATCCCCAACTTGAAACGGGTGCGCATCAGCCGAGTAACACATTGATCAAGGTCCTCCTCGGTCAGGAGCCCTTTTTCCACCGCCTCCAGCAGATGGTCGTAAAGCCCCCCACAGCACATGTCGCACCCACTTTTCACCGCGAGCGCCACCGACTCAAGCGGGCCGGGGGCAATTTTGTGAGAGAGGTGAAAATCTTCCAGCGCCCAGCAGTCGGATACGAAATGGCCCTGGAAGCCCCACTCGCCGCGTAGCATGTCTTGCAGCAAAGATTTGCTTCCACAGCAGGGCTCTCCATTGACGAGATTGTAGGCGCCCATAAACGCCTCGACGCCGGCATCGAGCAACTTCTTGAAAGCAGGCAGATAAGTCTCGTGCAGGTCTTTCTTGCTGACGACCGCATCAAACGTATGGCGCAGCCGCTCCGGGCCGCTGTGCGCGACAAAGTGCTTCGCGCAAGCAGCCGCTTTGAGATACTTCGGATGATCGCCCTGTAGCGCGCGAACAAAGGCTGCGCCGAGTTCGCCGATAAGAAACGGATCTTCGCCGTAGCCTTCATGTCCGCGACCCCAGCGTGGATCACGGAAGAGATTGATCATCGGCGTCCAGAAGGTCAGCCCCGCGTACTGCCCGCGGTTGCCAAGCCGGATTGCGGCGTGATGCTTCGCGCGCGCTTCGGTGGAAATGACGGAGCCGATGCGGCTGAGCAGGTCCACGTGGAACGTCGCAGCAAGGCCGATCGGCTGCGGAAAAACCGTGGCGCGTCCGTTCCGCGCGACACCATGCAAACATTCGTTCCACCAGTTGTATGCTGGCACGCCGAGGCGCGGAATGGCCCTGCTCTGGTGAATCATCTGCGACGCCTTTTCTTCAAGCGTCATGCGCGACACGAGATCGCTGACGCGTTCGTCGATCGGGAGAGATATGTCCTAGTAGGGGGCCTTCATAAGCGAGTTCAGGAACATGTCCAATCACTAATTTCAGATAAAGCCCAAAGTCCGGATTTGGTCTTGGGCTGCCAGACTATGGAAACGCTGATTTAATAGCGGCACGGCGGAAGTTGGCGCGCTTTTTTGCTTACAATCGGAAGCGCGCTTTAGTCAGATGCACGCCGCATGCAAGCAACCGAACCCCAACTCACCGCCCGCGACCTGCGGCGTTCGTTCAAGATCGGCTCGCGCCGGATCGAAGTGCTTCGCGGAATCAGCCTGGATGTCACGCATGGCGAGGCGATTTTTTTGTGCGGTGCTTCGGGCGCGGGAAAGACGACGCTGCTTTACACACTTGCAGGCTTGGAGCGGCCGGAATCGGGCACGGTGACTTTTGAGGGACGAAAGCTCTACGCCGGAAGCGGGCAGGCGCAGGCGAAATTGCGCAACGAGCGCGTCGGGTTTGTTTTCCAGGGCTACTTTCTGCTTTCCGAACTGACTGCGCTCGAGAACGTGCTGCTGCCTTCGATGATCGGCGGCAACGTGAAGCGCGAGGCGGCGGAAGCGGCTCTGACGAAGGTCGGACTGGCCGATCGCATGCAGCATCTCCCTCCAGAACTGTCCGGCGGAGAGCAACAGCGCGTGGCAATCGCGCGCGCGATCATCAACGATCCGTCGATCATTTTCGCCGATGAACCGACCGGAAATCTCGATTCGAAAACCGGCGCGGGAATCGTGGATTTGCTGCTTGCGTTGGTCCGCGAAAAGCAGAAAACATTGGTCGTTGTGACGCACGACGCGACCCTCGCGACGCTCGGAGATCGGCGACTGGAAATCCGGGATGGACTGCTCGAAGGTTGACCCGGCACCACCCTTTATGACGAAGAAAATCTACATCGACGGCCAGTTTTACCCGGAGCAGGACGCAAAAATCTCCGTGTTCGACCATGGCCTTCTCTACGGCGACGGCGTTTTCGAGGGCATTCGTTTTTACAACGGGCGGGTCTTCAAGCTGACCGAGCATCTCGATCGGCTGGACGATTCGGCGCGCGCGATCTGCATGGAGATTCCCATCTCGCGCAATGAAATGACGGAGGCTGTGCTCGAAACAATCCGGCAGAATGGATTGCGCGACGGCTATATCCGGCTGGTCGTGACACGCGGCATCGGCGACCTCGGGTTGAACCCGAAGCTCTGCCCGAAGCCGACGATCATCATCATCGCCGCGCACATCGCGCTTTATCCCGAGCACCTTTACCAGCAAGGCCTGACGGTCGTAACCTGCTCGACGCGGCGCACTTCGCCCGCCGCGCTCAGCCCGGCGATCAAGTCGCTGAACTACCTGAACAACATCCTCGCCAAAATCGAGGCGAGTCAGGTCGGCGCCGGCGAAGGGTTGATGTTGAACGACGCCGGACATGTCGCGGAGTGCACCGGCGACAACGTGTTTGTCATCAAACGCGGCGAGATTTTCACGCCGCCGATCACGGCAGGCGCGCTGCGTGGCATCACACGTGGCGTTGTATTTGAAATTGCAGCGGAATTCGGAATGCGCCTCAGCGAGCCGGAGTTGACCCGCTACGACATCTACACTGCAGACGAATGTTTCCTCACTGGCACGGCGGCGGAAATCATCCCCGTGGTGAAGCTGGATGCGCGCACCATCGGCAGCGGCGCGCCCGGATCAGTCACCGCGAAATTCATCGCGCGCTTCCGCGAGTTGACACAGACGACGGGGACGCCGATTGGTGGGTAGAAATTTATGAATCCGGAAATCAGGAAACCAGGCGAGACGGGAACTTCGATACCGTTGGCCTCTTATCCCTGCGTCTCTGATTCCACCGGATAACCAGCCACTCGAAATGACCTGCGACGTTTGTAAATCGAATCAAGCGACGGTTTTTCTGACACAAATCGTGGACGGAAAGATGCAGAAGGTGAATCTCTGCGAATCGTGCTCGAAGGAAAAAGGCGTGACCGATCCGACCGGATTCGCGCTCGCGGATTTGCTGCTCGGCCTCGGTGCCGCGCAGGAAATCGAGAAGGGTGGCTCGCACCAAAAGTGCCCCGTGTGCGGATTCAGCCAGGCCGATTTCAAGAAGACCGGGCGGCTGGGCTGCGCCGCGTGCTACGAGACTTTTGCGGAAGGGCTCGCGTCGCTGCTAAAGGCGATGCACAAGGGCACCACGCACTCAGGCAAGGTGCCGGCGCGGCTTGCGCGAACGTTGCAGCTCGACGCCGAGATGAAGCAGTTGCAGACGAATTTGGAGAAGGCGATCGCCGAGGAGAACTACGAGTCCGCCGCGGAACTTCGCGATCAGATCCGGGAGCTCGAAACACGATTCCAAAACGCCGCACCGTGAGAATCACCAACATCATTACCGGCCCAGGCGAGTGGTTGCGCAGCGAAGGCCCGCATCACCAGGTCGTCGTCAGCAGTCGTGTCCGGCTCGCACGCAATCTTCGCAGTCATGCGTTTCCCGGCTGGGCGAAAAAAGCCGAGCGCCTGCAGATTCTCGAAGAGATCAAGCCACAGGTCGAAGCGCTCACCGAGATGCAGGATTCGTATTCGGAGTATCTGCAGGACCTGTCCGCCCTGGACAAGCAGGTGCTCGTCGAGCGGCATCTTATCAGCCGCGAGCAGGCCGCCAAGGGCGTCGGCAGCGCGGTCGTCATGAATCGCAAGCAGACGTTCAGCATCATGATCAACGAGGAGGACCATCTGCGGATGCAGGCATTGCGGTCGGGATTGCAACTCAAGAACGTGTTTCAAGATGATCGACAAGGTGGACAGCGCGCTTGAGCAAAAACTCGACTTCGCCTTCCATCCCAAGCTCGGCTATCTGACCGCCTGCCCGACCAACGTCGGCACCGGCATGCGCGCCTCGGCGATGGTTCATCTGCCGGCGCTGGTCCTGAGCGAGCAGATCAACCAAGTCATCCAGGCGGTGAACAAGATCGGGCTCGCCGTGCGCGGGCTTTACGGCGAAGGCACCGAGGCGATGGGCAATCTCTTTCAAGTCTCGAACCAGACGACGCTTGGCGAGACGCGAGGAGGACATCATCGGGCGGCTGAACAAAGTCATCGAGCAGATCATCGAGCACGAGCAGAACGCCCGGCAGATTTTGCTGCAGAAGAAACTCGGCACCCTTCTCGACCAGATCGGGCGCGCCTATGGAGTTCTCAGTCACGCCTACTCCATGACCTCCAAGGAGGCGCTGAACCTGCTATCGTTCATGAAGCTCGGAATCGACCTCGGATTTTTCCCCGAAAAATTCCATGCGCCGATCGACGAGCTGTTTATGGAAACGCAGCCCGCCCACCTGCAGAAAAGCTCGCAGCAGAAGCTCGCTGCCGAGGAGCGCGACGCTTTGCGGGCGGAGATTATCCGCGACAAGTTGAAAGCGTTCCCCAAACCTGATATTGGTAGGCAGCCCGACAACGGCTCCACGAAGGAAAAAAATGATGAATAACTTTACCCCACGAGCTCAACAGGTTTTGGCGCTGGCCCGCAAGGAAGCCGACCGCTTCAACCACAACTACGTCGGCACCGAGCACCTGCTGCTCGGCCTGATCAAGCTCGGGCAGGGAGTCGCGGTCAACGTCCTCCAGAAAATGGGCCTCGACCTCGAGACCGTCCGCATGGAAGTCGAGAAACAGGTCGGCAGCGGTCCGGAGACCAAGATGGTCGGCAACATTCCTTACACGCCGCGCGTGAAGAAAGTGCTCGCGCTCGCGGGCAAGGAAGCGAAGTCGCTGAACCATTCCTACGTCGGCACCGAGCACATCCTGCTCGGCCTGCTGCGCGAAGGCGAAGGCGTGGCCGCGCGTGTGCTGAAGAATCTGGAGGTCGATATCGAGCGCACCCGCAACGAGATTTTGAAGGAACTCGATCCGAACTTCACCCCGCCGGAAGCCGAGCAGGAGTCACCGCATGGAATCGAAGCAGAAGGACGTGAAGACGCCGGCGCTGAGCGCCTTCGGACGCGATCTCACCGAACTGGCGAAGAAAGGCGAGCTCGATCCGGTCATCGGGCGCAAGAACGAAATCGAGCGCGTCATCCAGATGCTCTGCCGCCGCACGAAGAACAACCCCGTGCTGCTCGGCGAAGCCGGCGTCGGCAAGACCGCGATCGTCGAAGGGCTCGCGCAGGAGATTGCAGCCGGCAACGTGCCGGAGCTTCTGCGCGACAAGAAAGTCATCACGCTCGACCTCGCGCTGATGGTCGCCGGCACGAAGTATCGCGGCCAGTTCGAGGAGCGCATCAAAGCGGTGATGGACGAAATCCGCCGCTCGAAGAACGTGATCCTTTTCATCGACGAACTGCACACGATCGTCGGCGCGGGTTCGGCCGAAGGCGCGATGGACGCATCGAACATCATCAAGCCCGCGCTTAGCCGCGGCGAGCTGCAGTGCGTCGGCGCGACCACGCTGAACGAGTACCGCAAGTACATCGAGAAAGACGCCGCGCTGGAACGCCGGTTCCAGACCGTGAAGGTCGAGGCGCCGAGCGTCGATGAGGCCATCCAGATTCTGAAGGGGCTGCGCCCGAAATACGAAGCGCATCACAAGGCGCGCTTCACCGACGAGGCGCTCGAAGCCGCGGTGAAGCTTTCCGACCGCTATCTCACCGGCCGCTTCCTGCCCGACAAGGCGATCGACGTGATGGACGAAGCCGGCGCGCGCGCCCGCATCTCGTCGATGACCCGTCCGCCGGACGTGAAAGACATCGAGCAGGAAATCGAAGAAATCCGCGGCCAGAAGGAAGGCGCGATCAAGGCGCAGGATTTCGAGAAAGCCGCCGCGCTCCGCGACACGGAGAAACAGGCGAAGGACAAGCTCGAACAAATCCTGACCGAATGGCGCGAGCAGCGGCGAGGAAAAGGAAGTCGTCGTCACCGACGAAGACATGATGCACATCGTCTCGAAGTGGACCGGCGTGCCGCTCAACCGCATGGAGCAGAAGGAAACGGCGAAACTTCTTGCGATGGAAAGCGACTTGAAAGGCAAAGTCATCGGCCAGGACGAAGCCGTCACCGCCATCAGCAAGGCCCTGCGCCGCTCGCGCGCCGATCTCAAAGACCCGCGCCGCCCGATCGGCTCGTTCATTTTCCTCGGCCCGACCGGCGTCGGAAAAACCTTCCTGGCCCAGACGCTCGCCGAGTTCATGTTCGGCGACCGCGACGCGCTCATCCAGATCGACATGTCGGAATACATGGAGAAGTTCACCGCCTCGCGCCTGATCGGCTCGCCTCCCGGCTACGTCGGCTACGAGGAAGGCGGCCAGCTTTCCGAGGCCGTGCGCCGCCGTCCCTACTCCGTCGTGCTGTTCGACGAAATCGAAAAGGCGCACCCGGACGTGATGCACCTGCTGCTCCAGATTCTGGAAGAGGGCAAGGTCACCGACTCGCTCGGCCGCAAGATCGACTTCCGCAACACGATCATCATCATGACCTCGAACGTCGGCGCGGAGACTGATCAAGAAGCAGACCAGCCTCGGCTTCGGTGCCGCGTCAAAAGACGAGGGCGACTACGAAGTGATGCGCGACAAGATTCTCGACGAAGCGAAGCAGGTCTTCAAACCGGAGTTCATCAACCGCCTCGACGACCTGATCGTCTTCCACACGCTCACCAAGCCCGACCTCGTCAAGATCGTCGAACTCGAGGTCAAAAAGGTCGACGGTCCGCGTCAAAGCGAAGGAGATCGACATCCTGCTCGACCAGAGCGCGATCGAGTTCCTCATCGAAAAAGGCTACGACCCGACCTACGGCGCGCGACCGATGCGCCGCGCCGTCGAGCGTTATCTCGAAGATCCGCTCGCGGAGGAAATCCTTCGCGGCAACGTGAAGGAGAACGACAAGATCGCCGTCAGCGCGGAAAAGGGGAAGCTGGTCTTCCACGCGCCCGCCGAAGCAGAGCCAGCCGGCGCGAGTTGACGCACAAGAAACAAGCCGGACTTAAGCGGTTTTCTTCTGAGGCGTTGATTTGGGCTTCTTCTCGCGAGGCTCGAACTCGAATGTCACCTTGCTGCCTTCGAGTTTGAGATACGCCGAAAAAGGACGGCCTTTTTTCGAGATGAATCGCGGGAGCAAATCGCTCTTGCCGTCTCTGAAAATCTTCAGCGCCTGCTCCGGTGGAATCGCGCGCTGGCAGATCGACTTGCCCATGCGGATCGGCTTCGCGCCTGCCTTGGCGGGCACGCACAAATACGCGCTGTCTGTTTCGACAACGGTGCCGTGTTCCGTTTCTCCAAGCGTTTTCGCCTGCGACAAATCCTGCGCGGGACTTTTTTCTCCCGCCTCGTTTTGTTCAAAGTTGAATTTCTGCCTCCACTCCTGTTCGTCGAGCATGACGACAGCGTTGAACGCTCGTCCCATCTTGCTTCGGAAACCTTCGAGCGGTCCGACACGCTTTTCGGCAAGCAGCTTGACGACCTCGTCGCGCTCAAGCTCACGCCCTGACATGTTCTTCCAGATGATGAGTTTGCATTCGGGGTTCGCGCACTCGAATGCCTTGAAGCTCTCCTTGAACGGACCGCCGCCGCACTTGGGGCATTTCACCTCAATCGGTTTGAAATTCCCCTTCACTTCGTGGCCCATCCCACCGCGCACTTTTTCCACGATGTCGGTGGTGAGCGAGCGGATCCCGTCCATGAACGCGGCGCGGGAAAGCTTGCCGCGCTCCATCTGCCGCAGTTTCGATTCCCAATCGCCGGTGAGTTCCGGCTTGGTCAGAGCCTCGGCGCGAAGGTTGCGCAGCAGCGTGATGAGCGAAATGCCTTTTGCCGTAACGATCAAATCGCGTCCCTGTCGCACGAGGTAACCTTCCAGCAGCAGACCTTCGATGATCTGTGCGCGGGTCGCAGGCGTGCCGAGGCCGCGCTCGCTCATGGCCTCGCGAAGTTCCTCGTCATCCACGAGTTTTCCCGCGCCTTCCATCGCGGAGAGCAGCGTGCCTTCGTTGTAGCGCGGAGGGGGTTTGGTTTCATTTTCCTTCACCTCCACAGCCCCGGTGCGCGCCTGCTCACCGACTCGAATCGGCGCAATGGCTCTATCGCTTTTCTCGTCAGTTCCAGCCCGACGGCCATATACAGCGAGCCAGCCCGGCTCGATGATGATTTTCACCTCGGTCTTAAATTTCTCGTCTTCAATCGTGGTGATTCGAGTAGTGGTTTCAAACTCAGCGTGCGGATAGAAAACGGCGATGAATCGCCTAGCAACCAAATCAAAAATCTTCGCCTCAGGTTCACTGAGATTTCGCGGATCGGTGCCGGTTGGGACGATTGCGAAGTGATCGCTGACCTTTGCGTTGTTAAATATCCGCTTGTTCGGCCGCACCCAACCATTTTCAACCGCCTTCCGAGCATGAACTGCCAGATGTTGGTCCGCAAAGCTCCCCATCACGCCGCGTGCCGTGGCGAGATGATCTTCAGGCAGGTAGCGCGAATCGGTTCGAGGATACGTGAGCGCCTTGTGTTTTTCGTAAAGTGCCTGCGCGATTTGAAGTGTCATCTTCGCGGGAAAACCGTGGCGCGAGTTGGCTTCACGTTGCAGCGTCGTGAAATCGTAGAGCAGCGGAGGCGCTTCTTTGGAGGGTTTCTTTTCTTCTTCGACCGTTCCTTTTTTGCCGCAGCACTTTCCTTTGATCGCATCCGCGAGTTCACGATGCCACAACCGGGGGGCAAACCTGTGTTCATCCCAGAGCGAGCCGAATTCAGGCTCTAGCTGCTGTTGCACGAGAGGCAATTCAATTCCCAAACGCGCTGCGAGCCGCAAGCCGCGATGAAGTTCATCTTCATTTTTTTTGAAAGCGTCGTCGAACCAGCGCCCAGGATAGGTTCCCGCGCTTACCGAAAAATCCCCGAAAACTTCCCAATAGGTGCGCGGCTTGAAGGCGCGAATCTTTTCCTCGCGCTCGACCAGAATCGCCAGCGTCGGCGTCTGCACGCGGCCCGCCGTCGTCTTGGTAAACCCGCCGCCCTGTGAGTTGAACGCCGTCAGCGCGCGTGTCGAGTTGATGCCGACGAGCCAGTCCGATTCCGAGCGCGACACGGCGGCATCGGCGAGCGGGAGCATTTCGTCGTCGGATCGCAGATGATCGAACGCCGAGCGGATCGCCTCGTGCGTCATCGACTGGAGCCACAAACGCTTGAGCGGCTTCTTCACGCCGCTTGCCCGGAGGATATTGCGGAAAATCAGCTCCCCTTCCCGCCCGGCGTCGCATGCGTTGATGATAGCGTCCACGTCCTTTCGCTTGAGCAGGCGCTTGAGCAAACTCAGACGCGACGCGTTTCTCTCGATCGGCGCGAGCGCAAACTCCGGCGGCAAGTGAGGCAGCTTGTCCATGCTCCACTTGCCACGCTTGATCTCATGCTCCTCCGGCACGGCGAGTTCGAGCAGATGACCGACCGCCGACGAAACCACGTAGCGGTCGCTTTCAAAATGATCGCCGTCCTTTTTCACGCCGAGAACTCTCGCCAGATCGGCAGCAACGCTTGGTTTTTCCGCGATGACTAAAGTCTTGCCCATGATTAAAGAAGCTTCACGAAATGCTGGCCGGGGAGTTGTTTTACGAGGCGTTTCATTTCAAGGGTGAGCAAGCTAGAGGACACTTTCGCCGATGGCAACCGGGTTTTTGCGATGATCTCGTCGATCGCCGTTTCGGAGTCGTTGATGGCGTCATACACGAGTTTCTCGTCGTCTTTCAGGAGATCGGCGCGCGGCGAACTGGCCGTGAGCTTCGGTGTTTCGGGGAATAATGTCTGCAGCTCGTCGAGAATGTCGCCCGCGCCCATCACCAGCTTTGCACCCTGCTGGATGAGGCGGTTCGAGCCGGCTGCCGAGGGCCGGTCGATCGGGCCGGGCACTGCATACACGCAGCGCCCCTGGTCGATGGCCTGGCCCGCCGTGATCAATGCGCCGCTGTTCAAGCCGGCCTCGACGACGAGCACGCCGGAGCCCCAGCCGCTCACGATCCGGTTGCGCATTGGAAATGTCTGCGTGTCGGCCTTTACCTCCATCGAAAACTCCGTCACCACCGCGCCGGACTCCGCGATCTTTTCCGCGAGCGCCTGGTTTTCAGCGGGATACAGCTTGATCAACCCCGATCCGAGCACCGCGACCGTGCGGCCTTTGGCGGCAAGCGCGCCTTGATGCGCCGCGGTGTCGATGCCGCGCGCCAGCCCGCTAACGACCGTCATCCCGGCATACGCGAGCTGGTAGGAAAGCTTCTTGGCGCATTCGAGCCCGTAATGGCTCGTCTGCCGCGAGCCGACGATGCCGATGGCGTGCTGATCGCGCTCGATCAGTTCGCCCCAGACGTAAAGGACGATCGGCGGATTGTGAATCTCGCGCAGCAGCCGGGGATACTCTGGCGATTCCTGCGTGATGACGTGCGCGCCGAACTCCGCCACGCGCTCCAACTCCGCCGCCAGATCGACATGCTCCTCCCATCGCGCGATCGTTTCCGCGATGTCATTGCCGATGCCATCGACCGCGCGGAGTTCGCCCGCTTTCGCCGTCAGAATGCGCTGCGGATTTTTGAAAACTTCGAGCAGCTTGCGCAGCCGCACCGGTCCCATCTTCGGGATCATGTTGATGGCGATGCAGGCTTCCGTGTCAGTCATGACCGCAAGCTATAACACGCAGGTCAATGTTGCAGGCGACAACGAAGTGAAAAAGTTAGCGATGGCCGGTAAGCCGTCGCTGCAAGGCACGCTTGCGGCGGCGGAGGGCGAGCAGCGAGGCGGTGCCCGCGGCGAGTATTGCCCAAGCCGAAGGTTCTTGAACCGGCGCGACGACCTGCGTTTTCTCTGATTGAAATTGATTCCGTCGAATACCGTGGTTATCCTTTCGCCCATGAGCACGCTCACGGAGATCGAAAGCGCCGTTGAAAAACTGCCAGTGGCACAGCAGGAGGAATTGATCCGCTTTCTCACGTCACGTTTGCCTCGCCGCGATGCTGCGACCCGGCCGTACCGCATCCGCACTCATCCTGGAAGCGTGCGCGAAGGAATCGACGCCGACAAGCTGGGGCAATTGTCCGAGGATTTTTAGCCGCGCGATGGGATGATCCTGGTTGACGCAAACCTGCTCATCTACGCAGTCTTTCGCGATTCCGCCCGGCATGAACCCGCGCGGGCATGGTTGGATGCGACGCTTTCCGCTTCTGAGCCCGTGGCACTGCCGTGGGTAGTTCTCGCTGCGTTCGTCCGGCTGTCCACCAACCCGCGTGTGATGACGCAGCCACTAACGCTCGATGAGGCTCTGGCTCACATTGAGGAATGGCTTGATCTGCCCTGCGTCCGCACCATCGGCCCGACGGAGCGACATCGCGTTGAGTTTGCCCGGATGCTTCGCAGCGCACAGGCTGTCGGCAATCTCGTCACCGATGCGCATCTCGCCGCGCTTGCGGCGGAGCACAGTTGCAGGCTGGCTTCGACCGATGGTGACTTCGCGCGCTTTTCCGGGCTGGATTGGTGCAACCCGCTCGCTGCGGAATAGGCTGTTCTGTAGGTCGAAGTTCAAAATCATCGGGTCGTGTCCCCAGTTGTTAAGCACTATTGCGCTTGCGGCGGCGGAGGGCGAGGAGCGAGAAGGTGCCTGCGGCAAGCATAGACCATGGCGAAGGCTCGGGGACGGGCACCGGGCCGCCCGGCAGTCGGAGCGGCACGCCAGCATCGTTGGTAAAGGCGAGGAAAGATGGAAAGACCAGGCCGGTGCTGGTGAAATCCCAGCCGACGCCTCCGCTTGCGATGTCATTGCCGATGCCATCGACCACGCGAAGTTCGCCAGGCTCCGCCGTCAGAATACGCTGCGGATTGTTATAAACTTCAAGCAGCTTGCGCAGCCGCACCGATCCCATCTTCGGGATCATGTTGATGGCGATGCAGGCTTCCGTGTCGGTCCTGACCGCAAGCTATAATACGCGGGTCAATGCCGCACAGGGCGCCGGTGTGAAAGATTCAGGGCCTCGTAATGGTCAACCGCAGGAAACGGCGTGGGTTGGCGGTGATTGCGTGCGTGTCGGCAACGGTGATCTGCTCGCTCGGGTTCGAACCGCCGCCATACGGGATTGTCGCGCTGGACCAGATTTCCATCCACGACCCGGTTGACAGGTCGCTGGCTGCCTCGACGCGATAAGTGACGTCCGTCGCCTCGCGCATTCTTGTAAAAGTGATCGTCAAATGATCCTCTGCGGTGCCGGCGAATGGCTGTGCAGAGATGCCCGGTTGCGTCGGATTCATCCCGAGGGCGTATTCGAGGAGATTCGGCATTCCATCGAAATCGTAGTCAAAAGTGTCCGCGCCACTACCGGAATTGTCCGCGCTGCCGAACCATGTGAATCGCCACGCCTCGATCGGTGTCCCAAAGACGGACAGTGTCGCCGTGCCGCTCGTCGCCGTGCCGCCGTAGTTTGAAACGGTGCATGTAAACTGCGCGCCGTGATCGGCGGCAACGCTCGCACCAACGAGTGCGTAGCTCGCGCTCGTTGCACCGGGGATGTCCGAGCCATTGCGCTGCCATTGGTAGAGCATCGGCGCGAAGCCGCTGGCTGCGACACCGAATGTGACGCTTGCACCTGCGCCGACCGCGCGGCTTTGCGGCTGGCCGGTGATGACCGGCGGTGCGGGCTGCCAGAGGTTGCCGTTCGGGTCGTATTTGATCACATAGCCGTCGTTGTTCCCGGCGCTGTTCCAAGTGGGCGCGCCTGCCTGCTGACCGCTGGCATCGTAAAAAGTCGCACCGGTTCCATAGAACTGGCCGGTGACGTAGGCGTTGCCGGTGTTGTCCACGGCGAGACCGGCGGTGATGTTCTGCAACGTCTGATCCGTCACCGTGCCGCCAAAGCCTCGCGCCCAGAGAAACGCGCCAGTGTCGCGGTTGTATTTGGCGATGAAGGTGTCGCTCGCAGTTCCGGCGGCGTTGTTGGTGCTGGTGAGATTGTAGGTGCCCGCTCCACCATCAAAGTCGGTCACGCCGCTGAACCATCCGGCGACATACAAACCATTGCCGGTGGGATCGAAGTCCACGCGATGGCCACCGTCGAGTCCATTGCCGCTCGTGATGCTGAATCCCCAGCGATAGGCCAGCGAGTTGTCGTAGCTGCTCACCCAGATGTTGTCCGTGGTGCCCGCGTTGGTGACGTTGTTGGTCCCAGCGCCGGGATTCAGATCCACCGTGCCGCGAAAACGGCCCGTCATGTAGAGATTGTTGTTCGCGTCGCAGCGCACGGTGCCGGGCGGCGAGGTATCGTTGAAGGTGCCGCCGATACGCACTGCCGTCTGATAGGTGCCGTTCAAATCATACCGCGCGATGAACATGTCCGCATTGCCCGCGCTGGTGAGATTCGCCGTGCCTGCGCCGGGATCGAAGTCAGCGGTGCCATTGAAGTGACCAGCGAGGAACACATGTCCGAGCTTATCCACCGCGACGGAGTTCTCTTTGATGGAAGTGGCGAGATCGCCCGTGTCAGGAACGGTGAAGCCCCAGACGTAGTTCCCGCTGCCATCATACTTCACGAGGAACGCATCCTTCTCTCCCGCGCTCGTGAACGAGGCCACGCCCGCGCCCGCATCGAGATCATAGGTGCCCGCGATGAAGCCGCTGACATAGATGTTGCCCGTGCTGTCCGTCGCCACATCCCAGCAACGCTCATCCGTGGCCGTGTTGGGCGTGGTGCTGCCAAAGGTGCGCGCCCAGAGGAAATTGCCATTCGCATCCAGTTTCCAGATGAACGGGTCCCAGCCGCCCGTGTTTGTGAGGTTCGTCACGCCTGCTCCGGGATCAAAGTCCACCGTCGCCTGCGTGGTGCTGCCCGAGAGCCCGAAATAGCCGATCACAATCACATTCCCACTCGCGTCCGTGGTGATGCCATGCGGCGTGATGACCACATTCGCACTCGTTCCCGTGGTCGGTCCGCTGATGTGCTTCGCCCACACCACGGAGCCGTTCGTCGCATACTTTACGATGGCGCAGTCGATCCCCGGCGGCGTCCCAAGCGTGGCCGTGCCCGCGCCCGGATCGAAGTCGATGGTGTTTTGACAAAGCATCCCGATGAGAGTCGAACCATCCGGCGCGCGACACGCGCACTTGCCATATTCCTGGCCCACGGAGCCGAGTTGAAACGGGAACGGGTTTTGCGCAAAGGCCACAGTCGCCAGCGCGTGGCTGAGCCAGAGGAGGAGCCAGGTTTTTTTCGAACTCATAAAAAGGATTACGCTGTCACAGCCGAAAGGTTACGAAATTCTGACCGGCTGTAACCGATTGGCATCCGCGGCGTAATAAGCTTGGATGGCTGTGAACCCAGTCCATGACCCAGGATGAGTATGAACAGACGATCCGTAACTGGCTGCAGGAACACGATGAAAGTGCGGCGCGCAATCTTGTTGCCGCGCTCTATCCTCTTGTTGCTTCCATCATCCGCAAACGCCTGCCGCTGCACGAGCGCGAGGAAGATCTGTCGCAGGAAGTTTTCATGAAAATGTTCGCCGGACTTCATCAATACGACAGCAGGCTTCCGCTGGAAAACTGGGTCTCGCGAATCGCCGTCAATGCGTGCGTGGATCATTTTCGCTCGCAGCAGAGGCGACCAATACTGCGCCTCGGCGATCTCACGGACACCGAGGCGGAAATGCTTGAGAAGCTGGCACGCGACGAACGCGGCATCGATCCTTCAACCGCCGCAAGCGCCCGCGAACTTTACGAGAAACTCCTCGGCTGCCTCGCGCCCGAAGACCGGCTCGTCGTGACGCTTCTCCAGATCGAGGGCCGCTCCGTCGCGGAAATTCGGGACATCACCGGCTGGAACCTTGCGATGATCAAAGTGCGCGCTTTCCGGGCACGAAACAAGATGAAGAAGCAACTCGCACTGCTTGAGAAAGAAAGGCCATGAGGGACGCTTCTCTTCTGCTCGACCGTCTGACCGCCGCCGCGCGAATGGCACCACAGCCCAATCAGACCATTTTGTCCGGCGCACCTCCCGGTTTCGAGACGCGCATCCTTGCCTCGCTGCACAGCGCGGAACAAGACGCGCCATGGAAGGCATGGGAGTCAATCTCGTTGCGGTTCGTTCCTGTGTCGGTTGCGGTTTTTCTCCTCTGCCTTGCGCTCCATTTCCTCGCTCTCCGCGAGAACATCGAGTCGCAAATCACCGATGCGGTCTTTGAAACGACACTGGCTCAATGACTCCGATGCGCTCCTGGAAAATCATCGCCAGCCTTTCGGCCATCTTCGTGCTCGGCGGCTTGTCCGGCGCTGCCATCACTTCCGCTCTGAAACCCCATCGGGCTGAAGCGATTGAAAACAAGTGGGCTGGCCGGACGCTCGAAGAATACCGAGAACGCCTTAAACTCACGCCCGGACAAATCGCAAAGCTCCGTCCGGAGTTTGAAAAAACCGGGGCCGAGCTTCGAAGTGTGCGACAGGAAACCGTCGAGAAACTCCGGGCGATCATCAAAGCGAACAGCAGCCTCGTCATGCGGGAACTGACTCCCAACCAGCGCGAAACTTTCAAACAACTTCTGGAAGAGCGCCGCGCCCATGTCGAAGCCGGCCACTACATCCGAAGCGAGCCCACACCGTAGTTTCTCCCATCCGCCTGAACAATATCATCAAAGCCGGTGTCTCATCCCCAATTCCATGCAACGCATCACCGCCATCGCAGTCGTCCTTGCAGCGCTTCTCACCACCAGCCATTCACAGGAAAAACCTATGAACCCGACCGAACCCCACGCGCCCGCACCGATGCCGAAAGTGCCCGAAGACGCCGAAGTCATCACCCTCGGAGCCGGCTGCTTCTGGTGTACCGAAGCCGTTTTCCAGCAGCTTCCAGGCGTCATCTCCGTCACATCCGGCTACATGGGCGGGCATGTGAAGAATCCGACCTACGAGCAAATCTGCACCGGCAACACCGGCCATGCCGAAGTCTCGCAGATCGTCTTCGACCCGAAAAAGACCAGCCTCGAAAAGATTCTGGAAACCTTCTGGCACGCCCACGACCCGACGCAACTCAACAGGCAGGGAAATGACCGGGGCACCCAGTATCGCTCGGCGATTTTTTACAACAATGAAGCGCAGCGCGAGATCGCTGAAAAATCAAAGAAGGAAGCCGCCAGGCCGCTCGCCGAGCCGATCGTTACCGAGATCACAAAGGCCGGCGAGTTCTGGCCCGCTGAGAACTACCATCAGGATTACTACCGGCTGAACAAGAATCGCAATCCCTACTGTAGCGCAGTCATCGCTCCGAAGCTGAAGAAGCTCGGGCTGGATCATTGAACGATTGAGCGGTGATCAGTTCGTTCCTCAGCACGCCAATGAACGGCAGGTTGCGGTAGCGCTCGTCGTAGTCGAGACCGTAGCCGACAACGAATTCGTCCGCGATGTCGAAGCCGACGTAATCGGCCTCCACCGGTCGGGCGCGCGCCGTGTTTTTGCGGAGAAGGACGCAGACTTTGATGCTTCGCGGGCTGGTCTCCGCGCGCAGCTTCTTGCAGATCGAATCGAGCGTGAGACCGCTGTCGAGGATGTCATCGACGATCAAAATGTCGCGCCCGTTGACATCCGGCATCGAGAGCTGGTCGAACGTCACGACGCCGCTGCTCTGCGAGCCGCCGTGGTAGCTCGCGACGCTGATGCAATCGAGCTTCAGCGGCAGCGGAATGCGCCGGAGCAGGTCGGCCATGAACATGAACGCGCCGTTCAAGACAGCGATCACGGTCAGTTCCTTGTCCTGAAAATCGGCGGTGATCTGCGCGGCGATTTCGTCGATGCGACTGAGGATCGTCGTCGTGTGAATGAGCACTTTTTCGACGTCGTCCTGCATCGCGTTTTACGCTCCGGGTTCGAGCCCGAAGTAGTCGCGGGCGTTGTTGTAGCAGACGTTCGAGACGAGCTCGCCGAGCATTTTCATGTCGTGTGGAAGCTCGCCGTTTGCCACATCGCGGCCGAGCATGTTGCAAAAAATCCGGCGGAAGTACTCGTGCCTCGGATAGCTCATGAAGCTGCGCGAATCCGTGAGCATCCCGACGAAGCGGCTCAGCAGGCCGAGATTCGACAGGGCGTTGATCTGCCATTCCATGCCTTCCTTTTGATCGAGAAACCACCAGCCGCTGCCGAACTGGATTTTGCCGGCAACGCTGCCGTCCTGAAAGTTACCGATCATTGTGGCGAAGACGTAGTTGTCGCGCGGATTGAGGTTGTAGAGGATCGTCTTCGGCAGACGGTTGTTGGAGTCGAGCTTGTCGAGATAGCGCGCGAGCGGCTGCGCCTGCGGCCAGTCGCCGATCGAGTCGAGGCCGGTGTCCGGGCCGAGTTGTTGGAGCAGCCGGCTGTTGTTGTTGCGCAGCGCGCCGACGTGCAGTTGCTTCACCCAGCCGCGAGCGGCATCGAGTTCGCCGAAGTAAACCATGAGAAAGCTGCGGAACTTGTCCGCATCCTCGCCGCTCACGTCGCGTCCGGCGCGCGCCGCGTCAAAGGCGCGCGCGGCATCTTCGGCAGTGCAGTCATCGGCAAAGCAATGACTCAAACCGTGATCGGAAAGGCGTCCGCCGAGTTCGTGGAAATAATCGTGGCGCTGCTTCAGGGCGTCGAGCAAGCCGGCGAGATTCCTGCATTCGACACCGCTGACGGCGGAAAGCTTGTCCACCCATGCGTTGAACGCAGCGGGCTGATCGACCGCAAGCGCCTTGTCCGGACGGAACGCCGGGTAAACCCGCGTGGCCAGACCGGACCTCCGGATTTCTTGATGATGTTCCAGCGAGTCGGTCGGATCGTCGGTGGTGCAGACGACGACCACTCGATTGCGCTTGAGGATTTCGCTCACCGGCATCGAGGCGAGCTGCTCATTGGCGCGATCCCATATCCGCTTCGCGCTTTCTTCGTTCAGCAGTTCGTCGATGCCGAAGTAGCGCTTCAGTTCGAGATGCGTCCAGTGGTAGAGCGGGTTGCGCAAAGTCTGCGGAACGGTCGCTGCCCACGCGTGGAATTTTTCCCAGTCACCCGCATCGCCCGTGCAGAAGCGCTCGGCCACGCCGTTGGTCCGCATCGCCCGCCATTTGTAGTGATCGCCGGCAAGCCAGATTTCATAAAGGTTGCGGAAGGTTTTGTTCTCCGCGATCTGGTCGGGCGGGATGTGGCAGTGGTAGTCGAAGATCGGCTGCGGCCTGGCGTGTTCGTGATAAAGCTCGCGCGCGATGTCGTTGTGCAGGAGGAAGTCGTCTGAGATGAACGATTGCATTTCGCGGCGATCATGGGCAAGTAACCGCTTGAAGTAAAATTCGTTCTTTCATAACAACAGCGGCATGTCTCAACCCTGTTTTCACCCCAGCATCGAAGGCGCCCAGCACGGCGCAAAGTCCCTCGCTCAATTTCTCGACTACGCGAAGGCATCCGGCGCGACCGGGGCGCAGCCGAGCAACTACATGCTCGAGGGCGGGAAGCTTTTCAAAAGCGCTAAAGAGATCCGCGACACCTTCGAATCGCGCGGCATGACGCTCGACGGCGTGTTGGCGCACTGCCCGTTCTGGGTGCATACGAGCGCATGGACCGGAAGCCCGACGGTGCGTCCGTTTCTCCCGCCGGACTTGGCGAAAAAATCGGCCGCGGACATCGAGAAATGGACCGAGAACTACCTCCTGAAGCTGCTCGACCTGCTCGCCGCGTTGAACGTGAAAGTGCTGCCGATGTTTTGGGGAGTCGCCTTCGGCTGGGAGCTGGCAACCGGCTATCCGTGGGGCTTCTGGGCCGGCCCCGGCTACGATCTCATCAAGGAAGGCCGCGAGCGGTTCGTGAAGAAGACCAAAAAAATCCGCGACCACGCGCGCAAGCTCGGCATCTACATCTGTCACGAGATCCATCCTGGCACCGGCGCGATGACGGCGGATGATTTCAACATGCTCGTCTCGATCTGTGACGGCGACCCGTGCCTCGGCGTCAACGCCGATCCGTCGCACTGCTGGGAAGGCGAGTCGTGGGAGCAGCGTTTCCTGAAAGTCGGCCCGCGCGTTTACGCGGCGCACGTGAAGAATTTCGTCATCCGTCCCGGCTTCCCTCTTCGTTCGATGCAACCCGCCTGGCCGCGCCGCGCGATGCAGTTCACCGATCTGCCGAGCGGCGATCTCAACATGAACCGCTACGTCGAATTGCTGCTGCACATCGGCTACGCGGATCGCTACTGCAAAGTCATGAAGACGAAGAGCGCACCGCTCGTCGTCGAAGCCGAGAGCGCCCATCGCGACCTCGATCACACGAGCGCGAATGGCATTGCCTACACACGCGATCACCTCTGCTTCCCGGCCGCCGCAGGCTCGTTCGAGGAAGGCATGGGCGCGTAGGGCGAACAGCGCGAAGCGTTGCCCGGCTTCGCTTCATCGAGGCGGAAAATCCCACGCGAGATCCGGAAGCGCCCGTTGCAAGCCCCCCTGCTCGAACTCGCCTGACGGCTGTTGCGCTTCCAACCCGAATATCCATCGGGAAAAAGCGGCGCCAACCCCGGTTAATACAGTCAACCAAAACATCACTGTAAAATTCTTCCCAAGACCGGCGCGAACGTAATATACATTCCCTCCGTCATGCCAGCAGCCGCCCGAAGCAATTCCCGGTTCTTGTCGGATAACACCCCAGAACGGGGTGTTATACAGACTGGCATAATTACTTGTTGGGCGGAAGTTCGTAGCCCTGCATCACATCGAAAGAGCAGCACGACATGAAGACGGCACTTTGGATTCTTGGCAGCTTGCTCGCAGCCGACGCACTTTTTCTGTCTTACTTTTACGTAATTCGCGCCGACTACTATTTCCCCGGTCGTTACGAGGATGCATTCGCGGCTACTCTTTACGCGCTTCTTCTCGGTCTGCCGGTGCTGGGAGCATTCGTGGCTGTCTTGGTGTTCTACATACGGCAGCGACGGCGTTTCAGATTGGGGAAGCCATGACAACATCGCCCAACCAGCCGGCTGCACCGAACGCCGGGATCGCGTCTCGGTTGACAATCGGACATCGTTGGCCCGGCGTCGGTGAGCCGGGACGTTAGCCGCCTTCGCACGTCATGCGCATTTTCTCCCTCATCGTCCTGTTGGCGGCTGTAGTTGGATGCACTCCGACTTCGAGCACGCGCTCCACGACTGCTGGCGACGGTGCGCTCGACGAGGCTAGAGTTCTTGCGATTGCGCGGGAGGCCGTCGCGACGAACGATACCTGGGTTGACCGAGCGGAGTTCGAGCCCCAAAGCGACAGCCTGATGGCTCATGGCGTGTTTTGGTGTGGCGGCGTCCGGCGACGCCCGGCGGCCACAGGTTCATTACCATCGACGCGGAAGGCAGAGTCAAAGATTATGTTCGCGGACGTTGAATGGGCTAACAAAATCACTGGAGCGAAAGCGGGCGGGCAACGTCAGTTGCCAATGCGGACGTGCTGGGCCGCCCGCGTCGCTCAGTTCTGTCGTTCGGCGAAACAACTATGAAATCCATCAGCGCATCAATCATCGTTCTGGCTGCCGCCATTCTGATTGTTGGCGGCTCTTACATTCAGCACAGCGATACCAAGCTGTTCGTCCAGATCGAGGGCTGCGGAGTTGGCCTGCTCGGTCTGTTCGGCTGGTGGACTACGCTAAAGGACAAGGAAACCTGAACTCAACGACACAGAGGCAAACATCCGGGGCGACACCGACCGGGAACTTGCTCAGCACCTCGAACGCGAAATTGTCGTTGAACGTGGTGCCGCTGGCGGTGCCGATATTCTTCACACGGAGGGCGGAATTCTTGTTCACGAACTGGAGCCCGATCCAGATGGTCAGATCGCACACGCAGCCGGGTAATACCGTTTTGCATAAATAAGAGGACTCTCCATTTTATTGAACCATCCCCACGCGCGTCATTCTGAGCGAAGCGAAGAACCCCGCAATCCACACCGAGCGACGTTTGCGGGGTTCTTCGCTTCGCTCAGAATGACGCGCCATCAGGTATGCACCGCGGGGGCCAGTAGTCTTCTTTTCTTTGAGAGTTGGTATAACTTCTTCCCGTTGGCGTCCGCCAGCGATTCGACGCGCCAGTCGGAGACGCGGAGCGGCTTTCGTTGCTTGCCAGGTGAACAACGCGCCACGTTGGCAGGCATGAGCGCGAAATGAAACAGATCGGCGGTTGAGGAGGAAAAAGCGGTTTCGTTACCCGGAATCTGAATTTGTGGGGAGATACGAAACTCGCAGACTTATCGGTCGCTTTTAGCCGCGGCGAATCTGCGAACCTTTGAACCGGATCGTGAAACGAAAGACTTTCTTCTGCCGGCACTGCACTTCGCCGGTTTGGAGATCGAAGCGGTTGGGAATGTCGCGGATATGCACACTCGCAGTGGCCTGGAATCCGCGTTCGGAAAAGATGTCGATCAGGATGGCGAGGGCCAGCGGCTCCTCGAACAGCGGATCTTCGGAGTTGATCTCCGCCAGCCCGGAGACGGCGTGCGGTGTCACGACCGGCATCATTTTTTCTTCGATGAAATGGATGACGCGATCAAAAAGGTCCGCGTGCCCGACCACGTATCCATCGAGCCTGCGAACGAGGTCCTGCCTTGCATGGCGGATGATTTCACTTGAGAGCGGGAGGCACCGCAGACAGTCGAACGTGCGCGGGTCGAGTTCGAGGGAGCTTTGATACTCGAGTTCGCGGACGATGTTCTGCCGCACGACTTCGAGCGGAGCCTGCGCGTTGATGAAGTGGTAGTGGAAAATCTGGTTGAGTGAGACGAGCGCGTCGTAGGTCTGCTCCTTGAACACGCGGTAGCGGTTCCGAGCGAGTGCCTCGTTCGAATCAGTGGGCCGCTCCTCCCACAGGTCGCCGATGCCGGATCGCTTCACTTCTTCGTTGTGCGCGATGACCTGGCGGCCCCGTTTGAGCTGGCGGGCGATGCTTTCCGTTTCATCGACGAACAGCACCATGATGTGAAACATCGGCTGCTTGAACTGGTTGGCGAAAGGCGTTTCCGAAAACTCGCGGCGCAACGCCATCATTTCGTCGAACAGCATTTTCAAACACTCGACCTGCACCTTCGTGCGCGGGAATCCGTCGAGCAGCGCGCCGTTCTGCTGCTCGGGCTCGAGCAGTTTTCTGAAAAGGATGCCGACCACTTCGCGATCGCCGACCATGCCGCCCTGCGACTTGATCTTGCGGGCCTCTGCGCTGTCGAGCAACTGGCTCACGACGATCGGAGCCGCGGTGATGTCGCGCAGCTCGCGGATGAAATTGGTGTTCGTCCCCTTGCCCGCTCCGGGCGCGCCGCCGAGGAGGATCAGCTCCTTCGGGAATCGCAGGTTCTCGCGTCCGTAATCCTGCTCAAGCTGTCTCCAGACGCGGTTGAAAATGAGCTGCGCGTCCTTGATTTCGAGATCAACTGGAAGGGACGACTTGGGCGCGGAAACTTGCTGGATCGGACTCACGGTCGATGACACTAGCCAGGGAATGTTGTCTGTCGAGGGTGAAGGCTATGTTGCCTTTTACCAGTTTCCCTGATTCTTCATTTCCCAATGCAGAAGGTGCTGAAGATTTTCCCGAGCAATTCTTCTGTGTCCGCCTTGCCGACGACCTCGCCGACGGCATCGAGCGCGGTGCGGAGTTCGACGGCGATGAACTCGGCGGAGACGCCTTCGGCGATTGCGTTCCGCGCCGCGTTGGCGAACTGCGCGGCGGTTTTGAGACAAGCCTGATGGCGCGCATTGATCGCGATGGCGTGGTCGGCGAAATGCACGTCGCCTCGCATGACTCGGGAGAAAATCGCGTCCGCCAGCGCGTCGAGGCCGGCGTTTGTTCTGCACGAGATTCGCACAGCTTCGATGCCACGCCACGACTCGTGCTCAGCGAGATCGGATTTGTTCAAGACCAGGATGCTTTTTGAAGCAGGAAGGCAGGAAGGCAGGAAGGCATCGGGATCATTTTCCTGCTTTCCTGCTTTCCTGATTCCAGATTCAGGAGCCGTGGCGTTGGCGACTCGCAATACGAGGTCCGCTCGTTCGAGATGCCGCCGGGTGCGCGCCATGCCTTCGCGTTCGATCGTGTCGCTCGACTCGCGCAAGCCGGCGGTATCGACGAGCCGCAGCGGGATTCCGCGCAGGTTGATGACCTCTTCGATCGTGTCGCGCGTGGTGCCGGGAATCTCGCTGACGATCGCGCGCTCGTAGCCGAGCAGAAGATTCAGCAGGCTCGATTTGCCGACGTTTGGTTCGCCGTAAATCACTGTGCGCACGCCTTCGCGCAGGATGCGGCCCTGGTCGGCGGTTCGCAAAAGCGCCGCGATCAAGTCGCGGATTTCGTCGAGGTTCTTCAGCAGCAATTCTCCCGTAGCGGGATCGATGTCTTCGTCGGGAAAGTCGATGAACGCCTCGACGTGCGCCAGCAGACCGAGAAGCTTTTCGCGGATCGCCCAGACTTTCTGGCCAAGCCTGCCTTGGAGTTGTTCGGTCGCGGCGCGCATCGCGAGATCGGTTTGCGCGCGGATCAAATCCATGACGGCCTCGGCTTGCGTAAGGTCCATTTTGCCGTTGAGGAACGCGCGCTGCGTGAACTCGCCGGGATTTGCGGAACGCGCTCCACGATCAAGCAGCAGCGCGAGAATGCGCCGGCTCACAAGAATTCCGCCGTGGCAGTTGATCTCGACCACGTCCTCGCCGGTGTAACTCGCCGGCGCACGGAAGACCGAGAGCAGCACGTCGTCGATGACTGCATCTTCTTCCACGACTTTCCCGAACTGCTGTAACCGCGGCTGCAACTGCGAGGGCTTCATTCTTGCGCGAAAAATCTCGTCCGCAATCGCCACCGCGCGCCCGCCGCTCAGACGGATGACCGCGATCGCTCCTTCACCAAACGGTGTTGAAATGGCTGCGATGGTGTCGTGCATGGATCGACCCGCCGCCCGCGTGCCTCAGCGGGCCTGCGCCTCGGCGGTTAAAAGCGCGCCGAGTTCCTCGATAAACCGCCGGTTCTGCTCCATCGTGCCGACCGAAACGCGAATCCACTCGGGCAGTTTGTAGCTCGTCATGTCTCGAACGATGACCCCTTTCGTCAACAACTCTCCGAACACGCGCTTGCCGTTGCCCACTTTCACGAGCACGAAGTTCGCGTGGCTCGGGACGTATTCGAGCCCCATCGCCGCGAACCGCTCCTGCAAAAACGTGCGTCCCTCGAACGTCAGTTCGCGCGTCCTGCGCTGGTGCTCCTCGTCCTGTAGACCCGCTAGCGCGCCGGCCTGCGCGATGCCGTTGGCGTTGAATGGCTGCCGCGTCTTTTGCAGCACGCTCATCATCGCCTCAGTCGCGAGGCCGTAGCCGATGCGGAGATTGGCGAGTCCCTGAATCTTCGAAAAAGTGCGTAGGATGACGACGTTGTCGCGGCCCTGGCGGATGTACTTGAGCGTGTCCGGCGGGTTCTCGAGGAACTCATGATATGCCTCGTCGAAGACGACGACAACGTGGCTGGGCACTCGCTCCATGAAGCGGTCGATCTCCTCTTCCGAGACGAGTGTGCCTGTCGGGTTGTTCGGGTTGGCGATGAACAGCTCGCGCGTCTTCGGAGTAATCGCAGCGGCCATCGCGTCGAGGTCGTGCTTGAAGCCGGGGTCGGGGACTTCGACCGTCTTCGCGTCGAAGAGCGTGGCCATGAGTTTGTAAACAACGAACGCGTGCTCCGCGGTGATGACTTCGTCTCCCTGCCGCAAAAATCCGTGGCCGATGAACTCGATGATTTCGTTCGAGCCGTTGCCGAGCATCACGTTCTCGCGTTTGAATCCAAACTTCCGGGCGATCGCGTCGCGCAGGTAGTAGCCGCCGCCGTCGGGGTAGAAATGCGCCCGCTCCAACGTCTCGCGCATCGCCAAGAGCGCCTTGGGCGACGGGCCGAGCGGGTTTTCGTTCGATGCGAGCTTGATGATTTCCGACGGCTTCAGGCCAAGCTCCCGTGCAACGTCCTCGATCGGCTTGCCCGGTTCGTAGGAAACCAGGTCGCGAAGCTGCGGTTTGGCGTAATCCCAAATGGACATGAGGTCTGAGTTAAAAGTTAAAAGTTAAGACTCAAGCGATTCTCAATACACGTCGCGTTTGTACCGTTTCTGCTTTTTCATGGCTTCGACGTATTCGCAGGCTTGCTCGTGCGTCTTGCCGCCCTGCTTTTCGACGATCTCAGTGAGCGCAGCATCCACGTCCTTCGCCATGCGTTTCGCATCGCCGCAGACGTAAAAGCACGCGCCCTCCTCCAGCCATTTCCAAATTTCGCCGGCGTTCTCGAGCATGCGATGCTGCACGTAGATTTTGTATGCCTGATCGCGCGAGAAGGCGGTGGTGAGCCGCGTGAGGACGCCATCGGCCTGCATCGCATTCATTTCCTCGCGGTAAAGGAAATCGCTCTTCTCGTGCTGTTCGCCGAAGATGAGCCAGTTGCGTCCGCGCGCGCCGGTGGCCTTGCGCTCCTGCAAAAAGGCGCGGAATGGCGCGACTCCGGTGCCGGGGCCGACCATGATGATCGGCGTGTCGCCGTCCTCGGGAAGCCGGAAGCCTTTTGCGCTGTGAACGAAAACCGGCGCAGGCGCTCCGAGAGGCACGCGCTGGATGAGATAGGTCGAGCAGACGCCTTTGCGCAGACGGCCATGCGTCTTGTAAATCACCAGCGCGACTGTGAGATGCACCGAGTCCGGGTTGGCCTTCTGGCTCGATGCGATCGAGTAAAGGCGCGGCTGCAGTTTGCGCAGGAGCTTTACGAACTCCTCGGGCGTAAACCGGATTGAAGGATGGTCCGTGAGCAGGTCGATGTATTCGAGACCCCATAGATAGGCCTCGAGATCATCGCTGCGGTCGGGATCGAGCAATTGGAGCAAGAGCGGGGCGTGCTCCTCGCCGCCACGTTCCACGAACGCCTGCACGAATTGCTTCGACGGCTGGGTGATGTGGTAGTCGCTGAACAATGCCGCCCGCAGCGGCTTGGGGGTTCCGTCATTGCCGGGCACCATCTCGTCGCCCGTCGCCCGAAGCGCGCGAATGAGATCTTCGACGAGGTCCGGGCAGTTCGTCGGGAGCACGCCGACTGAGTCGCCCACTTCATAAGCCAGCCCGGACCCTTCGAGCGACAATTCCACATGGCGGGTTTCCTTTTCCGATCCCTCGAGGGTCAGCTTGCGATTGACGAGCAGCTTCGATGGGAAAGGATTCTTGCGCGAATAAAGCGCGGTGGTGGTTTCCGTGGACATGCGACAAGGAGCGAGTGAAGCAGACTAAGTCCCTCAGCGCAAGCCCGCCACTGCTGAACCGCTCATTCCTCGACGACCACGGGCGTCCCGTAATCCGCGTGCTCGTAGAACTGCACCGCCATCGCACCCGGCATCCGGATGCACCCGTGCGATGCGCGATAGCGCGGCACATAGCCGGCATGCATTCCGTACCCGCCGGTGAAGCGCAGGAAATAGCGCATTTTTGCTCCGCGAAATGTGGCTCCCTCCGGCGGCTGCATTCTGGTCACGTCCACGTTTTTCTGAACCACCTCGCCCTCCGCGTTCACGAAATCACCGTAAAGATTCGAGACGTGGTCCTTGTCTTTCTGGATCACTTTATAGGTGCCCGGCGGAGTCTCGAAGCCTTTGCGTCCGGTTGAGATTCGCGATTCTCCCACGAGTTTTCCGCCGATGTAAAAATAGGCGCGCTGCTCGCCGAGGCGGATGACGATTGACTTCGCGCCGGACGCCCCGGTGGCATCGAACCACGAAGGCTTGGGTTCTGGTTTTGCAGTCGCGGATTGCGCCTTCTTCTGCGGCGGTGGAGGTGGAAGTGGCGGCTGCAAATAGGCGCAACCGGTCAGCAACACGATTGCGCTCAAAAGAATTCCCCAAGTGGTTTTCATGCCCGCCATTTTTCCGTCACAGCTCATTCGTTTCGCGGAGCAGACACTCCTGCAGGAAGCCGTAGAAATGGATCTGGAACAAACCCAGTTCGCGGACGGTCTGTAGCGATGGCGGGCCCCGGCTTCCATGTCTTTGTCGGTGAAGCCGTGTCGCGCGGCGATGACCAGTCGCGCCTGGTTGAGTCCATTCAGCCACGCGTCGATGTGCTTTTCGGGAATCCTCAACACGTATTCCTGACTGCCGTTGCCATGCGTCTGCTCGATGTTGTTCAGGTCATCCTTGATCGTATCGAGCGCGCCCTGGAACAAATGATGAAGCTCGGGCTGGACGTAGGATTTCCAATCCTCATTGAACCTGGACTCCGCGGAGGGCTTGCTGAAAAGCCGCTCCCGGGCCGCCTTCGAGCCTTGCGGGTCGGCCGAACTCGCGATCTGCCGCAACAGCTCGACAAAAAAAACGTCGAGCTTGGAAAGGATGATGTGTTCTTCGCTGCGGCTGATTTCCACGATGCAAAGGTTACTGGGAGTTCTCGATCGTGGCCAATAAAAGATAGCCGTGGAGCTGTTGCACATACATCTCCGCCGGCTCTCGCATGCCGCTCCAGACGATGGACCGGCCTTTGTGATGCACCTCGAGCATGTGCCGCGTCGCACGCTCCTTCGAGTAGCCGAACACTTTTTGAAACACCATCGTCACGTAGCTCATCAGATTCACGGGGTCGTTGTGAACGACCACGTTGCACGGCTGGCCAAGCGCGTCCTTCGAGCGGGTTTCTTTCTCGACCGTTGTCTCCGTCATGGAACCGAACCTTACTCCGTCGGCGCTGCTTGCGAAGCCGTTTCCGATAGAACCGCCTCCAGCCGGGCAATCCAGCCGGTGCAGTCGGCGTGTGCCGGATATTGCTTGATGATCGCATACATCTCCGCGATCGCCTGGTTGCGCTTTCCGATTGCGAGCAAATCTTGCGCGCGCATCCAAAGCAATTGGGGGAGGCGCCTCTGGTCGAAGGACTCCGCATCGAACGCACGCTGCGACTGTTGCGCGTTGGCCGACTCCCTTTGGATTCGCAAGTCCCAATACTCGATGACTCGCGGATCTTTCTGTTTGCGCAGTTCCGGGAGGATCGTTTTGCCGAAAATGCCGTCCAGGTTCCCGGGCGCCATCTCCCAGTCCCTGGCGTTGGAGATCAGGGAGCCGAGCTGAAGCCAGTGCGCGAAGATTCCGTTGTCCAGCGGCCTCTTCATGAGGTCCTGGTCGTTGATCGAATTGATCGCCGTGTTCACTTGCCTGGTGTAGTTGATGAGCGATGGAAGGAGATCCTTCGTCTCCGCGCCGGAAGCCCGCTGAATGGTCAGCACGAGATAGGTCAAATGAAGGCGGGCGGCCTCCTGCAAGTCGCGGCTGTGCAGTTTGTCGGCTTCCTTCTTTTTCCAGTCGTGAAACTGCGTCTGCTCGCGGTTCCGTCCGTCGAATTGTGTTTCGCGCACGGCATCGAGGTAGAAGTCGATCGCGGAGCTGTCGCTGGCTGCCGCCGCGCTCAGTTGCTGGATGACCTTGGTTCTGCTGAGCTTCGTATCGGCCACCACCTTTTCCTTGATGACTTTCAGGTTTTTCAGCAGCGCCTGTTCGTCAACGGGTGGCGCATCCACGGAAAAAGCGCGGGATGCGGCAAAGGTGAGGACGGCAACCAGGGGGAGTGATTTATTTCGCATTCAGTTGAACGAGGGAGGTCAGGCAGTGTTTCAAAATCCGGGTTTGCACGCTGCGCATTTTCGCGGCATCCGCGGGGTGCTTGTCGGCAAAACCGTTGAGATGCAGCAAACCATGTATGAGATAAAGAGCAAGCTCCTCGACGGGCGATTTGCCATACCGCGCGGCGTTGCGGCATGCGGTTTCGGCGCTGATCAGAATCTCGCCGTGGTCGAACGTGATGACATCCGTGGGCCCCGCAATCTGCATGAAGCGCTCGTGAACATCGGCAATGTCGGCATCGGAAATGACGGTCACCTCGACCCCGGGAAGCCGGGGCAGCACCGTCTTTTCGTGCGCGGGATTTTTCAAACATTCCGCCAGGGCCAGCCGCGCGAGGCGCTTCAGCCACGGGAGATCGAACTTTACCTTTTTCTGGCGGTTGCCGACGACGATCTTCATGGGAACGCGGAATGCGGAATGCGGAATGCGGAACGAAAATGCGGAGCCGCGCCTGTTTCTTCCTTCTTCATTCCGCCTTTCTAGGCCGCCGACACCGGAGGCGCGTCCGCCGGCTGCCGCAGCACCTCGACGTTCCTGCCTTCCACAGTTTGCGACGGATATGCGACGCGGCTGTGGAGCATGTTCTGGAGCGTGAACCGGAAGCTCTCGCCGATGGCGCGCAGATCGCGAATGGTGAGATCGCATTCGTCGAGCTGGCCGTCGAGGTAGCGATTGTCGATGATGTCGCGAATCAACTGATCGAGCCGCTGCGGCGTCACCTTTTCCAAACTGCGCGAGGCGCTCTCGACCGCGTCGGCGAGGCTGATGATGGCCGCTTCCTTGAACTGCGGCTTCGGTCCGGCGTAGCGGAAACTTTCCTCGCGCACCTCGGGGATGTCCTCCTCGCGCATGTTCATGATCTTGCCGCCCTGTCGCGCGTCCTCCTGCTGCTGGAGCGCCCGCTTGTAGAAGTAGCCCACGAGCGATGTGCCGTGGTGCTGCTGGATCACATCGACGATCTGCAAACTCAGCTTGTGCTTCAGCGCGAGATCGACGCCCTCCTTCACATGCGCGATGATGATGAGCGCGCTCATGGTCGGCGCGAGGTCGTGATGCGGGTTGCGGTCGTAGCGCATGTTCTCGGTGAAATACTCCGGCTTCACGAGCTTGCCGATGTCGTGAAAATAGGAGCAGACGCGGGCCATGGTGGCGTTGGCGCCGATCGCCTCCGCAGCGGCTTCGGCGAGGTTTGCGACGACGAGGCTGTGGTGGTAGGTGCCGGGCGCTTCGATCGTCATGCGCTTGAGCAGCGGGTGGTTGAGATCCGCGGCTTCGAGCCACGAGATGTCGGTCGTGATCCGGAAGAGTCCTTCGAGCACCGGCAGGGCGCCGCCGACCAGCATCGCCGTAAGAATACCGCTGCCGACCGCAGCGAGGCTTTGATAACCAATCTCCGTCCAGTCCATGTTGCCAAGCGCCTCCCAGATGATCGGGCCGATGATTTGAAAAATGACCGCGAGCACCCATGTCGCCAGTCCCACAAAAACGCCCGCGCGAATCAGCCGGCTCCGCCGCCGGACCTGAAGCGTGACGAACACGGCGACAAAGCCGCAGATCAAACTCATCACGAGAAACACCGCGCGCGAATTGTCCTGCACGATGATCGATCCCCAAAGGCTGACGAACGTGGCTGCGTAAAGGCCCTGGTTTTTTCCAAAAAGGACCGAGCAAACAAGCGGCGCAAACGCGTAGGGCACCAGCAGCGTGCCGATCTGCAAGGTCGAGCGTGCCGTTGCGCGCCAGCACGACCATCACTTTCACGATCGTGAGATGGACGAGGAAAATTCCGAACATCAAAAGAATGCGGGAGTTCCGCGCGAAGGTGTTCGGATGGTTGATCCAGAGCTGGGCAAGCGCGGTGAGGAAGATCAGGAGCGCGATGAGAAAGTTCTCCGCCGGCTGCGGCTGGGTGCCGTAGAAGATCAGGGACGCGAGGCCCGTGATGAACGCGATGAAGATCGCGACCTTTGTGACGACGCCGGTTTCAAGCGCCTGCACCATTTCGTTTTCGGAGCGCCGGCGGCGGGTCTTCGCCGAAGCGAGGCCCTTCGCGATCAGGCGTTTTCTTTCAAAAAGTTTAAGCATGGCGTTGGGGAGCGATGGAGCGGTGGAGTTTTGGAGCAATGGAGCAGAGCAAAGTACGCGCCTCATCAAACCCCTCCATCACTCCAGTTCTCCATCTCTCCATTGGCACTCTCACTTCTTCTGCTCCTCGACTCCGCGGTGGTTCTTGTAAGCGCGCACGATCGCCTGCACGAGCTCGTGGCGGATCACGTCGCGCTCTTCGAAAAAATCGAACGCGATTCCCGGCACGTCCTTCAATGCCTGCAGCGCCTCGACAAGACCGGACCGCTTGTTCGACGGCAGATCGATCTGCGTGCGGTCGCCGGTGATCACGCATTTCGACTCCGCGCCGAGGCGGGTGAGAAACATGAACATCTGCTCGGTCGTCGTGTTTTGCGCCTCGTCGAGAATGACGAACGCGTGATTGAGCGTGCGCCCGCGCATGTAGGCCAGCGGCGCGATCTCGATGATGCCGCGCTCGATGTAGCGCTGGATTTCCTCGGCATCGAGCATGTCGTAGAGCGCGTCGTAGAGCGGCCGGAGATACGGCATGATCTTTTCGTGCAGATCGCCCGGCAAAAACCCGAGCGCCTCGCCGGCCTCGACCGCAGGGCGCGTGAGGATGATGCGATGGACCTGCTCTTTCTTCAGCGAGGAAATCGCCATCGCCATGGCGAGATAGGTCTTGCCCGTGCCGGCCGGACCGACTCCGAACACCATGTCGTGCTGCTGGATGGAATGAATGTAGGCGCGCTGCCCGATGGTCTTCGGCACGATCGGCGGACGCTTCGGCGAGCAGGCGATCTTCGTTTCGACCAGGTCGTCCAGCCCCTGCCCGCTTTCGCCGACGGAACGCAGCGCGTAGTTGAACTCGTGCCTGCGGATCTCGACGCCTTTCTGGCGGGCGTTTTCGAGCTGCTCGAACACCCGCCGCGCGCACGCCACCTTCTCCGGTTCTCCTTCGATGCGCACCCATCCTTCGCGGGTCGTGACTTTGACCGAGAGCGATTCCTCGAGGTTCTTCAAGAGCTTGATGTCGTTGGCGTACAGCCCGTGCAAGGCTCGCGCGTTCTCGAACTGCAGCGTTTGACTTTCGGTCATCGGGAATGGTTGACGGTCTGATCCCGATCAACCTTCAACTTCATCGGAACCCATAAGCCAGCGCCCAGTGCGTGCGCTCCTTGCTCGACTTTTCGATCTCGACGATCAGGTAATACGAACCGGTTGTTTTCGGCTGGACGCGCGCCGCCGCGAAATGCGTCTTCTGCCAGGCCTGCACCTCGGCGAGGTTCCCGTCGGAGTCATAGATGTGAACGGAAATCTTCGCCGATTCCACGTCCGTTCCCATCCAGAACCAGTATTCGTTTCCTTTGAAAAGCTGCTGCACGATCGCCTTCTGCTGCTTCACCGGAAGATCGCCGCCCCAGTAATCTTCGCGCACGGTGAACCCTTCTTTCACGTAAGGACTGGCCGCCTCGAGGGCAAACGAAAGCGCGTCGTCGATCGTCGCGCACAGCGGCGTTTGCAGCAGCATCACGCACAACAGGGCGATGGCGATGGGTTGGATGGTTTTCACAAAACTACGACTCCTTTGAATTGATCGCTTTCACCAGACTGCCGGTGATGCCGTTGATTTGCTCGACCGATTTCAAAGGAATCTCTGCGCCGTTCTCGCCGATGAGCGGCTTGATTTCCAGCATTTGCTTTTGAATTTTTCCCACCAGTTCGTTCTTTTTCAACCGTGAATCCAGACCGTTGAGCCGGTTCTGGAAATAATCCAGCAGCGCCGGCTGATGCAGCAGTTCCGCGCCATCCTTCGAGTAATTCTTCTTCACCACCATCGTGAGCGCCTCCGTGCCGCGCAGCCATCCGCCGAGGCTCACGAGTTGCGCATACTGCTCGTCGTGGAGCTCGATCATCGCCTGCTTCACATCCTGCAACGCTCCGTCGAGTTCCTTGCGCACCTGGTCCCATTCCTTCTTGTCCGCTGCCTCGATGATCGCCGTCGTCCGGGCCGTCACCGACTTTTTCACGCCGATCGCCCCGGCCAGGTCGAGCACGCTGCGGCCGATCTTCTTCACCTCTTCGCCCTCCTGCGCCTCGACAGCGATGAACCCCTCCGCGATCACCGTCCCGAGCAGGAGCGCCACCTGCGGACGCTCGCCGACCGCCTTGGTTTTCTCCGAACGCAGCACCTCGTGCCAGTTGGGCGAGCCGAGCTTGTCGAGCACGCTGAAAATCTCACTCGGCACCGGGACGATGACATTGTCCACCAGTTTCGCCTGATCGGGCAGCCTGCCGATGTCGATGTGCTGCGGAGGATCGCCCGCCCAAAGGGAGCCGGTCATCGCCAGAAAAAGGAAAACAAATCGTTTCATTGCCGCATGATGGCCGGAGCCGCGCGCTGAAGCACGACAATTTTGAGCGTCTGAAACCGGTCGATCACAACCAACAATCTGCGCAAAGAAGGCGGCAACGCAAATGAGGATTGCGGAAAGCGGATATCGGAAACCGGAAAGCGGAAACCGGAAAGCGGAAAGAAAGGAGATGCCATCTGCTCTGGCGCGCCATGCCGGAAGGGTCAGGGATCTCTCAAGTCGCAGAAAAGCGATGTAGATTCATCTCTTCGCTTTCCGGTATCCGCTTTCCGATTTCCCCTTGCCGCTTTCCGGTTTCCGGTTTCCGGTTTCCGCTTTCGGTTGGTTATGTTTGTTCTTGCAATCGGCTCGCGCCGGGTGGAAACCTTCCATTGTTCTTCACCCGCTCATTTCCATGCGAACACTTCTGCCCACATGCCTCGCGCTCCTGCTCGCGATCACTCCCCTTCCTGCGGAGGAACCCGTGCCGCCCGCGCCCGCAGGCCACGTCCTCGATCAGGCGAATGTCATGCTGCCGGAAGCTGCGGCGAAATTGAGCGAGCAATTGGTGGCGGCGAAACGGGGTGCCTCGGTGAATGTCTATCTGGTCACCATTCGCTCGCTAGGCACAACCTACACGAAGCAGAACGAAAGATTAGTAGAGTTCGGAAATAAACTAGCCGCTAATTGGTTGAATGCTTTGCGAGGCGCGGTAGTCGCTTTCGATGACGAGAGCGGCTTGGTCACGGTTGTTTACTCAAAGGATGCGAAAGAGACATTTTCTGAACTGGAACTTGACCAGACGATGACAGCTCCGTTGGCAGTGATTCAAAGAGGCGGCGAGAAGCGCGACAAGATCCTCGACCGTGACAAACTGGAGCGCACCACGACGCTTGTGGTGGATACCTTCACGGCATTTGAAAACAAAGCGCATCGGAGGCAACTCAAGCTCTGGGTTCTCTTTGGCGGGGTTGCCGTGGTAGTTTTGGTTTCGATTGGATTCGAGCTGCTGCTTGCATCAGGCCGGCGAAAAGAAGATCCGGTGGGCAGCAATGCCGCCTCGCAGGAGGCGAATCCGCCAAACAAGGCCTGACTTGCAGAGAGGGACACAGGTTTTCAACCTGGGGGGCTGCCGTTGCCGTTGACGGCCAGGGGATCTGATACCAACTCCCGGAGGTAATCGGACGTTGCAGAGTGGAAATGGGTGGCGCACGCGCCTCGCGTGCTGGCTTGTGCGCCCCCGCGCAAGCCTTCCAAAGCCAGCACGCGCAGCGTCCAACCTCATGGATGCGAGCGGCTTCGCCGGGAGGAAACGAGGTGTCCTGCGAGGGCGCGGGCCACTGCACGCGGGGGCGCGTGCGCTACCCATGCAGAGTCCATGTATTTTCAAGAAATGGTATGCGATGGCGCAAGTGAATATTCACTCCCGCGCTCATGCCTTGGAGTTCTTCAAAGGGGCAAAAGCGTTTCGACGTTCATGCTGGGATTTGAACTGCACCGGAACGCTCATTCCGGGTGGGACGGGCGTCCCGCCTGTCGGTTTCTCCGTCCCGCAGGGACGAACTTCCTGGCACCTGGCTGTTTACGGCCGAGCGACCGACCAGATCCGCAGCCTTCTCAAAGTCCGCGAGAGCGAGGACGCCCCTTCGACTCCGCTGAGGGCAGGCCCTCGCCAACAGGCGGGACGCCTGTGCTACCCGGGAGTTGATGCGCAAAGAACGCGATGGGTTCGTTTGGCAGAATCTCGTCCGTGCGGAGACAGGGTTAGACCGCGTTTGAATGCCGAAGGCACATGCTTTTTGTCCCGAAGGGACAGCCGGAAATTAGCCGGTGGTGGAGCAAGGAACGAGCTCAACCACCGGATCACCTCCCCAACAAACATCCGCCCCGGAATGGGCGTTGGATGAGCCGCCATTCCGGGGCGGTGTCCGTTTGGCTCTGGTTTGGCTCTGGTTCCCGAAGTTGAACCTGGGAACCCGCTTGGTTTTGAAGCTTTGCTTCGTAACTCACCGCACGGACACGAAGCACAGCTTCGGGGACAAGTGCGTGCCCAAGTGCAACTTGGGCACGAGTCTGCACGAGTGTGTGCGCGTGTGACGAGTGGGCCGGTGATGACTAGAAACGAACAAGGCCGCTGGTTTCCCAGCGGCCTTGCACATTTTGCAATCAAACTAAATCTAGGCCTTCCTGCGGAAGCGCTGGAAGCCGACCAAGGTCGCCATTCCGCTAATGAGCATCGCCCATGTTCCAGGCTCGGGAACGGCCGTAATAAGTACCGGGGTATGGACTGCCATTTGATTAAACGCAGTTATGAAACCGGAGGTTGTCGCCAATCCACTTGTGTCCATCCAGAAGTTTGTTGCGGTACCAGTGAATGATTGGAGGCTGGCGTTGACCCCAACGGTTGTGCCTGCAGTCGTTATCCTGAAATCCACCGTCCCAACCAAGAACTCGCGTCCCCAGCCAGTGATCCCAGTGACCGTTGTCCCAGCAGCGCCGCCGTTAGTACCTAAGAGCGTTCCCAATACAAACGATGATCCCGAAAAAGATCCGTCCGGGGTGCCACCATCGGCATAACCCAAGTTACGCGGCTTGAACTCTGCAGTTGCTACATTTGTAGTGGTTCCGATGTCCTTAATTCCATCCACACCCTTGATGTCCACGTTTGGTGTTCCACGCTGGGCTACCGAATCAAATCCAGTTCTGATACTTACACCCGTGGGTGAGGCGGTTGATCCATCGGTTCCGGATAACACACCGTGAACCCGCTATTTCCAGCTCCACTTCCCGCTGCGGTACCGGTTAGAATGTTGGTATAGGCATACTGGAGACCCTCATTAACCGGGTTTGTATCCGACCCCGTGACCACGCAATACACTTCCATTCTGACAATGTTCCCATCGGCCCCAGTGGCACTTTTTGGACCATTGAGTTGACCTGCTACTACCCCTGTGCCTTGTAGAACGGCAACAGCGCGGAGATCCCAAATCAGGTTGGCCGACGCATCTTGGAAGGACGCAGATAGTGAAACGCAAGCTACGGCGAGGAACTTGGCACAATTTTGACATGTTAAATGGTGAGGTTTTCATGGAATTTTTTGTCTAATATTTTTTGAAGGTTCTGTGTATTTTTGTCGGCCTATTTTCTGCTTTTCTTAACCCATCGCAAACCCATTAGCCAGCTCCCGCCCAACAACAAGAGCCCCACTGCTCCAGTCCCGGGTTCAGGCACAGGCTGAGCTTGCAAGCCGGTTTCGCCAACGACAGAAAGCGGAGCTCCTTGGCCGTTAAATCCAGTATCAATAAAGCCATAATCTGTGCCGTCCACCACCCCGTCGTGGTTGAAGTCACCGTTAAACCAACCGGACAAGCCTCCGTTGAACCCAGTGTCAAGAAACGAATAATCCGTTCCATCGACAACTCCGTTTAGGTCTGCATCACCTGCGTAGGTATACTTTATCAGAATTTCAGGCCCCGTCAGGTTATAGACTCCCGCGAAGTTATCAGCGATTCCTCCCCCTACACCGTAAAGAGTACCAAAGGGTGAATTGTTATCCAACGCACCCACTGCGTAGAGGTAGTTAGAGTTTGTGTTAATCTCAAAGGCCACTAGCGAACTGTTAATTCCAGGACCAACTGAAAGGGTTGTGCCGTCATTCCAGAAGCCCGTCTGAATTAGCCCTTCAACCCCGCTGTAACGCCCCGTCGTCGGACTGAACACCGGATCATAGACTCCTGCCGTTGGCGTCCCGATGGAGGCACCGCGTGCGATCACCGCGTTATTTGTTATGTCCAAGACATCAGCAGAAGCACCATTAACAGCGGCAGCGAGAGCAGCCACAGCGACCGCGAAAGACTTCAGCAGGCTTGTTTTTGAGATTGAAGGAGGGTTCATTTTCATAGTGTGTGACTAGATTGGTTTGATTGCGTAGAGGAGTTTTAGAGGTTTTTGGCAAAAGTGTCAACGGCTTTTTTCGATTTCATGAAGAAAACTATAAAAAAGACGCCGATCAGGAGCGAAATATAGGTCGAAGGCTCGGGCACGGGGGCCGGCGAGGCGAGGCCGGCACCGTCAACTCCGGCACCGGAGAGCATTTCCGAACCGGCCGCGAAGCTTGTGGTGAAGCCATTTCCAGCCGTATTGTCCAGTTTCGCGCCGCCTCCCGCGAACGCTGTCGTGCCGGAGATGGTCAGCCCGGTGATGTCGAGAACCTTCACTCCTTCGACTCCGTGCGCCGTCAGCACCGCCGTGCCGCTGGTGGCGATGTTGAGGCCGCCGGTGAGGGTTTCGCTCACGTCGAAGGCGAGGGTTCCTTCGTTCACCTTGGTCGGGCCGGTGTAGTCGTTGGTGCCCTGGAGCGTGAGCGTGCCGAAGCCGGTCTTTGTAAAGCCGCCGGCCGTGCCGCTGAGAACGCCGCTCAAGGTGATGTTACGCGCCGTGCCGGAGACAACTGGTGCATCGATGATGCTGGCAGAGCCGGTCAGCGCCACTTTCACCGAGGAGGACCAGGTGTCCTTTGCGCCCAGGGTGCCGCCCGCGAGCTTGATTGTGGGGTTGAAATTGACGTTCGTGCCGGTGGCGACGATGCCGCCGCTGCCGACGTAGAGGGAGCCGCCATTCACCCTTGCCACGCCTTGGTAGGTGGCAGAGCCCGTTCCAAAGAATGTGATCTTCTCGACCGTAGCGGTGCCGGAGCGGACAAGGAACTCGGCGCTGCCAGCAGTCGTCGCGCCGATCTGAACGCCGGTGGCAGCATTCGTAGAAGTGAAGGTGCCGCCATTCACATCGAGCACCGACCAGCGGCCCGTGTTGTTAAGGCCGATGGTGGTAACGCCCGCGACGGTCACGGTGCCGCTATCGATCCGTGCGCTTGATGTGGAATTGGTGTTCCCAAGTGTCCCGATGCCGAAGTTACCCGTGACGCTGACCGAGCCGCCGTTGACATAGAACTGGGACGTCAACCCTGCAGTCGGTTCCGAGGTTTGAGAGCTGCCACCCCGTCCCAACGTGATGCTTGATGCATTGAGAACGCCACCCGGAACATAGATCCTGATTTCGCTGTTCGTAGTGCTGTCGTTGTCTGTTTGAAGACCGGCGTTAAAATTTGCAGTACCGGACGAAACCACTAAACCAGCAGAGTTTCTGAGCAGTGTCGAAAGCCCACCCGCCGTCAGCGATCCACCATCGACAACCAACTGCGCACCCGCTGCGGCGGCGACATTCGCGGCACCGCCATTGATTACGCCGCCTGGACTGATCTTTAGCACACCGGCGTTTACAGTGGTGGCTCCGGTGTAGCTGCTGCTGCCCGCAAGAGTCAGGGTGCCGCTGCCGCTCTTTACCACGCCGCCCGCGCCCGAAAGAACGCCGATGCCACTGTTCAGCGTGAGATTGTTGCCATTGGTGTCGATTCTGGCGCTGTTGCCGCCGGACACTTGGTAAACACGCGAGGAGGTCGCGCTGGCGAGCATTTGCAGTGTGCCGCCGGCAAACACGAGATTGCCGGAAACGGCCCCGAGACTGTCGGCGCTGTTCACCTGCAAGGTGCCGAGGTTGAGAGTCGTGCCGCCGCTGTAGCTGCTGCTTCCCGTCAACGCGAGCGTTCCCGAGCCGGACTTGAGCAGGCCGGTCGTGCCGCTGATCGCATCGGAGAGCGTGAGCAGACTGGCGGGAGCGACATTGATCGCAGCGCCCTGGGCGGTGAGCGCGATCGGCGCGCTGATGGCGTGGGTGCCGGTCGTCACGTTGATCTGGCTGGCAAGCGCGGAATTGTCGAGGATCAGACTGCCAGCCGTGCCGGTCGTGACAGTGAAGGAGTTGGTGTCACCAAAGATGATTTTCCCGACGGTCTGCGCGCTGTCCAGAGTCACCGCGCGAGGCCCGGAGAACGCAGCGCCGCTGCCGGTGACGGTCGGACCGAAATCAGCCTCGGCCCCGGCGAAGTTGGGACTGGCATTTGCCGTCCAGTTGGAGGCGGTAGCCCAGCTTGAATCGGCGTCCACAGCCCAGTAATTGAGCGAGAGGGTGCCGATGACCAAGGAGATTGCCGAACCGCTCGATGTGAAGCCGTAGGTTTTTCCTGCCACGGTATTCTGCACCGTGAACACGGACGGACTAAAACCGTTAACCGTCGCGCCAGTGGTATTGAACAAGGTGTAGATCCCGTCGGTGGAAAATGGCGTGACCGCGCCAGCGTCGAAAAGATTGATCTTCACCCCCGAATTCAACGTGATCGCCGCCCCTGAAGAAATCGTCACCTGATCGTTTCCTGCGCCGAATTCAAAATCCAAAACTGAGCCGGTGTTCAATGTGAGCGAGCCGGTCGTGAGTGTGCCCACGCCGCTGCTGACCGCCGGGTCGCCTGGCGCGAGCCGTGCGTTGTTGGAAATTGTGATCAAGCCGGCCGTGCCGCTGTTGATCGTTCCGGTGCCCGCGAGCACCGCTCCACTGCCGCTTACGTTCACCGCGCCTGCGCCGGTCTTGTTGCCGTTGATGCGCAGCGTGCCGTTGCTGACTGTGGTGACACCGGTGTAACTGAGCGCCGTGCTTGTAAGAACAAGCGCGCCAGTTCCAACCTTTGTTAGAGCGGAGTTTCCGATGACCTGCCCTGCATAGGAGGTGTTTGTTTCCAAGGAACCAACCGAATAAGTCGCAACACCCGAACTCCCTCCATTCAGGACCGCTGTCGAAGATGTGCCCGACAGAGAGCCCATACTCATTGTGTTTCCTCCTGAGTTCGTCTGCGGCTGGAAGTTCACCGAACCGCCGAAGTCGAATGCCGCCGTCGAGGACCCATTAGCCTGGCCATTGATAAGAAAGAAGCGAGCGCCGCCGCTGCCGGTAAATTTCACGTTTCCGGCAAATGCACTGAAGTTTACGTAGATATCATCGCGGTTGCTGGCTCCCGTTATGCCGATATTTAGCGTTCCGGAACCTGTCACTGTCGGCTTCACCGTGTCTGATCCCCATTGGGTCCTGGAGCTAAAATTGATCGTCCCGGTGTTTCCTGCCCCGACGAAAACATTGTTGCGGAAGACAGACGTACTGGTTCCGCCCGTAACGGCCGTTAGAGTGCCGTTATTGAAGCTGATGGTGCCTGCGGTCGTGCCTGAACCCAGCATGGTGACGAAGTTGCCCCCGCTTAGATTGATTGTGCCGCCATTGATATTGATTCCGCCCGATGTGTCGATTGCCGCCGAAGTGAATGTCACCGCACCGCTTCCCGTCTTGGTCAATGCGCCCGCGGTCGATGCGAGCCTTGAAGAGATAGTAAGTGTCCGACCCGATGCAACATTCCATGCTTGCGCAGTGCCCAAGGCGAGCGTGCCGGTGCTGATCGTCACATTCTGAGTCGCGGCGGACATGTCGATGCCCGAAGCCCCCACCGTCAGGGTGTTGGTCGTGCCGGTGATGGTCACCGCACTTGTGGGGCTGGTGATGACAAGGCCGAGAACCGATTGATCGCCGCCCACGTTGGTGGTGAGGTTCGCGGTCGAAGTCGCATCGAACACGGCAAGATCCCCCGTGCCCGGCGTCCCTGTGCCGCTCCAGTTTAAGGTATTCGACCATGTCGCGTCCGATGTGCCGAGCCAGGTCTGATCGGCGTGGAGTCGGGCAGAGCCAAGCTGCATTGTCCCCGCGACGAGCACGGAGAGGAGGAGGTTGTTCAGGCGGTGGAATTGATTTTTCATGGGTGTGGGATTCTAGGAGGTTGGACAGTTTGTTTGGAGGAATGCCGGTTTATGGCGACTGAATGCTGTCACGTTTCGCAGAAAACGAGAAACCCGTCAATCGAAAAATGCAAATACATGCAAATTTCTGTTGTGGCAGCGAATGCCGCAGGCGGAGGCCGTTCCGTCTGGCCCGAACGCCGCGATTCACGATGACATCGTGCGTTTTGTCCCGAAGGGACAGCAGGAAATTAGCCGGCGGTGGAGCGAGGAACGAGCGCAACCACCGGATCACGTACCCAACAAACATCCGCCCCGGAAGGGGCGGTGGGTGCGCCGCCATTCCGCCGCCCTTCCGAGGCGGTGTCCGTTTGCGGCGCGGATCCGGTGGTTCCGCTACGCTCCGCCACCGAGGAGGCGGAGGGGAATAGTGGAGGTTGGTGGATGGGCGAGCCGGCTAATTTCCAACGGCCCTCCGGGCCTCGGATCACAACTTTCGCTCTCAAGTTAGCAGCTATTGGGCAACGCCCTGGGTTTCGATCGAATAAATTCCCAGCTGCAAGGGCGAAACATTGCGTGCCAGTCCGGATATTGCGCCCTTTTAGGGCTGTTCGTTCGATGATGACGTCCCCAAGTCGTTGCCCTGGGCTGAGATAGGTTGCGCCTTCAGCGCAAAAGAAACTCCGCCCGGTCTCGGAATCACGGCAACTATTTAGATGCGTTTGCCCTGGCGCCAAATACTCCATCGTGCGAATTATTCTTCAGCCGGATGATACAGGTTGCAACAAGCAGGGCCGGGGGATGCCATGACTTCCAGAGTCCAGGTGCAGGAATCCGGGCCGGGTTTTTTACTCATAATCCCGAACGCCGCGATAGAGGCCCGGAGGGCCGGAAGGAAATTAGCCGGTGGTGGAGTGAGGAACGAACGGAACCACCGGAAACCCGCAACGGCAGGGCATTCGCCCCGGCAGGGGCGACGGAGCCGGCGAAGATCACACGTTCCTCCGCACCCTTCGGGGCGGTTCGCTTTTGTCCGCCAATCCGGTGGTTGCGCTTCGCTCCACCACCGGCTAATTTCCGGCTGTCCCTCCGGGACAAAACACTCGATGTCATCGTGAATCGCGGCGTTCGGGATAATTCTTGCGCGTGCTGCAAGCAACGGGGGCAAGATGTAGAGGGCGTCGTGGTTGTAGCCGGCCACGTTGAGGCCGGCCGGGGTCAGCGTCCCAGGCTACAACGTCACACCAGCCGGGCCAGCTCGGGCGGCAGCGGCGATTCGAAATGAAGCGGTTTTCGCGTGGCCGGGTGGATGAGATCGAGCGCGCACGCATGGAGGCCGAGGCGGCGGGCGGGATTTGTCTTCGCGCCGTATTTTTCATCGCCAACCACGGGGCAGCCGGCATCGGCAAGATGCACGCGAATCTGGTGGCGGCGTCCGGTTTCGAGGGTGAGTTCGACGAGGGCGCGTCCCCTGCCCCGCTTGAGCACGCGGTAGTGCGTGACCGCGTGCCGCGTGGCGTCGGTGCGCGGGACGCTGAAGACTCTGAACGGGTTGCTTTCGTCGAGGTGCGATTGGAACACGCCATTCTCCCGCGGCAGATCGCCCTCGACCACGGCCTGATACCGCTTCGTGGCTTTTTCCCAGCCCTGCTGCAATGCCCGCTTGGCCTCGAGCGTTTTGGCGAAAACCATCAGACCGCTCGTCTCGCGGTCGAGCCGGTGGACGATCCAGACGCGCTCCGCCGCCCGGCGCGGATTCGAGCGCAGATGTTCGGTGAGTTGAAAATAGGCGGTCTTTTCCTGCTCGGCCTCGCTGGCGATGCTCAGGAGATTCGCGGGCTTGTCGATGACGATGAGGGTTTCGTCCTCGAAATGGATTTTGATGCCCGACGGCAGGACGCTTTCCGGCGCGGCGTAACGATCGGAGCGGATCGCCACGACGTCGCCGGGTTTCAACGGATGATTGAACTGGGTGATCGCCCGGCCGTTGACCATGACGGCGCGGTGTTTCAGCCAGGTGCGCACCTGTTTTTTCTTCACCTGCGACCATTCGGCAAACAGGAAGGGAAGCAGCTCGGCAGGCTTTTCAACGGTGCGCGGTTTATGCATGAGGGGAAGGCCTGTCGCCGACCGCCTGTTTATGGCTGGCGACGTAGATGACGTGAGCGGCGCGCTTGGCCCGCTCGTGGGCTTTCGCGGGGCGGGCCACGGCTTTGAAACCGGCTCGCGACAACTGGTGGATGAAGTCCCGTTCCTCGCAGGCGGACCAAAAGGCGACTTTTCCATCGGGCTTGAGCGCGCGCGAGATCAGACCGAACCCGCGCCGGTCGTAGAGGCGCGAGTTCTTCGGCTGCACGAACGAGGTCGGGCCGTTATCGACATCGAGGAGAATGGCGTCGTAGCAGGATTTACCCGCGCGGCGGATGACATCGAACACGTCGCCGACGATGATCTCGACACGCGGGTCGTTGAGGAGCGGGCCGTTCACCGCGCCGAGGAATTCGCGATTCCACGCAACCACGTCGGGCAGCAGCTCGACGACCTGCACCCTGGTGTGAGGTCCGGTGAGTTCCAGCACGCGTCGGAGGCTGAAACCGAGGCCAAGGCCACCGATGAGCACGCAGGCCTTGCCGCGGTGCCCCAATCCTCTACAGGACAACTCCGCGAGGAGCAGCTCCGAAGTGGTCGATGTGGTGCTCATGAGCTGACGCCCGTTGAGCTTCAGAAAATACTCGCCGTCGTGCTCGTGCAGCGTGAAGCGCGAGCCATCGGGGGTGATGGTTTGGGCGAGATTGCGGAAGGGTTTCATGGCTGTTCAAGGGACGGACTGCGCCACGCGGAATGCGGCATGGGCTTGGTTCAAACCGAACGACGCGATTGAGGCCCGGAGGGCCGGAAGGAAATTAGCCTGCTCGCCCATCCACCAACCTCCACTATTCCCCTCCGCCTCCTCGGTGGCGGAGTGAGGAACGAACGGAACCACCGGGAACCCGCAATGGCAGGCCATTCGCCCCGGCAGGAGCGGCGGAGCCGGCGGGGATCACACGTTCCTCCGCACCCTTCGGGGCGGTTCGCTTTTTTGCGCCAATCCGGTGGTTTCGCTTCGCTCCACCACCGGCTAATTTCCATGACGCCTCCGGCGTCGAGGTCGGGATCGAAGCGCATGACACCCTCTAGTCGGCCAGGACCGGCCCTGTGTCGTCTTCGGTTTCGCGCTTTTTCATTTTCAATAGATGCGCCTGGAAAAGCCGTGGAAAGGACGGTGCGATCCCGCCACAGCTTTCCGGTTTGAAAGCCTGGCCGTCGCTTCGCGTCCGTTGCAGCCGGTTTCCGCTTTCCGGTTTCCGCTTTCCGGTTTCATTCTAGCTACAGCCCTGGCTGGTGCCGCATTCGGTGCAGCAGCCGCAGGCGCCGGCGCGGATGACTTTGTTGCTGCCGCAGTTCGAGCAGACGACGTCCATGAAGACGTTGCTCAGCGCTTCCGCGAGCCGCCCGGCATGGGTGTCCGCATGGCCGGCGCTGTCGCGCAGTTGCGGCGCGCCCTCGGAGTTGGTGTGGTTGGTGATGATGTCGATGACTTCCTTCTCCGCCGTGCGGGGAAGGTCCGCAACGGGGCGGTTGAGCGCCTTTTTCTCCATCTCGGTGATGCCTTTCATCGGCAGATCGGGCTGCTGCGCGTTGGGCGAGGTCGCTTCCTTGTAACCCTTGATGAACTGGCAGCCGAGCCAGCGGAACACGTAGTCGGTGATCGACGTGGCGTTGCGGATGTCGGGATTTTTTGTGAAGCCCGACGGCTCGAACCGCTGGTAGGCGAATTTTTTCACGAGCGTTTCGAGCGGCACGCCGTATTGCAGCGCCATCGAAGTAATCGTCGCGACGGTGTCCATGAGGCCGCCGATGGTGCTGCCCTCCTTGGCCATCTTGACGAAGATTTCGCCGGGCTGGCCGCTCTCGTAAAGGCCGACGGTGATGTAGCCTTCGTGGCCGGCGATCTCGAACTTGTGGTTGAGCGCGATGCGGGTGTCGGGCATGCGGTTGCGCACGGGCTGGCCGGCCTTGATGCGCAAGCCTTCCATTTCGTTTTCGAGTTCGACGATGCGACCTTCGAGCTGTTCCTTGGACGCGATCTCGGCCTCGATGGAGTCAGTCGCTCCGCCCATGTCCTTGGTTTTCTTGACGTTGAGCGGCGCGGAGCGCTTGGAGCCGTCGCGGTAAATGGCGACGGCCTTCAAGCCGAGTCTCCATCCTTCGATGTAGGTGTTCATGATGTCCTCGACGGTCGCCTGCTCGGGCAGGTTCACGGTCTTGGAAATCGCGCCGCTGAGGAAGGGCTGCGCGGCGGCCATCATGCGGATGTGGCCGCGATAGTGCAGGCTGCGCGTGCCCTGATGCGGCTTGAAGGCGCAGTCGAACACAGGCAGATGCGCGGGCTTCAGGCCGGAGCGGATGAATTGCGGATTGCGGATTGCGGATTGCGGATAGGTTTCCGAATCCAAGCCGCTTTTACTTTCCGCATTCCGCATTCCGCTTTCCGCAATCTCCACGTCTTCGATCGTGTCGTAGGCGTCGATGTGCGCGACGATCTTTTCGATTTCTCCGGTCGTGTAACCGAGATGCTTCAGCGCGGGTTTCACGGTCTGGTTGACGATCTTCAACATGCCGCCGCCCGCGAGCAGCTTGTATTTCACGAGCGCGATGTCGGGCTCGATGCCGGTGGTGTCGCAGTCCATGAGGAAACCGATCGTGCCGGTGGGCGCGAGGACGGTGACCTGGGCGTTGCGGTAGCCGTGTTTGTGGCCGAGAACGGCAGCGGCGTCCCACGTTTTCTGCGCCTCGTCCTTGAGGTAGCCGAATTCCTCCGACGGATGAATGTCGGCGACCGCCGCGCGGTGCCGCTCGATGACTTCGAGCATCGGCGCGACATTGTCTTTGGCGGGCGGTTTCTCGACGCCGCTGGCGCGCGAGTCCTTGTAGCCGGGGAACGGCCCCATGAACTGCGCCATGCGCGCGCTCTGCTCGTAGGCGTGGCCGGTCATGATCGCGGTGATCGCGCCGGCGAGCGCGCGGCCTTCGTCGCTGTCGTAGCCGAGGCCGTAGCTCATGATGAGCGCGCCGAGGTTCGCGTAGCCGAGTCCGAGCGTGCGGAAGATGTGCGAGTTTTCGGCGATCTCCTTGATCGGGTAGCTGGCGTTATCGACGATGATTTCCTGCGCGGTGATGAAGATGCGCACCGCGGCTTTGAACCGCTCCACGTCGAACGAGCCGTCTTCCGTTTTGAACTTGATCAGGTTCAGCGAGGCGAGATTGCACGCGGTGTTGTCGAGGAACAGATACTCGCTACACGGGTTGGTGGAGTTCTGGCGTCCGGTGCCTTTGCATGTGTGCCATTTGTGAATGGTCGAGTCGAACTGCATGCCGGGATCGCCGCAAACGTGCGTGCCCTCGGCGATCTTGCGGAGCAGTTCCCGCGCGTTCTTTTTCTCGCACGGCTTGCCGTCGGTCACGCGCTTCGTCCACCACTCGCGCCCTTCGACGGCGGCCTCCATGAAGTCGTCGCCCGCCCGCACCGTGAGGTTTTCGTTCTGGTACATCACGGAGCCGTAGGCGTCGCCGTTGTAGCTGCCATCGTAGCCCTGCTCGATGAGCGCCCACGCTTTTTTCTCCTCCTTGGTCTTGGCCTCGATGAACTCCTCGATGTCCGGGTGCCAGTCCTTGAGCGTGTTCATCTTCGCCGCGCGGCGCGTCTTGCCGCCGGATTTCACCGTGGCCGCCACCTGGTCGTAAATGCGGAGGAAGGAAAGCGGTCCGCTCGGCTTGCCGCCGCCGCTGAGCTTCTCGCGCGTGCTGCGAAGCGGCGAAAGATCGCTGCCCGTGCCGCTGCCGTATTTGAAAAGCATCGCCTCGCTCGTGGCCAGGCGCATGATGTCCTCCATCGTGTCGCTGACCGACTGGATGAAGCAGGCGCTGCCCTGGGGGTATTCGTATTGTGTCGCCGCGCGCTCCGCCTGACCGGTGCGGTGGTTGTAATACCAGTTGCCCTTGCCCGCGCCTTTGCCGACGCCGTATTCGTGGTGCAGACCGACGTTGAACCAGACCGGGCTGTTGAAAGCGCCGTGTTGGTTCAGACAGAGCCACGTCAGGTCGTTGTAGTAACGCTCCGCGTCGGCCGGCGTCGCGAAATAGCCGTCGCGAATGCCGCAGTCGGTGATTGTCCGGGTGACACGATGGATGAGCTGGCGCACCGAGCGCTCGCGTCCGCCTTTATACGGATCGGTCCCATGGGCGATGTCGCCGTAGAAATACTTCGAGACGGCGATCTTCGTCGCGAGTTCGCTCCATGATTTCGGAACTTCGACGTTCTCCTGCTTGAAAATGACTTTGCCGCTGTCGTCGGTGATGGCTGGCGGTCCGGTTTTCCCACTCGACTTGATCGAAGGGGGCGATGTGTTGGTGGCTGAACACGCGGGCGAATTTCAGCCCTTTGGTGGCGTTTCTGTTGCGCGATGAAGAGACTTTGAGACTGCTCACTGGAATTCCTGGTTTCAATTGGATCATGACACTTTACTGGGTGGATGTGAAAAAGTTGCGAACAACACGCCCATAGCCTGTGAATAGCTTGTGCATAACCACAGTATATGGGCGAGTCTTGGGAGACTAACCACTATATCTTGTGGCCGACAAGAAAAATCGGCTTTCCGGCCAAATTTTTCTTCGCCGCCTCGCAACCCCGCCAAAATCACTCCATTTGGCACGTTCTTTCACAACCTGCCCGACCATCTTCCGAGTCGAATTTTGGCCTATGGAGACAGCAAAAAGGCGAACGGGGTCGCCGTTCGCCTCTTTGTTACGTGATTGAAGCCGCTTTTAGTATCGGTAGTGGTCGGGTTTGTAAGGGCCTTCGACCGGCACGCCGAGATACTCGGCCTGCTTCGTTGAGAGCTTCGTCAGCTTCACGCCGATTTTTTCCAAATGCAGACGCGCGACTTCCTCGTCGAGTTTCTTCGGCAGGATGTAAACGCCGGGCTTGTTGGTGTCTTTGTTTTTCCAAAGATCAAGCTGGGCGAGCACCTGGTTGCTGAAGGAGTTCGACATCACGAATGACGGATGGCCGGTGGCGCAGCCAAGGTTCACGAGCCGGCCTTCGGCGAGCATGAAAATCTCGTGTCCGTCGGCGAACGTGTATTTGTCCACCTGCGGCTTGATGTTCGTGCGCTTCACGCCCTTCGCGGTGTTGAGCAGGTCCACCTGAATCTCGTTGTCGAAGTGGCCGATGTTACAAACGACGGCCTGGTCTTTCATCTTCGACATGTGATCGAAGGTGATGATGTCCACGTTGCCGGTGGTGGTGACGTAGATGTCGCCGCGTCCGAGTGTGTCCTCGACGGTGGTGACTTCGTAGCCTTCCATCGCCGCTTGCAGCGCGTTGATGGGATCGATCTCGGTGACGATGACGCGCGCGCCTTGTCCTTTGAGCGATTGCGCGCAGCCTTTGCCGACGTCGCCGTAGCCGCAGACGACGGCGACCTTGCCGGAGATCATCACATCGAGCGCGCGGTTGATGCCATCGACGAGCGAATGGCGGCAGCCGTAGAGGTTGTCGAATTTCGATTTGGTCGCGGTGTCGTTGACGTTGATCGCTGGCACGAGCAGCTTGCCTTTTTCGAGCATCTGGTAAAGGCGATGCACGCCGGTTGTGGTCTCTTCGGAGACGCCGCGCCAGTCTTTCACGATGTTGTGAAAACGGAGCGGATCGTCCGCGTTGATCTGCTTGAGCAGGTCTTTGATGACTTTTTCCTCGTGGCTGCCTGAAGCGCTGTTCACCCAGTCACTGCCGTCTTCGAGTTCGTAGCCTTTGTGGATCAGCAGCGTCACGTCGCCGCCGTCATCGACGACGAGCTGCGGGCCTTTTCCGTCCGGGAACGAAATCGCCTTCTCCGTGCACCACCAATACTCTTCGAGCGTCTCGCCTTTCCATGCGAAGACTGGAACGCCGGCCGCCGCGATGGCCGCGGCTGCGTGGTCTTGCGTGGAAAAGATGTTGCACGAGGCCCAGCGCACGTCGGCTCCGAGATCGACGAGCGTCTCGATGAGAACGGCGGTCTGGATGGTCATGTGCAGCGAACCGGTGACGCGCACTCCGGCAAGCGGTTTGCTGGCGGCGTATTTTTTCCGGATCGACATGAGGCCGGGCATCTCCTGCTCGGCGATGTTGATTTCTTTGCGGCCAAACTCAGCGAGGCTGATGTCGGCAACTTTGTAGTCTTGTTCTTTTGCGGTGGCTGTTGCTGTGCTCATGATTTTTTTCGTTACTTGGTTACTTGATTGCTTTCTTGAGGGCTTCGACTTTGTCGGTGCGTTCCCAGGTGAGGTCGGGATCGTTTTTCCCAAAGTGCCCGTAGTTGGTGCTCTTGCTGTAGATCGGGCGCAGCAGGTTGAGCTGCTTTACGATGTCGGCCGGCTTGAAGCTGAAAACTTTCAGCACGGCTGCGAGGATTTTGTCGTCATCGACGGTGCCGGTTCCGAACGTGTCGATGTGGACGCTCACCGGATTCGGGTGCCCGATCGCGTAGGCGAACTGCACTTCGCAACGCTCGGCCAGGCCCGCTGCCACGACGTTTTTCGCGACCCATCGACCCATGTAAGCGGCGCTGCGGTCCACTTTCGACGGATCTTTTCCGGAAAACGCGCCGCCGCCATGACGACCGGAGCCGCCGTAGCTGTCCACGATGATCTTGCGACCGGTCAGGCCGCTGTCCCCCTGCGGTCCGCCGACCACGAACTTGCCGGTCGGGTTGATGAGATACTCGGTGTCCTTCGTGAGCATGTTCTTCGGCAGGACTTTCTTGATGACCTGCTCGATGCAGAACTTCTCGATCTCCGCGTGCTTCACGTCCGCCGCATGCTGCGTGGAGATGACGACGTTGACGATGCGCGTCGGCTTGCCGTCCACGTACTCGACGGACACCTGCGACTTCGCGTCGGGCCGCAGCCACTTGGCCAGTTTGCCGGCCTTGCGAATTTTGGTCAGTTCCCGGCCGAGCCTGTGCGCGAACATGATCGGTGCCGGCATCAATTCCGGCGTCTCGTTGCAAGCGTAACCGAACATGATGCCCTGGTCGCCCGCGCCCTGCTCGGCGGTTTTCTTCCCCTCGACCTTCTTGGCATCGACGCCCTGCGCGATGTCGGGCGATTGGGTGGTGAGGTAGTTGTTGATGAAAATCTTGTCGGCGTGAAACACGTCGTCGTCATTCACGTAGCCGATCCCGCGAACGGCGTCGCGGATGGTCTTGTCGATGTTGATGACCTCGCCGATCGGCTTGCGCCCGATCTTCGGAATGGTGATTTCGCCACCCACCACGACGACGTTGCTCTTTACAAACGTCTCGCATGCCACCCGGCTCTTGGGGTCAACAGCGAGGCACGCGTCGAGGATCGCGTCGGAGATGGTATCGCAAACTTTGTCGGGATGGCCTTCGCCGACCGACTCGGAGGAGAATATGAAGTTCTGAGACATAAGAACAGGAGAGTCCACCAAGTCTGCAAATTCGTCAACAAAAATATCGACGCATCATGATACAGTGATGCGTTTTTTCCAAGAGACGCTTGACGGGAAGGGATTCACAGCGTGAGATGGAACGAGATTCTTCGCAATGGCTTCGATCATAAAATCCCTGCGCCTGCTTGCCGACCCGACCCGGCTGCGGCTGTTGCTGCTGCTTGAGCAGGAGGAGCTTTCGGTCGCCGAGCTGCAGGAGATTCTCGGGATGGGCCAGTCGCGCATCTCGGCGCATCTGGCGCAACTCCGGCAGGAACGGCTGGTGCGCGACCGACGGGCCGGCAAGAACATTTACTACGGCGCTTCGGACAAGAACCCCTTCCACGCGCAGTTCCGCGAAATCGTCGAAGCGGGCGGGCGGGAGATTCCCGAGGCGGCGAGCGACCGGACCGCGCTGCAACTCGTGCTGCGCAAACGCCAGGACTCGGCGCGCGAGTATTTCAACAAGCTCGCCGGAAAATTCGGACGCAGCTACTGCCCCGGACGTTCGTGGAAAGGCGTTGCCCATTTGCTGCTCTCGCTTGTCGGCCCGATCACCGTCGCCGATCTCGGCGCCGGCGAGGGCACGCTTTCGCAACTCCTCGCGCATCACGCAAAGAAAGTCATCGCCGTGGACAACTCGGAGAAGATGGTCGAGTTCGGTGCCAAGCTCGCGAAGGAGCACGGCTTCAAAAATCTCGAATACCGGGTCGGCGACATCCAGGAGCCCCCGATCGCCGCCGGCTCGGTCGATCTCGCGCTGTTCAGCCAGGCGCTTCACCACGCGGGCAACCCCGCGCGCGCCCTCGCCGCCGCGCATCGGATTTTGAAAAAAAACGGCCGCATCGTGATCCTCGATCTGCTCGCGCACAACTTCGACCAGGCGCGCGAACTTTATGCCGACACCTGGCTCGGCTTCAGCGAAGTGCAGATGCACGAGATACTGAAAGAAGCCGGCTTTTCAAACATCGATGTGAGCGTCGTCTCCCGCGATGAGGAAAGCCCGCATCTACAGACGATCTTCGCGACTGGCATCAAGGCTTGACGCTTGCTTTCGCGCGGAGATTCGAACATCGTCAGGGTCACCATCCTTCAACAAACAATCCTATGAAGAAACACCTCCTCACTTTCGCCACACTGCTCACCCTCCTTGGACTCCTCGCGCCGATCTGCGCACACGCGGAGGACGACGATGACGATTCTCCCGTTGCGAACGAGATGGGGACCATCAATCGGAGTTTCAAAAAGCTGAACCGGCAATACGCCGACCCTGCGCAGAAAGCCTCCTCTCTCGAGCTTGTCGCGGCCATCCAGAAGGCGGTTGAAAACTCGAAGACGCTCACTCCGTCGAGGGCGGAGAAAAGCTGCGGATAAAGCCAGCTTCATGGACACCTACAAGAAAAATTTGGACGAGCTCGGAAAGCAGCTCGAAGCCCTGAAAGAAGCAATCAGCAGCGACAAACCGGAGGCCGCGAAGGCGGAACTCGACAAGATCGGAAAAATGAAAACCTCCAGCCATAAGGAACTCGGCGTTGGCCAGGACAGTCCCAAAAAGTGAGGCGCACTGCCGCCTGCTCGTTTCTCATTTTCTCCCTGCCGCTCTTCGCGAGCGGCGCTGAAACCGACGACGGTCGCGCGCTCGCCTTGAAGGTGCGCGCGATTTTTGAGGAGAAATGCACCGAATGCCACGGTGCCGATTTGCGAAGGCCGAAAGGCAAGTTCGGCTACGTCCTCGATCTCGGGCGCGTCGCTGCAAATCCAGACTACGTCGTGCCGCACAAGCCCGGAGAATCCGAGCTTTACCGAATGATCGACGAAGACGAGATGCCAGGCGACGAAGCCTCCGTGCCGCCACTCACTTCTGGGGAGAAACAAATCGTCAGGCGCTGGATCGATCTTGGCGCGCCTGATGACGTGCTGCCGGTGCCTGCGGCTGCCGTCCAAATTCCGCCAAAAATTGAGCAGGCAGATTCCCCGGAGGCACTTGCGGCGGCCCCGCCTGTTTCGAAGCAATCGCAGGTGCCCGCCAAGCGCAGCTTCACAACCTGGCAGCGAATCATTCGTTTTCTCGGGCAATTTCATCCGCCCTCCTCGCACTTCCCGATCGCGTTGCTCATCGCCGCGCTGCCCGCGGAGGCGATGTGGAAACTCACCCGCAAACATTCGTGGAAATCAACCGTTCGTTTTTGCGTGGTGCTCGGAGCAGCGGGCGCTGTCGTCACGGCGTCGCTCGGGTGGTGTGACGCCGCCTTTTCGAACTACACGGGAGCTTCCGCACCATTGCTTTGGTGGCATCGCTGGCTTGGCACCGGCACAGCCCTCTGGGCACTTGGCACGGCGCTGCTGTCGGAGTTCGCGCACAAGGAAGGGCATCCACGCGCATTGTGCTACGCATTCCGCCTGACACTCCTCGGCGGCATCGTGCTGGTCAGCATCTCCGGTTATCTGGGCGCATCTCTCATCTACGGGTTGGATCACTTCAAGTGGTGAATGAAGAACCGGAATCCGCCAAGAGTGGTCGTTTCAAAGAAACGTCTGTCATTCCGAGCGGGGCGAGGAATCTCCCAAGCAATGTCCGGCGCGATTTTGTGAGATTCCTCGCCCCGCTCGGAATGACGCACCAAAGGAACCAGCGCCCAACTTGCGCGCGTCAGTTCTTCGACGCGAAGTCGATCTTCTCCTGCGCTTCCCGCCGCAAGGCCTCGTACTCGGCAACCAGCTTCTCCACCTTCGCCTTCACTTCGGCCACGGCTTTTTCCGCTTCGCCCGCGGACTTCGAAGCAGCGTCCGTGACCTTGCTCCTTTCCGCCTCGCGCTCTGCCAGCGTCCTGCGTGCTTCGTGAAGCGCCACGTTGATCTGCGCTGCTTTCCATTTCGCGGTTTCAGCTTGTGCGACGGCAAGTTGTTTCGCAGCAGCCATCGCGTCGCTCTTTGCGCGGGCCAGAGCGTCCTCCGCCGCCTTGGCCTGCGCCGCTTTCGGTGGCAGCGATTTTGTCACGGACGCGAATTCAGCTTTCGCCTTCGCATTCATCTCCTTCGCGGCGGCGAGTTCCGAGCGCGCTTTTTCGACCGCAGATCCTTTTCCATCCATCGCGTGTTTCTGCGCATCCACAGCGGCCTCATTCTGCTTCGCTGCTTCGACTGCTTTTGCGGCTCCATCTGCAAGGCGGCGCGCTTCGTCGGCCTTCGAGTTGTTGTCCTTCTGCAGCGCCGCCAGCTCTTCCATCGCCTTTTCAGAGGCAGCCCGAGCTTGAGAGGCGGCTTCCGCCAGCGCTTTGTCGTCAGGCGATTTATCCGCCGCTTCGCGCGCCTTGTTTGCCGCCTCGCTCAGACGCATCGCGAGCGCCTGTTTGTCAGCCATCAAAGTCCCTCTTTCCCTTAACTCGCGAGCGGACGTCTCGCTTGCCGTCATGGCTTGCGCGGAAGTCTTCTCAAGCGTCTCCGCCGACTTCTGAAGCTGCGTCAAATCGTCCGCTGCCTTTCGCAGCGCCGCTTCACTTTCGGCGAACGTCTTTTCGAGCATCGCAACCTGCATTTCCGCAGCCTTCGCGTGCTTCTCCTTCTCGCTGACGGCCGCGCCCGTCACCCGCACCTGCTCGGTCAGATCTTTGACGCTCAGTTCCGCCTGCCTGAGTTGCGTCGTCTGCTTTTCCTGATCCACCTGCGCCTCGGCGAGCCGCTTCGCCGCTTCTGCCGCGCGCTCGGCGAGCGTTGGCGGATTCGCCGCGAGATCGCCGATTCGTTTTCCGTCCGCCACGCTCCACACGCAGACCGCGCCGGTCCAGTCGGATGCGATCAACCGCCCGCCGCTCAGCGTCGCGCGCAATGCGACATCGGCCAGCGGCTCACTGGCGCGCAACTGCTTGCCGCTCTTGTCCCAGACCTTCGCAAGCCGGTCGCGCCCGCACGAAACCAGCCGTCCGTCTGATGCAAACTCGACCGAAAGCGCCCCTTCCTTGTGCGCCTCCCAGCTTTTTACCTGCGTGCCCTCCTTCAGATTCCAAAGCCGGATCGTGCCGTCCTCGCTCGCTGTTGCCGCGACACCGCCGCGACAACTCACCGCCGTGATCGCGCCCTTGTGTCCGGTCAACACAAACATCTCGCGTCCCTGCGCGTCCCACACGGCCAGCCCTCCCGCGCGGTCGCCGGTGACGAGCCATTTGCCGTCCGACGAGTAGCTCATCGCCGTCACCCAGTCCGTATGCTTTTTGATTTTGAAAAGCAGCCGTCCGTCTTTGGCGTCGAAGATTTTCACGAGCTTGCCCGGCCCGCCGAGTGCGATGCGGCTGTGATCCGGGCTGATGTCCGCCGCCAGCACCGCGTCGAATTCATCGCCGGCCTCCGCCACGCGCGCGCCGGTCTCGACATCCCAGACCACGACGCGCCCCGACTTCGCGCCGATGCCGCCGGCCGCAAGCAGCAGCGCGCCGCCGCGATCGAACCTCACGACATTCGGATAGCCCTCCGGAAACGCGAGCACGCCTGCAATCTCCAGTGATTCAGTCTGGTAAAGAAGCACCTGCTTCTGGCCACCGACCGCGACGAGCGGCGCCCACGGGCTTGCTGCAAGCGCGGCCACTGCTCCCGCCTGCTTCGTTCGCACGCACGGTTCGACCACGAGATCACGCGGCATCGGCGCGGGTCCGTCTGGCTTCTCCTCGCCCGCAACCGGCGCGTCGGGAATGTCGTTCGCTTTCTTCGCGACGACGCTGCCGGCATTCTCAGGTGCGTTGCCCTCAATCCATTTCTTAATCGTCTCGATCTCGGAATCCGGAAGCTTGTCCGCCTTCGCCGGCATCTTCGGTTCGTCCGCATGGGTGATCAATCGCACCAGCAAACTGCCGCCTGAATTTCCTGGTTCCACGATCTTTCCGGAATCGCTGCCCGCCATCGTCTTTTCATAACTCGACAAATCCAGCCCGGCCTTTTGCTTGTCGGGGTTGTGGCAGTTCAGGCAGGCGTTGCGGAAGATCGGCAGGACGTGATCGGCGTAGGTGATCTTCGGCTCGGCGGCGGATGCAGAAAGGGCGAGAAAAACCAGCAGCGCCGGGTAGCGCACGCGGCTCGCGTGCTGTCTCCGGCGGCCCGCCGGAGACATCGAGAAATATGCATCGCTCGTGTGAGGCAGGCCCATCCCATCCTTTCGGCGGGACGCCGAAAGGAGCCCGCGAGCCGCGTGCGCTACCCGGCGCTGCAAATTTTCGATAGCACCTTTCATCAGTGGTTGAACATGAATTCCTTGGAGTTCAGCAGCGCCCAGAAAATATCGTCCATCACCTTCGGATCGTTCCTCGCAAGCAGCGGATCGAGGTTCTGCAACTCGGCGTCGGTCGGCTTGCGCGTGAGACAGCGGAGATACAAATCCTCCACGATCTCGCGGGGTGACTTTTTCGCATCGAGCATCTTTTTCACGACACCGCCCTCGGCGATTTTCTTTTGCACCGTCTCTCCATTTAGCAGATGCAGCGCCTGCGAGAGATTCGGCTCCATGGAAACCTCGCACGCGCAAACCGTCTCGCGCGTGGCCCGACCGAAGGTCTTCAAAAAGTAATTCGAGGTCTGCCCGTCAGCGATCTGCACGGCGCGCGCACCGAGCGGCAGCCCTCGGAACTTGTTCTTCGTGCCGGTGACTTCGCTGATGCAATCGAGCATCACCTCCGCGCGCAAACGCCGCACGGCACTGTGGGAAAAGTTGCGCGCATCGTCCTTGTTCGACTCGTTCACGCGGCTGGAGAGTTGATACGTGCGCGAGTTGCAGATGTCCCGCACGAGCCGCTTGAAATCGTAGTTGTATTCCACCACCCGCCTGCCGAGCGCGTCCAGAAGCTCCGGGTTCGACGCCGGATTGCTCACCCGCACATCATCGACCGGCTCGACGATGCCGCGTCCGAAAAACTGCGCCCACACGATGTTCGCGATGTGCCTCGGGAAATACGAATTATCCGGCGACGCGATCCAGTCGGCGAGCGCCTGGCGGCGGTCCATCTCTTTCACCTCCGGCGTCGCGCCTCCGAGAAACTTCGGTGGCACCTTCGCGTGCGTCACCGGGTTTTCCGCCTCGCCCTCATGTCGGTCGAACACGATCGTCTCGCGCGGGTCCTCGCCTTTTTTCCGCCCGACCTGCGTAAAGAACCCGACGAAGCCGCGATAGTCGTTCATCGTCCACTGGTCGAACGGATGGTTGTGGCACTGCGCGCATTTGATCTGAACGCCGAGAAATCCCTGCGCCGTGTCCTCGGCGAGTTTCAGCGGATCGGTCTCGAACTGGTAGTAGCCCGAAGCGGGATTCGCGAACGTGCCGCCCGTGCTCGCGATCAACTGCCGCACGATCTGGTTCACGGGCACATCGCGCTCGATCTGGTTTCGCAGCCACTCGTAATAGACGAGCGCCGACTTGTAGCTCACGTCGTTGCTCGAACGAATCTGGAGCAACTCGGCCCACTTCATCACCCATAGATCGACAAATTCCTTCCGCGCCAGCAATGCGTCGATCACCTTCGCGCGCTTGTGTTCATCGGCATCGGCGAGGAAACGGTCGTAATCCTCGCGCGTCGGGAGCAGCCCCGCGATGTCGATCGTCGCGCGCCGGAGGAACTCCTCGTCGCTGCAAAGCTCGGACGGCGCGATGCGCAGTTTCTTGAGTTTGTCGTTCACGAGCGTGTCCACGTAGTTCGCTTCGGTCACCGGCGGAAAAGTGAAGTTCAAGTCTTTCGGGATCACGATGACCTGCGAGCCGACGGTCGTCGTTGCGAAACGCGCCATCACAAATGCCTCGCCGCGCTGGCCCGAGGTGACGAGACCCGCCGGCGAGATTTTCGCGGTGCTTTCGTTGTTTGTCAGGAAGACGGCGAGAGGCGTGACATCGCGCACGGAGCCGTTGGAATAACGCGCCATCACGCTCATCTGCTGCGTCGCGTTCTCGCCTTCAAGCAGGATTTGCTTCGGAGAAATCTCGACCGACACAGGCGTTGGAATCTCGGCGGGATCTTTGGGAGCGCCGGCTTCGAGCCATTTGATGAGCGCCATGTAGAAGTCGCCGCCTTTTTCAATACGCTTGCCGCCGGTGTGCGCGACGCCGCCCGTGGCTTTCTGCATGAGCAGGCTCTCGTCGGGCAGCGCGAGGTTTATGCGCCGCGCGCCCATCTCGCGGGTGATGCGCTGATAGTCGCCATCGGGATCGTAGCCGAACAGCGAGAGATGAAAGCCATCCTGCCCGCGCGCAGACCCGTGACATCCGCCGGTGTTGCAGCCGGCCTTGGTGAGGATCGGCATCACGTCGTGTTTGAAGCTGATCGGTTTGTCGAGGTCGAGGGGTTTCTCGATGGGTGTATCCAAGGCGCTGCAAATAAATGTGACCGATGTGAATGCAATGAACACAGCCATGTGTGCGATGAACTGCCGGGTAGCGCACGCGGCTCGCGTGCTCTTTTCGACGGCTCGTCGAAAAGATGTGGCAGCGCAACCTTCAATTTGCTCATCGAACCTGGAGGCCACGTCCCCGGAGTCGGTCCGGCGGGCCGCCGGACCGGGCACGCGAGCCGCGTGCGCTACCCGGACTTCGTTCCTACGCTGCCCTTGCAATTCCGCTTTCATTTCGCGACGACCTCCTTTGCGGCTTTGTCGATGCGCAGCACGCCGCCTTGCCCGGTGGTCGCGACGATCGGTTCACCGTCTTTCATGATCGTGACCTGGCAGAACAACGACTTGTGCTGGCCCGTCGGGCTGGTCTTGTCCGTTGCGACTTCGAATCGCACTTCCTGATCGGCTGACGTGATCTCGACTTCGGGCGCGGTGACTTTGTTCGGCAACCCGAGCAACTGCACTTTCGCTTTGCCCTCGAACAGCACGCTCTGCGTGAGCCTGCACGTGACGGTCGCCGGTTCTCCCTGCTCCGTGTACGCCCGCTCGATTCTCGCGGTGACAAATGGTGGCGCGATTTCAAGATCGGCGAGCTGCGACGAAACCCACACGACTCCCCTGCCCGTGTCCGCAGAACCGACGACCGCCGTTTTCCATTTGCGCTTCTGCGCATCACCGTTCGCGCTCAACGGAATCGTCGCCTCGGTTTTGTCCGGCGGAATCGTGACGGTCGCCTGCGCGCCGACGCCGGGTGGGTTCCAAAGCATCGAGAGGTTGATCGCGCCCTTGAAGCCGTTGAGCCGCTCGGCAACGACTTTCAGATTCATCGAGCCGTTTTGAACCATCGGCGCTTTCGGCTGGACGATTTCGATCTTGAAAGGCGCTTCCTCGGAAACGGCGACGGCCATTTTTTCGACCGACGTTTTGTAATACGGCGTGTTGTTCGGCTGGCCGAGCACGAGGTCGATCGCCTGCGCGTAATGGCCGCGCGCGGTGTTGCCGGCGTCCGCCGGATGCGCGGCGATTTCGCAAAGCGTGCCAGAAACCTGCGCGTCCGCCGCCGCCTCGAAAACGACCGGCAATGTGTCCACACCCCCGGCCATCGCGTCGGCGCGGATCGCAACACCGCCGGGCAGACCGTTCGCATCGAGCACGATATCGCCGCCGAAGTCGCTGCGCTTCGCGCGAATGAGCGCGCCGAACCTGTTGCCGCGCGGCAACGCAACTGCCTGCCGCTCCTGCGTGTCCTTGACCATCTCGGGAATCGTCAGCGCGATGTCCGGCGCGACCGCCGTGACTTCGACGCGATACACGAACTCCAGCCCGCCGCGCTTGAGCTGATCCGCCACGGCGATGCAATACGAACCGTCGGCGGGAACCTTGAAACGGAGATAGCTGTCGGTGCCGTTGGAGTCGTCATTGCTGGCGAGCCGCTTTCCTTGCGCGTCGAAAATCGTGAGTACGGAATCGAGCGGCGACCGGAGCCGGCGCGCGTAAACATTCACCTCGAACTCCTCGCCTTTCTTCGCCGCGAATTTGAAAAAATCGGTGTCACCCTTCTCGCCGATTGCTCCGTTGATCGCGAACGGCGGCGCCTTGTCCGTGCCGGTCGCATGCTGCGTGTCGTTGTTCGGTTCGACTTCGAGCACGTTGGGAAATGGCGAGACGCGGATGAGATTGGCGGCGGGCGCGATCAGGCTGTCCTGTTCGGCGAACAGATTTTGGATTTTGGATTTTGGATTTTGGATTCTTTCCGGGAGCGCGATCGCCTGCGAGATGGGACCGGCGATGTCCCCGAAAAATGTGACGTTGATCTTTTCACCCGCCGGACCGCCGGGCGGATACACGGCGAGCGGCTGCGGGAATGTGCCGACGTGCAAACGGTAGGCCGACTTCTCGTTGCCGCCCCATGTGCTTTCGCGAACCGCGACGAGATACGTGCCGTCCTCTGGCGCGATGATCGATGCAATCGGATCTTGCAGGAGGAGCGAGTTGTCGTCGTTCGCGGTCAGCTCGCGCCCGTCCTTCGTCATGATCGCGACGCACGGATCGAACAGCGTCTGCCCAAGCCGCATCCCTTCGACGACGGCAGTGAGGCGCTGTCCTTTTTTCAACTCGACGGAAACGAAGTCGATGTCCTCGTCTTTGATCACGCCGTTGATGGTGTTGTTGAGCGCGACCGGTTGCGCCTGCGCGGCGTCGTTGTTCGGTTCCGCTTCCGAGACCGACGGGAACGGGCCGACTTGGAATGTGTTCACGTCCGAGACTCCGGTCGCGGTCCAGACGCGGAGCGCGTGCTCGCCGAGCGGGCAGTCGGCGGCGATTTTCAGGTGCGCCTTGAGCTTTTTTTCGTCGGCGGATTCGAGGTTCGTGACTTCGATTCCGGGTGAGAAAAACAGGAAGCCTCTTGCGTCGGAGAGACGTTCGCCCGCAAGGACGACATCGACTTCGCCGCCGCGCTGACCGCCCGGCGGCGTGATCGCGGAAACCACCGGTGAAGCGGCTTGCGCGGACATCGCGATGAACAACGCGGCAGCGAAGACTCCGGGTAGCGCACGCGGCCCGCGTGCTGTCTGCGGCGGCCCGCCGGAGACATGGGGGACAGCTTCGGAATCGAACTGCGCGTCGGCGGCGATATGTCTTTTCGGCGGGCCGCCGAAAAGAGCACGCGGGCCGCGTGCGCTACCCGGACTTCTCACGCCAGCAAATCCTGCACGACCTGGCCGCCGCGCACGATGTCCACGGGGCGGTTGCCGGGCGACATCAGTTTCTTCGCGCCGTCGATGCCAAGCTGTTTGTAAATCGTCATCGCAAAATCCTCGACCGAGAGCGGGTTCTCGTCCGGTTCCGCACCCGTGGGATCGGACGATCCATAGACCGCGCCGCGTTTGATTCCACCGCCGGCGAGCGCGACGGAGAAGACGCGCGGCCAGTGATCGCGACCCGCGTCTTTGTTGATCTTCGGCGTGCGTCCGAACTCGGTCGTCACCATCACGAGCGTCGAGTCCAGCATGCCGCGCTGATCGAGATCGCGAATCAAGGCGGCGTAGGCCTTGTCGAATTTCGGCATCTCCTTTTCGATGCCGCCGCGCACGTTCTGGTGATGATCCCAGCCGCCGTACACCATCGACACGAACCGCACGCCGCCCTCGACGAGACGCCGTGCCATCAGCATCCGCATGCCGGCTTCGTTGCGTCCGTATTGATCCTTCAGCGCATCGGGCTCGGCTTTGAGATTGAACGCCTCGCGTGCGCTCTGCGAACTTACCAGCCCATAGGCACGCTGATAGAAACTGTCCATCGCATCGATCGCATCCGATTTTTCCAGCTCGCGAAAATGCGCATCGACCGTGGCAAGAATGCTCTGCCGCTGCTGGAAGCGCGCGTGATCGACATCGGGCGGCAGCGTCAGGTCGCGGACGTTGAACTTCTCGTTGCCCGGATCGCCGCCGAGGCTGAACGGCCCGTAGGCATTGCTCAGGTAGCCGCTGCCCGCGTAGGGATTCGGCTGCGACGGGATGCAGACGTAAGGCGGGAGATCCTTCTGCGAGCCGAGTTCGTGCGACACGATGCTGCCGAAACTGGGATACTGGAGCGCCGGGCTGGGCCGGTAGCCGGTGAACATGTTGTGCGTGCCGCGCTCGTGGGCCGCTTCGCCGTGCGTCATCGAGCGCACGACCGTGATCTTGTCGGAGATCTGCGCGGTCTCCTTGAGCATTTCGTTGAAACGAACGCCGTCGAGCTTCGTGGCGATCGAACCGAACGGCCCGCGATATTCGATTGGCGCGAGAGGCTTCGGGTCGAACGATTCCTGCGCCGACATTCCACCCGGCAGAAAAATGTGGATGATCGCCTTCGCCTTCGCTTCCTTCACCGCCTCCTCCGCTTGCAGCCGGAAGAAATCGCCGAGCGTCAGGCCGAGTCCGCCGACGAGGCCGACGTATAAAAAATCGCGTCGTGAGACGCGACGGAAGTGAGAAGGATCGTCATACCAGGTGATGGGTTGGTCGTCGCTCATAGGGAACTTCTGGAGTGAAACACTTCGCGGGCGGCAAAGTTTCCAGAAAGCTAGGAAGAAAAGTGGTGAAATCAAACGCGAAGGCGGCTCATTCGTTCGAGCGTGCCAGGCTATTGAGCGGGGCGCTCGCCGTCACACCGGGCCGAATCGCGCTTTTGCACGCCGCGACGCTCAGGAAAGGAGCTTTCTCGACCTGCATGGAAGCGCCTTCGAGTTCAGGAAACCCGCTCATTCGACAGTTGCGGATTGCAGCCCGCCGGGGCATCGTTCCCGCGCATGAAAGTCCGGCTTACCAAAGATTTCTCGTTCGAATCCGCGCACACGCTGCCATACGTGCCGCCCGGCCACAAATGCGGTCGGATGCACGGGCACAGTTTCCGCGTCGAGGTTTCCGTCGAGGGCGAGGTCGATCCGAAGATGGGCTGGCTTTACGATCATTCGCAGATCGGCGAGGCGACCAGGGGCATCATCGAGCAACTCGATCATCGCTACCTGAACGAGATCGACGGTTTGGAAAATCCCACGTTCGAGAATCTTGCCGCGTGGATTTGGAAAAAGCTCGCTCCGCTTTGTCCGGGGCTGTGCGAGCTGGTCGTTCACGAAACCGCCTCGGTGCGCTGCACGTACCGCGGCGAATGAAAAAATTTGGCAAGCGTGTTTCCGTCCATTAGCCTCTGCCCGCCTATGAAATTGCCAGCCATTCTTCTGCTTTGCGGAACCATCGTGATGTTCAACGCTTGTGAGCGCCATCCAGCGAGCCAGCTTGCATTGCTCGAAGCCGAAGGCCACGGACATGGGCACGAAGGCGCGACGGAAGGCAAATCTCATGAAGCAGCAAAGACCGAACACAAGACCGAAACCGGTCCGGCTCCGAAGTTCTTTCCCGACTCAAAGTAACCCGCAAGCTCACGCGTCGAGCAGAGAACGGCCGACGATCTTTGCCGTGAGATAACGCAGCATCGGCGGGCAAAATCGCATTCCCTCCAGCGCCGCGCTACCGACGCGCGGGTTCAGAACCGCGAATTTCGCGATGCGGTTCACCCACAGGCGGCCTTTGTAAAGTTGAGCATGGGCGTGCCGGCAGCTTTCGAATGGCAATCCTTCGCAGATGTGCTTTGCCGCGAGTTCCGCAGACGCAAGCGCGTAATAGATCCCCTCACCCGTGAACGGCTCGACGACGCGGGCCGTGTCTCCAACCAGGAAAAGGTTCTCCGCTGCGGCTGGAACCGGGTCGCGTGCGAGCGGCGCGATTGTTTGCCACTCATGGGTTTGCGAAACACCGAAATTCGCCTCCGCCCATTTTTTCAGCGCCGGAATTCCAGACGGCTTGCCCACCAGACAAAGCGTCAGCAAACCGTCGCCGACAGTGCCGAAGCCGCAGTATCCCGCGGGCAGGAACCGCAGCACCACGCGCTCGCCGAAACCGCACGGGGCGGGAATGTGCGTTTGCAAAGCCACACGGTCTTTTCGCGATGCCGGCAGCAGGCCGAGCATGCGCGCGACCGACGAGTTCCGCCCGTTGGCGGCGACCAGAATCCGCGACTCGATAACCTCGTCTCCGACACGCACTTTCCAGCCCTTTTCAACTGCCGTGACGGCCTCCCCCTGCCGGACTTCCGCGCCGGATTCGATGGCGTGTTGCAGCAGCGCGCGATCGAACAAGCTGCGTTTGACGGCGATCTCACCTCGCGCGGAAGCTTTCAGCGGAAACTTGACGGACCTCCCGCCGATGCTGATGAATTCAACCTCCGCGAGCTTCGAGTGCGGCAGGGCGAGAACCCGGTCGGAAACGCCCAGCCGGTCGAGCACGGGCCAGCAGGACGGGTTCAGACAATCGCCGCAGACTTTGTCGCGCGGAAAAACAGCTTTCTCGACGACGAGCGTTTTCAATCCGCGTCGGGCGCAGAACGCGGCGCAGGCCGCGCCTGCCGGCCCAGCGCCCACGATGAGGATGTCGAAAAAATTGGAAGCCACGGATGAAACAAAGACCAAACACCTGTCACGATGAATTTCAAAACCTTATCCGATGCCTTTGAATAAGCCGAAGAAACTTTCCCTTGCGGTATCCCATTATCGCAGTAGTCTCCCCCCGTTCGGTAAATTGTTCTTGTTCGCTGCTTGGTAGATCGTCAGGTGAGTTTGCTCATTGGTGATTTGAAACCCGATTCCCGGGAACTGCTATGAATCTCCAATTGATACGAAACTAAAACACCAATATGAAACTATACGTAGGTAATCTATCCTTCGACACCACTGAAAACGATCTACAGGATCTCTTCGCGCCGTTCGGCGACGTCACAGACACCGCCATCATTCAGGACAAAATGACCGCCCGCTCACGCGGATTCGGTTTTGTCACCATGGGCACGGCAACCGCCGGGCAGGCGGCGATCGCTGCTTTGCATGGCAAAAATGTGGCTGGCCGCGACCTAACCGTCAACGAAGCCCGCGCCCGTGAAGAACGCCCGCGTTCATTCACCAACTCGCGCCGCTAATCCGGACCAACTCCAACTTGCGAAGCGAGGCCCTTCACCGGGCCTCGCTTCGATTTTCTCCCAACAACGCCCGCACAAATCTTATGGCTGAAGAAGTGATCGAAACCGAAGGCAAAATCATGTCCGTCCTCGCCGGGACGATGTTCAAAGTCGCGCTCGACAACAAACACGAGGTGCTGGCACACATCTCCGGCAAGATGCGCAAACGCTTCATCCGTCTCACCACGGGCGACCGTGTGAAACTGGAGATGTCGCCTTACGATTTGAACAAGGCGCGCATCGTTTACCGCCTCGGTTGATTCTCCTCTGGCCTGCGCGACAAGTCCGATCGCAGCGGGCTACAATCCCTCCGGATGTCGAATCACGCAGCCGTTCGCAGGCCGGCTGAGCGTCGTCCATCGCGGGCCGCGAGGCTGACGCGTCCAACCAGTGTCGAACCGCGCGCCGGCCACGACGAGAAAAACGTGATCCCGCCGCGCGTAAACGCTGATCCATTCCCCCTCACCCGGCTCGCCGTAGTGCCGGAATGCTTTTGAAACGGTCGGCTTCCGAAGCCGGCCTGCCGCTTCGAGGACGAAGGATGCGGCTCCCGAGCAATCGTAAGCCATGTCAAAACTTCGGCTGTGTCCGGCACCGTAAACATACGGGGATCCTGCGATTCGATTTCCCGCAGCGATGGCGGCCTGCACTTCCGCGGGAGCTTCCGGCGGCGCGAATGCATGACCATCTCGCACAATGGCCGTTTTTCCCGGCACATACCGATAGGCGTAAGGCGGGGGATTTGCGCACCCCGAAAGAAAACAAGCAACCATCAGAGAGAGGGCCGCAATTACAATCGAGTGCAGCGTCATCAAGAAGCGTACGAATTCGCGATCTCCACAGAAATTTTCCAGATTCGATCGGCCAGCTCCCTTGGTGCCAGAACCCGCGCATGCGTGCCCCAACTCAGAACCCATCGCTCGGCTTCCTCAAGGCTTCCAAGCTCCATCGTCAGCTCGATTTCTCCGTCCGGCAGCGATTTGATTTTCTGCGTCCCGTGCCAGGTGCGCTCGGCCACCAGCCTTGCAGCGAACGCGTCGAATTGGATGCGGACTTTATGGCGCCCCTTGCCAGTGAACACGCCGAAGCTGCCGCTCAAGTGCTTCGTAATCGAAAAATCCGCAGGCCGCAGGAAGCGGGCGCCCGTGTTTACCACCCTGCGCATCCTGGGGAGCGCGAACGTGCGGAGCTGCTGCCGCGCGAGATCGTTGGCAAAAAAGTACCACTGGTTCTCGACCATGCCGAGGTGATAAGGCTGGACCCGCCGCGATTCATAGCGGGAGCTGTTGAGTTTCTTGTAATCAAAAGTCAGTTCGTGCGAGCGAAGGACGGCCTTGCTTACCGTCTCGAAAAGATCGAGGTCCGCGACACTCGTGCCGATGCCTTTGAATGAAATGGACGAATCCACATCATCCCAGCGAAAGTGGATCGTCTCCTTCAATCCGTTGGCGATCTTTTGAAACGCGGCCTTGAGCGATTTCTCGAAGGTGGTTCCCTTGTATTGCGCGAGCGCCTTCTGCGCGACAAACAGCGCGACCACCTCCCCCTCCGACACTTCGATGCTCGGGAAATTGGCCACCGGCTCCGTGTAATAAAAGCCGAACTGCAACTGATCGTAGCCGATCGGAAGCCCGAGCCGGTCCCGCATGAAATCAATGTCCCGCTGGATCGTTTTTGAGGAAACTTCCAGTTCCTCGGCGATCTTGCGGCAGTTGGGAAAAAGCCGCGCGTTCAAATGATTGTGGAGTTTCATCATCCGCTCGAGCGGCGGGCGGGAAAGCCGGTCGAGCTTTGCCAATTTCATTCTTGGTCGTGCCATGTGTGAGGCGATACCCAAAATTCTTCGGCTTCACAACGAAATAATTGAGCCGTCGGACAGCATTTGTCCCACACTCCATGTTTCAATGGCCGCGTTCCCTGGAAAACCGGCTCCGAGCGGCCGACGGGCGGAGACGGCGGAAGGCGGCGCGAGGGGCGGGGCCGGCTTTTCGGGGAACGCGCCGGGCGGCGCGCGAGGGCGCGACCGAGATTTGCAAAATCTACCTCACTCCAGATCCGCCCTCCGATCCTGCATTGGTGCGGGAAGCCGGCGGAGTGCGGCAAGCGATCGAATTGCTCGCGAGCAAGGTGATCGACCTGCGCCTTTCGCTCGACGCGGAGTATGCCGAGAACGACATCTTCCCGCCGACCGACATTACCGTCGATGGCATGGAATCGGTTGGCGACAAGCTCAGGACAGGCTCCGTGGCCGGTCCACCGAAATCTGCCTGTCTATTTTTCGCGACCCATTTAGACTTGTCGGCAAGATGCGAAGTCCAATTTTGATCTGTTGTCTGCTCGCGCTCCTCGTTTGCGGTGCGCCAGCCGAGCCGGTGTTCGTCGTTCCGCTCAAGGGCGAGGTGTCGCAGGCGCAGTTTATCTTTTTGCGCCGCGCGCTCAAGGAAGCGGAGCGGGAAAAAGCGAGCGCGGTGATTCTCGACATGGACACTTACGGCGGCGAGTTGAAGGCGGCGACAAAGATGCTCGACGCGCTTTTCAAAATGTCGGTGCCGACGATCACCTACATCAACACCAACGCCGGTTCGGCGGGCGCCCTTGTGGCGCTCTCGACGAAGAAAATCTACATGGCTCCGGTAAGTGCGATCGGCGCGGCCGCCCCGGTCTCGGGCGGCGGCGAAGAACTCTCGGCGACGATGACTGACAAAATCGTCTCGTATTTTTCCGGCTATTTCCGAAGCGCGGCGGAGCGGAACGGCTACAACCCCGACATCGCCGAGGCGTTCATCAACAAGAACAAGGAGGTGAAGATCGGCAACGACGTGATTCACGCGAAAGGCTCCGTGCTCACTTTCAGCGCGCAGGAGGCAACGCGGGTGACCGACGGGAAACCGTTGCTCGCTGCGGGCGTGGCGTCGTCGCTCGACGATCTCGTGAAAAAGGCGAGCCTGGCCGGGCCGCTGCGCGTCGTAGAGCCTACGGGCTTTGAAAAGCTCGCGTTCTGGATCACCGCGCTCGCACCGCTTTTTCTGCTGATCGGCATCGTCGGGGCTTACCTCGAATTCAAAATGCAGGGAACGATGATCCCCGGCGTCATCGCAGCGGTCGCATTCCTTATTTTTTTCACCGGCCACTACATCGCGGGTCTCTCTGGATGGGAAGTCGGGGTCGTTTTTTTCATCGGGCTCGCGATGGTCGTGAGCGAGCTCGTACTGCATCCCGGCACCGTCATTCCAGGCGTTGCAGGCGTGCTGCTGATGCTCGGCGCGCTCCTGTGGGCGATGATCGACCGTTATCCCGGCGAGCCGTTCCTGCCCACCGTGAACACGCTTTCCACGCCGCTTCTCAACATGGGCATCGCGTTGATCGCAGCAGTGATTGTGACTGCGATTCTGGCAAAATATCTCCCGCACACCACTATGTATAAGCGCTTCGTGCTCGGCACATCGAATCCAAGCGGCCCGTCATTTTCCGAAGCGAGCGTCACGTCGCCAAGGAAAGTGCATGTCGGCGTCGAAGGCGTCGCGCAGTCAATGCTGCGTCCGACAGGCAACGCGGAGTTCGACGGCGATGTGGTCGTCGATGTCGTGACGCGCGGCGAGTTTGTCGAACCGGGCACGAAGATCCGCGTCATCGAAATCGAAGGCTCGCGCATCGTCGTTGAAAGAACCGGCCACGCGTGAAAATGACCGTCACTGGCGAATCCAATCACCTCCGGTAGTGCATAAGTGGTTCGAGCGAGTGTTTTCGGAGCGCGGCCTGCTGGGAGCAAGGCATCCCGCCGAACTTGCAAATGTGGCCACGCATGGCGTGGGGCTGGTTGTCAGCGTCGCAGCGGTTTGCTTCCTCCTGAAACAAACACAAAAGCCGCAGGATTTCTGGAGCTGTTTGGTATTCGGAATGACGATGATCGCGGCCTACGCCGCCTCGACGTGCCTTCATGCGGCGGTCATGGTCTCGGCCCGGCATCGTGTTCATTACTGGCTTGAGGTGCTCGATCACTCGACGATCTACTCGTTCATCGCGGGAACTTTCACGCCGTTTTATTTGCGCATCGAAGGCGCCCTGGGGGATTGGCTGATCGGCTCCGGATGGGCGATGGCGCTGGCCGGCATCGCATACAAATTCATCTTCGGCCTCAAACACCACCGCGTTTCTCTCGTGAGTTATCTGCTGATGGGCTGGTTTCCGGTGATGGCGCTGCAACCGATTCTGCACTCGAGTTCCACCGCCACAGTCGCGTTGCTCGTTGCGGGCGGCCTTGCTTACACGGCGGGCGTGCCGTTCTTCCTTCTCGCGGTGAAACGCCCCCGGCTCCATGCAATCTGGCACTTGTTCGTCATGCTCGGCAGCGCCTTTCACTACGCGGCGGTGTGGATCACGATGGCGTAGCTCAGCCACCCGCCACGATGCGGATGACCTCGACGCGGTCTTCGGCTTCGAGTTTGTGATCCCACTCGTCGCGGCGCAATGCGATGCCGTTGTGCTCGACAAGCACAGCCTGCCCGGGCAGGTGCAACTCCCCGACCAGCTCGCGAATGCTCGCGGCTGCTTCGACCTCGTGTTTTTCGCCGTTTAGGAAAATGATCATCTTAACACGCAGAAAGAATCGCCTTGTCCCAATCCTTCCACACCGGCTCGAAGCCTTTGCTCCGAAGCACTTCCTCGATTTCGCGCGCCGATCGTTCGTCGCCGATTTCAAATTGCTCCGTCGCACCCGCATCGGGCGGCTTGATTTCGAGATCGACCTTTTTCCCGCGAACGGTGTGATGCAGCGCCTCTTTGCCCTGGCCGGTGTAGCCGCCCGGTTCGGTATGGCTGCCTGCGCTCATCATCGTGATGCCGAGCGGAATCAATGCGTCGCGCAGTTCCGGGCGCTCGCGCGTACTCAGCACGATGCCGACCTGCGGAAAGCAAATCCGCAGCGCGCAAACGAACTGCACGAACTCGCGATCGGGTATCGAAAAGCGCGGATGGAACCCGCCCGCCGCCGGCCGCAGCCTTGGCAGGCCCACGGTGATCTGCGCCTTCCAGCATGTTTTCAAGAGATGCTCGGCGTGACGCGCAAGTGCCACCGCTTCGTCGCGCCAGTCCCACAGTCCGAACAACGCGCCGATGCCGATGCGCCTGAAGCCAGCCGCGTAGGCGCGCTCGGGACACGCCAGCCGCCACTCGTAGTCGCGCTTCGGTCCCGACACGTGGATCTCCTCGTAAGTCCCGAGGTGATACGTCTCCTGGTAAACGACCAGACCTTCCGCTCCGGCTTTCACGATGGGCACGTATTCCGCAGTCTCCATCGGCCCGACTTCGAGCGCCACGCCGGGCACCTCGGGCGCGAGCCGCTTGACGCATTCTTCCAGGTAGCCGTTCGAAACGAATTTCGGGTGCTCGCCCGCGACGAGCAGAATGTTGCGGAAACCTTGCGCGATGAGATGCCTCGCCTCGCGCATCATTTCCTCAACCTCGAGCGTCACGCGCAGGATCGGGTTCTCCTTCGAGAAGCCGCAATACTGGCAGGAGTTGATGCACTCGTTCGAGAGGTAGAGCGGAGCGAAAAGTCGCATAGCCTTCCCGAAATGCTTGAGCGTGAGCGCGCGCGAACGCTGCGCCATCGCCTCAAGCTCCGCGTCTGTCTTCGGGCGCAGCAGTTCCTCGAACCGCTGGATGAGCGGCGATTTTTCAGAGGATCGGAGCGATTCGGCGAAGGACATTTCTGGAAGCGAAAGTCCGTAACTTTAGTGGTGTGCGGCGCAAAGTAAATAGAGCGCCTTTTGTCATCCCGCGCGGCGCGAGTTTTTCAGCGCGCAGTAAATCCGGAGCTGGCCGTAATCGACCTTTTCGCCGAGCAGTTCCTTGACCGCGCTCAATCCGCCGACTTGAACTTTGGCGAACGCAGCTTCGATGAGGCGCCCCTGTTCGGGGGTGACCACGTTGTTTACATCCAGTTTTTCCCCCGACTCGATCGCCTGCGCGAGATGGCTGTAGATCGTGCCCGCAACGAAGCCCCGTTCCCGGGCGATGTCCGGGACGGACTGGCCTCCGCGAAAACGGCGGAGCGTTTCGCGCACGGTATCGCTGAGGCCGCCTTTGCGCGCGGGTGGGGGAGCCGTGAACGAATCGGCAAAAATCTGGCGCGGGTTCGTGCGCAGGTGGTCAGCGATCTCGGCAAGAAAAATCACGGCGAACTCCGCCTGCTTTTGCTTGCCGACACCGGAGATGCGGCCGAAGTCAGACTCAGTCGTCGGATACCGGTTCGCCATTTCGCGCAGCGCCACGTCCGAGAGAATGATGTAGGCCGGCACGTCGCGCTCGTCGGCGATGTTGCGGCGCAGCGTGCGCAGGCGCTCGAAGAGCACTTCGTCGCATGGAATGTCGCCGACCCGGCGCTGCGTTTTGTCCGGCACAGCCGCGGGTTTGGTGAGGGTGACTTTCTGCCGTTGGGTCAGCACCGAGCGGCCTTCCGGCGTGAGTTCGAGCGTCGTGAACTTCTCCGACGACTGCCGCACGTAACCAAGCCGCACGAGTTCGCGACCGATCGCCTGCCATTCGGCGCGCTTCATTTCCTTGCCGACGCCGTAGGTCGAGACTTCGTGGTGACGCCATTTGCGCACGTTCTCGGTATCCGCGCCGGTCAGCACTTCGATGATGTGATTCAGACCGAAACCGAAACCGCTTTTCTCGCGGACTCGATAAACGCACGAGAGGAATTTCTGCGCGGCAACCGTGCCGTCGAACGTGTCGCGCGGGTTCAGGCAGTTGTCGCACCCGCCGCAATTTTCCTCCGGCCATTCCTCGCCGAAATAACGCAGCAGCGTGACGCGCCGGCACTCGGACGACTCGGCGTAATGCACCATCTGATGCAACTGCTCGCGCTCAATTATTTGCTCCGAGTCTGAATGTTCCTTGATGAAATGAAGGTGTTTCATCACGTCACCTGCGTTGAACAGCAGCACGCACTCGCTGGGCAGTCCGTCGCGTCCGGCGCGCCCGGTTTCCTGGTAATAGCCCTCGATGTTTTTCGGAAGCTCGTAGTGGATCACGTAGCGGACGTTCGGCTTGTTGATGCCCATGCCGAAGGCGATCGTCGCGCAGATCACGCGCACTTGATCGCGAAGGAAAAACTCCTGGTTCTTCGCGCGCTCGTCGCCGGTGAGTCCGGCGTGATACGGCCGGGCCATGATCCCATCGGCATTCAGGCGCTCCGCCAGGGTTTCCGCCGACTTGCGGCTGAAGCAATAAATGATGCCGCATTCCTTCGGCCTCGTGCGCACGAACGTGAGCACCTGGTCGTATGGCTGCGCCTTCGGCAGGACGCGATACGTGAGGTTTGGCCGGTTGAAACTCGCGACGTAGCAGCCCGGCTCGCGAAGTTTGAGGTGGTTGACAATGTCCTCGCGCACCCGCTCCGTCGCAGTCGCCGTCAGCGCCATCATCGGCACGTCGGGAAAATGCGCGCGCAAGCTGGCGAGTTGACGGTATTCCGGGCGAAAATCGTGTCCCCATTCGCTGATGCAATGCGCCTCGTCGATCGCGATCAGCTTCACATTCCACTTTTTCAAATCATCGAGAAACCCTGACAGCATCAGCCTCTCCGGCGCGACGTAGAGCAGCCGATACTGCCCCGTGTGCAGTCCGCGCAGCCGCTCGCGCCCCTCGCCGGCCTTGAGCGTGGAGTTCAAAAAAGTCGCCGCGACGCCGCTCGCCTGCATCGCATCGACCTGGTCTTTCATCAGCGAGATCAGCGGCGAAACCACGACCGTCAAGCCGGGCCGCACGAGGGCCGGAAGCTGAAAGCAGAGCGACTTGCCGCCGCCGGTCGGCAGCAGCGCAAACGTATCCTTGCCCGCGAGCGCATCGAGGATGATCTGCTCCTGCAACGGTCGGAAAGACTCGAAGCCGAAGTATTGTTTGAGCGTGGGCAGCAGGTTCATGCGCAGCCGAGAGATTACGCAGATCTTCGCGAATGAAAACGGGAATCACGATCGGACAAGGATGTTCAAAAGCCTCGTTACAACCGATCCAAGGCGGCTGTCGCGGATGGCGCAACTTTCGTCGTGGAATGGAGCGACACGCTGTCAGCGAACGGTTGGAGCACGACTGGCGTGAACGAAACTTTGGGTTCAGGCGACAATATCATCCAGAGCGTCATTGCCACGATCCCATCGGGCAACAATGGGCGGTAATTCGTGCGCCTGCGCGTAACACGGCCTTAAAAACTTCACGGTCGGAAGGCGGCCTCGCCCACGTCATCTCAGCGCACGTTCGACTTTCGCCAATGCTTCCTCGCTCAAATCGTTTTGGTAATAGCGCCGCAAGATGGCGATCTTTCGCTCAATCGGGGAGAGTTGCGCGGGCAACGACGAGAGCACGGTTGCGCGGGCGGTCTCACACATCCGCACACCCATGAGGAATCGCTCCGAAGGAGATCGCTTCATCAGCAACTGCCGATAGAGCAATTCAGTTTTGGGATCGGTGTCGGTCATTGTTCGATTTCGGAAAGATAGTCGCACACTCCGAGTTCCGCAGCCCATTTCAGCAAGTAATCACGATCGCACCCGGTCCGGAGAAGATTGCCAATGTCGCGCGCCTGGTACTCCGAACGCGACTCGAGACCCCAGCGAAGCTTGGAAAGGATCAAGTCCTCCTTGCTTACGATCCATGTCTCGCTGTCACCGATTTTGACAGCCTGTCGGCGGGCGAATTCCTGCCGCCTGAAAGGAGTGTCCTTGCGAACGATGCAGTCCACTTTGAATACCCACTCACGGTGAATGACGTTGAAAAGACCCTCGTCGCGAGTCGCCCGAGCAACCGATTCGGCGTCGATATAATAATCGGGGGCGAAAGCCGCGAGAATCCGTGACGCGTCCCGGGGTTGCACCTCAATCACGACATCCACGTCTCGTGTCATGCGCGGTTCCGCGTAAAAATTCATCGCCATCGAACCCGTAAGCATGAACGGGATGCCGGCGGTTACAAGCCGCCCGGAAACGTCGCGGATGACATCAAGTTCAAGACTCATGTGTGAAAAGAGGTTTCACAAATGATGCATGCCGCGTTTTTCCGGCAGAGCCTTATCGCTTCCGTCTCCCGAACGAATAGCCGCGATGGGTGCGACCGCCTCGCGCGCCGCCTGCGCCCTGCGGGATGTCCTCTTCGTTGAAGAGCGCGGTGTAGAGATAGTTGAAGTTGTCGAGTTTCAGGCGCGGGATTTTCTGGCCGATGAAACGCTCGATCGCGCGGATGTGGTCGATTTCCTCGCCGGTCATGATCGTGAAGGCGTCGCCGACGTTTTGCGCGCGGCCGGTGCGGCCGATGCGATGCACGTAGTCTTCGGGATGCTGCGGCACGTCGTAGTTGATGACGTGGCTCACGCCGGCGACGTCGATGCCGCGCGCGGCGATGTCGGTTGCGACCATCACTTCGTATTTGCCGGACTTAAATCCATCGAGCGCCTCGACGCGCTCGCGCTGGGTGCGGTTCGAGTGCAGCGCCGCGACGGAATGCTTCGCGTGCTTGAGCTGCGCCGCGATCTTGTCGGCTCCGTGTTTGGTGCGGGAAAAAATGAGGACGCTGTCGAAATCCGTGCGTTCGAGCAGGGCGAGGAGCAGATCGAACTTCTGGTCGCGCGCCACGGGATAGAGCGCATGAGTGATCGTGTCCGCGGGGGAGTGGCTCGATCCGATCTCGATGATTTCCGGATTGCGCAGAATCCATTTGGTAAGGCCCTCGATTTCGGGCGGGAGCGTGGCGGAGAAGAAGAGCGTCTGCCGCTGTTTCGGGCATTGCTCGACGACGCGGCGGACCTGCGGAAGGAAGCCCATGTCGAGCATGCGATCGACTTCATCGAGCACCAGGATCGAGATGGACCGCAGATTGATGTCTCCCTGTTCGAGATGGTCGAGCAAGCGGCCCGGGGTGGCGACGACAATGTCCAAGCCGGACTTGATTTCCTCGCGCTGCTTTCCATAGCCAACCCCGCCATAGACGACGCCAACCTCCAAATCGCTAAAGCGCGCGTAATCGCGGAAGGCCGTTTCCACCTGGCAGGCCAGCTCTCGCGTTGGCTCAAGCACGAGGCAGCGAAGATGGCCGTGATTTTTAAGCAGCGTCAAAATCGGCAGCGCGAACGCGGCGGTCTTGCCGGTGCCGGTCTGTGCGGAGCCGATCAAATCCCTGCCGCTCAAGACGAGCGGCACGGCGCGCAACTGGATCGGCGTGGGGTCGATGTACCCCATGGACTGCACGCCGTGGACGACATCGTCCGATAAACCGAGATTCTTAAAAGCCATCCGCGAATGTAACGGGATGAGCAATGTTTCCGCAACGTCAGATTTTCCGGTTGCCATCCGTGCAGCTTGGAGTCTATTACCCGCTTCGCCGACGCCGCTGCAGTCAGCGCGTTGCCCCAACAGACACTACTATGACATTCCGTATTCCCTTCGAGCGCATTAACTGGAAGACCAGTTCATTCCTTATCGGCACGCTGATTCTTTCACTGACCGCCGTGCCCGCCTACATCTGGTATTATGGCCTGGACTGGTTTCAGATCGCGTTCTTTTTCGTGATGTTCTGCTTCACCGCCGGAAGCATCACGCTTGGCTATCACCGTCTGTTTTCACATTTCGCGTTCAAGGCGCATTGGTCGGTGCGGTTGTTCACCCTGCTCTTCGGAGCAGCGGCGTTCGAGAATTCGGTCCTGCTCTGGTCCTGCGAACATCGCCGCCATCACAAATATGTCGATCACGACGACGATCCCTACGACATCAGCAAAGGGTTTTTCCACGCGCACATCGGCTGGCTGCTTTTCAAGCTGCAACCCGATCCACCGTTCGACAACGTCGCCGATCTACAGCGCGACCCTCTCGTGCGTTTGCAGCATCGCTACATTTATATCCTCGGCTTTCTGGTCAGCTTCGTGATGCCGGCCCTTGTCGGCTGGGCGTGGGGCGGACCTGTTGCGGCGCTGGGCAGCTTTCTTGTGGCTGGAGTCGCTCGCGTCGTCTGCGTGCAGCATTGCACCTTCTTCATCAACTCGGCGTGCCACACCATCGGCAACCGTCCGTATTCGACCCGTTGCAGCGCGCGCGACAGTTGGATCATGGCGATCTTCACCTTCGGCGAGGGCTACCACAATTATCACCACGAGTTTCAGTACGACTACCGCAACGGGGTGAAATGGTGGCAGTGGGACCCGACGAAGTGGACGATCTGGACGCTCCACAAGCTCGGGCTCGCTTCGGACCTGCGCCGGGTGCCTTCGGAAAAAATCCTGCTCGCCGAACTGGCGGAAACGCAGCGCCAACTGGAATCCAAACTCACAGTGATCGAGCCAACGCACGCCCACCACGGGCGCATCGCGGCAGCCTACGAGCGCCTTCAGGAGATCACCCAGCAATGGGCGCAGTACCGCACCGAACAATTGGAAGTCACCCGCGACATGCTGATGGGATTGCGCAACGAACTGCGCGCCGCCGTGGAGAGCCTGAAGCTGGTGAGCCATCTCGACGCGGTTCCCGCGTAGAAGCCCTCGTTCCTCCGTCGCAGATTTCCGCAGATCACCAGGCGGGCGGTTTGCGTGGGTTGAAACCGTGTTGCAGCCGGGTTCACTGAACCCGCCTACAGGTGTGGACACCCGCAGAATCAAGCGGGTGATTTTTTTCTAGTCATCCCGTCCGTCCGGGCATAACGTCCCGTCAAGTCTGAAACTGGTTTTGCGAGCCACAAAAACTGGCATTGGAAAACCACCCCCGACAATGGCCACCATCACACAGAACAGACAGCGCCGGCTGGACGCGGTTCTCGAACACGCCAGCGGCGACACGCGCTTCAAAATTCTCGAAGCGCACATGAAGAAGTATCAACTGGCCCATCACTCGCTCATCGAGGTTTTGCACAAGGCGCAGGACTTGTTTGGATTCTTGGAAGATGACGTTCTGCTGTTCGTCGCTCACAAACTCAAGCTGCCGACCAGCCGGGTTTACGGCGTCGCGACGTTCTATCATTTTTTCACCCTCAAACCCGCGGGCGCACACACCTGCGTCATTTGCATGGGCACGGCCTGTTATATCAAGGGTGCGGACAAGGTGCTCGCCGCCGTGGAAGATCACTCGAAGATCAAGGCAGGTGAAACGACACCCGACAAACAACTTTCGCTATTGAAGGCGCGCTGCATCGGCGCTTGCGGCGTCGCGCCGGTGGTCGTCTATGACGGCGCGGTGACGGCGCGTCAAACCGTCGAGTCGGCGCTCGATCATCTGCACAAATGGATTGGCCATGATCATTGACGACCTCCAGAGCATTGCGGAGACAGAACGGGCCGGCCGGAAGAAAACCGTGATCCGCTGCTGCATGGCGGCGGGCTGCATGTCCGCGAACGCGGAGGGCGTGAAAGCAAATCTCGAAAAAGCCGTGAAGGACGCCGGGTTGTCAGAGGAAGTCGAAGTGCGCGGCGTGGGTTGTTTGCGCCTCTGCTGCGAAGCTCCGCTCGTGCAAGTCGATCCCGAAGCCACGCTCTACGAAAAGGTCAGACCCGAAGATGCCGGGGAGCTCATTGGCACATTGAAGGGCGGGGAAACCAGCGTCAAACGCGGCGACCGGTCACATCCGTTTTTCACAAAGCAAGTTTCCGTCGTGCTGGAGAACAGCGGCGAAGTGGATCCTGAGCGCGTGGAATCCTACATCGCAGCCGATGGCTACCATGCCCTCCACGATGTCCTCCGCGACATGACGCCGAACGACGTCCTGGATGTCGTGCTCAACAGCGGCTTGCGAGGGCGCGGCGGCGCGGGTTACCCGACCGGCCTCAAATGGGCCACCGTCGGAAAGACCGAGAGCCAGCAGAAATACGTCATCTGCAACGCCGATGAAGGCGATCCGGGCGCGTTCATGGATCGCACGGTTCTCGAAAGTGACCCCCACAGGGTTCTCGAAGGCATGGCCATCGCGGCCTATGCAGTCGGCGCAAGCCAGGGCTTCATTTATGTGCGCGCCGAGTATCCTCTGGCGATCAAGCGATTGCAGAGCGCCATCAAGCAGGCCCGCCAGCTCGGCCTGCTCGGCAGCAGCATTTTCGAGTCGCCATTCAACTTCAACCTCGACATCCGGATCGGCGCGGGCGCGTTCGTCTGCGGCGAGGAAACCGCGCTCATGGCTTCCGTCGAAGGCAAACGCGGAACGCCACGCCAGCGTCCGCCATTCCCTGCCGAGAGCGGCTTGTGGGAATGCCCGACCTTGATCAACAACGTCGAAACCTTCGCAAACATCCCGCCCATCCTTCGCAAAGGGGCGGATTGGTTCGCGGGTCTCGGCACATGGCGAAGCAAAGGCACGAAGGTTTTCGCGCTTGCCGGCAAGATCACCAACACCGGCATCATCGAAGTGCCGATGGGCACCCCGCTGCGGCAGATCGTCGAAGTCATGGGCGGCGGCGCTCCCAACGGTGGTAAAATCAAGGCCGTGCAAACCGGCGGCCCTTCCGGAGGATGCATTCCGGCGCAGCATCTTGACACGCCGGTGGATTACGAATCGCTCACCGGGCTGGGCTCCATCATGGGTTCGGGCGGCATGATTGTCATGGACGACAGCACGAACATGGTGGAGGTCGCGCGGTTTTTCATGGAGTTCTGCATGGATGAATCATGCGGCAAGTGCATCCCCTGCCGCGCGGGCACGGTTCAGATGTATCATTTGCTGTCGAAAATCATCGACCGCAAGGCGACGGCGCGCGATTTGGAGAAGCTCGAAGAACTCTGCGACATGGTGAAACACACGAGCCTCTGCGGGCTCGGCCAGACCGCGCCCAATCCGGTTTTGAGCACGCTGCGATTTTTCAAAAACGAATACCTCGAGCGGTTGCAGCCTGACAAATTCGGGCCGGTCATCAGTGCCGAGGCGAACAATGATGCCGTCCCCATCACGTAAAGAAAGCAAACTTCCATGGCCGCAAAAATACTGACCATTGACGGCAAACAGACGAGCGCACCCGAGGGGGCGACGATTCTCGAAGCCGCCCGGGAAGCCGGAGTGGAGATTCCGACGCTCTGCCATCTCGAAGGCGTGTATGACGTGGGCGCATGCCGCCTGTGTCTCGTGGAAGTCGCCGGCACTTCCAAGCTGCTCCCCTCCTGCACCACGCCCGTCACTGAAAGCATGGATGTGCGGACGAACAGCGAGCGATTGCGCAAATACCGCCGGATGACTTTGGAGCTGTTGTTCGCGGAGCGGAATCACGTTTGCGCGGTGTGCGTGGCGAACGGTCATTGCGAATTGCAGACGCTCGCCTACAACCAGGGCATGGATCATGTCCGCTACGAATATCGCTTTCCGCAATGGGGGATGGACACCACGCATCCGCTCTTCGGATTGGATCACAACCGGTGCATCCTCTGCACGCGCTGCGTCCGCGTCTGCTGGCACATCGAGGGGGCGGGCACGAAAAACGTCGCGGGCCGCGGGGCGCACTCGGAAATCATCACCGACCTGCGCCAGCCTTGGGGCGAGTCCGACACCTGCACCTCGTGCGGCAAATGCGTGCAAGGCTGCCCGACCGGCGCCCTTTTCCACAAGGGCTCGACAGTGGCCGAAATGGAGCGCGACCGGACCAAACTCGAGTTCATCGTCAACGCAAGGGAGAAAAAACAATGGATCGTCTGAGAATTGCCACGACCTGGTTGGGAGGCTGCTCCGGCTGTCACATGTCGTTTCTCGATCTCGACGAAGTCCTCATCGATCTCGCCGATAAAATCGAAGTGGTTTACAGCCCCATCGTGGACGCGAAGGAGTATCCGGAAAACGTCGATGTCGCCCTCATCGAAGGCGCGGTCTGCAACGAGGAGCACGTCGATGCGATGCACAAAATCCGCCTGCGCACTAAAGTCGTGGTTTCATTCGGCGACTGCGCGGTTACGGGAAATGTGACCGCCATTCGCAATCAACTCGGGCTGGGGAATCGCGAGAACGTCCTGGAGCGCGCGTATCTCGAAGCCGCGCAGTTCAATCCCTGCCTGCCTGATGAACCCGGCATCGTTCCGCCGTTGCTGGCGCACGTGATGCCTGTCCACGAGCTGGTGCATGTCGATTACTTCCTGCCCGGCTGCCCGCCGCCGGCCGATCGCATCAAGGCATTTCTTCTGCAAGTGCTTGCGGGCAAAGAACCCGAACTGGAGGGCATGCAAATCAAGTTTGGCTGACGGGCCGCGGTCCGCACCGGAGATTTTTTCAGTATGGCAAAACGAATTGTAATCGACCCGGTGACGCGGATTGAAGGACACGCGAAGATCAGCATCTTCCTCGATGACGCCGGCAACGTCTCCGACGCCGAGTTCCACGTCGTCGAGTTCCGCGGGTTCGAGAAATTCTGCGAGGGCCGCCCGATGAGCGAAATGGCCGGCATCACCCCGCGCATCTGCGGCATCTGCCCGGTCAGCCATTTGCTCGCCTCCGCCAAGGCCGGCGACGCAATCCTGGCGGTGGCCATTCCGCCGACTGCCGACAAGCTGCGCCGCGTGATGAATCTCGGGCAGATCATTCAATCGCACGCGCTGAGTTTCTTTCACCTCAGCTCGCCGGATTTCCTGCTCGGCTGGGAAACGCCGCCGGACAAACGCAACATCTTCGGCATCATCGGCGCGAATCCCGAACTTGCGCGCGCGGGCATCCGCCTGCGCCAGTTCGGCCAGGAAGTGATCGAGATTCTCGGCGGCAGGAAAATCCATCCCGCCTGGGCCGTGCCCGGCGGCGTGCGCAGTCCGCTTACCGAGGAAGGCCGCGCCCGGATTCGTGCGTGGCTGCCAGAAGCATTCGCCACCACGAAGATCGCGTTGGATTTGTTCAAGAAAGTGCTCAAAACCCACGAGCGCGAGGTGCAGATTTTCGGCAACTTTCCCTCGCTGTTCATGGGGCTCGTCGGACCGGATGGCGAATGGGAGCACCACGGCGGGCGGCTGCGGTTCGTGGACAGCAGCGGCAGCATCATAGCCGACCAGCTCGACACGCAGAAGTTTTACGAGTTCATCAGCGAGGCAGTTCAAAAGTCCTCCTACCTCAAGTCGCCGTATTACAAACCGCTCGGCTTCCCCGACGGCATGTATCGCGTGGGGCCGCTCGCGCGCCTGAATGTCTGCGAACAGATGGGCGTGCCGCAGGCGGATGCGGAACTGAAGCTTTTCAAGCGCCTGGGACGCGGCTCGGTCACGTCGTCGTTCATGTATCACTACGCGCGCCTGATCGAGATCCTCGCGGGCATCGAATGGGTCGAGCATTACATGAATGACCCGGAGATTCTCTCCGACCATTTGCGGGCCGATGCCGGCGTGAACAAACTCGAAGGCGTCGGCGCGAGCGAAGCGCCGCGCGGAACGCTCTTCCACCACTACAAGGTGGATCGCAACGGCATCCTCACGAAGGTCAACCTGATCATCGCCACCGGCCAGAACAACCTCGCGATGAACCGCACCGTCGCACAGATCGCGCGGCATTACGTTCACGGCAACGAGATTCCCGAGCCGATGCTCAATCGCGTCGAGGCGGGCATCCGCTGCTACGATCCGTGCCTGAGCTGCTCCACGCATGCGTTCGGACAGATGCCGATGCGCGTCGAGCTCGTCGCACCCAACGGCGAAGTCGTCAACGAAGTGGTTCGCGGGTGAGCGAAATTCTCGTCGTTGGTTACGGCAATACTCTGCGGCGCGACGACGGCATCGGTCCAAAAATCGCAGAGGCTGTGACCGAACTAAACCTTCCCGGTGTGCGGGCCCTGTGCTGCCATCAACTCACGCCGGAACTTGCAGCCCCGATCGCAGAAGCGCGTGCCGTCATTTTCGTGGACGCCGAACGAGACACCGCCGCTGTAGTGGAGCCGCGCGAGATCGAGTCCGGCGGTACCGGTCAGGTCACAACGCACACTTTTGATCCCGCTTCCCTGCTCAGCCTCGCGCGGCAGGTCTATGGTCACTGTCCGCGCGCCTGGCTGCTCGTGGTGCCGGGCGAGGATTTCGAGATCGGCGAAGGTTTTTCCCGGCGCGCCAGGGAAGGTTCCCAAAAGGCGCTCGATCAAATTCAGGCGCTCGTCGCAGGGCTTCGCTGAGTTCCGTGCGTTGGCAAGGCGGGTGCCTTGCGCGGACTGAACCGGGCCTCGAAGAGCTGCGCCTTGGCCTGCTCCACCATTCCATTCCTGCCAAAAATCGCCCCGTATTCGGTCGTCTCGATGAAACCGGATTGTTCGAGATTCGTCCGATGCGGCGATACCAGTTCTGTCCAGGGCGGATACGCCTCGTCCGCCTTCGCGATCGGGGCCGGCTCTTGCGGAGGGCGCGAGACGGGCTTGCGGGGGCGATAGGGAGAACGTCTGAAACATCGCGGCTTGAAAAGAACCGCCTCGGCTGCGAGAGCGCTCTTGTATCGCTCAGGAAGCTGGACGCCCGGGGAGCGTCGTTTGTTTTCCGGCGAAGTCTCCGAGCCGAATAGCGTGCTTATCGTGCTCGCAAAGTCACTGCGCACGATTCGTCTCGGTCTGAAACGAACCGCCTCGGCGGCAAGAGCGGTCTTGTATTGGTCCGGAAGCCGGATGACCGAACCGCTCCGTTTGTTTTCCGCCGAAGCCTCCAATCCAAACAGGGTGCTTATCGTGCTCGAAAAATCGCAGCGCGCCGGACCCCGCGGCAGCACAGCCTGAGTCGAAGAGCGCGATTCCATGCGAAACCATAATCAGCATTTGTCATACCTATTAGAATCAAGGGCCGGCGATCCAAGTGGCTGTCGATGGGTCGGCATCAGTGGAAAAAGGGGGTTCTTCGCTACTTTCAGCGGGTAAAATAGTGCCTCCTCATTAGCCCGGAGGGGCTCACGGAAATTAGCCGGTGGTGTCAACCACCGGTTTCCAATCGACAATGGATCCGCCCCGGCAAGGGGCGTGGGAACCTGGTTGACACGTCGTGACGCTCGATCTCATTGGGCATGATTCCGCCGCTCCCTGCCGGGGCGATTCCCAATGGATCCAAGACCGGTGGTTGACACCACCGGCTAATTTCCAATGACCCTCCGGGTCTGCATTCACGCTATTTGATCCTACTCCGTAAATAGGCCGAAATCGGTCAAAACTAGCCAAATAACGACGGACGCGGCTGTCTCGAAATTTACATGCTGCGTGGTGAACGCAGTTCATGGGGACTCGTTCCCAAAGTTAGCTCCGCGCTTTGGGAACGCAGCAGGCTCTTGAAACTCCGTTTCTTCGCTGGCAATCTCCCGCCATGCGCAGCCGCTACTATGTCCGCGAAAAGGAACGCGCACACCTCGTCACCTCGACGATCGTGGACTGGCTCCCGGTTTTCACCTCATCAGATTGCTCCGAAATCCTGGCGCACTCGCTCGACTTCTGTCGCAGAGAGAAGGGGCTGAGCCTTTACGCATGGGTCATCATGGACAATCACTTCCACGCGGTCGTGCAGGCGGAGGAGTTGTCGCGGGTCATGGCGGACTTGAAGAAATCCACTGCGGGCAAGCTGCTGGCTCAACTCGAAACCGAACGGCGCGGCTGGCTTCTGGAGCTATTGGCCGCCGGGAAAGCCGAACACAAACACCGGAGCAGTTATCAAGTCTGGCAGGAGGGCTTCCATCCGCAGGCCATTTACTCGGACGAAGTGATGCTGCAAAGCCGAGCGGTGCGAGACAGACTGAGGGCGGAGCCTCAGCCCGAAGGGTGCCGCCGGTGGGCGGCATCAACATTGATTACGTGCATGCAAATCCGGTGCGGCGCGGGTGGGTGGCGTCGCCGGAGTACTGGCGCTACAGTTCCGCCCATGAATGGCTGCCTGGAGCGTTGCCCGTGATCCGCTGTGACGATTGGCGGTGAGTAGGGAAACAGAGTTTCAGGACAGGAATGCGTTCCCAAAGCGCTTCGCTAACTTTGGGAACGAAAGAACGGAGTTCCATCCTCGATCCCAAGCTCCAGCTTGGGATCGCACTTGTCTGCGAAGCTCTGCTTCGTCACCACGCGATGAAGCTGAGCTTCAGGGACAACTGCGTTACCAAGCCGGAGCTTGGTAACGAGTCCCCATGAACTGCGTTCACCACGCAGCATGTAAATTTCGAGACAGCCGCGTCCGTCGTTATTTGGCTAGTTTTGACCGATTTCGGCCTATTTACGGAGTAGGACGACAGGAATGCGTTCCCAAAGCGCTTCGCTAACTTTGGGAACGAGTCCCCATGAACTGCGTTCACCACGCAGCATGTAAATTTCGAGACAGCCGCGTCCGTCGCGATTTGGCTAGTTTTAACCGATTTCGGCCTATTTACGGAGTAGGAAAAAACATAAGAAGCATAAGGCCGCGCCACCTTATTCGGCGGGCTTGTTCAACCATGGGTGCAGCCGGAGGGCTCGTGCCTCGCCTCCGCTGCACCCTTTAGCGTTAGCCGTTGCGTTCGCCGGGATAGAGTGAGGAGCGAAAAGCCGACGATAAGCAGTGCGGCGCTGCCTGGCTCGGGAACAACCTCTGCAAAAGTCGTCGCCACGGTAACGTCGTCCCATGTGGCGCTGCCGCCCAGACTGCTATCGGAGGAAAAGCCGATGTGAGTGGACCAGTTGCTCGCGGTGTAGATGCGCTGCACGTCGGCAGTGCCGGTCTCGGAATCGTAGAAGTCGTTCGCATCGGGGTTGACGAAGAGAGCCAAGCGGTCGTTGGCGAAGTCGATCGCCGCAATCATGGTGACGGTTGAATTGGCTTGGGCGTTGGATCCAAAGCCGGTGGAGCCAACGCCTACAACTTCGATGCCGTAGCTGTTCGTGAAGCGTCCGAACCGGATGATTTCGTTGCCGAACTCGAAGGAAGAAAGCAAAGCACGCTCAGGCACAACGCTGCCGTAGGTCAGCGTAAAGCGAAAGAAAACCTGTCCCGTAGCTTGGACGGCGCTACCGGACTCGTCGCCGCCAAACTCCCGCGAAGCGGTGGTGGTGTTGGTGGTGACGAGCTTGCCGTTGAGAATGCTGGCGGTCGCGTCCCAGTCGGACACGCCGCCGACTCGGTTCCATGCGGTGCCGCCGGTCTGGTCATTGAGTAAGCCGTTGGAGTAGGTAAAGCTGTCGAAGCCAAGGAGTGCGGCGCGAGCCTGTGGCGTAGCGAATAGAGCAATGACGCAGAGAAGTATCAGGCGTGAAATCATAACCGTCGGGATTCGGGGCGCGTGTGTAGCATCGGCTAACGACCTCAAGCTCAGCGACCGCGGAGTGCGGCGCGGCACCTGCACGGTGGGCGGAAAGGCGGCGGCGGAAGCAGGTGCCGTGACGCACGGAGCGGTTCGCAGCGCATGGTTAGACGCCTGTTGGGAATTCAAAGACAAGTGTAATTCCGCTGTTCTTAGCGGCCTCAAAGCTGTCGTAATCGAATGGAAGAGAAATGCCAGCGGCTAGAGCGGCAGCATAGACGTGCTTACAGGGTAACTGTCGGGCTAGGAAGTCCATGCAGCTACAACTATCGAGACGCACGGAATAACCATGAATCGTCCAGCCACCAGATGTCTGCTGAACTGAGTCCGGCTCGTCGCGAACAATCGGGTAGCCGCGATACTGGCGGTTGTGCTGGATGCCCGAATCATGAATCTCTGACGCCCAACCTCCCCACTGGTTGGGATCGCGCGGGAGTCGTTGCAGTCGTTGTGTCTCAAGCTCCGCGAGTGGTCCGGCCCAGGTTGAGCGGGCTCGCGCGTCGAGGTAAATCGTGTGAACAAGGCCGAGTTCGATAGCGAGCCGATAAATGTGCATGCACGGCTTGAAGGACTTGCGTGGACTGGCACCGGCGAAGTTGAAGTCGCGGCAGTCGCAGAGTGTGAGTGTGGCAGAATGTGTCTCACGCCTGCCGGGGTCGAAAAAGACGGCGCTCGGCTCTGAGAGATTGATCGACTGAACTTTCAGGTTCCGCGCGGACTTCTGGCGGTTGATCTGCTGCGGTTCGGAGTTGCTCACCTCGTCCTGGAAGTCCCAGTTCGTCAGCATAGGTGTGTGGTCTCAGCGTCAACTACAAGTAGGCGAATCGGTTTCGCCTAACACGGCAAATAAAGATTCGCCTATTTCTTCGGGGTTGGTTAAGTTCACAGTAATGCGAGACTCCCATGTTGCGTCTAATCCGGTCAAGGTAAAACTGCTGGATCGCGTACGTGAAAAAATCCGCACCAAACATTACAGCCGCCGCACTGAGGATACTTATTGCGAATGGATCAAGCGGTTCATTCTTTTCGCCCCTACTCCGTAAATAGGCCGAAATCGGTCAAAACTAGCCAAATAACGACGGACGCGGCTGTCTCGAAATTTACATGCTGCGTGGTGAACGCAGTTCATGGGGACTCGTTCCCAAAGTTAGCTCCGCGCTTTGGGAACGCAGACAGGCGCTCGAAACTCCGTTTCCCTTCTCGAACATCCCCGCGATGCGAAGCCGCTATCTTGTGACAGATGCGAAACGCGCGCTTTGTTATCGCACGGACAACGACGATTCGCTGTGACGATTGGCGCTGAGTATGGAAACAGAGTTTCAGAAGAAAACGACGTTCCCAAAGCGCGGAGCTAACTTTGGGAACGAGGATGGGAAAGCGCTGCGCTAACTTTGGTAACGAGGATCGGGGGCTGTGAACGACGAACTGTGTTTTCTCGCAACCCATTTGCGGGCGGAAGGCGCGTCAATGCCCGGGCCGCGCAAGTTCACGCGTGAAGAGATGGATGCATGGATTGCGGAGGATGAGGCGGACATGCGGCGGCTGCGCGAGGGCGCATGAGGCTGTTTTTCCCTTGTTGCAAAGCCGGGAGATTCGTAACACGAGGGCGCAGGGCGGTGGAAAAAAAGGGTGACCGACGGGACTCGAACCCGCAACAGCCAGAATCACAATCTGGAGCTCTACCATTGAGCTACGGTCACCATGAAAGAGCGGGGAAGTTACCAAAACTTCGGCACATGCCAAACGCATTTTTTCCGATGCGCCTGCGAAGGTGCGAAGGGAAGCAGGCGACGGCGCTAGCTGAACGTGAGATTTTTCACGCCGGCCGCGGCGGCCGAGTTGAGCACGTCCATGATTCGCTCGTGGCGCGTGTCGGGCGCGGGCCGGATGATGACCGGGTCTTTTCCGTCGCCGTAAGACGTGATCTCCTTGAGTTTGGCGCGGAGCGTGGGGAGTTCCTTGCTGGTGGGCGTGTCGTAGCCCTGATTGTTCATCACGACCTGGCCGTCACCGGAGATGTCGATCATTACCGGAGTCGGAGGCGGACCGCCGCCGACGGATTTGCCGCCGCTGGGGAGGTTGATGCCAAGTTCCTTTTCGACGACCTGCATGCCCGCGCTCGCCATGAAGAAAAGCATGAGCACGAACACGACATCGACCATCGGTGCGATTTGAAATCCCATGTCGCCATCTTCTGCGCCAACGTTTGCAGCCATAATTGAGTTCTATTCTTTCTTTACGCCTTCTTTATCTACGACCGAAAAAGTGACATTGGAGACGCCCGCGATGCCGACGGACTTCAGAACGTTGCGGAGGAAGTCGTAACGCACCGATTTGTCCGCACGAATGAGCACGCGCGCCAGGGGATTGGCGTTGATGCGGGCTTGCAAAAACGGAATCAGATCCTCCGCGACGGGATATTTTTGATCGTTCACCTCGATTGCCCCGACGTTGTTCATCGCAACCCAGGTGACGTTGATGATCACCTGCCCCGGATTGTTTTTCGAAGCGGCTTTCCCGTCGGCAGCGATTGGCAGTTGGATTTCCCGATTTGCCTGCAACACTTCGGTCGAACTGATGGACATGAAGAACACCAGCAGCACCAGCAGAATGTCGATCATCGGAGCGATCTGAAATTCCGGATCCTCCTCGGGCGGGTTTTTGCGCTCCCTTTGCCGTTTCTCGGTGGTGGAAAGTTTGTGCATTAAGAAACCGTGCGGTGCGAAATGGAGATCAACTCACTAGGCCGCCCAATCGAGCGTGGCCCCGCAATGCGGGCACGGGTTCTGGCCGGGGGTGACAGCGCCGTTGCAGACCGGGCAGTTGGTGGTCAGCGCCATCGAGACGCGACGGGATTGCGATGCTCCGGGAGCGATCGCACCGGCGCCGGCGTTGAAGTCCTCGCCGATGCGAACACCTTCGAGTTCTTCGTAAGGCAGGTCGCCAATGAGACGGTTGATCTTGTCGTCGGCGTAAACGATGCACATCTGCGAACGGTTGCGGAAAATGTAGTAGGCGATGAATGCGGGAATGGCGATGAAGAGACCGCTGGCGGTGGCCATCAGAACTTCACCGATGCTCGTTGCCAGGCCGCGCGGATCGGAGATGCCGCTGGCGCCGAGGGTGGCGAACGCCCCCATCATTCCGATAACGGTTCCGAGCAACCCGATCATCGGCGAGACGACTCCGATGACGGAGAGATAGCTGTTGCGGGTGCGGAGGACCTGGGCCTCGCGCAGGGCGGCTTCGGCGATGGCGTCACCCACGGCTTCTTTTCCGCGTCCGATCCGCTCAAGGCCGGTCTTCAACACGTTGGCAAGATAGTTGTTGTTGGCGGTGCAGGTTTCCCAGCAGCCCTGGTAGTTGCCGGCGGCCATGTCATTGGCGAGCGCGTCCACGAGCGCGCTGGGAGCGAGCTTCTCGTTCCGCAGCGTGATGATGTTCTGGATGACGAAGGTCACCATTGTGATCGACGTGCCGAGAATCGAAAGCCAGATCAGGATGATCAGCGGCCCGCCGTGCAGAATGACTTTGATGATGGAATCGCCTTCGCCGGGTTTGCCTGCGGCAGCAGCGCCTTCCTGCGCGAAACCGGTGAGCGCGGCGAGGCAGAGGAACGAAAGGACGAGGATGAGGGTTGAGCGTGTATTTGATTTCATATTGCGATGAGGGTTAGGGCACGGCGATTCCGCTGTGTTCTTTGCGGAGCGCGTCCGCTCTTTCCTGAGCAGCGCTCGCGGCGATGCGATCATGATGGAAAAGAGTGACGGTACGCAAATAATCTTCCAAGGCGCCGGAAAAATCTCCCTCGGATTCCTTGATCTGGCCGAGCAGATAGAACGCCTGACTGTAAGTTTCCGCCGAGTCTTTGGGCACGGTTTTTTCCTTGAGCGCCCTCTCGACGATCGGTTCGAGCCTGGCTTTGGCCGAAGCGAAATCCTTCTTCGAAATCGCGATCCGCGCCATGCCGGTGGCGGCCTGCGACAAGCCCTGCCCGGCATAGCTTTTCTGAAATTCGTTATAGGCGGCCTCTGCTTTCGGCAGGTCGTTGAGAGCCACATAAATGTCGCCCACCGTCAGCATCGCCTGTTGTGCCCAATTCACCGGCAAGCCCTTGTATTTGCTGACCACGACGCTGATCGACGCCAGCGCTTTTGCGTAAGCCTTTGCCTCGTAAGAAGCCATTCCCGCCTTGAAATCAGCGGGCGGCGCCATCTCGACCTGCGCGACCGTCGCGAGCGGAATGGAGATCGTTCCCGCGGCAAGTTTGATTTGCAGGTTCGGTCCGGAAACGCCCGCGATGTTCACGATTTGCGTCCTTCCGTCTTTGTAGGTGACCTTCTCCTCGGCGCGTGCCTCGATCACAAGAATCGAAAGGATTGCTGGGAGAAAAAGGAGTTGATGGAATGGGAAGCAACGTCTTAGGTTCATCGTTCGCTGTCCGATACTTATGGAGGATTGCGGCTGAAAGCAACCTTATACACACCTTTTTCCACGAAAAAAAACGTCCATGATTAATTTGATCCGCAAACACCAGCAGGCCTTGATGGTCATGATCACCGTCCTCGTCATCATCGCCTTCGTCTGGTTCTACAACGGCACCCGCTCGGTGGACAAAATCGGCACCGACCGCGTCGCGATCATGTATGGCCGGAGTGTCTCGCGCACCGACATCGACCGCGAAGCCCGGCGGTATCAGATCGCGCTCGAGCTGGGTCTTTACGACGTCGTGCGAGGTCTGGGCACGCTGGACCAGAATCAGCAGACCGACAATTTCGTGTTCAACATTGTCGTGCTGCGCCACGAAGCGAAGCTGCTGCAAATCGAGCCGACCGACGAGGAGGTGAAGAACGCCATGCTCGAGCTTCCCGCGTTTCAGACCAACGGAACCTTCGACGCGAGAAAGCTCACCTCGTTTGTCTCCGAGAAACTCATGCCGCGCGGATTTACGGAGACACAGATCGACGATTTGATGCGCGACAAGGTCCGGCTGGCAAAAGTGAAGTCGGTGGTTACCTCCGTGGCCGATATCACTCCCACCGAGTTCCGCTCCGCCTACGAGTTGCAGCATCAGAAAACGCAGGCTTCCGTCCTCCGCCTGAAACTCGCCGATCTCGCCGCCACCGTGCAGGTCAGCGACGACGATGTGAAAAAGGCTTACGAACAGCGAAAGGACAGCCTCAAGTCGGACGAAATCCGGAAGGTGAAGTTCGTGACTCTCACGCTCTCCGACGCTGAAAAGGCGCACAAGGGCAAGGAACGCATCGAGGCCCTTCAAAACCTCGCCAACAAGGCCAACGACTTCACGCAGGCCATGCTCGAAAAAAGCGCAGGCTTCGATCAGGTCGCCGCGAAGTTCTCGCTGCCTGTGTCGGCCACCGGCGACTTCACCCAGTACAAGCCTGATCCGAAGCTGGAAAAGTTTCCCGGCATCACGGAGGCCGCATTCAAAATCACCGAGCAGGATCCCAACAGCGACGTGATCCAGACCGAGGACGGCTTTTACATCCTGCATCTCGAAAAAGTGATCCCGAGCGCTCCGCTGACGTTCGATGAAGCGAAGGCCCCGCTCACCTCGCAGCTCAAGAACGAGCGCGCCCGCGAACTGCTCTCGCAGAAATCCGCCGATGTTCGAAAGACACTCGAGGAGCAGCTCAAGGCCGGCAAATCCTTTGCCGATGCGGCCATTGCCGCCGGTCAGAAAGCCGAACCACTGCCGGCGTTTTCGATGGCGGATCCGGGCAAGATCGAGACTCCCGAACAGCAGGAGATCCTCAGCAAGGCGATCATGCTCGGTGATGGCCAGTTGAGCGAATTTATTCCGACAAACGACGGCGGCATTTTCATTCACATCGACAAACGCCTGCCGATCGACGAAGCGCAATTTGAGAAGGACAAGATCGCTGGAATGACCTCGGCTCGCATCGGTGCCCGCGAACTTGTTTTCCGCGAGTGGCTTCGCCTTCGCCGCAACGCGGCCAAGATCATGCCCGCTCGCTGACAGGCGGAGATGGCCGGGTCGGAGAACATCGAAGAGCTTTTCGACGATGCCAATGGCGACCTCGCCCTCGGCGAGCTTGAGTCCGCCGTGGAAAAATACCGCCGGTGCCTCGCGGTCGATCCGACGTTTTTCGACGGCTGGCACGCGCTCGGCATGTCGCTTATGAAGCTCGGACGCTTTCCCGAAGCCATCGAAGCCGGGTTGAAGTCCGTCGAACTTTGTCCGAACGATCAGATCGCATGGACCAGCCTCTCCCTTTTTTACAACCGCAACAACCAGATCGCCGAAGCCGAAGCCGCCAACACGAAAGCCCGGATTCTTTCGTGGGGCGGCAAGATCAAGATCGAATGAACCCCATGACTCAGAACCCGCTGAAGAAATTCCAGGCACCCGCCATCCTTGTCCTCATCGCCCTGTGCGGCTTGTTCACCACAGCGCGCGGAGAAAACCCGGTCCCTGCCCTGCCCATCCGCGAAGCGATCGACATTGCCGAAAAAGCCCGGAGCGTTCGCGAGTCGGGCGACAAAGTTTACATCGCCAGCATTACACTCGAACGCCCGACGCCAACGAGCCGCAGGCAGGTCTGGACCGTCCGTTGGTCCGCGCCGCTGATTGCAAACGATCCGATGAATCGCGAGATCGGCGTCGAAATCGCGATGGACGGGAGTGTTAAGCGTCTGGTGAAAAGCCTGCGTCCGCCAGCCAGCGCCGTTCACCCTTAGACATCTGCTCGCCGCAGCAACGCACTTTTCGACTCAAAGCGATCGAAGGGTCGCCAGCATTCAATCTTTCCGGTTTCAGGTTTCCGGTTTCAGGTTTCCGGTTTCAGGTTTCAGGTTTTCATCGCCAACCGGCAGTTCGATCACAAACCGGCTTCCCCTCCCGCGGCCTGCGCTCCCGGCCCATACGCGTCCGCCGTGCAGTTCGGCGATCCGTTTCACAATAGAAAGCCCGAGCCCCGTCGAGCTTTCGCCGCCGGTGGGCCGCGCTGACAACCGCTGGAATTTTCCAAACAGCTTCGGCAATTCCTCCGCGCTCAGCCCCGGACCTTCATCCGCGACTTCGATTCTGAAGGTTGCGCCCGCTCGTTTCACACTCACCTGCACCGATTTGCCCGCCGGCGAGAACTTGATCGCATTGCTGATGAGATTCTCCAGCGCGCGGCGAATCCTGTTTTCATCGACGTCGGTGAAGCATTCCTCATCGCCGGAGAAAGTCAGTCGCAGGTTTTTCTTTGCTGCGAGCGAATCATTCCTCGCCGCCACTTCGCGCGCCAGGGTGCTGAGTTCCACCGAATTCCTGTCGAGCCTCACGTTCCCTCCCTCGATCGAGGTGGTCTCGATCAGATCGTCGATCAACTGGAGCATGTCCTCGGAAGCCCGCGTGATGTGATCGGCCGTCTCAGTCAGCACCTCCGGTTTCTGCAAATCCTTCGGAATGAAAAGCGCGAGATTCATGATGGCGTGAAGCGGGTTGCGGAGGTCGTGGGCTGCGACGCGCAGGAATTCCGACTTCATTTCGTTTGCGGCATGCAGTTGCTTGTTGGCGGCGTGCAGAGAAGCCTCCGCTGCACGGCGCCGCTTGATGTCCATCTTCAGCAAAACGAAGACGCAGGAATACAGGAACATGTCGGAAAAGGTGAGAAGGATCGTCCCGATTGAAGAACTGCCCGGCGTCTCCGACATCGCCTTCGGATACAAAATGACATCCGGCACCACGGCCAGGATCAGCGCAAGAACGAAGCCGGCATTGATCAAAAGGTCGTACCGCGAGGGAGTGGACGCCAGCTTCATAACAGTGAGACTATCGGGTTGGCGCGATCGCTCAACTCTGTTTTCCTCAAATTCCGCTTCCGCATTGCGTTGCTCGTGCGCTTCGCGCAACTTGTGCAGCCGATGTCCAAGCCATTCTTCATCACCACCGCGATCGACTACACCAACGGCGCGCCGCACATCGGCCACGCCTACGAGAAGGTGCTTGCCGACGTGATCGCGCGCTATCACCGGCTCAAAGGCGACGAGGTTTTCTTCCTCACCGGCGTCGATCAGCACGGACAGAAAGTGCAGCAGTCGGCGGATAAACAGGGCGTCGCACCGCAGCAGTTCGTCGATGAGATCACGGCGAAGTTTGTCGCGCTCTGGAAAAAGCTCGGCGTCGAATACAGCGGTTGGGCCGCAACGACCGACCCGCTCCACAAGGAATGCGTCCGCGCCAATTTGCAGAAACTCTGGGACGACAAGGACCCCGCGACCGGCGGGAGCCGCTGGCTCTACAAAAAGAACGAGCGCGGCTTGTATTCCGTGCGGCAGGAACAGTTCCTCACCGACAAGGAACGCGGTGCCGACGGCGAGTTCGGCCCCGAGTGGCAGCCGGTCGAGGAGCGCGAGGAGGAAAACTTCTACTTCCGGCTGAAGGATCACAAACAGTGGCTCCTCGACTTCATCGACAAACGCAGCGCGGACAAGAACCCGTTTGTCCTTCCCGACTTTCGCGTCGCCGAGCTGCGCAACGCCGTGGACAAACTCGAGGGCGACCTCTGCATCTCGCGCCCCGCCTCGCGGCTGAAGTGGGGCATCCCCTTCCCCGAGAGCTTCGGCGCGGGCTTCGTCACCTACGTCTGGTTCGATGCGCTGGTGAACTACATCAGCTTCGTGCCCGGCCACGATCCGAATGCGGAATGCGGAACGCGGAATGCGGAATCAGCGCACCCGAATTCCGAATTCACCCGCTGGTGGCCGCCGCTCCACGTCATCGGCAAGGACATCATGATTCCCGCTCACGGCGTCTATTGGCCCATCATGCTGAAGGCGCTCGGCTTCTCCGATGAAGAAATGCCGACGCTGCTCGTCCACGGCTGGTGGAACATCGCCGGCGCGAAGATGAGCAAGAGCCTCGGCAACATCGTCGATCCCGACGCGCTCGCCGACAAATACGGCGCGGAGGCGCTGCGGTATTATTTGATGAGCGACATCGCGACGGGCAAGGACGCCGACTTCAGCGAGGAGCGGCTTGTTATGCGCTACAATACCGACTTGGCAAACTCGCTCGGTAACTTGCTGAATCGGACGTTGAATATGGCGCAGAAATACCGGGGCGGAGCGCTGAAGAATCTCTCTGATTCCGCCGCTGGCTTTGTTTTGCAAGGCGAGGGCGCGCCTCCAATGAACATTCCGCAACCTGATATTTTGGCGGAGGAGATCACACGTCTGTTTGGTGACTTTCTCGACAAGCATCTTGTCCATCACGGCTTCGCGAGCGCCCTTTCAATCGCAACTGCGATGAACAGCTACGTTGATAGTTCTGCCCCGTGGAAACTCGCCAAAGACCCCGCCCAAGCCGACCGCTTGGACGCCGTCCTCTACACCCTCGCCGAGTCCCTTCGCATCATCGCCATCCTCATCTCACCCGTGTTGCCGAAGGCGGCGGCGGGCATCTTTGCGCAGTTGAACTGGAACGGCCCGATGACGCTCGACGAAGCCGTGTGGGGCAGGCTCCCCGACGGTCACGTTCTCGGCAAGCCGACTCCGCTTTTCCCGCGCATCGAAGCGCCAGCGGCGTGATCTTGCTTCGCCTCCCGACGCTACCTCCGCGGCGGGCCCTTGGGGTGCGTGAGGAAGAGCCGCCGATTCCCGCAGTCCACGATCCCGCCGTAGAGCCAGAGTAATTCGCAGCCAAGCAGCCCCTGAATGCCTGGCAAGCCCTGCTGCGCGAGGTTTCGGTTGAGGTCGGAAAAATCGCTCGCGCCGATCGTGAACTCGCCGATGACGCCGTTGCCGATGCGCAGGTCTTTCATCGTGGTCGTGCCGATCTTGCGCTGCTGGCTGCCGATCGCCGTGATGACATACGGGCTGCTGGCCGGACTCAGGCGCAGCGCCTCCAGCTTCGCGCGGTCGATCGTCGTGAACGCCGAACCGGTGTCGAGCATCATCCGAAACCCCCGACCCGGGCCCCGGCTTGCAGCACCATCATTCTCGACAGCGGCACCTCCACCGCGCCCGCGTCGATCAGTCCGGCGCGAAAGTCGGTCTTGATGCGCTGAAAGGAAGCCGGTGGTGGAAAATAGAGAACCGCGTTGATGCAATCGACGATCGCGTGGACAGGCCCGAGGAAGTCCATCCCGAGCACGCCGTCCACGGGGCGCGCCGAGGGTTTTGTGTTCAAGTCCAACTGCGAGACGCGAAACGGAAACCGGCCGATGTTGAATTTTCCAAGCGTCATGGAACGCGACACGGTTCCGGCAGCCGGCAACATGCGCCCCACTGCGCCGAAGATGCTCTTCTCCGGTCGCAGTTGCCCGAGTTTGAAGCGCCTGGCGCAACGAAGATCGATCAGCGTTCCGCCAGATCCCGTGTCCACGCAAAGCGCGAGCGGCTCGCCGTTGAGCGTGCCGCGCACGATCATCCGGTTGTCGGCGGTTCGTTCCAAGCTCACGCGAATGCACCCGGCGTCGCGCAGGTAGGTGTCGAGTGTGGCTCCACGCGCAAGGCCAGGGAAGGCGATGCTGAATAACAGCAGGCCGATGATCGCCTGCTTCATTTGGTCGAAACGATCACGCCATTTTTCCGGCACCAATCCAGAGCGCGCGGGTTTCCGGCTTCGGCGGATTTTTTGTACCACGACTCGGCGCTGGCACGATTGAGAGGCACGCCATTGCCGGATTCCAGGCAGCGGGCGTAAAGGTACATGCAACTGGCGCTGCCGTTCCGGCTTCCCTGCTCGAAAAGTTCAACGGCCTTCGGAGCGTCTTCTCTCACCCCGTCTCCGTTCATGTAGAGCACGCCGAGGTTGCCGAGGGCGTCGTAAAAATGCAGGTCCTTCGCCTGGGTGAAAAGACGGAGGGCCTCCTCGAAATTCTTCGTCGTGCCGAGGCCCTGATGATAGCAGGTGCCGAGCAGGTTCATCGCGCGCGGATCGTTGCCTGCGATGGCTTCCTGCAAAAGCTCGATCGCCCGTTTCTCGTTCTTCGCCGTGCCGCGGCCATACAAGTAACACTCGGCGAGACAGGTCTTGCCTACAGCGTCGCCTTTTTCACCGGCCTTCTGGAAAGAGTCCACCGCTTTCGCGAGATCCTTGTCCACGCCCGCGCCGTTTGAATACATCAGCCCGACTTGCGTGAGCGCCGGCGCGTGCCCGGCGTCGGCGGCTTTCGAGAACCAGCGAAACGACTCGGCGGGATTCTTTTTCCTGAGCTGCTCGCCGAGGATCATCATCGCAGAGATCACGTCGAGCTGCGCGGCCTCGGCCAGTTCGTTTTGGAGCGAGTTAAGGCGTGCCGGATCGATCTTGTCGGGAGCGGCGCGGAGCTTCGCCAGCAACAACTCCAGCCGAACCTTCCCGATTTCGAATTCCGGAAAATCCTTCGCGATGCGCAGGTAGGCCGGGATGCACTTTGCCCAGTCGGACGCGCTTTCGTACTTCTCGGCATCGGCGACAGCGGCCTTCAAAAGCTCCTCTTGTGTCGGCGTGGGCATCGGCGTTGGCGTGGGTTTCGGAGTCGGGGCGACGACCGCGGTCGGCATCGGCGTGGGACTCGGCTGCTCGATGATTGCGATTTTCGGTTGTTCCGTTTTGTTTTCGCCTTCGGGTAAAAAGTGGAGCACGATCCAGACGACCCCGGCAAGGCCAAGCCCGACGCCGATGCTCGCGAGAACTGGCAGCAGCCCGCGCCTGGCGGGGACGGCGACGGAAGCGCTTGTTTCCGGTGCGGACGACACCCGGCTGATCGGCGGAGGTGCGGCTGAGATCCCGCGTTTCGCCGCTGCCTCTCCCTCGGCCTGTTTCAATGCATGGAAAAAATCCTGCGCGCTCGAATAGGACTGGGCCGGGTTCAACGCGCGTTTGACCACTTCGTTCGCCTCTTCGGTCAGCGTCGCGAGCGGCACGTAGCGAGGCACCGGCTGCGCGCCGATACCGCCCAGCATCAACGGCGACAGGGTGCCGCCGAGCAATTCGTAAACGACAGCGCTCAGCGACTGGATGTATTTCGTCGCGATGTTCTGCGCGCCGGACTCGCGCTGTTGCGCCGTGGCGATGCCGCCCACGATCGTTTGTCCGCCGGCCCAGGTTTCGGACATCGAGAGTTCCCGTGTGATGCAGAGCGGATCGAGCTTCAACACGAACTCAGGCCAGTCGGAGAGCGGAGTCGTGAGAGCGGGCGGCTGGCCGCCGGGAAAATGAATTGCGATCTGGTGCAGCGAGAAATCGAGCTGTTTCAGGCCGGCGTTGATGGCGCGATCGACTCCACCGGCGGCCTGCTGGAGCACGAGCAGCGCTTCGTAGGGCGTGAGTTCGCGGCGGCTGCGGAGCACGTCGAGCAGCGAAAAGCCCCGCGTTGATTCGAGCACGAGGAGGCTCGATTCCTCAACGCGCTCGAAAGCAAAAACGCGAAGCAGGTGCGGGTGCTCGACCGCGATGATTTTTTCCACCTCGCGTTCGATCTGCGTGCAGGCTGCCGGACCTGCGATCAGGTCGGGATTCAGGACCACCAGCCGGAGTTCTTTGTCGAGACCATGCTGGCGCGTGCGAAAAACCTTTCCGAGGTTGCTGCTGCCCAAGTCTTCGATCAGCTCGTAGCGCCCGCCGACGGAGGAACCCACGGAAAACTTCGCAGCGGGTTTCGCCATTGGAGCGTCGGCAGCCATCGTCGGGAAATCCTCCTCGTCGATCGCTCCGCCCGCCGCCGCAGCCGGGTTCGCCGCAAGAATCTCGATGCACTTTTCGAGTTCCTGCCGCAGTTCCACCGGCGACTGCGTCCGGTGCGAGGGATCTTTTTCGAGCATGTGGCTCAGCACCGAAATCAACGGACGCGGCAGATCGTTCAGCTTCTCGAACGGCGGCGGTTTGTGCAGGTGCTGGCTCATCACCTGTGCAAGCGAACCGGCGAACGGCGCCTTGCCCGCGAGCATGTACCAGAGCGTCACGCCGAGTGAGTAAATGTCAGAGCGCACGTCGATCTCGCGTTCTTCGAGCTGTTCGGGACTCGCGAAATGCGGCGTGCCGACGAACCCGCCCATCGAGAGCGTGGCCATGTCTTCGGCGTCTTCTTTTCGGCAGGACTTCGCGAGACCGAAGTCGATGACCTTCACCACGAGTTCCTCGTCTTCATGCACGAGCATGAGATTCGACGGCTTGATGTCGCGATGCACGAGGCCGTGTTTCTGCGCGGCATTGAGCGCGCGGGCGACTTGGGTGGCGATTCGCAGCGCGAGCACCGGATCGACGGGACCCTGGCGGCGGATGAATGACTCGACAGTCTCTCCGTCGATGAATTCCATCGCGTAGAAATAGGCGTCGTTCTCGACTCCGAGGTGAAACACCGACGCGACGTTGCGATGCCGGAGCTGCGCCGCCGCGCGCGCCTCGCGCACGAACCGCTGCCGGGCGATGTCGCTGTCGATCGAGGCGGCGTTGATCACCTTCAACGCCACGGGCACGCGCAGATTCGTATCGAACGCCTTGTAGGTGATGCCCATCGCGCCACGACCCAGCTCGAAAAGTGAGCCGTCGTCTCTTTTTAGAACCTGGTAATGATCGAATACGGAGCTGTCAGCCATCGCGCGAAGCGGGACTGTAGAACGGACCGGGCGGCATTTCAAAGCGGCAAAGTGCTGGAAAGCCGGCCTGGCGGAGTTTTTTCAAAACCGAACTCCCGCCGGAAATACGTTTGGACGCCGGTGGATCGAAAGCATATTAAAACATCATACAGGAATCCTTCGGGACGCTTTCCTGAAGGACAGCAGAATGAAAGTAACAACCAAGCTCCCGGCGATCGCGCCTGCCGATGTCACCTCGATCATCGGCGGTGAAAGCGTTTCCGGGGGCTCGCTGGCTCAACTTGAGGCGATCCTGGCCAGCATCAACGACGGCGTGATCGTGGCCGACTTGCGCGGACATTTGCTTTGGATGAATCCCGCGGCGCTTGCGATGCACGGCTACGAGAGCATCGAGGAAGCGCGGAGCCAGATGGTGGAAAACGCCGACACCTTCGAGCTGCATGAATCCGAGAGCCATTCGATCGATCGCTCCCTGCTGGTCCGCGTGCTGGCGGGCGAAAAGTTCTCGGCGATGGAAATGCGCCGCCGCCGCAAAGACACGGGCACTGTGTGGTATGGGAGCTACAGCGGCACGGCCGTCCGGGACAAGGCGGGCAACGCGGTCCTCGCCGTGCTGACTCTGCGCGACATCACCGAGCGGCGGGTGCAGGAGAAGGCGCTGGTGGACTCCAAAATCTTCCTGCAATCGACCCTCGATGCGCTCTCGGCGCACATTGCCATTCTCGACGAGAAGGGTGTCATCATCACGGTGAACGCCATGTGGAGGCAGTTTGCCCAGGCCAACGGTTTCAACGGAGGCGCCCTTGGACTCGGCGCGAATTATCTCGAAATTTGCGAGTCCGCGACCGGGGAGTGTTCCTCGGAGGCCGCCGTCGTCGCGGCCGGAATTCGGAGCGTGATGGAAAAGAGGCGGGACGAGTTTCACACCGAATACCCGTGCCACAGCCCGGCTGCGCAGCGCTGGTTCATCGTTCGCGTGACACGGTTCGGAGGGGAAGGTCCCATGCGGATTGTGGTGGCGCACGAGAACATCACGAAGCGCAAACTCGCCGAGGAGGCGCTGCGCAAGGCGCACGACGATTTGGAGAGACGGGTTCTGGAACGAACCCGGGAACTCTCGGAATCGCACGCAAGGCTCGCCACGCTCCTGGAGAGCATCGCCGATGGATTTCTCACGCTGGACTTCAACTGGCGCTATACCCGCGTGAACGCAGCGGCGATGAAATTCCTCCGGCTGGGCCCGGAGGATTTATTGGGAAAGACCATTTGGGAGGTGTTTCCGGCAATGGACCAAACGCGTTTCGGCGCGAAACTGCGTCAGGCGGTGGCAGAAAACAGGCCGACCCGGATCGAGGAGTTCTATCCAGAGCCGCTCAACCGCTGGTATGAGGCGCGTTTTTATCCGTCGCACGAGGGGTTGTCGATTTTCTTCACAGATGTCACCGAGCGGAAGATGGCGGAGGAGGCGAACGCCCGCCTGGCGGAGATCGTCGAGAGCAGCAACGACGCGATCATTGGCAAACAGCTCGACGGAGTGATCACAAGCTGGAACCGGGGTGCCGAGCTTATGTTTGGCTACACTTCGGAGGAGGCGGTGGGCCAGAACATCGGACTGATTATTCCGTCCGATCGCAAGGGTGAGGAATCGAGCCTCATCGAGCGATTGGGACGGGGAGAGACGGTCAGTCACTTTGAAACAAAGCGCCTCACAAAAGACGGCAGGCAGATCGACGTCTCGATCACCGCATCACCCCTGCGCGACAGCGATGGCAAAATCGTCGGCGCATCGAAAATCGCGCGTGACATCAGTCTTCGGAAACGAGCGGAGGAAATCTCGCGCGAAGCCTACGCGGAAATGGAGCGGCGGGTCCGTGACCGCACCGCGGAGTTGACCAAGGCCAACACGAGGCTCAAGGCCGAGATCGCCGGGCGGCGGCGTCTTGAAGAGGAAATCCTGCAAATCGCCGAGCGCGAGCAGCGCAGGCTCGGGCAGGATCTCCACGACGATCTCGGGCAGCAATTGACCGGCATCGGGCTGCTGGCCAAGATCCTCGCGGCGGATCTTTCCATGGAAGCCCACGGCAAATCCACTGACGCCAACGAGCTTCTCGCCATGCTGAAGGAGGCGATCCATGGCGCGCGAAGCCTGGCCAAGGGATTTTACCCGATCGAGCTTGAGCGTGGCGGCTTGATCCTGGCTCTCAGCGATCTCGCGCAGCGGGTTCAGACCGTTTCACAAGTCCACTGCGAAGTCAGGCATGACGAGGGTTTCCGGTTCGACGAAGCGCATTCCATCCACCTCTACCGCATTGTGCAGGAATCGCTGAACAACGCCATCAAGCACGCGAAGCCGCAGAACATCGTGATCGAATGCACCTCAAAGAAAGGCGTGCCGGTTCTCACCATCACCGACGACGGAGTTGGCTTCCACAAACCGAAGAAAGAAATCACAGGAATGGGCTTGCATCTGTTTCAATACCGCGCACGCCTTATAGGGGCAAAGCTGACGGTAGGCCGGGGAAAAAAGGGGGGTTGCGTGGTCGCATGCCATCTGAAAGGTTAGCTGAGTTGAACACGAAAAACATTCCGGGCAAACGGGAGACGCGCGTATTCATCGTCGATGACCATCCATGGGTGCGCCTCGGTCTCGTGAAGCTGCTCGAGCACGAGGAGGGGTTTGCAGTTTGCGGCGAAGCAGAAGACGCCGAAACTGCGGCGAAGCTGATCGCCGAAACCGTCCCTGATGTCGCCGTGGTGGACATTTCCCTCAAGGGCAAAGTCGATGGCATCCAGTTGACTCGACTGCTCAAGCAATCCCATCCGAAACTGCCGGTCGTGATTCTTTCGATGCATGCTGAATCGGAATACGCCGCATGCGCTTTCAACGCGGGAGCCCGTGGTTACGTTGTGAAGAGCGAGGCGACCGACACACTCATCGAGACGCTGCGAAGAGTCCTGAGAGGCGAGAAGTGCGTGAGCCCGGAGATGCAGAGCGAGATCGAGCGCATCGCAGCGCGGAAATGAGGTTTACAGCTCAAGCTTGCCAGAAGCATCCGCAACACAGAAGAGTTCGTAAGAGTTTCACACCAACCAATCCAAATCCATGAACAAACCCAACATCGCCCAAAAGGCTCCCTATCCAACGACCGTCGAAGCCGGCAAAACCTACTACTGGTGCTCCTGCGGTCAAAGCAGCAAACAGCCCTTCTGCGACGGTTCACACAAAGGCTCCGGGTTCTCGCCAACCCAGTTCACGGCGGAGAAAGACGGCACGGTTTATTTCTGCGGCTGCAAGAACAGCGGCAACGGTGTTCTCTGCGACGGCTCGCATTCGAAGCTCTGAGCCGCGGCCTGTTGTCTGAAAAGGCTTCGCGCTTTTAGGAAGCGAAGTCGTTTTCCAGCACGATCCGGTAACGTGCCTTTCCGGAGCGGAGATGATCCAGAGCGCCGTTGACCTGCGACATCGGAAATTTTTCGATCGTCGGAGCGATCTTGTGGCGGGTGCAGAACTCCAGCATTTTCGAGGTCGTGGCAGGGCTGCCAAGTGGCGTCCCTGAGATGGATTTCTGGCCGCCGATGAGCGCGAACGCCGCGACGGGAATCGGTTCGAGAACGGCACCGACCAGATGGAGCCGTCCGCGCGGCGCGAGGCTGCCGATGATCGCGTCCCAGGGCATCGCTACATTGACCGTGCAGAGAATGAAATCGAGCGAGCCGGCGATCTTCCGAAGCTGCGCCTGATCTCGTGAATTGATGACACGATGCGCTCCAAATCGTATCGCCTCGTCGCGCTTCGACTCGCTCGAGGTAAAGGCGGTGACTTCGCAGCCCCATTTGGACAGGAACTGGAGCGCCATGTGGCCGAGCCCGCCGATGCCAATCACGCCCACGCGATCGGTCGGCGTCACGCCGAACTGCACGATCGGATTGAAAACCGTGATGCCGCCGCAGAACAACGGCCCCGCCACCGACGCATCGAGCGCATCCGGCAGAGGAACGGCCCAGGCCCAGTGACAACGCACGCGGTTTGCGAAACCGCCATGCCGCCCGACGATGGTCTGCTCGGCCGTCTGGCAAAGATTGTGATCGCCCGAGAGACATTGCGGGCAGGCCATGCAGCTCTCCGCCATCCAGCCCAGGCCTACACGCTGACCAACTTTCAGGCCTTTCACATGATCGCCCGCCGCCACGATCCTTCCCGCGACCTCATGCCCCGGCACGAACGGATATTTCGTTTGTCCCCATTCGTTATCCAGCATCGAGAGATCGCTGTGGCAGACGCCGCAATACTCCACTGCAATCTCGACCTGCTCATCGCGCAACGGGCCGGGATCAAACTCGAAGGGTTCCAGTTTTCCGCCTTTGGCGGTGGTCGCGTAACTTTTGATCAAGGTGCTCATGTGGAGAGGATAGGTTGATGAATTTGGCAAAAATACGTCCGGCTGCCGGAAAAAGCCGCATCAATTCTTCATCGTGCGGTTGAATTTTATCAGTCCTGAGTTACTTTCACGAAATTTTTCTTCTATTCATTATGGTTCCTCCCCGTATTTGCCTGCTCCTTTTTCTCATCTCCTCACTCGCGCTTTCGTGGACAGCTTCCGCGCAGATTTATGCGGATGTCACCGTCAGCGGCGCTGTCAGCGGCACCTTCACCATCAGTCTTGAATATGAAAAAGCACCCGCCGCGGTGGCCAACTTCATCGGGCTTGCGACTGGAAAAAAAGCCTGGCTCGACCAGAATACCGGCAGCCTTCGTAATGATCCATTTTACAACGGCGTGACTTTTCACCGGGTGATTGCCGGCTTCATGTCGCAGACCGGTTCGCGCAATGGCAATGGAACCGATGGGCCGGGTTACACTTTCCGCAACGAAATCGATCCGACGCTTACCCACAATACTCCATATACCGTCGCGATGGCCAACTCAGGCAAGGACACCAATGGCTCGCAGTGGTTTCTTAGAGCCGGGGTTTGGAATTACAACGGACTTCCCACTGATCTCGATGGCAGCTATACCATCTTCGGTGTTGTCACCTCCGGCACCGCAGTCTGCGATGCGCTCAACAGCGTTCCAACGACAGGCCCATCGGGCTCGCCTAAAGACAAGCCGCTTACGCCAGTGACCATCAGTTCCATCAACATCTCTGGACCGTCGCTGGCATCGTTCAACCTCGATCAGAATGCCCTTCCGAAAGTCCTCAGCGCCCGTCCGGTGATGAAGGTTAGCGGCAGCACTTATTCGCTCGGTTACGATCACCAACCCTACAGCGATTACTACGTCTATGATTCTGCCGACCTCGCAAGCCGGAGCCGGTTTGCCAGCGGCTATTTTCACTCGGTCGCCCCGTTGGGAGATGTGGATGTGACCGGCGTCTCCACCGGGAGCAAACATTTCTTCCGCTTTGCCCGCGTTGACTACAGCACCGCGCGCACGTCGCCCGCAAGCCTCGCCGGCAAGACACTCACATTTCCTGCTCTCTTTGGGACAACCTTGATTATCAGCGCTGCGGGCAGTGGTGGCACTTACACTTACACGGGTTTCGGCGGGGGCAGCGGCGCTCTTACCACGTTCAGTTATTCTCCCCAGGCTTACACGGGCACTATTTATACGGCGTGGGACAATAACGTGCAGATGGCTTTCGACCGGCTCGATTACACGTCCTCGACGGGAGGAACGTTCGTAGCCCGCACAAATGTGACCGGCTACTCGAACGTAAGCGGAACGTTCACTTCTGCGCCGTAGCAAGCGCGTCGGTTTCCCCCTGCGCCGCCTTCAAATTTCGATCTGGCCGTCAAAAACAAAATCCGCCGGGCCTGTCAGCGTGACGTTTCGATAAGCGCCGTCTGATTTGTCGAATCTGACTTCGAGCGAATCGCCGCCGCGCACCTGCACACGAATCGGAGTTTGCGCTCCAGTCAGTTCGTGAAAAATGATGGCGCTCGCGACGACGCCGGTGCCGCACGCGAGCGTCTCGCCCTCGACCCCGCGTTCGTAAGTGCGGATCGCGATCGAGTTCGCGCCGGTTTGTTTGATGAAGTTCACGTTCGTCCCGCGCGGCGCGAAATGCGCGTGGTAACGAATCGCAGGGCCGAAGCGGGCGATCTCGACTTTTTCCAGATCCTCGACGACGACCACTGCATGTGGGACGCCGGTGTTCACGGAATGCACCGTGAGATTTTCGCCATCGACGACCAGTTCGGTCTTCAGGCTCAAATCCTTCGGCTCGCTCATCTGAATCTTCACGAGATCGCCGAGGCACTGCGCCGTGATCACTCCGGCCATCGTCTCGAAACCGATCCGTTCGCGCGCGCCGGCGATGCGGTTGGCGAATCGCGCAAAGCAACGCGCACCGTTGCCGCACATCTCGGCCTCGCCGCCATCGGCGTTGTAATAGCGCATCCGAAAATCCGCCCCGTCCTGCGCCGGTTCGACCAGGAGCAGTCCGTCTGCGCCTACGCCACGATGCCGGTCGCAGATGCGCGCGATCGTCTTGCCGTCGAGATGCAATTGGCCGTCGCGGTTGTCGAGGAGCACGAAATCATTCCCGGCTCCGTTCATTTTGGTGAAATTCAGCAACATGAGGATCGTTCCCTTAGCACAACCTTCGGGCGATGCCAACCCGCCAGCGATCTCGCGGCGGCGCTACTTCTTTGCAAGCTCCGTCGGTTTCCTTCGAAATCGTAACCAAGCCCAGTTCGGGGAGGTCAGGTTCTCTTGCAAGGCTTGATCTCCTTTCATCACAGGCTGCCTTCTTTCCCCTCTGACAGACCTTTCAAGATTTGCCGCAACCGATCCGGCGGAACCAATCTCACCACAATACCGTCGGGCTGTTGCACGATTTCTTCGACCTCCGGCAGGCCCGGCCTCAACAGTAAGGGAACGTAATCGCCGTAGGAATGGTAAGTCAGCAATGGATCGATGCCGTCCGCGCCTTGAAAGAACACGACATGACTGAAGCCGTTTTTCAGCATTGATCGCAACGCCGCCTCGCGATCCCAATGCACCGCACCGTAAGCCTTGTCGTAGTCTCCGTTTTCCGGGTTGATGAACGGGATTAGCTGCACCCGGTAGTCAAGCGTGGCCGCCATGAGTTGCCAGCCAGCGCCATTCGCCAAAATCGCCGAACCCGCAGGAACACGGCTTCGAATGTAGGCAATCGTTTTTGGGGACCAGCGGTTGGAAGCCGCTCTCATGACTCCTGCGTTTCCGTTGATAAGAGCGCCCACGGTCGGCACGATGACCCAGCAAACCAGCATCGCACCGGCGGCCATCAGCAATACAGAGCGCCTGGCGTTATTGCCAAAATCACTTGGTGTAAGTCGCCGCCAATTTGCAAAGGCCGGTTCTGCCCAGGCAGACAAAACGGAGCCAAATCTCCGTGCGAGTGTCGGTGCATACCATGCCAACACCAGCGCGCTGGCAGGCAAAAGCGAAATCAACGCCAGCTTTGGCAGGCTTGCAAAACTCACAAGATCCTCGCGGTGAATCATGGGAGGAGCCGAGCTCGCGAGCCAGGTTACGAGGAAGAACAACGCTCCCAGCAACGCAGGTCGGACGTCCGTTGGGCGGCGTCCGAAGAAGAGAGATTCCCTCCGCCCCCACAGAACGCCCAGAGAAATCGCCAGGAAGGCATAGCTTGGTATTACGAAGCGCTCGTTCAACTCATCGATCCGAGTGATTGAAGATGCCAGAACCACCATGGCGAGCTGCACAAGCCCGAATGTCAGCGCGAGCAATCCCCGCGGGCAGCTTCTCAATCCCCAGGCCACGACGCCCAACAGAGCAAGAACAAGCGCGGCGCCAAATACCTTCCAAATCCAAAAAATGGCGATGGCCATCCGGGGTATCCATCCACAGGCAATAAAAAACAGAACCTTGACGCTCGCCGTGAACAGATTCTCACCGGGTTGGATTCCGATGGGATGGCCGGATAATCCCGCGCCGCAAAGGTGGTTGCGCAAGAGCAGCAAGCCCACGCACAAACTCATCGTGGCTACGGTAATGCCAATCACCCTGCGGCCTCTTGGAAACATCACAAAAAGCAGGCAGAACATGGCCAGTTCCAAGGCCACAACCGCAGCACCTGCGTAACGAATCCAGAACGGCAGAACGCAGAGAACCCCAGTGGACAAAGCTTGAAACCAACCCGCACGTTCGTCGCGAACGATCCTCGCCGCGCAGTGATCCATCGCCAGAAAAGCCGCGAGACACCCGGCGATAAACACCATCTCCGGACTCAGCGTGGACGCGAACAACAGGTTCATCGACAGAAAAATGAAGATCAGCGCACTCGCGATCGCCGCGCGCGCGTTACCGCCACAGCGCAAAGTCGCCAGGTAGCACAGGTACTGCTGCAAGGCCGAACGACGTAAGCGACACTACGACCCCTGCAAAGACGCTGCTCATGCCGGCGATCACCAATGGGGCAATGCTGAGCGCATACAGCGGCGGTTCATTGACATGAACGCCAAAGCCCCGTCCCCTCAAGAATTCAAGTGCGTGCCATGCATAATCGTAGGCGAAGTAACTCACATGACCGCGCACATAGAGCAACGCCATGGCAATGGCTCCGAAGAAAAGCGCGACCATGACTGGCCAGGACGCAGGCTCGCGCGTTGAATCCGCAAAATCGGCGCGCAAGTAACAGCGTAGAGGTTCCAAGCCTGTCAAAGTCGATCGGCGCATACGTAATTCCTCTTTTGCTGATATGGATGAATCCGCTCCCACCTTAATCATTCGCGCCCTGAAACTGCCACGAAAAAGAGCGCGCAACGTTGCCAAAGCCGACCGCCGCGCGTTCCTGAGCACTTTTCTTTTCTCGCCTCACATTGGCCGCACGGCTTAACTTCGCGGCTGTCCCGCAGACAGCCAAACCATGTCGAAACCCGCCAACGATTTTCCACCCGCTGCCGTCGATCCAGACCGCCCGTACGACAGCATCCGGGAGTTTTACCTTTACGAGGAACCGGCGCTGCTGGCTTCGATTCACCGGGGCGACCGGCGGGAGGCCACGCGCACCATCAACCGCATCCTTGTCCACATTTACAGCGCTGGCGAAGAGCGGAGCGAATTGTTGAAGGGGCTGCTGCTCGAGCTGGTCGTGATGATGTCGCGTGCGGCGGTCGAGGCGGGCGCCTCGCAATCGGAAGTCCTCGGCCTGCGCTACCAGCACCTCACCGAACTCGCCGGCATTGCCGATGACGAGCAACTCGCCCGCTGGCTCCGCGAGGCCGTGCTCCGGATTTTTGACGCCGTCGAACGCTGCCGCGCGTTTGAAGTGCCGCAGCTCGTCCGCAAGGCTCTCGATTTGATCCGCAGTGGCGCGGACGGATCGATCACGCGCGAATCGGTGGCTCGTCGGGTCGGCGTCTCTCCGGGCCACCTCACGCATCTGCTGAAAGAACGCACGGGCCGCTCGTTCACCGATCTCTTGCGCGAATCTCGAATCGAGCGCGCCTGCGATCTGCTCATACGAACCGACATGACCATCGCCGCCATCGCCGCGCAATCGGGCTTCTGCGATCAGAGCTATTTCACGCACGTTTTTCAGGATTTGAAAAAGACGACGCCCAAGCAGTATCGGGACGATGGGAAAGGCCGGGCGCTGGTGGTTCAAGCCTGAGACTTGAGAGTCCGGCTGGATTCCCTAGTCATTCCAAATCACAAAAGAATCCGCTGAAAACACAAGACGGCCTGGCTTTGATTCCGCAGAATGCGGCACAAACCAAATCATCCCATGCCATCTTTTATCGCCTTCATCATCACTCTCGCGCTCTTCCGTTTCGCTCCGCACCCGGAAAACCTCGCACCGTTTGGAGCCTTCGCCTTGATGGGCGGACTCTATCTTGGAAAGCGCCATGCCATCGCCGTCCCGTTGCTCGCGCTGTTGGCCACGGATTTTTTCCTGAACAAGCAAATGGGCAGCCCGCTGTTTGCGTGGGCGCGCGGGATTGATTACGCTGCGTTTTTATTGATCGGGCTCGCGGGGTTGGGACTGCGGCAAAGCGGACGCGCCCCCAAGCTGGCAGCAGCCTTTGCCACGCCGTTCTTTTTCTTTCTCGTGAGCAACTTCGGCGTCTGGCTCTTCGGAGTCGGGATCAGCGGAGCGCCTTATGAGAAGAGCCTTGCCGGCCTTCTGGCGTGTTACGCCGCCGGCCTGCCATTCCTGTCCGGCACAGTGCTTGGCGACTGGGGCTACATGGCTCTCTTCGCCGGCGTCTTGATGCTGGCGCGGATTCCGTTTCGATCGCCTGCACGCGAACGCGCCATCTAAAGTTCACACTCACCCTCCAGCACCATGAGCAAACTCAACGACCTCTCACTAGCCGTCGAAAAAGGGAAACGCAACGACGCCAAACAACTCACGCAGGAACTCCTCGACGAAGGCATGAAGCCGCTCGAAATCGTCGAGCAGGGCCTCGTGCCTGGCATGACCGCCATCGGCGAGAAATTCAAAAACAACGAGGTGTTCGTCCCCGAAATGCTCATCGCCGCCCGCGCGATGAAGGAGTCGATGGCGATCCTCGAACCGCTCCTCGCGCAGGCTGGCATCAAGCCCAAGCACACGGTCGTCATCGGCACCGTCCAGGGCGATCTGCATGACATCGGTAAGAACCTCGTCGGCATGATGATCAAAGGCGCGAACTTCGGCGTCGTCGATCTCGGCACCAACGTGCCGGCGGAGAAATTCGTCGCCGCCGCGAAGGAGCACAACGCCTCGCTTATCGCACTCTCGGCGCTTCTCACCACGACCATGCCCGCCATGAAAAGCACGGTCGCCGCAGTGCGTGCCGCGGGATTGACGGACATCAAAGTCATGGTCGGCGGCGCGCCGGTTACGCAGGACTACTCGAACGAGATCGGCGCGGACGGTTACAGCCCCGATGCGGCCAGCGCCGTGGATGTGGCGCTCCGCCTGGTTGGAGAGGTCAAATAGCAGTGGACCGATCCTTTTACCTGGACCTCGCGGCTGCCGGGCATCGGGCTCCGATCGGCACGCACCTCGTGTTGCATGACCGGAAGAATGCGGACGAGATTGTCCTCGATGGACCGCAACTCGGCGGTGTCGTCGCGGAAACAGCGGAGCGATTCCAAACACCTCTCGCCGTCCCGCTCATGGATCTCACGCTGGAGAAAGCCGCGCTGCTCGGCGCGATGGGCGTGGCGGCCGCCGAGGTCGATCAATTTCATTTCTCCGAACCGCCGAGCGAGCCGGGCGCGTTCACGCAGACGCCGCGTATGCGCGCCACCTGCGACGCAATCCACCATGTCGCATCGTCCACATCGCTCGTGCCGATGGGCATGGGCATCGGGCCGTTCTCGCTGATGACCAAGCTCATCTCCGATCCGATCACGCCGGTTTTTCTCGCGGGCAGCGGCATGGGATCGGAGGAAGAACCCGAGATCGCCGTCGTCGAGCGGTGTCTGGAAATCGGCACCGAACTGATCCTCGCCTACCTCGCCGCCCAGGCCGATGCCGGGGCGAAAGCCATCATCGTTTGCGAACCGGCGGCGAACCTCGTCTATTTCTCGCCGAACCAGCTCGACGAGAGCTTTGCCACATTCGATCGCTACGTCATGGCCCCGATGCGCCGGATCAAAGCCATGCTCGATGCGCGCGGAGTGGACCTTGTGTTTCACGACTGCGGCGAACTCACCGACGGCATGGTTTCCCGCTTCGCCACGCTCGACGCCGCCATGATGAGCCTCGGCTGTTCGCGCCGCCTTTGGGACGACGCCGCGCTCGTCCCGAAGACGACCGTGCTCTACGGCAACCTCCCCACCAAGCGCTTCTACTCCCCGCAGCTCCCCGTCGCCGAAGTCGAGCGCCTCAGCCTCGAACTCCTCGAGAAAATGCGTACTGCCGGCCATCCGTTCATCCTCGGCAGCGAATGCGACGTCCTCAGCGTCCCCGGCAGCGAAAGCGAGATCATGGCCAAGGTCGAGACCTTCATGCGTGCGGGGAAGAAGCAGTAGCCTCCCTCCATCTTCGGAAAAGGGCGACGAAATTGCCCGGCCCGCTCTTAGACTCATTCCGTCGTCCCCTGACTCGAAAATAGACCGGAATCGGCCTGTTTACGGAGTGAACGAGAGAAATGGTTTGCCCTGATGAATGCCGTGCGGAAAAGATGACCCCGTGAGCCTTTCGCAAGAAACCTATAGCTCCGCGCCGCCTCCGCGCATCGCTTTGATCGCCTGCCGCGTGTTCGAGGCCGAGATCGCGCTTCATGGCGGCGGGGCGCCGCACATTGCCGTCACGCGCTTTCTCGAAATCGGGCTGCACGATCATCCCGACGGACTCCGCGCGGCGTTGCAGGCGGAGATCGATGCGCTCGATGCGCGCGACGACTTTTCCGCGATCGTGCTGGCTTACGCGCTTTGCGGGCGCGGCACGGCGGGCCTTCGCGCGGGGCGTCATCGGCTCGTCGTTCCTCGCGCGCACGACTGCATCACGGTCTTCATGGGCAGCAAGGAAAAGTTCGCGTGCCAGCAGGCGGCAAGTCCCGATTCGTATTACTACACGCCCGGTTGGATGGAGGCAAACCGGACGCCGGGGCCGGCGCGCTTGGAGGCGTTGCGCGAGGAGTTTTTAAAAAAATTCGATCCGGAGGATGTCGAGTTCCTCATCGAATCGGAGCGCGAACAGTGGGCGCAACACGGGCGCGCCGTTTATCTCGATCTCGGCACGCCGGGGGCGAATGAAAAGGCGGACGAGGCGGCGGAATCGGCCCGCGCGCTTGGCTGGAAGTTCGAGCGCATTCCGGGCGATCCGAGTTTGCTTCGCGACTTGCTGGCAGGAAAATGGGACGCGGCTCGTTTTCAAATCGTCGAACCCGGCCAAGCGCTCGCGCATGCGCCGGACGAGCGGATTTTCCGAAGCGTGTGACGGCTTTCTGTTTCCAGTCGGAGGGACGAGTTCCACGAGTCCCCATCTTTCGGGCGACAGCGTGGGACTCGTGGAACTCATCCCTCCGGGACGCTACAGCAGCGCGAGGTGATCGACGTAGCGGTCCTCGAAACCGGGATCGAGGTTGAGTTCCACGGTCTCGACTCCGTCGCACAGCGCGTTCATCTCGTCCACGAGCGTGCGGTCGAGCATCGCGAGGTAGGCTCCGCCGAGGGAGGTGTTGCCGACCGGCTCGATCTGCGACGCCGCGAATCCCGGAAGGATTCCGCACGCGATGGCGTGGGGCACGGACAGATGAAGCCCGAACCCGCCGGCAAGAAAAACACGCTCGATGTCGCCGGGTTGAAGCTGCTGGCGTTCGAGCAATGTCAGCACTCCGGCGGCGATGGCCGATTTCGCCTGAAGCAGGAGCGCGACATCCACTTCGGTGATGCGCAAGTGCGGATGCTCGGGCGAGAGGATCAGGCCGAGTCCGCTTTCCTCTCGACTGAACCACGCGGGATTCTTTTCCACGAATGCGCTGGAGAAGCGACCATTCGATTCGAGCAACCCGGCGTGTCGTCCCTCCGCGAGAAAATCGACGTAAGCCGAACCCGCGATCCCATGCGGAACCGCGCCGCGCTTTTCGCCGATCGTCCGAATGGCGATGGCGAACGGATTTTCGTCGAGCTGGATTCTTTCCACCACGCCGTCCGCGGCGCGCATGCCGCAGGTGAGGCCGCAGCCCTCGAACGCCGGACCGGCCGCCGTGGCGCATGCCAGCTTGCTTTGCGGCCCGGTGAGAAGGATTTCACCGTTCGTGCCAACATCGACGAGCAGGCACGGGCGTTCGCCGTATTGCGACCCGCAGCAGACCGCTCCCGCCGCGATGTCCGCACCGACATACGCGGACATTCCCGGCAGCAGGATCACTTCAGACCCGGCAGGCAGCCCGGCGGTTTGCGAGTCGAGCCGGCGTTGATCGAGGAAGCGCGGGGTGAACGGAACCATGCCGAGCGGCGTGGGATCTTCGTCCGCAGCGAGATGCAGCATGGTCGTATTGCCAGCGACGCACACGCCGGCGACCTGCGCGATGTCCACTCCGGCCTTTTGCAGCAGCTCCTTCAGCAGCGGGCGGAAGGTTTCTTTCCAAAAAGCATCCCGCAGCATTGCGATGTTCGCTTTGTCTGTCTGGCAAAGGTGAATGCGCGTGAGGACATTGTCGCCGTGACGCACTTGCGCGTTCAAGCCGCTCGCCCGCGCAAGGATCTTTCCGCTGGCAAGCTCCGCGAGCAGCAGGGCCACGGTCGTCGTCCCGATGTCCACCGCGACGCCGAGCGGACGCGATTCCCACGCGGCGAAAATCGGATCGCAACCCGTCGGAACATCGATGCGGAAGTCGCTCACGACGGCGGGCGGATGAGACAGCAGCGACTTTCCCGGTATGCGCACTTCGAGTTCGCCTCCGGGAACGGCACGGCAGCGGCAGCCCAGCACTTCGATGGGTTCGGTCGCAGAAACGGCACGGTTGTCCCGCGTGTCGATGAACGAACCGCCCTCAATCACCACGGCGCATCCGCGACAGAGGCCGCGCTGGTTGCAGCGCGTGTTCAGCGGAAAACCGTTCGCCGCGAGCAGATCGGCAAGTGTCGGCGACGGGTCGGCGACGGAAAGCGCGCGCGTTTTTCCCGACGAAGAAACGCGGATGGTTGTGCCGGCGTTCACGGATTGAACGCGCGGTTTCAACGAAGCGCGCGCCCCATCGCACCGAGGTGCGCGGGCGACGTGCCGCAGCAGCCGCCGATGATGCGCACGCCTGCCTCGAGCAGCGCGAGCACAAGCGCGCCCATTTCATCCGGCGTGGCGAGATAGACCGTCTCGCCGTTGACGACCTGCGGCGCTCCCGCGTTCGGTTGCAGGATGACCGGTGTGTCGCCGGAGACGCGGACCAGTTCGCGGGCGAGCGCGACGTAATCTTCGAGCGACAAACCCGTGCCGCAGTTCGCGCCGACGATGCTCGCGCCGGCTTCAATCGCCCGCTGCATCGCCTCCTCGACCGTGGTTCCCATCATCGTGCGGAATGTGTTTCCCGCTGCTTTTTGAAAAGCGAAAGTCGCAATGACCGGCAGCGGGCCGGCGTCATTCGCGGCGGCGATTCCGACCTCGACTTCAGCCGGATCGCTCATCGTTTCGACCAGGATCGCGTCCGCGCCGCCTTCGATCAGCGCCGCGATCTGGGTGCGAAAAATTTCGCGAAGCTGCTCCGCCGTCGTGTCGCCGAGCGGTTCGAGAAAATCTCCGAACGGCCCGACGTCGCCGAGCACCCAGCCCGAGTCGCCCGCCGCCGCGCGCGCGAGTTCGGCTCCGGCGCGGTTGAGTTCCGCGACACGATTTTCCAGGCCGTGACGCGCGAGCGATGTCGGCGAACCGCCGAAGGTGTTGCTGGTGATCAGGCTGCATCCGGCCTGCGCGTAGGCTTCGTGGACCTGCTGCACCGAGTCGCGCCGCTCGACGTTCCAAACCATTCCGCATTCGCCGCTGGTGAGACCGCGGGCAAGAAGTTGTGTTCCCATCGCGCCGTCGCAGAGCAGCGGGCGCGACGCCAGTTCGGCAAGAAGTTCGTGAGGCATGGTAAAGCGGGTTATTGGAAGTTATCAGACAAGGGAGGGGAAATGACGAAGCACGAATGACGAATGACGAATGAATGCCGCAATGACGAAGTCCGAAGGTTTCCATTTCCACACCTGGCTCGGCCCGGCACATTCATTTGGATTTCGGACTTCCTTCGTCATTCGTCATTCGTGCTTCGTCATTCACAAATTGTCACGCGCCGGCGCGGTTGAACTCTTCGATCGCGTCGAACATGGCGACGAGGTTCTGCGGCGGCACGTCGGGAAGAATGTTGTGGATCGTGTTGAACACGAACCCGCCGCCCGGCGCGAAGATGCGCAGGCGTTCGAGCACGTCGCGACGGACATCCTCCGGCGAACCGTGATTTAGCGTGGCGCGCGTGTCAGCTCCACCGCCCCAGAAGGTGATGTCTTTTCCAAACTCGCGCTTGAGCCGGTCGGGCTCCATGTCGCGACAGGCGGTCTGCACGGGATTCACGACATCGAAGCCGGCCGCGATGAGATCGGGCAGCAGCGCGTGGATCGAGCCGCACGAGTGGAGGAAAGTCTTCATCGTCGAATGGCGATGCACGTATTCGCAGAGCTTCGTGTGGCGCGGTTTGAAAAACTCGCGGTATGTCGCCGGAGCCATGAACGGCCCGGTGTCGGTTCCGAGGTCATCGCCGAATCGGCAGACATCGGCCACATCGCCCACAGCGCGGCAGACTTTTTCGAGAGTGGCGAGATGGATTTCCATCAGCGCATCGAGCAGCCGATCGACGTTCTCCGGCTCGGCGATCAAGTCCATGAGGAAGTTGTCCATGCGTCGCAGGAACGTGCCCCACTCGAAAAGATTGCAGCCGACAACCACCATGATCGCGCGATCGGACTGCTCGCGGAGAGCGATCGTGTTGGCGCGAAGTTTTTCCCAGAAACCGGCTTCGCCAGCGTGATCCCACGGCGAGTGTGCGAGCGCGGCCCAGTGGACTCTGCCCATCGCGGCGGGAAGACCGGACATGTCGGCGGGATAATCGTCGAGCCACGGGAAGCAGGTCTGGTCGTAGAAATTCATGTCCTTGAGCTGGACCGCAATCTCGACGCCATCGGGTGCGAGCGCGCGCCAGCCGCCGTCCGGCGTGGCTTCGGGCCGGAACCAGTTCGGGTAAAATGCGGCGCTGCCGTCGAATAGCGTGACCGGATACCAGTCGTCGTCGCGCGTGTTGAAAGTGCGCCCGAGATCGACCGCGTCGATTTTGAACCGGCTCAGGATTTCCTCCTCCGGTTCGGCGAGTTGCTGGACGACATCGTAAACGCGAGTCCGTCCGGTGGTGATACCGAGATGTTTTTTCAAGCGCGCGTAGGCGATTGCGGAAATGCCCGATGAGGGCGTGGCACCGAGATCGACCGGCACGCGGTCGGGTTCCTTGTGTGCGATGGCGGCGAGCACACGTTCGCGAGATGTCATATTCATGTTGGGGAAATCAAACTCCTATGATGGCAGGGTGCGATTTTCGCTCCTCAGAGGTCAAGCTGGTTGTGTCCTGAAAAGTCCAAATTCACGGTGTCGCCGCGGCGCCCCGCGCCTTTTCGATCGACTCGACCATCGCAGCGAGACTTGAAAGCTGATGGCGTTGACGCGTCATTTGGGCGAGGCGAAAGGCGTTCTGCGCTTCCTTTTCCGCCTCATCCAAGCGACCGCAGAGCACCAGGACCCGGATGAGATTCACGCGGTAATCAATCCGGGCGGGCTGCAAATGAACGGCTTCGCGGAACTCGATGGCCGCCTCGTCGTAGCGCCGGAGTCCGGCCAGCGCGGCGCCAAGGCTGTTGCGGCCGGCGGCGTATTTCGGCTGCAATTTCACCACCTCGAGGCAGTAAGGCAGCGCCTCCTCGCAGCGACCCTCCGTCACGAGCGTCTTGCCAAGGTTGTCGAGCGTCAGCTTCTGGCCGGGTTCGAGCCGCAAGCCTTCCCGGTAAAGCGCCAGCGCTTCCTCGGTCCGGCCGGTGGATGCGAGCTCACGCGCGAGATTGTTGCGGATTCCCCACGCGAAAGGATTCGCCGCGAGCGCATGGCGGCAGTTGATTTCGAGCGACTCGTACGTGCGGGCTTCGAGCGATGTGCGCCAACCCAGGAGCGAGAGTGCCGCGACTCCGAGCACGAGAAGCGGCAGACGCAATTGCTCCCGCGTCCGCCAGAGCGTCGCGCCCGCCGCTCCGACGAGAGCGAGCAGTCCGGGCATCGCGGCGTATTGCCACCAGTCGGCAACCCACGCCTGGTTGAAGAAGGTCATCGAAATGATTCCGCAGACCGGCAGAAGCATCGCGACGAAATAACCGCAACCCATCAGCAAATGACGCGACCAGCCTTTCGCGCGCGAGAACCACAGCCACGCGAAAAAACTCATGACTGCGAGAGTCGGCAGCCAGACGAGCGGCGAGCGCACGTCGAGATTCCATCGTGAATAAACGAGGGAAAGCGGAAACGGCCAGATTGTTTTCAGCGCGTAAAAGCCAATGATCCATCCAGCGCGGACCACCTGCAAAACGAGCGAGTCCTGCGGAAGATCATCGCTGAAATTGCGATGCTGAAACGCGATGGTCACCACGCCTAGCAGCAGTGATGCGGCGAAGAACGGCGCCGTCCGCTGGAGGTCGCGGCGGGTGATTCCGCCGCGCTTCCACCACGCAAGCCCGAGCAGCACCACCGGCAGCATGACGACCGATGTTTTGCTCAGCAGCGCGCAAAGAAAAGCGATCAACGCGCACCAGTAATAGCGGCGATCCCCGGCGTCGTCATCGCGCAACCAGCAGAGCAGGGAAACCAGATAGAAAAACATCGAGAGCGTATTTTTGCGCTCGGCGATCCACGCGACCGACGCGACGTTCACCGGATGCAACGCGAACAGCAGCGCTGCGAACAGCGCTCCGGGCACTCGCAGCCGAACGAGAATGCGCCAGAGCAGCGCCGCGCCCGCTGCGTGCAGAGCGACGTTCACCGCGTGATAGCCTGCCGCATTTTCGCCAAACAACCGCCACTCGAACCAGAAGCTCGTGAGCGTGAGCGGGAAAAAATCGGGAGCCTCCGCCCCGAACCAAATGCGCTGCATGCCGTTTGCAGCGTGGATGAGCGGGTTCTCCGTCAGCAGTTCCGGATCGTCCCAAATGAACCCCGCGCGCAGGGCTGGCAGATAGACGAGCGCGGTTGCGATGAAAATGAAGAGCGCGCCGGCGGGAAGCGGAACTCGAAAAAACTGGCGGCGCATCTTGTTTGGCGAACCGTGCTAGACTGCCGACCGCTTCCTCTCAAGCAGCCACGCCAGCCAGATGCAGCCTTCGTAGAGCAGGCAGAGCGGGATCGCGAACGCGAACAGTGTGAAGGGATCGGGCGTCGGAGCGATGATTGCCGCCAGCGCGAACAGCAACGGAATCGCGTAGATGCGCGTGCGGCGCATGAGATCGACGCTCAGAAAACCGAGGTAGTTCAGAACCATCACGACGATCGGCAACTCGAACGCAAGCCCGAGCGCGAGCGTCATGTTCGTGACGAAGGAAAAGTAGTAGTCGGCCGGCGGGCGCAGCGTCCAGTCGAGCGACTGCGCGTCTTTGTAGCAGAACTCAAGTGTTCGCGGCAGGACGAGGTAGTAGGAAATGCAGACGCCGATTCCGAAAAGAACGAACCCGATGAGGATGCCGGGGATGATGTATTTCTTTTCCTTGAGCGTCAGGGCGGGCAGCACGAATTGCGCGGCGAAAAACATGAGCAGCGGAAACGTGATGACGATGCCGGCATAGAACGCGAGCCGGATCGAGATGAGCAGGGAATCCATCACGCCGAACACCTGAAGATTGGCGACGAGCCCGGGGTCGATGTCGCGCAATGGCTTTTGCAAAACACGCACGAGATCGACGCGAAAACAGAAGCTGATCGTCATGCCGACGACGAGCGTGACCGCCATTTTCACGAGCATCCAACGCAGATCCTCGAGGTGTTCGAGGAATGGTTTCACCACCTCGGAATTGGGGTCTTCGCGGAGTTTGAAAAGATTCTGCAACCAGGACATGGGGGTTAAAATGACGAATGACGAATGACGAATGACGAAATAGATCCGAAATCCGAATGATCGCGCGGGGAGTCGGCGGGTGTGGGAGCGGTGGATTCGTGCTTCGTCATTCGTGCTTCGTCATTCGTCATTCGGGCGGTCTTCTACAGGATGCCGAGGGCGCACATGCGGCCGAATGAGCTGAGCGTATTTGCGTCGCGAATCTCGTTGCTCGCGATCATCGCGCGGAATTCGGCGAGGGAAAACGCGCGGCACCCGGTGATCGCTTCATTCGTGTCATGCGCCGGTCCCTGCGGGCTTGGGACGACCGGGCGCGCAGCGAACAAATACGTGTGCTCGTCGGTGAAACCGGGTGACGAAAGATGGTAGCCCATCGGGATCAGCTCGCCGCCCGGCGCAAGTTCGTAGCCGGCCTCCTCGCGCAGTTCACGCAGCGCTGTTTGCTTGATCGCCAGTTCGTCGTGTTCCGTGGCCTCGTCGATCTGGCCGGCGGGAAATTCCCACAAGCTCGCGCGCACCGGAACGCGCTCCTGCCGCACAAGCAGCAGGTCGCCATTGGCGGTGATCGGCGCAACGACCGCGCCGGCTTTGCGATGGGCCACCGTCCACGCGCAACCGTCGGGGCGGCTCGGCGTCTTGAGGCGCGTGAGCCGCACCTGCAAATGCGGATTCGAGAACGCGAGTTCCTCGCCAAGCAGTTCCCAGCCTTCACTGTCGCGGACGAAATTGTGGAAGTTCATGCGATGCGCGCTGTCGTTTTGAGTGGGCGAGTCTCTAGTCTGTTCAACCGTTTTGCCAAAGAAAAATGAGGGAGCCTTCGCTGTGCTCAGGATGACGGCGGTTTCTGGGTGTCCTGACGCGTTTCGGCGAGTTGCCGGTCCCATCGCTTCAACTGCGCGGCGACGTTCGTGGGTGAGGGCGCGCCGGCGTTGGTGCGCGCGGCGAGGGACTGGTTTGCGTCGAGCATCTGGAAAACGTCGGCGTCGAAAACCGGCGAGAGCGTTTTGTAATCGTCGAGCGCCAGGCCGCGCAGATCGGTGTTCTTCGCGGAGCAGAGCGCGACGGATCGACCGACGATCTCGTGGGCTTTGCGAAACGGCACTCCTTTTTTCACGAGGTAATCGGCGATGTCCGTGGCCATCAGGCTCGCGTCGCTGACGGCGTCGGCGCAGGCGGCGCGGTTGACTTCGATTCCGTCGAACATCGCGGCGACGACTTCGAGCGCCGCCCCGATCGTGTCGATGGAGTCGAACACCGGCTCCTTGTCCTCCTGCATGTCGCGGTTGTAGGTCATCGGCAGACCTTTCAGCGTCGTGAGCAGCGAGAGGAGGTTGCCGTAGAGCCGTCCGGTCTTTGCCGCGCGTGAGTTCGGCGACGTCGGGGTTCTTTTTCTGCGGCATGAGCGACGAGCCGGTCGTGAAGGCGTCGCTGATCGTGATGAACTTGAACTCGCTCGTCGCCCACAGGATTACGTCCTCGCTCAAGCGTGAAAGGTGCATTCCGATCATCGCGATGGCCGCGAGCACTTCGCAGGCGAAATCGCGGTCGCTCACGGCGTCCATGCTGTTCTGCGAGATCGCGGGGAACCCGAGTTCGCGCGCGATGAGTTCGCGGTTGAGATTGATGGTCGAGCCCGCAATGGCGCCGGAGCCGAGCGGCATCACGTCGATGCGTTTGCCGGCGTCGTCGAGGCGGTCGCAATCGCGCTGAAACATCTCGACGTAAGCGAGCAGATGATGGGCGAACAACACCGGCTGCGCGCGCTGGAGATGCGTGTAGCCGGGAATGATCACGTCGCTGTTGCGGAAGCCGAGCCCGACGAGGCTTCGCTGCAAGGCGCGCAGGCGGGTTTGGATTTCCCGGGTCTCGTCGCGCAGATAGAGGCGCAAGTCGAGCGCGACCTGGTCGTTGCGGCTGCGAGCCGTGTGGAGTTTCGCACCCGCGTCGCCGATCCGTCTGGTTAGCGCGGCCTCGATGTTCATGTGAACGTCTTCGAGATTCGGGTCGAACGGAAATTCTCCGCGCTTGATCTCGTCGCGGATTTGCAGCAGGCCCGCCTCGATTTTTTTCTGCTCGTCCGCGCTGATCAATCCGGCTTCAGCGAGCGCCTTCGAATGCGCGATCGAACCGGCGATGTCGTGGCGATAAAGCCGCCAGTCGAACGAGATCGACTCGCTGTATTTTTTCAAAAGCTCGGCGGTGTCTGATTTGAAGCGACCCTTCCACATAGGAGTGGTGATTTGTGAATGGTGAATGGTGAATGGTCAACCCCGGACGCGATCCGGCAACCATTCACCATTCACGCTTTCGCCTCGCCGCGATTCTTGCAGGCACCCAGCGTCTTGAGTTTGTCGCACGTCGCTTCGATGCGGATCGTTTTCGACGCGGGCGAGAAGCCGAGGCGTTTGGTGATGCAGTCCTCGAGCGTGTCGATGTTGCGGTCCTCGAACTCGACGATCTTGTCGCAATCGACGCAGATGAGGTGGTTGTGGTGGGGATGCTCGGCGAAGTTTGGATCGTAAAATTTGAACTCCTTGCCGAAATCCATCTCCTTCAAGACTCCGCATTCCACGAGGAGCGGCAGCGTGCGATAAACGGTCGCGCGGGAGACTGACGGCTCGATTTTTTTCGCCATGGCGAGGAGATCCTCGGCGGTGTAATGCTCCTGCGTGCTGAAGGCAGCGGTGATGATCGCGTCGCGCTGCACTGTTTTCCGGAGGGATTTCTGCTCGATGAAATCGTAAATGCGCTGGCGAATCTGGGGGTCCATGACGGGTTGGACTATAGGATTGGGAGCGGGAGAGTCAAACGGCACCGGCTAGGTTCCACGCAGCATCGCGTTCACGGCGCTCGTGTAATCGCCGCGCTCCGCATGGATGTAGGCGGCCTTGCGCAGGAACCAGCGGGGAGGATGTTCTTTTTCGGCCACCGATAAGATGACCTTGTCGCTCTTCTCCTTCTTGCCTTCCAGAATGCAATCTTCGGCGAGTGCTTGCGCGTTGAGAAAGTCCTTGGGATCCTTTGCCCATTGCATTTCGAGGAGCGGCGTCGATGTCGAAACGCGCCGTTTGACGACTTCGGGCTCTCTCACCCAGCGGGAAATGATCCTCCAGGCAAGGGCGTCGTCCTTCCACCCGTGCAGGAGGGTTGCCCATTCGCGGTAATCGCGCGCCTCCCACTCTGGATAACGCTTCATCCACGCGTCCAGATCGCCGCGTTTGCCCCATCGAGAGGCGTTGTTGTAAAAAGCATCGACCTCAAATTGCTGGAGCGGCCCGGTGAGGGCCCGGGTTTGCCACCAAAGAGAGTAGCAGCGGACCGCCTCGTCGTCGGGGACGCACTTTGCGTAGGGCAGAAGCATCGACGGTTTAGTCTCAACGTAACCACCCCAGAATGACCCGGCCACCGGCAGATCGCTCGTGTCCTTATACGCCATCTGGAAAATCTCGTCGCCGCGAGGCCCTGCGCGCTCGATTGCGACCGTCCAGAAATGGAGTGACATCCCCGCGGAAAATCGCCGGGTCGCGGCGGCCTGGTTCGCCGGCAGGCTCCAGCAAGAGGGCTGGAGACGGTTTGCCACGCTAAAATGCTGCCATGCCGAGTCCTGCGAATCCGGAGAAGGCAACTGGCGCATGCCGATTGCCTGATGCAGATCGGATTCGAGCGGAAAGAAACGGAGCGCTCGTTCGAGATCGGACAGCGGCACCTGCCCCGGAGTCTTCGTTTCGCGGGCGAGCAACAACTCCGTCGTCGTCGGGGACCAGGCCGGGAATCCTGTTATGAAAGGCAACAGCCAGAAGAAGGCGACGCCCAGCACCGCAAATCCCAATCGTCGATCGGCTCCCGTTCGCAGCTCGTCCGAGCGAAACGGAGAAACTAGCGCAAGAGCGGCAAGCCCGAAGGCTGCGGTGGCCCAGCGATGGGCCGGCACATCCCAAATCGAATGGCTCAACAGGACTGCCACGGCAGAAAGACCGCCGACACGGAGGAAGAACCCGTTTTTTCTCGGCAGCATTTCGGCGAGGTTCTTGATGAGAAAAATCAGCAGGGCGATCGAAGCAATGGCGACTGGAATGAAGCCCAGTTCCGTGAGCCACTGGACCCAACTGCTTTCAGGATGAAGCACGACCTGGTTGTCCAGCCTGACGGTTTGATAGACCGGAAAGATGCCGGTGAAAGTGCCCAACCCATGCCCGAGCAACGGCGCCTCTTTCCACAGGCCGATCGCGTCCTGCCAGATTTCCTTCCGCGTCTGCGTGGACGTGGCTCCGTCGGCGTTGAATCGTCCCATCACCTTCGATCCAAAAGCGAGGAACATCGCCGAGGCAAGAAACGCGCAGGCGAGAATCAAGACCAGCATTTTACGTGTCCGGCTTTGAATCAGCGCCAGCGCCAGATAGAAACACAACCCCACGGCGAGTGCCGTGAGACCGCCGCGCGATCTGCTCTCAAGGAGCGCCACAACAATGAGACCGAGAAAAACATGGCCGATGGCAAGCGGAATGAACCGTTTGCGGCGCGCAGCCGTCACCACGCAGCCGATGCCGACAGGCACGCCCATCGCAAGGAAGCATGCGGTGTGATTCCGGTTGGGAAAAGGTCCGTAGCCAGACCAGCAGAGCGTCGGACGGAAACCATAAATGAGTCCCGTGGACGAGGTTCCCAGCACAAGGCACACGATCGCGAGCAATGCCGAGGAGGTAAAAAGCATCCAGGCCAGCAACAGGCGCTGATCCCGGTCATCCCCCAGTTTTTGCACCCAAAAAAACCAGACTGCCGCGATGAAGATCGTGAGCAGGGCATCCAGGGCGCGGGCCGGTTCCGGATGATGAGTGAATGGAAACGACAGGCCGAAATCGCCCCCCAGCAGACTGCGCCACTCGGGTTTTCTGAAAAGAAAATGAGGGGCGAACTGGGAGACGATGAGGATTGCCGCCAGCAATAGAAGTGTTCTTCCGGCAATCTTATCGAACCTTGGAAACAGCGGTTCGACGGCCAGCAGGCCAAATCCAAGCAAGGCCGTCAGGGCGACCTGATAACTGCGATCGACCGCCCCGAAAACCAATGGAGCGGAGATGATGATGACGCCGAAAATCGACAGGGCGATTTTGCGGCTTAGGAATGCCATTTATGTTTCGCTTTTACGTAAGTCGGACGGAAGCATTCCGCGATCCGCTGCCATTCAAACTGAGTGGCCCCGTGCTCGCGGGCGTAGAGAGTCCATGGAGTGGTTCCGTTGTGGTTCACGTAAATCGTGAGGTGTTTCTCTGTCATTTCCAGGGGGTTTTCTACAAGCCCGACTCTGCGCAGGGCATTTTGGAAAATCGGCCAAAACTCCTCCGATTCGCTGCAACGATCAACCTCCAATTCCATCAGTTGCGCCTGCAAGAGCGCGTAACGCACCACGCGCCGACGGCCCATCAAACGTTTGATGCGCTGCTGCAGATCGCTCCAATTTCGGATCAGGTGCAAATACCGCAGTGCGAACATGGCGAGCAGGAAAACGGTTCCGATGGCGACCGGGATCGTCTGTCCCTGGCTCCAGATAATGCTCAGTCCCATCAGGCTGAGCACCAGGCAGATTCCGTAGATGCCCACCACGATGCGCCGCTTGGAGAAGCCGAGGTTTTCGAGCCGGTGATGGATGTGTTCGTCGTCGGCGTGAAAAAGAGGGAAGCCCCGCAAGGCTCTTCGGATCAAGGCCATCGACGTATCGATGATGGGAATTCCGAGCGCCACGATGGTGACCAGCAGCACGGCGGCGATCGAGCCTTTGTTTGAACTCGTGAGCGACATTGCCGCGATGCAAAAACCTACCAGATAAGCGCCGCCGTCCCCGAGGAAAATTCGAGCCGGCGGAAAATTAAAGCAGAGGAATCCGAGCAGCGCGCCGGCCATCGTGAAGGCATACCATGCCACAGGCAATTGTTCTCCCAGCAGACCCACAATCCCGAGGGTGACCGCCATGAACATGCCCAGGCCGCCGGCCAGCCCATCGAACCCGTCGATCAAGTTCACGATGTTCGGCACGGCAATCAGCCAGAAGATCGTCACCAGCGGACTCCATCCGCCGAGTTCCACACTCCACGCCCCGCCGGGATAGGTCACCCGGTCGATGCTGAGCCCGAGGAAATTCACAAGGGCGGCAATCGCAATCTGGCCGGCGAGCTTCTTCTTCGCGCCGATGGGTTTGAAGTCGTCCCACAATCCGAGACCGAACATCAGCACCGAGCCGAGCAAAATCGGGAACCAGTCGCTCCGGTAAGCGGGCTTCATGCTGAGGATGATCAGCAATCCGATTGAGAGCGCGAACATGACCGGCATCCCGCCGAGTCTCGGCGTGGGCACCCGGTGGCGTTTGCGCGATTCGTCCGCCCTGTCGAGCCCCAATCCCTGATGCGCGAAGCCAATGACGACAGGGGTCGTGAGGAAGGAAACCAGGAAGCCCATCAAAAAGAAACAGAGCGAAAGAATCATGGGCGCAACAAGGTTCCTACCGGAGACTCGATGTTTCCGATTTCGTCTTGTTTTTTGTGGATGTTTTCAGCGATCCCATTCACTCCGAAGCATTTAGCACTTAAAATGCCATTCCGTTTTTCGCAACTAAAGACGCAAGCCTCCAACTGCGGCGATCCATTCGTCCCATTTGCGTAGAGTTGAGGCGCGGTGTTGGGCTGCGTCGAAGGTCTTTGTGACAGGCGCTGCCGCATTTGATGAAAGGCGATGGAGCCAGTCCGCGATCTCTCGAAACTGGCCGGGGGCAAACACGCCGGCGTGCGGATAGTTCCGCAGCTCGCTTGCGATGGCGCCGTCGGTTGGCCCCACCCAGAGCAAAGGGCGCGGCATCGTCAACGCGAACGACAGCTTGCTTGGCCATAGCAGGCCTTTCGTCTCCGGGAGTTGCGTCACCGTCAGCAGACGGCAGCGCAGCAGTGAATCGCGCAACTCCGCCTCCCCTGCGTAGGGCTTCCATTCGCAGCGTTGCAGACCGAGTTGTTGCGCCCGCGTCCGGGCGCGTGACCAGGAGGGGCCTCCGCCTTGAAAAACCAGCCGCCACTCTGGACCGCGTTCTTCCAGCAGCGCCTGCGCCTCCAGGAGCGTCTCCCATTCGTGCGCCCGTCCGAGATTGCCGGAATAAATCCACGTCCACCCGGAGTCTGGAGGCGGCGGCGGATCCACAGGAGCCGTGAGCCGCGAATCGAAAACCCACGGTCGGGAAACCTCGGCAGTTACGCCGTATTTTTTCAACCGCTCCAGCATGTCCGCATCGAGCGCGATCACGAGGTTCGTGCGGCGATAAGCCCATCCCATCAGCCTCTCGAACAACCGCGACCCGAAGCCCGATTTCACCTCGCCCAGTGCCACTGCCAGTTCCGGATACATGTCGAACAGCCAGTGGATCGACTTTGCTTGATGCCGCCACGCGATCAGCGTTGCGACAATCAAAAGGCACGGGGGCGAGGAGCCGGAGATCACGAGATCGGGCCGTTGCGCCTTGCATCCGCGCGCAAGGATCGAAAAAAGCCCGCTGAGTTCGCGCAGCGTGCGGCTCCCGCCTTTCTTCGCGCCGCGATAATCCTGCCGCGATGAGGCGTAGTCCACCTCGTGCCCCTGGGCCGCGAAACGATCGCCCAGTTCCCTCATGAGAAGGCCGGTCGGAGCAGGATCGGGTGGAAAATACTGATTCAGAAAGAGGATGCGCACTACGGGAATCGTTGTAGTGAAAGGCGCTGGAATTGCGAGCGCCTAATCCAAACTGTGGCAATTTGTGGCGCGGCTCGTGCTGATAACCAGCGGCTATGGTGCAAAGTGACACTTTAGTTCAGGAAAAGCCGCGCAATCGAACCGCTGCGCCGGGGACCAAAACGCCAGCCGAGTTGCTCATCGAATCGACGCGCAAGGCGAATCATCTCCCGGTTGCTCCGCCGATCGCATTTCAGCTCAATGCCCTCCTTCAAAGCCCGGACTACTCGTGTGAATCGGTGGTGGATCTCGTCAAGATGGACGCAGACCTCACGACCCAAATTCTGCGGCTCTGCAACAGCGTCGAGTTCCACGCCTCGCACGGAATCACTTCATTGCAGGAAGCCGTTCTGCGGCTCGGGAACGGACTTATCGCACACAAGGTCATGTCCCTGACTGTGGGCCGGCTGTTCACGGTGCGGAAAACCACCTATTGTCCCGATCCGAACGTGCTCTGGCGGCATTCGGTCCAGTGCGCGCTGGCAGCTCGTTACCTCCTCAAGCACTGCAAGGGGTTCAGTGCGACGCCGGACCTTTGTTTTACCGCAGGGCTGCTGCATGACATTGGAAAAATGGTGATCAATTTCGCCGATGAAAAGCACCGCAATGCGATTGTCGCGTTGATGCAAGACAGCGGGATGGACGGAGCTGACGCCGAACTCGAAGTCCTTGGAGCGGATCATCCCCAGATCGGGGCGATGATTCTCGAAGGCTGGGGGATTCCACCTGAAATCACCACTGCTGTCCGTTTCCATCACATGCCCGACTTCGAGCATTCCGGCCTCGCCAACCTTCTTCACGTGGCGAATGCATGCGCCAAAGTCAGCGCGAACAACGGAAGCTGGGACGAGTTCGATCAATCGCTGCATCCCAATACCCTCGAGAAGCTGCGACTGGCTCCCGATAGCGTCAAACTCTGCTGGGAGGACGTCGTCCACGACGTCAACGCGATCGAGAGCTTCATGTGGAGTTGAGTTCGCCGGGCTTTCCTGGCGGGCGACATCCACCGGCTGCGCGAGCGCGGATCTGTTTCAGATGCAGATGTCGCGTTTTCGTAGTTTGATTCCGAAATAGGTTTGCTCTGGCGACGAATTCGCCTTAGAAACGCGTTGTCATTTTCCGGCAGCGCGTTTCACGAACGTTCCCACGTTTGATTTGTTCGGTTGCTGGGAACCGGCGTTTTTGCTCAACTCTCGAACCGTTTTTAAGTTCCCATGATTATTCGCTCTGATTATTCGCCTGAACTTCGTTCCCTGAACACCGTGGAACTTGCCGGTGACCTCGTTATTGTCGGCGGCGGTCTCGCCGGCACTTGCTGCGCGATCACCGCTGCGCGTGAAGGTCTCAAGGTCATTCTCATCCAGGACCGCCCCGTGCTCGGAGGCAACGCATCGAGCGAAGTCCGGCTCTGGGCGCTTGGCGCGACCTCGCACATGGGCAACAACAACCGCTGGGCGCGCGAGGGCGGCGTGATCGACGAGATTTTCGTGGAAAACACCTACCGCAATCCCGAGGGGAACCCGCATTTTTTCGACGCTGTCCTGCTCGACAAGGTGGCCGCCGAACCGAACATCCAGCTTCTGCTCAATACGGCTGTTTTTTCCGTCACAAAACGCGACGCGGAGACGGTTGAGTCGGTGCAGGCATTTTGCAGTCAGAACCAGACTCACTATGTGGTGAGCGGCCCGCTGTTTTGCGACGCGAGTGGCGATGGCATCGTCGCATTCCAGGCGGGAGCGGCGTTCCGCATCGGCGCGGAGGCGTCCGACGAGTTCGGCGAAAAATTCGCGCCGAACAAGGAATACGGCGAGCTCCTTGGGCACACGATTTTTTTCTACAGCAAGAACACCGGCAAACCCGTGACCTTCGTCCCGCCTGCGTTCGCGCTCGACGACATCACGAAAATCCCGCGCTTCGGACAAATCTCCGCCGTCGATCACGGGTGCCAGTTTTGGTGGCTCGAATACGGCGGACGTCTCGACACGATCCACCAGACCGAGGAGATCAAATGGGAACTCTGGAAGGTCGTCTATGGTGTCTGGAACTACGTGAAAAACTCCGGCAAGTTTCCCGAGGCCGCGAACCTCACGCTCGAATGGGTCGGCACGATTCCCGGCAAACGCGAGAGCCGGCGTTTCGAGGGCGACTACATGCTCATCCAGCAGGACGTCATCGAGCAGCGTCGGCACGACGACGCGGTCGCGTTCGGCGGCTGGGCGATCGACCTCCATCCCGCGGACGGCGTTTACAGCCAGAAGCCGGGCTGCACGCAATGGCACAGCAAGGGCGTTTACCAAATCCCCTACCGCTCGCTTTTCAGCCGCAATCTCACGAACCTCTTTCTCGCCGGGCGGATCATCAGCGTGTCGCACGTCGCCTTCGGCTCGACGCGCGTGATGGCGACGACCGGCCACACGGCGCAGGTGGTGGGCATGGCGGCGGCGATCTGCCGGGAAAAAATGCTGCTCCCGCGCGACCTCGTTGCCGCGGAGCGGATGAAGGAGCTTCAGACGCGCCTCCTCGCCACGGGCCACTACATCCCGCATGTCGTCCTGCCGGAGAGGAACAATCTGGCCGCTTCTGCCAGGGTGGGCGCATCGAGCAGTCTCGCGCTCGGCTCATTGAAAACCGGCAGCACCTCGCTGCGCCTGGAGTCCGCCCGCGCGATGCTTGTGCCCGTCGCGGCCGGCCCCATGCCGGGAGTTTCGTTCATTCTGGATGCCGACAATGACACTGAACTCGAACTACAGCTCCGGGTTTCCGAACGCGAGGGGAACTTCACGCCCGATGTCACTCTCGCAAAACAAACAGTGAAGGTCTGCGCAGGAAGGAGCCGGACCGTGACTGTCGATTTCGGTGTCACCATCGACCGGCCTCGTTACGTTTTCGTCTGCCTCATGCCTTGCATGGAAGCTAGCGTTCGCCTCAGTGAGCAGCGCATCACCGGCGTGCTCTCGCTGATGCACGGCGCGAACCGGAAGGTCGCGAAGAATGCCGTGCAAAGTCCCGAAGGCGATGTCGGCGTGGACACCTTCGAGTTCTGGATTCCTGAGCGCAGGCCGGGCGGACAAAACCTCGCCGTCTCGTTCGAGCCGCCGCTCGATGTCTTCGTTCCTCAAAACGCGCTGTCCGGCCCGAACCGCCCGACGACGCAGGCCAATGCCTGGGTCGCCGCCTTCGAGGACACCGCGCCCTGTTTGACCCTGACGTGGGACAAACCGCAGACGATCGGACGCATCGAACTTTTCTTCGACACCGATTTCGATCACGCGATGGAATCGGTGCAGTGGGGACACCCGGATCGCGTCATGCCATTCTGCGTCAGGCATTACCAGATTTGCGATTCGCATGGAAACGTGCTCGCGGAGTGTGCCGACAACCATCAGACCCGCGCAGTGATCAAACTGCCGCAGCCGGTGCAAACGAGTGAGCTGGCGATCGAACTCGAAGCGCCAGGCGCGCATGTTCCGGCGGCGCTCTTTGAGGTGTGCTGTTATCCGCCGGCCTAGTGCCTCTCATGAAAAAGGCGCTCGCAGTTCTCCTCCTGACGGCCTTCGCCTGCCTCCACGCCGAAGACGCAGGCAAGCAGACGAAGATCGCGGTCGATCGCACCCATCACCTCGCGGTGGTCAACCAGGTTGGCTACGAGCCCGGCTGGCCGATGCGTTTCACCGCACCGCTCTCACCGGACGGCACGAAGTTTGAAATCCGTCCGGCGAAAGGAATGACCGCGCTGTTTCGCGGCACGATTCAAAAAGGCGTGGGCGACTTCTCGCAGTTTCGGCCACCCGCCGGTTCCGGCGATTTCGTGGTCGTCGTCAGCGGCGGCTCGCTTGGGCAGGGCGTGTCCGATCCTTTCGCGATCGGCCCGGACTTGTTCAAGGCGAAGTTCTGGCAGCCGGCGGTCGATTTCCTCATCGACGTGCGCAGCGTCGTCGGCACGCATCCGAGCGCGTTCGGCGGCTGCCCGTGGCGCGACGGCACGTATTACGATTTCGCCGTTCCTTCGCTCGTCCTTTTTTTCAAGGCCGATCCCGCGACGGTCGTCGCGATGCCGCGCCAGATCGACTGGCAGGCGGACAAACGGCGCGTGCTCGATCCGTCGTTCAAGTTCGATCCGAAAAACGCATGCAGCGAAGGCGTGATGGACGCCGTGAAGCGTTACTACAACGAGATCGAGCCGCCAAAGCCCGACGCGCCCGACGTGGTGAAGCTCATCCACTGGGGCCTCGGCTATTACCTCGTGAACCCCGCGACGAAAGACTGGAGCGGCGATCCGGACCGGCGTCGCATTCATTCGCAGACGATCGAGCAGTTCGCGTATCTGCTGGCGTATTGGCCGGCTTTTGAAAAGTGGCTGCCGCGCTCTTTCTATGAGCGCTGCCGCGATTTCGCCTTCGAGAACTGGGAGAAAAGCGGCTCGCTTGGCATCGACAAATGGTGGGGCGCGGACAGCTACATCACGCCCGAGCAGATGGAGGGATCGAGCCCGGCTGCCGGCATTCTGCATCCCTACAAAGGACGTCACGCGCCCGGTCACTCGATCGTGCCGAACCTGCTCATGCACGAAGTCGCCAAACGCGAACATCGTCCCGACGCCGACCGCTATCTTCAAGCCGCCGTGGCGCAGGCGGATTGGATCGTGAAGAACGTGGACTGGAACGATCCGCGCACGACCAAAGGCCAGCGGATCGAGCGAGCATCGCACGATCCCCAACCTCGTCTGGCTGCTTCAACATTATCCGACACAAGCTCCCGCCGGGCTCCGCGAAAAGATCACCGATTGGGCGAAGGTCGTCGTCGCGCGCTCGGACAACTTCTGGGACTTCCGCCGCTACGATCTCGACCAGCACTGGACGATCCCGAAGCTGAACGAAACCGGCAACCTCGCCGGCTTCCCGGCCTGCGCGCTCGCGGCCTCCTGGGTGATCGAGGACTCCGCGCTCAAGCAACGCCTGCGCGAGATCGGCATCGCGCACATCGACAACCTGTTCGGACGCAACCCGCGCCTTGCCGCCGCTCCGTTTCATCCCGAAATGGGATTCCCCGACATTGAACGCGGCTGGCCGGTCGGACATCGCAACGACACCTGTGCCCGGCTTGGAACTTTGCCGCGGCTCGCTCTCGTCATCGCCCGGCACGGAGATGTATCCGTTCAATCCCGAGGGCGGCTACCGGCATCGCGAAGGCTGGGTGAACTATGGCGCGGCATGGTGCGTCTCGCTTTCCTATCTCGTCTTCGACCGCGCCGCGGCGACGCCGGTTCTTTCGAAGCCTTAATTTCCCCGCAAGACATGAAAATTCGCAACTTCCGCTGGTATATCGCCGGGCTGCTTCTTCTGGCCTCGGTCTTGAATTATCTGGACCGCAACACCGTTGCGGTGCTGGCCCCCAGCATCCAAAGGGATCTCAACATCAGCGACCAGGAATACGCTCATGTGATGAGCTTTTTCATGATCGCCTACACGATCGCCTATTTGTGCTCGGGCTGGCTGGTGGACGTGCTTGGGCCTCGCATCTCCCTCAGTCTTTTTGTCGGTTGGTGGTCCATCTCCAACTCCCTGACCGGCATTGCCAGGGGGGTGACGAGTTTGGGCGTGTTCCGCTTCATGCTCGGGTTGGGGGAGGCGGGCGGCTACACGGCGTCGCCCAAGGTTGTTTCCGAATGGTTTCCGGCGCGCGACCGCGGCATCGCGGTGGGCCTGTATTCCGTCGGCGGGGCGCTCGGCGCGGTGATTGCGCCTCTGCTTGTCTTGGGGATTGCCGGCTATTTCAGCGATACGACTTTCACGGCGGGCAGTTTCAAGGATGCTCCGGCGCTCATCGCGAAACTCGAGCAGCGTGTCGATCCCGTTTCCGCTTTTCTCAGCGACCGGCTCGCACCGGAGACCCGCCAACTGCTGCCGGCCGCTTCAGGCAGTCCGGAAAATCTTAAACGCCTGCAATCTCTCCTTGCGCAGGATTTCAATGCCATCACCGCCGGCGGAACGATCTACGAGGAGGAGCGGTTTTCCAAAGTCACCAGCCGCCGTCCGGAAACCGTGAAACTCCTGGCGAAAATTTCCAAAGGCGGGGAAAGCAAGGGCGGCGAAGTAAAAACCGAGAAAACCAAAGCTGAAGAGCTGGTGAAGCTCAACCGCCTGTTGCTGGAAGACGCTTATCCGCGCGAAATTTCGATCTATGTGAGCTGGCGTTCGGTGTTCATGATCACCCCGCTGTTCGGGTTGACGTTCGTGGCGCTCTGGCTGTGGCTTTACCGGAAGCCGGAGGAGCACAAATGGCTGACGGAGGAGGAGCGCACGTTGATTCTTACGGAGCGAAAACAGGACGAGGGCTCATTGGAAAACCTGGACTGGCGCGCCCGCCTGGTCGGCATCCTGACCAATCCCGCCGTGTGGGCGTTGATGATGGCGCGGCTGCTCACTGATCCGGTCTGGTATTTTCTCAATTTCTGGCTTCCGAAATACATGAGCACCGAGCGGCATCTCGAGCAGTCGCAGCTATCGTGGATTTGGACGGTCTATCTGGCTGCCGACATCGGTTTTCTTTCTGCGGGCTTCATCTCCGGGTTCTTCGTCCGGCGCGGATGCGAATCCATGGCTTCCCGCCGCCGGGTCATGCTGGGAGCCGCCTGCCTCGTGCCGCTGGCACCGCTGGTTTCGCTGTGGCCGGGCGTGGTCGGCTCGTTCGTTTTTGCCGCCATCATTGCGCTGGCGCATACGGCGTGGCTGGCGAGCCTCAGCACTTACATCGTGGATCTGGTTCCCAAGCGGATTCTGGCCACGGCCTTCGGCTTCATTGCCGCCGGCAGCGCCTTTGGCGGCATCATGATGAACGAAGCCGTGGGCTGGGTGGTGACCCACTACTCGTATCGCCCGTGTTACTACGCGATGGTTGCGTTGCATCCCACGGCGTTCCTCCTGATCTGGCTCTATGCCCGCAAACCGTGGGCGGGACAGTCCGCGACAGCATAGATGTTTCGGAAACAGCAAACTGAAAAGCACCCCCCTCGAATTCCGTAACAACAATCCATCCTATGAAAACCCGCCATTGTTTGATCCTCGCCAGCCTGCTCGCCGTCATCACGGCCCTGCCGCAATACTCTCACGCCCAATCCGAAGAGACGGTCGTGTTTAGCGAAACTCCCGCGCAGCGCGACGCGCGGATGGCGTGGTGGCGCGAGGCACGATTCGGGATGTTCGTTCACTGGGGGCTTTACTCGGGACTGGCCGGAAACTGGGACGGCAAGTCGATCGGATCGAAAGGCGGGATGGAATGGATTCAGCAAAGGGTGAAGGCCGACACCGACACTTACGCGGGCAAGGCGCTGCCGCTGTTCAAGCCGGTGCCGGGCTTTGCGCGCGAGTGGATGAAACTCGCGAAGCAGGCGGGCTGCCGCTACGTCGTTTTCACGACGAAACATCACGAGGGCTTTGGGCTGTTTTCGTCGAAGGCCGGCGACTACAACGCCGGCAGCAAACTTCATCGCGACCTCGCGAAAGAGATTGTGGACGCCGCGCATGCCGAGGGTTTGCGAGTCGGCTTTTACCATTCGCTGATCGACTGGCACCACGATCAATACGAATACGCGAAGGCGAAAGGTCTGCCGCATCCGCTGCTCGGGAAGCCTTATCCCAACGGCCAGCGCGATCATTCCAAATACATCGACTACCTGCACGCGCAGGTGAAAGAACTGCTCACCAACTACGGCCCGGTCGATGTGCTCTGGTGGGATTTCAGCTCGAAAGATTTCCAGGGCGACGAAGCGTGGCGCGCGACCGATCTGGTGAAAATGGTGCGTAAGATTCAGCCGAAGATCATCATGAACAACCGGCTCTACTCGGGCGCTTCGGTGCATGCGGCGCAAGACGAGGCGCAGGCGTTCACCAACAGCAAGGGCGATTTCACCACGCCCGAGCAGCGCATCCCGGCGACCGGCATGGGCGGCAAGGATTGGGAGACCTGCATGACGCTCAACACGACGTGGGGTTACAACGAAGCCGACCACGCGTGGAAGAACGGCAAAACTTTGATCCGCAACCTCGTGGACATCGCGAGCAAGGGCGGCAATTACCTGCTCAACATCGGGCCGAAAGGCGACGGCAGCCTCACGCCCGAGACGGTCAAATCGTTTCAGGAGATCGGCGCGTGGATGAAGGTCAACAGCGAGTCCATTTACGGCACGAAGGCGAGTCCGTTTCCGTCGCTCGCGTGGGGACGCGCGACGCGCAAAGGCAACACGCTTTATTTGCAGGTGTTCGACTGGCCGAAGGACGGTGTGCTGACGGTGCCGCTGAAGAACAAGGTGCTCTCAGCATCGCTCCTCGCGCAACCCGGCGCGAAGATCGCGGTCGAGTCCGGCGCGGACGGATTGAAGCTGACAGTTCCGACGACGGCGCCCGATGAAAACGCATCCGTCATCAAGCTCGCGATCGAAGGCGAGCCGGCGGTGCTGTGAAAGCCAAACGCCGAAGCAACACGGTGCGCCGTCGTTCGATGGTCGGCGATCTGCCCGGCGAAGAAGGCGACCACGCGATTGCCGTCCGAGGACATTCGCGCGAAAAGTCAGGTCGAAGTCACCGCTCTCGGAAAATGGAATCCGCAACCGATGCAGTTGGAAAAGGGAGCGCGGGCTTCCAGCCCGTTCCGGCTGGCATCCTTGCCAGCCGGATCGAAGCGCGATGACTTCCATGCGTCACGCGATTGGCGAGCCGACTCCCGCTGAACGGCTGGAAGCCGTCCAGAAACGGGCTGGAAGCCCGCGCTCCCTTTTTCAAACGGCGTTCGCTTCTCAAACGACGTTCGTTCGATTCAACTGAAAATGCTCAGATGAAAACTCCGCTCCTCGCACTCACCGTCCTCCTCGCAGTTGCCGCCGCCGCAGCCGACGACAACCTCATCATCAACCCGCGAAACATCGAATCCGCAACCGATGCAGTTGGAAAAGGGAGCGCGGGCTTCCAGCCCGTTCCGGCTGGCATCCTTGCCAGCCGGTGCGAAGCGCGATGACTTCCATGCGTCACGCGATTGGCGGGCCAACTCCCGCTGAACGGCTGGAAGCCGTTCAGAGACGGGCTGGAAGCCCGCGCTCCCTTTTTCAAACGGCGTTCGCTTCTCAAACGCCGTTCGTTCGTTCCAGCTAAAAACCTCAGATGAAAACTCCGATCTTCGCACTCGCAAGCCTCCTCGTCGTTGCCGCCGCCGCAGCCGACGACAACCTCATCATCAACCCGCGAAACATCGAATCCGCAACCGATGCAGTTGGAAAAGGGAGCGCGGGCTTCCAGCCCGTTCCGGCTGGCATCCTTGCCAGCCGGATCGAAGCGCGATGACTTCCATGCGTCACGCGATTGGCGAGCCGACTCCCGCTGAACGGCTGGAAGCCGTTCAGAACGGGCTGGAAGCCCGCGCTCCCTTTTTCAAACGGCGTTCGCTTCTCAAACGACGTTTGTTCGATTCAATTGAAAATGCTCCCATGAAAACTCCGCTCCTCGCACTCACCGGCCTCCTCGCAATTGCCACCGCCGCAGCCGACGACAACCTCAAGCTCTGGTATCAGCAGCCCGCGAAGGAGTGGATGACGCAGGCGCTGCCGATCGGCAACGGTCCGCTCGGAGCGATGTTGTTTGGCGGCGTCGGGAAGGAGCGCATCCAGTTCAACGAGGAGAGCCTGTGGATCGGCGACGAAAATGACACGGGGGCGTATCAGGCGTTCGGCGATGTGTTCGTGCAATTCGGCGACGGCGCGGAAAACCAGGCGTTCTCAAACTACCGGCGCGAACTCGACATCGAGCGCGCCGTTCACACGGTGACTTATGAGAGCGGCGGCGTGAAATATCGGCGCGAGGCGTTCGCGAGTTATCCGGCAAAGGTGATGGCGTTTCGGTTCACGGCGGACAAACCCGGTTCGCTGACCGGCGTTGTGTCGCTGACGGACATGCACAAGGCAACCGTGAGCGCGGCCGGCAACCGTCTCACGTCGTCGGGATCGCTGGCGGGTTACCAGTTCGGGAAGCGGAAAGAGCCTTACGCGATTGCGCTGAACTACGAGGCGCAGGTGCTCGTTCTCAACGACGGTGGCGCGCTCGAAGCGACCGCCGACACGATCGTTTTCAAGAACGCGAACAGCGTGACGCTGCTGCTGAGCGCGGGAACGGATTTCGTTCAGGATCGCAGCAAAGGCTGGCGCGGAGAACCGCCGCACGCAAAGGTCACGGCCCGGCTGGACGCCGCGCAGAAGCGCGGTTGGGACGAGCTGCTCGCCGGGCATCTGCGCGATTATCAGTCGCTGTTCAAGCGCGTGTCGCTCGATCTCGGGCCGGGCTCGCCCGCGTCGCTTCCCACCGATGCGCGGCTCGTGAACCTGACCAAAACGAACACGCACGATCCGGCGCTGGAGGCTCTGCTTTTTCAATACGGACGCTACCTTTTGATCTCCTCATCGCGCCCCGGCGGACTGCCCGCGAACCTTCAGGGCAAATGGAACCACTCGAACAACCCGCCGTGGCGCTGCGACTATCACACCGACATCAACGTGCAGATGAATTACTGGCCGGCCGACCTGGCGAACCTGTCGGAGTGTTTCGAGCCTTACACGGAATGGCTGAACTCGATTCGCGCCGTGCGCATCGAGGCGACGCGGGCGGAGTTCAAGAAACGCGGCTGGTTGATGCGCGGCGAGAGCGGTTTGTTCGGCGGCTCGACCTGGGACTGGGTGCCGGGCACGAGCGCGTGGATGCTGCAAAACAGCTACGACCATTTCCGCTACACCGGCGACAAGGAGTATCTCCGCAACCGCGCGTATCCGGCGATGAAAGAGGTCTGCGAATACTGGATCGACAGCCTGCAACCGCAGCCGGACGGCACGCTCGTCACGCCCACGGGTCTTTCTCCCGAGCACGGCCCGAAAGAGCCGGGCATCTCGTTCGACCAGCAGTTGGTGTGGGATCTTTTCACGAGCACGATCGAGGCGTTGCAGGTGCTCGGAGTGGACGCGGACTTTCGCAAACAACTGACCGACATGCGCGCCCGTCTGCTTCCGCCGAAGATCGGCAAGTGGGGCCAGCTTCAGGAATGGATGGTGGACCGCGACGATCCCAAAGACACGCACCGCCACCTCTCGCATTTGGTCGCGCTTTATCCCGGACGCCAAATCTCGCCGCTGCGAACGCCGGAACTCGCGGCAGCCGCGCGGGTCTCGCTGAATGCGCGCGGCGATTCGAGCACCGGATGGAGCACGGCAAACAAGATCAACCTGTGGGCGCGCCTGCACGACGGCGACCGCGCGCACACATTGATCGGTAACCTGCTGCGGCTCGTTGGCGGCACGGAGACGAACTACAGCAAGGGCGGCGGCGTTTACGTGAACCTGCTCGACACGCATCCGCCGTTTCAGATCGACGGCAACTTCGGCTACACGGCGGGCGTCTGCGAAATGCTGCTGCAAAGCCATCTCGACGAGATTCACCTGCTGCCCGCGCTGCCGAAGGCATGGCCCGCCGGCAGCGTGAAAGGTCTTCGAGCGCGCGGCGGATTCACCGTCGATGTCGAATGGAAAGACGGCAAGGCAACGAGCTACCGCATCGTCTCTGCGGAGCCGCGCGAGGTGCTCGTGCGGGTGAACGGCGCGACGAAAAAAGTTCGCTCCGAGGCTGCTCCAACATCCAAACTCAAAAACTAAAACCATGCACGTTGACCGCTCCTCAAAGTTTCTTGGACCGTTCCGGTGCAGACGAAAGCCTGTGCCGACGTCACGAACGAACTGCCCGCCAAACCATGACAAACCGGAACGCTTCGTCTAAACATGTTCGCCATCGCAACTCTACGCTGCAACCCAACCATTCTGTGCTCGACGTGCCGGACAAAAATCAAGATCTCCGCAACGGAAACGAAATCGTCGCATCGAAAAATAGATGAAAGCGCTCTTTGCTGCTCTTCTTCTCGCTTTGGCGGGTTCTCCCTGGCTCCACGAAGCGTGCGCGGCACCCGATCTTTTTGTCGCACCGAACGGAGATGACGCGAATCCCGGAACTCTGGAAAAGCCGCTCGCCACACTGGACAGGGCGCGGAGCGTCGTGCGCGATTTGAAATCTCGCATTCACCGTGACGGCCCGATCGTGGTTGCAGTTCGTGGCGGGACATACTTTCTCAAGGAACCGCTGGTCTTCACATCCGAAGACAGCGGAAGCGAGGCAATGCCGGTCGTGTATCAGGCCTTTGAAGACGAAAGGCCGCTCATCAGCGGCGGGCAACTGATCGGTGACTGGCAGGAGACGAGTGGCGCATGGAAAACCCGCCTGCCGGATGCGGTGGATGGCAGATGGTCGTTCACGCGCCTTTTCGTGAATGGGCAGAGCTGTTATCGTCCGCGTCTTCCGAAGCAGGGTTACTATTTTGTCCGGGCAGAGATTGAGCCGACGGAAACGAACAAGAAAAAGGGATTCGACCGCTTTGGATTCGCGCCGGGTGACATCAAGGCCGGCTGGCGCAATCTCGGCGACGTTGAAATGCTCGGAATGCAAATCTGGTCGATGGCGCGGATGCGTGTGGCGTCGGTGGATGAAGAGGGCGGTATTGTGAATTTTGCCGGAGTGACTTCTGGCACAGCCAGCTACCAGAAGTTTCCGCGCGGGGGGCGTTATCTGATCGAGAACGTCAAGGAGGCCGCCGAACCGGGAGACTTTTACCTCGATTCCAAGACGGGGGAACTGACCTGCTGGCCAGCAAAGGAAGAGCGACCGCTTGAAGTTATCGCGCCGCGACTGGAGCGGCTCGTGGAGTTTCGGGGCGACATCGAAAAACGAAGCTGGGTGCAACACATCACGTTTCGCGGTTTGCATTTTGCCCACTCGAACTGGCAGACGCCGCCGCAGGGTTATTCTGCGATCCAGGCCGAAGTGCCGCTCGGTGCGGCCATCTCTGCCGCCGGTGCCCGCAACGTGACGATCGAGAACTGCACGGTTTCGCAGACGGGCGAATACGCGATCGCGCTGAACGAAGGATGCAAAAGCAACAGGATTGTTGGATGCGACTTGGTCGATCTTGGGGCTGGCGGCGTGAAGATCGGCACAACGAAAGCCTTCGACGACGATGAGCAGGTCGCGTCGCACAATGTCATCCGCGACTGCCTCATCGCGCATGGCGGGCGTTTGCATCCCGCGGCGGTCGGTGTGCTGATCGGACATTCGCCATTCAACAAAATCGAGCACAACGAGATCGTCGATTTTTACTACAGCGGCATTTCGCTCGGCTGGTCCTGGGGATACGGCCGCAGCCTTTCGCACGACAACGAAATCGGCTTCAACCGCATCCACCAAATCGGACAGGGCGTGCTCTCCGACATGGGCGGCATCTACACACTCGGCGCGGGTGGAGGCAATCATCTGCATCACAACCTGATTCACGACGTGGACTCGTTTTCTTACGGAGGATGGGGGATTTACTTCGACGAAGGCACCTCCGACGCGCTCGCCGAGAACAACGTCGTGTATCGCACCAAGAGTGCCGGATTCCACCAGCACTACGGAAAAAACAACACGGTGCGGAACAACGTCTTCGCGTTCGGAGGCGAAGCGCAGATCATGCGGGGGCGGCCGGAACCGGATCACTTCACATGCCGGGTCGGGCGCAACATCGTCGTGTGGAAGAATGCGCCGCTCCTCGGTGGCAACTGGAGTGGCGACAACTTCCAGTTCGATTCGAATCTTTACTGGAGAACCGATGACCAGCCGGTGACGTTTCCCGGCGATCGCTCGTTCGAGCAGTGGCAGGCGGGCGGACAGGACAAAAACTCGAGGATTGCCGACCCGCTGTTTGTCGATGTGAAAAGCGACGACTACCGTTTGCGCTCGGAGTCGCCTGCGATTCCGCTCGGATTTCAGGCGATTGATGTTTCGACGGCGGGACGGAGTGCGTCCACAATGCCTGCCAAAACGCAGACGCGCCGGTTTCCGCCGCCGCCTCCAAAACAACCCTGACCATCAAGGCATGAAGAAACCCGCTCGCCGTTTTCATTTTATGACTTCGTCACTCAAACACCCCCTCCTCGTTTTCATTGCGCTTGTCCTGGCCGCCGATGGCCGCGCCGCGCAGCCGGCCGTGAAGGCCGATGTCGATTGGGCCGCGTTTCTCGGCCGACACGATCTCGTGTGGGAGCAGCTTCCGTTGCAGTGGAACGAGGGCGCGTTCGTCGGGAACGGGCAGTTGGGGATGATGGTTTACGCGACGATGAAGGACAACCGCGTCGATTTTCATCTCGGCCGGCAGGACGTGACGGATCACCGCAAAGCGCCCGATCGCAAGTCGTCGATGGGCGTGCAGGGCGCGTCGGTGATGTTCGATTTTCCGCGGCTCGACATCGGGCGCATGGCACTCCGGCCTGCGGGAAAAATCAAGGACGGCACGCTGCGCCAGGATTTGTGGAATGCGGAAATCACCGGCACGATCGTGACCGACCTCGGCGAGTTGCGCATCCGCGCGCTCACGTTGCGCGACCGGATGGTGAACGTGATCGAAGTCACCTCGACCGAGAAAACCGCCGACGGAAAACCGGCTGCGTGGAAGTGGGAGTTCCTTCCCGGCAATCCCATGTCGCCACGCGCCCAGTGTTTTCCGAAGCAGGCGGCTGACGCGAAGTATGTCACGAATCCGAACCCGCGACTGACGACCGTGGACGCCACGCCCGTTTGCGTGCAGACGCTCTCGGCGGGAGGCGATTACGCCACCGCGTGGTTCGAGCGACCGTCGTCCGCATCGCGCGCCTCCACGCTTTACATCTCGACCGCGAATGAAGTCCCCGCCGCGAATCGCTCGGCTCAGGTCGCCGTGAAGGACGTTCGCGCCGCCGCAGCCGCGCCGCTCGAAAAACTCGTCGGCGAACACCGCGACTGGTGGCACGCCTTTTACCCGCAGGCTTTCCTCACCGTGCCGGATGCGCGCGTCGAGGCGTTTTACTGGATCCAGATTTACAAGTTCGCGTCCGCGTCGCGCGAGGGCGGGCCGGCGGTCGATTTGTTCGGCCCGTGGTTTCGCGTGAGCCAGTGGCCGGGCATCTGGTGGAACCTCAACATCCAGCTCACCTACTGGCCGGTCTATGCCGGCAACCGCCTCGCGCTTGGCCGCAACTACCTCGAAGTCGTGGACGCGCATTTCGACGGTCTGCTACGCGGCTTCCGCGGCGCGACAACGCTCGGCGATTTCGCGTGGGCGATGCACAACTACTGGTGGCAGCTTCGTTTCGCGGGTGACTGGAAATCGGTGCAGGAAAAATGGATGCCGAAGGCGAAGGCGGTGCTCGCCGCTTATCTCCCGCGCTTGAAGAAAAATGCCGACGGCAAACTCGAACTCGAACCGATGGGCTCGCCGGAATACAAAGGCTTCAAGCCCTACCCGAACACGAACTACAACCTCGCGCTGCTCCGCTGGCTGCTGAACGCGTTGCTCGAAGCCGACGCGCGCACCGGCAAAGCGCCCGACCCGCAGGCCGCCGAGTGGAAGCGCATCCTGGCGGAGTTGATCCCGCCGCCGACCGACGACAACGGCCTCCGCATCGCGAGCGATCAGCCCGTAGATATGTCGCACCGCCACTTCTCGCATCTGCTCGGACTTTACCCGCTCTACCAGTTCAACCCGGACTCGCCCGCCGACCGCGACCTCATCGTGAAATCAGTCGTCCACTGGCATCGCATCGGCAACGGCAAGGGACTCGCGGGCTACTCGTTCACCGGCGGCACCGCCCTGTACGCGTCGCTTGGCATGGGCGACGAGGCGGACGCCATGTTGCACCAGTTCCTCACCGGCAGCATCGGCATCAGCGCGCTGCTGGCGAACACCTTTTACGTCGAGAGCGGCGGGAGGAATCCCGTGATCGAGACGCCCCTGAGCGGCGCGTCGGCGACGATGGATTTGCTGTTGCAGAGCTGGTGTGGAAAAATCCGCGTCTTCCCCGCGATGCCGTTGGCGTGGAAAAACGCGAGCTTCCATCAGCTTCGGGCGATGGATGGATTCCTCGTAAGCGCCAGTCGCAAAGCGCGACGGAGTGGGTCGCCCTCCGCAGCGAAGCCGGCGAGCCGTGCGTGTTGAAGGTCGCCGATTGGAAAGGGCCAGTGACGATCGCCGGCGAGCGCCAGCCGAAGTGGTCGGAGATCGCTCCGGGCGAGTATTCCATCGACCTGCGCAAAGGCGAGCAGGTGGTGGTTCAACCGCGCGGCAATCAAGCGGTGCCGGTCGTGCGTCCGCTCGACCTCGCCGACGGCCAGAAGAACCTCTACGGCGTGAAACGCGGCAAACAACTCAAGTCCAGCCAGGACTGGCCCGAAGTGCCGATCCCAGCGGCGCAGTGACCTTTGGCGATTCTGTGACCGCAGTCGCAGAACACAGTTCGTTATTCACAGCCCCCCATCCGAGTTTCCGAGTTAGCACAGCGCTTTGGGAACGTCGTTTTTTCCTGAAACTCTGTTTCCACGTTCACCGCCAATCGTAGAAGCGAATCGTCGTTGTCCGTGCTATAACAAAGCGCGCGTTTCGTATCTGGCACAAGATAGCGGCTTCGCATCGCGGGATGTTCAAGAAGGGCAACGGAGTTTCGAGCGCCTGTCTGCGTTCCCAAAGCGCGGAGCTAACTTTGGGAACGAGTCCCCATGAACTGCGTTCACCACGCAGCATGTAAATTTCGAGACAGCCGCGTCCGTCGTTATTTGGCTAGTTTTGACCGATTTCGGCCTATTTACGGAGTAGGAGCGAACACAATCATTCTTGACCGGGTGTTGACGGAGCGCAAAATGCCTCCATGCAACATCAAGGACGAAGTCTGCACTTTGATGCCGCATTTGTAGGAGATATACAACACGCTGCATTTTACCTGCAAATACTGCGCGTTGTTCAATAACACTGTTAGGCAAAAAAACACTTACCTTTTTACTACGGTGTTGAATCGAGTAATGCGGATATAGCACTTTCAAACGAGAAAACGTGAAGACACTAATTATTGTTATTCTGATGGGAGTGATTGCTTTGTTGCTTTGGAACCAACTTACAGTGCCAGTAAGAGTGGTGTCTGTCTCTGAGCAGGCCCAAGCATCACCCGAGCCGACTGCACAAGCTGAGATTTCCCTGCCACCTCCGCCGGTGGTGAGGTCGGGAGATTTGGTTGTAATTCGCGGGGCTGTTGTAGCTTCACACGGCGAGGTCTTAATCATAGACTGCGACAGGGATCCCGTGAAGCCTGGTTTTGCATGGAATGTTGACGCAGGCTCTGGAGCAGGCGGGATTGCGCAACTTGCAGAACTTGCGGCTGGAGATACAAAGAAACAGATAGAAGAAACATTTGGCCCGCTGAAGACTGTATCAAATGGAACGCTTCGATCAGCCCCGCTCAACAGTGCGCCGACCGAACGCCCAATGGGGAGATTTGCTATCTACGGTTACCCAGCAAAGGCAGGCCGTATACATGTAGTCGCCGCACCGACTGGAGCCCAATACGAAGGTGTTCCTCTCTATTCTGCGACTTTCAAAGTTGGAGTGCCCACGTCTGCAAGCACTCCGCGCAGCATTTTCCCCCCGGGAGTAGATACACCCGAACAACGACGCGAATATCTTAAAGCACTGGCAGAGGCCCGGAAGAATCAAAGCCAATCTCCAAGCGAACAACATCGCTCGGTGCGAGGTCGCGGATACTAAACAATGCAAAATAGAAAATGGCCGAACAAGCCAGTCGACCTAATCCCTGTCCCTTCGGGACTTCTGGCATTTCGCCTGCGGAGCAGGCTCGGATGCCAGAGGCAAGCAGGGATAGGTCACTGGGGACGTTAGGCGTTGCTACCCGATTACGATAGTGAAAGCATTTTTTACCATTCTCGCGGCTGCGGCAGTCATTATCGGATACCTTCGTATCCAAGCGCAGTTCGACAACTGGAATTTGGCAATTGACCAGCGCAGCGCCCAAGTTAGCACTATCCTGAAAGCAATCCATCAATCGAGCGATGACTTGATTAAGGCGCCTGGCTGGAGGACATCCAGTTCCGACTTCGTCGATCTGGAAGAAGACACCAAGGTTGCTTTCCGCCGGATCAACGACCTTAACAAGGAGATGATCGCGTTATACTCGGAGAAGCCGCTTGGTTTTCCGCTGACCGCCAAGGAACAGTCCGAACTCGCATCATTACGAAGACAAGTTCAGCATTTGGACGGTCGAGAACGTGGTGAGTCGCCGGAGCCGGAGCCGACCCCAAAGCCGCTCGCCGTCGCCACGCCTACTCCGGCCATTGCACCAACCCCTCGACCTTTACCACGCGAGGTTACCCTCACAACACCAATCCAAATGCCCGTGGTTGTCGCTGGCAAAGCTTCCGGCATGGTGACGCTACCCCGCGGAACACGTCTTCAACTCGTCTCCGTCGGTAGAGGTTCCGTTGTCGTCCGGTATGTAGATTCCACTGCGACCGTTCCGACCACTGCAACTGATCTTCAGTTGCTACCCAATAGCCAATGACCGCAACGCCTAACCTTGAAGGTTGCAGTGTCGCTTGCCGACACTGCAACCCTTGTTGGACAAGCCTGGATTTGCAGCCAGGATGACCGCGGGTGAGTTACCTGCGGTTCCCCTACTCCGTAAATAGGCCGAAATCGGTTAAAATCAGCCAAATAACGACGGACGCGGCTGTCTCGAAATTTACATGCTGCGTGGTGAACGCAGTTCATGGGGACTCGTTCCCAAAGCGCAGCGCTTGGGCACGAGCGGCGAAAATCCGCCGGTCTTTATTCCGCGAGCCACGCCCGGGCTTCGGCGAGCTGACCAGCCGGGAAAAATTTCACCGGTGCGCTCCGGAAACCGGCTCCGGCGAATGCCAGCGCGTCGGCTTCCCAGCGTGGCTCGGCGACGATCGCGATCTTCGCAATCTCGTTCCCGTGCGAGAGCATGAAATCGAGGTCGTTCCAGTCCGCGCCGCGCTCCCAGCCCTCGAAGTTTTCGAGGATGGCGAGGCAGCGCGGCTTTGCGCCCGCGTCGATGTCCCGGGCGGCTGTGCTTTGCACGTTGGCAAATTCGGATCGCTTCAAAATGCCACTGGCGCGCAGGACATAGACGTTGCCGGGTTCGTGCTGGATGATGACAGGCATGGTTGTTTCTTTCGTTTGACGGTGAGTTTTACCCAAATCGCTCCGGCTGTCCCGTCGCGGCGAGAACGGAGCGCCACCAGCCGCTCGCGGGGTCGAGGCGCTTGGTGTGTGTGGCGAGGAGTTCAATCGGGACGTGGATGAATCGCTCGTGCAGGAAGCCGATGACGAGGCCGGTCTTGCCGGCCATCGCGGCATGGACGGCGTGGCGCGCAAAGAGGTCGCAGAGCAGCGCGTCCTCGCAGTTCGCGGGGCGGCTGCGGACCTGATAGCTCGGGTCGAAATAGCGAAGCACGACCGGGATGCCTTCGGCTTTGAAAAAGGTCTCGATCTTTTCGCGCAGGAACGGGCCGATGTCCGCAAGCTTCACGTTGCCGGAGGCGTCGCGCGCACTGGCATCGGCGGCCAGCAGGTCCTGTCCGGCGCCTTCCGCGACCGCGATGACGGCGTGCGATTTTGTGAGCATCCGCTGTTTCAAAGCGGCGAGAAAAACGTCGAGTTTGAACGGCACTTCGGGGATGAGTGCGAAGTTCACGTCCTGGCTTGCGACCGTCGCGCCCGCGGTGATGAAGCCGGCGTGGCGGCCCATGAGTTTCACGAGACCGATGCCGCCGGGCACGCTGCGCGCCTCGGTGTGCGCGCAATCGAGCACACGCGCCGCCTCCTCGACCGCGCTGGTGAATCCGAAGGTCCGCGCGACGAAGCTGACGTCGTTGTCGATGGTCTTGGGGACGCCGACAACGGAGAGCGCGTGGCCGCGTTTGCACGCCTCCTGGTAGAGATCGTTTGCTCCTCGCTGCGTGCCGTCGCCGCCGATGGTGAAGAGGATGTTCACCCCGCGCGCGATGAGATTGTCCACGGCGACGCCGATATCCACCGGGCCGCGTGTCGAGCCGAGGATGGTGCCGCCTTTTTGATGAATGCCATCCACGAACTCCGGCGTGATCCTTGCCGGCTCCACGCCGCACGCCGGGTCGAGCCCGCCATAGCCGCCGCGAAAGCCGAGCACCTCCGGGACGCCGTAGCCGTAGTGCAGTTCGAGGAAGAGCGAGCGGATGACGTTGTTCAGGCCGGGGCACAACCCGCCGCACGTCACGATGCCCGCGCGCGTCTGCTTCGCATCGAAAAAGAGCTTCGCGCGCGGCCCGGCGTGCTCGAACTGAAGCCCCGGCTCCGCGCCGGTTTCGATCCGCTCGGGAATGCGGATGTCGTCGTTGATCGTGTGGCTGTGCGTGGAGGCGAAGCGTGGTTCGCCGAGGTTTGGTGTTTGCATGTGAAAGGATCACGCAACCCTGTCCCGGCGCACTTCAGGGGGTCTATCGGACCTTGGTCCTATCGCCACTCGGGCGCCGTTCAAACTCAGCGCTCGCAATCGCGAGCGTCGGCGCTGCGATCATTTCCACGGCTGAACGGTGCGGTGACGCCCTCAGTTTTCGAGGACGGCCGCGTTGCGGCGGCTGCGCACGACCGGCTGATCAGTAATGATGATGGTCGTGCCCGGCGCGAGGGTGTCGTAGAGCTTGTGCGCAAACTCCGGGTTCATGCGCAGGCGCGACGCGATCTGCTCGGCAGGAACGCTGCGGCCGCTGCTTGTCACGCTCATCCACCGGCGCGCGGCGCGGCCAGGAGCCAGAAAGCTTTGCCGTCCGGTCGTGCCTTCGAGCATCGAGTACACATGATTGCCAAGCGATCCGCGGCCGCCGATCTCGACCGGGGCGCGCCCGATGGGACTGCCATTCCGATAGACGTAAATGGCGCGATCGCCGCCGCTGACGACGATCGTGATCGGTCCGCTTGCGCTACGCTCCGGGTTCCAGTCGTATTCATTATTCGCAAGCGGGCGCATCATCTCGGGCGTGAAATCTTTCGGCGCGAGCATCAGGCCGGGATTCGAGGCGAGGTATGGCACGGGTGTTTTGCCATCTCCCACGACGACGGTGCCACCCTTCGATGTCGCGCTGAAAAGCAACTGTGAGAAATCAAACGGCAGCCGGATGCAGCCGTGGCTGGCGGGGTAGCCGGGCAGATTGCCCGAGTGCATGGCGATGCCGGTCCATGTCAGCCGCTGCATGTTGGGCATCGGCGCGTTGTCGTATTTCTTCGAGTAGTGCTCCTGCTTTTTTTCGAGGATCGTGAAGACGCCGCCCGGCGTGGCGTTGCCCTTCGTGCCGGTGCTCACGGTCGAGCGGCCGATGAGGATGCCGTTGCGATACACGTGCATGGTCTGCTCGGGCACGCTCACGAGGACCATGAGCGGCCCGCGCGGCGAGAGCTGCGGTTTCCACCAATACTCGCCCGGCTTGAGCGGGCCGGTCGCCTTGCCGGTCGGCGTGCCTTTGGTGTGGAAGGAGGGCTGTTGCACCGCCTGTGCGGAGGTGAGCAGGGCGACGGAGACGGCGAGGATGGTGAGGATTTTCATGAATTGGTTTGAGAGCAGGACGGGGATGGCAGCAGATTTGAGCAGCGCGGTTTGCGGATTAGCGGAGATAGGAAACCTACTGCGATGGAAGCGGAGCAACGATCAAGGCACCCTCCTCACAATCCTGCCTCTCACCACTGATCTTCGGTCGGATGCCAGGACTTGTCGGGGTTGAAGAGATCCATTTTTCGGAAAAGCTCGAGGGTGTTCGGCCCCAGATCCTTTTCATAAACGACGCCGGTGTGGCTGACGATGAAGGTCTTTACCCCCGTAACCCGATACTGGGCCGGCGCAGCCGCGAGCGCAAATCCGCCAATCATCGCTCCCTCGACTACAAAGTCCATTTTCCCGAGCGGCGCCGCGGGGCCTTGTCCCTTGAGAACTTTGAAGTAGTAGCCGTGGTAAGGTTGGGATTTCGATGTGTAACCCTGCGCCAAAGCCTTGGCGATCCCTTCTCCGACGGGGCCGCCCCAGGTGCCGTCCTCGTTCTGCCACGCAAGGCCATCCTTTTTGCCCGGGGTGCTGATGATTTTCTGCGCATACTGGTTCACGATGGAGCCGTCGTGCTTTTCCTGCGCGTATTCCTGCTGCGCTTCGACAAAGCCGCGGCAGATTTCGATCGCGTCCAGCTCGTTCTCGCCGATGCGACGAAGCAAGATCTCATGGCGGCCTGCCTTGGTGTCGAAGGACCATTTGTCCTTGTGCTTGACGATCGGAATTGGAAGAGGAAAGTCATCCTCCCCAAAGGTGAGAATGGCCCGGTTCGGATTCTTGGGATCGATTTCGATCGATTGCTTTTCCTTTGCCCTGGCGGCAAATGCGAGCGCCCGCTCCTTGTCCTTCACGGGATCTTCGGATCTGATGATGTCTTTGCTGTCCGGTCCAAGAATTTCGCCAAGGGCGGGCACCTCGAAGGATGCCGCCGCCTCGACAAGGCTCCCGGCGGCCTGCTCCGGTGTATCGAACTGCTTTTGTTTTGGCTGCGCGGATTCCTCCGCCTCCTTTTTTCCAAAGGATGCCGCCTGCAAGACGAGGCAGAGACAGCCGGAAATGAGGAGGGTTGAATTGAAATTTTTTCGCGAAGCCGTGATGGCAGATTTTGTTCTCATTGGATTGTCCTTCATTCGGTTGCTGTTCATTACCGGCGGCCTCCACCCCCACGGCCTCCGCCGCCTCCACCACCGCCACCGCGACTGCCGCCTCCGCCCCCTCCACCGCGACTGCCGCCGCCACCACCACCTCCGCTAAAGCTGCTGGCTCCCCTGTTACTGCTGGCTCGTGCGGCGCTTCCGCCGCCGCCGCCGCCGCCGAAGGCACCACCACCCGAGCTTTGCGATACGCTGCGGTTGCCGATATTGTTCCCTCCAGATGGACGACTGGCTGGCATAGTGCTGGGGCGATTTGATGCTCCGCCGCTGGGCCGATTTACCGCTCCACCTCCTGCACCGCCAGGCCTTCCAGCGCCACCGGCACCGCCAACACCGCTTGCGCCGCCGGGCCTTCCAGCGCCACCGGCACTGCCAATACCGCCTGCGCCGCCGGGCTTGCCAGCGCCACCTGCGCCGCCGATTGCACCTGCACCGCCGGGCTTGCCAACGCCGCCTGCGCCGCCAATTCCACCTGCACCACCGGGCTTGCCAGCGCCACCTGCGCCGCCAATTCCACCGGCGCCACCGGGCTTTCCAACACCGCCTGCACCGCCAACTCCACCGGCACCGCCAGGCTTGCCAACGCCGCCTGCGCCGCCAATACCGCCAGCGCCACCGGGTCTTCCGACGCCGCCGGCACCACCAGGGCGTCCGGGTTGCTGGCCTGGTCCCCTGCCCCCATACTTGCCTGCTGTCCCTCGATCTCCATAAGGAGCGCCTCCGCGATGCGTGGGATTGTGCTGCCAACTATTTCCGCCGCCTACTCTGTTACCTGCATTGATGTTCCCCGTGTTGATGTTTCCTCTGTTGACGTTGTTGTAACTGTTTCTGTTGTAATTGTTTTCGTAGTTGACGTTGACGTCGCCGCCGCCGCGGCCCCATCCACAATTGTAACCCCAGCCTCCTCCCCAAGCGGCTCCCAAGGCAACTCCGGCCCCGAACGCCAGCGCCCTTCCCGCCACGTAGCCTGGATAGGTGTAGGGGTAATAGGGATAAGATGGCGCACCATAGACCACTACCGGATCGTATGAGGGGACGTAAACCACCTCCGGGTTGGCTTGCTGAATCACGATCACCTGTTTGCCTTCGTCCACGGTCTGAGTTTCCACCACCTGCTGCGAGCTGGTCTTCAAATTCCCCGTCCCCTGCGCCTTGGCGCGCATGCGCTGGACTGCAGCCATCACGTCGGCTGACTGGGCGAGAAATGCATTCCCCAGCTCCGTAGTCCATTGGATATTCCCTGCCAGGCGCTGAACCACGTCCGGAACAGCGACCATGCCCTGAACACTTGGGTCCCAAGGCTGTTGCAGCACTGCATCCGCAAGGGCTTTATCCTTCAGATTCTTGTTCCTCTCCATCCACTGTTGAAGCTGAATCATCTCAAGAGGATAAGTCGAAGCCGCCAGTGTCTGGGCCAGGAGCGGGTCGGGAAAAAGAGCGATCGGCGCGACAAGGGAATCCAGTTGATCGTCGGGAATTCTGGGAGCCTCCTGGGCGGTCGCGGGCTCCGTGGTCGTTGTCGTGAGCACCTGTTCCTGGGCCACCTGCCCAAGTGCGACTTGCGAGCCGGGTGCGAGCGCAGCCACGCACCAAATGGCGATTGCGCTGCGAAATGCTTGATTTGAAAATTTAAGAACAGGGCCTTGTGACTTCATGGCGTTTTTCCTTTGCTTTTGGATCGTTTGTTCGCTTTTGAGCGCCGCACTATGCGGCTCTGGTTCTTTGGGGAGCTATCAGACTTTGGGCCTACATAACCCGCCGCCCAAAATCGCACCAGCCTTTTCTTGTGGCGGAGATTCGGAAAAAGAAATGTGAGCGGACGACTGGGAGTTTGACTGTGTATCCCAGAGCTGGATAGAAAATGGGGAGGCAGGAAACCCCGTCACCGTGTCGCAAAGAATCCTCCATCAACGCCCTTCTCCTCTGCGTGCCCGCCGTGGCGCGCGGATTGAAGCGCGCGAACGGACCGGCGATCTTCCCGGTGCGCTGGTCTGTGTCGTGGATGACGACGAATCCATCCGCCGAAGCCTGGCGCGGCTTTTCCGTTCGGCCCGGCTGCCGGTCGAGACGTTCCCATCGGCCCGAACTTTTCTCGACCGGGTGGCGCACGACGGCCCCTGCTGCCTCGTGCTCGATGTGCGGCTGCCGGATCTCGACGGCCTCGGACTCCAGCAGGCGCTGACCAACCGTGAGGTGCAGATCGTTTTTCTCACCGGCCACGGCGACGTGCCGATGTGCGCGGGGGCGATGAAGGCCGGGGCGGTCGATTTCCTTACCAAACCAGTGGATGGCGAGACGTTGCTCGGTGCCGTGAACCGCGCGCTGGCCCGCTCCGCCGATGTGCGCAAGGCTGCTGCGACGCGGTCGGTGGCGCGGGCGCGACTCGACGCACTCACGCCCCGCGAGTTCGAGGTGATGCAGCGCGTGATCGCGGGGTCGCTCAACAAAGAGATCGGGCACGCACTCGGCGCAGCGGAGAAGACGATCAAAATTCACCGGGCGCGCGTCATGCAAAAAATGGGAGTCACTTCCGTCGCCGATCTCGTGCGCGCGGCACAGGCCGCCGGAGTCGCACCGTCCGCTGCCGCAGTGTGACAGAGGCCGGTGCCGGAACCGGCGCAAATTTGTCATTTTTCCCGGCCCTGTTATCGTGGTATTCCTTCGCCTCCAATGACGCCGCACGAGCCATTCACCGAACTCAAAGACACACAGAGCGAGCGCGACCACCGCAAGATCGCGATCGACCGCGTGGGGGTGAAGAATCTGCGGTATCCGATCCAGGTCCGCGACAAGGCGCACTCGATGCAGAGCACGATCGCCAACGTCTCGCTCACGGTCGATCTGCCGCATCACTACAAGGGGACGCACATGAGCCGCTTCATCGAGGTGCTGAACGAGCACGGCCCGATTCTTCACGTCACGAGCATCAAGACGATCGCCAGGGAACTGCTCGAACGGCTCGATTCGCAAAAGGCGCACGTCGATTTCGAGTTCCCGTTTTTTTTGGAAAAGAAAGCGCCCGTCTCGGGAGCGGTGGGGCTCATGGACTACACGGTGCGCTTCAACGCAACGCTGCAAAAAGGGGAGTTCGACTTCGTTGTCACAGTCATCGTGCCGGTGACCACGCTCTGCCCTTGTTCGAAGGCGATCAGCTCGCACGGCGCCCACAACCAGCGCGGGCAGGTCACCTACGCGATTCGGTACGGCAAACCGATCTGGGTCGAGGATCTGATCCGGCTCGTGGAAAGCTGCGCAAGTTCCGAACTTTACAGCCTCCTCAAGCGACCCGACGAAAAAGCGGTGACCGAGCGCGCATTCGAGAACCCGGTGTTCGTCGAAGATCTGGTCCGCAACATCGCCGCACGCTCGAACCTCGAACCGAACATCACCTGGTACCGGGTCGAGGCGGAGAACTTCGAGTCGATCCACAACCACAACGCGTACGCGCTCATAGAAAAAGGATGATTCGATTGCGGAAAGCGGATTGCGGATTGCGGAAAGAAAAGTCTCGCGCGCAATCGCTCTCCTCTATCCGAAATCCGAAATCCGCTTTCCGCAATCCTCATGCCCTACCGCATCCTTGTCGCGTTCATAGTCGGTTTCTGGCTGGTGATGAGCGCGCTGCTGATCCGGCTCGAAGTCCAGCCGGAAAAAAGCAACCTGCTGGAGGTGCCGGTGTCCCACGTGCTGAAGCTGATGTTCGTACAGGGGCAGCCGTCGAACTTGCACATTCTCGATGGGGGACAGCACATCGGCGGTCTTTCGATTCGTCCCGGCATTTCCCAGGATAAAAGCCTCCGCTCACTCGCGTTCAGCGGCAATCTTTCGTTGCGGCTCCCCCTTGTGGAGCGACAGCGAATCACCTGGGATGGCGCGCTCGGTTTGAACCGCGCGTTCGAGATGAACCGGCTTCATCTGACGGTCGCGTTTCGCGAGTCGGGCTATACCGCAGATGTTTCCATCGATCCGGGCGCGAATCGCCTGAAATACAAAATCTCGCTGGCAGGCAGCGACATCATGGACTCGTCGCTGCCGCTGGACGGAAGCGGCGCGAATCTGGGTTTGATCAAGCTCGGCATCGACCCGAATGTCCTCGCCAATCTCACTTCGAACATGACCGTGCCGACGATGACCGCGAAGCAGAGCGAATTGAAAATCCGCAATGAAAAGATCGACGCCTACCTGGTTAAGGTGTGGCAGGGCGACTCGGTGGTTGCGGATATCTATGTGAGCCAGCTCGGGCAGATCCTGCTGGTGAAAACGCCATTCGGGCTCACGCTCTCAGCCGACGACATTTCCTTTTAGCAGTTTCCATGATTCAAACCGTCCACCTCAGCAAACATTTCGGCACGCTCAAGGCCGTGGACGATCTAAATCTCGACATTCGGCAGGGCGAGTTTTTCGCCTTCCTCGGCCCGAACGCCGCGGGCAAAACGACGACCATCAAAATGCTCACCGGCCTGCTCCGTCCAACGAGCGGCTCTTGTCGCATTGCCGGATTCGACGTGCAGGAATCGCCCGAGGCGGCGAAGGCGGCGTTGAGTTACGTGCCCGACTTTCCTTTTCTCTACGACAAACTCACGGCCCACGAGTTCATGCGGTTCATCGGGGATTTGTTCAACATGGAACGCAGCGTGATCGCGAAACGAACCGACGAACTCTTCGACAAATTCGGGCTCGATCCTTTTACCAACGAGATCACCGAAAACCTTAGCCACGGCACACGCCAGCGGCTCGTGATCGGTGCGGCTCTGCTTCACGATCCGAAGGTCATCATCATCGACGAGCCGATGGTCGGGCTGGACCCGATTCATGCGCGCATCGTCAAGAACGAACTGAAAGAGCGCAGCCGGAATGGAACGACCGTTTTTCTTTCCACGCACACGTTGAGCATTGCCGAGGAAATGGCCGACCGCATCGGCATCATCAACAATGGAAAACTCGCGGCGCTCGGAACCGTCGCCGAGCTGCGCCAGCAGAGCGCGGAGAGCGGCGCGTTGGAAAAGGTGTTCCTCGCGATCCTCGACAGCGAGCACGCACCGGCCCAAAGCACCGGACGCTGAACCGGCGCCTACTTGTTCTTGTTCAACAGCTCGCGAATCTCGTCGATGGTCTTCGGCTTCTGATTGGCGTATCTCGCGTCGAGGAGTTTCTGCGACTTTGCGTCCGGTGTGAAGGTGTTCGCGTCGTAGGTCCTGGCGTCGTAAGTCTTCTCGCTCTCGCGCGCGTCCTTCACCTTCATCGGCTTCGTGTCGTATTCCGCAGTCGCATTCGGAATGGCGTAGCGGCCCTTCGTGTTCGCCTCGGTCGTCGCGAATTTGAAATCGCCCGCCCAATGGTTCTTTGTCGCGAACCCCTTCGTCTCAAAACCCTTCGGCGAAACTTTCTGGACGTAGTGGAAATCCCTCACGGCACCGCTGCCGCCGGTGCCGGATTCAAAGGTTCTGTACTGGTTGAATGACTTGTTTTGCTCGCGGACGCCCTTCGTCATATCCGGTTTCATGATGCGCTCCTCGAGCTTGCGCTCCTGCTGCTGCGCATTCGAGACATGCGCGCAGAGGCAAAGGACGGAAAGGAGAACAGCGAAACGCACGGGAAATTGATTCCACAAGCCGGCACGGATGTAAAGCCGCTTCAAAGAGAAGGATTCGCCCGCTTCGCCGCAGCTTCCGATCTTTCCGGTATCCGGTGTCCGCTTTCCGGTATTCAAGGCCTCTTGCGAAACGTGGCCAGGAACTCCCCAAGCGTTTCCATCGGGAGCCCGACAACATTTGTGAACGAGCCATCGACCGACTCGATCACCGTCGATCCCTCGTGCTGTGCCGCGTAGGCGCCGGCTTTGTCGAGCGGATCGATCTTCGCCATGTAATCGCGGATTTTTGCGGGACTCAGTGTGTGGAAGCGCACCCGGCTGACTTCGATAAACCCGCCCGCCTGCTGCCCGAGCGCATGCACGAGCCAGACGCCGGAGAAAACTTCATGGACGCGCCCGCTCAGCGTGCTCAGCATCTCAAACGCCTCGTCGAGGTCGCGCGGTTTGCCCAGGATTTTGCCCTCGATCGCAACCAGCGTATCCGCGCCCAGCACCAGCGCTTCCGGGCGCTCGCGCGAAATTACAGAGGCTTTCAGCTTCGCGTTGTAAAGGGTCGTCTCGCCCACGGTGAGATGGGCCGGCATGACTTCATCGATGTTCGCCGGCTGGACTTCGGCGCTATAGCCGTGCTCGCGAAGCAGTTCGCGCCTTCGCGGCGATGCCGATGCCAGGACGATTTTTTGTCGAGTCACGCCAGCAACGTAAAGGCTGAGGCGCCATTTGTCATCCGCCCGTTTCGGAGGTGGATCGACCACTCCGTGGGCGATGAGTAGGCCAGCAACCGCGCGTGATCGGCCGTCTTGAACTTCGGCCCGACAGAGGACACACGGGAAGCCTGCGCGGACTGCCACAAAACCATCGTCCACGACCTATGCCGCTTTTTGGAAACTCAACCAGCGGCGCTCCGGAAGTCCCGCGACCAACATCAGCGCGATCTGGCTGAGCGTGAAACCCACGAGCCACGGAAACGCTTTGTCCATGAATCCGTACGAGTGCAACCCGACGCCGAGCATGTTGACGCCGAACCAGGAAAAGGCGGTGATCACATTTCCGAAGAGCGCCATGATCATGAGCCCCCGGCCGCGAATGAACCCGCCCCAGCGCGCATGCAGAATCACCGCGCACCAAAGCACGATGAGCAGAGCGCCGTTCTCCTTCGGATCCCAGCCCCAGAAACGGCCCCACGACTGGTCGGCCCAGATGCCACCGAGCACGGTGCCGACAAAGCTGAACAGCGTCGCAAAACAAATCACGCCGTAGGTCATCCGCACGAGCGACTGGGCCGAATCTTTGGCGAGCGACCGGGTGAGCACGCCGCGCACGACATAGATGACCGCCAGCATTCCCGCGAGGAACATGGCCGAGTAGCCGATCGTGATGCACACGACGTGTGTCGCGAGCCAGATGTTCGTGTCGAGCACGGCCTGCAACATCTCGAGCGTGTCGCCGCTTCCCGCAAGGTGATGCGCGATGATCAGCGTGATGAACCCGATCGCTGCGGCGCACGCGGAGCCGATTCCGTCGCGGTAGATTCGTTCGAGCACCAGCCCGATGATCACCGTTCCCCAGCCGATGAAAACCGCCGACGAGTAGAGATTCGTGACCGGCGGACGGCCCTGCAAATACATGCGCGCACCGAGCCCGAAGGAATGGACGGTGAGCGCGAGCAGCAGGACGTAAAAGGCGGAGCGGTTCAGCGCCGAAGTGCAGCCGATCCACGACGCGCAGATCAGCAGGAAGGCCAGCACGTACAAGCTCATCGCCTGATAAAACGGCGCGACCTGGTTGAACAGATGCTCGAAGCCGGAGCGGCCCGTCGCCTTCGGCTCGTGCTGTTTCATCCATGACGCAATCTCCTGCACGCGACTGTTGAATCCGGCGGTGTCGCCGGAGCGGAACGCATCGCCCATCGCCGCGCAAGCCTTCACGATCGGATTCACCTGACCGTCGGAAATCACGCGCAGCAGGCTCGCGCCGACGGACTGCCATTCGCCCTTGCCGTCGTGCGGCTGCGCGGGCGGAATCGCGAGCACGTATCCCTGATCTGCCATGTTCGCGAACTCGGAGGCGAGCCGCGCGAAGCTGTTGAATTTCTGCTCGTCAAATTTCTCGCCCCTTTCGCGGCGGTTCATCGCTTCGAGGCCCTCCGGCATTGCCTTGAGATAAGCATCGATCTTTGCTGAAAAACCGGTCTCGCCCTCCGGCTGCATGCTGTTCTTGAGCCGCTGGTAGAGGATCAGAGCGTTGCGCAGATTGAACACCGCCGTCTGGAACTGCGTGCGCTTCGCCGACTCGATGTCGCCGGCCTTGCTCCCCTGCTCGTCCACCTGTTTGAGGAACGGCTTCATCTCCTCGTAGCTGAAATACTTTCGATCCGTTTGCGGCCAGCCGAACATGCCGAGCACGTCGGGGTTGTTGATGACGAACGCGGGATACTTGTCGGCAGCCGGCGCGTTGAACATCACGTCCGCCAGCCAGCGCGAGGCGCTCACGGTGCGGTTGTCGGTGCGCAGAGTCTGCTTGCCGCGGATGATCACCAGCGCGTTGATCGCGACGGTGTCGAGCGGCTTCAATCGTCCGCCGACGAGCACGGGAATTCTGCCGAAGTTCGGAACGTCGAAGTCGTCAGCGGCGGCTTTCGGCATGCGCCAGCCCGAGGCCACCCAAAGCACGGAACAAACGAGGACGATCCAGGGGATGAGACGTTTCATGATGCGGCGGCGGTTTTTCTGCGGCGCGTGAATCCGACAAAGTGATAGCAAAACTGAAAGAGCAATCCGGCTCCGACGATGACGCAGGCGATGTATGGCGTGACGAATGTCGGATTATGCACCACCTGCAAGACCGTGGCCGTGTCGCCTTTTTCGAAGCCCGACTGGTAATAGGTTTCGCCGCGGTAGCGCAGCGGATGGTTCATGTAGATCAACACATCGCGCTGCTCCGAGCGCTCCGCGTCCGAGAGCGCGACCCGGCTGGCGAAGTTCTTCGCGATCTCCGTCCCGGCGTAACGCTCGTGCGTGAATTTTTGGAGCGTCAGGCTGTAGGGCTTGTAATAACGGGCCGGGCGCAGCACGAGCCTCCACGTTTTTCCGCCGAACGAAAATCTCTGCGGCGCGCCGAGCACCTGGGAGATGAGCCATGAGCCGGCCGGGTCGCCGCCCGATCGCGGCGCGATTTCCACGACTGCGCCCGGCGAGTCGGCGCTGTTCGGGGCGGTCGCGCGGGGAAGTTCCACGAGGCTCACGCGCGATCCGATGCCCTGGGTGGCGGCGGGTTCCAGTTTCGCGCTCTTGTCGAGCATCGCCACCTGCGAGTTTGGATAGTAATGCAGGACCTTGACGAGGAACGGCAGGCTCTCGTGGTCGATGGTTCCGCCGCGTTTCAGGCGGGCTTCGGGAATCGCGGTCACCTGGTCGAGGTCCGCGCTGGTTTCGTCGATGACCGCGAGTTCCACCCGCCGCGAATCTTCGGAGTAGTTTTTCGTCTCGCCGTTCGCCAGCCGCATGAAACTTTCCACCGCGAACAAGTCGGTGAACAATCCGCCTGCGAGCATGACAATCAGGCCGACGTGCGTGAGCTGGATGCCGAGCTTGCGCCAGCTCCAGCTAAACCGCCGGATGTGCGCGGCGATCAGGTTGATCAGCAGCACCGCGCCGAGGAGATGACCGCCGGGGAACACCGGAATCTGGAAGCCCTTCGGCTCCGCAGGCCACCAGACGAACAGGCTTTGGAAATAACGCTGCTGCACTTCGTGGATGCCGTAATGCACCTGCGCCAGCGTGCCGACGAACACGAGCACCAGCGCCGCCGCGAGGCAAACGATCGTGAGCTTTAAGGAAGAAACGAAATCAACGAACCGCTGCCACATAGTCAGGGTTTGAACTGAACCGACTCGAGGAACTTCACGAACGCCGCTTTCTCTCCGGCAACCAGCGCGTCCGGGCCTGACAGCTTGAAGAACCAGGTGCTGCCGTCTTGCATCGTCCAGCCGGCCAGAATACGCGAACTCGATCCCGCGAGGTCCACGGTGCGAATCTCGGCGTCCTTCGCTTTCACGGAAACGATCAGCGAATTCAACTCCGCCTCGGCGACGGGTTGCAGGCCGGACTGCTGCCGCCAGCGGTTCACGTTCGCGAGATCGCCGCCGGTGTCGCCGGGGAAAGAGCTGACGGCAAGATCGGCGGTCCCGCCAGCCGCGTCCGAAACGGCAAAGCTGGCGTAGCGCATCGACGAAGCCTGAACCGGTTTCCAGTTCGCAGGAACCTCCCACTTCAACTGCGGCTTTGCGCTTTCCGCCGCCGGAGCCGGTTGGGTCATCGGCGTGGAGAGCGGCGGGTGGTCCGCGGGCAGATTCGGATTCGCGCCTTCAGCGGGCGGAGTCATCGGCGTGGAAATTGACGGATGCTCGGCGGTCAGGCCCGGCTTCGCACCGGCTTCACCCAAGCGCACCGAGCCGATCCATTTCGAGAACTCCTCCTTCTGCGCGGCAACGAGCGCGGCGTTTCCGCGCATTTTGAAAAAGACGGTGCGGTTGTCGGCCGATGCGATCCCCGCAAGGATCCGCCCGTCCTTTGTCGCGTCGCCGCCCGCCGGCAATCCTTCGAGATCGACGACCGTGACATCGCCGAGCCCTGAACTGACATGCGTGGCCTTTTCCTTGAGCTGATCTTCGGTCAAAGCCGGCTGCCCTAGCTGCGACGCCCAGCGGTTCACATTCTCGAGCACGCCACCGGCCGCGCCACCGAGAACAATCAGCGAAACATCGGCCACCGCGCCATTTTCACCTTTCACAAGATAACTCGCCAGGCGCATCTGGGAAGGCGGCTGCGGCTCCCATCCGGAGGGCGGCGTGTCCGTGATTGCCTCGCCGGAGCCGGCGTTCATGGGCGGCGGAATCGCGCCCTGCATCGACGGCTGCGAGCCCGGCATTGCGGCCATGCCGGAGTTGTCGGGGGCGGAATTCTGCGGCGCTTCCTTCGAGACGCGGTAAACCTGAATCTGCTGCTTGTCCTTGCACGCGGCGCACACGATCGCGACCGCGAGCGCGCTGGTAAATAGAATGGGGCGGTTCATTGAAGGAGAGGTCATATACGTGCCGCCCGCTTGACGGTCAACCGGGTTATGAGCAGAGCCGTCAACTTCGCGCGGGTGACCGCCGGTCAGACGTTCTGGTGTTTCTCGATCTCCATCGCGCGTCTCGCAAGTTGGTTGATCATGCCCGCGAAAATCATCCCGTGAATCGGATAAAGCGCATACCAGTAAACAAGACCGGCCAAACCCTTTGGCGCAAAAAAGGCTGTTTGGTTGAGAACCGGCCGCCCGTCGTTGGCCGGAGGCTTGACCTCGAATTGAAGCCACGCCTTGCCCGGCACTTTCATCTCCGCGCGAAGGCGCATCAGCCGTCCCGGCTCGACGGCTTCGACCCGCCAGAAATCGAGCGCTTCGCCGACCCGCACCGCGTCGGGATCGCGCCTGCCACGGCGCAGGCCGACTCCGCCACAGAGCCGGTCGAAGGCTCCGCGGACGCGCCAGGTCCAGTTCATGTAGAGCCAGCCGCGTTCGCCACCCAGTCCGGTGAAGGCCCGGAAAACCGCATCCGCCGGGGCATCGACGGCGATCTGCCGGTGCTCGATGATCATGCCTTCGTGCGTGGTCAGCGTCACCGGCGTCGCGTTCGGCTGGCTCGTGGAGAGCGCATCGCTCCAGGCCGTTTCGACTTCCGAGGCGTGGAGTTTTTCCAGGGCCAGCTTCACCGCAGTCCGATAATCGAGCGGCTTGATCGCGGGGAAAAGGCGGCGCGCAAGATCGTCGCGCACGAGGATCTCGTTGCGCAGACCGGCAATGAGCGGCCGGGCGATGGAGGCCGGAATCGGTGTGACGAAATGAACCCAATACGACGAAAGCTTCGGCGTAAGAACGGGCACCGGCACGAGCCAGCGCCGGAGTCCGCGCACCTCGGCGTAGAAGGTGAGCATCTCGCCATAAGTGATCACGTCCGCGCCGCCGATCTCGACGATGCGTCCCGCACTCTCCGGAACCCTGAGCGACTCGCAAAGATAGTCGAGCACGTTGCGGACGGCGATGGGCTGGATGCGCGTATAGACCCAGCGCGGGCAGATCATCACCGGCACCCGCTCGGTGAGGTAGCGGATCATTTCAAAGGAAAGACTGCCCGAACCGACGATCACCCCGGCGCGAAATTCAGTGACGGGCACGCCGCTTTCCCGCAGCGCATCGCCCGTGTCATGCCGGGAACGCAAATGCTCCGAGAGCGCCGTGCCGGGATCGCCCAGGCCGCCCAGATAGATGATCCGCGAGACACCCGCGCTTTTTGCGGCAGTGGCGAAATTGCGCGCAGCCGTCACGTCGCGCTCGGGAAAATCGGAGCCGGCCCCGAGGCTGTGGACGAGGTAATAGGCATGGCTGACACCGCGCATCGCATCCGTCAGCGAATCGGGTTGGAGGACATCGCCCACAACCAGCTCGACATCGCCGCGCCACGCCCGCCCCTGCAACCGCGAGACATCGCGCGCCATGCATCGGACACGCAAGCCGGCTTCGAGCAGCCGCGGAACAAGCCGCCCGCCGATGTAGCCGGTGGCCCCGGTGACAAGCACGAGCGGTTGGTCGGGATTGGTCATAAAAGCACTCGAGTCATCGCAGGTGCAAGGTGGATTGGCCACTCCGTGGGCAATGCGTGTGACAACCTGCGAAGCAGCAGATTAGAATGCGCCTTGCGGCGGTTGGCATACGCATCGTGCGCGGAGCGCCCGATCCACCTATTCCGATCCGGCGCAGGTTCAATCATCCACGCGGATCATCACTTCGTTGCGGCGCATGAAGAGCGGCGTCCACGGCGGATCGTAATACGCAAAAATCGGGTCGCCTTTTCCTGCGATCTTTTGCGCATCGAGCCATTCTTTGAGTTTGTCGATCGCCGCCTTTTCATTCTCCTCGGAGCGACCGCCATCGAAGCGCAACACCGCAAATCTCGCCGCCTCGACTTTGCCGAGAGTCACGCTTTCGCCCGCAGGTTTCGGCACGCCTTTTTCCACTGCCTTCTTCGGCATGATGAAACTCATCGTCCGCTTCTCTTTCGCGGAGTCGATGAGGACCGGCGATGTCATCGCGATCTTTTCCGAGGCTTCATTGCTGCCGGTGATGAATCGGAACAACTGGCCGAAGCCGCCGTTCATTCCGCCGCCGGCCATCGGGGTCGTGGCCACGATCAGTTCCGGGTAGTCGCGAATCTCAAACTTCCCGTCCGTCCGGATGACCTTGTAATCGGGACTTTCCACGGCCGCGCGGGAGCTGTTCACGAACCAGAAAATACCGACTGCGATGGGAACTACGATGAGGAGGAGGAGAGGCATCTTGAAGCGTTGCATGGGTTGGATGTTCTGAAGTTACTATGAAAAAGGACAACTGCACCTCTTTCCCCTTCATTTCGGCTCCGCTCAGAATTGGCCGCTTTTCCCGCCGTCGCATTCCAGCACCAAGCAGCCTCCCTTGTTACGAAGAGGAGGGCTTCGTAACGCACACTTACGGGGAAGCTCTGCATCGAGGCAGGGGGCGAGGACATCACTGCGCTCGACGTGAACACCGTCAGCCCATTCCGCGCAGCCATGGGTGCGTCATCAGCGTCGTGGATGATTTGCTCGCACTGGCAGGCGATGAGCGAGAGCACCGACATCGTCACCCCGCCTTTCACCAGCCCCAGCTTCCAGATCACGAATGGATAGAGCGCGTAGTCAAAGCCATACACCATTGCCGCATTCACCGTGTGGCCGAGCGTGAGTTCGCCGAGGCGTGATCCGATGCGGCTCCTGCGATCCTTCACGTTGTCGCTTGTCCCTGTTTGCTCCCGCGTGCTATAGTCGCGCTATGAGCGAGATCATCTTTGAAGTTCGCGAGGACGAGGTGGAGGGCGGCTATGTCGCCACTGCGCTTGGTCACCCCATCGCTACTCAGGGTGAAACCATCGAGGAATTGCGGGAGATGGTGCGCGATGCGGTGCATTGTCATTTTGGGGATGGCGCTCCGGGCCCGATGCCGAAAATCATCCGCCTGCATTTCGTGCGCGACGAAGCGCTGGCCGTTTGAAAATCCCGCGCAACATCAATGGCTCCGACCTTGTTCGCGCCTTGCGGGTGCTCGGCTACGAACAAGTGAGGCAGGATGGCTCCCATATCAGGCTCACCACCAGCGTCAACGGCACGCACCACGTCAAGTTCCTTGAAAAATGGCATGAGTTCTTCAATCGCAAAAGTTAAGTCCGTGGCATTTCAGCCAGAATACCTTTGCGTCACATTGGATGACGGACGGATCGTCCAAGCCCCGTTGAGCTGGTATCCCACGCTTTTTCACGCCACAAAAACGCAACTCAAGACATGGAAACCCTGCGGAGCCGGTCGCGGCATTCACTGGTCTTTGCTCGACTACCATCTCAGCATCGAGGGATTGTTGCGCGGCGCTCGTGAAGCCGGGGGCGTTACTCGCCGGACGCTGACCGAAGCGTAGATTCCACAAAACGGCTGCTGATTGAACAGGCTTTTCATCACCGCCCGCGCAGCGCGTTGATCTTCTCCTGCAAATACCACTGGAACCAGCCGTCGCAGCGGCGCTGAAGGCCGGGAATCTGCCAGTCGTGTTCCGTGACCGCGCCTCTGCAATCGGCCACCCGCAGTGGCAACGCATTTGGAAATGCGACCGGCTGCATGTATCAGTTTGTCCCCAAAGTTGGCGAAGCGCTTTGGGAACGCAGCGGGCGCTTGAAACTCCGTTTCCCAGTTGGCGATCTCCCGCCAGGCGCAACACTCCGGAATCCCTCGCTCGCCGTGTTCAGCAAACCGCCTGCCGACGAAACTGACTTCGGTCCCCGTCATTCGTCATTCCGCGTTCCGCCTTTTCTTCCGATTCCCCGCTTGTTTTGGGTCGCATTCTCCTGCACGTTCCCCCGACTTATGAGTAACAAACGGTTCGGTTGCCTTGCCATTGGGCTGATCCTCTTTTTCTGCATCTCCGTGATGACGATTCTCGCGCTCGTCGGCTTCGGCGGAGGAAAATTTCGTCACGTCCGTCCGCCGTCGCATGCGCCGGAATTCGAGGAACAGGCCGTGCTGGACGGCTCCGGTGAAACGAACGACAAGATTGCTCTCATCCACCTGCGCGGCCTCATCAGTTCCGGCATGAGCGGTTCGCTCGGCGAGACCATGGTGGATGATTTGAAGATCGCCCTGCGACAGGCGACGAATGACAAATTGGTGAGAGCGATCGTGCTCGACATCGACTCGCCCGGCGGCGAAGTCACCGCGGCGGACGCGATCTACAACGCGGTGTGCAAGGCGCGCGAGAAAAAGCCGGTGGTCGTTTACATGAGTTCGCTCGCGGCGTCGGGCGGTTATTACGTCGCGTGCGGCGGCACGTATTTGATGGCAAATGAAACGACGCTCACAGGCAGCATCGGCGTGATCATTCAAACGCTGAACTACCAGCAGCTCTTCGGAAAAATCGGGCTCGATTCGGTCGTTTTCAAAAGCGGGAAGTTCAAGGACATGCTCAGCGGCAGCCGCCCTATGACACAGGAGGAAAAAGATTACGTGCAAAATCTCATCATGCAGACTTACGGGAAGTTCGTCGGCATCGTCGCGGCCGAGAGAAAACTGCCGGTCGAGGAGTTGCGCAACGGGATTGCCGACGGTCGGATCATCAGCGGAAAAGACGCCCTCGACTACAAGCTCATCAACCAGCTCGGCCAGATCGAGGATGCGTTTGAGAAGGCGAAAGAACTCGGGAACGCGAAGGGCGCATCGGTCATCAAATACGAAGCGCCGTTCCGGCTCGGCAAGGCCTTGCGGCTGTTTGGCGGATCGGAGAACACAAAAGTCGAAGTGAATCTCACCGGCCAGATTCTGCCCAAACTCGAATCGGGCCGGATCTACCTGCTCCCGAGCTTTTACGCGCCCTGACGCTTGGATTTTCCGCCTGCAATTCCAGCCTGGCTCGTTGCTGCAATCTCCGTCGCTGTTGTCGCAAGCCTGCTTTTTTATGGCAACCTTCTGCGCCACGTTTTCGCGAGAGGCGGCAAGGTCGGCGTGTCGGAATTTGGGCCGCCCGACGCAGGCCTCGCGCTGGTTCTAATCACCTGGTTCATCACGCTCGCGGTCAAGGGCTTCACGAGCGCACCGCATCCCGTGGAGAAAAGCGACCTCGCGCAGGGCGCGTTTATTTTTCTTCTGATCGTCTTCGTGATCGCGTCGTTTCTGCGTTACCGGGGAATCAGGTTGCGTCTGTTGTTCGGGGTGCGGCGGTTCGGTTTTCTGCGCGCGGCGGCGTTGGCGGCGGGGTTGATCGTTGCGGCGCTTCCAACTGTCGCAGGCGCGGGAGCGGCCATGCAGAAGCTCCTCGGCCCGGAAGCGAAGCCGCAGGAGATCGTGCAGTTTTTCCTGGAAGCCACAAGAAAGTCCGAGCACTGGACGGTGGCCGCCACGCTGCTGCTCGGCGCGGTGATCGCGCCGATGGCCGAGGAGTTTATTTTTCGCGGATACATTTACGGTGTCCTGAAGCGCTACCTCGGCATGGCCGCCGGCATCGCGATCAACGCGGCTTTGTTCGCCGCGATTCATTTCAACCTGCCTTCGCTGCCCGCTCTCTTCCTGCTCGCCGTCTGCTTCACGCTCGCCTATGAAGTGTCCGGCTCAATTCTTGTCTCCATGTTCATGCACGCGATGTTCAACCTGATCATGTTCGCCGGGATGATCCAGTCGGCGCAGGCCATTCAATGAAACTCGCGCACTACGGCGAAGACCGGCTCGTGGCCGGGTTGATCCGCGGATTCGCGGTGGGAAAAAACGTGCGCGTCGGAGCGGGCGATGATTGCGCTGTGATCGGGCGCAAGTCGGACCGCGTCTGGCAGCTTTTGAAAACCGATTGCATAGTCGAAGGCGTGCATTTCCTGCCGGATGCCGATCCGCGCAAAATCGGCTGGAAGGCGATGGCCCGGGCGATCAGCGACATCGCGGCGATGGGCGGTCTGCCGCAATACGCGCTCGTGACCATCGCGGTGTCGCCGGAAACGGATGTCGCGCGCGTGAAGAAGATTTACGCGGGATTGCGGAAGGCGGCGGAGCAATTCGGCACCGTGGTGGTCGGCGGCGAAACCTCTCGCTCGCCGGGACCGCTCTTCATTTCGATCGCGCTCACCGGCTGGGTCGAAGCATCGCGCTGTGTCACGCGCTCGGGCGGAAGCGCCGGCGACCTGCTCTACGTCACCGGCGAACTCGGCGGCTCGATCAAAGGCCGCCATCTCGATTTCATTCCGCGCGTCGAAGAAGCGCGCTGGCTCACGGAAAATTTCCGGCTCCACGCGATGATGGATTTGAGCGACGGTCTCGGTGCCGACCTGCCCCGGCTCGCCCGGTCAAGCAGGACCGGCTGCAAAATTTTCGAGGACAGAATCCCGTGCGCGAAACAATGCACGCCCCAAACCGCGATTGCCGACGGCGAAGACTACGAACTCCTTTTCGCCATCGCCCCGCGTGACGCGAAGCGCCTGGAGCCGTCGTGGCGAAAGCGTTTTCCCACAGTGCCGCTCACGCAAATTGGCCGGTTGACCAACAATCCAAAATCCAAAATCCAAAATCCAAAATCTCCTCATGGCTTCGATCATTTCGCATAGCCCGAAGGAGACTTTTGAGTTCGGCCGCGGGTTTGCCGCTTCGCTGAAACGTGGCGACGTGCTGGCGCTCAGCGGCGATCTCGGCGCGGGCAAGACGCATTTCGTGAAAGGACTCGCCAGCGGCCTCGGGATTGCGAGCGACGTCACCAGCCCGACGTTCACTCTCATCCACGAGTATCCCGGCGGACGGCTGCCGCTCTACCACGTCGATTTCTACCGTCTCGACGAACCCGAGGAGGCGCTCAAGATCGGGATCGACGAGTATCTGCAAGGCGACGGCGTGACCGCAATCGAGTGGGCCGACAAGTTCGCGGACTTAATCCCAAGTGGAGCGGTATGGATTCAGTTTCGCATGCGCGAGGGAGATGAGCGGGAGATCGAAATGAAGCCATGATCACGCTCGCGATTGAAACGTCCACGATCCGCGGGAGCGTCGTTGCGCTCGGAGAAAGCGAGATCGTTTTCAGCGAGCGGTTCACAGCAGATCGCAGCCATAGTTCGGAGCTGTTCACGATCCTGGAACGAGCGCTCGCGGTGGTCCGGCACTGCGACCAGATCGTGATTGGACTTGGCCCCGGCTCCTATTCCGGCGTGCGCATCGCGATCTCGGCGGCGGTCGGCTTGCAGTTTGGGTTGCGGGCGCCGCTCGTGGGAATTCCATCGATCATCGCGATGGCGACGGATGCGCTTTCCTACCACGCGATCGGTGACGCCCGGCGCGAAACATTTTACCACGCGCGCGTGTCCGATGGCGTCTGCATTGAGGAGCCATCTCTGCTGACTGCGGTTGAACTCACGGCAAAGCTCGACGGCGGCACGCTGCCGGTTTTTTCCTCCGATCCAATCGCGGAGGTTCCGACGGTTCAAACCGCATTTCCATGCGCGGAGAAACTTGCCCGGCTCGCAGAGCGCGGCTGCGGAATCGTCTCACGCGGCGACCTTGAGCCGATTTATCTCCGTGATCCGCACATCACGCAGCCGCGGCGAGCATAGCGGAGAAGTTCCCAAGATCCGGTGTCGCATGCGGGATTCCTCGCTGCGCTCGGAATGACGCGCGTCGGCTGTTACTTTGCGCTCATTGGGCCTCGATCACTGCGAGCGTTTTGCGGACGTTCGTCTCGATGTCGAACTGCGCGGCGCGCGCTGCGAGCAGCGCGCGAAGGTGCGCGCGTTTGTCACGATCGCTCCAGCGTTCGATGGCGCGCGCGATGCCATCGACGTCCGATGGATCGGACAGCACTTCACCTTCCACGCCGGGCTGGATGATTTCCGAGAATCCGTTCGCCGAAGTCGTGATGACCGGCAGGCCGGCAACCAGCGCTTCGAGGCAGGCGTTCGAGAACGGATCGTAAATCGTCGGCAAAAGGAACACATCGGCGGCGGCGAGCAGACGCGGAATATCCTGCACCGGCCCAAGGAATCGCACGCGCGGCGAACGCGGCACGGAACGGGGATGGCCGCGCCCCGCGACAAGCAGGAGGGGATTGGCGGCGGTGACGCGATCGATTCCCCCGATCGCGAAGCGAAGGCCCTTGCGCTCCCAGCCGGAGCCGGCGAAGAGCACCACGAAATCACCGGCGCTCAATCCCAACTCGCGTCGTGCCGTGTCGCGCAAAGCGGCGTCGTCCTGCTGCGGCGGGGGCTTGATGCCGTTGTAGATCACGTGAATTCGTTCGGCGGGATAGTTGAAAAGGCGAACGATTTCACTCCGCACCATCTCTGAATTCGCAATGACGGATCGCGTGGCGCCGGGCGTGAACAATTTCGATTCAAGCATGAGCAGTTCGCGATGCTTCCGGTTCGCGCCACGAAAAAGCGCGCGCCAGCGGGGTTCGTATTTCGCCCGTCGCTCCAACCATGCGCGATGCACGCCGTCGCCGGCGCGGTAGCAGTCGCAGCTCCAGACGCGTTCGAGACTGAAAAGAAAATCGCACTGCTCGCGGGGACGCAGCGCTTCGAGCGCATCGGCGAATACGCGCGGCGAACCACCGGGCACCTGGCGCATTTCCCCGAAGGGCCAGGAATCGCGCGGCCATTCTTCGGAGGCAAACAGCACGCAAGAGTGTCCCGCCAAGGTGAGCGCCTCGGCAAAGCGCTTGAGATAACTCTCCGCGCCGCCGGTTCTCGAATAGCCGCGCCGGACAAGTCCAACTTTCATCGTGTGCTGTGTATTGTGAACGCTGCGGTTTGTCGAAGCTTCTCCTCGATCGCATTCCGGCATCGACTTCCCGGTGGGCTTCGGCCATTGTTCCCGAGCGGTGCGAAAGCGGTGGATTGCAGATGAAAAATGAAAGTCCTTTTCCTCCAGCTTAAGCGCATCGGCGATTTGATCCTGACCACACCGGCTCTGGCCGCGTTGCGCGAAACCTGTCCGGATGCAGAGATCACGCTGGCCGTGGAAAGCGGCTGCCGCGAGTTGCTGCCTGCGATCGATTACGTCGATCACACTCTTGTTTACAGCCGCGCAGGAAAGAACGGGGCGCTCTGGCGAAAACTGCTGTTCACGAGCTACGATGTCTGCCTCGATTTCACCGGCAACGACCGCTCCGCTCTTTTTTCCATGCTCTCGAAAGCGCACAGGCGCGCCGCGTTTCGATGGATTCACAAGTCGCCGCTGCGCCCCATCTTTTACAACCACTTCATCGACTCGCCTGTGCGGGAGTGCCACACCATCGATCATTATCTCGACATGATGGGCGCAGTCGGCGTGAACCGCCGTGATGCGCCCGTGACACTGCATCTGCCGGAGTGGAGCCACAAAAAAGCGCGCCAGTTGCTCGACGACTGCGGGGTCAACAAGCCGTTCGTCATTGTGCATCCGGGGACTGCCCGCCTCGAAAAGTACTGGTCTCCCGAGCGCTGGGCGGAGGTGATCGAGTTCTGCGTTCGCGAGCTGGGCCTGCCCTGCCTACTCACAGGCGGAAAAGATCCCGTCGAGATGGAGCATGTCGAAAAAATCAAATCGGCCCTGAAGAATCCCGGCCCGGTGCATGACCTTTGCGAAAGGCTGGATCTGCTCACGCTCGCTGCGCTCATGGAGGATGCGCGTCTGGTTCTCAGTTGTGATTCCGCCCCGATGCATCTGGCGGCGGCATTTGAAACACCCCAGGTGGCGCTTTTCGGGAAGACGAACCCTTTTCACTGGCGGCCGAGGCATGACCACGCGGTGGTTGTCGCTTCCGGGCGCGGCGTGCTTCGTTCGTCGCGCGATCTCGGACGACTTCAAGCCGCACGACGACGGCGCGCCGATGAGCGAAATATCGACGGCGCAGGCTATCGGTGCTATTACATCCCTGTTTTCCAATGTCCAAACGCCATAAGAAACCCCTCTCGAAGCTGACGTTCCGCGAAGCTTTGCAGGAAGTCTGGGTGCCATACTCGCAATTGCTGCCTTACTTGAAGCCATACCGGTGGCGCTTCATCGCGGGCCTGGCGTGCGGCGGCCTCGCCGGCGTCATGAGCGGCGGGCTGGGCTGGGTGATCAAGCATGTGAGCGACAGCGTGTTTCGGCAGGGCGGGAGCAAATCGGCCGTGATGCACGGGCTCGATTCGCGGCGGGCCGGGCATCGAGGCGGTGATCGGGACGTGCATGCTCATTCCGGCGTTTATGATTGCGCGCGGCGTATGCACCTACCTCTCCTCCTACTGCATGGCGTGGGTCGGGTTGAAGATCGTGGTGGATTTGCGCGATGCCTTGTTCAGGCATGTCCTCCGCCAGTCGCTCGATTTTTTTAACAAAATGAAAAGCGGCAACCTCATGTCGCACATCGCCAACGACACGCGCATGGCGCAGCAGGCGCTCACGCAAATCGGCTCTGATTTGATTGTCCAGCCCATCACGATCATCTCCGCCTTCTGCTTCCTGCTCCGGATGGACTGGAGATTCACGCTTGTCAGCATGACCCTTTTTCCGGTTTGCCTCCTGCCGATCAGCTATTACGGAAAACGGGCGCGGCGCTCCGGGCGCGATGAGGAGAGCCAGGCGGGTTCGCTGTTCGTGATTCTTAGCGAGGCGTTCGCCGGCATCAAACTCGTGAAAGCGCTCGCACGTGAGGACTTCGAGGCGAAGGAGTTCGAGGTGGGAGGACGTGAACAGTTCCGAAACAGCCTCCGAGTCCGCAAATCGATGGAGATCGTCGGGCCAATGATCGAAGGCGTCGGCGCGCTTGGGGCCGGACTGGCCATGGTTTACGTCTATTTTGCGGGAATGTCCGCGGGCAAGTTCATTGGACTGCTCACCTGCACCTTCATGCTCTACGACCCGGCGAAAAAACTCAGCAAGGTGCATGTGAATCTGCAAAAATGCCTGGCCTCCACAGTGCGCATTTTCGAGCTGATGGGAACCCGGCCGCAGATCGAAGACGCGCCCGATGCCATCGTCCTTCCGCCGTCCCGCGGCGAAATCGAATTCGACCAGGTCACCTTTTCCTACCTCAAAGGCGTGCCGGCTGTTCGCGACATCAGCCTCCACATCGAGCCGGGCAATACATACGCGCTCGTCGGCGCGAGCGGCGCCGGCAAGAGCACAATGCTTTCACTGCTCCTGCGCTTCTATGATCCGAAAAGCGGCGTCATTCGCATCGACGGCCGGGACATTCGCCAGGTCACACAACAATCGTTGCGCGAGAACATCGGCATCGTCACGCAGGACACCTTCTTATTTCACGAGTCGATCTATGATAACATCCGCTACGGCCGGCTCGATGCCTCCAAGGACGAAATCTACGAAGCCGCGCGGCAGGCGTTCGCGCACGAGTTCATCCTCGCCCAGCCGAAGGGCTACGACACGGTCATCGGAGACAAGGGATGCATGCTCTCCGGCGGACAGCAGCAACGCCTTGCCATCGCGCGCGCATTGCTCAAGAACGCGCCGATTCTGCTTCTCGACGAGGCGACTTCCGCGCTCGATTCCGAGTCCGAGAAGCAGATCCAGCTCGCTCTCGAACGGCTCGCCGTGGGCCGCACCGTCATCGCGATCGCGCACCGGCTCTCGACGATTCTAAAGGCGGACCAGATCGTGGTGATGGAGCGCGGACAGATCCAGGCGGTCGGGCCGCATCAGGAGCTCTACGGAAAATCGGCCGTCTATCGGCGCCTCTACGACTTGCAATTTAACCACCGCGAGGATGAGCAGGCCGAACCGCTTGCGCCCGCCATCGCAAGCGCGAACTGATTTCTCTTCATGAAAAGACTCCTTGCGATTCTCCTCCTCTGCCTTCCCGCCGCTTCCGTTCATGCACAGGACTCGGGGGGCGAAATCAAGGTCACCACCATCATGCACGAGGACGGGACGAGAACGGTGACCACCACCAACAAGGATGAGCACACCTCGGAATCGGTGACCTACGGAGCGAAAGACAAAGTGACGCAACGAATCGTTTATACGCTGGATGAAGAGGACGTCGCCCTGTCCGGACTCGTCTATGGGCCGAATGGGAAGATTGTTTTCAAAGCGGTTTACAAGCGGGACGGGTCGAACCGGGTCGTCGAGGAAATCGACTCCGCGCCCGACGGCACGTTGCTGCGGCGGTTCGTTTACGAATACGGCGCGAACGGAAAAGTCTCGCGGGTCCGCGCCTACGACGCCGCCGGAAATGAAATGCGTCCGACACAGTCGCCGGCGAAGAAGGACGAGAGAAAGACTGCGCCGCGCAAACATTAAAGCGCGACGGACGGTTCAAGTCCGTTGCGTTTCGGTTCGTCCATGGAAAAGAGAACATTTTCACCGGTTGCCGCGATCCTTGGGGTCGTTGCGCTCGCCGGCGTCTGCTGGGGGCTCGACCAGCATCGCAAACTCGATCAGACGACTTTCGGACAGCGCCGGCTGGAACTTCTTCAGTCCGAGAACGACCGGCTTCGCGGAATCCTCGCAGAGCAGGAGAAGGCGAAGTCGCGCGCGTCGAATACGGAACAGCGCCGGAAGATCGAGCGCTCCGTCGCCGCGATCCGGCAGCTCGATTTTCCCCAACCCGTCGCCTACGAAGTCCTCACCCGCGCCGGCATCAGGCAAACCGTCGAACAAAAAATCGCCGACCAGTATTCGGATGCGGAGCTGAAGAATGTCGCGACCGCGCTCGCGGCTCTTGGCTTGATCGACCGCGACTATCCGTTGAAGCAGAAATACATCGAGCTTCTCGGGGAACAGATCGCGGCGTTTTACGACCAGCACCAGCACAAGCTTTTCATGTTCGAGGACGCCTCGCTCGACAGCGGGCAGAACCGCATTGTTCTCGCGCACGAACTCACCCACGCGCTGCAGGATCAGAACTTCGGTCTCTCGAAAATGCCGCTTGAACTGAAAGACAACGACGACATGGCACTCGCGGCGAGCGCGCTCGTCGAGGGCGACGCCACGATGGTCATGTCGGAATACATGCTGCAAAACCTCTCGCTCAGCGGATTGCGCGACAACCTCGCCGGCTTGATGTCGCAAAACATGGAGCAGTTGCAGAAGGCCCCGCGATTCCTGCGCGAGACGCTGATTTTCCCCTATCTCGGCGGCCAGCAGTTCTGTGCCGCGCTCGGCGGTTACGATGCCGTTTCCGCCGCGTTCAAGGAGCCGCCAAAATCTACGGCGCAGATTTTGCATCCGGAGAAATATCTGGCGACGCCGCGCGAAGATCCCATGCGCAGTCGAGTTCGGCGATACGACGGTGAACGGCGCGAAGCCGCTTGCCGACAACGTCGTTGGCGAATTGGGAATGCGGATTTTGATCGGCGGCTGGCTGGACGAAGAGACGGCGCAGGCGGCGGCGGACGGCTGGCGCGGCGACCGCTATCTGGTCTTCAACGACGGCAACGCGCTCGTCTGGAAATCGGTTTGGGGCAGCGCGGCAGACGCGAACGAATTCGCCGCCGCGATGCAGCAGTGCCGGGCGAAGCGTTACCCGGCATCACGGCCGTTCCGGTTGTTGCGTCCGACGGAAAATGAAGTTGTTTTGATCGACGCGAGCGAAGAAAAATGGGCTCAGGCTCTCGCCGACAAGTTTTCAAAATGACCTTCGTGATTCAGCTTCACCTTCCAGGACGCGTGTCATTCCGGGCGCAGCAAGGAATCCCCCGGTTCGGAGGGACGAGTTCCACGAGTCCCCATCTTGCGTGCGAAAGTGTGGGACTCGTGGAACTCGTCCCTCCGATTGTCAGTTCACCCGCAAATTCCAACCCGTATCGAACCCATGATCGGCAAACACGTTTTCTACGAAGGGCGCGTGCAGGGCATCGGGTTCCGCTTTACCGTGCGCCACATCGCGAAAGGCTTCGATGTCGCAGGCTGGGTCAGGAACCTCGATGACGGCCGCGTCGAGTTGCAGGCGACCGGAGAAGCCGCCGAAGTCCGGGCTTTTCTCGATGCCATTCGCGAGAGCGAACTGCACTCCTACATCAGGAAGGTCGAAGAGCATGAAATCCCGCCCTTTGCGGCGAAAGGCTTCGAAATCACCTTATGATCCCTCCCTCGCACCGGTCATTCATTCGCAACTGATTCCATCATGGCCGAATCCGCAATCTCCATCCGCAACGTCACCAAGATCTTCCCGATCCCGTTCAAGCGGGAACGGTTGGTTGCGCTGAAAGATTTGTCGCTCGAAGTCGAGCCGGGGCAGGTTTATGGGCTGCTCGGACCGAACGGCTCCGGCAAAAGCACGACGATGAAAATCGTGCTCGGCCTGGTCACGCCGACATGCGGGCACGCACGCATATTTTCGGACGCGACAGCCGGCAGGTCGATAGCCGCGAGGACGTCGGCTTCCTGCCGGAGAATCCGTATTTCTACAAATACCTCACCGGCGAAGAGACGCTCCGCTTTTACGGAAAACTCTGCGGCCTGAGCGGCGCGAAGCTGAACGAGCGCACGGCGGAGTTGCTGAAGCTCGTCGGCCTGGAAGACGCGCGGCATCGGCGGCTCGGCGGCTACTCGAAAGGCATGCTGCAACGCATCGGCCTCGCGCAGGCGCTCGTGCAGGACCCGCGCCTGCTCGTGCTCGACGAGCCGACGGCGGGCGTCGATCCGGCGGGTTCGCGCGAGATTCGCGATCTGATTCTGGATTTCAAAAAGCGCGGGATCACCGTGCTGCTCTGCTCGCATCTGCTCGGGCAGGTGCAGGAGATTTGCGACCGCATCGGCATCCTGCATCAAGGCGTTCTCGTGCGCGAAGGCAAACTCGAAGACCTGATCTCGATCGAGAACCAGACCGAGTTGATCCTGGAAAACGCGACGCCGGAACTGCTCGCCGACATCGAATCGTTGATCGGAAAATCCGGCGCGCGTCTTGTCGAAAAACGCAAACCGCAGACGACGCTGGAGCGGTTTTTCCTCGAAGTGACCAGCAGCCGGAGGAACAGAAATGAACGCTCAATGTCCAATGCTCAACGTCCAACTTTCAAGAACACTGCCGCGCGCTGGCGCCGTTGGATGTTGGAAGTTGGACGTTGGACATTGGATGTTTTCCTTTCCCCCGATGACCGCCCTCCCCGCCGCCACCCGCACCAGGTCTTCTCGCCCGCCCGCGTGCTGGCTCTCGCGAGCAACACGCTGCTCGAACTCGTGCGGCTGAAGGTGTTTTATTTCCTGCTGCTCTTCGCGCTGCTGATCATCGGCAGTTCGGCGTTCATGGTGCGCCTCTCGTTTCAGGAACAGTTCCAGATGCTGAAGGACGTGTCGCTCGGCGCGATGTCGATTTTCACCTGGCTGCTCGCGGTGCTCGCGACCGCGATGCTGCTGCCGAAGGACATCGAGGACCGCACGCTTTACACGATCCTCGCCAAGCCGGTGCCGCGGTTCGAATACCTGCTCGGCAAGCTGCTCGGCGTGCTGGTGCTGCTGCTGATCTCGACGCTGGTGATGAGCGGGATGTTCGCGATCGTGCTCTACGCGCGCGAGCAGACGGTGATCGCGGAGACGTTGCAGCAGGCTGGCGCGGCGCCGCCGGAGCAGGTGCAATGAAATGATCCGCTCGCTGAAGGCCAGCACGTTCACTTCGAGCCTCGTGCCGGGCATCGTGATCATCTACATGAAGGCCGCGCTCTTCGCCGCGCTCACGCTTTTCATCTCCACGTTCACCTCGTCGTGGATCTTCACGATCATCATCTCGGTGGTCATCTATTTCATCGGCCACGTGCAGGCGACCGCGCGCGAATACTGGATGGCCTCGTCGAACGCGTCGTCGCTCACGAAAATCTTCCTCGCGCTCGTTTCGCTGCTGTTCCCCGACCTGCAGCTCTTCAATTTGATCGACGACATCGTGGCCGGTAACGCGATCCACTTCGCGATGTTCCTGAAAACATTCGGGCTCGGCGCGAGCTACGTCGCCGTGTATCTGCTCGCGGCTTACTTCGTCTTCGCCAACAAGGAACTGTGACCGCCGAAGGCGGAATGACTAATGACCAATGACTAATGACCAAAAGCCAACCGTAGCGCGCCTGCCCCAATTGGTCATTGGTCATTGGTCATTGGTCATTGCCCTTCTGCTCGCGTTCGGGGCCGCGAAGCTGAAGTTCGAGCAGCGGCTCACGGAGGCCCATCGGGCGGCGTTTTTTCACGGCGCGCAGCTCACGCTCGATCTGCGCCAGCAAATCGGGCAGCTCGGTTTCCTCGCGGCGCTGAGCGGGTTCCGCTCGATGGTTGCGGACTTGCTCTGGATCCAGGCGCACACGGCATGGGAGAACACCGAGTGGGGCCGCATGGCGCTGCTTCTGAACAACGTCACCACGCTCCAGCCGCGCAACCTGATGTTCTGGGACATGGCGGCGTGGCACATGGCGTGGAACGCGAGCGTCGCCGCGCGCGAAGACAAGAAGCAGCCGCGCGAGGCGCTCCGCATCAAGGCGCAGCGGGAGTATTTCGAGCTGGGGAAGGATTTTCTGATTCGCGGCATCAAGAACAATCCCGACCGCTACCTGCTCTACGACCGGCTCGGCCTGCTCTATCGCGAAAAGTTCCAGGACCACTGCAAGGCCGCCGAGCAGTTCGAGAAAGCCGCCAGTTTCCCCGACGCGCCGGAATACGAGCACCGCTTCGCCGCCTACGAATGGGCCGAGTGCCCCGGCCACGAGCGCGAGGCCTACGAGCGGCTGCTGGCGCTTTACAACAAGGGCGAAAGCGAGCGCCTCCCCACGCTCTTGAGCAAGCTGCGGACGTTGCAGGAAAAGCTGAATATCCCGGCCGATCAGCGCGTGGATATTCCGCCGGAGAAAAATTAACCGCGCTTTCGTTGAAAGTTCCTGCCAGTTTCCACGAGAGCAGGATTGAAAAACCGGGGAAACTGGCTCAGCATCCGCTTCAAACCTCACATGCGATTCGCAATTTTCGGAGATATTCACGCCAACCTGGAGGCCCTGCAAACCGTGCTCGCGGACGCAGAGGAACACGAATGCACGCATTACGTCTGCCTTGGCGATGTCGTCGGCTACAACGCCAACCCGCACGAGTGCGTCGAGATCATCCGTGGGATGGAGATCCCGGTGGTGAAGGGCAACCACGACGAGCAGGCCTCGATCACCGAGGACCTCGACGGCTTCAACCCGCTCGCCGAGGAGGCGATCAACTGGACGCGCGAGCAGCTCAACGAGGAGGACAAGCAGTGGCTGCGCGACCTGCGGATGGTCCGGCAGGTGCGCGACTTCACGATCGTCCACGCGACGCTCGATACGCCGCACAAATGGGGCTACGTCTTCAACCAGCTCGATGCGGCGGCGAGCTTCAACTACCAGCACACCACGGTTTGTTTCTACGGCCACACGCATGCCCCGCGGGCCTACATCCGCGACAAGTCGGTCAAAGGCGTCATGCTCGACAAACTTCGCATCGAGCAGGGAAAGAAGTACTTCATCAACGTCGGCAGCGTCGGCCAGCCGCGCGATGGCGACTGGCGCGCCGCCTACTGCATCTACGACACGGAGCAGCAGGTCGTGGAATTGCGCCGGCTGAATTACGACATCTACGCCACGCAGGACAAAATCATTGCCGCGGGACTGCCGCAGCGCCTCGCCGAGCGGCTCGCGCTCGGAAAATAGCCCGCGTGCGGCAATCGCTTTGAAAGCGCCCCGCGAGGTCGTCATCCTGAAACCGAGTTCGCTCGGCGACATCGTTCACACGCTGCCCGCCGTCGCGCTGGTGAAACGCCACTGGCCCGCAAGCCGCATCCGCTGGATTGCCAATTCCGAGTGGATGCCGCTGCTCGAAGGCAATCCGCACATCGACGAGGCGATCGAATTTCCGCGCCGCCAGTTCCGTGGCGTTCGCGGCGCGCTCGGAATCGCGCCGTGGGCCAGGGCTTTGCGGGAACGGGTGAACGCGGACCTCGTGCTGGATTTTCAGGGACTGCTCCGCAGCGCGCTCATCGCGAAATTATGCTGTGGCGACGGCGGGCGGATCGTCGGGTTGTCCGATGCGCGGGAAGGGGCGCGGCTGTTTTACGATCGGGTCGTGAACGTGTCGCCGGAGATGCACGCCGTCGATCGCTACCTTGCGCTCGTTGTGGAACTCGGTGTCCCGACAGCCCGCGCCGCTCGAATGGCCGCTGCCAGCAGGCCATTCTCCTGCCGGATTTCAGGAAACGGGGCCGTTCCTTCTGCTGCATCCATTTTCCCGCGGGAAGGACAAGTCGCTCAGCGCTGCTCAAGTGGCCGCCCTTTGCCGTGCCGTCGCACCGCTGCGTGTCGTCATCGCCGGACGCACCGAGAGCGCCCTGGAGCCAATCCCGAACGCAATCGATCTGCTCAACCGCACGACGATTCCGGAGCTGATCTGGCTCATCCGCCGCGCGGCGTTCGTCGTGAGCGTGGACAGCGGCCCGATGCACATCGCGTCGGCGCTCACCGGCAACCTGCTCGGCATCCACACGTGGAGCGACCCGCGGTTGGTTGGACCTTACAACCCGGAAGCGTGGGTTTGGAAAAACGGCGCGATCATGCAGGTGAAATCGCTGGAGGCCCGGCGACTTCGAGGCTCGAAGAACTTCGAGATCGAAGACACCTCCGGGGTCGCGGAGTTTTTGAAAACGCGGCCTAATTGCTTGGCTTAGTTTTTCGACCCATGTGCTGACCCGGACACCCGGCTGGAATCGGGGGCGGAAATGGATTTTTCCATGTGGAACTTCCACTCCCAGGTTCCGTTCCACTCGTGGTGCAGCAGGCCGTCCGGAGTCTTGGTAAATTTCACACCGGACTTGCACCGGTAGGCGGCCCGGAGACGGTCGCCGGTGATCTGGACGACAAAAAAACCGATGTCGGTGTGGCCGTCGTTGATGCAGGTCCATTTCTTTGCCTCGCCATCGGGAGCCCAATCGCGCAGCCCGGTGCCGCTGTGGCCGTAGAGATAGAGAATGACGTTGTAGTTCCTTGCGGCCTCGTAAAGTTCCTTCCAGTTGGCGGGCGTCCACCAGTCGGTGTTGAACCCGCAATGGCTCATCAGAACAACCGGACGCCCGCTGCCGCCCACCTTCTCCGCGAGATCCTTCTTCAGGAAACTCAGCGAGCCCTGCGGATCATGCCAGACGGGCGAGTAATGGACGCCGGCGCGTTGTTGATCCGCCGGGTAAAGATTCAATTGCACAAAATGAACGTCATCCCAGTCCCACGAACAATGCAGGCCGTTCCCGGAGAGGTTGGTGACGATTCCCTTTTGTTTGCGGAGCTGGTTGCGCTTCTTGAGCCGGGCCTGAAAGCTGAAACCGTTCTTCTCCTTTCCTTCCGGCGGGCCATCGTGATTCCCCCAGCCCTCAATGACCGGATACTTGAGCAGCGCGTCGGTGCCATCGATGCCGAAATCCGCAAGGAAGAACCCGAACTGCTCCTCGCTGATCCGGCGTCCTGCTGATCTTTTGTCCCCATCGTCGATGACATCTCCCAGCAACAACACGCCGCGCGGCTTTTCAACTTTCCCGCCGCCCAGTTGCCCTGGCCAGTTTGTGCAGGCGATGCGGTTCATCTCCTCGATCGAAGCACGGTTCAAATCGTTGTGATGACCGAACTTGTTGTCAGGCTCGCGGTAATGACTGTCGGAGGTCGAAATGAACGTGACATCGCGCGCCGCCGCATCCGCGAGAATCAACGGCACCAGCAGCAACAAGAGGGCATGAAAAAATCGGTTCATAAGGATTTTCCCGGTTTGCGGAGGGATTTGCCGCCGCTCAGCCCCCATGTGTCGTCCAGCCTGCGCTCGACAACGGTCAGTTGGCCTTCGGTGATGTGAATGACATAGAACCTGCGGGTAGGTGGTTACAGGAAAAACGCACGGCCTCTTAACGCGGCGGTCGTTTGCCCCGTGCGCCGTGCCCGGTCTTTCGGGCATCGCCACACCCATTTCCGGCGCACTTGCCAGAGATTCCGACTGTGCTATGAGAGCCAGCCCAAACCGACCCGCGGCACTGGGATCGTCCCGCGCAATGGTTTCGACGACTTTTCCCAAATCGCTCCGGCTTCGCGGCGAGAAAATTACCTGCCAGCCCATGAGCGCACGGGCTGGCGAAGTTCCCCGGTGCTCTTGCTCCTGTTCTTGATCCTATTCCGCCATGACGGCGGTCAAGTTGTCGTGGGTGTCTGCGGGTTTGGAGTCCTCCCAGCCAACCATCACAGACTTGGGCTTTCTTTGATAATTGACCTGTCTTGAATGGCACTCGGTTAACCGACAGGCGTGCGTTCCGAAGCTTCCGAACAAAATGGGAAAATGGTTCTGACTGTTTGCGTTCCGAAGGCAGGCGGTTAGTATCCTGCTTATGAAATTCATGACCACCTTCGAGCGGGATGAAGACGGTTGCTGGATCGCGGAATGCCCCTCCATTCCCGGTTGCGTGAGCCAGGGAAAGACACGCGACGAAGCTTTGGAAAATATCCGTGAAGCCATCGCGCTTTGCCTGGAAGTGCGGGCCGGGCGAGGGATGCCTCTGACCATCGAGACCCTGCAAGTGGAAGTCTCCGTCTGATGCCATTCCTGCCCAAATTGATCCCTTCCAGCGGCTTGACCAACGAGCGATTTATCGAACTTTCAAATTGGAGTCAGAGGCTTCGGTGCCTGCATGGCCCTGCGCTCCTGATGCCGTTTCCAAAAGACAATCGGACTCTTCCTGACGTTTCGATCATCGAACAAACAAACGAGGCGAGTCATTCCGAGCGCAGCGAGGAATCCCGCAGTCCACGCGCGGCATCGTTTGTGAGATTCCTCGCTGCGCTCGGAATGACTCGCGTTGGGTGTGTTCGTTGAATAGGGAGTCCGGGTATTTGCGCAAAGCGTTATGACACAAAATCGAGCCAGCCGAACCGCTGCGGCACATGGAAATTTTCGCGACCCGTGGGGGACCATGCGCTGAGTTCGCGCGGCGAGTTTTTCGGACGGTCGATGCGGAAGAAGTTTGACCGCCATGAAGTGCCGGGGACGGGTGCGCCCGGCGCGATGCCGGCGAATGGAATCGAGATTTCCGTCGTCCAGGAGCCGGGTTGTTGCGTGACGCGGGTCACCAATCCTTCGCAGTTCCACGCGAAGTCTTTGCGGTATCCGCTCCGCGTTTTGCGCAGGACAAGATCGCAGACGGCGTTCAGCGGATTGACTTCGATCTCGAAATAGCTCGCCAGGTCGCCGACGGGATCGAGAAAAATCTCGACGACCTCCTCTTGGTACAGCGGCGCATCGCGCTGGGTGAGTGTCGCCCAGGGGTCGATGTCCCCGGCATGAAAAACGACGCGCAGTTCGCGTTCGTTCCACGCGGTCTTGAACCACGTGGCCTGCCGCGGCGCGAGGCCGGTGACGGTCTCGCGCAATGAATCCGCTGCGGCGCTCGTGGGAATCAGCGCGTCCGGATCGGCGCTGTAAACGCATGCGACACGCGGCAGAGCGGTCATATTGCTGCGGCCTCCTGCCGCGGAAACGCTACTGCGGCGGGTGCAGTGTAAAAATCAGCCCGACCGCAGCGAGGAACACGACGATCGCCAGCGCCGCGAAAGCGAACACGGCGGAAGCAACCGGATCTTTCTTTTTCTTCTTCGTCTTGAACGGAGACGCGTTCGCGAAATCCGATGGCCGCGAACTCGATTCGGCGGGCGTGACCGACATGCTCTCGGCCTCCGGCGCGGGCCGCGCATTGGCGGGAATCTCGGACGCATACACGGAATCGACTTTTCCAATTCGGATCCTGTCGCCGTCCTGCAACTGCGACTCGGTGATCTGCTGGCCGTTGACGCGCGTGCCGTTTGTCGAGTTCAGGTCTTTCAGGTGATAGTCGCCGCCGATCAGCGTGAGTTGCGCGTGGTGACTGGAGACGGACGCTTCCTCGATCTGGATGAGATTGTCGGAGAGGCGGCCGATGGTGATGGTGTCTTCGGTCAGTTCGTGCGTGACTTCGGAGCCATCGCTGAGGGTGACGACTATTTTAGGCATGGGCGGGAACGTATCAGGAGTTTCTCGTGGCTTCAATCAGTTTGGCGAAGTCGCCGAAAAAGTAGTTCGCATCGTGCGGGCCGGGCGCGGCCTCGGGGTGATATTGCACGCTGAACACAGGCAGCTCGCGGTGGCGCATGCCCTCGACGGTGTTGTCGTTCAAGTTGATGTGCGTGACTTCGACATCCGACGGGAGCGAATCGGGATCGACCGCGAAGCCGTGGTTCTGCGCGGTGATCGCGACTCTGCCCGTCGCCAGGTCTTTCACCGGCTGATTGCCGCCGTGGTGTCCGAACTTGAGTTTGAAAGTCTTCCCGCCAAAAGCGTAGCCCAAAATCTGGTGTCCGAGGCAGATGCCGAACACCGGCTTTTTTTCGATCAGCGCGCGCATCGTCTCGTGCGTGTAGCCGAGCGCCGCCGGATCGCCGGGGCCGTTTGAGAGAAACACGCCGTCGGGATTCATCGCGAGCACGTCGGCGGCGGATGTCTTCGCCGGCACGACGCGGACCTTGAAACCCTGCTGGCGGAGATTGCGAAGGATGTTGTGTTTTATGCCGAAATCGAACGCGACAATTTTGTATTTTACCGGCGGCAGCTTCTCGAACGCCCCGCCGTTTTTGTCCAGCTCGACGCCGGACATGTCGCCTTTCACGATTGTCCAGTTGCGGCTGAGCTTGCCGTGCGGATCCCAGTCGTAGGGCTTTGCGGTCGTGACCTCCTGCACGTAATCCATGCCGACCATGTCGCTGCCCTGAGCGGCGCGTTTCACCGCTTCCGCGGGCGCGATTTTCTCGGTGGTCAGATACGCTTTCATCGCTCCCTTCTCGCGCAGGTGCTTCGTGAGCGCGCGGGTGTCCACGCCCTGGATGCCGGGAATTTTCCAGCGGGTGAGGTAATCGCCGAGCGTGATCTCCGAGCGCCAACTGCTGGCGACCGCGCTCAGTTCGCCGATCACGAATCCCCGGACGTGCGGCGCCCCGCTTTCGCCGTCGAGCGAATTGATGCCGTAGTTGCCGATGAGCGGATAGGTCATCGCGACGAACTGGCCGCGGTAAGACGGATCGGTGAGCACCTCCTGATAGCCCGTCATCGAGGTGTTGAAAACCATCTCGCCCGTCGCGGGCCCGGTCGCCCCGAACGACTCTCCTTCAAAACAACGTCCGTCTTCGAGAGCGAGAATTGCGCGCATGACGGCAGAAGATGCAGGAACCGTGGGCGAGGATGAAGGAAAAAATTGGGAGCCGGGAACTTCCAGGAGGTCGCCGGTCTAAATCCACGTTCCTGCGGGAATCACCGTGCTCTTCGGCACGACGACGATTCCGTCGCGGACGTAAAAATTCTCCCCGTCGTAGTTCTCCGGTTTGCCCTCGGGCGTGATGACGACGTTGTCCCCGATGCGCGCATTCTTGTCGATGATCGCGTGATCGATGATGCAGTTCTTTCCGATCCCGATCGGAGTCGCTTGTTTCTCGCGGGCGTCAAGCTGGGTGTCGTAAAAATCCGCGCCCATGAGGATGCTGTGCCGGATGGTCGTGCCGGTGTCGATATAGCTGCGCACGCCGATGACCGCGCGCTCGATGTGCGCATCGGAAATGATGCAGCCGTCGGAGATGATCGCCTGCTTGATCGTCGCGCCGTTGATCTTGCTCGCGGGCAGGAAGCGCGCGTGCGTATAGATCGGCGCGGTCGTGTCGAAGAAGCTGTAGTCGGGCACGAGATTCGTGAGGTTCAGGTTGCACTCGAAAAAGGCGCGGATGGTTCCGATGTCCTCCCAGTAGCCCTGGAAAATGTAGGCGTTCACCTGGTATTTCTTGATCACCTTCGGGATGATGTGCTTGCCGAAATCGACGAAGTCATTGTCCAGCGCCTCGATGAGCGTCTCGCGGTTGAAAATGTAAATGCCCATCGACGCCTGATAGAGCTCGTCCGCAACAGCGAGGCCAAGGTCGCCCAGCAGCTCCGCTGGAATTTTTAACTGGTCGAGCAGCGCAGGGTCCTTCGGCTTTTCCTCGAAGCGCAGAATTTTGCGATCCGGATCGGTGTGCATGATGCCGAGATCGGGCGCGACGGCGCGAGGCACGGGGATCGTCGCGATGGTGATTTCGGATTTTTTTTCGATGTGCTGTTTGAGCAGCAGCCGGAAATCCATGCGATAAAGCTGATCGCCGCTGAGGATGAGATAGTAGTCGTAGGGCCGCTGCAAAAAGTCGCGCATGTTCTGGCGCACCGCGTCGGCCGTGCCCTGATACCAGTTCGAGCCGGTGGGCCGTTGCTGGGCGGCGAGCACCTCGACGAAGCTGCGCGAGAAGTGATCGAACTTGTAAGCCGACTGGATGTGCCGGATGAGCGACGTGCTGTTGAACTGCGTGAGCACGTACATGTGCTTCAGGCCGGAGTTGATGCAGTTGCTGATCGGGATGTCCACGATGCGATACTTGCCGGCAAGCGGCACGGCGGGCTTCGAGCGATCCTTGGTGAGGGGGAACAGGCGCGTGCCCGCGCCGCCGCCCATGATGATTGCGAGTGTGTTGCTGGTTGGTGAAGAGAGGGAGAGTGATTTCATAATGCCGTCACGAGTCCCCGCATGTTGCAACGCCCGCGCCGGTTTGTCAGCTTGGAAAAGAGAAGAAAAGCAAGCCGCGTCATTATTGCAGTGCGAGACGATTGCCGTGGGCTCGCGCATCGGCCTTCGATGTCGAAAGAGAGCGGGGTTGGAACCCGCGCGTGGAGCAACACTACGGGTTCTGCGTCGGGCGGCCCGGAAGTTCCACGATGCACAAGTTCAAGTCGGGAGTCCTGAGCAGCTTCGACTACTTCTTCTACTCCGGAAATTCGAAAGCGGCAATGAAGCAGCACGCTGCGCCAGAGCAAAGCGGAAACTTTGCGCCTTGAACTTTGGGCTCCGAACTCTACCTTCCCGCCATGTCTCCTCGTCGTATCGTTTTGTTTTTCGCCCTGCTCGCGCTCGCCCCGCAGCTTCACGCGCAGATCCGGGTTGATCTGAAAATCAGCCGCCGCCTTTTCATCGCCTACGAGCCGGTGATCGCGACTGTCTCGATCACGAACCTCACGGGCCGCGACGTGATGCTCGACAGCGTCGAGGGTCAGCAATGGTTCAGCTTTCAGATCACGACCGGCGAGGGCAGTCTGGTGCCGCCGCGCCAGCCCGACTACGAGCTGCCGCCGCTGATGATACCAGCCGGCCAGACGCTGAAGCGCAAGGTGGATTTGAACGCGCTTTATCCGATCAACGACTTCGGCCTGTATCGGGTTCGCGCGAGCATTCTTTTCCCCGAAATGCACCGCTATTTCTCCTCCGCGCAGTCGAACATCGAAATCTCCGAAGGCAAGGTGATCTGGCAGCAGACGGTCGGCGTCCCCAACAACATGCCGGGCGCGGGCAGCAACCGCGTCATTTCGCTGCTCACTTTCCGGCAACCGAAGGACAACATGCTCTACGTCCGTATCGAGGACCGCGACGCCGATCTCGTTTACGCGACGATTCCGGTGGGGCGCATCCTGTCGAACAACGAGCCGCAGGTGCAGCTCGATCTGGGCAACCAGGTTCACATTCTGCAAGTGGCGGGGCCGAAGAACTATCTCTACACGCAGGTCGGGCTGAACGGCGAATGGCTCGGACAAACCACCTACAACGAAACGAAAAACCGTCCGCATCTCGCGAAGTTGAAAAACGGAAACGTCGAGGTCAAGGGCGGTCAGGTCGAGATGCCGGTGGCACAAACCGGTGCCGGTGCCGGCACGGGACCGAAGCTCTCGGACCGGCCGAAGGCTCTCCCGAATTTCTAGCCTGAGCTTTCGTCGGAAGCTTGGTGTTGAGGTTTGCGTGTCCGGCGTTTCCAGGAATCAGCGATTCAACGGTTGACACCGCAATTCTCCGCCCGGAAGGTGCAGCGCTTTTCTGAGCTGCTTTTGTCGGACCAAATGAAGCTTTTCCTTCTCATTCTCAGCCTGATCTTCACCTCGCCGGCATTTGCCGGATTCTCGACGGTGGTGATCGACGCGGGCCACGGCGGTCATGACCGCGGCGGCATCCCCGGCCAGCGCGTTTCAGAGAAGGCCATCTGCCTCGACATCGCGTTGCGTCTGCGGGCGTACCTTCGAGACGCCGGGCTTCGCACGGTGATGACCCGGACCAACGACACGTTCGTCTCCCTCCCAAAACGCGTCGCCATCGCCAACGCGCAACGCAACGCTATGTTCGTGAGCATCCATACGAACTCGGCCACGCGCGTCGGGGCCCACGGCTACGAGACCTACTACTACCAATCGCGCGCCGCGAAGCTCGCATGGAGGATTCAAGCGCGCCTGACCAAGGTGATTCCAACCGACAACCGCGGCGTGAAGCAGCGTGGATACTATGTCCTCCGCAAAACTCGCATACCCGCCGTGCTTGCCGAATGCGGGTTCCTCACAAACCCCGACGAAGCGCGCCTGGCCCTTTCACCGGGTTATCGACAGCGCGTCGCACAAGCCATCGGTCGCGCCGTCGTCGATTCGAGCGGGCGCTAGAGTTTCGCATTGCCATGATTCTCACCTGCAAGGAAATGCGCGCGCTCGAAGAGAGGACCTTCGCTTCTGGAGCATCCGCGGAAACGCTCATGGAGCAGGCCGGGCTGCGCATCGCTCAAGCCGTCCGGCAGTTTTTCCCGGCACCGGGAAAATGCGCGGCCTTCCTTGGCAAAGGCCACAACGCAGGTGACGCGCTCGTGGCTGTGCGGCACCTCGCGGCGGATGGCTGGGCGATCGAGCTGCAGGCCGCATTCCCGGGTGACACCTGGGCGCCTCTCACCTCGCAGAAGCATCGCGAGTTCGTTTCGTCTCAAGACCAGTTGGGTGGCGATGATGATCACCGCTGCGTTGGACGACCGCTCGTAGTTCTCGATGGACTGCTCGGCATCGGCGCGGGCGGAGCCCTGCGCGATCCGATCCTCTCCGCCGCCCGCGAGATCAACCGCCTGCGCTCCACATCAAACGCGCAGGTCTTCGCGATCGATCTCCCCACAGGCCTCAACGCCGACACCGGCGAGGCCGATCCCGACTGCATCGTCGCCAACTTCACGCTCACGATCGGCTGCGCAAAGCCGGGATTGCTCGCCAACCAGGCTGCGAATTTCGCCGGTCGTCTCGCCGTGCTGGCGCTGCCGCAATTCGCTGCGCAGGAGTTTTTCGCGCGCGATCAATCCCTCGTCGCGACGCCCGCCGAACTCGCTTCGCTGCTGTCCCGCCGGAAATTCGACACGAACAAGACCGACTACGGCCGAGTGGCGATCGTCGCCGGTTCGCGCGGATTCATCGGCGCCGCGATCATGACCGCCGAAGCCGCTCTGCGCGCGGGCGCGGGGCTGGTCACGCTGTTTGTCACCGAGGACATTTATCCCATCGTCGCCGCCGCCGCGACGCCGGAAATCATGGTGCAGCCGTTCGCCTCCTGTCGCGAAGTTCTCCACGCCCGGCGCGACGTGCTCGCCATCGGCCCCGGCCTCGGCATTCGCCACCGCGACGACGTGTTGCGTCTCATCCAGACCTGCCCGGAGCCGATGGTCATCGACGCCGACGCCCTCAACATTCTCGCCACGAAAATCGACATGCTCCATAGTTGCACCGGCCCGCGCCTGCTCACCCCGCATCCGGGAGAGATGAGCCGCCTTTTCAAAACCGAAAAGAGCAGCCGTCGCGAAATCGTCGAAGCGTTCACGGAAAAACATCCCGTCGCTCTGCTGCTGAAAGGTTCGCGCACGATCGTCGGCGAAAAAGGCCGCCCGCTATCCTTCAACACCACCGGCTCGCCCGGCATGGGCACGGGCGGAATGGGCGACGTGCTCACCGGCGTTTGCACCGCGCTCATCGCCCAGGGCCGCAGCCCGTTCGACGCCGCGCGCCTCGGTGCATGGCTCTGCGGGCGGGCCGCCGAGCTCGCGATCTACAACGGCGCGCAGTCCGAGGAATCGCTCGCCGCGACCGATTTGATCAAACACCTTGGCGCTGCGTTCAAGGACCTGCGAGCCGATTGCTTTTGAAAAACCGCCAACTCACGAAAGCGAACGCGCTAAACTTTGGGAACGAGTCCCCAAGCTCCAGCTTGGTCACGCCCTTGTCCGTGAAGCTCCAGCTTCGCACAGCCGGTCACAACCACTCATCGCATTTCAAAACCGGCAACGCCCCGCCGAGCCATTCGTGTGCCGACGAATAGCGCCAGTGCTCCGGCGATGCCACCAGCCCGCGCTTGACCGCTGCCTTGCGAACCTCTACTGCCGATCGGTGTTCTTTTAGGAGATCGGGAAGTCTGGCTTGAGCGACCGAATAGACGTTCGTTTGACTCTTACGAATCAGCTTGCCGCCTACCTTGAACCGTGCAAAATACACCCCCGACAGTCGATAGCGGATGAGGTTTTGAACTCGAGTTGATTCCCAGTTTGTCTCCAGCGTCTTCAATTTAGTTGAAGAAGGATACAAACAGGGGATACCAAAATCATCATCTGAGATTTGAAAAAGGCCGTATTTCCAGAGTAAATGCACCGTTAGCTCAATTGGCAGAGCAAGTGACTCTTAATCACTGGGTTGTTGGTTCGATTCCAACACGGTGCATCTTAACTCTTTCATTTCTAGGGAGTTAAAATCCAAATGCTTCGGACTTTCTAGCATAAAGTCTAGCAAAATACCTGGCCGTTCATCTGCAAAAACAACCTCATGAACAAGAAAATCCTGTTCATGTTGTGCGATTCGCCCACGAAGGAAACTGGTTTTGGGCGGGTGGTCCGTGCGTTGGTGGCCGCGAATGCCTTCGATGATATCATCAATAAATTGGCGGATGAGCGATGCGTGGAGCGGGCGCGCGCTTGGATCGCCCAGCCGCGATTTGGATGGAACAACATTGCTGCGAGCTGGCTGGCGCTGATGGGAGTGGAGGGCAGGCCATGAACGCGGAACCGTTGCGGGAGCTGTTGAAGAAGCGCAAGATGAATTTTGCAAAACTTGCAAGGCAGGTCGGTGTTAGTCGAAACCATTTGTATGCAGTGCTGGCGGGACGCATGCGCGGACGGCATGTCTGGCGGCGCGTGGAGGAATGCCTGGATTTCACCGAACGGGAGAAGGTGGTGGAAATCTACGGCAATGTCTTTGGGGAGCGATGATGGACGAGTTCGCCCCGCCGCCTCCGCCGGAGGATGAGTTATTGTCCGTGCCGAAAAAGTCCCGCGCCTCGCTGCGGGGCTTCGTGGAGTATCTCGCGCCCGACGGATCGAAGTGGCGCTGCGACGCGCCCGACAAGCTGACGGCGGACTTCGAGATCGGCAGCACCGACCCGGAAAAGCTGGAGGCGCTGACGGAGTGGCACCGGGCGATGGCTCCGGTAAAGGAGAGCTGGACGCTGCTGCGGCGCTACTACCGCATCTCGCCGATGCTCGCGCCGACGAAGGACGACCTGGTGGAGTGGACGTTGGAGAAACTGGCGAAGGAGCTGGCGGTCCCGCGCAAGGATTTGCTCGGTCATCTGGAGGACACCCGCACGTTTTGGGCGCGAAAAAAAATGGAGCGCGGCATGATTGCGCGGGCCTCGACCGACACGGTAAAACGAATCAGCGGCGAGCAGGCCGGGGCGATGCTGGTGAAGCACGGGTTTGCCGACGTGCCGGAACGCGACCGAAAGTATGTCGCGCAGCGCATCGTGGAGTGGCAGCACCTTCTCGACGACGAACAGGGGGCGCATCTGGCCCGCACCGGCATCATGCAGGAGCTTCTGCTGCGGCGCTACGACGCCAACATCCTTCAGGAGATGCAGCTCGACAAGCCGGTTTCGCGCAAGGAATACGACGGGCTGATCGAGAAGCGCACCGCGTTGCAGACCGCCTACGAAAAGACGCTGGAAAAGCTCGGGGCGACCCAGGAGCAGAACCCCGGCTATCGTGCGCGGGTGCAGTTCGCAGACAGCCTCGGCCACATCGTCAAGGCGATGCAGGAATACTACGCCGACGACTCGACGGCGTTGATCGACGGCCTGTTCACCGAGGCGGAAATAAAGCTGCTTTTGACGCCGACGAATTTGCGTCCCGTGCAATACCGCCCTGATCTGCCGCTGCTGGTGAGCCAGTGGCGCGAACATTTTTGGGACAAGGATTTCGAGGGAGCGAAGATCCCGCGCAAGACACACCGGCTGCTGATGAAGGGGTTTGAGCGGGCGGTAAACGATGAGGTCGCCGGCGAGGCGATCGACATGGAGGCCGAAGGCGAAGCGGAGGAGATGCTGGTGGAATCGGCAATCGAATCGCAGCCCGACACGCCCTCCAGCGCCGGCGACGACATTGCCGCCGAAGGCAACGAGGAAATGCCGATGCCGGATGAGATGGGACGCGGCGGCAGGCCCGCAGGCGGAGGGAACGGAACGTATGGAGGAATATGATGCAAGGACGAAGGCAGAAGGATGAAGGATGAAACTCTGAAACGGGTGGCGCGCCGACGCAACAAGCAGTGATTTCTCTCGACCAAAAGTTCATCGAGCAGTTTTTCTTCGACCCGGTGATGGCGGCGCGGGTGCTGATGGGGGCGAAGCTGGACGTGTTTCAGGCGTGCCGTCTCCGCACCTACTGGTTCGTGCCGTGGGTCATCGACTCGTCGGGCGTCGGCACCGGCAAGTCGGAGATCCAGTTCATCTACGCCAACCTGCGCTGCATCCTGTTTCCGAACCATATCGCGGCGGTTTATTTCCCGAACTTCCAGACCGGCAAGGACGTGTTCTGGCCGAAGTTCGAGGCGTATGAGGAAAAGAGCGCGACCTTCTGCGCCCAGTTCCCCAGCGGGGCGCGCAAGCAGGACGAGGCGAAGGCGAACCTGCGCAACCCCGGCGCGTGGATTCGCAGCTACAAGAACGGCAGCAAGCTGTTCATCCTGCCCGGCGACTTCAAGGGCGACTCGAAAAATCAGGCGTCGCGGGATTTCAATACGATCGTCGTGGATGAATGGCTGCGATGCGAGGACATGGGCGACGGCCTCGACCGGCAGATCATCGACCGCGCCCGCCGCGCAAGCTACAACCAGCGGCATCCGATCTGGGCGAACCATGTGAAACTGCTCGGCCACGCCGGTTCGATGCAGGACAAGGGTTACCGGCGATTCAAGGGATTCCGGCAGAAAATCCGCGACGGCAGCTCGGCGCACGCGCTGATCTCGTTCTGTTTCCGCGACTACTCGAAGCCGTATCAAAAATACCTCAACACGAGCCTCAAGGAAACGCAGCAGGCCAGCATGAGCCGCGATGCGTTCCGCCGGCAATGGCTCGGCATCTGGGCGGTGGACGGCGAGAACTACTATCCGATGGCGATTGTCATGCTGGCGCGGCGGTGTTCGATCGTGCCAATGACGAAGCGCATCCATCCTAAGGAGGTTTTCGTTTTGGGAAAAGACGTGGCCCCTCCCGGTTCCGTCCATGCCGACTTCTGCGCGTGGGTGGTGCTGAGGATCGTGGAGTTGTTCGCGCACCAGGACCGCGCCACGCTGGAGAAGGACGGCCGCTTTTACCACCTGAGCTTCGTCTTCGCGCACATGCTGCGGAACCGCCGCGCCAGCCAGCTCGCCGCGATCACCCACCAGCTTCATCTGAATTTCGGATTCAGCGTCATCACGCTCGACCCCGGCGGCGGCGGTCTGTGGGTGCTGCCGGAACTGCGCGAGAGCAAGCAACTCCTGCACGGCATCGAGAAGCGGGTCACGCCGCTGACCACGCGCAACGACCCGCTCCAAATGATGCGGCAGCCGATTGTCTCGCTGTTCAAGCGCGGCGGCGATTTCGACGGATTGATCGAGCAGGGATACCGCACCGGCGACGAGGGGTTCATCGAGCGGTCGCACATGCTCTTCCGCGATGCTTGGTATGGGCGGCAGTTCCTTTACCCGGCGCGGGTGCAGGATCGCGCCCGCGAACAGATGCAGGGCTGGAGCCGCGAGCGGATGTTTGCGCAGCACTTCCTCGACATGACGGCCAAGCAGGTCGCCGCCGTGCGCCAGTTGCGCCGGCCCGACGGAACCAAGCTGGTGAGCGGGCGCGGCTTCGGATTGTTCGAGGCCAAGGGCAAGAAGGATCTCGCGTATGCGGCGCTCTACGCCTTCATGGGCGGGCTGCTCTGGATGCAGGATCAGGATTTCCGCAGCGCGGCAAACGCCGGGGGCTGCTTTGCCGTGTCGGGAGATCGAGAGGAATGAGGTGCCCCACAGCCAACCAGAGAGCCACAGCCACCGGGTTACTTCTCTAGCTAATCTTGAGTTTCAAAAGGCGGCGCAGCTTTCGCTCATCGGTTCGGATGTCCCAGCCCAGTTGCCCCATCACCCACAAGTTGCGGGCTTCACCTTTCAAACCGCGCACAGTGGCTTCCGCCATGAGTTGAGTGGCGTGTTTAGCCTCGCGTTTTTGGGCGAGTTGATTGGGAGTCAGCTTCGGGCCTTGCTTCGGGACACCCCGCGCTTTGTGGAGGCTGGTGATCGCATGCCAGTTTAAGTCGCGCTTAGGATCGAAACTCCAATACGCCGGAACAAATATCATCGTGCCGAACGGTGTCAGGTTCGCGGTGAGCTTTAACAACAGTGGCTTGTCGTGCTGCATCCCGTAAAGATTCCAGCGCTGGCAAAAAACGTCGAACACTGCCTGAAACCGCGCGGCTTTCGTGTTCCATTGAAACGCAAGGTCGTTTCGCATGCTTCGCTCGCCCACCATGCGACGGCGGACAAGCTCTTTATGATCCTGGAATTTCGCAATGTCGAAGCGCGCCTTGATCGCCTGCCAGTCGGCTTGAAATGAAGGGTTGCGGGCGAGCTGCGCTTCCATCGAATCGAATTTGTGTTGCGCGTGAATCAGCGATTCGTAGTTGCCATGCTGAACCGCATGCTCGTGCTGTATCGCCACGGCTTGCGCTTTCTCATCCGGCAGCGGTGGAAGCAGCTTAATAAGCAAACGCATGTCGCCGCTCAATCCTTTACCGCCTTCAATGCGAGCCATGGCCTCGCGAACCAACCCGTCGCAATCCACAGACCAAAGCGTAAGCGGAACAAACAGCCACGCATAGACTTGCTCCAACAGCGCAAAGTTGGCGTGAAGTGAAAGCGCCTTTCTCCGGCGATGAAATTTCCGCACAACATCGCCGCTCGCTTCGAGCCGGTGATAAGCCAGCGCAGCGAGTCGGTTCAGGTCGGCTTTGAGTTCGGCATTCATGGGATTTGTCCCCAATTGTTGCCCTTATTTATAGGCGTCGGCAATGACAAGGTGCGGATATGTCAATTGTCGTCGCAGTGAAAAAACCAACCGGTTCAGCAATCGCAGCCGATACATTAGGAACTCACCATGATCTAAGGATTTCGTCACAAAATCGAGTGAATCATCACAAGATATGCACCTACGGTGAATCCTTCGTGGGACTTGTCGGGGATTCTGCCATTCGTTGCGTTTTTAACAACATCTACCGATTACATCCAAAAAGGCTGAAGTTTGGAAACTCCGCTGAAATCTTCGATACATTCCTCGCGTTGCACAAAGTCTTAAAAAGCCGCTATTACATCAATACAGCAGAGGATGATACCTCTAACTTTTTTGAACCCAGTCCCATTTGCGCTCTCATATTAAATACCCATGGTCTCTTCCATGTTATGTGCGACCGGAATGTTAGCGAGTATTCAAGATATTTTGCCATTGGTGCTGGCTATGAACTTGCACTAGGTGCAATGCACGCGCTTTATGAACGATGTGATGATCCGGCTGTTATAGCGCGGGCTGGGGTCGAAGCCGCCTGCGAGTATTCCGCGCATTGCGGACTGCCGATTGATTGCCGCTTGGTTGGAAAACCTAACAAGGCAAAACATAAGAAGGGCAACTAAATCCAAGTGCAGATTGTCCCCAAATGTTGCCCTGTCGCAGCTAGCTCCACGCCTGTAAATTGATGACATGAAAGACAAAGCAGTTGGCAAGCGAACTTGTGAAAATACGAATGCAATGCCCGAAAGCCTTTCAGGCTATTGCGAACTTGGCATGAAGCGCGATGCGATGAAGGTGGCGAGTCAGATTTTGGCGAAACCCCGCATCGCGCCGGTGGAGTTTAGTGAAGTAATCAGAGCACTGGGCATGATGGCTTCTCAGGCAGAACTGCAAGACTGCAAAGTATTGGTTCAGGCGGCTTACGAACGCCAGCCGCTTAAGACTAAGAAGGCGATGGGTGGTGAAATGCTGAGATACTATTACTCTTTGAAAGATTGGGTTAACGCTTTGCGCTTCCTTTCGGCGCACGAGTTGAAAAACGCCGAGAATGCGGTGTTTGCAATGGATTTGCTGCTGGAAACAAAACGCATGAAGGAGGCAAAGCGGTTTGCCAGACAATGCGAAAAGTGGCTGCAAGTCCGGCTGTCCAGATTTGAAGCGGGTGTTGTCATGGAGGCGCTTGCCTCCTATAGCGCGCAGGTGGGTGAATGGGACAAAGCGCTGCACTTTTGGGGGCACGCGCCCTTGGAGGAACCCTTTCGACACAACGCCTTAAGCGGAATCGTGGCGATCCATCTCGCACGCGCGCTGGAGGCTGTTCAGACCGGACTCCATGCGCTGGATGATCTAAAGAAAAGCCCGGATATGGAGAATGCAATATCGCTTCCCGGCAATGATGAAGCCATGACCCGCGACGCTGAGAAAGAGTTGCTTTGGTTCAAACGCCGAATCGAAAAGCTGCTGCCGGAAGCGACGCGGAAAGAGCTTGGAATTGATAAGATTGACATTTAGTATTTTGCAATTGAATGGCTGACTTGCCCGATCTAAAAGTCTTGTTCGTTGCCACCAAATCAATTATTTTTTCTTTCGATGCTTTTGCTTAAACAAGTAGCTGATGCGCCGGAGCGCTACATTGAGAGTATTAGTTCGTTCCTCAATTGATTCGAGCACTTCAAGCGCAGCGAGGCGCGGGCAATTCCGATGCTTGATCGGTTTCTGTCAAGCTTTGACAACGCATGGCCTGAGATTAAGCAGCTAGAGAACGAATGGGAAAAATTTGCAGCACCATACTTCAACATTTTTCGTGTGCTTCGCCTCCAACGTCATGAAACCAAGCTCCATAGCCGTTTCTTGGCTGAATTGCTCGACCCACGCGGTTCCCACGGCCAATCTGACTACTTCCTAAGGACGTTTTTAGAGCTAGGCAAAAAAGATGGGCTGTGCTATCCGACCGAGTGGTCATCAGGATTGCCAGCAGTTTTGGACTGGAAAATCACCACTGAGGAAGGGATAGGAAACTGGGGCCGACTGGACATAGTAATTCGCTGCGCGCGCAAGTTTGTAATGGTGATCGAAAATAAAGTTGATGCTGGCGAGGGCACGGAACAGTTACTTCGCTACCATAAATGGCTTGATGAACAGCAAGCCGATTTTCGAAATCTAGTGTTTCTGACGCCCAACTTACGAATACCGGAAACCATTTTCCAAGACAAATGTATACGTCTCACATATTGCAAGCACATTGATGACTGGTTGAGAGAGGCTGCCCGTGAAATTCAAGCGCCGCAACTGCGCTTTGCGCTTGACCAATATCTGCAAGTTGTCGAGTCGTTATAGTCAATTATGTCGCAATCTCAAGTGTCACCCGTTTTTGAATTTCTTACCAACAAGGAAAACTTCCCAGCAGTTTTGGAGATAGTCAGCCACGCGGAAGAAATACGAGAGTATGTGGCTATTCGTTTTTGGAACAAATTGCAGGATAGCATTATGAAGCACCCCAAGGCACTGCCAACGGGCTTCTCATGGAAACGCAATTTCTCAGGCGAATTAGATGGCTGTTTTAATTTAATTGCACGCCTACCGGAAGCCTCTGATAAGTATCAAGGACTGAGCTACAGTATCGAAGCCCACCAGGACTACTTCGGAATGGGGCTTACTTGGAATGAGAAAACTAACGAATTTGATAGACTTTGTCAGCTTCAGCCGATCAAGGCGCTGCAAGCCGAGCTTAGGAAGCGAAGTGGATTCGAGACTGATGCACCCGACAAATGTTGGCTTTGGTTTGAACGTTGGCTGCAAAACCCGTACATAAAAAATCCGTGGTCTTGGTTTGGCGAGGATCGTGATGATGTATGGTTCAATGACAAAGCCGAAAAGTTTTGGGACATCGTTCTTAAAACTCATGCGTTGGTATTGGAAGCCAACAAGACGCCGAGGCGGCGCTAGTTCCACCCCACTTTCCCTCGTGCCCAAGTTACACTTGTGGTGGCTTCCCCAAGTGTCGGGGGAACACGAGAGGAGCCTACGCCGAAACGCCGCAGGTGAAATCCACAATGTCGGCATGGGCCTTGAGCGCGCCGTCCTGCGATTCGCGCGTGCCTGTTATGTCGAGCCCGTGGAAGATGAAATCCCCGGCGGGCTCAGCGCGCCGGCCTCAACGTGGCCGGCTACAGCGGCGTGGTTTGCCGCCTCAAGGACTGACACCGTCTGCCGCAGGCGTCTTCCCGAAGTCTTTGCTTAACAGAAAAATCCGGTTAATGGTTTCCACCCGCACATACATCGTGCGGCTATACCCCCATTTCATTCCTGTGCTGTCTGGTGCGTCAGTAGCGTAGAGCTTGCCTTTTTGATGCCACGAGACTTCGCGGAGTTCCACGAAGCCCTTGCGCACAGAGTAGTCGAGGATTCCCGAAAGCACATCTTTGTCCACGGTGCCGTAGTATTCCTCAGTAGGCTGTCCAACCCCTCTGTCCACGGTGCGAATGGCCACCCACACGCGCCTGGCGGATTCGCGTGCGAGCATTGTGACTGGGAATGCAGTAAGGAGCAGGCAGAAGAAGATTGTTGAGATGTGTTTAATCGAGGGTTTCATAATGGTGCTTTTGTGGCATTTAAGATTTGCTCAGGCTCCGGGTGTTTCGGCGTTGGCGAGGCGGTTGCGCCAGATGTCCACGAGCGGTTGGAAGTCGCGACGGTCGGCGGCTTCGAGCGCGGCGAAGTAGGCGGCGCGACCGGCGTCGGTGTCGGGTTCGAGAATGACGCGGGGGAAGTCGAGCCGGCGGAGCAGTTCGCGGAGAAAGAGGCGGATGGTGCGGCCGTTGAAGTCGCTGAACGGGTGGATGGTCAGGAACCGGCCTTCGGCGAAAGCAAGGAGTTCCAGGATGAGATCGGAGAGGGTCGCGGTCGCCTCCGGCCAGCGGGCTTGCAGGTCGAGGGCGTAGTCACGCATGCGCAGCGGCACTTCGTGCGGGAGCGGTGGCTGGAGATTGCCGACGCGGACTTCGATGGGACGCCAGCGCCCGGCCCAGTCGGGCACGAGATCGCCGCAGATGCGGGCGTGCAGATCGAGTAGGAGCGATTCGTCGAGCGGGCGCGTGGCGAAGGCTTCGCGGTAGAGATCGGCCTCGGCGGTGGCGACGCGCTCGGCGAGGAGCGGGGCTAGTTCGGCGTAGCTGAGGGTGCCGCGAGTGGTTTCAACAAAGCGGGTGGCTCGATCCGGGCGAGTGTCGCGCGAATCGTCTCCACCGGCACCGGCTCCCGCTCGAAGGCCATGCTCCGGGCCACGTCGTCCGGAATCGTCTCCCACCGGAGCTGCAGCTTGCGCTGCGCCGGGAGTCGTTGCCAGCGGTGGATGTTGTCGAGCCAGTTCATCGGACATATATTTAGACCTCCATTTCAGTCCGCGCAACTTTCGTGTTGGGCATGGAGTTGCCGACGATTCCGCATCGGCAGGCGAATCATTTGGCACGTCCAGTCGTTAAGCAATCTCGTTTTTCAACTTCGATGTTGTTTTTTTGGCTGTCTGCCATTTTACCACTTGACGCCCCTTTCAGTTTATGTTGCGCACGAGGCACGCCATGATGTCGAACCCAAACACCGATGCCCTGCGGCAGCAGCTTGCGAGCTGCCGCTCGATGGCGCGTTCGCGCAACGGGTTCGCGGCGGAAAAATCCTCCCTGCCGGGAAGCTACGGCGACTCGGCGGCGGCGGATGTGCGGATGTTCAAGACCGCCTACAAGACGACGGACCTCACGGAGATTTTCAAGAAATGCCGGCACGAGGCGACCTACTCGAACTTCGTCAACTGGGTGCTCTACTTCAAGGGCGTGCTGTTCAACGACGGGTTCCGCGTGCCCGGCGCGGACGCGGCGCACATGCCGGCACTGCGGCGCATCGCGAACGACGTGTGGACGGAGTATCTCATCAACGACAACGCGGTCTGTTTCTGGACGCCCACGGGGTCCGCGTCCCCGTCCACCGGGTCGGCGGCAGAGCTGCCGGTGGTGCAGGTGTTCGACTGCGAGGACGTGGACTACGACAACTCGCTCGGCATCGAGTCGGTCACGCTCCGGTTCAACAAAAAGATCAAGCTGACCGGCGCGCAGAAGGCGCAGTTGCCGGAGCGATACGTGAAGGCGCTGGAGGAAGGCAGGCTGCTGGTGCTGGACGAGGACGAGGATGAATTTTTCCGGGTGCTGACCTTGCAGAAGGTCGGCAAAGGACTGGCTGTGCCGCGCCTGCGGGCGGCGTTCGACGATCTCTCGACACTCGCGCTGCTGGGGAAGGGCGACTGGAACGCGGCGTGGACGATGAAGGATGTGATCCGGCAGATCAAGAAAGGGCATCAGGTCACGGGCGGGAACCTGGCGGGGATGCCGGTGCATTTCATGAAGTCGGAGGAAAAGGACCTCATCTTGAAGGGGCTGCAAGGCAAGACCGGGGCGTTCGACGTGGTGAGCAACTTCGACGTGGACATCATGTATCCGCTGTTCGACCCGAAGTTCTTTTCCGAGGACAAATACAAGGGGACGCTGATGAAGCTGATTCAGTGGAGCGGGCCGGTGGGCCTCTTGTTTCACAGCGATCTGACGCGCTCGCTGGAGGATCTGATCCCGATCGTGCAGGCCGAGGCCGACTACCACCGGCTCGTCGTGGCGTCGCACCTGGAGTCGATCTTCAACGACCCGAATTTTTCCGGCATGAGCGGGCTGAAGGTGGAGTTTTCGCCTGTCACGTTTGTGACTGTGAAGAACGTGCTGGCCTACGTGACTGCCGGCGTCACCAACGGCCTCATGTCGCCGCAGACAGGCCAGACCTTGATGCGCCTGAACGGGGCGACGGAAGCGGCGAACATGACCAAGGCCCGCGCGCGCAAGCAAGATTTCACCCCTGTCTTTGAAGCGAAACAGGGATTGCTCCAAGGGGAAGCGCCCACCACCAACAATCCCAACCCGGAAACCGGCGGCAGACCGGCCAAAAAGTAACTTTTATGAAGAAAGAACGGCTGCGCCTTTTGTTGAGAGAACGCCTTCGGCTTTGGTTGATGGTCCAGACTCTCAACCCTCAACCCTCAACCATCAACCACTCTTTCTATGAGCGACTCCACCTTTAGCGGCATCGAAGTGACGGACCACGTCAAGATCAACAGCGCGCCCGGCAATCCCACCCATGCGGTGCGCGGCGTCGAACTCAGCGCGCGGTGCAGCCCGCTGGAGGCGGCAAGCCATGCGGCGGCGAGCATGGTGCCGACGACCAGCGTGGACATCGGCGCGACGGGCCAGCAGTTCACCCCCTCGGTGAAACGCAAGACCACCGGGCTGGCATCGGACGAGGGGCTGCTGGGCGTCGGTGCGAACGGCGTCTTTGTGAAGCTCGGCACCACCGCCGGCACCGCCGCGGCCGGCAACCACACGCATGAAGGGGGAGGATTGCCGGTGGCGACGAAGGCAGAGGCGGAACTGGGGGAGGTCAACAACAAGACCATGACGCCGCTCCGCACGAAGGAGGCGATTGCCGCACTGGGGGGCGGCCCCGCTTCGACGACACCCTACGACAACGGCGAGTCTCCCGTGTTTGATATTCTCAATGGGCCAGTTCAGTTCGCGTCGCTCAGTTTGCCTCAATCGCTTTCGATTCTTGGAGGGCAGATGGGGGACAAGCTGGAATTATGGATCACCGCAATGGGGACGGACTATCTTGAGTATGGGAGTTCTGTAGTTCCTTCTGAATCCACGGGCGGAAGCAACCATTACATGCAGAACGGGCTGCTTTACATTGTTTAACTCCAATGCGCGGGAACTCTCAACAACCCCTATCCTTGGTGGATGGTGACAGCCGTTGTGGGTGGTTATGCCCCTCCAGTCTAACACCGATGCCCCTTTTCTCTTTCACCACAGTTTGCATGGGCAGGCTTGAGCACATCAAGCAGACGCTTCCGCGCAACCTTGATCTCATCAAAGACCGGGATGCCAGCATCACGCTTCTGGATTACAACTCCAAGGACGGGCTGGAAGGTTACGTGTTCGATCACTTCGCTGCCGAGATTGAATCAGGCAAGCTCCGCTACTTCCGCGAACGCAGCCGGGAGCACTTCCACATGGCGCACAGCAAGAACATGGCAAGCCGACTTTCGGATGGGGAGTTCATCATCAACGTGGATGCCGACACCTACTTGTCGGAGGATTATCTTCGCCAGTTGCGCGCCGCCATTGACGACGACTGCGACACCATCGGCGTTGGAGTTGTCCCGAAGGGTGTTGGATTCGGCGGCAGGATCGGGACACGGAGACAGTTCTTCATGCGCTTGCGCGGCTATGACGAGACGTTCATGGGCTGGGGATGCGAGGACATTGACTTCGAGCAGCGGATGGCGGTGCATGGCCACGTTCGCAAGGGCATCGACTTTCCAGACGCCAAGGATGTCGTGATTGCGCACGATGACATTCTCCGTGTGGAGAACTATCCGGCTGAGTATCGCAACACTCAGGTCACATTTGGGCAGAACCTTTCAGACAAAAAGAACCCGCGCCGCATCGTGAACAAGGACGGCTTTGGATGCGGTGAAGTCTTTGACCATAATGGGCTTGCGGTCAAACTGGACAACCCGCCGATCAATCTTGGCATCCGCCAGCTTGCGACCGAGGACGCATACGCGGAAATCTTCGAGGAATGGAGAGGCAAAAGTGTGCGCTTCATCACTGCCTACGGGAACGTGGGCGATGCCATGATCCATCTTGCCACCCGCCAGTTGTTCCAGCACTACGGCCTAACCGAAGTGACGGGCGGATGGGGGTTGATGGTTGATGGGACGCCGGAGGCTTTGGTTGATCGAAAGACCATCAACCCTCAACCATCAACCTCACCCGACGTGGTGATGTATGGCGGCGGGGGAAACATCGGCCTTTACGATTGGGACGTGCAAAGGCAGGACATCGCAAGGGGAGCGGCAAGGGCGGCAAATGCGCCGCTCATCGTTCTGCCGCAGACATGGGGCGATACAGGCACGTTTGAGGGCGCATCGAAAATCTTCGTGCGCGACCGCGAGAGCGTTGCCATTTCAGGCGGCGGAACGCTCATGCCCGACATGGCTTTCGCCCTGAAAATCCCGCCGCACCTGAACCATTGCCCCGTCTTTCCAGAGGGCGTGTTCATGCGCGTGGACAAGGAGGGAACCGGATACCCAAACATCAACGTATGCGACCCTTCGGCATGGACGGGCGACGTTGTTTCGTTCCTGACGCTGGCAGGCATGTATCAGGTGATTCACACCAACCGGCTTCACTTCGCCATTGCGGGGCTGTTGCTCAACCGTGACGTGGTTCTCTATCCCAACTCCTATCGCAAGAACCGCTCCATGTTCGATGCGTGGTTGAGGGATGCCGGATGCCATTGGAGATCGAAGCAGAACTTTCCAGACCCAAGACAGCAAGGGAGGGCGGCATGAGTGCGTGCTACTTCCGCAATCGTAATGACCCCAGCAATGACGGATACTTCGGGTACTGGCTGAATTGGTTTGATTCGCCGAGTAGCGGCGATGATGGATCGGGCTGGCCACCGGAGAATTTCGATTGGGCATACATCCAAAATCCAGGATTTGACTATAATGGGAGAAGCTTTCAAAATTTAGTTGTCGAAGGGGCTGGCGGATTAGGAATTGAAAACCAAGGCGGAGCCTGTGCATGGATCAGTGTGGCAGGGAAGGCTATTTTACGCACCGATTACGGCATTGAACAGCCAGCCATTACCTATGGTAGTGTGTTGTCATTAGGCATAAGCAATAGTGCTGCTTATGTAGTCGGGCGGAGTGTGAAAGGGCAGATTAACGGAACATCTTGGTTAGACTTAGGGGCTTATGTAAGTCAATATGGAGTGTTGAGTGGGGATGCGTATTTTTCTGGAGGCGCATACACAGACATAGGTGCTGTGGTAACGAACAATGCCTTCTTCAACAACTACTCTTGTAACCGTGGGCTCGTGCAGGGAAACGCCTTGTTTGAGAATAATGCGAGTAATTATTCCGGCGTGTGGGGCAATGCCGAGTTTCGGACTGCCTACAATTCGGTAGGAGGATACGTGAACGGCTTTTCTACATTCCGTTTTGGGGGCGAGTTATTTTACGGTTGTTGCAACGGCGGTTTATATGCGGAAGGAACGGGCGCTCTAAATGGATTCTTCTCAGGTGATGCGTTTCTATCCGTGAGCATTCAAGATGTCGGATACAATCTTACCGCAGGAGAGAATGCCGCTGTGTACCGATTGGATAGCGGATACTTCGCCCATTTCACCGACGACTTTTACCATTACTGCCCGGTCAACGCATCGTTTGAATGCAAGAATCTTGGAACTGTCGAATGGAACGCAAATTTCATTGGATTTTCGGCGTTCGCCTATAACGAGGGAACAGTTCGCGGCGATGCCTATTTCTACGGCCCGTTTGGGCTAAATACGCAGGTAGGAGAGGTTTATGGAAAAGGGTGGTTTATAGGCGGATATAACTACGGGACTATTAGGGGTGATGCTGATTTCGCCTACAGTCAAATGACAAATACCCAAGCATCCAATGAGGGGATTGTGCAGGGTCGTGCTTATTTCCATGATGCCTCTTGCTTGCATGGCTATGTATGGGGAAACGCATACTTCTATGATAATTCGTTCTGTCTCCCTCAGAATAGAAACATCATACCGTATGACGTAACGGGGGTTGCCTCTGTGTATTACCCTGCACCTAAGCCGTGGTTAGGCGTTGCTCACGGCGGCGTGCGGTACTTTGGTGATTATCCGTCTTCCGGCAACCTAGACATCCTTTTCACCGGCATCGAATCCGCAACCATTTTCGGAGCCGCACTTTTGTAAGCAGGAAACCACGAATGCAGGAAATAATTCCTAAATGCTAAATCGCAAATCCTAAATCGAAACACTATGGCAACAATCCTAAATACAACACCCGTCACACCACAGGCCATGAACGCCATGTGGATAACGCGGCTCAACATTACCTTCCCTACGGAAGCGACAGCCGCAGTGCCCGCATCAGGCAGCACCCCTGCAAAACCGGCAAGACCAGCCATGAATGGCTTTCTGCTTGCAGACCTGAAACCGTATGATGGCGCAGGCAACCTTCTTGCGCTGGGGGGTAAGTCGGTTTCAATACGCGACCTTGCTGTGAAACGTGCGGCAGACCCCATTTTCGACGGCATGATTAACTCAATCGTGCTTGTGCTGAAAGCCAAGGCGAACAACCCGTCCAACCCAAGGGCTATCATGGTCATGGCGTCTGACCCCGCCAATCCCGTTCAAGCGATCGTCCATTTTGAAGGCGGGCAAATGTTCCGTGTCGCAAACTGCTTCGCGGAGGCGGCGCAAGACGCGCAGTTCGGAGCCGCGCTGATCGGCATTATCGCCGAGATCGGACGGCAGGCGCAACTCACTGTGCAATGAAGCATCCTGTTTTAGCCATCCAAGCTGAGGCCGGCAGCCACACAACACCCGCCGGGTTGTGGCTGGTCACGCTGAAGCCGGCCGGGTTCAACGACCCCGGCTACAGGGCTGCAAATCCTAAATCCTAAATTGAAAACAGACACCGCAGACCGCGAAGCCATTGACCGCATTGACGCGAGACTGGACGAAATCGTGAAACACATCGAAACCACCACCACCAGGCTGTTCGAGAGGGCGGAGGCGAACGCGAGGGAGATCGCCGTCATCAAGGCTGGCGCGTGCCCGATGCCCGGCTCCTGCAAGACGCTTGCCGACATGCTGGCCAGTGTCCACACCGATCATGGCCAAACCAAGGAAAGGATCAACCGGGTCGAGTTGTGGAGGGCTGAATTCAAGGGGACGCTAATCGGAGCGGCGGCGGCGTGGAGCTTCATCTTTACCATCATCGGTTCGCTGATCGTGTGGTTCATCACCAAGCACAGGCCATGAAACACGCTGTTACCGCCTTCGTCATTGTGCCGGTGCTCTGTGTGTGCAGTTGCGCCCCGTCCAACTGGAACCGGGTATCGGGCAGGGATCACACGCCTTCGACTTATCAGGTTGGGGCCTCCCTTGACTCGGCCAGGGAGCAAACCCTGCATGTGCAGAAAAGCCTCACCTCGGGCAGCACCGCGCTTCGCGGAGTTAGCCAGGGGTTGACAGATTCCCGCACGCTCGCGCAACGCATCGACGACAAGGCCGTGGTCCTTTTGAAGCATTGGAAATGAAAGTCCAACACAATGATGTAGCCTGTGATGTAGCCCGCCACGTTGAGGCCGGCGGGACACAGCCCGGCAGCGGCCAGGGGCCATCCCATCCGGGGTCAACGTCCCCGGCTACAACTCGGTTCGCCTTCCTTGTGCTCTTCGCGGCACTTTCGCTGACACCGGCATTCGCCGGCGAGTTCTCGAACGAGAACCTGCGGCTCACCGTCATCCACATGCAGAAGCTCGCGAAAGAGCTGAACGTCAGGCTCGCGGAGAAGCAGGCGGAACTGGAGAAGGCGCAGGCGGACTACGCGGACGCGGCAAAGAGCAACGCTTCCGGCATGGAGGCCATCCTGCTCGGGCAGGCGGGAATGGAGAAGGTTCGCAAGGAAAATAGCCAGCTCATCATGGATCGCGTGGCGGCGGTGCATCGCGCCGACATTGCCGAAGCCAACTACAAGACGCTGAAGGAAACCACGGACGCACGAATCCACAGGATGAAGCGGTGGATCTGCTCGGCGGTGGCGGCGCTCGCGCTGATGGCCGTCCTGTGGCTGGGCCTCCCGAAGCTCTCGCCTCCATACGGCGTCATTCTCGCGATCGCGGCACCCGGGGCCGCCTACGCAGCACTTTGGATGGTCTTGTGACCGTCCAGAAACAAAAACCAAAACAGAAAACCAAACACCATGAGCAAGCCAATCAAACTCGAAGTCATCGTTCGCACCACTGAAACCGGCGCGGACGGCAAACCTGTCCATCCCGTCAACGCGGTCGTGGAATTCAACGACACGCACCTCGCGCACGTCATCAACGTCCAGAACGCGGTGGGTGACGCCCTGCGCGGTCTGAACGACGCCAAGCTCGCCGAGCTGCTTGCGGCCAATTAACTCAACCAGGAGACATGCCGGGCCGGAAGGCCCGGCTGTCCGTGGGGGAAATGACGGCGCTTTGATCTTATTCCTAATCCTAATCCCGTTCCTGTTCCTCCGAGAATAGGAATAAGAGCAGGAAAAAGTAAGACGCCCAAATCCCAAATCCAAAATCTAAAATCCCGCCATGCACAACCGCCTTCTCACCACTTTCCTCCGGCGCAACTGGGCGCTGACCTTGTTTGCCAGCCTGGCCGTGCTTGCCTGCCTGAACGACCGCGTGTTCCAGTCGCTCGGCGCGCTGATCTACATTCCCGCCGTGGCCGGCGTCGCCGCAGTGGTGGCCATGCTGATCGTGCATCTGTTCTTTCGCGAGACGATCGACAAGGAGACGCATGACGGCAGCTACCTGGCCGAGTGGCGCGCGGCGCCGCCGCAACTGCGCCTGATCCTGACCACGGCCTACCGCATCGCGATCTGGCTGGGGGTCGCCTTGATCGCCGCCAGCATGGCGAAGGGGGCTTCTGTGGCCGGGGACGCTGTAGCCGGGGACGCTGAACCCGCCGGCCTCAACGTGGCCGGCTACAACGTGGCGGGCCGCAATGTTGTAGCTGGCCACGTTGAGGCCGGCGAGATGCAGAGCCAGCGATGGGACACGGCGACGATCAACCCGCGCCACTACATCGCGCTCGACCGCATGGTGGCGCTGTATCAGCGGCTTGCGCCACGCTACGCGGCCATCGAGCGGCTGCGCGCGAACGGCGTCCCGTCCGAGATTCTCTTTTGCCTGCACCAGCGCGAAAGCAGCGGCAGCTTCGCGTGTCATCCGCACGAAGGCTCTCCACTCACCCACCGCACCCGCGATGTGCCGAAGGGCCGCATCCCCGGTGCGCCGCCGCCCTACACATTTCTGCAAAGCGCCGAGGACGCCTACTATGTGTGCGACCGACTCGACCTGATCGGCTGGCACCGTGTCTCGACCGCCCTGCAAGGCGTCGAATCGTTCAACGGGCTGGGCTACCAGCGGTTCCACCCCGAAGTCCCCTCGCCTTACCTCTGGAGCGGCACGTCGCTTTACAAGCGGGGCAAATACACCGCTGACGGGCGCTTCGACCACTTCGCCATCGACCGCCAGCCCGGAGTCGCCGCCATCCTCAAACGGATGGAGCAGCGGGGGCTGCGGGTCTGCTTTGTGAGGCCGGCGGCTGTAGCCGGGGACGCTGAGCCCGGCGGCCTCAACGTGGCCAGCCACAGGGCGGCCCTCTATTTTCGTTAAAAGTAACTTTTATGCCTGAAAAAACATCCGGCCTCAACGTGGCCGGCTACAGCCTCAACGTGGCCGGCTACAGTCTCAACGTGGCCGGCGACAAGACCCAGCACGACGTGATGCAGTTCGAGGTCGGCGACATGCAGATGCTCTCGGACGAAAGGCAGGCGGCGCTCCAGTTCAAGCCCGACAACTGGAAGGCTTACATGGAGTTCACGATCAACCACGCGATGCCGGTGGTGGCGGGGCCGACGATGAAGGGCAATTATCTCGCGTATCACCCGGCCGTCATCGCGCGCTCCTGCCAGAGCCTCCTGCATCAGCAGTTGAATCTGGAGCACAAGATCAAGGCTTACAATCCCGACAAGATCGCCCGCGACCGGATTCTCGGCGCGATCGTGGCGGTGTCCTTCCCGACGATGCCATTCGACCAGTGGAAGATAGGCGACGACAAGGCCGCGGCTCCGGCGATCCGCGCGGTCGCGGCCATCTTCAAGCAGGCCGAGGGCGTCAACCGCATCCTCGGCAATCACCAAGCTTCGCGGCAGACATGGAACAACTCCATAGAAGTCATCTATCCCGTCGATGAGATGGGCGTTTATATTCCAAGCAGCCGCGAAGTCCTTTCAGTCGATGCCCTGCCCGCAGCCATGAAGGGCGTGATCGAACGCGATCGCACCGGCCATCTGATCATCGGCAAGTTCAAGGGGGAGCAGCTCGCCTTCGCCCCCGGCTGCGTGGACGGCACGATCGAGTATCAGGGCGTCGGCATGACGCGCAACCCCGCCGAGAAGGAGGCCGAGATCGACCAGATCCTCGCCAGCGCCCGCATGGAGGGCGAGATGATGGCGGTCGCGGCGTCGGCCCACCCGCTGCTGATGTTCCGCAACGGTGTGAAGTTCCTCGACGCCCACGGGCGCACCGTGCGCGCCTGGGTGAAGGAAATCTGCGAGTCCGGCACAGTGAAAGTGCCCGGCTGCCCGACCCGCGAGGCGACCGAGGAAAAGCCGATCCTCGTGCTGCGAACCAGGGACGGGTTGGAACTGTCGCGCAGTTTGCAGTCCGTGGCGGTGTGCTGATTTCAACAGATGAAACAACCTGCGAATCACGACCCGACGAATGTCCTGTCGCGAATGTCGCAACTATTTTTTCCGCATGGCCCACCCTCATGGATGGACTATTTCCGGGTCGCCGGTGCGATGGAATGCCTGAAAGTTCAAAACGTCGAGCGTGTAAAACCGACGTGTTTTCGCTTTGCGCGCTGCGACCAGATGAAAGTAGTCGAAGATGGCTGCACCGCGCACGCCGCGTAGCTGCACTTCTCGCATGGCAGCCATCATTTCTTTCGGCGAAAGGGCGATTGTTTCGACGTAGGGAAGCAAGCTGTCCTCGATCAGTTCCACCACTTGCTGCGCTGGAATGCGATAGCCGGATCTACCGCCGGTGAGGGTATTGAACGTCTCGGCCAGTGCATGGGCATAAACGCATGTGCCTGGCTTGTCGAGAAGCGCGTCACACGCTTTGTGGTGCGGTTCGATGTCCACCAGCGCAGCAACGAGCACGGAAGAGTCGAGTGCGTTCATCGCCTGCCGCGAACCCTGCGCGCCAAACGCTCGTCGTATTCATCCCGTGCCGCTTTAACGGCTTCAACGGCATTGAATGGGCTCTTTAGCCCTGTAATGACAAGGCGCCTGCCCTTGCGAACAAGCCGCACACTTTCCTCCGGCTCGGGCGTGATCTCGATTCTGTCGGCAACGACATCGGCCCTGAGCCTGGTGCCCGCGTGAATGTGCAGGCGATCCCGGATGGACTTTGGCAGAACCATCCGACCGGCGGCATCAATGGTAATGGTAGTGCTCATGGCGTCTGAAATACCATTTGAATTACCATTGGGCAAGCCATTTTTGCGCCACGACCGGCCATCTCATCATCGGCAAATACAAGGGGGAGCCGCTCGCCTTCGCCCGAGGCGACCGACGAAAAGCCGATCCTTGTGCTGCGGACCAGGGACGGGCTGGAACTGTCGCGCAGTTTGCAGTCGGTCACGTTGGCTTGAACAACCTCATTTCAGGTAGTCATGGCGGAGGGGTGGCACGTTGTTCATCAGAGTTTCAACTCACCCGGCGCATCGAATGCGAATCCTTGCTGCCGTGTCTCGCGCTCGCGGCGGAGACGATCCCATTCTGCGCTGGCATCCTCGGCATACCAGCGGCGCAACGCGGCGACGGCGGCGGTGCCTTCGGGAAACTGGCCGGTCGTTTCGAGGGTGTTGAGTGCGGAGGGCGATAGGATCGAGAGCGGCACGCTGAGCTTGATGCACCCGCTCAGTGCGGTGCGCGCGGATGGAGCGAGCAATTCCGTGCGCGTTTCGCCGTCGGCCTCGTGGGCCACGAGATGCAGATCGTCGAATGTGCCGGTGACGGCGCATGCCGGGAAAAGAGCCTCGGATTCCCGGCTCTCCTTGAAATCGAACTCGAACTGCTCGGCCTCGTAGAACTCGACGCCGCCGTGATGCGTGTAAGCATCCCCGGTGCGGGTGAGGTCGGCGAGCAGGCGTAGTCCGAAGCGCACGCCCGACTGCACTCCCGCTGCGGTGAGCTTTTCGACGCCGCGTTTAGTCGTTTGGAATGTGACCACGGCGCCCCGCACCGAGGCGTGGATGTAATGGCCGGAACCGTCGGTGTAGGCTTTGAGGACAGGCATAGGTGTTTAGTCGGCGTCTGGTGGCCGCGGTGCGGATTCCAAGGCTTCGGTGATTTGGTCTTTCAGCTCCTCCAGACGGCGCACGTCTCCCTCCGCGACGAGGGATTCGAGCCAGTCGGAGAAGACGGCTTCCGGCTCAGACTCCGGTTTGGGGAGCAAGCGCCAGCGGCGGGCGGACCAGTCGTAGTAAATCCGACTGCCGCGGTAATGGTAGGGCTTGGGAAGACCGCTGAGCAATTGCCGGAGTAAACCGGCATCGCATCCGGCCCTGACGAGGGAGCCGACGAACCGGAGTTCGGCATCCGTGGACTCATCCAGTTGCGGAGTGGCTTCGGGATTGAAACTCAGCCATCCATCTTCGTGGAGCTTGAGGGCAGCCCACCAGTTCAAGCCAATCTCGTCGCACACGGTGCGCGGACTTTGAGGAAAGAGGAAGCCTTGCATGGCAGACACGCGGGCGTGCTCGGGGTCGTCGATCGGTTTCCCGTTCATTCGTGTTTTTCGTCGTCAACCCATTGCGTGCTCTTGCTGAGGTGGAGGAGGCGTTCGATGTGGCCGGCGGCGCGGGCGATGGCGTAGAGGTCGAGATCTTCGGTGGTCTCCGCGCTGGCGATGTAGCTGCTGAGATATTTCTGGGAACGGGATTCGACTCCGTTACGGCTGCAAACGATGTAGGCGACGGATTCCGCTTCGATCTCTCGAATCCGATGTTCGGGCCGCCGACCTTGGATCTGGAGCTTTTTGTCGTCTCCCAGATGACCGAGAAACAGGTGGGCGAGTTCATGCGCCAGGGTGACGAAACTCATGGCAACCGTGTGGTTTCGGTTCATTCCCAGCTCGTAAGTCGAATAGGTGTTCTTGTCCGGAGCGGTGCTCAGGCGGCGGATGAAGCCCGCGTCGTTGTCGCCTTGGTCGTAGGGTTTGATGAAGATGTGCTTGTTCTTGAGGATTTCGGTGAAGGTGGCGATGCGCTTGTCATTGATCTTCCCAGCGGCGTAGAAGGCAAAGGCGTCTTTGGGTAGCTCCGCGCCTTCGGTGTCGAGCATGTCATAGACCAGGGCCACGGGGCCGAAGGGCCACATGATGAGCAGCGGGCGGGCCTTTTCTTTCACGGTGCGCTGGAAGCGATGCTTCCAGTCGTGGGCGGAGGCGGCGTAGTTCAGTCCCGGTTTCTGAATCTGTAGCAGCATGGCATTGAAGGGAGCCATGTTGCGGAGGCGAATGGTGAAATCCAAAAGCTCTTTGAACTCCTTGCTGGATTTGTAGAGCTTGGAATCGACTAGGAGCTGGTCGAGGAGATTGCGTTCATAGTCATTATCCCCCAACGGCAGCTCAGGCTGGGCTGCGGGATCAATGATCGGCTCGCTCATACTTTGCCTTTGGCTTTGATGATATCGAAGAGGTCGGGGCTGTTGGCGATGAAGCAGCGGATTGCTACAAAGGGTGTGGCTTCGTGAAACATGGCGGTGCTGAACTTTACAGTGTTGCGAGTGCGGCGTTTAGGGCGGTATCGAGTGCCTGAATCACCTTCACGGCATCCTCGGCTTCTTTGGTGTAAAGTGGGGTCGTGCCCGCGTGGGAAGCGGGATTCAGGATGCGGTCCTTGATTCTCCGCACCTCGTCCAACAGTTTGATCGCGGTCAGACGCTTGCGGGATGCATCACTCAAAAGGTCGATGATGCATTGGTGAAGATTTGGGCGGGCGGCATACAGCTTCGCGATAAGCGCGCCCTTTGCTTTTTTCTCATCCTTCGTGGCGGCGGCGAACTTGCTGGGATCAATGTCATCCGGTGAAGCGAGTTCGAGCAACTGAGCCACTGAAAATTCCGCGTGCAGCAACTCCGCAAACTCTTTGTAGCTGCCCAAGCTCAATTCTGCACTGGCTTCGTTCAGCTTTTGATGGAGCGAGGCGAACGCTTCTCTGTCAATGAGATGATCAAGACCCTTCTTCTGTTTCGCTTGATCGAGGAACGTGGTCAGATTCGCCTCCACGCACTTTCTCAGCCTGTTGCCGCACTCCGCGATTTGACCCTGCTCCAAGAATTCCAGCGCGGTTTCCAATTCCGACTTGAATGAACTCAACCCGGCGGAATTGGACAATCGGAAGAAACCCCAGGATGGAGAGTTATATCCGATCACCCTTCTAAACTCCTGAAAGAAGCCAAGATCGTGCGTGAGGATCACTTTTTGGAAGTTGGCAAAGGATGCATCTGTGAGCAGGAGATCGACGACCTTCATCCGATTGCTCATGTCAAGACTTACGAGGAGATCGTCGAGGACGAGAAGCTTGAGGTCAGACTGCTGCAACTTGACCACAGAAGCTGCGAAGCGGACAGAAAGCGCGAGTTGTGTGAGTTTAGCTTCGTTTAGGAAACTTTGTGGATTAGGGATTGGTTGGCCGTCAACCTGAATACCAAATATGATTTGCGGTGGCGTGAACGTCTTCGTTGCACGGTTATACGCGGGTGCGAGTGGTTTCTTGGTTATTTTGTCTTCGGGCACCATCAACTTAAAAGTGATCTTAACTGCATCATCAGCCGAAAAGTGTTGGTCGTAGAATTTCTGAGCTTTGTCGCTAATTAATCGAACAATCGAGTCGAGCACCGTCGCGAAGCCCTCCGTATTCCGCTGAAACCGCGCGTAAGACTTCGTTGCTACAGGCCCCTTCCTCTTTGACGGGTTCGCGTCACCCGACTTTATCTTATTCCACCAGTTCAGAGGCGTTTCCGGAAGGGTTGTTGTCGAGACACAAAAGGGTAGAATCTCTTCCTCGAAAAGCCGCCAAATGTTGAAATCGTCTGAGTTTTTGAAGTCAGAGAATCCAAAGAAGAACCGGTAGGTAACGAAGTCGCTCGCGAGGTCGCCCTTTTCCACCAAAGGGTATTTTTGGGTCTCATGATCGTTCTTGGTGATCTTGAGGGTGGAGTCTGCGTTCGTCGTAGTATCCCGAAACGTGAGCGCAATCTCACCCGGTCGAGGCGTCACCTCTTTCTGTTCATGGATATTGAGCAGGCACTCGGAGCCGCCGGGTGTGAAGTATTTCTCCACTTCCTTCGTTGGCTTCCGGGCGCTTTGCAGGAAGGTGTAAAGTGCCCAGTAGAGGGAGGACTTGCCGGCACCGTTGTCACCGTAAATGAGGAGGTGGCGCCCTTCGAGATTGAGAGTGAACTCGCGGAAAGCTTTGAAGTTTCTGATCTCGATCTTGTGGAGACGGGACTTCATAGGCGGCCCTCCGCCTTGATGACGGCGAGGAGGTCGGGGCTGTCGGCGGTGAGGCGGAGGAGGCGGTTGCGGATGGGATGGCTGGGGGCGTTGAGCGTCTGGTGGAGGTGGGTGAGGAAGTCGCGCTGCTGGGCGGCGCTGGCCTCGGGGGCGTAGGCGGCGAGGTGCGGGGCCACGGTGTCATGGAAGAGCAGGTCGCGCTCCGCCATGTGCTCGCGGAAGTAGCTCTCCATCACGCAGGCGTCGATGAGGTCTTCGAGGAAGGCGGCGGCTCCGGGGCTGGCTCCGGCATCGGTTTTGGCAAACTGGATGAGGGTTGCAAGTTTACCGATCAACTTAGATGAAGCTCCAGACAACACAGGCATGGGGAGCCTCACGAGATGTCCTTTTTTAACCTGTGCCAACGCTTCGCCCACCTCCGGATTTACAACCTTCCGGTAATACCAGCGCAGAACAGATGAATTCAGAAGGGCGAGTAAACACGGCAGCGAATGCGAGCCTTTTCGCTGGCGAATGGTGTAAAGGTTGTCCATCGTAACAAACCTCTTGGTGTCAAGTGCGGCGATCAGCGTGTCGCCGGTTTGCCGTATCACAATCTTTTCGGGCTCATCGAAACCCGCAGATTCTCTGGGCTCGGCTAACCATACCCCATACTTCACCCATAGGTCTTTATCCCATTTGATTTGAAAAGGAACGACATGCTTCCCCCGCAGCAGCGGACGGAAACCGGACTTTTCGTGATCCGAAGTAAATGGCTTCAGATCCACGGTTTCGCGGTCTTGAGGCGGGACACCTTTGCCCGTTTGATAGAGCTTGGAGCCTTGGGTAACGACGTAGTGGTCACCGAGAGTTGAGCTGCCGTCAATAAGTGCAGCAATTTTTGTGAGACCAGGGGTAAGTGCGACACTAATTGGATCGCCTGGCCTAGCGTTCCATTCACTTTGTTTCTGGCTATACAGAAACTCGAACCCCTCGTCCGTGTAGGCGTATATTGGGAAACAGTTATCAGGGGAACTGAGCTTCCGATGAGTCAGAATTGTTGTGTTGACAACAGCCGCGAATACAGCGGTGCGTATGTCGGCCAAGCTCACTAAAGTGGTCGAACCGACCACAAACTTTCTGATCGATTTGAGCATCAAGGACGGCAGCCAGGTGTTTGGGATGATAAACGATTGGATGCCGTTTTTGCGGAGTAACTGAACACCCCTCTCAACAAACAATAAATATGTATCGAGTTGGTAATCTTGGTGCTTATAAGCCCGGCCAACCGCAGCTTTTGCCAAATCGGTAAGCATAGCTCCATAAGGCGGATTTCCAATTACGATGTCGAAGCCATCTGCAAGTGATTTTCCAAACATCCAGTGCGGATCGAAGAAGTCGGCGGAGGATTGTGGATCGAATGGGTCCCATTCTGCGATGTGTTCGGATTTCTTCCGAGACATGAGGCTCTGGGCCAGAACATCCGCCATTTCTTTTCGGAGAGCCTTTACTTTACGCTGGTTCGCCAACTTTCTGTCGCGCCTCTGTTCAGAGAAGTGGTTGTGATAGAGGGCTTCGATCTCCGCTTCGATTTTGTAGACGCGAGGGTCGACCAACTCCATTTGGTCCATCTCCGGTAGGCCGATGAGGGTGTTGGCGGCGACGAACTTGGTTTCCAGATTGGGCAGCGGGCGGATGCCGTGGTTGTCCTTCTTGTTCCGGTTGGTCTTCTGGTCGCAGACGAGGGAGATGAAGAAGCGGAGTTTGGTGATCTGGATGGCGATGGGCTGGATGTCCACGCCGTAGAGGCAGTTTTCGATGAGGTAGAGCTTGCGACCGTAGTCGTCGTTGTTGTCGGCGAAGGCGCGTTCGAGTTCCTCGCGCATGGGGGCGGAGTCGAGCTTGGCGAGCTGGGTCTGCTTCCAGCGATCGTTGTCGGGATCGAGCTTGCCGAGGATATAGACGAGCTTGTGGAGGACGCCCATGGGGAAGGCGCCGGAGCCGCAGGCGGGGTCGAGGATTTTCACGTCGTCGATGGCGGCGATGAGGATGGCGACTTCGGCGGGGGTGAAGGCGTGCTCTTTCTCGGTGTAGGCGAAGAGGACGTCCAGCCCGGCGTGGGCGTCGGCTTCCTTCATGCCGGCCTTTTCCACGGGGCGCGGGTGAGGTGGGCCTTGAGGGACTCGTCCACCATGTAGTCCACGATGGGGCGCGGGGTGTAGAAGGAGCCGGTCTGCTTGCGGGCGGTGGTCTTGGTTTCCTCGTTGTAGGAGGCGAGGAGGTTTTCGAAGACTTTGCCGAGGAGTTCGGGGTCGAGGGCGATTTCCTGATCGATGGGGGTGTTCTCGACGATGGTGAACTTGTAGCGGTTCAGGATGGTGATGAGGCCGGTGACTTTTTCCGCTTTGCGCTTGGTGTCGCCGTAGACTTCGGAGAGGTCGGCGGTTTCTCCGCTGTCGAAGAAGAGTCGGTCGGGGACGGTGGGGCGCTTTTTTGGATTGCGGGAGAAGCCGTCGAGGTAGCGCTTTTTGTCGGTGCCGTCCTCGGTGCGGTCGAGGCACTCGAAGAGGCCGCCGTTGAGGAAAGGAATGTCAGCGAATTGAGCGAGGGCGGCTTCCGGCTCGTCGCGGAAGAGGGCTTCGTAGCGGTAGAGATTGTTGACGTCGTAGGTGGCGCGGTTTTTTGGAAGCCTTCGTCCTTGGCGAAGACGCGGTAGGGCTGGCCTTTGGCGTCCTTGCCCATGCGCTGGTTCAGCGTGGCAAAGAAGAGGTTTTGCAGGATGGCCTGGTAGTAAGTGGAGCTGGTTTCGCTCTCGGGATCGAAGCCCTTGAGGATTGTGGCGAGATCGGTTGAGTGGAAGAGTTTCTCGGGGATGAGGCCCTTCTCCTTGAGGAACCAGCAGAAGATCAGGCGGGTAAGGAGGCGGATGAGGCCGGTGGCGCGGCGCTTCTCGTCGTCGGCTTCGAGATCGGCGGGGAACTCGACCTGCGGGAGCGCCCAGAAATACCAATTGGCCAGCTCGCGGTAGAAGCGTTCGTTGAGCAGCTCGATGTTGAAAATCTGCTCCCACGCGGCGTGGAGAGTGTCGAAGTCGGTGATCGGCTTCTTTTGCGGATGGACGAGATTGGAAAGCGCCAGCGAAGCGAGAATGTCGAGGTGGCCGCGGTGAGGCTGTGCGAAGTCGATCTCGCGGATGAGGGTGACTTTGCCGAGCACGTCTTTGCTCTCGTCGAGCTTGTTCATGCGCCGGTTGATGACGGCGATGGTGAGCTGGCCCTGATGCTTGAAGAACACCATGACGGGCATCGGGAAGATGCGATTGATCTGGCGGGCGATGGTCGAGAATTTGCCCCGCGCATAGTCGCTGCCCTTCAGCTCGATGGCGATGAAGACGTAGGATTTCAGCAGCCCCGCCTTGACCGTGGTGTCGGTGAAGAGGCTGGATTCGCGGCTGAGTTCCTGATCGGTGAGTTGGAAAAGCAGGTCGGCGGTTTTCCACTCGGAGACGAGGGCTTTCTCCTGATCGAAGCCGGAGGCCGGGAATAACTCGATGAAGGAACGCGGTGAGGAATCGGGACCAGCTAACGAGCGGTCAGAACGATAGCCGAGGGCGTCCAACAAACGGCGGGCGGCGTCCTTGAGCGGGCGGGTCTGAAACTCGGCGAGGGCTTTGGTGACGGTGATGCGATCGGTGACGGCGGGCATGGGTCAGGGATTCGCCGGGCGTTTCTTCGCCTTGGCTGCGGGCGCATTTTCCGGCGGCAGCGCGAGCTGATAGAATTCGTGGAGCTTGCGCTTGAGCAACGCGGCGTCCGGGAGCTGGGTCTTGTATTCCGCGATGAGCGCGGGCGAGACGGAGCGGGCCTGGGCGTATTCGACGACCTCGGTGTCCTTCGTGGCGCAGAGCAGGACGCCGATGGACGGGCGTTCGTGGGGCTTGCGCACGTCGCGGTCGAGGGCTTCGAGGTAGAATTCGAGTTTGCCGAGGTGCTTGGGCTGAAACTCGTCCACCTTCAGCTCGAAGGCGACGAGGCTGTTGAGGGCGCGGTTGAAAAAGAGGAGGTCAATCGAGAAGTCGCGCCCGCCGACCTGCACGGGATATTCCGAGCCGACGAAACAGAAGTCGCGGCCCAGCTCGATGAGGAATTCTTTCAACCTGGCGACGAGGCCGCGGTGAAGGTCGGCCTCGGAATGCTCTGCGGGAAGTTGGAGAAACTCGACGATGTAGGAATCTCTGAAGATTTCGGCGGCCTCGGGATGAGATTGTCGCAGCGCTGCTGCGACTTTTGGCGGCGAGAGGACGGCGCGGGCGAAGAGGGATGCTTTGAGCTGCCGGTCGAGGTCGCGCTTTTTCCAGCGTTCCCGCACGGCGAGCCGAATGTAGAACTCACGCTCCTCGGCGCGTTTGCAGCGCCCCATGATCATGAGGTGGTGCGACCATTGTAATTGTCGCACCAGTGGTGCGACTTTCTTGTCGTCCCTGTAGGTCTCGAAAAGCTGGCGCATCCGAAACAGGCTCGCACGGGTGAAGCCGCGAAGGTTTGGATGGTGTCGCTGGATGTAAGCTGCCAGCTCGGCAACGACTCCCTGCCCCCAAGCCGCCGTTTCAAGTTTGCAGGAGATGTATTCGCCGACACTCCAATAGAGGTCGATCAGCTCGGTATTGACGGCGTGGAAGGCACGCCCGCGCGCCCCTTCGATGAGCGCGAGCACTTCACGGAAGGCAGGCTCATGCGGCGCACTCGGAATTGTGTCACCAGCGGAGTCACTTTTCCTCGCAAGGGCAATTCTCGCAGCAGTGCCGCGAGTTTTTCCCGAGCGGGCAATGGTCGCACCCGTGGTGCGACTTTTCTTGCTGGGCTGCGGCTTGCGTTTCATGGCGCGAGGATGACGATCCATGTAACCAGCTCGAAATCATCCGAGTCGGCGTGCGGCGTCTCGGCGGCGGTGGGAAGCACGCCGCTCCGACCGGAGAGCAGCGCGGCGGTGGCGCGGCGCTGGAAGGTGCGCGCGATGGAGGCGAGGGCTTTTTGGATGAGGCCGTCGTAGTGGCTCATGTCCGCGCCGTCCTTGGTCTTCGCGTCGAAGAGGTCGCAGAGCTTTTCGTTGGCGCTCTCCTTCTGCGCGCAGAGATCGCGGAGCAGGAGGAGACATTCCTTTGGTTGCGCGAAGCTGAATCGCACGGTGCCGTCGTCGTGAACATAGACGAGGTAGTGCGGGGCCAGCGGGTTGAGCTTCTGTGAGTCGGTGGGCGTGGAACCGTCCTTCACCGTGCGACGAAGGCAAAAGAGTGTGCCGGGCTGGCAGGCGGCGCTTTTCGATTCGGGTGGAACGACGGCGTAGAGACCCGGCGGGGCTTGTTCGAGTTCGTCCTTTCGCGATTCGATATACGCAAGGAGATCGAGGCGAAATTCGTCGAGCGAGAAGCTGGTGAGCGAGACGTTGTCGTCGAGGTCTTCGAGGTCGATCACTTCGTCTTTGAGCCGCTTGAGCTGCCGGTCGCGGAAGAGGAGGTCTTCCTTGATGAGGTCTTCGATCTGGCCGGGTTCGAGGAGGTTGTCGGTCTGCGTGGCGGAAAGATCCACGAGAGCCATGCGGGCTTCGACGCGGTGCTTGACGTTGAGATAGCGGTCGAGGTCGGCGACAGGCCAGAAATTCACGAGTTGCACCGCGGCATTGCGCGAGCCGATACGGTCGATACGCCCGAAGCGTTGGATGATGCGGACGGGATTCCAGTGGATGTCGTAATTGATGAGAAGGTCGCAATCCTGGAGGTTCTGGCCTTCGCTAATGCAGTCGGTGGCGATGAGCAGGTCGATCTCCTCGGTCTGGTTTGGGAAACGTGCGAGCTGCTCGGCGCGGCGTTTCGCGCGCGGGGAAAAGTTGGTGAGGATGTCGTCGTAGTCGGTGGTGCCGAGCGTGGTGGCGTTGCTGCCGTCGCCGACGACGAGGGCGACGTGGAGACCGAGCTTCCGCGCCCACGGCAGGAGTTCGCGGTGGAGATATTTCGCGGTGTCGGCGAAGGCCGTGAAGACGAGCACCTTTCGGTTGGATTCGCCGTCGAGGTTGACGCTCGGCCTGGCGGCTTTCTTTTCGATGATGGTGCGCAGCTCGGCGAGCTTGCCATCGCGCGCGGGTTTCACGGTCTCAGTTTTTTCGAGCAGGAATTGGAGCTGCGCGCGGTCATGGCGCACGGCTTTCAACCACTCGGGGAGCTTGAGGTGGCCGAGGTGGATGCGCCGTTTGCCGCCGATGGTGAAATCCTCGCCCTCGAAGTCCGGGTCCTCGAACTCGGCCGGCGTGAGCGCATCGTAGTCCACATCGGGATTGGTGTCACGGTGTTCCTCGAAGGCGGTGATGCGCTTTTCGAGTTCGTTAATTTTTTCGATGGTGCGCCCGAGGGTGAGGCGGAAGGAATCCACGGAGCTTTCGAGCCGCTTGAGGAAGTTGACCCTCATCATGGAGATGAGGATTTTCTCGCGGCCCTCCTGCGTGAACCCGCCGTGGATTTTGTCCAGATACTGATCGCGGACCGCCTGCGGGAGGTCATCGCGCAGAAAGCTGGTTGGATGATAGAGCGCGAGCTGGAGCGCGCTGATCTCCTTGTCGAGCTGCTCGAACGAAAGAAATCCCTGATGCAGGTCGATCGGCGGATGTAGCGCGAGTGGCTGCGGACGATCCGGGAATCCGCCGAGCCGTTTCATCTCGGACTTATAATACTCAGCGATCTGGCGGCGCGAGCGGGCGATGCTCAGGCCGTCGAGCAGTTTGAAGAAATCGCCGCCGAGCGCGGCGAGGAGGTCGCGCGTTTTGCGCTGCGCAGGGGGAAGCTTGGCCCAGTTGGTAAAATGGGTCTGCGCCATCCGGGTGGTTTCACGCACGGTGGCGATGCCGAGCGTGTTGGTGAACGCGGCGTCGGCTTTGTCGTCACGCGCCACGTCGCCACCGGCGATGAAAGAGATTTGGTTGCGCAGGTCGGACAGTTGATTGTTCACCGGCGTGGCGGAGAGCAGGAGCACCTTCGTCTTCACGCCGCTGGAAATGATGTCTTCCATAAGCCGCTGATAGCGCGTGCGGCGCGGCTTTTTGTCGCCGGGTCGCTGCGCGGCGAGCGCGTTGTTGCGGAAGTTGTGCGACTCATCAATGACGATGAGGTCGTAGTTGCCCCAATTCACGTTACTGAGTTCATGGCCGTCCACTTCGCCCGACTCGCGCGAGAGATCGGTGTGCGAGAAGACGTGGTAGCGAGAAGCGGTCTTTCTCGAACGGATTCAGCGTGCTGTTCGAGCGATAGACCGTCCAGTTGCGGCGGAGCTTTTTCGGGCAAAGGACGAGCACCCGTTCGTTGCGCAGCTCGAAGTATTTGATGACCGCGAGGGCGGTGTAGGTTTTCCCGAGGCCGACGCTATCGGCGAGGATGCAACCGTTCCATCCGAGGATTTTGTTGATGGCGGCTTTCGCGCCGTCTTTCTGAAAGGAAAAGAGCGCCCGCCAGATGCCGGTGTCCGGGAGAGCGGTTTGGCGGAGCGACTCATCGAGATCGCGTGTGCCGTCAAGGAAGTCGCGGAAGAGATGAAACAGCGTGAGGTAGTAGATGAACTGCGGCGACTTGTTGCCGTAGAGCCGAGCGAGTTCGGCGAGCACCTTTGGCTTTACGTCTTCGACGAGCGACTTGTCTTCCCACAGCTCGTTGAACCAATCGAGGAGGTCGTCGCGGTCGCGGTCGTCGGTGACGACGAGGTTCAGCTCGATGTTGTTGCCAGTGGGCAGAAGGCCGAGACCGGGGACGGTGAAGTTTGAGCTACCGAGGACTGCGTGCGCCACTTTTCCATCCTGCACATGATACATCTTGCCGTGCAGGAAACCGGTGCGCGTGACGGATTGAATCTCGACCTTGCGCTCAATCCAATCGGCGCACTCCTGCGCGAGTTTTTTCTGCGCGAGCTGATTGCCGAGGCTCAGGCCCTTTTCGGTCAGACGAAACTCGCGAGCGGCTTTTTCGTCGCGATCCATCGCACCCACAAAGCGCGGTTCACCGAACAAAAACCGCAATGATTTCGCCCGTTCCAATGCTCCCCGCAGCGCATGATAGGCGTGGAGAGTGAAATAAGCGGAGACGAAGGAAAGTTGTGCGTCCTCGGAAATCTTGGCATCGAGAAAATCGCCGACTTTGCCGCGCCGGTGATTATCCTTGAGGCCGGAGAGAGGAACTTGAGGCGTCATAAACTCAACGAAATAGGCAAATCGTCCGTCAAAAATGGCGAGCAGCAGCCTCCTGTCCGAAGGCTTAAAACAGGAAAGTTGAATTTCCAAAGGCGACACAAAGAACCTAAGTCCAACGCGGCACTGCAATGATGAAACCCCGAATGAGCCATCCACAGTAGCCACTTTGTATCCAACGCGAGCAGCGAGCCGATCTCGAAATAGCCCGTGGCAACGTCGATGGCCTGCGAGAGTTCGCACCATTCCGTGAGGCAGGAGCGGACCTTACAATCCGAGTCGCTATTATCAACGATGAAGAGTCCTGCCGAACCTCCTTGTGTCGGCATCGTCGGGTTGGCCATTTGTGCAGTCATACACAGCAGCAGACCGTTCGACAATGTCGGATTATACGGAAGCAATGTTGGACAAGAGCGCCATGTCACACATTCGATCGGCAAGATTGGCTCACCTCCGCTGGCTCCCTTCCATCCCGCCACGTTTCCGCTGCAAGTCTCGCTGGTTTTTCTTAAATAACCGCTGTCGCGATGGCTCTCTAGCTTCGCACTGCCTCACCACCAAGCCGGCAATCCGCCGCCCCGTTTCCCGACGCGGTCTGGCTTGCCCGCAAAGTTGCTTTTACGGCATGTTGTAAATAATGCACGAAAAAGATTGACGCTTCCGGCAGTTCATGAAAACGACGGGGCAACACCAACAACCAACACCAAACTCGCAATGAAATATCGAAACCAAAAACACCTGTTCCTTCCCGGATGCCTTCTTCTCCTCGGCCTGATTGCCTGCATTGGCGCGGTCGCGTTGAAAGCCGTCCATGACCATCAGCCCGCGCTGGCCTCGATGGCCGTGCTTCCCTTTCTGCCGCTCGGCATGGTGATGAAGGAAGCGGACAAGGGCGGCGGAACCGGCGCATCGAAGCACCTCGAAGGAGTCCGCTCGCACATCGACGCGCTCAAGACCAAGGCGAACGAATGGCTGCAAGGCATGAAGCCGCTGGAACAGCATGAGGGGGCCGAGCAGCTCAACTGGGTGTTCAACCGTCTGAAAGGGGCGCACCAGGAATTGTGCGACATGCTCGATCATTGCGCGCGAACCATGGAACCGAGGATCGCTCAGGCGATGCAGGAAGCGCAGGAGGAGGCGAAAAAGGACGAGGGATTTTTGAAATCGCTGAAGGAGCAGATTCTCCAGTCGGGCGACTACGTTACCAAGGCCGACGCCGACGGGCGCGTGGACACCGCACGGCAGTCCGCGCTCACCGAGGCGCGGGAAACCTTCATGCGCGAGCAGCAGGAGGCGCAGACGCTGGCCGCCCGCAGGGGCGAGGCATTGATAGCGGTGACGGCGGCACTGACCGCCGCGAAGGTGAAGGAGCCTGGGGCCGCCGCGCAGGAGGTGTGCGGCAAGATCGCCGACGACACCCTGAAAGCCGGCGGCTACAAGGAGGCGATCGGCGCGATCGTCAGGCGCGTGGGTGCCTGCGCGGAACTGGGCATTGGCACGGCCGTCTTGCAGGAGGTTGCGAGCATGCCGCTCGATGAGGCCGGAACCGCCAGCTTCGACCGCCAGTTTGCGACATGGGACGGGATCGCCAGGGCGCGCCCCGGCACCCCTGTCAAAGCCCCTTTCGCCGTGAAAGCGCAACAAGAGCGCCAGAGCGGGGAAAAACCGCGAGTTGCCTGTTAATGAGCCGCCCGCGTCACACCAAAACCAAACACTAGAAATCCATGCCAAGAAATTACCTGAGAGTGCGACGCCGCGATGATGCAACGGGCATCAGCGGCAAAGTAAACTTCGTTGCGAAGGAGGGGCAGTTCGTCAATTTCGACAGCACCGACCTCGCAACTCCATCGCTGGCGCTTGTCACCGGCAAACAAGGCTTCGCGTTGATGCGCGATGTTGTTTCGGGTTCCGTCCCGCTCGACAACTTCATCTTCCCGAAGGCGGTCGTCAAAAACCCCGAAGTGGTCGGCAGCCACGTCGCCGCGAGCCGTCTGCTCGAAGCGGAATACGAGGGGCCGGATCTCGTCCTCGCCTCCGGCACCGGACTCATCAACGGCAGCACGGCGGCGGAAACCGAAGTCAGCACCGTCAACGGTCTGCTTCGCGTGAAGCAGGTGGGCGATGTGGCAATCGGCAGGATCGTGGGCCAGCTCACGCCGGTCGATTCGGGCAATGCGGCCCGCATCCTTGTTCAGTTCTACATCTAACCGAGAACCAAAAAGTAACTTTTATGAGCAAATTCGACCGAACCAACCATCTCGTCGCCAACTGGAGCGACGCGAAGAAGAAGGAATACATCAACACCTGCAAGGCGAAAGCAGGGCATCTGTTGATCGGCAACGTCGCGCAGGAACTGTGCGGCGCGATGGAGCAGGCCGTCACGGACTTCGACAAAACCAGGCGGCGGATTCAGGAACTGTGCGCCCGCATCGACGCGAACAAGCAGGACAACGAGGCGGTTCAGGAGTTGAACGAAATCCGCATCTACAGCGTGCAGAACTTCCTGCTTGCCGATGCGAACTACGCCAGCTTCTTCGAAATCGAGAACCTCAACGAGTCCGACGTGCCCTACATCGAGGTCACGACCCGGCAGGAAGCGGCCATCACCATCGTCTCGCAGGACGGCGGCGCGCCCCGCTGGCAGCCGATCGTGAACCAGACCAAGACGCAGGTGCTGCCGTTCTGGCTCACAAGCGCCGAGTTCGAGTATCCGCTTCAGGATGAGTTCAGCGGCCAGATCGCTGATCGTTCCAAGTCGAACATCGACATCGCCTACGACCTCGGCATGCAGCTCGACGGCAAGCTTTTCGGGTATCTGAACGCGCTGATCGGTTCCTTCAATGTGACGGGCGACCTTGCCTCGCGCATCTACGTGCCGCACAGCCGGATCAAGACCGCGAACCTGCCGACCACGAACCTCCTGACCCCCGGCGACAACACCGGTTCCACGCTGTTCCGCAAGAGCTGCATGGACGCCATCCTCGCCTATTGCAAGGCGTGGGGCGATCGTGCGTTTCAGGACGGGGCGCTCCGCCCGACGGCGGTGTTCGTGCCATCGGCGCACATCACCGGCTTCCTTCAGGAGATCGTGCTCACCAACGCGGCGAACTACTACAACGCGCAGGTGTTCGAGTTCGGCGTGATCATCGACTACGGCGGGCAGAAATGGGCGTTCATCGCCGATCCCACGCTCGATCCGGCGGCGAAAACGGCCTACGTCAAGATGAACAAGCCCATCGGCAAGCTCTGGACGAAAACCTCGCTCGACAAGGTGATCGTGGACAATTCGCCCGCGATGCAGAAACAGAACCTCGAATCCGTGGTGGACCGCAAGGTGTTCTTCTGCGGCATCCCGGGGCCGAACCGCGTCAACATCGCCGCCGTCCGTTACCAGACGTAATCGCAACACGAAAGGAATCCATGAAATACCAACCACCCGCGATCGATCAGAGCAATCTGGCCATCGCCGTCGCGCCGGAGATCGGCGCGGAATCGCAGGTCCGCATCAGCTTCGAGCCGTGGAAGATCCTCGGCGACGTGGCGATGCCCGCGGCCGCCAGCGGCGTTCTTGCGCTGCTGCCCACCTACGACCTGACCGCCGAACCGAACGGGCTGGATCTCCAGCTCATCTCCGTGAACGGCCTCAAGTCCAGCGTGGAATGCGTTGTCACGCTGAACGTCAAGTTCGCCGACGACACCACCGGAACGGCCACCGCCAGCTTCGCAGTGCCGGCCCGCTCCAAAAACCAAACCTTCGTCATCCCGCAAGGGTTGGCGGTGGATGTGGCCGGAGTCGGAGCCGGGGCCGCCAAGAAGATCAAGCAGGTGATTTCGGTCGCCTCTGTCATTGGCGGTTCCACCAACAGCCTGCTGCGGCTCGTGAGTCTGCCCGAAGATGCGAGCTACTCGCTCGTTCGGCGCGGTCACGGAAGCGGGCCTCAAACTCAACATCAGCAAGTCCATCGCGATTCCCGACCGTTTCGACGGCTCGGCCTTTATGAAGCGCGGGCACTCGGAACCCGGCTCGCTGTCGATCAAGGCGCGTTATGTCGATTACATGGACGGCCTTGGCCGGATGAACGGGCATTTCGTGACGGCCCGCATCGACGTGCTCAAGGACGACCATCTGCTCACCGAGCGCACGGTGCTCTTCCAATACAAGCCGGCGGCCAGCCCGAATCGTGGCGACGGCGACGCGGAAGTGACGGCGGACTCGGAAGGCAACTTCCAGGCATTCGCAACCTTCGTCGCGCTCTGATGGGAGATGGAAGGGTTGATGGTTGATGGAACGGCTTCGCCTTTGGTGCTTCGACTGACTCTTTTCCATCAACCTCCCAATCCCTGGCCCGCCGCGCTTTGGTGCTTCGACTTCTCCCCATCAACCATCAACCATCAACCATCAACATTCCCTGAACCTCTCCGACTTTTACACGCCGATGCGGGTGGTGCTGGGAGACAACGACCCGCAGGGCAGCTACGAATTCAGCGACGACAATCTCGCGGACGGCCTCCGCGCCGCCTACCAGCTCAGCGCATTCCCCCCGCCTTACGCGCTGGATTCGCTCACGGCGGGCACGGTGCTTTCACCGGAGCCGGACGTGAAATCGTTCGCGATCATCCTGCTGGAGGCGTGTCAGGTTTTGATGGTTGGCGACATCGGCGCGTTCAGTTTCCAGACCCGCGCCATCTCCGAGGCCGATCACGGCGAGCGCAAACGGGACATCCTGCAATACGCCCGGACCCGCATCCACCAGCTTTCCAACGGCGACGCGGTGTTTGCGACCCGGCAGAGCTTCCTGTCGTTCCTTATGACGCTCGACAGTTTTGCGGACCTTGCAACCATCGGCGCCACGGGGATGACCAGCGTGAACATCGCGGTGAATCAGGACAACGCCTCGCTCTTTCTATGAAAGGAGATGGGATATGGGAGATGGGAGATGGCGGGGCCGCCGCGCGCTGGTTGATGGAACGGCTTCGCCTTTGGTGCTTCGACTGACTTTTTCCCATCAACCATCAACCATCAACCACCAACCTCCCATCTCCCATGAACCCCTTCTCCCAATTTGAATCCGATCTGACGGTCTGGATGACCGACGGGGACGGCAATCCTTTGGGCGACGCTGTGTGGGTGGGAAGCGCGATGGAGCGCACGGGGATCGAAGACGGATTCGCGGAGGAGGAGGCGAACGTCTCGGGCGTCCCGTGGCCGGTCCAGCAGCAGTTGCAGCCGGTGATTGCGATCGAACTTGAGAACGTCTGGATGGCGCGGGTGACAGGCACCGGGGCGTCCACGATGGCGGAAACCTTCCGGCTCACCCGCAATCAAAAGTTCATTTTCGTGCTGATCTGGCTGGACGAGGAAACCGGCGTGTGGGTGAAGCGGATTTACCGCCATGTCGAGATTCCGTCCCTGACCCTCGCGGGCGATGAAATCTTCCGGCAGCGGCTTCGCGCCCGTGCGGGATCGTGCGAGGAAACGAGCGGCAGCATCGTGGGGACGATGCCCGACAACACGGCGGCCAATCGCGGCATCGTGCGGTTCGTGGATGCCGGCGGGCCGGTGGACTTGTATCGCTACGACTTGCAGGCGCAGACATTCACGCCGGTCAACCCTGCCCTGATCGGCGGGCGGGCGCAGATTTACGGCGCGGGCGGCGGCTGGCAGTTCCGGCTGGAGATCCAGGGCGCGCTGGCGCTGGCGGTCGGGAACGACGGCACGCTGCGGTGCGGCTGGCTCACGGCCACGGGCGGCACGTTCACGGTCAATTCCACGCTGCCGCGTGTCGAATTCCACACCGCCCGGCGCGTGGCGTCCGTCTCGAAACAGGGCGAGGTCGCCGTGCCGCGCGCCACGGAGATCGTGTCCCCTCCTCCGTTCTCCAGCGAATTGTTCAAACTCGGCAACGCCTACATCGGCACCGGCGGCGCTTACGCCACGCGATTCGAAGACCGTTTAATTTGAGATTTCAGATGAACCATCACACCCAGCTCAAACCCCATGACGCGCGCAGGCGCGAGCTTTTCAGCGCGGTCGATCGCAGCGGCGGCGAGGATGACAATGTGCATTACGGCGAGGCCGGGAGCATCCGGCGGGCGCTCGATCTGGCGATCAAGAACAACCGCAAGCTGCACGGCGCGAAGATGACGCGGGCGGGCTTCAACGCAATGGAGCGGAACCACAAATTGAGCAGATGACGAAGAACCATCAACCCTCAACCATCACCCCTCCATGAGCCGTCTCACCCGCGTCATTCGCAAGGCGAGCCAGCGGTTCCAGCAGGATGTGGTGGTGATCTCCACGATGGCCGCGCCGCCCGCCGACGCGCAGGACGAGGAGACGTATCACGCCGGAACGGAAACCCGCACCTTGCAGAAGGCGCTGGTGACTTACGCCGAATCGTGCCGGATGGAGGTTCAGCAATTTCTCGAAGCGGCCCATGCCGACATCGTGCTGGATTTTTTCCCCGAGGCCGACCTCAGCGGCGACAGCGTGAAGTTCCTCATTAACGGCGAGATTTACGCGCAGAAGTCGGTCGGGAAGGAGCTGGCGCAGTATTTCACACGGGCCGGCAGGGAGACGTTCTTCCGCACCGTGCTAGGCGAGGCGACCAACCAGCGCGAGGGCGTGATCCGCTACGTCAGTTCGGTCGAGTCGATGGACCTCTACCACGGCAACCTCGCGACCGGAGCCTGGTCGTGGGTGAACACGGACGCACTGGCGGGCCGGGCTGAGGTGCGCGTGAACAACTTGACGACGCGGCGGCTGGAGATCGCCATTCAGGACGCTGTGGCGCTGGCGGTCGATTCCGACGGCTGGCTGCGGGTCGGGTTGCTGGCAACGGGACGCAACGACGGGGGGCAGCTTCCGCGGCTTGAGTTTTACAGCGGGCAGGTGCAGGTGGCGACCCTCTCGAAAACGGGGGTGCTGACCGTGCGCCGCCGCGAGACGGCCACCACCGACCCCGGCAGGAGGGCGGACATGGCGTTCCGCGACGCGCAGGGGGCGTGGCTGTTCAGCTTCAGCGATCATGCGCTCCGCGTGCCGGGGGTGCGGTTGTTTGCCGACATGGTGGACGGGGTGCGCTTCGTTTCTGCTGACGGCTCCGCCGATCTCTATTTTTACAACGGGACCGCGTTTGAGGCACTCGCCGGGGCGCGCATCCCGCAACACGCCGAAATTTTTGGCGAAGGCAACGGCAGGCTGTTCCGCATGGAAATTCAGGGCATCGTCGCGCTGGCGGTCGATCTGGACGGCACGCTGCTCTGCAAATCATTCAACGGCACCGGCGTCTTTTCCTCCGAGCTGCCCCGGCTGGAATTTGTGGCCGGCGGGACGGTGTTTGCGACGCTTACGCCAGATGGACGATTTTCGGCGTCGCGCTTCATGCAAGCGCCGGCACCGGACACCGCGTGGCTCGACCTCTTCGACAAGAGCGGCGCTTATGCCGCGCGAATCAGCGACACCCTTTGACGACGGACTTTGGTTGATGGAACGGCTTCGCCTTTGGTGCTTCGACTTCTTCCCATCAACCATCAACCTGATGCCCCTCACCCTTCCTGATGTCATCGCGCAACTGAAAGCGGCCCGCGCGCGCATCGCCCGCCCCGTCGATCACTGGGAGCTGCGCGCCGGCGAATACCGCGCCCTGTGCGCCGAAGTCACCGTGCGCGAACTCACGCTGCTGAAACCCGGCAACGTGAGCGAGGGCGACTGGGATTATCGCGTGAACGCCCTCTCGGATTTGATCGTGACCGAGCTGTTCGATGGTGAGCGGGTCGGGCTCGCCATTCGCCTGCGCCGCGCCACTCAGGGCCAGATGGAAGTCATCGCCGGCCCCGCTCCCGGCATCTTCGGCCTCGACACCGTGAAGGAATGGGTGGAGGCGGGCGTCGGCGGCGACAGCACCGGCAAGCAGACCGACGACCGCGACACGGGCCGCGAATCCATGGAAATCGCCAAGCGCGTCTGGTGGGCGATGTTCACCGGACGCTCGTCGCGCTCGCACGACAAGATTCGCGCCTACCTCACCGAGCAGCAGTTTAAGTTGATCGAGGAGAACTACCAAAACCTGCTCGGCGCGTGGCGCAACGCGCTCATGGCGAAGGCCAGACGCCACTGGCGGGAATACGTCGCGATGGCGGCGAAAGGCCACACCATCGAAGCACCCTTCTAAGCAAGGATGAAGTATGAAGGAAGAAGTATGAAACACGGGGTCAGCGTCCCCAGCTACAGAAATCAAGAATCCAAAATCTAAAATCCAAAATCAAAAGTGCCCCATGATCACTCCCATCCAGACCGAAAAGAGCGTCCAGAAGATCCTGAACGATTTCCTTAAAAGTTACTTTGACGGAGGGGAGCATCTCGACCCGCCGGTGCGGTTCCCCGAGTGCGCCGTGCTGTTCAATTCGGCGCTGCCCGACTGGTCGAAGCCGGTGATTCATGTCGTCTTTGCCGACACGCAGAACCGGCAGTTTTGGAACCGCTCGGCGACCTCGATGGAGGTGCGGGAAAACCGCCTGTTCCATCTGTTCGTGCGGGTGAAGAACGCGGGCGAGGCCATGCAGACCAACGACTTCAAGGCCCGCGAGATCGCCGACCTGCTCAAATACATCCTGCAAATCGGCCCGCAGGAAATCACACAGCCCGGGCTCACGCATCCGCAGATTCTTCACGGGCCGTCGCCGCAGAACATGGCCGGGATGCAGGTGCGAATGCTGACCCTTGCGGCCACGGTGCGCTACGAGGTGCCGGTCGCATGAGTCATACGATTTACACAGTCATGCCGCGAGAACGCCAACGGCGTTCCATCCATCAGCCCAGGGTTGCGAGGAACAATGGAGCGGAGCGACATAGCCTGCCGCAGGCAGCCCGGAGGGCAGTGCCGGGGGGCACTGGCAACCTGCCTTGGGTAATGGATACAAAATGCGAACCAACCCTGAATGGGTTGAATCCATCGCGCCCGGCTTGCGGAGGATGAAACCCTTTCAGGGTTTTGTCCTGTTCTTCGTCACGGTCCCCAGGGTGGCGCGCGGCGCGAAACCCTGGGCTGAAGGATCGAACGCCGTTGGCGTTTGCAGAGCATTCATGCAAGTTAAAATTCGCATTGAAACAAAAAAGGCAAGTTGACATTTTCGCACAAACGGTTAATCCTGACCGCATGACTGAACCCGCGTCCCGCAAACTCCTCGACTTCCAATCGCTTGTTGACCTCTCGATGGGCGAGCGGTTTTACGATTTCACCCTCAACAAGCAGGAGTGCCGCCTGCAAATCCGTCCGCTCACCGGCGACGAATCGAGCGAGATCGACAAGATCGACGCCTCCATCGTCGCGCCGAAGAAGCCGAACTCGCAGGAATACGACGAGAACGACCCGGTCTATCTCGACCGCCTCGCAGCACTGCGACGCCGCAAGCGGGTGCTGGTGTTCCGCCGGTGCCTGAAAGACTTTCACATCGACGGCGAGACGCTCGACGCGCAGGTGAAATCGCTCTACGGCAAACTGCCCATCGGCATCATCGAGGGGCTTTACAGCGCGATTCTGGAGATCACCGCCAACCCGATCGAAGGCGCGGTTTTTACCTCCACCGGCAGCTCCGAGGCGAGTCCTGCCGGGGTCTGAGAGACTGGAAACCGGGCGAGAAATCGCATTGTCCCGATGCCTCCTGGGAATACCATCAACTCGAAGCGGCCATCGCGTGGGGCGGCTACACGCTCGCCACATGGCAGGCTGAGAGCCATGAGAACAAGGCCGTCGTCCTCGGCCATTACCTCGAAAAAGGAAGGCGCGAGGGCTACGAGCACGACATGGCCCGCAAGAAGGCAAAGGACGATCCCCGCGACGCGCAAAGCCACGCCAATCCGAATTTCCAGTATCGTGCCGCCCTGCTCAAGGAGCGGCTCCAGCGCAGGGACGGGTTGCCAAGTCCTGAGAACTGACCTACTTTCCTCCCGCCGGTTTGTTCATACATCCGGCGATTCGACGGACGCACCCTTGCCGGATTAGTCACCCGGCGGGGGTGCGTTTTTTTATGAAAAAACCAACCAACAAAACCGAGGGTGCAAACCCTGAAACTGGAACTGAAACCACGGAAGGCGTTGTAGCCGGCTCCGTTGAGGCCGCAGAGGGCGCTGTAGCCGACCCCGTTGAGACCGCAGAGAGCGCTGTAGGCGGCCACGTTGATGCCGCAGAAGGCATCAGCGAGCCAGATGCGTCCCCCTCACCGGAGCGCGAGATGACGGAAACCGACCGCATCATCCGCAACATGGGACTGCCGCACGATCATCCGAATTACCTCCGATAGCATGCAGATCGCAATTCTCGTCCTTGTCGCCTGCGTGTTCGTGGCAGTGTTGATGAGCTTTATCGTGCTCCTGTTTGTCACCGACGCCGCGATCAAGATGATGGAGGAGGCGAAGATCATCCTGTCGGAGCTGCTGACAATCGCCGAGCGGTTCAAAAAGTAACTTTTGTGCGGAACTCGTAGTCCTTGGCTAGTCGGCGGAACTTGGAGAGCCGTCCGAAGGTGTGTTCGCTTGGGGAGAATGGCAAAGCGATTCTTGTCAGCGTCACATCGGGCGACGCGCGGTGATCTGGAAAGCCACCGGGCCGGGCAGATCGTCAAGGCTTATCTGGCCAATGACCGGCTCGACGCGATGGAGGTGAAGGAAATTCGGTAAGTTCCTCTGGCACGGGCGGCAAGTGTTTTCTCTCCGGGGCAGCCCGCACCACGCCTTCGAGTTTTCCAAATTCCCGTCCGAGCACATGCCGGTAAAAAAACAGGAGCGCATTGAACGCCTGATTCTGCGTTGAACCGGCCGCCTCATGGCGGACGGCCAGATCGCTCAGAAATTGCTTCGCCTCCTCCCCGCCAAGTTTCGAAGAGGGCATGCTTCTCACGAACGATTGAAACTTCCGCACCCACATCCGGTAAGTGGATAGAGTCTTCCCCGAGTAATTCCGCATTTTGATCGCCCCTTCCAGCTCGCGATATTCGGTCTCCCAAGAAGCGCCACGTCCGACGCCCGAACCCGCCGCAGGGATCCCCGGGCTAGCGGTTCGTTGCCCTCCCTTCTCCGCAGACGAGCCAGTGCGCCGGTCCACGACCGCAGTTGCACCGAACTCTTGCCGCACGAAGGCCGGGCCGATTAGCAGCCTGACCGCATCCGAGGCCTGTTGCAGCCTATCAACAGGCTGTTTTTTGGAGGCCAATTTAGCGAGGAACGGATCAAGGCTGGAGAAGGAGCGGGGCGAATGCCCGTATTTTTGGCAAAAATCCAGGTAGAACCTCACCCATTTCCGGTAATCCTCTCGTTCTACAGCCGCCACACCAGATCGATCCATCCGCCTATCGAATGCCACCAAGGTCTCATTTGAGAGTGTAATCATGGTTTGTCGGCTATCACCCCATTTCGGCGTGATAGCCGACAAAATGAGCGGCCATTCTGAACACGGTCAACCAAAAAATCAGTGTAAAATCCTTCCAAAGACCGGCGCGAACCTGCTATGAATTCAGCCGTCATGCCAGCAGCCACCCGAATGAATTCCCGGTTTTTGTCGGATAACACCCTGTTTTGGGGTGTTATCCAGACTGGCATAATCACTTGTTCGCTAAGAAAGGAATCCGAGATGAAAACCGAAGACCTCAACGCTCTGCATGGGAACCCGGATAACTGGCATCTTGTGTTTTTCTACTTCGCGCCTGAAGACCCGCGCATCGTCGTCAAGAAGCGGCTAGGCATCATGGGCTGGACGCTCAACTTTGCTCGTCCGATGGCGATTCCTTTTTTATGCGCCTTGATTGCTTCCGTAATCGGTTACATGAAGGTTGCCGATACCATTACAACATCCAGTCAAGGTCATTGGCTGTCCGTATTTCTACTTATTGTTCTTATCGTGAGCCTGTGTGGATGGATGTCGAATCCACGACGTTATACAACTCAAAGCGAACAAGCCGGCTCATCCAACGGCGGGTAGCGTCCTTCTTCGAATTCGGGCTTCCCTCCCCGCCGTGGATGGCCTATACGTTCGGACAGATTGTGAAACGACCAATCAAAATCGGGCTTTGGGTGTTCCTGTTGCACAGTTTCTTTCCCGCAGCGGTTTTCGTGCGGCTCCTCACGATTTCAGATGGCACGGAACATTGGGCCAATACGCTGGTTCTCTACTTCGTTGATTTCCCGCTAAAGCCAGTATTCCTTTGGTTTCAGGACACCCCCAGTATCGGTGAGTCGAGTTTTATCAATACGGGAATTTCGTTTCTATTTGGTGGACTGATTTATGGAAGCTTGGGTGCTCTCTTTTGGTGGTTGGGTTTCGGATGGAGAAAATCAGACTCTGCATCTTGAACGAATACCAATGAAAAGTCCGAACAATACGATGCACCGAATGAGCGCCCCGCCGTGCCAGTTCGAGCCTGTTGGATTCATCGAGCGCCCATTGAGCATCGAAGCCTTGCTTTCGGCGCTCATCGGTGATCTTAATCGTTGAACTATGCGTTTCACACCATTTATCATAATCGTAGGGCTTCTGGCTGGGTGCGCCACAACACCTGATTCGATTGACCGCCTTGTCTCTCGACTTTCATCCGACCACTCTTGGGAGCGGGGCGATTACTTTAGCCTTGGTCTGGCTGCGACCAGTTCTACAGAGCAGGTTGTTTCAAAAGTTCTTCAGAGGTCTGATTTAGATGGGAAGCTTGTGACGACACACAAAATCTTGAAGGTTCAGGAAGTGAGCATTCCGGGCAGTCTTCCCGGTATTTATACAGCCGTTCTTGTCGATACGGACTTGGGCAGGAAGGTCGTGCTGCTCAATCATGTCGGGCCAGACCATGACTGGTGGTATCGAGTTTTCGATGAGTGGTGCTGGCCAGTGATTCCCCCAAAGATTATCAGATAATGAGGTGGCCTAACAATAAAGGGTGTAGCGGAGGCGAGGCACGAGCCCTCCGACTGCACCCCTGGAACAAAATCACTGGACCGAACGCGGGCGGGCCACGTCAGTTTCCAATTCCAACGCCACTGGCCGCCCGCGTCGGTCAGTTCTGGCGTTGAACACACCACACAACCATGAAAACGTCTCTCGTTCACATCATTGTAGCCTCGCTACTCGCCTCGACAGCCGCGTTTAGTCAGTTCGACGACTCCTCAATGCGCGCTTCTACCGCACGACGGATTCTCCAAGCGCACCGCGTAACGGTTGACCCCGACAAACTCAGTCTGAGCGCGCTTCTCGACATCGAGGCCCGACTCGGAACCGCCAAGCGCATCAAATCCGCTCACAACCTGGAACTCGATTACAGCAGCTATACCCTCAGCACGCTTCTCGACATTGAGGCACGACTTGGCACAGCGAAGCGCCTCAAGACTTATGGGGTGGACAAGGACTACAAGAGCTACAGCCTCAGTCAGCTTCTCGACGCCGAAGCACGCGTTTCGACGGCTGCACGAATCAAACGCGCCACGGGCACGCAACCCGACTGGCAACGCGAGTCTCTGAGTTCCCTGCTTTCACAGGAGAGTTCAGTTGCCCAAGGTTCTACAGGCCGTATGCCCGCTCCGATTGCCGCCCCGACTGCTCCTGCTTTTCCGCCTTCCGTTGCCGTTCCTCCCTCAACCGCATTCGTGCCACGCTACGCGCCTCCGGCAATCACTGCTCCCGCACCGGCCATCGCTCCACGCTACGACTCTCCCGCGAGCCGTTACGACCCGAATTCATTATCCAATCCCTATGGTGCTGGCAGTCCCTACAAGGCCGACGGACTGATGAACCCTTACAGCCAATACGGGAGTCCCTACAGCAACAAGTCATGGACAAATCCATATGCGACGGAGGCACCAAAACTCTATGACTCGAATGGTCGGTATCTCGGCCGTTTCAGCACCAATCCATACGACCCGGACTCGACCTCGAACCCTTACGGACGCTACGGCAGCAAATACTCTCCCGACAGCATCAACAACCCATATGGTGCCGGAAATCCGTATTCGACGAGTCCCGTGTATGTCGTTCCGAAACGCTAACTCACAGTCAAGCATCACCTCTGCTCACCCCAAAATATGACCAACGACGAAATACTCAACCGAATCAACGAATACTTGGACCAGCATCTCAGCGGCATCCGGGGCTACATCCGCCAAGAACCGTATATCGGGGACTTCTTCAAGCTTTTCGCCGCAGCCTACGCTAACCGCGAATCCGCTGACCCGTCTGCGTCACATATCACCAGCGATGGCTTAGTGGAGGAGGTTGGCGAGCGTTCCCACCAGACCGATAGCTCAGAAAACCACCAGAAGAAGCTCGACCTACTTCGGAAGCTCGGAGCGATGTGGAGCGAGTGGGATTACGCTTGGGAGATGTATCCAAGGTTACACCAATCCCAATGACGCGGCCTAATCACGTTGATCGTTGAACCGCCGAATCATGAAGTCTCCATTCCACGCTTTCTGCACAGCCTTCATCGTCATTCTTTCAGCGGAGGTTAGTTGCGCTCAGGATATAGTGCAGAGTAAGACCGGCATGGAAGTCGCCAACTACAAGACCGTTCCCATCCTGATGGAGTTTCCTACCGAGCAGGCGCAGAAGATCGGACTAACGAGCGATAGGATAAGTGCGCGGGTGAACCTCGAACTACGCAAGCACGGCCTCAAGGGAGTCGATGCCGACCCAAAGAGTTATGACCATTATCTTTATGTCGTGGTTCACGTCAACGGGGCAGGGTTCGCCATCCACTTAGCGTTTTCACGCCGGGTTTCATTCGTTTCGAGTGGCATTCCTTACGCCATTTCTGCCCGCACTTGGGGCCGAGTTGCAGCCGGTGCAACAGAACGCGGTTCGGATGGCATCCTTCAGACTTTGGCCGAAGGGGTTGAGTTCTTTGCGAGTGATTACCTCAAAACCAATGATAAATGACAGCTTCAGCGATCACCTTAAACAATCCGCATCCGCCTAACCGGCGATAGCGTCCTTTCCCGAAGCGGAGTCCACCGTCGCCGGTAGATCCGCTTGGGCGTTAGGCCACTAGCCCACCATGCGCGCTCGAACGCTTTTCCTTTTGTCTTTCGCCCTGAGTCACGTCGCATTCGCTGCAGGCGGCAGCGAGAGCATCGTCGCGCGAATGAATGGCTGGATACTGACCTTAGACTCAGGAGACGGCTCGGAGGCGAGTATCTCCAAGGTTGTCGGTAAGGAACACTATGTAGGGATGATCTCCTTTCCCTATTTTTGGGATTACTACAGCATTTTTCTTCGGCTTCCGCGCACGCCCAAAGGGCAGAAGTCAGATATTTACATCGAGGACACCAACCCCGGCCGGCACGGATGCGGAGAGCGCGAAAATATTCCCTTGCACGAAGGGAAGTGATGAGACACTTTGCCCGCGTTCTGGGGGGAACAGCAGCCCTTCACGGTCACTCGACTGTGGGGGGCTGCATTTTTTTGCCCGGAACTGATCCTGTGAGCCGTGTCTCACAACTGCGCCCAGAGATCCACAACCGGCTGGAGATCCGCTTGAGAGCCGCGCGCTCTCGAACCACTTGTTTGCCCGCAGCCAGCCGAAGAACGCGCAGATCGAGTTCACGAAGGGATGAATGTTCATGATGCCCTGGCTCCATTTTGCATTCGACCTCGCGATCTTCAACCTGATCAACCCGCACACACCGTTTACGATTGCGTTCCCCAGCCTATGATATAATTTTAAGAATATCCCATTATGCCGTTGCCTTTGTTCAGCCAGATGGTCGGATGGGTGGTTCTACAGCTAACTCCCATCGCCACCATGCCGTTCACCATCCCCAAGCTCAACGGGCTCATTATTCTGCTCGTTTTTGCGCTGCATCTCCCGTTTGCCCGTGGCCAGGATACAACTCCGCCAGCGTGGAGCAGCCTGACCGATACCCAGCGCTATCTCTCGTCGCTTTACCTGCCCACCAACACCACGCCCTGGTCGGATGCAACGGCGATAGCAAACGTCAATGGCTGGGGGGAGCGGGGCTCGTTTCAGGCGTGTGGAATGCTCCAGCGCAATCAGGGTTCCGATCGGGCAAACGCGTTCAAGGTGTTGCAGCAATTGGATGCGCTTCTTGCGACCGGCAGCAGTGGCTCCATGAGCGAGTTTGGCGGGATGGGGCTTGTTGCGGCGAAGGCTTACTATGGCAATCTCTTCGACGCGACGACTGCGGCCGCGGTGGACCATGCCCTGCAGTTTGTGGCGACCGGGGGATACCATCCCGGCACAGATGCCGGCCGCAATCCGGACTGGACGAACTACGCCGTGATGAACGCCCTGGTGCTCAACTACTGCGGGGCGGTTTACAACAACAGCACCTGGACCAGCGTGGCGGCCACGCGCATGGCCAACATCCAGACCGCCATCCTGCGGAACAACTGCGATCCTGAGCACAATAGCCCGACTTACGAGGGGGTCGCGATGACGGCGCTGGCCCTGGGTGCGAAGCTGGGGCAGGACGCGGATTTTCGCGCGAAGTCGGCGGCCATGAAAAATGTCCTTTGGGCTGATATAGCGCTGCACTACAACGCTTCGTTGCGGAACCTGTCGGGTCCTTACTACCGCGCTTATAGCGACACCATGGATTTCACCCGGGCGTGTGCGGAAACGGGCATGCCCATTCTGGCCTACACGCAGGATCTCGCCAACGGCCCGGGCGCCAACTACGCCGGGAATACCGCCACCCGTTTCTGTATTCTGAACGGGCTGAGCGGCCTGGGCACGGATGCTGATGTGCCGGATACGGTCAAGCCGTCGCTCCTGAATTTCCAGGGCAACCGGCGCTTTTCCGACGTTTACACGAACACCTACACCGTTTACACCCATGATGTTGCGATCGAAGAGGACCGGATGGCGGCGGTGATCAACAGCTATGTTGTCCCTTATCCGTATTCGGTTGAATACGGATGGGATCCCTTCGGCTTCCCCTCCTACCAGCTCGTCATGACGATTTTGCACTGGAAATCCGGTGTGGCGGGAAAGAATACGGCGATCACGACCCTGAAAATCTACGACTCGTCGTATTACCGGACCCGGTTCAATGCGGACGGTGAGATCGAGGTGCTTCTGGACAGGGTCGGCGCGAGCTATCCCCTGCGTTTCATCGCCACCTCTTCCAGCGCCACGCCTGCGGCGGTCAGCCCGACACGCTGGGATATTCCGGGCCAAAGCTTCGATGTCGTGACCTCGCTGCCGACGCCCTCGGTCACCGTTTCCGGCGATCAGACCACGATTCTTTATGATACCACGACCTCCGGGACCAACTCGGTCGTCATGACTCTCAAGTATGTGAAAACGCCCACGCACAACTGGCTGGGCGGACAGTTCAAGACCGCGACCCTGCTGGAAGCCTCCTCGGCAGGTGCGGCCAACAGCGCCGGTCTATATGTCACACAGATGGCGTCGGGCTCGGCTGGATACACCGCCGGACTCCGGGTCAAAGACATCCTCACCTCGGCCAACGGCCAGACGGTCAAATATCCCGAGGATCTGTTTCGGGCCATCCGGGCCGCCAACGGCGGGTCGGTGAGCCTCATCGTGCGCCGGAGCGGTGCCAACGTCACCGTTCCACCCGGCAGCGCGGTGCCGCAGGCGACGGCCATTAACGCCGCATCCACACCTGCCTACGCCTGGCGCAACTCGAGGGGAGGCACCTGGAGCACTGCGGTGAACTGGCGCAACGGATCGGTCCCGGTGACTACCGGCAGCGACACGGTGAGCTTTGCGGATGCCGATTTGATCTTCGACTCCACCCTCAACCTGGATGCCAGTCCCACCGTCGGCGGCCTGTTGTTCGGAGACGTGCAACCGACTGACAACTGGCTTGTAAGCGGCACCGGCAGCTTCAATCTCGCTCCATCCGCCGGCACACCGGTCATCGAGGTAATCAACCAGACAACCCTGCTGGCGGTGCCACTGGCGGGCAGTGCCGGACTCCGCAAGACGGGGACTGGGAGACTGGTGCTTTCAGCAACCAACAGCAGTTACACCGGAGCAACGACGGTCGCTTCCGGAGCATTACAATTCGCAAACCCGTATGCCCTCTATCGTAATAGCCGATCGAGTTGGACAGACTCAAATCTCGTTGTGCAAAATGGCGCGGCGGCCGTTTTTAATGTCGGTGGTTCCGGCGAATTCACGGCAGCCGATCTCGATGCCTTGAAAGGACTGGGGACAGCCACCGGCGGTTTTCTGAATGGCTCGGCCATCGGGTTCGACACGACGAATGCTGTCGGTGGAAACTTTACTTACAGTTCTGCCATCGCGGCTCCCAACGGCGGAGCCAACAGCATGGGCATTGCAAAATATGGCGCGGGCACACTGACGCTCACCAACTCGAACACTTATACCGGTTCCACCAACGTCACCGCCGGCACGCTTGTGGCCGACACGGCGGGCGCGCTTGGCACCGGCAACCTGACGGTCTCCAATGACGCAACCTGCGAGCTGAACAACCCTTCGGGCGCGCTGTCAGACACCGCCTCGGTGTATCTGGCTCCCGGCGGCACGCTGCATTTGGGTTCCGGCGTGAACGAAACCGTGTCGCGGCTTTACATCAACGGACTCTGGCAGCCTTCCGGCACTTGGAATGCGACGCGTGATCCATTGCATTTCAGCGGCAGCGGGAACCTCATCGTTCTCAACGGCGATCCCAATACACCCACCGGGGTTCATGTCATGCCGGGCAACGGCTCGGTGGGCCTGGGCTGGACTTCTGTTCCGGGAGCGACCGCCTACACGATAAAACGCAGCGCGGTTTCCGGAGGCCCTTACACCACGGTTGCCACACAAGCCGGAATTTCCTTTACCGACTCCACGGCGACGAACGGCACGACTTACTATTACGTCATCACATCCACAGTGGGCGGGGTTGAGAGTTCGCCCTCTGGCGAAGCCATTGCCACTCCCGGTGCATCAATCTGGACCGGCGCGACCAGCACCGCCTGGGAAAACGGCGGCAATTGGAATGCGTCAGCAAGCCCGACGAGCACGAGTGTGGCTGAGTTCGCTGGTTCTTTGACGACCAATCAGCCCTCCATCACCGGGGCGAACAGCGTCGGCGGGCTGCTTTTCGAGTCCCCCGGTTGGGCGCTCAACAGCGGTTCAGCGGGCACTTTGACGGTCGGCGCTGGCGGCATCGTGGTAAATGCGACCAGCGGCACCATCACCCTGAACAAGGCGGTCACTGTTCTCAATGGCGGCACCCGCGTCTGGAAGGGGAAAACCGGCTCCCATCTCGTCCTGGCAAGCCTGGGCACCCCGGCCGCCACCACCCCCCTTCAATGGGGCGATCCAAACGATTCGACCTATCAAGGCACGTTGAAGCTCACTTACAGCAGCCAAGGTCCCAATGTTCCATTTTTGGTTCGAGGGGGGACTCTGGAGGCGCACAAGTCAAACTGGATCAACAACCGCGACCTGACGGTTTACAGCGGGGGCACATTCCTGGTGACGCTCAGCAATGGCGACTTGATCCGCGACACCTACCCCGTGACGCTCAGCGGCGGCTTGATCAACTGGAACGGCTACAACGAAGTGCTTGCTACGCTCAACCTCAACGGCGGAACCTTGCGCGGCAGCAATAGCACTCTTACGGTCAGTAATGCGGTTAGCGTGGGCGCAGACACGACGCTTGGGGATGCGGCGGATGTTGGCAAACTCAAGCTCGCCCGGTCGGGCACCACCGCCAGCTTGGACCTGGTGAGCGGGACACGAACCCTGACCGTGAACAGCCCGGTGGAACTCGCCCTGCCGGTTATCAACGGCGCTTTGGTTAAACAAGGGACGGGCACTTTGATTCTCAGCGCGTCAAACACCTACAGCGGCGGCACGACCCTCAACTCCGGAGTTCTTCAAGTGAACGGCAGCCTGGCCCCTGGCAGCGGAATAACGATTGGAACCGCAGGTTCGCTCATAGGCACCGGCACCATCAACTGTCCCGTGACAGTCAGCGGGACTTTTTCTCCCGGCTTGAGCGGCACCGGCACGCTCAAGATCAACAACTCACTCACGTTTGCAGCCGGCAGCAGCATCACGATCACGATTAACCGCAGCGCGACTCCAAACTGCACGGGTGCAAGCGGCATCACCTCGCTTGCCTATTCGGGGACGCTGAATGTCACCAACGCAGGTGGAACCCTGCAACTGGGTGACCGTTTTGTGCTTTTCCCGGCAACTGGTTTCTCGGGAACGCCGAGTGAGTTCAACCTTCCCGTCCTGGGTGTCGGGTTGGGCTGGAATACGAGCAAGCTCGCCGTTGATGGCAGCATTTCGGTGGTGGACGTTGCGCCGCCTCAAATCACGGTCCCGGCCAACATGTCTGTCCTGGCTGCCGGGGCAAATGGCGCTGTGGTGAATTTTACCACATCGGCCACCGACACAGTGAGCGGTCCTTGCGCGACAACGAACATTCCTGCATCCGGCTCCGTCTTTCCGCTTGGCACAACGACGGTGACAGTGACTGCGACCGACGCGGCCGGAAACACAGCGAGCAAGACCTTCACGGTCACAGTGGCACCTCCGCCGATCAGCTCGAATGAATTGGCAGCTCCGAGAATATCCCTCTCGGGCACCAGCGTGAACATCTTCAAGTCGTCGGTGGCTGGTCGAGTTTATCAACTCCAATCGTCACCCGATCTGACCAGTGGCTCGTGGCAAAACATTGGTTCTGTGTCGATCGGGACTGGCACCGAGCTTCAGTTCACGTCGCCAATTGATCCGCCCGAGTCTCGCCGCTTCTACAGATTGAAGCTGGACTAAAGATAGCCGACGAGCCTGGTTTCCTCAAAGTGGCGTCAATGACGCGTTGCTTTCTTCGGCAGTCTGTGAAACCGACGGGGCATGGCTGAAGAACCCATTGAACTGCAATGCCGCTCCAGCCTCAAAATGGGGGCGGGCGGCGGCATCGACAAACTCATCGCGCAATACGAGCGGTTGCAGGACTTCCACTCGAAGCTCAACACGCTCACGATCAAGGTGTCGGCCACGGGGCTGACCGAGCTGAACCGCGAGCTGCGCGAGGCGCAGATCACGATGGGCCGGATCGCGGCGGTGAAGGTGTTCGACCGCCAGAACAAGGAGATGATGCAGTCGGGCCGGCAGATGCGCGAGATGCGCAAGGAGCTGGACGAATACTGGCGGGCGTTCCATGCCGGCGAGCACACGAAGGGAAGGCCGACCTGGACGGCGGAGGACGTATCGAAGGCCGACCGCGTGATGCGGGCGCGCGGCGATGCGCGCGAGGCGGAATTCAAGGCGGTCAAGGAGCACCACGAGCGGATACAGAGCCAGCAGGCGGCGTTCGTGAAGGCAGCGGGCCTCAAGGCATTGCCGAAGGTCGAGGGACCGGACCCGCTGGAGCAGATGCGGGCGCAATGGAAGGCGAAGGCCGATATGTCCGCGCAGGCGCAGAAGCTCGCGGAGGCGGAAGGGAAACTGAAATCGCCGGTCGAGGCCACGACCGCCTCGCTCGACAAGCAGACCGCGATCACGAAGAAAAAAGCGGCGACCACCAAGCAGGCGACCGAGGACATCGGCAAGCTGGCGACCCAGGAAAAGGGACTGGGCGGCGCTTCCGGCAAGGCCATCGCAAAAACAGCGCCGACGCCGGAAGAATACAAGGCCGCCAACCCGATGATGCAAGGTGGCAAACGGGTGCCTCAATGGAGCGAGAACAAAGACCAATTCCTTAAACAAGCCATCGGGAACAACGAGAACATCCCCTCGAAATGGTTTGTTGGTAACGAGCAACTAAAGGAGCATGCACTCAAGAGTGGCTATGTAGCCCAGGGAGACCAATGGGTGAAGCTGGCGGCCCCGCCTCCGGCGGCTCCACCTCACAAGCCCGAACCGCCCATTGGCGGCGGCGGCGGCGGCGGCGGACGGCTCTACGTCCAGACCGATGCCGAGGGGGCCGAAGTGGCGTCGAAATACCAGTTAAGCCGTTCCGAAACGCTGCTCAAGACCGGCGAGAAGGAGATCACCACCCGGAACGACCTCGCGGGCGCGACCGAGCGGGCGGCGGCCGCCGAGAACAAATACCGCGTGGCCTCGAAGCAGGCGGGCGACGATCTGCGGCGCAAGCTCACCGTCACCGAGGATTACGTGCGCTCGTTGCGGGCGCAGCGTGACGCGCTGAAAGACTATCGCGGCACGCCGCTGTATGCGCGGGTCGAGGGGAAGGTGGCCGGCGGCGAGGCGGCGCAGGCCGACATCGCCAACAAGATTCGCTCGCAGGAGCGGGCGGCGCAGGACTCCATCCAGAAACAACGCAGCGCGGCGCTCATCCGGCAGCAGACCGATGAGGAAAAGGCCACGGCCCGGCGCATTGCCGCCGAGCAAACCTCGGTCGAGAGTTTACAGAAGCAGCGGAGCGCGGCCCTGATCCGGCAGCAGACCGCCGAGGAAAGGGCGACGGAGAAACGCAAGGCCGACGAAGCGGCGGCGGTGGACGCCCTGCAAAAGCAGCGGAGCGCGGCGCTGGTGCAGGCCGAGAAGGACCGGCAGCGCAGCATCGAGCAGCAGGCGAAGGGGGAGAAGCAATCGGTCGCCTCGTTGCAGCAGCAACGCAGCGCGGCGCTCGTCGCGCAGGGGAGGGAAGCGGAGAAGATCGCCGCGAAACAGGCGGCGGAACTCCAGCGCCAGCGCGAGGCGGCGGCATTGAAGGCGGGCGTGCAGTTCGGACCCGACTTCAAAAAAGTCAGCAGCAGCACCGGCAGCATTTCCAGCAAGGGGCGCACGGAAACCACGACCTTCGAGCGCACGGCGGGCGGGTTGCGCGAGCGCGTCACGCTCACCGAGAAATACAACGCCTCGAACCGCCTCATGGAGGTGCAGGCGACCCACGCGGAGAAGGCCGTGAAAGACCTCGGGCGCACCGGCGACTGGACGGCCCGCTCGTTCCTCCACAACACCTTTGTCGTGGCGGCGTGGGCGGCGTCGGTCGGCACGCTCTACAAGGCGCTCGGCATGATCGAGCACGGCGCGGCGGCGGCGATCAAGCTGGAGCGCAACTACGCGCTGCTCAAGACCGTCTTTCACGGCACCGACGAGGAAGCCCTCAAGCTCCGCGACAGCACGACCGAGCTGGCGGTGGCGCAGGGCATCGACGCGAACCAGGCGCTCGACGCGGCGGTGCGGTTCTCGCGCCTCGGCCTCACCCGCATCCAGGTGCAGGAAGCCGTGACCGTGTCGTTGAAAGCGGCGAACTCGGCGCAGATCACCGTGGCGGAAAGCGCGGAGAACCTGTCCTCGATCATGGCGAGCTACAACCTCCAGGTGCGCGACTTGCGCGGCACGCTGGCGGGCGTGGTGGCGATCTCGAACAACTACAACGTCACCACGAAGGACATTTTCAACGGCATCGCCCGCGTGGGCAACATCGCCCGCATGGCGGGCCTGCCGCTGCGGGAGTTGATGGGCATCATCGGCGCCGGCGTCGGTCGCACCGGCAGACCCGGCGCGGAGTTCGGCAACGCGATCAAGGCGATGATCGTGTCGCTCTCGACCCCGGCGATCCAGACCAAGCTGGAGAACCGTTTCGCTTTTTCGGTCAAGGACCAGTCGGGCGAGATGAAGGACATGAGCGCCCTGCTCGCCGAGCTTTACATCAAATATCAGGAACTCACCTCGGCGGAACGGGGCGAGCTGCTCCAGAAGGTCGGCCAGAAGCAGCAGGCGGCGCGGCTCGCGGCCATCCTCGACGGCTATGTGCAGTCGCAGGCGTTGAGCATCCGGGCCTACACGCAGATGAACGCGGCGGAGCGGGAGAACATGAACATCCGCGCCTCGATGGTGAGCCAGTTGCAGTCGCTCTCCAGCGAGTTCGAGCGGCTGTCGGTGAACATGCTGGCGAGCAACGAATCGTTCGCCGCCACCCAGGTCTTGCAGAACACGATCAAGGGCATCACCAACGCGATCAAGGTGCTGAGCGACCACCCGCAGGCGTTCGCGCTCATGGTGGGCCTCGCGGCGATGATGTCGGCCCGCATGGCGGTGCTGGCGTTCCGGTATGGCGAGGCCGGCACCAAGGCGAACTTTTTCACCAACACGCTGAAACAGGTGGCGATGGCGCAGGTGGCAATGGCGGAGGCCGTGACCCGTGGCAACGCGGCGCTCGCGGCGCAGGGCGGGCTGTTTGTCGTGGCGGGCAAGTCGATCGGCGGTTTGGCGCGCCTGTTCAGTTTCAAAGCCATCGGCTCCGCGCTCGCCAGCCTCTTTGCCGTGCTGCGGTTCGGACTCGGCACGGTCGCCCGGTTCGCGGGCGGCATCGCGGGAATCGCGCTGTTCGAGGCGGGCTTGTGGGGCGTGAACAAGGCGTTCGACTACTTCCGCAAAACGAGCGAGGACGCCAACGCCGCGCTGATCGGGTTCGACGACGAGATCGAGAAGCACAACAACCTCGGGCAGGCGGCGGCGCAATCGGCCCGCTTGTTCCAGACCGTGAGCAAGGCGGCTCCGAAGCTGGACGAGCGCAGTTTCGGGCTGGCGGCCAGCGGCATCGCGCAGGTGATGGAGCCGGTGGACGAGCGCAAACGGCGCGACGTGGAAAAGGATCTGCTCGACACGTTCAAGCAACAGAACGGCGTGCAGGAAATCCAGCAGCGGCTCGGCGCGTTGCAGCAGGTGCAACTGGAGAAGGCGCGGGTCGAGCGGCAGGAAACCATCTCGCTCTCCGAGCGGCAGTTGAACCTCCAGAACAAGCTGCTCGCATCCGTGCAGGCGGAGATCGCGGCAAAGGACGCGAAGGGCAAACCCGCCGACCGCGAGCGCGAGAAGGAAAAGTCACTTTTGGACCGCATCAAGTCGCTGAGCGAGAAGCGGTCGCAGGATTACAGCGAGCTGGTGGACGAACTGGGCGAGCAGGAAAACTCCATGGAGAAGATCGCCAAGGCCCGCTTCGAGGGCCAAAACCGGGGGCTGGAGGCCGTCAGCGGCAAGACGCCGACCTTCGGCCCGACCCAGAAGTTGGACGAGGAAATCGGGCTGTTGCGCACCAAGCTCCGGCTGCTCGACGACAACCGCGCGGCGGCGAAGGGAGCCTACGACGAAGCGGTGGCGCAATCCGACACGAAGATCCAGAAGGCGAAGGACGAACTGGAGGCGTGGCGGGCCGCGCATCCGAAGAAGGAGCAGGCGTTCGACGCGGCGGCATTCGACGCGCAGGCGGCAAGCCTCGGCAACAGCGGATTGGGAAGCGCCGCGAGCGCATCGGGGGCGTGGCTCAAGCGGCAGTTGAAGGGGGAGGGCTGGACGCCGTTTGGAAACAGGCCGCTGATCGAACGCGGAACGCGCAACGAACGATTCTCCCCATCAACCATCAACCCTCAACCATCAACCCGCCTGCCCTCTGGCGGAACCGACGAGCGCACCCGCGAAGCGCAACTCCAGGATGCCGTGGCTGGCACGACGCAGGCCGAGAAAGACAAGACCGCCGCGCTGGAGGCGCAGACGACGGCGCTGGAGAAGCTGAACGAGAAGGAGCGGGAAGCGATCGAGCTGGGCATCGAGAAGGCCCAGACCGAGCGCGACCGCCTTGCCGCCGCAATGGAGGCGCAGGATCTCGGCAGCCGGCAGGCGAAGGAGACAGGGGCGCGCAACAGGTGGGGCGTGACGGAGACGGACAAGCTGTTCAATGAAAGCGCGGGGCTGATGCGGGACATCCAGGGAGTGACCACCACGAAGCGGACGCCGATCATCGAGCGGGGGATTTCCACGCCCATTGACGACTATGGTGGGAGAAAAGTGCGGTGGGAGCATGATAAACCCGAAGGCAATATGTTTTCGCAAGCCTTGTTCGCGCGCGGCTCCAGCGATTACCAATATACGGAAGACCTGGCGAAAAAGGACGAAGCGAATGGGACTGAGCCGGGCTACTTCCAGCGCCGCCAGCGCGTCACCGGCTACAAGACCGAAACGAAAACCTCGGGCGGGCTGGCGGAACAACTGAAAGAGGCCCGCATCGAGGAACGGATGGCCTCCCCCGGCGGGCCGGGCGACGAGGGCGGCGACAAGGCGGCGGCGCAGGCGGCGGTGTTGAAGCAGTTGACGCTGGAGCAGCGCATCCGCGAGGAACTGAACCAGCTCCAGCAGAACGAAGTGGCGGCGTCGATGCGGAAAGCGACGATCGAGGCCGAGATCAAGACCACGAAGCAGCAGCAGAACATCGAGGCGAGCAAGGCGCTGCTGATGGGGAGCCGCGAAGAACAGATGCAGGCGGCGATGCTGGCGCGGTTCCAGCAGAAGCGGGGCGGAAAGCAGTTCACCGTGAACGATTTTCAATTCCTCTCGCAAGGCACCCGGCAGAACATCGAGAAGTTCGCGCCCGACGCCGCGCCGAAAGAACTCAACACCACCATGCGGCAGCTCACGAACGAGCTGGCGAAGCTGAACAAGGGCATCGACAAGATGGTGGCCGACCGCAAGGCGCTGGAGAAGGAACTGCCGAAAGACATCAACCCGACCGCGACGGCCGCCCGCGCCGGCGCGCAGGAGGGAAAGACCAACCCCGACGTGCCGGCGATCAGCGTGAACGTGGGGAGCGTGGTGGTGGACGTGGGCGACCAGTTCGCCAAAATCACGACACAGTTCCAGCAGGTGGTGCTGGCGCAGGTGCAGCCGCAGCTCGACGCCATGAACCAGCGCATCACGACGGGGCTGGCGGGCGTGAGCAACGCGGGAGGGCGGAGTTGAGGAAATGACCAATGACCAATGACTAATGACCAAATGAAAAACCCAAAGAGCGCAGAGAGGTCCGGTTGAAAACCCGATCTTTGTGCTCTTTGCGTTCCTTGCGGCAAGGAAATCCAAAATCTAAAATGGCCAATCTAAAAGTTACTTTTGCCCGTCTGCTTGCGCTACGCCCGCGCAAATCCACGCATCGCCCGCCGGGGTCAGCGTCCCCGGCTACAACGTCGATCCACCATCAACCCTCAACCATCAACCGCCCTTAAAATGCCTCTCCAAATCTCCTACGGCTCCTACCAGTTCCACGCGACCGGCGTGCCCCATTACGGGCTGTCGGTGCAGGCGGAAGCGCAGAACACCCCGCTGAAATCGACGCTTACCTACAAGGTGAAGCACTGCTTCTACGAGGCCAGCTTTGCCGACAACGAGGCGCGGCTGGCGGCGTTGAAGGCGGCGCTGGTGCCGAGGGCCGTCCTGCTCATCAAGGACGAGAACGGGACGGAGTTGTGCAACATCGAGTGCCGGGTCGCCGGCCTCGACGTGCCGGAGGACTGGGGGCAGTACAAGCGGGAGGTGACGGTGAGCTTCGAGTGCTTCTCCAACGCGATCACCGGCGGGATGGCGGCGGCGTTCACCCCGCAGGGCGGCTCGCCCATTTCCCTGCCCAACGTGAGCGCGTGGAGCGGCGGCGTGAAAACGGACCGCTACAGCGAGCAGGCCGCGAACCGGCGCATGAGCACCGAAACCGTGAGCGCCAGCGGGCGTGTGCTGGTCGATCCCGCGTGGAGCGCCGCGGCCAAGCGCGACTATCTGCTCGCGCAGAAGGCGGTCATCGAGGGCATCGCCCAATGCCCCGACGGGCTGCTGGTGTTCGGAAGCAATTTTTCCAAGACGATGAAGGTGGAGGAAATCCGCGCCGACCTGGGGGACGCGCAGGAGGAACTGCTCTGGAGCTTCACGGCGAACCGGATGGAGTTTCCCGACGGCAACTACGCCGAGGCCGACTACGAGGTGGATTTCGGCGATGCGCGGCAGCAGGGCGAGCGCACGGTGACAGTGAGCGGCAAAGTGCTGGCGGCGACGCTGGCGCTGGCCGAGGCGAAGGCCGACGAGATCAAGGGCTTGTTCACCTCGGGGCGCATTTTCCAGACGCAGAACCTCCGCCACCGCGAGATCAGCGGCGAGGACGGCGACAAGGCGCTGGAGCTGACGTTCAACTACCGCTTCATCGAGCAGTTGGATGTCTTGAGCTATGAGTTGAAGATCGGGACGCGCACCGACCACAAGAGCGGCGACGTGCTGACGGTCTATTCGGGCAAGGTCCACGCGCTGAACTCGGCGACGGCGATCGAAAAGGCGCGCGCGCTCGGACTCGGCAAGCTGCCGTTCCTGACGGAAATGAGCGAGGATGTGAACTCGACCGGCATCGACGAGGACGAGTTTTTCGCGGCGGTCGATTTCTCCTACAGCTACCTTGGCAAGAGCGCGGTGAAGTTCGCGGAAGTGGCGGTCGAGACGGCGGCGGAACGGTTTGGCGTGAACGGATACAGCGTGAGCGGCAGCGTGACCGCCCTGGACGAGGCGGCGGCCCGGGCGTTCGCCCGCTCGTTCAAGGTGACGGGCAGGGTGGTGCGGAGCGAGAAGGAAACCGTGTCGAGCGCGTGGCGCGAAAACGTGGGACGCCTGAACCGGCTCGACTTTGCCTACGTCTATGAAACCGCGCCGGTGGCGGCGAGCATCAGCTACGGCATCGACACCGACAACGATTTCAAGGAACGCGAAACGACCGTCACGATTCAAGGCACCGCCTGGGGGCCGAACGAGTTGGCGTGCCTGGCGATCATCGCCACGGTAACGGTCGCGCCGGCGGGCGGGCGCATCACGCGCAGCCGCACCGGGAAGGCGATCGACACCACCACCGAGGGCACGCTGTTGAAGGAAATCAGTTTCTCGGTGAGCTATGCGGTGGCGCTGTCCGTCAACGACAGCGCCGACATCCTCGATGCGGAATACGCGGTCGAGACGCAATACCCGGTGTTGAAAGCGCAGATCGACGAGATTCCCTACGGTGCGCCGTTCGTGCAGGCGGCGGTCACGACCACCGTGGGCCAGATCCACGTTTCCGGCAGCGTGACGGCCATCACGCAGGCCAGCGCGGAGTCATGGGCGACCGGCAAGAAATCGCTGGCGACGGGCTATCTCGATGTCTGCAACATCCACACCACGCGCAAATTCCGCCCGTTCAGCGGCACAGTCATCAAGGCGTACTCGGTAAGCTTCGCGTTCTCGTCGCGCTCGACGGGGCTGACGGTGGGGGGGCCTTGATTATCGGGAGCGCGAAGTGGCCAAGGCGCGTTCGACGCCTTTACTTTGCCGGCCACCATGCCTTGCAGCATCGCGCTCTCCGCGCGGTTGAGTTTGCCGCCGCGCTGCACGCGCTGGGCGAGGTTGGCGAAGTCACGGTTGAGCAGCTTCCTGGCGATCTCGGGCGCAATGGTGTCCATGCACGGGATACGGCGTCAACTTTGCGCCCGCCGCACCGTGGACAGTCAGAACGTGGACCGGAGTGAGGGGGTCTGTCGCCTTCCTCAAAGCCGCGAGCTGAGCCGCCCTAATTCTCGTCCGCGAGGCCCACGATGACCAGCGCGGCAGAAGGCTCCTCGAGCGGATCGACCGACACCTCCCCCGCCTGGTGTTCCCCGCCGGAGCGAAAGTAGTAGGAGATATGCTCGGGAATGAAATCGCAACCGGCGAGCCCCAACACGCTGATGGCGAACAGCAGGAAATGACGGTGTTTCATGGCGCATGAAATACCACGCCGGTCGGAAGATTACAATGATCACGTTTAATTCGTGAGGCGACTTTCGCTTTCGTCGCGCGCGGTTTTGAAGCGCGATTTGGAGCCGGTCATGGACACGCTGCGGGACAACCTTGCGCCAATCTTGACGCAATGTTTGCTCAAGGTTTCGCGAACCATTGCAAGAACTTGTCGCCAACCTTGCCACGGCAAAAACGGTCGATCACAAACGCGCCGCAAGCGCGATCTGGGAAGCGCCAAAAAGGTGGGAACGAAGTGGGAATGTTCCCACCAAAATACACACTCTGCGGGCGGCTCTGGAAATTCATTTGGATGCATCCCGTTGCCCTCGAAGGACAGGGCTGGGCGCTTCCGTGCATGAGTGTTTTGGGGCGATTTGTGAGCGGATGACCCCCTAAAAAAGTGGGAACGTAAAAAACGAAGTCCTCATAAAATTTGAGTGGGGGACGCCCAACCCAAGTGGAAGTCGTGCAGGCTGAGAAGATTACCTATGAGCTCGCTGCACGCATTGAGATCGCCTCGCAATCCGGCCTCGCGCACAACCATACGTTGGCGCGGCCTCAAGGCTTTGAATCACGCCGTTTGGATTAGGTGTGGTGATTTACGAACTACAGGATGGACAAACGCGAGGCTGCTTCCTAATCTCCACGAAAGCTAAACGGTTTGTCGGTGCCGGATGCTTTGCGTGGTCTGGCCGTTCCTGCTGGGGAATTCAGCGTGGAATCTCCGGGAAGTCCGTTTGGAAAAATGGACACTAATTAGGATAGGAGAAAAATATGAACTTCACCGTCTGTAGGAACATGATCCCATTCCACGCCGCCTCCCTAAGCCGTTATTTTATTCTCGGCGCAATAATTTCTGCGTTTTGGGCGAACCATGCGTCGGCAACCCTTACAGTTGACCTCCGCGCCACCAATGTGAGTGGTGCAGGCACCATAAGTAATGGTGGAAAAACCGTCTCAGGACTTGTGGTTGGGAGTACAGTAACATTCACAGCCTACGCGCAGCTCGTTCAAGCAACGGGAACTACCGGTTTGGGAATTGTTGAAGCAACAGTCAACGCTCTGGTAAAAGGAGGGACTGGGAGTTCTGCACTGGGCTCAGTCCAGGGGAACTTCCTCGCCACTTCGGGAACCCTCGGTGCCACCCTCGCTGCTGGTGTTTTTGACAAAGCGGGTTCATCGTCGGCCGGCTTTGTTCAGGATCTAAATGCCGACACGTTTAAAGATATCGGCATCCCCTCCTCACAAACCGTTGCAGGGCGCATTGTACCTTACTATATCAGTGGTCCAGGAGCATTCTATAACGTAGGAACTCCGATCGGCACAAACGGAATTGAAATTCCATTGTTCACCATTCAATACCAAGTTGCCAGTCTTAATGGATCGGCCGGCGTCGATACATTGGTTAATCTGACGATGGGCAGAGGTGACGGAACGGCATTTACGGCTGTCTCCGCCGCAATTTGGCAGGAAAACGGCGTCACTATCTCGAACTACCGTGGACTCTCCACAGATACGCGTGCAGGGATTGGTTCTGCAGTGAAACTCAATCCGGGTCCTCCTACGTGGATTACAGCAGGCGGAGGAAGCTGGTCCTTGGCAGCCAACTGGTATCCAAGCATTCCGAATGCAACGGGATCAAAGGCAATTTTCGGTTCCTCGCTGCTTTCGCCAGCCACAGTAACCCTCGACGGAAACAAGACCGTCGGAACGGTTGCCTTCAGCAACACCAACTCTTACACAATCGCGGCTGGAACCGGTGGGACTCTTTATCTCGATAACAGCGGCAGCTCCGCCCAGATCAACGACACACTCGGCAGCCACACCATCAGCGCACCGATCAGTTTGACGAGCAGCGTCGATGTCACTGTCACCAATGCCGGAGACACCTTAACCGTCTCCGGTCCCGTTGGTGGAGTTGGCGGTGTAAGTAAATTAGGTTCAGGAACGTTAGTTCTAGGCAGCAATAACAGCTATGCAGGAAATACCAACATTGGCGGCGGCACGCTCGTGGTCAATGCCAGCGGCTCATTGGGAAATGGAACCCTTTCCTTCGTTGCCGGCGGACCAAATCCGACTTTGAAGGCTGGAACAAATGCATTGTCCATTGGGAACTCCGTGACCATTGCAAACGGTGTCGCTGCAACAATCGACACTGGCGGAAACACTTTGACACTTACGACAGGGACCGTTGGTGGCCAGGGCGCTTTGGTCAAGACTGGAAGCGGGACGCTGGTTCTGGCAGCGGATGAAAGCTACAGCGGCGGCACCACCATTTCGCTTGGCACATTGCAACTCGGTTCCGGTGGCGCGGCAGGTTCGGTTGCTGGCAATATCGTCAACAACAGCGCGCTGGTGCTTTTCAGCTCCGGCAACCATAACCTCGCATCAATCAGCGGCACCGGCAGCCTGACCCAGGCAGGAAGCGGAACGACCACGCTCACAACGACAACAACATTCTCAGGGGATACCGTGATCTCCGGTGGCGTCCTCAAGGTTGGCACTTCTTTGGCGCTCCAGAACAGCACACTCAACTACGACAACCAAGGCGGGACATTGAGTTTTGACGGACAGACCCAGGTCTCTCTCGGCGGCTTAAAAGGAACGCAGGGCCTTGCCTTAACCAACACTGCTTCCCAGTCTGTTGCGCTGACCGTCGGAAACAGCAATCAAAACAGCACCTATGCGGGGGTGTTGAGCGACGGAAGTGCGAGCTGCGGATCGCTGACAAAGATCGGAAGTGCTACGTTCGCATTGTCCGCCAGCAACAGCTACACCGGGACAACCAGCGTGAACGGGGGCGTGCTTCAAGTAAATGTGGACGGTGCCCTGGGTGCCTCGGGCTCAGGGATAACTGTGGCGAATGGAGCCAGCCTCAAATTGAACAATGTTAATTACAGCACGCCAGAATCCCTGATTCTCAACGGCACGGGCAACAGCGGGGCAGGGGCATTGACAAACACGGGCACCAGCGCATTCGCCGGGGCTGTCAACGTGGCAAGCAACGCCACGGTCAGTGCCGGCGGTTCCGGAAATCTCCTAACTCTGACCGGTGGCATTACCAAGAACGGGACAACTTTGACCATTGGAGCAGGCGGCACAGTGATCGTCAGCGGAATCGGGATCAGTGGTGCTTTGTCGCACTCAGACTTGATCGTAGATAACTCGACCCTCCAACTCAGTGCGAGCAGCAGCTACAACGGTGCCACGACAGTGCGAAACAGTGGGGTGTTGAAATTAGGAGGAAGCGATGTGCTGCCCAACAGTGCCGCAACCGCCCTGGCCGTCAACAGCTCCGGGAAGTTTGATCTGGCTGGTTTCAATGCCACAGTTGCTTCGCTTGCGGGAGATTCCACGGGAATAGTCACGAATAGTACGGCATCGAGCGCAAGCACGCTGACGGTGAATGGCTCTATTGATACCACCCTGGCGGGTTTAGTTCAGGATGGAAGCGGCACGGTCGGCCTCGTCAAGCAAGGAGGTGGCAAGCTGACGCTCACTGGAACCAGCAGCTACTCTGGCGGCACAGTCATTCAGGCGGGGACGCTAAACATAAGCGGCGATCGTAATCTGGGCAGCGTGCCCGCCTCCCCTGCAATAAACCTTGGCTTCGATCCCGGTGCAGGTAATAGCGCGGCACTTCAGGCGGGAGCCGGCTTTGCGCTCAATGCCAATCGCAACGTCCTCCTGAACAGTGGCACGGCTGTTTTCGACACCCAGTCGAATGCGGCAACTATTAACGGCGCGGTGATCGGAAGCGGTGCGCTCCTCAAAAGCGGTGTTGGGACGTTGATCCTTGCTGGCAGCAACAGCTACGCGGCAACGATCATCAGCAGCGGCACGTTGCAGGTGGGGAATGGAGGCACGACCGGGACGCTTGGCACCGACTCCTTGGTGACTGACAATGGCACGTTGGCTTTCACCGCTCGGACGTCTTTACCTTTGACAAGACGATTAACGGGAGCGGTTCCGTAGTTCAGAAGGGCTCAGGCACTCTGATCCTGACGGGCAGCAACAGTTACGCAGCGACCACCATCAGCAGCGGCACGCTTCAGGTTGGCAATGGCGGCACGACCGGGACGCTTGGCACGAGCTCCTCGGTGACTGACAATGGCACGCTGGCTTTCAACCGCTCGGATGCCTTGACGTTTGACAAGACAATCAACGGGAGTGGGTCGGTAGTGCAGACTGGTGCGGGTACGCTAATCCTGACAGGCAGCAACAGTTACGGGTCAACCACCATCAGCAGCGGCACGCTTCAGGTTGGCAATGGCGGCACGGTGGGGACGCTCGGACAGGGGGCGGTAGTGGACAATGCTTCACTGGTTTTCAACCGCTCGAATAGCGCGATCGTGTCCAACGCAATTAGCGGCACAGGTTCGGTGACGCAGGTTGGGTCCGGCACGCTGATTTTGACCGGGAGCAACAACTACGGGACCACAACTATAAGCGGAGGAACACTCCAGGTTGGAAATGGAGGCGTGGCGGGGACGCTCGGGGCCGGTGCGGTTACAGACAATACCTCACTGATCTTCAACCGATCGGACAGCTTGACGGCAGCCAACACAATTGGCGGCACAGGGTCGGTGATACAGGTTGGAAGCGGCCTTCTCATCCTAAATGGATCAAACTCCTACGCCGGCGGCACAACGATTACAAGCGGAACGGTCAGGGCTGGGAACGTCAACGCATTGCCACAAGGTAAGGCAGTCACTGACAATGGTACATTGGACCTAACAGCCGTCGCGAGTCAGACTATCGGCGGGCTGTCCGGCAATGGGGCCGTATCTCTTGCCTCGTCTGGTACGTTGACGGTGGGGGCTGACAACGCAAGTGCTTTATTCAGCGGATCGGTCGGTGGTTCGTTAGCCTCCTTCACCAAGACAGGTGCCGGAGACCAGACGCTGTCTGGAAACAACACCTACACGGGTACGACGACGGTCAACGGCGGACGATTGATCATCACCGGTCAATCCAGTTCCGGTTCGTTCGTCGCTGGTACCGGCGGGACACTGCGGTTGGATGGCGACACGATAAACCTGACATCGGGCAGCTTGCGGGCCAACACAGGCGGCGCGATCGAGTATAACAACGCAACGGTCAATGGAGGGTTTCTGCGCGGGCCGGGCACTCATACAATCCTACCTGGGACGACAGCCAGCTTCGCCGGCGTGACGAGTTTTAACACCACGAACATGATTCAAAATGGAACTGCCAATCTGACCAATTTCACCAATGGCGGTCAGATCACGAATGGCGCGGTGCTGAATTGGGACGGAGGTAGTAACACAGCCAGCGGCAGGCTGACAGTGAACAGCACGGTGAATGTTCTGGATTGGTCAAACGACGGAATCATGACAATCAGCAGCGCCGGCGTGTTGAACAACTCAGGAAGCGACCTGATCAGCAGTGGAGGAAGCCAGATTACGGTGAACAATGGAGGCCAGGTAAATCTGATGGACTCGACCTTATTGGATCTGCAAGGCGGAGTTTTGGTCAACAGCGGGGTAATCAACGGCCCGACGAACATTGGCTACGGAGCCACGGCGAGAGGAACTGGTGGGACGTTCGGCCCACTTGCCGTCCTCAACGGCGGCACGCTCGATCTTTCAGCGAGCAACACGACACTCGGCACTTTGAGCGGCAGCGGCGGCGCGCAGATCACCGCCAGCACGATTGGTTCGGCCACCCTCGCCGTGAGTCAGGCCACCGATGACACCTATGCCGGTGTAATCCAGAACGGCAACGGAGTCGTTGCCCTGACAAAGAGCGGCCCTGCCATGTTGATTCTGGCTGGAAGCAACAGCTACTCCGGCGGGACAACCATCAGCAGCGGCACATTGCAGGTGGGCAACGGCGGAGCGGCAGGGACACTCGGCTCCGGTGCGGTGGCGGACAACGGCGTGTTGGTTTTCAATCGCTCGGACAGCTCGACAGTCGCCAACGCAATCAGCGGCAGCGGCTCGGTGACCCAAGCAGGGTCGGGCACGACGATCCTGACTGGCAGCAACAGCTATGGCGCAACGACCATCAGCAGTGGCACATTGCAGGTGGGCAATGGAGGCACGGCAGGGACGCTTGGTTCCGGTGGGGTGACCGACAACGGCGCCTTGGTTTTCCACCGCTCGGACAGTGCGACTGTGGTCAACACGATCAGCGGCAACGGCTCGGTGACACAGGCTGGCTTGGGAACGACGATCCTCTCCGGCAGCAACACCTACACAGGCCCGACGAACGTCACGGTGGGCAAACTGTTCGTCAACGGCGACCAGTCTTCCGCCACGGGCAATGTCACGGTGGCCGCGGCGGCGACGCTCGGCGGTTCCGGCATCATCGGCGGTGCGGTCAACGCTTCGGGTTCAATCGCTCCCGGCAACAGCATCGGAACACTTACGACGGGAAATGAGACATGGAATGGCGGGGCCAGCTATCTCTGTGAGATCAACAGCTTTCCCGGCGGAACGTCAACCGCTTCCGCAGGTCTGAATCCGGGGTGGGATTTGTTGAGCATCAACGGCGGGTTGACCATCGCCTCAAGCACCAACTCCAAGTTCACGATCAAACCGATCTCGCTGTCGCTTTCAAACGAGACGAGCGTCGCCGAGAACTTCTTCAGCACCAAGCCATATCAACTAACGCTCGCCACAGCCACGGGCGGAATAACCGGGTTCAATGCGGGTGCGTTCGCCGTGGATACAAGCGGTTTCATGAACGATGTGAACGGCGGGACTTTCCAAGTGGCCACAAGCGGCACGAACAACCTGCAACTTGACTTCACCCCGCAGACCACCGGACAGACCTATTCCGTGTGGGCATCGGGCTTTGGATTAACGGGTGGCGATGCAGATGCCAATGCGGACCCGGACCATGACGGCATCCAGAACCTTGTCGAATATGCGCTGGGAAGTGACCCGCTCAATCCTGATGCGGATGCAATGCCGGTGATGTCCATCATTACCGTGAACCAGGTGAAATACCTTGCTTTGACCTACGCACGTCCACTCGGCAATTACCGGCCGATAGATGTCACTTACTTCGTCGAGCGGTCAACGGATGTTACTGCGCCAAATTCATGGTCAACAAGCGGAGTCATCCTGCACTCGCTAACGAGCAGTGTGCTGACCGGCTTGGAAACGGTGGTGATGCGCTCGGCATATCCAATCGCAGACCGCGAGTTCCTGCGGTTCAAAGTGACGAAGAACTAAGACGAGGGAAATCCCTCCGACTCGCTCCGCAACTGCACCGGATACTGCCTGCAGAGGCGCTTCATCACCGCGCCATCGTAATCAGGAATCGGCACATACTTGGGCGCTCTGCCGGGCCGCCAGTCGTCCCCGCCGTTCATCGACCAGGAGGACATCAGAAGCCGTGGCCTTCGCAAGCGCGATTGCTTCCGCTTCTCCCGGATTGAGCGAGGCTCGCAGTTCGCCGCGTTTTCGGCGTTAGACTACCTTGTATCTGGTCGCCCGGCCTTCGCCAATTCTCTCCAGTTTTTTCATATTGAGCAGTTTCTTGATGATGGACTCCACGGTTCTGGCGGGATAACCCAGCGATTCAATCGCAGCCTTTCGCCCAAACTCTTTGCCGGTCAGCGCTGCTGCCCAGCGCCAAAGCTCAAGCTGCTTCCCGGAAAGCAAATACTCGAAATTGTCGCCTTCCAGAATTCTGAGAGCCTGCCGGGCCTGTGCCTGAATGATCTTGAGGAAAAACAGGAGCCAAAGCGAGGTGTCTTCCTTTTTGGTTTTCCACGTCTTCTGCGTTTTATTGATCGCCAGATAGTAGTCCGCTTTGTTCGCTTCGATCAGCTTTTCATGCGATACAACGGACGCGAAATCGTAGCCATGCTGGAGCAGCATCAAGTTGCTGAGCAGCCTGCTTGTTCTTCCGTTTCCGTCCTGAAAAGGATGAATCGCCAGATACTCGAAGATGAAATTGGCGATGAGTATCAGCGGATGCTTGAGAATCTTTTCCGCAGCCCAAGCATACCAATCCACCAGTTCTTGCATTTCTTTTTGGACCAAATGCGGCGGTGTTGGATCGAAAATGATTCCGAGCACCCTGCCGCTTTGATCTTTTGCCTCCACACGATTTGATCCAAATTTGTATTGTCCCTTCTGACGCGAATCCTTCCCGCTGTATTTTAGCATGTCCCGATGCAGTTGCAGGATGGATGATTCCGTGACCGGAATTTCCTGGTAGCTGCCGAAGACCAATTCCAGCATTTCGAGGTAGCCGGCGACTTCCTGCTCATCCCGCGTTTTGAACTTTTTAATGCGGAGATTCTTATACAGCGCCTCAACCTCGACGTCGGTGAGCCTGTTCCCCTCGATGCGGTTTGACGAACCGGTTGAAGTCACAATCACGGAATGGGTGAGCCTCTCGATGGTCTGCGGCAGCAGCTTGCCGGTCAGCTTCCACCCGGTTTTGACAGCATCAATTTCTGCAATGATGCTGTAAACCGCTTCAACGATGGCGGGCTTTAGATTCAGCCTCGTGGTCAGTCGGAAGTTTTGCCAATTCATACTCGTTCACGCTTGTGAATGTGAGATTGTGTGACATTGCGTGAGGAAAGGCAACGCTCGAATTCACGAAATGCCCCGCGATCGGACGGAAATCGGCAACCGCTCAAATCCGGCAGATTTGCGCGCACCTACGCCGCCGGGGGCGACGATCATAGCTGTGGGCGGCCACGTTGAGGCCGTCCGTCTGCGTCGCTGCCGGGGCCGGCGTCCCCGGCTACAGATTCGGCAATGCGGGCGTAGGAGCGCACGGAATAGACCGTGGAGCCGTGCCAGCGTTTGCCGTTCTTGGTCGGCACGTCGGCGGCGTTGAGCAGGCGGGCAATGTCGCCGTCGCTCTCCCCGCCCTCGCTGCGGCGCAGGATTTCCACGAGATAGCCCTGCTCGTCCCAGTTCGGGACGAGATCGAACGCGGTGTCGTTGCCGATCGCCAGATCGTGCTCGCGGCGGGCGGCGCGGGTCTTTCGCGTGGCGCTCGGTGTCTTGTCCCATCCATACGGGACATTGATCCCCGCCTTGAACTGCGAGGTCCGCATGGTGTCGAACACCTCGGCCTGCCGCTGGGCGCGGAGATTGGTTTCCAGTTCCGCGAACACGGCGATGATGGCGAGCATGGCCTGCCCCATCGGAGTGGTCGGGTCAATCATCTGCTCGCAGAAGTGGATGCTGATGCCGTGCTTGGCGCACTCGTTGAGGGTGAGGATGGCGTCGGTCGTGGAGCGGAAGGCGCGATCGAGCCGGGTGTAGATGATCTGCTGCACCCCGTTGTCGGCCATGAACTCCAGCATTTCCTGCACGTTGTCGCGCTGGAGCCACGGCGACTTGCCGCAGGTGCCGGAATCGACGAACAGCGCGAGCAGATCGAGGCCGCGATGCTGGCAGTAGCGGGTGATGGCGGCCCCCTGCGTCGGGAGCGTGAGCTGCTGCTTGTCGGTGCTGCCCCGGATGGCTCCGACACATTTCGGAGTGACTGGGACGCAAAGCGTGGAGCCGGATTTACGTCGGGACTTCATAGGTTTTTGCCCGTTGTAGCCGGGGACGCTGACCCCGGCGGGAGTTGCGTGGCCCGATCCCCGGCCTCAGCGTGGCCGGCTACAGCGTGCGCTGCGATAAACCACTCGAACTGGCCCCGTTTTTTGAGCGGGGTGGCGATCGCGTCGTAGAAAAACTCATGATCGCGGTCCTCATACCCGAACGCGAGGATCACCGCGCACAGGTCTTTGCGGAGATCCCAGTCGAGATTCAGCACATCGGAAAGGGAGGCGGGCTTGCCGTTCCACAAGGAATACAGCAGGTCGCGCAGCTTATAGCTCTGCCCCGTGCGCTGAGGGAAGGTGTCGATGAGCCGTTCGAGGGCGGGGATGGCTTCCGCCACCGCCGCTTTCCGCTCGGTTTTCATCTTTTGCATCTCGGCGAAGAACTCATTGAGAGCCGCCTGATTTTCTTCTTCGGTCGGGGGTTGAAGGAAGCCCGGGGGGTGGATGGTGGGTTTGTTCATAAAAGTTACTTTTGGCTGAATTCCTGTTGTCGGGTGGGTGGACGGTCGGGGTCGGGCTGAAATTCCGCCGCGCAGAGCCAGGTTTCGTAGCCTGCCCCGCAGGTGGGGCAGGTGAGATGGACATGGAGCAGGCGGTTCTTCTGGAGGACGAGCGCGGCCTTTTCGAGCGGCACCTGCGCGCCGCAATGCTTGCAGGATTTCATGGGCGGCCTCCGGTCAGGCGTTGCCAGATTCTCCGCAGCCAGCCCGTTTTCGGCTTGCGTTGCTGGGCGCGTGCGCGGGCCGCGTGAAACAGGGCGAGGTTTTGGACGATGGTTTTCAATTTTGGATTTTGGATTTTGGATTGGCACTGGTCATTGGTCATTGGTCATTTCTTCCCTTTGGCCTTCGGCTAGCACTTCGAGCAGAGGGTTTGTTCCTTGTTGGCCCACGAGCAGCCGTCCTTGCAGGCTTGCAGCTCCGTGCAGCCGCACTTCATGCACTGGCCGGGGCGTGGCACGAAACGGATGGGCGGCCCCATGAGGACGTAGGGGATGCCGCGCATCTGGACCTCGATGGCGTCGTAGCCGTTCCCGGTCGGGGCCGTGGTGGTCTTGCCCTTGAACTGGCTCTTGGGGACCATCTCGTAGCAGAGATCGGCCTCGACCGAGGTGTAGGTGCGCCCCTCGAAGTCGAAGGACTTCATCGGACGCTGCGCCTCGACGCGATCGGCGGAATAGGCTTCCGTGACGGCGAGCAGGATGTCGGGCGCGGCCTCCTTGAAGAGGGGCGTGTTGTTGGCGCGGCACTTGGCTAGAAGCGCATCCCTCGCGGCAACCGCCTTCTCCAGACCGAGGCCGAGCGTCTTGTCGAGCCAGGCGAACGCGGCCTCGTCCATCTCGCGTGCTCGTGAAGGCTGCTGGCGGTTTCCAGCCGCCGCAGGGCGATCTCCAGCGTGAAGCCCGCCCGCTCGTGGTCTTTCAGGGCGGCGAACACCCTCGGTGTCACGTAGTGAAGCAGGGTGCCGCTTTTCAGCGGGAACCGGCGGTCGATGGTCTTTTCCAGCGCGTTGTCGGCGTTGCCTCCGTAGTTTGGCGCGGTGATGGCCTCGGTAATGAACGGATAGATTTCCACCGGCACTTCCTTGCGCCCGGCGATGGAGTCCACGACATGCCGCAGGCGGAACTCCTTGTCCTGCGCGGCGATCGCGGCGGTGCGCTTCTCGCACGCCTGCTTGCTCCGCTGTTTGCGGCGGTCCTCCGGCGTGGCGTCGCGGGAGCTGCCGCCGAGGTCGCTATCGTTGCGGCTCTTGAGGCCGATGGCTTTGAGCGCCTCCGCGACCTCGCTCTTGAGCAGCAGCCGCACGATCTTCCCCCTTGGGGTGCGGGCGAGGATGGGCCTCACCAGCTTCGCCTCGCATTTGGCGAGCAGCGAGGCCCAGGTGCGCGGCTTCTTGTGGTCGCCCGCCTTGTTGTAGTCCCATGTCGTGCCCTCGGCTTCGATATACTTGCTGTTGTAGGACAGGTCCTCGCCGTAGGGAAACGCGGCCTTCACTTCCTCCTGCGTGAGGACGGCGCAGCCCTCCTTGTTGGCGATGGCGACGAGGCGTTTCCAGTCGGCTTCCTGCTTCGTGTGGAAGCAGGCCGGTTGCATGCAGACCTTCGCCTCCGTGTCGTGGAACGGGCAGCCGGCGCACGCCCCGCCCAGGACGCGCTCCCCCGCCTTTTCCACAAGCGGGACGAGCTGGTCGTCCTTGAGGTTGAACTGCGCCTTGCGCATCGAGACACAGAACTCGCGCTCGATCTGCGCCTTCGCCTCCTGAAACGAGGCGGGGCGGCGGATGCGCCTGTCGCTGGCGTGGTCGTATTCCTCCCGCTGGACGGACACGAGCTTGAACGCCTTGCCCCGCGCCGTGGCGTCGGGGATGCGGGCGAGCAGCGCGGCGGTGGCTTCCGGCAGCTTGCCGGTCCAGAGGGCGTCCTGCGCGGCCTGCGGCAGGCCCAGCAGCGCCAGCCGCGCCTTGATGTGGGCGGGCGGGCGGCTCACCTTCGCGGCGATCTGCTCGACCGTGAGCTTGCACTCGCGATGGAGGCGGTCGAACGCGGCGGCTTCATCCAGCGGGGCGATGTTCTCGCGCTGGAGATTCTCGATGGACTGCAACTCCAGCGCCTCGGCGTCCGTCACCTCCCGCACGGTGGCGGGGATGGTGGCGTGCTCCAAAGCGGTGCAGGCCCGCCAGCGGCGTTCGCCGGCGATGATCTCGAATTTGCTGCCGTTGAGGGGACGCAGCACGATCGGCTGGAGGACGCCGTGCTGCCGGATGGAATCGACAAGCTCGCTCATGGCGGTTTCGTCGAATTGCGTGCGGTTCGTCTTGGACGGCACGATCTGACTGAGGGGCGTGAGAGTCACGCGGGGTTCGGTGGTTTTCATGTTTTGGATTTTGGATTGCGGTGGGAAGCAGGAAGCCAGGAAGGCAGGATGTTTCAGGTTTCAGGTTTCAGGTTTCAGGTTTCCTCCCTGTGGAGATCGCGGGTTTCGGGGGAGCCGTAGAGCACGAAAGCCCGGAGCTGGTTGTGGGTGTGCCGCCCGTCGATGTATTCCGAGAGGAAGGCCATCGAAAGGAAACGCTCGTTCCGCTTCTTGATGCCGCCGGTCTGCCCCAGTTCGAGGAACACGCGGCGCAGGTGGTGCAGGGCGAGCGTGTCGTTCTCCGGAGCCTCGTCCTCGACATCATGCGGCGAGGGAGGCGCTTCGTCCGGTGATTCCGGCGCGGCGAATTCCTCCTCGCCGTCGAGTTCCGCCAGCACGGCCTTGATCGCCTCGACCGCCTGCGGCGTCTTTTTGCCGGCGGCGTTCGTGCGGAGCAGGAAGTCGGCGATTTCCTTCCACGCTGCGGATTCCGCCCCTTCGCGGGTGTCGAAGCCCACGGTGCTGATGCGCGGGGTGTCCTCGCAGGAGACGACGCGGCACGCCCGCCACGGGCTGGTGTGGCTGGCCTTCGGAGCCTCGATGGAGAGCTGGTAGAAGTAACTTCCGTTGAACGGCAGCACGGCGGTCATGATCGAGCCGTCCACCTTCAACTTTGGGTCGAACACGGTGGAGAGCAGCTTGTTGACCTTGCTGCGGAGTTCCTTCGGGTTGAAGAAGCTTTTCGGTTCGGGGTCGGCGTCCCCGGCTACAACAATGGCGTCGAGGCGGTGGCTCTTGTGGCTGGCCACGTTGAGGCCGGCGGGGTCGTCCCCGCCGGGGTCAACGTCCCAGGGAGCAACGTCGCCGGGGTCAACGTCCCCGGCTACAGCGTTGACCGGCGAGAACGGGATGGCCTTCGTTTTCGGCGGGGCGACCTCCTCGCGGGTGTCGGCGTCGAGGTGTCTGGCCGTGACCTTTTCCCTGCCGTTGTGGGCGGCGTTCCGGATGCCTTCCTCCACGACCGCGCGGCGCTGGTCGGCAGTCTTGACCTTGCGGATGATCTCGATGGCGAGCGACGGGGTGAGCTTGCCCGCCTTCACGTAGTCGTGCATGTCCGGCGCGTTGACCAGCAGCATGCAGTTCTGGAAGTGGGTGAGGCTGCGGCCGGTGCGCCGCAGAATCTCCGATTCGCTGACGTGATGCACCGCCATGAGCCTTCCGAACAGCAGGGCTTCCTCCAGCAGGTTCAGCGGTTTTCCGCCGTTGTAGAGGGCGATGTCGAAGTCGCGGTCCTTGTCCTCGTAGCCCTGTGGCTCGGCCATCACGGGGATGGATTCGAGCCGCGCCAGTTGCTCCTTGTACCGGGCGATCTGCGTCTTGTCCTCCGCGGCTTTGGCGGCTTCGAGATCGGTTTCGATCTGCTCCACGGCCACTCCAATGGCGGTGCATCGCCGGTGGCCGTCGGTAATCAGGAAGCGGTCCTCCTTGTCCTTGTGACCGCTGAGGGGTTGCTTGATTCCGTTCTCACGGATGCTTTGGACGAGTTCCGGGAAGTCGTCCCCGATGTCGTAACGGACGTTGAATCCGTCGCGGATGGTGAGCATCGTCCGGGGGATGTTGAACACATCCGAGCGGGACATTGCGAGTTGAGCCAGTCTCATGGGTTTGTTTTTTCTATTGTTGTTGTGGTGGTGTCCCCGGCGACTTCACCGGGGGCATTGCTAAAAAGGCATAATGCCGCAAGATTAACTTTTGAAAAGTCATTTTTGCTGTCGTCCGTTTTGACAGTGACCCGCCGTTGCGGATTTTAGATGTCGCCGCCGCAATCACACGACGGCGGTGGGATTCGTGACTGGAAGCCCCGGCTACTTTTTCTTGAACGTGGTGGACTGGATTTGCGCGAGCAGGGCGCGGATGGAGTCGCCCACGGGGTCATGGCCATCGGTAAAAGTTACTTTTGGCTTCGGTGCGGTCGCGGACGACCGCGCTCCTTTCGGGCGCGCTTTCTGACGGAACGGCCTGACGCAGGGGGTTTCGCCGCCGGCGGCGGGTTCGTTACCGAGCGCGTCGATGGCGGCGCGGAGATCGTCGAGGGTCATCTGCTCGCCGGGCTTGCGGAGGCGGGCGACGGGCGGGTGCCACTCGCGGAACTGCTGCTCGGCCACCTCCAGCTTCTTCGCCAGATACGGCCATTCCTGCTCGACCTGCAACTCGTCGATCGTGTCGGCGTGCGGGTCGAAGTCGCGGACGGCGTCGGCCAGCAGTTGGGCGAGGTTGATTTCCTCGGTGCGCTCGGCGAACAACTGGCCGTCGAGGGCCAGGTGGGAGCTGTCGCCCTTTTCGTGATACAAGGCGTTGAGCCGCTCGTCGATCGTGTTGGTGGTCAGCACCGGGTAGATCGTCACCGGCTTCGCGCTGACGAGCCGGTGGACGCGGTCGATCATCTGGTCGTTGATGTCGAACGCCCATTCCAGGCTCGCGTCGATGAGGTGGGCGCAGCACTCGAAGCTGTGGCCCTCGCCCATCGCCTTCTTGCCGGCGACCATGACCGAGTGGCGGTATTGTTTGAAATCGGCGGCGATCTCGCCACGGCGCTGCGCGCTGATCGTCCCGTCGAGCAGGCAGGCGTTCACCTTCGCGGAGGTGAGCCGTCGGTGGAGCCGTTCGTTGAAGTGCTGGAAGCTCGATGCGATGATCACCTGCTCCCCCTTCCCGATCAGCTCGACGACCGTGCTCAGAATCGCCGCCGATTTCGTGGTGAAGTCTGTCCAGCTCGCCGCCCGCGAGTCGTTGTAATACTGCCGGAGATTGGCCGAATCGGGGCAGGCGGCGGCCTGCCGGAGCAGCCCGATCTGCACCGCGACGCGGGCGGGCGGTTTCATCTCCTTGCCGTCCTTGGTGTAGTTGGGGCGGTTGGCGAGGTGGAAGCCATAGACGACCTGCTGCGCGCTGCCCGCCTTCACGGTGATCGGCTTGAAAATCTTCGGCACGATGTCCTCGCCCACGTCCTCCTTGCGGCGGCGGATGACGACGGGGCCGAGCAGTTTCCAGAGCCGGTGGATGTTGCAGATTTCCGCCGTGCGCTTCTCGAACCGGCGGCGCCGTCCCGTGGCCCGCTCATGCTCGGCCTCGCGGGTGAGGTTGCGCTCGTTGATCTGGTGCTCGTTGGCGAACGCCTCCTTCGCCTCGCTCGTGGCGGCGTAGGGCCAGCGGGCGGTCGGCTGGGCGTTGCCGCCGCAGGCCCATTGCGCCAGCCAGAAGATGTCCTCCAGCCGGTTCTTGATCGGCGTGGCGGTGCAGACGAGCCGCCATTTGGGGCGCAGCATGCGGACGCCGTTGCTGGTGTAGGAGTCGGTCGATTTGAGCCGCACCCCTCGTCGATCTCGACGCAGTCGAACACGTCGCCGACGAGCCGGGCCAGCGTGGGGGTGAACACGCAGCGGATGCCCTGGGCGTTCTCCGTGCCGATGCCGAAGTCGTGGTCGGCGTCGTAGGTTTCGTGGTCGCGGCGGGTTTTCATGCGGGCCTCGTTGAGTTGCGTGAGTCCGTTCTCGACCACCGGCTCCCATTCGTCGGCCTTGTTCATGCCGAGGGCGGTGTAGCTGGTGATCCAGAAGGTGGGGTCGGAAGGTTGATGGTTGAGGGTTGAGGGTTGATCGACGGGCGCACCGACCCATGCTCCGACTTGTTTCAGGGCGTTGATGAGTTCCTGCGGGGTCGGGATGCGCTCCCAGTCGGCGATCATTTTCCCTTTCATCGTCGAGGAACGGCCCTTTTTCGGGAACGTGCGGTCGCAATCGCATACCACCTGCCAGATGGTGTCGGGAGCCTTGCGGTCGGAGAACGGGCAGGGAATACGGTCGGGATTGATCCCGGCGTAAGTGTGCGCGATGGCATCCCATGTGTCGGTCGTCGGGTTGGAGAGAAACGCAAGAATAGCCGCACCCACTTCCGGGTCGATGCGGGGATTGAGGGCTGGGGCTGGATCGGCTTTCCGCGTTCCGCATTCCGCATTCCGCAATTCCAACCAGACCTTCTGCAGTTCCTCGTCGTCGTAGAAATCCTGCTGGCTCATGAGGTCGCGCACCTCGACGCCGAACTTGTCGCGGCCCTCCTTGCACAACTGCTGGTGGAGCGAGTCGGGGGCGACGATGAGGACGCGCTTTGCGCCGGTGAGGAAGGGGCGGGCGAAGATGGCGAACGTCTTGCCGAGGCCCGCCGCCCACGCCTTGATGTAGCCGTCGATGAGCGAGCCGCGCGCCAGATCGTCCTTCTGGAACCGCTTGAAGGTGATGCCCCACCGTTTCTCCAGCGCGGAGAGGCGGTCGAGCGCGGCGCGGTATTCGTCCTGCCGGCAGCTCGCGATGTCGGGCACCTCGGGAATCTCGAAGTGGGCGATGAGGGTCTGGAGATTGTGCGTGGTCGGGTCGGGAACGTAATCGACCTGCACCTCGCCGCGGCTGTTCAATTCCATTTCGGGGAACTGCATGAACTTGTGGACCTTGCCCCGCGCGTCGGTGAGGGTGATGACGAGATCCTGTCCGGTGGTGAGCAGTTGCTCGTCGCTGCCCTCGATGTTCTTGCGGGTGAAGGTGCGCCCGATCGCCGTGGTCTGCGAGGCCAGCGCGTAGCATTTCCCGATCTCGAATCCGTTGAGGCCCGCCGCCTTGCATTTGAGCGTGTCGCTTTCGTCCACGTAGCCGATGCGCTGCACCTCGGAGAGCGGGTAGAACGGGGCGCGGGCGGCGTGGTAGTCGGCGATGCACTTCTCGACCAGCGGCGGCAGCTTGGGATCGACCACCCACACGTCGGAGGTGACGGCCCGCTGCAAGGCGAGCCGGGTGTTCTTCTGGACGACGAGCGCCATCGGGGTCTGGCCCTGGAGATCGTAGAGCGACTCGACCAGCGCCTTCGGCACGCGGCCCGAGAGGCTTTGGAAGGGCGTGAGGTGCCGGTGGATGATGTTGTTCCCGTCGATCCAGATGTTGAACGGGCGGGCCTTGCCGCCGTGCCGCATGGCATACTCCTGCCGGGCCACGTCACAGAGAGGGACGGTGCGATCGCTGCCGTGCGGCTTCGCCTCGACGCTGATGCCGCCGCGATGTTTCCAGCGGTCGGCGTGGATGCCCTGCAACGCGGCGAGGATGGCCTCGGGCGACTTGCCCGTGGCGGTGACATGGAGCGGCTCGTCGCGGCGATGGTCGCGGGCGAGATAGACGACCGCCGTGTCGATCGAGTTCACGTTCGGGAAGATCGAGCCGGGGATGGTGAGCCAGAGCCAGACGTGGGAGCGGACGGGATGAGGGTTGAGGGTTGAGGGTTGAGGGTTGAGGGTTGAGGGTTGATTGGGGGAGCCAAAGCACGAGCGGGCGACGGTGTCGCTGAGGATGAGGCAGCCCTCGCCCCGCGTGGTCATAAACTCCAGCATGAGCAGGGCGGTGGCGAGGCCGGAGTTGATCGCGCCGTGCTTCGTGCCGAGCGCGAAGTGCCGGCGGATCTCCTGCGAGACGGATTGCGAGAGGAAATCAAGCCGCTTTGCCTCCCATTGCAGGGAGAAGGGCGGGTTGCAGGTGAACAGATCGGCCTGCCAGCCGCACTCGTGGAGGATGGGGGCGAGCAGCGTGGTGTCGGCCTGAAACGCCTCCCACTCGCCGGGGGCGTCCATCGGTTTGCGGGCCACCGCCTTGTCGATGTCCGCGCCGAGCAGGGTGTCGGCGTGGCTGCCGAGCAGCAGGCTGCCGTGGCCCATCTGGAGATCGACGGCGACGGGACGGACGGGGGCCAGCGGGCGGCTCAGGACGCGGGCGATTTCCAGCGGGGTGAGGAACTGTTGCTGCCCCTTGCGGAGCGCGTCCTTGCCCTTGGTGGAATCGAGGACTTCTTGCAGGGAGTCCCACTGGACTCCGTTGCCGGTTTCTTTGCGTTTGGTCATGGTGATGTTTGGTTGACTTTTGAGGGAGGTTTGCGGGTTGACCCCGCCGGACAGGAGATTGGTTTCACGCCGAGATTGTCGTTTTCTCTATCTGCCGTAATGACAGACACACGGGCAAAATTCAGCGGACGTTTGAGATCAGTCGGCGGCGCGAGGTCGGGGCACCGCCGCTTCATTTGCCGGGGTCAGCGGCCCCGGCGACAGCATGTGGACGGCCACGTTGAGGCCGTTTCATTCGATGGGGAGGATAGCAGCCGATCGTTGCCGGGGCTGCATTCGGAGCGTTAGATCAACACGTTGCGGCCAAAGGAATGGTCGATCATGGCAGGGGGCTTTTGTTGTCGTAGAGCGGTTCTTCCGGCCCGCCGGGGAACACCCAGAAGTGATTCTCCACGGGATCGAAGGAGACGGGCCAGCCATCGGAGAAGTGGGCCTCTATTTCCATGCAGAGGCCGTCGATCACGTCCTGGCAGCGACTGGCCTCCTTCTCGTCGAGGGTGGCCCAGTCCGTTTCGGCAAGCGGTTTGGCGCGCGTCTCGAAGCACACGATGCCGGGGTCGGTGATCTTCCACGGGGCGCATCCGGTTTTGGCCTCCCATGCGGCGAGGTCGGGCAGTTGCAGGGCGGGCGGGCGATTGAAGTTCATGGGGTTTCGATGTTGAGGCGGCTGAGGCCGTTGCCATCGGGATCGCAGAAAATGCAGAAGCGAGGGTTGCGTTTCAAGGGATAATTTGCGCGGGTTCCAGCAATGGGGTTTACGCCGCCTTCCGCCATGCCTGCACGTCGAGCCATGCCTCGGCATCGAGCAGGGCGGCGCGGACATTGCCTCCGCAGCCGAAGGCGATCTGCGCCGCCATGTCGGGCGGGACGCCGAAGCGTTCCACCAGCGATGCGATTTCCTCCTGCGAGGGGCCCTTGATGTGGTATTGGAGCCAGCGGCTTTGGAACCGCTCGTCCATCTGCAGGAGGGTCTTGTTGCTGGAGCCGAGCAGGGCGCGCTCGCGGGTCAGTTCGTCGGAGTAGGAGAGCAGCAGCACCTGGGCGTCGTCGCTGCACTTGTCCATTTCGTTGACGATCTTGACCGAGTAGCCGAACAGGGAGCCGGTGCCGAGCGTGGCCATCCAGTCGCGGACGGCCTCGACGCCGACCTGCTTCCCGTTCCGGCGCTCGATGTTCGAGTCGTGGCCGACGAGCAGCCCCGCGATGAAGTTGAGCAGGGCGGTCTTGCCGGTGCCGGGCGGCCCGAACAGGATGAGCCGCAGCGGGTCGCCGCTGGCGCGGAGCCGCCGGATTTTCAGCGAGAGCACGCCGGCGACCTCGCGGGCGGTGCCGATGAAGTCCTCGACGGCGGAGGGCTTCCAGTTGCTCGGGGCGGTGGTGTATTTTGGATTTTGGATTTTGGATTTTGGATTTTTCATGGTTCAGCAGGAGAGGATGGTCTGGACGGTGAGGGAGTCGTGCCACTGGCGGGCCTCGTCGTAACGGTCGGAGGGACATCGCAGGGTCAGCGTGGAGATCTCCTTTTTGTCGCCGTCGTAGATGCGGATGACGCTGTGGCAGGGATGGGGTTTGAGTTCCGTAATGGATGTGCCTTTTTGTTTCGGCAAGCGGACGAACTGTTTGCTCATGATTTGTTTTCTTTCAGGGTTGCGTTGATGTGGTTGCGGAAGGTGTTGCGCACCTGGCCGAACACCTTTGCCATCTTGAGCGCGGTGGTCGCGCCCCGCGGGACGAGCCACACTTTGGTTTTGGGGCTTCGGCGGCGGTGGTCGAGGTAGTAGCGGACGTTGCGGCGGGCTTCGTGGGCGCAGGCGTGCATCGCCCACATGGAATCGTAGAAGGTGATCGGGGAGGCGATCTGCTGCGCGATGTCGAGGGCGACGAGGCGATCGACGCCGTGCTCGTTGAGCAGGGATTCGCCCCGCTCCATGAGGATGGTCAGGATTTTGGTGGTGGTCATGTCGAGGGTTGATGGTTTTTGGTTGAGGGTTGATCGAGGGCGAGAAGGCGGGCCTGCGCTTCCTCGGCGAGCGTGAGGTGGCAGGGGTCGTAGAGGTAAAAGCCCGTGTCGTTTTCGGGGACTTCATACATCTCGTCGAAGGTGACTTTCTGTTTGGCGCTGCGATAGGCGGCCTTGAGGGTTTCCACGTCGAGCGTGGTGAAGATCATCACGTCCTCGCCGCTGCTGTTGACGTTGGTGGCGAGGATGGACCGGGTGTTGATCGGGTATTGATTGGGCATGGTGTTTTTGTGTTTCGGGTTCCGCACCGGGGGTTTCGCGGTGAGCAATTGTTTCGAGGCTGGCTCATTACTGGCCTGACGCCAACAGGCGGCGACCGGAAACCCCCGGTTGAAAGTTACTTTTTGGGTTGGGTTGGCCTTTCGTGTTTCCAGCACTTGGAAATGGAACGAATCAGCGTTCCGTCGTCGGTGAGGACATCGACATGCCAGAAGGTGCGGCTGGTCGCCTTGCGTGCCCGAACGATGCGGCCCCGATGAAACGGGGAGTCGAGGGAAATGACGCGGTCGCCGACGGTGTGCGGATAGCTGGGGTCGTGTTTCAAAATGTAGGTCATATCCAGGTGGGGCTGCCTGCCAGCTCGTCGAGCAGGACGGTGAAATCGGGATGGCTCTGCGGGGCGATGGCCGCGAGGGTGAGGTGGGTGCGTTCCTCGCCCCGCCCTGCGTTGTAGAGGAACTCCCTGCGGATGATCTCCAGCACCTCGCCATCGTAGAGCACGGGCGTGGACGCAGTAGTGTTCGCGGCTGAATCCCACTGCGCCGCCGCCGAAGCAGGACTTGCAGGCGAACGGGGCATGATGGCCGAGGCCGTTGCAGTTGGGGCAGATCATGGGGTTTCCTTTCCTTGCGGCACGAAAAATCCGCGACCGGGGACGTGGATGCAGCCGCCGTATTTCTCGTCGAGCGCAACGAAGGTGATGCCGTTGAACACGGCATCCGTATTATGTTGGCGCTGCCAGTCGCGCACGGCGGCCGTGTTTTCCTCGGAGGTTGTCTGGCGCATGGGTGTGTCGGCGGTCATGCGAAGCGGTGTTTGGTCCAGCCGGCGAAGGTGCGGTCGCTGGAGATTTTGTTGCACGGGTAAAGGCTGGAGGCGTCCTTCAACACGATGCCCTCGTAGAAGCTGTTCAGCCCGTCGAGGCCGAGGGCGCGGTTTTCCTCCGCGAGCTGGTTGTAGAGGTGCTCTGCCGAGGCGAGCGGGTAGGACGGGGTGAGCAGCGCGGGCCGCTGCGTTTTGCCGTCGAGCAGATCGGCGCGCTCGAAGCGGGGCAGCAAAGCCGCGAGTTTTTCGCGCCGGGCGAGATAGGGCATGCCGAAATCGACTTCATCCAGCACGACGAGCGTGCCTTGCATGAGTCCGTGGCGGCGGGCAAGCGGCTCGCAGTCGAGCCATTCGATGTCGTCGTTGTTCCATAGGGGGCGCAGGGAATCGAGCGCATACCGGAACTCGCCCTCGATGGTGAGGCGCTGGCCGTGCCGGTTCCACATTTCGCCGGTGGGGACGTGGACGAGCGCCCGCCAGCCGTTGAACTTCGGCTCTGCGCGGCGGTCGCCATAGATCGCGGGATTGAGCATCCCGAGCTGGAGGGCGGTGGCCAGCGGCCCGCCGTTGAGCGGGCGGGCGGGGAAGCACGGGATGGTGGGAATGCGGATTGCGGTTTTCATATCAGTCTTGCCAGCCGGCGGTTGCACAGAAGCCGCAGTCGCAGCCGGGATCGGGCGAGGATTGCAGCAGCGTGTATTCGTCGCTCTCGAACGCGATGCCGTTTGATTCGGCAATGCTGATGGCGACGTATTGGTAATCCTCACCCTCGAACTGGCGACGGTGGGATTCCCGAAGCAGGGATTGGGTCTTTGATTTCTTACAGGCCGGACATTGCATAGGTTTTTTCTTCTTGTTCTTGTTGGTGTTGTTGGATGCGTTCAATGAGGGATTGGGAGTCGGCGAACCAAGGGAACCGCCAGTTGTCGTCGCCGGAAAAGACGAGGACGCCGTTCGCGTCGTGCCAGGCTTTGGCCCCCCAGCGGTCGAACTTCCACGTCCAGCCTTCCGTGTGTTCCTCCACGATGGACTCGAACAGGTCATTGTAGCGGTCGATGGCCCAGTTGGCGCAATCGTCGAGGCGGGGCAGGACGAGGCTCGTCCGCCGGAGTTTGCGGAGCGCGGCCTGCGCCCGGCGTTTGAATAGAAGATCGGCGAAGTGGTAAATAGCGACGGGGGCCACAAGGTCGAAGGTTTGCGCGTCGGTCATTTGGCTGAGTTCAGACATAGCGGGGTTTCTTTTTGTAAGGGCGATGCCACGGGCGGTCGTAAAGCACGGCGCGGCTGCGCTCGACCCTGCCGAACGGGGCGATTTCCTCGAAGGCTTCGAGCTGGCGGCGGTGGATGCGCTTGACCACGCGGGAATCGGTGAGGCTGCGGATGGTGGCAAATTCGCCAAGCGCGTCGAAGGACTCGATGCGCCACGGGAACCAGTCGTACCAGCCGGCGGCCCACCCGCCACGGACCTCGGTGGCGGGCAGGCGGAGGATGCCGGTGGTGAACGCGGCCCATCGGCGGGAGGCAGGCAGGGCGCGATTGCGGCGCAATCCTGCGCGGTGGCGGTCATTCAGCATGGCTATGCGGCGAGGAGGGTGAATCCGCTGGCTTCGGGAGAAACTGCGGCATGGGTTGCGCCTTCCAGCTTGCATGGCAGGGCGGCGATATTGACGGCGTATTTCCGTTTGTGGGGGCGCATGGCGTAGAGCTTGCCGTCGATCTTTCGCACGGTGAGCAGCTCGCGCGCTTCGCCGCCCAGGATGTTCTCTCCCTTCACGAGAATCTTCCGGCCTGCGGCGAAGGCGGTTTCCATCAGTTCCGCGCCGGGACGCCATCCTTCGGCGACGAGTTGATCGCCCCGGCGGTAGCCTTGCGCGTTATAGACGAGCAGACTGAGCACGGAGCCGTTGTCCCCGAAAAGCGGCAGTCCGTGCGCCTTCTCGAAAGCGCGCATGGCGGCGGTGTTGTAAACGTAGCCCGTGCGCTCCAGATCGTTCATAAAATCGCAGAGGTATTGCGATTTCACCTCCCACTTGTCCCTCCGTTCGAGGAAATCGCCGGGATTGGCGAGCAGGGCGAGTGTTTGCTCCTTGTTCAGCACCTCCACCGGCTTGCGTTTGCCGGTGAACAGGTTTTCCGGGTTTGGATTATTGGTCATTCGGATTTACCTGGCCCCCCTCAAGCTCGCGACGAGCGGGATGATGGACTGGATGGCCTTGTTGGTGGCGGCGTCGAAGCGGCTCCAGCGGGCGACCTTGAACTCGGGTTTCGGCACGATGATGCGCTTGGCCTCGATCGCGGTGGCGATGCCCAGCTCGTTCGCCAGTTCCATGAGGCGGGTGCCGAACTCCTGGCGCACCGCCTCGGGGATTTCCGTGTATTTGATCTTGAGGGTGCGGCCGTCGGCGAAGTTCTGGAGGAACACGGGCATGCCGCCCACGGCCTCGGCCAGATCGCCGGCGCGCTCGACGGGGATTTCGGTGTAGCGGCCCCCGGCGTCGCCGCAGATGGTGAGCGTGGCGCTGCGCTTGTGGCCCTGGAGCGTCATGCTGCTGGCGACGGTCGCGGCCCCCGCGTGGAGGTCGATGAACTGCTCGACGACGGCGGGCTTGATGAGATCCTCCAGCTTCTTGATGGAGTCCTCCAGCGCCTTGTAGTCCTCCTTCTGCTGCACGACGGTATCGAGCACGGCGCGCTGCTGCTCGGTGAGCGCGGCCTGCGGGTATTCCTTGCCGCCGGATTTCTTCGGCTTCGGCAGCGAGGCGAACGGGTCGGCGCCGAAGGGATCGGAGGAAGGTTGAGGGTTGATGGTTGAGGGTCTTTGGCGACCACGCGGAATTGCGGGGCGGCGGTTTGTTCAACGGGTTTGCGTTTTGGCAGAGCCATGATGGGCTTGTCCTTTCTGTTGTCTGTCTGTTACGCGGTTTAGAAACCACGGGTTGCCGGGGTGTGACCGGCGAAAAGTTACTTTTGGAAGCGGAACGGCACGACGCGGCAGCCGCGGGCCATCTCGTAGATGTATTCGGTGCAACTGCGGTGGGCGTTTTCCCAGCCGCGATACTCGGTGAACGGGCAAAGGTGCTGGAGCCTGCCGCTGCACATTTCCACGGCATAGCCCTCGGCGGAACTTTCGGCGCAGGCGATGGCGGTCATAGGAATCCGAGGGCTTGCCAGGAATGCGTGCCGGGAGGGGTGAGCGGCTGGGTCAGTCGCAAGCCCTCGGAGGCCAGCCATGCGTGCAGCTCCAGTCCGGTGCGGAAGGCGGTGTGGGCCATGCCGTGGAAGGTGATGGCATACCAGTGGCCGCAGCCCTGCTGGTGGAGCCGCTCGTCATACACCACGAGCGAGAACGGGCAGCGCAATTCGTGGAGGCCTTCCAGGGAAACCAATTCGTCGCGCACGGCGAAAATCCGCATGTCGGCCATGAAGTTCACCCCTCTGCCCGCCCCGCTGATGTCGCGGTCGAAGAACCAGACCTGGCCGGGACGGATGCCGCACGGTTCGGGCTGGATGTCGGCGAGCGCAAGACCGGGGTCGAGTCCGCCGGAATAGCTGAGGCCGCCCCCGCTGGTGAGGTAGTAGCTGCCGAACTGCTGGCCGCCCGTTTGCAGGCTGTCGCCCCAGTGGTGGGTGAACCGGGTGAAATCGGGAATCTTCGCCCACCACCTGGACTGGCGCGGTTTTTGTTTCGGGATCTGGAGATAGTCGCCGACGCGCGGACCGGGCCGCGCATCGAACGCGGCCAGCCGGGTTTTCAGGATCGTGTCGTTGTCGTTCATGGTTTTGGTGTTGGTGGCAATGGAGGGATGGAGAACTGGTATTCGATGCCGTCCGGGGTCGGCACGTAGATCGCGGCGGCTCCGGTCGGGCCGGTGATTTTGATGAGATACAGCCCGGCGAATTCTTCGCGCATCCGGTGGGCCTCGCTGATGGCGTTGTTGGTTCTGACTTCGCGATGCACGCGGGGCTGGTTGCGGTCGCGGAAGACGATGGTGACGGTGGATTTGGTCATGTGATTTCGCTGTGTTGGGAAACCTTCCAGTCGGCGCGGAGCTGGCGCAGATCGTCGCCGCTGAGTTGCTTCGGGTTTTCGATGAGGCGCGATTCGTCGAACGCCTCGCGGAGCAGTTCGAGTTTGATGCGGATTTTGCGGAGGGCGTTTTCGCGGGCGCTGGACTTCATGAAGCCGCAGCCGGAAAACCCTTCCATCCGTCCGCTGGCGAAGCGGTAGGCGAGGTTACAGTTCCACATAATTTAGCCGAGAAGCGCGAGCAGCCAGCAGAGGATGGCGGCGAGCGCGACAAGCGCGATCGGCGGCGCGGTGCGTTTGGTTTTGGTTTTGCGTTGGAGCACCCGCCCGAACTCGGGCGAGAGCAGGTGTTTCGCGGTGTCGTCGTCAAAGACGATGACATCGCCGGATTTGGTGGTGATGCGGTTCATGGAGGATTTCATGTGTGGATTCCGAAGTCGCTGCCGTGGGGGATGATGCCGCCGTTCATGCCCATGCCGTTCGGGATTTTGCGGCCGTCGAAGTAGAACTCGTCCTCGTTGCCGAACACGATGGCCTTCGGCAGGATGCGCCGCAGTTCGTCGAGCAGGCGCGGCCATTTCTCCGGCGCGAGAATCCGGCGGAAGTGGGTGATGGTCCTGGCCATCGCAAAGCGGGCGTTTTCGTGCTTCGCGATCTGCATGAGGGTGAGCTTGGGCGGCTCCGTGGGGCGGTATTGCAGGCGGGCCAGATCAACCACGGTCGGGGTTTCCAGCTTGCGCGTTCGCAGGGTTTCGGCGACCGCGAACAGCTTGCGGGTGTCGCAGTAGTAGATGCGGGCCTCGCAGGTGAACTCCGCGCTCTGGCGGGGCGGCTCGCCGAGGCACTCGCTGAGGATGAGCGAGTCGGGGGAGACGACGACGACGGTGGAGAGATCGAAACAGGCGGTGCGCCAGCTCCGGTGGGCCTCGCGCATTTCACGCGGCGAGAGATAGACGCTGCCGCCATCCGAGAACCGGAAGGAGGTGGCGCTGGTGTGCGGGGTGATGGTGACTGTCAGTGGTGGTTTTTTCATAAAGTGGTTTCCGCGGAAACTAGGCGACCCGCTGGACGCCGGTCTTGCCGCTCCACGGCTTGTCCATGAGGACATCGGTGCAGGCGTAGATGGGACATCCCGCCAGATCGGGGTGTTCCTCGCGGAACTTCACGGCCCTTTGCACGGCGCGCTGGAAGGTCGGTTCGGGGGGCGGCGAGGGATGGCTTGGGATTTCCTTCCCGTTCGGATTGCGGGTCGGGATGGTGATGCTGAAACGGTTCGCGCTGAACCGCTGCTGCTGGACGTATTCCCATCCCTTGCAGTCGCGGTGGTGCGTCGGGAACAGGCTGCTGCCGCCGTGGATGAAGATGCCGGTGACGGCGGGATCGTGCCGGAAGTCCTTGGGACGCCTCATGGTGCAGCCGAAGCGGTGTTCGTAGCCCATTACGCGGCCCTCCTTTCCGGCAGGATGAAGGAGCGGTTTTTGAGTTCTGCGATGTTCATGGTTTTTGGTTTTGGTTTTCTGCGTTGGTTTTTCCGGTTAAACGAGGCCCGCCTCGCGGAACGAGAAGAACGGGCGGTCTGCGGGCTGGTCGCCGATGATGACGTGGTCGAGCAGGGCGATCTGGAGCACCTTCCCCGCATCCACCAGCCGGCGGGTGAGCCGCTGGTCTGCATCCGAGGGGGATGGGATGCCGCTCGGGTGGTTGTGCATGAGCAGCAGGGCGTAGGCGTTCAGGGCGATCGCGCCGCGATAAATCTCCCGGCAATGCGCGATGCACTCGTTCAGGGTGCCGAGGCAGGCGAGCCAGTGTCCCACCGGCCGGTGGCGGGTGTTCAGGGCCAGCGCCACCACATGCTCGCGGTCGGGATGGAACCACGGCATTTTCGTGATCGTGCCGCGCCAGTAGGCCAGCGCCATTTCCGGCCTGTCCAGGCAGTCGGGTCCGGGGGTTTCGTTGAGGCGCGAGATGCGGATTTCGTAGGTGGGTTTCATCCGGCGAACGGGCGGGTTGCGAACGTGGGCGGTTTCGGCCTTGGGGAAACGCGGCAGAACGGGCAGGAGGTCACGACGCGGGGCAGGGTGCAATGCGCCTTGTAGCAGGCGGTGCTGCGCCCCTGCCCACAGTTCAGGCAGCGGTGGGCGTGGCGTTTCCTCGGGAAGGGGCCGGGATACGGCGTGATGGCGAGTCCCATGTTACCACGCCTCCCCGTTCATCATCGCTTCATCGGCGGCGGCGGCGGAGAACTCGGCGGAGGCGGCTTCCGCCTTCGCGCCGGTCAGCACAGTTTTGCAACGCGGATAGTAGAAAATCCGGTCGCCTTTTTTGACGGGGTTCCCGTCGTTGTCTTTCGAGTTAAAGCGGGCGGTGGTCCAGTAGGGGTCGCCGGCATAGCTTCGTGCCATTGTGTTGTGTCCTTTCGTTGTGTTGTTGTTGGTGAAAGTGGTTTACGCGTAAACCACTTGGAAAGAGTCCGCCGCGCCGTGGACCTCTGGCAGCGGCCTGCGTCGAGCGCCCCATTTCGCACATTTCGAGTGGCCATTTCGTATGGGTGAGAAATGGAAACGGAGCGGTCTTACGCGTGGCCGTGGCAGGGTGCTGCACGGGCGGCGGGGTTTCAGCGTGCGGTGACGGCGCATGCACCGTTCCTATGGACGCGGAGATTTGAAGCGTCGCCATGTCAGCCGGAGCTGGGGTCGGCGCTTCAAAGGGTTGAAAGTTACTTTTGCTTCGCGGGTTTCTTGAAGCTGGTGGCCTTGATGAGCGCCAGCAGATCGCGCACGGGGTCGGGCGGTTCGGGGAATCTGGCGATGTTCGCGGCCTGCGCCTGCTCGATCATCGCGCCGACGCTGGGGGCGTTTTCCATCGCCTTCGGCGGCTTGTGCCACTCCTGGGCGAGAAGATTCCGCGCCCATGCGTTGACGAGGCCGGTCATGTCGCTGACCACCCTGGGATACAGCGCCCCGTCGTTATAGGCGTTCCGGTAGATGCCGACGGGATCTTGCGTGATCTCGTACGGGAGCCAGGCATCCCACTCGGCCACGGCGAACACGATTTCCGGGTCGCGCATCAAGTCGCCATTCTGGAGAAACGAGTGCGACACGGCCACGGCGGGCACCCCGGCGGGACACATCGAGGGCGGCAGCACCTCGATGGAAAGCGGCTGGTAGCCGCCGTGGATGTATTTCCGCGCAAAGCCGGGGCCGCCCCGCAAGGCCGCCTCGAACGCGGATTTGTCGCCCCGCGCCTCGATGACCTTTTTCAGATTTTTCGGAAACAGGCGGGCCAGCAGCGGCTTGAGCGAGGGCGAGAACTGGACGCTCACCCCCTCTCCGGCGTTTTCCGGCTTCGCGGTCTTGACGAGATTCGGGTTGAGATGCTTGAAGGCATCCCACGCCTGCCTCCAATCCGTGTATTGCGGATTCAACTGGCAATAGACGCCGAAGTGGATGCGGATTTCGCCGGCATCGGCGTGCGGGTCGCCGGCGAGCAGCAGCAGGGTGTGCGCGGGGATCGCCTTCACGTCGATGATCGAGTGACGGCGGACGCGAGGCTTGGTCTTGCCGGGGGGCGGCCCCTCCGGGATTTCGTGAGCGCCGGTCAGGGCGTTGATTCTGGCCATGTGATTTTGGATTTTGGATTTTGGATTTCAGGAGAGCGCGGCGACCTCCTTGCGGAAGTCGTGCAGGGTCGCGTAGCGGCACTCGTGACGGCCCTCGTGGAAGCGGAAGCAGAGATAGACCGCGCGGCCTCTGGATTCGTGGTTGTAAGGCTCGCCCACGGCGAAGTTCCAGCCGCGCTGGACCATCGGCGGCAGGACGTTGAGCATGTAGTCGGTGAGCGCATGGCTCGCGGGAATCCATGCGGGGACGCCGCTGCGGAAATACTGCGCGGCGGTTTCGAGCACGGGCTTGAAGTCGGGAATGGGCTGCTCGTCAATGTCGGAGTTCATAAGAAAAGGAAAAGGGTGCGCCGAACAAACGGCGCACCCTCTCGGGTTTTTTCCGGTGCGGGTTTCCTACTTTTTGATGTAGGCGTTCAGGCCGACGGTGAGCGGCTTCCCGGCGATCTTCACGTCGGGAAACGTGGCGTTGCCGTGGGTGGACGCAACGACGAGCGATTTGCCGCTGCCGGATTCCGTCGGTTCGCCGAGATCGGCGGTGATGATGAGCTGCCTGCCTTTGATGACTGCGGTGACTGCCATAGTTTTACTGTGCTTTCTAGTTTTGGTGTTGTTGTTGAAAAGTGGTTTCCGCGGAAACCACTTTTGCTGCGGCTGACATGCAGCCGCCAGCGGCAGACCGGGCCTTGCCCCATGCAGGGGCGTGACTCCATTCCGTTTGTCGCTGGCGGCTGCACACCCTCTGCGGATGTGCGGCGTGTCCGTTTCCGTCGCGGACACCGGATGCGGGTTTTGACGAATGACGAATTCCAAAATCCAAAATCTAAAATCTAAAATCGTTTCACGGTGAGTCGGAGCGACGTTCGCGCAGGTCGCACGGGAATTTCCGCGACGCCGGTTAATGGATTTCACCGGCTTCGACAAATTCCGCGGGCGTGAGGCGATACTCGCGCCGGTAGGCACGACGGGCGGCACGGGCGCAGGGCGCGGTGACGATCATCGGCGGCTTGCAATAGGAGCAGACGACGAACTTTTTCATGGCTTGGTTTCCTTTCGATTGTTGGTTTACGCGGAAACTGCTTTTCCGCGTCCGGCATGACCGGTCAGCGGATGTAGTGACCGCGAGCCCCGTTGCGGTGCTTGCCGTAGCTGGAGTTGCGCTTCGCGTGGGCGGGCGTCGCGGTGAGGAGCGCGACGAGCAGGCACGCGGCGACCGCGAGATGCTTGTACCCGTGCAGGATGCGGAACAGGGGGCGCGTCGCGGCGTTTTTGTGACGGAAAACCGCATCGCGGATTTCCTTCGTGGTGACTTCGCGCACCTCGATCACGGGCGCGAAGCGCGAGCGCGATTTGCGACCGCTTTTCGTGGGGAGTGGCTGGAACGATTTGACTTCGGCAAACATGGTGCTTTTTCTTTCAGTTGATGGTTTCGTGTTTTGAGCCGCGACCATCCGGCATTTGCCGGAATCGCGTTTCAAAGGTTTCGGCGATCACCCTCTTGGGATTTTTTTTGCGCCGGTTAAGAGAAATTCGCCGCGTGGGGCTTTGGTGGCCACAGCCGCGCTCACCGCTGACATGCGGTTCTACGCGGCGAATTTTTAGGAAAATGGTTTCCGCGGAAACCAGATTTTCCGCGTTCGCGTTTCAAGGCCCGCCGCTATCGTATAAGCGGCAGATGCCAGCGCCGACTTTTTCGGCGCTCACCCTCTTGGGATTTTTTTCGCGCCGGTTTTCGAGTTTTTTACGCCCGCCATCTTGGGATTTTTCCTTGCGCGATTAGAGCGTTTTGAAAGCGCTTCTAAGTGGTTTCCGCGGAAACCACTTTTCCGACCGGCAGACCGGCAGACCGGAACCGCTTGCCAATTTGAACGGCTGAACTTGTCAGCCGCTCAAATTGGCAAGGCGAGCTTGCGCCCGCCTTGCCCGAACGAATCACGCCGCCGCTTGCAGCTTGCCTTTGCCCTTGCCCTTGACCGGCACCGGCACGGCTTCCACCGGCACGACCGGCACGACCCGCAGCGCCGCCGCCTTGCTCTTTTCCTCGACGATGGACGCCAGCGCCGCCGCCGCTTGCGCCAGCGCCGCCGCTTGGTCAGCATCGAAAGACGCGCCGGCGATCAAACCCGCCGCGAACTTGAGCGCGGACAGCGCCTTGTTTTGTTCGCTTTCCTCGTCGCCGCTTTCCTCGTCGTCCTCGTCGCCGCCTTCCTCGTCGCCCGTTGCTTTTTCAGGCGACAGGCTCTTTTTCAGCGCGTTGAGAGTGTCATAACCCGAGCGCGTAACCTTTTTACCAACGCACCCGCGAATCACGACCGCCACTTGCTCCGCGTATCCCGTTGCCTTGTCGCCATCCATTTCGCCCTTTTCAACCGCCGCAGCAACGAGGTTGAAAATCGCCGAAACGACCGCGCACCAGCGCACCGGCACCGCGTCGAAGTTTTCTTCCGCGAACTTTCCAGCGCCGTCACCGACACCGGAAAGCACGTTTGCGACTCCAAACGCATTGCGCGGAATCGCCGCCACCGTTTCAACCGGCAGCTTCGACGCGATGAAACGCGCCAGACTCAGCTTTTCCGTTGAATCCTCGCGCACTTGATCGAGCGCGAAGATTGCCTTGCCGAGCCGCTTACACGCGCCCGCCGCATCCGTTGCCGTTGCCTTGATTGCCGCTATCAGTTCGTTCTGTTTGCCCGCCAGCAATGAAGCCAGCTTGTTTGTATCCAACATGGATTTGATTTCCTTTCAGAGTGGCGAAGTGGTTTCCGCGGAAACCGCGAACCGCCCGCCGTTTGTTTGTGTTGATTTGTCCGAACCGGGCGAAAGCCCGCAGGACGGCAGCGCATGAAACGCCGCTACTCTCTAAGCACGAGATGCAAGCGCAACCGCCAGCGCCACCCGGACACAAAAAAAGCGGCACCGCTTGCGCGATGCCGCTTTGATTGCCCTTGCCCTTGCCTAATTATGCTGGCGACTTGGCACCGGCACGCCTAGCGGGAGGTTGAGCGCGTAGCGAACGCCACGCTCCCAGCTTCCAGAGGTTTCAACCGGCAGCGCCGACTTTTCCGCCGCTTCCACCAATGGCCCCGCCCACGCATGAACCGGCAGCTTTGCCAGCGCACGCTTGCACCGCTCGACACTCGACACGACGCGCCGCCGCTTGCCCGCTTGCGCGATCAGACGCGCCGCCAGTGGCGTGCAGACCCACGCGGCACGCTTCACACGCCGCACGACCGGCACCGATGGATAAACGCCGAACAACTCCCAATGACGCGCCCGCATTGACACCGGCACCACCGGCACCAACGGCACCGGCACCGGCACCGGCACCGGCACGACCGGCACCGGCACCGCTGGCGCTTGCTCGCGCTCCCGCTGGACTTCCACGCCACCGAGACGAGCTTGCAGGCGATCGACAGCACCGCCAGCGCCGAATAAATCCCGATGAACACGCCCGCGCAGCACGCACGCCAGAAACGCCAGCCCGTTTGCCAGCTTGCCCGATGCCGCCTCACGTTGCGCCACCATCGCGCCCGCAGTGATTTCCGCCCGCAGTTCCCGCAGCGCCATTCCAAGCCTGTGTTCCGCTAGACCGTATGCAGACCGCACCTTGACCCCGTTGCGCCTTTCCGTCACCGCAGCCCCCGCCCGCACTGGCAGCAAGTAGCCGATCGGGGCGAACGCGCCCACGCCCCGCCCCACACGCGCCGCATGCACGGCACCGAGGAGCCGAAGCCGAGATTGCAGAGTGGAGAGGAAACCCTTGCCCCCTCGATTGACCCAATAGACGCAGACCGCAAGACGGTCATCCGCATAATCAGCCGACAGCGCCCGCACATCTGCCGCAGTCAGCTTGCGCGGCACGAACGCGCCGCCCAACTCAACCGGCACCGACCAGCCCGAACGAATCGCGCTTGCCGTATCGCTTCCAACTTCCGCCGACCCGCCACCCAACAAGCGCAGCACGTCTAATGACTCGAAACGCATCCTTTCCCCGCCAGCGCCCCACAGCGCCGCCTTGATTGCCTTGCCAGCGCCGCGCATAGCACGACGCCAAAGCAACCAACACGACCGCCCCACGCCATCCGCCCACGCTTGCGACGAGTCCCACTTGCGACCGCCGACACGATGCCGGATGAAGCGAGGCGCCACGCCTTGAACCGTGTAAACCGCCAGCAACAACCGCCTTGCGACGTTGACAGCTTCGACACGTTCAAACTCGTTGACCTCGCGCCCCGTTCTGCTTTCGCGCTCGATTTTATCGCACGCACGACGCGCCACGCCTTGCGCCAGTTGTTCAATTCGCCGCCCATCGCACGCCAGCGCCTGCGAGTAGTGCCGCAGCCCCCACGACACCACCCGCAGCGCCGCCGCCACCGCTTGCGCGCCTTCCAACGAGCGCAGCGCCACGCCCGCCGCTATCATGCCACCCGCCAACCCTTGCACCCTTGCCCACTTGCCCCGCTCAATCCTTGCCCTTGCCCTTGCCCTGTCTTGTCTTGTGTTCATTTTTTTCTTTCGACTTGATGTTAAGCACCGCCAGCGCCGCCCCTTGCAGGTTAAGAGGTTGTCACCCTCGCGCCGCTCGTTCGATGCAGCCTGATTATATCGCACCGGCACCCCTTCCACATTCTGATTTCAGGCGCTTGCTTTTCAGGAAATGGTTTCCGCGAAAACCATTTTTCGGCACGACGCAAACACCACAGCGCCAGCGCATAACGCCGCACGCATAGCGCCCGTCACCCAGCGCCGGAGAGGAAACTAGCTAAAGGAAGTTTCCAACGGCAGGGGATGGGTTTTGACCTTGCAACCCGCCTTTCCAAGACCGCCGCAGGAGGTCGATGCTGGCGCGCTTTTGGGCCGGATTGGGTTCTGGGCAGCCGTCCCGGCTTCGTCGGGGGGCGCGAGTGCTGGGCATGGGAATGCGATCTGGCACGGCGACAGACCCTGTAGGATGGAGCGCAGGCGAGCGAGGGCACGGGAACGGGTTCTGTTGCCGCGTTGCTACCATCCGTTTTCTCTGGAAGTGGCAACACTGTTGCCACCTGTTGCCACCTTGTTGCCACCTCTATATCTCTCTAAATAAGCTATTTAGCTATAGAAAGAGGGTTAGTGGCAACATTCCCAGGAAAACATCTCTCCTGTGGCGTAAAACTCACCTTTCATCTGGCCGGTCGAACCCGTGCGGGCATGGGTTTTGAAATAGAGTAGAGTCATTCAAAATTTGTTGCCAGTTGCCACCTCACCGCAAGTTACTATTTTCAAGCCACTTAAAGAAGCTGCGTGTGGCAACGTGGCAACAGATTTGTTGCCACCGGATTTCGGAAGCTACGAATTCGTAGCTTTTCTGAAAAGGGGTTGCTTTTTACAAAAAGCTACGAATTCGTAGCTTTTTGAATTTTGCATGTTTGGGTGGCAACAAAACAGTCGTTTGTTGCCACCTCAGACCGACTTCCCGGCGATCGCGTCTTTGAGGTCGTCGCCAAAGGGAAATTCCGCCAGATTCAGCACCCATGCGGTGAAACGCTGGTTGTTGATCTGGACCCGGTGAGATCGGGTTACACCACCCGGCTCGATCCAGCAGCTCTCCTTGCTCATTTCGCGCTGGGCATCGTTCTTGGTGAGCGACGGGTTTTCCCCGCGCCGGCGCAGATCCGCCGCATACTCATCGTAGACGGGCTGGATGGCGATCATCACGACGTTAACGGATCGGTGGCCGTTGGGGGTGATATTTTCCGGCAACAACCGCCCTTCGGCATCAAGGTGAACGGTGCGAAGGGAGAAGAACTTTTTGGAAATGTCCTCGCGCTCCAACCCGGAGATGACATCGCTCCAGAGCTTGTTGATCATCGTCTCATCGTTCACGTCGTCGAAGGCGGTGTTGGCGTGCTCGATCGTGTAGGCGGCGAAATCCACCGGGTTCATGTTGATGTTGAGCATTTCGGCCAGAGCCAGATAGTTGGCGTAGGCGAAGCCGTGAACGAAGCGGGTGCGATCGTCGGGGATTTCCTTGCGGGTCATCCACAGATTGAGGTGGTGCGTCACCGTGGCGAGGAAGGCGGGGCGGTTCTGGAGCAGGTAGAGACCGATGAGGTAGAGATAGTCGGAGTCCTTCTTTAGCTGTTGGAAGATAACATCATTCTTTTCCGGGTCCTGCTCCAAGCGACGGGGCTTGGAGATTTGAGAGTGCATGTAGCGGGAGCGCGTGGCGGCGTCGGGTGATGAGTTTTCGCCGGTCACAAGCGGCATCGTGAGGGTTTTGGCGGCGCGGGTCTTGTTGGAGGAAGCGCCGTCCATCATGCCCTTGGAGGTGGAACTGCGGTCGAATGCGCCGCGCAGGACGGATTCCTTGAGATCCACATCGGGGATGGTTTTGCGGTATTCATCGAACCAAAATGGGAGGAAACAGTATTGGTTCAGATTGCGGGACATGCCGACGGCCGTGGTGCCGCGGTCGATGCGGGTGCCGGACAAATCAGGGAATCCCCAAATCCGCATGAGCGCGCGGGCGACGGTGGTTTTGCCGCCGCCCTTTCGTCCAAAGAGCCAGAGGCCGGGGTGTCCCCCGTGCTCGCGATAAAGTTCGGGGGCGGTGGCGTATCCGAGGAAAGTGCCGATGCAAAGAAAGGCGTCGTAGTCGCCGATGGTGGAGAACAGGCTGTCGGAGAACCGTTGGAACAGCCCTTGCAAATCCATCTCCTTGTCCCCCCGCTTGTTTTGGAAAAGCCGGGGCGCGCTCTGCTGGTACCCGTCGCCTAGTTCGGACTTGCTGGCGTCGATCTGATAACCGATGCCCTCGTACCAGAAAATGTTGTTGTCGTCGGGCAGGATGATGCCGCCTCGTGCGTCGATGGCGCAGTCGCCCATGAACCAGATGCCCGAGGCGGGATGCAGTCCATAATGGGAGAGTTCGTGGATGTTGCGAAAGGCGCTGTAGTGTTTCATGTCCTCTTGCAAGCACTGGAGGTTTTTTGCGCCGCCGCGCCACACGGCGACGCCTTTGGTGTCCTTGAGGCACCAGATGCAGAACTCTGCAAGCCGCCCAAAAGATTCAGGCGGGAGCCGCAGAAGCCCCGATTTTTCCTTCTGCGTGTTGGCGACGGAGACGAGGCGGTCGGTGGTGCCTTCCGAGGTGTGCAGGCAGTAGTCGCATTTCATGATGAAATTGCTTATCGGCGAGGGCATTCCCTCGATCTTTTCCGTGAGGAGGCGGCGTTCGATCCGCAGGCGGGCGAGATTTTTTTCGGCATCCACGGCGTCGCGGTCGCGCTCGACCGCGGCGATGTTCTCGGCGATTTTGCCCTTCATCTTGTAGAGCTTCACGAGCAATTTGTCGGTCGGCTTGATCCGTTCGTAATAAGTGCCGACTACGGATCGCAATGCTTCCACCATTATCCCCGCCCATTGCTGGATTTCCCCGGTGGAGTCGCCGCCGATGCGCTCGAACCGCCGGATGAGCTTTTCCTGAGCCGCGCCGCCGCTTTTCAGCAGCGGGTCATACCACAGATGGTTGAGCTGGGTGGAGATGATCGTCTGCGCAGCCGAGGGAAAGAGATCGAGGAATTTTTTCGGGATCGAGGCCCCGTCAATGGCCTTCTGGAAAAGCTGCGTTGCCTTCGCGGTTCCGTGCGTGACGGATTTCTGGCGGCGGACACAATCGGCGAGCGCGGTGTCGAAATCGATCTTGCCGCGATCCCTGCCATCGTCGCCGAGGCGCAGCTTGTCCTCCAACTGGCCGATCCGAATGGACTGGAGCGAGGAGGGACGGGGCGGACGCTCCGAGAGATCCCACGCCATGTAACGCGCCCACACGGTCGTCCAATGGCGGTTCCATGGGTCGGGCTTGTAGTTGCCGAGTTCGGGGTTGTCCTTCACTTCGTTGTCGAAAATGATGACGAGATCGGTCACGTCGAAGGCGTCGAGGAGGCTGACCAGTTCGGTGCGGAAGATCGGGTTGCGGATGAATGCGGTGCCGGGGATGGCGAGCGCGGGGAAGCCCGCCTGCCAGAGCGCCGCCGCCTTGAACTCGCCCTCGGTAAGCACGCAGAGGCCGTCGAAGTCGTTGATGCGGGAGGCGGGCAGATAGGGGGAATAGACATGGCTCGGGCAGGTTTCGTCGTCGTCCTTGTCCTGTTTGGCGATGTTGCCCTTGTGGGGGCGCATCCATGTTACTTTTCCGTGGGCGTCGTGGTAGGGGATGAGCGGGCGGTCCACCGGCCCCCATAGTGGTTCGCCTTTGTCGTCCTTATCCCCGGTCTGACCCCATCCGCAGAACTGCGAGTTGGGAATGGGTTTGTCATTGCGGCGATCGCGGACAAGAATGCCTTCGTCGAGGAGCTGGTGAACTGGGAATTCCCCGATCAAGCCGCGAATCACGTTGGCGTTGCCGGGAAGATTGGATCGGAAGCCAAGTTTGCCGATCGTCTCGTCGGAAAAACCGCGCTGCTCGCGGAGCTTCCTGCGGTCGCTTTCGCGAAGGGTGAGACGGCTGTGAAGCACGGCCCAGGGGTTGTCATTGTCGATTTCCGCTTGCCGATTGTCGATTGACTCCGTCTCGCATTCGGGTTCGCCGCGATCCTCGCGGGATTCCTCCGGCGGGCCGGATGCCGGTGGCTTCCCGGAGTGACTCGGAGGTTTCTCGAATTTCACCCCGGCGAGTTCCATCCATCGCTTGAAGGCGGCGGTGCGGTCGGGGAGGCCTTCCATCATGGCGACCAGCCCGATCTCATCGTTGCCGGCCAGCGGGGCGTTGGCATGGCAGCTTGCGGAGAAGCACTTGAACACCCAGCGCCCCTCGTTTGATCCCTTCTTGAGCTGGTGGATGGAGAACTTGTTCTTCTTTTTGCAGAAGGGACACGGCTCCTCCTTGTGGGATTTCCCATCCGCAAAGATGGAAAGCCCGTAGTGGCCGACGAGCCGGTTCAGGGGGAGTGCGGCGAGGCACTCGGTAAAGGCAGAGTGGGAATCAGCTGCCATGAACGCGCGAACGGATGTTGTTGCGACGCATGGACAAATTGACGGTTTGCACCACCGAGGGGTGGTAGAGCTTGATGTCGGGGTGAACGATGTCGGGCAGGATGCGGAGGCGGTTGAGGGCGTAGCGAACGGCGCTGTGGGCGCGTCCGGTCCGGTTTGCGATGGTGGCTATGGTCACAAATGTTGCGAGGTCTTCTGCGGAGTAGGTGAGTTTTTGCATGGGTTTTAGGCATAAACAGGCAAAGAGGGGGTGGCAAGCTTTATATTGCTATAACGGCATAATGCCGCTATAAAGGCACTCATCCAATATGCTTAACCCCGTGCTTGTCGGTCAATGGGATGCCAACCACCTCTGGCTGCAATGGGATGACATTGCCCCCGATCAGGGCTACGCAATCGAGGTCCAGTATAAACCGCTCTTCTCTGAATGGGGCGACTGGATGCGGATGGAGTGGCAGGCTCCCTACCGGCGCTGCTGGTTGAAGTGGCCGACTCACAAGGCGGGTCTGCTGGCGCGTGCGCGGGTCGGGATCGTGGGCGGGGCGATGGAACCGGCGGTTGCGGGGAGATTTACGCGCAGCCGGTGCCTGTTTGAATTTTCGGGCGACCGGAAAGTTACTTTTCGAGCCGGCGACACGTTCCACCTGCAAGTGGACGGCGAGTATTGCGAATACCGGCTGGCGAAGGATGTTTCCGTGGATGGCGGCCCCGTGCTGGAGGCGATGGAATCGACGCAGAGCAGCGGGTTCGCCCAGCTCGACCACGCGGGGCATTTCAGTATCGAGCCGATGAACGGCGTGCGGGTGCGGAACACGGGGCCGAGCGTGGAGGATCTGGCGCGGTTTCCCGAACAGGATTTCGTGACGGTCGAACAGGCTTCCGTGGATGGCCCCGTGGGCATCGCCTTCCAGCGCAGCGGGCGCCTGTGACGGAAATGACGAATGATGACGAATGACGAATGAAGGCGCTTGAAGCACTTGCCTGGAGCATTGGACGGAACGACGCGGCTTTGGGGAATCCGCCCATTCGTGGGCGCAAATACCGGGACAAATACAAGCGCCGATACAGGGAGGGGTACCTGTTCGGGCAGTCTGAAATCCAAAATCAAAAATCCAAAATTCCATGAACTTCGGCGGAGGCACACTCAAGCAGGCGAATTTCACCCGCTCCTGGGGGATCACTCCGGGGTCCGGTTCGGCCACGGTGCTTGGTTCCTGCGCGGTTCTGCCCGGCGATGATTTTACGCTGAGTTTCGGCGGCGCGACCCTTACGGGCGTCGTGAAGAATGTGGTCGAGAAGCAGGAGAGCGGCACCGAATACGAAATTTCCCTCGTGGACAACCGCGAGAAGCTGCAATGGGACGAGGTCACCTGCTGTTTCAACATTATCGAGATCATCGAGGACGACGTAAGCACGCCGGGGATTGACCGCAGCCGCCGCTACTACTCCATCCTGCCCGAGGACTGGCCGGCGCAGAAAAAGACCTACCGCAAAAACCCGTGGACGGCGGATGAAATTTTGACGGAGCTGTTCGCGGCCAGCTCGGTGCGGTATGGCTGGAACTATCAATCCCACACCAATCTCTCCAAGCCGGCCTACGCCATCGACGCCGCGACGGGCCGCGAACTGGGGGCGGTGGTGCAGGAAGTGTTGGAGAAAGTGTCGCTGCTGATGACGCTTTCCGGCTCCTACCAACTGCTGTTTGCCGTGAAGGGGGAAGGCGCCACGCCGACGCCGCCCGCCGTTTTCTCGAAGGAGATCACCAACGGCACCGCGCTTTCCAACAACCACACCTTCATCAAGGTGGTGGGCGACCGGAACCTCTACCAGGACTGGCCGGTGCAACTGGAGCCGTCTTGGAAAGCGCCGTGGCAGCCGTTCGTGTTCGAACCGGAATGGATTTCGGAAGTCGGGACAGTGTTCGGGCCGTTTGAGGACAGCGCCTCCGGGCGGGCGACCCGCGCGGCGAAGGCCCGCCAGGTGACGGTGCGCGACTACGTGAAAAAGAAGGCGGACACAGCGTATGCCGACTACGGCAAGTGGGGCGAGGTGTGCCGCATGGACATTCCGGCGTGGCTGTATCTCCAGCACATTGTCTGGAAGGCGTATCAGATCAAGCGCGACTACACGTTGAACGGCATTGATCTTTTTTCGCTGGAGTTGAAGGAGGAACTGCTGGCCGCGTGCGATTACACGACGGCGGGGGCGATCTCCTACATGAGTCCGCTGGAGCAATACAGCAACGCCAAGGCGTTCATCATCGTGCAGGGCCAGCCGCTCGACCTGAGCGACCCGACGCGGCGCGATGTGCTGGAGCCGTCCGCGTTTGAGGCGAGCGCCCGCACCCTCTGGACGACCAACAACAAATTCAACATCGACGCCAAGAACTACACGGTGATTTTCGACGATCCGGTGTTCGTGCCGGGGGCGGGCGCGAACGGCCTTTTTGTGTTCGCCAACAAGGACAGCGACCTGCCCGCCGATCATCCGGGAAAGTATCTCGTCGTGCCGAACGCAAAAGCTACTTTTGCCGCGGCCGGGGTGCGCGGCTCGTTCTGCTTCGAGGCCGAACGCTACAGCAAGACCTACGGATCGGGGAAGCGCCGGGGCGTCGTGTTCGTGAGCGGCCTGAGCTACCACGTCCTGATGCGGCAAAACATCTGGACCACCGAGTTGAAATACGACACGGACCCGCCGGAAGATGCGGATGCGAAGGCGGCGAAGGTGGCCGTGACGAAAATCGCGAAGCAGCAGAGTTACATCAGTGGCGGCTACAAGCGGCTCGGCGGATGCGGCACGACGCTCACGGGGGCGATCGACCGCGTGACCTACACGCTGGACGGGTCGGGCTTGAGTGAGCGCGTCGAGTTCAGCAAGGAGCGCCCGCCGTCGAACTTCGAGAGCGAGCGGGAACTGGACCGGCGCAAGGCCAACGAGGACGTGTATCCGAACCAGCACGCCCTGCGGCAGGAGGTGCGCGACTACGAGTATTGGGCGAAGGTGTTGAAGAACCTGTCCCGCAACCGCGACCCGCGCAGCTATGCGTCGATCGACCAGGTCATCCGCACGCCGGTTGGCAACGTCGATTGCGCCCCGACGATGATCGAGACGGCGCTCGGCTTCGACGCCGGCGAGGTGGTGTTTGCCGACGACAAGCGGCTCGTGACGCTGAGCGGCACGACGTTCCAGGGAGTCGTGACGTGCAAGGGCTACACCGCCGCCGAGAAAAAGGAGATTCCGCTGGCCACGCAGGGCGTGGTGCCGGTGAAGGTGACGGGGCCGGTGGCGATCGGCGACTCGATTGGATCGGACAGCGGCACCAAGACCTGCAAGCCGGGCGGGGAGCGTTTTGTTGGACTGAGCACCGAAGCCTACACCGGCTCGCAATCCGTATTGTTGCGCGTGCGGCTTGGCGGCGGCGGCGGCGCGGTGGCCGAGAAGCACCCGTTCCAGGGGTATCTCTCGCCGTTCACCGGCACGGGCAGTCCTCCAGCCAACCAACCGTTTCGGATTCGCGTTCGATCGGGGACGGTCAACAGCCTGATCCCTTCGAACATCGCGCAGGAATTTGTGCTGACGGCTTCCTCCACCACTTACTTCTGGCTGGTGGCGGGGCTGAGCACCACGGGCGGGTACACGACGGTGCAGGCGGTTTCCATCAATCAGGGCGCGTCCCTGCCGCTGGACCAGGTGCCGCCGGCGAACAGCGCACCCTCGGCGGCCTACAAGCCGATCTTTTATGTCGTGACCGACGCGAACGGCATCACGGAAATTTCCCAGTGGGTGAAAACCTCGCTCGATTTGAGGGCCGTGGTGGTGAACTACGGATGCGGCACCGTCACTAAAGAACTGGCCTGGCAGGCGGCATGAGCTGGGATATGACGATCCCGATCTGCGCGTGCGATTGCGAGCCGGTCGCCGCGGTCGTGGATTCCGCAACCATCAAGGCGGGGGATTTCGAATTTTTATCCGGCCCGGCGGAGGTCATTACCGGAGTCAGTCTGGTTGCGGGGACTTCTTTTCCCGCCTACGGAAGCACGAAATACATGGGGCTGGATGCGGAGCGAAGCCCGATCGAGGTAGATCCATACACCATCTATGTGCCAAGGCCGTGGGCGGAAAGGAGGAAGGTCCGCATCCGCCTTACCTCACAGGGCGCGGCTTACATCGTCAAATACCGGATATTGACGCGCACGGGAATCGGGTACTATGACGAGACGGGTGAGAACCCGCCCTACTGGACATGGACACACACGTATGGCGAACTGACGACCAGGAACGTGGCGAGTTCGGCGGAAGGGGTTGAAAACCTCGTGGACGCATTCGAGCTGCCGATGGACACAGGGGATGGACGCTACTGGCAAACCTTGCACAGCATCGTCGGAGAAGCGCCGCCGCTTTCCGGGTTGATTGACGGGCATGTGTTCAGGGCCGAGTTCACCAAGGCGGGATTTACGGGCTATCGGATTGACGGAAACGCAAAGCCGAAAATCCACCTCACCGAGCAGGCTTCGGGATCATTCGCGGGCACGCCGCCCAAATCCTACTCAGGCAAACAGGAATACGCCGCGCCGCGGATCGTTTATGGGAATATCCTCCCCGGCAACTACAGCAACACAATGAGCGCGGACGTGTTCTGGAAATCGCCGCCGCATCCACTGCATAGCTTTCCCGACGTTCCTGACGGATACCTGCAAAAGGACACCGGGACGATCCGCGAGTTGAAACGGACGGTCGTGCAGGAGGCGCAGTCGCTGGACGACATACTGACGCTGACCCTCTCGAACGAGTTCACCACGCAGCAACTGATCGACACGGTTTCCAATTATGTGAGCGACCTGGAAACGGCGGGGGCTGGCCCTGCCGCCGGGGCCGGGAGTTACCCCGACGCCATCGACGACCTGAGTGCGGACGAGGTTTTCTATGCCCGGGCACGCTCGAAATACCGGATTCAAGTGTTGACGCAGGCGCAGGTCGTGGACACCGGGCAAACCTCTTTTACGGTGACGGCCAAATGGCAAATCGTCACCAAGAACCTCTACACGGGACAGGTTCAAACGCAGGAGGAAACCGAGGATGTGGCCCTGACGCCTGCGACCACGCAAGGGTGGTGGGAAGGATTCAGCACCGAGCGCACGCTCACTGCCATTCGCGGACGGGCGAAATGGATCAAGAACGTCCGTGTCGATCCTCTGGAGCAGCTCGGCGATCCGGCAGTCACCGTGAAGTTCGATCTGACCGCCTGAATCGCAGGCCCGGACTGCAATAGATGGCTGGAATTGCGCAAAAAGTGGTTGTTTATGGGAATAATTGCCACACTCTCCACAATGATACAGACTCCTTTTGAAATTGTCCGCGAACAACTCCTGAATCTCATTTCCGTGATCGGCGATGACAAATGCGCGGACCGGCGGAAGGCGGCGCGCAGCATGGGAAAAGCCCTGCGCGCCGCGAAGGAAGATTTCAGCGTTTCTCAGGGAGCAAAGACTCCGCAATGGAAGCCAAATCCATGACCGCGCGGCGCAGCTTGCTGTTCTGCGCCGACTGCCGCGCCAGCACCACGAGGGCTTCGGTGCAGTCCACGTCGAGCGCGGCCATCCGCGCCGCCTCGCCCAGACCCCGGTAGGGATCGGCTTTCGGTTTGGCGGTCTTTTTCGCCCTGGCGATGGAGATCTCCACGAGTTCCTTTGCCGGCCCCACGCGCTGGTCGCGCAGGTAGGCGGCGAGCAACCCCGCCTGAATGGTGCGATTGGGGCTCACGCCCATGCACATCCGCTCCAGGGTTTCGAGATTGCAGGAACGGCGCTCGCCGCGCATGAAGCGCGACAGCATGCCGGAGTCGATGCCCATCCTGAGGGCGATTTCCTTTGCCGACCCGTTGGGGGGAAGCAGTGCTTTGAGATAGTTTCCGAACTCACTCATGGTGGACCTTTCGTTGTTGGTTGTTCTGGCGATCGGGGTTCAATAATCACGCTGTTACATTTCTAGCCCGGAAGTGCCAAATTGGCAACATCTTTGTTTGCCAAAAGAGCATTTTGTTTTTTATGGTTGCTTTTTTGGGTGTGTGCCGTTATTGCTTCTCCCGTGTCATTCAACTCCATCGGCCACTCCCTCAAGCAGCACCTCGACATCTACAAGGATCATAAATCCGCCGGGATGCGCGCCGCCGCCGCGCACTGGGTCCGCATCATCGCGCTGGAGATGCAGAAACCGCACGGCAAACGCACGGGGCGCGTGAAAGGCGGCCTGCCCGCAACCCGCTGATGGCAACCCCTCCCCATCTCAAGATTCCGCTGTCCTTCGAGCGCAGGCCCGATGTGCGCCTGCTGGCGCGGCGCCTCGGAAGCGATCCTGTCTTTTGCGGCGGAGACTGTCATAACGGCACTGACGCAAAATGGATCATCGCCGCCACCACCGTCGCGTTCGCCCTCTGGCGCGAGTGGGCGACGGCCGGGGAGGCCTGGCGTCCGCTGGCGCACCCCTACCCCTCCCAGCGCGAAGGGGGCTGGCCGCGGGAGGAGCTGGTCTTTCTCATCGAGTCGGGCTGCGGATGGCATCTGGAGCCGGGGAGGATGATCGAGGCGGCCATTGACGCGGGCCTGCTGCTGGTGCAGCGCAAAGGATCGGTCGATGGCCTCGCGCTGAACGATTTTGCGAAGTTCAACGAACACCTGCTTCCGGGTTACGTCTCGATGCACCAGCGCGGGCAGGCCGCGAGCGTCGAGGCGAAGCATCGCAGGCGCGACGGCGAATCGGCCCGCAAACAGCGCGAGCTGCTGGAGTCGCCGCAATCCCTGCTCGATCTCGATGCGGTCGAAGCGACGCCGGAGGAAATCGAGACAGCCATCACCCTGATTCTCCGCATCGACCGCGCCTGCGGGCGGGCGGCACGGTTGTCCGCCGAATACGACGCGGCGATGATCGAGGATGCGACGCGGATCGGGCGCAGGTTCACTGACGGCCAGATTCTCGCGGCGCTGGACTGGCTTGTGGAATCCCGCGACGACCCGGCGGTGGTGAAACGCACCCAGGACATCCTTTCCCGCTTCGTGGAATATGTTCCACAGGAAACATCAGAAGGGGATGACGAATGACGCGGCACCAAAAACAGGCGGGGCGCGTCGCATCGAACCTGCACGGCCACGCCTCGCAGGAGCCTTCTCTTCCGGCGAAGCAAGTGGCGCAGGGTATCGCGGCGGCGTGCGCCGCCGCGCTGCGTCGGCTGGTGGAATCGCTCGGATTGGAAGCCGACGTGCAAATCTATTACGACTCCACCGTTCAAAGTAAGCGGAAGCTGCATACGATCGCGCAGTCGCTCGGCATTATGCAGCAAGCAGTCGATGCCAGCGCGCTGGCTTGCGGCATCGACATGGAGCCTGTCATCGAGGAGGTCCAGGCCGCGTTCCTGCACGCAAGGCCGGTGGACATGCGCCCCGTAATCGACCGGCAGATGCGGGTGGTGGAACACCGCGTGATGCGCGGGTGGGGTTTTGGAGAAAACTACTTTCACTGGTTTGAGCGGGGCGTCTCGCTCTGCGGTCGGGCTCGCAACGGATTCGTTGACCCCGGGCCGCCCATCAGCCTCGATCACGACCAAATCTGCCGGCACTGCAAGCGGCGCAAACAGAAGGAAAAACCATGACAGACAACCCTGAATGCCCCGGCCCCGGCGCGTGCGTCGATTGGAACGCCACCGCCCGTGAAACCCTCCGCTTTATGCAGGAGGCGCATGGCAGGAACAAAGGCGTCGTCCTCACTCCCGCCCAACTTCACTCGCTCGTGGGTTTCGGCCCGCTGAGCGTCCCGGTCAACCCGCAATAACATGGAACTGTTCAAGGCAAAGTTGCTTTCAATCACCGAACTCAAGGCGGAAACGGCGAAGGGGCCGTTGCGTGCCGAGGTTCACGCGCAGATCGCCTCCCTGCTGGAAAGGTTCACCTCCAGCCAGAAACCATACCTCGATGTCGAACTGGCCGACGACGCCGGATCATTCCGTCTCAAGGTCTGGAACGATCATGCGGCGTTCGGCATCATCAAAGCCCTCGGCGGCGAAAAGGCGTTCGTGAAGATCATTGGCGATTTCAAGACCGGCGACTTCGGGCTGGAGACGTCCAGGTGGGAATACGAGCGGCTGAACGAATCGCAGGCGAAGCAACTCATCGAAGGCACCGGGGAGCAGCGGGCAAAGATCGACGGGTGCTTTGCCGGGATTGTGGATCTCGTCGGCGGCATGCCATGCAAGCTGCTTCAACCGCTCTGCCTCCTGTTTCTGGAGCAATACAAGGACAAGTTCAAGCGGGCGGCCGCGGCGCGGGGCAATCACCATGCGCGCCGGGGCGGGCTGGTGGAGCACACCGCGCAGATCATGCGCTGCGCCAGCCGCATCTGCGACGCCTACCCGCACCTGAACCGCAGCCTGCTGCTGGCCGGCGCGTTGTTTCACGACTGCGGCAAGCTGGTCGAGAACCAGTATGAGGAGAACGGATTCGCCATGCCCTACTCGGCGCGCGCGGAATTGTTCGGCCACATTGCCATCGGCGTCGAGCTGGTGCGGCATCTCGCCGGTGCGCTTGCCGCCGCGAAGCCGGAGGAATGGACGGACGAAAAGAAACACGTCATCCAATGCCTCTGCCACCTTGTCCTCTCGCACCACGGCCAGTTGGAGTGGGGGTCGCCGGTCGAGCCGAAGATGCCCGAGGCGGTCGTGCTGCACTACTGCGATCAGATCGACGCCAAGCTCGAAATGATGGCGATGGGTTACGCAAACCAAAAGGAGGTCGGGCCGATGGTTTATGACCGCAGCTACCCGCTGCGCATCCATCAGGTCGCGTCCCCGAAGGAGATCGCATGACGATGGAATTCGAGGCAAAGGCGTTCCGGCAGTTTTTCGATGCGGTCGCGAAAGAGGTTCACGCAACCTCCCGCGTGAAAGGCTGGTGGGACCAGGAGCGCAACAATGGCGAGATGATCGCCCTCATTCACAGCGAGCTTTCCGAGGCCCTGGAAGCCTTGCGCCACGGCAACCCGCCTGACGACAAGGTGCCGGAGTTCAGCGGCGTGGAAGCGGAACTGGCCGACGCGATCATCCGCATCATGGACATGGCGCAGGCGCGCAAGTGGCGTGTCGCCGAGGCGATCCTCGCCAAGATGGCCATGAACACACGGCGTGAACAGATGCATGGAGGCAAAAAGTTTTGACGCTGTTGCAACATCACCTGCGCCGGGTTGCTCCGATGGAGTGGTTTCCCACCTTCCTTGCCACGCTCACACCGCGCCAGCGCGAGCTGGCCGACTTGATGGCCGACGGACGCAACATGGCCGAAATCGCCGACGCGATGCGCTGCACGCGGGCGCGCATCTACCAGCAGCGCAAACAACTCACGGCGAAGATCGTGAGATCTGTGTAGAGTAGGCGGGAAGCGACGGATTGAGAGGCCCGCGGGCCAGTGACCGTCTGCTTCCCGCCCCTCATCAAACCGGACGGGCGGTTTTCCCGCATCCGGCTTTCCGAGTTCCTTTGTCGGTTTGCGATGTCTTACGCCAGCGTCGCCGGCAGGTGATAGAGTCCATACGTGGTGAAGAGTTCGCGGTCCGGCCAGCGCTGGTATTTCCCCGAGGGATTCCCGTGCTTGCGCCATAACCATTGCCGCAGCCGGTGGGCGATGAAGTGATTCATCTGCCCGAAGCTCCGGTGGTGGTGGGCCAAAGCAAAGTAGTTGCTCCAGCCACGGGTCACTTGGTTGATCTCGCGCACAACCTCGCCAGTCGCTCTCCAGGTGGTGGGACGCCGGGTGAGTTCACGCACCCGGTCCCGGAGCGCCTGCTCTGCGCCGGCGCTCGGCTCGGTATGCACATACGGCGTTCCCTTCTTCGACTGCTGCCAGCGGAAGGTGAAACCCAGGAACTCAAAGCCGCTCGCGCAGCTCTGGAGCACTCGGGTCTTGGTTTCGTTCAGGGCCAGCCCCCGGCTTTGCAGCCACCGAGCCAGCCGCTCCTTCATCCCCTCTCCTTCTCCGGGCCGACAGAGGATCACCAGATCGTCCGCATACCGCACCATCCGCGGCTTTTGCCGGCATTCATTCACGCCCTCATCCAGCGGATGAAGGTAGATGTTGGCCAGCAAGGGAGAAATGACGCCGCCCTGCGGGGTGCCACAGGGGTTGGCCTTCATCCTCCGGCCTCCGCCTTGCTCTTCCTCGACGATCGGCGCGCGCAGCCAGGCTTTGATGAGTTTCAGGATCATCCCGTCGCTCACCCGCCGGGCCACCTGCCGCATCAGCTTCCGATGCGGGATCGTGTCGAAGTATTGCCCCAGATCGGCATCGACCACCTCGGTCTTGCCCATGCGCAATGCCTCCCGGATTACCTCCACCGCCTGGTGGGCGCCCCGTCCGGGCCGAAAACCGAAGGAGCGCGGATGGAAGTCCGCCTCGAAGATCGGCATCAGCACCAGATACACCGCCATCTGCACCACGCGGTCTTTCACCGTGGGAATCCCCAACCCACGAAACCCTCCACTGGCTTTGGGAATCTTCACCCTGCGCACCGGCGCGGGCCGGTACGTTTTGCAGTGAAGCTCCTCTTGCAGCGCGTTCAGCCACGCGGCTTCCACCTGCGCATCGGCGGCGAGTTCCTCGATGCTCACTCCATCCACCCCCGCCGCTCCTGCATTCGCTTTCACGCGCCGCCAAGCTGCTGCCAGCACGTTGGCGCGTTGCACTTCTCCATATAGACTCCAGAACCGGTATTCCGGCTTGGACTTCGCTTTCCGATACAGGGTGATTTGCAGTTGCCGGACTTTCTCGGGTGCTGGTAGCCCTCGCGGGCCGTCACCACGTCCTTCCCTGCGCTTCGCTCCTGCGGAACAAGTGGCGTCCCTTCGCTCCCCCGCGGGTTGCCCGAACCAGAGGTCCGGCACGGGATTATCACTACTACGAACGCCTCCGACTTCTGTCCTGGCCTGCACGGCCTTCCCCTTTGTTGGGGTTGTGCCGCCAGTTGAGTCTTGCTTACCCGCCATGACAGATCTCCCCGTTTACCCGCGCGTCACTTCGCGACATGTCGCCCACGCAGACCCCGCCGGTCCATTGTCAAAACCCACGACGGTTGGTCTGGGTCTCGACTCTGCGGCCTTCGCCCACTCTTGAGAGGCTCGGCTGCCGGGAGTGTTTTTCGAGGCTCATTTATGTGGTTCATCTGTGCATTGCGACCTGCCGGTTCGACTCCATGCCTGCTCCCCACCCCGCCTCGCGGCGACGCAGTTGGCACGGTCTGCGGTGCTGAACCGTCTAATTGCACCGGCGGGACTTCCACCCGCGTTGACGCCCGCTTCACGGGCGCACCAGGAGAAAACTATGAACGACAAAGATCGAGAAAGCACTGGCGACGCGCAGCTCTCCGACATTGATCCCGATTCCGCGAAGAAGAAATTCGACGCCGGAATTCCGGTCACTCTCAAGGAGCTGGCTGCGGCGTTTCGCCTGAGCTACGCGGTTCCTCGCCAGTGGAAACACGAGGGGCTCCCGCTGATTTCCGGGAAAGTTTTTCCCGAGGATTTTGTTTTGTGGCGGCGCCGGAAGACCGGCCTGGAATCAGTGCCGCATAACGGCGAACGTCGTCGCTCGTCCAGCGCTGGTAAATGCGATTAATCAGACTCAACCCATGATTCACCATCTTCATCATCACACTCTCGGGAATCCCGGCCCGCATGCCCCGTGAGATGAACGTCACGCGGGTGCAATGAAAACAGAGATGGTCGAGACCGAGTTCGCGGAAAAAGCGCATCCACAAAATGCCGTTCAAGCCACGATCCTTCTCGGGCATCGTCCACAAAAAAGGGCGTTTGCTTTGGTGAAAAACCCGCAACACGTTCCGGATCGAGTCGTAAATCGGTATGGAGAACGCGCGTTTGTGCCCGCCTTTCGGCTTAGCAATCTCGATCAGATCGTTGCTCCATTGGATCGACCCGCTGGCAAGCCGCGTGTCAGAGAAACGCAGTCCGGTCGCAATCGCAATCTCGAAACTCAACTGCATCCAATCCGGCTGAGTAGCGAGGGCCGCGAGAATCTTCTCCTCCTCGTCTTCGGAAATCTCCGGCTTGATTGCTGTATCCTCGCGCTCGATTTTGAGCTTGCGCGCGGGGTTGGACATGGCGTGTCCTCTGGCTACAGCCTCGTCCATCGCCATTCCGAGCAGCTTCAGCTCGCCGATCGCCGTGTTGATGCGAACATTGCGCCCCGACTTTTCCTTCACCTGGGCAGTGCGAAAATCGAGATAGTTAAAGCAGTCCGCGCGTTCGAGCAGCGCCGGACCGTCAATCTGCGCTTCGACCAGGAACTCCACGAGCCGCTCCCATTGCGCCTCATAGACCGCCCGCGTGCGGGAACGGCTCGCGTAGCGAGTCCTCAGCCAGCCCGGCACCCAAAACCATCCCGCGCCCTCGTTCGATTCAACCCCCGCTGCTGCCCCGTTGCCGGACAGCAGCAGCGTCCGTTGAAGCCGGTTGATCTCCAGCGCGATCTTCCGCGCATGGTCGGGATCTTCTTTGCGGATCGCCGTCTTAACGTAACGCTTTTTCACCTGTCCTGGCGGACGGTATTGGACGTAAAGGAACGGCGACTTGGTAGGAGCAAACCACGACAGGAGCATGGAAGCACTCTAGCAACGTCTAGCAAATTGCACAACAACTCTATACCACCCACCCAGCAAATAAAACCACTCCGCGCCACTCCGCACCCGCAACCTACTGCACTGGGTTGTTGGTTCGATTCCAACACGGTGCATCCCAAGCTGGCGAAGCCACTGCCAAGAGAATGTGGTAAAATGAGGAATGAAAACTGGTGGAATTTTGGAGGGGTATACTGGAGATTGAGGCAGTGCTGGGATGTTTTAACCGGGTGGTGGTCACAGCAACATTGAGCGAAGCAGCGTCCCGGAGCGATGGGGGCGGTTTTGCGGCGGGAGAACATCCGGTGTTTTGACATTGGTCTATTAGCCGGGCCGTTGCGGGAGCGCATTCGCGACAATGCGGTTATACTGGTGGTGGAGTATCTGGCCAAAAGCAAGGGAGTTCGCATGGAGGAGTTGATCGCGAAGGTTTTGGCGTCGCCACCGCAAGGTGGTTGGCCGGAATGGCCGCGAAGAATACAAAATGGCCGCGCTCAAGAAACCCATCTACAGCCCCAGCGACGTGATGGGCATCCTGCACGCGGCCTGTGTGCGTTATCTCGACTTCATCGGGACGCTGGAGGACAACACGCCCGCCTGGCACGATCTCGATAAAATCAGCGCGCAAGGGACAAAATGCTGCGGCGGGGGGCATGGTGACGTCCGCCAAATAAGCATGCAGGCAGACGCGAACGTAGTCCTGGTTTGAGATCCTATCGACAATCATCTGGCGATGACTTGATCAGCGGCGTCATAATGGAATGTTGACCGGCCCATTTTTATTGTACGTGGCCGACGAAGTCCATGGAGACTCGTTACGAAGTTAAGAGAAGATCTATCTACAGGATTACTCGCCGGTCGTCCCCTCTTCCAAGCGCTGCGGGGGGCAGAGGGCACTGTGAAGGGAGAACCCGGTGTCTTCGCTCGTCGGCATGTTGAAAAGCGTGTTCGCCTGATCCTTGCCGTCGGGCAGGAAGGGGCAGTCGAGCGTGAACGGAACGCCTTCGAGAAAATCGGGCAACTGCTCAGCCGCCGATTTCGGCGCGAAACCGCGCACGAGGAGGCGGAAGATGGTTTGTTCGGGCAGTGGCGGATTGGAGGCAAGCAGCACCTGCTTTTCATCGAGCGAACCGAACAAATAGCAGTCGATGTCATAGCCTGAAGCCCTGGCGGTGCAGTGAACGTCGAGGATCGGAAGCCGCGGTTTGGGTTTCTCAAAATGAAACGCGGCGCGCTCCACGGTGACGGCTGTGGTTCCGGAGGAGAACGCCATTTTTTCAAACACGATGTTGCCGGCGAGATCGGGTTCCGCGGCAAGTCCCCGGATCGACAGATCGGGTCTGGCGACGCCGAGGTTTCCACTGAGTTTCAGGGGCGCAGCGCTGGTGACTTGCACGTCCAGGTTCCAGTTGTTGAACGGAGCCTGCGAGATCGTAAGCGGCGGGTCGATCTCGAAATCGCGATGCTTTTCAAAGAGAATCAGCGAGAGCCAGTCGAGCTTCGCACTGACCTCCGCGTTTGTGAGGCGCGCAGTGCCGCTCACGCGCGCCGCGCTCCATGAGCCTGCGACGTCGAGATCGAGGTCGGCGCGAAGTTTGACGAAATCGCGCGGGGCGACATTCGTGGCTCTGGACTGGACGTTGAGTTTCAGTCCGGGATCGATCCGGTTGTGGAGATCGACATTTCCACTCGCGCTGAAATCGCAGGCCGCAATGCGCCCGACAAATTTCTCGACGGCCAGATTTTGATCGGCAAGCGAGACAGCCGCCTCGGTCGCGACGATTCCCGCTGCGATGGGGATTTCACCTTTGGTCAGTTTCGCCTGTCCGCTTGCGACAGGGCTCGCGAGCGTGCCTTCGGTGGTCAGGGTTCCGGTGATCTCGCCCTTCATCGCGAGGTCGCGTCCCGAGAGAGCCAGCGTTTCGTGCAGGTCGAGATTTTTCGCGGTGAGCTTGAGCTTGCACTCGCCGTCGGATTTCCAAAACTCGGTTGAGGTCGGGTTCTGCCACGCGCCCCAAACATTGATCGGCAGGAGCGCATCGCCCTCGAGGCAGACGTTCTTTTTGTGCAGCACGCGGATGGTCTGGAGATTCAATGACGCCGGGCTGGCGGTGACGGTTGCGGCGAACGAGGTGTCGCCGTTGCCGAGCACGAATTTGCTGAAGAAGATATTCTGTGGCGCGTAGGTCGCTTCGAGGTCCGCATCGAGGACGAATGCGTTCGCGGCGGTGGGGACGAGCGGCCGCACTTTTTTCAACTGCGCCTGAAACGCTCCCGAATGCGCCCTGGCGCTGCCGTCACCGGACCAGGTGACGGAGAGACCGCCCGCGAAAGCCTGCGGCGCAACAGGCGGCTGCATGAACGCGGAGTAGAGCGCCAGATCGGCAATGGTGGCTTTGATTTCGCCGGAGTACTGGCGCTCGCCAAAAATGTTGAGCGTGCCTTTTCCCCGCAGGTAATCGTCTTTGTGCGCGAACTCGCAGTGAACGATTTCGAGTTCGTTGCCGTTGAGCTTGATGGCGGCCTGAAGCACATCGAGCGGCGCGGTGCGGTAGGAAAGGCGCGAGCCGGAGATGATGAGCTGGCCGTCGAACAAACGATTGTGGCCGCGCACGGCTCCGTCGATCGTGAGCTTGCCGGCCATGTCGGCAAAACCCGGTCCGAAAAGGGCGGAGAGTTCGGTGAGATTGTCGATTTGCGCCTTGATGTCGAATGTGAACTCCGACTGAAGCCAGTCGCCTCCAGTGCCGGGGATCGCGATTTCGCCTTTCAAGCTGAGCGCGTTGTGCGCCTGCTGCAGCCGGAACTCGTGGAGCTGCAGCCGGCGTTCGACCATCGTCGCGCCCAGCACGAGGGAGTTCCACTGCCGCTCGCCCCAGCGAAAATCGGTCGCTTCCAGCCGGGTCGAAAGCGTCGCCCTTTCAGGGTCGCGAGGAGAGCCAGAGAAGGTGAACTTGCCCTCCTTGATGACACCGCCGGCGATGTCAGGCGAGTCGAGAAAGCCGGCCAGCGTCGCGATGGAGATTTGCGAAAACGAGCCGGTCGCCTCGAAGTTGAGGTGGCCGCCCTTCCGCGAAACGCTGTTCACTCCTCCACGGATTTTTCCGCCGAATGCCGCGATGTCGAAATCCATCGCCAGGCTGCCTTTCAAAAGGTCGGGCAGACTTGCCGAGGCCCCCTCGATTTTGGTGTCTGGATCGAGTGCGACATCCCCGAGGATGATGCGCTCACCGCGCATTGCCACGGTCCCGGCGACTTTCACAAATCGCTTTGTGAGCCACGGCTCGTGGATCTCGATTTCATCGACGTAAAGTTCGCCGGCCTCGACATCGCTCGTGCTCAAACGGAAATCGCCGAACCGGAAAAGGTTTCCGCCCTGTCGAACGGTGAGATTTGCGCGCAGCACTTCGATGGACGCCGGAAACGGAAACCAGGAGGCTTTGCGGGTTTCAGGTGGTTCGGTCGCAGCCTTGGAAGTCTCCGGCACCGGAGGGGCTGGAGTCAGTTCCATCGCCGCATCGACATCCTCGAGAACGAGCTTCCGCAGCCAGCCGACGCCGCGTTTAAGGAGGAGATTCTCCGCCGAGAACGATGCCTCGAGTCTGCCGATGCCGAGCGTGGAAACCGTGCCGTAAGGCGAGGCTGACTTCATTTTTACTGCCGTGAACGCGATCGGTTCGAGCACGCTCCCGGTCACGTTCCCGATTTCAAGTTCGATGCCATTTCCCCACGCGATGAGCTTCGCGAGATTGCGAAGGCCGGCCTGAAAAACCGGTGGATAGAGCGCCGCAATCGCAGCCAGCAGCAGCAACAGGCACACGATGCCGCGGAACCTGCGGCGTTTGCGGGGGACTGTGGGCGATGGTGCTGTTTCTGTCGGTGTGGAAGCCACGGATTAAATTGAGGATGAAGCCTCCACCGTAGTTCGTTCTGGTGAAAATGAAAGACTGCAACCGCCGCCAGACAGGAGGCCGGCAGCAAGCGCCGGGTTGCGCCCGATCATCTGGCAATCGCCCCCAAGCTTCTCATTGCTTTCCGGAGGATTCACCCGCGTTTTGTCTTTCGATATCGCGCGTGATTTCCAGCGCCAGCTCGAGGGCGTTGGCAGCCTGCGCTCCGGAGACTTTCGGCTGGGAACCGGCGCGTGCGCAGTCGATGAACGCCTCGATCTCCCTCTTCAGCGGCTCGCCTTTTTCCACCTCGACCGGCTCACGCACGATGCGCTTGCCGGCGAACTCGGTAACAATCGTCGCATCCGCCGCCACGCCGAGCAGTTTGCCGATAAGCGAGCTTTCCTTTTCGTGCTCCCGCGCGAGGCGGAGCAGATAGCCGCTCTGATTTTGGTAATCGAGCGAGAGATACGCATCCTGCTGGAACACGCGAATCTTGCGCAGCTTCTCCTGGCTGATGCGACTGGCGGTGATGTTGGCGACGCAGCCATTTTCAAAACGAATCCGCACGTTCGCGATGTCCTCGCGCTTGCTCAGGATCGGCACGCCCACCGCATCGACCTGCACCCATGGCGAACGCACGAGATGCAGAACGATTTCGAGATCGTGAATCATCACGTCCAGCACAACACCCACATCCAGTGAGCGACCGGGATAAGGCGAAAGGCGCGAGGCCTCGATGAAGCGCGGACGCGTGAGCCTTGATTCGAGGGCGGAGAGCGCGGGGTTGAACCGCTCGATGTGGCCGACTTGCAGCACCACACCTTGGCGGCCGGCCAGTTCGATCAACTCCCGGGCGTGTGCGGTTTCTTCCGTGATCGGTTTCTCGATGAGCACGTGCTTTCCGCGCTCGATCAAGAACTTCGCGATCTCGTAATGCGTCGGCGTCGGCGTGGCGATCGTTGCCGCGTCGATGAGTGTCGCAAACTCTTCCAACGATGCCGCCGCGCGGACACCGAAGCGCTGAGCGATCTCGGCGCTCCCTGCGTCGTTGCTGTCGAGGATCGCGGTGAACTCAGCGCCGGCAATCTCCGACATCACCCGCGCGTGATTTTTCCCAATGGAACCGACTCCAACGACACCGGCTTTGATTTTGTTCATAGATTTTGACCGACGATCGAGATGCGATGCTTTTCGGCAAGAGCGAAGACGGTTTCCTTTTCCAGCAGCAAAGTTTTTCCCGCCTCGACCGCGATCACTCGCAGATGCGCGTCGCGCGCGGTTTCGAGCGTCTGCGGGCCGACCACCGGCACGTCGAACCGAAAATCCTGGCCCGGCTTCGACACCTTGACCATCACCGCGTCCTTGCGCCCGAGCTCGCCGCCGCGGCGGATGGCGGCGTTCGTGCCCTCGAACGCCTCGACCGCGAGAACGGTTCCGTTTTTCACAACCACGGTCTGGCCGATGTCGAGCCGGCTGATTTCCTTCGCGATCCCGAGCCCGTAGCGCACGTCCTGCTCCTCGCGCTTGTCGAGGCGCGGGCCGGCGATCAGGCCGGGCTGCGCAAGGCAGTCCTCCATGAACGTCGTGGCCGGAACCAGCGTCGTCCCGGCCTTCGCAAGCTCGTCGCCGATCGCGCCAAAAATCGTCTCCGCGTTGCGCGTCTTGAGTTTTCCGAGGATGAGCAACGCCTTGATGTCGGGCCGCAGGTCGAACAGGTTTTTGGGATTGATCTGCCCCGCCATCGCCGCGTTCTGGATGTGCGCTTTTTTGAAAAATGAAATCAACCGGCCAAGCTGGCCAACGCGCATCCACTCGATTTCGTCCACGAGATCGGCGAGCGCCGGATCGGTCTCGTTCTGAAAGGCGGCGACCACGATGCGTTGCACGCCTGCTGCCCGCGCGGCGCGCGCCATGATGAGCGGATACGCGCCGCTGCCGGCGATGATGCCGAACGCGTTTAGATTGGTGATTTCAGATTTCAGATTTCAGATTGTGAGTTCAAGCCCCGGCATCCAGCAAGGACACACAAACGTCTTAAATCTAAAATCCAAAATCTAAAATCCAAAATTCATCCCATGCCCGTCATCCACTGGTTCCGCCGCGATCTTCGCATCACCGACAACACCGCTCTCCACGCCGCCGTCGAAACCGGGGCGCAGGTCGTGCCGGTTTACATCGCGAGCGACTGGAAAAAGCATCACCGCTGGACCGGCGCGCCCCGGCAGGAATTTCTCTGCGGCTGCCTCGACTCGCTCGCCAAGAACATCGAAGCCATCGGAGGCCGGTTCATCGTCCGGCGCGGGGCGGCGGACGCGGAGCTGGAAAAACTCGTGCGCGAGATGAAGGCGACGGCGATTTATTTCAACCGCGATCCCGATCCATTCGGACGCGCCATGGAGGAGCGCGTGAAAAAAATGGCCTCGCGGCTCGGCGTCGCGACGCACGATTTCAAGGATGCGGCGATTCACGAACGCGACGAGGTGCTCACCGCCACCGGCACGACCTTCCGCGTTTTCACACCATACTCGAAGGCTTGGGCGAAACTGGAGAAGCCCGCCGTCCGCTCACCAATCAAGCGGCTCGCCACGCCACGGGACATAGCAAGCCTGCCGCTGCCAGCGCTTGCGGACTGGGATCTGAAGAGCACCGCAACCGTTCCCGAGCCGGGCGAAAAAGCCGCGCGCAAACGGCTGTCGGCGTTTTTGAGCGGCCCGATCTTCGACTACGGAGCGAGGCGCAACATCCCCGCCGGCAACACCACCTCGATGCTTTCCGCCGACCTGCGCTTCGGTACGATTTCCATCCGCGAGATTTATAATAAGTGCGCCCGGCTTGTCGCGCAGCCGATCGACGCCGCGCAACGCAAGAGCATCGCCACATTCATCAGCGAACTCGTCTGGCGCGAGTTTTACATGCAGATCCTCTGGCATTTTCCCGACGTGCTCGAACACGAGTTCAACGCGAAATGGCGCGGTCTGGGCTGGCACGGGCCGGGCGAAAATTTCCAGCGCTGGTGCGACGGCGAGACCGGCTTCCCCATCGTCGATGCCGGGATGCGCCAGCTCAACGCAACCGGTTTTATGCACAACCGGCTGCGCATGATTACCGCCATGTTTCTGACCAAGGACCTGCACATCGACTGGCGCCACGGCGAACGGTATTTCATGCAGCGGCTCGTCGATGGCGACATAGCATCGAACAACGGCGGCTGGCAGTGGAGTGCCGGCACGGGCGCGGACGCCGCCCCCTATTTTCGCATCCAGAATCCGTGGTCGCAAACGAAGCGCTACGATCCCGAAGGCGCGTTCATCAAGCAATGGCTGCCCGAGTTGCGCGATGTCGATGCCGCGAAACTCGCGGAGCCGCCGCCCGCTGGTTTGAGGATTGCGAAAAACTATCCGCCGCCTATTGTCGATCACGCCCGCGAACGCGAGGTGACATTGGAGATGTTCCGTGAATAACGACCCATTCCTGAAAGCGGCGATCGAGGAGGCCCGCAAGGGCCTTTCTGAAGGCGGCATTCCCATCGGCTCGGTGCTGGTGCATGACGGAAAAATCATCGGGCGCGGTCACAACCAGCGCGTCCAGCATGGCAGCGTGATCCACCACGCGGAGATGAACTGCCTCGAGAACGCCGGGCGGCTGACGGCGAAAACTTACCGGGAATGCGTGCTTTACTCCACGCTCTCGCCGTGCCCGATGTGCAGCGGCGCGGCGCGGCTCTACGGCATCCCGCGCATCATTGTCGGCGAGAACAAAACTTTCAGCGGCCCCGAGGAGGAAAACCGGTCGCACGGAATCCATGTCGAGGTTCTCCAGGACGCCGAGTGCATCGCGCTCATGGAGAAGTTCATTCGGGAAAACCCGTCGCTCTGGAACGAGGACATCGGCGTCTGAACCCCAAGCGCGGCGAGGTTCATAGCTGGTGTTTTTACGGTCAACGGGAACTACGCTTGGGAACGATGCGTGCCCCCTTTTCTGCGGACAACCCATTCCCAACCAAGTCAAAGGACAACATGCCCATGCATTCAAAAATAAATGCGATGGTGAAATTCCCACCGTCTAATTAGAATGTTAAACGTCGCTACGTATCTTCTTTAATGAACACCGCCGCTGTCCAAACCTTGATGAACGAAGCCCGCAGTTGCGCGATGGCTATGCTCGACACCGGAACCTACATTCAACGCGAGTTGCCGAACGTCCACATGGACGACGCGCTTCGGACTGAGACAGAACGAGTGTGCGGCGAACTGATCGGAACCAAGCACGACATCATCTCCGAATTGTTCGAGTTAGACGACCTTCTCGGCGGCGAGGCAACTGAGGCCGTTGTCATCTCGCGTGCCGCTCGGCTTGTCCAATGGATTTGGGACGACGTCAATCAAGTCCACAAGCTAGTCACTGCTCTTGAAGAGGCCTCAAAGCGCAATTCAGCTTTTGGCCTCGCCTACGTTCTTGTTGCCGAGTCTGGCGTTAATATTCTCCAGCCGTTTTGTCGCGCCAAGGCAGCCGCTGATGTGCTCTTAGCCGATTTCACGCCCACCAGAAGCGCCGCTCCTGAATGAGCATTCTCGTTTCCATTCTACTCGTCGGATTATGCGGTCCGTTTTGGGCTGCACTTGCTTGGGCTATTCACTTGCTACGTCTGCGCGTAGAGCGCCGAGCAGAACGCGAATTATGGGAGCAGCACCATGAACCTCAATGGCGCGTATCAGCAACTTACCCGCCTGACTGGGAGCGCAGGCGTGCGCTTGTCTTCATCCGCGATGCTGGCACCTGCCAGCGGTGCCGTAAACCATGCGGAACGCTCAAGTGTTCGCCCCGTGCCGTCTGGAGCCATCCTGCTTCAATCCGCATCCTCACGGGCGCTCACATTCATCACCTTCAAAAACGTTCCCGTGGCGGCGACCATTCCCTCGGCAACCTCAGCTTGCTTTGCGAGCCTTGTCACCTTGCCGAGCACCCAGACAACGAATTTTTCGCAGAACGGTGCGCGGAGATCAAAGCAAGCAGCGAGGCACGCCAACCCTACAAGGAACCGCCAACACCCATTGAGGAAGAGATGCCATACTAACTCTGAATGACCACAACGGCTAACGCTAAAGGATGCAGCGGAGGCGAGGCACGAGCCCTCCGACTGCACCCATGGTTGAACTAGCCCGCCGAAGACAAACGGAAGGGATAAAGCCTGAAATTCACAAAGTGATTCCTGCCGCTGGGGCGATGATGATACGATCATTCAAACCGCGCAATTTATTGAAGACAATGAACGCAGAGAATCTCACCAACAACCCGGCTGAACAGGCGCTGATCGCGAAATTGACAGAGGCAGACCAGGGGCATCTGTTTGCCGGCTGGGACGAACCCGGCACGAACAGTGCGGCAAAGTCTGACTTTTTGGGTACCCTCACCCGCATCGATCAATCCTACCCCGGAGGACTATCCGGCTATATCTCGAATGCGCGAACGTTGCTCAACGAAGCCCGGAAAGGCACCAATCCATTTGAAGGGTTCGTCCCGCATCAGCCGAATCCGGTCGATCTGACCCAATTCGACGCGACCTACGACCGCTATGAAGCTCTGGGCAAAGCCCATTTCGCCAAAACCGGCTTCGTGCTGGTGGCGGGCGGGCTGGGCGAGCGGCTGGGCTATTCGGGTATCAAGCTCGACATCCCGGTGGAGGTGACGCAGACGACGCCCTACCTCGCGCACTACGCCGCCTGTCTCAAGGCCATGGAATCGCGCATGGACATCCCACGTCCGGTGCCCCTGGTCATCATGACCTCCGAGGACACCAACGCAAAAACCCTCGCCTCACTCGAAGCCAACAACTGGTTCGGCCTGCAAAAACAGCAGGTTCACATTCTCAAGCAGGAACTCGTCCCGGCCATCACCGACAACGAGGGACACCTTGCGCTACAGGAAAAATACAAGCTGATCCTCAAGCCGCATGGTCACGGCGACATCCACATGCTGTTGCACACCAGCGGAATCGCCGCCCGGCTCCAGCAGCAGGGCATCGAACACCTCGTCTTTATTCAGGACACCAACGGACAGGTCTTCAATGCCGTGCCCGCCGCCCTCGGCGTCTCGGTCGAAAAGGGGTTCGACTTCAACTCGCTCGCCGTCAACCGCGTTCCCGGCGAAGCGGTGGGCGGGCTGGCCCGGCTCGTCGGCAACGGCAGGGAACTGGTCGTCAACGTAGAATACAACCAGCTCGACCCGCTTCTCCGCGCGACGGTCAGCCCGGAGGGCGACGTGCCGAACGAGCACGGCTTCTCCATGTTTCCCGGCAACATCAACGTCCTGGTGGTCAGGATGGCTTCCTACACCCGGATTCTCGAACGCACGCAGGGCATCATCGCCGAGTTCGTGAACCCGAAGTACGCGGACGACTCGCGCACTTCTTTCAAAAAACCCACCCGGCTCGAAACCATGATGCAGGACCTCGCGAAACTCTTCGGGCCGGACGAACGGGTCGGGGTTTCCGTCTTTGACCGCCGCTGGTGCTTCTCCCCCATCAAAAACAACGTGGCCGACGCCGCTTCGAAACACGCGGCAGGCGGCCCGCCGGAATCCGGCGCGACCGCGGAATCCGATTTTTACCGGGCGGGGTGCACCCGGCTTTCCGCCGCCGGCATGAAGGTCAACGAAGCTCAGGAGACGCTGATTCTGGACATTCCGATGACGCCCGGCCCGCGCGCGGTGCTGCGGCCTTCGTTTGCGCTGACGCTCGCAGAAGTGCGGTCCAAAATCTCCGGCGGCTCCATCAGCGGCGAGGGAACGCTCGTGCTGGAGGGAGAACAAATCCGTCTCGAAAACGTCGAGGTTGCCCACGGTGCGGCGCTGGTGATCAAAGCCTGCGACGGCGCGAAGGTAACGGTCAGGGATCTCAAGGTCGAAAACGACGGCTTCAAGCTCGTCCGGTTGACCGATGAGGAAATGAAGAGCGAGGCAACGCCCGAGTATTTGCGCATTCGCGGTTACCGCATCGAGAACCATGGGGCGCAGGTTTACGAATTCTCCAAGCCCGGCGAGTACCTGATCGACAGGTAAAGCCGGCTGGAGCGCGATACGCGCGCTGTGCCCTCCGCAAGCGCCTTTCGGAAGGAGGAAAAATGTCCGCCTTTACTGCTGCTTGTCTTCGGATCGGAACGCCAGGCAATCGTAAACCACCCGGTCCGGCTGGTAGGTGGCGCTGGCACGAAGCAGCACCTGGACGCCGTGATGCGCGGCTCGTCCCTGCTGGGCGAGTTGATGGGCAAGCTGATCCTGCGATTCGAGCAGAAGAACCAGTTCGCGGTCCTGGCAGAGCACGACCGGACTCATCCCGGGCACGGCCACGATGGAAAGCGGGACGATGCCGCGGGCGAGGGCATCGGGCAGGGCCAGGCCGACTTCCGCTGCGGCGGCTTGTCGAACTTCGAGCTGAATCATCCGCGCCTTCGCTTCGGGCGCGGTCGATTCCAGCGCGCTGCTGATCGCGTCGAGCAACGCGTGACGGACCTCGCCGAGCTCGGTGAGGGATTTCAGATCCTTCAAGACCGGCTGGGTGAGAATCGCTTTGGCCAGTGACGAGATTTCCTTGAGGTAGGCGTTCTTCTGCGTGTCCGGCACGAAATACATCACCATGAGATGCACGGGTGCGCCGTCGGGCGATCCGTAGTCAATGCCGGCCGGACTCCAGCCGACCGAGCAAATCAGTTCGCCATCGTGCCGGGCGCGCGCATGCGGACACGCCCAACCGTGGCCGATGCCGGTGTTGTGTGCCTGCTCGCGAGCGAGGACATTTTCAGTGACGCCGCCCTCGACCTCCACGCCGGGCACCGCCTCGATGAGCGCGGCCAGATATTCCAGCGCGCGTTTCTTTTGGTTGTCGGGCAGTTCGATCAAACGGCCGTCCTGGAGGGCGTCGAGAAGGCTTCTCATGGTTAATCAATTCCGTATTTGCGGTGGAACCAGACTTTGACGTTATGGGTGATCACCGAGTAGCAGAGAAGGAAGCCCGCGATCCACACCCAATAAATGCGCGGCAGAGGCACGAACCCGAAATACGCCGCAAATCGCGAGTAGGGAATGAACGCTCCGGCCGCCATGACGATGAGGGTGGTGCCGATGAGGAACGGGCTTGCGAGGCTTTGCAGGAACGGAATCCGCCGCGTGCGAATGATGTGAACGATCAGCGTCTGCGTCAGGATCGATTCCACAAACCAGCCGGTGTGAAACAGCTTCTCGTAGTATGATTTCATTTCCGCGCTGGTGCCGTCGGCGGAGAACAGCCAGCAGTTGAAGAAATAGAGCATCAGGAAAAACGTCGCGTAATCGAAGATCGAACTCATCGGCCCGATGAACGTCATGAAGCGGCGGATGTTGGCGATGTTCCATTTGCGCGGCGTCTTGAGATACTCCTCATCGACATGGTCCGTCGGAATGCCGACCTGCGAGGCGTCGTAGAGCAGATTGTTCAGCAAGACCTGGATCGGCGCCATCGGCAGGAACGGAAGGAAATAGCTCGCGCCGACGACGCTGAACATGTTGCCGAAGTTCGAGCTGGCACCCATCCGGATGTATTTGATGATGTTGCCGAAGACTTTCCGCCCCTCGATGATGCCGTCTTCGAGCACGAGCAGGCTTTTTTCCAGGAGAATGATGTCGGCGGATTCCTTCGCGACATCGACGGCGGTATCGACAGAGATACCAACGTCCGCCACGCGCATGGATGGCGCGTCGTTGATGCCATCGCCCATGTAGCCGATGACGTGGCCGCGTTTTTGCAGGGCGATGATGATGCTCTCCTTCTGCGACGGCGAGAGGCGCGCGAAGACGTTTGTCTTTTCCGCCAGCTCGCCGAGCGCTTCCTCGCTCAAGCCGGCAAGTTGATCGCCGGTGATGATCTCCCCGGCATCGAGATCGACGTCCTTGCAAATCTTCCGGGTCACCAGCGCGTTGTCGCCGGTGAGAATCTTGGTGGCCACGCCGACATCGCGCAGCGAGGCGATCGCCTTCGCCGCAGAGCCCTTGGGCGGATCGAGAAAGGCGATGTAGCCGAGCAGAATGAGATCGCTTTCATCGGCAACGGAAAAGGTGCTCCTGGTCTGCGGGAACTCGCGGTAGGCGATGCCGAGCACGCGATAGCCGTCGCGGCTGAGTTCCTCGTATTCCTCCAGGAGATCGTTCTTGATGAGGTCGATCATCAGGTGAATCTCGTCATCGACCTGATAATGCGTGCAGGCCTTGTAAATGTCCTCGACCGCGCCTTTGCAAATGAGCACATGGTCGCCCTCGTAATCGACCACCACCGACATGCGCTTGCGCTGAAAGTCGAACGGAATCTCGTCCACCTTCTTGCAGCCGCGCTCGACGTCGAGATCGCTGTGCGAGAGCACGGAGCGGTCGAGCAGATTGCGCAGCCCCGTCTGGTAGTAGCTGTTCATGTAGGCGTATCGCAGCACGTCCTCGCTGTCGCGGTTGGTGACATCGACGTCTTTTCGAGAATGACGCGGTCCTGCGTCAGCGTGCCGGTCTTGTCGGTGCAGAGGATGTCGATCGCGCCGAAGTTCTGGATCGAGTTCAGCCGCTTCACGATGACCTTCTTCTTCGACATCGCCATCGCGCCTTTGGAAAGGTTCACCGTCACGATCATCGGCAGCATCTCGGGCGTGAGGCCGACCGCAACGGAGAGGGCGAACAACAGCGCCTCGGCCCAGTTGTGTTTGGTGAGGCCCACGATCAAAAACACGACGCTGACCATGACGACCATGAACCGGATCATCAGCCAGGTGAACTGCGCGATGCCTTTGTCGAAGCTGGTCTGGACGCGCTGTCCCGCAAGCTTTTCGGCAATGGAACCGAAGTGCGTTCTGCTGCCGGTGTTCACCACCAGGGCACGCGCCGATCCGCTCAGGACGTTGCTGCCCTGAAAGCAGGCGTTTTGAAGCTCGATGATGCCGCGCCCCGCCGTCGTGGACGGCTCCGCATTTTTCTCGATGGGCATCGACTCGCCGGTGAGCGACGACTGGCTGACGAAGAAATCCTTCGCGCTGATCAGGCGCAGGTCGGCGGGAATGATCGCGCCCGCATTGAGCACCACGATGTCGCCCGGCACGATCTCCGCGATTGGCAGATCGCACTCGACCCGGTCGCGCACGACCACGCAATCGGTCTGCACCATCGCCTGCAACTGCTCGACCGCCCTGCTCGACCGATGCTCCTGCACGTAGGCGAGCACGACGCTCAGGAAAATCATCCCGCCGACCACCGTGGCGGAGCGGATGTCTCCCATCGCGAGCGAGACGAAACAGATGACGAGCAACTGAATCACGAGCGGGTTCTTGCATCGGCTCAGCAGTTCGCCCGCGATGCCGATCTCGCGCTTGTGGCTCAGCACGTTTGGGCCGAAGCGCTCGCTGGCACGCTCCGCCGCATCTTTGGACAAACCACTCTCCGTCACCTCCATCGCTCGCAGCGCCTCATCCACCGGCTGACTGCAAATGTCCACGAGCCGCTGCTCGTGCTCCGTCACGCTCGCCTTCGCCGACTGCACCGCCTTGCGAAAAGCAATTGGGTTGATCTTTCCTAAAACGGTCCGAAACATTCGTGCTGGAGGTTGATTTTACCGAAAGGGAGAAATGCGGTCTGTGCGGTGACCATTGTGAAGAAACGCGCATTCAGCTAGCAAAAAAGTTTCTCTTTTTTAGTCCGTCGTTTAGGTTTCCCGACCGTGAGCTACCAAGTCTTCGCCCGCAAATATCGTCCCCAGAATTTCGACGCCGTCGTCGGGCAGGAGCACATCACGCGGACATTGAAAAATGCCATCGAGCAGAACCGGCTGGCGCACGCTTATTTGTTTGTCGGCCCGCGCGGCACGGGCAAGACATCGACCGCGCGCATCCTCGCGAAGGCGCTCAACTGCGTGAAAGGTCCGACCGTCAATCCGTGCGGCGAGTGCGACGCCTGTGTGGAGATTTCCCAGGGCAACAGTCTCGACGTTCTGGAAATCGACGGCGCGAGCAACAACGGCGTCGAGCAGGTGCGCGATCTTCGCGACAACGTCCGCTACGCGCCGACCCGTGGGAAATACAAAATCTACATCATCGACGAGGTCCACATGCTCACCTCGGCGGCGTTCAACGCCTTGCTGAAAACTCTCGAGGAACCGCCGGCGCATGTGAAGTTTGTCTTCGCCACCACCGAGCCGCAGAAAGTGCTGCCGACCATTCTCTCCCGCTGCCAGCGGTTCGACCTGCGGCGCATTCCCGCGCACCTGATCGCGAAGCATCTGCAATACATCGCGAAGGAGGAGAAGATCGCGCTCGACGATGCCGCCGCCAATGCGATTGCCAAAGGCGCGGAAGGCGGACTGCGCGACGCGGAGTCGATGCTCGATCAGCTCGTCGCGTTTTGCGGAGACAAAATTGCGGAGACAGACGTGCTTTCGATTTTCGGTTTCACGGCGCAGGAGACCGTCTCGACGTTGTGCGGCCACATCCTTTCCGGCGCTTCGCCGCAGGCGCTCGCGGCGGTTCACGACCAGGCCGAGGCGGGCAAGGACTTGAGCCGCTTGATGGCCGATCTGATTTCGCATCTGCGCGATTTGCTCGTCGCGAAAGCCGATCCGGACGGAGTTATGGAAGAACTCGGCGAGGAGGCGCTGGCTGCGCTGAAATCGCAGGCGGAACAAATCCCGATGGACCGCCTGCTCGAACTCATCGAGCAATTCGCCGCCGCCGAGACCCGTATGAAATGGGCTCCTAACAAGAAGCTGCATTTCGAGATCGCCGTCATCAAGGCGATCCAGACGCTGGGGCAGACGACGTTGAATGAAATCATCAACACGCTTGCGACCCTGCGCGGCGGCGGCGAACCGGCGGTTGCCGCGCCCGCGATCCGACGGCCGGAAGTCGCCGCTCCAACAAGAGCCGCCCCGGTAAAGCGCATCGTGGTGGAAACCGCTCCCGCGCCAGCGCCGGCTCCCGTTGTCGAAAACGTCGCCCGCGAAGAACCGCCGAAAATTGCCGCCGTCGATGACGAAAACATCTGGCCATCATTGCTGTCGGAGGTTCGTGTGAAACGTCCGTTGATGTGTCCGTGGATCGAATCAGGAACACCGCTCGGACTCGACGGCAGCGTGTTTCTCGTCGGCTTTCCCAAGGATCAAACCCACGCGATGGAATCGATCCTGCGCCCGAACTACCGCAAATTTCTCGACGAACTTCTTACCGCGCTGGCCGGCCGGCCGCTCACGATCAAGTGCGAGATTCGCGACGGCCTCGTGGTCGCGCCGGTGATGCTGCCCGAGCGAAAAGTAGAACCACCCGCCGATCCGATGGAGGAATTCAAAAACGACCCGCTCATCAAAAAAGCCCTCGAAATTTTCAAAGCCGAAATCCAACCCGCCTGATCAAAGTTGAGAGTTGAGAGTTGAGAGTCGAGGGTCTAACAACTGCGGATAAAGCCGCTTGAATTTAAACTCTCAACTCTCAACCAAAAACTCTCAACCAGTCCCTATGAACATCCAAAAAATGATGAAACAAGCGCAGAAGATGCAGGAGCAACTTGCGCAAACACAGGCCGAGCTGGCGGAGAAAACCGTCGAAGCCACAGCGGGCGGAGGCAAGGTCACCGTCGTCGCCAATGGCGGCGGCGACGTCCTCTCGATCAAAATCAGCAAGGACGTCGTCGATCCCAACGACGTGGAGATGCTCGAAGACCTGATCTTGAGCGGCGTGAAACAGGCGATCAACAAGGGCAAGGAAATGGCCCAGGCCGAAATGGGCAAACTTACCTCCGGCATGGGACTGCCACCGGGACTTGGGTTTTAGAGAATTCGCCCTGCTTTGTCGAAAGGCGCTGTAGCGGTGTGTCTCCGACCGCCGTGGTGTGGTGGCATCGCTCCCACCGGCTGGCGGAAAGGCACGATTCTCATGCTTTCCATCGCGCGGGTTTTCTGAAAAATTGCCGGAATGCTGGCTAAAGTCTATTCCGCGGCCGTTTACGGCGTCGATGCGTTCGAGGTCGAGATCGAGGTCAATGCGGGAGGCGGAAGTCCGGTCATCATCGTGGTTGGCCTGCCCGACACCGCAGTGAAGGAAAGCAAGGACCGCGTAACCACGGCGATCAGCAACAGCGGCTACTACTGGCCCCACGGACGCACCACGATCAACCTCGCCCCGGCCGACGTGAAAAAGGAAGGCCCCAGCTTCGATCTCCCGATCGCGCTCGGCATGGTCGCCGCCGGCGAAGACCTCGACCTCGCGAACGCCGCCGGCTTCTCATTTGTCGGCGAACTCGCGCTCACCGGTGCAGTGCGCTCCGTGAGAGGCGTGCTGCCCATCGCGCTCGAAGCAAGGCGCAGCGGCAGGAAGGCGCTCTTTGTTCCCGCATCGAATGCCCGGGAGGCGGCGGTTGTCGAGGGCATCGACGTTTATGGCGTCGCCAATTTGCGCCAGGTGTTTCAGTTCCTTAAAGGCGAACAGCAGCTCGAACCGGTGAAGGAAGACCTGGCCGCGTTTTTCGAGTCGCATCAGAATTACGATGCCGATTTCGCCGACGTGAAAGGCCAGCACCACGTCAAACGCGCGATCGAGGTCGCCGTCGCCGGAGGTCACAACCTCCTGATGATCGGTCCTCCCGGCTCCGGCAAGTCGATGCTCGCCAAACGCATCCCGACGATCATCCCGCCGATGACGCTCGACGAGGCGATCGACACCACGAAGATCCACAGCATCTGCGGCCTGCTCGATCCGAAGCATTCGTTCGTCGCCGTGCGCCCGTTCCGGTCGCCGCATCACACGATCTCCGACGTCGGACTTCTCGGAGGTTCGGCAAACCCGACGCCCGGCGAAGTCAGCCTCGCGCACAACGGCGTCCTTTTTCTCGACGAGTTGCCGGAGTTCCGCCGCTCCACGCTCGAGGTCATGCGCCAGCCGCTCGAAGACGGGAAGGTCACCATCTCGCGCGCCGCCGGGTCGATGACTTTTCCCGCCGAGTTCATCCTCGTCTCCGCGATGAACCCCTGAGCATGTGTTGCCTATTTGTCATTTCTCTGAAAGTAGGTAAGTAGCATAGACTTATGTCGATTTCATCACCGCCGATGGTGATGCGTTTGACGAGAGTTTCAACGATTCGTCGCCTCTCTTCAGTGTTCATATTGGGCCAGCAAGCATGAATATCTCTGACTTCTTCCATGATATATTCGCTCGAAAGTCCGTCGATTTTTAGAAGCGAAAGGTCGGCTTCGGCTTTGGGAATTTCTGCTTCAATCTGCTTCTTTTGTTCATCAAGAGGCTGATACCTTTCGCTGAATTGGTCGGGAGTAAGTTTGTCGTCGATGTAGAGGCGATAGACTTTTTCTGCTTCGGCTTTCACTCGCTCAAATTCTTTGGTGAGTGTTTCCACGATCCGCGTTTTCTCGTCGATAGTCGTGTGTGCTTTTTCAAGATATTCGGCGATGTGTTCGGGGGAGAGAAGATAGCCTTTCAATTCTTCAAGAAAGATTGCTTCAAGATCGACGGCGGGGATGCGGTTGCGGCACTTCTGACAAACGTATTTTGGGGTGCTCGAAGTCACATACATTTTCTGGCCGCATGTGCAAAAAACCAATCCAGCAAAAAGATGGACCGGACGTTTGCCGGGTTTTTCGCGGGTGGTTTTCCTGGCTTCAAGAAGTGCGTTGCATTGATCCCAAAGTTCAGGCGATACGATTGCGGGGATTTCATGGAGAATCCAATCGTGCTCGGCCTTCAATGCCCATGCTTTTCCCTCGCCGACATGCTTCGTGTAGTTTGTGCGATGGATGCCTTTGGCGGTCGGGTCTTGGATGAGTCGGTGAACGGTGGTGTCACTAAAGTTGGAACCGTTCCGGGTCCGGTATCCACGATCATTTAGAATTCTGGCGACTGCTTTCTTGCGGCGGTGTTCGGCGAAAAGTTCGTAAATAAGTTTTCGCACCGGGGCTTCGTCGGGATGCGGTTCAAGTTTTTGTTCATTCCATGTGAAGCCAAAGGGCGCTTGTCCTCCAAGCGGTTTGTGAAGCTTCGCTCGGATAGCGACGGACGCTTTCACTCGGTCTGTGATTTCTTCCCGCTCCCATTGTGCCATTACCGCAACCATGTTGTAGAACAACCGGCCTGACGGTGTGCCGGTGTCGATGTTCTCCTGTAGCGAAACAATGTCCGCGTTGTTCTCACGGAAGATGTCGGAAAAATCCATGAGTTCGCGGGCATTGCGGCTGAAACGGGCGAGCTTTGAAAAAACAAGAGCGGAGATGTGGCCACGCCGAACATCTGCGAGCATCCGTTTCGTTTCGGGATGATCCATCACGGATTTGCCGGAGACTCCCGCAAGGTCATACACTTCTTTTACATTCCAATCCTTCGCACTGGCGTAGTGGCGGGCGCGTGCCTCGTGATGTTTTGGGCTGTCACCCTGGGCTTGATCTTCTGTGGAAACTCGAATCCAGATTCCGATTGGCTTCCCGTGCTCAGATGAAAGATTGAAATTTTTCATACGTTGATTTCCTCTCTTTTTTGTGACACAAGAAAAGGCAAGGTTCAAGCATTATTTGTGACACAACAAAAGAAAGCATTGCGCGGTCGCCCAAAAGTTCCGGCATCGGAATCGCGATCTATTTTTATTTCAACGCGACTCTCGAAGGACGAGAGCGAAGAGATTCAACGTGCGATCAAAGCAAGCGGAAAAAAGAAAAGCGATTGGCTTCGCGACGCGCTGATCGCAGCGTCACGCAGGCGGTAGGACTCTTACGTCGCGTGGTCTCGCCGCGCAGCCCACTGGGTATGCTCTCGTGAAAATGCGTTCTCTGCATCGCTGACAAATTTGGCGAGACCGGGTGCATCAGAAACTGCTGTGAAGCGGCTTTTAATAATTCCGATCTCGTGCGTGGTGAGTCCATATGCGCTGGCCAATTCGTTAAAGCGCTTCAATTGCATCCAGCCGATCGCACAACTCGCTGCAACCGTAAAAGCCTCAATAGGAAGATAACGTGTATCGGGAATCGCAATACGCACGAGTAAGAATATGATTACAATCCCATACAAGACGCACAATCCGATGAACCATTTTTGAGATGCTTTCCGATTCTCTCCCGATTTGCGAGCATACCAAGCGCGTTGTTCATCAATTCGACCAGTTAAATAGGTCTTACTCTTCTCGTCGAACCCACTATTTCGGACTCGCAACATTTCGGCGGAAACTTGATCCTTATCTGACCAATATCCTGCGAGGTACTTACCGATACCTTTGTTTTCGCTCAAGGCTCATCCAGAAGGCGTCTGAACGTGTCCAAACAACTATGTTCCGATGAATCATTAAAAGGTTCTGCACTCATGACGAAACGCCACGTTGCTGTCTTAATTGACTCCGCAAGCGCACGCGCCTCATACCACTTCGCTTGGAGATCGCTCTGTTGCCCAAAGACGTATAGAAAGAGGGAACCCAGAAACAATAACGCGCTCAGAATAGCCAAGCACCGAGACGAGTCACTCCACGCAGCGACGCCCGCCCCTACAATGAGAAGTATATTGTTGAAGCGATGATACCGCAGCAGCGAATTCTGGGCTTCTGTCGAAGCATTATCAGCGGCTAGATAAAGAGCAGGGAAATCGGTATGTTCCATCTGCCGTTGAAGTATATGGCTGCGCCTTACTTGATTTCGCTACCCGCTTGAAACGGTCTAAGCAGATTCCACAGCTTTCTTAATTGCATCAAAAGTAAACGACATCGCCCATATAGCCCCAACTCCCAAAAGGTTAGGTGGAGTCGTATTTGTAGATTTAAGTTTGACAGCGATGAGCTTTGCTTTTGCCTCAATTGCTTTGTCGATCTCCCACGCGATCCATTCACTCTTACAAGCTTTTTCTCCCACAAGGCAGAGAAGGTGGGTTGATCTCTGAATCTTTGGTTTAATCACGCTACGCACATAAGCAGCGTCTTCGCTATTGACAGCCACCTTCAAAGACGAGTCGTAGAATTCAAAATCAAATTCCCCGTTTTTATCCCATGCCGTGAGGAGGTATCTGTAGTGCTTATCCTCATCGAAATCATAACTTATGAAAATTCTTTTTTTGCTGGCCATAGGAGTCTTGGTGTGTGTGTTTTAGGTTCTAGTCAATCATCGCTCGTTCGTCAAATGCTATATTACTTCAAGTTCTGGCGAGCCATTTAGTCAAGGATTCTGCGGTATTTGTGCGATAATTCCAGACAAGCCAAAGAGGATCATCAGAGCCTTCCAGTCGGCCCCAAACTATCCGTTGATAGAGACCAAGATACTCACGTTCGGCCCATTGCTGGTCGGCTGCGGACTCCGCCGAGGGGAACAACGCCACATTTGTGTTGTTTCGCAAGCCATCCCCTAAACCTAGCTCCCAAGGTATCCATTTACTATCTTTAGATCGCGGTGTTGCAAGCATCACAAATTTTCGACAACCTGCAATAACGGTGCGTAAGTGCTCCGCGATCGCTAAACAGTCAGTTTCCGGCAATGTCGGATCGCGATGATCGACATATACCTTACCTCCATGATTCTCGAGAATATGCACAGCGCCAGGAACGAGGTCGTCTTCGTCCGTGGAGTGCGATAAAAAGGTTGTTTTCCCCGGCCGATGGGAAGCCACTTTCAACATTGCTTTGGCAGCAGGGGTTTCTCCCCACTCCCGAAGGTTTGCGTATGTTGCAAATGATGGCATAGGGACTAGATCGGCTAATCTGAACCACAAAAACCAATTTGTCCATCCTCCATGATCTCCGCAGAGGTCTTCACCCCGATTAGTTCAGCGTTTTGGGGATGTCGAAGAGTTGTTCGGCGGTGATGGCCGTCGCATCTTCACCGCCAACATTTTGAGCGGGCTGACTTCTCGTGCCTTCGCATCCTCTAGCAGCTTCCAGACGTACTGCTTCCAATCGCGAGTCAGCGATTGGAGGTGGATACTCAGGGCGTTTCCACTTCCCCGATTCTGGTGCATCTCTGGCTGGATTTCTTCGGTGCTTTGAAAAACAACAAGAAGTCTTTGCTTGAGCATGATACTTTCTGATACATAACACAGAATGCTGAAACTTGTTAATCGGTTAGAAATGTGGCTGCCTACTCAACCAGAGTATCGGATGGGGTATCAGAAAGTTATTGCAACGCTTAACACGGGAGGGACTGAAGCGGGGATTATCGTCAACTCCCAAGTCTTTCTCAAAGATGGAGAATATCCGTGGCAAATGCGTATGACGGATTGGACATACGTATTAGCAGAAGCCCGCAAATCAGTGCTCAGCGTCACAGATGTTAGGCTTATTCCACGAGAGCCCGAGTCACTTAGAGGTGTTCGGCTGATTGCATTGGCAAATGAAAAATTTCACGTTTTGTCAGATCGCAAAGCTGTTGCGGCAAAATATGCTAGTGGAACGCAGAAGCTTGCTATGCTCGCCGAATGTCAAGAATTTTCAGCCAAAGCAACTAATGCCGCCGCAGAGAATGCACCCATAACGCTAACTATATTGGGTGAGATATTTAAGCGTTTCTCCGCCTATGCGAATGACAAGCGTATTACGGTCGGCAAGGGTCTTACAGCCGGAACATTTGCGACCACCAAAGAAGACGCGGATGCGCATGTAAAGACCGGGGCCGATGCTGTTGCGAGGTACGCACTTCCGAACAGTGCGCCTGCGAGCAATGTGTTCACGCTTTCACCTCCAAAGGACACTGATCTTAAACGCGGGACAACTCAGCCCGCTAATAACCAACCCGGTGGCGGTGTGGAGGTTATTTTTGTAAACGGGCTTCCTGATGGAACAGTAACCGGGCCTGTTAAAATTGCTGACAAATGAAAACTATACGACTCAATGAATTGTGGAGCCAGCGACTTGCACAGATGCCAGAATCGGGCATGGGTTATCAACGGGTTGACTTCACGTTACGGAATCAGCGCATCATAGAAAATGTAATGGTTTTCAATGCGGAAGAGTGCCACGCCAACGAGGAATTCGATCCTGCTGATGTCGTGGACGTGCAGATACATCCGAAATCTTAGAATAGTTCATGAAAGCCTCACATGAGTTGATTGATTTTGTAGAGGACCTCCAAAAGGAAGCATCCGCAGTCAGAGCAACGGCACGAACCTCCAACTACATGGAATGGGTGGACAGTGGAAAGCTCAATGGTCTGGCGGCAGGTTGTCGTCTGCTGATTGCCAAGCTTGGTTCCTTCGGACTGGTCTGGGATGAAATGCTGAAGCCACCTCAAAACAATGAGAAGCATCGCTTTGAACAAATTAGCGCTGTTTTAGATACGATCGCAAGTGCGTTGGCCAAAGGACGACTTGCCACTATCGAAGAATTGGTGAGCGCGGACGTGCTCGGTGATCTCCTGGAGCACGCCGAGGAACTGTTGAAATCGAAATTCAATCTGGCTGCTGCCATCGTCCTACGTGCAGCACTTGAAGAGCGCCTTCGCAAGTTGTGCGACGCTAATAACTGCAAACCGACAGTGCAGCGACCTACCATTGAGAGTTTCAAGCAATCCCTTTATGCGGCGAAAGTAATCGACAAGATCGTGGTCAAGGACATCGACTGGATGGCTGGGGTAGGGAATGCCGCTGCCCATCATTTGGCCGAACACAAAGATGAGGACGTGCCTCAACTCTATCAACGCATGACTGCATTCTTAACTCGATTTTCTGTAGTATAGCAGGCGATTATTCATTTCCGTTGTTTTCGCATCTTCTCCGCCAACATTTTAAGGGCGCTGTTTTCGC
>CAVVUC010000001.1:0-1949154 GCA_963751395.1 uncultured Verrucomicrobiae bacterium | reverse complement strand
TCAAGCACTTCAACCCGCACCACCTCATCGGTGCGCAATCCGAGCCGGTTCGCCGCGCCTGTCGAGAGGTCGATCACGCGTCCGGTCTTGATGTTCGGTCCCCAGTCGGCGACCACGGCGAAAAGCTCGTTGCCATTGGCCGAGAGCCGCACCTTCTGCGCGCGGATTTGCGAGCGCGGGATGTGGGTGTCCCAGCGGTAGGCGCAGTAATACGCCTCCGGATTGAGCCGACGCGCGAGGCCGGTCGTGCCGTTCGGTTGCTCGGCGAGAAACAAACTCACGCCGCGTGGATCGGTGGCGGTGCGAATTTCCTCGGACGGCGCTCCATCCCAGGCGGCAAGCCCCTCGGCGGGTTTCACGCCGAGATCGTCAGGCCCGCCGAACGTGGACATGCGGCCGGAGAAGTTGAGAGGTTGAGAAGTTGAGGCGCTGAGAGATTGCTGCCGGGAGAGCGTGTCGAGAGCATCGAGAGCGGCATGCGTTTTCTGTCCGACCTTCCCGTCGGGCTCAACGGCGAGCAGCGTTTGGATGGCGATCAGTGTGCGTTTGGCTTCGGTGGATGTCATGGCGATTGAGGAAGTTTTTGGGTTTTGGCGCAGCATTGCGCGGGAAGGTTTTTCAGAGCGGTTGCGACCTGGCGCACGAGCGGGTTGTGGCTTTTCCAGTTGCCGAAATGGCCGACGCGCAGATGACATTGCGCACCGATCTTTTCGCAGAGAGTGATGAGGTTCGATGAATCGAGTTCGCGATCCCGGTCGATGTGGAATGGTCGGACGTGATGGACTTCGAGGCTGTCAGTGCCGCCGCAGAACGCGCAGAACGGATGCGCCTGCAAATGCCTCATGCGAACCGCGTGCCACTGCGATGAGCGCCCGGCATTCGGGACGGCGAGCGCCTTGCCAAGCTGTGTGACAGGGTTTTTCACTGGCCGTTGGTGATTTGCACGGGGCTGTTGGTCAGGCCGGTCTTGCCCTGGGTGACTGGGTTCTCGCCGTAGAGCGTGACGCCGATGGCGGCTCCCTCGTAGCCACAGGAAATGCCGAGCGACGGGCCGATGTATCTGCCTGCCTGACAGCCGGCCAGTGCGATGGTGGTGAACAGCGCGAAGAGTTTTGCTTTCATGCCTCCGCCGCCGCGTCAACTTGCCGCCGCTCGGTGCGCACCGAGAGAACTATGAAATCCGCGGCTGCTTGCGTTTGCCGTCCCAGTTCTCGCCAAGGGCGGGCGGACGCGCGCAGAGGTGGTAGCAAACAACAGTCGGCAAATGCCGCCGATGCGACTGCGGCCAGAGTGCCGCGAACATCACGTCGTCATGCGCCGCAGTGCCGAGCGAATACGGATAGGGCTTGTGCGTGCTCGCGTGCCAGAGCTGGAAGAAGCCAATCGGCACGTAGCCGCGAAGCAGATCAATGTAGCGTGGCGAGAGCGGCCGATGGTGCGAGGGATTGAGGAAGGACGACCAGGCGTGCTGCGGTTCCTTCGCCAACTGCGCTTTGAGCGCGTCGAGTTCATCCAGGCCGATCACATCGACCCGATCCGCGCCGTGAATCGAGTTGGTGTCCAGATGCGTGTGGTTAAAGAGCACGCGCCGGAAGTTGTCGGGGAGCAGAATGTCCGCATCGAGATGGAGCCGCCAGCCGTGATACTGAAACCGGTCGAACCCGACATTGATCGCCGCGCCTTTGTTGAATCCGCGCCCGTTCTTGCGGAAGAGATCGGTCTGCACGCAGATTGCGCCATGCTTGCGGGCAACGAGATGCGTGGCGCGATCCTCGTGGCTTGTCACCACGATCATCGTGTCCAGGTGCGGATGGTTGTGGGCGAGCGCCACATCGAGCACGTCGTCAAACCCGACGCAGGCCGTGACCGCCTCAAGCCGCAAACACTCGGAGGCGAACGGTTCGGAGAGGGATGCGTAGTTCATTGTGTTTCGCTCGTTGCGCAACGATCGGGGAATTGGTGAGGCGTCATGCTTCTGCCGGTGCGTCAACCTGATCGGGCACGGATGTCTCCATCGACTCGCGTCCAACCAGCTTCAGCATGAATGCGGCGGCGATCTGCATGGCCTCACAATCGAAATAATGATTGGGCCGTTTCCCCACCTGCTCCCAGAACCACTTCCCGTTTTTCTTCACCCGCTGCTCGCTTTCCATTTGCGCGAGATAATCCTCGTCGATGTCGTCGGCCACCTCCCATGTCGGCCCCTGTTCCGCATCCTGGTTGCGCCGCAGCCGGGCGAGCGCATCCTTCACGTTCAGATTGCTCCAGTAGTGGACATGGCAGAACCGGTTCTGCCCAAGCGACACCTTGCGGCGCGGCGAATAAAACCGCTGCACGCTCTGGCCTGATCTGGTGCGATGCACAAAGGTCAGCCGCCTGTCGCCGATGAGCGCCACCCAGCCGCGTTGCGAGCACTCGCGATACACGTCGTAGGTCGCATGTCCGGCATCGAGAAAAACAAGCTGCGGGTGAATTCCGAACCGCTCCTGCAACGTGTCGATGTCGTTGTAGGAAAGCAGCCGCTCGTTCCAGACCAGGCGCGACGAACCGTTTCCGCTCCATGCGCGAACGACGGCGAAGAAGTGATCCATCTGCACGTCCACCGTGAGAATGATGAGCTGGACGGCGACCTCACCCGCATCGTAGGGCGCGGCAATGATCCGGCCCTGACGGGTGACGCCGGCGGTTTCCTCCCAGCTCTCGCCTTTGCGGTAACCGGTCTTCGTGATCTCCAGCTTGTAGTCCTCGACGTAATCGCGCCATGGCAAAGCAAGCCGCTTCTGGTAGAACTGTTGCAGCAGCGTCATGTCACCGCGCCGAGCCACGTCCTTCGCCCGCAGGTAAAGCTCGGCCAGCGCGCCCCAGCTCATCGTGGCTAAAGAATTCCAATGAAACCCGACGTTCTCACGTGCGGCGCGAGGGTTCTGCGGAACGAAGCTGCCCGTGGCATTCAACTCACGACGGGTGCGATCCGTGTCCTCGAATTGAAACCCGCATCCCTCGCATCGCAGGGAGGCTGTGCGCCGGACTTCGCCAAAGTCCCACTGGCCGTTTTCATCCCGCGCCGACTTCGACCACTCGATGTTTTCCCATTTGAAGGGCTGGCGCGCTCCGCACGACGGACAGGCAAACGTCCACTCCCGCATGTCGGTCGTCTCGAACTTGCGGTGCGTGTCGTCGTTTTCCTCGCCGCCCTGGCTCATGAACACGCACTTGCCAAGCCAGCCGAATGCGGTGACGCGCGCCTCGGCCTCCGCCATGTGACCTGTCGGCCAACGCCATGTTTCGTCCCCAAAAAGCCAGCGAATCGAGCGGCGCTGCAAGTTGGTCTTGTTGTGCGCGCCCAGCACCCAAAGCGACATGCCGTTGCGAAAATGGATCGTGTTCTTCCGGCGCTTGTGACGGTCGCGCGGGAAAAGCGAGCGCACGGCTTCGCATTCCTCGAAAAGCCTTTGCAGCCGGGCTTCGGACTGGTCTTCGGCGTCCTCGTCCGTCTGGTCGAGCCACAGGGTTGGCCCCGGCAGATTCGGAATGATGTAGGAAAGCGCCAGCTCGCCGACACAGGTCTTGCTCGACTGGATCGAGGCGATGATCGAAACGAGCCGCACTTTCGGATCGACGATGGCTTCGAGCGGCTCGCGCACCTGCGGCGAGTTTTCCGAACGGAACCGCCCCGGAATGGGCGAGTATGGGATCGAGTTGATATGCTCTTCGGCCCATTGCCACGGCGGGCGGCGGTCAGGCGGCCGCCAGGCTTCGCGCCAGATTTGTTGAAGCTGAGTCACCCCACACGGCGGGAGTCAAATCTGATTACATTGCCGGTCGGGAAGCGTATAGTGCGGCATGCGCGCCAATCTTGCTCTTCTCCTCGCTGCACCCATGCTCCTTGGCGCGTGCGCTTCGACTCTCAAAAAACCGCTTCCCACCGTGGCGAATGTCGAGGTGTCGCGTTACATGGGCAGGTGGCACGAGGTCGCGCGCCTGCCGATGTTCTTTCAACGCGGCTGCACGCAATCGACCGCCGAGTATCAACTCAAACCGGATGGCACCGTTTCCGTAATCAACCGCGCGATTAAGAATGGCAAACCGACGCAGGTTCGGGGGACTGCGACGGCGGTGAATTCGCAAACCCATGCGGTGTTTGAAGTGCGCTTCAACGAGTGGTTCTCCGTGTTCATTCCACGAGCCAGGCAGGGCAATTACTTCATCGTATGGCTTGCGGAGGATTATTCGGCTGCCGCAGTGGGCACGCCTGACAGAAAGTGTCTTTGGATACTGGCACGGAAGCCGGTCCTGCCCGCCGCCACCTACCGCCAGATCGTCGAACATTGCCGCAGGCTGGGATTCCCTGTGGAAAACCTGATCGTGGACGAGGCTCACAAGGCATGAGGCTCTAACTGCCGCCTTCGTGCAGGATGGTCAGCACCTCGTCGATCGCCTTGCGGCATTCCTCCTGAATGCCGGTCGCATCGAGGCCGGAAAGAACCGGCGGTAACTCCTGCTCAAACTTGCGCCGCAGTAGCGAGGTCGCCTGACCGACCACCCTGGTCCAATCGGTTTTCACCTGCTCGACGCCGACAAACTCACCACGCCTGACCGCCAGCCGGAACTCTCGCTCCTCGACCTCGGCCAGCAGCTTGCGCGCTTTCAACCGGGATTGTTCGTCGGTCGGGCCAACATCGCCGCCCTTAAGTCCGCGCCGCGCCATGAATTCACGCCACGCCTGCACGTCGTGGAGTCCGTTGTTGCGCGGCTTCGGTGCATCCTCGAATTTTTTCCATGAGTTGACGGCCTGACGGCTGGCGCCGAGCACGATGGAAAGCTCGGCATAATCCTTTGCGAATGGCGGCAAGTCGCCGGACGAACCGGACGCCATCGTTTGCAGCATGGCCCGTTCTGCGCGGCTGATCTTGCCGCCCGACTGAACCCGTTTGATGAGATTGGCAAAGTCGCGGTTGAGGAGGCGTTTGGAAACGTCGGCTGGAATGGAGTCCATTCCCCGAAGCGCACGTCAACCTCTCGTTGCGCAACGATTGAACTCCGGGCTTGAGCGGCTCTCCGCCGCCTGCTATCCGCGGCAGTTATGAACGCACGCCGCGAAGTCAAGAAGCGCACTTCCCCGGACTGGCTCCCGCTCCGGAAGAGAATTGACGCGGGTGCCGCTGAACTGCCCACCGGGGAGGCATTCCGGCCCGAGTGGATTGATTTCGAACGCGGCATCCGGGTCGGCAACCTCGAACCGCACGAGCGGATCACACAAATTCTCAAGTTCCATCTCGAATCCCGACATGGCACGCCATTCCTGACGGACCGCTGGGGCCGTGGCGTTTTCTGGCAATGGATCTGTTGGCTGCCGCGCGCCAACCGGGCAGCCAAGCCGGTGTCGCACAAGGTGAACTTCGGCTGTGCCAAACTCTTCATCTCGGCGGATGGCGACCGCAAGGTGTTCAAGAGCGGATTGCAGATCGAGCGCGGATATGTGTCGGGACCGGAGGCGGACAAGCCGTGGGGATTGCGCGATGATTTCGACTGGCACCGGCTGGTGAAGCAGTGCCGGGCGGGCACCAAGTTTGACCGCGAACTGGTCCGGTTGGTGAAGCGCGAAGGTTTCATCGCCACTGTGCTCAGCGAGAACGCCGGCGAATGGACCGAGCGGAATTTCACCGGCACGACTCCCTTGCGCACAGCGCTGCGGAAGTGTTCGCCACAGGGCTGGGCCGGGTTCCAGCTTTACTATCCGATGCCGGAGAGCGAACTGCGCGCCTGCACCGGCTATGAACTGGTTCAGGCCGTCGCAGGTGTGTTCGAGGAAGTGATCCCTGCGATGAACTGCTGCATGGACGTGCCGCTGGCGGCTATTTCCCGCACGAGTTTGCGCTGAACAGCCTCTGATCGTTGCGCAACGATCAAGCCCGCTTGCGGCTTCGTTTAACTTTCTCCGGCGCGGTGATGAGGTTGAGCATTGCGTTGAACCCGAACCCCTGCGGCATCGCGCGCGCCTGCTCCCAGTTCTGCAAGGTGCGCTTCGAGCAACCAAGCGCCAGCGCCGCGTCCCGCTGGCTGTAGTTGTTGCGCTCGCGGTAATCAACCAGCAGTTGGGCGAAGATTTTGTGATCCTTGTCCGGGATCGTTTTGCGTTTGGGCCTTGGCATATACGCAATCGACGCATATAGCCCAGCCGCCTGTCAAGATTGACACGACGCATGCTGGCGTGAGCCTCAAAGTCCACTGTGCGAACAATGCCCTGGTCGATCCCGCCCGACTGCGTCCCAATCCGGTCAACCCGAACAGGCACAGCGCCCATCAGATCCAGCTTCTCGCCGCCATCATTCAGGAGCAGGGCTGGCGCGCTCCCATCACCGTGAGCAAACGCAGCGGCCTGATCGTGCGCGGTCACGGACGGCTCGAAGCCGCACTTCTCATGGGTGCGGAGGTGGTTCATTGCGCGCCCTCCTTGATGAGTGCCAGCATCCTTGCCACATGGAGAACGGCGGTGCCCCTTCAGGCAATAAACCTGTGCTTGCACCACGCCCGGCACTCCTCCGTCTCGCTCCGCAACTGGACCGGATACGGACTGCCGGCGCGCTTCATCACCACGCCCTCGAAGAAGTCGCAATGGAACAGCCGGTTTGAATGCGTTTATCGGGCTGATTTGCCCTTCAATTTCCCCGCCGAGGATGGAGGGATAGTCGCGCCATCAAACGTGCGGAACTGGCATCAGATCACCTCGCGCCTCTCGCAATGATCGCCAAGATTGCCTTCAGCCGCTTGGGCCGGGGCAACGCCTTCCGCTTCTCCCATTTCGAGATCAACGCTTGATCGAGCGGCAGACCAAGCGCCTTGCACGCCTCGGCTTGGTTCAACCCGTTCGCCTTGCGCCATGCACGCAGCTTTTTGCCGAAGCCGCCCCTCGGATCGCGCTGCTGTGCGGTTCGCTTCAGCCAGCCGTGGATTTGCGTTGCGCCCACCGGCTGAGCATCGAGTTTTCCAAGCACCGCCAGTGGACGGTTTGGCAGCGAGTGCGCCTTCTCCCAGACCCAGATCGTCCGCGCCGTGGTGCCGAGGATTCGTCCCGCCTGCGCCTGCGACAGTCGATGACGCTGACGCCAATCCCGCAAGCGCGCCGCGAACGCTTCCGGCTCGATCGGGCGCTTGATCCGGGTCACGACTTTCACGCGCTCGGCATCCACCGGCTTCCGTAGTCTGCGTATAATCTCGGCAAGCCCGGGCTGCTGGGGCACATGCTCCTGCTGCTCCCACGATTGAAGGGCGGCGAACTCGCAGTCAAGGGCCACGGCGGCCTGCCGTTGCGAGAACCCTTGCTGTCCGCGCCAACTCGTCAGAATGGCGGCGAACTCGGCGGGCTTGAGGCTCGCGTCCACCAGCGGATCGCGCCCGTCGCGGATCTGCCGCAGCACCGCCACCAGCGTGAAGTAGCCCGGCACGTATTGCCCGTGCAGCCAGTGGAGGAACGCACCGTAGCGGGTGCCAATCGCGGCGGCAGCTTCCTTGTCCGTGTAACCGTTCCGTGCCCGCCATTCGGCAAGCAGCGTTGCGAATTCAATCGGTTTCATCGCGGCTACCATGTGAACGGGTTGGAGGTTGAGGTTGCTGCTTGCTCGGCGGCGGGCTGCTGCGCTGCTTCCAGCTTGCGGCGGTTTTCCAGCACGCGCTCCACGCAATGGTGGGCGCGATCGAGCGCAACATTCCCGCCCCGGAGGAACGTGCGCTTGCGCCAGAACGTGGCTCCGTGGCCGCTGCCGAAGAACCCGCACATCTGCACCCAGCGGCGTGTGCGCTGATCGGCGGGCTGCGGGAACTGGATGACCACCTTGCCCCGCTCCGCGTCGTCGTGAATCACGATGTCCTCGTGCAACTCCCGCGTGCCCGGCGAGGACTCGGCGATCTTCTCGGGGGCGAGGCGCTCCGTTGCCGCGCGGGCCTTGTCGGCCAGCTTGCAGATCGCGCCCACGTCCATCTTCTCCACCGCCTCCCTTAACGCGAACTGCAACACGTCGAGCCGCTTGTCCAACATCGGCGTGGCCATCACGTCGCCGCTCTTCACCGGCGCGAACCGGCGCTGGCACTTCACCAGCAGCGATTCGTTCCGCCACTGGTCGCGCACCACCGGACGTTCAGGCTCGTCGTCCTCGGGATACTCGAACTGCACGGTCGGCACCCTTGTGTAACCGTCGTTCCCGTCGGCCTCGACTCCGTAGCCCTCGACGCTCGCGGAGTGTTCGTAATGATTGAGCACGTTCACAGCGCACCCCCTTCGATGAAGGCGACGATGGCCGGCAGGCTCACCCCTTGCTGCAGGGCGCGGCCATGTTCCCACTGGCCGATGGTGGATGCGGTGCAGCAAAGGAGGCGGGCGGCTTCCTCACGGCTGAGCTGGTTGCGTTTGCGCCACGCGATCAGCATGGCCTGGAATTGCACGGTTCTCGCCGCGCGCGTGCCGGCTTTGTCCGGCATTGCGTTGGAGTGTTTCGTTTTCACCCCAATTTTATGCCAGCCGCCCCTCGCGCCGTTAAATCACTGAATCACGCCATAATTTGCACCATTTGAATGGGGCAGGCGCGGGTGGCGCGAAAGTTGAGGCGGCATACGCCGGTCACGTATGAAGCATCAACAGCCGCTAACGCTGCGGCACCGTCATCGGCAGGCTTAGCGGCTTGACCACCGTCAGGGAATCCTGGGGGCGGCCCGGATTCCAGCCCGCCTCGTCACCGATGAAGTGGGCGGCGGTGAAGCGGGTCGCCGTCAGCCGGAAGACATAGCATTCGCAGGGATGGCGGGGACCGGGGTATGGGGAGCCGCGTTTCGCGTCCACCTTGAAGGCTCCCGCCGAGAAACAGTCGAAACGCGGTCCGCCGCCACCGAACGCCTGATAGTCGGGGTCGTCGGGGAAGAGCCGGTGCGTGATGCCGTGGGTGTGGCCGTGGAGAATGGCGATCACGTTCGCATCCTTGATCACCTCGTAGAACGCCTTGCGCCGTTCCTGATCCCACCACGCCGCGCTGCCCAGATCGAAATGCTGGACGATCACCACCGGGGTCGAAGGCGGGGCGGTCGTGGCCAGGTAGGTGCGCAGGAACGACAGGCTCTTCTCGGGGTCCCGCATCGAGCCCGGCTTTGTGCCAGCCTTGGGCGTGTCGCCCGGATACAGGTTGACGTTGATGAAATGCACGCCCTGCCAGACCCACGCACTGTGCAGGCCGTCGTCCGACAGCCGTGTCAGCACGCCGGCCTTGAGCATCTCCTGGTTCCGGGCGCGCAGGCCGTTGCGCACCGCACCGGACTTGGAACCGCCATCATGATTGCCGGCGCAGGCGAAGACCGGGAAGCGCTTGGGCGGCTGGCCCCTCCACGGGAACAGACGGTCGAAGTCAGTCCACTGCGCACGGCTGCCGCTTTCGGTCAGGTCGCCGGCAACGATCAGGCCCTTCGGCGGCGGCACCGGACCAAGTCCCCGCATCGCCTCGGCAAGCGGCCCACTGGCGGGCCACGGCCGTCCCGGGATGGTGGCGAGGACGTCGAGCGTGCTGGCGACGTGCTCCTCGTAATCCGCCGCGGTGAAGGGCGGCACAGTGTCCTTGTAGGCCATGCCGACGTGGACATCCGACACCAGATAGAAAGTCAGATCCCGTGACTTGTCCGCCTCCCGGGCCGAGCCGGTCGCAAGACCGATACTGAGGAGGGCGAACAGCGCGAGGCGGAAGGGAGTCATGGCAATGGCATTGCACGTATCAGAAGTCAGCCGCGTGCGAAACACGAAATTCCGGACCGTGTGGCCCGATTCTGAATCACGCCATGTTTTTCAACATTTGCACGCGCCGGGCGCGGGTGGCGCGGAAGTTGAGGCTGAAGTTTTCTGCTAGCGACCGCCCAACACACATCGTCGTTTCGAGCGGGCTTGTGCGCGTGGTAAACAACGAATAGAACCGGACGCAAATGCAAACCGTATTCAGTCACATCATTCAAGAGCGTCTCTCCCAGGAAAGTGAAAATGTGGCGACCTCCGCGCTGTCGTTCATTCTTGCATCCAGCGAAGCAGCTCGTAACGGAATGATGAAGCTTCTTCGCGGGGTCGTTCCTGAAATGCCACGCCTTTGGTTTCGAACTCAGCAAACGGAGGACAATAATCGCCCGGATATGTGGGGTAACGATGACGAAGCCAAGCCGCACGTGTTTGTCGAAAACAAGTTCTGGGCGGGCCTGACGGACAAACAACCTGTTTCCTACCTGCGCATTCTCGCGAAACAAACCCACCCCACCATTCTCTTGGTGGTTGTGCCGGAGGCTCGCGAGCAAACGGTGTGGGGTGAACTCAAACGTAGGGTGGAGGAAGCGGGTATTTCAGCGACTGAGCTAGAGGCCACCGCTGGCATCGTTCGCAGCATCACAACGGGCGACGGCCCGATTCTCGCACTCACGTCCTGGACGAAGTTGCTTTCTGTTTTGGACCACGAAGTCTCTGACGACAAGTCTGCGAAAAGTGACCTGCTCCAGTTGAAGGCGCTCTGCGAAGCAGTAGAAAGCACGGCCTTCACGCCGTTCTCATCGGAGCAGATTTCCGATCAACAGACGCCAAGGCTGGTTCTTCAGTTGACCTCTTTGGTTCAAGAGGCGACGTCACTTGCTTTCAATGAAGGTGCTTTGACTAAAGGCAAGAGACTCGTGCCGTCATCGGATTCAGCGCGCAGCGGTATCTACGCAAGCGTATTAGCCGATCACAGATGCGGACTGTGGTTCGGAGTTCATTTCGGATTGTGGAAGCAATATGGGCGTAGCCCGCTCTGGGGCTTTTTCACTACGTCCAACTGGGGGCGAGCCGGGGAGGTCCGCGCCTTGCTCGAACCGTGGGCAGCCAAGAAGGATGTCTTCGTAGCAAGCGAATCGAATGGTTACTTTGTCATAGCCTTCGATGTCCTACCTGGGAAGGAAAAGGACCAAGTGGTTAGGGGGATCGTCAACCGTTTCAAAGAAATCGGCGGGGTGTTGTCCGTTCTGAAACCGAGGGTTGGCGCAAATCTGGAGTTGAAGGAAGAAGCTGGGTAGAACTCAAATAACGAGTGACTTAGTCCCACCCCACATTCGCACGGGGCAGCCGCGGTTGGCGCGGAAGTTGAGGCGAAGGACTCTTCAAAGTTGTCTGGCGGCCTCTGGGGTGTAGTCTGCGAACTTATGAAGCCCATCTTCACCGTGCATGCAGGCGAATTTCTGGTTGGCTCCTACATCGAGAGCAAGTTTCCGGATTACCTCATCTGGATACCATCCAGGGATACAGGCACGGATCTGTTGGTCACGAACGAGAGCCGCAAAAAGACCGTGGCCCTGCAGGTCAAGTTCTCGAAGGACTTCCTTCCAACGCACATGAAGGACGCGTTTCAGCCTGGCATCAAAGCGTGTGGATGGTTTGCGCTGAACGCAGAAAAGATGGCGCAATCGCCGGCTGATCTTTGGGTGTTCGCGTTGCACCGCTTGAATCACACGGAACTCGATTATGTGATCCTGCCACCGGCAACGATGCTTGCGATGCTTCGCAGGGTCCACGGCTCCGGAAAGGCAATGATCCAGAGCTACGTCTGGGTGACGAAGAAACAGCGGTGTTGGGAGGCGCGGGGACTCAAACAGCAAGAGCAACTCAGCATCGCCGACGGCTCCTACGAGGACACAGCACGCGACTTGACTCCATACCTGAACAACTGGAAGCCGCTCATTGCGGCTCTTGCTTAAAGCCTTTCGAGTCTGAAAGCAGCCCGCGTTGGCGCGAAAGATGAGGCGAACCTCGGCGGTGGTTTATCAGCCTGGAAACCCTCGCGAGTTGGCAACTCTCATAAGAGTCGGCAGCCGCGGCTGGTGTGGTGATAAGGGCGCTGTGGGCGGGAAGCCGATTTCCTGCTAACGCTGCCCACCTTTTTGCATCAAGCGTCGGGCGCGTTCACCGCCCCCTCGATCACCGGATGGCCCGTGACCGGATCAATCTGCGGTTGGCACTTGATCTGGATGTAGTAACGGGGCGGCTTCACATGCCGGCGCAGCCCCACGTCCCAGAACAGGTCCACATGCGGATCGACCCAGAGCAGGATCGGGCAAGGCGCGCCGTCTTCCTCGCGATAAATCCCGAGGATCAACTCGCCTTTCACCGGCTCCCGGAACGTCGGGTGATCGTAGAGCAGGCAGTGATACACCGGGGACAGGTCGGGCAGATCGCGCGCAGACTTGCTTGCGGGTTGTTTAACAGTCGAGCCCTGCCTCACCGGCACTGGGGCGGCGTTGGGACTCGGCAGCGGCAGATTCACCTTGATGACGTGGGCGATACCCGACTTCTCGCCTGCGAGGGCCGCGATTCGCTTCCGGTGTGGCTTGCCCGCGTCTCCTGGATGAACGACGCACCCGAACCGGCCATCGGCGCAAATGAACAGGTGCTCGCCCTTTTCGTCCATGCCTGCCTCAGCGCAGGCGGGGCAGCGGGCGGTGATCTTGCCGCCTTGATTGCGCACGTTTTCGAGTTTGGCGGGGTCGAGGCTCAAAACAGGTTCTCCGGTTCTTCTTCTGCTTCGGCGGCTGCTTCGCCCTTGAATGCGACGCCGCGAAACCCCTTCTGCGACTTGCCTTCGCGCTGGACGCTGTTGGATCGGCAGACCTGGAACAGTTCCAGCATTAGGCTTTCGAGCTGGCGGTGAATCACGGTGACGGGCAACGCCTCCCAGCCGCGCTCCGGGCAAAATTCCGCGTAACGCTCAACCATCTCGCCGACAGTCAACGCCCCGTTCGCCCTGCGCTCGACGCGCTCGCGCAGGAACACGCGCAGGCTGTCGCTCTCGGCAAGCAACGACTCTACCACTCCCATCTGCCGCTCGCTAAGTTTGATGTCCCCGGTCTCGGCGACATCCCGCAGGAGCATCGACAAACCTTCCAGCGCCCAGTTCAAGATGCCGGGGCCTTCCTCGCGAACGAGCACGTCCGCGAATTCGAGAATGCGTCTCCTGGGCGGCGGGGCTTCGTAGCGCACGATCAGCAACCGCCGCCTCCAAGCGCCCACGTCGCCCTGCAACCGCACCCGCAGCCGGCAGTTGGACGTGATGAACGCGTTGAACCGCCCCTGCATCGGAAAACAGCCCGAGCCGCCTTTCTGCTCGGCATCGAACCAGTCGCCGCCGACCAGTCCCTTGATCACGGGCGCGCCCTTGGAGGAAAGGAAATCCTCGTCCACATCGATGCCGACCAGGAGCGTCTTGCGCAGGAACCGGAACAACTCGAAGCGTTCGAGAAGATGCTGCGTGCGAAGCTGCGTCACGTTCTCCTGCCCGACGAGCTTCTGAACGATGTTCACGAACTGTGTCTTGCCGCGCTTTTCCGCCCCATCGAGCAGCGTCAGCCGCTGGATCAGGTTTACTCCGAGCAGGCATTGCCCCGCCATCTTCTGCAACAGCACCGCGTCCTCCGGATGCACGGCCGGCAGCACCAGTTCATTGAGAAAGCGCGGGCAGACCGCTTCCGGCTCATAGGCAACCGGCGAACGATTGCGGCTGCGGAACCTGGGTGAGAACGGCTCCAGGCGCGCTTCGCCGTTGTCGTCGAAAACGATGACGCCGTTGCTGAGATGGACGACGTGGGGACGGTCCACAAACGCCCGGCGCTGCTCGATGATGCCGCGAAGCTGCGATACCAGCGAGTTGAGCATGCGATCCGTGCGGAAGCGTTCCAGCACTCTCAGGCGATCGGCTTCGCGGGACACGGCAAGCAGGCGGCTGGAGATGACCTGCTTGATCGCATCCGCCGACTCGGTGACAAACAGCCCCGTGTCGGCCTGAAAACGAAAGAACGATCGCTCGTCCGGTTCATAGAGCGCGATGTGCTCGACGGAATAGAGCCCGGCTCAATACGCCTCATTGATGCCGGTCACCCGCGACGCCTCGCCGTCACGACTCTGGCTCATGTACAACGGGTCGCCAAAGCGCCGGCGCAGATCGGCGTCGGCGCTGTCCTCCTGCGGAACCGTGGCGCGCGGACGCCACGGCAGCACGAGATCATCCGGCCAGATAATCTCGCCAAAGGTCAACACGAGGGCAGGGGCTTCATGGACGGCGCGATACTCCATGCCCTCGGGATGCAAACCGTGGATCACCGTCTGATTGCCCGTGCTGCGCCATTCGCCCCAGGCTTTTCCATCGCGCGTCTCGATCTTTGCCGGAGCCGGATAATCCCCGCGAATCTTCACCCACAAATTGCCGCCGCGTTTGCCGCGTGTGTGCAGCGTAGAGCGAAGCTGCGGGTTGAGCGCGAGGAACGGTTCGAGGCTTGCGTCATCGTCGATGTCGATGCTGCACACCCCGCTTGATGGCGCGCCGAGCAGCACCCCGAGGTTGTGACCGGAGTTCAGGTTCGCGAGATAGCCACGGTCGCGCATCTTCTCGATGGTGACTTTCTGCCAGCCGCGAAACTTCGGCGCTTTCGTTCCGCGCGCCATCCAGATGACGACGACCTGATCGCCGAGCAGCCGCTGGATGCGTTCGACCGGCGTGGAGTTGACATGCTCGCTCATGTGGATTCTCCGGTTGGAGGGTTCAAGTCAGTCATCAGCGTTTTCATAGTGAGCGGAGCCGGGCGTTAACACCGTCCGGCTCTTTATTTTTCTGCTTACTTCAATGCAAGTGCCGCCCGGCGCTGCTGGCGCTGAACGTGACTCGACAGGCGGCGGTTGGAGCGGATGAATGACTCGACCTCCGAGAGATCAAATCTCACGGAACTGCCGAGCAAGATATGAGGCATCCCGGCAAGCCGCAGGTTGTGAAGATGCCGCCGGGAAATCTGCAAGTGCTGCGCGAGCTGAGTCTCCGTGACCCAGCCGGGACGAATGGAAGGAGTGCGTGTGTCGTTGTTCGTGCTCACACTCCCGGTGTCAAATTCGCCGCGTCATTGCCTCTCGGTGCGCAACGAACGGACTTGTCCCCAAGTGGCTTACGCCACCGCGTTCTCGGGTTTCGGCAGGGCGACGAATGTTTCCTGCGCGTAACGGTGCCAATTGCGACGACCAATGCCAACCATGCCGCGCTCCATTTCGAGTGGCGGCATAATGGAAAACCATTTGTCGGCCATCTCCGGCGTGACCAGCTCGCGATAATGGCGAAACAAGATGCTCTGGTTGTGTCCGGCCTCCAGCGCGGTTCTCGCCGGGTCGCCTGTCTGTGCCAGCCGGTAGGAAACATAACTATGCCGCAGTCCATTCTTCTTCCATTTCAACCCGGCGCGGACGGCAATCCTCAACACGACCCCAACATGGCCGTGACCGTGATACGGAACCACAGGCCCCCATAGTAGTGCGAAGGGCTTCAGCCATGCCCGGAGATTATCGCTGATCGGCACAAGCCTTCTCGCGCGCGTCTTGGCAATATCGGCCCGAACTTCGATGAACCCGCGCTCAAAATTCACGTTCTTCCAGTCCAGGCGCGTGATCTCGGCGGAGCGCAGACCGGCAAAAGCTCCGAGGGCCAGAAAAGGTGTCGCAAGATGGCGGTTTGAGGCGGCAAGAATCCGGGTCATTTCGTCAGGCGTGAAGATGGACACTTCGGTCGCCGGCTCCTGATAGACGCCAGCGTTTTCAAACTCCCGCCAGCCATCAGCCAGAAAGCCGCGCCTTGCGGCCCATTTGCCAAACGTAATCAGATGCCTTCGCGTGTTGTTCTTCGTAACCGGTGCGAGTGACAACCCTTGGAGAAATTCATCAAGATCGCGCGCCCGCAAATCAGGCAGCATTCGGCCAGTCGTAAACCGCCCGAACAAACTGACATCATGCCGGACAAGCTTGATGTAGGCTTCAGTCACGCCACTCGTCCGAAGGGCCGAGATGTATGGATCGACTAACTCCATCACTTGCTTGCGATCAACGCCCTTGTTGAATTCATTGAAGTAGCGAATGGCATCGTGGATGGACACGTTCACGGGGAGCTGCTCGCAGGCAGCGGCGTAGTTTTCCGCCGCCACATGCACCGGCGTGTTGTGAGGCATGAGGATCCGGCGTGCGATGGTGTAGCTCTCAATCTCCGCTGCCGTGAGATTCTCGGCCTGGATGCTGTCGCGCGCGAGTTGGCCCAGGATGATACGAGCCTCACGCTTGGCCTCGTTCAGGTCGGCGAAGCTGCGCCGCTCCCGTTTGCCGCCCCGGTAATAAGAGAGCTGGTGCAGGGGCCTGCCCCGGCTCTCCTTCGGGTAGATTTTAATTTCGTGCTGGTCGTTGCTGACAACGATAGGTGTCGGTTTCCGCGTTTTCATGTTTCATGGCGCGGGAAGTCAACTTGTCATGCATTTTGTCATGTGCCCCTTCGTGCCCGACGTAAGTCGTTGGAGATGAGGCGCAGATGTATACCTCGACAAGCTGCCGCCGGGCAAGGCGTTCATCGGCACGAGCAACCTGCAACTCGACCTGCTCACCGAGCGGTTCCAGACAAGGTTCCAGTCCGTGAAACTCGCAGCGCCGGCCACCGACGAAATCGCCGGGTTTCTGATACGCCGGTGGAAAACGCAAAAGCCCGTGGCCCTGTAGATCGCAGTGGGCAGCGGCGGCTGTGTGCGTGCGGCGCTGGCCGATCTGGAAACGTGGCTGGATTGGGAGGGCGTATCGTGAGGACGTCAGCTTACAACGCCGGCCTCGACCTTGGTGTAGAAGACGCCTCTGTTTTCCCGAAGCATTGCGCAGGCCGAGTATCCAATCGTCTGTGGAAATTGTGCCGTAAACAGCCGGAGCCACTCAACGTCTGCGCTACACAATCTGCGATCGTGGCATTTCCATTCGATGATCGCTGCTGGAGCGGGACAGCTTTCATGCCATGGGTTCGCCCAGGGCTCGTTCCAAAGAACCAAATCCTTTCGCACATATTTCTTTCGACTGTCAGTCACTTGCAAGACGGCCACTTCGATTCCGATCTGACCCAGCGAGTGAAACACCGAATCCGGTCGGAGTTCGTTCGGCAGGAAATGATGGGCATAAAGATTCACGACTTCGTTCTCGCGACCAAGCCAAGTGCCGGCTTTCAGGAAGTCATCGAGTCTGGCGAACGAGGCCTCTATGACGGTATGCCAAGTGTAATTGCTGTTGATGCGAAATCTTCTGCTGTTTCCCGCATCATGGGTCAAGTGCCGGATGACATGGAGCCCCAAACATCATGAACATCCAACAGCTCAAGCAGTTAGTGGCCAACCTCCCCGATGACGCGGAAGTGCTCACATGGGATCGTGACACGGCCAACCCGGTCGAGCAGATCATCACCTATAATCTGACGCTCAAACCGGTCGATGAGATCGGCCTGATTGAGGGTGGTGAATCTTGCTTCGAGGATTTTCACCAGCCGCCCCGTGCCGCGCTCATCCTTGTATGCAACCCGTGAACGCGCCTCAACATTCGCGCCAAGCGAAGGTCGTCCCGAAAAATGGTGAAAAATATGGCGATCAAATCGGATGGATTCAGTCGCGGAACTGCGAGAGGCAGGAAGCATGAAATCAATCACACACAAAAAACTGATGCAGAAGAATCGCGACGGAGAAGCCGAGGTCAACGCGTGGATCGGGCTGTCCTCTCCGTGTGTTTACGCCGATGTCACCTTTCACACGATGCACTCATCCAAGCGCGAGATCGTCGAGGTCAGAAATGTTCCAGCCACTCAGCAACCCTAACCGCCATGCCAGACCAAACTGAAACCATGCTGCCGCCGGATGCGGCGGTCATCGAAGACAATCAAAACCCGCGACGCCGCGGAAATGGAAACGCCGCGCCCGACCTCGGTGTGCTTGTCCAGCCGGAGCCGCATCATGCGCTCGAACGCCTCATCCTTCACGAGGAGGTCCGAACCGACATCCTCGCGGGCCTGCGCTCAATCCGCCATCGCGAGCAGTTGGAGAGCGTTTGGAACATCAGCCAAATCCAGCCGCAGCGAGGGCGATGCATCCTGAACTTCTACGGCCCGCCGGGAACGGGCAAGACCCGCGCCGCGCTCGGCGTGGCGTTGCAGTTGGGCAAGCCGCTCTATCAGGTCGATTACAGCGCCGTGATTTCAAAGTATCTCGGCGACACGGCCAAGCACATCGCCGCCGCGTTTAAGCAGGCGAAGGAAATCGGTGCCGTGCTTTTCTTTGACGAGGCCGATTCGCTTCTCTCCCGCCGCGTACCGAGCGGTGAAAGCTGCTCCACGTCGATCAACCAAAACCGCAACGTGCTGATGCAGGAGCTCGACCGGTTCGACGGCGTGGTGATTGTCACAACGAACCTGTTCAGGAATTACGACCCCGCGCTGCTCCGGCGCATTCAGCGTCACATCCGGTTCAAACTTCCCGATGCCGCCATGCGTCGCGAGTTGTTCGCGATGCACCTGCCCAACCCTGATCGCGTCCTGGCCGATCTTGCCGCCGTTGCCATTGAAGCGAAAGGGCTTAGCGGAGGCGATATTCTGACCGTCTGTCTGAACTCGATCTACGCCGGCTCCACAGACGAGAACCCCGCCCGATGGAAAGTGACCGCCGCCATGCTGTTGAAGGAGATTGCCCATGTGCGCAAAGCCAAGAGCGATTACTCCGGCAAGAACGGCAGTAAGCACCGCCACATCGGATTTAACAGCCATGACTGAACCCCTTTTTGCCGCAGAGATACGCTGTCTGCGTATGGCCGCGGCGAAACAACAAAGAACCGAAAGGAACCAATGAAAAAGACAAAGACAGAAACCGCAGTGCCGGCAGCACCAGCCGCGCCCGCACCGAAAGCACAACCAGCCGGGTTGAAGAAGTTCAACCTCGCCGGAATCGCCGCCAAGCCCGCCACGGGCAAGGTGGTGAAGACGTATCCACTCCTGCCCGATGCAGACGGTCAGGTGGCCGCACTGGTCGGCGCAATCCTCGAACGCGCCGCGCAGATCGAGGCTCTGGAAGGCGCTCTGGAACTCGATAAGAGTGAGTTGATCATCCTCGCCAAGCAGTTCTACTTCGCCCACTACAGCGGCCAGATGGCCGTGGCGTCCTCGGTGGAAGCCCGCAGCGGCGAGAAAGTCGTGCGCGTCGGGTTCTCCAACTCCTATCGCGGCACGAGCGATGACGCAGCCATCCTGCGCGTGGCCGGGGAAGAGGGGGCGAAGTTCTTCAAGCAGAGCTTCGAGTTGAAGATCAAGGGTGACCTGATTCCCGAGGCGAGCGTGGAACCGCTGATTGGCGAACTACAGGAGTTGTTCGCACGCTACAACGCGGCCGCAGCCCTGAGTGCCAAGGCCGTGTTCAAGCCGAACAAGGAATTCCACACGGCGCGGCACACGCTGTTCACGCCGGATGAGAACCTCGCCATAGACAAGGTGGTTCCGATCAGCGCGAGCGTGAAGACCAAGCTCGGACGGGGAGGGCAGGACGATGAGTGAGAACGCCAATCCATTCGACGACGCCGAGATTATTTACAGCTACACGCGCAAACAGGCACTGGCAGACGGCTGCCAGATTGATGTGTCGTCCGTTGCGCGAGAGGCAGGTTTGAAGTTCCCGGTCTTTCTCACGCGCGCGGTGTGGGAGAATTACGTGCGCGTGCCCGAAGGCGTGCGCGCCCAGGACGAGAACGGCAGGCTGTGGGACATCGTGTGGATGCTGAGATGCGCGGCGCGGCGGACAAACGGCTCGCAGATGACCTTCCGCCTGCATGTTCGCAACGACAACCGTGATCGCACGCCGCCGCTTGTCACCTTGAAGGCTGTCTGCGGCGCGCTGGACATCGACGACCCTCAACCGGCCATCACGGTCCTGCTGCCCGATGAAGACTGACAAACTCACACTCACGATCTTCGGCAACGAGCGATGCGTGACCACGACGGACGCCCTGCGCACCGCTGCAGAAACGGCCTCACGCAAAGCCGGGGCAATCTCCACACCAGTCGATTCGCAAACGCGGCAAATCAACCTGATAAATGCGCAATCCGACTCTCCACAATCAGCCATCACCTACCCGGCGCGGCCCATCGGCGGCGGCAGGCTCGATTTGGCACCAAGGAAAACCGGGACGTGGTTTGCCGAACCCAAGTACAACGGCTGGCGGGCGCTGGTCCACACGCCAACCGGCACGATGTGGAACCGGCATGGCAAACGGCTTTCGATTGCGGCCGAGTTCGGGCCTGCGCTACGGGAGCTTCGGGGACTCGCGCGACATGGCCTCGTCTGGGCAGATTGCGAGGCGCTCGAACGCAGGCACGCGATCGGGCGCGGCTCGCTGGTCGTGCTCGATTGGATTTGTGAAACGGGAGCACCCGGTTACGAGGAGCGGCGCGATATTCTCACCACGTTCATTGAGGTTGAGCGGCTGTCGATTGGGGTGTGGAATTCGTTTCCCGAAAATGCCGTGCTGCTACCACCTTCGATCCGCGATGAAAGCGATGCTGTGCTTTCGTTCTACCTCGGATTGAAGGAGATCAACCGCGTGTTGAAGTGCGACTTCTTCGAGGGCGTGGTGATGAAGCGCGGCGGCAGCCCGTATCCGGTGCAGTTGCGCAGCGAGACGGAGGAGTGCCGGGCGTGGTGCAAGCACAGGTTTATTGCCTAACGGGGCGCAGACGCTTGGCGTCGGCAACGATCAGGCGAAAATATCGAACTGGGAGAAAAAGCCAAAGCGCTGCCGCGCCAGCCGCGCCTTTCACTTCCGTTCTGGTTCTTTGAGGTACGGCAAAATTGCTGCCTTGAATTACCGAGATCCCCGCGCATTTTGAAATTGCGTAGCAGCAGGGGAGGAAAACAACTTCCAGAGAGCCTGTTGTGACGCCGTGGCACCGTTGTTGGGCGCTGCGGATTTTTTTTGTCAGTTCACGCCGCGCTTCTCATCGGAAACGACATTGTGTTCCTGCCCGCCGTTCATCCCGCCCTGCTCTTGAAATGTTTTGGCGAATTCTCCCGCCGGTAGGATCAGCCCTTTGTCGGTCGCCCACTTGCGGAGGGCCGCTGCCTCACGCTGCGTCCGTCCTTGCTCCGGTTCCGAAGCGCGTTCACTTGAGCCGTGAACTCCTCCAGCGACATCGGCGGCTGCTCTGAGTGTTCCTTCTCCATCTGCTTCGCTAATTCGCGTTGCTTCGCCAGGAATTCTTCGGGAGAGATAGTCGGTGGTTTGCTCATGTGGTGAAACTATATCACAGCTTGAGTTTTCCGCCGGCCGGCGGTATTTTTTATGTGAGTTGGTGCTGGGAAGGGTCAAGGCCCGACAATACAGCATTCGGTGGGGCGAGGTTTCCTTGGGAGCGCTCCGTTTCCGGCCTGCCAGTCCACGTTGTAATCCCAGCGTGGGCTGGCGTTTTTTTCGTCAAACTGGATTTGCAGAACGGCTTCACTTTCCGCCGCTCCAAACTGTTTCAGGTTGCCTTCGAGGGACACGATGATCAGGTGGTTCGTGGTCCCGTATTTTACCACACAGATGCGGTCGCCGTTCTTTGGGCCACCCGCGCATCTAATACATGCTGTGAGGATACTTTTCCAGCAGGTGATCCTGCGCCGGATGATACAGCGTCGGGTCCGCCTGCACTTCCTCGTGGAGCAAGTCGATCAAGTTCTGTATTGGCCACTTCGGATCGTCCAGCCGTTCCGCCACGCTTGGCGGCAACTGGTCCTTGCTGGCCAGTTGCGTCATTATGTGCCGCGCCAGGTAAGCGTCCGCCGGATGTATCGGTTCCCCCCGCAGGATTCTGTTTATTGGTGAGTTGTTCATAGTGTTCATCGTAAGCTATACGGAATCGTTCATCGAATTCAGGGATTGAATCTTTGACCGCCTTTCCGCGATTCGTAGGTGCCTTGTCCAGCACCACTTCCGCAGGGGTTGGAGCGTGGCCGTTGTCTTTCAACCACGCATAGAGCGCCTGCCGGACTCCCCGCTTTTCACTCGCGCCTTCAAATTCGTCCATGGCGTTCGCCTTGGCTGTGCCGAGGAGGCCCCCACGATTTTCCCGGCTTTTGAACCCTTGAATTTTTCCGGCGTCTCCGCTATTGTCAGAACTCGTAGGTGCAGGGAAGGACGGCAACGTCTTACGATCCTGCACAGAAAGGGCCTCACCGTTACTGGGCGAGTGCCTGCCATCACCTGGTTCCACAACCGAAAGGTTGTTACCTTTACCGCGAGGGGAAGTATCCGCAGGCGAGGAGAGTAACCTCCAGAGAGTCTGCGGCGATGCCGCCACACCGTTGCCGGGCGAGGCGGATTCTCTCCACCCACAACGCGCACCGAGTGCGGGAGTGGGAGCATTTTCTGAAGTCATGATCGAAGCCGCCCAAGCCGAAGCCGCTGATCACGCCGGAGAAGTTTGGCCCCCGCGCCTTGTTCGGTTCACGATTCAGCGCGCCCTTGCGTTCATGCATGCCGAGATGCCCGGCGAGCAAGGTCTGAATCTGCTGCTCACTTTCTGTAAACATAATGTTCATCTGAACACTATTACCGCCTTTCGCTACGCAATTCAGATTTTCCGCGCTGTAGTTACCGAGGTCGGAAAATACGCATTGAAGCTTTTGTTAATGGATCCGTGACAGGATCAGGCGCGACTTTTCAACATCCACAGTGACGCGAAATTGCGAGAGCAGGCCGTTTCCGAGCAGGCCCGCTTCACCGGCAAACATCGGTTCGTCGTGGAGGCCAATCTTGATCATGGCGAATTGCTCAGAACCGAGCTTTACATCCGCTTGAACGGATTGACGGGAGCCTGTGGCCGCCGCGATTGAGGTCCGTGCTGCTTTAGCTGTGGCTGTTCTGCCAGCGACCAACTCCAGCGCTGAACTGCATCCGGTATCGAGGCGCATCCATTGGGGCGCGTTGCCATTAACGCCGACCCGAACGCACAGCGCACCATTGCGTCTGGCAAGAGGCACCATTTCAGCAGATGCGGAAGCGATTTCGCTGCGTTGAAGCAACCGTATTTTCTGCGCGGCATAATCAATTTGGACGATCCGCCCGTGAAAAAAGTCCGCCCCCACCAATCCATCAATTCGTTTTCCACAGCCACGGCTTATCGGACTCAGGTCAAGGGCGAGCATCAAGCGCGCAATGGGAATGGTTGCGACTTGGGCGTCGATTCCTGAAACGTGAAAGCTGACACAACGCCCTTGAACGCCCTGCACCACTTCGCGGCTGCCGAATTTCAAACCAAGGTTGTGTGCGACTTGGAGGTCAAACACGCTTGCCTCCGCACCTGAATCGAGCAGGAAGTTGAGAGGTTCATGTTGTCCGACGACGTTGACCTTCATCCAAATCATCCCATCTGCGTAGGTGAAGGGAATCTCAACAGCCGCGCCGCTCGTCGATGGAATGTTGAACAGAGGGCCGATTAAAGCCGCAAAAATGAAAACAAAACGCACGGCGCTGCCCAAAGCAAAAACCGTGCTGCGAACAGGGAGTCGTTGATCTTACTCTGAACAATCAATCCAGCCGAGAGCGCACGTAGAGATTTGTGGTCAAAAAAAAGTGCATGGATTGGCGAACTTCGCTCATGCTGCGAATGAGAGTCTCCCCCTGCTCTTGACGAGCAAATGGGAGACTTATGGAGCAGATGGCGGGAGGTTTACTCTGCCGACGTGTATGAACCAAACCCTTGGCTCTTGCCACTGTTGGCGCGCCACTCGAAGCGCAATTCGGGATTACGGTGTGCCGCAGTTTGCCCGAGGCCGCGCTGGTGGGCATAAACCGCGATGGTGGTTTCATGTTTGCTCGCTGCGGCCTGACGCTCCATTGCCAGACGGTTTTGCAGTTGTTGATCATCCGCGAAAGCGGCACTGGTCCCTACGGCTGCAAGCCCGGCGGCCAGAGCGAATTTAGTAATGGTTTTCATATAAGTGTTTCTATTGTTGTGTGTAGTAGTGTTAAGTTTAGATACTGCCATGAATGATTTCGTTCAAACGAAAATCCCTTGAGGTTCGCGGTGGATTAGCCGAGCGGCCTTGAACGATGCAGTTCCATTTTTGCTGCTGCGATCCGGTGCAGAACCGCCAGCCGCGATCCGAGAGACAGGCTCCATGCGTTGCGGTTAGCCCGCCGCAGCCAGCGGCGCGAGCAGCAGGGCCGAGGAGGAGGGCGGTTTTCATGGAATCAGTAGCGGTTGCAATAGATTAGCACGGGAGGTAGTTGGTCTGTTTCCTCGTGGAAGATTTCTGCTTTTCCCGGCGGAGGGCGCTGCCCCGGCCCGGGCGGCTGAAAGCGATACTGGCGGTCGTTGCGGGAGGCGCGCGGTGAGCCGGGTTCCGCACGTCTGATGACGCGGCCGTCCCTCCACCTTCGGCGGGAAAATTGAGGGGCAAATCAGCCCGATAAACGAGCAATCCGACCCAACTCCTCGCGTTCCTTCCGTCCACACTGGAGAGAGCCGGCCCGAAGAATGTTCCCATGAACACCAATCGTGCCCGCCATCCACCACGCCTGCCGCCCGCATGACCGCATCCTCGTCCTTGATTCCTTGCCAAGCATTTCTCGGAAACGTGGCCAGCCACGAGGGCTGCGTGCCGTGGATCAACCGCGCGGTTGAGTGGGTGCGCCCGCACGCCGGGACGATCACCCTGCGCGGCGACACCGACTTCACCTTGACCGGCGAACTGGACCGCTGGGACGGGGAAGGAGTCAAATTCATTTTCGGAATGGATGCGCACCCGAAGGTGGTCGCACTGGCCGAAGCCTTGCCCGAAGAAGCATGGAAGCCGTTGGAACGGCTGCCGCGCCACGAGATTGCCACCCAGCCGCGAAGCAAGCCCGAGCGGGTCAAGGAAAGCATCGTGCGCTTCAAGGGCTATCAGAACAAGGTGCTGGAAGGCGAAAGCGTTGCCGAGATGGATTACCGCCCGGCCAAATGCTCCCGCAGTTATCGCCTGGTGGTGGTGCGCAAGAACATCAGCGTGCAAAAGGGCGAGGAAGTCCTCTTCGATGAGGTCCGTTACTTCTTCTATATTACCAACCGCGAGGATTACACGCAGGAGGAGATCGTCAGCCTGGCCAACGGGCGGTGCAATCAGGAGAACGTGATCGAGCAGTTGAAGAACGGCGTCAACGCGATGCGCATGCCGGTGGATGACCTGCTGAGCAACTGGGCCTATATGGTCATGACTTCGCTGGCCTGGAACCTCAAGGCGTGGTTCGGCTTGCTCCTGCCCGACAAGGAACGGGGGATGGAACTCATCAAGATGGAGTTCCGGCGCTTTTTACACGCCATCATCCTGCTGCCCGCGCAGATCGTTCGCACGGGCCGGCGTGTCATTTACCGCATCATGAGTTACAACAGCTGGCTGAAGGATCTTTTCGCCGCCTGGGAACACCTGCGCTGGCTCCAAGCCACCTGAACAGAACCAATAGAGCCACTTATCCTGAGCCGCTCCAATAAAGCCACCGGGTGAACTATGTCCTGATACCCAAAAAACTCCACCAGAGGACAAGGAAGATACCCCGACAAACGTCAAAAACTGGATCACGCGGCTGCGTCAATGCGTTCCCAAAGGTAAAACTCAACAACCACCGGCCCCGAAACCCCCAAAATCGCACCGACCGAATCGGCTGACGGTTTCTCGCTTATTTTGGGTCTAGCGGCCCATTCAAAGTGGCACGGCGTCTCGGTGCTGCCCCGAGCCCGCGGAGTTTTGGAGACTCTGCTGCGCAAGCTGGCACCCGCCGCGTTTGAAGAAAATGGTGCGGTCAGCCGGATTTGCACCGGCATCCCCTGATTGGCACTCAGGAATCCTGCTCTTGAACGATGACCGCGAATGAAGTGGCGCAGAGCCTTGGTTGGAACCCTGCGCCACTTACGACAGAAAAGAACGAACACCGCTGCCACGCTTGATAGCGTCGCACCCGCAGGATTTCTCTGGCGGATGTTTCGGTGTTTACAGGCACACCTCCCACGAAGCCTTTGGTCTTTGAAAGCTGTTGGCGTGGGATTTGTTCGCTCTGAACAAGAGAAGAGTTGGGTGGTCAGCTATTGACACACCTCACCTGAGACCGTAACCGTATAGTCGGTTACAGTGCAACGGGGCTCCAATACTCTTGTTGTTAAGTGACCAAATCCGCCTCGATGCTGGTTGCCGCCGGCATCGGGGCTTTTCTTTGCCACGATTCTTTAATTTAGTGTTCTATTAGATTCGTTAAGTTCCTTTCGGTTGAATTTGGAAAATAAAAAACCCTGCTGCGGTGAGGCGAGCAGGGTTCCGTAAAAGCTGAAGTTAAATGGTTCTCTAGTTGCTCGCCTCCTGGCCTGGGTTTTCTTGGGTATAGCTACGGAGGATAAAGCCTCCGTTGCGCACAATACCGGCCCATGCCAGCGACATCGCTGTCTGGCAATCGGATTTTGATAACCGGTGTATGTGCAATTTCATTGAAGGTGTTGGCACACTTATTACTAAAGCCGCATAGGTGTCAACGAGTTTCTTAATAAATGTTGGCGACGGTTCAAAAGTGGAATTCTCGCCGGTTCAAAAGTGGACTATTTTCACAAGCTGAAAGCACCTAATACACAGGGCCATACATCTTTTGGCGGATGCTCGAGGACCCAAAATTTCCGGTTCGGGTGATGTATGATGGCGACCGATTGGCGTGCGGTGGTTGCGATTTCATAATTTTGGCCTTCAAAGTCGATGGTCTGGTCATTGTTGACCCGGCGCATTGCGCGGAGGGAAAGGTGGAGATCCAGCAGGCTGGAAGGAGGTGGTGGGCGAAGATGACCCCTGTTTTGCGGCAGGGCATTTTCCCAGACATCCTGAGGGATCCTGCCGGTGCTGCGTTGGCGAGTGCGGTTCTGGCGGCTGATTTCCATTTGGAGGACTTCATCGGCATGCTCCCAAGTCTGAACTCTGGCGTGAGCCAGGAGAGTGACGATGCGTTTCTGGAAAGTGCCAAATCGGCGTTCGATCTTGCCTTTGGCCTGGGGAGTCGGAGCGACAAGGTGAGCTACGCCAAGGCCAAGCAGGGCGCGTTGGAACTCGCTTCTCGGATCGCTATGGTCGTTGGCAGAGCTCGGGCCAAAGAGACTCAATGCGTCAGTGTAAACAGCGTCTGGCAACCCGTGGATTTCGAAAGCGGCGCGGAGGTGGCAGAAGTGATTCCATGTTGTGTCGGCAGAGACGAAACGTCCGGCAACATTGAAGCCGGAATGGTCATCGACGGTGAGCAGAAGGATTTGTTTGGCGGCGGCGGGCCACCATTGGTGGATGGAACTGTCGTGCTGATAAAGCTCTCCGATGTGTGCGCGGCGGAAGCGGCGGCAGGCGCGCTGTTTTCGCGCGACGGCAGGGACGAGGTGGGAGAAGTGCGTTTTGACATGAACTTCAACGCTGGATCTCGCCCGCTTGAAGTTGTAGAGGCGGAGAAGTTCGTCAGCCACGAGTTGGTAGTTGGGCGGGTTCTGCAAGGGCAGGAAGTCTTGAAGGAATGCCCTGACTTTTTCGGGCCAAACGCGGCCATGTCCGCCGCCGCTGGCTTTGGGTTGGCAGGTCCTTCTGCTGCTCAGGTAGTCGCTCCGCAGCTCATAGAGGCGGGATTTGCCGATGCCTAAATGTCTGGCGGCCGCAGATGCGTCGAGGTCCCCGTCATTGAAATCGGCAAGGATGCGGAGCACAAAACGCGGCGGCAGGCGGTGGATGATCTGTTTCTTTTCAAGGCAGGAAGATGGTGTGTAATGCGCAGAGAGCGCGATCAAAGAAAGCTGACATGCTTCCGCCTCGGGAGGGGAGGGCCGCCGCATAAATGCAGGCTCTCCGTCGGCCTCCGCTCCGCTCCGGCCTCCTCCGAGCCTGCATTTATGCGGGAGTCAACTTGAATATGCACCCCAAAGTGAGAATTCCACTTTTGAACCGTCTCAGTCCACTTTTGAACAGGCCCCGACACGAGTTTCTTAATAAAAGTTCAAACTTACCTATCAAGTAAGAAACCTATGCTTCACCATCGCTCTGCATTCCTCGGTGCCACTGCGGCGTTGGACGGGATAAAGACCAGAGGCTTTCTTCATCACCACGCCTTCGAAGAAGTCGGCGTTCAACACGCGGTTAAACAGCGCAGCGGCCGAGAGTTTTCCCCAAGGTTGCCTTGGGCTGTCTTGTGATGGGCTTCGGCCTGAGCTGAATATGGGCTACTGGTCCGAGGGATCATTTTCCCAGCCACTTGCGCCACTCGGCTTCCGCTGCGGCGGCATCGATCAGCCGGTCTGCGGCGATGACGCGGTATTTGCGGTTTGAGACGGCCGGATGCGCGTCGTCGAGGGGCAGGGGGTTTTCGGTCACCGGATTGAAATTCACGAAGGGCATTCCGTTCTGGTTCTTGGAATCCCACACGCGCAGCAGTTCCGGCGTGCCCGCCATGTTCGCCGCCGCGCTCATCATGAGCACCGATGCCGATCCGTGGGGAGTCGGTCCGCTGACCACCACCCAGCGGGCGGGAGTGCCATTGGCGTTTTCACGGTCCTTGCCCTCGCTGGTCGTCATGGTGCTGTTGTCCTTGTTCCATGAGAGCGGGCCGCGCCATGAGAACCCGCTGTAGCGGTATTCCAGGATCTTCACCGGAGATCCCGCCGCTTTTTGGCGGATGGAAATGTCCAGCACCTGCGCGTCGCCTTCCACTGACACGGCCACCTGCGCCGTCTCGTGAGTTACGGTTTGGGGAGCGGCACCGGGTTTCTTGATTACCGTCTCGTTTAGGAAGTCCCATTGGACGCTGTTGCCGGGCAGCATCATCAGAGGTCCGATCCTTCCCGCCATGTGCGCGCCCTGGCCTTCCTGGATTTCCCAGCAATTGTATTTCGCACCGTCCACCTCGATGTATTTCCACGGCCACCAGAGGCCGAAGTGGTGCTTGTGATCGTCCGGTTGGATGGTCGTCCACTCGAAACCGGCCGGCGTGCGCAAGGGATGCAGAAACGCGCTGCCCGCGAATTTCTCCCCGCCCACCGGTTTCGCCAGCGGCGCGGCCTGCCATCCGAGCATCAGGGCTTCGCCGTAATACGCCTCGAAACGGCCGTCCTTCTCCGCAGTCGTCCATTTTCCCGCCTGCTCCGCCGCCATCGCTCCGGTTCCGATCATCCATGAAGCCAATGCTGCGGCTCCGATCGCTTTGTAATAGCCGAGTTTCATAACCTGACCATACGGCATCATCGTCCACTGTCTTGCTGGGTCATCCGGTTTACCGCCCGGCTCTTCGCTGCGTATCCTTTCATTGGTGCGGTTGCTGAGGCCGTCGGCCGGCTTCTGCGGCTCCAAGGCACCGCGTCGATCCGCGACGTAAAGCGGCGCGTGGGCGAGAAGTTCGGCGAGCGTGAATTCGTCGAGCGCATTGTTCGCTTCGACATGAGCAGTTTTCTGGATTGGGGCGTGGTGGCCGCAACCAAGCAGAAAGGGGACTATATCGCTGTGAAGCCGATACTCGTGCCTGACGCTGATCACGCGGCCTGGCTGATCGAGGCGCTGCTGCACACCCGGAGCGAAGGCGGACTTTCGCTCTCACAAGTCCGCCAGCATCCATTGCTGTTCCCGTTTGTACTGGAAGGCGTGGCCAGCGGCCTCGCCATCTCCAAATCGAATCCACGTCTTCAAACCATGCGACACGGACACACGGAGGAACTCGTGATGTTGCGTGAGGGTTGATCAAATTCACGTTCCTGTTCCATGCAAACTCTTGGTGTTTCGGGCCATCTAACACAGCCGGTTTTCTGAAATTTCGATTGCAAGTTGACAGTCAAGTTGCCGCTAAATTTCGATGTAGCAATGCGTCATCGAGCCCGTGGTCGCATGTATCGAACAGGACACTCTTCTTCGAGCGTCGCGTTTCAACGCACACACGCGGCGGCACTTCCTGGCGGTCGGAAATTTGCGCTCCGGCTGCTTCCGTAAACCAGCCGCGAATCGACTCCGTAGTCACAGGCTCCGTTTCCTTCTCGGGCTTCCGGCGCAACTCAGCGATGGCTTCGAGAATCGCTGCGTCAAGCAGCTTGTTCCAGAGTTTGCGGAAGAGCGTGCCGGAGCCATAAACGTCGGCCGTGTTGATCTCCCCGTTGATCACGAATGCGTAGCCGACTGCATCGGGCGCACCTTCGAGAATCTTCGCCAGCGCCGTGCGATAGGTTTCCTTTCGCTTTTGCAGGTCGGCATCCTCGACCGCCAGCTGGTAACTCGTGGGTGATTCCTGCGCGTGAACCGCCTTGTCGAGGCTGGCGCTCAAATCCTTCTGCGTCTCGGCAACTTTCGCCCACACCTCGCCCTGGCTTTTGCTGAGTTTCGCAGCCATGCGGAGATTCTTGCTTGCAAGATACGATTTTGAACTGGAGAACGAGCCGGCATCCTCTGTAGCCCGCCGGTGCCAGCGCCCGCATTCAACGCAGAATGAAGGAACGGGAACCCGACCCGATTTCGCCGGAAGGACGAAATCCACGCCGAGCGTGCGGTCCTGCCGTCCGCCTTTCACGACGTCCCCGGCCTGAATGTAGAGGTCGAGCAAATCGGACAGGTTTTCGACTTCGAGTTGACCGACGTTCCCGGTTTCATGAACGATCACGCACCTCTGCTCCATCGCTTCATCGAGCGGAATGAAGCGGCTGCCATCAAATGAATCGCTTCCGCGCAAAATGAAAATGCTGAGGTTCTCGTGGGTGTAAGGGCCATCGACGGCAAGGTTGTTCAATTTCATGCCAACACTGTAACCGCGAAGGTGGGACATTCGCTGTCCTATGAAGATTTTTTGTTGGCGAGACTGCAACGCCATTGCCCAGAGCCTGTGAGCCCTGCGAAACCCTGCATTCCAATCATGCAGATTTCATGCAATTGCTTATGCATCTCCGCGAAATCTTGCATTGCGCGTAAAAATCCATTATGTATAAAGTTCTATGAATACGCATGTTTACGAACAAACGGCGTGTTCCTCCAAGTCCCTCCGGGACAAAACACCCGCTGTTATCGTAAATCGCGGCGTTCAGGTTAAACAGCGCGGGAGCCGCCAATTGACACGCCTATTCCAAATGTTAGCCTCGCCGCTGCCATGAAAAAAGTGATCGCAACCACAGAAGCTCCGCAAGCTGTCGGGCCCTATTCGCAAGCCATCGCCGTGGGGAATCTTCTATTTTGCGCGGGTCAGATTCCGCTCCTGCCCGAGACAGGCGAGTTGATTCACGACGATGTCGTCGCGCAGACCGAACGCGTCCTCGAAAACCTCGGAGCGGTTCTGCGCGCCAACGGGATGACTTATTCAAATGTGGTGAAGACGACGGTGTTTCTCGTCGATCTCGGCGACTTCACTGCGATGAACGAGGTCTATGCGCTTTACTTTTCCGACCAGCATCCGGCGCGATCGACCGTGCAGGTATCGGCGCTGCCCAAAGGGGCCCGCGTGGAGATCGAAGCGATTGCGGCTTCCGATGCGGCGTGACGCCTGCGCGAAACGAGGAAAAGAAATCTCGATTCCTGACAAAGCCGGTTTCACACTCCTGCCATGACCGACGAAGTCCTCTCTCTTTTTCGCCACACGCATGCGCTCCTCGACGGGCATTTCGTGCTGCGTTCGGGTTTGCACAGCCGTCAGTTTTTCCAATGCGCGATGCTCTTGCCGCACACGAAAATCGCCGGGCGTGTGTGCGGCCTGCTCGCGGAGAAACTGCGTGAGTTCGATTGCGACAGCGTGATCTCTCCGGCGCTCGGCGGAATCATCGTCGGCCACGAAGTCGCGCGGCATCTGGACCGGCGTCACATTTTTGCCGAAAAGGAGGACGGCAGGCTTGTGCTGCGGCGCGGATTCGAGATCGCAAATGGCGAACGGTTCATCGTGGCCGAAGACGTGGTGACGCGCGGCGGTCGGGTGCAGGAAACGATCGGCATCGTGAAGGAGCGCGGAGGCGTGGTCGCCGCGGTGGGCGTGGTGATTGATCGCAGCGGCGGACACGCACCGGACTTCGGCTGTCCGTTCGTGAGCCTGGTGAAGCTCGACGTGGAAACCTTCGATGCAGACAAACTGCCGCCCGATCTCGCTTCGACGCCGGCAATCAAGCCCGGAAGCAAGTAGCGTCGCCGCGATCAAAGTTTGTCGGGCACGGCGCTCGTCAGCGAAACTTCGGCGGATCGCAGACCTTCAGACTTCGCCTTGAGCGTGATGGCTCCCGCCTTCCCGGATTGTGTGCGAACGATGACCAGCGCGAGGCCGTTGAATGCCTTGATTTCTTTTCCCTGGAACGAAGCGAAGCTCGTGGCATCGCCGTTGTCCACGGCAACGATCTCCGCCGGTCCGGCGATCTCGAACTGCACGAGATTCGACGAGCGCGGCACGACGAGGCCATTTTTGTCAGCCAGCGCCACCGTGATGAAGGAGAGGTCGGAGCCGTCGGCGTGGAGCGTCGCGCGGTCGGCTTGTGCCTTGAGCTTCGCGACCGGCCCGGTTGTCTTCACCACGTCTTCGGCCCACTTCTTGCCATTCTTGTAAGCGACGACTTTCAATTCGCCCGGCGCGTATTTTACATCGTCCCAGCGCAGGCGGTATTCGAGTTCGGCCTTCTGTTTTCGACCGAGCGACTGCCCGTTGAGGAAAAGTTCGGCCTCGTCGCCCGAAGTATAAACAAACACTGGCGTCACCTCGCCTTCGCGTCCGGCCCAGTTCCAATGCGGCAGAAGGTGCGCCATCGGGTGGTCGGGCCGCCAGTGCGCTTGATAAAGGTAGAAGCGGTCTTTTTTGAATCCGGCGAGATCGACGATGCCGAAGTAGGAACTGCGCGAGGGGACTTTGATTTTCCCCAAAGCTTTCAGTTCCTCCTCCATCTTCGCCTTCTCCGCGGGATCGGAAAAATTCAGCAGGTTGGTGGAGTCGCCGTTGTACGGCGTCGGTTCGCCGAGATAATCGAAACCGGTCCACACGAACTCGCCCGCGACGTGCGGATTTTGCGCGAGCGACTTGAATTCGTTGTCCGGAATCCACGACCAGCCGGGGCCGTAAAGATCGTAGGAGCTGACCTGGAAATCGCTCCTTCCCTCCGCCTTTTTGCCGCTCACGGGAAAGAAGTACTCGCCGCGCGAACTCACCGTGGAAGCGGTTTCGCTGCCCACGAGGGGAATTGTCGGGTTCTCTTTGCGGAATTTGGCGTAGCCGCCAATTTCATAATTCTGGCCCATCACTCCGACGGATTTTTGCACGCCGTTGTAGCTGGCGTTGCCGTTGTTCGAACCGAGCACCGAGGGGCGGGTGGGGTCTTCTTCGGCCACGATGGCGGTGAGTTCCGATGCGATGCGCGGGCCGTCCACGGCGTTGCCGAGTTCGCGCACTTCGTTGCCGATGCTCCAGAAAATGATGGAAGGATGGTTGCGGTCGCGCCGGACCTCGGCGCGCAGATCTTTCTCATGCCAGTCGTCCCACAGAAGGTGGTAATCTCCGGCTTTCTTGCCGCTCTTCCAGCAGTCGAACGATTCGTCCATCACGAGAATGCCCATGCGGTCGCAGAGATCGAGCAGCTCCGGCGCGGGCATGTTGTGCGACGTGCGCAGCGCGTTCACGCCCATCTCTTTCATGATTTCCAACTGCCGCTCGGCAGCGCGCACGTTGAACGCCGACCCGAGCGCGCCGAGGTCGTGGTGATTGCACACGCCCTGAAGCTGCACACGCTTGCCGTTGAGCAGAAAGCCGTTGTCGGCGGTGAACTGGATCGTGCGGATTCCGAAGTTCGTCTCGTAAGTGTCGATGATGCGGCCGTTTTGGGAGACGGCCGTGACGGCGCAGTAGAGCACCGGTTTTTCGAGGGTCCAGAGTCGCGGTCGCGCGATCTTGACCTTCGGTTCCAGGGTTCCCTGTTCGCCAGCGGCGAGGCTGACATCGGACATGTCGATTGAGAAAACGGGCGTGCCGGTTTTCTTGCCGGAGGCGTCGCAGAGGTAAGCATCGGTTTTCACAGAGACCTTGGCTGGAGCGGTGGAGTTGTTTTCCAGTGTGACCCTGATCGAGACCGTGGCGGAGTCGTTTTTCACCTCCGGCGTGGTGATGTACGTGCCCCACTGGGCAACGTGAACGGGCGCGGTCTTGAGCAGCCAGACGTTCCTGTAGATTCCAGCGCCGGGGTACCATCGCGAGGAGTTCTTTGGCGAATCGAGACGAATCGCGAGGACGTTGTCGCCTCCCGGTTTGATGTAGGGCGTAAGGTCGAGTTGGAAGGAACTGTAGCCGTAAGGCCATCCGCCGACGAATTGACCGTTGAGCCACACCGAGGCATACGACATCGCGCCGTCGATCTGCAAAGCGATGCGCCGCCCCTGATCGGACGCGGGGATGCTCAGATGTTTGCGATACCAGACCGGTCCCCAGTAGGCGAGCTTGCCGGTTTCGCCCGGATACTCCTGCACAAACGGGCCTTCGATGGCCCAGTCGTGCGGCAGGTTTAATTGCCGCCACTTGCTGTCATCGAAATCGCTTTTCAAGAAGGAAATGTCACCACCGGGATTACCTTCCGGGCGCTTGCGTTGCGCGGAGGGGTCTTTGGTAAAGGCGTTGCCAGTTGGGAGCACCCAGTCTTTGATTTTGTCGTACGCCAGCGAGTCGCCTGCGTCCGCCGGATCGCCTTTTTGAAAACGCCAGTCAGCGTTGATCGAGAGGCGCTCGCGCGGACTCGTCCCGGCTCCAATCGTTGCAGAGGATGTGATCACGGTCAATGTGAGGAAGGGGATGAGGAAACGGCTCATGCGCGACAGTAAACGACTGCGGACGCGTGGCGTCCACTCATTTTCATGGCTGGAAAGCAACGGCGATGACCCGCTGCCTCTGCGCTTTTAGAGATTGACCGATTCCGGCTGTCCGCTGACCGATGAACGCCGCATCGCATCGAGCAGGCGCACGCCGCACAGGATTTCTTCCGCTGGCTGCAGCGGCATTTTCCCACGGACGCAAGCGTGGAACGTCTTCCAGTCGTACCAGCCCGCGTAAGCTCCGGGTTGCGTGGTTGCGCGGACTGAAGCCGCCCCCTTTCGGCGGAGCTCAGTGACCGCATAATCTTTGGCCATGTGGTCACCTGTCGTGCGTTCGATCCACCGCCGGATCGTTCCGCGTTCGAAGTTCAGCGTGACCTCGTCGCGCCATGGTTCTCCGTCGTCCACGCAGAAGGAGGCGTAGATGTTCGCCAGCGCGCCGGTTTCAAACTCGATCGAGAGCTGCGCGTTGTCGGAGGTGGAACGTTCCGTAAAAATGCGGGATTGCATCACGTGAACTCTGGACGGCGTTCCGAGCAGCGCGGCAAAATCGTTCAGGAAGTAAATCCCGAGTCGAAGGATCGGTGCTGCCGGGCAACGCGCCGGATCGTCGTACCAGCTTCCGTTGGCTTTTTCACGATAGCTCGCCCAGGTGGCGGCCCGCATTCCGATCACTCGTCCAAGTTCATGCTCACGCACCCACGTCTTGATCTGAACCATGTCCTCCTGCGGAACGGGAGTCGGCGAATTCAGATGCACTGCCAGCTTTCGATCCGCTGCTTCCCTCAACACAGATTCAGCGTCGGACACATTCACCTCGAACGGCTTCGTGGTCATGACGTGCCGCCCTGCTTCAAGGATTTGCCGGATCAATTTCGCCCTGCCAATCGGCGGCGTGAAAAGGCCGACAGCCTCCACGGAGGGATCAGTCAACATCTGATCGATGCTCGTGAAGAACGGGACATTCAGCTCCTCGGCGAGCGCTTGCGCTCGAGCCTCATTCGCATCGCAGATGGCCGCGATTTTCACGTAGGGATTTCCGAGTGTCAGGTTTCGCGCGAGATAAGCTCCGAAGTTGACACCGACCAATCCGATGCGGACATGGGTTTGATTTTCCGCGACGTCCGGAGAGTTCGCTTTCGTCATTGTCATTCCGAAACTACTGCTTGCGCGACATGGCGACTTTGCCAGTCCGCGTGAGATCACTCGTGCCGAACGGCTCCATGAGGAACAGGAACTTCTCGATCTTACTCTCGTTGCCGGTGATCTCAATCGAGAGATTCTTGTGCTGCACGTCGATGATTTTCGCCCGGAAAATGTCGCAGAGCTGCATGACTTCGGCCCGTGTTTTCGAATCAACACTCACCCGCAGCAGCACCAGTTCGCGATCGACGTATTCGCCCTCGCGGAAATCCTGGATGTCGATGACATCGATCAGTTTGTTGAGTTGCTTGGTCACTTGTTCGAGCACCGCGTCGTCGCCCCGGACGACGATTGTCATGCGCGAGATCGCGGGATTGAGCGTCGGGCCGACATTGAGCGAGTCAATGTTGAAGCCGCGCCCGCTGAACATGCCGGCAATGCGGGTGAGCACTCCGAACTTATTTTCCACAAGCACCGATAACGTGTGACGCATAAAAAGGAACGGGATAGTCCGGACAATTAAATCGTTCGTCAAACCTAAAAATCCCTCATACTCTTCGCGTTCTTTTCACGCTTCCATGAACAGCAAATCAAACGCAAGAGTCCGGCTCGGCATCGCAGGCACCGGTGGTATGGGCAGCCACCACGCCCGGGAGATCGTCGCCGGAAAAATCTCCCGTCTCGAACTCGCCGCCGTGTCCGACGTGCAGGCCACGCGGCTCCAGCCATTCGCGCATCTCCCCACGTTTACGAATCCCGCGGACATGATACGCTCAGGCGCAATCGACGCGGTACTAATTGCCACGCCGCATTACGACCACACCACCCTTGGCATCGAGGCTCTGAAGGCCGGGTTGCATGTGCTTCTCGAAAAACCGATCTCGGTTCACAAAGCCGACTGCCAGCGCCTGATCACCGCGCACACGAACAAGAAGCAGGTCTTCGCGGCAATGTTCAACCAGCGCACGGACCCGTACTACATCAAGATTCGGGACTTGGTGAAAAGCGGGGAACTGGGCCAGATCCGGCGCGTCAACTGGATCATCACCAACTGGTTTCGCTCGGAAGCCTATTACGCCAGCGGCGGTTGGCGGGCGACCTGGGGTGGCGAAGGCGGCGGAGTGTTGCTGAACCAATGCCCGCATAACCTCGACCTGTTCCAATGGATCTTCGGCATGCCGAAACGGGTCCGCGGATTCTGCGGATTCGGTCGATATCACAACATCGAAGTCGAGGACGACGTGACCGCCTGGTTCGAGTACGCGAATGGCGCGACGGGCGTTTTCATCACCTCCACCGGGGAGGCGCCGGGCACCAACCGCCTCGAAATCACCGCCGAACGAGGGCGGGTCGTCTATGAGAACGACGAGATTCGTTTCACCCGCAACACGATTCCGATGTCGGAATTCAGCCGCACGACAACGCAGGCCTTTGCCGCTCCCGAGGTGTGGGACGTGAAAATTCCAGCACAAGGGCACGGCGGCCAGCACAACGAGATTCTCGCGAATTTCACGGAGGCGATTCTTGACGGCAAACCGCTCATCGCCCCTGCCGCTGAAGGCATTCACTCTGTCGAACTGGCGAACGCGATCTTGTTCTCGGCGTTCCAGGACAAGACTGTCGAATTTCCGCTAAACGCCAAAGCCTATGAAGAGAAACTCAAACAGCTCATCGCCAAATCGAAGTTCAAAAAGAAACCCGTCAAAGCTGCGCCTGTGAGCGATCTCACGAAATCGTTTGGAAAGTAGGCCATGAATCTTCCGCTTCCGGTAAACCACATATTCGTGGACTTTGAGAACGTTCAGGAAATTGATCTTTCAGTCCTCGGCCAGAAGGCAGTCAGCTTCACTTTGCTGCTGGGGCCAAAACAGACAAAGCTCGGCTTGGACATTGTTGAAAAGCTGCTCCAGCACGCTGGCTCAGTGGAAATGATCCGCCTCGCCTCGGCGGGCAGGAACGCCCTCGACTTTACCCTGGCCTATTACGTCGGGCGTGCCGTCGCCGCAGATCCATGCGGGTTCTTCCATATCATCGCGAAGGACAAGGATTACGACCCGATGATCGAACACCTTCGCAGCAGGCATATTCGCATCCGACGCCACGAAGACTTCACCACGCTAACCTTCCCGGCCGCGACTCCGTCGGCACCGCCCACGGCGCCCCCGAATCCGATAGCTGCACCAAAGCCCAAGCCCGTGACTGTCCTGGACGATCGGAAAAGCGAAGTTCGGGAGCATCTGCGCAAGGCTGCCGCAAATCGTCCAAAGACCAAAAAGAAACTCGTCACTCACCTGGTGGCACACCTTGGTCATAAAGTCACGGAAGCTGAAGTCGAGAGCCTCATCGAAGCGCTTCGCCAGGCCGGCCACCTTGCCATCGACGGCAAGGGCGCGGTGACGTACCGGCTGGATCGCAAGTGAAGAGCCCGCAGTTCGGTTGACTAGTGTCCCACTGCCGCAGCGTAAGAGCCGGCATTGCGTCATGGATGTCCGGAGAAAGCCTGATCGCTCGGAAAGAACGAAGCAACGGCGGCAGAACCAGGAGGTCGCCATCGGTTTCAACTCGCGGTGAAAAGACATCGCACTTCTTCGTTCTTCGTTCCGCCTTCCGATTGTCCCGTGGTGTAATGGCAGAAGAAGCAGCGTCGTTTTACAATGTTGAGGCTCGTCTTGACCAGGTTTCTCCGCTGAGGCGCTCTGCCCGGATCGTGAGGAGAAAACTGCTTTGCGTTGTTCGCTGGTTTTCCGGTTGTCTGATTGAGCGTTTCGCCATGATCGCGTAGCGTTGCGGGATGCCACTTGATCCAATCTGCGGAATGCAAGTTGAGAGTTCGTCCACGATCCGTGCGGAACGCGATGGTGAGACGTTTTATTTCTGCTGCGAAGGCTGCAGGGAGAAATTTCTGCATCCCGACAATCCAAAATCCAAAATCGAAAATCCAAAATTGTTCGTCTGCCCGATGCATCCCGAGATCGAGCAGGATCACCCGGGCGACTGCCCGATCTGCGGCATGGCACTGGAGCCGAAAATGGTTTCGCTCGATGCGCCGGAGGACGACTCGGAACTCCGCGACATGACCCGCCGGTTCTGGATCGCCGCGGTGCTCGCGCTGCCGGTGCTCGCGCTAGCGATGAGCGCGATGCTCCCTGCAGTTCACGCGATGGGCGCGTGGTCGAAGTGGATTCAACTCGGTCTCGCAACGCCGGTCGTGCTGTGGGCGGGCTGGCCGTTTTTCAAGCGCGCATGGCGTTCGATTCTCACGCGGCAACTGAACATGTTCACGCTCATCGCGCTCGGAACCGGCAGCGCGTATGGCTTCAGCGTCGTCGCCGTTTTTTTCCCGCAACTCTTCCCGGCTGCGCTCCGACAGATGGGCGAGCCGCCGATTTACTTCGAGTCGGCGGCGATCATCACCGTGCTCGTGCTGCTCGGCCAGGTGCTGGAACTTCGTGCGCGCAACAAGACGGGCCAGGCGATTCGCGAGCTGCTCGGCCTTGCGCCGAAGACCGCGACGTTTCTTTGCCACGGAAATGAAAAGCAAATCCCCATTGAAGAAGTGGAGATGGACGACGTGCTGCGCGTGCGCCCCGGCGAAAAGATTCCCGTCGATGGCGTGCTGACCGACGGCTCCGGCCTGATCGATGAAGCGATGATCACCGGTGAACCTGTGCCGGTGCCGAAGAAAATCGGCGGGTTCCTGATCGCGGGCACGATCAACCAAAGCGGCTCGTTCCTCATGCGCGCGACGCGAGTCGGCAGAGACACGATGCTCGCGCACATCGTGGAAATGGTGGCGCAGGCCCAGCGCAGCCGCGCGCCGATTCAGCGGCTTGCCGACCTGGTCGCTTCGTATTTCGTCCCTGCGGTGGTCGCCGTCGCCGTGGTGACATTCCTCGCGTGGTCGTTCGTCGATCTCACGCATGCGTTCGTGAATGCGATCGCAGTGCTGGTGATCGCGTGCCCCTGCGCGCTTGGCCTCGCGACACCGATGTCGATCATGGTCGGCGTCGGTCGTGGCGCCCAAGCGGGCGTACTGGTGAAAGACGGCGCCGCTTTGGAGACGCTCGAAAAAATCGACACGCTCGTCGTGGACAAAACCGGGACGCTTACGGAAGGAAAACCTTCGGTCACAAAAATCATCGCGCTCGCGCCATTCGACGAACGCGCTCTCCTCGAAGCGGCGGCGTCCGTCGAGCATCAAAGCGAGCATCCCCTCGCCTCGGCGGTCCTAAACGCGGCGAGAGAACGGAACATCGAGCTGCATGCGGTGAAAAATTTCGGCTCGATCGCCGGAAGCGGCATCCTCGGCGAAATGGACTCGCGCGAGGTGATCGTCGGAACCCGGCGTTTCCTCGAAGAGCGTGGCGCAGGAAATCTCGATGCGCTCAATGACAAAGCCGCAGAGGGAACGATCCTCTGCGTCGCAATCGACAAGCACGCCGCGGGCTTGCTCGCGGTTTCCGATCCGATCAAGGCCACGACGCAGCAGGCCGTTGATGAACTTCACGCGCTTGGTTTGATGCTCATCATCGTCAGCGGCGACAACGAAACCGCCGCAACCGCCGTCGCGAAACAACTGCGGATCGACCAAGTGATCGCAGGCGTGTTGCCGCAGGAAAAAGGCGAAGTCATCGAAAAGCTCCGGCGCGAAAACAAACGCGTCGCGATGGCGGGCGACGGCATCAACGACGCGCCTGCGCTTGCAGCCGCAGATGTCGGCATCGCAATGGCGACCGGCACCGACGTAGCCATCGAGAGCGCCGGAATCACGCTGCTTCACGGCGATCTGCGCGGCATCGTGCGCGCGATCAAACTGAGCCGCGCCGTGATGCGCAACATCCGCCAGAACCTTTTCTTCGCCTTCGTTTACAATATCCTGGGCGTGCCGGTCGCGGCGGGAGTTTTGTATCCGTTTTTCGGACTGCTCCTCAGCCCGATGATCGCCGGCGCGGCGATGAGCCTCAGCTCCGTGTCGGTCATTTCAAACGCGCTGCGGCTCCGGAAAGCCGAGTTGTAGAGTGGAGTTGCACCGCACGGAGAAACGTGGAGAAAAAATCACACGCCGACGGGAACAAACGCCGCTTCGCCGGTCCATTGCTCGATCTTCAATTCCAAGTGTTGCGCCTCGCCGGCTGGCTTGGTGCAAGAAAAATGTAACGAGAACCCCGCCTGCTGCTGACCTGCGCTGACCACCTCCGCAACCGCCGGGATGATCTGTTCGGACAAGAACCACGCTGCCAGCGCCGTCACCTCGTCACTGACCCGCAACTCCGGGATGCCATCCAGCACGGCCAGCCGCCTGGCGGCAAGGACGGGACCGCCCTCTCCCGCCTCGGACAGCACGGCAGCGGATACATAAAGATCATACTCGTAGCGCTGGCACTCCCACCATTCCTGCGTGGCCTCCTGATTCGCCGCCAGACGCAAATCCCGGCTCGGCCGCGCCGTGAGGTAGCTCGGGATCGTAGTTTCGAGCTGGAGTTTTGGGAGGCTCATGGGTAAATGCTGTCAGCACGGATGCGGGGATTCAACCGTGATTGGCGAATTCTCCCGCACTGGACGCCAGTACTTCCATGTCACTTTTCCCCTGCCAGGAAGCACAGCTTCCCCGGCACGGAAGCGTTACGAAGTCCTCAACTTCATAACCAGGGGAAGAAGGTTCTGCGCATATGCACGGACTGACCCCTTTCCGACCCCTTTCCCTGACACACCAACACGCTCGCCGAGAACCTCGCCGACGTGCAGGAAAAGGACCGCTTCGACATCATCGTCGCCAACCCGCCCTTCGGCGGCAAAGAGCGCAAGGAAGTGCAGCAAAACTTCCCCATCCGCACCGGCGAGACCGCGTTCCTCTTCCTCCAGCACTTCATCAAAATCCTCAAGGCCGGCGGGCGGGCGGGCATCGTCATCAAAAACACCTTCCTCTCCAACACCGACAACGCCTCCGTCAGCCTGCGCCAGAAGCTCCTCGAAGAATGCAACCTGCACACCGTGCTCGACTGCCCCGGCGGCACGTTCATCGGCGCAGGCGTGAAGACCGTGGTGCTCTTCTTTGAGAAAGGCACGAAGACGCGCAAAGTCTGGTTCTACCAGCTCGATCCCGGCCGCAACCTGGGGAAGACCAACCAGCTCAACGACGCCGACCTCGCCGAGTTCATCGCCTTGCAGAAGACCAAAGCCAACTCGCCCAAAAGCTGGAGCGTGGACGTGGCGGCCATCGACCCGAAGACGTTTGATTTGTCCGTGAAGAACCCCAACGGCGGCGAGGAAATCGCGCACCGCAGCCCCGAGGCCATCATGGAGGAGATCGCGTCGCTCGACGCCGAGAGTGCTGAAGTGCTGGGCAACATCAAGGCGCTGCTATGAACTCTCACCAACGGAAACTCACACCACACTTGCCGGAAAACAGCCGACGAATTAAATTCGCACCATGAGCAAAGCAGAAATCCTTGAAGAACTGCCGAAGCTGAGCGCCAGCGACCGTTCCCAACTTTTTGCCCGGCTCGCCGAAATCCATGAAACAGACTTGCTCGAAGGCGGCGCGCCCTCGCCCGCCGAACGGCAGGCGCTCGACGAGGCGCTTTCGGAATTTGAGCACGACCCCAGCCCGGGCGAGCCGTGGCGCGATGTCTTCCGGCAGCTCCGTGAATCCCGCCCGTGAAGTGGTTCGCCACCATCCGGCCCAGGGCAAAAGCCGACCTCCGGCGGGCGCACGACTGGTATGAGGAACGATGCCCCGGTCTGGGCGATGAGTTTCTCGCCGACCTCGCCGAAGCCCTGCTGCGCTTGGAAGCCGATCCCGAGCGATACCCCGTTTATTACCGTGATTTCCGGCGCGTCCTCGCCCACCGTTTTCCCTACAAAATCTTTTTCCGCATCGCAGGGCAGAACCTCATCGTCTTCCGCATCTTGCACGGCGCACAGGACCACCCTCGCCAACTTCGCCCATGAACACCACAGCCAGCGAAAAGGCTGCGAGCGCGGAAGTGCCGGGCAACATCAAGGCGCTGCTATGAAGAAGCCCGTGGCTGAAATCGGAAGCGCCAACGGCGCGGTCTCATACCAGCCTGGGGTAACGCCCCAGGAACAATGCCCCGCACCACGCCAAGGCCTGAAAGCCCGTCCCAATGGTCGCGCGGATGAACCGGGCCTTCAGCCCTCATGGATTTGCGAAACCGTAACCCAGGGCGTTGCCTTGGGCTGGGATGAGGCCGGGGCTTTGCCCCTTCGGAGGGCGCTGGGTCTCGGCGAGGTTCTCGAAAAGACCGAGACGGTTAACCCGCTTCAATCTCCGAACGCGGAGTTCGACTACATCGACGTTTCCAGCGTTTCCAACACGACCTTTGAAATTGAGGAAACTCAACGCCTCAAAGGAAAGGACGCGCCGAGCCGAGCGAGAAAGCTCGTCCGAACGAATGACATCATCTTCGCGACGATTCGCCCCACGCTCCAACGAATCGCCGTCGTGCCGGAACACCTCGACAAGCAAGTTTGCAGCACCGGCTACTTTGTTCTGCGTCCGAAGCAGGGAATCGACCACCGCTTCATCTTCTACTCGCTCTTCACCGAGAACTTCAGGACAAATGGAAAGTCTCCAGAAAGGCGCGAGCTATCCGGCGGTCACAGATGGAGACGTTCGAGCGCAAGAGATTCCCGTCCCCCCGCTGGCCGAACAGCAGCGGATCGTCGGCCTGCTGGACGAAGCGTTTGAGGGCCTCGCCACCGCCAAAGCCAACGCCGAAAAGAACCTCCAAAACGCCCGAGTCCTCTTCGAAAGCCACCTCCAATCCGTCTTCACCCAGCGCGGCCCGGGGTGGGTGGAGAAAACCATTGGTGACGTGTTCACGACTGCCACTGGGACAACTCCACCAAAGAACAACGCTGATTTCTATGGCGACTTCATGCCCCTTGTTAAGCCGCCAGAACTCTGCGACGAGGCTTTCGATTCCGCGCCCGATGGCCTTTCGGAGGCGGGTGCGGCAGTCGCCCGCACGCTTCCCGCGAAATCAATCTTGGTTTCGTGCATCGGCAATTTGGGGAAAATTGGCCTGAACACTGTGCCCGTTGCGTTCAATCAGCAAATCAACGCCATCCTGCCGGACGAGAGCCAAGCGATTCCCGAGTTCATGTTCTTTCAGTCGCTCTCGCCTGTGTTCAAGGCGCAGTTGGAGTCCTTGGCATCGGGGACAACCGTGCCAATCGTCAACAAGTCGAAATTCAACAGCGTGAGCGTGGTCTTGCCGCCGCTTCCAATTCAGAAGCCAGTGGTCGCGCAACTCTCCTCCCTCCGCGAAGAAACCCAACGCCTCACCCGCCTCTACGAGCGGAAGCTCGCCGCGCAGGAGACGTTGAAGAAGTCGCTGCTGCACCAAGCCTTCACCGGAGAACTCTAGCGGCTTGACTCATGGCTTGACTCACGCTTGACTTACCGCCGTGGCCTACGAACCGCAATTCACGATCCGCCCGCGTCTGCTTACGCTGGTGGAGATGATTGCTGCCTTGCGGGAACGGATTCTGAGTGCATCGGTGGAGCTTTCCTGGATTCCCGCGCTGCAAAAGGACACACGCACCCGCAATGGCCATGCCTCCACCGCCATCGAAGGCAATCCGTTGACGCTGGAGCAGGTGCGGGCGTTGGAAGAAGGACGCGAACTCGTCGCCTCCGATGCACGGTCGAGTCGCGAAGTGCTGAACTATTTCGCGGGACTGCGTTACGTGGAGAAACACGCCAGGAAGAAGGCCATCCGCCACGAAGACCTGTTTGAATTGCACCGGATTCTGGCGGATCGCGTGATGGATCAGGGAACGGCAGGCAGTTACCGGACGATTCCGGTGCGGGTGGGCAGGCACACCCCGCCGGCTGCGGCGGATGTTTCGGGGCTGATGTTTGAACTGTTGGAATGGTGGAACAAGCGATCCACGGAGCTTTCCCCGGTGCTGAGTTCCGCGATCCTGCACTACCGGTTCGAGGACATCCATCCGTTTGCCGACGGCAACGGACGGACGGGCCGTGCGCTGGCGTTGTGGGAGCTCTACCGACGCGGTTTCGACAGCCACCATATTTTCTCGGTGGATGAATATTATTGGGAAGATCGCCCCGGCTACTACGCGGCGTTGGATGCGGTGCGCATGGCGGGAGAAGACCTCACGGGATGGCTGGAATATTGTGCCGAGGGTCTGCGGCAGACGCTGGAACAAGTGTGGCTGCGGGTGCAGACCTACAACGTCAAATCACCGGAGAAACTGGTTCTGCGTCCCAAACAGGAATTGCTGCTGAAGTTGCTGCGCGACCACGGCAGCATGTCGCCCGCTGAGCTATGGGATACTCTGGCGGTGTCCAAACAAGGTGCGATGGATCTGCTGCGTCCGTTGCTGGAAGCCGGATTGGTGGAAAAAATCGGTGGGAAAAAGACCGGGCGCTATTTCCTCAAACAGCCGTGAACGAAGCCGAAACACGCGCCGAGCATATTGACCCCGCGTTGAAGGCGGCAGGCTGGGGCGTGGTCGAGGGAAGCCGTATTCGGCGCGAGTATCCGATTTCACCCGGTCGCATCGAGGGCCACGGCAAACGCGGCAAACCGCTCACGGCGGATTACGTTCTGGAATATCGCAACACGAAGCTCGCCGTGGTCGAGGCCAAGGCGCTGGATGAAGAACTGACTGAAGGCGTGGCGCAGGCGAAGAATTACGCCGGCAAACTGGCGATCCACCACACCTACGCCAGCAACGGGGGCGGCATCTACGGCATCGACATGGAGACGGGCAAGGAAGGCGAAGTCGCCGCCTGGCCCACGCCGGACGAACTCTGGACGAAGACATTCGCCACGGCGAATATCTGGCGCGATCGCTTCGCCGCAGTGCCGTTCGAGGACCGTGGCGGGTATTTCCTGCCGCGCTATTATCAGGACATCGCCATTGAGCGCGTGATGCAGGCCATCGCCGACAACCGGCAGCGCATCCTGCTTACGCTGGCCACCGGCACGGGCAAGACGTTCATCGCGTTTCAGGTTGGGTGGAAACTATTTCAAAGCCGCTGGAACCTGAGCCGCGAACCTTCCAGACGCCCCCGTATTCTATTCCTCGCCGACCGCAACATTCTCGCAGACCAGGCTTACAATGCGTTCTCCGCTTTTCCCGAAGATGCACTGGTACGGATTTCGCCGGAGGACATCCGCAAGAAAGGCAGGGTGCCAAAGAACGGCAGTATTTTCTTCACCATCTTCCAGACCTTCATGAGCGGCCCGTCGAAGGATGGAATGCCATCGCCCAGCTTCGGCGATTATCCGCCGGACTTCTTCGACGCGATCTTCATTGATGAGTGCCATCGCGGAGGGGCCAACGATGAGGGCAACTGGCGCGGGATTCTCGATTACTTTGCCCCGGCCGTGCAGATCGGCCTGACGGCCACGCCGAAGCGCAAGGAGAACGTGGATACCTACGCCTATTTCGGTGAGCCGGTTTACACCTGCTCGCTGAAGGATGGCATCAACGACGGGTTCCTGACGCCGTTCAAGGTGAAGCAGATTCAGACCACGCTCGATTACTACGTTTATACGCCGGACGATACCGTGGTGGAGGGTGAGATTGAGGCCGGGAAAATCTACGACGAACCGGATTTCAACAAGATCATCGAGATCAAGGAACGGGAAAAGAAGCGGGTCGGAATTTTCATGGAGCAGATCAACCAGAACGAAAAGACGCTGGTGTTCTGTGCGAACCAGGCTCATGCGCTGGCGGTGCGCGACCTCATCAACCAGATGAAGACGAGCAAAGACCCGAACTACTGCCAGCGAGTGACTGCCGACGACGGTGGGCTGGGCGAACAGCATCTACGTGATTTTCAGGACAACGAGAAGAGCATCCCGACCATCCTGACTACTTCGCAGAAACTCTCGACCGGCGTGGATGCCTGCAATGTGCGCAACATCGTGCTGATGCGTCCGATCAAGTCGATGATCGAGTTCAAGCAGAAAGGGTTTGGTCACGATCAACTGGCAGAGATGCAAAAGATCATTGATGCCGAGAAGAGCGACCTGTTCGACGTGCTGGCGCATGTGGCCTACGCGCTTCAGCCTGTGTCGCGTGAGGTTCGGGCCGGACATGCAAGGGTCTATATCAATTCTCAGTTCAACGCGAAGCAGCAGTCTTTCCTTGAATTCGTGCTGTCCCATTACGTGAGCGTGGGTGTCGAGGAACTCGATCAAACCAAACTTACCCCGTTGCTCCGGCTGAAATACCACGACTCCGTCTCCGATGCAGTTGCCGATCTCGGCCCCCCGGAGGCGATTGGTCAGGCATTCAGCGGGTTTCAAAAATATCTCTACCAGCAGTTGACGTGATTCATTTTTCGGACGTTGGCATCCATCTGTGCTTCATCCAGTGCGGGGTTTCGGTGCCGGCGCTGCGGAGCTTCATGGGATAGGGGGAATCGGCGCGCTTCATCACGATGCCCTCGTAGAACTCGCTTAGTCCGGTGGTGTTCCAGGCGCGGTTGATTTCCGGCAGGTCGTGCCACAAACTTTCCGTGTTGCTTTTGCCCGGCCGGCGCGGGCGGCCGCATTCCTCCCAGGCTGGCGCGAGACAGGCATGGTAATGTGCCGGTTGCTCGGTGATCGGAAGAACGGGCAGACCGCCGAGGTGGTGGCGGCGTTCCTCGTAGGTGAACCAGCGGTCGCTCAACGGCAGGAAGTCGAACACGATGAGCGTGCCGCGCCCGATGCCGTGCCGACGTTCGAGGGCTTCGCAATCGAGCCAGTCAACGATGTTCCCGCAGCAGTCGCGGAGGACGTTGAGCGCGCTGGCGAATTCCTTCTCGATGGTGAGCCGTTTGCCGTGCCGGTTGAACATGGCGCCGGTGGGGACGTGGACGAGCGCGCGCCAGCCGTTGTATTTCGGTTCCACGAACCAGCGGCCGATCTTCGGGCCGGCGTGTTCGAGCGCGCCGCCGTTGATCGGGCGGGCGGGGAAGGGTGGGAGGGGAGATGGAAGACGGGAGATCGGAGATGGAGTCAGGCGACAATTCTTGACTGAGAGTTTAGCTTCCTCACTATTTTGGCGAGGTCGGTTTGCGGACGGGGTCAGCCGACCTGGTCAGACCTTGACACTTGACGCACGCCGACGGGAACGAACGCCGCTTCGCCGGTCCATTGCCCGATCTTCAATTCCAAATGTTGCGCCTCGCCGGCTGGCTTGGCGCAAGGAGCCTGTCAAGTTTCAAGGACCCCGTCTGCGGATTGCGCCCATCAGGCCAATGAGCAGAATGGCGAGCGGGGGCTGAGGGATTCGCATTGGAAAATGCGGCTCAGGCAACCCATCAATCCGCCGCCACGGGCCTGCATTTTCACATTTACCTTGGACACCGTTGTTTCTGTGAAAATTCCGCAGACCGCTATTGACGCATCGCCGGCGATTTTCTCTCATACGGAGAATCCGTCCCCCCATGAAAATCCCGCAATCCATCCTGGCCACGGTCGCCTGTTTCTCGCTGGCCCTCCACCTCAACGCAGCCCCGAATTCCACCGTCTCCTTTGGCGAGCGCGAGGCCGCTGCCAAACAACTGGTGGCAGGGCTTCTTCCAAAAATGACGCTTGAGGAAAAGGTTCTTCAAACATTTTCCCACACGCCAAACGGCGTTCCCCGCCTGGGCATCCCCCATCTCGCATCAGGCGAGACCCTCCACGGGGCCGTGGCCTCGGGATGCACGAGTTTTCCGCAGTCCATCTCGCTCGGCGCGACATTTGATCCGGTCCTTCTGGAGAAAATTGCCACGACCATCGCCCGCGAGGCGCGGGCCGTGGGCATCTCGCAGACCTTCGGACCGATGCTTGCCATTTCGCGCGATCCCCGCTGGGGCCGCGTGGAGGAAAGCTACGGGGAGGACCCTTATCTTGTCTCCCGGTTGGGGGTGGCCTACATCAACGGCATCCAGGGCAAAGGCGACGCGAAACTCGGCCCAAACCGCCTGATCGCCACCCCGAAACATTTCGTGGCGGATGGCGAGCCCTGGGCCGGCGCGAACGGCGAGGGATTCGAGACCTCCGAGCGCAATCTTCGCGAGAACCACCTGCGCCCGTTTGAAGCCGCCGTCAGGGAGGCTGGCACGATGTCGATCATGCCAGCCCACCACGCCATCAACGGCGTCCCCTGCCACATGAATTCCTGGCTCCTCCAAACCGTCCTCCGCGACGAGTGGGGCTTCAAGGGGTTCGTGACGTCCGACATGGGCGACATTCCCAAGGTCGGGACCGGCGGCGGACATGGCGGCCACCGGGTCGTGAAGGATGTGGAAGCCTCGGTCATTGCCGCCATGAAGGCCGGTGTGGATATGGAACTCGCAGGCAAATGGAACCAGAAACTCGTCAAGGCCGTCCGGGATGGCAAGATCTCCGAGGAGGTCATCGACAAGGCTGCCGCGCGCGTTCTGCGGGCAAAAGTCATCCTTCTCGGTCTCGCGGAGCCGAAAAAAGCCGACGCTGTGTCCCCGGTAAAAAACAAGGACGCCACGGGCGATGCCATCAAGAATTACCAAGGCGAGGACGATGTTTGGGCCAAACTCATCGCCGCCGGACAATTCGACACGCCGGAAAGCGGCAAACACGCGGACTGGAAAAAAATTGTCAGCGATCCGAAGGCCGACGCCCTCGCTCTCAAGGCGGCCCAGAAATCCGTCGTGCTCCTGAAAAACGACAAGGCGCTTCTCCCGCTCGCTAAATCGAAAGCGCAAAAAATCCTGGTCACCGGTCCACTCGCGTCCCAAGTCAACCTCGGAGGATATAGCACCGGACAGCCGAAGTTTTTCGTCACGGCCGTTGATGGAATAAAGAAGGCGGCGGAAGGCACACCCGTCAAAGTGGATTATGCCCAGGGATGCCAGAGGCTCGCCGGGAAACAGCATCCGAGCCAGCATCCGGTCGATTCGTTTGCAGGGACGGAACCCGACGGGGCGAGGCTCCTTGCCGAAGCCGTTGAAAAAGCCAAATCCTCCGATGTCATCGTGGCCGTGGTCGGCCATGGCCGCATCCAACTTGGCGAAAACCTCGACCGCGACACGCTCGATCTTCCGGGCGGCCAGCAGGCGCTCGTCGAGGCCATGCAGGCCACCGGCAAGCCGGTTGTGGTGATTCTCAACAGCGGCAACGCCCACTCGGTTGGTTGGATCAAGGAGAACGTCCCCGCCATTCTCCAAGCCTTCTACCTCGGACAATCGTCCGGAACGGCCATTGCCCAGGTCCTCTTTGGCGATATCAACCCCGGCGGAAAACTCCCGCTTTCCTTTCCGCGCAACGTCGGCCAGTCCCCCTGGTATTACAACCACCCGCCCCTCACCGGCCCGGTCAATTATTATGGCAAAGACAATGATCCGAAAAAACTGGGCGGGGCGCTGTTTCCATTCGGACACGGACTCAGCTACACAACGTTTGATTACAGCGGCCTGAAAATCAACGGTCCGATTACCCCGGACAAACCGGCAACGGTCACACTCACCATCACCAATTCCGGCAAACGCGAGGGCGACGAGGTGGTCCAACTCTACATCCGCCAGGATTTCACCTCCCTCGTCCGCCCGGTCAAGGAACTGAAGGGCTTCCAACGCATCACGCTCAAACCGGGTGAAAAGCGCGAAATCACCTTTCCGGTCGGCTTCGAGGAAATCAAGTTCTGGAAGGATGGCAAATGGGTCGCCGAAGCGGGCGAAATCCAGCTCATGGCCGGCTCGTCCTCCGAGGACATCCGCCTCAACGGGACGGTCGAATACAAGGAGTAAAACCGCCAATCACAAACGAAAGTCATCGGTTCCAGTGTCAGTTGACGGGGTCGGGTCTGACCCGTGTTTCACACCGTCAACGATGACTACATCGCGATGAAAGGAGCCAAGTAATCGTGCCTCTGACTTGGACTGCTTTTGCGATATACCCAGAACACAAGGACCACAACACAAGGAGTAATCGATGCGGCTCAAAGCGGGAATAATCGCGACGATGGGATTGACGTTGGCCTGGGGAGAAGCGGCTGGCCAGGCGGTATCTGCCCCGCAAACAGTAACGCAGTCGGCATCCCTTTCGGAATCCGCATCCCTGGCCGGAACCTGGCGATTTGCACTCGACCGGACCGACAAGGGCATTCCGGACAAATGGTTCGCCCGCGACCTCGACGGCAAAATCCAGCTTCCCGGTGTCCTCCAGGCGCAGGGATATGGCGATGAAATCAGCACCACCACGCCGTGGGTGCTCGGTCTTTGCGACCACCACTGGTTCCTGCGCGCCGATTACCAAGCCTACACCAAACCCGGCAACATCAAGGTGCCCTTCACCTGCCAACCACCGCGTCACTACCTCGGCACCGCCTGGTATCAGCGTGACATCGTCATCCCCGCCGGATGGAAGGGCCGGCGTGTTGCGCTGTTCCTCGAACGAACACGCTGGGAGACCCAGGCATGGCTGGACGACACGCCCGTTGGCACGAACAACAGCCTCGTCACGCCGCACGAATTCGATCTCGGCATCGTCGCGCCCGGCAAGCACCGGCTGACAATCCGCGTCGATAACCGGATGATCCTGCCTTACCGGCCCGACGCCCACGCCGTCTCCGATTCCCTGGCCGGCACCTGGAACGGCATCACCGGTGCCATCGAACTGCGCAGCACTCCGCCGGTCTGGCTGGACGAAGTGCGGATTTACCCTTACGCGGCCGCGAAATCGGTGAAGGTCGCCGGCACCCTGGGCAACTCCACCACGAAGGACGGTAAGGGAGCCATCCGGCTGGAAGTGGAAACGCCCCAAGGCGCGATCGCGGCCAGCCAGACAGTCCCGGTGCAATGGGATGCCCGGGGCGGCGCGTTCGAAACCGTGCTTCGCCTGGGTGACACAGCGGAGTTGTGGGACGAGTTCCATCCGGCCCTCCATCGCCTGAAGGTTTCCCTGACAGGAGAAACAACGGGCGTCGATTCCCGCACGATCGCGTTCGGCCTGTGCGACTTCCGCATCGACGGCAAGCGGTTCACGATCAATGGCCGCCTGATCCACCTGCGCGGCACGCACCATGGCGGCGACTTCCCGATCACCGGCTACCCGCCCACCGATCCGGCTTACTGGCGGAAGATCTTCGGGACCTGCAAGGAATGGGGGCTCAATCACATCCGCTTTCACTCGTACCTGCCCGCCCGACGCCGCCTTCGTCGCCGCCGACGAACTCGGGCTGTATCTGCTCATCGAAACCGGCATGTGGAATGCGTTCGATCCCGGCTCGCCGATCGAAAAGATGCTCTATCTGGAAACGGAGCGGATCCTGCGGGCCTACGGCAACCACCCGTCGTTTGTCCTGCTGTCGCCAACCAATGAACCCAAGGGACGCTGGAGAGACGTCCTCCCGCGCTGGGCGGAACATTCTCGCAACACCGATCCCCGGCGGTTCTACAGCAGCGCCACCGGCTTTGTGGACCGGGATGCACCGGGGCCTGTGGACAAAATTGACTTCACCACCGTGGGTGAGGTCGCCCGCCACCCCGTGCGCAACAAGCCCGGCTGGTTCGGTCGCGATTATTCGGCGACCGTCGCGAAGGTTCCTGTCCCGGTCATCGCCCACGAAATCGGCCAGTGGTGCGCCTACCCCGACTTCGACGTGATCCGGAAATTCACCGGTTACATGCGACCCGGAAACTACGAGATTTTTCGGGACTCGGCCGCCGCGCACGGCCTGCTGGAGAAGAACCACGACTTCGCCCGCGCCTCGGGCCGCTTCCAGGCCGCCTGCTACAAGGAGGACATCGAGGCCAACCTGCGCACCGCAAACTTCGCGGGTTTCGAACTGCTCGACCTCCACGACTACGTCGGTCAGGGCACCTCGCTGGTCGCGCCGCTGGATCCCTTCTGGGAGGAAAAAGGATACGTCACCGCCAGCGAATGGCGGCGGTTCTGCTCGCCCACCGTTCCCCTCGCCCGCCTCACCAGGCGCACGTTCACCACCAACGAAACCCTCGATGCAACGGTCGAAGTCGCACACTACGGCGCGGCCCCGCTACAGAGCGCGGCATTCTCCTGGGAAATCTCCGGCTACGATGGCCGCACCCTTGGCTCCGGAAAGTGGTCGCCCTGCACGCTGCCGGTCGGCCTCACCAAGCTGAACGACCCGATCCGCTTCGATCTGGCGAACATTCGCACTCCGCAGGCCTGCAAGCTCACAGTTCGCCTCAACGACCAAATCTGGAACGACTGGAACTTCTGGGTCTATCCCGACCCGACCACTCCCTCCGCCTGGCCGGCCGATGTCTTGGTCACCCGCTCGTGGAATGAAGCCGAAGCCAGACTCGCCGCAGGCGGCCGCGTCCTGTTCCTCGCCCGCTCCGCCGATCTCGGCTGGTCGAGCCCAACCTTGGACGATGTCCCGATCATCTGGAACCGGCAGATGGGGCCGGGCTGGAGCCGGATGCTCGGCATCTGGTGCGATGCGAAGCACCCGGCCCTGGCAGGGTTCCCGACCGATGCCCACTGCGACTGGCAGTGGACCGAAATCGTCCGGGACGCCCGCACCGTGAACCTGGATCGCCTGCCGCACAGCTTTCAGCCGATCGTCCAGGCCATCGACGACTGGAACCGCAACTGGAAACTCGGCGTCATCTTCGAGGCCAAAGTCGGTCCCGGCCGCCTTCTCGCCTGCTCGCTCGACCTGACCAAGGATCTGGAGAAGCGTCCGGTCGCCCGGCAATTGCGCCGGTCCCTGCTCGCCTATGCCGCCGGGGACCGGTTCCGTCCGGCCGTCTCGCTCAGTCCCGAACAGGTGCGCGGTCTGTGGTTCGATTCCCTGGTCATGCGAAAGCTGGGAGCCACGTCCCAAACGAAGGGAGCCGACGCGGCATTTGACGGCGACCCAAACACGTTCTGGCTGGCCGGTGGAAGCAAAGGTGCCAGGCACCCGCACACCCTCGACATCAGCTTTCCCAATCCGGTGACGATGAAGGGGTTTGTCGTGATGAACCGGCAGAACGACCGCAACCACTGCGGGGACATCCGCCGGTATTCCCTGGAGGCCAGCGTCGATGGCACCACCTGGCGCGAGATTTCCAGCGGCGAGCTTGCTTCCACCTGGTCGCCGCAGACGGTGACATTCCCGGAAGCGATCACCACCCGCCATCTCCGCCTTACCGCGCTTTCGAGCTATATTGAAGACCTCACGATACCGGCATTGGCGTCGGCACTTCCATGGCTGACCGCCTATCACGCCTACGGCAAGGACCACACCTCCGCGCTGGCGGAATTCGCTGTCATCTACGCGGGCCCGCCCCTCCCGGAAAACACCGATGCCGCTGAAGTCCAATACAAGAAAACTCGCAGCACCACCACGGATATTTACTGAAGGATTTTCAAGATGGATTGATGCGCGATACCGCAATGGGACAACGGTTCATGAAATGATGGGTTTACCGTGAAAGGCAGCCCGGGCAGCATCACCGCCGCGCACCCGGCACAGCTACTACCGGGCGATGCGGCTTCTTCACGAGCATTTCCAGGCCGATCCGGCCACGCTGGGCGAGGACCAGTTCCGCGATTACATCCTCCATGTCAAAACCCGGAAGGCCTGGAGGCCGAAGACGATCCGCCAGACGGTCGCCTGCGCCCGGCTTTTCTTTGTCGAAATGCTGGGCCGCGCCGAGTGGAAGGTGTTTTCCCAGATCCGCACGCGCGACCACGACGAGCTTCCCGCCGTACTCACCCGCGGGCAGGTCATGCGACTACTGGGCTCGATCCGCCTGCGGCGCTACCGCATCCCGGTCAAGCTCATCTACTGCGCCGGGCTGCGTCTCTCGGAATGTCTTTCGCTCACGGTGCATGCCATCCTGGGCGACGAGGGCAAGCTGATGGTGCGCGGCAGGAAGGGAGGCAGGGACCGGATGGTCCCGCTCGCGCCGGAGATGGTGGAGGACCTGCGGCGCTACTGGGCGTTCCACCGGCACCCGGTCCTGCTTTTCCCCAATGCCGGACGCGGACCCTGCACCCCGGAGAAGCTTGCCGGGCGGATGCGGCGGGCCGCCTCGCCGATGCCGGTGAGTTCCCTCCAGCGCCTGATCGTGGTCGCGCGCAGGGAACTCGGCATTCCCGACGCCACGGTCCACACCCTGCGCCACAGCTTCGCCACCCACCTGATCGAGGCCGGGGCGAGTTTGCACACCGTGCAGTCGCTGCTCGGGCACAAGCAGATCGACACCACCATGGTTTATCTGCATGTCACCCACCGCAGCGACCAGAACAGCCGCGCGCTCGTCGAACAACTCACCAGTGATCTGCCCCGGTAAGGAACCCTTCCGGCCTCATGGCAGCCGCCACCGTGATCGGGGCGCTGCGCCGATTCCTGCCCGAGTTCCTGCGCGAACATCCCGTGCAGGGACGGGCGCGGCGTCGCGCCATTTGGGCGATCACCCATTGCCGCACGGCGGCCATGGGCGGGCACGTCCATGCCTGCGCCCGGTGCGGGACCAGCCGGTTCGCATTCCATTCCTGCAACCACCGCTCCTGCCCGCAATGCGGCAGGGAGGCCACCGCGCAATGGGTCGGGCGCGAGCTGGGCAAACGGGTCGGCGCTCCCTGTTTCATGGTCACGTTCACGGTGCCCGGGGAACTGCGGGGACTCTTTTTCGGCCCCGCGGCAAAGCCGGTGTTCGATGTCTTTTTCGCGGCGGCCTCCGAAGCGCTCTCGGAGACCCTTGCCAGCCCGCGCTGGCTCGGGGCCGTTCGCAGCGGGTTCACGATGATCCTCCACACATGGAACCAGCGCCTGCTCTTTCACCCCCATATCCACTGCGTTGTGCCGGGCGCGGGCATCGATGCCGCTGGCCGCGTTGTCAGCGTCAAAAGCCCCGGGTTCCTCGTGCCGCAGCCTGTGCTGCGAAGCGCGTTCCGGCAGCTCTTCGCGCGCAAGCTCCATGCGCTTCGCCAGCTCCCGGAGGGCGAACGGCTGCCCGCAGTGGATCCCGGCGTTTGGAAGAAAGACTGGGGCGTGCATCTCCAGCCCTTCGGCGACGGGCAGCGGGTCATCCAATATCTCGGCGCCTACGTCTGCAGCACCGCCATCGGCGACTCCCGCATTCTTTCCATCGACGAAACGGGCGTCACCTTTTCGTGGAAAGACCGGACCCACGGCAACGCCCGGCGGGTGGAAAAGGTGTCCGGCATCGAGTTCGTGCGACGCTATCTGCGTCATGTCCTGCCCCTGGGGATGCGCGCGATCCGCCGATACGGGTTTTGCCATCCCGCCGCCCGGGAAAAGCGCGAGCGCATCGCCTTTCATACCGGATGCCCCATCGTCCTCGGGCCGGCCGATCCTCCACCGCAAAAACCCGCTCCCCTTTGCCCCTGCTGCGGCACGCCGATGATCCCGCTCATGCGCCTGCTCGCTTCCTGGAACTCCGGACGCGCTCCGCCCGCTCCCCACTGCCGTCGCGCATGACCGCCTCCTTACAACCATTGGCAGGGGAAGGGCTTTTTCCAAGACAGCGGAAACGGCCGCGCTCCCTCGCGCACTCCTGCCGGGAAGAGCGGCTCGACGCCGGCATCTGCGGCCGGCAGCCGCCCGGGAATCACGTTTCCGTCAGCGAAAATGAGCCTCAGCAGGCCACGCCGGAATGCCAGGGCTTTGCGCGAACCGGTTCAGTGGACTCCAACCGGAGCGAGCCGGAAAACATAAGAAGCATAAGGCCGCGCCACCTTGTTCGGCGGGCTTGTTCAACCATGGGTGCAGTCGGAGGGCTCGTGCCTCGCCTCCGCTGCACCCTTTAGCGTTAGGCCTTGGGGTTATTTCGGTCAAAACGTCTCGTCGCATGAACGATAAGGAGAACAACAAGGGCAACAATGTAGCCGAAGATGATACTGGTGCAGATAACTAATCCAAGATTAGCCCAAAAATATTCCGCCGGAAGAAGGGCTCCGTTGTGGTGGCTGTGCCAGAGCGAGTGTAAGAGGGCATCAAGCGGTTGCAGAATGTTCCATGCATTGTCGAATATGCGGGAATCTCCGTGTCCCGGTGCAGCGCTGAGAGCCCTGCCAAATTCGCCACTGGCCGCCAGAAAAAATGCGCCCAAGCTAAGTTGAAAGTGAACGCCAGCGACGCACACTGCAATCAAATGGACGGAAGTATTCATCGTCGAATGCGCGAGAGGCCTAACTTTGAATTAGGCGAAAGGGGGTTCCCCTCGTGAAAGTGTTTTTTGTTCGCCTAAAACGGATTGACGTTTCATATCACAGAGGCGTTGTTCGCATAACGCATGTCCCCTGCCAAGCCAAAATTACTCGACCAAGTGAGAAGTGTTATGCGAACGGCACACTACAGCCGCCGCACCGAGGACACGTATTGCGAGTGGATTCGGCGCTTCATTCTTTTCCACGGCAAACGCCACCCGAGGGAGATGGGCGAGGGCGAGGTGGGCGCGTTCCTGTCGCATCTCGCGGTGGAGCGCAATGTGTCGGCTTCCACACAGAATCAAGCCGCGTAAAAGGCTTCGCCTCACGCGGCTTCGCTGATAGTGGACCGTCGTGTATTACGTCTATGTTCTCCAGTCCCTGGCCGATGATGGTTTGTATATTGGCTTCACCGGCGACTTGAGGCGTCGTCTCAAGGAACATGAAGGGGGTGAATCGTTCGCCACTTCTTTCCGCAGGCCGTGGAAGTTGATCTATGACGAGGCCTATCTGGAAGAGGCAGATGCACTGGGGCGGGAGCAGTATTTGAAGACTGGAGGTGGCCGTCGGTTTCTCAAGTCACAGTTGAAACATCATCTCCAAAAATTCCCGCTCCGGGTTATCCCATGAAGCAGATCGCCGCGTGGCGCGCAGCGCTTTACGCGGGCGACGCATCTGCTGGATGGCGGGAGCGACATCCGGACGGTGCAGGAATTACTGGGCCACAAGGACGTGAGCACGACGATGATTTACACGCATGTGCTGAACAGGCCGGGGATCGGGGTGAGGAGTCCGCTGGATTGAATGCGGAAAGCGGATTGCGGGGAGAGAAGGCGGAAGCAGTGGTGGAAGACAACGGGTGGAACAAGCCGCCGGCCGGCCTCAACGTGGCCGGCCTCAACGTGGCCGGCTACAGGCCCGTGCTCGGCACCGGCTGCGCGGTTTCCTGGGTGGAGAGCGACTCGTGCCCGTCGGCCTGGATGACGTCACCGATGTTCACTTGCGCGCCCGGATCCTGCACGATGGAGACGCACACCGCCGCGACGAGCAGGCACGCGCCGCCGAGCATGACGAGCGAGATGGGGTTGTTGTGAAAAACGTTTTTGACGAGCGGCTGGAATGTGAGCGAGGCGACGATCTCGGGGATGACGATGAAGAAGTTGAACACGCCCATGTAAACGCCCATGCGGGCGGGCGGCAGCGCGTTGGCCAGCATTGCGTAAGGCATGGTGAGGATTGACGACCAGGCAATGCCGATGCCCACCATCGTCAGAAGCCAGAGGTATTGGTCGTGGATGAAATAGGTGGAAAGCAATCCGACGCCGCCGCAGACGAGCGCGAACGCGTGGACGGTTTTGCGGCTGGTCCATGAAGCGAGTTTTGGCAGCGCGAAGGCGACGGCGAAACAAACAATCGAGTAAACCGCGAATGTCGTCCCGCCCCATTCGATGCCGCGATCGAACATTGGCGACTTCGGGTCGGTCGCGCCGAAGATTTGCTTCGCCGTGGCGAGGCCAAAAAACATCCACATGCAAAAAAGCCCGAGCCACGTGAAGGTTTGCACGACGGCGAGTTGTTTCATGGTGCGGGGCATGTCTCCGATCGCGGAAAAAATCTCGCTCAAAGCTGAACCGAAGCCGCTTTTTTCACGGCGCATTTTTTCAAATGCAGCCATGTCCTCCGGCGGATACTCGCGCGAGGTGAATACTGTCCAGAGCACGGAGAGAAGAAAGATGAGCGCGCCAACCCGGAACGAATACTGCACGGTGAGCGGCACGCCATTCGCGGCATGGCCGGTGACGCCAAGGAGCCGGAGAAAGTAGGGAAACGCGTTCGCGCAGGAAGCGCCGATGCCGATGAAGAAGCTCTGCATCACGAATCCCGAGGTGCGCTGGTCGATGTTCAGCTTGTCGGCGACGAATGCGCGGAACGGTTCCATGCTGATGTTGATGGAGGCATCGAGAATCCAGAGCAGGCCGGCCGCCGTCCAGACCGCAGGGGAGTTCGGCATGAAGTACAAGGCGATGCTGGACAGGATCGCGCCCGCTAGAAAATAGGGACGCCGCCGTCCGAGACGATTCCATGTGCGGTCGCTCATCGAGCCGATGATCGGCTGGACGATCAAGCCGGTGACCGATCCCGCAAGCCAGAGAAACGGAATCCGGTCGGGGTCCGCGCCGAGCTTCGAGTAGATCGCGGTCATGTTGGCCTGCTGCAATCCCCAGCCGAACTGGATGCCGAGGAAGCCGAAGCTCATGTTCCAGATTTGCCAAAAGGAGAGACGTGGTCTTTGCATGGGAGGAATCGGACTGTTCAATGCGGGAGTGGCATGCTCGCGCCAGGCCTCAAGCGGGGCGGGTCTTTTCCCCCGCGGCCTCTTCTGTCACCCGCAGCGTGAGCATCGCCGCGATGAGCAGGCAGACGCCGCCGAAGACCACCGCGCTCAGGCGGTTGAATGCCGGGAAGCCTTCCATCACGCGGCTGATGATGATGGCGACGAGGATTTGCGGGATGACGATGAAGAAGTTGAAGATGCCCATATAGACGCCCATGCGCGCAGGCGGCAGCGCGCTGGAAAGCATCGCGTAAGGCATGGAAAGAATGCTCGCCCAAGCAATGCCGACCCCGGTGAAGGCGACAAGCAGGAGCGTCGGCGATTTGATCACCCCCACACTGGCCAGGCCGATGCCGCCGAGCAGCAGCGAGAAAAAATGAATCCACTTTGCAGACATCACGCGGCCCAGCCACAGGAAACCCATCGCGGCGAGAAATGCGACGAAGTTGTATTGCGCGAAGCACGAATTGGCGAGGTTGATGCCTTCCTTGTAGAGCGGCGAGTCCGTGTCCGTCGCGCCCATGATGTTGCGCGCCACGGCCACGCTAAAGAAGATCCACATGCAAAACAGCGCCATCCAGGTGAAGAACTGCACCACCGCGAGCTGCTTCATCCGGTGCGGCATTTCGCGGAAAGCAGTGAGGATTTCGCCGAAGCCCTCCGCCTTTTTGCGGCGGAGTTCTTCGAGGTCCTCGGGCGGATATTCCTTCGTCGTAAAGATCGTCCACAGCACCGCGAGAATGAAAACCGCAGCACCCACCGTAAAGGCGATGACGACCGTCTGCGGAATCGCCTGGCCGACTCCCGTGGTCGTGCTGACGTCCATTTTCTTTTGCAAAAACTCCGGCAGCTTCGACGCGATCACTGCGCCCGCGCCAATGAAAACACTCTGCATCGCAAAGCCCACCGTCCGCTGACTTTCCGGCAGCATATCCGCCACAAAGGCGCGGAACGGTTCCATGCTCACATTCACGCTCGCATCAAGAATCCACAGCAGCCCCGCGGCCATCCACAGCACGCCGGAGTGCGGCATCGCCAGCAGGGCCAGGGACGCGAGCACCGCGCCGACAAGGAAATACGGCCTCCGCCGGCCCAACGGCCCCCAGGTGCGGTCGCTCATGTGGCCGATGATCGGCTGAACGATCAGCCCCGTGAGCGGGGCGGCCAGCCACAGAAGCGGCAGTTCACTCTCCTTTGCACCGAGGTATTCGTAGATGGCGCTCATGTTTCCCATTTGCAGCCCCCAGCCGAACTGGATGCCGAAAAAGCCGAAGCTCATGTTCCAGATTTGCCAAAAGGAGAGACGTGGTTTTTGCATGGAAGAATTTAACTGTTCAACGCGGGGGCAGGTGCGAAATTGAAAGCCCTCGGCAAGCTGAACACAAATCTTTCCCCACCACCGATTCAATGAACAGTTCAAAAAAGCCTCTCTTCCGCACATTTTGCATCACCGTTTTCCTCCTCTGCGCGGTCCACGCACCCGCGCTCGACAACCCGGGCGACTGGGCGAAGGATGCGATCTGGTATCAACTCTTTCCCGAGCGGTTTCGCAATGGCGATCCTTCCAACGATCCCACGCGCGACTCGCTCGAGTGGCCGGTTCGTCCTTCCGAAAAGTGGCGCATTTCCTCGTGGACGACCGACTGGTACGCGCGTGAGGACTGGGAAAAAGAAATCGGCCCGAACTTCTTCAAGGACGGCGTGCTCGACCGCCGCTACGGCGGCGATTTGCAGGGTGTGCTCGACAAGCTCGATTACCTTGTCGATCTCGGAATCAACGCGATTTACTTCAACCCGCTTTTCTACGCGAACTCGCTCCACAAATATGATGGCAACAGCTATCACCACATCGACCCGTTCTTCGGCCCGGACCCGGTTGGCGACTTCGCGATCATTGACAAAGAAGACGGCGGCGATCCAAAGACGTGGCAGTGGACGGCGGCGGACAAGCTGTTCCTGAAGCTGCTCGATGAGGCGCACAAACGCGGGCTGCGCGTGATCCTCGACGGCGTGTTCAATCACACGGGGCGCGATTTTTTTGCGTTCAAGGATTTGCGGAGGAACCAGGACCGCTCGCGCTATCGCGACTGGTATGTGGTTCAGTCGTTTGACGACCCCGATACAAAGCGCAACGAGTTATCATACACCGCGTGGTTCGGATTCAAGACGCTGCCGGTGTTCGCAGCGACCAAGGACGGCAAAGACATGGCTCCCGGCCCGAAGGCCTACGTTTTCGCCGCGACAAAGCGCTGGATGGACCCGAATGGCGACGGGAACCCGGCCGACGGAATTGACGGCTGGCGGCTCGACGTGGCCCCGGAGCGGCCCGCGAAATTTTGGGCAGACTGGAACGCGCATGTCCGCTCGATCAATCCCGCCGCTTACACGAGCTGCGAGATTTGGGAGAACCCGTCGAAGCTCATCGCCGATGGAGAATTCTCGGCCAGCATGAACTACTATGCGTTCGCCATGCCGGTGAAGGGGTTCCTCATCGACGGAAGAGTCGGAGCCACGCAATTTGCGAAGCTGCTCGATTCGCGACGCAACGGACTGCCAAAGAGCGCCGTGTATGTGATGCAGAACCTCATGGATTCGCACGACACCGACCGCCTCGCCTCGATGATCGTGAACGCCGATCTGCCCGGTTACTCCGATCCGGAGAAGATCGAATACAACTCGAACGCAGCGGTGAACGCTGCGGCCAATTACAAGATCCGCAAGCCGAACGAACGCGAACGGCTCATCCAAAGGCTCGTGGCTTTTTTCCAGATGACTTACGCAGGCGCGCCGATGATCTACTACGGCGATGAGGCCGGCATGTGGGGTGCCACCGACCCGGATGATCGCCTGCCGATGGTCTGGGCGGATCTGAAATTCGAGCCGCAGGCGATCGATCCGCGCGGAGCTTCGCGTGAGCCCGATGCGATCGCGCCCGACGAGGAGTTGCTGAAGTTTTACAAGTCAGCCATCGCGTTGCGCCGCGATCATCAGGCATTGCGGCGCGGAGAATTCCGTTTCGTCGGAACGTTCGACGAGAAGAAGTCGCTGGCTTTCACGCGCAAGGACGGAACGGAGAATTTGCTCGTCGTCATCAACCGCAGCGAAGAGCCGCAGACGCTTTCGATTGAACTGCCGGCGGAGGAAGTCGCGAAATTCACGCGGGCGATTTTCGCAACGACTGGAGCCGCATCCGGCGTCACTGTGAAACGGGGTTCGGGAGCGCTGACCGTCAAGGTGCCGGCGTTGACCGGCGCAGTTCTCGCACCGTAGTTTCCGGCAGACAAACTGCCGCTTCGTTGTACTCTTTTGCAAGCCATGCCCCCGAATCCAACCATTCGCGATGTCGCGCGTGCTGCGGGAGTTTCCCCCGCGACGGCGTCTCTCGCGCTGCGGAACGATCCCCGGCTGCGGCCGGAAACTTGTGAAAAGGTGCAGAGCGCAGCCGTGGAAATCGGCTATCACGCGAACGCGGTGGTCTCGCAGTTGTTCGCGCAGTTGCGATCGAGCCGCACGCCCAAATACCAGGCCACGCTCGGCGTCATCAACGCTTCGGAAAATCCGAGCATTGTGAACCAGATTCAAACTTTCCGCGAATGGGAACGCGGCTACCGGGAGCGCGCCGCGCAGCTTGGCTACGGCATCGACGAATTTTGGCTCCACGAAAAGGACATGTCGCCGCACAGGCTGGCGGCGATTTTTCATGCACGAAACATCCGGGGCGTTCTCATCACCGCGTGCCTCGGCCATCGCGCGCTGCCATCGGGCTTCGACGAAATCTGGAAAAATTTCGCGTGCGTGGTCCTCGGCATCCAGAACATCCGGCCGGTCATTCACCTCGCCTGCAACGACCAGTATTCCACGGCCAGCCAGGCTTTCGAGGAAGCGCTCCTGCTCGGCTATCGGCACCCGGCGCTTGTGATCAGCGAGGACGTGGACAACCTCGTTGAGGGGCGTTTCTCCGGAGCATTTCTCGCGTCTCAAAACCGTCACCCGGTCAAGCCGCGGATCCCGCCGTTTTATTTTCACTCCGCCCTGGACGTGCCTGCCACTGCGAAAATTGGAACGCCCGAGATCCTGAAGCGGTTTGGCCAGTGGTTCGAGCGTCATCACCCCGACGTGATTATTTGCATCCATCCCGAGATCAAGAACTGGGTGGAGGCCTTGAAACAGCGCGTGCCGCGCGACATCGGCCTGATCCATCTCGACTGGAACGAGGAACTCAAAGACTGGGCCGGCATGAGGCAGAACAACCACCTCGTGGGCGCAGCCGGGGTGGACATGCTCGTCGGACAATTGCACCGCAACGAACTGGGCATTCCCTCTTTTCCGAAGTGTCTCATGGTCGAGGGATCGTGGGTGATGGGCGGCACCGTCCGCAAGCAGCAGGCTGCGAAGAAAGGCAAGTCGTAGCCGCATTCAGACCCGGCTTTTGAACAGTACAACAATACGCGAATCGCATGCGCGGCATTTTCCGGCATGGTGTGTTGTAACCAATTCCTCCTCCATGAAAAAGTCCCTGCACCTCTCATTCCAGCGAGAAGCCTTTACGTTGATCGAACTGCTGACAGTCATCGCGATCATCGCCGTTCTCATGGGCCTGTTGTTTCCGGCGGTCCTTTCAGTGAAGGAATCGGCCCGAAAGACACAAGCCAAGAACGACGCAGCGCAGATCGTTACGGCGGTAAAGGCTTACAACACCGAATATGGAATGTATCCTCTGCAGCAGCCGCAGCTCCTTGCCGGTCAGGGCGGCTACGATACGGTGTATGGCGACCCCAAGGCCAAGTATCCGAACGATCAGCTTTTCGACGTGCTGCGGAATGTGACGAACGGCGCGAACAAGGACTTGGTCGCAAGCATGAATCCGAAGCAGATCGTTTTCTTTGAAGGAAACCTCGCAAAAGATGCCGTTCATCCAAAGTCCGGATTCGCCTCGACCAGCGCGAAGGCTGCGAATGGAGACACGATCAAGACGGGAACTTTCGTGGATCCGTGGGGCAACCCTTACGCCGTGTTCATTGATGCCAGCTACGACAATTCCATCACGTCAAACGGAGGAGGGATTCGCTGGTTCTATTATGTGGACCAGCCGGATGTAAATCTCGGTGCGGGTGCCTGTTCCCTTGGGAAGGACGGCAAGTGGGGGACCAATGGCAATGGGAAACTCCAAGGCTCCGACGACGTTGCCACGTGGCAATAATCCGGCTCGAAATCGGTGAGGATTGATTGTTGAGCGGGACTGCTCTTAAAGAACGCCACATGATACTGTTCGGGCAGAAAACCCATCCTTACAATTTTGAGTATGCAAAGCGGCTGTCGGTCAAAGGCGGTTCGGTGACTGTGCATGGCAGCTCGTTCAGCACTCACATCACTTGTGCCGACATCACCCCGGCCTGCACGCGGCTGAGCTTCGATAACTCGAACGTCACCGACAAACGGAACTACTCCGACGGCGTCCTTGAGTCGTTGCGCGCCGGAAAGAAGATCCCGCCGTCAGCAAAGCCGGTTACTTTTTCCACGACAGCCTGCGCGATCGAGACGGGCGCATCGCGGTTCAAAATCCACCTTGCCGGTGGCAGCGTCCTCGAGACTGCGGACGATGGATTCGGCTTCAATGGAGACAAGGCGATCTTCAATTTCAACACCACCGAAGCGAGCGGATATTATGGATTCGGCGAAAGAACAAAGCGCTTCAACAAGAGCGGCGACAGCCTGGATTTTTTCAACGTCGATGTGTGCGGAACCCACCAGCACAGCTTTCAGCGCGACGACTATGATCCCGCTTATGTTTCGATCCCGTTCGCAATCATCCGCACGAACGGCATCTGCACCGGCCTTTACCTGGACAACCCCGAGCGGCTCGTCTTCGACATCGGGCAGATCGAGCCGGGTCATTTGATCTGCCAGTCGCTCGGCGGCAACAACGACCTTTACATCATCAACGGCCCCACGATCAAAGACGTCGTGCGCAACTTCACCGCCATCACCGGCCGCGCCGAAGTGCCGCCGCTCTGGAGCCTTGGTCACCACCAATGCCGATGGGGTTACAAAACCGCCGCGGAATTTCGCACCTTGAGAGACAAGTTCCTCCAGTTCGATCTGCCCGTGAGCGCGCTCTGGTATGACATCGACTACATGGATGAATACCGGGTCTTCACCTGGGACCGGTGCGACATTCCCAAGCCCACCGCCTTGAATCTCGAACTCAAGCGCGCGGGCATCCGTTCCGTCGCGATCGTCGATCCAGGTGTGAAACTCGAAAAGGGCTGCGAAGTTTACGAGAACGGAAAAAAGAGGGACGTGTTCTGCAAGACAGCAAGCGGCCGCGATTATGTCGGGCGCGTCTGGCCTGGCGACACCGTGTTTCCCGACTTCACCATCAAGCACGCACAGGATTGGTGGGCGGGCCACCTCGCGAAGTTCATCAAGGAGAGCGCGCTCGACGGCGCATGGCTCGACATGAACGAACCGGCCACCGGATGGAGCGCGCCGGAGGACATGCGCTTCGGCGGCGGCAGCATCTCCCACGTGAAGTATCACAACCAATACGGGCACTTCATGGCAAAGGCGAGCCGGCAGGCGTTCAATCAATTGAACCCGCAGGCAAGACCGTTCCTGCTTACCCGCAGCGGCTTTGCCGGCACCCAGCGATACAGCGCGATCTGGTCCGGCGACAACGTCAGCAGTTGGGAGCATCTCCGCATGTCCATCCCCTGCACGATCAACCTTGGCCTGTCCGGCGTGGCCTTCAACGGCCCGGATGTTGGCGGGTTCTTCGGACACACGGACGAGGAGCTGCTGACCCGCTGGTATCAGGCCGGGTTTCTATTTCCTTTCTTTAGAAACCACTCCACCAATCACACGAAGGAACAGGAGCCGTGGAGCTTCGGGCCGCTCTGTCTCGCGCGCATCCGCGACGCCGTTTACACGCGCTACCGCCTGATGCCGTATTTGTATAACTGCTTCTTCGCACACCATCTCGCGGGCGATCCCGTCCTGCGTCCCTTGCTCTATGAGTTCGATGACAAGGCTTTCGAGAATCTGGACAACCAGTTCATGGTCGGCGCGAGCATCATGGTCGCGCCGATTCTGGAACAGGCCACGTCTGGCAACACCGTTGTCTCGCGGGGAGTCAAGAGCCAGCAACGCTTCGTCACGCTGCCGCAAGGCTGGTGGTTCGATCTGATCGCCGGTGAGTGGATCGAAGGAGGCCGAACAATCCCCTGCTCGGCTTCTCTGGACCAGGTGCCGATGTTTGTCCGCGATGGAGCGATCATCCCCTATTACAACGGCAGGGTCCGCAACAGCGAGATGAAGCTGACGAAGATAGAACTCCACGTCTTCATCAAGGATCGGAGCGCGCAGCTCGATTACTTCATTGACGACTGCGAATCGCGCAAATACCTCGAAGGCTCTTACAACAAAGCGAGCATCGAGGCCGGCCTCGACGGACGCAATCTAAGCGTCCGCATCAACGAAACCGGAAACAGGAAAGCAGGCGCGATCACATTTACGCCCGTGAGCTATGGCTGCGATGCGAGCCGGGTGACGCTGGAGCAGAACGGTCAGGCCAGGACCCGAGCGATGAAAGCAACGACACGTCGCTGGGTTGCCTCGGATGTCGCGGTGCGTGCCTGAACCCAACCCGGATGCGGCAGTTTTCGAGGATGAGCCAGCGCCCTCAAGGCACCACCCTCACGTGGTAGAACTTGCGTGCTCCGCTCGCAGTGGAGTCGGTATAACCCGAAAGAGTTCCCGTCGCGAGAATCGTCCCGCTCAACGGCGCGAACGAGGAAGCCAGGTCGTTTGCTGCTTCGACGACATAGCTTTTGCCCGCCACGCTTGACCACATCACCTGCACCGAACCTGGGGCGACGTTGGTAACTGAAACGATCCTGAACACGGAAGTTCCATCCAGCGGATTCGTGCCGGCGGTTTGCTCCGCACCATTCGTCAGGCCGTCACTGTCTTGATCTGCCGCTGCGTCGAGTAGGATAACAGGAGTTGTTGCCGAACCAGGGTTTGGATTTCCAGAGTCTGACTGCCCTGGAGTGGTGGCTGCGACTCCTGCGGCACTGACCGGGGTAAGTGTTGCGTAGTAAGTGATCCCGGTTGTGCCGGAAAAGCTGTAGCCGGTGGCGCTGCCCGACAGAGCCACGTTGTTGGCGACGTCGATGCCACCCGGCGTCGTCCCCACGCTGATTGTCCATCCGGTGATATTATCGTGCGGGCCGGCGTTGCTCGTCCATTGGAACATGCCGGTGCTTCCCAGCGCGTAGTAACTCGTCGTGGGGGCCGACGAGGGCGGCGGGGTCACATCTACAATCTTCAAATACTGCGCCAGTTCGCCGTCGGCTGTAATCGGATTGACGGTTCCTCCACCGAGACTGACGAAGACGCCGTTGCTGTAGATGTCGTCACCCGTTCGCGGCGTCGTCCAGATATTCGCGCTGGCGTTGCTGCTGGCAAGGTTGCGAATGTTGTATTTTCGGGCGGCAGAGTTCTGGATGCCAAGAAGCGACCACAGCGGATCACCAACGCCGCCGCGCAGATCGAACGTGTCCGCAGCCACACCATGCGCCGCGCCGTGGACGAACAGGTTCGCAAAACAAATCACCACATCCTTGAAGGCGGGCGACGCGCCGGCCTGCTCGTATTTGGCGATGGCAAAGACGTTGTCGTTCGGCGTCGTGCCGTTCGGGCGTTTGTCGAGGTAGTATTGGTTGATGGACTTTACCGCCGGACTGTTCAGCCGCGCCCAGTTCACCCGGCCATACCACTGCGCCATGCCGGTGTTGTTTGGCGGCTGCGTGCCCGCATACCACCACTGCGCCTTGTTCCATTTCTTGAAGTGCGGGATGCGCTTGCCAAAGTTCAACTCGTGATCGGTCTCGAAGCCATCGTAGTGCCAGGTGCCTGCGCCCTCGTTGAAGTTCTGGATGCCCTGCTCCTGCCCGTAGAAAACCATCGGCAGCCCCGGCACGCTTGCCATCGCGGCGTGGCGTGACGCGTTCAGCCACGCATCGTTGTCCGGAAGCACTTCGTCGTGGCCGGTGATGTTGAGCAGAATCGCTCCAGTGCGATAGGTGCTCCGGCGCGTTTCCAGCGCGTTCTGGATGTCATACTCCTTGTTCACATGCAAGGCGGTGAAGTTGAACACCATGTTCTCATTGAGAATGTCGAACACCCGGTTGCTGCGGTAGCCCGGCTCCGCGCCGTCCAGGGTCTCGGCCATAAACACAAAGTTCCACTTCGCCGTGCGTGTCTTGTTGATGATGTATTCCCAGAGCGGGTTCGGCAGTCCCTGGCCAAAGTCGCAGCGCAGCGAGTCGATGCCTTTGTTGTCAGCCGCGAGCCGCGCGGCATAGGTGCCGGTGGTTGAGTTGGTAAGCGAGTGCCCGGTTTGCTGGAGCCAGTAGGTCGGATAGTAACCGAGGTAGCGCCAGAGCTTGATCACCTCGGGCGAGAGGCTGTTCCAGTCCATGAAGTCGTCCTCGTTCTTGTGCGGCTGCGACGAGGTGGGCGTGTAGGTGTCGAAGCGCCACAGCGCGGAGTATCGGCCATAGAACAGATCGCTCACATCGCTCCACTTGCCGAAGTCATTACGATCCGGCGCGACGGCTTTGTCCTTGTCGGAAAGGCTCGTGAAATAGGTCGCGGGCTGCCCGTAGTCGCCGGTACGCGAATACCAGTTCGCCGGAATCGCCGCTGTGGCGCTGCCGGTGAAACCGAGATCCACGCCACCCTGCCCGAAGACCGCGTCCCATGCCGTGTGGTTCGCCACAAAGTCGAGCATGACATTGATCGTGCCCACGCTGCCTGTGTAGTTATCAGCCTTTGCCACGAAATTCTGAAACTCCGCCAATGCCGACGCCTCCGTGTTCGCGCTGCCGAGATAGGGATTCACTGCGAAGAAATTCTTCGTCGCATAAGGGCTGCCGGGCACGTACGGACTGCTCGTGGCCGGATCATTCTCCACGCCCAGTCCGCCCGTTGGATGGATCGGCTGGAACCAGAGGCAGTTCGTCTGGATCGTATTGAAGTAATCGAGATTCACCGGATCGTTGCCATCCGTGTCTCCATCCGCCGCGCCGAGCAGATCGACGAAGGTGCTTCGCCCTCCCTGGTTGTTCGCTGTCGCCTCGATGGTAAGCGGATTCACCTCGTAGAGCGTCATATCGAGCGCCTTCTTCGGCGACACCACCACCGCGTGGTCGCGATCGCCGTAGTAATACCAGGCGCCGGTTGGCGAAAAGCGATAACGCACCGTCGCCCGATAAGCACCCGTCTTGCTCACGGGACAATCCGCGCTCCATGTGCTGCCAGCCGCCGTCATCGGATACGCCTTGTAATAGTGCGTCTCGTTTTGCCCGCACACATCGCGCGGCGGCGGCAGGATGCCGTCAACAATGCCGTCGCCGTTGTTGTCCTGGTCCGCCTTGTCGCGACGGTTCAGATTGGTCACCACCTCCACCTCCGTCGGCGGCGTGCCTGCGTTGAAGGTCGCGCTTACGTTCAGCGTCTGAGTGTCCCCGGCGATCTCGTCGATGAAAAACTTCGTCGTCTGATACGGCCCGCTGGCGCTGTTGATCGTCAGGTTCGTGATCCGCTGAATGCCTGTGATGGTGTAGTTCGCTCCGCTGTTGTTATTCCAGGCAAGCGTAAGAGCATCGGTGGCAAAGCCGTTGTGAAACTTGTCTGCCGTCGCGGTCGAAGTCAGCACATACCATTGATAAGTCTTGCCATCCTTCAGATCGGGAATAACCGCCGTGGCCGTGCTGCCGGTCACATTGGCCCGCACGACCTGGCTGTAAACCCAGTTCGAGTCGGTATAGCGGACATATACTTTCTCCTCGGACGACGGCGACCCGCTCAGGTTGATGGTGATCACGCCTGTGCCAGTGTCTCGGGAAACTCCCGTGATCGACACAGGATCGGCGCTCAATTCCATCACGCTGATGTAGGTGTTAGCCAGGCCGGGATTCTTTGCGGTAAAGACATAGCGCTTGCCACTCGTCACCCCGCCGCTGAGCTTCGCCGCTGAGTCCCCTGCCGGCTGGTAATAGAGAATCGCCAGCTCGTTCTTGGGAAAGATGAGGTTGCCGCCAAAATCCTGATTCCAGTCATTGCCGGCCACCATCTTGAAGTAGTAGTCGGCGTCATTGGCGCCCGCTGTCCATTTGTATTGAAACCATTCAGCGCTCCCATCGGGCCCTGTGAACTTGGTGGAATTGGTTGTGCCAATGTCCCATCCCTTGCCATCTCCCGGAAAGTCGATCTCACTGGCATTCCATGCAAGGGCCTGGAACGTCGCCAAAATCGTGGCCAGCAGCACCAGCAGGAGCCGTTTGGTGTTTGATGAGTGTGGCGAAGTGGAGACGCAAGCAGGGCTGCACTGTTTTGTAACAACAGGGTTATTCATGGGAGTGAGTTTCGTTTGAGTCATACATCATGGCAGCGAGACCTGAATCCGATAGAAGCGGCGTGGAACCGTCGAGGGCGCGGGACTTGTCTGGCTGCCGTCATCGGTCCATGTGTTGATCGAGCCGCTGCCGTAGATGTCCCCACCGGCCTGAGTCCATGTTCCGCCGGGCGCGCTGGCGTAGAAGACGCGATAGGTGCGATCGAGGATGGTCGGGAAGGAGAGCGTGAAGTTGTTTGCATTGCGCGAGATTTGCGGCCTCGGAATGCCGTCGTCCTTCATGATCGGATTGGTGCCAAGGATGTATTCCTGCATGGTCGTTTTGCCGTCGCCATCCGGATCGGCACTGGCAACGCCCGGGTCGGTGGTGCTGAGTCCGTATTTCTGTTTCCACCAATCCGGGATGCCGTCGTTGGCAGTCGAGATCGAAACGGTCGGACCGGTCTCAAAACCGATCGCGAATGTCTGGCCGTTGCTGGCCGAGACTTCGAACTGCTGTGTCTGCGCCTGGTTGCGCATGTTGATCGTGTCAAAGCCCAGAGCCGCCGCTGCGATCGGCCGCGGCGCTGATGTAGCTTGCGTTGTAGCCGCCTCCGTATTTCACAAACGACCGCACGATGCGCTGCTGCGCGGTTGTGTCGAGCACGCTTACCTCGCCGTTGGTCCCGTCGTTGAGCAGGCTCAGGTTCGCCTGGCCGCTGGTCAGCAGGTCGTAAAGATTCGGCGACATGCCGTGGCGGACATAGACCGTGTTCACGCCACCGCTGAGGTTGTATTGCGCGGCGATCCTGCTGGAGCGCGGCGGGAGCGTGATGGTCCTGGCGATCTTGGTGTCACTGCTGGTAAACGTCCATCCATTCGAGGCGGAAGTAACCGAGAAGTAATTGTTCACGTAGCTGTTGTTCCCGACTCCGGGACCGCCGGTCTGGGCGAACCAGTCCTTGAAGCCGCTCGTGCGATACGCCGTTTGTCCCGACGTGGCATCGAGATGGACGTCACCTTCCTCTTCCGTCTCAAAGCCGGAATAACTGAGCGGGTTGCCAAGCGCCTGGAAGACTTCTCCGGTGCTGATGTCTCTAACCCATGCATTGGTCATGCGCCCGCCAATACGTTCGAACATGGCGAAGATGCGGTCATTGTAGAGCAGATACTCAAACTCGCCATCGAGGTCGATGTCGGCCGACTCAGCTACCGCCGTTGAGAGATAAATCCCGCTGCGCGCGGCGTTGGCCCAATCGTCCACCTTCTTGTAGATGGCCGCCATGCGCGTCTGGGACTGCGAGAACTTCGAAAAGCCCGCAAGGTTCTGATTCGTGGTGTCCGGGCTCAGATAGGCCCCCGTGCTGTACTTGGTCAGGGTGTTATTTGTCTGATCATGGAACGCCGTCTCGAACTGCGCGGCATGGATCGTACCGCGTGCGAGCTTGGAGAGGGTGCCGTTGTTGGTACCGGTGCTCAACACCTGGCTCCATGTGCTACCCGCCACGCCAGTCCCGCTCACAATGCCGAAGGCCGCAGGCATGGCCACACCTGAGCGGATGTTGAACAGCTTGTCGCGGAGCGATTCCTCGCGGCCGCTCTGTCCGTTGTACCAATTGTCGTAACTCTCCTGCGTGGCGTGATCGATCCAGTCCTTTGCCACGAGCGGCAGCGTCAGTCCGGTGCCGCGCTCGTTCCATCCGAACGCGTCCCCTGCTCCGTCCGGAGGCTGCGAGAGATCGATCTGACCGCTGGCGATCTGGTCGGGCGTCACGATCTGAACCCAAGGGTGCGATGCCATCCAGCGGACGTTCTTGTCGTAGGCATCCGCCTTCGCCTTGTCAGTGAAATTCTCCCAATCATTCATGAAGATCACCACCTGATCCTGCTGCCAGTTGCGGGCCTTCTTGTTAAACAACTCATGCAGAAGAGTCGGCAGTCCATTGTCAGTGTTCTGGAACAAGTAGCCGTCCACCTGATCATTGATCGCAAAGCATTTGACTCCGTTGATCCGGTTCAGGCGATAGCCGTCGTTGCCATAAGCCGCCTGGCGGTCGAACCACTTGAACAGGTGGCGCATTTGATCGACAAACGTGTAGCTGAAGCCGAGGTCGCTTACCTTGTCGAGCACTCCGGTATCGACCACGCGTTCCGGCGTCCAGAAGACCTGGCTGGAAGGCGGGCTGTGGTAGATGGAAGTTAGAAACTCATTGGCAAGCGTGACGTTGTCGCGGTTAAACTCTTTGCTGTAATACGGCAGGATATGATCGGAGAACGTGCTGGCGAGCAGGTCGATCTTGCCGCTTCCCATCAGGTTGCCGATGCGGGTGTTCAGCGCCGGGCCGTCACGATAGGGGCGTGTCGAATTCGGATCGACCTTTGCCCATTGAATCGCCGAGGCCAGCGCCGGGGTGATGTGCATGGTGAGCGGCACATTGAAGGCTTCATGCGCGTCGAGCGGCCGGTAAAATCCTGCGCCGGCGGCTGTGTTGATCAAGCTCTGAATCTCGCTGCCGGGCTGGAACGAATGGTTGCTGTGAACGAGAGAAACAACCTTGATGCGTTTGCCCCTGTCGTTCGTGGTGCTCAGTCCGAACCACGATTTCAAGACGCTGCCTGCGCCGGAAATAGCTGTCTGATCCTTGTAGTAATCCGAGGCGATCCAGTCGTCGTAAATCGAATCGCGAATGTCTGAGCGCCCACCGATGTCACCCGGCCCCAGCGGACTGTCCTTCGTGCCGTCCTTGGTGGTGAAGACCTGGTAGAGGAGATTGGCGGCATTGCCAGTCCAGCCTGCGGCAAGCAAAGCGTCGCGACTGATGGAAAACTCCACTGAGTCGAGTTCGGAGTTGTAGTAAGCCTTTTTGAAGCCATTGCTGCTGTTCTGATCGCGCACCTGTACACCGAATTGTGTAAGTTCCTGGCCGAGCGAGGTTGAGTTGGAACCAGAGACGGTATCGACATAGACGCGACCGTTATTCGTGGAATAGCACGCGACCACGGCCTGCCAGCCCATGTTCGTCAATGTGTTCACGTCGTCCGGCAGATTCTTTTCACCCGTGCCCGCCGAGCCGAAGTTGATCGCCACGTAAATGTCCAGGTAGCCGTTCTCGGCGTAAGGCTGGAGGTCGTGCAGATCGACTCGGAAATAGAAATTGCCGTCGCCGCCTGCCGAGGTATCGCCCCCGTCGTGCGCGTAAAATGCCACCAGGTCGCGCGACGTGTCGAAGTTGTCGTAGGCATGGTAAACATCGGAGCCTTGGTAGTTCGTTCCGTCGCCGTCATATTCGTCGAACGCGATGATGTCGTTCGCCGTCCAGTCCGTGAACTCATGATTGTTCGTCACGCTGCCAACGGTCATCGAATTGCTTGGTCCGATGGTGATTACGTTCGGCGGCGGCGGCACTCCGGTGTCGGCGAAACGCGGGTCGGTGTCGTTGATGTACTCCTGGGAATTGGAGAAGAGATCGCCGTCGGGATCGCCGGAAGCACCGTTTGTCATTCCTTCCGCAGTATCGGGAATCAGTTTGCCGGTGCGCATGCTGTAATGGTCGGGTACGCCATCGTCCAGCGGATCGAGTCCGTGCGCGATTTCCCATCCGTCCGGCAGCCCGTCGGCGTCGGTGTCGGGATCGCAGGGATCGGTCTCAAGCCAGACCACGTCGATGCCGTCGCCGCGCGGCAGGCCAGCCGGACGGAACACGGCGTTGAGCGCGGCCCTGTTAATGCGGGTGGTGTTGTGGTCTCCGCTCGCGTCGGTGTAGCGGTAGGTGAAATCGGAATACTTCCACGGCAGCGGCCCGGTGGTCGTTTCATCGAGCGCTTTCAGCACGACGAAGTTGCCGTTTCCGTCGGTCTGGTTGCGATTGACGATGTTGATGTCCGCTTTCCCGTTGCCGTTCGCGTCCTCCGCGCCGTCGGTTGCCAGATCGCTGTCTGTGTCGGGATTGTTGGGATCGGACTCAAGGATCACCGCGTTGCTTGGAAGCTTCGAACGGTCGATGCGGGAGGTGTTGTAAAAGGTAATCGGGTGCGCGATGACAACAAGCGTTCCGCTGATGTCGGGCACTCCGATCTCCATGCGACCGTTGTGGTTCTTGTCCTCGGTGCCGTCGAGCAGGCCGTCGCCGTCTGTGTCCGTCTTGTTCGGATCGGTCATCGTGCCGGCGATCTGATCTGTGCGCGAGTTATTCACGTTGTAAGGCCACTGGCTGAAATTCCCGTAGCCCGGCGGCTGGCTGGCGTTGTCGCTGGTATTGAAAAGAGGCGGGTCGAGATCGGAGATGAAATTCTTCTGGCCGTCGCCGTTTGTATCGGTGTTCGTGTCGGTGCCGGCCATCGCCGTGGCCCAGCCCGATTCCAATCCGTCCGGCAAGCCGTCGCCATCGGAGTCGGGGATGAGCGGATCGGTCTTGCCGGAGATTAGGTTCAAATGCACGTTGCCGTTGCTGGTGCCGGACAACAACGTGGCTGTTGTCTCGATCGAGTCGGACAAGCCGTCGTCATCGTCATCCACGTCGTTGGAATCCGGGATGACCATCTCGCGATAAACGACCCGGACACTCCGGCTCGCGACCGCCGACTGATTGGACGAGGTGGTTACTGTCGAACTGAACTGGTAATTCCCCTGCGCGATGCTGCCCCACGTCCATTCCCAGTACTTCTTGTCGCCAGTCACCGTCGGGTTGCTTCCGCTCGTAAAAACCACGTCGGCAGGATTGACCGGGCCGGAGGTGAAGTTGATCGCCACGCTTGTCGCGTTGGTGTCGGTTTCCACGCGGATCGTGCGCGATCGCTGCGCGGCGGTTGGATTCGCCACATCGGGAAGGACGGTGACGTAAGCCGCTCCGCTCGAATCGAACTCCGGCGGTTCCGTGATGTTGTTGGTGGGCGGTTGCGGGATGGGATAAGCCTTCACGAGTCGCGTCGCGACGATTTGCGGGCTGGGGCTGGGCCGCGTGTGCGTGACTTTGATGGTGTGCAGGAAATTGGGCACGCCGTTGTAGAGATTCGGGAGGGTGCAGGCGAGTTCGTGGAAATCATTGTTGATGTTCCGGTTGATCGAGTAACCGGCACGAGCCTGAACCACCGGATTGGTGGGCGATCCCGACTCGCTGCTGGCGATCGTGATGAGGAAGCGGTTGATCAAGTCCTGGTCACTCAATCCTCCATCCGCGAGTGATTTGCTGAACCAGACTTTCATCACGTAATTCGAGCCGACTGTGTCGCCATCCGCCTGCGGCCAGGCCACGGACACGCGCGTGTCAGGGCCCCACGCGTTCACATGCCGCATAATCGTCGTGTAATGACCGGCGGCATCGGACAGCGCCATGTTCGTGCCGGAGGAGAGTTCGCGCAGCCGCACCTGGATGGTCGCCTGCTGACCGCCCGACGGGATGTTGTTGTAATTAAAACGCCATTCGTTCGGGTAGGCACTCGACACGCCGATGGTTGGCGTAAGCTGCGTGGCCTTGACCCACGCGCCGTTGCCGTTTGCGACCGACGTGGCTGAGTCGTTGTTCTGCGGGTCGCTGTCAGTGATGTTATACCAAACCTCGGTGACGCTCGGATCGGTGCGCACGACCACGCCGTATTGCTGGCCGCCGACCGAATCATTTTCCGCCGGAAACTTCACCTCGCCCTGCGGCAGTTGCGCATCGTAGTAGAACGTCTGCGACACCGTGTTGTAGATCGAGGCGAACTTGAAGGTGTTGTTGTTTTGGTCAACGATCTCGCGCTTGAGGAATTGCCGCGCACGCAGGATGTGGAAGCCTTCGGACAAACCGGCCTGCAACACGCCGTAGTCGTTGTGGGGATAGAGCGGCCCGGTCGTCGCGTTGAAATTCGTGATCTCGAAGCGCGTCTCCATCTTCTTCTTGAGCGCGATGTTCGCCTGACTGCTCGGGAAGACGCTCGCGGCGTTGTTGTTGAACGCACCGATCTTGTATCGAAGAACCGTGCCGGAGGGCAGCGACGGCAGCGTGCCTTTCCACCAATCGGTCACATTCGAGCCGTCGGGGGTGCCGTGTTGCACGAAAACCATCGCGACGACCTGTGTGGTGGCGTTGCCGGGAGTGCCGGCGTAACCCTCGGGATAGGTCACTCCATCCGTCGTGTAATAGAGATACACCTTGTTGATCTGAAACTGGTAGCCAGTCTTTACAAGCACGTCGATCGACTGACCCGCGGCGCTTTGCGGCGCGGGAGTGAACTGCAACTGCGAGGCCGGGTTGTCGTAGCCGGTGAATGCCGGGTTGTGATAAACGTAGGTGGCTGTTCCGGTGCCGCTATTGTAACCGCTGCCGTTGTTGATGGTGAAGCCCGGAGTGCCGATCGTGGCCTGGTAAGTTTCGGCACCAATGGAGCCAATGATGTTGCGGCTGGTGTCTTTAGCCGCGAATTTGTCGCACACCCGCTGCACGTAACGCATCTGCTCGTAGCCGAGATAAACGTCCGTCGAAAGCGCGGGCGGATTGTCCCGCTTCTCGCCCGTCGTCGGGCCGAGCGGCGGAGTCATTTGCGAGTTGAGATCCACGCCTCCATCGAGTTTGAGGCGGATGTTTTCCGCCGAGCCGTCGGCCCGCGCGAGAAATGAAAGGTTGCTGCCGGAGGTGATGAGCGGAACCGTCCACGGATAGGAATAGCTGCCGGCTGTCGCGCCGGAAACTCCGTAAGGGTTGAAATTTGGATCGCCGTCAGGCCCGTCCTTGCGGAGGTAGGTGAGAGTCGCCGGCGACTGGCCGTTTTGCAAAATCTCGATCGCCGGTTTGCCCGGGTTCACATCGGGCTGCTCCGGACTGCGCCACGAGAACGCGAAGTAACCGCCGTCGGGCACAGTCGTGACGTTGCCGCCGGTTGGCTGGTCATACAATTTCCCGTCCGCCCGCGGATAAGCGTAAAATCCACCGCCATCCGCGGAGTAATTGTAAAGCGGCGCGCCGATCGGAAATGTGGTTGAGAGCGCCGGGCAGGGCTGGCTGCCGCCGTAGCTTCTAGCCATCATGAACAGCAGGACCGTGCCGTCCGCATCGGACATGCTTCCGTTCTCGCTTTTGTCGCGCCGTTCATAAGCGACGAAGTTTTGATTCGACCACTTCGCAATCTGATCGCCGCGCGCAAATTGCTGATTGAGATATAGCTGGTTGAGCAGATAGCTCTGGCCGAATTCGCCGAGGAACGGCACGTAGGAGGGCTTCGGGAAATAATCGGGAGCGCCTGCATGGTGGAAACCGTCGGTGTAAACAATCGGCAGTCCCGCGCGCGTGAGCAACGTGGCGTGCGCCAGTTTCAAATGGCCCGACCAGATGTAATTGTTGTCGTGGCTCATGCAGTAGATAACCCCGCCGCCGACACCTCCAAACGAGGCGTAGCCCGCTTGATCCAAGCCCCAGAGACCGCTGCCCAGTTGCTCCTTGATCGCGTTCAGGAAGTTGTCCGTCGAGACGCGCATTCCGGCGTCGAGATAAGGCTGCTGCCCGGGCGGCGCACCGAGATGCTCGCCGAACATCATCGCGTCGTCGCGCCCCTGCTCGGTGTTGAAACTGGAATCCCTGTGGTTGTTCCAGTCGCTGTAGCCGTGGGTGATGTTGAACTGCGCCTGAATCTGGCCGCAGTATCCCCAGTCGCTGTAGTCCTTGTCGGCCCCGGATTGCTTCCCAAAAAAGTAATCCGGCACATGCTTCACCGCGTCGAGGCGGAAGCCGTCCACTTTGGCCACGTCGATAAACCAGCGGACCGCTCGGAACAGCATTGAATTCACGTCCTCGCTCACCGGATTCCCCATGTTGTATTTCGCGTCACCGAAGCCCCACGCAGCCGTCTGCCGCCCGGGGTTGGTCGGATCTATGCCCGTGTCGGTGAAAGGTTCGCTCAGTTCGCCAACATCGTGCTGGCCGTTGCTGTTGGTATCCACAAAATCGAACTTCCCATTCCCCGCCGAGTTGGCCACGCCCGCGACGCCGACGTCCTCAAAGGGCTCCTTGTTCGCGAAATTGTAAACATTGAAATGGATGCCGGTCGCCGAGTTCACCACGTCGATCGGCAGATCGAGATCGGAATAATACTCGGGGTTATTCGGATGCCGGATGCCTGTGTATTTTGGAAAATCATCGCCCTCGTTCGCTCCAAAGCTCGTGTTGGGATCTTCCTGCGCAATGTCGATGCCGAACGGGTTGCGGTTCCAAATCTGGAAAAGATCGTTAGCCCCCCAGTCAATCCCGGGCCAGTTGTGATACGAACCATCCGCGCGGACTTGAAGATGAAAATCCTCCGGCACGAAGCCCGGCTGGACATAGATCGAAGTGTTCTCGTCCTGGCCGGGGATTGGACCGCCGTTGTGGGCCATGACATTGTCGAAATAAACCCGGATGCCGAACCGATGCGCCGTTTCGATCATGCGGATCAGATCGGACGCGGTGCCGTATTTCGTCGAAACCGATCCCATTTGATCCTTCGATCCGAGGTCAAACCGGTCGAACGTCCCAAAGCCCACATCGAAGGCGCTCGTCCCCTTGAAAGGCGGCGGAAGCCAGAGCGCACTGTAACCGGCTTCCGCCAGCTCCGGCATCCGGGTTGCAATCTCGTTCCAGCTCGTGCCGAAATACTGGAGGATGGCCTCGCTCCGGGCGCGCTGCGGCAGACCCCCGAGACTTAGGATCAAGGCCAGAGAAACGGCAAATGCTTTGCGAAAAGCGCTCACAGAAGTTCTTTTGCGAGGGATGGAAGGAACTGGGGATGGCTGCAATTCATTGTTACATAAGAGCATCGAACGGAGAAACCTCAAACAAGCCGGGCGTTGTACCGTTCAACATTTTAGTCGTGCCTGGAACTTGGATGCTTCGCGGTTTCGGGACGCGGCACGATGCCTCATCGAGGCAGGAAGCTCCAGAGCAGGTCAACGCATTAAACTGTACAACATCCAAACCCTAGCCCTGGTTCAAATGAGGGTTATTCTGCTGCCCACATTACTCACGGCTTTCTGCAAACCCGTTTGTGCTGTATCCCAAAAATAAACAAACTGAAAACCATCAAGCTTATGTTTACTCCCACCTCCCACACCCACACACGAGCAGTCTTCATCGCCTTAACTTTGTTTGCATCTCATTTTCTCCTCCCGCAGGCCCGTGCGCAATACACTTGGATCGGTCTCAGCGGCTCTTCCAGCAACTGGAGCGATTCCGCCAACTGGGATCCTGTGCCAGGCTACGGCACATTGATATTTACGGGCACGACGCAGACGACCAACACTGTCGATGCAAACTACAACGAGAACCAGCTACAGTGGGGGGACTCCAGTGCATGGATACTAATTAGTTCCAGCGGTGCGGTAGTCTCGCTCTTCGACAATGGCGGCACTCAGGCAAAGGTCGAAAGTCTCGGCACCGGGGGTGTGACGATCAATGCGCCTATTACCTTCGCGGCCACCGCAGGAAACAACTGGGGCGAAGTAAATGCTGTCAGCAGCAACATCACATTTGGAGGAGGTACCTTGACTGTCAGCGGCTCGTCCGTTTACGGAATCAAGTTCTGGGGCGGGTCGCCGAACTCGGTGACATTCAACAACACCGTGAACGCATCCGGCAAATGGTTTGCCACTACCGGAAGCGGCGCGGTGAGAGTCGGTGCAACGGGTAACGTAACCACTGGTGACATTTACCTCATGAACGGAGCTTCAATGGAGATCGCCTCGGGCGGGGCGTTGAGCGCCCCGGCCATTCGCATGGGCGGAGACTTCGGAGCGACAGGAAACCAGGATCAAACAAAAGGCGCGACGCTTTCATTCACTGGCGTGTCGGGAGGGCAGGGCTTCGACGGCATCATCAACACGACGAGCGGCAACACCTCGCAAAGTCTGCTCATTGACTCCCAAAACACCAGCAACACGAACACCCTCAGCGGCAACATCTTCCTCGATTCCAATCTCAATATCCAACAGGCATCAGGCGGGACGCTGGCAATCACCGGAACCATCGCGAACGGTCAGAGCCTCACCTGCAACGGCAGCGGCACGTTGGTTTTGGAAGCCGCCAACAGTTTCTCTGGAGATACGATCGTGAATTCCGGCACACTGGCGTTTGCGGCGGGTGGTTCGTCCGACAACTCGGCGATCCGGCTCGGCGGAACTGCCGGTTCTGCGAATGCCACCGTGGTCCTCGCCAGCACGTCGGGAGGTCAAACCATCGCAAGCCTGATCAATCCCCGTTTCGGATCGAGCGGAACGCGAGCGATTGCTTCACTGAACAGCAGCGGAACCAACACTATCAGCGGCTCGATCTATCTCGACGATTCATTGACGGTTCAAAACGACTCTGGCAGCACACTCGTCCTCAACGGGGCAACCATTGATGTAAAGAGTAAGACACTCTTCATCAATGCCGCCGGAACTGTATCAGTAACAACCCCCATCAGCTCGACCAGCAATTCGGGGACTCTTATCAAACAAGGTGCCGGCGTTCTCGTTGTAAGCGGCTCCAGCAGTTTCGGAGGCAGCACTTATGTCGATGAGGGAACAATCGAATCGGCATCAAACGGCACAGCATTGGGGGCGACCGACGGCGTAACAACGGGCGTGGTCGGCTTGGGACCCCAGTATGTCGCTGCCAACACCTCGCTGACACTCACCGCTCCCGACGCGAGCCTCGTGAATCCGATCAATGTTCGCTACTTCGGTCTTACCGACACCAAGACAATCGGTTCAACCAATACCTCCGGCACCGCCACCTACAGCGGTCTGATCATCTTGAATGATTCAGTCACACTCACTGCCGCCGCAGGGGGCACGACGTTATTCAGTGGCGGGATCATCGTGGGAACAGCCACCAATTCACAAACTGTAAACGGCACCCCGGGAGTGACTGTCAATGCAGCAGGCGGCACCGTGGTGCTAAGCGGCTCACAGAACTATGGGGCGTTAAATGCCAGCACCGGCACAGTTGAACTCACATCCAACTTGATCACCCTTGCATCTCTAAACATCGCCACCAGCGGAACGGCAGTGCTGACGGAGCACAGTGGCGGACCGGCCAATGTGAAGGTCATGGACATCAGTTCGTTGACCATCTCAGGAACGACGCCGTTTGTTGGAGACGGTGGCAAGGATGGAAGCGGTCTCGCCTCGCCAGCTCCTGTGCCCGAGCCTGGCACGATTGGACTGCTGGCCGTCGGTGCCATTGGCGGTGCGATCCTCCTTCGCCGCAGCCGCAGGAACGGGGCAGAGTAACAGGCATAAGATTTTTCCGTGTTGGTCGATTGGGGAATCGACCGGGGACACGGGAAACCAAGGGTCGCCGCGGCGTTTTTGGGGCGTCGCGGCGACCAACTCTCATCGGACAGACCACTGGTCGGGCTTCTTTCAAAAGAGGGATGCTCCGGCTTCAGGCCATTGGCTCCAGAGTTCAGAGAACTCCATCCTTGAACCCAACCAAAAGCCAGGGGTAATCTCCCGCCCTCATGACGGGTTTTTCAGCACCCGTAAACACTGAATCATCAAAGAGCGGTTCCCCCCATTCCTCACCATGCCCGACACTTCTTCCTCCGATCGTCACGCCGATTACAACAAAACCAAGCTGTTTGTGCTCAGCGTGATCGCACTGGTCACTGCGGGCATTGCCTTCAGCATTCGCGCGAGCATTGCCGATGACTTGAAGACGGTGTTTTTCGATCCCATTGATCCCCTCAACTCAGCCGGAATGATCGGGGCGGTCCTTGGCGTTGCCTTTCTCGGGTTTGCATTTTCCATCGCAATCGGCAGTCCGTTACTCGACGCGATCGGGATGGGGCGCGTGCTTGCGATGGCATGCTTCTCCTTCATCGCCGGCACTTTGATCATCCTCTTTGCAGACAAACTGGCCGGAGCGCTTTCGGCTTATCGCGTGATCTGGGCCGGCATGGGCTTGAGCGGCGTCGGCTGGGGTTTGGTGGAAACCGCGATCAATCCGTTGGCGGCAACCCTTTATCCCGAAGACAAAACGCACAGGCTCAACGTGCTTCATGCGTGGTGGCCGGGGGGCCTGATGATCGGCGGCCTGCTGGGGCTCGCGATCGGCCAGTTGCATTTCGGATGGCAGGCGAAACTCGCGATCGTCCTCATTCCCGCGGTGATTTTCGGTGCGATGATCGTCGGCACGAAGTTCCCGCCGACCGAGCGCGTGGCCGCCGGCGTTTCTGCGGCGGGCATGTTCAAGGAAGTCGCGAACCCGTTCTTCCTCGTCTGGTTTTTCTCCATGTTCCTGACCGCTGCGTCCGAGCTTGCGCCGGGCCAGTGGGTCAACGTTGCGCTCACCCGCACCGTCGGCATGCAGGGCATCTGGCTTTTGATTTACGTCAGCGGTTTGATGTTCGTGATGCGGCACTTCGCCGGGCCGATGGCGCACAAATTTTCACCGGTCGGGCTGCTCTGGATTTCGTGCCTGCTCGCTTCTCTTGGGCTGGTCGCGCTGAGCTTCGCAAACTCACCCATCAGCGGATTGCTGGCCGCGACGCTCTGGGGCACTGGCGTCTGCTACATGTGGCCGACCATGCTCGCGGCGGCTTCGGAGCGTTTTCCGCGAGGCGGCGCGCTGCTGATGGGATTGATGGGCACCGCCGGGACGCTCTCGATTTATTTCGTCCTGCCTGCGATGGGCAAGGTTTTCGACAACGCGAAAATCAAAGCGGCGGGCGGAGAAGCGGCGTTCACGGCTCTTGCGGGGGACAAGTTAAACGAAGTGCTCATGATCGCTTCCCGGACATCGTTTCGTGTTGTCGCGATCCTGCCCGCCATCCTGCTGATCGTATTCGGAATCATCTGGCTGCGGGACCGCGCCCGGGGCGGTTACAAACCAGTCAGCCTGGAAGTGGAGAGCGCGGTTGCAGAAAGCCCTCAATTGTAACCCGGCGGCGTTCGATCGACCGCAGCACCACCTGCGTCGGCAACCGGCATCCGGCCGATCGACGAAGGTCAAATCGGACAGCGTCCGCAGCATTACAACCGGCTCGGTGCCGCAACGGGAATCTTGAAGGACCGGAGGAATTGCTCGCGGTCGCCAACTTTCCGATTGATCTGGAAGTATGGCCCGAATTCCACCAACGAGGGATCCGTCGTGGCATCCCTGAGCTGAACATTTCGCCAGGTCAGCACGACTCCATACTCCCCGGGTGCGACAGGTGCCGTTTTACTTTGCGTCCATGCGATCTCAGGAATCTGGTCGCCTCCATCAACATTCATCTCCGGCGGGATCGGCGTTGCGGAAAACGTGTAGTCTCCCGGCTTTTTGATCGTCAGAGTGGAGGTCGTCTTCAAAACACCATCCTTGTAAGCAACATTCACGGTTCCGAATGAAAAAGCATTGCGATAGACAAATGCATCGGATGCGAACACCTGGTTCGCCCAGAACCCGAGGAGGACACAAACCATGACCACTGGAGGAAGGGTGAACCCGACAAGAAAGTCCTTTTTCCGCCCGAGGAGGAGCCTCCACGCAAAGATCAAACCGAGGCCATACATCAAAGGCAGCATGATGGAAGCATCGGCGTGTAATGTTTCGCGCGCCGGCGGATAGGCAAATAGATTGGAAAGCGTATCCCCCACAACAACAGCGAAACAGGCAGGCAGGAAATAGGCTGCACATGCCGCAAGAAAATGCGAGGCGTTGATTCCGCGTCCGAGAGCAAAAGCCGAGAGCAGCACAATCGTCACCACCCCGCCCAGAAGAAAGCCAAGGATCCAGAATTGGGGAAGCACGAAGAAAAAGTCTCCTCCAGCCATTTTCGGAGTCAATGCGACTGCGGCCAGCCAAACCAACACACCCGCAGTCAATGCGACGGCGATTTTTTTCATGGAGTCTGAAGACTGCGCTGCTTGGGAGGACGAATTTTCCATGCGTGCAAGCTACAGCAGTTTCCCATTACCAATCAAGCGGGATGTCAGGGTTGTTCTTCATTCCGCATCGCCAGCCTCGGATGGCTTGCTGCGCGGAGGAGAGCATCCCCCGACGCGGAATTCCGTGACTCAACCGCAGTGGCGGGTTAAATACTGCGGCCATTCGAATGATGCGCAATGAAAACTTCCTCGGCTGGCTGATCGCTTCGGTCGTGCGCGTGCTGGCGTTGACGTTGCGCATTCACCTCGATGACGAGTCCGGCTTGCGCCGCGGGGCCGTGCCCGGCCCGGTGCTTTGGACGTTCTGGCACAACCGCATGCTTCTCGTGCCGGTGATTCGCTCGCGTTATTACATGCACCGCAGCGGGGCCGTGCTCACCAGCGCCAGCAAGGACGGCGCGCTGCTCGCCGCCGTCATGAAGCAGTTCGGCCTCGATGCCGTGCGCGGCTCCAGTTCGCGGCGCGGCACGGCGGCTTTCCTCGCGCTCACCGACTGGGTGAAGGCCGGACAGGACGTCGCCATCACGCCGGATGGTCCGCGCGGCCCCTGTTACACCCTGAGTCCCGGCGTCGTGAAACTGGCGCAGGTGACAGGCGCTCCAATCCAGCCGATCCACGTCGAATACTCGCGTTGTGTGCGGTTGAAAAGCTGGGACCGCTTCATGATTCCCCTGCCCTTCTCGCGCGTCGATGTCACGTTCGACGCCTTGTTTCACGCGCCCGACGACGCCGAAGAAGCGCAGGCGCAACTCGACCGAATTATGCAACCCAAGAACCCATGAAACTCATCGACGGAAAAGCCATCGCAAACAAAATTCACGCCGAAACCCGTGCGGCCGTGGACGAATTAAAACAACGCGGCGTGACTCCCGGCCTTGCTGTGGTGATGGTCGGCGACGATCCCGCCTCGCGGGCCTACGTGCGCTCGAAGGACAAAATGTGCCGCGAACTCGGCCTGCATTCCGTGAAGCACGAACTGCCCGCCTCGACGTCTCAGGCCGATCTCATTTCCCTCGTGGAAAAACTCAACACCGACTCCGCGATCCACGGCATCCTTGTGCAATCGCCGCCGCCCGCGCACATCGACGAGCGCGCCGTCGTCCAAGCCATCGACCCGCGCAAGGACGTGGACGGCTTCCACCCGGTCAACGTCGCCAGGCTCGCGCTCGACGACCCGACCGCGTTCGTTCCCTGCACGCCGCTCGGCTGTCAGCGCCTGCTCATCGAGAGCGGCGTCGAAATCGCCGGCGCGCGTGTCGTGGTGTTGGGCCGCAGCATGATCGTCGGCAAGCCGCTCGCCCTTTTGCTCATGCGCAAAGGTTCCGGCGGCGATGCGACCGTGACCGTCGCCCATTCGCGCACGCGCAACATGCAGGAAATCACGCGCTCCGCCGACATCCTAATAGCCGCCATCGGCCAGCCGGAATTCGTCAAAGCCGGTCACGTCCGCGACGGCGCGGTCGTCATCGATGTGGGCATCAACCGCGTCGATGATCCGAAGAACGCGAAAGGATACAAGCTGGTCGGCGACGTCGCGTTCGACGAAGTCGCGCCAAAATGCTCCGCGATCACACCCGTCCCCGGAGGCGTCGGCCCGATGACGATCGCGATGCTGATGGCAAACACGATCAATGCGTGCAGGCAGATCGCCGGAATGCATGGATGATTTCCCAAGCGCGAAGCATGCTGCCACGACGGCACGGTTCAAACGACGAGTCGCCTTGTGGCACAAACTTTCGCGGTAAGTGGACGATACACACACCGCGGGGTCTCGCTTGTGGCACTACTTCCCGCCTGCGGTCTTCACTGAATTCCAAATCGCATCCAATTCCGCGGGACCGGTCTGATGGAAAATTTGTTCTGCTGGTAGCTCGTCTTTCGGTCGCGGCGAAAGCATTGATAAAGCATCTTATCTACGCGCCATTCCGACCTATTTCTTTAACCATACTGAGTCTGTCCTCTGAACAAAGGCAGTTCGACAGCACATACTCCTTGGCGTAAGCACCGAAGCTTTTCAGGCCGGCTCATCGGTCCTGCTTCGCTTAAGTCGTGACCATCAATCATCAATAGCCGGGTTAGAGCAACCGGTCGTCGCGAGAGGTCGTTGCAAAAAGAACCAATTCATCAAGCATGTCACTGAAGTGCCTTAAATAGAATCTGTAGCCCAAGTCCAATTCCTTCAAATACTGTGGAATTGTCCAGTGATCTTTGAAGTCATGATAGACGCAAACAGCGAGTTTGGGCTTGAACCGGCGCAAGGTCTGCTCCGCGCCACGAAGTGCCAACATTTCGGACCCCTCGATGTCCATCTTGATGAAATCGACTTTTTCGAGCCTCTCAGTCTTCACCAAATCGTCCATGCTGAGTGTTTCCACCATCAGCGCATCTGGAGCGCCCATCGTCATGCTCGCCTTCGCGGTCTGTCCATGCCCGCTCACATAAAGCCTTTGTCCGCTTGAAGACCAGACGGGATTTCGACAGAGGCGGATACGGCTGGCGAGGTCGGGGTTTAAGCCAAGGTTTGATTCGAACATGGAAATGTTATCGGGAAGGAATTCGAAAGACGCGACTTTCCCATGAGGGCCGGCTTTATGGGCAAAATACAAGGCCGTATCCCCCCAACAACCACCTGCGTCAATCGCAACATCGCCAGCCTCACATTCGATCGCACCATCAGATGTCACACATCGGTATTGTTGTTCATCAAAAGTCGCGACGACTGAGCCTGGTTGGAGGAATATCTCAATCGGGTACCCAAGGCTCGATAGATTCAATTTGGCCATATCACCGAAAAGAGGTCCGGAATGAACAAACTCGCTCTGCTCAGCCAATTTTTGCACAGCGCGAACCCGACTCCTATGCTCAGGGCTATCAAGTGGCAAACGTATTCTTCTGGGGCCAAGGCTACGGAAGGCAACAACCTTGACCAAGATCTTCCGCGATTCATCGTCAGCGAGATTGGAATAAAGCCGCTCCAAGTCGTGCAGATGCGGTTCCACGCAGGAAAATCCAGTTATAACCACTTGTTTTGCATCACCGACAGTCACAAGCCCTGCCGAGGCAAGTGTGCGACGAATCGACGTTGATAGTCTGGTTCCCAAAGTCTGCGGCCCAAGTCCTTCTGACTGGCATTTACCCGGGAACTGATCGGCAACTGCCGCAGCCACGGTTCTTGTGTAGTCTGTAAGAAAACTCATTTAATACCTGTCTGCTTTCACCTCGGGCCAAAACTTCTGCGGTTTGAGGACGTAGTCCAGCTTTAAAACATCGCATCCGCTGGCATTTCGTCTCATTTTACATCAGGCCCCAAGCAGGCTCAAACAAGGTTGTTCGCCCTCGAATGACGGTGATTTGAAAATGCATGGCTGGGTCACGCTTTTGCCGCTATTTGCCATCTCCGGACTTCACTCGATTCCAAATCGCATCCAGTTCCGCGAGGTTGGTTTGATCGAAGGTCTTCCCCTGCTCTTTCAACACCGATTCGAGCTTTTGGAAGCGGGCGATGAATTTGTTCGTCGCTTGTTGCAGCGTCAGCTCGGCATCGAACTTTGCTTTGCGCACGAGATTCGTCACCGCAAATAGCAGGTCGCCGATCTCCGTCTCGATATGCGCACGGTCGCCGCTCTGCATGGCGGCTTCGACTTCGGAAAGTTCCTCGCGGATTTTTTCGACCACGCCGTCCAGGTCGGGCCAGTCGAAGCCGACGCGCGCGACCCGCTTCTGCACTTTCTCGGCGCGCATCAAGGCCGGCAGCGCACTGGAGATGTGATCGAGCACGGACTCGGTGCCGCCTTTTTCCGCGCGTTTGATCTGATCCCAGTTCTTCAACACGGCGTCGCTGTCCGCAGCCTGTTCCCCGCCGAAAACATGCGGGTGCCGGCGCACCAATTTTTCCGAAATGCGGCGCGCGACTTCGTCGAGGTCGAATCGTTTTTCCTCCGCCGCGATCTGGCTGTGCATGACGACCTGCAAAAGAAAATCGCCGAGTTCCTCGCAAAGATGTTCGTCGTCACGCCGGTCGATCGCCTCGATGACTTCGTAGGCCTCCTCGATCAGCCCGCTTTTCAGGCTCGCATGGGTCTGCTCGCGATCCCACGGGCAGCCGCCGGGCGCGCGGAGCCGCGCAACGATGTCGCGGAGCTGGTTCAGGGGTTGATCATTGATCGGAGGGGCAGAGTCCACAGGCGGTGTCGGTATTTCCATGAATGCGTCTATCAACCATCAACTCCCAACCATCAACCTTCATTCTGTTCGCCCGCCATTTTCAGGCCTTGCAGCGCGCGCTGTCCGCGGACGCCTCCCTTTCCTCACTGCGAATCACGACCCAACTCACAAGTAAATCCCGGCAGCCGGGTCGGCAGGTGTTAACGGACTGTCCCGATGCGCCCGGTGCGCGCACCCGGCTCGTGACGTGTTGAACTCACAAGAAAAAAAGGTTGAGTCGCCGCTGGGATTGCCTGATTCTTCGTTTCCTTTCGTTCAAAAAATTCATCCTAAAACATCATGAAACAACCCATCAAAGTCGCAGTCACCGGTGCCGCCGGACAAATCGGATACTCTCTCCTCTTTCGCATCGCATCGGGCTCGATGTTCGGTCCCGACCAACCCGTGCAACTTAACCTCATCGAAATTCCGCAGGCGGTCGAGCCGCTGAAAGGCGTCGTCATGGAACTGCATGATTGCGCGTTTCCTTTGCTCAAAGGCATTGTCGCCTCGACTGATCTCGACGAAGGATTCCGCGACGTCAACTGGGCGCTCCTCGTCGGCAGCGTGCCGCGCAAAGCCGGCATGGAGCGCGGCGATCTCCTCGGCATCAATGGCAAAATCTTCATTGGCCAGGGCAAGGCGATCGAGAAAAACGCGGCATCGGATGTCCGCATCCTCGTCGTTGGCAATCCGTGCAACACCAATTGCCTCATCGCGATGAACAACGCGAAGTCCATCCCGGGCGACCGCTGGTTCGCGATGACCCGTCTCGACGAGAACCGCGCAAAGTCCCAGCTCGCCATCCGCGCCGGCGTCGATATCACCAAGGTCAGCAACCTCGCGATCTGGGGGAATCATTCCGCCACGCAATATCCCGATTTCTACAACGCGAGAATCGAAGGACGACCCGCGCCGGAAGTTATCGGCGACGAATCCTGGCTGAAGGAAACCTTCATCCCGAACGTGCAACAGCGCGGCGCGGCGATCATCAAAGCCCGCGGTCTTTCGTCCGCAGCCTCCGCCGCCAGCGCCGTCGTCGATACCGTGCGCTCGCTCACCACACCGACACCCGATGGCGACTGGCACAGCGTCGCCGTTTGCTCGCCTGGCGACTACGACGTTGAAGCCGGCCTCATCGCCTCATTCCCGATTCGCAGCGACGGCTCGAACTGGGAGATTGCCAAATGGGTTCCGATCAACGATTTCAGCCGCGCGAAAATCGATGCGAGCGCGAATGAGCTGAAAGAGGAGAAGGCGCTCGTCTCGGAGTTGCTGTAGCGGATAATTTCATAGTGATGGAGGGGTCAGGGCAGTTTCTGTCCTGGCCCTTCATTTTTCTAACGCCGAAAACAATAGTCTCGAAGGAACTCTGATATGAAACGAATACTTGGTTGGTTGATCGTATGTCTGGCAAACGGCATCACGGCATTTGCAGCAGCGCCGCTGGAGGTCAAATCGCCGGATGGAAAACTGCAACTGACGTTTGAGGTCAAAGACGAGGGGCGGTTGACTTATTCATTTCGGGCGGACGGACGCGAGTTAATCCAGTCGTCGCCTGTCGGTTTCGAGGGAGGAAAACTGGCCGGCAGTTCGCGGCGGTCGGTGAACACGGCGTGGAAACCGCTCTGGGGAAAACGAGCCGTCGTGCCGGATCGGTTCAACGAATTGACGCTCGACCTGACGACCTACCGGCTTGAGGCGCGGGCGTATGACGATGGCGTGGCGTTCCGCTATGTCGGCGGTGCGGGGCCGGACCAAACGCAATTCCGGTTCGCCGGCGATTACACCGCCTGGTTTTACAACGGCGAGCATCACAACCTCGGGCCGGAAAAACTTTCAGAGAGCGACGGGCAGCGGCTGCCGGTCGATGACGATCAAGGTGGACGACGCCTGTTACCTGGCGCTTGCACGAAGCGGACCTGGAGAGCGGCGAGCCGTTGGTGCTGCAGTCGAAGAAAGGCGAGACGACGTTCAGCGTCGCCTCGAAGCCGAGCCGGCGTGGCGGGTGATCATGTTCGGACGGACGCCGGGTGCGCTGGTGGATTCGCACTTGATCGAGCTGCTGAATCCGCCGCCGGCAGCCGGAATGGATTTCTCGTGGGTGAAACCGGGCGTGGCGGTCTGGGATTGGCGGATCAACGGCGCGCAGGTGGACGGATTCAAGTATGCCATGTCGCTGCCGTCGTGGAAGCGGATGGTGGATTTCGCCGCGGAGAATCACTTCCTCCACCTCGTGCTCGACGCCGATTGGTACGGGCCGGAGTTCGGTCAAGGAGTCCGATCCGACCAAGGGCGGCAAGGTCGGGCAGGTCCGCGAGATCATCGCCTACGGCAAAACCAAGGGCGTCGGCGTGTGGCTTTATCTGAACGACGTCGGTGGCCGGAAATTCCCGCTCGAGCAAACGCTCAAGCAATACGGCGAATGGGGCGCAGCGGGAGTGAAATACGGATTCATGCGAGGCAGCCCGCAGGAGAAAAACGAACGGACGCGGCGCATCACCGAGTTGTGCGCGCAGAACAAACTGCTCTGCGACTTCCACGATGGCCCGGTGCATCCCTATGGCCAGATGCGGACGTGGCCGAACGCCGTGACGCGCGAGTTTTGCCATGCGCAGCTCGACGTCCACCGTGTGTTCGAGCCGAAGACATTCGTGACGACCGTGTTCGTCAACATGCTCGCCGGCCCGCTCGACATGAACAACGGCCTGGCCGACCTGACGCAGGCCGGGCGCAAGGATCAGGCGTCGCCGGTGCCCTCGACTTTGGCGGGTGAGGCGGCGCGAACGCTGATCGTGTTTTCGGGCGCGACGATCATCCCCGACATCCCGGAGAATTACCGGAAGCATCCCGAACTGCTCCAGTTCATCGCCGCCCAGAAGCAGCCGTGGCGCGAAAGCAAAACCCTCAGCGGCGTGATCGGCGAACACATTGTCACGGCCCGGCATGCGGCGGATGGCACGTGGCTGGTGGGCGCGGCCACAAATGAAGACCCGCGCGAACTCGACATTCCGCTGACCTTTCTCGGCGGCGGCAAGTATTCCGCGCTCATCATGCAGGACGGCGACGACTCGGATTACCGAACCCATGTCGAGAGTTACAAGGTCTCAAAAAAGGTCGTCACCAGCGCGGACAAGATTCACGTCAAACTCGCCCCCGGCGGAGGCGCCTGCGTGCTCCTGAAAGAGGCGAACTGACCGCGCCTCTTGTTGCGTCCTCTGCACCCCCGGGTTCGGCTTGGGTTCATCTGTGATATTCATAGCGAATCTGCTTTGACAAACGCTCGGTGCATTGCGGCCTGCAAGATACCCGTGGCATCACAACGCTCACAAACATTGCCAGCCCTATCGATGCACTTCTCTCTGAATCGCTTCCACTCGACACGTTGGTGGTGGTAGTCAGGCACGGGTGATGGACTCAGTTTCTTGGGCCGAACGAAGGAAGTTAACCGGCGCTGCCGTTGCGGCGCGAAAGGACCGGATGGTGCCTCGCAGAGGCAGCGTCCGGGTTGAACGATTGGTTAGGCATGCCGATCTCAACGCTTGCCCCACGTCTTGAAATCCTTCTCGCTGCTGAGACAAAGAAACGGGCGGGGATCATTTTGCCAAACTGGGGCATAGAACCACACTTCACCCGCTTCGGATCGCACAACCTTGGCCATTTTGAATTGGGATGGCTTCAGGGTTGTACTCATGGAATCACCGTCATCCTGCTTTGTGACCCCATCGACCTGATAACCAACACCGAGTTCCGGGTGAACAGCCAATCTGAGACCTGCATCAGAGTCAGGTAGCATGCATGTGAAGCGGTGTTCGTTCCCACGCCTAGCTATATCCCAAAGTTGCTGTAGGTCAGAACTCCCCTTGAGTAAACAAAAACCCTGCCCGTAGAGGTGCCGGGGGCCGTTTTCCCAGCCCAAATTATTCCCCTTCTCCCACGTGTCCTTTGGGAGTGCAGCAGTCAACGAGGGGCTGCCAAAGGCATCTGTCAACCACATCAACCTGCAAGGAGCTTTGATCTTTGTCGCGGATTTCCTTGTGAGGATGAGCACTGCATTCCAGCGTTTCCGGGAGGAATCGTCCTGCCAAAGCACCCGGTTGTTTGCCCAGACCTTTCGAACGATTGGTGTCAACGACTTCAGAATCTGCGGCTCTGGCGTGTAGTCATCCCAAGTGTTTCTCGGCCATCCTTCAAAGCCCATCTTCTTGGCGACACCTTCAACCTGAAGGAGCATTCCCTTAAGAAAAGTGGTTTGGGATTCCATCTCGGCCGGAAGTTGGATGGAAGCCACAGGTTTGTCCTGGCCAATCAACGGACTTGCCAACAACAAGACTGAGAGCCCAAATCTTGTGCTAAACGGAATGATCATGGGCATGCCTAACGGGTAATTATGCCAGTCTGGTTACACCCCGTTTTGGGGTGTTATCCGACAAAAACCGGGAATTTCTTCGCACGGCAACTGGCATGGTTGGGGATTCATATTAGGGTTGAGCCGGTGTTGGGAGCAAATTTTTCAGCGATTTCTTGTTGACCCTCTTCGGGCGGGCCGCTCGATTTGTCGGGTATCACCCCAAAAAGGGATGATATCCGACAAACCATGATTACGCTTTCAGACGAGACCCTGCTGGCATTCGACAGGCGGATGGAACGGGTGGGCGTGGCGGCCGGTGATCGCCAGGATTACCGGAAATGGGTGAGATTCTACCTGGATTTTTGCCAAAAATACGGACATCCGCACCGTTCAATGGCAAGTCTCGATCCGTTCCTCGTGAAGTTGGCCTCAAAGAATCAGCCTTTGGAGAAGAGGCAACAGGCTTCGGCTGGGGGTTGAGATTGTAGCGGTCATGGCGGCTGAAACAAACGGCGGGGCAGGCGTTAGGAGGGACGGCTTGTTCTCCGTTTGTATCCGGATGGGATATCGTCGCCTGCAACTACTTCTCCGGCGGGGACTCTGGACATGGCTTTAAGGAAAGCCTCTCGGGAGCCCTTGGCGGCCCTCTCTGCAATCAAGTTGTAGGTCTGCAATGCCGACAGCTTCTCAGCGACAGCGAGACTTACGAACTGGTTGATGGAAACCCCGTCTTGGTCAGCCGCAGTCTTGAGTGTCCTATGTAGCGAATCTGGAATCCTTAGGCTAAGCGTGCTCATAATATGGTTAAAAACTCGGACGGTGTTACTACGGCAATCCCAAACTCCGAGGTTGGCGTTTGCGGAGCATTCATGCAAGTCCACAGTGCAAATCGTATTACACGACTTCCACAGTCCGAGGGCAGGAATCCGAACCAGCCTTCTTATTCATGATCTTGCTCTTGATCTTAATCCTGCCCCTCGTTCTTGGAGCACGAGCAGGAGCAAGAATAAGAACAAGAATAAGAGCAGGAGCAAAATGCTTCCTGCCACCTGATTGTGTAAATCGTATTACACGAGGGGAGACGGCACAGTCGGTTCGCTGCCGGTTGCAATTACGGGTTCGTCGAATCCGGACACGCTCAGGGTTTCGGTGCTTCGGTCTTGATGCGCAGCACGGTCAATGAATTCGGCGGGAACTCGTGTGTTTCGGACAACGTGATCCTTCGCGAAACCGGAACGATCTGAGCCGGATGCTCGAGCGAGTTGTTGTCGGCAAGATTGGCGGATCGCAGCACCGTGCATTCGGCTTGCGCACCGGGTTTGCCGAAACCGCCGAGCTTCGCGGTCATCGGTTCGCCGTGGGTGTTGATGGCTTTGAGAATCAAATCGCCGCCGCTGGCTTCGTCACGGCCCGCCGACGCGAAGAAATGCTGCCGCTCTGGGGCCTGCGCGTCGTGGATGAGCTTGCCGTCGAGATAACAGCGGATGCGCGCGCCGCTCAGTTCGATCTTGATGTCGTACCAGCGGCCCGTCTCGATCGTGCCCGCGACGTGTTCGCCAACCGGGTTGCGGTTGAATTCGAGTCCGTGCTCGCGGTTGCCCCAGCCGCCGATGTTCCACCAGAACTTCTCTTCGCCCTTGCGTCCAAAGACGACGAGGAATCCTTCTTCGCCTTTCAACTTCCGCGCCTTGAGCGTGAGCGTGTAGTCGCTCCAATGGTCTTCGCCGAAATAGCTCATGCCGACGACCGGATCGATCTGCCGCCGCACGCCGTTTTCTTCGGTCCAGCGCCCGCCGTCGTTCTGCCATGCCCCGTCGAAACTCAAGGCAGCACCGGCTTTTTCCACGCGGATCTCTTTGAATTCCGCCGCGGTGTTCCATGTGCCAATGCCGATTCCGCCGGTGATTGGCGCCGGCTTTTCCTGCCCGACGGAGACGCTCGTGGCGAGGGTGCGCGTCGGGAGGTTTTCGCCGAACAGTTTCCAGAGGTAATACGACACCGTGCCGAAGCAGCGGAGGCTGTCGTGATAAATCATCCCGTGCCAGCCGTTCGGGCGGCGCACGTGCGAGATCAGCGGCGCATAGGAGATCATCTTCACGACATCGGCGTTGCGCTCGCAGCCCATCATGAAAATGCCTTCGGACAACGCAGCGAGCAGGTTGCCTTTCAAGTCGCCGCCGTCGGGCGAGGTCACCGCGACTTCGCCGAGGTAAAGCGGCGGCAGCTTGCGATCGCGCGTCGCATAGGTGTCCGGGTTCGAAGCGAACCACTGGCACGAGCTGTAGATGTGGTTGTCCTCGATGTCGAACGCGCAGTCCTTCATCAACTCGCGCGACACCCACGACAAATCGGCGATGCAGGCGATCTCCGGATGACCCGCCTTGATCGCTTGCTGCACCAGCCGGTAGCGCGGCGGAAACTCGGGCGTCCCGTTCTCGTTGCCGATCTCGATCAGCTTCAGGCCGAACGGCTGCGGATGGCCGCTTGCGGCGCGGAGCTCGCCCCACTTCGAGGTGGCGGGGCCGTTGGCGAACTCGATGGCGTCGAGAAAATTCCCGACGACCCATTTCATCTCGGACATCGGCACCAGGTCCGCCTCGCGGAACAAACAGCTCTGGCCCGCGAAGGAAACCCAGAGCGGCTCAGCTCCGATGTCCTCGCAGAGCTGGAGATAGTCGAAAAAACCGAGCCCGTGTGTGCGCCGGTGATTCCACGCGCTCCACGCCTCCGGGCGTTCCGCGACCGGGCCGACCGACTGCTTCCAGTTGTAGGCGGATTCGATGTTGCCGCCCTCGACCACGCATCCGCCGGGGAAGCGCACGAAGCCGGGCTTCAGATCGGCGATCATCTGCGCGAGGTCGGGACGCAGTGCGCGGTTTTTCTCGGTCGTCTGCGGAAACAAAGAAACGAAATCGAGCCACGTCGGGTTCCGTGATTCGGTTGCGATGATCAGACGCGCAGTTGCTTCCGTCGATTGCGCCGTGAGGGTCGCCTTGAATTCCAGCCACTCCTTTTTCAAACCGCTCAACTGAACGGCTTCCGACAGCGGTACGCCTGCGGCACTTTCCAATCGCACCGTGAGCATGCCGCTGCCGCGCGCGTGGAGACGGAGATCATACTTCGCGTCCTTCGTCACGCCGATGCCCCAGAAGCCTTCATTGGCCACGGTTGCAGGGCCGTCGAGCCGCAGGCAATACGGAGTGTTCGCGCTCAGGCCGCCGTTGGTTTCGAGGCGCATCGTCCCTTTCATCGCCGCCCAATGCGGCACCTCGCCGGGCTTTACGTTGAACTCCGAGTTCCATCCCTTCCGGCTCATCCAGCGGTCGCCTTTCCGTTCACATCCCGCGGGCGGACGGCTGTCCTCGAATGCGCGATTGGCGATCAACTCGGCATACAATCCGCCATCCACGCTCGCGTTGATCTCCTCGAGAAAAATCCCGTAGAGGCGCGGGTTGATCTTTGGTCCAGACCTGGCGGCGTCGATGTTGATCGTCGCAGTGCCCGCCCACGCGGCGGCGGCAAAGAGAGTTGGAATAATGAACGGGAGTTTTCTGATGGTTTTCATTGGAAAAAGGTTCGTCCCAAAAACCGTTTTTGAGGTTGGGATCGACTGCGGAGCGGGTTCAACCCGAACGCCGCGATGCACGATGACACCGGGTGTTTTGTCCCGGAGGGACCGCCGGTGGTGAAGCGAAGCGAAACCACCGGATCGACGCACAGAAGCGAACCGCCCCGGAGGGTGCGGAGGAACGGGTGATCCTCGCCGACACCGTCGCCCCTTCCGGGGCGAATGCTCTGGTGTTGCCGGTTCCCGGTGGTTCCGCTCGTTCCTCGCTCCACCACCGAGGAGGCGGAGGGGAATAGTGGAGGTTGGTGGATGGGCGAGCAGGCTAATCTCCTTCCGGCCCTCCGGGCCTCAATCGCGGCGTTCAGTTTCATTGCAACTCCACCTCAACCGCCCCATCGGCGTGTGACAACTCCAAAACCAGCTTGCCCGACGCCGGCTCCCAACGCTCCACTTTTACCGCCGGTTGCGGCGTGATCTTCACGCGCGGGCGGCTCTTGCACGTCACCGCGATCTGCGTGTCGCGCTCCGCGTATTCGCCATTTGCCTGAAACCAGAAGCGGCGGTCGCCGTCCTCGAACTTGCCCATGAGATACGCGTGCGGAGAAATGCGTCCCTCGATCGCGACGATGTTTCCACGCTTGAGCGGGACATCGTAGGTCTCGGTGACATCTTCGTTCTCGTGGCTGTTCAGCACGCTCAACAGGTCGCCCACCTGCGTCACCAAAGCATCCCCACGATACCATTGCGGATAGGCGTCGTTGAAACGCTTCCTCACCGCCTCGGCGTCCTGAAGCTCCGAGAGCGGCAGCATCTGAATCCCGCGTCCGGCTTCCACCTTCCCCTGCGGAAAAAGCGGAATGAAAAAGTAGCGGCCCGTGTTTGGAAAAAACTCCATCAGTTCGCCCGGAATCACGCCCGCCGGACGGAAGCCGTAGGTGCCTGCGAACAGCGGCTGGTATTCGAAGTAATACGGGTCCGGCTTCGCACCGGGCTTCACTCCATCGTTGTAAACGCCCAGGCGGATTCGCTCCAACACCTGCTCTTTCGTCGGGATCAGCCGATGCTGGATCGTCGCGCGCACGAACGGCTCGAGATAGCGATGAAAAACCGGGGTCAGTTCTCCCTCGGTCGTGCAAAAGGCCGAAGGACTCGCGGTTGCCGGCAGGCCTTTTTCAGCGATGCGCCAGCCCTCGCCGACGCGCACGACTCCGGTCTGCCCGTCGAAGCTGAACACGGCGCAGCCACGGCTCGTTCCCATCAGGAAATTCAGATCCCAGAAAATCTTCGGCATGTCCGTCGTGGTTCCGCCGCGCTGGCCGCGGATGTCGCCGAGCTTGCGGAAACCCACCTGCTGCCAATACCAGCCGCCGTCCTCCCATGCGCCCTGGTTCGTGATCGCGCCGGAGAGATGGAGGCCGAGCACCGAGCTTTGCGAAACGAACTGCCGGTGCAGGATGTTGTTCTTCTGCGCGAAGATCATGTGGTCGCCGTATTCGCGCATGAGCGGCCCGAATTTGTCATACAACTTTTCCCATTTGTTCTCCGGCGGATAGGTGCCGTCGGCCTCGTAGAATATGCGCCCGTACTTTCCGCACAGCTTCAGCAGACGATGGATGTAGTTCTGGCCGAGCCCGCCGTGATACCAAAACGAGAGCGTTTCGCCGCCCATCACGCCCATCACGTTCGGGTATTTTTGGAAGAGCGCCTCGACATCGGCGAGCGGCAGCCAGCCCGTCACAGGGCCTGGATGATGCGTGCGCACGAACACTTTTTGATCGGCCTCGTGAAGCGGTTTCAGCTTTTCCAGAAGGCCGAATTTTTCGCCGACGTTGAAGGCGAAGAACGGCCGGAGATCGTCGGGAATCGTGTGCTGGAATTTCGCGAAGTCTTTGACGCCGAACAGTTCCATCGTGAACAGCGGTCGCTCCGGCGTGATGGAAAACTTCAGCGGCGTTTTTGCGCGGTCATTGTTCACCTCCATCTGGCGCGCTTCCGACCAGCTTCCGGGGCTGACCGGCTCGACAGCTCGCACGCGCCAGAACCAATGGCCTGGTGAAGGGAGTTGATCGTCCTCCGGCAAAAAGAACGGCCACTCGATTTCCGAGCGCACGGCGAAGCTCTTCGCCCCGGTGAACTCTGCGTCGCGCGCGAGTTGCAATTCGTAATCCATCGCGCCCTTCACACCTTTCCAGCGAAAGCAAACCGCGAGATCGGTGAGGCTCATTTTGTCGGCGGGCGACGACAGCTCGGGAGCGGAAAACGGCGCGGGTGCCAGGGTCAGTTCGGTGAGTTGTGCGCCCGGCGCTTGATCGACTTCGAGTGTGAAGGCGCTGCGTTTGTCTTTCCAATTCGTCAGCGCCGTGAAGTCCGCGACCTGCGTGCCGGGGCCATCGAGCTTCATCAAGTCGATCGGTGGTGCCGTCGCATCCATCGGACGCGCGCGGATCGTGATGCCGTTGCCGGTTGCGGACAGCCGGTAGTCTCGTTCGAAATTCATGACGAGTGAAGTGCGCCGGAGCTTGCCTGCGTCCACGAACATCGACGGCGCGCCGCTTTTTTCCCGGAGGATCAGAGCCTCGCCCGCCTGGAGCGGCTCGCCGCCGAGATACACCGCGCACGAGCTGTCGAGTCGCGGCTCGCGGCCCGCTGTGATGTCGGCGAAAAGCTGGCGCGTTTGATTCCAGATGCCGGTCCCGCCGCTGCTCGCGACGAACGCGAGGCCGGTGTCCACGGGATGACCACGCTTGATCGCGTAAGGGAAATTGCCCTGCCCGGCATCGATCAGGCACACTTGAAAGCCGGACGGTCCGACGTTCCAAACCGTCGAGCCGAGCAGTGTGCGCATGATGTTTGCGCTGGTGGAGAATCCGACGCCGCATCCCGATCCCGAGCCGACGCCCAGCCAGCAGCGCTCGCCCCGCCACGCGATCCGCAGAAGGGCGTTGCTCGGGCCGGCGAGCAGCACGCCGCGGGGTTCTTTCGGATCTTCGTATTTGAGCAGCGGCTCGGCCCGGAGCAGTTTGCCGAAGCTTCCGCGCATGCAGCCGCCCGCTTCGACGTAAGCGAGATAGCGCGTTTGATCGCCCTCATTTTCAAAAATTGTCCGATAGGTCAGCACCGGCTGGCCGGGGAGCAGCGTGTAAATTTCCGTCCAGCCAACGTCCGCCGCGAAGCCGCCGAACTTCTTGACCAGCTTCAGCGATGCGGAGCCATCGGGATTCACGGACGCCTCACCGCGCACAAGCATTGCCTCGCGTGAGTGAATCAGGCCGGCGCTCTTCGGATCGATCCCCATCAAGCGCCCGCGCTGCTCCGAGTCGAGCCACGTGTCGAGCCAGCAACCGCTCACGATCTCGCGCTCCGCGGGATTGGCTGTCGCGCCGGTCGTCGGACCATTGAACGAAAGGCTCCATTGGCCGTCGCGGTAATCGAACGCAACGATGCCGTTGCTCAGCGACGCGCGGCTTGATGCGGCATCGAAGGCAGCGCGGGCGATCGTGGCCGGCCATTTCGCAGCGCGTTCGACTTTCAAATCCACGCGCTCACCCGGCTTCAACGACAAATACGCGCGCACCACTTTGCCTCCGCTTTCGACTCCGGGAAACAGATCGACAGCGCCGCCTCCCGACGTGGTCGCGCGCATCGGCGTGCCGGCGGGAAGCTTCAGCACGGCTTCGAGCGTCTTCGCTGAAATCGTGATTGCCGTTGCGTGGACCGGTTTGTCGCCCTGGTTGATGACCGTGAGCGGCATCGGGCCGCGGAGGTCATTTTCTGCGCAAGCCAGCTCCGGAGCGACAGCCGCTGCCAGCGTGAGCCAGGCCAGTTGCAGAAGCTTTTTCATGAGAATGAGGAGTCGAACGGCGTAGATCCCGGTGCGTTATTCCGGACAGGCCACCCACTCGAAGACCGAGACTTCCTTGCCCTTGGTTTCGGCGGGGAACGCCAGCCGCAGGAAGCGCGCGGTGACCTTCCGATCGAGCACGACTGGCGAACCCGACACGGCCGTTTCCGAGTGGTCGGCCACGGTGCGCCACGACGCCCCGTCGTCGGACGCTTCCACGGAGAACCGGTACGGTTTCCACGCATACTCGAACCGGATTTCCTGCCGGCCAATCGGCTTGACCGACCCGAAATCAAGCTGCAACCAAGGGCCTTTTGTGCCGCTGGCGGGTTTCCAGCGGGTTGCGTAGTTGTCATCGACAGCGCAATCCGCACCGAACGCCGGACCCGCTTCGCTGGATGCGCTCGCCCTGGCGGTCAGCACGTTGCGGCCATCCAATCTCCCCCGAACCAGCGCCGGCCCTTCGTGGGTCGGTGTCACTTTCTCGATGAGCCCATCGGCGGTGAACTTCAGCTCATCCACGCAGGTCTGCCGGCTGATGAACGACGGATCGAACGGGATGCTGTGCCGGTGATAGAGGATGTAATCCTTTCCGTCCTTGTTGAAGACGGCGTGATGCCCCGGGCTGATGACATTGCTGGCTTTGTCGGTGACCAGGATCGGGCTGTTCGCCGCCTCCTTGAACGGGCCGAGCGGCGTGTCGCCAACCGCGTAGTGGACCCGGTAGCTGTCCTTGATGGTGATGCCCTGTGAATACATGAGGAAATAGCGCCCGTTGCGCTTCACCATAAACGGCCCTTCAAAGTAATTCTCCGGAGTCACGTCATGGACTTCGCCGTCGAACGTGACCATGTCCGGCTTGAGTTTCACCGCCCAGCAGCGTCCGTTTTTCCAATTCAACCCCGAGCCCCAGTAAAGCCACGCGGTGCCATCGTCGTCGATGAAGGCTTCGGCATCGATCATGTGAAAGCCGGGCTTGAACTTGGCGTTGATGAGGGGCTTGTCGCCGAGGGCATTGCGCCACGGCCCCAGCGGATGATCCGCCGTGCCGGCCCAGACTTCGTTGTGGACGGAGACATACATGTGGAACTTCCCGTCCTTCCCGCGCACGACCGAGGGCGCCCAGACGGCGGCGCCTCCGCTGGTGGGGCTTTTGCAGACGTCCGCCGTGGGCCAGTTCAGGGCGCGATAGGTCCAGTTCTTGAAGTCGGTTGATTCCCAGCAGCCGAGCGTCTTGTCGCCCCACGGGTCGAGCGTCGCGTAGAGGAAATTCCGACCCTCGAATTGCACCAGCGAAGGGTCGCCGTAGTAACCGGGCAGGATCGGGTTCCCGGCGTGCGGTTGCCGGCCCGGTTCCGTGGGCGATTGCGCGCCCGAGGTCGCATTGAAGCAGGTGAGGAAAATGGATGCGGCCAAAACTGCGCCGGGGTGTTTCATGCGGCGAATGCCGTTCCGGGAGGGTGAGGAATTGTTTCGAGGCATGGAGAATTCATAATCGCTCGTTGCTCGATCGAAAACCGGAATCTCATCCACCCGAATCGCAAACACTCCGCCTGCGACGTCGGCCCTGTTGGTTTTTCCACGCCTCGTGACGAAGTTGAGGACTTCGTAACGCAAGATTTCGTGGTGGAAGCTCTGCTTCGTGGCAAGGGGCGGCAAAACCGGTCCGTTGAGAAGCCCGCCACCCTCCCTGCAATGCAATTTCTTCTGGATACGAAACTGAACGCCCTTGCCGTCCGCGCGCCGTGCGAGGTTCATTCGGGCGCATGAGAACTGTTTTGGAAATTGAAAGGGCAAGCGAGGCATTGCGTCTGATGCCGTGCTCTTGCTCCTGTCCAACAAGGCCAACGGTGGTTGCGAGCGCGTCGCGATCCTCAAACAAGTGTGCAGCGCGGTCGTGGAGTAGGTCGCCGAGTCGTATGCTCTGCGTAATCTCGATGGCGCAGAATGGGCGGTAGCGCCAAAACTGAGTAACGGCAGTAATGTGGCAGCTCCGCAAAAGTAGCTTCCAAGCGTCGCTGTGGCGAAAATCGTCGTGATGGTTATAGACGATGTTCATGTAGGTCATCACGATCGCCACGGCAACTTCGCCGCGTCGCTTCCAGTCGGCGGTTGCTAAATAGAGTCCGGTGTCCCGGTGTTGGTTGAGGACGGCTTCGTTGAGGAGGAAGCCGAACTCGGCGATGTGGCCAAGGAAAAGTGGGTTGGTAGTCGGCTCAGGGAAACGCTCAGTCTCGCGGAAGTAGTCTCGCAGCGGAGAGTTCATGTTAGCTTTGGTCGAATGCTTCAAGTATCAGCCACTCTTTAGGAGCACATGTGGCGAACAGAGAACGCTCCTCGGGCGAGACCTTCCGAGCCAATCGATTTGCGGAGTTCCGTCTGGGCGAAAGTGCCATACGGAGCCGGCACCAGGAGGGCCATCGAAGATCTGATCCTGAACCTGCATCCGCATCGCAGTGAACTTAAATGGATAGCCGTTGCCGCCTAATGCAATTGCCTTTTGCAGTTTGACGAGTTCGTCGAGCCAGTTAAGCCCGTCGAGACCCGTCTCCCACACGGCCAGTCGAGTGCCGTTCGGCGCTCCGAATGCCGCCGGAGATGTGCCGTCGTTCTGCTGTCGATAGACGCTTATGTGCCAGCCGAGCATTGGGCGAAAATTACAGGCTGCGCGAGTCGCCTAAGCCAGCGTAGCCGGTGCCATGGGCGTCAATGGGGTGTAGAATGGCTGCATGAAAACGAAAGTCGGGCTTTTGGGACGCTATGACAAGGAGATTGCCGGCGTGCTGGGCTGCTTTGACCGGCTGGTGGTGACCGGGACGCTGATGGACATCGCCCATCCCGATGCCATGGATGCGCGGCTTTTCCGGAACGGCTTCCGCGCCGTGGACATCGGCAAGTATGCGGAGCCGCTGCGGCAGCGCCTCCGGGACAACGCCGTGGAACTGGCGAGGGAGGCCGGCGTGGAGATTGAATATCCCCCGCGCACCCGTGGCATCCGCAAGAGCCTGTCCTGAGCGAAGCCGAAGGAAAGACCTCGTAGCGAAAGTGCTCGCCCGCCGTGGCACCCATCCGGGACTGGTCCACATCACCCCTCGTTACGAAGTTGAGGACTTCGTAACGGAAGAGTTCGTGGTGGAAGCTCTGCTTCGTGGCAAGGGGCGGCAAAACCGGTCCATCGAGAAGCCCGCCACCCTCCTCGCAATGCAATTGCCCCGGCAAGTGCGTTCCCAAAGCCCCACTTTGGGAACGAGAACAAAGGCCGGGGAATTTCACTCCACCCGGATCGCAAACACTCCGCCTGCGACGTCGCCGATTTTGGTTTTGAAGCGGATGGTTACGTGGTCGAGCGGGCGTCCGAATGAATCGGTTTTGCCGCGAACGAGGTCCGCGGGAATTTCGTAAACCTCGTCGAAAAACTCGCCGGGCTTTTTGTTGTCGAGGCGCTGTGTTCGCAGCACGCGGTCGTCGGCCATCACGTCGAATTCGCGCGCGCTGTCGCCACCCCAGTAAGTGACCACCAGCTTCGCGGAGCGCTCGGTCGGCACCTTTACCTCATAGCTGAAGTCCGGGCCGTGCCGGTAGGTGCGGCTCTGGAACGAGCCGGTGTTTCCGCCGCGAACCCGATGTGAGGACTCCGAGGTTGCGTCGCCGATCACGATGAAGTCGATGGACTTCGTCATCAGTTCGCGGCGCTCCGCAGCAAGGCGCGTCGTTTCTTGGAATGCGGGCGAGTCTTTTTCCTGAAACCAGATCGCGTAGGAAAAGGCGTTGTCATTCGGGCGCGGTTTCGGCCGGTCCTTGCGATACCACCGGCCGATGTTGGTGAACGGCACCATCGTTGCGCGCACCGTTTCTCCGGCGGACGTGACGAACGCGGCCTCGTAGGCCGGGCCGACGATTCCCTCCGGCTTCGGCACTTCCTTCACCTCCGCAAGGTCTGGAATCACGGCAAGTTCGGAGCCGGCTTGCGCGGGAGCTGGCACCTTCGTGTCGCTCCACCAAAGCGTGTCCACGGCATAGACGATGGGGCCGCGCGTCAAGGCCCACGGCGGCGTGTCGCCCTTGACCGGCGCGTGCATCGTTTCGCCGCCGGGCAGGCGGGTGATGACGGTTTTCCAGGGCGCGTCGGACTTCACCCATTTCAGATCCATCGGAAATTTCAGCGCGAGGGTGTCGCCGGATTTCCACGCGCGCTCGATTGCGAAGTAGCTTCCCGGTTTCAAATTCTCCTGCGGCTTTCCGTTGAGCAGGATTTCCGGCTTCGCGCACCAGCCCGGCATGCGGAGCCGAATGGCGAGAGGATTTTCGGGCGCGGCCTCGACGGTGATCGTGACGTTCGTCTCTTCGGGAAAAGCGGTGTCCTGTCGCAGACGCACGGTGCGGTTGCCGCTGAGTTTCACCTCCGCCGTCGATGCGCCGTATTGATTCACGAACACGCCCTTGTCGTCTTTGCCGTAAAGAAAAGTCGGCAGCAGCGAAACCATCCGGTGTCCGCTCGACGTGCAGCAATCGGGTCCGTGGAAATACCCGAGCGGTTTCACGCCATTGGGCGGCGTGTGATAGCGGTAGGAATCGCCGTCGATCGTCTGCGATGCGAACACATGATTCCACAGCAGCTTTTCCATCGCGTCGGCGTATTTCACGTCGCCGGTGAGTTCGAGAAGATACTGCGTGACTTGCAGCCACGACATCGTCGCGCACGTTTCCACCACGCCACCCTCCACCGGTTTGACGTGATCAGATTCGTAATGCTCGCCGACGCTGACGCCACCGGTGATGTACATTTGCCGGGCGGCGATGTCGTCCCAAGCGCCCGCCACCTTCCGCAGGTAGGACGGATCGCCGGTGATTTCGTACAGCCGCAGGAAACCGAGGAAATTCATGTGGAACGTGTGCGAGTGGACGTAGGGCTGCACCTGGTCGATGCCCATCTCGCCGGCGGCCACCTTGTCGAGTTTGGAAAAGCTGTCCCAGCCGCTCCAGCGGTCGATGCTGCCGGCGACCCATTTGCTCCAGTCGGCGTAACGCGAGTCGCCGGTGACCTGCGCGAGCCGCAGCATCGGGTCGATGAGCAGCGTGCCCTCCCACGAGTAATGCACGGCGTGCCCCGCGATATTCGTCTGGCCTTCGAGCCGCTGGCCGCGATTCTCCGGCGGGCGCTTGTCGCCGGGCCAGAACTCGGCCTTGCCCGGCCCGATGGTGTTCACAAAATAATCGCCGAGCTTGCGGGCGGCATCGAGCGCGGCCGTGTCGCCCCATTGCTCGTAGGCGGTGATGAACGCGTGCAGCTTGAAGTAAAGCTCGTACGGGTCCATGCCGCGCAGCGGTTTCTCCGGCGTGCGGATGTCTTTCGCGGTGATCCCGACATAGCCGTCCGGCTCCTGGCTTGCGATCACGCGATCGAGCATCGCGCGCGCTTTTTCCCGCAACGCAGGATCGGAGTGGGCGGAGGAAAGCACCGCGCTTTCGAGCCATTTGCCATCCTGCTCGCCGGCCCACCACCACACGCGATGCTTCCGTTCCTCGACGAGCCGCACGTATTTCTCGATGTCGAAGCCGTGCAGCGAGCCGTCGCGATTTGCCTGCCATCGCTCGCCGGGGTAGCCGCGAAGCTCGGGCACTTCGTTGATCGTCAGCGGTTGCTGCACGCGCGCGGGCGGGACTGCGGCGGCTTGAAGCGAAGTGATGGCGAACAGGATGAAATGACGAATGACGAATGACGAATGACGAAGGAAGTCTGAAGCTCGAAGCCCGAAGGAAGGACGCCGTTGTGTTCTCATTGTGAAGCGTGACTTTCGGGGTTCGTCATTCAGGCGTCTGCGAAGTTCGGCATCGGCCTATCGCGCCTTTTCACGGATGGACCGGCGCTGTTGCTTTCGCGATCAGGACGACCGGCCCGACCAATCCGGCGGGCAGCAGCGGCGTGTCTTTGCGGTGGTAATACCAGACCACGAAAGCCTTCCTGTTTTTCTCCGGACGAGGCTGGTTCTTCACGAACCAGTCGGGATAGCCCTTCATCGTGTGGCCCACCGCGCCGCGATCCGTGCCCCACTCGAAGTCGGCGGGATACTGCTCGTCGCCGACGAGAAGGTTGTGCCAGGTGTTCGTGACCGCGACCTCGATCGAGTTCGCGCCCGGCTTTAGCGCGGCGGTGATGTCGCGCGCGAAAGGCGGATTCCACCAGACGCCGAGCGGCTTGCCGTTCACGGTGACGGTCGCCATGTCATGCACCTTTCCGAGGTCGAGCGTCAGACATTGGCCGTCCTTCAGCAGGTCTGCCGGAACATCGACGGTCGTCTTGTAGGTCGCCGTGCCTGAGAAATACTTGATGTCCGGATTGTCGCTCTGGTCGAACGAGACGAGCGATGGAAACGGGGCGCTGAACGGCTTGCCGAGAGCGGGTTTGAAATCGACCTGCCACGCGCCTTGCACGGGCACGCTCGCTGCCGGCGCGAGGCTGAACGGCTTCGTTTTCCCCGACGCGAAACGCATCGTGCCCGAGACCGGCGACGCAGACTCGATGCGAGCCTTGCCATCCGCCGAAGTCGCGAGCGCCCAGCCAGCAGGCGCATCGATGCCGACGAGATTGTCGTTTCCGGCTGGCAGCGGTTTGCGGAAAACGACGAACACCGAACGCGCTTCGCCGAGCGCGAGATCGACCTCCGTGTTCCCTTTGTTCATGCGCCACAACGGAGCCGGGGCGACGGTGCCCGTCTCGGCGTCCCACAGTTCCGGCAGCTTGTTGGTGACGGCGAATGCGACGGAGCAGGTCGCCGGATGCCTCTCGGTATTCGCGACGAAGAACCAGCTTGCGTCGCCGTCGGCGCGGTCGAGGACGCGAATTTTCGATGAGCTCGAGTTGACGATGCGGGAACGCTCGACGATTCCGAGTTCCGCGCTCGCGGCTTTCACGTCGTCTTTGGCGAACAGCGTGCCCTTGCCGATTTTGCGCACGGGTTCTTTGTCGTCGCCCCAAAGTTTTTCGGCGAGGGATTTCACCTTCTCATCGCACTGCGGATAGCCCGCAAGACTCGGCGAGCGGTTCGGTTTCGGAGAGACGACCGTCGCGCCTTGAGCGAGCAATTTTTCAATCTGCGCGACCGCTTCCGGCAGCAGTGCGCCGCCGTGCGGGACGTGGATGAAGCGATAGCGCCGGCCCGATGGCAGAACGATCTGGCCGTTTTCCACCTTGGGATCTGTGAGAAAATTCCGCATCGCAATCGCATCGCCCCCCGCTGCCGCGCTGCCGACGCTCACATGATCGGCCGGCGTCTCGCCGCGCTGGAGCATCGCCTGCACGCGCTGCATGTAGCGGAAGAAATCTTTGCCCGGCTCGAACCACGTCTGGTACCGGTTGAAATGCGTGCCCCACCATCCCATGCCGAAGCCCGGCTGGTAGCGGTCGTCGAACGGCTGATGAACCCAGTGGTGGAGGATCATGCGGTTGACGCCGTTAGCGTAGGCGCCGTCGAGGGTGGTTTTCAAAAACGCGGGCGTCTCGGTCCACTTCGAGCGGACGGGTGAGCCGGTGAGCGCTTCCGCACCGATGACCTTGCGACCGGCGGCGCGACCGGCGGCGATGACGTTCTGGTTCACGCTGCCATCTCCGCCGCTCCAATACTCGACCATCGGCAGATCGGCAAGCGCCGCGCCGGCGACGGTGTCGAACGGCCCGCCATAAGGCTCGTGCTGGAGCTTCGCGCCGACGGCGTGGATCATCTTCGCAGCGGGCTCCCAGCCGTTTTCGAGGTAAAGCGTCGCGATGATGTCGCGGTAATCCCACTCGAACCGCTCGGTCTGGTCCGCGCTGCCGACCGTGCGCTCAGGCGCATTCTTTCCCCCGTTGCGAACGCTCCGGCCCATCGTGGCCATCCACGGCAGCGGGTCGTAGCCTTTCCGTTTCTTGAACTCCTCGCGAAAACCCGGCGACCAGTTCTGGTTGCCGGCTTCGTAGCTGTCGATGAGGAAATGGCGGAAGCTCGTGCCGAGCAGCGGGCCGAGGTGTTGCTTGATCGGGTTGAGCACCGTCTCCCAGTGGTAGCGCGTTTGTTCGAGGCTGATCTTGTCGGCTTCGAGCGATTTGCCGATCACGTCGTCGGGAATCGGATGCGGCGCGCGGCCTGTCGAAGCGTGGCCCATGCGATAGACGATCCATTTACCCGCGGGCGCTTCCCAGCGGAAATCGCCCGACGGCTTCATGCGCGCGGTGAGGTCGAGCACTTCATTCACGGCGAGTTCCTTCTTGTCCGCAGGCACGGCGAACACGGCGATGTCGTGAAAGATCGTGATCTTCCGTCCCGTCTTTCCCCAGCCGTCGTCCTGCCCGAGCGGCGGCACGGGAAGCTGCGCGGAAAACGTGGAGCCGCCATTCACTTCGGTGGTGCTCCAGATGAGCCGCTGCATGCTGCGATTCTCGTCGATCCATGGACCGCCGGTCGTCGAGTAGCCGACGGTGTTATGAAGCCCGACTTCCATGCCGAGCCGCTTCGCCTCGGCCGCCGCGTGCTTGATCGCCTCCCAATACTTCGGGCTGCGATACGTCTGGTCGGGCCACGGATTGTTGCCCGTCGGCGCGTGGCTTTCGTTCACCGACGACGTGATGTTGAAAATCGTCGCACCGCCGATCCCGGTCGCGTTCATCGCTTCGAGATCTTTCGTGATTCCTTCCTTGGAAAAATTCGGCCCAAGCCAGTGCCACCAGACGTAAGGCCGGACGGACATCGGCGGATTCAGGAAATCGGATTCGAGGGTGGAGACGTCGGCGCGTGCAGTGAATGCCGCGAGCGAACCGAGGAGGGCGAGCAGCAGAGCGGTTGGTTTTTTCATTGGAGTTTGGAGAAAGGCGGGAAGGGATTTAGAGGGGTGATGATGAAGCTTGCCGGGGTGCCTGCCCGGTGGCGATTGAGGTTTCGACGTCTTTCCGGCGTGTCTCAGGCGTGACAATCAGGTCCGTGACTTTTCCGCCGCGCACTTTGCCCTGCACGACTGTTTCGTAAGGCGCGTGAAGTTTGAAATCGCAGTCCCAGTCGGCCGGCCATGCGGGCAGGAGCAGGATTCGGCGACCGATCGTCTGCATCAACATTTCCTGAAGACCGATCATTCCGCTGCCGCCCCAGTTGTGATCCGGCGCCCAGTCGTGGCCCGGTCCCCAGAACGTCGGGAAGCGGCGCGGGCTGTTCTCGAGCTTTCGCGTGTTAAAATCGGCGGCCTCTTTCACCATGCCCATGCGCGCGAAGAAAATGCCGTCCTGGTGCCAGCTTATCACCATGTTTTTCGCAAACTTCCCGTGCTTCCAGGTGTTGCGGAACAACTCCATGTCGTCTTTGCCGAGAGAGAAACGGTTGAAGGGAAAGAGCGGATAAAACTGCGGGCACTCGAAGTTTTGATAGCGCTTGTAACTCTCAGCCGGCATCAGGATCCGATTACCGTCCGCCTCGCCATAGGTGTAAGGCGGGACGCGCTGGAGGAACTCGCGGTAATACTTCTTTTCCGAAGCGGGCACCAGGCTGTCATCCAGAGCCAGCAGGGATTCCAGGCATGCATTCAGTCCCGCAATCAAGTCCGCCGGATTGCGGGCGCCGCGATAGGACTCGCAGGAGGTCGATGGAAAAATCACGAGCTTGCCGTTGGCATCCAGCGGCTTGCCCGAGCGCATCTTTTCCCGAAGCTGGTAGTGCTCATCAAAGAACCGAACGGACTGCCGGATGAGCGGCAGATAAGGCCGGATGTCGCTCCCGAAAAACCGATGATGTTCCAGCGCCATGTAAGAGAACTCCAACTGCGACTCGTAATGATAGGAGACGAACGCGTTGGCCTGCTCGCCTTTCTCCACGATGCTGTTCGGCCCGTGGGTGCCGTCGATGCGAGGATCGCCAAAGGGAACCTCCTTCCCTCGCTGACGTTTCTTGGCGCCGGGCTCCGGCCATCCCCAACCGGCGGAGATTGGCAGTCCGAAGTTTTCCAACTGCTCGGCAAAGAGGCAGCCTTCGTGTCCGTAATAGGCTTTGACCCGCGCCACAGCGCTGGGCAGCGCCCGGCGGTAGTATTCCAACTGCGGCACGACGAGATCGGTGTCGCCCGACTTCAGCATCGGCCAATGCACCAGCCGCTGGTTCTGCGCCGTGAAACTGCCGCCGCCCCATGCGCGCCAGTCGGGATCGTTCGTGTTTTTCTTTTCCACCATCGACGGGTCGAAGGTGAAATTTCCGCCGTTGAACTTCGTCGGGTAATCGCCGTTCGCGTTGCAGCCAAGCTGGTAGCGGAAGAGCTGGTAGTTGCGGGCAATCTGCCACGGCTTGCTTTTTTCGTCGAGCTTGCCGGGCTGAATGACAATGTGACTCCGCCGCCAGAAATCACCCCACCATTGCACCGTCGTGCTGCGCGCCTCGTCGAGCGTCGGCTTCGGCGATTTCGCGAGCGCATCGAGCGCCTGCTGCCATTCCCCAAGCGTCTTCGTTTGCGCGACGTGCGAGAGAAGTTCGAGGTGATGCTTCGTCGCGGGCTGGCTTGAGCGCAGCTTCCACGCCTTGAACGCTGTGTCGAGGTAAGTGCCGTCCGCCGTGCCGTCGGCGACGAATCCTTCGCCGCGAAAGATGCCGCCGAACGTGCGGCCCTTCTGCGTGTTCACGAGCTGCGCCTTCACCGATTCGAGGCCCTGCTGGCGCACGGTGTAATCGAACAGCAACCGGTCGTCGCGATTGCGGTGGTGGAACACAACCGCGTTGCCGGCGTGGCGGACCTCGTCGCGGAAACGCGTGACCTCGCCTGGATAACCATCCCAGCCGAGACAGGCGAAGCGCGGTCTCAGCGCGTTGTCCGGCAGACTCACGTCGGACTGACGCCAGTTTTCATACGCGGCAAAAACCTGCACCGGTTCGCCGGCCGAAACCTCGACATGCACGACCGGCCGCGCAACCTCCGCCCAGATTCTGATCGCCGTTCGTTTCCCGCCTTTCTCGCCGGAGACCTCGACACAGCCTTCGCGCAGCTTCAGCTCCTGGCGAAACGCGGCATCGCCATCGAACGGACTCGGCTCAACCCGGACCCGCAGCCGCCCCAGCTTGAGATACTGGTTGTTCTCGTCGAAGGAGCCGCTGCGCTGCACGTAGCAAAGCAGCTCGCCGTTTTCGACCCAGACGTTCAACCCCGCGCCGCCGCCGCCGCAAGGCATCGACTCGCCCGAGTTCCTGCTCTGTGTCGTCCAGACCACGTTGTAAGGATCGAGCCAGCTCAAGTCATCCGCGAACGCGCGCCCCGCCGCCAGCGCGAGACCGGCGAAAAATGTGGTGGCGAGGAAGCGTGCAAACATGGTTCGGAAGGAGCAAAACTTATCGGTTCGCAGCCTTGCGGTGGCAATTACAAAATCCCAAAACGCGTGTCTAAACCAAGGATTGAACGGGTCGATTCCACCTCAGTTTGCGGACTCGCAGGGGCGGAAGGGCGGCGATGCGGCGGGCATCGAACAAGGCCCTCAAGCCTTCGACTTCGGAGCGGCGCAGGTCTCGCGCTCGACAAGCTGCGCGGGCAGCAGGATCTTCTTTGCCTCCGGAGTGACCGGGGAGAGAACCTTGACGCGCTGGATGGCCTCTTTCACCGCTTGGGCGGCCATTTCCTCGGCGGGCAGATGGACGGTCGTCAGCGACGGCTGGACGATCTCCGCGATGGCGTCGTCCGACAATCCGAGAACGCTGACATCCTCCGGCACCTTCAGTCCGCGCTTTTGCGCGAGCGAGACGACACCGGCGGCGGCTGCGTCATTCAGACAGAACACAGCCGTAGGCGCAGGGTTCCGGTCGAAGAGGATCTCGGCGGAAGTATATCCCGTCTTGAAGGTGAGGTCGCCGTAGATGATGTTCTGCGCCTCGATTGGCGCGCCGATTTTCTCGTAGGCCATCCGCACACCGCGGTTCAACTCGATGATCGAGTGTTCCGTCGCGCCGAAAGGCCCGCACAGGATCGCGATGCGGCGGTGACCAAGCTTGAAGAGGTATTCGAGTCCGAGGCGTGAAGCTTCGGCAAAGTCCGGCAGAATGCTCACGACACCCTCAACGGCGCTTTCTCTGCAAAGACAGACGACGGAAAATTCACGCTCGATAATGGTTTCAAACAACGATGCGTTCGGTGTGCCGATGCACAGGAACTTCGAGGCCGTGCCGGTCTGGAGCGGGTGCGGCAGGTCGTCCTCCCTGACTCTGTAATCAAGCCCCGGGTCGAATCGCGAAATGGTGACGTAACGAGACGGAGCGGGGAGCGAACCGATCACGCTGCTCAGGATGCGTGAGTAAAAAGGATGCTTCACGATGTCGCCGGCATCCGGGGAAACCAAAATGCAAAGGTCACCATGCACGGGATACATGCGGACGACCGCGCGCAGATCATTCGGGATGTAACCCAGCTCGCGGCATACTTTGAAGACGCGTTCGCGGGTTTTCTCGCTGACGCGAATGCCATAATCGCGGTCGTTCAGCAGCGATGAAATCGCCCCTTGTGACACGCCGGCCGCCTTGGCGATCGTCGCCATGGTGATGGTTTTATGCCCCTCTCCGGCCTTGGGGAATTTGATCTGTTCGCCGTCGTCTGCTGCCGCGCTTGTCGATTTCATGCGTGCGATAAAAAGCCCAGCAACCCTGTTGCGCAAGGCGAAAAAGATCAAACCGCCTTGAATTATTCAAAACGCAGCAACGGCGCTTCGCAAACGCCGAATCCTGAACGTAAAATCACTGCGCGCTGACTGTGGATTCGGGCAGAATTTTCTTCGCCAGACGGTCGATCCCATCCCGCGCGAAGTCGCTGCCGGGGTAGATCTTTTGCGCCTTGAGATACCATGCGAGGCTCGATCCGATCTGATCCTTCTCCTCAAGTTGTTCGGCGGCTCGAAGAGTGCGCACAAAATCGGCGGCCTGCGTCGTCAGGTTCGCGCGAAGCTGGTTGAGTTTGTTGTCGTCGGGAAACTGCTTGTAAACCCGCTCGATGTTTTCCCAGGCACCCGCGTAATCGCCGCGCTTCGCCACTTCGTTCGCCTGGATGATCGCCCCCTCGATGGTCTGCATGTCTTCGAGCACCTTGCGCAACTGCGCCTGGCGCTCGGGATAAAGCGCGGTCGCCGCGATGAAGCGGATTTTGTCGTCAAAAATCTGCCGGTAATTGTGCTGGCTGAGCAACTGGTCGAGATCAACGAGCGCCTTCTGCTGCACGTCCGCCTGCGAGAAGATCAGCCCCGCAACTTCGGACAGGGCGGGATTGCGCGGCCAGATTTCGGTCGCCTCCTTCAACTCCGTCTCGAGCGTCACCCTGTCGCCGCTCACCGCCGCGTTCTTGGCTTTGGCAAGATGCATCGCGCTTACGGTTCGCGCCGTCTCGATCGCCGCGAGCGGCTTTGAGTTGTCGAAGTCCTTCGCGCTTTCGCTCATCTCTTTCACGAGCTTCTCGGCCAGCGTGTAATCCTTCACTTCGATCGCCGAGACCAACTGGTTCGCCTTGTGCGCAAAGTCGAGCGCCAGCCGTTTCTTTTCACGCGGCAACGTGCGCAATTCCGGCAGGTACTCGCCGATGGTGAACGCCTCCGCCAGCCGCTTGGTGGCGCTTTCGAGTTCGTTCTTCTCGAGCAAATAAAGATACGCCTGCACTCCCTCGCGGGCATCGCGAATCGCCTCGTTCGCCAGCGAGTCCACCGTGCCGACGGTCGGAGGCATGCCGGTCGTTTTCGAAAACAAATCCTTCGCGTCACTGCCGACCTGCATGGTCGTCGTGCCGTCGGTGAACACCGAGCGATAGAAGCGTGTCGCCATCAACACATGCTGGAAGCGCCGCTGGAAAAAGAACTGCACGATCAGCGCCTGGAATTCAATCTTCGCCTGCAACGAAGAGACTTCCTTTTTCAACTGGTTCGCCTTGATCAGCGCGATCACCTCGGCGAGACGCGACACGTAAGGTTGCATCGTCATGTCGCGTTTCATTTGCTGCTCTTTCGCCCACTCGCCGGCTGCTTCCTTGCTTTTGGGAGCCGAGTCGAGTCTGCCGGAACCGGCCGCGAGCTTCGCGTTCCATTCGTGCGCCTTGCGCTCCTGTTCGAGCGCTTCATTGGCGCGCACAAGCCGGGCCTGCTGATCCTGCGCACGCCACGCACTGTAAACCGCGTCCGCCAGCGAATCGCAGAGCCGGGCGTCGATGTCGAAATTCGATGCCTTGGGCAAAAGCTGAAACGCCTCGTCCACGCTCTTCGTGGTCACACGATCGGGCGCGAGCTTGTCGAGAATGGTCTTGATGATCGTACGATACTGCTGGGCTTCGGCGCCCGCCTCCTCCGGCGCGTTCAGGTATTTCTCGAACCGCGCCTGGAAGAGCCGGTTGTTGTCGATCTTCCAGTTCTTTCCGTCCCAGGACACGATCTCGCTGCCGGGGTCGAAGACCGGCATGTCCTTTCCCAGAAACGACCCATCCTTCTTTTGGGAAGCCGATGGCTGCGCAGCGGGGGCAGGCGCGGAAGGCGGCGCGGCATCGGGAACCTGGGCGAAGGATGAGGGAGGAAGGATGAAGGATGAAAAAAACCCTGCCGCAAGCCACACGTTCCAGTCGAAAATCGGTTTCATCCTTCTGCCTTCCGCCTTCATACTTTCTTCAAATCCTGCACGTGCAGGATTCCTTTCTCGCCGACTTCAACACGGAAGAAAAACTTCTGCCCTTTTTGGATGTTGACGCGATTGAATTCCGCCGGAACCAGCAGCGGCAGCATGTCGCCGGTCGATTCCACCTCGATCGAATACAAACTTCCGATCGCGGGTGCCCAGGCCAGCTTGCTGGCGACCGTTCCGCTCACTTTGTAGGTGTTCCCGCGAAGGCTGTTCGAGTTGTCGAGATAAGACGTCACGTCGAGCGGCGTGAGCGTGCGGTAGTGGTCGCCGACGAAAGTGTAGAGCAGATACCCGCCCGCGATCGCGGCGATCACAAGAAGCATTGCAGCGACCAACCACAGGGGATGAACAGATGAACTAGCACGACGGGCCATCGCGGGAAGCTAGGTTCTCAATTCACTGTTTGCAAGACTCCAGCGTTCGTCTATTTCGTTTCCGCCATGTCTTCGAAAAAATCCGCTCCATCGAAAACCAGCACCGCTCCCCTGCTCGGCGCGCACATGTCGATCGCCGGAGGCGTGGATAAGGCGATCGACCGCGCACTGTCGATCGGCTGCACGGCCATGCAGATTTTTGTGAAGAACAACATGCAATGGTTCGCGAACCCGTTTGCTCCCGAGGAAGTCTCCGCTTACCTCGAACACACGCGGCGCAACGAATTGCGTTTCGTATTCGGACACACCGGCTATCTGATCAACCTCGCCGGAACGAACCCGGGCTTCCACGCGCGCTCGGTGCGTTCGCTGGGCGAAGAACTTGTCCGGGCCGACCAACTGCAACTGCCGTTTCTCGTGCTTCATCCCGGAGCACACCTCGGTGCGGGCGTCGAGGCGGGCTTGGAAAAAATCGTCGCGAGCATCGACGAGGTCTTCAGCCAAATCCCGAAAGCCAAAACGCGCATCGCCCTCGAAATCACCGCCGGCCAGGGAACGTGCCTCGGCCACACGTTTGAGCATCTCGCCTGCATCCTCGACCACGCGCGCGAACCGGAGCGGCTCTGCGTCTGCCTCGACACGGCGCACCTCTTCGCGGCCGGCTACGACATTTCAACAAAACAGGGCATCAAGAAAACCTTCGCGGATTTCGACAGGATCATCGGTCCCGGGCGCCTGGTCGCCCTGCATCTCAACGACTCCAAAGCCGCCCTCGGCTCGCGCGTCGATCGCCATGACCACATCGGCAAAGGCAAGATCGGACTTGAACCCTTCCGCTACATCATGCGCGAGGCGCGCTTCAAAAAAATTCCGAAAGTCCTCGAAACACCGAAGGGCAAAGATCTCGCCGAGGACGTGGTGAACATGGAAACGCTGCGGGCATTGATGGCGTAGCCTCACGGCCCGCCTCCCGCGTCCTCACATTTCGCGCGCAGCGCCTTGGAGTGCGCGGACTTGTCCGCGCTTTGCGGCGGGAGGAGACTTGTCTCCGGGGCCGGGCACGGTGCGTTGTTCGTCCAGCACCATCCCCCACCGCGCGGGCATGCCCGCTCCTCCATAAAGCGGCGACAAGTCGCCGCAGTCCAAAGGCTTCGCCGAAATGTGACACGGACTTTCAGTCTGTGTCGTTTCCCATCCTTCGGAGGGACGAGTTCCACGAGTCCCTCGCTCCCATGCAGAAGATGGGGACTCGTGGAACTCGTCCCTCCGAATTGTCGCGATCACTACGGCGTCCGGTCCCGGCGCATGAGCCGCACAGGCTGGAAGCCCGTGCCACTCTCCGCCACCATTCACCGGCCCGACGAAAGGCGTCGCGCAAGCTGCGCCTGGTGGATTTCCCGAGGCGTGATCCCCTCCGGAGGAATCGCCTCGAACCATTTTCCGTTCACGTCCGTCTCCGAGGGATTCTTTGTTTGGACGGCGATGAAGTTCATTGAGACCGGGCCGAACTCCGCCTTTGGATACTGCTGCGGCGCCCGCGCCCGGATGTTCCAGAACGTGCCGCGAGCGGCGCATGCCCTGCCCAGGCCTTCGCCTCCGCCGTGCCGCCAAAGATGCGTTCCAGCCCCCGCATCAATGTCGGAGAACAGGTTTTCGTAGCAGGCCCGTTTGTGGTGGTCGAAGCACAGGTCCACGCCTTTTCCCTTCGCGCTGACATTTCCCGCCGCACCGCCGTCCACCGAGATGTCGTGGATGAACTGCGTCCGAAAATCGAAGCCGGCAAAAAGATTGTCGTTACCGTAGAAACTCAGCCCGTGATGCCCCGTGCTCAGCGTCTTGTCAGGCTTGCGGGCAGACTCGAACACGACTCCTTGCACCGTGCAGAAAGTGCCGTTGGAAAAAATCCCGCAGTTGGCGTTCACGATCTTCACGTCGCGCACCCAGCAATCCGCGCAGCCGTTCATGCTGATTGCGTTGAATCCAAGTTCCGTGAAGTGGCCCTTGTAGGGCGTGTTGGGAAATTCAAAGCAAAGCTTCTCGACGCCGCTTTCCGTGACGGTCGGATCGAAGCTGCGAATCTCCGGCTGCCATTCGGTCTTCACGTCGAAGCGCAGCGGGCGGTCGAAAAAAAGGTCGTTGCCAATCAGCTTCGTCACGCGGCAGACGAGCACCGCCTTTGCGGAGCCGAGCAACTTGCGAACGTCGCCGGGATCGTCGGAATAGAGATGACTCGCCAGCGAGTTGTCGGGCTTGTCCCTTTGCAGAATTTCGATGCGCTGCCCCACACGCAACGAACTCGTCGATGACACCGTCAGCCTCGTGTCGCCGCGCCGGGCTTCCGCCGTCACGGTCACGAGAGGCTTGTCGCGCCGGCTGCTCTTGATCCAGACAAAGCCGCCGCTCCAGGAGTAATTCGACGTGCGCCGCCCATCGGTGGTCTCGCCCCAGTCGGGTCTGATGTCGTTGAGCGGCATTGGGAAAAACAGCACGCTTCTGTCCGCTCCCGCGCCGCGCAAAACCACGCCGCCACGCGAGATCTCAAGGATCCTGGTGATCTTGTAGCGACCCGGCGGCACTTCGATAGCACCGCTTTTCACTGTCGCGAGCGCGTTGAGAAATGCCTGTGAATCGTCGGCGATGCCGTCGCCTCTAGCGCCGAAGCTCTTGACGCTGACTCCCGGCGGAACGACGGGCAGCGGCTTTTCTCCGCAATGATAACCCGCATACGAAAAATCCGGCAGCCGGCTTTGCGGTGTCCACTTCTCACCCCGTTCGCCCCACAACCCGGAGTATTGGGCACCGAACGTCGCGGCAGTCGCAACCAGGGTGGCAACAAAGAAAATGAGCCCTCGAATCATGAAATCGTTAGGGCTTTTTCCCGGCCGAATCATTTTGAGTTGAGGAAATCATTTCCGAAAAGGAGTTCCATCCCGGCAGATGATCTTCTGCCGATGAACTGACCACCAATGCCGCCTGTTGGGCCGGAGCAAGCGTGATCGAGGCGGGGATGCTCGTAACAGGAGCGTTTGCAGTACCGGAGAGGCGCAAGCTCGCCGGAATTTTTCGATCCGACGCTGGCGGCAGAACGATGTTCTGCGGTTGTTCCCCGGCATTGAACCAAACCGTGCAGCTCTTTCCGCCAACATTCGCCGCGAGTTCCACCACACGACCCGGCAGGATTTTTTCGTTTACCGTTGCTTCGTCTTTGACGGCCGGGCTTCGGATTTCGACAACGAATGTGAAGTCGCCCGCTTCCTTGTATTGGAGCGGTTTGTTCGCGGCATTCCCGATTCCCGCCGGCTCGCGCAAAGTCAGTTCGCTGACAGGGGCATTCGGTCTCCGGAACGGAACCTCGACGGGATCGATCTTCGAGTAATTCGACTGGTGGATGACCACCTCCAGGTCGCCGTAGCGATAGCGATTCGTTCCGCTGGAAACCAATTTTGCAGGCGTGCCGAGCGCCGTGCCGCCGTAGCAGAGCCGCACGACGCCGTTCACTTCGTAAGCTTCGGCGGGCACCGACTTTGGGCGGACGTTGACGAGGCCGATCACGCGATCCGGCAAACCGATCCAGACTTGCGTGCCGGTCCAGTTGGCGAGCGGACCTTTTGTCGAACTGCCAAACGCGTGGAGTTGGTAGGTCGCACCCGTCGCGCTGAAATGCCGCCCCACGATGCACGCCCCTTTCAAGCCAGACGTGAGCCAGGCCCATGCCCGCGAGTTGAATTCGGTTCCTTTGAAACCCTCGGCACCGATCCGCACCCGTGCGTTGACGCCCATGAGCGCTTGTTTGAAGTGCGAGTCGGGCGTGAGGATCTGCGCACCCATGATCGTCGAGAGACCGGGTTCCTTTTCCGGGATGTCGCGCAACGTGGCGGCATAAGTGAACGGCCCATACCACGCCCGGACTCCCGCGATGTCGCGATCGGGCGCGGTGTAATCGTCCGGTAGTTCGCGCGGCGCGATGTCGTTTCGATACCAGCGGGCGCTGCGCGCAAGGCCGGTCCAGTCTCCAGTCGCGCGGTTCTCGCGGTCGAGCATGCCGCGCACGAACGGATTGCCGGAGAGCGCCGCAACCGATACGCAGCCGACCGCGGAGCCGGAGTTTTGGTTCCATGTTCCCTTCCACGACGGGCACGTCCAGAAGTCGATCAAGCGCCCCGACACCGGTCCGTGCCACTGGCTGTTTCGAACCATTTCGGCGACTTTCTTGTCGCCGGTGATCTCGAAATACCGGGTGAGGTAACTGGTCACCGTGCCGTGGTAACCGGCGGATTCGTTCTGGCTCCAAATATAGTGGAACCCACCGTCGGGAAGCTGATTCTTTTCCTGCGCGTAGATCAGCTCGCGGGCTTTGTCGAGCATCGGCTGGTCTTTGAGATAAAGACCGAAGTTCAGCAACTCGCACCCGATCGCCACGTCGATGTTTGCGTAGTTCCCCTCGCGAGGTTTCGCCGCATTGAAGATCTGACTTCCTGTGAATCGCATCGCTTCATCGAGCGCCTTTTTCTGACCGGGCAAAAGCAGACCGGGATAAAGGGCAGGAACCTCTCGAAGAACTGCCGACGCCGGGCCGATCGCGAAGTCGTCGAAAATCACCGCGCCGTGTTTCGTTTTGGGACCGATGACCTGGATCGCATCCACGTAGGCGAAGTAGCGGTGCAACAGGCGCTTCAAGACTTCAGGATTTCCGCGCAACGGGCTTGCGGGATTTGCATACAGCCACCACCAGGCCTCCATTGCCGACGCTGTTCTTCTGGCACCGTAGGGTCCGTTGATTTCTTTGAAGACCGGATTCTCACGGGTGACCTTTGGCCACGGCTGATCCGGCTTCGCCATTTCCCCGGTAGCGCCCGCGACCATGCGGTCGATGAACGGGTTGCCTTTGGAAACAATCACCGGCCCAATGGCGCCGATGTTTGCCGCAGCCTTGTTCTCCGCGCCAAAGTGCGTCGGGCTTTCGCGCAAAGCGGCGGCGATGTCGGCCGCCAGAGCATTCGCATCGCCGGGCATCTTCGCATCGAGGCAGGCCGACGCACGCTCAAGCGCAACAGCGAGGACGGCCTTTTTCGTCTTTTCGCTGATCGTCGTCTCGGGCAGCGCTTTGATTTTTCTTTCGAGATCGCTCAATCTCTCAGCGGCTGCTGCCGGAAAGAACTGACTGGCCAGGACAAAAGCAAAACAGCCGGCGATGAAGGAACGTAAGTGTCGCGTAAGAAAAGAGGGTGCAGGCACTCCCGAATAACTGACAAAAGTTCGGGCGGAGTGACAGCCCTATTTTAAGACTGAGGATTCGACCCGGCTGCGAGATCCTCCAGGACCTCGACTCAACACAACAGCAGCGGCGCGCTTTAAGCCTCGCACCAACTCTCAAAGAAAAGCAGACTACTAGCCCCCGCGGTGCATACCTGATGGCGCGTCATTCTGAGCGCAGCGAAGAACCCCGCAATCTACACCGAGCGACGTTTGCGGGGTTCTTCGCTGCGCTCAGAATGACGCGCGTTGGGATGGTTCAATAGAATGGAGAGTCCTCTTCTTTATGCAAAACGGTGTCACACCGCACGATCTAAAGCGGCTCGATCGTGTTTAGATTCGTCGTGATTGTCCACGCATCGGCGACGGACATGCGCTTGAGTTCGTGCCCCATGCCCCACGAATCTGAATAGAGGATCTCGGCGGTCTTCAGATTGTAGCCGATGATGAGACGCATGTGACCACCGCTGCCTTGCGGGGCCTTTGCTTCGGGCACAATGCCGAGCATGACAGACCACAGCAGCGGCACGCCCTGATCGATGTGCGTCTGCACGAGGCGCTGAAACCGGTCGGTGTCCGACTTGTTCCGGTTGCGCGCTTCCCGGAGAAGCTCGGGCTTCATTTTTCCGTAGATGACCGAGACATCGAGGACCGGTCCGGAGGTGTCGATCTCCGGCGCGCGTTTGCCGCGCTTTGCCGCACGGTTGTATTCCTTCACGAGTTCGAGGATCTGCCTGACCTCGAACGGCTCGAGTGTCCGAATTTTCACGCGCAACCGGTTGCTCAGTTTCTTCAGCGATTCGAAGAGCGCTTCGTTGCTCGTTCCCTTGCTGGCATCGGTGTTGGCGATCTCGGCCAGTTCGTGTTCGTCCGCGCGCAGGCCGTAGTATTTCATCACGCGTTCCGCTGTCGCGACGACGCAGTAGCCTTTTTGCCCCTGATCCACCATCGGGATGCCATCGAGGACCACGTCGCCCGAAGGCTCCCGCTTCACATGGGTTTGTCCGTTGAATCGGGAAGGCGCTGTCGATGGCGGCAACGCCGTGGCAAGAAGGCTCTTGCGAAGTACGGGGGGCGTGATTCTCAAGCGCACAAATTCGGCCCTGAACGGGATGCTGCGGGTTTTCACTTCGCGCGTGAAACTGTATTCGAGGAGGAACATCGCCGTGTCACTCTGCCATTGCACACCCTCGGCTTTCACGGCGCTCGAGGCGTCTTTCCCGCGCACGACGGGTTTCGACTTCGTGAAGTTCGAGAGCGCATCGACACATTTTTTCAGCAAGTCTTCAAACTTCGCCTGCGGCAAGTCGCCGGCGTCGCCACGATTGTAAAACAGCACGTCGATTTCCTTGAGCCTGTCGGCCTCGAAGCGCGCGATGGTTTGATAAATAGGGATCTCGAAAAGCGTGAGCCCGGTCAGAGTCGTCTGCGCGGCGTCCTGTGCGTTTGAGAGCCAGCGAAACCCGAGTTCGCCAAACTCATCAACGAAACCGGCCCGGCCGGTTTCCCACAAAGGTTTGCGCTCAACCACGCGGTCCAACACGGGAGCGCCAAACACTTCGGCACCGACAATCGCAAACGCCAGCAGAGTCACCGCAAACGTGACGCTTGTTTTGCCCCGGCGCGAAAAGCCTGGCCGCAACATCAAGCCCCCGTGACACATGGTTGCTGTTGCGTCAGGCAATGAAATGCACCGAGACCCCAGATCAGTTGGCGGCAATCGATCGGGACGATTTTGCGTTTGGGAAAGGCCGCTTGCAGAACGGCGATCGCCCACGAATCGTTGAAGTCGGCAAAGGAGGGCAGCAGCACGACTTTGTTGCCGATGTAAAAATTCGCGTAACTCGCCGGGAGCCGATGGCCATCGCGCACGATTTTTCGAGGCATCGGCATCACATGCACTTCGAGCGGCGTGCCGTCCTCGACGTCCATCTCGCGCAGTTTCGCGAGGTTTGCCTGGAGCGGTTCGTAGTTGGGGTCTTGATCGTCGTCCTCGACCACGGTGACGACCGAGGTGCGGCTCACAAAGCGGCTGAGGTCATCGACGTGTCCGTCCGTGTCATCGCCTTCGATGCCGTCACCGAGCCAGAGAATTTTCTTCACCCCGAGATAATCCAGCAGTCTTTGCTCGATCTCTTTCTTTGTAAGATCGGGATTTCGGTTGGGATTGAGCAGGCACGACTTGGTCGTGAGCAGCGTGCCGCTTCCGTTCACGTCGATCGAGCCCCCTTCGAGCACCATGCCAGGGTCGTAAATCGGCAGGCCGAGAGCATCCGCCACGAGCGATGGCACTTCGTCGTCCAGGTCAAACGGCGGATATTTCCAGCCCCACGCGTTGTAGTCCCAGTTCAGGACGGCGATTCTCGGCTCCTCGTTGCGAGTGAGAAAAATCGGGCCGTGATCCCGGCACCACGGTTCATTCGTGGGGATGTGGAAAAACGTGACATGCTCGCTGCGCGCCCCCGCCTTTTCCAACTCCCGGCGCACCTCGTTTTCCTGATCGGCATCGTTCACGTTGATGTTGACTCTTTCGGAATCGGCGAGCGCATCGACCATTTTCGCCAGCACGGGCTGGATCGCTTCGTAGGAACCGGGGAAGCTGATTCCGTCCTGCCGCGGCCACGACATCCAGGTCGCGTCGTGCGGCTCCCATTCGGCGGGCATCCGGTAACCCATCTGCGCAGGGGTTAAGACCTGCTGATCCTGTGGAGGGTGAATCATAAGACTATCAATCAATAAACCTCTTCCCCAAGTCGGAGTAGGCGTCAACCCGCCGATCGCGGAAGAACGGCCAGTGCGTGCGCTGCCGGTCGAGCAAGCCGGGGTCGATTTCGCACACGAGCACTTCCTCGCGATCCGCGCCGGCCTTCACGAGAATTTTTCCCGACGGATCGGCGATGAAGCTCTGCCCCCAAAACTCGATGCCCTGACCGCCGTTTGGCGCTTCGTGGCCGACGCGGTTCGCGACCGCGACGAAGCAGCCGTTCGCGATGGCGTGGCTGCGCTGGATCGTTTCCCACGCGTCGTGTTGCTGCGCGCCGTATTGCGTCTTCTCGTCGGGGTGCCAGCCGATTGCAGTCGGGTAAAAAAGCACCTCCGCCCCTTGGAGCGCCGTCAATCGCGCAGCCTCGGGGTACCATTGATCCCAGCAAATGCAGACTCCGATTTTTCCGTGCCTCGTCTCCCATGCGCGGAAGCCGAGATCGCCGGGCGCGAAGTAAAATTTCTCGTAGTAAAGCGGATCGTCCGGAATGTGCATCTTCCGATACTTGCCCAGATACTTCCCATCGGCATCGAGGATCGCGGCGGTGTTGTGATACAGGCCCGCCGCGCGTTTCTCGAAAAGCGATGCGACGATCACGATGTTCAACTCCCGCGCAATGGCCGAGAGCGCGTTCGTCGAAGGCCCCGGAATTTCCTCCGCGAGCTTGAAATAGTCATGATCCTCGACCTGACAGAAATACTGCGATCGAAACAGCTCCGGCAGACAGACAATCTCCGCGCCTTTCTGAGCGGCCTCGCGCACGAACGCGATGGCGCGAGCGAAATTCTCCTCCGGTTCGGGAGAACAACGCATCTGGACGAGACCTATGCACACGGGTTCCTTCATTGTGGTTATTGTACGTTACGTTATTTGGAGTTTGAAACTCCTTTTTTTGTAACTTTCTCGCGACGCCGGCGCGCGAGCTAGTTTACAGAATCCGCCGGAACAATCCGGATGCTCTCGATGTTCACGCGGGTGGTCGGTTTGCTCGGTTCCCCGTTGCTGCTCATCGCCACCGACGTGTCGCCGATTTTCCCGAGAACGTCTTCACCTTTGATCAGCTTTCCGAAGGCGGTGTATTTGCGGTCGAGGGAACCAGCGTCCCCGAGGCAGATGAAAAACTGGCAGCCCGCCGAATCCGGATCCATCGAGCGCGCCATGGAGATCACTCCGCGGTCATGATGCTTTTCGTTGAACTCCGCCTTGATCTTGTAGCCGGGGTCGCCGGTGCCCCAGCGGTCCTGCTTTTTCTCATCCTTGGAAAGCGGGTCGCCGCCCTGGATCATGAAGCCTTTCACGATTCGATGAAAGCAGGTGCCGTCGTAGAATTTCTCGTTCGCGAGTTTCTTGAAGTTTTCCACAGTCTTCGGAGCGACATCAGGCCAGAAGGCGATCACCATTTCCCCGGCACTGGTCTTGATCACAGCAACCTGATCCGTCTTCGCAGCCGCCTTGTCATCCGCACCGATCGCAGAAAACGCCGCCGCGGATGCAACCGTCAAAATGGAGAGAATGAATTTTTTCATGAGGAACCTTTGCCATGACATAAGTGCCGTGTCACGAGAGAAAGAATGAGGTACAGGCGCTCGGTTCCGCACGGTTCCGCACGGTTCCGCACGGTTCCGCACCCCGCCGCTCGGTCAGTAAACCACCACGAGGCGCATGAAGCGGCTGGGGCCGGTCAAGGGCACTGTTGCGGTGCGGTTGTTGTTGGCATCCGGGGCCGAGAGAGTCACTCCAGCCGTGGTCCAGGTTTGCATGTCGGTGCTGGTCTGGACGGAATAGGTGACCCCCGGGCTTCCCGCGTAGAAAGTGAGGCTCACTTGATTTCCGGCGACCACCGGCCCGGGCATGCTGCCGCTCAAGTTCCGGTTCGGATCAAGATTGAGAGCATAAGCCATTAAAAGGCTCACCCCGTCGCGGTTGGAATCGCTCGAGGGAAACCCCACAAACGGCGTGAAGCGGGTTCTGCGAGGTCCCTCGCTGCGCACGGGATAACGCGCCTTCGGAGTCCGAATGCTTCTTGAACATGGTATGAGCCCCTCACAGCGAATGAAACGGATTCTCCACGGTCACTTCCGCGTTTTGAAAATCTCCGGTGTTCCGAGTCACGACAATCAGCCCATGCGCGAGAGCGGTGGCGGCAATGAGGCTGTCTTTGACGGGCATCGCGCGGCCTTTCTTCTTCAGACGGGCGAGAAGGTGCGCCCAGGCAGTAGCGGTGGCGGTGTCGAAATCGAGAACGCGCATACGCTGAATGCCAGCGCGAAACCATTGCTCCAACCGGGTGCGGCGACGGCCTGGAGGGAGAAGCAGGATGCCGTATTCGAGTTCGCCGAGAATGATGGGGCTGACGGCAAGATCACGCTCGTGACGGCGAAGCCATTCCACGGCGCGGTCATCGGGCACGGGCTTGGTCGGCTCGCTCAGGACGCTGGCATCCACGAGATACTTCACAGTGCGTCGGTGGATTCCGAATCGACAGGCTGGAACCAGCCCTTGTCCGGGCAGGCGAGAAGCCATTCGACGAGGCCGTCATTGTCGGGCGCTGGCCGGCGCTTCAGGAGATATTGTCCGGCTTCGATTCGCTCGATGTCGAATTTCTGCCCGGCAGTCACGCGGTCGCGCTCGCGCAATGCAGCCGGAAGGACGACCTGGCCTTTGGACGAGACGATGGTGTTCACAGGCGTAAGATTGCGGCTTACACATTGATTTGTCAAACCGCAGCGTCTGGAACCGGGATCGAAATGAAGATAAGCTCCCCCGCCGTCTCGTGGCGCAAGCCCGCGATGTCGGGCATCGAGTTGAATCAGTCCGCATCGACTTTGATTCGTCCGGCTCCAATTAGAATCCGCGTGCAAAGCGCGGAGCATTCGGCTAATCGACAGCCAACCATGAACGACATCCGAATCAAAATCACCACCACCAAGGGCGAAATCGAAATCACGCTCTTCGCCTCGAAAGCGCCCGTCACTGTTGCCAATTTTCTGAATCTCACGACGCAGAAATTCTACGACGGCCTCGCGTTTCACCGCGTCATCAAGGATTTCATGATCCAGGGCGGCGACCCCGAGGGCACCGGTCGCGGCGGCCCCGGCTATCGTTTCGAGGACGAGTTCGTCGCGTCGCTCAACTTCACGAAGCCCGGCCTGCTCGCGATGGCAAACGCCGGCCCCGGAACCAACGGCAGCCAGTTCTTCATCACCCATGTCCCGACGGCGTGGTTGAATCAAAAACACACGATCTTCGGCGAAGTGACGAAGGGGCAGGAGGTCGTCAACGCCATCGCGCAAGGGGACAAGATCAAGAGCATCGAATTACTCGATTCCACCGAAGAGCTTTTCACCGCCCATGCCACCCGCATCAAGCAGTGGAATGCGTCGCTGAAGAAGTAGGAATTCAGCCTTGTCAGAAAACCCTCGGCTGGCCCTCGGTCATCACGCAGACCTTGCCTTCGATGCCGTGTTCCTGCGCGCAGACCAGCAACCGCTCGGGCGGTTCGTGGAGCGGCTCGTAGCTTAACCGAAACGTGCCGTAGTGCATCGGCACGAGCGTTTTTGCCTTCATCTCGATGAACGCCTGCACGGCCTGCTCGGGGTTCATGTGAACCTCGCGCCCGCTCGGCGGGTCGTAGGCGCCGATCGGCAGAAGCGCGATGTCGATCGGGTGACGCTCGCCGATTTCCTTGAAGCCCTCGAAATACGCCGTGTCGCCGCAGTGGTAAATCGAGCGACCGCCGACCTCGATAACGTATCCGCCAAAGCCGCGATGCGAATCGTGCAAGACGCGCGCGCCCCAGTGATGCGCGGGCGTGAGCGTGATCTTGAGCGGACCGTGCTGATACGATTTCCAATAGTCCAGCTCGTGGACGCTGTGGAAGCCGAGGCCATGCACGAGGTTGCCCACCTCGAACGGCACGACGATCGGCTGTTCGTTCGCCACTTCGCGCAAGGTCTTGCGGTCGAGATGATCGAAGTGCGCGTGAGTGACGAGCACCAGGTCGATCTCCGGCAACTGGTGAAGCTGTATGCCGGGATGTTTGAGGCGTTTGATCACCTTCAACCATTTCGCCCAGTTCGGGTCGATCAGGATGTTCTGCCCCCGGGCCTGAATGAGAAACGAGGCGTGCCCGATCCAAGTGATGCCGATCTCGTTTTCCTGCAGCTCGGGAAAAAGGCCGTCCGAATGATTTCCCGCGCGCCGGGTGAAGAGCGAAGGAATCAGCACCTGCGTGAGAAAGTTGCGCTTGTGCCAGCCTTTCTTCGGCTTCAATCCGACCTTCTTCGCGACCAAACCGGCCTTCTTTTTTACCAACCCGGCATGGCCTCTGGCGCTGCCGTGATGTTCGCGATGCTTGGAAACAGGAGAGTCCACTGCGGGAAACGCTACCCGGAACTTTTCCCGGAGCAAAGATTTAACATTCGCCTCCCGAATTTGATCGGAGTTAAATCGCGCGATGTCCTCCAAACCAGAGTTCCGGAAACTCGCCCGGTCGCGACTGGCCGAACTTGATTCCGGCGCAATCGCGGAAAAATCCGCGCGCATCTGCGAAGCGATCGCGCGGCATCCGGCATGGCTTCAGGCGCGGACGGTTTGTTTGTTCGCCGCGCAGGCCACCGAACCGCACGTCGAATTGCTCTGGAAGAAAAGCGAGGCCCGCCAGATCTGCTATCCGCGCGTGAACGGTGTCGATCTTGACCTGATCCGCGTCTCCGGGCCGGACGCACTTCAGACTTCGCGCTGGCAGCTCCGCGAGCCGACTCACGACGAGGCGAACATCATCGCGCCCTCGCAAATCGACCTGCTGCTCGTGCCGGGACTCGCCTTTTCCACAACCGGCGAACGACTCGGCCGTGGCGGCGGTTTTTACGACCGGCTTCTCGCCAACCCGCAGATGCGGGCTTATTCGATCGGTGTTTGTTTCGATGTCCAGCTCGCTGACGAACTGCCTATGGAGGAGCATGACCGCAAAGTGGACGAGGTCATTTCGGGCTAAACGGGTGCGATCAAGTCGAAGCGCGGGATGCGCGTCAGCACTGGCGTGCCTTCGTCGGTGACGCCGAGAAACGCTCCTTCCGCAACGCTGTCGGTCGCGATGGTGTGGTAGCTGTTGTAGGAAAAATGCTCGCCCGGTTCGAGGCGCGGAAACTTCCCGACCACCCCATCGCCTTCCACAACGATCCGGTTCCCCTCCCCATCCGTGACCACCCATTTGCGGCCCTTGATCGTCACGGTTTCGTCGGACTGGTTGTCTATAGTGATGAAATAGACAAAAGGATGCGGCCGTTCTTCGGGCGCTTCGAGTTGCGGCATGTGAACCACTTTGTCGATCTTGACGTTTAGTCCTTTGAGTTCTTTGAAGGCGCAGGCCATCGGTCGCATGATAGCCAGTTCGTTCTTCTTTGCCAGCAGCCTCTTGAAAAACTATCGTCCGCGAAAATGACCTCCGCACCTCCAGTTGCCCTTACCATCGCCGGCTCCGACAACAGCGCCGGTGCCGGCGCGCAGGCCGATTTGAAGACCTTCACCGCGCTCGGCGTTTACGGGCTGACGGCGATCACCTGCGTGGTTGCCGAGGTGCCGGGCCGCGTGAGCGCGATCGCGCCGGTGGCCGAGGAAATTGTGCGCGAGCAGATTCGTCTCTCATTCGATGCTTATCCCGTCGCCGCCGTGAAAACCGGAATGCTCCATTCGCGCGAAATCATCGAAACTGTTTGCGAGGAACTCGAAAGCCGCCGCCCGCTGCTCGTCGTCGATCCGGTCATGGTTGCGACCAGCGGCGATGCCCTGCTGAAAAGCGATGCCGTTTCTCTTTACGAATCGCGCATCTTCCCCCTCGCCTCTCTGGTCACGCCGAACCTCGACGAAGCGCGGGCACTGCTGGGTCGCTCAATCACAAGCGTCGAAGAAATGCACGTGGCTGTTCGCGAACTGGCGGAAAAATTCGGCGTGCCGTTCCTGCTTAAAGGCGGACACCTGCGCGGAAACACCGCGCTCGATTTGCTTTTCGAGAATGGCTGCGTCTTCGAGTTTTCCGCGCCGTATGTGAAAGGCGTTTCGACTCACGGCACCGGCTGCACCTATTCCGCCGCCATCACCGCAGGGCTCGCAAAAGGTCTCGCGCTGAAAGATTCCGTCGCTCAAGCAAAGCTCTTCGTTACGCGCGCCATCGAGCGCCATTACGAGTGGGGAGCGACGCATGCGCTGAATCACGGAATCCGGGCAACGAAGCCAATCTGAGCGGAGTTTTCCGCGGGGCGTGAAAGAGGAAATCAAACGGCGATTACTTCCACGCGGGAAGCAAAGAACTCAAGCATGTTCCAATTTCCGCGCATGAGGAATGTCATGCGTTTGGAGTGGACGCACTTGGGCGCGTTCGAGCGTCAGCAGCGCAACGGTGTGTCCGTCATATCCGACGAACTCCACTTCAAATGCCGCGCCGTTGCCATGCACCAACACCGCAGTGCCCACGTCGCCGCTCACCAACCCATTTCCGGGCAGGTCACACGTCAAGGCCACGGCGTCCAGTTCATTGATCGTGTTCATAATTTCGGCAATGGATGTGCGGTCACAAAACGCGGCGCACCGCCATCGGTATCCATATACCACGCGCTGCGAATATTCAAGCTTGTGCCGTCCGGCGCAAGCAACCCTCCTTCCACGACATAACGCCTGCCGTGAGGCGTTTGTTCGGTCTCCACGACCTCATGCTCGCGCGCGTGACGAAGCAGCGCCTCCGCCAGTTTTTGCCATTCGCCAGCGTTGAAACCGAAACGGAGAAAAAACCACGCCTTGCTACCGCCGGCGGGATGCGCCGGGTTGAGTAAATAATGCGTCACCTTTCGCTCCGGCACGGTGGCTGATTGGGCATTTGGCAATTTCATTCGTCAGCGTTCTTCAAAAGTTTCTGCTCGAAGGGGGGAAGCCTGACAGAGGCTCCAGCGGAGCAAAAGATAATTGCCGGTTAATGAGGGAAGCGCAGCTTCAAAGACAAGCAAGTTCTGAAGTGCAACTTCGGAACAAGGGGAAATCCTCAATCAGATCAAATGGATTCAGCCCCAAAGGAGCCATACTGCTCCCGCCAAGCTAGACGGGATAGCAAGTGCGAACAAGCAACCTGCCCCCGTAGAACGTCGGGCTGATAACGACGCGCAGGAGTCCATCCAAGCAGAAGCCGCATTATACAGTGAAACAATCAAGGCATTGCGGCCCTCAAAAACCATTTGATAGACATCAGGCTCATACAGACCGTTGGATAGAGAGACATGTAGCTGGCTTAACGGTCTGCCGGAATCAGCATCCTCAGCCTTGTAAGTAACCTTAAGAATACGATTCTGGAGGAACTCGAAACCGCCAACAGATGGTGATTTAAAGGCGAAGCTGCTACCTATGCACAACGTGCCTACGACAAAGACGTAACGCTGATACTCACTCCGAGTTTCGGCGCTGTCGCAGTCGAGAGCGATAAGACGTACATAATTCGAGTCAGGCTGAAGAAGCTCATCAGGTGGAATTTCAGAGTAAATATTGACGCCGTACTGCGCACAGAGTTCTCGATACTGAGTGCCGTCAATCAATTCGAGTGGCTTACCCTGAGCAAAGCGAAGGGCTGCCGCTGTAAATGAGGACGTGGTGATGAGAATGCCTTTGGTTGCACCCCGTGCGTGCATAGTACCGAAAAGATCCCGAAGAACAGGTTCGCCGACAGGAGCATCCCAAGCTTTGCACTGGACGACATACCTGCCGCCGATCAGCGGACTGCGGTTCATGGCCACAATGTCAACTCCGCCGTCTTGTGAGTATCCTGTAATGTCCGCATCGAAACCCATGAGCCGGAGCAACTCTCGGACTTCAAACTCGAATTCCTTACCGTCATTCATTGGTATCGTGCGTTCTAGTCGCCTAAACGACACTTTACTTTCTTTAGAAGATCTTTCGGACTTGTGCCTTCCACAGGCCATTCAACCCGCGCAACGAAGCAGCCTCGTGGTGAAAAAAATCAACCTTCAGTCGCTTCATCAATTCCTTTGGAGCAATATCAGTCGTGGTAAGATGCAGCCACGGAGTAATCTCTAACGGCTCACAGTCTCCAAGCATACCTGCGATCTTGATGGGAACATAAATATCAGGAAACGAAACTCCGAGATAGTGCATTGATTAGACTTTATCGGATTCAGTTTATCGCGTGGATTGTTGAGATTTGTGAAATGCGATTCCAGCAGCTGCGTTGATTTGATTAGCTGCGATGACTTCATCCTTTAACCCACTAACACCGCTTGCGCCATCAAGCAAAAGAGATGGACATGTCCAACGGGCGGAATAACCAAACTGGTTACTATGGAAAACTTCTATCCTAACTTCCTCGTCGTGGCATGTCCTATAAAGAGTATCTTCAAGAGTTACTTTGCTCATATCTTGGAATGACTTGGTTACGCAAATTCAAAGTTTTTCAGTTCCATTTCAAAGACTACAAGCCAGGTTTTGATGCCGGGCAAGCATAATCTGCTCGCGGCGTTGCCTTGCTTCGCCCGGAACGACATTCGCGGCTTTTCAATCTGCAATCCGGCAATCTTAAATCTGCAATCCATGAAAATCCTCGTAGCTGGCAGCGGCGGGCGCAAACACGGGTTCGCTCGGAACAAAGTCCCGGCGTTTGGGCACTTGCATTTGCAACCAGCTTTGGGAGATTCACGGCATGAGCAACCGGGAGATCGTGATCAATCTTCTTTCCACGCTTCCAGAATACACCCCGCTGGCGGAGATCGCCCGTGAGATCGAGCTGCTGGCCGGCATCAAGACCGCCCGCGAGCAGGCACGGCGTCGCGAAGGCATCGCCGCTGAGGATGCGCGCAAGCTCGTGGATGCATGGGCTGGCCAGTAATTGTGCCGCCCACCTCCGCTCCGGCACTTACTTTGTTTTTCACTCCGCAATCTCAGGATGACTCATTGCTCGTTCCGAAGTTGAACTTGGAACGAGCGAGAAATTCCCGGCTCAGTTCTGCGAACGACACGGCAGTGTCTTAGCTTGGCTTAAAAAAACGGGTGTCATTCCGAGCGCAGCGAGGAATCCCGCAAGCAATACTTCGTGAGATTCCTCGCTACGCTCGGAATGACACGCCAAGCTGATACAACACCAACTACACTCGCGGCTTTTCAATCGGTGATCTGCAATCATAAATCTGCAATCCATGGACGTTTACTTCCAATGCCAGCGCTGCACGAACTGCTGCCGCTGGCCGGGTTTTGTGAAACTCACCGATGACGACATTGCCGCGCTTGCGCAATTCCTTGGCGTGCCGGAGTTCGATTTCATCCAGCGCTACACGCGGCTGCGGCAGTATCGCGACGGGCTGGCGCTAATCGAGAAGGCAAACGGCGAATGCATCTTTCTCGACGGTCGGGACTGCTCCGTGCAGGAGGTGAAGCCGAAGCAATGCAAGGGATTCCCAAACGAATGGAACTTCCCCGGCTGGCGCGAGGTGTGCGAAGCGGTGCCGGTGCCGGTCGGCAGATCTACCTCGCCGGCCTCGCCACGAGGATCGCCGCATGGGAACTGAAACGGGCAAGGTAGGTCGAGAGGCGCGAATCGACGACGACACGGCCGTGATTGATCGGCGAAGATGCGTGCATGAACCGCAGCACGCCGCTGCTGTCGCGAACCGCAAGACCCACGTGCGACGTGGAGTAAAGGCCGGGCGCGTCTTTCGAGATGATGCCGATGATGTCTCCGTTGCGCAGCTTCGGTTCGATCGCAGGGACACGCCTTTTCGGAATGCCATACATCGGCAGCGCGCTGACACGCGATTCCATTCGACCGAGCGCAGGCAGCAGCGAGGGATCGGAACGAAGGTAGCGATACTGCTTCCAAGAGATGCTCATTTCGCGCGCGGCATGAGGAAAAGGCACCCCACCAAGCGCCCGAGTGAGATCGACCAGGAGGCCGCGGCGGACGTTGTCCACAAGCCACTCTTCGAGATAATGAAGCCGCGACAAGTAGTCGCCGGTGCATTTGCCACCACGGTAACGATCGAGTTCGACGTAACGGAGCATGGTCTGGGGCGTGCGTTTCTCCGGCGGTTCCTCGAGCATGCGCGCAAAGGCGAGCGAAGCCTCGAAGAACGTCCAGCAGTCGAGGCCGAGCAGGTTCACCGAGGCGGCTTCCTCACGATTGTCGATTTCGAGCGTGAAGGATTTGTAGGGCGTGCCGACAAGCGCCCTGCCTACGGTGGCGGTGCGTTCGCCGATCGGGAGCGCCTTCCAGTTGTCCGCCTCGGCCCGACGCAGCAACTGTTCAAATTTTGCACTGCCTTTGAAAACCGTGTCGAAGGGAAGCTCGGCGCGGCTGGAAAATGCAAGGCAAACCAGGAAGGCAAGGAGTGGGAGTTGTTTCATCGGGTTTTCAACTTTTGAGAGTCGCGCAATCACCGGACGTGTCAAATGACGACTCGGGCGAATCGGGTTTGACGCGGGGAGTCTTCCGCAATAACGATGCACTCCATCGCAAGAACCCGGCCCGGGCTGGCCCCGTTCCGATCCGAACCTTTTTCCAAACCGAAAATTCCAAATGAAAACTCCCCTCCTCCTGCTGGCGATCACCGTCCTCGCATGCGCCACACGCCTGAGCGCCCAAGAAAACGCCCCCTCGCAGAATCAACCCGCTGCGACAGGATACGAGCAGCCGTATTCGTTTTCCGCCTCGGCACTTTTCGATGCGAATTTCCTCCGTGGGCCGAACTATCAAATCGGTGACACGGTTTGGAACGACGGTCTGGACAATCACTATCGGATCACAACCGAAGCCGGCGGTTACGACGTGAAGGGCGACGACATGCTTCGCACGCGGGTGGCCGAGTTTCTTGCGCTCGAGGAGCTCAACTCCATCAGCAGAGGTGAGACCTTCGGGAAGGCGATGGCGAAAGCGGGAAAGGCCAAGCTGAACCAGGCCGGAGAAATCATCGCCGATCCAATCGGAGCAGTGAAATCATTGCCATCGGGCATCGGGAAGATGTTTTCCAGCGCCGGTAAAGCCATCAGCAGTGCAGGCAAAAGCCGCAGCGGTTCGGAAGGAAGCGGGATCGAGAATGCCACAGGTGTCGCAAGGGCGAAACGGGCGCTCGCCGTGAAGATCGGAGTCGATCCTTACTCCTCGAACAAGGAACTGCAAAAAGCGCTGGGTGAAATTGCCTGGGCGCAAGTGATGGGCGGACTGACCATGAGCCTCGGGACAAGCCTCGTGCTCCCACCGGGCGTCGGACTCGGAATCACTGTGGGCAGCTCGGGTTTGGAAGCGAAAAAGGACATCGTCGAGCAAACGCCCGAGGAACTGCGCGCCAAGAACCGGCGTATCCTCCTCGGCCTGGGCATCCCCGCGGAAAGCGTCAACGGATTCTTCGCCAACAAGCATTACTCACCAACCCGCCAGACCATCATCACGCGCTGCCTTTTGTCGCTTGGATCGCTCCCGACACTCCAGCGTTTCGTCGATCTGGCCAGCTCCGCGCGCGATGAAAACGGAGCGTATTTTTACCAGCGAACTGCGATGCTCATGGCCACCTACAACAACCGCAACATCCCGATTCACGGCCTGCAAAAGCTCGGGCCCGTGGTCGTCTGCCGGGACGTGGCCGGAAACATCGTCATTCCGGCCAACCGCGATTATGTGCTCTGGACGAGCCGTGTCGCCGGAGCCGCCAACGCGATCACAAAAGCACAGGCCGAAGATCCCAATGTGCGCGGTGTGGTGGTTCTCGTGAGCGGCGAAGTCTCGCCCCGGCTGCGTGGAGAAATCGCCGCGCGGCAGTTCAAACTCACCACAAGAGCCTTCGGCAAAGTGCAATAAAACTCCGTATCATGAAATTCACCAAACAATCCCCCACCCGTTCCCTGCTGGCTCTCGCCGGCCTGGCCTTCCTTCTCGCGACAACTCCGGGTGCCCGGGCCGAGGAAGACCATCCCGTGGAGGACGCTGCGAAGTTCAAGCTACAGGTCAAATCCGACAAATCTCTGCCCACGCTTTATCTCGTGGGCGATTCCACGATGAGGGTCGGCACCCCCGGCCAGCGCGGCTGGGGCGACGAGATGGCGAAGTATTTCGATCCGAAGAAAATCAACGTCGTCAACCAGGCCATCGGCGGACGCAGCAGCCGGACTTACCAGACCGAAGGGCGCTGGGCGGCGGTGGTCGCGATGTTGCAGAAAGGTGATTACGTCATCCTCGAGTTCGGACACAACGACGGCGGCGCGATCAACGAGAAGCCGCCGGTCACTCCCTCGACGCGCGCACGCGGAACGATCAAAGGCGTCGGCGAGGAAACGCAGGAGATCGACAACATCCTCACCGGCAAGCACGAGGTTGTGCATAGCTTCGGCTGGTATATGCGAAAATACGTGAACGACGTGAAGGCCAAGGGAGCGATCCCGATTGTCATGTCGCTTGTCCCTCGCAATAGCTGGAAGGATGAGAAGGTGGCTCGTGCGACTCCAAACAACTACGGCGAGTGGGCGCGTCAGGCGGCGGAGGCGACCGGATGCCTTTTCATCGATCACAACGAAATCATCGCCGAGGCGCTGGAAAAAATCGGGCCGGAGCAGGCGCTGCCGCTCTTCGGCGATGGCAGACTGCACGCGAGTCCAGCCGGCGCGGAGTTCAATGCGCGAGCGGCGATCGCCGGTTTGAAGGCGCTGCCGGGCAAACCGTTCGACCGTTATTTTTCCGATGCGGCTCGTGAGGTTCCACCTTTCACCAAAGCGAAGTAATGAGAGCCCCTGCCCTGTTTTACAACTCACGCCTGTTTGTTTGCGCATTCGCGGGAGTTCTCTCGATCGCCACCCTGCTCGCGCAGGAGGACGCCCGGCCGGTTGTGGACGACTCGAAGTTTGGCGCGGAAAAGGCCACCAGAAACAATCTGTCAACGGTATTCTTTGTGGGTGATTCCACACTACGGAGTAATGGCCAGATGCGCGGATGGGCGCAGGAAATAGGCGCGTATTTTGACCCGGCAAAAATCAATGTGATCAACCGCGCCATCGGCGGACGCAGCAGCCGCACGTTCATCAACGAAGGGAAATGGGATGCCGTTCTGAAGGAGCTGAAGCCCGGCGATTTTGTCGTCGTGCAGTTCGGCCACAACGACGTCGGCCCGCTCGACGAGCGTGGAAAGTTCCGTGGCTCCCTCAAGAGCGAAGGCGAGGAAACCGAGGGTGTCGCGAAGCCCGACGGCAGAATCGAGACCGTGCATAGTTTCGGCTGGTATATGCGGAAGTACGGAAACGAAGCGAAGACCAGGGGTGCGACCGTCATTTTCTGTTCGATGGTGCCGCACAAGAGTTGGAAGGACGGCAAAATCCAGCGCCGCGAGAGCGAAACGTTTGTGAAATGGACGGCCAACGCCGCAAAGGCGACCGGCGCACAATTCATCGACCTCAACGCGATCATCGCGCGCGGCTACGAGAAACTCGGACAACCACAGGTCGAGACGCTGTTCGCCGACAAGGGTACTCACACTTCCGTCGAGGGAGCAAAATTCAGCGCAGCAGCCGTGATCTCCGGCTTGAAGGCACTCAAACCGAACCCGCTCGCGAAGTATTTCAGCAAAGCCGCCGACGCAGTCGCTCCGGCAGCGCTTTGATTCCAGCCATTCAGAGACCGGCCTGCGCCTTGGAGAGTTCCGCTTCCAGAAGGGCTCGCTGCGACTCGTAACGACTGCGCGCGTTGTCGAGCGACGAAGACTTGGCGACACTCGTGATGATCATTACGAGTGCGGCCACGATGAATATGATTCCGAACGCGGAGAAAAAGGGCGGAGCTCCCGCGCTCGACGCACCGCCCATCCAAAAAATCGCAAACACAATCGCCAGCACCCCTCCAATGATCGCTGAAATCGAACTCGGCTCTTGTTTTGTCCCGTCCTTTCCCGACACAAGATGCCGCTCGCGTTCCATGGCAAACTCGCGGTCGAGTTTCTCGATTTCATTCTGAATGCGGATCACATCGAGGTTCTCAGCGATGTCGTCCGTCTTCCTGACCAGCGCCTCGATCTGCTCGGTGAACACCGCTGAATCGGTCGCGCGAATCGCGAGCTGCGTGTTGCAGAAATTGCACGTCACATACTTCGCCGAGTCGGAGACTTGCAGCGGTGCGCCGCAGTTGTTGCAACGGACGGTGACTAAATTCATGGCCGCAGTTTGATGCCCCGAAGGCTCGCACAATCAGCCCTGCGATGTCCAGACACGGTTAAGCCTCTCCGCACGACTCGACCACCCAGTTCATGTAGCTGAACAGTCCGTCGCGCGGTTGGATGGCGATGATCTCCGGGACTTCGTAGGGATGCAGTTCGCGCAGCCTTTGCTCGAACTGCTGATAGCGTCCGTGAGTGGTCTTAAAAATGACGAGTGCCTCGGCCGCGGTTTCGACTGCACTCTTCCAGCGGTAGATCGACTCGACCTGCGGCACGATGTTCGCGCACGCAACGAGCCGTTCCTCGACGAGTGTGCGCGCGACTTTCCTCGCCGTGTCGGCGTCGGCGAATGTGCTGTAGGCGAGAAGGACTTCTTCGCGCATCGGATTAACAGGCGGGAACAGCGATTGTTTGGCGGCAAATCCATCCGCCGCCGAGAACGCGGTCGCCTTCGTAAATCACCGCCGCCTGGCCGGGAGTGACGGCGCGTTGCGGCTCGTGCAAGCGGACAAGGGCGCGGCCATTTGCGAGTGGGAATACCGTGGCCGCGGTGCCGGGATGGGCATAACGGATTTTCACGGTGGCGCTGCAGGGGAGCGCGCGCGTCCCGCGTGTCGTTTCAAGCGTCCCCGCTTGAAACTCCTCTCCAACCAGCGAAGCTGCCATTCCCGATAAACGTGACGTTGCGCGTGCAGGCAAAGAATCGTCCGCAGGGACGCCGACGATAGCACGCGAGGACGCGTGCGCTCCCCGATCGTCGAGCCAGTTCACCCGGTCGATTTCAAACTCCTCGCTCACCAGATCCTCCTCGTCGCCAATGATCACGCTGCTTGTTTCGGGATCGATGTCGATGACATAACGCGGCTTCGGCGAGCCGCCCGGCAGGCCTTTTCGCTGACCGATCGTAAACATCTCGATGCCCTCGTGCTCCGCGATGCGGGTGCCGCTTTTGTCGTAGATCCCGCCGGGATGAAACTCTCCCGCGGCCATGTGCGTTTTCAAAAACGCTTTGTAATCGTTGCCCGGCACGAAGCAGATTTCCTGGCTGTCCACTTTGTCGGCGACCTTCAACCCGAGCGAGCGGGCAATGTCGCGAATCTCCGGCTTCGACATCGCGCCGAGCGGCGTGAGCGCGCGCTGCAATTGCTGCTGGCGAAGGCTGAACAGAAAATACGACTGATCCTTGCGCGGATCGCGGCCTTTGCGCAGAACCGAATGGCCGTCGTGATGCTCGATGATTGCGTAGTGACCGGTGGCGATGAACTCCGCGCCGAGCGCGCGGGCCTTCTCCCAAAGGTTCCCGAACTTGAGCTTCTCGTTGCACATCACGCACGGGTTCGGCGTGCGCCCGGCCTGATACTCGCTGGCAAAGTAGTCGATCACCTGCTTCTCGAACTGATCCGCCTCATCGACGACGTAATGCGGAATGCCCAGCGCGTGAGCCACACCGCGCGCATCGGCGATGGCCTGCGGCCCGCAGCATTTGTCCTCGGCCCGCGTGATGCAATCCTGCGGCCACACCTTCAACGTCACGCCGACGCAGTCGTAGCCCTGCTGCTTGAGCAGATACGCGGCAACAGAGCTATCGACTCCGCCGCTCATGCCGATGAGAACGCGTGGCTTGTTCATTTTGTGAGCGTGGAAAATAAGCGCATTCCGTGAAAAGTCGAGCGGGTTGGCGTGATGCTGATTGCCAATCAATTTGCTGCGTGGCATCTAAACCTCACCAGCACCACACGAATGAGCATTCCCCATGAAACACTTCCTGAACCGCTGCCTTCTCTCCGCAGTTTTCATCGCATGCGCTGCGCTTGCAGACGTCAAAGTTGTCGCCGCTACTCAAACCAACGTCGCCAGTTCTCTTGAACAGAATTTTGTTGAGCCGCCGGTATCGGCGCGTCCGGGCATTTGGTGGTATTGGGGCGAATCGGTCACAACCGATCACGGCATCACGCAGGATCTTGAGGCGCTGAAGCGTGCCGGCTTTGGCGGCGTTGTGCTCTACGAGCAGGTCTTTACCGACCGGCCCGATGCCTTGAAAAGCCTCTCGCCGGAATGGCTGGAGCGATCGCGTTTCGCCGCTGGGGAGTGTGCGCGGCTGGGCCTCACGCTGGAGGTCAACGTGAGTGACGGATATGTCGCAGGCGGGCCGTGGATCACTCCCGCGTTGGGGATGCAGCGGCTCGTCGCGAGCGAAACCGTTGTCGAGGGCGGACGGCACGTGTCTGTCTCATTGCCGCAACCGCCCACCAACCTCGACTACTACCGCGATGTGGCGGTGCTCGCTTATCCGACGCCAGCCGGCGGCGAGCCGGAGGCTTTGCCGACACCCATCCGCACCAGCGATCCTGCCGCAGTTGATCTTGTGCAACTCTTCAGCACCGATGGTAAAAAGAAGGCGCGCATTTCGCCGCCAAAGGACGGGCGTCCGGTGCTTGTCCAACTCGATTACGAACGGCCATGGACCGCGCGGAGCCTCACCTACTCGGTGCGAGTGAACTCGAAGGCGCTGGTCATTGCCACGCAGGTGCCGACGTCCTGGGCGGACGACGCCTACGGTCAGGGCATGCGGCTCAATCCACCCATAGGCCAACTCGAAGCGAGCGACGACGGGCATGAGTGGCGGTCGGTTTGCGAGCTGCCTGCGCTCGGTTTCCAGCACGACTATTGGACGCAGCAGACGGTGGCTTTTCCAGCGACGACCGCGCGCTTTTTTCGACTGAACTTCCACGACTGGGGCCACAACTTCCCGGCGAAGGACGATGATCTCGTCATTGGCGGCGTCCAGTTGCGCGGCGCTCCCCGCATTGATCAATGGGAGAAAAAGTCGGGCAATGTCGTCGATTTCTCCGATTCCGACCGCACGCCCGCTTATGCCGGCGGCGAGGTGATCGATCCGGAAAAGGTCATCGATCTTAACAAGAACCTCAGTGCTGACGGAAAACTCTCGTGGGACGCGCCGCCGGGGCGCTGGACGATTCTGCGTCTGGGCCACACGCCGACCGGCGCAAAGACCAAGCACGGTCGTCCCGAAAACATGGGGCTCGAATGTGACAAGCTGAGCGCCGAGGCGACCAAGCGGCAGTTCACAAACTACGTCGGCGTGATTCTCCGCGAAGTGCGTCGCGTGCCGGGCGCGAAGCTCGCGGGGATCAACATCGACAGCGCCGAGCACGGCTCGCAAAACTGGACGCCGGATTTCGAGGCGCAGTTCGAAAAGCGGCGCGGCTATTCGATGCGCCGTTTCCTGCCGGCTATGATGGGTTGCGTCGTCGGCAGCCGCGAACAGTCGGACAAATTTCTCTTCGATGTCCGCCGCACGATCGCCGACCTGATGAGCGACGACTACTTTGGCGCGTTTCAAAAACTTTGTCATGCCGATGGAACGACCTGCATGGCCCAGGCACCCGGCATCGCGACTTGTCTGCCGAGCGACAACATCCAGTCAAAAGGCCGCACGGACATCCCGATGGCTGAGTTTTGGATGAGCCAGCCCGACGGCACGATCGACTGCAAGGAGACCTCAAGCGCCGCGCATGTCTATGGACTGCCAGTCGCCGCTTCCGAATCATTCACCGGCAGCCGGGCGGACGCGCATCCGGGCATGATGAAGCCGTTTGCCGACGCGGCGCTCGCGCAGGGCATCAACCGCTTCGTCGTCCTCGCCTATGTTCATCAACCGTGGGACGATCGCCTGCCCGGAGTCACGCAGGATCGGTTTTATGTGCCCTACCAGAGGCACAACACCTGGTGGGAGGACAGCAACGGGTTCTGGACGTCGCTGGCCCGCTCGTCGCATCTCATGCGCCAGGGTCACGCAGTGGCGGACATCCTCTACCATCTCGGCAACGACACACCACTCAAGGTGGCGACGTGGCGGATGCGGCCCGCACCGCCTGCCGGTTACGATTACGACGTGTGCGGCGACGAGGTGCTCATCAACCGCGCGAGTGTAAAGGATGGCCGTATCGTCCTGCCCGATGGGATGAGTTACCGGCTGCTGATTCTTGCAGGTGGAAAACAGGTTACGCTCGCAGCGGCAAGGCAATTCCACTCACTCGTCAATGCGGGTGCAACTGTGCTGGGCCCGACCAAGCCGGCCGGTTCCCCGAGTCTCGCCGACGGACCGGCAGGCGACGAGGAAGTCCGCAAAATTGCCGACGAGTTGTGGGGCGCGGGTCCGCTGCCGCAAGCGGGCGAACACCGGACCGGCGAAGGGCGGATGCTGTGGGGTTTGACACCGGCGCAGGCGCTGGCAGCGCTCGACACGCCCAGAGATTTCGAAGTCATGGCCGGCAGCGCGGATGCGAACATCTTGTATGCGCACCGCCGGACGGCTGATTGTGACATTTACTTTGTGGCGAATCATCGACCACGGGGCGAGAAAGTTGTCGCGGCCTTTCGTGCAAGCGGACGCGCTCCAGAGCGTTGGAATGCTGACACGGGAGAAATCACGGAGCTTCGCGGCTGGCACGAAGTCAATGGCCGCACCGAGGTGCCGCTCACGCTGGAACCCAACGCATCCACTTTCGTGATCTTCCGCGAGCGCGGCGATTCGACGGAGCCGCGTTCATTGGCCAAAACAAAACTCGTTGCGGAGATGCCGCCGCGCCTGGAACTCGCGGGCCCGTGGGACGTTCGATTCAAGCCCGGTTGGGGTGCGCCGGAACAGGTCTCATTTCCTGCGCTCATCTCGTGGAGCGAACACAGCGACACAGGGGTTCGTCATTACTCGGGCCCGGCGGTTTACACGAAGGAATTTGAACTGCCGGCGCTGAAGACCGGAGAAAAAATAGTGCTCGATCTCGGCAAAGTCGCCGTGCTCGCTTCCGTGAAACTGAACGGTTGCGACCTTGGCGTTGTTTGGAAGGAACCCTACGCGCTCGATGTCACCGCCGCGATGAAGCCGGGCCGGAACTCGCTGGAGATTCGCGTCGTGAACCTCTGGGTCAACCGCCTCATCGCCGACGCTGGTTTGCCCGCCGAAAAACGCCTGACATGGACCACCTACAATCCCCATCGTGCGGGCGACCCGCTGCTGCCTTCGGGACTGCTCGGACCAGTCGTCCTGCGAACAGCCGAGACCGATTGATACGATTTACACAATCATGCCGCGAGAACGCCAACGGCGTTTCATCCCTCAGCCCAGGGTCGCGAGGAACGAGCTGCCCTGGGTAATGGATACAAAATGCGAACCAACCCTCGTTGGGAAGTTCACTTCCCTTTTAGACTGCTCCGATCCATCGGTTATCGACGCTGAATGGGTTGAATCCATCGCGCCCGGCTTGCGGAGGATGAAACCCTGTCAGGGTTTGTCCTGTTCTTTGTCACGGTCCCCAGGGTGGCGCGCGGCGCGCAACCCTGGGCTAAAGGATCGAACGCCGTTGGCGTTTGCAGAGCATTCATGCAAGCCGACCGTGTAAATCGTATAAGAAGGCTGGTTCGGATTCCTGCCCTCGGACTGTGGAAGTCGTATGACTTGAACTTGTGAGTCAGCAGGAATGTCAGCTTCTTGTTTGGTGAAAGACAGGAGGGTGGCGTCAAAATATGGCATTGAACAAAGAACCGACGAGGAGAATGCCAAGCGCCACAACGACGAAGAAGGTGGCGATGAGCCGGGGCTTGAGCACCTTGCGGAGAATGATGGCTTCGGGGAGCGACAGCGCGATGACGGACATCATGAACGCCAGCACCGTGCCGAGCGCGGCACCTTTGCCAAGCAGCGCCTGCACGATGGGAATGATGCCGGCGGCGTTGGAATACATCGGCACGCCGATGAGCACGGCCAGCGGCACAGACCACCACGCGCCCTTGCCCATGATGGAAGCCATGAAGTTCTCCGGCACATAGCCGTGGATGCCCGCGCCCACACCGATGCCCAGCAGCACGTAAAGCCAGACGTTCCCCACGATGTCTTTCACTGCGTCGAGGCCGAGACGGATGCGCGCGGGCCAATCCAGCGCTTCTTCCTCTGCACCGTCGCCGGTTTTCATCTCGAACACCCAATCCTCGACGTGCTTCTCCATCCGCAGACGCCCGATCACCCAGCCGGAAATGATGGCGATAAGGAGGCCGGTGCCGAGGTAAATGCCCGCGACTTTCCAGCCAAACAAGCCGAAGAGCAGCACCAGCGCGACCTCGTTCACCATCGGCGCGGAAACGAGGAATGAGAACGTCACCCCCAACGGCACGCCGGTGGTCACGAATCCGATGAACAGCGGCACCGCCGAGCAGGAGCAGAACGGCGTGACAATGCCGAGCAGCGCGGCGAGCACGTTGCCGGCGGACTCGCGCCTGCCCGAGAGGATGCGACGCGTCCTTTCCGGCGTGAAAAACGACCGCACGATGCCGACGGCGAAGACGACCAGCGTGAGCAGCATCAGCACTTTCGGTGTTTCAAAAACGAAGAACTCCACAGCGGCGCTCAGGTGCGAACCGTGTGCGAGCGGCAGGAGCGAATAGGTGAACCAGGCGGCGAACGGAGCGAGGCTGCGATACACCAGCCACCAGATCAGCAGACCGGCCAGGCCCAGCAGCGTGTAGCGAACAAGCGTGGAGCGGCTCCTGGTTGAAGGTGGCAAATTCCCTTGCTGCGTTGGTGTCGCGGCGCAGCAACAAACAGGTTTCTCGGGTGCATTCATGGGCGACGGAGTTCGGAGGGCGGGGCCATCACGCGGTGTAGATCAGCCAGATCCCGCCGAGGATGACGAGGATGCCGCAGAGGGTTTTCACGACCGCGACGCCTTTGGATTGTTCGTTCCAATTCAGGAATCGCTGCACCAGTTCCGTGGAGGTGCCGGCGGCGACAATCACCGAGCAATGGCCGACGCCGTAGGCCAGCAGCAGCAATCCGCCGTAGAGGAAATTGGTTGCCGCCAGCTTGAAGGTGACGCCGAGCATCGGAGCCATGTAAGCAAAGGTGCAAGGCCCGAGCGCGATGCCGAAGACCAGTCCGAGAATGAACGCGGCCAGCAAACCCTTGCGTTTCATGCCGACTTGTCCCGCTCCCGACCACGGCATGGGAATGACGCCGAGCAAATGCAGTCCGACCGCGAAGAAGATCAGCGCCACGAAGTAATTTCCGTAGCGTCCCACGTCACCCATCATTCGCCCTGCCGCCGCTGTGATGGCTCCGATGGCAGCAATGGTCACCAGGATGCCCACGGCAAAGAGCGTCGAGACCGCGAACGCGCGCCGCGTCGTCAACTGGCCTTGCTCGCTGATGAAACCCACGATGAGCGGAATGCTGGCAAGATGGCAGGGACTCAGGATGATGCTCAACACACCCCAGGCAACGGCGGCCGTCAGAGCCAGCAGCGGTGCGCCGTCAACGGCATGCGAAAGACTCGTGAAAAGTTGTTCGATGGTGATCATTCGCGCATCAAATTCGTGACGACCCTCTTGCGTGAGGTTGCAGTTATTTGTTTGCCTCCAGGTTCACGCCCAACTCCTTCCACTTGGCGAGGATGTCCGCCTTGCCGAAGAAGCCGGCGTGGCGAAACAGTTCCTTCCCGTCGGCAGCGTAGAAGATTTGCGTGGGAATCATCTGGACGCCGTATTGCTTGCCGGCATCCGGATTTTTCCACACGTCGATGAATTGCACCTCCAACCGGCCCGCGTATTCCTTTTTCAACTCTTCGAGGATCGGAGCCATCATTTTGCAGGGAATGCACTTTCCCGCGCCAAGATCCAACAGGCGCGGCAGCTTTTGCGAAACGGTGGCCGCCGGAGAAACGCCAGTGCCGGTTCCGATGGCCGGTTCCTTGGTTGGCTCCAAGGCCGCGAACACGGGAGGGGTTGCGCAACAACCAGACCCCGGCTTCGCGTTCTTGCTTTGTTCTCTTGCAAAAACGACCCCGATTCCCACAACGACCAGGGCAATAAGAGCAATTCTTTGAGTCTTGTTTTTCACGAGTGCCCTTTCGGGATTTGCGTTTAGTTGGTTTTGCTGAGAAGCGCCTTGAGTTGCTCGACGCTGGGTACCTTGCCGGCCACTTTGACCGTGCCGTCCACCACGAGGGCGGGCGTCATCATCACGCCAAAGGACATGATGCGGTTGAGTTCCGTGACTTTCTCGATCTCGTATTCGAGGCCGAGTTCTTTGGCAGCCAGTTCGGTTGCATTGGTGAGGCTGGCGCACTTGGCGCAGCCGGTTCCGAGGATTTGCAGTTTTTTCATGTGGTTTGGTTTTTGGTTTTTGGTTTGCTGGTCTGGAAAAATATAAGCGTTACGAGCTGGGGGATGGGAATGAAGCTGGCCGTCCTCCATCTCGTAGGTGCGGTCGAAGACATCGAGCGAACGCTGGTCGTGCGTGACCACGATCACAGCGGAGCCGCGTTCGTGGGCGACTTTGCGGAACAATTCCATCACCTGTCGTCCGCGATGGCTGTCGAGCGCGGCGGTGGGTTCGTCGGCAAGAATGAGACTGGGATGGTTGGCAAGAGCGCGGGCCACGGCCACACGTTGTTGTTGTCCTCCGGAGAGCGCGTCGGGCAGGTTGTTCGCGCGGTCGGCCACTCCCAGGTAAGCGAGCAACTCCAGCGCGCGCTGGCGGGCCGCGCGCGGAGCGACATCGTTGATCTCCATTGCCACGGCGACGTTTTCCACGGCGTTGAGGAACGGCATAAGGTTCGCTTTCTGGAAGACAAAACCAAGGTGCTGCCGCCGGTAGGCCCTCACGTCCACCAAGGCGTGGCCGGCGTCCATCACCGGCCGGCCACCGATGATGATGCGCCCGGCTGTGGGCGGATTGATGAGGCCGACTGCGGTGAGAAACGTGGACTTTCCCGCGCCACTCGGACCCAGCAATGCCACCACTTCACCGCGCGCCAGCGTCACCGACACATCCTTCATGGCCACAACCTCGGTGTTGCCAGAGCCGTAAATCTTCGTGAGGCCGACGGCCTCGACGGCGGGTGTGTTGTCTGTGGCGGTCATGACAGCACCTTGTTTGGTTCGACGCCCATGGCCTTGCCAATCCCCATCAGACTCGCCAGCACGGAAATCCCCAGCACGATGACCCCGAGCGACAACAAGTCCTGATTTTCAATCACAACGAGCCGCGGAAACTTCGGGAAGGCAAACGTGCCCAGCCAATACGCCAGCCCGTAACCGAGCGCTCCTATGAGCAGCGCTTGCTGGAGAATCAGCCCAGCGATGACGCCGTTGCGGGCACCCATCAACTTGAGCATCGCGATGTCGTGAATCTTGTCCAACGTCAGCGTGTAGATAATCAACGCCATGATGATGGTGGAAATGATGATGAGCAGGGCGCGAAACAAGCCGAGCTGCCGGCGCGACTTGTCCACCATGCCGGAGAGCAGCAGGTCTTTTTGTTGTTGCGTGGAATAGACCGTCACATCCGGCCAGGTTGAAATCGTTTCCGCGATTTTTGCGGCGTTCGCACCCGGTTGGATTGTGAGCATGACCGCGCTGACTTGCGGCGGGGCGAGCGCGGGCAGTTCGCTGGCCGGGCCCAGCACCCGTTCAGACAGAAGCGGTGTCACGCGGCCAAGGTCCATGCTTTCGAGGCGGGCAAGGCGCGCCGCGCGTTCGAGCCGGGTGGCTTCGCCCGGCACGTCGAATTGAATGGCCTCCGCGTCGCTCGCCGTGAAAAAGCAGAGACCATCGCCGCCCGTCCCCACCATGCCTTTCGTCAGGCCGACGACCTCGTAAACATCCTTGCCGAGCCTCACCTTTTCGCCGGGCGGCAAACCAAGCGAACGGTCGGCAATCATTTCATAGTGGGCCTGCCGAAGCGGTCGCCCCGCAATCAACGGCACCCAATCACCCTTGTCATCGGGCCATGAAAGTCCCTGCACAACCATGCGCAACGGAAGACCGCGATGCTGGCGCTGAATCGTGTGCGAGACGAAGCGCCGCGCCCCGGCCACGCCGGGCACGGCGCGTGCGCGGTCTTCGAGATTGGCGGGAATGCGCGAGACCTCGGCAAACGGCCCGCGCGTGGTGCCCTGCACCACCCACAAATCCGCGCCGATCTGATCCACGAGCAGCGTCGCCTCATGAATCAGGCCGCGATAAATGCCGCCCATGCCCATCACGATCATGAGCAGCATCCCGATGCCGACGGTTGTCAGCGCGAACCGTCCGAAATTGTGGCGGATGTCTTTGGTGGCAAGATTCATTTTACGGTGACGCGCTGGCCGGAGTTGAGCGGCGGTTGTTTTGGGTCGGCTGGGGCAACGACCTGCTCACCGGCGGTCAACCCATGGGTGACTTCGACCGCCTCGCGCCCGCGCAAGCCGGGCGTCACATCGCGCCATGCCGCCTTTCCGTGCTCGGCGACGAACACGCCGGGCCTGCCTCCGCGCCATTGGAGAAATTGCTGAGGCACGACAAGGGCCTGGGGCTTGCGCCCCGTCTCGATGAACACCTCGGCACGCTGACCGATTGTCCAGTTGGGCGGAAGCTCGCGAACGCGCACATCCACGAGGAACTCGCGGGTCTCCCGGTCGGTTTCGCGGCCCAACCGCGCCACTTCCCCGGAATAAACCTTGCCCGGCTCGGAACGAAACACCACGCGCGCCGTCTGTCCGGTTGCGAGACCCGCCGAGGCGGTTTCATCCACCCACGCGGAAACCCAGATTTCATCCGTGGAGATAAGCTGGAGGATGGAGCCGCCCGGAACGACGATCCCGCCGGGGTCACGGTCGCGGCGCGTGACCAAACCATCATACGGGCTGAGAATCTGCGCGAAGCCCAGGCGTTCCCGCTGGTAGGCGAGGTTCTTTTCCGCCGTGATGATTTGCTGTTGGGCTTCCGTTGTGGCGGCAAGTGCGAGTTGCAACCCCGACTCCGCGATGCGCAACTCCTCGATGGACTTGTCGAATTCTGACTGCGAATTGATCTTCGCTCCAAACAGTTCGGAGGTCCGTTTGTGATTCTGCCGCGCCTGTTGTTCAACCGCGTGGGCACGGGCCTCGTCAACGCGCACACGTTCGACAGTCGCCCTGGCTGCAGCCAGCGCTGCTTCCGTAACTTCCACCTGCATCTTGAGTTCTCCGTCGTCGAGACGCGCGAGCAATTGTCCGGCCTTAACCTTGTCGCCCTGATCCACGAGCACCTCCGCAAGCCGCTCCTGAATGCGGGGGCTGATTGTGGTTTTGATCCGCGGCTCCAGTGTTCCAGTGCCCATGGACTCGGCAACGATGGCGGCCTGCCCGACCGCATGCACCATCACCGGTGTGGGAGCGAACTTCATCCGGTAAATCAAAGCGGCGGCAAGTATGAACAGGGCCACCCATTTCCATGTTTTGCGCAAAATCGTTTTATTCATAAGCAATGCGGCGAGTTCATCGTCCGCGCTGTCCCCAGCGGGGGCGTCCGTCTTTGTCTGCGGAGATGCTGCGAACCAGGAGGAGGCGCATTCGTAAATTTTTCATGGGAATAAAACGCCGTAGATCATGCCGCTGACCGTGGCCATCACGACGACGAGCGAGGAATAGACAACCGTTTTCTTCGTGCCCATCACGGTGCGCAGGACAAGCATGCTTTGCAGCGAAAGCGCCGGTCCGGCCAGCAACAGCGCGAGGGCGGGGCCTTTGCCCATGCCGCTGCCCATCAACCCCTGCAGGATGGGCACTTCGGTGAGCGTGGCGAAATACATGAAGGCTCCCACGACGGAGGCAAGCAGGTTGGCCTGGAGAGAGTTGCCGCCCACCGCCGCCGTGATCCACTCCGAGGGGATGATGCCTTCGTGCGCTGGACGCCCGAGGAAAAACCCGGCCGCCAGCACGCCGAACAGCAGCAGCGGCGTGATTTGTTTGGCGAACGTCCATGTGGACGACACCCATTCGCGCGTTTCGGATGTGCCAGTGCCCGCGATCACAGACAGACCGAACACACCGAACACAAAGGGAACCATCGGCTCGCCACGAAACGCGAAAGCCAGCGCGGTCGTCGGCAGAGCAACTGCCAGCACCTTCCACCACGCCACCGCGAACCATCGGAAAATCACCACGCCAAGCCCCGCTGCAAATGCCGCCGTAATCGGCCACTTCACGAGCCACAGGGCATACCACACTCCGCTTTGCTCCAGGGGCTTGCCCCAGTTGGCAAACACAAGGATGCCCACCATGCAGCCGAAATAGACGATGTTGTGCCAGAGCGGGCGCTTCACTTCCGGCTCGGAGGCCAGCGCGGCGGCCTCGGCCTTTGCCATTTCCTCTTTGAGGAAAAACAGGTGCATCAGCCATCCAATCACCACGCTGAAGAACACCGCCCCGACCGCGCGGGCCACACCCATTTCGAGGCCAAGCACCCGCGCTGTCAGCACGATGGCGAGCACGTTGATGGCCGGGCCGGAGTAAAGAAATGCCGTCGCCGGACCGAGCCCCGCGCCCATCCGCCAGATTCCGGCAAAGAGCGGAAGCACGGTGCAGGAACACACGGCGAGAATCGTGCCCGACACCGACGCCACGCCGTAGGCCAGCGCCTTGTTCGCCGTCGGCCCAAGATATTTCATCACCGCCGCCTGGCTGACGAAGACGCCAATTGCGCCCGCGATAAAGAACGCCGGGATGAGGCACAGAATGACATGCTCGCGCGCATACCACTTCACCAGTTCGAACGCCTCGGTCACGGCGTTGTCGAAGCGCGGCACCCCGACCGGCAGGTAAAAGCAGGCAAGGAACGCCGCGACAAGGGCGGCGAGTTTTTTCCATTCAGAATCGAGCCTCATAGCTATTTAGCCAAATCGCCAAGTATCTGGGTAAAAAAACGGCGCTCATCGCACCGCAAGGGATTCCTCCTTCGCCGCTTCCGCGCGCACCGAGCTGACGCATTGGAAGAAGTTCATCACACACGGTGTCTTGAGCCGGTAGAAGACCTGCGCGCCGCGCTTTTCGTCATCCACAATGCCCGCCTGCTTGAGCTGCGAGAGGTGCTTGGAGACGGTGGACATCTCGGAACCGACCATTTCAGCCAGCTCGCACACGCAGCGCTCCCCGCGCGACAACTCAGAAACCATCAGCAGCCGGCCCGGATGGGCGAGAGCCTTGAAGACTGCGGCCTGGGTCTTGAACTGGGCTGGGCTCCGTTGGGTCTGGCTCATAGATGCACACTTGGCTAAATGCCTAAATGTATCAAGGACTCATTTTGCGCGTCTGTGCGTCGCTCCAAGCTCACGAGCAACCTCGCACGCCAGGTTGGTGATAGATGGTCGCAACCGGCCTCACGGCTGCGGCGTCGCGCCTGCCGAGGGTGTTTGAACAAGCCGCAGGAAGTGGTGCATATCCACAGTGTTGAGAAAATAGATGTTGTCATCTGCGATGAGCACCCGCAGTTCCTGCCTGGTCCCAAGCGCCGAATCATCGGGGTCTGCCGGATATCCAGTTTTCATGTTGGTGAGGTGCCGGATCGTCCGTCCAAAATTCATCACGCGCTTCGAGGTTTCTCGCGCGACTTCAAAGCCCGGACGTTGTGTGAAGTCCGGCTGATCATGATCGGCGCTCATTTTCCAGCCGGTCCAAAAACCGCAGCAGGCCGTCGAGGATGGTCAGCGGGTGCGGCGGGCAACCGGGAATGTAGAGATCAACCGGCACGACCGCAGCAGCGCCGTTCAGAATCTGCGGATTGCCGACGAAGGGGCCGCCGGCGATGGCGCAGGCCCCGACAGCGATGACGATCTTCGGCTCCGGGACGGCGTCGTAAGTTTTTTTCAGGGCAAGCTCCATGCCCTTGCTCACAGGACCGGTGATGAGCAGGCCGTCCGCGTGGCGCGGCGATGCGACGAACTGAATGCCGAATCTCCCAAGATCCCAGCCGATGGTGCCGAGCACATTGGTGTCGGCCTCGCAGGCGCCGCAGCCCCCGGCGCTCACCTGCCGCAGCCGCAGCGAACGGCCGAAGAGTTTGCGGAGTTTTTTGTCGAGGGCGTCGGCGAGGCGAATCTGTTCGTTACCGGGGCTGCCGAGCACGAGGTCTTCGCGGCGACGCACGGCCATGCGGTGGTCGCCGGTTTGCGTGATGGCCCGCGTCGGGCAGGCCTCCACGCACGCCGCGCAGAAGATGCAGCGGCCGAGATCGAGCGCGACGGGCTGGCCGGGCGGGCGCGTGATGGCTTCGGTCGGGCACACCGGCACGCAGGCGTTGCAGCCGTCGGCGCATTTGCTCGCATCGACTTTCAGCGCGCCGCCGTGGCGGTCGGGCAACGCGGGCGCCGGGCCTTTGGGCCAGGCCATCGTCTCGCAGCCGCGCTTCAGACGATGTGCAATGGTATTAAAGACGAACATGGTGGGTGGGCGGCTTCATTCTGTGGATTCGACGATGAGATTTTGCCGCAAGGAACGCAAAGAGCACAGAGACCGGAAACTGGCTCGGAAAGGCAGCGGGGCAGTTCTTCACCCATCGGGCGAGTGCGTCGTGATTTTCACGCCTCCGTCTTTGTGTTCCTTGCGTTCTTTTGCGGCTATCCGTCCGCGTTCTTTGGTTCATAAATCAAAGCCGCAGTAGGAAAGGTTGAAGCTCTTGTTGCAGATCGGAAAATCCGAGATGGCCGTGCCGCGCAACGCCAGTGCCAGACCGGTCCAGTTGTGAAATGACGGATCAACAATCTTGTAGCGGCGGAAGCGCCCGGCGGCATCGGTTAAAGCGACGTGGCAGACTTCCCCGCGCCAGCCTTCCACCAGCGCAACCGCGAGTGTGTCCGGGGCGGGGGCCGCGAGTTCGGCGTGCAGTTCGCCTTCCACCGGGGCGGCAATCTGTTCGCGAAGGAAGTCACCGGAGCGTTGGATTTCCAGTGAGCGCACGCGGGCGCGGGCAAAGACGTCGCCACTGGGCCACACGGCCACCGGAGCCTGCGCAAAGCGGTGCCAGCCGGTTGGGTGATCGTAACGCACGTCGCGCACCAGGCCGCAGGCGCGCGCAGCCGGGCCAACCAGACCGATTTCCGCGGCTTGTGCGGGGAAAACCGTGCCGACGTTTTCAAAACGCGTGCGCACGGAGGCGGCCTCCCAAAACCACGCGATGGCCTGCTCGGTGTCGGCGAGCGCGATCTTCAGACGGTCAAGCAACTGCGTCGCGCGCCCGGGTTCGAGATCGTGGCGGCAGCCGCCGGGCCGCACGAGGCCGCGCCCGAAACGAATGCCACAAATCAGCGCGGTGAGATTGAGGAAATCGCCCCGGATTTTTCCGCAGGCGGCGGAGGTGGGCAGAAACGCGACGTCATTGGCGAGTGCGCCGAGATCGCCGGTGTGGTTTGCCAGGCGTTCGAGTTCGAGCGCAATCGCCCGCAGCCATTGCGCCCGCAACGGAGCCTCGGTCCCGGCGAGCGTTTCCATGATGGTCGCGTGCGCGGTGGCGTGGGCGATGGTCGTGTCGCCGGCCACCGTTTCCATCTGGCTCATTGTCGCGCGGTGCGGGCCGCCGGCGAGCGCCTCTTCCACGCCACGATGCTGGTAGCCGAGGGCGATCTCGAGGTGCAGCACTTCCTCCCCCGCGCATTGGAAACGAAAGTGGCCCGGCTCAATGATGCCGGCGTGGACCGGACCCACCGCGACTTCGTGAACCTCGCGGCCGTCCACGCGGAAAAATTCCCCGTTTGCGGGCGCGTTGCCGTTGGTCCGCCGGACGGGCTTGAGCCACGGATGGCCTTCGGGGGTGAGGCCGTGCTGCTCCCGGACTTCGCGCTCGAACAAGTGTGCCTGCGGATGCGTCAGCGTCAGCGCGGGATAGGTGCCGGTGAACGGAGAGCTGCGGCCCACGGCGAGGGTGTTGTCAACGTCGAAGGCGAGCACGGCGACGAGGCTTGTGCCGGCGCCTTCCGCCACGCCGAACCACGCACACAGCCGTGCGCCGCGATCCAGCTCGGCCGCGGTCGCGCGAACCAGTTCCGCCGCCGGCCATGCGGGCACTTCCACCCAGGGAATGCTGGTGGCGTTGGCCAGGAGAGCAAAGGAGGTGGAGTCGCTCATGGTCTTGGAAAAAGTTGCTCGACGGCAGCAGACCAGGCGTCCTGCAAAACCGCCGGAGTGAAGAGACCCAGCCACAAGGAAAAACCGAGCAGCGCCAGCGGCGGCACGATCACGCCGGCGGTTTCGACAAAGCGCCTGCTGTTCGCCTTCGTCGCCGTGCGCGGGCGTCCGTCCACGATGCCGAAGACGATGCGGGTCAGGCCGAAGAAGGCGAACAGCAGACAGCCGAGAAACATGGCGGTGGCGGTTCCGTGACCGGCGGCGAGCGCGGCGCGCACCACCCGGAGTTCGCTGAAGAACGGACCGAAGGGCGGGCAGGCCGTGACCGCGAACATCCCCGTGACAAAGATCGCCGCCGAACGCGGCGTGAGCACCGACATGCCGCGCACGTCATCCATCGAGGGAGACCCGGCGGCCCGGCGGATGTTGCCCGCACTGAGAAACAGCGCGCCCTTCGTCAGGCTGTTGGTCCACACATGAAACAAGGCCGCGGCCACGCCCGCGCCGCCGAGGGCCGCGCCGATGCTGAGGATGCCCATGTGTTCCACACTCGAATACGCGAGCATTCGTTTGAAATCGCGCGTGCCCAACAGGAACAACGCCGCCACCAGCATCGAGAACAATCCGATGACCAGCAGCGTGCGGTCGGCGATTGCGCCTTCGCCGGCGGCACCGACGACAGCCCGTACCCGCAGGAGCGCCGTGAACGCCACCGTGGTCACGCCACCGGCCAGGATCGCACCCACCATGCCGGGCGCCTCACCGTAGGCATCGGGTTTCCAGGTATGCATCGGAGCGAGGCCCATCTTCGTGCCGTAGCCGACAAGCAACAGCACCCACGCCGTCAGAACCCACGGACGCGACAAGCCCGCCCCCTGTGCGGTGAGCGCGACAAAAGTCAGATCGCCCTCGCCTCTGCCATGCAGCGATGCATAGCCCAGGCAGAAAGACCCGAGCAGCGACAGCGCGATGCCCGTGCCGCCAATGAGCAGGTATTTCCATGTCGCCTCGAAGGCACGCGGCGTGCCGTTGAAGTGCAGGAGCGGCACCGCGGCGAGCGTGACCGCCTCGGTCGCAATCCACAGCAAACTCAAATGCCGGGCCTGATGTCCGGCACTGAGCAGGCCAAGCATCGCCAGCAACAACGCGACAAACACGCGGTTGGGCCTCTCCGACCTGACCTTGAGATAGGAAACTCCGTAAACGCCGCAGACGAGGAATAACAACGACACCGCCGGCAACACCGCGCGCGCCAGCGGATCAAACCCCAGCCATGCGTCCGGTGCGACCGCGGGCGGATTGATGAACATCCACAGCGTCAGCGCCAAATGCACGAGGCCGACGGCCGGCAACAGCCGGGGCCGGGTCCGATTGTCCGGCCAGAGGGCTGCGAGCACCGCTCCCGCCAGGGGAACCAATATAAGCAGGAGAGAGGTCATCAAGAGTTTATACCGGGAGGAACGCAAAGAGCGCAGAGAACAGCAAGGTGATGGCTCCCATGAAGCCGGGGCCCGGCCGGGAGGAGAGGGCAAACTTCCGAATTTGAAACTTGTACGATCCGAAGTTGATCAGGAGGCCGTGCTCCATCCTCGCCGACTTGAGGTAGCCCAGGATTTGCGCCTCGTGTTCCGGGGCCAATGCCCTGGCCGCTTTCAACTCAATGATTACGGCACCCCCTACGAACAAATCGGCAAAGTAGTCCCCGATCAGGGTTCCGTCCTCATCGAAGACCTGGATCGGATGGTGCTGCTTCACGTCAAGCCCGGCCTTCCGCAGCCGGTGTGCGAGCGCGTTTTCATAGACCTTCTCCAGGTGCCCGTGGCCATGATAAACGTGAATGGCGTAGGCTGTCTCCCGGACGTGGTTGCACAGTACTTTGATGGATTCATTCATGTTCATGTCCTTTCTTTGCGTTCCTTGCGCTCTTTGCGGTTAACAAAAACCTTCATTCGTGGAGCGTGGTGAGTTTGCGGGTGTCGAGCGAATCGAAGGCGCGCTGGATGCGATCCACGATGATGCCGATGACGAACACGCCCACCGTGACGTCCAGCAGGATGCCTGACTCCACCAGCAACGGCGTCGAGTGGATGAGCAGCAGGCCGAACAGGTAGATGCCATTTTCCAGAATCAAATAACCGCAGACCTGTGAAATGGCCTTGACCCGTCCAATGAGCAAAATGAAACCGGTCAGCACCGAGGCAATCGCGCCCGGCACGAGGAGCGACCCGGCGTGCTCCGGCAACAGCGGCAAGGCGCGCGCCAGAGCCACCGCAGCGATCGTGCCGCCGGCTCCGAGCAGCAGGGACGGGATGTAGCCGATGAAGGGTTCGATTTCGCGGTCGATGTTTGCCGCGCGCATCGCCCGTCGCAGGAGAATGGGAATCACCACGCCCTTGCCCGCCATCGTGGCCAGCGCGACCAGCATTACCCGCCAGTCGAGCCCTCCATGCTCCAACAGCAGCGGCATCACTCCAAGCACCACGCCTTGCATCGACATCGCGCGGATGAGCGACGGCAACCGGCTGCTGCCCAGCGCGAGCAGATTCAATCCCATCGCCAGACCGATCAGAAGGTTCAAAGTCCCGCTCATGGCGCACCGCCTTTCCACGCCACCAGCAACGCAAACAGACACAGCAGAAACGCGGTCGTGAGCAGCAGCGGCACGCGGCGGAACGCGAATCTCGCCAGAAACGATTCGACCAGCCCGACGCCAATTGTCACCGTCAGGACGCCCGCCACCAATGCGCCGACGGCTGCGAGCGGGGCGAGACCGCCCATCGGCAACACCGCCTCGGTGAGCAGAACGGCGAACAGCAGGAGCTTGACGGAAGCTCCGTGCAAAATCACGGCGAGCGGCGGACCGCTGTGATCGAGCACCATGACCTCGTGGATCATCGTGAGTTCCAGGTGAGTGTTGGGATCGTCGAACGGCACGCGGCAGTTTTCCGCCAGCAGCACGGTGAACAAACCAGCCGCCAGCAGCACCGCGCCGGCCCCCGCCGCGGGTGACAGCATCGTGACCAGCGAAACGCTTCCGGTCTGGACGCTCAACGACAGCACGGCGGCGACGATGGCCGCTTCGGCGAGCACCGCGTAACTGACCTCGCGCGCCGCGCCCATGCCTTCAAAGGCCGACCCCGTTTCCATCGCGGCCCACGCCGTGCAAAACCGCGCCAGCGCCAGCAGGTAAATCAGCAGCAGCACGTCGCCTCGAAAACTCAATCGCCGCCCGATCGGCCCCAGCGGCATCAACATCGCCGCTCCGATCAACGCCACCCACGCCACCGCCGGACCAGCGACAAAGCCCGGCGACGCCAGCGTGCTCAGCACCACGCCTTTTCGCCAGAGCTTCGCGAGATCGTAGTAAAGCTGAAGCACCGGCGGCCCACGGCGGCCCGCCACCCACGCTTTCACCTTGTTGATGATGCCCGGCAGCAGCGGCGCCAGCAGCAACCACACCGCCAGACGAAGAACGACGTCGAGTATCAAGGTCATCGCGCGCCTCCCAATACCACGAGAACTCCCATGGCGACCAGTCCCGCCACCACGTATAGGATGTAGAACTGCAAACGTCCGTGCTGCAGGCGACGCACGGCGGTGGACACTTGCATGATGACCACGCTGACCGGGCCGATGATCCGCTCCAGCACCGTTTCTGGAATGCGTTCCAAGCGGATCGCCTCCGCCGGGAAGATGGCCGCGCGGGCGGCGCAGGTTGCGCTCCGGATGCAGCACCCAGCCGAACCAGCCCGGAGGCGATTCCAGCGAATGACCCGCTGGTGTATTGCATCCGCGCGGTCGGAGCCGCGTAGCCGCAGTCCCACGTCAGTCCGCGACGCAGCCCGTTGGCGTGCGCCTTACGCCACAACCACGCCGCCGCCGCCAGAATCAGAATCGCCAGCGCCAGATGAACCGATCCCAGCGTGGCCAACGGCGCGGGCGCTTCCACCGCCTCCCACGCCGGATGCCAGCTTCCCACCGCGCGCGCCACCGCCGGCCAGAATAAAATCGGCGCCAGGCCGATCGTCACGCACACGCCCGCCAGCGCCAGCATCGGTCCGCGCATCCAGTGGCCGCATTCGTGCGCTTGCGCCGCGGCCTGCGTGCGCGGGGCGCCGAGGAAAATCATCGCGCCCGCCTTCGCGAAACTCGCCAGCGCCAGCGCGCCGGCCATCGCCAGCATGATCGCGGCCGGCATGGCGGCCCACGCCGGCGGCCCCTTGCTCGTCGCGGCATCGAACAGGCCGAGATACACCAGCCATTCGCTGACGAAACCGTTGAGCGGCGGCAGACCTGAGACGGCGAGGGAGCCGAGCGCAAACAACCCGGCCGTCCACGGCATCGTGCGCCACAATCCGCCCAGCCGGCTCATTTCCCGCGTGCCCGTCGCGTGCAGCACCGAGCCGGCACCGAAGAACAACAGCGACTTGAACGCGCCGTGATTCCACACATGCAGCAACGCTCCGGCGAGCGCCAGCCGGCCCCAGGGCGCGTCTCCGTGCGTCGACCGCGAGCAACGCGCCGCCGACGCCGATCAGGATGACGCCGATATTTTCCACCGAGCAATACGCGAGCAGCCGTTTGAAATCGTTTTGCGCAAACGCGAAGGCGATGCCGAGCAGCGCGCTCGTCGCGCCGAGCCCGATCACCACCCAGCCCGCCGCCGCCGGCACCGGCAGCCAGCCGCTGAAGCGCACGATGCCGTAAATGCCCCATCTTGATGGCCACGCCCGACATGATGGCGGAGACATGGCTGGGCGCGTTGGCGTGCGCCGAGGGCAGCCAGATGTGCAGCGGAAAAAAGCCCGCCTTCACCCCAAAACCGACCAGCGCCAGCCAGAACAACGGCGCAAGCTCCGTGCTGCTCGCGCATCGGGCCGAGGTCCCAGCTTCCGGTGCGCGCCGCCAGTGTCGCGAAGAACGCGAACAGACAAAGCGTGCCGGCATGCGACGCCGCCAGATACAGCCAGCCCGCCGCGCGCACCTCGCGCCGTTGCACGGTCGAGCGTGATCAGAAAATAACCGCAGACCGCGAACAGCTCCCAGGCGATGAGAAAATGCAGACCGTTGGAAACCGTCAGCACCAGCCCCATGCTCAACACCAGAGCGCTCCACCATGCGCGACCTCGCGGCGCGGAGGCGGGGATAATGCTGATCCGACCAATACTCGCGCGCATACACCGCCCCGGCTCCGCCCACCACGGACAGCAGCACGAGGAACAGCGCGCTCACGCCGTCCAGCCGCAGATGACAGCGGTTCGCCGCCCAGCAGGAATCCGCTGCGCCACTCCCAGTCCCCTCCGCCCGGCAGTGCCAGAAGCGCCGCAGTCAGTCCGGCCGCCGTGCCCGTCAGGGTGAGCGCCAGCCACGTCCGCGAGAACCGCGGCCCGAACCCGATGCCCGCCAGCAGACTCACGGCTGCGAGCAGCAGCAACACCCCCGGTGTCACGTTTTCACCTCCGGGTTCGACGCACTCGCAGGCTCATCAGCCAAAGCCACGGCGGCGAAAATCTCCTCGTCCTTCGCGCCCTTCGTCAGCAGTTCGCGCAACGGGCCGCGCGCAAGCAGGCGGCTCAGCCGGGCGAGCAGGTCGAGATGCGCGCGTGGAGAGGGCGCGATGAAGAAAAGCAGGCGCGTGACCGGCACGCCGTCGGGAACCGTTTCGTTCGGTGGCAGCGCATCGCGCAGGAGCAACAACGCCACGGTGCCGGAGTCGCGGCCCAGCGTGATGCGGGTGCTCGGATGCGGCAGGGCGAAGCCGCCGCCGACCGGCGCCATCGTCACGCCGCCCTGAGCGCGAACCCGCTGCCCGAGGAGCTGGCGCACGGGCGGCGTCGCTCCCGGCAGGGCAGTCACGATGCGCTCGAACACGGCCGGCACTTCCGCCGCCGGCACGTCGCGCCAGATGCCGCCCGCTCTGCAGCAGGAGGCTCGAGCTGCATACTGGTTCCGAGTGCGGACTGCCTGCGGGGCAAGAAAACCGGCCTGCGCCGCGAGTCCGCGCTTGGCCGCCCATTCCGCCACCTGTGCACGATCAAACAACAGCCGCCCGCGGTCCGGGGTGTGCGGCAGGCCTTCGTCGCGGATCCAGCCCTCCACGACTTTTTCCGAAACTCCGAACGACTCGGCAATCTGGATGAGATTCAGATACATGATGAGGAAGTGACTCTGGCAGAGTTGGCAAATCCATTCACGCCCGGAATGAACCGCCTGGTTCGGGAACTGTGCGTCTTCATTTTCCACCCCCCAGCAGGACCAATATGGCCAGCGCCACGAGACCGATCAGCAAATAGAACAGGTAGGATTGCACCCGTCCGTGCTGGAGGCTCCGCGCCGCCAATGACAAGCGCATGACCACGCCGCCCGCCGGTTCGACGACTTGATCGAGCACTGTCTCCGGTGTGTGCTCAACCCAACTCGCATCAAGCGGGAAGGAGACTTCGGGGCGGTGCTCGTGTCGCTCCGGGCGCAAAATCCACGCAAACCATTCGGTGATGATTCCGGCAAATGAGCCTGCCGTGTATTGCATGCGGGCCGTCGGAGCCGCGTAGCCGCAATCCCACGTCAAGCGCGCGGCTCAGTCCATGCCGCAGCACCCGCTGCCAAAGCCACCAGGCCGCGGCCGCCGCGAGCACTGCCAGCGCAACGTGAACCAGGCCGAGCGAGAACAGCGGCGCGGGCGCCTCCGCGCCGGCCCAGACAGGACGCCAGTCTCCGACCGCGCGCGCGACCGCCGGCCAGAACACCACCGGCGCGAGCCCGATCGCCACACACGCGCCCGCCAGCAAAAGCATCGCTCCGCGCATGGAAGGTCCGCATTCGTGCGCATGCACGGCCGCATCCGAGCGCGGGGCGCCGAGGAAGACCACGCCGCACACTTTTACGAAACACGCCAGCGCCAGCGCCCCCGTCACGCCGAGCAGAATCGCCGCCGGAATCGCGGCCCAGGCCGACGGACCGCGCGAGATGGTCGCGTCGAACAGGCCGAGATAGACCAGCCATTCGCTGACAAAGCCGTTGAGCGGCGGCAGGCCGCAGATCGCCGCCGCCCCCAGGCGCGAACAGCCCGGCGGTCCACGGCATCGCGCGCCACAGCCCGCCCAACCGGCTCATCTCCCGCGTGCCGGTCGCATGCAACACCGAGCCGGCCCCAAAAAACAGCAGCGCCTTGAACAAGCCGTGATTCCAGACATGCAGCAGCCCGCCCGCCAGCGCCAGCCGGCCCCAGGCGGCGATCGCCCTGCTCGACCGCCACGAGCGCAAAGCCGAGTCCGATGAGAATGATGCCGATGTTCTCGACGCTGTGATAAGCGAGCAGGCGTTTGAGGTCATGCTGCCCCAGCGCGAACGCGACACCCAGCACCGCGCTGGCCACGCCGAGCGCCGCCACCACCCAGCCCGCGCCGACCGGCACGGGCAGCCAGCCGCTGAAACGCACGAGCCCGTAAATGCCCATCTTGATGGTCACGCCCGACAGCATCGCCGAGACATGGCTTGGAGCGTTGGCGTGTGCCGACGGGCAGCCAGATGTGCAACGGGAACAGGCCCGCCTTCATGCCGAACCCGAAAAGCGCCAGCCAGAACAGCGGCGCCAGCTCGGCGTGTTCGCGCATGGGTCCGAGTTCCCAGCTTCCGGTGCGAGCCGCCAGCGTGGCGAAGAAGGCAAAGAGGGCGAGCACGGCTGCGTGCGAAGACGACGAGGTAAAGCCAGCCCGCCGCGCGCACTTCGGGCCGGCTGACGGTCCAATGTGATCAGGAAATACGCGCTGAGCGTGAAGAGTTCCCACGCGATGAGAAAATGCAGTCCATTGGAAGCGAGCAGCACGAGTCCGAGGCTCAACAACATCACGCTCCACCACACGCGGCCCGTACGGGCGGAACGCGGATGCGCCGCGTCGGCCCAATACTCGCGTCCATAGACCGAGGCGGCTCCGCCGACCACGCACAGCAAAACGAGAAACAAGGCGCTGACTCCGTCCAGTCGCAGGTGCAGAGGTTCGCCTCCGATCGAAAATCCGCCGCGCCATTCCCATTCGTTTCCGCCCGCCAGCACAGCAACCGCCGCCACGAGTGCCGGGATCACCCCCACAAGCGTCGTGGCCAGCCAGAGACGTGGCATGGCACGCCCAAACAGAATGCCCAGGAACATCCCGGTTGCGGCGACAAAAAGCATGAGACCGATGTTCATGGCCGAGGAGAACGATGAACCGAAGCCTCCGCCGACTCCAGCCTTATCTCCGCCGCCGCACATCGCGTCCCGGTTGAATAATGAAAGGCGGGGCGATGCCTCGGGAGGCTCATCGCACCAGCTCTTTCATGCGTTTGGGCTTCGCCTTGACGGGTTTCAACTCCGCCAGCCCGCGCGTCTCATTGACGCGTTCCGAGTAAATGAAAGTGCCGCAATTGTCACAGACCTCCAGGTCCTGGCTGCTTTGCAGGCGGGCGACATGTCCGAAAGGCAGGCGCAGATGGCAGGCGGAGCAAACGCCGTTGACCACCGGCACCGTGCTCCGTTTTCCCCGCTGTAGCATGCGGTCGTGATGCCCGAGAATGGCTGCCGGAATGATCGAGCGCAGCCTGGAGATCTCAAGATGCTTCTCCAAATTGCTGAGTGCGGAGGCCAGGGTTCCGCTTCCCAATTCGAGATCGCAAAGACGTTTGATTGAATTCGTAATATGGGCAGGTGTGGGCATGCCCGCCTGTTTGCATCAAACGCGCCAGACATGGCAGATAAGTTACATGATACAGAATATCAGCATCTTATGAAAGTTGCCATCCAAGGGCGGGCCGTTGACCAAGCCAAAAGCGCGCAAAGTTTGCGCGACAAGAAGCGAATTATTGCGCTACGTTCAACCCATGAATCCAGCCAAAGTGGCAATTCTCATCATCGACCGCCAGGGTCGTTATGCGCCCGGCATTTCGCGTGTGCTGGAAGCGGAGGGCTACCGGGTCCAGAGCGCCACTACTGAACGCGCCGTGCGCGATCTGGCTGCCAGGGAGCGGTTCAACATCATCGTAAAGTCGTTCGACACCGGGCGATCCGATGGACTCGTCCTGATGAAAAGCCTCCGGGATTTGTCGCCTGACACGCAGTTTATTTTTGTGAGCGAGGGGGGCACCATCCGCACGGCAATGGATGCGATCCATCATGGAGCTTTCGATTATCTGGCTTGGCCGGCCGAAAACGAATACATCCTGAGGTCGGTGCTTCAGGCCCTCGATCATCAAGCGCTCGTGGCTGTAGATCCTGCCATCCGCGAACGACTGAAGAAGCGCGCCGACGTGGACATTTTTGTTGGCAAGAGCACCGCGATGAAGGAGGTGCAGCGGATCATCGACCAAGTCGCCCCCACCGATGTGACCGTGCTGATTCAAGGGGAGAGCGGCACGGGCAAGGAACTGGCAGCCCGCGCGATTCACGAAAAAAGTCGCCGCAAGGGCGGCCCGTTCGTTGCGGTGAACTGCGCCGCGCTTCCGGAAACCTTGATCGAGTCGGAATTCTTCGGCCACCTGCGTGGAGCGTTTACCGGAGCGATTTCCGACAAGCCGGGCCGTTTTGAACTGGCACGGGAAGGAACATTGTTCCTGGACGAGATTGGCGACCTCCCCCGCCTTGGCCAGGCGGACCTGTTGCGCGTGCTGGAGGACGGGTTTTTCCGCCCCATCGGCAGCAAGTCGATTGTTCGCGCGAATGCACGGATCGTGGCAGCAACAAACAAGAAGTTGGAAAACGAGTGCATCGAAGGCGCCTTCCGCGAAGATCTGCTTTATCGGCTCAATGTTATCACCATCCATCTGTCTCCGCTAAGGGATCGCCCTGAAGACATTCCGCCTTTGGTCGAAAGGCTCTGCCGGCACTTTGCCGCCAAACATGGAAGACAAGGCAAGGAATTCAGCAAGGACGCGATTCGCACTCTCCAAGCCTTCGCCTGGCCGGGCAATGTCCGCCAGTTACGCAACATTGTGGAGAGGTTGGTGCTCACCGCGCCCGTTCGACGAATCGAGTCTTCAGACTTTCCTGCGTTCCTCGATGGAAAACATGAGAAAAACCGCGTCCCCACGTTCGCGGGAATGACTTTGGATCAACTCGAAAACGAACTGATTTCCCAGACGCTGGCAAAGGCGGCAGGAAACCGTACCGAGGCAGCAAAGCTGCTCGGCATCAGTCGCCGCACGCTCCATTACAAACTCAAGCGTGCCAGCAAGGATTCAGGCGGTCCGCGAAAAAGTGGCGCTCCTGGGTGATTTGCAACTTCTTCATCGGTTTGTGTTCTTGATAAGACTGCCCTCATACCAGCCGCGCGAGGTGTTGCAGACTTTGCACACCGACAGCATCACGGGCACTTCCACCAGCACGCCGACCACGCACGCCAGCGCCGCGCCGGAACTGGGGCCGAAGAGCGTGATGGCCACGGCCACGGCCAGCTCGAAGAAGTTGCTCGCGCCGATGAGCGAACCGGGCGAAGCGATGTTGTGCGGCACCTTCAACCAGCGCATCAGCAGATAGGTGAGGCTCGAGTTGAAATAGACCTGGATGATGATCGGCACCGCAATCAGCACCACGGCAAACCAGCGGGTCGTCAGGTTTTTCGACTGAAAGGCGAAGATCAGCACCAGCGTCGCGAGGAGCGCGAAGACAGTCACCGGGTGAAACTTGGGCAGGAAACTCTGCTCGAACCAATCGTTCCCGTGCGTCTTCAACAGCGCCGAGCGCGTGAAGTAGCCGGCGGCCAGCGGAATGACGATGAACACCACGACCGAGGTGATGAGCACCTTCGAGGGCACGACCACGTTGGCCACGCCGCAAAGGAACATCACGATCGGAGCGAACGCGACAAGCATGATCAAGTCGTTCACCGCCACCTGCACGAGCGTGTAAGCCGGGTCGCCGTCGGTCAGGTAGCTCCACACAAATACCATCGCCGTGCAGGGCGCGGCGGCCAGGATGATGAGTCCGGCGGTGTAATTCTTCGCCATCTCGGGCTCGACCCAGGCTTTGAAGACGTGTTGGAAAAAGACCCACGCAAGGAAGGCCATGCTGAAGGGTTTGACGAGCCAGTTCACAAACAGCGTGACGAGCAGTCCCTTGGGCTTGCGCGCGATGCCTCCAAGCGAGCCGAAGTCGATCTTCAGCATCATGGGAAAAATCATCAGCCAGATCAGCACCGCGATGGGCACGTTGACCTGCGAGCCTTTGCCGAATTCCATCTTGCTAAGACTCTCGGTAAGTCCGGGAGCAAACCTGCCGAGCAATAGTCCGGCAACCATGCACAGGAACACCCAGACCGTGAGATAGCGTTCAAAGAAAGCCAGTCGTTTTTGATTTTCCATGGTGTGTCAGTGTTGCAGAGCCTCCCGATAACCCGCTGCGTAAGCCTCGAAGACCAATTTGATCTGATCGCGCACCTGCCGGAAAACCTGGAGGACTTCATCTTCGCTCCCTGTCGCATGCGCCGGGTCCTCGAACCCCCAGTGGTAACGATTCACCTGTCCGGGAAACATCGGGCACGCCTGGTCCGCATTGCCGCAAACGGTGATGACGGTGGTCACGTCCCGGTTAAGAAAGTCGTTCATGTGCTTCGACGTGTGGCTGGTAATGTCGATGCCGATTTCCTTGAGCACCTGGATCGCTCTGGGATGCACATAACCGGCCGGCCTGGAACCGGCGCTGTGGACTTCCATCAGGTCACCGGCCGCATGTCGAAGGATGCCTTCAGCGATATGGCTGCGACAGGAGTTGCCGGTGCAAAGAATCAGGACGGTCGGTTTGGTTGTTTCCATTCTTGGAAATAAAGAACGCTGCCGAGAGTTAGCACCTGCCGGCCTTCTTGGTTGACACCTTCTTGCTCGCTGCGGGACGTGCGGCGCAGCAGCCCTCGTCGAGCAATGCCCGGACGCTTTTCGTTCCAAGAAGCTTCTTCAATTTCTCCCGGTCTTTCCGGAAGACCGGCTCGGTCTGGAAACAATCCTGAAGGCACTTCAAGTTCGCCTCCAGCTCCGTGGACGGAGCGGATGGCAGCGAATAGATCATCCATGCCTGGTAACGCTGGCTGGCGACCATGCCGCGCTCGCGCAGGTAGGCGAGGTGTTGGGAGGAGATGACCTGCGACTTGCCGAGCACTTCCTGGATGTGGCAGACGCACAGCGGCGAAACCGACAGGAGATTCAGGATGCGAAGCCGCGTCTCATCGCAGAGGCACTTGTAGATGGCGATCAATTTCACGCCGCTCATATAAGCCACCGGCAATATAACGCAAGGGAAATATGCGGGGCGATGGAATCGAAGTCCGGCAGGTTGTCACCGCATCCAGCCAAGCGGGCGGAAGCCGGTCCGGATGACTCGTAAGACGTCGGCGGTTTGCAGGTCCAGTCTTCGCGCAGGCGGCAGCAAAGGCGGCGAGGACTGCCCCACCCGGCAGGCCGGCTCTGGCCGCCTTTGCTGTGAACAACCCAGCGGGCAGCGGTGGGGAGCTCTGTTCAAGCCGCCGGCAAAAAACCGAGGCTGGGCTACTTCCAATACATCGCCTTGATGGGATGCGCGTCGAGCAGGTTGGCCTCGATGCCGCCCAGTTTCGCCGGGTCGTAGAACTGGATGCCGACGTAAAAATAAAGCGGACAGAAAGGCGTTTCCCCGGCGATGAGCAGATGCTCGGCGCGGCGGAAAATGTCGAATCGCTTTTGCGTGTCGATCTCGCGAGCAGCTTCGGCGATGAGCTGGTCGTAGGTGGCATTGCTCCAGCCGGTGCGGTTGTTTCCTCCGTTTGTAAGAAACATGTCGAGGAATGTGTTCGGATCCTTGTAGTCCCCGACCCAGCTCGCCCGGCTGATGTCGTAATCGAGGCTGCTCATCGAGCGGAGATAGACCTTCCACTCCTGTCGATGCAGGTTGATGGTCACGCCGAGTTCGTTGCGCCACATGCTTTGCAGTTCCACGGCGATGGCTTCGTTCAGCTCTCCTTCGCTGTAGAGATAACTGATAAGGGGAAAATTTCTGCCACCCGGAAAACCCGCATCGGCGAGCAACTGCTTCGCGCGCCCGACGTCGCGCGCGAGCCCCGGCGGCGGCTGATAGCCTGCGGTTCCGGGCGGGACAAGGCTCATGGCGGGGACTTCGCCGGCGCGCGTTATTTTTTCGACGAGCGATTGTTTGTCGATGACGAGGCTGAACGCCTGGCGCACGCGCACGTCGTTGAACGGCGGCTTGGTCACGTTGAACCGCAGAAAGTAACTGCCCAGAAACGGCGCGGAATGAAAGTCGGGGCGCTTCCGCAGATCGTTGAGCAGCGCGGGCGGCACGAGGCCTTTGTCCATCATCAAATCCGCGATGCCCGATGCGTAAAAATTGAAAGCCGTGTTCGCTTTCGCGATCGGCAGGATGTCCACGGTCTTCATCGCGACGCGCTCCTTGTTCCAGTAGAACGGATTTTTCGACAGCCGAATCCGGTCGTTGATTCGCCACGCTTCGAGCCGGTACGCGCCGTTGCTGACGATTTTTCCGGGCTTGATCCACGCGTCTCCCTCGCGCTCGACCGTGGGAATGTGAACCGGCAGCAGCGTCTCGAATGCGCAGAGGTCGATGAAAAAAGGCGTCGGATTTTCGAGCGTGACTTCCAGCGTGCGGGAATCGGGCGCGCGCACGCCGACCTGCGAAAAATCCTTGAGGGCGCCTTCGTTGAACGGCTTCCCGTTTTTCACGTAGTAAAGCTGATACGCGTATTCCGAGGCAGTCTCCGGCGCGAGCGTGCGACGCCACGATTGGACGAAGTCGTCGGCGGTGACGGGATCGCCGTTGCTCCAGCGGGCGTTCGGGCGGAGGTGAAAAAGATAAACGCGTCCGTCGCTCGAAACCTCCCATCGTTCCGCGACGCCCGGCTGGACGTTCGCGGCGGCGTCGAAACTCGTGAGTCCCTCGAAAAGCGCGCCGACCACGCGGCCTTCGGGCTGGCCGGTGATCAGCGCGGGGTCGAGCGTTTCGGGTTCTGCGCCGTTCAGGAAAACGAGATCGGCGCGATCGCCGGTGCGTCCACAACCCCCGCAGCAGAGCGCCGCAAGCACCGGCAACAGGCGCAGGAAATCACGCACGATGTTCAACGCCTTCAATCGCGCGAGGAGGCGCGGGACCTCAGTGTTTCGCGTCCTTGCCCTTCGCTGGCGACGGCTTTGACGCCTTCGGCCTGGCGCTTGGGGCGGGCTCGGAGGGCGCGGGCGTCGCGGAAGATACGGGCGTAGATTCAGGCGCTGTCGTGGCGGCCGGCTGAAGCGGCGTCATCGGCACGCCCGCCTTTTTCTCTGCTGGAACCGCGGGCGCGCTGGCAGCCGTCGGCTCCGGGGTGGCAGGCGCAGCGGGAGCAGGAGATTCGGTTTCCTTGATCTTGTCCGCTATCTGTTTCTTCGGATCCTCGGTCGCTGCGGAGGCGGCCGGAACCGCCTTCGCCTTTTCGATGAGTTGCTTCTGAATTTCGCTCTTCGTGGTCGATTGCTTCGCGTAAAGCACCGAGAGCGTCAACGTGAGCGTGAAGAAAATTCCGCCGAGCCAGCGGGTGATCGTCGAAAGGACATTCGTTGTTTGCGCGCCGAAAAGATTTTCGGTCATTCCCCCGCCGAACGCGGCGCCGAGTCCTTCGCTTTTCGGGCGTTGCATGAGAACGAAGAAGATGATGAGAACCGAGATGATCACCTGGATCACCAGCAGAATGTTAATTACGATAGACATGCGGGCGGGGAATATGTGTGAAAGTCCCCGCCTTGTAAAGGGCCTTGTCGAATCGGCGGCGCGCGGCTTTTCGGCGATTGAAAAGCGGACTTGCGAGCGGCAGTGCGTTTGGCTTAGTTAGCGCCTCCAATATGAGCGACGCATTCAACACCAAGCAGCAATTCGATCTGGGGAACGGAAAACAAGGCAGTCTCTTCTCGCTCCCGGCCCTCGAAAAACAAGGCGTCGGGCCGATTTCGCGGCTCCCGATTTCCATCCGCATCGTGCTCGAATGCGTGCTGCGAAACTGCGACGGACAAAAGGTCACCGAGCAGGACGTGAAGACGCTGGCGAACTGGAACGCGAAGTCGCCCGCGCAGGTGGAGATTCCGTTCGTGGTCGCGCGCGTGGTGTTGCAGGACTTCACCGGCGTGCCGTTGCTGGTCGATCTCGCGGCGATGCGCTCGACCGTCTCGCGTCTCGGAAGAAACCCGCAGATCATCGAGCCGCTCGTGCCGGTCGATCTCGTGGTCGATCACTCGGTGCAGGTCGATTTCTTCGGCTCGGCGGATGCGTTGCGGCTGAACCTGGAGCTTGAGTTCAAGCGCAACCGCGAGCGTTACCAGTTGCTCAAGTGGGGACAGCAGGCGTTCAAGACGTTCGGCGTCGTGCCGCCCGGCATCGGCATCGTGCATCAGGTGAATCTCGAATATCTCGCGAAGGGCGTGCTCTCCGCCCCATAACGATCAACGATCAACCATCAACCCTCTTCTACCCCGACACGCTCGTCGGCACCGACTCGCACACGACGATGATCAACGGGCTCGGCGTGGTCGGCTGGGGCGTCGGCGGCATCGAGGCGGAAGCGGGAATGCTCGGTCAGCCCGTCTATTTTCTCACGCCGGAAGTCGTCGGCGTGCATCTCACCGGCTCGGTGAAGGAAGGCGTCACCGCGACCGACGTCGTGCTGCACGTCACGCAGATGCTGCGCAAAGCAAAGGTGGTCGGGAAATTTGTCGAGTTCTACGGACCCGGCGCGAAGTCGCTGCCGGTGGTGGATCGCGCCACGATCGCCAACATGGCGCCGGAGTACGGCGCGACGATGGGATTCTTCGGCGTGGATGAAGAGACGGTCGCTTACCTGCGCGGCACCGGACGCAGCGACGAACTCGTGTCGGCTTTCGAGAACTACTACAAGGCGCAGGGCCTCTGGGGCATCCCGACGAAAGGCCAGATCGACTACAGCGTCGATCTCGAACTCGACATCTCGACCGTCGTGCCCGCCGTCGCCGGCCCGAAGCGCCCGCAGGATCACATCAAGCTGCCGGAACTCGAAGAGCACGTTCATCGTCGCTCTTCACGAAGCCGCTGCCAGAGGGCGGCTACGGCAAGGCGGCGGATGCGCTCGGTAAAAAATTCGCAGTGCATATCAACGGCGGCAATCTCAGCAGCAGTCACGAAATGGCCTCGACAGACTCGAAGAGCAATCATCCGCAGGAAGGCGCGCCGAAGGATCAGGTGGAAATGATTTCCAACCGCCCGACGCCGGATGCGACGAGCGATTTGACGAAGTCGCCCTACCGCCATGCCGACACCGCCATCGGGCACGGCAGCGTGCTCATCGCCGCGATCACGAGTTGCACGAACACGTCGAATCCGAGCGTGATGCTCGGCGCGGGATTGCTCGCGAAAAAAGCAGTCGAGCGCGGACTCACCGTGAACCCTGCGGTGAAGACTTCGCTCGGGCCGGGCTCGCGCGTCGTCACCGATTACCTCACCAAGACCGGGCTGCAAACGTATCTCGACCAGCTCGGATTCCAAACTGTCGGCTACGGCTGCACCACCTGCATCGGCAACTCCGGCCCGCTCCATCCGGCGCTCGAAGAAGTCATCACGAAAAACGACCTCGTCGCCGCGAGCGTGCTCTCGGGCAACCGCAACTTCGAGGCGCGTGTCCACCAAAACATCAAGGCGAACTTCCTCATGTCGCCGCCGCTGGTCGTCGCGTTCGCGCTCGCCGGCCGCGTCGATATCGACCTCACGCATGAGCCGATCGGCAAAGGCACGGACGGTGCGGATGTTTACCTGAAAGACATCTGGCCGTCGCTTGAGGAAATCCGCAACGCGATGTCGAGCGCGCTCAAGCCCGAGGTTTTCCGAAAACTCTACACCGACTTCGCGACGCAGAATCCGAAGTGGAACGAGATCCCGTCGAGCGTCGGCGAGGTTTATGCGTGGGACGAAAAATCGACCTACATCCAGGAGCCGCCGTTCTTCACCGACTTCTCGATGGAGCCCGGCCACATCCGCGAAGTCAAGGGAGCGCGCCCGCTGGGCATCTTCGGCGACTCGGTCACGACCGATCACATCTCCCCCGCCGGCGCGATCAAGAAGTCGTCCCCCGCTGGAAAGTTCCTCGTCGAGAACGGTGTGGCGCAGGACGACTTCAACAGCTACGGCTCGCGTCGAGGCAACGACCGCATCATGACGCGCGGCACTTTCGCCAACGTGCGCATCAAGAACCTCATGGTGCCCGGCGTCGAAGGCGGCGTGACGAAGTGCTTCACCCCGTGCGGCCCGGAATGTCCGCCGGGAGCGTCGTGCCGATCTACGACGCGGCGATGAAATACCAGGCAGCCGGCACGCCGCTCGTGATCTTTGCCGGGCAGGAATACGGCACCGGCTCTTCGCGCGACTGGGCGGCGAAAGGCACCCGCCTGCTCGGCGTGAAGGCCGTCGTCGCACAAAGCTTCGAGCGCATCCATCGCTCCAACCTCTGCGGCATGGGCCTGATCCCGATGCAATTTCCCGAAGGCATGAACGCGCAAACGCTCAAACTCGACGGCACCGAGACATTCGATTTTCTCGGCCTGAGCGACGACATCAAGCCGATGAGCGATGTCACGCTGGTCATCCACCGCGCCAATGGCACGGAGGAAAAAGTCACGCTCAAGAGCCGCATCGACACCGCCATCGAAGTCGAATACGTCCGGCACGGAGGGATCCTGCCGTTCGTGCTCAGGCAGTTGCTGAGCGCGTAGAGACAGAATTCCTGCGACGGTTGAGCAATCACAAAGCCCGGCGCACTACGCCGTGGCCCGGCTCCGAACGTCATCGAGAATCGAGATCAAAGTATCCACCTGCTGCGAGTTGAACACTCCCTCCACGCCCTGCGAATGGAAGTTCGTATAGGGCGACTCGTAGAGGCGGGCGGCGTCCATGCAGCCGTGTTCGGTCAGGTGATTGACGACCTCATCCAGGAATTGAATCTGATGCGCCCGCAGGTTTCCACCGGCGAGAAATGAACCCAGCGCGGCCTTGGCTGCCTGTCGGTCCAAGCCTGCCAGGGAACGCACGAAAAGTCCCAGGCCGTTGCTTTCGGTCTTTGCTTTCTCAAGATCCTCAACCGTGCCAGCACCGCTTTCTCTGAGCATCCGCTCCAGCTCTGTCAGGTCGAGGGCGGTCAATGGCTGGTTCATTCGCAGCTTTTGAATCGTGAGATGATCCTGATGCTCGCGCAGAAATGCCCGCACCTTCTCCCGGAACTTCTCAAATGTGTCCAACGGGGTGAATCCCGGTAGTTCCACGGTTGTTTCGCTGCCCATTGTATCCTCGAAGTCCGTGTAAATCGGCTTGCGCTGCTGCTTCTCAATCAACTTCACAAGCAACCGCAGCCGCTTGCGAACGGTTTCAAGCATCGGAGTGGTCACATCCTGCCACCATTCGTCGGTTTGCAGTTCCTGGATCAGCACCATCTGCTTGCTCACCATCGGGATACTCGACTTTTCCTCCAACAACCCGGCGATGGCTTTGACCTGATCGCGCAATCTCACAAACGCCGGTTCGGCCCGCAGCACCGCGAGTTGAAGGTTAAGCATGAGCAGGTCGAAGCGTTTTGCTTCTTCGTCCTCCGGCTTCATTTCCGACGGCAACGGTGGCGCGGAAGGTGGGTTCGTGGATGAGCGCGCTCAAATTATCCTGGTAGGGCAGTTGGATTGACGAGACGTGCTTGTAGAGCCAACGCACCACCACTTCCAAGCCGCGCCTCGCATAAAAGCACGCCGCTCGCGAGTCAGGATAGGCCAGCGATTCCGCTTTCGTCGCGGCATCGTGCAACGCGGGCCACTCGGCATGGAGAAAGACGAAGCTGGAACTGGGAATGGACATGACGGTGGAGTTCGAGGCACTACGTCGAAAGAAAACCGTGAACCTTCGCCTTCGGCATCTCCTTTGCCCGGCGGAAGAACTCCGTATCCGTGATCTTCGTTGGCCACTCCAGCCGGATCGAAATCAGAAAACCTGCATCTTCCGGCAACCGTTTGGCTGCGATCGCGTTCAACTCGATCAGCGCATTTAAGTCGCGGATCAGCGCCTTATAGGGATTCTTCACGCTGTAAAAGTGCGCCGTCCGTTTCGTCAGTTCGCTGAGCGTGATCTCCTCCTCATCAAGCAGCAGATTCAGCAATTGCACATGGCGATCTGACATCACCCGCCGGCGCGGCGATTTCAACCGGCCAAAAAGATCCGTCACCGTGTTGCGATACAACGCCTTCTCCACTTGCAGGCGGATTTCCGAAAGGAGCCGCCGACATTGGCTTTCGATCCCCTTCAACGCGAATTTCAGGAACGGCGTCAGGTCGTGCCCGCCCGCCCGCGTCTCGTTCAGCGCGTTCAGGTAACCCACCTTCTGCTCGTAGTAGTAATTCGACATTGCGATGAAGAGGGTGTCACGCAACCCCGTCCGCTGGAGCATCAGCGCCTCCAGCGCCCGCGCCGTCCGCCCATTGCCGTCGAGGAAAGGATGCATCGCCGCAAAATGGTAATGCAGCGCGAGCGCCTGGATTAACGGATCGTGATCGCGAAAGACCGTGCGCGCGGCCTCGACCAGACCCCCGATCGCATCGGTGCATTCCCTGCCTCCCTCTGAGCCCCGGTGTCGCGGCGCGCCAAAAGTCACGTTTTGATCCCGATCACGCAGCCTGCCCGGTGGGCAGTGGTCGTCATCGCAACCCGTGACCAGACGGCGATGCACTTCCAGAATCAGCGCCTCATCAATCGGGCGATCAGCGGACAATTGCGCGATCCAGCGATAAGTCGCCACAGCCGCCGCCGCCTGCTTTTGCGAGCGCGTTTCAAGCTGCTCAGGCGTCTCGCGCATCGCTGCATCGAGTTCCTTTTCCGTGAACTGCGCACCCTCAATCCGCGAAGTGCCCGCCACCTCCCGCTTGAGTTGGATCTTCTGCAACTCATCCGCCCAACTGCGCTGATACGGCATTTGTGTCAGCGCCAGCATTGCCGCCCTTGCCGTCATCCATTCCTCGCTGATCGCCATCCGGTCGTACCTGATCCAGTTGCCTGGAATTTCATAGCGTATGGTCATGGCTGACTAAAATCTCATTTCATTTCCGTGTCAATGCCAGCGAATAATATGATGCAAATAATTGAACCATAGAGTCATGCAATCCTGCAATCGAGATACATTTCCAGATAAAATACCGTTTCATTTCCAGCTCATTTCCATTGATGAGTTCGTCATAATCGCTCGTCCTCCAGCGCTTCCTATCGCGGCCCTTCAGTCCGCGCGCTGCGGCACCCATACCCAGGGCGTTGCCCTGGGCTGAGGGATGGCGCGCCGTTGGCGCAGGGGAGGGCCGTGGTCATAATTCCCCGCGGAAGGCGCGGTGCTGGAGGGTGGCGAAGAGCGCGTCCAACTCCGCCAGCGACGCGCGCTGCGCCGTCTTCAGCGCCTCCACCGCCGTCACTCGCCGGGCGAATTTGCGCTGCAAGGGGATGGGGGGAAGTGGCAAGGTCACATGCTGGAGATTCTGCCGTGTGATTTGCGGCTGCGCCGTGCCGGAAATCGTGTCGGCCATGCTGCGCATTCTCAGCACGGCTGCGAGGTATTCTATCGTGATGCGCTTGGGGTCGGGATTGTCCAAGGCCATCGCGTTGCCGGTGACGTAACACTTTGGGGGCGAGACGTTGATTGTGCCGCAGGTCGCACCTCGGCATGTGATGAGGACAGTCGGCTCTTCGTGGTTGTATTCGGTGTAGCGGCCAATGAGTCCATTCACGCCGAAAACGGGGAAGCCGGTTGCGGTGAGTTCAGGAGTCGAGATAGTCGGCCATTGCTTCGGCGAGCAGATTTCCATCAACGGCACGAGCGGCGAGCCTTTCGGGTTTTCCTTTGGTTTGCCGAAGATGTCGAGGAAGAGGGATTGGGTGAGGGAGTCGAGTTGGGCGAGCGCGGCGCGGCGCTTGGCGCGCAACGCCTCCGCCCGGTCCAGCACCTCCGCGATCCGCCGCTGCTCCGCCAGCGGCGGGACGGTGACGGGAATCGTCTTCAGATTGCCTATGGAAACGCTCGCTTGGTTCACGGCCTTGTTGATGAAGTTGGAAAGTCGCGTCCGAAACTCAGTGCCGCGCATGAGATACTTGGCGAACTCCGGGAGAAGCTTGGCAGTATCGCTGCGAAGGCAGAGTAGATTCATTCCGTGAACCAACTTCTCAGGTTTACCTCGATAGACGGCGCACTTGCCGACGTACTCAACGCTATTGATTTGACTGAACAGGATGTCTCCCGTTTCCAAAAACCAGTCGCGACAGTCGGCCTCCTGCAATCCAGCGAAACCGACTCGCGTTCGATCGACCGTTGCATCGGAAATCGTTTCGATGCGGGTGATGGGCATCCCGTCACCGGACTTGCCCTGCTTCACGTTCATCCCATTTCGGATGAAACGAAACAGTGTGCCGAACTCGACGGTGCTCACTTCAGCATCTTCTCCAGTTCCTTCATGCCCTGCTGTATCTCCGCCTCCCGTTGGCCGAGGACGAACCGCCTCCCGTGGTATCGCGGCCTTTCAGGCCGCATGATTTGTCGGCACGAATACCCAGCCCGTTGGGCTGGGCTGAGGGATGACGGCCCTTTGGGCCTCTGCTCCGCGCAGAGGTTCATTTCAACATGGCCTCCAACTCCTCCATCCCCGTGGTGATTTCTTTCTCCAACGCGGCGAGGGCTTTCAGGATTTCGCCCGGCGGGCGGTGCGCGGCTTCGGCGTGGACGACTTCCTTGTAGCGGTTGAGCGAGAGGTCGTAATTTTGATTGCGGATTTCGGAAAGCGGAATGCGGAAAGACTCAGCCGTGCGCGGGCGATTCTCCTCTTCATTCCGCACTCCGCAATCCGCTTTCCGCAATATGGCCCACCAGGCCAAAATGTCGGGCATGTTGTTCTTCGCGTGGTCGTCGGCAGTGAGCGCGGTCCGGGGCACGGGGCCGAGCTTTTCCGGCGGAAGGAGTTCGGTGCGTTTGTCGTCGAGCGACATGCCGTCGGCGTCCACGTCGTAGAACCAGACGTGGTCCGTGCCGCCGGAGTTGGTCTTGGTGAAGAGGAGGATGGCGGTGGAGACGCCGGCGTAGGGCTTGAACACGCCGCCGGGCAGGGAGATGACGGCGTCGAGTTTCTGTTCCTCGACGAGGATCTGGCGCAGGGTCTTGTGCGCGTTGGACGAGCCGAAGAGCACGCCGTCGGGCACGATGACGGCGGCGCGCCCGCCGGGCTTGAGCAGGCGCAGGAAGAGCGCGAGGAAGAGCAGTTCGGTCTTCTTGGTCTTGACGATCTGCTGGAGGTCCTTGGCGCAGTTCTCGTAGTCGAGCGAGCCGGCGAAGGGCGGATTGGCGAGGACGAGGGTGTATTTCTCCTCCTCGCCCGCGTGGTCCTGGGCGAGGGAGTCGCGGTAGCGGATGTCGGGATTTTCCACGCCGTGCAGGAGCATGTTCATGCTGCCGATGCGGAGCATGGTGTTGTCGAAGTCGAACCCGTGGAAGAGGTGGTGGTGGAAGTGTTCCTTGAGCTTGGCGTCGCGGAGGATTTCCGGGTGATGCTCGCGGAGGTATTCGCCCGCCGCCACGAGGAAGCCGCCCGTGCCGCACGCGGGATCGCAGATGACATCCCTGGCCGTGGGCGCGGTGAGTTCGACCATGAGCTGGATGATGTGGCGCGGGGTGCGGAACTGGCCGTTCTGCCCGGCGCTGGCGATCTTGCCGAGCATGTATTCGTAGAGGTCGCCCTTGGTGTCGCGGTCTTCCATCGGCACGCCGTCAATCATATCCACCACCTTGGCGAGCAGCGCGGGCGTGGGGATGGTGAAGCGCGCATCCTTCATGTGATGCGCGTAGGTGGAGTCGTCGCCGCCGAGGGTGCGGAGGAAGGGGGAAGACGTGCGTTCGAGTTTCTTGAGCCTAATGCGGGCGGATTTGTTTTCCTCCAGCGTGTGCAGGTCGTCGTGGCGCTTAAGGAAAAGCAGGAAGGTGATCTGCTCGATGACTTCGAGCGGGATTGGAAATGGCTCCGGTCCAGAAGGCATTCCATAGGGCGTCAACTTTAGTGCGGATCTCGCCGGTGAGCATGGGGCCGCGAGTATTTGTGCTATTCCAGCGCGAGGCGAGTGGAAAAATCGCATTGGAAAAATCGCATTCAAAGACTGTCGGAGAGCCCCTTGGAACTTGTTCGGGGAGTGATGGCCCGTTCAAAGCGGCTTTCGGTGGATGCGACCTTTAGGTTTGCAATCTGCTTCACCCAAGCGTAACAAAGGCGCGTTTTTACCAAACCAAGAACGATGAGAAGACTACTCCCAATTCTATTCGTCCCCGTTTTGTTCACCGTCGGCTGCGCGACCTCGCAGCATAAGACCGCGTCCAAACCCGGCAAGACTACAAAGGCGCGCATCACTGCATACACCCACACCGAAGCGGGCGGTTGCGTCAACGCGGTGGGTCAACGGCTGAGTTCAGGAAAGCTCAACAGCGCCGCCGCCGACTGGTCGCGCTACCCGATAGGCACGAAATTCCAAATCCTGAGCACCGGGCAGGTCTGCCAGATCGACGACTACGGATCCGCGCTGGTGGGAACGAGCACGATCGATCTCTACCGGACCTCGCGCAGTTCCATGAGGGCCTGGGGGGTGCGTCACGAGGACATCAAGATTCTGGAGTGGGGTTCGCCGCGAAAGAGCCTCGAGATTCTATCTCCGCGCAGTCACAACACCCATGTTCGCCGGATGGTGCTTGCGCTCAAGCAGCAGACAGTTGGCGAGCCGAAGAAGTTCAACAACCTCGAGCCTTCTGAATCATGAACGTTTTTGTCACCGGCGGGGCCGGATACATCGGCAGCATTTGTGTCGAACAACTCCTCGATCTCGGGCACCCGGTGACGGTTTTCGACAATCTTACCGAAGGTCATCGCGGTGCGCTGGACCCGCGCGCAAGGCTGATCGAAGGGGACCTGCAGGAACGGGACTCCATTCTAGCTGCGATGGCGCAGGCGAAGCCGGAAGCGGTGATGCATTTCGCGGCGAACGCGCTCGTCGGCGAGTCGATGGTGAATCCGTCGAAATACTTCCGCAACAATGTCTATGGCGGAGTGAACCTGCTCGACGCGATGATCGAGAACGGCGTGAAGCGTTTCGTGTTCTCCTCGACCTGCGCCACGTTCGGCCCGCCCGAGCGCGTGCCGATCGATGAGACGCTTCCCCAGCGCCCGATCAACCCCTACGGCGAATCGAAGCTCATGTTCGAGAAAGTGCTGCGCTGGTATGACGCAATCCACGGGCTGAAGTTTGTGGCGCTGCGCTATTTCAACGCCGCCGGTGCGACTGAAAAATACGGCGAGGATCACCGCTGCGAGACGCATCTCATTCCCAACGTGCTCAAGGTCGCCCTCGGCCAGCGCGAGCACGTGCGAGATTTACGGCACCGACTACGAAACGCCCGACGGCACCTGCATCCGCGATTACATCCACATCGTCGATCTCGCCCAGGCGCACATCCTCGCGCTGGGCGTCGAGAAAAGCGCGTTCTACAATCTCGGCACCGGCGGCGGCACCAGCGTGCGCGAAGTGATCGCCGCATGCGAGCGCGTGACCGGCAAGAAAATCGCGGTGGTCGAAAAGCCGCGGCGTCCCGGCGATCCGCCCCGCCTCATCGCGGCCTCGGAAAAGATTCAGCGCGAACTTGGCTGGAAGCCGAAGTTTCAAAACATCGACAAGATCGTCGAGAGCGCGTGGGCATGGCATCTCAAGCACCCGCGTGGCTACGAAGACTGAGACGAAAGCGGAAACCGGAAAGATCGAAAAGTTGCCCGTTTGCTTACACGTCCGCCCGCTGCCCGAAGGGCACCAAACGGGGTTCAGTGCGACGCGGAATCAGACATTCATCCCGGTAACTGCTTCACGACGTTGAATTTCTCTTGGCAACGGCGCAGGCGGTTCGTTACGTTCCGGGCTTCCTTGATGAACAGAAGGCTCCTGACGCTCATCCTGCTTTTTTTCGCGCCTCTGCTTGCCGGGGCGCAATTCAGCAATTTTGGATCAACGCCGATCGAGATCAACTCGGGGAGCACGCAGTTTGTAGGTGGAGTCGCGGTGGCTGAGAACAACGTGGTCATCCGCTATGGCGAAACGACCATTTACTGCGACTACGGCGAGTACAATCCAGAGACGCGCGACGTGCTCCTCAAAGGCAACGTGCGCATCTATCGCGAGGGGCATGTGTTCACCGGCGAGCGGGCGCTTTACAATCTCGAAACCAAAGTCCTCCGGGCGGCGGATTTCCGCGGCGACTTTTATCCGGCTCTCATCGGGGCGGACACCTTGAGTTCCTTGGGCGCCAATGCATTCCAGGCGCGGGATGCCTTTTTCACCACGAGCGATTCGTCGAAGCCGGATTACCATATCCGCGCGAAATCGGTGCGCATCTATTCAAAGGATCACATGGTTTTCTCGAACGCATACCTCTACATCGGTTCGACACCCGTTTTTTGGTGGCCGTATCTATACCAGTCGCTCGACAAGAGACGGGGATTCACGTTTCATCCCGGTTACGAAAGCAAATGGGGGGCGTTCCTTCGGACTCAATACGCCTTTCCGTTCGGGGAGAACATAAGCAACGCTTTCCATCTCGACCTCTACTCCACCCGAGGCGTCGGTCTCGGTCTGGACACGGATTTCTCCTACGGCAAGAACGACCGCAATTGGGGAAAATTTCGGTCCTATTACATCCACGACTCGAACCCGGGGACCAACAAAACCTCGCTCGGACGTGAGCCGATCGATCCCGAACGGTATCGCGTGAGCTTGCAGCACCGGGTTTTTATTCAGGACGACCTTTACGCGAACGTCAATATCAACAAGTGGAGCGACCGCCGGATCACAGAGGATTTTTTCCCGACCGAATACCGGCTCGATCCGCAGCCGGACAACGTCATTTCCCTCACCAAAGCGGGCAAGAACTACACCGGGACACTGGTTGGGCGTTACCAGACTGAATGACTTTTTCGACATGACGGAGCGTCTGCCGGAGTTCGCGTTCGAGATGAAGCGCCAGCCGTTTTTCAACACGCCGCTCTTTTATGAGGGCGACACCCGGGCGGGATACCTTGAGCGATACTTCGCCAGCGGCTCACCCTCGCCTGATTACAATGCAGTCCGGGCGGATACATTTCACCAGTTGCTTTACCCGCACGTATTTGGGGGATGGCTGTCGTTCATCCCGCGAGCTGGCATCCGCGGCACGTATTACTCCGACAGCGCGGACAACACCGCGGCCTTGATGCCAACGACACTCAACACAATTTCCGGCACACCCCAGGCAACGACCGAACTCAAATACGAAGGCGCGCTGGGCCGGGCCGTGGTCAACGCTGGATTCGAAGCTTCATTCAAGTTTTCCCGCGAATTTGAGAAGGTGGAATCGCGCGCATGGGGCCTCGATGGACTGCGGCACGTTGTTCAGCCTTACACGGATTTTTCCTACGCCTACGCGAGCACCGGCCCCAACAACATCCTTCAGTTCGACCGGCTGATTGCCTCGACACAGCTTCCGAGCTTCGATTTCCCCCAGTTCACAGGCATCGACTCCATCAGCGACTGGGCGATCTGGAAGTTGGGCGTCCGTCAACGGTTCCAAACCCGGCGCGACAACCAGACGTTGAACTGGCTGGAACTCGACAGCTACTTCAACGTCAACCTCCAGCAACCCACTTTTCCCGGCACCGACTACAAGCAAGGAACTCTTTCCAACCTCTACACCAACCTGCTGTGGAGACCGGTGCCGTGGGCCGGCCTCACGGTTAATTCCCAAATTCCGATGGCTGCAAAAGGGTTCACCCAGGTAAATGCCTCGCTGAATTTCCATGTGAACGAAAACCTGCGGATCGATATTGGCGAACGTTACCTGAACGACAGCCCCTTTTTCAGAAACAGCAGCCTGGTTGAATTCGGCAGCTATTTGAAGATCAACGACAACTGGGGATTCAGCGTTCGCGAAGAATACGAATTCGCCGACAACACGCTGCAAACCCAGCGCTACGAACTGCACCGCGACTTGAGCAGTTGGGTTGCCTCGCTCGGCGTCGTGGTTCTGGACAACAGTAATGGCAACTACGAATATGGCATCCTCCTTAGCTTTACGCTCAAGGACATGCCGCAGGTCAACGTGCCTGCCGGCTTTGATCCCCAAAGCTTCGGCGGCCAGGGAAGATAACTCGAATCTCAAACAACTATGAACCTCTGCATTATTGGATCAGGATACGTCGGACTCGTTTCGGGCGCTTGCTTTGCCGAAGTCGGCCACAACGTCATTTGCGTCGATAACGACCAGCGCAAAGTCGATGCGCTCCACGCCGGGAAAATCCCGATTTACGAGCCGGGCCTTGAAGATCTCGTCCATCGCAATGTCGCCGCGCGCCGCCTGCGGTTCACCAACAGTATTCAAGACGGCGTGGACAATTCCGACATCATCTTCATCGCCGTGCCCACCCCGCCCCAGGCTGACGGCAGCGTCGATCTCAGTTTCATCGAAAAAGTCGCCCGCGAAATCGCCGGCGTGCTCAAGGAGTATCGCGTGATCGTGGACAAAAGCACCGTGCCCGTGAAGACCGGCGAAAAGGTCGCCGAAACCATCAAGCGCTACAACAAGGCCGGTGCGGAGTTCGACGTGGTCAGCAACCCCGAATTCCTGCGCGAAGGTTGCGCCGTGGACGACCTGATGAAACCCGACCGCATCGTCATCGGTTCATCGAGCGACCGCGCGCTGGCCCTGATGAAGAAAGTCTATGAGCCGTTTATGGCCCCGATCCTCGTCACCGACATCAACAGCGCCGAACTCATCAAACACGCCGCCAACTCCTTCCTCGCGCTCAAGATTTCCTACATCAATGCCGTCTCCGCCATCTGCGAAGCGAGCGGAGCCGACGTCGAAAAAGTCGCCGACGGCATCGGCATCGACAAACGAATCGGCCGCAACTTCCTGAACGCCGGACTTGGCTATGGCGGCTCCTGTTTTCCAAAAGACATCGCTGCATTTATCGCTATCAGCGAAGAGCTTGGCGTTCCTTTCACGCTTTTGAAGGAAGTGCAGAAAATCAACCGCGAGCAGAAGGATCGCTTCCTGAAAGGCCTGCGCGACTCGCTCTGGGTTTTGCGCGACAAGAAAATCGCCATCTGGGGACTCACCTTCAAACCCGACACCGATGACGTCCGCTGCTCAGTCGCGATCGACATCGTCCAACGACCTCATTCGCGAGGGCGCCCACGTCACCGCCTACGACCCGAAAGGCATGGAGAAAGCAGTGGAGTGGAACCTCATTCCGGGCGTCAAGCTCGTCAATTCCCCGATCGAAGCCGTCGAAGGCGCAGAGGCGCTCATCCTCGCCACCGAGTGGAAGGAATTCGCGAACGCCGATCTCGGCGAAGTGAAACAGAAAATGCACACGCCGCTCGTGTTTGACGGGCGCAACCTGTTCGATCCCGCCACGATGAAAAACCTCGGCTTCACCTACAAAGGCATCGGCCGCGGCAGAAGCGGATAAGGACGGCCTTGGAGAAGACCAGGCAGCAGGGAAAACCGCCGCTTAGTTAAAGCCGGTCCTCACCTGCACGAACCCGACAAGGTCGAGCAGGTCATCGACCTGGAACGGTTTCGGCAGCACGGTGCCGTTCACCTTCTCCACAAAGCTTGTGATCTTCGGGTTGCCCTGATGGCCGGTGATGAAAATGAACCGGTCGCAAAGATGAGGACGCATCCGCTCGACCGCGAGGTAGAACATGTCGCCGGAGAGACTTGGCATGAGCATGTCGCAAAGGATCACGTCGAAATCGCTGGCCATGACCTCACGCACACCGTCCACACCGTTGCTCACTGAAACCACCTCGTATGAGTTCGATACGAGGAAATCTTTCACGATTTGCGAGAGGTCCGGATCGTCCTCAAGCAGCAAGACTTTTTGGGTCTGGACTTCCGGAGAGTCCACTTGAGCAGGCATCGTAAGGGTTTCCATGTAATGATCGGGCTGAACGCCCGACTGATTTCAGCACCCGGCATGCCAGTGAATCCAGGCAAATCAGGTTTCACCACCCGACCAGGCAGGCCCAAGTCCGCGCAGTTGCTAATCAGCAACTTCAGGAGCCGGCTTTGCGCCTGACAACGCGTGGGCGCTGAAATAGCCGTACTTTTTCATCAATGCCTGCCCACGCTCACCAAGCATGAGATCGACCAGAATCTTCACTCCACGGGTCGGCTTGTCGTCCACCACGAGGTAAAGCGGTCGCGAAATCGGGTATTTGTGCGCGGCGATGTTCTCGATCGTCGGACCAATCGCCGGGCTTGATTTTTCCTCCTTCAACTCGAGAGCGCGGATGTCCCGGCCGCCAATGTAGAGCGGCGAGAGAATCGAAAGTGAGCCGCGCGTGAACTCGACCGTGTCGCGTGCCTCCTCATGGGTGCCGACCTTTGGAAAATCGCCCGTCGGAGCCTTTTTTGCGTCGTCGTAGAGCCATTGCACGAACATCTCCCAGATGCCGCGCCCTTCGTTAAAGTTGAAGAACGCGATCTTCTCATCCGGCCCGCCGAGTTGTTTCCAGTTGGTGTATTGCTTTTCGTAAATGCCTTTCAGTTGCTCGCGGGTCAGCGCCTGCACTCCGGCATCCCAGACATCCCGCGCGACGCCGAGCGCCACGACCTGCTCGCCAATGTAGATTTCGTTGAATGTCACTTCGGGAGCACCGGCGCGGTCCTCGGGCGTCAATGGACGCGATGTCATGGCGATCTGGGCGGATCTGCCGCCGAGAGCCTGCAAACCGGCATTGCTGCCGCCATTCGTGTTGATGTGAATCTCCATGTTCCGCTCTTCACGGAGAATCTGCGCGATATCGGCGACGGGCAGATTCACCACCGACGAACCGGCAATGTTCAAAATCTCGGCCGTCGCCGCCATGGCCAGCGCCTGCAAAACAAACACAACCAAAACGGCTCTCACTCTCTTCATAAAGTCGGGATTCGATCTCATCGGCATGGATGATAGGCTATGGATGGCTTTTCGGAAAACAAATCGATAAATCGCCGTGGTTTGGTGTGATTAAAAGTGCGTCCAAGGATTTCGCGAGAGTGACGGGAGCGCGGCACCACTTTCACTCGATTTGATCAACCGGGATTCCATCGCCTTCGAGAACCACAGCCACCTCACCATGTCCGATCCTTTCGACAATTACGCGGACAAGGTGGAGGCGTTTCTGAAGCGAATCAGCGCCCCGAGCGACCCTGCTTTTTCCGCAGCGCCGCCCGACCCCCTGCCCTGCGACGCGCCTCATCGAAGGCGCAGTCCGCACCATCGGCTTTCATCTGATAGACGATTCGCAAAAGCTCACCGAGCCGGCCTTTCGGGAAACCTTTCACCGCGAAGTATTGCAGGTATTCGGCGGGCAGATCGTAGATCGGCACGCCGTTTGGTGGAAAATTCGCAGGCCCGAAGCGACCGAACGGCATGTGCATCCGTTCGATTTCCGCAAGCTCGGCAGCCATTTTGGAACTCAGGTCTTCGTCCATGGCGGCAGTTTGCCAGAAAAACGCGCCGCCTCAATCATCGAGAGCGCGCCAAGCCGGAAGATGCGCTCTGCGGAGGAGACAGCTCCGGCCAGCCCTTTTTTGTTCTAGGCAAGCCAAACAGCCGCAAACATAATCACGCCCCCTCATGGATTTCCTCGGCGAACTCGAATCGAAAATCATCCCCGCCGATGGCGCGATGGGCACAGCACTTGTGCAGGCCGGCGTCCCGAAGGATTGCTGCTTCGAGGAACTTTGCCTGAGCCAACCGGACGTTGTTCGCGACATTCATGAGCAGTACATCGCTGCGGGGGCGCGCATGATCAGCACGAACACGTTTGGCGCGAACGGTGTGAGGCTTGCGTCGCATGGCTTCGTGAACCGGGTGAATGAAATCAACTGGTCGGCTGCCCAGCTCGCGAAGCAATGCGCGCGAGGGAAAAATGTGTTCGTGGCGGGATGCGTCGGCCCGCTTGGAATCACGGCGGAGCAGGCGAAAGAACGCGGTATTGAGCGGAAAAAAGTCTTCGCCGAGCAAGTCGGAGCGTTGCTGGACGGAGGCGTGAATCTTGTGCTGTTCGCCACGTTCACGGATCTCGAAGAATTGGCGCTCGCATTGTATGTGAAACAGTCGCTGCATCACTGCCCGGCCGTTTGCTCGATGGCGTGCAGCGATGACGGCAGGCTGGCTTCGGGGGAAACGCTCGCCGATGCGTTCGGAAAACTGCGCGCTCTGGATGCGGAAGTTGTCGGGATCAACTGCGTGAGCGGAGAAGCGATGCTGAATTTGATGGAGAGCGCCGGCAGCGCAGGGTTGCTCGCGGCATTTCCAAACGCGGGAATGCCACGAAACGTCGATGGACGACTGGTCTATGACACTTCGCCCCAATCGTTCGCGGAAACGGGGCGACTCCTTGCCGAAAAAAGCGTGCGGTTGATTGGCGGGTGTTGCGGGACCGGCCCGCGTCACATCGCCGCGCTCGCGGAGACTCTCAACGGCATGGCGTCTGTAGCAGTGAAGTGATCTGCAAATGCTGAAAGTCACCAGAGCCGTCGCCGCGCAACTGATCGGGATCCTGCTTGCCGCGATCGTCATCGTATGGGTCGCGCGGCATTTTCCGGTTGTGGAAATGATCGCCCAGGCACAGCACAAAGTCGGGCAGATGAAGTGGTGGAGCGCCGTGCTTTATCCGCTGCTCGTGGCGGCGTGCAACATCCTGCTGCTTCCCGGCGGCGTGCTCACCCTTGGCGCGGGACTTTTCTTCGGATTGTGGTGGGGCTTTTTGCTCGTGCTGCTCGGGAATGTGATCGGCGCGGCGACTGCATTCTGGATCAGCCGCAAGCTCGGCCGCCAGTGGGTGCAGAGGAAAATCTTCCGGCATAGAAAATGGATGGTGCTCGACGAAGCGATCGCGCGCGAGGGTTGGAAGATCATCTTTCTGAGTCAGGTGCATCCGCTTTTTCCCACAAGCTTCATCAACTATCTCTATGGCATCACACGCATCCGTTTCTCCACCTGCATATTATGGATCGCGATCGGGCAGGCTCCGGGCATGTTCCTTTATGCCTACCTTGGGACACTGGCGCAGCTTGGCATCAAACTGCTCCGGCACCAGACGCACCCGGCGGCGATCGAATACGTGATCTGGATCGGTGGTTTGGTGCTGACGCTTGTCGTAACGACCGCCTTGGGCCGGCTCGCGCTCAAGCTTTTGCGAGAAGTGGACCAATCCACCAACCAGCCCCCGAAGCCGTCGCCGAGGACTTCCGAACTTCAATCCTCACGTCTTTGACAGCCCCTCGTTCCATGTTAGCATTACCCACAACCAACTATGTTCGACCGATCTTCGGATGATGCGATGCAGAGTGGAATGCCTTCGATTTACCTCGAGTACGGTGTGGATGAAGACACCTGCGGGGATGGCGAATTCAAGATCTGCGAGCAGGGCATGTCTTTCAAATCAAGGTGGCGGTTCGATCTTGGAGCGGAGCTGGCTGTTTCACTCGCCTACCACGACGACGACCTGAAGCAGAAGCGCATTCAGGTCCTGGGAACCGTGGTCGGCTGCGAGCAAATCTGCCGGGGGTGCTCGCAAATCACTCTTCTGTTCGTCGATATGGACGACGAACTGCACGCTGCCATCCTGAACATCTCGAGCCGGGTCGAGCGTGCGGCGACCGGTGCTGGCCGCTAAGAAAGAGCCGCCAGTTGCCTGTTCAGAGTGCTCTTGTGGCGGTTCGCCGCATTGCGATGGATGCGTCCGCTCTTCACCGCGCGATCCAGCACGGACGACACCTGCTGCACCAATGCCCTGGCTGAATCCTTCTTCTTGGCGCCGATCTCGGCGCGGACTTTTTTGAGCGCAGTCTTGACGCCCGTGAGCGTCCGTTTGTTTTGAAGGGTGCGCTTCCCGGTTTGACGGGCGCGTTTCGCAGCAGATTTCGTATTGGCCATGTTGGTAAAATTAAGCGGACGCGCACCATAGCAATCAGCCCTGTGTTGTCAAGCGGTTCGGAGGATCACCCATCGCGAAACTTTTCCAACTTAGGTTTGCAAAGCCCACCGCCATTTCTAATATCCGAGCACTCATGAGCGACTTAGCCACACAACTCGATCAAGCCGTGAAAGCCGGCAAGCTGCTCGAAAGCAGCGCAAGGAACATCCTTCAACTTCTCGAGCGAAGCACCTCGCCGGTTTACAAGCAAAGCATCGAAGAGCTTGTCGGCGCAGGCGGATGGGCGGAGCTGAACGACCGCTTTTTCCAGACACTCGCATTCGGCACAGGCGGCCTTCGCGGACGAACGATCGGCAAGATCGTCACTCACGCGGAGCAAGGAACGCCGGACGCATTGGGCTGTCCCGAGCTGCCGTGCGTCGGCACGAACGCGATGAACTTCTACAACATCAGCCGGGCCACGCAGGGCCTGGTCGCTTACTTGAAGGACTGGTTCGAAAGGGAAGACCTCAAGGGAAAACCGAAGATCGCAATCGCCCACGACACGCGCCACTTCTCGCGCGACTTCGCCGAACTCTGCGCGCGCGTGGCGACGGAAAACGGCTGCGACGCCTGTCTTTTCGAGGCCCCGCGCTCGACGCCGGAGCTTTCTTTCGCCGTGCGACACACCGGATCGCATGCGGGAGTGGTTCTCACGGCAAGCCACAATCCACCGCATGACAACGGCTTCAAATGCTACTTCGCCGACGGCGGCCAGGTCGTCGAGCCGCACGCCAGCGGCATCATTGCAAAGGTCAACGCCGTGGAATCGGATGTCTATGTTCCCGTCGATAAATCCGAACAGGGCACACTCCAGGTTCTCGGCAGGGAAATCGATGACGCCTACATGGAGCGGCTCGAAACGCTGATCCTCGACCGCAAGATCATCGAGTCGCAAAAAGACCTGCGCATCGTCTATTCCTCGCTGCACGGAACCGGCGGCGCGATCATCAAGCCGATGCTGAAGCGCCTCGGCTTCCAGTTTTCCGTCGTGCCGGAACAGGATGAGTTCGACGGACGTTTCCCGACGGTGAAATCGCCGAACCCGGAGAACGCCGAGGCGCTCACGCTCGCCGTTGCCCTTGCAAAAATGGAGAAAGCCGATCTCGTGCTGGCAACCGATCCCGACTGCGACCGCATGGGCGTCGCCGTGCGCAATGCCGCCGGCGAAATGCAGCTTCTCACCGGAAACCAGATCGGTTCGCTGATGGCCTATTACCGCGTGAAGAAGCTGATCGAACAGGGCGTCATCACAAAGGAGAACGCCTCTCGGGCGGCGATCATCAAGACGTTCGTGACCACCGATCTGCAAAAGGCGATCGCCAAAAAAAACGGCCTGCACTGCGTCGAGACGCTCACCGGTTTCAAATACATCGGCGAAAAACTCGGCAAGTACGAAGCGGCGCTGCCGGAGGAAGTGCGCAGCCGTTACCGCCAGATGTCCGAGGCGGAAACACGCAAGGCGCGGCTGGAGTCCTCCACGTATTACGTCTTCGGCGGCGAGGAAAGCTACGGCTACAGCGGGCATGATTTCGTCCGCGACAAGGACGGCAACGCCGCTGCCATGATGTTCGCCGAAGTCGCCGCCTACGCAAAATCGCGCGGTCTGACCCTCGACGGATTGCTCGACGAGATTTACGCCGAGTTCGGGTTTTACCTCGAGAAAAACGGCTCGATGACTTTCGAAGGCGCGGAGGGCGCGGCGAAAATAAAAGCGCTCGCCGATTCCTACTCGGCGAAACCGCCGAAGAATGTCGAGGGCGTCGCAGTGACCGGTGTGAAGAATTTCGCTGCAAAGACATTCTTCGATTCGGAGGGGGACAAAATTCCGTCTGAGAAAATGCTGATGATCGAACTCGCCGACGGCCGCCGCGTGGCGGTGCGGCCTTCGGGAACCGAACCGAAAATTAAATACTACATGTTCGCGCGGCAGGAACCCAAGGCGGGAGGGACATTTTCAAAGGAACAACTTGCTGCGATCAAGCGGGAGGTGGAAGTTTCGCTCGAATCGCTTTGGAGCTGGCTTCAGCGCGATGCCGGCCAGAGGCTGGAAAAATAATCTTCCATGAGTCGCGAAATCAATCTTGATGGTGGTGAAGTCACCGTGCTGAAGGCCATTGGCCTGAGCGGCACACATGTTTCGGGCGAACAGTTGATCAAAAATGTCCCGGGATTCGAGGATGCCGAGTTGATCGACACCCTGCAGGGGTTGATGATGACCGGCTACGTGATCTCGGACAAACACTCGTTCCACACAAGGAAGGAACTGGAGCAGGCGAATTTCAATGTGAACACCGGTTACATTCGCGAACTCCGTGACGCGCTTGATCCCAGCCGCAGGCCGGAAAAGAAATCGCGGCGCGTCCGGCGCGAGTGAAGCATATTTTAGATTTTGGATTTTAGATTGGTGAGAACGTCGCCGTGTTCCACTTTGCGCATCAAAGTGGAATCCAAAATCCAAAGTCCAAAATCCAAAATTGCATTGCCGTGGCTCGCCGCAGCGCTGAGCGGCATCCTGCTCACGCTCTGTTTTCCCCGCTGGAATCAGACCTGGCTCTGCTGGGTTGCGCTGACGCCGCTCATCTCGGCGATCTGGTTTTCCAATGGCGGCGGTAAACGCCCCTGGCTGAGAAAGGCGGCGCTCGGTTACTGCGCCGGATTCGTGTTTTTCTTCACCGTATTCAACTGGCTCGAAACGGTCGCGCTGTTCGACTGGTTCTCGCCTGAGCACACGATTCTGCGCCCGCTCTGCCGTCAGCTTCTGCCGCTGCTGCTGGCGGCCTACATGGGGCTTTATTTTGCGTTTTGGGGATGGTTCGTCGGCACGCTCGTTCGCGATCGAACCTTCCTGAGTTCGCGCCGCAACCTCGGCATCGCGTTCGCCTGTTCCGCCGCATGGGTCACTCAGGAATGGCTGCGCGGCGTCGTCTTCACCGGCTTCGGCTGGAACGGACTCGGCGTCGCTCTCCACGACGATCTCCCGATGATCCAGATCGCGGACATCACCGGTGTCGGCGGGCTCTCGTTCCTCGTGGCATTCTGCAACCTCATCGCCGTCATCACAGTGCGCCGCGTGGCTGCCGAAATCGGCCGGGTGAGATTGCGTCCCCATTATGATTTCAGCCTCACGATGGCGCTGATCGTGATCGTCTTTTCCTACGGCATTCACGAACTCGTGAAAAAACCGGAGCCTTCCACCGACCTTCGAGTCGCCGCAGTGCAGGCAAACATTCCGCAGAACGAAAAGTTCGACAACGCCTTCGAGCAGAAAATTTTCGACCGATACTCGAACCTGACTCACAGCGCACTCGCGCTGAATCCGCAGCTCTTGATCTGGCCCGAGGCCGCCACGCCGCGCGGGATGTTTGCCGATCAAACCAACAACCACTTCGTCCTCGATCTCGCGGCCACTGGCGACTTCAGTTTTCTGCTGGGCACCTTGGATTTCGACGAGGAGGGCGATTACAACATCGCCGTGCTGCTCACCGATCGCGGGCGCAACTATCAAATGTACCGCAAAATGCACCTCGTCCCCTTCGGCGAGTTTATTCCGTTTCGGAATTCGTTTCCTCTTTTTGCAGCGATTGCGGGCGATCTCGTCCCCGGCGATTTCAAACGAGGCACAAGCCACGTCGTCCTTGAAATGCAGAATCCGCCGGTCAAAGTCGCGGCGTTGATTTGCTTTGAAGACTCGCTGGGAGACCTCACCCGCCGCTTCGTTCGCAACGGCGCGCAACTGCTCGTCAACATCACCAACGACGGCTGGTTTTTGAAATCGGCAGGTGCCGAGCAGCACCTCGCCCACGCCGTTTTTCGATCGGTGGAGACGCGCCGTCCGCTGGTTCGCGCGGCGAATACCGGTGTGACGTGTTTCGTAAATCGAGTGGGAAAAGTGGAGCAATCGCTGCGGAGTCCGAAGGGGGATTCGTTTATTGAAGGCATCCTTTTCGGCAAGGTAAAAGTGCCGCACGGCGGTTTCCCGACCTTTTACGTGAACTACGGAGACTTGTTTTCTTATGTCTGCTGCGGAGCGACTTGCGCTTTGTTGCTCGGGATACTTGTCCGGCGAATGCTGCCGCAGCCATGACTCCGCGCTCGCTGGTGGTTTCGATCCATGATGTGTCGCCATTCACCCAACAGACGACGACTGACATTCTCCGTGAATTGCGGGAAATTGGCATCACGCACACCTCCCTGCTCGTCGTGCCGGACCACCATCGGGGCGGACACTTTCTCGAACACAAAAGTTTCCGCGAATGGCTGAGCGAGCAAGTCCGTGCAGGCGACGAGGCGGTGATCCACGGCTACTATCACCAGCGCGAGCGAAAGTCCACGGACAACCCGCGCCAGCGATTCATGACTCAATTCTACACCGCCGACGAAGGCGAGTTCTTTGACATCGGAGAGGAGGAAGCGTTGCGCCTCGTTACAAAGGCGCGCGACCAGTTTCGCCAGATCGGACTGAACCCGACCGGCTTCATCGCTCCAGCCTGGCTCCTTAGCGCAGAAGCCGAGAGCGCATTGCGACGACTCGGCATCGAATACACCACCCGGCTGGGGAGCGTGATCGACCTGCGCCACGGCACCAGCCACACCTCGCAGTCGATGGTTTACAGCTCAAGAAGCGCATGGCGCCGCGTCGTCAGCCTCGCATGGAACGCCTGGCTTTTCCGGCGACTGCACTCGAATCCCCTGCTCCGCATCGGCATCCATCCGCCCGATTTTCATCACAAACGAATCTGGCGCCAGATTTGCCACTGCATCCGCAGGGCGCTTGAAGACCGGGTGCCGATGACCTATGGGCAGTGGCTCCGTGCTTTCGATTCCCCCGTGGACATCGGCGCGAGCTAGAACTTGTCGAATGCCTCAACCCAGACGATCTCGCACGCACCTTTGCCGGAGTCGCTGCGGCTGAGCGAACTTCGCCACGGCTGCATGCCGGGCTGGCTCGCCTCGACGAGCAGTCCGCGCAGGTGAACGAGGTCGCCAGCAGATGCCGAGTTGATTTTGCGGAACGTCGCGTCGTCCGGCGGGATCAAATGCATGTTCGTCGCGTGCGAGGTGATCTGGTCCCTTGGGATGGGCGGCTGGTTTTGATATTCCCAAAAGAAAAAGCGGTTGCTCTGGCTGATGTCGAGTTGGTCGAGCACCTGCTGGTCGGACATGCTGCCCCAGCCCACGGCGAGATCGAGCGGCGCGAGCGCGGCGACGGCATCGAAACGGTAGCGGCGCTTGTGGAGGACGCGCGCGGTGATGTCGAAACGCGCCAGCGGTTTGATTTCGAACCCGGCTTTTTTAATCGGCGGCATCGGCTCAACAACCACGCTCTGAATCGGATCGGCATCGATCAGCACTCCGGGAGGATAAGTCTTCGGCTTGCTGTAATGATGGATCGCAAAGCCCGCGAGGCCGAGAATGGCAATGGCGAAGAACGCTTTCACGCGCTCTTCCGACGCAAACTTCGTGCCCCGTCAGCGCTTCACCGCGCGCGCGAGCGGTTCGACAAATGCACTCACCTTTTCAACCAGGTCTGCATCACGTCCGTAATCGGCGATGCGCTTCACGATCGCGCTGCCGACCACGACGGCATCGGCGGTCTGCGCGATCTCCCTCGCCTGATCGGGATTCGACACGCCGAACCCGACTGCGATCGGCAGCGAAGTGGTTTTCCGTATCTCCGCCACGCGCTCTGCGAGCGAGGTGGCAACGCTGGCTTGCTCGCCTGTCACGCCTTCGCGCGAAACGTAATAAATGAAGCCATCGGCCTGCGCGGTGATCTGCGCGATGCGCTCCGGTGGAGTCGTCGGCGCGATAAGCCGGATGTGTTTCAGGTTGCCGACGGGCGCGAGATCGCTGCCGTCTTCATCCGGCGGAAGATCGAGGATCAACAAGCCATCAACGCCCGCCGCCTCGGCTTCGCGGTGGAATTTTTCAAAACCGAAAACATAGACCGGGTTCATGTACGTATAGAGCACGATTGGGATTTGCGATTCGCGCCGGATCTCGCGGACACAATCGAGCACGCCCTGCGGAGTCGTGCCGGCATCGAGCGCGCGCTGGGCGGCCAGCTGATTCACGATGCCGTTGGCGAGCGGATCGGAAAACGGCACGCCGAGTTCGAGAAAATCGACGCCACATTTCTCGAAAGCGAGTGCCAGCGATTTCGTGGCGGCGAGATTCGGATCGCCTGCCGAGATGTAGGCGATGAATCCAGCCTGGCCGCTGGCTTTGAGTCTCGCGAATGTTTGATCGATCCGGTTCTGCATGAAGATGGTTGAGTGTTCTTGGTTGAGGGTTGAGAGTGGCAGCATTTCGAGCAATGGCCAAGCCAATCGTCGCGATCCGCAACCTCACAAAAATCTACTCTCAGGGTGAAATCAAAGTCACCGCTCTCCACGACATCACGCTCGACATCGCGGCAGGCGAATTTCTCGCGCTCATGGGGCCAAGCGGCTCGGGCAAATCAACGCTGCTGCACATCATTGCGGGGATCGACCGGCCGACGAGCGGGGAGTGCCACGTACAGGACATCGACGTGACAGAACTCAACGAATCGAAGCTTGCCGACTGGCGGAATCAGAACGTCGGGTTTGTGTTTCAGACGTTCAATTTGATCCCGGTGTTGACCGCGTTCGAGAACGTGGAACTGCCGCTGCTGCTCATGCGCCTTTCTGCAAGGCAGCGGCGCGAGTTGGTGAACACGGCGCTCGAACTGGTCGGCCTCGCCGATCGCAGCCGTCATCTGCCGCGCCAGCTTTCCGGCGGCCAGGAGCAGCGTGTGGCGATCGCACGCGCGCTGGTGACCGACCCGCAACTGATCGTCGCCGACGAACCGACCGGCAACCTGGATCATCAGTCGGCGGAGGATGTGCTCGATATTTTGAAGAACCTGAGCAGCGTGGCCGGCAAGACGGTGATCATGGTCACGCACGACCCCCGCGCGGCCGCCTACGGCTCGCGCAGCGTGCATTTGGAGAAAGGCGAACTCACCCCCGCCCAGTCATCCTGAGCGAAGTGCAGCGAAGCGAAACGAAGTCGAAGGATCACTGAATTTTCTGAAAGCGATGGCGGAGCCATTCTACGTTTACATGGTGTGCAACAAGACACGCAGCACCCTGTGCATCAGTGATCCTTCGGCTCCGCAAGGCTCCGCTCAGGATGACGATGGAGAAGGAGACGAATGAACGCTGCGAGTTTCATCGCAAAGAATGCCCTGCGGAACAAACGCCGCGCGACGCTCACGATCCTCAGCGTGGCGGTAAGCTTGTTTTTGTTCGTCACGCTGCTCGTGGCATTGCGGGAACTCACGATGCCGCCGGAAGATGTTGGCGCGTCGTTGCGAATCGCGGTGCGCAACCGCATTTCGCTCGCGAATCCGTTGCCCGCGCGGCAGCGACCGATCATCGAGCGAATCCCCGGCGTGCAGATGGTGACGCCGCTCACGTTTTTTGGCGGCAAGTTCAAAGACGACGAAAGCGTGGGCTTTGCCCAGTTCGGAATCGACGCGACAAAACTCATTGATCTTTTCGGCGAGGCGAAGATCCCGCGCGACCAACTCGAAGCGTTCCTCGCCGATCGCACCTCGTGCATCGTCGGGGCCGACACCGCGGAGCGTTACAAGTTGAAAATCGGCGACCGAATGAACCTTGTCGGCACGCTCTATCCCTGCGATCTCGAACTGAAAATCGCCGGCATTTACCGGGGCACCATCGACGACCGGAACGTCTTTTTTCACCAGAAATACCTCGACGAAGCGCTCGGCAACAAAGGCGAGGTCGGCATGTGGTGGGTGCGGGCGCGTTCCGCCGAGGAAGTCCCGCAGATCATCGAGCGCATCAACAAGGCGTTCGAGAACACCTCGGCGGAAGTGCGCGCCGAGACGGAGCGGGCGTTTCAGATGAGTTTTGTGTCGATGTGGGGCAACATCAAAATCCTCGTCACCACGATCTGCTCGGTGGTTGTGTTCACGCTCGTGCTCGTCACGGCCAGCACGATGAGCATGGCGATTCGCGAGCGCTTTCGGGAGCTTGCGGTGCTCAAGGCACTCGGCTTCCGGCGGCGCGAGCTATTCGCGTTCATCCTCGCCGAAAGCTTTGCTTTTGCGATGGCCGGCGCGCTGATCGGAGCCGGCGGCGCGCGCTTTTTTTACAGCAAGGTCAACATCTCCAAGCTGACGGGGGGTGTTTTTCCAACGTTTGAAGTGAGCGACAAGATTCTCGGAACGGCGTTCCTCGTGGCGGCTTTTCTAGGGATCGTTTCCAGCATCGCCCCGGCAATTTCCGTGGCGAGGACCAGCGTGGTCGAGGGCCTGAAAACGCTGGACTAAGCCGGCACGCACACGCAAAAAGCGCCACGAGCGCAGTGGCTGCGTGGCGCTTTAAACTGAGTTTGGTTTGGTTTGGTTACTTGGACGTTTTCTCTTCGATGTATTTTACGACATCTCCGACCCTCTGCAGTTTCTCGGCATCTTCGTCAGGAACTTCGACGGAGAATTCCTCCTCGAAGGCCATGACGAGTTCCACAGTGTCGAGAGAGTCAGCTCCCAGATCCTCGATAAATGAGGCCTCGAGCGTGACTTGTTCCGGGTTGACGCCGAGTTGCTCGACGATGATGTCTTTTACTTTTTCTTCAATGGATTTTTCAGCCATAAATGATCTCCAGGTTGGTGTTGTGGTATCGCTTTAATGAGCATCCCGCCCTTTGGCAACAAATTATTTCACTCTTTCCAAGTGTTCCCTGGCGGGTTTGGCGAAACATTGAATGCCGATGAGAACGCGAAGATTTACTTTTCCCCGAAATGGGCTATCAAACAAAACCTATGAGCGATGAGCCGACGGATTTTGATCTGAAATTGATGCCGGACTGGCTCAAGGATTCGCCTGCGAAAAATCCGTATGCCAATTACGAAGTGCGCGACGCGGACCGGCCCCGCCGGGAGTTTGGAGAACGCCCCCGTGAGCGCGACCGGCGCAATGAACGACCGAACCGGGACAGGCACGGCGATCGCCGGGAAGGCCGCGGCCGCCCCCCGGAATCCAAACGCCACTCCGGACCGCCTCCCCGGCGCGACGAAGCGCCGAGGCCCGCGCAGGCGCCTGCGCCCGCAAAGGTCGGCATCGAGTTCTTGCCGCAACCAAATTGTGTCGCGGGCATCGCGAAGCAAGTCGCTGCGAGCGGGCGGGCGTATCCGCTTTTCGATCTGGCGCGAATGTTCCTGGACAAACCGGAGCGGCATCGCGTGCGAATCACCTCGTCGGAACAGGGCGTGCCGCTTTTCCAATGCGGCGAAGGCGGACCGGTGGCGCTCGACCGCGCGATCATTGAGAAATGCGCTTTCCAAAATCTGAAGACGCAGTTTTACGTCGAGGAAACGACGCAGCGCGAGCCGCTGAAGGGAAATTATACCAACGTCGCGCGCCACAAAATCACCGGCACGCTCCTCGGCCCGACAAACCACCACGGCTACCAGCCGGCGCTTAGGAAGCTTTACGAGGAGCGGTTCAGCCGGCGCATGTCTTTTCAGGATTTCATGCGCGACATCGAGACCTCGAACAATCCCGAAGCAGTCGAGGCATGGAAGGAGCAGGCGCGGAGCGTCACGACTTTCAAGACGCTGAATGAAGCCGGGCCGGCTGTCTTCAATTCCGCCAGCGAAGCGGAGGAACATTTTCGCAAGAATCATCTGGAGCAAGTTCTGCGAAGCGGACTGACGTTTGAGATTTCCGGCGAGGCAAGCCGGAACCTGCCCGACCGGCGCATCGCGTCGGAGGTGAAGCACGCATGGGAAAAGGAGCGCGGCTTCCCGGCGCAAATGATGCATCACCTCCGGGTGCAGTTGACCGCGGCGGGGCTCAACCTTTTCAAGCATCGGAAGCGGATGCAGTTCATTTCGCTTGCCCGCCCGGAGCGGTTCAAGGACGCACAGCGGATGGCGCTCGCCGAAAATGTCGCTGTGATTTTGCAGACGATCGAAACCACTCCGAAATGCAAGCGAGTCGATCTCGCGAACAAGATTCTACACGACAAACAGGACGACCCGGAACTGCCGAAGCTGAAAGCCGCGCTTGCCTCCGACCTGCACTGGCTTATTCACGAGGGGCGCGTGATCGAGTTTCACGATGGCGGTCTCGAATTGCCGCTGCCGCCGAAGGAACTGGCGGAGCAGGAGGCAAAGACGAAACCGGTTGAAAAGCAGGTCCCGCCGCCCGCTTCGACTGAAGCCGAGATTAAACCGGCTTCGCCGGAAGCGAGTAGCGAGCCGGCTGGTTAGTTGAGTTCAACACATGAACACTTCGTTGCCACCGGCGCTGCCGCAAAAGCCTGCGCGAGGAACAAAGTGGCTCAACAGAATACTTGCCGTCATTGCGCTCTCTGTCTCGGTCGCGATCGCTGCAAGCTTCGCTGCTCTCATCATTTTACGGGTGAATGGTCTGCTCCGCCCGTTTTCCATTCCAACCGCCGGCATGTCGCCAACAATTCGTTCGGGCGATTGTATTTTGGTGGAGAGTTTGACCTACATGGCCACGAAGCCGCAAAGAGGCGATGTGATCGTCTTTAAAACCGATGGGATACCTTCGCTGCCAGGGCATACCTTTTATGTAAAACGTTTGGTTGGGTTGCCGGGAGATCGTTTAGCTTTTTCCAATGGAAGCCTCTGCGTCAACGGCCAACGCGTGTCACTTCGGAACAAAATGGGTGAAATTCGATATGTCACACTTCGTTCTGCAAAATATCTTTTTGACGATAACGAAACACTGACTGTTCCAAATGACCGTTACTTTGTTTTGGGAGACAATTCGGCAAACAGTGCCGACAGCCGCTTCTGGGGTTTCTTGCCCGAGAAGTCCGTGTTAGGGCGCGCGGTGGTTTGCTATTGGCCACCCTCCCGTCAAGGCTTGATACGATGACAAGCCGTCTGACAACATAACTCGGGTATTCTCTCACCCGCTCACTTCTCCGGCACGATCGTTTTCTTGATCTTCAAATCGTCGAAGCTCGGGAAAAATCCTTCCACCGTGTATGGCTGCCCTGCGGTCATGTCGCGCGTGGCGACCGACACGTTGTATTCGATCCGCTCGCCGGGGTTGATCGTGACATAGCTCGCTTCGTTTGAGAAGGACTGGTCCTCCGACCACTGCGTCACCAGCTTGCCCGCCTGATTGCGAATCAGCACCTCGATGCGTTGCGTGGTTGGAAAGTCGAAATGCACGAACTTGCCCGACTTGTTGCGGAGCGAAACCGTCACGGAGAGCCGGCGTGCCTCGGAGAGGTTCACCGGCAGCGGCGAGACATCCATGCTGAGTTCGAGGTGCTTCACTTTTACGACGTTCCCCTTTTCATCCTTCGGACGCCCGAAGCCAAACGGATGCGAGGCTGACTGCACGATGCGGCTCCAGAGGCCCGGCTTCGACTCGGCGCGTCCGTCCTCAGCGGCGCGCGCGGGCGTGAACGAGACGAGAAGCAGGGAGAAAACGAAAAGACGAAAAAGCATGGAGGAGAGTTAACGCAACCCGATGATGGGTTGCAAATCGAATCAGTTCTCCCCAAAGTGAGCGCCATGAAAATGCTCTGCCGCTGTTTGTTGCCGATCCTCGCGCTCGCTCTCATGGGGTTCGCAAAAAAGACGCCCCAGGCGATCGTGCGCTTCCACACCGAAGCGAACGCGCGTGACACCCAGACTTTCGCAACACCGGTCATCTTGCACAACCCGCCACGCCAGACTTACATCCAAAAAGTCGCCGTCATCTCCGAGCGCAACATCCTTGGCTATTATCCTTTCGAGGCGACCGACGGCACGATGGGTGTTGTTTTCAAGCTCGATGAACTCGGCCGCATTCAACTCGAAGCGTTGAGCCTGGATCATCGTGGCAGTTCCCTTGTCGCATTCGTCAATGGCAGGCAGGTGATCGACCTGATCATCGACAAACGCGTTTCGGATGGAATCATCACGATCCCGAACGGCCTGTCGCAGGACGACATGAAGCGCTTCAAGAAGGATTTCAAACTCCTCGGTGGGAAAAAGCGAAACTGAATCTGCTGTGGAGAATTGGGGTGATGGAGATGTGGAGAAATGGATTTCACCTCCAGCCCATCCATTCTCCATGACCGCCCCTTCCCCATCCATTTGATGAACCTTTCCTACTGGTCACTGCTCGGCTCCGTCGCGCCGGTGTTCGTGATCGTCGTCGCGGGCTTCGTCATTCGGCGCGTGGGATGGCTGAGCGCCGAGGCCGATCGCAGCTTGCTTCGCGTCTGCGTGAACGTGCTCATGCCGTGCCTCATCCTCGACTCGATTCTCGGAAATCCCGCGCTGGATCGCGTTGAAAATCTTACGCTTCCGCCGCTCGTCGGGTTCGCCTCGTTTTTCGTCGGTTACATGCTCGCGCTACAGGCCGCGCTTCTGATGCGGTTCCCGGACAAAAAGGCGCGCACCTTTTCATTCGCAACCGGCAGCTACAACTACGGCTACATTGCGATCCCGATCGTGCAGGCCTTTTTTTCGAGAGAAACCATCGGCGTGCTCTTCACGCACAATCTCGGAGTCGAGATCGCATTCTGGACGGTTGGTTTCGTCATCCTCACCGGCACGTCCGCGAAACGGGCATGGACGAAAATTTTCAATCCGCCCGTCCTGGCTATTGTCGGTTCGCTCGCACTGAATTTCTGCCAGGGGGCGCACTGGCTGCCGCGGTTCGTGCCCGCGACGGCTCACATGCTGGGTCAGACCGCCGTGCCGCTGGCGCTCGTGCTCGCGGGTGCCACGCTCGCGGACGGTCTTCGCAAAGCGCATCCGCGGATGTTTGGGCTGGTCTCGGTCAGTTCGATCATGCTGCGCCTCGGTGCGCTTCCGATTCTTTTCCTGATTGCCGCGAAATTTCTGCCGTGTTCGATCGAACTGAAACGCGTGATGGTGGTTCAAGCCGCAATGCCCGCCGCAATGCTGCCGATCATCTTCGCGCGGCATTTCGATGGCGATGTGGATGTCGCGATGGAAGTCGTGCTCGCCACTTCGGTCGTGGGCCTGCTCACGATTCCGTGGTGGATAAAACTGGGTTTCCACTTCGTCGGCATTTAGCGGGGGTTCATTTTAATTCTTAACTCCTAACTCCTAACTTTCGTAGAGTCGCCCCATGCAAAAATCCGACGGAATGAACTACGCGCCGACTGGCAAACCGAATCCCGTTGTAAAGGCTGGCGATTTCGGGTTCGCCGCAATGGCGCTCGATCACGGGCACATCTACGGCCAGTGCAACGGCCTCATCGAAGCCGGCGCGGAGCTGCGTTACGTGTTCGATCCCGACCCGCAGAAGGTCGAGGCCTTTTGCGCGAAGTTCCCGCAGGCGAAGCCGCTCCGCAGCGAAGCGGAACTCTTGGAAAAAAGAGACATCAAGCTGGTCGCCGCTGCCGCGGTGCCGTGCGACCGCGGACCGCTCGGTCTGCGAGTGATGGATGCGGGCCACGATTACTTCACGGACAAGACGCCCTTCACACAATTCGACCAGCTCGAAGCCGCGCGGAGGAAGGTGCGCGAAACCGGCAGGAAATACATGGTCTATTACAGCGAGAGGCTCCACGTGGAGTGCGCGGTTTTTGCGGGGCAGTTGATCGAGCAGGACGCGATCGGCCGCGTCGTCCAGGTCATGGGCTTTGGTCCGCATCGGCTCAGTGCGTCTTCGCGCCCGGCATGGTTTTTTGAGAAGGCAAAATACGGGGGCATCCTTTGCGACATCGGCAGTCATCAGTTCGATCAATTCCTTTATTTCGCGGGAGCGAAAGATGCGCGCGTCGTCCATGCCGCCGTCGCGAATTACAACAACAAGCAGTATCCCGGGCTCGAAGATTTCGGTCAGGCGAATCTGGTCGCGGACAACGGCGCGACCAACTACATCCGCATCGACTGGCTCACGCCCGACGGCCTGCGGACATGGGGCGACGGGCGCACTTTCATCCTCGGCACGCGCGGCTATATCGAACTGCGCAAATACATCAACGTGGCGACAGAAGCGAGCGGCGATCACCTTTTCCTCGTGAACGAAAAAGGCGAGCAGCACATGGAACTCGCCGGCAAGGTCGGCTTCCCGTTTTTCGGGCAGCTCATCCTCGACTGCCTCAACCGCACCGAGAATGCGATGACGCAGGAGCACGCGTTCAAGGCCGCCGAGCTTTGCCTCAAGGCGCAGGAGATGGCGGTGCGGATCGAATGATTCGCGCGGTTGACGGCTCCATTCGGCTGTGAGAAAGAAGGGGCATGAAATCAATCTGCTCCTTCTTTCTCTCCGCGATCGTCGCAGTCTCGTTCATCGGCTGCCAGACCACGAAAAATCAATGCCCGGTGAGCAACAAGTGCCAGGCATCATCGACCTGCCCGGTTTCGAAAACCTGCCCGCCGTGCAAGCCTTGCCCCGCCACCAGCAAGAAGACCAGCCCGCAGTAAGCGCGAGCCTTCCCGGGGAAATTCTGAACGCAACCTTGCGGAGTCTTTTCGGACTCCAAACGATTTCTTGCACACATGAATAAACAACTGAGCGCTGGCGATGCCGCTCCTCCGTTTTCCACGACAGCAGTTGGCGGAAAATATGGCGCAGGGGAATCGGTCAAACTGGCCGGCTTCAAAGGGCAGACGGTCGTCCTCTATTTCTACCCGAAGGACGACACGCCCGGCTGCACGACTCAAGCCTGCGGTCTGCGCGATGCGTGGAAGCAATTCGCCGCCAAAGCAGTCATCTTCGGAGTGAGCATCGACTCTGCGAAAAGCCACCAGAAGTTCATCGACAAGTATAGCCTGCCATTCCCGATCTTGAGCGACGAGTCGAAGGAGATCGTGGAAGCCTACGGCGTGTGGGTCGAGAAAAGCATGTATGGCAAGAAATACATGGGCACCGAGCGCAGCACGTTCGTCATCGGGCCGGATCAAAAAATCAAAGCGATACTTCGCAAGGTGAAACCGGCGGAGCACGTCGATCAACTGCTTGCAGAGTTGTAGCTCCATCGGGCCCGGCTTTTCCACGCGCCGGATGACAGGGCGGGCAGTCGCGTGCATGGTGTTTCATTCCAAATGAAATCGGCGAAACTTTTGCAGATCTACGAGAAGCTTGAAAAGCTTGTCACCAAACTTCCCGCGTCGTTGCAGAAGCCGATCCTGCAGGAGATCACACCGGTCAAAAATCTCTTCCTCCTCCAGCGCCCGCCGCGCATCGTGCTCCTCGGCCAGCATGGAATCGGAAAGGCGCATCTCATCAACGCCCTGTTCGACGCCGAGATCGTGCGCCCGCATGAGGAGCACTCCCCCACCCTCTGCTGGCAGGATTTCACACGCATCGGGCACGGCACGATCCGCATTCTCGACGCCCGCCGTCCCGCGTCTCCAGACTTGATCAAGAGTCTGGTCTCCACCGAGGCGCCGGACATTTTTTTGTTTCTGCGAGCGGCGACGGAGACTGGCGACGCGCCCGCCCCGGATCTCGATCTCAGCGCCGAGATTTTGGAATTCGTGGAGCAGCGCCACAAACTGCGGCCCGGCTTGATCGGCATTGTGGTGAAACAGGAGCACGCGGAGAACGGGGAGGCCGCGCGCCAGCAACTGCATGCCTCTTTGTTGACCAGGGCTTCCATCAGCGGGCAACTGGTGACGACGCTGGCCATTTCTTCGTTCATGCGTTTCCGGCTCGATGGCTCCATCGACGCGGATCGCGACGAGCGCCAAAACATCGAGCGTCTCGCGCAAATCATCACGCAGGAATTGCCCGAGGAGGCGAAGCTCGAAATGGCGCGTCTGTCGCGGGTTCGTCCGGCGCAGGCGGAGATCGCCCACACGCTCATGAAATCGATCACGGCGATCTGCACGGCCATCGGCACGCAGCCGATCCCGCTCGCGGACTTTCCGATCCTCACCTCGCTGCAAATGATGATGGTCGGAGGCATCATGTACATCAGCGGGCGCGATGTGAGTGCGCGCCTCACCGCCGAATTCATGGCGGCTCTCGGAGCGAACGTCGGTGCGGGCCTCGTCCTGCGCGAAGGTTCGCGGGCGCTGCTGAAAGTTTTTCCCGGCTGGGGAAACGCGATCTCCGGCGCGCTCGCAGGAGCGGGCACCTACGCGATCGGGCGGGCGGCAATCGCTTATTTCATAGAAGGCGTTTCGATCGCCGATGCGCGGAGTTTGTTTCGTCGAAAAAAAGGCGCGCGAAAGGAATTGCCGGGCGCGTCTTCATGAAGCTCTCGACCATTCATGCGACGCTCGCCGAACTCGACCTGCGTCCAAGCAAGAGCCTCGGGCAGAATTTTCTGCACGATCAAAATCTCGCGGCGTGGATTGTCGCGCAGCTTGATCTCAAACCCGACGAGCATCTCGTGGAGATCGGGCCGGGGCTCGGTGCGCTGACGGAGTTCGCGCTGCCTCAATGCGGATCGGCGACGCTCCTTGAGAAAGATCGGCGGCTCGCGGGTTTTTTGCAGAATCGCTTCGGCGAAAACGGGCATGTCGAAATCGTGCAGGGAGACGCTTTGGAGTTCGATGTGCGGATGCTGCTTCCGAAAGCGCCTGTGAAGGTGCTTGGAAATCTGCCGTACTATGTCACCAGCCCGATTCTGTTCGCGTTCACGGGTGAACCAATCGCGGTCGAACGACTGCTGTTCACCATGCAGCGCGAGCTGGCGGAGCGGCTGTCCGCAAAGCCCGGCACCAAGGAGTATGGCGCACTGACGCTGATCGTGCAGCGCCGCTGGCGCGTGAATTACCTGCGGACGCTACCGCGCAGTGTTTTCACGCCGGAGCCAAAAGTGGAGTCCGCCGTGGTGTTGCTCGTGCCGCGCGACCCCGACGAATTGCCGGAATGCGACGGCGCGTTTTTCAACACGCTCGTGAAGCAAGGATTCTCGCAGCGGCGGAAGCAGCTTCGCAAGCTGATCGCAAGCTACGGCGTCGATTGGCCGGACTTGCTTGGTGTGCCGGCGACGGTGCGCGCCGAGGAGTTGAGCCTGGAGCAATGGATTCGGCTGACGAACCTCATCCGGCCGCTTCACGAGACGGCGGCGCAGAATGTTCACGGCGAGATCTTCGATGTCGTCGATGAAACCGATCGCGCCACAGGCACGGCGTCGCGCCACGAAGTTCACACGCGGAAACTGCGTCACCGGGCGGTGCATGTGTTTGTCTTCAATCGCGAGGGCGAGTTGTTCCTGCAGAAGCGTTCGCGCTGGAAAGACGCGCATCCCTCGAAGTGGGATTCCAGCGCATCGGGGCACCTGAATGCGGGCGGCGACTACGATACCACGGCGGAGCGCGAGATCGAGGAGGAGCTTGGCGTCGTAAGCCGGGTGGAGTTCGTGGCGAAGATCGCTGCATCTGAAAATACCGGGCAGGAGTTCGTGCATCTCTACCGCGCGTCGCACGAAGGCCCGTTCGTCCTTGCTCGTTCGGAAATCGAGTGCGGCAGCTTTTTTCCGGTGCCGTTGATCGCGATGTGGATCGAAGCGCGTCCGCAGGATTTTTCGACGGGCTTCATCGAGTGCTTCAAGGTGTTCGCGCAAAAACAATAATCGCTTCGGGCTTCGAGATCTCCGGGGCTTTCGGGCCCCCACCCTCGCCTTGCTTTGGCTCCCAAGGCGCGGGACTCACCGGTTTTTGCGTCCTCTCAGGCATTTTCCAACTTCAGGAGCCTTCGGCGAAAACGCAAGGTGCGCTGTGCTCTGGTGCTCGTCTTCGTCGATGGCTGGTTCACCAAGCGCTGAGCCGACTAAGCCAGCGCGACTTCCACGTATTCTGCACTCGATGCTGGCTCGGGAACCGGCAAGCCATCTTCACGCAGTCCCTCGATCTGAAATTCGATGGCGTCGTGCATCTCGCGCTGCACCTCCTCGCGCGTGCGGCCAGTCGCGATGCAACCCGGCAAATCCGGCGAATAAGCGGAGTACCCCATGGAGGTCTCTTCTATGATGATTAAGTAACGGGTCATTTCAGTCCTGCTTGCTTGAGGATACTACTCTTGGTGCCGGGTGCAAGCTCGTCGCCGGGCTTGCCAGCAATCGTGACCAAGCCGCGTTTGGCCGGATGTTTGTATTGCCGGTGACTCCCGCGCGTGCGTGCAAGATACCAGCCGTCTTCTTCGATGAGCTTGATTGCGTCGCGGACTTTCACGCAGCGATGCTGTTCCCTCGTCCATTTTGCGTCAACGTCTCCGATTTAGAGATTGCCGGTTTGATTGAGGCGGCGCTGAACGAAGCACAGCTTCAAAGCCAACCGCGTACCTACGTGCAACTTGGATAAGAGGAAAACTTAACTGGCGCTAGGCGCTTTCGGGGAATGTTGCTTTCACACGTTTTGAAATTCGGAAGTATGGATACCAGATACCGAAATGGATAAGCTCAAAAAGGCCGATGCGAATGAAAATCTCGGTTGCGTAGGCCGCTAAGTTGTTCGGCGAAATATGCGGAATCGAGATGAGAAGGATGCACCGGAGAATACTGAGGCCGAGCCGAAATAGGAGGTATGTGCGTGCCGCCCTAGCTGCTGCTGGCTGGACCCGCCAAAGCTGCACTCCAACGATGAAGCCGGAAAGGAGGATGACACCCACTATAAAGTTGTCGATGCTGACAGCCGCAGCAAGGTTCGGGATCGTCGCAGCGAGTTGCCTAGACTCATCTGAGTCTTGGCCTATGCGCCCAAGTGTGCCTAGTGGGAGCAGTATCGTAAGGCCAACACAGAAAAGGAGCAACCAGCCACCGACACCCTGATAATCCTTGTGGTGCCTCGCTGAGGGCTGAGAGGTTGAGGTCGGTTCGCTTGATTGGTTCTTAGAGCTGGTATAACCGCCGAGTTGTACTACACGATGCCGAATGTAGATGGCCTTAGTCCGTGCCTCGTCGCCGTCGGCCTCGGCGTAAGCACGTGTCCATAGCCCCGGGACATGAAAGCCACGTTCGAGTTCGTCGGCAACTGTGTCGAAATGTCGGCTGTCCGTTTCGGGATTAACATGCATTACTCGATTCGGGTCGTGGAAGCAGTAGAACGTGTAGAAAATAAAGAGCACCCATAGCAGCGCCAGCCACGGCAGGAACCAGATGCTCAGGGCCGTTAGCACCAGCAACATCCCATAAATCCAGCGGGCTTTGTTAAAAGTTTGAAAGCGCATCAGGCACAAAACCAAAATGACGATAACGAGCGCGCTGACGCCGATTTGCTGAGTGTATGTGGGTGTTGAAAAGTTGTTCGGGAGCGGGGCGGGTTGATTAGCTGAAGCTGAACCCGAAGCTGAACCTGAAGCTGAAGCTGAACCCGAAGCTGAACCTGAAGCTGAAGCTGAACCTGAAGCTGAACTTCCAGTCAGTATTGCCATTACTTCAGGAGAGTATTCCATATTAAATTATTTAGACCCCAATCCTTACCGTAACTGATTAGTAGAATCTCGTGACATACCCGGATTAGATGTTGACAAGGCTTCTAGTCCTGGCAAATCCAAAGGCCTTTTGCGATTTCTTCTTTTCTGTGGTCGTTTTACTCTCATGTTGGCGGATACGCATTTTCTCCGACGGAGGTGCTGATGATGCTGCCTGCCACGACAGAGAAACCAGCCTTCTTGCCTTGGGTGTAGCCTCCCGCTACGGCAATCAATGTCGCAGCTAGTTGTATCGCTTCGGTTGGACTTAGCACTACCCAGCCAGAATTTTGGCTGCCGTCCTCGGATATATAAAACAGTTCGGTAAAAATCGAGGAACCGTTCTGAGCGACGAGGGCTACAAAGTCGTCGGTCTCGCGGTTGCCGAACTCATTCTGCTGCATTCTAATTCCTATTCTCATGGGCTTTAAAAGTTACCGTTGAATCAGTGGTGTCTTAAAATGGATCGGTACGTTTCTTCAAAATTGCAGATTCAAAGTTCTTAACCTCCGTTTCAGAGACTTCAAATCAGGTTTGGACGCCGGGCATGCATAATCGGCTCAAGGCGCTGTCGGATGAAAAACGCATCGCATGTAGCTTCAGAGTGCGCTTGAGTTCACGGGAGTTTGCGGGATGCTGATTTCATGCGAAAGAAAATCATCATTTCCACGCCGGGTGAGATCGGCGGCACGCCCGTTCTGCGGCAACACGAGTACCAGTGCAGACGCTGACGGATTACATAGATGGGGGCGAATCCATAGGTCTCAGGTCTTGAGAATTGCAGATTCAAACTTCCCAAGTTCCGCTGCGCCACCTTTTGGAATGAGATGCGAAAAGTGGGAGGGACTTTCAAGTCCCTCGCGGCTTTTGGAAAAGCCGTCCACTTTCAAGCGAACTCGCCAGTAAATTCTGAGGGGTATTCTGCGCGGGACTTGCTATCGAATGAAATACATGACTATTGTTCCCCCATGAATCGGAACGCCATTTCAACTTGCGCGCTGATGATTCTTGCCGGGCGTCTGCTGTTCGCGCAGGAAGCGGAACCTCCTGCCGCCGTGGAAAACAGTGACCTGCACGCCATCCGGCAAAGTCTCCAGCAGCAGTCGCGTCAGATCGAGGCGCTGACGCAGCAAGTCGCCAGGCTGAGCCAGTTGATCGAAGGGTCGCACGGCGCTCCGGCGGCAGTTCCCGCCCAGGCTGTCACGCCTGAACCCGCTCCCGCAGCGACTCCCGCCTCCGAGCCGCCCAAGGCCGAACCGGTGGAGAGCGGTTCAATGAGCCATGTGGTTGCCAAAGGCGAAACATTGACGTCCATCGCCAAACACTACAAGATCACCGTCGGAAGTTTGTTAAAAATGAACAAAATTACGGACGATCGGAAGTTGCAGATCGGCCAAACTTTAAACATCCCTCCTGCGAAGACCCAAGAAAATCCACCAGCTCAAACAGAAAATCCCTGACATGGAAGAATCCCAAAAATGGTTTTTGTTGAAGTACCGATGACGGAACCGTCTTCGGACCAATCGCCTTCAAACAACTTCAAAACTGGGCGAAGGACGCTCAAGTATCGCCACTCGACAAAGTCTCAACCGACGAGAAAACGTGGACCAAGGCACCCATGATTCCCGAGTTGGAGATGGACTATTTGATCGAGGTGAGTCCTGATCAATTCTACGGCCCCACGACGATCGGAGCGGTGAAAGAGTTTTTCGAAGTGGGCGAGATCAATGCCGAGACCATCATCACGAACTGCAGGGACGGTTCGCAACAAGCGGTCAAGGAAATCGAGGCACTTAGGCGCCCCGCTCGTCAAGATGAGGAGCAACCAGTGCGCACCAGCATTCGCCTCAGTTTGCAGCAGCGGATTCGCGATCTCGAGGAAAGCCTCATGGAAGAGCGCCGCGCGCGCGATGCCGCCGAGCTGCGCTGCGAGAAGCTTGAAGCGAGACTCGCCGATCTGAGTTCGAAGACCTACTAGCCCACCTGCGTCCGCGGACGGCCACCATCGCCCACGAACGTGTCCGAGGTCACAGCCAACCGTAAATTCTCGTGCCCTGCTTGCGGCGGAGAGGCGCGCTGGCATCCCGCAAAGCAATCGCTCGTGTGCGCCTATTGCGGCACTGTTTCGCCCGCAAAACTCGACACAGCGACCGGAGAAATCGAGGAGCGTGATCTTGCCGCCGCGCTTCGCAGCATTCCTGACGATCAGCGTGGATGGCAGGCGGAGAAAGTCTCCGTAAAGTGCCAGAGCTGCCAGGCCATCTCCGTCTTCGATGCCGGCCGCGTCGGGCAGCGCTGTGATTTCTGCGGGTCCACATCCCTGATTCCCTGCGACCAGATCAAGGCGCCCATCAAACCGGAAAGCCTGCTCGCGTTCAAACTCAGCGATACGGCAGTCCGCGAAAAAATTCGTGAATGGTACGGCAGCCATTGGTTCGCACCGGGCAGCCTCAAATCAAGGGCGCTCACCGATACGCTGCACGGTTTGTATCTGCCGTATTGGACTTTCGACGCGCAAGTTTCCGCCGAGTGGACGGCGGAGTCCGGCTATCATTATTACGAAACCGAAAGCTATCGGGACGGCAATGGCAAGCAGCAGACCCGCCAGGTGCAGCGCACGCGCTGGCAGCCGAGCGCGGGTTCGCTCGACCACTTTTTCGATGATGAACTCGTGCCGGCATCGCAGGGCGTGCCGATGGAGTTGCTGCGAAAAATAGAGCCGTTTCCCACGTCGGAGTTGGTGAAATACGATCCGGGTTTTCTTTCCGGCTGGGTCGTCGAGCAATACCAGATCGACCTCATCGCGGCGGCGCAGCACGCGCGCGATCAGATGGACTCGGAGATCGAGTCGATGTGCGCCCGTGAAGTGCCCGGCGACACACATCGGAACCTGCAAGTCAGCGCGGATTACTCGGCCCAGACATTCAAACACGTGCTCGTTCCGGTGTGGCTTGTGACTTACAATTATGGAGCCAAAGGTTTCCAAGTCGTCGTCAATGGCTACACCGGCGCAATCGCGGGCAAATATCCGCTGAGCTGGATCAAGATCACGATCGCGGTTCTGATCGCGCTGATTCTGATCGCGTTCGCCGTGCTCTACGTGGGCGGCTGAAATTCCTGACGAAATGGCTTTTGCCCGGCGGCAGTCAGTAGCTATTCAGTTCGCGTGCAGCAATTCATAGAAAAAGTTTCGCGCGGGTCCGAGCTTTCAAACGGCGATATCGAACGCGCCGTGGCGAACCTCGTTTCCCCGGAAATCCCGGACCGGGGAAAGGCCGACTTCCTCAAGGCGCTGCGGACGAAGGGCGAAACAGCGAACGAAATCGCCGGGTTCGTCAAAGCACTTCTCCTCCACGCCGTCGATCCGCAGATCGAGAGCGCGAAGCAGCGCGGGCCGATGCTCGACATCTGCGGCACCGGCGGGGACCGCATGGGGCTGTTCAACGTCTCGACGACAAGCATGTTCGTGGTCGCCGCGGGCGGTGCGGTGGTCGTCAAGCACGGCAACCGCGCCATCACTTCGAAATGCGGCGGTGCCGATGTGCTGGAGGAACTCGGCATCAAAATCGATCTGCCGCCGGAGCAACTCAGGCGATGTGTCGAGGATCTCGGGGTCGGCTTCCTCTTCGCGCCGAACTACCATCCCGCATTCAAAGTGATCGGGCCGGTGAGAAAGGCGCTCGCCGAGCAAGGGGTGACAACGGTGTTCAACATGCTCGGGCCGCTGTTGAACCCTGCGAAGCCGGACTACCAGTTGATCGGCGTTTTTTCGGAGCCGCTGCTGCCGAAATTCGCGGAAGTGTTCATCCTGCTTGGGCGCAAGCACGCGTGGGCGGTGCATGGGCGGAATGCCGAAGGCGAAGGGGTCGATGAGATTTCGACGATCGGGCCGACATTTGTGCGCAAAGTCAGCACGGCCGGCATCGAAGCATTCACGATCGCACCGGAGCAGTTCGGTTTTGCCCGAGTCGAAACAACCGAACTCTGCGGCGGCGACAAGACCGAGAACGCCCGCATTTTGATCGGAATTCTCGACGGAACGATTCGCGGCGGAAAACGGGACGTCGTGTTGCTGAATGCCGCGGCGGCTTTTGTCGTCGCTGAACTCGCTCCCGATTTGCCACAGGGCATCGCGATGGCAAAGGAGATCATCGACAGCGGGCGCGCGCTTGCGAAGCTGCGCGAGCTTCAAGATTTTAGCCAAAAATAGTTCACTTCGCGGGACTTCACTGGAAATAGGTGTCGCTGTGCGAATACACCGGCGCACAGCAGCAGAGGAAGCGGAGCGAAGTCGTGGCGCGAATCGTGTGCCACGCCATAGGCGGAATGAGAATCGCATCGCCGGGACCAACCGTGCGCGTCTCGTCATCGACGTTCATCTCACCCGAGCCTTCCAGGATGAAGTAAAACTCCTCCGACAGCTTGTGATAATGCCGCTGGGTTGCGGCGCCTGCAGGCACGCGCGCCTCGGCGAGGCTTTGATTCCGGACAGGCGCGTTCGTCGCGTCGAGGATGCTTCGAATCGTTGAGCCGTCTTTGGTGGTGAACGGAGTTTGGTTTTCGAGATTCAGCACGTTCATGCGCAACCAATTGCCGATGCAATTCCGCAGGTCAAACGTGAATCGAGTCACAGCCATCCCGTTCCCCGCTCGACTATCGCCACAGAACTGGGAGAATCCGGCATGAACTGTTTCCAAGGATGCACAGCTTTGATCACGGGCGCTTCGGCAGGGATCGGAAAAGAACTGGCCCGCCAGCTTGCGCCCGACGCCCATGCGCTGGTGCTCGTGGCGCGCCGTCTCGATCGTTTGGACTCGCTGCAAGCCGATCTGCTTCGCGAGCATCCAAGCCTCAACGTGTTCACCTACGGTCTCGATCTCGCCGACGAGACAGCCACGAACGACTTCCTGAAATGGCTCCATGAAAACAATCTCCGCGTCAATTTCCTGATCAACAACGCCGGCCTGGGCGACCGCGGCGAATTCATGACAAGCGATTGGGTGAAGGTAAAGGCCATGCTGGATGTGAACATCACCGCGTTGACAAAGCTGACACACCACCTGCTGCCGACACTCCGCAGTTTCCAAGAGGCTGCGATTCTCAACGTCAGCTCGATCGCGAGCTTTGTGCCGATCCCGAACATGGCGGTCTATGCAGCCACGAAAGCGTACGTGACGAGCTTCTCCGAGGCTCTGCGGGCCGAACTGCGCGGCACCGGTGTTTCGGTCACGACGCTTTGCCCGGGTCCGGTTGACACGGAATTCGGCTCGGTCGCGGCGCGCGATTCCGGCGGGGACATGGCTGCGCCGGAGTTTTTCAAAGTGCCTGTCGGGCAGGTCGCGCACGAGGCGCTCAGGGCCGTCGCTCACGACCGCGCGCGCGTGGTCCCCGGTCTTTTGGTCGCAGTCGTCATGGCGATCACCTGCGCGATGCCGCTTTTTCTGATTCGTTTCTTCATCAGCCGCAGGCGCTGACGAGACCGCCGCGATGCGTTCCCCATCGCCTTTGGGGGTTGTATGCCTGCGCGACTTCCTTTATTGGAATCGGCATGATTGATGTCGCAAAAATTTACTACGTGATTTTCGGACTCCTCACGATGGCCGGAGGGCTGATGGGTTTCCTAAAATCGAAAAGCACCGTGTCTCTCGTTGCCGGAGGAACGTCGGGAATCCTGCTGCTCGTCGCCAGCTATCTCCTGCCTGAAAAGCTTCAACCGGCGCTGATTTTGGGACTCATTGTTTCCGTGTTGCTCGCGGGAAAATTCGTGCCGGATTTCATCCACAAGAAAGCCATCGTGCCAGGCGGGTTGATGGCACTGCTCAGCATCGCGGGAATCGTGGTGACGCTGCTTGTTTGGTACAGAAAGTAGCCGATGAAGGCCGCGATCATTCTCGCCATTGTGCTTTTGCTCGCGTCTGGCGGGCGGGCGGATGCCGCCGCATCGGACGATGCCATGTCCGCGGCGCTGGCGTGGCTGAAGCTGGTCGATTCCGGCGACTATGCGGCCAGCGGCAGAGAGTCCTCGGAGCTTTTTCGAAAAAAAGTGACGCCTGAAAAATGGGAGTCGATGCTGACCGCCGGGCGCGAGCCGCTCGGGAAGCTCGTCTCGCGCGCGGAGAAATCGCGCAAGCATGCCACGTCGCTAAATGGCGCACCGGATGGCGAGTATTACGTCATTCAGTTCAACTCGTCGTTCGAGAAAAAGGAGGACGCCCGCGAGACAGTGACGATGATCCTCGAATCCGACGGCCAGTGGCGCGTGGCGGGATATTTCATTCAGTGAAAACACGGATCTTCATTGCGTTGGCGCTGATCGCAATCCTCGCGGGCTGTGTTCGGCGCGCCGATGAAGCGGAGGAGAAACCAACTCCGACGCCGGCTCCAACGCCCGCCCAGACGCCGACACCCGTCCCGTCGCCGACACCGATCTACGTGCCTGCGAAGCGCCTGGAAGTTTCCAAGCTTTTCAACGGAATGCAGCTTCGATCCAGCGTCGAAACCGAATTCGGGACGACCGCCACCAACGAGCGAAACACGCCCGCGAGCTATGCGCTCGACCTGCAACTGAAAGTGCAGGTGCCAAAACCGAACAGCGATCTCCAGCAGATCGCGGCGTTGAACGACCAGCTTCCCATCGTGCTGCCGGGGCTTGCGACGATGCTTCCGGCGGCAAAGGTGTCGCCGTTTTTCGACCGGCTCTACCGCCTGAAGGTGAACGCGCTCCGGCAGAATCTCGCGCGCCTCGACCTGCTGCTTTCGCGTCACAATTTTTACGACTGCGAGACCGTGCTTGAATTGCAGGATCCCACGACCAGGCGTCATGCGCTCCTGATTCAAGCCGACATGGACATCGACATGGACGGCTCGGACAGCGACCGCGTGCCGCTCGTCGATGGTTCGTCGGCCAACTACCAGCCGATGACCAGCTACCAATGGCCGAAGAAAACCGCGGTACCCAATCAATTTCTCGCCTCGCGCGAGACGAAGCTGAAACAGCTCGAAGACGAACTGGCCGCGAAGACAGCGGGCGCTGAACGCGCCCAGGAATTGCGCACGTTGATTCCCGAACTCCGCTACGAAGTGAACCGACTGAAGTCGCACAGTTTCCTCGTTGCCACGACCGATCCCTACATCGTCCTGCCCGGCTCGCTTGTCACAAAAGACGGCCAGCCATTCACTCCGCAGGTTGGCGACTACTGCGTCGTCATTTACAAGAACACGCTCTATCCATTGATCGTCGGCGACGTCGGGCCGTCCAACAAAATGGGCGAAGGTTCTTATCGCATCGGCAAGGAAATCAACGCCAGAGCCAGCGCGAACAACCGGCCGGTGAGCGATTTGAAAGTGACCTACCTCGTCTTTCCGAATTCAGCCGACAAACCATTCGACGCGCCCGACTTGGAAAAGTGGCGTACACGCTGCGAGCAACTTCTCAACGAGATCGGCGGCTGCCAGGGAGAACTGCACACTTGGGAGAATTTGATCAAGCCACCCCCCACACCCACGCCAACCCCCTCGCCTTCTCCGACTCCCACCCCATCCGCAACCCCGGCTTCGAGCCCCAGTCCGGGCGCAACGCCTGCAAAGATCGGGTGGAACCACTGGATTGCGCCGCCCGGCCATTCCACACCACCGGACGCGCAGTTTTCCGCATCCGGCGCCTGAACACGGCGGCTGGAACGCGCTTGTCTTGGAAATCGCGTTCGCCGATGTTTCCGGCCAATGAGCCGCATTCGCCTATTGCCCGAAGAAGTTGCCAGCCAGGTTGCTGCCGGCGAAGTGATCGAGCGGCCCGCGTCGGTCGTGAAGGAACTCGTCGAGAACAGCATCGACGCCGGGGCGAAGCGCATCGAGGTGATGATCCGGCGCGGCGGCGTCTCTACCATCCGCGTGGTCGATGACGGCAGCGGCATGGATCGCGACGACGCGCTGCTTTGTCTCGAACGCCACGCGACGAGCAAGATTCGCTCGGGACACGATCTCGCGGCGATCTCGACGCTCGGCTTTCGCGGCGAGGCGCTGCCGAGCATCGCAAGTGTGTCGCGCTTTTGTCTGACCACGCGCGAACACCAGGCACTCGCCGGAACCGAAGTGATGGTCAACGGCGGCAAGATCGAGCACGTCCGCGACGGCGGCGAAGCGCCAGGCACGCAGATCGAAGTGCGCTCGCTTTTTTACAATCTGCCCGCGCGAAGGAAATTCCTGCGCTCGGAAAACACGGAGTCGAGCCACGTCGAGCAGCAGCTCCACTTGCAGGCGATCGGTCATCCGGAGATCGGGTTCGTTTTTGTGAAGGATGAAAGAGTCGTGTGGCAACTGCCGCCCGCGCGGAACTTGATCGAGCGCATCCGCGACCTGTGCGGCTCCGATTTGTCCAGCGAGCTGATCGAGATTCCAGTGGTGCCGGGAGACATTGCGATCCGGGGCTTCATTGGCAAGCCCGGCGTGGGACGCTCCACCCGCGCCCAGCAGATCGTTTTCGTGAACGGAAGGGCGGTCGAGAACAGCGCGGTTCATCACGCGCTGCGCGAGGGCTATCACACCGCGCTGATGAAAGGGCAGTATCCGGTGACTTTTCTGTTCCTCGACATGGATCCCGCCGCCGTCGATGTGAACGTGCATCCCGCCAAGCGCGAGGTCCGCTTCCGCGATCCCGCCGTCTTGCGCGAGGCGCTTGTCGAGTCGGTGCGATGCGCGATCGAATCGAGTCGCGGCGCCTGGGCGAGGACGTTTGTAAATCCGATTGCGGAAAGCGGATTGCGGATACCGGAAAGTGAAGAAGCGCACGCTGAAAATCTTTCCGCGATCCGCAATCCGCTTTCCGCAATCCCAGTGACCCCGCCGCTCATTGAGCCGCGCGAGCAGATCACGCTGCGCCGCGACTGGTCTGCGCTTCCTTTGCAGCCGGCTCCTCAACCGGAAGAAGGGCAGACATCGAACGCCGAACACCGATTGGCCGGACAAATCCAAAGTCCAAAATCCAAAATCCAAAATTTCAAAATCCTCGGCGTGCTTGGCAAACTCTACGTGCTCATGGAAAACGCCACCGGCCTTGTGCTCGTGGATCAGCACGCGGCGCACGAGCGGATTCTGTTCGAGGAACTCCGCCGCCGGATGGAAGACCAGGGAGTGCCAGCCCAACGCTTGTTGATGCCACTGACGATTCAACTCGGTCCGCGCGACGGCGACTGGATCGCGCAAAACATGCCGACGCTTCACAAGATGGGCATCGGCATCGAGCCGTTCGGGGCCGGCACCTTCAAAATCGACACGCTCCCCCAATTCATCCGTGCGAGCGATCCGCTTCAGTTGATCCGCGACATCATCGACGAACTGCGCCAGACCAGCACGCAGACTTCAAAGCTGCGCCTTGGCGAAGACGTGATCGCCACAACGGTTTGCCGGCACGCGGTGAAGGCGAACGACTATTTGCGCGAGCCGGAGCTCGTGCGGCTGATTCAAGACCTGCTCGCCTGTGAACTCCCCTACTGCTGCCCGCATGGCCGCCCGACGATGATTCAGATCAGCTATGCGGAGCTTGAGAAGAAGTTCGGGCGCAAGGTGTGAGCGAAAGTCAGTTTTTCGTTGCGCCTGCCTCTTTCTCCAATTGCTCCCATGCGATGCGGTCTGCGTCAGTCCATGCTGAAAACTTTTGGACTGCACTTCCCCCCTTTGCGTCGCTCTCCTTCTTGGCTTGGGCGAGCAGGAGACAAAGGTTGCGAAGTTCTGAGATGGTGCGCAGGCGGCGCTCCGCCGTTTTCGCGTCAATGGTGCTGGGTTTAGTCTTCCACGTCATTGCTCAATAATCGCTGAATGTCCACATGGTCTTGCGGTCGAGTGCTCAAGTCTCTTTTCAAATAAACCAAAGTGTCGCGAGTGACCACTGGAACCGGCACGCCCGCCAATGGAACAATTTCGGTTTGGATGTGCGCGGCGTGGTCTTCGCGGAAAAGCAGCAGGTCAACGGTGAGCGGCTGATCTTCACCGGGAAAAAACTTGCTCAAGCGAATGACATGCGTCGCCCCACCGCCGAATTTCATTGGCGAAGCTGCAACAACGAAACCCGCAGCCTTCACGATGCGCTTCGCCTCGAACAAACTCTCCGGAGTGACGATGAGATCAATGTCCATGGTTGCACGCGGATGGCCGTGAAGTCCGAGCGCAAGGGCGCCACACACGGCGAATTGGACGCCCGCCTCATTCAAGCGACGTGTGAGTTCCAGGAATTCTTCGTCCAGGCGCGGCATCGGATTTAGCTCATCGCGCGGATGCGGCGTGCGGCTTCCCCGGCATTGGCGCGGCTGTTGAACGCGCTGATCCGGAAGTATCCCTCGCCCGCGCTGCCGAACCCGCTGCCGGGAGTCACGACGATGTTCGCGTCGTTGAGCATCATGTCGAACATGTCCCAACTGCTGATGCCGTTCGGAGTTCTCACCCAGATGTAGGGCGCGTTGACTCCGCCGAAAACTTCGAGTCCCGCATCCTTGCAAGCCTCGCGAAGGATTTTCGCATTACCCATGTAGTGCTCGATGAGAGCGCGCACCTGCTCCTTGCCTTCGGGAGTGTAGAGTGCTTCCGCGGCACGCTGAACGATGTAACTCACACCGTTGAACTTCGTGCTCATCCGACGGTTCCACAGCGGATGAAGCGGTTTCTTTTCGCCGTTGCGCGTTTGCGCCTGCAATGCTTTCGGCACGACCGTGAACGCGCACCGCACGCCGGTGAATCCGCCGTTTTTTGAGAAGCTCCGGAACTCGATCGCGCAATCCCGCGCGCCGGGGATCTCGTAGATGGAATGCGGGATGCCCGGCTCGCCGATGTAGGCCTCGTAGGCGGCGTCGTAGAGCAGGATCGCATCGTGGCGCAACGCGTATTCCACCCACTTCGCAAGCTGATCGCGCGTGGCGACGGCCCCGGTCGGGTTGTTCGGGAAGCAGAGATAAACGACATCGACTTTTTCCTTCGGAATGTCGGCCACGAATCCGTTCTCCTTGTTGCACGGCAGATAGACGAGTCCCTCGAATGCCCCGAACTCGTTCGCCGGCCCGGTGTGTCCGGCCATGACGTTGGTATCGACATACACCGGATAAACCGGATCCATCACCGCGATGAAATTTTCGTGACCGAGGATGTCGAGGATGTTGCCGCAGTCGCACTTCGATCCGTCGGAAACGAAAATCTCATCGTCGGCGATTTCGAGTCCGCAATCACGGATAGTCGTTTTGCGCGATGGCGTGGCGGAGAAACTCATAGCCCTGCTCAGGCCCGTAGCCGTGGAATGTCTCCCGCCTTCCCATTTCATCCACGGCCTTGTGCAGCGCGGCCAGCACGGCGGCCGGCAGAGGTTCCGTCACGTCACCGATGCCGCAGCGGATCACGCGTTTCGCGGCATCGGGATTCTGATCGCAGAACGAGGCGACGCGCCTCCCGATTTCTGGAAACAAGTATCCGGCGCGGAGTTTGAGATAGTTGTCGTTGAGGAAGGCCATGAGGAATTGGAGTGATGGAGTTTTGGAGGAATGGAAAATGGAGCAGTGGAACTTGGACGCAAGCCCAACACTCCAACTGCTCCATTACTCCAATTCTCCAGCGATGCGTTCAGGCCGCTGCGTAACGCCTGGCGACCTCGTCCCAGTTCACCACGTTCCACCAAGCCTTGAGATAATCGGGACGGCGGTTTTGGTAATTGAGATAATAGGCGTGCTCCCAAACGTCGTTGCCGAGAATCGGGAAATGGCCATCCGTGATCGGGTTGTCTTGGTTTGCGGTGGACATGATTTGAAGTTTGCCGCCGCCATCACGCACGAGCCACGCCCAGCCGCTGCCGAATCGCTTGACGCCAGCCTCCTCGAATTTGGCCTTAAACTCATCGAAGCTGCCGAAAGTCGCTTTGATTTCGTCGGCAAGCTTGCCGGTTGGCTCTTTCGCTCCGCCCGGCGTCATGAGTTGCCAGAACATGGTGTGGTTGACATCGCCGCCCGCGTTGTTGCGGACGGCCGTGCGAATGGCTTCCGGCACCGCGTCGAGATTCTTGATGAGTTCTTCCGACGACTTCTTCTCCAGTTCCGCGTTGCCCTTGATCGCGTTGTTGAGGTTGTTGACGTAAGCCGCGTGATGTTTGTCGTGGTGGATTTCCATCGTCCGCGCATCGATGTGCGGTTCGAGGGCGTTGGTTGGATACGCTAAGGGTGTGAGTTCGTGAGCCATGAGATTTCCTTTCTGTTTTATGGTTGGTGATTACTTCATTTCCAATGTGATTGCGGTTTCAGAAAAAGCAAGCATCTGGTCGGCGGGGCCGAGTTGTAACCCCGAGTTTTTTCAAATGAGGCAACGATCTTGCGCCATCCGCGAACGTCGATAACAAGAATGCCATGCAACACCGCGTTGTATTGATCGAAACCGAGGAAGCGCCTCGGTCAAAGCCGTAATCGCTGATTCAAACGTCAACCCGGAGCCGGAGCTGCCGGTTATGCTCAGGTCTTGCTGTTGTTTCCGTATGTGAAGCAAGGCTTGTTGTTGTCGTTCTAAATTTGTCCCGGTGGCGACCGGGTCGCCATTCACAGGACTGAGTTCGATCTGCGAGGCGCCGTTCTTCGCGCCGGAGAGATTCATGGCGACGATCCGAGTGTAGGAACTCCGCTCGGATTCAGACGGGTGGAGGTCTTGCTTGCTTCGCGGGTGTGGGTTTTTGAAGGGCAGCGGACGGAGGGGTGCGGCGATCGGAGAATAAAGTTTGTGATTAAGGTTTCAAGGGGGGTGTCGTTAAACTGTTCAATCCGCAACGAGAATGGCTTAACTGAATTCCCGGTTTTTTTGCACGAGAAACATAACCAAGTATCATGCGTTTCGCGCAGATTCTCACTTTAAGCGTGCAAACAAAGTCGGATTTTTGCGTGACAATGTTGTTCAACACCGATATTCAACAATCTCGCTAAGGCGTCCGAACAATTCTTTTCCGATCACTCTTTTCTCTCTAAAACCAAATGATTCTTGCAACCAACCATGGAGTTCGCCCCGGCCTTGAAACCGTCCAAACCGCCGCGATTCAAGCTGTTCTCGATACTTGTTCGGCAAATGGAGGCGGAACGGTTTTTGTGCCGGCGGGAACTTACGAAACCGGCACGCTGACTCTCCGCTCGAATGTAACCCTGCATTTGGACAATGGAGCCGTGCTCCGAGGCAGTCCGCGCATCGAGGATTACCCGGAAGTCACCGGCGGGTTCACCGATGCGGTCGGGCAGAAGCGCAACCGCTGCCTCATTTATGCCAACGGCATCACGAACGCCGCAATCACCGGGCAGGGAACGATCGACGGCGTCGGTGGCGCGTTCGGCTACGAGGAGGACGGGCGGCCGTTCATGGTGCGGTTCATCGACTGCAAGGACGTGCAGGTCACCGGCATCACCTTGAAGGATTCGCCGGGCTGGGTGAGCCATTATCTCGGCTGCGAAAATCTGCTGATCCAAGGGATGACGATCCGCAGTCACACCAACGGCAACAACGACGGCATCGATGTGGATTCGTGCCGGCGCGTCCGCATTTCCGCGTGCGACCTCGACTGCGGGGACGACGCCATTTGCATCAAATCGACCCGCGCCACGCCCTCGGAAAACATCGTCGTGACCGGCTGCGTGATCCGCAGCGTGTGGGGCGCGCTCAAGCTCGGCACGGAATCGGCGGGCGATTTTCGGAACATCATCTTCAGCGACATCGTCATCCGCGACACTCACGGCGGCGGCTTGAAAATCATCAGCATGGACGGCTGCCGGATGGAGAACATCCAGGTGAACAACGTGATCATGGACAACGTCTCCGGCCCGATCTTCATCCGGCTCGGCAGCCGCCTCCGGAAATACTTCGCGGACCAGCCGGATCGTCCCACGGGCATTTTGAAAAACGTCTCGATCCGCAACGTCACGATGCGCGTGTGGGAGGAGGGCTACCTGCTTTACGGAAAACTCCCGCGCAAAGCGGGCATCATCGTCACCGGCGTGCCCGGCCACTGCGTTGAGGATTTGTCGTTTGAGAACATCGACGTCACTTTTCCCGGCGGCGGCACGGCGGAGGATGCGGCGCATCACGACGTGCCGGAGCAGGAAAAGGAGTATCCCGAATTTCCCTCGTTCCATCCGATCCCGGCGTGGGGCTTTTTCCTGCGCCATGCGCGCAACGTCCGTTTCCGCGATGTGCTGATGAGAACGGCAAGCGCGGATGCGCGCGTGCCGTTCTTCACGGATGACGTGGAGCAACTACGGCTGAACGAAGTCGAGGTGAACGGCCAGCCCTTCGACGCTTCCTCGGTGGTGAAGCGTCCGGCTTAGTTTTACTGACCATGAGACATCCCCTCCCCCTCGCCCTATTCTTGGCGCTCGTTTTTTCCGGTTCGGGTAAAGCGGTCGATCTGCATGTTGCGCCGACCGGTTCCGATTCCGGCGACGGCTCCTCGGCGCAACCATTTGCCACGCTGGAAAAGGCTCGCGAAGTTGCGCGCGCGTCGAAGGCTGAGCCGGTAACAATCTGGATTGCTGGCGGCGATTACTATTTTGCAAAGCCGTTCGAACTCAGCGCTGAAGACTCCGGCACGGAGAAAGCGCCGGTTGTCTGGCGTGCGGAGGAAGGCCAGACGCCGCGCCTGCTCGGCGGAAGAAGACTTGCGGCAGGCGATTTCCAGCCGATCACCAATAAAGCCACCCTGGCGCGTGTTTCACCCGAAGCGAAAGGCAAGGTCGTCGAACTGGATCTGAAAATGGCGGGCGTGAAAAACGCGGGCGCGCATCCCGATGTCTTCACCGACGCGGGCGGCATCGCCGGCCTCTATTGCGATGGTCGCAGGATGCCGCTCTCCCGCTTTCCAAACGGCGAGAACTATATGCGCTTTAAGCGTGTCCTCTACAATGCCGGCGGCCCGACGGGAGACTGGCGCGATCCCAAGACAATCCGAAAAGTTCCACCGGATGCGACCGGCGGCATCTTTGAGTATCGCGAGGAGTTCTATGACAAGCATGCGCTCTGGGCGAAGCAAACAAATCGCGGTTTGTGGTTCAAGGGTTACTGGAGAGTTACTTGGGAAAACGCGGCGCAACGAGTTCTGGCGATCGATGACAAGAAGCACACTGTCACTCTGGCCAGGCCAATTCCCAACGGAATCGGCAACAAATACACCCGACCTGCGGGCAACGGACGCGAGGTTTACTGGGTGATGAATCTGCTCGAGGAAATCGACCAACCCGGCGAGTGGGCGATGGATTTCAAAGACGGGAAACTGTATTTCTACCCGCCGAGACCGCCCGACCAGACCGAGGTGTTGCTGCTCGACAGGGCGGAGCCGGTGGTAAGTCTAAACAACACTTCGCACGTCGTCCTGCGCGGACTCACCGTCGAGGCGAATCGCGGCGATGGGATTCGAGTGACAGGTGGCGATAACAACCTGATCGCCGGCTGTACCGTCCGCTGGGTGGACAAATACGCGATCGTGCTCGACGGCGGAAAGGCGAACGTCGTGCAAAGCTGCGACCTGTACCATCTTGGCGCGGGCGGTGTCTGGCTCGGTGGCGGCGATGAACAAAGCACTCCGCGCGCCGCGGCAGGTCATCGCGTGGTGAATAATCACATCCACCACTTCGGCGAGATCGAGCGCGTTTATGCGCCCGGCGTCAACTGCGGCTTCACCGGCGGCGGCAGCGGCGGCCATCATCAGGCCGTCGGGATGATTGTCGCGAACAACTTGATCCATGACACGCCGCATGGCGGTGTCTTGTTTGGCAGCATGGACAGCATCTTCGAATACAACGAAGTCTTCCGCTTCTGCCTGGTCTCCAATGATCTCGGAGCGTTTTATTCCTACGACTATTTCGACCGGCATTTCGGCAACGTCACCTTCCGGTATAACTTCATGCACAGCTCCACCATCGGCGATGGCATCTACTTCGACCACGACCATCCCGACATGCGCGTTTACGGCAACATCGCTTATCTGAAGAGTAACGGAAAACGAGGGACCGGCTTTCTTTACAAGATCGGAAGCCAGGCCGAATTCCCGCAAGGCATCGAATGCACGAATAACATCTCAATGGAGAACACCTCCGGGTTTGAGTTTGTAAGCGTGCTGCCTAACAACGGCAAGATAGAAAACAACGTTGTCGTCAACTGCAAGACGCCGCTTCTCTGGAGGGAGGTAAAGGACGGCAGGACAATCGATGCAAGCGACTACTCCACCGGTCCCAACAAGGTTTATGAATTCGATCCAGGGTTTGTGGATGCTGCGCATCTCGACTTTCATCTGAAACCGGACGCCCAGCTATTGAAAGATTTGCCGGCTTTCACGCCCATTCCTGTTGAGAAGATCGGTCTCCACGTGGACGAGTATCGCAGATCGCTTCCTTCCGAGGATGAACTGGACCGCAACTGCAGCAAACATCCCCTGGACTCCGGCCTTGGCTACGACATCCTTGATAGAAGGTAATACGGCCGACTCACTCCCATTTATGGTTAAGCCCTCCTCTATTCTTGTTCCTGTCACGTTCGCTTTTTCTTTGTTCACCCTGTCGCTTCGTGCCGCGATCGACTCCCCAGATCGCGTTCTTCCCGGCGAGCGAACCGCGGAGCAAATCCTCGACGGCGCTTACCCTTACCCCCCCTCGCCTGCAGTCGAAATGAAGGAGGATTGGTCCGGCTTCGAAAAGAGCCGCTTGTCGAAGGTGCCTCCTCCAGGTGTCCATCCCCGCGTCCTGATCAGCCCCGAGGATTTGCCTGACCTGCGGAAACGACTGAGCGGGACAGAGACAGGGCGCAAATTGACAGCCAATCTGCGAGGTCGCCTTGCATCCACCATTCTTAAACGCGGGCAGTGGGAGAACGAAATCTATGAAAAACTTGCTGCCGGTGATGCGCAGGGCGCGCTGACCATTCTTGATGGCAATCCCAAGCCGAACGCAGCGGCTGGCCATTACCAGCCTTACATTCTCTACTCGCTCGTCATGGAGTCGTTCGACGCAATGATCAAGGACGATAAGACCGGGGGAAAGAAGATCGCATCGGCAATTGCCACTTATGCAAAGATGATTGCCCCGCTTGTGGACAAACAACTCGCTCAACCGCTGGCCGACGATGTGTGGCGTGTGAAGGTCGCTGGTCCGACGACGGGTAACTGGAGTGACAACCAAGGAATCCGTGACCTGGTCGGCTATCACAACCTCGGCTATTGCTACGACTTCGCTCACAGTTTCATGACCGACGAGCAGCGCGCAGTCGTGCGCGGCGTCATCGCAAAGGTAACAAACGGCCATGTCTGGATGGGTGCTCTCTTGCCCCACCATTTTCGCAACTGGAACTGGGTCGCAGTCGGTCTTAGCCAGCCACTGCTGGCGCTGTCGATCGAAGGAGAGGAAGGCTATGGCCTGAGAGTGTTCAAACTCGGCAGGGAAATCGCCCGCGACTATCTGACTTATGGCATTTCCCCATCCGGTTGCTCAACCGAAGCTGTAGGCTACACGCAGTTCGGGCTCGTCTGGGGGAACCCGTTTTTCATCGCCGCCACGCGACGCGGCGACAACCTGCTCGTCCTAAGTCACCACCGCGCGATGATCGACTGGTATCTCCATTCCATGGAACCCTTCGGTTACACATGGACAAGTCACGGAGACGGCGGCGATGGTTCGCCGGCGCTCTGGACCGCCGCCATGTGGAAGTACTTTTTTCCGAAGGACAGGAAGATCGATTACCTTTGGCAGAATGTCGTCAAGACAGGCGGCAATGAGATGCTCCAGGAACGCATTCACATTATTGAACCGCTGATCTGTGCGATGGATGGACTTACGGATAACAAGGGCAAGCCCGTGGATTACAGATCGGGGGCGGGGTTGGAATTGCCACTTACCTGGTTTGACCCGATCCGCAGTTCGTTGATTGCCCGAAGCGGATGGTCCCCCGACGCGACCATGATGCAATTCGAGTGCCGCACCGACTCGGTGGGAGCGAGTCACGAGCACGCGGACCGTGGGGCCTTTACATTTTCGGCGCTTGGCCGCTCGTGGGCAAAGGACAACTTCCGCTCCGTGGAAACGAAATTTCACAACAGCATTCTTATCGACGGCATGGGACAAGGCTTCTGGCCCGGGCCGGGCTTCTGGCGCGGACTAACCGACAAGCCCGATTATGTCATCGCTTCGTGCGACGCGCGGGAGGCATACAACTGGTGGTGGCCCAAGCAGATCAGATCGGAGGATCCCGCTTCATTCGTTCGGTTTCATTACTCCCGATGGGAGAGTTACAAGAGTGACGCAGAACAATTCCGGAAGGATTATGGCAGCGGGCCTTTTGACCGAGACACGCGCCCCTCGGTGGTAAGTCACTGGAAAGGCTTCGATCAAGGTGATCCGCGCATGTGGGACGAGGACAGTTGGCCTTTTCGCCTCGTCCACAACCCGGTGCAGCGAGCATTCCGTTCGATTTTCTTCAAGCGAGGCGGACACCCCTGGCTGTTGGTGGTGGATGACATTCAAAAGGATGACCAGGAGCATCTCTATGAGTGGCTGATGCAGACCGGAATGAACACAGAGATCGTCTCAATGGAGGGTGATGACATCCTGCTTTGCGATGCCACTGTAAAGCGAGACCAGAACGGAAACCTCAAACTCTCCAAGCAAGACCGACTGTTGCTGGTTCGCATCTTGGACATGAAGACCCCCGCCAAGCCGCATGAGTATCAAAGCAAACCCTCCATTCGGCTGGAGACGTTCGAGCGCAAGGACGCGCTTGTCTCCGAGTCCAGGGACAATATCGGCGCCGGAAACCGCACCTTCGGCCTCGACAAGCGCCTTGTCATTGCAAGTCGTTCGGTCTCTCCCGACTACAAAATCCTGCTCTTTCCGCATCGCAAGGGAGAACCTCTGCCTGTCACCACCTGGAACGAAGACAAATCCGTCCTGACCATTGAATGTGGCGATCAAAAGGATGTGATTGAGATGCACAAGCAGCCCGATGGCCGGACATTGCTTCAAGCGCGCGGCACTTAACAAAGAGAATCAGCCATCCATAACAGAAAACAAACATCGAGCTGGCCCGCGAGGGCAGGACTCTTGTGAACGTGAGTCATCCAGAATAACCCCTCGACTGAAAGTTCTAATTACCACCAATAGATACAAACAAATGAGACCTACCACTTATAAAGTCGCCCTGTCGTTAACACTGGCCCTCGCGCTCAACGCCAGGGCCGATGTCACACTCAATGGCATATTCTCCAATCAAATGGTGCTGCAAAGGGACGTGCTTGTTCCTGTCTGGGGAACTGCATCGCCCGGCGAGAATGTCACTGTAACAATAGCGGGAAGACAGAAATCCACGCGTGCGGACAAAGAGGGAAAGTGGATGGTCAAGCTCGATCCGATGGCCGCCAGCGACAAACCGAGGCAAATCAAGGTCACCGGCACATCGGCCCAGCAAGCGAGGACGATCACGGACGTGTTGATCGGCGACGTGTGGCTATGTTCCGGACAATCGAACATGGCTTACACGATGGGCGCGCTGAAAACCGCGCCGCAGTACGCAAGCGACCTGACCGATGCCAAGTTTCCGCTGATCCGCCAGGCCTTTGTGGCGCGCACGCCTTCGCTGACTCCGGCGGCTTCCGCGGAAGTGAAATGGACCACCTGCGCTCCCTCAACCGTCGCTGAATTCACCGCTGCAGGTTTCTACTTTGCCCGCGAACTTCAGAAGAAAGTCAACGTGCCCATCGGCCTCGTGAATTCTTCCTGGGGCGGAACCTCCGCGCGAAGCTGGACGAGCAAGGAAGCACTCGACACCGTGCCCGAATTGAAAAAGACCGCCGATGAGCAAATCGCGAACCTGGCGCAGTTGCCGGATCAGATCGCCAAGTTCCCCGAGGCCATTGCCGCATGGGAAACCAAATACGGACGCACCAATCCAGCGAACACCGGCGAGCAGCAGGGATGGGCGGCACCGGAGGCGGACACAAAGGATTGGAAACCGATGCAGTTGAGAACCAAGTGGCGTGACGCGGGCCTTCCAAATGGCGGGGTCGTGTGGATTCGCAAGGAAGTGGACGTGCCCGCGGCCTCCGCCGGCAAAGGCTTTCGGCTCGATCTCGGCATGGTCGATGAGCAATACACCACGGCGTATTTCAATGGCGAAAAGCTCGGCGACTCGGGCACCAATCCGCCGCAGTTCTACGGCGGTTACGTGAACTACGATGTGCCGCCGCAGTCAGTGAAAGCTGGAAAAAATGTGGTCGCGATCCGGTTCGTCACCGCCACAGGCGAGAAGATCGGCATCACTCGCAGCGGGGCTATGATGGGGTTCTCGGCGATTGGCGTCACGGGAGTGAAGGACGACTGCCTTGTCAGAGTCGAGTCCGAGTTTTCCAAGCTCACCAAGGAAGCGCTCGCCGAGCGTCCCCGCTGCCCGAAAGGCGACGCCGCGCACACAGCCAGCACGCTCTTCGGCGGCATGATCCATCCGCTCATCCCGTTCCCAATCAGAGGCGTGCTTTGGTACCAGGGCGAGCAGGACGCCTCCATTGCATCGACGTATCGGACATTGCTGCCGTTGATGATCCGCGACTGGCGCGCGCGCTGGGGCCAGGGCGACTTTCCCTTCATCATCCAGCAGTTGCCGAATTGGAGCGCGGACGGATCGGAAAAAACCACGTGGGCAAAGCTGCGCGAAGCCCAGGCGCTCACCGCGAAAACCGTCCCGAACTGCATGCTCTCGGTGGGCATCGACATCGGCGAGGCGAATGACGTGCATCCCAAGAACAAACGTGAAATCGGCCGGCGTCTCGCACTGGTGGCGCTGAATTCGGTTTACGGAAAAAAGGTGGAGTCCAGCGGCCCGGTCTATGACTCGATGACCGTCGATGGGCCTGCGCTCCGGGTGAAATTTTCAACCCAAACGGATTTGAAATCGCTGGATGGAACCCCGCTCAAGGGATTCACCATCGCCGGCAAGGACAAGAAATTCGTTCCAGCCGAAGCAACGATCAGCGGGAGGAGCGTCAAGGTTTCGAGTCCGCAAGTCGCGAAGCCCGTGGCCGTGCGCTATGCGTTCATCAACAACCCCGAGGGCCTGAATCTCAGCAACGCGAGCGGTCTGCCCGCGATGCCATTCCGCACGGACGACTGGGAGTAGCGTGCCGGGTTTCCGCCATCCGCAGGAAAACAAACGATTGCGCGGCAGGGCCCCACGCCTAGAATCGTCCGCAATTCCTTCATGCAAGAACCCAAAAAATTTGTGCTCGTCGGCACCGGTGGCCGCGCCGAGATGTTCATCGAGGCGATCGCGAAATACCGCGACAACAATCGTCTTTGCGGCCTTTGCGACATCAGCCAGGTGCGCCTCGACTACTACAACCGGCGCCTGTGCGACGAGTGGAACCACCCGCGCGTGCCGACCTGCAAGCCGCCAGACTTACAAGCGATGCTCTACCAGCACCGGCCCGACGCCGTGATCGTCACCAGCGGGCCGGATTCCACTCATCACGAATACATTCTTGCCGCACTCGCCAGCGGCTGCGACGCGATCACCGAGAAGCCGATGACGATCGACGCGGAAAAATGCCGCGCCATCATGGACGCCGCCGCCCGCTCCGATCGCCGGATCACGGTCTGTTTCAACTACCGCTGGCAGGCTGCGCCGACACAGATCAAGCGGTTGCTGAGCGAAGGTGCCATCGGCGCGGTGAAGAGCGTCACGATGGAATATGCCCTCGATACCAGCCACGGAGCCGATTATTTCCGGCGATGGCACGCGCAGAAGGAGAACTCCGGCGGTTTGCTCGTACACAAGGCCACGCATCATTTCGATCTCGTCAACTGGTGGCTCGACGCGATCCCGGCCGAGGTCTTCGCGTGGGGCGGCCTCGTTTTTTACGGGAAAGAAAATGCCGTGGCCCGAGGCGACGAGGCCCTCACGCAGTACCCGCGCTACACCGGTGCCGATCACAAGGGTGACCCTTTCGCGCTGGAACTCGACTCGCCGCAGCTTCGCGAGCTCTACCTCGCGGCAGAGGCCGAGACCGGTTACATCCGCAACCGGAACGTCTTCAGCCCTGCGATCAGCATCGAAGACACGATGTCGGTGCTCGTGAAGTATCGGAGCGGCATCGTTCTGAATTACTCGCTGAATGCGTTCTGCCCCACGGAAGGTTACCGCGTCATATTCAACGGCGATCGCGGAAGGCTCGAATATGCCGGCTACGGCGCGTCTCATCTGAATGTCGCAAAAAGCAACCCTGATGACGCCGCCTCGGAAGGCGAGTCGAATGCGTTCGAGATGCTGCGTGTGCATCCCCATTTCTCCAACGCCTACGACGTGGAAATCCCGTTTCAACCAGGTCCTCACGGCGGCGGGGACTTGAAGCTGGTGGAGCAGTTGTTCGCGCCGAACCCGCCTGCCGAAACGCTAGGGCGCAGGGCTGGCTGCGAACAGGGCGCGGCTTCCATCGCCATCGGGATCGCCGCCAACCAGTCGATGAAAAGCGGCGGGCCGGTGCGGATTTCCGATTTTGTCTTCCTCAAGCCTGAAGCCGCCAGCCTGAGTGAACTCGCGCGCTGAGGCCGGCCCGATGCAGAGAGCCGCGAAGCTCCTCACGAAAACTGTTGGAAACCCATCTCGAACAGCGGGGTTGAACGCATCATGAAACCATTCACCATCTTCGCCCTCACAGTCTTCGCAATTGCCACCGCCGTCATTGCCGCGCCGACGGACGCGCCGCACATCGACTCGCGCATCGAGGCGTTGCAGGCACGCATCGACTCCGGCTTGAAATCAGGCAAGCTCACCCAAACCGAAGGCAACTCACTGAACCGCGAACTGGACCACATCAAGAAAACCGAGGAGCAGGTGCGCAGAACCGGCACCATCACTCCACGCACGCGCGCCAACCTTCGCAGGGATTTGGAGAAGCTCGAACAGGCCATCGAGCGGAAAGAACACAGCCCGAATCCAGCATCGTCGCCCTCGCAGTCCCCCGCCCCGTCAAAGAGCAGCCAGACGAAAACGAACTGAAACCTTATCGGCCTCCGGCGATATGCAGGATGAGGGACTCGAACCCCCGACCAATTGCGTGTAAAGCAACCGCTCTACCACTGAGCTAATCCTGCGTCTCTGTAAAATAGACCCTTATGAACTTGCATACGCCAGCAATTTAGCACAAATTGGGCTTGTTTAGCACAGTGTTTTAGCACAGTGCCAGCCGCCGTGATGACGGCGGACAACCAAACCAACTTGTGTTCTATGACAACGATCAAAGGCATGTATTTGCGCGGAAAACTATGGTGGCTGCGCTTCTCGGTCAACGGCAAACAACACCGCGTTCCGCTCAACACGCCGTTCGAGAATGTGGCGGCGTTGAAGGCAATGGAACTTCTGCAGCGCGCCCCGCTGGAAGTTTCCGATGAGTTCGGCACGGAGCTGGAGCGCTATTTACAGGAGGCGCTGCGGGCAGGAAGCCTGAGCAAATCGTTCGCCCCCTCGCGGCGCAAGGTGCTGCGAAAGTTCGCGCGCGATTTCGAGGTGCGGCGACTCTCGGATGTGACTCAGAAAATGGTGGAACGATGGATGGATGAACTGCGCGCCCGCGAGGTGAAGCCGGCCACGGTGCAAAGTTATGTGTTCCACCTGCGGGCGTTCTTCTCCCATTTGCAGAAGCGCAACAAAGTGCATGACAATCCGGCTGCAAAGATCGAGCTGCCGAAGCTCGCGCGTTCGGTGCGAAAAAACTTCGTGCCGTCGGCAGAGGTGCGACGGCTGATCGCGGCAACCAAGGATGACGAGTTGCTGTTCGTATTTTACGCCGGATTTCACGCCGGGATGCGCTACGGGGAAATCGTGGAGGTACGCTGGGGTTGGGTATCTTTCGGGTCGGGCACACGGCGCGGCTGCCTGACAATCGAGCCGACGCCGACGTTCACGCCCAAGGACAAGGACCGGCGCGTGGTGCCGCTTACCCGCGAGTTTGAAGAGTTCCTGAGGCGGACTCTGCCGAAGGCACATGACCCCGGGGCGTTTATTCTGCGCCCGGAGAAAAAGCACGGGCGGCATCTCTGGCGCGTGGATCTGCGCAAGCCTTTCGCGGCCCAGGTTCGGAAGCTTGGGTTGCACTGCACCTTTCACGACATGCGGCGGAGCTTCGGTTCCAACAAGATGATCGCGGGTGTGTCTCCTTACAAGGGAGCGGTCTGGACGGGGGACGGGTTCGACGTGTTTCAAGACCATTACGGACATCTGGCGGCGCAGGATGATGACATTGAGAAGGGTATTTAAGGCTTCAGCGACTTGCAATGCGGGGATCATACCTCGGGCGGGATGTTGCGCTCGGCGCACTCCTTCAGGATCATCTCACGCAAACGCCGATACACGATTCGCTTCGCATCATGCGAGAGCAGCCGCAGCATGTTCATGAGGATTTCGACGTGCTCCATCAGCGCAGATGCGGGATGCAGGAGCGGATCAGCGCCGCCTCCTTGAGCCTCCGGTCGTGCAGGTCGCCGTCGCTCGATTTGTTGTCGGCCCACAGGCGCGCCATGCTCTCGACCCGCTTCGCCACGGCATCGAGGCCGGGCGCGCCGGTCGCGAACAGCCTGTGCAGTTCCACCATTTCCCGCCGCCGATCGGATTGATCCAGCAGCGGCCCCCGGTTGAACACCACGCTCACGAGCGAACCGAACGCGTCGGGCGGCAGCTTTTCCGAGCCGGGAAAGACCGCCATCGTCTGCGCCTCGTAGCGCGGAATCGTGATGGTGCGGAACACCTTTTGCGCCGCCTCGCGCGGGATGCGAATGCCCTGAAACTTTTTGGCGATCACGGAGGCGGACTGGCCGCGCTTCCCGACCGCGGGGAGCAACTCCTCAAAAACCGCCGGCGACAGGTTCCCCTTCCAGTCCTTCTCGAACGGCTCGTAGCCAAGGTCGTAGCCGATGCCGATGGTGATGCCGGACGCGCCCTGGGGCCACACCCACGGGTTGTCCCACCCCTCACATTCTTCGATCAGCTTCTCCGCCTTTTCACCGATCCGCATAGCGTTGTTTCAATTCCTCCGTTGAGAACTTCGCGGGGATCTCGAACAGCGTTTCCGCCTTGTTGACCAGCTCGGTGGCGGTGGTCTGCTTCCAGTCCCAAACCATTTTTCCCGCAACCGCGAACACCACCAGCACGCTCGTCGCGTAGAAGTAGTTCACGGTGATCGTGCAGAACACCGTCAGCTTCTCAGCCGGCAACGCGTAGATGTGCCGCATCGCGTCGCAGAACGTGCCGTAAAGCACCGCCTGCCCGATCAGGCACAGAATCAATCGTGTCCAGGGAAAGCGCTGTTTCATCAAAAATAGAGTCCTGTGGTCTGGTGTTTGATGAATGCCATCGTCCCCAGAATGAGGAGCACGATGACGAAAATTGTCACGGCGGCGGAAAGGAGAGCGACTTGCCAGGCTTTCATAGGAAGTAAGCGGCCAGCCACGCCACCGGCCCTGCAACGAGCCCGTAGGGGCCGCAGAACTTGAGGCCGACGATGGCGAAGGTGACGCCGGCCATCAACCCGATGAGGCTCTGGAGCTTGAGAAGATGCCGTTGCCGTTTCAGCCCTTCGAGTTTCTCCTTGTCGAGTTCGGAGGCGCATTTCCGCCAGCCTTCCCCATTGGAAATCTCCGCCTGCTGCCGCGCCTCGCCCCAGACCCGCAGTTCACCAATCGAGGTGTTCGCAGCGAACACGGCTTCCCCGGCCTTCGCCGCCTGGTCTTTGGCATCGCGAAGTTCCACGCTCACGCGGAACAGTTCGGCCTGCACCGACTCAAGCGCTTTCGCCGTTTCGGCATCCACAACCGGGATCAACTCCTTGATCGTCCTGGTGACAACCTCGACGCGGGTGGTTGCCTGCTCGACGTGACGCGAGGATGATTGAACGTGCTCCTGGATCGACTCGGTGTTGACCGGCAAAGGAGGAGGCAGGGGATGCGGCGGGAACTGTTTCGTCACGCACGAGCACAGGACAACGCAAAGGGACAAAACAGGCAGCCATCCTTTCATGTCACCGCCCTCTCCTTGTATCGCTTCACCGACTCCTGGATCATCTCCAGTTTGCCGAGGATGATCTGGTGCCGCAGTTTCGCGTCCTCGACCGTGCTGTGCAGCGCGGCGACCAGCGAGGTTTGCTGATGCACCATTTCCTTGAGCGCCTCGGTGTGCTGGATCAGCACGGAGCTGATTTCCTTGTGCTGAAACTGACATTCGAGCGACTGCCTGTTCGCGGCCTTTTGCTCGGTGGATTCCGGTTTCTTCCACAGCCGGTCGCCCAGCGCGATGAGCGCCTGGCAGCCGCCGATGATGCCGCCGACGATCGCGCCGAGCAGCATCAGGTCTTGTGTTGAAATGGATGAGTGCGCGTCCATTTAGGTGACGGTGAGTTGCGCCTGACGGCCGGTTTCCGCAATCATTCCCATAAGGACGCCGGCAAACTGCATGTCCGTCGCTGCTTTGGCAAAAACGTCCTGAATAATCAACGGCTTGAAGTGTTTGCCGGGTTGCGTCTTGAAAACAACGGTTGCCCTTACCGGCTGGGCCGGGTCGCTGCCGGTGACACTGATAATTTGTGGCTCCGCCGCGTCCTCCGCGGCAACACAGTTCGCCGCGATTGCCTGCCTTACAACTTCCGCATCCAGTGCGCTGACAATCGCCGCGAAAGTTGAATCCGTGACAGCACGACCAGCCACATTCGCGATGTGAACCTCTTTCGCGCCCGAAAACAACAGAGTTGCGGTTCCGTCCCAAAGCTTGAGAAAAGCATCGAGCCTTCGGGTTGCCCCCATCTCAACAATGTTGAGTGAGGTAATCCAAAACTTGGAGCATGGTGCCGGCGTGATTGTTTGTGGTGCAATGATTGTGGCCATAAGTTTTCGGGTTAGGTAAATCCAGCGCCCAACACATCAAATGTGGAGCCGCCAGCGGGAGTGATAAGCGGCATGAACTGACCAGGGTAACTGCCTGTTCCGCCCGGAGCCTCCGTAAATGCCCCGTCGAATGTTTTTCCATTGAGCGAAATCGTTGATCCCACCGGAAGATAGAAACAGCCAAGCATTTCGCCGCCCCAGTAAGTATAACTCTCGGTAACGATGAATCCCGCTGCCTGCCCCATGTATCCGTCCTCAATGACGTTCTTGAAAACCCCTGCTATGATCGTGACGTTGTTGGTGATGGTGTTTGCCGTGCCGCCCCAAAAGTTGGCCGTGTTACTTACCTCTTCGCAGTTGCCATTGTAAAAGAACGACTGGTTGTAAAGTAATCCCGCGAACTCTCCATCAAGGACACTCCCTGAGTTGACTGTCCCGGTTGCAAAATTTCCCGCGTAGATATTCCCGTAGTTCTGCAACGCACCCCAGTTTCCTCCGTAAATGGAGCCGTTATTAACGGCACCATCCGGAAAGACGCTTGGACAGCCCGGGTTCGGGTTCCAAACGGTTCCGTTGTTGGTGAAGTATGCGCCAGTGAACTGCCCCCTGTAGATATTCCCCTGGTTGTTGAAGTTTAGCCCGGAAAACCACTGGGAACCAATCCCCTCCGGGATGCCGATGGAGCCATAGTTGGTGATGTAATTCATGGAACACTCACCCTCTCCCATGATGAATGTTCCGCCGCCAATAACCGGATAACTATAAGTGCTTTCTGCGTCTGCCAGAGAATCCTCCGCGAGGTAGCCAAACCCCCATTCCGGCGAAGTCCAGGGAGCGCCGTCAGGGTTGGAACCACCGCCTCCAAACTCACTATTCCAGTTGGCGGGGTTTTCCCACTCGCTACTAACCAAGCCTGTCCAATACCAGGTCATCTCAGTAAGGCCCGACAAATGTCGTCAGCATCCAGGTGTCCGCGTCTTTCCTCATCACCAGGATGTGGCGTTTCCCGTTCATCAGAGTCTTTGTGTCCGCGTAGTCCCACGGCCTTTGCAGGCCGCTGATGTCCAGCGTCCGATCCGCACCAGGCGTGGCTGTGAGCCATAGCTCCAGCCTGCTTCCAAAGATCCCGCCGCTGACTGTCAGCGCCCCGCCCGCTGTGGTGGCTTTCTGGAAAGCGCCATTGCCGTGGGCCAGCGCGAGATTGGTTCCGGCGTCGTAGAATCCGCCGACAAACTCCATCGGCATGCCTTCACTGCCTCTGTTCACATCGTTGGAAACCTGAAACACGAACCGGCGCGTGCTGGTGATCTTTCCAGCAACCGTCCATTCCAGCTCGCCGTCTAGGGCAAGCTCGGCCCGCATCGGCACGTCGTCCGACCAGCTTGTGGCCGTCTTGAGCCAGTAGCTTTGCGGCCCCCCTTCCACACCCTGGCGGACAATCGTTCCGGACGGCACCACCAGCGCGAGCCTTGCCGCCTCGTTGACGGGATAAGTGCCGTAGATCGCGCCGTTCACCAGCGCATCGTTGAGCGCCAGGGAGTTGATCGACGGGGAAAAGGAGTAGGTGGCCGCGCGCCCTGCAATGGCGATGGCGACACCGCTTGCAGTGACGGTGGCATTGGTCGAAAGGGTGATGCTCGTGGAACTCTGCACCGAGAGAATCGTGGCCCCCGCCGGGATGCCCGGGCCGGTGATGGCAAGGCCCGCGTCCGAAGCCATGAACCCCGCCGTGGCGCTGGTGAGCGTGGCGCTGCCGAAAGTTGTCACCGCGTCGGTGAACCGGCTGCCGCCCGTCTTGGTCACCGCATCGGTGTAAATGAGATAAGGCCCGGCATAGTCGCCGGCCAGTTTCGCGCCGAACTTGAACGTGGCGGGTGTCGTGGGATCGATCTCCACCGCCGCGTTGTCCTGCACGAAGCGGAAGTCATAAACAGGGTTGTCGCCGCGTGTGGCCGGCAAGTTGTCGATGGCCTGGGCAACATTGGACAACGCCTGCACCTGCCGGGTGTCAAGATTGATGAAGCGCAACATTCATCCCCGCAGGGATGTCAACGCTGTAGCCGCCCACGCTGAGGCCGGCAGGGACAGAGCGAGCCATGCAACACCCGCCGGGGTCTGCGACCCCGGTGCGCTATGACGCGGAAAACCACGCAGACCATCCATGCGCCCGAACCCCGTTATGACAGCATAACGGCTGGCCGTCCGGGGTCGCAGACCCCGGCTACAAGTTGCTTGCTCGCCCACGGGAAAAGACTCAGCCTTCGCTTGTGAAATTGAGCTACCGCGACGCCTTCGCCGAAACCGTCCGCAAAGTCTCCGCTGAACGCAACACCCCCGAGGCCAAAGCCCGCCGGAAAAAGCAGACGCGGATTATGGTGGTCGTGACTTCCCTTTTATCTTTTGTCTTTTTTTTGTTCGTCTTTTGGTTAACTCGGGACACCCCTGAACGGGAGCGCCAGCGCGAGGAAACCAATCGCAAGGTTAAAATGGAGATGTATCAGCGGGCCGTCGAAAAATCCCGCCGCACCATTCCCTGAATGCCGTTATGACGTCATAACGGATTTTTGAACTTGTAAGGTGTGTTTCCCCAAGAGGGCATGAATGATTTCCTCGACGATCTGATGAGCAACCGCTCCTTTGCGGCGATGTCCCGCGACGATGAACGCGAAACCGTCCGGCGCGCGGTTCCGCCTGTGGATTTGCGAACGGTCCCGCTCGACGAATGGGAGCGGCACCTGCAATGTGACGTGACGCTGCCGCCCGTCGTGGCAAAGTATCTCGACGGGCACACCGGCCCGCTCTCCGGCCCGGAGGCGGACATGCTCGCCGATCAAGTTGCCGCGCATCATGGCATCACCGCGCCGTTCTTCGTGGTGTGCTCGCCCGCGCTACTCCACACCGGCAAGGCGTGGATGCACATTCCCGAGGCCGCGCCGTTCGTCACCGGGTTTTATCTCGACAAATGAAACGCCCGACGCCCCATCTCGATGCCTGGCGACCGACGGCTATCCGCGCGCTCGCCGAATTTGGCCGCAAAGCCGAACTCGCCCGCCATCTTTCGCAGATTTACGGACGGCCGCCGCGATCTTGGGAGACAAACATCAGCCAGATCCTCGCCGGCACCCTGGTTCCGAATGCCGAGGTGTTCCTGGCAATCTCCGCCTGGATCGACGGACAGAAAGCCGAAAAACCTCCGAAATCTGCAAATCGACGGAGCGGACGGTAAACTTGGTTATTCATAAGTAAGTTTGCCGGTTATGCTGACATAAGCGGCGCGAACTTGTAAGGCGTGTTTCCCCTATCGAGTGAAGATGAAACACAACGCAACGCGCAACGCGAACTTGTAAGGTGTGATTCCCCTAATGAGTGAAGATGAAACGCAAATGAAGCGTGACATTGTATCGTTATTTCGATACAGTTTCCCCTTATGAAATCATCATTGAACATCGAAATCGAAAACCCTTACGGGCGAATCTCAAACGCGATTATTCGCCGCATTAACTATCCGGCGGCCAAAGGCAAGGCGCGAAACTGGGAAGACGTAAAGCCGTTCCATTTGACGCGCAAAGCGTCATTGTCGGCAACGGCGCGCCCGCTTTTGACGGAAGATGAACAAGCCGAAGTTCACCAAACCGTTGCGCTGATTCTCATTCAGCGCAACGTGTTGCCGGAACAACGGCTTTCACTTGGCGAGAATGGCGATTGGCGGGCGGTGTTTCGCGCTGTTCGCTCAGTGTTGGAAATTGACAAACGCGCACGCTCGCAACGGTCATTTGTGGCAATGGAAAGTTTGCCGGATGATTTGCTCAAAATTCAACCGTTGCCGGTTCTGGTTGATTCACCGGCGGAGATTCGAGAAATCGAAGCGTGCTATCGGCAACGGCTTGCAAGGAAATTCCGATACGCGCATTCAATGGCACTCGCCGCTTTTGAAGTGGACACAACGCGCACGCGGAAAAGCACCTATCGCAAAGCCGTTGCCACTTTGAAAAATCATATTCGCGCCGCTTTCCGATCGGTTGAAACCCCGCTTTACGATGGAACATCACCAGATGCAAAATTTGTGCGCGATTCACGTTTGCGCAAATATCTGGAAAGCGGTGAAACGGCTTTGAATACTGGCATCAAAAGCACGCCGCAAAGTTTGACGTTGCATCATTTTAGCCAATTGCGCTCGCCTATCGCAACGGAAGTGCAAACCGACACGTTGCGCTGGATGAAAGCCGAAATTTCAGACCGGCAAGCGCAACGCGCAACGGCGAACTTGTAAGGCGAATTTCCCCTAATCAATGAAAGGCGAGCGGTCAAACGCTCGCCTTTTTTGTGAAATGAAAACTCCATCCGATACTTTTCGACATCCGGCTCTCCGTCCGTTGTCCACCAACTTCCGCATGGAAGCACCGCCGTTGCAATCCTCGCTCACGAGTGAGGCGTTGTCGCCGGCTTCGCTGGCCCGGCTCCGACGCCTGAATGCTCACGCGTTATGTCGTCATAACGGCGCGCGAATTTCGCTCACGGCAACACCGATTGCGACCGCCGCTTCAAGCGGTGTCATGAAAAAGTTTCATCCCTTCAATCCGCCGCGCTACAAGCGGAACAAAAAGGGCGAGCTGAAAGAGGAAAAATGGATGTCGTTCGATGCCGCCGTGACTGTGAATCACCCTGGCCGCGAGCCGTTCACCTTCAAGGCATCCAGTATTTACCTTACCGTGGCGGATGGCCGCGACAAATCGCGCAAGACACTTTCCGAAGTCCGCGCCGAACTTCATCGCCTCACCGGCTCCGATGCCGCTGCCGATGATCTTGCAACGGTGCTGGCAATGGTGAAACCGCGCAAAGCGAAACCCGCAAAGGAATTCTCCGCGCCCGATCCGAACCGCAAGCCGGAACGGCTGCAAGGCCACGGCAAACCGAAAGAGGATTATGAGTCCGTGCCCGCCGATGAGTTTATGAAGTTTCTCAACTCGAACCTTCCCGAAAACTGGGAGTCGCTGCCCGAAGTGCGCGAGCTTCCAAGCCGGACGCACTAGAATGGCCGGAGCCTGCTTTATGACAAAAGCCGCTGAACTCGCCATCCTCGACGATGCGATCCGCCGCCTGGGCACCCGCAGCTATTGCGGGCCGTGGCTGGCCGGAGTGCGCGATGAAGTCGCCGACGAGATGCGCTGCGATTTATTTCCCGCCATATCCGTCCGCGACACCGCCCGCCAGTGCGAGCAACTCAAAGCCGAAGCCTCCGAGCTGGTGAAGCAGGCCGCGGCACAGGCCGACAAGATCCGCGCCGATGCCCGCGCCGAGGCATCCAACTGGCGCGCCTCCGTCGAGGCCCGTGTCGCCTCCAATCTCCGCACCGCGCTTCAATCCTTCGCGTAGCGTTGTGGGTGGCCACGTCGAGGCCGCCGGGGTCAGCGTCCCCGGCTACATCTCCGTTATGTCGTCATAACGGAACGTGAAAATTTTGATGTTATGAAAACACATCTGCCCGTCTGCGAGCTTGGACAAAGGCCGTAAACAGACGGGGAGCTTTATGAAAAAGAGCAAACCGATAACGCCCGGTCGCATCGACCGGGTCATCAAGGCGGTGACCAGGAGCAACATCATCGAGGCCGCCACCGAGTCCGTGAAAGCTATGACAAAGCAAAAACCAACCGACGCTCCGCCCGTCTTGCAGATGGCGGAAATTACGGCGATGGAGCAATCCGAGCGCATCGCCTTGTTCAAGTCCAAAGACCAGGCGCACAGCCGCCTGACCGTGGAGCTTGGAAAACTGCTGGTCGCCATGCGCGCCGCGATGAAAGACCCGTCGCAGGCCACGGCCATCCTCAAGAAACAGGGCATCCGTCCCGGCACCGTCAACACCGCGAGCGAAACTGCCCGCGTGTTCAACGAGCTGGTTCTCGGCAAGAAGCAATTCCTCGCCGAAGCCGTGTTCGACACGTTCACCGCCGCCGACATCAAGGCCATCAACCGCTGCATGTCGGGCGTGTCCGAGAAGCGGCTCACCGCCGGCGAAGTGGCCGAACTGGTGACATCGAAGCCGAAAACCTACGACGCCGAGTTGGAAAGCTACTTCGATCACGGCATGACCGTCTCCGATCACAAGGAGAAGGAAAAGGCCGACGCCGGGAAAGCCGCCGAAGCCGCTGCCAGGGCCGATGCCGAGCGCATCAAGGCCGAGGCCGAGAAGCTGGTCGCCGGAAAGTCGGAAGGCGGAATGGAGAATGCGGAACCGACCGAAGAAGAAGAACCGGAACACGACGAGGAATCGCCCGAGAATATCGTCCCGTCCGGCATCAAGAAAGCTGTGGGCGGCCACGCCGAGGCCGCTGCGGGGTCATCGTCCCCGGCCACAGGAACAGGCCGCGCCGACGTGACCAACATCAACGCCGACGGCGAACCGGCGAAGCCGAAGCCGGGCAGCCTCCAGCAAGGCACGAACCTGCTGGAAACCCTCGGCAAGCTCATCGCCACCTTCAGCAAAGAGGACAAGGTTCTCATTGCCGGGGAACTCTGCGACACCGTGGAATCCCTGTTCGCCGACCTCACCGTGGACGAGGCCCGCATGGCTTATCCGCGCCTGGCCGAAGTCCACAACACCATCTTCGAGAAGGTGCAGACCACGCCCGCCGAAATGAAGGCGGCGACCAAGAAGCCCGCCAAGAAAGCGGCCTAAGCAATATCGGAAAGCGGATTGCGGATACCGGATAGGCTCCGCCGCAATCCCTTTCCGCATTCCGAAATCCGAAATCCGAAATCGAATGATCCGCCTCGATCTACCGCTCATCGGCCCCGCCGCGCGCACGCTGGAAATTCTCCGCGTGCTGCCGACGCGCCACGCCTCCTTCGGCGTGCTGCTGCATGGCGATCCCGGCGTGGGCAAATCGCACCTGCTCGACATGGCCGCGCTGGAAATCACCGGCTCCGTCCATGCCATCGAGCAGGTGAACGGACAGAGCGTGTCCGTCGATCTCGTCCGGCAATGGCGCGACCAATCCCGCTACGGCAATCTCTTTTCCACATGGACGGTCAAGCGCATCGACGAACTCGACCGCTCCAGCCCCGCCGCGCAGGCCGAGCTGCTTTCCATGATGGATTACCTGCCGAAACGCATCGCCGTCCTCGCCACCACGAACAATTTCCGCCAGCTCTGCGCCGTCGATAAAGGCCGGCTCCAGCGCCGGTTCCAGCAATACCGCGTCGAAGGCCCGTCGCAGATTGAGGCCGCCGACTATCTCGTGAAGAATTTCGGCGTGCCAAAGGGCGTCGGCAAGGCGCTCGCCAAGGGAGCCATGCATGGCGACCTGCTGGGCGGCGTGAACATGGGAGCCGCCGTCGAGGACGCGCAAGCCTGGCTCGCCGCCAATTCGCTGTCTGTGGCGGCGTAGGGCAGGGAACACTGCGCTTTCGTTGATCGAACGGCTTCGCCTTTGGTTGATCGCTCCTTCCATCAACTCTCAACCATCAACCTCCCATGAAGCTCCGCCGCTCCTGCGATGTCCCGCCCGCGCTGTTTGACGCCAACCTGCGCGCGCCGTTTCAGAACATCATCCCGCTTTATGAAAATCCGAAAACTCACCCACGCTTTCGCGCGCTGGGCGCTGGCCCATCCGCGCCGCGCCGCCATGCTCATCCGGCTGCACGCTAAAAAGTAGGCGGCTTTTCCCAAAGCCGTTCCTTGTAGGTGGCCACGCTGAGGCCGCCGGGGTCAGCGTCCCCGGCTACAACGTCGTTATGACATCATAACGGCGGTGGTTTTGAAAAACTCCCAACTCCTAACTGCTAAGTCCTAAATCCTAACTCCCAACCATCATGTCACCAACCGCACTGAAACCCGCATCACAGCAAGCGCTGCAAGCGCGCATTGCCGAACTCGAAGCCGCGCTCGTCGCGAAGAAACAGCCGAAGATCACCCTCAAGGTGTCCGGCAAAGGCGCGCTGAGCCTTTATGGGCTTGGCCGTTTCCCCATTACGCTCTACCGCGAGCAATGGGAAGCCGTCCTAGCCAAAGCGCCCGACATCAAAGCATTCATCGAGGCCCACGCCAGCTCCCTCAAGACCAAGGAATAGCCCCCACTCCGCACTCCGCATTCCATGACCCCTTCCTTTCAGTTCAAGGTCGTCCGCATTGGCGAGCCGGTGCCGCCGGTGAAGATCGACACGCCCGACCTGGCCCGCGACTACTGGCGCGATGTCATCGCGAAGCAGGAATGGCACGACGAGAACAAGGAGCATCTCTGCATCCTCACCCTCAACACCCGTTACACCATCACCGGCTACGCCCTCATCTCCATCGGCAGCCTGAATGAATCCCTGTGCCACCCGCGCGAGGTGCTCAGGCCCGCCGTCATTGCCGGAGCATACGCCATCCTGCTGATGCACAACCATCCCTCCGGCGATCCGTCGCCCAGTGAAGCCGATCACCGCATGACCCGCCGCGTGCAGGAAGCCTGCAAGCTGTTACAGATCACCCTGCTCGATCACGTCATCGTCGCCGCCGACAAACGATTCTCCCTGCGCGAAGCAGGGGTTGTGTAAGTGGTTAGCCACTTGAGCGAGAAATAATGTAAACATAGGTCATTCCTGCCAACGTCCCGGATCACCGACCCCGCGCCTGTGACGCCGGACATGGAACTGAGGCGCGATCGCGGGGTTCGGTGCATCCGGTTTGTTCGGCCATAGGGTGCTTTGGTGGGGAGGTTAAAGGCCCCTCACTTCAATTCGGTAAAGGGATGGTTTATCCGCAGCGAGAAACTCCAGCGCGCCGTCAGCCCGAAACACCGGACCTGCCGGCACCGAGTCGTATTGTGCACGCTCCTGACCATCAACCACGACCACGCACTTGTCGCCTTTCTGGGCCATGAACGCGATGTGCTTCCCATCCTGACTGAATCCAAAGTATCCGAGGGCGTCGTAATCGGCTCCTTTGTTCCCGTCCACCACGAGGAAAAACTTGTTTCCCCGGCGGCCCCCGTAGGCGAGGCGCTTTGAATCCTCGCTGAAGACCATTCCGCCCACCAGAAAATCCATTTCGACGTCTTCCGCCTTGCCATCGACATAAACCTTTCTCGTTGGGCCGGAGCGGGCTAGATAAGCTATGCGGCGGCTGTCCGGACTGAACAGGACGGAAGTTCTCGCCCCCACTGCGTAGGTCGAAGTCTGGTTCAGAGTGGGCGCGGAGCCTCCTATGCTGTCATGCACCGGCCCCGCTTTGCCATCAACCAGGATATACGCGGAGCGGTCGGGTTTGGCCACAGCGCAAGCCAACCGCTTGCCGTCCGGGCTGAAGGTGAGTGTTCCGTCCACCACTCCTTCGATCTTTGCCTCAACTTTTCCGTCCACTACCAGAAACCAGTCCTGGCCATTCCGTCCTGCGTAGGCGGTCCGTTTCCCGTCAGAGCTGAACACGAAATCAATGCCCAACCCGTCAAAACCCGGCCCCCGATTCCCATCGACCACTCTAAGCCATTTGGTCCCTTCATTCGCCGCGTAAGCAAAGCGCGTGCTGTCCGCGCTGAATGTTAGAAATCGCTCATCCAGACTATCATGGAGGTCGCCGGCCTTCCCATTGGCCACCACGCACAGTTTACCTCGGACTTTGTCCTGTGCTACGTAGGCCACGGTGCTCCCGTTCGGAGAAAAGACCGGCCTAGCATTCCGGGGAGCCAGTTCGTTGTTTGCCTGCGTCTGCCCGTCGATGACGAAAACCAGTTGCCCTAGCTGCTCCGCAACGTAGCCGTGGCGCTTTCCGTCGCGGCTTAGCGCGAGCGTCGGTGCGGCCACAGCCCGGAATGTGGGGTCCTCCTGGTCATTCACGACCACGACTTGCGCGCCTTCCTTGGCGGCAACATAGGCCAGGCAGCTTCCGTCCTGGCTGAACACCGGAACGCTGATCTTCTCGTAGCGCCTCCCGGCCTTGCCGTCGCGGCGTACCCGGTATCCTTCCGCGCGCGAGCCTTCGACCTTGGCAACATGGCACCCATTCGAAGTCATCACCGATGCCTGCGCCAGAAAATACTGACCGTGATTGGTGTCGGGCTGAAGCAGGTCAGTGATCTTGACGGCTGCCCCGGACCATTCAGGCGATATATCGGCCAGACAACTCTGACTGAGGGGGCTGAGGATGCACCCCGCCAAAAGGCAGGCCGGTATCCCGGTCTTCCGTATCCAACCCGTTCTCGCTGTCTTCCGTGACTTATTCATCAGAGCAACCTCAGATTCCGCCGAACAAGTAATTCTGCCAGTCTGGATATCACCCCATTTCGGGGTGTTATCCGACAAAGATCGGGAACTTCTTCGGGCGCCTGCTGGCATAACGCGGGAATTCATATCAGGTTCGCGCCGGTGTTTGGAAGGATTTTTGCTGAGCATCAGCATCGCGCACTCGCGTAACGACAACCTCATACCAGAGTCTAGCACAACCCAATGATACAAGGGGCTAGGCGTCATTCATTTCGCGGCATAGCCGCGTTCCCCGCTCCCACTTTCCGTTGACACGTCGCCGCATAAAAAACGCGGGTGATTTATCCGCCGCAAAAGAAGGAACGCTTCGCTTTCGTTGATCGAACGGCTCCGCCTTTGGCTGATCGCTCCTTCCATCAACCATCAACCCTCAACCATCAACCTCCTCATGACCCACCTCCTCCAGGCCGTATTCCGCGCGCCGTCCGCTTCGTTGTCCACCCAGGATGACGAGATGACCGCCACACTCGAAGCCGGTTTCCAGTTCACCAAAGGCGAAGCGTATGCCGCCAAGAAACTGTTCACCAAGCCGCTCGCCGCGCTCCGCAAGGTCGTCGGCAAGGCCCGCGCCTTCCACCGCGACCACACCTTCCAGGGCATCGGCCCGACCCGCATCATCGTCACCGGCGAACAGGAGCAATACTCGGCCGGCATGGAGAAACACCTCGCCGAGATCCGCGCGGCCGCCAACCGGTTCATCGCCGATTACCCTCTGCTCATCGAGAAGGAGAAACTGCTCAAGAGCAAGGCGTTCAAGCCTGACGATTACCCGCCCATCGAGAAATTCCAGGAGCGGTTCCGCACCGAGTTCCTCATCATGCCGATGCCGGAGTCGTCCGACTTTCTCAAGAGCATGGCCGGCGATGCCGCCGAGAAATTGAAGAAGGACTACGAGGCCGCGCTCAAGCACACCACCGAGAACGTGCGCCAGCAGGTGCTTGGCAGGATGCTCAAGCTCATCGCCGAAACCGCCGAGTCGCTGGCGTCCGACGGCCCGATCATCGACAACGAGAACAAGAAAGGCCCGCTCGCCAAGCTGCGCGAATACCTTGACCGCGTGCCGCAGCTCAACATCACCGGCGACACGCAGATCGTTTCACTGATGAACGAATGCCGCACGAAGCTCGACGTGAGCACCGAGGCTCTGCGCGGCTCCGAGTTCTACCGCAAGAACACCGCCAAGGCCGCGCTCGACATCGCCTCCAAGTTCGGAGCCGTGGGGGACCGCAAACTGGCGGCGTGACAAAAGAACGCTCCGCTTTCGTTGATCGAACGGCTCCGCCTTTGGCTGATCGCTCCTTCCATCAACCCTCAACCATCAACCATCAACCTTCCCAATGAGCCACGTAGCCGCCATCGACATCTGCATCTCCGACGATCCCGCCGGGATGAAAGCCCTCACCGCCGCCTGCACCGAACTCGGCCTGAAATTCATCCCCGGCCAGAAAACCTTCCAGTGGTTCGGCGCATGGATGGATGATTACAACCAGAAGGACGCCGCCTACAAAATGGGCATCAAGCCGGAAGACTACGGCAAATGCGTCCACGCCATCCAGATGCCGGGCTGCGATTACGAGATCGGCGTCGTGAACCGTCCCGATGGCAAGGGACTCACCCTCTGCTACGACTTTTTCGGCCCCGGCAGGAAGATCATGGATCACCTCGGCAAAGGCTGCGAGAAGCTGCGCCAGATGTATGGCGTGAACAAAGCCACGCTCGCCGCGAAAGCCAAAGGCTACATGGTGCAGCGCAAGTCACTCAACGACGGCACCATCAAACTGCAATTCACGGGAGTATGAGGAAGGAACGCTTCGCTTTGGTTGATCGAACGGCTCCGCCTTTGGTGCTTCGACGATGAAAGGGAACGCTTCGCTTTGGTCTTTGGAACGGCTTTGCCTTTGGTGCTTCGATCCGCTTTTTCGATCAACCCTCAACCATCAACCATCAACCATTTTGAGATCCATCTCCGTCACCGTTTCGCCCACCGGCGAAGTCACCGTCGAAGCCGTCGGGTTCAAGGGGGCATCCTGCGAAGCCGCCACCCGCGCCATCGAGGAAGCTCTCGGCAAGGTCAGCAAGCGCACCGCCAAAACGGAGCGTTACCAAGCCGGGACACAACTCAAGCAACGGACGTGAGCAGAATTCACAACCCGAGCAAATCGCGGATTACTTCTTTGACGCGATCCATCTCGGCTTTGGTCAGTGCGCCCATGCGACGGGAGAGTTTATGGCGGTCGAAGCTCGCCAGTCCCTGCACGTTGACTGCGGAATGTTTTGGAAGCCAGCGCGGTTTGCCGAGATCGACCTCGCCTCGCATTCCACGGATCTGCGAGGTCAAAGGAGCCACGATCACCAGGGAACGGGCGTCGCGATCGGCAGGAAAAGCGATCACGAGCACAGGCCTGCTTTTCCCGGCCATGCCGAGATCGGCAAACCAGACCTCCCCGGCCTGCGGTTCAGTAGGCACCCAGCGCCTCCGTCCATGCCGCCGCCTGCTCGCCGGAGGAAAGCACCGGCGTTGCCTGCGTCGAGACATCGAAGGGAAGCCCCTTGCGAAGTTCAATCTGCGCAAGCAGCATGTTGAAGGCATCGCCCGGCTTGATGCCGAGCTGACCGAGAATCTTTTCGGCTTTCTTGAGACGTTGTGCCGGCACGCGCGCCCGGAAGAGTGTGGTGTTTGCAGCCATGCTCAAATGTGCTCAATACGGCTCAGCAATGCAAGTGCAATCATGCCGATGGAGAAGGCATGACCGTCAACGCCCGCAAGTTATCGCCCGACGAGATCCTCGCGCTGGCCGCCCATCAACCATCGACCATCAACCTCTCCATGACCCTCACCTTTCATCCTGACGGCACGGCGCGCTGCCTTTACACCGATGCGATTCCGCTTGCCACGCTCGGCACGCTCCGCGTCCGGCGCGCGTCGTGGATCGACTTCAACGAGCACACCCAGCAATGGGAAGTCCGGTTCTCTCCGATGAGCGACAAGCCTGTGTTCACCCACGCCTCGCGCGAGGAATGCCTCCGCTGGGAGCATCAGCAACTCGACCAATGACCTCTGTAGGTGGCCACGCTGAGGCCGCCGGGGTCAGCCTTTGCAGGCCGCCGGGGTCAGCGTCCCCGGCTACAACGTCGTTATGACGACATAACGAGGATCGAAACTTCCCAAATCGAAAATCGAAAATCCAAAATTTGATGAGCCTGCTCAACAAAACTCATGTCCGCCAGCTCGCGCTCGACACCGCCAAAGCCTACCGCCCGGCAGCGAAGTTCGAGCGGGTGTCGAAGGAATTCCTCGACGCCATCGAATCCGCCACGCGCATGGCCGTCATCGCCCGCGTCAAAAGCCATCCCAGCATTGGCAAGACCCTGAAATGAAAATCCAAAATCCTAAACCCTAAATCCCAAATTTCCTCCATGCTCACCAACAAACTCCGCGCCGGGTATCCCGGCCTTTATCTCGTCACCCACGAGGAACAGCGCGCCGAGGCGATGATCGCCGCCGGCATCGAAAAATTGAACGCTGTAGCCGGGGTCTCAGACCCCGGAGCCAACCACCAACCGGGCTCACAGAACCCGGCTACAGCCTGGCAGCTCCACTGCTGGAGCGTCACCACCGGGCGCTTCAACACCGACGGCACCGAATCCGCGCCCGACGACGATCCCATGTCCGTGCTCGATGCCGTCGCGAAGATGCCCGAGCAATCGGTGCTCATCCTCAAGGACTACCACCTGTTCCTCGCCGAGCCGAACCCGCTCATCTACCGCAAGCTCAAGGACACCCTGCTTTACGCCAAAACCGCCAGCAAGACCCTCATCATCCTCGCCCCCGTCCTCAAGCTGCCGCCCGAGCTGGAGAAGTTCTTCGCGGTGATCGAGTTCGCCCTGCCCGAAAAACCGCAGCTCCAGGAAGTGCTCGAACGCATCTGCCAGCGCAACGAGCTGGACATGCCCGCCGAGTTCGCGCTCGACAACGCGCTCGCCGCTGCGTCGGGCCTCACCACCAACGAGGCCGAGGATGCCTTCGCCCTGAGCATCATCGAATGCGGTTCCATTGATGCCTCCGTTGTCGCCCGCGAAAAGGCCGAAACCATCCGCAAGAATGGCATCCTCGAAATCGTCCATACGCCGGAAACGCTCGACTCCATCGGCGGGTTCAACGTCGCCAAGCCGTGGCTCGTCAAGCGCCGGAACGCCTTCGGCCATGCCGCCGCCGCCTACCAGCTCCCGTCGCCCAAGGGCGTCTGCGTGGTCGGGATCTCCGGCACGGGCAAATCGCTCTTCTCGAAAGTCACCGCCTCTGTGTTCGGCGTCCCGCTGGTGAAGCTCGACGCGGGCCGCATCTTCGGCGGCCATGTCGGCGAATCCGAGGCGAACCTGCGCGCCGTCATCCAGACCGCCGAGGCGATCGCGCCGTGCGTGCTCTGGATTGACGAGATCGAGAAGGGTTTCTCCGGCAGCAAAAGCAGCGGCTCGACCGATGGCGGCACTTCGGCCCGCGTGTTCGGCAGCTTCCTCCAATGGATGCAGGACAAGAAGAAGCCCGTGTTCGTCGTCGCCACCGCCAACGACGTGTCGGCGCTGCCCCCGGAATTCCTCCGCAAAGGCCGGTTCGATGAGGTGTTCTTTGTCGATCTGCCCACCCAGGCCGAGCGCAAGGACATCTGGAAAATCCAGATCACCAAGCACGGGCGCGACTGGCATCGCTTCCCCATCGACACGCTGGGCAGCATGACCGACGGCTACACCGGCGCGGAGATCGAGGCGGTGTTCGAGGAGGCGCTTTACCTTGCGTTCGACGAGGATCGCGAACCGAAGGAATCCGACGTGTCCGCAGTGCTCAAGGAATTCGTGCCGCTCAGCAAGATGATGGCCGACGACATCACCCGCCTCCAGAACTGGGCCAAAGGCCGCGCCCGTCGAGCCAGCGCCGCCGCACCGACCGTGGTGAAGGCGGGGAGAAAGCTGGCGGGGTAGGCCGCATTGTTGTAAACGGCCTTTGACAATGCTGGCAATCTCTACGCGGCAAACGGTGACGGCGCTGGTGTTATGAAGATCACACCCGCTGGCGTGGCAACGGTCTTTATCGGTGGCCTAAACGAGCCAACCGGCCTAGCCTTTGGCAGTGCTGGCAACCTCTATGCGGCAAACGGCAGGGGCTCCAGTATTTCCAAGATCACACCGGATGGCGTGGCAATGTTCTTTGCTGGTGGCTTAAGCGGCCCGCAGGGGCTTGCCTTTACCAGCGATGCCGGACAACCGCTCTCCTTGCCTGTCCCCGAGCCAAGCAGCTTCGCCCTACTCGGTGCGGGTGTCCTGTTGCTATTCGCCTGGTGCAGACGAACGATGAGACTAAAGGGAATGCAAAATAGCTTTCGCGCTTGGCTTTTTTGCGCCACTCGTTAGTAGAGAGTCTATTAAGACAGGTCGTGTTTGCTTCCTGACTTCGAGGATGCCTACACCCTGTTTAGGCCACTCTACCTATGCTTCCATCGCGACCAAAAGACCTTAAACGTTGGGACGTTTTCCTCAGTCACGCGTCTGAGGACAAGGAATTTGCCCGATCACTTGCCGAGAAGCTAACTCTTCTTGGGATTAGAGTTTGGTATGACGAGCATGTCCTAAAAATAGGAGACAGCCTTCACGATACGATTTCCACCGGCCTTTCTGATTCACGCTTCGCAATCGTCATATTGAGTCCCGATTTCCTCAAGAAGCGTTGGACAAACAACGAACTTTCGGCCGTAATTGCCATCGAGTCTGCAGACACTTTCCGAATCCTTCCAATTTGGCACAATCTTGATTCATCGCAGATTGCGGAACGCTACCCAATCTTGTTAGATCGCTTCGCGTTGTCGAGCATAGAAGGCATTGATAGACTTGCTTACGCGATAGTGCAGAAAGTGCATTTGTCGATAACCGCGGGCAAGGAGGAATTTTCTTCTTTTACCGGTTTATGGACGGGCCTCAGCGGGCGAATGATTCTTAGCGAGACTGACGATCGGATTTTCGGCGAGTATGATTGGTATGGCAGCGAGATGATTGGCTCTCTCGTGGGCACACTAAAGAGGTGGGATCTAATGATTTTCGAGTGGCAGGAAGGCGTCTTCAACCGTCACGGCACCGGATTCTTCGCCCTACAAATGCCCATCAAGAGTAAACAGCCTTACCTGTTTCTATCGGGCGCATGGGCGGACTCCGATCATCCCGTGGATTTCAATGAATGGTTCCCATCCGTAGCCCAGCCAAAGGACGATTCTAGCGCTCACCCGAACCATCACACTTTCATCAATAAGGAGCCGCATGTCTTTACACATCTACCTTCGCGAGCACACCGCTGGGAATACGCTCGGCAAATGGCCTCCTGAATAACTCTCGCGCACAACGGAAGTTCTTCTGCACTGCAGGTCGCGACAGGGCGTTATCCCAAATCCTAAATTCTTGAACTCCCCCTTGTTGCCGCTCAGTCCCATTGAGCGGCTTGGTTGGATGCGCCATTTCGAGTCGCTCCGGTGCCGGCGCTCCTTTCCCGGCTTCACCGCCAGCAGGCATTACCCGATGGCCACGCAGACAGTGAGGATCACATTCTCTGAGAATCGGAACTCGGAACTCGGAACTCGGAAATTCTGCACCCTCACCGGCTGCGAGCTGATGATCGTCCTCACCGCCGACAACGGATGGCGGCACCGCTTCCTCGCCGCGCCGAAGAAAACGCACACCATCATTCACAGTTTCGAGTTCCTTGTGGAACACTTTCACATTCCACAGGTGCCCGACGTGGCAGCCCTCAATCCCAAAGGGTTCGAGACATTCAAGGCAAGGCTGCGCGCGCTGGAGAGTTAGAGCGGACTCATTCAAAGGAACGCTTCGCTTTGGTTGAGTGAACGCTCCGCTTTGGTCTTTCGATCAACCATCAACCCTCATCCATCAACCTCCCTATGGTTCACCTCACCACCAGCACTGGCGAACGCATCGTCATCGACGCCGAAACCGCCGAATACCTGCTCAGCCCGGACCATCTCGCCGTCATGCTGGAAAAGTTGGATGTCGAATCGCGGAATGCGGAAGTTCCTCCCACTTCCGACGGCCTCAACGTGGCCGGCTACAACGCCGTTCCGCATTCCGCGCTCCCCGTTCCGCCTTTCCAATGAAATCCTCCGTCTCCCTTTTGCTTCGTTACCACATGGACACCGCGAAGCTCCTATGCGGCCCGGACACCGTGTTCTGGGTGCTCGATCTCACCGATCCCGTCGCGTTCGACATGGCGTGCGCGCTCAATCGCGGCGACAACGAGGCGGAAGCGCGCCGGCTCGTCGCCGAACACCGCGAAGCCATTCTCACCACCGCCTGCATCCCCGCGCAGACGTGCCTGATGTCGCTCGAAAACAGCAACGAGGTGTTCCGCAAGGCATGGAACATCACCACCCCGTTGCCACCCGGCCGTTATCTCGCCGTCGTTTCCGGCAGGCTCTCCGTTGCTGCCGTTGAGGATTTCTTCACCGACCATGACCGTCAAAGAACACCGACGTTTCCTGGAAGTGGCCCACATTGCTGAAATGCTGGCCAACCGCCTGCTCGACGCCAGCGCACCCGAGGAATCGAAGTATTACGACCGCTCCCGGACATGGTGCGACCGCGACGAGGATTTCGAGGAGGCCGCGCGCGCCCTGCGCCAACTGCGCCCGACCATCCGCGCACTCACCAAAACAAAAAGCCTGTAGCCGGGGTCTGTGCTGTAGCCGGGGACGCCGAACCCGGAGGCGAGAAATTCAAACCAAACAAACCCGCCGGGGCCAACGTCCCCGGCTACAACAGAAAGGTAAAAGCAACATGGCAGTCGCCAAACAAAAACCAGCAGCTCCCGAGACGCCGATCTTCCACGTCGTGCCGAAGGAAGCTCCCGCCCCGCCGGGTTCAGCGTCCCCGGCTACAACAGGCGTCAAAAAAATCAGTCTCGGCGGGCTGGTCAAAACCACTGCCGAAAAGAAAACCGAGCACCCGCTCATCACCGAGCCGTCGCAGGAACTGCTCGACACCCTCAAGCTGTTCGCGGAGAAGTCGCCCGAGTTCAAGGCGCTCAAGGGCACCGTCGAAAGCCTGAGTAAAAGCGCGGGCGCTCTCGGCAAGCCGTTCTGGTTCCGCCACTGGCACGGGCGCGGCGATGCCGGCTCGACCATGCTCGTGAACATCGGCACCGGCAAAGACATCCGGCTCGTGTTCAAGAACGCCTACACCAGCAAGCTCTCCGACGACGCCCCGCTCGTCGCCCTGCTCGGCCCGGAGCGCACCGGCGCGCATTTCCGGCAGTCCACCACGCTCGCCATCAAGATGGACGAAATCCCCGAGGCGCTGCAGGAGCCGTTCATCAACGCCGTGCTGGAAAAGGCCGCCGAACTCGGCATCACCAGCGGCATCGAGGCGAAACAATGCATCAAGCCCGGCCCCGGCGTCCACGAAAGCCGCCACACGCTGTTCACGCCCGAGGAAAACATGGCCCTCGACGAGATCCTGCCCATCACCGCGTATCCGCAGGTGTAGCAAACGCGGAATGCGGAATGCGGAATGCGGAATGCGGAACGGCGTTGTAGCCGGCCACGTTGAGGCCGTCGGAAGTGGGAGCAAGTTCCGCGTTCCGCGCTCTCACTTCCCACTTTCAGCATGAATCCCATCGCACAGGTCTGGACATTCGCCTCCAGCAGCGGACGCGGCACCTACGAAACGCTGCAATACAGCGACGCCACCACAAGCTGCAACTGCCCCGGCTGGACGCGGCGCACCACCTCCGACGGCTCCCGATCGTGCAAGCACACCCGGCTCGTCGATATGAACCGCGCCAAAAACGAATGCGAATCGCACCACGAGTATGGAATTGCGGAACGCGGATCTCGGAATGCGGAAGTAAAAAACCCGCCGGGTTCAACGTCCCCGGCTACAGCAACGTCCCCGGCTACAGCGCCTGCGCCCATCGGCTTCCAAGGCCGTAAACTCTGCCTCAATCCAAAATCTAAAATCTAACTGCAACGGACGCGCAGCGCCGGCCAGGCTTTCCATCCAAAATGCTTTCCTCCTTCTGGCGCGAATTCCTCCGCGACATCGGCCAGCTCCTGCGCGACCTCGCCAAATTCCAATCCCGCCCATGAATTCATTGGTCATTGGTCATTCGTCATTGGTCATTCCTTCCTATCCCGCCCGCCCGATCAACGGCGGCGCTCTCGAACACGCCGGCCCAAAAATCGGCCGCTGGTTCGTGGAACCGAAATACAACGGCTGGCGCGCGCTCGTCCACGTCCCCACCGGCGCCATGTTCAACCGGCACGGCAAACGGCTCACCATCGAGAAGGAATTCGCCAGCGCGCTCAACGTCCTGCGCGACTGCTGCGGGAACATCGTTGAATGGCTCGATTGCGAGGCCCTCGAACGCCGGCACGGCATCGGGCGCGGCACGCTCATCGTGTTCGACTTCCTGCCGTTGAGCGACCGCTCGTTCACCTACGAGGAACGCCGCCACCACCTCGGCGACCTGCCCGTTCTTCCGATCACCGAACAACCGGCGCATCACCACGCCTGTCTCGCGCCAGCTTGGGAGGAAGGCGGTCGCCCGCGCCGGCACGGCACAGGCAACGCGGAAAGTTTGTGGCACGACCTGCCGGAAATCAACCGCACCTGGAACACCACCGGACTAAGCGAGTTCTACGAGGGCATCGTGATGAAGCGCGCCGATTCCCCCTATCCGATGCAGTTCCGCAGCGCCGACACCGAAACCCCGCACTGGATGAAACACCGATGGATGCCAACGAATGTCTCGCCGTGTTAGAGTCAGGAGTCAGGCGAGTTGCAGCTCCGCCAGCCAGTCTTCGATGCGGGTGCGTGGCAGGATGCGGTGCGCGGTGGTGTAGGCGTTGCCGGCCTGCCGCCATTGCGGCTCGGGATGCACGCGCACGGCCCAGAGCATGGATTGCCAGTCGCGCAGGGAGATGGTGAAGCGCGCGCCGTTCTCCGGGTTGCGCACGGCGAGGCGGCGCTTTTCTCGGAGCAGGGCAAAGGTGGGCGTGTTTTTGGAAATGCGTCTCATGGCAGTTTCAATTCGGGCAGGGCTTTGATGAGTTTAATCGTCTCCACGCTCACGGTGATGACCTGCCCGACGAGGCGCACGATGGCTTCTTCGTCGTCGGGCGGGTTGGGGTCGGAGAGGATTTCGCCGTCGGCGTCGCGGTCCACGCGGTATTGATCAATGACCCAGGCCAGCGCGCTGCGGTTGCCGAGCCGGTATTCGTGCGCCTCGGGCGGAATCCCATGGAGAGTGAGCCATTCGTTGTAGATCACGGCGTCGTCTTCCTTGGTCAGCTTCATCGCCTCCACGCGCCAGTTCGGCGGCACGGCGTCGTTTTCGATGCGCTTCAGTTTGAAGGGCTTCACCGACTCGTAGCCCACATGCAGGTCGGCCAGCTTGCGGCCCGCGGTGGCGAAGGCGTGGAAATCCTGCGCCGTGCCCGTCAGCGGGATCCGCGGCAGCTCGCGCTTGAGGTTCTCGGCGTAGCGCGCGCGGTAGTCCGGGTGATGCAGCACGGCATAGACGTAGTGGAAAATCTGCTCCCGCGTGATCGTGTCGTCGTCGTAGTGGGCGATGAAGCGGTCGAGCGTGGAGCGCGGGATGTTGTCGCGGCGCTCCTTGCCGTCGGTGCTGTAGGTGTAGAGCGGAAAGCACTGAGAGCCGCCTTGCGGGAGGAGGTCGCAAATACGGTTCGTCGCGAGCGGAAACATCGGCCAATCGCCACCTGCCTTGACCCAAATCACGAGGTTCTTGCGCTCCGATTCCGGCGTCGGAAAAATCTCGGGGAACCCATACCTCCGCTCGTTCATCAACTTATCGAAGTAGAGCCACTTTGCCGTGAACGGGCGATAAATCGACCGGCGGATTTTTTCCCCGTCGAATTCACCAAGAACCCCACGTTCCAAATTTTTCTTCAATGATTCGCTCCAAGAAACCTTCCTGTCTTCGAAGTCTATGAAGTCGTCAACTTTCTTCGGCCTTTTCTTGGCACGCCGCCAGCGTTCGACCTCTGCGTTGTAGGCGTCGATGGTGAGTTCCATGTTCGCCGCGAGCGCCTCGCGCTGGAAATTTAAGGCCCATGCATCGCGCTGAGTTTTCACTCCGTTGCTGTAGTCCCGAAATATGGCTGGGGTCGGCAAGTTCTGTCCGCATGCATCACGATCTCCTAATGGGAGGAACTCTTCGAACTCATCGCGCAACCCGCGCTGGAGCCAGTTGTAGCGCTTGTCGGGCGCCAACGGCTTGCCCCACTGCACGCCAGCGATGGACTCGGTCTTGTTGAGGAACTCCTCTTTTGTCTCGCGCCGCCAGTCCACCGGCACAGCATGGTAGCGAATCTTCGCCTTGCGCTTCGCGCTTTTTTTCCCGCCAGGCAGGCGGACGAGCACCGTGACGCACACGCCGACCTGAATGCCGAAAATGTTGTGCGTGGTGCCGGAGAGTTTGGGGTTCTTGCGCACATTGCCGCCGAGATCGAGCACGTAGATGAGGTCGAATTCCTCGGCGAGATGCTTGCGCATGCCGTCGCAGGCGAGGCCATCGACGAAGCCGTTGTTGCTCACGTAGCAGACAATGCCGCTCTCACCGATGCGGTCGGAGGCGAAGCGAAAGGCTTTGATGTAAGGATCTGCGAGCGAGTTTCGGTTCTGCGCGGCGGAGTCGTCGCTGTAGGTGTGCTTCACCCGGCGATCCATCTCCGGGTATTTGCGGTTCTTGTTGTCGTCGTTCTCGTCCTGCTGCCACGCGTTGTAGGGCGGGTTGGCGATGATGACGCGGAGGTCTTTCACCGCGCGCTGCTTCTTCACACGCTCGCTGTTGGCTTCGTTGAAGATGTCGAATTCGCCCTGCTCCTTCTCGACCGTCTCGAAGGTGTCCACGAGGCAGATGCCCTCGAAGGATTCGTAACTCTGCATCCGCTCGTAGTAGGCGTGCTCGATATTCATCGAGGCCACGTAGTAGGGCAGCAGGCTCACTTCGTTGCAGTGCAGCTCGTTCTCGTATTTGTGCTTCAGCGCCGAGCCGGGCATGTGCTCGGGCTGCATGATGTTCACGATGAAATTGCCGGTGCCGGTGAAGGGGTCGAAGATGTGGACCCCCTTCGCGCCGAGCGTGGTGTCGAAGTGCTCCTTCAGCACGTGCTCGACGCTGGCGATCATGAACTGCACGAGCGGCTGCGGGGTATAGACGACGCCGAGCACGTCGGCCTGCTTGACCGCGAAGCCCTGGAAGAACCGCTCATAGACGATGTTCAGGAACTTCTGCTTTTCGGTGAAGTCGGTGAAGGTCTCGGCGGCGGTCTCGATGGCCTTGTAGAAGGGGTCGAGCGCTTTGAGGAAGTCGTCGCGGCTGAAATGTTTTGCCGTCAGCGTGGCGATGACTTTCTCGATGTCGGCGGCGATGACGTTGCGCTGGCGGAAGTCTTCGATGTCGAAAATCTTCCGCAGGATGCGCTCGGTGAGGAGATGCTGGACGAGCATTTCCTCGACGGCCAGTTCGGAAAGATTGGGATTCAGCGAGCCACGGCAGACGGTGACGAAGTCGGAAAAGGCGGCGGCATATTTCGGGTTTTCCTTGCGCGCCTTTTTGAGGATCGCGGCGAGGGCTTTGCCGAGTTGCGGCACCTTGTCTTTGAACTCCTTGACGGCGGCTTCCCACTCCGCGATGGCCTCGGGGGCGAATTCGAGGAACTTTCCGAGAATGGAGAGAAGCGCTGTGGGTTGATCGAGCGCTTCGTTGGCGACCTTGTTGCCATGCTGATAGAGAACGGCGCGGCGAGGCTCCCAGAAGAGCAGATTTTCGGTTGGATAGCCGAGGTCGATTTTCTTGCGGATTTCTTTCGCGAGATCGTCGCTGGAATCCTTTGCCTCCCAATGGCCGTGGTGCAGCCGGAAGACATCCATGAGCGTGCCGTCGGGCTGGATGCGCTTGCCGCCTTTGGCCCGCATGGAATGCTCGGGGACGAGCTTCCAGCCGAAGGGCTTGGCCGCCGTTTCGAGCAGCGTGGCAAAGGCGGTCTTTACCGCGAGTTCGTGCTCTGTGCCGAGAGTCTTGAACGCGGCCAGCGACTCGTAGTAGGCGGCGATGGCTTTGTGGGACTGCCTAATTGTCAGGGCTGGCATGCAGTCTCAAGTGCGTGTGAATAGCTGCGTGTGCCCGGCGAGCTGCGTGGGCTGGAGGGAGAGGTTTCCAGCGGTGCGCAACAGCGCATGGCCGGGCAGACGCGCCGCTATGAGGAGCGAGAGGTCAGCCGCGGAGGGGCGATCTGCCGCAATGAGGAGTTCGCCAAATTTGTGCCGGGAAGCGGTGAAAAGCTCAGGGGCACTAAGTTCGGCCATCCAGAAAAAATCTGGCAGCGTTTGAGCGAGCGTCGTCCGCAGCGGCTCCTCAAACCGATGGCCCTGCCAGTCTTGGAGTGAGCTGAGGTGCCCGAGGTAATCCTCCCGCGTGAGGCATTGCGCCCGGATGACGAGGCTGCCAAGGCGGGTGAAGATGGAAAAGCGGTCGAGCCAGTCCTGACGAGTCTTGTCAAAAACGCCGCTGAGAATCTGCGCGTAACCAAAGGCAAGGGTTTCGGCTTCCATCGCGCTGAAGAGAGTGGGGAATCGCTTGAGACCGAGGATGAGTCGGAAATTATCTTTTCGCAGGAAATTGCGCGGGAGGCAATAGTAAGGGCCGAAGTTGTCGTCGTGGGCGACAAAGGCACTGAGCCAGCTTTCGCTGGGATAGTAGCTGAGACCGCCGGAGAAGTAATGCCGCTGAGCCTCCGGCACCCATGCGTCTTCATTGAAGGTGTGGCCAAACACAGGAATGATGTGGCGGCTTGCCTCGCCGGGCGCAGCGGCGGGATCGTTCAACTCAAAACCCAGCAGGGCTGGTGCGCCAGACTCGATACAGCCGTAAAGGTGGCGCTGGTAGTCGGTGGGCAGGTTGAGGGGCTGGGGCTTGGCGTGCGGTTCGTGGACGATTTTTTCGTAGGCGACGCCGAGACCGTTGAGCACGGCTTCCATTTGCTCGGGACCAAGTCCGCGCCCTCCATTGCCGACCTGGACGGTCTCGTGGTCAATCCCGGCAAGCTGGTTGATCCTCGCGTAGGTGACATCGCCCGCAGGCAAAATCGAGGCCAGCGCCGTGCGTAACGCGACATGGGCGCAGACGAAAGTGAGGTCGTTTTGTTGGGCGTAAAGCACGCCCGACGCCGAGAAATTCCCGACGCCCGTATGGAAGTCGTATGAACGGGCACAATGAACGAAGTTGTTTCCTGCCGCGCCTCGTGGCGGCGGAAGCACAGCCTCATAAACATGCTGACGCGGCTGCGGCAGGCCGGAGAAGGAATCGGTCTTGAAAATTGCGCTGCCGATGAAATCGCCCTCAGTAACGGGCTGATTCGGGAGTCCGCGTAAAAAAGCGAAGCGGTGGACGCGTGAGCCCGTGAAATCGCGCTGGCGTTTGGCGAGAGCCTCGTCCTCCTCTGAAAGTGTGGGGCAGTTGGCGGCATCAAGTTCCTCGATGAGCACGGACTGGAATCCACGCTTTCGCGCGAGCGAAAAAATCCGACGCATAACCGGATGCGCCGCGTAGTATTGATCGACGAAAAGGAAATTTGAGAAACCGTTTTCGAGCCTCGTATCAACCCAGCGGAGACGTTTTCCCTCAGCCAACCGCAGACTCATAATTTCAGTCTTCGCTTAATAAATTCCGATGCTAACGGCCTTTGTCTGTTCGGCGTAATGGCTGGTTTTATTCAAGAATTCGGCAACGGTCTGAGGGAACTGAATGCCATTGATTTCAATGGAAGCCGGAAGCTGGCGTTGGGAATAATGAGGGATTTCGGCCTCACGCACGAGTTCCTGGAGAGCTTCAGCGAGTTGCTGGCTGGCGTAGGTCATTGGGTGACTAGTAGTAGTTTGCGGCCGTGGCGCAAGATATTTATTCATGCGCCAGCACCCAGCGGTTTTGGATACCAGTCTCTCAGCCTTGAGCCCCAGCATGAAATTCAAACAGTTCCAGATCGACCAAATCGCGCGGGCCGCGCTGGTGGACGGCTGCATTGGCGATTGGGAGCCGGGCTTGGGCAAGATGATCTTCGCGATCGCGTGGCCTCTCATCAAGCGCGCCCGGCGCTGCCTCATCGTCGCCCCCGGCCAGCTCCACCGGCAGTTCCGCATCGAGGCGATGGAGAAATTCGGGATTCATTTGACCGGGCTGCGGCACCACGAGCAGATCAGGCGATATGGGATTGACGGGAAGTTGAGGGTTGATGGAACGGCGAAGCCTTTGGTTGATCGAAAGGCCCTCAACCCTCAACCATCAACCCGCTTCTTCCTGACCTCGTATCACGATCTCGGCCACAACAACACCGCGGGCGGCACCGTACCGCCGCTGGCGAAATTCCTCGCCGATCTCGGCAAGGCGGGCGCGGGATTCGATTGCGTGGTCATCGACGAAGGCTCGCGGCTCCAGGCCAACGAAACCCACGTCGCCAATGGCGTGCGGATGCTGCGTCCCAAATACCGCCTCGTCCTCACCGGCACCCCGATCAAGAACCGGCTCGAAAGCATCTACTGGCTCCTGTGGTGGGTGGCAGGGGCGGGGGAGCAGCAGTTGAGTGTTGAGGGAACGGCTGCGCCTTTGGTTGAGGGTGGCGGAAAAAAGAAAACTGGCACTCAGGCATCAGGTTTCAAGTCTCAGCCCTCTCTTCGCTTTCCCTATCCCGGCACCGCCAAGGCCCGCGAGCTTTTCGCCAACCAGCATTTGATGATTGAACATGCTGGATGAACGAGGAGCTTTGCCAGTGGATTGACGTTGGAAAGACCAGCGAGGCATCGACGATGCCATCAGCGAAAAGATGGAGGCGGTTTCTCCCGATTAAAGGACAACGGAGGTTGAAATGCCGCCTTTTTTAGAACTCACGTAACACGGCGTCGAAACTCAATGTCGGGAATCATCAATTCCAATTGTCCTCGCAGCAGGCCGACTAATCGGCTGATTTGGTCAAGTGAACCTCGCATTGTGGCAAATGTTTCCGTCAGGGCAATTCGCAGGTCCGCCCTAACCTTACGTTCGGTTACGAGATCATCCGTGTTTAGGTCGAGAATTCTGACGTGGTATTTGCCCGCTGGTGTGACACCAAATACTTCATGGGTGACAGGGTCTTCAAACACATGAACTCCGTAATCCTGCTCTTCGCAGCAATTCAAGAAGCGGATGCCTTTAGCCTGCAATTCCGGCTCCGGCCAAAAATCGGACTTCTTGCCATTGCAGCTCCGAGTTGCGAGAAATAAGTTTGCGTAGGATTGTAAATAATCCTTCTTACGGCGCGGATCAAAGTGGTCAACGTCCATCGCACTTACCCCGCCCGCCAACTGAGCGTGCTTCATCGAATATGCGCAGCGCTGTGCAAAATCAATTAAGAGCGCTGGCAAGGCGCGTTTGCGATAGTTGTTCTTTGTGAGCTTACCCTTTGGCTTTTGGCGTCTGACGACGCGAGGCGTTTTCGCGCGGACGGTGGAATTCGACATATTTTTCCAGAAGGGTCACTAACTCGTTTGTGAGCTTCCTTTGCTTATATTCCCAAATAATGTGCTCGGGATCGACGGATGGTTCTTCCCTCCGCCGCAAAGTCATAAGAGATTCGAGTTCTCTTTTCTCATCCGGCAGAATTTCATCCAGTGCTTCTTTTACAGCGAGAGCTTTGAACCGTCTCTTTGTCGCGCGATCCCATGTCGGCTGCACTGGAACAACGACTTCTCTAATGATTGTGCCGGCACCTGCGGAAGTTGGCGTGATCGGGGCAACTTCAAAGGCAAGATTATCGTGCTGCTCGATGTCGGTAGAAACAGCTTCTATTACAGTCTGTCTGTGAGTCGGCTGATTCAACAGCAGCGCGGCTCCCGCTTGCAATGTGGGCACCACAAACTTTCCTCCTAGGCTAACGTGGATTTTCATACCGGAAGATCTGCGTAAAGTGCCACCAAAAGCTGGCGCTGCAACTCTAATGGACAACGCACGAGCGCGACTGACTGGCCTATTATTTTGTTCGCGGCGAGTTCATTCACTTTCGCAAGCGTATCACCCATTGAGTAATTAAAGCAGCGAATTTCAGCATGATCGCCCGACCGACTGAGTGCAACGGCGTTCGTGAGAGGCACCTCTCTGAGGCGTTCGACGGGCGCGCGCCAATCCCACTTCGATTCCGCTGCGGGCAAAGTAACTTCAGTCAGGTAGTCGAGCCAGCTCTTCCTGTGTCCATCGAGCATAACCCGCTCAAAAATGCAGGCGAAAGCGCTGAGAACCCTTTCCTGCTTGTCCGTTCCCATGACGAATCCGAAATGAACCAGCTTATGACCGTCAACATCCTCTACACCAAGCCGGTTAGCATAAATAACAACGGGAAAACGTCCCTGTTCTAGCTCGATCGTAATTGTCTTGGTTTTCGGTTTTTTTTCCATACCCGAGGGCATTAGAGAGCGATTGCTATGCCGTTTTAGGGATTCGAAGCCGGCAACGCCAGCGGAATTTATCACCGCCTCCCGTTGCCCAGCACACGGGCGAAATCAGCCGTTCCAAAGCAAGGGCGCGATTCATTAGCAACCCTTTCCAAGTCAACTTCATGCCCAAAACCACCACCCGCCGCACCGCGCGCATCACCAACGTCCATCATCTCTGGGAGATCATCAGTCCGCTCCTGATTCGGATGCGCAAGGCCGATTGCGGTGAGGATCTGCCGCCGAAGATTCTCAAGCCGGTCATCCTCCAGCCCGGCACCACCCAGGCAAAGGTGTATCGCCAGCATTTGCTGCATCCGCCGCTCTTTTCGCAACGCGGCAACCCCACGCACGGATTCGGACAGGTCGCACTCCAGCTCAACCTGCTCCGGCAGGCCGCGCTCTGCCCGCACGCCGCCGCGCTCGGGCGCGTGAAGTCCGGCGGGCCGGGGCCGCGCCGGTCGTGGACGGATTTCAACCCGAAACTCGCCGCCAACCTCGCCTTGATCGCCGATCTGCTCCACAAAGGCGAACAGGTGCTTGTCGGCTCGCCGTTTCGCGAATACTCCGACGCCCTCCACTACCGTTTGCGCGAGGCGGGCGTCTCCAGCCTGCTGCTCGACGGCCGCACCGCGCCTACGGTGCGCGGCGAGCTGGTGGAAGGCTTCAAAAGCGGCGCATCCAGCGTCCTCGTGGCGGGCCTCGACGCGATGGGCGAGGGTTACAACTTCGACAACTGCGCGCACCTTGTCCTTCCCGCGCTTTCATGGGCGATGGACGCCAACGAACAGTTCATCCACCGCATCTGGCGGCTCACTTCGACGCGCCCTGTCACGATCTACACGCTGGTCATCGCCGGAACGATCGACGAACGGCTTTACGCGTCGTTTGCCGAGAAATCGACCTCGGCGCAAATGGCGATCGACCGCGCCCTGTTCCACGACGACGTGCATGAGTTGAACTTGAGCGCGCTCCTGAAAAAAGCGGTGCGCGACTTCAAACCCGATGCCGCCACCCTCGACGAATCCGCGATGGAGGAACAATGGACGGCGAAATTGCGGGGGCGATTGACCGCTGGAGAAGCGAAATATGAGAATCGCCGATTGGCGATTGCCGATTCAATCTAAAATCCAAAATCGGAAATCGAAAATGACGGGGTCGCTGCATAGGTCATTTTTCGCACCCTGCGCGAAACGGCCTCTGATTTTCAGGCACTTGCGCTCCGCGAGACGGGGGTCGCAGGGGTAGGCAGGGTTTTTTCTCCAATCCCACCTATAGATTTCCAATTACACGATCTATATTACATATCTCAAACATTCTGTTTTCATCCATCCAAGTCCTCATCAACCCTTGTTACCCTAGCAACCTATGTCATTTACTCTGGAAAAATCAGGGAAGGGTGGAGTGAAGGGTCGGAAGGGTCGCTGCGGTGAAATCCCGCCGGAGGAAGTCTTTTTTGCCCTGCAAGCCTACAAGCGCCACAAATTGGAGCCGCGACCGTCGCGCTGGCGCTGTGTCGGTGATCCCGAAGCCTTCGGGGCGCAGAGCATCGTTCAGCTTTTGAACGAAAAGGACGAGGTTCTGGCCGACTGCTGGACACCCTTGCGCGACGGCAAGGGCAGGAAAACGCGCGTGCGCATCGTGCTGCCCAGCCGGGGCCAGCGTCCCCGGCTGCAAGCGGACGACGACTTTAGCTGGTTGCCTGACCCGCAAACAGCGGATCGCGCGGCGGACTCAGAATCTCCGTGACGGCGGCGCAGTTTAACGGCGAGCGCGGCGGACGATGAGAGCTACGAGCGCCGAGAACCCCAGCAGCGCAGACGTGCCCGGCTCAGGGACGGGTGTTGGAGTCCAACCAAGGCCGAGCGGTTCAGATTGCTGCGTGTAATTCCGCTCCATGATGCTCCGATCGGCAGCGTTCACCACGCCATCGTAATTGAAGTCGCCAGTCAGCCAACTGATCCGGCCCGCTCCACTCTCGCCGATTGCGAACAAATCGAAATCCCAGTGGTCAATCACGCCATCGAGGTTGGCATCGCCGGCATAGGTGTAAGCGAGGAAGTTATCGTAGTTACCCACTGCTATTAGGCCGATTATTGTGGTAAAAGGCGTGTAGCCGATAGCGATCAGGTCGCTATTGAAAATCGTGCCGACGGCGGTGTACTCAAAGCCATGCGACAGGTAATCGGCATGCGCGAAGCTGCTCATTATTGCGTTGCCACCGGTGCCACCGGTGCCGGCCCAGTCGCCACCGTTTCGTCCGTTGAACAACCCCGTTGCGAGAGTGCCGGACCAAGCCAAGCCGCTGGCGTAGTCTGCGCTTCGAATAACGGCCAGGTTATTCTGGATGTCGAGTTGGCCAGCAATAACTCTCGGGGGAGCGAGAAGACTCATGAGACCAGTTGCAAGGATCAATGCGGTAGCGAGTGATAATTTCATTTAGTAGATACCTCAGTTTGTAGTTTAGATTTGTGACTCCACGGCTGGCCAATCGTTCCGTTCCAGCGTGTGTAATCCTGCCAAACGGAAACGCGCAATAGCAAGAAAATTATTTTCTCTTATGTTGGCGACGTCCAGTGCGGCGACCTTAGCTGGCTTGAGCAGCCTGACCCGCGAACAGCGGATCGCGCGGCGGGCTCAGAATCTCCGTGACGGCGGCGCAGATCACCTGCATCAGCTCGCACGAGGCGTAGTGGTCCTCCCGCTTTTTGTGCCACTCGGGATGCTCGACGTTCCGAGCATCGACACGATACCGCTTCTCGTAGGCGGTGACCTGCAAGGCGTAGGGAATTTCCTCCGGCGCGCCGGCCACGTCGATCGACAGCACGCTCGCGCCGGGCTGCGGCAACTGCCAGTCGCCCGCGATGCCGTGCTGGAAGTTCGCCAGACGGTCGAGCGCGCTTGGCTTGCTCCAGAGATACTGCTTGATCGGGCGCACCCGCCGCTCCATCGAGGTGCCGATGGCCGGGTCGGCGTCGGAGGTCGTGTAAATGAAGTTGCGGTCGCCGATTTTGAAGAACGGTTTCTCGTCACCGCGAAACGCCTTCCAGCGGTAGCCGCTTTCGATCACGTATTTATAGACCTCGCCAGACCAGTTCGCGCAATCGAGCGCCACGTTGTCCGGCGAGACGTTCCATTCGGTGTGAAGCTGCCGCAACTCGTCGATGCTCCACACTTTGGCCCAATGCAGCAGACGCGAAGCGCCGTAAAGCCCCCACGCCCGGATGACCTGGTAGAAATGCCGTCCACCCTTCCCCTGCACGTCGATGGTCGCGAACCGGCGGACTTCCGGCTCCCACCGCTCGCGCGGATCATACGGACGCAGACGCAGATGGATGAACTTCTCGTCGTGCGCGTAGCGGAGCCGGTCGCTCCACGGCTGCCCGCGCGTCTCGTTGATGTGATCTTTCATGGGGTGGAAGTCGCCCCATTTCAGCGCCGACTTCGCCGCCAGGAACTCCACCACCTGCGCGCCCCAGCTCGTCCACCACGGCAGCAGCGCGCCCCACATGAACGAACGGGTGTTGCCGGGCGCTTTCGGGTTGTGGACGACCCAGCGGCCGCCGCCCTCGCCGCTTAGCTGCTTTCTCTCGAAAGGCGTGTCACGTATCGCGTGACTGCACGCCTCGCATTCATAGCGCACCAGCGGCTTCCATCCCCTCGGGTGCTTCTTGTCGCGCACCACAAGGAACGCCGCCATCCCGATCAAATCTGCGCGAGCGCCCGCCTGTTTCTCCCAGCGCTCGAACCAGAACTTCAGCCCCTGCATGTTCGCAATGCCCGCGCCGCGCCCGCTCTCGTCGTTCACATTTTCCTGACGCACGATCATCCCCGCCTCGATGCTTTTGCGAAGCTCCAGCGCGCTCAGCCCGTGCTTCTCCGCAAGCGCCGCCCAGCTTCCCCGCGACACCTCGCCCTGGATGCCGGGAAACGCCGCCCCGAGCACGTAATAATGCTCGCTCGTCATCCCCACCTCGCAGCGCAGATCCAGCAGCGTCTGCCCGATCGCGTAGGCCCGCTTCGTGTCCAGCAACTCGAACTCCATTTACACCAGCGCCTCGGTCATCCCGCTCGTCGCCGAACTCCGCGCGCCCGTAGGCCAGCAAATCCGCCAGCCCGTAATCCCACGTCTCGCGGATCATCTTCCACGCCCTCAGCGCATCGAGGTATTGCTCCCAGGTCATCTTCCCCACGAACCGCACCCCGACCCGTGTGATTTGAAATTTTCGCCCGCCCCCGACGCCCGCCTTCACAGGCGTCCCAGTCGTCACCGCCAGTTCCACCAGCGTTTCCGGGCTCATCGCTTTCCTCCAATCAGCCATCTGCCATCTGCAATCTTCAATCGTTTCATTTGTATTTTTCGTTGAGTTTCTGCATCGCTTTCACCGATTTTTCCGAGTGGTTCACCCGCCGTTTGCGCCAGTGATCCGCCCCGGTGCGCACAAGCCGCGTGGCCAGGTTTGACATTGAATGCCCCTTGAGCGCACGACGATAGCCCGACACACAGCGTATGAATTGGATTTGCCTGGTTATCGCCGGCGTGGTGGGACTCAGGTTTGTTTCGCAGCCAGCGCATTGACCCTGCCGGAAGGGAACCGCGGTCTGAATGACTTTGTTGGGAAAAAGAGACGCCACTTCAAAAAAGTGGTCGCCGCAGCGACCCAAAAACGCTGCGGCGACCTTGCGTATTTTCCGTGCCCACAAGCCGATTCCCCAATCGACAACACGGAAAAAATCTTTGTTATATTTTCTAACAGGCCGTTGCTGAACCCGGCCGGCCCGACGCTGAACCCGGCCGGCCTCAACGTGGCCGGCTACAGCGGCCGGCTACAGCGGCGGCGCAGAAGCGCTCCGCCGATCGCACCAACAACAAGCAGTCCAATCGTCCCCGGCTCGGGCACAGGGGCCGGCGAGGCGAGTTCGCTTCCATATCCGGCGATGTCCGCCGCCTTGCCTCCGCCTCCGGTAAATGCCGTCGTTCCGGAAATGGTCAGTCCCGTGATGTCGAGAACCTTCACGGTCCCTGTGTGCGCGGTCAGGACTGCGGTGCCGCTGGTCGCGATCTCCAATCCGCCGGTAAGTGTCTCGCTCACGCCGAACTTCACCGTGCCGGTGTTCACCGTCGTCTTGCCGCTGTAGCTGTTGGTGCCGTTGAGTTCATAGGTGCCGGGCTGGCCGACTCCGCCGAAGGTCAGAGCGCCCGGTCCGCCAATGGGAGCGTTGATGGCCAGAATGGCGGCGCTGCTGCCGGATGAGACAGTGGACGAAATGGTGAGCGTGCCAGAGGTGGAGATCGGCCCGGTGAGAGTGTTGGTGACGGTCGCGGAGTTGGTGCCCGTGAGTTGATTCCGATTGAGCAAGCTTGATGCCCCTTGGAATTCCAAGGTTTCCGCGTCGAAGGTCACACCGAGCGGCTGGCTGAACGGGTTAATCATCAACGTGCCGCCGGACTCAATGATCGTCCTGGCGCTGGCTCCCGTCGCACCCATGGAGTCAGGGTTGCGAATGTCGAACTGGCCGCCGCTCTTCACGGTGAGCGTGCCGCTGTAGGTGTTGCCAAGGGTGGTGGCAATGTTCTGGCCGAATGCCACGACACCGGGCCCCGCGATGTTCAAGTTGCCGCTGCCCGTGAGCGGCCCGCCCGCACGCAACGTCGTCGTGGTCGCAGCGGTCACAGCAATCGTCGCATCGCCGCCGCCTACCACGATCGCCATCGTGTCACTGGTGATGCTGGCTGCCCCTGTGTAGCGGAGGGTGCCTCCGTTTAGGTTGATCGGGTTCGTTCCGGTCAATGCGGTACCGAAGCTGCCGGTGGTGCCGGAGAGGATTCCGCCGTTTACCGTGATGCTGCCGGAGAACGTGTTGCTGGTTCCTGAGAGCGTCAGCGTGCCATTGCCGCTTTTCGTGAGGCCGACGGTGCCCGAGCCGTTCGCGATCGTCCCCGCATAGGTGCCGGAGGTTGCACTGCTGGATGTCAGGACAATCGAGCCAGCGAGAGAGCTGCTGATCAAGCCTGCGCTGCTTCCGCTCAATGCGCCGACCGTGATGCTGTTTCCGTTCAAATCCAGTGTGCCCCCGTTGACTGCAACCGCACCGCTACTGGAGCCGAGCGCCGAGACGTTGCCGACTTGAAGAGTGCCGCTCTTGATGGTCGTGCCGCCAGTGTAGCTGTTGCTGCCGGACAGGGTCAGCATATTCGCACCCGACTTCACCAGTCCCTTGGCGACATTCGGCACAGACGACGCGTAAACGAAATCCCCTGCGCCGGTGTCGATCCCCACGTTGGTCGTGGCGGTAACGGTCACGTTGCTCAGGTTTCCACCCATGGTTCCGGTAGAAGCGAATGCGCTGTCGATGTCGGCCGAGATGAAGTATCCAGCCGATCCGGAGACACCGAGACCAAGTGTGGTGCCCGCGCCAAATGCATGGGTTCCCGAGGAAGACTTGGCATTGATGTTCGCGAAAGTCACGCCGCCTGTATTGACCGTGGTGCCGCCAGTGTAGCTATTCGAGCCTCTAAGCAGAAGCGTGCCGGAGCCCGATTTCACCAGTGCAATCGTGCCGGTCGTGGCGGCGCCGTTTTCGATGATGCCGGCAAAGTCGGTGTCTGTGGCTTGGTTCACTGTCAGAATCGAAAGCGTGTTGCTGCCGCTGTTGGTCACCTTGCCGTTAATGCTAGTCGAGGCGGTGTCCTGGAGCGCCGCCACGGTCTGGTTGAACCCGGCCATGTCGAAGGTCGCCGCTTCGGAAAGGCCGCCGGTGGCGTCCACGTCCAGAACCGTGCCGGTGGGCAGCGCATCCGTTTTACCGAGCCTCAAGATGCCGCGGACGATGCCCGTGGAGCCGGTGTAGGTGTTGGAACCCGATGGATTCAACACCACGATGCCCGTGCCGGACTCACCATTGATGCTCAAGTTCTCGTTCGATCCACTGCCGACGATGCTTCCGGTCACAGTCAGGGTCCGCCCGGCGGTCGCACCGATTCGGGCGCCACCCACGACGAGAGTTACCTGGCCTTCCCAAGTTCCCCCGCCGGCTCCCGAGGCCTGCAAGGCACCGTTGTTACCTACACCATTGCCAGCGATGGTGACGTTTTTCCCCGCGCCAATCGTTGTCGTCCCTGTGAGGCCGAGACTTGCTGCGCTGGCAACAATGATTCCGGAGGTGTTGCCAAGGGCATTGGAATTTGAAACCGCCAACGTGCCGCCGTTCACGCTCACGCCCCCGCCGAAGCTGTTGCTGCCGGAGAGCGTGACGGTCGATGTCGAGGTGCCGCTCTTGGTGAGGGCCGAACTGGTTCCGCCCAGGCTGATGCTGACGGTGCCGGCCCGCAGGTCGTAAGAACTGCCGGTCAAAGAGTCAGAAGCAGCGGAACCCGCAATTGTCCCGCTGACCAGTATGACTGCTCCAGTCACATTGGTTCCTGTAAGCGTGAGTGTGTTTGTTCCCGCCTTTCCGAGGCCGACCGACGTGCTCAAGGCGGTGCCCAAGGACCGGTTTCCAGCCGAGGTGTCGTAACCGAGCGCCGAGCCGACGGCGAAGTTGCTCGTGCCAGTCGCTCGAACAGCCGAAACGTCCGCATCAATCACGGCATTGGTCACGGCCAGCATCGCACCGCTTGCCACGGAAAAACCGCCATTGGTCGTCGCACCCGGAAGGGCCGAGGTGGAACTGATTGAGAGAACACCGCCATTGATTTGCGTTCCGCCGGTGTAGGTGTGGGTGCCGTTCAGCGTTAGTGTGCCCGTGCTGCCGCTCTTGATGAGCGTGAGGTTGTTTTCGTTGGGGTTCGCTCCGCCGATCGCCACGGCCGAACCGATGGTGCCGCTGGAAAGAAGCAGGATGCCGTTGGTCGCAGCGTTGCCGACGATCTTGCTGCCAAAAGTCGTCCCCGTCGTGACGGCTCCGCTGAAGCCAGCACTGCCCGAGATTTTCAAAGTGCCAGTGATCGTTCCGCTGCCCAGCACAAGGCCAACAGCGGAAAGGTTCCCATCCACGGCAAGAGTGCCACCGGTGGAGCCCGCATCGGCGATTCCCACAGTGCCGGTGGTTACCGCGTTGGACTTGATGACAACCGTCGCCTGGCGGACCTGCGTGGTGACCCATGACTGGTTCTGGCTGGTGGAGGTACCCATCTGAATCACGGCCGTGCTTCCAACCGTGCCATTACTGGTAGTCGCGATGGCCACCGAGGATGTTGCTCCCGCCAGTGCAAGCGGAGTATCGAAAATCACCGTGCCACTCAAACTGCTCGCAGCACTTTGCTGAATGGAAAGAAGGCTCGTGATCGGTCCGGAAAAAATCGTGGTGCCTGTGCCGCCCAAGCGAATCGAGTAGTTGGTGCCGGATGAACTCAATCCACCGGTGAAATTCAGTCCATATCCCGCCCCCGGTGAGTTGTTGCTTATAACATTCAGAATAGTCCCCGATGTCGTATCGACGACAAGCGGTGAGCTAATGGTCACGTTCAGCGCACTGCCGACGGTGCCGGTGGTGATCACCCCGTTGGAGGAGGAACTGCTGGTGAACGCCTTCACGGAAAGAGTGCCCGCGCCGCCAGCGATCGTGAAGCCCGACGTTCCCGCGAGGGTGATGGAATTCAAAGAGGCGTTTGTATCGACGGTTGCCGAGGTCCCGCTCGTTGCGAAGACAACACCGGATGTCCCCGACACGAAGTCAGGAACCGCATCCCAGTTCGCCGGAGTGGAGATGTTACTGTCGGTTCCGCCTGCCACCCACGTCTGCGCGTGGAGCGGGCTGGCGATTGCGAGGCATGCGACGGCAAATGCCGATGCGAGGAGTGTGTGACGGGTTGTTGTTTTCATGGGTGCTTTGTTTGGACTGGGTTGGATTTGAGCGGGTCGCTGGCAGTTGCGAGTTGGGTGAGATTCGCACAAGCCGACGTGGCGCGATAGGTCAGTTTGCGTATTGAAAGTACACTATCGCGCCAGCCGATCGCCCGCAGGATGGAGGGTTACACGACGAGATACACAGCCTGATTGCGTGAAGTTGCGGAAGGTCATCGCGAGACGCGCCAAGGAGGGGCGTGCTTTCAGCCGCCCATTCATCCTGCCGCGAAGCGCTGACATTCTCCTGCCGCGGGCACGGACAAGAATGGCGCGTTGATCAGGTTCGGCGGCTGGAAGCACGCCGCTCCCTGGCATGTCTCCGTTCGACGGCTCCAATGCCATTCAAGGAATCAGACTGTGAAAATCGTATCAGAGCCTCTTGGCCCGGCAGGAATCCCGGTACTCGCGCGGTGTGGTGCCGGTGCTCTCGCGGAAGACTTTTCCCATGTAATTGTAAGTGCCGAAGCCGCATTTCTCCGCGATCACAGACACGGGGTCGTCGGAGCTGGCCAGGAGCAGGCGTGCCCGGTTCAAACGGATGCGCCGTATTTGATCGACCACGGAGCTGCCGAAGAAATGCCGGAATTTTCGCTCGAGCGTGCGCCTTGCCATGGGATTGGCCCGCAGGATGTCCTCGACGCCGATGGGACTGTTCGCATGCTCGAGGATGAAACGCATCGCGGCAGCAATCCTCGGATCGGGAACGGCAAGGGTGTTGGTGGAGGCTTTTTCGACCACGCCCTGTGCGTCGATGCACCACTCCTGCTGTTTAAGGGGCCTGCCGTGCATCATCTCGTCGGCAATGGCCGCCGCCGTCATGCCGATCTGCTCGGAAGCAAGCCGCATCCCGGACTGTGGCGGATACGAAGCCTCGCTGAGCAGGTCATCGTAGTCGGAACCAAGCACGGCCACATCGTGAGGCACGGAAATCCCCGCGTGCAGACAGGCGTCGATGACGCGCCTGCCGATGCTCGGCCCCCAGGTGAAAATGGCGATGGGCTTGGGAAGGGAGCGCAGCCATTCGCAGAAAGAGGCCGATTGCACGTCGTAACCGGGAGGAAGATGCAGCTCGCAGGTCTGGCCGTGTTCGCCAAGGGCTTTTTGGAATGCCTCCAGGTGCATATTCACGTGCCAGAGCCGGTGATCGCCCACATAGGCAAAACGCCGGAAGCCGCGCGACAAGAAGAACTCGCTTGCCAGCCGCCCCTCGGATTCCGGCAGTGTCTTGACGCGCGGAAAATCGACTCCCTCGATGCGAATCGCGGAGACGTTCACCACGGGCACGCCGAGGGCGGAGAGCTTGTCGGCCATCGCGCGGGTTGAGATTCTCGCGATGATCGCATCGCCATGCCATCCGGCAGGGAGCGACACCGCATTGACGCCCGCCGTCGGCTCGATGTGGATGTGCCAGGGGCCGTGCTCCCGCGCATAATTCAGAATGCCGGAAATAACACGCCTGGCCCAGGAGATCTGCGTATCGACGATGATGGCGACGGACGGAACCTCGCCGGGGGCAATACGTTTGCGGGGAGCCATGATTTTTTGTGCGGGTGGAAACTCCCCAGTCCTGCCGGGAGCAGGCGAAATAGTAAGCGCCCCAGGCTCGGAAAACCAACTAACATTTCGGGGCCATGCGAGAAAATCGGCCCTGGAAGATGCGCCGCCACGCGCAGAACCAGGAATGGCCCGGTGAAATCACATTGCGCCGGGTGATATGTGCGTTGACAGATGAATGCCCCTCGCAGATTTTCACACCGTTGTGTCATCCACCCGAACAAGCAAAATGACCAGGACCTCTTCCATGAAAGAGGGGTTTCCGCGCGTCGCGCAAACCTGGCCTCCATCACTCGTTGATCTCATGCCCTCACCAGCGCAGTCCCCATCCGATTACGTCCACCTGACATGAAAAAGGACACCGAAAAACCCGAGTCAAACGCAAGCACGCTCGATACGCGCGATCTGTTCGATTTCCTGCTCAATCAGATTCCGGATCGAATCTACTTCAAGGACAAGCAGAGCCGGTTCGTCCGCATCAGCCGCGCGATGGCCGAGTTCTTCGGCATGGCATCTCCCGCGGAATCCATCGGCAAGACCGACTTCGACTTTTTCACGCCGGAGCACGCGCAACCGGCGTTTGACGACGAGCAACAGATCATGGCCAGCGGTCAGCCAGTCGTGGGCAAGATCGAAAAGGAAACGATGCCCACCGGAGAGATGCGATGGGCGCTGACGACCAAGATGCCGCTGAGAGATGCCAGGGGCGAGATCATCGGCACGTGCGGCATTTCCAAGGACATCACCTCGCTCAAGGAGATGGAGGACAACCTCGCCAGGTCCAACATCGAACTGGAGAAAACGCTCGCCGAATTAAAGAAGACCCACGAGCAACTAAAGGCCGCCCAAGGCCAGTTGATCGAGGCGGAGAAAATGCAGACCGAAGCACGCCTCATCGCGGGCCTGGCCCACGAGGTCCGCAATCCGCTGAACACCATCAACACCGGAATCGAATTTCTCGGCGGCGATCCCCGCTTCGCCGAAGATCCGCTTCTGAATACCGTGATCGGCGAGATTCGCGAGGCGGTCGGCCGTGCCGATGCGGTGATCTGTGCGTTGATGGACAGCTCGCAGGAATCGGCTCTTATTTTGAAGAAATGCTCCATCAACGATCTTGTCGAACGCGTGCTGTCGGCGCGGGCAGCAGAGTTGTCGGCAAAGAAAATCAACCTCACCAAACAACTGGCGGACAAGCTGCCCGTCCTCAAACTCGACCGCAAGAAGATCGAATCCGTTCTGGATGGAGTGATCCACAACGCGATGGAGGCGATGAGCGCAACCGGCGGCGAGCTGATCCTCACCACCCAGGTCAAAGAAGTGGCGCTTGCCGACATGGAACGCGAATCGGGCGGCCGATCCGGCATCCGCACCCGCGCCGCAAACCTCGCGGTGTCCATCAAGATCGAAGACACCGGGCCCGGCGTGCCCACCGAAGCTGTCGAAAAGGTTTTTGATCCGTTCTTCACGACGAAGGAAACCGACAAAGGCACCGGGCTGGGGCTGACCGTTTGCCGCAAAATCCTCGAGCTGCATCATGGCTCGATCAAAATAGCCAACCGCAAAGAGGGCGGTGCCTGCGTCACGATCATTCTTCAGGTTCCGCAGAGCTGAGGATCGAGGCGCGGCCATGCCGGCTGGCGCATTCTTGTGATATTCAAAGCCGGTCATGCCGAGGCGTTCACAAATGGCGGTTTTGCCGGCGGCGGCAATGAACACCGGGAGCGCGCCTCGAAACGCAGCGCCCCGGCGTGTTTCGCGCGAAGCGCTTTGGAGTGCGCGGACTTGTCCGCGCTTTGGGGTTGGTGGAGACTTGTCTCCGTGGACGGGGGGTCTGCGGGTGTGCGATGTGCGCTCCCGCCGCGCGGACAAGTCCGCTCCCCCGCAAAGCGGCGTCAAGCCGCCGCAGTCCAAAGCGCGGCGCGCGAAAGGTCCGGCATCCGGGGCTGCGGCGACGATTCTTTCGCGTGGCTTTTCATGCGATTGCCGCTAGTAAAAAGCGCATGCCTTTTAAGAGCATTGCTTTTGCCGGTATCGCTGCGTTGACGCTCCTGGCCGGATGTCGTCCCGACCCGCAGACGATCTCGGGCACGATCGAGACCGACGAAGTCCACGTCGCTTCGCGCTACGGCGGTCGAGTCGAAAAAATCCACGCGCAGGAGGGAGACGCGCTCAAGAAGGGGGATGTGCTCGTCGATCTCGAAGCGTCGGAACTCAGAGCGCGCCGTCAGTTCATGGCGGCGCAGTTGCTGGAGATGGAGCACGGCCCGCGCCCGGAGGAAATCGAGGCGGCAAGGCGCGATTGGGAATCGCTTCAGGCGCAGCTTGGATTCGCCCGATCGGACGCGACGCGGGCAAAGGAGTTGTTGAAACAAAAAACCATCTCTCCCTCGGAAGCCGAGCGGGCCACAAGCACCGCAAGCGCGTTGGAAAAAAGCGCGGAAGCTGCGGCCAACCGATACGCGCTGTTGAAGGAGGGCACGCGTGTTGAGCGTATCGAGCAGGCGCGTGCGCAACTCGCCGAGATCGACGCGCAGCTTCGCGAGATGCAAATCGTCGCGCCGTCCGATTCCGTCCTGGAAGTTCTCAGCGTGAAAGTCGGCGACGTGCTGCCGCCCAACCGCGAAGTCGCCACGCTCCTTCTGCCGCAGCACTTGTGGGTGCGCGTTTATGTGCCGGAGACATGGCTTGGTTTCATCAAGCTCGGCGACGGGGTCGAGGTGCGAGTCGATTCCTGGCGCGACAAAAGTTTCAAAGGTGTGGTCGAGCAGATCAATCGCAAGGCCGAGTTTACGCCGCGCAACGTCCAGACCGTGGACGACCGCATCCGGCAGGTGTTCGGTGTCAAGATCCGGCTGCCAGACAGCGAGGGACAACTCCGCGCCGGCATGTCCGCCGACGTCTTTTTTCCCAACGTGCCGCCACGCCCGAGATGAAGGAAACGATGATCGAGTGCAACGGGCTGACGAAGCGCTTTGGCGCGTTCACGGCCGTGGATGACGTGAGCTTCTCGATCTCGAAAGGCTCGATCTTCGGGTTCCTCGGCCCGAACGGTTCCGGCAAGTCCACCGTGATCCGGATGCTGTGCGGCATTCTCGAACCGACCGAAGGCGTCGCGAAGATCGACGGGTTCGACGTGGCGGACGATACCGATCAAATCAAAGGCATGATCGGTTACATGTCGCAGAAGTTCTCGCTCTACGACGAACTCACCGTGACGGAGAATTTGAATTTCTACGGTAAACTTTACGGAATGCGCAACGCGACGCTGAACCAGCGGCGGGATGAACTGATCGCAATCACGCACCTCGAACCGTATCTGACCCGGCGGGCGTCCCTGCTCTCCGGCGGTTGGCGGCAGCGCCTCGCGATGGCTTGCGCGCTGCTTCACAAACCGACGGTCCTCTTTCTCGACGAACCGACGGCGGGCATCGACCCGGTTGCGCGCCGCGAGTTGTGGGATTTGCTCTTCGAATTTTCCAGCCACGGCATGACGCTCTTCGTCACAACCCACTACATGGACGAGGCCGAGCGCTGCTCCCATGTCGGCTACATCTACATGTCCAAGCTCGTCGTGTGCGGGCAGCCGGACGACCTCAAGCAACTCCCCGAGGTCAGCCCCGCCGGCACAAAGCGGCTCGACGTGAACTGCGATCACGTCACGGTTGGATTGCAAGCGATGCGGCAGTTGGCGGGCGTGAAAAGCGCGACGGTGTTCGGCCAGTCGATGCACCTGCTCGTCGATGAAACGGTGCCCGAGCGCGTGATTCGCGAGCGGCTGCTGGGCGTCGGAATCGCGCACGCCGAGATCATCGAGATCGGCCCGTCGCTGGAGGATGTGTTCGTGGCATTGACCAAGAACATAGCCAAAAACAACGGCGCGCCCGCAACCCAACGGGTTGCTTGAATCCTGGCTGCGGATCAGGATCCGCTGGAGACTCATGCCAGTGGATTCGATCTTGTCTTTCGCGCCTGCACATTCGAGGCAAACGGACGTCCTGTGTTCGTTTACCATGGCGCGTGGGAGAACCGTTACGCGCGCTCTCTCCAGCAGGGATCATTGCCGGCGTCCGTCCGTTCCAGAAGCATTCAAGCGGTCTTGCGCCGCGATTGCCGATGAGAGCGGGCGTTTTGTCCCGGAGGGACACCGGAAATTAGCCGGTGGTGAAGCGAAGCGAAACCACCGGATCGGCGCAAAAAAGCGAACCGCCCCGAAGGGTGCGGAGGAACGTCTGATCCTCGCCGGCTCCGCCGCACCTGCCGGGGCGAATGCCCTGCCATTGCGGGTTCCCGGTGGTTCCGTTCGTTCCTCACTCCACCACCGGCTAATTTCTTTCCGGCCCTCCGGGCCTCCATCGCGGCGTTCGGGTTCAAGCGGTCCTGCGCCGCGAACGCGATCTCGGTCAGCAGATCGCGGAGCAGGTTGTTGCCGGCTGCGCGACCGCCGATGAAGCGGATGCGGCGCCGCAACAGGAAATCCAAACGCTTTTGGTCCCCCGGAATGCAAAAGCGACGCCGGGATGACAGTATCGCTCCTTCGGTTCGGATTCCCGATGTTGGTTCAGCGGCTAACCGCTCCGTCCTCGCGTCAACGGACACCAGAGCAGACCTGCTGCGATCACGCCTGCGAGAACCAACCGGAGTGAACTGGGTTCAGGAACCGGGGCCGGCGAGGCCAGCCCGCTCCAATCCTTGCCTTCGCCGCCGACAAACGGCGTCGTTCCTGAGATCGTCAATCCCGTCACGTCCAAGACCTTCACGTTCGCGGCACCTCCGGTGTGCGCCGTCAAAACCGCCGTGCCGCTGGTGGCGATCGCGAGGCCGCCGCTGAGCGTTTGGCTGAAGTCAAAAGCAAGCGTGCCGGCATTCACGTTGGTCGCGCCGGTGTAGGTGTTTGAACCGGCGAGGATCGTCGTGCCGGGGCCTGTCTGGTTGACGGAGAGGCTGCCGGTCAAGAGCGGGCTGAATGTGTAGCCGCTGGAGTTGTGGTTGAAGTTCACTGTTGCCGTGCCCAAACCTCCAGTGACGATCGCCGCGCCTAGTGTTCCCGCCATTCCGCCAGTCCCAAGATTTAGCGTGCCAGTCCCGCTCGCGCGACTGGCAATGATCACCGTGCCGGCGCCGTCGTTGACGTTGACCACGCCGCTTTCGGCGAGGTCCAGGGCTCCCGTGCCTTGGTCGCCGACGGTGAGGCTGATACCGATCGTCCATGTCCCACTGGTGATCGCCGCCGTGCCGTTGGATCCAGCTTTGCTGCCAATGGTGGCCGATAAGTTCGTCACTGTGCCACCGCCGATATTCAGCGCCCCGTTGCCTCGATTGCCGACGGTGAGACTGCTGGTGTTAGTCCAGGTCCCGCTGCTGATTGTTGCCGTGCCATTCGAACCAGAACTGGTGCCGATGTCGCATGAGGTGTCGTTGACGTTGCCGCCGCTGATATGCAACGCCCCGGTGCCGGAGGAACCGATGTCGAGAATGCTGTTGCTCCAACTCCCGTTGCTGATCGTCACCATGCCATTGGAACCAACACTGTCGCCAACGACCCCTATCGAGCTGTTGACACTCCCGCCGGTGATGTTCAACGCCCCGGTGCCGGAGAGGCCGACGTAGAGAGTGCTGTTGCTCCAGGTCCCGCTGCTGATCGTTGCCTTGCCATTGGAACCAGCACTGTCTCCGATGACACCCGTGGAGTTGTTGACATTCCCGCCGGTGATGCTGAGTGAACCGTTGTCGCCGCTGTTGCTGCCAATGGTCATGACCTCCCCGGTGTGGGTGATGAAACCGCCACCGGCAACCTGGAGCGTGCCGCTGCCAACGGTCGTGCCGCCCGTGTAACTGTTCGAGCCGGAGAGGGTCAGTGTGCCACTGCCCGACTTGGTTAGCGCGACGACACCGGAACCGTCGCCGATAAGACCGATGATGTTCGTAGCGCCAGAGCCGGCAACGGCAAGCGTCATCGTGCCGGTGTTGGTGCCGCCGCTGATGCTGCCGGCGAAGGTGAGGCTATTGGTTGTGCTGTTGTTCGTGAAGGAGAAGGAATCGTTGGCGGTGCCCGTGCCGAGGGCGATGGCCGAGTTGAACACTTGGTCGTTGATCACGTCGGAGTTCATCGTAACGGCACCGGAGGCGCTCAAAGTGAGAGTCTCTGAGTCCACTGCCCCGCTGCCGATGGTATAGGCCGCCGCACTGCCGGTGGTGAAGAGGATCGCGTCGATCGTGACGCCAGGGCCGAGACTGATGGTGGTGAAACCACTGGCGGCATTGAAGGTTGCCGTGTCTCCCGCGTAGGGCACCGTGCTGTCCGCCCAGTTCGTGTTGGTTGCCCATGTGGCATCCGTCGTGCCCGTCCATGTGCGGCTGGTCGCGCGCGCGGCTGGCGCGGCAGGGAGCAAGGCAAAAGCCGCGAGCAACAGGCCGGCTCGGTGTTTGAAGAATCGCGTATTTCTGACAAGGAACCGTGCGGCTCTGCCACGGAGCGTGCTCATTGATTTGGAATGGGCTGCCGCGCTCATAGTTTCTTGGGTGCCAATGATCAATCGCTGCCGCGAAGCCACACATTACAAACCAGTGCCTTCGGTTGGTTTCCGATGACTGTAATAATTACCGCATTCCAGCAGTTCTGGCAAGGGAAGAAAAGTGAGGCTTCATCCACCGCTATGTTTGGCTTGCGTCCAGCAATCGATCATTGTGGGATGCCGCTTCTGTCAACACCGCTGAGGGCTTTCATGAGCTACGAAAGTTTAAGCTGGTTTCCATCAAGCAGGGTGGTCCGGCAACCCTCCGCAAGGGACGATCCCCGCCAACGTCAATTCAATCTCCCGTTCAAATGCACATGCAAAGCAAGACAATCAGGGATTGTTACCTGACTCCGCATCCTTGCGTAATGCGCCCGGCGCGGGAAGAAGAGCAGCGCGCGAAATTTTTAGGCGCTGGCAAGCAGGGCCTTGCGCTTGCGGCGAACCGCCTCGGCACCGGCCGCTCCAGCAAACAAAACACCCAGGGGCAAAAAGGTTGAGACTTCCGGAATCGGAGTGTTAGAGGGACCGTTCACCACTGCTCCGGACAGGAACGTCATGGTTCCGCCCCCTGCGATGACTCTGCCGTTGAAAGTACCGTAAAACGAGATCACGCTGTCTGGCGCGAGGACGATTCCGTTGATGACGTTGCCCATTTTCTTCGTGGTCAGTTTTGCACCCGTTTTAGTAAAATTCAAAAGCACATTGTCCGAGGTAACGCCTCCGGTAAGAATGATCTTGGCGGTGCCATCCATGATCAAATCGCCTGTGATATTAATGTAGAACTTGTCGTTTGCCCCGCCGCTGAGAGTCAGGTTTTCGTTGTTGAGATCGAGGCCAGCGACCTGGATGACGTTCTGGCCTCCATTCCCGGTAATGGTCTTGTTCGCCGTAATCTTGCTGAAGGTTTGTGTCGCAGCGAGCGCTTTTGCGGCGTTTGAAGCGTTGATCGCGTCCGTAACGGCCTGGCTCATGTTCTGAGTGTAAATGGCGCCGGTTATTGTTCCAGCGTTTGTGACGCTCGCGGTAGAATCCTTGTAAACATCGCCGTCAATTACCGATGGAGCCACGACATTCACGGTGCCGCCAGCGCCGACCGCAACATCACCGTTGACCGTTACGTTGCTCAATTTGAACAAGTTGTTATCAAGCTCGAACACCGCATAATTTGAAGCCGCTCCCAAGTTGATGGTCGCGTGCGCGGGGCACACTGCGAAGAGTATGGAAGCCAATAAAAGAAAAAGCCCGCCGAAGCGCATCAAGCTACGATTTTCCATAAATGCAATCCCGTTCATGAAAGCTTTTGTAGTTGGAATTGCTTTTCTTGTCAATAGTTTTCCCCCTTTTTATCCCTTGCGCATCGAATTTCTGAAATCCGCCCCCACTCGAAACGCCTGTGCATGCAGTAACACCCGGAAAGGTCAGTTCTTGGGTTCCTGTGCTTTGCGGACGAGTTCCAACTCCTCGGGGAAAAGCAACGCCGTTTTCACCAGTTCGAAGTATTCCGCGGCTTTGGCGGTTTCCGCGTTGGTGGCAAGGAGAATCGCGTAGTAGGCGGCGGTGGAGGGTTCGCGCAGTTTTTCCTGCGGCAGCGTGTTCATGACTTCCAGCCCTTGATACGATTGCCCCTGGACATGGAGCGCAAACGCATAGGTGGAGGCGAACTCCGGGTTTTTCGGATCATTCTCATACAACTCCTGCGCAATCTTGCATGCCCGATCCACATGTTCATTCCGCAACAATGAAAACATCGCGTAGTTGTTTCTTGCCTCGGTGTTCGAGGGTTCAAGCTCCATCACTCGTTCGCTCACTCGCAAAAGGCCCTCCGCATCCCGCTTCTCGAAATACTGGCGCGTCAAGATCTGCAATGCCGCTGTGGCCTGATGTGGAGATTTGGCTATGGCCCAGAGCAAGGACTCCCTGGCACTCTGCCACTGCCAGCTCAAAAATGCCTGGAGCAAGAGCTGCCTCGTATCCGGCTTTTTGAGGGCCAAAGCAATGGCCGCATCGCAATGCGTCCGGGCAGCGTCCGGTTGGCGCTGCTCGTCGAGGGCTCGAGCCGCGAGTGCGAGCCGCATATACTCGAGATGTCCCCAGTTTCCGGTTTGTACGGCTCCCAGCAGGCTGTTCCAATCCTTCATCGTGATGCAACAAAAAGCGAGCGCGCACGCGACGTCAGGGGTCTTGCGAATTTTTGGCGGAAGGGTGCCCGCCCAGTCGATCGCCTGCGATGCCATGCCGTTGGCGTTCATCCAGGAAAGAAGCGCGGCGGTGTCAGCGGATTCTGCGACGGCAGTTTTTTGGATTTCCTCCAGGCGCTTCGGCAACTCCGCACCGCGCAAGCCGACGAGGATGTCGAGGTAGGTCATCCGGTCCCGGACCGTCGCTTCTGAGTCCGCCTGTAATTCCAGCGCATGCCGCAGAGCGCCCTGCAAATCATCGTGCGCAAGCGCGTCTTTCACCAAAGCCCGACGCGCATCGGCATGAACCAACGGGCTGACACTGAGCCTTTGCATGGTCGCGCGCGCCGCCTCCTGCACCTTGGGATCGCTCGATTGCAACTGAAGATTGGCGCTTTTCCACTGCCAGAGTTCGCCCTGCGGTTCAAGTTTTAGGGCTGTGGCGTAGTGCAGCTCTGCCTCCTGCGGTTTGCGCAGCGCCAAAGCAGCGTCTCCCGATGCGGCATGAAACTTTGCATTTTCCCGGCTTGCCTCGGCGACCGTCTTCAGCGCCTCTTCAGCGACGGCGGGCACGCCGTATTTCATGGCGGCTTTTGACAAGGCAAGCACATCCTCAAGCGAGCCGGGATGAAGTCTGACGACACGCCCCCACCAGGCGACACAATCCTCGGAGTTCGATCGCTCGGTTATTCTCGCCATGAGGCGGTTTGCGTCGAGGTTATACTGATTGAGCCGCATCACGTGACGCGCCACCAACTCTGCCTCCAAAAGCTTGCCTTCTGTCAGCAGCATTACCGCCCGCCGGCAAAGAATCCGCGGCTCGTATCTGCGGTAAACGCGATAGGAGGCGTAGAGTCCGGCGGCGAAAAGACCAACGAGAATAATGATTGCAAAACGGCGCCATCGAACATTCCTTTCGTCTTGCTCTGAATCGACCATGGGCATGAAGAGTAACAGATTCCATTCCACTTTCAACGATGAGAGCAAAACGAAGCGCTTTCGATGGATTTCTGCCGGGTGTCCGTGAAATGAGCAAACCGGACCGGCGAGTGTTTTCCCAAGCACACCCTCTTTTTCCCGTTCCCGTGGGAGCCGCGTCGTTCAGGCAAGTTGCGGAGGAGGAGCGTATTTGACACTTCATTCACACGATGGTCTCTTCCTGACCCATGGTTGAACTTGCCGCCAAGCTTTGGGAACAAAGATGGTATTGGGTTCTGGTTGCCTCAGTTGCCGGCCTGTCGGCTGGCGCAATCATTGTTTTTACCAATTATAGAATGCTGCAGCCGGTGCGGCTCACCAGTGCTGCCCAAAAAGCCATGGCAAATGGCGATCACGCGCAGGCTGAGATCCTGGCAAGACGCGCCTTGGAGATCAATGAACGCTACGTTCCCGCTTTTAACGTGATCGCGGAGTTATGTGAGCAGGAGCGGAATCCAGATGCGATGATCTGGCGCGAACGCGCGGTAAAACTTTCCAAAGGATCTGTCGAATCACTCGTTGCCTATGCCTCCACAGCCTTGAATTATGGCCAGAAGGCGGTGGCACGAACGGCTCTGGCGCGGATCGGCGAGGCGGAAAGGCAGCGCGCGGACGTGCAGGCGGCGTTCGGAGCTGTCGCCTTGAACGCAGAGAATTACCCGGAGGCCGCGCGTTATTATTCCGAAGCCGCCCGGCTGGCCCCCCACAATGCGGAATACTCCCACCCTCTAGGCAGAGCGCAGGCGATGTCCGGGGATTCATCGACGCGTGAAGCCGGCCGTCGGCTCCTTGCCGGCTTGACTGCGGACCCTGAATTCGGCGTCCCCGCAATGCGCTCGCTCGTCGCGAGCTACCAGGCCAGTGAGGAGCTGGAGGCGGCTTTGCGCGAGAGTCGAAAACTTGTGGCGAGGGTTGAACATGCGTTTTCCGATGATCTTCTCCATCTCCACCTTCTCAGGAGGACCGGCGCTCCGGAGTTCGCGGCGGCGCTGGGCAGGATTCAATCGCAGACCCTTGGAAATCCAAAAGACGCCGCGGCGCTTCTTGACTGGATGAGGACCGAAGGTCTGGCTGCGGCGGCTGTGGAGTGGGCCGTCAAGCGTTTTCCCCGGGTGGAACAGATGCTGGATGTCCAGCCTGCACTCGCTGGCTGTTATCTCCAGCTTGGTAATTGGCGGGAACTGCTCAAGAGAACTCAGCGCGGGAATTGGGAGTCTGTCGAACATTTCCGGCACGCCTACCGGGCGCGCGCCCTCCGCGAGCAGGACAATCAGTTCCTTTCCCGATCGGAGTGGACCGCCGCAGTCGATGCCACCGCCGGCCAGCCCGAAGCGATCGCCTGGCTTGCCCAAATCAGTGCCGAGTGGAACTGGCCTGAGGAGAGGGAACAAGTTCTTTGGAAGGCAATCGAAAACGCGCAGAATGCCCGGTGGGCACTCGATATTCTCCACCGTCGTTATGTTGCCGAGAAAAACACCGAGGGACTGCGGCGGGTCGCCAGTTATCTTCTCAAAGCCGATCCGACGAATGAAGACGCGCGCAATGATTTTGCCATCCACTCGCTTCTACTGCGTCAGGAGGTCGATCGGGCGTATCAAATGTCGCTGCAATTATTTCAAAAGCACCCGGACAATGCCGCCTACGTTTCGACTTACGCATTCGCACTGCATTGCAAGAAACGCACGGCGGAGGCGCTTCAGGTGTTGCAGGCGTTGCCGCCGGCGCAACTTGAAACCCCCGACGTCGCTGCCTATTACGGCATCGTTCTCGCGGCAATGGATGACCACGAAAAAGCGCGGCATTTTCTTGAGATTGCCCGGCAAGCGCCACTCTTCCCGGAAGAAATGGAACTCGTGATACAAGCAATGCAAACGGCGCCTGCGAAAGAGTCGGAACCCCACTGATTTTGCGGACCACCGATTTGATGATCCAGAAAACGGTCATCATTGGCCGGCGACGTTCATCCGATCTCTGCGCAAAGCCCGGTCGCCTTGAACCCAATAACCACAAAGGCCATCCCCGAGTGTTCGAGGATGGCCTTGCTGGATTGATTCAGACCCGCGGTTACTTCGCCTCTTCGGCAGCCGCTGCTTTCGCCTTGGCTGCGCGGGGCTTCTTCGCCTTGGGCGCTTCGCCCTCTGCTGCGGCTTCGGCTTTGGCTTTCTTGCCCCTGGCCTTCTCGGGCGCGATCTCGATGGACTCTTCAACGACGGGCGCATCGACCCATTCGATGAAGGCCATCTCGGCGGCGTCGCTCTTGCGGTACCCGAGCTTGACGATGCGGGTGTAGCCGCCGAGCCGCGTCGCCGAACGGGGCGCGATTTCCTCGAAGAGTTTCTTCACGGCGTCTTTCTGCCGGAGCACCGAAAGGGCGGTGCGCCGTGCGTGAAGGGTGCCGGTCTTGCCGAGGGTGACCATTTTGTCCGCAAGCGGACGAACGGCCTTGGCCTTGGCGAGGGTGGTTTTGATGCGGTTGTGTTCGATGAGACTGCAAATCTGGTTCGCGAGCAGTGCCTTCCGGTGGGACTGCGAGCGGCCCAGTTTGACCGTTTTTTTTCCGTGACGCATAAAATGCTAGATGTGTGAGTTGGTGTTGAGGTGTCCGCGCTATTCGGTTTCTTCTTCGACCGGCTCGGCGTTGGGCGCAGCCTCGACGAGGCCCGGCTCGAATTTCTGCCCGAGGCTGAGGCCGAGCTGGAGCAGCTTGTCCTTGATCTCGTTCAACGATTTCTTGCCGAAGTTGCGATACTTGAGCATCTCGGCCTCGGTCTTCTGCGCGAGCTGGCCGACGGTGGTGATGTTGGCGTTGTTCAAGCAGTTCGCCGCGCGCACGGAGAGCTCGATCTCGTTGACGCTCATGTTCAGGAGCTTCTTGAGCTTCTGGTTCTCCTGGCTCTGCGCCTGCGGTGTCTCGTCGAACTGAACGGCGTTCTCGTCGTAGGCGTAGAACGGCTCGAAGTGTTTCTTCAAAATGGACGATGCCTGCACCAGCGCGTCCTGCGGACTGATCCGGCCGTCGGTCCAGATTTCGAGGTCGAGCTTGTCGTAGTCGGTGCGCTGGCCGACGCGGGTGTTGCCGACCGTGTATTTCACGCGGGTGACCGGCGAAAAGATCGAGTCGATCGGGATGACGCCGATCGGCTGGTCGGGATGCTTGTTTTCATCGCCGGTGGCGAATCCGCGGCCGACCCGGACTTCGAGTTCGGCTTCAAACTTCAGCTTCTTGTCGAGGGTGCAGATGATCTGGTCTCTGTTCAGCACCTCGCATCCGGCCACTTCCTGGATGTCGGCGGCCTTGACTTCGCCCTCTTTGTTCACGGTGAGCGCAAGTGTCCGGACCTCGTGGTCGTGCGCGACAAACTTGATCTTTTTCAGGTTCAAAACGATGTCGGTCACGTCCTCCACGACATTCGGCAGCGTGCCGAACTCGTGCTGGGCGCCGTTGATTTTCACCGAGGTGATCGCGGCGCCTTCGAGCGACGAGAGCAGGACGCGGCGGAGTGAGTTGCCGATGGTGTGACCGTATCCGGCCTCGAACGGCTCGGCGGTGAACCTGGCGTAAGTTTCAGTGGCGGTGCTCTCATCCTTGACGAGAGACTTGGGCATTTCGAAACGACCTAAACGAACTGGCATGATGTGGATTAAGAATTAAGAATTAAGAATTAAGAATTAAAGCGCACGACAACGCCGCGAGTCATTCTGCATTCCGCATTCTGCATTCTTCCTTTCTCTTCACCGGGTTTCCCCTGGCGCGGTTGACCGGAATCAGGAAATTCCGGCCCAGGGACCAACGGCGTATTTTTTAATTCGCGCTTGGGAGCGGTGAAGAAACACCAGTTCGCCTCGGCTGTAAATAGAATTCTTCGTCTTTCGCAGGGGTGACGGTTTTTGATTCCAAACGGCGAAATTGGAGCATAGCGTCTCCACGAATCAACTCTTCATTCCCAATGCATCTGCACTCCCCTCTCGAACTGGTCCCGTCGGCGGTAATCTGCGCCATCGTCTGCACGGTCATCGCCACGCCCTCCCATAAGGCATTCTCCGCCCCCGCACCCGCCTCGCTCTACGTTTCCCCGGACGGAAACGACACCGCTCCGGGGACGCGGGAAAAGCCCGTCGCCACGATCGGCCGGGCCCAGGCGCTCGCCCGCGAGGTCCGCAAGGCCGGAAAACCCGTTGCGGTCATCCTGCGCGGCGGCACCTATTATCTCCCGGGCACGTTGGTGTTTGCTCCCGAAGACAGCGGGACCGCGCAGTTGCCCGCAGTCTGGCGCGCCGCCGATGGCGAAAAACCGGTGATCAGTGGCGGCAGCCGAATCACCCTCGCATGGAAACCGGTGGCGGAACGTCCCGGCATTTTCCAAACGCCGGTGCCCGCCGATTTCACCTGCGATCAGCTCTGGGTCGATGGCAAACGCCAGTGGATGGCCCGATTCCCCAACCGCGAATCCGGCGAGGATCTGAACGTCTTCGACACGTGGAAACTCGACCATCGGGCTGCATACGATCCCGCCCGCGACCCGCTCAACAAAGACCGCGTCGCGCGCTGGGCCGATCCGACAGGCGCTTATTTCCACGCGATGCATCCGGCTCTCTGGGGCGGCGTGCATTGGGAGGTGACTGGAAAAAATCCGGACGGCACGCTCGCGATGAGCGGCGGGACGCAGAACAATCGCGGCTCGGCGATGCACGGCGTTTACCGCGTGATCGAAAACGTCGCCGAGGAACTCGATGCCCCCGGTGAATGGTTTCACGACCGGAAAAACAAGGTGCTCCTCTTCTATCCGCCGGCCGGAGTTGACCTCGCGAAGGCCACCGTGGAAATCGCCCGCCTGCCGCACCTCATCGAAGTTCGCGGCTCCTCATCCAAACCGGTCAGGTGGCTCCGTTTTCAGGGACTCACCTTCGAACACAGCACCCGCACCTTTATGGAAACGAAAGAACCTCTCCTGCGCTCCGACTGGACCATTTACCGGGGCGGCGCTCTTTTTTACACGGGCACTGAAGACTGCACGATCTCGGACAGCACGTTCGAGGAACTCGGCGGCAACGCCCTCTTCGCGAGCGGCTACAACCGCCGTCTCACCGTGCGCGGCTGCCTCATCACGGAGACGGGCGCGAGCGGCATCTGTTTCGTCGGCGAGGCCAGGGCGGTGCGAAATCCGCTTTTCAATTACGAGGGGAAGACCAAGCCGGAGGAACTCGACCGCACGCCCGGGCCGAAGACCAACGATTTTCCGGCCGATTGCCTCGTCGATGACTGCCTCATCTTCCGCACCGGTCGCGTGGAAAAACAAACGGCCGGTGTGCAGATCGAAATGGCGCAATCGATCACCGTCCGCCACTGCTCGATCTACGACGTTCCGCGCGCGGGCATCAACATCGGCGACGGCTGCTGGGGCGGGCATGTGATCGAGTTCTGCGACATTTTCGACACGGTGAAGGAGACTGGCGACCACGGCTCGTTCAACTCGTGGGGCCGCGACCGCTACTGGCCGAAGAGCGTCTTCAACCTCGACGACAAGGCGTTTTTCGATGCGAACAAGAACCTGCCGTTCCTCGATGCGGTGAAGCCGGTTGTTCTTCAAAACAGCCGCTGGCGTTGCGATCACGGCTGGGACATCGACCTCGATGACGGCTCGTCGAATTACATCATCCGCAACAACCTCTGCCTGAACGGCGGCATCAAGAACCGCGAAGGTTTCCGCCGCATCGTCGAGAACAACATCATGGTCCGGAGCGGATTTCATCCGCACGTCTGGTATAAATTCAGCGGTGACATTTTCCGGCGGAATATCATGGCAGGCGACGCCTATCAACCTGCAGTAATGCCGCCGCCGCCGTGGGGCGGGGAGATGGATTACAACCTCGTTCACACGCCCGGGCTCAACGAGCCGAAACCCGCCGGGAAACTCGCCGAACAATCGGGCCGCGACGAGCACTCGATCATGGCCGACGCTCTTTTCGTCGATCCGGCGAAGGGCGATTTCCGCGTGAAGAACGGTTCGCCCGCTCTCAAACTCGGCTTCGTCAATTTCCCGATGGACCAGTTCGGTGTGCAAAAGCCCGCGCTCAAATCCATCGCCCGCACGCCGTTATTCGCGGATCGGAAAAAAACGGAGACCGCAGCTCCGGCATTGTCGGCCCCCGCCGCCTGGCTTGGTGCGCAGATCAAACCAATGGAAACCATCGAGGAGGCGTCGTCTGTGGGCGTCAGTCTCGACACGGGCGGCGTCCTCGTGCTCGAAGCGCCCGCATCGTCCGCCGCCGCGAAGGGCGGACTTCGCAAGGGCGACCTGATCGTCGGCGTCGGCGCTCAGCGGGTGAAAAACAACGCCGAGCTGCTCCGGGTCGCGCAGGGCGCAGGCGCGGGGGCGTTTCAAATGACGATCTATCGCGATCAGGCCAAAAAGACGATCGCCTTTTCCGCCGGTCGGTAGCGTCCGCCAGCCACGCAGTGCCGTTGAATTGAGCCGGTCACGAGCACAGCGTTTGCTCGTTGGGAGAGCATTGTGCAATTGAGACTGCTAACTTTTGGTTTCCGGCCGGATTTCTAATGGCCAACCACGATTAATGTGAGATTTTTCAACGGCAGCCTCGATGGCTCCGTCTCCCCTGAAACACCAACCCCGCCATGACCATGAAATGTAAGCTCCTTGCCCTCGCCGCAGTGCTCCTTGCCACCATCGCTCCTGTCAGATCCCAGGAGACGCTTGCCGAACGCACCGATCTGCTTCTCGACTCCCTCAGCACGCGCAAGGTGAACACCGGCCAGCACGACGGGCCGCATCGCGCGGGGCGCACCGGATTTTGGACGACGGAGGGGCGGCTGGTGCGCGGCAAGACGGACTCGACGACCTGGAGTTATCTCAGCGCGGCGATTGCCGACGCCGACGGATCGGCGGATGCGGGCGGGGCGAACGGGGGGTTCTCGGGCTGGCCGGGAATGGATTGCTGGATGCGGTTCAACTTGCAGTCCAACTCGCAGGTCCCGCAGAACATCAAGGACCAGTATTACACTGAATTCACGACGATGCCGAACTACGGCAAAGGCTCGACGCCGAACCAGAAGATGATGTGGGCGGTGGCCTGCCGGCTTGCTTGCGAGCAGTGGACGACGGATGTGGCGACCTCGGTTTCGAACGCGGATTACCTGCACAACGGCGACAAGACGGGGCGCTCTTACATCATCAACAAGTCTCAGTTTGCGGTGAAATACAACTTCGAGGAGCGCTGGGCAAAACACTACCTCACCTACACGATGGGGCCGCTCCGGACGATCTCGGATTTCACCACGGACACCGAGCTGAAGCGGATCGCACGCATGGCGAACAACTGGGGTTTCGCCGACATCGCGCCCACGAATTTTTACGGCCACTGGGCGATCCCGGCCGGACGCGGAAGCTCGCCCGGCGATGGCAACAGCTTCGAGATTTCCGAGTTCAACACCTGGCTGCTCATGGGCGGGCCGAATCCCGCGTCGCTGCTCGAAGCCGACCAGTCGTGCTATTACATCATGCCCGGCGCGCCGAACCCGACCATCCTGCCGGAGCTGGTCGAGGCGGGAACGAACCGCACACAGCCCTACACGTCGCGGCATCTCGCGCGGTTGTTCGAGACGCAGTTTGCGACGAGCTACATGACGAAGGATTACTCGCTGTTCAGCCAGGTCGAGGGCGACACGACGCTGAACGGCGATGGCACCGTCAAGATCAAGGATCTCGACAACAACGGCGTGCCGTCGAACGACTGGAACTCGGAACGCTGGGCGCTGTTGTGGAACGACGCGCCGGATTACGCGGGTTCAATGATCAACATGAAACCGCCAACCGACTACGGCTGGGCGTATGGCTCGGGTATCGCGCCCTATGAAGATGTGGTGCAGCAAGAGGGAACGATCGTTGGGATCCTGAACATTCCCGACGGCAAGAACCAATACACGAAGGACACGATCCCGACGAACACGCTCGCGGTCATCAACGATACTGCGACCACGGGGCGGCTGTTCCTGCACTACAAAACGGTGATGGTCGCGATTCTGCGCAGCGACATCGGCACATTCGCCTGGACAGGGACATCGTCATCGCAAACCACCGCATGCACCAAGCGCGGCTTCGCGCTCGAAACGGCGTCGCCATCCGAATATCCGCAGGCCACAGCAGCACTTAGGCTCGCTGCGTTTCGCACCGACGTCCTCGCGCACGCGGCGGACATGAGCCACGTCAGCGAAGACCCGCCTCGCATGATTTACACCAAGCGCAACGGCACCGTGCTCGACATCACCTACGGCCTGGCGGGGAAGATCAACGGCGATCCCGTGGACTACGAGTCGTGGCCGATGAGCGAGAGCCCGTGGACTTCGCAGCAGCAGCAGGGAAACATGTTCGTCTTCGGCAACGACCGCACGCTGCTCTGGAACTACAAGAACTGGAGCGAGCGCGAAAACAAGCGTCCGACAATCGCGACCACTGCGGCGCTGACGGCGTCGGGCACTTCAGCCGTCGATGTCGATCTCTCGACGCGCGTCACCGATGTCGAGACCCTGGCGGCCAGTCTGAAATACCGCATCACCGGCGCGACCAACGGCACGGCGGCGATCCTTGCCGACGGCAAAACAGCGCGCTTCATTCCCGCCGCGAACTTCGCGGGCGCGGGAACTTTCGGCTTCACGGCGGGCGACGCGTTCCCTGACTCGCGGCTCATTTTTCACTACGACTTCGAGCAGGCGGACCCGGTTGCCAACAACGTCGTCACCGACGTTTCGAGCGAGGATCGCCACGGCACCGCGGCCGTTGCGGGACTGGCGTCACTCACCGGCACCGCATCCACGCCGCCCGCTCTTGGCTCGCAGAGCACGAAGTCGCTCAAGTTCACGTCGTCCAATTTCGGCGGCGGAAAAATCTCGCGTCAGGTCTATCCCGCAAACGTCAATCTCTCCAACGGCGACTGGACGTTTGCGACGTGGGTGAATCGCTCGTCTTATGCCGACGACGACTTCCTTTTCTACGTCGGCACCGGTGACGGCTTCGGCGGGAGCGGCGACGAATTGCAGCTCACCATGCCCGCACAATTGAAGACGATCGCGCTGCGCCACACGGGAACGAACGGCTCGACCGTCGATGTGAATCTTTCCACCAGCGCAACGGTGGACGTGAACGAGTGGCATCACGTCGCCGTGCAGTTCGAGCGGACTTCGTTCAACACCGGCAACGTGAAGCTCTATCTCGACGGCGCGCTTGCCGGCACCGCAACCGGCGTGACGTGGGCGCTGAACCAGTCCGGCCCGGTCTTCATCGGCGGCCCGGCTCAGAACACCGTGTTCAACCGCTGCTTCACCGGCTGGCTCGATGACGCGGCTTTGTTTCGCGGAAAATTGAGCGCCGCTGAAATCGGCGAACTCGCGACAGGTTCGGTCGCGCAACTCGGCGGGCTGAAGGTTTCGCAAACGGTGCAGGTCCAGTCCACGCCGCTGCCTCCGGCGGGGCTCACTGCGACGGCGGCGAACAACGTGGTCTCGCTCGCGTGGCCGGCGGTTTCGGGCGTTACGAGCTACACGGTGAAACGCGGCACCGCGATCGGCGGACCGTTCACCAACATTGCCACGCGGCCTGACGGGCACGAGTTACACCGACGCGACCGCGGCATTCGGCACGACGTATTTCTATGTCGTCACAGCAACGAGCGTCTCTGGCGAGAGCGCGAACTCGAATGCCGTGAGCGCGACGCTGCCCGCGACCGATCTCAGCATCTGGAGCGGAGGCGCGATGAACGGCTGGAGCAAGGGCGCGAGGATCGGTTTCCCCGGATACACGCAGGGCGAGACGTTGACGAACTTCCCAGTGCTCGTGGCTCTCAATTCGACAAACGTCCCCGGTTTTTCCTACTCGCAACTCGCGTTCAGCAACGGCGCGGATCTGCGCTTCACCGACGCGAGCGGGACGACGGAACTCAACTACGAAATCGACACATGGAATCCGGCAGGCACGAGCTACATCTGGGTGCAGGTGCCGGCGCTTTCGGCGACCACGAGCATCTGCGCTTTCTGGGCAAATCCGAGCGCGACAGCGACCGCGCAACCGAACAGCATCGCGAACCTTTCGATGTGGCTGAAAGCGGACGCGATCACCGGACTGACCGATGGGCAGGCCGTGAGCACCTGGACAGATTCCTCGACGAACGCGCGCAACGCGACGCTGCTCTCGGGCACGCCGACTTTCAAAACGAACATCCTCAACGGCAAGCCGGTGGTGCGCTTCACCACCGATGGCAGCAGCAGCTTTTCGTTCCCGCAGATGACGGACATCCGCACGGTGTTCTGGGTCGTGAAAGAGAACACGGCGGCGACGCATTTCCTGCTCGGCGACGACGACAAGTATCACTTCCATCGCGGTAACACGGCGACGATCTGGGAGTCGGCTTATGCGAGCACCTACGTGAAGAGCGGCACGACGAAGCTCATGGGCGCGGCGGTAAGCGGCACATCGACTCAACTTGGCTCGGGCTATCGGCTCGTGTCCGTGGTCACGACGGGCAATGTGGAGGCGAGCCGGTTGTGCAAAGACCGCACCATCGCGGGCCGCTCGTGGGACGGCGACATCGCGGAGGTGATCGTCTATAACCGCGCGCTGACCGCCAATGAGGAACTGCTGGTCGGCGGTTATCTCGCACAGAAATACGCACTCACCACCAGCTACGCGGGAGCCGCTCCTGTTTACACGACCAATGGCGCGACCTGGAGCAACGGCTATTCCGCCGTCTGGCATCTCGCGTCCACAGCCGTCACGGATTCGACCTCGATCTCCGAAACCCCGCTCTCGAATTCGGCCCCCGCCGCCACCGGATTGGTGGCCAGCGGTTTTTCCTACAACGGCACCTCGCAGGAAACCGTGATCAACAACAACGCGGAGTTTGACCTTGCCTCGAACTACGCGATCTCCGGCTGGTTCAAGATGGCGGCTGCCGACAAACCCGCCGCGAGTGATTACCGCACGCTCACCGCGAAGGAGAGCAGTGCCTCGTCGCGCAACTGGTGGCTTGCGATCACCAGCACCGGCCAGCTCTGGTGGAAGAGCAGCGCGGAAATCGATCTCACGAGTCCGGCGGATCTCGCCGACGGCGCGTGGCATTTCGTGTCCGCGATTCACGACGGAACGACCGCGCGCCTTTACATCGACGGCAGCCAGGTCGCTTCGAAATCCGCAGCGACGGATGATCTGACCACTTACACGGTTCGCCTGGGCAGCCAGGTCGGCACCCGCTTTTTCAAGGGAACGCTCGATGAGTTTCATCTGGCCCGGTCGTTTCGTTCCGCCGCCTGGGTTCGCGCCGAGTATGACAACATCCTCTTGCCCGCGACGTTCCATCGCGGCGCACCGGTGGCGACTTACACTGCCGCAGCCGCGCCGCAGGTGACCACCCTCGCGGCGACGGCGATCACCGGCACGAGCGCGACGCTCAACGGGAACCTTGCTTACACGGGCACTGCCGCGACTTCGGTCACGCTTTATTGGGGACCGGTCAATGGCGGAACCACACCCGCGAATTGGGCAACCAGCGTTGCGCTTGGCGTGCGTCCGGCCGGCGCGTTCAGCACGAACATTGGCGCGCTGACTTCCGGCAGCACCTATTACTTCCGGGCGTTTGCATTGAGCGCAAACGGCAGCACGTGGGCGTCGGACGCTCTCAGCTTCAGCACGAGCACCGGCGCGCCTGCGTCGCTCACCGCCGTTCCCGCGAACGGGCTTGTCGGTTTGAGCTGGGCCGCGGCACCGGGCGCGCAGAGCTACAACGTGAAACGCGCGACCGTGAACGGCGGGCCTTACACGACGCTGCTCGGCGGCATCCTCGGCACGACCTTCAACGACACCACCGCAGTCACTGGCACGAGCTATTACTACGTTGTCACCGCCGCGAGCGCCGGCGGCGAAAGCGGCAGCTCCCCGCAGGCGGCGGTGCAGACCGTTGTCACCCCCGGCGGACTCAGCGCCGTGCCGGGCAACGCGAGTGTCGCGCTTTCGTGGAGCGCGAGCAGCGGCGCGGCGAGCTACACCGTGAAACGCGCGACGGTGAGCGGCGGCCCGTATTCCAACGTGCAGAGCGGCATCGCGGGCACGAGTTACACCGACGCGACGGCGGTGAACGGCACGCTCTATTTCTACGTCGTCGCGGCGGCCACGAGCGGCTTTGAGAGCGCGGTGTCGGATGAAATGAGCGCCAAACCGCTCGCCAGCATCGCTGCACCGACCGGAATCGTCGGCACGCCAAGCACCACTTCCATCGCGCTGACATGGAACGCGGTGGCCGACGCGCAGAGCTACAGCGTGAAACGCGCGACGGTGAACGGCGGGCCTTACAGCCCCATCGCCAGCGGCCTGTTCGCTCCGAGTTACAACGACACCGGTCTGCTCACCGGCACGGCTTATTACTACGTCGTCACCGCCGTGAACGGCAGCATCGAGAGCGTGAACTCCACGCAACTCGCCGTCACGCCTGCAACCACGCCGACCACATTCACGAACACGAGCGCGGGACTTTGGAATGCCGTCGTGTGGACGCCGAATCCTCCCGGCCAGCCGGTGCAGGCGTTTGCGACCACGCTCATCCTGAGCAACACCAGCGCCGTCGCGAGCACGCACAACCTCGGCACGTTCCTGCTCAACAAGCTTCAACTCACGAACCAGGCGGTCACGTTAAGCGGCGACGGTTTGTATTTCGCGGGGACAAGCCCGGCGATTTCGACGACGCAAAATGTCGCGCACTCGATTGCGGACGGGATCGGACTCGACTCGCAGACGAGCATCTCGATCGCGGCGAACACCACGACGATCAGCGGCTCGATCTACGGCGCGGGCGGCATCACCAAGAGCGGCACGGGCACGCTGGTCCTCGGCGGGGCGAACACCTACGCGGGCGGCACGACGCTCGACGGCGGCACTCTGCGATTCACCGCCGATGACACCGACGTGAATGCGCTCACGCTCGGCGGAACGGCGGGCAGCGCGAACATCAGCACGCTCGATGTCGCAACCGCAAACATCGGCGCGGAAAGCCTCACCGTGCAGACCAACAGCGCGTCGAACAACACCATCACGATCGGCGCGGGCCGCACGCTCACGGTGAACGGCAACGTCAACATGGGCACTTACTCGTCGTCGGCGGGCAGCACCTGCAAGCTCGTCGTCACCGGGTCGGGCGCGTTCACCGTGGCGAGTGCTTCGGGATCGTTCCGCATCGGCACCCACTCCGGCGGCTCCGGCGTAAACAACACGCTCGATCTGTCGGGCCTCGCCTCCTTCACGCTCGACTACGGCAGCGACGGCGAACTGGTGCTTGGCAACGGTTCGACCGGCAGCGACAGCGTCAACACGTTCATCCTTTCGCCGAACACGAACCTCTCCGTCGGCTCAATCCGGCTTGCGGATTATCAGGTCGCAGACTCCACGCAATCGCTGAGGCTTGGGTCGGGAACCAACGCGATCTACACCGACTCGATCTCGATCGGCACCACCGCCGCGCCCTACGGCGGCGGTCGCGGCATCGGTGAGTTGAAGTTCAGCGGAACCGCCGGCAGCGTGATCATCCGCGACCATGGCGGTGTCGGCGGCCCGGACGTGTCCATTGCCGACAACGGCGGCAACGGCAACGGCTATGGCACGTTTGACGTGACGGGTCACAACGCCGACATCAAGATTCATGCACTTCGGATGGGAGCCTCGACGAACGCCAAGGCGCGCACCGACACCTTCAGCTTCAATCAAGGCACGCTGGACATTCGCAGCCTCGACATCGGTCTCAAGCAAAGCGGCGCGACCTTTCAACGCACCAGCCAGATCAACATTGGCGGCGGCACCGTGCACGCTCGGCCTCGGTGACATCGATGACCCGGGCTTTATCACGCTCGCGACGAACGCCGTCGGCCAGCTCAACATCACCGGCGGCAGCGTCACGGTTTCGCCAATGTGCTCAAGGCGGCAGGCAGCGGCACCGGCACTCTGACTCTCAACGGCGGCACGCTCGACATGAACGGTTTCGTTCTCGGCGGCAGCAACGCGGTTGGACTCGCGCTTCAGTCGGGCACGTTGAAAAATGTGAGCCAGGTGAACAACGGCGCGGGCTTCTCGAAGACCGGCTCCGGCACACTCACGCTCGATGGAATGAACACAGCGACCGGCCCGATCACCATTACCACCGGCACTTTGCAGGTCGCCCCGACCGGCTCGCTCTTCGTGAGCGGAACCGTCGCCGGCCCGGGCCCGCTCGTTGTCTCTGGCAGCGGAACGCTCGGCGGCAAAGGCACCATTGCGGCCAACGCCACCATTAACGGAAACGTCGCGCCGCGCCTCGGGACGCTCGCGTTCACCGGCAGCTTCACTCTGGGCGCGAGCAGCCGCGTGAAATGGAGTCTTGCCGACAACACCGTGACGACGGGCAGCTTTGGACAGATCAGCGTTTCGGGAACGGCGGCCACCGGTGCGCCGGTCGATGTCGTTTTGAATGACAGCGGCAGCGTTGTGGATTTCACGAACGCTTTCTGGAGCACCACGCAGACCTGGCCGGTGCTCACGGCGGCTTCGCGCACGGGAAGCTTCACGCTCGGCTCGAACTCGACCGATATGGCGGGACGGCCCTCGACCGGCTACGGCAATTTCACCATCCAGCAAACGGGAACGGCGGTGAACCTCCTCTGGTCGCCGCTCACTGCGATCGAGCAGTGGCGCTTCACCTATTTTGGCATCACGACAGGCACCGGCATCGCCGCAGACAGACGCCGATCCCGATGGCGACGGCGTGACGAATCTCACGGAGTTCAACGCAGGTCACGGTCCCGACCGACGCGCAATCGCTCCGGCCTTTGTGTGGATCACAACCGGCCGGGCACGACGCCGCGTGGAGCACGGGCACGAACTGGGATCTTGGCGCGGCCCCGGCGGGTACGCGGCGACAAGGTTGGAGTTCCTCACCGGCCAGACGCTTTCCGCCAGGCACCATCACCGGAATAACGACAACGCGGGCACGTTCCAGCTCAACAGCCTCAAACTCGCGGGCACCGGCACAGGCAACACGTCGTGACCTCACCGGCGGCACGCTGCAACTGGTGCGAGCGGCACGACCGCTCCAAGGTTCAGCTTGCGGCCTCACCAGCGAGTTCACCTACACGTCGCGAACAACATTGACCTGAACGCCGACACCACTTTCAATGGATCGAACAGCGGCACTTTGTATTCAGCGGCGTCCTCTCAGGCTCCGGCGGCCTCACGCGCACGGCACCTACAGCCGCTCGTGCTCGATGGCAGCAACACCTACCAGGCCCACCACGATCAGCGCGGGCGGCGTGCAGCTCGGCAACGGCGGCACCGCGGGCAGCTTCGGAGCAGGCGATGTCACGATCAACGCCCCGCTCACCATCTCCCGCAGCAACGCCTGGACGCTTGCCAACAATATCGCAGGCAGCGGTTCCATCACTCATTCCGGCGCCGGCACGACGACGTTGAGCGGCAGCAACTCGTTCACCGGCAATGTCACCGTGAGCGGGGCACGCTCAAGATCACGATCTCCGACGCGCTTGGCACCGGGCCGAAGAACTTCGACATGCAGGGACGAACCGGGTGCTCCAGCTTTCCAACAATGTGACTCTTGCCAGCAACATTGGCCTGCGCGTCTCCACGAACTCGACCGATGGGAATGGCATCTACAGCGTGGATGGAATCAATGAAATCCAGGGCAACATCACCTTCACCACCGGCAACCCCGCGCTCAATATTTCCAGCGGGACGGGGAGCACTTTGACGTTGTCGGGCAGCCTGACCTTACCGTGGCGGGCAACGCACGAACCTTGTATCTCGGCGGTGCTTCCACGAATGCAAACACGATCAGCGGCGCGATCAGCGAAAGCGGCTCCGGAGCCGTCCTTTCCGTCATCAAGCAAGGCACCGGAGTCTGGATTTTGGGCGGCTCGAACACTTACACCGGCACGACCTCGGTGATGCAGGCACGCTCGCGGTTGAGCGGATGGATTGCGAACGGCGGCAGCGTCACGATTGCAAGCACCGCGCTGCTGCGAGAATCAGGGCGCGATCGGCCGTCAACGGCAACTTCACGGCGGGCGCGGGAGGCACCTATCGCACCCTGGTCGGGCTGGCCGGTCCAGCCGCACTGAACGTCAGCGGAACAGTCACGCTGTCCGGCGCGCTCGATGTCATCGCCGAACCCGGTCTCGCGACAGGCACGAGCTTCACCATCCTGAAGAAAACCAGTGCCCGGCAATTAGCGGCATCTTTACCGGGAAACCGGAGGGCAAAGTGATTGCGGCGGGTGGTTACTCGTGGATCATCAGCTACGCCGGGGGCGACGGAAACGATGTTGTCCTCACCATCGCCACCGCTCAACAGGCATGGCGCTTCACCTATTTCGGCATCACGACAGGCACCGGCAACGCGGCCGACAGTGCCGATCCGAACAAGGACGGGGAGAACAATTTCCTGGAATTTGCCACCGCCCAGAACCCGAACGCCGCGACGACGAAACCCGGTGCGCTTGTTAAAAACGGCGCGAACCTTGAATTCACCTACACCCGCGCCATCGCTGCGATGAGCGATGGCGTGACTTTCAGCGTCGAGTGGAGTGACACGCTTGGCAACGACTGGAGCACTCTCAACGTTACACAGGCGATGGTTCCTGGTTCCGACAATGGCACGATCCAGCTTTGGAAAGCGACCGTCCCCGCCGGCTCCGGTCCGAAGCGTTTCGTGCGACTGAACATGATGAAGCCGTGAAACTCCCTTCCTTTAGATCCGTTCTCTGCGCATTGACGTTGCTGGGCCTTTGCATTGGCACCCAGGCGCGGGCAGCCGACCCAATCGCGCAGACGCTCCAGCAGTCATTCGTCTGGCGTGGTGCCACGGAGACCAGCGCGGCCTATACGGTTTTCAGAAAGACATTCTCCGCCGCGGATGTCAGCGCCGCGAAACTCCACATCTTCGCCGATGCCCGCTATGTGCTTTGGATCAACGGCAGGTATGTCTCGCGCGGGCCATGCCGCTTTGATCCCGATGGCCCGGAATACGACACGCATGACGTGACCTCTTATCTTTCATCCGGCTGTAACACCCTCGCCGTGATGGTCATGTCGTTCCCCACCGCGATCAGCACCAACAGCGGAAAAATGATCCGCCATGCTCCCGGCCTCACGGCCTTGCTCACCACTGGCACCGGCGCATCGGCCGTGTCGGTGGGAACCGACGCGACATGGAAATGGAAAACCGGCCTGCGCTACAAGGCTCCCGGCATCGGTTGGGGAATCATCAACGACAGCGTCGATGCCCGGCTGGACGATGGCGACTGGACTCAGGCGGCTTATGTGGACACGGCCTGGACCGCAGCCGCCACGATTGCCGGAACGCAATGGGGGACGCTTCGGGCGCGCTCCACCCCTTTGCTTATGGAACAGGACGTGGCGGCGCAGGGCGGCACCTTTCCCTTGGTATTGAGTAACAGCAATGCCTTCTATTTTACCCTGCCGCGCATGGTGCAGGGCTATTTAGAGATAGATGCTGAAAGCGCCGCGGCGGGCAGTTCCATCAAGATCGAAGTCGGCGAAAAAGGAAGCGCAACCACAATCTCATCGACTTACGGCAGCGCGTTTAACTTCACAGCGAACGCGGGTCGCACCAAGTGCTTTAACACAGACTCCATGGGCTTCCGCTATGTCAAGGTCACCAGCACTTCGGGAACGATGACCCTGCACGGGTTGCGTGTGGTGGACCGGCGTTATCCTTATGTCGATGCAGGCAGCTTCAACAGCAGCGATGCCTGGCTTAACGACTTATGGGGAAGAGCCGTGCATACCATCCGGATGTGCAGCGACGATGGTTATATGGACTGCACGCTGCGCGAGCGGGCGGAATGGTTGGGCGATGCCGCAGTGGTGGAGTATCCAGCCAGCAGGGTTGCGCTCGCCGGGCCTGCGGTTACCGGCCAGCCTCTGCGCAGTGACTCCGGTCTGATGAAAAACTTAATCCGTCACGTCGCACAGAGCGCGAACCAGTTCAACGACGGACGACTGAAAGCCCACGCGCCTTCGGATCGCAACGACATCCACGGCTACATCGAGGACTATTCCTGTCTCTGGGTGCAAACGGTGCGGCAGGTTTATGAAAACACCGGCGACTTGGATTTGGTGAATGAAGTCTGGGCGCCGCTCGCGGCACAGATGCAGTGGTTCCTTGACCGCCGGTCAGCGGCGCGCGGTCTGGTCTATGCCCGCGAGTTCGTCATCTTTGACAACCCTCTGAGATACGTGCCATGCGAGGGGGCGACTCTTAACGCCTTTGTTTACCGGGCACTGCTGGACGCGGCGATTCTTGGCGATGCGATCGGCAAGACAACGGAGGCCGCTGGTTACCGCGCCGCCGCCGCGACACTGCAAACCAACTTTAATACTTACCTCTGGGACGCCACGAACGGCACCTACATCGGCGGACTCGATGTGAATGGAAACGTCGTGAGCAAGAACAACAGCGGCACCGCCTTTTCACCCACCTCGACCGCCCATGCAGCCATGATTACGCTCGATCGCGGGATCGTTCCCTCCAATCGCGTGGCTTCCGTGCGGCAATACTTTCTTGGCAAGTATGCTTCGGCCGTTACCTATCCTTACACGGCCTTTTGGGCGCTGGAAAATCTCTATGACATGGATGATCCCGTGCGGGATGCGGAGGCGCTGAGTTATATCCGCACCAAATGGACCACCATGATGAACGTCACGGATACTGGCACCTTGACAGAAAGCTTTGGCGGCGGCGAACCGTGTCATAACTTCGGAGCTTCCGCCGCCTATTTCCTAAGCGCCTATGTCCTGGGTGTCCGCATGGACGGGCCGGCATCGGCCGGAAAGATCATCATCGAACCCAGATTGGGAAACCTGACTTCGGCTCAGGGTAATGTCGTTACTGAACTGGGCGTGGTTCCCATTGCCTGGTCCGTAAGCGGAGGCTCTTTCAACCTCGACTTCACCGTTCCGACCGGCGCCACGGCCACCGTGCGCGTCCCGCAGATCATCGTCGGAACATTCCCATCGGTCGTGCTGGACGGTGTGCCGGTCAACAACCCTGCAACAAGCGGACGTTATGTGGTTCTAAGTGTTCCTCCCGGCGCGCACCAGTTAAGAGCCGCCAACAACCTGACATGGAAAGGCGACGGTGCCGCGAATGTGTGGGACGCGGGCACCACCGCCAACTGGCTGAACGATCAAAGCGCCCCGTCCACATTCCTTGCCAGTTCAAGAGTCACCTTCGACGACTCCGGCAGCACGCCGGTTTCTCTCTCCGGAATCTTGTCGCCTGGCAGTGTCACAGTAAACGCCAATAAGAACTACACCTTCTCCGGTTCCGGTTCGATCGGCGGCGTAACCGGGTTGGTCAAGTCAGGAAGCGGCACGCTTACTCTCAACACCGCCAACAGCTACACTGGCGATACGACATTTAACGAAGGCGTTATCATGATCGGCAACGCAACAAGCCTTGGTACTGGGGGCTCCCTTGTCTTTAACGGAGGCACCCTTGCTGTCGCTGGCAGTCTTAGCTTGTCGAAGACTTTGGTGACAGCCGGCGTCGCGTCCGTGTCGATCAACACCCAGGGCTACACGCTTGCCCAGAATGGCGACATCGCGGCGGGCATCGGCGCAACCGGGGGATTGGTAAAGTCCGGCTCGGGCACTCTCACGCTCAACGGCGTGCAGAGTTATTCGGGAGCGACCACAATCCAGTCAGGCACGCTAAAGCTGGGCGCACGATTCCAGCCACCATCGATCGCCGGTCTTATCTACCGCCTGGACGCATCCAACGCCGGCTCGCTAAGTCTATCCGGCAGCAATATCGGCGCGTGGACCGACTCAGCAGGCAGCGCCACCAGCTTTACCCAGGTCACAACCGCAAAGCAGCCCACCTATGTTGCCAACGCACTCAACGGAAAACCGATTGTCCGATTCAGCGGCGCGCAGCAGCTTCTTCTCTCGAACTCGACGGCTCCGCGCGAGATCATTGCCCTTGTGAATGTGAAAGGGGGTGTCGATGGAAACATAGGCGGCTTTCTCGGGATTAACGGCGCGGATACTGGCTTGCGGCTGAACAGCTCGGCAGGCTCATGGGCGGCGGATGGAGCGACGACCACCGTGAACGGCGTGGCGACGACCACTTACACCTCCAATCAGCCTCACGTCGTGCAGCGCTACGGGACTACCTGGGGGACTTGGGCTGCCACGGGCTTTGGCCAGTATTTTGCCGGAGGCGCCTCGCGCTTCTTCAATGGCGATGTTGCGGAAGTGCTTGTTTATGGAAATGCGCTAACCACCACGGATCGTGCGAACTTGCTCGCCTATCTTAACGCGAAGTGGCTGGGCACCGGCAGTTATGCCAGCCAGGCCACAACGCTGCCCGCCGCAACAGCGGCAAGCCTTGCCGGCGCAGGAGCTACACTGGACCTAAGCGGCGCAAATCAAACGATCGGATCGTTAAGTGGAGTCCAGAGTTCCCTGGTTCTTAACAATGCTTCACTAACGGTTGGAAGTAATGACGCCAGCACCACCTTCTCCGGCATCATCAGCGGCACCGGATCATTCACAAAGCTGGGCAACGGCACGACAACCTTGACCGGCTCCAACACCTTCACCGGTGCGACGACGGTCAGCGCTGGCAGGCTTGCGCTTGCTGGCAGCCTTAACTGCGCCATCACTGTGAGCAGCGGCACCTTCGCGCCGCTGGGCACGCCTGTCACCACGGGCAATGTCGCCATCGGCCCCGGCGGAACTTTTCAGGTCCAGCTCAACGGCCCAATTCCCGGCACGCAATACGACCAGATGAACGTCGGCGGCACGGTCACTCTCAGCGGCGCGCTGAACATTATTGCCGCGCCCGGACTCACTGCAGGCACGAGCTTTACCATCCTGAACAAGACCAGCGCCGGAGCGATCAGCGGCACCTTTGCCGGGAAGCCGGAGGGAAGCGTGTTTGCGGCGGGGGGTTACTCGTGGATTATCAGTTACATCGGCGGCACTGGAAACGATGTCGTCCTCACCATTGCCTCGGCGCAACAGGCATGGCGCTTCACCTATTTCGGCATCACGACAGGCACCGGCAACGCGGCTGACAGCGCCGATCCAAACAAGGACGGGGAAAACAACCTTCTGGAATTCGCCACCGGCCAGAACCCGAATGAAGCAACGACGAGACCCGGGATGCTCGTTAGAAACGACTCGAACTTCGGATTCACCTGCACTCGCAGCAAGGCGGCATTGCTCGACGGTTTCAAGTTCACCGTGGAATACAGCGACACGCTGGCTGCGGAAAGCTGGACTGCCATCACCGATCCGGGCACAGTCATTTTCGATGACGGCACATTGCAAGAGGTTAAAGCACTCGTTCCCGCCGGCTCCGGTTCCCAGCGTTTTGTCCGGCTCGAAATTGCCAGGCCCTGACCTGGCTGAAATAAGTTGTGGCGCATAATTGTACATTTTATGCGCTTGCGGAACTAGCGGAAGGTTTTGGTTTCGCTAGGATGAATGATGTTTCCCCAACAAAACACCGACATACAACCCCAGAAAGAATGAATACACCACAAGTCCCAACGCACCCGTCCCCGTCACGAATCAAACCGCGTCCAAGAACTTCTTCAGAGCGCGGGTTCACGCTCATTGAGCTTCTTGTTGTGATCGCCATCATCGCGGTTCTCGCCTCGCTGCTTCTGCCAGCCCTCAAAGGGGCGATGGGCAGAGCCAAAACATCCAAATCCGTGGCGAATTTGCGGCAGATCCACGGGGCGTTGCTCATGCATGCCACTGAAAACAACGGGGATTACCCCTATTCCTACGGCAACGGTCTTCCTACCGGAGGAAAGTACTGGTACGAGGTGGCGCGAATCCGTCTTTGTCCGAACCTGCCAACGAGCAACCCCGATTTCACCGGGACGGTGTTGCGTTCACCCAATGTGGAAAAGGACTGGCCACTGGGCGTGGTGAGCTACGGTTACAACGAGAAGTTCACGTACAGCCAGACCGCTTCGGCGAAACTGACCATGCTCTACAAGAACACCACAACCGTCATGCTTGCGGACAGCCAGGGGAACACGCAGGCCCTGACCCCGCGTTACACTTCCGCATACGGAAAGCTCAACGCGAGGAACGGCGCAAGCAGAGAGAAGGCCCTTGACGGCCTGGCGGTTGCCGTCTTTCTGGACGGACACTCCGAATTGCTTTCTTCAGAACGCTGCAAGAGCCTGAATGAAAAACCGAGCATTGAGCTAAACAAGGATTTCTGGGGAGTTCTACAGTAGCCGCAGGCCGCTTCCAATGAGTTCAGTCCTGGAACCAGCCGGAGGTTTTCCTCAACCGATCTGCGGAACCACAGAAGCCATCGGGCAAAAAGCGAAAGCTAGCAGTTCCATTGAATACCAGAACCCGGTTCTTGCGGGCTTCTTCCCGGACCCCTCGATCGTTCGAGTCGGGGAGGATTACTACCTCATCAATTCCACCTTCCAATACTTCCCTGCGATCATCATCTCGCACTCGCGGGATCTGGTGCATTGGAGACAGCTCGGTCATGTCTTCACGAGGAGCGATGACCTTGACCTGAACGGATACTTTGACGGCTGCGGGGTCTGGGCGCCGGACATTTCTTTTCACAACGGAGAGTTCTTCATTTTCTACTGCCTTGTGCAGTTGAAGATGGACCGCAGCGTGAACGTGCGCGGCAACTACATGGTGAAATCGAAAAGCATCCACGGGCCCTGGAGCGCGCCGGTTCAACTGACGGACGGCGGCAACGATCCCTCGCACTTTGTCGATGACGACGGCACGCACTACATGCTTTACGCGGCGGGCATTCCGAAAGGCACCGCCACGAAAATCGTTCGTCTCAGCGATGATTGCACCCGCGTCGAGGGTGAGGCGCAGTGGATCGACTACGGCATCCAGGTGAAGGCTCCGGAAGGCCCGCACCTGTTCAAGAAGGATGGCTGGTACTATCACACCATGGCGGCGGGCAGCGGCGTGTATGAGGGACACCACCAGTTGATCGCGCGGTCGCGCCACGTGTTCGGTCCCTACGAACCGGGCCCGCACAATCCATTCATTGCCCAGTTTGATGAAGCGTCCGCTTTCTATCACCACGGACACGCGAAGCTCGTGCAGACCCAGCATGGCGACTGGTGGGCGGTTTATCTGGTGCGACGCCATTTCAACGGATGCAGCCCGCTCGGTCGCGAAACCGGACTCGATCCCGTGGACTGGATGGACGACGGATGGCCGCTGTTGAACGGAGGCAGGGGACCGACGGAATCCAACACCGCACCCGCGCTGACGCCCGATCCCCTGCCGGCACCGCCGCGGGAGGACTTCGGCGGGGAGAATCTCGACATCCACTGGCAGTTCGTGCGGAACCCCGATCCCGCGATGTTCAGCCTGACCGAACGGCCCGGCTTTCTCCGCATCAGCACCTCGAGTGTGGCGGTCGATGCCCCTGCTCCGATCGGCCTGCTTGTGCAGCGCGAGACGAGCCATCGGTTCACGGCCGAAACCACGCTGGAGTTCGCGCCTGTGGCAAACGAAGAGGCCGGGCTGCTGAGCTACTACGACACGAAGTGCCACATTACGCTTGGCGTCTCCGGCACGGAGAAAGCCCGCTTTATCACACTGACGGAGTGCCGTGCGGGAGTGAAATCCCTGCTCGCCCGGCATCCCGTGGGTTTGATCGGATCGATCCAGCTCAGGATGACGGTCGATGGCTTGAAGCGCGCCTTTTTCTTCCGCGAGGAGGGATTGCAGTTGTGGCGCGAAGCCGGTCACATCGCAGACGCCGGGTTCCTCAGTGATGAAAAAACTCCTGAATGGGGTTTCACCGGAACGATGACCGGAATTTTCGCCGTGAACCATGGGTCGGGCAATTCCCTCCCGGCTTGCTTCGACGGCTTCCGTGTTGCCTCATAAACCCGTTCCAGACTCAATGGCGTCCATCAAACCGATTCCTATGCACCTCAAATCCGCGCTTCCCCTTTTTGCACTCCTGGCTTTTGTCGCTCCAGCCTTGCACGCAAAGCCGCCGTCAGGAGACTACAAGCTCCTTTTTGAAGACAATTTCGATGGCGGCAAAGTGAACGAAAACGACTGGGTTTACCGTTCGGACCGGCGCGGCGGCGAAGCGAATTTCTCGCACATCAACGGCTTGAATCGGAAGGAAAACGTGAGCGTCTCCGGCGGGGAGCTGCACGTCCGTGTGGATTATGAAACGCTCAACGGAAAGAAGGAGTTCACGGGCGGCGGTTTGATCACGAAGAAGCGGTTCGGCTACGGGTATTACGAGTGCCGCTACCGTCCGTTCTTGAAAGGCAACCACGGCGTTCACTGCGCGTTCTGGCAGCGCGGGCCGACTCTGAATGTTTTGGGCGAACAGAAGCTCGACCCGACGACTCCGGTTGAGAACGTCCTTTTCGAGATCGACTCGTCCGAGATCGACAATCCCAATCTCATCAGCACGAACAACCTTTACGACGTGATCAGCCCGAAGGAAATGAACGACGGCTATCCGTGGCCGTGCCGTTTTCACATTCCGATCGAGCTGCTGCCGGGCGGATGGTTCCTCGACGCCTACGAATACACACCGCAGGGCATCATCTTCTACGACAACGGAAGGGAAGTCGCGCGCGTGGATTACGACCGGATTCGCGGCCAGCAAAACGTGTGGCTGACGGCGCTCAACGGCTTCGGCAAGGACATCGACACGAGCGTGTTCCCCGGCGAGGCGGACTTCGATTACTTCCGGTATTACGCGAAGGATTATCCCGGAGCCAACCTGCTCGCCAACGAGGGCTTCGAATACAACCTCGACCGTGTCGATCCGCAGAATCCGATCGCGTGGCTGGAAGCCGGCGACGTCGATGCGAGCAAGGTGGTGAATGAAGGAGCCCTCATCGGCAATGCCATGCTTCGTCTCGGCTCGAACGCCGCGAGCAAGGTCAGCACGAGCCAGACGCTGCAATACATCTTGAACGGCAGTTACACCGCAACAGCGATGGTGCGGAGTTCCGGCGGCCAGCGCGTCGCGAGGATGCGCGTGTCCGGCAACGGCGGCGGGGAGAAGTCGGCGGACATTCCCGCGACAAGCGAGTGGAAGCGCATCGTGATTGAAAACATCGAGGTAAAAAACCAGTCCGCGACGGTCGGCTTCGAGTCGGACGCGGACGCGGGCCAATGGCTGGAAGTGGACGATGTCCAGTTTTTCAAGCCCGCAAGCACCGACCAAAGGGTGCTCCAGAGCAAGCCATTCCAAGCCGTCACCGACCCCATCTGGCAAATCCTCCAGGGCAGATCGATGACCTTCGGCGACGGGCGCTTCGGGTTCTTTGGACGCGAAGTCGGATTGGGCGGTGCGATCACGGCTGAGTTCACGATGCGCCCGAAAGCGCGGGCCGAGCAGGTGGTGCTGGAGCGCGCCCCGAAGAAGGGCGAGTCCGGCTGGGGCGTGCGTCTTTCAAAAACAGGGGCGCTGATTTTCCGGATCGGAAGCAAGGAATCGTTCACCGATGTCGCCGTTCCGAACGCATACAACGCCGGCGAACAAAAGCTCGTGGCATGTGTTTTCGACAACGGCAGGGCCACGGTTTACCTCAACGGCAAAGCTTCGGCGACCACCGATAACATCCGGCACAAAACCGAAGACAAGACCGCAGCGGGAATGTTCGGCTCGTTCAAAACATCGAAGGAACCGTACATCGGCGGGCTGCAGGACATCCGCGTTTTTAACCGCGCCCTCGGGGCCGAAGAAATTGCCGCCCACGCTGCCGGAGCAAAACCACAGCCATGAATCAAAACCGCCCGGGTTCCAATATCGAGGAGGAAATGAAACGCAATGCCGCCGGGCAGGCGGCGGCGCTCGGCCAGGATCCGGGCGGGGCGGATCGCGAAAAGCTTATTGCCGGGCGAATGCGCGAGAAGGTGACGGCCGGGTTGAAAGGCGACCGCAACGAGCATCCCGACGCGCAGTGGTTTGGCCGCGCGCCGCTCGGGTTGTTCATTCACTGGGGCATCGCCTCGGTCGATGGCGACGCCGATCTTTCGTGGTCGATGATCGCGAACCTCGGGCACGACCGGAAGCTCACGCCGACGGAGTATTGGAAACTCGCCGAGAGATTCCGGGCGGAGAAATACAACCCGAACGAGTGGCTGCGCGCGGCGAAGGCCGCCGGTTTTGACTACGCAGTGCTGACCACGAAACATCACGACGGCTACACGCTCTTCCCGACCGACACCACGGACATGGGGGTGCGCACGCATCTCGGCGGACGCGATCTCGTGAAGGAATTCGTCGAGGCTTGTCGCGCGAATGGGCTCCGTGTCGGGCTCTATTTTTCGGGCGTCGATTGGTGGCTCGACCGCGAGTATCGCTCGTTCAACTATCGCAGTGAAGGCGGCATCGGGAACTCGTCGCTGCCGCCGATCCTTGGACGCCCGCCTTTCGACATGAACCACAAGGTTTACGCGCCTCCTCCGTTTCCCCCTGAGATTGAGCGGAGGAACAAGGAACTCTGCCGCAGGCAGCTCACGGAGCTTCTTACGCGCTATGGGAAGATTGACGTGCTCTGGTTCGATGGCGGTTGCGGCTCGGATATTTCCATCGAGGAAATCCGCGCACTCCAGCCGGGCATTGTCCTCAACAATCGCGGCAATTGTCGTTGGAAAAAAACCGGCGGCACTTTTCCCGGCGACTATTACACCGTCGAGTTCGGCGAAGCGCCAACGCGCCCGCCGGGCTGGTGGGAACAGGAGCGCATCTGGAACGCGCCGCATTGGGGTTACACGCGGGCCAACGAAGAAGCCTACTCGCCGACGGCCACCATGCTCGCACTGCTCGCCCGCTCAAAGGGCTGGGGTGGCGCGTTTCTCGCCAACTGCGGCCCGCGTTCCGACGGCACACTTCCCGGACCCTTTTACCGGGGCATGCAGGAGATCGAGGACTGGATGAAAACATTCGGCTCATCAATCCGAGGCGTCGATCCCGCGCCGGAAGGTGTCGAGGCGAATGTCCCCATCGCTGCGCGGGGAGACTCGTGGTTTCTCCACGCAATCGCGGAGGATCCCATCGAGATCACGGCGGGCTCTGTCATCGCCGGCGTCCGCTCCGTCACCCGGATGCGCGACGGTTCTGCCGTGACCTTTTCGTGGGATGGAATAAGCGTTCTCATTCCGTTCAACCGCATCGCGCCTGACGAACCGCACGAAGTTTTGGAGATGCTCGTCACTCCGCAAGATCCGCTCGCCAGTCCCACGGGCCGTGCGTAGCCTCGCAAATCAAGAACCCCCATGTCTCACATCCCCTACTCCGCCCCCAAATCAACGATGTGGCTTTGGGGTGTGGGCACGATCGCCGATGCGCTGATGATTCAGACGTTCGGCCTCGTGATGCCGATCTTCAACACGGGCTTCGGCATCGATTCCGTGATGCTCAGTTGGATCATCATCGTCCCGCGTCTGGTGGACGGTTTGCTTGGTCCGTTCATCGGCCATTTTTCAGACAACACGCACACGCGCTGGGGCCGGCGAAAACCGTTCCTTGTGGCCATGTCGTTCGCCGGAGCGCTTGTGCTCGCGGGGATCTGGTGGGCCAACCCGGCATGGCCGAAAGCATGGCAAACCATTTACCTCATCGCGTTCGCCACCGTTTACTACACGACATGGGGCATCTTCTCGATGACCCACTACGCACTCGGCTACGAACTCACCGACGACTACCACGAGCGGGCACGGGTCATGGCGATTCGCACCGTGTATCTGCAGATCGTGGTGCTCGCCGTGGGCTGGACCTACTGGCTCGCGCTGAGACCGGTCTTTGGCGGAGAAATCAACGGCATCCGCTGGATTTCCGCCGGCATGGCGCTGCTCGTCATCATCACCGGACTGGTCCCGGTGTTTGCCTGCACCGAGCGATTCGCCCACGCCAAACCGACGCCCACGCCGATCTTTCAAGCGCTTCGGGAAGCCTTTCGGATCGGCCCGTTCGTCACCTACCTGGCGCTCCGCTTCTTCGCCATGTTCGGCATCGTGGTCTTCAACTCGCTCGTCTTTTACATCAACGTCTATTACGTCTGCGCCGGAAACAAAGACCTCGCGATGAAGATCGTCGGCATCGGCACCATGCTGACCGTGGTGGTTTCCGTCGCTGCGTTGCCCTTCGTTCCGAAACTCTCCAAGAAGATCGGAAAGCGGATGGCCGTGATCATCGGTTCCGCGATCGCCCTGTTCCAGGCCTGCATCGTTCCCTTTCTCTACACGCCCCATTCGCGAGCGTTGCAGTTCATCGCGGACACCTTCCACATCACCGCGCTGGATGTGCAGGCGGTCTCCCCCTATTTGCAACTCATCGCCGCGCTGCTCCTCGCTCCGCTCGTCGCCGTGGCGATCGTGCTTCGCGATGCCATTGTGCCGGACATCTGCGATGTCGATGAACTCGAGAACGGCAAGCGGCGCGAGGGCTTGTTCACGGCTGTCGTCAACTTCGTTTACAAAATGGAGGTCTCCCTCTGCGTCGTTCTCGTCGGCTATCTCCTGAGATTCGCCGCCTTCGATCCCAAGATCCATCTGCAGCCTGACTTTGTCCTAACCCGGCTCCAATGGTTCACCTTCGTTCCAAACATCGTGTTCGCTTTTCTGGCGCTCATCCTCGCCGTCAAGTTCCCCATCACCGAGGCCTACATGGCAAACGTGCATGCGCAACTCGAGGAACGCCGGAAGGCCGGACTTGTTCCTTAGCACGATTGCCGGACATCGTTTCCGGCAGATGCTTAAAACTCAGGCTCCCGTTTTCACTTCCACGATGTCGTGCGGCGCGGATTCGCGCTGGCCCGCCGGCGTGACGCGGATGAATCGCGCACGTTCGCGCAATTGTCCGAGGTTGCACGCGCCGAGATAACCCATGCCGGACTGGATGCCGCCGACAAGTTGGGTGAGCACGGAGTCGAGTGACGCCGAGACTTCCTTTAACGCCTCGACCCCCTCGGCTGCGACTTTGCGCGCGGCATTGATGGTGTGTCCGTAGCGCGCGGCGGAACCCGCTTTCATCGCGGCGACGCTGCCCATGCCGCGATACTGTTTGTAGAGCTTGCCGTTGATTTCCATGATCTCGCCCGGCGCTTCGGGACAGCCCGCGAGCAGGCCGCCGCAGATGACCGAGTGCGCCAGTGTGAGGGCTTTGACGATGTCCCCGGATTTCGAGATGCCGCCGTCGGCAATAAGGGACACGCCTTTCTTCGCCGCGGCTTTCGATGCGACGTAGAGCGCCGTGAGTTGCGGAATGCCGACACCCGCGACGATGCGCGTGGTGCAAATCGAGCCGGGACCCTGGCCGACTTTGATCGCGTTGGCTCCGCAGTCGGCGAGGAACTCGATGCCGGCCGCGCTGGTGACATTGCCGGCGATGATCGGCAGCGAGGGAAACGTCTCCCGGATCAACCGCACTGTTTCGCCAACGCCTCTGCTGTGGCCGTGCGCAGTCGAGACGGCAACGACATCGACGCCGCGTTCCACGAGCGCTCCGATGTGCTCGACGATGCGCTCCTTGTCGAGTTCGCCGCTCGAATCGCGGGGCGCCGACACGGCGGCACCGCAGAGGAGGCGGAACTTTGCGTCGCGCGCAGGCTTGCGCTGAACGCTGCTCGCCTGCGTGATCCGCTCGATGTCGCTGAGGGTAAAAAGGCCGCGCAGCTTGTCCCCGGCATCGACGACGAGCAGCTTGTGGATGCCGATGTGATCGTTGAAAAACTTGTCCGCCGTCGCGATCGGATCGGAGCCAAGTTCGCTTTGCCGGATGGTCTGCACCGCGTTGCGCGGAGTCATCGCCTCGCTCACTTTTCGCGATGCATAGCGGCGCTTCACCACGTGGCCCGCGAGCAGGCCGATGAGCGTGCCGCTTTCATCGACCACGGGAAACGTGCTGAACGAAAACCTCCGCTGCTCGATCAACTCCAGCACGTCGCCGATGAGCTGGGTGGGCGCGACCTTGATCGGATCCTGGATCAAGCCGTGGACGTTGTTTTTCACCCGGCTCACTTCCGACAGTTGTTGCCGCTCGGCCATGTTGTAATGAATCAAGCCCAGCCCGCCGTTAAGCGCCATCGCGATCGCCATGCGCGATTCGGTGACGGTGTCCATGTCCGCCGAAATGATCGGCAACTGCAGATGCACTCCCTCCGCTATCGTGCTCTCGAGGTCCGCATCGCGCGGGAGAATTTCGGAGTAAAGCGTGGCGAGCGTGACGTCGTCGTAAGTCAGCGCCGTGCCGGATTGTTCGGGGAAGAAATCGTCCGCCGATTTGTAAAGACCGGCGTCAATGGAAGCGCAATCGGTTGCCATGTCGCACTTTGAAGCAAACCCGCCGCGAGTGGCAAGCGGGATTGAATTTTGGCGTCAAAAAACACCGCTGCCCTGGTGGCGGGTCGTTCTCCACCGCGAAGGATGTATCGACGGAGAGGGTGACGTGGTGAAAGGCGGGGCGTTTTTTCGCGTCTTGTGACCTGCGCTCCTTTGCGCTAACCTTCGGCTCAATGAAAGAAATTACTTTCAACATCGAACCAGACGAAGAGTCGTCCTTCCTCGTTGCCTCCTGGGACGATCCACGCGGTGGCGGCATTACCACACAAGGTGCGGATTTGCGCGAGTTGCAGGAAATGGTTCTCGATGCGGTGACTGGCTATTTCGAAGCCAGCGGCAGTCCGGTTCCGAGTCGGGTGAAGCTGCATTTTGTCACCGACCCCGAGCTTGCAGTCACGTGAAACTGCCGGCGGATGTTCACGTGAGCTCTTTGGCGGAGTTGTAACTTGAGCCCTGAGACGGCGCCAAGACGCACCCCGGAGCCTGTGCTGCTGCTCCCCCGCCGTGAGAAAGGCAAACCGCGACGCGATTTACGCCGCGGCCTTTTCCTCGAGGATCTGTAGCGACGCGCGCTGGCCGTGGCGCGACGCGGCCGCGTCCAGCAGGTTCCGGATCGCCTCGATGTTGTATCCGTGTTTGCCAATCACCTTGCCGACGTCGCTCTGCCGCAGCCGGAGGTTGAATATGACCTTCTTCGGCGTTTCGATCTTGGTCAGCACCATCTCATCGGGAAATTCGATGAGCTGCTTGATGACGTATTCGAGGAACTCTTCCACGGAGCTGATTGGAATAGTCGGGCAGTGGAGAATTGGAACTCCACCACTCCAGTTTTATGCCGGGATGACGGCCTTCCGCGCCTTTTTGATGAGGCTGCGGACGGTGTCCGAAGGCTGGGCGCCTTTTGAAATCCAATAATCGATGCGCTCGAGAGCGATCTTCGAGTTGTCGCCCGGCTTTTTAGGATCGTAGTTGCCGACCTGCTCGATGAACTTGCCGTCGCGCGGGCTGCGCTTGTCGGCAACGACGACTTTGTAATACGGCTTGTTCAACGAACCTTCTCTGCGGAGTCTGATTGATACTGACATGGTTTTCTAAAATCTGGGCATTCGTGGCACTCCGGCTCCGCGTGCCATCATCTGTTTCATTTTGCCGGCGTTTTTCATGAACTTCCTCATCTGATTGAATCGCTGAAGAAGATCGTTCACTTCGGTTACCGAGGTTCCGCTGCCGCGGGCGATGCGCTGGCGGCGGCGGGCATTCAAAATGTCCGGCTTATGCCGCTCCTGCGCAGTCATTGAAAGCACTATTGCTTCCACCCGCTTCAACTGTTTTTCGTCAACCGAAAAGCCCTTGAGATTACTCATCCCCGGCAACATGCCAAGTATATTTTCGAGCGGGCCGAGTTTGCGCATCATTTTGAACTGCGACAGGAAATCGTTGAAGTCGAAGCTGGCCGTGCGCAGCTTCTTCTCCATGCGCCGGGCCTCGTCCTCGTCGATCGCCTCGGCGGCCTTTTCCACGAGGCTGAGCACGTCGCCCATGCCGAGGATGCGGCCCGCGAGCCGCTCGGGATAAAACGGCTCGAACTGGTCGAGCTTTTCGCCGACGCCCGCAAACTTGATCGGCCGGTGCGTGACCTCGCGCATTGAAAGCGCCGCGCCGCCGCGTGCGTCGCCGTCGAGTTTCGTGAGCACGAGTCCGGTGATCTGCAGCGCGTCGTTGAAATGCGTCGCGACGCTCACCGCCTGCTGGCCGGTCGCGGCGTCGGCCACAAGCAGCACTTCCTGCGGCGCGAGAAATGCCTTCAGCTTTTTGATCTCCTCGATCAACGCCTCATCAATTTCCTGACGGCCCGCCGTGTCGAAAATCAGCACGTTCCCGCTCTGCTCCTGCGCCCATTCGAGCGCATTTCTGGCCGAGCGCACCACGTCCTTTTCGCCTGCATCCGGCGTGAAAACAGGCACGCCGATTTGCTTTCCAAGGGTCGCGAGTTGCTCGATCGCCGCCGGTCGCGCAAGGTCGCACGCGATCAACAGCGGAGCGCGTCCCTGCTTCTTCAAAAGCTTCGCCAGCTTCGCGGAGGAAGTCGTCTTGCCGGCGCCGTTGAGGCCGACCATCAAAATGCGCGCCGGCTTTTCGAGATTCAGCGGAGTCGCATCGCCGCCGAGCAGAGCCACGAGTTCGTCGTGAAAAATTTTGACGATCTGCTGTCCCGGCGTGACGCTCCGGAGCACATCCTCGCCGAGCGCCTTGTCCTTCACCCGCGCGATGAATCCCTTCGCGACGTTGTAATCGACATCCGCCTCGAGCAACGCCATGCGCACCTCGCGCATCGCGTCGGTGATGTTCGCCTCGCTGATCGTCCCGTGCCCGCGGAGATCCTTGAAGACGTCCTGAAGTTTGTCGGAAAGCTGTGAGAACATCGGCTGCTACTGCTTCGGCGGGAGCTGAGTCTCCGCAGAGGCGCTTGCGGCTGCGGCTTTGCCGGTCGGGTCGAAGCTAAAGCTCCAGCGGGTCTCGACGCGCTTCTCGCCGGCTTTGGCGACGATGATCACGGAATAGTTTTTGTCGCGCAGCTTTTGTGTCACCTGGTACGACACCGTCTTGGTGGCCGGGTCGTATTGCGCAGGCACGACTCCGAAGCCGCTGACGCGCATTTCGATGCTTTTAGGGTCCACGTCGCCCATGGTTGCGATGTTGGCCTTGAGCAGCGGCTTTGGGTCCGCAATCGTCTCGCCTTCCATCGGCTGCGTGATCATCGACACGCTCGCCGACTGCGCCGCATCGGGCAGCGCGGCGTAAGTTCCGCCCCCGCCGCCCCCGATCATCTTGAGGCCATCGGCAAAAATCTGCGGCTTGGTTGCGTCGATCGCATAACGTCCCAGCAGGTCGTATGGCGACGAAGGATGGAGCTTTTGTCCGTAAACCGTGAACGCCGCCTCGTAGCCGGCTTCCTTCACAAACTCGCGCACCTTCGGGCTATAGACGCCGAAGGGGTATGCAAAAGTGCTGCACTTGATGCCGAGTTGTTTTTCAAGCAGCCGTTTCGATTCGACGACCTCTTTGCGCAGCCAGCCGTCCACACCGAGCGCGGCGACATCTTTTTTCACCATTTCCTGCGTGCGCTTGTCCACGCCGCCGCCCGGCGATCGCAAATTGGAATGGGAAAAAGAATGACTTCCAATGTCCACGCCGCCGTCGCGCAACTCGCCAAGTTGCTCCCACGTCAGCGATTTACCACCGCTCCCGATGTAGTTGATGTAAACGTAGAGGGTGAATGGATAGCCGAATTTTTTCAGAATAGGCCAGGCTTCCGCATAACTTGAATACCAGCCGTCATCCAGCGTGATAATGGCGCTTTTTGCGGGGATGTCCTTTTCGCCGCGACGCCATGCGAGGAAATCCTGCATGGAAATCACGGTGAAGCCATTGTCTTTGATCTCCTGCAACTGGCGCTCGAACTCGGCTTTGGTGATCGTGAGCGACTTCATTTTGCCGCCGTCCTCGACGTTGTGGTAACAAAACGCGACCACCGAGGCATTCTTGCTCACTGAATGAACTGGCGCGGGCGCTGAAGCCTCCACTGCCACGGGCGTCGGAGCAGGAGTGGGTGTCGGCGTCGCCTGCGCTACGGCAGGTTTCCGCTGTAGATGGTTTTGTGCGAATGCCTGGATCTTCTTGCAGCCGCTGAACAGCGAGACCGAGGCGAGGCAGATGAAAATAACAACAGCTTTTTTATTCATACGGATGATTTGCAGATTGGGGACAATACAGAAAAAAACGCAGCGCGAAAGTCTCTTGAACACACCTCGAAGCCGCGAGGTTTTTTAGAGTCCCAGTTTGCTGAAGGTTTCGTCGATGTGGCGGAAATGAATGTCGAGCGAGCAGAGCCGGTCGATCTCGTCCGGGGTAAGGTTCTGCGTGATCTCCGGCTCGGCCTTCAAGTTTTCGGCGAGTGATTTTTCACCCTGCCATGTTTTCATCGCGGCCCGTTGAACGGCTTCGTAGGCCTGCTGCCGCCCAAGTCCCTTCTCGGTGAGCTTGAGCAGGATCGTCTGGCTGAAGTAGAGCCCCTTCGTGATTTCGAGGTTCCGCTTCATGTTCTCGGGATAAACATGCAGCCCCTCGACGAGTTTTCTCAGCGTGACCAGCATGTAATCCATCAACGTGCAGGAGTCGGGGAAAATGATCCTCTCGACACTGCTGTGGCTGATGTCGCGCTCGTGCCACAGGGCAACGTTTTCGAGCGCGGCGACCGCGTTGCCGCGAATGACGCGCGCCAGGCCGCTGAGCCGCTCGCCGGTGATCGGGTTGCGCTTGTGCGGCATCGCGGAACTGCCCTTCTGGCCGGGCTTGAAATGTTCCTCGACTTCCAGGACCTCGGTGCGCTGCAAATGGCGAAACTCGGTCGCCCACCGATCGATGCTCGAAGCGATGAGAGCCAGAGTGGTCATGAACTCGGCGTGCCGGTCGCGCTGGACGACTTGTGTCGAAAGTGTCGCCGGGGTGAGGTCGAGCCGTTTGCACACCTCGGCCTCGACGCGCGGGTCGAGATGCGCGTGCGTGCCGACCGCTCCGCTGAGTTTGCCTACTCGAACGCGTTGGCGCATTTCAGTGAGCCGCTCTATCGCGCGGCCAAACTCGTCGTACATCAACGCCATTTTCAGCCCGAACGTGATCGGTTCAGCGTGAATTCCGTGGCTGCGGCCGATCATCGGGGTGTGTTTATAGGCGCGCGCCTGCCTTGCGATCGACTCACGCAGCGCCTGCAAATCTTCGAGCAGGATCGCGCAGGCGGAATTCATCTGCACTGCAAGAGTCGTGTCCAGAATGTCAGAGGAAGTCAGCCCCTGATGAATCCAGCGCGACGCCGGGCCGACATAGGATGCAACGTTTTCAAGGAACGCAATGACGTCGTGATTGGTTCGCTTTTCGATTTCTGCGATCACCGGAATCGAGAAATTCGCTTTTTCGCGAATGGTTTTAGCATCTTCGAGAGGGATGCTTCCTATACCGGCGAGCGCCTCGCAGGCGAGAACCTCAATTTCGAGCCAGATTTCGAATTTGCGCTGCTCCGACCAGAGCTCGCGCATTTTGGGAAGAGAATATCTTTCAATCACCCGGAGAGCTTTAGAAAGCTCACCCGTGATGAAAAGGGAAAACTTAAACTTTCTGCCGCTGTCTCAAAACTACCAGACCTTTGCACGCAGCTTTCTTCCGCCTGATTGCAGACGAACCTGGCCGCTTTCAAGGAGATCGGCAACGGCTGCGACGGTTTCGCGGCTGTTCTTGCTGCAACTGCTCACAGCGTAAATAAGATCTCCCAAACTGTAATGAGATGAGTGGCTGACTTTTCGGTTGTGTTTTTTCATGGTGCTGCTCCTTGAGGTTGGATTTCTTTTAAGCAATATCGATGCCAGCCTCATAGACAGATACGGTTTCATTGCAGAATTAGACGCCTCCAAACCGAAATCGTTCAGAAAATATGCACGACGTGCATTCCATGCACCGCAACCGACCCTCGCAGCGCAGAAGGGTGTGTTGATAAGAGATCATCGACTGTTCCAGAAAGCCCAATCCTGAAGCGGGGCTTGCGAAAATCGTCGATGACCCGGGGTTGATCGCTCAACCCACGTCGGGCGGCAACTCGACAATCTCGAACCAATACTTCTCGAGCGTCTGCAGAATGTCCACCAATGCCTCGAATGTCACCGGTTTTACGATATACGAATTCACGCCGAGATCGTAGCTGCGGAAAATATCTTCGTCGGCCTTCGACGTGGTAAGCACCGAGACGGGAATCTGCCGCAATTCGGGATCGGCTTTGATCTCCTTGAGCGCGGTCCTGCCGTCCATTCGCGGCATGTTCAGATCGAGCAGGATCAAACCGGGGCGGGGCAGGTTCGGCTCATCCTTGTATTTGCCTTCGTGACGGAGGTAATCGAGCAACTCCTCCCCGTTTTCCACAAAACGCAGGTCATTCGCCAGGCGGCTCTCCTCGAGCGCGTCTTTGGTCAGCCTGCGGTCGTCGGCATCGTCATCCGCCATCAAAATTGTGATAGGTTTACCCGGTTTTTTCATCGGTTTCTTTCATGCGTTGTTTTAGCGGCAATGTCACGATAAATGTCGCGCCTTCACCCTCAACACTCCTGGCGCTGATCGTCCCGCCGTGGCGGTCCAGAATCTTCCGGCAAACGGCCAGTCCAATGCCTGTTCCTTCGAATTCGCTGCGGCTGTGCAGCCGTTGGAAAACGGCGAAAATCCGCTCCGCATACTTTTCGTCGAAACCGATGCCGTTGTCCCGAACCGTGATTTCGCAAACCTGCTCGCCCGGTGTCGCGCCGGGGAGATATTGATCCTGGACCTCGATGGTTCTTGCCGAAAGTTCAACCAGCGGCTTGGTTCCTGGCTTCTGAAATTTCAGAGCATTGCTGATCAAATTTTGGAAGAGCTGGCGCATTTGCGAGGGATCGGCGTCAAGCGTGGGCATATCCCCGATCGCGACAACCGCCCCGGCTTGTTCGATCCGCACTTCAAGCAGAGAGACAACCTGCTTCATAACCTCACGCATGTCGGTCTGGACAAACGGCTGGGCCTGGCTTGTCACGCGTGAAAGGGTAAGCAGGTCGTGCAGCAGGATCTGCATCCGTCGAGCCGCATCGAGCATGCGTTCAAGATAGTCCCGCCCGTCTTCACCTAGACCTTCGCCACATTTTCGACGAAGCCGGTCGCCGAAGGCTTGGATCTTTCGCAGGGGCTCCTGCAAATCATGCGAAGCCACGGAGGCGAACTCCTGTAACTCCAGATTGCTCCGCTCCAACTGCGCTGCTGCAAGTCGCAGTTTCTCCTCGTTCTCCTTGCGCTCCGAGTTGTTCGTGCTGACACACACGATCCCGATTGTCCTGCCATCGGTATCCTTCAGCGGCACCTTGGTCGTCGCAAGCCATGTCAACCTCCCCTCGCGATCTACGCTCGGTTCTTCCCGAGAGAGTGGTTTGGCTTCCTTCAACACCGTTGAGTCATCGGCCGCATACATTTCCGCAATCTCATGCGGGAAAAAATCGAACACCGTTTTGCCGTCCACTTCATCAACCCCTTTCACGCCAACAAAAACCCGGTGTGCGTTGTTATCCATGACGTACCTCCCCTCGACATCCTTTACGCAGACCTGGTCAGGCAGAGTGTCCATGATGCTTCCAAGCAGATTATGCTCCTCGGCAAGCGCATCCTCCGCCCTTCTGCGCGCCCCGACATCGCGAAGGATGAAATAACTCGCCACAGTAACGAACAACACGCTGAGCACCGTAACGAGCAGGATGACGACAATGGTTGAGCGCCCAATGCGGTCGATCGAATCGCTGCGTTCCGTGAGCAACTGATTCTCGTCGGATTTAAAGTCGAACAGGAGTTGTCTAATTTCACGCATCTGCGCCTCTTCGCCTTTGTACACCAAGAGCACCGCTGTCGGCTGCGTGCGCTCATTCCGACGCGCCGAGATCGCCTGTTTTAATGAACCCAGCCATTGAACGATCAGCGGCTGCATTTTCTGCAAACGGGCCACTTGGACCGACCGGTCTGAGGAAAGCTCCATCAACTTGGCGACGTGCCCGGAGATCTCTGCTTGAGCCGATTCATATTGATGCAGACATGCTTCGTCTTTGGTGGCGAGGTAACCGCGCGCCCCGCTCTCAACCTCCATGAGTTTCAACTTCAGGGTTTCGAGTTCGTCAAAAACCTCCCGGGAATGCGCCAGCAGATGCGCGGATGTGACAAACCCTCGCGTGCTGCGATAGGCGACCGTTGCAACCAGAGCAAGTGTCACGAGTGCCAGCCCGAATCCAAATATGATCTTTTGCCTGATGGTGAGCTTGCCGTTTTGTGACTGAGCCATTCTTGGTTCGGGATTTGGTCTGGCGGAGGGGGTGGGATTCGAACCCACGGACGCTTTTGACGTCTCCGGTTTTCAAGACCGGTGCAATAAACCGCTCTACCACCCCTCCAATTTACTTATTTTAAGGAACTTATATCAGAGTTTTTGCGATTCTAATTTCGACTTGCAACCCGTTTAAGCGACCCAATGCTTCTGGTGTGCCTCAAAAGTCGCAGGATCTTAAAAAAGTCGCCGAATGCCTCTACCGCAATGGCAATCGGACATATTTTGCATTGATCGAGGTAGGCGGCAAGCAGATTAAGAAATCACTCAAATTGCCTTTGGAGAAGCGGGCCTGTTCGACGAGTTCCTGCAAAACCTCGATGTGGCGGCCTTCAAGACGCCGCTCATGCGCGTGGGCAGGCTCATCGACTGGAGCCTTTTCCCCTCGTTCCCCTCGTCATAGATCAACTTCCACGGCCAGCGGAAAGAAGTGGCGAACGATTCACCCCCTTCATGTTCCTTGAGCCGACGCCTCAAGTCGCCCGTGAAGCCAATATACAAACCATCATCGGCCAGGGACTGGAGAACATAGGCGTAATACACGACGGTCCACTATCAGCGAAGCCGCGTGAGGCGAAGCCTTTTACGCGGCCTGATTCTGCGTGGCGGCGGAGACGTTCCGGTTCACCGCCAGATGGGTGAGAAACGACTCCACCTCAGCCGCTCCCATCTCTGCCGGGTGGCGCATCTGGCCGCTGACCTGTTTGTGAAAGAGCACAAAGCGCTTGTACCAGCCCACATAGCCCTGCTCCGTCTGCCTGGAGTAATGACGGAAGCGCATCACCCCCATGATCCGCTGCTCCAGGGTTGGCTCCGATTTTGGAATATTCACACATGCCCTTTAGCTCCTTATTTGCGCAGATTTCAACACCGATGTTGCTTTGCGCGCAAATACACGCCAAAAGCAACTCCATCAACTCAGAAACCCGTCGTAAAGGCACATTCTTGTTAAAGATAGCGTTGCGCTCAAACCTGCTTTTCTGTTAGAAGCTCAAACTGTTAGGCGCTTCTGCGCACACCCTGAAACTCACAATATGAAAACTCGCTTCATTCACTTCCTCCTCGCACTGTGCGCGTCGTCTGTCCTCGTTCCCGCGCCCGCGCGGGCGGACTTCGTGTATGTCTCGAACGGCTCTGGCAGCAATACCATCACGAGATTCAACGAGGGCGGAGTCGGCTCAGTTTTTGCCACGACAACTTCCAGTCCGCGTGGCCTAGCGTTCGACAGTTCAGGCAACCTTTATGTCGCCTACCCACTTCTGAACGTCGTCCAGAAGTTTTCTCCGACCGGCGTTGACCTTGGGCCTTTTATCTCCACCGGCTTGAGCACCCCGGAGGGCCTCGCATTCGACAGCGGCGGCAACCTATACGTGAGCAACATCGGCAACGACACGATTAGGAGATTCACTTCGACCGGATTTGACCTCGGCACATTCGCCACAACGGGTCTGAACGACCCGTGGGGAATCGACTTCGACAGCACCGGGAACCTCTATGCCGCCAACGGCAGCAGTGGCAACATCACCAAATACAATCAGTTCGGCTCCGGCGGATTTTTCGCTAGCCCCGGTCAGTTCGGCCTCGCCATTGATGCCTTCGACAACGTCTATGCCGCAACGGGCAGCTTGACGATTACCAAGGTCACTCCCGCTGGCGTCAGTTCCACGTTCGCCACCACATCCACCGACCCTTTTGGGTTGGCTTTCGACAGTGCGGGGATTCTCTATGCGACCTTCCAGAGCACGAACTCCATCGAGAGGTTTGCCGCCAACGGAGCATCGCTGGGCACCTTCGCGAACACAGGACTATCAAGCCCCACTTTCATTTCGACGCAGGTTCCAGAGCCTTCGTCGGCCTTGCTGCTTGTGGCCGCGGGCATTCTCTTTTGTTGGCGGCGCTCACTCCACACTCGATGACGCCACCACTTGCCCCAGACCGTGCTCGCGACTTTGTTCGCGAACTGGAAACTTATTGGAAGTTTCAGACCATCCATCCAGACGCCCCGGCAGACCGGGAGCTTGTTCTGACATTGATTGGCCCATCTGGATTACGCGAGCGTGTCAGCCACGTCACTGTTTTCGACTCCAACTCCCTCCTCATCACGCCAGCAAGCGGCGGGGTCATCATTCTCCCAGTTGAGCAGTGTTCGTTCACGTTGCGCCGCGAAAAGAAACCCACTCGTGAGACAAAGGAAGAACTGCCTTCAAACGTGATTCAATTGCCGCCACGGAAGATCACGACGCACGTCATTATCCCATGAACGAAGCGCCTAACGCTAAAGGGTGCAGCGGAGGCGAGGCACGAGCCCTCCGACTGCACCCATGGTTGAACAAGCCCGCCGAATAAAGTGGCGCGGCCTTATGCTTCTTATGTTTTCCGGCCCGCTCCGGGTGGAGTCCACTGAGCCGGTTCGAGCAAAGCCCCGGCATTCCGGCGTGGCCTGCTGAGGCTCATTTTCGCTGGCGGGACGGTAATTTCCGCGCCGCTGCTGGCAGCGAATGCCGGCGTTGATCCCAACTTTTCGATTCGAGTGCGCGAGGGAGCGCGGCCGTTTCCGCTGTCTTGGAAAAAGCCCTTCCCCGGCAATGGTTGCAAGGTGGCGGTCATGCGCGGCGGCAGTGGGGAGCGGGCGGAGCGCGTCCGGAGTTCCAGGAAGCGGGCAGGCGCATGAGCGGGATCATCGGCGTGCCGCAGCAGGGGCAGAGGGGGCCGGGTTTTTGCGGTGGAGGATCGGCCGGCCCGAGGAGGATGGGCCTGCCGAGTTTGGGGCACCGGTTGAGCGCTGCTCAAGGAGCAGATTCATTTTCCACTCCTTGCTTTCCAAGCGTTCTTTGCGTCCTCTGCATGAAATCCAACGGGGCCTGCCGTGCCGCTTCCGGCGCGCCCAATTTCTGGGAAGTCTCCCGAACTTCATTGCGAACGACGGCAAAACGCTGTTTCGTGGGAACCTCAGAGCGACCCGCCACCGAATGGAAAAACCGATTTTACTCAAGGTCGAAAACCTCTTTGTCCGCTACGGCGAGACCGAGGTGCTGGAGGACATATCGCTGGAGATCGCGAAAGGCGACTTTGCGTGTTTGATCGGCCCGAACGGAGCGGGCAAGAGCACCTTGTTGAAAACAATCATGGGGCTTGTGCCGGTGCCCGGCTCTCGTGTTAATCGTGGATGTTGTGTTCTGGCCTGGTCGTTCGACAAAAAAGAATCGCGTTTCTCGGACAGTTGGGTAATTTTGAAAAATGACTGCACAGGACATCAAAATCCTTCCTGCCGATGAGAAGATTCGGATCATGGAGGCTATCTGGGAGGACATGCGGGAGCACTACGAGGAAGCTCCTGTCTCGCAGGAATTAATGGCCCTTTTGAGGGAGCGCCAAGCACGTGTTCAGAGCGGAGAAGCCAGGCTTCTTGATTGGGACAAAGTCAAATATGCTATTGGACGCGGGTGAAGAAGATACTCATTTCTGAGGATGCATTTGGCGATCTCAATGAGGGATTTCTGTTTTACGAAGCACAAGAATACGGCTTGGGAGACTACTTCACGGCCTGTCTGCGTTCGGATATTGAAGGTCTGAAGATCACTGCCGGCATTCACCGTGAGATTCTGGGATTTCATCGTCTGTTGAGCAGGGTTTTTCCCCATGGCGTATTTTACTCAGTCGATTGCGATGAAGTGACGATCTGGGCGGTCATTGACCTGCGACGAAGCCCCGACTGGATTTACAAACGACTAAACAAAAAATAGGTCGAAACCATAAAGGGTGCAGCGGAGGCGAGGCACGAGCCCTCCGACTGCACCCCTGGTTGAACAAGCCCGCCGAATAAAGTGGCGCGGCCTTATGCTTCTTATGTTTTCCGGCTCGCTCCGGGTGGAGTCCACTGAACCGGTTCGCGCAAAGCCCTGGCATCCCGGCGACACCGGTTTTGGCACCTTTCCGCTGACGGAACCGTGATTCCCGGGCGGCTGCCGGCTTGAAACTCGGTTTCCCTGCTGGCAATAGCCCAGCCATTGATGGCTGGAAAACTCGTCAGCCAACAATTCAAAGTCCCGCCAGGGACGGCAGAGCATTTCTTTCGTCCCATGCGGGACTTGGCTGGTTTGTTTGGCACGTTACCCAGCGCTAAAGCGCTTGGCTATTTTCAGAAAAGCGCGCCGACATTGCGCGCCTGTGAGGTTTCGCCTCTCGTTCGCGGAGCTGGCGAAGCGCATCGAGCTTGCGCGCGAAGAGCTGCCGGAACGCGCCTCGCAGCACGGGCTGCGGCACGAGGAACCCTGGGATCCTGACGCTGACAACGCGCCCCGCGGCATCGATGCCCGCCCCCGGCACAACGCAGTGGATATGAGGGTGAAAGAGCAGGCGCTGGTTCCCATGTGTGGAGGATCATCGTGAACCCGCTGCGCCCGGCCCCGAGCCAGCGCGGGCTGGCGAGGGTCTCTGAGAGCGCTTCGGAGGCCGCCGCGAAAAAGACATCGAACACCGGCTTTGCCGCGGGGCCGAAAAAGAGTCCCCGCAGTTCCCCGGGCACCGTGAACGTGACCATGAAACAGGGAGCGCCGACCCGTTTGCCCAGTTCGCGCCCGACCCATTGCGCGGTGGCCTCCCTGCCGCATTGCGGGCAGGAGCGGTGGTTGCAAGGAATGGCAGGCGACTTCGCGCGCTTGCACCGAAAGCAGCTCACGCTAAACTCACGTTATGGCCACCATCAGCGAAGTCCGATGTCGAGGCGATTATGGAGTATTACGAGCTGGTTGCCGGCCCGGAGCTTGCGGACGATTTCTACGGTGATTTGCGACGCTTCATATTGGAGGCAGCAGAGCGACCCAAATCGTTTTCCATCCGCAAGCGCGACCTTCGCCGCGTCAACCTTCATTGCTTCCCGTATCATTTTCTCTTTTCCCCCGAGAGGAGGGGGGTTGGGGCAAACGGCTCAGCCATCAGGGTGCCGGGCACGGCGGGGCGCCCTCGATCCGTTCGCTGTGAAAGCAGAGCACCAACCCTGAGCGGTCAGCGCTGCGCCTCGTCGATCATCGCGAGCACGTTCTCGACCGGCGTTCCGGCCTGGACGTTGTGGCACGAGCAGCAGATGTAGCCGCCGTTTTTCCCGAGCGTTTCCAAGCAGGCGCGGGTCTCGCGGCGCACGTCGTCGGGCGTTCCGTGCGGGAGGACATGCTGGTTGTCCACGCCACCGTGGAAGATGACGGCATCGCCAAAGTCGCGCTTCAAGCCGGCGCTATCCATGCCGGGGCAGATGTGTTGAATGGGGTTGAGGATGTCGATTCCGCAGCGGATCAGGTGCGGCACGAGCGGACGCGCGGCGCCGTCGGTGTGAAAGAGCACCTTCTTCCCGTGGCGGTGGATGATGTCGCACCAGTTCTTGAGGCGGTCGCGAAAGTGGCGCTCCCAGGCGTCGAGTGAAATGAGAAGGCTTTCCTGCGTCGCCATGTCGTCGCTGATGAAGACGATGTCGATGAGGTCACCGAGTTCCGTCAGCAGGCGTTCCAGCATCGCCGACTGGATGGCGTCGATCCGGTCGAGGGCGGCGTCGAGGAATTCGGGTTCCGCAACGACGTCCATGAGCGCATTCTCCAGACCGCGCATCTGGCAGTAGATCTCGAAGTGCGAAATCCACGGGCCGATCGTGGCGAAATCGAACGAGCGGGCGCGTTCCGCCCATGCTTTCGCGCCGGCGTAATCGAACTTGTCCGGATCGGGCCAGAGCGGGTAGTCGCCAAGTTGCGCGGGATCCTCGAAAGTTCCCAGCGGCGGTGTGCCGAATTCCTGGTAGGTCGCCAGCCCGGCTTTGATCATGCGGGTTGGGACGCCCCACATCGTTCGCCCGCCGCCTTCGTTCGGGTCGAACCGTCCGCTCCCGTAGCCGGGAAACACCCAGACGACTTTATCGAGTCCGAGCGCTTGAAAAACTTCGAGTTCATCCTGTTTTCCGGTATGGGCACGCAAGCTGTCGAGCACCTCCGGCGTACACCACAGATCGACCGGCGGACGATCAACGGGCTGGCGGTTGATGGTTGCAAGAATTCGGTTTCGGGGGGTCATGATTGTCGATTGGAATTGCGGAGTTGCGGTTGAGGACTAACAGAAGTCCTTCATTTGAGGCGAGGTAAAAACCCTGAACGCAGCGCGCCAATCAAAATGGCATGGGTTGACCTGTCGGAAAGCCTTCCGTAATGTGCAACTCGTGATTCCCGTCCAACTCGTGATTCCCGTCCACGCTCATCGAGTGAAGAAAATGCTGCTCGCCGTCTGCGTTCTTGTGCTCGCCCTGCACGGCGCCCCGGCATCTGTCGAACTCGGCATTGACGTTCTGCAAAAGCAGGGCTTCGGGATTCTGCAGGGCAAACGCGTCGGGCTTGTGACAAACCAGACCGGAGTCGATTCGAGCGGCAGAAAGACGCGCGCCCTTGGCGTCACGTTTTCCGAATACTCGAAGGGCGGACGGCAGGGGGCGCGCACAACCACCGATCTCTGCGCTCTTGGCGTTTACATGCTCGCATACGCCAACCGTGTCGCGAAACCCGATTTGTTCGCGCGTTCAGCCGGTGACAAGCTGCAGATGTTTTTCAAATGCCACGGCAGCAAGTCGATCCGTTCGCAGTCGGAGAAAGGCGTGCCTGTGCAGGGCATTGTCGCCAGTTGGAACTCCAGCCTGTCGCGTTTCCGGGCCGAGCGGAACCCGTTTCTCCTTTACCCAAAACTAACTTCGTGAAGATCGGACTCTACGGCGGAACCTTCGACCCGGTTCACAACGGACATCTCATCCTCGCGCGCGACGCCATCGAGGATCTGGGTCTGGACCGGGTTATCTTCATTCCCGCGTCGCTGTCTCCGCACAAGCAGGACACCAACCCGGCGGAACCTTCGGTCCGGAAGGAAATGCTTCTCGCGGCAATCGAGGACGAACCGCGGTTCGTGATCGACGATTGCGAACTCTATCGCAAGGGGCCTTCGTTCACGATCGATACGGTTCTGGAAATCAAGGCGCGCCATGACGAGGCCGAGGTGTTCTATCTTGTCGGCGAGGATAACATCCGCGAGTTGCACACATGGCGGCGCATCCAGGAACTCGAGCAGCTCGTCCAATTCGTCGTGCTCAACCGCAACGACAAATCGGTGGCGCATCTGTTCCCGACGTTGCATCGGCGCGTTGACATCTCCGCCACGGAGATTCGCGACCGCGTTGCCAACGGCCAGTCGATACGCTATCTCGTTCCCGACAAAGTCAGGGCCCTCATCGAACGACACCAACTTTACAAGGAACCAAAATCATCACCTCCAAGAAACTAGCCACACTCTGCGCCACACTCGCCTCAAACAAAAAGGCGGAGGAAATCGTTGCGATCGATCTGCGGAAGATTTCGAGCTTCACGGATTTTTTCGTGATCTGCTCGGGAACGTCCGAACCGCACCTCAAGGCAATCGCCGGAGAAATTCAGGAAACTCTCAAGAAGGAGCATGGGGTCGTTGCACACGGCGTGGACGGCTATCCGATGAGCCAATGGATCGTGATCGATTACAGCGATGTCATCGTCCACATTTTCCTCGCCCAAAAGCGCTCGTTCTACAGCCTCGAAGATCTGTGGAGCGATGCGCCGCGACTGGCCCTTGCTGGTATCGAGTGATGAGCCTTCTCATCGAAGCGGAGGTGATGTGTCCTCACTGCGGTGAGACTTATCGAACGATGATCGACACTTCGCAGGGCGGGTATTCGACCATCGAAGACTGCCCCGTGTGCTGCCGCCCGATCCAGCTCGATGTGACTTGCGAGCCGGGCGAAATTTTTGACGTAGCGGCCAGCGCCAGTTGAGTTACAATCGGTGGATGTTGGATCAAAAAGACGCGATTTTGCGGCTGCTGCGGGATGACGATCCTCTCACGGTCAACCTCGTCAAACAGCAACTCACCGCGAAAGGCTCCGAGGCAATTCCCTGCCTCGAAGAGATGCTGTTGATCGATGACGAGGCGGTGACACGTCACGTAAAGGAAGTGCTCGGCGAAATCGATTCGCGCAACGCCGAGAATGAACTGACTGCGCTGTGTCCTTCGTTCCCAATTGACAGCAACATCGAACACGCCAACTGGCTGCTGGCCCGTGCGTTCATGCCGGGCGTTGATCTGAAGCCCTACAAGCGGCAGCTCGATCAGTGGTCGCGCCGGTTGGGCAACATGCTGGGGGGGATTCGCCGCGCAGACGAACGCGTGCGGCTCATGGGGAATTTCCTGGGCGATCAACTCGGTTTCCGCGGAAACTCCGAGCACTATTACATCGTCGGAAACTCGCTGCTGCCGCAAGTCATCGAAACCCGGCGCGGCATTCCGATTTCTTTGTCGCTGATTTACATGATGATCGGCCACCGCGCAGGGCTTGAAATCGAAGGCGTGAATTTTCCCGGCCACTTCTTCGTGCGCCACGAACGCGTGCTTTTCGATCCGTTCGAGCGCGGGCGGATTTTGAGCATGGAGGATTGCGAGCAAATCCTGGCGCGGCAAAAACTCACGCTCGAGCGCTCCCACCTCGAAGGCGCTTCGGCGCGAATCATGTTACGACGCATCCTTGCGAACATGCTCTACGTATTCCAGTCCGCCAGCGACGAACTCCGCGCCCAAAAAATCGCCGAGTGGATCCGTCTGCTGGAACGCAAATAAGCCTCCTGCTTTCCTCGTTTACGCAGGCCGGAGCAACGGATCACAGGCACGAAATTGAAAAATTCATGAGAGTCGAAGTCATCAACACAGGCACGGAAATCCTCCTCGGCAACACCATCAACTCCCACGTCGCCTTTATTGCACAGGAGATTTTCCCGCTCGGGCTCCGGATTCAGCGGCAGGTCACGGTACCCGACGGCAGCGCGATTCGCGACGCGCTCATCGAATTGATGGGCCGCTCGGACATCATTTTCGTGACGGGCGGTCTTGGGCCGACGACCGACGACCTCACGCGCGAAATCACGGCCGAACTGCTGAAGCGTGAGTTGGTTCACGATCCCGCGGTGATGAGCGCGATCGAGGCAAGGTTCGCGCGGCGCGGACTGAAACTGACCGATCGCGTCAGGCGTCAGGCGCAAGTCCCCGAAGGCGCGGTCGTGCTGCCGAATCCAAACGGAACCGCGCCGGGGCTGTATTTGAATGCGGAATGCGGAATGCGGAACGCGGAACGGAGCAGCGCCCCCGCTCCGCATTCCGAGTTCCGAGTTCCGAGTTTATTCCTGCTTCCCGGTCCGCCGCGCGAATTGAAGCCGATGTTTCGCGACCATGTGATGCCGCGCCTCAAACAAATCCTGCCGCCATCGAACATCGAATGCCGCTCCTATCGCATCGCGGGCCTGGGTGAATCCAACGTCGAGGACATGGTCGGCGCACAGATCCTTGCGATCGAAGGAATCGAACTGGGTTACTGCGCGAGACCTGGCGAGGTCGTTGTGCGTTGCATCGGATCACCGGTGATGCTGCAAAAGGTGGACGCAATCGTTTTGGAACGACTGCAACCGCACATCGTTTCCTGCGACGATCGGCCGCTCGAAGAGGTGGTCGTCCAAAAACTCGCCGGACGAAAAGAAACCCTCGCGGTCGCGGAAAGCTGCACGGGAGGTTTCATCGCCAATCGGATCACCAACGTGCCAGGGGCATCGGAGGTTTTTCTCGAAGGCTTTGTCACGTATGCAAACGAAGCCAAAACGCGCGAGTTGGGCGTGGATGCGAATTTGATCGCGGCGCAAGGAGCGGTGAGCCGCGAAGTTGCCGCTGCGATGGCGGAAGGCGCGCGTCGGGTCGCGTCGGCAGATTATGCGTTGTCCACGACAGGCATTGCCGGCCCCGGTGGAGGCTCGGAACAGAAACCGGTGGGAACGGTGTTCATCGCACTGGCCACGAAAAGCGGTGCGACCCAGATCGAGCAGCACAAGTTTCCGACAGACCGGGAAACCTTTAAGTGGCTTGTGTCCCAAGCCGCTTTGGATCTTCTGCGGAGGCAGTTGTGAAGAAGCTTTCCAGTCCGCGTCCGGACGTCGTTAGTCAAGAGGGCATCTGAAAAGTGGTTGTAGCCGGCCTCTGGGAGGCCGGATGCGTTGCTGGATAAAGTAGCAATTCCGCCGGGGTCACAGACCAGCGGCTACAACAAAAACCGAGTTTCAGACGCCCTCTATCTATGGTGCGACCTCGACAGGCGTGCCGATCTTCACCTTGTCGAAGATCATTTTGGCGATGGCATCGGGCAATCGTATGCAACCGTGCGAGGCCGGGTAGCCGGGCAGGATGCCAGTGTGCATGCCGACTCCCTTGTCCGTGATACGCATGAACCAACGCATCGGCGCACCGATGAAACGCGTGCCACTCGGCGCCGAGTCGATCTGCGAACTCACGCCGTCGCGCACGATGCGCCGCTGCGAGTCGCAGAACGCGCCGTAGATGTTCGATCGATGGTCGGCGTCCTTTTCGCTAATGCGGAAGTTGCCCTGCGGCGTCGGACGTCCGGATTTGCCGGAGGAAATGGGCGTGTTGATCGCGATCTCGTCTCCAAGCATCAGGTAAGCGCGTTGCTTGGAGAGCGAAACGAGCACTCGCGCCTGATCTGGCGTGAGCTGATTGTAAACCCGCGCCTTCACATCCGGCGGATCCTGTTTGCGAATGAGGTCGCCGGCATTGCGCATCGGCGGTTTTGCACCGAAAAGCGGCGTGCCGGCCCGGCCATCGCGGCCCAGGAGAATTGCAAAGATTGCCAGGCTCGCCGCGAGGAACTTAGATATGCCGAATGGTGCAATTCTCATTGGAGCAGGTTGGACGCTGTTTAATACTGGCTCGAGTTGGAGCGATCAATCACATTATCCGCCAAGAAAACTGACATCGTGCGACACATCCTTCGTCATTTCTGCATTGTCCATGCCTTCTTCTGCTTTCTCTGCACGGGGCGCGCAGAGATCAGCATCCCGACCAAGGACACGGTCGGCAAACCCCCGCCGCAGGCTGTTCCGGCGAGTGTCCGCGTGCGGGTCGGCCGAGCCGTCGAGATTCCGCTGCGGGTTTACGGAAATGAAACCCAGGTCGTCAAATTCAGGCTCAGGACACAACCGAAGTTTGGAAAAATCTCCAGCCCGCGGATGGTTTCGAGGGACACGGCTGTCGTCACCTATCAAAACGCCGGAGACGACCAGCAATTGCTCGACAAATTTTTCTACACCGTGCAAGCCGCAAACGGCGTCTCGGTTCCCGCGGAAGTCACCATTACGATCTACGACGATCCGCCGATCCTCGCGGTGCCTGACGAGATCCACTTCGGGAACGTGCTGGTCGGCAGACCTTCGGTACGCGAGGCGAGGATCGAGAATCAAGGCGGTGGAGTCGTCGAGGGAAGAATCAAAGCGCCAAAGAACTGGAAAATCGAAGGCAACCCGGACTACCGCCTTCGTGCAGGAGAAGGGGCGACGTTCCGGATCGTATGTCTTGCTGAAGGCGAGATGCCACTGCGCGGAGACCTGCAGTATTCAAGCCACCCCGATCGCGTGACGACGCTCCGAGGCAATGGACAGATGCCGCTCGCGATTTCGCCTCAGACCGTGGAGCTGAGAACCGCCAGGGGCGATTCGCATCGCCGGGGAGTGCTGCAGATTTCAAATCGAACCGAGAGTCCGATTCCGGTTCGCATGACAGCCACCAGGCGCCTTCAAATTGCCGAACAAATCAACGTGCCTGCCAACGGCGACATTTCGGTTCCGATCTCCACCTCCGGCGACGATCTTGATCCGATCGACGAGAAACTCCGCCTGGAGTCGTCCAGCCTCACAATGGAAGTCGCGGTGCATGCTCCCGCCGTCGGACCGATCCCCCACCCCAACCCGGGCCAGCTTTCGCTCGGCAGCGTGGATTTTGAAAAGCCGGGAAGCGCCACTTTAACCGTGGAGAACATCGGAGGATCGAGTGGATTTTTTCGCGTGGAAGTTCCGCCGCCTTTCAAACTCAGCCGCGAAGATGCGGCTTTCCCTCTCGATGCACGCGCGAAGCGTGATGTGCGTGTGACGATCCAGCCGGCCGCGGCGGGAAAATTTTGCGCAATGCTTTCCATCAAGGCGCAGGATGAGATTGTCGAGTTGCCAGTCGAGGCGGAAGTCAGAAGCCGCGGTGCCGCGGGCGCGATGGTCACTGCCGGCCCGGCGACGGCTGTAGAACCGCCCGGCGAGCCGACTCCGCAGCCGGCAACCATTCTGGTGCAAGCCGGCGGCGTGCAGCCTGTGCGCCGCCTGTCGCTGAAAAGCGTCACGCGAACGGGTGCCGTAATGGAATGGGAGGCTCCTGCGGGAGACAAGCTCCAATACAAAATCGAATCCGGACAAGTCTCGCTCGACGCCGAACGCAAACTGAACATCCGTTGGATTCCACTCACAAACATCAAGCTGAATGAGTCCGGAAAAACCATCTACGCCACTTTGGGGAACCTGGCGGCAGGGACTACTTATCTCATTCGCGTCATCACGATGAATGCGCAGGGCGAGACGTCCAGGTTCGCTTCGGAACTGCATTTCCAAACGCGTCCAGCGCTGGAGTTTTTCAAAGTCACGCCGCTGAGGATTCTGCTCGTAACGCTGGTGGTGTTGGTCGCGTTCATCGTGCGGCAGCGCTTCGCACCGACGAAAAGTGCCCGCAGGAATTCAAAAAGCACGCAAGGCAAACGCTAACTGCGCTCCGACCTGGCGCTGGATCATTGTGGAGGAAGCCTGTTTCTCAAGGGACCGCAACAAAGCGCGTCGGCTGCCTTTACTTGCGCCTTCTTCCTTCCACTGGTAGATGCTGCACTCCTCCGAATGACCACCGCCAACAAAATCACGATCACACGAATCCTCCTGATTCCCGTTTTCGTGATGATGACGATCTACTACGGCAAGAGCGTGCAGCGCGGCGAGCCGAACGACTGGCAGCGCATCCTCGCGATCTTCGCATTCCTCGTCGCGGCGGCGAGCGACGGGCTGGATGGCTACATCGCGCGGCGTTACAACCAGAAGAGCCAGCTCGGCGTGATCCTCGATCCGATCGCGGACAAGGGCCTGCTGCTCGCCGCGATCATCACCCTCAGTTTCAGCAACTGGTCCTACGAGTTCCCCCTGTGGTTTCCCGTGCTCGTGATCACGCGCGACGCTGTGATCCTGGTCGGCTCGGTCGTGCTGCATTTGCTCGTCGGCAAGTTGCAGGTCAAACCCTCGTGGATCGGAAAAACGGCGACAGCCTTTCAGATGATCGCAATTGCACTGGTGCTCTTGCAGTTGAACCTCTTTCAGCGGCACATGAGTTTTCTGGGACAAAAATTCACGCTCGATTTCCTCGACATTCCAGTCGCGCTTGCCGGTCTGTTTACGTTGATGTCCGGCATCGGTTATGTGACGGACGGTATTAGAAAACTACAGAGCCATGCCAGTTAACACCGTCGCAATCGTGGGCCGTCCAAACGTCGGCAAGTCCGCGCTCTTCAACCGGCTCGCCGGCAAAAAAATCTCCATCGTTCACGATCAACCCGGCGTGACGCGCGACCGGCTGGCCGCCGAATGCAAGCTCGGCGCGCGTCCGTTCCTGGTCGTGGACACGGGAGGCATCGGCAGCGCAGTGGATGCGAGTTTCACCGAGCAAGTCCGCGCGGAAGTCGAGATCGCGATGAACACCGCCGACCTGATCGTGTTTGTCGTCGATGGTCAGAGTGGACTGACGCCTGTCGATCAAGACCTCGCCAAGCAGCTTCGCCGGATCGACAAACCGCTCATCGTCGCGGTCAACAAAGTCGATCACGACAAGCACAGCGAATACGAAAACGATTTCACGCGGCTCGGCTTCAACCATCTCCTCTCCATCAGCGCCGAGCACGGACGCGGCATCGTCGCGCTCGTCGAGCAGATCGAATCGCTGTTGCCTGAGACCGAACCCCAGGAACCCAAGACGGAAACACCGACCGCCATCGCAATCGTCGGCCGGCCAAACGTCGGCAAGTCCTCGATCATCAACGCGATTCTCCAGGACCGCCGCACGCTCGTCAGCGACATCTCCGGCACCACTCGCGACGCGATCGACATTCCTTACACACGCAAAGACCGGCACTACATTATGATCGACACCGCAGGCATCCGCCCGCGCGGCAAGGTCGATAATTCCGTGGAAGTCTTCAGCGTCATGCGTTCGGAAAAAAGCATCCGCCGCTCCGATCTTTGCGTGCTCGTCCTGGATGCAGCGGCAGGCGTGACCGCACAGGACAAAAAAATCGCCGGCATGATCCAGGAGGCGAACCGCCCTTGCGTGATCGCGGTCAACAAATGGGACACAATCAAACCCCGCGAGCACGACCGCGAATTCCTCGAAGCCAAAATCGAAGAAATCCGCGCGAACCTTTTCTTCCTCGATTACGCGCCGGTCGTTCTGCTTTCCGCAAAAACCGGCGAGAACATGAGCCGGCTCTTCCGTTTTATCGAACAGATCCGCGAAGACTCTCGCCGCAAGATCGGCACCGGCGAGTTGAACCGGCTCATCCAAAACATCCTCAGCGCCAACCCGCCTTCGATCCGCAGCGGCAAACGGTTCAAAGTCCTCTACGCCACGCAGGTCGAGCAGACGCAGGCCGAGCCCATCCCGATCCCGCGCTTTCTGTTTTTTGTGAACGATGCGGATGTGCTGGCCCCGGCCTATCGCAAATATCTGGACGCCCAGTTCCGTGAGGAGGCGCGATTCATGGGCCTGCCGATCCTGCTACAGTTCCGCAGTCGCGAAGCGCGCTATCGGGACAAGAAGTAGCCGCGCCGCTGCTCAGAGCATCTTGTCCGACTTGGGCCAGTTCAGAACATCAAGGTCGGGCTTTTCGGGTGGAGTGGGCGGCCAGGTGAACTGGCAGTCCTCGCAATAAAACTCTTGGTCAAAGATTCCGGCACGCGCGGCCAGGGCGGCTGCGTTCGTCTGCGAAAACTTCCGCGAGAACTGCGGAAGCTCGATGCGTGATGATGCGCGCTCAGGGCAGCGAACGGCATCCTTCAGCGCTCCGTCGGCAGCGTCCCATTCCTGAACCATTCACAGGGCCCGCTCGTAGTCTTCCTTCATTACCCGCACGCGCACGCAGGCAGGCGGAATCTTCGAAAGAAACGAATTGTGCGAACCTGACTTATCGTGAATTCAGCTTCCGACGCGATTCGTCATCATGCACGTCGTAAGCAGCAGCCACCTCGTATGCGCGTCGCGCCATGTCAGCCTGTGAAGCTTTTTCCAAAAGTTCGCCCATCAACCGCCAGGATTCGGCGCGGTATGGCTGGTCGTCGAGCACGCGCCGCAGTTCCGCAATGGCTTCCGTCGTGCGCCCGAGTTCGTCCAGATGAAGAATACAGCGTTTTCGAATCGCCCAGTTCTTCGGTTCCAGCGCAGCCGCCTCCTGCAACAAGTCGAGCCTGTCGCGGCGTGTTTCCTGATACTCGAGCACCGCGAGGTCTTGCAGCGCCTCGGCGCGGACGAAAGGAATCGCCGAAGCCTTCTCCAGCGCCTCGCGAGACGTCGCGTAATCGTGCGCGCGAAGACTCGCGGTCCCCATCGCGAGAAGCCCGAAAGGTTGGTCGGGCGAACGCTTCAGCGCTGCATTGATCAACGCAACCGCTTCGCGATGTTTTCCCGCGGATGACTCAAGCAGGCCGAGGTTGATCTGCATCCGCGCCGAATCTCCGCCGTTCGCAATCGTGCGTTCGAGAAACGTCCGTTCATCTTTCCAGTCGGCGTTGCGCAGGAAGGTCCGCGCGCCGAGAAAAGCGATCCATCCCATCGCCACACCCGCGAGCAGGATTCGCGAAATGCGCGTGGCGGTCAGCGAGAGAATCGTCGCCACGATCAGGAATGCGCCCGGAAAATAAAGCCAGTGCTCGGCCACATTCGCATTGAGCGGCAGGATGTTGCTGACCGGCAGATAGGCGACCGCGAACGCCAGCAGGCACAGGAACGCAACCGGCGTTGTTCGTCTTGCCCATCGCATCCAGAGGGCGAATGCAACGACAAGCGCCATGCCGAGCAAAGTCTGGAATTCGCGCATTCGCGCCGCTTGCAAAGTGGCGCGCATGTCGCCGCGATCCACAACGGTCAGATCGCGCTCCATGTGCAGGTTCACCGGCGCAATCACCAGCCCCGCATACTCCGCCCAGGCCCGCGCCATAAGGATCGGGCGCACGGCAAACGGCACCGGTTCCGGAGCGGGCGGCGGCACCTTTTCCGCCGAGAATCTCATGCCAAAATAGACCGCGAAGATCAGCGGCGCGATCGCCAGCCAGCGGCGAAATCCATCGCGGCAAAAACACAAGATCAGCAACCAGATCGCGAGCGCCATGATGCCGCTTTCCTTCGACAGCATCGCCGCGAGAAAACACAAACCCGCCGCCCACGCTTTCTCCCGCAGCGCCAGATACAGCCCCGCAAACCCGAAGAGTGCCGCCAGTAAGTCCGCCCGTCCGGACACGTAAATCACCGCCGATGTATGCAGCGGATGAATCACCCAGAACAGGGCCGCGATAGTTGCGAACAGCGTTGCCGGTTGCTTCGACGCGAATCGCCCGACCAGTTTCCTCACGAACAAGAACAGCGCCACCCCGGCCGCCGCATGCAGCACGATGTTGGTGAGGTGATACCCCCAAGGCTGAAAGGCAAACAGCGCGTAGTCGGCCGTATAAGTCAGCCGCTGAATCGGGCGATAGAAGTTCGATGCCGTCGCATCCGTGAAAAGAAAATGCCGGAAGCCCTCTGGAATCAACCGCCAGCTCCGGATGAAAGGATCGCGCAACACGAGCGCCGTGTCGTCCCAAACAAACCCGTTTCTCAGCGCCGGCCAGTAAACGGCAAACGCTGCTGCGACAATAAGAAGGATGGGAATGATCCGTTTCTTCAATAGGCGCGATGATGCGAACATCGACGTCCACCATCAACTCGAAAACGGACGTGCCGTTTCCAGAGAGCGTAAACCTCATGGGGATGGTTACGGTAGTGTTTAGGGGTTCACAAAATGCATTCGATGGGGTATATGTTCCTTCGAACCTCTAAATCAGAACACACCACCATGGGCTTAATGGATTTCATCAAAGGCCAGTTACTCGAAGTCATCGAGTGGACGGACGACTCGCGCGACACGCTTTCCTACCGGTTCCCCGATGAGGACAAGGAGATCAAAAACGGCGCGCAACTCATCGTTCGCGAATCGCAGGTTGTGCAATTTGTTTACCTCGGCGAATTCGGCGACACGTTCGGCCCCGGCAAGCACTCGCTGACGGCCGACAACATCCCGGTCCTCACGAAACTCAAGTCGTGGAAATACGGCTTCAACTCGCCGTTCAAGGCCGACATTTATTACGTCGTCACGCGCGTCTTCACCGGCAACAAGTGGGGCACGTCGAACCCGATCATGATGCGCGATCAGGACTTTGGCATCGTGCGCGTCAGGGCGTTCGGCACATTCGATTTTCGCATTCTCGATCCGAAGCTGTTTTTGAAGGAAGTCGCCGGCACCGACGATCACTTCCGGCTCGACGAATTCGCCGACACCATGCGCTCCCGCATCGTCAGCGTTTTCAGCGACGCAATCGCGACGGCTAAGATCCCGGTGCTCGATGTCGCCACGCGCTATCAGGAAGTCGGCGAGGCTTTGCTGCCGATCATCAATCCGATCATCTCCGCAAAATACGGACTGGAAATGACGAGCTTTGTTTTGGAAAACGTGAGCGTCCCGCCCGAGGTCGAACAGGCCATCGACAAGCGGTCGAGCATGGCGGCGGTCGGCAATCTGAACGACTACGTGAAATTCCAAATGGGCCAGGGCATGGCGCAAGGCGGAGCCGGCAGCGCTCCCGCCGAGATGGCGATGGGCTTTGCGATGGCGCAGCAGATGATGCAGCAGCCCGGAGGAATGTTGAATCCGCAGGCAACGCAAGCAGCCGCAGCGTCTCCGGCAGCGACCGGCGTGGAAGTCCTGTCGCCCGCGGACGTGGCCAAAGTTCTCAACGTGACAGAATCCGATGTCCTCGCGAGCCTCGAAGCCGGCGATCTGAAAGGGAAAAAGATCGGTTCGACTTACCGCATCACGCGAGCCGCGCTCGATGAGTTTTTGAAGAGCTAAAGCTTCCGAAGCATCTGTCATTCTGAGCGCAGTTCCGGCCTGCCTTGAGGCCGGAATGGAGTCGAAGAATCTGTGATTTTGTGTTTCGTTTTGCGCTCACCATTTAAGGCGCACTCCTCATTGCACGAGCTGCCGAAGAAAGAAAATCAGTGATTCTTCGACTGCGCTTCCTTCCGCAAAGCCGGAAGAAAACTTCGCTCAGAATGACGAGCCTGGATTGTTGGATTGCCCGTCGGCGACGGAGCAAACGCAATCACGCTTTCTTCGTGACCTGGATGTAAAGCTCGCGAAGCAGCTTGAAATCAACCTCCAGCGGCGACTGCGTCATTAGATCGACACCGCGGTTGTTCTTCGGAAACGCGATCACTTCGCGGATGCTCTGCGCGCCGCAGATCAGCATGACAAGGCGGTCGAGGCCGAGCGCGATTCCGCCGTGAGGCGGCGCGCCGAAACTGAACGCACGCAGCAGGTGCGCGAATTTTTTCTCCTGCTCCTCCGGCCCCACGCCGAGCACCTCGAACATCTTCGCTCTGCAACTCGCGCTCGTGGATTCGGATCGAGCCGCCGCCGAGTTCGACGCCGTTGAGCACGACATCGTAAGCGACAGCACGCACCTTCCCGTATTCGCCGGCTTCGAGCAGCGGCACGTCCTCGGCCTTCGGGCGGGTGAACGGATGATGCACGGCGACCCACTGGTTCTCCTCGGGCGCAAACGCGAGGAGCGGAAAATCGACGACCCACAGGAAATTCAGCGCGTCGCTGTTCTCCGTCAGCTTGAGCAGTTCCGCGCAACGGAGACGCACGCGACCGAGCACTTCGCACACGGCCTCCCATTTGTTGTCCGCGCCGAAAAAGAGCACGTCGCCCTCGGCGAAGCTCATCCGTTCGGCGAGCGCCGCTTTTTCCGCGTCGCTGAAGAACTTCACGATCGGCGATTCCCATTCCCCGCCCGCGCTCCACTTGATGTAAGCGAGACCTTTTGCGCCGAACTCGGTCTTCACCCATTCCTCCCATTTCTTGAGCTGCTCCTTGCTCAGCAGCGCAGCGGAGCCTTTGGCGTTGATCGCCTTGATCGTGCCGCCGCCGTCGGCGACCGAGCGGAAGACCTTGAACTGCGACTCCTTGAAGATGTCTGCGAGGTCGGTCAACTCCATCGCCGAAGCGCGTGTCCGGCTTGTCGCTGCCGAAGCGGTTCATCGCGTCGGCGTAAGTCATGCGCGGGAATGGCGCGGGGATGTCGATGCCGCGCGATTCCTTGAAAATGCGGACGAGCAGACCTTCGATGAGCGATCTGGATTTCCGCGTCGGTGATGAACGACGCCTCGACGTCGATCTGCGTGAACTCCGGCTGGCGGTCGGCGCGCAGATCCTCGTCGCGGAAGCAGCGCGCGATCTGGAAATACTTCTCCAGCCCCGCGACTTGCAGCAGTTGCTTGTATTGCTGCGGCGCCTGCGGCAGCGCGTAGAACGATGCCGGGAGTCAGCCGCGACGGCACGAGAAAATCGCGCGCGCCTTCCGGCGTCGGGTTCGAGAGGATGGGCGTCTCGATTTCGAGGAAGCCGTGCTCGTCGAGAAAATCGCGCGTCGCTTTCACGATGCGATGGCGCAGCTTCAGGTTCTGCTGCATGTGCGCCGTGCGCAGATCGAGGTAGCGGTATTCGAGCCGCAGGTCTTCGTTCACCTTCGGATCGTCGAGCGGGAAAGGCGGCACGTCGGCTTTGTTGAGCACGCGCAGTTCGCTCGCGATCACCTCGATGTCGCCCGTCGCGAGCTTCGGGTTTTCCGTCCCCGCGAGGCGCGCGGCGACTTTGCCGGTGACCTGGATCACATCCTCGCTGCGCAATCCGTGCGAAGCTTCGGCGACCTGCGGATGCTCCTCGGGACGAAACACGACCTGCGTCAGACCTTCGCGGTCGCGCAGGTCGATGAAGATGACGCCGCCATGGTCGCGCCGCGAATTCACCCAGCCCGCGAGAGTGATGGTTTGGTTGATGTCTGTTTTACGAAGCTGGTTGCAGTGGTGTGTTCGATACATAAATAAACTCTCCAAACGTGTCATTCCGAGCGCAGCGAGGAACCCCGCAAGCCACTCGGGGCGTTCATTTCCAAAGCGTGAGATCGTTCGCCACCGGCGGAGGGAACCGGACGCTGAAACAGCGAGTTCGCAAGATCATTCCAGCGAGGGTTTAGCGTTTCGACCAGGGCGTTTTTCTTTTCGCGCCGCCAGCCTTTGATTTCCTTTTCGCGGGCGATTGCGTCCTGCGCGCTCGGATACAGCTCGTAATAAACGAGCCGGTCCACATTGTTTCGGTTCGTGAAACCCCATGAGGCTTTGTTCTTGTGCTCCCAAACGCGACGCTCCAAATCGTTCGTCACGCCGGTGTAGAGAACGACCCGGCTGCGGTTGGTCATCATATACACAAACAAATCTCTCATGGTTTGCGGGGTTCCTCGCTGCGCTCGGAATGACACGCATTGGGAGCGGTGATGCGGTTGAGCAGGTGTTCATGCGCCACGACCGTTTCTTCTCGCGTGGCGAGCGTTTTGATTTTCACGTTTGGCCATTCGTCGCCGATCAAGACGGCGAGACACGCGCCGAGTTGTTCGGCGGTTTGGAACTGCTTGCCGACCTTTGCGGCGGCGAGCGGGAAATCGACGCGCGATCCGGCGTTGCGAAGCTGCTGCACGACTCCGAGCGCGTCCGCACGGCGTTCCTCCTTGGCGATGACGACATAAATGTCCACCGCGTGGTGCTTCGCAATCCACGCGTCCATCTTCGCTTTTGCATGCGACGAGTCGTTGATCAAGTTAGCAAGCACCACATCGCCCATGCCGAAACCAAGTGCGGGCAGATCGACTTTGCCATCGCTCATCAGGCTCAGAAGTTTGTCGTAGCGGCCACCGCCGGCAAGCGCGCGTTCGTTTTTGCTGCGGTCGAAAACCTCAAACACCACACCGGTGTAGTAGGCGAGTCCGCGCACAATCGCGTAATCAACCTCCACAAATCCGCCCATCCCTCGCGAATCGAGTTCATCGAGGATCGGACTCAGTCCGGCCGGCGCTTTGCTGCGGATGAATGCGACAATGCTCTCAGCGGTGATGCCGCTCACATTCAGCTTCGCCAGAGCTTCGTTCGTCTTCTCCGCCGGATTGCGCTCCACCTTATCGATGATCTGGAAGAACTCGTATTCGTCCTCGGGGTTGCCGCCTGCGGCTGCGAAAAACTCCTGCCATGCGCTTCGCAGGCTCAGCCGAACTACGAAGTCTTTCTCCGTAAAACCGAAAGCTCGAAGCAAATCGACCACGACTGCGATCATCTCCGCGTCCGCCGCCGACGAAGCCTCGCCGATGATGTCCGCGTTGAACTGGTAGAACTCCCGCAGCCGGCCGCGCTGTTGTTTTTCGTAGCGGAAAAATTGCGGACAGCAGAACCACTTGAGCGGCTTTTTGAAATCGCGCTCCCTCGCCGCGACCATGCGGGCGAGCGTGGGCGTCATCTCGGGGCGCATCGCGACATGGCGTTCGCCTTTGTCCACGAAATCGAAAAGTTGTCCGACAAGTTCTCCGCCGCTCTTCTTCTCGTAAAGCGCCATCGGCTCCAGAACAGGGCCGTCGTATTCTACGAAGCCATAGCGCCGGGCGATTTCGCGCCAGGTCGCGAGGATGTAATTGCGGCGGGCGCAATCCTCGGGATAAAAGTCGCGAAAACCTGGCAGCGTGTTCATTAGAGTTGCAGACTGAAGCGGGCTGCGTTTCTAAATCTGAAATCCACAATCTGCAAACTGAAATCCAGTGCTCACGAATCTGAAACTCCGCAATTTCCGCTGCTTCGATGCCATCGAGTGCGAGTTCTCGCCCGGCGTCAACGTGATCGTGGGTCCAAATGCACAGGGCAAGACTTCGCTTCTCGAAGCTGCGTGTGTGCTGCTGCGGCTGCAATCGCCGCGCATCTCGACGCTCGCGCGAGCGATCCGGCACGAGAGGAAGAGCTTCGTGCTGGACGGCTACTTCGGCGCCTACCATCTCCAGTTCTACTTCAGCTCGCAACGGAAGAAACTCGCGCTTGATTCGGTGGAGCAGAAAAGCGCGCGCCAATATCTCGAGGTCGCGCGCCTGGTTTATTTCTCAAACCAGGACGTTGAGATCGTGCGCGGCCCGGCCGAGCGGCGGCGGAAGTTTCTCGATTTCGTCGCCAGCCAGATCGACACGGGTTACCGGAGGAATCTGCGAGGCTATGATCGTGCGCTTCGTTCGCGCAACCACCTGCTGAAAGATCCGCGTTCCCTCTGGCGCGAGATTTCCGCGTTCAATGCGCCGCTGACCGAGGCGGGGAATTATCTCTCGTCTGCGCGCAGCCGGCTGATCGCAGCGATGGAACCTGCGGCCAATCAGGCGCTGCACGCGATCAGCGGTTCGGCGGAGTCTTTGAAAATGGAATACCTGCGCGGCAGCGAAGACGACTTCGCGGGTTCGTTGGACGCGGCGAAGACCGAGGACTTGCGCCTTAGACAGACGACTGTCGGTCCGCATCGCGATGATTTTGCGCTGTCTCTCAACGCGCAGTCGTCGGATTTCGCGTCCGAGGGCCAGCAGCGCTCGCTCGCGCTTTCGCTGCAACTCGCGCAGGCACGAATGCTGGAGCGGCGCGCCGGAGTCCCCCCGCTGCTCCTGCTCGACGACATCTTTGGCGAGCTCGACATCGCGCGACGCAATGCACTGTTGAAATCGCTGCCCGTCGATTCGCAGAAGCTGATTACCACCACGCACCTCGACTGGCTGGAATCGGGCTGCGAAGCGACGATCTTCGACCTGAACCACGGCAGGCTGTCGCGGTGCTAAAGAAGCGTGAGCCAGATCGAGGACGTTCCTTGCTGGCATTGGGCATGACATTTCGTTCCAGTCGGAACATTAGCGCTTGTGCTGCTTTATTCTCCCGGTGTGATTATCTTTGGTGGTTTACCCACAGCGCTGAGCGCTGTTGCAACGGCTTTTTTGTTTTCTGGAGAGCACACGCCGCCGGGAGTCCCCATCTCGCCGCCTCCACTTCCAAAAGCAGATGGCGTATGAACGAATCGCCTAACGATAACCGAACCGCTCCGTGCGTCACGGCACCTGCTTCCGCCGCCGCCTTTCCGCCCACCGTGCAGGTGCCGCCCCGCCCTCCGCAGTCGCTGAGCTTGGGGTCGTTAGGCGACTCCGCACGTATCCCGTGAATGAAAGCCGAAAGAGTCGCCACTGCTTGCAAGTCTGCCTCGCCGCGACAACTCTTCTCCTCGTCTCGTGCGACGAGTCTATCCGCGCCAGCTACGATACAGCCGCATCTGCCCGTGCTGCCGACGGAGGCCGCGGATGGTTGCCGGAGTTGCCGGACTCAGCTTTCGCCATTTCCGAGTCTCACGACCTCGACACCAACACCGGAGGCGGCTCATTCAGCTTCGGGGCGTCAGACGTTGACTCATTCCGCGCCAAGCTCCAACTCGCTTCGCCCGCCGATTTACAGCAGTTCCGCGACCCGAACAAGCTTCAGCGCGAGGGCTACAGCTTCTACGTCGTTCCCGAGTTTGTTCTCGCCGTCAACTGGCAGGCACGGCATGTCCGTTTCGTGCTCGTCTTCCAACGCCAATGACCGCAACGACTATGCGATGCAGCGAACTGCTCCGCGGTCGCTGGGCTTGGGGTCGTTGGCGTTTGCGCGCTTGCTCCGGGCAATGAGGCCGATAAGCTCCCCAGGAAACGAACGTCATGCCCGAACTTTCACGCTTTTACGGCATCATCTCCGTCGAGTGCATTCCACCGCATTCGCTGCGCCTGCGCTTTGACGACGGACTGAGTCGCACCATTGATTTCGAGGGAATTCTGGAGGGCGAGCTTTACGGCCCCCTCCGCGACCCGGCGGTGTTTGCACAGGTCACTATCGACCCGGAGATTCATACTGTTGTTTGGCCATGCGGAGCCGACTTCGACCCTGCCACGCTCCACGATTGGCCGGACCACGAGGCCGCTTTTCGTGCTGCGGCGGAGCGTTGGGAAAGATGAGAACCCCGAATGGGACTCAGCTCTCAAGGCCCGGCAAAAAAGGAGTTCAAAATAACGCCTTCATCCAGCGGGATGGTTGGCCGGTGAACGAAGCATTGGAAGCGGGCTTTGGTCTGTGCGCATATCCTTCCCCACTCCCCTCCGTGCCAACTCCCTCATTCTCAACAACAACCTTCCACTTTTGCCCGCTCACAAAAATCCACTTCTGTTTGCTACCACGACAAGCCGCAATTTGAGCATTGCCATTTGGGGGAGCGGCGATAGATTCGCGGATCGTTTTTTGAAATGACAAATGTGTTGAAAAATCTCGTCGCCATCCTTGCTCTGCTGCTGCTTCTCTGCACGGCCACGACGAGGGCACAAGTTCAGGAAACCGCCGCTTTTTTGATCATGGACCAGACGAGCGGTCACGTGTTCGAATCCAAAAATCCAAACCGCAAACTACAGGTCGGAAGCCTTACCAAAATCGCAACGGCCATGGTCGCGCTCGACTGGACTGAGAAGACAAAGCGCGATCTCGGAGAGTTTGCGACAGTGCCATCGGCGGCGTTCACGGTCGATGGGACGAATCCCATTTCCTTCCAACCAGGCGACCGTGTAACCTTGCGCGAACTGCTCTACGCTGCGCTCCTTCAATCCGACAACATCGCCGCCTACACGATCGCGGATTTCATCGGACGCACCCTGCAGAGTTCCTCGCCCGAGGTGGTTCCTGCCGATCGCTTCGTGGCGCAGATGAACGCCCTCGCACGCCAACTCCGGATGCAGAACACGCTTTTCTTGAATCCAAGCGGCCTCGACAGCATCGAGCGCAAGCTCCCCTACTCCACGGCAAGCGACATGGGCCGGCTCACGGCTTACGCGATGTCGAAGTCGGCGTTTCGTTTTTACGTCTCGCAGAAATCGCGCAAGATCGCGATCCTCCACGCCGACGGCACTCAGACCGATTACATGCTCGAGAATACAAACGAGTTGCTCGGCACCGATGGCATCGATGGCGTGAAGACGGGCAAAACACGGCGGGCCGGCGAATGCGTGATCATTTCCGCCTCGCGCCCGCCCGAGTCGCGAAAGGAAGGCGAGACTGTGGTCGTCACGCCACGCAGGATTATTGTCGTTGTTCTCGGCTCGATGCAGAGGTTTCCGCTGGCTGCGGGCTTGCTCAATCGCGGCTGGAGCATGTATGACCAATGGGCTGCCGCGGGCCGTCCCGTGAAGAGCAACGAAACCTTATAGGGAAACATCAACCAAAGGGAAAAAACGATATGGTCAGAAAACGCATAGGAATACTGAACAGCGGTGGCGATTGCCCCGGCTTGAACGCAGTCATTCGCGGTGCCGTGCGCGCCGCATTGTCGCTCGGCTGGGAAGTCGTCGGATTCAAGAACGGATACGAAGGCCTGCTTCACCCCGGCAACTACGTGATGCTGGACCGCTATAAGACCGCCGGCATCATGCCCCTCGGTGGCACGATTCTCGGCACCACCAACAAAGGACACTTCGTTGCAAAAGTCGCCGAAGGCCAGAAGGCTGCAATCCCGGAGGAGATTATTCAAAACGCGACGAAGATGCTCAAGGCGCTCCGCGTGGACTGCCTGATCGCGATCGGCGGCGACGGGTCGCTGTCAACCGCGCAGCAGTTGCACGAAAGCGGCATCCCGATCGTCGGCGTTCCAAAAACCATCGACAACGACCTCGAAGCAACGGCAATGACGTTCGGCTTCGATTCGGCCGTGGCTTGCGTGGCGGATGCACTCGACCGCCTTCACACAACTGCGAGCAGTCACCGACGCGTCATGGTCATTGAAGTCATGGGGCGTCACGCAGGCTGGATCGCCCTTCATGGCGGACTCGCCGGCGGTGGCGACATCATCCTGATTCCGGAGATTCCTTTCGACTTCGAAAAGGTGGCCGACACCGTGCGCCAGCGCGAAGCCGAAGGCTGCCTGAGCACGATGATCGTCGTGGCTGAAGGAGCGAAGCCAAAAGACGGCCAGTCGCTGATGCGCGACGGCGGTTCGGGCGAATTCAAGCTCGGCGGCATCGGTGACCTCGTTACGCGCGAAGTCGAGCAACGGACCGGGCAGGAGACGCGGACCTGCGTCCTCGGCCATCTCCAGCGCGGCGGCCATCCGACCGTGCTTGACCGCATCCTCGGCACCCGCTTCGGCGTCAAAGCCGTCGAACTGATCAAGCAGGGCAAATACGGGCACATGGTCAGTTACCAGAACTACCTCGTCACCGACGTGCCGATCTCCGACGCCGTGCATCGGCTCCGCCTCGTCCATCCCGACAGCCAGATGGTTCAGACCGCACGCGCCATGGAAATCTCCTTCGGCGATTAGACAACGCCGGGCTCTCGCGTAACGACGAATCTGTAATCGAACCCAGGCGCTTCCAGCGCGCTGCGGTGCGATACGGTGCCGCCTTGGGATGCTATGAGCATCTCGCCTGTTGATGTCGCCACCCCCCGCCGCCGCGAACTTTGCGTTCGACAAGCCCGACCCGATATCCGAAATTCTCCGCCCCGATGGACGAACTGCTCAAACTCTTAAAAACGAACGCCCACACTCCGGTTGAGGACCTCGCGAAGGAACTCAACCTCACGGTGTCGGAAGTGACCGAACGCATCGCGAAGTTCGAGAAGGACGGCGTCATTCTCGGCTACCAGGCCATCATCGACGCGAATAAAGCCGCGAAGGAATGCGTGACGGCCGTGGTCGAAGTGCGCATCACTCCGGAGCGCGGAGGCGGGTTCGACCGGCTCGCGAGCCGCATCGCGAAGTTCGACGAAGTGCAGAGCTGCTACCTGATGAGCGGCGGCTACGACCTTCTCGTTGTCGTAGAAGGCAGCACGCTCCAGCAGATCGCCTCGTTCATCGCCGAGAAGCTGAGCACCATCAAAGGCGTCATCTCGACCGCAACCCATTTCCGGCTGAAGGCCTACAAGGAAAACGGCGCGCTCCTCTACCGCGAACCCCGCCCGGAGCGCCTCGCCGTCGCACCCTAAACGCGCCCCCGGCGCGAAATGACGAAATCCGAATGTCGAAGCACGAAACGCGCATTCCAAATCTCCGCGGGGGGGTTGACTTGTCCTCTTCATTCGGGATTCGGATTTGATTCGTCATTCGTCATTCGTCATTCGTCATTCGTCATTCGTCATTCGTCATTCGTCATTCGTCATTCGTCATTCGTCATTTTCTCCGTGAACCTCAAAAACCCCATCGCCAATCACGTCCGCGACATCCCGCGCTCGGGCATCCGCGACTTTTTTGAGATCGTGCAGTCGATGAAAGAGGTGATCTCGCTCGGCATCGGCGAGCCGGATTTCGACACGCCCTGGCACATTCGCGAGGCGGCGATTTACTCGCTGGAGAAAGGCCGCACCGGCTACACGTCGAACCTCGGCCTGCCCGAGTTGCGCGCAGCGATCGCCGAATACGTCGGGAAACATTTCCATATCGGCTACGATCCGAAGACCGAGATCCTCGTCACCGTCGGCGTCTCCGAGGCGCTCGACCTCGCCCTTCGCGCGCTCATCAATCCCGGCGACGAAGTGCTCTACCACGAACCGTGCTACGTGAGCTACGGCCCGAGCATCACGCTCTCGCATGGAGTGCCCGTCGCAGTGCCGACATTTGCCGCCGACAACTTCCGGCTCACCGCCAGCGAACTCGCGAAGAAGATCACTCTCTCGTCGAAAATCCTGATGCTCAATTTTCCGACGAACCCGACCGGCGCGACCCAATCCCGCGAGGAGTTGGAAAAAATCGCCGCGCTTTGCATCCGGCACGACCTCATCGTTCTCACTGACGAAATCTACAGCGAGCTGACCTACGACGGTGCCGAACACGTCTCGATTGCGTCGCTCCCCGGCATGCGCGAGCGCACCATTTTTCTGCACGGATTTTCCAAGGCCTTCGCGATGACGGGCTGGCGCATCGGCTACGCCTGCGCCCCCGCGATCCTCACCGAAGCGATGATGAAGATTCACCAATACGGCATCCTGTGCGCGTCGATCACCTCGCAGGACGCCGCCATCGAAGCGCTTGAAAACGGCGCGCGCGACGTGGAGCAAATGCGCCGTGAATACCAGCATCGCCGCAACTTCATCGTAAGCGGCTTGAACGAAATCGGCCTCGAATGCTTCAAGCCGTTGGGTTCGTTTTACGTCTTTCCGAAAATCACGAGCACCGGCTTGAGCAGTCGCGATTTCTCGCTCCGGCTTTTGCAGGAAAAGAAAGTCGCCGTCGTCCCGGGCCCCGCGTTCGGCCAGAGCGGCGAAGGCCACGTCCGCGCCTGCTACGCCACAAGCCTCGACCAGATCAAGATCGCGCTGAAGCGGATCAGCGAATTCGTGAGGGAGGTGCGCAAATGAGCAGCGAAGCCAAAATCACGAAGGCCGTTCTCCTCGCCGCCGGACGCGGCACGCGCATGCGCGAACTGACGGACGATCTTCCAAAACCAATGATCGAAGTGCGCGGCAAACCGATTCTGCTGCATATCGTCGAAGGCTTGCGCGATGCGGGCGTGACGCAGTTTTGCATCGTCGTCGGCTACCGCGCCGATGTCGTGAAATCGTTCTTCGGCGACGGCTCGCGCTTCGGCGTGCGCGTCAGCTACGAAACGCAGGTCGTTCAGGACGGCACCGGCAAAGTCGTCGAACTCGCGAAGAATTTCTGCGGCGGCGATCCATTCATCCTGAGCTACGGCGACATCCTCGTCGAGCCGTCCAACTACCAGCGGCTTGCCGCGCTCGATGATGAGGAAGCCATCGTGAGCGTGAAGCACAACGAGGACGTCTCCAAAGGCGGCGCAGTTTTCGTGAATGAGAAATTCGAGCTCACCGACTTGCGCGAAAAACCGAAGCCCGGCGAGCCGACGAGCCCGTGGTACAACGCGGGCGTGTATGCATTTCGTCCCAGCATTTTCGATTTCACCGCAGAACTCGAACGCTCGATTCGCGGCGAGTACGAACTCACCGACGCGATCCGCGATCTCGCAAAGAGCGGACGCAAAGTGCAGGCGCTTGAACTCACCGGCGACTGGGCCGACGTGCGCGATCCCGAGGTGCTGCAGCAGTTGAATGCGAGTAGATCTCAACGTTAGTTTGGGCGCTCAGCCTTGACTTGATACGGTCGCGGCTGAAAAACACCCCTCATGGAAAGACGCAAAAGCGGCAGGACAGTTAAACGAAATGACTCCACGGGCAGCGGTGGCTGGCGCCCGACTTTGCGCCCGCTGGTTGAAAGATTTCAACAATCATGATCTGGATTGCCCCATCGAAAAAAGACGACGCCACCGCCACCCTGGAAAAACATCTCTGGTCCGCTGCCGACCAATTTCGCGCCAACTCCGGCCTCAAGTCCCAGGAATACTCCGCGCCCGTCCTCGGCCTCATCTTTCTGCGCTTCGCCGCCCAGCGCGCCAAGCTGGAGAAAGCCAGCGCCAAAGGTGGGAACTCCGCCTCCGACGCCCGCTCCTCCAAACAGGAACTCCGCTGCCAGCTCATCGAAAGCCGCTGGAGCAGAAACTAGCCACCATCTTCAATGCTCACCTCCGAAACCAAACGCCGCATTGACGCCTGCCGCGACGTGCTCGTCGGCAAACTCCCGCAGCCGTCCAATCAGGTCGAACTCATCACGCTCGCCCTCATTTACAAATTCATGGACGACCTTGACGAGGAATCCGTGAAGCTCGGCGGCAAACGCAGCTTCTTCACCGGCGAGCTGGCGAAATACCGCTGGCGCAATCTCCTCCCGCAGACCGTCTCCGCCGACGAGCGCGTCACGCTCTTTTCCGAAGGCGTCGAAGCCCTCGGCCACGCCAAGAAAGCCGCGCATCTTCCCGGTCTCTTCCGCGACATCTTCCGCAACGCCTTCCTGAAATTCCGCGACGGTCGCATCCTCACGATGTTCCTTACCGAAGTGAACGGCTTCGCCTACTCGCACAGCGAGGAACTCGGCAACGCCTTTGAATACCTCCTGCAATGCACCGGCGCGCAGGGCGAGAACGGCCAGTTCCGCACCCCGCGCCACATCATTGATTTCATCGTCGCCTGCCTCGACCCGCAGCCCGGCGACAAAATTCTCGACCCCGCGTGCGGCACGGGCGGCTTCCTCGTCTCCGCCTACCGGCACATCCTCGCGCACAGCACCTCGCCCGGCTCGACCATGCCCGGCGACAAGCTCACCTTCGCCCAGCGGCAGAAGGTCTATGGCAACCTCGCCGGCTACGACGTGGACGACCAGATGGTGAAGCTCAGCAAGGTGAACCTCTTCCTCCACGGCTTTCCCGACCCCGCCATCCACATCTACGACACCCTGAGCAACGACGCCCGCTGGCACGAGAAGGCCGACCTCATCCTTGCCAACCCGCCGTTCATGACCCCGAAAGGCGGCGTCACCCCGCACACCAAATTCCGCATCGCCGCCAAGAAGGCCGAGGTGCTCTTCACCGACTACATCGCCGAGCACCTCAGCGGCGACGGACGCGGCGGTGTGATCGTGCCCAACGGCATCGTGGCCACCACGCAGAACGCCTACGTGAATCTGCGCCGCTTCCTCGTCGAAGACTCGCTCGTGGCCGTCGTCTCGCTCCCGGCGGGCGTGTTCAAGCCCTACTCCGGCGTGAAGACCAGCATCCTCCTGCTCGACAAAAAACTCGCGCGGACGGCGCAGGAAATCCTCTTCCTCAAAATCACCGCCGACGGCTTCGACCTCGGTGACAAACGAAATCCCATCGCGGCGAACGACCTGCCGGAGGCCGAGCGCGTGGTGAAGGCGTGGTTGAATGGGAAGCTCGGCGGCGAAGTTGAAACTCCCCTCGTGTGGAAACGAGTCGAGAAGCTGGAACTGCTCGCCGACAAAAATCATTCGTTAAGTGCGGAAAGATTTCTCGGCGGCGAGGCCAGTCCGTTTGAAACGGTGCGCGTCCCTCTCGGTGACATCGCCACATTCGAGTATGGCCACACCGCGACAGCGGGAGAAATGGGTGATGCCCGCTACATTCGCATCACCGACATCGACGAATACGGGTGTCTCCGCCCGAACGATGCTAAGTTCATCCCGCTGGATGACGAAGCCAAAGCCAGCCTTGCGAAAAAGGGCGACGTGTTCGTTGCGCGCATCGGAGCTACCGCAGGCAAGACGCTGCTTTTCAATTCAACTGCTCCTGCCGTCTTCGCGTCTTACCTCATTCGCGTTCGGCTCGACCCAGAGAAGGCGCTTCCTGAGTTCTACTGGTGTCTCACCCAATCAAAACAATACTGGGAGCAACGCGAGCAACTGGTGTCTGGCGGCGGGCAGCCGCAACTCAATGCAAATGCCTTGAAGCTCATCGAAATCCCGCTGCTGCCGCTGGAGGAACAGCGGCGGATCGTGGCGGAGATCGAGGGCTACCAGAAGGTCCTCGACGGCGCTCGCCAGATTCTCGCGGGCTACCGCCCCACCTTTGAGATTGATCCTATCTGGCCGACACAGCCCTTGGGTGAAGCCGCAACCATTTCGACTGGCGGCACACCATCGAAGGCCAATCTGAACTTTTGGAAGGGCGACATTCCGTGGGTTTCACCCAAGGACATGAAAACCGATGTGATTCTCGACACTGAAGACCACGTTTCGTCAGAGGCGGTCGAACGCAGCGCGACGCGACTCATCCCAAAGGGCACGGTGCTTTGCGTGGTTCGCTCAGGAATCCTCCAACACACTTTGCCCGTCGCAATCACAGGCCGGGAGGTTTGTTTCAACCAAGACATCAACGCCATCACGGTGAACTCGAATGTGCTTGATGCGAAGTTCCTGTTCTACCTGCTCAAGACACGTAGCGGCGAGATTCTGCGGGACGGCATCAAAGGCGGCGTCACGGTGCAGAGTTTTCACAACGGCTTTTTCAAGAGCTACGAAATCCCCCTGCCGCCCCTGTCGGAGCAACGTCGTCTCGTGGCGGAGCTGGACGCGGAGGCGGCGCAGATGGATTCGGTGCGTGCGCTGCTCCCCCGTTTCGAGGCCAAAATCCAACGCGTCCTCGACCGCGTGTGGGGCAACGTGTAGTATTCGCTTTATGGACAGCCTTTCTCAAATCCTGACCAAGCTGGAGTTCTGCGTGAAGCAGAGTTCCTACGAGTCATTGGAAACTGACTGGCTGGAAATCAAACCGGTTCCCGCCTCTGGTAACGCCTGGGACAACATCCGTGATTCGGTCTGTGCTTTCCTCAACACCCGAGGAGGCGTGGTTATCCTGGGAGTGAAAGACGAGCAGCAACCACACCGCCATTACACTTTCACCGGGTACACCGAGGACAACAGTGGGAATCTTTCACTGTTGCGCTCCGCATTCAAGGACGCCAAAGGCAATCCGATGGATGTGGGCGATTGTCTGATGGTGGAGGTAAAGTCATTTTCCACGGGGCAGATTGCCGTAGTGCGGGTCAGCGCGCTGCCCGAGGACAGAAAATTCTGCTTCTACCGGGACGAAGCGCGAGAGCGCATCGCAGACCGTGACGAGAAGATTCCAAAGCATCGCGTGGACGAGCAGGAGGAACGGAAACGGGAAATGGAAACCTACCGCGAACTGCGTCCGGTCGATGAAGTCGGAATGGACGACCTAAGCCTGCAAAGGATTAACGAGTTGATCCTGCTCATCAACCAAGGGCAATCGCAGCCGATTGAAACGATCAAGAGCACACTGCAAGACGCGGTGCCGTTTCTGGAAAAACGACGGTTCATGCTCAAAAACGGAAAAATCACCACCCTTGGCGTGCTGGTGTGCGGGGCGAATCCGGTGGAACACCTGCTGTTTCGCAGTCAGATGGATGCGTTTGTAGATGTGCCAAACGTGGTGGCTCAGGACAAAAAGACGTTTAAGGACAACATTCTTCAATTGATGGAACTGGGGCATGGTTGGACGCTGCGCAATATAATGACGGGCGTGTCATCCGAAGCGGGCGGAACCATGGTGGCTGAATACCCGGAGAAACTTATCCGAGAATCCATCAACAATGCACTGGCACACCGCGATTATGGGATGAACCGCCCGGTGCAACTGACAATCAAGCAACGGGTGTCGTTGTCGATCCGGAATCCGGGGCATTTACCGCACGAACTGATTTTTGAACAACCGGACCATGCTATCCCAGTGCGGCGTATTTTTGCCAACCCGCGAGCGCGAAACCCGCGTCTTGCGGAGATTCTTAAGCTGCACAACAAGTGGGAGGGCAAAGGCATCGGGATGTCGGAACTTGTCAACTTCGCCCTGGCTAACCAGATTGACGTGCCTCATTACCTTTTTCACTCGGCGGATGAGTTATCTTTGTGCATTCCCACCGGGCGAGTCCTTGATGAGGAGATGGAAGCTTGGTTTGATTTACTCAGCGGCTTCATCAGCAGGAAAGCAGGCAGCCGGAAGCTCACGAATGAGCAGCAGATGGTGCTCGCCTATTTGCTGAAAAGTGAACGTCTGAACCGCATGGGCCGCTATACACTGGCGCTAACCCCCAGCAACAACCACTTCGGCGCCATCAATACACTTAAGACTTCCGGCTTGATCGATTTGCATCTCGCCAGTGACCGCTTCAAGGAAGTATATGTCGTGTGTCGTGAACTCGCTGCGGAGGATGCCATTGCGGAATTGCAGACGCTTTTCGGCCACGATTTCGACAACCTCGACCCTATTGGTCAGCAGACATTGAACATGATGATGCTGGCGGCGAAATACTCCATTGCGGGCGGGCTCAATGCCAAGCAGGTGAGCCGTCTTCTTAAGAAACGCATGCCCGAAGAATATCAAAAACGCGGGGATGATGAGTTTTACCGTACGATTCGATATCGTGTGGAGCGCATGGCACCGGACAAAAAAAGCATCGACCTTGAAATTGACCAATGGCACTCGGTACCGGACAAAATGTTAAGCATTCATGGCCCCTCCAGCAGGCCCGTGTTCCGTCCAAACCACGGTTACCAACGCTCAATGCTTTGATTAGATGCCCTCCGAAGCTCAGGCCCGCATCACCATCAACAAGCTGCTCGAAGAAGCGGAATGGCGTTTTCTGCCCGACGCGCAAGGGCGGAGGGAGAACATCGTCTGCGAACATCGCGTCACGAAAAAGACGTTCGCGCCCAATGCCGATCTCGGCGCGGACTTTGAAAAAGCGCCGGAGGGGTTCGTCGATTATTTGCTGTTGAATACGGATGGTCGGCCCGTCGCTGTGGTGGAAGCTAAGAAGGAGAGTATTGACCCCCTTTCCGCGAAGGAGCAGGCGCGTGCTTACGCAGAAAGCCTCGGCGTCAGTCACATTTTCCTCAGCAACGGCCTGGTGCATTACTACTGGAACCTGCGGCAGGGCAATCCGGTGAAGGTGTCGCGCTTCCTGCCGCTGGAACAACTCGGCAAGGCGGCGGAGTGGCGACCCGATTCTGCCCGGCTCGCCGCCGTGACGGTGGATGAGAATTACATCGCCGTTTCTCAGGATGCCGCGTGGCTCTCCTATTCGCCCGCCGACCGCGCGACGGTAATGGTGAACAAGAAAATCCGTCTGCTGCGAGACTACCAGGTTGACGCCATCCGCGCGCTGCAAAAAGCGGCTTCACCTTCCCAGCACCGTTTTCTTTTCGAGATGGCCACCGGCACGGGCAAGACGCTCCTGAGCGCGGCCATTGCCAAGCTTTATCTCCGCACCGAGAATGCGACGCGCATTCTGTTTCTCGTGGACCGGCTGGAGTTGGAGAGCCAGGCGCTGAAAGCCTTTATCGCCTATCTCGCAAACGACGGCATCCAGGCGGTAATCTACAAACAGAAGCGGCAGGACTGGAAAAACGCGCAGGTGGTGGTGACGACGATTCAAAGCCTCGCGACGCGCAACCGCTTCTTACACGAGTTTGCGCCGACGGATTTCCAGCTCATCATCAGCGACGAAGCGCACCGCACCATCAGCGGAAACAACCGGGCCATTTTCGAGTATTTCGTCGGCGCAAAACTCGGTCTCACCGCCACGCCGAAGGATTACCTCAAGGGCGTCAATACTGCCGACCCACAACATGACCCGCGCGAATACGAAAGGCGGTTGCTGCTCGATACCTATCGCACGTTCGGGAGCGACGACGGCAAGCCGACCTTCCGCTACACGCTGCTCAACGCGGTTCAGCACGTTCCGGCTTACCTCTGCAATCCTGTTACGCTCGATGCGCGCACGGACATCACCACGCAGATGCTTTCGGAAGAGGGCTACACCGTCACCCTGCCGGCCAACGAGGACGGGCAGGAACAGGAGTTGGTGTTCGGGAAAAAGGATTACGAGCGGAAATTTTTCTCGGATGAAACCAACCTGAGCTTTGTCCGCTGCTTCCTCGACAACGCCAAGTGCGATCCCATCACCGGCGAAGTGGGCAAGACCATCATGTTCGCCGTCAGCCGCAAGCACGCGACCAAGCTGGTGACGCTGCTCAACGAGGAAGCGACGCGCCGCTGGCCGAAGGAATACGCCGCCGGCTCGACGTTCGCGGTGCAGGTCACGTCGGACATCCCCGGCGCGCAGCAGATGACCATTGATTTCGCGAACAACAACCTGAACGGAAAATCCAAGTGGCGCGCGGATGACTTCCGCGATTACGACACCAGCCGCACGCGCGTCTGCGTGACCGTCGGCATGATGACCACCGGCTACGATTGCGAAGACCTCCTGAACGTGGCGCTGACGCGCCCGATTTTCTCGCCCACCGACTTCATCCAGATCAAAGGACGCGGCACGCGGCTGTTCACGTTCAAGCACGGCGAGGGCGCGGAGCAGCGCACCGCCAAAAAAGACGGCTTCGCCCTCTTCGACTTCTTCGCCAACTGCGAATACTTCGAGGAGGATTTCGATTACGACCAAAAGCTATCCCTGCCCAAAGGTCCGCCCGAAGAAGGGGGCGGTGGGGGCGACGGCCCGATTCGCATTGAGGATTTCACGAACACCTCACCCGACCCGATGGCCAGCGTCGCGCGCGAAGAGGTCGGTCTTTTCGGGATGCGGATTGACCGCGAGATGTATCGCGAGCGTTTCGCGCAACAGGCCAGCGAGGCCGTAGCCAGCGACGCGGTTCTGCGCCAGGCTTATGACGATGAAGACTGGCCCGCCGTTGAAGAGCGCGTGCGTCGTCTGCTGTTCGAGAAGCCACAAGAGTTCTGGAATCTGCCGAAGCTCCAGGAGGTTTACAAAACCGACCGAGTGCCGAGCTTGCGGGAAATCCTCGCCCGCGTGTTCGGTTTGATCCCCGAGATTCCGACGCGCGGCCAGCTTGCGGAAGAAGCGTTTGAAAGATTCGTCGCCACGCAACCCACTAACGCGGTGCATAGTCGCGAGTTGAAAGTGGTGTTCGTCGCGTTCCTGCTGGACGAGGCCAGCCGGTTTCTGTTGCAGGAGGGAAAGTTCGCCGAACTCCGCGCCCGCGACGCCAGCCTTTACGGCTCGTTGTCACAGCTCAGCGCAGAGGAACGAGAATCGTTGATTGGCTATTTGCAATCGCAAGTGTCGCTCAAGGAATTTGAGCAGGTTGCGTAGGACTAGGAGCAGAAGGCGAACAATGATTTCCTGCTGATCAGCCAGTTCAGCGTCACGGGCGCGCTCTACACCTGCCGACCGGATTTCGTCGGCTTCGTCAACGGCCTGCCGCTGGTGGTCATCGAGTTGAAGAAGCCCGGCGCGGGGCAAATGTCGAATGACGAATTTCGACTGTCGAACGATGCGAATTCCGAACTGCGAATTTCGACTGTCGAATCCTGCGAATTCCGAACGGCGAGTTTCGATTGTCGAACTGACGGGACTCTGCCTTTGACATTCGCACTTCACACTTCGCACTTGTCCAGGCCGGGCTGGTGAAAATCATCGGGCAGAATCACCAGTTCCTCGGCGTGAACAACGCCATCGCCTCGATGCTGCGAGTGCGCCCCAACGTCGGAGGGACGAGTTACACGAGTCCCACTTTTCACCCTGTCCCAACGAGTACCGCTTCCGACGGGATACTGGGGACTCGTGTAACTCGTCCCTCCGAAAATGGAATCGGCGTGTTCTGGCAGACGCAGGGCAGCGGCAAGAGTTTCTCGATGGTGTTCTTCGCGCAGAAGGTGCTGCGCAAGGTGGCGGGCAACTGGACGTTCGTGGTCGTGACCGACCGCGTGGAGCTGGACGACCAGATCGCCAAGACGTTCAAGGCCACCGGCGCGGTGAGCGAAGCCGAGGGCGACCAGTGCCACGCCGCCAGCGGCGCGCATCTGCGGGAGTTGCTGCGCGGGAAGTGGACCACTGATCCTTCGACTCCGCTCAGGATGACTTTGGGGTGGTAGAGTTTTGTCACATTCACCGTCTTGTCGTTTTCGCCGATTTCCACTACCTTCGCCAACCTCTATGACGACCGATTTTTCAGCGCCGGAGAATTTCATCAATCGCGAGCTGAGCTGGCTCGAGTTCAACCGGCGGGTGCTCGAGGAGGCGCAGGATCCCAGTCAGCCGCTCATGGAGCGCGTGAAGTTCCTTGCGATTTTCAGTTCGAATCTCGACGAATTTTTTGAAATCCGCGTTGCCGGCATCAAGCAGCAGATCGAGAGCGGCACGGGGGACTCCGGACCCGACTGCATCGCGCCGACCGACCTTTTTAACGAGATCCAAAAGCGGGCGCATGAGCTGGTGCAGGCGCAGTACACGCTCTGGAATGAGGAAATCCAACCGGAACTCGCGCGGCATAACATTCGGATTCACGACGTTCTTAGCCTGCCGCAGAAGGAGAGCGAGTGGGCAACCCGCTACTTCCGCGATGAAGTCTTCCCGGTGCTGACGCCGCTGGCGGTGGATTCGAGTCATCCGTTTCCCCAGGTGCTGAACAAGAGCCACAACCTGATCGTTCGCGCGCGCAAACCGCAAGGCGGCGAACCGCTCTTTGCAATCGTGCAGGTGCCGCGGGTCGTGCCGCATTTGATTTCTCTGCCGCGCGGCAAAGGCGACTCGGAGCCGTGGGATTACATCTACCTTGCGGCGCTTTTGAAACACCACATCGGACAGCTTTTTCCCGGCCTGGTTCTTGAGGGCGCGCACGCCTTCCGCATCACGCGCAACAGCGATCTCTACATCGACGAGGAAGAAGCGGAGAACCTGCTGCGCACGATCGAGCAGGAATTGCGAAAGGCGAACCGTGGAAATGCGGTGCGGCTCGAAGTCGAGGAGGGTTGCCCGCCCGAGTTCCAGCAGATGCTGCTCGATCGCTTCAAGCTCGCAGAGGCCGATGTTTACGAGGTGCGCGGGCCGCTGACGATGACGCACCTGATGCCGCTCATCGCAAACGACGCATTCGCGAAGCTGAAGGACCGCCCGTTTTATCCCGCGACCGATCCTGCTCTCCCGCCGCGCGCGAACGTCTGGGAAATCCTCCGCAGCGACGACGTGATGCTGCATCATCCTTATGAAACCTTCGACAGCATCGTGGCGCTCATCGAGCACGCGGCAAGCGACCCGCAGGTGCTGGCCATCAAGATGACGCTCTACCGCACCAGCGGCGACTCGCCGATTGTGAGCGCGCTCATGAACGCGGCTTTGCACGGGAAGCAGGTCACGGCGCTGGTCGAAGTGCGTGCTCGGTTCGATGAGGCAAACAACATCCAGTGGGCGCGAAAGCTGGAGGATGCGGGCGTTCATGTGCTTTATGGCGTGGTGGGGCTGAAGACCCACTGCAAGATGATGCTCATCGTGCGCCGCGACGAAGATCGCATCCGGCAGTATCTCCACCTGGGCACGGGGAATTACCATCCTCGCACCGCCCGCCTTTACACGGACTTGAGCCTGCTCACCACCAACGAGGAGCTGACGCAGGAAGTCGCGTCGCTGTTCAACACGCTCACCGGTCTCGCGGAGTATCCGGGATGCAAGAGGCTGCTCGTGGCCCCGTTCGATCTGCACCATCGCTTCAAGGCAATGATCGAGCGCGAGCGCGATCATGCGCTGGCAGGGCGGCCTGCGCGGATCATCGTCAAGGTCAACTCACTCGTGGACGAGGACATCATCCATTCGCTTTACGAGGCCTCGTGCGGTGGTGTGGAAATTGATTTGATTGTTCGCGGAGTGTGCTGCCTCCGCCCAAATGTGAAAGGCGTGAGCGAGCACATTCGCGTGATCAGCATCGTCGGGCGATTTCTCGAGCACAGCCGCATTTACTATTTTGCCAATGATGGCGCGCCGGAAGTTTATCTGGGCAGCGCGGACTGGATGCCGCGGAATTTTTACCGCCGTGTCGAAGTTGCGTTTCCTGTTCTGAACCCCAAGCTCCGGGATGAAGTGATCCACGAAATACTGCCCGCGTTCTTGAAAGACCGTGTGAAAGCCCGCGAGCTGAAAGCGGATGGTTGCTACGTCCGGCTCAAACCCGAGTCGCGACAGAAGCCCTCGCAGGCACAACTTTTTTTCCGCAAACGCTCGCGGGAGCATAATGAAGCAGTCGCCGCAGCCGCAGCCGCATCGCGCAATGCGGCAAGGCTCGTTCCCATTCGGAATCCAGCCGTGGACTGACAACAGCAATCGAAGGTGATGAAAGTGCTAGTGATCGATATTGGCGGCACAAACGTTAAGCTGATGGCGTCGGGAAGACCGGGGCGGCTCAAGTTTCGCTCCGGCCTTGGATTCACTCCGAAGCAGTTGGTGAAGCAAACTCTGGCGATGACGGCGGACTGGGCCTACGACGCCGTCTCGATCGGAGTCCCCTGCCCTGTGCACAACGGGCAGCCGGTTCTGCAGCCGAACCATCTCGGGCGAGGATGGGTTGGGTTTGACTTTTCGAGCCAGTTCGAGAAACCGGTGAAAATCATCAACGATGCCGCCCTTCAGGCGCTGGGCAGCTATCGTCACGGGCGGATGCTGTTTCTCGGTTTGGGGACTGGATTGGGATCGGCTCTCGTCCTGCCAGGCACAGTCATTCCTTTGGAATTGTGTGAACTGCCTTTTTCGACAAACAAGAACCTTGAAGCCGCTCTCGGCAAACGCGCCCTCAAAACACGTGGCCGATCAAAGTGGGAGACTGCCTTCCTGGAGACGATGAACTTTTTGAAAAGTGCGTTTCTTGCCGATGAGATCGTAATCGGCGGCGGTAACGCGAAGCTGCTAAATGCGCCGCTGCCTGCCGGAGTCCGGCTGGGAAGCAACAAAGACGCACTGCTCGGCGGAGAACGCCTCTGGGCGGCGCGTGAGACAGCCCCGCAAGACACGAGCGCCTGGTTTGTCGCGTGAAAATGCGCTTTTGGAAAAGCCGCCTACTTTCCCCAATGAAATACCACCGGTTTCTCCACGTCGGGATGCAGACTGTGGTGGACAGGACATGTCAGCGCCGCGTTTTCCAACGCAGGGCTCTTTTCGAGCGTGGGCGGCATCCAGATTTCCGTGGCAAGGCGGGCGATTCTTCGCGGCGGCGTCTGCGTCATTTCTTTCGCCACCACGATTTTCATGCCGATGAGATCGATGTCTTTCTGGCGCGCATAGATTCCCATGACGGTGGCCATGCAACTGCCGAGCGCCGTCGCAACGAGATCCGTCGGTGAAAAGGATTCGCCCTTGCCTTGATTGTCCACGGGAGCGTCGGTCTCCAGCGCGCGCCCGGACGGCCCGTGCGTGGCCACGCAATGAAGCTGGCCGGTGTATTCGATCGTGATCTTGACCATGACACTTGAATTAGATTGCCGCACCGCATTTATCCAGCAAAGTCGCGTGGTCATGAAGATAATCGCCTGGATCGCAATCGCCGCTTTCGTTTCATCAAGCTGCATCGCCGAAGCCGCTGGCAAGGCCCAGCATGTGGTGATCCTCGTTTGGGACGGCATGCGCCCGGATTTCGTGGACGAAAAAACCACACCAACGCTGAGCAAGCTTGCGCGCGAAGGCGTGACTTTCAAAAAGCATCATTCCGTCTATCCCAGCTCCACCGAGGTGAACGGGGCTGCTCTTGCGACTGGCGTGTATCCAAACCGCAGCGGCATCATGGCGAATCGCGAATATCGCCCAAAGCTCAATCCGCTGAAACCGATCGACACACAGGATCTTTCAGCCTTGAGAAAAAACGATGAACTGAGCGGCGGGAGACATGTGGCGGTTCCCACGCTCGCCGAGATCGTGCAAAGCGCAGGGCATCGCACGGTCGTCGCGGGAACAAAGCCTGTGGTCTTGCTGCAAGACCGAGCGAAAGACAGGAAGTCCGCTGCGGAACGGGACTCTGTGACTCTCTTCGCAGGTTCGACACTCCCCGCCGAAGCGCAAGATCCCATCGTCAGCGCCCTGGCCCCCTTCCCAACAGAAATTCAACTCCCCGGCACCGCGAAAAACGCATGGACGACGAAATCGCTCGTCGAAGAATTGTGGAAAAACGGCGTGCCGAAATTGTCGGTGCTGTGGCTGAGCGACCCCGATTTTTCGCAACATCAAACAGGGCCAGGTTCTGAGATTTCGCTGCAGGCCCTGAGAAATTCAGATGACAACCTCGCCAGTGTTCTAAAAGCTCTCGACGCGCAAGGAATCCGCGCAAAGACGGATGTCTTGGTTGTTTCCGATCACGGCTTCTCGACGATCGAGCGCTCTGTCGATGTCGCGAAACGCCTCGCCGAAGCAGGCTTCGCTGCCGTTCGTGAATTCAAGGAACCGGCGCAACCCGGGCAGATCATGGTCGTCGGCAACGGCGGCAGCGTGCTTTTTTACGTCACCGGACACAACCGCGACATCACCGGCAAACTCGTTGAGTTTCTCCAAACCTCCGACTTCGCCGGAGCCATCTTCACGCGCGAAGCGATGCCGGGGACGTTCACCCTCTCTCAAGTCCACATCGACACCCCGGACGCCCCGGACGTGGTCGTGTCAATGCGCTGGAGCGATGGCAGCAGCAAAACCGGCGCGCGAGGGCTGATCGTTGCGGACGGAGGGAGCAAACCCGGCCAGGGCACTCATGCGACGTTCGGCAGGGCCGACATTCACAACACGCTCATCGCAGCGGGCCCCGATTTCCGGCGGGGAATGGTAAACGAACTTCCGAGCGCGAATATCGACCTTGCACCCACGATCCTCGCGATCCTGGGCATAAAGCCACTGCAACCGATGGATGGACGGATCCTGCGCGAAGCATTCGCCGGAACCGAACCCGGGCCAACCAAGCCCGTGGCACGACGAATTGAAGCCACCAATGGCACCTGGCATCAGTATTTGCAGATCACCCAACTCGGAACCTCGATCTACTTCGACGAAGCCGGCACTGACTCCACCTCCAGTTCCGTAAAATAAGAAAACCCGTTTTGCGTAATGCAAAACGGGTTTTCTCGGTTGCGAGGGGGAAATGTTTACAGTTTGGCTTTGAGTTCTTTGCCGGTGGCAAATTTCACCGTCTTGGACTTTTTGATTTTGATCTTTTCACCGGTCTTGGGATTGATGCCCATTCTGGCGGCGCGCTCCGCCACGCGGAAGGTTCCGAATCCGATCAACTGCACGTTCTTGTCTTTCTTGATGCCAACTTTGATTGCATCGATGACTGCTGTGACGGCGCGTTCCGCTTCAGCCTTGCTGGTTGTCTTGCCGAGTGACTTTTGGACTGCCGCTACTAATTCTGCCTTGTTCATGAGTTATTCTTTTGAGGGTAAATAATTTGCTGGGGGTTGTGCCAGCGATCTTGATTTGCGTTTCTGCCAGCGCAGTCAGATGAAGTCAACAAGATATTTCCCATTTTTGAAGAAACCCGCCAATCCTTTGTTCATAAGGTTTCCAAGTTGATTCGCAGAACGACATCGGCCACTATGCGAACATGACATTTGACGAAAGAATGAAGCGATATTTTGGGCGCAGCCCCTCGGTTCATCCCACCGCGTTCATCGCGCCGGGAGCTGTCGTGGTGGGCGATGTGACTCTTGAGGAGGAATCGAGCGTGTGGTACCAGACGGTGCTGCGCGGCGACATCAACGCGATCAAAATCGGCGCGCGCTCGAACATCCAGGACGGCTCGGTGGTTCATCTCGCTGACGAGTTCCCCACTCTTGTTGGCGAATACGTGACGTGCGGCCACAAGGCGATTCTGCACGCATGCACCATCGACAACGAGGTGCTGATTGGAATGGGAGCAGTCGTGCTCGACGGCGTTGAGATCGGCGCCCGCTCGATTATTGGAGCAGGTGCGCTTGTCACGAAGGGCAGGAAAATCCCGCCCGGTTCTTTGGTGATGGGATCACCCGCAAAGGTCGTTCGGGCACTCGATCAGGACGAGCAACTCTCCATCAAACACTGGGCCGAGAAATACGTCGAAGTCTCGCGCAAGTATCGCGAGGCCGCCGAAAAGTAATTCAGAGCTATCCGCCGTTCTGCTGCGGCTTCACGCCGTTGAGGTTGAGATAGGTGTAACCTTTCAAACTCTTCTCGTAAGTGGACAGCAGCTTCATCGCCTCGTTCGGCTTCAAGCGGTCGCTCTTGATCGCGGCATCGACTTGCGCCTTGACCATGCGAATCAACTCGTGCTGATCCCACTGAGTCAGCGTCAGCACCTCGCCGATCGTGCTGCCTTCGATCGTTTCTTCGATGTAATAACCGGAGTCCTCGTCCTCATCGAGAAAGACGTGCGCTTCATTTACGCGACCGAAAAGATTGTGGAGGTCGCCCATGATGTCCTGGTAGGCACCCATGAGGAAGAACCCGACGTAGTAGGGCTCGCCGGGCCGCAGCCGGTGGAGCGGCAGGGTTTCCTTCACGTCGTTCAGATCGATGAACTTGCTGACCTTGCCATCGGAGTCGCAGGTGATATCGACAATCGTCGCATTGCGCTCGGGCATCTTGTCGAGATGATGGATCGGCATCACCGGGAAAAGCTGGCCGACGGCCCAGTGGTCGAGCAGCGATTGGAAAACGGAGAAGTTGCAGACGTATTGATCGCCAAGTGCGATTTCCAGTTCCTTCACTTCGTCGGGCACGTAGCGAAGCGTGGAGAAAAGCTCGACGATGGATTGCGCGATCTGCCAGTAGACGGTTTCGATCTTCGCCTTGCTTTCCAGATCGAGGAGACCGAAATCGAACATCGACTGCGCCTGCTCCTTGATTTGCTGCGCATCGTGCAGGCTCTCAAGCCGGTTTTGTTTTGAGATGTTCCTTTGGATGTCGATGATTTCTGCGACCTGCTTTGCGTCGCTCTGCTTCAGTTCCATCCCGATCGGCGCCGTGTTTTTTTCGATCGAGCCGAAAGCCTCGACGACCAGAATCGAATGATGGGCGACGATCGCGCGTCCGCTCTCGCTGACGATGATCGGATGCGGAACTTTTTCCGAATCGCAGACATCCATGATGTTGTAAACGATGTCGCGCGCATATTCCTGGAGCGAGTAGTTCGTGGAGCTGTCGAACGTCGTGCGCGAGCCGTCGTAATCGACGCCGAGCCCGCCGCCCACGTCGAGATAATCGAGCGTATGCCCCATCTTTGCGAGCTTTGCGAAAAACCGCGCGCCTTCACGCACCGCGCGTTTGATCGTGCCGATGTCGGGAATCTGCGAACCGACATGGAAGTGAATCAGCTTCAAGCAATGAGCGAGACCTTCCCGTTTCAGGGTGTCGCTCGCGCAAACGAGATCGGCTGTGGATAAACCGAACTTTGCATTCTCGCCGCCGCTTGTCGCCCATTTGCCGGCGCCCTTGGCCTGGATTCGCAGGCGCAGCCCGATGGTGGGCTCGACGCCGACCTCGCGCGAAACCTGGAGAATTTGAAAGAGTTCCTCAAGCTTCTCGACAACGATGATGACCTTCTTGCCGAGCTTGCTGCCGAGCAGCGCGGTTTGAATGAAGAGATTGTCCTTGCAGCCGTTGCAGATGATCAGGCTTTCCACGTCAGTGTGAATCGCGAGCGCTGCCGTCAGTTCCGGCTTGCTGCCTGCTTCGAGGCCGAAGTGATACGGCTTTCCGGCGTCGATGATTTCCTCCACGACTTCGCGGAGCTGGTTCACCTTGATCGGGAAAACCCCGCGATAGGAGTTTTGATAACCGGACTCTGCGATCGCCGCCTCGAACGCCTTGTTGATTGTCTCGACGCGATGCCTTAGCAGATCCTGAAATCGCAGCACGAGCGGAAAAGTCAGCCCGCGCTCTTTCGCATCGGCGATGACGTCCATGATGTCGATGCGGCTTCTTTCCTCTTGCGTCGGCAGGATCTCGATGTTCCCGCGCGCGTTGATGTTGAAATAGCCGGTTCCCCAGCGATCAACGTTATACAGCGAAATTGCCGATGGAATATCCCAGCCGTGCGTCATGAGTCGGGCATATTATTGCCGCGCTTTTCGATTTCAATAGCCTCTTTATAAAAATCGAAAAAAATGCGCGGCCGATTCACTGCTCCGTCTCGCCCTGCTCGCCACCTTCCATTTTCTTGAGCACATCCGACATATCATCGACTTCGTCCCAGACATCCTCGCTCACATAGATGGCGGCCTGCTGCGCGACGGCAAGCGCGATGCAGTCGCTCGGGCGCGCGTCGAGTTCGATGATTTTGCGCTGCTGGAGTTCGTTTTCCGCGCTGATGATGAGCCGCGCGAAATAGGTGGAGCTTTTCAAGTCGTTGATGATTACGCGCTCGACGTGCGCGCCGAGTGCCGTCATCAGGTGACACATAAGATCGTGCGTGAGCGGACGCTCCTTCGGCGTGTTGCTCATGAACATCGTGATCGCCGCACCGACGCTTTCATCGACATAAATGACGAAAACCTTTTCGTCATTGCCGATGAATACAGCCCGCCCCGCGTTGGTCGGCAACACTGTGCGGACATGAACCTGAACGACCGGTTTGCTCATACCCGGAGCGTAATCAAATCCATCCAAAAGACAAGGCACAGTCCCATTCGGTGGGTCGGTGCCCGCCCGGAAACAGTTGGAGGCTGGTGCTTCAGGGCCGATTTTTCGGACGCAACGCCATTACCAGCATGAGGAAACCGAACACGAGCATCACGAGTCCCCAGACGAGGTTGATGTTGATGCCGAGCGATTTTTCGTAAATCGCCTTGTCGCTGATGATCCCATAGATGGCAAGAATGGCACCGAACGAGGTGAACATCAGGCCGATGGGAAGTCTAAGATCGAAGTTCATGAGATTTGTTTCCGGTAAAAGGTTCTAGGCGAAGATGATGTTGAGGATGACCGTCACCGCGAGAACGATGATGCCGAGCGTGACAGGCTGTTGATACCACGGTTCGTCCTCGGATTTTGGTTTCGGCGTGAGTGAATAGACGAGTCCGGTGAGTTCCTCGTCCGATTTGGTGCGGGCTGTCACCAGCGAAATGAGAATCGTCAGCGAGAAGCACATGGTCCATGCAACGATCGCCATCCAGAAGTTCTGTCCCATCTCGCTATGGAAGATGATTTTTTGCGCGATCCACCCGCCTTTGATTCCTGGTGCCCCGTGCTCCGTGAGAGCAAGCCCGTGGAAAAGAGCCGCGCCGAGCGTGCCTCCAAGCAATCCAAAAAATGCACCGTGACCGGTTGCACGTTTCCAGAACATGCCGAGCAGGAACGTGGCGAAAAGCGGCGCGTTCACAAAGCCGAAGACGAGCTGCAGCATGTCCATGATGTTATTGAACTTCGACGCGAGAAACGCCGCACCGATGCTGACGAGAATGCCAAACACCGTCGCCCAGCGGCCCATCCAGAGGTAATGGTTGTCCGATTTATTCCTGGCGATGTAGCTCTGGTAAATGTCGTACGTCCAGACCGTGTTGAACGCCGTGACGTTGCCGGCCATGCCCGACATGAACGACGCCATCAATGCCGTGAACCCAATCCCCAGCAGACCACTCGGGAAATACTTCGCGAGCATCGTCGGGATCGTCATGTTGTAATCCGGCGTCCCGTCCGCACCCATCGGGAGAAATTTGCCGCCGTCCGCGTGATTCATCGCGATGGCGATCATGCCGGGCAGAATTACCAGCAGCGGGAAAAGCATTTTCGGAACTGCGGCAATCAATGGCGTGCGGCGCGCCGCACTCATTGAGTTGGCCGCCATCGCCCGCTGCACGACGAGGAAGTCCGTACACCAGTATCCGAACGAAAGCACGAAGCCGAGGCCGAACACCATGCCGAACCAGCCGATGCCCATCGGATTGTCCATCGCGCTGCCCATGTGCATCCACGAATTGGTCCAGGTGCCCGCGGCAAAGTGTTGCTCCGTGGCGACAGGAATGAGCTTTTCCTTGAGGGCCGACCACCCGCCGACGTCTTTGAGCCCGAGGTAAACGAGCGGCGCAAACCCGAGGACGATCATGAAGAATTGAAGCACCTCATTGTAAATGGCCGAGGTCAGTCCACCGAGGAAGATATAGACCAGCACGACGAGTGCGGACATCCAGATGCAGGTCCAGTAGTTCCAATGCACAAGCGTCTCCAGCAGCTTCGCCAGCGCATGCAGGGAGATGCCCGACGAAAACACGGTCATCACCGCGAACGAAATTGCATTGAAGCCGCGGGTCTTTTCATCGAAGCGCAGCTTCAGGTATTCCGGCACCGAGCGCGCTTTCGACCCGTAATAAAACGGCATCATGAAAATCGCCAGGAACACCATCGCCGGAATCGCGCCGACCCAGTAGAAATGGCTCGTCATGATGCCGTATTTCGCGCCGCTCGCCGCCATGCCGATCACCTCCTGCGCGCCGAGGTTTGCGGAGAGAAATGCGAGGCCGGTAACCCAGGCCGGAATCGAACGGCCGGAGGTCAGAAAGGACGCGCCGCTTTTCATATAGCGCTTGAGGGCAGCGCCAATTCCGAGAACGAAAAGGAAGTAGATGATGAGGATCGCGTAATCGACGAAACCGAGTTGAATCGAGATATTTTGCATGGTCAGGGAATGAAGTGAGCGGGATTCATATCGACTTCCGGGATTCGTGTAAAGCGCTGGATGAAGCACGTCCCTCAAACGGCCTGATTCTGCCGCACGCACAGGTTTGCCCGCGTCTGCCCCCTTTCGAGGAAACAAAAAAGCAGGAGGCGGACAATATCCGGCCTCCTGCTTTGATGATTGAAATATGTTTCGTTTAGCGCTTCGAGAACTGGAACCGCTTGCGGGCTCCGGGTTGTCCCGACTTTTTGCGCTCTTTCATGCGGGGATCGCGTGTGAGGAAGCCCTCCTCCTTCAGCGGCAGACGCAAGTTTTCGTCTGTCTGCAAAAGCGCACGGGCGATTGCCAGCCTGATCGCCCCTGCCTGGCCATTGCTTCCGCCTCCCTGGGCATTGACTGACAGATCAAAAGCAGTCGCAACTTTCGCCGTCTGCAACGGAGCGAGAACTGTGTTCTGCAAGGCAACGGTGGGGAAGTATTCCTCGAAAGCCTTTCCGTTTACTTCGATTTTTCCACTGCCCGCCGTCATGCGGATGCGGGCGACTGCTGTCTTGCGACGACCGGTTGCGATGAATTCCTGTGATTGAGACATGGTAGATTAAAATGATTTAAGCGACGATTGCGGGAGCCGGCTGCTGCGAAGCGTGAGGATGCGCATCGCCGCGATAGACCTTCAGCTTGGTATAAATGGCGCGTCCGAGGCGATTGTGCGGAATCATCCCGCGCACCGCGCGCTCGACGAGCAACTCCGGGCGGCGCGCCTGACGCTGCTTGAAGGTCTCCGACTTGTGACCGCCGACGAACCCCGAGAAGCTCATGTAGGTCTTGGCGGTTTCCTTCTTGCCCGTCACGCGAACCTTGTCGGCGTTGATGACGATCACGAAATCGCCGGTATCCACGTGTGGAGTGTAGATCGCCTTTTCCTTGCCTCGCAAAAGATTGGCGGCCTTCACAGCAACGCGGCCCAGAACCTGGTCGTTGGCGTCGATGATCCACCACTTGCGCTGCACTTCGTTTGCTTTGGCTGAGAATGTCTTCATAACTCTTCTATGGGAAAGGGTGTGGAAACTAATGATCGCAGTTCAGGGTGTCAAATGATTTTCCAGGGAATAATCCGGGGCTGATTTTCGACCGGCCGCTCCACTGATCACAGAGAAGACGATCAAATTTCGTCAATTCGGACGGCTGCCGTTGTTTCCCTGCACAACGGCCCTCAGACGCTTCTCGTAATCGCCAAGAACGGACGCCATTTCAAATTGCCGGACGAACTCAAAGCCAGCCTGCCCCATTTTTTCCAGCAAAGCGGGATCTTCGGAAAGCTTCCGCATCGAATCCGCCAAAGCAGCGGGCTGGTTTGGACGGATGCTCAACCCGAACCGGCCCTGTTTCGTCACCACCGCCACCTCGCTCTCGTCGTCGGCAACGCTGATGATCGGCTTCCGAAATGCGAGCGTCGTCAACAGCTTGCTCGGAAAAAAGAAAGCCCCGGTTTTGGCCTGTTGTGTGATCAAGCACACATCGGCATCCACCAGCATCTCCCTGTAGCTTTCCTCGGGCTGAATCGGGAGCATGATGACGTGAGGAAGCTTGGACTCCTCGACCCGCGCGGCAAGTTTCTGACGATAAGCCCCGTCCCCGCTGATGAGGATTCTGATCCTCTTGTCTTTGATCAATGCAGCAGCCTCAACGAGGATGTCCAGACCCTGCTTGACTCCCAGGTTCCCCGAGTAAACCACCAGAAAGTCGTCCTTGCTGAATTGATGCCTTTCGCGGAACCTCCCCCTCGGCGGCACCTGGGACGCCTCCGGCAGGCGGACTCCATTCGGAAAGTAAGTCAGCTTCTCCGAAGGAACGCCCTTTGTCTCAAAAGCGTCCAGCATCCCGCGGCTGATCCCGGAAACGCTGGCCGCTTTGCTGTAAGCGAATGCCTCCATTTTATAGAGTACACGCAAGAAAGGCCCCTTGCGCAGCAAACCGAGACTCATCGCGGCATCCGGCTGCAGATCCTGGACGTGGAAGAGAAACGGGGTGCCTTTAATCTTCGACACAAACCAGGCAGCGGTGCCCAAGAGAAGTGGCGGCGAAATAACAACCACCGCGTCGGCCTTTGCCAGGGACAGGATCTTGACAGATGAGGTCATGACAAAGGTGGCCTCGTGAATGATGCGCTTCCATGCTGCCACTCTTCTGGGAACATAGTGCCAGCACCTGTGAACCTTCACTCCACCCACTTCGTCGGTCCGATAGACAACACCCTTGTCATCGGGATTCTTTTTCCAGCCTGGATAGTAGGGAAAAGAGGTCACCATCTCCACCTCATGCCCTCTGGACGTGAGAAACTCACAAAGCGCCGTGTTGTAAGGCGCTATGCCCGTAAGCTCCGGCGAGTAGTTAATGCCCCAGACGATGATTCTCATGGAACTAGGTCCGCCCATTGATCGCAGCTTTCTTCAGCTCATACGTCTTTGCCACGCTCAGGAATTCATAGAAGCCGTGCAAGCGCGCGAAGTAATAGCCTTCCCAACCATCGAGAAATCCCCTCTGGATCAAATAAACCATCAGGAATCTCAAAGCGGGCCGGAAAGGAAGCCTCTGTGACATCAGTTTCAATTTCCGACGCCAGCCAACTGTCTGGCTCTGTAGCGACTGGGAACTGCCGCGGAGGTAGCGGTCCAGCGCGACCCGCGCTTCCCAGTTGGAGTAACGGTTGTGCTTTTCCACGAACACCTCCACAGAAGGAAATGCGTAATGATCCATCTCGGAGCGAAGGTAACCGGTCTTTCCCTCCACGAGCACGTGTTCATGAACCTCGTTGTCCCCGCTGGCGGTATCCACGTCGGTAAGCTTCTCGTAGCGTCCCAAGCGGTGTTTGAACAGGCGTAGATTCCAGTTCGGATAATACGCGTGCTTCAGCCATTTCCCCATGAACATGAAGCGGCGATTGATCCAGTAACCGTCGATCGGGTGATCCGGTTGGGTGACAATTTCCCGAAATTCCCGCTCAGCCTCCGAGGGTAGCACTTCGTCTGCATCAAGGATGAACACCCATTCATGATTGAAGGGCAAATGCGTCAATGCCCAGTTCTTTTTCTTCGGCCACGTTCCGCCAAACTCGAACTGCACAACCTTCGCCCCATGTTCTCCGACGATTTGCGCCGAGCGATCGCTGCTCTGAGAATCGACAACGAATATCTCATCCGCCCACTGAATCGATTGCAGACACCGCGGCAGGTTCTCCGCCTCGTTCTTGATCGGCACCAGGATGGACACGGGTACCTTTTCAAGAGCTTTGGGCGCGGTGCTTTCAATTGGCATGGGAAAAACTGCGGGCATTTTAATAAGTTGTTCGCTGGTGCCTGGCAACTTCATTCAGACCTGCTTCATTCAGACCTGCGCGGTCTCGAAGCTTGATGCAGGTCGCCGGGTTCCCCGCAACGATTGCATTGTCCGGCACATTTTTCGTCACAACGGCACACGCACCCACGATTGCATCCGCTCCAATGCTGATTCCCGGAAGGACAAATGCCCGCGCTCCGATAAACGCTCGTTTGCCCACCCGAATTGGCTGCGTTATCAGCGGCAACTCGGGGTTGTCGAAGTCGTGAGAGCCGGTGCAAAGGTAAGCGTCCTGTGCAACGACCGCCCCTTCCTCGATCTCGATCCGGTCGAGCGTGTAGATCGTCGCACCGTCCCCAATGCATGCCCGGTGGTGCAATGTCAGATGCCACGGTATCTGAATGCGAACCCTCTGATGCACGAACGGCGTGCCGGAAATCCTGGCTCCGAATAATCTCAGCCAGAACAATCGCCAGCGATTCAACGGCTTGGGCGTCCAGGCGCAAAACAAAGTCCAACAGCATTCCCACAAAAGCATCGCCATGCGGAACCGTGCGCTCCACGGCCGCACCGCGTGAACCTTCCATTTTCCGTCGGAGGAATGCTTCATCGAATCCCAGAATGAGAGCGAACAACTGCGGCGGGATCGGATCCACGGGCGGCCTTTTGTGCAATCAGCAAAGCAAAATCGTCCAGGTATTCACTCGCAATTTTCTGCACAGAAAAGCTGCTCCGCGCCTTGTCGAAGCCCGCACGACCGATCGACCCGAGTTCATCGGGACGCTCCGCGAAAAATCGGATTCCCTCGGCGAGACTCAAAGAATCCCCGGCACGCGCAATGTATCCAGTAACTTTGTGCTCCACCGCTTCAGTCATTGGCGGAAAGTCGGAAACAAGGACAGGCTTTGCGATCGCCATGGCCTCGAGGATCGCCATGCTGAAAGTCTCACCGGTCAAGCTGGGAACACAAATCACATCGGCGGACGCTATCAATGAGTTGAGATCATTTCTATCGAAGATAGGAGGACGAAAAGCCACCGTGCCCGACAAATTTCGGCTTTGCACATATTGGCACATCTCCTCAAAAAATCTTCCGTCGGCCCCACTCTCATCCTTCTGCGGCCCCACCGTTTCAAGCCTGTTCGCCGGGAAATCGCGCAATGCCAGTTCGTATCCTTGCACCAAAGAAGCGATGCCTTTGTCCGGAACGAACCTTCCAACATAAAGAAAAAGCAGGCCGCCAGGCTTGCGGGGAGTTGTCGTGGCCAGCACCGTGTCATCAATGGCGATACAGTTATAGATGCGTTTGATCTTGGGCGTTTTCCTGTCAATCCGCCTTGCCTGCGCCACCACGGCGTCGCTGCCGCAATAGAGCCGGTCAAGTCTTCGGTAAAAAGGAAGCTGCGACTTGGGCGTTCGGTGGATTGTGTGCGTGCAGACACCGAGCCGCGAATCCCTGCACAACAAGAACGAAAACGGCGTGTGGAAAGAAGTCACGTCCGCAGGCTCCAGCACGCGACGGAGGTTCCATGCGTAGCGAAGCGCGTTTGCATGGTCGAGGAGTCGGTTGGGATAAAGGTCATAACCCTTCACGCGAACATGCCGGATACCGTGTCGATCAATCTCCCTCGAAGGCATCTCCGGAGCAGCCCGTGAATAAGCCACCAATTCATGACCGCGCGCAGCAAATTCACGCGCAAGCATCCAGTTGAGGTTCTCCACACCTCCACCGCGCTTGGGTGGAAAGGGCAGTTGATGAGGCAATACAAGGTTAACTTTCATGCTGACCTGCCGCAGGCTGTGTTGCTGCACCCCGCAGGCGGCCTGCCCAGAGCAACCCCGTCAAGACGCAAGCATAAAGCTGTATCGAGGGAATCTGCAACGGGAAGTCCAGGAGCGCATGAAGCAAGACACCGATTAGTGCAAGCGCGCAGCCAAATGCGATAGCCTCGTCTCGTGTCACTGATTGTTTCCTTTCGTGGTTTGTATAAAGACGCCGCGCGGTCGCCTCCAAGGCGCCAACGATCAGAAGTCCCCAGGCAGCCGCGCCAAGGACTCCCCACTCGACAACTGTTTGAAGGTAATCGTTGTGGGCGAACTGAAGATGCAAATAAAATGTGCGAAGAAAAGTGTCGTTGGTGAAATGCATGTAGGTTGACGACCATGTACCAGGGCCGAATCCCAGCAGGCCGCTCTGAGGCAGCATTCTCAAGCAGGTTGCCGCCACCAATCTTTGTGCCCCGAGAAACATTCTATAATTGGGATCAGTGGATTCGAGAAACATGTTCGGATGCATGGCGAGTCCGCCTGACATGGGCATGGATGCCAGTGATGTCTGTTGTGGCGGCAGGAGCATCTGCCAACGCTCAGCAATCTGAGTATACTTTCCCGTCTTGAAGGCGGTGATGACAAGGAGACAAAACAGGATGATAGCGATGATCGCTGACCTGATCAGCAAGGCCCGCAGTTTCATGGGTCTTCTCCAGAGAATCCAGATGAATAGCAAGGAGATGAGGACAAGTCCGTTCAACTGACCAAACCTGGAGTCCTGCGCAGCAAGTCCGCCAAAGGAAATCAGCGACAGAAGACCCCATAACACTACCTCAACTCCCTTCCTCCACTGCCTCTTTGTCGTCTGAAACACTCCTGAAAGCGACAGTGCTGCACTCAGCGGCCAGACAAGGTTGATGAAGGGTGTTGCCAGAGAGCGATGGAAAAAAGTCGCAAAGAAAAAGCCGTTCGACTGCATGTCGTGGTTCCACAGAATCGCTGGCGCACCGGTTGTTATCTGAACAAAACCGAGGATCACGATGGACGCTCCCACGATGGACATGGCTGCGCAAAATCCATTTCGCCAACTCCTGTCGGCGGATAGGTCGATTGTGACACACATCGCCGCCAGCAACCCAGAGAAGAGCCACATGGTCTCCCGTGGCGTTTTTACAATAAAACTGCCAGGAAAGCGCGCGTAGAGAATCGCAAAATGACTTGTCGTAAAGGCATCTGCCGCAGGCAGGGAGCCGGCAAGCACCGTGAGCCAACCGGAGATCAACAGGAACAAAACAAGCCATCCCACTGTTCCTGGAAGTCTGGGCAACCTCCACTGCAAAATAAGACCCGCCACCCAGTAAGACGCCATGCAACTAAGAAGAACACACAAACGAATTATGGCCCAGTGCCGCGTGGAGCCATACATCCAAGGCGCGGCAGCGATCACGATGATCAACCACCCTCCCGCGGCGTCTTCCAGGGCAAGGCCGAGGCGTTTTGCAGCATCAATCGTGAAGCGGATAGTCAACTGGGGAGAGAAAGGCAGCAGAAGTTCAATGAACTTTTGGTTCTGGTGAAGGCGCTAACTCCTTGGTCGAGTCATGAGATGATGCCTGCTCCTCAGGCCTCTGCATCGGGCGCCTTGTCACCAACACGGTATCCAGCATGGGAGCATCGGAACAGGACTGGAAGTAGAGTGATTTGAAAGCGGTGTGATCGAGGAGATGCTTTTTAATGCTTAGCTGCATCACTACGGGTCCAGCTTTCGCTTTGTCACCATAGACGAAACTCTCCCATCGCGCAGAGGTATAATTCCACCAGGCGGGTTCGACAACCACTAGGTCTCCTCCACGCCACTGAATGAGCATGCGGAATTTCTCAACCGTGCGCAAATCTGGAAACGCCTCTTCCGGAACCAGAATCTGCATTTCCGGCTCTTTCTTCATCTGCCAGCCCGGGTCACAATAGAGAACACATTCAGATCTCGGACGGATGACTATCGCCACCCTGGCTGGTACGGGGACACCGGTTTGTGGCGGGTCTGCGAAATTAAGATACATGTAAAGTTTTGCCAACTCCTGCCCCTTTGAGGCATCTGTCTTAAAAGCCCAATAGACAGCGATTTCACCGTCGCGCACTTCGAGCGGTTCCCCAAAATCGTAAGTCACCTGCGCCCAATTCCGATCTGGTTGGCTAACAGCAAAGCCGTTCTTCAAGATCATGTGATCGAGCTTGAATCGCGAATTTGATGAAAACGTATCCGCAAAGACAGGACGTTCTGACGGTTCGACTGAAAACTCTCCCAACGATTGTTTCAAGGTTTCGTAGTCAATTGTTTCCTTTGCAAATTCTGAGGATCTGGCTTGTCGTCTTTCTACTTCTGAACGCGGAATCTGGACCGGCTTCTGAAGACTTGGCGTGAAGTAGCGCAGAAGAATCCGCCCCATGATTTGTCTCCCTTGATCGTTTGGATGCACAGAGTCGCGCAGCCAATAGCCATAGGGCTCACCCTTTGCTCCCACAGGCGGCCCGACACTCGCCGCCTTTGCAGGGCCGTATATGAACTCACTGAGAATTCCCTGAATATCGAGGAATTCCAAGTCGTTCGCAGCGGCAAACCTTACTAGATCGCCACGATAATCATTAGGAATGTCCTCATTGTTCTCCAGCTTTTGATCGAGTTCGTGCATTGTCGGTGAGAGGTTATACGCATTTTGCGGCACTATGCTAGGGCTCCAGTTGTTGGTGACTAACATGATTTCTGTTTTTCGACTCGCTTGAAGATCCCTTAATCTAATCTGATCGAAAAGTGCCTGAAAGTCATCCATGTCTCGACTGTTGCTAATCCCGCCAACAATCACTAAATCGGGCTTATAACGTGTGATGTACTCTTCGACGTGAACTTTGAAATAACTCACCCCTTTTCGTGCTTGTACGGAAGGAATGATTTCAACCCGGCTTCCCGGATACTGTTTTTGAAGATGGACGTCCAGAGGTGTGTTCGCCAAGTCTTGCTGGATGCTATCCCCTAGCATCACAATCCGGATGCGGTTGCCTCGCCGCAGCTTTTCCATGGTTGCTGGTATGCGCGCCCATCGATCAGACTTGGGTCGGTACTCGATTTTTGCTGGCAGTTTTTCGTATAGTCCATCCGACCAATCCGCCACTTCGGGTGTGCCGACAGGTTCAACATTCACATCGTCCACGAAAAAAGGCTGCTCCCCGATGGTTTCGAAGTTGATTCGCATTTTGGACTTCAGGGGCACTCCGCCTGCGCTTAACGGCGAATATGCCCGGAACCGAAACTCATTCGGCCGCCAACCGTCAGATTGCAAAATCGAACTATAAAAATCGGGTGCCAGTTGATTGCCTGCTTCGTCGTAAAACAACACAGAACAATAGCCGTAACCGTTGCTGCCGACGTTCGCGACAATCCCAGGAGCTTTCGACTGAAATGAAAGCCGATACCATTGCATTGGTTTCGCGGAAAGGAGAGCGCTTGACAGTTTTCCCGACTTCACCAAAACAGAACGGCTACCTGAGACATGCTCTTCAGCCGTCCAGTTCACTCCTGGTCCGGAACTCGTCCAGCCTGACAAAAGCGGGTTCGACTCGAAGCTGTCGTTCAACGTCCTATTATTGTCAACGAGATTGGTCCGGGATTTTATGGCATTATCAAGAGCAAATGCCGCCCCAATCAGTACCAACATTGCGACGAGTCTCAAACCCCAAAATGGACTTGTCCTTGCTCCCTCGGAAATGCGAGACTTTTCACTCTCGCGATTGCGGCTTTGAGTCCTCCCGCCTAACTCCGAATCGCGTTGATCGAGGTGTTGGAGATAGAACTGCACGGCCTCCTCAACAGTCTTGCCATGGGCCTTCAGGACCTCAAAAGGTTCTTGGATCTGGGTGGAAGCTTTTTCACCCTTGATTACGGTATCAATGTTTAATGTGGCGCGTATTCGACGCTCCTCCCGGACATATTCCTCCGCCGCCTCGCGTGTGTCAAAGATCTTGCGCCATCGCCTTCCCCTTTCCAAAGAAGGGCCCGATGCCACCCACTGAACGAGTGCGGTGTTTTCGGCAACAATCGCCTTTACTGAATAGTCGTCGCCTGAGTCTATATGGCCAGGTTTAATACGAATCGGTTCGAGTAGGGTTTTACGGGCCTGTTATCTAGTCCCAATGCTTTTGCGACAAGTTTATTCCGCGTACGAGCAATTATGAAGTCATCGAGCAGGCGGCCCAGCGCTATTCAAGGAGAATAGTCGAAAAGTCACTCAAAAACCTTTCAGCGATAGTTCTTAAGCTATACTCACAGCATTTGCGTCGCGCCTCAGCTCCCACCACGGCCAATCGAGAGTCATCTTGAACCAATTCCGCGAGTCGTGCAGCAAGGGCGCGTTCTGGTTCCGCCGTTCTATGTTCAAAAACAAAGCCCGTAACTCCATCGCGAACATGATCCCGGAAACATTCAAGATTTGAAACCAGCGGAGCGCAGCCATGTGACATCGCCTCAAGAGGCGCCAACCCGAAAGTCTCACCCCGTTCTGCAAGCGAAGGATAAACGAAAAGCATTGCCTTACGGTAATAGTGCGCAAGTTGCCTGGTGTCAAAGAGCGGCCCCACCCAGTCAATACGATCAGGGAATGCTCCCGCCAATGCCTTCAACTCCTGTAAATATTGGAAACCACCGCCTCCACACTCGACTTGCGAAGGGCCTACTATAACGAGGCGCCATCCCTTCATCGCGACATGGGCCAGAGCAGAAAATGCGCGCAAAAGAATATGCAGGCCTTTTTCCCGATGAACGCGGCCGACATACAGCAGTAACTTTTCACGTGGCCCCTCGTCAGTTGTCATTTCCTTCCCCTCTTCTGCGAGAGGATAAGGGATCACACACACAGACTCAGCCAGCTTGGGCGTTTCTGCAACAATCGCATCTGCGATGGCACTTGATACTGTTTGAAGCCGCGCCGCATGTGAATAGAACCGCATCTGCCCCTTTGGATATCTACCAACATGAACGTAGAGACGTCCCTTACTTCGCTTTCTGACAATCATCGGCAGCCAAAAGGTATTGCTAACCAAAATATCCGCATCGGGCAAGATCGACAGCACTCGTAGGGAGTAAAACAGATCTAGCACCTTTAACAAAACTAACGAACTCTTTGTATTGAAGCCGGGGACACGTTTGTGCAGAACACCGTCGATGATTTCATGATCTGACAGTGCGCTGTAGCACCGGGAGACATGGCATACCTCGTGTCCGCGACGCGCGAATTCCTTCCCAAGCGAGAACCACACTTTCTCCACGGCACCACCCATCAAAGGAGGCACAGGGAGAAAAGCACCCTGGACTATAGTAATACGCATTCCTGCCAGCAATAGGCTTCAGAGGGTTTCAAACAAATGATCGACGTCCTCAATTTGGCGTTTCGTCACCAGACAAAGCCAACCTCCCGATCAAAGTATCTCGTCTCCGTAGAGAGCTTCTTGATCGGTTGCGCTGGTATTCCTGCGTATAGCTGAAGTGACTCCGTCCACGGTTTGTTCAACAAGGACTTGGCACCAAGAACCGAGTAATGTGGCAGAATACTTCCACCGAGCAAAACGCAATTTGTTCCGAGAAAGCAGTAAGATCCTATCTCAATAGGGCTGCAGGATTGTCTGCATGATTCGAGGTCAATGCTGTGTGTCAATATCTGGGAATAAAATCCCCCCACCGTGGTAAACTTACCTACAGTCACCGTCGCCGTGCAGTCGATCAAATGCCTGCTTGCTATAGCCGCGTGTTCTCCGAGAATGAGCTGTGGCAAACGATCCGGTATATGAGCAAAATGCTTGGAAGCTGAGAGGGGAAAGCCTGTGATCCAATTCAAACTGCTGATCACAGAATGACCGTGCAAATGGAGTCTTTTAATCCCTTTACAAACATTCAGGTGCCCTATTCTGGAACCTTCGTCCATAATCAGTTCGTCGGGGATAATAAGAGAAAAGCCTATCCTGCAAGTGTTGTGTATCTTGTATCCCGCAAAGAACTCCAGGATCCGACGCCTGAGACCCCATGGAAGAAAAGCGCTTGCCCCGATTAGCAGTTTGGTTGGTAATCGCATCAGTCGGCGGCTAAGAGTGTAAGGCGGGTTTTTCGGTGAAACCCGGCTCAGTCCCTCTGCTTTCTCTTTCTTCTGGCAACGGTTCGTCGATCAATTTTTGATAGATTCTCAAGTAATCAGCGATCATTCGATCTAAAGAGAACCGCAGTAAATTCTCATTTCCTGATTTGATTCGTGCCTTTCGATATATGGGATCTGTCAGTTGGAGGATCGCTTGGGCAAATGCCTCGTGCTCTTCAACGGCACATACAATTGCCCCATCGCCGGCGACCTCTGGAACGGACGTCTGGTCACTGCACACAACTGGGCACCCACAAGCCTGGGCCTCGATAATAGGCCAGCCAAACCCTTCGGCTCTGGAGGGGTAAATAAGGGCAAATGCGCTGCTGTAGAGTGCCTCCAATTCTGGATTCGAGGGCTTAACTATCTGGATTACTCTATTTATGATACCCAAGTCCTTTGCAATCTGTAAGCCACATTCGTCCAGAGGTTCACCCGCAAAAACTATATTGCCCTCCCATCAATTTTTTAGGCTCGCTAGAATGTGAAGAACTCCCGCTCTGTTCTTGCGCTTCATATTATGCCCTACATGCAAAAGATACGGTTGATTCAAATCAAGCTGGCGAAAGCGCTGGAGTAAGATCGAGACCGAACCTCGATCGATAGCATTGTAGTCGTAGTTTTTTGCGTTGAGAACGACAGAACTTTTCATTGCCATTACTCCGCCTGCCACACGCAGAAGGTCGCCCCTGGTCGCGTGAGAAACGCAGGCTACATACCGTGCTCGCTTTAGCCCCGACAAAATCAGTTTCTGGAGAAGTCGGCCAGTCAAAGAAGCCGGGCAATCGGTATCTTCACCCAATGCACCGCGGACTGCCAAGAGATCATGACAGGTGGCTAAGTGCGGAACTTCCTTTAAGTGAGTTGTGTAGAATGCGTTCGAATGATCACAAATATGCACGACAAAACCCGATTCCCTCTTCGCCATTCGAAACTTGTGCAGCCTTCGTTTGAGCACAAGTGGGAAGAAAACGAACTTGTCCAGATAACCAAGCCATTTGCCTGCCCCATTTGGCGATGGCTTTAACCTGCCCAAAAGCGGACGCGGACGGATTACTTCAACGTCCACGCCATGCTTTGGCAGTTCCCTGGCAAGCAAGTTGGCGAAGCGCTGCATGCTCTCCTGCTGGTCATACTCATAATTACCGATCAGCAGAACCCTCACGCAATCCCTTCTTGGTGCAGTTTATCCATGCCCGTGCAACGCCTCTGCGTACGGAGACCTGCTCCTGAGCTTTCTTACAGGGGCATGAGAGTTTCGGGAATCCTGGCGAAGAACCGGCGGACGATTGTTCGCTGTCAGTCCGTTGGCTGCTGCAAGACACAATCCGCCTCCCAGTGCAGCAAAGCCCAGTGTCGTAGGCTGCCCCCACTGCCCATTGAGAATGGTCATGCCGTGTGCCCCGAAGAGAAAGAAAGGCAGCGAATTGCCAGTTTTCACCTCACGCATACAAAGTCGTGCCAGGAAAACTACCAAGGTCACGCGCCAACCAATAAAAAGCAACCCGGCTATCGGACCACTCTCGAGCAACAAACGACTCCACTCATCTTCTCCCATACCGAAATCCACTTTTCCTACGGCCATCACCGCGCCGGCATTGGTGCCTCGACCAAGACCTCCGCCGAATAAAGGAGCGTCGAAGGCATAAAGCAAGTCCCGGTAGAATCCTCCAAAGAGACGGGGCCAGATACCCTGATGTCCTCCAGCTTCCTCAAATCGCAGGCTCATGACCTGCGTCCCCTCTTGAACACTTCCCATTTGAAAAACGGCTGCCCAGATGGCTGCAATTAAGGTCAAACCCAAGAGTGTGCGAAGCAACAGGGCCGGTCGCAAAACCACCGCACAGAGCGCCACGACCGAAACCGCAACCACTGCTCCAACCGCTGACCGGCTTCCGCTCGTGGATACGGATACGATCAAGCTGGCAGCACCAGCCACCTGTAGCCACAGTGGATAGGTCTTGGGCTTTACCACGCTATAAAGTAGGAATGCGGCTGTCATCCCGCAGAACGAAACCAGTCCGCTGACAAAGGAAAAAGTACCCGACGCACGGACTTTCATTCCTGACGTGCCAAGTTGAACCCCCGTGCCACCGGCGCAGGTGTTCAGAATGCTGTCTGCCCCACCCTGAAACTGCTTTAAAATCAATATCGACATCGGAATCGCCAGAATCAGCCACCATCGTCCGATTTGCACTACATGCTCATGGTTCATGACGCGTGCGATTACAAAGATAAGCGGGAGGTGCAAAAAATTTGTGCGAAAACCGAAGATGTAAACTTGGGGCACAAACTGCTCGGCCAGCAAACCGAACAGGGCCGCCAAAGCCGCAATACCGCCCAGCGACGCCATGAAGCGACTGGTTGGAAACACCCCCCCGCTGATCGCCAGGACGTAGATCAGAATCGCGACGGGATCCCGGATGATCATCAGCGGACTCGAAAGGCCCGGCGTGATCCACTTTCTGAATGCACCTTCAAATAGCAGCAGAAGCACATAGACCCAAACCAATGCCCGGATCGAGCGAATCGTCCCGGATTCGTAGCCCAGCACCCCATCAGTGGAGGTCGTGTATGTTGTAGTTGCCATGCTATTCTCCTGACGATAGCGGTTCTTTCGCGAGTTGCAGAAGCTTGTTAACAATTTTCGCTCCGTAAGCTTCCCAAGTTCGCTCCCGCGCCTTAGCCATAGCGCATTTGCGAAGCTCCGGCAAGAGGTGACGGTGATCCGCAAACCAGGAAATCTTTTCTGCGATCGCTTCCGGGCTTCGGATAGGAACCAAAAATCCGGTACGCCCCTCTTCCACCAAGTCCTCTCCACCGGTGTTTGCGGTCACGATCAAAGGGAGTCCACAACTCATGGCCTCCTGTTGAACCAAAGCACGCCCCTCAACAATGGATGGAAGAACAAGGACGTCGCAGTTCCTCATCAACTCAAGCACCGCTGGATGGGGCCGCGTGGACTCGTAAACGAATTCGCGGTATTGCTTGCGATAGAACTCATGGGGCATCAGCGCCGACCCCAGGATGACAAGTTCAACGTCCTGCCGCCGCAAGAGCTTGAATGCTTGAAAAACATCAGCAAGTCCCTTTCTCTGGCTCATAGTGCCAGCAAAAAGGAAACGCAGTTTTGCCTCTGCTGCCCTCCTCTCGACTGCATGATCCGGAATTGTACCCGGACTTCCAAATTCAGACACGGTCGCGCGCTTCTGTTGCTCTGCTGGCAGGGAACGGAACACAAAATGACTGGGGCAAACAATTAACTCCGCCAGTTCCAACTCAGCATCCTTGCGCCCCAACTTCTCCTCAGAGTCCTGCGTGGAGATCAGAGTGGGCTCCCACTCGGGGCAGCGTGCTGCTTCGTCATCCAAAAGCACCTTGACGGTTTGCCAATATGCGATCGGGAGGTCATAGGCGCGATGGATGCCTAGCTTCTTGGCTGTTAAGAAAGTCTGCAAAGCTGCATCTTCGTAACAGTAAACAACGTCCGGACGTTCCTCATCCAGTGCAGTTGCCAGCCTGCGGTCCAGTGCCCTGTAAACAGAATCCACCGATGCCCAGCCTCGCTCATGGCGAACTACTCTCTTTAAGCCAAGTTTTCCACCAAGGTTCCTGACGATCTCCTTGAGAGGGCTTTTGATGACAAGGGCGGAAGGCAGACAGTACAGACCGCCTTGCAAACTCCTCTCGCAAGCGCTTGGGCACGAGATCCAAATAGAGCGGCGCTCCTGTTATGGCAAACGCAGTGTAATACCGCTGAAGCAAACCCGCCTCGTGAAGACTTTGCGTTAAGGCACGGGCAAATGCGTTGCCTGTTGGGTGACTAACAATTACCATTACCCATTTTGGGCAGAACCTCGTCCTCTTCAAAAAGGCAGAACTCCCTGAGATTCAACGTCGGTTTACTGTCTTTCATCGCTAGAGGTGTTGGTGCGGAAGCAGGCCGCATTTCTTCTTAATCTGGTAGCCCAAGACCGCAAGCGGTGTAAACATTTTCGCTTTCACATATCGCAGATTCTCTGCGTCAGCATTTCTGTCGTTCCTATCAAGATAGCAATCGTGTTCCTCGATCGCCCGGGCAAGCAAGGGGCGTGAGGGGCCTGAAAAGTGGCCGATGATCAAATGGCGACGCATCTTACCGAAACCGCGTGGGTCAACGACGGCAACCTGGGACGGATCCCAAAACCTGATTCGCTTTCTGGCTGCCAGAACCGCCCAGCACGTTTGCTCAATCATTCCCCCACCAGCACCGGCAAGAGTTCTAAACTCATCTCGCCCCAAAAACCAATTCACCAAATCCAGATCCATGAAGCCGCTCCGAATATGATAGAAGCCGGCATTCAGGGATTGAATGATCCGTAAAGTTCCCCGAAAGACCAGGCGGCTGGAGACCGAATAGTAGCTTTCGATATCCCGCATGAACATCCCTTCGGTCACATCGTCCGGCCAAGCGAACAAGCCTCCGCACTTCCGGAAGAACAGGATGTCGAGATCCGAGTAGAAGATCTCCGGCTTAGGAATCAGCGGGATATCGAACAGTTTCCGCGCATACACCGAGGCCCGTCGAAACGCCTGGCAATGCCGGTATCCTTCCAGGCGGGGATATATCTCGTCGTCTGCCTGTTCCTGACCGATCACTGACGCCCCAGGGAGGGCCGCCTGCAGCGCTTCCACGTCCGCCGGAGTCAGGGTGCCATCTTCATGGAATACAAAGTTGACGGGCTCTGCCGAGCATCGCTGGAACGAACCAAGCGTGGCTCGTGCCAGCGACAGATCCCTCGAACAGATCAAGGTGTAAACGGTTCTGTTCATCCAGTCCACTTAGACCCGAGAGTCCGCAATCGCAACCGATCGTCTCCTGAATACCATCAAGTTTTGCTCGTAATCCCGGATCATCCTCCCCCCGTACAGTTGCCGCATTCTCTCAACAGCAGCCCCGTCATACACGAGTCCAGCCTGCGCCATCTTATCAATCCAGAAAGACTGCGGCTGAAGGTTGACGTGCAGATGTCCAGTTTGCCCGGGTTTAGCGGCCGTGAAAACGACGACCGGCGCAACGCCGGCTAGAAGCTTGCAAAGGCACGAAGAAAACTTTGGTGGAAGATGCTCCGCGACTTCGAGACAAAGGCAAAGGTCTCCTGTAGCTGGAATCTGCGAAGCCTCACGAAGGTCGAGTTGAGAAACCTCGGCTAAACCTCTCTCCCTTGCCATCCGCACGGAATCGCTAGAGTAATCGAAAGCGGCTACCTGCGGACACCCTGATTTTGTGAGCGCCAGCGAAATCCCCCCTGAACCGCACCCGACGTCAACAACACGCCGGGGCGCGAAAACCTCCATGAGGCACTTAGCCAGGAGATCATAGCAGTGGGCGTTGAACCGCTCGATATTCAGGTAGTATTTCGTGTCGTAGCCAGCATTAGTCTCGATCAGATTGAGCCGGCAGTACCGCAAGCGTTCTTGCAACTGCCGAATTCGGTCCATCCCGACAGTCAGACCAATGACATGTTTTACTGCGGCACGCCAAGACGAGTGTTCTCGATACTCTTTCATTTTGATGGTTTTGTTAGCTGGAACTGCGGTGTGCCTGGTTGAGCCATAGTCTCATCGTGTTGCCCAGCTTGCGCTTGGTTTGGTTCAATCCCAGTCGTACGGCAGAACAGACTTGCGTCTTGAGCATTGACACCGGAATAGCTTCTTGGAGTTCAATCAGGTGATGCCATAGTGCCTCATTCCACTGCCCGCGGTAGGCAGAGAGAAAATGCCCTCCAAAGGTATCGCCAGTGATTCTCGCCGAGGGATACAAATTGGCGATCTGTGTCGGCGCGACCACGTGGCCGTTGGTCCTCGACGCGAGCGCCGCCCAACATGTAGGTTCAGTCCACGCAGGAATACAGCGCCAATCCGGCTGCTTCAGAAACCAGTCCACAAACTCCAAGTCATACATATCGCGATCAATTATCGTAAGGCCGGTGTTGATTCCCGACTGGAGTCGAAGCCTTCGGCTGTCCAGAAGGTGCCACGGTCGCACCGAGTAGGCGTCCCAAATAGTATCTGCAAGAAAAACAGAGCGCCCATGTGCGGTTCCCTCCGCGAACAAGCCGGTAAAAGGCCGGAAGAACCGAACGTCGCCATCGCAGTAAAAACAGGCGCGCTCCTCGAGCAAAACGATATCAAGCAGTTTCAAGCCCCAAACTGAGTCCCGCCGGAACTCCGCAGCGGATGGATAACCACACAGTCTTTCCTCCATTACCTCATCGGCGCTCCGCCGTTTGATAATGACCGGATGCTTCAAGGCAGCTTCGATTTTCTGCCAATCCGATTCGACAAGAGAACCGTCGTCGTGCAGGACAATACGGACGGGATCCTGCGAGCACAATTCCAGCGATCGCAGACAGTGCAAACTTAGATCGATGTCACGGTGACAAATCAACGAATGTACGTTCACCGGACCGTGATTGACAAACTGCTGGATCACTGTGTCGCAAAGGTGGCGGCGTGGGACAAAATGGCCTGCGACGGCGGTTGTATTCCGTCAAGGCTGGAAAGAAACCGCCTTGCCGTGTCATCCACACCGACGCGCCGGCGTCGTGGAAAAGGACTAAGGTAAACTTTTCCTGGAAAGAACTGGCGGCGAGAAAAGATGCCCACCGGCAACGACTCATGAGCCGGACTGTCCGAAGAGCCATCGTCCATTACTAGCACCGGCAGACCATGTTCAAGCATAGCCGCCACCGAGGAACTTTTGCCAATAATATCGAGCGGAGTCGAACTAAGGCCGAGGTCCATAGAGTTGAAGACATGTGAAACACGTTCTTCTGATTGCCGCCCCAGACTTACGAAGTGAATATGGCTCCCATGCTTCTGTTCCATCTCATTCCAGAGCTTTGAACCGGGGCCGGCATCACCTATGGAAAGTAGCAACACAGTTTGCTTGCGCTCTGCAGCCGCCTGTCTCAACTCGAAAAGGGTTTCGTCGAAGGAAAACCCGGGATGAATGCTGCCAAATAAGCCCATGAGCCAATAGTCGGCGCGCGACTCGCGCGTCACTGGAATCCCGTGCGTCTGGAACAGCGGAAACAGCCACACATCGGCATCGATCATCCCTGCTTGCACCGTCCCAAACATGGGGAGAACCTTAGCCGATATGTCTGCACGTTGCAGGATTGACTGATAAAGTAATGTACTTGTGTGAACACTCAAGGCGCTAACTCTTTTCATAAGCCACTTGATCATTGCCCGTTGCACAGCTCCAACAACAATTTCTTTCAAAGGCGCTTCGCGATACTCGCCAATCCAAAGCTCATGAAACATTATATGTACTTGAAAACTACGGAGCAGATCAACCAGCGGCTTCAAGTGTGGCCAGATAAATCCTCTGCGCTCAAAAGCGTAGGGGACGAACTGCACACTAACCCAACAGGGGTTAATGCTATTGATCATCGCCCCTATCGCTTTTGCGCTTCCTTCGTAGCCGAGCCTGCCATTGCATCGAAGCAACTCAATTAATCCGCCTTCAACATATAAAGTCTCCCTCCTGACTTCAGTGACATATGGATCGTTGACTGCCACGATCGCACATGTGTTTCCGAATTTGACACACGACGCGGCGAGCAGGCGGGTGTAGTCACCCACGCCGCTTCTGCCGGGTTCGATGCAGCCCGCGAGAAATAATATCTTCATTTACTCCGCTAGGACAAGAAGCGAAAAGCCACCCAGTAAAGCTGCCGCAAACTCCGGTCGGGCTTTGGCCAATAGCTTTCTAAGATAATTGGCACGCTTAACACCGCCAAAAGGAAGATCAAGTTCAACGGCGGTATAGACAACGTCTAGAATTTTGTAGCCGCAATGGTTCAGCGAACCAAGCGCCGTCTCCCGGGTAAAGAAATGGAGGTGCCCAACCCGTTCCCTCGCCATGGCAAGGGTGAATGGACGCAAAACCGACATGCAGGATATATCCAAAGGAATGTGAAAAAGTTTCCACCGCCCGCGATTGCGGAGTGCGCGCAGAAACCCGAGGTAGTCTTCCACATGCTCAAAGACATCCATCGCCATGACCAGATCGTATTGCGGAGTTTGTGCGCTCAGAAAATCTCCCAATACGAATTCGATGTCAGCACATCTTCTCTCGTCTGCAACTTTGTATGCCTGCGGAGAGATCTCAAAGCCAATGTAACGCGCTTTTAGTGCGCGGCTCATGTTCACAAGTATTTCGCCCGCACCGCAACCGATCTCGCACACTGAGTCTGGTTGGATCCCATGCCTTCGCAACAAAGAAAGTGCTTGGGAAGCTTTCCACGCGGAATGTTCCGTGTGCCATCCGGGATTCTTCTCCTCATATTCCCCACTTTGATATATATTCGTTGGCACGTTTATGGATTGTCGTTTTGAATGTCTAAAGCCCGGGCAACACTCTATCCCACCTGCCCTTTTGATAACTCAAGATAATGCTGCCGGTAGAATCCAGGATGAGGCAACTCTGTCTTAAGACTGTTGTAGGTTTGAGAAGCCATTTCTGCATATTCCGCTGCGCTCATTCCAGCCGCAGTCCTTAGCGCGCGAGCAAGATCCTCCACGCTACCGGGTTCGCAGGAAATCACAAACCGACCGGCAGCTTCCGGAAGTCCTCCGTCCCGCGTAATAATGCAAGGCACTCCCATGTTTCTGGCCTCAATTGCCGTTAAACCGAAATCTTCTTTGGTATTCGGCGGTATTACCATAAAGCAGGAAGATCTGATCACGGCGGCTTTCGTATCTTCATCAACGAAACCAAAAACCTCGACTCCTTGCAAGCCTTGCTGTGAGATATACTTGAGAATAGAGTCTCTCAAAGGTCCATCTCCCATCAGTCGAAGAGGCCATTCATGAGGCTTCAATCCCGCCTTGTGATAAGCTTTGACTAATGTCTCAATGCCCTTGTTCGCTATCCATCTTCCGACAAAGCTGAATCCACGTCGCTCCGCAAACGGGCAAAAACCCTCCGCCAGCTTGCACGTTGGAAAAACTACATGACTATCCGGCAATGTGCCATTGTCTTCCCATGAAGACCGGACAAAGTCGGAGATGTAGAAGCGCCGGTCTGCTAAAGAAAGGCACATCTGCCAAAGTTTTTGGTGAATGCCATTTCCCTCCACCTTGTGATTGATCACTTGTGTAAGCAGCGGTTTGCCAAGCAGTTTGGCCAGCAGCGTTACATCAGGGCACGGGTTTTGGAGATGAACAACATCCGCCGCCTTGATTGCACGCAGAAGCTGAAGGCTTGCCTTCTTACAAAACTCCACCGGCACAACTGCTGCCTTGAGTTTCTCCTTTAGATCATCGCCAAGTTTGAATTGCGTTGTCTCTTTAAACAAAACGGAAACGCTCACGTCGGTGTCGCCGGAAAGACCAGACGCAAGGGCGAGGTTGAACGCTTCCAGTCCTCCATAACCGCCCATGCAGGGACTCACCACGAGAACTCTCATTGGTTTGGGGCGTGCTTTACAGATTGCGCCATTCTGAGGTTCAGAGAGTCACTGTTTGCAGTTTGTAACCTCGACCCGCTAATAAAACGAAGATTCAAAAGCGGTTTGTATTCACGGTCAGCAGGATTTAGCGCGACCGCGCCGTGGATACAAGTCATTGGATTTGAAACATTCATACGCCAACAGACAGCGACCTGCCTGGAGCATCTTGAAAACCATGGCCAACAAGCGAAATGTAGAAATTCTCTAGGGCGGCTGTGTTTGGCAACCAGCGCAGTCGCTGAACACGCTCCTGCCCGCGTCTGGCGACCCGCATCCGGAGAGCCTCATCTTGTATAAGTGCCGTCAGTGCATCCTTCAGGCAGGGAGATGCTTGTTCAATTAGTAGCATTGCCTCCTCTCCGTCTGTCAACGATGCGGCGAAACCGGTGCGACTGGCTACAAGAGCACAGCCACAAGCCATCGTTTCTGCTGCAACCAAACCGAAGCTCTCATAGACGGAGGGCATTAGAGCAATCGCCCATGAATTGTAAATACCACGAAGTTCAGCCTTGTCTGTGACGAAACTATTGACCGTGATCTGGCGGACTACGTCGGCAGGGAAGTGCTGCCTGGCCTGGAAGTCACGTCCTACTCCCACGATATTAAGCTTCCATTCAGAGAATTGCCGAAGCACTGCACTCACGTCCGATACAATCAAATCAACACCTTTTCGAGCCAGCCACGAACCGCAGAAGCCAATAACTTTTGGGCGTTTAGCGTCGAATGCCAACCCAATGAAATCCTCCGGAAGGGCGTTGTCGATCGAAAGAACAAACTCCCTGGACTTAAAGCCGTGCTGAATGGCGTAATCCGCCTCGGGTTGACTGACGGTGACGATGGCATCGGCCCTCGTGAATGCCTTCTCCACCGGCAAGCGCAATCGTCCTTGATACCACTTGGGAGACTCGCCCTGTGCCGTATTGTGGATAGCGTGTCGGGCTAAAGTTTGCGCTACAAAGGGCTCTATACCATTGGAATGGGCTACAATCTTGAAGGTGCGGTCCTTGATTCGACTCAGCCGATCGGTTGCCAACCACGCTTCCCCGCCGTAGAACTCAACAATATCGGGTTGTAGTTTCTTAACGCGGTGCAAGGCGCGGCACCACATACCAACCGCGAGGATGAGCGAACGCGCCTTGTATTGTCCGGGCCAAAACATGCAGTCGTTGGGTCCAAATAAAATGACCTCGTGTCCAAGTGACTCCAATCCACGGGCAAAATTCAAAATTACGTAGCCAGTTCCCTGAGATTCGATGAGATCGCAGTTGCTAAAGCTAAGGATACGCAGGCTTTCTCGAGTCACAGCATGCTTCGGATTGCAGCAAACATGGCAATTGTTTCGGCGAGATTGATCACTACTGAAAAGGCACCATCCGCGAAATATTTCTGTTCTGGCGCACAGTTTCAGGAATGAGCATCGACATCATGCTGAGGTCTATTGACGAGTGTTCGGGAGTCTCATCAGCCTGCGCATATCTGCACTTAGCCTTCGTCCATTAAGGACTGACGCAGCGCGGTGTATTTCGTTTCTCCGTCCAGGTGCTTTGGCATCTCTTAAATATGTCGTTTATGTCAATGCTATTTGGACGATTTTCCACTTAACCGTATCAGCATAAGCACTGTCATTCTAAGATGCGCAGCAAGCTCGAGAATGGCCGCCTTCATTCCAGCGCCACGCAGTCGGATCAGATCCGGAATTGTATCTTTACAAACCGCCCGGAGAAAACATCGTACATAGAATCTTGAATTAAGTCGGTACGCCTGCTCCGGGTGAATCGACAAGTATGTAAAAGTTGCTTCCGCATGTCGCCGGTGATGATTCCATCCACCCGCCTCCCTCCATGGATGACATACGGCTGCCTCTGCAACAAAGCACCATGAGTTCTGGCCTTTCCTAAGTCTGGTAGCCAACTCGACGTCTTCCATCGCTGCGTAGCGGAAACGTTCATCGAATCCTTTGATCTGACGAAAAAGTTCTGCGCGAATTGCAAAGTTGCACGACCATAGACATCCGCCTCTATCATTCACCGGCGATGACTCGGCGAGCGATTTTCGAGGCCGATCCACGTAAACACGACCTTCAAAGATCAATGTAGAAGGGTGAGTGGTAATACTTTGAGCGTAAGCAGCCAACCAACCGTCATCAGGTATGCAGTCGTCATCTGTAAAGACTAACCACTCTCCCTTTGCAATGGTAGCCCCCTTATTACGATTCGCCGCCGGTCCGCGACGCGGCCCCTCAATCCAACGCGCCCATGAGTACTCTGGAATGCAGCATTTCCCGTGCGTTATTGACCGTCCCATCGTCAGTTACAATAACTTCATACTGATCGGCTGCGAGAGTCTGCTCACCTGGAGCTAACTTGTCCAGACACCTCGCAAGCAGATCGTTGCGCTGACAGGTTGGTATCACCAACGAAAATGCAGGTGTCGCATGCATTTTGTGTCCTAAGCCTCTTTCATTTTCAACGATCCAGAACCTCGTGTTCCGCTTTGTGAGGTTCGATCAAGATGCCAAACTAGTGCGTGTCATGCACTTTCTTGAAGAAAAAGCCGTACTTTGTAAATACATCCAAGCATTACGCTTGGGATGGCAAAGAAAACTTACAAGAAAGGCTCCGGGAAAACCGGCTATCCGAGCGATGTCAGCGATGAGGAATGGGCGTTTTGTGCGCCCTATCTAACTCTGATGAAAGAAGAGGCTCCGCAGCGAGACCACGGCCTGAGGGATGTCTTCAACGCCCTTCGTTACCTTGTGCGATACGGGTGCGCCTGGCGCGCCCTGCCCAATGATCTGCCGCCCTGGCACACGGTTCATCAGCAAACCCAGCGATGGATCAAGGCGGGGGTGCTGGAATCCATGGCCCACGATTTGCGAATGATTCTGCGCATGGCGCTGGAAAGACAAGGCCACCCGACGGCCGTGATTCTTGACGGACGCACTTTGCAATCGACCCCTGAGAGCGGCCACCGCGCGGGATACGATGGTTACAAGAGGAAGAAGGGGGCCAAAGTGCATGCTGCGGTCGATACCTTGGGTCACCTGCTGGCGCTGAAAGTGACTCCGGCCAACGAACAGGAAAGGGCGCAGGTCGCCGATCTTGCCAGGGAAGTTCAAGAGGCCACGGGTGAGAACGTGGAAGTAGCTTATGTCGATCAAGGCTACACCGGAGAAGAGCCTGCCGGGGCTGCGCAAGCCCGGGGGATCGAGTTGATCGTCGTCAAGCTGGAAGAGGCCAAACGCGGATTTGTCCTTCTGCCAAAGCGCTGGGTGGTGGAGCGCTCGTTTGCATGGGCCGCGCGCTTCCGCCGATTGGCAAGGGACTATGAACGACTGCCCGAAACCCTTGCCGGCCTTCACTGGGTCGCCTTTATCGTCCTGATGTTGACCTCGATCTTTCACACAAGTGCATGACACGCTCTAACGCTTTCGCCGAGCATCCTAGGATAATGAACGCCTTTTGAAACAGGAAGACAAGAATACCACTAATTGCAAAAAACAGTTGAACCTCAAAACGCAATGTGTGAATCACCTCATGCGGCATTCCATCTCCCGCCTCTGGAAACTTCCGTCTTTTCACTTTCGAGTATTCACTATTGAGGTAGCAGGCGAAACCCGAGGCGATTGCGCTGAACCTCAACCCATCGATTTCCTGGATGAACTTGCCGGAAAAAGTCACGCGGGTGCGAATGTCTCGCATGGATCTAAACCAATTACTGATTAAAAGAGGGATCATTTAGAATTGGCAAGCCGGCTAAGCTTGCGTTCGCTTGGCTCGTGAGCAGCCAAATATTGGGTCTCCCAGTAACAAGTTACTACTTCAACAGGGCATGTGCCTTCATGCGCTCATTATGCAATTGCCGGTTGCTGGTTTACCGCGAGATGCGTGCAACCCAACAATCGATCAAATACATCCATCATGCTCGCAGCAAAAAGCTCTGAATTGAATTTTTTCTCGGCCAACAGTCGCGCGCGACGTCCCATCGCAAAGGATTCTTCCTCATGATTCTCGCACCATTCAATCGCCCGTTTCCAACCCGCTACGTCATCGGGTTCAATAAAGAATCCGATGCCTTCGGCTTCTATATCAATATCAATGTGTCGGTTTCGTGTCATGATTACTGCCTTGCCCATCCCGAGCGCGTCCATGAGGCTGGTCAATCCAGCAAGGCTTTCCTGTGCGTAAAGCGGGATCGCGATTGCCCGGGCCGCCGCAAAGTGGCTTAGCAGTTCGGGATACTTCATCCAGCCCGCGTCCCTGCCGGGAATCGGCGGCTCGTCACGCTGCACCAACACCTTCAGATTTTCCACATGTTCTGCCGCCACACCTCTGAAATGCCCATCGAGGCATATAATGGTCGCAGGCGACCTCGTCTGGGAAGCCGCTTTGGCGAATGTTGGAAAATCGCGCCCCGTTCTCCCAGCTGCAATCACTCCGCGCCCTGACGTGAAACTTGTGGGATAGAAGGCGAGATCGACGCCCCAAGCCATCGAAAAAGCCTTGTGTCCGGCTCCATATCGCGAGCGCAAGTGTTCGGTAACCGCCTGGCTGAGAGTCGGCAGGGCATCTGCGCCGCTTACAGACGCCTTGTAGAAAGCCGCTCTCAAAAAATCCATCCTCCCCCTTGGAAACGGATGGTGCATGAGGCATACAACTGGAACCTTTAGAAGACCCATCGCTCTTAAGTAGTGTAACAATTCGGTCTGACCACCACAGGGCGCATAAATCAAATCCGCGTTGTTTAGCCTTTTTAGGATGGAGAACTCCTGGCTTAAATCACCGATCGGAATCGGCAGCCGCATTCTGCCGGCCAATGATCCCAATCGCTGTCCAATGTCTACTCGTCCAAATGGAATAAGTTCAACACTGTAATTTCTTTCATGGAAATAGTTAATGCCGTAGAGGTGATGATCAGGAGTTTCTTTTAATTTCACTTCCTCCCACACCCGATCGAGCGGATAGTTGTTGCAAACTAGGATTTGAGGCATCTGATCACGATTAGAGCAGATCCGGCTGCTCTGCTGCGCTGGGAGGGTATCGGCATGAAGATATGACGGCCGCGCAAGCGGTTTCGATTGAAGATGAAGCCCTGATTGGCTCCATCCATCAAGGCCGGCGTGATTTCCCCGTAAAGATCACATCTTCAAAGTTGTTATCTCCATCGCCGAGTTCCTCCATGAATTTGCCCATATGCTCACTCGGATATGAAACGAATGCGCCGCAGCGCCTCCAGACCCAGAACTCGGACCACAGGCTGGCGACGATTTCGCAGAATCTAGCCGGCTCCATTCCCGATTCTCTGATTCCCCTGGGCCAGATCTCAGCAACTGTTGGAATTCCGCTGGAAAAGAACTGCTTTCCTCCCTCGAAGACATACCCCTCATGGCCCTGCACGTCGATCCATGCAAGGGCAATCGCCTCTGCAGACTCACGCGGCAGACTGGCAATCACTGAGTCGAGTGGCTCTGCCTGCACCATAGTAGTTACAGGCCCTCCTTTTGAGGCGCTGCTTTCCAGCCTAACGCGATGGTTCCCAAGGTTCCATGAATCGACCTCAAAGCAAACTTCTCCCGAGCGGTTAGAAGCTGCGATCTGAAGTGGCAAATAGCGGCCTTCCAATTTGTTGTCCGTGATGTTCCGTTTCAGCAGCTCAAAATTTGTTGGATCCGGCTCGATGCCAATCGCAGATTGCATCTGCTTGTGGACCAATATTCCAATGGAAATCACTCCGTTGTTCGCGCCGATATCCAAAACGCAGCCATTCTCTTTCGGCGGAACAAATCCATTTGCTCGGAGGAAAGACAAAGCGCCCACGATTAGATCGTGCTGGAAAGAACCATGAATGAACAATTCGCGGCTCAAGCAATTGTCTTTTGTCGAGAGCGTGAGGAGACCGTGTTTGGTTTGGACAGTAACGGTGTCTTTCGTTCTTTGCAGTTTTCTCCATTTCGCGGACTTCCATTCAAACCAGATCCGCCATTTGGCGCTGCGAAGTAGCGAACCAATAACATTAGACATAGATTTTAGAGCTTAGGAATGCGCTTGCGTTACTATGTTACCAAGAAGGCTATTTTAATCCTCCAAATTCCGCCGCTTCCCTCCACGCGGCGAAGATCAGTTCCATGGTTTTATCCCACGAGAAAAGTTTCGCCCGATTGATCCCCCTGCTCACCAATTCGCATCGGAGCGTGGTGTCTTCCAGAAGACGCAACATGGCGTCGGCCAATTCATCAGCGTCCAGAGGATCGATCAGGATGCCGGCGTCACCGACCACCTCGGGCATGCTTGTGCGGTTGGAAACGATTGGCACGGTGCCACAGATCATGGCCTCCAGCGGGGGGATGCCGAAACCTTCGCTAAGAGATGGATAAACAAAGGCGACCGCGTGCGCATACAGCGAGGCGAGGGCTATGTCATCGGGCTTGCCGGCATAATGCACACGCTCGGACAAGCCCAACTCCCAAATTCTGACCCGCTCGAAATCCGCAATCTCCGTTCCTGCCAGCAGGAGGCTGACATCCCGTGCGCAATGTGCCAGGTCGGCAAAGGCGCGCAGGGTCAGATCAAAGTTTTTGTATCCCGATCTGTTTCCAACCACCAGGAAGTAAGGACGTTCGTGCGGACGGATGGAGCGCTCCATGACCGGCCGGACAAGGTCGCTTGCGAGGGGTGCCACCCGAAAGCGTTCCTCTGGCAGTTTGTAATGTCCCATTGCTAGCTTTTTCGTGCTTTCTGAAATACAAATAATGATGGAAGCCGCCTCCAGTGTTCGCCTCTTGGGCTCGATCCATTCAGGCATTGTTCCGGACATCATTTCTGGAGTTAGATCGTCAAGAATCGTAACCATCGGGATTCGTTTCGCGAGTTTCAGCATGGCCTCTCCTGCCGTGTGAAGGCTTGGTGCCAGCAACCTCAATGAAACCAACTTGTCAATCGCATAGGCTGTCCAATTCAGAACACGTCCGGAAAACCGATAAGGGCGTAAAACGGGCAGTGGCGATCCCCGCAACAGTTTGGGCATGGCCGGCGGCAGTCCCTTGACACGGCTGCATGTGAACACTTCCATGTCTGGCGGAAGGCGTTGAAATAGATTGCTCCAAATACGGCCATGTCCGGATCTCGCAGGCAACCCAGCCATAAAAAGGGCACTGTCAACGAGCACGTTCATGTCACTGGCCTTAAGGTGCCTGTCTGGGTCATCTTCTCAGCCAATTGCAGGAACTCTTCCATTCTCCCGCTGGAAAGAAGCAATGCGTGCTTCTTGATTCTGGAGAGAGGCCATTCCCTCCATATGATTTCCAGCTATCTACGGACGACGGATTCATAATAGCGCTTCTAGCCACGCACATGAGATGATTTAACCGGAAGAGCACTCGCACACCATCGGCAACGGAGCAGAATTTCCCGATTATTCTTGTTTTCAGGCGTTCCATTCCTAATCAAGATCAGCGGCTATCAAAACGATAACTCGCTAGAGTACTTATGCCATTGGCTAAGCATCTCCCGACCGATCCAATATAGAAGTGGGATGACCGCGCCGATGAACTAGAGAGTACCGTGGAGGCTCATAGTGATTCTCTGCACTCCGTGGCTTGGCGAAGCTATCACCGACGAGATCGTCACGAACAAAGAACGCATTGATCCCCATAAAGTCGCATCCAACGAGGGAATATCCAAGCCGACGACCAAGAATCTCAAATGCTTTAAGACTACCGCCGAAATTGTGACTGCCGTCTGAAGTGCGATCTGGTGCGTAATTCACTTTCCAGTCAACATCCGGAGGAATTGAGGCATTGTATTCCACGATAACGACGCGCGGACGGAATCCTTGGAGTGCCTCCCAAATGTGAAGTGTGTTCTGGTCAATATCAAGTGACAAAAGATCAAATTCCGCGGGAATCCCGAGCTGTAAGAAAAGAGGCGTAATGTTCTCCTTGGTGACGAACGCTGCCATTCCACTAATGCACCCACCGTTAAGGTCATCCCGCCTCTCGATATTCCGGAGAAAATCTCCATTACCATCGATCCAGAATCCACGCCATCCTTGCGAGAGAAGGAACGCTGTATTGTTCTCAGACCCGTCGCCCACTCCCACCTCAACAAAAACGCGGCTGGCCATCTGGATACGGCGAAATATCTCACATATCATGCCGTCCTCTCCGTTCTGTGAGCATACTTGGGCGGCGTATCGAAGCAGCCTTTGCGGATCACCATAGCGCGGGTGATCCTCCAACTGAAAGTCCTTCAAGGCGATCGCTGAGTTCGTTTGTAGCAAACGCACTTCATTACTCAGCCTCAGAAGTTCATGCTTTATGAGTCGGATATCCCCAACGAACGGAAGCCTGTTAAGGAGAGTTCGCAGTGCTTGTCGAATGCGCATAGATTGTAGGGCTATTATGAATTATTGTACCTGTTATGGCGGGCTTTGGCGCTTTGGTCTGATCGCTGCGGCTTGGCGTCGGAAGCACTCATCCTCTGACATTGTCGCAAGGAATGACTGACATCGCTAGGCACTCACGCCGCTAGATCAAAATCAACGATGAGCAGTCGAGCACTCCCAAAAGCATGAAGTTGCCGGAGGGCCGTCAAACCGATTTGCCTTTCGCACCTAAACCCATGGCTGGATCTCTAAACTCGAGCGACCCGCTTCGCAGGGAAACAAACTCATGAACTTCGGCGCAGCGTAATGCATCGTGGATGTTGACGATATCCATTCCGAGATCAGGTAAGCGATCCGGTAAGGGCGCAGGATCGGTAATAGCCCCCCCCTCAAAGGCTTCGGCATCGGAGTGGGCAGATTCCGAATGCGGCTGTTGCAAAAGACATCCATGTCGGACGGCAGGCGCCGAAAAAGGTTGGACCAGATGCGACCGTGTCCGCTCTTGGTGGAAATCGGAGTCGGAAAATAGCTGCTGTCGATCAGCACATTCATTGTACGTTTGCAGAGATGGATTCCGACACTTTCAAGAAACGATCAACCCGTCCGGTAGAAAGCAGCACGGCATGTTCCCGGATCGTGGGCAGCGGCCAGTCCCACCATTGGATTTCAAGCAACCGCTGGATGGTGGCGTCGTCAAAGCGATGCTTCACAAGCCTCGCCGGGTTTCCCGCCGCGATTCCGTAGGGGGGGACATCCTTGGTGACGATCGCATGGCCGGCCACTATCGACCCGTGTCCCAAGGTCACGCCTCCGAGGATAACGGCATCTTGTCCAATCCACACGTCATGCCCTATCACGATCGGGCCGCCGGACCACTCATATGGTTCGTCGTGGTCGATACCCAGAATCTTGGCCAGGGGATATGTTGAAGGTGAATGGATTGGGTGATTGACCCGCAACAGCATTCGCACACCGTCGGCAAAGGAGCAGAACCTTCCGATAGTTACCTTGGTCTCAGGTGTTCCATCCCAACCCATGATCAACGGCTGTCCGTAGGAGAACTCGCCTGCCTGAATGTGGGCAAGGTTCGGATTATCTTTCATGAAAAAAACCTGCTTCCGAAGGCCAGTTTCTTGTAGAATCCTACGACATATGTAAAAGAAGCGTCTCATGATCGAACCGACCTAGAAACAAACCGCCAAAGCTGGTAGTTGGGAAGCAGCAGACTGATCCCAGCGGCAATGGGATCACCAGCACGCATGTCCGTGAAGGCCATAGATCTCAGAGCAAACCACATCAGCCGCAGGTAATCCATTAAACTGAATCGCTCTTCCTTGCCGACGTACCATCGCCAGTATCGCTCCAGTGTCTGAGACAGCGTGTTTACAATATTGGAGTAAACCTTGAGCGAAGGGTCAGCCACTACGTCAAATCCTGCGGCAAGCAATCGCTCACCTAAATCTGCATCTTCACTGTGTCGCAAGCTGGGGTCGAACCCACCAACACTTTTCACAGCGCTTGCCCGCAGCATGGTTCCAAAAGTGATGAGATGAGCATGATGGGTAACACGGTGCGGGTGATCTGCCTTGAACAAATGACGCGCCCGCCATCGGCACACGGCACCCACGGGATTCGGATCGGTAATGAGTCCGAAAACGCCGGCCACCTTCGGTTCGTCAAACCAGAGGACTGCCCTTTCGACGAAATCCGGAGCAAGGGAGTTTGTGGCATCGCAACATAGCACCAGATCATAAGAAGCTTCTTTCATGGCATGGGAACGAGCCGCTCCACGGCCAAGATTTTCTGGCTGTATGATCACGCGGACCTCAAGCGACCTGCAAACTTCCGCAGAGTCATCGGTCGAACCGTCATCAATGACAAACAGTTCATCGACCCGTCGTGTTTGCTCCTGAATTCCGGCAATGGCAGCTGGAAGTGTTTCCCTGTTATTGTAACAAGGAATATAGGCACTTAAACCCATTGAGATCCTTGGACAGTGTTAAATCAAACCTCGAACTCTCCTATTACCTTGAGTTGAGTTACTTGGTGGCAGCCTTGAACAAAACCAACTGCAAGCCTCACCTTGGCCTGAAGTCGAAGCAAATTATGTATAGCACTTAGGCTTCCTCCAGCGAGACATTGCTGTGCAGAGGGTACGCTTTCATTTCGCCAAATATGCCTCATTGCAATCCGACAAAGGAGCGGGCAAGGTCGGTTGCTGTCGTATTCATTCGATTCTTCCTTCAGACAACACCGAAGACTTGCGCACTTGAGGCATGCTCGAAGCACAAAGCGGACGACAGGACTCGACTCCACGACTGCCGCATTCTTTCAGGGCTAAATGTCCTCTCCGCCCAATCCCGATTTTGCCTTGAGATGGCTGTGAGATCATGTTCTGCGCACCAAGCAATTTTCTGGGCAAGATCAGATAATCGCGGCAGGTACAACAATGCCTGCTTCACACCGCCTGCACGCAGCGGAAATCCTTTTCTTTTGAACCATCGCGTTCGCACTCTCAACTCTTTTTGAGAGACAAACTCATTCATTGGCGGATGGTCAGTGGTTATCACTGGCATCCCACAGGACAGTGGTTCGACGACCATGAAACCTATGCCTTCCATTTTCGACGGTTGAATGGCTACATCGCCTTCGGCATAGAGCGCCGACGGATCAGCGAGGTTCCCCACCTGAAGCTCAATCCTCTTGTCCAGAGCGGGCAGTGGGACTTCCTTCTGCATTCGTACAATCAAACGAATGTCATCCCGACGGACTCGCTTGAATGCCTCGATGGTATCGCGTGTACCCTTCCGGTCGTCAGGGTCAACAAGTCCGGCATTGTGAATGAATACTCTTGCAGGCCCTGAGATGCTCCTTGAGCGAAACTTGGCCAGATCAAGGCACCAAGGCAAATGAACTGCATTCTTAAAGCCGTAACCATTAACCACCCGCAGAGCGAATTCATTCGGGCAGGCAAAGAAGTCACAATTTTTCCATTCCGAATCGTAACCACGAAACCATTCCCAATTGGGGACGCAGACCGTTGCGACGCCCAACTCCCGGGCAATCGTAAGAATCTCAGGATGCCAACTGTGTCTTTCAAAGAAAACAATTCCTTCAAGACCTGATAACAGTTCCTTGACCCTTTCAGGCGGATCATTAGGACGCAACAAAACTTCGGCCTGAGCGCATAGCTGCCGGTCCACGAGCCGCTCGGATGGAATGACAATATGTTTACCTACACCTAGAACGCTGCGCATATCGGCAGCCTGGCGGCCAAAGCCGGTGTCGTCCTTGTGGGCGACAACTGCCCAGTTGGCAAAAGGTGTGTCGGCTTTGGTCATCATCGGGCCAACTTGACGCGGCCGGACCATTCAAGCCAGGCGAGGGTGCGGACCAGTCCCTCAGCAAACGATACGGGCGGTTCGTATTGCAAAAGTCGCCGCGCCTTGTCTGTCGGCAACCGGCAACGACATTGTTGGAGAAGGACCATCTCCCGGCTGGTTGCCGGTCCGGGAGTGATGGGAAGCTCCCAGGGATTTGGCAGGACGAGCGGACATATCCCCTTGATGGCGCCTTTAGCCACACTCTTCACTTGGTTAGGAATCTTCGCGATCAGCCGTTGTGCTGCAGGAGAGGCGCGCAGGCTGTCGAGACGATCCAGAGTTGTCCGAGCCGGAAAGGTGGGAACTGGAATGTGCTGAATCGCCTCGCGACGGAACCCCAGCAGATCAGTCGTTCGTTCGTAAAGCTGGCGCCACGTGACGCTCTCTGCGTCACCAACCAAATACGCCTGTCCCACTGCAACTTTCGGTGCTTCCAAGGCGAGGCGGATGGCGTGGACGAGATTGTCCACGTAGATGGTATTGCAGATACCCTCGCCCTGGTTGATCAACCAAGCGGTGCCAGCCTCCAATTCGGAAGCAAGGATGCTGATCCAACGGTCTCGCGGCCCGAAGACAATGGAAGGGCGTAGCATGATCAGTTCCACTGCATGGCGGCTGGAATCCTCAACGAGTGTCCACTCGGCGCGAACCTTGGCGTTGTTGTATCCGACCTCCTGCTGATCGCTTAGGGTGGACTCCTCGGAAGTCCCGGGAGCGGGATTCTGTCCATGAACGGAGGCGGTGCTCAAATAGACCACCCGCCGTACGCCAGCCTGCGCGGCGGCGGGCAGGATGGCGGCAGCTACAGCCTCGATCACACGCGCGTCTCCGACTACGCTGTGGACCACCGCTTCGCAACCGGCCAGAGCTTTGGCCAAGCCTTCCGTCTGGCGGGCATCTGCCAGACGCCAGTCCAACTCGAACCGGCTCAACCGCGATAGTCCGCTCACTCCGCGAACAATAGGCACCACCTGACAAAGTCCCCTTAAGTGGAATAGTTCCACCAACCGACTGCCGATAAAACCGCTGGCACCCACCACCGCAATTTTTTTGGGAAGACTCATCGTCCGACTAACAGCGATTCTTCGACAGACAGTTGCGGAATTCGATCCCGCTCCTCAGCAGTCAGCCAGGGCATCGACATGATACGCCGGGCGGCATAACAGCGCTCGATCCATTCCATGCCGTGCAGGGCCTGCTCTCCATGCACCCGCAGTGGCTCCTCGCCTCGGATGGCACGGCAGAAGTTGGCTATCTGTTCCATGAAGCTTTGCGCATACGTCCGGCTTGCAGCGCCGACGCCTTTTTCGATGCAAGCATCACCGGCAGGCAACTCGTGCAATGTCCCCCGAACCAAATGGTTGCTGCCATCAAGCCGCACGACCACCGCATCCGCGCTCGCTCCCTGAAACCAAATCGACCCGCGCTCAAAGCGGATGTTTGTTCCGTTCGGGATAGACGTGTCCCGAGAAAGACGCAGCGAGCCGGTCACTCCATTGGCAAAACGCAAACGGAGGCGGGCGTTGGCTTCAAGCCCCCCCATGGCATCGTCCTCATAGTCGAAGTCGATGGGTTCTCCGAACCAGAAAAGCAGGAGATCCAGGACATGGACCCCGATATCCGCAAATACGCCTCCCGGGCTGGAGGATTTCTGAAAAAATGAGGCCGAAGCAGCCGGCCAATTGAAAGGACCACCCTCCATCCATTGAAAGGAAACGGGGGCGCCCAAGGCCCCACCGGCCACCAGTTGATGGATCAGTTCGCTACTAGGAAAGAACCTCCGGAACAACCCGACGGAGAGCAGTCGACCAGCCTGCCGCGCGGCCGACACCATTTCCCGGGCTTCGGTCACGTTTGATGCCATCGGCTTCTCGCAGAGCACATGAATCCCCCGGCGCAGCAAATCGATGGTTTGCTGTGCATGGAATCCCTGCGGTGAGGCGACAATCCCGACATCCACTTCATCCGACGCCAATTCTTTAATCGCCGACACCCGCCGCGCCTCAGGGAAAAAGCTACCCAGCAGATCGAGGCGGGCTGAATTTGGGTCAAGCAGCGCCGCAACCTGAATCGGCTCCGCCGCTGCCAAACCCTTCAGTGCAGGAGCGTAATACAACTCCGAGAGTGCCCCGCAACCCACCAGAACGAGGCGCGCACGTTTTTCACTCGTTTTTTGGCTGTCGATCAAAACGACAAGAAGGAGGGCAGCGGTGGTTTCAGAGTGTTCATCGGACCCACGCCTATGCTGTGGCTAACTGCTTGATGCATATCCTTCCGGCCCAATAAGCGAAAGGTTAAGTCTCCGCGGGAAAACGAATCGCCAGAGCGCGGATAGGATTCCGCGACCCCACGCAACGAGGCGCTTCACAAAGCTAATGAGGTTTCCTTTTTGCGGCCACACCCATCTGCCAAACTCGCTGCCAATCACTGTCACAACTCGCCGGAGGGGCGCATGGCGCAGGTGGAATAGAAACTCGTTGTGGTAGTAAGCAGCCGTGCTGTGAAGCGCAAGATCCCGACAGCCCCCTTCGGGCGCAACATGATGACGCAGTTCCGCCTGCGCTTCAAACCAGAGACTCTCTCCTGCTCGCAACAGCCTGCAGGCGACGTCACTCTCCTCCCGCAGGGCATTGCGAATGTAACTGGGGTCAAACCCCCCGACAGACAAGAGAACAGAGCGACGAAAGGACATATTGCAGCCGATCAACGCGGTGGCTGGCTGAGAGACGACGGCATCGAAGGCCCCGTCAACGAACATCCCTCCACGAAAGGCTAGCAGCGGTGCCGGACCACGCTGGTCAGTACCGAAAGTTGACCTCGCGACCAACCACAGCACCGGGCGGCGGATCACGATGCAGTGCGTTCCAGTGGGCCTCGATGAACCCGGCAGCAAGTTCTACATCGTCATCAATAAAGATCAAAACCTCGCCGCGCGCGCGAGAGACACCAAAATTGCGAGCGGCGGGCAGGGAGGGTGGCGTGACCACGAAATGCTGAAGCTGCCCCGTAGCCAACTCGGCAGTCCAATCCGCAGAATCGAAGAGCGAAGGGATATTTTGTTCGACGACGACGACTTCCGCATCCTCCGGAAGTTGTTGGAATACTGATCGAAGAGTGCGCGGCAACCACACCGCCCTTCCATACGTTGGTATAATGATGGAAAGACGCACCACATTGCCAGCAGAAGCAACAATTTCCGGTCTCCTAGCTGAAATCACCTCCCCTCGACCGTCGCGCGGTTGAGGGGGGGGCGTCCGAATGGAATGCATGCGATTTCAAGCAGGACCGAGCCATTCCGCCAAAGACTTTTCCAGCGACGGATGGCGATCGTACTGATGGACGATTGGAACGGGTGAGCCGTCTAGATTTAGCAGGCGGCCGAGGTTGTCAAAACGAAAATTTTCAATCGGCTCCGTGCCCAGTGTTGCCACCGGACCCTCGAAAGTGTCGCATAGCTGGGCGACCGGCAATCGCTGATGGTGATAGAGCCAATTGTGAACGCCTTGATCAATGCCAGGAAAACTGGCCACGCTGTGCGTGTGACGGAGCAACTCGTCGGAGATCGCTTCCAGATAATCGATCATACTCGCGCTGTCGCCGATGGTCGTCCCGGAGCAAAGAGTGGGAAAATGAAGGATCCTCTCGGTCCTGGCTCGACCATAGGTCACTTCGATCCAGTTTCGCGTCGCACCCTCGTCACGGATTGGCATTCCGTGGTTTTCCGTAAACAACATCAGTCCGTGTAGGGGAACCCGAGCGAATGGGTCTGCTTGAAAGACCACATCTCGCACATCCGTCACGAGAATGTTCGTATAGTCCTTTCCAACACGCCTCAGTTCACGAAGGTAGCACCAATAGCGGACCGCCGAGCCATCATGGAGACAGGAGAACAGCCCCCAAACCATTTTCCGTTGAGTGTCACCACCTCGCGGAAGGCGCGCGGCCTGATCCGAAGCGATCCGATGCAGGACTCGAATGCGACCGCCGTTGAAACGCCGTCGGGCTATGGGTTCCGGCATCCACCACGCGGACAAGTCCATGACACAGTGATCGATGCCAACGTCGTCCAAATAGGCCATCAGGGCTTCATCCCGCGGGCCAACAAATAGTTTGATCGCCCGGTGAAGACCAACGCGTCGCGCGGACTCGACGAACCAACGCACTTTTTCGGGCGAATAACCAACGGCTGCACCAAGAATGAGTGGTTTCAACTGAATGGAAGCAGGCAGCTAGTTCCTTCGACGCGAAGTCGGCTATAGGCGCGAATGGCAGCAGCGCCACCAAATCTCAATCGCGCGGAGAAAGAAAAACGTGGCTGCGCATGTGCCGTGGGTGGGATGCAAGGTCGAAAGGACGTGCCGAAGACTCGTCTTCGATCCAACAAGAACCGGAATAGTGAGCAGCATCGATCAGGGAAAAAACCTCATCCACTGATGATCCGTGGCGGGTGAGCATTTCACCGCCGTGAATCTCAATGGCCAGACGAGGACGGGAAGCAAGGATGGAACGTGAACCCCGAAGCACACGCCCCTCGAAGCCTTCGCAGTCGATTTTGACAAGATCGAACGGCCCATGTGTCGCTAGGAGTTCGTCGCAAGGACGCGCGGCGACTGGTGGAAGGTCTGGCTGCGCCGCTGCTGCTGTAGGTGAGGAGGTGGAGACAACCTCCCCGTTTTCCTTATTCTCGAAGTTGAGCGTATCGGAACTGTCCGAAGCGGCAAATTGAAGGACCTCGATGTTCTGGAATCCATTAAGGCCAATCTGGGCATGAGCTGCGAGACAGTTGGCGGGAACGAGTTCCACCGCTGTTACGTGACCTGATTGGCCAACGAGAGAAGCTAACAGACAGGTGGTGAAGCCGACATTGGCGCCGATCTCGAGAACACGGTCGCCGGGTTGCACCAGGCGGGCGATCTCGCGGGCTTCTGGAGAGCGAAACCATACAGCAGGGTCATACCATTCGCAATAAAGCGGGCTGGTGACCCAGTAGCGGAAACTGACTTGGTCATTACTGAACTCACGGACAAATGGGACGAAGGGAGGAATAACAGGTTGATCTCGCCGGTGGATTTCCAAACCAATATGGCCGATAAGGGAGTTAAAGGTAGCCTTGACAAACTGCTTCATAGCCTAGGTTCGAGTTCCCAATTGAAGCCGGGAATGAGGTAACCTCCTCGCCCGCTGCGAATGAGTTCCCCTTCTCTCTCGACCATCTCAAAGCTGGCAACCTGCTCCTGGTCGAATGTAACACCTATGGGCAAACCGCTGTTGAGAACGATGTAAAAGGAACCGCGATTGAGGTATTGACCGGGAATTTGAACGCGAGCAGTATAGAGACCTGGGGCTCGCTGGGAACGCAGTTCGGGATTTAGATCGAAGTCGCCTGTCTTTAGCACAAGCTGGGAGTCTGAGGAGTAGAGCCAGAGTTCGATGACCGCATCGCGCACAGGCTTGCGAATGATGTAGTCTAATTCCACAGTAAACCCATCGCGCACTTCGAATTCATTGGTTATGTTCCCCAGGCGATTTACCAGACGCAACTCCGTAACCTGCAGGGGATGGGAAGTGGTTTTGGGATTCTTCCAGCAGCCCTCCCTGGAGAAGTTTTGGCCTATGTATTTCTGCACAATGCTCTGCGTATCTCCGAAATCGACAATGCGGCCTTTTGAAAGAAATGCGCATTTCCGAGTTAAATTGCTGACAGCACCCATGTTGTGACTTACGAAAAGAACAGTCCGCCCCGAACGGCTCACTGACTTCATCTTTCCCAAACACTTGTTTTGAAACTGTTGATCCCCCACCGCCAAGACCTCGTCAACTATCAGGATTTCCGGTTCGAGATGCGCAGCTACAGCAAAGGCCAGGCGCACATACATTCCACTTGAATAGCGCTTGACAGGCGTATCGATGAACTGGGAAACCTCTGCAAAATCAACTATCTCGTCGAATTTGCTGTCGATCTCTATCTTCTTCATTCCAAGTATAGCGCCGTTGAGATAGATGTTCTCCCGGCCGCTTAACTCCGGATGAAAACCTGTTCCGACTTCCAGCAATGACGCGACGCGCCCTCGCAGGATGACCTCACCGTCTGTGGGTTCGGTGATGCGCGAGAGAATTTTGAGCAGCGTGGACTTTCCCGCACCGTTGCTACCAATGACTCCCACTACTTCACCCGGTTGAACTGTGAAAGAGACGTCTTTTAGTGCCCAAAAACAATTCGCCGCGCACCCACTCTCGTCATTCGCACCATTTCCATTCGACACACTCCTATTATATCTCGATAGCCGTTTCCACACAATCTCGACTTCCTCGCGGAGACTGCGTGCGCTGAACTCACCCAGGCGGTATTGCTTCGAAACGCTACAAACTTCAATAATGGGGCTGCTCATCAGCTAAACGGACTCCCTTTCGGCGGCACGCTCAAACAGTATCGACAAAGCTGCGCTCGATTTTTTGAAAGATTAGGAGACCGGAGAGCATAACAGCTATGCTGACCAATACAGAAATGGAAATGTAAAAAGCATCGACCCTGCCTTGTCCCAGAAAAATATACTTCAATCCCTCTATTGGCATCGTCATGGGATTCAACACCACCAGGAGTCGCCACTTCTCCGGAATCATCGAAAGTGGGAAAATAACCGGCGTCCCATACATCCAAAGCTGAACAATAAATCCGGACAGATGGGTGAAATCCCGATATTTCGCAGTTAGGGCTGACATCCACAGACCAACCCCCAGACTAAGGCCGCCGATCTGTAGGATTATAAGCGGCAGAGCAAAAAGTCCCCAATGTACGTTTATAAGCGCTCCAGCCGGGGTAAAACATTTAAAATAGGCCCAGAAAGCAAGAAGTACTACGAGTTGGATGCCAAAGGCGAACAGATTTGAGATCACGGTGGAGAGAGGAACAATAAGCCGCGGAAAATAGACCTTCCCGAACAGCCCTGCATTGGTCACGAGTGTTCCCGATGTGCTGCTAAAGTTATTCGCGAAGTAGTTCCAGCCGAGCATGCCACAAAGATAGAACAGCATTGGAGGCAGTCCATCAGTGGGTATCTTGGCCACGTTGCCGAACAGAACCGTGAACACCAACGTGGTGAACAATGGCTGGATTATAAACCATAACGGGCCGAGCACTGTCTGCTTGTACTTTGATACGAAATCACGCCGGACAAAGAGAAATAGTAGGTCCCGGTATTCCCAGATGCCATCCCAGTCGATGCGAATCCATTGTCGATTGGGGCGAATACGCAATTCGTAGGCGGAACTCATTGGTAGCGTTATGCTGTTTTTCGGCGACGTTGATGCTTTTTCCATTAAGTCGTTAAGCGCGCGCTCCTTTCTTTGTCTCTTAACAACTCCAGATCGGCTTCAACCATGCTGGCGATCAAACCCGGAAAATCGTGTTCGGGATCCCACGCAAGCTTCTCGCGAGCGTATGAGGGATCTCCCAAGAGCAACTCCACTTCCGCAGGCCGATAAAAGGCGGGATCGACTACAACGAAATCCCGGTAGTCCAGGCCGACGTGACCGAACGCTTTTTCACAAAATTCGCGAACCGAGTGTGTCCGGCCCGTTGCAATCACGTAGTCATCGGGAATCGGTTGCTGCAGCATCATCCACATAGCCTTGACATAGTCCCGGGCGTGCCCCCAGTCGCGCTGAGCTTCAAGGTTGCCAAGGCGCAATTCCGTGGCTTGTTCCACCTTTATGCGCGCGACTGCACGGGTGATTTTCCGGGTCACAAACTCAAACCCGCGACGCGGCGACTCGTGATTGAACAGGATGCCAGAGGAGGCATGCATCTGGTAGGCTTCGCGATAGTTCCTGGTAAGATCGAATCCGGCGACTTTCGAGATTCCATAGGCGGACCGCGGATGAAACGGTGTGGTTTCCTTCTGGGGCACTTCCCGGACTTTGCCAAACATCTCACTGGAACCGGCAAAATAAAAGCGGCATCCCGGAGCGAGTTCCTTCAAAGCCGACAAAAGGAAGTGCGTGCCGTTGATATTGGTGTTCAATGTGGAGAATTCATCCTCAAAGGAGTAACCGACAAAGCTCTGGGCAGCCAGATGGTAGCATTCATCGACGGGAATACGGCTGATGGTCTTGAAGACACTCGCAAAGCTTTCCATCGAGGCCGAGTGGAGTTGGATGTCGTGCAGAAGATGGCGCAGCCGCCACATTCGGTGTTCGGGATCTTCCAAGGCGCTGCGACGAACAATCCCGTGAACTTCATAACCCTTTTCAAGCAGCAATTCCGCAAGGTACGATCCATCCTGTCCGGTGATTCCGGTTATTAGTGCGTGTGGCATGGATGAATTTTCACGGCTGCATGGCACCTTTTACAGCAAGCTGCCGCCCTTGGCCGATTTCCGCTGTTGCAGAAAGGTCATACGATATTCCTGATATCATTTGTGACGTTGTGACTTTACCTCGCCTCACGTCGTTTTATCTGTCCTCAATAGGAAAGCATTGAGACGCCTCAATGCCTCCCGCAATTTAACTACCCATGGGGGTCATTGTTCTAAGCGGCTAATGGATGCAACATGTCAGGCAAAACCGCCGGCTGTTTCATTTCGACTTCCATTGTTCGCCCCAAGAACTCGATCAGCACCTTCACGCGCTCCTTCGCTGGTAGAACTTGCGTGACGACCGCTTCCAGTCCTTTAAAAATACCTTCAACAATCCGCACTTCATCACCAAGAGCGATCTGGTAGTCGGCAATCATCACCTCTGCTGAATCGGCGTGCTGGCGAAGGCTCTCAACGATACTTTCCTCAATCACCGGGTATCGCTGTCCGAAACGGACAATGTTTCGAACCCCTTGGGAGTAACTCACCTTACGGTGCATGGTCTGGAAAGCAAAGCGGCAGAAGATGTAAGTCGGAAACATTGCCTCAGTAACCCAGACCGATCCTCTACTGGTAACTCGCTTGAACTTGATCCTGGGACAGTAAACATCAACCCCATCGAGCTTGCGGAGATGCGCGGCAGCGATGTGTTCATGTTTCGGTTGACAATGCACGCAATACCATAACGGATCGATACTTGAAGGCAGTCGATCTTTGGGAATTGCGGTTCTGTTATTGCACGACTTCATGATCATCTTATTAGTGCATGACCAAATCCGTTCACTTTGGCAGGGATGGGGCGTGTATCGCGTCCCAGGTTCTGGGTTTCTGACAGAAGAACAAGCCTTTGCAGATGCCCCGTGCCCTGAGTCAGCGTATTGGCTTCAATGCTGCGAAGGAAGGGTTCGCGAGCCATGACGCAAGCATTCACTTTAGGCATATGCTTTGCAATTTTGTATAAGTTTTTCATTTAGGTGTCTCCCGACCAACCAACGCGCACCATCTGTATCGCCTTAGTCAAGCTTGAGCGGAAAAACAGGTCAAGCAGATGGTTGCTCCAGGAAGTATTCTGTGTATTTCGAGTAATAGTAATAATCAGGCGAGGATGTGTCGGCATAGTTCAGCACAAGTCCAATGACATTGACGTTCCTCTTATAAAGCGCATCCAATGCGCTGCGAACCAAGCGCTTGGTGCTGGAAGATGCGCGAACAACAAAAATTGCCGCGTCAACTTTAGGGGCGAGACTGGTTGTATCGTCATTCGCAAGCACCGGCGCGCTGTCAAAGATGATATAGTCGAACTCCTTATACATCTCAATCAAGAGGTTGTCGGTCACAGGACCCAAAAAGTATTCACTGGTGTTGGACAATGGTTCACCGCGCGGGAGAAAGGACAGATTCTCCGCAGGAGTTTGAACAATTGCATCGCGCCAGTTGAGCTTCTCCTTCAAGACACCCGAAAGCCCCGGGGAAGAAGGCAGTGAGAAGTACTCGTGGACAACACCCCGGCGAAGGTCGGCATCTATCAATAAAATGCGGGAGCCAGCGGATGCCATTGTGATCGCAAGGTTCACGGAAACTGTGGACTTGCCCTCTCCGGGAACTGCACTGGTAATCAGCAGCGTCTTGGGACGCGGATCCTCGAAGGACATAAAATGCAAGGAGGACCGGAGGTTGCGATAGGACTCTGCAAAAATATGATGCTTGTCGTCCAGGTTCAATATATTCAGGCGCCCTTTGACCCGCTGTTTAGGAACCTGACCTAACACCTGCTCTATGAAATTTTCCTGCAATTCAACGGTAGAAGTAATGCGATCGTCCAGCAACACTTTAGGAATCAGTAAACAGACCCCTATTAGCAATCCAAAAATGCCGCCAGTGACAAGATACTTGGAGAATTCCGGCTTCGTCGCGATGGGAACCGAGGCATGTTCCATGATGGTAATCACATCCTGATGTATGTTCTTGCTAACATCGACGCTTTGAACGGTGCCCAAGAGGCGCTCTGAAAGCGCCTTGATGCGGTCAACTTTAGATTTAAGCCTGTTATATTCTGCAATGCGCAAGTTGAGTTCCAACGCCCGCCCTTCCCATTCCTTAATCTGACTCTCCGTGTTCTGTATTTGAAGGCCGATGCCTTCGCGGCGCGTTGCCAACTGTGCCAGACTTTGCTCTCGAAACAATTCAAAAAGCTTTTCCTGCTGTTTAATGTTCTTCTCCAGTTGAACAATACGCGGATGATTTGGGCGCATGACTTTGGAAAGCCGGTCCTTTTCAGTGGTGATCAATTGAATTTGCTGTTTTGCCTTCAAATAGTCCAGTTCCGGTCCATACGGTGACACATCCTTTTCCGCTTTCCCATTCGTTTCTGGATTGGAAGGCGAAGTCTTATCCTTCTTCTGGCGCTCCAGATTCTGGTCAAGGTCCAGCAACTTTAGCAGCTCGTACTCCGTCTTGAGGTTTGCAAGATTCTGCTTCAATCCAACCAGATACTTGGCCGCGCTGTTGCCCTCTTCCTCAAGAAAAACGACGTTGTTGTTTTTTCGGAAAGCCATCAGTTCGTCTTCTCCATTCTGAGCATCCTTATCGAGCTTAAGCAATTCATCAGTAATCGAGGTAAGTGCAGTGGTTTGAGTCTCTGAACGAAGTTCTCGTTTGAAGCGAATGTACTCCTCCATGCAGGCGTCAAGAAACTCCTTGGTATAATTAGCCTCGTCCCCAACGGCCATGAGAATGAAGAAGGAGGTACCGCGCTGCATTGATACTTGAATGTTCACCGGGCGCGGCTGGATTTCCGGATGCAAACTCTCGACTCTAGCCGCAGCACGGCGTTGCACTTCCGCGCTTGACATAAGCTCGATTTGCGTGCCGTAAAAGTTGCTCAACTCTTCGTTGTAAACCGACCCTTCGGGTAATGCGATCTGCCCCTGAACCATCATGCGGGCAACCGACCGATAAGAGGGTGCCTTCTGTGAGATTAACCAAGTAGCGATGCCAATGCCGGCGCTAATCGTCAGTATCAGCACCCACCAATGCGACTTGAGGTGCGTTAGATATTTCTTAAGCCGCGAGAGAAAGACCACCCACGAGGAAATTGACGCTGAAGTGGTTGCCGAAGTGGTTGTCGATAATTCGTTAGCCATAGACGATCAAGTTAGTTCTGGCATTAAAGGAAATTTACCATCTTCTCGGGCACAACAATGATGTCCTCTGGTTCCACCGGGATGTCCTTTGAAGTAATTCCTTTGTCGAGAATCTCAACGAGATCAACGATGATCGTCTCAGAATTACCCTTTGCGGCCTTTGATGGCCGCATGATCTTGACCTTGCGTTTGTTCGCATACTGGCCAAAACCGCCGGCCTTGAGGATCGCCTTGCTAACGGTGTAAACCTCGTCCGCAGGAATCTCCTGGGGGCCTTCACTGCGCACCTGCCCCATGACGTACACTTTGCCGCGCGAGGCAATCGCCGTTTTACTTCCGACCGAGTCGAGAGCGAGAATTACGGTGGCCTTGTAGTAATACTGTTGTTCCAAAATACGCTTTAACTCGTAGGCGAGCTGCCGGCATGTCTTGCCGGCGGCCTGGATGCGGCCGATGTAAGGAGCTTCAACTTCGCCAGAATCGGTTACCGAGATCGAGTTAGCCGGGCTTTCATCCTCGACAATGCGAATGCTGAGCACATCACCCAATCCAAGTTTTCGTTTGTCATTGATCGCGTCCATGTTGTTCATCAATGCCGCGGAAGTGCTCGCAGATGCAGACTGCTTTGCAGGAACTTCCTCCTTGGTGTCCTGCGCGCGACCGCTTTGATGGACTGATACAAAAAGAGCCATGATCGCGATCAAAATGACGATGTTTCGGACAGGATTGCTTACCGCAAAAAAGCACTTAAAAAACATAACTGAAATTCAGATTTACAAGATTTTGATAATAGTCCAAGGAACCTTCAGACGCAGAGGAGGCCCCGCTGGCCGTGCGCCTTACAAATGAGTATTGGAGGCTGGAGCTTATTTTTTTTCCAATCGGATAGCCGAAGCTCAAGAGTAAACCATACTGATTGAAGTCTTGCGGGGAGACGCCGCCCGATTCCTTTCCACTCTGGAAAAAGGCACTTGTTGAGAATGAGATATTGTTGAAAATTCTCCAGGTTGCCCCGTGGTTAATGTAGAATACCTCGGTATAATTCGAATTTGTTCCCAGTTGAGCTTCTCTCCCGATAGAAAGCGTCTGACTGACATACGCATTCAAATTATTGCTGAAGGTGATATTTGCGTAATAGCTGCCAAGGTTTGATGAGTCGCCGTTCGAGCCGGAGGAACTGAAGACCGCGCCCTGATAACCTCCAGACAGACTCAATCTCAAAAAGCGCGTCAGCACAATATCAGCAAATGGACCTGCCTGCAGGTTGCCTGAGTCGTTCTGGATTTGTTCCTTATATTGCACGAATGAAAGGCTGCCTTGAAGGCCCCCCGTAATCAGCTCGTTGACCCTTCCTGAAACAGAGGCGTTTATCGTCTCGCCCGCTTGCTGCAAGTACTGGTATTCGGATTGGAAAGGATACACATCGTAACGATTTATTCCTAATGAAGCACTAATCCGGTTAAGATCCCAAAAGGCAGACATGCCTATTACATTGGAGAGCCGGCTGAAGTTCAGCGTCTGCGCAGGGTTTCGCAGAGTCAACTCGTTCATGGCGCTTTGCTGTAGAGAGGGCCTGTCGTAGAAGTTCAGATACACCTCGCCAATTTTTACGTTGAAGGAAAGAGACGAAAAATTTGGATCTATGGAAAAAGCAGTTGTGGGCGAACTGTTCTCAGGATGAAAAAGGTAAAAACTGTAACCGATGCCGAGTTGAATGCCCAGGCTGTTAAACCTTGTGATAGGCCAACTGCCGGAAATGTTAAGCAGCGGGCTGACAATGATGTCCGCCTCGCGGTTAGCATCCGACAACTTGATGTTGTCGTTGAACTGAATTTGAAGACCTGTACCGAATCTAAATGTAATGGGGCCGAGCTTGAGGTTGTAGTCCAGCGCAGGCGGAAGAGCGTTAAGGCCAAACATGTTGCCACGTTGAGCAAGGGCTTGTGCAGTAGCGACAGATGGACGGATTTCACCACCCACGCCGAGCAATGATTGTGTGGAGGGCCGCACCCATTCCTGGGCTCCAAGCGGCGACTGTGAGGAGGGCGGCAGCATCTGCTGCGCTCGAATGGTTCCGCTTGAAAGCGTGCAGAACAGCCCGACTCCAATCAGTCGAATCAGGAACACAGCCGGTGATCTCGCAGGATTGGATGTGAGTTTTCGCGCATCACCTTCGATTCGGCCGGCGCACGGACACGACTGACCGAAGCCACTTTCGTCCATTGCCTGAACGCGAGCGTTTGATCGCTGGAGTGTTGTGCCACGGCTGTTCATAAACCCGCCGAGTTTAACCGCGAATTTACAGAGGAGCAAGCCGACGGCCTCCAAAATTTTCGCAGGTTCTTGGGAGGAGGGGTACAGGCGCGGGACATGGCTCGCAAAAAAAGCAACAACCGGACCGGAAGCGTGATTCTCCTCGAAGCTGTGGCTGTTCTCGCGCGGCATATCAGAGTTTAGCGATTGATTCGGATCATCTGCGGAAGTTTCTTTTGGAGATCCGACTCCGCCTCCTGAAAGTCCCTGGCACCCACCATTGCGATCTGCAGCAGCTTCTCGCCCAGGTTCCGGCGTCCGTACCATGCACTCGCAAGACGGCCATTTGCACTGAGATCAAAGGTGCGTTCGCGTCCCTTCCCCGACATCGGCCTGTCTTCCCACAAGCATCGGAAAACATACGTCGTCTCGCTGCCTGCCTTGAATGTCGAACAGTTAAAGGGAAGCCGTAAATTGTCCACCTTGACCTCTGTGGAACCGGCCTGGGACAAAAACTCCATGCCGTGCGCGGGCATGCAGATTTCCGGACGATGCATTGAAACGAGTTGAGCGGAAGCGCGACCCGGATCCCACTGAAGAAAAAAGATCTGCCAAACAGGATCTCCCGGTTGCTCAAGAACTCCCGAAGTTCCCTGGCTGTATCGAAGGATCGACTGCACCTTTTCCTGCATCGGGGTAAAACGGAATGCCGAGCTTTCCGGAGGCCACTGGATGTTCCAAGATATGGCGCCTCCGAGATTCCGCTCACGAAGGCTGTACCAGTATGAAGTCGCCACTTCGACTGTTATCAACCAGGCACCAACGGCAACGAGCGCCAGGATCGGAACCCGCATCGAAGGGAGTTTTCCTCTCTTGGAGTTGTCTTCCGGATCCTTCCTTTGCGGATCGCGAAGCAGCCCGGCCATGATCCAAAGGCAGGCAAAAGAGACGACGAAAATCCCGTATCCCGCGCGATTGTGCCAATGCTCCAGCGCTTCCATCCCCTGGGTTGCCGCGATCCAGCCAAGAAGAAAGGTGCGGCACAAATTGAGGGCGAGTGCCACAAAAACACCCGCAAAAAGAAGCAGAATCCTCTTTACCCAAAAACACCGGTAAAGCTCCCCGAAAAAGAGCGCTGCCATCAGAGTTCCTTGCAGAGAGCGGATGCCGCTGCAGGCCTCGGCGACATCGACAAAACCGGTGGGGACTTCAATTGAATTTCCATGCTGCACAGCCGGAATATTCGCAAGATTCAGCAATTCCGTGGTGAGCGCAGTGACTCCTCTCGTGAGGGACTGGATTACAACCTCCTCCACGGGAAGCGGCCATGGGATCGCGACAAGAATCAGCGCAAGCGGAAATGCGAAATGACGAGCCCAGGAAAGACCTCCAACAGCGGTTATGGGCAACAATGTTGTGGCGATCACCACCAGTGCGCACAACCAACTGAGCGGTCGCCAATCGGGATTGCCCTCATCGACGATTCGTAACGGAAGAAGCAACGCCAGCAATCCGATGGCAAGGCCCCAGAGCAAGCCCGGCGATACACGTAAGGAGGGAACAGGCCGATCAGGCCAACGGCGCGCAAGCAGATACACAATGAGCATCGGCACGAAATAGCCGAACTCGTATTGTGGATTAATTGACCAATCCGTACTCAGCTTGGCGACGAGTTGTCCCCAAATCGCCAGAACGAAAAGCCCGATAAGGGCCGGAGCAACAAACTCGCGAAAGGATCGATCTTTCGTCAGATCTCTCTCAGCGGCAATAGTCTGGTCAGTTTGCATGGGTGGCAGGAATCCTCAAATGATGAATGAATGCAGCAAAAACTTCGTATCAGGCCACAAGGTTGTTTCGAATGGCATAACGAATCAGTTCGGCGTCATTTTTCATCTTCATTTTTTCCAACATGCGTGCTCTGTAGGTGCTGATCGTTTTTACGCTCATGGACAATTCCGCACCCATTTCCTTCACAGTCTTGCCGACAGCGATCATTGTCAAAACTTGATATTCGCGATCGGAGAGAGACTGATGCGGCAAGACGCCGTCCTCAGCACGAAGAAATGAGACCAGTTTCTCCGCGATCGACGGGCGGATATATTCACCTCCAGAGAGAGTCTTTTCGACAGCAGCGACCAGCTCGGCTGCGAGCGTGTCTTTGGTCAAATATCCAGACGCTCCGCCCTTGATCGCGCGCAGGGCGAACTCGTCCTCGGTATGCACGCTGAGAATTAGAACGGGGATGTTCGGACGCGCCTGTTTCAGTTCTCTCAAAACATCCAGCCCGCTTCGCCCGGGCAGGGAAATGTCCATTATCACAAGATTCCACACGCCTTTCCAAATGCGCTCAAGTGCTTCTTGAGCGCTTGAAGCCTCTCCAAATTCCGCATTCTTAAAATGCTCGGCCAAGATCTGAACCACCCCGCGCCTCACCACGACATGATCGTCAACAACCAGCAATCTCATCTTCATGGCAGAGTCCATTAGGCAAAAAGTCGGGCAGTTCTTTTTCTGTTCATGCCAGACCAAAGACCAAGCACTTCCTGTTCCTGAGCGTGCCGACATCTCAAAAATGAAAGCTTGCGGGGGCGGTATTCCTCCTTGACTGACAAATACGGCATTACAGAAAAACACGCGTTCTTGTTTCTCAAGAAAACAAGGCACGCCATACCCCTGCTACGCGCCTTTTCAGCCCTTTTAAACCTGGAATCAAAACAAACCATCATTTCTAAGAATCGAAATGCTTTCGACTGTCTGGCGGCGTTCGTCAACGCTTCATTGTGAACACGGAAAAATCCGGGCTGCTTCAATCCCTCTGGAACTCGCCTCAGGTGGAGCCGCCTTCCCACTCCAAGGAGATCCTCATCATCGAAGCAGACAAGGGCGGGCTTCGCATCGGCGGATTGACGATGAAGGCGCGAGCCTACACCCCGGCAGCGATTCCACCGGCAAGCTTTGAAAGGCTCACGCTATCGGAGCGGAGTAAGCGTCTGCCGGGGTTCCCCTTGACACGATGCTTCGCAAGGTCTGATCCGGAAGCATAGGCGTGATAGCCCGATGGGCTACGACGCTTACGCTGCGGCGCGTCGATCGGCGCGCTTCTGCGCCTTTGCCCAAGCCTCCGGCGTGAGGTCTTTGACCTGCCAGTTGGTCATCGAGGGCAGGCGCGTGAACACGTCCCGGAGATAGGCGAACGGGTCGATATTCCGACGCCGGCAGCTCTCGATGACGGTGTAGAGGATGGCGCTGCGACCGCCGGCCTTGGCTTCCCCGATGAACAGCCAGTTCTTCTTTCCCACGGCCGTGGGCCGGATGGCGTTTTCGATGCGGTTGTTGTCGATCTCCAGACGGCCATCTTCGAGGAAGACGAGCAGCGAGGGCCATTGATTGAGCGCGTAGTCGATGGCTTTGCCCATGAGGCTGCGGGGCAGGTAGCGGTGCCGGGTTTTCAACCGCACCAGGGCACGGTGCAGCCGCATCAGCACAGGCCGGCTGAGACTCGCGCGTTCGGCTTGCCGCAGCCTTGGTCCGGCCCGCGCCTTCCTGAGTTTGGCTTCGAGGGCGTATAGGTTTTGAAAGTGTCTTAAGAACCAGCCCGCGACCTTCGGTGCCTGCTCCTGGGCGTCGTAAAATTTGCGCCTCACATGGGCCGCGCAGCCTGCGAGCAGGATCTTTTCACCGCGGCGTCTGGCAAAGCAGTCGTAGGCCTCATAGCCATCGCACTGGATGGTGCCGCTGAAGTCTGCGGGGATGATGTTATCCAGGCATGCCGCCGCACGGCTTGTCTCCCAGTGGAAGATGACATCGCCCCGCGGCGCGCCATAGGTCCAGAGATAACCCAGCTTCGTCCGGCCATTGCCCGGCGCAAGATAGCGGATGGGTGTTTCATCCACTTGCAAGTAGCCGCTGCTAACAACCTCCTGCCGGATTTGTTGGTAAATGGGCTGCAACCACTCCGCGGCCAGGCCGACCCATTCGGCCATCGTTTGCCGCGGCAGCCAGACTTGATGGCGCGACCAGTAGATCGACTCCTGCCGGTAGAGTGGAAGATGGTCGCAATACTTGCTCACGACGATTTGCGCGAGTAATCCGGGAGCTGCGATGCTGCGTTCCAGGAGCGAGTCCGGCAACGGTGCCATGACTGGCACGGCGTCCAACAAACCACGCTGCACATACTTCGGGCGCACCGTGCGACGGCAAAGGAAGCGCGCCGGTTCGTAGTCGAGCCGCTCGCTGACTTCTTCACCGATGCGCCGCCAGTCCTGCGGAGCCAGCTTGACCGGCTCAGGGACGATGACTTCTTCAATCACCGGCAGATGCTCCGGCAGCCGTGGACCGCGTTCACGCGGAGGCGATTGGCCCGTCGAGCGCCGTGGAGCCTCCTCGGCCACAGGCTCGGGAGATTTTCCCGGCTCGTCCATGCCTTGCAAGAGCAGCAGAAGTTGCGCGGGATCGAGCTTCTCACTCTGCGAGCCAAAGACCCTGCGCACAAGCAGGTCGATCTTTTGTTCCAGCAATGCAATCCTTGCATTGGCGAGCGCAAGCTGCTCATTACTCCGCCGGAGTTGCTCGTCTCTTTCTTGAAGCTCTTTGGTTAACTCTTCTTCGCGCGGGCTCATCAAGGTTGGGCACAGGAATAGCAACTCTTTGTCACCTGGCCAAGAGTTATCTTATGTGTTTAGTTACTTACTTAACGATCTGTCACCTCAAGCATCCCGGGATGCTTCAGAACTTACTCCCGCTCATACCAAGGCCTTAGCTTCGCCCCGCGCAAATCAATGCCATCGGTCAGCATCGCCAGCGCCCCGGGCGCAAGCTTCAGCTTCACCGTCCCGGGATCGGACACCCTCGGCCATGAGAAGGTTCCCTTCTCCAGCCGCTTGATTAGCAGCCATAGCCCAGTGCCATCAAAGTAAAGGATCTTCAGCCGACTGTGACGGCGGTTGGTAAAGACAAAGAGCGCCCCCTGGCGAAGGTCTTCGCCCAGACGCTCGCTCACCAGACCTTCCAGCCCGCTGAAGCTCTTGCGCAAGTCCACCGGCTCCAGCGCCACAAACACCTTTAACCCTCCGGTAAAGCTCAGCATCGGGCGCGGGAACTTTGTGCAACCATGACCACCACTTCCGCCGCAAGGCGCATCTGCACCGGCGTCTGCACGCACATCCGGCTCCCGCCGGGCAGTTCGATCCACAGCCCGCCCACACCAGTTGCCCGCAGCACGGGCGGCGCTTCACCGGGATCGCCTCCTTCGACCACCGCTTCAAACAAACGCACCGCACCGGGCTGCGCCATCACCGTGCCATCTTGACGTCCGCCACGCGTCCTGCGACGACGCTGCACCCAGTTTTGAAAACTCGAATACTTCACCCCCGTCAACCGCGCAAACTGCGCCCCGCTCATGCCACTCTTCTCAAACTCATCCAGCAGTGCCTCGCGCCGCTTCGGCTTCAGCCACACGCGTCCCCGTTTGTCGCGTCTCAAAATCTCTGAAGTCTCCAATGCCGCTGTGGTAGATTGCATAACCCACAGCCTCCGCAATCTCCCACCTCATCGTCCAGTGGAGCCACGGCGGACGCTTACGGAGCGGATGCAATAGGGAAGGTAAGAAATGCAGACTCAAGCCTTCCGCGCGAAACTGAGCCATGCGCTCAGCACCTGCCATCTTCAGTCCGGAGGCAGGGTCCTTCAGCGACACATCCTCTATTTGGGGAAACTCAACGGCCGGCAGGAGGCTTCCTGACAAAACGCCATCGATCTTTTTGCCCGTGATGCAGACGCGGCCCCGCAGCAAGTCTCGCTCTTTCCCGAAGAGCATCTGCCCGTGGACGGGGGCCGCCGCCGGGGTCGCAGACCCCGGCTACAACGGCGTGTTGTCGCCGGCCACGTTGAGGCCGGCGAGCGGGCCGGCGGGTTTTGCAATCGGACGCTCTGCGCCGCCGGAGTCAGCGTCCCCGGCTACAGCGGGGATGCGGATGTCTTTTTCCAGAGAGAAACGATCCGCCGGCGCTCGCGCAGGACGATGAGGCCGAGGAAGGCCAGCGCGCCGATGATCGTGGCCGGCTCCGGGATCGGAACGAGTTCGCCAGTGTTGGGGCCGGAACTCAGTCGGATCGTGGCATAGCCGATCTGCGTGCCACCCGCATCGCTGAAGAATCTGATTTGGTTCAACTGAGCATCTGTGAGGGCGCCAAGGTTGGTCAACTTGAGCTGGTCTGTTCCGCCACCGCTAAACATGTTGCCAGTCCAGTTGTAGATGCTCAAGTTGCCCGTCCAATTGCCTGCGTCCCCGGAATTAAATGTGAGGGTGTTCTGCGTCATGGTGGCGCCAAAGTCGATGATCGAGTCCGCCGACATCGTCAGTGTTCCGACGGCTTCTGTGTTGCCGCCAGTTTTGAACGTCCCCCCTGCAAGGTCGATTGCCGTGCTGTCGCCAATCTTGTTGGCCCCGCCAAGCACCAGCGTGCCCTTGGTCAACTGGATCTTGCCCGGCTCAAATTGGCCAGCGGTGGGGTTCACCGTCATGTTCTTCGTGGTGCCGCTCAGATTCATGTTCAGCGTGCCCGTGCCGCCTGCGGTCCCCGTGAAGGAGATGCTGTCGCCGGTCACCTGGTTGCCGACGGTGCCGGTCACGGCGATCGCGTTGGCAATCGACCGGGTATCGTCATTGGAGGCCAGGTTCCCGCCATTCAGCGTCATCAGGCCGGTGCCGAGTGCGCTGTTGTGTCCCGCAATGAGTGTGCCGGAGGTCAGGGTCGTCCCGCCGCTGTAGCTGTTGTTACCGGAGAACGTCTGCGTGCCGGTGCCGGTCTTGGTGATGGCGACGGTGCCGGTTGTGTTGCTAATCGTCCCGCCGAAGCTGCTCGTGGTGTCCCCGTCCCCAAGGGTGAGCACCGAAGCTCCGGCTGCCGTGGTGGTGACAGTTCCGCTGCCGGAGAGTCCGTTGATGGTATCGCTGAAGCCCTGGAGGCGGAGTGTGCCGTTGATGATGGCGTTGCCCTTGCCTGTGCCGTTCGGGATCTGATTGTTGGTGCCGAGAACCAGTATGCCAGAGGTCGCATCCACCGTGGTCGCGCCGGCATAGTCGTTGGCGTTTGCCGTCCCGTTATTCAGCGTGACCGTGATGGTTTTGTTCCCGAACCCAGTAATTTTGGCGTTCGCCAGACGCAAGCCACTGCTCCCGGTAACTTGCCCGGTAAGCGTGGCGCTGCCGGCAGCGCTAAACGCTCCAAACTGCGCATCCGCGAGGTTGGCGGTGATTGTTCCCGAAAAGACCATGTTGGCTGCTTCAACGCGAACTCCTCCGTCCACGTCCGTACCCAAGGTTGTATTCACCACAATGCTATTCGTGAGCGTTTGACCTGCCGTTCCGAAATAGATTCCCGCCTTGTCCGTCGCCGACTCACCGATGGTGATGGAGCCCGTGCCATAAGCCCCGGCGGTAATGGTTCCTGGCACCATCCGGGTGCCAAGGGTGCTGTTCGCCAGCACGATGCCGCCCGCGAATGTGTTGGCGGCATTCGTCATGGCGAAGCCGCCATTGGCATTGGTGACCCGGAGCGCCACGTTGCGGGTTGCTCCGTTGAGAACCTTCGTTGAGATGGATCCGGCATTGATAATCGCAAGTGTCGATGTCCCGCTGACAGCGGAATTGTCCGTGATGGTCGCGGTGCTGGCGAGGGTGGGTGACGTGAACGAAATATTCGCGCCGTTGAGGTCCAGTGTCCCGGTGTTGTTCAAGGTTAGTGTCGGACTGTTTGCAAATCCGCCTTTGGCGGTTCCGCTGGTGATCGTTAGGGTCGTCACCGTGTTTCCAGACCCGAAGGTGGCGGTGCCGCCGCTGACGTTTGCGGTCGTGATCGCGTTGGTGCCGGAGAAAGTCACCGCACCGCTGCTACTGATGTTGGCCGTGCCGATGGTGGAGCCAGAGATATCGGAATTTCCGCCGGTCACCGGCGAGGGTGGTGATCGCGCTCGTGCCGGAGAACGTGGCAGTGCCTCCGCTGACGGTTCCGGTCGTGATCGTGTTGATGCCGGAGAAATTCACCTCGCCGTTGCTGACATTGGCCGTGCCGATGGTGGAGCCCGAGACGCCGGAGGTTCCGCCGGTCACAGTGAGGGAGGCGATCGTGTTGTTGCCGGAGATCGTGCCGGTGCCTCCGCTGAGGTTTGCGGTGGTGATCGTGTTGTTGCCGGAGATGATCGGGCTGCCGCCTGCCAGGTTAAGGACTGAGAGCGATTTCGTGCCCGAGAGGGTGATGGCTCCATCGGTCATCGTCAGGGTCGCGCCCGGCCCGGTGATATTGTTCGACGCCGAATAGGAACCGGTGCGGTTGAATTCCAGAGTGGCGCCCGAGGCGAGGGTGACCGCGCCGGAGCCGAGCGTGCCCGCCGAGCTGCCCGCGCCGATCTGCAGCTTGCCGGCGGCGGTGACGCTGGTGGTGGTGTAGCTGTTCGAGCCGGCGAGGATCGTGGTGCCTGCTCCACCAAAGGAGAGTGCTTTTGATCCCGAAATGTCGCCACCGAGGGTCAGCGCGGTGCTCGCCGCAGGCGCTATATTGGCCGGACCGTTCAGGATGATCGGTGCGCTGATCGTGTGGGTGCCGGTGGTGACGGAGATGGCTCCGGCGGCGATGCCGTTGTCCAGCGTGATGGTGTCGCTCCCTCCGCCTGTGATCGTATAACCCGTGGCGTTGTCAAAGATGATCGAACCGACCGTCTTGGCACCGTCCACCGCCACCGAGCTGCCGGCGATGGCAAAGTTCGCCACCGCGCCGAAGCTGTTCGGGACGCCGCCGCTCCAGTTGCCGACTTCCGTCCAGAGACCGTTGCTGGTGCCGTTGGTCCAGTCGGAACTGCTGGCCGTGCCGAGGATGAGCTGGATCACGGTGCCTGTGTCATTCAATGAGTAGGCCTTGCCCGCCTGGGAGTTGGCGATCGAGAGATTCGACGTGGCACCGCCGAGCGCTCCGCTGTAGTTGAACAGTGAGTAGGTGCCATCGGTCGTGAGCGGAGACACACCTCCCGTGGTGTAAAGGCTCAGCGCGCCGCCGTTGATCGTGAGTCCACCCGAGGTGTTCACCGCGATGAGATCGCTCGTGCCGCCGAATTCGTAGGCGAGGTTCGAGCTGGCATCAAGCGTCAGGGAGCCGAGCGTCAGCGTGCCTGCCGTCGTTGCCGTCGCGGCGGAGAGCGTGCCGCCGGAGTTGACGACCACCGAATTGGTGATCGTGCCCGTGCCACCGAGGATGGCGGTATCGGCCACCGTCACGCCGGAACTGGCCAGCGTGTTATTCACGATGAGTGAACCTGCGTTGACCTGCGTGGCTCCGAGATATCCCTGGGCCGCGTTCAAGGTAAAAACGCCCGAGCCAGCCTTGGTCAGGCCGCCATTGCCGGAGATATTGCCCGCATAGGCGGTGGAGGTGTTATTGCCGCCAGTAGTCAGCGTGCCCGCACCGAGCGAGACGTTGCCACCGTTGGTGCCGCTGCCGGCCAGCGAGCCGATGCTGTTGCTGTTGCCGTTCAGATCAAGCACGGCACTCGCCACATCCGCCATGGTGAAGGCGGAGGAGTTGCTGAGTGCCGTGGTGGAACCAGCTTGCAGAGTGCCGGAACTGATCGTTGTGGCACCGCTGTAGGTGTTGCTGCCGGAGAGACTCAGCGTGCCCGCACCGGTTTTGATCAGGGCCAGCCTGTTTTCGTTCGTCCCGTCCCCGCCGAGCGTGCCGCTGAAGGAATTGGTGGAGGCGATGTTGAGTGTGAGCACGGAATCGGCCAAGGTGGTGGCACCGACCACGCTGCCGCCCGACCCGGAGGTGAGAAGTCCGGCGAGGGTCTGGTTGCGGGCGGTGGCCGTTTCGCCAATCGCCAGCTTGCCGGTGGTGCCGGTATCGCCCAGAGTCACGGTGCCGGTGGTGGCCAGGCGGTTATCGCCGCTCTGGAGGGTGATGGAACCATTCTTGATCAGCGTGCCACCGGTGTAGGTGTTGGCGGTTTGCAGCGTCTGATTGAATGCGCCGATCTTGACGACTTGAATCTTGCCCGTCGTGCCACCTGCTCCGCCGTCTTGAATCACCGTGCCGTTACCGGAGGCGAGGTTCGTAGTATTGTTCAGCGTGAGGACAGAGGTGGTGGCATTCACGCTGTTTCCAATCTTGAGCGAGTTGGGATTTGAACTCAGCCCATTCAATTCCTGGCTGAATGAAGCCAGATCCAGCATCGCTCCGCTACCGCCGCTGGGAGTGCTGACTACACTGTAAGCAATTGGCAAAGCGTTATCCACTCCGAGTCTGAGGCCAGCGCCCGTGCCGCCGTTATTGCTAAAGATCTGCGTATCACTGTCCCAGGAATTGCCGCTGTTCTTAAGGGTGACGAAGTCGCCATTGGTGCCCCCGGCGCGGAAGAGGACTTGCACGCCTGAGACGCCGCTACTCAAAGTGATCGGCCCGGAAAGCGTGAGCTGTGCGCCGTCTTGCGTGCCGATGCGCGTGAGACCTGCGGCATTGATCTGGATCGCGCCGGCAAAGGTGTTGCTGCCGCTGACGCTTTGCACCATACCTCGCAAGGTAGCTGTAAATGCTCCCACCGCTGTGCTGCCCTGGCCGGACCCGACAATGGTTTCCGCAGTGGAATAATTGATGTTTCCCGAGAGTCCGAGGGATGTGCCCGGAGCCACCGTCGTGTTGCCGTCGGTGGTGCCCAGTGCGTTATTGGCACCGACCACGATACCGCCCGCTGAGCCTTGGATAGTCGTCACGCCGGTGTAGCTGTTGCTGCCGGAGAGAACCCAAACGCCGGCATCGTTCTTCTGGACGCTGTAATCACCAAAGCCGCCGCTGGCGTCCATGTTGCCGCTGATGGTATTCGCGTTCGTCGAAGCCCCGCCAAGATGCAATACCCTTCCACTGGCGTTCGCGCTGAGAGTGCCCGACAAAGTCAGCTTTGAACCGGCGGAACTGCTGATGGCTGTGGATGCAAAGCCCGATTGCATCGTGATATTGCCCTGGATTTCGTTGGTGCCGGTGCGGCTGACAATGCCAGAGCCGGTGGTCGTGTTCGAGCTGATGGTGAAATTGATTTTGTTCGAAAGCGTGATCGAACCGGCGGCTCCCGGATCCATGTCAAGCTCGGCCGCTCCGTTGGTGCCTTGGTAGAAGTTTATTGTCTTTGCGCTGCTGCTGGTTCCAAGACTGTCGCTGTTGGTGATCTTTATGCTGCCGTTGGTCGTGCCGTTGAGAGTCACATTGCCAGTGAAAGTATTGCTGCCTGAGAGCGTGAGCGTGCCCGAGCCAATCTTGGTCAGCGCACCCGAACCGCTGACGATTCCGCTCAACGTGCTGCTGAGCGCCACCGTGTCGAATGTGCCTGTTACGCTCGGATTGAGCACCATGGCGTTGGCCACCGTTCCAGACGCGCCCGATTGCAGTGTCGAGTTGCCTGTGAAGGTCAGCGTGCCGCTGCTTAGCGCATTCACATTCCCAAAGGTCAACGTGCCCGCCGACAATGTCGTGCCGCCGGTGTAGGTGTTGTTGCCGGAAAGCGTCATGAGGCCAGAGCCGGTTTTGATGATAGCGCCTGTGGCCGCGCCGTTGGCGACAATCGCCGAAATGGTCAGGTCGCTGGCGGCGGCACCATCGGCGACGTCGAAGGTGCGGGTGGCATTGAGGCGGAGTTGGCCAGTGTTGACTCCGCTTGTGCTGATGATATTGCTATTCGCATTCGCCGAACTGGTCACGTTCCCGCCCAAGCTGATGAACGTCGTGGCTGTGGCCGCCGAGGCCACGGCCATGGTGGAACCGCCGCCAATCGTGAGGCCGCCGGAACCGACGACCAGGCTCTGGGTTCCACTTGCTGTTCCAAACACCCAAGTGCCGCCGGTGTTGGTGACGGTGTTGGCGGTGATGGTGCCCAGTTTACCAGCCCCAGAGCTGTTCAATGTGACGCCACCGCCTGATACGTTCAAGTTCGTGACGGTCAGACTGCTTTCCCCGCCTGTGACAAACCCTTTATTCGCAACGTAAGCGCCGGAGAGGTTCAGTGTATCAATAGTCTCGGATTTTGCATTGAGAGTCCACACGGCAGCATTGCTATCCACAGTGACCGTGGCGCTGTTCGCGATTTGGTTGTTGGCGGTGTTCGAGAGCGTGCCGCCGCTCGTCACGAGCACGTTTCCGGCGATGGCATTGACGCCTGTTTTATTCAGAAGCAAGCTGCCCGCGTTGACGGTGGTCAGGCCGGAATAGTCGTTGGCCGTGCTGCCTTCTAACGAGATTGTTGAGGTCTCGCTGCCTCCCGCCCTGCCGATTTCCAAGCCAAAACCACCGGTGATTTTGCCGCTCAGAATGCCAGCGGCAGAGGCGACGATCCGTGAATTGGCCGCGAGGGTGATCTGGCCGCTGATCGTTCCGGTATTCCCGAAGCGAATCGCGCCGCGTTGAGTCCCACCGGTATCATACCAACCGTTGCCGGCAATCGAAAGGTTCCGGGAAATAGTGGTGCTGGCGACGTTGAGAAATATTTGCGCGCCGTCGTTGATGGTGAGCAATCCTGCGGTGCCGAAGCCGTTGGTGGCGACGGTGTTGACCAGGCGGGCGTTGGTGAGGTTGAGCGCGCCACTATAGCCGCTGAGGCCCAAGGAAAACTGGCCGATGTTATTGACCGAGGAAGAGTTCGCGCCAACGAGGTTCAGGGTCCCGCTGCCAGTCACTGGCCCGGCGGTGAAGGACAAGGCGTTGTTGGTCCACGTTTGGGTGGTGGAGCCAGTGTCAATCGTCAGCACGCCGTAGGTGGCAGGGGTGTCGCTGAAGAGCACGTTGCCCGCCGTGGAGGCAATGGTGATGCCGCCCGTGCCGAGCGTGAGCTTGCGGGCCGTGGCGCCGGAGGAGTTGGCGCGGAATATTGTCGTACCAGTGTTGTTAAAGATCAATCCCAGCGCCGCTTGGTCGGCATTGAGGGTGATCCACTGATTTGAATTGCTGGCGGAAAAAACTGCCGTCCCTGTGGAATCTGGAACACTGCTGGGATTCCAGTTCCCCGCCGTGTTCCAACCGTTCGTCCCGGTCATGTTCCATGTGGACTGCGCGAATGCGGCCTGGCCGAACCCAAGCAGGAGCAGCAAAGCGAAGAAAATGCGGAAGGCGGGAGGGGAAAACTTGAAACCTGAAACTTGAGACCTGAAAGCTGAAACAGGAAGGCGGAATGCGGAGGCGCAGGGACGGGTGATCGTTTTCATAAGCTGGATTGGCTGGTTTTTTGTTGGAGCGGCGATTTATTGAAACGGATTCGGTTTTTGGAGGTGAATGAGTGAAATCAGTCGGAAGAAAAAGGAGCTGCCGACAAGTGCGGCTGCGTATGGATGAGAACAGCACGGAGACCGGTCGCCGGAAAGCAGCAGGAATCGAGAGGCCCGCGTGGTTGGATCGCCCTCCCGGAACGTGTAAAACACAGCCATCCCGCAGAGCAAAGGCTCGTGCGCGCGTTTGTGCGGAACTGGGAGATTTGCTGCATTTCTAGGGCGGGTCGGCTGGGGCGTTTATGGGTTGGCGACTTGTTAAAAGGGGTTAAAACATTTCGACATTATCAAGTTCAAAAAAAAATACTAGATGAAATTGCGTCTATTTTCTTAGAAATCTGAGCAGGCCAAAAAAGGGGCGGAAGGCGGGGGGAAAACCTGAAACCTGAAACCTGAAACTTGAAGGCGGAAGGCGGATTGCGGAAGGCGGAAGGCGGTTGTAGCCGGCCACGTCGAGGCCGGCGGAGCGGGCAGGGCTGGAATCAGCGGGCGGGTTTTGCAATCGGACGCGCCTCGCCGCCGGGGTCAACGGGCGGGTTTTCTTTTGCGCTGAAGGCGCAACCTATCTCAGCCCAGGGCAACGCCCTGGGGACGCCATCATCGAACGAACAGCCCTGTAAGGGCGCAATATCCGGACTGGCACGCAATGTCTCGCCCTTGCAGGGCTGGAAATTTATTCGATCGAAACCCAGGGCGTTGCCCTGGGCTGAGGTATTTTGCACCTTTGGTGCTCTTCATGGTTTAGATGCGTTTGCCCTGATTCCAGATGGCTGGAACCCTCTGTATCCGTGCTATCTGTGTAATCCGTGGTTCTATGAAACTGCGGAATTTAGGATCATGTGCATTTCTTCTGCGCCCCGGAGCCGGATGCGAAGCCGTTGTCGGAATTCATGCGTTTCTGGAAGGAATGGACCTCGAAGCAGATCCTCCGCGCACTGGGGATCGAAGCGCCGCTCTGGCAGCCGGAGTTTTTCGATCACGTCCTGCGCTCGACCGAGAGCTGCTCGGAGAAATGGGAATATGTCGTGAACAATCCGGTGCGAGGCAAGCTTGTGGCGCGCAGCGAAGAGTGGCCCTGGCAGGGGGAAATCGAGTTGTTGTAGCCGGCCACGCTGAGGCCGGTTGTTGTGGCCGGCCACGCTGAGGCCGGCGGTGGGGGGCAGCGGGTTTTGCAATCGCAGTCACGTGCCGCCGGCCTCAACGTGGCCGGCTACAGCGGCGTGGCCGGCTAACAGCGGCGGTTCTTCAACGCTGCAACGTCGCGCTCATCAGGCCGATGACCACTTCGTTGGCGAGGGCGCGGACGGTCAGCGATTTCAATTCCCTGCCGGCATCGAGCGGCAGATCGAGGACTGTCGCCGCGCCGCCGGGAACGCTCCGGCCTTTGCCTTTGAACTCGTCCATTCTCAACACGCGAGTCGTGCCCGTTTTCAAATCCACCCGCACGGGAAGCGGCTCGGGCCGACGAAAGGCGAAGTCGTCGATGTAATAGTCCTGATCGATCGGCCACCAGGTCGTCGGGTTGTGCAGCGCGAGCCGTGCGGACGAGCCATCGGCGTAGGTCACGATCACTTCGCCGTTGTCGATGCGGCTTTGCATCGCAGCCGTCGAACCGGCCATGAGCAAAAAGAGGTGCGGAGATTTTCCTGTGAGCGGAACGGAAATCTCGCGCGGGTAGTTCTCCCACTGCGAGACGAACGCGATGTTTTTCGCATCGGCAGAGCCGGGCGTGGCGAGGGGCACGCCGTTGGGCAGAACGATTTTCCCGTCGGACTTTGCAGCAGCCGCGCGCAGGCCGGAGTCGTCCACGTCGAAGGTTTGTTCGGGATGACACCAACTGCCGAACCCCTGCTTTGGCGTGGCGAGCGAGCAGAACGGCGACCGGGGCTTGCGATATTCGTTCTTAAAAATCTGCGTGAGCTTGTCGTTGAACGCCGCGGCCAGATCGACCGGTTCGAATTTCGCAGAAAGCGGCTTCGTCCAATCCATCGGCAGGGCGGTTTCGGGAGCCGGGCGAATCTCGAACGTCACCGGCTGCCACCAGCGCAAACTCCCCTGCCCCACTTTTGCAAAGACGGTGCGATGCCCCGCCGTGCCGATCGCAGTGCCGGTCAAGGACGTCCCGTCGAACTTCGCTCCGCCAAGCGCGCGCTGCGGATCGGCGAGTGCCAGAATCTTCGCGCCGCAATCGACCCGGAGTTCGGCGTCCGGCGGCACCGCCTGGCTCGCGCCTGCGACCGCCGGGGATTTTCCGCGCCACTGGATGACGACGTTTTGCACCTTCTCCGCCGCGGTTTCGATCTCGATGCGGGGAGCGCCGACCGCTTCCTCGATCACGCGCCACTTTGCCGGCCTGCCGTTCACGGTCACGCCCCCGACTTCATCGGCACGAGCCGCGACGTCGAGCCGCAGCCTCAGCGGTCTGGCGAACTTGGTTTCCATCGCGTAGGTATCGCGAAGGCCGTTGCGCTGGAAGTTGAATTGAAAATCCGGGTGCTTGATCGCGGCGTTGTTCCAGTCCGCGGGAAAGCCGGGCCGCACCTTGATTTCGCCCGCGAGCAAATCCGGCTGCACGCCGAACAATCCCTCGACGAGCGTCCGCGCCATCGCGCCGACGCCGTCTCCGAAATCGCGCTGCGATTCGTGCCGCGTCGCATCGAAGTAGGTACACATGCCGACATTGCCGGGGCACAGGCCGAGATACATGCTGTCGAGCACCGCTCCTTTGAAAAGCGCGAACGCGCCGTCCGCGCGACTGGCCTGCCAGTAAGCGAGCGCGGTGTGCATCGTCTCGGCCAGCACCACGTTATTCAGCGACCAGGTGTAAGGCATCCAGCTTGTCGTCGGGATAGTGTAACTGCCGGGCGGCACATCCGGCGCCGCTGTATCGGGATGCGCGCGATCTGCGTATCCACGAAGCGCGACATCTGCCACGCTTCGAGCGGCGACGGCACTTCGGAATCGACCGTGTGGTAAAACGTCCACGCCGCGGCGTTGGGATGAACCAGTTGCAGGCCGAGCATATCCTTCCACTCCGCGAACCACCCGCGATCCGCGAGCCAGAGATTCTCGTTCATGCCCTTCGCGATCAAGTCCGCCTCGCGCTCGTATGGCGCGGCATCTTTTCCGAGCAGCTTCGCCACGCGCGCCGCCATCCGGTTGTGGTAAAAATTGTAAGCCGAGGAATGAGTCCCGCCGCCTCCGTTGTATGCGAGGTCGTCACTGGCCCAGATGCAGCAATACGCCTCGTAGAGCGGCAGTTTGTTCGCGCCGAACTCGCGCCGGAACAAGCGCCGCTCCCAAGCGAGATGCCGCTCGATCACCGGCCACATCTTCCGCGCGTAATCGAGATCGCCGGTCCAGAGCAGATGACGGAAGAATGCGTCCACGCCGACGAGGTTCATGTCGTAATGCGAGTTCGTCATGTCGCCATTCGAGTGGAGCGCGTTTTCGTTGCGCGCCAGATTCGAGATCTCCTCGGGCGGCGGAATCACGGCGGGAACCGGCCCGGTGTTTTGCTGTTTGGCGTAACCGGCAAAATGCTTCGCCGTGCGGTCATGCCAGCCGAGCGTGTCGCCGGCGTAGCTCACGCGCCAGCCGAGCAGCCGCACCCGCCACGCGACACCGCCATGCAGATAAGCCTCCTGCCGGTCGTCCCAAACCGCATCCGCCGCCACGTTCAATGCAGCCGCGGCGGCATTGATGAACGGGTCGGGCGTCTCCACCCGCACACGATCCGCGAGCTCGCGCCGGGCCGCCTCCTCCTTTGCAAAGAGCGGCGCCAGCTCCTCCGCGCGCCACTGTGGGATGCGCTTCCCCGCTTTGGGCGGGACCCGTTTCTCGCCGACTTCGCCATAAATCAGAGGCGCCTTGTCGGCTTCGCTGCTCGATGCGAGCATCTGAATTCCCACGAATGCCGGCGCACCCGGCGTGAGTTTGAGGCCGCCGATCGCGAGCGGCTGCTTTGCGCCCGCGTCCGGCGCTGCGAAGAGCCTTTCCGCGTTCGACCAGTTCGCCGCGTCGGAGACCGCAAGCGCGCAGTCTGCGGAAATCACGCCGCCGACCACGCCGGGCTTGCCACTCACGGTGAACGAATTTTTCGAGAGTGCGATGGTGTTGCCCCACGCATTGTTCCGCGCGCAGTTGGAAAAATTTCGAGACCGGCTCGCGCTCGGTGCCGATGTCGCCGTCGCGCCGTCCGCGCAGGCCATCCACGCCGCCGAAGGCGAAAATCAGTTCCACGTTTCGCGTCGCGCCGGTGAGTTCCGCACGAACCAGAAAACCTTCCGTCGCGCGTGTGGCGATGGCCTCGAGTTGCAGAACACCGTCGCCGAGCAGCGGGTCGCGAATTTCATAGACCATCGCGCCGGGCCGATAGCGCGCGGTGACTTTCTCCGCCTCGTGCAGCCATTTCACCTTGCCGCCCGCGCGAATGCCGGGCCGCAAGTTTCCTCCGCGCCCCGGCAGGTAAAGCGAGAACTCCGGCACGTCACCGCCATCCACGCGGAACGCGCTGCTGCCGCCGTAGAGCGGGCGGTTGAAAAATTCGCCGCCGTTGGTGATGACGAAATCCGTTCCCACCGGCGTGTAACGAAGCGGGCGCTCGATTTTGCCCTCCAGAAAAACACCGGGCTTGATCCGCACTGGCGGTGCCGGTGCGCTCCATACGCGGGAACTGGCACCGAGGAGAGCGGCGCTGATGACGCAGAGAAGCAGGTTTGTTCCTGAGACGCGGGGGATGATCGGGTTCATACGCCGGGTAATGTGAAGGCTTCGCGAATTGAAGACAAGCGGAACGGCGTGTGAATGAAAGTGATGCCGGGACGTAGCTGCGACGCCCTCGTCGCAGGAAGTGCCTGGCGGCACCCCGCCGCCAGGAAGGCGGCGCCCGCGTCGCATCCTGGTTCGCGTCCGGAAGCGCGGCGAGGCGCCGCGCAGAACTTCCTGCGACGAGGGCGTCGCAGCTACGTCCCGGCCCCGCTTTCAATCACACCCGTTCTGAAGCCTGCCATTCACCACCGCCCAAGGCCGGGTGCGAGGTGATAGTAGAGCTCGTTGTTGCGAAGCTCCTGCTTGAACGTGCGAAGATCGGTCTTCTGGTCGATGACCACCATCTCGATTCCCGCGATGGTGGCGAAATCCTCCAGCATCTCGGTGGTCACGCTGTAGCTGTAGCCGGTGTGATGCGCTCCGCCCGCAAGAATCCACGCCGCGCAGGCGGTCTTGAAATCCGGCTGACATTCCCACACCGCCCGCGCCACGGGCAGCTTCGGCAGCTTCGGCGTCTTCACGGCTTTGACTTCATTCACGATGAGGCGGAAGCGGTTGCCCAGGTCGATGAGCGAGGCGTTCAGCGCCGGACCCGCGGGAGCGTCGAACACAAGACGCACCGGGTCTTCCTTGCCGCCGATGCCGAGCGGATGAATCTCCAGCGAAGGCTTGGTCGCGGCGATGGACTCGCAGATTTCCAGCATGTGCGCGCCGAGCACTTGATGCCCCTTGGGCGCGAGGTGGTAGGTGTAATCCTCCATGAACGAGGTGCCGCCTTTGAGTCCGTGGCCCATGACCTTCATCGCGCGCAGCAGCGCGGCGGTTTTCCAGTCGCCCTCCGCGCCGAAGCCGTAGCCGTCGGCCATCAGACGCTGCACGGCCAGACCGGGCAACTGCTTGAGTCCGTGCAAGTCCTCGAACGTGGTGGTGAATCCCTTGAAATTTCCCTCTTCGAGAAAAGCCCGCAGCCCGAGTTCGATCCGCGCGCCTTCGCGCAGCGATTCGTGGCACGCCCTGTCCTTCTCGAGGATCCTGGCCACGGTGTAGCGCGCATGGTACTCGGCACAGAGCTTCGTGACGTCCGTCTCGGAAACCGCCTTGACCTTCTTCACGAGGTCGCCGACGCCGTAACCGTTGACGGCATAACCAAACTTCGTTTCCGCCGACACCTTGTCGCCATCGGTCACGGCGACGTAACGCATGTTGTCACCGAACCGCGCAAACTTCGCGCCCTGCGCATCATGCCAGCCATGCACCGCGCGCATCCACGCGCCGATGCGATCCTGCACCTCGGTGTCCTCCCAATGACCGACCACGACTTTGCGCCCGAGCCGCAGGCGCGTGTGGATGAACCCGGCCTCGCGGTCGCCGTGCGCCGCCTGGTTGAGGTTCATGAAATCCATGTCGATGGTGTTCCAGGGAAGATCGCGGTTGAACTGCGTGTGCAGATGCAGGAACGGCTTTTTCAAGCTCGTGAGCCCGCGAATCCACATCTTCGACGGCGAAAAGGTGTGCATCCACAGGATCAACCCGCCGCAATTCGGATCGCTGTTGGCCTCGATGCAAAGCTGCGCGATTTCCTCCGGCGTGGTCAGCAGGGCCTTGAACACGGTCTTCAATGGAAGTCGTTTCGAGAGCGCGAGGGCTTCGGCAACTTTCTGCGCGTTGGCTGCGACCTGCTTGAGCGGGCCGGGGCCGTAGAGATGCTGCGAACCGCAGACGAACCAGATTTCGGGAGTGGAGAGATTTTTCATGACAGTGATTTCGTTTTTCTGAGTGGGATGATTTAGTGCTGTTGTGCGTTCTTGATTGCGAGAAGATCTTTCATCACGCGCGAGAGGTCGGCCTGTTTGTTCAAGCCGCCCAGACTGTCGTGCATCTGGCGGTAAAGCTTGTAGAGCTGGTCATACACCCTGCGGTTTTTTGCGATGGGTTTGTAGGCCACCTTCTTGAGCGAGGTCATCGCTTTTTGGGCGGCCGGGAAGTTCTTGTGCGCCCCGGCCAGCACTGCGGCGGAAACCGCCGAGCCCAGCGCGCAGGCCTGGCTTGAGCCGGCCACGAGCATCGTGCAGCCGGTGACGTCGGCGTAGATTTGCATGAGCATCGGGTTCTTCTCCGCGATGCCGCCCGCACAAACCACGCGGTTGATCGGCACACCGTATTCGCGGATGCGCTCGATGATCGCCCGCGCCCCGAAAGCCGTGGCCTCGATCAATGCGCGGTAAATTTCCGCCCGGGTGGTGTGAAGCGTCTGCCCCAGCACCATGCCGGTAAGCAGTTGATCCACGAGAATGGTGCGGTTGCCGTTGTTCCAATCCAGCGCCAGAAGACCGCTCTGGCCCGGCTGAAGTCTGGCTGCCTGGGCGGTCAGGGGCGCGTGCAGTTTCTCGTCGCCGAGAACGCCCTCGACCCACCATTTGAAAATATCGCCCACAGCGGACTGACCGGCCTCGATGCCGTAGTAGCCGGGCAAGATCGCGCCCTTCACGATGCCGCAAATTCCGGGGATGTCCGGCACCTGCTTTTTGGCGGAGACCACGCCGCAGTCGCAGGTCGAGGTGCCGATCACCTTGACCAGCATGCCTTCGGTGACGCCGCAGCCGATGGCGCCGTAGTGAACGTCGAATTCGCCGATGGCGATCGGGATGCCTGCAGGCAGTCCCAGTTTCTTCGCCCAGAGCGGACAAAGCGCGCCGGCGGAAACGCTGGCGTCGTGGGCCTTCTCGTAAAGCCGGTCGCGCAACGCCGCCAGTTTCGGATGGAGCATCGCGAGAAACTCCTTGTCCGGCAGACCGCCCCATTCGTCGGAATACAGCGCCTTGTGTCCGGCGGCGCAAACGCCGCGCTGCACCTTGCGGGGATCGTCGATCCCGGCCAGAACCGACGGAACCCAGTCGCACAATTCCACCCACGAGAAAGCGGCATCGAAAACCTTCGGCGCGACTTTTAGACAATGCCAGATTTTCGACCACCACCACTCGGAGGAGTAGGTGTTGCCGCACTTGGCGATAAACTGAGGACGATGCTGCGCCGCCAGTTCGGTGATGCGCTGCGCCTCGTGCCAACTGGTGTGGTCCTTCCACAGCCAGCATTGTGCGTTCAGATTCCCCTTCCACTGCCGGGAAAGAGCGAGCGGGACATTCTGCGCATCCACCGGGATCGGGCTCGAACCCGTGGTGTCCACTCCGATGCCGACCAGCCTGGTCGCATCGCAGCCGTGCTGTTTCACAGCCTGGGCCAGCGCGCCTTTCACGCTTTTTTCCAGACCGATCAAATAATCCCCCGGATGCTGCCGGGCGAGATGGTGATCTTTTGGGTCGAGCAGGATTCCTTGATGGCCGCTGTGGTAGTTCACGACACAACTGCCGAGTTCCGCGCCATCCTTGCAACGAACGATCAGCGCGCGAACGGAGTTGGTCCCGTAGTCGATTCCGAGGGTGAAAGACATGGCGCGCATCTTACGCATCCGCCGCGCCGCTTGTAAACCCGGCGATTGCTTGAAAATTCGACTTCGCTTTTCGCCTCGCAATTCGCGTCGTCGGAAATAGATTGCCCGCCCATGATTCTTTCGTTCCTGGGAAAATATCGCGAAGCCGGTCTGCTGATTCTGCGGATCGGCATAGGCATCTTGTTTATCTGCCACGGCCTGTCGATGATCTCCGGAAAGCAGTGGCACGACTGGCACTCACTGACCAGACACTGGCATGACATCGGTGCCGCCGGAATGAAACCGATTGGGGTGAACTCGTTCCTGACGTTGTGGGGTGCGCTCGCGTTTCTTTCCGAGTTGGTCGGAGGTGTTTTGTTGGTGTTCGGTTTTTGCTTCCGCCCCGCCTGCATCTTTCTCGCGGTCACGATGACGATGGCGACGATCATGCACGTTAAGCACCACGACAACTTCAACACAACGACCTCGCACGCCGCCGCAATGGCCGTCGTTTTCTACAGCCTCATCCTGATCGGTCCCGGAAAATTCAGCGTGGACAAAAATTAATCGCGATTTCCGAAAGATTGCTCTTGCGCAATCATCGGGGGCGGTTAATGTGCCACTTCAAATCGCGGGGTGGAGCAGCCTGGTAGCTCGTCAGGCTCATAACCTGAAGGCCGTGGGTTCAAATCCCACCCCCGCAACCACTTTCTAATCAGGAAGTATCGTCATATCCGAAGCCCCGTTGACATCCGTCACGAGGGCATGTCTGACAGAATTGTGACAACTGCCGGACGGAGGAAGTCCAAACGAGATCCTTTTCTTCAAGTTCGCTCAGATCCTCCAAACGGCCACTTCACGCAGTCCGGATACAGAAGAAACTTTACAACCAATCCGGGCACAATTACGAATTCTTTCAGCCATCAATGTGGCGACTCACACCCATTACATGCACAACCCCATGAACGTAACTTTTGACATCACCCGCACCGGAGGCCAACTCGGCCCAGTCAAATTCCGTATTGGACGCAAAACCGTGGAGCCTTTCTCCACCGCTCCGTGGTGTGACAAACCCGGCGCTGAAAAGCTCATTCCCCTGCTCCGCGAATTGCGGGGAGATTTTTTCTGCGCTCCTTTTGGTGCGGGTCCCGCATGGCGCGGTGAGGAACACCCACCCCATGGCGAGTCCGCCAATGGCACCTGGAAAGTGGCACCACCCGAACCCGGTCGCCTTGTCGCCACCCTGCAGACACGCGTCCGGCCCGGCAAGATCACCAAGATCATCGAAGCCCGCGAAGGCGAAACCAATATCTACCAAACCCACCTGCTCGAGGATTTCAAAGGAGACATGTGCATCGGGCACCACGCCATGCTCGATTTCAAACGCAACGGCCCGGGTATCCTCTCCACCAGCAAAATCCAACTCGCGCAGGTCCTCCCGGCGCTGTTCGAGAACCCGGTCGATGGCGGATATTCCTCGCTCAAGCCGGGCGCATGGTTCCGCAAACTCGACAACGTGCCGATGGCCGATGGCGGGAAAACCGATCTCACCCACTTTCCCGCCCGCGAAGGTTTCGAGGATCTGGTCATGATCCACCACAAGGACGCGACCGACTTCGCCTGGTCCGCCGTGGTTTTCCCGGAGAAAAAGTTTGTCTGGTTCTCCCTGAAAAACCCCGCGCACCTTGCCTCCACCGTGCTGTGGCACTCCAACGGCGGCCGCCACTACGCCCCATGGAACGGCCGCCATCGCGGTGTGCTCGGCGTCGAGGACGTCACCGCCTATTTCCACCTCGGACTCGGCGCATCGCTGGCGGACAATCCGTGGAAAGAAAAGGGCGTGCCCACCTCGCTTGCCCTCGGCCGCAAGAAATCCACCCGCATCCCCTACATCATGGGTATCGCCCCGCTGGTCGATGGTTTCGATTCCGTCCGCACGATCCAGCGCACCAGCACCGGCATCCGCCTCACAGCCGCGAGCGGCGCGCAGATCGACCACGCCGTTGATACCACCTTCATTCAATAATCACCCAACATCGAAAATCCATCCATGAGCAACACCATGAAAAAATACGCGGACTTCCTTCAAACCATGAGCGGCAAAATCCTGCTCGGCTGCGACGGCTTCGTTGACGAAACCTACGAGATTGTCGAAGTCAGAAGAAGTCAGACCGAGTTCACCCCGATGAAAAACCTCAAGCAGTTCGGCGAATTGCTGGTCGAGCGGGCCGACGGTGGTGTCGGTGTGGAACTCGTGCCGAAGCGTCGTTGCGAGGGTGGGTTTGGCATCAACACCGGTCGGGTGGCCGCATGTTTGGGCCTGAAACCCTGCTTGCCCGGTCTTTATGGCGGCCAGGCCATCGACCCGGCTTATCATGAGTTCGAGGACATCTGCGATCTGGTTTCCCTAGGCGACCCCGCGTTGACGATTGCGTTGGAGTTCAGCGACGGGAAGGTCTTGATGAGCAATCTTGAGGCTGTCTCCAACCTTTCCTGGGAACAATTCAAAACGCACTTCGGTGAGGAGCAACTCAAAAAATTGTTCTCCGGTGTCGATATTTTGGGACTGGGCTATTGGTCGCTCACTGCAAACTTTGATGGCCTCTTCCAAGGCTTCATGGAGCAGTATGAAACCCTTACGCCACCACGCCGGATGTTCTTCGACTTCGCCGACATCAAGAAAAAGTCCAGCGAGTCGTTCATCAAGAGCCTGGAGATGATCAAATCATACAACAAGAAGATCCCCATGACGTTCAGCCTGAATGAACATGAGGTGTTGGAATTGTGTTCAAGAGTTGGAGTCGAGCGCCCGGAACTGACCCCGGCGGCGATTGCGGCGGCGTTGACCGTCGTTCGTCAAAAAATCGGCTTCGATGAACTGGTTGTCCACACACCGGAGTTTGCAGCCGCATCCAACGCAACAGAAGGGGAAGCTTACGCAATCCAAGACCGCCAAACCAATGTCATCCGACTGGCAGGCGCGGGAGACAGCTTCAACGGCGGATTCCTCTGCGCGTCCCTCGGCGATCTGCCACTCAAAGAACGCCTCGTCATCGCCAATGCGGTGACCGCCTTCTTCGTCACCCACGCCACCGGCCCCACCAAGGAACAACTCCTCGCCCAGATCGAAAAAGCGTCGGACAAGTGACCGCGTGAAGCCGGGCAAGATCAGGCAGTGTTGCGCCGCCGCTTCGCCTGCCCTGACGCAGATACACGCAATCAACGCCGCTCCCGCAGTGGATGGCGATGGATTATCGCGTCCATCAGGCTGCGGTTGGCCGGATGCGAAACCCGGCGCAGGGTGATCGTATCCTCGTCCTCGATGGCGACCTCGAAGTCGTCACCGGGCGACAAATGAAGCTGCTGCCGCACGGGCAGCACAAGCTGGCCTTTCTGGGAAAGCACAGTCGTCAAGAAGGATACTCTTACCTCTTCCGATTTCGGAACGTAAACGTCGAAGCAGCGCCGGTTGCCACGATGTTCCTGTGGATGACGGCATCGTGAAAGCTGTGGTCGCTTGTGTCAAAAAGGATGCTCTTCTTCGAGCGTCGCGTTTCAACCCGCACACGAGGCGGCACTTCCCGGCGCTCGGAAATCTGCGCTTCGTCTGATTCTGTAAACCAACTGCGCATCGACTCCTTGGTTACAGGCTCCGCTTGTTTCTCCAGCTTCCGGTGCGACTCAGCGATCACCTCGAGAATCGCTGCGTCGAGCAGCTTGTTCCACAGTTTGCGGAACAGCGTGCCCGAGCCGTAAACGTCCGCCGTGTTGAGCTTCCCGTTGATCCGCCAATCGCCCGGCAGTTGGAAGTCGTCGCGCTTCGATTCTGGCTGGCACGATGCCAGCCGGAGCGGACCGGAAGCCCGCGCTTCCCTTTCTGTTTTTGAATCTGAACTGCAAGTTTTTGACCGTTCCCTTCCTGTAGAACCAACTACCCCGAGAGAAATTTCAGGCGAAGCTGCTAAGGAATTGCGCTTGCAGGAAATTACATTGTGACTTTACTTATCAGCCCCCATTTCCCGATGCATACCCCCGAAAATCATAAGGCCAGGAGTTCCCTACAGCCTTGGAAACTTTGCACGCTGTTTCTCTTCTTTTCCTGCCTTGTTTTTACAGGTTCCCTCCAGGCGCTGACCGCTGTTTCTTTTGTGCCAACCAGCGGGACGGCAGCGGTCGTCTGCGCGGATACACAGCTCGCAATCACCTTCGACGCCACGCCGAGTGTCGGTTCGACGGGAACGGTGAAGATTTTCAAGTCTGACGGAACATTGGTGGACACGCTCGACCTCGCACTGAGCGGATCGAACGGCACACAGGCACGGACGATTGCAGGGACCAGCTACAATACCTACCCGGTGCTCGCCACGGGAAGCACGGCGACGATTTTTCCGCATGCCGGAGTGCTGGCCTACAACACGAGTTACTACATCACTGTCGATGCGACGGTCTTCCCCGGATTCGCAGGCGTGAGCGGCACGACCACGTGGCGGTTCAAGACGAAGCCATCGGGGCCGTCGTCATCCAGCACCTACATCATCGTGGCTGCGGATGGCTCGGGAGACTTCTGCACGGTGCAGGGCGCGATTGATTTGATCCCGGCGAACAACACCACGCGCCGCTACATCAACATCCGCAACGGAACGTATCAGGAAATCGTGCGGATAAACGGGAAGCACAACCTCGCCTTTCGCGGTCAGCATCGGAAGCGGACGATGATCGGCTATCCGAACAACAACAACATCAACGCCGGCGCCGACGTGCGGACGATGTTTAACGTCATCGCGAACGATGTGACGTTCGACAATCTCACGCTCACAAACACCACGCCGAACGGCGGCTCGCAGGCGGAGGCGTTGCGCGTGAACGGGCAGCGATGCGTGGTGGCAAACTGCGACCTGCACAGTTATCAGGACACACTGCTCGTCAACAGCGCGAGCGACACGGCCTATTTCCTGAACTCGCTCATCGAAGGCGACGTCGATTTCATCTGGGGGACGGGACGCGCGGTGTTCCAGAGTTGCGAGATCAAGTCGATCGACGGCGGCTACATCTGCCAGATGCGGAATCCCGCCGGGCAATACGGCGCGGTTTTTCTCGACTGCCGGCTCACGAGCGCGTCGGGCGTCACGGGTGTCTATCTCGCGCGGATCGCCCAGAACAACTTTCCCGACAGCTCGACGGCCTTCGTGAATTGCGCGATGGATTCGCACATCAACCCGGCGGGCTGGCTTCTCACAGGGACGGGCGCGACGACAGGGCTGCGCTTCTGGGAATATCAAAGCACCAACCTCTCGGGCACGACGCTGAACGTGAGCGGGCGCGCGAGTTTTTCCACGCAAATCAGCGGCACGACCGCGACCGCGCTTCGGAATCTCTCGACAACTTTTGGCGGATGGACGCCCGTGCCCTCCCCGCCCGCATTTCCCGGCGCGGAGGGCGCTGGCGCGAACACGCTCGGTGGTCGGGGCGGCGACGTTTATTACGTCACCACGCTGGCGGATTCGGGCGTTGGATCACTGCGGGATGCGGTGAACACGGCGCCGTCCACGGGGCGCACCGTGCTTTTCAAAGTCGCCGGCACCATCGCGCTCAACTCGAATTTTGAAATCACGAAACCGCGCATCACCATCGCCGGACAGAGCGCGCCGGGCGACGGGATTTGCGTGAAAAACTGGACGCTCAGACTGAAAGGGGACGATCTCATCGTGCGCCACATCCGCTCGCGACTCGGCACGGATGCGATGCGGGAGGACGACGCGATTACGGTTTGGAGCGGCGTCAACGTGATGCTCGACCACTGTTCCGCGTCGTGGTCGGTCGATGAAGTGCTGAGCTGCACGGGCTATACGGACAACCTGACGACCCAATGGTGCTACGTCAGCGAGGCGCTCGACAATTCGATCCACAGCAAGGGCCCGCACGGCTTCGGCTCGATCATTGCCTCCTACTACCCGGCGCGCCTCTCGTGGCATCACAACCTTTACGCCCACAACCAAAGCCGCAATCCGCGTCCGGGCAGCTACAACGACGCGACCATCAATCTCGATTTCCGCAACAACGTGATCTACGACTGGGGCTATTTCGCGGGCTACTCCGCGGGGAGCCCCGAGGCGACCGACATGAATTACGTCGGCAATTATCTCGTGAAGGGGCCGGGCTCGACGACCAATTACGCGTTCGACGGTGGCGGTGCCTCGACGCGGATTTTTCAAAGCGGGAACTTCATCGACTTGAACAAGAACGGCGTGTTCGACGGCGCGAACACGGGCTGGGGAATGTTCACAGGAAGCTACGTGCAGATCGCGTCGGAGTTCGATTTTCTCCAGACACACACGACCGAAACCGCGAGCCTCGCCTTGCAGCGCGTGATTTCGCAGGTCGGCGCGAGGCCGTGGGGCCGGGATTCGCTGGACACGCAGATCGCGGCGGATGTCGTCGCGGGCTCGGGTGGATTCGTGGACTCGCCCGCAGAGGCGGGCGGCTATCCGGTGCTTGAGTCGGCCAATCCGCCGGTCGATTCCGACAGCGACGGGATGCCGAATTATTGGGAGGTTGCGACCGGCTCGAATCCCGCGGTCGCGGACAACAACGGCGACCTCGACAACGACGGTTACACGAACCTGGAGGAATATCTGAACTGGCTTGCCGCGCCACACGCCATCACGCAGACGAGCACGGCGGTCGATGTGGACCTCACGACGATGAACGGCAGGCGCACCGGCCTGGTTTACACCGTTGCGGGCGCGGTGAATGAAAGCGTCGTCCTGCTCGCCGACGGCCACACCGCCCGCTTCACGCCCACCGCAGCATTCAACGGGCTCGGCAGCTTTACGTTCAGCTTCACCGCCCTCGGCAACACGATCACGCAGACCGTGGGCGTGTGCGTGACGTCCTTCAATCCGAAGGATTTGACGTGGGTCGGCACGAGCGCGGCGTGGGACATCGCGACGACCGCGAACTTCAACGACGGCGTGGCCGCCGCGAAATTCACGCAGGGCGACAACGTGACGTTCGATCAAACCGGCACCACAACGAGCGTCGTGCTGACTGGCACGCTCACGCCCAGTTCAGTGACCGTGAACGCGAACAAGGACTACACGTTCGGCGGCAGCGGTTCCCTCGCGGGCGGCATGAGCCTTTCAAAATCCGGCACGGGCAAGCTCACGCTCAGCGGCTCGAACACATACACCGGCGGCACCGACGTGACCGGCGGTTCGCTTGTTCTCGGAAACGTGGCAGGAGCGGGCACAGGGCCGATCTCACTCGATGGCGCGGTGTTCAACGTCGGCAATTTCAGCATCGCGAACCCCATCGTTTTTACCGGAACCAGCGTCGTCACGGGCTCCAACAGCGCCAAGCTGGGCGTATTCAGCGGCGATGGCACCGTAAACCTCAACATTACGGCCGGGCTGTTCGATCTGAACGCCAACATTCCATCGTTCACCGGCACACTCGCCATCGCCACGAACAGCACCGTGCGTTTCACCAACTGCGCCGGAAGCGATGACGCGACCTTCGATCTCGGCAATGGCACCGGCAATACGGCGGTGCGCAACAACCTGCCCGCGATCGCGCTCGGTGCCTTGAAGGGCGGGCCGGGAACGGCCCTTCGCGGCCAAAGCAACAACGACTTCCCGACGACTTTCACGATCGGCGGAAACGGGGCCGACACGACCTTCGCCGGCAGCATCACCGACGGAGTGGGCGGACCGGCGGCGATCACCCTGGTTACAAAAACCGGCGCGGGCACGCTCACACTCAGTGGCTCGAACAGCTACACCGGTGCGACGCTCGTGAGCGAAGGCACTCTAAGTGTCACCGGCTCGCTCGGCGCGACAGCCGTTACGGTCGCGCCCGGCGCGGCGCTCGCCGGCACGGGCAGGGTCGCCGGTTCGGTGGCGATCCAGAGCGGTGGCAACATCTTATTCGGCAGCGGCACCGCGAGCACGCTCACCATCGGCGCGGGGCTTTCGCTCGCCGGCACGTCGCTCACCTTTGACCTCAACAACACCACCACGACCGGCGGCGGCGTGAATGATTTCATCTCACTCGGCGGCGGCGCGCTTGCACTCAGCGGCACCATCACCATCGCGCCGAACCTGCTCAACGGCCCGATCACCAGCGGCACCTACACACTTATCAGCGGCGGCACCACCACCGTGAACACCGCGACGCTTGTGTGGGGCAGCAACGAGATCGGCGGACGGCAGAGCGTCGCGTTCAATACGGCCACGCCCGGCGCGCTGAAGCTCGTCGTCACCGGCACGCCCGCGTCGCTGTTTTGGAGCGGCACGAGCGGCACGACATGGGACTCGGGCGATCCCGTGAACCCTACGATCGGCGCTGCGAACTGGCGCAATGGCGGCGCTGCGGATCGCTTTGTGGACTTCGACGCCGTGACCTTCGACGACACGCTCACCACCGGCAGCACCGCCGTCTTGGGAACCGTCGAGCCGCGCTCCCTGCTCGTGAACAACGCGACAAAATCCGTCACCATCAACTCCGGCAGCGGCAGCATCGTGGGCGCGACTTTATTGATCAAGAGCGGCACCGGCACGCTCAAACTCGACGGCTCGAACGCCTTCAGCGGCAGCACCACGATCAACGCCGGAACCATTCAACTTCTCAGCGACACGGCCAATGCGAGCGCGTTCGGCACGGGCGCGATCACGCTCAAGAGCGGGACGCTCACGATGTATTCAAACATCAACACCTACAACCACGCCTACTGGGATCTCGCCGTGCCCGCGGCCTATGCCGGCACGCTCAATTGCGACGGGCGTTGCTACCTGCACGGCTCGCTCGCCGGCAGCGGCACGCTCAATGTTTACATCCCGTATGTTCGCACGGAGTTTGACGGCGACTGGTCGGCTTTCACGGGGCAAATCAATGTGACCACCGATGCCGACGGCGGCGAGTTCCGCATCGGCAACGACAACACGCCCACCGGCCTTCCCGACGCCGCAGTTTACCTCGGCCCGAAGGCCCAACTCTACTATGTCGGCATCGTGAACACCGTCGAGACCGTGATCGAAATCGGCGCGCTGAGCGGCGATGCCACGTCGAAATTGATGGGAGGTCCGACGGCTGCAAGGCCTTTCACATGGCAGATTGGAAAACGCGGCACAGACACGACATTCGCCGGGACGATCGCGGAACAAGGCACGAACACCATGACTGCGATGACAAAGGTCGGCGTCGGCACATGGACTCTTAGCGGCAGTTGCAGCTACAGCGGACCCACGACTGTCGCCGCTGGCACGCTGCGATTCACCGGATCGCTGACGAGCGCCGGCGGCATCGGCATCTCGAACGGCGCGACCCTGTCGCTCGGCGGTTGCACACTCACCGTTCCGCAGGTGACTATCGCCGCGGGAGGTTTCCTGACCGGGGCGGGAACTTTGAACGGGAACCTCGTCAACAACGGCTCCGTGCTGGCCAGCACGGGCGGCACCGTCAGCGTCAATGGCAACGTCACCAACAACGGACTCATGCGTTTCACCGGCGGCACTGGCCTTGCCTGCACCGGCACCTTTACGAACTACGGCGTCCTCGACCTCATCACCGGAGGACAGACGTTGCCCGCGCATTTCGTGAACAACGGCACCGTGCTGCTCGCGAGCGGAGTCAAGGTGCAGCAATGCACAATCAGCGGCTCGAACATCACGCTCACCATCCAGTCCTACATCGGCCACAACTACCAATTGCAACGGCGCGACACGCTCGCCTCCGGCTCGTGGCAACCCATCGGAGGTGCCCAGGCGGGAACCGGTGGAGTGCTGACCTTCAACGACACAGGCGGAGTCACCGGCAACAAACGGTTCTACCGCATTCTTGTCTCCCCGTAACTCCTGCATCACCCAAGGCCGAGCGCCTCGCGGATCTTTTCGATCGCATGGACCCCGCCAAATGTCAGCAGGCTGAAGTAACCCAGTGTCAGCGCAAACATAAGGCAACCACCGAAGAAGAAGACGCCATCGCGCTCGAGCGCTCCCGCTGCGAGCAGCACCACGGTAGCCGCCGGAAAGAAATTGCTCAGCGGAATAGGCAAAGGCAGCAATAACAGCAGGCCGCAAATCATAATCAGCGCCCCTGCGAGACGCCGAAAGATGAAGTTTTCATGCACCATCGGAATGCGCGGTTTCAGGAAAAACTCCAGCACTCGAACAATACGGTAGGAGGCATGAAGGAGCCTTGCCAGGAATCGCGGAGGCAGTTCGTGCCGGAGCAGATACTGCGGCAGCCAGGGCTTGCGTCCGATGGCAAGACGCGCCCCGATTACGGCAACGACCAGACCGAAGGGTGTTGAAAGTCCGGGCAGCGGAATGGGCGTTGCGAATGGCAGCGAGATGCAGATCAACAACAAATCAAAGCCCCGCCCCTGGGTCGCCTCAAGAATCTCCGAAAGGCGCATTGGGCGCCCTGCACTCCTTTCCTCCAAGGAATGCAACTCACGGGAGAAACCTCCCCTGCTCGTCTTGGGATCAGGCTTCACTTCGCATGTATCATTGAGGTTCATTCGGCTTGGAACTGAGCAAACGCATCCGGTGTCATAAGCAATTCGAGCCGCGAAGTTATACACGAAACTGCGCGTTACAAAGAAAACCTGTCCGGCTGAACTGAGTGCCCAATCCGGCGCTACCCCAATTTTCCAAACAAAGCTGCTAAAGCGGCTGCGCCCCGATCGAACCACGCAGATGATCGATGTAAGCGGCGGACTTGACGAATTCGAGGCTCTTGAGTGCGTCGGAAAGGCGGTCTTCGATTTTCAACCTCCCGGCTTCATCCGCATGCGAAGAAAGGCTCAGGAACTTCTTGAGATACTCGACGTGATTGGTCCAAAGCTTCGTGCCGCTGGCTTGCTTGGCCTTCAGCCGCGCCGCATACCAGTCGCTCGCGAGCAGGTTCTCGCGGGTGAAAAGCGCGCGGATTTCCGGATGACTCAAACCGCGCCCCTCGAAGTCGCCATCGCGCATGATGTGCAGCAAGGCGCGGAGCGGCGGGCACGCGGAGTCGATGCTGCCGTCGTTGAAATACCTCTGCGCAACCGATTTCTGCGTCGTGACGATGTTGTCCATCGCATCGGCAAAGATCGCGCGGTCCTGCAATTCCGGCCGCAGCATTTCGTCGGTGAACACCACGTGGGGGTGGTTGAAAATGCGGCCGAAGAAGCTGTTCACGAAGCGCCGCGTGATGCGGTAGCCAAGCCGGCTGGCGAGTACTCTTCTGCCTTCGTGCTCGAAGTCCTCGCACTTCTCAAGGCAGCCGCGCTCGATCAACGCCGCCGGGTTGCGCTCCGGCTCCGCCATGCGGCACCAGACTTCCGGCACGAGCAGGCTGATGTCGTGATCGACGCGGACATGCGGACCCGACGCAGCCGGCGGCGGTGACGAAGCCGTCGTGGCCGGACAGGAGGAACGAGACGAGCGCATTGTTCAGGTCGATGATCGGCGGCAGCGCGTTGAACGGGCCTTTGGTCAGCGCGCCCTCCGAACCGGCGCCGGTGGTCGAGGGCGATTTGCCGGTCATGCTGCAAATGAACTCCATGAACAACTCCGGCAGTTCCATGTAGTGAATCGGGTTGTAAACCGAGAGCGGCCGGATGCCTGCGGCCGGATCGGGCGGATTGTTGCGGCGGCCCGGCAGCACGGCGTTGACTGGCGTGTGCAGCGGCTGGTCCATCGAGATGCGGCGCCGCAGACGGGCGGCGATTTCGGCGAGATAACTCTCCCGCGGGTTCACGAGATCGGGGCGGGTCTGGAGGTAACGCGGATTTTTCGACGGTGCGCCGTCCACGATGCGCGGATGCGCCGGGGAGACGAACGTAACCGGATTCCTGCCTCGAGCCACCTCGCGGATCAGTTCCTGCATCGGCTGCGGTGAACTCGGCAAAGCCGATCGAGTCGGCAATCTCTGCGCGCGCCTGCGCCGGCGTGAGCGGCTCGTAGTTGGAAAAGAAATTGCCCGGTTGCGAAAAGTCCGCCTCGGTCTGCTGGTCGTAGCCGCGATGAATGGCGTCGTCGGGCCGCTGGAAAAGCCGCGATTCGCAGTTCTCGATGAACTTCAACGAAGAGCTCTCCGGTGCCGCCAACCGCTTTCGCCGGCACAACCACGGAGGCGGTGATGTCGTCCTCGCGCGCGAGCTTGACGGCCGGATGGAAATCTTTCCGCAGACCGAAGATGCGCCACGAGCCATCTTCGGCAAAACCGACGCGCAGATAATTGGTGACCAGCTTGCGGCTCTTGAACTTCAATTCGTTGCCGGGCGTGCCGTTGATGACATCGACGCTGAAATGCTCGCGCCAGTTGTCGCCCCACTCCGGCCTGATAGAAACGCTTCACGACGAAGACCAGTTCCTTGATGTGATGAGGAATCGTCTTAAGCCATGCGTTGTAGTCCGCGTTGTATTCCTCCTGGGATGGCGTCAGCAGCTTGATGACCGAGCCCAGCGAACGCGCGCTGCTAAGAATGGGTCTGCTGTCCTTGGCGTGGGGCAGTATGTTCTTAAACCGCTTGCCGTAGTCATGCTTCAGCAACCCGGCGACAGCATCGAAGTCCTTTTGGAAGTCGGCGACAAACACCGGCCCTTGAATGATCGCGTCGGTGATTGGCTTTGAGATTTCCGATTTACCGCCGCCGGAAACCGTGCAGGGCTTGTGGCAGAAGGTTCCCTCGCAAACAGTTCCAATCAGCCGCCAGGCGCGCTTTCCCGGAGGCTTCTCCATGTGAACCTTGTAACCGGATGGACGCACATAAGTCTGCCTGGGCAGAATGTGAATGCTTTGCGTCGTGCCCGCCTGGTCCCAACTGACGCTCTGCGTCTGCAGATCGAACTGCGCATCCTCGGGGACATAAATGATGTCGGGGAAGCGTTTGTCCATCGCCGTATCCTTCGGGCTGCAAATCCATGATTTCGCCGAACCGGGAAACAAACTCTGCAAAACTATATCCCAAGTTCGGCAGATGCTGCAGCCCGGAAAACTCCTCACCCAGGTCATAGCTCGGATAAACCAGCGCACCGCCGGCATGCTCCTCTTCGCATAACCCGAACAAGTTGGCCGAGTAACTGATCTGTGTCTTTACCTCCTTCTTGCAGTAACCAAAGTAGTTGTCGGCTATGATCGTGACGATCACGCCGGCTTCATCGCGGGCGGTGATTTTGAAAGCCTGGCCGTCGTTGTAGAGTTCCGATTCCGTTTTCCAACACATCCCGTCCCGACGCTGCCGCTCGGTGGCCTTGTCGAAATGCGGCAGGCCCAATTCCTTTTTCGTCGTTCTGACGAGATGCGGCGCGAGGATGACGCAGCCGGTGTGGCCGGTCCAATGCTCCGTATCGAGCGCGGCGTCGTTTTCAGGCAGATAAGGATCGCCGGCATTACCGAAGATCGTTTCGACGAAATCGAGATTGCCCACAAGATTGCCCGGCGCGAAGAAGCGGACCTCCATCGACTTTTGCGGAGTGTATCCGGGCACCTCCGGACAAACCACGGGCCGCAGTAGCAGCGAGACGAAACATTCCGCCTGCTCCTCCTGCGAACTGGTGAATGGCAGGCGCATCAGCTCGTGCGGCGGCTGCAAAGCAAGCCGGAGCAGATTGCCGAACACGCCTTTCGGGACGGATGTCTTGTCGTCGGGCACCGGCAGTCCGCCCTCGGCGACGTGAAAGATGCCCTTCGTCGTGCGCCGGTCGCTTTTCGGATTGTGCAGCACGCCCTGCTTCACGCGATAGGACCGGACGATGTCCGAGACGAACTCATCGCGATCAGGCGGCAGCGAAAGGACGCGCGCCAGGCCCTGCCGGTCGAGAACGAAGGTCCTCACGGGGAGCTTCGGCGGCTTAATCACGTCCTGAAGGTAGTCGTAAACGAAATTCTGGATTCGCTGATCCGCCGGGCACAAATAGGTCGCCAGCAGCCGGTCCGTCTCGCGCTGGTGCGACAGAAAAACGGAGACCAGCTCAGACAGTTCCGGATCGATCGACTTGCCGAACGTGGGACACCCAAGCGAAGCAAGCTTGAGGTTGATGTATTGAATTACTTTGGTCGTGGATGATCCAGACCCCGGCCCTGTATTTTTCCCTAAGTTCATAGTTTGAAACGCGGCTGAATGAAGCGGCGATCCAATGCGATGTCAAACCCGCCGGACTCAGCGGTGACTTCTATTTGCGAATCTTGAAAAATCGACATAGTGAATAGGGCAATCATTGCATCCCTGTAATTGTTTTACCTTCATGCTCATGGCAATTATTGAAATCCTTCCTTTCGACTCCGACCACACCCCTGGCAAATCCTCATGAAAAAGCACAGAATTTTCATCGTCGATGATCATCCTTTGGTTCGCGAGCGCTTGGCAAGTCTGATTGGTGAGCAGGAAGATTTGGAGGTCTGCGGTGAAGCACTGGAATCGCGGAACGCGCTTGAACTGATCGGCTCAAAAACGCCGGATGCTGCAATCGTCGAGATTTCGCTCCCGCGAGGCCCCAATGGTCTGGAACTTATCAAAGACCTCAAGATACGATTCCCGACTGTCCGTATCCTTGTGGTTTCCTTGCATGATGAGTTTACTTACGCCGAACGCGCGATTCGAGCCGGAGCCATGGGTTACGTGTCAAAAGTTGAACCCTCGGAAACGGTCTTGGTGGCCTTGCGCCACGTTCTCAGTGGGAAAATCCACCTCAGCGAGAACCTGACCTCCTCAATCGTCGGAACATTTCTTGGCGGCAGAGGCACAAGGAGCGGCGACTCCGTGGAAAGCCTGTCGGATCGGGAACTGGAGGTTTTCGAACTGATTGGCCGCGGCATCACCAGCCGCGAAATCGCGCAAGATCTCCGCCTCGATGCCAAAACAATCGAAACCTATCGAGGCCGGATAAAGAAGAAACTAGCTATCCGGAGCGCAACCGAACTGCACCAGAAGGCGATGCAGTGGGTTCAGCAAATCGGAAACGCCACTGAGGCTCCCGGCAAAACCCCTGAACGGTGATAAACGGCCGTCCTTTGTGCGCAGTAATTGTACGAGCGCTGCCGTAAAATTGGAATCTCCCCTCTTTTCGCATAGATGGACGGCATGGGTGGCTCTGGTCGATTGGTGCTTTGCCGGTGGCTTTTTCACCGGCCTGGCGCGTCCACATCCGCTGTGCTTATTGACGGCCGGTGCGCACAGGTATGGGATGGTGTGGACGACATGCGGCCCAATGACCCATCTCCTTTTTTCTTACGTTCTGCCGTGCTGACTGCTAACTCTCACTCTCGATGAAACGCTTTGTACGATTTCTCATGACTTTAAGTGCATGCATCGCAGGCTCGTTCGCGATCAGCATTCTTGCGGTACATGCGTTCTATATCGGGGCAACACTCTCGCACTCGGTCCCCTTCGCGCGGGCAACCGACGCAACGGGCTCGCTCTTTCTCGCGCCGGCGCACGCAGCACTGTTTTTGCTCGACGCGATGCTTGGCGCATCGACCACCCTCCCGGACCCACGCCTGCTTGCAGCCATTAACGGCGTCCTCGTCGGCTTATGCCTTTATTGCTGGCTTCAGCGGAAACGGAAACCCGAAGCCCGTCTCAAATGCTTCTCGTCTTCCTCCGGCTATAAATCTGGCATCGCCTGCCCGGCTAATTCCACTATCGAATAAACCTCCGCTCGCAAACACCAACAAATCATAAGGAACCGTGAATCCACCGCCATCCTGCACCATCTCCCACGTGCCGGCAATTAGCCCGGCCGCTTCACTGAAGGCTGGAATCACAATCTCCCTGCATGGTTCGGTGTCCCCTTCCACGTCTGCGGGAAGCGTTTAGTCAATGGGTTTGGCCTCGAACAGAAATACTGCCTTGAGGTCCAACCGGACGTTGATCGTTGTGGTGGCTCTTGCCGCGGTTCTTAGACTCATCTTGCTGGACGTGAAGCCGGCGCACTTCGACGAAGGTGTGAATGGCTGGTTTGTTGATCAAATTACAAGAACGGGATTCTATCACTACGACCCGACCAACTATCACGGACCACTGCACTTCTATGTGCTGTTTCTTTTCCAGACATTGTTTGGCAGACATGCATGGGCTTTGCGTCTGCCCGTTGTCCTTGTCAGCACACTGACAGTCTGGTTGATAACGCGGTTTGAGCAGTTCCTGCCAGGGCGCACGAGCATTCTCGCTGCGCTTGCCATGGCGATTTCACCGGCAGCGGTTTTCTATGGCCGGTATGCGATTCATGAATCATGGCTTGTTCTGTTCCTTCTTCTCACCGTGTGGGCACTCATGGGTCTATGGAGCAAGGGCGAAAGAAAATACCTCTGCGCTCTCGGGGCCGGAGTCACCGGCATGATTCTTACGAAAGAAACTTACTTCATCCATGTCGCCTGCCTTCTGCTTGCCGGAATCTGCCTTGGAATCTTCGAGCGCCTCTGCCCTTCATCGCCCCCGCCTCGGGCACGACAGCTTTGGTCTTCACGCGACGCGGCTGTCATTCTCCTGGCAAGTCTTGCCACGCTTGTGTTTTTTTACTCGGGCACCTTCTTTGATTTTGGCTCCTTGAAGGGCCTCTACCAAACCTACACCGCATGGTTTCACACCGGCGCGGCTGGCAATGGGCACGAGAAACCATTTGGTTATTGGTTTACCCTGTTCATCAGATATGAATGGATCGCTCTGCTGGGGCTGGTTGGTTCGGTGCGCTATCTATGGCCTGGCAGCAACCGCTTCATGCGCTATCTGGCGCTTTATGGAATCGGAGCCTTCCTTGCCTACAGTATTATTCACTACAAGACCCCGTGGTGCGTTGCCAGTATCATCTGGCCGTTCTTCTTTGTCTTCGGCAATCTTGCGGATGAGTTCTGCTCCAAGTTCCGCTCCAGGATTGCCATCGGCTCAGTAGCGTGCCTCTGCGTGGCGACCGTGGCGGCAACCATACGGTTAAACTTTTACCGCTACACCGACGAGAGTGAACCTTACGTTTATGTCCAGACGCTGAAGGACGTCAACAAACTGCTTCGGCCATTGGGTCAGATGGTTGCGCGCGATCCCGGCAACTATCACATGACGGGACACATCATGCTTCCGAGTTACCACCCGCTGCCGTGGCTGCTCGGCGATTTCACCTCCATAGGATACTACAGCGAGGATCAGACGCCCGACAAGATGGATGCCGACTTTCTTCTGGTGGACAAATCCCGGATCGAAGAGGTGCAGTTGGGTCTAAAGCAGGATTACTTCATCGAGTCGTTGAAGCTCAGAGCCTCGATGGATCAAGGGAAACTCTATCTGAACGCCAATAAATTCCGGGAACTTTTTCCCGGAAGAAGGCCGGAATTTTCTCCAGAGATATGAAGCTTTACCGAGTTGCGGTGGGACTGCTGGTGCTCATGGCGTGTTCGAGCATATTCGCGAGCCTGAGTGGCATCGTTCTTCACGGCCTCTCGTTTTCCGTTGCTGTAGTTTCCCTGTGCGTGGGCGCAGGCGCAGGCTTCCTTGCCTTTCGACACGTCAAAGAACCACCTCGCGCAAGTCCCCTGACCTGGCTGGACTGGCTTGCATGCCTCTTGTTCACAGTCGTTGCCTTGAGGGCCTTTCTTTGGATTGCCTTCGCCGACGGGGATCGGTTCATGGTGCTATCGCCTAACAACCTCGGGGATTTGACCAAGCACTGGAATTACATCCGGTATATGGCGTCCGGGTGCAGCTTCTGGCCTGACAATCCACTTCTGACTGGCAGCACCATTCGTTACCCGATCGGCCTGGATTTGTTCAACAGTCTTCTGGTGGTATGCGGCGTCGATAGCTTGCGCAGCCTTGTCTGGGTCGGACTTGCGGGATGTTTTCTCACCGGCTTTGGATTGTTTCAGTGGGGGCGCGCCTTTGCCCTGACCGGGTTCCTTTGCAATGGCGGTCTCGCAGGTTTTCACTTTTTCCTGACCCTGGAGTTCAAGGATTACCAGGCCGACATGGCCTGGAAGAATGTGTTTCTGTCGATGATGGTAACGCAGCGAGGTTTCTTGTTTTGCCTCCCTGCTGGGCTGCTTCTTTTCGATAGCTGGAGAAAGCGATGGCACGGTCAGCAAGCCCCGCTCCCGATCTGGGTCGAAGTGGTTCTCTACAGCTCGATGCCCCTGTTTCACTTTCACACTTTCATGTTTCTAAGCATGCTGCTCGGTTGCTGGGCTGTGTTCGGTCCCAATCCAATTCGACGGCACGCCTTGAAGCTGGACTTCATCTCGTTCATACCTGCCAGCGTTCTGGTTCTTTTGGTTACCGAGTTCTTCAATGGGCCTTCCTTCTTCAAGCTTCAACCAGGCTGGATGCAAAACGGGGAGCCCTTGCTGCAGTTCTGGATCGGCAACTTCGGGGTCTTGATTCCGTTGTGCCTTGTATTGTGCGCCGTACTGCTGAAAAAGCGCGACGATCCAACCGCCGTCGCTTTCGTCCTGCCTGCTTGCATGATGTTTGCGCTGTGCTGCTTCTTTCTGTTCGCGCCGTGGGACTGGGATAACACCAAGTTGATGCTCTGGGCTTACCTCGCAGTGCTTCCATTTCTATGGCAACACCTTGTCGAACCGGTTCCCATTGCAGCCCGCATTTGTCTATGCGCGATGCTCTTCTTCTCCGGTTTCGTCTCTTTGATTGGCGGCCTGGGCGGCGCCGGATATGAACTGGCGAGGCGATCCGAGCTTGATGCGCTCGATCCCTGCCTCGGGCGGATTCCCGTCACGGCGAGGTTCGCAGCCGCGCCCAATTACAATCATCCCCTGCTGTTGATGGGGCGCAAAGTGGCGATGGCTTACCCCGGTTATATGTTTGGGCACGGCCTGCCTTACGATGCCCAGGAGAACAACCTGACCGCCCTTATGCTCGGCGATCCCGGCTGGAGGAAGGCGGCGAAGCAGTTGCAGGCAACCCATCTGTATTGGGGCGAACGCGAGGAGGAATTCTATCCGGACTCGACCAGACCCTGGGCCTCGACCTGCCCGGTAGTCGCGAGCGGGTCGTGGGGAACGCTCTACCAGCTCGTGCCATGACACAGGGCTGCGAACTTCTGGCGGTCATGCCCGTTTACAATGAAGAGGCTTCGTTGCGGAAAGTCGTTCCGGAGTGGTTCGATGAACTCGGGCGCGCGACTCCCCGCTTCGTCCTCCTGTGCATCGACGACGGTTCGACAGATTCGTCCCCGCAGATTCTGCGGGAACTGACAGCGCACCTCGGCCCGAGGCTGGAATTGCTCAGACAGCCGAATCGGGGACACGGGCAGACCTGCCTGAGAGGTTACAAAACGGCCTGCGAGCGCGGAGTTCGGTATGTATTCCAATTGGATTCGGATGGCCAGTGCGACCCGCAATACTTCTCGAAGTTGTGGGCCAGTCGTGAAATCTTCGACGTGATCTACGGCAACCGCGTCGTGCGCGAGGATGGCTGGCGACGTGTCCTTGCCAGCCTTGTGCTGAAGATGATCCTGCTCGCCTTCGCGCGCGCTTGTTGCGCCGATGCAAACACGCCCTACCGCCTCATGCAAACCGGCGCGATCTCCCGTCTCCTGCCGAAGTTTCCGCCAGATTTTTACCTGGTGAACGTCGCACTGGCTGCTCTGCTGAAACGGCAACAGGGAGTGAAGCACGGTTCCATTCCGATTCGATTCCGGAAGCGTTACGGCGGAGAATCAAGCGTGCCGCTGGCAAGCTTCGCCACGCGGGCGATCGAGTTCATCAGGCAATTCCGCGACTTGCCGCGATAGTTTTCGGAGGTGCGTACGCGGTTCGCTCCACCCGGATCACAGTGTTCGTGGCATTGACGGACTTGCTGTCGGGAAGACGCAGCCACCCGAAATGCAGCCGTGGCAAGCCTTGAAACCCTGAGAACGAGACGCGTTGCAAGGGAAAATCCGGTGGAGTGCCAAACGAGCGACACTGAACAGATTGTTGACTCGTGAGGGGGCTTGTTCGGGGTGCCTGCAATGGACGGACAACGAAATGAGATCCGACCATCCAGTCCAAGCAACACCCGCATTCACGCGGAAAACGTCCATTTTTTGCGAAGTCATGCTTTACAAGCGACGCGCGAAGTGGAACAAGACGCGCATTGCAGATGTTTCAGGCGGCAACGATGGCAATTCCCAATGCGGGAACCCCAGCCTCCCAAATGGGTGGAGGTTAAATAATTCGCGCCCTGGCACAGTCCTGCTTGCGTCCATGAAATTTTAGAATATCGTCGCCGGAGTTTGTTCCGTTCTCATCTCGCCATTTTTAATATCGATTCGCCAAAACGACTAAAACCTCAACCCGATCCCTTGCTACAATCATGAGTCTTCGCCATCCCTCCTTCATCGAACCCCTCGAATCGCGAATTGCACCGGCCAGCATCGTCATCAATGCGGGGCAACTGGGGAATCCCGACGGCAACGCGGAATATGTTGACGCCACTGCTTCAGAACAATTTTTCGTAAAGACTTCCGCCCCTGCACTGCAGACTGGCACGGGTGCTCACAACATCAATAATACCGCCGTTTCCAATATTGTCGGGTATGGAGACCCCCTCGTGCCCCAACCTCTCGCAACCTATTTTGTCGTCCTCTCAAAGGGTGATCAGTTGAATGTTTTCGACTCCGGCTCCGGCTACACCTCCCTCATCAAAGTCACTTCTGGCAATGTCGTTGCCTTCTTCGTTGACAAGAACAGCAACAACAATGTCGATGTCGATGAATTGACCGGCTTGTCCCTCGGCAAAAGCGTTACGGTTTCCGTCTCTGGAAATGTGGACGGGGATATCGTCAGCAACCTCAATGACTCCGCCAAAGATGTCGCGCAATGGACGCTCGGGGCCACAGGCGGCTTGGCTGAGCATGATTTGCTTCTCAATCCGCTCACAAAACTGAGCGTCGCTGGCAATGTGACTGGCAGCATCATGGCCGGAGGAGCGATCACAAACCTGAGTGTCGTCGGCAAGGTCAGCCAGGTTCTCGCAGGCACCGCAGCCAACGCTGCATCGTTCGATTTCTTAAAGAGTTCGCTCACACACGGTGTTGCTGGAACAACCTCGCCTGTATCACTCACCGTGGACGTGCCTGCTCCAGGAAAGGCGGGTGTTGCTATCTCCAGCCTGGTCCTCGGATCGGTTGGAAAAATTCAAGCCGGGAATGGGGGGGCGGGCGCAGCGGGCGGCTCGCTCACAAACATCACTCTCCAGGCTGACACAACCGGACTAACGCTCAAAGCTGGCGACGGCGGGGCGGGTGTCTCTTCGAAAACTGCGGGCGGCATCGGCGGAAACGTGAGCTCTGTCACGGTTCAAGGACTTTCCTCACAAAGTTTCGATGCAACTCCGAACGACAACATTGTCATCCAAAGTGGCAATGGAGGGGATGCTTTTAGCACGGGAAATGGAGGAAAAGCCGGTTCTGTATCGAAGATTTATGTTGGCTACGACACCGATCCAGCCGGGAAGCTCAAGCAATCCGTAAATCCGCTACTGGACGCTGTGACGGTCCAATCCGGCGAAGGCGGCGATGGAAAGAGCGGTGGCGCTGGCGGTTCGGTTTCCAGTGTTTTCATTTACTCCAGCCCCACCCGCGCAGGCAATGACATCCAGGTGGTTGCCGGGAACGGCGGAGCGAGCACTGTAGCCGTCGCTTCGGGTGCAAAAGGAGGAGCAGGCGGATCGCTCACAACGGTGGAAGCTCGAAACATCAATTCGCGTGAAAGCTTCGATTTTAGCTCCCCGCTTTCCGTCACCAATGGCAGCAATGTGGTCGGCGGAACGGGATTGGACGTTGCTCAGGAGTACTACCCTAGCACCACAGATGCCACTAAGAAATACCCAGATGCCACGACCAAACTTCAAGTCGGAGATGCGGTGTCGATAAACGGCCTGGTATTCCACGTTGCGGGTTCCATCACGCCGACATCTTTCCTGCTCGATGGCAACTACACCGGAACCACCGATCCTGCTGCCACTGGCGAGGTTGTGCAACTCACAGACTCCAAGGTCGTGGTGCGCAGCGGGTCGGGCGGCAATGTTGTTTCACCCGGAACGGGCGGCAATGGCGGCTCGGTGACAGGTGCCAAGCTGCTGGGCTATAATCTCCAGGCGCTTGCGGGCAGCGGTTCAGCCGGTTCGGCCGGCAGTGGAATTGGAGGCAGCCTGAAGACCATCACCATCGAGAGCCTGGATGACGGCTCCGCAAACGGCATCAAGGCCCGCATACTATCGGCGGATGCGGGTTCCGGCGCGGGTTCTTCAGCAGGCAAAGGCGGCGCTGGCGGAAGCATTGATGGAGTGACCCTCACCAACAGTGATCTCGTTTATCTGGGAATCAATCAGTTGGCAGGCTCCGCCAACGGCGGTACGGGCGGCAAGGGAGTTGGTGGCGCCGGCGGCGCAGTGAGCAACCTTAAACTTTTTGGGATCATTGATCCGGCGAGCAAGGGAAACAACAGTGACATCAAGATTCGTTCGGGCGCAGGGGGCGATGGTTCCTCGACTGGCGGGGCGGGAGGCAATGTTTCCTCTTTGCAGGTCTTGCTGCAGAATGCAAACTTGGAGGTCACGTCCGGTGGCGGCGGCAAGTCAACCTCTTCAGGCGCTGGCGGCAAGGGCGGGAATATAGCCACCCTGGCTGCCAGTTCCTCCGGCTTTGTCAATCCCGGAGAAGCCACATCCACCGTGGCAAACAAACTTGTGGATTCAAACGCCACGTTCATCCAGGACGGGATCAAGGTGGGCGATGTTGTAAACAACAAAACAGGCGGAACAAGCGCGGTCGTAACGAGCGTGATCAGCGAAACGGAGCTTTCACTCGGCAGCGATATCTTTGCCAGCACCGACTCCTATTCGTTCCCGACAAAAACTGCCGTTCAAGCAGGTGTGGGAGGGGCGGGAATGCTCGCCGGAGCCGGTGGAGCGGGAGGCAGCATTACCAACGCAAATCTGATCTTCGAAGGCAACGTGCTTGTTTCAGCAGGCAATGGAGGCAACGGCGGTGCGACCGGCGCATCCGGCGCAGGGGGAGCTGTGGGCGGGTCCTCAGTGTCAGTTGGAACTCACGAGACATCCAAACAGGGCCGTGTCGAAGTCAAGGCCGGCGACGCAGGAGCAGTTGGCTCAAAACCGGGTGCGGGAGGGATCGTCGGGCAGACAGGCATCGCGGCGAATCTCGACATCATGGTGACCGCCGGCAACGGGGCAAATGGAGGCATTGGCGGAAACATCACTTCCCTTGGATTCTCCAATCCTTCCGGAGCGGGCCCAAGCCATGGAAGCACGACAGTGCTTGCAGGCACTGGCTCCGGCGCGAGTGCTGTGGGGAGCGCGACGGCTGGCGCAGGCGGGTCGATCACCGGGGTGACTGGCTATGTCGGAGACACCGGCCTCACGTTGATCAAGGCCGGAAAGGGCGGTTCGGCTGACAAGAAGGCGACTGCGGGCGGTTCGGTTTCAAATGTGAACATTTACGCAGGTGGCGGCGATGGCGTGGTCGTCAACATCGAGGCTGGAGACGCCACCAACTCCGCTTCCGCAAGCGTGGGAGGTGCGGGAGGCAGCGTCAAAACCGTGAGCATACTCGGTCTGGAGTCCGGCACTGTGTTGCGTCATATCGCCGCCGGAAACGGAGGCAACACCTCCCTTGCAACCGGCAAAGGCGGAGTCGGCGGCAGTATCGATACAATCTATGTCAATCACGACATCGGCGTCCGTTCCGGCGAAGCCTTCGGCTACGACAAAATGGGCGGCCTCTTTGCCGGTTCCGGCGGGATCAACACAACGGTGCCGGGCCGAACAGCGCAAACACTCGATCCGAAACTGGACGGAGCTGCGGGCAACGTCACCAACATCACTGCCTACGCGATCGCAGCGATTGTTGCTGGCAAACCAGACGCGGGCAGCACGATTACCAAGCAGAACTTGGTGACGAAAGCGGACAACATCATGCTTGCCAGCGGCACCGAGCCCGTGCATCGCCTGCATGTCAACTCAGTTGGCACCATCACCAACTCCACTCTCAAAGGCTCCTCCACCGACGAAATCGCCGGCACGGACACCTATCAGCTCCTCGGCAAGTCCACGGACGTGGCTCCAACGCCAAAAACGCTGGTCGACACCTCGGCGCAATTCATCACCAATGGCGTGCATGTGGGTGATACAGTTCAGAACACCACAGTTTTAGGTTTCTCCACAGTCGTCTCGGTTGAGAGCGAAACCAAGCTCACTCTGAGCTCCAGCATTTTCACCACGAACGGCCAGAATTATAAAATCGACGCCCCGGCCAACAAACTGATCGACGCGGCGGCGCACTTTGTTACTGACAAGGTCAGTGTCGGGGACGTGGTCAGAAACATCACAAACGGCACGGAAGCCAAAGTCCTTACCGTGGACAGCGAGACGCAACTCACCCTCAGCAGTTTCATCTTTTTTGATGCTTATGATGCATACGACATCCCGAGCGAAATGATTGACTCGACGGCGAAGTTCATCACAAACGGGGTGAAGGTTGGTGACGTCGTCAGGAACATCACAGAGGGCACAGAAGCCAAAGTCCTTTCCGTGGACAGCGAGACACAGCTTACGCTCGACAAGGGCATCTTCGAAACGACAGGAGACTTCTACAATCTCAAGCCGAACCAGACTTCAATCGGCTTTGTTGGCGCAGTTGTGATACCGACCATGTCGGTGGGCGGAACGGACACAGCGGTCGCAGCGGGCAAGCTGATTGACTCGGCCGCAAAGTTTAAGACCAATGGAATCTATGTCGGCCAAACCGTGACGAATCGAACCGATGGCACGAATGCCACTGTGGTTTCAGTGGACGACGAGACGCATCTCACCCTGAGCGCCAACATCTTCGCGGCGGTCGGCAAGACTTACGACTTTGACATCAAGGGTGCCGCCAGTTCCACTACGGCCAATCAGTTGGTTGATGCCTCTGCAGATTTCATTGCGCAAAACGTGAATGAAGGTGACATCGTGCGAAACCTCAGCAGTGGCACATTCGCCAAGGTCGTTTCCGTTGACAGCGACACGCAGCTTACGTTGAGCGCGAATATCTTCACCGCCGGAAATAATTACGACTTTGGCGGCGTCGCAGCCAACTATTCGTCGAACTCCTCGCTCCCGAATACGACCCACCCGCACGCAAACACCTTTGACCTGATTGCGAATGGATCGGCTGTGAACGAATACATCGACAGCAATGGAGACGGCACGTTCGGGATTGGAGACAAGGTGAATAACTTCACGGACGGTTTCATCGCCGCGATCAGTCTGACCAGCAAGCGCAACTTTGTGCCGGAAGCTTTACTGACCGTCAATAAGACCGGGACCAACACAACGCTGGCTTCCAATGAACTCATTGACTCGACCGCAAAATTCCTAACGGACGGAGTTTATGTCGGCCAGACCATCAAGAACCTCGCCACTAGCAAGACCGCAACCGTCGTTTCGGTGGTCAGCCAGACCGAGCTTACTCTCACCTCCAACATCTTTACCGTACTCGGTAAGAACTACAGTCTGGAAGGCACCAGCAACTTCATCGACTATACAAACGGCCTGGCAACCCCCTGATTCATCAAGAACTGAAACCCTCCTTTGTTTTGTTTATGCAACACACATCTCCATCTCATATCAGAAAAAACCCGGGCGGCATGATCGAACCTTTGGAGCAGCGCATCGCTCCCGCCCTTACCGGTTTCACCGCAGTCACCACTGGCACTCCCCAGTTGTTGGAAGCCGGAACGGACCATGCAGGGCTGAGCACAAGCAATATCGGCGGTGTCCCTTTGATTTACGTTAGCAAGGGACAGGCCCTGGTGTTCACCGAGGATTTGAATAACAATGGGCAAATCGATTTCAGCGAAATCACAGGCGTCGCCGCTGGAGATGGTTTGCGTTTGATCTCCTTTGTGGACATCCACGGGGATATCATCACCAATTTGAAGGCGGATGGCAATCTGACCGACTCCGATGGGAACGCCTCGAACGGGGTTGACGGGCGCATTCTGTTGAATTCTTCAATCGAGCAGATTCAACTGCGCTCCCTTACGCAGGCCGACCTGCAGCCCGGGGAAGATCTGAATGTAAAGGTGGCGCTGAGCACCTATTCCATCTTTGGAAACATTTATGCAGGCAAAGGCTTCGGTGCGACCGATGGAGGTTTGTCCATCGACACCACGGGATATGCCATCCAATCCAATGTTTATGGAGGCGCTTTCAACAAAAACTATTACGTAAAGGCGAAGCCCAGCATCGGCTCGATCGACGTGGGGGATGCGGCATCGGGACAGCCCTTTAACTTGGGCATCTCAACCGAGGGCCAGGGCAAGTTTGGCACGATCAACACCTTCGTCCCACCCGCAAACTCTGCAGGCGCGGACATCACCGGAGTCTCTTCGGCAAACAAGGCCCAGTTCAATCTCGGCACCCTTCACGCCGGTAATGGTGGAGTTGGTGCGCGCGGGGGCAATGTCGTGAACGTCCATGTGAATGGGTCGGTCGGAAGTTACGGGTTGATCGCCGGCAATGGCGGGGATGGTCCTGCCGGCGGTGCTGGCGGATCGATCGTGAATTTCTCCGCCATTGATTCCATAGCCAGCAAAGTCATCATCCAGGCTGGCGATGGCGGCACCGGTCTCACAGGTGCCGGTGGAAAAGCTGGAACGATTGGCGTTGATCCCACCTCGCCAAGTTTGGGCATCAACGGCCATCTGATTCTCAATTTTGGAAATGGCGGCGACGGTTTCACCTCCGGCGGGGCTGGAGCGGGCTTCACTGGCGACACAAGCATCACCTCATCCCTTACCGGCCCGCAGGTCGTCAATGCTTCCGTTGTCGTTCCCGAGGGTGACGTGCCCGTTGCGCAGACTTTCGTATCCACGACTCGGAACATCGGCGACATTGGCACCTCCCTGCCCTTTGATTTCAACGGCGATGGAGTTTCCGATGCGGTTTACACCACCCAGAATCCAGATCAACTCGTGGTGCTTCTTGGCAACAGCGTGCTTCTTGGCAACAGCAGCGCGGATGGCGGCTTCGATCCGCATCACGCCATTTATTTGAACGGCCCCGCCAACGTGCGCGCCCTAGTGGTCGCCGATTTCAACGGCGACAGAAAACCTGACATCGCAGCCGCATCGGCCGACGATACATTCGGCGGAATAAGCACCTACCTGTCCAAATACAACACGAAGGGCGAGTTCCTTGGATTTACTGATGCGCTCAGAAGTACGTTGCCGTCCCTCAACAATTACGCCTATCTCCAAAAGGCTTTGCCCGTGATGAACCTTGCAGCGGGCGATTTCGATGGCAACGGAACCATGGATTTGGCGGTAACCACCGAGCAGACAACCCCCATTCTCACCAAACCGGATGTTGTCATTTTCATGAAGGGCGCAGTGGACTCCAAGAATCCAAGTGGCACGGGCTTTTTTTACGCGGCTTTCAACGATAATGGAACTCCGGACAATACTTTCGATGATGCAAGGCCATTCATAAGCGTGGGAGGAGACAACAACGCGAGGCCGATTCTCCATGCCACGGCTCTCACCCAAGGCGATTCCAAGGATATCGCGATATTTGGACTTAATGGCTCAAATGATGCCTCAAAATCCCTGTCTCAACTTGGCTATGATGCGAATCCCTTTGGGCCAGGAAAAACTGCAACCAGCAAGCCGATTTCGCTGGGCAAGGTGGATACAAACCGGGACACAAATACGGCCGGCAAGACTGATAAGGAATCGCTTGCGGATGCGACATTGCAGGACTTTGCGGTGCTCGATTTGAATGATGATGGCAATGCGGATATTGCCGTGCTGACAAAGGCACCGGAGAATTTCTTGGTTACATTCGAAGGACAGGGAGTGGTGGACATCGGCGCCAACTTCGTATTGGCCTCCCTGGGCCAGGCAGGCACTGATAATCAAGGCATCGCTCTGACCGGCGACAAAGGGAACGTGAACATTCCGAACGCGCATCTTGTGGGCATTCTGGCGACCAACGCGGATGAAGACCCCAGCGGCGCGGTCAACGATCTCGCGATCGTTGATTACAAAAGTGGACCACCTTATATTCCCCAAATCGTAGAATTGACATCGGTGGATTCCTTTATGATGCCAGCGGCCCCTGCTAACACAGCTGACATAAAGGTGAAGGTTAATGATACGTTCATTTTTGGCTATGGGGGCTATGCGCGAACAGATACGATCAACGCCTACGACACATACACAGCGCACACGCCTGCGGATGACGTTGTGGGCTACCTCGTCGGCCTGCCCTACGATCTCGAAGGACCAACAGGCATATCCGGTTGGTACGAAGCGGTTGGCGATGCGGGCGGAGGACAGTTTTTCGGTTCTCTCTATCACAACACCCTTTTGTTCAACGCCGGCCATGGCGGAGATTCGCTCATGGGAGCAGGCGGAGCAGGCGGTTCCTTTGGCAGCACGCTCACGACCTCATCGAACCCCGGCTCCACCACGAAGACCGCCACCGGATCGCTTTCCGTCATACTGCCGGAGAATATCCTTTATGATGGGGTGATCCGATTTGTGGGGGGTGCCGGCGGCACCGGCTTCACCAACGGTGGGAATGGTGGAACAATCAAAGGAACAACTGTTCAATACGCCGAGGGAACGGGATTGTTTACAAGTGACGTGTTCCTGCTGGCAGGACACGGCGGCGACGGATTGACCGGAAACGGCGGCGCGGGAGGCACACTCTCGTCCCTTTCCATTGAAACTGGCCGCTCGTTCGTCGCCGGGAAAGGTGGGAGCGGCGTGTACGGTGGCGCAGGTGGATCCATCATAGGAAATGGAAATAATGGTGTGGTCGATGTGACAACCGGAAATAGCACTGCCGATGCTCTAACCACCAACAGCCGGACAAGCACCATTGTGCTGCAGGCTGGGAACGGCGGCGAGGGGTTGAAGCGTGGCGGAAACGGAGGACAGATCAGCAACTGGCTCTCCGAGTTCCTGGCAGGGGGAGGCACGGGCAGCGTTCTTTCATTCACTGGTGGAGATGGCGGAGCCTCGGTCGGCGGCACCGGCGGCAGCGGCGGTTCGGTGCTTTCCTGCAGCCCGCTAAAGACGAACAACAACTTCAGAGGCGATCTCTACATCCAAGGCGGCGCAGGTGGGGATGGTCTCAGCGGGGGAATCGGCGGATCGATCACCGACTTCATCAATTCGCCAACGACCGATAAACTGCCGACCAGCTTGTCACTTCTGGCGGGCAACGGGGGCCATGGAACGACTGGACTGGGGGGCAATGGGGGCAGTGTTTCCAGCACGAACGCCACCACCATCGGGAAAGGATACCATCAGATTTTTGATTTCAGCAACCCGGATCAAATTGAGTCTTTCGATGACATTTTTGGAGCTCAAGTTCCGTTGAGCTACAACCGGATCATCGCCGGTCAGGGCGGGGACTCTTCCGGCTCGAAAGGCGGGGCGGGCGGCAGTGTCGTTAGCGCCGAAGGCACAGCAACGGCAACGGGAACGGCTTTTGCCGTTGTCGCAGGCAGGGGCGGCGATGGTCTCACCGGCGGCGGGGCGGGCGGTTCCTTGAGCAGTTGCTCGATCAACTCGGCAGCAGGCAATTCCAAGGTTCTCGCGATCGCTGGCGACGGCGGCAAGGAGTCAGGCTGGCTCCCAACCGATGCGACAAACCCAATTCAATCAACGCTCGCGTTTGGCGGCGTGAACGGCTTGGGCGGAAACGGCGGCTCCATCAGCGCATTCAAGCAGAGGACTGGTGTTTTAACGAATGTGGATCTCATTGCAGGCAATGGAGGTGACACGGTCAACTACGGTTCTTCCCTGCCCGGTAGCAAGAACGGCGTCGGACGCGGCGGTTCCATCACCACTGCAACGATCGCCGGCAATATAGGCAACATCGCTCCTACGGTTGCCATTAAGTCCTACAACAACGTGTTCGCCGGCGAGCGGATGTCCGACTTCGTCAAGAACACCCTGCTGTTTGAGGATGTATCCACCCTGACCGGTCCCGGTTCCTTCGATGACACCGTGGGCAACGTCGGCCTGGTTGCAGGCTCAGCAGGCCGTTTGAAGGGGGATAACCCTGCCTCAGGAGGAATCAACGGCTCGGTGTCAGGCATCAGAGCGACCAACATCATGTCCATGATCGCTGGTTCGGTTGATCGAATCGCCTCGATTCAGTCATTGACGGATTATGCGGTCACTGTCCAGGGGGGTGCTTACGGCGCAGACAAAGGAGCGCCTGGATTGGATTATCGCAATGAACCACCGCCGTATGGAGACGGTCTGATAAATCACTCGGGCCCCGTTCTTGGCGGCGCTCTCATCGACGGAGCAATTGTTGCAAAGAACACCCGCACCTTGCAGGGCAATGGGCGGGACTTTATTCTCAGTTAGGCCAGGCCGTTAAATCGGCAGGCAATCCTGATACGACAGTTCTTGTGCAAGCCAGCGGCCGGGAGCCGTTGGCTTGCGCTTTGTGAGTTGGACGCTAGCGTTCTCTTTATTCCCGCATGGCAAATGAAACGACGATCGAGCAGGCCCGGAACCGCATCCAGCGGCTGGTCGAGGAGATTGCCGCCCTAAGCAGCTCGGACCTGACCAGCGAGGAGTTTTTTCAGAAGTTCCTCGATCGGGTCGTGGCCGCGACCGATGCCAAAGGCGGTGCCGTCTGGCTGGTCGCCTCCCGGGGGCAGGATAACTCGAACGAGTTCCAGCTCTGCGCCCACGCGAACTTCGAATCGAGCCTTTTTCAAAGCGACGAGAACCAGCGCGCGGCGATCCTGAAGATTCTCACCAGCGTCGTGCAGAGCAAGCGCGCCCTAGTGCTCGCGCCCGAGCAGCCCTCCACTCTCACGGATGCCGCGCCGGGCACCAACAGGACGCCGTTCGCCTTTTTGCATGTGCCGCTTTTTTTGAAAGACCAGACGCTCGGCGTGCTCCAGGTCTGGTTGCAGGCTTACGTCACGCCCGAGAACTACCCCGAGTTCGTCACCTTTCTCGCCACGCTCGGCAGCTACGTCGAGCAACACCTGCAATCGCGCCGGCTTGGAAATCTCGTCCTCGAAACGCAGCGGCTCCAACACCTGCTCCGCTTCACCACCGACCTTGCCGGCTCGCTCGACGCACTCGAGATCGGCCGCCTCACCGTCAATTACGGGCGCGACCTTGTCGGCTGCGAAAGAGCCTCGCTGCTTCTTCTCGATGGCGATCGCTGGAAAGTCATCGCCATTTCCGGCCAGGAAGTCGTCGAAAAGAAAAGTGCGATGGTAAAGGCGATGAGCGCCTTTGTGTCCGCGCATTGCCGGAAGGAACTGCAGGTGCTGAGCAAGAAGGAACTGCTCGCGCGCGCCGGAGTGGACGCTGCAACCACGCCTGATTCCACCGCTGCCCTTGAGCCGGAGGCCCCGGCCTCCAAGTCCCTCGACGCCGGCCCCACCGACCGGCTCGATCTCGCCTATTTCCAACTCTCGCACGTCGTCTCGGCAGTGGTGGTCCCGCTCTTCGACGCTGACAAACAGCTCGCGGGGGCGCTTTTTTTCGAGAGCACCTCGGAGGGTTATTTCGAGAGTCCGCAGGGCAAGACGGAACCGCCCGCCTCGCGCCGGATCGCGGAGTGGATTGGCAACTATGCAGGCCGCGCCTTGATCGGCGCGCGCGATTACCAGTCGCTCCCGCTGCTTCCGATCTCGCAAAAGTTGCGGGCCGGCAGGCTGCGGCTCACCGGCGCAAAGAAAAGGCGCACGCTGCTCAAGACCGGAATCACTGTGGCGGCGTTGCTGATCCTGAGCTTCTGGCCGGCAAAGGTGAAAGTCGATGGCAACTGCACACTCATGCCCATTCATCGGACTGCCGTCGTGCCGGAAATTCCCGGACGCGTGGATCGCGTTTTCGTTCGCGAAGGCGACCGCGTGAAGAAGGGGCAGGAAATCGCGCAACTCGACACGAACCGGCTGAAGACCGAACTCGACGCCTGCATTCAGGAAAAGCAGCGCTACCTGGCTGAAGTCGATCGCTACCGCGCGCTCAACGATGAAGCCTCGGCGCAGGTCTCCATGCTTCAGGCCAGCATCTCGGACGGGAACGAAAAGCGAATCAAGGCGGACATCGCAAGCGCCACGCTCCGCTCCCCGCTCGACGGCGCCGTGCTCACGAAAGATCTCGAATTGCACGCCGGCGAATTCCTGCAGGCCGGCTCTCCATTCGCCGAGATCGCCGGGATTGATTCATGGGAGCTGCAGGTCGAGGTCAACGAGAAGGAAATCGGCGCCGTTGAAAATGCCCTCAACGAACACCGGCAAATCGACGTGAACTTCATCCTTTACTCCATCACCGCGCACAAGCTCCATGCCCGCCTTGAAAGCCGCCAGCAGATCAGCGCCGCCGCTTATCCGCGGGAAAAAGAAAACGTCTTCATCGTCACGATCAAAAACCCGGAGATCCCCTCCGCATTGATCAACAACCTTCGCCCCGGACTTACCGGCCGGGCGAAAATCGAAATGGGGCATCGCCCGCTGCTGTTCGTGATCGCACGGAAAGTGTTTCGCTGGTTTCAGTTCCGCTGGATTGGTTAGCCCGTCATGCACCGCATCGCTTTCTTCCTACTCCTCCTCATAAACACCGTGCCGCTTCACTCCGAGGAAGTGCAGGGCATGGTAATCCCGCTCAAGCAGGTCAGCGTGAGTTCGCCTGTCATGCAGGACATCATCAGGGAGGTGTTCGTAAAGGAAGGCGACACGGTCAAGGAAGGCCAGGTGCTGGCTCAACTGACAAATGACAAGGAGCAGCTCGAGGTCAGCCTGTACGAAAAGCAAATCGAGAAGCGCGAGTTCGATGCAAAGAACGCGCAGACCCTGTTCAAGGAAAAGATTTCCAGCAAGGAGAACGCACTGGAAAAGCAGACGGAACTCGACCTTGCCAGGATACAGCATCAACTGGCGCTGGTCAGGTTGAACGAGAAGACAATCAAGTCGCCGTTGTCCGGCACGGTGGTCAAGAAATACAAGGAGAGCGGGGAAGCTGTGGACCGTGTCGAGAAGCTGTTCGACATCGTGAACCTGGACGGGGTCTATATTCAATTCTATCTCGACCCCAAGCTGATGGACGCCGTGAAGGAAGGCGCGAAGGTTCCCGTTCGATTCACCACGCTATCCGAACACTCAACGAATCACGTCGCAACTGTAGCCTTCGTGGATCCCCGGATCGATGCCGCGAGCGGTCTGTTTCGCGTGAAACTGTATCTGGACAACCCGGGGCATGAAATCAAAGCCGGCATGCGCGGCCAGGCGGACTTTGGCAGTCTGAAGTCAGCCGGAAAGTAGTCCGCCATGTCTGTGGATACAGCCAGGCAGGAGCAGACGGTCATCCCCCGTTTGCGCGAGGATCTTGTCGTTACCAGGCAGAAGTTCGAGTCGCGGACTTATTACGTCGTCAAAGATCCGATCTCGCTGCAATACTTCCGGGTCACCGCCGAGGATTACTTTCTGGCCACCTTGTTTGACGGCAAGAGGACCTTCGCCGAAGTCCGTGAGACTTATCTCCGGCAACTGCCCCATGTTCAGCTTGAACTGACAGCCGCCGAAATCGACGAGCGCATCCTTAGGTTCGCGAATGACCTTGCCTTGATGCAATTCCTGAGCGTCCAAGGGGCACGGCTCAAGCATCGGTTTGACGCCATCAAAGCCAGGAAGAAGTCCAAAGGCTGGCTCTATAACGCCGTGAACAGCCTCTTCTTTTCCCGCTTCTCGGTCTATGATCCCGACGAGCTGTTCGGAAAGATGGCGCGGCCCCTGTGGTGGATCTGGACCAGGACGACGCTTTGGATCTCCATCGCGCTCGTGGCGGCCGCGGTGGTTGTCTTCATCAGGAACCAGGACGTTACTTCCGTACTGATGTCGCAGTTCTTTTCGTTCAACAATCTTGTCCTGATCTGGGTTACGACGATCCTCATCAAGTCGATCCATGAGCTGGGACATGGATTGACATGCAAACACTTCGGCGGCGAGGTGCATGAGGTGGGTGTGATGATGCTGGTGTTCACGCCTTACTTTTTCGTCAACGTCAGCGACAGTTGGGTCATGCCCAAGCGCAGGCATCGCATTCTCATCTCGGCGGCGGGCATCTACGTTGAACTCGTGCTGGCGGCAGCCGCCACCTTTCTTTGGGCAGTCGTGCAACCGGGTCCGTTTCAGCAGTTGTTATACAACGTAATGGTGATCGCAAGCATCTCGACGATCGTCTTCAACGCCAACCCGCTCATGCGGTTCGATGGTTACTACATCATGACCGATCTTCTCGAAGTGCCCAACCTGCAGACCAAGTCTCGCGCCTTCGTAGGGCATAAAGTAAAGCAACTGTTGTTCGGAAGGAACACCGAAGATCAGACCATGTCCCGCCTTCCCCTTCCCAGGAAGCGCCTGTGGTTGTTCTACACTTATGCCGTTGCCTCGTTTCTCTACGGCTACTTCGTCATCTACAAACTCACCCTCTACATGGCGCCGCACCTGGCACCGTTCGGGTTGGAAAAACTGGCCACCTGGTTTTCTGTCACGGCTCTGCTAGCTTGGGTTGTCGTGCCGATTTACAGTTTCTTCAAAGGACTCCAACTCACCCGCAAAGATCTACAGCCTCATGGCCGGATCAGAAGGCTTGCTCTCATTGGAGGCGCCGCTCTAGCCATTTTCGCCGTGCTGTGCTGCCTGCCGCGACAGGTGAAAATCAAACGCGCCGGTGCCGTCGAACTTGCGCAACCCGAAGCGGTGCGGCCGGAAATCAGCGGGTTTGTCGGAGAGGTGTATGTGAAGGAGGGCGACCGCGTCCAGGCAGGGGCGCCGTTGGCGAAACTCATCAACCGGGAGGTGACTCAGAATCTTCATGCGGCACAGGAGCGCCTGCGCATCGCCGACGCCTTGGTGCAGCGCGCGATGGGACTCGAAAAGCCGGAGGAATCGCGTCAGGCCGAGGCGACCCGCGCGCAATATCAAAGCGCGCTTGCCGAGGCTCAGCGCAATCTCGATCACCTCGTCCTGCGCGCAAACACCAACGGCACCGTGCTGACACGCGACCTTCAGCACAGCATCGGCAGGCTACTTAAATCGGGTGAGCTTTTCTGCGCCATCGCGCCGCTCGACTCGATGCTCATCAAGGTTCCGCTCTCCGAGCAACAAGTTCGCTATGTGAAGAAAGGTCAGCGCGTGGTTTTGAAAACCGCCGCCTATCCGGGAAAGACACTCACCGGCGAGATCGCCAGCGATCCCCTCACCTTTGTCGGCAAGGACATGCCCCCTGCATTTTCATCGCGCCGGCAGGGCGACGTGGCAGTGGCCACGGATCGCGAAGGCAGGGAAATCCCGCTGGAGCGCACCTACCAGGCGCAGATCCGCGTCGATAATCGCGAGGGCTTCCTCCGACAGGGCATGACGGGCAGGGCGAAGATCTACGCGGGCCGTCAGCTTTACGGCAAGCTCGTCCTGCAATCCCTGCTCGATCTGGTCAGTCTCGATTATCGCTGAAGCGCAAGTTTGACGCTGGCAGCGAAATAGTTTTACGTGAAGTCCTTACATGGGCAGGCTTCCAATCGTGTTCATCCGAGAATTCTTGCCGCGGCATCTGTCACTGGGCTGGGCGCTGGCGCTGCTGGTTTTTCTGCCGGGCAATGGATCCGCCGAGGAGATCAAGCCGCCCTTTGGATTGCAGTGGGGCGAATCCTCGGAGCGTCTCGAGAAACTGCTCAAAGGCGCGAAGGCCCAGATCGTGGACAGGCACAATGTCGAGTCCCGCGAGGCCTGGACGGTGGAGGGACTTATTCAGTCCGGCCTGCGCAGGACGGTTTTTTATTTCAGGTCCGGCCAGCTCGTCGAAGTGGAACTACAGTATCAAAGTCCCGACTGGGACACCTTCAAATACGACGACTTCATGTCGCAGGTGCGCCGGCGCATCGAGCAGAAATATGGCGTCGGCCAGCTTATCGCGCGCACGAAACAACCCGAAGGCAGCGTGACTCAAACCATCGTGGGCTATAAGTGGAATCAGAACAACACTTCCATCAAGCTGATCTATTACAGCGCGGAGAATGCCACGGAGGTCTATCGCACCGTGAGCGTGCATTACCAATCGAATTGAGGAGTTAGTCGCGCCGGGGCCGGGATTGGCGGATCAGACCCGGAAGAGCGCGCCGAGTTTTTTGCCCAGGATCTTGCTCGTCGCAAAGATAGTGATCCCGAGAAAAGCCATTGCCCACACGCCAAGGGCGGACGCGATGTAACGGCCTTCGCCGAGAAGCTGAAACAGCTCGTAGATCGCTTTCGTGATCGGGAAATCCACGCTTTTCTGCGCGAGAATGAGCGAGTCGGAAACTTCCAGCATCGCGAATGAAAATGCGAGCAGGCCGCCGGCCAGCAAGTTCGCGGTGATCAGCGGCAGGGTGATCTTCAGCATCGAACGCAAGGGCGATGCGCCGAGATTCTGCGCCGCTTCCTCAAGGGTCACACTGGTCTGTTGCAAGCCCGCGGCGGCTGACCGGACGACATAAGGCATCCGCCGCACCGCATAAGCAATCACGAGCAGAGGCAGGGGATTTCGCGTCGGATTCAGAAAAGCAAACACCTTTCCCTCCTGCGTCATGGCGATGTAGCCGAACGCGAGCACGAGTCCGGGGACCGCAAGCGGCAGCATCGCCAGCGCGTCCAGCAGATGCCGGCCCGGCAAATCCGTGCGGACGATGACGTAGGCGATTGCCACGCCGATGACCAGGTCGAACGCCGTCGAGAGGCTTGCGTATTTCAGGCTGTTGACGATCGAGGGAACGGTCAGGCCGTGTCCGAGCGCCGCTTGATAGTGCGAAAGCGTCCAACTGCCGGGCAAGACCGATCCATACCAGTCGCCGGAAAGCGAGACCAGGATCACGCCGATGTGCGGCATCAGCGCAACCAATGTGACAGCGGCGAAACCCGCTGTGAAAAGGATTCCCTGCCAGCCGGCTGCTGTTCGTGCGCCGCCCGCGTGCGTGGCCTTCGCCATCATCGCATAGTTCGAGCGCCCGAATGAAAGCTTGCCCGCAAGATAGAGCAGCACCGTGCTCACAAGCGTCACCACCACCAGCGCGTAGGGAAACGGATTCCCTGCGATTTCTTTGATCCCGAAGAAAATCTGCACGGGAGTAATGCGCGTGTAGTCGAACATCAGCGGCACGCCCAGCTCCGTGAACGCCCAGATGAACACGATCGTGCCGCCCGCAAAAAGTCCCGGCATGATGAGCGGCAGCGTGATCCGGCGAAACTTCCGCCAGCCGGTGCAGCCCAGGTTTTCCGCGGCCTCCTCCATTGCCGGATCGACGTTCGCCAGCGAGGCGACGACATTCAGGTAGAGAATCGGGTAGAGATGCAATGCGTTCAAAAGCACCACGCCCCAGAAGCGGCCGCGCCCCAGCCAGTCGATCGGTTCACTCAAAACGCCGAGGTCTTGCAACAACGCATTCAGCATTCCCATTTGTCCCAGCATCTGCTTGATCCCGATCGCGCCGACGAAAGGCGGCAGAATCATCGGCACGAGGATGATCGAGGAGAGCAGCTTTTTTCCCGGAAACGAAAACCGATCCGAAACGAACGCGAGCGGCAGAGCCAGGGCGAGCGTCACCGCCGTGCTGACCACCGCGACAAGAAACGCATTCCGCAGACCCTCGATGTAAATCCGATTGCGAAACACCTCTGCGACAAATGCCCCGCTGAAACCGCCATCCGCATCGACGAAAGCCCCGCGCAAAGCCTGCCAGATGGGCCACGCAAGAAAGCACCCGAAGAACATCAGCACGACCGCTCCAACGATCAGCCCGAGCATTTTCGACATGCCCTTCAACTAACCGACTTTGCTGCAACGCGGAAGTCCAAACATCCCCGGCGGGTCGAACGCATGGATTCGAGAACGGGGTTTGTTCATTCGGCCCGATGCGAAACAACATCCTTGCGTATTCGCGGAAGCGTTCCTAGCATGCGCGTGACTTTCACCAAAGGAGGCCCATTTGGAACTAAAAGAAATCAAAGAACTTATCGCCCTGATGAGGAAAAACGACCTCTCCGTTTTCAAAATGGAGAAGGAAGGCTTCAAGATCACGCTTAAGAAGGGAACGGATTTCCAACCAGTCGTCTCAACCTCTGGCTGCGCCAGCGGCCATCGCTCCAGCCGCGTCCGGCACCGACGCCAGCCGCCGTCCCCGAAGCGCCGCCGCAAGGCACAAAAAGAAATCGTTTCCCCGATGGTCGGCACGTTCTATCGCGCCGCCATCGCCCGAGTCTCCGCCTTACGTTGAAGTCGGACAGCGAAGTGACTCCCGAGACCGTCGTCTGCATCATCGAAGCCATGAAGGTGATGAACGAAATCAAGGCCGAGATCAGCGGCGTCATCACCGAAATCGTGGCCGAAAACGGCAAGCCAGTGCAGTTCGGCCAGCCGCTCTTCAAGCTGAAATAGGTCGATCGTTGATGGTCGATGGTTGATCGACGTCGGCTTCCATCAACAATCAACCCTCAACCATCACCCGCCCCTAATGTTCGACAAAGTCCTCATCGCCAATCGCGGCGAAATCGCCCTGCGCGTCATCCGCGCCTGCAAGGAACTCGGCATCCACACCCTCGCCGTTTACTCCGAGGCGGACGTCGATTCGCTCCACGTCCAGCTTGCCGACGAAGCCATCTGCATCGGCCCGGCTGCGAGCTCGAGCAGCTATTTGAAAATCGACCGCATCATCAGCGCCGCCGAGATCGGCGACGTCGATGCGATTCATCCCGGCTACGGATTTCTCTCCGAGAACGCCCACTTCGCCGACATCTGCGCGAGTGCAACATCAAGTTCATCGGGCCGCCATCGCAGCGCCATCCGCGCGATGGGCGACAAGAACGTCGCCCGGGAGACGGCTCGCAAGGCCGGCGTTCCGGTCACGCCCGGCAGCGACGGCATCGTCGAGACGGAGCAGGAGGCGCTGAAGATCGCCAAGAAAATCGGCTACCCGGTGATGATCAAGGCCGTGGCCGGCGGCGGCGGCCAAGGCATGCGCCCGGCGCACAACGACGTGAGCCTCGTGCAAGGCTTCCACGGCGCGCGCATGGAGGCCGAGAAGGCGTTCGGCAACGCCGGCGTTTACATCGAGAAGCTCATCGAGAACCCGCACCACATCGAGTTCCAGATCATGGCCGACCCGCACGGCGACGTCGTCCACCTCGGCGAGCGCGACTGCTCGATCCAGCGCCGCAACCAGAAGATCGTCGAGGAATGCCCCTCGCCCATTCATCACCGAATCGGTGCGCAAAAAAATGGGCGCGGCCTCGATCAAGCTCGCCGAGGATAGTCGGCTACGAAGGCGCCGGCACGATCGAGTACCTCATGGACGACAAGGGGAATTTCTACTTCATGGAAATGAACACCCGCATCCAGGTCGAGCACCCCATCACCGAGGAGGCCTACGGCATCGATCTCGTGAAGGAGCAGATCAGAGTCGCCGCGGGCGAATCGCTTTCCTCTTACGTCCGGCACGCGAAGCTGCGCTACCACGCCATCGAGTGCCGCATCAACGCCGAAGACCCGTTCAACAACTTCCAGCCCAGCCCCGGCAAGATCGACCTCTACTACGCCCCCGGCGGACGCGGCATGCGGCTCGACTCGCACGCCTACGCCGGCTACACCGTCCCGCCGCATTACGACTCGATGATCGCCAAGCTGATCGCCATCGGCACCACGCGCAGCAACGCCATCGCCCGCATGACGCCGCGGCCTCGGCGAGTACTTGATCACCGGCATCAAGACGACGATCCCGTTCCAGGAAGCCATCATGCGCAACCCCGATTTCCTGCGCGGCAAATACAACACCGGCTTCGTCGAAAAAATCATCGCCTCACGCGCGGCCCAGTTTAACAGATAACGGGAACGCCTTCGCTCCACACTTCACCGGCTCAAGAGATGGAAATCTCGTAGTTTTCCAGGCGTCCATCGCTGTGCTCGATTTCCAATGCCCACCAGCTTCCCCATTTCCTCCCGGAAGCGCTCTGAACATCCGGCATGGCGGGAACGTCCAAGTTGATCGGCGTGCCGGGAGTCGGAACAGGCACTTCCATCGACGTCAGTTCGTGTTCTTTCTTCACCATTTCTCCCGGCGATGCCACGCGGGGACGGCGGCGGGAATTGAACAGAAAACTAACCGGTGAACGTGCCGGACGGTTATTCTGAGAATCCCAAGGCCCCGCCATTGCCACGAAACGGAGTCGTTGAAAATTCCACGGGACGACCCGACCGGACGGCCTCGTGGCGAAGGAGAGAAGGCATCGGACCGGCTGGTGATCGGGCAGCGGATGGATGACGGCAATCCAATCCGGGCGCAGGGCGTTTCTCCAGGTGACAACCGCAAACCACGCCATGCCGGCACCGATGCAGACAAAGGGAATCAGGAAAAGGGACAAGCCCAGCGAGCCCCAGCCCCAGCCGCTGGTGGCTTCGACGATCGCAATGAGCACGAACACGGCGACAATGCCGTTCCAGAAAAAGTTGAGCGCAGTGACCGCGACGGCGATGGCCAGTCTTTCGGGGCGGGCGAAGATCAGCCGGAACTCCTCTGAATCCAATGCCTCCTCCGGCCCGGTCTTCCAAGGCCAGGCGAGCAGGCCGCAATCCCGCATCCGGCGGAGTTCATCCAGTTTGCGACGGCGCGAACACTGGATCAGACCTGGACCGAAGAGACTCCATCCGACGCCCAGCACGCCAACGGTCAGAAAGGGCAGCGAAAAAAACACACCGATCACCGAAGCGCCGGGCAGCGACCGGATGAGCACCGCTTCGGTCGGATTTGAGGGATTGACCCAGCATTGCACCGTCGTTCCCGGGGCAAGGCGGGCGACTTCGGCGCGCATCCGCTCCACGCCGATGTTCGTCTTGCCGTCGTGAAATCCATGGCGATTCCCGTGAAAAGAGCGGCCCTGCCAATTCCACGAATACTGCACGTCGATGGCATACACTCTCGCTCCCTTGTTGCCCGTGCCAGCGTTCAGACGGCTGCTTTCGATGGTTGCCGTGGCCAGTTCCCAACCACGGGCTTGAAACCAGAGAGATGCCGGTTTCAAAGTCATCTCATAGAAACACAGCGATCCGCCGAGCAGGAAGATTCCGCCAAAGAGGAATACACCGATCCTTGCCCACCAGGACTGGGAGGGGATCGCGTGGAGCCATGGGGCTGAACGTCGCATCCCGCGAATCGAAGGGATCATTGCCGCCCGGTCAAGCTCCATCCCCTTGCTGGAAAATTGAGGTTGGGCAACATTTCCTGAGTGGCTGGTGCTTGCTCATCGTCGGGCGATCCGGCTTGCAAAGCTCCGCTTCGCTGGGATTCCCGCTCCGCTCGCAATACAACTGCGCGTGCTGGGGGCAGCAGTGGACGCGCGGAACGACTCCGTCCCCGGTTTCGGGAACTACGGCACCCTCGCGGACTTTAACTGGTACTCCGGATACTTCGACTGGAGCTTGTTGAGAATCTTTGCGGCGTCGGTTTCGTTACCTGCCTTTTTGTAAGCCTCACAGGCTTTCTCCATTGCTTGCGGCGTGATCGCCGGATCGTCGAACACGACGGAAACACTGAGGAAAAGCTTGGCGGCTTTTTCGTAATCGCCACCGGCCATGGCGATGTCGCCCGAGAGCGTGCGCCCCTCGGCGTTGAGGCGGCCTTCAGGCTGGAGGGAGCAGGCTTCGTCGGCGGCTTTGCGGGCAAGGTCGAATTGCTTGAGTCCAAGCTGGGCGTAGCCCATGGCAAGCAACCCGGTCGCTCGCGCGAACGGCTGTTTGACTGCATCGAGATATGTCTGCAGCGATTTCTGGGCTTCGGCGAATTTGTTTCCGTGCAACTGGCTGCGGCCGAGATTGAGCCAGTCGTCGTTGGTGGATTCGCCTTCCCGCGCAATCACGGCTGAGAGGTATTTCTCGGCGGATTCGTCGTTCTTTTCGTTCAGATACTGCGTGCCCAGCCAGCGCAGCACTTCGACAGGAACTTTGCCCCTGCCACCGCCTTCGGTGTAAAGATCGACCTCCTTCGCAAGCGGATCGCGTTCTTCAAGGTAGTAATGCGCGAGCATGATGCGAAGAGTGGCCCGCTCGAAAAACTGCTCCTTGTCCAGCTCGCGCGCGGCTTCGAGCGGGGCGACGGCCTTTTTGTAATCCTTCGCTTCGAATGCGCACCAGCCGATCCAGTAATTCGCCTGCGCGCCGGCGGGCGACTTCGGGTCTTCCTTGAGCAGTTGTTGAAATGCCGCGGCCATGCCCGCGTTGTCCTGTTGCTGCCCGAGCGTGAGCGCCTTCTGCTGCAAGGCAAACGAGCGCTCCCTGGCTTTCGGAAATCTGGTGATCAGTTCGTTGAAGTCCTTGATGGCAGCCGGGAATTTTTTCAGTTGCTGATAAGCGACCGCCCGCTGGGCGAGCGCAGTCGGAACGAGTTTGTCGTTCGGATAGGTCTCGATGAAATCGGTGAACGCCTTGATCGCCTGTTCCGTGTCCTGCGTTTGCATGCTGCACCAGCCGAGCTTGAACAGCGCATTGGCTTTGAACTGCCGGGGCAGCCTCGCGCGATCGAGGCTCGCGTAAATCGGAGCCGCGCCCGCGTAGTCCTGTTTTTTGTAGAGCGACTCGGCCTTCATCAGGATGACCTGGTCGCGCTTCTCCGCGTTGGCGTCGTCGGTGAGGTAAGTGTCCGCCTCCTTGATCAGACTTGGATCGTCCTGGGTGTAAAGGCTCACGAGCCGCTCGTAGGCGGCCTCCCGCGCGTACGACGTGCCGGGGTTCTCGCGCATGACCTGCTCGTAGAGTTTTCTCGCTTCATCCACCTGCCCCAGTTGCCGGTTCGAATTCGCGGCGAGCAACATGACCTCCGGCTTGATTTCCGCGGAGAAATTCAGAGGCGACGCTTCATACGTTTCGAGCAGTTCCTTGTATTTTCCGCCCTCGTAAAGAACGCGGAGCAACCCGACCGCCGCCACCTGACGCCACGGCCCGATCTCCGGCAACTGCAATGCCGCGTTCAAATCCGCTGCCGCCATGTCGTTCTTGCCGAGATCGATTTCGAGAAGACCCGCCTTCACCGCAGCTTCGGCTTTCAACTGGGCGTTCGACGTTTCGTTCGCGATCGCCTTGAACTGCTGTAGCGCCTCGGTTTTCCGGTTCGTTTTGGAAAAAATCTGCGCAAGCGAGTATCGGCTCGCGTCGCGATACGGCGTGGCTTCTTTCATCGCCACGATCTGCTCGTAGATCAATCGCGCCTCGATGTTGTTGCGGAGGAACTCGAGGCACCGCGCCGTGTAAAATTTCGCCGACAACACGACAGCCGGATCTTTCACGCGGACGGAGGCTCGTCGGAAAAGAGGCAGCGCGACGTCGAAGTTCTTCTCCTGAAAATAAAGATCGGCGAGCCGGTAAGACGCCGGCCCGACGAACTCGCCACTCGTGAAGCTCGATAGCAGCGTGCTGTAGGATTCTTTCGCGGCATTCAGGTTTCCCATCGAGCGGTAGGACTCGCCGAGCCGGAAGAGCGCCATTTCCCGGTCGGGAGTGTTCAGGTAAGTGCCGAGGTAGCGTTCGTATTCCGGCGCGGCCATGTCGTAAAGTTTGCGCGAGTACAAACTGTTCGCGAAATCGAGCAGCACTTGATCGGCCCTCTGCATGCTCATCCTTGGCGTGGGCGTCGGCGATGGCGGAGGCGGCTCGACGGGCAGGGCTCTCGGAATCGTCTGTGGCTCGGGTGTTGGCGTCGGACGCGGTGTTGGCCTTGGCGTTGGGGTCGGCGTGGCCACCGCCGCCGGTTGTTCAAAAGGTTCGAACGGAACCGCCCGTGCCGTGGGAGGCTCGACAGGGATGGCCCTGCGCACTTCCTGCGCAATCAGCGGATCGACGCAAACCATCAACGCCGCGCCAAAAGCGGCAGAACGCAAAAGCCTCATTCCTGCTTCCCGGTGGCAAACGCGACGTTCCAGATGTTCGCGATCCGGCAGATGTCGAGAACATCCACGATGAATTTGTAGCTCACTTTCTGGTCGCCGCGCAGGATCACCGCCTGGTCGGGATAGAGCTTCGAGAGCTGCTCGAGTTTTTCCTGCAATCCCTGCGGGGTGATCGGCTTGCGGTTGAAGACGATGGTGCCGTCCGCCCTTACGTTCACGACGACCTGCCCGACGTACGGCTTTGCCTCCTGCGCCTTGCTCGCGTTGGGAATCTTCACATCGAGCTCGTTTTCGCTGAGCGCGAAATTCCACGTGACGATGAAAAAGACAAGCAACACGAGGAGGATGTCCACCATCGGGGCGATTTGAAATCCGAAGATTTCGGGCTTGGCTCGGCGACGAAAACGCATGCGGTTGCTCCGGAGCTAGAATTCCTCGTCCAGCGCGACCCGCGATGTCTCGCGCGGCTTCTTGTAGTTCACCGCGAGGAGACCGAGAACGTGCGTCGAGGCGATCTCCAGGTCGGAAATCAAACTCTGCACCCGTCCGCGAAACAGCGCGTAAAAGGCCATCGCCAGAATGCCGAGGATCAGACCGGAGGCTGTCGCGATCAGCGCTTCGGACACGCCGCCGGCCAGCAGCGTGTTGCGCGAGGTTTCCGAGGTGGACTGGCTTGCAAGGACACCGAAGGATTTGATGATGCCGATGACCGTGCCGAGAAGCCCGAGCATCGGCGCGAGCATTCCGATGTCCGCGAGATAGACGATGCGATGCTGTAGCGACGCCGCCTGAGTTGAACCCTCCGTCTCCGCGATCTCGCGAATGATCGTCAGTTCCGCCTGCGGGTTCTTCGTCGCAAAATCGAGTGTCCTTTGCACCACCCGCGCGATCGCTTCGCTGTGCCGGTTCGAGATCGCCAGGAGTCCGAGGTAGTCGCGCTTTTTCAAAAGCACATCCGCCGTGTTCATGTAATGCGCCGACACGATCGCTCCGCGCCGCAACGTAAAGAGGTAAACGAGAACGAGCATCACCGTGATGACCGAGAGCACGCCGAGCGGAATCATCGCCCAGCCGCCCGATTCCACGAGCTTCAGCAGCGTGGTCGCGTCGGCGGCCGGTTTAATCGGGATGGCTGGAATCACAGTCGTGTCCTGGGCCAGAAGAGGAGCGACACTGAAGGCACAGAGCGAATAAACGAGGAATTTCATTTGGGATAACGTGGCTACATTAACTGTTGCACTGCCGGATGCAACACCTCCGTCCAGCACCTCCGTCCAGCAGGCTCCGTTCTCGTTGGCGAGGGAAAAGCGGGCGCCGACTTGCGCCCAAGCGACACGGATTTTCGGCGTCCGCAGGAAGGCTGGGGGGTGTTGATAGATTCCAATCGTGCGTCATTCCCAGGCGTTCACAGCACGTGCTTTTGCCGGCGGCGGTGATGATGTCGTGGCGCAGGTGGATCGGGCGCTCCGCGCGCGATGCGTACCCCAACCTGCGAAGCAGCAAATCAGAATGCGCCTTGCGGCGGCTGGCAAACCCATCGCGCGCGGAGCGCCCGATCCACCTTGCGCGACGTTGCAGTTTCGCAAATGGATTGAACCTGATCAATCGGCACCGTTTCCGGCATTTTTTACCGGGCAGAAGAATCCTCGAAGCTCCCAACGGCCCGGACTCCTCCGATAAATGCGCGGTTCCCGGCGATGGCACAGGCGTTGCTTAGCAGAGTGCCAAATGAACATCGGCGCTTACAAAGGAGCTGCATCGCTCGCCGCTTACGAGAAATGGCAGGAGATGATTTCGCAGAACATCGCCGCCAGCTCCGTGCCCGGGTTCAAGATGAGCGAGGTTTCGTTCTCCAGCGTCAACAGCGACAGGACGCGACTGAATCCGAACGCCACCTTCGCGCACGACCTGCAAGGCGTGATGCCGCAGGCTTCCGCGAAGACCAGCTTCACGCAGGGCGAGTTGCGGCACACCGCCAGCGAACTCGATTTCGCGATTCAGGGTCCCGGCTTTTTCCAGGTCCAGCGCGAGAGCGGCGACCTCGCTTACACGCGCAACGGCGAGTTCAAGGTGAGCCCCGATCTTACGCTGACCACGTCGTCCGGCCTGCCCGTCATGGGCGACAGCGGTCCGATTGTTTTCAAGAAAGGCGAAGGCAAGATCTCCATCAACGCCGACGGCGAGATCATTCAGGGCGACCAGAAAATCGCGAAGCTGGCCGTTTACGATTTCCAAGATCCGCAGGGACTTCGCCGGCTCGGCAGAAGCTTGTTTGTCCCGGTCGATGGAAAGACGCAGTCGCAAGCCGTCGAAAAACCGCAGGTGATCAGCGGTTACCTTGAAGGCAGCAACGTGTCGCCGCTCTCGCAAATGGTGAATCTCGTCACCGTTTCCCGGGCTTACGAAGCCAGCCAGAAAGTGATTCAGAGCGACGACGACAACACGGAGAAAGCCATTCAAACCCTCGGAAACCCCGCGACGTGAAACCCGAAATCCAAAATCCAAAATTTAGAATCCAAAATCTCCCATGATTCAGTCACTCTACTCGGGCGCCACGGGAATGGAGGCGCAACAACTCAACCTCAACACGATCGCGAACAACCTCGCGAACGCCAACACCACCGCTTTCAAGCGCAGCAAGATCGAGTTCCAGGACCTGCTTTACCAGCAGCCGCGGACGGCGGGAGCGGATGCCGGCGGCGGCAACGTCGTTCCGAACAGCATCGAGGTCGGCAATGGCAGCCGGGTCGTCTCGACGGCGAAACTTTTCACGCAAGGCCAGCTCACCTCGACCGGCGAGAAATACAACATCGCGATCGACGGCGAAGGTTTTCTCGAAGTCCAGAAGCCGGACGGAACCACGGCCTACACGCGGGACGGCGCGTTGAAAGTGGACAACCAGGGCCGCATCACGACCAGCGATGGAATGCCCGTGCTGAGCGGGTTCCAGCCGGTTCCGCAAGGCACGATCTCGGTCTCGATCTCGCCCACCGGCGAGGTGACCACGGAGGGCAGCGGCGGCTCCCAGACATTCCGCGTTCAACTGGTGCGGTTCAACAACCCGGGCGGCCTGCGCGCCGTCGGCGGCAATTTGTTCGAGGAGACCCAGGCCAGCGGCACCGCGGAATCCGGCAACCCTGGCGAGGATGGATATGGCACGGTCATGCAGGGCTATCTGGAAACGTCGAACGTCAACATCGTCGAGGAGATGGTGAACATGATCCAGGCCCAGCGCGCCTACGAGATCAACTCGAAGTCGATCCAGACCTCCGACGAAATGCTCGGCCAGGTCGCCCAACTCAAACGATGAAACGAACTCTGATCGCCATTGCTGCGCTGACCGCATTCCATGCAACGGGTCTCGCGCAACTTGAAAACATTCTTGCGCCGGTCGAGGGGACGAAGTCCGCTCCAGCCGCCGGGCAGCCCGCACAACCGCCCGAACCTTCCGCAACTCCAGCGGCGCACACCGTCACCGGCGATGATCTGCTCGCGTTGCTGCAAAAGCGGCTCACCGAGCATTTCGCGATCAACGGCGAACTCAAACTCGGATTTGTCCGACCGTGGCAGACCGTGAAACTGCCGGACGCAGAGTTCGATGTGACGATCACGCAATTTCCTCCCGATGGTGTGTCCGGTTCGTTTCTCGTCCGCTGCAAAATCGTTTCCGCCGCGCAGACGGTCGGCGAATGGCAGATCCCGCTTCGGGCCCAGATCTGGCAGGAAGTGTGGGTCGCGTCGGGCCGGCTCGATCGCGGACAGGCGCTCGATCGCACGCTGCTTTCAGCCCAGAAAGTGGATGTCCTCCGCGACCGCGAATCGCTCATCAGCACCAGCGTCGATCCCGCGGTGTACGAGACCGCGCAGAGCATCCCGGCAGGGCGCGCGCTCATGAAGCGCGACATCATCGAGCGTCCAGTGATCCGCAAAGGACAGGTCGTGGAAGTCGTCGCGAGCCAGGGGTTACTCGCTGTCAGCATGAAGGCGCAGGCGCTCGAGAGCGGCATCGCGAACGCCCTGATCAAGATGCGCAACCTCGAAAGCCGCAAGGAATTCACCGCACAAATACTCAATGAAGGCCAGGTCCGTGTTCACTTTTAGAAAAACCCACATCGCCCTGCTGCTCGCTCTTTTTGCCGGCACACTCCACGCCGGATCGCTCTGGCGCGAAGGCGTCACCGACGAGCGCGGGATGTTCGCCGACAAACGGGCCAAGCGCGTCGGCGACATCGTCACGATCATCGTTCAGGAGAAAGCCACGCTCGATACGGCGCTCAATTTGAAAACGAACAAGGAGAGCAAGTCGGGTCTCGCGGGAGCGGCGAGCAACATTCTGAATCAAGTGCTGGCGAGCCTTCCGGCCGCCGTGTTCGGCAAGAGCCTGAGTTCCGGCACGACCAGCACCACCTCGGTGAACAACGTCGTCATTCCGACGGTGCCAACCCTGCCGGTCTCCGGCGCGAACAGTTACAACGGCGGCGGAGAGATTCAAAACTCGCAGGCGATCACGGCGCGCGCGGCGGTGCAGGTGATCGATGTCTTGCCGAACGGCAACCTCGTCGTCGAAGGGCTGCGCTCCGTTTCGTATTCCAAGGAACACCAATACGCTTCGATCCGGGGCATCATCCGGCCGTACGACATCCTGCCCGACAACACCGTGTATTCGACCAACGTGGCGAACGCCGAGGTCAAGATCGTGAGCGACGGCGTGCTCACCGATGCGCAGCGCAAAGGCTGGCTGCTCCAGATTAACGACAAGATCAACCCATTCTGACATGACCGGAATTTTACGACCTGGAACAAACATTCCGCCGGCCCGGCTCCTCGCGAGAAGGCTGCGGGCCGGCACGCTTTTCCTCCTCTGGCTCTGCCTCGCGACCATCGCGCCGGCCTCGCGGATCAAAGATCTCACCATCGTTGAAGGCGGGCGCGACAACCAGCTCGTCGGCTACGGGCTCGTCGTGGGCCTCGCGAAAAAAGGCGACAGCAAACTGTCCTACACCGTCCAGAGCATCGCGAACGCATTGCAGCGCTTCGGAATCAACATTCCACCGAACACGATCAAGTCGGACAACGTCGCCGCCGTCATGGTCACCGCGGACATCCCGGCGTTTGCCAAGCCGGGTAGCAAGATCGATGTCACCGTTTCGGCGATCGGCGATGCGGAGACGATTCAGGGCGGCGTTCTGTTGCAGACGCCGTTGCTCGGTGCGGATGAAGGTGTTTATGCGGTGGCGCAAGGACCTCTCGCAGTCGGCGGTTTCCTCGGGGGCAGCGGCGGGCCCGGCGGCGCGACGGTGCAGAAAAATCATCCGACCGTGGGCATGATCAGCAGCGGCGCGATTGTCGAACGCGAGATTGCAACCCAGATCGTGAGCAACCGGAGCATCTCGTTGCTGTTGCTGAACGCCGACTTCGCGTCGGCGGCGCGCATGGCGGAAGCGATCAACAACGTGTTCCCCAAGACCGCCCTGGCAAAGGACTCGTCCACGATCAACGTCTGCGTGCCCGATCAATACACCGGCTACGAAGTGAACTTCATCGCCTCGCTCGGTTCGATCGAAGTGGTGCCCGACAACGTCGCCCGCGTCGTCATCAACGAGCGCACCGGCACGATCATCGCCACGTCGAACGTGCGCATCTCGACCGTCGCGGTCAGCCACGGCTCGCTCACCATCAGCATTGCCTCCAGCCAGGGAGTCAGCCAGCCCGGACCGTTCAGCAACGGCCAGACGCAAGTCGTGCAGGGAACGGAAACCCAGGCGAACGAGCAAAAGGGCGGTTTCAAAGTGGTCGATGAACTGCCCACGATCCAGCAGGTCGCCGCCGCCCTGAACGCGCTCGGTCTCTCGACTCGCGACATGATGGCGATTTTCCAGACCATGAAAAAGGCGGGCGCGCTCCAGGCCGACCTCGTTTTGAACTAACCGGATGAATGACGAAATCCGAATGACGAATGACGAGAGAATGACGAAGCCCGAATGCCGAAACCGCCCGTCGCCCATCGTTGTGATTCGTCATTCGTCATTCGTCATTCGTCATTTCTGACATGGACGCCATTTCCGCAGCCCTCGCAAACGCCAAAGCAGGATCGATCCGCGAGCTTCCCGAAAATACTGCCGACGATCCGGAAAAAGCTGCCGGGGTCGCCCGGCAGTTCGAGGCAATTTTGTTACGGCAGATTCTGAGCGAGTCCATGAAACCGCTCCTCGAAAACGGCGCATCCGGCCAGGTTTACGGTTACCTGCTCACCGATTCGCTGGCCGACAGCATCAGTCAGGGCGGTGGCATGGGCCTTGCAAGCATCCTTCAATCACAACTCGACAAAACGAAATGATCACCGACTGGGAACCGCTTGCCAACGCGCTCCGCGACGAACTCAAGGAGCACGGGGGGCTTTTGAATCTGTTCGACGAGCAGCAGGCCGCCATTCTGCGCCGCGACCCGGACGTCGTTCTCGCCGCGATCGACGCGATCTCCGCCCAGGCCCGCGCGATCGACTTCTGCCGCAAGCAGCGTGAATCCGTGGTGAAACAATGCGCGGTGGCGGAGAATCTGCCGGAGGAAAGTCCGCTCAGCCAGCTCCTCACCTGCTTCGCGGAAGCGGTACGCCCTTTGCTCCAGGCATTGATCGAAGAAGTGAACCATTTGATTTCCCGGACAAAGAAACGGGCGCGGCAGAACCAGATGCTTCTGGCGCGCTCGATCGAAGTTTCGCAGCAAATCCTGCAACGGCTGAACCCCGAGGCAGTGACGAAGACTTATTCGCCGAAAGGGCGCGTCCACATCTCCGCCCTGACCGGCCGGACGCGCTGTCTGGCACGGAGTTGACATGAGCGGCTTGATTGGCACCCTGCTGAACAACGGGAAGGCGCTCGCGGCCCACAGCAAAGGCGTCGAGCTGGCGGGAAAGAATCTCGCCAACATCAACAATCCCGATTACGCGCGCCAGCGGGTGATCCTCGGCGATCGCGGCACGATCAACACGGCGCTCGGGCCGCAGAGCATGGGCGTGGAAGCGCTCGGCATCCAGCAAATCCGCGACCAGTTCCTCGACAGCCAGGTGGCCCGCGAGAACTCGCAGACGAGCCTCCTGCAAACGCAGAGCGACAATTTGCAGCGGACGCAGGCCGATCTCGGCGAGCAAATCGACAGTTCGTCGGCTTCGTCGTCCATCGGCGATCCTTCGAAGGCCGGAACCGGATTGAGTTCCGCGCTGAACGATTTTTTCAATTCGTTCGACAACCTCTCGGCGAGTCCCACCGACACCGGCGCGAAGCAGGTGCTGCTTCAAAAGGCCGACATCCTCGTGGCCAAATTCAATGTGACCGACAGCCGCCTTGCCCAACAGCAGAGCGACATCACGGCGCGCATCGACTCCGACGTCACCGCGGCAAACAGTCTGTTGAAAGACATCGCCGACCTCAACGGGCAGATTCAGACGGCCGAGGTCACGACGCAAAATACGGCGGTCGATCTGCGCGATCAGCGCCAGGCTAAGCTCGAGAAGCTCGCGAACTACATGGACTTCTCGACGCAGGCGGTGCCAGGCACCGGAATGCTCCAGATCCTCGCGCACGATTCGAGCGGCGCGAATGTCACGCTCGTGGACAAGGCAAATGTGATCGGCCCCCTGTCCTTCAACGGCACGCAATTTTCCGGCGGTTCCCCCGCCTCGGCGCTCGGGCTTCAGGGCGGTTCGCTGAAAGGCAATCTCGATTCGCGCGACGGTGCGATCCAGCAATTGCGCGACGACATCAAGACCACCGCACAGCAGCTCGTTTCGTCGGTGAACAAGGCTTACAACCCGACCGGAACGACCGGCGATTTTTTCCAAAGCGCGCCCCCGGCGACCGGCATCCTCGCGCTGGATTCGTCTCTGACTTTCAACACGCTCAAAACCACCGACACCGGCAACTCCGGCGCGAACGAACTCGCCCTCGCGGTTGCAGCCGTTGCCAGCAAAACGCACACGACGGCGGGCGGCGACGCCATCGACGGAACCATCGGCAGTTTCTATTCCCGAACCGTGAGCGGATTCGGCCAGACGGTGGCCGGCGTCGAGTCCAAGCTGACCGATCAGAAAACCGTCCAGACGCTGATCAAAACGCAGCGCGATTCGGTGAGCGGCGTCTCGCAGGACGAGGAACTGACCGACTTGATGAAATTTCAGCGCGCATTCCAGGCCACGGCGCGTGTTGTCAACGTGCTGGACGGCATGCTCGACACCGTTGTGAACGGACTGATCCGCTGATTTAGAAAGAAACGAATATGCGAGTTCCAAGCAGCTCTTTCTCGGAATCGGTGGTTTCGCAGCTTCAGCGGCTCACCGCCCGCCAGGCGCAACTGCAAAACCAGGCGGCGACCGGACAGCGCATCACGAATCCGGGCGACGATCCGGAAGCCATGAACCGCGTGCTGAACGTCAACGCGGAGAAGGAACAGCTCCAGCAGTTCTCCAGGAACAACGGTCGCGCGCTGGAGATCAGCCAGACCAGCTACGAGGCGGCGACCGGCCTCAAAAAGCTCTCCGACCGCGCCAGCGAGATCACGGTGCTCGGCGGGAGCATCGCGAGTCCGGAGGCGTTCAATGCCTACGCGACCGAAGTCAACCAATTGATCGAGCAGGCGGTGCAGACCGGAAACTCGAAGTTCAGCGGCAATTACATCATGGGCGGCGTCAGGACCGACACCCCGCCGTTCAACGCTGTGCGCGATACAAACGGAAAGATCACCTCCGTGACCTACGACGGCGCGGCGACCGCGGCGCAAATCCGGATTTCGGAAAGCGCGACCGTGACTCCCGCGACCGATGGCACGGCAAACCAGCAGTTCGCCGACTTCATGAATCATCTCGTGAGCCTGCGGGACGCGCTGCAAAGCGGCTCGGCAACTTCGGTGCAGGCCGTGCGGCCGAACCTGCAAACGTCGGAAGACAACCTGCTCAACACGATCAGCGACATCGGCGCCAAACAGACCCGGCTCGAAGCCGACGCCGCACAAAACGAGGCGCGCTTCACCGAGTTGCAAAAACGCGGTTCGCAAGACACCGACATCGATCTGGCGCAAACCATCGTGAAGCTCACGCAGACCCAAACCGCCTACCAGGCCGCATTGCAAAGCGGCGCGCAGTTGCTGCACACCTCCCTGCTCGATTATTTGAGGTAGGAAATCTGGAACCGGCGGCTGCGCAACAAGCCGGCCCGTTGGAGAGGGTTTTCCCCGAAAACCGGGACTTTCGGCATTGCCCGCGCAACTGTTTTGCGACATCGTCGCCCAATGGAAATTCAAATTGCCGCGCTCTGCGATTCAGCGGTCGATTACGGCGGCAAGCTCTGTTTGCTTGGCGCGTTCGACACCATTGTCGCCGGCGGCATCCCGGCGATTCATCCGCAGTGCTCGGTCGCTCTGCGCATCGTTTTTCGAAAAGAGGAGGAAGGCGTCCATCATGTTCGCGTCAATTTCGTGGACGAAGACGGCAAATCGATCGTCCCGGGCATCGAGACGGAGATGGAGGTGGTCCTGCCGGAGGAATTTTATTTTTCGACGCGCAATCTCGTGTTGAACATCCAGCAGTTGCAATTCGACGGCGCGGGGCTTTACGCGATTGATATCGCGGTGAATGGAAGGCAGGTGGCGAGTATTCCGCTGCAAGTGATGCTTGCGGGTTAGATTCTCGGAGCGCATCGGCTAAAAAAGATCGTAATTTTGATATTTACTTTCTTTTGTGGAAAAATTACCATTGCCCCATTGTCTCCTGCCTTGAAGTAGTCAGACAGGAGTACGAATCGGGGAAAACTTAATGCGTGCCAGGATTGCATCACTGAATGGATTGGACGAGCTGATCGGGCGCCACGTGCTCGGAGAGAGTCCGGAAGTCCATTGGGAGGACTCGCACTCTTTGTTCAGATTCGATTCGGAGCGGGAGGCCAAGGAGGCCATCAGCGACGCTTACTACCAGCTTTTCCTGCCGGAGGCGGACTGGACTTCGGCCGATGTTCAAAAGGTCCAGGTATTCAAGCCCTACTCATCGGATGCCAAAGCGTCGTGGGATGTAGTCGAGTTTATGGCGAAAGAAAAACCTTTCCACCTTCATTACAACGATGGCAGTTGGACCGCTTCTTTTGGCGACCGCGCAAAGATGTCGTCAAAAAGTGCGCTCATCGCGATTTGCCTTGCCGCACTGCGCGCGAAGGGGATCGAAGTCGAGACCTCCGGGAATCTTGCCGGGTAGATTCCGATTTCCCGGTTGCGAGGACACCAAACCAGGCGGATGGTGCGCGCCATGCAAACATCAAAAGATCTCACCAGGCAGCCCCCGCGCAGCCCTCGTCAGCGCTTGGGCGGCTACGTCATTCTGGGACGAACCATCGACAAATGCCGCGCCCTGCTCTGGAGCAACATTGGCGAATATCACTACGACTGTCCGCTCGATAACGTGCTTTTCGGTTTCAAGGGCGTGACCGGCGATGACCTCAAGAAGGAAGTCGAACGCGGAGCCGCGGACGACGAACTGGCGCACTGGCTCGACACGCATGGAACACCAAAAACCTTCGCAGAAATCAAGGAATGGGGAGACCAGGTCGAGCAATGGAGCATGGTGAACGCGGACGATCCGGAGAAGGTGGAGTATTTCATCGCCGAGACAAAAAAGCTCGGGCTCGACCCTCATCAAACCAGTGTCTTCACCTGGCTTGAAGCCGACGACAAGGCGAGCTTCAAATAACCGCTGGCCGACTCAAGTCAGAGTGTGGGGTTGCCTCGCAGGTGTCATGAATAATTCCCGCACCAACAAGGAGCCGTTGCGCCAGATGCTGAAAAAGCGCGGCGTGACTTTTGCGAAGCTGGCGAAACAGGCGGACGTGAACCGACGGCATCTTTAAGGAGGTGCTTGGGGGGCACGAGCGCGGCACGCATGTCCGGAGGCGCATCCGCGAGTGCGCGCAGCCAGTTCCTGCATTTCTGGCTCCCTGCTTTTCCTCGCGCTTCCAAGCCTCGAATACGGCACATCGTGAATCGCGGCGTTCGGGTTAAATCCACCCGCACTCCAGGAACCAGGAACCAGGAACCAGGAACAAAGAACTCCACAGGGATGGAGGGGAGGAATGCGACGAAAAATCCGTGGGCAGGCGTCAGCAAACAGCAACGAAGAACCAGGAACGCTTCCCAAGCGTGTAGCAATTATTGTGACATGACAGATTTTTCTACTTCCGCTATTCTACACATTCTCGCACCACCCATATCCGATGAAACCGAAATTCAATCCGTTCCTTCGCTCCGCACTCCTCACTGCCGCCGTGGTCCTATGCGGCACGGCTGTGCATGCCCAAACCAATTATACATGGAACGGCACCACGAGCACCGATTGGGCCACCGGAAGCAACTGGACTGGCAGTGTGGTCGGGGGGACGAACGGCACTTTTAATGCGCGCCTCAATGTGTATAGCGGGACGAACCAGACGCTCACCTACTCCTCAGCGCAAGGGACTACGGTCTATGCCAACAGCGCGGGCCGCGGTCTGGTAATCGGCAACACCGGTTTTGCTGCCGGCTCAATGATCATCACCGGTGGAACCCTTTCCACTCTGGGTTCGACGCAGGGCGATGTTATCGGCAACGTGCTTGATGGTACTCTAACCGTCTCCGGGGGAAGCTTTATAGGCACCGATGCTGGAACCGGGGTTGGGATAAATGCTACGTCAGGGACCAGTATCCTTACGGTGAGCGGCAGCGGCAGCGCGACCGTCGCGACCCTGACCTTGGGCGCTCTCAGTTCAGTGGTGAATCTCAATACTGGCGGAACGCTGGCGGCGAATAGCATCTCGTCAGGCACCGGCACTTCCACTTTCAACTTCAACGGCGGCACGCTGGTTGCCCGTACAGGCACCAACGCCTTCATGAACGGGCTTACCAAGGCTTATGTGCTGTCCGGCGGCGCGAAAATCGACACGAACGGCAACGACATCACCATCGGCCAGGCGCTGCTAACGGGAACAGCCAACGACGGCGGACTGACCAAATCCGGCTCCGGTACGCTGAAACTCTCCAGCGACGGAATGGGCACAAATCCTAAAAACACCTTCACAGGCGGCACGGTGATCAACGGTGGGACCCTTGAAATCTTCGGGCGTTCAGCCGACAACGGTGGTTACACCAGCCTTGGCACTGGTGCTGTCACCATCAACAACGGCGGCACGCTCGTCGCCGCCAATGATTGGGCACTGGGTAACGAATGGAACGTCGGCAACGTCGGCACCGTCACCGTGAACGCCGGCGGTACGCTGACCCTCAACACCGCGGGCAACACCATTCGCAACGGTCTGGTGCTCAACGGCGCCACAGTCAATGGTAGCGGCGTCAACAACGATTGGGGCGGCCTGTATCTTCGTAACACCTATGTGACGGTCGGCGGCTCCGCCACGTCCAGTATTTCGGTGGACACCGCTTTGAACGCCACCACCACCATGACAGTGGGCGCGGGCAGCCAGCTTAACTATAGCGGCAAGATCCACAACAAGATTGGTGCCACCGGCGGCATCACCAAGGAAGGCACGGGCACGCTGACGCTTTCCGGGTCCAACAGCTACAGCGGGGTGACCGACATCAAGGCGGGCACGCTGGTGGCGGACAACGGCACGGCGCTCGGGACGGGCGGCTGGAGTGGTTCTACGATGACATGGGTCCGCGACGGCGCAACCCTCGCGCTGCAGGGCAATATCAGCCTGGACGAGCACATGCACGTGACCGGCACCGGTGTCGGCGGCCTCGGCGCGATTCGCAGCCTCTCCGGCAACAACGCGCTCACCATGACGAATAACAACAGTGGCAGTGGTCCCGGGCTTGCCATCGACGGCAACACCACCATCGGCGTGGATGCGGACACCCTGACGCTCACCGGTTTCTACCACGACAGCGGTTCCTACGGCATCACCAAGGTCGGCAACGGTACGCTGAAGCTCACCCAAGGCAGCACCTACACCGGCGACACCACGATCAGCGCGGGCACGCTGCAAATCGGCAATGGCGGTGCCGGTGGCTCTCTTTACTCGCCGTCCGTTTCGTCCGGCAACCTGACTTTCGGCTCTGCGGGCGCGATTGTGAACAATGGTGCGCTCGTTTACAACATTGCCGGCGGCTCCGTGAACGTGAACAAAACCATCAGTGGCACGGGATCGCTGAGCGTGACTGGTGATCGGTCGGTCAATTTCGCCGCTGGAACATCCATCAGGACCACCGGGTCGCAAACATACACCGCCACGGCAACCAGTGGCCGTTTCTATGGCTTCAATCTGGCAGACAACGCCACTGTGACGCTCACTTCGACGGCGGGCAACATCTCCATGACCGGCATGCTCGGAACAGCCAATGGCAATACCGGCAATCTGGCCATCAATACCAGCGCCGGCAACGGGAGTGTCACTCTGAATACAGCGGTAGGAGTAAGTGGTGTGGACTACGGAATAAATTCGCTGACGGTCAATGCGGGAACCGGGACGATTACGCTCGGCACGCACAACGGCCAGAACTGGGGCACCGTGAATACGGTTTCCTTGACCGGTGGTGCCATCAATTCCACAGCCAATATGGCCGGATTCACCACTCTGACCGTTACTAATTCGGCTGCGAGCGCCTTCAGCGGCAATTTGACGGCCAGCGGCGGTTCCTTGGTCAAGAATGGCGGCGGTGTGTTAACGCTCACGGGTTCCAACAGCTACACCGGCAGCACGACGGTGGGTGCGGGCACGCTGGTTTTGTCCGGAAACAACACCATCGGGGCAGTGAACGTCAATGGCGGCAGCGTCCTCTTCTCGGGCGGGAACTCCACAATCAACGGCAACATCAACCTCAACGTGGAAGGGGGCTCCGGGCTTTCTTTTACGGGCGGCGTGGTCACCATGAACCAGTTGAATTTCGCCGTCACAGGCAACCCCGGAGAGGCGTTCACGATTTCCGGCACGGCCGAGGTGCATGCCAACGGCGGGGTGATAAGCCAGAGCTGGCGAGGTTCAAGCGGCATGTTCCTGAATGGCGGAACTCTCCTCACCCCGTGGATCGCCAGCAACAGCAGCACCACCTCTTGGCTAAATGATCGCGCCTATATTCACTTCAACGGCACCAAAATCGTCGCCACCGCAAATCAAGCCGACTTCATCCAGCTTGCGGGCGGCGCGAATTACGGCAATGAAAACTTCGCCAAACTCAACGCCACCACCACCTTTGACACGGCGGGATATGGCATCGGTATCGGTGTCGAATTCCGGGTACCGGCGGCCTGACCAAGGACGGTTCCGGCACTCTGACCCTCTCCGGCGTGAGCACCTACAGCGGCCTGGCGACGGTTGCCAACGGCACTCTGTCCATCAACAACGGGAATGTCAGCGCGACTGGCAACCAGGCGCTCGGCACGAGCACCAGTGTAAGTCTCGGTGTGTCCGGCACTTCATCGGGCATCCTGAACTACACTGGCACCGCCGGCACGCTGGCCAAGAACATCAACGCGCTCGGCAATGGCAGCGACACGGTCCAGAACGCCGGCACCGGGTTGCTGACGCTCTCCGGCACCCTGACCAAGAACGGCACGACGCTGGCTCTGAAAGGCGGATCGAACGGCATCCTTGTATCCGGCCGGATTGTTGGCACGAGTGGCAGCTCGGATTTGGTAATCGCCAGCGGCACGACGACGCTCAGCGCGACCAACAGCTACAACGGGCCGACTTATGTGAACAACAGCGGCACGCTCGTGAACGGGATCACCAACGCGCTGCCCGTTGGGACGACACTGGTTCTTGGCGGCACGGACAACACTGCCGGATCGTATGACCTTGCCGGATTCAATCAGACGATTGCGTCGTTGACGAGCCAGGGCTTGGGCGCGCCCAACGTGATCGTCACCAACAGCGGCGTAAGCGGCGACTCCGAGTTGAAGATGAGCAACGGAGGGACGTTTGCCGGGCGAATCCAGGATGGAGCGAGCAAGAAGACCAACCTCACCGTGGACGGCGGAACCTTGACGCTGACCGGCAGCAACAGCTACACCGGCGCGACGACGATCAACTCCGGGACGCTGGCGCTTTCCAACCTTAGCGGACCCGCGCTTTCCGGCACGACACCGATCACGGTGAACAGCACCGGCACCTTGCTTCTTGGCGGAAGCAACCAGATCAACAATATCAACACGGCGGTGACATTGAACGGAGGCACGTTGAACACGGGTGGCTTCAATGAAACGGTCGGCAACCTGACTTTGACCACCTCTTCAACGCTCGATCTTGGTTCGTCGGCAGGTGGCAGCACAATGATATTCGACGGGACCAGCAGCAATTTGGGTTCATTCACCCTCAGTGTGTCCAACTGGACATCCGGCACGGATCATTTGGTGTTCCATCAGGACATGTCCGGCAGCCTCACCAAAATCAGCTTTGGTGATGGTTGGACAACCCAACAAGTGCCGAACTGGAAAAGCCAAGAAGGTTACTACGAGATTACCGCCGTTCCCGAGCCGGCCACGATCATCGGGGCGCTTGCCTTTGTCGGCTTGATCGTCCTGCGCGAGCGCCGCCGGCTGCGCGGGCTGTGGGGTGGATTGTTCCGCGAGCAAGAGCAAATTTAGAAGGATCTCAAAGCCCGTTTCTGGGGCGGGCTGAGAACGGTTGCCGGATGGAGGTGGAGGCCTCCGGGGACGGCAACAACATCGTCCGCCGTTGGCTCTTGGCGGGGCCAACGGCGGACACTTTTTTTGCCACGGAATCTTTCGGCCTAAATTCCGCAGTTCCATTGAACCACGGATTACACAGACAGCACGGATACAGAGGGTTCCAGCCATCTGGAATGCAAAAAATATTCATATCCGGGGTGAATGCCCGTCCTCTCATAAGAGCCTGAAAATCCGTGCCATCTGTGTAATCCGTGGTTTCAACTGCGTTTTTTAGGTTCAACTGGAAGGTCCGTGGAAATCCTCACCGCTCATTGTGTTCGCGAACGGCGCGAGCGAACCCATCTGCAAAAATAATACGATTTACACAATCATGCCGCGAGAACGCCAACGGCGTTCCATCCCTCAGCCCAGGGTCGCGAGGAACAATGGAGCGGAGCGACATAGCCTGCCGCAGGCAGCCCGGAGGGCAGTGCCGGGGGGCACTGGCAACCTGCCCTGGGTAATGGATACAAAATGCGAAACAACCCTGAATGGGTTGAATCCATCGCGCCCGGCTTGCCGGCGATTGCGCCCATTTCAGGGCTTTTCGTTTGATGATGGCGTTTCCCAGGGCGTTGCCCTGGGCTGAAGTAGATTGCGCCTTCAGCGCAAAGGACGCGCCCCGCATGTTTCGCGCGGAGCGCTTTGGAGTGCGCGGACTTGTCCGCGCTTTGGGGCTGGTGGAGACTTGTCTCCGTGGACGGGGGGGCTGCGGGTGTGCGGTGTGCGCTCCCGCCGCGCGGACAAGTCCGCTCCTCCCGCAAAGCGGCGTCAAGCCGCCGCAGTCCAAAGCGCGGTGCGCGAAATGCCCGGCAGCCGGGGTTCAGGCGCGCCAGTCTGGCGATTGCGCCCATTCAGCTTTTCGTTTGATGATGGCGTTTCCCAGGGCGTTGCCCTGGGCTGAAATAGATTGCGCCTTCAGCGCAAAGGAAACCCTCCGCCTTCCGCAATCCGCCTTCCGCAATCCTTCTTCCGCAATCGACCTTCCGCCTTCCGCAGTCCGTCTTCCTCCTTCCACAATCCGTCTTCCGCAATCGACCTTCCGCATCCGCATTCCGCATTCCACCCCCCCTCCCGTGTAGCAATTATTGTGACATGACAAATTCTTCTCTTTTCGCTATTCTGCGCACCTAGCCCCGATGATCAACCACGCTCCCTAGATATAAAAATGAAAACACACACACCCTTGTTCTTCCGTTCCCGCCTCGCCGCCGCCGCCATGCTTTGCCTGCTCGGCGGAATCCTCGGCTTCGCTCCAGGCGCCGATGGCGCGATAACAACCTTTGAGTGGAACGGCACCACGAGCACCGATTGGGCCACCGGAACCAACTGGTTAAGCGGCACTGCTGCGTCAACCAGCGGCACCTATGATGCGCGGCTCAATGTGTATAGCGGGACGAACCAGACGCTCACCTACTCCTCAACAGAAGGGGCAACGGTCTATGCCAACAGCACGGGCCGCGGTCTGGTCATCGGCAACACAGGTTTTGCTACCGGCTCAATGCTCATCACCGGCGGCACCTTCTCCACTCTGGGTTCGACGCAGGGCGATGTTATCGGCAACGTGCTTGATGGTACTCTAACCGTCTCCGGGGGGAGCTTTATAGGCACCGATGCTGGAACCGGGGTTGGGATAAATGCTACGGCGGGGACCAGTATCCTTACGGTGAGCGGCAGCGGCAGCGCGACCGTCGCGACCCTGACCTTGGGCGCCCTCAATTCAGTGGTGAATCTCAATACTGGCGGAACGCTGGCGGCGAATAGCATCTCGTCAGGAACCGGCACTTCCACCTTCAACTTCAACGGCGGCACCCTGGTTGCCCGTACAGGCACGACTGCCTTCATGGCCGGGCTTACCAATGCCTACGTCATGGCTGGCGGCGCGAAGATCGACACGGCCGGCAACAACATCACCATCGGCCAGGCGCTGTTAACGGGAACAGCCAACTACGGCGGACTGACCAAATCCGGCTCCGGCACGCTGGAACTCACCGGCGCGAATACTCTCACTGGCAATGTCACCGTGAATCAGGGGGAACTCTACCTCAACAGTGGCAATAACGCTCATCCCCTCGGCACGAACGGCTCCCGCACCATCACGATTGCTTCGGGCGCGACGTTGTCGGCCAACGGCGACAACCCGTTCTCAACCGGTGCCAATGCGCCTTTCATTGTGGTCAACGGCACGATGAAGAGCGCGAGATACCAGCACATGAACAGCTTTGACATGACGGCCGGCACGATCACGCCTTATGGATCTGAAGTGGACGGCCTCGCCATGATGAGTGCAGCCACGGTACATACCTACGCCGCCAGCGGGACTTCCACCATCGCATCGAAAATGACGATCGCCAGTGGCAACGTGACCTTCAACGTCGAGGACGGATCTGCGGCGACCGACTTGCTCTACAGCGGCCAAATTGTCAACGCCTCCAGCAACACCAGCGGCATCCTCAAAACCGGCTCGGGCACGCTGACGCTCACTGGCTTGAACACCTACACCGGCGGCACGGTGATCACCGGCGGCACGGTGCAAATCTCCGGGGCTTCGGCCGACAACGGCGGCTACACAAACCTCGGCACAGGCGCGGTCACCATCAACAACGGAGGAACGCTCCTCTCGGTCGGCAACTGGACGACCGGCAACGAGTGGAATGGCGGCAACGTCGGGACGATCACCGTGAATGCGGGTGGCACCTGGACGATGAACAACGGCACAGCGGGCGGCACCGTGCGCAACGGATTGGTCCTAAACGGCGGCACCGTCAACGGCGCTGGAAGCAACGCCGATTGGGGTGTCATGTATCTCAGGAGTACCTACGTGACGGCGGGCGGCACTGCGACCTCCACCATTTCCGTGGACACCGCCATGAACGGCGTCACCACCATGACGGTGGACCAGGGCAGCCAGCTTGACTACAGCGGCACGATCCACAACAAGATTGGTGCCACCGGCGGCATCACAAAGTCCGGGTCGGGCACGCTGACGCTCAGTGGCAATAACACCTACACCGGCACCACGACGGTCAACGCCGGCACGCTCGCCTTCACTGGTGGAACCAGTTCGATTGGTGCGATCAACGCCAACGCCGGCAGCACGGTTTTCTCGGGCGGCAACACCACCATCAACGGCAACCTCAACCTGAACGCGGACAATTCGGGCAGCGGCCTGTTATTTAGCGGCGGGGTGGTCACTATGAACCAACTCTCCAGTTGGGTCACCGACGGTTTGCAGTTCACGATTGCCAGCGGGGCGGAGGTCCACGCCAGCGCCGGGGTTTATTGCCGGAGCTGGCGCGGGGCCAGCGGCATGTATCTCAACGGGGGCACTCTTTACACGGCGTATCTGGCCGGCAATGCCAGCACAACCTATTGGCTCAATGATAACGCCTACATCCACTTCAACGGCACCACCATCGTCGCCACTGTGGATCAGAGCGACTTCATCCAGCTTGCGGGCGGGGCGAACTACGGCAATGAGAACTTCGCCAGGCTCAACGCCACCACCACGTTTGACACGGCCGGATACAACATCGGCATCGGGGTCGAACTCAGAGGTGCCGGCGGCCTGACCAAGTCCGGCTCGGGCACGATGACGCTTTCCGGCAACAACACCTACACAGGCGCGACGACGATCAGCAACGGCACGCTGCAAATCGGCAACGGCGCGGACGCGGGCACGATCGGTTCGAGCAGTTCCATCACCAACGACGGCTCGCTGGTCTATAACGTCGGCGCAGGCAGCCGCACTTACTCAGGCATCATCAGCGGCACCGGCTCGCTCACCCAAAACAGCGCGGGCGGCATTCTGGCGCTCTCCGGCTCAAACAGCTACAGCGGCGGCACGGCGGTCAATGTCGGCGTCCTGACATTCCGCAATACCGATGCCAAACCGGCATCGGGCACCACCACCGTGGCCGCCGGAGCCACGCTCGGTCTGGGCGTCGCCGCCTCGGGGGCGTTCTTCACAAGCGCCGATGTGGATTCGCTCTTTGCCAACACGATGCCCAACGTCAGCATGGATGCCACGTCCAATGTTGGCATCGATACTTCGGCGGAAAATTTCACCTACGCCACGTCCGGCAGCGGATCGCCCACCAATGGCCTCGTGAAGCTCGGGGCCAATACCCTGACCCTCACCGGCAGCAGCACCCACACCGGCGCGACGACGATCCGAGCGGGCACCTTGCAGATCGGCGACGGCACGGACACGGGTTCGATCGCATCGAGCAGTTCCATCACCATCAACGGTGCGCTGGTCTATAACGTCGGCGCCGGCAGCCGCACCTATGCCAACAGCATCGACGGCAACGGCTCGCTCACCCAGAACAGCTCGGGCGGCACGCTCAACCTCACCGGCAACAACAGCTACGCCGGCACCACGACGGTGAGTGCGGGGACGTTGGACTTCTCCGGAACCAACACCATCGGGGCGGTGACAGCCAACGGTGGAAACGTCAGCTTCACAGGCGGCAACACCACGATCAACGGCAACCTCACCCAGGCCCAGGATAGTGGGAACGCCATCAATATCACCAACAGCGTAGTCACCATGAACCAGCTCCGCGGCACCGGACAAGGCAATGGCGGGCTGGCGTTCACGATCGGTGCCGGGACCGACGTGACTGCATCGGGCGGCGTATTCATGCAGACCTACCGCGGTTCTGGCGGCATGATCCTCAATGGCGGCACGCTCCGCACCCCGTTGCTCTCCGCCAACAGCGCGAGCGGCCCGTGGTGGATCAACGACCTGGGCTACATCCACTTCAATGGCACCACCATCGTCGCTACCGCGAATCAGAACAATTTCATCCAGCTTGCGGCCGGGGCGAACTACGGCAATGAGAACTTCGCCAAACTCAACGCCACCACCACGTTTGACACGGCGGGATACAACATCGGCATCGGCGTCGAACTCCGAGGCTCTGGCGGTCTGACCAAGTCCGGCTCGGGCACGATGACGCTAACCGGAGCCAACACGTACACCGGCGCGACGACGATCATCTCGGGCACCTTGCAGATCGGCGACGGCACGGACGCGGGTTCGATTGCATCGAGCAGTTCCATCACCAACGACGGCTCGCTGGTCTATGACGTTGGCGCAGGCAGCCGCACTTACGCGAACGTCATCAGCGGCACCGGCTCGCTCACCCAGAACAGCGCGGGCGGCACGCTGACGCTCTCCGGCTCAAACAACTACACCGGCCTGACTGCGGTGAACAACGGCACCCTGAAATTCGACGTGAGCGAGACGCTGCTCGGCGGCCTGAACATCGCCACCAGCGGCACGGCGGTGCTTACCGCGCACACAGGGACCGTGAAGGTCCTGGACATCACGGGCCTGACCATCTCGGGAACGACGGCGTTCGCCGGTGGCGGCGGCAAGAACCTGGGCGAACTGGCCACGCCTGCTGCGGCTCCGGTGCCCGAGCCCGGGACGATTGGATTGCTGGCCGCGGGTGCGTTAAGCATATTCCTCAGCCGCTGCCGGAGGAAATAGTGGCGGGGACGGCACAGCGGCCGTCCATCCAGGCACTGGAGGGCGCCGCGCCGTCGGCGACCGCTTTCGCACTCAGCATCGAATGGGTGAGCGATGCAGATGGAAACGGGAGCGCGCGGGCTTCCAGCCCGCGCTCCCTTTTTCAAACTGCGTTGGCTCGCCAATGGAACCCCATACCTACTACTCTCGAAGAAGAGAAGACTGGCGGCTCCGCGTTGGGCACTGTATGGCGAGTCATTCCGAGGCGTTCACAGAACGGGGTTTTGCCGGCGTCGGCAATGAACTCCGGGAGCGCTTCCCGAAGCGCAGCGCCCCGCATGTTTCGCGCGCAGCGCTTTGGAGTGCGCGGACTTGTCTGCGCTTTGGGTTGGTGGAGACTTGTCTCCGTGGACGGGGGTCCGCGGGTGTGCGGTATTCGCTCCCGCCGCGCGGACAAGTCCGCTCCCCCGCAAAGCGGCGTCAAGCCGCCGCAGTCCAAAGCGCGGCGCGCGAAAGGCCCGGCAGCCGGAGCGGGTTCATGGGCGGCGCAATCTCACAAACGACACCGGGCGATGTTTGCGGGGTTCCTCGCTGCGCTGCCAATGATGTCATCGGAGCGCCGAGTTCCACGAGTCCCACACTCGAGAAGCCAGGGACTCGCAGAGCTCGTCCCTCCGATTGGAAACCATCATTGCGGACGCCGGCAAAACCCCGTTTTGTTTGAGCCTCAGCATGACGCGCGTCGGATGGGGTTCGTTTGCAAAAGGAGTCAGGTTATTGGTGCAATACGGTATCCCCGCAAGCGACCGCCCGGCACCAGCGCCCTCGTGCTCCGTTTCGCGGGTCAACCCGGCGGGGGGTCTGTCTGGATTGTTTCGCATTCTCCGTGACAGCCGCGCGCTGAACAATTAGTGTCGAACGAAGAACAGTGAACCCGCCCGGCGATCCTTTTGAATCCGAACAGCTATCCGTCGTAACCGGCTGGCTCGAGGAGATTGGCATGAGTCAATACGCGGAGCTTTTCGCCACAAACGCGATTACACCACGGCTTTTTGTCCTGTTGAGCGATGCGGACCTGAAGGAAATCGGGGTGGTTGTGTTCGGCCATCGCAAGATACTCCTGCATAAGATCGCCGCGCTCAATGCGCTTCCCCCGCCCGCCCCGGAATCACCCGGTCTGCCAGAAACCATCCCCCCGGCGAGCCTCCCGGAAAATGGCGGCGGTGTTTCGAGCGGCCCTTCCACCGCGCCCGCCGCGCCACAAGCGCAAAGACCGGTCGCGTCCGCGCCGCCCTCCGTGCAGCCGTTGTTCGCGCCGCCGCCGGGCGTGCCGCCTCCCTTCGTTCCGGCAACGCCCGTGGAAATGCAGCCGGCTGCGGCACCAGTCCCGGCCCCGCACGCCGAACCGCCACCACGCAAAACCTTTTGGGCGAAACTCATCGCGAGCAAATTCCTGTTCATCAGCATCGTCGCGCACCTGCTTTTCGGACTCGGTGCGACCTATTTCATCGTCCAGCGCGTGCAGGCGAAACGAAAGCTCACCTTCAGAGGCGGCCCGCCCTCGCCCAACCCGAGCAAGCGCGCCCTCGAACACAAAGTCTCGATGGCGAAAAAGAAAACCGGCGGCGCGCCCCCGCAGGCGAAGCGCATCGTCAGCGCCGGAATCTCCAAGGTTTCTCTCCCCGAAATGCCGACGATGCCCACGGCCTCCAGTGTCATGCAGGGGATGGCCGCCGGCATGGGCGGCGTGGGATCGGGTCAGGGCTTCGGCGCGGGCGGCGCGGGAGGAGGAATGGGCGGCGGGGGCGGCGGCGGCGGCATGACGCTCTTCGGCTTCCGCGGCGGCGGGGGATTGATGGGCACGTTCTACGATCTCAAGCAGAATCCCTCAAAAAAACGCACGCCGGTTGACAGCGTCGAGAAACTTGCGAAGGAGTTAAGCCGGTTCACGCACGGAGGATGGAACCAGAGCTTCTTCGACCAGTACTTCAAAGCGCCGACCAATCTCAGCGCAACGAATCTCTTCGTTCCGTTTGCCGATTCGGAGGCTGCGCCTGAAGCCTTCGGCGTGAAGAAGTTCGTCGATCCGTCCCTGTGGATGGTTTTTTACAAAGGCCGCGTCTCCCCGCCGGAGAGCGGCACGTGGTATTTCGTGGGCGGTGCCGACAATTTTCTGATCGTGCGTTTGAACGGAAAGGTCGTCCTGCACTCCGGTTATCCTCAGTATGAGAGTGCCACGCAGTTCAAAGCGACGGCCAAATACCTCTACGAGGGATTCAAGTTTTCGCACGGCCCGGCGGGCGGCGTCCCTGGCGGCTTTGCCAAAGGAGCGCCCATGCAACTGCAAGCCGGCCAGTTTTACGACATGGAGATGGTCATCGGCGACGACGGCGGGCTGATGTTTTTCACCCTGCTGATCGAGAAGGAAGGCGTCCAGTACGAGCGCGACGGCTCGGGGAATCCGATCCTTCCGCCCTTCCGTCTCGGTAACGCAAAACTCCCCGAGGGCAATCAACCGCCCCACCGGTCCGACGGCCCGATCTGGCGCGAAAAGTCCAGCGGTGGGTCGTTGCTCGACGCGATCGGGGGAGCAGGCGGGGGCCGGTAATATGAAAGCATCTCCAGCCACGCGCTGAACAATTAGCGTCAAACGAAGAACAGTGAACCTAGAAAACGATCCTTCTGAATCCGAACAGCTCTCCGTCGTAACCGGCTGGCTCGAGGAGATTGGCATGGGTCAATACGCGGAGCTTTTCGCCACAAACGCGATTACGCCCCCGGCTTTTGTCCTGTTGAGCGATGCGGACCTGAAGGAAATCGGGGTGGTGTTCGGCCATCGCAAGATAATTCTGCATAAGATCGCCGTTCTCAATGCGGTTCCCCCGCCCACCCCGGAATCACCCGGTCTGCCAGAAACCATCCCCCCGGCGAGCCTTCCGGAAAATGGCGGCAGTGTTTCACGTGGCCCTTCCACCGCGCCCGCCGCGCCACAAACGAAAAGACCGGTCGCCTCCGCGCCGCCCTCTGTGCAGCCGTTGTTCGCGCCGCCGCCGGGCGTGCCGCCTCCCTTCGTTCCGGCAACGCCCGTGGAAATGCAGCCGGCTGCGGCACCAGTCCCGACCCCGCACGCCGAACCGCCGCCGCGCAAAACCTTTTGGGCGAAACTCATCGCGAGCAAATTCCTGTTCATCAGCATCGTCGCGCACCTGCTTTTCGGACTCGGGGCGACCTATTTCATCGTCCAGCGCGTGCAGGCGAAACGGAAGCTCACCTTCAGAGGCGGCCCGCCCTCGCCCAACCCGAGCAAGCGCGCCCTCGAACACAAAGTCTCGATGGCGAAAAAGAAAACCGGCGGCGCGCCCCCGCAGGCGAAGCGCATCGTCAGCGCCGGAATCTCCAAGGTTTCTCTCCCCGAAATGCCGACGATGCCCACGGCCTCCAGTGTCATGCAGGGGATGGCCGCCGGCATGGGCGGCGTGGGATCGGGTCAGGGCTTCGGCGCGGGCGGCACGGGAGGAGGAATGGGCGGCGGGGGCGGCGGCGGCATGACGCTTTTCGGCTTCCGCGGCACCGGCGATGGATTGAAGGGCACTTTCTATGACTTCAAACAAACCCAGGATCGCAAGCCCACAAAAATGAAAGCGGGTGAAAATGAAATAGTGGATCCAAGCATCGCCGTAAACATCGAATACATCAAGGCAATCAAACATTTTACCAGAAACTGGAACAAGTCCACGCTAAGCGGGTTTTACAAAGCTCCGGAAAACTTGGTTGCCTACCAGCTCATGATCCCGGAACTTCCCGCCGACGAGGCACCCAAGGCGTTCAATGTTGAAAAAGAATGCGCGCCACGCCGGTGGGTCGTTCATTATCAGGCGAGAATCGTGCCGCCGCGAGACGGGAGGTTTCGTTTTCGCGGGCGGGCAGACGACATCCTGATGGTCCGCTACAATGGCAGCAACGTCCTCGACGGGAACTACTCTTTGTATTCGGTGGAGCGCAATATCAATACGACATCGGAGAGCGACAACGCGCAGCTCATCGGAGGAAAATGGATCGCCATGCGAAAAAGCGTCCCGGCTGATCTGGAAATTATCATAGGCGAGTGCCCGGGCGGAGGCTTTTTCGCCCGCCTCTGCATTGAGGAGGATGGGGTCGCCTATCCCGATGGGTATCCGGTTTTCCAGCTCAAAGATGTGCCGATTCCTGAAAACCCGGGGCCGTCCGTTTCGAAAAAGGGAATCGTCTTTGGTGTCGAGCCCGCAAAGATGGGATTCAGTTCCTTCGGTCGATAATCATGGCGGATCTGCCCCTGTTTCATCTTCGCTCCCGCTGCCCGGCTGAGGGCTTGGTGGCGCACACTTGCCGGGGAAGCTGTGCTTCGCGGCGAGGGACAGGCAAACAGGAAAAACCGTGACGCGGACTCCCCCGCCCCGCCGCGCAATCCAGTCGCCGCGAACAAGCGGGTCCAGGCCTCCGCATTCGAGATCGAATCCGTGATCACAATCGGCACGCCGGCCGCTGAATCCGGCCGCGTGAGGGACGCCGGTCGCGCTGGCGATCCTGGTGCGGTTCTTGCGAAGCTGATCGAGACCGGGAACGGCCACCCCTGCCCGAATGAAGAACGAAGAACCAGGAACATTTCTCCCCTGCCAACTGAAAACTGCCAACTTTCCCCCGTGTGTCGCAATTATTGTGACAAGACTTTGCCAGGGAGCGGGGCTAATCTGGAGTTCTCCAACTCCAAACACCATTCCCATGAAAACCATTAAAAACCGTTGCTGGATCGTGCTGGCCTCAGCCTGTTGTCTTGCTTGGAGCCTCACCCGCGCCGGGGCCGCCACTGCCAGCGTCACCGTCGATCCGGCGAGCACGCTGACCACGGGCACTTCTACTTGGACGAAGACAGAATGGGAGACGGACGGCAATTCCGAGAGCTGGACGATGGTCAACGTCTCCGGTACCAGTGTCTCCGGGGGCTCGATCCGCGGCACGACCTCCTCGACTACCCCGCAGTTGTCCCGCGCCTCCATCACCGGCGGGCCGGACCTTGACCTCGGCTTCAACGACTTCCTCGATCTGCGCATCCAGTTGCCGGTTAATTATTCCGGGAATATCGTGATCTACTACGGGGTGACCGGTCACGGCATCAAAAGCGGAGACAATCGGAATGGAACGGATCTGACCCTCACGGGCTTCAGCGCGTCCCGGATGGTGACGATTCCCAACGCGGTCATCGCCAAGGACGGCGGCTTCCACGTCTATCGCATCGACATGGGGCTCGAGGAATACTGGCGGGGAACCCTGACCGACCTGCGAATCGTCCCGGCCACCGTCGTCGGCACGGCGTTCGCCATAGACCATGTCCTCGTGGGCGACGAGCCGGGGAATGATTATCTCACCCGCGTTTCCAACCTCTGCCCAGCAAACGGCACGGTCACACATGTCGATGCCGGCAACACCAATGCGACCATTATCTCGAAGGAATCGAAGCGTTTCCGGATCATCTACTCCAACCTGACCTACACCGAGGATCCCGGTGCCCCATGGACTGACGCCAAGGCCTTGGCGACGCTTCGCAACCTGGAGGAGTCGTGGCAGAACCATGTCAAACGACTCCGCTACAACGACCCGGGCTATCCCCAGGGGCAATCCAGCGGCACCAAATACAAGATCAACATGACCATGACTTTCCTGGGCGGCACCTGGTCGGGGACCGAGGACGACGCGCCTCTCAAGCGGGGCTACTTCGCATGGCAGAACACGTATCCGGCCGGCACACGCGACAACCCGCCTTCGTGGGTCAATCCGCACGAGTTCATGCACGTTTGCCAGGCGCACACCCGGAAGGGCATCCACGACTCCACCATGGGAAAATGGTGGGAGTCGCACGCCAATTACGGAGCGGAGACGATGTTTGACATCTACCCCGACATCTTCGAGGCCAACGCCTCCCAGCTCAGCCAGGGCTACATGATGTCGAGCTTCAAGTATCCCAGCCATCCCAACCATTGGTACGACAACTGGCCGCTCTGGCTTTACATGGACCAGAACCCGGACGTGCTTCCCGGTATGACCGGTGACAAGAGCTTCTCGTCCCGGATCTGGACCGAGAACCTCGATTACGAGTATATCTTCTCGACGATCGACCGTCTGGTCAAGGCCGGCGGCGGTTCCGGCGTCAAGGATGTCATCGGCAGCTACGCCCGGCGCAACGCCATCTGGGACTACGGCACCCGCAAGACGGCGATGCAGAGCCACATTTCCAGCTTCTGGGACGCGGACACGAACACGCTCTACCGGTATCCCGCCCTCAGGCAACGGCCCGACGATTCCACCTGGTGGCAGATCGCCCCCGAGCTGGCCCCGCAGGCCTTCGCCCACAACATCCACGACCTGAAACCCAACACCGAAGGCACCAACGGGCGCGTGGTCAGCGTCAACTTCCAGGGGCTGCCAAACGCCGACCGGCAGGCCGACTGGCGCGCCAGCTTCATCGTGGTCAACGATTCGGGCGTGGCCCGTTACTCGCCGCTGTTCAACTCGGGCACCAACTCGGTGACGCTGGCGGCGAATGAAAACAAAGTCTATCTCTCTGTGGCCGCCACCCCGGGCGAGATCCTCGGCACCATGTTCGAGGATACGATCCAGTCCTACAAGAGCGATCCGGCCAAGACCCGCTTTCCCTACCAGATGCAGATCGGCGGTGCCAACTTCCGCGAGGTCGGCGGCGGCAGCACCACCGGCCTGGTCCAGCATGCCAATGGCGGCGGCTGGAAGGCCTCCACCGCCACAGTCGCCAGCACCGCCTACGTCGGCCCCAACGCCCGCGTGCTCGGCACCGCCGTGGTTTCCGGCACGGCACGCATTGAGGACTACGCCGTGGTCAAAGAAAGTGCCACGGTCAAGGACAACGCCATCGTCAGCGGCCATGCCATCGTGCGCCAAAGCTCCCTGGTCCAGGGATATGCCCGGGTTCGCGAATACGCGCTGGTTCAAGGCAGCGCGACCGTCGAGGGCAATGCCCGCGTGGGTGGCCATCGGATCATGGCGGACAGTTGCAAGGCCACGGACAACGCCACGCTCAAAGGTGCGGGAACCTCCTTCAGCAATTACGTGTTCAGCGGGGACGTCATTTTCGACGGCGACAGCCTTGGCAATGTCTCGGTCTCCAACGGCGCGCTCAGCGGCTGGATCTGGGACGACCAGGCCGCCGCCTACGCCGTCTCGCATGCCAATCCACCGGCGCTGTTCGCCTGTTACGACTTTGCCGCCTCCCACCCGTATGCCGCCCTGGACAAGTATGGCGTCACCGATGGCCAGTTGGCGGGGGCGCCCGTGTGGGCCGCCAGCGACGGAGTCCGCTCCGGGGTGATGAGCTTCAACGGCAGCGGACAGTATGTGCTTTTGAGCCGTTGGTTGAGCGATTTTCGCGAGAGCACGATCACGGCCTGGGTGAAGTGGAACGGCGGCGCGGCCAACCAGGCGATCTTCCATTTTGGCGATGGCACCACGGCCAGCCAGATTTATGTGACCCCGAGCAACGCGGCGGGCAAGTGCGAACTGAAGATCAAAAAGGGTGCCACCACGGTGAGCATTCCCGCCGCGTCCGCCCTGCCGGTCGGCACCTGGACGTTCGTTTCGGTGGTGCTCGACGGTGTCACGGCCTCCCTCTATCTCGACGGTGCGCTCGCCGGTTCCGCCGCCTGTGCGCTGCGCCCCGAAGACGTGCTGCCCGCCGATACCAACGAAACGCCGGCCCACAACTTCCTGGCCCACGGCGCGGGATTGGCCGACTTCAACGGTGCCATCGACGACTTCAAGGTTTATTCGACGGCCATTCCCGGCGGTGTTGGCGTGAGAGTGGCGGCCCTTTCCACAACGCTGCAGGAAAACGGCAACACCGCTTCCTTCCGGATTTCCCGCGTGGCGCTCGATCCCGCCTCGCTACAGCAGCCGCTCACCGTGACTTACACGATTGGGGGAACGGCCAGTTCCGGCACCGACTATGTCCGGCCATCGGGAACCGTCACCATCCCCGCGAATGCCGCCTATGCCGATGTGGCCATCACTTCCGTGCCCGACGCGGCCACCGAGACCAGCGAGACAATCACTCTCACCGTCAACGGCGGCAGCGGCTACGAGGTGGTTAGCGCCGCGGCCACGGCCAGCATCAATTTGCTCGACCGGGGGCCGGACATGGCCACTTTCTCCAGCAGCCTGCTGGCCTGGTATAAGTTTGCTGAGACCAGTGGCACCACGGCCGCCGACAGCAGCTCGAAAGGCAACACCGGGACTCTTTACAACGGTCCAGTTTGGAACACCGGGGAATCGGCCCTGACCTTCGACGGGGTGGACGACTATGTCCAGACTCCGGTTGTCGCTGCAAGCACCCGCACGCTCTCCGCATGGATCCGCCCGGATACCTCCTCGTTCCGGGGGGCGATCTTCGACTGCGACACGCCCGGGCAATACGGCACGGGCTGGGGTGCCAGCTACGGCTCGATTTATGTGATCCTCGACAACGAGTTCTGGAACACCGGCGTCCTGCTGACCCCCAATGTCTGGCAGCATGTGACCCTGACCTTTGACGCCACGCAGGCCCGGATTTATGTGAATGGGGCGCTGCAGGCCTCGCACTCCTACACCCAAGGCAGCGTGACTGCCGTCAACTACAAGATCGGACGCAGCAACGCCAACGCCGAGTTCTTCGACGGCGACATCCGCCAGGCGATGATCTATAACCGGGCGGTTACCGACACCGAGGCATTATCTATTTATAACGGCCAGCTCACGACCCCCTCCGCGGCTCCGACCAATCTCACCGGCACGGCGGGTGCCGGCAGCGTGCAGTTGTCGTGGAGCGCCGCCGGGACCGGCGAGACGATGTATTACATCGGCCGCTCGACCACGCCCGGCGGGCCTTATGTTTATGTCGGCCAGGTGCCCGCCGGCACCACCAGCTTCACCGACACCGGGCTTTCTTCCAGCACGCAATACTACTACGTGGTGGTGGGCGCGGCCAATGGCGGCACCGGCCCGGCATCCTCCCAGGTCGCCGTCACTCCCTATCCGGAGCCGGGCAACGGAATCTGGACCAGCGGCACTGCCGGGAATTGGAGCCTGCCGACCAACTGGCAGGGCAATGTCGTCGGCGGCGGCACGGACAAGACCGCCACCTTCAGCATGGCCACCGGCGTCACTGTCACGCTCGACAGCGCCCGCACCATCGGCAGCCTCAATTTCGCCACCTCGAACTACACCCTCACCGGCGGCACGCTCACGCTGGACGTCACCACCGGCACGCCAGTCGTCTCGGTGGGAACCGGTGTCTCCGCGACGATTGCCCTGGTGCTCGCCGGATCGGACGGCGTGGCAAAGTCCGGCCCGGGCACGCTGACGCTCACCGGCCAGAACAGCTTCAACGGCGGCTTAACGATCAACGGCGGCACGGTTGAAGCCGCCAGGTCCATGCAGGATTACGGGATCCACACGTTGGGCACTGGCCCTATTACCATCAACAACGGCGGCACCCTGCGCTCGACCGCGCAGTGGTCCACCAGCAGCGAATGGAACGGCACGACGGTCGGAGCGGTCACGATCAACCAGGGTGGCACATGGTCCATCCAAGGCGTGGGGCAGACCATCCGCAACGGTCTTTACCTGAACGGCGGCTCGATCACCGCCACCGTCTCCAATACCGACTGGGGTGCCCTGCACCTCAAAAGCGGCGTGACGGCTGGTGACGGTGTGACTTCCACCGCCTCCTCCATCGCGGCGGACACCGCCCTCGACGGGGGCAAGATCATCACGGTCAACAGCGGCAGCCAGTTGAATTACTCCGGCGTGATTCACAACCAGTGGGGCACGACCGGCTCCATCACCAAGTCCGGCTCGGGCACACTCGTGCTCTCCGCCAACAACAGCTACAGCGGCGGGACGACCGTCGCCACGAATGGCGGTGTCTTGGAAATCAGCGGTCAATCTGGCGGCACGGGCGGCATCCGTGGCGCGGTCACGGTGAACACCGGCGGCGAACTTAGGGCGACCGGCGGTGGCGGCGCGGTCTTCGGTTACACTGCCGGACAAAAGATCGACACTTTCAACATCATCGGCGGCACCGTGAATACCAGCGTCGGCTCCAACCACATCTGGGCTGCTACTGTCAACATGGCCGGCGGCACGCTCAAGCTGGATAGCAACGCCAGCAACAGCCCCACCGGCACTTATTACGAGTGGGGCAACACGCCGGTCAACACCTTGGCCAGCCCCGAGAGTTCCACGATTTCCGGCCGCATCCGAATCCGCGCCGATGCCAATCCCACGCTCACCTTCACGGTGGCCGACGGAACGGCGGCGACGGATCTCCTCGTCAACGCGGCCATCACCGAAAGCGGCGTCAGCGGCATCAGCAAGGCTGGGTTTGGCACGATGGTGCTCTCCGGCATCTACAGCTACACCGGCACGACTACGGTGAGTGACGGGACGCTGATGGTCACCGGCAGCACCGCCGGCTCATCCGCTGTGACCGTCGCCAACGGAGCGACGCTTGGCGGAACAGGAAAGGTGGGCGGGATTATCACGGTGCAGAGCGGCGGCACGCTGGCGCCGGGCGCATCGGTGGGCACGCTGACCAGCGGTTCCTCGGTCACCCTCAATGGCCACCTCGCCATCGAGGTAAATGGGACCGGCTGCGACCGGCTCAGCGTCGCGGGCAATTTCAACATCACCAATGCCACGCTCGACCTGTCGGTTCTCTCCGGCGGCATCGCGCAACAGGAATACGTCATCGCCAGCTTCGGCTCATTGACCGGCACGCAATTCGCCGGCATCACCGGCCTGCCTGCGGGTTACAAGGTTGCCTATGACCTGACAAACAAGGTGATCAAGCTCACGCCGAGCTTCACCTCCTGGGCGGCAGGTTGCGGGCTCTCCGATTCCACGCCCAACGGCGACCCCGACAAGGACGGCCTGCCCAACGCGCTGGAATACGTTTTGGGCGGCAATCCCTCGCAGCCCAACTCGGGCATCGCCCCGACGACGTCCCTGGTCGGCAACAACATCGTGTTCGCGTTCCAGCGCACCGATGCCAGCGAGACCGCGGACATCACCCTGCGCGTGGAAGCGAGCACGGATCTCTTTAACTGGAACGAGATCTACCTCGTGGGAGCCGCCACCGCCTCGCCCTCGGGCGGCGTCGTCATCCAGGAAAACGACTCCGCGCCGGATACCGTCACCGTCACCATTCCAAAGGGCACCGGCTCCGCGAAATTTGTCCGCCTCCGCGCGGTGGTCACCCCATGAGCACTTCCTCCAATCAATTTGCGTATGAAAATGAACACTGAAACACCTCCCACGATCCGGATACGTCACGCCTGGCCGCTTGCCTTCCTGATCGCTTGGTTATTTGCGGGCGGCGCCCACGGCACCGGACTCGTTCCTGTCACCAATCCCGTTGTCTATTCGGACGGGCGCCCCTATCCCTCCTATCGCATGAACGCCACGGATCAGGGCAAGTTCCTTGACTACGGCGGTGCGCCAAACCAGACCGATTACCGGGGCATCCGGGAGGCGCTCATCAACCAGGTGGACGGGAAATTCTATCTGTTCTACGACGGTGCAGGCCTGAACGGCTGGCTGGCACACCTCGCCGAGAGCACGGATTTGGTCAATTGGACCCTGAAGGGCCCGGTCTTAGATTACGGCGCACCCGGCAGCGAGGATTCCGCCTCCGCAAGCGCACCCTGGATCATCAAGGACGACAACAACCTCTGGCACATGTTCTATCTGGGCACGCCGAACGCATCCCCCGCGCCCGACTACGTTCCGTACTTTCCTTACCTGACCATGCGAGCCACCGCCACATCGCCCGCCGGTCCGTGGACGAAGCATTATCTGCCGAAGCCTTTCAGGCCCCAGCCCGGCACCTATTACTCGATGATTGGCAGCCCCGGGCAGGTCATCAAGCAAGGTCCGGAGTATCGGATGTTCTTCAGCTCCACGGACGCGGCGGTGAAGCGCACGCTCGGGATCGCCAGAACCCAGGACCTTGCCGGTGCCTGGACCCTGGATGCCTCGCCAGCCCTGCCGGTGGAGGAGCAGATTGAAAACTCCGCGCTCTACTTCGAGCCGGCCAACTCGACCTGGTTCCTGTTCACCAACCATGTCGGCATCGGCGGCGGCACCGAATACACCGACGGCATCTGGGTTTATTGGACCACGGATCTCAACACTTGGAATCCCGCGAACAAGGCGGTGGTGCTCGACGGGTCGAACTGCACCTGGAGCAGCAACTGCATCGGCATGCCCTCGGTCACAGTGGTGGGCGACAAGCTCTACATCTTCTATGACGCACCGGGCGGCACCAGCACCAGCCACATGCTGCGCAGCCTGGGCAAGGCCACCCTGCAACTGCCACTGGACCCCACCTTGCCGCCTGACACAACCGCCCCGGCCATCCAGTCCCTCGCTCCCGCCAACGCCGGGATCGGCGTCGCGTTGGACACCAACCTCGTCATCACCTTCAACGAGCCCGTGAAAAAAGGCGTCGGTGACATCGTGCTCCGCGAGCTAACGAACGGCGCGGTGGTGGAAACCATCCCGGTCACGAGCGAACTCGTTTCCGTCAGCGGCGCGGTGGTCACCATCAATCCCGCCAACAACTTTGCCATCTCCACCCGCTATGGGGTCGAGATCGGTGCCGGAGCCATCCTGGATACCGCCAACAACCCGTTTCCGGGCATCGCCGCAAATGCGACCTGGATCTTCAGCACCGGAACCTACAACACCACGGCGATTACCGTCGGAGAGCACAGCTTCGAGGGAGCCAAATCCTTGAGCGGTTGGACCGGCGTCGGTGCGGTCCCCGGCGAAAGCATCGCTTCCGTGCCTTCGCCCTGGGTCAAATCAGGCGACGCTTTCGGCAGCGGGTGGACTACTTCCGGCCAATACTCAGGCGGCATCCCTGACGGAGACATCTATGCCTACGCGAACGGCGGAACCAATATCTCTCAGACTCTCGCCACCACGCTACAGGCCAACACCGCCTATACCCTCACCGTGGCGATAGGCTGGCGCAAGGATATGCCGGGCATTGGTTACCCGACCTTTCCAGGCTACGGGGTCGAATTCTGGGCTGGAGGCGTCAAACTTGCCTCGGACTACGATGCGGGCCACGGCGGAACGGGTGCGGCATCCCCGGCACTCGACCAATGGAGGGATGCCGTGGTGACCTGCACCTCACCCGCCACCGTGACGTCCGGCCAGGCCCTCCAAATCCGCCTCATCGGCTACGGCATCCAGACCGACTACGACAACGTGCGGCTCACCGCCACGCTGCCGCCAGCGCCGCCGACCGGCCTGACGGCCGCGCCCGGCGACGCGCAGGTTTCCCTCTCCTGGACCGCCAGCGAGGGTGCCGTCGTCTATGTGGTCAGTCGATCGACGGTATCCGGTGGTCCCTACACGCAAGTGGCCATGACCGGTTCGACCCACTTCGTGGACAGCGGGTTGCTTTATGACACGACGTATTTTTATGTGGTGTCCGCGGTCGCTGGCAACGCTACCAGCAGCCCGGCCGCCGAGGTTTCCTGTGCGCCGTTGTTCCCGGACAAAAACGGCATCTGGTCCGCCGCCTCAGGGGGGAATTGGACCGATGCCACCCGGTGGCAAAACCAGGCTGTGTCCAGGGGCGCTGGTTTCGCCGCGACCTTCCCGCTCGCCACAGGCGGCACGATCAACCAAAATTGCGCGGCACTCACCATCGGCCACCTGAATTTCTCCAATGGCAACTTCACCATCAACGGAAATCCGCTTGCGCTCGACGTCGCCACCGGCACGCCGACGGTTACCGTGGGCAGTGGCGTCACCGCCACCATTGCTTGCGTGTTGACCGGCACGGACGGGCTGACCAAAATCGACAGCGGCCTCCTGACTCTCTCCGGAGCGAACACCTACAGCGGCGGCACGACCGTCACTGGCGGCACGGTGGTCGCCGGTATCCAGGCCGTCAAGGGCGGTGCCTCGGCCCTTGGTTCCTCTGCTCCCGCCAATGAGGTCACCCTCAACAACGGCGGCGTGCTCACTGGCAATACCTATAACTGGTTGGACAATACAAACCTTGCTGCCGGCGGGACCGATGCCCACGCGGTGGTCATCAACCAAGGCGGAACGCTCAAGGGAGCCGCCAACTACATCACCGGCCTCGGCAACGTCACCCTCAACGGCGGCACCATCGAAGTCGGCACTGGCTTTAACAACTTCCCTGATCAATGGAACGGCTCCTTTACCCTCGGCGGCGACATTACCGTGAGTGGCACTGTTGCGTCGTCCATCACGACGGCCTCCGGTGCCGGGACCAGCGCGAACATGCAGATGAGCGACGGCGCTAACAATGTTGGCGGGACCCGCACTTTCACGGTCAACAACGTGACCGGTGACGCGGCCTCCGATCTGATCGTCAGCGCGCGCCTGGCCAATGGCACGGTGGTTAAGGAGGAAACCGGCACGCTCGAACTGGCCGCCGGTGCCAGCGGCAATGGGACGGCGGTGAACTGGGCGGTCAATACGGGCACGCTGAAGGTCAAATCCGGTGTCACCACTGGAGGAATCACCATCGCCCCCGGTGCGACGTTGGCTGGCTCCGGCACGGTGAACGGCCCCGCCACCATCAACGGCATCCTCGCCATCGACCTCAACGCGGGCGGCACCGACACACTCGTCGTCGCCGGCAACCTGAACATCACCAATGCCACGCTCGACCTGTCGGTTCTCTCCGGCGGCATCACGGCCCAGGAATACGTGATCGCCAGCTTCGGCTCGCTCACCGGCACGCAGTTCGCCGGCGTGAACGGACTCCCGGCTGGCTACAGGCTTGCCTACGACCTCGTCAACCGGGTCATCAAACTCGTGCCCACGTTCTTCACCACGTGGATCGCCGGCTACGGCGTGAGCGATCCCACACCCGTCGGCGACCCGGACGGCGACGGCCTTGCAAACGTGCTCGAGCTGGTGCTCGGCGGCAACCCCGCGCAGGCCGATCCGGGGCACGCTCCGCAAGTGTCCGACAACGACACCAGCCTGAACTTTGTTTTCCAGCGCGCCGATGCCAGCGAGACCGCGGACATTACCCTGCGCGTGGAAGCGAGCACGGATCTCTTTAACTGGAACGAGATCTACCTCGTGGGAGCCACCACCGCCACCTCTTCGGACGGCGTTGGCATCCAGGAAAACGGTTCCGCCCCGGACGCCGTGACCGTCACGATCCCGAAGGGCACCGGCTCCGCAAAGTTCGTCCGCCTCCGCGCGGTGGTCACTCCATGAGCCCCGCGTTTGAGTGAGATCCCGATTGACCGCGAAATCGATCCCCGTGAGGATCGTCGCGGATTCCCCGCAACAAATGAACCAGGAAAAAATAGTTCATTTCACCACAAAGAACTCAAAGACCACAAAGAAAGGATCCTGCAAACGAATGCCCCGGGCGCATCCGCGAAAGTTGCAACCCAAAGGAGCGCGGACATCCTGCCCGCTGGGATGGAGAAGCGGGCGGGACGCCCACGATCCCTTCAAGAAGCCTCTTTGCAAAATTCAGGCATGCGCACTTGGCCTCCTGATCGCAGTGGGCGGGCAGGCGTTCGCGGGGACCGTCGCCGCACGGGTGGAGGATGGCGGCCGCTCGCTCATCATCGAGGCGCCGGGCCTGGCTGCGTTCCGGAGCGGCTTTGCCGCAACGGTGGAGATTGACGGCGTCAGACACCGGCTTGATTCGAGCGCCGGAACGGTGGTCGGGACAACGGCGCACACGGCGAAGGAAAGCGCCCTTGGCCCGGTATCAGGAACCACTTCCGCCATCCGCTTCGAGAAGGAACAGATCGAGTTGTTGTTCCGCCTGGACCGGGTCATGGACGCTCCACAGGTGGTGCTCATCCAGGCAGGGATCCGGAATTTAGGGAATCGTCCGGTCAGGTTGTTCGATCTGGCGATGCTGACGATGGACAATCCGCCGGAGAGCGTCGCCGCAGGGGCACCCCGATTCCTGCAAGTGGCGGGCAGGCCCGGGGAGTGGCTCCTGACGGGATTGCATGCCATGACGCCCGTCCGTTTGAATTTCGGAGAGATGCGGAAGGATGCATGGCTCCATGAGCAGGGTGGGTTTTACCGCAGCGACGGGACGGGGTTCCTGTTCGGGCCGGCGGGTGTTCCCGCGGCTTATCTTTCCATGCGCTTTACACCGTCAGGGGATGGACGCGCAGGAATGATGCTGGTCTCCTCGATGGACGGGGTCCGGGTCAATCAGGGGCAGGTCCGCTGGGGACAGCAGGCAGGGCTTTTCTTTGAACCGCCGCAGCCGGCGATGGCGCGCTGGACGGATTGGGTGGCCAGGACGCACGGGGCACGGGTGGCCAAGGGGGCATTGACGGGGTGGAGCAGCGTGTATTCGCCCGAGCGGATTGCCCGCGGCACGGATGTGCTCAGCGTGGTGGAGCAAATCGGGAAGTCGAACGGACGGCTGCAACCGAGCGTCATCCAGATCGGGGAGAGCTTTGAACCCCAATCTGAAAGCCCGGCCAATATCGAGTCATTGTATCCCGAAGGGCTTCCCTTCTATGCGCGGAAAATTTCCGAGGCGGGCCTGCGGGCGGGTCTCAAACTGGAATTTGCCCTGCCGGACATGACCATGGACCAATGCATCGCCAATGTGCGGCAGGCGGTGCGTGACGGGTTTTCCTATTTGAAGATCGGCTATCACCAGCGCCCGGCTTTCCGGGAAAGCCTCGCGGGCGGGGACAAAACCAGCTTTGAGGTTTTCCGTGAAAACATGCAGGCGTTGCGGAATGCGGCCGGGGAGGACACCTATATCATGTTTTGCGAATGGTATGCGGATCGGGCAACCGTGGGGCTGGTGGATGCCAGCCGCATCGGCCCCGTCACCACGCGCAGCGGCGTCCGGGACGTCATGAAGTCCGTCCTTGTTTCTTATCAACTCAACGGGCGCTGGTTTGCCGTGGACAATGACTGCTATTACATGGCGACGGAGCTGAAGGACATCAGTCCCGTGGTGGGCGGGTGGCCCCTGGCGAGGACGTGGATCAGCATGGTGGGGCTTTCCTGCGGGGCAGCGTTCACCTCCGACATGTGGAATGAGGCACGGTTCAAACCCTACTGGCGCAATGTCGAGGTGCTGACCCCTCCCGCGAGGGAGCGGACCGAGGTTTTGGACATCTGCACGGCTGCGGAGTGGACCCGCCTCGTCGGTCACGTCCGGCGGGACTGGGGCGATGCGACCGTGGCCCTGCTCTGGAACCCGGAGGACAGGGAAAAACCGGTGGACCTGAACTTCCAGCGCGCGGGCATGGACCCGAACCAGCGCTACGCGGTCTGGTCGTTCTGGGACAACCGCTACCTCGGCCTCGCCCAGGAGTCGTGGACGACGCCCGCGCTGGCGCCTTCGGCCTCCCAGCACCTCCGCTTCACTCCGGTTCCGTCCGCATCCGTGCCCGTGCTCATCGGCTCGAACCTCCACATCTACTGCGGTGCCGCCGAGATCAAACGGGTCCGAAGTTCGCGCTCCTGCGTGGAGATCGAGCTGACCGATGCCGGTGCCCGCAGCGGGGACCTGTTCCTCTACAGCCGCTTCCTGCCCGTGCTGCGAACCGTATCCGGCATGCAGCTCGGGGCGATCGACCAGGCGGGCGAAAACGTCTGGCGCGTCCGCCTGCGCGACCGCCAATACGGAGCGGCGCAGCGCATCGAGCTGGGCATCCTGCTGCCGGTCACCAGCCAGTGGTGGTTCTGGGCGATGATCGCCGTCATGGTCGCGAGCGTGCTGGTCGCGATCGGGCGCTACGTGGCCTGGCTCCGGCTCCAGCGCGAGCACTCGCTGGCCACCGAGCGCAGCCGGATCGCCCGCGACATCCACGACGACCTCGGCGTGAGCCTGACCCAGATCGCCATGCAGTGCGAATTGATCCAGGACGACCTCGACCAGCCGGAGGCGATGGGCCGGCATGTCGAGGAGCTCTTCCAGAGCGCGCGCGCCGCGACCCGCACGGTCGATGAGATCGTCTGGGCCGTGACGCCGGGCAACGACACGCTGGAGAAATTCACCGCGTTTACCGGCCAGTTTGTCGCGCTTTTCCTGAAGCCGTCGGGACTCTCCTGCCGCCTCACCCTGCCGGACAATCTGCCCGACCTGCCGATGGAGGCCGCCCGGCGGCACCATCTCTACCTCGTCATCCGCGAGGCGCTCCACAACATCATCCGGCACGCGAAGGCCACGACCGTGCGCTTCTCCCTCGCCCTGAACGACGGCCGGCAACTGGTAATCACCATCGCCGACGACGGCTGCGGCTTCGATCCCGGACAGGCATCCGGAGCCGGCCGCGTGTTCGGCGGCAACGGCCTCGCCAACATGCGCAAACGCATGGACGAAATCGGCGGCACCCTCGAAATCGCCAGCGCTCCCGGCGGCGGCACAATCATGACCCTCCGCGCGAGGCTTTGAGGCCGGAAATGATGATCGACCACGCAGGAATACTCTTCGCGCGCCTTGCCTTCTTCGCGGTTCCATCAAATGATCCTCCACAATCCCTTTGATCGCCCATGAGCACTCCCGCCAATCCCGCAAGCGCCCCCATCAGCGTCGCCATCGTCGAGGACGACACCGGCATCCGCCAGCGGCTTGCCGCGATGATCGAGCGGTCCGGCGACTGCGCCGGCGCCGGCGAATACGCGAACGGGGAGAACGCCGTGGCCGGGCTTCCGCTCCAGCCTGCCCGCGTGGTTCTGGTGGACATCAACCTGCCGGGCATGAACGGCGTGGAGTGCGTGCGCCAGTTGGCCGCGCGGCTGCCGGACACGCTCTTCATCATGCTCACCGTGCATGAGGACGCCGACACCATCTTTGAAGCCATCCAGGCCGGGGCGACCGGCTACCTGCTCAAGCCGGTGCGCAAGGACGAACTCCTTCCGGCCATCCGGGACGTGGTCGCCGGCGGCTCGCCGATGACGAGCAGCATTGCGCGCAAGGTGATCCAATCGTTCCAGCGTCAGCCGGCCGCGCCGCTGGCCGGCGAGGAATTCGAGTCGCTCAGCGAGCGCGAGCGCACGGTGCTGGAATTGTTCGCCCGGGGATTCCTCTACAAGGAGATCGCCAAGCAGCTCGGGATCAGCCTGTGGACGGTTTCGACCTACGTCCACCGCATCTACGAGAAGCTCCATGTCACGAGCCGCGCCCAGGCCATGGCCAAGCTGAAGAAGCACCCGCTCCGGTAGGGAAAAAACGCGCGCGGCCACGTCGCGTGCGACGCGGGTCTTGTCGCAATTATTGTGACAATACAAAATCCCCGCCGACCGATAGAGTGGCCGGCACTGGTGCGTCCAGAGTTGTTGGCGGCGGTAACGGCTGCTCGCTCCGTGACGTGTCTCAACCGAACCCGATTTGGCCATCCTTTTCTGAAATTCCTCCGCTAAAATGAACTGCCTATCCCGCTTCCATGATGAGCGAAACCTCCCCTCGACGACGGCGGCAATTCCGCCTTCCGTCAGGCGGAGGTGAAAGCCGCCGCCGGAAACCTGACGGTGACGCTCAAACCCAGGGGCGGGTTCGTGTTGACCTTTGCGGCGCCCTAAGTTGAAAAGATTACTGCTGATGAAACCACTCTTCTATTCCCTGCTGCTGCTAACCACAACCGCCATCGCCGAACCGGCTTCGCCACCCGCCGCCGTGCCGGAAAAATGCTACCTCTTCGCCTATTTCCTCAACAACGGCGAAGACGGTTTGCATCTGGCCTGGAGCGCGGATGGCTTGAAATGGCAGGTTCTCAATGAGGGAAAATCTTACCTCAAGCCGACGGTCGGCAAGTCGAAACTGATGCGCGACCCCTGCATCACCATCGGCCCGGACGGCACATTCCAGATGGTCTGGACCGACAGTTGGAACAGCGGCACCATCGGCTACGCGTCGTCCAAGGATCTCATCCACTGGTCGGAGCAAAAGGCTTTGCCGGTCATGGCCCACGAACCGACGGTGCGCAACTGCTGGGCTCCGGAAATCGCCTACGATGCGAAGGAGAAAAACTTCCGCATCTTCTGGGCCTCGACCATTCCCGGCAAGTTCCCGGAAACCGACCTCGGCGGTCGGAACGACCTCAACCACCGGATTTATTCCACCACCACGACGGACTTCCAGTCGTTTTCCCCGACTAAGGTTTATTTCGATCCCGGCCACAACGTGATCGATTCGACACTCACCGAGTTCGGCGGCAAGACGGTGATGGTCTACAAGGACGAAACCAAGGTGCCCGAGCCGATGAAAAACCTCAAGCTCGCCACCGCGCCGAGTCCGGCCGGGCCGTTCACATTGGTCCCGGGCCACATCAACCCGCCCGGAAGCTGGGTCGAGGGTCCGACCGCTCTCCAAGTCGGAGGCAAAGTCATCCTCTTTTTCGACGCCTACACGCGGCACCGTTACGAGGCTCTGGCGACGACCGATTTCAAGACATGGCGCAACGTCAGCAGCGAGATCTCCATGCCCCAAGGCATCCGCCACGGCACCGCCTTTGCCGTGCCCGGCGCAGTGGTGAAGCGACTGCTCGCCGCCCAACCCGACTCCACGATTTTCCCCAACCAGCCCAAGTAAACCGTATGAACCACCTATCACTAACAAAATCGTTTTGCCGCCAGTTCTTTTCCGCGCTTCCCGCCGCAGGCCTGGCGCTCCTTGCGCCGCTGGCATCCGCCGCGCCTGTCGGACCGGAGATTTCCTACAAGGCTGGCGGACCGGCGCTGGAGCTCAAAGTTCCCACGGGCGGGCTGCTGCTCGATGCGGTGAGCCCGGATGTCATCCGCTTGCGGTTTGCGCCGCCCGGTGTCGCGTCGAAGTATGAGAGCGTGACGATGGTCAACCGGCTGCCGGCGAAGACGACGCTGCGCGAAGAAGGATCGGAACTTTTCTTCTCGACCGGCAACGTGACCGTCGCGGCGGACAAGACGACCGGCCGCGTGCGCTTCCTTGACGCCTCGGGCCGCGAGGTGCTGGCCGAAGCCGCCGACGGACGGAAGTTCACCAAGGCGACGGTCACCGGCGAGGATTCCTGGACGCCGGAGCAGACGTTTGTTTCACCGGCGGGCGAATCGCTTTACGGCCTCGGCCAGCATCAGGACGGCCGGCTCGACTGGCGCGGAGAAACCCTGCGGCTCTGGCAGGCGAACACCGAGATTTCGGTGCCGTTCGTCTGGTCCACCGCCGGATATGGCATCCTGTGGGACAACCCCTCCGACACCTGGTTCAATCCGGGCGAGCCGGTTGCGCTCAGCGGGAACCGGGGGACATTGCGCGTGCCGGAGGCGGGGGAATACAGCCTGTGGCTCAATCACGCCAGCGGCGCGGGTTGCTGGGATGGGCAGAATGTCGTCAAACTCGACGGCAAGCCGGTGATCGAACTCAGGAACAAATGGGTTCCCTACGGCAGCGGTGCCTCCGTGAAGCTGGAGGCGAACCGCGACTATGCCGTGGAGGTTGCCGGTCAGGGCGCGCTCGAGCTCATGGTCCACAAGAAAACGCCGACGACCACCTGGCGCTCGAAGGTCGGCGAGGCGGTCGATTACTACTTTGTCGCGGGCGCAACCCCGGGGCGGGTCATCGCCAACTACCGCGCGCTCAGCGGCCACGTTCCCCTGCTTCCAAAATACGCCTGGGGCTACTGGCAGTGCCGCGAGCGCTACGGCAGTTCCAAGCAATTGATCGAGGCGGTGGACGGATTCCGCAAGCGCGGGATTCCGGTCGATATCATTGTTCAGGACTGGCAATACTGGGGCAAATACGGGTGGAACGCGATGAAGTGGGACGAGGGGCACTATCCGGACGTGCCGGCGCTCACAAAGACGCTTCACAAAAAAAACACGCGCCTCGTCGTCTCGGTCTGGTCGAAGTTTGACCGCAAGACCGACGTTTTTCAGGATCTGGCGAAGGCGGGCGGGATCGTCGGCAATAGCGAATGGTTTGACCCCACGAACCCGAAGGCACGCGAAATCTACTGGCAGCACAGCAAGAAGGGGCATTTCGATCAGGGCGTGGACGGCTATTGGCAGGATGCCACCGAACCCGAGTCCGACTGCCTGCTGGGCGCAACGCTGCACCTGGGCACCGGCGACCGCTACCTCAACGCCTACCCGATGTTCGTCAACCAGGCGGTCTATGAGGGCAACCGCGCCGCATCGAATGGCACGAAGCGCCTCTGCGACCTGACCCGGTCCGGGTATGCGGGCATGCAGCGCTACGGGACAATCTCGTGGTCGGGCGACATCAAGGGAAGCTGGGAAGCCTTCCAGCGACAGATTCCGGCGGGCCTCGGGTTCACCTCGGCCGGGCTGCCCTACTGGACGACCGACATCGGCGGCTTCTTCCGTCCGGGCTCGCCCTGCGGTCCAAAGGGCAACCAATACACGTCGCCCGATTTCCGCGAACTGCTTTGCCGCTGGCTCCAGTGCGGCACGTTCTTTCCCATCCAGCGGATGCACGGCTTCGTCTCGCATACCGAGCCCTGGAACTACGGGCCCGAGGCCGAGGCGGTGCTCGTGAAATACCTCAAGCTGCGCTACCGCTTCCTGCCCTACATCTATTCCACGGCCTGGCATGTCCACCAAGGCGGGAGCATGATGAAGCCGCTGGCCATGGATTTTCCCGGCGAGCCTGCGCTGCGCGACATCAAGGATGAATTCCTCTTCGGCGACGCGCTGCTCGTCGCCCCGATCGTCGAACCGCGCGCCAAAACCGGCGGTGAAACCGGCCCGGCGGTGAAAGGCCCGGAGATGACCGCCACCATCCCGCTCGCGGCGGATTCCGGACCGAAGCCTGCCGCCGGCTCCGACGGCGGCCAGGCATTCACCTCGACTGAGCCGAGCGTCCGGCAGGTCGTCCTGCCGGCGGGAGCGAAGTGGTATGACTTCTGGAGCGGCAAGCCAGCCGGCGAAGGCACGATCACCGTATCCGCCCCGATCGACGTCATCCCGCTGTTCGTCCGCGCCGGAACGATCCTTCCGTTCGGGCCCGACCTCCAGCACACCGGCGAAAAAACCACCGGGCCGCTGGAGATCCGGATCTATCCGGGAGCGGACGCGCAGTTCACGCTCTACGACGACGCCGGCGAGGGCTACAGCTACGAAAAAGGAGAGCGGTCCCTGGTTTCGATGCGCTGGAACGACCGCGCGCGGGAGCTGACGATCGGAGCGAGAGAGGGGGCGTTCCCCGGCATGGCACCCGCCCGGGATTTCCGTGTCGTCCTTGTGGGGAGCCCTGAGAAACCCGTCACCGTCCATTACACCGGGCAGAAAACCCGTCTTGGCCTCAAGTAGGCCGACCCTGCTAAAAAGCACATGGATTACTCTATCAACTTCCTCCCGATGATCGCGCTGGCGCTGTCCTGCGTGGCCGCAACCTGCCCCGCGCAGTCGCCCGCGGCTCCCGCGAACAAGAGCTTCATCCCCGGCGAAATCTGGCCGGACGACAACGGCGTCCACATCAACGCCCATGGCGGCGGCATCCTCTTCCACGAGGGCACCTACTACTGGTTCGGCCAGTTCATGGTCGCGGGCGGGGCCGGCAATCTCGCCCAGGTTGGCGTCAGCGTCTATTCCTCGAAGGATCTCTACAACTGGAAAGATGAGGGGATCGCGTTCAAGGTTTCCGAAGACCCCAAGGACGAGATTCGCAAGGGCTGCGTGCTGGAACGGCCCAAGGTCATTTACAACGCGAAAACCGGCAAGTTCGTGATGTGGTTCCATTATGAGGCCGACGGGAGTTACAACACCGCGCAGTGCGCCGTCGCGGTGGCCGACCAGGTGACCGGCCCTTACCGCTTCCTAGAGAGAATGCGGCCCAACGCCGGTTTCTGGCCGATGAACGTGCCGGAGGAGGAGAAAAAACCGCTCAGCGCCCAAGAGCAGGCCGCATTTGCTCCGATGCGCTTCAATGGCGGCCCGGACACGATGCGGGCGGGCTATCTAATACTGCGTGCCCAGCACGCCGGCGGCCAGATGGCGCGGGACATGACCACGTTCGTGGACGACGACGGCAAGGCTTATCTCATCTTTGCCTCCGAGCACAACGGCACCCTGCAACTTTCGCAACTCGACGACACCTACACCAAGCACATCGGCAAATACATCCGCATCGCGCCGCTGGGACAGAATGAGTCGCCGACGATGTTCAAGCATGCCGGGAGCTATTACATGATCACCTCGCGTTGCGCCGGTTGGGCTCCGTCGGATGCGCGGCTGTTCACGGCCAAATCCATCTGGGGGCCATGGGAACTGCTCGGCAACCCCTGCGTCGGCCCGGAGGAGCGCACGCGCATCACCTTCGAGACCCAGAGCACTCATATCCTGCCGGTTCAGGGGAAAAAGGATGCCTTCATCTTCATGGCCGACCGCTGGCGTCCCGAAAACGCGATCGACGGCCGCCACGTCTGGCTGCCCATCCAGTTCGACAAGACCGGCAAGCCGTTCCTCGAATGGAAGGACCGCTGGGATCTGAGCGTGTTCGACGCCCCCGCCGCCAGGTAATCGAAAGACCGCATCCATGACAATCGCACTTCAAAACACAAAAAATCGAGTTAGGAAAACAACCATGCAACACAGCAAATTATTGGGCATCATCGCGGCCGCCGCTCTCAGTGGCGGCACAGCCGCGTGGGCGATCGACGGAAAACCAGCCGCGTCTGCGAAGTTCGCCGACAGTGGCCGCATGTTGGAGGTGGCCGCCCCGGGCATCGAGGCGTTCCTCTCGGAATTCTCCGCGACCGTGGAAATCGGCGGCGTCCGCAAGCTGCTGCGATCCAGCGAGGGAATCCCGGCGAAGTCATTGGGCAAGGCGGTGGAAAAGACGCCCTGCGGCGCAGCCGAAGTCGCCATTTCGACGGTGGAATTTCCGGCCGACAAGCTCTCTCTGGAACTGCGCGTGGGCGAAATCCCCGGAGTTCCCGGTGTGTTGGCGCAGGCGGTTTTGCATAACCGCAGCACGCAACCGATCAACCTGGTATCGCTTGCGGCGGTGGATATGCCGTCGCCTCCGCCAGCGCTGCTGTTGCCGCGCGAAGGCGACAAGGTCTGGCTGTCACCCCAAGCGGCTGCCGCCATCCGCGAAGGCCATGGCAAGTGCCAGGCCGATCGCTCGACTGACGGCAATCCGCTCTCCATCGCAGGCAAGGTTTTCACCCGCGGACTCGGCACGCATGCCCACAGCGAAATCGAAATCCCGCTCGGCGGCGCTTTCAAGCGTTTCCAGGCTTCCGTCGGTCCCGATGACGAGAAACCCGAGGCCACCGTTGGCTTCGAAGTGCTGGTCGATGGCCAGAAACGCTTCGACTCCGGCACGATGAAAAAGGGCCAGGCTGCCAAAAACGTCGATGTCGATGTCACCGGCGCGAACAGCCTCATGCTTGTCGTCAACGATGGCGGCGACGGCATTTCCTGCGATCATGCCGACTGGGCGGACGCTTGCTTGATGGTCGATCCAGCCGTGAATGTTCCCTCCGCAGCGCACGCCAGGCTGACTCTCCCGGGGGCTCCGACCGAATGGCTGGTGACGGCCTATGATCAGAGTTCGAGAGGCGGTCCGCCCAACCACATCGGCACGCTTGCCGAATTGCAAAATGGTCTGAACGTGCATGAATATGGCTCGATTTACCGCAAGGACGGCACGGGCATTTTCTTCGGCCCGGTCGGCGAACCGCTGGCCTATTTGGAGAACCGGGTTTCTTCGTCGAAGGACGGCGCGGCATTGAAAATCGCCTCCGATATGAGCGGTGTGCGCGTGGACGCGGGCGAGTCGCGCGAGGGCCAGCAAGCTGTCCTGCTGATGGAGCCGCCGCGCCAGGCATTGGTGCGTTGGGCGGAATGGGTGGCCAAAACCCACGGCGCACGCACGGAAAAAGGCGCGCTCACGGGCTGGTGCAGTTGGTATCATCTGACCAGCAACATCAAGGGCAGCGATGTGCTCGGAATCGTCGATGCCGCGAAAAAAGACCCGGCCCGCCTGCGTCCGCAGGTCATCCAGATCGACGACGGCTACCAGGATTTCGATGGCAAGTGGGACGCCAACGCAAAATTTTCCGAAGGCATGCCCTACTACGCCAAACGCATCGCGGAAACCGGTGCGCGCCCCGGCCTCTGGATGGCGATCACAATGATCGGCGTGAAGCACCCGTGGCTCCAGGATCCCGCCAACATGGAGGCCGTGTGGGGCAAAAAATTCAAACTGGAATCCGGTTCCCGTCCCGATGAATCCGGCTGGCTCGATCCCACACATCCGCGCGCCATCGAGCACATCACCGGGCGCATCCGCCACGCGGTGGACAGCGGGTTCACCTACCTGAAGCTCGATTTCAATGACACCGTGATGACCGGCGACAACGGCAGTTGGTATGAGAAAAAGAAAACCTCGTTCCAAATCATGCGCGAGCATTACCAGCGGATCCGCAAGGCCGCCGGGGAAAATACTTACATCCTCGCCTGCATCATCGAACCAAACCGCGCCGTGCTCGGCCTGGTGGACGCCCACCGCATCAGCCACGACGCGCACCGCGGCGGCGTGCGTTCGGCCATCAACGACGTGCTGCGCTCCTACCAGCTCAACGGCCGTTGGATGGCGGTGGACAACGACATTTACTACATCGCCCCCGACGTGAACGAGGTCGGGAACGTGCAGGGCGGCTGGAATCTCCACCGCACCTGGCTCAGCATGATGGGGCTTTCGGGCGGCGCGGCGCTCACCTCCGATCCGTGGCACTGGGACGTGCTCAAACCCCACCTGCGCACCGTGGAAATCATGCAGCCACCCGCGCACCTGCGCACCGAGGTGCTCGACCTCGGAACGGCGAAGGACTGGCCGCGCCTCGCGACCGTCGTCAAGCGCCCGTGGGGCGACCAGGGCCTCGTCCTTCTCTGGAACCCGGACGAACGCCAGCCGCAGACCGTCACTCTGGATTTTGCCGGGGCCGGACTTGATCCCAACCGCACCTATGCCGTCTGGTCGTTTTGGGACAACAAGTTTCTCGGAACCGCCCAAGGCTCTTGGAGCACCCCGCCGCTTGAGGGCTGGGCCTGCCAGGAGCTGGTGCTCACGCCGATCGACGGCGAGGCGTCCGGCAAGCCGGTCCTCATCGGCTCGAACCTGCACATCTCCGCCGGGGCCGCCGAGGTCAAGGATGTCCAGTCTTCGCCGAAGGAAATCCGGATCGAACTCCACGACGCCGGCGCGCGCGAGGGGGATCTTTTCCTCTTCAGCAAACAGCCGCCGGCCGCCGGGAGCGCGCAGGGTTGCGAGATCGCGGGCGTCGAGCCCGCCGGAGAAAATATCTACAAGGTCAGGGTCGCCAACCGCCAGCCCGGCAGGGCGCAGCGCATCGCTTTGACGAACGCCGGCTCGTCAAAGCCCGATCAATAGGCTTCGCTTCCAAGCAGATGATATTTCCTCTCACCAGAACCATCAAACCGCTTGTTCTTTTCGCCCTGCTGGTGCCCGCCTTCGCGCAATTGCGTGGAGCGGAGGCCGGCGGGGGAGTTGCCGCGACCGCGCCGTCCGCCGCGCCGGCGCGGCCCGATCCGCTCACGCTGTGGTATCGCCAGCCCGCCGACAAGTGGACCGCGGCGCTGCCGGTCGGCAACGGACGCCTCGGGGCGATGGTCTGGGGCGGACCCCAAAACGAACGGCTCGACCTCAACGAGAACACGCTCTGGGCGGGCGAGCCGTATGACGACATCAACCCCAAGGGCAAAGCCGCTTTGCCGGAGGTTCGCCGCCTGATCTTTGCCGGAAAAACCGATGAGGCGCGGAAGCTCCTGCGCAGCGACGTGATCGGGCCGGACAACTTCTCGTATCAATCGCTGGGCGATCTCCAGATCGCCTTCCCGCTCGCCGGTCCGGCGGGCGATTACCGGCGCTCGCTCGACATCGCCAGCGCACTCGCCAGCGTCGAGTTCACCTGCGACGGCGTCCGCTACACCCGCGAGGTCTTCGCCTCGCATCCGGGCCGGGCGATTGTCGTCCGGCTCTCCGCCGACCAGCCGGGAAAGATTTCCTTCAAGGCCAGCTTCAATTCGCTGCTCCCGCACGAAGTGAAAGCCGCCGGGGGATTCCTGAAAATGACCGGACGCGCGCCGTCCCACACCCACCCGAGCTGGGTCAACCGGCCACCCACGTTTGACAGCGCGCCGGACGGAAAGGGCACGCGCTTCGAGACCCGCCTCGTCGCCGTGCCGGAAGGCGGGAGCGTCAGTGTCACCGATGCCGGCCTGGTGGCGGAGAACTGCAATTCGGTGACGCTGCTCCTCGTTGCGGCCACCAGCTTCAACGGACCGGACAAAAGCCCGAGCCGCGAAGGCAAAGATCCGGCGAAATTATGTGATGACGATCTCAAGCCGCTCGCGGGCAAATCCTACGCCGCGCTGCGCGCCGCGCATGTCGCAGACTACCAGCGCCTGTTCGCCCGGGTGAGCCTCGACCCCGGCCAGAGCGGTTCCGATAACCTGCCCACCGACGAACGGATGAAGGCAGCGCAGCCCGATCCCGGGCTTGTCGCGCTGTTCGCGCAGTTCGGCCGGTACCTGCTGATCTCCTGCTCGCGGCCCGGCGGCCAGCCCTCGAACCTGCAGGGGCTTTGGAACCATGAACTCCGTCCGCCGTGGTCGGGCAACTTCACGCTCAACTGCAATTTCCAGATCAACTACTGGGCGGCCGAGAGCGGCAACCTTGCCGAGTGCCACGAGCCGATGCTGGATTTCATCCGCGCGTTGAGCGTAAACGGCGCGCGCGCGGCGGACCGCCTCTACGGCGCCCGCGGCTGGGTGGCCCACCACGGGAGCGACATCTGGGCGCGCGGCGGTCCGACGAAGGGGCTCGGCTGCGAGGCGATTTTTCAGGTCGGCTCGGCCTGGCTCTGCCAGCACCTCTGGGAGCATTATGCCTTTTCCGGCGACATCAAGGATCTCCGCGCCGCCTGGCCGGTCATGACCGGGGCGGCCCGGTTTTATCTCGATACGATGGTCGAGGACCCGGAAACCCATTGCCTCGTCACCTGCCCGGATATTGCGTTTGAGCAGGAATACCGCCGCCCCGATGGCGTGGTGGCTTCCATCTGTGCGGGTCCGACCGCCAGCACGGTGATGATCCGCCAGCTTTTTGAAAATTGCATCGCCGCCAGCCGTGCGCTCCAGACGGACGGCGGCTTCCGCGGGGAGCTGGAAAGTGCGCTTCGGCGGCTGCCCCCGCTCAAGGTCAGCCCGACGACCGGCGAGCTGCAGGAATGGCAGCAGGATTGGAAATGCCGCCCGTCCCCGACGATGCAGCGCCTTTCCTCGTGGGGCGCGGTTTGCAGCGCGCAGATCACGCCGCGCGGCACGCCGGAATTCGCCGCCGCCCTCCGCAAGGGGTTCGACGCCGCGCGCGCGCTCACGAAGGGAAGCTGGATGACGGCGTTCCCGGAAAATCTTTACGCCCGCCTGCACGACGGCGACGCCGCGCTTGCCGTTCTCCAGGAACAGATCCGGACAACCGTCAATCCCAACATGATGGCGGGATTTCCGGCGTTTGGCGCGGAGTTCCAGATCGACGGCAATCTGGGCGCGACTTCCGCCGTCTGGGAAATGCTGCTGCAATCCCACGCCGGCGAAATCGAACTCCTGCCGGCGCTGCCGAAAGCGTGGCCGGCCGGTTCGGTGAAGGGCCTGCGGGCGCGCGGCGGCTTCGAGGTCGATATCGCCTGGGCCGACGGGGCGCTCACCGAAGCCACGATCCGCAGCGTCACCGGAACCAAATGCCGGGTGCGCTACGGCGGCCGGACGCTCGACTGCGCGCTCAGCCCCGGGAAATCGAAACAAATCAAATTCCAGCAACCACCCGCACATCAACATGCCATCGATTCCAAACATGAAAAAACTACCTGACAGACTCGTTATCCTCGCCCTGCTCCTCAGTCCGCTGGCGGCTGCCTCCGCCCGTGCTGTGGACATTCCCAAGTTGTCCTCGCCCGACGGAAAGCTGTCGGTCAACGTCCAGTCCGCGAATGGCCTGACGTATTCGATCGACCTCGATGGAGCGCCGCTCCTGGTGCCCTCCCGCCTTGGGCTGGCCTTCGAGGATGGAACAAAACTGGGGGAAAGCGTGCAGGTGCTCGCCGCCAGGATTCGATCGAATGATACGTCCTGGAAAGACGACTTCGGCAAGTTCAGCACGGTCAAGGACCGCTACCGCGAGTTGAGTCTGCGGCTGCGCGAAAACCGCCCGGCACCCGCCGAGGCCGTCGATTTTGAGGTGCTCGTGCGCGCCTACGACGATGGCGTGGCGCTGCGCTACGTGCTGCCGAAACAAAATTCGCTCGGCCGGTTCAAACTCGTGGAAGACCGGACCGAGTTCCTTTTTCCCGCCGACCACCGCGCGTGGATCGGTGGCTCCGCGGAAGCGGAAAGTAACTATCAGGAAATCCGCCTGAGCCAGACGCCAGGGGACCGCAGGATCCTGCCCATGGTCGTCCAAACGCCGGGTGCATTCGTCGCGGTGGGCGAGGCCGATGTGCGGGATTGGTCGGGCTCGTTTCTCATGTCACCCGGCGGACCCGGCGTATTCGGTGCCAGGGCGTCGCTGGTTTCCCCGGTGGAATCCGCAACGCCCCGCGAGTCGGCCTGGCACGCGTTGATCATCGCGCGCACGGCGGGCGACCTCACCGTTTCCACTTTGTTAGTCAACCTGGCCACGCCCTCGCAGATCAAGGATGCCTCGTGGATCCAGCCCGGCATTTCCGCATGGGACGCCTGGTGGACCGGCCGCAACCGTCACTGGGACCAATACAGCGGCCTCCATTCCCGTGGCAACACGCAGTCGCACAAGGAATACATCGACTTCGCCGCGGAGATGGGCTGGCGTTACATGTTGGTCGATTGGTTCTGGTATGATCAGGAAAGCAAGGACCCGGAAACCGCCATCAAGCCCCAAGGCCACATCAACATGCCGGAGTTGATGGCTTATGCGAAAACCAAGGGCGTGAAACTCATCCTGTGGGTGAACTCGAAAAACATCCCGTCGATCGGCGCGGACAAGTTGTTCGCCACCTACGCCAAATGGGGCGCGGTGGGCGTGAAGATCGACTTCTTCCAAAACAACGGCTCGCAGGCCACCCAGCGCTGGCATGAAGAGCTGCTTGCCGCCGCCGCCAAACATCGCCTGGCGGTGGATTTCCACGGCGCCTACACCGCCACCGGGCTGTCGCGCACCTGGCCGAACCTGCTCACGCAGGAAGGCGTGCTGGGCGTGGAATATGTGAAACTCGGCAAAGCATTCACTCCGTCGCACATGATGATGTTGCCCTTCACGCGTGGATTGCTCGGCCCGGCGGACATCACGCCGGGGGCCTTCCTGAATGTGCGCGAAGATGAATTCGTGCCCAACTCGATCCCCGCGACGTCCACCGGCACCCGCGCGCGGCAGTTGGCGCTGGCGGTGCTGGTTGACTCGCCGTTTCTCTGCATGGCCGATGATCCGGTGAACTACCGCGGCCAACCGGGCATCGGTTTCTATCGAAATCTGCCCACCACGTGGGATGAAACCCGCGCGCTTTCCGCTGAGCTCATGCAGCACCTCGTCCAGGCGCGCCGCAAGGATAAGGGCTGGTGGATCGCCGGCATGAACCACCAGCAACCGCTCGAACTCGACCTGAAACTCGATTTTCTCGGCGAGGGAACTTACACGCTCACCACATACTCCGACACACCGGAATCCGTCCAACGCCCGACCGCGCTCGCAGAAACCACCCGCGAGGTGAAACGCGGCGATACCATCCACATCCGCATGGAAAACGCCGGTGGATTTGCCGCCACGCTCCAGCAGAAATCCAAATGACTCTCTTACCACAGCAAATGAATCTAACCAAACAACTCACGAACACCGCATGCCTTTTGGCCCTCGGATTTAGCCTGGCAACACCCGAGGACGCGGCAGACATGGAGAAAATCAATGTCCCGATCGCGCCGGGGCCGTGCGAGCCGACCTGGAACTCGCTCGGCGACCATTTCAAACAACCGAAATGGTGGCGTGAGGCGAAGATCGGGATGTGGCTGCACTGGGGGCCGCAGTCGGTCGGCGAGGATGGCGACTGGTATGCAAAATGGATTTACATGCCCCGCGAGGCGTGGGGACCCTACACGCAGGTCTATGCCAACCATCTCCAGCGCTTCGGGCATCCCAGCGAGTTTGGCTACAAGGACATGCTGCCGCTCTGGAAGGCGCAGAATTGGAATCCGGAAAAGTTGATGGCGCTCTACAAGCGCGCCGGTGCGCGCTACGTCATCGGCCAGGGAATGCACCACGACAACTTCGATCTGTGGAATTCCAAATACCAACCGTGGAACTCGGTGAAGATCGGACCGAAACGCGACATTCTTGGCGGCTGGGAGAAGGCCGCCCGTGCGCAGGGTGTCCGCTTCGGCATTGCATTCCACGGCGACTATTCGCTCTGGTGGTATCAACCGGCGTTCCTCCACGACCTCGACGGACCGAAAAAAGGCGTGCCTTACGACGCAGCGCAGAATTACGACGGAAAGAAAACCTGGTGGAAGGACATGGGATTGGACTTGAAGGATCTTTACGGCATCGACCTCAAGGAGGACGTCGCCTATCCCGCCGACGCAAAGACGGAAGATGAGCGGACGGCATTCCGCTTCCGCGACCCGCTCTCGCACGGCATCCCGAATGGCGATCTGAAAGTCCACCGCGACTTCGCCGTCTGGTATGCCACCAAGTGGACGCACCGCGTGATGGATGCCATTGACCAGTTCTCGCCGGACTTCATTTATTTCGACGGCGGCGGCAGCTACCCGTTTTGCGGCCAAGTGACCGGCAAGGGACTGCGCGCCGACGCCACGCCGCGAGTCATCGCCCACCTTTACAACAAGAACATGGCGAAGAACGGCGGCAAGCTGGAAGCCATGGCCTTCACCAAGGGCAACGAGGACCCGCGCGCTGTCGCGGTCAACGTCGAGTCCAGCGTCCCCGGCGACATAAAGAAAGACTGCACCTGGCAGACCGAGAACGGCCTGGGCGAGTGGTTCTACAAGGCGGGCACCTTCTACGACAGCGGCATGGTCATCCATCAGATGCTCGAAGCGGTCTCGCGCGACGGCAACTATGCAATCAACATTCCGCTCACCCCGGCCGGCGAACTCGATCCCGGCGGACTGAAGACGCTACAGGCCATGGGCGACTGGATGGACGCCAACAGCGAGGGCATCCACGGCTCCGGCGCGTGGGATGTCTGGGGTGAGGGTCAGGTGGTGATGCAGTCCGGGAACCTCAAACCAGTCCACGCTCAGACGCCATACACCGGCGCGGACATCCGTTTCACGACGAACAACGGCGCGCTCTACGCCTACTTGATGGCCTGGCCGACCGATGGCAAAGCCGTCGTTCGCTCGCTGGCCGAAGGTGCTGGCAAGATTACAGACGTGAAGTTACTCGGCAGCAGTGAAAAACTCATTTGGCAACAAACCGAGGAAGGACTGGTCGTCACGCTCCCGTCCAAGAAACCGTGTGAGTTCGCCTATGGACTGAAGATCACCGGCACCAACCTGAAAGCCGTGTCACCCAAAGCCCCGACCGTCAGTAAACCTTGATCCACAGGCATGGAAAGCCATCAACCTGCGCACCGTCACACTACAACCCTTATGATGAAACCACCCATGTATCTCAAGTCCCTGTTTCGCATCCTGCTTGTTTGCTGCATCCCTTGGCCACTGAACGTATCGGCTGAAAACACCCTGCCCTCCATCAGCAACCGCAAGCCGCGCATGGATGCCGATGGCAACATCGTGGATGCGCACGACGGCTGCCTGCAGAAGTTCGGCGACCGCTATTACCTCTACGGCACCGCTTACGGCACGACGGACGGTTTCAATAAGAACAACCGTTACCGTTGCTATAGCTCGGTGGACCTGGTGACATGGAAGTTCGAAGGGGAACTGCTCCAAAACCCGCCGGACGGCGTTTATTACCGGCCGTATGTGGTTTACAACAAGAATACCCGCAAATACGTGCTTTGGTATAACTGGTATGCCACTCTGTGGGACGGCCAGTTTGGTGTGGCTGTCAGCGACAAGCCGCAAGGACCGTTCACGATCCAAAACGGCAATGTGAATGTTACCCAGGAAAAACCGGGGGATCTCAACTTGATGGTGGATGACGACGGCACCGCCTACCTGATCTACACTTCCATCAAAAACAACCATTCCATCTCCATCGAGAAACTTGCGCCGGATTATTTGAGTTCCACACTGAAAAACAGCGGCTATCTCGGCGAAGGCAGCGAGGCTCCGGCGCTCTTCAAGCGTGGCAAACTTTACTACGCGCTTTTCGACAAGACCTGCTGCTTCGGCCCCGAGGGTTCCGGCGCCCGCGTATTCACCGCCGAAAAACCGTTGGGGCCCTACACGGAGCGGGCGAACATCAACCGTGATGCGGCAGGCAAGCCGATCATTGCCGCACAGCAGACCTTTGTCGCCCAGTTGCCAACATCGCGCGGCACCGCCTACATCTGGATGGGCGACCGCTGGGGATCGCGCCCCGATGGCGTGAAGGGCCACGATTTCCAATACTGGAGCAGCCCGCTCGTGTTCACCCAAGACGGCGGCATCCAGCCCATGAAGTGGGAGTCCAATATCGGCGACCGGAACTTTGTGCGCCCGCCACGACTCAAGCCGGAGCAAATCACGATTGATTCCGCCAGCTACGGCGACCTCGCGGGCAATGACCCGTCACGTGTCCGCGACGTCAAATCCAAAGTGGAGAAAGCTCTTCGCACCGGTGATGGAACCTTTGTCGTCGCCTCGCTGGCCGAAGGGGACGATCCCGCATTCGGGGTCGTCAAAACATTGAAAATCAACTGCCACATCAACGGCAAGCCTGCCACTTCCTCTTGCAAAGATCCGGACATCGTTGACCTGCTGGAAAAGGAATGAAGCAGGACGATCGAGACAAACATAAGGGGACGCCCCCGACGGTCGTTGAATGGTCCGTATCGCGCTGACCGGAATGCCTTAATCTTATATGAAACAACCGCTCCTAAGCATCCTCTTCACCGAAGCACTTGCCACCGGCCTCGCTGCCGAACCCCTCAACGCATTCGTCCCCGGCGGAATCTGGCCGGATAACAACGCCGCCCGCCTCGTCAGCGCCGACAAACTCGCCGGCCCGTGGACCGGGCATGGCAACCCGTGCGTGGGTCCGGCCGATCGGATCGCCACCACCTTCCAGTCGCAATCCACGTTCGTGCTGCCCATGCCCGGCAAGAAAGACGCATTCATCTTCATGGCCGACCGCTGGAACCCGGGCAACGCCATTGATGTCCGCGCCCGAAAAACCAATGCCGCGCAAACGATTACCCTATGAGTACCATGAAACCCCTATGGTTGTTTTGTTCCTTCCTTGCGGCGGCGGTTCACGCCGAACCCGCCCAGCCGGAGGCAAATTGGTTGGCGCAGTGGATTGGCCGCTCCCGGGCCGATGCCGCACTGTCCAAGACGCCTGATTTATCCGGAGCGTCATGGATTTGGACTGCGGAGGCGGGGGTTGATCCGACACGCAATGCACCTGGCGGCAGCCGGCATTTCCAGCGCGAGATCCGCTTGCCTGCGGATGCGAAAGTGACGGCAGCCGCGGCCGTATTTTCCGCCGACAATCATTTCGTCCTTTCCGTGAACGGACAAAAGATCGGCAAAGGCGATCGCTGGGAGAAGGCGGAGGTGATGGATGTCGCACCGGCGCTGCGGCCCGGCAGGAATGTCATCGATGTCGAAGCCGTCAATGACCCTGCGGATGGCCCGATCGCGGCCGCCGGTTTGGTCGGGAAAATCCGCATCGAATTGCAAAATTTGCCTCCGGTGGAGATGGTCACGGATCAGGCATGGCGGGGCAAAACCACCGCACTGCCGGATGGCCAGTGGTCTCCGGTCCAGGTGGTCGGCCGGCTCGGCGAGGTCGGGCCGTGGGGCAAGGTTGCGGTAAAAGGAGCGGACCGTGCGAAGGCGGACGTGAACCTCTGGACCTGCTTCCGGAAAAGTTTTGCGCTGGCCGAGGCACCCAAGTCCGCCATCGCCCGGATCGCCGTGGATTCCAAGTATTGGCTGTGGGTGAACGGCCAACTGGTCGTGCGAGAAGGCGGCCTCAAGCGCGGGCCGAATCCGCAGGACACCTATTTCGACGCCGTGGACCTCGCTCCCCATTTGCGGAAAGGCGACAACACCATCGCCGTGCTGGCGTGGTATTTCGGCAAGGATGGTTTTTCGCACAAGAGCAGCGGCAAGGCGGGTTTCCTGTTCGAGTTGAAAGCTGGGGCAACCCGGGTGCTTTCGGATTCGACCTGGAAAAACCTCATTCATCCAGCATTCGGTGAGGCAGCCAATACGCCGAACTTCCGTCTATCGGAAAGCTCCGTTCACTTCGATGCGCAACGCGACCTTTCGGGTTGGACTGCGCCCGGTTTCGACGACCATGCGTGGCCAGCCGCGCATGAGTTCGGACGCCCGCCGGTGGCCCCGTGGAATCGCCTGTGGCTGCGGGAAATTCCGCAGTGGAAGGATTTCGGGCTGAAAGACTACGAGAATGCCCCGAGCTTCCCATCGGTCAGCGATGGCAAACCGATTTCCGCCAGGCTGCCCTACAATGCGCAGGTCACTCCTTGGCTCAGAATCTCCGCGCCCGCCGGGCAGTTTATCAAAATCGGCACGGACGACGCGGCCAACGAAATCTTTGCCGAATACATCACCAAAGAGGGCGAACAGGAGTTCGAGACGCCGGCATGGATGAACGGACATCACGTCGTGTATCAAATCCCGGAGGGCGTGAAGATTCTCGGTCTGAAGTTTCGCGAGACCGGATTCGACACCGGGTTGATCGGACGCTTCGCGTGCGACGACGACTTTCTGAACCGGCTGTGGACGAAGTGCGAGCGCACCCTTTACGTCAACATGCGGGACAACTTTTTCGATTGTCCCGACCGCGAGCGCGCACAGTGGTGGGGCGACATCGTCATCCAGCTCGGGCAGGTTTTCTACACGTTCGACGGCAGGGCCCACACGCTCATTCGCAAGTGCATCCAAAACCTTTGCAACTGGCAGCGGCCCACCAAGACGCTGTATTCGCCCATTCCGACCGGCAACTGGGACAAGGAACTGCCGCAGCAGATGCTCGCAAGCGTCGGCCAATACGGTTTCTGGACTTACTATCAGAACACCGGCGACCGCCAGACGCTGGCCGATGCTTTTCCGCACGCCAGGGATTACCTGTCCATCTGGCAGACGGATGCGGACGGCTTGATTGTCCACCGCTCCGGCGAGAACGGCTGGGACTGGGCGGATTGGGGCGAAAACGTGGACATCCGCGTGCTGGATCAGGCGTGGTTCTGCCTCGCGCTGGAAGGCGCGGCCAATATGGCGGATACCCTCGGGAAACCTGCGGAAGCCGCCGCTTATCGCCGGCAGCGCGAGCAGATCATCGCCGCCGTGAACAAAAAATTCTGGAACGGCAGCGCCTATCGCGATCCCGGATATGGCGGGGCGACGGATGACCGGGCGCAAGGCATGGCGGTGGTTTCAGGCATTGCCGGACCCGAGAAATATCCGGCGATCAAGTCCGTGCTCGAAAAGGAATTTCACGCCAGCCCATACATCGAGAAATACATCCTGGAATCGCTCTTCCAGATGGGCGACGCCCCTGCCGCCCAGGCGCGGCTCAAGAAGCGCTACCAGGAAATGGTGGACAGCGAAACCAGCACCTTGTGGGAATTGTTCAGTCGCGGCGGCACGCTCAACCACGCCTGGACCGGCGGTCCGCTCACGCTGATGATGCAATACGTCGCCGGCATCGCCCCCACTTCGACCGCCTGCGCGACTTACCACGTCCGACCGCAGATGGGCTCGCTGCGGGAGGTCACCGCGCTCATGCCGGGCGTCAATGGCAACATCCGGCTGGAACTCCGCCAGTCGCCGGAAAAGTTCACGCTGAATCTCACCTCGCCGGAAAAAACCAAAGCGACCGTCTGCCTGCCCATGGCCGCCAACAAACCCTTTCACGAAGTTCGCGCGAACGGAAAAACGGTTTGGAAGAATGGACAACCCGCAAATCCACTGGCCGGTCTCCAGTTCCGGGAACAAAAAGACGGCTGCCTGATTTTTGAAGCCGCTCCCGGTCATTGGGAGTTTGTCGGTGTTAATCCGGCGGCAGATTCGTCAGCCAAATGACAGGAACATCGACTTCGCCCCGATCGAGGCTGGCCAGATCAGCCTCAATATCGTTAAGTCCAACGGGCCGCTCAACATCAACGAATTTCAGGCTTACAAATCACACCCCATATCGCCTAACTCCAAATGAAAAAAAGTATTCTGCTCTGTTACAGCCTGGCCCTTGCCGCCACTTCCGTTCTTGCTCAGGAATCGGAGCCGCAGGTGAGGAAAGCGCACACTGCCACCTCCATGTCGTCCGGGGTTTTGGAGGAGAAGTCATTCCTGACGCCACCGCACGCGGTGCGGCCTCATACGTGGTGGCATTGGATGAACGGCAATATCTCGCTTGAGGGGATCACGGCGGACCTGGAGGCGATGGCGCGGGCGGGCATCGGGGGAGCGCAGATTTTTAATGTGGATCAGGAAATTCCGGCGGGAAACATTTCCTACATGTCCCCCGAGTGGCGGCAGGCGATGGTGCATGCCGCCAAAGAGGCCAGGCGCCTCGGGATGGAGTTGTGTTTTCACAACTGCGCGGGCTGGTCGAGTTCAGGCGGCCCGTGGATCACGCCGGAGTTTGCGATGCAGGCGCTCACCTGGTCCGAGGCCACAGTGAAAGGCGGGGAAAAGCTGTCACTCACCTTGAAAGAGCCGGAGAAACGCGAGGGCTACTACAAAGACATCGCGGTGCTGGCCGTGAAAATCCCGGCCGGGGGCGACAAGGCGCGTTTGGACAACATCCGCGCCAAAGCCTTTTTTGAACGCGAGGGCGATATTCTCGGGCTTCATGTGAAGGGAGCGCCAGGCGAGGGCGGCTCATCCGATGGCGCGATTCCGCAGAACGATGTGACGGTCTTGCAGTGCGCCGCCGATGGCCAGCTCACGTGGGATGCGCCCGCGGGCGAGTGGCTGCTGCTGCGCATGGGCCACACTCCCACCGGCAAAGTGAATGCTCCGGCACCCAAATCAGGTCAAGGCCTGGAGTGCGATAAACTCAGCCGGGAGGCCATCGATCTCCACTGGCAGAAAGGGGTCGCGCCGATGCTCGCCAACATGGGGCCGGAGCTGGTGGGCAAGTCGTTCAACAATGCGCTGATCGACTCTTATGAAGTGGGCAGCCAAAACTGGACTCCCAAATTGCGCAGCGCCTTTATCGCCCAGCACCGCTACGATCCGCTCCCGTGGATGCCCGTGGTCACGGGCCGCGTGATTGCCAGCCCGGAGCAGTCCGAGCGCTTTTTGTGGGACTGGCGCCGCACGATTGCCGATCTCTTTGCCGAAAACTACATCGGCCGATTCAAGGAACTCTGCCATCAAAATCAAATGCTCTTTTCGGTCGAGCCTTACGGTAACGGCCCGTTTGACAATCTTCAGTCCGGCATGCAGGGCGATATCCTCATGGGAGAATTCTGGCTGCCGGATGGACATGCCTCACAGACTGTGAAAATCGCGGCGAGCTGTGCTCACGTGATGGGCCGCAACATCGTCGGAGCGGAGTCGTTCACCTCGGGCAAGTTGCAGGGACGCTGGCAGGTCGAGCCTTATGGAATCAAAGCCTTGGGCGATCGCATGTTTGCCCAGGGGGTGAATCGTTATATTTTCCACCGCTACGCCCACCAGCCGTGGCTGGACCTGTGGCTGGACCTCAAGCCGGGCATGACGATGGGGCCGTGGGGCTCGCACCTGGAGCGCACCCAGACCTGGTGGAATCAAGCGGCGACCTGGCTGACCTATGTGGCCCGCTGCCAGTATCTTCTCCAGTCCGGGCGCTTTTCGGCGGATGTGCTGACGTTCTGCGGCGACAATGCTCCCAACGACCTCTATCGTCCCAACCTGCCTGCGGGCTACGATTACGATGGCTGCGATCGCACGGCGCTCATGACCGCCAAAGCCGACCATGGCGCGATCGTGATGCCAGGCGGCGCGCGCTACCAGGTCCTGATGATCCCGGATTCGATCTGGCTGACCCCGGAGACCACCGCCAAGCTGGTCGAGTTGAACAAAGCGGGCGTGAAAATCGTCGGTCGCAAGCCGGAGAAATCGCCAAGTCTCGTCGGCTACCCGGAGAGTGATGCCAAAGTGAAGGCACTGGCCGCGCAGATCACGCTCACGACACTGGAGGCCGCGCTGCCACCGCCCGATGTCGTGCTGCCCGACGGAGCCCCGTTGGTCTGGCTGCACCGGAGCCTGCCGGATGCGGAAGTTTATTTCGTCAGCAACCAGCGCTACTCGCAGCAAAAGGCGACGGTGGGGTTTCGTGTCACGGGGCGCACCCCCGAATTCTGGCATCCGGAGACGGGCGCGGTCGAGGCGGCACCGCTTTGGACGAGCGGTCAAACCCACACGAATGTCACCCTCGCGCTTGGCCCCGCCGAGTCGGTCTTTGTCGTCTTTGGCAAGGGCGGCAAGCCGGGCAAGAACTACGCAAAAGTGGAGCGCAGCGGCGGTGAATCCCTGATTCCAAAGCCACCGGTTCTGGAGGTTCTCTCCGCACGCTACGAAGCCATTGATGGCGCGGGCGGCACGGATGTGACGGCAAAAGTGAAGGAGTTGGTCGCCAAGGGCCAGCATCAGATCCCCGTTTCCAACGATCTGTTCGGCGAGCCAGCCTACATGCATGTCAAGCACCTCAAAATTTCCTTCACGCTTGATGGCAAACCGAAAGAAAAGACCGCCGGAGAGAATGAAACGCTGGCACTCCTTGGCAGCGGTGCGGATCTTGACCTGCCGGAGTTCACCCTCACGGGCGGAAAACTTCTGGCCTACACGCCAGGCACCTACACGTTCACCGACCAAGACGGCGCGACCAGGCAAATCACAGCTCCCGCTCTCCGCGAGACGCCGCTCACGGCCTGGCAACTCGTTTTCCCCGGGCAAAAGCCGCGCAGCCTCGCGGATCTGGTTTCATGGGCGCAATTCCCTGATCCCGCCGCGAAGTATTTTTCCGGAACCGCCAGCTACCAAACGACGTTCAGCCACACGCCGGACCCCGCCCGTGCCGTGATCCTCGATCTGGGCGGCGTCAAGAACTTCGCCGATGTGATTCTCAACGGCCAGCCCATCGCCACCCTCTGGAAAGCCCCGTGGCGCTTGGATCTTTCCAAACAGGTCCGCGCCGGCAACAACACGCTCGAAGTCAAGGTCACCAACCTCTGGGTGAATCGTTTGATCGGAGACGAGCAACTGCCGCCCGAAGAAGGTGTCGAGTGGACGGGAAGCGGTGCCATCAAAGCCTGGCCCAAATGGCTCGCTGAGGGCAAACCCCGCCCCGCCACCGAACGGGTGACATTCACGACCTGGCGCTTCTGGACTAAAGACGACAAGCTCCTCGAATCCGGCCTGCTCGGCCCCGCGAGAATCTTGCAAGTGCCCGCCTTGCCGCTGCCATGATCACTCTTGAACCCATTTTTCGCATCCTGCCTCGTCGGCCTCGGTAATTCCCTCGCGCAAGCCGCGCCGGCGCGAGGTGGGCGGCGCAATCCCACAAACCACGAAATGAACACCGGGAACGCTTCCCGAAACGCAGCGCCCCGCGTGTTTCGCGCGCAGCGCCTTGGAAAGCGCGGACTCGTCCGCGCTTTGGGGTTGGTGGAGACCTGTCTCCGTGGACGGGGGACCGCGGGTGTGCGGTGCGCGCCCGCGCCGCGCGGACAACACCGGCCACTGAATCCGGCAGCGTGGGGACGCAGGTCGCGCTGATGATCTTGATGCGGCCCTCGCGCATCGAGACCGGAAACGGCCACCCCTGCCCGAATGACGAAAGAAGAACCAGAAACATTTCTCCCCCTGCCACCTGAAAACCGCCAACCATCCCCCTCGTGTCGCAATTATTGTGACAAGACTTTATTCGGGAGTGGGTGCTAATGTGGCGTCTCCAACTGAAAAACCCCATCGCTTGAAAACATTCAACCCAAACGCCGCGATTCACGATGACAGCGAGTGTTTTGTCCCGGAGGGACAGCCGGAAATTTGCCGGTGGTGGAGCGAAGCGAAACCACCGGATTGGCGGACAAAAGCGAACCGCCCCGAAGGGTGCGGAGGAACATCTGATCCTCGCCGGCTCCGCCGCCCCTGCCGGGGCGAATGCCCTGCCATTGCGGGTTCCCGGTGGTTCCGTTCGTTCCTCACTCCACCACCGGCTAATTTCTTTCCGGCCCTCCGGGCCTCCATCGCGGCGTTCGGGTTCAAAATACATTGCTGGATTGTGCTGGTCGCAATCTGTTGTCTCGCGGGGATCAGCCCCCACGCGGGGGCGGCCAGTTCCGCCACGGATTTTTCCCCGGCTTCCAACTGGATGAAAAACGGCGTGTTCGGCCTGGACCTGACGGGCCGCGACATGACCAACTTCGACCTCGCGCGTTTCGCCGATCAATGCGCCGAGATGGGCGTGACCTTCGTTTGCTGCGGGATCGGCCAGAACAGCGGCTATTACAACGGGCCCAACCCGGTTTACGAAAACATCGCGGGCTACCCGGTCGGCAGCAAATGCGACCCGGCGGATGTCCCCGCGCAGTTTCTTCAAGAGCTGGCACCGCGCGGCATGAGGATGTTCCTTTACATCCCCAGCAACCCGCCGGAATCGGATGAGCAGGCCCGCAACAATTTTCTCTGGCCCGGCACCGGTTACACGACGCCGAGCCTGGCCACCCAGGACCTCTGGACCCAGGCCTTGCAAGGGTGGTCGGATCATTACGGCCCCGCGCTGGCGGGTTGGTGGTTCGACGGCGCCTATTCAACCGGCTCCTATGATTTCACGAACCTCTACGGGCCGCGTGTGAAATCCGGCAACGCGAACCGCATGGTCTGTTTCAACAATGGCCCCGGCGTGCGCCGCGTGAGCGGGGTGGAAACCATGACCGCCGGAGAAATGAACTCGATGCACCTGCTGCCCCGCAGTCGCTGGGTCAGCGGCTCGCAATGGTTCACCTACACCTATGCCGGTGATGCGTGGAACAGCGCGATGAGCGGGCATTACTCGCAGCAGTTCCTCACCGATTACCTCGGCGGACTGCGCGAGCGCGGCGGGGTGATGATGCTCAACGTCCAGGTGGACGACCGCGGCAATGTGGACCCAGCGACCTACGCCAGACTGGTTGAGGCGAGGAAAGCACTGCGGGATAAAAACGCGAACCGCCGGGTGCTGCGCAACAGCACGGGCTTGAGCGGCGTGGTTTACGCTGGCAGCGGCTGGCGGCAGGAAACCGGGCGCGACTACGGTTATTGGCAGCCGGGCTACACCGCCTTTGTCCGCCGCGCCAGCCTCAACGAGGACACCATGAAGACCGACGTCAATGGCGCATCGGCCGAATACACCTTCCAAGGCACCGGTGTTTCCTACTTCGGTGACGGCGGCGGCGACAAGGGCGAAGTGGATGTCTATCTCAATGACGTTTTCCAACAGCGCGTCAACTGCGGCGGCAATGAGCGGTGGCTGCAGCATCTGTGGAGCGTCAGCGGCCTGCCCAAGGGCACCCACCGCCTGAAACTTGTGAAGGTGAGCGGTTCCTGGATGGAGGTGGACGCCTTCGCCGTGGAGAATCCGGTCGTGGATCCCGCGGTGATTCCGCCCTCCCAGATGTCGGCCTTCGCCAGCAGCGAGCAACCCGGCAATGGAGAAGCAGCACTGGTGCTGGACGACGACGTCACCAGCAACTGGCACAACCTGTTCACGACGCCCACCACCCTGCCGCAGTCGATCACTCTCGGCCTCGGCGGACTCTATCCGGTCAACAAACTCCGCTATCTGCCCCGCCGCGATGGCGGCAACGGCGTGATCACCGCGTGGCAGATCGCGACCAGCCTCGACGGCATCACTTTTACCGAGATCCTGACGGGAACCTGGGCTGCCGATGTTTCCGAAAAAGCGGCGGTCTTCCCGACCGTCGATGCGCGCTACGTCCGGCTCACCGCCACCGCCGCTATCAATGGTTTCGCCTCGGCCGCGGAAATCCGCATCGAAAAGGATCTCACGGCCGTCGATCCGCTGGTCATCGATCCGGCCACCATCAGCCTCACCGCCAGCAGCGAACAACCCGGTGGCGGCTCGGCTTACGATGCCGCCGACGGCGATCCCGACACGACCTGGCGTCTGCGCGGCGGTGCGGTGTCGGACGCGCTGCCTCAGCATGTGCTCTTTGACCTCGTTGAAGTAGCCGACGTCCGGCGTTTGCGCTACCTGCCGCCGCAACAAGGCACGGATGGCATCATCACCGCATGGACTCTATCCGCCAGCCCGGACGGCAAGGTGTTCACGCATGTGGCCTCGGGAAATTGGGCGGCAGACCACACGCTCAAGACGATCGATTTCACCACCCGCGAAGCGCGTTTCCTGAAGTTGGTGGCCACTGCCGGAACCGGCGGCACGGCCGCAGCCGCCGAGTTCAACGTCGAGCGCGCGCCCGTGCCGACGGTGACATGTCCCGCCTCGCAGGAGATCCCGATGAACACGCCCTCGCATTCCTTCGTGGCGTCCGTCGGCGACCTCATCGCTGCGCCGGATTCTCTCGTGCTGACCGCCGTTTCCTCGGATCCGAATCTCATTCCGTCCTCGGGCATCGTGGTCAGCGGCTCGGGCACCGAACGCACCGTCACCTTCACGCCCGCGCCCTACCGCCACGGCCGCGCCACACTCACGCTGACGGTGGACAACGGCCAGTTCACCTCCACCGCCCAATGCGTGGTCGAGGTCCTGCCCATCGCGCCGCCGCAAACCTCGCCCGGTATCATCCGCGAATCGACGGAACTCTGGTATGACTTCAACAACTCCAACAAAAACGTGCGCGAGGCGTTGACGACCGATGCCTCCGGCAACAACCGCGTCATGACGGGCTACAGCGATCCGGGCAACAAGTGGGGGCCGGAGAGCTGCATCATCGTTTCCGACGGTGCGGCGGGCTGGTTCCCGGCCAACGCCGCTGGTATGCCATCAGACAACTATCAACTGGTCATGCAGGTAAATGAGCCGCTGCCGGACTGGCCATCTCCGCATGGCGACATGGACATCGCCAGCTACGACGGCATCCGGATCGGCTACGACGCCGCCTCCGCCTACACAGCGACGGTGCGCGGGGACCTGCTGGCATCGCAGCCGGGAACCGGCCTGTGGCTCAAGTTGGTGAAACTGGGCGGAAATCTTTCATTCCTCACCAGCCCGGACGGCGAGTCATGGATGCCGACCGGAACGGAAATCCCCTCGGACACCGGTTCCGCCTGGGGCGGACTGAATATGTTTATCCGGCCCGGAGGCGGTTTCAATTTTTGGGGATACTTCGGCGACTTCAGGGTGGACCGGATTTCCCTGCAACAAACATGGCTCAACCAAGCCGGCAACCGCCTGTGGAGCCCATGGGTCCACAACTGGTCCAACTCCGCGTGGGGCTATTGGAAAAGCAGCTTCGTGACCGACGCCATGTTTGGCACGGAGGGCGCGGGGCCAATCACCGTCACCGAACCGGTGCGCGTCCGCAACCTCACTTTTACGGCACCGGGCTACGATCTCTCCGGGGGAAAACTCCTCATCCCGGACTCGACGATCACTGCCATCTCCGAGGTCACGATCCGCAACCCGATCATTGGCACGGGCTCGCTGACCAAGTCGGGCGCAGGTTCACTCACCCTTGCCGGAGCCATCACTTGCTCCGGTAACATCACGGTATCCGACGGCCCGCTGGTGCTGGCCCCTGGCGCAAGTTTGCGCTTTGCCCTAACCACATCCAGCAACAACCGCGTCACCGGTGCCGGCACCGCGCAATTCCATGGTGCCTTTGTCATCGACACCAGCGCGCTTTCATCCCCGGTTGTCGGCTCACATTGGGAACTTGTGGACACCGCCAACCGCTCGTTCAGCCCGACCTTCCATGTGGATGGATTCACGCCACTCGGCGATGGCATCCACTGGCTCAAACCCGCCGCTGGCCTCAACCAGTGGGTCTTTTCAGAAAGCACCGGCACGCTTACATTGGAAATCTCCGACTACGCATCATGGTCCGCCACGAGCGGGACAACCAGCCCTGAAGCCGACGACGACCACGACGGCATGAGCAACTTCGGCGAATACGCCTTCGGCCTCGATCCAAAGTCCGGCGCGTCGTCCCGGCCGGTCACGCTGGAAAGCTCCGCCAGCCTGCGCTACACCCGCCGCAACCCGGCACTCACGCGGCTCACCTACTCGCTTTGGTATTCCACCGATCTCCAGCATTGGCAGAAAGACCTCACCGCCAGCCAAAGCGTCACCGCCACGACTGGCGACGTGCAAACCGTCGATGTCTCCCCATCGTCCGGCCTGCTTTCCGCACCCAAACTGTTCCTCCAAATCCAGGCCGAATAATCCAATTTCCTCATCACCGCGCATAAAATCACTCTTATGAAATCCATCATCCCACTTTGCCTCCTCGCCTCCGGCGCGCTTTACGCCGCCGGTCCGCTTGACGCCCACAAAATCACCTGGACCACTCCATCCGTCGATTCGGTCGATTCCATGCCGCTCTCCGGTCGCCTCGGCGCGGGAGCGAATGTCTGGGTGCAGGACGGCAGCATCTGGCTCTATCTGGCGCACAACGGCGCGTACGACGAACACGGCCGCCTGCTCAAGCTCGGCTGCGTGCGCCTCACGCCCAAGGATGTGAAACTCGGCGACGCGGGATTTGTCCAGGAACTCGATCCCGCCACCGGCACGATCACGATCCGCCAGGGAGAGTTCAAGGCGGCACTCTGGTTTGCGGGCGAGACGCTCGTTTACGAATCCGAAACCGGCACCGCCGCCCCGCTCGAAGTTGCGTTCGGAACCTGGCGCGAGAAAACCAAGGACGGCATCCGCAACGACATGATGGGCGCGAAAACCACGTTCACCGGCGACCAGATCACGCCATCGGCCAGTGGCTTCCTCTGGTTCCACCGCAATGCGGACCACCCGATTGATCTCGCCGGCCTGGCGAAGAGCCAGGGAACCTCGCTGGAGTCGATGCCGGATGTCACCGCCCGCCGGGTTTCCGGAGCGGCGGTGTGCGTGGAGGGAGGCATGTCGCAGCCCGCGGAATCCGAGGTGCGCTGGCAGTTCTGGAATGGCAAGGCGTGGACCGGAACCACCCCGGCCCGCACGAAACAACTCATCACCATGCGCCTCGAAGGCGCGGTGGACGCGGACCCGCAGAAGTGGCCCGCCGAAGCCAAGGCCATGCTGGATGCGAAGACCCGCCAAGCCGCGAAAGCCGATGAACTGAAACGTTGGGACGAATTCTGGTCACGCAGCCATGTCGTCATCAATCCGGCGGCCGGAGAGCAGGATTCCGGATTTCTGATCGGCCGGAACTACCGGCTTTTCCGCTACATGCTTGCCTGCAACCGCGATGGCGAACTGCCGCTGCTTTTCAACGGCGGCATCTTCACCACCGACAACAATGGCCGCATCAAGGGTAACAACAACGACGAACTGCCTACCTTCGAGGGCGAACCGGTCACGCCGGACTTCCGCCGCTGGATGGGCTGTTATTTCATGGCCCAGAACCAACGCTGGCTCGGCTGGCCGACGCTCGCCAATGGCGATGCGGACCTGCTTTCCCCGACCACCCGTTTCTACCGGGATCGCGCGAAGATCGCCGCAGACCGCGCAAAAAATCAGGGTGCGGAAGGTGTCGCCTACACCGAGCCGCTCAACATCTGGGGCCTTTGCCCGGTTGCCCCGCGTCCCGACGGGCTCTGCGGCGCGCAGCACCTGCTCTATCACTTCTCGATGGGCGTCGAAAACGCGTGGATGAACCTCCAGGCCCACGATGTCATGGGCATCCCGCTCGACAAGGACCTCGGCTGGATCGCCGGCACTGTGCTCTTTTACGACAGCTTCTATCGTTCCGAACTCAAAAAGCGCACCGGCAAGGAACTCGGCGATGACGGCAAGCTCGTGATGTATCCCGGCAATGGCCTGGAATTCGCCGGTGACGCCACCAATACCATCGACGCCGTGGCTGGCTTCACCCGCGTCACCGACAGCCTGTTGAAGCTCAAGGATCTCCCGCCCGCACTCCGCACCCGGCTCGCATCCATCCAGAAAACCATTCCGCCACTGCCGGTCGCGCGCCGCAACGGCGTGATGTCGCTGCAACCCGCCAAGACCTGGAATGGCGACTACAACAAATGGGAGCCAATCGAGATGTATGCCTACTGGCCGTACCGCCTCGTCGGCGTGACCCAACCGGAAACCCTGCAGCTCGGCCGCAACACCTGGGACACCATCCCCGAAGACCGCGCCCGCCTCTGCAAACAGGATTACTCGTGGATGGCCAACGTCGCCAACATGGCCGCGCTCGCCTCGCCGGAAAAAGCCAGGGAGCGCGCGATCTACAAGATGGCCAACACCACCGCCCCGCAAGCCCGCTTCCCCGCCTTCTTCGGCCCCGGCCACGACTGGCTGCCCGACCACAACTGGGGCGGCTCCGGCTCCACCGGCATCCAGGAAATGTTGTTAGCCCCCGAACCCGGCGTGAACGGCAAACTCCACCTCTTCCCAGCCTGGCCCGCCGAATGGGATGTCGATTTCAAACTCCACGCGCCCGGCAAAACCATCGTCGAAGGCGTGTTGAAAGGCGGCAAGCTGGTCTCGCTCAAGGTGACGCCAGCGTCCCGCGAAAAGGACATCGTCAACTGGCTTGGCAAGCACCCGGAATGGAAACCGTAACTCCAACCCACCACAATCTTCTGCCAGCCGCAATGAAACTACCATACCTGTTCCTTAGCCTGTCACTGTCCGCCGGCATCCTCTCGCCGCTGCAAGCCGCCCCGCCCTCACCCGCTGCCGAAGCCAATTTCCGCGCGATGAAATACGGCTTCTTCGTCCACTACGTCTGGGGCGGTGACGCCTACTCAGTCACTGTCAACAAGGACGGCTCAAAGCCCGCCGGACTCGATGACGTCGCGGACCGTTTCGACGCCGAAGGCTTTGCCCGCGACATCCAGGCGATGGGCGTCGAATACGTGCTTTTCACCGCCTGGCACGCCAACATGAACGTGCTCTATCCGAGCAAGGTCATGGACAAGTGGCTGCCCGGTCATTCGTCCAAGCGCGACTTGATCGGCGACATGATCAAGGCCTGCAAGGCCAAGGGCGTCCAGGTGCTGCTCTACACCCACCCGCGCGACGGTCATGACTTCACCGATGCCGACATGGCCAGGACCGGCTGGCATCGCGGCCAGGGCTCCAATCCGGATTTCAACAAATGGAACCGCGCGAAGTGGAACGACTTCATCAACGAGGCCTACGCCGAGCTGGTGGACCGCTACGGCAACGACCTCCTCGGCCTTTACCTCGACGAGGGCAGCGGCGCGGCGGACAGCCACCGTGTGGTGGACTACCCTCGGCTGCGCAAGACCATCACCGCGAAGCACCCGCACCTGCTGATGATGCAGAACGACTACGGCAACCTCTACAGCTGCGATCTCGGCAACATGGAGGTCTTCTACAACCACTCGCACAACACCCCGGACGGCGACCAGTGGACATCCTACAAGATCCCGATCTCAGTGGTCACCGGCAGCATCTTCTGGGCGGCGTTTCCAGAAGGAAAAACCAAACCCGCCCAGAGCAGTGAAAAAGTCGGTTTCAACAAATGGATCCCCTACACGCCGGAATCCATGTTCCGCTACACCGTGCTCCAGGCCGGCTCCAACACCGACGGCGGCGGCACGCTCTGGGCCGCCGGCCCCTATCCGGGCGGCGGCTGGGAAACCGGCGTGCTCGACCGCATGCAAAGAACCGGCAAACTGATCCGACCGGTCGAACGCTCGATCAAAAACACCTACCCGAGCACTTCCTGGCGCACCGCGCCGGCCACCCGCATCGCCGACCTCGCCTGGGGCGTCGCCACCCGCTCGATCGACGACCGCATCGAGTATCTCCACATCCTCAAGCCCCCGGCCAACGGCTCGGCAACCCTCAAACTCCCGCCGCCCGCCGATGGCAAAAAATTCAGCAAGGCCGTTCTGTTAGCGGATAAGAAGCCCGTCGCCCTCAAGCAGGATGCCAGCGGCCTCAGCCTCGCGCTCCCGACCGGAAGTTCCTGGGATCGGCTCGACACCGTGATCGCCCTCGCCGTCGCGGACGACTCGCCGGTTCAAAACGTCGCCCTCTGGAAAGCCTGCCGCGCCTCCTCGCACGCCAACAACGCCACCCATCCATCGAAAGCCGCCGATGGCTCCGACAGCACGGGTTGGTCAAGCCACCCGGATGACGCACAACCCTGGCTCTGGATGGATCTTGCCCTGCCATGTGCGATCCGCCGCATCGAAACCAGCGGCTCGCTCGCCACTGGCGATGTGGTGAAGATTTCCGACACGATGGATTTCACCCACGCGAAACCAATCGCCACCTTCACGTCCGCTCCAGCCGACACCTTGGAAATCAAAAAAGCCACCTACGGCAGTGAAGCCCAAGTGGCCGATGTCACCGACAAACTCCGCCAGGCCGTCGTTTCCGGCAGCCTCAATCTGCAAGCGGGCAACTCCCTGAGCGGCGGCGACCCCGCGCCTAACGTGCCGAAGGAACTCCGTGTCGAATTTTCCATCAATGGCAAGGACGAGGTCAAAGTGATTCCGGAAGGACAACCTGTCAGCATCGGTGCGGCCAGGCCATGGATCATCAAAGTCCCGGCCGGAACCACCGCGCGCTTCCTTCGTATCGAACGCACACAATCCGGTCCGCCTCTCAAGCTGAATGAACTTCGCGTGTTCGGAAAATTCTAGTGAACATTCCATAACGTCATCATGCGATCCATCACCGTCATCACATTCCTGTTGCTCGCCGCCTCCCTCCACGCCGAGCCGGACCTCACCAAGGAAGCCGAGACCACCGGCGACCGCGCACCCGCCGATGCCTACGGCGGCAACAAAAAGGTCGAGCAACCGCTCACGCCGGACGCCGCCAAGGTTCCCTGTCTGATCCCGGATGCCATCGCGCCGGGGCCGTTTTCCGCCGACTGGAAATCCTTCAGCGCGGACAAGCTCAAGCGCGAACCCGACTGGTGGCGCGAGGCGAAGATCGGCGTCTGGTTCCACTGGGGACCGCAGTCGATGGGCCGCAATGGCGATTGGTATGCGCGCTTCCTTTATCAACAACCACCGGAAGGCCGCAAGGGCCGCGCGAACAACCGCTGGATGTATGACCAGCATGTGAAAAACTTCGGTCACCCATCCGAGTTCGGCTACATGGATGTGCTCAACGCGTGGAAGGCCCCGAAGTTCGACGCGAAAAAACTGATGGATCTCTACGCGGAATCCGGTGCCCGCTACATCCTCGTCCAGGGCGCGCACCACGATAATTTCGACCTCTGGAACTCGAAGTTCCAGCCGTGGAACTCGGTCAACGTCGGCCCGAAACGCGACATCGTCGGCGAGCTGTTCGCCGAGGCACGCAAGCACAAGTTCCGCACCGGCATGGCCTTCCACGCCGACTACTCGTTGTGGTGGTTCCAAACCGCGTTCGGCGCGGACAAATCCGGTCCGAAGGCTGGCGTGCCCTACGACGCCGCCACCCGCACCAAGGAAAACGGCAAGGGCAAGTGGTGGGACGGCCTCGATCCCAAAGACCTCTACGGCATCGACCTCAAAGCCGAGGAACTCCCCGGCAAGAACATCCGCGACGGTTTCTTCACGCCGGTGCGCGACATTTTTGTCCATCCGGAAACCCGCAATTTCGCCGAGCAATACACGCTCAAGTGGTTTCACCGCGTGAAGCAGTTCGTGGACGACTACGATCCGGACATGCTCTACACCGACGGCACCGAGCCCTTCACCGGACACGGCACCGCCAAGGGCGTGATCAGCGACGCCACCGTGAAAGCCGTGGCCCACATGTATAACAAGCGCGCCGCGAAAAACGGCGGCACGGTCGATTGCATGGCCGTCATCAAGGGCGGCCCGCGCATCACCGGCATCGCCGCGCCGCATGAGAACGGCTACACCGGCCCGATCAAGCGCGATCCGTGGGTTTGGGAAAACACGGTGGGCGAGTGGTTCTTCGAGGACAACACCATCTATGATTCCAAGAGCATGATCTTCCAGATGATCGAGGCGATCTCGCGCGACGGAAATTTCAACCTCAACATCGGCCTCACGCCCGAAGGCGACCTCGAACCCGGCGGTGTGAAGATGTGGCAGGACTTCGGCGAGTTCACCCGCCGCAACGGCAAGGCGATCTATGGCAGCAGCGCCTGGAAAATCATCGGTGAGGACGCGGCAGCCGCCGGGTCCCCTCAGTCGGCCAACGTGACCGAACAAGCCCGCAAGCTCGCCAGCGGCGGGAAGCTGGACTTGACCGTCAGCGTGCAGGCACTCGGCGTCGGCGATCCCGCGCCGGGCGTGCCCAAGGTGCTGACAGTGAAATACCAGCTCGGTGGAAAATCCGGCTCGATTGCCCGTGCCGAAGGCGAGCGCCTCACGCTCGGCGGCAATGGCGCGCTGGAGATCCTCGACGCACGCTTCGGCCCCGGTTCCGGCAGCTCCATCCCGCGCGCTTTTCCGTCCGGCCCGATCGTCCGCGAACACGCGGAGTTCGCCATGGCCACAACCGACGTCCGATTCACCCAGGGCAAGGACGGTGCCGTCTATGCCTTCGTGATGTCCGTGCCCAAGGCCGGTGAAATCCTCCGCATCCGCACGCTCGGCAAGTCCGCTGGCTTGCTCAGCGCACCGCCATCCTCCGTCACCCTCCTCGGATCACCCGCCAAACTCGACTGGAAATACGACAACGAGGCCCTGCATATCCAATACCCGGCCAACGCGGAGTTTCCCTTCGCTATTGTGTTCCGGATGGAATAACCCATTTCCCCTCCCCGAATCAGCATCGTCCAACGCAACTCAAGAAGTTCCCAATTATCATGGCCATGAATCCCTATCCATTGTTCGCGTCGTGCCTCTTAGGCCTCGGCGTTTCCTTCGTCCAAGCCGCGCCCAACTTCGCCCCGTCGCCTGGATGGGCTCTCGACAAGGCCCCGGCCGTGCCGCCGGCCGCCGCTCCCAACAGCAAAAATCCCGCCGACCCCGCGTCGTTTCCCGAGGTGAAAATGGACTTCAAGATCGCGCCCGGACCCTTCGAACCGACCTGGGAATCGATCAAACAAAACTACCCGGGCACGCCGCAGTGGTTCAACGATGCCAAGTTCGGGGTGTTCGTCCACTGGGGGCCGCAGGCGTCCGGCCGCAGCGGCGACTGGTATGCCCGCAAGCTCTACCGCGAAGGCGAGGGTGCCGCCAACAACCACCGCAAAAACTTCGGCCACCCGTCCGAGTTCGGATACAAGGATGTCCTCAATGCCTGGAAGGCTCCGAAGTGGGACGCTGCCAAACTCACCGGGGCATTCCACGATGCCGGCATGCGCTTCATGATGGTCGTCGGCGTCCACCACGACAACTACGACCTCTGGAACTCGACCTACAACCCCTGGAACTCGGTCAACGTCGGTCCCAAAAAGGACATGATCGGCGGATGGGCCAGGGAGGCGAAAAACCGCGGCATGCGTTTCTGCATCACCTTTCACCACGAATATAGCTGGTGGTGGTGGGCCGATGCTTACCGCGCCGACCGCAACGGCCCGAAGGCCGGCATCCCCTACGACGGCAACCTCACCCTCGCCGACGGCAAGGGAAAATGGTGGCAGGGCCTCGACCCGCGCCTGCTCTACAACATCAACCTCGGCGAATACACCGATGGCGCCGGCAAGCCGGTCACCGAAATCGCGTTCGGACGAAAGGGGATTTTCCAGGACCATCAGGACTATGCCAAGTGGTATGCCGAACGCTGGGCGCTGCGCATCATGGACGCCATCGACAAGTATGAGCCGGACATGTTTTACACCGATGGCAACAGCCCGGAACCCTTCAGCGGGACGCTCAGTGGCTCCGGTTTCAAGTGCGACGCCGCCCGCCGCGTGGTGGCCCATTTCTACAACCGCTCGCTCGCCAAACATGGCAAGGTGGACACCCTCGCGCTCATCAAGTTCCAGGCAGGGAATCCAGCCGTCGGCATGACCTACGAGGTCAACATCCCTAACAAAATCATGACAGGCCAGCCGTGGATCGGCGAAAACCCGATCGGCGATTGGTATTATGGCCCCGGTTACACCTACAACGCGGTCAACCTCGTCCGCAGCCTGCTGGAATACGCGTCCCGTGGCGGCAACTACGCCTGCGCCGTGCCGGTGGACCCGGAGGGTGGCATGGAACCCGAATGCGTCGCCATGCTCAAGGACATGGGCGAGTGGATGCGCGTCAATGGCGAGGGCATCTACGGCAGTCACGCCTGGGACAAGTGGGGCGAGGGCTCGGTGGTGATGCCGAATGGACCGCTCAGCCAGCACCAGGTGAACACGCCATACACCGCGGCCGACATTCGTTTCACCAAAAAAGGCGACGACCTTTACGCCTGGCTCATGGCCAGGCCAACCGATGGCAAAGTGCTCGTTCGCTCGCTGGCGGAGGGCTCCGGCAAAATCACGGACGCCAAACTGCTAGGCAGCAGTGCGAAACTCGCCTGGCGGCAAACCGACGAAGGACTGGAAGTCAAACTCCCGGCGCAAAAACCGGGCAAGTTCGCCTATGGGCTGAAGATCACAGGAGTCAACCTCAAGGCGGTGTCGGGCATGACGCCTGCCGTCAAACCCGCCGCCGATGGTTCCCTGAACCTGACTCCCGCGACTGCCGGGACGCACGGCAAGATCCAAAGCGAAGCGCGCAACGGCCAGGCCAACCTCGGCTATTGGAACAACGGCAGCGACTATGTCGAGTGGACGGTGAAATTCGCCAAAGCTGGCAAATACAAGGTTTCCGCGCAGACCGCCGCGCCGGAAACCGGCAGCGCGCTCGTGCTGGAGTCGGATGGCGCGCCGCTCCGCGCGGAGGTGCCCAAGACCGCATCGCACAACGACTACGCCCCGCTGGAGTTCGGCACGCTCGAGGTCAAGTCGCCCGGCCTGCAGACACTGCGCGTCCGACCCGCCGACCCGCAGGCATGGAAAGCCATCAACCTGCGCGCCATCACGCTCCGCCCGGAATGAAGCCTATTCCTCAGTCACCCTTTCCCATTCGATTTCAACAAACTCCCATGATCAAATGCTCATTCATCTCATTCCTCGCGTTTCTCCTCGCCTTCGGCGGCGATGCCCGCGCATGGGGAGCTGCCGATCTGGCGAAAATGCCGGGCGTCGAACCCGACCCCAAGACCCATGGCTTCATCATCAAGGCGGGCCCGGGCACGATCAAGGTGGCGGAGCAGGTCGTCCTGGTGCGCGATCTTTTCTCCGTCCCCGCATTCACGGTTCAGGACGGTCCGGCAGCGGCCGACCTGCTGCTGGCAGGCGGGATCGCCGAATCCGGCGGCAGCACGGGGTTTGTGAAGGACGGACCCGGCACGATGCGGGTCGAGGGGGATGTCGCCATCACCGGGTTCATCACGGTCTATGACGGGAAGCTCGACCTCTCGAAAGCCTCTCTTGCCAAAGGGGTGCGCGTGAATGTGCTCGGCGACGCCGTGCTCGTTCCTCCCGTCTCCGGGACGCCGGTCTCCGAAATCTACGTCAACGGCTTGAAGCTCGCGCCGGGGACGTGGGGTCCGAGGGGCCGCATCGCTTCGGGGACGGCCGTGCGGGAATCCCGCGCGCTCGCGGGCATCGCGGCGGTGCCGGATACCGGCCTCTCGCGGCGCGAGATCTGGAAGCGCCTCAAATACGGCATCTTCAGCCACTACGTCTGGAACGGATACGGCATGAACGGAGGCCCGAGGGAGGACGGCACGCGTCCGAAGACGATCGACGAATTTGCCGAGGCCCTCGATGTGGAAAACTACGTCGATCAATTGGTTCAGGCCGGGGCGCAATACGTCGTCGTCACCGCCTGGCATTCCGGGACATGCCCGCTCTTCCCCAGCGCCGCGATGGCCAGGTGGGCGCCCAACAGGCCGAGTTGCCCCAAGTCTGATCTGCTCGGAAAACTGCTCAACGCCTGTCGCGCAAAGGGCATCCGCACGTTTTTCTACTGCCATCCCTTCCAGCCGGTCGCCGAGCCGCACAACGACTGGATCAACGACCTTTTCGCCGAACTCATCGATCGCTACGGCTCGCGCCTCGACGGCCTCTGGCTCGACGAGAATTTCCAGGATTGCACCCAGGACAAGGTCGTGGACTACCGCCGGCTGATGAAGACGATCAAGGAGCGCAACCCGGACCTGGTGCTGACCCACAACAACGGCGGCTATCAGTCCTACGGCGCGGATGAGGGCGTCCAGGAGGTCCAGTGGGAATTCCACGAGGGCCGGATGGCTGCGGAGTATCAGATTTTCAACCAAACGGCCAAATCGCCGGAGGACATGCTCATCACGACCGTCATCCAGGCGGCCGCCAACACCATGGGCGGCGGCATCCAGTGGAGCATCGACGCCCACGGGGCCGGAGCGAACTCGCGCGGCGGCCTCGATAAAAGCTGCCGGCCCATCCTCGATGGCTTTGTCAAACTCTTCAAACCGATCGCCGATTCGGTGAAGAACACGAACCCGAGCACCTCGTATCCGCCGCCGTTCAGCGGCGCGGTCGTGAAGCTTTCCAAGCTGGAGTGGGGCGTGGCGACGAAGGCGTTCGACAACAGCAGGGAATACCTCCATGTCCTCAAACCGCCTGCGGGAAACACGCTGACGCTTCCGGCTCCGGCGGACGGCAAGGTCTTCGCCAATGCCCGGCTTCTCGATGGCGGCCGCCCGGTTTCCCTCGACCAGAACAGCCGCGGCATCACGCTCACCCTGCCGGAAGGCGCTTCCTGGACCGCGCCCGACACGGTGATCGCCCTGGATGTTCTCTGCCTCGGCGGAGCCGGTCTGGTGAACGACACGAGCGCTTCGGTGAGCTACCGGGGGACGACCTGGACCCGCCGGAAAAACGGGAACCGCGGCGAGTTCCGCAACGACTCGCACGTCGCAACTGCCGACGGCGATTCGTTCGCGTTCACGTTCAATGGAACCGATGTCGATTGGATCAGCGGCCGCGGACCCGACCGCGGGACCGTCGATCTGGCCATCGACGGGACGCCCTGCGGCAGCGTCGATCTCTCGAAGGGGAAAGGAAATTTCCAAAGCGTCTTTTTCAAGTCCGGACTCCCGCGCGGCACCCACACGCTCACGGGAACGAAGCGGGGCGGCAGCCTGATGACGGTGGACGCCTTCCGGGTGACCGAGCTGATCAACGACAGCGAGCCGGATGTGAAATTCCTCCAGACCACCTCCTACGATTCGCATGCCGCCGCGCTCGCCGGCCCGTGGGAGGGACGGGGCGACCACATCATCAACGGCAGCAGCTTTTCGTTCACGTTCCAGGGGACCGGAGTCGATCTCTTCGCCAAAGCCGAATTCGGGAGCGCCGACATGGTGCTGACTCTCGACGGCAAGCCGCATTCGACGGTGCGGGTCAGCACCGACCAGCCCGACCGCTGCGCTGCGAAGATCACGGGCCTCGCAAACACGACCCACACCCTCGAAGGAACCTACACCAACCGCGCCGCGGGCGGATTCCAGTCGTCGCTGTATGGCTTCACGGTCACGCGGCCCGACTTCTGGAGCTACCGGACGAAGCGCGGGCTTGGAGAATACAAGGACGACATCCACGTCAGCGAACTCAAGGACGCGAACGGCAGCTACACGTTCAACGGCTCGGGGGTCGATGTCATCCCGACGCGCGATGCCGAATCCCGGACCGCCCACTACACGCTCGACGGCGGCGGCAGCTCGCTCTGGGTCGGACTGAACCACTACTCGCCCGTCCCCGTCGTCGGGACGAGCGTCTTCCGGTCTCCGAATCTGGTTCCCGGCACCTACACGATCGGCTTCAAAAATGCCGCCAACAGCCAGGGCGTCAACTTTTCCTTCGTGCGCCTGAACATCGACGCCCTCCGCATTTACAAGGCGCAATCCGATGCCGCGACGCCGCTCTACTGGGGTGCGGACGGCAGGGGCGGTCCGGGCACGTGGGAGGTTGGCGGGGCGGCGAACTGGTATGATGGAGCACCCGCGAAATGGCTGGATTTCGGGGGAGCCGACTACGCGGCGGTCTTCGGCGGAAAGCCGGGGACGGTGACGGTTGCCGGCAAGATCAACGTCAACCGGATCGCGTTCGCTGCCGGGGGCTACACGCTCGGCGGCGACGCGCTGACGCTCACCGGCATCGCGCCGACGGTTACGGTTCCCGGCGCGATGGCGGCCACGATCGAGTGCGCGATCGCCGGCACTGCCGGCCTGGAGAAAGCAGGACCGGGGGCACTCACGCTCGCCGCCGCAAACACCTACGGCGGCGGAACAACGGTCAGCGCCGGCATCCTCACCGCCGGCGGGGCGGGCACGCTCGGCACCGGGAACCTCACGGTCGCCAATGGCGCGGTCTGCCAGCTCAACAACCCCGGCGGCGCGCTGGCACCCACCGCACAGGTCATCCTCATCGGCAATGGCAGGCTGAACATCGGCTCCGGCGTGACCGAGAAAGTCGCCGGACTCACCGTCAACGGCACCGCCTTGCCGCCCGGCAACTACCGCGCCGTCACCCACCCGCGATTCATCGCCGGGGCGGGCGTGCTGACCGTCGCGGGCGGCACCTCGACGGAGCGGAAAAAGTGAGAGCCTGACGCCGCAAACCCACATGTTTAAGAAATTCAGCATGGCGCTTGTCCCGTATGCGCTTAGCGGTGCTGTGCTGGCTGCGGGCGGGATGGAAAACAACTTCCTCAATCCGCCGGACTCCGCGCGGCCAGGGGTTTACTGGTATTTCCTCAACGGCAATCTCAATGGCAAGGAGATGACCGCCGACCTGGAATCGATGAAGGCGGCGGGCCTTGGCAACCTGGTGTTTCTTGAGGTGGACATCGGTGAGCCACCCGGAGGACCGGTGGCGTTCATGAGTCCGAAGTGGCAGGAGCTTTTCGTACAGGCCGTGCGCGACGCGGAACGCCTCGGCATCGACATCACCCTCGGCATCGGGCCGGGTTGGTGCGGCAGCGGCGGACCCTGGGTCAAGCCGGAGCAGGCGATGCAGCATCTGGTTTTCAGTTCGGTCGAAATCAAAGGTCCTCAGAATTATTCGGCGGTGCTTCCCATGCCGGCGCAGCGCTCGACCCAGTTCCACACGATGGCCAGCCCCTATTACGAGGATGTGGCGGTCCTGGCCTTCCCCAGTCGCAAACCCGTCATCGCCGACATCAATGAAAAGGCGCTGTTTGATCGCGAGCCATATACGCTATGGAAGCACGTCAAACCCCATTTGCCCGCCCCGGCGCGCTTCGAGGAACCCGCGCCGGAGGAAATCATCCAGCCGAAAGAGATCCTTGACCTAACAAACAAACTCAAGCCGGACGGGACCCTCGAATGGAACGCGCCAGGCGGAGATTGGACGGTCATCCGCATGGGACGGCGGGTCACGGGCGCGAGCAGCCGACCCGCCCCATCCACCGCGATCGGTCTGGAGTCCGACAAGTTCGACGTGAAGGCGCTGGAAGCCCACCTCGACGAGTATGTAGGGAAATTGTTAGCTAAAATCAGCCCGCGCGCGAAGGAACACGGTTTGACCACCTTGCACATGGATAGCTGGGAATCCGGCGCACAGAATTGGACGCCGTCGTTTCTCGATGAGTTCAAGAAGCGGCGTGGTTACGATGCCCGCCCGTGGCTGCCGGTTTACACCGGACGCGCCATCCGCAGCCTCGAAATGTCGGAGCGTTTTCTCTGGGACCTTCGTTTAACCGGGCAGGAACTCGTGTTGGAAAACCATGCCGCAGCCGTGAAGAAGTATGGCCGTAAACACGGGCTTTCCCTTTCCATCGAACCCTACGACATGAACCCGGCCGGCGATCTCGATCTGGGCTCGGTGGCGGATGTTCCGATGGCGGAGTTCTGGAATAACGGCTTGGCCTCGGCCTACAGCGTGTTCGAGGCGACCTCCGTCGGCCATGTGATGGGGCAACCGATCGTTTCCGCCGAGTCGTTCACGTCGGTGGGAGCGTTGGATGCTTATCCGTGGACCTTGAAGAATCAGGGCGACTGGGCGTTTGCCGTGGGCATCAACCGGATCGTCTTTCACACCTACCCGCACCAGACATTGGGCGACGCCTACAAGCCCGGCATGACCTTCGGGCCGTATGGCGTGCATTGGCACCGGAATCAAACCTGGTGGCCGATGGTGGAGGATTACCACCGCTATCTCGCCCGTTGCTCGGAGATTCTCCGACAAGGGGTTTCGGTGGCGGATGTGCTTTACCTAACACCTGAAGGAACGCCCCACATCTTCCTGCCTCCGTCCAACGCGGTGGTGGATAACGGCGCGCTGCCTGACAAGAAAGGCTATGGCTTCGATGGATGCTCGCCGAAGATGCTCATGTCCAGAGCCGAGGTGAAGGACGGGCGCATCGCCTTCCCCGGAGGCACCTCCTACCGCATGCTGGTCCTGCCGCAGATGGAAACCATGACCCCGGCATTGCTCGCCAAACTCCGCGACCTGGTGAAAGCCGGGGCCACGGTCGTCGGTTCGCCGCCGGTGAAATCTCCCAGTCTCGTGGGCTATCCGGCCTGCGATCAGGAAGTCAAAACAGTTGCCAAGGACCTCTGGGGAAGCCTGGACGCGCCGCCGACGGCGACGAAGCGCCCTTATGGCAAAGGTGTCATCCATTGGGGCGGAGAGCTGTCGCCAGCACCTCCGCGTTCCAGCGGCAACTCCCCCACCCCACCACTCTATCCATCTTACGATCTAACCGCCTCGCTGTTGCAAAAAATGGGCATCAAGGAGGATTTCACCTCCACCGGCCCCGTGCGCTACGGCCACCGCCGCACCGATAATCGGGACATCTATTTCGTGTCGAACCGGACCGGCGCTCCAATCCAGACCGAGTGCCGTTTCCGGGCCGGCCAGGGCAAACCACAACTCTGGAACCCCGTCACCAGCGAACAGAAGCCGCTCACGCAATTCGAGCAAGCCGACGGCCTGACCACCATCCCGATGGACTTCGCCGCGCACCAGAGTTTCTTCGTGGTGTTCGACGCGAAGGGCGCGGCTCCCGCAGCCAATGTCGGAAAAGAATTTCCCGGAATTGAAGCCGATGCAGGAGCTTTCCGGCGCATGGGAAGTTGCGTTTGATCCGAAATGGGGCGGCCCGGAAAAGGTGACGTTCGATTCCCTGCAAGATTGGACCGCCCGACCCGAAACCGGCATCAAGTATTATTCCGGCATCGCCACCTATCGGAAATCCGTCAACGTGGCGCAAGTCCCCAAAGGCAGGACGTATCTCGATCTGGGAGTGGTCAATGACATGGCGCGCGTCCGCCTGAATGGCAAGGATCTCGGCGTGGTGTGGTGCGCGCCATGGCGCATCGAAGTCACCAGCGCCCTCAAGGCTGGCGATAACCCACTGGAAATCGAAGTGGTCAACCGCTGGGCGAACCGTCTCATCGGCGACAAACAACCTGCCGATGCGAACGTGCGCACCGTGGAGCGCCCGCCCGGCTTCCTTGGCGGACAGCCGATCAAGGCCGGCCGTTACACCTACTGCACGCATGATCCCTACAACGCCCAATCGCCGTTGGTTTCATCCGGTTTGCTCGGACCGGTGACGCTGATGCTCTCACAAGGAATCGAGCCCTAACCGCCAGTCAATTTTGAAACAACAAACCATGAATCAGATGACTGGATTTTTCACCGCCGTGCTTGCGGCAATGACGATTGCTCCGGCAATGGCCCAGTTGCCTCCGGTTTTTCATGCGAAAGATCCTTCGTTGGTCCGCTCCACCAGCCTGACCCGGAAGTATCTGACCGCCGAACGCGTGGTTTGGGTTTCCGATCCTTCAGGGAAACAGGTCGTGAATGCCAATAGCATCCTGAAGCCGGGGATCGGGCAGGCCGACTTGAACTCAGGCAACTACCTGAAATTGACCAGCGATAAAGACTCGAAGCCGGGCTTGATCCTCGATTTTGGCAGAGAAATCCAGGGTGGCATCGAATTGGTGACCACCATCAGCAATAAGAATCCTCCCGGAAAAGTTCGCATCCGTTTTGGCGAATCGGTGAGCGAAGCCATGAGCGATGCGGGCGCTCAGGGGGCCACCAACGACCACGCGATGCGCGACTTTGTGGTGGCTTTGCCCTGGTTGGGTCGCCTGGAAGTTGGGAATTCCGGCTTCCGGTTTGTGCGGATCGACCTGGTGGATCCGGATGCCCAAATTGAAATCAAGGAGATCAGCGCCATATTTAACTACCGCGACATTCCGTATCTGGGTTCGTTCACCTGCAATGACGATCGGCTCAATCAAATCTGGATGACCGGCGCCTACACCGTTCACCTCAACATGCAGGGATACCTGTGGGATGGCATCAAGCGCGACCGCTTGGTGTGGGTGGGCGACATGCATCCCGAAGTCATGACCATCAATTCCGTCTTCGGTGCGAACGAAGTGGTCCCCAAGAGCCTCGACCTCGCCCGCGACCTGACACCGCTGCCGAATTGGATGAATGGCATCAGCTCGTATTCGATGTGGTGGATCTTGATTCACCGCGACTGGTATTACCATCAGGGGAATCTCGACTACCTGAAACAACAACAATCCTACCTGACCAGCCTGCTGAAACACCTGGCCACCAAGATCGATGAGTCAGGCAAGGAAAACCTCGATGGCGGGAGATTCCTCGATTGGCCGTCGAGTGGAAATCCAGAGGCGGTTCATGCCGGCCTGCAGGCGATGATGGTCATGACATTTCGCGCCGGCGCGGAACTCTGTGAAGTTCTGGGCGATCGGGAAACAGTCGGCTTGTGCCATGCATCGCTTGAAAAACTCAGGAAACATGTGCCTGCAATGGCCGGTTCCAAACAGGCTGCGGCCTTGCTTGGAATGTCGGGATTGGTCGATCCCAAAACCGCAAACTCGGAAGTGCTGGCGAAAGATGGTGTTCACAAAATGTCCACCTTCTACGGCTATTACATGCTGAATGCCCGCGCACTGGCCGGCGATCACCAGGGAGCGCTCAACAACATCCGCGAATATTGGGGGGCCATGCTCGACTTGGGGGCCACCACTTTCTGGGAGGATTTCGACATCGATTGGATGAAAAACGCAGCCCGCATCGACGAAGTAGTGCCGCAAGGAAAGGTGGATGTCCACGCATCGTACGGTGGGTATTGCTACAACCAGTTCCGCCATAGTTTTTGCCATGGCTGGGCCTCGGGGCCAACCAGTTGGCTGACTCAATATGTGTTGGGAGTGAATGTGGTGGAGCCTGGCTGCAAGCGCATCAGGATCGTGCCGCATCTCGGTGACCTGCAATGGGCGAAAGGCACTTTCCCGACGCCCCACGGCGTGGTGAAGATCGCACATCAAAAGATGCCCGATGGAACCGTGAAAACCACGGTGGATGCCCCCAAAGGGGTGCGAGTCCAGACGAATTAATCCAGCGGGAACCAGCGGGAACCATTGCTCTTTCCGGGTAAGAACCGCCACACCATGAAATCCTTCCAGTCATTCCTGACCGTGGGCTTTGTGCCCGCCCCCTCCCCGCCATCGCCGTGCCGGATGACCTGATGTCCTGCTGGTTCAAGCGCACGACCAAAACGATGATCATCAAAGTGAAATCCATCTTGTTACTCCTGCTTCTGCCGATGGCTTTGCAGGCCACCCCCTCGCAGTCCTTCCTTCCCGGCGAAAGCTGGCCGGATGACAAGGGCGTCCACATCAACGCGCACGGCGGTGGCATCCTGTTCCATGATGGCGTTTACTACTGGTTCGGCCAGCACATGATCGCCGGCGACGCCGGCAACTCCGCCCATGTCGGCGTGGGCGTTTATTCATCGAAAGACCTCTACAACTGGAAGGACGAAGGCATCGCGTTCGCGGTTTCCACCGAACCCGATGGCGAAATCCGCAAAGGCTGCGTGCTCGAACGGCCGAAAGTGATTCACAACGCCAAAACCGGTAAGTTTGTGATGTGGTTTCATTATGAGGCCAATGGCAGCTACCAGACCGCAGAGAGCGCCGTAGCCGTGGCGGATCAGGTCACCGGCCCCTATCGGTTTGTCGCGCGGTTCCGCCCCAACGCCGGTGTGTGGCCGCTCAATGTGCCCGAGGAAGCGAAAAAACCACTCACCCCGGAGGAGTTGGAAAAACTCGACAACGCGAACAAGTTTTTCCGCCGCGACCACGTCGGAGGGCAGATGGCGCGCGACATGACGCTCTTCGTGGACGACGACGCCACGGCCTATCACGTTTACGCATCCGAGGAAAACGGCACACTGCACATTTCCCAGCTCAGCGACGACTACCTGAAACCCGCCGGAAAGTATTACCGCGTGCTGCCGGGTGGTGGCAACGAGGCCCCGGCACTCTTCAAACACCAAGGGAAATACTACATGATCTCTTCCGGTCTCTCTGGATGGGCACCGAATGCCGCGCGCCTCTCGGTGGCGGACCACATCGGCGGACCCTGGACCTCACTCGGCAATCCCTGCGTCGGCCCGCTGGAGCGGGTGAACATCACCTTCGACGGCCAATCCACCCACGTCCTGCCGGTCGCAGGCAAGCCCGGTGCGTTCATCTTCATGGCCGACCGCTGGCGTCCGGGAAATGCCATCGACGGCCGCCACCTTTGGTATCCGTTCGTGGTCACCAAGGATGGAGAGGTGCGAATCGAGGAACACGACGCGTGGGACCTTTCCATCTTCGATCTCGGCTCCATGGACGAGACGCTCAGGCCCAAGCTAGCCGCTAACAGGAATGCCGTCGCCACAAGCCCCGATACGGCTTCTTTCCAGTGGGATGCCGTTCCCGGAGCAGCGGGGTACCGCATCCACTACAACGGCAGGCTCATCAAGTTCACCAACCGTCGGGAGTTCAGCCAAAGCGGACTCACCCCCGGCATCCGCATCGCCTACACGGTCACGCCGGTCACACTCGACGGACGCACGGGAAAAACCTCCGATCCCCTGGTATGGACCACCGCCGCCAGCGAACCGAAGGATCACTGGCTGGACGAAATGGTGCCAGTGCAAAAGGCGCAGGAGTGGGGCGAACTGGGCAGGAAAACCAGCGTCACGGGCGGGCCGCTCACCATTGGCGGAACCCGCTACCCGCGCGGACTTGGCACCCACGCCAACAGCAATCTGATTTATGCGGTACCTGCATACGCCGGACGCTTCGAGGAGTGGGTGGGCCTTGACGCGGCCGGCCCCAACGGCTCGATCCGTTTCCAAGTGAAGTGTGACGGCGAGGTGAAATTCGACAGCGGTGTCATGCGTGCCGGGGACGCTGCGAAACCCGTCGATCTCCCGCTCTCCGGCGTCTTTGAGTTGGAATTGGTTGTTACCGACGCCGGCGACGGCAACTCGCACGACCATGCCAACTGGGCCGACGCCCGAATCCTATCGAATCAAGCAAAGTAACACTTTTGAAGGATCATCCACGTTTCCGAAACGCACTCATGAAATCCCTGTTCCTATCGCTCGCCCTCGCCGCGGCGGCGTGCCTTGCGCCGCTCGCACGATCCGCGCCGTTGCCGACTCTCGATTCCTACAATGTCGTCTGGGATTCCCCCAGCAAGGACGTCAGCGGCACGATGCCACTCGGCAACGGCGACATCAGCATCAACGCCTGGGTCCAGGACGGTGATTTGCTTTTTCTGATCGGCAAAACCGATGCTTGGGACGAAAACAGCATCAACTGCAAGCTGGCCCGGGTGCGCGTGAAACTTTCACCGAATCCGTTCACCGCAGGCGTCCCGTTCCGCCAGGAACTGTGCCTGCAACAAGGCGAGATCCTCATCAAAGCCGGCGCGCCCGGCTCCGAGGTCACCACCCGCCTGTGGGTCGATGCCAACCAGCCGGTGATCCGCGTCCAGTCCACCGGCGACAAACCATTCTCCCAACAAGTCCTGCTGGAAACCTGGCGCAATGAAAAGACGCTCATGACCAATACCCAGGTAAGCGACATGTTCAAGAACCTGTATGGCCCCGATCCCTATCCGACGATCCTTTTCCCGGACACCATCGTCCAGGGACAGAAGGACCGCCTGCTATGGTATCACCACAACATCAAGCCGGAGAACGACCCCTACGAGATCAACCTCAAGCTCCAGGGAATGCAGGACTATCAGAAACAAATCTCGCACCCGCTGTTAGGCCGCACTTTCGGGGCGTCGATCCAAGGCACCGGCTTCACCGCCGCCGACGCGAAAACCCTGAATTCCACCGAGGCCCGGACCTCGCATGCATTTGCGGTCTATCCGCTCACGACGCTGAGCCCGCTCACACCGGAGCAGTGGACGGCAAAACTGGATGAAACCATCCGCAAAGTCGAATCCACCCCGATCCAGGACGCCTACCAAGCCCATCTCGCGTGGTGGAAGGCCTTCTGGGATCGCAGTGAAATCCACCTCGCGGAAACCAATCCCGCCAACATCCCAGCGGAGGGGCTTTCCCCGGCGTTCACGATTTCCCGCGCCTACGCGCTGTGCCGGTTCATGAACGCCGCCGGCGGACGCGGCGCGCAGCCGATCAAATACAACGGCTCCATCTTCACCGTCGGCACCCCCGAGAATCCGGATCACCGCCGCTGGGGCGGGCCGGGCTTCTGGTTCCAGAACCAGCGCCTGGTTTACTGGCCGATGCTGGCGGCGGGCGACTTCGATTTGATGGAACCGTGGTTCCGCATGTATCGCGAGTCGCTGCCGTTCGTCAAGATGCGCTGCCAGCTCCACTTCAAACACGACGGCGCATTTTTCGGCGAGACGATTTTGTTCTGGGGCGCCGAGGCCAGCGGTCATTACGGCTGGACACGGCCGTTTGAAAGCCGATCCAGTCCGCTCTGCGAGTGTTCTTACCTGACTTACTACTGGCAGAACAATATCGAGAACCTGCGCATGATGCTCGATTACGTCGAACACACCGGCGATATGGACTTCGCCCGCAAAACGCTGATGCCGCACGCCGAGGAGGTTACCAAGTTCTATGACCTGCATTACAAGCGCGACGAGAATGGCAAGATCCGCTTCGAACCCGCCGCGTCGCTCGAAACCTGGCACACCGCCGTCAATCCGCTGCCGGAAATCGTCGGGCTTGGCACTCAACTGCCACGTCTGCTCGCGTTGCCGAAGAAACTCACCACCGCCGAACAGCGCGCCCGCTGGCAACGCGTGCTGGCCGACCTGCCGCCCGTTCCGAAAGGCACCAAAGAAGGCAAAACGGTGCTCCTGCCGGCCGACAGCTTTTCGCGCGAGGCGAACTCCGAAAACCCGGAACTCTACGCGGTGTTTCCCTATCCGGTTTATGGCCTCGGCAAGCCCGATCTCGAATTGGCACGTAACACCTTTGCAACCCGCAAAAACAAAAACACCGCCTGCTGGTATCAAGACCAGGTGCAAGCGGCCCTGCTCGGATTGGTCGAGGAAACCCGCCAGGGCATGATTGCCCGCGCGTCCGCCGCCTCGCACAGCACCAGCCGCTTCCCGGCGTTCTGGAACGAGTTCAACGACTGGGTGCCCGACGTCGATCACGGCGGCAACCTGCAGCTCGCCCTCCATCTCATGCTGCTCCAAGCCGAGCCCGGTCCCAACGGCAAACTCCGCCTGCTGCCGGCCTGGCCCAAGGACTGGGATGTGTCCTTCAAACTCCATGCCCCGAATGACACAACCGTGGAATGTGTGTATCGGGATGGCACGATCGAGACACTGACCGTAACACCTGTTTCCAGGGAGAAAGACATCATCAAACCACTATGCAGGCCAAATTATTAGCGGCATTCGTCTGCATCGTCGCCGGTCAAGCCGCAGCGGGCAAGCCAGCGGTATCTCCGCCGTCTCCCGAAGCGCACGTTGGAGCGATGACCTCTCTGGATCATTTCGGCGGGCCTTCGTCGGGATCCTACAATACGACAGATGCCAAGGTGAACGTGATCCCGCTTGCCGGCGAGTGGCGTTTCGAACTGGACCGCAAGGATGTCGGGGTCGCCGAGGGGTGGTTCGACAGGGCATTGTCTCAGACCATCCGGCTGCCCGGCACGGTTTCCACGTCGAATCTGGGCGATCCGATCACGGGTATCCGTCAGCAGATCTGGGGCGGCAAGTTCACGGATCAGCCGCTTTGGCACCCGATGATCCGGTCGGACTATCGTGGCAACGCCTGGTATCAGACCACGGTGGAGGTGCCGGCGACGTGGACGGGTCAATCGGTCGAGCTGTTCCTGGAACGCGTCTGCTGGATTTCGGAGGCGTGGATCGACGGCAGGCCCGTGGGCGTCATCAACACGCTCAGCGCGCCTCATCGGCATCAATTTGGCCAGCTCACGCCCGGAAAACACCGCATTGCCCTGCGCATCGACAACCGTCCGCTGCACGACCTCGGCTGCAACACGCACGCCTACCATGAGCAGTCCTGCACCATCTACAACGGCGTGATCGGCCGGGTGGAACTGCGGCCGACGTCCGCCGTGTCCGTCACCGCGAATCAGATTGATCCGGATGCCGCCAGCGGTATCTGCGAGATGCGCCTCACGCTGACCAACGCCACCGGCCAGCCGCAGGCGGTGCGGATTGCCGCGCGGATCGGCTTCGACGACAAGTCGGAGATTCTGGCGGAGGAAACGCGTTCCGTGAAGCTGCAGCCGGGTGAAACGAAATTGGCCGTGCCGGTTAAGCTGTCCGCCTCCGCCGTGAAATGCTGGAGCGAGTTCGAACGTCCGCTGTATCGGGCGAATATCCGGTTGACGAGCGCAGCCGGTATCGCCGCGCGCGATGACCGTTTCGGGTTCCGCGCGTTCAAGGGCGATGGAACGCAGTTCACCATCAACGGCAAGCCGGTGCTGCTGCGCGGCGAGGCGAACAACGCGCAGTTCCCGCTCACCGGCCATCCGCCAATGGACAAGGCGGCGTGGATGAAAATTTTCACGCTCTACAAAAGTTTCGGACTCAACCATTTCCGGTGCCACACCTGGGTGTTGCCCGAGGCGGCCTTCGATGCGGCGGACGAGTTGGGCCTCTATGTGCAGGCCGAATTGCCGAACGGCGAGGCTTCGGTCGCCACGGATTCCGCAGCCGGTCTGCAATGGCGTCAGGCGGAGTTCGACCGTATTCTGGAGACCTACGGCAACCATCCCTCGTTCGTCCTCTTCTCCGGCGGCAACGAGGCCAAGACCCCGAAGATCGTTTTCCTCAAGGATCTGGTCAAACGCGGCAAGGCCAGCGATCCGCGCCGGCTTTACGCCACCATCTCCAACCCCGAGGCCAGCGGCATCAAAGACGAGGTGCCCGGCGACGATTTCGCCGTCGCCCACGGCAGCGCGGGCGGCCGTCGCCGCATGGAGCCGTATTTCAACCGCGAGACGCCGGAAACGATGGGCGATTACCGCGCCACGATGGTCGGCCGTCCCGTCCCGCAGATCAGTCACGAGACCGGCCAGTGGTATGTCTATCCGGATCTCTCAGAAATTGAGAAATACAGCGGCGCGCTCCGTCCGGTGACGCTCGAACATTTCCGCGACGTCGCGCGGCGGGAAGGCGTGCTCGCTCAGGTACCGGCGTTTGTCGATGCCACCGGCCGGCTTTCGCTGGAACTCTACAAGGAGGAAATCGAGCGTTCCCTGCGCACGCCGGCCTACGGCGGATTCCAGTTGCTGGGGCTCCAGGATTCCTTCGACCAGGGCGCGGCCTATGTCGGCATGGTCAACAGTTTCTTCGATCCGAAACCGTTCGTCACGGCGGAACGGTTCCGCGAATTCTGCGGATCGCAGGTGCCGCTCGCCCGGCTGGCCAAGCGGGTCTGGACCAGCGGCGAGACTTTTGTCGCCGATATCGAGTTCGCCAACTACGGTCCCGCTCCGCTCGCCAACGCCACCCTGGCCTGGCGGGTGACGGACGGGAAAACGGTGCTGGCGCAGGGGACGCTGCCCGCCCTGACGATCCCTGACGCGGGGCTTGTGTCCATCGGCAAAATCACCCTGCCACTTTCCGGCATTTCCGGCGCCCGGCAGTTGCAGCTCGAAGTCAGCCTCCGTGACGGTGCCGTCCGCAACCGCTGGAATTTCTGGGTCTATCCCGCCGCCGTCCCCGCCGATCCCGCCAATGTCCTGGTCGTGAAATCGTTTGACGGCACCGCCGGGCAGGCGCTGCGCGACGGAGGGCGCGTGGTGCTGCTGCCGTCCGGGTTCCACAGCCCCTACGGCACCGCGATGACGCCGCCCTTCTGGTCGCCGATCATGTTTGAAAATCAGAAACATGTGCTTGGTTTGCTCTGCGATCCTGCGCACCCGGCCTTGGCCGATTTCCCCACTGCCGGGCACAGCGACTGGCAGTGGTTCGACCTGTTGTTCCAGACCTCTGCCATGCGGCTGCAAGGCACCCCGGAAAACTACCGTCCGATCGTCCAGGCCATTGATCGGCCGGACCGCACCCACAAGCTGGCGCTCGTCTATGAGACAAAGGTCGGCCCCGGCAAACTGCTGGTCTGCACGCTTGATCTCAACCGCAACCTGGACAAGCGTCCGGCCGCCCGTCAGCTCCGCCGCAGTCTGCTCGCCTATGCAGCCAGTCCGGCCTTCAATCCGCCCGTGGAAATCCCTCTGGACGGAAACCTGCCGGCCTTCACCCGGGAGTCGTTTCTTGCCCGGCTCGCGCCGAAAATGAGTGCCAGCACCGAGCACGAAAATTTCTGGTCGATGAACGCCGCGGACAACAACCCCGACACCTACTGGCACTCCAACTGGAACCCGCCCGAACCCGCGCTGCCGCATGCGCTCGTCGTCGAACTTAAACAACCGGTCGCCGTCAAGGGCTTCATCCAGACGCCGCGCAAGGACTGCGATCACGGCCGCATCGTCCATTACCGCATCTCCGTCGGCGATGACGTCAAGAATTGGAAATCGGTCGCCGAAGGAGACTGGCCCAACAGCGATCAGACCCAGAAGATCATGCTGGCGAAGCCCATCACCGCGCGCTTCTTCAAGCTGGAGTCCCTGCGGGAAGTCCAAAACCGCCCCTGGACCTCCGTCGCCGAATTCGACCTGGTGCCGGAATAACAAGGAGATTTATGAAACAGTTGCACTTCGCAGTCCTTTCAAGCATCCAGTCATCTTGTCGTCAATGAACGCTCCCGGGGCGACCATCATGCCGCAAAGTCGCTGCAGTCTCGGCGGAGAAGGTATTGATTGTCGTTCTGGTGGGAGGATTGATCCTGCAATCGGCGATGGCCGCAGACATTCCCTATCCGGCCGCGCTGGATGCGGCGGCGGTCACGTTGCCCGATGTTTCCGACATTTCCAAGAAAAGGCCTCGTCGTCGGCAACGGCGAGCTGAACGCGATCGTCTACTCCTCCGGCAACGACATCCGTCTGCGTGTCTCGAAGAACGATTGTTGGGATATGCGGATCCACACGGAAGCGAATTCGCCGCTGCCCACGGTCGATGTGGCCAAGCAGACATTCACGGGCGAACAGCGCAAGGCGCAGACAAGTTGGGAATATATCTATCCCACCGCGTTGCCCTGCACCGACGTCGCGCTCGCCGCACCAAGCGGGCAGCCGGATTGCCTGTTGATCAACCACGCGTGCGCCGCAGATTTGGCGGTGTCTCAGGTGATTCACTACGAGGCGACGCACGGCCAGCACTGCACCTACGACAACGTCCTCCCCTCGCAGCAGGGGCCGACGCTGCAATCGCTGTGGTTCTGGAATCCCGGCTTCGAAAACGAACCGCTCAAAACCGCCGCCGATGTGGCCAAGGAACTGCGCTACGCCAACGCGCGCTATTGCAATTACCTCCTCAACTGCGCCCCAAACAAGGACGGCCTCATGGATGACAACGTGGTGAAGCGCCTGGAGGAAATCGGGAAGCTGGTCAGCTTCGGCCCGCCGATCACCGAACTGCCCGCGCCGGCCCGCCCGCATCGCGCCGTCACCGCGACCGCATCGTCCTCGACCAATTACGCCGCCTGCGTCCTCGACGCCAACCTGTTCACCCGCTGGATTCCGGCCGCGGACGATAAACAGCCGTGGATCGAACTGGATTTCGGGAAACCGGAAACCTTCAATGCGGTCGTGTGCGGAGAATACGCTCACAACATCCGGTCCTTCCGCATCGAGGCGCTCGTGGACGGAAAATGGGTGGAAGTATTGAAGGGCGGTGACATCAAGCACCATTTCCAGGCATCATTCCCCGAGGTCACAGCGCAACGCTTTCGCGTCACCCTGCTGGATTGCAATCCTTCGCCCTGGCTGGCGGAAGTCACGTTCATCCGCTACTGACCTCGGTCATCTGAAACCGTCACTCCCCTGAAAACCATGTTCAAAAAACTACTCTTCACACTCCTGCTTCTGCTGGCAGTGACGACCAGCCACGCCCGCATGAACACCACCGATCTCCGCTGCGAATACCAGCGCGATCCGGTCGCGGTAGATACCTCCGCGCCGCGCCTCAGTTGGGTGCTGGAATCCGACGCGCGCGGAGACCGGCAAACAGCCTGCCGGATTCTCGTCGCCTCGTCTGCCGACCACTTGCAGCGCGACCAGGGCGATCTTTGGGACTCCGGCAAAGTGGTTTCTTCCGAGCAAAACCAGATCGCCTATGCGGGCAAGCCGCTCGCGGCCAACGCCGAGTGTTTCTGGAAAGTGCAAGTCTGGGATAAGGACGGCAAGGCGTCCGCGTGGAGTTCGCCCGCGCGCTGGGGCATGGGCTTGCTGAAACCCGCCGACTGGCAGGCCAAGTGGATTGGCGCCCCTGCTCCATCAGGTGCTGAAGTGGATGGCTGCCTCTGGGTTTGGTTTCCCGAAGGCAACCCGGCCGAATCCGCCCCGGTCGGGAAACGCTACTTCCGCACGACCGTGTCGCTACCCGCCGGAGCGCAGTTGCGCAGCGCCACGTTGTTCGCCACCGCCGACAACGTCGTCCGCGTGCATATCAATGGCCAAGCGGCCGGGGAAGCGAACCAGTGGGAAAAACTTCATCGTTTTGATGTCACGCCACTGCTGCGCGCGGGCGACAACACGCTCGCCATCGAAGCGGAAAACACCGTGGCCGGACCGGCGGGCCTGGTCGGCAAACTCGTCGTGAACCTCAGCAATGGCACGGTGTTGAGCGTGCCGGTGGATGCCAGTTGGAAGTGCTCCAACCAGCCAGCAGCGCGTTGGATGGAGACGGGATTTCAGGAAAACGGCTGGGTTGCGCCCAAGGAACTTGGAGCCTTCGGCATCGCGCCATGGGGGCATCCTTCGATCAGTCCGCCGGGATTGCCGCTGTTCCGCCGCGAGTTTGCGGTGGTAAAACCCGTCCGCCGGGCGGTCGTCCACGTCTGCGGACTCGGACATCACGAGTTGTTTCTCAACGGCAGAAAAGTTGGCGATCATTTCCTAGACACTCCATGGACGGTCTTCGAAAAAACCGTGTTCTACACCAGTCACGACATCACCGCACAACTGCAACCCGGCTCCAACGCCCTCGGCGTGATGCTTGGCAAGGGCTTCTACAACACCGAAGGCGACCGCCGCGTGCATGGCGTGCATGCCAACCGCCCGCTGAAACTCATCCTGCAAGCCCAACTGGAATACACCGACGGCACCAAGCAGGTCGTTGTCAGCGACGGCAACTGGCGCACCATTCCCGGCCCGATCACCCACAGCGCCATGCTCGGCGGCGAGGACTACGACGCCCGCACGATGCCCGACGGCTGGCTGCTGGCGAAATTCGACGATTCCGGTTGGCAACCCGCCACGGAAACCGAAGGCCCGGGCGGTCAATTGCGTGCGGCCTACGCGCCTCCCATGAAAAAACACGACGTCTTCAAACCGGTCCGCATCGATGAACCGGAAAAGGGGATTTTCGTCTATGACCTTGGGCAGAACGCGTCGGCCATTCCGTGCATCCGCGTGCGCGGCAAGTCCGGCCAGACCATCAAGCTCACCCCGGCCGAGCAGCGCCACGGCGGCTCCGAACGCCGCAACGACGGCCGCGGATTGGTCAACCCGGCCGGTGTCGGCAACCCGAATTTCTGGCAATACACGTTGCGCGGCGGTGAACCCGAAAGCTGGGCGCCGCAGTTTAACTACAGCGGATTCCAATACCTCCAGGTCGAGGGTGCCGTCCCGCAAGGCCATCCCAACCCGAACGACCTGCCTGTGATCGAGGAACTCGTCTCGATCCATGTGCGCAACGCCGCCGCCAGCGTCGGCCGCTTCGAGTGCTCGGAGCCGATGTTCAACGCGATCGACAAGAACATCGACTGGGCGGTGCGCTCGAACCTCTCCCACGTGCTCACCGATTGCCCGCACCGCGAAAAACTCGGCTGGCTGGAAGTTTCCTACCTGATGGGACCGTCAATCGCCGGACGCTACGATCTAACCGGCTTCTATTCGAAAATCGCCCGTGACTGCACGGACTCGCAGCGCCCGGACGGCATGGTGCCGACGGTCGCGCCGTCCTACCCGAATTTCGGCGACAACCCCTACACCTACACTCCCGAGTGGGGGGCGGCATCGGTGATCATCCCGTGGCAGGTGCATCGCTGGTATGGCGACACCCGGGTGTTGGCGGACCACTTCAAGACGATGCGCAATTACGTGGAGTTCATGCGCGACACCGCCACCGATCTCGTGCCAAAGCCCGGATTGGGGGATTGGTATGACTACAACACGGGTGGGTCCAACGGCCCGTCCCAGTTCACGCCAGTCGAACTGAGCGCGATGGCGACGTTCTACCGCTGCGCCCGGATCGTGGCGGATACCGCGGAATTGCTCGGCAAGTCCGAGGAAAAGGAAACGTTCTCCAAACTCGCCAACCAGATCCGCGATGCCTTCAACGCGAAGTTTTTCAACGGCAAGGACGAATACAAAAACTCCGGCAGCCCGCAGTGCGCCAACAGCATGGCCCTGGCACTCGGCATGGTGCCCGCCGGACACGAACCCGCCGTGATCGAGCGCATCATCGCCGACCTGCGCCAGCGCAACAACCAGCAGACCGCTGGCGACATCGGGTTTCCGTATCTGATCGAAACGCTCGTGAAATTCGGACGGCATGATGTGCTTCACGAAATCGTCAGCCGCACCGACATGGGCAGCTACGGTTTCATCGTGAACAACGGCTGGACGGCCATGCCGGAGGCCTGGGACGCCAATACCACGGCATCGATGAACCACTGCATGCTCGGTCACATCCAGCAGTGGTTCCTCGGTTCGGTCGCCGGCATCCGCCCTGAGCCGCTTTCGCCGGGATTCGCCCGCTTCATCATCTCGCCGGAGCCGGTGGGCAAGGTGAATTGGGCGTGCGGCGAATATCAGTCCATCCGGGGCCGCATCGCATCGGGGTGGAAGATTGAGGAGGGCCGTTTTCGTCTGAGTGCCACCATCCCGCCCAACACAACGGCCATGGTCTTCGTGCCGGCGGCAAAGGCGGAGGACGTCCAGGAATCTGGTAAGCCCGCCGCCAAAGCCTCCGGAGTGAAATTCCTGCGCTGCGAGAACGGCAAAGCCGTGTTTGAGGTGGGTGCCGGGGAATACGAATTCACAGCGCCACACCACTGAGTTTCTTTTCAAAATGATGTTCCAAACAATATGAAGACAACGATTGCAGTCCTCTTTTCTTTTGCCGCCTCATGCGCCTGCCTTGCCGATGACGGCTACGGACCCGTCGGCGCGCAGCATGCGCCTTCCGCCTACAAGGTTCCCGCCGACATCGTGCCCGGCGGCGCGTTCATTGATCGCATCCTGCCGATGCCCGTCCCCAACGGTCTGCGCTCGGACACCTGGGGCGGCACCAACGTGAGACCGCGCGTGGTGGAAAACGGCCTCGAAGATCCGGCGTGGTCGTATTGGTGCATGAGCGTCCACCGCGAGGCCGACGGCCTGTATCATATCTTCGCCACCCGCTGGTCGGAAGCCGACCCGCGCGGGCATAACGCGTGGCCGGACTCCCGCGTCATCCATGCAACCTCCACCTCGCCGACCGGGCCGTTCACCGTCAAGCAGGAGGTCGGCCCCGGCCACAACGTGATGTTCTACCGCGCCAAGGATGGAACTTATGTGCTGTATGTGATCGACGGGGCTTACACCGCGAAGTCCCCGGACGGGCCCTGGCAGAAATACGATCTCAAATACGATCTCCGCGGCATGCAGGAAGTCGTGATGAGCAACCATTCCTTCGCCATCCGCGAGGACGGCAGCGTGCTGATGGTTTCGCGTGGTGGCCATGTTTGGATCAGCGAGGACGGTCTGAAGCCTTTCCGCAAAATCACCTGTGAGAGCATGTTTCCAAAAATCCCAGGAGCCTTCGAGGATCCGGTCATCTGGCGGGATGAAGTCCAATACCACCTCATCGTCAACGACTGGCACGGCCGCACCGCGTTCTACCTGCGCTCGCCCGATGGCGTGAACTGGACCTGGGACGAGGGCAAAGCCTACGACATTGAAGTCGTCCGCCATCCCGACGGCAGCAAGGAAGGCTGGCACAAGCTCGAACGCCCGAATGTGCTGCAGGATGAACACGGCCGCGCCATCCATCTCTATCTGGCGGCAATGGACGCGCCGAAGGATCTCGACCACGGCGGCGACGGCCATAGCTCGAAGGTGCTCGCCTTGCCGCTCGTCGTGGAACGCCGATTGGAACTGGTCTCCGCCCGCGCGGCGAAATCCAAGAACGCACCTGTCCAGGTCAAGATCCTCGCCGAGCCGGGCTTCGATCCGACCTACTCCGAAAATAGATCAGGAAGTCATGGGAATGGGGGTGAGTGCGACTTGGTAGCCGAGGTTTTGGAGGCGGCTGGTGAGGCGCGCGATGATCTGCCCTGAATTGCGGCGCTCGAAGTAGTCGGCACCGAGGTCTTGCCAGATGCTGTCGCGAGAGAGCATGTGGTAGATGCTGACCAAGATGCTGCGGGCCACCGCGATCATCGCCCGCTTTTTGCCCCGTTTGGAGACGAGCCGTTTGTAGAGGCTTTGCAGATAGGTTTCTTTGGTGTGGGCAGCGGCATGGGCGGCTTCCACCAGGGCGTTCTTCAGCGCCTGGTTGCCGTGGCGGATGCGGCTGCTGCGTCGCTTGCCTGCGCTTTCATTGTTTCCAGGACACAAGCCAGCCCAGGAGACCAAATGGTTGGCGTCTGGGAACCGGCTCATATCCGTGCCGACTTCGGCGAGAATGACCTGGGCCAGGCGCTGGTTGATGCCTGGAGTCCCATCGAGCTTGTCGAGGGTGGCCTGGTCCTTTTGCAGCCGGCGTGCGACCTCCTGGCCGACCTCCTCGATTTGCTCCTCGAAGAAGTCGATGTCGGCCAGCAATTGGGCGATGATGAGCCGGTGATGGGCGCGCAGCACGCCTTCGAGGGCCTTCTGCAACTGCTCTTTCTTGGCACGCAACCGGCCCTTGGCCAAATCCGACAAGGCTTTCCGATCGGTGCGTCCTTCCAGCAAGCCATGGAGCATCGCCGTGGCCGAGACTCCGGTGATGTCGCTGACGACACTGGCCAGCTTGATATTCGTGCCTTCCAAGGCTTTTTGCAGTTCGTTGACCGCTTGGACCCGGCGCCCCACCAGATTGCTGCGGTGGCGGGTCAGTTCGCGCAACTCACGCTGCGCCTGCGGCGGAATGAAACTGCCGCGCATCAGTCCGTGACGGAGCAGATCGCCAATCCACTCGGCATCGGCCACGTCGGTCTTGCGACCCGGCACCGCCTTGACGTGCTGCGCATTGACCACCAGCAACTCAAAATGGCCTTCAAGCAAATTGTAGATGGGCTTCCAATAGACGCCGGTGCTTTCCATCGCGACATGGGTCACGGCGTGGCTCTGCAGCCAGTCGCTCAAGGCCAGCAGATCGGCAGTCATGGTGCCAAAGCTGCGAGTTTCCCTGGCCGTTTGGCCAGTCAGCGGACTATTCCAGACGCAGGCGACAACGCTCTTCTTGTGAACGTCGAGGCCGGCACAATGTTCGTAGATAACTTGCATGATCAGAGGTTCCTCCAGGGGTTAATGGTTTCAGATTGGAACCGTCCAGCTTTGGAGAATGCCCGGCAGATGAATACTCTACTCCGCGCGTTCCGCCGCGCTCCTTGCGGAGCGCAGGTTGACGCAATGTGTGGTGCAAAACAGGCATTCCAGTCAGACTCGTTCGCGGGCTTACATGCACCAAGGGGAAAAACGACTTGTATCCAGGCAGGACGGTTCACGCATAACACTAACCCCATTTTCATGCTGCGTGGTGAACGCAGTTCATGGGGACTCGTTCGACACCGCGTCGCTACGTTTCGGCCCGCCCAACGAGGTGAATCGCGGCAAGGGCGCCAAGGCAATCGATTCCTCTTCCGAAGGCGGCAATCTGCTCGTGACGTTCGATTCCATGGGCGGGGAGTTTTCGCCGAAAGACCCGGTGGCGAAACTTCTCGGCAAATCGAAAGAGGGCGATCTCGTGCTGGGCCACGTCCGCGCTCCGATCCATCCCGGCCCCACGGCCATTCTCTCGTCGCAGCCACCGCGCCTCACGGAACCCGGCAAAATCAGTGTCATGGTCGAAAATTTCGGCATCAAGGCATCTGCTCCAACCACGCTCAAAGTCACTCTCAGCGGTGAGAGTGTGCAGCCAATCACTGTCACCGCCCCGGTGAAAGAAATCGCACCCTACGCGGGCACCGAGGTGACTTTGAATCTTGATCCGAAACTCGCATCCGGAACATCCTTCCAAGTCGAAACCACCGTCGGCGAACCAGGAGCCGCTTCCGTGCTCAACTCCAAGCTTTGATTTCAAATCCAAGATCGTCCCACCATCATGATTCACATCCAAAAACTTCTCGCATCATTCCTCGCCATCCTCTTCTGCCTCGCCCATTTGGCCGCAGCCGGGGAAATCCGCCAGAACCTCAGCTTCAACCGGGGCTGGAAATTCCAGCTCGGCGACGTCATCGGCGCGGAAAAACCAGGCTTCGACGACACTGCGTGGGAACCCACCAACCTGCCGCATTCGTTCTCGATGCCGTATTTCCTGAACCACGAGTTTTACGCCGGCTACGGATGGTATCGCAACACGATCGACGTCCCGCAAGCGTGGTCGGGCAAACGCGTCAGCCTTGAATTCGACGGCGCGTTCCAAGTCACCGAGGTCTTCATCAACGGCAAACTCATCGGCGAACACAAGGGCGGCTACAATGGTTTCACCTTTGACATCACCGACGCCCTCAAGCCCGGAAACAACTCCGTCGCGGTGCGGGTCAACAATTTCTGGAGTCCGCGCCTCACCCCGCGCTCCGGCGAGCACGTGTTTTCCGGCGGGATTTACCGCAACGTGCGCGTCGTCGTCACCTCGCCGCTCCGCGTGGCCTGGTATGGGACGTTTGTGACGACCCCCGAGGTTTCCGAACAGTCCGGCACGGTGAACGTCAAAACCGAAGTGACCAACCAGTCGAACACCGCAAAACCCGCCACGCTGATCACCCGGGTGGTCGATGCCGCCGGAAAGACCGTCGCGGAAATGAAATCCTCCCAAACCATCGCCGCCGGGACCACCCACACGTTCGATCAAACCAGCACCCCGGTGGCCAACCCGAAACTCTGGTCGCCCGAGGAACCAAATCTCTACACGGTCAAATCCACGGTGCTCGACGCCGACCAGCCGGTGGATGATTTCACCTCGCCGCTGGGCTTCCGCTGGTTCAAGTTCACGGCCGACAAGGGGTTTTTCCTGAATGGCAAACACCGCTATCTCATCGGTGCCAACGTCCACCAGGACCACGCCGGCTGGGGCGATGCGGTGACCGACAACGCCGCCCTCCGCGATGTGCGCATGATGAAGGAGGCCGGATTTGATTTCATCCGCGGTTCGCACTACCCGCACGCCCCGGCTTTCACCAAAGCCTGCGACGAAACCGGCGTGTTTCTCTGGTCGGAAAACCCATTCTGGGGCACTGGCGGGTTTTCGGGCGATACCTCCTGGGAGGCCAGCGCCTACCCGCTCAATCCCGCCGACGAGGCGGAGTTCGAGGCGAGCGTCAAAGCCAGCCTGGCTGCGATGATCCGCATCCATCGCAACCACCCGAGCGTCATCGCCTGGAGCATGAGCAACGAGCCGTTTTTCAGCAACGACGAGGTGATGCCGAAAGTGAGGAAATTGCTCGCCGATTCCGTGGCGCTCGCCCGAAAACTCGACCCAACCCGCCCGGCGGCCATCGGCGGCTGCCAGCGCGGCGAAATCGACAAACTCGGAGACCTCGCCGGATACAATGGCGACGGCGCCAGCCTGCCGGAATACCAGAACCCGGGCGTCCCGAGCCTGGTCAGCGAATACAGCTCCGTCGTGGTGGACCGACCCGGCCCATACGACCCCGGCTGGGCGGGCTGGCCCGCACCCCGGGAGCCGATCCCAACAAGCTCGGTTCCTGGCGCATGCCGTGGCGCAGCGGCGAGTCGATCTGGTGCGGATACGATCACGGCAGCCGCTGCGGCCGCGCCGGAGTCATGGGCATTGTGGATTATTTCCGCCTGCCGAAGCGCGCGTGGTATTGGTACCGCAACGAATACCGCCAAATCCCCCCACCTGCCTGGCCGGGAGATGGAGCCGGCGCCTCACTTCAACTCACCGCCGATAAATCCACCCTCAATTCCACTCACGGCACGGACGACGTGCAGCTAATCGTGACCGTGCTCGACAAGGACGGCAAGGAAACCAGCCAGTGCCCGCCGGTGACGCTCACCATCGAGTCCGGACCCGGCGAGTTCCCCACCGGACCGAGCATCACGTTCGCCGCCGACTCCGACATCGCCATCCGCGAGGGCAGGGCCGCAATGGCATTCCGGTCCCATTACGCCGGTAAAACCCTGATCCGCGCCACCTCGCCGGGGCTCAAGGACTCGACAGTGGAGTTGCTTTCCCAAGGCGGACCCGAGTTCGTCCCCGGAACCACACCAGCCGCCAAACCCCGTCCCTACCGCAAGCTGGCCGGGGCACCGATCAGCGAAAAATCCGTCACTCTCGGCGTGGCAAACCCGACGCGCTCCAGCAGCCAGGCGGAAAACCACAGCGGCCGCTTCGCCAACGACGGCAACCCCGCCACGTTCTGGCAGGCCGCCGCCAACGACACCAATGCCTGGCTGCGCGTCGATCTCGAACGCATCTGCGTCGTCAGTAGCTCAAAACTGACATTCCCCTCCCCCGGCAACTGGCGCTACAAAATCGAGATTTCCAACGACGGCACCAGCGACTGGAAACTCGTCACCGACCAATCCCAATCCACCAACGACACCGCCGAACGCAGCGACACCGCCGCCAGCGCCGACGCCCGCGGCCGCTACCTGCGCGTGAGTTTCGTGCAAACTCCGAACAACCAACCCGCCGCCCTCGCCGAACTCGAAGTGCAAGCGCGGCTTTCCGGCCAATGACCGCCGCTGGACTGCCCCGCTGGCGGCAGGGTGGAGTCACCCGAATCATGCGAAAGGATCGAATCAATCGTTAGAAAACCAACATGCTGAAAACAATCATCCTTCTGTCGATGTCCGCCGCCGTGGCGGCGTGGCTGTGTTCCGTTGCGGAAGCTGCGCCGATGCCGTCGCTGGATGACTGCAATGTCCTGTGGGATTCGCCGGGCACGAGCGCGGCGGATTCCATGCCACTGGGCAACGGCTCACTCGGCATCAATCTGTGGGTCGAGTCCGGCGGGGACCTGCTTTTTTATGTCAGCCGCAATGATGCCTACAGCGAGATTTCCCAGTTCTGCAAGGTTGGCAAGGTTCGTGTCTCAATCTCGCCCAATCCGTTTGCGGCAGGCGCGCCGTTCCGGCAGGAGTTGAAGCTCCGCGAAGGCATTTGCGAAATCACGGCGGGCGCGGCAAACCAGCGCGTCACGCTCAAGGTGTTCGTGGATGCGGCGGCTCCGGTGGTTCATGTCATCGGAAATTCCGAAGTGCCGCTGACGGTCTCGGCGAAGGTGGAAAGCTGGCGCACGGCACCCCAACCGGTGGCCGCTGAGTTGGCGTGGACCCTGGCGCGCGGGCCGCACAAGATTGTCCAGGCCGCCGACCAATTTCCCAAGGCCGGACCGGACGCGGTCTGCTGGTATCACCGCAATGAAAATGCCTTCGCCTTCGAGGAAACGGTCCGCGTCCAATCGCTGGAGCCGATCCGGAACACGCTTTGGAATCCGCTGTTGCACCGGACCTTCGGCGGCTGGGTCACGGGCAAGGGGTTCCAGGCAACGGATGATCGCACCCTGGCCACCGCGAAACCGCTACAGGCGTTCCACCTCCGCGTGGCCAGTCCGTGCGAGCAGACCGACACGGCGGATGACTGGCTGAAACTGGCCCGCGAAACGGCGGAAAAACAGGCCGATCCGGTCGCGGCGGCCGGCCGGACCGCCAAGTGGTGGACGGCATTCCAGGAGCGTTCCTGGGTCCGTTGCGATGTCCCGCCGGGCTTGGAGGTTCCGGCAAACAATCATCCCTTGCGCGTCGGGGTGGACTCGGATGGCGGCAGCCGCTTCGCCGGCAGCACCGGCGGACTGCATTTGCTTGGGAAACCGCTCACTCCCGATGCCATCGCCGCACGCGCCAAGGCGGACGCGGAAACGGGCTCCACCCCGGCCATCGCGGTTCCCGTTTTCAAACGAGGACTGACCATCGAAGGCTGGATCAAACCCGCCGCCGCCGCCTCGGGCCGCATTCTCGACAAGGTCACCGGCGGGCAAGTCCGACGGTTTCCTCTTCGACGTGCAGGGGGCGAACGGCCTGCGCCTCATCGTCGGCACGGCGATTCTCCAATCACCGGACAACGTCCTCAAACCCGGCCAGTGGCAGCATGTCGCCGCGACCTACGACGCACGCGACGGCGCGATGGCGATCTATGTGGATGGCAATCCGGTCGCTCAGGTAGCCTCCGCGCTTTCCCCGACCGGACGCTCGCGGCACGGCCTGTTTTTGGGGCAGGACAAGGTTTCCCCGACGGTGGCGGATATGACGATTGGCAAGGCGCACACGCTGCAGCGCTACATGCAAGCCTGCGCCGGACGCTCGATTCTTCCGATCAAGTTCAATGGCAGCATCTTCACCGTCGAGCCCGCCCCGCTGCCGACCGCGGCCACGCACAACAGCAACAATGGCTTGAACACGAAGGATAATCCCGACTGGCGGCGCTGGGGCGACTGCCATTGGTGGCAGAATGTCCGAATGCCCTACCACGCGATGCAGGCGGCGGGCGATTTCGATCTGATGCTGCCGTTGTTCGACATGTTCGAGCGCATCCGGCCCTTCGCCGAGGCGCGCGCCAAACTCTACCACAATGCCGAGGGCTGTTATTTTTCTGAAACCCTGACCATCTGGGGTGCCTACGCCAACGGCGACTACGGCTGGGACCGCAATGGCAAACAACCCAATGAAGTGGGCTCCACGTATTGGCGTTATGCATGGAACCAGGGCCTCGAACTCGTGGGGCTGATGCTCGATTACGACGAGCACACCGGCGATGCGGAGTTTGCGAAAAAACGCCTGATGCCGATGGCGACCTCCGTGCTGAAATACTTCGACAGCCGCTTCCGCAAGGACGCCGACGGCCGCATCGTCCTCGATCCCACCCAGGCGGTGGAAACCTATTGGCACGGCGTGATCAACGACACGCCGAGCGTCGCCGGACTGAACGACGTGAGCGCCCGGCTGTGCGCGCTGCCGGAAAACCTCACCACACCGGATCAGCGAAAATTTTTCTCCCATATCAAGGCAGCCGCGCCGGTCATCCCGATCGAGGACGCCAGGCTCGATGGCAAGACGGTGCGCCGCGTTGCGGTGGCGCAAAAATACGAGCCGAAGCGCTCGAACGTGGAGAATCCCGAGTTGTTCCCGGTCTGGCCGTTCCGCGTTTTCGGACTACAGCGTCCGATGCTCGATGAAGCGCGAAATGCCTTCCGGTTGCGCGGCAATATCCTCGATGTCGGCTGGGGCTACGACAGCAACGCGGCGGCCCTGCTCGGCCTGACCCGCGAGGCGGCGGAGATCGTGAAGTCCAGAATGGCGAACTCCAACGCGGCCTACCGCTGGCCCGCCACCTGGGGACCGAACTACGACTGGCTTCCCGACCAATGCCACGGCGGCAACCTGGTGGCCACGATCAACTACATGCTCATCCAGTCGGCCGGCGACAAGATTTTGCTCTTCCCCGCCTGGCCGAAGGATTGGGACGTGAGTTTCAAGCTGCATGCGCCCAAGCAAACCATTGTTGAAGTCACGCTGGAAGGTGGCAAAATCACCGGCTTGAAAGTTGCGCCAGAGTCCCGACGCAAGGATGTGGTGCTGCCGGACTGGTGCCGATGATCCTTTGCCAACACTCCCTTTGCCAATACCCATGAAACGAAACAGATTACTGAGAAGACTGCTCACTCTCATCTGTGCCACGGTGGCCACTGCCAATGACATGAAACAAACCAACAGGACCATCCCGATAATCGCGCTGGCACTGGCGCTGGCCTTTGTCGGTGGAACCTGCCCCGCGCAGTCGCCCGCAGCTCCCGCGGACAAAAGTTTCCGCCCTGGTGAAATCTGGCCGGATGACAAGGGTGTGCATATCAACGCCCACGGCGGCGGGATTCTGTTCCATGAAGGAGCGTACTACTGGTACGGCGAACTCAAGGAAGGCCGCACCTACGTGCCCGCCTGCAATGTCGCCTGGGGCGGCACGCGCGTCGTGGCCGGCGGTGTTTCCTGCTATCGCTCGACTAATCTCACCGACTGGAAAAATCTGGGTGTCGTCCTGAATTCGGTGGCGGAAGATCCGAAGCACGATTTGCACTGCGACAAGGTGATCGAACGACCAAAGGTGATCTACAACAAGACGACGAAAAAATTCGTCATGTGGCTGCATGTGGACAGCATCGACTACAAGGCGGCGAAGTCCGGCGTGGCGATCAGTGATTCTCCCGCCGGCCCGTTCCAATACCTCGGCGGTTTCCGTCCGAACGCCGGGCAATGGCCTGTCAATGTGACGGATGCCGACAAGGCTCCTGGCAAGAAGCTGGCCCGTGATTTCGACGGCGGCCAGATGGCGCGCGACATGACACTCTTCGTCGATGACGACGGCAAGGCCTATCATTTCTATGCCTCGGAGGAGAACGCGACGATGCATGTTTCGCTGCTCACCGATGATTACTTGAAGCCGTCGGGAAAATACGCCCGCATTTTCGCGGGCCGCAGCATGGAGGCCCCGGCGGTTTTCAAGCGCGCGGGCAAGTATTACCTCATCGCCTCGGACTGCACCGGATGGAAACCCAACCCCGCGCGTTCGGCGGTGGCCGACCATCCGTTCGGACCGTGGACCGAGCTGGGAAACCCCTGCGTCGGCAAGGACGCCGGGCTGACCTTCACTTCCCAAAGCACCTGCGTGCTGCCGGTGCAGGGCAAAAAGGACGCCTTCATCTTCATGGCCGACCGCTGGAAACAATGGGACCTTGCGGATTCCCGCTACATCTGGCTGCCCATTGCGTTCGATGCCAGGGGCCGACCTGTCATCGAGTGGAAGGCCGATTGAATGAAACCAAACATGAAAAGGAAAACAGTTATGACGAAATCATCCCTGCTGGCCGCGTTGACGCTGGCCGGTTCCTTGTTAGCGGATGCCGCCCCCGCCACTTACGAGCAATTCATCGCCGACCACAAGGTGGCCAATCGCGCGGAAAAATCCGAAGCCGGCCAGCGCCGCCTCGACTGGTGGCGCGACGCCCGCTTCGGCATGTTCATCCACTGGGATCCCTCGAGCGTCGCGGCCTGTGAGATCAGTTGGAGCAAGCTCTTCTACGACGACATCGGCGAGAACATCAAACCCAACCCGCGCCCCGGACCGGGACTCATGGGCAAGCAGGAATGGAGCAAGCCGTGGCTCGATTGGTTTCATCCACCGGTCCCGCGCGAAGTCTATGACAACCTGCCGAAGTCGTTTTATCCGGGCATGTTCGATGCCGATAAAATCGTCGCCCAGGCCAAGGCCGCCGGCATGAAATACATCGTGCAGGTCACCAAGCACCACAACGGCTTCTGCATGTGGAACTCGGAGTTCACCGACTTCGACATGTCGGCCACGCCTTTCAAGCGCGACATCATCGGCGAGATGGCCACGGCCTGCGAAAAGGCCGGAATGAAATACGGCATCTACTATTCCCAGCGCGACTGGCACCACCCGGACTACGGCCCGCAGCGCATGGCGAAATACAACGAATACATGCGAAACCAGATCAAGGAACTGCTGGTGCGCCATCCGAACATTTCCATCCTCTGGTTTGATTCGGGCGGCTATCCGTTTGAGCTTTGGGAGGGTGACGCGCTGTATCGCATGATCCACGAGTTGCGCCCGGACATCATCATCAACGACCGCTGCGGCCTGCCCGGAGATTACCGGTCCCCGGAGCAACACATCGGCGACTTCGATCTCGATCGCGATTGGGAATCCAACATGACCTTCACCGGATTCTGGGCCTGGCACGGCTACCAGACGAAGGTCATCCCGTTCGAGGAATGCCTCACCCGCCTCGTCCGCTGCGCCGGCGGCAATGGCAACCTGCTGATGAACATCGGCCCGATGCCGACCGGGGAAATCGACACGCGCGAGGCGGACCGCCTCAAGCGCATCGGCGAATGGCTCAAGACCCACGGCGAGTCGATCTACGGCACGCGCGGCGGTCCGTTCAAACCGGGGGATTACGCCGTCAGCACCCGCAAGGGAAATACGATCTACCTGCATGTGTTGAAATGGCCGGACTCCGGCACGCTCAGCCTCCCCGCCGTCCCGTCCGGCCTGAAAGCCGCGCGCCTGCTGTCCGGCGGAAAAGTCGCTGCCAAACAAGCCGACGGCAGGCTGCAAATCTCCGTCGCCGCCGCCGACCGCGCGCCGGTGGACACCGTGGTGGCACTGGAATTCGACAAGCCCGTGACCCAGGTTCCATGCATCAACCCCTGACCATGAAACACACACTCCTCAGCATCATAATCGCCGCGGCCATGTCGGCCGGCCACGCCGCCGAATCCCGGGACGCGTTCGCCCCGGGTGAGATCTGGCCGGACAACAACGGCGTCCATATCAATGCTCATGGCGGCGGCATTCTTTTTCACGGCGACCGCTACTATTGGTTCGGCGAACACAAGATCGCGGGCGGCGCGGGGAACTTTGCCCAGGTTGGCGTCAGCGTCTATTCCTCGCAGGACCTCTATAATTGGAAAAACGAAGGTATCGCGCTGAAGGTGTCGGACGATCCCGCGAGCCCGATTGCCAAGGGCTGCGTCATCGAGCGGCCCAAGGTCCTGTTCAATGCCAGGACCAAAAAGTTCGTGATGTGGTTCCACCATGAATTGATCGGGCGGGGTTATGATGCCTCTCTCAGCGGCGTCGCGGTGGCGGACACGGTGACCGGACCCTACACCTACCTCGGCAGCTTCCGCCCGAACGCCGGCGTCTGGCCGGCCAACGCGCCGGAGGAAATCCGCAAGCCGCTCACCGCCGAGGAGGCCGATCGTTTGTCCAAAGCCGGCCTGCGCGGCGACTACGTGCCCGACTGGGGACGCGACATGGTGCTGCGCCGCGATTTCGATGGCGGCCAGATGGCGCGCGACATGAGCTTGTTTCTCGACGACGACGGCAGGGCCTATCACATCTACTCCTCCGAATCGAATTCCAGCCTGCACATCTCGCTGCTCACCGACGATTTCCTGAAACCCGCCGGAAAATACGTCCGGATTTTCCCGCTCGCCTTCAACGAGGCTCCGGCCCTGTTCAAACACCAGGGCAAATACTTCCTCTTCTCCTCCGGTTGCACCGGCTGGGCGCCGAATGCCGCCCGCCTCGCCAGCGCCGACCACATCGCCGGGCCATGGACCGGGCACGGCAACCCGTGCGTCGGCACCGAGCAGCAAAAGAAATTCACCTTCCACTCGCAATCCACGTTCGTGCTTCCGGTGCGGGGCAAAACAGACGCCTTCATCTTCATGGCCGACCGCTGGAATCCCGACAACGCGATCGATGGCCGCTACATCTGGCTGCCGGTTCAATTCAACAAGGACGGTCTTCCCTTCCTGGAATGGAAGGAGAACTGGGATTTGGGCTTCTTCGATAGTCCGCACGCGAAATGACTCGCCCTTCTTTAGGTAAAGCGACATCTGTTGGAAGCAAGTCCCGCAACCATCCATCCTCACCAACGCTCCCCATGCTCCTCAAACCCTACTGGCCATTGCGCCTTCTGCTCCTCGCCATCATCGCATTTGCCCCATTCCAGGTTTCCGCCGGAACGGGCGAACTCGCCGGTGCCTTCCGCGCCCCTCCCGAGGCGACCAAACCGCGTTGTTATTGGTATTGGTTCGACGATCACGTCAGCAAGGAGGGCATCACGCGCGATCTTGAGGCGATGAAACGCGTCGGCATCGGTGGCGCCTACATTGGCCTCATCGGCGGAGCCGTCGGGAAGCGGACAGAACTCAACCCGAAGCCGCTCACCGAACCGTGGTGGGACAATCTCGAACATGCCGTGCGCGAAGGCACCCGGCTCGGCGTGGACATCGGGCTTTTCAACTGCCCGGGCTGGAGCCAGTCCGGCGGCCCGTGGGTGAAGCCGCACCAGGCCATGCGCTATCTGGTTCAGGAGGAAATCCGCCTTCAGGGGCCCCGACGTTTCACCGGCAAGCCGCCCGTGCCGACCGGCAAGAATGGGGAAAATTTTCAATCCGTGGCGCTGCTCGCCTTTCCCGCGCCGGAAGGTGACGATGTTGTGGTGCCGGTGACGGAAAAGCAGGGCAACACGGTTCGTTTCGCCGCCCCAGCGCCGGTCACCGTGCGGAGCCTGGTCGTTCAGCCAACCGAGGTGCTGAATACCAAGGCCGAGTTGCTGGCGTCGGATGACGGCGTGGCATTCCGTTCGGTTCGGAAATTCCCGGTGGCCCGCACCACCCTCAAGCACGGGCTTGGGCCGGTTTCCCTCGCACCGGTCGCGGTGACGTTCCCGGTGGTCACCGCCCGCTATTTCCGGCTCGATTTCACCCCGGATGGCCTCCCGTTCGCGGCGGAGAAATCATTGGGCGAAGTCCGGCTTTCGCCCGCCGCCCGCGTCGAGGATTTCGCCGGGAAAGCGTTGTTGAAGTCCCATGAAAACAGCGTGCCGCCCTTTGATGCCTACGTTTGGCCGCCCGCTTCCGAAGGCGACCAGAAAACTCTCGCTATTGATCCGTCCCGCGTCGTGGATCTCACCGGAAAGGTGCAACCCGACGGCTCGCTCGTCTGGAATGTCCCGCCCGGAAAGTGGATTCTACAGCACGTCGGGATGGTGCCGACCGGGACGATGAACAAACCAGCGCCCGTCGGTCTGGTCGGTCCCGAGGTGGACAAGATGAACCGGCAGCACCTGGCTCCTCTCTTCGATGCCTATGTGGGCGAACTGCTCCGCCGCCTCAAACCCGAGGAGCGCAAGTCCTGGAAATACATCATCGCCGACAGCTACGAAACCGGCCTCCAAAACTGGACCGACGGCCTGCGCGAGGATTTCCAGAAAACCTACGGCTACGATCCGCGGCCCTGGCTGCCGGCCATCCACGGCCGCGTCGTCGGCTCGGCAGACGCGTCCGATCGCTTTCTCTGGGATCTGCGCCGGCTCGTCGCCGAGCGCATCGCCCGCGATTACGTCGGCGGCCTGCGCGACTTGACCCAGGCAAAGGGCATGAAGCTCTGGCTGGAAAACTACGGGCATTTCGGTTTCCCGTCCGAGTTCCTGCTTTACGGAGCCTACACCGATGAAGTCAGCGGCGAGTTCTGGCTCGGCCGGAATCACAATACCGTGGAGATCCGCGATGCCTCGTCGGCCGCCCGCGTCTATGGCAAGTCGCCAGTCTGGGCCGAGGCCTTCACCGCCAGAAATCTCACGTTCCAAACCGCCCCGCGCGATCTCAAGGCCCAGGGCGACTGGGCCTTTTGCCAGGGCATCAACCAGTTCGTGCTGCACGTCTATATCCACCAGCCGGACGAGCAAAAACCCGGTCTCAATGCCTGGTTCGGCACCGAGTTCAACCGCCACAACACCTGGTTCGCGTCATCCAAATCCTGGGTGGATTACCTGCGCCGCTGCTCGGTGCTGCTGAAAGCCGGACAACCGGTGGCCGACTTCGCCATCTTCATCACCGAGGACGCCCCCAAAATGACCGGGCCGATGCCGCCGCCGGTTCCGGCCGGGCACGATTACGACTTCGTCAACGCCGACGCCATCCTCAACCGTCTCGCCGTGCGTGACGGTCGCCTGGTGTTGCCCGGCGGCAATAGTTATGCCGCGTTGGTTCTGCCGGATTCCCCGACCATGCGCCCGGCTGTGGCGCGCAAGCTTCAGGAACTGGCCAAGGCCGGCGCGAAAATCATCGGATCGAAACCGACCCGCTCGCCCAGCCTGCAAAACTATCCGGCTTGCGACGCCGAAACACGCCGCCTTGCCACTTGGGATGCCTTGCCCGATGCGGCTGTGCTGGGCCTCTCGCCGGATGTTAACGCGCCGACGAACATCCTCTGGACGCATCGCCGCACGCCCGAGGCTGACATCTATTTCATCTCGAACCAAACTACGAACGAGCGAAACGAGACGCTCTCGTTCCGCGTCACCGGCCGCCCGGCCAGCCTGTGGAATCCGGTCAACGGAGAAATTAGAAATGTGTCCCACGCGGAAAGCAACGCTCGTTCGTCGATCGAGTTGCGTCTGCCGCCGCTTGGCTCGGTTTTCGTTGTCTTTGGTCCCGTGCCGTCCGCTGCGGCCCCGCTCGAAACTGCCGCATCGGCGTCCGCTCGCAAAATCACCGGTCCGTGGCAGGTGGCCTTTTCGGAGCGCCAAGCCACATTGGATACACTCGTGTCGTGGACCGAGCGACCGGAGCCGGAGATCAAATTTCACTCTGGCCGAGCGACCTACTCGACGGAATTTCAGATTTCAAATGTGCCGCCGGCCATCAAACTCGACCTCGGCCGGGTCGAATCCATGGCCACGGTGCGCGTCAACGGCCGGGAGTTCCCGACCTTGTGGACCTATCCCTACCAGGTGGACATCACCTCCGCGCTGAAGACCGGTCGGAACGAATTGACGGTGGAAGTCGTAAATAGCTGGCAGAACCGTCTGGTGGGCGAAGCCGGGCAGCCAAAAGACAAGCGAGGAACCTCGCTCACGCACGATCCTTTCAAGGCAGGCGATCCCTTGCAGCCGGCCGGCCTGCTCGGTCCGGTGTCTCTGATTTATGCTCAATGAATCTACGGCAAAATTGCTGAGGAAATCCTGCTCAATCCTCTGTTTGCTTGCCGGCGCGACGTTTCTTCAAGCGGCCGAGGTTAAAGACCTTCGCCGTGATGATTTGAAACAGTATTTCGCTGCGCCGCCGGCAGCCGCGCGTCCGTGGGTTTACTGGTTTCCCCTCAGCGGAAACCTGACCAGGGAAGGAATCACCGCCGACCTCGAAGCGATGGCGCGTGTCGGCATCGGCGGCCTGATCTATATGGAGGTGGATCAGGGCGCGCCGAAAGGACCCGCTGATTTTGCCGGCCCGCTCTGGCGCGAACTGTTTGCCCACCTCTGCGCCGAGGCCCGGCGGCTCGGTCTGGAGATCAGCATGAACAACGATGCCGGCTGGTGCGGGAGCGGCGGACCCTGGATCACGCCGGAACGCTCCATGCAGAAAGTTGTCTGGAGCGAGACGACGCTGGAGGGCGGACGGCCGTTTGATGGTGTGCTGGCGCCGCCCAAGGCTGAACGCGGTTTCTACCGCGACATCGCGGTGCTGGCGATGCCGGCGCCGGACGACGATTTCCGGATTGCGGACATCAACCACAAGGCGGTTTTCGACAAACAACGGTTCGTGCCGCCGCCACCGGCCGATTTTGCGCCGGCACCATCGTCGTCGGTCATTTCCCGCAGCGGCATTCAAGATCTCTCCAGGCGGATGGACCAGGACGGGCGGCTGGCGTGGGATGTGCCGCAGGGGAAATGGCTTGTGCTTCGTTTCGGACACACAACGACGGGCAAGGAAAACTATCCCGCACCCGTCTCAGGCCGGGGCTTGGAGTGCGACAAGTTCAGTCGTGAGGCCGTTGCGTTTCATTACACCAATCTGATGGGCCGGCTGGTTGCCGAAAACCGGGCGCTGGCCGGGCAGGACAAGACGCTGGTTGCGGCGCACATTGACAGTTGGGAGGTTGGCACCCAGAACTGGACTCCAGCCATGCGGCAGGAGTTCAAGGCCCGGCGCGGCTACGACCTGCTGCCGTTCCTGCCGGCGTTCACGGGTCGCGTGGTGGACGGCGTCGAAGTGACGGAACGGTTCCTCTGGGATTTGCGGCAGACTGTTTCCGACCTGATCGCGGAGAATTACGCCGGTGAAATGCGTCGGCTGGCCAACCGGGACGGGCTGCGGTTGTCCATCGAGGCGTATGACCGCGTGCCCGCCGACGAGATGGCCTACGGTGGCCAGGCCGACGAACCGATGGGCGAGTTTTGGGCGTGGCCGAAGTTCCGCGGGGGGGAATGGACCCGGGGCATGGCCTCCGCGGCGCACGTTTACGGCAAGCGGATTCTGGCCGCCGAAGCATTCACCTCGAACAATGGGGAAAAATGGCTTGGCCATCCCGGCAATCTCAAGGATCTCGCTGACTGGGCGTTCTGCGAGGGGATCAACCGATTCGTCATTCATCGCTACGCCGCGCAGCCGTGGACCAACCGCGCGCCCGGCATGGCGATGGGACCGTGGGGATTGCATTACGAGCGCACCCAGACCTGGTGGGAACAGTCGAGGGCGTGGCATGAATATCTGGCGCGCTGCCAATTCCTGCTCCGCCAGGGGCTCTTTGTTGCCGATGTCCTCTATCTCCAGCCCGAGGGGGCGCCGCGCCGGTTCGAGCCGCCGGCGGATGCCTGGCTCGCCACGAACCTCCGCGGCGGCTACAACTTCGACGGCTGCACGTCCGAGGCGCTGCTGACACGGGTGAGCGTAAAGGACGGCCGCCTCGTGTTGCCCGACGGCATGAGCTATCGTGTGCTCGTCCTGCCACCGATGGAGACGGCGACGCCGCGCCTGCTGCGCAAAATCAAGGAACTTGTGGAGGCCGGGGCGGCCGTCCTCGCCGAGCCGAAGCCGCCGCAGCGTTCCCCGAGCCTCGCCGATCACGGAGCGGGCGATGTCGAAGTCGCGAAACTCGCCGCCGATCTTTGGCCGAAGCTGATGAGTGGCATGACCGCCGCCCGGTATCTGGCCTCGTGTGGTGTGAAGCCTGATTTCGCCGCGACGCCGAACCTCCGTTACATCCACCGCACCGGAGGCGATGCGGAAATCTATTATGTGGCGAATCCGGAATCGCACGGCGTGGAAGCGATGGCCGCGTTTCGCGTGACCGGCAAGCAGCCAGAGTTCTGGTGGCCGGATACCGGTTGCACCGCTATGGCCTCAGCGTTTGAACAAAAGGAAGGCATCACGAAGGTGCCGCTGTGGCTGGAGCCGAACGGATCCGTGTTTGTCGTGTTCCGCAAGTCGGCAACCGATCTTGATCCGGTGGTCAGCGTCACGCGCGACGGCCAGTCGGTTTTGCGGGCAACCCCGCCCGCGCCGAAGATTGTCATCCAAAAGGCGCGCTACGGTGTGCTCGACGATCCGCAACGGACCCGCGACGTGCGCGGGAAGGTGCAGGCGCTCGTGGAGGCCGGCACGCTCGATTTTCCCGTAAAGGAGATGGCAAAGGGCGATGACCCGGCGTTCAAGGTCGTGAAGACACTGGTCGTGGACTACCGCGTTGGCGACAATGTCATGCAAGCTGCCGGCAAGGATACGGAAACCATCAAGTTCAATACCACAGCGGCACCGCCACCCCCGGTGCTGGATATGGGCCGCCACGAAATCTGGCAGGACGGCGAGTATGTGTTCACGACCGCCAGCGGACGGAGCCGGACGATCCGGGTGTCGTTGCCGGCGCCGTTGGAGATCGTCGGCCCGTGGGATGTCGGTTTCGATCCGCAGTGGGGCGGCCCGGAAAAGGTTGTTTTCACCGCACTGGAGGATTGGAGCCGGCGCCCCGAGGACGGGATACGCCATTACTCCGGCGCGGCCATTTACCGCACGACCTTCAAAGTGCCGAGCGTTGCGACGGGCCAGCGGGTTCTCCTCGATCTCGGGCGGGTGGAAGTGATGGCCGAGGTGACGCTCAACGGCGAGAAGCTCGGCATCCTGTGGAAGTCGCCCTACCGGGTGGACGTGACCGGGCGGCTGAAACCCGGCGTGAACCAGCTTGAAGTGAAAGTCGTCAACCTCTGGGTCAACCGCCAGATCGGCGACGAGCGGTTGCCGGAGGATAGCGACCGCAATCCCAATGGCACCTTGAAGGCGTGGCCGCAATGGCTGCTGGACGGCAAATCCAGCCCGACCGGTCGCCACACCTTCACCACTTGGAGGCTGTGGAAGAAAAATGACCCGCTTATCGCCTCCGGCCTGCTGGGGCCGGTGCGCCTGATTTCGGTTGGAACATTTTAACAACTCTTTTTTCCTATTTATGAAAAATGTCACCTGCCTCTTGGCCCTCCTTGCCAGCACCGTCTTGCTTTCCGGTGCGGTGGTCAAAGACCTGCGTTGCGAAGATCTGGTCGCACCGGCAGGCGTGGACATGGCCCAGCCGCAGTTGAGTTGGCAAATGGAGGACAACCAGCGGAACGGCGCGCCGGTCAAAGATCAGCGGCAGACAGCCTATCAGATTCTCGTTGCCTCGACGCCGGAGAAACTCGCCACCGACGAAGGCGACCTCTGGGACAGCGGCAAGGTGCTCTCCGACGAGAGCCTGTATGTGGCCTACGCCGGCAAGCCGCTTGCCTCGCGGACGCAGTGCCACTGGAAAGTCCGCCTCTGGGACAAGGATGGCAAACGCTCGTCATGGAGCGATCCGGCCCGGTGGACAATGGGCCTGCTGAAACCCGAGGATTGGACGGCGAAATGGATCGCTCATCCGGCCACCAACGGGATTTCGCATCCCTGGCTGCGCCGCACGTTTGTTGTGTCGTCCGACGTCAAACGCGCCGAGGTTTTCGTCAACACGCCGGGGCTTTGCGAATTGTATGTCAACGGCCGGAAGGTTGGCGACGACGTGCTGTCTCCGGCTTACTCGCATTTCCCCAAGCGCATGTTTTACACGGTGCATGACGTCGCCGGCTTGTTGCAGCCGGGAACGAACACCCTCGCGCTCTGGCTCGCGCCGGGCTGGTATCAGCCGCGCTATGGCAATCCCCACCACTCGCCAATTGTGCGCGCGCAACTCGAAATCGAAACGGCGGCCGGCCACAGCGTCATCGGCACGGATGGGGCATGGCGTTCGTCCGAGAGCTGCCTCAGCCAGGTCGGCAACTGGGGCTGGAACGACATGGGCGGCGAGCGCTGGGACGCGGCGAAATTCATCGCGGACTGGAATCGGTCCGCGCTCGACGACAGCGGCTGGTCTCCCGCCCGGGAAGTGGACGCGCCGGCGGTCACCCACTGTTGGCTGGCCATGCCGCCAAACCGGATCGGTAAGCCGATCGCGCCGGCGAAGATTTACCAGGTCAACGGCAAGTGGGTGATTGATTTTGGCACGACGCTGACCGGCTGGATGCAGTTGAAACTCGCCGGGCTTAAACCGGGTCAGGAAATTGTTTTGGACTACGCTGATCTCGACCAGCCGAAACTCCAGCACATGCCCAATCCGGATGGGTTCCAGACCTTCAACCAGCGGGACATCTACGTCGCAGGCAAAAACTCGGAGGATGTCTTTTGCAGCAAGTTCAACCAGCACGCCTTTCGTTACGCGGTGATCTCCGGGTTGACCCGCGCGCCAAAACCGGACGAGGCGGTCGCCTTGCCGATCATGACGGATCTCCCGCGCGCCGGTTCCTTCCAGTGCTCGAATCCCTTGTTCAACCGCATCCATGAGATCACCGTTGCGACCTACAAAACGCAGACGCCGAATGGCGTGCTCGGTGCCGGCGAAAGCCGCGAAAAGGAAGGCTACGGCGACGCCGGCGCATTCCTCACCGGTTTCCTCTACCAGTTCCGCAGCGACACGTTTTTCCGCAAATGGCTCACAGACTGGACCGACACCCAGCGCGAGGACGGCTTCATCGCCCATACCGCGCCCCGTCACGTCGATCATGGCGGCGGCCCGCCGTGGGGAGGCCAGGCCAGCGAGCTGACCCGCCGCCTGCTGCTCTACTACGGCGATGCCTCGCCCATCCCCGTCGTTTACGACAATCTGCGGCGCTATGTCGATTTCATCGAATCCAAAACCAAGGACGACATCCTGCGCTACTACTGCCCCTATGGCAAAAACGGTCCGTGGTTCCTCGGCGACTGGGTCACGCCCACCCCTTCGGAAAACGAACACGGTTTCCCCGAGGACTCGATGGACGAGAAGGAGTTCTTCAACAACTGCTACCGCGTCATCCTGTGGGACCAGCTCGCCACCTTCGCCGATCGGCTCGGCAACGAATCCGAAGCGAAACGCTGCCGCGACCGGCTCGCCGTGATCCGGCCACTGATCCACAAGACCTGGTTCGACGTGGAAAAGCAGACCTACCGGTGCAGCCGCCAGGCCTTTCTGGTGGTTGCGTTGCAGGCCCGGATCATGCCGGACGAATTGCGGCCGGTGATTCTCAAGCGCCTCGAAGAGGCCATCGCCGCGAAGAACGGCCATCTCGACACCGGCATGTTGGGCACTTCAATGATGCTCGACCTGCTGGCCCGGGAGAACCGGAACGATCTCGTGGCGACAATGATGGCCCAGACGACGTATCCGAGCTGGGGCTTTCTTGCGGAGAAACGCAAGGTCACGACCTGGCCGGAAACATGGACGGGCTGGGGCAGTCAGATCATTCTTGTAACCGGCTCGCCGGGCGCCTGGTTTTACGAAGGTCTGGCGGGCATCCGGCCCGACCCCGCCGCGCCGGGTTTCAAGAACGTCATCATCCAGCCCGCCGTCGTCGGCGATGTCACCTGGGTCAAGGCGCATCATGATGGTCCCTACGGCCGCATCGCCGTGGATTGGAAAAAAGCGGCGGATGGCGTTTTCACGCTGGATGTGGTGGTTCCGGCGAACAGCACCGCCACCGTGGTCCTTCCCGATAAAACATCCCGCCACATCGGCTCGGGTCACTACACATTGAAAACCAAAATTCCATGAATTATTCATTATCTATTGCTGTGTTATTGGTCACTGCTGCTGCCTTGCATGCAGCCGTGGTTAAAGACATTCGTTGCGAAAATCAGGTGTCACCGCTTGGTGTGGACCGGGCGCAACCGCAGTTGAGTTGGCAAATGGAGGACAACCAGCGGAACGGCGCGCCCGTGAAAGATCAGCGGCAGACGGCCTATCAAGTTCTCGTCGCCTCGACGCCGAAAAAACTCGCCGACGACGAAGGCGATCTCTGGGACAGCGGCAAAGTGCTTTCAGATCGGAGCCTGCATGTGGCCTACGCCGGCAAGCCGCTCACCTCGCAGACACAGTGCCATTGGAAAGTGCGCCTCTGGGACAAGGACGGCACACGCTCGTCATGGAGCGATCCAGCGCAGTGGACGATGGGCTTGCTCAAGCCCGAGGATTGGCAGGCAAAGTGGATTGCTGCGGGAGCCGAACCGGTGTCCGCTCCGACGGGTGTGGTCGTGACCAAGGCAACCTACCGCACGCTCGACGGAAAAGTCGCGGTGGATGTCACGCCCATCCTGAAGCGGGTGGCGGAGGAAAAGCGGCTGCCGTTCAAGGTGGAATTCAACCAGCTCGGCGGCGATCCCGCGCCCAATATCGTCAAGGAACTGGTGGTGGAATACACGCTCGGCGGTCGGGCTGGAGTATCGCGCGCCCGGGATTTCGAGATGCTTTCCATTCCGCAGGCGGCGCCGGGCGTTCCCGCGCCGTGGTTCCGCGGAGAGTTTGAGCTGACGTCCACGCCGGACTCCGCGTTGGTGACGGTTCAATCGCCGGCCTATTTCGAGTTGTATATGAACGGGGAAAAGGTCGGCGACGATGTGCTGATGCCGGCGGTTTCGGACACGCGCGACCGCACGTTTGTGGTGACGTATGACGTGGCCCGGTTGCTGAAGCGCGGAACGAACTGCATTGGGATCTGGGCGGCCAAGGGATGGGCGGACAACTTGGTGCTGCGCGCCCAGCTCGATGCCGTGGTCGGTGGCCGGCCGTTCACGTTCGGCACCGGATCGCAGTGGCGGAGCCGGCCCAGCAATATCAGCCACATTGGCGGCTGGAACTGGCACAATTTCGGCGGCGAGCATCTGGATGCCGGCCGTTTCATTCCCGATTGGGCCCGGGCGGGGCTGGATTTGGCTGGCTGGTCGCCAATCGCGGAAGCCACTGCGCCGGCCGGGGCGGGCGTCTGGCATGCCGCGCCGGCCAACCGCATTGGCGAACGGATCGCCCCCGTCTCGATCACACCGCTGGCGGAGGGCCGCTACGAGATTGATTTCGGCCGCAACCTCTCCGGCTGGCTCGAGTTGAAGCTGCCCGGACTTCCGGCCGGACGTCTGGTGCGGATGCATTTCGCCGACCGCTTGATTCCCGACGGCGTGCAGCCCTCGCCAATCGGCAACATCGCCATCAGCCGGCAGAGCTGCGTTGATTTCGATCGGGTCGGCGGTGGGCACAATGCCTATCAGACGTATCGCCAGACCAGCGAGTTCGTCTCCGGCGGGCAACCCGGCGAGATGTTCCAAAACAAATTCAACTACGCCGGCTTCCGCTACGTGGTCGTCGAAGGTCTGGACCGTGCGCCGGCGAAGGATGACGCGGTCGCCCTGCTGGTCGAAAGTGCGCTGCCCGACGCGGGGGCATTCGAGTGCTCCGATTCGCTGCTCAGCCGGATTCACACGGTCAACCGCTGGACGCAGCGCTGCCTGAATCTCGGCAGCTATTACGTGGATTGTCCCACCCGCGAACGCATGGGCTACGGCGACGGTCAGGTGGCGATTCAGGGCATGATGATGAACTTCGATGCCGCGAGCTTTTATTCCAAATGGGCGCAGGACTGGCGGCTGGGATTGGAGATGCGGCGGGGCTATCTGCCCTACGTCGCGCCGCCGTTCGAGAAAGGCGGGGGCGGTCCGCCCTGGCCGGGCGGCATCGCGCGCATTCCCTGGGAACACTACCTGCATTATGGCGATCCGAAGGTGCTGGAGGAGAACCTCGATGGCGCGCGGAAATACTGCGAGTATCTCGACGGCCGCTCAAAGGACGACGTGCTGCCGGCCTGGGGCGGAGGGTTCTCGTTCATCGGCGACTGGGTGCCGCCCAACCGCGGCATGGACACGCAGAACTGGCCGAGCAAGGAGATGGCCGAGTTGTTCTGCAACTGTTTCCGGGTCCATCTCTGGCAGTTGGTGGAAAACATGGCTGCCGCCCTGGGCCGCACAGCCGAATCTCAACACGCCCGTCAGCGCGCCGACGCCATCAGCGCCGCCACCCATGCGGCCTACTACGATGCCGCCAACCACCGCTACGTGATTGACGAGCAGATTTATTACGCCTTCCCGTTGCTCGTCGGGGTCACCCCCGACTCCGAACGCGCGGCTGTGCTGGACAACTTGGTGAGATGTATAGTGCAGAAGAACAACGGCCACCTCGACACCGGCATGTTGGGAACGATGTTCCTGCTGGAGTATCTTGGCAGCATTGGCCGCGATGACCTGGTGCTCGGGATCTACCAAAAGAAAGACTATCCCGGCTGGGGCTACATGGTCGAACAGGGGGCGACCACCATGTGGGAACAGTGGAACGGCTATTGGTCGCAGATCCACTCCTGTTTCACCTCGGCGGACAACTGGCTCTATCACGGACTGGCCGGCATCCGGCCCGACCCCGCCGCGCCGGGCTTCAAGAACGTCATCATCAAACCGGCCGTGGTCGGCGACATCACCTGGGTCAAGGCGCACCATGACGGCCCTTACGGCCGCATCGTCAGCCAGTGGGAAAAGAACGCGAAAACCTTCAAACTCACCGTGCAAATCCCGCCCAACAGCACGGCCACGGTCTTCCTTCCCGACCGTTCTTCTCGCCAAATCGGTTCCGGCCATTATGAATGGTCCGTTCCGCTTCCTCGTTTCAATCAAAACCAGGACTGAACGCATCAAATGACGATTTCATCAAAAACACTGTCGCTCTTCCTGGCAACCGGCTTGATTTCCGTTCGATGTCTGGCTGAGTCGGCGTCGCCAGACCCGTGGCGCGCGCAGTGGATCGGCCCGGCTGCATTACCGGGCGTGACGCTGGACGGCGCTTCCTGGATCTGGTCGGACGAAACCGGCGTGGATGCCACTCGCAACGCACCAGCGGGAACGCAGTTCTTCCGTCGGGAATTGGATTTGAGCAACGCCGCGACGATCAGCCGGGCCGTGGCGGTTTTCGCGGCGGACAATCATTTCAAACTTCAAGTCAACGGAAAGCAAATCGGCGCTGGCGACGACTGGCAAAATCCGGTCTCCCTGGATATTGCTGCCGCCCTCAAGCCCGGCCGCAATGAGATTGTCGTGCAGGCGGACAACGATCCGGCTTCAGGCTCTGTCAATGCGGCTGGATTGATTGGGAAAATTCAAATCGTGAGCGGCGACGGTGCGGTTCTGGAGATTGCCACGGACTCCAGTTGGAAAAGCTCTGCGAACCTGCCGGCGGGATCGAAGCCGGTGCGTGTCTTGGGTGGGCTGGAAATTCCACCGTGGTCGGCCATCAACCGGGGCTCCGCCAGTGCGCAAAGGAATTTGTGGACCTGTTATCGCAAGAGTTTTTCGCTGGCCGGGCAACCCAAGACTGCCGTGGCTCGCATCGCCGTGGATTCCAAATACTGGCTGTGGGTGAACGGCAAACTGGCGGTGTATGAAGGCGGCTTGAAGCGCGGACCCAATCCGCAGGACACCTATTTCGATGTCGTGGACCTCGCGCCGTATTTGCACAAGGGCGACAATACCATCGCGGTGCTGGCCTGGTATTGGGGCAAGGACGGCTTTTCCCACAAGAGCAGCGGCAAGGCGGGATTTGTTTTCGAAATGGGCGATGTCCGCTCCGACGCCTCGTGGAAAACGCTCCGGCATCCGGCGTATGGCAGCACGGGCGATCCGCATCCGAACTACCGCTTGCAGGACGACAACATCCACTTCGACGCGCGCCTCGATCCCGGCAACTGGATCTTGCCGGACTTCGTTGATTCGACTTGGCCGGCAGCGACAATGCTGGGACAACCTCCGTGCGCGCCGTGGAACCAACTGGTCGAGCGGCCGATTCCGCTCTGGCGCACCAGCGCGTTGATGCCCTACGAAAACGCCCGCGAGTTCCCGCGCGTCAGCGACGGCAAACCAATCAGCGCCCGGTTGCCGCGCAATCTCACCATTTCGCCGTATCTGAAAATCAAAGCGCCCGCCGGGTTGACGATCGACATGCGCACGGACAACTACAAGGGCGGCAGTGAATACAATTTCCGTTCGGAATACGTCACGTGTGACGGCGTGCAGGAGTTCGAGAGTCTCGCCTATCTCAACGGTCACTCGATGATCTACTCCATCCCCGCCGGCGTGGAGATTCTGGACCTGCGCTACCGCGAGACGCGCTACGATACCGACTGGGTGGGCCGCTTCGAGTGCGATGACCCGTTTCTCAACACCCTCTGGCTGAAATGCCGCCACACGATGAACGTGAACATGCGCGACTCCATCCAGGACCCCGACCGCGAACGGGCGCAGTGGTGGGGGGACGCCGCGATTTTGCTGGGCGAAATTTTTTACAGTTGCGATGCGCGCGGCCACGCGCTTGTCCGCAAAGCCATTCTCAACCTGGTGGACTGGCAGAAGCCCGATGGCGTGCTTTACTCGCCCGTGCCCGCCGGCAATTGGGACAAGGAACTGCCCGGCCAAATGCTCTCCAGCATCGGCGAACACGGCTTCTGGTATTACTACCGTTATTCCGGCGACAAGCAGACCATTGCCCACGCCTACCCGGCCGTGAAACGCTACCTGGCACTCTGGCAACTTGGGCCGGAGGGTCTGGTGGCGCACCGCGCCGGCGGTTGGGATTGGGGCGACTGGGGCGAAAACATCGACCGACCGGTGATCGACAGCGCGTTGTTTTATCAGGCGCTCGGCGCTGCGGTCGAGATGGCGCGCTTGACGGGCAATGAGGCTGACATTCCCGGTTATGAAGCGATGCGGAAGAGCATCGCGGAAAATTACAACCGCGTGTTGTGGAAGGAGAGCGAATACCGGTCGCCCGGCTACACCGGCAAGACCGACGACCGCGGCCACGGCCTCGCCGCGCTTTATGGCCTGGCCACACCGGAACAGTATCCGGCCATCAAGAAAGTCTTCACCAGCTCGTTTGAGGCCAGCCCCTACATGGAGAAGTACATTCTGGAATCGTTGTTCCGCATGGGCGACACAGACGCGGCGCTGACGCGCATGAAGTCGCGGTATCGGAAAATGGTCCAGAGCGAGATCACCACGCTATGGGAAGGCTGGGGCATCGGATCAGAAGGTTACGGCGGCGGCAGTTACAATCACGGCTGGTCCGGCGGGCCGCTGACGTTGCTGATGGAATACGTGGCCGGCATCGCCCCGACCGCACCGGGCTTTGAAATGTATCAGGTGAAGCCGCAGATGGGACCGCTGAACCACATCGAGGCGACCGTGCCGACGGTCAAAGGCAACATCCGCCTGGACGTGCGGCAGACGCCGGAACAATTCACGCTGACCTTGGACTCGCCGGCCAAAACAATGGCGACCGTCGGCCTGCCCATCGCTCCCGGCAAGCCGTATCGGAGAATTCGCGCGAACGGAAAAGTGGTCTGGGAAGACGGCCGGCCGGCAAAACCGTTGGAGGGCGTGCGGTTCCGCGAACAAAAAGACGGCTGCCTCTTTTTCGAAGTGGCACCCGGGCATTGGGATCTCGCCGGCGAGAAGCCTCCGGCCAATCTGCCCGAAAAATAAATGCGGTTGTCACCGGCTCAGGATCCGAACTTCTTGGTGCTCATGACACGGCATTTGTAGAACGAGGGCTGCGCTGCGCAAACTCCACCGGCGTCTGGCAGTCCATTTGAGCCGCCGCCCGTCCACCGTCTGATCGAAGATGAAGTCGTAGCTCCACACCTCGTTGACCCGCGTGGTCGGCCGCCGCTGCGTGCCGTTCTCGCTGCTGCCAAGCCTCTGGCGCTTGCTGCGCTGACGGCGCGGCACCTTTCAGCCCCTCCTGCCGCCACACACGCGCCACACGCCTGGCATTGGCGCTCATCCCCCCGCGCCGCAGCAGCGCCGCCGCCATCCGATAGCCTGCGCGCGGACGCTCCCGGGAGATGTGCGACACCATGTATCCCATGTTCCCGCTGCGATGCTTACGTTCGTAAATCTGAAACTCAGTTTTACACGCATTCAAAGTGAATCGCATACCGTTGCGCGAAATGCGAGGCCATGACCGAATCGCCTTGGAAACCGCTTGGATACTGGAGCCAGCGACGGGACTCGAACCCGTGACCTGCTGATTACGAATCAGCTGCTCTACCAACTGAGCTACGCTGGCGTCTTACTCTGCAAAAGGGTCTGATCTACTGATGATTCTCTGTTGCCCGGCACCGCTTCGTTCAACAAGTGATACCGACATGCACCGTATCACGAGATTCGGAAAGGAACCGATCATTAAGAGAAACAGCGGCGAGGCTACCACGCGGTCGTGAATGGTAAAGACTTTTTGATTTTCGAGCAGCAACCACCTCGGGTAAGTCGGCGCAACTCTCATGGGGTTTGGGCGGTGCCTGAAGGCGTTTCTGCGTTCGCTTGACACCAACGGGTTTGGTGACCGCCGAGAAGAACGCGAAAATTCGCCCTTCTTTGCGCAAGAAATCAAATTCTTTGTCGCCATGTGAAGTAAGCTCTGGCAACCGAGGAGATTGCAAGGGTCTGACTTCTCGGATCTCAGAACGGCCCCCCTGCCCTTTCTTTGACACAAGACGCCAATTGAATTCGCGAGTATCAACACCGGGGTGACACTCGAAGGGAACGCCACGATCACCGGCGGGCAGCCCAACAGTTGCCGGGCGCCACCGTGCTGCCTCAAGGGCGGTATCATGCTCCGGCAAAGCACGGCCAACAACTCCGCGTTCGGTTATGTCGTTTGTCATTCCCATGCTTCCGACTACGGCTTCTATTCGAGGGCCGGCACCGGGTCCTCGGTCGTTGCTGGCGCGGGAACTCATTCGAGCCTGCCGCTATGGTTCAAGCTTGTGCGCAGCGGCTCGAACGTGACCGCCTGCCAGGCGTCAAACTCCTCGCCCGGAGTGCAGCCCTGGCATCAGGTCGGCTCGGCCCAGATCGCGCTTTCGGGAACCATTTACGCCGGACTTGCTGTCTATTCGAGCGGCACGAATTCGCTCTGCACCGTGAACTTCGATGGCTTCGCGACCCGGACTTTCAACGTGACGGTCACGGTTCCGCCGATTGCTCCGGCTGAAAAGAACGCCCCTGGCATTGCGAAGCTGACGGCGACTTGGTTTTTCTTCGCAAAGAACTTCGATGACGAAGTTCATGCTGAATGAAGCGAGACCTCCAAACTCCATTCGCATGATTCGTTGGCTCCAAGGATTCTGTGTTGGTTCACGGCGATCGCTTCGTCGAGCCCGTCGAATGCGGCGGTGGCCGGTTCGACACCGAGATTGAAAAGGTTTGGAGTGCTGCTTCCTGTCCAGCCGAGATAATTGATCCAGAATCCAAGCACGGGGATTTGATCTGGACGAAAAGCGAAGCGGAGCGACTCAGCGCCGCTGGGATCGGCGATGCTTACTTCTGCGGCACCGGTCACAAATCGCTTCTGCGCGGAAGGTGTGAACCCGGATACTGACGGATCGGGGACGGTGGATGAACCGGCTTCCCTGCCGTCGATTCCGGTCCATCGAATTGCCATTCCCGGCTCGATCGCAATCAGCGGATGCGCGCACCAGAGCCAGGGCAGAGATTGGTTGGGGTGATTGTTTTTGAGGCTATACGTCGCGGTGAATCCGTCCCCTGCAAGGGCGATGCGGCGCTCGAACCGGAATGGCCAGGAGCGGCCGACGCACGAGAGCCGCGCGGAGTTTGAGTCTCGCTTTTCAACCGTCCAAGGAAGGCTGACGAGGTCGCCGTGATCAGGAATGGAGATCGTTTCACCGTTTTCCAATGTCAGGTTGCAGGGCGAAACGGAGGGGAAAATCTCGTCCCATCCGCCGAAATCGAGCTTCTCGATGTAGCTTTCGCCATACGCCGGACGCCGCATCGGCAGGTACGGATTACGCCAGAGCCATTCCCGGCCAGACTTAATCGAGCGCAAGCTCTCAATCTTGCCGCCACATTCGGGGAGAATCCGGATTGCAAGTATTTCGTGGCCAAGCTGAATCGATTCCATGCTGTATCTCCAATTCGATTGTGAAAACGGTTCTTTCAGCCGAAGACAAGGGGCGGATTTGCTGATGCGCCATTGGGCGGTTCCCTCATCGTTGCCTTTCCCGCAAAGCCCGCTTTTCAAGACAGCGATCGTGCGGTCGAGTTCTTCGATCGTGTTGTAGAAATGCGGGCTCAGGCGGAGGTATTGGCGGTTCTCCCGGTCGAAGCGCAGGGAGGCGATGATCTGATTTTCTTCGAGGCGGCGGAAGAGATCGCTCATCTTTGCCGAGGGATGTGAAAAGGTGGTGATGCCGCTTGTGTTCGGGCCGCTCGTTGGCGCGATGAACTCGAAACCGAGCGCCTCCAGCGCATCGACGAGATGTTTTTTCAGACCAAGAATGCGCCCGGACACCTTCTCGATTCCGACGGCCATCAGCATCTCGAGCGCGGCCTTCATCCCGTAAATGCCGGCGACGTTCAGGACGCCCGGTTCATAGCGCTGGGCCGTGTCGAAGAATCGGATGTCCGGTTGCGCGATGAAGTTCGGCGAGCGCACGTTCCACGCGCCGAGCAGCGTCGGGCGCAGCAAATCGAAGTGCTCTTTTTTCACGAACACGATTCCAATGGCGAGCGGGCCGAGCATCCATTTGTGCGCGTCGGCGCTGAGGAAATCGACGTGCCCGACCGAGAGCGGTTGCGCGCCGAGCGTCTGGATCGCGTCGAGGGAAAACAGGACGCCGCGTTCGTGCAGTATTTTGCCGATCGCGTCCACGTCGATGCGGCAGCCGGTGAGGAAATTGCACGACGCCAGCGCGGCGAGGCGTGTGCGAGGGGTGATCGAAGCTGCGACAAGTTCGGGCGTGATTTCGCCGGGTCGCTCCGGCTCGAGGCGGCGGACGACGACGCCACGTCGCGCGAGTTCCATCCACGGATAGACATTCGCCGGGTAGTCGTCGGCGTAGCAGAGAATCTCGTCGCCTTCCCGCCACGGGAGTCCGTTGGCAAAAAGGCTGAGGCCGAGCGACGTCGGGCCAAGCAGCGCGATCTCGTCGGGTTGCGCTCCGATGAATTCCCCGGCGATGCGTCGCGTGTCGTTTATATCCCGCATGACGTCGCCGAACTCTTGATGCTGTTCGCAGGAGCGCCGTGTGTATTCGATCACCGCATCTGCAACCACGCGCGGGAGTACGTTGACGCCGGCGTGTGCGAGAAAGACGCTGTTCTTGCAAACAGGGAAATGCTCCCGGCGGGCGGCTTCGTCGAGAACAAGGGAATCGATCGACGATCTCATTTCTTCCGCGCCTCGACGCCTTCGTCGATGAGCTTCCAGAATTCCTTCGTCTTCCCGAGTTGGTCGTCCTCGGCCATCGGCAGTTTGGTGCGGAACAGGAAATCGCGAATGGTGTTCTTGTGCAGCACGCGGTGGATCGTGATGCCCTCGGGGCTTTTCTCGAAATAGATGCGGTAGTCTTTCGCGCGGTAGCGGAAGAGCTTTTTTCCCTCACGCTCGATGACTCCGAACTTGTCCGACGTGAGGTTTTCCAAGTCCTCGGGAATCACTTGAAATTCCGCGAGCAGATCGAGCTGCAGTTCGGTTGGCAGGCTCGACATTTCCGCAGCGCTGATTTCGTTGAAGATGATTTGGAACATGAGGGAATTGGAGATTGCAGATGGTAGATTGCAGATTGAGCGAATCTGCGCAAGCGCACGGGAGGACAATCTGAAGTCTTCAATCTGAAATGTACAGCCTCTCCACGCGGCCCTTGATGCCGGTGAATATCTCCCAAGCGATCGTGCCCGCTTTCTGCGCGAGTTCGGTCGCGAGGATTTCCTCGTCGCCCTGCCGCCCGATCAAGACGACTTCCTCACCGGGCGCGATTGAGGTGAGCGCGGTCGCATCGGCCATGATTTGATCCATCGTCACGCGCCCGAGAACGGCGCAACGCCGGCCTCGAATGAGCACTTCAGCACCGCGATTCGAGAGGTGCCGCTGGTATCCGTCCGCGTAGCCGATGGCGAGCGTGGCGACGCGCATCGGCTTTTCGGTGACGAACGTGCGGCCGTAGCTGATTCCGTGTCCGGCGGCGACATCGCGCACCTGAGTCACCCGGGTTTTCAGCGTCATCACCGGGCGCAGATTTTTTTGGAAATCGGGCAGAGGAGAGACGCCGTAGAGCATCAAGCCGGCGCGCACCATTTCTTGCGAATGGCGGGAGAAGTGGATCACTCCCGCGCTGTTGAGCGAGTGGACGAGCGGCTTGCGGAGGCCGATGGATTCAAGCTGCGCGACGAGAGTTTCGAAGTGCTGGAGTTGCTTTTCGGTGAATGCCTCGTCTTCATCAGCAAGAGGAAGGTGCGTTGCGATCCCTGCGATTTCGATTTGAGGCATGGCCAGAATTTCACGCGCCACAGCGATGGCGTCGTCCTGCCATGCGCCCATGCGCCCCATGCCGGTGTCGATGACGAAATGCACCTGCACGCGTTCCGCCAGTCGGGCATAAGCCGCCGCTTCCTCGGCGGACGAAACGGTCGGTACGAAACCTGACCGCACGAGCTCCTCACGCTCCTCCGGTAAAGCCGGGCCGAGAACAAAGACGTTTGCCGCAGGAAGCGCTTCACGAAGTTGCAGCGCCTCGCCGAGGTTTGCCACGCCAAACATTTCCACCGCGCCGCTCAGCGCTTTCACGGTTTCGCACAGGCCGTGTCCGTAGGCGTTCGCTTTGACGATCGCCATGATGCGCGCTCCGCCGATCAACCCGCGGACCGCGGCGACATTGTGCCGGAGCGCGTCGAGGTTGATTTCCGCCCAGCAACGACGCGAGACGCTCACGGCGTGCTGGCGGCGGTGGTGCGAAGGCGCTTCTCGATGAGTTCCGCGAGGTTGTGAAGGCCGGCCGAGAAATCGCGTCCGATCCTCCACATGAAAAAAAGATCGAGGTAGCGGGCGTAGGGGTTCCGGCTGAGTTCCCATTTGCAAACCCATGTCGCGCGCGTGTATTCGCCCACCGCTTCGAGCGCGAGCACGCCTTCGAGATGGTATTTGCCCTGGTTGATGTCGAGGTCGTAGGCGATGTGGTCGTCCTCCACGCTCTTGACGATTCGCATCTCGCCCGACATGCAACCGCTCTCCCATCGCTGCACCGCGCCCACGCCGGCCGGCGAACCCGAGTAGGAAAAATGCATCTCGTCGCGCCGGGCCCACTCGGTCCAGAGCGGCCAGTTTCGGAGGTCATTGATGAACGGAAAAATCTCCGGCGGCTTCGCGTGAATCACAGTGCGTCGGGCGACGCGGGGTCTGCGCGTGTAAAACCACGGAAAGACAATCAGGAAACCGAGAAGCGGTAAGATGCTGGGTTTTTTCATAAGTAAATCCTTGTTGCGCCCTTCATGATCGCGGCGCGTTTTCATTGGCATACTCCACACAATTCGCGATCTCGTCCAGACTTCGCGCAGATGATGTTGCGGAACGATGTTGCGGAAGCAGGCAGGCCTTTGCTAAAGACAGAACCCGCGGTTAATCACAATCTGAGCACTCAGAATCACGCCCATGAAAAAAATCCTCTTTGTCGCCTCCTCTGGTCTCCTCTGCTGGTCGCTCGTCGCGCAAGACATGCAGCAGCCTCCCACTCCTGCCGAACCGGCCCCGACCCCGGCCAGCACCTCTGCCGGGCCGGCCGCCACGCCCGCGCCAGAAGAGTCGCCATCGCCAACTCCGGCACCCCGGAAGCGCCGTCGCAAGGCGCCAACACCGACGCCCACACCCGCTCCAACTCCCGTGAAACGGTCGTTTTTCCAACGGCTGTTCGGGATTCATCCCAAGCCTGGTGCCTCGCCTGCCGCCACACCGGCGAAGAAAGGGGCGCGCCCCACTCCGACTCCAAAGCCGACACCAAAACCGACGCCCGCCGGCAAGACCACGCCGACACCAACTCCCACTCCAGCTCCGAAGGAGAAAGGCCAAGCCACGCCAACTCCCACTCCTGCTCCAGCCACCAAAGAGAAGGGCAAAGCGACACCCACGCCAACGCCTTTGCCCAGCACCACTCCTGCTCAATCTCCAGTGCCGAAAGTGAAGTCGCGGCCATCGCCGACACCCGAGCCTTCCGCATCGGCGGAGCCGGCAAAGGAAGCGAAACCTGCCGCCGAGAAAAAAGAGACCACGCCAGCCAAGGCCGAACCGGAGCCCACGCCGAAACCCAAGACTGCGAAGTCAACTCCCGCGACTGAGAACATGCCGCCGGAGAGCGTGCCCACGTTCGAGGATCTTGCCGCGAAGGACTCGAAGGAGAGAGCGCGCTTGAGTGAGATCCAGATGAAGGCACTGGAAGACAAACAGGTGCGCGCGCTTCAGGAGAAGGCCGACAACGCCGCCAGCGACGAAGAACAGGCCAAGGCTTCGAAGCAATACTACAAGGCGCTCTACAGCAAGATGCGGAAGCTCGACGAGTCGCTCAAAGAGCGGATCGACAGGATCGAGGCCGCGACGATGAAGCGTCTGGATCAAAAGCAGATTGGCGGCGGCCAGTAGTTCCGTCCCAGTTGTCGAGAGTCCTCTTGCTCTGGCGTCCCCGCTTGCCGACCGGGTGCAGGCGAAAGTGCGACGCTCAGAGATTCGGAATCTCAAACGTCTTGTCCACGAGCCAAAGGCGATCGTCGTAGTCCTTTGCGCGGATGAATTTTGCCGCGCCGTCGGCAAAGAGGTAATTGGAGCCGTCCCCGTAGGCCGTCAGATTCAGCACGTCTCTGTTGTTGCCGTGGGGCGGTTCGAGAAAATCCATGTAGAAATGCCGGCTGCCGGCTTTTGGGGTGCCAAGCAAAAGAATGTTGCTGGTCGCAGCGAAGCGGTTGATTCGCACCTCCACGCCGGGATTTTCCATCGTGCCGAGATCGTTGTAGCCGTTCATGATGAAGCTCGTGTTGTTCGTGTCGTTATCCAGAGGATCGACGCTGCGCTTGATGTAGTTCTCGGGATCGCCAGGCGCTGCATAGACGCGCACATCCTTCAAATAGCCCGCCAGCAGCCTGGGCCATTTGGACACGTCGGTCCCGCTGTTGCGGCCTGGCAGCGCGAAATTGTTTTCACCTGCGTAGAGAAGAAATGCGATGCCCACCTGCCGCATGTTGCTGAGCGACGCGGTCTGGCTGCTCTGACGAAAGGTCGTCTGAGTCGCGGCAAAAATAAGCGTCGCCAGCACCGCAATGAGGGATATGACCGTCAGCAGTTCGATAAGCGTGAACGCGCGCGTTTGAAAACGGTTTTTCATGAGACATTGAAACCCCAAAGTGCCGGAGGAAGTTGCGCACCGTGTGCCACGCGGAAATTTGAACTTTGATTTTCCATCTACGGATGAAATTCTAGCCGCTCTTCCAAAACCACCACACACACATCCTCATGAACACTGGTCTAAACATCCGTAAAGACGCCGCGTTGGATTTTCTCTCGCTCGGCGCGCTGATTCACCGACTCGATCCCGGCATCATCCCGTTCCGGAAAGCTCACTCGTGCGACATCCACGTGAGCGGCGGCGAGTTCAATGTTGCCGCAAACTTGGCCGACTGCTTCCGCCTGAATACAGGCATCGCCAGCGCGATGGTCGATTATCCGGTTGGCGACCTCATCGCGGAGCGCGTGCGCGCAATGGGTGTGAAGCCGTTCTACAAACACTTCAAGCACGACGGGGTCAACGGCCCGAACATGGCGACGGTTTACAGCGATCGCGGTCAGGGCGTGCGCGCGCCCGTTGTGTTTTACAACCGTTGCAACGAAGCCGCGGCACAGCTCCAGCCCGGCGATTTCAACTGGAAGGAAATCTTCGCGAGCGGCGTCCGATGGTTCCACAGCGGCGGCATCTTCGCCGCGCTCTCGCCGACAACAGCGGAGGTCATCATCGAAGCGATGGCGGCCGCCAAAGCTGCGGGAGCCGTCACGTCGTTCGACCTCAACTACCGCGCGAAGCTTTGGAACATTTCCGGGGGTCACGATCGCGCGGTTGCGGTGCTCGATCGCATCGTGAAGAACGTGGATGTGCTTGTCGGCAACGAAGAGGACCTGCAGCTCGGTCTCGGCATTCCCGGCCCGGAAGTCGCCGCGAAATCCAAGCTCGATCCGAGCGCGTTCGTCAGCATGATGGACAACGTCAGGAAAAAGCATCCGCACATCAAAATCGTCGCCACCACATTGCGCGAAGTGCATTCGACCAACCGGCACAGTTGGGGAGCCGTCGCGTGGATCAACGGCCAGACCTGCACCTCGCCGACATGCGAACTCGATGTCATCGACCGCGTCGGCGGCGGCGATGGTTACGCGGCGGGATTCTTCTACGGCCTGCTCAGCGGCGAGTCACCGGAGGAAGCCGTGAAGCTCGGCTGGGCTCACGGCGCGCTGCTCACCACATTCCCCGGCGACACGACCATGGCGACCGTGGAGCAGGTTAAGGCATTTGCCAAAGGCGGCTCAGCGCGCATCCAGCGCTGATCGCTGTTTTCATTGTCGAAACAAAAAGGGCGCGGAGTGATCCGCGCCCTTTTTTTGCTCGCCCAGTAAGACTGCTTTCCTCGATCCCAACCTCCAGATTGGTAATGCCCATGTCTTCAAAGCTCTGCTTCGCAGCTGCGGAGAGTGAATGGATGCTAATCCCGCTGCCACGCTGGTGAAGCGTAGCTTCAGGGACACTTGCGTTACCAAGCTGGAGCTTGGCAACGGCCGACGATTGCCGGGGCTATGTCTTCGACTGCGCAAGCCCACGCAATGTCCGACGGCTGCCCAGCATTGCCGCGAGTAGAACGGACAATCCTGCCACGTAGGTTCCAGGCTCCGGTATCACGCTGCCTTCCGCAGTGACATTCAGTCCGGCGAAGAAGATGTTGTCGTCGAACGAAGGATTCGATGTGCGGACGATCATTTGGGTGTCTCCCTGTAGCAAAAAGGGAAGTGCACTCGCACCGTTGCCTTTCGCCAAATCGTAAAGTTCGTCGTCGAACACTGGATTGCCGGTCGGACCCGCGAGAGGATCCACCGGATTCGCCGTGCTGTCGCCGAGGCCGCCGACCGTGATCAAGCCGCCATCGAACCCTCCTCCATCGTCCTGACCTCCAGCCGCGCTGGTTAAGCGGCGGCCATTAACGTCCACCGTTGAAAACTGAGTGAGGCCTTGGAAACCGAAACCAATGCCAAGCGAGAAGAGCCCCTCGAAGTTGGCTGCCGTGGTATTCGGCAACGGAGCGGCAAAATTTATGCCGAAACTATCGCCGGCGGGGTTGGTCAACCCGTCGTAGAACGCGATGGTCCGAATCTGTTCGCCCGGGTTGCTGTAGATGACGGCCAGGAGTTCGCCATCGACATTCGTGTTCGCGCTTTCCGATTGGATGACGAAATCGAAGGGAACCGCACTTCCCAAGCCGACCTTTGAGGCAACCTGGGCAGTCACATCTGTCCGATAAGCCTGCAAGTTGGCAGTAGTAGTGGATCCCAGAGCGGTGAATGATGCCTTGGGTATCAGGACTCCGTCAAAGTTCACCGACTGGAACACTGCGGCACCGTCGAGCAGCACGCTCGAATACAAGAACGCCTTTTGCACGGTGGACCCCACGGGCACCAAAGCCTGCACGGTGCCAACCGGCGTCGAATTGCTGCCGACTCCGTCTAAGGACCAGTTGCCCTTGCCATTGAATTGAAAGCTCGGTGCCAACGACGCCTGGACATTGTTTCCCGCAGCAACTCCGGCAGCCAAAGTGATAATTGTCAAAAGACAGCTTTTCCTAATCATGGTAGTTCCTTTATTTTGTGTTGATCTTGTTATTATTTGATTACCTGAGCGCGGATGAAACCGGTAGATCGCTCTGCTACTCGTGATTAGAATCCTATCCAAACCTCGCGCCGGGCTGCTAGCTCCATGCGTCTGAATATTCTGTAGGACAAGGGCGCTTGTAGTCGTAGGAAATGGACTGAGGTATGGAACCGGTCCGTGAATCGATCTTCCGAGCGGGGAAGTTCCGCGAGGGGGGTCGGTTTTCCTGTCGCCCTTCGCACGCAGCGGGACCAACTGCCGGATCGATGGGAAGGAGAACAACAAACCACCAGCAGAACTATAGCTATACCGTGTCACCGTTCTGCCGTCCGGCCATCCCCGCATTCTGTCACGAATCGCCGACTGCCCCTTGGATTTCCCCAACTCTGCTTAACGCATTGATCATGGTCGCAACCTGGCGACTCTCTTCCTTCTTCTTACACCGTATAAGTGCTCGACGCCGTTGTGCCGCCGCGTCCGGTCCAGTTCGTGTGGAAGAACTCGCCGCGCGGTTTGTCAATGCGCTCGTAGGTGTGCGCGCCGAAGTAGTCGCGTTGCGCCTGAAGCAGGTTCGCCGGCAGACGCTCGCAGCGGAAGCCGTCGAAGAACGCCAGCGCCGTGCTGAACGCCGGGACCGGGATGCCCTTCTTCACGGCCGTGCTGACGACTTTGCGCCAACTGCGCTGGCTGGTCTTGATCGCCTTCTTGAAGAACGGCGCGAGCAGCAGGTTGGTCAGCTTCTTGTTCTTGTCGAACGCGGCCTTGATGTCGCCGAGGAACGCGCTGCGAATGATGCAGCCGCCCCGCCACATCAACGCGATGCCGCCGTAGTTGAGGTTCCATTTATACTGCTCCGCCGCCGCTGCCATCAGCATGTAGCCCTGCGCGTAGCTGACGATCTTGGACGCGTAGAGCGCTTTGCGGATGTCCTCGACAAACGCCGCGCGGTCGCCGGAGATTCTTGTGTTGCCCGCCTTGAACGACTTCGCGGCTTCCACGCGGCGGTCTTTCATCGCCGAGACGCAGCGGCCGTAAACCGCCTCCGCCATGAGCGTGATCGGGATGCCGAGATCGGCCGACGAAATCACCGTCCATTTGCCCGTGCCCTTCTGGCCTGCGGTGTCGAGAATCTTGTCCACGAGCGGCGCGCCGTCCTCGTCCTTCTTTGCGAGAATGTCGCGCGTGATCTCGATGAGATACGAGTCGAGTTCGCCCTTGTTCCATTCCGCGAAGACCGCGCTCATTTCATCGGGCGTCATGCCGAGGCCGTCTTTCATCAACTGATACGCCTCGCAGATGAGCTGCATGTCGCCGTACTCGATTCCGTTGTGGACCATCTTCACGTAATGACCCGCGCCGCCTTCGCCGACCCAGTCGCAGCAAGGCGCGCCGTCGCCCACCTTGGCGGAGATGCTTTGGAAAATCGGCTTCACATGTTCCCACGCCGCGGGCGAACCGCCGGGCATGATGCTGGGGCCGAGGCGCGCCCCTTCCTCGCCGCCACTGACGCCAGTGCCGATGTAAAGCAGGCCCTTGCTCTCGACGTATTTCACGCGCCGCGCCGTGTCCTCGAAAAGCGAGTTGCCGCCGTCGATGATGATGTCGCCGGGTTCGAGCACAGGCAGAAGATGCTCGATAAATTCGTCCACGGCCTGTCCCGCCTTGACCATGAGCATCACCCGGCGCGGACGTTTCAGCAGCGCGGCCATTTCTTCGAGCGAATGCGCGCCGATGACGTTCGTGCCTTTCGCTTCGTTGTTAATGAAATCGTCCACCTTCGAGACGGTGCGATTAAAGGCCACGACGGTGTAGCCGTGGTCGTTCATGTTGAGGATCAGATTCTGGCCCATGACGGCCAGACCGATAAGTGCGATGTCAGCTTTTGGTTCCATAAATAGAGGGATTGCAGGATACAAAGGCCATCGGCAGCGGCGAGAAGTTTTTGAGCGTAGCACGGCGCGACGTTTTCAAGCGCACGCACCCAACAGCCTCGCTTTCATGGCCGGAGAACAGCCATCGTCATACTCCATTGGCTCCCTTATTTTTTGGTCGAGCGCTTGGTATAGGTTACGGACTTGCGGGGAGTGTTGACAGGCAGAAAGGCGGGGTCTGGCTCCTCACGAAGGATGGCGGAGTCGAGACTTTCCGCGCGCAGAAATTCAAGCCGAACACCTTGAAAAAGACTGCCAACCCGGTCTTTCAGCCGCAGTGCGGCCATGCGGGCGTAGGTTGGGTCGAGTTCCACGCCGATCCCGTTTCGTCCGGCATTTGCGGCGGCGAGGAGCGTGGTGGCAGTGCCGCAGAATGGATCGAGCACGGTGTCTCCGACGAAGGAAAACATGCGCACCAGCCGGTAGGCGAGTTCGTCTGGGAAAGGCGCGGGGTGTTCCCGAGTTGAAGCGCCGGTAAGCCGCCAGAATTGTTGAAACCACTCCTGATATTCTTCCTTCGAAAGCCTGCTTTGGTCGCGTTGATCTTCGGTCGGCTTGCGGTAGCCGCCGGGTTTGCGCTGCATGAGAATGAACTCGATGTTGTTCTTGATGATTGCGTTTGGCTCGTAGGGTTTGCCAAGGAATCCCGCCCCGCCGTTCTCCACCTCGTATGCGGCATTTGAAATTTTGTGCCAGATGATAGGATTCAAGTTATCGAACCCGAGTCGTCGGCAGGCAACGCAAATGTCGGCATGCAAAGGAAAGACGACGTGGCGGCCAAAATTCTTGCGGGACATGCAAACATCGCCAACGACGCAGACGAGCCGCCCGCCAGGGACGAGCACACGGAAGACTTCTGACCAGACCTTGTTTAGTTCCGAGAGGAAAAGTTCGTAGTCTTTGATGTGCCCCATCTGCCCAGGGTGTTCGTTGTATCGCTTGAGGCTCCAGTAAGGCGGCGAGGTGACGACGAGGTGAACGGAGGCGTCCGGAATGAAGCGCAGATTGCGCGCATCGCCCAGGATAAGGCGCTGCGTGCAGTCATGGACACTGCTCCTGCTAGCGGACAAACGCGGAGGCATGGGATAAGAGGCTGCGGAGAAAGAGAGGCATCGTAAGATCGGCGGCAGGTTCGACATACTTGCCTTGCAGGCCGGTGTCGGCGCTGGAGAGCAGATAAGCGGATGCGCTGTAATGGCGCTCCCGGACGAGTTTGCGGCAGAATAGTTCGTAGCGGACGGCGTAGGAAGCTTCTCTGAACTCGGGGAATACGGGAAAGTGTGGCTCCTTTGCGCGAACCCGTGCGCGGGATGCCGGGCAGTCTTGAAGCATGAAAAGGTAACCGAGCCAGGGTGCGGTGGAGTTGCGAAATGCGCCTTCGCGGAAAGCTGTCCAAAGGTCGAGAGCCGAACCCATCGCTTCCTCAGTTCGGTTGTTGAAGTTATTGCCAAAGGAACCGACTTGAGACTTTGCTTCCAGCGCGACGATAAGCTGGCCGTCTTTGACGACGAGCAAATCCCACATTTTTGTCGCTCGAAAGTAGCCGGGAAGTTCGAGTCGCTGGTGAAAATGGATGCAGTCCTGTGGAATGTCGATGCTCCGAAGTCCATGAGCAAGGATATCGAGAAATCCATTCATCTGCGCTCCCCCCGTAACGGCTGAGCGGGTTCCTTGATCCGTTGTCCCGCGATCTTGCTGGCTTCGAGCTTGTGAACTGCGGGTGCTCCAATATAAGGCCACGGCGCTGCCGACTTGGCCTTGGAGGTGTTCGAGAAGCGATTCCAGGTTCATCCGGGCAAGTATTCCCGCGCTGATTGGTTTGTCGAGGCGGCACACACAGAGCAAAGACCGGGGACTTTTCAGAAACGGCCCCGCGCGTTTGAACGATGGACGGAGCCGAATGCGCGGGAAAGGCTTCGGGCATTCACGGTTTCGCCGGCGGTTATGTTTCCGCCCCGCCAGCCCACTCGGGCTGCTCTTTTAGTTGATAAAGCATCTCGCCGGCTTTCGGGACGTAGAGGATGCCTTCGTCTTCGCGGTTCGCGAAGTCCTCGACGCGGATCGAAGCGGGATCGCGCCAGCCGAGGTTGATCTGCTCGCATTTCTCGCGCGGGATTTGCGTCGCCAGTGTCACTCGGACGCGGCAGTTCTCGACGCCATTCTCGAAGGTGCCGATGCCGCGCACGTGCGTCGAGTGGGCGAGGATTCCCCACGGCTTGTCTTTGAACTTGTCCCACTGCTTCAAAAAGTAATCGCGGCAGTGGTAGCCGATCTCCTCGATCAATTTGCCGTGCGTGATCGAGACTTCGGAAATGTGCGGCGCGTAGATGATCAACTCGCCGCCGTCCGCGACGACGGGTTCGAGTTTGTACATGCACTTGCCGCCGGTCCAAATCTCGTCATACATCTTCGGCGCGCACGAGAGGACGGTGTGAAACGGCTTGTCCTTGTAAGTGATGTGCAGTTGACGCGACAGCTCCGAAGCCTGATCCCATGCGGCTTCCGGGCTGCCCACGAAAATGCCGGCGAGGTGAGGAGCCCTCGACGACGAGGCAGAAGCAGAGCTTGTCCACGCCGACCATCGCACCGGCGCGATCGACGACTTTGCGCACCGGCGTCCATTTGTTCCCGATGATCATCGGATTCGTGATCACCGCCCCGAGCCAGTGGAAGAAATTCAAAATCTCCGGACCCGCGACGCCGGGAAACAGGTATTTGTTGCCGCCCGAAAAGCCGACGACTTCATGCGGAAACACCGGCCCGACGATGATGATCTGATCGTAGTCGAAGATGCGCCGGTTGACCTTCACCTCGACATCCATCGCGAACAGCCCGCCGGTGAGCGCGCTGATTTCCGCTGCCGGGATCGTCCCGACGTTCTTCAGCGCGTCGGGATTGTCCCACTCGTGATTGATGAACTGCACGCCGCGATACTTGCCGGCGCGCTCCTCGCCGGAGATTTCCAGCCGCTCGCAGATCGCCTCCTCGCTCATCGGCTGATGCGTGCCGAGTGCGATCATCACGTCGAATGCGCGCGTGGCCGATGCGATTTGTCCGTGCAGGCCTTTGAAAACCATCCCGACCGGCGCGGTGCGCGTCGCATCTGGAACGATGAGCAGGACGCGCTTTTCGCGGTAGTCCTTCGCGGGACAAGTCTGTGCGATCAGTTCTGCGACTTGATCCGCGCTCACAGCATTTCCAGAAGCGGCGACAGCGGAAAGAACAGGTGACGCTTGCATCAAATCGTCTGGCTCAAAAACCCGCCGTCCACGCGCAGGTCGATGCCAGTGACGAAACTGCTGGCCTTGTTCGAGGCGAGGAACACTGCGGCGCCGATGAGTTCCTGCGATTCGCCGAAGCGCGCCATCGGCGTGTGGCCGAGGATTGATTTCGATCGTTCGGTGGGCGTGCCGTCTTCGTTGAAGAGCAGCCGCCGGTTTTGTTCCGCCGGGAAAAAGCCGGGGGTGATCGAGTTCACACGCACGCCGCGCTGCGCCCACTCGCGGGCAAGAAACTGCGTGAGGTTCATCACCGCGGCCTTGGCCGACGAGTAGGCGACCACACGCGAGATCGGGAGATGCGCGGAGACGCTGGCGATGTTGATGATGCTGCCACGACCGCGCTGCGCCATCGCCGCGCCGAATTCCTGGCACGGCAGCAGAGCGCCGCCGACGAGGTTCAGATCGAAGCTGGAGCGCCAGTCCTCCGTGGAAATCTTCTCGAATGGCATCTCGGCGGTGACGGTGACTTTTGGATCGTTGCCGCCCGCTGCGTTCACGAGGATCGTTGGGTCGCCGAGCGCACCGGCCAGTTCGCGGTGCGCCCTGGCGAGGCTTTCCCGGTCCACGGCATCCGCGGAGAAAAATTGCGCGACACCGCCTTGATCGACGATGCTTTTCGCCCGCGCCTGGCCGCGTTCGCTGTTGCGTCCGAGCACGGCGACCTTCGCGCCGGCAGCCGCCAGACCCTCTGCCAGAGCGCCTCCGAGCACGCCGGTTGCGCCGATCACGACCGCGACTTCATTCGAAAGATCAAACAAGTTCATGGGGCTCATTTTGCCTCGTTGGCTTCGATTTGGAGTTCGATTTCGACTTCATCGCCAACCACGGCGACGCCTTCCACCGCCTTGCTCCAGGTCAGCCCAAACTCGCTGCGCTTGATCGAGGTGGTTGCCTCCCAGCCGGTCTGCGACTGTCCCTGCATGCCTTTGCCTTTGCCGAGGAATTTCACCCGCAGCGTGACCGGTTTCGTGACGCCATGAATGGTGAGATCGCCGAGGATGTCGCCGGTGTCCTTGCCGGTCTTTGTGACCTTGGTGCTCTTGAAAGTGATCGCCTCAAACTTTTCCGCGTTGAAGAAATCCGGGCTGCGCAGATGCGTGTCGCGCTTGGTGTTGTCGGTGTTGATCGACTTCACCTTGATCGTCGCTTCGACGGACGACTTTTCGGGGTTTTCAGAATCGAGCTGGATCGTGCCGCTCACGTCGAGGAAGCGGCCGGTTACCTTGCTGAACAAATGCCGCACCTTGAATCCGACCGTCGAGTGGACCGGATCGATCGTGTAGGTTTCGGCGGCGTTCGTGGTTTGAAGTGTCGGCAGACCGAGGCCGATCAAGAGCAGACAAGGGAGGAGTTTTCGTTTCATGGTGTCAGGAAGCTATGGAAAAAGCAGTTCAAGGCAAAGCGGGATTTACGGACTGCACACAAGTTGCGGGGCAGCCGATGCACCGCAATTCTTCCGTGTCAGCAGCCCGTTACGCCGCCGGTTTTTTCGGGAGATTTTTCTCGATGCATGCCGTCAGCGCTTCGAGGCTGACGGGCTTGGCGAGAAACGGGAAGCCGCCGATCAGTCCGCCGCCGGTCGCCTCTTTCTTGGAGACGATTGCGGTGAGGAAAACGATGTTCGTGCCCTTCAGTCCGTGGTCTGCTTTGATCTGGGAGGCGACATCCCCGCCGTCAATCTTCGGCATCACGATGTCGAGGAGGATGAGGTCGGGTTTGAATTCGCGCGCTGCCATGACGGCTTTCGTGCCGTCATTCTCTTCGCGCACAAGGTAATCACCGGAGCGTTCGAGCGTGAGCTTGAGCAGGCGGGTGAAGCCCGATTCGTCATCGACAATGAGTATGCGTTTTTTTTCCATAGGGTGGCTTCTTTAAACTCTGAACGTGATCGTAACCCGTGCGCCGCCCTCCGGTCTATTACGAATCTCGATCGAACCCTGGTGGAGATCGATGATCGAGCGGGTGACGCTGAGGCCGAGACCCGTGCCCTTGCCGGTCGGCTTGGTGGTGAAAAACGGATCGAACACCTTGTTGAGTTTCTCCTCGGGCACGCCGTGGCCGGAGTCCTCGATCTCCGCGACAACCAGCGTCTCGCCAACGCGGAACAGTTCCGAGCGCGCGTCGCCCATGTTGTCGCCGACTCCGGTGAGCTGCTTGGTGTGGGTGCGGACCGTGAGCGTCCCGCCCTCGGGCATGGCATGAATGGCGTTGGTGAAGACATTCACGAACACCTGCCCGATCTTGCCCCTGTCAACTTTTACCAGAGGCAGATCGCTTTGCAGGTCCCTTACGACGTGGTAGCCGCTGCCAGACATCTCGCCGCGCACCAGCATCAGCGATTGTTCGATGATCGCGTTCAGGTTCTCATCGGAGACATTGAGCTGCTTCGGCGCGGAGAAATCGAGCAGGCCGTGAATCACTCCGTCGGCCCTTTTCACGGCGTCGGCGATGTCCTGCAAAATGGCGGGCGCGGCCGGATCGCATTCGCATTGCCGCTGCGAGAGGTAGGCCACGCCCATTGTGATGATCGCGAGCGGATTCTTGACCTCATGCGCGACACCGGCGGCGAGGCGTCCGATGGACTTCATTTTCTCGGCCTCGATGAGCTGCATCTGCACGGCACGCAATTCCTCGTGCGCCTTCTTGAGATCATCAACGGCGGCGGAGAGGCTCGCGTTGGCTTCGACGAGTTTTTGCTCCGCCTCCTTTTGTTCGGTGATGTCGCGTCCGACGCAGACAAGTCCCTGGATTTCTCCGTCTGTGTTACAAAGCGGAACTTTCGTCGTGAGCAACCGGCGCCTGCGGCCCTGCGAGTCCGTCGCGATTTCCTCGTGATTCAAAAGCGGTTTCAGCGATTTCAAAATCGCCTCGTCCTCGGCCATGAAGTGCTGGGCAAGGTCATCCGGGAAGAAATCGGCCACCGATTTGCCGAGGATGTCGGCCGGGTTCTCAACGCCGAGGAATTTCCGGTGCGCAACGTTGTTGAGGACGTATTTCCCGGCGGGGTCTTTGAAGTAAATCGGGTCGGGCAGGTTGTCGATCACGCTGCGAAGCAGGTTGCGTTCTGCGGAAAGCGCCTCCTCCATTTGCTTCAGCGCCGTGACGTCGCGCGAGATGCCCGCCGTGCCTGTGATCTCGCCATCGCGGCTTCTCAACGGCAGCTTGGTCGTCAGCGTCCACGCAATGCTTCCGTCGGGAAGGATCTTCTTCTGGATCTCCCCGGTGACCGGCTCGCCGGTTTGCATCACGGCCTGCTCCTCACGGAAGGTTCTCTCCGCAAATTCCTTTGGGAAAAAATCAAAGTCGGATTTGCCGATGATGGCCTCCATGCTCTGCACGCCCTTGGGGGCGAAGATCTTCACCATGGCCGGATTCACGCGGATGAACCGGCTGTCGGTGTCTTTGAAAAAAATGCGGTCGGGCAGGTTGTCGAGCAGCGTCTGGAAGAGGTCGCGCTCTCTGGCCAGTGCCTGCTCGATATGGCTGCGTTCGACGGCATAGCGGATCGAGCGCGCGAGCAACTGGCCGTCGATGTGGCCTTTGACGAGGTAATCCTGAGCCCCCGCGTGAACGGTTTGCTCCGCGAGTTCCTCGTCATCGAGACCGCTCAGGACGATGATCGGCACGAGCGGGGCGTGGGCGTGGGCTTTGCTGAACGTTTCGATGCCGGTGCTGTCCGGCAGGGTCATGTCGAGCAGCACGAGATCCACTTCGCCGGTGTCGATGATTCCCATCGCCTCTTCGAGGTTCGTCGCAACGTGCGTCAATTGCAGACGGGCGGCGGGAGCCTCCGCGAGCATCTCTTTGATCAAACGCGCGTCGCCCGGATTATCCTCGATGAGCAGAATGCGGGAGGCGCAGGGGGAAGACATGCAGGCTGGGGGGAGCGGGCTCGATTCAGCGATAAGCGTTCATGCCTTTGGCCAGGGCATCGCGAAGCGAGTTGAGGTTGAACGGTTTGCTCACCACCAGATCCACCCCCTCCGGCTGTTCGCCCGCTCCGATCATTAAATCCCCGAAGCCCGTCAGCAAAACGACAGGCATCGAAGGGTTGATTTTCTTTACGGCGGCGGCGAGCTGGTCGCCGTTCATTTCAGGCATGGCGCGGTCGCTGAGAATGATGTCGAAGTGGCCGGCTTTGAATTTTTCCAGCCCCTCGCGGCCGTTCTCCGCTGTCTCCACTTCGTGGTTATCCTCGGTCAAATAAATGGTGAGCACTTCGCGGACGAGCGTCTCGTCTTCAACGACCAGTATCCGCAGCGACCGCTCCGGAGCGGCGGTTTCTGCGGGTTTCTCAGGCGATTTCTCGTCTTTGTAAAGCGGCAGCTTGATTGTCACGGTGGTTCCTTTTCCTAATTCGCTCTCGATGTCAATCATCCCCTCGTGGCGGCGCACGATTCCGTAAACGATTCCCAGCCCGAGGCCGGTTCCATGTTCTTCTTTTGTGGAGAAGAATGGTTCGATGCAGCGGGTGCGGACTGCGTCGGTCATGCCGAGGCCGTCGTCGATGACCTGCACTACGGCGCGCTCGCCCTCCACATAGGTTCGGAAAGTGATCGTGCCGCCCTCGGTGATCGCGTCCACCGAGTTGAAGACGATGTTTGTGAGCATCTCGCGCAGTTCGGCCGGATTACCGAAAATGTTCGGAAGCTTCTGCAGGTCGGTTTGAATCTTGATGTTGATTCCTCCCCCGAGCGCCTGATCTTTCCACTTCGGTTGCGTGATGGAGATGACCTGCGGGATCAAATCGTTCAGCGAGAGCGGCGCAAGAGCATCCGCCTCCTCGCGGTAGCGGTAAAAGTCGCGCAGCCGTGCGACCACCTTCGCGCTGTCCGTCGCGGCCGTGTGAATCATTTCCAGATAGCTCATTGTCTTTTCGCGGTCTGACAAAACCTCCGGGCGCAGAAGCAGCAACTCGCTGAACCCGACGACGGGCGCGAGCGCGTTGTTGAAATCGTGCGCGATGCCGCTTGCCATCCGCCCCAGCGCGTGGAGGCGTTCGCGCTGGATGACGTGCTCCTGCGTTTCCCGCAATTTTCCGACCGCCTCGGCAAGCTGTTGATTGCTTTCCAGCAGGGCGTCCTCTGCGCGCTTTCTTTCGACCACTTCCTCCTCCAGCTTTTTGTTGGCCGTGGACAGCTCGGCGGTCCGCTCTGCGACGCGCTGCTCCAAATCGCGGTGCGCTTTTTCCAACTCGATCTGAACCCTGTTGCGTTCGAGGGCGTAATGCATCGAGCGCAGGAGAGCGTGGGCGTCCACATGGCCCTTGACCAGGTAATCCTGGGCGCCCTCCTTTACGGTCCGGATGGCCAGCGACTCGTCGCCCTCTCCGCTGAGGACGATGATCGGGATGTCGAATGCCTCGGAATGGAGCCGCGCGAAAGTGCCGAAGCCGTGGCTGTCCGGGAGCGTAAGATCCAGCAGGATCAGCCCGATGTCCCTCTGCCGCATCCGGTCCAACCCCTCGGACAAAGTCCCCGCGCGATTGATCTGGAACTCGGCAGCCCATCCGTTCGAGACGAGCATTTTGCGCAGCAGAAGCGCGTGCTCCTCGTTGTCCTCCACCAGCAGTACGTTGACCGTATTATTCATTCTTGAAATCCAATCTTCCAGTAACTTGGTCGAGGGGCATCCCCGACTCGAAATTGGTTGCCGGCCTTCGCATCTGGAAACGCCTCCAGTATTGGGCACACGTCACCCTGATTATCCTCGATTGGGAGGATTTCGACGGGTTTGCCGAGTGGTTCCGGGTTCATCTAAATTACTAGTGAGCCGCGACATTAACCGAACCCCTGGGATTTTTCACTCATTTTTCCGCGATTATTGGAGCCCTCGAACTCGATGCCGACCAGGCACACGTCGTCCTCGAATTTCTGGCTCTGCGAGAACTGCAGAACCTCGGCCAGCGTTTCATCGAATAATTTCTCCGCCGGCAGGTTCAGCCGCGCTCCCACGATCGCCAGCAACTTTTCCTCGTCGAACAACTGGCCGCCGGAGCCTTCGACCTCGAATAATCCGTCCGTGAACAGCACCAGAAGATCATGCGCCGCCAGCTTGATCTTGCTGGTCGCATACTCCGAGTGGTCGAAAACTCCCAGCGCGGGACCGGGACGAAGCTCGCTGCCGGACAAAGGCTCGACCACGCCTGAACCGCGGCGCAGAACCAGCGGTTTGGGATGCCCGGCGTTGGCGTAGAGCAGCTTCCCCGTGTTGACGTCGATGCTCAAATAAAACGCCGAGGCAAACAACGGAGTTCTCGTGCGGCGCAGAATCGAGAGAAGCGCACGATTGACCTGCGAAAGAAATTCGCCCGGGTTGGTGCCGAGATACGACAACTCCTCGACCAAAGCCCGAAGGATCGCCGTCACGAGCGCCGCACGCACTCCGTGCCCCATCACGTCGCAGATAAAGACGCCGGCCAGCGTTTCCGACAGCGGCAGCACGTGAAAGAAATCGCCGCCCACCGTGCCGCTTGGCAGATACTTGCTGTAAAAACGAAGCGCGCTCTTCTCCGCTTTGAGCGGGAAGGTCGGCAACTGCTGCGGCAGAAAAGCCTCCTGGATTTCGCTGGCCATCTGCAGGTCGTCTTCCATCTCCGTGTTCTTCTGCCGGAGTTCTTCGTTCGAATGAGCGAGTGTTTCCTCCAACTGCTTCATGGCCGTGATGTCGCGCGAGATGCCGGTGGTGCCGATGATTTTGCCGTTGCGGTCGCGCAATGGCAGCTTCGTGGTGTAGGTCCAGCCGGGATGCCCGTCGGGCAGTGTTTTCTTTTCGACCTGGCCGATGATCGGCTCTCCGGTGCTCATCACGCGCCGCTCGTCCTCGCGTGTTTTTTGCGCCTCCTCGCTGCTGAAAAAATCGGCGTCCGTTTTGCCGATGATGTCTCCGGCGGACTTCACGCCCTTGTGCTCGAAGAGTTTCACCATGGCCGGATTCACGCGGACAAAGCGGCTGTCGCAATCTTTGAAATAAACCCGGTCGGGGATGTTGTCGAGCAGCTCCCTGAGCAGGTTGCGCTCCCAGCCGAGCGCCTGCTCGGCATGGCTGCGCTCGATTGCGTAGCGGATCGCCCGCACCAGCAAATGCCTGTCAACGTGCCCTTTCACGAGGTAATCCTGCGCTCCGAGTTCCACGGTCTGCACCGCGAGCGCCTCATCGTCCAGACCGCTCAATACGAGGATCGGCGTTTGCGGTGAGGACTCGTGCAGCTTTCGAAAAGTCTCGATCCCCTGGCTGTCTGGCAGGGAGAGATCGGACAGCACCACATCGATCCCGCCCGCCCTCAGTCGCTCGATCGCGGCATGGAGCCGGTTCACGCATTCGACTTCAAAGCGGATCTGCGCCCCCGACAGATTCTCCCTCAACAATCGCGCGTCGCCGGGATTGTCTTCAACAAGCAGCACATGGATCGGGTCGCTTGGCGTGGCTGGTGGCATTTTATCCCTCGGAAAAATCTAAACTAAAAAGCGGGAAAAAACAGGCGGCGAACGCGAAGAGATGTGGAATCACGCTCCCGCGTCTTCCCTGCGATAGCGCCGGATCAGTTTGAAAAATCGAATCGTGTCGCGAACCGGGTGGATCTTGCTTTTCTCGTCGCTGTAAACCGTGGTGATCGGGACCGCCGCGATCTTGAAGCCCTGCTTCGATGCGATGAGCAGCATCTCCGTTTCGTAATCGTAGGCGTTCGATTCGCAAAAAAGATGCGGCACGACATCCCGATGGAGCATGCGAAATCCGCATTGCGTGTCGGGGATCGGCTGGCCGCAAAGCCGGCTGATCTGCCACGACATGCAAGAGTTCGTGAGCTTCCGCACAAAGGGCATGTTGCTGTTGTTGCTCATGCGGTTGCCGAGAAGGAAGGACGCCTTCGTTTTTTCCGCGGCTTCGAGGAACGCGGGGATTTCCTCCGGCAGATGCTGGCCGTCGCCGTCGAGCAGCACGATGTATTCAAAGCCGCGCGCTGTCAGTTCGCGCAGGCCTGTTTTGATCGCCGCCCCCTTGCCGCGGTTCACCTCGTGGCGGATCACCTCCGCGCCGGCCTCGCGCGCCTTGTCCGAAGTCGAATCGGGCGAGCCGTCATCGAGCACCAGCACATGATCGAGTTGCGCCCGCGTCCGGCGCGCGACCTCGGCAATCCGCCTCTGTTCGCAAAAAGCCGGAATCAACGCGGCGACATTCGACCGTCCGATCATCGCTTTACGGGATGAAAGTCGGCGGCGTGATAGGAACTGCGCACAAGCGGCCCGGACGCGACGTGATCGAACCCTTTCGCGTAGGCAATCTGTTCGTAGGTCTTGAATTGCTCCGGCGGAATGTAGGCGACCACCGGCAAATGCTGCGGCGAGGGCCGGAGATACTGCCCGATCGTCAGCGCCTGGACGCCGGCTTCACGCAAGTCATCCATCGTCTGGAAAAGCTCCGGCTCAGTCTCGCCGAGTCCAAGCATCACACCGCTCTTTGTCGCGATGCCGAGCGCAAGTTCCCGCGCCCGTTTCAACACCCGCAGGGAAAGCCGGTACTTCGCGCGCGAGCGGACGACCGGCGTGAGCCGCTCGCACGTCTCGACGTTGTGATTGAAAACATCCGGCGCCGCATCCAGCACCGTTCGCACCGCCTCTTCCCGTCCGTTGAAATCAGGCACGAGCACCTCGATGACGATCGCCGGATCAACGTCGCGCACCGCCCGAATTGTCCGCGCGAAATGCTCCGCGCCGCCGTCCTTCAAATCATCCCGCGCCACCGCCGTGATTACGACGTGCTTCAACTTCATGCGGGCCACCGCGTCCGCCACTCGCTGCGGCTCGTCGGCCTCCAGCGCAAAAGGTTTTGCCGTGGTGACCGCGCAAAATCCGCACGCCCGCGTGCAGCGTTCCCCGGCGATCATGAACGTCGCCGTGCCCTGGCTCCAGCACTCCCAGCGGTTCGGGCACTGCGCCTCCTCGCAAACGGTGTGCAATCGCAGATCGGAGATCAGCGCTTTCGTGGAAAAGAAAACCGGATTCGATGGCAGGCGGACCTTGATCCACTCCGGCTTTCTCTGCTGGTGAAGCGAGGGGTCGATTTTGACGCACGACATAAGCGGGGACGTTAAGTGATTTGCCAGCGGCCTGCAAGCGTCCCGGCGTGGCGGTGGTGTATCAGTTTGGCGTGTCATTCTGAGCACAGCGAAGAATCTCGCGAATTACACCGAGCGTGGCTTGCGGGATCCTTCGCTGCGCTCAGAATGACCCCCGTTTTTGGTCAAGCAGACACTGCCGAAGTAGCAAAAATCGCCCTCACTGTCCGGCATCGGGAATCGACGGCACGATTATGCATCCATGCGTCGTGGTTTCTCTCCGCAACGCATCTGCGCAAGGATTCTCCTGCCGGTGTGGCAGAACGCCTCTGTTATTTCGCAGCCTTTGCTTTGCTCTTTGCGAGCGCAAGACGCTCGGTTTTTGCACGGCGTGCCGCGCGTTTCTTGACGTTGTCTTTGCCTTTGCAGTGTCCCATAGGGGACGCACGAAACACCCTTCATGCGACGATGCCAAGCGGATTCGCAGCATTTCGATGAAAAACTGACCCGGTGGATGGCGTCGCTCCGCGCTCCATCTGTTGACCTGCACCGAAGGCCATTCTTTCAGAGCGGGGCTTTCGCGCGTGGCTTTCGCGCGTGGCTTTCGCATGGAGCGCGAAGCGACGGCATCCACCCGCGCGCCTGCGATTATCCGGCAGACGTCTGGCTCACAGGCCGTCCATAGAGCCGCAGCGGCGTCACCTCGATGGAGTGCGTGCCGTCGCCCACCCAGATCGCCCCGTCCTGCACGGTCACCTGCAACTCCATCGACCGCTGCGCCAGCACGGTGAGCGCCTCGCTTTGCTCCGACGGGATTTGCCAGACCGTGAGATTGCGCGCGCGGGTCAGCTTCGTCTCCATGCCTTTCCACCAAATGGGCGTGCTGGAACTGAAACTGTAAACGCTGACGCGGCCCACGCGGGCAGTCATCCGCAGCAGCCGCTTCTCGTCGGGCTGGCCGACCTCGATCCAATGGACTATGTCGCCAGTGTAGTCTTTCTGCCAAAGACTGGGCTCGTCGGCTTCCCAAAGATCCTTGGCGAATTCGAGCGGGCCGTGGTCGTCGTCGGCGGGCACGTTCAGAGCGAAGGCGAGCAACCGAATGAGCAGGCGTTCGTCCGTCTCAGACGGGTGACGGGCGATCGTCACCGGATAATCGGCATAGACGCCCCGGTCGATGTCGGAAAGCTGGACGATGGCTTTGTAGATGGTCGCTTTAATGGACATGGGTCGGAAAGTGGAGCGGGATGATAGCACGCTTCTCAACCGGCTCGGGAAACAAATCCCCGTTCGTGCAGAAGAGGTCGGGAACTTGAAACGGATTTCTCGCCTGGCGGCAAACATCATGCCGTGCTCGCGGAAGTGGACGCTCAGATTGATGCGGGCAACTTCAAGCCGTTTCCGTGAAGTTCGGCACCCCGCCTTGAAAGTCCATTGAACCATCGCGTCGTTTCGGTTATCCATTTCCTATGAGCATTGAAACCGCGGAACTTATCCGAATCTGTGACGCCCTGCCGCAGGAGAAGCGGACTGAGGTGGCGGATTTCGCCCGGTTTCTCCTGGCCCGCGAAAGCGACGAGGCTTGGGAACGCACCTTCGGCGATCCCGGCGGCCATCCGAAGCTCGACGCTTTTGTAAAAAGCGCTCTCGCCGAAGGAAGTGAACCGCTCGACCTCGACCGTTTGTGATTTCGCGGACAACGCCAAGTTTCTGGCGGGCGATCGAGCGACTCAATCGAAACGACCGTGATGCCGCCCGGCGCTCCTTTCGCCTGTTCGTTGAAAATCCGGGGCACAACTCGCTTTCGTTCAAGAAGCTCTCCGGTCACGCAGACCTGTGGTCGGCGCGAGTCAATCTGAATGTCCGGGCGGTCGCGCAACGGCATGGAGAAACGGTAACGTGGGTATGGATCGGCACCCATGCGGACTTCGACAAACTCTTCGGCTGAACACCCAACCACGTTTCATACGACAGCGCAGTGGGCGGATTATGCTTGCCAATCCCCATTCCCTGGGAAGCCTCGATGTTCCCCTATTCTTTTCACCCGTCGTGATTGCCGGAGTGCCAAATGCGCGCCGGAGGTCAAATTGACTTATGGCCATATTTATGTATCCACTTACTTCATGAAAACGACGATTGATTTGCCCGACGAAATCCTCCATCGAGCCAAAGTCGTGGCAGCGCAGCGCCGCACCACGCTCAAGGAACTGATCATCGGCGGCCTCGATTGGGTGCTTCGCTCCGATGCGGAATCTCCCGACCGGCAGGCGGCTGTTGCGCGCTTGCAAAAGGGCCTGCGCCTGGGTGGCCAGCCCCTGAGCCGCGAGCAAACCCATGAACGCCAGTAGGTTTCTCGATACCAACATCCTGCTCTACGCCTACGACCTCGATGCGCCCGAAAAGCGCGCGGTTGCCCTCCGACTGGTCGAGCAGGCGTGGAACTCCCCCGGCGAAACCGCAATCAGCGTTCTGGTTCTCCAAGAAATGCATGTCAACCTGGAGAGGAGGGGAGTTCTCCGAGCGGAGGCTGGCCAGATCATCAGAGACTATGCGCAATGGCCGGTCGTGGACAACACCCTCGATCTTCTTCTGGCCGCTATTCACGAGCAGACCCGATGGCAACTATCCCTCTGGGACGCTCTCATCCTTGCCGCCGCCCGCGCATCAGGCGCTTCCGAACTTCTCTCCGAAGACCTCAATCACGGCCAGGACTACGGAGGCGTCCGCGTCTCCAACCCGTTCCGATGACCGGAAATGCAAATCAGGAACTGACACCGCTCTCGCGGAGGAAGGAGGAGGAGGAAGCTGAACACCAACCGGCCTCCGGGCAAGGAAGCGAGGCAAATTGCGTAAGAATTCAAGGGCCCGAAAGCCGTTGAAGGCGTGCCAATGTAGTGGCGTGGAGTTCATCCGAGGTCGAGCGCTCGCCGATACCGCCGTCGATGAGGATTGAACCCAAACGCCGCGATTGGCGATGAGAGCGAGTGTTTTGTCCCGGAGGGACGCCGGAAATTAGCCGGCGGTGAAGCGAAGCGAAACCACCGGATCGGCGCACAAAAGCGAACCGCCCCGGAGGGTGCGGAGGAACGGGTGATCCTCGCCGGCTCCGTCGCCCCCTGCCGGGGCGAATGCCCTGCCAGGGCCGGTTCCCGGTGGTTCCGCTCGTTCCTCGCTCCACCACCGGCTAATTTCCTTCCGGCCCTCCGGGCCTCAAAAGCGGTTTTCGGGTTGAATCCTCGGGACGGTCGCGAGGAAATACGTCGGCTTCGATGGAGACGAGCAGTTCTTCCGATGCGTCGGGATAGGTGCCGAGGATCGCCTGGCTGCCAATCACGACGATGTTGGTGGCGTTGGCGTTGCCTGCGGCAGCCCGGATAATGTGCTCAAGCTGCGGCCGATTCACGTGCTTGGAACTCGCGAATGATGCGGAGTCGCTCCTCCGGGGTGAGGATGCCGCAGAAGGGGCTCGACTGGCGAAGGCGGGTGGTGTGCTCGTCGGTTGCTTCCAGCAGCGCGAGAAGTTCATCGAAGGGACCGGAGAGCAACCTTTGCCATTCGAGCAGATCCGGCCTGGCAGAGGCTGAACAGGTTTCCAGCCAGCGGACTAGATTGCCGCGAGCCTTCTCCACCAAGGCCGGTTCGCTTCGCAGTTTCGTCGCGATGAGGCGGTCAAATGCCAGACTGCGTTCGTCGATGAGTTTGTGGTCTTTCATCTCAATTACCCCCGAAACATGGCCGAAGACCACGCCGGGAACAAGCGTGAAGCTCCCGCATTACGAACTCGGCGCACCGACTTTGATTCTGCCGCTGAGAGCGCGGCTGAGCGTCAGTTCATCCGCCGATTCGAGGCCGCCGCCGGCGGGCATGCCTTGGGCGATGCGCGTGATGGTGACGGGCAGGGGTCTGAGCAGTTCGGCGAGGTAGTTTGCCGTCGCTTCGCCTTCCACGTCGGAGGCGAGCGCGAGGATGACTTCGCCCGGCGACTCGGATTTGATGCGCTCGATCAATGCGTCGATGCGCAAGTCTTCCGGTCTGATGTGATCGAGCGGTGCGATGCGACCGCCGAGCGCGTGGTAACGGCCGCGGAAGACGCCGGTGCGTTCGAGCGGGAGGATGTCGGTCGGCTGCTCGACGACGCACAGTGAGTCGCGGCTCCGCGTTTCGTCGGCGCAGATTTCGCACAGCAATTCGTTCGTGAAGAATCCGCAGAGCTGGCAGGGGCGCACCTGCTCGGTGACGGCTCGAAGCGCGGCGGCGATTTCGTTCGGGCGGGCGTCGCGCGATTGGATCAGCCACAGCGCAATTCGCTCGGCGCTTCGCGGGCCAATGCCCGGCATTCGTTTGAGCTGGGCGATCAGCTCCTTGATCGCGGCGGGGTAATCGATCCGTTTCAAAACCTGGCCGACTGCCATTCGATTGCGGGCGTGCCGGTGCGCATCCGCTCGATGCGGTGAATGTAAAACTCGCACGGCTGATCGCTGCCGTTCGGCGAGAGCGCCCGATGGAAATGATCGAGCGCCTGATCCCAAAGCTGTTCGCGATAATAGACGACGCCTTTCCAGTAAAGATCGCGCCGGAGCAGTTGCTCGTCGCTGAGGGCGTGTTTGAGGCCGAGAAGTTCATAGACCTCCTCGCGGCTGCGCTCCTCGCGCGTCCGGATCAACTCGATCGGGCGCACCTCGATCGCTTCGGAGGCGAGTTGAAAAGCGTATGACCCGATCAGGATCCGCGACCCGTAAACGATGTTGGCCGAGCAGAGCCGGCGGGCGAACTCGACCGGTTCGCCGGCAACGCTGAACGTCCCCAGCCGGCGCGAGCCGTAAGCCGCGGTCACCATTTCCCCCGAGTTCACGCCGATGCGGAAATCGAGCGTCTTTTGCCAGCGTGTTTCGCACTCGCGATTGATTTCATCAAGGCGCCTGGACAGTTCCATGGCCGATTCGCAGGCGATCTTTGCGTGGTCGTCGTCTTCGAGCGGCGCGCCGAAAATCGCCCGCAGACTTTCGCCGTCGCATTCATCGAGGTAACCGCCTTTTTCCACCAGAAAATCGCCGCCGTGCCGCAGGAAGAGATTCGTCATCGCCACGTAATCCGCGGTCGGCAGGCTGTCCATCAGATCATCCTGATTGAAAACCTCGCAGACCAGCACGCTTGCCTCGCGCATCTCCCCGCCGAGGTTGAGCTTCGCGTTCGAGTTCAAAAGTGTGTAGAAGGTTTTCCGCGAAACGCGGTCGCCGAACATCAGCCTGAGAGTGCGTTTCCGCTCGCCAGCCTCACTGCGCGAGTAAGTGAGAGCGGCCGCAAAACTGAGCAGGACAGCCAGCGCCGGGGGGAACGGCGAAAAGAAACTGTGGTGGAGATTGAGCACCCACGTGAGGCTGAGCACCTGTAAGAACACCGCCACGGCGACCACGATCTTGAGCGACAGGCGGGCGATGTCGATGGTCGTCCATGCGATGCCGAACGCGAGCAGAATGAACAGCGCATATTGCGCGAAGGAGCGTTGGACCGGCGGGGCGGAAACGCGGCCAAGGAAATTCCACAGGGCCTGGTCGGTTCGCGTGAACACGCCCATCTCGTAAAGTCCGCCCACGATGAGAACCGTGGCGAGGCCGCAGATGAGAGTGGCTTTCAGATAGCGCATTTCGGATATGGAGTCGTGGAGTATTGGAGAAATGGAGTAAGGGAATCAACCCATTACTCCAATTCTCCATTACTCTGTTTGCTTCACTCCGTCGTGCCGTCGGTGCGGTAGTATTTCATGAGCCAGTCGCTCAGGAATTTGTCGGGATCCTCCACTCCCGCTGCCGTGATCGTGAGCAAAGCCTGGCTGTCTTTGTTAAAGACCAGCCTCAGACCAAACTCGTAATCGTGGAACAACTCTTCGCACAGGTCGCGCATGTGAATTCCCTCCCGCTCGATGCGCGCGATCAAAGCTGAGATCGCATCCTCGGTGAACTCGACCCGCACGCCGTGTTTCTCGCTGAAGCGTTGCGCAAATTCTCGCGCGACCGCCGTCATCGCTTTTTCCTTTTCCTGAAGCCCCTCGGCGAGCAGTTGTTTCAGTGTCGCTTCCGGCTGCTCGATGAGCCTCGTGTTGACGGTGAACCTTGCGACGCCCGCACCGGGAAGGTTGTATTTGAAGTCGCGCAGGATTGCCTCGCAAACAGTGAGCAGTCCGCGCGCGCCGGTTTTTTCCTCGGCGGCCCGCCGGGCGATGAGCCACAGGGCGTCGTCCTCGAAATTCACCTCGATCCCATAGGCGCGGAAGGCGCGTTCGTATTGCCGGATGATGCTGCCCTCTGAGCGCTTCATGATTTCAAAAAGATCGGCGACGGCGAGTTCTTCGCACACGACCCGGACCGGCAGACGACCGATGAACTCCGGCTCGAATCCGTAGTCGATGAAGTCCCGCGTGGTCACCTGTTTGAACAGCTCGTTGTCCATCACGGCCTTCGCCGGCGAGGCCGCGAAGCCGATCACGCTTTGTCGCACGCGCTTTTCGACAAGCCCTTTCAGCTTGTCGAACGCACCGCTGACGATGAACAGGATGTGTCGCGTGTTCACGGTGTCGTGCTTCGGTTTGCCGCCGCGCTGGAACTCGAGCGCCGCCTGCAATTGTCCCTGAATATCCATCGGGTTGCGTACCGGCACTTCCGTTTCCTCCATCAGCTTCAGCAGCGTCGTTTGCACTCCGCGCCCGCTCACATCGCGTGCCTGTAGATTCGAGGAGCTGGCGATCTTGTCGATCTCGTCGATGTAAATGATGCCGTATTGCGCTAGGGTTGCGTCGCCATTCGCCTTTCGCACGAGATCGCGCACAAGGTCCTCCACGTCTCCGCCGACATAGCCCGTCTCGCTGAATTTCGTCGCGTCAGCCTTCACGAACGGCACGCCGATCAGGTCGGCGATGTGTTTGATGAGATACGTCTTTCCGACCCCTGTGGGCCCGATCAGGATGACGTTCTGTTTTGCGTATTCGACTTCGCGCGCCTTCGCCTTGTCCTCCGTCTCGATGCCGCGAACGTAATTGACGTTGTTGTAGTGATCGCAAACGGCAATGGAGAGCACCTTCTTCGCCTCGTCCTGCTTGATGACGAACCGGTCGAGATAAGTCTTGATGTCGCGGGGCAGATGTTTGAACTCAAACACCTCGGAGTCCGGCTCGCCGGCCGGGCTTTCGTCGCCGCCCGCGTCCGCCTGGTCCGGCTGGATCATCGTCGAAACGGACACCTGCTGGCCAAAGTTCGATTTCATAAACTCGGAGAGCTTTTTCTGCAGTTCTTCCGGAGTGGGAAATTTCGGATCACTCATGTTCGGTGAAAGTAACACCGGCGCGTCCCATGTAAACCAGGACTTCCCCCCAAGCGCCCGGGTTCCACCGGAACGACAAAAAACATTGCTTCATCGAATGCGGGGCTGATACGACTCGCGCCATGAAGACACTCAAATCCCTTTCACTCGCAACGCTCATCCTGCTCGCGCTCGGAACGGCCGCGCCTCTCTTTGCCGAGGCCGGGCTTCTCACCGATGTCAAAGACACGATCTCGACCCTCAAACAGACGGATCCCGGCACGAAGAGGCTGTTCGAAACGGCGCAAGGGTATGTCGTTTTTCCCAGTATCGCGAAAGGCGGATTCATCGTTGCCGGATCTCGCGGGACCGGGCTGGTCTATGAGGGCGGCGAGTTGATCGGCAAGGCCACGCTGACGTCTGCCAGTGTGGGGGCGCAGGCCGGAGGACAGGTCTTTTCCGAAGTCATTTTCTTCGAGAGCCGGAGCGCGCTCAATAACTTCAAGCAAAGTGGTTTCTCGATGAACGCACAGGTGAGCGCCGTTGTGGCAGCGTCGGGTGCTGCGAAGAAGGCCAGATACAACCAGGGAGTCATGGTGTTCCTGCTGCCCAAGGAAGGTCTCATGGTGGCCGCGAGCATTGGCGGGCAGAAGTTCAAGTTCACGCCCTACACCCGCTGATTCGATCAACGGCGAACCGGCGCTACTGGAAAAACAGCTTCAACTGCTCCTGATACTCCGTCCTGGTTTGCGAGGCCTGGACGACGAGTGTCCGGCCCACTTCCAGCATTCCTGACTCGAAAGCGAACACGCCGCAGAGCCACGTTCGCTCCGCCGCCTGCTCAGGCGATGCCGCCGCTTTTGTCGCGAAGTAGTTGCCCATGGCCAGCAGCGTGGATGGAGTGAGATCGCTCCAAAGCACGGGCACGGAGCCGTAGGGCGTCGTCATCTCGACCTGTTTGGCCGATGCCCTGCGGACGCCTCCTTCAAGCCGGAATCCGTTTTTTTTTTGAAGCACGGCGGGATAACCCGTCGTGTTCACGTCGCGTATGAGCTGGTTCTTAAAGCTGGTCAGCCACTCGCTTTTTTTTAGCAGAACCGCCCGTTCCTCTTTCAGGTCAGGGTCTTCGACGACGGAGCCCTCGATCACCTTTCGCGCGCTCTCGAAATCATACTGTAATCGTGCCTCGGCGATCTTCACACGGGCCGATTCCATGGTCTTCACATCCCGCTCGTGCTGTTCGGAGAGGCGCTTGTTGTCGGAGATCGAGGCATCGGAAATCTTCTTTTGCAGTTCGCGCTCCATGTCGATGAGGCGGTCGTTCATCTTGCCGCGCAACGAGGGTCCGCTGCGCAGATCCTGCACGGCTTTCAGCGCGGCGGCCCGCTCCGCAGGTGTTCGCGCGGCGTTCATTTTGTCGCTGACATTCTTGTAGGTCTTGTAGTCGTCCGCGTACTTCTGCGCGATCGGTTTGTATTCGGCGATCCACTCGAATGGCGGCTGCGGATTCGAGGCGAGGAACTGATTCAACAGCTCGGCCGCCTCGTCGAACTTCTGCATCTCCCAATTCTTCAAGGCGAGAACCAGTGTCGCCGCGGCCTGCTGGTTCGTGGGGCTGAAACCCTTCGCGCGCGCCGGATTGAACAGCTTGGGCTCAAGCACGGCATTGCTGGTGTCGATGAAGAAGGTCGCGAGTGCCTTCTGGTTCGGGTCGGTCGAATAAGGACCAAGCTGGCTGATTCTTTTGAACGCCGCGTTTGTATCCTGCACCCGCCCATCGAGCAGAGCGCAGAGCCCTTCGTGGAAACTGGACCAGTTCGCGAGCGGCTGCTCTGCGCCCGGTTGCGTTGCAAGCTGCCGGAACGCGCCCATCGCTCCCGCGTAATCGTCGGCCGCAAGCTGCCTGCGCGCGTTCTGGAATTTGGTCTGGGCGTCCGTCTCCAGCCTTTCGATGGGCTTCTGCTTATCGCCCTGATCCTTTGTCATAAGCTTGCCACCAAAAAAATAAAGCATCACCCCGGCCGCAACCAGCACCCCGAACAAGCCGAGCGTGATCCATGTCATCGCCTGCTGCTGCTTTTTGCCTTCCATCACGACGCGCTCCTTTTGTCGCGGCGCGCCGGCGGCCTCGAGCAGTTGGGTGTGGGCGTACGTGAGATGCTCGATCAATTCGTCGTAGGACTGGTAGCGATCGGCGGGCTCCTTCTGCATCATGCGGTTGATGACGAAAGCCGTCGCGCTCGCCACGTCCGGTGCGAACGCCTGCAGGCTCACGGCCTTGCTCTTGATGTGCTTGAGCGCCACCATCGAAGCCGTCTGGGCCTCAAACGGCGGACGCCCCGCCACCGCGTGAAACAGCGTCGCGCCGAGGCTGTACATGTCGCTTCGGAAGTCCTCGGGCTCGTTGTTGAGCTTCTCCGGCGCGACATAGTAGGGCGTGCCCCACACCTCTCCGCGTTCCTCGGCGGCATGCTCGACAAGAAGAGCCAGGCCAAAGTCCACGATCTTTGCGGTGTGTGCGCCCGCGAACAGAATGTTGCCCGGCTTGACGTCGCGATGGATCAGCCCTTTCTGGTGCGCGGCTCGAAGTCCGTCGGCGATTTGGATGCCGACTTCGAGAACCTGCGCTTCGGCCACACGCCCCTGCAGATTCATGAGGTCGTCGAGGCTGCCTTTATCGACAAGCTCCATCGCGATGTAAAAAAGGCCGTGATCGGAGCCGAAGGAGTAAACCTTGACCACGTGCGGATGATTCACCGAAGCGGTGATGCGCGCCTCGGTTTCGAACTTCGCAAGATACTCGGCGTCGCTGCTGAACTCCCGGCGCACGACCTTGAGCGCCACGAGCCGGTTCAGGTTCGCGTCGGTCGCCTTGTAAACCGTGCCCATGCCGCCGCCGCCGACACGCTCTTCGATGGTGAAGTTTTTCAACTGCGTCCGCGCATTCATCAACGTCCCGCAAATCGGGCAATGGACTTGTGAGAACGGTTCTTCATCGCTCACGTCGAGCAACGTGGCGCAGCTCGGGCAGGCTTGGAGGACGGCATCGGTATCCGCGGAATAGCTTTCCGGGATTTCGCTGGGCTCGGGATCGGACATTGCCGACACCGTATCATCCGATCTTTGCGCGGGCAATTCAGGAATGAAGTGCTTTGTTTCGGTCTGAAATCCGCGCAAAAATATCGCAGCGAGCGGTGCCATCCATCATCCTTCACTTTCACCCATGCCTGATTTTTGTGTCACAAAAGAGCGGAGCGGCACGCGCCTCGATCACTTCCTTTCGGCGGAAATGCCGGCGCTGTCCCGATCGAGAATCCAGAGCCTGATCAAGTCGGGGCATGTGCTCGTGAACAACGTCAGCGCAAAACCCGGCGCGAAAACCAAAACCGGCGATGCCATCTCGCTCCACGAACCGCCCGTCGAACAAGCCTCCGCCGCGCCCGAAGCCATCCCGCTCTCGATCCTGTTCGAGGACGACGACATTCTGGTGCTCGACAAAGCTGCCGGCATGGTCGTGCATCCCGCAGCGGGCAACCTCGAGCACACTCTCGTGAACGCCCTGCTCCACCATTGCACGGCGCTCTCCGGCATCGGGGGCGAGCAGCGGCCCGGCATTGTTCACCGGCTCGACAAGGAGACGAGCGGCTGCATGGTCGTCGCGAAGAACGATTTGGCGCACCGGCATCTGTCCCGCCAGTTTGCGGCGCGCGAAGTTTCCAAAATCTACCTCGCGCTCGTCAGCGGGCATTTGAAAAAGAAGACCGGAGTGATCGAGGCGGCGATAGGCCGTCATCCGGTGCATCGAAAAAAAATGGCCGTCGTCGCTCGCGGGCGCGCCGCAAAGACCGGGTATCGCGTTCGCGAGGAACTGCCGGGCCTGTCGCTGATTGAATGCACGCTGCACACGGGCCGCACGCATCAGATTCGCGTCCACCTCAAACACCTCGGTCATCCGCTGCTTGGCGACGCGGTTTACGGATCGAAAGGGGGGCATCCGCGCCAGATGCTTCATGCATGGAAGCTCGGCTTTTTTCACCCGCGCTCGGGGAAGCGGCTGGAATTTGAATCGCCAATCCCCGCGGATTTTTCGAAGCTTGTGTCCGCAGGCAATTGAATCCGATTCCAATGAGCAATTTCGACAGAGCCCTCAAGATCGTCCGCGACTCCCTCGTGCAGATGCGCGAGAACGGCAACACCACCTTGCGCGCCTCCAGGGAGGTCGTTCAAAAACTGGTGGAAACGAAAGAAATGCGGAATGCGGAACGCGGAACGCGGAACGAGGCCGCCGCCGAATCCTCCCGGCATGCGCCGGCACGGATGCCGGAGGGTCGTGTTGATTCCGGTTTGCAAGATTCGGTACCCGGCGACAAAGCCGCGCGCATGGACGCACTCCGAGCCCGCGCCCTCGTTTGCGAAAAGTGCCCGCATCTGGCGCGCTCCCGGACGCAGGTCGTTTTCGGCGTGGGCAACATTGATGCGGAGTTGATGTTCGTAGGCGAGGCTCCCGGCGAAGACGAGGATTTGCGCGGCGAACCATTCGTCGGGAAAGCCGGCCAGCTTTTGACCAAGATCATCGAAGCCATGGGGTTCACCCGGGATGCCGTTTACATCGGCAACATCCTCAAGTGCCGCCCGGACATGCCGGCCGGCGAATCCGGCAACCGGAAGCCGCGCCCCGAGGAGATGCAGACGTGCATTCCTTACCTCATCCAGCAGATTCGGATCATCCGTCCGAAAGCGCTCGTCGGCCTGGGTGCGACCGCGATGGAAGGACTGACCGGAGCCCAGGAGCCGATGGCCAGACTTCGCGGGCGCTGGCACGAGTTCGAGGGAATCCCCCTGATGGCGACCTACCATCCCGCCTATCTCTTGCGCAACCAGGCGAACAGCGAGAAGCGCAAAGTCTGGGAGGACATGCTCATGGTGCTGAAGCACCTCGGGAAACCAATCTCGGAAAAGCAGCGCAATTACTTCCTGTCAAAAGGCGGCTGACCATTCGCTGCGCAGGGCGGCACGCTGAAGCTTTGGCGTTGGCAAAAAGAAAAACTGCATCTTTCTCAAAAATACTGTTTGCTTTTCTCAGTTCCGCGATATTCTCCTTTTTGCGAAATTATGGCACGAATACTTATCATCGACGACGATCCCGGCATGGTTCAGGTCATTTCCGAAATCTGCAAAGAGAAAGGACACGAATCCATTGCCTGCAACTCTGGCGCAAAGGCGATTGAGCGACTCGGAAGCGTCGCTCCGCAGCTCGTGATCTGCGACATGAAAATGGAAAAGGTGACCGGCTTCGACGTTTTGAAGGAGTGCCGCGAGGTTCTTCCGCAGACGCCGTTTGTGATGATCACCGCCTACAAGACGGTCGAGACGGCGCTTGAGGCGATGAAGCTCGGCGCGTTCGATTACATCGTGAAGCCGTTCAAGATCGACGAGTTGCAGATTACGATCCAGCGGGCGCTCGAATTCCAAAGCGCGGTGCGGGAGAACGTCTATCTCAAGAAGGAACTCAAGGAGCGGTATCGGTTCGAGAACATCATCGGCACGAGCGACAAAATGCAGGAGATCTACAATCTCATCGCGAAGATCGCCGACACGGACAGCACGATTTTAATCCAGGGCGAAAGCGGCACGGGCAAGGAACTCGTTGCGCGGGCGCTGCACTTCAACAGTTCCCGGCAGCACCAGCCGTTTGTCGCGATCAACTGCTCCGCGCTGCCCGAGAACCTGCTCGAGTCCGAATTGTTCGGTCACAAGAAAGGCGCGTTCACCGGAGCCGTTGTGGACAAGGTGGGCTTGTTCGAGGAAGCGCAGCAGGGGACGATTTTCCTCGACGAGATCAATTCCATGCCGCCGTTGCTTCAGACCAAGCTGTTGCGTGTCTTGCAGGAGCGCCAGCTCCGGCGCGTCGGTGACACGAAAACGATCCCGATCAACGTGCGCGTTCTCGCGGCGACGAACGAATCGCTGCTCGACAAGACGAAGACCGGCTCGTTTCGCGAGGACTTGTATTACCGGCTCGCGGTGATTCCGCTGGAGATGCCGGCGCTGCACGAGCGCGTCGAGGACATCGCGCTGCTCGTGAATCATTTCCTGCAAAAGAACGCGACGCAGACCGGACAGGAACCGAAGAAGATAGATCCGAAGGCTGTCGAGGTGCTGATGGGCTACCGCTGGCCCGGGCAACGTCCGGGAACTGGAAAATGCGATCGAGCGGGCATGTGCCTTGTGCGACGAAGGGTTGATCCGCGTAAGCGACCTGCCGCCGCATGTCGTGCGCCAATCCGGGTCCCCGGCGGGCAAGCAATCGGAGTCCGAACTGCCGGTGGGACAGACGCTCGACGAATTCATTCGCGGCCAGGAAAGCCACTACATCGACGAAACGATCAAGCACTGCAACGGCATCGCGCGAGAAAGCCGCGAAGATGCTCGGCATCAGCATGGCCACTCTTTACCGCAAGATCGAGGTCAAAGCTCCAAAAGCCAGGGCCAGGGCATAGGCAGCGCCGGGCGCGCTCCTAACTTCGTTTGCCCATGATCTTGAGCTGCGAGGCGCTCAGTTGAAGTTCATCAAGCCCCTGCAGGGTTTTCTTCTGCTTTTCAATGAGTTCCTGATTTGCGGCCTTGATTGCCTGCAGGACCGTCAGGGTTGATTTGCTGTCTTTGGGCGCCTGGGAATGAAGCTTCGCCGCGCCGAGCATTAGAAAACAGGCGGCTGCTGCCGTGATGGTAGTTTTGTTCATGATCATTTTGCTCCTTTATTGCCACCGCGGGCCACAAAAAGCCGCGCGAGCCGGATCTCTTCCGCGATGGCGGCCAGCTTTTCGTCGATCTTTCCCTGGTTCTCCGCGATCGCTTTTTGCTGGGTTTGGATTTCTTCGATCACAGCGGTGACGGCTGTGTCGGATGATGGAGTGGATGCAGTCTGGGCAAATAGCGTGAGCGCGGTCGCGCAGATCGCCAATGCTGTGAAGAAGGTGGTTTGAGCTTTCATCGTGTGATTTGGCCAAATATAGGCGGAACAAGATAAAGCAATTCGCGAGCCGGGAAGAGTCCCAAGTCTGTGGCGCGAGATTTGCTTGCGTTTCAATGGCAACCAACCGACTTATTACCCATGGCCCAAGGAATGCAACAAACTCAGAACCTGTCTCTACAGACGGTTCTCGCGCCGCAACTCCAACAGAGTCTTCAAATCCTGCAGGTTCCGATGCTGGAACTGCGCAATTTGATTCAGCAGGAGATTCAAACCAATCCCGTGCTCGAAGAAGAGATCACCGAGCCTTCGATCGAAGACCGGCAGCGGGAGGCGGAGGAGTTTAAGGAGGAGTTCGAGCGTCTGGCCAAGCTCGACGAGGAGTGGCGCGATTTTATGTCGCAGAACAACAGCTACTCCGCAAAATCGCAGGACGAGGAGGATCGGCGTCAGTTCTTTTTCGATTCGATCATCAGCCACGAGACACTCCAGCAGCACTTGCTCGAGCAACTGAACACCGGCGATCTCGATGAAGACGACCGCAAGATCGCGGAATTGATCATCGGCAACATCGATGACGTGGGTTTTTTACAGACCAGCCCGGAAGAAATTGCCCAGAACACGGGAATTCCGATCGAAGATTTGCAGCGCGTCCTCGAAGTCATTCAAACTTTTCATCCTGTCGGCGTGGGTGCCCGGGACTTGCGCGATTGTTTGTTGATCCAACTGCACAGGCTCGGCAAAGAGCACAGCCTCGAGTATCGCATCGTGGACAAACACATCGATGACCTCGGGAAGCGCCGGTTCCCGGAGATCGCCCGAAGGATCGGCACCACCGTGGAGCAAGTCCAACGGTGCGCCAACTTCATTGGAACCCTCGACCCGAAGCCCGGCCAGATTTTTACCGCCGATCCGAACAACTACGTCTTGCCGGATGTGGAAGTGGCCAAAGTCGGCACCGGCTACCAGATCGCCCTCAACGGGGACCAAATCCCGCACCTCAGAATCAGCAACACCTACAAGGACTTGATGGCACAGGAGAGCAACAAGGACGACGTGAAGGATTACATCCGCGACAAAATCCGCAGCGGAAAGTTTTTGATCAAGAGCATCCACCAGCGGCAGCAAACGATTTCCAACATCGCGCACGAAATCGTGGCCCGGCAGCAGGAGTTTTTGGAAAAAGGTTCCTCCGCGCTGAAGCCGTTGACGATGGTGCAGATCGCGGATGCCGTCGGAGTTCACGAGACAACGGTCAGTCGCGCAATCTCGGGCAAGTACATGAAGACGCCGCAGGGGGTCTTCGAGATGAAATACTTCTTCACTCCCGGTTACCAGACCGAGGACGGCACCGCCATGAGCAACACCAGCGTCAAGGAAGCCATCGCCGATCTCGTCAAGGCGGAGGACGCGAAGAATCCGCTGAGCGACAAGGAGATCGTGGAAATCCTCAGTGGGCGTGGCATCCCGATCGCGCGTCGCACCGTGGCGAAGTATCGCACCGAACTGAACATTCTCCCGAGCAACATGCGGAAGCGCTACTGAGCTTCCCGTATAGCTTTCCTCAAGTCCGGTTTTCCTGTTGGACTGAACTCGCTCCCAAGCTTCTGCGGTTTGGGAGGGTGACCGCACACCCGCAGACCCTCCGTCCACGAAGACAAGTCTCCACCAGCCCCAAAGCGCAGACAAGTCCGCGCACGATTGAAAGTGGTGCCGTCTGTGACTGGCGCGTCAAGGAGCGGCGTGCTTTCGTCACTCTCGCGAAGTCTTCAGACGCACTTTCAGTCACACCCCCCTGCCCCAACCGGGTGAAAAAATCAGTTGCACGAAAACGGAAACCCGTGTCATAATTTCCATAACTGAACCGCTCCCAGGGTTTTTAGTTCCCAAAAACAATGAAACTGACTAAGAAAGATCGTATGAAAATCAAAAGGACGGTTGCCCTTGTTTCCAGCATTCTCGTCACTGGCGTCTCCTTTGCCGCGAATGACCTGGACGGCAGTTCGAAAGAACTTCAAGTGTATCCGAAGAATCTGGCCCGGCAGCATCTGGGGGCCAACCTGCTGGCTTTCAATCCAACAAGCCAGACCTACGTGCCAACCGAGGCGGCAGCCGCATGGCTTGACGACGATATTGCGACGGGCTGGCCCACGAACAAGGGCACGAGCTACTATCTCGTCGCGCTTCCCGGGCCGGAATTGCTGACGAATTTCTCGGTATCCGCGCGGAACACCGCGGGCACGGTGAATCTCTACACTAGCGATGAGCTTGCCCCTCCCTCGGCGAAGACATGGAACCCGATCGCGAAGAATGTGTCCATCGAGGCGCTCAATGACCGGAAAATGGAAAGACCTTTCAGCCGCTTTGCGAAGTATCTGCTGATCGAAGCGGATTTGAAAGAAGCCGGCCCGCTCTACAGCCTCCACCTTTTCGGCGAACGCCCGGCGGTCAGTTATCGTCTGGAAAAACGCACGCAGAGCGTGGACATGCGTTCGCTTCTCGGACCTTACACCAACCCGCAGACCAGCATCAATCTGTCGAGCCTGAGCGCCAGTGCGCGTGTGGTTCAGTCGAATCCCGACGAAGGCTTCGTGCCATCGCAAAAAGCCGTGGATGACAATCCTGAAAGCGAACTCAGCATCGCTCCCTCCACGAGCCAGCCCGGCATCGTCATCAAATACAGCGCGCCGCAGGACATCGATAGAATCTCCGTGCTGGCGGACGGTTCCACAGCAGGAAAGCTGGAGTTTTTTATGATCAACTCCGACGTCCCAAAAACAGCGGTGACGGCAGTTTCAGAAGAAGAATCCCAATACATCAAGGTGAACAATTCGGAAAAAGCCGGGAGCAGCACGAAGGCTGAGAATGCTTCGATCGAGGGCCTGACGCCGATCGCGACAGTGACATTCGACGGCACCAATCCCCGTGCAAGCATCGACTTCCCTACGGCGACAGGCACGAATCTGATGGCGCGCTGGACGCCCGAGACACCCGGCCAGGCCTTGAAAGTTCGCGAAATCGCATCCTTTGGCGCCATCAGCATGAACGACTACCAACTCTCCCGCCGCGATGTTCGCTATGCGGATTCGGATTCCTCGAAGGACGGCAAAGACTTCAAAGACCCCAAAGACTTTAAGGACAGCAAGGAACCCATCGGGGAATTGCTCCCGACCAAGACTCCTTACGTTCCCGGCCAGCCCAAGCTCCCGCCGCCCCTGGTGCTCAGCAACTGAACCGGCGCAAATACATTTCCTCCTGACGAAAAAGCGCGTGACTCGTCTCTCGCGCTTTTTTGCTGACCAGGCCGCATGCGCTTCCTGCGCTTTCCCTTGCCGCCTTCCACACCGCACCAGTAGGGTTGCGCCTCCATGTTTGAACTGATCACTCAGGAAGGGAAAGCGCGCCGCGGAAGACTGACGACGCCGCACGGCATCGTCGAGACGCCTGTATTCATGCCGGTCGGCACGCAGGGAAGCGTGAAGGCGGTGAGTCCGCGTGAGCTTCGCGAGATGAACGCGCAGATCATTCTCGGCAACACTTACCACCTGTTTGTGCGCCCCGGAATGGACGTGATCAAGCACTATCGCGGGCTTCACAATTTCATGGGCTGGCAGGGACCCATCCTGACCGACAGCGGCGGCTTCCAGGTCTTCTCGCTGGCGAAACTGCGGCGCATCACCGAGGACGGCGTCCACTTCCAGAATCACCTCGATGGCGCGCCGTGTTTCATCGGACCGGAGACGGCGATGGAAATCCAGGAGACGCTCGGCTCGGATATCGCAATGGCCTTTGACGAATGCCCGCACGCCGACTGCGGCTACGACTACGCCGCGACGAGTCTTGACCTCACACTGCGATGGGCGGTGCGATGCGGAAAATGGCGCGCGGAACGGCGCTCGGCGGGCGACGCGGCACCGCTCGTCTTCGGCATCGTGCAAGGTTCCACCTTCGCCGAATTGCGTCGCAAAAGCGCGGAGGCGCTCGTCGAGATCGGGTTCGATGGATATGCCGTCGGCGGCGTAAGCGTCGGTGAATCCGAAAAGGAGATGATGCGCGCGGTGGAAAACAGCGAGCCGTTTCTGCCGTCGGACAAACCGCGCTACACGATGGGCCTCGGCACTCCGCCGCAGATGGTCGAGATGATCGCGCGCGGCATCGACATGTTCGACTGCGTGCTGCCGACGCGGCTCGCGCGCAACGGCACCGCGTTCACCGAGACCGGCACGATCAATTTGAAAAACAGCCCGTTTGCACGCGACACCGGCCCGATCGAGGAAGGCTGCACATGCCCGGCCTGCCAGGATTTCACGCGCGGTTATCTCCGGCATTTGATCAAGGCCGAGGAGATTCTCGGGCTACGGCTCATCTCGCTGCACAACCTGCATTTCTACCTGAACCTCATGGCGCGCGTTCGTTCCGCCATCGAGCAGGGCACGTTCGACGATTTCAGGAAAAAATTCGTCGCCGGATACCAGGTCAATCAGAAGCCGGAATAGGACGCATTGACAAGCCGCCCCGGTGCGTTCATAGACGCACTCGCAGCCTGCTTTGAGAATCCTCCGCTCCCCAACCGCAACTTCGAAACTCCGGCGCTCTCTTCCCGGCCCGGTCGCGCTCGTGCCAACGATGGGAGCGCTGCACGCGGGGCATCTCGCGTTGATTCATCGAGCCCGCGAACTGGCGGGCGGCAAAGGCTCCGTCGTCGTGAGTCTCTTCGTCAACCCGACGCAGTTCGGTCCAAAGGAAGACCTGTCGCGATACCCGCGTCCGTTTTCCGCGGATGCAAAACTCTGCCGGGACAACGGCGTCGATCTGCTGTTCGCGCCGTCCGCCGCACAAATGTATCCGGCGGATTTTTCGACTTACGTCGAGGAGACCGGGTTGGAGAAAGTGCTTTGCGGCAAGTCGCGCCCGCACCATTTTCGCGGAGTCTGCACGGTCGTCACCAAGCTCTTCAATATCGTCGCGCCGGACATCGCCGTCTTTGGCCGGAAGGACTACCAGCAGCTTGCGATCATCCAGCGCATGGCGCGCGATCTGGATTTTCCGATCAAAATCGCCCCGGTCGAAACCGTTCGCGAACACGACGGCCTAGCCCTCAGTTCGCGCAACCAATACCTCAGTGCGGAAGAACGAACGCAGGCGCCAGTGATCCGGGCCGCGTTGACCGAGGCAAAGAAGATGGCGCGGAACGGGAAAGACGACGCCCGTTTTCTGCGGGAGTTCATCGCGAAAAGAATCTCCGCGATGCCGCTCGCGAAAATCGATTACATCGAAGTGGTCGATGCGCGGACTCTGCAACCGGTCACCCGCGCGACACGCACCTCGTTGATCGCCGCCGCCGTCTTCTTCGGCAGGACGCGCCTGATCGACAACATCCAGCCATGACTTCCGCATTCCGCGTTACGCGTTCCGCCTTTCCATGAAACAATACGATTTCGTCGTCATCGGCAGCGGCATCGCCGGCTTGAGCTTCGCCACGAAAGCAGCGGCGGACGGCAGCGTCGCCGTCATCACGAAGCGCGCGCCCGGCGAATCGAACACGGCCTACGCGCAAGGCGGGCTGGCGTGTGTCACGAGCGTGGAGGATTCGTTCGACTTGCACGTGCAGGACACGCTCGATGCAGGCGCGGGATTGTGCGACGAAAAAGTGGTGCGGACGATTGTCACCGAAGGTCCGGCGCGCGTGCGGGAGTTGATCGAACTCGGTGTACAGTTCGACGAGCGCGAACTCGGCAGCGGCGAAAAGGAACTCGATCTCGGGCGCGAAGGCGGCCACTCGAAAAGGCGCGTGCTCCATTCGCGTGACGTGACCGGGCGCGAGATCGAGCAGGCGCTTCTGCGGGCCGTGCAATCGAACCCGCGCATCGATCTTCTCGACAACCACATCGCCGTCGATTTGATCACCGCCGGCAAACTCGGCTATGCCACCGAAGACCGTTGTCTCGGCGTTTACGTGCTCGACGAAAAAACCGGTGTCGTCCACACGTTGCGAACCGACCGGCTGGTCCTTGCGACCGGCGGCTGCGGCAAGGTCTATCTTTACACGACCAACCCGAATATCGCGACCGGCGACGGTGTCGCGATGGCCTGGCGCGCGGGAGCGAACATCGCGAACATGGAGTTCGTCCAGTTCCATCCCACCTGCCTGTTTCATCCCGAGGCCCGCTCGTTCCTCATTTCGGAAGCGGTTCGAGGAGAAGGCGCCAGGCTCATTGACGAAAGAGGACGCGAGTTCATGCAGAAATATCATCCGCTCAAGGCGCTCGCTCCGCGCGACGTTGTGGCCCGTGCCATCGACGCCGAGATGAAGCGGACCGGCGGCAAATGCGTCTATCTCGACATCACCCACAAACCGGCGGACTTTCTGCGCGAGCGGTTCCCGAACATTTACGAAACGTGCCTGCGATACGGCATCGACATCACCAAACAACCAATTCCTGTCGTGCCGGCGGCGCATTACCAATGCGGCGGCGTCCTTAGCAACATCAACGGAGCATCGAGCCTGCGCGGCCTTTACGCGATCGGCGAAGTTGCCTGCACCGGCCTGCACGGCGCGAACCGCCTCGCAAGCAATTCCCTGCTCGAAGCTGTGGTGATGGCGCACCGGGCACATGAAGATCTGCTGCGCAGCGAGCCGGTTTCCGTGCGCGGCAGCCTCGACATCGAGCTGCCAGAGTGGAAAAGCGGCGACGCCGAGGACGTGGACGAGCTGGTGGTGATCTATCACAACTGGGACGAAATCCGCCGCCTCATGTGGGATTACGTCGGAATCGTGCGCACCGAGAAACGGCTCCAGCGAGCCAGCACGCGGCTCCGCAATTTGCAGCGCGAGATCCAGGAGTTTTACTGGGACTTCAAAATCACCACCGACCTGCTCGAACTTCGCAACCTCGCCACCGTCGCCGCCTTGATCGTTGATTCCGCGTTACTGCGGAAAGAAAGCCGCGGACTTCACTACACGCTCGATTACCTGGAAACCGACGACAAACGCTGCCGGAAGAACACCGTGCTCCGGCACTTGTAGCCGGGAACTCAGACCGGCCACAACGAACGCGGCGCTGTGGGAGGGGGTCGGAAACACCGGAGGCACAACCCCTGCTAAGAACACATTGCAGCACGCAACGGAGCAAAACTTGCCGCCATGATGCAGCGACAACACATCCTAATTCGAGCCTTCGGCCCGGAGCAAAAATCTCGCTTTACCCGAAACGCAGTAAAGGCTATAAAGGAAGCTCTCCAGACCATGAAAACGCCGTCCTTCATCGCTCTGTTTTGTGTTTTCGCCCTCGCGCCGGTGCAGGCAGAGTCTCCGTATCAAAGCAGCACGGATTTCGCGAGGTATGCCATGAAACTACGTGAAAACGCCCTGCTCCGCATCGAGCCGCAGGTCATGATTCCCACCACCGGAAGGCCCTCCTTCTCCGGTCGCTACCCGTGGAAGACGAACATCGTCACCACCGTTTTCTGGGTTGGCGAGCAGCCGACGGTGAACAACCCGGTCGCCAACACCTCCAGTTCCTGGGACCGCCAGTGGCAGTCCACCTTCGGCGGATTCGATAATCCCGATCCAGGCATGCGCCGGAACTTTATTCCCATAGGATTCATTCCCCAACAGAACCCTTTCTACTGCGCGCTGCCTTACAACGACGTCACCTCCGGAACCACGAAACCGGAGTCGCGCCTCGTCATCCCGTGGTTTCGGGAAACATTCGTCAAAGAAGGCCAGTCCGTCTGCAAAGACCGCTGGCTGGCGATTCGCAATCCCGCCAACAACCGGATCGCCTACGCGCAGTGGTCCGATTGCGGCCCGTTCAGCACCGACCACTGGCAGTACGTTTTTGGCACTGACCGCCCCAGGCCGAATCTCAACCGCGGTGCCGGTCTCGACGTCTCCCCTGCTGTGCGCGATTATCTAGGCTTGGCAGCGAAGCTGGATGTGACGGACTGGAAATTCGTGGAGTTCCGCGAAGTCCCCCCCGGCCCTTGGTCGCGCTACGGCGAGAACAACGACTTCGTCCAAATGTCGCGCCGCGGCATCTCGCGCGTCGCCGCCAAGGCTCCAGTGTCGATCCCGACGGTCATCACGAAGTAACCGGCGCGCGGGGCACCCGCCAAAAAAGCTTCCCGGCTTGGTGATGGAGGGAAGCGCGAAGTTCTAGGATCGCTTCAAAGCGCTCCAAGAGTTCCGGACGGCTGCGGAGTTTCTCCAGCAAGCGTTTTTCGCGGGAGGCATCTGTGTGTTCACCATGTTTGTCTTTCATGGATACGAGAAGTTAAACACAACCCGTAAAAAGTACACATTATAGTAATTACAACCCTCCGGGCTTGCCCCTCGGCACCACTTTCAATCACACCCTTCGCGCCGTGGCGTTTTCGTTGTGCCTTGCCTCAGGAAAGCGCGGATGTTACCTTCGCCGGGCATGAGCATTACCGCCACTGTCGAGAATGATTCGATCAAGCTGCCTGAAGGCGTTCATTTGCCGGACGGGACGCAAGTTTCCATAGAGCCGGTGTCAACACAGCGCCGCACTCTGGCGGAGCGCTACGGCAGTTTTGCCGGAATGTCGGATGACTTGCCCCAGGACCTGGCGCGCAATCTCGATCACTACGTGCATGGGCATCCGAAGAAGGCATGACGGTTTTTGCGGATGCTTTTTTCTACGTGGCGTTCATTAACCGCCGCGATGAATATCATGCGCGGGTCATGGAATACGCGCGGAGCTTTGACGGCAACGTGGTGACTACACAATGGGTGCTGGCCGAAGTCGCCGATGCCCTCTCCACCTCGGCAAACCGACAGGGTGTCCGCCGCGCCTTCGATGATCTGGCTCGTGATCCGGGAACTCGCATCATCGAGGCGTCGCCCGATCATTTTGCGCGGGGACTTAAACTTTATGATGAGCGCCCAGACAAGGCGTGGTCTCTGACGGATTGCATCTCGTTCGTAGTGATGGAGGAAAACGAATTGAGCGAAGCGCTGACCGGCGACAGGCACTTTGAACAGGCTGGTTTTGTCGTGGTGTTCGGAGAGTAGTTCAAGCCAAGAGCAAGCACAGGCTCGCTGTCATAGTGGGCAGATAGCGACAGGATTGCTTATTCGATTGCAAATCAGCCGCCTCATTCGCACATTTGCCGCCCACGATGCAGCGCGGCATTTTCATCACATTCGAAGGCTCCGAGGGTTGCGGGAAATCCACGCAGATCCAGCGGCTCGCCGCGAGACTGCGCGAACTGCAGCTACCGATCGCTCTCACCCGCGAACCCGGCGGCACGCCGATCGGCGAGGAGATTCGCCATCTGCTCCAATTTTCGACCGTGAACGCGGCAATGACACCCGAGACCGAGCTGCTGCTCTTCACCGCAAGCCGCGCACAACTCGTCCGCGAGTTCATCGAGCCGGCGCTGGCGGCGGGCACGAGCGTCATTGCCGACCGCTTCTTTGACTCGACGACGGTCTATCAAGGCGTCGCGCGGAAGATCGATCCCGCCGCAGTCCGATTTATCAACACGTTCGCCATCGGCACGTGCCGGCCCGACATGACATTCGTGCTCGATCTTGACCCGGCCCACGCGCGCGAACGCCTGAAACTGCGAGCCGCCCCCGCTCATGGAGTGGATCGCATGGAGCAGGAGCCGCTTGAGTTTTACGAGCAGGTTCGAGCCGGCTACCTGCGGCTTGCAGCCGAAGAGCCGGAGCGCATTTTCGTGATCGACGCTTCCGAATCGGTTGAAAAAATCGAGACGACAATCCACCGTCTGCTTCAGGAGAAATTCCATGGCCTTTTCACAAACAGCAGCGTTTGATCTCCTGAGCCGCGCACACAAGCAGAACCGCTTTGCGCACGCCTACCTCATCACCGGACCGACCGGCAGCGGTAAACGCGACCTCGCCGCCCGGCTTGCGACGCTGCTGATTGGTCCATCAGCCATCAACCATCAACCATCAACCATCCTCCAGCATCCCGACGTCCACACCGCCGAGCCGGAATCAAAATCGCGCCGCATCGTCATCGACCAGGTCCGCGAACTCGAAAAGGAATTGCAGATGCGCTCGACCAGGGGCGGGAAAAAGGTTGGTATCATTTTCGACGCCGACCGCCTGCAAATCCAGGCATCGAACGCGTTCCTGAAAACGCTCGAGGAGCCGCCGAACAATTCGTTGCTGCTCCTCACCTCGGAGCATCCGGAGATGCTGCCCGAAACCATTCTCTCGCGCTGCATCGCCGTGCCGTTAAGCCCGGCCGCACGCGAGGAGTCGCCTCTCGAAAAACAGCTCCTGAAAATCCTGAAAGACTTCTTTCAAACGAAGGCGACCGGACTGCCGCAAATCTACGGCCTCGTCCGCGAATGCACCCAGCTCCTTCAGGAAACCCGCCAGCAAATCCAGACCGGGCACGAAGCCGAACTGAAAAAGGAAGAGACGCTTTACAAACAAACAACCGACAGCGACTGGCTCGATGATCGCGAGGATCATTACAAGGCGCTCACGGAATCCCGCTACATCCAGCAACGGTTCACGCTGGTCGATACGCTGCTCCAATGGTGGGCCGACGTGCTTCGCCACCAGCAGGGTTTCGCACAACTCGACCAGCCCGGCTGCGCTGCCGAGACCTCAAGAATCGCCGCACAATTTTCCACTCAGCAGGTCTTGCAAAAAATCGGCCATCTCGAAGAACTGCGCGAAAACTTCAACCGCAACGTCCAGGAACCGCTCGCGCTCGAGGTGGCCTTCTTGAAGGTCTTCGCCTGATCGTGCAACAGGTAAGTGCATGCCAGGTTTTTCGGCCGGTGTCGTCTCGAAGCAACCCGACTCAGCGTTCAACCATGATCAAAGTCATCTTTTTCGACGCCGTCGGGACTTTGATCCATTTGCCGGGAGGCGTGGGCCATCACTATGGCGAAGTCGCAAGGCGTCACGGCCTTGATCTCAACGAAGCGGATCTCACCCGGGCCTTTCGTCTTGCATGGAAAGAAATGCCGCCTCGCCCCGCGACTCACTTCCCCCGCCCCGACGATGACAAAGGCTGGTGGCGCGACCTGGTAAATCGCGTGCTGGAAATCTGCGGAGCGGCTGACCACGGATGCGACGGCTACTTCGAGGAACTTTATGCCCGCTTCGCCAAACCCGGAGTGTGGGAACTTTACCCGGAATCAAGAAAGGTCCTGGAAAGACTCGCCGAGACTTACACGCTCGGAATCATCTCGAACTTTGATGGCCGGCTGAGAACCGTCCTCGATCACCTCGGCGTGACGCCATTCTTCGAAAGCATTGTTATTTCAAGCGAAGCAGGCGCGGACAAACCGGACGCTTTCATTTTCGAAAAGGCACTCCAGTCGGTCAGCGCCAAACCGCACGAAGCTCTCCATGTCGGAGACGATGCCGTTCACGACTTGCAGGGAGCGAAGGCTGCGGGGATGCACGCCTTCCATCTGGTGCGGCCGGAAGGTTCGCTCAGGGATTTGTTTGCCCACCTACAAACGCCCGGGTCTTGATTCGCTCGATCGACTCCTCGATGTAGGCACGCTGCTCGGCGGAAAGATCTCCCGCTGCGAGAGCGCGTTGGAATTGCTCCAAAGCCGGAAGCGCCTGGCCGTCCGCCGCGTAAGCCTGCGCGAGGTAAATGCGATAGCCCGACACCGGTTGACGTTCCCGCACTGCGAGTTCCACGAGCTTGCGCAGCGCGGCGATCTCGGCGTAATAGGCGTGTGCCTCGTGCGAGATCTTCGCATGCAGAAAGAGCGCGGACGGATCTTCCGGCGCGAGTTCGACCAGCCGCTGCGAGACCGCAAACGCGTCGTCAAAGCGCCTCATGGAAAAAAGAATCTGCGCCTTGCTCGCAAGCGCCGGCCTGTAGTTGGCATCGATCGCCAGCGCTTTGGACGTTTCATTCAAAGCATCGAGCCACTGCGCGAAATGCGCGTGGTAAAGGCCGAGCTGCGTCCAGACCTCCGAGGATTTTTCGTTCACCGTTCGCGCCTCATCGAGCTGGTGCTTGGCGTCGGTGTATCGCTGGATGGCGAGCAGTTTGCCCGCAGCCTGAATGAGAAATGTCACGCGCTCCGCAGTGGACAGCTTTTTGAACCGGTCCCGCATGGCATCCAGTTCGCGGGGATTCCACGCCTTTGCCGGCGGACGTTTGAAGATCATGCTCGTGTGATCGAGATACGTGAGCGTCCAATCGCGCGTCTCGATCAAATGCTGGAGCAGCAGCCGGTATTGTCCCGGATCGCCGCTCAAGAGCAAAGTGTCGAACTGGTATTTGTGATCGAGTTGCCGCCACAGCTTCGGGTCCTGCGCCGCGAGTGCAAAATCACGCACCCGCTCCGAGTCGTCCTGCTTGTCCTCCGCAGTCAGAACCTGCGGCTTCAGCGAAATCAAAAATGGCCGGGCTGCTGCTGTGTAAAAAAGCGACTTCGACTGAAGCGCTTCGATCGCAAGCAAGGGCGTCGTAATCTCCGCGCTCGCTGTTTTCGATCCGCGAAAGAAAAAGACGACGCCGATCGCCACGTTCACGGCGACGATGATCAGGAATAGAAATGAGACGCGTTTTGCTTTGTCCACAAGGAGGGACGGAGATTCGCGCAGATTTGTCGTGATGCCAACTTGAAAGGCGGCGTCGCTCTTTCGATCCTTCAGTGTTGGACTTCCGGAGGGAACAGGCAAAGGAGTAAGAATAGGAGCAAGGCCACCGCGCATTTCAATCCGCATCAACGATACTTGCTGGCGCGCTCGCGTGTTACGGCTTACAAGCCGGGATGCAAAAGAAACTTTTCACCGAACTCGGCCTCTCGCCCGAGTTGCTCAAAGCGGTTGCCAAAATGGGATTCGAGGAAGCGACTCCGATTCAATCCGAGACAATCCCCGCGCTGCTGGAAGGCCGCGACATCGTCGGGCAATCGCAGACCGGTTCGGGAAAAACCGCCGCGTTCGCGCTGCCGGCGATCGAGCTTGTGGACGCCCACCTCCGCGCCGCGCAAGTGCTCATCCTGTGTCCGACTCGCGAACTGGCGATGCAGGTGGCCGAGGAGGTCGCGAAACTCGCGGCTTTCAAGCGGGGCGTGCGGGAGTTGCCGATTTATGGAGGCGCAAGCTACGAGCGGCAGTATCGCGGTTTCCAGGCAGGAGCGCAGATCATCATTGGAACGCCGGGGCGCGTGATGGATCACCTCGACCGCGGCTCCCTCAAGCTCGACAAGGTCAAGATGGTCATTCTCGACGAAGCCGACCGCATGCTCGACATGGGCTTCCTCGAAGACATCAAGACCGTCCTCAGCCACGCGCCGAAGGAACGCCAGACCGTGCTTTTCTCCGCCACGCTGCCGGGGCCGATCAAGACGCTCATCAAAACTTTCACGAACAACCCGGTGAACGTCCACATCCGCGACCAGGCGCTCACCGTGCCCGCGATCGAGCAGGTTTATTACGAAGTCGATCGCCGCTCGAAGATCGAGGTTCTCTCCCGCCTGATCGACCTTGAGGACATCAAGTTCGGCATCATCTTTTGCGCGACGAAAATGATGGTCGATGATCTCACCGAGCATCTCATGGCGCGCGGCTATCTCGCCGACAAATTGCACGGCGACATCTCGCAGCAGGCGCGTGAGCGGGTGATGGCGAAGTTCCGCAAACGCGGATTCGAGTTTCTCGTCGCGACCGACGTGGCCGCGCGCGGGCTGGATGTCGAGGACATCGAAGTCGTCTTCAACTACGACCTGCCGCACGACGGCGAGGATTACGTGCATCGCATCGGACGCACCGGACGGGCGGGCCGAACCGGACGCGCGATCACATTTGTCGCCGGGCGCGAGATTTACAAACTGCAAAACATCATGCGCTTCACCAAGGGACAAATCCGGCGCGCGAAGGTTCCTTCCGCCGACGAGGTCGAGGAAAAGCGCACGAACGTCTTCCTCGAATCGCTCCGCGAGACTCTGGAAAAAGGCGACTACAAACGCCACGACACACTCATCGACCGCTTGCTGGATCAAGGCCATTCGCCGACCGACATCGCCTCCGCCCTCATCAATCTCCTCAGCGCCGAGCCGCCACGGGCAACCGGCTTCTCTCCGGCGAAATCGCCAGCCGGAATGCGGAGCGAATCACCCGACTCCGGAGCGCACAGGAGGGAACACCGCAATGCCGCACCATCATCCTCGGACCAGCGCCAACATTCCGACTCCGCGCCGGAAACCGTCTCGCACGAAGCAGGCATGACCCGCCTTGTTATGAACATCGGACGGGACAACAACATCGGCCCCGGCGATGTCGTCGGAGTGATTCTGGGCGCGGTTAAAATCCCGAAAGAAAGCATTGGGGCGATCAAGCTCCTGCCAAGACAAACGCTGGTGGATGTCGCCGACGAACAGGCCGGCCGGGTCGTTGCGAAGCTCAACGGGATCAAGTTCAAGGGCCGAAAACTGACGATCCTGCCGGCGGCTTAACCAACGAAATCCGACCCGCGGCGAAGGCGTTTTATGTCGTCACCGAGGAGACCAAGAAGAACTTTGAGACAGAATCGCTCCATTGGTGTTTGGAATCCCACATGCGCCATGCTTGTTTAGCCATCCAAATATGAAACCCCTCTCTTCATCCACGCCGATTCCTCGTCGCGACTTCCTCCGGACCGTAGCCCTTGCGGGAGCGGCGGTTGGTTTTCCCACGATTCTTCCATCGAGTGTTTTCGGCAAGGACGCACCGAGCAACCGCTTGAACATGGGACTCATCGGCATGTATGGGATCATGACCGGGCATGCCAGGGCGATGCTCGACAACAGCGGCGTTCAGGTGCTGGCGGTGTGCGACGTTTATCGCGACCGCAGGGAGAATTGGAAATCGCAGGTCGAAAAGAGGTATGCAAAGGACAAGGCATCCGGCACGTACAAAGGCTGCGACGCCTACAACGAATTCGAGCGCATCGTCGAACGCAAGGACATCGATGCGGTGATCATCGGAACACCGGATCACTGGCATGTGCCGATCGCGCTGGCTGCGGTTCGGTCGGGGAAGGATGTCTATGTCGAAAAACCGATGCTGCTCACAGTGCGCGAGGGACAGTTGCTGCGCGATGCCGTCAGACAATACGGAGCGGTTCTACAGGTCGGCTCCCAGCAGCGGAGCGAGTTCGGCTTCCGCAGGGCCTGCGAGATCGTTCGCAACGGCTGGATCGGGAAGATCCGGGAAGTGCAGACTTATCTTGGAGAGTTCCTGCCCGATGATCCGATGCCCGGGGAACCGATCCCACCCGGGCTCGACTACGACCGCTGGCTCGGCCCCGCGCCGTGGGTGCCCTACAACTCGCAGCGCATCCTCAGCCACATGGGCACCGGCTGGCGGCGCTACTGGGATTACGGCTCGCGCAAGCAGGGCGACTGGGGCGCGCATCATTTCGACATCATCCAATGGGCGCTCGGCATGGACGAAAGCGGCCCGGTCGAGTTCGTGCCCCGCAATATCCGGAACAACAATCTCCAGACGCACACTTACGCCAACGGCACCGTTGTCACGCGCATCAACAACATGTATCCGGGAATCGACGGCACGCCTTACATGATACGGTTCATTGGAGAAAAAGGGGAAGTCCACGTCGCGCGGGGCGACTCCCTGGAAACAGTGCCGGCTTATCTGAAAAGAAGCCCGCTCGCCGCATCGGACATCCGTCTTTACAAATCCGAAAACCACCGCACCGACTGGCTGGACTGCATCCGCACCCGGAAACAACCGATCTGCCACGTCGGCATCGGCCATCGCTCGGGAAGCATCTGCGCGCTCAGCGGGATAGCCGAACGGATCGGGCGCCCGATCAAATGGGATCCGGCAAAAGAGGAAATCATCGACGATCCGGAGGCTTCCCGCTGGCTCGACCGCCCGCGCCGCGCCCCGTACGTGATCTGACCTTTTCTTTTATGATCAACAAATCAGTCCCCTTCTCTGCGCTCATCGCCCTTGCCATCAGCGCATTTGCCGCCGATCCAAGCCCGAAGCCAGCCCCCACTCTCGAGTCGCTGATTCCACAGCTCGCCGCCCCGCTCGGAAAGGACACATTCCAGCGGCAGAACGAACTTGAAAAACTCGCAGCGAACGCGGGTCGTCCCGGGGCCGGGGGCGAGCGCGCTCAAATGGCCGAAGCGCTTTGCTCCGCGGCAGCCGACACGAAACTTCCCTATCGCGTCCGGTCCCTTTTGCTGAGCCAGGTGATGCGCATCGGCGGAGCGGAGTCGGTCGATCCCCTGGCAAAACTTCTCGCCGATGCCGATCCGAATATCCGCGAGACGGTGAGGAGGGCGCTCGAGAACAATCCCTCGGCAAAAGCCGGCGCGGTGCTTCGCGACGAGCTGAAAAAAGGCGGCGACCTGCGCTGGCAGATCGGATTGATCAACTCGCTTGGCCGGCGCCGCGACAGCGATGCGGTTGAAGCCATCATTGAGAAACTGGCGAAACCGGAGACTGCATTCGCAGCCACTGAGGCTCTCGGGGAAATCGCCACCCCGGCAGCAATCACCGCGCTTCAACAAGCATTTCCAGCGAACGCCGCAGCAGGCAGTGCCTTGATCATGGCGGCGCAACGCCTGCACGCGGAAGGCAAAAACGCCGAGGCTGCCGCCATTTGCTCCGGCATTTATTCGGCACCGGCCGCGCCCTCGCTTCGTGCAGCCGCACTTGATGTCCTCGCGACGACCGATGCGGACCAGGCCAGAAAGTTGATACCCGCCGCGCTTGCAAGCGACGAAGTGCGCCTGCAAACCGCCGCCTTTTCCGCCGCGCTGGCGCTGTCCGGAACAGCAGGAGTCACCGCTGAACTCGCTCCGCAGCTTGCGCAATTGAAAACGCCGGTGAAACTGGCGGCACTCCGAGTCATGAACGCTTCCGCCGAAGATCAGATCATCGCTCTCGCCAACGATCCGGATCCCGACGTTCGCGACGCTGCGATCACGGCGCTCGGTCGCGTCGGTTCCGCCGCGAGTGTTCCCGTGCTGCTTCGGATCGCCAACAACACCGCACGCGAACTCACTCCAGTGGGCGCTGCGCTATCCACCGTCAACGGCCCCGGCGCGGAAGAGGCGATCCAGAAAGCCGCCGCCTCCGGCGATCCCAAGTCGCGCGCATTCGCAATCACCGTCCTCGGATGGCGGGCCAGCAAATCTGCGGCTCCGACGCTGGTGAAATACGCCGCCGAAGCCAATCCCGCGATCAGCCGCGCCGCATGCAACGCACTCCGATCCGCCGGCAGCGAAGCCGAGATGATGCCGATGATCCAACTCGTCATGGGCGGCAAAGTTCCCAACGCCGCATCCGCCGTGCGCGGCATCTCCGCCCGCATGAGCAATCGGAAAGACGTCGCGGTTCCGGTCATCAACATGGCCAAAGCCTCGACCGGCAAAGAGCGCATCCGCACTTTTGAAATCCTGAGCCTCGTCGGAGGTTCCGAAGCGCTCCAGACGCTCGTGGGCTACACCCGTTCCGCCGATCCCGAGGTTTCCGCGGGTGCCGTTTCCGCGCTCTGCAAGTGGCCTGAGTTCGATGGAGTTGACGCCCTTCTGGCCATCGGAGCCGATCCCAAAGTGCCCGAACCTCGCCGCATCCTCGCCTTGCACGCCGTTGAAGGCATCATCCTCTCGGCCATCGACGAATCTCCTGCCCGGCGCGTCGATGCCGCGTTGCGCCTGCTGAAAACCGCCACGCGCGACGAGGAGAAAGGGCTTGCTCTGAGCGTCCTCGCCTCCATTCCGAACAGGGCTGCCGCCAAAGCTTTGCTGCCCCTCATTGCCGACGCCCGCTTGAAAGAACTCGCCTGCATCGCAAGCCTCAACCTCGCCGACGCGCTGGCCAACAAAAGAGACAACACCAGCGCGCGCAACCTTGCCCTTGCCGTGCAAAAAGCGGCTCCCGCCGAAGCCTTGTCGAAGCGGGCGCAGGAAATCCTTGTCAGGACTTCAAAAAAGTAAACCGATGGGCGGTTGAGCCTGACTCAGGGCCGCGATTACCGGCGCGTCATACGTCGGTCAGGGTCTGATCGTAAAAACCGAGGTAGTCGTCTGGATTCGGGCCTTCGCGCCAGGCCATCGCGCTTTTCGGATGGAGGTTCATCTGGCCCGAGATGTTGTAGGGAATCGACGGCCCCCAATCGAACTGCTTCTTCATCGGCAGGATCGTGTTCTGGATGCAATCGATGACCGGCCGCAGCTTGAACTTGGGATTGCGAAGGAAGCCCAGCAGGATTTCCATCGGACAGTTTCCGGCTCCGCAACCGAGCCCCATCATGGTGGCGTCCACGCGGTTCGCGCCGAGGATGATGGCCTCGACGGTGTTCGCAAAAGCGAGCTGGAGGTTGTTGTGGGCGTGCATGCCCACATTTTTGCCCGTCCCTTCGACCGCCTTGGTGTATTTGCGAACAAGGTGGTCGATCTGCTCGCGGAAAAGGTTTCCGTAGCTGTCCACCACGACGATCGTCCCGGCCGAGGACTTCGCGCCGATCTCCAGCGCCTGGTCGATGTCCGCATCCGCCACGACCGAAATGGCCATGATGTTGAGCGTCGTTTCGTAGCCCAGCGCGGTGCAATGTTCCACCATCTCGATCGCCTCGGAAATCTGATGGACGTAACACGCCACCCGGATGACATCGAGCACGCTGTCCTTCGCGGGGATGATCTGGTGTTTCCAATCGCTCTTGTCGCCGGCATCCGCCATGGCCGCGAGTTTCAGGCCTGTTGACTCGAAGGTGTGATCGCCGACGACACGGCGCATGTCTTCCTCCTCGCAATGCCGCCAGGGCCCGAATTTGTCCTTCGGAAATTGCGAAGGCGCATTCTTGTAACCGATCTCCATGTAATCGACGCCGGCGGCGATGCAGGCCCGATAGACGGCCCGCACCTGTTCGTCGGTAAATTTCGAATTGTTGATAAGTCCCCCGTCACGGATCGTGCAATCGAGCACTTTCAGTTCCGGTCGATAAGTAATCCAAGGTGCTTTGTCGCTCACGGGCGGGAATGTGGGGTGAACCAGGTATGATGGCAAGCCTTGGATTTCGGATCGGTGGCAACATCCGCCCGGTTGCTAGAGCGTGTCATGCACTTTGACGTGGCGGGAGACGATGGTTGTCCCGGAGGGACACTGGAAATTAGCCGGTGGTGCAGCGAGGAACGAGCGCAACCACCGGTCTCCGAGAAAAAAGCGGGTCGCGCCCCCGCGGGGCGCTGGAACCTGCGGGTGCCAGTTTCCACCGCCCCATCCGGGGCGGAATCCTTTGTGGATGTGGGTTCCGGTGGTTTCGCTACGCTTCGCCACCGGCTAATTTCCACGACGCCTCCGGCGTCAAAAGTGCATGACACGCTCTAGCCCGCCGTCGAAATCATAAGCACCCTGTTCTTCTCGTCCCAGACCACCTTCGCACCGACACAGATTTGAACGCACTGCGGGTGGACAAACGGTTTTCCGTCGAAAAGGACGGCCGCCATGTCGGGCGTTGCCGCTTTTCCGTCGATTCGCACCTGCTTGCTGCCGGTTGGAATCTCGACGCTCCCGCCGGCTTTGACACAAGTCGCCGTTTGAGTGGCTTCGTTCCACGTGACCTGATAACCGAGGCCCTCAAAGACCGCCCGGAGCGGAACGAGAACACCGCCGTTTTCCGCCTTCGCCTTTTCATCTCCCGGAAGCGGATTGCCATTGAGAGTCACGATGACATCGGCTTTCTGCTGGGCGTCAGCACTGGACAGCCCTTGAAGGACCGAGATGTCCACCGGTCCCAGTTCGATCTTCGCGGCGTAATCGCTTTCCGCCGGCATCGCGGGAGCGCCCAACTCGTTGAGGTATTTCTCCAGGTTGGTATAGCCGTCACCCGAGTAATCGCCATTCCGGTCTTCCGAGTCCTTGGGATTCAAACCATGCTTGATTTCCCACTCATCGGGCATGCCGTCGTGGTCCGTGTCCGCCGGTGGCGTCGCAGACTTCAAGACCGGGTATTCGATTTTCACCATCCTCGCCTTGTGGGTTTTCAAGGTGGCTTCGATCCTGGCCCTCTGGGCTTCGTCCTTCGCAAACTCAAGCGTCGGCGGGCGCGTGTAAATCATGCTGCCTGTGCCGTTTCTTGCATCGTTGACAAAACGCATGTCCACCGCATCGCGCTTTGCCGGGTTGGGGCTTGCCCCGGCGTATTTGAGCACGGTTTCAAATGCGGCTTTTGCTGACTGGGTCTTTACAGGATTGGGGAAAGGGACTTCTTCCGTGAGCATGATGTAGCGTTTGTCAGGCTCCATTCCCGCGGCGCCCAGAAGGTTGTTGCGGGTCACGGCTTCGGAACCGTCCATGATGTTCCCGTTCAAATACATGCCGAATCCACGCCAGGGCTGGACTTCCAACGGCTCCGCAAACCGTGTCCTCGCATTCTCGATCGTGCCGCTGCCCGGCTTGTAATAGTTACCCAGGAAGTTAGCCAGGTTGTAATCGCCGTATTCGGCTTTGTAACCCCAGTTATAGAAGACATTGTTGCGAAAATCGATCGGCCCCTGGTTGAAGCGGGGCATCCTGCTGACATTGTGAAGCACCAGGTTGTGATGATAAGTCGCGTTCTTACCGCCCCAGATGCCTGCCAAATCCATGCGCCCCGCTTTTGTGATGAGCGTGAAGGTTGCTCTCCCCCACGACACTCCATTGGAAGGTGAAGTCCTTTACATATCGGAATGAAGCCGCCTCATCCACCGACCACGCGGCCGATATGTGGTCGCAGATAATCTGACTGCCAAAGGCCGCGCCAAAGGAGTCGAACTCTGCATTTGTTTCGTCACCCGGACGCGATCGGATAAAGCGGATGATCTTGTTGTTTCCACCTACCGACAACGGATAAGCCCTGACGGCTATCCCATCGCCGGGCGCTGTCTGTCCCGCGATGGTTATGTTATCCGCTTTGATTTGGAGAGCTGACTTAAGAAGAATCGTTCCCGAGATCCGGAATACGACCGTGCGGTTCGGTTTGCTAACCGCATCTCGCAGCGACCCGGGTATGGCGGGTGTCCGCTCTTTGTAATCCTCGAGATTGGTAACTTCGTAAACCTCGCCACCGCGTCCGCCGGTCGCATACATGCCGCCTCCCTCGGCACCGGGAAAGGCGGGTATCTTGCCGGCAGTAACTCCATGCGGGACAATGTTATCCTGCGGCCCGCCGATGGGTGGCCCTACGAAAACGAGGTAATGAGAGGCGACACCGACCAACAAGCCGGACGCGGCGTTAGCCGGCAGGGAGACATGACCCGCCTTGAAGGTCCTGGCGAAAACTCCGTAGGTCTGATCCGTCTTCTCAGCGACAACGATGTCCTTGCGCAGGTCCTTCCAGCCGCCCTCCTTTGAAGCCAGCCAGTGGTCTTTGGTGAAGGCGTTGCTGAAATCCTTTAGCTTCTTGTAGTAGGCCACATAGATGGTCGCATCGCGGTCTATGTCAAACTCAAGAAACTTGTTACTGGTCTCCAGGCTCCACCACCGGCTGTCAGTCCGCAGGTATTGAAGTCCGGCGAACTCACCCACGTCTTTGTATCGTTTGTCTCCGCTGGTCGGAGTGGAGTAAACCGGCTCCCCGTTCTTCAAGCCGGCTTCGAGGAGGATGGGATAAGTGTTGTCTGAAAACTCCACGTTCGCCTTGATGTTACTGACAGTGATCTTGTCAGTCTTGGTAGGCGGAGCCTTTTCACCCACCGGACCTTCCACCGCTCCAGCCGCGAAGGACAGGAACAAAAGCATTACGGTCGCGGAGATATTCGAGAGGTTGAGGATTGTCATTTGAGAATGGATAAGACTTCCAGATTGAACTCAGGTTACGGCCCGTCTGACAACTGCGCTTTTTCCAGTCGAGGAAAATTGCAGGGGAGTGGAGTCCTGCTTGACGGAATGCACGGGCTGATTCGATGATTCGCCGCATGAATCCCCTGACTCGACTGCTGCTATCCGCGTTGGTGTTCGGCGTTGCCGCGCCTTTGATTGCCCAGGAGGCAACCCCGCCGCCAGACTGGGAAAACCCGGCGCTGCTGCACGAAGGCACGGAACTTCCGTTTGCCACGATGGCGGTGTTTCCCGACGCGACCTCTGCCCTGGCAATGGACCGCTCGAAATCGCCGTTCTTCCTTTCGCTCAACGGCGACTGGAAATTCCACTGGGTTCCCAAGCCGGACGAGCGCCCGATCGATTTCTGGAAACCCGACTACAACGACGCGCAGTGGAAAACGATCCCGGTGCCGTCGAATGTCGAAGTGGAAGGCTACGGCATTCCGATTTATACGAACGTCGGCTACCCGTGGAAGCCGGTGAAACCGCCGTTCATTCCGCACGACAACAACCCGGTCTCGTCCTACCGCAAGACCTTCAACGTCCCGAACGACTGGGATGGCCGCGAAGTCATGCTGACATTCGACGGGGTGAACTCCTTCTTCTACCTGTGGCTCAACGGACAGAAGCTCGGGTTCAGCAAGGACAGCCGCACGCCGGCCACGTTCCGGCTCACACCGCATCTCAAAAAAGGCGGGAACACGCTCGCGGTGGAAGTCTATCGGTGGTGCGACGGTTCCTATCTCGAAGACCAGGATTTCTGGCGATTGAGCGGCATTTTCCGCAACGTCTATCTCTGGTCCACGCCGCAGGTCCATGTCCGCGATTTCGAGATCAAGACGAACCTCGACGCCGCGTATAAGCGACGCGGAGTTCGCGCTCACCGCATGGGTGAAAAACACCGGCACAACGCCGAAAAACGCCGCGCTCGAAGCAACCCTGCTCGACCCATCCGGCAAGCCCGTCTTCACCAAGCCGGCCGGCAATGTGGTCGTGGCTCCGGGTGCCGAACAGAAGGTGACGTTCTCGCATCCCGTGGCGAATCCGCTCAAATGGTCCGCCGAAACGCCGAACCTCTACACGCTTGTCCTGACGGAAAAGGACGCGGACGGCAAAGTGCTCGAGAGCATTCCGTGGAAGGTCGGTTTCCGCAGCAGCGAAATCAAAGACGGCCAGCTTCTCGTCAATGGCATGCCGGTTTTAATCCGTGGCGTGAACCGGCATGAATTCGATCCAAAACTCGGCCAGGTCATGACCCGCGAAAGCATGGTCAAGGACATCCTCGTGATGAAGCAGAACAACATCAACGCGGTGCGCACCTGCCATTACCCCAACGTGCCTGAGTGGTATGCGCTCTGCGATGAATACGGCATCTATCTCGTGGACGAAGCCAACATCGAATCGCACGGGATGGGCTATGGCCCGGCTTCGCTGGCGAAGCAGCCCGAGTGGGGTCCGGCTCACATGGACCGCACGCAGCGCATGGTCGAGCGGGACAAGAATCACCCGTCGGTGATCGTCTGGTCGCTCGGCAACGAGGCCGGCATGGGCGTGAATTTCGAGGCGAACTACAAGTGGATCAAGCAGCGCGATCCCTCGCGGCCCGTTCAGTTCGAGCAGGCCGGCGAGTCGGCGTTCACGGACATCGTTTGCCCCATGTACGCCCGCCCGGATCGCGCGATCAAATACACCTCCACTCCCAAGACGCGCCCGTTCATCCAGTGCGAATACGCGCACGCGATGGGCAACAGCACCGGCGACATCTGGGCGTATTGGAATCCGATCTACGACGGAGCCAGACATCTCCAGGGCGCGTTCATCTGGGACTGGGTGGATCAAGGTCTCGCCGCGCCCGTGCCGCCTTCGCGCAAGATCGAGCAGATGGAGAATCCGCGTTCGCTCCCGGTCGATCCGAAACTCGGAACTTTCTACGCGTACGGCGGGACGTTCGGCCCGCCCGGAATCGCCTCGGACGGCGACTTCTGCTGCAACGGACTGGTGTCGCCGGATCGCACGCCGCACCCCGGTTTGTTCGAGGTGAAAAAGGCCTACCAACCTGTTCAGATGCGCGCCGGAGACTTGAGCCTCGGCGAGGTGGAAGTTCAAAACTGGAACGATTTTCTTCCGCTCGATGCATGGCTGACCGGCGAATGGAAAGTCGTCGCCGAGGGCAGGACCATCCAATCCGGCCCGCTCACGGATCTCTCCATCGCCCCGCGCGAACATCGCAAGCTCAAGATTCCGCTGAAGCATTTCGACGCTAAACCCGGCGTCGAATACTTCCTGGACTTGAGTCTTTGTTTGAAAAACAAAACGCCCTGGGCTGAAGCCGGACATGAAGTCGCCTGGGAGCAATTCCCGCTGCCTGCAACCGCGCCCGCACCAGCCGGGAAAGCGGACAAACAGCCCGCGTTGCGCGTCGAGAAAACCGACAAGGCGATTACAATCACCGGCAGGGATTTTTCCGCAGGCTTCGACGCCACGACCGGCCTGCTGGTTTCGCTCAAGAATGGCGGAACCGAGATGCTTGACGCCGCGCTGCATCCGCACTTCTGGCGCGCGCCCACCGACAATGATCGCGGCAACAAAATGCCAAAGGAACTCGGCGTCTGGCGCAAGGCGCATGAGACTTGGAAGGCCGGCAAGGTCACGGTCGAATCCCCTGCTCCAAACCGGGTCCGGATTGTTGCGGAAGGAAAGATCGACGCGGTTTCGAGTCCGTACAAACTCACATGGACCGTGCTTGGCAGCGGCGACGTGCTGGTTTCCGCTGACTTTCAGCCGGGAGAGAAACTGCCGGAACTCCCGCGCTTCGGAATGCAGACCACGCTGCGACCCGGCTTCGATCAGCTCGCATGGTATGGAAAAGGTCCGCAGGAGACTTACTGGGATCGGCAGGCAGCGCGGGTCGGCATTTACAAGAGCACCGTTCGCGAGCAGTTCTTCCCCTACGTCATGCCGCAGGAAACCGGCAACCACGAGGCGGTGCGGTGGATTGCATTGACCGACAAAACCGGACGCGGGCTCATTGCCATCGGCCAGCCGCTGCTGAGCGCCAACGCCCTGCACCAAACCACGGAGGATTTATTCAGCGGCGGACACAAGGAGAACTATTACCCCTACCAGTTGCCGGAACGCGAAACCGTGACGCTCAATCTCGACCTTCGCCAGCGCGGTCTGGGCGGCGACGACAGTTGGGGAGCAAAGCCGCACCGCCAGTTTCAACTCCTGCCCAGGCCGATGACTTACAGCTACCGGTTGAAGCTTTTGAAAGGCGGGGAAGACCTGGCTGTAATCGGACGGGCTGGCCCCGAATAAAGCTCCCTACAACCAGGGCAGGGTTCTGGCCTCGTAGCCCCACTTTGGCCGGCTCGACAAATGCCAACGCGGGCCGATGTCTCCGCCGCGGCGCAAATCGGTCGTGTCCAGACGAACGCCGGCGACATCCGCAAACACGTGATGCCCCGGCTTCACGTAAACGGTGATCCAACGGCCGCAACCCGGCACGCCCCAGTCGGCCAGCCCGCGGGAGTCCTCGGGCGAAGGCAGGCTGCCTGCCGCGTGAAGAAGATAGGAAACCGTGCCGGAGCAATCGTATCCGCGATCCTCAAACGAACCATGTCCCCCGCCCCAACGGTAAGGCTTGCCGACAATCCCGTTCACCGCCAGCACCGCATCGCGAACCTGTTTCGGAGCATTCGGCGGCGGCGCAATGGTGCGCGCAGTTTGAAACGAACTGCAGGCCGTCAAAAAAAGCAGGGGCAGATAATAGAGAATGCGCATGGTTGAGGGATAATCAGCAAGGGCGGTGCCATCAAAAAAAAGTTCGGGCCTTGCCGCGGTGCCAGATTGATGTAGAAGCTTGCCTCGCTATGGGCAATTTCATTTTGGGTTTACAGGCAATGTTCCGTATTTGGGGCGACGACACCTTCGCGGAAAAGGTCAAAAACCTCGTGGAGGGAAAGGCGGATGCCGTCGCCGCGCCGCAACCATCCGTCATCGCAAAAGCGCCGGAGAAACCTGCGCCGAAGCGCAGCGAGGCAATCACCCTGCTGTCGGTCCTGCAGCGCGAGGCGCGGTTCGTGGATTTCGTGCAGGAACCGATCACCGGATACTCCGACGCGCAGATCGGCGCTGCGGTCCGCACCGTGCATGACGACTGCGCCAGGGTGCTCGACCGCATTTTCGCGCTGAAGCCGCTGCGCGCCGAGGCCGACGGCGCGCAGGTCGATGTGCCGGCGGATTTCGATTCCGCGCAGATTCGCGTCGTCGGAAACGTCCCGGGCGCCGGAGCACTGCGCGGCACGCTCTGCCATCCCGGCTGGACGGCTGCGAAATGCGAGCTGCCGGAGTGGACGGGCCGCGATGAATCCGCGCTCGTTGTTGCAGCGTGCGAAGTGGAGGTTAAGTAAATGAGCGCACAATTCTCGATCGGCATCGACCTCGGAACGACGAACAGCGTCGTGGCCTTCTCGCGCATCGGCGACGACAACTTGAAAGTCGAGCTGCTCCCGATCCCGCAGGTCGTCGCGGCGGGCACCGTGGAGGCGCGCAAGAACCTGCCGTCGTTCATTTACCTCGGGACGGAAAACGAAAAGGCGAATCTCGCACTGCCGTGGGCGAAAAAAGGCGCGTCGTTTGCCGTCGGCGAATTCTCGCGCGCGCAGTCCGCGGATTTTCCGACGCGCACGGTCGCCGCGGCGAAGTCATGGCTCTGCCACAACCGCGTCGATCGTCATCAGCCGATCCTTCCGTGGGGCGCGCCGGATGAAGTCGGGAAGATTTCGCCGGTCGAGGCGTCGCGCCGCTATCTCGCACAGATGGCCGCGGCATGGAATGCGGCATTCCCCGACGCGCCCCTTACAGAGCAAAAAGTCGTGCTCACCGTGCCGGCGTCGTTCGACGCGAGCGCGCGCGAACTCACGCGCGAAGCCGCCCTGGCAGCGGGCTTGCCGGAATCGCTCGTGCTGCTCGAAGAACCGCAGGCGGCGGTCTATGCGTGGCTTGCCGACGTGGGCGACGGCTGGCGCAAACAACTCGCGGAAGGCGACACGCTGCTCGTCTGCGACATCGGCGGCGGCACCACCGACTTCACGCTTGTCGGCGTCACCTCGGAAGACGGCGAGCTGGTTTTGAAGCGTATCGCCGTCGGCAACCACATCCTCGTCGGCGGCGACAACATGGACCTCGCGCTCGCGTTCCAGGCCCGCGAAGCCTTTGTCGAAAAAGGCGTCGATGTCGATCCGTGGCAATCCGTCGCGCTCTGGCACGCGTGCCGTGCGGCAAAGGAGAACCTGCTCGCGCCTGACGGGCCGAAAACGCACCCCGTCGCCGTGCTCGGGCGCGGACGCAAGCTCGTCGGCGGAACGATCAGCGTCGATCTCGATCGCGAGAAAACCGGCGCGATGTTGATCGACGGATTTTTCCCGAAGTGCAAAATCGACGCGCAGCCCGCGAAGCGCCGCGCCTCGGGCTTCCGCGAGCTTGGCCTGCCGTTTGAAACCGACACCGCGATCACCCACCACCTTGCGCATTTCCTCAGCCAGCAGGGCGGAAGCGGCCCGGCGATCCGTCCGACGCACGTCCTGTTCAACGGCGGCGTGCTCAAGGCCGGCGCGCTGCAACAGCGCCTCGTCGAGGTGCTCGGCTCGTGGTTCGACGCCGCCCCGCGCCTGCTCGCCGGCGATGCCGATCTCGATTTTGCCGTCGCGCGCGGCGCGGCCTATTACGGCGCGCTGAGCGAAGGCAAGGGCGTGCGCATCCGCGGCGGCGCGGCCCGCTCCTATTACGTCGGCATCGAGACCGCCGGCCTTGCCGTGCCGGGCGCGATGCGTCCGCTGCGCGCCTTGTGCGTCGTGCCGTTCGGAATGGAAGAAGGCACCGAGGCCGAAGTGCCGGGCGAGGAAATCGGCGTCATCGTCGGCGAGCCGGCGCACTTTCGGTTCTTCAATTCGTCGGTGAGAAAAACGGACCGCCCCGGCGATGTGCTCAGCCAGTGGAGCGAGGATGAGGTTTCCGAAACCGACCCGCTGGAGGCAACGCTGCCCTCGGCGAAAAATTCCGAGGATGGTTTTGTGCCGGTGCGTTTTCTTTCAAAGATCACGGAACTCGGCGTGCTCGAACTCTGGTGCGTGAGCACGGTTTCCGACGAGCGATGGAAGCTCGAGTTCAGCGTGCGCGAAGATGCCGGGCGGTGACACGGGCGCGCCGGCGCGCTTCATCGTCGGGATCGATCTCGGCACGACGAACTGCGCCGTGGGATTCGCGGACACCGCGGAGAGCGAGCCGCGCATTCGTGTTTTTCCGGTCCCGCAGATCGTCGCGCCGGGCGAGATCGGGGCGCACGAAACGCTGCCGTCTTTTCATTACGAGCCGGCCGACGCGGAACAAGCCGCGATGCGGCTTCCGTGGCAGAGCGAAAATCCGCGACACGTCGTTGGCGTTTTCGCGCGCGACCACGGAGCGGCCTCGCCCGGCCGGCTGGTCGTCTCTGCAAAATCGTGGCTGAGCCACCCGGGCGTCGATCGCAACGCGGAGCTGCTTCCGTGGCATGGCGCGCCCGGCGTGACGAAACTTTCGCCCGGCGAGGCGGGCGCGCGATACCTTGCGCACATCCGGGCCGCATGGAATCACGCGCATCCCGATTTCCTGCTCGAAAACCAGAGTCTCGTCGTGACCATCCCCGCGTCGTTCGACGAAATCGCACGCGAGCTGACCGTCGCCGCAGCGCGTCGCGCAGGGCTGCCGCGCGTCGTGCTGATCGAGGAACCGCAGGCCGCGTTCTATGCGTGGATTCACGCGCAAGGAGGACAGTGGAAGCAGCTCGTCAAACCGGGACAAAAAATTCTCGTCTGCGACGTGGGCGGAGGCACAACCGATTTCACTTTGATCCAGGTGCAGCCGGATGCGCGCGAGGAAGTCCGATTTCATCGGTTCGCCGTGGGCGAGCATCTCATCCTCGGCGGCGACAATCTCGATCTTGCGCTCGCGCATCACGTGGAAAAGCGGCTCGGCACCACGTTCTCGCCGCGACAATGGAGCGTGCTTGTCCGGCTTTGCCAGCGGGCAAAGGAAACGCTTCTCGGGCCGTCGTCGCCGGAGCGTTTCACCATCAGCATTCCCGCCGGGGGCGCGCGGCTCGTCGGCGGCGCGCAGCAGATCGAACTGTCGCGCGACGAGATCGGCGCGCTGCTCATCGATGGCTTTCTACCGCGTGTCGATTTCAACGAAATGCCGGCACGGCGCAGCTCCGGCTTTCAAGAATTCGGACTGCCCTACGCCCCCGACCACGCGATCACGCGATACCTCGCCGCATTCCTGCGCGCGCACGACACGCAGCCGGACATCGTGCTGTTCAACGGCGGCCTTTTCGAATCGCCGGCGATGCGCGAGCGGCTGCTCGAAGTGCTCGCGTCGTGGTTTCCCGGCACGCCGTTGCCGGTTGTTTTGCAAAACGAACGGCTCGATCTCGCCGTCGCGCTCGGCGCGGCATACTACGGCCTCGTGCGGCGGGGCCAAGGCACGCGCATCGCCGGAGGGCTGGCGCGCGCCTACTACATCGGCGTGAATGTCGAGGGCGGCGGGCGCGCGCTGTGCCTCGCGCCAGCGGGCCTCGAAGAGGGCGGGGCCGTCGAGTTGAGCGGGCGCACGTTCGACCTCCTCGTGCGGCAACCGGTGGAGTTTCCGCTCTTCGTTTCGAGCGTCCGCACGACGGATCGCGCGGGCGATTTGATCGGGATCGATCCGCTGCAACTCACCGCGCTGCCGCCGATCCGAACAGTCATTCGCACGAAGCAAACCGAGCAAAGCGTGGGCGTTCATTTGCACGCAAGGCTCACGGAAATCGGCACGCTGGAGGTGTGGTGCAGTGAAGCCGGCGGACGGCGGACGTGGCGGCTCGAGTTCGATGTGCGCGCGGCGACGCACCCCGATGCACCCCGCGCGGGCGGTGCGAAATGCGAGGACATTCTCGACGACGAAAGTCTTGAGCCGGCCTGCGAATTGATTCGCGAGACGTTCGGACCCGGCGGCAAGGACGATCCCGAGCTGCTCGCAAAGCGGCTCGAAACCTCGCTTGGCATGAAGCGCCTCGACTGGCCGCCCGCGTTGCTGCGCAAGCTCTGGGGCGAACTCGCATCGCTCGAAGACGCGCGCCGGCGCAGCCCAATCCACGAGGCGCGCTGGCTCAACCTGCTCGGCTTTTGTCTGCGCCCCGGCTTCGGCGTCGCCGCCGACGACTGGCGCGTCGCGCAAACGTGGCGCCTGGCGGAGAAAAAAGTGGCGCATGGAAAAAACGAAATGTGTCGCGCGGAGTGGTGGATTTCCTGGCGCCGCATCGCCGCCGGGCTTGCGCCGGGCCACCAACACGCGCTCGCCTCGCCGCTCATCGCGCAACTGCGTCACGAGTCGGAGCATCCCGAAAAAGCGGCGCGCACTTCCCACGAGCGGACGGAAATCTGGCGTTTGCTCGCGTCGCTGGAATCCCTGAAACCGGAGTTGAAAACCGAACTCGGCGCCCTGCTGCTCGCGCAATTCCGCGCGGACACACAAGGCCGCCACATCACGGCGTGGGCTTTGGGAAGGCTCGGAGCGCGCGTGCCGATGCACGGGAATCTTCATGCCGTCGTCCCGGCGGAAGTCGCCGGGGAATGGGCGTCGAGCCTGATCGAGGCCGCGCCCCAGGCCGACGACGACCTCGCGTTTTCCGTCATGCAACTGACGCGGCTCACCGGCGATCGTTACCGCGACGTTTCCGGCTCCACCCGGGAAAGCGCCCTCGCATGGCTGGCGAACTCGGCGGCATCTGCGCATTACCTTTCCCTCGTCCGCGAAGGCGGCGCACTTGAGGAAAAGGAAGAACACCGCGCCTTTGGCGAGATGCTTCCCCACGGGCTGCGGTTGTGATCCCATCTCTTGCAAATACTCTGCATGGGTAGCGCACGCGCCCCGCGTGCAGTGTCCTGCGCCCTCGCAGGACACCTCGTTTCCTCCCGGCGAAGCCGCTCGCATCCATGAGGTTGGACGCTGCGCGTGCTGGCTTTGGAAGTCTTGCGCGGGGGCGCGCAAGACAACACGCGAGGCGCGTGCGCCACCCATTTCCACTCTTGCAAATACCCTGCATGGGTAGCGCACGCGCCCCCGCGTGCAGTGTCCTGCGCCATCGCGGGACACCTCGTTTCCTCCCCGGCGAAGCCGCTCGCATCCATGAGATTGGACGCTGCGCGTGCTGGCTTTGGAGGTCTTGCGCGGGGGCGCGCAAGACAACACGCGGGGCGCGTGCGCTACTCATTTCCGCTCTTGCAAATACCCTGCATGGGTAGCGCACGCGCCCCCGCGTGCAGTGTCCCGCGCCCTCGCAGGACACCTCGTTTCATCCCGGCGAAGCCGCTCGCCTCCATGAGGTTGCACGCTGCGCGTGCTGGCTTTGGAGGTCTTGCGCGGGGGCGCGCAAGACAACACGCGGGGCGCGTGCGCTACCCATTTCCGCTCTTGCAAATACCCTGCATGGGTAGCGCACGCGCCCCCGCGTGCAGTGTCCCGCGCCCTCGCAGGACACCTCGTTTCATCCCGGCGAAGCCGCTCGCATCCATGAGGTTGGACGCTGCGCGTGCTGGCTTTGGAGGTCTTGCGCGGGGGCGCGCAAGACAACACGCGAGGCGCGTGCGCTACCCATCTCCGCTCTTGCAAATACCCTGCATGGGTAGCGCACGCGCCCCCGCGTGCAGTGTCCTGCGCCCTCGCAGGACACCTCGTTTCATCCCGGCGAAGCCGCTCGCATCCATGAGGTTGGACGCTGCGCGTGCTGGCTTTGGAGGTCTTGCGCGGGGGCGCGCAAGACAACACGCGGGGCGCGTGCGCTACCCATTTCCGCTCTTGCAAATACCCTGCATGGGTAGCGCACGCGCCCCCGCGTGCAGTGTCCCGCGCCCTCGCAGGACACCTCGTTTCATCCCGGCGAAGCCGCTCGCATCCATGAGGTTGGACGCTGCGCGTGCTGGCTTTGGAGGTCTTGCGCGGGGGCGCGCAAGACAACACGCGAGGCGCGTGCGCTACCCATTTCCGCTCTTGCAAATACCCTGCATGGGTAGCGCACGCGCCCCCGCGTGCAGTGTCCTGCGCCCTCGCAGGACACCTCGTTTCATCCCGGCGAAGCCGCTCGCCTCCATGAGGTTGCACGCTGCGCGTGCTGGCTTTGGAGGTCTTGCGCGGGGGCGCGCAAGACAACACGCGAGGCGCGTGCGCTACCCATTTCCGCTCTGTAATGTCCGGTTATTTTTAAGAAATGGTATGAATCAATGCCTGGCGGGAACTCTGCCAGACCCGTTGCGGCTCGCGACTTCGCTACTTGCCAGTCTTCTCGTATTTCCCCTGGAACCATCCCCAGATGTCGCCATTCGGCGCCACCTGCCGCACGGACCCATCGGTAAACAACGCGAGGTAGATGGTTGGTGAGGAGGTCGATTTGGCGGTGCTGTAATCGTCGAACATCAGCACCTTGTTGTAGGCCTCGGAACCGACCGCAGTGTATGAACTGCTGCGCATCGCACTGAGCTGGCGCCCGGTGCGCTCCTCGGCGGGCACGCTGGGATACACCCACATGAATGTGCCCCACAGGTTCGTGCTGCTTGCCTTGGTCGGATCGTAGTCCTGCATGCTCGGCACGGTGTATTGATGAATCGGGGAGAAAAAGACCGTGTGATTCGTAATGTAGCTCGCGGCAGGTTTCGTTTTCTTGTAAAGCAGAATGGCCGGGTTGCCCGCGCAAATGTTCGTATTGGTCAGCGACGGCGTGGCCTCACTGCTGGAATCCCCGTTGCCATCCCTGAAATACATCGGCTCGCCGTTGTTGTTTTCCGCAGCCCACGCGAACACCCCCGCCCCAATGGTTCGCATTTGGTGAATGCCGCGCACCTTGGCGGCGTTCAGCCTCACCTTGCCGGTGACAGACACGATCAACACGGCAAGCACGGCGATGATCGCGATGACCACCAGCAATTCGATCAAGCTGAACGCGCGCCGGCGCCGGGCGGACCGGGGTTTGGCGGGAGGAGAATCGCCTCTGAATTGTTTCGAGGAGCCGTGTGGAGGAATGGGGATAACTTTCATGTGAACTTTCGTGGTTTGGTGGCGCAATTGCGGGGACTTGGAAATTGCCTTCCACGGCTGGCAATCTAGCGACCACGGCCATTCCTGACAAAGACATATTCATGTCACCGCTCTGGACGCGATGACTGCAACGACCACCGGGTGTCCAACCGAAAAAAATGGTCGCCGCGACGCCCCACAAGCGCCGCGGCGACCTCTGCCTTTTTCCGTGACCCACGCCGGGGCCCAACCCGGCAACACGGAAAAAATCTTGGTTGTATTTTCCAACAGGCCGGCGGTTCTAGCCGGGGACGCCGAACCCGGCCGGCCTCAACGTGGCCGGCTACAGTGGCCGGCTACAGCGGCGGCGCAGAAGCGCTGCGCCAATCGCGCCGACTGCCAGCAATCCAATCGTCCCGGGCTCGGGGACAGGAGCCGGCGCCGCGGCCAGGCCGGCAAAGTCCGCCGCTTTGCCTCCGTCTCCGGCAAACGCGGTCGTTCCCGAAATGGTCAGCCCGGTGATGTCGAGCACCTTCACGGTCCCTGTGTGGGCCGTCAGGACCGCGGTGCCGCTGGTGGCGACGTTCAGACCGCCGGTCAGCGTTTCGCTCACATCAAACTTGAGCGTGCCGGCATCCACTTTGGTTAAGCCGGTGTAGCTGTTCGACCCGGACAGAATCCATGTGCCAGCGCCCTGCTTGGTGACGAGAAGAGCATTGGTGCCGGTCTGGCCGATGACGCCGCTGATGGTGTTGTCGTTGGTGGAGGCACCGCCCAAAAACAGAGTCCGGGAGGTGGCAATAAGCGTCAAGCTGCCAGAAACCGTGAGCGTGCTCCCCGTGCCACTCGAGATGTTCAGCGCCGGGTTGCCGGTGTCGAACAGGACGTTGCCCTGGATTTTATTGGTTCCATCCACGCTGTTGATGCCGCCGCCATCGAATGAGTTCGATGCGACGCGCAGGGTGATATTGTTGCCAAGCGTCACACTGTTGGAAAGCTGAAGCACCCGGCTCCCGCCCTGCATGACAAATTCCTTCGTCCCGGTACCAAGGCCATCCGAGTTCGCGACCTTCAGCGTCCCGGCGTTCACGGTGACGTTTCCGGTGAAATTACTGCTGCCGGAAAGTGTCAGCATGCCGGTTCCAACCTTGGTAAGCGCTCCATTGCTCATCGCGCCGCTGAATTCCGTCGTCAGATTGGTCGCGCCGATGCTCAGTGTCTTGCCGCCTGCATCGAGACTGCCGTTCCCGGACAGGCCGGCGAGATTGTAGGTGTTGTCCGAGGCGAGGAAAGAGAGCGTGCCCGTATCGCTGCCGCTCGTGTTCAGAACGGATGCCGCAAGCGCGTTCACGTTCGCCAACCCGAGCACGCCCGACTGAACGCGGGTTTGTCCCGTGTAGGTGTTCGCCGCCGAGAGGATCACAGTCCCGGTGCCACTCTTGGAGAGCGAGCCGGTGCCGCTGACGATTCCGCTCACCGTCAAGGCATTGGCCGAGTTGTTGGTCCACGTCTGCGCGTCTCCCAGGGCCACTTTCGCCGAGATGGCGCTTGCAGGCACACCGGCATCGACGGTGATGCCTCCGGAACCGGTGGTGAGCGTGTTGCTGTCCGAGTTCAGTCCCAGTCCATTGGCGGTATCGGAAACGGTCAGGCTCTTGATCGACGTGCTGGCTCCAAGGACGAGCGCGGTCGGAGCGGTCACTGGAGTCGAACCGGAAACGATCACATCCGTTCCCGCTCCGGGAACAAGCCCTTGCACCGCACCGCCCGCCGATGCGGACCAGTTGCTGATCGAGGAGCCGTTGGAAACCGTCCAGACGTTGGTGCCGCCAGTAAAGCCGCCAACCCAGTAAGCGGTCGTCATTGGTGCCGCCACAGTGATGGCCACATCAAGCGTGGAGGCGGTCCTTGAAAGGGCGCCGACCGTGAAATCGCTGTTATTGATGACATTGCCCACGGTCGGAGTTGTCGTCGGGTTCAGCGAACTTCCCGCCCCGCCGCTGACCAGAGTGTATGTCCCGGTGGCCGCCGTCGTTCCAGCCACCTTGTAAATGTTCACGAGGTGGAGGTCATCGCTGATGAATGCCGCGCCGCTGACGTTGATGGTGGCGCTGGTCGCGGAGGAACCGATCGAGCCGCCGATCGCCGTGGTGGCCCCGCCGGCACTCGTGCCGCTGGTGATGGTCAGATCCCCGCTTATGTTCAGGGGTTGATCGATTTTGGCTGCGTAGTCGAGAGACGCACCGGCTGCCACCGTGACACTGCCCGTTCCCAATCCGTTGGCATTCGTGATGATGAGTTTTCCCTCGTTCACCGTGGTTGGGCCGGTGTAGCTGTTCGACCCGGAGAGCAACCACGTGCCGACGCCTTTCTTGGTGACACTGAGTGTGCTGCTTCCGTCAATCATTTGTCCGCTGACCGTGTTGGCCCCGGTGGATGTGCCATCAAAGAAAACGGTTCGGCCGCCGCTGACAACGGCTCTCACTGTGCCAGCCAGAGTCAGCGAACCTCCATTGCTAATGATAGTTGCGTTTCCTGCTCCACTGGTCGCACCAACCTGACCGTTAATCACATTGTCTCCAGCCACGTTCCGGATGCCGTAAATGCCGTTACCGCTGGTGTTGATGGTAATCCCGGAAGCAAGGGAAATGTTCCCGCCCGAGCCATCAAGTTCCAAGTAAACGGAACCAACAACAGTGACGGTTTTTGTGCCCGTGCCCAACGAATTGGCGTTGGTGATCTTGAGCGTGCCTGCGCTCACGGTGACGCCGCCGGTGAACGTGCTGCTGCCGGACAACGTGAGCGTTCCCGCTCCCACCTTGGTAAGCGCTCCATTGCTCATCGCGCCGCTGAATTCCGTCGTCAGATTGGTCGCGCCGATGCTCAGCGTCTTGCCGCCTGCATCGAGACTGCCGTTCCCGGACAGGCCGGCGAGATTGTAGGTGTTGTCCGAGGCGAGGAACGAAAGGCTGCCCGTATCGCTGCCGCTCGTGTTCAGAACGGAGGTGGCAAGCGCGTTCACGTTCGCCAACCCGAGCACTCCCGACTGAACGCGGGTTTGTCCCGTGTAGGTGTTCGCTGCGGAGAGGATCACGGTCCCGGTGCCGCTCTTGAAAAGGGAGCCGGTGCCGCTGACGATCCCGCTCACGGTGAAAGCATTGGCCGAGTTGTTGGTCCACGTCTGCGCGTCTCCCAAAGCCACTTTCGCCGAGATGGCGCTCGCAGGCACGCCGGCATCGACGGTGATGCCGCCGGAACCGGTGGTGAGCGTATAGTTGTCGGCATTCAGTCCCAGTCCGTTGGCGGTGCCCGAAACGGTCAGGCTCTTGATCGACGTGTTGGCTCCCAAAACGAGCGCCGTGGGAGCAACCGCCGGAGACGAACCGGACATGATCACATCCGTGCCCGCCCCGGGGACCAGCGCCTGGACCGAGCCGCCCGCCGTCGCCGACCAGTTGCTGCTCGAGGAGCCGTTGGAAACCGTCCAGACATTCGTGCCGCCAGTCAGGCCGCCGACCCAGTAAGCGGTCGTCATTGGCGTCGCCGCAGTGATGGCCACGTCAAGCGTGGACGCGGTTCTTGAAAGGGCGCCGACCGTGAAATCGCTGTTGTTGAAAACCTTGCCCAACGCCGGAGCCGTCGCCGGGTTCAGCGAGCTTCCCGACCCGCCGCTGACGAGCGTGTAAGTCCCCGTGACCGCTGTCGTTCCGAGCGCCTTGTAAATATTCACCGAATGGGCGGCATTGGTGATGGTTGCCGTGCCGCTGACCTTGATCGTGGCACTGGTCCCGGAGGAACCGATCGAACCGCCGATTGCCGTGGTGGTGCCTCCGGTGACGGTGAGATTCCCGCCGATGGTGAGGGGTTGGTCCGCCTTTGCCACGTAATCGAGCGATGCATTTGCCGAAACCGACACATTGCCCGTCCCCAAGCCGGCAGCATTCGTGACGATGAGTTTCCCCCCTGGACCGATGTTGCGCCGGTGTAGTTGTTCGACCCGGAAAAGGTCCATGTGCCGGAATCGAACTTATCGACAGAACCCACGACGGTGGACGTGATGTTCTTGGCGAATTCACCCGTCCCCGCGCCGCGAAGCGTCAGAACGCGGCCGGAGTCACCGGTCATGGGACTGCCGGAAACGGTCAGGTTTCCTGCGGACGATAAGAAATTCAGCCGCGTACCATTTGCCTGCACGGTGATGGGGCCGGAGATGGTGTTGTCGCCGGACAGGTTGTTGATTGCCGCGTAGCTGAACCCCTGGCGCCCCTGAAGCGTAATGGAGTTGGAAAGCACGATGCCGCCAGTGAGGTCGATGCGTCCCATTTGGTAGCCTCCCCCGATGAAAATCTTACTGCTCCCGGCCGCCTTGCTGTTGGCGAGTTGGATAATGCCATCGCTCATGTAGGTTGTGCCGGAGACCGCAGGCAGCGTGATGGTTCCACCAATCGTGTTTGCATTCAAAAGAACCAAAGTGCCTGCCGATTTTTTCGTGAATCCAACCGACCCCGCAACGGTCGAGGAGATTTGGGCGGTCACCCCGGAGCCTGCGGTGATTGCGGGTGCAGTCCCGTCGAGCGTCAGGGTGTTGTTTTGGATGAGATAGCCGGTGGTATTGAAAGTCAGGTCGTTGGCAGTGACACCGCCGCTGGCGATCGAGACGGTTCCGGCCGTGCCGCTAAAGACGGCGTCGTCATTGTTCGTCGAAGAGGAAGGCCACGTCGTGCCGAAGCCGGTCCAGTTCGACGAGGTCGTGTCCCATGTGTTGCTCGTGCCACCGCCGCCGCCCGTCGTGCTTCCGTTCCATGTGTAAGTATCCGCCCAGGCATTCCCGCCGAGGCCGGGCGAGAGCAGGAAGATTGCGGCGAGCAGGAGGAAGGAGGATCGGAAGATGGAGGGTGTTTGGATTTTCATGAGATTGGAGGTATTCGGGATGTTTGAGTGTGGGTTCTACGCAGGCAGCGGTGATATTGGACTGCGTAACTCAAATTGTTATGGGAAAACCATTCTGAGGTCAAAGACATGAACATGTCTTTTCGCGGATCGGGAAAGCCGATGGCAACAAGCGCCCGGCCCGGTTTGATTCATACGTTTTGCACAGTGATCGCAGGCCCGGAGGGCCGTTGGAAATTAGCCGGTGGCGGAGCGCAGCGGAACCACCGGACCCGCGCCGCAAACGGACACCGCCCCGAAAGGGCGGCGGAATGGCGGCGCATCCACCGCCCCCTGCCGGGGCGGATGTTTGTTGGCGACGTGATCCGGCGGTTGCGCTCGTTCCTCGCTCCACCGCCGGGGAGGCGGAGGGGAATAGTGGAGGTTGGTGGATGGGCGAGCAGGCTAATTTCCGGCTGTCCCTTCGGGACGAAAAGCACATGCCTTCGGCATTCAAACGCGGTTTCCCAGTTTAAGTTCGCGCCGCCGGGGTCTCAGACCCCGGCTACAGCGGCGTGTTGTAGCCGGCCTCTTTGAGGCCGGCGGGCGGGCGTTGTAGCCAGCCACGTTGAGGCCGGTGGAGGTCGGCGGGTTTTGCAATCGGACGCGCTGCGCCGCCGGGGTCACAGACCCCGGCTACAGCGCGTTGTAGCCGGCCTCTTTGAGGCCGGTGGGCGGGCGTTGTAGCCGGCCACGTTGAGGCCGGCGGGCGGGCCGGGGTCAGCGTCCCGGGGATGCGGATGTCTTTTTCCAGAGAGAAACGATCCGCCGGCGTTCGCGCAGGACGATCAGGCCGAGGAAGGCAAGCGCGCCGATGATCGTGGCCGGCTCGGGAACGGGGACCAGTTCGTATTGGCCGCTTTCCCCGAAGGAGATCTGGTTTGCCCCCACGCCATGACCGGCAAACTGGATGTTGCCCAAGAAGCCGGGCACCCCGGTAACCGAACTGTTGAACACCAAGTGCGTCGGGCTCCCACCGCCGTAGCCGCCCAGCCAGTTCTGAATCGTCAGCAACCCGCTCGAGGAGCCGGCCGAAGCGAATGTCAGCGTGCCCGTCTTGCTGCTGCCAAAGTCGAGCGTCGAGCTGCCGGAAAAGGTCAGCGCCCCGACCGAGTCGCTGTTGCCGCCGGTGTTGAACGTGCCGCCTGCCAGGTTGATCGCCGTGTTGTCCCCGATCTTGTCGGCCCCGCCAAGCACCAGCGTGCCCTGGGTCAGCTTGATTTCACCCGGAGCGAACTCGCCCGATGTGGGAGCCACCGTCATGGTCGTGAACGCATTGCCCAGATTCACGTTCAGCGTGCCGGTGCCGCCTGCGGTCCCCGAAAAGGTGATGGTGTCGCCGGTGATCTGGCCGATGGTGGAGGTTTGCGCCACCGTGATATCGTTGGTAATGAACCGCGCGGCGGTGCCCGACGAGGCCAGGCTGCCTCCATCCAGGGTCATCAAGCCGGTGCCCAGTGCGTGGTCATCTCCGACCACCAGGGTTCCGCCGCTGATCGTCGTCCCGCCACTGTAGCTGTTCGAGGCGGAGAGCGTCAGCGTGCCCGCGCCGCTTTGCGTGAGCGTGCCGGTGCCGCTGATCGCTGCCGACAGCGTGTTGCTGCCGCTCGCGATCGCCTTGATCGCCCCCTCGTTCGCGATCGTGCTGCCGAAGGTGCTGCCGTTGGCCTGATTCACCGCCAATGTTCCGGCGCTGGCAACAGTCACTGCGCTGCTGCTGGAGATCGAGCCGCTCATGCCGTCGCCCACTTGGAGCGTGCCGGACGTGATCGTCGTCGTGCCGGTGTAGCTGTTGGAGGCGGAGAGGGTCAGGGCTCCTGCGCCTTGTTTGGCAAGGCCGACGGTGCCCGCGCCGTCCGAGATCCTCCCGGCATACTCCGACGAGCTTGCGCTGCTGCCCGTGAGAACGACCGCCACATTCGATCCCGTGGTGATCAACCCGCTGCTGCTGCCGCTCAGTAATCCGACGGTCGCGCTGTAGCCATTCAGGTCCAGCGTGCCGCCATTGACCGCCAGCGAGCCGGTGGTCGCTCCCAGCGCATCGGCATTCCCTGCCACCAATGTGCCCGACGTGATCGTCGTCCCGCCGGTGTAGCTGTTGCTGCCGGAGAGCGTCAGCGCGTTGCCGCCGACCTTGGTCAGGCTGCCGGTGCCGGCGCTGTTGCCGATCGCACCGGAGAAGACGGTGTCCACCGCCTTGCTGCCGACGCTGATGGTGTTGTTGCCGGTGATGTCGAGGTCATCGGAACCCGTGAGCGCGCCGATGTTGTAGGTAGTGCCGGTCAGAATGAACGTGACCGCCTGGTTGCCGGAGGCACCGGTATCGAGCGTCGCGTTTTGCAGTGCGTTGACGTTGTTCAACTCCAGCGCAAGTGTGCCACCAACGCCAAGCGAAGCGCCGCTGATCGTGGCGGTGCCGCTGAAAGTGTTGGCCGCGTTCAAACGAAACTTGCCAGTGGTCCCGGTCGTGCCGCCGAAGTTGATGGCAGACGCAATCGTGCCGGTGATCGGCGCGGTGGATTCGAACGTCACCGTTCCGGCGTTCGGGTTATTGCTGTTCACCGTCAGCGTCTTGTCATTCAAAGCGAACGCACTCGTCCTAAAGTTGAGGTTTGAGGTCGCGGCGTTGTTGTTGATGGTGAGGTTGTCGTTCAGCGTAACACCACCGGAGAAGACGGGCGTGGCCCCGCTCGTTGTCGAATTGATCGACTTCGTGCCAGCGTTTCCTGTCTGGACCGTAATCGCATTCGCGAAAGTCACGTTGTTGCCGACCTGGAGCGTGGCATTTGCGGACGCGCCGGTGGTGTCGCCGATGAAGATGCCAGCCGAACCGGCCGCAGAGGCATTATTGCCAAGCGCCAAGGTTCCGGACTTGATCGTCGTCCCGCCGCCGTAGGTGTTCGTGCCGGAAAGCGTCTGGATGCCGGTGCCAATCTTGACAAGGGACAACGTGCCGGTGGTGTTTTTGATCACACCGGAGAAGGTGTTTCCGGTGGCGTCGCCATCGCCGAGGGTCAGGGTGTTGGTCGTGCCCGTGGTGACGTTATCCACGATCCCAGCGCCGGTGAGGCCGTTGATCGTTTCGTTTTTGCCATTCAGGTCGAATGTGCCGGCAACGGAAACATTGCCTTTGCCCGTGCCGTTGGGGATGACTTCACTGGCCCCAAGCCTGAGCGTGCCGCCGTTGACATTGGTATTGCCGGTGTAATCATTCGTGGCATTGCTGAGCGTGCGGGTTCCGCCGCCCGTCGCGCTACTACTAACCTGAGACGCCCCGGTGATCTTTCCGGTGACTTCGATATTCCCGTCGCCCTGAAGCACGAATTGATTTTCCGGTTTGGTACTAAGGGTAATCGTGTTGGCCAAGGTCAACAGGCCGGAGTCCGAAGACACGCGCACGACATGGCTTAATGATGAACTCGTGGTTGCATCGATCGTGCCGTTCCAGGTGTTGTCCCCGCTGACATTCTGCAAGATCGGCGTTGTCGAACCGCCCGTGGTTAAGGTCAATGCCTCCGCCGCGAAGCTGGTTGGGCTGGCGGTTTGAAGCTTCAAGGCCGCGCCATTGAGCACGGTCGTTCCGTTCGCCGTGCCGCCCAGCGCATTGGCGTGCTGAATGTTCAGAACGCCGTAGTTAATGGATGTGGCCCCCGCGTAGTCGTTGTAACCTGTCAGGGTCTGGGTGACGGCGGAAGCATTGAGACGAAGGGCACCCAGGCCGGTGATCTTGCCGCCGAAGGTTTGGGTGCCGTTCACGAGCGTCAGAGTCTGGCTGGCGTCAATCGACACCGTGCCGCCGGTGGTCCCACCCCCGGTCAAAGCACCAATGGCTTCTGTAGCGACCACCTGGAAAGTGGCCCCGGCGAAATTGGTGAGGCTGACCAGACCGGTGGTGTCCGAAATCGCGCTGCCACCGTTGACTTGCAGGACGCCATCGCTGATGAGCGTCGTTCCCGTGTAGCTGTTGGCTCCATCAAGAATCAGCGTGCCCGCCGTGGTCTTGGTCAGCCCTGCACCGTTGTTGATCTGCGCGACATTCTTGAGCGTGCCGGACTGGAAGTTCAGGTTGGTGATGTAACGATTGCCACTGGCACCCGTGCCGCCGATGTTGCCGTTGGTCATGTCCAGCGTGCCGCCGTTCAAGGTCAGCGTGGTGGTGCTGGAGCCGGTCGCGGTGGTGCTGGTGTCGGTGATGTTGCCGTTGATCGTGGCTGTGCCGCCAAGGATGATGAATGAACCAACGGAGCTCAAAGTGGATGACGATGCGTTGTTGGCGAGCACGAAGTCATTGGCAACGGTGAGGGTGCCGGTGGATGCCGAGGTTGTGCCAAGCGTGAAACCGCCAGTGAGTATGGCGGATGAGGCTGTCGCGCTACCCACAGCCGTGCTGATGCTATCGGCAGTGAAGGTGCCGGTGTCGAAAGTAAGTGAAGCGGTGACATTGCCGCCCCCCCCGCCGGCCTTTTGACCGATAACCACGGCCCCCGCCTGGACCGTCGCGTCATGACCCGCGAGTTGCAGGCTGCTTGCACCGTTGACGTAGGTGCCGTTGGTGTGATTCGCTATAGTGATATTGGCTTTGGCTGCGCCGCCATTCGTTCCTGCAATGTTCACTGTTCCAGTGGAACCGGCAAATTTCATGTCAGCAGAGGCCTTGACGCGGCCGATGTTGATGGTCGTGGCATTGATGATGTTGCTTCCTGCTCCGAGATTGACGGTGCTGGTTTGGCCGCTGTTGTCCGAGCCGGTTGTTTCACCCACACTAATCGTTCCTACATTGATGTTGTTGGCGTTGGCCAGGGTCAAGGTCCCGTTCGCAAGCGGACCATACCCCACCCGGAGAGTTCCGGCGGTCGATGTGAGGTTGAAATTACTGAGCCCGGAAAGATCCAGAACCGTAGTTGCGATTTTGGAAACACCTTGCACACCGACGGCCATATCACCATTCACGGTTAGTGTGCCGCCTGTATTGGCTGCGCCGGTAGCCAGGGCCGTCTTGGTGTCACCCGAGGCTGATGCCGCCACACCGAGGGTCAAGCTGCTCACGGTCAGCGTCTTGCCGCTGAGGATGGAAAGCTGGGCGACATCCGCACCCGTCGTCGTCGAAGTATTCTGCGCCACGGTCATCGCACCCTTGGTGGCATTCTCGTTGAGCGTCAGGTTGCCAACGGTCCCAATCGTGCCGGCCACCCCGGTGCCCATGGTCAGCGCGCCGGTGGTTGCGCCCATGGTCGCACTCGCGTCGATTTGCAAGGTTCCGGCGTTGATGGCGGTGGTGCCGGTGTAGGTGTTCCCCGCTCCGGAAAGGGTCAGCGTGCCGGCGCCGGTCTTCGTAAGCGCCAGGCTGTTCTCGGCCGCTGTGGAGCCACCGAGCGTTCCGCTGAAGGAATTGGTGGAGGCGATGTTGAGCGTGAGCACGGAATTGGCTGAGGTGGTGGCACCGACCACGCTGCCGCCGAGCCCGGAGGTGAGAAGACCGGCAAGGGTCTGGTTGCGAGCGGTGGTCGATTCGCTAAGCACCAGTTTGCCGGTGGTGGTGGCGTCGCCAAGAGTCACGGTGCCCGTGGTGGCCAGGCGGTCATTGCCGCTCTGGAGGGTGATGGAGCCGTTTTTAATCAGCGTGCCGCCGGTGTAGGTGCTGGGGGTTTGGATGATCTGATCGAAACTGCCGATCTTGACGACCTGGATCTTGCCCGCGCCGTCTTGAATCACGGTGCCGGAGCTGGTATTTCTGTTCGCCGTGTTGTTGAGGGTAAGGATCGAGGTTCTGGTGTTGTCGCTATTGCTGATCTTGAGTGCGTAGGAGTTTGCTGTCAGGCCATTTAATTCTTGGTTGTACCCTGCAAGATCCAACATGGCAGCCGAACCTCCACTGGCGCTGGTTTTCACGCTAACATTTTTGGGAAGGGCGTTATCGATTCCCAGCCTGACCCCGGCACCGGTTCCTGTGTTGGCGTTATAGATCTGTGTGTCTGTATCCCAGGAATTGCCGCTGTTCGAGAGGGTGACAAAGTCGCCGCTGGTATCGCCGGCGCGGAACAAAACTGTTGCACCTGAAACTGCGGTTACGGCACCGGAGAGCGTGAGTTGCGCACCGTTCTGCGTGCCGATCCGCGTCTCGCCCGTGGCATTGATCTGGATTGCACCGGCAAAGGTGTTGCTGCCGCTGACGCTTTGCACAAAGCCGCGCTGGGTATTTGTAAATGCTCCCACCGCTGCACTTCCCTGGCCCGATCCGACGATGGTTTCCGCCGTGGAATAGTTGATGCCTCCCGAAAACCCGAGGGAAGTACCTGCTGCCACCGTAGTGTTGCCCGCCGCTGTGCCCAGCGCGTTGTTGGCCCCCACCACGATGCCGCCCGCCGTGCCGGCAATGCTGGTGGCACCGGCATACGCGTTGTTGCCGGAGAGCGTCAGCACGTTGTTGCCGAGTTTGCTCAGCCCGAAATTAGTCGCCGCGATGTTCGTGCCATAGCTGCCACTGCCGTTGGCGGTATCCAGCGCGAGCGTCGAGCCGGCGGCGAATCCGGAGCTGTTATTGGTCAGCAGGCTGTCCAACTCGCCGCTGACCCAGTCGCTGGCCCCACCGTAGTTGAGCTTCAGCGTGGCAAGATTGGCGACCGAGATTTTGCTGGAACTGTTGTAACCGGAGAGCGCCACCGCCTTCGTCGCGGTCAGTGTTCCCAAGGAAACCGCCGTGTTGCCGGTGTAGCTGTTGTTGCCCGAGAGAATCGAGCCCTGCGGTGCTGCTGTTTTGTGTGACATCCGTGACGTTGCTCCCGATATTCGCGCTGATGCTGGTCGAGCCAGTTCCCGCGCCGATGTTCGTAATGGCACCGGCATTGTTGATGTCGCCCGTGGCAAAGCTGATCGTACCGGTGGTGGCGTTTTCGTTGATGGTGAAGCTGTTGTTGCCCGTGACCCCGCCGCTGAAGGTGGTGGAGATCGCCGTTCCCGCGTTCCCAAGGGTCAGCGTGCCGACGCTGGGATTCGTGGCCAGGACAATCGGGTTGGCGTAGTTCAGGCCGGTGGTGCCCACCAGCAGCGTGGCCGGATTGCTTCCCGTGGTGTCGCCCAAGGTGACCGTGCCAGTTCCGGTGGCGCCACCGAGCGCGGTGTTGACCGTGGAGGCCGTAACGGTGCCGTTCTTGATGAACAACCCGCCGGTGAAGGTGTTCGCGCCGCCGAACGTCTGCGTGCCCGTGCCGATTTTTGCCACGGAAAGCGTGCCTGCTGTGTTTTTGATCACGCCGGTGAAGCTATTGCCGGTGGCATCGCCGTCGCCGAGGGTCAGCGTGTTGGTTAAACCGCCCGTTGCCGCAACGTTGTCAATCGTGCCCGCGCCGGTCAGGCCGTTGATGGTTTCGCTGTAGCCGTTGAGGTCAAGGATGGCTGAAGTGTTGACTGCCACTATGCCTTTGCCTGAACCATTAGGGATCTGGTCGGATGCGCCAATCTGCAAGGTGGCACCTTGGCCGGTCACAGTGGTGGCTCCAGTGTAACTGCTGGGAACGACATTGCTGTTGTTCAAAATGACTGTCAGGGTTCTCCCGTTTGCGCTTGTGTAGTTGCTTTCCTGAACCGTAAGTCCGGCTGTTGCAAGCGCTCCCGTTGAGATCGGGCCAGTCAGAGTAATCGAAGAGGCACCTCCTGTCCCGCCGGAATATTGGCCATTGTGATACAACATGACTGATGCCTGATTCGCCTGGATAGCACCGCTGATAGTGTTGTTTTTACTCTCCACGCGAAAAGTTCCGCCTGCATCTGTTCCAGCGCTTGTATTCACAACAATGTTGTTCGCCAACGTCACACTGTCGGCCGTGAAATAAAACTGGGCCTTATCCGTCGCCGCCTGCCCGATATAGATACTACCCGTTCCGTAGGGTCCCTTGGTTACCACACCACCTGAGACTGTTGCCCCCGTAACCGGAACGAGCTTCACGCCGTATGTGTTCGCTCCGGTTTGCCCCAGCAAAGTGAACCCGCCGGAGAACGTGTTATTCACGTTGCTCAAGCCGGTATTGAGACCGTTTGAACTGATGGCGACCGCCACCTTGCGCGTTGCACCGTCGGAAATCAGACCCGCAAAATTGGTGTTCGTCGGGGTCATGTTCGAGATCGTCAGTGTGTCCGTTGCCGTGCCCAATCCCGAAGTGGTAATCGTGTTTGTGGACACGCCCGCGTTGATGCTGGTGAATGAAGCGTCGAATCCGCCAAGGTTCAATGTTCCACTTCCCGCCATGCTCAGGGCGCTGGTATTGTTAAACGCCGTGGAACTGCCCGCCGCCAAGGTCCCGGCGTTGATGGTGGTCGCGCCGGTGTAGCCATTGTTGCCGGAGAGGGTCCATGTGCCAGTATTTGCCTTGGTCAACGACAGCGGGGTGGCGGTGCCGTCGGAAATATTTCCGGAAATGAGATTGTCGGTGCTTGTGCCATCGAGTTGCAGGGTTTTGAGATTCGCGGCGCCAGAGGCAGTCACGGCGCCCGTGATAGAGATGTTCGCTGTCGTCGGACTGAGAGTCGTGGTACCGGCAGACCCAGCCGACAGCGTGAGTCCGGTAAGTGCCAGCGTCGGCGTGTCGGTGACATTGCCACCCTTCTGGACGTTGAAAATATTGCCCGAGCCAAGTGCCGCAGTCCCCATGGAGTAGGTGATCGCCGTGCCCGAGGTGGCGCGATTCAGGATGACTGTGCCGTTGTTTCCGCTGTTTTGGTTGAGCACGTAGGCATTCGGCGAGCTGTCGGTGGCGAATTCCACCGTGCTACCCGCAGATGTCCCCGTGCCACCATTGAGCGTCACGATTTGTCCGGCACTGCCGAAGGCTGCAGTGTTTGTGGCGAGCACTTTGCCAGCTTTGATTTGAAAGCCGGAAGGATTTCCCGCACCAAAATCCACACCGGCATTGGAGACATTGATCGTGAGTGTGCCAGACCCATCCTTGACTACGGCGCTGTTGGCCCCGGGGTTCGAGAAGGCACCGTCCAATTGCACGTCGCTATTAAGGGTCATCGTGCGGGTGGCGGCCCCCAAATCCAGCCCTGCGGCGAAGGTCAGCTTGCCGGTCTTGGTTGCGTCGCCGAGAACAGCGTTGCCGGTGAAAGTCACGGCATTGAGGATGATGCGGTCGGTCGTGCTGTCGGACGAAAGTGTGCCTCCGTTGAAAGTGAGCGTGCCTTTGCCAATGGCGCTGGAGGTGATGGAACCGACCGAGCCGACACTGGCGATGCCAATTTGGATCGTTCCCGAACTGAGCGTGGTATTGCCGGTGTAGGTATTGGGTCCCGAAAGAATCTGCGTGCCGTTGCCGACCTTGGACAGGGCGACCTTGCCGGTGGCTCCGCCGCCGGCGTTATCGGCGATGGTGCCGGAATAGGTGCCACCTAGGTGGTCGCCACCGACGACGAGGATCGCGGTGCCACCGTTGACGCTGTTCAGGACTGTGCCGCCGGAACCGTTGAAGGCGCTGACCTGCTGCGATGCGACTCCATTCAGGTCGAACGTGCCGCCGGTGATGGTGAGCGCGTAGTTGCCGTTACCCAAGGCACCGTTGACGCCGGTCTTGAGTGTGCCCGCTGTGATGGTGGTGCCGCCGGTATGGGTATTCACTCCATTCAACGTGACCGTGCCGGAGCCGTTTTTGACAATCGCCGTGGCACCGGTGATGCCGATGGCACCGCTGGCATTGCCAATCGTGTAATTCACTGACGAGTTATCAAAATAGACGGTGCCAGTGGAAACACCCGCCGCGTCCACGGTGACGTTGGTCTGGGTGACGGCTGTTTGAACGCTGCTGCTCCAGTAGGTATCGGCGAAGGTCACGGCACTGAGAGGCGCTTTTGCTGTCGCGAAAGTGGTGGTGGTCAGCGCTGCGCTGAAAAGGTTGCTGGCGAAATTGTTAGTGGTGGCCGCATCCCAGGTCGCGCCGCCGGTGCCGACCCAGTTGCCGATGTTGGTCACGTCGCGCACCTGGAAAGCATTGAGCTGGGTGGATATGTTTCCTTGGAGGGTAAATACTTGGGTCGCGGCATCCGCTACAAAACGGCCGGTCGTGTATTGGCCAACCCCGCCATTGGCGTCGGTGCTGTTATAATCAAGCGTCACCGTATTGCCGCCTGTGCTGGTAACGGTCTCCGTGCGCGAGGCACCAGTAGCTCGGCTGTCATCCACCCAAATCTGGGTGGCATAAACGTGGCCGCTGGTCAGGCTTTGAAGCGTGACCGTCGCAGCTCCTGTGCCGCCATAATCGCCACCTTGAAGCATCCCTTTATAGGCAGTAGTAAGTCCAGCCCACGTCCCCGCAGACGGACTGGATTGGTAAATGGTTCCGTTGTTGTTCGTGAATCCGCTCAACGTGACATTCGTGCCAATCGTCGTTGTGCTGTTGGTTTTGGTGAAGAGAACGCTATTGACCGTCGGTGCGGTTGCAATGCTGCTGAAGGTGTAAGCGTAATTAAGGGCTCCAGCGTTGAGCACGTTCGTGTCACCCGAAATCGTGGTGGCCGAGTTCCAGTTGATGGGAGCGGCCCAGGCGTTCCCGCCCAGGCTCATCGAAAACACCAGCGCCAGCGCCACGGCGCGTCCCGCCCAGCCGATGCCGCGCCGGACGGCAAGCGGGTTGCCGAAGAGGGAGCGGGAGGAAATGCGGAATGCGGAATGCGGAATGCGGAGAGGGGAAAGGCGGAAGACAGGAAACCTGAAACCTGAAACCTGAGACCTGAAAGCTGAAAACTGAATGCGGAGGGCGGAAGGCTGGGATTTTGTTTTCATAGTAAGCGGAAGGTTGGGCTGCGTTGGGAACTGGGCTGGGAGTGTTTGGGCTTGCTGATCGGTCAGGTTTGACGGGGCTGGTTTCGTCTTATGAAAGTTGCGCAACAAGAAGAGTTACAAAAAACTGGAATTCAAGTCCACGACATGAACATGTCATTTTAAGAAATGCGGATTGCGGAATGCGGATTGCGGTTGTAGCCGGCCACGTTGAGCCGGTGCGGGGGCGCAATGATGGGTGATCGTTTTCATAAGCCGGGTCAGGCTGGTTTTTTACCAGGGTTTTTGGGGACTGAATGGGGCGTTCAGTTAGGAGATAGTAGCAAGTGCGGAAATAAATACAATATGAAATTGCGTCTAATTTCTAAGAAATCCAACTGCGGATTGCGGATTGCGGATTGCGGATTGCGGATTGCGGATTGCGGAGAGGGGGAAGGCGGAATGCGGATGGCGGTTGTAGCCGGCCACGTTGAGGCCGACGGGCGGCAGGTCGGGGCGGAGGGCGCTGGGCGGGCGGGTTTTGCAATCGGATGCGCTGCGCCGCCGGGGTCAGCGGGCGGGTTTTCTTTTGCGCTGAAGGCGCAACCTATCTAAGCCCAGGGCAACGCCCTGGGGACGCCATCATCGAACGAACAGCCCTGCAAGGGCGCAATATCCGGACTGGCACGCAATGTCTCGCCCTTGCAGGGCTGGAAATTTATTCGATCGAAACCCAGGGCGTTGCCCTGGGCTGAGGTATTTTGCACCTTTGGTGCTCTTCATGGTTTAGATGCGTTTGCCCTGATTCCAGATGGCTGGAACCCTCTGTATCCGTGCTATCTGTGTAATCCGTGGTTCTATGAAACTGCGGAATTTAGGATCATGTGCATTTCTTCTGCGCCCCGGAGCCGGATGCGAAGCAACGGCCAGGCTTTCAAACTTGAAACTTGAAACTTGAAACCTGCTGCAACGGATGCGAAGCAACGGCCAGGCTTTCAAACTTGAAAGCGGAAAGCGGAAGGCTGTTGTAGCGGGGAGCGGGCGGGTTTTGCAATCGGATGCGCTGCGCCGCCGGGGTCGGCGGGCGGGTTTTCTTTTGCGCTGAAGGCGCAACCTATCTCAGCCCAGGGCAACGCCCTGGGGACGCCATCATCGAACGAACAGCCCTGCAAGGGCGCAATATCCGGACTGGCACGCAATGTCTCGCCCTTGCAGGGCTGGAAATTTATTCGATCGAAACCCAGGGCGTTGCCCTGGGCTGAGGTATTTTGCACCTTTGGTGCTGTTCATGATTTAGATGCGTTTGCCCTGATTCCAGATGGCTGGAACCCTCTGTATCCGTGCTATCTGTGTAATCCGTGGTTCTATGAAACTGCGGAATTTAGGATCATGTGCATTTCTTCTGCGCCCCGGAGCCGGATGCGAAGCAACGGCCAGGCTTTCAAACTTGAAAGCGGAAAGCGGAAGGCTGTTGTAGCGCTGGGCGGGCGGGTTTTGCAATCGGACGCGCTGCGCCGCCGGGGTCAACGTCCCGCCGGGCTCAACGTGGCCGGCTACAGCGAGGCCGGCGGGCGGGCGGCAGGTCGGGGCGGAGGGCGCTGGGCGGGCGCGTTTTGCAATCGGACGCGCTGCGCCGCCGGGGTCAACGGGCGGGTTTTCTTTTGCGCTGAAGGCGCAACCTATCTAAGCCCAGGGCAACGCCCTGGGGACGCCATCATCGAACGAACAGCCCTGCAAGGGCGCAATATCCGGACTGGCACGCAATGTCTCGCCCTTGCAGGGCTGGAAATTTATTCGATCGAAACCCAGGGCGTTGCCCTGGGCTGAGGTATTTTGCACCTTTGGTGCTCTTCATGATTTAGATGCGTTTGCCCTGATTCCAGATGGCTGGAACCCTCTGTATCCGTGCTATCTGTGTAATCCGTGGTTCTATGAAACTGCGGAATTTAGGATCATGTGCATTTCTTCTGTGCCCCGGAGCCTGATGCGAAGACGTTGTCGGAATTCATGCGTTTCTGGAAGGAATGGACCTCGAAGCAGATCCTCCGCGCACTGGGGATCGAAGCGCCGCTCTGGCAGCCGGAGTTTTTCGATCACGTCCTGCGCTCGACGGAGAGTTACTCGGAGAAATGGGAATATGTCGTGAACAATCCGGTGCGAGGCAAGCTTGTGGCGCGCAGCGAAGAGTGGCCCTGGCAGGGGGAAATCGAGCGGTTGTAGCCGGCGTTGTAGCCGGCCACGTTGAGGCCGGGGGGCGGCGGGCGCTGCCAAGGGATTCGACTTTTTACGTTTCCGGGATAGGATTTGTGCCTGATGAATTTCCGCCGGGGTCTGCCCGCCTTTCTTCTATTGCTGTGCGCCCCGGTCTGCACAGGCGTCGAGCCGGTGCTTTTCCGGTCGGTGGATGCGACGCATTGCACTTCCCGGAAGGATCTGGACAACGTCATCGACGGCATCCGGTCGAATCCAAGGGGGTGGAGCGTTTCGCCGGAGATCGCGAAAGCACAGGCGGCTGTTTTCCAAACCGCGAGCCCGGTGAACGCCTACACGTTCACCGTGACTCTTTATTTTCTGTCGGGGCACCCCGGCAACAACATCGCGGAGTTCGCGCTGTCGGCCACGAATGACGCGGAGCCGTCGTTGACCGGACACTGGCAGCCCCTGGGCGTTCTGCGGTTCATCGCCGGAAATGCGACGCTGGAGAAGACCGGGAACAACCATCTGCGCGAGCGGGAGTCGTCCCAGGGGCAGGAGGGGGATGCGTATTACCAGCTCGCCGTCCGCTCCCCTTTCGCGCCCGTGACCGGGTTCCGGCTGGAGGCATTTCCGGTGACCCGCACGCTGGCCGGCCAGCCGGAGGTGGTGGCGTCGTGGGGACCGTCGGGCGATTTTGTGCTCACCGAGTTTCGCGTGGAACCGGTTGCCACCACGAATGTGGCGATCGGCGCCGCCGTGAAGGCGTCGCATCCGCTTTACCCAGGACTGGAAGCCGACGCGCTGACGGACGGCAAGTTCTCGACCTTCGCGCATCCCGCCGGGCGGGGGCTGGGGCCGGCGTTTTATTTCGAAATCGACCTCGGCACCGTGCATGCCCTGGATCACATCGGCCTGCGCGCCCGCAATGAGACGGGATTGGGAACGGGAGAGCGGTTCAGCCGGATGCTGGTGCAACTCTACGACCGTGAACCGGCGGAAGGGGTCGGGCCGGTCTGGCAGGGTCTCGACCGGGCGGACGGCTCGCACCCCGGCGCGGGCGAGGTGGATGTGCTGGGCGCGACGGACGGCAAGGGCGTGTTCCGGGGGCGGTACCTGAGAATTTCCAGCGACAATCCGGTGCCGTATTCGCCGCAGCTTGCCGAGGTGGAGGTGTTCGAGACACGCACCCCCGAGCTGGTCTCCGCGCTGGCTGACGACCGGAAGCTGGCGTTGTCTCCGCTGACCGTGCCGGCCGGCACCCGGCGGCTCTCGCTGGGTCTGGGAATTCCGCAATTTGGAATGCCCCCCAATGAGGTGCTCCGGTGGCGCTTGAAAGGGTATGAGGACCGGTGGCATTTGACGGATGCCCTCTCGCTGGACATCATCCCCCCGCCTGCGGGCCGCTACACCCTGGAGGCGCAGGCCTCCCACAACGACCGCAGGTGGGACGCCACCACATTGAGCCTGCCGATGACAATCAATCCGCCGTTCGTCCAGACCCTGACGTTCCGCTGGCTGACCGCCGCGGGCATGCTCGCGGTGGGCGGACTCGTGTCCCTTTACTTCAGCAGAAGGCGCATGGCGGCGCTCAAGGCCCAGAACGCCCTCGCCTCCGAACGGGAGCGGATCGCGCGCAACATGCATGATGTCGTGGGAGCGCGGCTCTCGCAGCTCGCGATGCTCCACGATGTGTTCGCCCGGAAGTATTCCCTTCCTGAAAAAGCCGGCGAAGACCTGCGCGTGTTGTCGCAAACCACGCAGCAGACGATGGAGTCGCTCGATGAAGTGGTCTGGACGGTGAACCCGCAGAACGACACGCTGGAGTCCATGGCGGAATACCTTGCCCACTACGCGAGCACCTATCTCGAGCCGGCGGGAATCGCCTGCCGCATCCAGATGCCGATCGAATGGCCGGAGGTCGAGGTGCGCGCGGAGTCCCGGCACGAGGTGGTGTGCGCCTTCAAGGAAGCGCTCCAGAATGTCGTCAAACACGCCCGCGCCAGCGAGGTGCAGGTGTCGGCCCGGCTCGACGACGGGCAGTTCGAGGTGCGCGTGGCCGACAACGGCTGCGGTCTGCCCGGGCAAATCGCCGACCCCGGAAGCGATGGAATAAAAAACATGAAATCCCGGCTCGCCCACCTGGGAGGGAACTGCGAATGTAAGCGGCGAAGCATGGGCGGCACGGAGGTGATCCTGCGCGTCCCGATGCCTCGTTAACCGCTTTTCCGTGAAATCCATCCGAACCATTCTGATCGAGGACGATGCGGCATTCGCCGGCACGGCCCGGCAACTCCTTGAATCGCCGGGTGGCCGCGTGAAGTGCGTGGCCGTTTATCCGAACGCCGAGAGGGCGCTGGAGAATGTCGGGAAGGCGCGCCCCGACGTGGCATTGGTTGACATCAACCTGCCCGGCATGAACGGCATCGAGTGCATCACGCGTTTGAGAAAGATGCATCCCGCGACGCTCTGCCTCGTCCTCACCGCGTTCGACCACAACAAGCTGATCTTCGACGCCCTCAAGGCCGGGGCGTGCGGCTACATGCTCAAACGCTCGGCCCCCGCCGACATTGTCTCGGCGATCGAACAGGCCGTTGCAGGCGGGTCGCCGATGTCACCGCACATCGCGCGAAAAGTGGTGAGCTATTTTCACCGCACTTCGCAGCCGACCGCCGAGACCACGCTGGACGAAGAGGAGCGCGCGGTGATCGAACAGCTCGCGAGCGGCCTGCTTTACAAGGAGATCGCCACGCGGCTGGGAGTTACCATCGACGTCGTCCGCTTTCGGGTGAAGAAGGTTTACGAGAAACTCCATGCCCACTCCCGCATGGAGGCCGTGAACAAATACCGGGGCATGAGTTGAGGGCGGGTGGGACACCCAGGAATCAACGGCTGTCACGAAGCGCTTCCGGTCTCAAGGTTTCGAGCCGCCTTTGATCCACCAGCCGGTGGTGCAGTCATTTTTCTCCCGCGAAGAGTGTCGCCAGCGTATCATACCAGTTCTCAAAGAAAAGATGACTATTGGCACCCGCGTTACACACCTTATGGCGCGTCATTCTGAGGCTTTCACAAAGCGGGGTTTTGCTGGCTTCGGCAATGAACACCTGGAGCGATTGCCGAAACGCAGCGCCCCGGCGTGTTTCGCGCGCAGCGCTTTGGAGTGCGCGGACTTGTCCGCGCTTTGGGGTTGGTGGAGACTTGTCTCCGTGGACGGGGGTCTGCGGGTGTGCGGTGTGCTCTTCCGCCACGCGGACAAGTCCGCTCCTCCGCAAAGCGGCGTCAAGCCGCCGCAGTCCAAAGCGCGGTGCGCGAAAGGTTCGGCATCCGGGGCGGGTTCATTGGCAGCGAAGGGACGAGTTCCACGAGTCCCACACTCGAGAAGTCAGGGACTCGCAGAGCTCGTCCCTCCGATCGGGAGCCATCATTGCCGCCGCCAGCAAAAACCCGTTTTGTGAGCGACTCAGAATGACGCGCGTGGCGATGGTTCAGTAAAATGGAGAGTCCTCTTATTTATGCAAAACGGTATCATACGACTTCCACAGTCCGAGGGCGGGAATCCGAACCAGCCTTCTTATACTTGCTCTTGCTCTTGGAGCGTGTCATGCACTTTGACGTGGCGGGAGACGATGGTTGTCCCGGAGGGACACTGGAAACTAGCCGGTGGTGCAGCGAGGAACGAGCGCAACCACCGGGTTCCGAGAAAAAAGCGGGTCGCGCCCCCGCGGGGCGCTGGAACCTGCGGGTGCCAGTTTCCACCGCCCCATCCGGGGCGGAATCCTTTGTGGATGTGGGTTCCGGTGGTTTCGCTACGCTTCGCCACCGGCTAATTTCCACGACGCCTCCGGCGTCAAAAGTGCATGACACGCTCTAATCCAGCCGCTCGTTCCTGGAGCACGAGCAAGAGCAAATGCTTCTCGCAACCTGATTGTGTAAATCGAATTACAAGACATCGGAGAGAGACAGGGACGTTGACAAAGCCTCCCGCCCACCCACAGGGATGGTTGCCACGGCACCCCGCCAGGAACACTGCGGCAACCTGCTCAAACGCCGTGTTCCCGAGGCCAAATCGAATCGGCATCACGGCTCGAAATATCTACCCCCTGCGACGACGCGCTTTCCGCCATGCCCCCAGCACCCCTAGCCCGCCCAGGAGCATCGCCCAGGTTCCCGGCTCCGGCACCGGCTCCGGCGACGCAAGGCCGGCCGCGATGTTGTTGCCGGCCTTGTCTCCGCCTCCGACAAACAGCGTCGTTCCCGAGATGGTCAGCGACGAAATGTCGAGCACCTTCACATTGCCGGCTCCTCCGTCGTGCGCGGTCAGCACCGCCGTGCCGCTGGTCGCAACAGTTAGTCCGCCGGGAAGAGTTTCGCTCAAGTCGAAGGCCAGCGTGCCGGCACTTACCGTGGTAAGTCCCGTGTAGGTGTTTGAACCGGAAAGCAGCATGAATCCGTCTCCGGTCTTGGTGATGCAGGAGCCGGTGCCCTGTGCGGCGCCATCCGCAATAACCGCACTGACCAGCAGATCGGTTGGCGCAGCACCGTCTGCAACGTCGAAAGTCGTCGTCGCTCCAATACCGTTGCGAAGGCTGATCTTGCCGGCGATCGTCGCAGTCGTGCCGCTCGCGAGGGTGGTCACTCCCGTGTTGCCGCTTCCGTTGTTAAAGAAGTCGAACGCCGAACTGCTTCCGCCCGTCGTCTGCATTGTCCCGCCCGTCATGATGACTGCCGCGCTGGCCAGAGTGAGCGCGTCGTTGGAGGAGTGGGTAACTGTTCCGCCGTCGATATTCAATGTCTTGATCTGGCTTCCCTCGGCATATCCGAACGAGTCATGCACGGTGGAAAGAAGCGTGCCTTCGCTGTTGATGTTCACCGTTCCCCGGATCACGCCGTTCCCGCTGTTGCCGGAGTTCAACCGGACTGTCGCCCCGCTGTTGATGGTCGTGCCGCCACTGTAGGTGTTGGTTCCGGAAAGAGTGAGCATGCCGCTCGTGCCGTTGCCGCTGACACTTAATGCGCCAGTGCCGGACATAAGCCCGGTGATCGAACCGTTGCGCGCGGTGGGGCCGTAAAAGTCTTTCAGGCTTACCGTTGTCGTCCCGCTGTTCAAGGAAACCGGACCGGAGAACACCCCGACTCCACCGTTGTCGTAGCTCAGGATTCCGCCGTCGGAGACAATGCTGTTGCCGATTGTATTACCCCAGGAGTTCACGAGTTCCGCGCCGGAAGCCAGAGTGACGCTGCCGCTGCCCAGTGCGCCGCTTACCTGGACCTCGACGCGCCCGGCGTTTACCGTCCAGTTCCCGGAATAACTCGCGGAGGTGGCGGTCGCGCTCAAGGTCAACTGGCCTCCGCCTTCAACAGTAAGCGGCCCGCTCCCAATAATGGTGGCGGAATTGGCGTTGTAATCGTTGAACTGCAAGCCGCGGCCGGAAGTGACGTTGATCGCGCCGCCTGTCGTTCCCGTGTCGATGTTGTGACTGAAAGCATTGACGTTTGCGATCACCGAAAGGGTTCCGCCGGCCAGCGTCACCCCGCCCGAACTGGTTCCAAGACTGCTGTCCGAGTTGATCGCCACCGCTCCGCCATTGATCACAGTGCCGCCTGTGTAGCTGTTTGAGCCGGAGAGCGTGAGCGTGCCGGTGCCGGTCTTTACGAGGACGCCGCCGCTCCCCGTGATCGAACCCGCGAACGCAGCCGGACTGGTGTTGTTGCCTCCCACGGTCAGTGTCGTCGAACCAAGACTGACCACACCGCCGTTTGTCCCTCCGCCGGTCAGCGAGCCGATGCTGTTGCTGTAGTTGTTCAGGTCCAGGATGGCACCGGATGTGTTGGCCATGGTCACGGCGGAGTTGCTGCCGAAAGCCTGGGTTGATCCCGCCTTGAGAGTTCCGCCGTTGACAGCCGTGGTGCCGGTATAGGTGTTGGTGCCGTTCAATGTCCAGGTGCTCGTGTTGGCTTTGATGAGGTTGACCTTGGCTCCGGCCGTTGCGTTGTTGGTGTCGGAAATCGCGCCCGCGATCACGTTGCCGGCGCTGGATCCATCGAGCTGCAGGCGCTTGGACAGGCCGTTGGCGGTGATCGAGGCGGAACCCACGATCCATGTGGCATCGCCTGCCAGGGTGACCGGGTTAAAGTCATTGCCGCCCGTCATCTTGAGTTCGGTAAAGGAGGCGGTTCCGCTGGTAACTGCCCCGCCACGGTTCAAGGTCATTGTCACGCTGCTCAAATCCAGAGTGCCGAGCGCGTAGCCGGCTGTCGTGGCACCGTCGGTCCCGGTGAGCGTGATGGTCCCGCCGTTGCCGGTGCCGCTGCCAAAGTTACAGGCATTCAACGTGTCGCTCTGGATGTCCAGAATCCCCGAACCGCCGCCGGAAAAGCGAACGGTATTGCCGGCCGCTCCGAGGGCGGCGGCGTTCTTGAGTGTCACGGTGCCGGAACCATTGCCGCTGAAGGTAAGTGAATCCGTGGCGTTCAAGGTATTGGAACCATTGAGGATGAGATTGCCACTGCCTGATTTCACCAGCTTGCCGAGAACGGGGGTACCCAGCGCCACACCTGCCGCATTCGTTGAATAATCAGTGGCATAAGCACTGATGGTTCCGGCAAAATCTGTCCCTTGGGTGATGGTGCCAGTGCGGTTGAAGGCCAGTGTGCCACCGTTCTGAATCGCGCTGGCCGGATTCAGCGTGCCGGTCGCGCCGCCATTGCCCAGTTGCAAGGTGCCGCCGGCGATTGTGGTGATACCGGTGTAGGTGTTGGCTCCGGTGAGCGTCCAGGTGCTTGAGTCCGACTTAATGAGCGACAGCAGGCTTGTACCTGTCACGCCGGCAGCCAAATTCGAGATAACCCCGGTAACCGCATTGTTGGCATTGGTTCCGGCAAGTCCCAGGCGGCGGTTGTTGCCGGCGTTAGCGGTGGTGGCGACATCTCCGAGGGAGATGGCGGCGCTTCCGTTGAAGGTTACGACACGGTCGTTGTTGCCAGCGGTCAAGCTCACCGCGCTGAAGGTCACTTTGGCGATGCCGGCACCCGTCACGTTGCCACCTTTGTTAATCGTAAGAATCGACGATCCCAACTGCGCAACACCGAGATTGTGGGTGATATTTGCATCAGCAACAGATGTCAGGCGATTGGCGATGATGGTGTTGGCGGTGCCTCCGCTGCCCGCAAAAATGCCATAGCCGTTCACGCTGGTGTCGGTTTGCAGGTCGAGCGTCCCGCCGCCGCCACTGTTGAATTGAATTCCCTTGAGGCTTGCCGCGCCCAATGCCGCCGTATTCTGGATCACCACTGTGCCCGCGCCGGAGGTATTGAAAACAAGCGGCACGGTATAGCTGCCTGCGCCCGGATTTCCGCCAGCCACCGTCTGCGTCGAGACACCGGTCATGGAGCCGGCACCCTTCAAAATCAGCTTCGCACCGCCTTCCTTGAGAATGCCGCCCGCGCTGGTGCCGTCGGTCAAGGCCCCACCAAGGGTCAACTGTCCCGAGCTGACTGTAAATTTCCGGTTTCCGGTGAGGCCGATGTCGGTGTTAATCGCCTGCCAGTTGCCCGTGCTCACCGTGACGTCGCCGCTCAAAGTGATGGCATTTCCGTTCAGCGTGTTGTCCTTTGCGCCCGACGCGAAAGTCAGGGAGCTGACCGTCAGGCTGGTCAGGCTGTTGGTGGACGTGAGGTTGGTTGACGTGGCGGAGAACACCAGTGCGCTGGTTCCGCTGTTCACCGGCGCGGTGCCAAGCCAGTTTCCGGATACGTTCCAATCGGCACCATCGGCACCATTCCAAGTTGCTTGAGCCAGGAGGCCGGTCGTGCCTGAGATGAGGCCGAGACCGGCGATGGCAGTGAGACTGAGGAGTTTCTTCATGGATTTCATGGGCGGATTTTGGGGTTGGCGGTGGTGTTGTTTTTCCGAGGTTGGGAGAGTATCGCAAATCTTGAGCTATGCGCCATCCCTTGTTCGGCTGATGCGGTGGACGTTCTTCGACACTCTCGTGCGCATTGGTCAGCGGGAGTTTTTCCGGGACAGAGGGACGCGAATCGGTTGCATCTGGCACTTCCTTCCGAGAAGGCAGGCAAGCCGGCGGCGCTCGCGCAGGACGATCAAGCCGACAAAGACAAACGCGCCGATGATCGTCGCAGGTTCGGGAACGGGGACGAGTTCGCCGGTGGTTAAAAGGCTTCCGGTGCCGAGGAACGTCGCCCCGCTGCCGTAAATGTTGATCGTATAGGAACCGCTGCCAAGCGCGCCTGCGGACGAGCCAAAGAAAAGCTGATTCGCGCCAGCTCCGTTGACATTGCCAGCCCAGTTCAAAATGCTCAACGTACCGCTCCACGTCTGGCTTGAGCTATCAACAAAATACATTTTGCCAGCGCCGCCGAGATCGATGGTCGAACTCCCCGACAGCGTCAGCGCCCCCACTGTTTCGTCTTTACCGCCGGTGTTGAATGTTCCGCCGGCCAGGTTGATCGCCGTGCTGTTGCCGATGACATTCGACCCGCCGAGCAGCAGCGTGCCCTGGGTAACTTTGATGGTCGTGTTGGCGTCGCCAAAAGAGTTCGGCACGGTCGGAGCCACTGTCAGCGTCTTGCTGCTGTTCATGTTCACCGTGAGCGTGCCCGTACCGCTTGCCGAGCCGGTGAGCTTCAGATCCGTATCCCCGGAAACGGTGCCACCCACGGTGGTGACGCTGATCGGGTTGGAGAGCGAAATCGTATCGTTGTTGGACTGCAGGCTGCCGCCGTCCAGCGTGAGCGTCCCGCCGCTCAAGGCATTGTCGTTCCCGACAACAAGCACTCCGTTCTTGATCGTCGTCCCGCCGCTGTAGCTGTTGCTGGAGCCGAGAAGCAGCGTGCCCGCGCCCGACTTTTGAATCTTCGACCCCGTGCCCTCCGTGGGGCCGTCCGCAATGACTCCGCTTACCAGCAGGTCGGTCACTGCCGCTCCATCCGCCACCGTGAAGACGGTTGTCGCGCCGGCTCCGTTGCGGAGGTTGAGTTTCCCGGAGATCGTCGCCGTGCCGCTGCTGGCGAGTGTGTTAATGGCGGTCGCTCCGGAACCGTTGTTGTAGAGATCGAATGCACTCGATCCGCCGCCTGTCGCGGACATGAGTCCGCCGGTCATGTTCACGGTCGCGCTGGAGATCGTCAGCGTGTCATTCGAACTGTGGGTCAGGGTGCCTCCGACAAGGTTGATCGTGTCCACTTTCACCCCGCTGTTGTAGCCGAAGGAATCGTGAACAGAGGAAAGCAGCGTCGCGCCTGAGTTGACGTTGACCGTGCCGCGGATCACGCCCGTGCCGCTGTTGCCGGCATTCAAATTCAAGGTCCCATTGCTTACGACCGTCCCGCCGGAGTAGGTGTTCTGGCCGGAGAGCGACAGCGTTCCCGAGCCTGTCTTAATGAGCGCACCGCCGCTGCCGGAAATCACGCCCGCATAGGCCGCGGGGCTGGTGTTGTCGGCTCCAATCGTCAGCGTGCCGGAGCCGAGCAGCACGTTGCCGCCGCTTGCGCCGCCGCCGGTCAGCGAGCCGATGCTGTTGCTGTAGTTGTTCAGGTCCAGGATGGCACTGGATGTGTTGGCCATGGTCACGGCGGAGTTGCTGCCGAAGGCTTGGGTTGAGCCCGCCTTGAGAGTTCCGCCGTTGACAGCCGTTGTGCCGGTATAGGTGTTGGTGCCGTTCAATGTCCAGGTGCTCGTGTTGGCTTTGATGAGGTTGACCTTGGCTCCGGCCGTTGCGTTGTTGGTGTCGGAAATCGCTCCGGCCATCACGTTGCCGGCGCTGGATCCATCGAGCTGCAGGCGCTTGGAAATGCCGGTGCTCGTGATGGAGGCGGAGCCCACGATCCATGTGGCATCGCCTGCCAGGGTGACCGGGTTGTTGTCGTTGCCGCCGGTCATCTTGAGTTCGGTAAAGGAGGCGGTTCCACTGGTAACTGCCCCGCCGCGGTTCAAGGTCATTGTGACGCTGCTCAAATCCAGAGTGCCGAGCGTGTAGCCGGCTGTCGTGGCACCGGTGGTTCCGGTGAGGGTGATGGTCCCGCCGTTGAAGCTGCCGCTGCCAAAGTTGTAGGCGTTCAACGTGTCGCTCTGAATGTCCACATTGCCCGAACCGCCGCCGGAAAAGCGAACGGTGTTGCCGGCCGCTCCGAGGGCGGCGGTGTTCTTGAGTGTCACGGTGCCGGAGCTGGCTCCGGAAAACGTGAAGGAGTCGGATGCGGCCAAGGTATTGGAACCATTGAGGATGAGATTGCCGCTGGCGGATTTCACCAGCTTGCCGAGAACGGGGGTACCCAGCGCCACACCTGCCGCATTCGTTGAATAATCAGTGGCATAAGCACTGATGGTTCCGGCAAAATCTGTCCCTTGGGTGATGGTGCCAGTGCGGTTGAAGGCCAGTGTGCCACCGTTCTGAATCGCGCTGGCCGGATTCAGCGTGCCGGTCGCGCCGCCATTGCCCAGTTGCAAGGTGCCGCCGGCGATTGTGGTGATACCGGTGTAGGTGTTGGCTCCGGTGAGCGTCCAGGTGCTTGAGTCCGACTTAATGAGCGACAGCAGGCTTGTACCTGTCACGCCGGCAGCCAAATTCGAGATAACCCCGGTAACCGCATTGTTGGCATTGGTTCCGGCAAGTCCCAGGCGGCGGTTGTTGCCGGCGTTAGCGGTGGTGGCGACATCTCCGAGGGAGATGGCGGCGCTTCCGTTGAAGGTTACGACACGGTCGTTGTTGCCAGCAGAAAGACCCACATTCCCTATGTTGGCTGTCATGTATCCGGATGATACATTCGAGCCTTGATTGAAAGTCATGGTGCGTGAACCGATGCTGGCGAAGGCGAAGTTTTGCACGTAGCCGGCACCGGATGTTGCGCGGCCGAGCGTCACCGTGCCGCCCGTAGAGCTGCTTCCAGCATTGAGCCCGTAACTGTTAATCGCGGTATCGCTTTTTAGCGAGAGCTCCGCCGCGACGCTGTTGGCAAAGGTGATGTAACCGTTGCCATTCTGGCCCGATACCGTCCCAGTGCCCGTTGCCGCTGCACCGAGAGCGTTAGTGCTAGTAAGCTCCACTGTGCTGGCGCTACTAATGAGCAGTCGCTCCGCTGCGCCGATTGAGTTGCTGCCGCTGATAATGAGCTTGCCACCGCCCGATTTACTGATTCCACCACTGGCACCGGTCAGGTCTCCGGAGAGGGTGAGTTGTCCGTTGTTGATCGCAAAAGTCCGGACCGCAGCCAAACTCATGGCAATGCCGAAGGTCTGCCAATTTCCGGTGTTGACTGTGAAAGTTCCTCCGAGGTTGATCTGGTTACCGGTGACGTTGTTGTCCTTGCTGTTAGCGCTCACCGTGATCGAACTGGCGGTGAAGTTCGTCAGCGTATTGGTGTAAACGCGGTTGGCGGTCGCCGTATCGAAGGTCAAGGCAGTGGTGCCGTCGTTCGCCGGAGCCGTTCCGGTCCAATTGCCAGCTGTGGCCCAGTCGCCACCGGTGGTTTGGCTGGTCCACGTGGCTTGGGCGTGGAGGCGGGACGTTCCGGAGAGAAGTCCGAGACCGACGATTCCGCTAAGGATGACCGCTTTTTTCAAAGACTTCAGGAGTCGGTTTTGCATTTGGCGAAGGCGTTTAATGATCCGAGGTTGGCAAACGATCACAGATTTCGAGGCAGCCTGCATCCCTCTTATGGGTAGTATGACGGACGTTGTTTGAAATTGCCGCAGGCATTTGTCGGCAGGGATTTTTGCCAGCGTGGCCGACGAATTTTGGACAAATCCGAATCCGGCACGCCCTCCCCATCGCTTCCTGTCACTACCCGTTCGAGGGATGCCACCGCCCCTCTTAATGGGGCTCCGCCCGGATCAAGAATCCGGTGGGATCGTCGGCCTCCCTGTGGCACAATACTTCCTGTAAACAGCACCCCATCCGCTCCCGATGATCACTCAAAGATTCGACAACCTGCTGCTGGCGGCACTTTTCTGCGTCATGCTTGTCTGCACGGCCAGGGGCCAGGTCGTTGACCCGGAACCGCCGCCGACAGTTCCGGTCCCAAGCACCGTGCAGGTCTGGCTTACCACGTACGACGCCTCCAAAAAGCTGGCCCGGCAGGCGGACCTCGCCTGGAGCACCTCGCAGCCTGCCGCAACATTCAACGCGGTCGTGGACGAAACGCAGCAGTTTCAGCAGATCGACGGATTCGGCGCTTCGATCACGGACGATGCGATCTGGAAGGCCGACCCGGCGGTTCGGGATGAAATCATGCGCCTGTTGTTTTCCAGAAGCAGCGGCATCGGGATGAACATGATCCGCGTGCCGATGCGGACGGAATCCGCCTCCGGTGCCGAAATGACCTATGACGACATGCCGCGCGGCCAGACGGATCCAACCCTGGCCAACTTCTCCATTGCCGGGGATCTGGATTGGAAGGTTCCCATGATGCAGCGGGCGAAGGAGTTGAATCCCGAGTTGACGCTGATGGGCACGCCCTGGAGCGCTCCCTACTGGATGAAGGATTCCGGCGCGATGGGTTATGGCAGGCTGCTGTCGCAGTATTACGGCGCGTATGCGAACTACTTCGTGAAATGGATTCAGGCGTGGCGTGACAACGGCCTCGGAATCAGCGCGGTGACGATGCAGAACGAGCCGCATTTCGAGCCTTACAGTTATCAGGGAATGCGCATGGATGCGACGGATCAAATCGCCTTCGCCCTGCAACTCGGGCCGGCGGTCAGGAGCGCGGGCTTCTCCACGCGAATCATTTGCTGGGACCACAACTTCGACGAATACACCTATCCGATCACGGTCCTGGACGACCCCGACGCGCGGCAGTGGATCGACGGTTCGGCGTTTCACGCGTACGCCGGTGATCCCAACAACATGGGGTTTGTAAAGACCGCGCATCCCGACAAGAACCTTTACTTCACCGAGCAAACCGGCAGTTATCCCGGCGATGGATTTGGCGGTTCCCTCCAGTGGCATGTGAAGAATCTCTTCATGATTCCGGGTTGGAACTACTCGCGCTGCACATTGCTCTGGCAGCTTGCCCTGTCTTCGACGACCCTCAGCGGCGACCGGCCCTTTGTGCGCGTGGCGGCCGATGGGAAAAGCTACGAGCTTTTCGGGGAATACTACGAGACGGGGCACTTCAGCAAATTCATCCGCAAGGGAGCATACCGGATCTATTCCGACACCTCGCCGGACGGAATGCCCAGGACGATTGCCTACCAGAATCCCGATGGCAGCAAGGTGCTGGTGGTGCTCAATGACGGCAGTTCGGCCATTACTGTTTCGATTCAGGATAACGGACGCTGGGTTTCCTATCCGATGGCAGGCGGATCGCTGGCTTCCTTCATTTGGCGGGATGTCGCGACGGGCAATGGTCTCGCAGCGACTTACTACGACAACCCGGATTTGACGGGAATTACCGAATCGCGGATTGATCCCACGGTTGATTTCAACTGGGCGGCCACCGGAACGCCTGATCCCGCGATTGGATATGCGGGCTTCAGCGCGCGATGGACCGGCAAGGTGATGCCGCAGAACTCGGAGCTTTATACCTTTTACACGACAACATCCGATGGAGTCAGGCTTTGGGTGAACAACCAGTTGGTTGTCGATAACTGGGTGAACCAGGGAGCGACCGAGACAAGCGGGACAATCCCGCTTACTGCAAATCAGGCGACCGACATCCGGATGGAATACTATTGTGTCTCGGGCAGCGGAGTGGCGAACCTGGCGTGGTCCAGCCCGTCCATGGCCAGGCAGACCATTCCTCGCAGCCAGCTATATGCTCCGGCGACATCGACGGTGCCGCCTCCGCCTACCCGATTATACGCCCGCTGCACCAACAGCAGCATCGGCCTGAGCTGGAGTGCCGCTCCCACCGCCACGAGCCACACCCTGAAGCGCTCGACAACCAAGGGCGGGCCATACACGGGTCTGGCAACGACGGGAACAGCCACTACTTACACCGACTCTGCGGTAACTGCCGGGACAACCTATTACTATGTTGTATCCGGCTCGAATGCCATCGGCGCAGGGACGCACTCCGCGCCCTCCTCGTCAACGCCTCCCACGGCATTGCCAGCTCCCTGGTCGCATCAGGACATTGGGTCGGTTGGCATCACCGGCAATTCAGGCAGCGTTGGCTCGCAATTGATGATTGCTTCCGCAGGAAACGACATTTGGAACAGTGCGGACAGTTGTCATTTCACCTATCTGCCGATGACTGGAGACGGCACAATCATCGCAAGGGTGGCGTCCCAGGAGAAAACCGCCACATGGACAAAGTCCGGAGTCATGATGCGGGAAACCCTCGCGGCAAATTCCGCCGAAGTAACGGTTGCTGTTACTCCGATGCAAGGCATCCAACTGGCAAGTCGTGTCACGACCGCTGCGGCGACCACAGGAACGATGGTCAGCGGACCATTTCCACCGGCCTGGCTGAAGCTGGTTCGTTCAGGAACAAACTTTACCGGCTATTACTCCCCGGATGGCAACAGATGGAGCCAGGTCGGGAGCCCCGTTGGCAGTGTCATGGCTGCAACCATCTACGTGGGGCTGGCTGTTTCTTCAAACAACTCCAGCGCGTTGAACATCTCGACGTTCGATTCCATTTCCGCTCCGGGCCTGCCCACACCGGTCCCGCTTGCTCCCGAAGGTGTTATTGCCACTGCGGGGAATGCAAGTGCCGGTCTTGTGTGGAATGATGTGGCCTATGCCACGAGTTACAACATCAAACGGGCCACTGTCAGCGGAGGCCCGTACACTACGGTCGGCTCGACGTCCTCAACGACATACACCGACGGGACGGCACTGAACGGAACCGCCTGCTATTATGTGATCACGGGGGTCAACCAGTCCGGCGAAAGCACAAGTTCGGCGGAAGTAAGTGCCACGCCGAGCCAGTTGCTGCTGCCAAAGGGATGGATCGATCAGGATATCGGAACACTCGGGTTTGCAGGAGGAGCCACATACACTTCGGGAACTTTCTCGATCAAGGGCTCCGGCTCCGATATTTGGGGAACCAGTGACGGATTCAACTACTGCTATCAAACTGTTTCCGGCGACGGAGTCATTATCGCCCGCGTCAACAGCGTCCAGAATACCTCCACTTATGCGAAAGCAGCCTTGATGTTCCGCGATTCCACCCAATCGAATTCCGTTCAGGTTTCGATTCAGGTGAATCCGGGCGGTTCCGTTGACCTTACCTACCGAACCGCGAGTGGCGCATCGACTGCCGATTCCGGCTGGACGGGAAGCGGGCTTCCTAAGTGGGTGAAGCTGGTTCGCAACGGCACGAACTTCAGCGGATACTACAGCTCCAACGGTTCCACCTGGACACAGTTGGGAACGACGGTTTCTGTTCCCCTTTCCAACGATGTGCTTGTGGGAATGGCGGTTTCGGCTGCCAACAATGCCGCGTTGAATACGTCCGTCTTCGACAATGTGGGCATCACGGGGTTTGGCGCGCCGGTGACTCCGTCCGGCCTGACGGCCACCCAGTTGCTCGGCGGCATCCATCTGATCTGGAATACCGCGAGCCAGGCCACCGGTTACAATGTCAAGCGGGCGACAACCAGCGGCGGCCCCTATATCACCATCGCGACAACCTCGACAAATTCGTTCCTCGATCTGACGGTTTCCCACCGGACCACCTATTATTATGTCGTGTCGGCGCTCAATGCCGTGGGCGAGAGCGGAAACAGCGGTGAAGCCGGTGCCACATCCAACACGATGCCGATTCCCACTGGGTGGACAGACCAGAATATTGGCAGCGTGGGCTATGCCGGAAATGCGGATTACGCCAATGGCGGATTCACCGTGCGTGGTTCCGGAGCGGATATCTGGAATAACAGTGACGCATTCAACTACTGCTACAAGGCGGTCTCTACCACGGGCACGATTTCCGCAAGGGTTGTTGACGTGCAGAATACCAACACGTCCGCGAAGGCCGGTGTGATGTTCAGGGAATCGATGGCGGCCGGGTCAAGATATGCGCTAATCTGCGTCACTCCCTCCGCGGGCATCAAATTTGAATACCGAAGCAGCACCAACGGGACGGCAAAAAGCAAGGCCACTACCAGCGGCACGGCACCTGTCTATCTAAGACTGGTTCGAGGCAGCAGCAACAGCTTCAGCGCCTATTACAGCTCGAATGGCTCCACGTGGACGCAGCTCGGAACCGCGCAAACGATCAACATGGCGAGCAGCGCCTATCAGGGTTTGGCCGTGACCGCGCTAGACAACTCGGCATTGAACACCTCCACCTTCGACAATATCACGGCTTTCAACTATCAGGTCCCGGGAACCCCTACGGGTGTTACCGCCACGGCCGGCAATGGCCAGACTGCCTTGACCTGGACGGCTGTCTCCGGGGCTGCGGGTTACTACGTGAAACGCGGCACCTCTCCCGGCGGTCCGTATGCCACGATGGCCAATCCTACGGGCACCGCATATACGGATGCCCAAGCCTTTAACGGAACCGCTTATTACTATGTGGTATCAGCACTCACATCCAGCGCCGAAGGCGCAAACTCCAGTGAAGTGCGCGCGACACCGCGGGCACCGATCGCGCCTGTGCCGGCCGGACTGACGGCGGCGTCCGGGGACGCGCAGATTGCGTTGACCTGGGCGGCATCCAGCGGAGCCGTGACTTACAATGTGAAGAGGGCCTCAAACAGCGGCGGGCCGTACACCACGGTGGCGAGTCCGGCGACAGCCAGCTACACGGACACCAACCTGAATAGAAGCACCGCCTATTACTACGTTGTGTCAGCAGTGAACTCCGGCGGCGAGAGCACAAATTCCAGCGAAGTATCTGCCACCACCTTTGCGCAGGTGCCGTCGGGATTGACGGCAACATCCGGCAGCTCCCAAGTGGCGCTAAGTTGGACGGCCTCTCCCGGAGCGACAAGTTACAACGTCAAGCGCGCCACGACCAATGGCGGGCCTTACAACACCGTGTTCAGCCCGGCGACGGCGAGTTACACGGACACCGGTCTGACAAACGCCGCCACTTATTACTACGTGGTGTCGGCAGTGAACGGCGGCGGCGAGAGCGCCGACTCGACTCAGGTCAGCGCCACCCCCCAACCTCCCATTCCGGCGACACCGACGGGAGTGGTGGCGATCAGCGGCAGTGCTCAAGTAACTGTGAATTGGACTGCCTCGGGCGGAGCGACTACCTACTACGTCAAGCGAAGCACGAACAACGGCGGGCCTTATACGACGGTAGCCAGCCCGGCCACGTCCAGCTATACGGATACCGGCCTGACAAACGGCACTATTTATTACTACGTGGTATCGGCCGTAAATACGGGCGGGGAAAGCGTCGATTCCACTCAAGTTAGCGCCACGCCGCAGCCGCCCGGCAGCGCCATTTGGATCGGACCCGACAACGGCAACTGGAATGTCGCCGGAAGCTGGTCCGGCAGCGCACCGACAGACAGCTCGACGGGAAATCTCATCTTCAACCAGACCACGAACCGGACTTCGGTAAACAACCTCAATAATCTCATGATTGCCTCGCTGGCGATCTCCGGCGGGGCGGGAACGAATACCATCACGGGCAATCAGTTGCTTCTCTCAGGCTCGATTACTGTCAGTTCGACGATGTATCAAGTAATAGCCACGCCGATGGCGCTGTCGGGGAATCAGACTGTAAATGTCGCCACGGGCGGCCGCCTGACACTCAGCGGAAATGTTCAGAATGGCGGCAGTGCCGGAGCCTTTACCAAGGCGGGAAGCGGGACGCTCGTCATTAGCGGCTCGAACAGCTTTACAGGAGTCGGTGTCAACAACCTGACCCTTGCCAGCGGCGGCGGCACGGTGATCGTTGCCGATCCGAATGCGCTCGGTTCGACCGCTTCCGGAAGTCACTTTGTCGTGATGAGCGGTGGCGCGACGCTGGACCTGCAGACCGATGCGTCGTTTGCGGGATTCGGCCTGAACATGGGTTCAACGGCCACGGCTACAACCGTCATGGTCAGCCGGAAGACAGCGGGCCCGGGCGTTGCGCATTCGCTGGCAGTCTTGAATGTCGGCAGCACGATCTGGAACTTTGTTACCGGAACGAACGTCACCAGCGGAACGGCGGGAATTTCCTTCACAACCTTGCAGATGACGGCGGGCAATAACGATCGCCCGGTGACTCTGGGTGGCGATGCCCGGATTTCCATCGGCAACGCATCCATCACTTCGACCGGCATCGCCAAGAGACTGCAACTCGACGGTTCAAACCGCGGCAATGTTATCACCGGCGTCATTTCCGACGGCATCGCGGGAGCCGTGGTCAACCTGATCAAAGCCAACAGCAGCACATGGACCTTGTTTGGGAGCAACAGCTTTACCGGCTCGACGACGGTCACCGGCGGCACGCTGGTTATGAAGCAGGCATGTCTGAACGACACGGCGCAGTTGGCCATCTCCGGAAGCGGTGTCCTGCAATTGGATCACGGCATGGCGGACCTGGTGGGCTCGCTTGTGCTCGGCGGCACCGCGATGCCCAACGGATCCTATGATGCTTCCACTGGCGGAGGCCGCATCACCGGGACGGGAAGGATTCAGGTGGGACCTCTGCCGGCTCCTGCCAGCCTGACGTCAACCACGGGGAACGCCCGGGTGTCATTGAACTGGACAGCGTCCAGCGGGGCGATGAGTTACAACGTCAAGCGAGCCAGCGCGAGCGGCGGGCCTTACGCCACTTTGGTGTCCGGCATCACAGACACCTCTTACACCGACCCCGCGTTTGGGCCGAACGGCTCGCTCACCGCAGGCGCGCTCTATTACTACACGGTCTCGGCGGTCAACAACCTCGGGGAGAGTGTTGACGCGGCACGTGTTGTCGCGATGCCGGTTCCTCCGGCCACCCAGGTTATGCAAAATGGGAACAGCTTGTCCCTTGTCCTCCAATCCGCATCGGGAGCCACCTACCAGTTGCAAAGAAAGGGCGACCTGAACGAAGCGGTCTGGACGAATGAGGGCTCCCCGGTTGCGGGCAGCGGTCAGACCATCACATTAACCCATACCAATGGCCTGCAAAGCGCCCGGCAGTTCTACCGCTGTCAGATTGTCCTGCCTCCGTAATGCCGGAAATCATAACCGGCTGTACTTGTGAGCGAGGTCACTGACCTGTCCGATTACGATTACGAGTGCGAGTAAGATGTTGCAGGCGGGGCATTGACCAACCACAGCAGCCGGAAACTTCTTTTGGCAATCGGGCTAACCGACGGAGCACGTTGTCACGGAGTCGTCGCAAGACCGGCGGCTTTTGCAGACTGAAAGGCCTCCCTGACCGGTGACTCTTCGAGGTGCTCGGTTCCAAGGCTGGCGATCTTTTCGAGTATCTGGTCCACGGAGTCCGTGTAGGGGTTGATCGTCTGAATCGTCCGCGGGCTTCGAAACCATCCCCACATCCCGCCGCCACCGCCGCGCATGGCGGACTTGTATGTCCAGAGCGCCCAAGAGATGCCGGCCTTGTCGAAAGCGTCCACGAATTTCTTCATCATGGCGCCGGTGGCGTGAGGTTCGATGTTGAACTCCCCGACATAAAGCGGCACCTCGCGTTCGCTGCGGGCTTTGACCATGCCCGCCAGAATGCTGTCGAGATGCTTCGAGTGGTCATCGGTGCTCTTCGCGCCAAAGTTGTAGCAGTGCTGGCCGAATACAATGTTCTTCCATCCGACAATTCCCGGGTGGGGCATCCCCTCGATGCCCTTGAAGGCGTCCTCGATAAACACCAACTTGTCCGGCGCCACCGAACGCACGGCCTGGTAAAGGCGGTTGTAAACGAGATAGAGTGTGGCGTCGTTTTGCGAGCCGGCCGGCTCGTTGAGGAGGTCGAAGCCAGCGACTTCCGGACGGTCCTTGTAACGTGCGGCGACCCGCTTCCAGACCTTGGCGGTCTTCGCAATCATTTCCGGGTCTTTGAACATGCGGTCCACTTTGGCTTCGCCGGTGTGTTGCTCCCCGCTCTGTCTTCCCGGCGCTCCGTGGAGGTCGAGCACGACATAGACTCCGGCATCCCGCGCCCACTCGATCGCTTTGTCGATCCAGGGGAAGAGACCGTCCGGCGCGTCGAGAGAGTCGTACAAAAAGGGAAGCCGGACGCTGTTCAAGCCGGCTGCTTTGATTCGCTCGAAGTCGGCTCTTGTAATCCAGGTCTCGCGCCAGGCGCGGCGAATCCGGAGCATGTCCTGCTCGCCGAACCGCTCTTGAAAAGTGCGCCAGAGAGTTGTGTGGTCGGCGATCCTTTTGAATGGACCGTCTCCGGGAGGCTTGTTTTCGATCGGAAGCATCCACAGTTCCTCGACAAGCCAGCCCCCGAGGTTCACTCCGCGAAGAGTTACCGGCGAACCATCCTTGCCGACGATGCGTCCGCGATCCGTGTGCAAAGAAGTGAGCACATGAGGCGGCTTGGATGCGGCATGCGCAACGAGTGGAATCGCGGCGAGCATCGCAAGGAGGCATCGGGACATGCTTGGCATCTTGAAACGCTAGCTGTTTCAGTAAAGGCGAGCATCCCCTGTTTTGATGCCGGGAACACTACCCGAAAGAGTAATGCCGGCGCGGGCAGGAAATGCGGCAAGGGATTTCATTCTGGCGGCTGCGATCGTTCTGCCAAAGGTCAATGAAAACGACTGCTTCCGCATCCGGCGACCTGTCACCGGCTGGAATTTCGGCGCGAGGGCTGAAAAGGTTTCCGGTGTTCCTTGAGGTCAAACAGACTTGTAGCGGCGAGGCGGGACAGGACATTGTCGCCACGAGCATGTTGCAGAATATAGAGAGGCGATGGAGCATATCGTGCTTCAAATACCTGCAGTCGCGATGAATTTACCTTCCCCAGATCGGATAAGCTTTCCCCTATCCTTTCGGGGGGGCCTGCTGCTCCTTCGTAGTGCCACCGCGGCCTTCCTGCTCGCTTCCTGCTTTTCTCGCAGCCTGCTGTGCGCAGATTCGGACCGCCCGCTGCTCACCGCGGCGAGAGACGTGCTCATGCTTTCGGAAACGGAGTCGGGCAACAACCGGGAGGTCCACCTCCAAGGAGTGGTAACGGCATGCGATCCCTCGTGGTCGGGCGAGTTTTTTCTCCAGGATGCGACCGCCGGAATCTTCGTGGACTCGAAAGGCTCCGAGCGGCCGGCTGTGGGCGATTTTGTGGATGTCCGCGGCGTGGCGGAGCCCGGAGCCTTCGCTCCGATTGTTGCGAAGCCGGCCTGGAAGGTTCTCCGGACAGCACCTCTGCCGGAGCCGAAAACCGTTTCCATCGACCAGCTCATGACTGGAGCCGAGGATGGGCTGCGCGTTCAGTTGGAGGGCTGGGTCCATGTGGTTCGAGCAGAACAGGGACGGCTCTGCCTCGATGTCGTCGCGGGATTGAATCGCGTGGAGGTGCGGTTGCCACAAGGCTTCGCAGCGGATTCATCCCGGCTTCTCGGCAGCAAGATCGCCGCGACCGGCGTATCCACCGCGAAGAGCCTGAGCTTCAATGTGCGCCGGATGGTGTCCCTCAAGCTTTGGGTTCATTCGCCTTCGGACTTCCAAATCCTGGCGGAAGCGTTTCCCGACCCGCACATCGAGGCTCCCTCCCAGATCGGCTCGTTAACCCGATACCACATCGACAACTCGCCGGGACGACGCGTATTCGTCCGCGGCGTTGTCACCTGTCACAACAAGGGCCTGCTTTACGTCAGCGATACCAGCGGGGGGATCGAGATCCGGGCCGAGAACAGTTCGAGATTCGAGCCGGGCGAAGTGGTCGAAGTCGTGGGGTTTCTCATCATCGAACGCGGGCTGCCGGTCCTCGCCGATGCCGTTGTCCGGAGAACGGGTGACCACGGGAAAATAGTGGCAAAAGACCTGCGCTCGATCCAGCAACTGCGGGACGGGCTTTTCCACGCCGAACTCATCCGCGTCGAAGGTCGCCTGATCAATGTCCTGGAGAAGGCTCCTACCGGCGAGACAGGCTCGGATGGAAGGCACGTCACCCTTGCCATGGAAACCTCCGAGGGGGTGATCGCGGCGGAGGTCGATAAGCCCGTGATCAAAGGCAAGTCGCCCGGCGTTGAAATCGGAAGCGTCATCGAGATCACGGGAGTTTGCGCAACCATAACAGACCGGAACGGAGCGTTTCAAAGTTTCCATGTGCTGGTGCCCTCCCTTCGCGACGTGAGGTTGATCCGGGCGGCCAGCCCCTTCACCGCCGGGCGCCTGCTTGTCGCCCTGCTCATCCTGCTCGCAGTGCTTTTGTGCATCGCCGTCTGGAGCCTCCTGCTGCTGCAAAAAAATGCGCGCCTTTCCGGAGATGTCCGGGAAAGGAACGCGGTGCTTGCCGAGCGCGCGAGGCTGGCAGGCGATCTGCACGACACTCTGGAGCAATCGCTAACGGGACTGGCCTTTCAATTAAAGACCGCCTCGAAGCTCATCCCCGACGCGCCGGATCGCGCGAAGGACCATTTGGATGTCGCCACAGAAGGCATCCTCCAAACGCATTCGGAGCTCCGCCGGTCGATTTGGAACCTCACACCGGAAGCGCTTGAGCGGTTCGACCTTTCCGAAGCGGTCGCGCGCACCGTCAGGAACATCGCCGACTCTGCAGGGCTCGACTTTTCGAAGAACATCACAGGCACGGTGCCAGGATTGGATCCCGTCATTGAGCAGAATCTTCTGAGGATCGCCCAGGAAGCCGCAACGAACATCGTCAAACACGCCAGAGCCTCCAAGATCTGGCTCGACATCGCATTTTCACCCGAGCGTGTCGCGCTGAAAATCGCGGATGACGGATGCGGAATCCCTATGGGAACTGCCCCGCGAAGCCCGGACGGAGGCTTCGGAATAACGGGGATGCAGGAAAGGACAGGCCGGATTGGAGGACATTTTCTCATCGAAAATCGCGATCCGCATGGTACGATCGTGCATGTGGATGTTTCAGTTGCGCCCCAAACTGTAGCCTCATAACCAGAACCTCCCAAGCTCGTGAAAGCCGCCCAAAAAATCACGCTCCTCATAGCGGATGACCACTCGGTTGTGCGTGCGGGCCTCAAAGCGCTCCTGGGCACGGAGCCGGATTTCTCAGTCGTGGGCGAGGCGGAGAACGGAGCCCGTGCTGTTCAGATGTACGAACAACTCAAACCCGATGTTGCCTTGTTGGATCTTCGCATGCCGGTCAAAGACGGACTGGATGCGACACGCGAAATCCGCCGCTCACACCCCGCCGCCAGGATCCTGATCCTGAGCACCTATCAGGGGGACGAGGAAATTCACGCCGCACTTGAGGCGGGAGCCATGGGGTATGTCCTCAAAAACAGCCCGAGAGATGATCTCGTCCCTGCACTGCGCGCGATCTTGCAGGGGGAGCGATGGATCCCGCGCGAGGTCGGCAGCAAACTTGCGGAACGTTCGATCAAGGAGAAGCTGACAGACAGGGAAGTCCATGTTCTCCAGCATCTGGTTTCAGGTGACAGCAACAAGGAACTCGCCGACAAGCTCGGCATCTCCCAACACACGATCAAAGCCCATCTGAAGAGCATCATCGGCAAGCTGCAGGTCCGCGACCGCACCGAGGCCGTCACTGTCGGGCTCCGCCGGGGAATTATCCGCCTTCCGGAATAGCTCCCGGGCCGACCGCTCCGTGCGCTCCCCTCGACAGGGGGAGCTGCGGCGGTGGGAGTGATCCTTGGGCGGGTGCGTGTCTCCGGACGGCGCGCCGGCGACCTGCGGAAAGTCGTCCCCTTCCTGCCCGGCTTCGGCATCCTCGTCCCGATCGTCAACGGCGCACTCGTCGTGCTCCTCGGAAAACTCACCGGCCTCGAACTCGGCGGCGCGACATTGCAAGGCGTGCTCTCCTCGATGAGGAAGATCGCGAGCACGCCTTGGAACGGCATGACGAAAAACGGCCCGACCTTTTTCATCCCCGGCTCGCCGAGGCCGGTTCGCGTTCTGTGCGCTCACGGTGCGGCAGGCCCGAAAGCAAATTCCTGGCAATCAATCTGCCCTTGCCACGGCCTTGGGGCCACGCCCGCCACAGCACATAGGCCGCGGTCGCCAGAACCAGCAGCGCGAAGGTTTGTCGCAGCAGTTTGCCGGATCGTCTGTGAGAAGCTCAACCGCGACGCACTGAAGCCGGTGAGGCTGGCGTTATGACTTTCGATATGGAGCCGCGCAAGCCACTCCACATTGGAGTGGCGGTGAGGGAGGGATTCGAACCCTCGGTACCCTTTTGAGGTACGGCGCTTTAGCAAAGCGCTGCTTTCGACCACTCAGCCACCTCACCAAGTATCTTATTCCAAGCAACTTACAACAGTTTTTTCCCGCCGGCTCTTTGACTTGCAAGCCATTTTAGCAAGCCTGCACTTTGGACATGGCTTCCAACCAGTCCAGATGTCTTCAAAAAGTTGGCGAATCTCTCTACCTTAGCAGCCAAGGCTATTAATTTGCGTGGTTTTCGATTCGGGGCAAGCAAATTAAGCGCAATAAAAACGCCAGGGCTTTTGGTTTTAAGTTCATGGCTGATTGCGGAGGAGGTCGATGGTGGAGTCGGGATTGGCGGCGATGGCTTCTTTGTGAGCAGGCAGCCGGAAGTGTGTAAGCGTCTGCCGGGGTTCCCCTTGACACGATGCTTCGCAAGGTCTGATCCGGAAGCATAGGCGTGATAGCCCGATGGGCTACGACGCTTACGCTGCGGCGCGTCGATCGGCGCGCTTCTGCGCCTTTGCCCAAGCCTCCGGCGTGAGGTCTTTGACCTGCCAGTTGGTCATCGAGGGCAGGCGCGTGAACACGTCCCGGAGATAGGCGAACGGGTCGATATTCCGACGCCGGCAGCTCTCGATGACGGTGTAGAGGATGGCGCTGCGACCGCCGGCCTTGGCTTCCCCGATGAACAGCCAGTTCTTCTTTCCCACGGCCGTGGGCCGGATGGCGTTTTCGATGCGGTTGTTGTCGATCTCCAGACGGCCATCTTCGAGGAAGACGAGCAGCGAGGGCCATTGATTGAGCGCGTAGTCGATGGCTTTGCCCATGAGGCTGCGGGGCAGGTAGCGGTGCCGGGTTTTCAACCGCACCAGGGCACGGTGCAGCCGCATCAGCACAGGCCGGCTGAGACTCGCGCGTTCGGCTTGCCGCAGCCTTGGTCCGGCCCGCGCCTTCCTGAGTTTGGCTTCGAGGGCGTATAGGTTTTGAAAGTGTCTTAAGAACCAGCCCGCGACCTTCGGTGCCTGCTCCTGGGCGTCGTAAAATTTGCGCCTCACATGGGCCGCGCAGCCTGCGAGCAGGATCTTTTCACCGCGGCGTCTGGCAAAGCAGTCGTAGGCCTCATAGCCATCGCACTGGATGGTGCCGCTGAAGTCTGCGGGGATGATGTTATCCAGGCATGCCGCCGCACGGCTTGTCTCCCAGTGGAAGATGACATCGCCCCGCGGCGCGCCATAGGTCCAGAGATAACCCAGCTTCGTCCGGCCATTGCCCGGCGCAAGATAGCGGATGGGTGTTTCATCCACTTGCAAGTAGCCGCTGCTAACAACCTCCTGCCGGATTTGTTGGTAAATGGGCTGCAACCACTCCGCGGCCAGGCCGACCCATTCGGCCATCGTTTGCCGCGGCAGCCAGACTTGATGGCGCGACCAGTAGATCGACTCCTGCCGGTAGAGTGGAAGATGGTCGCAATACTTGCTCACGACGATTTGCGCGAGTAATCCGGGAGCTGCGATGCTGCGTTCCAGGAGCGAGTCCGGCAACGGTGCCATGACTGGCACGGCGTCCAACAAACCACGCTGCACATACTTCGGGCGCACCGTGCGACGGCAAAGGAAGCGCGCCGGTTCGTAGTCGAGCCGCTCGCTGACTTCTTCACCGATGCGCCGCCAGTCCTGCGGAGCCAGCTTGACCGGCTCAGGGACGATGACTTCTTCAATCACCGGCAGATGCTCCGGCAGCCGTGGACCGCGTTCACGCGGAGGCGATTGGCCCGTCGAGCGCCGTGGAGCCTCCTCGGCCACAGGCTCGGGAGATTTTCCCGGCTCGTCCATGCCTTGCAAGAGCAGCAGAAGTTGCGCGGGATCGAGCTTCTCACTCTGCGAGCCAAAGACCCTGCGCACAAGCAGGTCGATCTTTTGTTCCAGCAATGCAATCCTTGCATTGGCGAGCGCAAGCTGCTCATTACTCCGCCGGAGTTGCTCGTCTCTTTCTTGAAGCTCTTTGGTTAACTCTTCTTCGCGCGGGCTCATCAAGGTTGGGCACAGGAATAGCAACTCTTTGTCACCTGGCCAAGAGTTATCTTATGTGTTTAGTTACTTACTTAACGATCTGTCACCTCAAGCATCCCGGGATGCTTCAGAACTTACTCCCGCTCATACCAAGGCCTTAGCTTCGCCCCGCGCAAATCAATGCCATCGGTCAGCATCGCCAGCGCCCCGGGCGCAAGCTTCAGCTTCACCGTCCCGGGATCGGACACCCTCGGCCATGAGAAGGTTCCCTTCTCCAGCCGCTTGATTAGCAGCCATAGCCCAGTGCCATCAAAGTAAAGGATCTTCAGCCGACTGTGACGGCGGTTGGTAAAGACAAAGAGCGCCCCCTGGCGAAGGTCTTCGCCCAGACGCTCGCTCACCAGACCTTCCAGCCCGCTGAAGCTCTTGCGCAAGTCCACCGGCTCCAGCGCCACAAACACCTTTAACCCTCCGGTAAAGCTCAGCATCGGGCGCGGGAACTTTGTGCAACCATGACCACCACTTCCGCCGCAAGGCGCATCTGCACCGGCGTCTGCACGCACATCCGGCTCCCGCCGGGCAGTTCGATCCACAGCCCGCCCACACCAGTTGCCCGCAGCACGGGCGGCGCTTCACCGGGATCGCCTCCTTCGACCACCGCTTCAAACAAACGCACCGCACCGGGCTGCGCCATCACCGTGCCATCTTGACGTCCGCCACGCGTCCTGCGACGACGCTGCACCCAGTTTTGAAAACTCGAATACTTCACCCCCGTCAACCGCGCAAACTGCGCCCCGCTCATGCCACTCTTCTCAAACTCATCCAGCAGTGCCTCGCGCCGCTTCGGCTTCAGCCACACGCGTCCCCGTTTGTCGCGTCTCAAAATCTCTGAAGTCTCCAATGCCGCTGTGGTAGATTGCATAACCCACAGCCTCCGCAATCTCCCACCTCATCGTCCAGTGGAGCCACGGCGGACGCTTACGGAAGTGTGACCACTTGGCGCAGAAAATCGCCCACCGGCGGTGCAGCCCAAGATAATGCCTGCCCGCCAGCAACTTCTCAAAACGTCTCAGTTCCCCGGCAGTCACAGGCCGTGCTTCCAATAATGGATCGCCTCGCCATGAGCCAACCCCCAACGCTGAATGTTGCGGTGTTGATTTCATCCCATCGCATCCCTCCGAAAGTGCCCAAGTTGTTCAGAACAAAATGCACCACCTTAAAATCAGGAACTTAAAAATTTAAACAACAAGATCCCTGTTGACAGACTGACCCGCTGCGACAAAATCAATTCGCGTTCTCGCTTTTCGGAATGGTTTTCTTTGCCTCCATCGCTTTGCGGTCTTCAGCGATCCGCTTAAGCCCGAAGGAGGCAGCATCATAGGCGCCACGTTCAATTGCTTCCTTGTAACACCGCTCCGCTTCATCGAGTTTGCCCATCTTGTAAAGATGGTCGGCATAGCTGGCACGAACGGTGCCCGAATTTGGGTCGAGGGCAACTGCGCGTCGGAAAACTTCCTCGGCCTCATCGAAACATTTTAAGGCATCCAATGCCCACCCCTTGCAAAAAAGCAGGCGAACATCTAGTGGAAAGAGTTCCAACCCTTTGTTGTAGGCATCAAGAGCCTGATTGTACAGAAGGCGTTTTTGATTTTCGTCGGAGACAGATTCAGCAAGACCGACTTTTGATTCGCCCAGATTGTAATAGATGTCGGGATTTCGCCTTTCAAATCGAAGAGCCATCTCAGCGAATTTTTCGCCGTCTTTAAAGTTGAATGACTCAATGGACAAATCAAACACTCTAAGGGCTGCGCTAGATTTTTCGTTGTAAAACTCCCCGGCGAACTTGGTCACAGCAATGAATCCAAGCCATGCACCAAGCAGTGGAATCACCAACGGTATGTAACGCAGAAGGGGATGTTCAGGCTCGGTGCGCCCCGGCGGGCGCAGCGAACTGGAAGGATTGGCGAGCAAACCGAATACAACTGCCATTAACAGAGTGTTGCCGGGGATATGCAAGTTGAAGTCGAAAGCCGAGTGAACCAAGTAGGCCGCAACCACGCTCAGGGCTCCTACTGTCAGCGCAAGCGAGTTACTGCCGTTGATCGCGGAGCGTGAACGCGCTTCAGTCATCTCGTGAAATGATTTCCATCCCATGTGCAGATGAACAAAGAGAAACAGTAACATTCCCACCATTCCGACGACCCCATATTCCGCAAGAAAATGCAGATAGTCATTGTGGGCATACGTTGGATCCCACTTGGATCCTTTAGGCCTGAACAGACGTCCATAGTACAAGAATGTTCCACTTCCAGTGCCAATCCATGGGCTGAGCTTGAACTGCTCCAAGGCTGCTTGTGCGAATTGGATGCGCACTTCATCCTTCGCGATGATCTGAACACGGGAGCCGACCAGATCACTGTTCTTGACCACATGATACACGCCAAAGACCCCCAACAGCGCTACAACCGTCAACGCCGCAAGGATCTTTAGTGCGCGATCGTAGTGATGTCTGGCCACAGTCAAGAAGCCGAGGATCGAGAATGCCAGGAGTCCACCCAAAGAGCTGAGGTAGCCACCACGACTTCCAGTCATGAGGATACCGGCGATGCAGACACAGGAGGCGTATCCAGCCAGAATTTTCCCCCAGAGTTTCCATCGACTGAAGAACGTCACTCCCAGCCCCATAAACAGCGCAATTTCAAGGAATCCAGCCAAGTGGTTGGGGTTCATGTAAAACCCGCTGGCACGACTGCCGTATTGCTCGGAACGTGGAAGAAACGGAATGATCATGAAGTTATTGCCGGTGGAGAACTGGATGGTACCAACAACACATTGAGCCAAGGCGAGGAGAAGAAGAAAGCCGACGAGTAGGGACCGCTGCTTGGTCGAGGTGATGCGAAGCGCCACGAGCAAATAGACAATCAGCGCCGCAAGCACCATGTAAATATCGCGTCTGGCAAGGTAATCGACCGGTGAAAGGAACGATCTCAGCAGAACGTAAGCGAAAAAAAAGCCTGAGACCCCAATACAGGTTGCCTGCCGTTTCGAAACGGGGGTTTGAAGCGAGCCCTGTAGGCTCAGAATCGCCGCGAGCGAGAGTATGCCATACGCGGGAATACTCAGGGCGAACCTGGTCCCACTACAGAGGAACTCGATGACCGCCAGAGCGAGCACGAGCAGAGCAAGGAGAAGATTATTCACAGCGCGACTATGGCCACAAATACAATGAGCTTCCAGCTTTTGAAAGCTGGAAGCTCATTGTTAGGATGATTCTCTTGCGCTGGGCTGGCTGACTATGGCGACGGCTGGCAGGCTCCAGGCTGCGCGCCAGAATTGACGTAAGTTGTAACGAGATATGAAGGAACAACAAGCGTGCGGCCGCGCCAGCAGATTGTGGCTGTGCCGGCAGCATTTGCAAGCAGGAACGGAGCCGCCCCGACAGTGACGGCGACGGCGATCAGAATTGAACGAGTGTATTTGCGCATAGTGTTATTGAGGTTGTTTCAGATGTTTGAGTTCTGTTATGTTGTTTTTATCAGAATCAGCGAGAGTGTCAACGGTTTTTTGAAAGTATTTTTCTGTTTTTGGCCAAATGCAAGCTGCCTTAAACTGCTCCTTTGGCTTTATCTTTATTTAACAAGATCACAATTACACCCGCTCGCATCTTTCTGTCAAGTCTCTTGAACGGTTTTCGAACGGTTCGGTAGGATTCCGCACGGAAGCGTTTGGAAGCTGCGGTTATTTTATAATCACGGATTTGCGACACTCACACCGACCCGGACGAAAGCACGGGACCAGTCAACGAGCAGCAGGAGATTGACCTGCCTTGTACCGTCGTCACGATCCGTGCTGAAATCGAAATAGTGAACGCCATTGACCGCTGGAATCCAATGCACCAGGTCGGAGGAGATCTGGTATTGATGGCTCAAGTCGGTGGCAAATTTTGGTCGCAGGTGGCTGAAAACCAAGCTGCCGTTTTCCCGCTTGAGAGCGGGCTGAACGCCAACACCTCCGGATTGCGTCGGATTGATTGACAAGCCGTAATCGATGAACCGCTGCGACTGCCCGCTTGGCAGTGAACCCGAATAGAGGCTCGTCCAATCGGCGAAAGTCTGAATCTTTGCCACCGTCACCGTGAAGTTCGTCGAAACGGTCTTTCCGCCGCTGTCCCGCGCCGTCACAGTCAGGGTCGAAGATCCGAATGCACCCGTGTTGGCTTTCAGTTTCAGGAGACCATTGCTTCCGTCGATGCTTGCAAAATCAAGCAGACCAGGAGTCGTTATCGTAACAGAATAGGTCATTTGCTGCGGAGCGTCTTCCGCATCGCTGAACGAGTTGAACAATGGAATGGTGGTGGTGGATGCCGGGTCAAGGATGGTTACATCGGCGATGCCGGTGGTTGTCGGGGCAGTGTTAAGGGCCGATGGGGACGTTGCGCTGGTGCTGCCGCTGTTACTCGGTGGCGTTCCTGCAACGGGAGCAACAAGGCTGGCACCCGCACGCAAGAAAGCCCGGTTCCACTTCACAAGCAATACGCAGTTTTCCGAGACAGTTCCGTCGCCAAGATCGTTCGTGTATGGGAAATAATGGACACCTTTGACGGCGGGAATCCAATGAACGAGATCCTGCGAGACTTGGTAACTGTAGTTCAAATCGGTGGCGTACTTGGGCTTTCGGTGGCTGAAAACAAGCCCGCCTTTCTGCATTCGCATTTGCGGGGCGTTCGCGCCAGAGGGAGAAAGCGCAAACGCGTAGCTCGACAGGTCGCCCGGCGAGGTGGTGGTCGTCGAACCGTAGCGGTCTGCCCGCCAGTCGCTCAGGGTCGTGATCAGATTCGCGGTGGCATGAAATGCGGCAGACACCGTTTTTCCTCCCGAGTCTGTGGCAGTGATTGTTAACAAAGAATCGCCTTTGACTCCTGCGCGATAATTTAGAACGAGCTTGCCGCTTAACGGGTCAATCCCAACAAAATCGAAAAGACCTGGATTCGTATTGCCGGTCACCTTGTAAGTCAACTGCGCTACAGAATCCTCACCGTCGCTAAACGCGGAGAAAAGGGGCACCACGCTGCCCGCTACTGTCTCTTTCAGCGCGATGTTGGGAAGACCGCCGGCCGAAGGCGACTGGTTCGCGGAGATTGTAATGACCGGTGTCGAGACGCTTTGGGAGAATTCCGCCGTGAGCATACTGCCGGCTTGTGCATCGATGCCAGCCACTGCGCCCGCCTGGTCGGTGACATTTATGACCTGAAACTGGTTCGGAGCATGGCTGGAGGCATCCTGCTGCAACTCGACAACCACAAAAAGGGTTCGCGGCACCCCGTGGGACGCGCGAAAATCATTCGGATCGGCACCGCTCAGATCGAGAACGAGTGCGCCATTGGTGAACGAAGGCGATGCGTTCCTGAAAAGCATGGAGTCGCGAGCCGCATCAAATGCGCTGGAATCGGCAGGGTTTTGGTGAGCCCAGATGGAGACGCTGCGGATCAGGTTTGATGCCTCTGTAGAGGGGAGAGGGGTGCCACCGCCATTTTGAAACTGAAGCTTCATTTTCTTCAGTACGACATCATCGTCGCCGGTGCGGCCCCGGTGCGTAAGGTCCACTCGCAGCACGTTTTTCAACTGTCCTTCCTGCATCGTTGCCGGCGCGGTGCTGGTCCCGACAAGCGCGAACGAGCCACCGGTGTTTGGATAAAACACGATCGCGTTATCACTCGGCGAGCACCAGAGGAGACTGGTCGCGCCGTCGCCATTGAAATCTGCGGCAGACACCGAAGTCATCACGATTCCGGTTGCGACCCCACTGACGATCGATTGAGGCTGACTAAAGTTGCCACCCCCTGCGTTCTTGAACCAATCAGCAAGACTCTGCCCACCGGGGTATGACGTCCCGGCAACCAAATCCTGCAGACCGGCTCGGTCCACATCCGAAGCAAGAATAACATTTACCCCTTTTCCCGCGTGTTGCCCTTGGGTAACCACCTGCGGCACGGTGCTGAAACTCCCGCCGCCAAGATTACGATACCAAAAGACGGTGTCGGCAACTGCAGAAGAAGCGATCACGTCCAAGCGGCCGTCCTTGTCCACGTCCGCCGCATACACGGCGTAATTTCCCTGAAGACCCGACGCGATAACCTGCTCAGGGCCAAAGGTCCCCTCGCCGTTGTTTTGCCGCCATGAAACCTTCTGGTCAACCGTCGATACAGAGACAACGTCAGTCTTCCCATCGCCATTCAGGTCCGCACAAAAGAAGAACCACGGGCCTGGCGATGTGGAAATAATCTGCTGGGGCCCAAAATTACCTCCGCCAAGGTTGCGGTACCAACCTATTTTTCTGCCAGTCCAAGATGCGCAGAGAACATCCAGTTTACCGTCGCCGTCGATGTCTGCTACAGCCACGCAAGTTGGAAAAGACACGTCGCCGGAACTTGAGATGACATGCTTTTCGAAGCTCCCATCAGCTTTGTTTTCGTACCATTGAACCTCGTAGATGTCCTGGGTGCCGACAACCAGATCGACGCGCCCGTCGCCGTTTATATCCCCGGTCGTGATGTAACCTGCATAGTCGGACAGCCCGTCGATCAATTGCTCCGGGCCGAATGTGCCGTCCCCGTTGCTGTGACGCCAGGCAATTTTGGAAACATCGTTGCCCAAGGCGTAAACGGCGTCGGGCAGACCGTCGCCATCGAGGTCTGCAGCGGCGACGGAAGCATAGCCTATCCCTGTGGTCACCGTTGCGAGTGATGTTCGCTTTGAATAAAGCACGCTCCGATGAACACTCCGGTTGGTGTACCAGACAATACTTCCGATCGAAGCCACCGATACGTCCAAATCGCCATCCTGATCAATGTCTGCAATGGCGACATCCGAGGTTCCGGACATATTATTGGCAATGACCTGGCGTGCGCCGAAATTTCCGCCGCCGGTGTTCGAGAACCAAGATGCCGTATTGTCACCTGCCGCAGTGCATACGACGTCCTGCAAGCCATCGCCATTGATGTTGGCGGCAGAAACAGCAGTTGCCCCATTAAGAGCGCTGGAAATCGTTTGTTCCGCTCCAAAAGCACCGCTTCCGAGTCCAGGATACCAGGCAACTTTGTTTCCACCGGCCACGATTACGTCGGGCCGGCCATCGCGATTCAGATCCGCGACGAACACTGAAGATGCCCCTGCGGCGCCAGTCGATATCGTCTGTGCCGCACCAAAAGTTCCGGCACCGTTGTTATGAAACCACGCGACGATCCCGGCATCATTGGCACACACAAGGTCCGGCGCTCCGTCCACATCGGCATCCACAACGAAAACCGACACCGCACCCGCACCAAGGCTCGCGACCAGATGACTCGTGAATGTGGCGTTGCCGTTGTTGCTGTACCAAGTGACCGTGCCGGCGCCTGACGAGGCGCTTACGATGTCGGGTTTGCCGTTGCGATCGATGTCAGCAACGAAGAGTTTACACGTTCCATTTACAGAACTGGCGACGAGCGGCATCAACAGGAACTGCCCTGCACCGAGATTCGCATACCACTGGATTTTTTCTCCGCCTCCCACGACGATGTCAGGGAGACCATCGTGATTAAGGTCCGCGACAGAAACAGAAGCAGCGCCAGTCAAGCCGGTTGCAATCGTCTGGGCAGGGCCAAAGGTGCCATTGCTCAACCCCTGGCACCAGTAAAGTAAGCCGGAGCTTGAAACAGCCACCATGTCGGGCTTTGCGTCCTTGTTCAAGTCCGCCACAAAGATGGTGCTCGCTCCGTTGAACGAAACCGGCTTTTGCGTCCCGAAGAGACCTGCGGATGCACTTGGAGGCATCAGCAGGCAAACTGCGGCGAATGCGACGGCGATGATGCCAACGAGCCTGAAACGCACTGAACGGCTGTCAGAAATGTTTGCCGCGAAAGATTGCTGCGCGCTGGGCCTGGAGGGAGCGATAATCATGATTCTGGATTTTGACGTAGTTGTTCTTCACGGTGTCTGAAACGAAATGAGCGGGGCGCTCATTCAGGCATGGGGTAATGCCGCCTCGATTAACTGATCAACAATAGCATCGAAACCGAACGGATTGCAAAAAAAATTTTCGCAAAGAAGGAAACAATTCGATGTCGATGTACGAGGAGCGTCCCCAAACATGATTGCAGTAATCCTGATGGAACGACTTTTGAAGCATCATTTGCACCGTCTGGACTGCGGCGGCAAAGACAGTGTGACATCCAATGCCTCTGACGCAGGTCAGCACCTTTACGAACCCTGCCTGGTTGACTTTGCAAAACCAAGGCTTCGATCTTTTTGAAATCCGGCTGAGGACAGGCAAGATCACACGCCGTTCGATAAATACGTTAGCCCGGCCTGTACCGGGCTTCAGCGACGCCGCTCTGGCGTTTTACGCCCCCAAAGCACAGGTTTAACAAAAGCATTCACGGCAGAGTGACGCGACGCGGGGTAGTTCGGAATTGCGACGGAGCGACGCTGTTTCCACACTTAGAAATGGGCTTGGGCTTAGTTCACGAAACCATTGAGCTTAGATTCCGTAACCGCAATCGCTTGTGCAACTGCGATGAACAATTCAGGAATGGGCGTTGATGGCATTTCCACCTCGCGAGCATGCAACGAAAGCAAGTCCAAAAAAGAACACCGCCGCTCAGGATTGAATCCTGAGCGGCGGTGGATGAGATGATTCAGTTATTTTCGAAACTTCGTAACTGGCCGTTGTTTCGATTCGATTTATTTACGGCGGCGCACGAAACTAACCAAGCAGGCACCCGCCGACAACAGGCCGGCGAGATAGGTCGTCGGTTCCGGAATCGCCAGTTCGAATGCGTTTAGCATAGCGAATTGGCCAGCTGTATTCGGCACACCCGCAAAAGTCAAAACCTGAGTGCTCGAATCGGCGACAAACTTCCCGATCGCATATTGCCCCAGACCACCTTCAACAGCGGTCGTGTTGTCGTTCAGGGTCACGCTGCCTCCGCTGGCAACTCCCGTCGCCCCATGAAGCTGAGATCCTGGTGCCGAGTAGTTCGCCCACCATTGAAAATTGTATTCACTACCTACCTGCAAACCGCTCATGGTGAGTGTGAACGTTGAGGGACCGTCCACGACGGTCGCAGAGGACAGCAATGTTTGGTAATTTGCGGACAGACTCGCAAACGGATTCGAGCCCGAACCGTAGAAGACGTTGCTTGATGCAAAGTTGGTTCCGGCAGGCACGGTTGCCAGCGTGAAGGTTACCCCACCAGACACTTGAGCGCCGCTGCTAACCGGTCCGGAAGTTGAATCCAGCGCAAAGGGATTGAAAGTGACTCCATTGACGGTCGCACCCGATACGCCTCCGTCTCCGACATTGAATGCGCCGACGATGGGTTTGGTATTTAACACGTCCGTGTCGCCCGTGATCTGCGTAGCCGGCCCCCATGAGATGATGGCCGCTTGCGAAGTGATGACTCCGACGAGCGCTAGTGCACCCGTTATAATTGATGTGCTGAGAAGTTTTTTCATTGTGATTTCTCTGATAAGGTTGTGGTGAATTATTAATCTGCGAGCGGCACTATGAAGAATTTCGGGTTTCATGTCCAGAGTTTTTTTCTAAAAAAATTCCAGACAGGCCAAAATTAACCAAAAAAGTCACAAACAAAAGGAGATTTGAGGCAACCGCGATTGAGGCAAGTCCCTCGGGAAATTAAGATCGCGCGCCTCGTTTGGCCAAATCCAGTCGTCTTCAAACGAGGTTCAGGTTCAATGCGGCAACAGGTGACGCGAGGTGAGCGCGAGAACCCGCTTCCGCACATTGCGCAAGGCGGCTTCGTCGTCCTTGTGCGTAAGAGATTCGTGGATGAGATCGGAGATTTCCATCATATCTTCCTCGCGCATGCCGCGGGTGGTGACTGCGGGCGTTCCGATGCGGATTCCGCCGCCTTTGGAGATCGGCTCGGTGTCGAACGGGATGCCGTTTTTGTTCACGGTGATGCCAGCTTTATCAAGAGTCTCACTGGCGATCTTTCCGTTGAGCCCGGCCGGGCGGAGATCGACGAGCATGACATGATTGTCGGTGCCGCCGCTCACAATCCGGTAGCCGCTTTTCGCGAGTCCTGCGGCAAGCGCCCTGGCGTTGAGCACGATCTGGCGCTGGTAGTCTTTGAACCCGGGCTGTAGCGCTTCGTGCAGGCAGACGGCCTTGGCCGCGATGACGTGCATGAGCGGACCGCCCTGGATGCCGGGGAAAACCTGCGCGTCGATTTGCTTCGCGTATTTTTCCTTGCACAGGATCAACCCTGCGCGCGGTCCGCGAAGGCTCTTGTGAGTGGTCGTGGTCGTGAAATCGGCAAGCGGCGTCGGGTTCGGATGCACGCCGCCGGCGACGAGGCCCGCGATGTGCGCCATATCGACGAAAAGCATCGCGCCCACTGAATCGGCGATCTCACGCATTCTTTGGAAATCAATGATCCGCGGATAAGCCGACGCCCCTGCTGTGATCATCTTGGGTTTGAACTCGGCAGCCTGTTGCGCAAGCGCGTCGTAGTCGATCCGCTCGGTTTCCTTGCTCACGCCGTAGTGGCTGACCACGTAATAACGCCCCGAGAAATTCGCCTTGTGACCGTGCGTGAGATGGCCGCCGTGCGCAAGGTCCATCGTGAGGATTCTGTCGCCGGGCTGGAGCACGCTGAAATAAACGGCCATGTTCGCCTGGCTTCCGCTGTGTGGCTGGACGTTCACATGTTCCGCGCCGAACAGCAGCTTCGCGCGGTCGATGGCGAGCTGCTCGACGACATCGACATGTTCACAACCTCCGTACCAACGGCGGCCGGGATAACCCTCGGCGTATTTATTCGTAAGGCAGGAACCCTGCGCTTCCATCACCGCGCGGCTGGTGAAGTTTTCGGACGCGATCAACTCGATGTTTTCAAACTGTCGCTTCGCCTCGGCCTGAATTGCGGCGGAAATCTCGGGATCAACCTCGGCGAGCGAACGGCTGGAGAAATCCGGCACGCCCAAGTGGTCCAGCTTTTCCACGCGCCGATCGTGCCTGCCGCCCTCGAAAGCCGTTCCCAGATACGCCTCGACGATCCGACGAGCCTTGCCCTCGTCGAGTTCCTTCGCGGCGAGGCAGAGCACGTTGGAATTGTTGTGCTGTCGCGTGATACGCGCTTCCTCCTCGTCGCGCACGAGCGAAGCGCGGATGTGCGCGAATCGATTCGCGGCGATGCTCATGCCAATGCCGCTTTTGCAAAAAAGAATGCCGTAATCGAAATGGTCCGCGAGCAACTCGCGGCAGACGGTGCCGGCGTAATCGGGATAATCGACCGACTCCTCGGAAAAGCTGCCGAAATCCGAAACGATGTGGCCTTTCTTCGAGAGGTAATCTTGAACCTGATTCTTCAAGTCGATACCGCCGTGATCGGCTCCGAGTGCGATGCGAAGAGGTTTGCTGGCAGTGGCGATGGGTGGAATCATGGATGGTTTGGCGTCGTGTTTTTCTACAAAGGAAAGAATGTCCGGCAGGGCTTTTTTCAACGTGTCGCAACACTTCGAGTAGGCTTCCATCCCCTGCCCGATCGGATCGGGAACGTCGGGTGAAGTGCGCGCCAGTTCGTCATTGAATTCAGTGACCAGAAACGACTTGTCGGCAGCCTCGGGAAAGGCCATGTGGATCGTGTCCAGATGGATTCGTGTCATCGCGAAGATGAACGTGGCCTGCCCGACGAGCGCCTCGCTCAGCGGCTGGCTGCGGATCGTGGAAATGTCGATGCCTGATTTGCGCAGGACATCCACCGCGTGAGCGCTTGGCGTTTGCCCATGCACGGCACCGATCCCGGCGGATCTGACGACCATGTCGTCGCGGCCCTTCACCATGTCGCGAAAAAGCCCCTCGGCCATGGGGCTGCGGCAGATGTTACCGGTGCAGACAAAGAGGATGTGCTTCTGGATGGCCAATGGTGTGGGTTTGGTGGAGAGCCACTCTGATACAATACGGCACACGTTCAAGTCAACGAGTGGGAAAGTTTTGGCGCATCCGCCTTGAAGCGATTTCGAGATCGATGCGCCAAATCGCGAATTTACTATTGAGGTGCGCAGACTTGGACGTTACGCTGCCGCCTTGTCCTCCACCCAGTTCAACAACGAAACCATCGTTGCGCTTTATCGTTTCGCTTTTCTCCTGGAGGGCGACGGCAAAGCCGCAGAACGAACGCTCGTTTCGACGCTTGCCAGATGCTCGTCGCAGGTCGAGCAGATCCGGAATGAAAAGAACCGGCTTGTCTTCCTGGTGCGGAAACTTCGCGAGAGCTGCTTGAAGACCAGCGGATCTGAGAAAGCGGCAGGCGACGGATGCGGGAGCGGCGACGGCGAAGCGTTCGGGCGAGGGTTCAGCACGATGCCCGAGCCGGAGCGAAGCGCTCTGGCGCTGTTTTACCTCGACCTTTTTCCCGTTCGCGAAATCGCCTCGCTGCTTGGATTGAGCTTCGATGATTTCTCCGACGCCCTCGAACGCGGGCGCGAGTTTCTGCGACGATCGCACGTGATTGCAGCCACCGAGGAACCCGCATGAACGCGAAAACGGCCGAGACGCTCTTGCGATGTCACCGCGAAGGTCAGCATGGAGATGCCGATTCGCGCATTCAGAAGGCGGTTCAGTTTGCCGGGAAGGATATCGCCCTGAAAACAAAACTCGACGACCAGCTTGCCTTCGACGCCCGCGCGGCTGCTGCAATCGGCGTGATCTGCACGCCCGCCGGACTGATCGAACAGTTGAGGGACATCGAGAAGCCGGAAGGTCGTCCGCTCAATCTGCGCGCGATGCTGAAGACGCCGCCGGTTCTGGCCATAGGCATCGCGTTGCTGGTGCTGGCGACGCTCGGCGTCTATTTCGGGTTGAGCCGGATGGAGGATTTTCCCGGCAAGGAGGACGCGATGCGCATGATCGAGGAAAACACCGACGGAGGCGATGCGATCGAGATGGAGCCGAAAACCGCAAAGGCCGGCGAGATCGAGGACTGGCTGTTTTCAAAAGGCTCGAGGGCTATTTCGTGCCCGCCGAACTTTCAGAACTCAAGATCGTGGGAGGGCGCGTGTTCAAGCAGGACGGACTCGCGGTCGCCCAGATCGCGCTCGAGAAAAACTCGATGCTCGCGTATGTCTTCCGCGCCGATGACTTCGGCGTCAAAATCTCTCCGCCGGATCGCTGGAGAGTTTTTCAGGACGATGAATGGGTGTCGGCAATCCAGGTTCACGACGGGATGTGCTTCATGCTCACATTCCGCGGCAGCAAGGCGGACATGCAGAGTTTTCTGGCGAACGAAGGAACGAAGTAGCGAGGCCGGAACTGCCCTTCATCCCGCGTCACGCGACAATCGCTTGAAGCCCGGAATCAGCGCTTCACGTATTTCTCCAACCGAACGTCGAAGCCACCGAGATCGATCACCTGACGGAACTGCAACCGTAGCGCTGGCGGCGGAATGATTGAAACGGGATTGGCAAGCACGAGCCGCCCGCCCGGCTTGAGCACGGTGGCGGCGACGCTGAACAGATCCTCGATCAGTCCGCGAAGATCGCGGATGGGAACACGGCGGCCCATCGGTGGATTGGTGATAATGAGCGTGGCGATGTTGGCCCCCATGCCTTCAATCATTGCGTAGTCGCGGAAATCGCAACACGCGAACTGCGCGGAAAGCGCCCGCATTTTTGCCGACTCGAAATTCTCCCGCGCGATCACGATCGCGTCCGCGCTGCGGTCGGAGCAGATGAGTTTCTTCACGCCACCGAGCAGCGCGCGCTCGATCAGTTCCAGGCCCGATCCGCAAAAAGGATCCCACACGATCTCGTCGTTCGCGCGGCCGGCGAGACGGGCCATGCACGCGGCAAGCGGCGGGTGCGAAGCGGCGGGAACATCGCGCCGGCGGTAGTTGTAGCGAGGGTCGGGCGAGAACTTCGGGAGGAGTTCGACGAGCGATGCCATGCGTCCGGCGGGATGAATGTTGACGCTCCAAGTCGCGCTCCGGGCGTCGTTGAGAATCTCGGGACAACGCGCATACGCCGCGTTCGCGACGGCTCGGACGGCGGCACGTTGATGCCCTTTGCCGATGAATTCGAGCCGGTAGCGCATCGAGCCGTCGGTGAAGGTTTTGAAAATGCGCTGCGCGGTCGGCGACGTGATCGCTTGCGCGAGTGCCTCGATCATTCTTGCGTTGCTCGGGCAACTCACCTCGCCGAGAACAAATCCCGCCGAGCTGAAGCAGCGAAGCGCATAAATATCGCCGGCCGAAAATGCCGCCTCCGGCCGCAGAACGACAAGGCCGTTGCTGACTTGCACGACGCGGAATTTTTTTTGCGTGCGCGGGCATTGTTCGACCTCTTCGCGAACGAACTGCTCGAGGCCGCGGCGTCCGCGCAAATGAACGCGCAGTTCAGCCACGTCGGACAGCAGTGCGTCCATCCGAATCGTTCCGGGTCTTTCCGCGCGGGCCACGCTGGCCTCGACTTTCTGCCGCATCTGCGGAAGCAGTGCGCCGGCGCCTCGTTTGATCGCTTTCAGCGTCGCCACGCCACCGATCCTGCCGAGCGTCTGGCTTAGATGTTTTCGCTCTCGCTCGGAGGCGGTCGCCGTGGCGAGCGAAAGCAGCTCCGCCTCATCGTCCGCGCTCGCGCCGATCTTGGGAATGGCGGCCATCGCATAGCGCCGGATTTTTTCCTCGGGATCGCGAAGCAGATTGCGGAGCCAGGAAACTACTTTCGCTTTTTCCCCCGCCGGACCCGACTCGGAAAAGACAACACCGACCGCGCGGATGACCGCCACCCGCTCGAAGCGTTCGCGCGGAGTCGCGCGATCGAAGCGCGGCACCTCGTTGTTCCAAAGCTCCTCCCATGGCAAAGTGCGCAGCCGCTGATACAGCTCTTTCGCGGGATTTTTTCCGCCGCTTTTCATGCGCCTATGTTCGATCGACCGATTCCCATCTGCCGTAAACGCCGCACGGCAAAATCTTGCCATCGCGCTGGCTCGACAGGGCGAGTTCGCCGACGGTGATACGGCCATTTTTTTCCGCGAGCAGATCGGAAAGCAGATTGCCGAGGATGAGCGGCGAGACTTTGGAGGTGTAGCTGTTGATGAGGAAAAAAAGCGGGCGATCACTGAGCAGCGCGCGGCACTCGACGAGAAGCTTCCAGAGATGAACTTCGAGCTTCCACAGTTCGCCCGACGCGCCGCGCCCATACGTCGGCGGGTCCATGATGATAGCATCGTAGCGGCGTCCGCGTCGCAGTTCGCGCCCGACGAATTTCATGCAGTCATCGGCGATCGTGCGAATGGGAGCCGAGCCGAGGCCGGAGAGAACGGCGTTGTCGCGGCACCATTGCACCATGCCTTTCGACGCATCGACGTGGCAGATCGCCGCGCCGGCTGCGGCACAGGCGACCGTGGCAGCGCCGGTGTAGCCGAAAAGATTCAGCACATTCACCTCGCGCCCGGCTTTGCGTTCGGCGCGGATTTTTTCCGAGCACCAGTCCCAGTTGGCGGCCTGCTCGGGGAAAAGTCCCGTGTGTTTGAAATCGGTTGGTCGGATTTTGAACTTTAAATCTCCGTAGCCGATCGTCCACGAATCCGGCAGCGGACGACGAAACTCCCAGCGCCCGCCGCCCGTCTCGCTGCGGTGGTAATAGCCATCCCAGTTGTTCCATTGAGCGCCGCTTGGTTGCGGCCAGATGACCTGCGGATCGGGCCGGACGAGCACGACATCACCCCAGCGTTCGAGCTTCATGCCGCCGCCGGTGTCGAGCAATTGATAGTCCCGCCAGCGATCCGCGAGCAACAGCTCTTGAACGCATCCGGCGAATCCGCTGCTGGCGCGCTGCTGGTTCGTGTCATCCATTTTTGAGATGAGGCGAGGAGTTCTGTTCCGTCGGTAACGAAATCACGATGCAAATAGGACGCCGCGAGAAACGAACAATCAAGCCAATTGGAGGCGACCGGAGTTTTGCCAGGACTGGGTGAGGCATCGGGTTCGAGCGCAACCTTTCACTTGCCGAGTGCGCGGTTCTTCCATAATGTCCCGCGTTCCGATCACGGGCGGGAAGTGCTGCCGGCGCGCTTCCAGACACAACCGGTGATCTTCTGAAATGGAAGGGTGGCTGAGTCCGGTCTAAGGCACTCGACTCGAAATCGAGCGTTGGGTTAAACCAACCGTGGGTTCGAATCCCACCCCTTCCGCCACTCCGGCTGCGGACTCGAGTGTGACTCAGCGGTGCGTGGTCGAATGGCCGCTGGAGTTGCGCCAGCTCTGGTTCAACTCGTAGTCGGCTTTCTCGACCATGTTGCGATAGAAGCTCACCAGACACGCGGCGCAGAATCCCGCGACGATGGTCAGCACGATCTTCTGGAGAAATGTCATCCGCATACGGATGCATAAAGCGATTCCCGTGCCGGGACAGGTGCCTACCAGAAACCCCATTGTTTCGTTTGCATGATGTAAATGCCGAGCAGGAGATTCACGACGGCGTGAACGAATACGCACGAGGCGAGGCTTTTCGTCCGATAAGCCACGAAATTGAAGAGCGCGCCAGTCAGGATTGCGGGCCAGAAATCAGGTCCCCAATGCGCGAAGCCGAACAGGAGTGTGACGACGCCAAAGGACATCCATGTGAATGAACCGAACGGCACTTTTTTGAAGTCCTCGTTGATCAACTCGCGCAGCAGGAAGCCGCGCCAGAATATTTCCTCGAGCAGGGGAACGACAACAACAAGACGCAGGAAACGCATGACGATCGTCGCAAGATAAAGGCCCCGGTTGTCGGCGAACACCGTGGGATCAAAGCCTTCTGCGCGCGGAGCAGCGTGGAAAAAAGCCTGGGGAGAAATCCAAATCGCGAGAACGAGAAGTGCTATTCCTGTGGTGAACCCGATCTTGGCCAGGTGACCAAATTGATAGCGAGACCAGAACCAAATCAGCAAACCGCCGCAGACCAATGTCTGAAGCGGAAAGACCCAGTATTGGGCCGAGCGGATGAGAAGGGACTCATTGTGCTTGAACAGCCACGGCATGAGCGGAACCAGGCCGAGGAAGAGCATGAATGTGAGGAACGGAGCAATATAGGCTTTGCGGTCTTCGGATCGAAACATCGGGTGCGAAACTAACAAATGATTTCAAAAATGCCAGACGTTGATCCCGAACAAATTTTGAAAGAACTCGAACTGGAGCTGGCGCGGCGCAAGCCCATGTATCCGCAGGGGAATCGAAACGCTTTCCGAATCTGGAGCCTTGCGCTGTTGGTGTTCGGATTATTCGCGGCTTTGTGGATGCTGCAATATCTCCTGGACCAGATGCCCAAGCCAGACAAGGGCACGCAACCCGCCATGCAACTCGCGAAGCATACCGAAGCTCGATGAACACGATTTTTGCGAAACCTGGAAAAGTAATCAGTGAGGCATCCAAGCTGCTCTAAAAGACGCGATGGCAAAAACACCTAACTCAATCATCGGGGTCGATCTGGGCAGATACGCCATTAAATCCGTTCTGCTCTCCCGACGCGGCAACAACCGGTTTGTGCTGAGCAACTATGCGGTTCGCACGCTCGATGGCGGCATGGACAGCCCGGCGCAGATTGCCCGGCAAATCAAGAGTTTGTTCAAGGAAATGGGGGGCACGGCGAAAACCTGCAGTGTCGCCGTTTCCAGCCCGGATGCAATCATCCGCATCATCGAACAACCCGAAACGCCCACGGAGATTCTGCGTGATGCTCTGCGGCTGAACGGCATGAGCTTGCTGAATCAGGACGTGAAGGAATTCGTGCTCGATTGCGACGCGATCAAGCCGGCCGGAGCCACGCCCTTGCTCGATGCGCCTGGCGGCCGGGTGAAGTATCTAGTTGGCGGACTTCCGCGCGAGCGGGTGACGCAAATCGACGAAGGCTTCGAGCAGGTGCGGAAGAACTCTCTCGGCGCACTGCAACTGGCGCCGATCTCGGCGTTCAATGCTTTCGAGTTCGCCTACGAGGAGGTTTTTAACAACGAAGCGTTCCTGCTCGTCGATATCGGTCATTCAAGCTCGACCGTGACTGTTGGCGCGAAGCGCGAGCTGGTGCTCGTGCGCGCCATCGAGTTTGGCGGCCAGACGCTGATCGAAGCCTTGAGCAGCCATGTCGGTGCATCGGTCGAAGAAGCGCGCGCGGCGCTCGACAAAGGCGAGGATGAGCTGGTCGTGGAGACCGCGCGCCTGCTCCTCGGGTCGCTGACTCGTGAGATCAGCAGTTCGATCGGATTTTTCGAGGGACGGCGCGAGGAGAACATCACGCGCATCTTTCTGTCCGGCGGCCCCGCGCGATCGAAATCCGTCCTGCAGATTTTGGGCGAGGAGCTTCACATTCCCTGCGAGGCATGGGACCCGTTCAAGAACTGCGAAGTGAACCTCCCGGCGAACCGCAGAGAGTCGCTCGCCCAGGATTGCGTGAACCTGAATGTCGCCTGCGGTGCGGCGGCGGAAGCCTTGAAAGCAAAGTAACACCTATGGCGCTACATCTAAATCTCTACCACGAAGTTCAAAGGGCGGACCTTCAACGCCGCCGCGACCCGCTCAAGCTCGGCATCATCGGAATGATCGTCATCGCTGTCGGGTTTCTTGGCTACTACTTCTACAGAATGGAAAGTGTCCGCTCGGTGAACGAGGAGCTTTCACGGCTTCACGCTGAGTGGAGCGCGACGGAGCCGAAGTTCAAAGTGGCCCAGAAGCGCCAGGCGGAGATCGAGGTGACGTTGAAAACCAAGGCGACGCTGGTGCAGATGATCGAGAACCGGTTTTACTGGGCTCCTCTTTTTGAAAAGGTGCTGTTGACCGTGCCTGCCGAAGTCCAGCTTACGAAGCTCGACGGCCAGATGGCCGACAAAGACAAGCAGGGCGGCCTTTCGGTCACCGGCATCTCGAGCGGGGAACAACCCCGCAAGGTGGCGGAGGATTTGCGCACGGCCTTTTTCAACAAACTCTCTGAAAAATACAAAGGGGTGAACTCATCGTTCAAGACCCTGGAAGACTCGGAGCAAACCGTAAAGATCGATGGCAAGCTGTACGCGACGGCAGTTTTCTCCATGCAATTTCAACTCATCAGCGATACGCCGGCGAAAGCCCCCGTGCTCGCAACCGACAGAAAACCTCGCGTCGCAAAGCAATAATATGAAACTCGGCAAAGACGAAATTCAGAAAATCGCGTTGAGCGCGATACTGCTCGTGGCCTTGATGTATGGATACTTCACCATGCTGCTTGGGCCGCTTTCCAGCCGCGAAGCACGGGCCATGAAGGATATAAACACGCTGACCCCGCAGATCGCCGACGCCAAGAAACAGATCGCAAACACAGCAAACCTCGAAAAGCAGGAGCCCGCGGACAGCGCTGTTCTCGATCAAATCAAGGGATTGATCCCGGAAGGCGCTCCAGTGGCGTGGTTCCCGCCGCGACTCGCGGATTTCTTCAAGCGCCAGGGCATTGAGAAGTGCTCTGCCCGGCTCATCAGCGAAGTGCCGCTCAAGGATGTATCCGGGTTTCGCAAGTTGGTCTGGTCGATCGATCTTCCGAAAGTCGGCTTCATTCCCCTTGCGATCGCCCTCTCGGGCCTGGAAAACGAAGATCCGCTTCTTGAAATCACCAACCTGCAAGTCGAAGCGAACACCGCGGACCCGGAATTTCAACACGCCATTTTAACGGCCAGCACCATCGTTACACAGTGAAAAACGAACTACGCACCATCGGTTTTGTATTTCTGCTTGTCGCCTGCATGGCATCCCATGCAGCGGCGCAAAATGATCCTGGCTTCAAGCTCAAGAATCGCTCCTCGTTCTCCACCGCAGGCAGGGAACATGATCCCTTCTGGCCAATCGGCTGGGTAAGACCGGTTGTTTCGCCGACTTCCCCGACTTCCCCGGCTGCTTCGGAGCCTGCGGTCGCCGTCGCCAAGGAAGTCGAGTTTTCGACAAGCGGGTTCGTTCTCACGAGCATTTTGATGGGACAGCCTGCGCTGGCGGTCATCAATGGCAAAGAGTACGCCGAGGGCGAAGTGATTCCCTGTCAAATGCAGGGCCAGAAGATCGACATCCAGTTGGCGGCTGTGCAGGATGGCTCCGTTGTCCTCCGCTACCACGACAAGAACTACACGGTTCTCATCCATCGCAAGGGCGAGGAGCAGAAGCAGATCGCCAGGACGGAAGAGACGCAGTTGCCTGAAGGCCTGCGCTAACCTGTCGGCCACACAGGCGCGGCGCTGGCGCTCAACAAAACCCCGATCCCACAAGCAAAGAGCCGCTCTTGTTTGTGGGATGCTTCGCTCCTCGGCATGAGACGACCGAAAGCGGAAGCGCCTGTTGGCCACTGCCGTGGCTGCTGATGGCAACCGAATCGTAAAGAGACAAGCCGGGCCGGAAGCCGCGCTTCCGGAGTGTGAATTTGCGCATTGAATTCCCACATCGAATTGACGACGTTCCCGGCACCTTGAGCACGACAGCTTCCGACAAGAATCCCGTGAATCCCTTGCGCGAGGGCCTTGCAAGCAGGCCGATGCCGCAGCCCTGCACGGTCGTCATCTTCGGCGCGACGGGCGACCTCACGCACCGCAAGCTGATCCCCGCGCTTTACAACATCGCGGCGGATGGCGATCTGCCGTTGGCGCTCACCGTCGTCGGTTTCGCCCGGCGCGACAAGACCGACGAACAATTTCGGGCGGAACTCGAAGAAGCGGCGCGGAAGTTTTCCCGCCAGTCCGTGCAGGACGAATTGTGGCGGAGTTTCGCCGAACACATTCATTACCACCGCAGCGAATTCGGTGACGACGACGGATACCGCCGGCTCGCGGAACGGCTTCGGCAGATCGACGCCGAGCGGGGCACGCGCGGCAACCGGCTCTTTTATCTCTCCGTCGCGCCGGGTGAGTTCGAAGGCATTCTTGGGAAGCTGAAACAATTCGGTCTGAACAAAACCACCGACGACGGCTGGGCCCGCGTGATTGTCGAGAAACCGTTTGGGACCGACCTGCCGAGCGCGCAGGAGCTGAACCGCGTGGTGGACCAGACGTTCCCCGAACGCGACACGTTCCGCATCGACCATTTTCTCGGCAAAGAGACGGCGCAGAACATCATGGTGCTGCGCTTTGCGAACGCGATCTTTGAACCGCTCTGGAACTGCCGCTACATCGACCACGTGCAAATCACCGCCAGCGAAACGCTGGGCGTGGAAGCCCGCGGTCCGTACTACGAAAGTTCCGGCGCGCTTCGCGACATGGTGCAGAATCATTTGCTCCAGCTCCTCTGCCTCGTGGCGATGGAGCCGCCAACCGATCTCTCGGCGGACAGCGTGCGCGATGAAAAGGTGAAGGTTCTGCGCTCGCTCAGGCCGCTCACCGGCGATGGCGTGGCGCAAAACGTCGTGCGCGGCCAGTATGCCGCCGGAGCCGTGATGGGCACGAACGTGAAGGCGTATCGCGCGGAAGATCGCGTGAGCCCGACGTCGATGACGGAGACGTTCGTCGGGCTCAAGTTGAACATCGACAACTGGCGCTGGGCGGACGTGCCGTTTTACGTGCGCGTCGGCAAACGGCTTCCAAAAAGCGGGACGGAGATCGCGGTCACGTTCAAGAGCGCGCCGCAGGTCTTGTTCAACAAAGCCGCAAGCGGCATCGGCCAGAACGTGCTCGTGATTCGCATTCAGCCCGATGAAGGAACCTCGCTCCGAATGCAGGCAAAGATGCCGGGAGCGATGCTTCGCGTGGAGCCGGTGAAGATGGATTTTCGTTACGGCACCAGCTTCGGCAAAGCCAGCCCCGAAGCCTACGAGCGGCTTCTGCTCGACGCGATGAGCGGCGACGCGACGCTGTTCGCGCGGCGCGACGAAGTCGAGCAGGCGTGGAGCTTCATCGACCTGATCGAGGACGGCTGGCACAAGACCGACACGCCGCCCCCGCTCTGCGAATACGCCGCCGGCTCGTGGGGCCCGAAGGAAGCCGACGAGATGATCGAGCGCGACGGTCGAAGCTGGAGGCGTTTGTAAAATGACGAAATCCGAATGACGAATGACGAAAGAATGACGAAGCACGAAACGCTAACGGCATCTTCGCAGGCTTTGTCATTCGTCATTCGGATTTCGTCATTTTCACCCATGCCTGAAACGATCGCCAACCTCAGTGCCGGACTTCCCGTTGAAATCGGAAGGATCGACCGCGAATTGAAGAAGCTCTGGGAAGTGGACGGCGGCGCGGCGACGCGCGCGTCGCTGGTCAATTTTGCGATCTACTGCGAAGGCGCGGATCGGATCGCGGAGAACACGGCGCTGATATCGGAGTTCACCAAGGATCACGCGTGCCGGGCGATCCTCATCGCGCTGGAACCCGATGCACCCGAGCGCCGCGTGCAGGCATGGATCAGCGCGCATTGTCACGTGAGCCGCGCGGGGGCGAAGCAGGTGTGCTGCGAGCAGATTTCGTTTCTGCTCGAGGGCCACTCGAAGGAGATGATTCCGAATATCGTGTTCTCGCACCTCGATTCGGACCTGCCGCTCTACCTCTGGTGGCGCGGCGATTTCTCGCGCGAGATCGACGCCCAACTCTGGACGTGGGTGGACCGCCTCATTTACGACAGCCAGAAATGGGACGACCCGCGGGCGCAGCTCACGCGGCTTCGCAACTCACTCGCGGAAATCAAGCCCCGCCTGATTCTGTGCGACCTGAACTGGACGCGGCTGCTGCACATGCGATGGGCGGTCGCGCAGTTGTTCGATCATCCGGGAAATCTCGCCGAACTCAGGCGCGCAAGGAGTGTTCGCGTCGTTCACGCAATCAACCACCGCACAACTGCGGTGCTGCTTCTGGGCTGGCTCGCGGCGCAGCTCGGGTGGTCGCTTGCGGAAAAAAAGGAGACAGGTTTTGTGTTTGGACGCGATGCCGACCGGCTGGACATTCAAGTGCATGAACAAGCCGGCTCCGCGATCGGTGAACTCTGCATCCAGTGCGACGCGGCGACTTTTCGCATAACGCACGATGGCGTGTCGGAGTTTTATCATACCGACGTGCAGTTGCCGGGGAGCCGTGAGGAGCATTGCCTGGTGCCCGCGGGTTGCGACAATTTGATCGCGCTGTTGAACGAGGAGTTGATGCGCGCCGGCAAGCACGAGGTTTATCTGCGCGCGCTCTCGTCTGCGGAATCGCTGCTGTAGCTGGAGTCCAGCCTTCAGGCTCTGCAGCGCACCAGCCGCGTCACGCCGGAGGCCGCAAAGAAATGAGCATCAACAACCGGTTCGCCTGCTGGTGGTCGTTGCCTCGCGTGTCCGGCGAGCCACCTGAAGGTGGAACTCCAACGCACTACCCGCTCTTGCGGTTGCGGCGGTGCATCAGCAGTCCGCCAACAGCCCCCACCACCAGCAACCCGATCGTGCCCGGCTCGGGCACCGGGGCGGTTGATGCGAGACCGATCCCGCTTTCATCTCCACCCGTCACGGCGTCCGCGCTCAACTTCGCGTCCGCCGCAAGCGCGCTTGCAAAATTCAGCGACGAAATGTCGAGCACCGTCACGTTCGACGCGCCGCCCGTGTGCGCTTGCAGCTTTACCTTGGCGCTGCCGTCGATTTGCAGCGCGCCCACGTAAATGGCCGCGCCGGTCGCCGTGCCGCTCTTTACGATCGTGGCCGAGCCGCCGTTCTGCACTTCCAGCGTGCCGATCTTGAAGGCCGCTCCGCTGCTCCATGTCACCTGATGACTGCCCGTTCCTTGCAGCGTAAACTTAGCCTGGCTCACGTTGAAGGTTGCGCTCTGCGTGCTGTTGTTGGTCAGGTCGCCGGTGACATTGAACACGTCACCCACACCGCCGATCAGCGAGCCGCCGGAGCCGACGATCAAGTCCGTGAAGTTCTGCGTGGAAGGATCGCTGATATAGGTGCCGTTGTTGGTAAAGGTGCTGCCGTAAGTCACCGTCGTGCTCGTGGTCTTGAAGGTGCCGCTGTTCACCACCGCGCCGGTAAAGAGCGCCGGGTTGTAGGCGACGGCGACTTTGCCGTTGTTGGTCACATTGCCGTTCACGGTCGTCAGGCCGCCGGTGAATGTCGCCGTGCCGCTGTTGGTCAAACCGCTCGTGCGGAAGATGCCGCAGCCGCTGATCTCGCCGGTGTTGTTCAGCGTGTGGCTGTTGTTGTCAAACGTGCCGCCGGTGATGTTGATGATCCCCTTGTTGACCGCCATTCCCTGCGTGAACAACACCTTGCTGCCGGTGGACGCGGCCACCAGTCCGCTGTTGGTGCCGCCCGCGAGACTGCCGATGGTCAGTGTTCCGCCGATGGCCTCCATCGTGCCCGCGGCGGCATTGGTGATTATGTTGCTCACGTTGCCCGCCCCCTGGATGGAGCCGGTGTTCGCGATGGCTCCGCCGGTGAGACTTGTCCCCGCGCCGCCCATCTGGATTGCGCCGCTGTTGGAAAAAGCCTTCGTCACTGTCATGTTGCTCGTCACCTGGAGGAGTCCGCCGCTGTTGGCGAAGTTGCTGATGATTGCCCCGCCATCGCCCGACACTACTCCGCCGTAGCTGTTAATAAAGGTGCCGCTGCCGGCGATCGGCGCGCCGTTCAGGTTCACCGCACCGGTGTTGGTAAAAGGAGTCGTCCCGCTGAGTGTCAGCACGTAGCCACCGGCGAGATTGAGCGTGCCGCCATTGGTGCTTGGACTGATGAGGGTCAGGTTTTGGTTCACGGTCATTGTTCCGTTGTTCACCAGCGGGCCGTTCAAGTTGAGGACTGCACCAGCTGCGACGGTGAACACTCCTTCGTTATCCAGGCCCGCGCCGTTGAGTGTGACCGTCCTCACAGAAGTGCCGGAGGCAATGGTCATCACTGCGTCATTCTCCAGTCCGTTCCCGGCGGTGAAATCGGCGTTGAAGTTGACGGTTCCCTGGTTGATCAGCCGCCCGTTAAAGGAGCCGCTGTTGTAGGCGTAGGTGCCTAGATTCTGAAGCGTTCCCGAAATGGAACCGCCGGATTGCGCAAATGTCGTCACATTGAACTGGCCTCCGCTTTGGTTCATGACGCCGTTGAAAGTCGTCGCGTTGAGTGTGCCGCCGCTCTGGTTGAAAGTGCCGCCCGCGTTCACGGTGACCGAGGAAGTCGTCAGTATTCCGTTTTGTAGATTGTAGGTGCCGCTGCTGCCACCATTGGCCGCGATAATCAGACCGCCAGAACCCACGGAATGGACGCCGCCGTTTTGAGTGAACGTGCCCGTACCGGAGTAGCCGATATACTCAGTCGAGGCTACGCTCAGTGACCCGCTGCCGCTAAGGTTGTAGGTTCCATTACCGGTGGAGTAGTAGCCGAGATAGAGACTGGATAAAGCGGAGTTCGTTCCGCCCGTCTGAGTGAACGTACCCCTGCCGCTGTTGCCGATGTATTCGGAAGTAGAAACGCTCAGAGCCCCGCTGCCGCTTAGGTTGTAGGTTCCATTACCTGTTGAGCTGTCGCCGACAAAGAGATTACCTAAAGCGGAGTTCGTTCCTCCCGTCTGAGTGAACGTGCCCGTGCCGCTATTGCCGATGCTTTCATAATTGGAGACGTTCAGGGTTGAATTGCCGCTTAGGTTGTAGATTCCATTCCCGGTTAATTGGCTACCGAGAGTGATGGAAGTAGCGGAGTTCGTTCCGCCCGTCTGAGTGAAAGTGCCCGTGCCTGAGTAGCCGATGAATTCATTACTGGCAACGTTCAGAGTCGAACTGCCGCTTAGGTTGTAGGTTCCGGTTCCGGTGTAGCCTAGATAGAGTTTGGATGAAACTGAGTGGGTTCCGCCCGTCTGAGTGAAAGTGCCCGTGCCGGAGTAGCCGATGGCTTCAGAATTGGAGACGCTGAGTGTTGCACTGCCGCTTAGGTTGTAGGTTCCCTTGCCGGTGGCGCTGTTGCCGAGAAGGAGATCCGATGAAACTGAGTGGGTCCCGCCCGTCTGAGTGAAAGTGCCCGTGCCATTGTAGCCGATGCCTTCTTGATAAGCGCTCAGAGTTGAACTGCCGCTGAGGTTGTAGGTTCCATTACCGGTTCCGTCGAAGCCTAGATAGAGAAGTGATGAAACTGAGTGGGTCCCGCCCGTCTGAGTGAAAGTGCCCGCGCCATTGTAGCCGATGCCTTCTTGATAAGCGCTCAGAGTTGAACTGCCGCTGAGGTTGTAGGTTCCATTACCGGTTCCGTTGTAGCCGAGAAGGAGGTTCGATGAAACTGAGTGGGTGCCGCCCGTCTGAGTGAACGTGCCCGTACCGTTGGAGCCGACGTATTCATCACCGGAGACGCTCAGATTACCGCTGCCGCTGAGCGCATAACTGCCCGTGGCCCCGGAACTGTTGCCAACAATGAGGTTGTTGGTCGTGGCGTTCCTTCCTCCGCTGTGAACATAACTGCCGATAGAGCCCGCCAGATCGCCAACAACCTCGATATAACTGGAGTTGGTCCCGCTGGTTTGAGTGAATGTGCCAGTCCCGCTCTCCCCGATATACTCCGATCCGGAGTTGAGAGGTACTAAGCGTCCCACCATTGAGGTTGTAGTTCCCCGTGCTTCCCGCGCTGTTGCCGACGTAGAGATTTCCAGCCAATGTGCCGCTGATGCCGAGGGTGCTGGTGCCTCCGCCCTGGGTGAAGGTGCCCCTGCCGCTCCCGCCGACAATGATGGTCGGCGCGTAAAGCGTGCTCGCCCCGGCCGAAGCATTCATCGTGTAGTTGCCGATGGAGCCAAGCTGGGAGCCGATCCAAAGCGTCCCGGTGGAGCCGGTGACCGAGACCGAGCCGCCCGTTTGGTTGAATGTGGCGCTGCCGGAAGTCGCGACGTTAAGGCTGTTTGTATTGCTCCATGTGCCGCTGGAGATGGCTGCCGTTCCTTTGCCGCTTGCACTAAACCCGATGTAGCCGTCCTGGTCGGATACAGTTCCGCCATTGATGGTCAGAGATCCTGTGGCGGACGAGCCGATCGTGAGTTGAGTGGTGTTGTTCCATGTGCCGCTGGTGACGGTGGCCGTCCCGTTGGAACTGCCAGCGGCTCCGACATAGCTGCTGTTGCTGGAGACATAGCCGCCATTGACAACCAAAGAGCCGGTGCCGGAAAGGCCGACATAGAGTTGTCCGCTGTTGTTCCATGTGCCGCTGGTGACGGTGGCCGTCCCATTGGAACCCGCACTGTTCCCGATATAGCCCGCCCCACTCGTGACCGAGCCGCCGGAAATCGTGATCGCCCCGACACCGGTGTTGCCGATGTAGATGTTGGAGGCAGTGCCGGAAACTCCGGTCGTGACAAGCGCCGTGCGGCTGCTGTCGATCAAGGCGTCATCCGACGAAGTCGGCAACGCGCTCCCCGACCAGTTGCCGGCCACGTTCCAAGTGCCCGTGGTCACGGTCCAGGTTCGAGTCACCGCGCCGGCGTGTTGCGTGAGCAGCGCCAGCAGGAGAAGAAGGAGTGGGCCAAAGCCCGCAGGGCGTTTCTGTGAGACACCGGGGTGCAAAATGGATTCGGAATGAGTTTCTGTCCGCATAGTGTTTTAGGTGTGCATGATCGATTGATGCCACAAAGCCACTCGGTACAAATCAGCGTCTTTTATGTCACTGCCCGCTCATGATTAAAATTCGATGAGTCTGGTAATTATCAAATTCCAGCCGTTCTGGCAAGAAGAGAGAACGGGAGTCTTATTCTTCCGCGAGCAGCGCGGCATTCTTCGTGGCTGAAGCGTAGGCGGCGGCACCGGCGATTTCCTATTGGATATTTCCATCCTTCCAAGGTTGGAAATCTAAAGGGTTTCGCCTTCTTTCTACCCGCGTTTGCGGTTGAAGCGCGAGACTTCGCGATCGACTTCGCGTTTGGTCGCGCGCTCCTTGAGATCGGCGCGTTTGTCCCGCGCCTCTTTGCCCTTGCCGACGCCGAGTTCGATTTTCACGTGGTGATCTTTCCAATACATCCGCAGGGCCACGAGCGTGTGGCCTTTCACCGAGCAGAGCGCAAAAAGCTTGTTGATTTCCTGCCGGTGCAGGAGCAGCCGCCGGCTGCGCTTTGGATCGTGCTGCTCGTGGCTGGCGCGCTCGTAGGGCTGGATGTCGCAGCCGAATAAAAACAACTGGCGGTTCTCGATGCGCGCGAAGGCGTTGGTCAGGTTTGCAAATCCGGCACGGATCGACTTGACCTCGGTGCCCTTCAGTTCGATGCCCGCCTCGAAGCGTTCGATGATGTGATAATCATGAAACGCTTTGCGGTTGGTGACGATGTCGGACATGCGGCGGCGGGTTTTGAAATTCGGAACGCGAATTCATTCCGCAATCCGCATTCCGCGTTCCGCAATTCCTAGCTTCCGTTGACAGCTTCCGCAGCCGCCTCGAAGCTCAGCTTTCCGTGGATGATCTCGGTGAGAGCGATGTCGGAGAGACCCATGCGCGGCCCGGTTTCGATCAGCGGTCGATGCCCCTGGCTGAGCTGCCGGACCCTGCGGGAAACGACGTTCACCAGCACTTGCGGGACCGGAATGATTTTCGATGCTTCTTCGACGAGATGGCTGGTCATAATGGGATTGGAAAGCGGCTCTAACGGAAAAATGGATCGGAAGATTGGTCCGGCTCGGACGGTTTGTCAAACTAAGAGTTGAATAATGTCAACAGGGATTTTTCACGACTCGCACGAACGAGCGGTGTCGCTTGGAGCGATTGCGGACTCAAGAGTGCGACTGGTGCCTCTTCTTGAGCGTAATCCGCTTGATCCGTTCATTGTCCGGCGGACTCCACGTCATGATTTCGGGATCGTCCTTGAAGGCGTTGTGGACGATCCGGCGGTCGTAGGCGTTCATCGGATCGAGGTGAAAAGGACGGCCCGTTTTGCGCACGAGTTCCGCGAGCTGGCGCACCTTGTGGATCAAAGCGTCCTCGCGCATTTCGCGGTAGTGCTCGACATCGACCTGAACGCGGGGCGCGTCCTTGTCGTGTGCCTGCAAAAGCCTGTTCAGCAAAAACTGCATGTCCTCCAATGTCTCGCCGTGCCGACCGATGAGCCGGTCGCGCTCCGGCGTATAGACCTGCAACGTCAGGCTCCCGTCCTCGTGAGTCATTTCTTTGATTTCACAAACGAACCCGAGGTAGCCCAGCATCGTATCCAGTATTTCCTTGGCGTTCTGGCTCATAAAAGTGCTTCGCTATTTTTTCTTACGTGGGCTGGCGACTTTTTGCAATGCTGGTGCTGCGCTGTTTCTCGTTAGGTAGAGCTGCACGATCGAGAACAGGTTCTGCACCGTCCAGTAGAGCGCGAGCGCGGACGCGAAGTTGTAGCAGAAGAAAATGAAGATCAGCGGCATGAACATGAACACGCGCTGTTGCACGGGGTCGCCGGACTTCGGGGTGAGCTGCATCTGCCAGAGCATCGTCGCAGCCATCAGGAGCGGCAGGATGTTCACCGGGATGCCGGCGAGGTGGAAAACGGTGTCGGGCTGCGAAAGATCATGCACCCAAAGAAACTTGCTGTTCCGCAGTTCGATCGCGGTGCCGAGCATCGAGTAGAAGCCGAAGAAGATCGGGATTTGCACGAACATCGGCAGGCAGCCGCTGAAGGGATTCACGCCGTAATCTTTGTAGAGCTTCATCAGCTCCGTGTTCATGCGCGTGGGGTCGTCCTTGTACTTTTCGCGCAGCTCGGTCATCTTCGGTTGAAGCGCCTGCATCTTCTTCATCGAGTTGGTCGCGACGTTTTGCAGCGGCCACATTAGGGTCTTGATGCCAAGGGTGAGTACGATGATCGCGGCGGCGTAGCTGTGGAAGATGCCGTTGAGCCAGTTCATCGAGTTGAGCAGGAAATGGCTGACGATTTTGAACATGCCGTAGTTCATGATCGCCGCCTGGCCTTCTCCGAGCTTCTTCAACAGCCCATATTGCTTCGGCCCGACATAGACGCGGAACTGCGCGTGCTTTGTCTCACCCGGCGCGAGGCTGAATCCGGGCATGCCGAGCGCCCCCTCGATCGCGTAAGGCTGCGAAGTCGAGACGCCGCGCTGCGCCCAATCGATCTTGCCGGTCGTGCGTTCCTGGAAATCGAACTGGAAGCGCCGGGCCCAAACGAAGGCACCCTTCACGTCAACGGGCGTCACGATGGTCGTGAAATATTGGCTGCTAACGCCAGCCCACGCGATGGCATCCGCCGTCGCGGAATACGTCGTCTTCTGAGGGGATGTCTGAATCCCGAGCACCGGGATGCGGCCCTCGGAGAACCACGTGACGTTCGTATCCACGAGCTTATTGCGGTACCAACTGAACGAGGTGTAGGTCGGCAGGTCATGTTGGTGAACCGCGGCAGACGATCCTGCGTAAACGTAGTAGCCGTCGAGTTTGCGCGGTTGCGAACCGCGATTGACGAAGCTGAGGTCGAGGTCCACGAGATATTCGTCCTTGCCCTTCCCCGCCTTGGGCAGCGTAAATTTTTTTACGATCTGCAACTGGTCCGTCGTCGTCCGATCACACACGACCTCGCCACTTTCCTGGTTCACAGCGACGTTGTAAGCGGCGTTTTCCCCCTCGCCCGGTTTCTCGCTCAGCGCGCCGATGGGAATCGATCCGAATTCGTTCAGCGCCACATTCGACCCGTTCTCGCCCTCGTGGTTCAGCAGGACCGCCTTCGCGATGCCGCCACCGAGATTGGTGAACAGATAATCCACCGCCGGACTTTTCGCCGTCTCGGTTTTCTCAGCGACGCCCTGCTGGTCGGCAGTGGGCGCTGGCGGCTTCGGTTCCGGGGCAACCAGGGGAGGGGATTGAACGACTGCCGCAGGCGTGGGAGCCGTTGAACTGCCCGAAGTCGCGGCCGCTGTTTGCGGCTTCTTTGGCGGCACCATTTTCGGTGCGAATTTGATCTGCCACACGACGAGCGTGATGATGGCGAGCGAAACAGCGATGATTCCTTTTTTGTCCATGAGTTAATTGCGGATTGCGGATCGCGGATTGGTCATTTGCCCGGCGTCGCCGACTCGACCGATCGGCAACCGACAATCGCAAATCGACAATCCCCCGGGCACCGGATCGTAGCCATGCCCGCCCCACGGATGACAGCGTGCGAGCCGTTTCGCTCCAAGCCAGCTTCCGCGCGTGACTCCGTGCTTTTCGCAGGCCTCGAGAAAATAGTACCGAGCAGCTCGGTTCGAAACGGCAGCCCGCGCCCGGTCCCGCCACAAACGCAATCAGCGGCGAAAGAAGAATCTGGTAGGCGCGGATGATCAGGCGGACGAAAATCATGGGGCAAAAATAGAAGCGCGGTCCGCCAGCCGCAACCAATCCTGTTCCATGGCGAGGAAAGTCGCGTCGGCCGCAGACCAGCGCGCGATCAGCACCAGCCGGAGTCCTGCCTTGAGCCGGGGACGGGCCACCCGCACCATCTCGCGCATGCGGCGCCGGGCTTTGTTGCGCTTCACCGCGTTGCCGACCCGGCGCGAGGTGATGAATCCCGTCCGCGTATCCGGTTCGTTGGTTCTAAGAACACTCAAGACAATGAATTTCCCGTGAAAGGATTCACCTTCGCTTTTGACCCGCTGAAATTCCGACGCAAGCGAGAGCCGCGCCGATTTGGGAAAACGAAGCATGTGGAGTTGAGTCATTGAAAAGTTGAGACGTTGAGCGGGCGTCCCCTCAACGTCTCAACTCCTCAACTTCTCAACCGCCTTCTACGCTTGTGTGTGCCGCGCGAAATGAACCTCGACGCCCTTTGGAAGCAGCCGTTTGCGCCCGCGCTGGCGGCGGCGGGAAAGGATCGCGCGCCCGTTCTTGGTTTTCATGCGGGCCCGGAAACCGAACTGCTGTTTCCGCGTGCGCTTCGATGCTTGATATGTGCGTTTCATAGGATTCGATGGATAAAAAAGAGGGGCAAGTCTAGCCGGTGACGCCGGGTTGTCAATCGCTACGAAGCCACCTTGTTCGCGGCCCGTTTGCGCGCGGTCGCATCAAGAATCTTCTTCCGCAACCGGAGGCTCTTCGGAGTCACCTCGACGTACTCATCGGGCGAGATGTATTCGAGCGAACGCTCCAGCGTCATCGTCAGCGGCGGGGCAAGCGAGATGCCCTTGCCGTCGCCCTGCGACCGCATGTTGGTCAGCTTTTTCGCGCGGCAGGGATTCACCGGCATGTCGTCGGGACGCGCATTTTCGCCAATGATCATCCCTTCGTACACTTCCACCTGCGGTCCGATGAAAAGGCGTCCGCGCTCCTGGATCGTCTCCAAAGAATAGCTGGTGCTGACCCCTTGTTCCATCGCGACGAGCACGCCGTTGCCGCGCGTCGGAATCTCGCCTTTGTGCGGACCGTATTCCTTGAACAGGTGCGACATGATGCCGTGGCCTTTGGTGCAGTTCACCAGATCGGTCTCGAAACCAATGAGACCGCGCGTGGGAATGACCGCCTGCACGGTGACACTGTGAGGGTTGTGCTCCATGTGGACGATGTCGGCCTTGCGTCCGGCCAGCGACTGGAGAATATCGCCGAGGCTGTCGTTCGGGACATCGACGTAAAGGCTCTCCATCGGTTCAAGGAGGTTGCCCTGTTCATCGCGGTGATAGATCACCTCGGGACGGGAGACGAGCACCTCGAATCCTTCGCGGCGCATTTGCTCGACGATGATGGCGATCTGCATTTCGCCGCGCGCCTGAATTTCAAAATGCCCCGCAGTGTCGGTGTCGCTGAAAATGATGGAGACGTTCGTGCGGGTCTCTCGCACGAGTCGCTCGCGAACCTGCCGCGCCGTGAGAAGTTTCCCCTCGCGCCCGGCGAGCGGGCTGTCATTGATGCAAATCTTCATCGTAATCGTCGGCGGATCGATCTCGACGAATGGAATCGGCATCCGTTCCTCGGTGTCGGTGAGCGTCTCGCCGATGAAGGCGTCCTCGAAACCGCACAGTCCCACAATGTCTCCGGCGCTCGCGTGTTTGATTTCGACCTTTTGCAAACCGACGTGGCCAAAAAGCGCGGTGACATTCGCTCGCTCGCGCCTGCCGTCCTTCGTGATGTGAACGATCGAATCGCCCAACTTCACGCGTCCGCTCATGATGCGCCCGTAAGCGATGCGGCCGAGATAATCGCTGTAGTCGAGATTCGAGATGAGCATCCGAAAGAAGCTCACGTCTGACACGGGCGGCGGCGGTATGTGTTTGATGATCGCCTCGAAAAGCGGCTCCATCGTTTCGCTCTTCTCGTGGATTTCCTTCATCGCGTAGCCGTCGCGCGCGGAGGCGTAGATCACAGGGAAATCGAGTTGCTCGTCGTTGGCGTTCAGTTCAATGAAAAGCTCGAACACCATGTCGAGAACCTTGTGAGGGCGCGCATTCTCGCGGTCGATTTTGTTGATGACGACGATCGGCTTGGCTCCGGCTTCGAGCGCTTTCTTGAGCACGAACTTCGTCTGCGCCTGCGGTCCGTCGTGCGCGTCCACGACCAGCAACACGCCGTCCACCATCTTCATGATGCGCTCGACTTCGCCGCCGAAATCGGCGTGGCCCGGAGTATCGACGATGTTCACGTGGTAATCGTGCCAGCGGAACGCGGCGTTCTTCGCCTTGATCGTGATCCCCTTCTCGCGCTCGAGATCCATCGAGTCCATGATTCGGATTTCGGTGGCCTTGGCCTCGTTCGCGCGAAAAGTGCCTGACTGCTTTAGGAGTTGATCGACCAGCGTCGTCTTTCCGTGATCGACGTGCGCGATGATTGCGATGTTTCTGATTCGTTCCATAGGATATTCGTGGCTGTCGCTCCGGGAAGCGGGGGACGGAATATGGAGGGAATGACTCACGGCGTCAACGGGACAGATGGCTTTTGTTTGCACTGCATATTACCGCGGTTTTGGAATTCCGCAGCATCTGCAATCATCAAAGACAACGAGTGCGCTTTCGCAGGCAGCCTTTCGCGAAAAAGCACAAGATATTGGGTTCGCGGATTTCATGAGCGGATAATGTTGTGGTCGGGAAGGGTGGTCTTTTTCTGAACATCGGTTGATTGCCGTTGACAACTTAGCAAAAAAAAGAGAAACCAATTCATAGACGGCAGCCAGCCAGAACGGTAAAATGCCAATCATAAATACCCAATGCACAATCTACTGACGGTTAAAGAAACCTCTGAATACCTGCGAATTCCCTTGCCAACGGTTTATTACCTGGTTCAACGCGGCCAATTACCGGCCATTCAAATCGGAGGCCGCTGGAGGATCAAGAAAGACTCGCTCGACCGCGATATTCTGCACGAGGAGCAACACGGCCAGCCCACGGTTCTCGTCGTCGATGACGATGTCGCCCTGCAGGCCATGTTCAAGCTCTTTCTGAAAAAGACCGGCTTCAGCCGCCTGATCGTCGGCACTGGCAAGGAAGCTCTCTCGGCTATCAAGAAACAGAAGTTCGATCTGGTGTTTCTCGATCTCGTGCTGCCCGACATCACCGGCGACGAGGTTTACAAGGAAGCCAAGAAGATCGATCCGAACCTCAATGTCGTGATCATCACGGGCTATCCCGACAGCGAAATGCTGGACAACATTTTGAAATACGGCCCTGTCACCGTTTTGAAGAAGCCTCTGAAGGTCGAACAACTCACCCAGACGATGAAGTTCCTCGGCCACAAGATGGCCGAAGCGGCGTAAACGCAGAGCGCCTTTCTTCCGCATGCTCCGAGCCGGCTCCGCCTACAACGACGGGCGCTGCCGATGCCACCCGGTGCTCTGCTCGTACGCGTGAGCGATCTTTAGCAGGTTCGCCTCGTCCATCGGCTTCCCGATCAACTGCAATCCGACGGGCAGCGGCTTATCGTCGATCGTCGCAAAGCCGCACGGGATGCTGATGCCGCTGATGCCCGCGAGATTCGTCGCGATGGTGAAAATGTCCGCGAGATACATGCGAAGCGGATCGTCGCTGCGCTCGCCGACTTTGAACGCCGGCTCAGGCGATGTCGGGCAAATAATCGCGTCCACTTTCTCAAACGCGTTCGTGAAGTCCTGCCGGATGAGCGTGCGAACTTTTTGCGCGCGCAGGTAATAAGCGTCGTAGTAGCCGGAACTCAGAACGTAGGTGCCGAGAATGATGCGCCTTTTGACTTCGGCTCCGAAACCTTCCTCGCGTGTGCGCCCGTAGTGATCGAGCAGCCCGGTCACATTCTCCGCGCGATGCCCGTAACGCACGCCATCGAACCGCGCGAGGTTCGCCGAGGCTTCGGCCGTCGCGATGATGTAATAGACGCCGACCGCGTGCTCGGTGTGCGGCAGCGACACCCCGACGATTTCCGCACCCAGCGATTCGTATTGTCGGATCGCCGCGCGAACGGCTTGATCCACCTGCGGGTCGATTCCTTCGATGAAATACTCCTTCGGCATACCCAGCCGCACGCCTTTCAAATCCTGGCCGAGAAGCGCGGTGTAGTCGGGCACCGGGTCGGCGAGGCTGGTCGAATCCATCGGGTCGTGACCGGAGATGACGTTGAGCAGCAGCGCGGTGTCGCGAACCGTTTTTCCAAACGGCCCGATCTGATCGAGCGACGATGCGAACGCCACCAGTCCAAACCGCGACACGCGGCCGTAGGTCGGCTTCAACCCGACACACCCGCAGAGCGCCGCCGGCTGGCGGATCGAGCCGCCCGTGTCCGAGCCAAGCGCCGCGAACGCCTCATCCGCCGCGACGACCGCCGCCGATCCGCCGCTCGAGCCGCCGGGGATTCGCGTGGTGTCCCACGGATTCAACGTCGCATGGACGCTCGAGTTCTCGGTCGATGACCCCATCGCGAACTCATCCATGTTCGTGCGGCCGAACGGAACCGCGCCGGACTCCTTCAATTTGCGGATCACGGTCGCGTCGTAGGGCGCCCGATAGCTGCGCAAAATTTTCGACCCGCAGGTGCAAGGCTGGCCCGTGTCGTTCATCACGTCTTTGATCGCGATCGGCACACCGCCAAGCGGCAGCGCCACGTCGGCTTTGCAGGCGAGCGCGCGCGCGGCTTCGAGATCGCGTGAGAGATAGCCGTGAATTTTTGGATCAACCTCCGCGATGCGTTTCTCCAGCGCCTCGACGACCTCGACCGGCGAGACTTCCTTCGCGCGAAGGCGGGACTGGAGTTCCGTGACTGAAAGCGAGGTGAGTTCCATGGCTATTCAACCACTTTGGTAACGATGAACAAATCGTTCGCCTGACGCGGCGCGTTCTGAAGCGCGGCTTTCGCGTCGAAAAAGTCGCGCGGCTCGTCCTCGCGGAACACGTTGAAAACCGGAGCCGTGTGCGCCGTCGGCTCAACGTCGCCGACGTTCACCTGCTTGAGCTTCTCCACGTAATCCAGCACCTGCGAAAGCTGCGATTGGAACTTCGCAATTTCGTCCTCGGTCAAATTCAAGCGGGCAAGTTGCGCCGTGTAGCGCACGTCAAAATCGGAACTCATGCGCCGTATTTGAGAGGAAACCAGGAGCGTTGGGAATGATTTTTTGGCTGCGCATCACGCAAATGCTATCGCATGGCGTGATACAAACAGAACATGACGAACAGGAAAGTAAGGCAGAGCACAAAGAATTTTAGCTGCATCTGCCGCCTCTCGGCTTTCAAGGTTCTGCGCGATTTGCGAGGGAGGTCGGGCGCGATTACGTAACCCCTTCCCGCGATTGCATGGGGCGCATCGACTCTGCGTCCACCGCGAGATGACAGGGACGACAGTTGCTCGCGCCGCTCCTTTTGCAATTGCTCCTGCATGCGCGGCGCTTCTCCGATGAATGCCTCCAGCTTCTTCAGTTTTGCCTCCAGCTTGTCCTGCTCCTCCAGAAGCTTCTTTTTTTTGTCGTCGATCGGCGAGCCTTTGCCGCTCGATCGCTGGGGGCGTTTGGACTTCATTTAGTGTTTGTCCAGCAGCGCAACGAGCACGAACAGCAGAATGATTCCGAACCCAAGCAACGGAAGCGTGAATGCAAAGCCGCTCTTGAGCCAGTAGATGAAATCGTGCTCGGCGGGTGCGCCAAACATTTCCTGATACGCATCGCTGCTCATTGCCGGCGGCAGCACTTCCTTCGGAACCTCCGCGTTGAGCGCTGCGCGCGAACGGGCGAACTCCGCGCGCGCATCATCGACCGCGCTGAGCGCCCGGTTCAATTCCTTGTTGATGTCAGCGTTGTCCCAGTTCTTGGGGTTGATCGCCTCGAGTATGTCGAGGTGCTGCACGAACGATTCGTGGATGCCCTTGAGCTGCTCGACCCGCCTCTGCGCATCGTAAGTCTCGCGCTCGAGCACCACGAGAGAGCGGGTCAGCTCGTCCACCATCTCCGCCCTGCCCTGCTGCAACTGCTCCTGGCGCTTCGACAGTTCCTCGAGTTCCCGCTTTTGCTTTTCGATCTGCTCCTGCTTCCGCTTCAGCGCCACGAGCTCCTCCTGCGCTCTTTGCACCTGCTCGTCGAGATGCTCCGGACCTGCGTCCTCGGGTAATTCCAGTTGGGGTTCCTTGTCTTTAACGCGTTCTGCCATGTATCAGGGTTTGGTTTTTGGCACCTTAAAGCCCTCGTTTCAAAACTCCAGATTTTTCACGCGCCGGATCGCGCAAAACATCGGAAAACCGAGCGCGAACAAACTCAGCGCCACCGCCAGCGCGATCGCCGCAGCGTCCGGCAGGAAAATCTGGCGACCCGCCGCGCGCCGGATCCCCGGCACCGCCACCAGGGCCACGAAACAAGCGATGTAAACAAAACTCACCACCAGACACAGCGTGCCGCCGAAGCCGGAGACGACCTTCGAGGGATTGTCCTCCTTCATGTTTGGAAACAGCGCTCCGAGGCCAACCGCAAGCCCGCACATCGTCGCACTCATCAACGCGATCGATCCGGCGAAAAAAAGCACGCGCGCCGGCGGCAGGTTCAGCACCAGGCTGGACGCGATGTTCAGGCTCACCGTAATCGCCATCGCCGCAATCGAGCTGAGCCAGAACTTTTGAAGCAGCACCCTCCCCAGCCCCACCGGAGCCAGCCCGACGATCCAAAGCCGGCGGCCTTCGAGGCTGAATTGCGGAAAAACAAACCGCGTCGTGAGCGTCGAGAGCGTGAGCGCCGACGCCGCGAGGTTCAGATAACTGATCGTCATTTCCCAAAACTCATTCCGAAAATCGAAGGCGATGTTGCGCAGGTTCAGCACATACATGCAGAGCAGCCCGAAGAAGATCGCGAACTGAATCCACTGCGCCGGGTCGCGCGCAAACATCCGCGCATCCTTGAGCGCAAGCGCCTTCACGGGTCGAGAGACAAACGGCAACCAGTCCGTGAAGCATTCGATCAACGAACGTCGGCGCCCCTTTTGCCGCTTCGCTTCCGCCTTTCGCTGGAAGCGCTCCGCGCGCGAACTCGCCACGGCGGCCCAACTCCCGTAATAAAACCGGCCCGCAACCTCAAAGCCCACAAGCAGCCCCATCAGCGCATTGCTCAACAGCACGAGAAAAAAGAACCCGCCCTGCTGAGCGAGACCTTCGCGCCAAGCTATCACCGCCCGCGACAGCCACGCGCTCGGCAGCAATGGGTAGAGACTCACGCGCGTGTGTCGCAGGAGTTGATTGATCGACAGCACATCCTGCTGGCTCGCCGCTTCCAGTTCCGTGATCGGTTTCACGCCGATGAACAGCCACGCCAGAATCAGCACCGCGAAAACCAGCAAACCCTTTTTCACCCATGACCGCGACAACACCCGGACCAGCAGCAGGAGCAGCCAGGATCCGAGCAGCGCAGGAATCACCACGAACGGCAGATACGCTGCGATCACCTGCACATAAAAAATCGCGGGTACATTATGGACGCGTCCGTAAGCCACCATCATCGGCGCGCTGAAAAAAATCAGCGCCCAACTCGACACCGCCAGCGACTCGATGAACTTCCACCGGTAAAGTTGCTTGTGCGAAATCGGCAGCGTCAGCAGCCAGTTCATCTCGCGGTTTTTGAAAAGCGCCGAGTACCCGATGATCAGGTTCGAGAACACCAGCATCACAAAAAAGAAACCGAAGATGAGATACAGAATGCGCTGCGACAAAAGCGCGCCGAGGATGGGAAAATTCTGAAGGTAATTCAGCCCCGCGTAAAACAGCCAATAGCCCACGACAAGATAACCGATCACAAACGCACCCAGCACGAACAGCATCAGTCGGGACTGCTCTTGAATCCGCCGCAACCGCGCCAGCAGCGAGCGCCAATGCACCCAAAGCATGAGACGGAAAAGGCGCGCTGGAGTCATCGTGTGATCAATTTAACGGTCACCCACTGGAAATCCATGACGAGATTAGGAAAGCACAATATGAGGCATTTCCGGCTTGTGAAACCCAGACGGTTCCCGATATTTACAACCTCCAATTCGATGAACCCCTCAGCACTCCGCAAGATTATCCTCGATCAATCCAAGCGGGCGCACGTCGGGCACATCGGCTGCGCATTGAGTGTCGTGGAAATCATTGCCTCCATCTACAATGCCATCCGGGTGAATCATCCGAGTGATCCGGACCGTGACCGATTCGTTCTGTCGAAAGGCCACGCGGCTCTGGCACTCTATGCGGCACTGCATTTGCGCGGCCTCATTTCACGCGAGCAACTCGACACTTTCCATGGCGACGACTCCCTGCTTGGCGTGCATCCCGAACATGAGCTGCCAGGCATTGATTTCTCCTCGGGCTCGCTCGGGCAGGGTCTGTCGATGGGCGCGGGCGCAGCCCTCGCAGCGAAGCTCCAAAACTCGCCACGGCGCGTCTTTGCCGTCATGAGTGATGGCGAGTGCAACGAAGGTTCGGTCTGGGAGGCGGCGATGTTCGCTGCCCACCACAAGCTTGGAAACCTCGTCGCGATCATCGACCTAAACGGACAGCAGGCGTTCGGTTACACACAGGACGTGTGCGCGATCCCGAACATGGCGGAGCGCTGGCGAGCCTTCGGCTGGGACACGCAGGAGGTGGATGGCCATGACACGGCGGCGCTCGCCGCGGGGCTCGAGCGATGCTTTGCCGCCGGGGAGTACCCGCACGTCATCGTGGCGCGCACGACTTTCGGAAAGGGTGTTTCATTCATGGAAAACCAAATCAAGTGGCACTACCTGCCTCTGACGGACGACGAGTTCGCGCAGGCGACGGCGGAGGTGGGGGCATGAGGCGCGCGTTTGCCGAGACGCTGGCGGACATCGCCGACAAGGACGGGCGCATCCTGCTCCTGACGGCCGATCTTGGATTCATGGCGCTGGAGCCATTCTCGGCCCGGCATCCGGGGAAATTTTTCAACGTCGGCGTCGCCGAGCAAAACATGGTCGGCGTGGCCACCGGCCTCGCCGAGGCGGGCTTCCTGCCGTTCGTTTATTCCATCGTGAACTTCGCGACGATGCGGCCCTTCGAGTTCATCCGCAACGGCCCGGTGGCGCACCGGCTGCCCGTGCGTGTCGTGAGCGTCGGTGGTGGCGTGGAATACGGCCACAATGGCATCTCGCATTTCGGCCTCGAGGACGTCGCCATCCTGCGCACGCAGCCCGGCCTCACCATCGTCTGCCCGTGTGACGCGGGACAGGCGCGCACCGCCGTGCGGAGAACTTGGGACCTGCCGCAGCCGCTTTATCTCCGGCTCGGAAAAGACGACCGCATCGTCGTGCCCGGCCTTGACGGGCGCTTCGAGCTTGGCCGCGCGGAGACAATCCACGAAGGCTGCGACATTCTTTTCATCGCGATGGGAACTGCGGCGCTCGACGCGCTGAACGCGGCGCGCGCGCTGCATCTGCGCGGCATTGGCGCGACCGTGCTGTGCGTCTCCTCGCTCAACCCCGGCCCCGACGCAGACGCACTCGATCATCTGCGGCGCTTCGGCCACGCGATCACAGTCGAGACACACTACACAATTGGCGGCCTCGGCTCGTGGGTGGCGGAACTCGCTGCCGAGCACGCGCCCGGCTCGCGCGTCATCCGCACCGGCTTCCAGTCGCATCCGGGCTGCCGCTCCGGCAGCCAGGCGTGGATGCAGGAGCGCCTCGGGCTTTCCACGGACGCGCTCGTGAACGCGGCGACCGGCCTGCTTTCCTCGAAATGAGCACGGCACCGCGCAAAAAAATCAGCGCCATCATCGCGTGCTACCGCGACGCGCCCGCCGTGCCGGTCATGCACGAGCGGCTGACCAAGACATTTCAAGAAATCGGCTGCGACTACGAGATCATCTTCGTCAACGACAACAGCCCGGACAACGCGCGCGAAGTCCTCGCCGAACTGGCCGCGCGCGACCCGAAGACCATCGTCATCAACCACGCGAGGAACTTCGGCTCGCAAAACGCGTTCACCAGCGGCATGAAGATCGCCACGGGCGACGCCGTCGTGCTGCTCGACGGCGACCTGCAAGACCCGCCGGAGATGATAGCGCAGTTCTACCCAAAGTGGGTCGAAGGCTACGACGTGGTCTACGGTGAGCGCGTCCAGCGCGAGGCGACGCGGTTTTTGCAAATCGCCTACAAGGCGTTCTACCGCGTCTTCCGCGCCGCATCCTACGTGCCGATCCCGCTCGATGCCGGCGATTTTTCACTCATCGACAGGCGGGTGGTTGATGCGCTTAACGGCCTTCCGGAGAACAATCGCTTCATGCGCGGCCTGCGCGCTTGGGTTGGCTTTAGGCAAATTGGCGTGCCCTATGTGCGCCCCGAGCGGATGTTTGGCGTAACGACAAATAACCTGCTGCGCAACCTCGACTGGGCGCGCAGGGGCATCCTCTCGTTTTCCTACGCGCCGCTCGACCTCATAACCTGGCTCGCACTCTGCACCGTCGGCGGCTCATTCATCGCGGCATTCATCCAGATACTGTTGCGCATCTTCCGCCCCGATCTGGCACCGCGCGGATTCGCGACGCTCATCGTGCTCATCCTGTTCCTCGGCGGCATCCAACTCCTTTGCCTTGCGATCATCGGCTCGTATCTCGCGCACATTTATGACGAGGTGAAACGCCGCCCGCCCTTTGTCGTCGAGAGCATCCTCAACGATCCGCGCAGGAATCCGCCACAGGAACCCAAGAACCCCGGCGCGTGAGCGAACACTTCCAGCCGTTCGCCCATGTCGCCCCCACGGGCATCAAGGGGAATATCGCGTTCTACGCACGGCTTCTGGCTGATTTTCAGGTGATCACGGTGTTCCGCGACATGAAGGCGTTCCTTCCCTCCCTCAAGGGAAAGGTCATGGATGTCGGGTGTGGTGATTGTCCCTATGCGCACCTGATCAATCGCGATGCCGCCACGTATCTCCCCGTGGACACCTTCGACGCGGGCGAATTCGGCTACAGACGGGCGGACGTCACCGCGTTTGACGGAAGGACGCTGCCTTTCGAAGACGGCTCCATTGACCACGTGGTCTGCTCGGAGGTGTTTGAGCATGTCGCCGAGCCGGCGCGGCTCGCCTCTGAGATTCATCGCGTAATGAAGCAGCGGGGCACCGCGTTAGTCACGATTCCATGGTCCGCGCGGTTTCATTATGTGCCGCACGACTATCATCGCTTCACCCCCACGGCGCTGACGGCGCTGTTCGCGGCTTTTTCCAGCGTTAGCGTCGTGCCGCGCGGAACGGATGTCACCACCATCGCGGCCAAGATCATCGTGGTCTTCACCCGGTCCATCATCCGGGAGCGCAGAATCCAGTGGCCCGGCCTGCTTCTCACGGTCCTGTGCAGTCCGATTCTGGTCGCCTCCATTCTCCTCGGGCATCTCTCCCTGCTCTGCGGCATCGGTAACTCCGATGATCCGCTGGGTTACACGATCCGGCTGGTCAAATGAGTCACATCACGCTTCACACCACGCGCTGCGCGATCTGCGGCACAGAAGGCAACGCGACGGAACTCTACCCGGCGAACTTCGGCCTCGGCCACTTCAACCCGGAGATATTTTCCGCGCGGCGGCTGCCGGATCGCATCCACTACCGGATGGTGAGATGCAACGGATGCGGTCTCGTCCGCTCCGACCCCGTCGCGGACGCCGCGACGCTCGGCGAGCTCTACCGGCAAAGCACGTTTGACTACGGTGCCGAAGTCGCCAGCCTGCGCCGCACTTACGGGCATTATCTCGACCGACTCGAAGCCTTCGGCGCCCGCAAAGGCTCGCTGCTCGAGATCGGCTGTGGCAACGGCTTCTTCCTCGAGGAGGCGCGGGCGCGCGGCTACCCGGACGTGAACGGCGTGGAACCCGGCTCCGCCGTCGTTGAACAAGCCGAGCCGGGCATCCGCGATCGCATCGTCTGCGACATGATGCGACCCGGACTTTTCGCGCCGGAGACGTTCGACGTGGTCTGCCTGTTCCAGGTTTTCGACCACATCTCCGAGCCGGCCGCCTTGCTTCATGAATGCGCGGGCGTGCTAAAAAGCCGCGGCCTCGTTTTGATTCTGAACCACAACATCGAAAGCGTCTCCGCACGCCTTCTTGGCGAGCGCAGCCCCATCATCGACATCGAGCACACGTATCTCTACAGCCCGGCGACGCTCTCGAAACTCGCGGAAAATGCCGGCCTCGAAGTCCAGCACACCGGCTCCGTTTTCAACCACTACCCGCTGCAATACATCACGCGGCTCGTGCCGTTTCCCGCGCCGCTCAAGCGCGCGCTGCTTTGGTTGTTGAAGACGACCTCGCTCGGGCGCATCCCGCTCTCCGTGCCGCTCGGCAACTTGTATCTCGTGGCGCAAAAATCCGCCGTTCATGAATAGCTCATCACGACTCGCTGTTTGGTGGCCGCTTGTTTTCGGAGTGTCGATCGGCACGGAATTGATGCTGACGACGCTCACTCTATTCGGGCCGGAAAGGCCAGACCCAAAAGTATCTGCAACACTGACTCTGGCCGGACTGTCCTCCTACGCGCCGGAACGCGACGTTGGCATCTACATAAAGGGATGCATGACGGCAGCCGCTCTTATCCTGCTTCTCGCATTCATCTGGAAACGGCGGGCCGACCGCGAGGATGAAGCAGCGAGACCTTATCGTGCGAAAGCGCAAATCGGCGTTTGCCTGGCGCTCTTCTTGATCCACCTCGTGATCCTATTTGTCACCCGATGGTCGTTCGTTCTCGCGGGTTTTGCGGTTCCAATGTTTTTCATGTTGCTGCTTTACCTGCCGCCCTGCCTCTCTTTGGCCATTACAACGGTTGCCTGGCGGTGGATTCCCTTCGATTTTTCAAATAGCAAACCATTGAAAAACGCAGCCAAGCGAAGGGAAGTAGTGTCATCTGGCAAGGAAACCGGGAGGCTCTGGCTGGACATTCTCGTGCCATTGCTTCTGGCCGCGATCATCTACATCCCGTCTTATCGGAATCTCGCAGGACACTGCTATCTGGGCGAAGAGTTTCATCACTGGAATTTTTTCGCAATGGCTCCAACCCTCGCCTTCCGCCACGGCGGCGCGCTCTGCACCGACTATTACTCCCAGTACGGAGTCGGCTGGCCTCTTTTATTGAATGCGCTTTCCGTCATCATACCAATCTCTTACGGCGGAATGATCCATCTTGCGGTGCTATACGGCTGCATCTACTACGTGGGCGTCTACTGGCTGCTAAGGCTGCTGACTGGGCGCTCCGATTGGGCGGCGGCGGGAGTTTTCTTTGCGCTCGTTCTGCAGCTTTTCCATGGTTCGTTCCCAAACGACCCGCTCTGGCGCTTCCCTTCCTCCAGCATCGTCCGGTCCATGATGGATGTCTGGTTCTTTATTGCCCTGGTCCTTCACATTAGAAGCAGACGAAGTGCATGGGCTTTGCTGGCAGGCACGCTCGTGGGTCTTGGCATTCTTTTGGAAACGGACACTGGCATTTACCTTGCAGCCACGTTCCTCGGCTACTGGACTTATTCCTTTGGATTAAAGACAGCACCCCGCCTTGGCAGGCTCGTCCTTCTTGCGATGGGATCGTTCGCAGTCGCTGGCTCCATTCTTATCACCGGCCTTTATGTCGCAAGCAGGGGAACGCTCTTGCACAAGGCGTTCTGGACCGGATGGCTTGAGACATTCATAAGCTTCGGAGCGGGTTTCATGATGATTCCCGTCGCCGTTGTCCCGGATGGAACCCTGCTGCTGTTGACACTGTTCCTCGTGGTTTACCTGGCCGGGATGGCTCCCGCGCTGATCAATCTCATACAGAAAGAGAGCAGTGATGGTGACGTGCTTCTTGGGACGATCTCCTCCTACGGGATCGTGGTCCTTCTTTTGTTTATCGGCCGATCGCACCCATTCAACATCTACCATGTCGCCGTCCCATTCGGCATCGTCACATGCGTTCTGGCATCGCGGCTGGTTCCGTTTGCGGTGATGAATTCTGGAAGCCGACAAATGGTTTCAAGAACCAAGGCATTCCAAATGAGATTGATTCCAATCGGCGCACTCGCGTGCTGTCTTTTCTGGCTCTGGGTCACGCCCGCGTTCAAAAGCTACCCGAGCGCCATCAAGACTCTTTTGGGCGGGGAAGAAAAGGAGGGATTGTGTCTCTTCGACCAACCGCACGACGTGTGCGGATTGCCAGCTAATCTCAAGAACTACATCGCCGGTTTTCATGCGCTCACACAATGTCTCCGGGACATTCATGCGAGCGGAAAGAGCGTTGCGATCCTCGATAACGCGGACACCGTTTATTATTACGCAAGTGACATTCCGCCTTGGACTCGCTACTCACCTTCGTTTGCGGCTGTAGGAACCCGCTCGGCGTTATTAGAACTTAAAGAGCGATTGGAAAGTAGTGGCCCGGACTTCGTGGCGATCCGCGACAATGCCGCCCGCGCGCGAGCGGAGAACGCCCAGGACGTCTGGTCCCTAATTCACAAGACGGTGGAAACAAACTACACCCTTCAGTCAAAATTCGGCGCCTTCGAGCTTTGGCAGCGAAACAAAGGATGAAACGCACGCTTTTAACAGGAGGCACAGGGTTCGTCGGGGCAAACCTCGCCAGAAGGCTCTTGCGCGAAGGACACGAAGTTCATCTCCTGGTCAGACAGGGATACAAAGCGTGGCGCATCCAGGAGATACTCGGCAATGTTGCCCTGCACGAGAGTGACCTTCGCGATCCGGAGGCTGCGATGAAACTCGTCGCGACAGTCCGGCCGGACTGGATCTTTCACTTGGCTGCGCATGGAGCGTATTCATGGCAGACAAACGTCTCCGAGATTCTGCAAACGAACTTGATGAACACGGTCCACCTCGTCAGCGCTTGTCTAGCGGCGGGCTTCGAGTCTTTCGTCCATGCCGGCTCGTCCTCGGAATACGGATTTAAGGATCATGCGCCAATGGAAACGGAGGGGATCGAGCCGAATAGCCACTATGCCGTGGCCAAAGCCTCCGCGACTTTGTTCTGCCGTTACACAGCGCAGAGCCGGCACTTCCCGCTCACAACTTTGCGGCTTTACTCGGCTTACGGTCCATTTGAAGAGACCAATCGGTTAATACCTCAATTGATTCTTAACGGGCTAAAAGGGGGCTATCCTCCGCTTGTTTCTCCGGATACGGCCCGGGACTATGTTTACGTGGAAGATGTTTGCAGCGCTTTTATTGCAGCCGCGCAACTCCCGCATAAACTCGGTGCCATTTACAACCTGGGCACCGGTGTCCAGACCAGTCTGCGTGAAGTCGTTGGAGTTGCACGCAAGGAGTTGAATATCACGGCGGAGCCGGAATGGGGCTCGATGCCAGGTAGAATATGGGATACCAACGTCTGGGTTTCAAACTGCCAAAGCATCAAACGTGAGCTGCAATGGGAGCCGGAATGTTCCTTCGCTGAGGGTTTTCATCGCACGGCGGAGTGGTTTCGCCAGCACGCGGCAAGTTACGAGCAGTACTCGCACGCATAACAATCATCACCACAGAAGTTGCCCTTGCGGCTAAGCAGTCAAAAATCAGGCGGTAATTTCGTCGATGTCGGCCTGAGCAGGACGCAAACCAGGTCGCCAAGTGAGTTTTCGATCAACTCAGAGCGCCCCGAAGCCGCCAATGCCGCCAGAAGCGCCCTGCCCCTGTCCTGGAAGCCGCTCCGGTTGACATAGATTGCCGAAAAACCGTAATCCTCAAGCGCTGCGACGGCCTTGTCGGGATCAATTGCAGCCAGCCGCCGTTGCCAGTTTTCACGTGGCCGACCTTTTGTGGTGCCAAATGAAAACCGCAGATGTTTTGCAAAAAAGTAAGGCCGGAAATGATCGTAAGCAGAAACTCCTGGGGCTGGACTTTCGGGAAACTCCATGACCGGAATCTGAAAGACCATCGCTCCCGATGGCAACCGCTTTTCCATTTCAGCCACGAAGCGCCTGTCGGCATCGACGACCGCAGCAGTCCGTTGGATTTCATTTGCGCGCGGCTGAGGCGGCACCTGCTCCCAGAGCGCGAACGCGCAGACAAGCAGCGGGATAATGAACCTCATCGGCATGGGCCACTGTTTTTCGATGATCGAAAGCCTGCGCGCGGCAAAGATCGAAACGATGGCTAAAATAAAAATGCAATACCTCGTCGTTGATCTGAAGAATTGGATGCCGCAAATGCCGACAAGCCCGTTCAATCCACCAACCACTGAGTAAAGCGTTATCCAAATAACCTGCATTGCTTCTGTCGGGACGACACCCGGCGGCCTGCGAACCGCACGAACCAGCGCCAGCCCGCATAACCATGCGAGACTTGCAACACCAACAAGCCCCAAGTAGCATGCCGGGGGTTCCTCAGCGGGAAGAAGCGTTTGTTTGAAGTAACTCGCACCCAGATCACCGAGAACCGGATGATAGGGAGGCGGTATGAGCATGTCGATGATCTTCAACGCGTAAAACTCCAGCCATTTGTAGTTGCGCACGACAGCAGCTGGATTCTGCCCGCTCACCAGGTGGTAATAAAACGTGTCCACATTCATCAGAACAAAAGCGCCGATTGAGACGCCGATTACTGTAACCACAGACTTCCACGGGCATTGCTGCCGCCGGATGACTTGGACAAGACAGGCGAGCGCGGCCAGTTGAATGAACATTGCCGTGTAATAGACGTTTTGCAGTCCAGCTATCGCCGCAATGGCGAGCGCAAACCAATGTCGTCTCCCGCCGAATTTCATTCCGTTGCCAATCCACTGGCAAACGAGCAGACAAAGCGGCACCTGCCAGTAGCAGGTCACGGTCACGTGATGGGCCGCATGCGCGAAGGCATAGGTGCAAAAGCCATACAGAATTCCAATGGCGAATGACCATCGCCACGAACACTTCAGCGCCCGGCAAGTGACGTAAAGCGCGACTGCGGCGAGGACTTGCGAAACCAGCACGGCAAGATTAAGCGCCGCAAAAACTCCGATGCACTTCGCAGCCAGCCCGGAGAAGAAAAACAAGAACTCCTCAATGATCGGAAAATCATTCCAATCCGCTGTATAAGGCGCGCCGAGAGATGGAACTCTTTTCGGAAGGAGCGGCCAGAAGTTGCCATCTGCGGCGCTCTTAATTAAGGCCAGATTGAATTTAACGTCGGAAGCGGCCGGGTCGATCCCGTACTCGATCGGGGTCTGCCAGGACGCCACGCTGAATCGATTGTAAGCAACACACCAAACCGCGAAGCAAATAAATATCAGCAGTCCAACTCGCATCGCCTCGATTAGCCACCCATTCTTTTGGGGCGAATGAGTGTGATCTGTTGTTTTGCGTTTGATGCTTTTTGCGGACGAAGATTTCTTCACAATGAAAGAGGTTTGATATCGCAGCTTACGCAGATCGCTTCGGAGGATTCAAACAAACAGAAAGATCCGGTTCCAACTGATCCCGCAAAAAGCCGAACCCAACGCCAAGCCCGGGCCATCCAACTCACCTCGCCTTAATTTGCTTCCAGCCCGGTGGGTGCCCGGCTATTTTCCGCCGAATGGCAATGAGCGAGTTCTCAGCGACTTTGGAAACTGCGTGCGTCTCGGTCGTGATGCCGGTTTACAATGAAGCGCCGACCGTCGCGGCAGTCGTCAGGGCCGTCCTCGGCCAGCCCTGCGTGCGGGAGTTGATCGTGGTTGATGATTGCTCGACGGATGGCTCGTGGGAGGCGCTTCAGAAACTCATAGTCGGCGAACCCCGGATCAAAGCGTTCCGGCACGATTTCAACCATGGCAAGGGCGCAGTTCTTCGAACCGGCATCGCCAAAGCGAGTGCCCCGATCGTCCTGATTCAGGATGCCGATCTTGTGTATGACCCGGGTGAATACGAAACATTGATCCAGCCGTTCCGAATGGGGAAAGCCAATGTCGTGTTCGGCTCCCGGTTCTGCGGGGCCGGGATGCACCGAGTCCTGTATTACTGGCACTCCGTCGGCAACCGGCTTCTCACCGAGTTTTGCAACATGGCGACGAACCTGAACCTCACCGACATGGAGACGTGCTACAAAGTTTTTCGGCGCGACATCATCCAGGAAATCCGCATCGAGGAAAACCGGTTCGGGTTCGAGCCGGAGATCACGGCCAAGGTCGCCCGGCTCGGTGTGCGCATCTACGAGGTGCCGGTCTCCTATTACGGCCGCACCTACGAAGAAGGAAAGAAGATCCACTGGCGCGACGGGGTAAGCGCCCTCTTGTGCATCGTCAAATACAACTTCCTCCGCTGATCCCGGCTGCTACGCTCCCACAAGCCCCGGCCACCATCGCTTATTTATAAGCGCTTCTGGCCGAAGAATGGGGTCCACCTCACCGTCGCTGAACTTGTTCACGCGTTCGTCGCAGAAGGCATACGGTTTCAAGTAGCGGGAATGTCCGCCGTGATCCTTCTTGAAAGCGGGTTTGACATGTCCTGCTCCAGCATCATGATGCCTTCATGCGCACGACTTTAACCATCGACGATGCCATCCTGCGCCAACTGAAGGAACGAGCCGCGAGGGAAGGTCTCTCTTTCAAGGATCTCGTGAATCAAGCACTGAGCGCCGGCCTTGCGCAGAAGGAAACGCCCCGCCCTGCTAAATCTTTCCGGGTGAAAGCCCACCGGCTTGGAATGAAACCGGGTTTCCGCAGGACCAGCATGAATCAACTCTACGATCAACTCGAAGCGGACGAGGCCTTGCAAGCCCGGCAGCCATGATCGTGCCGGACGCCAACCTCCTGATCTACGCATACGACGCGGGATCTCCCTTTCACGCAAAAGCGAAGGCTTGGTGGGAGAAGTTGCTCTCCGAAGGCAAGGTAGTCGGGCTTCCCTGGGTGGTGCTCCTTGCCTTCACCCGTCTGACAACCCACCCACAACTCAACGAAAATCCAATGACCGTGGATCAGGTGCGCGAGATCATCGAATCCTGGCTCGCGATTCCAACAGTCCAACTTCTTGTTCCAGAACCGTCTGTCTTTCATCGCTTCTTCGAGTTGCTTTCGCAGGTCGGAGTCGGCGGCAACCTGACCACGGACGCATTGATCGCCGCGCACGCGCTGGCTGCGGGCGCTCAGGTTCACTCCAACGACGCTGATTTTTCCCGTTTCCACGGCTTGAAGTGGTTCAACCCGGTCAAATAAGCAATATCGCCTTCCAACTTCAGTTTGAAAGCCTGGCCTTTGCTGCGCATCCGTTCCAGCAACTTTCAGGTTTCCCCAGCAACCTCTCAACCTCTCAACCTCTCAACCTCTCAACCTCTCAACCTTTCAACCTCCTGCTTTCAAGTTTCAGGTTTCAGCCCTCCGCTTTCGGCTTCCAGATTTCCGTCTTCCGCCTTCTCCTGCCATCAACAATTCACCATTCACCCCGGATTTTCCGCCTTCCGCCTTCCGCTTTCAGGTTTCCCTCCGCAGCTCTTGACTCCACAGATAAAGGGCGGCAATGGTGAAGATGGATATGAAAGCCAAAACAATCAGCCTCCAGCAGATGGATGAGGAGCATCGGCGCGAACGTGCCGAGGACGCGTGCCGGCTGGCTTTGCATCTGGTAACGCCGGAGGAACTCCAGGAGGAGAATTCGATGATTCCGGCGAACACGCGCATCGAAATCGTTGATCTGGCTGCATTCGCTCGCAAACACTACGCGCATTGAGAGGGCATGTCGGACGCAACGACGGCCCATGATTTTCGGGAGGTCATCCAGACAAACCTCGGCGGCCGCACCCCGCTCATTGTCGGGGGACATGCGGTAAACATCTGGGCTATCCGTTACGAGCCGCGCATCGGCGGGGAATTCGCGCAGTTCCAGCCCTTCACAAGCAAAGACCTCGATATCTACGGCACCCGGGAATTGCTGGATGCCCTGCACAAGAAGCTCGGCGGGATCAAACATCTTTCAGCACCACGCACTCCGGTTGTTGGAAAACTTGAGGTCGAACTTTCCGGCAGGCACCGTTCCATTGACGTTCTGCACGCTGTGCGCGGTCTGAGCGCAAAAGACCTGGACGTTGTTGTTCCGGTGAAAATCGAAGGCATGGTTGCGCTCGTCCCCGCCCCCATCAAACTTCTGAAGGCGAAAATCAGTAACGTCGCAACGCTGGATCAAACCACCCGCAACGATGTCAAGCACCTCAAGATGCTCCTTCTCTGTCACCGCGAATTCATTAAGGATTTTCTCAATGGAGCGGAGGCAGGCAAAATCGAACCGCGGGCGGTCGTGAACCTATTGGAAGAGACGCGGACGATCATAGGCAGCGCGGAGGCACGCAAAGCCGCAACGCGTTGGAACATTGACTACGGATCTGTGTGGCCGCAAGAGCAGCTCGAAAAATCGCCCCTGGATAAAGTCCGGAACTTCGTGTCTCGTCGCCTCTCCTGACCGCATCCCTGATCTCCGCCCTCCAATCTCAGCTTTCAGCCTTCCGCGTCTCAACCTCTCAACCTCTCAACCTCTCAACCTCTCAACCTCTCAACCTCTCAACCTCTCAACCTCTCAACCTCTCAACCTCTCAACCTCTCAACCTCTCAACCTCTTCAACTGCTCAACCTTCAAAAATTAATCCTCTCCTTCTCCACCACGAGCGGGCGATGCAAGACCTGCGTGTGAATCGCGCCGATGTATTCGCCGAGGATGCCGACAAAGAAAAGCTGCACGGAGGAGAACAGGAATAGGCCAATCACCACCGGCGCAATGCCGACGGGGAAATTCTGCCAGAATAACAGCTTGTAGGCGGTATAAAGCACCGCAACCAGCAAGCTTAAAAGCGACATTCCAAATCCAAGCATGGTCGCCAGCCGCAGGGGAACCTTCGAGTGGCTGGTGAATCCCAGCATCGCCATGTCGTAGAGCGTGTAGAAATTGTTCTTGGTGAACCCGCGTTTGCGCGCCGGTTGTTTGTAGGGAATCCGCGAAACAGGGAAGCCGATCTCCGCGATCAGCCCGCGAAAGTAGGGATACGGATCGTCCAGCCCCCGGCAATAATCCATCACCGCCTTATCGTAGAGACCGAACCCGGTGAAGTTCTCGACCAGCTCGGTATCGGCGAGGCGGCGCGCAAGCCGGTAGTAGGCACGCCGGATGAAAAAAAACAGCGGGCTTTCCTCGCTCTGCTCCTTCACGCCGACCACAACCTTGTTTCCCTCCTCCCACCTCCTGATGAATTCCGGAATCATCTCGGGCGGGTCCTGGAGATCGGAGACGAGGCAAAGCACGGCATCGCCTTGTGCCTGCAACAGCGCGTGGTAGGGCGAGCGGATGTGCCCGAAATTGCGGGCGTTGATGATCACCTTGAGCCGCTTGTCCGCCGCGGCCATTTTGCGGAGCAACTCCTGGCTGCGGTCGGAGGAGGCGTTGTCGATGACGATGATCTCGTATTCATACTGCGGCAGCTTCGCCATCACCGCGCTGACGCGAGCCACGAATTCTTCGATGTTCTCTTCCTCGTTGAAACAGCCGCTGACGATGCTGATTTTTTTCACGACAGGCCCTCCAGAAAAGCGCCGAGCAGCGGAAAAAGTTCCCTGTCGGGATCAATGCTTCGTTTTTCCATCTGGCCGAATCCTTTGGTGAGGATGCAATTCATGCTTCCGCTTGTGTTCTTCTTGTCGAGCTTCATGGCTGCGATGATGGCCTGGATATCGGCACTTTTGATCATTCCCTGGAACGGTTCATACCAAGGTTTCAGAAAGCCGCCGATCTCGGAATAGCTTCCAGCAGGTGCGAGAGCGAGCTTTTCAGAAATGAATGTCGCAGTGGCGACACCCAGGCTGACCGCGATGCCGTGCGGAATGGCGTAATGTGTTACGGACTCGTAGGCGTGGCCAAAGGTGTGACCGTAGTTGAGGACGTTACGGATGCCCTTGTCGAATTCATCCTCTTCGATATAGCGCTGTTTGATGCGCAGTGAGCTCCGGATGATCTGCCCCAGCACGCCTTGATCTCCGGGCGGCCCTCCGAGAAGTGATTGTAAATGGCGAAAGTCCTGCTCACTGGAAAGCAAATGCAGCTTGATTGCTTCCCCAAGGCCAGAGCGGATTTCATCCCGCGACAGAGTGGCCAGAACCGATGTCACCAGCGCTATCCCGTTTGGGGGATAGAAATTACCAATCTGGTTTTTGAACTTTCCGATGTTGATGGAGCTTTTGCTGCCGATGCAACTGTCGCACTGGGCCAGCAGGGTGGTCGGAATGAAGTGCCACATCGCTCCACGCAGCAAAACCGACGAAACAAAACACGAAATGTCCTGAATCACTCCGCCGCCAACCGCGAGAATCTCACAATCCTTGCGAAAGCCCCGATCGAGCAGTGTGGAGAAAATCCATCCGAGATTCTCAAAGGATTTCTGTGATTCGCTTGCCTCCACCGCGATAGTGCGCTCCTGATCCAAAAGGGAAATCGCCTCCTTGTGGGGCAGTTCGAGCAGACGCTTGTCCACAATGGCGAAAAGCTTCCGGCCCTCGGAGATCGCCTCCACCGCCTCGCGCAGGCTCGCATGTTCCTCAACGGAGTATTCGTGGATGTTGCTTTTGATTCGCATCACTGGCAGGTGAAGCCACCGTCCGCGATGATTGTCTGGCCGGTGATGTAAGAGTTGGATTCCGAGCAGAGATAGCAAACCACCTTCGCAATCTCCTCAGGCTTCGCGAGCCGGCGCAGGGGAATCGAGCGGGCGATCGCCTCAATTTCAACGGAGCTGTTGTTGATGGTGGTCATGTCGGTTTCAACATAGCCCGGGCAAACCGCGTTGACGAGAACACCGCCGGGACCGAACTCGATCGCTGCCGTCCGTGCGAGCGAATTCACGGCCGCCTTTGTCGCCGAGTAAGCCGCCCGTCGCTCTCTTGAAACTATGCTGAATATTGAACTGATGTTCACAATTCTCCCCCAACCTCTACCGACCATGGAAGGAGCCAGTATCTGTATCAAGCGCCGGGGCGCTGTCAGATTGACCCGAAGCATCATCTCCCAATCCGGTTCTGAGATTTCGGATAAAGGGCTGAGAAAATTGATGCCGGCGTTGTTGACCAGCGCATTGATTGAATCGCCGCGATTTGCACCGCACCATTTTTCAATCGAGCCGGAATCGTTGAGATCCAGCTCTTCGCGTGAAGGGGCCACCACACGCCAGTTTTGTATCTCGAACTCGCTCGCGATGGCTTTGCCGATCCCTCTCGATGCACCTGTGACCAGAACGCTGCGCATCAAGCTTTCGCGACGGCATCGATTGATTTCCGGTACCGCTCCTCCATCATTTTCAGCCGCGCATCATCTTCCTGGCTGATCTGCGTGTAATAGGCCTTCTTGTTTTTCAGCCAACTGATCTCAAACTCGACAGCTTTCAAGAATGCCGCCTCTTGGTTGTTCAAAGCACCGGGGCAAGAGAAAACCACTTTGCGTGTCTCGAAGCGATCGATATGCCCGACAGGGAAGGAGCGGAAAAATGGAAGCGAATGCACCGAAACGCCGCCGCCAACGACCACTGTCTTGCCGTGCGCCTTCGCCTTGGCGGCCATGTCGAGGCACAGGTTACGCACCTGGTCGCTATTGATCTCCTCTCTTGTCAGGTTCATCGATCCAGTGAGATCCACACGACCGAGAACGATGCCTTTCAGTCGGCTGATCTCCGGCAGTTTCAGCATCTCCTCGAAATTGCGGCAGGCTGTGATCGTTTCCAGGTTGATGAGGAAATCAATGTCTTTTTGGTGATCCTCCGAAAAGGCGATATTCACGGCACCGAGGTATTTCTTGAGCGCGTAGGGCGTTTCAACCATCGGAGCCACGAGATGCTCGACGCCAAGATTGGATGCTTCGAACATGTCACGGATCGCCTCGCATCCGCCAATCTTGAGCGTCAGCCCAAGTCCGGCCTTGAGACTGACCTCCTTGAGTCGCATCGCCTCCTCCATCCGGGTGCCCTCAGCCTCGAACTCGGCCTTCACTCCGGCGACGTTGTGGTTTTCTTTTAGTTCGATCAACAGATCGACCATTCGTTTTTCGAGCAGGTTCATAAGGTTGGTTTTGGTCAGTCGTTCAATGGTATAAACATGTTTTCCTTCAACTCCTCACGATCCAGAAACGGTGCCAAATCTTCAAGAGGGGGGGAAATAATGCGGCCATCTTCAAGCCGCTTCGATGCCAGTTTTGGCGCAAACTGCTGATCAAGGTCGAGAAATATCTCGCATAACACAGCTCCTTTCTGCGCTAGGGCTTCGACGATGGCCTCGGTGAGTTGCGAATGTTGCTTCGCGCAAAGGTATGGGAAACCATAGACGCCGGCGAGTTTCTCAAAGTCCGGAAACCCAAGGCCGCTTTCCTCCCCGCAGCCCACGACATTGTCCGGAAAAAAGTTCTGTTGCGTCTGCCGAATCGAGTGATAGCCGCGATTGTTCAGAACGAAGATTTTGATCGGCAGTTTGTGGCTCGCGATCGTCTGGAGTTCCTGCAAGTTCATCATGATGCTGCCATCGCCTGCGAGGCAGATGACGCGTTTGGTGCCGCTCGCGATGCAGGCACCAATTGCGCCCGGCAAATCGTAGCCCATCGAAGCGCACCCAGAGTTGGTGTAAAGACGCTGACCCTCCTTGATTTCAGCAGCCTGAAACGTGGTGACACAAGCGGTCCCATCGCCACACACGACGATGTCGTCGTTCTCCAGTGATCGATAGAGGGAAGTTGCAAAGCAGTAGGGATTAACTCCGTTCTCCCGCTTCCAATACTCCGCCAAGGTCACAGGATATTTCGTCCGCCAGACCCGGCATTGATCAAGCCAACCGCTGCGCTCCTCCGAAGCTGAAATACCCGGCAGTGAAAGCAATTGCTCCAGAAAATCGCGAAGATCGGCATGCACGGGAAGGTCGGCTTGCACGGTCGGCTTGCTCAGTTCGGCACTGTCGATATCGACGACGACCTTGAATGCCGCGCGAGCGAACGATTTCCAGTTGTAACTGACCTGGCGAACATTCAGCCGACTTCCGAGCACGAGCAGAAAATCGGAATTTTGCACGGCGAAATTACCCGGACGGTCGCCGATCGAACCGGGTCTTCCGGCGAACTGCGGGTGGTCATTCCAAATCACGTCGTGCGCGTTCCATGCCGTGACGACAGGCACAGCCCAATGATCGAGCAATTTCAGAAAACGGTCCCGCGATTTGCTGATGCGCACCCCAGCGCCCACCATGATGACGGGCCGCTTCGCCGCTTCGCACCGCCGCACTATATTCTCGCAGACGCATCGCAATGCATCACTCCGGAGCAAATTGGCAGTCTCCGGATTGTAGCCCTCCAGCTTCTCGGGGTCGATCCGCGCCCCTTGCACGTCGATGGGAATGTCGATCCAGCACGGCCCCGGCCTTCCGCTCGCCGCCAGATGCAAAGCCTTTTCAAGGTGAAACCGAATCGTCTCGGGCTCGCGAACGATCGCCGCGTATTTCGTGATCCCCCTGACCATGCCAATGATGTCCGCCTCCTGGTCGCCGAGTTGGCGCAATCCTGGCACATCGTTAAACGCCATACACGTCTCACGCTTCACCTGGCCGGAGATCACGAGCATGGGAACCGAATCCGTCCAGGCACCGAACACGCCGTTCAAGGCGTTGATGCCGCCCGGACCGGTCGTCACGTTGACCACACCCACCTGGCCCGAAAACCGCGCATAACCCTCCGCCGCCATCGCGCACGCCTGCTCGTGGTGATTGCAGATGTATTGGATGCGTTTCTCGCGCCCGATGGCGTCATTGAGGTGCATCGCGCCGCCGCCGGTGACCATGAAAACATGGCGCACGCCTCGGTCGGCGAGAGTTTGGAAGATGTAGTCTGCGAGGCGCATCACGAGGGGAACTCTGTTTCGATTCTTGCTTTCAACTCAGGAACGTCTCTCTCTACCACCTGCCAGATGATTTCCAAATCCAGCCCGAAGTAGTCATGGACGATTCGGTTGCGCAGACCGGAAATCCGATGCCATGGAATCCCCGGTGCATTTTCAATAAACTCCGTTGGCAACTGGCGCGCCGCCTCGCCGATCACCTCAAGATTGCGTACCACCGCATCGATGGTTTTGTCGTCTGCAAGGAAAGCACCGCGATCAAGTCCCTTCGTGTAGCGTTCGACTTTGGCGATCGCTTCACGGATGTCTTCCAACAGAAGCTCGGCATCGCGTTTAGGCATCGATGAGTTCGGGCTCGATGTGTTTCCACAAGGATGGCTTGATCGCGCGCCGGGAAACGAGATCCACTGGCCGGCCCACCACCCGCTCAAGCTCGTTCGCCAGGTCCACAAAGCGCAGGCCGATGGATGCGTCCACCTCCACCAGCACATCAACATCACTATCCGGGCGCGCATCGCCGCGTGCCCAGGAACCAAACAGGGCAAGCCGGCGAATCGGGTAACGGATGGCCAGTTCCGCGCGGTGTGCGTGCAACTCCTCAAGCATCCGGTCGCGCATGCGCAGGTCCGCTTTGGAAGGATCAGGCTTAAAATCAGTGGAGGATTGCATCTGCCAGTTCAGAAGTTCAGCACAATGAAGCTTTGTAGTAAAGCCCCGGCATCACGCCGCCGCAGAGCGCGTCGCGAATGAAGTTACCGATGGCAAAATGGGCTTCAAGCGGCAGGTGCGGCCAACAAAGGCGACGTAACACGAGGTTTTACATTCGGCACTCAAGTTTTTGGCAAGTTGGTCTTCCGACGAAGGATGAGATAGTCCCGAAAACGAGCTTCTACAGCGAAGTCCACAGCCAACGCGCGCATGATGACTGCATCGGGCGTATAGGGCTGATTAGCAACTAACAGATTCACCGGATAAACGAACAGTCGGCTCATAAACTCCGACCATGAACGACCGTAAGCCGTAACATCAACCTGTTGGAGGTGACCGAGAGCTGATTGCGGCACCAGCAGAATGTCGGATTTCTTCAGTTCTTCGAGCTTTTGAGCCACAGTTTCAGGGGTGAAGGTGCCGCCATAGGGAGGCACAAAAAATTCCGGAACGTATCGGCCGCTGGCTTTAAGAAACCGGTCAATATCCTCCGCCGCTCCGATTGGGGTGGCGATGGAGTCGTAGCGGAGCAGATCAAGCAGGTCAGGACCGAAAGGAACCCGCTTTGCCCAGTCGAATCGCTGTTTTTTGGATTCCTGCGAGAGGCTCGATTGCACAAGCGATTCACCCTCATCACGCTGGTGGCGATTTTCGGCAAGAGCTTTGCGAGTGGCGAATACGTTTTTGATCAGGGCGTCATAATGGTTCCAAAAACCGATCTGATTCGTGATGAAAATAGCAAGCGCCGCCACAATTGCCGCGATTTTGATTGCGAAGCGTTTCTCATACACGGCTGCCGCAACTGCGATGATCAAAATTCCCATGCCGTTGAGCAAGACATGACCGGGGTCACAGCGACCGAGCGCGGCAGGCAGAAAAAGACCGAGGGCAACAAGCAGTGAAGCGCTAACAGGGGCTGTTTGATCGCGTGAAGTCCATCCTGAAGCGGCAAGGCGGGGAAGCAGCCAGCACGCGGAGAAGAGGATCGAAAGAATGTAGGGGGTTGGTAGAATGGGGAAGTTGTACGCGCCGCCGCCAAAGAACAGGATCATCTTGAAATAGCCCATGCCAAAGAGCGCCAACACGAGCACCACCGATCCGCCAACTGCAAGTGCGCGGAAAACGAGCGTCCGTTCACCCGTTCTCAGACACCACAGCAAGCCCACGACGGTGGCTATGCAGGTAACAAGTCCGCTATCCGGCGACAGCAGCAGCCCGGCAAACGGCAGGACAAAGCAGAAGAGGCAACTTTTCCAGGCTGGCGATGAGCGCAGTGTATTGTGAAGGAACAATACAGCCCACAAAGCATAAACAAAACGCAGCGGTGTGTAGATGACACCAAGAGTAATGTTCAGCGTGGCCACAGTCGCAAAGGCCATTAAGCCTGCTCTCCAAGCCTGAGAAATGTGCAGGCAACTTACAATGTAGTCCAAAGCCAGGATTCCGAGGGTAAAGTGCATCAGCACTGTCGCGATATAGGCTGTATCCATTGCCAAAAACCCGTGCGCGGCTTCGTGGATGAGAAACGGGAGCCAGAGCATCGCCGGGCCGTAGCCAAAGTCGAAATCGCGGAAGGGCACCTGGCCGATCGTCATTCTGTCGAGTCTCGTGAGGAAATAAGTGGACTCGCCGAAGTAGCCGAATGGCAGCGTATGCCACCAACCACCCACCACACCCACTGAGAAACCGATGCAGAGCAGCGTGGTTATGGTCATAGAGCGAGAGCGCCCCGCTGGCGCTCCAATCAACCCGTCCGCCAGCATGCGGTCTCGCGCGGCAAGGTCAGGCATGAAGAGACGAATGCCAAAAAGAACCGCGAGTGTGAGCGCAAGGCCGAGGTGCGCTGTGACATTGCTGAATCCGAAGGTATAGGACTCCGAGACGATCGGTCCTTTAACAGGCATACTCCACGGAAGGACAAAAACGAGCAGATAAGAAACGGGCAGCAGCACTAGAAGACACCCAAGAAAGGGTAATGACACAGTCTTGTCGGTGGAACCCTTCCTCGAAATCCGAAGCTCGCCTTTAGCTGGTTTGCGCGGTCTGTTCATTTCAGGTTCCTTTTGAACAGTGGCGACGCGTCTCGAAGGGGTAATCGAGTATCGACGGCGGTTTCCATAAAAATACCACTACGATGGCGAGAAAATCGACTGTGTTCATTGCAACTGATGCCATGCTCTTGTTTTGTTGATGGCATCCTTTACAGCGGTCCACGAATGCAGGTCGAGTTCCGATTGTGCCCGCCTGACGCTCGGAACGTAACGGGCGGGGAGCTGGGGAGTTGAGGTGTTGAGAGGTTGAATCGATGACGATTTGCGCAGCGGGAGCGATGGCTTGGACAACCGGGCGGGCGAGGACAATGGGCGCACCCCGCCGTCGGCGAGGGTCTGAACAATGTAATCGGCGAGGCGGATCATGGCTGGCGCTGCGCAGCCGATTCGAGCAACACCGTTCGAAATCGTTCCAGCGCCTCGTAAACATGGGTTCTGCCTTCGATCCACCGCTGGCAAAGCCCTGCCCTCACCACGAAAAAATGCTGACGTAAAGCCCGGGCATCGTACCGGTCTGTTCGCGAAGAAGCGAACGAATGCCCTCAAGGTCGGACTCGGCGAGGTAAATCCAGTCCGCAGGGTTGCTGGAATCAGTCTTGCGCGGCAAGCGGCACTCCTTCCTTCAAGACGGTTGCGAAGAAGAAGTCCCCGCCAGCTTTTTTCTCCTCAAGCCGGCGCGGAGTGATCGGCACCAGAGTGAAGGGCGGCCGCGGCCACACGTCCAGCAGTTCCTCCCTCCAACGGCGCGACGCGGCAAGCTGAGACTCCGCGCCATCCGCCACGAGACACAAATCCACGTCGCTTCCCGGCTGCGCTTCGCCCCGGGCATGGGAACCAAAAAGATAAACCGCCCGCAGAGGCAGCACCGCATCCATTGCGCGCAGGCAGGCGGCGATGGCGTCGCGCTGATCGGCAAGTGATGCAGGTATATTATCGAGCAGCAGTTTCATGCGCGAATGCTAAACCCAAATCGCGACGAGGCAAAGCGGCACTTCGTGTTCGCTTCACGGCATCTATTGCTTTCGATGGCATTCGCGAGCGTCTTTCATCACCTTGCCTCGATACGCCTTCTCTCGCAGGGCGTGGGCGAGCCGGATGCGCTCTCCTGGAGTCATGGCGAGATATTGCCGGGCATCCCAATCAGCGGCTTCCTGGAAGTTTTTCGCTTTGAAAACGATGCGCTTCACAGAGGCATTTTGGAGAGGCTTGACGGTGATGTAAAACCTTGGTTTTCAAAAAACACTGATGCCCCCATCGGCGTGCGTCCTCGGATGAAGCGAGGCGCAGTCACGGGTTGGACATCCGCGACCGGCGAGGATCTGAACAATGTAAGCGGTGGCGCGGATCATTGCGCATTTGCTTTTCTTTCAATGGGAAGTTCGGCCTTCAAAGTATTTGCGGGGCGCAGGTCGGTCAGCCCGCTGGTTGTCTTTGAAAAAAGCGCACATTCGGAAGGTCTTTGAAGTGCTCGTCATGGGTCCAGAGAGTTGCCTCGTGGCGCAGTGCCGCCGCGTAAATGATACTGTCTGCCAGTGGTAGGGGATGGCGCGCAGCCTCCAGTGCGAGCGCACTGTCCAAGTCCACGACCTGGCCTGCCTGCATCATGCTGGCGACTTGGAGGGCGGCATCCTCGCCGCGCTCCCGGAGAACCTTCTTGAAGACCTCGTAAATGGAAATGACCGGCACGAGAAGGTTCCCGGTGTCCTCAATCGCAGAAGCGAACAGGGAGGCGCGTCCAAAAAGTTCGCGAGAGTGACGAGAGCACGGGAGGCGTCAAGGAGCGGCGCGCTTCCAGCCACCGACCAAAATACGAACCGCGCAGCGCAAATATCATCGTGGCCGAAGCCTTTCGCATGGCGCTTCGCGCGGCGGGCTGGGTCGGCGGCTGGAAGCACGCCGCTCCTTGACGCGCCAGTCGCAGAGGGGCGCCACTTTCAATCGCACCCTCGTGACGGTATCCATATCGAATTCCCAATTCGTAAAACGATATTCTAATCGTAGCAAGAGCGCGAAACGACTTGGATAATGGCGCGGGTTCCGGATATGGGTGACACAGAGGAGCCTTGGAAGGCGATCATTCCGGCGGGCTCAGGGGAGGAGACGGCGCAGCATCTCCACATCAACGCGGTCCTGATCCCGGTGGGTTTGTTTGCTGCGAATGAGGTCCGGGAGAGACAAATAGGGCACGGTAACCCCGTCCACTTCCGCCCTCAGTGCGTTTGGGACGGCCTCGGCGTAGGTGACCGTCCATGCGCGCGTGCTGACATCAACCTCCACCTCGTCAGCGATCTTGATGACGATATTCTCCTCGAAATCATTGGGGGTGAGTTCGCGGGCGGCTCCGTCGGCAAGCATGGAGAGTGCAGCGATGACCTTCTGAAAGTTCTCCCGATTGTCTGCGATGAGGATGTCCACATCCTCGGTGGCGCGGATCACGCTGTTGAGGATCATTGCCCATGCGCCGACAACCAGGTATTCGGCTCCTTTCGCATTGAGCAGCCGGCACACATGGAGCAAAGGGCTTCTTGCTTCTTCCATATTACCAAAGTCTCGGATTCGTCTGCGCGCGCCTCCAGGCGGTGTAATCCTGCCAGGTTTTTGATTTCACGACGAAACCGCGTGGCTTCGGATGCGGTGCCAGGCGATCCGCTTCGGCGATGATTCGTTCGGCCCGATGGACGAAGTGCGCGGGGGAGTTTGGAACCCGTTTGCGTGAACCCACGGTTTTCATTGAGGGAAAGCTTGGTGATGAAAGACGCATCGCGCAAGCCCAAGGAACATGGGAGTGAAATCAGGGGGGCTTTCTTTTCGCGGGGCGTATCCGACTTCAGCGCACCGGGGCAGTGATCGAATGACCCGCCTCCAAACCTTCTGCTCCAGAGAGTGCCTTCACCTTTGCTTTCTTTAGCGCCCGGCGTTTTCGATCCGATCCACGACATGAGCCGCAAACGGAATCGCGCGCCGCCGATGACGAGGAGGTCTGTCGTGATCATGTCTGCCGGCACCACGCAGCGGTTTTCAAAATCGCGCTCGTTAGAGAAACAACGGGGCGAAGTCCCAACTCTGCGCGGGCTCGCGCGGCGTCCGGCACATAGCGGGAGGGGAACTGGGGAGTTGAGGGGTTGAGAGGTGGAGAGGTTGAAGCGATGACGACTTGGGCGCCGGGCGCGATGGTTTGCGCGACGGAGCGCGCGAGTTCTGCGATGGAGATCGCTTCGTCGGAGCCGACGTTGTAGGGACGGCATGCCTCGCCTTTGAAAAGGATTGTCCAAAGCCAGATCGCGAGATCGGCGGCATGAAGGTAGGAGCGCATCGGCGTGCCGTCGCCAGTCACGCGAATCGAGTCGCCGGCCAGCGCGTCGCGAATGAAGTTGCCGATGGCGAAATGCGCGTCGAGCGGCAGGTGCGGGCCGACGAAAGCGAAGCAGCGCGCGATCTTTGTCTCAATGCCGTGTTGTTTCGCGTAGATCGCGCAGAGCAGTTCGGCGGCTCGCTTGCCTTCGCCGTAAGCCGAGTTGGGATCGGCGGAATCGGGAGCGCCCTTGTAGCTCTCCGGGATGTGCGTCATTTCAGGTGGTTGTCTGCCATAGACGGCACCCGAACTGGTGAGCAGGAGATTTTTCACACCACGCGCAACGGCAAAATCGAGCACCCGGCGCGTGCCGTTGATGATGGTGTCGAACATTTCGATGGGCGGGACAGGCGCACTCGATGTCGTCCCAGCGTGGATGATGTGGGAGAATTCTCCGGAGGGAAAATCGAACGTGCGCACGTCGCCCGGGTGGAGTTCGATGGCGGGATTCGCGGCGAGATGCGGGGCCTTGTTCTGGAAAGCGGTGGCGTTGCGCGTAAGCACGACAGCACGCGCGCCGAGGTTCAGCACGTCGTTGGCGTAAACGAAGCTTTCCAGCAGCCAGCAGCCGAAGAAGCCGGTGCCGCCGGTGATGAAGATGCGCCTACCGCGAAGCTCCTCCCACAACTCGCGGGTGTGTGAGAGGACGTGTTCCAAATCTTCTTGCGGAAGCGGGGCGGCCATTTTACCAGGCAAATTTCACGCCGGGATATTTATGAATCACGGGATCAGGAGTAATGATTCGCATTGCGTGAAACTGCGCAGTGGCGATGATCATTCGATCCGATGGATCGTTGTGGATTCGAGGAAGCGCGACACTTGCCATCGCGATTTCCCATGTAACGGCGAGTGGTGTGATTCTGTATCGCTCTAAAGCCAGCGTGAACCATTCGACCGGCGGAAACGGGAGTTTGAGTTGATGATTGCGATGTTTGAGGCCGATTTCAAAGCCGGACATTGCAGATATAAAAAGCGAATCCTTCTGTGCCACTTGAAGCAATTCACGAGTCCGTTCCGACAGGCGTTCGGGATTTCCGACCAGCCAAAGAAGCGTGCAGGTATCGAGGAGCAGCATCAGCGGAATGCTTCCGGCCAGTCTTCCTCCGACAAAGGCTTCATTGGGTCTTCGTAAAACTTGATGTTGGAAATATCCGGCGAGTTTTTTTTGCGTGCGCGCGGCGGAGGCGTCAACCGACGGAGTTCGGCAATCGGTTTTCCGTTGCGGCAAATCCAGACTTCCTCGCCACGCTCCTCGACGGCGGCCAGCAGCGCGGAAAGGCGCGTCTTGGCTTCGTGCGTGTTGACCTTGAGCATGGGCAAACGATATGAACCAAGCTTAGCTAAGTCAACCCGCCTTTTACGCCACGAAACTGCGCACGGTCTCGATCATGTAATCGAGCATCGGTTGCGACAGGCCGGGATAGACGCCGACAAAGATCACGCGGTTCATGATCGTGTCCGCTCCGCCCAGGTCGCCGACGACGCGGAACGCGCCGGGGTTGTCCTTGATCAATTGCGTGAAAGCGGGCTGCCGAACAAGATTGCCGCCGAAGAGCGTGCGGTTCCCAATGCGGTGCTTGTCGAGATGCACACCGAGGTCGCGGCGCGTGAAGGGCGCTCCGGGCTTGACCAGCAGCATGAAGCCGAACCAGCTCGGGGAGGAGGAGTTGAGGGGTTGAGAGGTTGAGGGGTTGAGAGGAGCAGTGGAGCCGTCCTCCCAGACGAAGCCCTCGGGCGTCCATGCGGTTGCGTGGGTCGGGAGGTGGAAGTCGAAAAACTCGTCGAGGCCGGCAAGGCCGCGCCGGAGATACTCCCAGTTGCGCTGACGCGCGGCGATGAAGTCCGGCAGCTTTTTCATCTGCGCCCGCCCGATGGCGGCCTGGATGTCGAGCGGCTTCAAGTTGTAGCCGAGATGGCTGTAGATGTATTTGTGATCGTAGCCCTCGGGCAGGTCGCCAAGCTGCCAGCCGAAGCGTTTGCCGCAGGTGTTATCGACGCCGCTCGCGCACCAGCAGTCGCGCCCCCAGTCGCGGAAGCTCTCGACCAGCACTTTGAATTTCATGTCGCGCACGATGTTCACCGCGCCGCCTTCGCCGAGCGTGAGATGGTGCGGCGGGTAAAAGGACTGTGTCGAGAGATCGCCGAAGGTGCCGGTGAGTTGAGGGGTTGAGGCGTTGAGTTGTTGAGAGGAGTAGGTGGAGCCGAGGGCGTCGCAGTTGTCCTCGATGAGCCAGAGGTTGTATTTTTTGCAGAAGGCGACGACGGCACCGAGATCGAACGGATTGCCGAGAGTGTGCGCCATCATGACGGCCTTGGTTTTGCCGGGCGAATAGGCGGCTTCGAGCAGCTCGGGGCGCGCGTTGAGCGTGAGCGGATCGTTGTCGATAAAGACGGGCACGGCGCCGTTTTGGATGATCGGCGCAACGGTCGTCGGGAAACCTGCGGCGGCGGTGATGACTTCGTCGCCCGGCTTGATGCGCCGTTCGGCGGGCAGCTTGTGGCTGGTGAGTGCCGCGAATGCAACGAGGTTCGCGGACGAACCGGAGTTCACGAGGATCGAGCGTTTGACGCCCAGGAACTGCGCCAGCTCGCGCTCGAAACTTTCGCCCTCCGGCCCGAGCGTGAGCCAAAAATCAAGCGTCGAACCCACGGCCGCCTCGACCTCGTGATGATCGAATACGCGACCGGCATAGGGGACGGACGAGGTTTCGGGATCGAAGGGACCCGCCGCCTTTATCTCATCGGTCGCCGGCAGGTTGGCGCGATGAAGCGACTTGGAAAAATTGCGCGTCGCGAATCGCGCCGTCGTCTGCATCACCTCGCGCAGTTTCTTTTCGCCGAGGCGGGCCACCGCAGTGCGCCGGAACTGGCCGGGATGGACGGGAATCGTCTTGTCGAGGCGGATGACGCTGTCGCTTTTCAACGTCCCGGACGCGAGGTCCGCCGCTCCGACGGTAACGGCGAACTCGCTGTAAGAATACGCGTCCACCTCGCTGCTGACGAATGCCACCACGCAATCGTGGCCGTGTTCCATGTGCCCGATCACCAGCCCCGGACGAACCTTCGAACCCTTGCAGTTCGTGTAGGGGAATTCGAGCAGGACGAACTCGCCGATTTCAGGATTTGAGGCCAAAGAAATCCTCCCAGTCCACGTCGGAATCCGACGGCTCATTCATGAAATTGGCCGCGCCAAGCGATTGAAAATCGCGCTCGCCATCCTGATCCACCGATCTGAACTGAGCCGCTGGAATGCTAACTCGCGGCTCAACGCCCTCCTCCTCGACAATGATGGTGAGCGCCGCCTTTTCGATGCCGGGTGGCATCGGTTCAATCAGCGAAATTTTACCGTGGTCATAGGTGGCTTTGATTGCATGCATGGCTGGGAAAAAATGCGGGGTCACCGGGCCGCAATGTAGTCCGAAATCTGGCGCCGGGTCAATTCGCTCACTCGGTCAGGCGCCGAATTGGCCTCGCGATACCATTCGACGGTTTCGCGGATAGTCGTGGAAAAATCCCAGCGCGGCTGCCAGCCGAGGACTTCGCGGGCCTTGTCGATGTTCAGGTGAAGGAGGCCGGCCTCGTGCGGTGCGTTCTGCTCGCCGCGAAGCTTCCATTCGCCGGGCCAGTTGCGCAGGATTTCAGCAACGAGTTCTCCAACGGTGCGGTCGGCGTCGCGGGTCGGGCCGAAGTTGAATGCGGAGCGGAGCGAGATGTTGTCCGGTTCCGCGAGCAGCCGCGAGCCGAGCAGCAGATAGCCGCCAAGTGGCTCGATGACATGCTGCCAGGGTCGCGTCGAGCTGGGGTTGCGCACCGGAATTTGCTCGCCACGAGCAAGCGCGCGCATGGCATCCGGCACGATGCGATCCGTCGCCCAGTCGCCGCCGCCCAGCACGTTGCCGGCGCGCGCGGAAGCGAGTGCAATCTTGGAATCCGCGCTGGAGAAAAACGACTTGCGATACGATTCGATCACGATCTCCGCCGCCGCCTTGCTGGCGCTGTAGGGATCGTGTCCGCCGAGTTTGTCGTCCTCGTGAAATGCGCGCCCCGCTTCGAGGTTTTCATAAACCTTGTCTGTCGTGATGCAGACGACCGCGCATCGTTTGTCGAGAGTCCTCGCCGCTTCGAGCACGTGCGCCGTTCCCATCGCGTTCGCGTCAAACGTCTCCACCGGCTTCGAGTACGACAACCGCACCAGCGGCTGCGCGGCCAGGTGGAAAATGTAATCCGGCGCAAAATCGGCGACCGTCTTTGTCACCAGTGAAAGATCGCGAACGTCTCCCAGCCTTTGCTGGAGCCGTTCCGCGAGCTTCAGTTGATCGAACAGCGCCGGCTCAGTTTCCGGCGGCAGCGCATATCCGCACACATCAGCCCCCAGCATCAGCAGCCATTCGCAAAGCCAGCTTCCTTTGAAACCGGTGTGGCCTGTGACGAGCACGCGTTTCCCGGCGTAAGCGCCGGAAAACGGTTGAGAGGTTGAAGGGTTGAGGGGTTGAGCAATCAAGATGCGAGTTGTGCGTTTCTGAGCGCGTTGAGTTGAACTGAGATGCTTTCGATTTTGGTGCGAAGCGATTGCTCGGTGGACTGCTCGATGATTTCGAGATCGACACAGACAATCAGCAGACACGCAATTTCCATCAGCGATCCGTAGGCAAGCTGAGAAAAATGCGCCTGATCTTTCCTGCTTGTTCGCCCTGATCCTTCCGCGAGGTTCGCCGCAACGGAAACCGCCGCCCGGTTGATCTGCGACGTCAGCCCGTAGGTTTCAGATGCCGGAAATCGACGAGTGACGCCATAGACCGACTTGACAAACTCACGGGCGCTTTGCCAGACGCGCAACTTTTCAAAAGGGAACAAGTGATCGCTCATGCATCTTCTCCTCTCAACAATTCAACTCTTCAACTCTTCAACTCCTCAACCTCTTCATCACCACTTCTTCCACGGTGCACTGCCGCTCTTCCACATCTGATCGAGCATCTGCTGCTCGCGATAGGTGTCCATGCATTGCCAGAAACCATGGTGGGCGAATGCTTTTAGTTGTCCTTCTTGCGTGAGCTTCGGCAGCGCCGTCTGCTCGAAAATCGCGGCGTCGTCTCCGAGGTAGCCGGCGATTTTTTTGTTCAGCACAAAGTAGCCGCCGTTGATGAAAGACTCCTGCTGTTCGGGCTTCTCGTTGAACGCGCGCACGGTCTCCTCCTCGACCAGCAAGTCGCCGAACCGTCCCGCCGGCCGCACAGCCGTAATCGTTGCGATGGAGCGGTGTTTTTCATGGAATGCGATCGACTCGTTGATGTCGCTGTCGATCACACCATCACCGTAGGTGAACAGAAAATTGTCGTCCCGAATATGGCTCAGCGCACGGCGCAAACGGCCCGCCGTCTGCGTCTCCTGTCCGGTGTCGAGCAGCGTGACCTTCCAATCCTCCTCGTCGTGCTGGCTGTGATATTCGATCTCCGGCGACGGCCCGAGCGTGAGCGTCACGTCGCTCGTGTTCCAGTGGTAGTTGCGGAAAAACTCCTTGATGACTTCGCCTTTATATCCAAGGCAGAGCACGAATTCGCGATGCCCGTAGTAAGCGTAGATTTTCATGATGTGCCAAAGGATCGGGCGATCACCGACCGGCACCATCGGTTTCGGACGGAATTCAGTTTCCTCGCGCAAACGTGTGCCGAGGCCGCCGCAGAGGATCACGACTTTCATAATGGGTGCGACTTGTATAGCCGGGTCATGCCGATTGTCGCGCCAAAAGTGCGTCGCAGATTTCGCGAATCAGCCACGGGCCTTTGTAAACGAAACCTGTGTAAAGCTGGATGAGCGACGCACCCGCGTCGAGCTTCTCCAGAGCGGAATCGGCGTCCATGATGCCGCCCGCAGCGATGATCGGCACTTTGCTTTTCCCTGCGATGAATCGCACGATCTCGGTCGATCGCTGCCGCAGCGGGTTTCCGCTAAGCCCGCCCTCCTGCCGCTTCGACTCGGGCACGCTCGAGTGATCAAGCGTCGTGTTCGTCGCGATGATCCCGGCGACGTGATGCAGCCAGATGAGTTCCAGAATTTCCTCGATCTGCGAAAATTCGAGATCGGGCGCGATCTTCACCAGCACAGGTTTTCGGGCCGGTTGCGCATTGTTGTGGGACTGGATCGCCCGGAGCAATTCCCCCATCGCCTCTTTGCTTTGCAGCGTTCGCAAGCCAGGCGTGTTCGGCGAGCTGACGTTCAGCACGAAGTAATCGCCAAACGCAAAGAGCTTCTTGAACGAGTAAACGTAGTCGTCGGTCGCTTCCTCCAGCGGTGTCACCTTTGTCTTGCCGATGTTGATGCCAACGGGAAAAGACGGCCAGCGCCCGGACTGCTTCAACCGCCCGAGGCGCGCGGCCACAGCGTCGGCGCCGTCGTTGTTGAAACCCATCCGGTTGATCAGCGCCTCCTTTTCCGGGATGCGAAATATGCGCGGCTTGGGATTGCCGGGCTGCGCGCGCGCGGTGATCGTCCCCGGCTCGACGAATCCGAACCCCAGCGCCTCCCAGGCCGGCAGCACTTCGGCCTTTTTGTCGAAGCCCGCGGCGAGACCGATCGGATTCGGAAACTTCAGACCGAACACTTCGCGCTCAAGCCGTTTGTCCGCCTGCCCTGCGAGCGTGCGCAAGAGGAAATGCGGCGCATGCGCCAGCCCGAACATCGCGACGTGATGCGCCGTTTCCGGGTCGAGCCGGAACAACAAAGGTTTAATGACGCGTTGGTAAAGGACCGGGGACATCGCGCATCAGGAAATCACGAAACCATCGCCCTGTCCTACGGCCATCCGGCGATCAATTCAATCAAGAGGCGCACGCCGAACCCGGTCGCGCCGCGCGCGAGGTCGGCGCGGTCTTTCGCGATGTTCGCGGTGTAGGCGATGTCGAGATGTGCCCACGGAGTTTCTTCGGCAAATGCTTTTAGAAATGCCGCGCCTGTGCTTGCTCCGGCCAGTCGTCCGGCGCTGTTCTTGATGAGCGCGACGTCGCTTTTGATGAGTTCCTCGTATTCGGGGTAAAGCGGCATCGGCCACAAACGCTCGCCGCTTTTCTCCGAGGCGGAGAGCAGTCCGTGTTTCAACTCCTCCGAAGTGGTCCAGAGTCCCGCCGCCTGCTCGCCAAGCGCGATGCCGATGGCGCCGGTGAGAGTCGCCAGATCGACGATCACCGATGCGCGTTTCGCCTTGCGCGCATAAGCGATCGCGTCGGCGAGGACCACACGTCCCTCAGCATCGGTGTTGTTGATCTCGACGTGTTTGCCGTCGTACATCGTGATGATGTCGCCCGGTCGATAGGCGCTCGATCCCGGCATGTTTTCAGCGCTGGCGATCACGCCAATCACGTTGCGTTTAAGGCCAAGATCCGCGATCCCGGCCATTGCGCCGAGCACCGCCATGCCGCCTGACTTGTCGAAAACCATCTCCTCCATTTTGTCTGCTGGTTTGATGGAGATTCCGCCGCTGTCGAAGGTGATTGCTTTTCCGACCAGGGCGACGGGCGCCTGCGACGCTGTTCCGCCGCGGTGTTCGAGCACGATGAGTCGCGGAGGACGCGCGCTGCCGGCACCGACCGCCAGCAAGCCGCCGAATTTTCCAGCGCGAAGTGCCTTCTCATCGAGAACAGTGACGCGCAACCCTTTCTCCCTAGCCATACGTTCCGCCTCCGCAGCGAGAGACTGCGGGTAAATGTAGTTGCCGGGCTGGTTGCCGATCCTGCGCGCGTAGTTGGCGGCTTCGGCGATCATTTGCCCGCGAGCCGCGTCCGCCTTCGACTGCTTGACGGTTTGTGCCGGGACGATGCAGCGGATGGATTCGATCGCCGCAGCCTTTGCCGGCTTGAAGGTGTCGTAGCGATAATCCGCCAGCACCGCGCCCTCGACGGCGCTTCCCGCAAACTGCGACCAGTCGGCAAGATCGAGCGAAACCTGCGTGCGTCCGATCTTTTTCAGGAACATGACCGCGGCTCCTGCTGCGGAACGCAGAGTCTGGGCTGTGATCTTGTTTGGATCGCCAAGGCCGACGCACAGGAGGCTCTCGTGATGGAGATGAACCAGCGCATTTGGCGCGGCGGAGAATTCCGCCGACGGAACCGATGCCGGAATCCCGGCACGATCAGCCGCGGAAAAAAAACGAACCGTTGTCCCACCCTTTGCCGGGGCAGGTTTGGAGTCGATGACGAGCTTCACAACGCGATGACTCGCGCGGTGTGGATATGTTCGATCGCGAGGAGTTGATCGAGCACTTCCTGTCCGGGAGCGGTATCGAGGTTGAGCAATGTCAGGGCGCGCCCACCGGCTTCATTCCGGCTGAGCGACATGCCCGCGATGTTCACCTTGTGGCTGCCGAGCAACGTGCCGAGGTGGCCGACAATGCCGGGCACGTCGTCGTTCTCGAGGACGAGAATGAAGCCGCTCGGCGTGGCCTCGACGGGACGGCCGTTGACGCGAACGATGCGCGGCGTGCTTCCGAAGAATGTTGCGCCGGCGGAGGTTTTCGAGTCGCCGCTGACAACGGCGACATGCAGCCATTCGTTGAAATCGGTCTGCTCGCTCGATTTCACTTCGCTCACTTCGAGACCGAGCGCGGCGGCCATCGAGCGGACATTGACGCTGTTGACCTCTTCGCCGCCTGCGGACTTGAGAAAACCGGTGAGAATCGCGCGTGTGATCGGGTCGGTCGGCAGATCGTTGGCGCTTCCGCCATAGCTGATCGTGATCGAGTCGTTGCGCTTGTTCGGCGCGAGCTGCGCGACGAAGCGGCCGATCTTGTCGCCAAGCACGAGGTAGGGCTTCACGATCGCAAAGGTCTTCGCGTCGATGCTCGGCATGTTGACGGCGTTGCGGATTTCGCCGTCGAGCAGCGCGGCGCGAATCTGCTGCGCCACTTCGATGCCGACGTTCTCCTGCGCTTCCGCCGTCGATGCGCCGAGGTGCGGCGTGAAGACGATGTTCGGCAGGTCGCGGAGCGCAAAATCGGCGGGAGGCGGCTCGACTTCGTAAACGTCGAGCGCAGCCGCCGCGACGTGTTTCGACTTCAAGGCTTCGCCAAGCGCGGCCTCGTCGATGAGACCGCCGCGCGCGCAGTTCACGATGCGAACGCCTTTTTTGCAAAGCGCGAGCCGGCGCGCGTCGAGCATGTGCTTTGTCTCCTCGGTGAACGGCATGTGCATCGTGATGAAATCGGCGAGCGGCAAAATGTCGTCGAGGTTTTCGATCAACTCGACCTGCAACGCCCGTGCCCGGCTCATGGCGAGATACGGGTCGTAGGCGAACACGCGCATGCCGAACGCCATGGCACGTCGCGCGACCTCGGTGCCGATGCGCCCCATTCCAAGGATCGCCAGCGACTTCGCGTAAAGCTCGACACCCTCGAAGCTCTTGCGGTCCCATTTGCCGGCCTTCATCGTCGCATGAGCCTGCGGAATGTTGCGGGCGATCGCCATGAGCAGAGAAAAGGCGTGCTCGGCTGTCGAGATCGTGTTTCCGCCGGGCGTGTTCATCACGATGATGCCGCGCTTCGTTGCCGCATCGACATCGACGTTGTCCACGCCGACGCCGGCGCGTCCGATGACCTTCAAATTGGTGGCCGCGTTGATGAGTTTGGCCGTCGCCTTCGTCTGGCTGCGGACGACGAGACCGGAAAACTGCGGGATGATTTCGAGAAGCTGATCCTCCTTGAGGCCGGTCTTCACGACGACCTCGAGTTCGCCGCCTCCGGCGAGTTCGCTAACACCACGTTCGGAAATAGGATCTGATACGAGAACTTTGAATGCGGACATAATGCTTTGAAAAAATGGAATGCCGATTCTGGCGGACAAATCGCAAACCGCAAACCGAAAATCCGCAGGCAATGCGCTATTGCGTGACCTCGCGGACGTAAACGGTGACCTGACCGTCAGCGCCTTTTCGGACGTCGGTGATCTGGAACGGGCGCATCTCGTCGCGCTCGACGGACGAACCTTCCGCCGGCGGTTTGGCTCCCGACGGGAAATTGACGAAAACGCGCGTGCCGCCAGAGCCCCGCCCCAACGCGCCGAGAAGTCCGGAAGGCGCACGAAGGACGGCGGTGTTGTCACCCGATGCCGTAACCACGAAATTCCCGCGCAAATAAATCCGCTCGCCGCCAACTCCGCGCGTGGCGAGATCGTTGACCTCCTTGACATCGACGAGCCGCCCGCGCGGCATCTGGCCGGGCGGATAGACACGCCATGAACCGCCGGAGGAGGCGACGTTTGGCGTGGGTGCCGCCACAAGAAACGGCTGGAGAGGAACGCCCTCGGAGGAGACGGTCTTCGCCGGCGTCGCTTGCGCGATTGCGGGCGTGGGTGTGGCGCGAGGAGTCGGGCGCGGTGTTTCGGCGGCAATGCTTTTTGGAGTTGGCGTCGCAACCGCGACCATCGCAGGCGTTGGAGTTGCGACAGGCTTTGGTGACGGGCCTCCGGCTGGCGCCGGCGTCGGTTTGACCATCGCGGTGGCCGGCGTCGGCGATGGAGTGGCCATGGGTTCCGGAGTCTCCACTCGCACGAGTTCGCTGACTGCGGGAGTTGCGGAAGGAGTTGGCGCGGCGGCGTAACCGGGCTGCGGCGAGGCCTTCTTTCGATAGCCCGCATAGTTCTTCGTGGCCTCCTGAAGCATCTCCGCTCTGACGATGGGCGCGCCCGCGTCGAGGTTCAGATCCGCAGGCGGTTCGAGGCTGAAAATGCCCGAGCCTTGTTTCAAAGTGTAACTGCCGTAGAGCAGCGGAACCACGGTGAATTGAAGCCGGCCGTCGTTCAATCTGCCGACATGCACGACCGCTGCGAGATCGAGTGTCCTCTCCAGCTTTAGATCGAGGCCGGTCGTCAGCATTTTGCGCAACGCGGGCACGTTCTTCTTGTCGGCGGTGTAAACGTGCTCGATCAAGACCTGCGGAAACTCCTCGGCCTGGGCGAGCGCGACCACACCGGACTCGAACAGGTCGCTGCTTTTCAACTCGAAAGTATCGAGGATGCTGAACCTCCCGATCACATACGGCACGAGCTTTTTCGTTGTCTGGTAATTGCCGATGTAATTGCGCATCAGTTCGTTGTTTTCGTTTTGCAGCGCGATCGGCGAGAGCTTGATGTAACGGTCGAACAGTTTTTGAGGCGACAGAAATTCCCCCGGCGGTGCGGCGGTCAGCTCAAAGCGCTTCGGCGCTTCGATCTTGTGCAGTTTCTTGAGAATCCTGTAGCTGCGCGGGTTCTCGGGGTGGCCGAACAGGTAATAACTCCCGATCCAGCAGGCGAACGCAAACCCGGTGAGCAGCAGAATCAGAACCGTCCATGCAAAGAGGTTGTCGCGCTTGGGGGCTTCCCCCCGAATCTCCCGCGTAAATAAATCGTCGTCCATTAAAGTGACTGAGAACGCAGCTTCTCGCGCCGGCTCAGTGCGCGTGTTGCTCGCTCCCGCCTGCTTCGAAAGAAGTGCCGCAACCGCAACTCCGCGTGGCATTCGGATTCTTGATGCGAAATCCCGCGCCGCTGAGTTCGTCCGAAAAATCAATCGTCGAATCGCGCAGATAACCGGCGCTGAACGCATCGACGATCACCTGCACGCCGTCGCGTTCGATCACTTCGTCGCCCTCCTTGCGATGATCGAGCGCCATTCCGTATTGCATCCCCGCGCAGCCTCCCGCCTCGACAAAAATGCGCAATCCTTTGCTGGCGCTGTCGGGCTGGCCGGCGATGAGAATCTGAAGCTGCTTAACGGCGGAATCTGTGACGGTGATCATGACTTCGAGGGGAAACTATCGAAACGCAGGAATGCTGTCAAACGAGCGAAGTCGCCCAAACGGGAACGGCCTTGTGCGGTTGGGCGGTCATTCCCGCCCCGGCGCTGAGAGGTGTTTCGCAAACCAGTTGGCGGCAAGTCGCGCGACTTCCTCCAGGGTGCCTGGCTCCTCGAAAAGATGTGTCGCGCCGGGAATTACCTCGAATTTCTTTTCCTCCGCCCCGAGCAGTGCGAATGAAACCCGGTTCAATTCGAGAACGACCTGATCGTCCTCCCCAACGATAAAAAGGGTCGGAGCTTTCACTCGCGGCAGCACCTGCTCGGCGAGGTCGGTGCGGCTCCCGCGGCAGACAACGGCCCCGATTTTTTCGGCACGATGCGCCGCTGCAACAAGAGCGGCGGCTCCCCCGGTGCTCGATCCAAAATAACCGATCCGAAGGTCGCACGTTCCGGCGTTTTCTGTGACCCAATCGGTCGCGCCGAGAAGTCGCGAGGCGAGAAATGGAATGTCGAAACGCAAGTGCGCGGTCCGGAGATCGACCGCTTCCTCCTCCGCCGTTAGCAGGTCGAACAACAGCGTGCCAACGCCCGCCCCTTGCAAAGTCTCAGCGACAAACCGGTTGCGCGGACTGTGACGGCTGCTGCCGCTTCCGTGCGCGAAAAGGACGATGCCGGAAGCTCCGTGAGGCACGCACAAATTTCCTTCCAGCGTCGCCTCGCGGACGGAAAATCGAACCGTTTGTTCGTGAGTCTTTGAGCTGTATTTCATGGCGTTCTCCATCTCTACGTTTTGGGAGGCTCGTTCCTGTGAGTGAACGGCGAGAACAAGTCGATGGGCACCGGGAGAAACGTGGTCGTGTTGTGCTCGCTCGAGATCTCCCGCATGGTTTGCAGGAACCGCAGTTGCAGGGCGATCGGCTGTTCGCGCATCATCGCGGCGGCCTGCACCATTTTTTCCGCAGCCTGGAATTCGCCCTCGGCGTTGACGATCTTGGCCCTGCGTTCGCGTTCGGCCTCGGCCTGCTTGGCCATCGCGCGCTTCATGGTGTCGGGCAATACCACGTCCCTCACCTCCACCGTCGAGACCTTGATTCCCCACGGCTCGGTCTGCTTGTCGATGATCCCCTGCAACGTCTGGTTGATCGACTCGCGCTGTGCCAGCAGGTCATCGAGCGGAGCTTGCCCTAGCACGCTTCGCAAGGTGGTCTGCGCGATCAAAGAAGTTGCTTTCAGAAAGTTCTCCACTTTGACGACCGCGGCCTGTGGATCGACGACGCGGAAGTAAATCACGGCGTCCACCGTGACTGGAACATTGTCGCGGGTCATGATCTCCTGCCTCTCCACGTTGATGGTCACCACGCGCAGGTCCATTCGCACCATCCGGTCCACGATCGGGATGAGGAAAATCAGGCCCGGCCCTTTTGCTCCGAGCAGTTTGCCGAGACGGAAGATCACCCCGCGCTCGTATTCGCGCAGGATTCGGATCATCTGCGGCAGGATGATTGCGCCCAGAATGATGATTGGGATGGCCCAACCGATTAATTGTGTGAGTTTTTCGAGTAAGTGCATGGCTTTATTCTCCTTTGGGTTTTACTTTCAAAGTCAGTCCCTCCACGGCGACGATCTCCACCTCAAGACCCTCGCCGACCGGCTTGTCGCTGATCGCATTCCAATGCTCGCCCTCGATGAACACCCTGCCGCCGTGTGAGTCGATCGGAGTCAGGGCGGCAACCGTCCTGCCGATCATCGTTTCCGCGCCGGCTTTCACGGGCAATCGCTGCGCGCCAAGACCTTTTCCGATCACGAAAACAAAGAAGGCCGCCGTGACCACGGTCGCCGGAATGATGTAGCCGAGGGACAAATGGAACAGCGGATCGGCCCGGTTGAACAACATGAGCGAGCCGATCAAAAACGAGATGATCCCGCCTGCGGTCAGCACGCCGTGTGTTGTCGCGAAGACGTCGAAGATGAACAGCGCCATCGCGAGGCCGATCAGCGCAAGGCCGGTGACGTTGACCGGCAGGACCGCCGCCAGATAGAGCACCAGGATCAGCGCGATCGCGCCAACCACTCCCGGCAGGATGGCTCCGGGCGTGGTCATTTCGCCGATGATGCCATAGATGGCGATGAGCATCAGGATGAACATGACCTCCGGCCGCCACAGTCTTTGAAACACGCGTTCCGCCGCTGTCATCTTGATTTCGGTGACTTGTGCGCCAGCGGTCTTGAGCACCCTGCCATCGACTTCGCGTCCGTTGATCTGTTTGAGCAGATCCGCAAGATCAGGGGCAATGAGGTCGATCACCTTCAACTCGATCGCTTTCTCCGCACTGATCGACGCGCTCTCCCGAACCGCGGACTTCGCCCACTCGACATTGCGGTGGCGCCTGGAGGCGATCGCCTCCATGTAGCTCACGGAGAAATTCTCGATCTTCTGCTTCATCGTGTCGTCGGGCTTTTTCTCATCGCCGCCCGGCATGCCGCCCAGCATCACAGGATGCGCTGCTCCGATCGTCGTCGCAGGGGCCATCGCCGCCACGCTCGCGGCAAGCGTGATGAAGCAGCCCGCGCTCGTCGCGGTGGCTCCGGTCGGAGCTACGTACACCACGACCGGAACCGTCGCACCCAGCAAGCTCTGAACGATCGTCTGAGTTGATTCCAGCAGGCCGCCGGGAGTGTTGAGCTGGATGACCAGGCACTGCGCGTTCTGCTCCCGGGTATCATCAATCGCTCGCGCGATGTAACTTGCGGTCGCCGGACCGATGGCACCATTGATCTTGATCAGAGTGGCCTTTTCGGCCGCGACCGTTGCCGCAAAAACCAACCAGACAACGAGCCATGTGCATGCGGTTTTCATTGGAATCCGGTTGGTTTGCTGCCGCCCCAAGTCACATACGGGAGACTCAGGGAAGAGTCGATAAGTCGCTTCGGTGTTTCCATAAGCTGTCTCCAACTAAGAACGTAGCAGCTTTCACGTGCGTTGCCAGTCCGCGGAACCTGGCAATAACAGAACGCTTTTTGCCGGGAGCCGAAAAGGCACTTCACGAGTGAAATGGCCGCAAATCCGCGCTAACGTCAGCCATGTTCCCGCCGAAACGCCTGTTCGTTGCCCTGGACCTTCCGCCGAGTTGCAAGTCCGAACTGGTCGAACTCGACCCGCATATTCGCGGACTGCGCTGGCTTCCCGAGGATCAACTCCATCTGACGCTCAGCTTTCTCGGCGACGTGCATGCCGCGGAGGAGGAGCGGCTGCGCGAGGCTCTGGGCGCGGTGCGAGTGCCGCCGTTCTTTCTGCCGCTAAGCGGCGTTGGCAGCTTCAGCGCCGGGGGCCGGCCATCGGTGGTCTGGGTGGGCGTGGGAAAAGGACACCCGCATCTTTTCGCGCTGCATCGGCGCATTCAGGACGCGGTCCTGCACGCGGGACTGGAGCCGGATCTCAAACCCTTTCACCCGCATGTCACAGTCGGACGCGCCAGAGGACTTTCCCAACAGGCGCTCAAGCCGTTTCTGCGCAAGTATGCGGAGACGGAGTTCGACCTTTTCAAAGTCACAGGCTTTGAAATTTACGCGAGCGAGCTGAAGCCGGAAGGCGCGATCCACCGCATCGAAATGCGCCATGAATTTTGATCCCGCCTGGTTCCGTCACCTGGTGGTTTGTCAGCTCAAACCTGCAAGAAAGTTTTTGTAGAACGCCACTCCCCGCAGCAGGTCTTCCACCGCGATCCATTCATCCTCGGTATGTGCCTGCGCGATCGAACCGGGGCCGATGGCGACGGCGGGGACGCCGGCTGCGGCAAAAACAGCGGCATCGCAAAACCACGGAGCGCCGACGCACCTGCCTCCCGCATTTGCGAGCGCCTTGATGAGCGGGTGGTTGGGATCGGTGAACATCGGCCTGGATTCCCATGAGTTGATTTCGATGTCGGGACAAGCTCTGCGCAGACGCTCACAGATCAACGATGTCTCCTGCCCCGGGATGGTTCGCGCATCGACTTCCGCCTCACAAAAATCGGGAACGATGTTCGTCTTGCTGCCGCCTTTGCAGGTGCCAACGCTGATTGTGGGCGACCCGAGGACCGGATCACTCACCTGCCGCAGCAACGGCGCAATCTCGTCGCGGATGCACCGGATCGCGTCGGCCATTTTGTAAATCGCGTTCTCACCCCGCTCCGGCGCGGAGCTGTGAACGGCCTTGCCGCGCGTGACGAGCTTTAGCCACGTCGAGCCTTTGTGCGTGTGAACGATTTCCAAGTTCGTCGGCTCGCCGATGATGGCGAAGTCCACCTTGTTTTCAGCGACGAACGCCTTCGCACCATACTGGCCGGCTTCCTCGCCCATCAGGCCGGCGAACCAAATCTCGTGTGACAACTCCGGCAGCCGCCCGCGCATTTCATACAACGCCCAGAGCATCGCGGCCATCGGCCCTTTCGTGTCGCTTGCGCCGCGACCGTAAATTTTTCCATCGCGCAGTTCCGCTCCGAAAGGCTCGATGGTCATGCCGGCAACGCTGACGGTGTCGGTGTGCGGCGCGAAGAGGATGCGCTTCTTCCCGCCCGCGTTCGTCGGAAAACAACCCGTGACATTCGGCCGACCCGGCTGCACTTCGCGGACCTCCGCGCTCGCGCCGCAAGCGCGCAGAAATCCTGCAACAAACTCCGCGCAAGCCGCCTCGCCAGGATTATCGACCCCCGGATTTCCCGCGGGGTTCACGCTGGGGATGCGGACGAGTGCCTGGAGAAGTTCGACGACGTTGCTCGGTTGGGTCATAGGCCGGCGAGTTCCTTCCGCGTCGCGTAATACCACTCGACGAACTTTGGAATTCCCTCGGCGATCTTCGTGTGCGGATCGTAGCCGAGCAGCGCGCGCGCCTTGGAAATGTCGGCGTAGGTCACGGGCACGTCGCCCGGCTGCTCGGGCATCCGGTTGATCGTGGCCTTCTTGCCGAGCGCGTTCTCGATCGAGGCGATCAGTTCATTGAGCGTGGTCGTCTGGCTCTCGCCGAGGTTGAAGACGTCGCACAACTCGCCCTCGTAGTGAAGACAGGCGGCCACACCCTGGATGATGTCGTCAATGTAGGTGTAATCGCGCCGGGTGGTGCCGTCGCCGTACTGGTCGATCGTTTTGCCCTCGAAGATGCTGCGCGTGAATTTATGGATCGCGAGGTCGGGCCGCTGGCGCGGACCATAGACGGTGAAGAAGCGCAGGTTGATCGTGCGCATTCCGTAAAGGTGCGAGTAGTTCGAGCAAAGCTGTTCGCAGGCGAGCTTCGTCGCGGCATAAGGCGAGATCGTCGCGGTCAGCGCCATGTCCTCGCGGAACGGCGTCGTTTTCAAAACCCCGTAAACGCTGCTGCTGCTGGCGCAGATAAACCGCCCGATGCCCGCCTGCCGGGCCGCTTCGAGCAGGTTGAAGGTGCCGACGATGTTCGTGTCGATGTAGAGCTTCGGCTCCTTGATCGAAGGCCGGACGCCCGCGCGCGCCGCGAGATGCACGATCGAATCGAACCCGCCGTTTTTGACGATCGAAAACACCGCGCCCGCATCGCGGATGTCGGCCTCGTGAAGCGTGATCCGGGTCGCGACGGCTGCCAGATTCAGGCGCTTGATCTGCGGGTTGTAGAAGTCGTTGAACTCATCAATCACCGAGACCTCGTGTCCTTCGGCGAGCAGGTGTTCGATCAAGTGCGAGCCGATAAAGCCGGCTCCGCCAGTGACAAGAATTTTCATTGCGAGCACCGTAGCGGAACGCACAAACGCCAGCCAAGCAAAACCGGCGCGAAACCGTTGGAGTTCCGCCTTCAGGCGGTTGGGCACGGAGCCGCCTGAAGGCGGGACTCCAACCCTTCTACTTCGGATGCCGTTTCGTGAGCACGAGTTCGGTGCCTGTTTTTTTCAAATGATAATCTGCCTTGTCGAACGCTCTGCGGATGATGTGCAGACCGAGGCCGCCGGGCTGGATGGCGTCGAGAGGCCGCCCTTGCAGTTTCGCGGGATCGACTTGCGCACCGTAATCGCGCAGGCGGAATCGCACGCTGCGTGAGAGCTTCTCGCAGACCATCGCAATGAGATGCGTCTCTTCGTGGTTGTATGCGTAGCGGATGATGTTTGTGCAGGCCTCGTCGATGCCGAGCACCATGAGATCCTTTTCCGCTTCGGTGAATGAACACTTTTCCATGAACTCCCGCACGAACTGCCGCATCACGCACAGGTTGCCGGGGTGGCTGGCAAATTCGATTCTTCGTTTCATCGAAAGCCAAAAACCAGCATCGTGAGATCGTCTCCCGGCTCGGCGTTTTGACGATGCTCCGCCTCGCCGTGACTCAGTTTGGCGACAACGTCCGCTGCCGATGCGAACTCGCGGCGCAGAATCGATTGAACGCCCGAACGGTCGAGCAGCGCGTCGGAGCGGTTGAACGATTCGGTGAGTCCGTCAGTGAAAAGCACGAGCCATTCGCCGGGTTCGAGCGTGATTGAGTTCGACGGGTATTTCAGGTTGTCGAGAATACCGATCGGCGGCCCGCCTGCGGTCTTCACATCGGTGACCTGCCCGCCCGGCGAAACGCGCATTGGCGGACAATGGCCCGCGCTGGCGAATTCGACCGCTCGCTGCGACGGCACGATGCGGCCGACGATCGTGGTGATGAACATGCCGCGAATCGTGTGGCCGCAAAGCATCTCGTTCCAGCGCATGAGGGCGTCGGCCGGCGCGATGCCCGGCTTCACGATGAGGCGCAGCGTGTTGAGCGACTGAGCCATGAGAAGTGCGGCTGGAATGCCTTTGCCGGAAACGTCTCCGATCACGAAATAAATCTCGTCCGGGCCAATCTCCAGCGCATCGTAAAAGTCGCCGCCGATATTTCGCGCCGGCCGGTAGGTGGCGGCGAACGTGAGGTTTGGGAGTTGCGGCAGATCCTGCGGCAGAAAGCTGTCCTGAATTTCGTGCGCGAGCGAAAGCTCCTGCGCGAGACGTTCCTGATCACGCCGGTTTTCAATCGCGCGAAGCTTCTCAATCGCTGTCGCCGCGAGGTTCGAGTAAGCCTCGAAGGCATCCAGATCGGTTTCATCGAACGCGCTCTTGCTGGTTGGATTCAGCACCTGCAGCACGCCGATCTTCTTTCCGTTGCGCACAAGCGGGGTGCAAATAATCGACCGGGTCTTGAAGCCGCTCTTTTTATCCGCGTCGGCATAAAAGCGGGGATCGGCATAGGCGTCCGGCACCAGCAGGCTCGTGCCGGTTTCAAAAACCGAACCGGAAATACCGCGTCCGCGCGGGACCACGATCCGGGGCGTCTGCACCTCGCCAGACGGCGTGCATGCGAGCACGAGCCGCAAATCGTGGTTTTCGTCCTCAAGAAAAAGCGAGCACGCCTCCGCCTTCATCACGCGCCGCGCAACGTCAAGGATTCCCGCGAGCAACTCGTCGAACTCGGTGAAGGCGTTGATGAGCGCGCTGACCTCGACAAGCCCTTTGTAGAGGCTCAAAGAGTGGCGCAGTTGTTCGATCTCGGAAGGCATGGAAGCGATCGAGACTCTAGGAAGGTCGGGGCGATTTGCGAGCATTACCGCGTTTTCATTGAACAAAACCGGCCGGCCTGCGTCGGAAAAAAGCGCTGGCAAACAAACACCCGCAATTCCATTCTCCCACGATGAAAGTCGCACCGCTGTTCTCGCTCCTGCTGTTCATGCACTCCGTGGCATTTGGCCGCGACACGGCGTACCAGGCGCTTCGCACGCTCGGCAAAGATCGCGGTCAATCCATCCTGAATCGCGTGATCGAGGTGAAGGGCCGGAACGGAAATCCCCAGCCCACGAGTTGGAAGGTCGTGGTTGATGACCCGGCGGCCCGGGGCGGCGTGCGCGAGTTTGAGATTGAAAAAGGCCGCATCGCGATGGAACGGACTCCGGTGAAGAGTTACAGCGGCAGTTCGGAGGGTGCGGTGATGAATTTTCAAAAACTCAACCTCGACTCGCAAGGCGCATTCACGGTCGCTGAAAAAGAAGCGAAAAAGGCGCAGGTCGGTTTTGACGCTGTCGATTACCTCCTCCGCACCGATGACTCCTCGCATTCTCCGGTCTGGATTCTTCGGCTTGCAGACGCGAGCCAGAGCACGGTCGGCACGCTGCGCATCGCAGCCGACGACGGACGCGTGCTTTTTCGCGATGGGTTCACCGGACGCAGCCAACCCGAACCCAGCTACACTCCGCCTCCGCGCGAGCCGCGCCACGACACCCCTCCGCGCGACAACCAAGAGGATGACGTCGAGGTGAATCCGAATGGAGTCGGCCACAATATCAAGAAGGGGTTTCTGAAAGCGGGAGCGTCGATCGAGGAGTTCTTCACCGGCAAGCGCACGCTCGACCGCCGTTATGAGAACGAGTAGCTGGCGGGAAGAACAGCCGCGCACGCAACTGTCGCGGAGTTTTTAAGTTGATACGGCGTCGAAGTAGTGAATGAATCGCTCCACCTATGATTAGTCCACTGATACTTTTGGTTCTCACCGGCATTGCGGTCATCGTCGTGCTCGCGGTTGTTGTCATTCTTTTCAACTTCATCGGCATCTGGATTCGGGCGCGCATCGCCAACGCGCCGGTCGGCCTTTTCACGATGGTCGCGATGCGTCTCCGGCGCGTGCCGGTCGGGCTCATCGTGGACAGCCGCATCACCGCGGTCAAAGCCGGCATCGAAATTGGCACCGATCCTCTCGAGGCGCATTACCTTGCGGGCGGCAGCGTTGATCAGGTGATTCTTGCGCTGATCGCCGCCGACAAGGCAGGCATCTCGCTCGATTTCAACCGCGCCTGCGCAATCGATCTCGCGACAAAGGGCACCGGCAAAACCGTGCTCGAAGCCGTGCGCACGAGCATCAACCCGAAGGTCATCGACTGCCCGAACGCCTCGATGGGCCGCGTGACCATCGACGGCGTCGCGAAGGACGGCATCGGCGTGAAAGTAAAAGCTCGCGTCACCGTTCGCTCTCACCTCGACCGCTTTGTCGGCGGAGCGACTGAGGAGACGATCATCGCGCGAGTCGGCGAAGGCATCGTCAGCTCGATCGGTTCGGCGGATTCTTACAAAGACGTTCTCGAAAACCCGGACCGCATCTCGAAGACCGTGCTCGCCAAGGGCCTCGACAGCGGCACGGCATTCGAGATTTTGTCCATCGACATCGCCGACGTGGATGTGGGCGACAACATTGGCGCAAAGCTCCAGGCCGAGCAGGCCGACGCCGACAAGCGTGTGGCTCAGGCCAAGGCCGAAGTCCGCCGCGCAGCCGCCGTCGCGGTCGAGCAGGAGATGCGGGCGAAGACTCAGGAAATGCGCGCAAAAGTCGTCGAAGCCGAAGCGACCGTCCCGCAGGCAATGGCCGAGGCGTTCCGCTCCGGCAATCTCGGCATCATGGATTACATGCGCATGAAAAACATCGAGTCTGACACGCAGATGCGCGGCGCGATCGCCGGCTCCGACAAGCGCCCCGAAGAGGCGAAGTAACACCGGGCGAGCCGCTGACGGCGATAACCAAACCCCGCAATGGAACAATTCATCATCCTGCTGATCTTCGGCGCGGTCGCCCTTGCGAAGTGGTATTTTGACAAAGCCGCCGGATCATCGTCGGATGTGCCCTCGCAAAAACCGTTCAAACCCGCACCGCCACAAACACTTCGCCCCAGCCCCGAAGAAAGCGAAGAAGAGCGGATGCGACGATTCTTCGAAGCGCTCGGAATTCCCTCCACCACCACCCCACCGCCAAAGGTTGCCCCGCCCGCCCAGCCTGCGCCGAAGCTGCAAAAAAAACTGCCCCGCCGCGAACTGTCGAAGGCGGCAAAACAAGAGTGGTCGCCGACGCCCTCGCGAAAAGCCACGCCCCCTCCTCTCGTTCCAATTCCATTTCCGGACGCCGGGCCGCCGGAACCAGCGCTCGTCCCAACGAGCGCGGAAATTCCGCAGCAAGTCCCCGCAAGAGCCCCCTCGCCTGCCCGATCCAACATTCGCACGAGGCTTCAATCCCCCGAGTCGATCCGAGAAGCGATTATTCTTCGCGAAATCCTCGGCCCGCCTCGCGGCTTGCAGCCATTCGGTTAGCCGCTATTTCAGTGCTCCGAGAGGTCCCGCCCCCCATCACGAGCCGCTCGCCGAGGTCATGGCCGTTGGAACCGGCACTCACGATGATCCCTCTGGTCTGAGCATTTCCGGAAAAACTTGCGCCGGTGAGAATGGCACCCGCACGGCCGGTTACACCGTCGGCTTTAGTTCTTTTTCCGCCAACAGTTGCGGAAACCGATCGCCATCAGGGCGAGCCCAAGCAAGCTGAGCGAAGACGGCTCCGGCACCTGGCGCAGTTGGAAGGCATTTAATTGCACTGAGGAGTTGGTATTCGTTGGCGACGCGGAGGCGAATCTGATCGTCTGGCTGGTTCCGTCAGCTACAAAGTTGCCTATGGCAAACTGGCCGAGACCGCCATCCACGCCGGTGCTGTTGTCATTAAGACTGACGCTGTTTCCCGCAATCGCCGAATGAACCGTATAGGCCGCTCCGGCGGGGCCCGAAGTGTTGGCCCACCATTGGAACTGGTAGGTTTGCAAAGGAATCAAGCCTGATATGGTCAAGTTGAATGTAGTTTGGTAATCCGAAAAAGCGCCGGCACCAAGAAGCGTCTGGTAGCCAGCGGAGAGCCCGGAGAACGGCGGAGCGGTAGGCGTTACGGGGCCGAATTCGGTATTGTAGGATATGAAAACGGAAGGTCCCTCGCTGACAAGGGAGAAGTTACCGGAGGTTCCAGACATCGAAGAGAACGGCACTTCCAAGCCTTGGAACAGCACTCCGTTCACTGTGAGACTGGCCACGCCGGTGTCTCCGACGCTGAATGCCCCTACGAGCGTGCCGTCGGTGCTGACATCGGCGTCTGCCGATATATTTGCAGGCGCGCTCCAATTGACGACAGCGGCGTGTGAGGACGTGATGATCAGGCCGAGCATCGCCCCGGCCAGAAGGTTCAGACGACCGAATGAGTTGAAACTGCGAATGTGCATGTAGGCTTGTTCCTTTCGTATTGATGAGTTGCGGTTGCTGTGCCCGAAAACCAACTGGATCCGGGCTATTAGGAACGTGAATCATTGCAAGTTCCGTGCCCGTCTGATGGGCCGGCTCGCAGGGCGGCGGCGGTTCGTTTCGCAGGCCGCCCGCCCGCGCTTGAAAAGTGCGAACGCCAGAAAACCCGTTCGACAACCCTGTTCAAGTGGCATAAATTTGCGACGCTCTTATGCGTTCTCCGAGACGACAATTGCAGCCGTTCCAGCGCCATTGGGGTGGGCGGCGTCCGTCGCTTGTGACGATCCTCGTCGCCGTGAATGTCGCGGTGTTCGTTCTCCAGACGCTCGGAAACGCCTTCGATCGGGGACAAATCGAGCACTGGCTGGCGCTCAGCAGCGAGGGAATTCGCTCCGGCTACGCATGGCAGTTCCTGAGCTACATGTTCCTGCACGGCGACCCGGCCGTGCCCACAAGCGGGACGATTCATCTGGTCGTGAACATGCTCACGCTCTTCTTCGCCGGTCGCGAGGTGGAGGCCATCGTCGGGCCGAAACATCTGCTTGGCATTTATTTCGGCGGCGGTCTCTTGGGCGGCGTGGCGCAGATTGCTTTGACCCACGCCACCACGCCGCTCGTGGGCTCATCCGCCGGAGTGTGCGCCGTGTTGCTCGCGTTCACGACCATCCTGCCGGAGATCGAAATCACGACTCTGCTTTTCTTCATCATCCCCGTGCGGCTCAAGGGGAAGTATCTCGCGTTCGGCTTCGTGGCGATCTCGCTGATCTGTGTCGCCACCGGCGCGCTCAGCGGCATCGGCCACATCGCGCATCTTGGCGGATGCCTTGTCGGCTGGCTCTACGTCAAGCAACTCGGGTTCGGTCATCCGATGCGGATTCAGCGCTATCTTTTTGAAAAAAGGGAACGTGCCGCGCGGATGGAGCGCATGAGTCCGGAGCAGTTCATCAGCGAGGAAATCGATCCGATCCTCGACAAAATTTCGCGCGAGGGCATTCACAGCCTGACGCGGGCGGAGCGCAAGATTTTGGAGAGGGGCCGGGAGAAGATCGCAACCCGCGTGACCAAGCAATAGTGCCCGGAAGCAGTGCTAAGGAAGCGGGATTGATTCCCCGGCGAGCATGAGCGGAATGCCTTCGCGGATCGGGAAACAAACGGAGCCATCCTCGCAAACGAGGCATCCCTCGTTCAGCGCCTCGACCTGCTTTCCTCGACGCGTTTGCAGCCGGCCCGCAGCGCGCGCGGCTTCGATCCGTTCCACGGCGTCGGCGGAAGCAAGGGCGACACGCTGCTTTGTCTCGGGGCAGCGCAGAAGCTCGATGAGCGCGGCGGCAATCATGGTTCCCGGCGCACCTCAGTAATCGAACCCATTCCGCCGGACTCGGAACATCGGCTGCTCGTGTTCATGCTGCAGCGCGCCGTCGATTACTTCCGCGAGATAAAGCCAGTGGTCGCCGGCTTCCATCTTGTTCACGACCTTGCAGGCGAGAAACGCCATCGCCTCCGCGAACTGCGGAATGCCGTGCGCGTTTTCCACCAATGTGTGCCCGGCAAACGGATCGGCTTCCTGCACCTTCACGAACGAACGCACCAAACCGTGGTTTTCCTTGCCAAGAATGTTGACGCCGAAAATGCCCGGTCCGTCGAGCGCCGCCAGGATCGCCCGCCCGCGCCCGACCGCCATCGAAAGCATCGGCGGCTCGAATGCCGCCTGCTCGATGAAGCTCGCAAGCATGCCGGTTCGGCCGCCCTCGTGCGTTGCCGTTGCGACGAAAATTCCGCTGGTCAGTTTGCCCAATGCCGGGCCGATGCGTTCACGATTCATGGAAAAAGGAGTTACATCTTCACGAGTCGGATGAAAAGAAATTCCGCAGCAACGAAGCGAAAAAAACAGGGCAATCGCTGGGCGGCTTATTACGGTGCTGGCTTTTCCACCGCGGCTGCTGTATCAACAACATCATCTGCCGAATGGAATCCGAAGGAGACAATCTCGAACCAACAAGTTCCGGTCAAAGCCCGGACGATCCCGAACATCAATCGGTCCGCGTGAAGCGGAGAAGGCGCCGCAGCAAGCCGCAGTCGATCGAGGTGTCGCTGCCACCCATTCCGCCGAAGAAGAAACGCGACAAGAGCGTTTTCAAGTCGCCTGTATTTTGGGCCGCGATGAACTTCGTCACGGCGGCTGTCACTTACATGTCGGTGAAGTGGCCGGCCATGCAGGTCGCGACGGAAATCCCCGTACTCAAACCTCCGCCACCTTCAAAACACACAGAAAGCGCTTCCCAGCAACACGAGCCGTTAAACCAGCCAGGTCACGCCAACGAGCCCGTTGAAGAAGTGACTCCGCGTCCTTCCTCGCCCGCTGTGGGATCAAAGCCTGCATTCGCCAGCTTCTATGGGAAAAAGGAGCCTGCCGCCACGGAAGCTGATGCGTCCTCGACATCCGGCCTCACAGAAGGCGTGACTGTTCCGAAGGATTTTCAACCGCAGTCGCTCCCGATGCAGCAGCCCGATGGCGAGGAATCGGGGCAGTTGCAAAAAGGCGCCTCGCCCGCCAAAGCGGAACTGGTGAAGGCGGCGAAATATCGCGACGCAGGCGATCTCGATCGCAGCCTCGATTGTTATCGCGAAGCCGTCCGCATGGATCCTAAATCATCAGAGGCGGCTTACGGTTTGGGTCTGGCGCTTGACATGAAGCGGCAGACGGAAGAAGCGGTCGTTTTTTACCTCAAAGCCCTTCGGCTCAGTCCTGACTATATCGCGCCGCTTGTCAGCCTTGCGTGGCTTTCCGCCACACACCCGAATCCGGCTTACCGGAACGGAACGCGAGCCGTCGGGTATGCTGAACGCGCCCGGAAAATCACCGAGGATATGGGAACCCTGGATACGCTGGCAGCCGCTTACGCCGAGGCGGGGCGTTTCAACGAAGCCGTGGAAACCGCGCAGAAAGCCGTGAGCCTTGCCCGGAAACCGGAAGAACAGGTTCTGGTCGATGACATTCAAAAACGCATCGAGCTCTACAAATCGGGGAAACCATACCGCGCCGCAAAGTAGGCCCGGTCCCCCACCCGGCTCAGCAAACTTTCCCTTTCGAGCGCGGCCTGTATTGATGCGCTGGTGTTGAGGATTGGCGCACGAGATGAGCGGGGCAATCTTCTTGCCGCAGGTGGAAGGAACCGGTTACTAATCTGCGCTTCACCATTCCCCAAAGAACATGAAAACTACGCTCCTGACCCTCGCTGTTTTGTCCGCTCTCGCCCTGCTGCCGGCTCTGGCAGAGGATTCGCGGCCCGCTTACAAGAATCCCGATCTCCCGGTCGAGCAGCGCGTCGCCGATCTCCTGAAGCGGATGACGATCGAGGAAAAGGCGGCGCAACTCTGCACGGCCTGGGAGTTGAAAGCCATCGCCGACGCGCAGGACAAGTTCGATCCCGCAAAGGCGGAGAAGGTTTTCGCGAACGGACTCGGCGGATTCGGGCCGGTGCGGTGGAGCATCGCGAAGGAAGTCGAGTTCCGAAACGCCGCGCAGAAATTCGTGCTCGAACACACGCGCCTCGGCATCCCGATCATTTTCCACGAGGAAGGCTGCCATGGCGTGCTCGCGCCGGAGGCGAATTCGTTTCCGGTCCCGATCGGAATCGCGTGTTCATGGGACGAAGAAATGATCGAGCGCGTGTTCACCACGGTCGGCGCGGAGCTGCGATCGCGGGGGGTGCATCAGGCGCTCACGCCGATCCTCGACATTTGCCGCGATCCACGCTGGGGCCGGACAGACGAGATGCTCGGCGAAGATCCCTATCTCAACGGCAAGCTCGGCGCCGCGATGGTGCGCGGATTTCAGGGGCGCGAGATCGCGAAGATCGGCGACGGACACGTCGCGGCGACCCTGAAACACCTCACCGGACACGGCCAGCCCGAGGCGGGCGTCAACCGCGCCCCTGCGCATCTTGGACGGCGCGAGTTGTTCGAGTCGCATCTCGTCCCGTTCGAGATGGTTCTCGCGGCGACGAAGCCTGCGTGCGTCATGCCCTCTTACAACGAAATCGACGGCGTGCCGTCTCACATCAACCACTGGCTGCTGCAGGACGTGCTGCGGAAACAATTCGATTTCAACGGGCTGATCACCTCGGACTATCTCGGCATCGACGAGCTCGAAAAGTTTCACCACGTCGCAGGAAACCTTGCGGATGCCGCATTGCTGGCGTTCAAGGCCGGCGTGGACATGGATTTACCCGAGGGCAAAAACTACGCGAAATTGCCGGAGCTTGTCCGCGCTGGAAAGATTCCCGAGAGCGCGCTCGATGCGAGCGTGGTTCGAGTTCTTCGGCTGAAGTTCGAGCTCGGGCTTTTTGAAAAGTCGTCCGCCGATGCGACTGCAGCCGCATCGCTGATGAAGCGCGAGGCGACAAAGGCACTGGCGCTCGAAGCCGCGCACAAGTCCATCGTGCTTCTGAAGAACAAAGACAGCCTGCTGCCCCTGACCAAAGGCGCGCACAAAACAATCGCCGTCGTCGGCCCGCATTCGAATGACACGCGACTGGGCAGCTACAGCGGCGAACCGCCTTACCGCGTCAGCATTCTCGACGGCATCATGCGCGCCGTCGGATACGCCGCGAAGGTCGTCCACGCGAAAGGCTGCTCGATCACCACGAATGAAGGCCCCTCGCCGATGCTCGCCTGGAACAAGGTGGACAGGCAGGAATACCCGACTGCCGAAGCAGACAAAGCCGACATCGCCGAGGCCGTGAAAGTGGCGCAGGAGGCTGATTTGATCGTGCTCGTGCTGGGCGAGAACGAACTCATCTGCCGCGAGTCGTGGTCCAGGGAGCACGTCGGAGATCGCGATTCGCTGGATCTTTTCGGCCGCCAGCACGAACTCGCCGACGCCATGTTCAACCTGGGCAAACCCGTCGTCGTTTACCTGATGAACGGCCGACCGCTCGCCATTCCCCATGTCGTCGAAAAAGCGGCCGCCGTTCTCGAAGGCTGGTACATGGGCCAGGAAACGGGCAATGCTGCAGCGGACATTCTGTTCGGCTCGGTCAATCCGTCGGGCAAGCTCACGATTACCTTCCCGCGCGACGCAGGGCAGCTCCCGATGTTCTACAACCACAAGCCGTCGTCGCGCGGCTACCCGTATGTGAACGCGAACAACAAGCCGCTGTTTCCGTTCGGTTTCGGGTTGAGTTACACGACGTTCAGCTACAGCGAGCCGCAATTGAGCGCGCCGGAGATGAAGCCGGATGGAAAGGTCGAGGTGAGCGTGACCGTCACGAACACCGGCAAAGTCGCAGGCGATGAGATCGTGCAGCTTTACGTCCACGACAAAGTCGCGTCGGTCACGCGCCCGGTGCGTGAACTCAAAGGCTTCCGGCGGGTCAGCCTTGCTCCGGGAAAAAGCGAGTCGGTGTCGTTTTCGATCACTCCGGATATGCTCGCCTTTTACGATGCAGACATGAAGCGGGTCATCGAACCGGGAGAGTTTGAGTTCACCGTGGGGCCGTCTTCCACGGAGGGCAAAACCGCGACACTCCGCGTCGTCGAATAGAAGCAACTCCCCGTGCGCTCGCGGAAATGAAGCGCTTCCGGCTCTCTACGTCATCCCATCCACGGCGAGCCGATCAACCTGCATCGTGACGATGCAAACATCATCGGCGAATGTCTTGCTCGCCGAGAACTGCCGTATCTCGCTAAGGATCTCCCGGCAGAGTTCGTCCGCGGCAAGGTTCAGCCGCCGGTTCACCGCATCGAGCAGCCGCGCCTGATCGTAGAAATCCCCGTTCTCCCCCTCGACCTCGAACAGCCCGTCGGTGAAAAGCAGAAGCCGGTCGTCCACCGAGAGCGGGCGGCAGGTTGTCCGGTACTGCGCATCGGCGAACATCCCCAGCACCGGCCCCCGCTCGCAATGATTGAGCGCATGCCCCTTCGCGCCGCCATCCGCCTCCCGCTGGATGTAAACCGGCGACGGATGCCCCGCGTTCGCGTAACGCAGCTCGCCCCGGGCAAGATCGGCGACCACGTAAAAGGCCGAGGCGAACATCGGAATCTGCGCCTGCTTCAAGACGCCGAGCAGCGCCCGGTTGAGCTTCGAGAGAAACTCCCCGGGCGAACCGGTCGTGGCCCGCTGCTCCTCGACCAGCGCCCGCACAATCGCGGCCACCAGCGCCGCCCGCACCCCGTGCCCCATCACGTCGCAGATGAACATGCCCGCCATCGTGTCGGAGAGATCCAGAATGTCGAAAAAATCGCCGCTCACCGCCGCCGTCGGATTGAAGAAGTGCGAGAAGCGGAGCGCGCTGTCCTTGGGCGCGGCCGAGTGCGGAAAGCTCGGGTATTGCTGCGGCAGCAGCGCGTTCTGCAACTCGCGCGCCATTTCGAGGTCCTCCTCCAGGTCGTTGTTCTTGCGCTTCAATTCCTCGGCGTACTTTGCCAGTTGCTCCTCGGCGTGCTTGCGCGCGGTGACGTCGCGCGAAAGACCAAAGGTGCCAATGATCCTGCCGCTTGGATCGCGCAGAGGCATCTTCGTCGTCGAAACCCAGGTCTCGTGGGAATCGGGCCAGGTCTCTTTCTCCTCGATGTCCACGATCGGAGTTCCGGTGTCGATGATTCTCCTCTCGTCATCGAATGCCTGTCTTGCATGCTCTTCACTGAAAAAATCGAAGTCCGTCTTCCCCAGCATTTGAGAAGGATCGTGCAAGCCGGATTTGCGAAGCAGTGCCCGACTGACCCTGCTGAACCGGCTTTCGAGATCTTTGAAATAGATCACCTCCGGCATTGTCTCGAGCAGCACTGACAGAAGGTGCTGTTCGTGCGCCAGCTCGGCCTCGACTTTCTTGCGGTCGGTCACCTCCCAGCAGGCACCGGTCATCCGCTCGGCGATTCCATCTGCATCGCGATAAACCCTGCCTCTGGAGCGCAGAAAATGAACACTGCCATCGCAGGGCCACACGACGCGGTATTCGCTGTCGTAACCCGTATCCCGTCCGCGATGCCCGATCATTTCGCTGCGCACGCGCGACCGGTCGTCGATGAGGACCAGCTTTAGGAAATCGTCGAACTTTCCAGAAAAGACTCCGGGCTTCAGTCCGAAGAGCTTGGGCATGAACTCGTCCCAAACGATTGCATTCGACTCGGGAATCCAAATCCACGTGCCGAGTCCGGACGCCTCCAAAGCGAGTTTCAGCCGGTGTTCGCGATCAAGGTGTGATTCCGCCGGCGGGCTGGTTGGAGAAGAAGGATCGGGGTCCATGCAGGCTTTCCATCGCAAGAATCAAATCAGACGCAGGCTTTGTCAATAATACCGTGACGGAGTGTCGGCGACGGTTCAAAAGTGGAATTCTCGCCGGTTCAAAAGTGGACTATTTTCACAAGCTGAAAGCACCTAATACACAGGGCCATACATCTTTTGGCGGATGCTCGAGGACCCAAAATTTCCGGTTCGGGTGATGTATGATGGCGACCGATTGGCGTGCGGTGGTTGCGATTTCATAATTTTGGCCTTCAAAGTCGATGGTCTGGTCATTGTTGACCCGGCGCATTGCGCGGAGGGAAAGGTGGAGATCCAGCAGGCTGGAAGGAGGTGGTGGGCGAAGATGACCCCTGTTTTGCGGCAGGGCATTTTCCCAGACATCCTGAGGGATCCTGCCGGTGCTGCGTTGGCGAGTGCGGTTCTGGCGGCTGATTTCCATTTGGAGGACTTCATCGGCATGCTCCCAAGTCTGAACTCTGGCGTGAGCCAGGAGAGTGACGATGCGTTTCTGGAAAGTGCCAAATCGGCGTTCGATCTTGCCTTTGGCCTGGGGAGTCGGAGCGACAAGGTGAGCTACGCCAAGGCCAAGCAGGGCGCGTTGGAACTCGCTTCTCGGATCGCTATGGTCGTTGGCAGAGCTCGGGCCAAAGAGACTCAATGCGTCAGTGTAAACAGCGTCTGGCAACCCGTGGATTTCGAAAGCGGCGCGGAGGTGGCAGAAGTGATTCCATGTTGTGTCGGCAGAGACGAAACGTCCGGCAACATTGAAGCCGGAATGGTCATCGACGGTGAGCAGAAGGATTTGTTTGGCGGCGGCGGGCCACCATTGGTGGATGGAACTGTCGTGCTGATAAAGCTCTCCGATGTGTGCGCGGCGGAAGCGGCGGCAGGCGCGCTGTTTTCGCGCGACGGCAGGGACGAGGTGGGAGAAGTGCGTTTTGACATGAACTTCAACGCTGGATCTCGCCCGCTTGAAGTTGCAGAGGCGGAGAAGTTCGTCAGCCACGAGTTGGTAGTTGGGCGGGTTCTGCAAGGGCAGGAAGTCTTGAAGGAATGCCCTGACTTTTTCGGGCCAAACGCGGCCATGTCCGCCGCCGCTGGCTTTGGGTTGGCAGGTCCTTCTGCTGCTCAGGTAGTCGCTCCGCAGCTCATAGAGGCGGGATTTGCCGATGCCTAAATGTCTGGCGGCCGCAGATGCGTCGAGGTCCCCGTCATTGAAATCGGCAAGGATGCGGAGCACAAAACGCGGCGGCAGGCGGTGGATGATCTGTTTCTTTTCAAGGCAGGAAGATGGTGTGTAATGCGCAGAGAGCGCGATCAAAGAAAGCTGACATGCTTCCGCCTCGGGAGGGGAGGGCCGCCGCATAAATGCAGGCTCTCCGTCGGCCTCCGCTCCGCTCCGGCCTCCTCCGAGCCTGCATTTATGCGGGAGTCAACTTGAATATGCACCCCAAAGTGAGAATTCCACTTTTGAACCGTCTCAGTCCACTTTTGAACAGGCCCCGACATAATACCGTGACGGAGCGAATCAGCACGGGGATGATTAAGTCAGCTCCGGCAGTTCCAACCAAGTCCTCGCGCCGACTCCGACGGCCTTCTCACAACGGAGATAGTTTCACGTAAACGATGTGTTCAGAAGCCGCTTTGCTCCTCACTGCCTTTACCGATGCGCTGCCGAAAAAGTGGAAGACCGTTCCGAAATCGTCGCGCACCCCGGCTTTCACCCTGTCCCCGACGCTTAGCGGACACGGTCGGCCGCGGTAAACCAGCGAAAATCGTATTCGATTTCCCGCGGGATGATTACTTCGCCTTTCATTGTGGATTGCCTCACGATGCATTTGGCGTGCCGCTGTGAATCCGCCAATGGCCAAATCTCAATCCGAGGACCCACCTGCGCGATGGACGGCGCGCCGCTGTCCGTTGTAATCTCCGCGCCGAATTATGAGCGCAACCAAAACACCACTCACCAAGCGCCCGGCATGGCTGGCGCTCGACCGACATTTTCAATCGATCAAAGACACCCACATGCGGCAGCTTTTCGCAGCGGACGAAAAACGCGGCGAACGTCTCGCCATCGAAGCGCTCGGGCTCTATTTCGATTACTCGAAGAACCGGATCACCGACGAAACCATCCAGTTGCTGATCGCCCTGGCCCACGAATCCGGCCTGCGCGAGAGCATCGACGCGATGTTCCGCGGCGACAAAATCAACGTCACCGAAAACCGCGCCGTGCTGCACGTCGCTCTGCGCGCGCCACGCGGCGCGTCAATCGTCGTGGATGGCGAAAACGTCGTTCCGGGCGTTCACATGGTGCTCGATCGCGCGGCGGAATTCTCGCGGCGCGTGCGCAGCGGCGAATGGACAGGACACACCGGCAGGCGCATCCGCAACGTCGTCAACATCGGGATCGGCGGCTCCGATCTCGGCCCGGTGATGGCGCTCGAAGCGCTCCGTCAATACAGCCAGCGCGATCTGAATTTTCGATTCGTGTCGAACGTCGATGGCACCGACTTCGCCGAGGCGACCCACGACCTGCGCGCCGAGGAAACGCTCTTCATCGTCGCGTCGAAAACCTTCACCACGCTCGAAACGATGAGCAACGCCCGCACCGCCCGCGAGTGGGCGCTGGCCGCTTTGAAAGATGAAAGCGCGATCGCGAAGCACTTCGTCGCCGTCTCGACCAACGCAGCCGAGGTCGCGAAGTTCGGCATCGACACGGCGAACATGTTCGGTTTCTGGGACTGGGTTGGCGGCCGTTATTCGATGACCTCCGCGATCGGTCTCTCGACGATGATCGCGATCGGGCCGGAGAATTTCCGCGCAATGCTCGACGGCTTCCACGCGATGGACGAGCACTTCCGCACCGCGCCTTTTGAGAAAAATCTGCCCGTGCTCATGGGCCTCCTGTCGCTCTGGTGCAACGAATTCTTCGACGCGCAAACCGTCGCCGTGCTGCCCTACGATCAGTATCTGAAGCGGTTCCCCGCGTACCTCCAGCAGTTGACGATGGAGAGCAACGGCAAGTCCGTCACGCTCGACGGCACGACGGTCGATTACGAAACCGGCCCGATCTACTGGGGCGAGCCGGGGACGAACGGCCAGCATTCCTTCTACCAGCTCATCCATCAGGGCACGAAGTTGATCCCGTGCGATTTCATCGGCTTCTGCCAGTCGCTGAATCCGCTCGGCAGGCATCACGATCTGCTGATGAGCAACGTCTTCGCGCAAGCCGAGGCGCTCGCGTTTGGAAAAACCACCGACGAAGTCAAAGCCGGGGGCGCTTCGGATCTGCTCGCGAAACATCGCACGTTCGAGGGCAACCGTCCCTCGAACACGATCCTGGCCGAGCGGCTCACGCCCGACATTCTTGGAAAACTCGTCGCCCTCTACGAGCACAGCGTCTTCACGCAAGGCGCGATCTGGGACATCGATCCGTTCGACCAATGGGGCGTCGAACTCGGCAAGGTTCTCGCCAATCGCATCATCCCCGAGTTGGAAAGCTCAGGCGAACCCGACCTCAAACACGACAGCTCGACCAACGCGCTCATCCGACGGTATCGCAAATCGCGGAACTGACCGCGAAGCGAGAGTGCTGCTCAAGAGGCTTCGACAGCGGCGCGACAAACGTATCGCCGATCTCACGCCAGCTCCGCGCTTGGGAGTTGCATCGGAGCGAGGTGAACAGCTCTGCTGCATTCCTGCCGTGTGCATTTTTCCAGATTTCCTGGTTTCCAAGTTCAACCCGATTGTGTTTTGCTGTTCTGCGGTTCGCGAGGCCCGCCAGCCTTTTGAATCCCCAACGAAAAACAGGCGGCAGTATTTCTTTTCCCCATGAGCATGTTCGACACAACCGGCAAGTCAGCCGCGGAAGCCGGCCGCAAAGAAAACACCCTGCGCAAGCTGGAGCGCATGAACAAAGCGTTAAGCCACCAGCAGCCAGATCGCGTGCCGATCAGCGATTTTTTCTGGGGCAGTTTCGTGAAGCGCTGGCGCGAGGAACTCGGCCTGCCCGCGGATGCAAGCCCGTATTACCACTACGATCTCGACTGGATCGTGACGGTGCCGAACATGGATCCGTGGATTCGGCCGTTCGAGACGCTCAAGGAGACGGAGGAGGAGATCGTGGTGAAGACCGGATTCGGCGCGGTGATGTCGAAGCACTTCCAGCACCCGATGCCGGAGATGACCGCGTGGGAGATCGACACCTTTGAGAAACTTCAGGCGGCTGTGTTCGACGATCCCACCGATCGGCGGCGCTTCTACGAGCCGGGCGACAACCAGATCGCCGGCGTCGGCGACGGCTTCCAGCGCAATTCGCCCGCGTGGATCGACACGGTGAAATCGCTGCGTCCGGACTTCCCTGTTTACGGCAGCATCATCGAGGTCAGCGAATGTCTCACGCGGCTCATCGGGCAACTGAACACGATGATGTGGATCGGCGAGTTTCCCGAGGAAATGGGCGAGGTCATCAACCGCATCGGCGCGTTTTATTTGAAAATGGCGGAAGCAGAAATGGCCGCAGGAGACGGGTTGATCGACGGGTTCGTCGTGTGGGGCGACGTGGCCTACAAAAACAGCACGTTCTTTTCGCCGGTTTACTGGCGCGAGTATTTCAAGCCGTGGGTTGCGAAGATCACCGAGGCCGCGCATTCAAGAAACCTTCCGGTGATTTACCATGGGTGCGGAAATGTGAAGGCGATTTTCCCTGATTACATCGAGATCGGCATCGATGCCTACAACCCGCTGGAGGTGAAGGCGGGCATGGACGCGGTGGAACTTCGCCGTCAGTACGGGCATCGCATCGGTTTTTGCGGCAACAGCGACATGCAGGTCTGGGAATCGGGAGATCGCGACGCAATCCGGCGCGAGGTGCTGCGCAAGCTGAACGCGGCAAAAGGCGGCGGCTTTATTTTCCAAAGCGACCACTCGGTGAGCAGCGCCGTCTCGGGCCGCACCTACGACGAGATCGTGAAGCTGGTGCGCGAGTGCGGAACCTATCCGCTGAACCTCGGCGAGTTCGATGAACCGGTGGACAACAACTGACTACTTTATGAAACGCTACGCACACATCATCGGGCTCGATCCCGACAAACTCGAAGAATACAAGAAACTGCACGCCGCCGTCTGGCCGGGCGTGCTCCAGATGATCCGCGACTGCAACATCCGGAACTACTCGATCTACCTGCGCGAACTGGACGGGAAGCCCTACCTCTTCAGCTACTTCGAATACACCGGCACAGATTTCGATGCCGACGCGGCGAAGATGGCCGCCGATCCGCTGACGCAGGAATGGTGGAAATGCTGCAAGCCGTGTCAGGTCCCGCTCGCCGATCGCGCAGAGGGCGAGTGGTGGGCCGCGACGGAAGAGGTGTTTCACGCGGACTGAGGGAAGTGCTGTTTTTTTGATTGCTGGAGCAATCAAGCGGAGCGTCCATCTCAGACTTCGATGAACACCTTTGTGCCTTGCTCCACTTCGCCAAAAAGATCGATCACATCCATGTTGCGCATGCGAATGCAACCGTGGCTGGCCGGCGTGCCGATTTCGGATTCGTGATTCGTGCCGTGGATGTAAATGTAGCGGTCGCGCGTGTTGGCGTTGTGGTCTTCCAGTCCGTGCAGCCACAGGATGCGCGTCTGCACGAGATCGTCGGGATGCTCCTCGAACCCGATCTCGCCGGTCGGCAGACGACTCTTAAACACCGCCCCCGGCACCGCGCCATGTCCGATCTTTTCCGCGACCTCGAAACACCCAAGCGGCGTCTTCAAGCTGCCCGGTTCGCTTCCGAGTCCGTAAGCGGAGGTCGAAATCGGGTAGCTTTTCAGAACGACATCGCTCTCGCGCAATTCGAGACGCTGCCCGGAGACGCTGACGTGGATTGTGCGCGCGGAGGATTGCATATTGAGGCGGAAGTTATAAGTTTGCCGTCCTTTTTATGAGCAAAAACTATCACGTCGCAATCGTCGGTGCCACGGGTGCCGTCGGGGTGGAAATGATCAAGACGCTGGAGCGCCGCAATTTTCCCGTCGGCAAACTCACGCTGCTGGCTTCGGCCCGGTCGGTCGGCAAACAGCTCCAATACAAGGGCGAGCCGGTGACCGTCACGGAACTGCGCGAGGATTCCTTCAACGGCGTGGACGTGGCGCTGTTCAGCGCGGGCGCGTCGATCTCGAAAAAGTTCGCGCCGTTTGCCGTGCAGGCGGGTGCCGTTGTCGTGGACAATTCGTCGGCGTATCGCATGGACGAAACTGTGCCGCTCGTTGTGCCGGAGATCAACGGCGCGGACATCGCCAGGAACCGCGGCATCATCGCCAACCCGAATTGCACGACCGCGATCACGCTCATGGCGCTCTACCCGCTCCACAAGGCTTTCGGGGTGAAACGCATTTTCGCCGCGAGCTACCAGGCCGTGTCCGGTACGGGGGCGCAGGCGATCGAGGAACTGCGAGGCCAGGTCGATGACATCGTTGCCAATCGCCCCATCCGCAAGAGCGTCTATCCCCACCAGATCGCGTTCAACGTGCTCCCGCACGTCGATTCCTTCCTCGAAAGCGGCTACACCAGGGAGGAGATGAAAATGCAGAGCGAGGGCCGCCGCATCATGCACCTGCCGGACTTCCGCGCGTCGGTGACGTGCGTGCGAGTGCCGGTTTACCGGGCGCATTCGGTCGCGGTGAATGCGGAGTTCGAGCGCCCCGTTTCGGTGGAAAAGGCGCGTGAGGTTTTGTCCAACTCACCGGGCATCAAACTCGTCGATGATCCCGCAAAGCACGAATACCCGCTCCCGCTGAACTGCGCCGAAAAGGACGACTGCCAGGTCGGTCGCATCCGCATCGACTGCGCGCTCGACAACGGCCTCGCCTTTTGGGTCGCCGGCGACCAGTTGTTGAAAGGCGCTGCGTTGAACGCCGTGCAGATCGCCGAACTGATCTGACAGGCGATTGACTCGATCCGCGAAGCAAACCTATTGCAGAAAGCGCGCGAGGTTCTCGTCCTCCCAGCGCTTCGCCCGCCGGTAGAAACGGAACTTCCTCTCCCGCCGGTTGAAATCTTCGTGATGCACGAGGCGGCGACCGTTTTCGTCGAATTGGTCGGGCACCACCGAGTGGAGCATTTCGTGATAGATCACGTATTCGAGAAACCAGGCCGGAACGAAACGCGCATCAAGCAGCGGGTGGATGCGGATGATCCTGTCCTCTTCCTGGATTGTGCCGAAAACGAAGTATTCCTTCGGACGGGTTTTGCGTTTGCGGCCCCAAACGATCGTATAACCACGAAGCCGGTTGCGGAAATACCTGGCGTTGAGTTTGTCGAAGATGGTTTTCAGGTCAAAATAGCGGCCCTCGTGCGCAAAGGGGAGCATCCGCTGCATGGGCAGTTTCGGAGAGGAAACTTTGCGTTTGCGCTTGGTAGTCATGGCAGCGAAAGGACTTCAAATTAGTCCGCTCTACAAGCCTGACAAGCATTAGCTGCCCGGAGGCAAAGAATTCGCTTTCGAGTCCAAAAGCTGCTCCAATTTTTTAACCCGGTCGTGGAGCTTGCTGAGGCGGTTCATGTAAGCAAACATCGTCTTGAATTCATCCACCCGCATCGCAGGCGTCCCGAACCAATGTTGCTTCGCAGGGATGCTTTTCGAGACACCGCTCTTGGCTCCGACAATCACCTGGTCCCCCAGCTCAATGTGTCCGACAAGCCCCACCTGCCCGGCGAGCGTGACGTAATTGCCCAACCGGGTGCTGCCGGAAATGCCAGATTGGGAGACGATTATGGAATGTCTTCCAATTGTGACGTTGTGCGCGATCTGGACAAGGTTGTCGATTTTCGTTCCTTCCTGAATCCAAGTCCGGCCAAATCGGGCGCGATCAATGGTCGTGTTTGCGCCGATTTCTACGTCGTCGTCGATCTGCACGAACCCAATCTGCGGAATCTTCACGTGTCGTCCCTCGTGAAATTCATAGCCGAAGCCGTCGCTTCCGATGACCGCGCCGGGCTGAATGATCACGCGATTGCCAAGAATCGAGCCTTCGCGGAGGGTGACATGCGGGTGAATGAAGCACTTTTCCCCGATTCTGGAGTTCTGACCGACGAAAGTATGCGCACCGATCACAGAGCCGTTTCCTATTTGCGCGCCGTTGGAAATCACGGCGTAGGGCTGAATGGAAACGTTCTCACCCAAAGCGACGTTCTCGCCGATCACCGCCGTCGGATGAATGCCCGGCTCGTAAACGACAGGGGCGGGCGCGAACTTTTCGATCAGTTTTGCGAAGGCAAGTGATGGATTGGCCACCCTGATCCGGATCGCCGAAATCTCCTCGCCGAAATTGGTCGGGACGAGCGCAGCGGTGGCCCGACTGGCTTTCAGAGCCGGGAGATACTTGGGATTCCCGAAGAAGGTGATCTGACCTTCGACCGCATCGGAAACGGCTGCGGCTCCGATGATCGGTGTCTGGCCGGACCCACCTTCCACTTGTCCGCCGACCAGCGCGGCAAGTTCACCAACGGTCGTTTTCACGGAAAGAAAATCCCCATCCCCTTCGTGGTTTTGCCGGATGGCCCTTGCACGAAGAGGATGGGGAAAAATGAAAAACGACTACTTCTTCTTCTCAGCGGGTTTTTCGGTCGTAGCGCCGCTGTCTTTCGGTTTGTTCTTGTTCAACTGGGTGATGATGTCCTCGCTGAAATCCATCGAGTCGCGGGCAAAAAGGCAGATCGGCACGCCGTTCAAGCTTTGGCCGGACTTGTCGAGCACGAGGTCGTAGTTGTCGCTCTTGACCTTGTCCTGAACCAGCTTGCTGATCTCTTCGACGATGCCATTGCGCATGCGAACGGCCTGTTCCTGCAACTGCTTCTCGCGGGTGGTGCGGAATTCGGTGATCTCGCGCTCGAGGTTCTTGGTCTCGTTAATCTTCTCGTCGCGGGCTTTCAGTTTTTCGTCCTTCGCGTCCTTGCTCAACTCGGGCTTGTTCATGTCGGTGTTGAGCTTGTTGATCGCGTCGAGGTTCTTCTTGTAAGTGTCCATCCGATCATCGAGTTCCTTCTTGGCTGTCGAGCGGGCTTCGTTGATGCGTGTTTCAGCGTCCTTCGTCTTGTAATACGAAGAGAAAATCTTGTTCATGTCCACAGTCCCAATCTTGGATTGGGCGTTGGCCGTAAACGCTGAGGCAAAGAGGCTGACAGCGAGAAGTGAAGTGATCGTTAACAGTTTTTTCATAAGTAGGGTGGTGAATTTAAGTGTTGTTCAGACCGAGTCGAGGACTTTTTGTTCAAAATTGGTAACCGACGTTGAAATTAAATTTGCCGCTTGAGTTGTTCCATTCATCGGACTTGATCGGGATACCGTAATCGAGGCGGACAGGACCAATCGGAAGGTCGAGCCGGACGCCGAAGCCGAAGTCGGAGTTGTAATTGCTTGTCGAATATGTCCATGAACCGCCATTGACGAAGCCGGCATCGTAAAACAACGCGCCCCGCACGCGCTCAACAATTGGAAACGTATATTCAAAGGTGATGCGCGCCAGACTGTTGCCTCCGATCGGCTCGCCTTGGTCGTCTTTCGGGCCGACTTCGCGGTAGGAAAAACCGCGCAGATTGTTTGCCCCGCCCAGGTAAAGCCGGTCAAAAACGGGAACTTGTGACCCCGAAGACCACGAGCCAACTACGGCGACCTGGCCGTTAATGATGAAGATGGTGTCCCACGGCAGCGAGAAGAACTGGCTGCCTGACAGGTCAAGCCCATACACATCGACATTGCCGCCAAGGAACCCGCCAGCGAGAAAACCTCCGAGATCGAGTTTCTGTCCTTTGCGCGACAGGAAAAAGCTGTCGCGCGAGTCGTAGTTGAGCAGTCCTGCAATCGCGCTTCTGTTGTAATTGCCGGCCTGCGATTTGATGTCCTCCGAGGCGTCGTTGCTCACATCGAAGATTCTGATCCGTTCAAGGCGATAGTCGATGCGCCCATCGAGAACGCCGGACTTGAAGGTTCCGAGAACCTTCCTCGCATTGATATCGAACCCGTAGTTGCTCTGGTTATAGACGGTGCTGTAGTAGCTCGATTCGTTGTAAAAAAGCTCCCCGCCCACTGCGACCTGGTAATCCAGGAACCACGGCTCGGTAAGCGAGATGATGAAGTCCTTTCGCTCGGTGCCGTATTGGACTCGGGCACGAAAACGCTGGCCCCCGCCGGTGAAGTGAGGCCAGTTTGTAATGTCGAAGTTGCTCTGTTGAATTTCGGCAAAGCCCACCAGGTTATCGATCGAACTGAAGCCGACACCGAAGTTAAACGACCCCGTGCGTTTTTCCTCGACCAGAACATTGAGGTCTTTGTGTCCAGGAATGGAAGTGTCGCTGGGATAGGTATCGACCTTCGAGAAGTAATTCAGGTTTTGCAGACGCTGCTTGCTGGCGTCGATGCGCACCGAGTTGTAAATCTCTCCGGGTGCCAGCGCCAGTTCGCGACGAATCACTTTGTCCTTCGTGCGTGTGTTGCCTTGGACGTTGATGTGCTCGACATAGGACTGGCTTCCCTCGTCCAGCCGATACGCCACGTTGATCACATCCCGGCCTCCCGATGTTGTATCCGCATTGATCTGGAGATCGATGTAACCGCGGGTGCCATACAAATCCGAGATCGCCTTGTTGTCTTCGCGCACTCTTTTCGGTGAAAAAACTCCGCCTTCGCTGGTCTTCACCTGCCTGCGAACTTCATCGGGCGTGAACACATTTGCCCCCACGACCTCCACTTTGCCTACGCGGTATTGACTGCCTTCGACGATCGGAATGATGAGATCGACCCGGCCTTTGCCGAGGTCTTCCGCCTGGGGATTCCTGACCTGCACGTCCATGTAGCCGTTGTTCTGGTAAAACTCGCGCAGGGCGACCAAGTCCTCATCCATCTGCTCATTTTTCAGTTGTCCGGCCTTTGTGATGAAGGAAAGCAGGTTCGCCGGCTTGGTCTTCATGAGCTTCTTGAGTTGCTTGCCCTTGAACGTCGAGTTCCCCTCGAACCTGATGTCGTGGATGACGACCTTGCCGCTTTCGGCAACCGTGAAAGTCACTTTCGCAGTGCCAAGCGCGTCATTGCTGTCCACTTTGTATGTCACCTTGGTGTCGGTGTAATTCTGCTTCTCGTAAGCTTCGAGAATCTTCTGCCGGTCCTGTTCGAGGTCCGCTTCGTTGAGAAGGCCGCCGGATTTCACCGCCAGTTTCTTGCGCAGGCTGTTCACCTTGAGTTGCGACACCCCTTCGATCACGACTTCGCTGACCTTCGCTTTCGTCTGAATGACGACGACCACCTTGACGCCGTCCGTCACCGGTTCGCCGAAAATGCGGACGTTGGTCACGTTCCCCGTGGCGTAGAGATTGCGGATGTCCTCCTCGACCGCCTGCTCTGCATACGGTTTTCCGACCTGCGTGCGCATGTTCGCGATGATGCGCTCCTTGCTGATCGTCACAGGGCCGGCGTATTGCACGTCGATCTTCTTAACCAGCGGACCTGTCGGCGCAGGTGGCGCGGCTTGAGCAAGGGGATTGAGCGCTGCCAGGAGCAAAAATAGGAACGCGATCGCACCGGTAAAATAGGGCCTGATTTTCATAGTAAAAAGAGTCTCCCGCCCTGCGAACGTCGCTGGCGGAAAAGCGGGGCTATAGATGGAGAATGACGCCAGAAACGTCAAGAAGGTATTTGACAACGAGTTGGCGCTGGTTTCCCGCCGCAAAAACTGTCTTTCCTTGCGCAGTGCGGCGCGACTTCCAAATCCATCGCGTCAAGAGTGTGCTTCCGCGAGTTTCTCCTCGGCTGCGGATTTCTTCGGTGTGTAAATGGTGAGCCCGCTGAGATCCTTTTGATGACTCGAAAGGAAACTCAGCAGGTAACCGCTGCCCATGCACGACAGGATCGCGATCGGGATGAGCGTCTGCCAGTGGAGCGGTGTGTAGAATTTCACCAACGCCGTAAGAATGACGCTGATGATGGCGCCGCACACCGCGCCGAAGCCGTTCCCGCGCCGCGTGAACATTCCGAGCGAGAACACACCCACAATGCCGCCGCCCAGCAGCGCACTGATGATCGACCAGGTGATCATGAGCGACTTGAGATTGAGCGTGGCAAGCAGCAGCGCGATCCCCAGCGCCACAAGCCCGACGATCGTGGAACTGATGCGAAGGACCAGCACGCGCAGTTTGTCAGTCGCGTCGGGTTTGAAGCGCATGAAAAAGTCCTCGGTGAAGACCGTGGCCGAGCTGTTCATGCTGCTGGCGACGGTGGTCATTGCGGAGGCAAAAATCGCGGCGATCACCACGCCGACAAAACCGTGCGGCAGCGCCTGGATGACAAACAGCGGGACGATCTTGTCGTTTTGCGCGAGCGGATCGAGCTTCGCGGGATTGGCGTGGAAGTAGGAGAAAATCGCGATGCCGAGCACGTTGGTGACCACGGAGATGAGGATGCCGCACGCAGTGCTCATCGCGGCCACGCGGCGCACCTCTTTTTCCGGGGAGGAAAACACGCGCTGGATCGTCGGCTGATCGCCCGCCTGGACAATCGTTCCGGCCATGAAGGTGGCGATGAACAGAATCCAGACCGCCGGCAGGGTCGCATCCCACGACATCAGCGCGAAGTCGAATTTGTGATGCAGCATGCCGATCTGCACAAATTCCTTCGGCCCTCCCGGGATCGTGAAGATGCAGAGGCCGATCATGCAAAGCGGCGCGAAGAATTTCAAAATCCCCTGGAAAACGTCGGTATAGACAACGGCGTGAAAACCGCCGGCCGCCGTGTAAACCGTGGTGATCGCCCACATAACCACCACGCTCACATAGACGCTGATGCCGGTCGTGGCGGAGATGGCCAGCGACGGCAGCACCAGCACCACGCTGGCGCGGCCGAAGGTCTGGAACACGATGCACTGCGCGCTTGCGATGAGCCGCAGCGTGCGATTGAAGCGGCGTTCGAGGTATTCGTAGGTCGAGGTGATCTCCATCTTCCGCAGCAGCGGGAAGATCAACCGGGACTGCACGAAGTAAGCGAGGATATAGATGATGATCGGGAAGAGGAAAACGAGGTTGGTCGAAAAGGCGAGCGCCGGGATCGCCATGAAACTGATCGCGCTCGCGCCCGTGGCGAACATGCTGATGCCGGCGACCCACCACGGCACGTTGCGGCCCGCGAGCGAGAAGTCGGCGCTCGATTTCTGATGCCGCGACGCAAGGATGCCGATCAGCGAGATGAACGCGAAGTAGCAGGCCACGACGAGGTAATCGACCCACGACAGGCTTCGCGCAGTGCGCACGATCTTGAACTCATCGACTCGGAGCGGCCCCGAGCCCGGCGCGTTGCCAAACAGGAGCAATTTAGTGTTTAACTTCGTGACCAGCTGCGCCGCCTGCGCGGCTGCGAACCCGAGCGGGCGGTCGAAATCGCACCAGGCATCGGTGATCACGTGAAAGAGCATGGAAGGTTTGTCGTCCCGAAAATCTGTCTGCACCGGAAAAATGGACGCCGGTGCCGTGTTCGCGCCGCCAGCGAGAACGACGGCGGCCTGCCCCACGGGAAATGCGATCGCGCCGACGGCGGGGTGCGGGATGTCGGCCATGCGGGTCCACCCGGCGCGCAACGAGGCCTCGGGCGGCTTGTGGCGGAAAATCCACGTCTCGCTGCCCGCGGTGCGCGAATCTGTTCCGTCTGCGACCAGCCCTCCAAAAACACAAAGCGCGTCGTACTGTTGCGTGACTGCGGCAAACGCCCGACCGGGACCGGGCAGCGATTCGGCAGCCGTCCACGCTGCGTCGGCCTTTCCGAGATCGAGCGAACAGAGCGCGTTTTCAAACACCGCCGGTTCGGTGGAGGACATTCCGCCGAAAACAAAAAGCTTCGATCCAATCACCGCGGCACCTGCGCCGGCCAGCGGCTTCGGAAGCTTTGGCAGATCGGACGCGTAGATTTTTCCATCGCGCATCCCGAAGAGCATCACGCGATCCCACGGTTTGCCGTCGATCACGCCGCCTGCGACGACGATCGCTTCACCCCATTGCGCGGACGCAGCCCACGGCGGTGCGCTGAATTCCGCGCGCTGCCAGGTTGTGTTTGTGCTGTCGATCGGGAGCGACCAAACATTCAAAGCGGCACCCGGCGAAGTGCCGTTTTCACGGCCAGCGACGATTAAAAAACCGTTACTCGTCCCAGCGAATCCGCCGTTGACATCCGCTGCCAGCGCAGGGGTATCGCGCGGCAGGAGCTCCATTTTTTGCGTCTCGGTCAAATCGCCGCGTGGCACTGCTTGCACAAGTTCTGCGCCATTGCCACTGACATCGGCCGCGCGAATCGAACCGAAAATTGTGAGAACGAGAAAGGTGCAGAGGAGGGGAAAGAAACGCATGGTTCTAAAGATTGGGGGTGAAAAAGTGTGCGCTGATTACCGCACAAGTTCGGGAAGGCCGCTTGCCGCCGATCGACGGACGGCATTGATCAAGCGGACGCCGAAAAGGATCTGCTCCGGGTCTTGCAAAGGTGCCTCGCTGCGGATTCCGTCGTGGAAGGATTTCCAGTCATACCAGCCGGCGTAGGCTCCGCACCCTGTCGTCGCGCGAATCGGTGCAGTTTTTGGACAAAACAATTCCGTGACGGCGCGATCCCCGCTCATGTCCGTGGAAACGTAAAAGTTCCCGCCGCCGCTTACGTTCGTCGTCACCATGTAAAAACGCCCGTTGCGATACCGGATCGCTGGAGCGTAAATGCCGTCGGATGCCTTCAAGCCGTCAAGCGGCAGTTGGCGCTTCCTCGCCAGGCATTGGCCGATCTGCCGCCAGTTGACAAGATCCTTGCTGTGAAAAATCGGAACACCCGGAAAATACTCGAACGAACTGTTGACGAGGTAGTAATCCTCTCCAACGCGACAAATGCTCGGATCGGGATAAAATCCCATGAGGATTGGATTGGTGTATCTCATGTCTTTTCCGGCAAAGAACGAGACCCAAGAGGAATTCGTCTTCGCTTCGAGCAAGACGAACCTAGACCAAATCCCGATAGCACTTCAAGACATTTTCCGCAAATCTAGTGCGAAAGTATCACAAAGGACGAAAACTGGTTGGCTTGATGGACCAATCAAGCCTGAACAACAGGGCGGGTCGTCTCACCGACCGAGAGCTTGGCCGGCACAAGAATCGTTCTTTGCGATTCGTCGGGATACTCAAAGCGATGAATCAGCCGCCGCAGTGCCGCAGCACCCAAATCTTCATCAATCACGACCGTGGTTGTAAGCACCGGCATGTTTGAACTCATCGGAGTTCTCTTGTGGTATCCCACCAAAGCCACATCCTGTGGCACACGGAGGCCGTGATCGAGAAAGCAGCGACACAGCGTCTCTGCAACCCCCGCACTCGAACACACCCAGGCATCCACGCCTGCCTTCGTCCGGGAAATAACGCGATCCGTCCAGCCGTTGCGCTCAAAAATCTCCGGCGAGAGAGCGTTCTCGAGACTGATCTCAACGACGTTATCGGGCAAATACGGCAACCCAACTTTAACCAATGCTTCCACGTAGGCCGCAAAACGGGAGGAGGCCCAACTCATTTGAGGGCATAGGCCGAAGAAGCCGATCCTCTCATGTCCGCCGGCACGCAGATGCCTGACCAACGCGAGCACGCCCGAGCGATCATCGGTTCCGATAAGATCGATCTTCGTATCCTCGTAGTAATGAATGATCGAGACGGTCGGCCATTTCTCACTCAACTGGGCCGCCACCTCATGGGGGAATCGGTGAATCAAGATCAAACCTTCCACTTGTCCCGCCCGCATCGCCGCCGGCTGATGCTTGGGATCGAAAATGTTCGCGCATTCTTCCAAACTCACGTGGTGCGAAAGAATCGCTAGGTTCAGCGTCACTGACGCCCGGCTCATGCCTGCCAGAAAACGCTGATCTGTTGAAAACGAACTGCTCTGCGCCAGAGCCATGATGTGATGAGGGTGCATCTCCATCCTGGCGGATTTGCGCCTTTTCATGTCGTAGCCCAGTCTCTCTGCGGCCGCGATCACCTGAACTCGCGTATCCGGATGAATTCCCTCGGCATCCCGGAGCGCACGGGAGACTGTGGAAATGGACATTTTCAAATCTTGCGCGATCGCAGCGAGATTGACTTTGGAAGATGGTTTGCGAGCCATAGTTTACCAGTAGAAATTGCCTTATTGCCGATAAATAACGATTCGCAGGGAAAAGAACAATCACATTTTCGACAGTTTCGCAAAATTTCGCACCTACCCGCCCACTCGTTTCAGGGAATACTTACAACAAAATCGGGCGAAGATGACAGGTCGAACTCTGCGCGCTTCACTCCGAAATCTTCGCTGCCTCAAGTTTGTATTCGTTGAGCTTGTTGCGAAGCGTGCGGATGCTGATTTTCAAGAGGTCCGCTGCGTGCGTGCGGTTGCCGCCGGTGCGTTCGAGAGCGCGGAAGATGTGCTCCTTTTCCAACTCGTCGAGCGACTTGAACGAAGCACCGCCAACCGAATCCACCGCTTCCCGAGGACTCGCATGCCATTCGACCGTTTCCCCTCCAGGCTCACGGGGCGCACGAATATGCAGGAGTCCCAGGGTTTCCTCGTGAATTGGCGCTCCTTCTTCGGCAAGAATTACCGCCCGCTCGATGGTGTTCTGTAGCTCGCGAATGTTGCCCGGCCAATCATGCGCAAGCAGGGCATCCATCGCCGCGGTTGAAAAACCGGGCGTCTTCGAGCCGTGCCTTCGCGCAAATCGCTGGAGAAAAGTTTCGGCCAGCAAGGGAATGTCACTTTTGCGCTCGCGCAGCGGCGGAACGTGGAGCGGAAAAACATTGAGCCGGTAATACAAGTCTTCCCGGAAATCGCCGCTCGCGACCGACTTTTTCAGATCGCGGTTGGTCGTGGCCAGAATCCGCACATCGACCTTGATCGTCTTCGATCCGCCAACCCGCTCGAATTCGCGCTCCTGCAACACTCGCAACAGCTTGGCTTGAACGCGAGGTGAGATCTCGCTGATTTCGTCGAGCAACAGCGTTCCTCCGTTCGCCAGCTCGAAACGCCCGTCGCGTCGCTCGGTCGCGCCGGTGAACGAACCTTTTTCATGCCCGAAAAATTCGCTCTCGATGAGAGCCTCGGAAACGGCGGCGCAGTTGATCTTGATGTAAGGCGACTGCGAGCGCGCGCTGAGGTTGTAAATTTCGTTCGCGACAAGTTCCTTGCCCGTGCCGTTCTCGCCGGAGATGAGAACGGTGGCCTCAGTCGGCGCGACTTTGCGGATCATCTGCTTGAGGTCGGTGATCTGCGGGCTGTTGCCGACGATCTGCGCGCTCTTCGTGATTTCGTCGCTGAAGTATCGGTTCACCTTCAGCACCTGACGGTAAGACTCGGCCTTTTTCACGAGCACCTCGACCTGGTTCAATGAAAACGGCTTGATCAGATAATCGAACGCTCCGTGACGCATGCAGGTGACGGCGGTCTCGATCGAGCCGAAGCCGCTCATCATAATGGTGAGCGGGCTGTCGGGCGTGCTGGAGAGCCGCTCGAGCAGGTCCACGCCGTCGCCGTCCGGCAACCGGATGTCCAGGAACATGAGATCGACCAGGTCGCGCTTGAGCGCTTTTTCGGCGTCGGCAATCGTGGCCACGCTCACGACCGAGTAGCGCTTGGCGCGAAGGACCTCCTCGATGCTTTTGCGGATGATCAGTTCGTCATCGACTATGAGGATTCTCTCCAGGGACATAATTGGGAGTCGAAGCTAGTGTCATTCCATCTGGCGTAAAGTTGAAAACAAGAGCGTCAAAGACGGCTGCGGAGCGCTCCGGGAAAGTTTACTATGGTATTTATATTTTTCCACTAAAGGAAATCCGGAAGCCGCCGAATACCACAGTGTCGGGCAAGTGCCTGATGGGTGAGGTCAGACACCGGATACAAAATGGCCCGCCGCGATACGGAAGTCGCAACACAGTAACCACGAAAGGTTTAGTAACATGTCAGTATTAATCAACACAAACACTTCGGCGACCACTGCGTCGCTGAATCTCAGCAAGAGCAATTCGATGCTCCAGAAAAGCCTCGCCCGTCTCTCCAGCGGCTCCAAAATTGTGAGCCCCGCGGACGACGCAGGCGGTCTGGCCGTTTCGATGAAACTCTCCGCTGCGCTCCGCCGAACCGACGCCGCCAACACCGGCGTCGCCAATGCGATCTCCTTTCTGCAAACGCAGGACGGCGGTCTCAAGACGGCAGGAGACATCCTCAACCGCGTCTCCGAGCTGAAAACGCTCTCCACCGACGTGACCAAATCCTCGACGGATGTCGCCAACTACGATCTGGAGTTCACCGCTCTGAAGGCGCAGTTGACCAGCCTCGCGGCGGGGACATTCAACGGAATCACGTTGTTCGGCGGCGGCACCATGTCGGTGGCCACCTCAGAGGACGGCACACAGACGCAGAGCATCACCAAGGCAAACCTCGCAACCAACGTCACCGCCATCACCGGCGGGGCGAACCTTGCGGCGCTAACCACTGCGGTGATCACCACGGCGATCACCAACGTGGCGACCTCGCGCGCCCAGAACGGTTCGGACGCGAGCAACCTTGGCTTTGCCTCGGACATGCTCTCGACGAACAAGACCAACCTCGAGGCCGCAAACAGCCGAATCATCGACGTGGATGTGGCCAATGAATCCACGCAGTTGGCCCGGTATAACATCCTGGTGCAGGCGGGCACGGCGATGTTGTCGCAGGCGAACGCGAGTTCGCAGATCGCGCTGAAGCTCCTTCAGTAATCTCAGGGGATAGGAAAAACAGGGAGCTCCTCCGCCGGCTGCGGGGGAGCTCTTTTCCGTCGCTTTCGGGCGACTGGTAAAGAACTTGCTTGGCACTGGGTATGACAAAAATTTCCCTGAGCGCCTTTTTGTCGATTTTGCTAAGCACGACACTTCTGCACGGTGGTGATGAAGTCCGTCCGCCGGAGCGCCGCGAGTTCCGACAGCGTTCGACCTATCCGTTCGTCTTCGAGCCCGTAAGCTACCTCGCGAACGGCGGTCCCAAGCCTCTTCGTTTCGGGGAGCCGATCGCGGATTGCGCCCATCGCGATGCCCCACCGCTCCCGAAGCCGGCTGAGAAAAAGGAAGAGCCGCCGTCAACCGGACAAACAGCGCACCCCGACGCGAGCACGGCCGCAACTCCCGCCGCCGAGAACAGGATTGAGAGCAAATCCTCCACCGCCCCGCCGGAGCATGCGCCGGACGGCAGCGCGCCGGTCCCGCTTCCAGCGGATGCACCCGATTTCAACAAGACGCCCGACGAGGTTCTGGAGTATTACAAAAATCCTTACAACGCCCCCCATCCGAATCGCCACTTGTTCGACCCGATCTTCGAGCCGGCTGTGATGCAAAAAGGCGAACGCTCGAAGGCGACCTATCGCAGTGAATAGCCAGATTGGCGACTCCCCATGAAGCATCTGCGCATCATTTTCCTCCTGATTCTCGCCGCCGTGGCGCCTGCACTCGCCAGTGACGAGGAAGCCGGGATCGCAGTGCCGGAAGCTCTGCCTTCCTCGAAGCTCGATGCGGCTCGCGCCGAAATCACCGGCTTCCTGAACCTCGCGAAATCCGCGCTCGACCGGAACAATCCCGCGCTGGCGGAAACATTCTACGAACGCATGCTCAACGTGGAGGCTCCCGACTTGGAGAAGCGCGATGGCCTGCTGCAGTTCGCCGCATATTTTGAACAGAAGAAATCCTGCCCGAAAGCCATTGCCATCTACGAGCAGTTCAGCCGGATGTTTCCGCGCGATCCGCAGGCGTATCAAATCCTGCTGAAACTCGGCGGTCTTTACCGCGATTCCGGCGCGTATCAACTCGCGATCAACCGCTACTACAGCGTCCTGAACTCGGTGCTGAAAGTGCAGAAGGAAAACCTCGCGACTTACAAAACCGCCACGCTCAAGGCGCAATTCGAGATCGCGGACACTTACTTTCTCATGGGCGACTACGCGCAGGCCGCGAAGTATTTCAAGCTGATCAAGGTTCTCGACCTCAACTCCGAGGACAAAGCCCGGGTGCATTTCAAATCGCTCTACTGCCAGTTCCTGCTCGGCGATTTCCCAAATTCGATCGTCTCGGCGCAAGCCTTCGTCCGCGAATTTCCCGACGACAAAAAGCTGGCCGAAAGCCGCTTCATTCTCGCGACGTCGCTCAAATCGACAAACAAACCCAAGGAAGCGCTGGAGCAAGTTCTGGAGCTGCTGCGCAACCAAAAGCCGAAACAGGATCAGGACCCGGAAACCTGGGCCTACTGGCAGAAAAAGACGGGCAACGAATTCGCCAACCAGTTCTACCAGCAGGGTGATTTCATCAGCGCCCTCACGATTTACCAATCGCTGGCGCGACTGAACAACGATCCCGAGTGGCAGTGGCCGGTGGTTTACCAGATGGCTCTCTGCTTCGAGCGCATGCGCCTCCCGCCTCGCGCGATCGAGGCATACAAGTTCATCGTGGACGAATCGAAGAAGCCGGAACGCGCCGGCAAACTCACACCCGCACTCACGTCACTGAGCGAGATGGCCCGGTGGCACATCGACCAGCTCAACTGGCAGCAGACAACCGAGTCGCAACTGCAATCCCTGCTCGGCGCGCCCGAGCTTCCCGAGCCGCTTCACGCCTCCACCATTCCGAACATTCAACCATGAACGAAACCCTCGAATCCCACATTGACCTCTGCGAGAAGGTGTATGCCTTCGTCCTCGAAGAAAACCGCCTCTTCAAGCAAACCAGCAAAGCGCCCGACCAGGCTTTTCTCGAAAGAAAACGCGCCTTCCTCGGTGAACTCGACGAATCCATCGACCGAATTCGCAAGGCGGCTGCGATCCACACGGCTCGTTCTCCGCAGCAGCGGACACTGATCGAAAAAGCGCAGCAGACCGTCTTGAAAACGCTGCTGCTCGATCGCGAAAACGAGCAACTGCTTTTGAAAACCACGCTCGCCGCATCGCGGCCAATGCCTGCGCCCGCACCCGCTGCCGGACACGTCCAGCGCACTTACGAGAAGCACCGGACGCTGTAAACGTTCGTTATTCCAAACTCAGCCCTTGGTCGCGGGGGTCTTCCGGATTGATTGCCGGACGAAGTTTGCGCCGAGGTCCCATATCGGGCCGGGGAACTTCCGGCACAACTGCAACACCGAGTCGAGCGCGGTGACGAACGTATCGACTTCCTTCTCACCGATCACAAGCGGCGGCAGAATTTTCACCACGTCCATTCCGTGCGCGGCGACCTGCGTCAAAATCCGGTGCCTGCTCAAAAGGGTCGTCACGATCATCTGCGAAAAGAGCTCCTGCTCGACCTTGTGCAGAAACTTCCAGCCGAGCTTCGGCGTGAGTTCCGACGGTTCGTGGAATTCAATCGCGAGTATGAGCCCCCTGCCCCGCACTTCCTTGATCAGCGAGTGCTTGCTCTTGAGCGCGTTCAGTTTTTCGACCAGCAACGCGCCCATTCGCGCCGCATTCTCGACGAGGTTCTCGTCCTCGATCACCTGAAGCGTCGCGAGTCCGCAGGCCATCGCGAGATTGTTGCGGCCAAAGGTGGACGAATGCACGACGCACCGGTCGAGCCGGCTGAATGTCTTTTGATAAATCGCCCGCCGCATCACGATCGCCGCGCACGGCACGTAGCCGCCGCTCAATGATTTCGCGAGCGTGATGATGTCCGGCTCAAGATTCCAATGCTGAAACCCGAACCACCTGCCCGTCCGGCCAAATCCCGTCTGCACCTCATCGCACACGAGCAGTGTCCCGTGCCGTCGGCAAAGCTCCTGCGCCTTTTGAAAAAAATCGTCATCCGGGGATTTCACGCTCTTGCCTTGAACCGGCTCGATCACCAACGCGGCAAATTGCTTCGTCGCCAGCGCCTTTTCGAGTGCCGGCAGATCGCCCAGCTTCACACGCTCCGCGTCCGCGAGATACGGTCCGAACCCTTCCTGAAAGTGCGGGTTCCCCATCATCGACAGCGCCCCCATGCTGAGTCCGTGAAACGCGCCTTCAAGCGAAAGCAGCCCGCCCCGCCCGGTCGCCGCCCGCGCAAATTTAATCGCCCCTTCGAGCGATTCCGCGCCCGAGTTGCAGAAAAACACGGCGTTGAGATGCTCCGGAAGCCTCTTAACAAGAGCCTCCGCAAGAAGCCCGCTCAAGAGGGAGCAATCCATTTGCACCATGTTCGGCAGATCCATTTCGAGCACGTCGCGGATCGCCTTCTTCACCGCCGGATGGTTGCGCCCGATGTTGTAAACGCTGTAGCCGCTCAGGAAATCAAGGTAGGCATTGCCGTCGAGGTCGAACAAATACGCCCCCTGTGCGTTCGCATAAACCTTGTCGAACCCGATCGTCCGCTGCACCGCCACCAGTGTCTGATTGATGTAGCGCTCGTGCAGGTCGTAGTTCTCCCCGAGGCGTTCCGTGATGATTTGCTTGATGTCCAAAGGCATGATGAGCTTGAGCTTAGGCGAGGTGGTTTGAGCGGTCAACTTCGCCAGCAAGAACGCTCCGCGCTTCCTGCTCGTCGCAGGCGATTTGCGCCTTCAGTTCGTCGAGGCTGGCGAACTTTTTTTCCGGTCGCAGATGCTTGCGAAAGAAGACCTCGACGTCGCTGCCGTAGATGTCCTCGTCGAAGTCGAACAAGTGCAATTCAAGGAGCCGCTGGCCTGTTTCTCCGTAGATGGTCGGGCGGATGCCGATGTTGACCACGCCTTGCAGCATTCGGTTGCAATGGAGCGCTTCCACGGCATACACGCCGTTCGGGGGGAACTGTTCGTTGTGCGCGGCGAGGTTCGCCGTCGGGTAGCCCAGCTTGCGCCCGAGATGATCTCCTTCGACGACGGTGCCGAGGATCGTGTAGTCGCGTCCTAGAAAGCGCGCGGCTGTTTTCAAGTCACCCACCTCAACTGCCGCACGGATGATTGTGCTGCTGACGACCTGTCCATCGACTTCTACGGCGTGGATGCCGACCTCGTCGAAGCCGAGTTTGTCGCCCCACTCCTTAAGCATCTCCAAGTTGCCCGCGCGGTTCTTTCCGAAGCACCATTGGTGGCCGACGCAAATCTCGCGCAACGGTTTGCAGGCGCGGTGCAGGCTCAGGATGAAGTCCTCCGGCGGCATGACCGCGAAAGCTTCACTGAATTGAATCGCCAGCAGATGCGACACGCCGAGATCGCGAATGAGCCGGATCTTGTGTTGAGTGGCGGTCAGCAGATGCGGCGCCTTTTCCGGACGCAGCACGCGGGCGGGATGCGGATCGAAAGTCACGACCGCAGCGGTGCCGCCGGCTTTGCTCGCATCGTTGACAGCGCGCTCGATCACCGCCCGGTGACCGATGTGTACTCCGTCGAAAACACCGATGGCGAGAAAGACAGGGCCGGGAACCTGCGCCAGATCGGAAATGACGTGCAGGATGTTCACGGGAAAAATGACGAATGACGAATGACGAATGACGAACGGTGCAGGAAGATCGCTGCGGGACGCGCTTCGGGCTTGGTCATTATTTCGCCATTCGTCATTCGTGCTTCGTCATTCTCCTCACGCTCCGCGCAAACGCGAGACTTCCGGCAGGCTCAGAATTTTCCCAATAATTTCGGCGCGCTCTTTCGTTTTCAGGTCTTCGACCGTCACGGCGCGCTCCAAACCAAAACGCCCTGACTTTGTCCGGCGCAAGTTCTTCAAGTGCGCTCCGCAGCCGAGCTCATTGCCGATGTCGTGCGCGTAGGTGCGCACGTAGAAGCCCTTTGCTGCACACCACGCGGAAGTCGATCTCAGGCAGGCGCACGCCCTGAATCTCGTGCGCGAACACATGCACGAAGCGCGGCTCGCGTTCGACGGTCTTGCCCTGCCGCGCCAGCTTGTAAAGCGGCACGCCGTCCTTCTTGATCGCCGAAACCATCGGCGGCATCTGGTAAAAATCGCCGTGGAATTTCTGAAAGGCCGCGTCGATTTGCTCGCGGGTGAGATCGGGCACTGGCTTCGTTTCAACGGGCTGCCCGTCGGCGTCCTGGCTGTCGGTGGCCACGCCGAGCGTCATAGTGCCGACGTATTCCTTGTCCTCGCTCATGAGCAAATCCTGAATCTTCGTGCCGCGTCCGAGCACGATGATGAGCAGGCCGGTCGCGAGCGGATCGAGCGTGCCGCAGTGGCCGACTTTCTTGAAGCCGAGTGTGCGGCGCACGATGGCGACGACGTCGTGCGAAGTCATTCCTGTGGCTTTATCGACGAGGAGAACCCCGTCCAGTTCAGTGATTAATCTCATGGCAAATAGCAGCTAGAACTTTCTCTTCGATCTCCGCGAGTGTCGCCACGGATGCGGGCACCCGCTGCGAGGGTGTGTCCCCCGCCGCCAAATTGCGCGCAGATTTTGCTGACATCCACGCGCGGTTCTTTCGAGCGCAGGCTGATCGCGGACTTTTCCGTCGGGCAACTCCTCGATGAACGCCGCGACGATCACGCCCTCGATGGCGCGGATGTGATCGATGAGCCCCTCGTTGTCCTCGGGTGTTGCGCCGAGCTTCCGCGACGGTTTTCAGCGGGAGCGCAAAGCTCGCCACGCGGTCGTCGCATGTGAACTTCAACACGTTCAGCAATGCGCGCAGCAGGTCGATTCGGCGCCGCGGGATGGCTCTCGTACATCTGCTGCGAGAGCTTGCCGACGTTCACGCCCGCCTTGATCAACTCGGCGCCGATCTCATACGAGCGCGCCGTGGTGTTCGGGTATTGGAACGAGCCGGTGTCGGTGGAAATCGCGACGAAGAGATTGTCCGCCATTTCGTAGGTGAGCGGCAAATCCTGGGAGCGGATCAGTTCGTAAAGGATCTGCCCCGTCGCGGGAGCAGTCGTGTCGATGTAAGCGAGATCGCCGTAGCGGTTGTTGCTTACGTGGTGATCGATGTTGATCCAAGTGCCGGCGTGTTTCACCGCATGGAGACAGGTGCCCAGCCGGTCATGGGCGGCTGTGTCGAGCGCGATGGCGACATCAAATTCCTCGGGCGTTTGCGGCGGCGTCTCGACGAGGTCGGAGGACGGCAGAAATCGGTATTTGTCGAGCATGCCGTCCTGGTTCCAGACCCTGACCTGCTTGCCAAGCTGCTTCAGGCAAAGGCCCATCGCGATCTGGCAGCCGAAGGCGTCGCCGTCCGGACGCACATGGCTCATCACTACGAAGCGCTCCTTGGAGCGAATCACGTCCGCGATTTCCGCAAGGGAGCAATTACTCTTCATCGGGCGATTCCGGGATGTCGATCTGATCGAGAAGTTCGATCACGCGCACGCCCCGTTCGATCGAGGTATCGAGGTGAAAGTGCAGTTGCGGGGTGTATTTAAGAACCACCCGCTTCGCGAGCTGATGCTGGAGCGTGCCCCGATGCTTCGCGAGCTGCACAATCGCGGCCTTTTTGTCCTTCTCCTGCCCGATCGCGCTCACATAAACATGACAGCTTTTCAGATCCGGCGTGATGTCCGCGCTCTGCACGGTCACGAGAGCGGCACTGAACGTGATTTCGCGCGGAATGATTTCGCTCAACTCCCGCTTGATGATTTCTTGAACGCGCTCGAGACGATGTTTCATGGAGAGGTTGATCGTTGATAGTTGAGGGTTGATGGATCGGAGATTTTCGGCTCCATCAACCATTATCGCTCAACCGGCAGCCTGCTTCAGAGCTTCTGCGCGACTTTTTCGAGCTGGTAACACTCGATGATGTCACCGACTTCGTATTCGTTGTAATCGCCAAGCTTGATGCCGCATTCGACGCCGGCACGCACTTCCTTCACGTCGTCCTGGAACCGGCGGAGCGTCGCAAGTCCGCCGTCGTAAATCGGCTGGCGTTTGCGAAGGACACGAGCGCGGGCGGTGCGAGCGATGCGACCATCCGTGACGACGCATCCTGCAACAGTGCCCTTGGTGAGTTCGAACACCTGCTTGATCTCGGCGTGGCCGATGACCGTCTCGCGCGTCTCCGGATCGAGCAGGCCGGCCATCGATTCTTTCATCTGGTCGATAAGTTCGTAAATGATGCTGTAGAGCTTGATCTGGACGCCTTCGCGCTTCGCGGCGTTCGCGGCGCTGTTCTCGACCTTGACGGTGAATCCGATGACGACGGCATTCGACGCGGTGGCAAGAGCGATGTCCGACTCGGTGATCGGACCGACTGCGGAATGGATGATTTCGAGATCGATCTTCTTGCTGTCGATTTGTCGGAGCGACCTGAACAAGCGCTTCGAGTGAACCTTGCGCATCGCACTTGAGCACGATCTTGAGCACTTTCTTCTTGTCGTCCGCCAGGCTCTCGAAAAGGTTTTCGAGCGTTGACGCGCTTCGGCGGCGCGAGCTTCTCATTGCGCAGCTCGTCGAGGCGCTCCTCGCCCAAAGCCTTCGCTTCCTTCTCCGAATCCATTACCACGAGTTCATCGCCGGCATTCGGCAGTCCGGAGAATCCGAGGATTTTCACCGGAGTGGACGGCGGCGCCTCCTTCACGTTCTTGCCCTGGTCGTCGATGAGCGCCTTGACCTTGCCGTAATAGTTGCCGCAGATGAATGCGTGCCCGCATTTCAGGGTGCCCATTCGCACGATCACGGTGCCCGTCGGCCCGCGGCCCGCCTCGATCTGCGCCTCGATCACGGTGCCGCGCGCGGGCACGTTCGGGCTGGCCTTGAGTTCGAGGACTTCGGCCTGGAGCAGAATCATCTTCGAACAGATCATCGACGCCCGTTCCCTTGGTCGCGGACACCGGGCAGCAGATCGTCTCGCCGCCCCAGTCTTCGGGAGAGAGGCCCTTCTCCTGCAACTGCTTCTTCACGCGATCGACGTTGGCCGAACCGGCAGGTCGATCTTGTTGATCGCCACGATGATCGTCGATTTCGCGGCTTTTGCGTGGCTGATCGCTTCGAGTGTCTGCGGCATCAGGCCGTCGTCCGCAGCGACGACGAGCACGACGATGTCCGTGACGTTTGCGCCGCGTGCGCGCATCGCCGTAAAGGCGGCGTGCCCGGGAGTGTCGAGAAATGTGATCTGGTGGCCTTTGTAATCGACGGAATACGCACCGATGTGCTGCGTGATGCCACCCGCTTCGCCGGCGGTCACCCGCGTCTTGCGGATCGAATCCATGAGCGATGTCTTGCCGTGATCGACATGCCCCATGAACGTCACGATCGGCGCGCGAAGCACGAGTTCATCAGCCTTCGGCGGCTCCGGCTCCTTGGGTTTCTCAACCGGTTTCTCGACTGGCTTGTGGACTCCGCCGCCCTCCTTGCGCTTCTCTCTTTCAAAGACATACCCGTGCTTCGCGCAAACCTTCGTCGCCACATCGGGCTCGATCGTCTGATTGATGCTCGCGAAAATGTTGATCTCCATCAAATCGTGGATGATCTGAAACGATTTCAGTCCGAGTTGTGCCGCGAGATCCTTGACGATGATCGGCGGCTTGATGTGGATGGTCTTTTCTCCCGGCTTGTCTTCGGACGCGTCGGATGCTTCGGGAGATGGTTCGGGCGTGACTGCGACAGGCTCAGGAGCAGGCGCAGGCGCAGACGGCTTCTGCTGCTCTTTGATTTTGGAAATGGGCGGAAGAACCCTCGCCGGTCTGGCCTGAGTTTCAGGCCGTTTTACGTGCTTCACCTGCTCGTCAATCAACGAGAGCGTTTCCATCGGCGGTTTTGCTGCTTTTGGTTCGCGAGCCACGGCTTTGCCGGGGCTGTCAGGATCGGGCTTCTTATTCGCGGATGGATGCGCCTGGGGAGCAGCCTCCTTGCTGGGGATGCCTCTCTTTTCCGGTTTCTTCGATGTTGTCGCTCTGATAGCCATTAAACGTGAAAATCCTTTTCATGGCACCACTACTGAGCGGATGCCAGTTTGTCGTGTTCCTTCCTTGCGGTTTCGTGAATCGCCTCTGCTTGTTCCAACTCGCAGCCAAGTATTCCGGCGATGTCACCAGCCTCGACTTCAAGGATGGCATCGAGATTGGCCATGCCGCCTTTCACGAGTTTCGTTGCGGTCGGTTCATCGACTTTCAAAACTGCGGCGAGCGATTTGGCGGCCTGTGCAACACGCTGCTCGAACACCTGTTCCTTGGATTCGTCCTTCTCGATGTTGATGTCCCAGCCGAGAAGCCGGGAGGTTAACCGGGCGTTTTGACCGCGCTTGCCGATCGCAAGCGAAAGCTGGTCCTCATCGACCTTGATGTTCACGACCTTCTTGTCGGGATCGAGTGTGACGCCTTTGATCTTCGCAGGTTTCAGAGCCTCGATTGCGAATTCCTTCGTGTCGGCATTCCAGCGAATGATGTCCACCTTCTCGTTGTTGAGTTCGCGGACGATGTTCTTCACCCGCGAACCCCGCATGCCGACGCACGCGCCAACCGGATCCACTTTTTCATCGGCGCTATGCACGGCGACTTTCGTGCGGTAGCCGGCTTCGCGCGCGATGCCGCGGATCTCGACGGTTCGGTCGTTGATTTCACTGACTTCGACTTCGAAGAGGCGGCGCACGAAATTCGGATGACTGCGCGACAGGATGATTTCGGGGCCGCGAGGCCCGTTCTCGACGGCGAGAACGTAAGCACGGATGCGGTCACCGATGTTGTAATCCTCTGTCTGGACCCGCTCGCGCATCGGCATGATCGCCTCGAATTTTCCGAGATCGACGATCACATCCGAACGCTCGAAACGGCGCACCGTGCCGCTGACGATTTCGCCCGCGCGATCTTTGAACTCGTCGTAGATCATTTCCTTCTCCGCCTGCCGGATGCGTTGCATCATTGCCTGCTTGGCGGTCTGGGCGGCGATGCGCCCAAAATCTTTCGGCGTCACCTCGACCTCGATTGCTTCGCCGACTTGCGCGTCAGGCTTGATCTTCTGGGCTTTTGAGATGGCGATCTCGTCGTGCTCGTTCTGCACTTTTTCGACCACGATCAGATTGGCCAGCGCGCGGATCTGCCCGGTCTTCGGATCAATGTCGATGCGCAAGTCGCGGGCTGCTCCCACGGACTTCTTCGAGGCGGAAAGCAAAGCATTTGAGACAGCCTCGATAAGCACCTCTCGCTTGATGCCCTTTTCGCGCTCAAGATAATCCAACATTGCTATAAATTCGCTGTTCATAAATGCGTCATCGCCGGGGACAAAAAAGAGTGGGAATGTAAATCCCACTCGGAATTGCGCCGGTCAACTGGTCGCAATATAGGGTGGCGCATTTCACGCGTCAAGCTTGTGTTCCTTGAGGATCATGGCTCGCGAAGCTAAAACACTGCGGATTATGATGATTAGAGGTGTGCTTTCGACGATAACACCAGGACAGCCAATGCGTTGCACGACCATCCCAAGACCCGCAGGCGTCATAATCCCCGCGAACGGGATACTGGTCTTCGCCCGCGATCTCGGGGATTGGTGAGATCGACGATCACATCGGGCGTGAAGGTATTGGGTAGTTCGCGAGACCCGGGAGTCGGAGAGACTGCGAGGCTGATGCGTTGCTTTGCATTTTACGTGGGCGACCCTCGACCTCGGACGCCGGGCAATCGTCTTCCCTCAAATCCTCCACAGCGAGCGGTTGGTGTGAAACTCGGAGATCTCCGCGGAGCCGCGGCGCGAGATGTAGGCGGTGATGCCGATCACGCTCACCAGCGATGCGATGAATAGAGAAGCCACGAACCACGCCGGAATGTGTCCAACGGACAGGGCGCGGTAGAACGAAGCCCATGAGTCGATCCTTGGACTCGCGTGCAGGTAGATTTTCGTGATCCACGCAACCTGGATGATGATGAAGATAAAGGCGTAGTTGCGTTTCAGTCGCCGCGCCAGCGCCTCGAACTTGCTGATCTTGAACGTCGGGAGAATCAGATCCTCGCAGACCAGCTTCTTCCATTCGCCTTGGAGCATCTCCTTGTTTTCCATCACCATCGGCACGAGGAAATGCGCTTCGAGCATGCGGACACGCGCGCGGAAGGCGTCGTAGAAACGGTAGCGCCTCGCCTCGATCCAGAGCAGCATCCAGACGATGGCGATGTTGAAGATGAAGATGATGTGAGGCACGTCGCGCAACGTGAACGCGAGGGAAAAAATCGTCGTCGTCGAAGTGATGGCCCAGGTCGTCGTCGCATCGAGCCGCTGCCGCCACACCATGATGCGCCCGAGCTCGCCGCGATAGAAATGCGACATCGCATTGACGTAGCTTTGCTCGAACAGGTTTGCCGGCCTCGATAAGGAGGATGATGTCACAGGTTTTTTCTTCGGCTCGGAAAGCGCAGGGTCGTCCATGGTGAATCGCAGGACGAACCTAGATCGCCCTTGCGAGCGATGAAAGCCGATTCTAAAACATTCGCGAAGGCGGCACCGCGACCACGTATGGGTGTTCCGAGTTTATTCATAGACAGCGGGCGGGGCGGCGCAATCCCAGATGCCACGCCGGGCGTTGTTTGTGAGATTCCTCGCTGCGCTCGGAATGACGCGCGTCGGATGGGTTCGTTTGAAAAAGGAGTCAGGTTATTGCTGCAATACGGCAGGATACCCGCCGCGCACTTTCACCGGTCAAACTTCATTCGTTTTCTCGATCGTCAGCTCAGCATCCGCTTTCTTGATGTGAATCCGGGCGACATCATTGAGCGGGAGGCTGACGATTTTGCCCGATGATTTTGTGGAGGAACTCTGCCAGGAGGTTGTGCTTTTCTTGCAAACCGCCAGGCCGACTCCGCCAAGGACAGCGGCTAGCGCTTTGAGCCGAGCAGCTCTCTCGCGTGCGCAAGAGCGGAGTCGGTCCTGCCACCAAGCATGCGCGCGATTTCCTCGACTCGGGTCTTGCCGCTGACTTCCGTGAGCTGCGAGATGGTGCGCTTGTCGCGGTATTCCTTCGTGACGACAAACTGCGAGTCCGCGACCGCGGCGACCTGGGGAAGGTGCGTGATGCAAAGGACTTGGTGCTCGCGGCCGAGCGCTTGCATTTTCGCGCCGACGGCGTGCGCGATCTCTCCACCGACGTTGGCGTCGATCTCGTCGAAGACGAGGAGCGGGATTCGGTCCTGCGCGGCAAGCGACGTTTTCACGGCCAGCATCACGCGCGAGATTTCACCGCTCGAAGCGATGGCCTTGAGTGGCTTCGGCGGCTCACCGGGGTTCGGCGCGAAGAAAAACTCCACGCTCTCCAAACCTGTGGCTGCGGGCTTTCTGTTGTGGCCGGGGTCTGAGACCCCGGCTCCAGAAAGGAGCGAAATGGAAAACTCCGATTTCTTGAAACCGAGGTCGCGCAGTTGGGATTTGATGTCGCTGGCAAGCTTGGGCGCGGCGGCCTCGCGTTTCCGGCTCAGTTTTGCGCCTGCCTCCATGAGCAATTTCCGCGCGGCTTCGATTTCCGTTTGCAGGCGTTTGAGTTCATCGCCCCGCGATTCAATCTTGCGCAGACGCGCCGCAGCGTTTTCCCCGAAAGCAATCACATCGGCCACCGAGCCGCCGTATTTGCGTTTGAGCGTTTCGAATAGCGAGACCCGCTCTTCGACTTGGGCAAGTTGTTCGGGATCGATGTCGAGTTGCTCCGAGTAGTCTTGCAGCGAGCGAGCGACCGTTTCCAATTCCAGAACGGCGTTCTCATGCGACTGCGCGAGTTCCGCCGCGGTGGGATCGATCTTCTCCAGTTCCCGGAAAAGGCGCTGCACTTCGGCGAGACGCGTCATCACGGCATCGTCGGCTTCCGTGAGCCGTTGTAGAATCTGGCTGGAAAGCTCGATCAGGCGTTTGCTGTTCGAAGCTTTGGCGTAACGCGCCAGCAATGATTCTTCTTCGTCGGGCTGCAGCCCGGCGGCTTCGATTTCCGCGACCTGATGCTTGAGCAGGTCGATCTCGCGTTCGAGCGAGGACTCACTGGCCGACAGTTCGTCATGCTCGGCAGCAAGCCGGTTCAGATTCCGAAAATGCCTTTGATATTCAGCTCGCAGCGCCTCGGCTCCCGCATACGAGTCGAGCAGTTCCAACTGGTTTTCCGAGGAGAGAAGCGACTGATGATCATGAGGCCCGTGCAGATCGACCAGATTGTCGCCGACGTTCTTCAACACACCGAGCGTGGTCGCGCAGCAGTTGATGAACTGCCGGTTGGCGCCGGAGTTTGAAAACGCGCGCTTCAACACAAGTGTCGAATCCGAGCACGGCTCGATGCCTTGCGCATCCAGTTGCTCGTTGAGCTGCTTCACGTCGTCGAGGTGGAAGACCGCCTCGACCGCGCAGCTTTCCGCGCCGGTGCGGATGAGCGATTTGTCCGCGCGCTCGCCCAGCAGCAGCTTCAGTGCTCCGATGATGATCGACTTGCCCGAGCCGGTCTCGCCGGTCACGGCGACGAATCCGCCCACGATGTTCCACTCGAGGTCTTCGACGAGCGCGAGGTTTTGAATGCGGAGCGACGAGAGCATTGCGCGGATTATGAGAGATCACGGCGATTTTTCAACCCGGACCGCATCGGCCCGGTTCAATACGCATGCCAGGGAGGAAGCGCGCGATTTGGAACAATAGACAAAACCGACACCGTCCAAGTCTCCAGCCGCGAAGCTCAGCTTCGCCGGGAAGTGTGCGTTACGAACGCCCTCGGCTTCGCAACGAGGGAAACTTCATCAGCGATAAACGTCCCTTCGATGCCGCACTCGTTGGACTTCGATAGTCTTCGATTCGCGAAAGACTTCGTAAACAACGCGATAGTCTCCGAGGCGAATGCGATGAGTGTGATCCGATCCTGACAGCTTCTCCAAACCATGTGGGAATGGCTCATCGGCGAGCTTCTCGACTACCGCAATGATCCGGGCAACTTCATGCTGCGGGAGGCTCCGTAAATCCTTCTTCGTGGAGTTGCGCCACTGAATGTTAAAGGATGCCATCGCGCTTCAGATCCCCGATGAACTGCTCGTGTGGGATCGCAGGCTCGTCGCGGCGCTCCGCAACCACCGCCAGGTCCTCCAAATCCTCCAAGAGCTTTTCATAGTCGGAAATTGGAAGCACAACCGCGGTTTTCGCGCCATGCTCATCGGTCAAATACTGCAATGGATTGCTCATGGAACAAGCCCTACCTCTGAATTGTTATGGTGTCGAGACGCGAGCATCCGCGACCGCAAACTCAGCGCCGGTGCGGATGAGCGATTTGTCCGCGCGCTCGCCCAGCAGCAGCTTCAGCGCTCCGATGATGATCGACTTGCCCGAGCCGGTCTCGCCTGTGACGGCGACGAATCCGCCCGCGATGTTCCACTCCAGGTCTTCGACGAGCGCGAGGTTTTGAATGCGGAGCGACGAGAGCATTGCGGGCGCGGGGTGATTATGCAAAGGTGCCTTCACTTTTCCACATGGCAGAACTGACGATCACGTTTCTCGGCACGGGGACATCGCTCGGCGTGCCGGTGATCGGATGCGAGTGCGCGGTCTGCCGCTCGACCGACCCGCGCGACAAGCGGATGCGCTCGTCGATTTATGTCGAGACGCCGGAGTGCTCGTGGGTCATCGACACGGGGACGGATTTCCGCGCGCAGTGCCTGCGGGAAAGCATTCGCAAAGTCGATGCGGTGGTTTATACGCATTCACACACCGATCACATCATGGGTTTTGACGATCTCCGCGCCTATTGCTTCTCGGGCCACACCATGCCGGTTTACGCGTCGGCTGAAACGATGCGCGATTTGCATCGCGTGTTTCAGTTCGCGTTCAACGGCGAGAATCGTTTTCCCGGTTACATCCTGCCCGAGCCATTCACGATCGACGGGCCGTTCACGCTCGGCGGGACCGAGCTGACGCCGCTGCCTGTGAAACACGGACGCACCACGGTGAACGGTTATCTTTTCAGCAGGCGGGGCGAACCGCTGGCGGCGTATCTGAGCGACTGCAAGGAGGTGCCGGAGGCGACGCTGGAGAAGATGATCGGCACGCGGACGCTGATCATCGACGCGCTGCGGCACCGGCCGCACCCCACGCACATGAACATCGGGGAGGCGCTTGGCGTCCGCGAAAGAATCGGGTCGAAGCAGACATGGTTCACGCATCTGTGCCACGAATTGGGGCACGAGGTAACGGAGCGGGCGCTGCCAGAAGGAGTCCGGATTGCATACGACGGACTCAAAATCGAATTGTAAAAATGATGAACGGATTCAGTGGATTTAAGTTTGTCCTGGTCGCGATCGCTCTGTGCGCGAGCCTCCGGATTAGTGGAGCTGAGGAATTCAATGCTCCACAGGAAATGGGAGAGGTATCTGTTTTCCAGCGACGCCCCGAGCCTGTAGACCCTGATGTTGCCGCCACGATCGTCGTTTACAACAACCTGGATTCCGTCTCGCGCGATCTTGCGACGTATTATGCGAAGAAGCGGGGCATCGCGGCGGATCATGTCGTCGCTGTCAACTGCTCCACGAATGAAGAGATCACTCGCGAGGAATACGACGCGAACATTGCCGGGCCTTTGCGGGCCGTTTTCGACAAACGGGGCTGGTGGAAATACCGCAAGATCAATCTGGACACTGTGACCGAGAGCAATGCCATCCGGTTCATCGCTTTGATGCGGGGGATTCCGCTGAAGATACAGCCGGTGACTGCGCCTTACGTTGGCGATGCGCACGGCGGCCAGCCGGATCTCGATGGAAAGAATGAGGCGTGTGTTGATTCGGAACTGTCCACGCTCGGATATTTTACCAGGAACATCTCCGGCGCGCTGGCCAATCCTTACTACCGAAGCTACAAGCCGTTTGCCGACGCCGGCATGCCGATGCTGATGCTGGTCTGCCGGCTCGATGCGCCCACGCCGGAAATCGTGCGGCGGATGATCGACGATTCGATCGAGGCGGAGCGCACCGGTCTCTGGGGATTTGCTTATGTCGATGCGCGGGGAATGACTGGCGGCGGACTCGGAGAAGGCGATCAGTGGCTCAAGAACGTCGCGGACGACACGCAGCGGCACGGCATCCCTGTCATCTTCGACAACAGCGGCGAACTTATCCCCACAGTCTATCCGATGCGGAACGCGGCTTTGTATTACGGCTGGTATGCCGGCGATGTCTCGGGGCCGTTTACGCGCGAGGACTTCCGGTTCGTCAAAGGCGCGGTCGCGTGCCACATCCATTCCTTCAGCGCCGCCACGATCCGCGACGCGCACAGAGCCTGGGTGGGACCGCTGCTGGCCGCCGGCGCGGCTGCGACAACGGGCAATGTGTACGAGCCGTATCTCGGTTTGACGCCGCACCTGGACATTCTCGACGAGCGGCTGCGCAACGGGTTCACCTTTGCCGAAAGCTGTTACATGGCGCAGCGGGTGGTTTCATGGATGACAACCTTCGCCGGCGATCCGCTCTACCGGCCGTTCAAGGTCCTGCATGATGTGACAGCGTCCATTCCCCGGAGCGCCCGCGACTGGGCCGCCTACCGCGATGGGGCGCTTGTGTGGTTCAACAAGAGCCGCGAAGCCGGCGAAGAGAAGCTGCATCGCTCCGGGCGCGAACTGCGCAGCGGCGTGATTTTCGAGGGACTGGGTCTGTTGCAGGCTTCGGCCGGTGACCGCAAGGCGGCATGCGTTTCGTTCGAGCAGGCACAGAAACTTTACTCGAATCCGGAGGACGTTCTGCGTTCGGCGATTCACGAGGTCGGTTTCTTGAAGCTTGACGGAAGAAATGCGGATGCCCTGGCGCTGATCCGACGCATGACGAGCGCCTACCCTTCCTCCCCTTTCATCACCATTCTCCGGGCGTTCGAGATGGACATCGCGGGGACACCGCCGCCGGCAAAACCAGCTCCGGATGCTGCTCGCTGATCGCTACGAAAAGTTGCTTCCGCGCGAGGGCGAAGGCCTTCGTGAGGGAACGCTCGTTCGCGCCTCGCCGAAGTTATCGGAGATCGAAATTCAAGCGCGCTGGTTCGCGGGCGATTTCGGCTCCCGTTTTACGACAACGGCAGGCGATGCGGTTGAGGTCGTGCAATTCGGCGTGTGGAACCGCGAAGCCGGGCCGGATTTTGCGGAGGCCGCAGTTGCTCTGAATGGAGGGCAGCCGGTTCGCGGCTGCATCGAGATCGATCCGGATGCCCGCGATTGGGAGCGTCACGGCCATGCGACAAATCCCGATTACGATTCCGTCGTGCTTCATGTCTTTGTGAATCGCAGCGAGGCGGATTGTTTCACCCGCACATCGCGCAATCAGAACGTCCCGCAAATCCAGATCGACATCGACAACCTCCACAGCGTAGTGCCGAATCCCGCTCCGATCGCAAAGCCGGGCCGATGCATGGCGCCGCTGCGTGATTTGCCGGTCGAAAGGGCCGGCGAGATTCTCGAAGCGGCTTCTCAATTTCGCCTGCGGAAAAAGGCGGCACGCATTGCGCGGCTGATCGAACTGCACGGCCTCGACGAGGCGCTGTATCAATCGCTCGCCGTGACGCTCGGCTACAAGGCCAACGCGCTGCCTTTCACGCTCATCGCCCAGAGACTGCCGCTGCGGGTGCTGCTCCAAAACAAGCCCATCGCCACCGCTCTTGTCTTTGGCGTGAGCGGATTTCTGAACACGGCCGACCTCTCGAAGTTCGACATCGAGACACGGACTTACCTGCGGGAGTTGTGGGAGAAATGGTGGGCGCGCCGGGCGGAGTTCGAGTCACTCGCGATCACGAAGAATCTCTGGCGTCTGGGCGGACAGCGCCCGGCGAATCATCCGCAAAGGCGGATCGCCGCTCTGGCGCAGATGGTCCAGCACTGGCCGGCGATTCGCGGTCTTGCTCGCGGCTGCGACGTGCGCCAGATCCGAAAATTCTTCGGCGGCCTGCGCGATGAATACTGGGACGTGCATTACACGCTGACATCGCAGAGGTCGCCGAAACGCATGGCAATCATCGGCGAATCTCGCGTGACGGAAATGCTCGCGAACGTGTTTTTCCCGGCGGCAGTCCTCGCCGAACCCCGGCGCTGGAGCGACTACAAGAAGCTTCCCGCGTCACTCACGAACCGGCGCGTCGAGATTGCGGCGATACGATTGCTCGGTGAAAATCCGTTCAGGAAAGAGTTGTTGAAGACGGCTGCTCATCAGCAGGGCCTCCTGCAGATTTACGAGGATTTCTGCATGCAGGACAACTCGGACTGCACGCGCTGCTCTTTCCCGAAGCAGATCGCCCGGTGGTAGAACGCGGAAAAATTGGGCGGCGGTTGCCCCGCTGACGTGCCACCGGGCAGGCACAGAACAAGGTATCCGTACCGCCCGATGGCCGCTTGCAGCAAGTTATAGTCGCGAGATCAGCAGTTCGCGCTGGAAGATGAGTTCCTTCGGAAGCTGGCTGTAGAGCTTGATGAAGAGTTCATCCTGCATGACGAGTTCGTGGTGCCACTCGGCGGCGTCGATACGCATGGCCTCCTCGAACTTCTCTTTCGTCATGTCGTTCTCAATCCCGCGCATGTCGATGTCCTCGTAATCCGGAACCCAGCCGATCGAGGTTTCGATCGCGTGCTTGCCGACCTCGCAGCGCTCAACAATCCACTTGAGGACGCGCATGTTGTCTCCAAAGCCGGGCCAGAGGAATTTGCCCTCCGGGCTCTTGCGGAACCAGTTGACGTGGAAAATGCGCGGCACGTGCTTGACGTGGTGGCGCATTTCGAGCCAGTGGGCGAAGTAGTCGCCCATGTTGTATCCGCAGAACGGAAGCATCGCCATCGGGTCGCGGCGGACCTGACCGATGGTTCCGGCGGCGGCGGCCGTCATTTCCGAACCGACCGTGGCACCGAGATAGACGCCGTGAACCCAGTCGAACGCCTGGAAGATGAGCGGCATCGTGGTCGCGCGGCGTCCGCCGAAGACAATCGCGCTGATCGGCACTCCGGCCGGGTTTTCCCAGTCGGGATCGATGATCGGGCAGTTGCGGGCCGGGGCGGTGAACCGGCTGTTCGGGTGGCTCGAAAGCACCGGCTTGCCGTCGGCGTCCTTCGTCTCCGGTGTCCAGTCGTTGCCCTTCCAGTCGATGAGGTGGGCGGGTTTCTGCTTGCTCATGCCTTCCCACCAGACGTCGCCGTCATCAGTGAGGGCGACGTTCGTGAAAATCGTATCGCGCTTGATGGACTCCATCGCCATCGGGTTGCTGTCGTAGGCGGTGCCGGGAGCCACTCCGAAGAACCCGGCCTCGGGGTTGATCGCGCGGAGGCGACCGTCGGGACCGGGCTTGATCCAGGCGATGTCGTCGCCGATCGTGCTGATCTCCCAGCCCTCTTCCTTGAGTTCCTTCGGCGGGATGATCATCGCGAAGTTCGTTTTGCCGCAGGCGCTCGGGAATGCGGCGGAGACATAGGTCTTCTTGCCGCCTGGATCCTTGACGCCAAGGATGAGCATGTGCTCGGCCATCCAGCCCTCGTCGCGCGCCATGGCGGACGCGATGCGGAGCGCGAAGCATTTCTTGCCGAGCAGGGCGTTCCCGCCGTAGCCGGAGCCGTAGCTCATGATCAGGCGGTCGTCCGGGAAATGCGTGATGTAGGTGTTCGCAGGGTCGCACGGCCAGGCGACATCTTTCTTCCCGTCAGGGAGCGGCATGCCGACCGAGTGGAGGCACTTCACATAGACGCCGGTCTTGGCAATCTGGTCATAGACACCGGTGCCCACGCGGGTCATGATCCGCATGTTGGCGACCACATACGGGCTGTCGGTGAGTTCGATGCCGTATTGGGCGATCGGCGACCCGATCGGCCCCATGCTGAAGGGGATGACATAGAGCGTGCGCCCGGCCATACAGCCTTTGTAAAACCCGTTCATCTTCGCTTTCATCACGTCCGGGTTCTCCCAGTTATTCGTCGGGCCGGCATCTTTCTTCGACTTCGAGCAGATGAAGGTCCTCTCCTCGACGCGGGCGACGTCGCGCGGGTCGCTTCGCACGAGCAGCGAGTTCGGCCGCTTCTTCGGATCGAGCCAGAGAGCCGCGCCAGATGCCACAAGAAGGTCCTTCATGTGCTTGTCCTCGGCCTCGGACCCGTCGCACCAGAAAATGGCGTCCGGCTCGCAGACTGCGGCGGTCTGTTCGATCCACTCCAGAACAGCATGATTTGTGAGACTCAGGCGGCCAAGACCGGCCGGGGCATTTCGAAGATCGGAGGTTTTCATATCGACTCATGCTGCCCTCGCGACGGCGGCAACTCAAGCCAAGAACTGTCATGGACTGCACTTTTTTTTGCACTGGGGAGGAGTTGGTCGGTTTTGAAAAACTAGAAGGCTTTTCCGCTTCCTCAACGCCGTCCCGTTGACGGATTTATTGGATTTGGGCGCTGCCCGTGATCGACTTTCACCCGAATTTCGCTAAGATTCAGTCCACACATGCCAGCACCTTCCAGCTTTAACGATTACGGCCCGATCACCTGGTTCCAGCGGATACCGGTTTATGTGACGACGATCATTGCCGCCCTGCTGGTGGCCGGAATGTTTGCGACGACGATCCTCATGTCCGCGTCGGTGGATTTTCGGGAGTTCGCGTTTTGGGCTCCCAGGTTCCTGCGCGGGGCGCTTTGGCAGTTCTTCACTTATCCGTTTCTTGCGCAGCCGGATTTCTTCTTCCTGTTTGGGGTGCTGTTCTTCTATTTCGCCGGCATCGAGGTGGAAAAATATCTCGGGCGAAGACGCTACCTCACGCTGCTCGGTCTCCTGTGGCTGATGCCCGCAGTCGTCGGCAGCGCTTGGGTCGCTTTTGCAATACCGCCTCAATACGCCGGCGCTTACGACATCACCGCCGGCCTGTTCATCGCTTTCGCAACGCTTTACCCGAACATCGAATACTTCGGTGCGATCCCGCTCAAATGGATCGCATTCGCATGCCTTTTCCTTTCCTCGCTCAGTCATCTGCCGCGGCATGACTGGGCCGGTCTGACGGTTCTTTGGAGTTCCTGCGCGGCTTCGTTTGGTTATCTGAACTTGATCCGGCGCGATGTGGACATTCCGGAATTTTTCCAAAACATCTTCCGCAGAAAACCGAAGCTGCGCGTGATGCCGTCGCCTGCACGCAACATCCGGACAAAAGCTTCAGGCAGCGAGGAAGTCGTGGCGGAGATCGATTCGCTCCTCGACAAGATCGCAAAGCACGGTTTGTCGAGTCTCACGCCAGGCGAGCGCCAACGACTTGAGCGCGCGAGCGAGGCACTCAAAAAGAAGTAGCTCGTTCGCCCCGGCTCAGAGCGTCGGCAGGCGCTTCGGTTTCCACGCGGGCTTCGACAGCGATCCGTCGGAAACATATTCGAACAATTTGCTCACCGGGAAAAGCAGCACACCGGGCAGTCCCTGCGCGTTGATCCGTATGCTGAAATCCATTTTGTCATCGAGGAAAAGCAACCGCCCCTCGCCGAGCATGTCGAAGCCCTGGCCCTTCACGAGGAAGTTCCGCGTCTCGATCACGCCGTTGCGAATGTCGAAAGTAGCCGATGCCTCGCGGGCGAGGTTGTAGCCCATGCCGGGCACGATGCCGTTGAGGATGCCCGAGAAAGGTCCAAGCACCGGAATCGCAAACACATCGCCATCGATAACACGGACTTCCCCCCGCCCCTGCATCGAGCGGGCGTCGCCGCCGCGACCGGTGAATTGGTAACTGCCGGAGAGCGCCCCCTTCGACGTGTCGTAGTTGAAATAGAGCTTTGTGAGTTTTGCGAAATCCACTTTCTCAACCTCGATGTTCGCCGAGTGTCCCGGCGCCTCGCGCTTCAGAGAAATGTCCGCGCCGCCCCGGACCCGTCCCGAATAAAGGCTCGCGAGCAGATTTGAAATCCGCAGCCGGCCGTCGGTGAACAATAGTTTTCCGGAGATGCGCGGCGAGGAGAGCGTCTTTTTCAGAAAGACGTAATCCATGCCGCCGGGCGCATCGACGTCGATCTCGAGATTGGTGTTCTTGCCACCGTCAAACTGGACGACGCCGTTGATCGCGAGGTTCGGCGGACTTTTGAATTTGTACGGCGAGACATCATGCACGAGGCCCGGATGAATCCACGCGGCGACCTCCACCGGCGTCACGCTTGTCCTGATGCGATCGAGCCGGACTTCGTGCTTTCCGAAATCGTAGGTGAACGAACCCGTCGCGCCCCCTTCCGGACGCTCGAGTTTGAACTGCTCGTAGGTAACGGCCCTGTCTTTGATGCGCAGCTTCGACGAGGCCGAGTTCAGCCCCACGCCACGAAAGCGCGTCCGCCCGAGATTCAATGCGCCGGTGATGGCACACGCATCGAAGCTCGGCGATGCCCCCCGCGCGCTCAGTTCGATCGCCGGCGATTGCTGGAAATTCAGCTCCGCCATCATCCCGGCAGCCTTGCCCGAGAGGAGCGGCGCGAACGCTTTGGGGTTGATTGTGCTTTGCAGCTTCGCCTGAAAACTGCCCGGAATTTGCATCGCGCTTGCCGCGAGTTCGCCGGTGCGATGCGCAAGCTTGAAGTCGCGCACATACCAGCGTTTTCCATCGAACGCGAATCCCGCGTCGAGGCCCTCGAACATCGCCGCCTTGCACGCAAACCGCTGCAACGAGACGCCGCCGATGAGCTTGAACGCCGGCTTTTCTCCGAGCATCGCGCGCGCTGACATCTGGATTCTCGGCGGCGAATAAAAGATGAACTCCTCGAGAGCCTTGGTGAGGTCCAGCCCGTGGGCGATTCTGCTGACGTCGAGCGTCGATTGCAGTTCAAACTCAGCCTCGTGTGCCGCCGGCTTCATCGACCCGCTCGCCTCCAGCCTCCCGCGCACATCGTTTGCGGTGCATCGCGACAGCTTCAATTCGCCGTCGCGATACAAAAGCGCCGCGTAAAGATTCTGCAACTGCCAGCTTCCACGGCTGATTTTCTCGGCCCAGACGGTCGCTTCGGCGAAGATCTTCTCCGGCTCGGCAAGATCACCACTGAACCGAATCTCCACTCTCGGCGGACTCTGGGGATATCGCAGTTTTTTCAACTCGTCGATCCACCTTGCGACCGACTGCTTTTGTTTCTCCCGATCACGCGGCCCGGATCGCGATGCAATGCGGAACGCCTCGGGGTTGATCAGCCTGCCCGTGGCCGAGATGTGAACGCCGTAGAGAACAGCCTCGGCGCGCGTCAAAAAAATCTGGTGCGGCGGCAGCAGGATCTCCGCGTCGAGGCTAGACACTTCGATTCGCGCGCTGTCCGGATCCGCGGGATTCAGAGGCAGGACGAGCCGCGCATCACGCAGATCGATTCCGTTCAGAAATGGGTCGCCATGAACGAGGTTGCCGTAGTTGATGTCGAGAACGATCTGGTTGATCTGGGCCAGGGTTTTCGAGCGATCCTTCGCATCGACGATCTTCACATCGCGGGCGACAAGTCCGCGAAACGGATCAAGCGTGAGCCGGCTGAAGGACAACTGGACGCCGCGTTTGCGAAATTCCGACTCCACAAAGAGCCGCCATTTTTTTGTAAAGCCGCGGTGGTAAGCATACCAGCCCCCCCAGATACAGGCGCCAAGGACCAACAGCGCGAGGAGCCTGGTTAGTTTGAACAGAGCGGCCTTCATGAATTCAATTGGTGAGAATAGAATCTGACCTGCCACGCGCAATCATTTCCGTCCATTGACGGTGCAGCGGACGAATTTATAGTTGAACGCAGTATGATTAGGCTGCCTTTCGCACAAAATCCGGTGGCACGGCCATTGCTTTTATTCCAATCCCGATGATAACAGCCAATTGTCGGGACAGATTTACCGCCGAAGATTTCGACTTCGTCGTGCAAGCGCTCGGAAAATCCAGGCGGGACGCAGTTACCCTCACAGAGTTGCTCACAGACAGCAGTGTGCGAGACGCCATTCTCGACCACGAAAAGCTCCTCCACGCCATTCTTTCGCAGAACGCGCACCTGTCCATTTCGCCGCAGTTCTACTTTTACATTTTGACCAGACATGTCTTGAAAGAGACAGGCATCGCGGATCGAAAAATCAGCGACTACATCGCATCGTTGCTCGAAACATTCTCCAGGACCGCGCGGATGAAATCGCCGGTCGATTCCGCCGGGAACCCGATTCAATATGTCTCCGACATGCTCGTGGCGCTGCGCGATGCCTCGCCCTCGCAGACTTTCCTGCTTCGAGCACACGTTGGGAACTATTCTCTTTTCCTGAGCGGCATTTTCCACGAGACGGTCGCGTGTCGCATCCAACGCGGCGCTCCGGATTTTTCTTTCTACGAGGATCTCGGGCGGATGAATTTCGCGATCGTCGCAAATCACGCGGTCGCGCGCTCGTGTGATTTGACCGACATCTACAACGCGCTCGCGGATCAGTTTCACGAAATCCGTCTGGCGCTCAACCGGCTGTCGGATTCGCTGCTGAACATCGACGACGACTCGCATCTGCCGCTGCTCGCATGACAACGACGCTCTTCAGCGAGATTCAGACATTGTTCGAGCGCACTTACTCGTTGTAAGCCGACTCGCCGTGCTGGCTCACATCGAGGCCCGCGGTTTCCTCCTCGGCTGGAACGCGCAGTCCGATGAGCGCATCGACGATTTTCAAAATGACGAACGTCCCGATGCCGCCGAGCGCCACGGTGAAAAGGATTCCGACGATTTGATTCTGGATCTGCCGCAAGCCTCCGGCGAGAGAAACAACCGCTCCGTGAGCCTGAAAGGTGTTCGCGATCGCCGGGTTGACTGCGTCGTTCGCCAGCAGGCCGAGCATCAGCATTCCAACGATGCTCCCTGCGCCGTGGACGCCGAAGACGTCGAGCGAATCGTCGTAGTGGAATTTCGCCTTTAGTTTTGTCACGCAGAGATAGCAGACCATGCCGCCGACGAGGCCGATGCAGAATGCGCCCGGCACCGAAACGAAACCCGATGCGGGCGTGATCGTGGCAAGTCCGGCGACCATGCCCGAAGCCGCGCCAAGAACGCTCGGACGCTGTTTCAGCAGCCACTCAAGGCCGGTCCATCCGAGTGCGCCGGCGGCGGCGGAGAAATGCGTCGCGGCAAATGTGCTCGTCGCGAGCGAACCGGCGGCGACGGCGCTGCCGGCGTTGAATCCGAACCAGCCGACCCACAACAAGCCGGTGCCGATGAGGCTCAGCACGACGTTGTGCGGCAGCATCGGTTCGTGCGGAAACCCGAGCCGCTTGCCGATGACGATGGCGGCGACCAGCGCCGAGACGCCGGACGAAATGTGAACCACAGTGCCGCCCGCAAAATCAAGCACCGGAATCCGCCCTCCGAGCGCCCAGTTGAAGAAGCCGCCCTTGCCCCAGACCATGTGCGCGAGCGGAAAGTAAATGAGCGTCACCCACAACGTGACGAAAAGCAGGAACGCCGAAAAGCGCATCCGTTCCGCGAACGCACCGGTGATCAGGCCCGGCGTGATGATCGCGAACATCATCTGGAACAGCATGAAAGTCTGGTGCGGGATCGTTGGCGCGTAGTCCGGATTCGGCGCGGCGCCCACTCCGTTCAAAAGGAAATACTGAAACGGATTTCCGAAGAACGCGTTGCCTTCGCCGAACGAGACGCTGTAGCCGAAAATCATCCAGAGCAAAGAAATCCATGCCATCAAAATCAGGCTCTGCATCATCGTTGCGAGCACGTTGTGAGTCCGGACAAGGCCGCCGTAGAAAAGGATCAGGCCCGGCGCGGTCATCATCAGGACAAGCGCGGCGCTCACGAGCATCCACGCGTTGTCGCCGGAGTTGATTGTGGACGCCGTAATCGGTTTCGCAGCCGATTCAAGTGCAGCGACCCGCTGCTCCAAGCCCGACGGACCATCAGCCGCATGAACAGCAATGGGACAGAGGGAGGTGCAGAGAAAAAGCAACAACGCGGAGATCAGGGGGGACTTCATCGGAAGTCGGCAAATGAAACGAACCGCATGGGAAAAGTCACGCCCGAATCGGAGAAAAAGCTCCGCTATTTCTTTCCGCCGAACATCTCCCGCGCCATCGTCATTCCCATCCTCTGCATATTGATTTGCTGCTTCTGAAACTGCTCGAACGCCTTCATCTGCTCGGCCGTGAGCAGCGACATCGCGCGGGTCCGCACGCGGGAATTGACATCCTCCTGCTGCGTAAAAAACTGCTGGATCTGCTCGTCCGACATGTTGGCTCCGTCGAACTTGTTCAGCTTGGCGGGCGTTGCCGGATTATTGCGGCGCTCCTCAGACATCACCTGCAGCAGCGCCCGGTTCTGATCCGCGCTCAAAGGCGTGCCGCCGCTGGAGAGCTGCTGACTGAATTGATTCATCGCGATCCTGTCGGGGAGCGTCATCTCAAAGTCGTGAAATTGCTTCGCACCTTTATCACCGATGATTTCCTTGAGCTGCGCCTCAAACTTCTTCGTATCCTCCTCCATTGCTCGCTTCATTTCGTCTGTCTGCTGCCCGCCTTTCATAAAATCTCCCGCCTTCTCCATCATCGCCATCTGGCGCTCGCCGATCGCGTTGTAGAATTGTTCCGCCTGCTCCGGTGTCAGATTCGAGGACTTCACGAAATCAGAATAGAACTGCCGGAGTGCCATGGTCTGCTGGGCGGCCATCGCCTTTTTCATCTGCGGGTCCTTGAACATCTTGCCCAGCATGTCTGCCATGCCGCCCTTCGGTTTTTCCGTGGAAGCGTCAGTTGACTCGGCTGCCGCTGGTGTCATCGCCGGGACGGCTGGAGAAGCGGCGTGCAGCTTCTCGCGCAATGCGGCGGATTCCGCCGTAAGAATCTGCGCCTTGTTTTCGAGCGACTCGATCTTCTCCGTGGTCTCGCGCGACTGGCTCGCGGCCTTTTCCAGTTCCTGGCGCAATACCGCAACTTCCATGGTTTTCTTCTTTTCCTCGCGCGTCTGCAGGAATGCGGCTGCGGCGAGTGCGATCGTGAGCACGATCAGTAGGGAAAGGACGGCACGTTTCATAATTCTCCGGCGCGTAATGCGCTTTCTGTTTGCTTTGCTTCTATCAACGCCGCATTGATCTGTCATGTTCGATCTCACCGTCCTCGGCAGCGGCAGCGCGGGCAATTGCGCCGTGGTCGAGTCCGACCAATGCAAGCTGCTGATCGATGGCGGCCTGAGCGCGCGGCAGATCGTGGCGCGCCTTGAGGCGTCCGGCATCAACCCGGCGGCGCTCGACGGAATCCTGATCACGCACGAGCACGGCGATCATGTCGGTGGTCTCGATGTTTTCTGCAAGAAATTCGAAGTGCCGCTCTACTGCAATCCCCTCACCGCCGAGGCGCTTGGGCGGGATGAGAAAAAGTGCTGGCGGCTTTTCTCAACCGGCAGCGACTTCACGATCAAAGACATCTCCGTGCAGACCTTTCCGGTGCCGCACGATGCGGTCGATCCAGTCGGGTTCGTGCTGCATCACGGCTCGGCATCGCTCGGTTTCTGCACCGATCTCGGATTTGCCACAAAGCTCGTTTTCGAACGGATGCGCCGCGTGCAGACCATCGTCATCGAGACGAATCACGACGAGAAACTTCTCCAGAACGACACGCGCCGGCCGTGGGCGGTGAAACAGCGGATCATGTCCCGCCACGGCCACCTCTCGAACGCCGCCGCAGCCGGCGTTTTGGTGGAACTGCTCGGCGACGGTTTGAAACGCGCCGTGCTCGGCCACCTGAGCCGCGACTGCAACACGCCCGAACTGGCCATCAACACGGTTCGCACCCGCTTGAATGCAGCGGGCGACAATGCGCTTGAAGTCTTCTGCGCCTCGCAGAAGGAAACCAGCCCGCGTTTCCAGGTGGCCGTCTGACTTTATTCGGCAGAAGCGATCGTGCGCTTCGGCATCTCGCCGGTCTCGATCGCGCGATCAATTTCACGCATGCGATGCAGCGCATTCGCCGCGTACTTTGTGTCCGGCAGGTTCTCCGCAATCTGAACCAGCAGCGCATGGGCACGGACACCATCGTGCATGTATGTCCAGTAAACATCCACCAGGCGGTTGCAAAGAAACGCGCTGTCGTCCGCGCCCCATTCGCGCTGGAGCGCCTCTTCCAGCACCTCGGCTGCCGCGGCGCTGTTCTCAAGTTTGTCGCAGTAAAAACGGGCAATTTCGCTGATGGCCATCGTGTCGGAAGGGTTGTCTTCCAAGACGTTCCGGTATTCCTCGATCGCCCCTTCGTAATCACCCGCCGCAATCTTCGAGACTGCAGGGGCGTGCGGATCCTTTTCGATTTGCTGGCCCGGGTTGAAAAAGAAGCTGCCAATCTGCTCGCCAACCAGGGGAATCAACGACAGCGCCACAATTCCTCCGACCGCCACACCGGTAAAAACAACCCCGACAAAATAGAGCACCAACTTCGTTTGATCGGCGTCTTCGTTGGCTTGATAAGCACGGGCATCCCAGAACAAAACCAATCCCAGATACGACAACGCAGCCACAATCACGAGACGCAGAAAGATTCTCATAAGAGTGTGGAAGGTATTTTAATGACTCGTGCGCGGCAAGCGGCAAATCGGCGCGCGACGGGTTGATTTTCAGACTTGCCAATTGCGCAGTCGCGGCGAAGATGCAGAGGCTTCGCGGGCATAGCTTAATGGTAAAGTTCCAGCCTTCCAAGCTGGCCATGAGGGTTCGATTCCCTCTGCCCGCTCCAACTCCCTGAAAGCCCGTGTCTTACGTAAGAAAATCGAGGCTGGAAAGCATCGTTTCACAACACAAGTCACAACAAATCTTTAATGATTCGTTTGTTTTGTATGTATGTAAAGACTCTGAATCGCTTCTTGAATTTGCTGACAGCAACGCGCGGCGTTGGTGATTTTCCGTTTGAGTTCGGGCGGAAAAAATCCCGATTTTTGGAACGAATGGAGGGCGATTTCCGTAGTTCCCTTCCGAAAGTTTTCCAGGCCGGCTCTCTTAAATGGAGCGACCCTCGATGAACTCCGTAGGATTGTCCGGGCTAAAGAGATTCCTTACCGGGGGGGTGGGTAGCCGGTGCGATGCTCGCTTTGAGCGCAAAAGGCGATAGCCTCAAAAGTGTGAATTTTTTTTCGAGGCGGAATTGGTTTGGGGATTGTCATGTAAGCAGCAAACTCAGCACAATCCAAAATCATGCGTAAGTCGCTCAGTGACAATGGTTTAATTGTGCCGCACAGAAACTCAGCACAATTCAGCAGGATTCCGGTTGCTTGCGGCGTCGCTGGCCGATGCGGACAAGCGCGCCGAAGCCGCGCCGTCGCCCGTCGGCATCCGTGAAATCATCGGGCGTGAGATGCCCGGCGCGCTGAAGCTCGGCAAACTCATCTTCGAGCGTGACGAGCTTCAGCAGCGGGCGGGCAGGCGGCTTCATACCTCCACGAAAAGCCGCGCGTTGAAGTGCGAAATCGGGTGCATTTGGTTGTCACCTTTGAACTGCCCGCCGCTCTTGAAATCGAGGCACGTTGAAATCACGGCGTCGATTTTGGCGGTTATCGCATCGCCCGGCGGCTGCGCGACTTCCAGGCGCGCGAACCACGGCTTCGTTGACGCCACGTATTCCGCGCGGAGTTTCACGAAAAAGCCTTCGGCCCGTGCGAGGATTGGCAGCAGCGCGGCCCGGCAGGGTTCCCGGTGCTTTTTGTGGAAAACAGCCCACAAATGCTCTCGGCGCGTATGCTCGCGATTCGCCCAGTTTTCCCAGCAGCCATGTTTCTCAATGGTCGCCATCGCTTCTTCGTCGCCGGCGCGCGCGGCAAGCTCCAGGTCGTGCCAGTCGTCAGAGAATGCGCTTCGCCGTTTATACGGGTGCTCTTTTTCAAACTCGCCCTGAATGGTTTCCCAGTGAATGACCGTGCTCGATTCCTCGGGCGTGAGTGAATATAAGCGCGGGCTTATGATTGCGAAAATCGGTTGCTTCTTCATTTCGTGGAAAAAAAGTATTCGAGCTTCAGTGCGGATTTGTGTTCGCGAAAAAACGCGGTGGCCGCGCCGGGATTCGAGTTGGACAGCCGCTCGAATTCCTCGAGCAGGCCGCTTTTCTCGGTCGCTGCGGGTTTCGCGGCGGGCGAGGGCTTGGAAGCGGCGGCCCGCTCGCGGCGCTCGGCCAGCTCGATGAGGACTTCAATCGCCCCGGTGTCGGTCGGCCAGCTATGGCCGGCGGCGCGAAGCCAGGCGAGTCGTTGCTCGCCCGTGCCTCGCCGCCCGCCTGTGAAAGCGGAAAACTTCCCGCCTGATTTTTGAATCCGTCGCGCGTCGGCAATCGCGACTTGAAACGCGAGCGCCTCGCCCGCGTCGCTGGGTGCGGTGTGTCCCTGCGATTTCAGGAGCGAAATGCGGGCTTCATATTTTACCGGCGGTTTGCCGGTGAGTGAACTGTTCATGTATTTTGGTTTGCGGGTTTTGGTTTTGGTTTGCTGAAAGTGCGCCGGGCGGGTCTTTATGGGCTTTCTTCACCGCGCCCGGCGTTTCGGGCTTCTTACCCGAAATTTTTTTGCCGCTCGCGGAGCGCGGCGCGGATTGCCTTTGCGAGTGCGGGCACGCGCGACGCGGCGAACAGCCTCACTCGGTTTGCAAGAATCGTGTCCGGTTCAAGTATCCCGGTCGCCACGAGTTTCGATGCAAAGCTATTTGGGACATTCGCGCGCCGCGCCCGATGCGCGAGGCTCAGATATTTGGGCGGCTCCGTGTTCACGCTAAAGCCCGCGTGTCAAATTTCGATTCCCGATTTTCCATTTTCAATTTTCAATTCCCGCGTTGCTTCGATTGCAAAATCCGATAGCGCGGTTTGCGTGCCGGCGCGCCGGCTCCCGACTTCGCCTCGGGTTCCTCGCGGGTGGCCCGGCCCTCGCGCTCCCAGTTCGTCAAAAGCTCGTCGGCTTCCGTTGCGCTGGCGGCAATGCGCGCGCCTACCAGGTCGCGCGCGGCAACTATCCAGTCGCGCCGCTTTTCGCATCGCTGAAAAACGCGCTCGAATTTTTCATCCGCTGCGGCCTCGCGCATCGGCGCGAGCATCGCGGCTTGCTGACGTTCAAACCAATCGGCAACGAGCAACGCGCGGCGTGCCGAGTCGCCGTTCAACGGCGATTCGAGCGCATTACACATCGCCACAGGCCCGCCGTTGCCGTCCGGCTCGAATCGGAGCGCGCGCCAGGCGTGAATCACGAGCGCGATGCGGATTGCGTTTTCCGTGTGCCGGGCATCGAAGGCGGCGAATTCCGGCGCGGCGTCGAAGCCGTCGCAAAATCGTTTGAAGTGCGCGGCGAACAGTTCGCGCGCCTCGGCCGTCATTTCCAGCGGCGCGACGCCATCGGCATCGGCATCGCGCCCTCGAAAATTATTGAGCAGCGCAAAGCAGCCGGCCTCGAATCGCTGCGAGACGTTCGACGGGATGCGCCGCGTATCGCTCCATTCTTGCGGCGTCGCCTGTGAATGCGACAAAATGAAACGCGGCAGCAGCCCGCCCGATTTCATCCGGTCGCTCGAAAAAAGTTTCCGCGAAACGTCGGGAGTCACGATAAACAGGCACGTGAGTGTTGGCCGTTTCAGAAACAATTCCACGGTCCCGCCTCGCGGCGTGCCCCTGCGAATGATTGCGAAGGATTCGCCGCTGTAGGCCTTCAAGTGCAGGCTCTCGGTCGTGTGCTCGCCCGTGCTGTAGCGCAATCCCAGCAGCCCGCCAACGGTGTCGTTCGCGTCGCTATCGAAATGCGCCAGCACTTCGCCCCGGCGCGCCAGCAGGTGCGCGAGGCTTTCGGGCGTCGCATCGCTCACGAGCACGTAAGGCGCGCAAAGCGACGCCTCGATTCCGGCCAGCTCCACTTGCAGCCCGTCCAGCTCCTTTTCCTTCGCGCTCGTGTCCTCTCCCGATTCCTTCAATTTTTTCCGCTGCCTCATCGCGCCGTCATAATCGGCTTTCACCGTATCGCGCCGGCGTTCCAGGCGCGGCTTGGTCACTTCATCGAATTCCCGGAGCGCGAGGGCTTGGAAACCGCGAAGCGGCGCGGTGGCCAGTTCGTAAGCCACGCTCCCGCCCGCGCCCGAATTTTTCACAACGAGTATGAACAAATTCGGCGGAGTCACGCGGCCCGGCGCGGAGTCCACAAGCAAGCCTCGGCCCAGGCACGCGGACGCGGTGGCGAGCACGCAAGGCGCGACAATATCGAGAGGCGAGCCGGTTGTTTCGACAATCGCGCGTGTTATGTCCTCGAGCACGGGCGGCAACGATTCGACGGGAAAGGGCGGGATGGTTTCGGGTGGTGTGTCGCCCGTTGCTGAATTGGGTTTGATTATTCCAGGCATGAATTTTCTCCTATGTCCATGATTCGCCCGCTGAAAAGTTCACAGGCTCGCAAAATCAGTTCGTCGCCCTCGAATCCGGCGCGGCGGATTTCCTCGCACTCGCGCGGCGTGAGTAATTTTGCCGCGAGCGAAACGGCAGCGGCAGGCGGCGCGGATTCCGGCGCGGCCTCGAAAAATTTTGTGCATGAATCCACTATGGCGCGCCATTGCTCCCAGGAGTCCGCCCCGATCCGGCAAAGGTCATTCAGATCCGCGACGGGCGAGCCATCGGCGCGGAGCAGGCCCGAAAAGTCGAAGCCGTCCACGATTCCGCCGGCGGATTCGATTTGCTCGCTCCATCGCTCGAATGCGAGGCGGCCCGCGGTGTCATCATGCACGAAAACGCGAACACGCTTGCCGGCAAAGGCGGGCAATGCTTCAGCCGGGATGCGAAGGCCCGCGCCGGCCATGCAAACGGGCGTGAGGTGTTCCGCGCGGACTTGCTCGATTGCGAAATGAAAAGCCGCGAGCAAGTCGGGCGAGCCTTCCACCAGGGCGAGCGCGGGAAACTCTGCGGCCTCGGGCAAACCAACTGGCCAGCTCGCCCAGGCGCCGCGCAACGTGCGCGCTTTTGGCTTGGAAGGCAGTCGTTGCCACGGTTTGCCGTCGAGACGGCGGCAGATTCCGTTCCATCGCGAGCGATCCGTGAGGATCCACGCGCGGCAGTTGTCTTGCGTCGAATCGGCAAACCACAGCAGCCCGCGCGCGGTGGCGAGCCGGACGGCTTCGAGGCTCACGGCCCGGAGCTTTGAAAGTGCGAGCAAATCGGCCTCGGTTCCCGGCTCCAAAGGCGGCAGGCGAGGCTTTGTGCGTTGCTCCGCTGTGTCTTGCATTGCCGCTCGGCTCGCGACGCGCTGGCGGCGCGTAGCGCGCGGCGGCAACGTCATCGCGCGAGACTCCCGCAAGCTCAATGAACAGGCGGCAGGCGGCCTCGCGCGTCATGCCTTCCACTTCCGCGAGTAGTCCAAGCCCATTGTAAGTTTTGCAGCTTCTGAAGTCGCGCAGCAACACGCCATCGCGAAAAATGGACGCGGACGGCTTTTTGTCCGCGCCGTCTGGAAACTTGCAGGATTTGCCCGGCTTGCCCGGCCATCCGCGCATTTGCCAAAGCTCGGGAATAAGCAGGCGCGACTTTGCGAGTTGGAGCGGAGTCATTTCGCGAGCGCGGCGGCCCAGCCGGAATTGGAGATCCAACCTTTTTTTGGCGCGCGGGTGCGTCCGGCACAATGCAGTTCCGGCCTCTGTTTGTAGCTTTGCTGAACGCACCACGCGCGCCGGATTGCCATTTCCATCGCCTTGCGACATGGCCGGCGCTTCATTGCGCGCCCTCCGTGCCGGCGGCGGTCAGGCTCGCATTTTGCTCGGCATCCAGCCCGCGAACGTAGGACAGCAGGCTTGCGAGGTTCACCAGGCGGCAGCCGCGTTGCTTGCCACGCTCGCGCAAGCTGACGCTTCTCACCCTGCCTTCGCTACAAAGCCGATGGAGCACGGCGCGGGTCAGTCCCGTGCGCGACTCGTGTTCACCAGGGCGAGGTAATCTAATCCATTCCGGCCCGTCGCCCGCCGTTGCCATCAACCTCGGGCGTTCTGCGATTTCGGAACGCGGCACCATCAACATAGATGGCCATTCGCCGCTCAGGAACTGCAAAGTCAGCAATCGTTGTTGCAAATCCTCCATTCGGCGAGATCGGCACCTGCAACTGTGGCGAGAATCCGTGTTGTTGAAACAGACGCAAAGACTGAAGTTCCAAAGGCGAACCGACACCAGCGGCATACGCTTCCAACCACGGGCGGTGAGTCCACCTGGCCGGCTGCAAGTTTCTCGGCCTGATCCTTGGCGAACGCCTTGGCAAATCTTCGACAGTTTGAAAACTGCGTATATTGCGGTTGAGGCACTTACGCATGGGCCGCCGAGTGTTGGCACTACATTTCCCAGCCGAGGGTGGATCGGCCTCTCAGGCGATTTCGCGCAGGGTCGGCGGCGCAGCCACCCCTGCGGCACGCAACGCCTCTGAGGCATCCCCGGTGATTTGGCTGCGAAAAACAAAGCGATGGCCTTGGAACTCCGCCTCCACCTCCTGCAAGTTATCCAGGCCGCGAATCACATCGGCCCATTCCCAATCCAGTCCCTTTTCCTTCATTCGCATCTCCAACTCCCGCTTGAGCACCAAGGCCAGGAAGCTGCAAAACACATGGCCCCGGATGGTCTCGTCGCGTTTGTGGTAGATCGGGCGGGTCTCCAGGATCGACTTGGCCGTGCGAAAGGTGTCTTCCACCATCCAGAGCGACTTGTAGGCCACCGCCACGGTTTCGGCATCCAAGTCCGTATCGGTGCGCAACACCCAGATGCCGTCATAACGCTCCTCTTCGCGAACCTGCCGCTCATCGATGTCAAAATGATCTCCTGGCGCACCTTGCCATTGACCCGCACACTGCGGGCGATTTGCAGGTAGCGATACTGCCTTGCGGGTTTGATGCGGAAAAACATTGCGGACTTGGTGGACTCCACGCTTGAAGCCCGAAACCTCGCATCCATGCAAGGAAATCCCAATCAGGAAATCCCAATCAGGAAATCCCAATCAAGCCGCAAAAAGTTGCACTACATTTTGAAATCCAAAAAAACAAATCGCCCGCCAACCCGCATAAATACGTGATTCCTCAGAAAATCGAGCGCTCAAACTGTAGAAGACGGGCTTGGCTTGGTGGAGTTCGAAGAACCCCTTTCGCATCCGGCGCTCGCCAATATACCAGATGACCGCAAAAAACGGTTTTCCTCGATGTCGGCCTTCGTAAATTCGGACGGTGACGGAGCCCGACTGGATGGTGCGAACCTTTGATTCGTGACCGGCTTTATTGGCACCTGCATGTTTTGTCATGCAACTGTCATGCAATTCAGTCTTTTCGACGTAAGTCGTTGATGCTGAACGCGACCCTAACGGAATTCGAACGGCAGACCTGCTTGGTAGATTTTGCGTAAGTCTGCGATTCCATAGCTAGTTACAGCGATATTAGGCGGAGGCGCCGATGCAAGATTACGCAGCGTTTACACTCTTAAATTATGAAATCTGCATAAAATCCGATGGGATGCGTAAATACGCGGAATGCTGCGGCACACGCTCCCGTTTGAAAAATTCGACATGGCCCGCAGAACGGTATTGCACATTTACCGATCTGGTTTTACTCAGCGTCCACGCTTGAGCGCTATTGTGAGGACGCCAGTTCCGTCCTCCGCCTCATCGGGCGCGACTGGATCATGGTTCAACTAAACGCTTCGCATTAGAATCGACAGTCTCGTATTGCCCGCGTTCTTGGTTAACACAACGAGCGGTGAAGATTTTCACCGCCGTGCTAAATGAAGGATTCCGTGCCCAAAAAGTGTCCGCCGCTGGCCCCGCCAAGAACCAGCGGCGAACGATGTTGTTGCCGTCCCCGGAGGTCCCCGCCTCCATCGGCAACCTATTCTCGGCCCGCCCAAAACAGGCCGCGAAATTTCCTAAACTTTTCCCGGCTTCGTCCAGCTCAACAATCCAGCCCACAACCCGCACACCTGGCGGCGTTCGCGCAGGACGATCAGGCCGAGGAAGGCGAACGCTCCGATGATCGTGGCCGGCTCAGGGACGGCAGTAATCTCGTAATAATAGCTGGCGGCGTCACTCCCAAACTGGATCGGTTTATACCCGGACACACCGTTGAAACTGACCTCGTTCTGACCAAAAAGGCCTGTGAATGTGCCGGCCTGGCCGCTGAAAAGCAACCGGTCCGTCCCGCCTGCCGCATTCGGAGTTCCCGACCAGTTCAGGATGGTCAACACCGTCCCGTCGAGCGATTGCGCGATTCCGCTGAACTGCACAACGCTCGCGCCCGTTCCGAAATCCAGAGTCGATGTCTGGGAAAGGGTGAGCGTCCCAAGTCCGTTCGTCGTCGATGACAGAGAAACCGTGCCAACTTCGCTGTTACCAGCCGTGTTGAACGTGCCCCCGTTCAGATTGACGGCCGTCGTGTTGCCGATCTTGTTCGAACCGCCAAGCAGCAGTGTGCCGCCGGTGTTGACCTGAATTTCGGTTGGTGAGAAGGAATTGACTGCGCCAGCGACCGTCACCTTGCCGGTTCCTTTAACAACCAGCGTTCCTGTGCCGGAGGCACCGCCGCTGAACGTCAGATCGTTGCTGCCGGACACTCCGCCATTGATGCTGTTTGCATTCACGACAACCGGATTGAAAAAATTCCGGGCATTGTTATCGGAAGCCAGGTTGCCCCCGTCGAGGGTCATCAAGCCAGTCCCCAGCGCATAGTCGTTTCCGGCAACGAGCGTTCCCGAGCTGATCGTCGTTAGTCCGGTGTAGCCGTTGCTGGCTGTGAGGGTCACTTTGCCCGCACCCGTCTTGGTGATCCCACCAGCGGTGAAGCCGGGGGTGCCCAATGTTCCGCTCATGGTCACGTCTCCACCGGTCGCCGAGGTCAGGATCGCGCTGCCGGTTAGCAAGACGTTGCCGGTGAAGGCGACCGCCCCGGTCGTTCCGTCGCTGCCGATGGTGCGCGTGGCGCCCCCCGTGTTGACAGCGACATAGAGCTGATTGCCGATCGTCACCCCGGAATTCGCCAGCAAGGAGACATTCGTCGAGTAATTTGTGACCCCGGTCTGGCCAAGATTCGAATCGCCAAGGTCCACCGAGACACCACCCGCCTGCGTGCCGAGCGCGTTGTTCGTGGCTGCCCTCACCGTGCCGTTGGTGATGAACACCTGGCCGTAGGTCTGACCGGAAACTCCCGTGCCCGTGAAGGTGTTGCTGCCGGCAAGGGTCAGCGTGCCACTGCCGCTCTTGAGGATGTCGCCATTGCCAGTGATGTTCCCGTTCAGGGCGACGCCGTTGGCCGCATTGACGGTGAGATACTTGCCGCCCATCGCGATCGAGCCGCCTAGTGTTAGCGCCCCGTTGGTCGCGTTGAAGCTCTGGCTGGCACCCAGCGTCAGGTTGTTGTTGATCGTCTGGAGGTTGGTGCTGTTGTTATCGATGCCTCCGTTGATGGTGACCGCGCTGCCGGTCAGGGTGTAGGCTCCCGCGTTTGTCGTGTTGTTGCCGGTTGCCGGATTGCCAGTCGCATTGAAGGCGATGTTATAGACTGAAGTCAGAAGGTTGTTGTTGACCGTCGAACCGGTGCCGTCGAAGGCGATGCTGCCGCCGTTGACCGGCGCGTGCGCCGCCCAGTTGGAGCCGTTGCTGAAGGTGCCGCCGCCCGAACCGACAGACTGACCGTTCCATGTCGGCAGAACCACCGTGGGACTGTTGAAATAGGCGTCGTTGGTTGAACCGCTGCCCGCGTTGACATTATACACCCGCACGTCGGCAACATCGCTGGTGCCCGAGCTGGGTGTGATGAGGTTTCCGGTGAAGGTCTGATTGGGAGCGCCGGCTGCGGAAATCGTTGCCGTATAGGTGGTTCCGGAAGTGAGTGTCACTTCCACATGAAGCCCCTTGTCGGTGAACCCGATGCCGGTGGAGGCATACGTCGGGCTCGCAGTGTTGCCGCCCGTGCTGATCTGGTAGGCAGAGCCGCCGCCCGCAAAGTAAATCTCAAACAACTGGACGGCGCTGCTGTTGCGCAGTGCATACCCGACCGTTGAGCCGTTATTGATATACCCATTGTCCACGTCGAGACTGAAGGTGCGCCCAACCGGAAGGCCGCTGTTGAAAGTTCGGAATCCGTTGATCTGGGCTCCGTTTTTCGCCCAGAAGCCGTAAGCCTTGCCGTTGGTATTCGCCCCACCCAAAGCGCCTGATCCGTTGGCATTCGCATCGCCAGTGAAAGTCCCCGAGTTGCTGCCGCCACCGCTATAGGACCATGCGCCATAGCCGAACCCGCTGATATTCGCGTTATCCGAGGCGAAAATACCAAGGCCCTGCGGCAGACCGCTGCCGCTTGGGTTGAAGGTCAGTTGGATATTATTGCCACTGCTCCCAATGGTAAAGTTGCCACCTAGCAGGGCATTGTTATTTGCAAAATTGGCCGTGCCGACGGTGAATTTGTCGGCTGCAAAATTGCTCAACGTGGTGGAGGTGGCGATAGTCCATGTTCCGCTGGTGGCAGGATTCCAATTCGCAACATTGCCCGCGCTGTTGCTGGTATTGAGCCCGGCAATATTGACGGCGAAAGTCGATCCACTGGTCGCTTGAACATCGAGGGTGCCGGTGACCGCGTGCAAGTCCCAGCCAGGATCGGCTCCCAGCGTGCCATCCACTTTATTGATTTCCCATTGGTAATTGCCGCCGCTGTTGTAGGTGGTCGCGCCGGTATTCAAGGTGCCGGGGCTGTTGCCGGGGGCGATGGTGCCGCCGCTGTTGATGGAAACGGTTCCGTTGACATTGCCCGTGCCGGCCAGCCTTCCCGTGCTGTTGACCGCCACCGCGCTGCCAATCGCAAGCGTTCCATTCACTTTCAACGTGCCGCCGGTGATCGTCGTCGCACCGGTGTAGCTGTTGCTGCCGGTGAGGGTCATTGTGCCATTGCCGGTCTTGGTAAGGCCGCCGCCCGTGCCCGAAATGACACCACCGAAGCTCGTGGACTGGTTGTTGCCACCCGTGGTGAGGGTATTATTTCCCAGAACCACCGCCCCATTTGTGCCGGAAGAGGCAAGCGAACCGATGGTTTCATTCGTGCTATTGAAGGTAAGGTCAGAACCAGCTCCCACGCTGACAGCGGAGCTGTCACCGATGGCGTTTCCGCTGGCACTGGCGATGTTAAGGCTCGCACTGCTGGAAATGATCGTGTCACCCGAGTAGGTGTTGCTACCTGTCAGGCGGGTGAAAGCGTTACCTACGGTGCCACCCGACTCAGAGATGGTAAGTCCACCGGCCCCGGAGATGTTGCCGTTCAGGTAGATGTGATAGGTGTTGAAATAATTCGCATTATTGACTGTGAGATCACCTTCCAGGGTAATGCCGCCATTGAAAACGTATGAATTATCACTGGCTGTGCGCAAGGCACGGTATCCACCAGAACGAACAATGATGTCGTTATTTATTGTCTGGTTAGTCCCCGTGAAACCAAATGCACTATACTGCACACCAGCGCCGTATGAGTTCGCAGTTTCGCCGATGATGATTTTACCCGTTCCTCCGCTCGATGCAGTGGCATTGCTACCGAATAGCACAGTTCCTTTCCTTACGACGAGGTCGCCAGACCAACCCGTATTGCTACCAGTCAATGTGACGCGGCCGGTATTCATGAGGTCTGGACTTGCGACATTGTTGTTGGTCTCAACGATCATACTTCCCGTGCCGGTTACATTGCGGGAAATGTTCAGGTAGTTGTTCAGTGCCGCGTTGGTGGAGATGTTCTGAACGGTAAGGTCGCCATTCAAGGTAAAGGGCCCGGTGCTGCCGCTGATATTCAGGTTTTGCGTCGTGCTGCTGCTTGTGTTCTCATAGCTCAGCTTGCTGGCGGTTCCAACGACGATCGGGGCTTTATCGTAGGTCTTTGCCGTGCCATTGGTCGAGATGTGAAGCATTCCGCCATTGAGATTGATGCTGGTGGCGGTGTTGATATCAGTCGCAGTTGAGTAGGATGCCAGAAGCTTGCCTCCAGTGATATTGTAGCTGGGGGCGTTGGTGTTATTCGCATAAATCTCCAGCGTGCCATTACTGACATTTACGTTACCAGTTAAGGTGTTTAAGCCGGTCAGCAACACACTCCCCGAGGTCGTCTTGTTTGCGCCCGCCGTGCCGGCGAGAATCGCCGAAGCAGAGCCGCTTTGGAGATCATAAGCGGTGGTGCTGGTTAACGTCCCCGTCGAGGTGATCGTGCCGCCGGTGAGCTTCAGATTATTGACGGTTTCGTTTCTAACACCCAGTGACCAGGTGCCTCCAGTGGCGATTTCCACGCTGGAGGTGTCTTTGATTTGGTTGGAGGCGGCACTGCTGAGGGTGCCCGAGCCAGTGACCAGCACATCACCCGCGATGGCATCGACGCCGGAGGTTTTACCTAGGCTCAAAACGCCTCCGCTCACCGTGGTGAGGCCGCTGTAGGTATTGGCGGCGGCGCCGCTGAGGGTCACCGTCCCGGCGGTTGTCTTGTTTGCGCCAACGGAACCGGCGAGAATCGCCGAGGAGCTGCCGCTTTGGAGATCATAAGCGGTGGTGCTGGTTAACGCCCCCGTCGTGGCAGTGATCGAGCCGCCCGTGAGCTTCACGCCATTGACGGTTTCGCTAAAAGCACCCAATGAGTAGGTGCCTGAGGCAATTTCCACGTTGGAGGTGTCTTTGATGTTGTTCGAGGTGCCACTGAGGAGAGTTCCGCCATTGACCAACACATTCCCCGCGATGGCATCGGTGCCGGCGGTTTTACTGAGGGTCAAGCTGCCTGCGCTCACCGTGGTGAGGCCGCTGTAGGTATTCGCATAGGTGCCGCCGGTGAGAATCAGATTGCCGGTGCCGGTCTTGGTGATGCCGCCGGGTCCTGAAACGGTTCGGTTGAACTGTAGTTGCCCGCTGCCGTTATGAACAACATCCAGATTGCTGGATAGGATAAGATTACCATAACCGCTTCCAACACCTGCTGCAGCACCCAATTGAATGGTTCCAGTCTCGCCAGCATCCACGGTGATGGAGGCATTGCCGGTGTTAGCCGACATCGTGAGGTTATAGCCAGCATAGGGGCCGAGAAAGTTAAAGGACATGGCAATGTTGGCATTAACATTAGCGGTAAATCTCAGAGAGCGGATAGTAAAAGAGCCCGCGAGATACGAACCACTACCAGACGTTGCAAGTGTGTTCGTTGTTGAATCAAAGACCACGTCCGTTTGGTTGTCGGAGGTAAGCGCAACATTTCCCGCCCAGTTGGTGATACGCCGGCAGTGCCGGACGACCAACCGCCGTTGATTGCACCAGTCCAAGTGAAAGTGCCAGCGGCTTGGGCGGCAGAGGGCAAGGCGAGGATTGCGGCCATGAGGGCCGCTGCGGGAATGTTGCGGAGGAGGGTGGCAGTTATTGTTTTCATGTGGAGTTTTTTTAGTGGGTCTCTTTGGGGGTGACAGGTGGAATCATTGAATCGGCGGTCGGGAAAGATTTTTGTTCAGCTTGCCGGGGGGCTTTCAATTTCGCAACTGCCCCCGCGTTGGACAGTTGAATTCTACGATGCAAAAGCCGCGAGTCGGCTTTTGGCGAATCTGGAACATGAGCTTTGGCTTTTTCGGTATCCAGTCAAGGTGCATATTAAGCGGCGACTGAAGCAGTTGGGTCTGCTGGGGGGATAGTCGCCGCGGTGCCCCGCCAAGAACACCGCGGCAACTTGTTCTTAACACCGTGTCCCCAGCCGACCCCAAAATCGGCATCACGGTGTCAAAGGTCTAATCCTTGCGACGACTTAGCTCTCCGCAACGCACTCAACAACCCAAGTCCGCTCAGGAGCATGGCCCACGTTGCGGGCTCGGGGACTGGGGCTGGCGAAGCACCCAAACCGCCGTCAGCCAGTGAAATATCTTTGCCTCCGCCCACGAACGGGGTCGTCCCCGAGATGGTCAATGAGGAGATGTCGAGGACTCTTACCGCCGATCCGGTATGTGACAATAGCACCGCTGTACCGCTCGTGCCGATGGTTAGGCCGCCGGTCAGAGTCTCGCTCACACCAAAAGCCAGCGTACCGTTGTTGACTGAGGTCAGCCCCGTGTACGTGTTTGATCCGGTAAGTGTTAATGAACCACCGGCGCTGTTCTGTGTGAGCGTGCCGGTGCCGCTGATCGCGGCTGCCAGCGTGCGGATGCCGCTGCCCACGTTATAGACCAGCTCCCCGTCGTTCGTGATCGCGCTTGTGGTCTCGATCGAGCCCGAGTCCGAGCCGCTACCAACATGGAGTCTGCCGGAACTGATGGTTGTCGCGCCGGTGTAGGTGTTGGAGCCGGACAAGACAACGGAGGTGTTGTCGCTACCGCCGGAGCGGGTGATATTCAGGCCGCCGGTACCCGAAATGATGCCTTCCATCTTGAGGCTTTTTGCGAACGTAACATTAAAGAAGGTCGAGTCCAAATTGAGGTCGCCCTCCAGCAAGACGTTATTGGTGAACGTGACGCTCTGGTCGGTGCCGCTGCCCTTGATGGAGCGGAAGCCGCCCGAACGGACAATGATTTCATTTCCGTAGGTGACGTTTGCGCCGCTGGGTCCATTGGAGAAGAACGTCAGACCGGCGCCGAAGGTACCGCTTGTGGTGCCAAGGATGATTTTACCAGCACCGCTGGCAGCAGGGTTGGCGCTTCCACTCAGGCTGACCGTGCCCTTCGCCACCTCAAGGTTGCCACTCCAACCGGAGTTACTGCCGGAAAGCAGGACGCGGCCCAAGCTGTAAGGGTCTGCGCTGGAAGCGATGTTGTTGTAGGTTTCGACGATCAAATTTCCTGTGCCGCTGAGGGCCCGCGAGATATTCACAGCGTTGGTCGTTCCGGTATTTGTGGAGACGTTTTGAACGGTAAGGTCGGCATTGAGAGCAAAAGCGCTGGTGCCGCTGAAAGTCAAGGTATAAGTGCTGGCATTGACATTCCTATACTGCAAAGTGCTGGCGGAGCTCACATTCACGGGGGCGGTGTCGTAGGTCTTGTTAACGCCCGAGCCGACGCGGACATCCAACGTGCCTCCCCCAAGATTGATGGCGGAAGCCGTGTTGAGGTCTGCCGCTGAGGACGAATTGGCAATCAATGTCGCTTGGTTGTTAATGTTGACGGCGCCCGTAAAGGAATTGCTGCCGGACATGACAACGTACGAGTCGGAAGAACCGCCTGCGCGGGTGATATCGATTCCGCCAACGCCGGAAATGTTGCCGCTCAAGCTTATGGACTTGGTAAAGCCAAATCCGTTGAGGGTGTGATCCACGTTGAGGTTGCCCTCTAACAGGATGTCGCCGCTCAGTATTATGCTGTGGTCGTCTCCATTGCCCTTAATTGAGCGGAAGCCACCGGAGCGAACAATGATACTATTGGTGTGGGTCACGGTTGTGCCGCCAGCCGATGTGGCGTTGAACGTCAGGCCAGCACCAGAGGAACCAGAGGTGATGCCGAGAATGATGGTGCCGGTGCCAGCAGAGGGCACTGAACTTCCACTGAGAACGACTGTACCCTTGGACACCACAAGGTTGCCACTCCAACCGGAGTTACTGCCGGAAAGCTGGACGCGGCCCAAGCTGTAATTGTCTGCACTGGAGGAGATGTTGTTGTAAGTTTCGACGATCATAGCTCCCGTGCCCGTGATGGCCCGCGAGATATTCAGAGGGTTGGTCACTGTGGTAGTGGTGGAGTTGTTTTGAACGGTAAGGTCGGCATTGAGAGCAAAAGCGTTGGTGCCACCGAAACCCAAGGTAATTGAATAACCGGCGGCATTTTCATAACTCATTGTGGAGGCTGAGCTTACGGTTACAGGGACCGTGTTGTAGGATTTGATGCTACCAGAAACAAAACTGGGATTAAGCCTGAGCGTGCCACCGTTCAAAATGAGGCTGGAAGCGGAATCCATATCTTGACCAGTCGCTCCGGATGTGGAGGCCAAAAGCGTGCCTCCACTATTAACAGTTAAAGTCGAGCCGGTTAAGGTGTTATAGCCACCCAGTTGGAGTGTGCCACTATTGACGGTTGCACCTCCAGATAGAGTGTTTCCAGATGCGGAAAAGTTCAAAGTGCCTGCATTGACTGTAATAAGGCCAGATATGGTGTTCGCACCGGACAGCACCACGGTCCCGGAGGTTGATTTTGTGGCGCCCGCAGTGCCGGAAAGCTTCGCCGAAGAGGTGCCGCTTTGAAGATCAAAGGCGGTGGTGCTGGTTAACGTCCCCGTCGTGGAAGTGATCGAGCCGCCGGTGAGCTTTACATTATTGACGGTTTCGCTGAAAGTAAGCAGTGAGTAGGTGCCCGAGGTAATTTCCACATTGGAGGTGTCTTTGATGTTGTTGGAGGTGGAACTGAGGAGAGTGCCGCCATTGACCAGCACATTCCCCGCGATGGCATCGGTGCCTGCGGTTTTAAAGAGGGTCAAGTTGCCACCGCTCACCGTAGTAAGCCCGCTGTAAGTATTTGCATTGGTGCCTCCGGTGAAAGCCAGTTCGCCGGGGCCGGTCTTGGTGAGATTGCCGGTTCCTGAAACGACTCGGTTGAACTGCAGTTGCCCGCTGCCGTTATGGATAACGTCCAGATTGCTGGATAGGATAAGAGCACCAGGATTGCTTCCAATACCTGACGCGAAACCCAGGAAAATGGATCCCACCTCGCCAGCATCCACGGTGACCGAGGCATTACCGGTGTTAGCGGACATAGTAAGATTAGCCGCAGTCGAGTTGAAAAAGTTAAAGGACACGCCAATGTTGCTAGTAATGCCAGAGCCGAAGCTCAGAGAGCGAACTGTGCGACTGCTTCCAATCCACATACCGCTCGCATTCGTCGTTGAATTAAATACGAGATCCGTTTGGTTGTCGGAAGTAATCGTAGAATTCCCAACCCAATTGGTGGTGCCGGTAGTCGGCCAACCGCCATTGGTGGCACCACTCCAAGTGAAGGTGCCGGCGGCGTGGAGGGAGGAGGGCAGGGCGAGGATTGCGGCCATGAGGGCCGCTACGGAAGTGTTGCGGAGGAGGGTGGTATTTTTCATGTGGGATTTGCGGGTGGTTTGCGGGGGTGTTTGCGTGGTTTGCGGGTGGTTTGCGGGTGGTTTGCGGGTGGTTTGCGGGTGGTTTGCGGGTGGTTGCTAAGGGTCAAGTTCGTTCTTCGATCACTCGGCTAATGGAGTTGACCGAACAAACTTGAGGCGAATGTTGTCAAAAAACGAACTCCCGTCAAGAAATTTGTTTAATTTTTCTTGTTTATGTTGGTGAGCCGGACTAATGCCTGCTTGTAAAAATGCCTGCTTGTAAAAGTTCGCAGTGCATCTTTGCGGCGTGCTCCGCGACCATCCAAAAATAATTCATGCCCGTATGAGCAAGTTCCCGTTTTCCACCCGTTTTCGAATGTCATTTGCCAATGCTGCTTATCTGGCGATAGTGTTATCTCGAATGGATGTTTTTGGGTCATTAAGGTTTTCTTCGCTTCGCCTGGTGATCCCGGCGCTGGCAACCTTGTTGCTTGCGCTCGCCGCCCCTGCCACTCTCCGCGCAGCAACCATCCAAGCCGGAAACGTCACCACAACTCTCGGCCCGACCTTCTTCCTGGACGATGCTTCGAACGGTGGCGGTGACGCTGACATCAGCCAGTCTGGCGCAGCTTACATTCGCTTTTTTACCGGGCTCCTTACCAGCAACCAAGGGCCGACCCGGGTCACCCTAACCGGCTTTGGCTTCGCGGCACACACGAGCACCACGTCAAATAACGCCACCACGATAGCCGTCACGGTTACCTATCTTGGAGCGGATCAGGCGGTCGGCGGGGGCGACGATGTCGTCATCGGCACGGCCGCCGGAACTTACAACTTCACGGGCGGGGGTGAATACGTCTTCGCCTTCGACACGCCTCTGGTTGCGGATCTCACCATCACCGGCACGAGTTTCCGCATCCAGATCGCTCCAAGCAACGCAAGCGGCACCGGCTCCCTAAAGCTCAAAACTCCCGCTACTGGCAATTACCAACCCAAGTTGAGCGTTGCCGGAGTTGTCGCTCCGGTCATCAACCCGGAGCGGTTCAACCTGGCCAAGTTCCAAACCGTCACCGCCAGCAGTTCCGCCAGCCAGCGCTTGCCAACCTATTTCAACGACGGTGTTGTCGGAAACGACAATCGCTGGCAGGGGAGCAGCTCAACGTGGCAGTGGGTGCGGGTGGATTTCCCTTTTCCAGTGGAAGTCGGCAGCGCCCAGGTTTTCACCGGGGTGGATGACACCTTTCCCATCGGCAGTTACGGCCTCCAGTATTGGAATGGCAGCACTTGGGTCAATATCGACGGGGGTTCCGTCACTGGAAATACCAATGTCGAGCGGAACCTGGTCTTCACCAATTCCGTGACCGCCTCGTCCTTCAGGTTCATGAGCGCGGAGACCTCGCTCCTCGTGCGCGAATTGGCGATTTACCCGCCTAATGGCCCCAGCGGCTTTCCGCTTGGCACCGATGTCACCCTCAACCTCGCCTACCAGCGCCCGACCGTTGCCTCGTCCAACAGCGCCGGAAACTTCCCCCTTTATGCCGTGGACGGACGGTCGAACGCATTTATGTGGCAAACCACCACCGCAGGCACCAACACGCTGGATATCGACCTGCGGGTCACCTCCAAGATCGGCAGCGTGCATCTCTATTCCGGCTCGACCGGTGTTTCCCCGCTCGCCAATTTCGTCCTGAAATACTGGAACGGCACCGCTTGGCAGAACATCACCGGGGGCAGTGTGACCGGAAACACTGTCTCGGATCTCGTTGTTGCCTTCACCCCGGTCACCACCAGCCAGGTGCGACTCGAATTCACCAATCCCGGAACCACCTCCATCCGTGAACTCTGCATCTTCCCGGCCAATACCGGAAACGTCGGCTACCCGATCGGCACGAACATCATTGATTCCGGGCAAATCGCCAATTATGAGGACTACAACGATGCCTACTACCGGATCACCAATCCATCATCCAGCCGCTTCATGGCCGTGGCGAGCGGCGGCCAGCCCGCCCTCGACCAAGCCGGACTCACCACGGCCCAGGGCCAATACCAGATCCTTCTCAATGTTTCCAACGGCACCTACCGCCTGCGCAACCGCGCCACCGGCAACTGCCTGTCGGGCGCACAGTTATCCAAAACTCCCGGCGACGCACTGACCGACGCTCCCTACACCGCCCTCCCTCATCAGGACTGGATCCTCAATCCTCTGGGCGGCGGAGCCTTCCAAATCATCAACGTGTGGAGTGGCCTCGCGATCGACACCCAGGGCGGAGGCTCTTCTCAAGGCACGCTGCTGGTGCAAAACACCGCCTCGAGCGCCACCACCCAAAGCTGGAAGTTTTCCTACTCAACCTGGTATCCCAAGAAGGGCAGCGCTGGCACTTCATACGCCAACACTTTTAACCCCAGTTGGGCCTACAACTGGGGCCAAAAATATACCGAAACCCTGCCCGCCGGATGTGTCTATAATCCCATGCAATGGGGCGACTACAACTGGCTCATCGGCAGCAACGCGGGGCCCCTGTGGCAATACTATCCCACCTGGCGTGATAAGTCCGAAGCAATGCATCTATTGGGTTTCAACGAGCCGGACGGTGCAACGCAGGCGAACATTACGGTGAGCAACGCGATCACGATGTGGCCCCGTCTTCAGGAACTGGACCAACCTCTTGTCAGCCCGGTGACCACGAATCCGAATTCGACATGGATGAACGACTTTATGACGCAGGCGAATAGCCTCGGCTACCGCGTGGACGCGATCGCGGCGCACAACTACCCGGATCCCGGCGGCGGCAGCTCTGATGCCCTGGTGAACCTGTTGCAAACCTTTAACACGGCTTGGAGCCGCCCCGTGTGGCTCACGGAGTTTTCCTCCGTGGACTGGTCCGCTGGCACTTGGGCGCAGACCTCCGGCGTCACGCAGGCCCTCAACGGCGTTTATGGCAGCGGTACGAACAGCGTCTGGGCGGTGGGAGCCGGCGGTACAATCCTCAGTTCCACCAACGGCGGGACCACCTGGAGTGCGCAGACCTCCGGCGTCTCGCAGGCCCTTAACGGCGTTTGGGGCAGCAGTTCGACCAGCGTTTGGGCGGTGGGAGCCGGCGGCACGATCCTGAAATTCAATGGGACCACGTGGAGCGCGCAGACCTCCGGCACCACGCAGGCCCTTTACGGCGTGTGGGGCAGCGATGCGAGCAACGTCTGGGCGGTGGGGGCCAACGGCACGATCCTGAAATTCAACGGAACCTCATGGAGCCCGCAGACCTCCGGCACGACGCAGGCCCTCTACGGCGTGTGGGGCAGCAGTTCGACCAGCGTATGGGCGGTGGGGGCCAACGGCACGATCCTGAAATTCAACGGAACCTCATGGAGCCCGCAGACCTCCGGCACGACGCAGGCCCTTTACGGCGTGTGGGGCAGCAGTTCGACCAGCGTATGGGCGGTTGGGGCCAACGGCACGATCCTGAAATTCAACGGGACGTCGTGGAACGCGCAGACCTCCGGCGTTTCTGGGAGCCTCACCGCAGTGTGGGGCAGTGATGCCAGCAACCTCTGGGTGGCGGGCGACACTGGCAGGAGGCTGAGAACCACCGATGGCGGAGCCTCGTGGAACGTCGATTCTTACGGCAGCACGAACCTCAACGGTGTGTGGGGCAGTAGTGTGGACAACGTCTGGACGGTCGGAGACAGCGGCAGAATCCTCATATCCAAAGGCACCACCAGCACGTGGACCGAGGAGGACAACTACAACTGGCTCGCCGAATTCATGTGGCGCGCGGAGTCGCTGTCGTGGCTGCGGCATTACTCGCTCTTCCTTTGGAGTTCTGATGCAGACAATCCCGAACCTGCCAATCCGTGGGACACGGTCGCGCCGCGCGGGAACGCATTTCAAAACGACGGCATCACCCCCACGCCGTTCGGAGAGCTGTATTTCGCGTGGGATTGCGATGCGAATGTGCGCGGCGACAAGGTCTATTTCATTCACAACAGGGGCTACCGGAAACGGCTTCGGAACACCGGCTCGGGCGGGCCGGCCTACCGCTGGATTCGTGATGGCGGCAGCACGACGCAGTGGGTTTTGCGTCCTTCGGCCACCGCAGGACAGTATTACATCACTTCTCTACTCGACGGCAAGAGGCTGCGCTACTCCGGCGGCGTGCTGGACTACGCGCCGGCAAACACCACCGGCACCACCGTGAGCTGGAGTCTTGTCGAAAACCAATACGGCTGGTTTTACGTCGACAATCCCGCCGCTTCAGCCGCGAACCGCCGTCTCCAACTCAGCAGTGCCGGCGTGTTCAGCATGGTCAGCAACACCACCACCACCGATTATGTCAAATGGCGATTCATCGTGCCCTACGCCCCCGGCGAAACCAGTGCGCCCGCCGCCGTCAGCGGTCTCAGTGCCACGGCTGGCGACACGCAGGTGTCGCTGGCCTGGACCGCCAGCGCCAGCCCCGATTTCTCCTTCTACTCCGTTTATCGCAGCACCACGAGTGGCGGCCCCTACACCCTCGTCAGCAGCGGCACCACGACAGGCTACACTGATACATCGCTTCAAAACGGCACCATTTACTACTACGTCGTGACCGCCACGGACCAGACCGGCTACGAATCCACGCAATCGAGCCAGTCCGTAGTAACGCCCGTGATCGCCACCCCGCCGCTTTCTATAAATATCGCGTTCGGCGGGGGCAACGTCACCGTTTCATGGCCGGCCACGCATCTCGGTTGGATCTTGGAATCGCAAACAAATGGTCTTTTGGCGAACGGCTGGAGCACCGTCCCCAACTCCACCACGACCACCTCGTATTCGGTGCCCGTCGCGCCCGGCGCTACACGGACTTTCTTCCGGCTGAAGCATCCGTGACACCCGTCTCCATTCAATGAGAACCGTCGGACTCCTGATGATCGGGGCCGCGATCGTGCTGCTGCCCAGGTTGCGGGCAGAAGACCCGAAGACGGAGATCCAGTATCTTTCCGGCCATGGACCGAAAGACGCGGCGCCATGGGATTTCCATATCAGCGGCGGCAGGCGTTCCGGTGAAGCCACCACGATTCCCGTGCCCTCAAACTGGGAACTCCACGGCTTCGGCAACTACACCTACGGCAATGGAGGCCCCCAGCCCGACGAGAGGGGGTTTTACAGCAGGAAATTCACCGTTCCGGAAAGCTGGTCGGGACGCCGGATCAACCTTGTTTTCAACGGCGTGATGACCGACGCCACCGTCAAGGTGAACGGACTCAGTGCCGGCCCCACCCACATCGGTGCCTTTTACCAGTTCAAATACGACATCACCAAGCTTCTGAATAAGGAGAAGGGTGCGGAGAACCTGTTGGAGGTCGAGGTGGCGAAAGTCAGTTCCAACAGCGAAGCTCACCAGGCGGAACACTGCGGCGACTACTGGGTTTTCGGCGGCATCTTCCGGCCGGTCTGGCTCGAGGCGCTTCCCGAACGCTGGATCGAACAGGTCGCGATCGACGCGCAAGCCGACGGGAAGCTAACCGCAGAACTCACCCTGGGTTTTCGCGGACCCGGAATGCTGGACGGACCGAAGCTGCCGGCCGAGACCATCGAAGCACAGATTCTCGATGCCGAGGGCCAACCCGTGGGCGAGCCGTTCACCCGGACGATCCCCGGCGGCGGGGTCGGGCGCATGAGGATTTCCACGCAAATCAAGGCCCCGGCACTGTGGACAGCCGAGACGCCCAACCTGTATTCGCTCCGCATCTCGCGAAAATCAGGCGATCGGGTCGTGCATACCGTCACGCGGCGACTTGGCTTCCGGACGTTAGAGGTGCGCGACGGTCAGGGGCTGTTTCTCAACGGCCAGCGGATCCTGCTGAAGGGGGTGAACCGTCACAGCTTCCGGCCGGAGACCGGGAGGGCGTTGGATGCGGAGGACTGCTACGAGGACGTGCGCCTGATCAAATCGGTGAACATGAATGCCGTGCGCATGGCGCACTATCCGCCGGACGAAGCGTTCCTCGAGGCCTGTGATGAGCTCGGGCTCTACGTGCTCGACGAACTCAGCGGCTGGCAGCACGCCTATAACACCGAGATCGGTCGGAGGCTCGTGCGGGAAATGGTCGAGCATGACGTGAATCACCCCTCCATTCTTTTCTGGACCAACGGCAACGAAAGCGGATGGAACCGTGATCTCGACGGCGATTTCGCCCTCTACGATCCGCAGCAGCGCCGCGTGCTTCACCCGTGGGATCCGTTCAGCGGCGTCGATACCAAACACTATCCGACATACGATAAACTCGTCCGGTGCCTGGACGGTCCGAATCTCGTCATGCCGACCGAGTTCCTTCACGGCCTCTACGACGGGGGCGGGGGGGCGGGTCTGGACGACTATTGGAAAGCCATTTCCGAATCGCCGTGCGGTGCCGGTGGCTTCATCTGGGTGTTCGCCGACGAGGGCGTGCGCCGTGAGGACCAGAACGGACGCATCGATGTGTTCGGAGTGAATGCGCCGGATGGCATCGTCGGACCGCACCATGAAAAGGAAGGGAGCTACTACACGGTGCGCGACGTCTGGTCGCCCGTGCAGATCGCCAAACCGGCGATCGATGAGAAATTCACCGGCAGGCTGGCCGTTTCCAACCATTACGACTTCACCCTGCTGGAGAAATGCCGCTTCCAATGGAAACTGGTAAATTACCCCGGCCCGTCGGAGGGGAAAACTCCCCCGCGGATCCTCGCGGAAGGCAGCGCGCCCTCTCCGGACATTCCACCGCATGGCACTGGCGAGCTCGCGGTTCCGTTGCCTGCCAACTGGCGTGAGGCGGACGCGCTCTCCGTGGTCGCGTTCGGCCCGGACCAGCAGGAACTTTGGAACTGGGTTTGGCCACTGCCAGGGATCGCGCGTGCGGCCGATGGCAAAACCAAAACTGGCGCGCCCAAGGTGGAAACCGCAGCGGGCGAGATTCGTTTGATGACGGAAGTCCTCACCGCGAGTTTCGACGCGGCCAGTGGCGTTCTGAAAAGCGTGCGGCGCGGAGACCAGACGTTCGCGTTGTCCAACGGGCCAAGGCTGTCCTTTGCCCGACCCACGTCCGCCGGTTCCATCGAGTGGCTGCCTGCTCTCAGCGAGGACGCCGTCACGCACACGTATCGGTTCGCCAGTCCTCGCCTTGCCAGCACGGCGCAACTGGAAGTCGATTTCCAAAAATTCGGCGGCGACGCCCGTTATAAACTCGAAATCTCGCCCGACGGACAGAAATGGAAAACCCTGTGCGAGGGCAGTCGCAGCATGAACGATCTCAAGAGGTGCAATTTCGCTCCGCAGCCGGTCGCCGCCCTGCGAATTTCGAAAGACGGCCAGCCGATCTCGGTTAAATCGGTGCGCCTCGGCTATGCGGCGGCGGATTTTCCGATCGAAGCAACGGCTTCGGCGACGCTCACCACGGGCGAGGGGAAGGATGCGGAGACCGGCAAACCGGTCGCATGGCTGGAAGGCCGTGGTGCCGCCGGGCTGAATCGCTTCCGGTGGTCGTTGTCGGGCGATGGGGCACTGCGCTTGGATTATGACTACACCCTGAACGGCGATTTCCTCTATCATGGCATCACCTTCGATCATCCGGAGGACCAGATGAAATCCCTGCGTTGGCTTGGCGATGGTCCCTATCGGGTGTGGCAAAACCGCATGCGGGGCACCTGGCTCGACCTTCATGAAACCGCCTACAACGACATCCAGCCTGGCGATTCGTGGGGCTATCCCGAGTTCCAAGGCTATTTCTCCGGCCTGCGCTGGGCCAATCTCGAAACCCCGGCCGGACGCCTGAACGTCGCCAGTGCTTCTCCCGAAATCTATCTCCGGGTCGGCACGCCGCGGATCAGCTACGGTTATACGAGCGTGGCATTTCCAGCCGGAGACCTCTCGTTTCTGAATGCGATTCCCGCAGTCGGTGCCAAGTTCGGTTCAGCCGAGCTGTATGGCCCCGCCAGCCAGCCAGCAAAGGCAGCCGGCAATTACAGTGGCACGCTGACCTTCACGTTCCGTTGAATCCGAAAACGTCTTTTGGAGGGGAAGCGGATTCATGATCATGCCGGGGCGGCGTTTGGGGCGACTACTTTCCAGCTTCGATGGGCCGCGACTGCAAGGCTGCGCCCGAAACGGCCGGGATGTCCCAGACGGCAGGCTTGCCTTTACGTTGCTGTTCCAGCCAGGCAAGAACCCACTTATCGCTTGCGGGATCTCCGGCCCAATAGGTGCTCGTGGTTCCATCCACCACCGCCGACGGAGGTTTTTCGTTGGGATAGCAGGAGGAGTTCGCTTCCTAATGGTGAAGTCTGCCGAGAAGATGCTATTTCTGCAGCGCTTCGATGGGGGTTGAAGGAGTTTCGACAACCGGGTCCGGCACCTTGAACGGCAGGGTGCTGGCCGAGCCTCCGCCCTTGTGGTCGATGGCATAGACCATCAGCAGGTATTCGCCGGGGGTTTCCGGGGCTTTGATGACGGCGTGTTCGGCGGATGCCTGGGGGAACGGCCCCTCGACGGTTGTTGTTTTCCGGGCTTTTGCGTCGAGAATCCAAGTGACGAACTCGACGGGGTCTCCGTTTGCATCTTCTGCAGCAAACTGCACGTTCATTGGCTCGCCGGGCTTGGCCAGCCTCGAACTGGCACCCCCTTCAAACTCCAGCTTGGACACCACCGGTGCCCGGTTGCCCTTCGGCGGGTGTCCCGTGAAATTCTCGATCATCACCTCGGCCTGCGGCGTGATCAGCATGTGGTCGAGAGATTCAGCCCCCTTCGTGCCGCTGGGATTGGGATCGAGCAGGGTGCTGAAATACGTCGGATTATACATCATGTCATGCCCCCAGACGAAGATGGTTGATCCCAGACACAGGGGAGACGCATTGATCGCGGCATAACACTCCTTCAAATCGCTCACCTTTCGAGTTACCGGTTCGCCCAGTTCCGAACCCAACCCCGTTTTGCTCATATTCCACGGTCCGTTGGTGTTGAACTCGGACATGTAGAACGGCTTGCCCCAAAGCGTCTCAGTTTTTTTGATCCCGCCGCGCACCGCGCCACGGCTGTAGCTCTGAATGCCCAGCACATCGAGATCCGGTGCAAACTTCTTCACCGCTTCGATCGCTTCGGGCTTGGCATTGACCATCGTCAGGCTGGTGATCTGGTGCGGGAAGCGCTTGTGAATCTCCTGCGACATGCGGTTGACGACGCGCAAATACGGCTCGTCGAGGTGGACTTCGTTTCCCAGCCCCCACATGAGGATGGCCGGGTGGTCGCCGATCGCCTCGACCTTTTTGATCAGACTCTCCACCATCCGGTCCCCTTTGGTTTCATAGTCGAAGGTCCAAATGACTCCTTTTTTGTTTTTGTTTTCGCCCTGGTGCGGCATCCATTCGCTCACGATCATTTTCATGCCCAGACGGTGGGCGTGATCGAGCTTCTCGCGCATCTTCTTCGGTTCGGCGATGGTGTAGCCGCGAACGGTGTTGACGCCGAGCTTGGCCAGTCGATCGAGGTCGCGATCGTTGCACACGCCTTTGATCTGGAAGGACTCGAAGCGCTCGAAACGCTTGCGGTCGGTTTCGGACATGCCCTCGGGCATGACGAACGCCTGGGCAAACGTCGAGCACAACAGGAGCAGGGTGCCAAGAAGTGTGAGTGGAGTGGTTTTATGCATAAGGTGTTTGTTTTTAGGATTGGTGATGGGTGAAATGGCCCATGGTCAGAGTGCGGGCTCCAGGCGCGCCACGCGCACCACGTGCTGCTCGCCCTAATGATGCGCTGGCGATGTCACCACCGGGTGCGCCACGCGCCCACGCGCGCCCGTGTTGGAACTGTTGACGATAATCGCCTCGGGCTGGTGCTTCCGCACCACGGCATAGAGAACAGCACAATGAATGCACGTTGGGGAATCATGAAGTTCTCGATGCAGAGTCGCATGGTTTTTTTGGGGGGTTTGGGGGTCTTGTAAAACTTCGACTTTCAAATTGACAAATCAAACACGATGTCAGACAGAAACCAGACATGCTTGGTGAGCACTTTGGCCTTTTCAAGAAAAAACTCCCAACGGCATGGATTTATGACTTCCCCCACATTTCCCCTGAAAGAGCACCCCATCCCCGCGATGCATGGAGTCCGGCACCACACATCGACAAAGTCGGGCTTGTGGGCCGTCGTTAGTGCAACACTACTTCTGCTTGCCTCTCCGCATTTATTCGCTGAGATGAGCCCACCCAAGCCCACCCCTGCCCGCCCGAATTTCATCATCATCTGCGCCGACGATCTTGGCTTCGGCGATCTGGGTTGCTATGGGGCGAATGGCATTCGCACCCCCAATCTTGACCGCATGGCCTCCCAAGGCGTCCGTTTCACCAATTTCTACGCCACGGCGGCGACCTGCACCCCTTCCCGCTACAGCCTCCTCACTGGCAGCTATCCTTGGCGCAATCCCCGCGCCCGCATCCTGGCTGGCGACGCACCCATGATCATCGGCCCGGACGAGCTCACCCTGCCCGCCGCCCTCAAGCGCGCCGGGTACGCCACCTCCATCATCGGAAAATGGCACATCGGACTCGGCAACGGCGAAATCGACTGGAACGGCGAAATCCGCCCGACGCCGGTCGATGTCGGATTCGACGAAGCCTTCATCATGGCCGCCACCAACGACCGCGTGCCTGCCGTTTATGTGAAGGACCGCCGTGTGCATAACCTCGATCCCAAAGATCCCCTCGACGTTCACTACAGCAAGAACAATCCCTTCCCTGAAGTGCCGACCGGGCGCACGCATCCGGAGTTGCTCACGATGCGCCACAGCGACGAGCAGCACTACGACACGATCATCAATGGCGTCCCGCGAATCGGGTTCAGCCGCGGCGGAAAATCGGCCACTTGGGATGATACCACTATGACCGATGTTTTCCTTGGGCAAGCGAAAGACTTCATCAGCCGCAAGAAGGACTCCCCGTTTTTTCTCTACATGGCCCTGCACCAACCGCACGTGCCAAGAATCCCCTCAAAGCGTTTCGCGGGCGCCTCCGACAAAGGGCCCCGGGGGGATGTGATTATGGAACTCGATTGGGTTGTGGGCGAGGTGATCGACCACCTCAAGAAACAGGGCCTGGACAAGAATACCATCGTGGTTTTCTCCAGCGACAACGGACCCATCCTCGATGATGGCTATGCGGATCAAGCGGAGGAACGAACCGGATCGCACCGACCCGCCGGGCCGCTCCGCGGCGGAAAATACAGCCTCTTCGATGGCGGAGCCCGTGTGCCCACGATCGTCTGGGCACCGGGATTCGTCGAGCCGGGCGAATCGGACGTACTCCTCAGCCAAGTGGACTTTCTGGCCAGCTTCGCCCATCTTGCCGGCCAGGATATTGATCCGGCGGAAAAAGCGGACAGCCAGCAATTGGCGGACGCCATTCTTGGAACATCCAGGCACGGTCGCGACAGCCTTGTTACCGAGGGTTTTGGAGCAAAGACCCTCGTTCGCGAAGGACACTGGGTCTTGATCCCGGCTTACCCGGGCCCTCGACTCTTCGGCGACAAAAAGGTGGAGTCAGGCTACTCCGATGAAATTCAACTCTACGACCTCTCCGCAGACATCGGCCAGCGGAAGAATCTGGCCTCGACCCACCCCGAGCGGGTGGCGGCCATGTCCAAATTGCTCACCGCGACCCGTGAACGCCGCGCCTCGCTCTCGCACCATTAACTTACCACAAGAAGCGACCCAAACGCTCCGCATGGTTCCCTGCAAAACCAGACAGCCATGATATGATCACTCGACGCAAATTCATCAGCCTCTCCGCCGCCGCCGCCGCGCTCTCAATCACTGCATGTCAACGTCGGTCAGGACTTCAAGAGGAAAACTTGCCGCGAGGTTCGAAAAAGAAAGGCCTTGGTCAAACGGTCAAAATTCCCGGCTGGACCAAGAAGCTAACCGACCTGCGTTGCAAGTGGTTTTACTCCTGGCATAGCTCCATCCCGGAGGGCGTGCCACAAGGCATTGGATTCATTCCCATGATCTACCGCTATCGTGGGGACGCCCAAGCGGTCACTGATGCTGCGGCCGCAGCCAAAAAAGCGGGCATCACCGACCTGCTCGGGTTCAACGAGCCCGACCAGAAGAAGCAGGGGAACATGACCATTGAAGAGACCCTTGACGCATGGCCCTTGCTCATGAACACCGGAATGCGTCTCGGCAGCCCGGCTTGCACGCATCCGGATAAAGAATGGATGATCGAGTTTATGGCCGGCGTGAAAAAGCGCAAACTGCGGGTGGACTTTGTCTGCGTGCATTCCTATGGAGGACCGAGCGCGGAGGCGCTGGTGAAGCGGCTTGAGAACGTCCACGAGATGTTTGGGTGCCCGCTCTGGATCACGGAATTCGCGGCGGGCGATTGGGAGGCTAAAAGTGTCGCGGAGAACCGGCACAAACCCGAGAGCGTGCTGCGTTTCATGGAGCAAGTCCTTCCCATGCTGGATAAGCTCGATTTCGTCGAGCGCTACGCCTGGTTCCCGGCAAAACCCGACAGCATTCCGCTCGGCACCAGTGCGCTATTCGATGCCGAGGGTGCGCTCACACCGCTCGGCGAGTGCTACCGCGACGCGTGATGCGCAGCGCCCTCGGTTCCCGTTCCACCCACAACGGATCAGTGCCTGACCATCAATGAACAAATATATCCTGCACACCCTGGCCGGGACCGCCTTGTGCCTGTTGGCTGCTCCCACGTCCGTGCAGGGATCCGCAGAGGCTCAACAAGGTCATCAGGCCGCGTTTCGCCCTGGTCAGGTCTGGATGGACAGTGCGGAGAAGCCGATCAATGCACACGGCGGATGCGTGATTCTCCACCAAGGCATCTATTACTGGTATGGAACGCACAAGATCGAAGGGCTGTCGGAAAAAGCGGACGCCGACGGCGGGGTTCATGCCTATGCCTCGCGCGATCTCGTTCACTGGCAAGATCAGGGAATGGTCCTGCATCTCGACGGGGCTGAGAATCAGGACTTGACGCATGGATGTAATTTCGACCGGCCCAAGGTGGTCTATAACGAGAAGACGGAGCAGTTTGTCTTATTTTTCAAACTCTATCTGCGGGGGCACAGTTCGCGCGTCGGGTTTGTGGGCGTAGCGACCTCTCAAAGCCCCAGTGGCCCGTTCACCTATCGGCATAAATTTCTCGGCGGTAACTCGCCAGAGGGCACCGGTGATTTTGCCATGTTCAAGGACGACAACGGGGAGCTTTATCATCTCACCGTCCGCAAGCCGGATAAGGCCTTTGTGATTGGGAAAATGCGGGGGGATTACCTGCTCCCTGAAGGGCACTATGAGGTAGCCGAGGGGATCACGAAGGCGACGGAGGCCCCCGCCGTCATCAAACGCCAGGGCCGCTACTGGATGCTGGCCTCCGGATCGAGCGGCTGGGCACCCAACGCCGCCCGCGCTTTTTCCGCCGACAACATCTTCGGCCCCTGGGTCGCCCATGGCAACCCATGCGAAGGCATCAATCCCCACAACGGCCTTGGCCCGGAGCAAACCTTCGGCGGACAATCCGCTTGCATCATCGAAGTGGACTGCCGACAGGATGTCCGCATCGCTTTCTTTGACATCAACAAGCCGGAGCACCCCTACGAGAGCCTTTACATTTGGCTGCCCATCTCGTTTGAACTTGGGCGCATGAGTATTCCGTGGCGCGACCAATGGTCCATGGACCATTTCTCAAAGCCAGTTGGAACCAGGGAGTAACACCCACTCACGAGCCGCCTTTGATTCACAGCCATTCTTTAGAAATGAAAACGTCCCGCATTTTTCCGTTGCGTTCATGGCTGTCGCGGTTGCCGCTCCTCCTTTTAATGGGACTCGCTCCCGTTGAAGCCAGGGAGGATCCGGCTTTGAGCGAGCAGCCGGTCGCAGTGAATCGGGTGGGCTTCGAGACCGGGCGATCGAAGCGCTTCACTGCACCCAGGGCTGGGGACGGGATGAGATCAAGAATCCGACTATCGTCCGCTACGGCTGGGACAAAGTGCCGGTCGTGAATCTCTTCAATCGCGAAGGATTGCCCGCAGTGCCCTTTCGCACCGATCCTCCAGCAAACCAAAGTCGTGTTCCCGATACGCAACCATAGCTACAGAAAATGAACCCTCGCTTAAAAAACCTCGCCGCCCTCCCGGCTGTCTTCGCGGCTCTCGCAACCCTCTCAGCAACAGCTGCGGAAATCAAACCTGCCGAACCAGATATCATCGTGATCCTTGCCGACGATGTGGGTTGGGGAGATGCGGGCTGCTACGGTGCCACCAAAGTTAAGACACCGAATATCGACCGCCTGGCACGCGAGGGGCAACGCTTTGAAAATGGTCACGCCTCCGCCGCCGTTTGCACGCCTACCCGTTATTCGATTCTTACCGGTCAGTATGCCTGGCGGCAGAACGGTGCTGGTCTTGGCAAAGGCGTGGCCAACGGGGACTCACCCCTGCTCATTCCTACTGACATGACTACCGCGCAGGGACTGCTCAGACAGGCTGGCTACCGCACCGGCATCATCGGCAAATGGCATCTCGGTTTTGGCCTGACCAAGCCCGACTACAATGAGGAACTCCGCCCCGGCCCGTTGGAAATTGGTTTCCAGGAGTTTTTCGGCATCCCTGCCACCAATGACCGCATTCCTACCGTGTTCGTCCGAGATCATCGCGTGGCGGGACTCGATCCCGCTGATCCCATTCAATACACTTACAATAAACAGGAGGCCGAAAGTCAGGGCATGAGCGCCTGGGCCGCCGGAATTAATCGCATCGGCTGGGCCAAAGGCGGCAAGTCCGCTTGGTGGAAGGACACCGAAATCGCCGAAAACCACACCAGCGAGGCCATCAAGTTCCTTGAGCGGAATAAGGACAACAAGTTTTTCCTTTATTTGGCCCCTCATCAAGTGCATGCACCCAAGATCCCTAGCCCGCGCTTTGCCGGCAGCAGCGGCCTCGGAGCGCGCGCTGACTTACTGAATGAGCTGGATGCTTGCGTCGGAGAAATCCTTCAGACGCTCGACCGCCTCAATCTCGCCAAAGACACCCTCATCATCTATAGCAGCGACAATGGAGCTTATGTAAACGACGAAAGCGGCCACCGGCCCACCGGCCCCTTTCGCGGGATCAAATCCCAGCTCTGGGAGGGCGGCCACCGCGTTCCCTTCATCGTTCGTTGGCCCGCCCGCATCCAGCCCGGCGTTTCGACGGACCTGGTGTCTACCATTGATGTGCCCGCCACGATTTGCGCCGCCGCCGGGATTGCCCTGCCCAAAGACTCACTGCCCGACAGCTTTAACCTCCTGCCCTCCCTGCTCGTCGAAAAGAACGCCCCCAAGCGCGACTACCTCATTGTCCAGAGCGGCAACGGCGATCTTGCCGTTTGCAGCGGCCCTTGGAAATATATCCCCAATCTCGCCGTTGCCGATGGCTGGAAGTCCCCCAAGAAAGGCCCCCAAACCCCGGATCGTCCGGGCCTCTTCGATCTTTCCAAAGACCCCGGCGAAACGAAGAACCTTGTGGAGGAGCAAGCCGCCGAAGCCCAACGCCTCGCCGACTTGCTGGCCAAAGCAAAATCCACCACCGTCACCCGCCCGGAATAATTCTCCCTCATGTATGTTGGGCAATCCGACGAGAGCAACCTCACCGGCTGTGCGCCAAAGGCGTGTGTCAGGAAAACGAACGCCAGGAGAACCGGGGCTGCTGTGCGGAAAGCGCGGGGGTCAAGACCGGATGGCCTCTGGAGGGATTTAGACACGTCCAGAGCCAATCGACTCAGTTGACAGTGGGGAGGACCATTTCAGGCGGAATTGGGAAACGCCGCATCTCTGCGTGCCCGTCTAAAAAGATAGCCGGGGTGGTGTCCTTATTCCCATAAAGATAGAAGATGGAGGGTCTCGCGACAGTTGGATTCAAGAGAGCCGCATCGGCTGCTTTTGCCGGAGAAAACTCGAATCCACCGCTCACCGCATAAATAGTCCCGGCGGGTTTTTCGAATTCGACCAACCGGCGGGGATTCAGCAAAGCCGACCATGGGGCTTGAGCACTGCCATATTGGTAGAAGCGGCCATTAGCCCGGTTGAAGATCCAATTGATCGACCACGTGAAAGGAAAATAGGACGTGTACCTGATGTTTTCCTTTGGGACGAGCGGGTCAACAAACGGTTCCAAGCCTTTTCCAATCGCCTTCAATGCAGTGTCACTCGTTCCTGGCACATTTTGACCACCCAAGTAGAGATTCAAATTCCTCATGAGGAACACATCATCGTTCCAGTTGTTGTATCTGCCCCACCCCAAGAGTTGCCCGTCGTTGTCCGCCGAATATTGTAGATTGGCAGTGATGACCTGTTTGAAGTTGCTGAGGGACTTGGTGGAAGATGAAGTGCGCTTCGCATTGTTTATCGCGGGGAAGATAAGTGCTGCGAGAACCCCGATGATGGCGACAACAACGAGGATTTCTATCAGGGTAAGGGCCAATGTATTATTAGCTCTGAATTGGGATCGGGGGGGCATGGTGTTCATTGTGAAGGGAATGGTTTGTTGCGAGAGGGGTAAGCTTGAAGCGGCCTGTTGTGACACCTGGGATGAGGGTTTCGTAGGAGCGCAAGGTCATTTTGCCGGTGACCTCAAGACCATCGGAAATCCGGAGGAACATTTTATCCCCGTCTTGGCATCGAGCCAGTCGAAAGTGTAAACGCCGGGTTCGGGATCCAATGCAGTCCAAGAAAAGAGGCCGATGGAAGCCGAGGTGACTCTGGCCTTCTTCATCAACTCGATGTCCTCCCGAAGAACGCGTTCCTGTCCCAGCCATTGGTCGGGATTGTAATCCGCCCCATAAAGAACGCCCTCGCTCGCAGGCAATCTCGTGGTTTTTTTCACCTTGGCAGTTTCCAGATGATCAAGCCGGCCTCTGTCACAGCAGGACAATGGCAAGGAGGGACGCCACCAGAAAATGTACCGCGAGGAGTCTGGGGGACTTCATTCACAGTTCACGTTTGTCTGACTCCTGTCTGATGTCAAGTGCGAGTTTTTGGCCGCGATCCAGGAGGGGCTGGATTGGCACTGTATTGATTTCACGGGCGCACTCGATGGCGTGCGACTTCCCGGCTTCAGCGAATGTGAAGGGCGATCTGATCCGCGACGCTTCATTGCCCGCCAATTGAGCGTAGAGACATATTTCAGCTTTACGACCGGCACCAAACAAAAGCGAGATCAGCTTGTATGCCGAATTCCCGGAGCTGATCTTGTAACGACAGGGTCTGAGGCTACATAATCCAACGCTCAAACACTTACACGATGTCCGCAATTCTGAACATTGAGCCCCTGCCGAAAATCAGTGCCGCTGCCAGTCGGCGCGAGACGGCGGTCAACCAGATCAAGCACTTCATCCGGGCCAACCGCCTTCAACCCGGCGAGCGTTTGCCAACAGTCCGGAAGCTGTCCGAAAATTTTGGGGTTACCCGGGATACTGTTTGGCGGGCTCTGAGGCAGATGCAGGAGGAGGAATGGCTTGATGTTCTGCCCAACAAGCGCTATGTCACCTCCAAGCATCTGAGCACAAAAATCCTGCGTTCCATCCGTGTGCGTGCCATCTTTTCGGGCGAAGGATACATTTATTTTTCGGGCTTCCGCAGATTGGCAGACGCCCTTACTCGCCTTTGCCACTACCACAACCTCGAACTGAGGATCGACCTGCTGCCGCTGCAAGCGAAACCGCAAAAGAAAGTCTGGAAGGACTGCGATGTCCTCCTCGTGGACAGCGACAGCAGTGGATCGCTTCTGGAGACGTTCGACAGATTTCCCGTCCCGGTGATCGGGCTGAATGCCGACTACAGCGAGCGTTACCACGCTAACATTGTCACCGACCACCATCTTGGGGGGAGGATGGTCGCCGAGGCAGTCCTCCAACACCGCACGCGCAAGGCCTCGGTGGTTTTCTATGCCGGCTCCGAAAACAAATCGCGCATTACGGCACGTCTGGACGGGTTCCGCCATGCTTGGTTGGAAGCGGGAAGGTCGGAAAAGTCGTTGTCCTTCGTGCCAATCGTCTGGAGCCGCAGTTCCTTCGAGGTCGCGCTCCATGTGCAGGCTTTCTTTGAAAAGCACCCTCCCCATGGCACGTATTTCGTGACCGATGGACGTTTGGCAATAAACTTCCTGGAAGTCCTCGCTTATCGAGGTGTTCTCATCCCAAAAGAAGCTGCTCTCATCGGATACGATGGCGCACAGCGGGGAGAACACACCGATCCGCCCATGACCACCATTCAGCAGGACATGGAGAGCATCGCCGAGTCGGCCGTCGGCTGGATCCAAAAGGTTGACATTGGGGACGAGGCAGGAGACGGAGGGGTTAAACGCATTGCCCCGGTCCTCATCATGCGCAGTTCATTTTAGGAAGCGTCGCTTTCGGCGGGGCGGGGGCTGCGATCTTCGGTATTCACCCGGGTCTCTTTTCCCTTTTCTGGTTTGGGTTTCCCGCCCCATTCCTCCGGGCGCACGCCTTCGAGTATCAATGGCATGAGCTGCGGATCCCAGGTTTCAAATTTTGGACCCGTTTAGTAGAACTTGCGTAAATCTGCTTTTCCATAGGGTGTTACACACGATATCGTGTTTACGCCCGCAAATTATGAAATCTGCGTGAAATCCACCCGGACCCATACGAACATCCGCTCCCGTTAGGCTGGGTCGTTGAGGCGTCATTTCGCCTCCTTCACCTTGGCCCGGCGGCGATCTTCTGTCGGGTTCCTCGCTTTGCGGGTGAGCGCATGACGGCGTTTTGCCGACTCCGACATCTTCCTTCGGGTTTCAGCGATGACCGGATTGCGGGCATGGACTTGCCGTTGTTTCTCCGACTGCACAGCGTGCCAGGCTGGGCTGTTTCGCTTGTTCTTGCGAATCCCAAGCTCCAGCCGGTACATCATCAAGGACTTCGGTGAGAGCGGCGGGCGGTTGAGCTTCTTCGCCACGATGGCGATGACTTCCTCGTCGGTCAGGGGACGGGCGGTTTCGTTGTAGGTCGCCTTGATAGCGGACTTAGTTAGTTAGTAGCGCCGTCGCGAACAATGTTCAGTTCCAGACGGTATTTGGTGACAGTGCGGCGAGCAATCGGCATCCGGAATTTCGTGGTCAACTCCATCGCCATATCCCGGTCGGACAACCACGGCCGGCAGAGAGGACAGGGCAGATCAGGGTAGGATTGACCAGGGCAGCATTGACCCACCAAGAACCGCCGCGCTTTGCAATCCAGAGCTTCGAGAGTCCGGGGCAATCTGACTGCCGGTGAAGCGCCATGCTGCACAGGTGTTCGGCGAGGATGGTGAAAATCTCGTGATCCGGAACGATCCAGATCGTGATTGCGTTGTTATACTCGAAGGTCGCGTAAAGCCGGGTCGGCACGGAGCCGTCAGGCCGCACAACACCGCTCTCGACGCCGAGGCCGGTGATGTAACCGTAGAAGTGTTCTTCCGAGCCGATGATGTGTCCTGTCCTTCGGAATTGAACGCGACGATTGAATAGCCGCGCTGATCCTTTGTTTGGTCGGCATCGATCATTGGAGCGGGTCAACGGCATCGCCGGGAGCCTCCGCGCGTTCCGCATCGACGGCGATCAGCTCCGGGCCGACCTCCACCTGCTCGAACCTCATCCCGCCCGCGAACGCATCCTCGAAATGGCCGAGAAGATGCCGGCCAGCTTCGGCCTCTCCATTGCCTACCTCGGTGGCGACGAGGAAAAGAACGGCACCGCCTTTGCACGCATCACCGAGCTTCTCTCGGTCGATCTGGTGTCCGATCCGGCGGCGAACCCGACCGGGCTTTTCGCCGCCACAGCCTCCAAGCGGTGGCCGCCGCCTTCGTCGATGTGCTGGAACTGGCGCGCGAACTGCGCCTGCTCAAGCTCGGCTGCGTGAGCCTCGACGGCACCCACCTTCGCGCCAGCGCCAGCAAGGACAAGAACGTCATCTACCAGCGTGCGTGCCAACTGCGCGCGCAGGTGCGCCTCGACGTGGACGCGCTGCTCGCCCAAGCCGAGGCCAGCGACCGCGAGGACGCCAACCCGCAGGCGCTGCCCGCCGAGATCGCGTGGCGCGAAAAACTCCTCGGCAAAATGGACGCCGCCTGCCCGCAACTCGAAGCTCGGGCCAAAGCGCGCCCCCAGGCCGGGCAGGCCGAATACGAGGAAGGCCCGTCTGCCAAGGGATTTACGTTCGCACCCCGCCATTTGCGTTCACTTTATCACCAATAGACGCGGGATGCGGCGATAGATGCGGTGTTTAGCGGCGACATCGCACGCGGCGTTCCGAAAGAGAGCCTCGATTCGTTCGCTCCGTCGGTGTAAGCTGCGCAAAGATCAGCATCTGCCATTTCTGCAACTACGCGCCAACGAGCCTGTGGCTCGAAGCTCCGTGCGGGCTCGCCACAACTCGGCGAGGTCCGCTGCAATGCGCGGTTCGGCGAGCTGCTCCGGCATTACTGGCAGGAGGCGGCGTGATCGGAATTGCCGCCGGAACCCGCCTTGGCCGATACACTCGGAACATCGTAGCCGGAACAGGGTTTTTGCAGAGGACGAACTAGATTGCGGGCTCTGGGGGCTCCGCCTGCGTTGATGAGGGCGGACCGGACCCAGCAATCGCCGCACCTGCAATCCTCGGGATGACCGCAGGTGCCCGCCACATCCCGGCGCTGCAGCGGCGTGATCGAAGCTTCGACCAGCCTGCGCATTTCCAAGTAACCAGGATCGTTGGCGCCACGGTAGGCCTTGTCGGCGATCTGTCCCCAGCCTCCGGCGGCAACGGGGAGCGGCGCCATCAGGATGCGGCTTTCAGCGGGATTGGCGACATTGACCAGCATCGCATACGGCTCTTTAGCAAGCTCGGCTCCGAACTGTTTTTCGATTGCCGTGCGGAGCATCTTTTCCCGCTCCGGTCCCGGGTGCCGGTTTTCGATCCGATTGAAGGAGTAATCCCCGTAAAATTGGGCGTTCAAATCCAGCCAGTCGGCGACCCGCTGGAAACTCTGGCGGTCGAGTTCAACGCGTTTCCGGCCCTCCTTGTCGGGGTGCCCCGCGAGAAGCATCGGCGCCAGTTTTCCGGCACGCGCGAAATAATCGTCTGGCTTGCTGTAGATCGTCTGGCTGTTGCGGTGCGCGAGCTTTACCATGCCGGGGGCTGAAATCAACGACTCGTAGGCAACATTGAACGCGCTCAAGCGCCGGGGTGCGGGGCGGGTGCCGTTCTTCTCGTTCCGAGTGAATCCGCCGGTCAGGTCGATTCCTTTCGGCGGGTTATCCGGTCCGTGACAAGCGATGCAGTGCCGGTCGAGCACCGGCTGGACGGTTCGCATGAAACTCAACCCGCCTTCCGACTGCGGGCCGGCTGGCGGCTCGATGGCGCGGATTTCAACCCTGGAGCGCAGTCCCGGAGGCGGCGCGCTCAGACGCGGCTCATGGCACCCGACGCACGAGGCTTTTTCCCCGGGCTGAACATACACCAGGCTGCGCATGGTCATCACGGCCATGCCATTCGCATCCAGGAGTTGAAACTGCAAAGCTGTGTTGGCCGGAGCCGTGAAAGCTACTGAGCCGTCTTTGTTCACGGGAACGGTCCCGAGCACTTTTTTCACGACTTCATTACTCACGGCGCTGCGCGATGGTACCTGGCGTGTCGGCTGGCTGATGATCTCGTTGACCCGCATCGCCTGGATGACGCCCGCCGGGATTTTCTCCGTGCTTCGATAGACGTCCTGCACTGAAAACACCCCGGTCTTCGCGTGTCGGCTGGAAGCGATCTCGGACGGCAACACTGGCGGCGCGTTCCGCGGGCGCAGCGGTATCGGGTCAAAGCATGAGACCTTTGAATCCCGGCAGATCAACTCGCGCCCGCCCAAGGTGTCCACGAGATAGATCCCGTATTCCGAACCGCGCCCCCGCCCGTCGCCGTAGGTGCACAAAAACAAGTCCTCGCTGATCGGCCACGGGGTGGAAGCGCGCCCAGGACGGGCATCCTCCGCGGGCGGCATTTCCGCCCGGGTGATTCCATCGGGAACGCCCGACTCAGGGAATCCAAGCTCAGGGGTGATCCACTTCAACGGTTTGCCGTGCTCCTGGCCCCGGCCCGGATCCACCGTAATGATCGTCCCCAGCGTCTGGCCATGGTGGGCAGCCGCTGTGCAGACGGTCTTGCGGGTGTTCGGAATGGCCTGCGGCTCGCTGATAAGGCAGGGCGCGGGAGAATTGTTTCCGTAATAATGGGCCGTCTGCGTGCCGTCCGGACGCATGGTCCAGAGGCTCTGAAAATGGACGTCGTGTCGGTCCACATAATCCCAACGGCAGTAAACCAGGGTGCCGTCCGGCAGCACGCTGGGCGCCCACTCGTTGGATTCATTGTAGGAAAGGGGGCGGATCTCCGAGCCGTCGGCTTCCGCGCGATACAGCGTGTAGGAGGGTACATAGCGCCCGCCGTGGCAGCGTCCGTATTGCTGGCTCCGCGTCGAGATGAACGCAATCCCGCCATCCGGCAGGTAACACGGATTCATGTCCTCGATCAGGACCGTCTGGCGGCCGTCTCTTCCCTTCATCGGGTCGAGTGCGGTTCCGGTGACCTGGCGGACTGTGCCCGATGCGAAGTTGTATTCGTAAAGGAAATAGCCCCGCAACTGGGAATCTTTTTGGGTGCGTGGATTCTCATGGTCGGCAAAAGCAAACACCACGCGGCCGCCGTCGTAAGACAGGGACGGCTGGATCACAGCGCCCCTGGGCAGTTTTCCCTCAAGCAACACGGTTTCCTTCGGATGATTCTTCCAATCCTCGATCTTCACCAGGCCCGGCGCGGCCTGCGAATGCCGCCCGAGGTATTGATCGCACATGTGCTCCGGCAGATGGGCGGTGCGTTTGTTGATCAGCAGCGCGGGAAAATCCAGGAGCGGATGCGAGAGGATGATCTGACGGCGCAGTTCGCAGGCCCGGGCATAAAGGGCCTCTCCGGAAACCCGGCCCTCGCGGGCATCAACGAGCTGGGTCTGGAGCGCCTTGAGCTGCGCGGCCAGTTGCGGCCGGGGGGCGCTCATTTCGACGAAAGCCAGCGTCCGGACCGCGAATGCGAGACGTCGTTCGGCATGCTGGACGTAAAACAAATCACGCACCGTTCGCAGATCGTCGGAAGACGCGCAGCGGCCGGCCATCTCTTTCGCTTTTCCCGCCAGAGGCCCGCAAGCGCGCGCGTAGCGACCGGCCATTCCCGTCCAATCGCCCGGTTTCCAAGGATCCTTCCAAATGCCCGCCGATTCCTCAATGCGCTGTTCCCGGACGGACAACTGGTCGGGGAAATCCTTCTTACTGTCGTGGTCCCGTTTGGTTCCCGATCCGGAAGCTTTCACCGTGGGATCGGCCTGTTTGGCGGGCTCTCCGGCCTTCGCTGCTTCCGCCAGCCTTTCCTGCTCGGCAAGCACAGCCCCGAACCAATCATTTTTCCGGATCGCGTCCTGCGCGGGTGCCGTCCCGGTGACCGCCAGCAGCAAGCCGGCAGTGGTCAGAATCCGGATCAGGACGGTGCCTGACGCGGGGAACCGGATGTGGTCACAGGGAAAGGACATATTCAACCAGATCCTTCTTTTCCTGCGCGCTCAATTTCGAGGTGATGCCATGCGTGTCGCCCTTGTTAAAAGTCGTGATGACTTCCATGAGTGTGGCCGCCCAGCCGTCATGCAGGAAGGGGGCAGTGCGCCAGACCTCGACCAGCGTGGGCGTGTCGAACTTCTTGCCGGCATCAACGCCCGTGCCGGTTTTCAGATCATACTCTTGGAGGTCGGTAAAAAGCGGAGGCGCATGACATGTGATGCACCCCGCGTCATCGAACACCTTCTTTCCGCGTTTTGCGGAATTGCTTGGCTGCCCGTCCACGAGATATGGACTGGGCACCGGTGTCAGCGATTTTAGATACTCATCGAGGGCCTTGGCATCCTCCTCGGGCCGCACGGAAAGCTGGATGTGTTTGAGGCCCGCCCGCACCGCCTCCTCCGCCGTCTCGCGGCTTCCGAGGCTCATGGCGGGCGGTGTCCTGTGCGTCCACAACATGTTTTTTGTGTTCTTCGGATTGCCGATTCCATCGTTCAGCAGGTCCCAGTTCAACGCGTCCACGCGTCCGTCGGGATGGCAACTCGAACAGCTCTGCCATTTTTGAAAACAGAATTCCGCGTCGTGAAAATACATCTCGCCCTTCCGAGCCAGGCTCATCGCGGTCTTCGGGCCGAGTGCGGTGGAGCGAGCCCCGGGATTCTGGTCCGGCTGAATATCGACGATCCCCAGGCTGTCGGTGAAATATTCGGCGGCATAGGCCTTGTCGCCGATCACCGCAAGACCGCGCGGGCCGTTGCCTGCGAGCTTGAGCCGCCGCCGCAGGTCGAGCAGGAAAGCAAGGTCGGTCGGCACATCTGCAGCGGAAGAGGTGACATCCGACACTTTCTCGCCGCGGGCCGCTTTCTCCAGCTTCGCGTGAAGCGCCAGGCGGTCGATCAAGCTGATTTCGTGCGTACCGGCATGCGTGACGCACAGGAACCGTCCGTCCCCCGTGCAGACGACACTCCACGGATTCGCGGCGCCGAGATCCACGTCGTCCAGCAACGCGGTGTTGACGAGTTTCCGTGCGGCAACGTCGATGACGCTCAGGGCGCTGGTGTTCATCCAGCCGCGCTCCAATTGCGTCGTGGGGAGCTGGAAATGTCCCAGAACATGCACCGCGTAGGCGTAACGCCCGTCGGGAGAGACGCAAATCCCTCGGACGCTCGAACTGCCGTTAAGCAGCTTGATTGCTGTCACCGTCTTGGACGCGGTGTCGATCACCGAAACCGCCGCGCCTACATAGTCCCCAATAGCCGGTCCCACCGGCAGCAGGTTGGCCACGAAAAGTGTCTGTCCGTCCGGCGTGATTGCGGCAGCCACAGGCTGGCGCTGAACGGGGATCTTGGCGATTTCCCTGGCAGTCGCCGTTTCTATCACCGACACGTTGTTGTTAAACTTGTTGCAGACATAGAGAAGTTTGCCGTCCGGACTGAGCACTGGCGCTGTCGGAGTGTGCCCGGCGGGGATCGACGGCTCCACGTTGCCCGTCGCCGGATGAACCACGAAAACCTGCCCTCGGGGGGATTCGAGCGTCACGTAAAGCGCGCTTCCATCGGCAGCCGGTGCCAGCCCCGTGGGAGCTTCAGGCAGCGGGATGGAACCGGTGATTTTACCCGCCGCGACATCGAAAACTGCGATCCGTTTTGCGCCGGCCTCGGCTACATAGAGGTTCTTCCCGTCAGTCGATGCGGCCAGCGCCAGCGGCGAAATGCCCTCCGCTGCCCGTGCTTGATCCGGTCGCTCGGACAATAGCAGAAATGCAGCAATGAGAAAAAGGTGGCGACAATTACCGGGCGGCAAGAAATTCATAAAGTGTGAAGATGAGGGATATCATGTTCATGCCGCTCATTCCTCCATCACCACGCGGAACCCGACATCGAACACGCTTTGAAACGGCTCGTAAGCAATGCGGGATGCGGAGCGTGCCCAGGTGGGCCGGTCGTAAAAGGAACCGCCGCGAACGACCTTCAGCCCTTCGCCGCCGCCTTCATTTTTCCCATCGACCGTCTTGTACGGGTAAGGTTTGTAAGTCGAAAGCGTCCACTCGGCTGCGTTCCCGTGCATGTCGCAGATTCCCCATGCGTTGGGCGGGTAGCTGCCGACCGGCGCAGGCCCTGTAAATCCGTCGTTAACCGACCGGACAGACGGAATCCACTTTGGCGAATCGCGAATCGCGAGTTCCTCGAGCCGGACATCGGCGAGGTTGGCGGTTTTGCTGAAGTCGGCGTCGGTTGCTCCGTACGAAAGTGGCGACCCAGTCCCAGCTCGGCAGGCGTATTCCCATTGCGCCTCGTTCGGCAGCGAAAACTTGTGCCCGGTCTTCTTGGAAAGCCATTCGCAATAGGCCATCGCTTCTTTCCATGTCACCCGGATCGCCGGCTGCGCATCCCGGTTGGCGGGAACTCCGCGGTCGGCGTGGTCTTTGTTGGTCCGATAGACATAACCGCTGTCATGGTTCGGATCGAAGAGTTGATACTGGGCATTGGTCACCTCGAATTTGCCGACCCAAAACGGCTTGTTGATTTTCACGCAAACGACCGGTTTCTCATCCGCAGCACCCTCGGGATCGCCCATTACAAACTCACCAGCCGGTGCCAATTCGAGCTTCAGCGTCACCCCCTTCGCCAGTTCCACTTGTGTTTCCGTCCGAGGCCCGGCGTTTTGCTGGCGCGTTTTCGACTCGGCTGCGTCGAACGGCCAGCCGTCTGCGGCAACCTCCTTTTGTTTGTCCAGATGCGTTGCTTTAGGCGGTTGAAATTTGATCGCGCCGGGCTGGTACGGATTAAAAATCTGCTCCGGATCCTCCGGGCGATTCCCGTATTTCGTCCGCGTCTCCATCCGCAACTTGTGGACAACGTCCGGGAAAGGGCGGGACTCGGCCCATGTTCCATGATCCGGCACGTTGAGATCGATCCAGGTGACCAGCCGGTCCCAATCTTCGGAATTGAGCCGGACATCGTAGTGTCCTTTCCGCAGCAACTGGATCAGTTCGCTGGTGCTCGCATGCCACTCGTAGGGTGCCTGCAAATGGTAATCGCTCTCCGGACCGGGCCTGTGAACATACGGATGAAGCGCCACATAGGAGGCGTCAAAGCTGGAGATTCTTCTGGTTCCGACTGTCCCGGAAGGCTGATCCATGCGGAAGTTCGGAATGGTTTTCCCATCCGGCTGCGTCTCCCCGTTGTGGCATCCGACGCAGTTCCGGTCCAGCACCGGCTGGACTTCGCGCGCAAAATCGAATCCGCGCGCCGGCCCGTGCCAGGGCGTGATGGCGACCGGCTCGCTGCGACTTGCCAGGGTCATCTTCGTGGAAGGGCTGGCGTTCTGGCGGTCGTGGCATCCCATGCATGAAACCACCTCGCCCGGCATCGCGGTGAACCAGCTCCGCATCACTTGGATTGCACAGCCCTTGTCATCAAGCGGCTGCACCGCAAGCGGCGTGTTGGCGGGAACCTTGAACGCTGCGGAGCCATCCTTGTTCACCGGCACGGTGCCGACAATCCGATGCACATCCCACGGCCCGTCGATGCCGATGTTGATGTGCCCCCCCATTCCCCAATAAGCGTAGTGATACTCGATGACGCGCAAACTTTTCACCGTACCGCGCGGCACCCCTTTCAAGCCTTCGCCGGCATAGACGTCGTTCAGGTAAACTGTGGCTTCCCGTGAGTCCGGACGAACCTTGTCGGGGATCACCGGCGGCCGTTGCACTTTTCGGAAGGGAATCGGCTCCAGCAGCGCATAGCCGGGCACTTCGAGGATCAGCGTCAGGTTGTCAAAAACATCCACCAGATAAATTCCCCACAGGGCGTCCTTGGAAGGCTGGCAGGCGACAAGGATATATTTGTCGCTGAGCGGATACGGGTGCAGGAACTTCGGCCAGGAGTTATTCACGAGCTGGTCGGCAATCTTCGGATCGACTTTTTTCCCGTAACCTGGAATGCGCTGGATCGCGCCATCGGCCTCATGCCGCCCGCGCTCCGGATCAAAAACCACCAGCTCGCCCATCCGTGCCGCCCCGTGATGGCCCGAGATGATCCCCGCCACCGCCGTGGCCTTGCCGGGGATCGGCCTCGCGAAAAACGTCGAGTTCGGCCAGTAGGAATTGCTGCCGTAATATTCGGACTGCCCGGTGCCGTCCGGATTCATGCGAAAAAGCAGCCGCGTAAAATAGTGCGGGGTGTCGGTGTACTCCCACCGCGTGTAAAGCACGCGCCCGTCGTGCAGCACCGTCGGACACCAGTTGTGCTCCTGGTCGAAACAAAGTTGACGGACGTTTTTTCCGTCGGCATCCATCCGAAAAAGATTGGCCACTGGACTTCCGCCGCCGACACACGGAACCCCCGCGATGCAGGCCGTCGATGCGAAAATGATCCGGCCGTCCGGGAGATAACACGGGTCGTAGCTGTTCACTTTGTCGCCCATGTCCGGCGTGACCTGCCGCAGCCCGGTACCGTCGGCCTGGATTTCCCACACATGCCACCGGTTGTTTGGGCCGGGCATCGAGAAAAGCATTTTGCCGGCATCGAATTCCAGATCGATGTCGCCAATGAAAACCGGTTTCTCCGGCTTGAAGAGCGTGGTCTGTTTGCCGTCGGGGCAGACGGGCGAAAGCACGTCGAGTTCGTTGTCGAAAGCGCCTTTCAGGGCGCAGTCGCCCTCCCAGTTTTGCGGTAACCCGATTTTGTTGGCGCCGCGCTTGATGAAAAGCAGCCGCTCGAAATCGAGCAGCGGGTTGGCCAGAAGCGCTTCCTGTTGCAAGGCGCGGAGCTTGTCGCCGGTCGCTTTCGAATCGGTCCCGGCAGTACCTGAAGGACCGGCAATCTCGTCCAGCCGCTTCAGAAATTCCGTGGCGCGCGTGTATTTCTCCGGAAACGTCTTGCCCAGATCTTCAATCGCCCTGCGCAGAGCTTCGGCATTCGGCGCAACGCCTTTCAAGTTTTCCGCCTTAACCGGCAGGATTGCGCACAGGAGAATCCCGCCCAGAATCAGCAGCGGCCAATGTTTAAATTTCAGATTTATTTTCACGGGAGAGAATAGGAAAACATTGGCGTCGCTGTTAAACCCCGCATCGGCGATTATGTTTCAGACGCGCCGGGCGCGTGAAGCTTTAAGGTCCTAGCCGTAACGATGCAGTTGGCATAAGATTTTCGAGTGGATTTCATGGGGATTGGGCAACTGCATTGCAGTTCGGAAAATCGCTGAGGAGTTTCTCCCAGATCGCCCGCCACCAGGGACGGATTTGCAGGGGGATGGCCAACTTGATCTGGGTTCCGGCCCTGGGCATGGCTGAGAATGCCAGCCGTGGAGAAAAGCCGGAAGCGCAGCGTGCCGATGGCGACTTTTTCCAGCCAGCCGAGATGACGGGCAAAAAGCACGCTCAGGTTGTAAGTAAGCACCGTCAGACTCAACGCCGCTTCGGCAAGCCAAAGCCATGCACCAGTTCCTTGATGACGTTTTCAACTTCGGCACGCCCGTTGTAATCACGCCAGACTGCAATGGGCGAGATGCTGGCTGGCAGACTCGTCACCAGCGCCTGATACGCATAGCCGGGACATTATTCGATGAGCATCTGCCGCCGGTGCGCGTTTTGTCGGCGAGGCGGTGGCGGATCAAAATCAGTCGCCGGTCCCGGCTCCAGCGCGCTCCGCAAAAGACGACCTCTGCCACGTCGGTTCCCGGCACCGCGCTTGGCTGCCAGATCGTCTCCTTGCGCAGCAGGTTCGCGATCTGTATGGCAGTCGAAGCAAAGTTGGAGATTTCCTGTCACTGGGATACGCTAATGGGTGTAGCTGTCTTACCCATCGGATTTTTTCTCAAACGCATTCTTTCCGATACCCGGAGTGCAAGCGATTGCCGTCCTCAAGGGTTCAAGCTCGTGATGCGTGTATTTCGTGTTCATCTTCGCTGTGGTGTGCCCGGTAAGTTTCTGACGAATTTCCTGACTGACGCCCGCGTTCGCCATAGCTGAATTGAAGCTGTGACGCAGTGAGTGAAACGAAAGGCTGCTCTGTGTCCGCCCCGCACTGTCCTCTATGCGCTGGCGCAATATCCGCCCTTTTGTGCCAGCCTTGTCCATGAGGTGCTTGAAGGCCATCGAAAGCCCGCTCTTGCCGCCCCCGCTCCTGCCAGTCAGCGAGGGAAAAATTGCAGCCTTGCCAATGCCTCGAGTCTGCTTTTTCAGCCAAAAGGTGAGGTCGGTGTGAAGCGGCAGCACCACCACCTTGCCCGTCTTCCCGGTTTTTACCCGCAAAAGGCCAGCGTCGAAATCTACAGCTTCCCATTTTAAGTCAACCACATCGCGAAGCCGCAAGCCGGTCGTGTAGGCCGCGAGAATCACGCCCTGCCAATCGCCCGCTGCCGCCTCGATTAGAAGCCGCACTTGCTCCGGGGTGAACACGTCTTTTTCCGTGTCGGCGTCGTCGCGCAAAGATTCAACCCCCGCGCAAGGGTTCACGCTGATATAGCCCAGTCTCTGCGCCGCATTGAAGGGAGATGCAAGAATCTTGGTCGCACCGTTCACCGTAGCGGGAGAGTGTCCTGCCTTCGCCAGTGAATCCCGAAACGAGCGCACGTCACGCGAGGAAATCGCGGAAAGGTTCAAGTCTGCCCGTTTTTCGAGATGCTCCAAAAACTCCCCCACGATCTGCCGATACTTCAAAAGGGTGCGCTCTGTGGAAGCAACCGTTTTCCCGGCAAGCCATTGGTTGAGCCAATCGCGAACTGTGAAACTGTGAATCGGCTCACCGGTCGTGCGTTCGAGGATTTCGGAAAGAGTTTTCTTAACGCTCTGCTCTGTCAGAGTCCCGCCTTTCGCGAAGCGTTCCGCCCGCTCAATGCCAAGACAAACCTCCCAAGCTTTCGCCCTGTCGGTTTGTTTTGTGGATATTTTGAGCCGTTGTCCGTCCGCGTTCGTGTAACAGCAAAACCAGTAGGGCGATTTTTGTCTTTTCCAAAGTGAGGGCATATCGTGTTCTCTGTTTTGGTGAGAACATAGTGAGAACGTCCCTACTTGTTACTGGTGTTCTCACTTGTCTTTTTTCCTCAAGCGGAGGCTCAGTTCGTGGAGAAAATAAACGATCTGCCGATCCGTCGCCGATTTCAGCGCCTCGCAACAAGATTTCCGCGTTTCGTTTTCTCGAATGAGCAAGTCACCCGGCATCCGCCGCCGTTCGCGTTTTGGACTTCGATTTTTGCTCCGATGAGTCGCGCGCGGTAATTGAAAAGATGCAGTCCCATGCCTCTGCTCTTGCTCTGGATCTTCTTCAGCCCCACTCCGTCATCGGTGACGGTGAGCGTCGGCACCCCCCTGGCAACAGAGCATTCGATCACAATCCGTGTCGGCCTGCCGTGCTTCACCGCATTGTTCAACGCTTCCTGGACGATGCGGTAGAGGTGCAGGGCATGCCCGCTGTTCACTTGAAACGCTTCGTCGTGACGAACCTTGCACCGGACTCCTGAAACAAGCTGAACTCCCTGCGCGAGATCTTTCAGAGCCACGATGAACCCGCCTTGCATGAGTTCGATCGGGTAAAATCCTTTGGCCAAAGTCCTGGCCGTGCGGATGGAAGCCTGGAGCAATGCCGCGAGATCGACGGCTTGTTTCGCTCTTGCATGTTCCTCACTGGCGAGATCGCTGGCGAGGCTTTTGGAAAGCATGGACATGCCGGTGAGCTGCTGCCCGAGATCGTCGTGCAAATCCTGTCCCAGCCTTCGCTGCTCAGCCTCGCTGATGCTGAGGATCTGCTCTTCCAGGTGACGGCGTTTTCTCATCTCCTGACGCAACTGCAGGTTTGCGGTTTCGAGCTTTTCGGCGCGCTCTTTTAACTTTTCGCTCAGGGACTTCACCTCCTGCTCCTTCTGCCTGCGCAGGGTTACGTCGCGTTCGTTCAGAACGAAGGCATTTACAGCGGGGTTGAACAATGCGTTCCACGCGAGGACTTCCATCCAGACATAGTGCCCGTCTTTGTGCCTTGCCCGGTATTCCGTGCTCATCAATGCACCCGGTCTCCCGACCAACTCTGCAAACTGCCCCATGCATCCTTGCAGGTCGTCCGGATGGATGAATTCGAATGCATTTCTACCGAGGAGTTCCTCGGGCGTGTAGCCATAAATGTGCTTCGATGAAGGACTCGCGTAAATGATTTTCCCATTGGAATCCAACATCCCGATTCGGTCATTGCTGTGTTCCAAGAGAGATCGAAAACGCTCCTCGCTTGCCCGAAGTTCAGCCGTGCGTTCCTGCACGCGCCGTTCGAGGCTGTCGCGTGCGTCGCGCAGTTCTTTCTCCACTTCCTTCTGGTGCGTGATGTCGTCATAGGTTCCGAGCATGCCAATGATGGCGCCTTCCCTGTCGCGGAGCGGAACCTTGCTTGTCTTCAACCAACACTCTGTTCCGTCTGGTTTGATGTAGGGCTCCCCGTAGTTCAGCCTGGGTGTTCCTGTTTTGATGACCTTCCTGTCATCGGAGGTGTAAGAGTCGGCGACGGCTTCCGGAAAAAGTTGATGGTCATTTTTCCCAATGATCTCGCTTGGATCATCGTAACCGTCGTCCTTGGCGAAAGGCACGTTGCACCCGAGGTATTTTCCATTCCGATCCTTCCAGAAAACGCGCTGTGGAATCGTATCGAGCACCAACTGGAGCATCTGCTGCGAACGGAACAACTCTTCCTCCGCACGTTTTCGTTCCGTGATGTCGCGCACAATCGCCCACATCCCAACGGGACTGCCGTCGGAACCGCGAATGAGGGAGGTCTTTAACTCCACTGGAAAAACCTCCCCGCTTTTTCTCCGATACTCCTTCTCATAAACATCCGAATACCCTCGCACCAGAACCTGCTTTTCCACGATGGCCTTCTCGCTGGAGTGCCACTTTTCTGGAGTCAGATCGGTGTAGCGGAGCTCGTGGAGTTCCTCCGGCTCGTAGCCGAGCATGGCCGCGTAGGCTTCGTTGAACTCGTCGATCCGACCGTCCATGTCCACACTGATCACAGCATCGCTGATGATCTGATACAAACTGCGATACTTCGATTCCAAAGCATGCCCCGCTTGATTTGCGTGTGCCCTGTCTGCGGTTGGTTTCTTCTTCGTCATGCTTGTTCGGTATTCCTCATTCAACCTGATTTGCAGCAAACTGGAAAGTCGCAATTAGCATCGCTTCTGACGGCGGCGCAGAGAGTGGGCGGTCCTTCCGGGGATGCCTCCGCCGAGCCGGCGACCTTCTTCTTTTTTCATTGTCAAAGGCGGGCGATTTTTGACAACACGACGCATGACTCAGCAAGACGCATTTCACGGCTCCAAAATCCTCATCCTGGATTTCGGCTCGCAATACACGCAGGTCATCGCGCGGCGCATTCGCGAGTGCCAGGTCTATTCGCAGATCGTGAAGTTCGACACGCCCGCCTCCGAGATCGGGAAACTCGGCGCGCGCGGGATCATCCTTGTCGGGCGGGCCGGCGAGTGTTTACGGAAAAAACGCGCCGCAGATCGACCGCGACATCTTCAAGCTCGGCCTGCCCAGTGCTCGGCATCTGCTACGGCATGCAGCTCATGGGCTTTCATCTCGGCGGAAAGGTGGAGCACTCCGACCGCGCGCGAATACGGCGCGGGGTTGCTGCACGTGAAAAAATCGTGCGAGCTTTTCCACGGCCTGCCGGAGACGCTCGATGTCTGGAACAGCCACGGCGACAAGCTCACGAAACTGCCGAACGGCTTCCGCCGCTGTCGGCAGGACGGACAACTCGCCGACTTCGCCGCGATCGCGGACGGCGAAGCGCAATTTTTACGGACTCCAGTTTCACCCCGAAGTCGCGCACACGCCGCGCGGGAAGGAGATTCTGGAGAACTTCGTTTACAACATCTGCGGCTGCAAAATGGATTGGACGATGGGCTCGTTCATCGAGCAGACGTGCGAGGAAATCCGCGAGCAGGTCGGCGACGATCACGTCGTGCTCGGCCTGAGCGGCGGCGTGGATTCCAGCGTGGCGGCCGCGCTTCTGCACAAGGCGATCGGCGACCAGCTCACCTGCATCTTCGTCAACAACGGCCTGCTGCGCCGCAACGAGGCCGAGGTCGTCCAGCGTGTCTTCGGCGAAAACTTCCACGTCAAACTGAAATACGTCGATGCGACGAAGCGTTTCCTGACCAAACTCAAAGGCGTGACCGATCCCGAGCGGAAGCGCAAGATCATCGGCAACGAATTCATCCGCGTCTTTGACGATGCCGTGACCGAACTCGCAAAAAATCCAAAATCCAAAATCCAAAATCCAAAATTTCGTTTCCTCGCCCAGGGCACGCTCTACCCCGACGTCATCGAAAGCGTGTCGATCTCCGGCAATCCCGCCGCGCTCATCAAGAGCCATCACAACGTCGGCGGCCTGCCGAAGCGGATGAAGCTCAAGCTGGTCGAGCCGCTGCGCCAGCTTTTCAAAGACGAAGTGCGCCAGGTCGGTCTCCAACTCGAGCTGCCGCACGGAGATCGTCTACCGCCAGCCGTTCCCCGGCCCCGGCCTCGCCGTGCGAATCCTCGGCGAAGTCACGAACGAGCGGCTCCGCATCCTGCGCGACGCCGACGCGATCGTCGTCAGCGAAATGAAGGCGAGCGAATGGTATTACCGCGTCTGGCAATCGTTCGCCGTGCTGCTGCCGGTGCGCTCCGTCGGAGTGATGGGCGACGAGCGCACCTACGAAAACACGATCGCGCTGCGCATCGTCGAGAGCCAGGACGGCATGACCGCCGACTGGGTGCGGCTGCCTTACGAGCTGCTCGGAAAAATCTCCACGCCGCATCATCAACGAAGTCAAAGGCGTCAACCGCGTCTGCTACGACATATCGAGCAAGCCCCCGAGCACGATCGAGTGGGAGTGAGGGAAACGCGGAACGCGGAGTGCGGAAGGCGGAACCGGAAGAATGCCTGTCGTTGCGTCCAGTTTTAATCCGCCGGCGATTCTTCGCAACGGGCATCTGCAAACGATTCTGCCTGTCCTGTTGCCGCGGCGGCAGGCGCTGGTCTATGAACGGGAACGTCTCGAATTGCCTGACGGAGACTTTCTCGATCTCGACTGGTCGCGGGTGGGAAGCGAGCGGGTTGCAATCCTCCTTCACGGCCTGGAAGGCAGCACGAGCAATGGATACATGCGCGGAATGGCGGCGGCCTTGAACGCGGCGGGCTGGGATGTGCTCGCGTGGAATTTCCGGGGTTGCAGCGGAGTGATGAACCGGCTGGCGCGTTTTTATCACAGCGGCGAGACAGGCGATCTCGCGGCTGTCATTCGTCATGCGGCGGAGCGCTATTCCAGCATCGCGCTCGTCGGGTTCAGTCTTGGTGGAAATGTCGTCCTCAAGTATCTCGGTGAGTCGGAGCCGCATCCGGCGGTCACTCGCGCGGCGGCGATTTCGACGCCGATCGATCTGGCATCGAGCGCGCGCGAACTCGACCGGCGCGCGACGAACCACATCTATTTGCAGCGGTTCCTCAAGACGCTGGTGGGGAAGGTGGAAGCCAAATCTCAACAGCATCCTGAAATGTTCGACACGCGCGGTCTGCGGCGCATCCGCAGCTTTCAGGAATTCGACGACCGCTTCACGGCCCGGCTCCACGGATTTCGTGATGCCGAGGATTACTGGCGGCGGTCGAGTTCGCGCCAGTTCCTGCCCGCCATCGCGGTGCCCACGCTGCTGCTGAATGCCGGGAACGATCCGTTCCTCGCGCCCGAGTCGTTCGCGTTCGCCGAGGCGGAGCAGAGCGCACATCTATTCTTTGAAGCACCGGCATCCGGCGGCCACGTCGGCTTTCTCGACTTCGCGGGGAAGAATCCAGTCTGGTCCGAACGCCGCGTCGTCGAGTTTCTCAACCTGGCGGAAATCGGCGTTGCATTCGATCTGCCCAAGCGTTTAGCTGGACGGTGATTGACTGCCATGGAACCGCCATCACACGACGTTCAAAACGAGATCGACCTGCTCGCAAAGACGGGGCGGGGCGACCGTGCCAGTTTTGAGCAGCTCTACGACCGCTATGCGGGCGTGCTTTTTTCCACGGCTTACCGTGTGTTGAACGATCAGGAGGCGGCGGAAGACGTGCTGCAGGACGTGTTCGTCCAGATCTGGGAGAAGGCACCGACTTACGATCCCTCGCGAGGCAAGCCGTTGACGTGGGCCGTCACCATGACGCGCAACAAATCCATCGACCGCCTCCGCTCCGCGCAACGTCGCTATCGGCTCCACGACGAAGTCGAGCGCGAGACGGAAATCATGGAGCAGACGCCCGACCGGAGTTCCCCGGATGCCGTGGACACATCGGAGCACAGCAAGATCGTTCACAGCGCCGTTATGCAGCTCTCGAAAGAGCAGCGGCAGGCGATCGAGCTGGCGTTTTTCTCCGGCCTCACGCAGGCGGAGATCGCGGAGAAATTGAACGAACCGCTCGGCACTGTGAAGGCGCGCATCCGCCGCGGTATGATGCGGCTCAAGGAAATCATCTCGCCGCATTTGTGACACCGGTGCCTTTCGGCTTCACCATCAACCGCGCGTCCTTCTGAGCGCAGCGCACGTCCAACTCGTGACGCTCAGCATGACGCCCCAGATTGATGTTTCCATTTTCCCAACACTCCGTTACTCCATAGCTCCTTTTCCGAATGCCTGAATCAGCCGTAGCTGAACCGCCGAAACTTACCAAGCCGCTCGAACCGATCCGGGTTCGAGCGAAGTTTTTCTTCGAGGGTGATCGTAAGTTCTTCATCAAAGGCGTGACTTACGGGCCGTTCGCGCCGGATGCGGCTGGCGAGTTTTTCGGCACGCCGGAAAAAGCGCGCACCGATTTCAAGCTGATGTTCGAAATTGGCGTGAACCTGCTTCGCGTCTATTACGTGCCCCCGCGCTGGTTTCTGGATCTCTGCCGCGAGTTCGGGCTGCGCGTGCTCATCTCGATTCCCTGGGCGGAGCACGTCGAGTTTCTCAATCAGGGAAAAATCCGCCGTGAAATCGAAAAGGCGGTGCGCGTCGGCGGTCCAGGAAAATGCCGGACACGAAGCGATCTTCGGCTACCTCGTCGGCAACGAGATCCCGAGCCCGATGGTGCGCTGGCTCGGCGCAAAACGCGTCACGTATTTCGTCGAAAAGCTGATTAGCATCGCGCGCGCCGCCGATCCGCGTCCGCTCTACAGCTACGCCAGCTACCCGCCGACGGAATACCTGCTGCCGCAGAACGTCGATTTCTACACCTTCAACGTCTATCTCGAACGGCGGACCGATTTTGAAAAATACCTCGCCCGTCTGCAAAACCTCGCCGAGGACAAGCCGCTGATCCTTGGGCGAATTCGGCCTCGACACGATCCGGAACAGCGAGGAGCGCCAGGCGGAGATTCTCGACTGGCATCTCGAATGCGTGGTCAAGGGCGGGGCTGCCGGGACGATTTTCTTTTCGTGGACGGACGAATGGTTTCGCGGCGGTAACGAGATTCTCGACTGGGCGTTCGGCCTCGTCACCCGCGATCGCGTTCCGAAAAAGGCGTTTCACCTTTTGAAGGAAAGCTCGCCGGAATCGACTCAATCACGTTGCGCGTGAAGCTGCGGGAGTATCCGCGCGTGTCTGTCATCGTCTGCTCCTACAACGGCGGCAAGACGCTGAAGGACTGCCTCGAATCGCTCGACCGGCTGAACTACCCGAACTACGAGGTCGTGCTGGTCGATGACGGATCGAAGGACAACACGCGCGAGGTGGTCGCGGCGTTTCAAAAAGCTCGAACCGCACACGGAGCCCGCAATCCGTCCGGCTTTGCGCCTCCCGATTTCATCAGCATCGTGCAAACGAACATGGGCCTGAGCCATGCGCGCAACGAGGGCGCTCGCGCGGCCACGGGTGACATCTTTGCCTACACCGACTCGGACTGCATGGCTGATCCCGACTGGCTCTACTACATGGTCGGCACGCTTTTGAGCGGCGATTACTGCGGCGTCGGCGGACCGAACATTTCGCCGCCGGCCGTGAATTGGGTGCAGGCGGCTGTCGCGTCCGCGCCGGGCGGACCGAGCCACGTCTTGCTGACGGACGTCGTGGCCGAGCACATTCCGGGCTGCAACATGGCGTTCCACCGCTGGGCGTTCGAGAGCGTCGGTGGGTTCGACACGGAGTACCGCAAAGCCGGCGACGACGTGGATTTCTGCTGGCGGCTGCAAACGAGCGGCGGCGTGATCGCGTTCAGCCCGTCGGCGATCGTCTGGCATTACCGGCGGTTTACGCTGCAGGCGTTCCGCAAACAGCAGGAAGGCTACGGCGAAGCGGAGTCGATGCTGCGGTTCAAGCACCTCATCTTTTTCGGCCCGACCGGCACGGCCAAATGGAAAGGCCAGATCTACGGCGCGCCGCGTTTTACGTGGCTGCTCAACCGCCCGATCATTTACCACGGCGTCTTCGGCCAGGGCTTGTTCCAGTCGATTTACCCGACGCCGCAATCCGATGTCGCCGCTTATCTCAGCAGTATCGAGTGGGTCGCGCTGACGTCGTTTGTCTTCGTCCTCGCGATTCCCTTCGAGAAACTGCGAATCGTTCCCTACCTCATGTTTGGCGGAACTTTTCTCGTCGCGCTTTCGTACATGATGCACGCGCGCATCGAGCCGAAGTTCGACACGATTCGCGCGCGGCTGCTCGTCGCGTTCCTTGCGCTCGCGCAACCGCTGGCGCGCGGCTGGGCGCGCTACTTCACCTGGCTCAAGTTCAAACAAACGCCGAACGCGGTCATCGCCTCGCCCGAGGCTGGCGTTACCCCGGCGCAGCATCGCGGCAGCAAGTCGAAGCTCGACTTCTGGAACGAGGATGGCGTGGGCCGCGAGCAGTTGCTGACGGAAATTTTTCAACTCCTCGAAGACGAAGGCTGGCGATACTCCGCCGACACCGGCTGGAAAAGCTGGGACGTGCAGATTTACGGCAACCAATTTTGGAGCATCAAGGTAAGCACCGTGACGGAGTATCACGGCGGACCGAAATGCCTGACCCGCGTGCGGCTCGCTTACAAGCCGGTGGTGACGACGGTCTTGATCAACGCGCTCGCGCTCAGCGCGATTTTGTGGCGGCAGATTTACACGGGCAGTCCCAGTCCATGGCTGCTGAGCCTCTACGCCGTTTTCGTCCTGTTCATGTTTGGCCGCGCCCGCCGGTTAAAACGCCGCGTTGCCGAGCTCATGATTGCCGCCGCGAACCGCATCAAGCTACAGCGCGTCTTCAACAAACAAAGCAAGCCGGTGCCTGAGCCGGAGAAAAAGACCGGAGAGTGAAACAGGAAATCAGGAAGCAGAAGGATGGCACTGCGGTGATTTGTCGTTCCTTGCTGCGCTCGGAATGACACGCGCTCCTCGTTTTGAGCCACGATCCTGATCTCCTGATTTCCGGACTTGTTTTTTCTTTGGATGAGCCTGCTGACACGCGACTACGACTACGACCTGCCCGGGGCGCTCATCGCCAAATGGCCGCTCCAGCGCCGCGAGGATGCGCGCATGATGGTCCTCGACCGCGCGCGCGAAAGCATCGGGCATAAGTCGTTTTCCGATTTCCCCTCGTATCTCCGCGAAGGCGATCTCGTCGTGCTGAACGACACGAAGGTCATTCCCGCGCGCGTTTTTTCCGACGACGGCAAAATCGAGTTCCTGTTTCTGGAACAAACGTCCGCGAATGTGTGGAAGTGTCTCGTGAAGCCCGGACGGAAAATGCGCCTCGGTGCTAAGGTGCATGTCGCAAATAGTAACGGGCGCGTGACAGGAATCCTGCCGGACGGCGAGCGTCTCGTCGCTTTTGATGGGCCGGTCGATCTGGAAAAATGCGGACGCATTCCGCTGCCGCCCTACATGGAACGCGAAGCGGAAACGAGCGACGCCGGGCGCTATCAAACCGTCTTCGCGCAAACGCCGGGCGCCGTCGCCGCGCCGACCGCCGGCCTGCATTTCACGCCGGAGATTCTGGCGAAGATACCGCACACGTTCATCACGCTCCACGTCGGTGTCGGCACGTTCAAGCCGGTGCAGGTCGAGAGCATCGCCGATCACCCGATGCACGCCGAGCGGTTCGTCATTGGCGAGCCGGCCGCGCGCGCGATCAACGACGCAAAGCGCATCATCGCGGTCGGCACGACGACCGCGCGCGTGTTGGAATCGTGCATGCAGCGCGACGGAAAAATCCGCGCGCAGGAAAGCTCGACCGACATCTTCATTCACCCGCCCTTTGAGTTTCAAGCGGTCGATGTTCTGCTCACGAATTTTCACCTGCCGAAATCGACGCTGCTCATGCTCGTCTGCGCGTTTGCGGGAAAGGATTTCGCGCTGCGCGCCTACGCCGGGGCGATTCGCGAGCGATACCGCTTTTACAGCTACGGCGATTGCATGTTGATTTGCTGACGATGAACGACACTCTGGGTTTGCTCCGCAGTTTGCGCTGGCCGTTGGCAATTGTGGCGCTTGGCGTCCTTGTTCTGTTGGGCTGGCTTGCCTTTCTTCGCTGGTGCAGTCCCGGGGCGTTCACTCGCGTCGATGTCACGACCCGCTTCATCGCTTCGCTGCCCCAGATCAGTCGCGCGCCGGGCGGCCTGCTGGAACTGGCGACCGCGACCGCAACGGAAACATTTCGTCGCGCCGACGAACGCCACACCGCGTGGGGCTGGATTTACCTCGGCGCGACCGTCTCCGAGATCCGTGTGCCGGTCACCTATCGCTATCACCTCAAGCTGGCCGGCAAATGGAACATCGAAATTGCCGGCTCCGTTTGTCGCGTGCTCGCGCCGCCGATCGAACCGACCCTGCCGCCTGCACTCCATACAGACTCAATGGAGAAAAGACTGGATGCCGGCTGGGCACGCTTCGACGGCAGCGAGCAACTCGACACGCTCGAACGAGAAATCACTCCGACGATTACCCGTTACGCAGGAGAGCCGTCGCGAATCGCGCTCGTGCGCGAGCACTGCCGGAAAACCGTCGAGGAGTTTGTGCGCGCATGGCTCATGCGCGAGCGCCAGTGGCCGGATGAAAACCGGGTGGAAGTTTCGTTCGCAGACGAAACGGAAGTCGCGCGGTCCGCTCGACGGTGAAATGACGTTTGATCTCTCCGTTCCGCAGACTTCTCATCGCGCTGCCCACGCCAGATGCCAAAGTTTCTTTACCAGTTCCAGACCGCCGAAGCACGCGAGAGCCCACCAGCCGTTGGCAATCACCCAGCTTGCGAAAAAGACACGCCAGTCGCGCGGCGTCATCCCGTTGAAAGCGCCGCGCCGCAGGCAGGCCGTGGTGATGAACGGATCGGCGTAAATCGAAAGCGCCACGCACGCGGGCACGTCGCCCTTTGCCAGCGCCCATGCCAGCAAGCGACGCCAGCGCGTTTTTGCCCCGCCGTCGCGCAGTTGCTTCACCGCTTCGATGCCGAGCCAGTCGCGCTTGCTCCAGTCGTAAAACCAGAGCGTCAGCAGGCAGGCGACGAGCGAGAGCACCGACATCGTCACCCCGCCTTTCACCAGCCCCAGCCTCCAGATCACAAACGGGTAGAGCACGTAATCGAAGCCGTACACCAGCGCGGCGTTCACCGAGTGGCCGAGCGTGAGTTCGCCGAGGCGGCTCGAGAGTTTCATGCGGTGCAAACGCCCGCTTGCGCGGCTGGAAGACATCGTGCCATATTGCCGCCATGAACGTGCCGCTGACAGCAGAAATTCACCGCGATGGCGAATGGTTCGTGGCTTTCTGCCCGGAAGTGCCCGAGGCCAACGGCCAGGGGCGCACCCAGGAGGAATGTATCGAGAGCCTTCGACAGGCCATTCTGTTGCTCATGGAAGACCGTCGCGAAGACGCACGCAAGAGCATGAAGAAGGAAAGCACGCTCATGGAACTGGTGTGAAGCGGCGCGAACTGCTCCGCCATCTTGAGGCGCACGGATGCCCGCTGAAACGCGAGGGTGGCTCGCACTCGATTTACTGGAACCCGCGCACCGGACGCCGCGAACCCGTGCCGCGCCACCCGGAAATCCCCGACATGCTGGCCCGGAAAATCTGCCGCGCTTTGGAAATTCCACCGCCGTGATTCGCGGTTCCATGGCTACGCCTGGTTTTCCGCACAGCAGGGACCGCTACTTTTCCGGCGTGTAGGCTTCGCGGAGCTTCACCGGTTCGGGATGCACCTTTCGCAGTCTCAGGTTGAGCATCTCCACGAAGACGGAGAACGCCATGGCAAAGTAGATGTAGCCCTTGGAGATGTGCTGGCCGAAACCTTCGGCGATGAGAGTCACGCCGATGAGCAGCAGAAAACTTAGCGCCAGCATTTTGATCGTCGGATGGCGGTCCACGAACCTGCTGATCGGGCCGGCGAAGAACATCATGAAGATGACAGACACGACGACAGCCGTGATCATGATGACAAGGTCGTTCACCATGCCGACTGCGGTGATGACGGAGTCGAGCGAGAAGACGATGTCGAGCAGCATGATCTGCACGATCACGCTCAGGAACGACGGCTTCACGCGCGCCGAGGCGTGGCCTTGCTCGCCTTCGAGTTTGTCGTGAATTTCGTGGGTGCTCTTCGCGAGCAGAAAAAGCCCTCCGAGGATCAGGATCAAATCGCGCCCGGAAATATCCTTGCCGAGCACGACAAAGAGCGGGGCCGTCAGACGAATCACCCAGGAAAGCGAAAGCAGCAGGCCGATGCGCATGAGCATCGCCCCGGCGAGGCCGAGAGTGCGGGCTCTCTGGCGCTGTTCGGGCGGCAGCTTGCCGGCGAGGATCGAAAGAAAAATGACGTTATCGATCCCCAGCACCAGTTCGAGAACGGTGAGCGTGATGAGTGCGATCCATGCTTGCGGGTCGGCAATCCAGTGCATGGGCGGGGATGGTTCCAACCTAACGGCTGCACCTCAAGCAAAATGCGACCTGGGTCTTCGGACGGGTGGCACAGGCGTCCCGCCTGTTGGCGATGGCGTCCCCGCCATCGCGCGCTTTTTGCGGAGTCGGGTAATCCAAGCGGCGCGTCGGTTCGGGCAGGCCCACGCAAAGGAAAGTTCGTTTCGGCGAGGACGCCAAAACCAACAGGCGTGGACGCCCGTGCTACCCGGACGGCTTCCGTTTTTCCTGAAAGAACTGCTGCAAGAGCGACCGGCATTCGTCGAGCCGCACGCCTTGGGTGATCTCGCAGTGGTGATTGAGCCCGGGATGCTGGAGCAGATTCAAGAGGCTGCCAGCGGCTCCATCCTTTTCCGCCGGGCAACCGAAGATCACGCGCTTGAGCCGGACGTGAACCATCGCGCCGGCGCACATCGGGCACGGCTCCTTCGTCACATAAAGTTCGCATTCGTTCAGCCGCCAGTCGCCGATCGCACTTTCGGCCTGCGTGATCGCCAGCATCTCCGCGTGTGCCGTCGCGTCCTTCAGCATTTCGACCTGGTTAAAGGCCCGGGCGATGATTTTTCCCTGATGCGTGATGACCGCGCCGATGGGAACTTCGTCCGCGTTCCACGCCCGGACCGCCTGCCGCAAAGCCTCGCCCATGAAATAGGAGTCGCTGCCGAGGTCGATGATTTGATCCATGCGCGGAAAGGAAGTGGCACAATTTAGTTTGCCTTGCAGCAAATTTCGGCTACACGTTTAGCCCTTTTTCAAAACAAAAGCCGAACGCGCAAGACCATGAACATCATCGACACCATCGAGAAGGAACAACTGAAGCAGAACGTCACGAAATTCAAAGTGGGCGACAGCGTTCGCGTGCATACCCGCGTCGTCGAAGGCGACAAGGAGCGCATCCAGATTTTCACCGGCATCGTCATCGCTCGCAAAGGCACGGCGCTGAATGCGTCCTTCACGGTGCGCCGGATTTCCTACGGCGAAGGTGTCGAGCGCGTTTTTCCGGTTCACTCGCCGCGCATCGCGAAGATCGAGATCGAGACGCAGGGCACTGCCCGCCGGGCGAAGCTGAATTACCTGCGCACCCGCAAGGGCAAGCAGGCGATGGCCGTTCGCGAATAGGGGTCGTTTCAGATTTCAGATTTATGATTTGCAGATTGAGCCGAGCCGGTTCATTCAATCTGCAGTCTGAAATCATCAATCTGAAATTCTCCGATGGCTTGCAGCCTCAAGCACGAACGCGCTCTCCAAAAAACCGGCATCGAAATTATCGCCGGCATCGACGAGGCCGGGCGCGGGCCGATGGCCGGGCCGGTCGTCGCCGCGGCGGTGATTCTTCCCGGGCGGTTCAGGCACAAAACTCTCACGGACTCAAAAAAGCTCACTCCCTTGCAACGTGAGGAGATTCACGCGGAATTGACCGGCGACGCGGCGGTCTGCTGGTCTGTCGCTGTCGTGCTTCACGACGAGATTGACCGGATCAACATTCTCCGGGCGACGCATCAGGCGATGCGGCGCGCGGTTGCGGCGCTTTCCACCACGCCGCAACACGTCTTGATTGACGGTCTGCCGGTCCGCCCGTTTCCGATCCCCCAGACCGCGATCGTGAAAGGGGACGCGCTCAGCCTGAGCATTGCCGCCGCGAGCGTGATCGCCAAGGTCACGCGTGACCGCATCATGCTCGAAATGGACACCCTTTATCCCGACTACGGTTTCGCCCGGCACAAGGGCTACTGCACCGGACTTCATCTCGAACGACTCCAAACCCATGGGCCTAGTCCAATTCATCGCCGGACTTTTCTACCGGTGGCGCAGCAACTCCTCGCCTTCGAATGACCCGGCGGAACTCGGCCGGTTCGGCGAGAAGCTGGCCGGGCGGTTCCTGCGCGCAAATGGCTTCAAAATTCTGCGCCGGAATTTTCGCGCCCCGCGCGGAGGCGAAGTCGATATTGTCTGCCGCGAGAAAGACACGCTCGTTTTTGTAGAAGTGAAAACGCGGCGCTCGACTTACTTTGGCGCGCCGTCCGAGGCGGTGAATCGCGAGAAGCAGCACCTCATTTCACGCGGCGCGCTGGCGTGGCTGCGCATGCTCGACAACCCCGATATCTTCTTCCGTTTCGATATCGTCGAGGTTGTCATCGAGCCGTCCGGTCCCGAGTGCAACTTGATCCGCAACGCGTTCCAGCTCAGCGAGCCGTGGATCTACTGAGAGGTTCGAAGCCGGAACCCCCCGACAGCCGGGGGGATTCGTGCGCGAATGGTATCACGCAGCGACAGGGGCGCTTTCAGAAACCAGGCTCCTGCGGACCAGCTTCTCCAGCGATTCGAGCCAGTGCGGATGCTCGTTCATGCACGGGATCAGCGCGAATTCTTCGCCGCCGGCTTCTTTGAAAATTTCGCTGCCGCGCATCGCGATTTCCTCGAGTGTTTCGAGGCAGTCGGAGACGAACGCGGGGCAGATGACGAGCAGCTTCTTCACGCCGCTTTTCGCGAGACGCTCGAATTCGAAATCGGTGTAAGGCTTCAGCCACGGATCGCGTCCGAGTCGCGACTGGAATGCGACGGAATATTTTTCCGCAGGCACGCCGGCAGCCGCCACAAAAGCGCGAACGGTGGCGAGGCATTGCGCGCGGTAGCAGGTGCGGTGGGCCGGGCTGGGCGTCTCGCAGCAGTCCGGCTTGGCGAGACAATGGCTGCCGGTCGGGTCAGACTTGCGCAGGTGCCGCTCGGGCAGGCCGTGAAAGCTGAACAGCAGATGATCGTAGCCTTTGCTCAAATAATCCGATGCGCTGGCGGCGAGCGCTGCGATGTAGTCGGGGTCGTTGTAATACGGGTCCGCGATTTTCACCTTCATGTCCGGCGCGAACTTGGCGGCGACTTCCTGCGCGCGGACGACCGCCGTTTCAAAGCTCGACATCGCGTAATGCGGGAAACAGGGAGAAAACGAGCAGGTCGGTGACGCCTTGCGCGCGCAGCGTGACGATGGCGGACTCGATGCTGGGGTTCTGGTAGCGCATGGCAAGTTCCACGACGAAGTCGCCGCCGGCGCGTCGTTGCAAATCGCGCTGCACATTTCGGCTGGTGACGACGAGCGGCGAGCCTTCCGGCGTCCAGACTTTCGAGTAGGCGTGCGCGGATTCCTTGGGCCGGTTGATGAGGATCATGCCGACGATGAAGCGGCGCAATGGCCACGCCACGTCGATCACACGACCGTCCATGAGAAACTCATTCAGGTATCGCCGCACATCCGAAACCCTCGTGGAATCGGGAGAGCCGAGGTTGATTAAGAGGACGCCCTTTTTCATGCGCGGGGAGGCTGCACTGAAGCGAGTTGCTTTTCAACACGTTCGGCGATGTTGCGACCGGAAACGATCGAATCGCTCAACGAAATTCCGTCGCGATAATGCCCGGCGAAAAATAGATTCGGCGTCGTCGCCTCGATCTGTGTCATCAAATCGCGGAAGCGCCCGTAGCCGACGTTGTATTGCGGGATCGCCTTGGGATAGAAGACGGAGTGCTTGAACGTCGGCGCGCCTTTGACTCCGAGCAGCACGCGCAAATCCTCGCGCACCAGTTCGAACAATTCGTCCTCCGGCAATGCAGCCAGTTCGGGATGGCGCTCCCCGCCGACATAGCTCGTGAGCGTGAGATGCCCTTCGGGTGCGCGATTCGGGAACAGAGACGAGGAGAAAATGGTGCCGAGAATTTTGAAGCCCTCGACTCTCGGAATCAGCGCCCCAAATCCCTCGCACGGATGCGCGACGTCTTCGCGCCGGAAGCCGAGCACCACGCTCGCGATGGGCGGATGCCGAATCTCGGATAAAGGTGAAAAGCTGACAGGCGTTCGCGCATCGATTTTCATCTGCGCCAGCGCGTGAGCCGTGCAGGCGAAGATCACGGCGCTATGCTCCCGGAGGGACGAGTTCCACGAGTCCCCATCTTCGGCTTGCTGATCAGGGACTCGTGCAACTCGTCCCTCCGAAAATGTGACGCGCCACCCGTCCCCGGTCTGCGCGATGGCGGTGACGGGAGTGTTGAGTTTCACCGCATCGCCGAGAATCGCGGCGAGCGTATCGGGAAGCACCTGCAGTCCTTCGTCGAAAGAAAACTTTGGCGCGCGATCCTTTGCCACTTCGCCGCGTTTCCTGCGTTCGCGCGCGCCAAAAATCTGGCCCTTGATCATTGAGCCGTAGTTGTCCTCCAGCGCCTTGAGTTTCGGAAACGCGTGCGTCACCGAGAGCTTGTACGGATCGCCCGCGTAGATGCCGGCCACGAGTGCGTCGATCGCGTGGTCGAGGAATTCCTGGTTGAACCGTCGCACGACAAACTGCGCGATGCTTTCCTCAACACCGTCGCGGCGCGGCGCGATGAACGGCTCGCGCAACACGGCGAGCTTGGCCCCGATCGAAAACAAATCTGTCGTCAAAAATCCGACCGGCGATCCGGGCATCTCGACAGGGCGTTTATAGCGGACCACATAACGCGCCCCGGCGCGCGGATCGGGATCGAGGCGGCGCGATTGGATGCCCGCGTCGCTCACCAACTGGGCGATCTTGGGCGACGTTTCGAGAATCGTGTTCGGCCCGAACTCGGCGAGGTAACCGTCTTTGCGCAGCGATTGAATCACGCCGCCGACCCGCCCGCCCGCCTCATAAACGGTGACCGGCACTCCGCCGCGTTTCAGGTAAAACGCAGCTGTCAGCCCCGTGATGCCAGCGCCGATGATCGCGACGGATTTGTCGGGACTGCTGCTCACGGGATTTCCAGTCTTCTAAGTTCTCCGGGCTGAATCGACCCGACGGCGGATTGAATCGCCGATGCGGCAGACTCGATGCGGCGGATTTTATTGGTGCCAAGTTCCAAAATCGCGATGGCTCGTTCGGATAGGTTTTGCTGGTAACGCAAATTCTGATCGGAGGTGATGAACAAATCGAATTCCGCCTCTGCCAGTCGGAGTAAATCGCCGTTCTTGATTCCTCCCCAACCTTTTTGTTGTGCGGTGCTGCAATCGTGGCCGGTGAGAATCCGGTGCATAGGCCATGGCACGCATTCGTCCAGCAGGATTTTCACGCGGCGACCGGATCAAGAAGAGCGGACTCCGAGCGCTCCAAAACGCGGCAGGCGATCTCGCGGGTCACAGTCGGGAAGCACGCGAGGAATTCTTCCAAGGAGTAATTGTCTTCAAGATAATCGAAGAGCGTCTTCACCGGTACGCGCGTGCCCTTGAAAACCGGCGTGCCGCCAAGAATTTCCGGATCGACTGTGATGAGGTCGCTCGATTTCATCCTTTGTTCATACGGCACTTTCAGGAGACTGGCAACGTCGCGTCAAATCGTCTCCGAGTGCCGCCGCTCCGCTGCTTGCTCTGGCGGTCAATGTGGAAACCTGCCTTTTCGAGCGCCTTCACGGCGCGCAGGTGATCGACGCCTGGAAGCTTGGGCCTATCACGCGGCGGTCACTTCCATCTCGCGGATTTCGCAATGCAGTTCCGGCGCGCCGTAGAGTTCAAGGTAGCCTTGAATGGCATCGCGGATGTTTTCCATGGCCTCGGCCGTCGTTGCGCCCTGGGAATGACAGCCCGGCAGTTCGGGGCAACTGACGGACACGCCTTCGGAATGTTCCAGCAGCGTGACGTGGAATTTGCTTTTCATCGTGAGTGCAGGTTATGCCCCTGGCTTCGCCTGGTCAACGGGTGGCTGGTTCAGATCGTCTTCGAGTGTCGCCGCTCGCCGGCTGGCGCGAGTGTGTTGTCGAAGCACATGGCGATGTTGCGGATGAAAAGGCGGCCCGCATCGGTGACGTCCATGCCTTCGGGAGTGCGCCTCACAAGGCCGTCGGCCTCGAACGGCGCCAGCGCGGCGAGTTCGTTGGCGAAGTGCTGCTCGAAGTTGATTCCGAGCCGTTCGGACATCGCGGCAAAATCAAGCGAGAGATCGCACATGACGCGCATGATGGTTTCGCGTCGAATTCTGTCCTCGCTGCTCACGATGCAAGCCTTGTGCATCGGCACGTTTCCAGCGTCCACGGCGGCCTGATACTTCGGCAGTTCCTTTTCGTTCTGCCAATAAACATCGGGCGTTTGCGAGACGCGCGCTCATGCCGAAGGCGTAGATGTCCGAGCCGGCGCGCGTGCTGTAGCCTTGGAAATTTCGCTGGAGCTGCTTGTTGCGCTGGGCGACGGCGAGTTCGTCGTCGGGCCGCGCGAAATGATCCATGCCGATGTAAACGTAGCGGCCGTTGGCGGTGAGTTTTTCGATCACCAGCTTCAGCAGTTGCAGCTTCGTCTCGGGCGTGGGCAGCACTTTTTGCTCAAGAATCTTTTGCGCCGGTTTGATCCACGGCACATGCGCGTAGCTGAAAACGGCGAGGCGGTCGGGCTCCATGCCGAGGACGATTTCGAGCGTGTCGTCGAACGACTCCGGCGTCTGGTGGGGCAGGCCGTAGATGAGATCGAGGTTGATCGAGCCGAAGCCGAGTTCGCGCATCCAGTCCATCGCCTGCTGCGTCATCTCGCGCGGCTGGATGCGATGAACGGCCTGCTGCACGGCCGGGTTGAAATCCTGCACGCCCATCGACGCGCGATTGAAGCCAATGTCGCGCAGCGCGACAACGTGGTCGCGCGTGAGCCGGCGCGGATCGACCTCGACGCTCGCCTCGATGTCCGGCGCGAACTGAAGTGTTCGTGAATGATGTCGCCGAGCCTGCGGATTTCGTCGGGCCGCAGAAACGTGGGCGAGCCGCCGCCGAAGTGGAGTTGCACCGCTTTTCGGTCCGGGTTGAGCATCGGCTTGAGCCTGGCAACTTCGCGCGCCGAGATAGTCGATGTAGTCCCGGCCCTTGTCGTGGTTCAGCGTGATGACGGTGGTGCAGCCGCAGAACCAGCAGAGTGTTTCGCAGAACGGGATATGGAAATAAATCGAGAGATCGCGGGCGGTGCGGTTGTTTGCCTCAATGAGCGCGGACACTTCCTCCCACGCAATCGTGTCGGTGAATTTCGTCGCGGGCGGAAAGCTGGTGTAACGCGGCCCGGCCACGTTGTATTTTTTCACCAGATCGAGATCAACCTGGAGCGCGCTCATCGGAAGTTTCGCACGGTATCGACGAGCGCCTGGATGCAGTCCAGCTTTGCCGTTGGCGGCACGCCGTGGCCGAGGTTGAAGATGTGTCCCGCGCAGCCCGGCCATGTCGCTCAGGATTCGCGCGGTCTCGCGCGCCACGATTTCAGGCGTGGTGGTGAGCAGCGCAGGATCAAGGTTGCCCTGAACGCCGACGTTTTTTGGCAGCAGCGCGCGCACCTCGGCCAGCGGCTGCGTCCAGTCCACACTCAGCACATTCGCGCCGGTCGAGACGAGCGAACCCCAGTTGCCGTGAGTGCCCCGGGAAAAAACGATCACCGGCACCGCGCCGTCGATCGCCCTGACGATGTCGCGCATCCAGCGGCCCGAGGCGGCGTCGAAAACATTGTCTGCAAGAAGACCGCCCGAGCTGTCGAAAATCTGGAGCGCATCCACCCCCGACGAAATTTGAAGACGGACGAACTCGATCACTGCGGCGGTCAGTTTTTCCAGCAATTCGTGAAACAAACGCTGCTCGCAGTAAAACATCTCCTTGGTCCGCGCCGGCTCATGGCCTCCAGCGCCCTCGACCATGTAGTTCGCCAGCGTCCACGGCGAGCCGACGAATCCCAGCAGAGCCGTGCGCTGGTTCAGCGCGGGCTTGATGAGCGCCAGCGCGTCAGCCACATAACCAAGCCGTTCCGCGACGTGGCTCGAATCGAGCCGGCGAACGTCGTCCGCCGAACGCACCGCGAAATCCATCTCGATGCCGCCGGTCTCCCGGAAATGATACGGCTGCCCCATCGCCTCTGGAATGACGAGAATATCGCTAAACAAGACCGCGCCATCGAAATCGAATCGCCGGATCGGCTGGAGCGTCACCTCGGCCGCCAGTTCGGGAGTGCGCACCAATTCAACAAACGAATGCTTTTCCTTCAGCGCCCGATATTCCGGCAGACAGCGCCCGGCCTGGCGCATGAGCCAGACGGGAGCGCGATCGACAGGCAGGCAGCGAGCGGCGGCAAGGAAGCGATCGCGGCTGGAAGTTTTCACGCCTTGTGAACTCGCGGAAGCGGGAGATGGGAGAGGTTCGGCGTCCACTATTTTTGAGAGCCTACTGGTAGATTTGATCTGCTCCAGTTGCAAGGAGCCAAAACATCCGAACCGTGTTGGGTTGTATATGGGCGATTCAAGTTGCCACACCGGCGTCAGCAGCGGGCCACGTATTTCATCACCACCCGGCTCGCCGACTCGATCCCACAAACGAAACTCAGCCAGTGGCAGCACGAACGCGAATGCCGGCTCCTTGCCAACGGCCACAAGCCGCGCGAAGACATCCAAAATCCGTCACGCCGATGCTTCGCTGCAACGCGGTTAAAAACGACGCTGTTTTTCAGAGCGATGAAGGGACTTGGAAGTCTTTTCTACTTCACCGCCGCCCAGACGCGATGCACGTCGTCGTGGTCCTCAAGCGCTTGCAGGAACTCGCCAACCTCCGCCCGGTCCAGTTCGCTGAGCGCTGGGAACGTTTTCGCGACGTAACCGAGTTCGCTCGTGACGACGGTCCAACCATTCTGGGCAAGCCATTTCGAAACGGCTGCGCAGGCAGTGCGCTCGGTGATGAAGCGCGCCCCGGCGTGACCTTCGGGAATGTCGTCATTCTGCTCATGCGTGAGCGGCTCGACTTCGTTCGCGCCGGCCTCGATTGCCGCAGCCTCGATGTCTGTGCCCGCGTCGGGATGATGCGCCTCGACGAGTCCGACGTGGTCGAAGAGGAACTTGTTGCTACCGGCGGTGCCGAGCTGGCCTTTCTTGAAAAGCTGCCGCATCTCGGGCGCGGTGCGGTTGTGGTTGTCGGTGAGTGACTCGACGATGACCGGCACTTTGTGCGGTGCGTAGCCCTCATAGACGATGTGCTCCATCACCAGCTTGTCGTCGCCGATGCCCGCGCCTTTTTTGATTGCGCGCTCGATCACGTCGCGCGTGACGCTTGCCTTGCGTGCTTTCTCGACGGCGGCGAAAAGGCGCGCGTTCCCCTCGGGATCGGGCCCGCCGAGCTTCGCGGCGACCATGATTTCCTTGACGATTTTTCCGACGAGCTGGCCTTTTTTAAGACCGGCGACTTCGCGTTTTGCGTGGAGCCATTGGCGACCCATAGATGATTTTGGATTTTAGATTTTAGATTTCAGATTGGCGGGCGATGTGTGCGCAGTCTTTTTCAGTCTGCAATCCGAAATCTGCAATCTGAAATTTCTTCCATCAGCGCGGCGTGAGCACCACAAAAGACCGCGTCTTCCCGCGGCAGATGAACAGCATCTGCTTCTCGCCGGGCTTGAGTGTGGCCGTGGTTTTTTGGAAATCCTCGACCGAGGCCACCGGCTGGCGGTTGACCTCCTCGATCACGTCGCCAACTTGAAGCGACTCCGCCGCCGGTGAATCCGGATCGACTGCCGTAACCATGACGCCCCTGGCGTTTTCGGGGAGATCCGCGCGATGTTCCGCAGGGATTTCGGAAACGCGCACGCCGGCGAGCACATTCGATGCGCTCTGAGCCGGGGGAGGATTCTTCGGAGCAGGAGGCGCAGGCGGTGCAGGCGGCGGTGGCAGAATTGGCTGAGCGGGCGTCGGTGTTTGTGGAACGATGCCCTGGCGCGCCTGGAGATTGTCCGGTTGCTCGGCGATCTCGGCGGTGACTTCCATTTCCTTCCCCGCGCGCTGCACGACAACTTTCGCCTTCGCCCCGACCTGCAACTGCGCGACACGGCTGCGCAGCTCACGAATGTCCTTGATGGAATGACCGTTGAACTGGCGGATGACGTCACCGCTCTTGATGCCTGCCTTCTGCGCCGGTGAGTCGGCGGTGACTTCAGAGACAAGCACGCCGTCCATGTCCTTGAGTCCGAACTGCGCCGCCAGTTCCGGCGTGATCTGCTGGATGGCCACTCCCAGATAGCCGCGCACGACTCGACCGGTGGTCAGGATGCTTTCGAGCACGCGCCTCGCGGTGTTCGCAGGGATCGCGAACCCGATGCCCTGCCAGCCTGCAGTGGGTGATCCTGAACTGGAAAAAATCGCGCTGTTGATGCCGACGATCTCGCCGCGCATGTTCACCAGCGGGCCGCCCGAGTTGCCGGGATTGATGGCGGCGTTGGTCTGGAAAAATTCGTTGGTGCTGTCGTCCATCGCCCGCCGGCCTTTGGCGCTGATGATTCCATCCGTCACCGTCTCCTCAAACCCGAACGGATTTCCCACGGCGATCACGCGCTGGCCGACGCGGACCTTGTCGGAATCACCGAAGGGCATCGGTATGAGATTGGGCGCGTCGATTTTCAAAACAGCAATGTCCGATCCGGGGTCGGTGCCGATGAGCTTCGCCGGCAGCGTGCGCCCGTCGCTCAACTGCACCTTCGCCTCATCCACGTCGGCGATGACGTGGTTGTTCGTGATGATGTGGCCTTCCTTGGAAACGATCACGCCGGAGCCGAGCGAGTTCTGGACACGCTCCTGCGGCATGTTGCGAAAGCGGCGCCCGAAGAACTGCTCGAAGGGATCGATGAGCATCGGCGTCTGCGCGCGCACGCGCTTCGCAGTCGTGATGCTCACCACGGAGGGCACCACGGAATCGACGAGGGCCTGATACTGCTCGTCCAGATCGAGAAGACCGCGTGTCTCCTTTTCACTCAGGCGCGCTGACTCAGCAGGCGTGAATTTCTCCGGCTGGCGAACCTGCCGATGGTTTTCCGTCCATCGGTAGAGCGAATAGACCGCCAGGGTGACGAGAATGACAAAGATAAGAAATCGTTTCATGGGTTCTAACTGACTTGCGAGAGCATGAATTTCCTGCGCTCGAGAATCAAATCACGGAATCGGATATTTTCGCTGCATTGCAATTTGGGATCGCTCGCAAAAATTTCGGTGGCCGCGTCGCGCGCGAGACGCATCAACCCGGCGTCGGCAAGCAGGTCGCCGAGCTTGAGCGGCGGCAGTCCGCTTTGCGCCGTGCCGAGGATGTCGCCCGGCCCGCGCAGCCGCAGATCGGCCTCGGCGATTTCAAAACCGTTCGCCGTCTTTTCGAGCGTCTGGAGTTTTTCGATCGCCTCGTCGTTTTTGGCGGAGCCGATCAATATGCAATACGACTTGTGCTCGCCGCGCCCGATGCGTCCACGGAGTTGATGAAGCTGCGCAAGGCCGAATCGCTCCGCGTTTTCGATGAGCATGATGTTCGCGTTCGGCACGTCGATTCCGACCTCGATGACCGACGTGGCAATGAGCGCTTTCGTTTCGCCTTTGCGGAACCGTTCCATGATCGCGTCCTTCTCCGGCGGCGGAATGCGCCCGTGCAACAGGTCGCAGCGCATGGGTTCGAGCAGCGTCCGCCACTTTTCAAACTCCTGCGCGGCGGCCTTCGCCTCGAGCTTCGGCGATTCGTCGATGAGCGGATAGACGATGTAAGCCTGCCGGCCTTCGTCGAGTTGCTTGCGGATGAAAGCGACTGCATCCGGCAGCTTCGAGTCATCGCGGACCGCGGTGATTATTTTCCCGCGATTCGCCGGCATCTCGTCGAGCGTCGAAACATCGAGATCGCCGTAGAGCGTCATGGTGAGCGTGCGCGGGATCGGCGTCGCGGTCATCACGAGCACGTCCGGCACGGTGCCCTGCTCGATCAACCGCGCGCGTTGCATGACGCCGAACTTGTGCTGCTCGTCGATGACCACGAGGCCGAGGTTGGAAAAATTCACGCCTTCATAAAGCAGCGCGTGCGTGCCGATGAGGATGTGGGGGAGATCGCCGAACGCAAGGTCCGGGTAGCGCACGCGGCTCGCGTGCTGATCTCGGCGGCCCGCCGAGAGCACCGAGTTGGGCTCCGCACTCGTCATGCGCTCGTACTCGCATCCGGGAAACCAGACCCACGAATATTCCTCGCCTTCCTCGACCGCTCCCGAGTTCCAAGGGTTTCCGAGGATGTAATTGTACTTTTCCTCCAAGTCGCGATCGGAACGCACGTAACGGTCGAATCGTTCCTTCTCCCAGAGCGCCCCGCTTTCGTTCTCGATCTTGTTGATCTCATGCGACGTGAACGACTTGATCGTGTGAAGAATCTCGGCGAGCGAAAAGAATACTGCGGAGCCGTCGGCGGTCAACTCTTTGATCGTCGGCTGGATGAGCAGGTGGACGTGATCGGGCATGATGCACGTGGCGAAAAGGGTGTAACGGCGATCTTTCCAATGGAGCACGCAGTCCAGGACGATCTGCCGTGCGCGCTCGTTGAGCCGTCGGCGGTCGAGGGTGCTGAAAGCGATCGCGTAGATTGCCCATGGCTCTTCGAAATGCGGGAGCCGTCGGCGGGAATAACGCGCTCCCGGTGCGGTCGGCGGGCCGCCGGCCGCAGCACGCGGGCCGCGTGCGCTACCCGGATTCACGACGTCCGCCAAACCCGACTCTGACGCTGATGCATCGGGCGTCTTCACAGGGTCCGCTTGCGCGAACAGTGGCAGTGCCATCGTGTCTTCCGCGCGGGAGCCGGTGCGGAGTGCGACGGTCACGCCGAGCGGTTCGAGCCAGCGCTTGAAGTTGAGGTAGTGCTGCTCGGCGAGAATCTGCGTCGGGGCCATGAGCGCGGCCTGGCTGCCGGATTCGACGGCGAGCAGCATTGCTGAGAGCGCCACCACGGTTTTGCCTGAGCCGACATCACCGTGAAGGAGCCGGTTCATCGGATGCGGCGCGGCGAGATCGGTTCGGATTTCGGCAATCGAGCGCGTCTGCGCTTTTGTGAGGGGGAACGGCAGCTTCTCGTGAAACCGCCGGACCAGCGCGCCCGGTCCGCAGTGGGACGCGCCGGGTCGCGAAACGGCATCGGCGCGCTTCGCCGCGATGAAAAGCTGCATCTCGAAGAATTCCGCCAGCACGAGGTGACGCCTCGCCTTGTCACGATCTTCCCATGAATCGGGAAAGTGTATTTGCCGCAGGGCATCGCGAAGCGGTGTGGAATCCAGCTTCGCAGGCAGGCGATGTTCGAGGTCGATGTTGGCGATCGCTTCGCAGACGCGAAAAATCAGGGCGCGCAACACCCGCTGCGACAAGCCTTCCGTCGCGCCATAGACCGGCGTGATCCGTTTGAGGTGGATCGAAATGTCCTCGTCGTTCTCGACGATTTCAAACTCGGGATGGTCGATGCAGATCGTGTTCTTGCGCAGCTTCGGCTTGCCAAAAACAACAAGCCGCTGTCCGGTGGCGATCATCTTTTCGACGAAGTGCGCGTTGAACCAGCGGCAGTGCAACGTCGCGCTGAGCGCGTGCGATTCCTCCTCGCGCAGCACGACCTCGAAGAGTTTCTTCCAGCCCGGAAGCCGCTTTACCGCTGTCCTGGCAACGATTCCGCAGACGCAAACCGGCGTGTCGCTTTCCTGCTCGGGGAAACGATCGAACTGCCGGCGGTCTTCGTAGCGGCGCGGATAGTGCGTGAGAAGATCGCCAGCCGTTGACAGCCCGAGCCGCTCGAACTGCCGCATTCGTTGGGCGGGAATCCAGTCGAGATCGCGAAGCGGGGTGCTGGGGTCAAAGGCGCTCATTTGGGAAATGACGAAGCACGAATGACGAATGACGAAATAAATCCGAAGCTGGAATGACGAAAGGTCCAGCGGCGGCTGCGCGCGATTCGGATTTCTGACTTCGTCATTTCTTCGTCATTCGTCATTCGGATTTCGTCATTGGCTGCCCGCGTCATTCGGATTTCGTCATTTTGCGAACCGCGACCACCTGCACCTGCACGCTCACGCGCTCGCGATACTCGTTGCGCTCGATGCGGAACGCCACGTCCCACGGCTGGCGCGGCAGCTCATTTGCCATCGCGTTGAAGAAAACCGCCGCGCACTCGCCACCGTTCTGGCGCAGGCGCAGCGAGAGGTGCTTCTCCTTCATCACGCGCGGCTCGGCGGCAAGCGACACACCGCGCGCGAAGAAGACCGGCTGCGGATTTCCAATACCGAACGGCTGGAGCAAATCGTGGTGCTCGAGGAAATCGAAATCGAGTTCGGCGAGTTCAACCTCGCAATCGAGCCGGAGGCGCGGCTGCAGGTCTTCGTCGGCAAGCAGGCGCCGGGCGCAGTCGAGAAACGCGCGCTGAAATTCCGGAAACCGGTCCTGGCGAATCGTCAGTCCCGCCGCCATCTCGTGTCCGCCGAATTTTTCAAGCAAGGCTCCGCAATAGCCGAGCGCGCGGACGAGCGAGAGCCCCTCGATACTGCGCCCGCTTCCTTTGCCGAGCCCCGCTTCGTCGAAGCCGATGACAAATGTCGGGCGGTGATATGATTTTGAAATGCGCGATGCGATGATGCCGAGCACGCCAGGATGCCAGCCGGTCTCGCCGAGCACGATGGCAGCGTCGCGCGCGGGATCGAAGCTCGATGCGACCATCGCTTCGGCGGCGCGCAAAATCCGCTGTTCAACAAGCTGACGCTCCTGGTTCTGCCGGTCGAGGCTGACGGCAAGCGCGCGGGCCTCGGACAAATCCTCCGTGAGCATGAGGCGGAGCGCATCCTCGGCCGTGCCGAGGCGGCCGGCCGCGTTAAGGCGGGGACCGAGCCGGAAGCCGACATCGCCGGGACGGATTGGCGCGCGCACGGCGGCGATGTCCATGAGCGCGCGCAGTCCGACCCAGCGGGTCCGCTCCATCTGCTGCAATCCCTTTTGCACCAGCAGGCGGTTCTCACCGATGAGCGGCACAATGTCCGCGACGGTTCCGAGCGCGACGATGTCGAGATACTCGCGCAGATCGAGTCCCGCCACGGGCCGCGTCTTGAGCAGCGCGTGGCAGGCTTTGAAGACGATGCCGACGGTGCAGAGGTTGTCGAATGCGGAATGCGGATTGCGGATTGCGGAAAGGGATTGCGTATCCGTGGCAGGCGGCTCCATCCGGTTTCCATCCAGCTTCGGATTGACCAACGTGCAATCCGGCAGCGCGCCCTTGATCTCGTGGTGGTCGAAGACGAGCACGTCCACGCCTTGCGCACGGAGCGATGCGATCTCGCGCACTGACGACGTGCCGCAGTCGAGCGCGACGAGCAGTTGCGGGCGCGACGTTTCGATGCAGCGCGCGATTCCCTCGGCGCTCAAGCCGTAGCCTTCGTCCATGCGCTGCGGCAGAAACGTGCCCGGGTCCGCACCGAACGCCCGCAACAGGCGAGTGAAGAGCGCGAGCGACGTGACGCCGTCCACGTCGTAATCCCCGTAAAGAACGATGCGCTCTTTGCGATCGACCGCCGCGAGGATTCGTTCGACGGCCTCGCGCATGTTCGGCAAAAGAAACGGATCGGACAGCTTCTTGAGCATCGGCTTTAGAAAATCATTCGCCGCGGCAGCGTCCCGGAATCCGCGCTGGCAAAGGAGCGCCGCAAGAAACGGTGCGATGGAAAGCTCGCGTGAGAGAGCCCGCTCCATCGCCGCGTCGCCTCGTGAAGCGGGAATCCATCGTAGCTGCATGGCGCGAGAGTAAACGCGGCGGTTCAGCGGTGCGAACAGGAAATTTGGATGCGCGCCTGCTGACGGACGGCCCGGCCAGTCTCCCGCTGTGAAAATGCGCGATTGAATTTCCCGCTGGGGCTGGTACTTTCCCGCCCGATGTTCACGCCATTCACAGGCCGACTTACGATGCTCCCGCAGAACACGGGAGCCCTTTTCGTTTCGTAATCGTCGGCCGTGCTGCTTGAGGCGGAGAGTGGCAACCGGTCGCAATGTTTTGAACTCCGCCTGAAAACTTTTCCGAAACCATGTTGACCAATCCAAGCAGTAAGTATCGCCCTTTTCCTCCCGTGCATTTGCCCGACCGGCAATGGCCAAACCGTGTGCTGACACAGGCACCGATCTGGTGCAGCGTCGATCTTCGCGACGGCAACCAGGCGCTCGCCGTGCCGATGAACGTCTCGCAAAAACTCGAGCTGTTCGACGCGCTCGTGAAGTGCGGGTTCAAGGAAATTGAGGTCGGTTTTCCGTCGGCGTCGAACACGGAGTTCGAGTTCATGCGCCGTTTGGTCGAGGGCGGACGCATTCCCGAGGACGTGACCATCCAGGTGCTCGTGCAGGCGCGCGAGGATTTGATCGAGCGCACCGTGCAATCGCTTGTCGGAGCGAAGCGCGCGATCATTCACATGTACAACTCGACCTCGCCGGCGCAGAGGCGGATCGTTTTTGGCCTGGAAAAAGCGGACATCTTACAGATCGCCCGCCGCGGCACGCAGTGGATCAAGGACCGGCTGCCCCGCCTCGCTGGAACAGACGTGGTGTATCAGTATTCGCCGGAGAGTTTCTCGGCCACCGAGGTCGAGTTCTCGCTCGAAGTCTGCGAGGCGGTGATGGACGTGTGGCAACCGACACCGGAGCGGAAGATGATTTTGAACCTGCCCGACACAGTCGAGGTGGCGATGCCGAATGTGTATGCGGACCAGATCGAATGGTTCTGCCGCAATCTGAAGCGGCGCGACTGCGCGATCATCAGCCTGCACACGCACAACGACCGCGGCACCGGCGTTGCAGCGACCGAACTGGGGTTGCTTGCTGGAGCCGATCGCGTCGAGGGGACGCTTTTTGGAAACGGCGAGCGCACCGGCAACCTCGACGTCGTCACCGTCGCGCTGAATCTGTACATGCACGGCATCAGGCCGGGGCTGGATTTGACGCAGATCAACGAGCTGGTGGAGATCTACGAACGCTGCACCGGCATGACCGTTCCACCGCGCCAGCCCTACGCGGGTGAGCTGGTGTTCACGGCTTTCTCCGGTTCGCACCAGGACGCGATCAAGAAAGGTCTCGCCGCGTGGAAAACAGCCGGTCCGGACGCGATTTGGGACATTCCGTATCTCACCATCGATCCCGGCGACGTCCAGCGGCATTACCGCGAGGTCATTCGCGTGAACAGCCAGTCGGGCAAAGGCGGCGTCGCGTATCTGCTCGAAAGCGAGTTCGGCATCGAGCTGCCGAAGGAGATGCAGCTTGAGTTCGGCCCGCTGGCCAACACCGAGGTGGACCGCCTCGGGCGCGAAGTCACCGCCGCGGAATTGCGCGAAATTTTTGCGAAGGAATATCTCGACCGCACCACGCCGTGGCAGTTGATCCATTTCCACGCGGACGGCGCGGACGGTGTGTTCCAATGCCGCGCGTCGGCAAGGCGGGACGGCGAGGAACTACATCTGACTGGAAAAGGCAACGGCCCCATCGCCGCGTTCGTTCATGCGCTGCATGAAAAAGGTGCAGCCGCGTTCGAGGTGGCCAACTTCAAGCAGCACGCCTTGAGTTCCGGCACCGAAGCGAGTGCGATTGCCTACATTCAGATCAAGCTCGCCGACGGTCGCGCAAAATGGGGCGCGGGCATAGATACGAATATCGAGCTGGCGTCGATCAAAGCCGTGCTCAGCGCGGTGAATCGTGCGGCGTAGTCGATCCGCTCGAAAGCCAAACCCAGCCCGCCTATTTTTTCTCTTCGTCCAGCTTGGCCAGAACGGCCGTCTCGATCTCTTCGTAAAGCGCGCGGTCGGTTTTGAGCAAATCTTTCGCGGCGTCGCGGCCCTGGGCGAGTTGCGAGCCTTTGTAGCTCATCCATGAGCCGCGCTTTTCGACGATGCCTTTTTCGAGTGCAAGGTCCAGCAGCGAGCCGGTCGTCGAGATGCCTTCGTTATACATGATGTCGAACTCGGCCTCGGTGAAAGGCGGCGCGACTTTGTTTTTCACGACTTTGATCTTGGTGCGGTTGCCGGTGACGGTGCCGTCGGGCTGTTTGATCGCGCCGATGCGGCGAATGTCGAGTCGCACGCTGGAGTAAAACTTGAGCGCCTTGCCGCCGGGTGTCGTCTCAGGATTTCCGAACATGACGCCGATTTTTTCGCGGATCTGGTTCGTGAAAATGCAGCAGGTGCGCGCCTTGGAGATCAGCGCTGTGAGTTTGCGCAGCGCGGCGCTCATGAGGCGGGCCTGTGCGCCGACAGTCGAGTCGCCGATCTCGCCTTCGAGTTCCTGTTTGGTGACGAGCGCAGCGACGGAATCGAGGACGATGACATCGAGCGCATTCGAGCGGACAAGCGTCTCGCAGATGCGCAGCGCTTCCTCGCCGGAGCTGGGTTGCGAGACGAGCAGGTCGTCGAGGTTGACGCCGAGCTTGCGGGCGTATTGAGGATCGAGCGCGTGCTCCACGTCGATGAACGCCGCCAGTCCGCCGCGCTTCTGTGCCTGCGCGATGATCGTGAGCGTGAGTGTCGTTTTTCCCGAAGATTCCGGCCCGAAAACCTCCACGACGCGTCCGCGCGGAACACCGCCGACGCCCAGCGCACGGTCGATGAGAATGTTGCCGGTCGGGATGACGTCAATATCAACGACGTGGGCGTCACCGAGCTTCATGATCGCGCCTTCGCCGAAGTCTTTCGCGATCTGCTGAATCGCGAGATCGAGGTTCTTGTTGCGTGCGGCGATGAGTTTGTCTTCCTGCGGTTTTTCTTCGGTTTTCGCGGCCATAAGGAGATTGGGTTTGGTGGAAGCGGAAGCTAGCAGGAATCGTTTTCGATTGAGAAGACAAATCCTGAAGGCTGGCCGGAACTGCCGCAAAAACGCATTGTCATTCCGAGCGCAACGAGGAATCTCACGAATCATCATTTGCGGGATTGCGCCGCCCGCCTCCGCCCCGGCGCTTACTTCGTTTCCTCGTTGTGCCCGGAATGACGCGCCAAGAAATCAGCCCACGAACCGCGCGGGTTCGTGGGCTGTTGCCTTTCGACTGGACAAGCTTTAGTCCACGGCGATTTTCCGGGGTTTGACGCGCTCCGCCTTTGGCAGCGTCAACGTCAGAATCCCCTGCTCCATCTTCGCGGTGATCTTCTCCATGTCGATCGCGGGATCGAGATCGAAGACGCGCCGGAAATCCGTCGGGCGCGACTCGCGATAAAGGGGATCGCCCTTCAATGCCGGATCGGAGCGACGCCCCACGATCACCAGCTCGTTGTTTTCCACCGTGACTTCCAAGCCGTCCTTGTTCACGCCTGGCATCTCGGCTTGAAGCACGTATCCATCCTGCGCTTCGAGGATATTGGCGACGGGTGTCACGTAGGTTTCCCGGCTCACGCCGTTGGCAGGCACTTTTTCCGGAGTTTTTGTTAACTGGCTCATGATTTTTCTCCTTTGAAGTTTTGGGCGGGCTTGGAAGCCCGCCCGTTCTGTTTCAGGAAGCTTTCACTTCTATTTGTTTCGGTTTGGCTTCCTCCGCTTTCGGAAGGGTCACCGTGAGAATGCCATCCGTGTAGGTGGCTTTCACTTTGGACGCATCCACCGGCGTCGGCAGCATCACACTGCGATGGAACCTCCCGAAGAACCGTTCGCTCCGGAACGATTCGCCCTCCTTGTATTCCTTCTCGTGTTTGCGTTCGCCAGCGATCGTCAGCATCCCTTCCTGCAGGGAGATGTCGATCTCCTCTTTCTTCATGCCGGGCAGTTCCGCCTTCACGAAGATGTTGTCTTTATCCTGATGAATATCGAGCAGTGGAGACCAACCGCTGAACAAGCCGACATCAGGAGTCATGCTTGGGAATGTGGTGTTGAACAGTTGGTTCAACTCCTCCCGCAACGATGACAGCCGGTTAAACGGAGTCCATGTCGATAACGCAGGTTCTTGGTAACGAATAAGGCTCATAATGTTGTTCCTCCTTTTCATGTTTGTTGTTTCTGCGCCTTTATTTACAGCTTGCGAAATGCCACCGACAAATAGCGGTCGCGCTTTTATGTATAAGACGCTGACAAACAGTGTTATGCAACGCAAATAGACGCGAACTGTAAACGGCTGAGTAGCGTCAGCATGACACAATCCGGCCCTCATATAGGGATGACATCGCGCGTCACTTCGACACACTACAAGTCGAGCATCTTGCCATACCCGGAGAGTATCCCCTGATAGACGCCGAGGATCTGCCAGGCGAGGTAGAGCACGATCAGGACGTAGATGATCTTTGGCAGCCATTCGCTGAGGGTCTCAATACGTCGGAGCGCCTCATTTTCAAACGTCCCAGTCAGCCGCTTCAGTTCCTGATCGAGTTCGCCGGTTTCCTCACCGAGGCGCAGCGCGCGGATCATGTCCTCCGGAAACGCCCCCGACTTCGCGAGCAGCGGAGCGACCTGCGAGCCGCCGCGCAATTCCGGCAAGGCGTTCCGAACGGCCCCGGCGATCAGGGCGCTCTGGCTTGTTTTGCCCGAGGTCGTCAGGCTCTCCATCACGTTCACACCGGCGTCAAGTTGCGCCTCATAGGTCGCACAAAACCGCGCCAGCGAGAATGACCGCCGCACTTTTCCAAAACCTGGAACCGCTCGAAGAATGCGATCCACCGCCGTGTAGATGCAGCCCAAGCGGTTCAACTGGGAGAGCATCAATGCCGCGGCCGCAATGCCGAAGTAGAGCACCATCAGCACGCCGACCGTCTGCTCAAGATAACTTTGCGCGCTCCCGCCGATGACGAACTTGGGCAGCGCCAGAATGAAGATGCCGAAGTGCAAAATGAATGCGGGATACGCAAGGCGCTGCAGCACGACGGCACGCGACTTCACAAGTGCCCCGAAATAGTCCGAAAGCTGCCGGCATCCCTGGTCGATCCGCCCGCTTCTCTCGCACGCCGAGATGATGCTCACCTCGAGATCGCTCACGGCAGGGCGCTGGTTTTCGAGCGCCGCCGCGATTGTGCTGCCCTGCGCCGCCGCGCTGCGCAGGCGGTCCATGAGGGCCCGCAGATTTCCGCGCGTCCCGTGCGACAGCGTTTCGATTGCTTTCGCGAATGAAACGCCGGAGCGCAGCAGGCGACCGAGTTCGTAATAAAAGTTCTGCTTTTCGCGGAGACTGAGCCTCACGATTGGAAAGTTCTGAGTTCAAAGTTCAAAGCGCAAGGTCTAAACAGAAAACGTGACCGACAAAAAATTCATGCGGGAGGCAATCCGGATCGCCGCCAGGGGCCTTGGACACACGAGCCCGAACCCCGCCGTGGGTGCGGTGATTGTTGCTCGCGGAAAAATTCTGGCGCGTGGTTTTCATCGACGCGCCGGCCTGCCTCACGCGGAGATCGAGGCGCTGAACAAAACGAAACGCGCCCGCGGAGCAACGCTCTACGTGACGCTCGAACCGTGCTCGACCCATGGCCGGACGCCGCCCTGCGTCGAGGCGATCATCCGCGCTGGAATCGCCCGCGTCGTCATCGGCGCGATTGATCCGAATCCGTCTCACGCGGGGCGCGCGGTGAAAATTCTGCGGGACGCCGGAATCGAGGTGCAGCCGGGCGCGCTGGCCGACGAATGCCGCGACCTCAACAAGCCATTCAACAAATGGATCGTCACCGGGATGCCGTTCGTCATCGCGAAGGCCGGCATGTCACTCGATGGCCGACTCACGCGACCGCCGGGTGAGGGCCGCTGGATCACCAGCCCGGAATCGCGTGCCGACTCGCACAAGCTGCGGGCACAGGTGGACGCGATCCTGATCGGCGCCGGCACGCTCCGCGCCGACAACCCGAGGCTGACCGTGCGAGGGATTCCCGGAGCGAAACAGCCGTGGCGCGTGGTCGTTTCCCGCACCGGCGCAAATCTCGCAGCCGGCTCGCACCTCTTCACCGACGAGCACAAAGAGCGGACGCTCGTTTTCAAACGCAAGTCGCTCCGCGCCGTTCTTCAGGAACTGGGCAGGCGCGGCATCACAAGTGTGATGATCGAAGGCGGCCCGCGCATTCTCGCCGAAGCGTTCGACCGGCGGCTGGTCGATGAAGTCCATTTCTACGTCGCGCCGCTGCTCATCGGCGGAGCGATGGTGCCAATCGGCGGATGCGGAAAAGCATCAGTGCGAATCAAGAATCCGCGCTACAAGACGATCGGCGACGACATCCGCATCTGCGGCGAGGTCGAATATCCGGGCTAGACCTCGTATTTCCCGCTCGCCGCGATGAGCTCACGGTACTGGCTGGGTTCCTTGAGAACTTCGATCTGTTCGCCCGCTTCGATTTTCATCCGCCACAGCCAGCCTTCGCCGAAAGGGTCGCGGTTCACCAGCCCCGGATCGGACTCGAGCGCGGTGTTGACTTCGACAATCGTTCCCCCGACCGGCGCGTAAATGTCGCTCGCGGCTTTGACCGACTCGACCACGGCAACCGGGTGTTTGGCCGAGACGAGCGCGCCGACTTTCGGGAGTTCGACGAAAACGATGTCGGTCAGCTCGGCTTGCGCATGATCGGTGATGCCCACGCATGCGGTCTCGCCCTCAAGGCGAAGCCATTCGTGCGTTTCGGAATACTGTAAGTCGTCAGGGACGTTCATAGGCTGGTGGCAGGTTGCTCGAACAGAGAATCCGCGCGGCATTCATTTCTCAACTAAAATTTCAGCGTTTTCAGAAATAGCACTGCACGGCTATTTGTAAAAAGCACGAACCAAGCCTCGGAGCGCCTGCTCCGGCGCGGTTGCGCTGCACGGCACTTGCGCATAAGAATCTCCGAAAGAAAACGAATGAACCGCGATGATTTTCGGGCCCAGCTATTGGCGCTGGACCTTTCCAAACGGCTTGCTGAAGAGCCGATTCGACGCCGCATGATCGAGTTGCTCGACAGCACGCCAGAGTGCTTTCTGAGGTCGTGCTTTCCCGCTCATTTTACCGGCAGTGCCCTGGTGCTTAGTCACGATGGCCGGCGGGCGTTGCTGCACCACCATCGAAAACTAAATCGCTGGATGCAGTTTGGCGGGCACTGCGACGGGGAAGAAGACGTATTGCGGGTCGCACGGCGCGAGGCTCTCGAGGAGTCCGGCATCGAAGGACTCATCGTTGCCTCCACGCGCCCGTTCGACCTGGACATCCACGAAATCCAGGTCAAAGACGGCGAGCCGGCGCATTTTCATTTCGACGTCCGCTACGTGCTGATCGCTCCCGAAAACTCCGTCGCGACTGCCAGCGAGGAGAGCAACGAGGTGAAATGGTTCACACCGGATGAAATGCTCTCGCTTCCACTGGATGACGGTCTTTGCCGGTTGGCCGAAAAATGGAAAGCACTGCTGGCCCGGCGTGCTCATTCCTGAGTTGGAGCCGTCACGAGCGCGACGCGAAAAAGTCATTGCCAAGGTGTCGTGATCGCAACACATTTGCCGACTATGAAACTCGGATTTCTTATTGCCCTCTCCTCGGTTTTCCTGACTTCGTCCGCCTTTTCAAAAAGTGATGCGCTAACTGACTTGGACGCTGCGCTCGAAAAGGCCAAAACGGAAAAGAAGATGCTGTTCGTCCAGTATGGTCGTGAGAATTGCGGCAACTGCCAGACCTTGAAAGGTTACATCAGAACACATGCGCTCCGGTTGCCCGAAAGCCAGTTCGTCTATGCGGATCTGAACTGTGACGACAAGGCTGTTTCCAAGGCGTTTAGTTCAAAATTCAAAGTGGAGGGAAACACTCTGCCCTTCGTTGTGATCGCGGGCCCGGACGGCAAGCAGCTTGCCAGCATGACCGGCTACGGATCTGCTGCAGAGTATCAGAACCTGATCAAGCAGGCGAAGAAAGCCGCTGGACCTGCGGCTGGCGGATCAAGTTCGGGCGGCACGGGTTTCGACGAAGCATTCAAGAAGGTGCCACAACCTAATCCTTAGCCGGGCAGTCCAGTCACGGCACGGCTTGTTGGTTATCAGCGTCCAAGGAGAAGCAGCAGAAAACAAACAAGGACGACGAGGGCCACTATCGCCCACAGGATTTGCTTCCTGGACTTACGCCCGCCGCCGAACTCCTCCGCTACGAACTGCTCGTAGTTGAAATCCTCGTCCGGCAAATCGAGTCCATCATGGCCGTCCGCTTTCCAGCCGCTTCGTTCGTCCGCGCCGCATTCTGGACACGCCCTGGCATTTCGAGGAACAGCTTCGCCGCAGACAGGGCAGATCTCAGGAGGAGTGAATTTCATTCTACAGGGTTGTCAGTGTTGGCGTTGATGTGGTGTCGCCGCACTGCTTCGCAAGCGGCAATCATAGTCCGACTTTTCGAGGGAGGAGTTATGCGATTGAGATGGAGTCTTCGCTTCGGAAATTCGTCTGCGCAACTCTTCATTTTCTTGTGGAACATTCCTTCACTCGGTAGTCAGCTATTGCCGCTTTTTCACTCATGAACAAAACACGGATCGCTTTTATTCCAACTCGTCCCTTTGTCGTCACTTTCTGCCGATCATGAAAAGCGCGTCACTTACCCGGTTTGCATGGCTGTCGATTGCTGCCGCGGTGGCCACCATGGGGCTCAAGACGCTGGCCTGGAGGCTTACCGGGTCCGTGGGTCTCCTGTCGGATGCGATGGAGTCGGGCGTCAACCTGCTCGGCGGGCTGATGGCGTTGGGAATGCTGATCGTGGCCGAGCGTCCCGCGGATGAGGATCATCCTTATGGCCATGGCAAGGCGGAATACTTTTCGAGCGGATTTGAAGGCGCGTTGATCCTCATCGCGGCGGTGAGTATTGCGATCACTTCCGTGGAGCGGCTCATTCATCCCAAGCCGCTCGAGGCACTCGGAGTGGGTCTCGCCGTCTCCGCAGCAGCTTCCCTGGTGAACCTGGGAGCTGGGTTGCTCTTGTTGCGTGCGGGGAAAAAGAACAGGTCCATTACTCTGGAAGCGAACGCGCATCACTTGATGACCGACGTTTGGACATCGGTCGGCGTGCTCGCCGGCGTGGGCATGGTGGCGATCACTCATTGGCAACCCTTTGACTCCATCGTGGCGCTGGTCGTGGCGGCCAACATCGTCTGGACGGGAGTCAGTATCATTCGTCGTTCGATTCTAGGTCTGATGGATGCGGCATTGCCTGCCGAGGACCGGCTTGTCGTCGAAAAGGTTCTTGCGCCTTATTCGGACCAAGGCGTGAAGTATCATGCGTTGTGGACCCGCCATGCGGGCGCGAGGAAGTTTGTTGCCTTTCACGTTTTGGTGCCGGGTGACTGGACCGTGCAGCGCGGGCATGAACTCCTGGAAAGAATGGAGAACGAGATTCGACAGGTCTTGCCAGGCGCCGTTGTTTTCACCCATCTCGAATCGATCGAGGACGAAGCTTCCTGGGATGACGCGATTCTCGATCGCCCGGGATCTTCCCGGCCAGCCTGACCTCCGCCCGCACCCGAACTGCATGCACGAGATCTCCATCATGCAAAGTGCGCTGCAACTTGCCGGGGAGCAGCTTCAAAAGGCGGGTTGCCGTGAGATTCACACCATCAAGCTGCGGGTGGGGCTGCTGTCCGGGGTTGTGCCCGAGGCGCTGACGTTTGCTTTCGATGTGCTGAAGAAAGGCACCGCAGCCGAGCATGCGGTGCTTGAAATCGAAACCGCCCCCGCGAAGTTCTTCTGTCCCGCTTGCGACATGGAACTCGACTCGATGAAGTTTGAATGTCCCAAGTGCGGCGGACTGCTTTGCTTGCGCGGAGGTGGAGCTGACTTGGAATTGGCTCAAATGAAGATATCGTAAAAACCATCCCCTTATGTGCGAAAACTGTGGCTGCGGAAACGTAGAGTCATTCAAGATCATCCCGATGCAGAAGCCGCCTCAACACGGCTCCGCGCATGAGCATGTCGATGAGCATGGCAACAAATATCTCCACTTTCATTCCCACGATGACACTCACCCCCATGAACATCACCACGAATCGGCATCTCACACCTTGCCGGTGCATTTGCCGGTGCTGATAAAGAACGACCGATTGGCCGAACGCAACCGTGGCTTCCTGAGTGCCAAGGGCGTGTTGGCTATCAACTTCGTATCCTCGCCCGGCTCCGGGAAGACGACGTTGCTGGCCAGGACTCTCGAAATGCTGGACGCTGACATGAAAGCGGCGGTGATCGTGGGCGACCTGGAGACCGCGAATGATGCCAGCAGACTTCGGGACAAAGGCGCGCCGGTTGTGCAGGTCACCACTGGAACCGTCTGCCATCTCGATGCCGAAATGATCGCGCGCGGACTCGAACAGCTCGACCTGAACGGATGCCGCCTGCTCCTCATCGAGAACGTCGGGAACCTTGTCTGTCCTGCCTCCTATGACCTGGGCGAAGCGATGCGGGTGGTGTTGATTTCCGTGACTGAGGGGGAAGACAAACCGCTCAAGTATCCGCCCATCTTCCGGGGCGCACACATCGTCGTCATCAACAAGACGGACATGCTTGAGGCTGCCGGATTCGATCTCGATCTCGCGCGTCGTAACATCCGGGCCGTCGCTCCCGAAGCTGCCATTCTGGAACTCTCCGCGCGGACCGGCGAAGGGATGCAAGCCTGGATAGAGTTACTAAGAAACCGATGTATTCCAATCGGAGGGACGAGCTCTGCGAGTCCCTGACTTTGGAATCTGGGACTCGTGTAACTCGTCCCTCCGATTGTCGGGCGTGATTGCTTGAACCCGTGCTTCCGCAGGCTCGCCCATCGCTCAACAGATCCGCGGCAGTTGCTCGCCGGAGAGCATGTCGAGAATGCGTCGGACTCCGACCGCGCTTTTCACTGTCACCAGGCCTCTGGACTCCGACCGGGCTTGTTCGACGGAGCCAATGACCACGGCTTGGGCGGAGACGGGATGTTGGCGAAGAATTCCAAGAGCGCGTTCGACCTCCTCATTTGCGACGAACGCGACGAAGCGGCCTTCGTTGGCGACATGGAGCGGATCGAACCCGAGAATTTCGCAGGCCCCGCGAACCTGTTCGGTCACAGGCACGGCGTTTTGGTCGATGTCAATCTGCATCCCGGAGGCGTGTGCGATCTCGTTCAAGGCACTGGAAAGACCGCCGCGCGTCAGGTCGCGAAGGCAGCGGATCTGGATGCCTGCCTCCAGCAGCGCCAGCACCGGAGCGGTGAGTGGGGCGCAGTCGCTTTCGATCGTACTCTCGAATTCCAATCCCTCGCGCACGGACATGATCGCCATGCCGTGCCGGCCAATGTCGCCGCTCAGGATGATGACGTCGCCGACGCGAACGCTGGCGGGGGCGATGGTGAGACTGTGCTCGATCAGACCGATACCTGTGGTATTGATGAAAACGCCATCGCCTTTTCCCTTGTCCACGACCTTTGTGTCACCGGTGACCACCTGCACGCCTGCAAGTTCGGCGGCGGTTTTCATGGATCGCACGATGCGCCACAGCGTTTCCATTGGCAGGCCTTCCTCGATGATGAATCCCGCGCTGAGATAAAGCGGACGCGCGCCGCACATGGCGAGGTCGTTGACGGTTCCATGGACGGCCAGCGAACCTATGTCTCCGCCGGGAAACTCAAGGGGATGGACGACATGGGAATCCGTGGTGAACGCCAGTCGTCCGCCGCCCAGTTCCAGCAGTGCGCCGTCATGCCTCCGGGCGAGGAATGGATTGTCGAAGGCGGGCAGGAAGATTTTTTCGAGGAGCTGTTCGGTCAACAATCCGCCGCCGCCATGAGCCATCAAGACATGGGGATAGTCGCTGATAGAGATGGGGCAGCTAAGAGAGAAGGTGGAGTCCATGAGATCGTCGAAGCAGAACATGGATGAAATTGGCTGGCCAGCCAACAAGTGAAGGGCTGGCGGCGAATCGGAGGGACGAGTTCCACGAGTCCCCAATTCTAAAAGTCAGGGACTCGTGGAACTCGTCCCTCCGATTGGAACACAGGATTGGCCGCGCCCGGAATGACAGGTCTTGGATTTTACGCACACCTGCTCGACTCTTCCGCGATGGACTCCGATTCTAACGAGCGGGTGCGAGCCCGGCTGACGATTCGCGGCGCTGTTCAAGGTGTCGGGTTTCGCCCGTGCGTCTTCCGGCTGGCCTCGGAACTGGGACTGGCCGGCTGGGTCAACAACACGTCTCAAGGGGTGACCGTCGAACTGGAAGGCAGCCGTGCAAGCGTGGACAGTTTCTTCTCGCGGATCGATTCGGAAAAGCCGCCGCTAAGTTTCATCGAAAGCATCGAAACCGTGTGGCTGAGTCCGGTCGGGGCGGATCGCTTTGAAATCCGTGAAAGCGATTCCGAGGGACTGAAGACCGCGCTGATCCTGCCGGACATCGCCACTTGCGCGGAATGTCTGCGCGATATTTCCGATCCGACCAACCGCAGATACGGCTATCCCTTTACCAACTGCACGCACTGCGGACCGCGGTTCAGCATTCTCGAAGCCGTGCCTTACGATCGCGCGAATACGTCCATGCGCGGCTTTGTGATGTGCGGCGAGTGCCGCCGCGAATATGACGATCCGGCCGATCGCCGTTTCCATGCGCAGCCGAATGCCTGTCCAACGTGCGGGCCGCATCTCGAGTGGTGGGATAAGAGGGGGCGGCTGCTGGCTTCTCACGGCGATGCTCTCGCCACAGCAGCCGATGCGATCACGCGCGGCTCGATCGTGGCTGTGAAAGGACTGGGCGGGTTTCATCTCATGGTCGATGCGCGCAATGAAGAAGCCGTGCGGCGGCTTCGCGAGTTGAAGCATCGGGAGGAGAAACCATTCGCCGTCATGGCTCCATCTTTGCAGGCGGCCCTCGGGGAATGCGAGGTCTCCGGCTTGGAGGAGCGGCTTCTTCTTTCGCCCGAAGCGCCCATCGTGCTGCTGCGGCACCGGCAAGCCGGGGCTTCCATTGCGGCATCGGTTGCGCCGGGGAATCCGTTTCTGGGCGTGATGCTCCCTTATACCCCCTTGCATCATTTGTTGCTGGACCGCCTCGGGTTTGCCGTTGTCGCGACAAGCGGCAACCGCTCCGACGAACCGATCTGCACGGATGAACGCGATGCAGTCGAACGGCTGGCCGGCATCGCCGATTTCTTTCTGGTCCACAACAGACCGATCGTCCGGCATGTCGATGACTCCGTTGTCCGCGTGATGATGGGCCGCGAACTCGTCATCCGCCGGGCCCGGGGCTACGCCCCGCTTCCGATCCGGTTGAAGAATCGCATGCCTTGCACGCTGGCCGTTGGCGCGCACCTCAAAAACACGGTGGCCTTGTCGAAAGGCGAATGCGTTTTCATCAGCCAGCACCTGGGCGACCTCGAAACGGCACCCGCCTTTGCCGCATTCGAAGCAGCCATTCGAGACGCGCAGCGCCTTTACGAAACGCAGCCGGAGATCATCGCAGCCGATGCCCACCCCGATTATCTCCCGACAAAAACTGCCGTTGCAATGGCGGCACAAACCGGAGCGCGGTTGATCACCGTCCAGCATCACCACGCTCACGTCCTCTCCTGCATGGCCGAAAACGAAATCGCGCCTCCGGCTCTCGGTGTCTGCTGGGACGGCACCGGCTACGGGCTCGACGGCACGATCTGGGGCGGAGAGTTTCTTGCCATCAACGAAGACGGCTTCGGGAGGTTCGCGCATCTCCGCACCTTCCTGCTGCCCGGCGGTGAGGCGGCCGCAAGAGAACCGCGTCGCAGCGCGCTTGGCATCCTTTACGGGATATTCGGCGACGATGTTTTTGGGATGAGCCATCTCGCGCCGGTTCGTGCGTTTTCAAAAACGGAACTCGGCAATCTCCACACGATGCTCCGGCGCAATGCCAACACGCCGCGGACTTCGAGCATGGGACGCCTTTTCGACGCCGTCGCTTCGCTGACAGGTTTGAGACAGGTCGCGTCATTCGAGGGACAGGCGGCGATGGAGTTGGAGTTTGCGATTGGACAAGGAACCGGCAACGAAGCACTCGCTTTCTCCGCGAATGAAGAAGCCGGCATGCAAGTGATCGACTGGGAACCGATGATTCGAGACATGCTCTCCCGCTTGCAAGCCGGTGTTCCATTGGCGAAGGTGGCGGAGTTGTTCCACAACACCCTTGTCGAAATGATTCTCCAAATCGCACACCTGTCCGGTCAGACTCAGATCGTCCTCTCGGGTGGTTGTTTTCAGAACGAGTATCTCGCGACCCAAACTGTCGATCGGCTCGAACAGCAAGGATTCCTTCCAGTCTGGCATCGGCGCGTCCCGCCCAACGACGGCGGTATCGCCCTTGGCCAGATCGCCGCCGTTGCCAAATTAACCTGACCCGACTTCCGCACCATGTGTCTCGCCGTTCCTGGAAAAATACTCAGCGTCGCCGGAGACGATCCTTACCTGCGCTGCGGGCGCGTCAGCTTTGGCGGCATCGTCAAGGAAGTGAACCTCTCCTGCACGCCCGAGGCCGGCGTGGGCGATTACGTGCTGGTCCACGTCGGGTTTGCGCTCAGTGTCGTCGATGAAGCCGAAGCCGCGCAGATTTTCGATTACCTGAAACAGATCGACGAACTGGCGCAGCTTCACGAGGGCGGGAAGACGTGAAGTTCATCGACGAATATCGCGACGCGGAGGCGGCGCGGAAACTGGCGCACGCCATCGCGCGCGCCGTCACCCGTCCGTGGACGCTCATGGAGGTTTGCGGCGGGCAGACCCACGCGATCGTCCGGTTCGGCATCGACGAGCTTCTTCCCAGGGAAATCAATCTCGTTCACGGCCCCGGCTGTCCGGTCTGCGTCACCCCGCTCGAGCTGGTCGATAAAGCCATCCAGATCGCCTCGCGTCCCGGCGTCATCTTCTGCTCCTTCGGCGACATGCTGCGCGTTCCGGGGAGCGATCGCGATTTGCTCTCCGTGAAAGCCGGCGGCGGCGATGTCAGGATCGTCTATTCGCCGCTCGATGCCGTGCAGATCGCCCGCGAAAACCCGGAGCGTCAGGTCGTTTTTTTTGCCGTCGGATTTGAAACCACCGCGCCCGCCAATGCGATGGCGGTCTTCCAGGCACACCGCGAAGGGCTGCCCAATTTTTCGATCCTCGTCTCCCACGTCCTCGTCCCGCCGGCGATGGAGGCGATCCTTTCCTCCCCGCTCAATCGCGTGAATGGATTCCTCGCGGCGGGCCACGTCTGCGCGATCATGGGCACCGCCGAATACGGGCCGATCGCGGAGAAATACCATGTCCCGATTGTCGTCACCGGATTCGAGCCGCTCGACATTCTCCAGGGCGTCCTGATGTGCGTCGAGCAGTTGGAGCAGGGACGCGCGGAAGTGGAGAATCCCTACGCCCGCGCCGTCCGCCCCGAAGGCAACCCGCCGGCGCAGAACCTCATCCGGGAGGTGTTCCGTGTCATTCCGCGCAAGTGGCGCGGCATTGGCGAGATTCCGCAAAGCGGTTTCGGACTTGCGGAAAAATATGCTGCGTTCGATGCCGGCCAGCGCTTCGGCGTCGCCGACTACCAGGCGGCGGAATCGGGCGAATGCATCAGCGGCCTGGTGCTCCAGGGAGTGAAAAAGCCGCACGAATGCCCCGCGTTCGGCACCCGTTGCACCCCGGAGCGTCCCCTCGGCGCGACGATGGTTTCCAACGAAGGGGCGTGCGCCGCCTATTACCGCTACCGGCGAAGTTGATGAGGGTGCGCCTTGAAGTGTGCGGCAGTTATAAAATCGAAAATCGGGGGAATCGCAGGGCGAAGGAGACCGGCTGCCCGCAGCCTCAGATTGACCTGATCTTCATCAGTAATGATAGCGGCACTGAAGAAGACTCACCGTGCCGCTTTCGACGAGGTAAACGAGCCGGTCTGCCTGCGTGACCCGGCGCGACCACACGCCCGCGCCAAGATGCTTCAATGGTTCCGGCTTGCCGGTGCCGCGAAATGGATCGCGGCGAATTTCCTCCACGAGTTTTAGAATGCGCTCGGCAACCTTTGCATCGCTGGAAACCCAGAACCGCAGGTCATCGAGGAAATCAGGATCGACGACGAGGAGCTTCATCAATGCCCGACTTCTTGCGCAACTCCTCTGCACCCATCGCACGTCCTTTGCCGGCTTGCGCCCGCTTCAAGGCCCCGAGCAGACGTTGTGCATTGGCCGGTGACCGCAGCAGGTGCGCCGTTTCCATCAGGCTCGAAAGCTCGTCGGCAGGAAGCAATGCGATATCGGGATGCCCGCGCCGCGTAATCAGAACCGGCTCCCGCGTCGAGACGACCTGATCCCACACGGCGGCGAGTTTGTCGCGTGCTTCGGCGTAAGTAACGGTTGACATGAGTTCAGGCTAACATGAACACGGTGTCCGTCCAGACCGATGTCCTCAATTCGGCGCGGCAACTCCACGGCTGCCGCCGGAAAGGTCTTTGAAGTGTGCGGCTCCGTTGCGTGGAGGGTGGCGGGAGGATTGCACGCGCGCCAATGCCCGGCCCCCCAAGCCGCGAAGCACAGCTTCTCCCGCATAGCTTGCGTTCCCAATCCCTCAGATTGGGAACGAGTCTCCATGAACTGCGTTCACCACGCAGCATGTAAATTTCGAGACAGCCGCGTCCGTCGTTATTTGGCTAGTTTTGACCGATTTCGGCCTATTTACGGAGTCAGAGCACGGGGTTCCAGCCTGCACTGGCTGGCATCGTGCCAGCCGGCACCGAGGCGCGATGACTTCCAACCGCCGAGCGATCGGAGCGCCAAGTCCCGCTGACCGGCTGGAAGCCGGTCAGAAACGGGCTGGAAGCCCGCGCTCCCGTTCTCCAACCGCATCTTCGCGGCAGGAGAGCATCTGCATATTGCAGGACTTTGCCGGTGCGTGCCGGTGTCAGTGGAGAATCGCCGGATCGCCGTAGAGGCTGAACCCGGAAGAGCGCGTGACGTGGACATCGAAAATCTGCCCGATGTGCCGCCCGCCGCCTTCGAAGATCACGATCTTGTTCGTCCGTGTGCGCCCCATGAGCCGGTCCGGATTCGATTTGCTCGGCCCCTCGCAAAGGATCTCCACGTTCCTGCCGACAAGCTCCGCGGTCTTGCGCTTCGCGCTTTCGTCCACGACTGCGAGCAAATCCTGGTTGCGCGCTTCCTTCACCGGCTCCGCGACCTGACCCGCCATCTCCGCCGCCGGCGTGTCCTTGCGTTTCGAGTAGCGAAAGATGAAGGCGTTGTCGAATTCGAGCCGCTGCACCAGTTCGCGGGTCGCGGCGTAATCCTCCTCCGTCTCGCCGGGAAATCCGACGATCACATCGGTCGTGATCGCGATGTCGGGTCTGGCGGCGCGGATTTTCTCCACGAGCGCGACGTATTTCCCCGCAGTGTAGGTGCGGTGCATCGCTTTGAGAATGCGATCCGATCCCGATTGCATGGGCAGATGGACATGCTCGGCCAGTTTCGGCAGCCGGGCGAAGGACTCGATCAGATCGTCGCGAAAGCCGATCGGATGCGGCGAGGTGAACCGGAGCCGTTCAAGCCCATCGACCTCATGCACGGCTTCGAGGAGTTGCACGAAGGGGCTTTTCTTCAAAATCCTATTCGTATTCTTACTCCTGCTCTTTTCGTCCGCCTCAGGAGATGATGAGTAAGAAGAGGAATAGGAATAGGAGACAGAGGGAAACTCATGGCGTCCGTAGAGATTCACGATCTGCCCAAGCAGCGTCACCTCCTTCACCCCTCTCGCGACCAGGCCGCGCACCTCGGCGACGATCTCGTCGATCGGGCGCGAGCGTTCGGCCCCGCGGGTGAACGGCACGATGCAAAACGTGCAGTGCATGTTGCATCCCTGCATGATCGACACGAACGCCGTCGCCTGCTTCTCCGCCAGCAGATGATCGCGGATCGTCCCCTGCGACCCGGCCTCCCCGCCGACATCGACGATCGAGAACCGCTCGTCGTCCATCCGGGCCTCGCGTTTCTTTTCAAAAATCTGATCCACGTAATCCGCCACGCGATGGAACTTCTGCGTCCCCACCACGAGATCGACCTGCGGCAGATCCTTCACCAGCTCCCCGCCGCGGCTCTGCGCCATGCAGCCGAGAAAACCGAACACGAGATGCTGCTTCTTCTCGCGGAGATGCCGGATCATTCCCATTTTTCCAACCGCCTTCTGCTCGGCCATGTCGCGAACGCTGCACGTGTTGAGCAAAATGACATCGGCATCCCGCTCCTCGCGGGTCAGCTCATAGCCGCGCTCGACGAGCATCCGGGCGACCTGTTCCGAGTCGCGCTCGTTCATCTGGCATCCATAAGTCTTGATGTAAACCTTGGGCATGGAGTGGCGTAAAATACGCGGCTGTCTTTGAAAGTCGAGGCGCCGGTTATGCCGTGGGCGGGCGCGAACCCAACGAGCCAGGCGCCCAGGAAGTTTTCGCCAGCTTACGCCAATTATTGCGAAGACAAAGGCAACGCATGGCTAGACCGGACCGCTGGATTAAGCTGGATTCAGGTTGTTTCTGACAAAAACAGAGGTTGTTCGCCTTGCGCCTCATCGGAAACTGCTGCAACAGACGGGCAGGAACATCAAGATGACTTCGAAACCAGTTACCCAGCAGGTGCCCGACCATGCGGCACCAACCCAACCGAAGCCCGGCTCGAAGCGAGCCACGGGTGGAAGGGAGGATGTTGCTCACGAGCCTGCGGTGACGGGAGAGTCTCCATTCCGGATTGTCACGCGCCAGGATTTCTCCGACGTCACGTATCTTCTGGAGGTTCGCCATCCGCAGTTGGCCCGGGCAGCGAAACCGGGCCAGTTCGTGATCGTCCTGTCCCATGAGCGGGGCGAGCGGATCCCGCTCACCATCGCAGACTTCGATCGTCAAAAAGGAACGGTCACGCTGGTGGTCCAGGCCGTGGGAAAAACGACGAAGGAAATGCAACGCACGTGCCTCGAGGGCACGGCGCTGTTCAGTCTGGTGGGGCCGATGGGACATCCGACGCAGATTGGCGAGAAAAGAAAAGTGGTCTGTGTCGGTGGCGGTCTGGGCGTGGCCCCGGTTTTTCCGCAACTGCGCGCTTACAAGGAAAAAGGAGCCTGTGTGATCGGGGTGATCGGCTTCCGCTCCAGGTCACTGATCTTCTGGGAGGAGAAATTCCGCCAGTATTGCGACGAATTGATTCTCTGCACGGATGACGGCTCCGCGGGTCTCAAGGGATTTGTAACGGATGGCCTGAACCAGGCGCTGCAACAGCATCCCGACGTGGAAGAGGTGGTTGCCGTGGGACCGCCGGTGATGATGAAGGCGTGCGCCGAAGTCACCCGCCCGCGCAAGGTGAAAACTCTCGTCAGTCTCAATCCGGTCATGGTGGATGGAACGGGGATGTGTGGCGGGTGCCGGGTTTCAGTGGGCGGCAGGATGAAGTTCGCCTGTGTGGACGGACCCGATTTCGATGCCCACGAAGTGGACTTCGACGAGTTGATGAAGCGGCAGCGCCTTTTCGTCGAGGAAGAGGAACGCGCCTTGAACGACTGGCTGAAGAAATCCAATCCCACCTGCCACCTGCCCGAATGAAACCGAGAACCATCAGGACGATTCCCCAGGAGCGGACGCCGATGCCCGAGCAACCGCCGGCGGAGCGGGTCCGGAATTTCTCCGCGGTGGCCATGGGATACACGCCGGAGAACGCCCGGCACGAGAGTGAGCGTTGCCTGATGTGCGACGACCCCAAGTGCATCGCCGGCTGCCCGGTGCAGGTGAACATCCCCGCGTTCATCCGGAAGATTTGCGAAGGAGATTACCGCGGCGCTTATGACGTGCTGGCCGGCGACAATTTGCTGCCGGCCATTTGCGGTCGCGTGTGTCCGCAGGAGAACCAGTGCGAGGGTGTCTGCACGGTGGGTGACAGTCTGGAGCCGGTGGCGGTGGGACGATTGGAACGGTGGGTGGGCGACATGGCGATCGAGAAGGGCTGGGCCAATGTTCCCTACATCGAGCCGAACGGGTTTCGCGTCGGCATCATCGGGTCGGGTCCGGCGGGAGTGGCCTGCGCGGCGGATCTGGCGAGGGCGGGTTGCGAGGTGGTGATTTACGAGGCGCTGCACGCGCCAGGCGGCGTGCTGCGATACGGCATCCCGGAATTTCGTCTGCCCAATTCCGTGATCGACGCGGAAATCAACAACCTGAAAGCGCTGGGTGTGAGGATCGAATGCAACACACTCGTCGGGCGCCTGTTCACGATCGAGCAGATGATCCGCGAAATGGGGTTCCATGCCGTGTTCATCGGCACCGGCGCGGGCTCGCCGCGGTTCATGGGGATTCCCGGCGAATCGTTCGGCGGCGTCATGTCCGCCAACGAACTGCTCACCCGCTGCAATCTGATGCAGGCGGGCAGGTTTCCCGAATTCGACACGCCGCTGCACCTGGGCCGGCGCGTCGTGGTCATCGGCGCGGGCAACACCGCGATGGATGCGATGCGCGTCTCGTTGCGGCTGGGCGCGGCGAAGGTTTATTGCGTCTATCGCCGCAGCGAGGCCGAGTGCCCGGCGCGGCTGGAGGAGCTGCACCACGCTCAGGAGGAAGGCGTGGAGTTTCATTGGCTGGCGGCTCCGGTGGAAATTCTCGGCGATGATCGGGGCAACGTGCGCGGCTTGCGAAACATCCGCATGGAGCTGGGCGAGCCGGATGCGTCCGGCCGGCGCAGCCCGGTGCCTGTCGAGGGAAGCGAATACGAATTCGAGGCCGACATGGTGGTCTTCGCCATCGGCACCAAGGCCAATCCCATCATCGGCCAGACCTCGAACATCCGGTTGAACAAATGGGGTTACATTGCGACGGACGAAAACCTGGCCACGTCTCTGGCGGGCGTTTATGCCGGCGGCGACATAGTCACTGGGGCGGCCACGGTTATCAAGGCCATGGGCGCGGGACGCAAGGCGGCGCAGGGCATCAAGGCCTATTTGGGGATTGTGGACAGCGACTCCGTTTACGACCCGGAGCCCGCGATGGAGAACCGGGTGTTTGGGATCGCCCCTGAACAAAGAAACCTGGTCCGCGTTCGACTGGATGCGGCCCAACCGGAGGCATCTCATGACCCAGCATGATTCATTGAATGGCGGCGTGTTTTCATCCAATGGAAAACATGCCGTCGAGCTGAGCGAACACATTGTCGAGGTGATCAGCGACTCCGGCGAGGGCGCGCAAAAGTGCGCCCAGTCTTTCGCGACGGTGGCCGCAAAAATGGGGAACGGCGTGTGGACGGTTGAGATCATTCCCGCCGAAATCCAGCCGCCGGCCCGGAGCATCGCGGGGGCCAGCGGCAATCGCATTCGTTTCGGTTCCCGCTGCATCACGAATGGGGGCGATCAGGCCGATCTCGTCGTGGCCTTCAACGAGCAGGTGTTGCTGGGGCGATTGCACGAGATCAAGCCGGGAGGCATCATCCTGCTCGAAAACAAATGGGCGGCGGACCCGGATGCGCACATCGCGCAGTCCTATCGAGACGTGCGGCAGCGTTTGGAGCGGGAAAATTTCCGCGTCCATGAAGTGCCGATGGAGGAGGAGTGCCGGAAGCACGCGCCGGATGCGCGGCGTGGCAAGAACATGTTCGTGCTGGGCCTGCTGAACGGCATTTACGGACAGGACCTGGAAATCTCGCGCCAACAGATCGCGCAGACCTTCGGAAAAAAGGGAGAGGAGCTTGTCGAAAGCAACGTCAAACTGCTGGAGGCAGGCCATCGCTGGGCCGAAGCCAATCTCGACTTCAAGTTCATCATTCCGCCGGCGGGGATCACCGAGCCGCAGATTGTCGTCAACGGCAACACGGCGCTCGCGCTCGGGATCATGGCTTCGGGGATGGAAGTCTGCGCGATGTATCCCATCACACCGGGCACGTCGGCTTCGCATTACTTGAGCGAGGCGTTCGAGAAAGTGGGCGGGCTCGTGCATCAGGCCGAAGACGAACTCGCCGCGTGCTGCTTTGCCATCGGCGCGTCCTACGCCGGCAAGTGCGCGGTGACGATTACTTCGGGGCCGGGCTATGCGCTGAAACAGGAGGCGCTCGGGCTCGCGTGCATGGCCGAGATTCCGCTCGTGGTCGTGAACGTGCAGCGCGGCGGTCCCAGCACCGGGCAGCCGACCAAGGTCGAGCAAGGCGATCTTCTGTCCGCCTGCTTCGGCAGTCACGGCGACGCGCCGAAGGTCGTGCTCGCCGCGGCCAGCATTGAGGATTGCTTTCACGCGATGATCGCGGCGCGCAAGATTGCCGAGACGTATCGCCTGCCCGTGGTTGTCCTGAGCGATGCGAACCTGGCGACAGCGCAGCAGCCGTTTCCGCGGCCGAAATTCCAGGAGGAATGGGTCGCGCCGCCCATTGATCAAAGCCCCGTTTCCGAGGGCGTGGCGCCGTATGATTGGGACTCGCGCACCGGCTTGTCGGAGCGGTTCATCCCGGGCCGGCCGGGAGGAATGCACACGCTCACTGGGCTGGCGCACGATCGCCAGAGTTGCGTGGCATACGGGCCGGAGCCCAACGAGGAAGCGATCCGCCATCGCAGTCTCAAGCTGGCGGCGCTCCAGCATTCGCTGAAACCGCCCAAGGTCCACGGCGCCTCGCACGGCGAACTGCTGATCGTCGGCTGGGGCAGCACGCGCGGCGCGATCGAGGAGGCGGTGGATCGCCTGCGCGCCGGAGGACAGGATGTTTCCTCGCTCCATCTCACGTTCCTCCAACCGCTGCACGGCGGGCTCAAGGAAATCCTCCGGCAGTTCGGGAAGGTGATGGTCGTCGAGGGGAACTGGTCCGACCGGCTCGACGATGAACTGGTCACCGAAGAGAACCGGCGCTACTCGAATCTCGGCTGGCTGCTCCGGGCAAGATTCCTGATCGACATTGATTGCTGGGGCCAGGTCAAAGGCCAGCCGATCAAGCCCGGTGCCATCGAGGCCGCCGCGCGTTTGCGGCTTGGAAAAACCGAACATCAACCCGCTTAAAACCATGGACCTCATTGACGAATGTTGCGGCGCGAGTGCCGGGGATTTTCACCCGATCGAAGACTACCAGGGCCGCGCCGCGCGCTGGTGTACGGGCTGCGGCGATCACACGATCCTCACGGCCCTGCTGCGTTTGTGCCGCGACGAACAGCTTCCGCCGGAGAAGACGGTGTTCGTGTCCGGCATCGGCTGCTCCAGCCGCATGCCGCATTATCTCAAGACCTACGGCTTTCACGGCCTCCACGGGCGCGCGCTGCCGGTGGCTGAGGGCATCGCGATCCGCCGGCCCGACCTCCATGTGATCGTCAGCACCGGCGACGGCGACTGTTGCAGCATCGGCGCGGGCCATTGGATTCACGCCATCCGCTACAACATGAACATGACCGTGCTGCTGCACGACAACTTCGTTTACGGTCTCACCAAAATGCAGGCCTCGCCCACGTCGCCACAGGGTCTGAAAAGCAACACCAGTCCGCGCGGCTCGCTGCTGGCTCCATTGAATCCGCTGATCACGGCGCTGAGTGTCTCCAACGCCTCCTTTGTGGCGCAGGCCCCGGATTGGATTCCGGACATCCTCTACAGCATCATCGCGCAGGGTTTCCACCACAAGGGATTCTCCTTCATCCGCGTTCTGCAACGATGCCCGAACTTCCTGCCGAACCTCTTCGATCCCTTCCTTCAGGATCCGGAGAAAACCCTGGTGCTGACGCACCCGAATGGCATTCAGTTGGACGCCTCTCTGTCGGGGATTTATCGAAACCAGTCCCAGCATGACCCCGCGGACATCAACCGTGCCCGCGAACTGGCGTCGAATCCGGACATCACGCCGGTGGGCATCCTGTATCGCAATGACCGGGTGCCGTGCTATGAGGACCTCTGCAAGCCCGCGCAGAGCTTCACGCCGGCGATGATCGGGCAGGCGCTCAACAAGGAATTTGACAAGTTCACCGTGCAACCCCGGTGCAATGGGAATGAGAATGCGGCCTCCGATGGCGTTGGTTTCGATGCCGATTCCACGCGCGGAGCAAACCGCCCGGCAAAGTCGGGAACCTCTCCCCGATCATCAGGCAACCTTCCTTCCACGCCATGAACGCCACAAACAATGAACCGTCGCGCACGCCCGCTCCCGACCGCTGGCCGGCCCTGCTCCGGCGCCACCGCGATCTGGCTTCGCTCCGTCACGATTACCCCTTGATTCTGGTCGATCGGGGTTCCTGCTGGGGCATTGAATCCCTTGTCGCCGTGGTCAATGACCTCCTCCGGCGGATCGCGCCACGAGGCCCGGCAGGAGAAAAAACCCGCCGTCGTGTGCTCCGACTGGAACAGGAGATTCGCTCCCTGGTCTTCCGGAAGGAAACGGGGCCGTTGTCTCGATTGTGGTCGATGGCGTCCGCAGCCCTGTCCTCGCAACCCGATCTCTCCGCCGAGGAAAGGCAGTCGCTTCAGCAGGATTTGGAGCGCGCCTTCGCCGCGGTGGAGGTCGAAGGCGAACTGATCGGTTGTGACGCGGACACGGCGGACCGGGTTCTGCGGCATTTGTGGCAGCGGACGCAGAATGCACGGGCAGCCCTCACCGGGGCGCAATTGCGCGAACTGGCGATCCGATTGAACGACGTGTTGCGGAGTGATGATTCGGAGTCGGAGGAATCGCGGCAACCCGAATCGTTGAAGCGGACATTTGGGAACTGCTTTGAAGAGTTGATCGATTTCCAGGCGATGTCCCGCACTTTGCGCGGCAACCGCCCCCATGCACGAATCCCTGCGAAGCGGCGGGAGCGCATCGAATGGGCGCTGGCTGTTCTGCGCGAGGAGAAGTTTTTCAGTGTCGAAGCGGACACGGGCCGTCACCCATTTGCATTTGCGAGTTGCTCCGGGGCGCTGGCGGAATTGAAACGCCGCCTGCCCCGCATGGCGGACCTGCTCAAGGCCATCCGGATCGCGGCGCTTGAGATCGAGAACCGCTATCGGGACGAAATACACAACCCCTTGTTCGGACACTTCGACGCCGGTTCCCTCACGGCCGAGGACATCCGGTGGTTTCCCAGCTATTTGGTGTTGCTGCGGGAGCGGGACTGCGACCCCGCCGACCGGACGAATCTGATCGAGATACTCTCCTCGGAGCTGCCGATCAAAGTGGTGTTTCAAGTGGACAATTTGTTTCAGGACGCAAACGGGCAACCGGCCCCCGACACTGCTGCATGGCGAACCCAACTGGCGGGCATGGCGGTGAACCTCGGCAGCGCTTTTGTCCTGCAAACGGCGACATCGAACTTCTGCACGATGGCTCAGCGCCTGGCCGACGGTCTGGCTGCCGCGGGCCCTGCCTTGTTTTGTCTGTTCTCTCCGGGCGGAGATTCCCCCACCCCGCCTTACCTCACCGCTGCCGCAGCCATGGAGTCGCGACTTTTCCCAACGCTGGTCTTCGATCCGGGCAAAGGCGAAACCCTGGCCGAGTGCTTCAGTCTCGACGGCAATCCACAGCCGGACCGGGACTGGCCGGTCCATTCCTTTAGTTACGAGGATGAGCAGATGCAGTCCTTCACGGACAGCCTCGCTTTCACGGCAGTCGATTTCCTGGCAGCGGATCACAGCTTCGCGGATGCCTTCCAGCCGCTGCCACAGAAAGAGTGGGCGGAGGCCGTCCCGCTGGCTCAGTACCTTCAGGACGGCGACGGGCAGAACCGGGTGCCCTTTGTGCTCGTGGTCGGGCCCGACGACCGGTTGCAACGGTTGGCCGTCACGCCTGCTGCCGTCCGGTTGGCACAGCGAACTGCCCGGCGCTGGCACAGGTTGCAGGAACTGGGAGGGATCAATAATTCCCACTCCCGCCGGGCTCTCGACGAGGCGCACCAGGCTTGGGAATCCGAGAAGCAAAAACTGGTTGAAGAATCCCGCAGGCAATCAGCCCCGCAGACGGAGTTGCCCGCCGAACATCCGGCGATCGTGTCCGCAGCCGCGGCGGCCCAAGCCAACGACAGAGTCGAAGCGACGGCCTCCGTGTCGCACGACGAAGCGTGGATCGAGACGGCCCGCTGCACCTCCTGCAACGAATGCACGAACCGAAACAACCGGATGTTCACCTACAACGAAAACAAACAGGCCCGCATCGCCGACCTCCAGGCCGGCACCTACCGTGAACTCGTGGAAGCCGCCGAGGCTTGCAAAGTAGCCATCATTCGCCCGGGCAAACCGTGGAACCCGGACGAGCCGCATCTGGAGGAACTGCTGCGCCGGGCCGAAGCCTTCCGTTAGATGTCGCGATGCCCTTTCGGTTGCGGCATCGACATTGAGGCGGAGTTCTGAAACGCTCTGCCGCCGGATGAAGTCCGCGCTCTGGCTTTTGTTTTTTGTCGCGCTCACGGTCGTGACGCGCTGCCACAATTACGCGGACGTCTTTGTGAACGGGCGGGTCTATTTCGTCGATGCCGACTGTTACTCCCGCATGACCCGTGCGCGAATGGTCCTCGAACATCCCTTCACGATCATCCGCCATCACGACTTCGAGAACTGGCCTGCGGGAATCACACCGCACACGACGATGCCGATGGACTGGCTGGTGGGGATTGCGGATTGCGGACTGCGGATTGCGGAAAGGCTGTTGCCGGAGCGCTGGCGCGGGCAGACGCTCGATCTGGCAGGCGCGCTGGTGTCGCCGGCGCTTGGGATTTTGACGACGGCGTTTTTGTGGGGCTGGGCGCGGCGGCTTCGCGTGCGGTTCGCCGGGGCGATGCTGATGCTGGTGTCGGTGAGTCCGATTCTCGTTCATGGCACGTTGCTGGGCAGGCCGGATCACCAGTCGCTTTTGATTTTTCTGCTGGCCGTTGCGATTGGCTCGGAGGTTCTTCTTGCGCGCGAATCGTCGCGGGCATGGAGCATCGCGAGCGGCGTGGCGTGGGGGCTGGCGCTGTGGGTTTCGCTCTATGAACCGCTCGTCCTGCTCGCGACTGTCGTGATCGGGCAGGCGGTTTTTTTCCGCACGAGGTTTTTCTCGCGTGAACGATGGCCGGGCTTCATCGCGCTGTTCGGGATCGTCGTGCTCGCGCTGGTGATCGAGGGGTGGCGTGTCCAATGGCCGGACGCGACGATGCGCGCATTTTTTCCGGCGTGGGTAAAGAACATCGGCGAACTGCAGCCCGTCCCGATTTTTTCGCCGATCCTGTGGCATTGGTGCGGCCTTGCACTGATCGTCGCGCCCTTCGTGCTGGCGGCGCGGGTGCGCGCGGCACGCGAAGCGGCCTTGCTCCTGACTGTGCTCGCGGTGAGCCTCGGCCTTGCGTTGAATCAACAGCGGTGGGGTTATTTTCTCGCGCTCGTGTTTGCGATGAGCCTGCCGTGGGTGCTCGCGATTTTTCGAAGAAGCTGGATCGCTTGGACGCTGTTCGCCTTGAGCCTCTGGCCGGTCGCGGGCGAATGGGACGAAACGCTTTTCCCCGATGAAACGCGCGCCGCCCGGCTCGCGGAGCAGCGCGAGGAGAAGGAACAGCTCCGCGACATCGCCGGACAGCTCGCGCAACTGCCGCGAGGTGGCGTCATCGCGCCCTGGTGGTTTTCGCCGCCGCTGGCTTACTGGTCTGGCCAGCCGTGCGTCGCGGGCAGTTCGCACGAGAGCCTGCCGGGCATTGTCGATACGGCCCGCTTCTATCTCGCGCAAAGCTCCGACGAGGCTGGCGCGATCCTCCGCGCGCGCCAGGTGCAGCACGTGATCGCCTACGATCCACCGCGCATCATCCAGACATCCACGGCCCTGCTGGGAGAAGCCTCGGAAACTAAAGCGCTGGCCTCGGTGCTTTACCTTCGTCCTCATTCCCCGCCAGACTGCCTCGCTTTCCTCTACGCGAACCCGTCTTTCAAAATCTTCGAGGTGCGTGAGTCGAATTGAAGCGGTGGCGTTGACTTGGAAACAACAAACGGCTACGTAGTTCGGCATGAAAACCACGTACTCTGTCACGCAGGCTCAAAGCCAGCTTCCGCAGATTCTGCGCGAGACGGCGAAGGACAACGTCATCCGAATCACGCGGCACGACGAGACGGTTGCCTACGTGCTGTCTCCGGAGCGGATGGAGGCGATCGTCGAAACAATGGAAATCCTCGGAAACCCGGCTGCGATGAAAGCGATCCGCGCCAGCAGAAAACCAAACGCGCGCTACATCACTTTGGAGCAACTGGAAGACGAACTTGAAGGTTGAACTTTTCAGGCAGGCTTCCGATTTCATACGGGATTTGCCACCGGACCCAAGACGTTCAATTCGACTGGCTCTGCGTCGCCTGAATCTCGGCAAAGGCGACATCAAACCGCTCGAGGCTCCACTTGGCGGCTACTGTCGGCTAAGAGTCGGAACCTATCGCATTATCTTCCGCTACGATGAGAGTGCGCTCATTCGCGTGGATTTCATCGAGCGAAGATCCGTGGTTTATGAGCTTTTTGAGGAGAGGATGAGGCTGCGGCTGGCCATATTAAAATCCAGGCGGAAAGGATAGGGCGGCTTCAAAGTGCAATACGACTTCATCGTGATCGGCGGCGGGAGCGCGGGGTATGCCGCTGCGACGACCGCGGGCAAGCTCGGACTCCGGGTCGCCGTGATCGAGGGCGGTGCGGAGGTGGGTGGCTTGTGCATTCTGCGCGGCTGCATGCCGAGCAAGACGCTGATCGAATCGGCGAACCGTTTCCGGACGATCCGACGGGCGCGCGAGTTTGGTCTGCGGGCGGAGGGCATCGGCGTGGACGTTGCGCAGATTCTTGAACGCAAACAGCGATTGATCGGCGAGTTCGCGGAATACCGGCGCAAGCAACTCGAGTGCGGCGGCTTCGATTTTATCCGGGGCAGGGCGGCCTTTGTCGATCCGCACACGCTGAATGTTGTCCCGGCGGAGGGTGAAGAGATCCAGATCACAGGCAGGACTTTTCTCATCGCCACCGGCTCAATCCGGCATGAGGTCGAGTTGCCCGGCCTTGCCGAAACGGGATTCCTCGACAGTGACGCGGTGTTGGAGTCCGCACAAATCCCCGAATCCGTGATCGTTCTGGGCGGCGGCGCGACCGCCGTGGAGTTCGCGCATTTCTACGAGGGCATGGGCTTGCAGGTGACGATCATTCAACGCAGTGAAGTGCTGTTGAAAGAGATGGACGCCGATCTGACAAACTCTCTTGCAGCCGCATTCGAGCGTCGCGGCATTGGCGTGTTTTTGAAAACGAATCTACTGCGCGCCGAAAAGCACGGCGGCAAAAAGCGCGTCGTTTTTCAACACAACGACGCGGAGAAATCAGTCGAAGCCGACGAAATCATTTACGCGCTGGGGCGGTTGCCAGCGCTCGCCGGGTTGGGATTGGAGCGCGCCAGGGTGATCGTGCAGCGCGGGCGTCTCAAGTGCGATTCACGACAGCAGACCAACGTCGGACATATCTTCGCGGCCGGCGACGCAGCGGGGCCGCACGAGATTGTGCATATCGCGATCCAGCAGGCCGAAGTCGCGGCGCGGAACGCGGCCCGATTCGTGGCGGCCAGCGCAGAGCCAATGGAAGAAACGGATTACCGATTGAAGCTGTTCGCCACTTTTTCCGAGCCGGAGGTGGCGGCGGTGGGTTTCACGGAAAACGAACTTCTCGCGGCGCGCGTGCCCTATCTGGCCGCGCAGTATTGTTTCAACGACCACGGAAAATCGCTGGTCATGGGAGAGACGGACGGCTTTGTGAAACTGCTTGTCGCGGAGAACTCGCGCGAAATCCTCGGCGCGGGTGCAGTGGGTCCGCACGCAGCGGAACTGATCCACGAAATGGCTGTGGCGATGTATTTTCGCGCAGCGGCAAACGACCTCGCAAAGGTGCCTCATTACCATCCGACCTTGAGCGAAATCTGGACGTATCCAGCCGAGGAATTGATGAAGTGATGAAAGGTGGGCGGGGCGAGACAGGCCGCCGGGGGCATCCGCATACCGGCAACACCCAGGCTCCAGCCGAAACCAAAGCCGTTGACATCCCATTTCACGAGTCTATTAGTGGTGACCGTCTTTATCCCTCGGTATCCACTGAGGCTTAAACCGCTGATTTAACAACCTACCTGCAAAGCCATGCCTGAAATTCCTTCTCAGAATCCTACTTCTAAAAATGTGCTCTCGTCCGATGTCGAAATCAAAGGATCGCTCAAATTTCAAAACGACCTCATCATCGATGGAAAAATCGAAGGTGAAATCAACTCTCCCGGCACATTGACTGTCGGCGAGAACGCGGAAATCCGCGGCGAGATCAAAACGAAATCCGTCACCGTGCTGGGCAAGGTGAACGGCAATATCACCGTTGACGAACGCTGTGAACTCAAAGCCCGCGCCCAACTGATCGGCGACCTCAAGGCCGCCCGGCTCGTGATCGAGGAAGGCGCAACCTTTGTCGGCAAATCGGAAGTCACCCCGAATAAAGTGACCATGAAGCCGGAAATCGTCCGGCAGCCCGAAGCGCCCAAGGCGGCTCAGCAAGGCGGACGATAGTCCCAAGTGGCGGGTCCGTCTCCAAAGACCGCTGGGAAAGTCAGTGTCGAGTGTCCGCACTGCGGCTTCAAACAGTTGGAGTCTGTCTTCGCCAAGACGACCTACTGCCGCAAGTGCAGCGGGCATTTCAGCATGGAGAAACGGGCCCAGCATGCGCCTGCCCCACCGGGGGCGCAGACGGATTCCATTTTTTCCAGACTTGCCCGCCTCCTGCAGCGCGAGCAGATCAGGACGATTCATTGTTTCGGCTGCCAGAAGCCCCAGCAGATCAGCAGCTTTGCAAAGTCGAGCATCTGCTCGCATTGCGGCGCTTACATCGACCTGCGCGACTTCAAGATTTCGAGCGCCTTCAACCGGAACATTGAGACGCAAGGCACGATTGCGATCGGGTCGCGAGGGGAGGTCACGAGCACGAAAATCGTGTGCGGCAACGCAATCATCAAGGGCAGGATTCACGGCAGCTTGATCTGCGTGGGCACCACGCGGGTGAAAGCAAAAGGGCGCGTGCTTGGCAGCATCGACTCGCAGAAGCTGGTGGTCGAGAAAGGCTCGAATGTTGAGTTTGTGCGGACGCTGAAAGCGGGCACCGCCGAGATCAACGGAAAGATGTCCGCGCGAATCAATGCCGACTCGGTGAAGATCGGTGCAACAGGCGTGCTTGAGGGAGTCGTTCACGCGAAGTCGATCAGCGTGGAAAAAGGCGGCATCTTCCACGGCGAGCTTTTCATCGGACACTACCAGCCGTCACAGCAGGAACTCATTCCAGCCACGGAAGCAGAACACCTCGACACCGGAAGCCAGGGCGCGCTGGCAATGCCCTGACTTTCTGAAAAATCCAGGCTTCCTGCCGGCGGCTACTTCCTCAGCAACTGCGAAAGCTGCATGGCCTGGCGCGCGCAGAGACTGTCGGGAAACTGAGAGAGCACGCGCTCGTAGGATTGTTTCGCCTCGTCGATCTTGCCCTTGCTTTTCAGCAGATTCGCCTGCGCCATGATCGCGAGCGGAGCGGCGTAGGTGTCGCTGAATTTGGAAGCGACCTGTTGATACATGTCCATCGCCTCGTCCGTTTTGCCCTGCTGCTCGAGGGTGTCCGCGAGGCTCAACCACGCGCCGCTGAGGAGCGGATATTCCGGCGACTGGTCGATGAGAGCCCGCAGTGTCGCGATTGCCTCGTCGAATTTCTTGTCGGTGCGCAGTTGATCCGCGAGCAGCAACTGTGCGTTTGCCGCCGGGGCGCTGCGAGGAAAGCGTTCAATGATCTTGCGGTAGTCGTCCGGCGTTTTGGCCTGGGCGAAAAGATTCTGTGCCTCGGACTTTTTGCGCTGGGAGGAGGTACTGGTAGATCCCGAAAATAACGAGAGCCGCCAGCAGCAACCCGGCATAGAGGAGAATTTTCGATTTGTGTTCCTCCCAAAACAGATGCGGTTCAAATCCGGGTTCGGGAGTGATTTCGGCTGGGATCGGCATAAAACGCAGTAAAGTTTCAGACACCCCGCAAAAACACAAGAGTTTTGAGTCATTTTTTAGGGAGAAATATCTCGAAACCGCTTGCGCCATTCATCGCTCGCTGCCTATAAAAACGCATGGGAAAACAGTACGACAAAATCATCAAACGCCGTCGGCGCAAAGCATACCTCGAACGCAAGAAAACAGCCGCCGCCGCGAAGGCCAAACCCAAGCCGAAAGCACGTGCAAAGAAGGCCGCAGCTCCTGTTGCCGCAGCTCCTGTTGCCGCAGCTCCTGTTGCCGCAGCTCCTGTTGCCGAAGCTCCTGTCGCCGAAGTTCCTGTTGCCGAAGCTGAAGCCCCAGCCTCCTAGACCCGCAGTTCTTTGGAGAGGATGATTGACGGTGAGCAGGAATCTCCCAGCGTTTTTCCTGACTTTTGACTTCCTGATTTATCTTCTCCGCGTCGCGCCGGGTCTCGCGTCCGACCCCCTGTCTGCAAATCCCACCTGAGTTTCCGTGTATACACAAAACGAAAAAGTCGAAAAAATAAATGTGGCCGAGGAGATGTCGAAGTCGTTCCTCGACTACTCGATGTCCGTCATCATCTCGCGCGCGCTGCCCGATGCGCGCGACGGGCTGAAGCCATCGCAGCGCCGCATCCTTTACGCGATGCACGATCTGTCGCTGTTCCCGAACCGGCAGCATCGTAAGTGCGCAAAGATTTGCGGCGACACGAGCGGTAACTACCACCCGCACGGCGAGGCCGTCATTTATCCGACGCTCGTCCACATGGCACAGCCGTGGGCGATGCGCGAACGGCTCGTCGATGGCCAGGGCAACTTCGGCTCCGTCGAAGGCGATCCTCCGGCCGCGATGCGTTACACCGAGGCGCGCATGACGCATCTCGGCGCGGCGCTCATGGAGGACATGGACAAGGACACGGTCGATTTCGTTCCCAACTACGACGAGACGCGCACCGAGCCGAAAGTCTTCCCCGCCGCGTTCCCGAACCTTCTCGTCAACGGCGGCACCGGCATCGCCGTCGGCATGGCCACGAACATGCCGCCGCACAACCTCGGCGAAATCATCGACGGCATCTGCGCCCAAATCGACGATCCGGAGATCACGATCGACGGCTTGATGAAGCATGTAAAAGGCCCCGACTTTCCGACGGGGTGCATGCTTTGCGGCATCGCCGGCATCCGCCAGTATTTCGAAACCGGCCGAGGAAGCCTGAAGGTGCGCGGCAAGGCGGGCGTCGAGGAAATGAAGGGCGGGCGCGAGCAGATCGTCATCACCGAGATTCCCTACAACGTGAACCGCGCCGTGCTCGTCGAGCGCATCGCCGATTTGGTGAACGAAAAAATCCTCACTGAGATCAGCTATGTCGGCGATCAATCCGACGAGAACACGCGCATCGTCATAGAGCTCAAGCGCGACGCGAACCCGAAGGTCGTCATCAACAATTTGTATAAACACACCGCGCTCGAATCGTCGTTCGCGGTGACGATGCTCGCCATCGACCACGGCAAGCCAAAGCTGCTTTCACTGAAGGAAGCCATCGCCTGCTACATCGAACATCGCCGCGAGGTCGTGCTGCGCCGCACGCGTTTTCTTTTGAAGCAGGCCGAGGAACGCGCCGAGACGCTCGAAGGCTACCTCATCGCTCTCTCGCGGATGGACGAATTCATCCGCATCATCCGCGAGTCGGCGAACCGCGATGAAGCGAAAACGAAGCTGCTCGCGTTCGAGTTCACGCGCCGGCAGGTCGAGCAGATCGGAATCCTCATTCGCAGCGAAGCGCGGCTCGTGGACGGCCTCTACGCCTTCAGCGAAAAACAGGCCGACGAAATTCTGAACCTGCGCCTTTATCAACTCACCGGCCTGGAGCACGAAAAAATCCTCAACGAATACAGGGAGCTGATCGAGACGATCAAAGACCTCGTGGACATCCTCGCGAAGGAGGCGCGCGTGTTGAAAATCATCAAGGAGGAGCTTAGCGCGATCCGGCAGAAATACGCCACGCCGAGGCTCACCCAGCTTATCCCGGACGAGGGCGAGATCAACATGGAGGATCTCATCGCCAACGAAGGCTGCATCATCAGCATCACGCACGGCGGTTTCATCAAGCGCACTGCCGTCAGCGCATTCCGCGCACAGCGCCGCGGCGGCAAGGGCGTGATCGGCATGACGACCCGCGAGGGCGCGACCGAGGAGCAGGAGGACGATTTCGTCGAGCACCTGTTCACCGCGACCACGCACGACTACCTGATGTTCTTCACGCAGTCGGGCCGCTGTTACGTGGAGAAAGTCTATGAAATTCCCGAGATGGGACGCGCCTCGAAGGGCCGTTCCATCGCGAATCTCCTCGAACTTCGCTCCGATGAAAAAATCGCCGCGACCATCCGCATCCAAGCAAAAGTCACTGGCACTGGCGCTGCGGCGGTCGATAACACATGGGATGAAAACCTGCACATCCTTTGCGTCTCGCGAACTGGCATCGTGAAAAAATCGAACCTGTCCGATTTCCGAAACATCCGTAAAGGCGGCATCATCGCTGTGCAGATCGAGGAGGGCGATTGCCTCATCGACGCGCAGCTCACGACCGGACACGACGAGATCGTGCTGATTACCAAAGAAGGCATGAGCATTCGATTCCATGAAGAGGACGTGCGCGACATGGGACGCAATGCCGTCGGCGTCTGGGGCATCCGGCCCGAGACCGGCGACGTCGTCGTCGCCAGTGCGATCGTGAACAACGACGCGATGCTCCTCGTGGCTGGCGAAAACGGAATCGGCAAGCGCACGAAGTTCGAGGAATACCGGCTCCAGTCGCGCGGCGGCAAAGGCATCATCACCATGAAAACCGGGGAGAAGACCGGCGACGTCGTCGGCGCGCTCACCGTGCGCGAGACCGACGAGATCATGCTCATCACAAACAAGGGCCAGATGGTCCGCACGCGCGTCGCTGAGATTCGCGAAACCGGCCGCAATGCACAGGGCGTCAAACTCATCGACCCGAAACCCGGCGAGAAATTGCAGGCCATCGCGCCTGTCGTGAGCCAGCAGGAGGAAGACTCGGCCGAAGGCGAAACCAGCGCGTGATTTTCCAAGACGGCATGATCGACGAGCACCACGAAGAGCAGGCGAGCCTTTACGCGCTTGGCGTTTTGTCTCCCGAGGAAGCAGAGGAACTGGAGCGCAAACTTTCCTCCAACCCGCATCTACAGAAGCTCGTGACGGGCCTCCGCGATGTCGGAGCCGCGTTGCCGGCGGCATTCAAGCCCGTACGAAAACCGTCCGTCACGTTGAAGTCGAAGGTCATGAGGAAGATCGCCGACCGCGAGATCGCCGCCGCATACGAAACGTGGTGCCGGTCCGGCGAAAGCCTCGTCGTCACCGACAAAGAGGGCCGCATCGAGTGGGTGAATGACGCGTTCACGCGGATGTGCGGATACACCCTGGACGAGCTTCGCGGACAAAAACCGGGCTCGATGCTGCAAGGCGAACGAACCGACCGGTCCGCAGTCGCACGTCTGCGCGAATCGATCCACGCTAGGCGTCCGGTCGTGGAGGAACTGGTGAACTACACCAAGGAGGGCGAGCCGTATTGGGTCTCGATCAGCATCACGCCGGTGTTCGACAACGAGCACGAGTTTTGCCGCTTCGTTGCCGTGGAACGCGAGCTTGTCGGGCGCGAGTTCGCGTAGCGATGTCGGACCACGACTGGGCCGGGCGCTTCGCCGAACTCTACGAAAAAGCCGTGGCCGTTTACATTGGGGGCAAACGCGGTGCCCGCACATTTTTTTCCGCAAGCGAACAAGAGTTACGGAAAGCGGGACGTGGAAGCCCCGCCTGAGAATGCGAGAATCTTATTTGTGCTCATGATACGGCTTGAGCTAGCCCAAAAGACGCGCGGCGTCATCTGAATTCACCAGACAAAGCATGGTGAGGCGCCCAGGCGCCGCCGCCTGGAATCAGTTGACACTGCATGCACATGTAGTTATGTATGGAGCCCGTCGAGCCGTTGGCCACAGCCTGAGCGCGACCCTCCCGGATACGAACATGGCAACAATACGAACAAAGAAACCAAAAGTGATGTCCGATGCGGCGCTCGAACTCGTCGCGGGCCGGTTCAAGGTTCTCAGTGAACCGAACCGGTTGAAACTGCTGGCGGCTTTGCACAACGGCGAGTTAAACGTCACCCGGCTCGTCGAGACAACGGGCGCAACGCAGGCCAATGTTTCCAAACACCTCGGGTTGATGGTCCATGCCGGAATGGTCAGCCGCCGGAAGGAGGGACTGAACGTCTATTACATGATTTCCGATCCGGCGATCTTTCAGCTCTGCGACCTCATGTGCGCGAAGCTTGAGAAAGAGTTTGCCAAACAAGCCGCTCACTTTCGCTGACACGCCGGCAGCAGACCCGCCACTTTTTGCTTGTTACATTACTGCATACGCATATAGTTGCCTCCACTCCATAACGAACCACAACCAATCGCATCATGAAAACCATCCAAGTCCTCGAACTCCAAAAACATCTCGAAAGTGACGCCTCCGCCGATCTCATCGACGTGCGTACCCCGGCTGAATTCGCATCCGTCCACGTTCCCGGAGCGAAGCTCTGCCCGCTCGACAAGCTCGACACCCGCGAAGTCCTCGCCTCGCGGCGCGGCGCGACCGGATCACCGATCTACATCCTCTGCCACAGCGGAGCCCGGGCGAAACGGGCCGCCGACATTTTCACGAAAGCGGGCTGCCCCGATTGTGTTGTTGTGGAAGGTGGGACCGAAGCCTGGGCGCAAGCGGGACTGCCGGTCGAACGTGGAGAGCGGCAGGTGCTGCCGCTCGCCCGCCAGTTGCAGCTTGTCATGGGAACGCTCGTGCTGACGGGAGTCCTGCTGGGGCATTTCGTAAATCCCGCATGGATTTTTCTTTCGGGCTTCGTGGGCGCCGGGCTGATCTTCGCCGGCTCCACGGGCATCTGCCCGATGCTGAGCCTGATCGCCCGGATGCCGTGGAATCAACACGCGCCCGCTGCAAAAGGCGCGAGCTGCTGCGCAAACTGACTTGGAGATCATCATGGCTAACCAAAAAATCGTCATCATAGGCGGCGTGGCTGGAGGCGCCTCGTGTGCAGCAAGGTGCCGCAGGCTGGATGAAAGCGCGGAGATCATCGTCATGGATCGCGGCCCGTATGTCTCGTTCGCAAACTGCGGGCTTCCCTACTACGTCGGCGACGTGATCAAGGACGAGTCGAAGCTGCTGGTCGCAAACGCCGCGTTGTTTCAGGATCGCTTCAACATCGAGGTCCGCACGCAGAACGAAGTCGTGGCCATCGACCGCGCGAACCGCGAACTCGAAATCAAAAACCTCACCACTGGCGACACATACCGTCAGTCCTACGACGCACTGGTTCTCTCGCCCGGCGCTGCTGCGATTCGCCCGCCTCTGCCCGGCATCGACACTCCGGGGATTTTCGTTCTGCGCACGATCCCCGACAGCCGCCGGATTCGCTCGTGGATCGACGAGAAGAACGCGAAGAGCGCAGTCATCGTCGGCGCGGGTTTCATCGGATTGGAAATGGCGGAGAACCTCGTGAGCCGGGGACTTTCCGTGACGGTTGTAGAGATGCTCGATCAAGTCATGCCGCCGCTCGATCCCGAAATGGCGCGGCCCGTGCAGCAGCATCTCGAACAGCATGGAGTCAAAGTCGCGCTCGGCGATGGCGTCGCGGGATTCGAGCCGACCGCCGCCGGACAGATCACGGTGAAAACCAAATCGGGCGCGGCACACACCGGCGACCTGGTCATCCTCGCGATCGGCGTGCGCCCGGAGACGGCGCTCGCAAAAGCCGCCGGGCTTGAACTGGGCGAGCGCGGCGGCATCCGCGTCGATGCCCAGATGCACACCAGCGATCCGTATATTTGGGCGGTGGGCGATGCGGTCGAGGTCAGGGATGCGATCACCGGGCAGTGGACCGTCATCCCGCTTGCCGGCCCGGCGAACCGGCAGGGGCGCGTGGCTGCGGATGCAATCTGCGGACGCGAAACGCAGTTTCGTGGCGTGCAAGGCACGGCGATCTGCGGCGTGTTCGGTCTGGCCGTCGCCAGCACCGGAGCGAGCGAGAAAAGCCTCCAGCGTGCGGGCATCAAGGATTACGAAAAGGTTTACCTCCATCCCGGCCATCACGTGAGCTATTTTCCCGGCGCGAAGCCGATCAACATCAAGCTCATCTTCCGCAAATCGGACGGGCGCATCCTCGGCGCGCAGGCGGTCGGCGAAGCCGATGTGGACAAACGGATCGACGTGATCGCAACCGCGATTCAATTCGGCGGCACGGTGTTCGACCTGGAGGAGGCGGAGCTTTGCTACGCGCCGCAATTCGGCGGAGCCAAAGACCCCGTGAACTACGCCGGCATGATTGCATCGAATCATCTTCGCGGCGACCTGCCGCTCGCCGACTGGGCACTGCTCGGCTCAACGCCCGCGCTGCTTGTGGACGTCCGCGATCCCGATGAATTCGAGAGCGGCCACATTCCCGGCGCCACCAACATTCCGCTGAACCAGATCCGTCACCGTCTCGGCGAACTGCCGCGCGACCGCGAACTCTGGCTCTACTGCGGAGTCGGTCAGCGCGCCTATTATGCGACCCGCGCACTCATGCAGAACGGCTTCCAGGTAAAAAATCTCCCCGGTGGATTTCGCACCTACCAGCTCGTCAACGCTGCAAACGGAAGCTGACCCAAATGAAAGTCGCGTTCCGTCGCATCCTGAATCTCCTGCTCTACCTGAGCTTCTGCGTGATGATCGGGACGGGATTGCTCATGGCTTACCGGCTCGTTCCCGGCAGCCGTGGCGGGCAGGGACTGGAGGTGCTCGGTTGGAACCGGCACGACTGGGGTGATCTGCACACCTGGGTTTCCTACGCCTTCATCGCCCTGGTGGTGGCGCATCTCGCGATCAATTGGACGTGGCTCATGAAGTGCGCGGCGAGAGGTCACGCCTGGCGTCTCGCAGCCGGATTGCTTCTCGGCGCTGCAATCATTGGCACGTTCTTCTTGCTTCCGGTCACCCACCGGCAGGGCGGCAGAGGCCGACAGCACCGAGGTGCCTCGGCCGTTTCGCCAGCGAGCGAATTCATCCAAGTGGCTTCCGTGACAACCAGCGAAGTCAGTTTTGAAAAAGACATCCATCCCATCCTCGGTGCTTCCTGCGTTTCGTGTCACGGCCCCAAAAAGCAGAAGGGGAAGTTCCGCGCCGATCAACGAGACAACTTCTTCCGCGATACCGGCAAAGGGCCGCTGATCCAGCCGGGCAAGAGCGGCGAGAGCCGTCTCGTGGCGATAGTTTCCGGTTTGGTAAAAATGAAACGTGACGCGGAAGATCACGTTCTCACACCAAAGGAAGTCGCCTTGATCAAAGCGTGGATCGACGGCGGCGCCCGATGGTAGCAGAAACAAACTACTCAACACGGAACATGACTGCTCTTGCAAAAAGCTCACTGGTCGCCTTCACGCTCACCTTCAGCCTGGCGCTTGGCGCATGCACGAAGAAGCACGAAGCATCTCGCGAAACCCTGCCCACGGTTTCCGTTCGCGTGCAGACCGTTGAAGCGAAACCGCATGTCGCTGTCGAGGAAGTCGTCGGCACGGTGAATCCGAAACTGCGGGCCGTCATCGAGGCGAAAGTCAGTGGACGAATCGAGAAAATGCTCGTCACTCCCGGCCAGCATGTGAAAGCCAGCGAACCGCTCGCGCAACTCGACGAGCGGGAGATTCAGGCGAAGCTCGATCAGGCCAACGCCGTCCGGGAACAAACCGAGACCGACCTGAAACGCTACACCGATCTGATCGCGAAACGCGCCGCCACGCAGCAGGAATTCGAAGCGGTGCAATCGCGGGCACGCGTTGCCCGCGCGACGGTTGCCGAGACGGAGACGATGCTCGGCTACGCAAAAATCGTCGCGCCATTCGACGGAGTGATCACCCGCAAACTTGCGGATGTTGGCGATCTGGCCTCGCCCGGAAAAGCGTTGCTCGAAATGGAAGATCCCAACGCGCTTCGTTTCGAGGCGGGCGTGCCCGAGGCGATCATCGGGAGAATTGAAATCGGCGCGAAGCTTGGTGTTCGCGTCGGATCACAGCAGATCGAAGGCACTGTGAGCGAGATCGCGCCGTCGGCCGATCCGGCGAGCCGCACGTCACTGGTGAAACTCGATCTGCCGCCCACGACCGGGATTCGCGCGGGGCAGTTCGGACGCGTGAGCGTGCCGGTGAGCGAGACTGCCGTCTTGCGCATGCCTGCATCCGCATTGCTCCAGCGCGGGCAGATGGAACTCGTTTTCGTCCGCAACGACAAGCAGGCCCGGTTGCGCATCGTGAAAACCGGCAAGCGCATCGGCGATGAAATCGAAGTCGTCTCCGGCCTCAATGGCGGAGAGCAGGTCGTCACCGACGATGCCTCCGCCTTGACCGATGGACAGCCGATCGAGGTCAGGCAATGAGCGAACAACCCGGAGTCGCGGGCCGGATCGCCCGCGCGTTCATTGATTCAAAACTGACACCGCTGATCATCGTCACGTCGGTGCTGCTCGGGCTGGCCGCCGTCTGGCTGCTGCCGCGCGAGGAGGAACCGCAGATCAAGGTGCCGATGATCGACGTGCTCGTTTCCATGCCCGGCACTGGCTCGAAGGAAATCGAGGAGCGCGTCACGCGCCCGATGGAAAAGCTGCTGTGGGAAATTCCGGGAGTGGAATACATCTACTCGACCTCCAGTCCCGGCCAGAGCCTTGTGATCGTGCGGTTTGTCGTCGGTTCGGACGCGGGGCAAAGCGTCGTCAGGCTGAATCAAAAATTGCAGGCGAACTTCGACCGCATCCCGCACGGCGTCTCGCAGCCGCTCATCAAGGTCCGCTCGATTGACGACGTGCCGATCCTCGCGCTCATATTTCACAGCACGCGCTACGACCATCTCACGCTCCGCCGGCTCGCCGCGCAGGTGGATGATTCTGTTAAACAAGTTCAGGATGTCGCCGAGACGCGGATCATCGGCGGCGCGCGACACGAACTCCGGGTGCTGCTCGATCCCGCGCGTCTCGCCTCACGCGGCCTGAGCCCTGTAGGGCTGGTGCCCATGCTGCGACAGGCGAACCGGCAATTTGCTTCGGGCGGATTGACGAGCGAAAACCGCGAGGTCGTGATCGAAACCGGCGCGTTCCTTCAAACGGCGCAGGACGTTGGCAACGTGGTCGTCGGCGTTTTCAGCGGCAAGCCGGTCTATCTTCGCGAGGTCGCTGACATCGTGGACGGCGCGGAGGAACCGTCGAACTACGTTTTCTTCGGTCGTGGCGCGGGCTTCCAGTCTGCGCAGCCTCGATCCACCGAACAGGCTGGAAGCCTGTTCCACACTGAAGAGCCCGGCGTCACCCTCACCGTCGCGAAACGGCCGGGCGTGAATGCGATCGCGGTGGCGCACGACGTGTTGAAGAAAGTGGACACGCTCAAGGGCACGCTCATCCCGGCGGACGTGACGGTGTCGGTGACGCGCGACTATGCGGAGACGGCGGCGGAGAAGTCGAACGAACTGCTCTTCCACATGCTGATCGCCGTGCTCGGCGTTTCGTTGCTGATCCTGCTCGCGCTTGGCTGGCGCGAGTCGATCATCGTGGCGATTGCCATTCCCTGCACGCTCGCGCTCACGCTGCTGGTTTTCTATCTCTACGGCTACACGCTCAACCGCATCACGCTCTTCGCGCTGATCTTCTCCATCGGCATCCTCGTCGATGACGCCATCGTGGTGGTGGAAAATGTCGTGCGGCATTTTCATCTGCCTGGCAGCAAGGGCCGCAGCAGAACGGACGTCGCAATTGAGGCCGTCAACGAAGTCGGCAACCCGACGATCCTGGCGACGTTTGCCGTGATCGCCGCCGTTCTGCCGATGGCGTTTGTCGGCGGATTGATGGGGCCTTACATGCGCCCGATCCCGATCGGCTCAAGCGCGGCGATGTTCTTCTCGCTGGCCATCGCATTCATCGTCACACCGTGGGCTGCGGTGCGGCTGTTGAGACGGGAAAAAGCGGTGACGCCAGCAGCAACGCAAGACGCAAAGCCGACTCCGGAGCATTCACACTTTGAACACGAGGAGGATTTTTTCACGCGTCTTTATCGCAGGGTCATGGGACCGCTGCTCTCTCGCGCGCGCTGGCGTTGGATGTTTCTCCTCGCAATCGTGACGCTTCTGCTCGGTGCGATGGCGCTCGTGGGCATCCGTTTTGTGAAGGTGAAAATGCTGCCGTTCGACAACAAGAGCGAGTTCCAGATCATCCTGAACATGCCCGAAGGCAGCGCGCTCGAACGCACGGCCCAGGCCGCGCTGGAAATGGCCGCCGCTGTGCGCGACGAGCCCGAGGTCACCGACTACCAGGTTTATGCCGGAATCGCGTCGCCGTTTAACTTCAACGGTCTCGTGCGCCACTATTTCATGCGCGGCGGCGCGAACGTCGCCGACATCCAGGTGAACCTCGTCGGCAAAAGCGAACGCAAAGCAAAGAGCCACGACATCGCCAAGCGTGTTCGCCCGCGAGTCGCGGCCATCGCCGCGAAATACGGCGCGCGCGTCGCCGTGGCGGAGGTGCCGCCCGGCCCGCCCGTTTTACAAACACTGGTCGCCGAAATCTACGGGCCGACCGAGGAATCGCGCCTCAAGATGGCGGAAAAAGTGCGCGGCATTTTCAAGGACGTGAACGGCGTGGTCGATGTGGATTGGTATGTCGAAGCCGACCAGCCGAAAGCGAAATTCGTCATCGACAAGGAAAAGGCCGCGCTCCACGGCATCAGCGCAGAGACGATTTCGCAGACGCTCCAGATCGCAGTCGGTGGTCAGTCGGTCGATCTGCTCCACCTGCCGCGCGAGAAGGAGGACGTGAACATCACGCTCGAACTGCCCCGCTCTGCGCGCGTCACGCCGGAGGAACTGCTCGCGTTGCGTGTGCGCTCCGGCGATGCCAACGCGCTTCCCGAGCCCGGCGCGTCGGGCGAGACCCCGCTCGTGCCGTTGCGCGAGTTGGTGACCATTGAAAAGACGATCACCGACAAAAGCATCTACCACAAAAACCTGATGCCCGTGACCTACGTCATTGGCGACGTGGCGGGTGAGATCGAAAGCCCGGTTTACGCGATCCTGCAAATGAACAAGGCGCTCGCCAAACTCGACGTTTCGGAGGGACGAGTTCCACGAGTCCCGAATTCCGCCTTGAAAGCAACGGACTCGCAGAGCTCGTCCCTCCGAATCTACAACTCGACCATGCCCTTCACCGACCAGCAGCCCGCGCTCAAATGGGACGGCGAATGGCACATCACCATCGAGGTCTTTCGAGACCTTGGAAAAGCGTTCGCCGCCGTGCTGGTGCTGATCTACGTGCTCATGGTCGGCTGGTTCCGCTCATTCCTCACGCCGCTCATCGTCATGGTGGCAATTCCCTTTTCCCTCGTCGGCATCCTGCCCGCACACGGATTGCTCGGCGCGTTTTTCACCGCAACCTCGATGATCGGCTTCATGGCCGGCGCGGGCATCGTCGTACGCAACTCCATCATCCTCGTCGATTTCATCGAACTGCGTCTGCGCGAAGGGATGCCGCTCGCCGAGGCGGTCGTCGATGCCGGGGCCGTGCGCTTCCGCCCGATGCTGCTCACCGCGATGGCCGTCGTCGTCGGCGCGAGCGTCATTCTTTTCGACCCGATCTTCCAGGGTCTTGCCATCTCGCTCATGGCCGGCGAAATCGCCTCGCTGCTCATCAGCCGCATGGCTGTGCCGGTCCTCTACTTCATGGCATACTCGGAGCGGCGGACGAATGCCTCGTGATTGCAGCCACGTAAATCTATGAATTGGACCACGATATTGATCATAGCCGGGGTGCTTGCAGCAGTGTTCCTGTTCAAGCGGATGTCGTTCGTCTCGCCGGAGGTCGCACGGAACTACCTGCGACAAGGCGCGCTGGTAGTGGATGTCCGAAGCTCTGGAGAATACAGCGGCGGTCATCTGCCGAATGCTGTGAATATTCCGCTGGGAGAATTGAAGGAGGCTTTACCGATCCGCGTGCCAGACAAAAACCAGGTCTTGCTGTTGCACTGCCTGAGCGGGACGCGCAGCGCGATCGCGAAGCGACAACTGAAAGGCATGGGCTACCAAAACGTATTCAACCTCGGCTCCTACAGTCGCGCCCAGGAAATCTGTCTCTCATCGTTGTAGCCGGCCTCTGTGAGGCCGAACCGTCGTCCCGATTCGCGATTGCCGGGGTCACAGACCACCGGCTACAACGACGGCATGGAATCCTCATCGCACAAGCATCTGTCGCGGCTTGATCGAGTCTGGCTTCGCGATCCGGTTTATTTCGTCACCACCTGCACCTTGCACCGGCGAAACACGCTCGCCAATGACACCGCACACGCGATCTGCGTCGAAGTGTGGAAGAACGCTCGCTTGCTCTACGGCTGGCACGTCGGGCGATACGTCATCGTGCCCGACCACGTGCATTTCTTTTGTGCGCCAGAACAGGAAGCAAAGCCGCTCGCGACCTTCGTCGGCAAGTGGAAGGAATGGACGGCCAAATATCTGCACCGGCGCATGAGCGTCGCCGTGCCGTTATGGCAGGAGGAATTTTTCGATCACCTGCTGCGTTCCATCGAGAGCTACAGCCAGAAATGGGAATACGTTCGTCAGAATCCTGTCCGTCCGGGACTTGTCGCCCGACACGAAGACTGGCCGCATCAAGGCTGCCTCACCGAACTGCGCGTGGACAATGTGGAGACGCTGTAGTCCCATCCGGCCTCGCAGAGGCCGGCTACAACTGTAGCCGGGGTCTGCGACCCCGGAACCCCCGCGAACGGAATCCCTGCACCGCCCGCTGGACGGCAATGAGTCCGTGTCATCTTCCCTCGCCACGAAGCAGAGCTTGCCCAGGAAACGTGCGTCACCAAGTCCCCAACTTGGTGACGAGGCAATTGGGAAGCGGCTCTTACTTCGGTGCGAATTGGGCGTGTGCGGCTGGTTTGTTCCAATCCCGCGTGAGGTAAAGCGCGACGAACATTCCAGCCAGCGCAAGGAGCGCCACACCGGTCGCGCCGCCGAAACCGACCATCACCGCGCCCTGCGCGTTGGGCTTGGTGAGGAAGAATACGACGACGCCCGAGATCATGACGAACGAACCGATGACGCGGTCGGTGATGCCGCGTTCGTTGAACATGAACCAGCCGATGACACATGCCAGCAGGATGCCGGAGCGCTTGATGCTGATGACGATGGCGGCAACGGTGAGCTGGACGGCGAGCAACTGCAGGACAAGCACCACGCCTTCGAAAAAGCTGGCGAGGACGATCCATCGCGGAACGTCGCGCCATGGCTGCGTCCAGACTCTGGCGGGCCTGGAATGGTTCGCAGTTCGTGCCGCGCTCCCGCGCAAGCGAAGGAAGGCGAGCCCGAGAAAAAACAATCCGAGCATGACGGACTTGCCGATCGAGAGCGTGAATGACCGGGACATGCGAATCGCAAGCGTGGCATCGCCGCCGCTGGTCACGAACCATTTGTCGAGCGCCGCCGTGGTGGCGAGCAACAGCGCGACGATGAGCATGTAGCGGCTGCCTTTTTCACGGATGATGGCCTTCGCAGGCTCGAGCCAGCCGTGGGCGACGAGCTGGCGGTTGATGACGAGCGAGCCGATGACCACGAGCACGACGCCGACAATCATGCCGCTGGAGATTTGCTCGTGCAGGAAGAACTTTCCGATCGGCAGAAGGAACACCGGCGTCAGCGCCATGAACGGAATGCACAACGACATGGGCGACACCTGAAGCGCGCGGTAGTTGAGCAGAATCGCCGTGCCTTCGAGAAAGGCGTTGAGCACAAGATACAAAACGAACGCCACCTTCGGCGACATCTGCAACGACGCGCCGATCGGCGGCAGTTGCAGCCCGATGCCCATCGCCACCACCACGCCGAGCGCGATGAGGTAAAAACCGAGCGCCACGAGTTTGCACCAGAAACCGATGACTGCCGCGTCGTACTGGTGGTCGAGGATTTTTTTCCGCGAGGCGTCGGTCAGGACGTTAAAAACCGAGCCGAAGCAGGCGAGGATCAGTCCGAGCGTGGCCATGGATTTCTTCCGTCAGTTCTCCTCAGCCGAGGATCAACCCTGGGTGCCATGCACGCGCGCGGCGACCTTGAGCCGGAGCGCGTTGAGGGCGATGAAGCCGGTGGCGTCGCTCTGGTTGTAGGCCTGCGTCGGGTCGGCTTCCATCGTGGCGATGTGCGGGTTGTAGAGGCTGAACGGACTCTTGCGGCCGGCGGTGATGAGGTTGCCCTTGTAAAGTTTCAGGCGCACGACTCCGGTCACGTTTTTCTGCGATTCCGTGACGAGCGCCTGCAAAGCCTCGCGCTCGGGCGCGAACCAGAAGCCGTTATAGACGAGCGTCGAGTATTGCGGGATGAGCGAGTCGCGCAGGTGCATGACTTCGCGGTCCATCGTGAGCGATTCGACCTGGCGATGGCCGAAGTGCAGGATCGCGCCGCCGGGAGTCTCGTAAACGCCGCGGCTCTTCATTCCGACAAAACGATTCTCGACGAGATCGACGCGGCCGATGCCGTGTTTGCCGCCGAGTTTGTTCAGCACGCGCATGACCCAGAGCGGCGAGAGGAGCGCGTGGTTCTCAGTGTTGAATTTCGTCTCGTCTGCTTTTCCGAGTTCCTTCAAAAGCGCGTCGATCTCGTGGTAGCCGACGCCGATGCAGTTGCCCTGCTCGAACAGCAGCTCGGCGTATTCGGCCTTGTCCGGCGCCTGCTCGGGCGACACCGAGAGCACATACATGTCGCGCACTTTCTCGGCGCTCGCGTCGAACCACGGGTCCTCGAGGATGCCGCTCTCGAAGCTGATGTGGAGAAGGTTGCGATCCATCGAATACGGCTTCTTCGCGCTCGCCGCGACAGGGATGCCGTTCTTTTCCGCGAAGGCGATCATCTCGGCGCGTCCGGGAAATTGATTGCGAAAGCGCTCCTGCCGCCACGGGGCGATGACTTCGATCTCGGGTGCAAGCGCGGCGGCGGTCAACTCGAAGCGCACCTGGTCGTTCCCCTTGCCGGTGGCTCCGTGCGCGACGGCGTCGGCGTTTTCCGCGCGGGCGATCTCGACCATGCGCTTGGCGATGAGCGGGCGCGCGATGCTGGTGCCGAGGAAGTATTGATTCTCGTAAATCGCCCCGGCCTGGATCATCGGGAAAATGAAATCGCGCGCGAATTCCTCGCGCAGATCGTCGATGTAGCACTTCGATGCGCCGGTGCTCAGCGCCTTGGGTTCGAGACCGTCGAGTTCCTCCTCCTGCCCGACATCCGCGCAGAACGCGACGACCTCGGCCTTGTAGGTTTCCTTGAGCCATGTGAGTAAAACGGACGTGTCCAGTCCGCCGGAATATGCGACGACGATTTTCATGTGGTGAAAAAGTGCCCATCGAGGTGGGGAAGGTCACGAAGATTTTTTGCCCGCATTCCTGCGCGAGGAAAATGGCTTTTCTGTTGGCATCGAAGGTTTAATCTTCTCGTCGTGAAAGACCACAAAGCGATCGAATGGCTTTACAGCCAGCTTCCCGGCTTGGTGGAAAGCGGCATCCTCACGCCGGAGATCGCAGCGGCCCTGCGCGCTCATTTCAAGAAAATCGACGATCCGGGACGCACACAACGTCTGGCGGTGATTGTCAGTGCCATCCTCGGCGGAGCGCTGATCGGTGCCGGGATCATTCTCCTGATCGCGCACAATTGGGACGACCTGGACCGACCGATGCGGACCGCGATTTCTTTTCTGCCGCTCCTGGCTGCGTGTTTTCTTTCCGCATGGGCAATCCTGCGAAGCCCGGCATCGGCGGCGCTCGATGAAGGTGCCGGCATTTTTCACGTCCTGGCCATTGGCTCCGCCATTTCGCTGGTGTCGCAGACCTATCACATCTCGGGAAATTTTTCCGACTTCATACTGACGTGGTCGCTGCTCGTGCTCCCGTTGGTTTACCTGCTGCGCAGCACTTCCGTCGCGATTCTTTACCTGGTCGGGATCACCGTCTGGGCTGGGAGCCGCATCGAAGATCAAGCCGACATGCTCTGGTACTGGCCGATGTTCGCCGTCGCGATGCCCTTCTACGGATTGTTGCTGAAGGAAAACCGCTTCTCGATTCGCGCCAACTGGCTTTCCACGGCCATCGGAGTCTCAGTGCCGTTCGCCTTGGGATTCCAATGCAATGACATTCTGAACAAGACCTGGTTCCTGCTGTTCAGCGGATTCTTTGCGGTGCTTTACCTCTTCGAGCGCCTGTGGTTTCGCAGGGATTCGACCTCGCGATTCAACCACCCGTTCCGGGTGATTGGAGCCGGCGGCATCATGGTTCTGTCCATCGCAATGAGCTATGGTCAGCTTTGGCGGGAGCATCATTTCTCTCGCACCCCCGAGGTCAGCACGCCTGCCTATTTTGTCGCGTTCGGACTCAGCTACGGCTTTGTCGCGGCCACGGTGTTTCTGTCGCTGTTCTGCTGGAGGAAAAAAGCAGACTTCAATGTCTTCGCAGCGGCATTTCCGCTGGCGGCGCTGGCGGCTTACTTCCTGTTTTTGCAGAACAAAAATACGGCCATCATCATCGTGATGAACTGCTACGCGGCCGTGCTGGCCCTCGGCACGATCGTCCGCGGATTCAAGCACGACCGGCTCAGGACGCTCAACGCCGGAATGGTGATCGCAGCAGCGCTGATCGTGGCCCGCTTTTTCGACAGCGACCTGAGCTTCGTCGCCCGGGGAGTCGCGTTCATCGTCATCGGAATCGGGTTTCTTGCGGCGAACTGGTTTCTGCTGAAAAAAAGAAAGGAGCCCACGCCATGAATCTGCGGCTGCTCATTTTCGTTCCGCTGGCTCTGATCCAGCTTGCCGTGCCGGGCTGGATGATATTCCGGCAGGAGCAGATTTTGAAGCAGGGACAGGTCTTCAAATTCAAAACGGCCCCGGTGGATCCGTATGATGCTTTTCGTGGTCGCTATGTCGCACTCCGATTCACCGCCGAAACTGAGGCCGGCAAACGCTTCGCCAGTTTGGGCCGGCATCCGTCCTGGGTGCAGTTCGAGGCGGACGACAAAGGCTTCGCAAAGGTCAGGCGCGTGAGCAAGGAGCCGCTGACTGGCAATGATGTGGTGGCAATCACCAGCCGATGGGGCCGCCTTCAGTTTCCGTTCGACCGTTATTACATGGACGAAAAAGCAGCACCCGAGGCCGAAACCGCGTATCGCGCCAACAGCCGTCGCAACCATGAAAACGCATACGTGACCGTTCGCATCCTCAACGGACACGCTGCGCTGGAGGAGCTTTACATCGACGACAAGCCGATCCGCGAATTTCTGCGGGCGGAAACGAAAAAGTGAGCCCACTCAACGAACAAATCGCCGCTGGCATCGCCAAAGCCGGCATCCGTGGCGCTCGGAAGCATCTGTTGCTCTGCATCGGCCCCGATTGCTGCAAGTCGCGCGAAGGCGAAATCCTGTGGGAAACCGTCAAGAAGCGCCTCAAGGAAACCGGTCTGCCAGTCATGCGGACAAAGGCGGCGTGCTTCCGTATTTGCGCGGGCGGCCCGTGGATGGTCGTGTATCCCGACGGCATCTGGTACGGAAACCTGACGCCGGATCGCTTCGAGCGGATTCTGCAGGAGCATCTGATTGGCGTTCAACCCGTGCGCGAGTGGGTCGTGGAGAAGAACTCGCTGGGCTGCGAATCGGGTGCGGTTTCTGGTTCCTCCGATTCGGCAAGCGCCTGACGCAAGGCATCCACTCTTCGCTTCAACTCACGCGGCGTTAGATAGTTCGCCCGGATGATCCACCACAAGAGCGGCACGCCACCCGGAACAAGCAGACGCTTCTCCAAGACGCGGACAACCTCGGGCCGGTCGTAGGTCTCCAGGAACCGCAGCGCAACCGGCAGCCAGCGCTGTATCGCGATGCAGCCCAGCAAGTCCTGTAGGAAAACCAGCAGATCGTCGGCGTGACGCTCAGTGGCTGAGAGCGCCTTGTCGTGAATCATTTCGAAGTCGATCAGCCGCGCGCAACCGGCGGTTTCGTCGTAGAGGAAATTCGCCAGATTCGCATCGCCATGAGACCAGTGCCCGCCGAGTTCGTCGCACCAGAGCGCATGCGCGCGGCGAAGCTCCCGCGCAGCGGCGACGATCATCTCCTCCTCGAAAGTACCCTCGACAAAATGCTGCGCGATGCTCTTTCCCGGCATCTTTTCCACGCAGACCGTCCGCCCGCCTTCCGCCGCCGCAGAGAAAGTGGCGCCGTGAAGTTTTTGAAAGCACTCCACTTCCCATCGCTGCCAGCGATCGACGCGAGCCCAGACAAAAACCGGTTGATGCGCGAGTCGGAAGAAAATGTTCGCGCATTCCACAACCAGACCGCTGCCGCGCCTGCGTCTTTTCAAAAGAACGACACGACCATCGCGAACCCGCTCACAGGTCGCGTTGATCTTGATGGCATCGATTGCGGAGCCGGCAATGGCCAGCAGGCGTCTCATGGGGGCGAACATAGAACACAATCGCCCCGAAAATGCCAGAGGAGTTGCGACGGCTCTTCGGCTCGCGCAGTCCGGGCGCGGATGCAGCAGCGCTTCGGGCGATGAATCTCGTCCTGCTCGAAACGAGATGCGATTCGCGATTGGAAAAGATGCGAGGTCAAGCTATGCTCGCCGCATGACGCTCAAGCAGCAGATTCACGATCTCGTGGAAGAGTTGCCCGATAACTCTCCGCTGCTCGTGGAAGTCCGCGAAACCCTGCGAATGAATCAGGCCATCGGCGAGGCGATGGATGACGTGCGTGAAAAACGCACCTTCAGCGCAGCGGAGTTCACGGCAAAAGTGCAGGAGCGATGGCCGTGCAAAGCCTCCGCGTAATTTTCACGCATAGCGCGTGGAGCGACCTTGAGGAAATCGCCGCTTACTGGACGGAACGCGATGAACCCGGTCGCGGCGAGCAATACGCCCACGACCTGCCCGCCGAAGCGATCCGGCAATTGAGCGACCCCGACATCGCGCGCGCTGGCCGCTATCTCCGGCACACGGCATGGCCGCAGACGCAAGAACTGCCGGTCTTCAAACGAGCCTGCCGCATTCTCTATTTCTTGAAAGAAGCGGAAGGCACCGTCGAAGTGCTGCGCTTTTGGCACAGCCATCGTGACGAACCGTTTCAAGACTGAGATTGCTGACAAACCACAAGAGCCGCGACGAACCCCGCCTGCGGCCTGCGCTTTTTTCAGCCGGCAACCAACTGGTTTTCCACACCGTGCTCTGGACAGACAGGACAGATTATTCTACCCTCCACTCATGAAATCGCTCCAGCTTCAGGAAGCCAAGCAACAATTCTCAGCCGTGGCCGAGCGCGCCGCCAGCGGCCAGCCGCAGATCGTCACCAAGCACGGGAAACCTTTCGTAGTCATTGTCAGCGTGGCTGACTGGCAAAAGTCGAAACCGAAGAAAAAGACCTTGCTGGAAGTTCTGCGCTCCTGCCCGGCTGACCTCAGCGAACTCGACCTGACACGGAGCAAGGACCTCCCCCGCGACATCGTCTTGTGAGTTATCTTCTCGATACCAACGTCATCAGCGAAGCCACGAAGCCGCAGCCCAGCCCCCAGGCGCAAAGCTGGCTTGCCGCGCAACCGGATGACTCGCTTTTTCTCAGCGCCGTGACCATTGGAGAAATCCGTCTTGGCCTTTTGCTGCTCGAAACTGGAAAGAAAAAACGCGCACTCCTGCGCTGGCTGGAAGAGGAAATCAAATCCGGATTCGCGGAGCGCATTCTGCCAGTGGATTCCGCCGTGATGGAGCACTGGGCCCAACTCCAGGCCGGGAGTGAGGAAGCGGGCCGGCGACTGCCAGCGATGCACAGCTTGATTGCCGCCACCGCACTCGCTCACGGCCTCACGCTCGTCACCCGGAACACTTCCGATTTCCAATCTACAAAGGTGCCGCTCCTAAACCCGTGGCAGGCGTAAGCCTCTCTTGCGAATTTAATGACCGTCGAACAATGAACTCCGTTTTCCAGTCGGCAACCAACTGGTTTTCCACACCGTGTTGCAACGATGGGAGCACCGCCGTAAGAGTGCTTCATGGCGCTCGCGATTATCGGCATGATCTCGACTGGTATTGGGAGCTATGAACTGGATGGTTTACTGTGCGCTGAACGGTTAAGGACGCGCGCGATGCGTCGCATAGTTGCGCCCTGTCGGCTGGTGGTAAGCGCGCATTCCCATACCCGCAGCACGCGCCATCCCGACGCGCGTAACGCGCGTGTCACGACGCGGTCGCGCCACATGTTGCCCGTAATTTTTGTCGTCCAAAAAGCGACTCGAGTTTTCGGCGTGCGACTGTGGCGCGGACACCCGTGCCAGAAGCAACCGTCCACAAACAGCGCAACCTTTGCAGCGCGGAAAATGAAGTCCGGCTTGCCTGGCAGCGGTGCCCCCCGCCGCCAGCCGGTGATACCGGCAGCGCGCAAAAGTGCAATCATACGCAACTCCGTCGAAAGGTTTCCACTTCCGCGAACACGCGACATCCGCTCGGAACATTTGGCGGCAGTGAGCGTGTCGGTCACGACTAGCTTTTAGGGGGATGCTTCGTGAAGTGCTCCGCAATATCCGCGCGAATTTGCGCAACACTCTTTTTATTCGGTTTGTTTGCTTCGGACGTAGCCCAAGCTCGTCCTGGATGAAGCGTATCCCAAGGCGACCGCTCACTATTTCTGGTCTCGGGCGCATCACCATGTTTTCCAAAGCCGTAGCAGACTTTCATCTCGTCATCCACACCGGTTGAAAACCGCTCGATTGGGAAATTCTCCGCTGTTCCGTCCCATGCGCTTTTGTAGCTAGATAGGAATCGCTTGCAGAACGGGTCAAACTCCGCGGAAATCGGCTACATGCGGAAGACCAACCACGAACCACAAATATTCGCAGTGATCCAATTCGGTGGCACGAGCGGCGAGCAATACCTTCACTCGTTCTCCAAGCGACGCCATGCCATTTCTTACATGAGAAAAGCGGCACGCGCGACATACCGATGCCTCGGACCATTTTCCATCCTGATGCCCGCAGAAGGTGACCTGGCGCGCACCGTAGCGGAAACGATCAAGTGGCTCAAAAGCCAAGGCTTTGAAGGCGAGCAACACACCATTGCCTTGGAAGGCGCGCTTGCCGAAGTTCAGGAGGATCTGAATTTACCTAAGCCGCGATCAAGCCGTGCGACTTCACGGTGAGAGCGAAGTGGTAGCCGTCAATCAGAACGATTGGCTGGCGTCCGCCCGCTTTTGCTTCTGATAGTGCTGCACGTGAGAAGAAGCTCGTGGTGACAACAGCGCCTTGTGCGAAGGGTTCAAGACTTCCCCGCAACTCTGCTACTTCTCGCCTTCCGACGGTGTGAAGCCAACGCTTTGCTTGAACTTGAATACGCATTCCAGCGATAGGCCATTGAATCGGCGAAACACGGGCATTCACGTCGATTCCGTTGTCCTGCGTGTAACGCGTGACGCTGACATCGACGAAGCCCGTCGCCTCCAATGCGCTTTGAACGAGCAATTCAAACCCTCGTGGATCAAGCGCAAAGACCTTGGCACGGACACGCTCGACTGCCTCAGCATTTGTTCGAATGTCAGAACTCGCGTCACTTATCTGTTCAGCATCCGCTCGGGTTTCACGCTCCGAGTCGAACTTAAAGTCGGTGAACGCCGCTTGCATCAATGCTCGCTCGTCGGCCACTCGAACTTTGGGAAACTCGGCACAAAGGCGCAGCTCAAAAAGCCAAACTCGGCGCAATGTTCCTTCGCGGTCGATTTGCGTGTCGGGATACACGCGGAGAAATTGTAGAAGACCAAGAAATTCCCAGCGGCATGCACCAGCCTTTCGGCGGCTTTCGTTAAGCCTGAAGCCATAAATTGGGAAGTGCGTTTCACTTTGCGTCACAAGACGCTTGTTTACGCCGCCCAGCGATTGATCCCCTCGCAATCCACCCGCTGAATAAACGAGAATGTCGCCCTCAGTTCGGTCATGATACGGATTCTCGCGCTCAACCTTGGCTGTCGGGACTACGGTAAGCAGCGCGACACGTTTAACCCGCCTTTTATCGAGCGATACGCGGATACCGCCGGCATTTCCTACCTCCAAGTGCCGTTGAATCTCATCCGCCGTGTATCGTTCTCCCGCCTCGAACTGCATCGCTAGTTCTTTCCAGAGATGACGCACCAAAGCTGAAGCACGATATAGCTAAAATACTTTGCAAAGGACTGTCGCGTTAGCCCTTTGACGTTCTCAAATACAAATGCTCGCGGTTGTATCTCGCGCACGACGCGCGCAGCCTCGGAAAAGAGATCGCGGCTGTCACCCATCGCGCGGTGCTTGCCGCCGATGGAAAAAGGCTGGCATGGCGGGCCACCCGAAACGAGGTCGGCGCGTCCTTGCCATGTGCAGAAATCTTGGTGATGCACGTCGCCCTCAATGAGTGGCCAGTGGCGGACAAGCTCATAACCGCGCCGCTGATTCGCACGAATCGTTTCACAGGCGTCGTGGTTGTATTCGAGCACCGCATCGTGCTCGAAACCCGCGTTTGACGCAGCCAAGGCAAGACCACCAGCGCCAGCAAAAAGCTCTACGCAGCGGAGCGCGGGGCGCAGCGCTGCTTCCGGCGAATCTTCGCGCGCGACGCTTTCCTCGTCAGCACGCCGTACGGATTTGCCCAAACGCTTTTTTCGTTGCAGCCGCTTTTTGCGATAGAGCGGTATTGGTTTCTTGCGGGCAGGTTTCTTTTTCATCTCGCAGCCAGATGCATTCAACATTGCCAAAGGCATGACATTTGTCGAGGGAGCAACGCTTTTTCAAAAAATCACCCATCGAAAACGCTCGCACACCATCGAAAAGGCGAAGGTGGATGGCTTGCAGGCGCGCTTGTTCAGCCGATTGCGGCGGCAGCATCAGGATCGGGAACGGCTCCGGCTCAGCGTGAGCTATCGCAGGCGGTTTCTCGATGCGCTATCACCGCAGCGGGCGTCTCCCGCGAGCGCCATGCCAGAAACGCAGGATGCGCACGGTCTGTCTCGCTGCGTCCGGGCGGTAGATGATGAGCCAGGAGCCGTGCGGAAGAAAACGCGTGCCTGATCTTTCGGGCATGAGAACTCCCATTTCCGGCGCTTTGACCAGCGCCTCAGCATGGTCGATCAACGCGAGGCCGAATCGTTCCGCTGCTGTGGAATCATCCCGTGCGATGTATTCGACGAGTCGCTGCAAATCCTGCTTGCTGCGCGTGGAAAAGACTACCTGCCAGCCCATGAGCCGACGGCCTGGCGAAGTTCAGCGGCGGAGTGAAAGCGTCCAGCGTCAATGTCGCGCTCGGCTTCGTCGAGGGATGCCAGCAGTTCAGCGCGCTCATTTTCATCGAGAGCGTCCAAACCAAAGCGTCGCGCCAGAAGCCGCGATTCCAGTGCTTCGCGCTCCACGGGAGGCAGGAGTTGTATGGCATTTTCGATTTCTGCGACCGTGCTCATGATTTGGAAGTAACACTGAATTCACACAGAATGCCAGACGCAAAACGAGGAGTGGAATCCCTCACGCATCGCTTTCAGGAACGGGAACGGCTCCGGCTCATCGTGAGCTATCGCCGGCAGTTTCTCGATGCGCTGCTGCGGCAGGCCGGGGAGAAAATTAACGTCCGTAAATCCTGTGCGTTCCGACGTCGAGCGTCGTGACCCATGAACCATCCATGCGAAAGATCACTCGAAGATCGGCTTCGATGACGACGCTGTAAATCGTGTGCTTCGCACGGGCTGAAAGCGCGCGGATTTCATGGGTGCCAAGCGACGGGTGGAACGGGTCGGTTTTGAAGACATCATAAGCCCGCCGGACTGATGCTTTTTGCGAGGCATCAAGCCGGTGGAAGTTTTTCCAAAACTTCTCGATCGCCCGATACTGGTAGATCACTGGCCCGGTGGAACTTCGTTGAGCGCGGTTTCCATTGATACAAAGCGCCCCTGCTCAAAATCCGCAAGGGCTTCAATGAAATCTTCCGGGATTTCATCCGCTGCCAGCTCGCGGACGCATTTTGCAAGCCGCGCCAGCTCGGGTTGCGGCAACGCTTTGATTTCATCGAGAATTTGTTCAGCAGTCATTCTTTCTGGTGATTACCCCAAACATGACGGCCATGCAAGCGATGCGGCAAGCTGACCGCCGCGATCAATCGGGCCAAGGACAACGGCGACTTCGATACGCTGCGGCAGATTGCCAGCGATCCGCACGGGTTCATTTTGCGGCAAGGCTGGGCGAGCGTCGATTTCCGCACGATGCTCAAAAAAGAATGAGCCGGATGGAGGCAGCAATGGCGAAGATCAAAACGAGAATCTCGAAAAGTTGTTGCGGGACGATCGCGAGCATGCGCCGCCCGATCAAAATGCCCAGCGCGACGAACGGCACCAGGATGACATTCAATGCGAGCGACGAACCGTTGATCAGGCCGAGATGCGCGCTGAAGGGGACTTTGATCACGTTGACGATCAGAAAAAACAACGCGCTCGTCCCGACGAACTCGATTTTTGGCAGGTTGATCGCGAGCAGGTAGAGCGTCATGATCGGGCCGGCGGCATTGGCCATCATCGTCGCAATTCCTGACGACGAGCCCATCAGCCAGGCAAACCAGCGCGTATGAGGGACATGGTCGAACGCGCCCGGTTTCCATTTGCGGGCGACTTGCAGGATCACGAGCACGAGAACGATCCAGCCGATCACCGGCCGGAAAAAGTCACCTTTGATTCTCTGCATCAGGAAATAGCCGACGACCACCCCGGCGAGCGCCGGCGGCAACATGCGCCAGATATGCCGCCACTGGGCGTGCCGGCGAAACGCGGCGGATGCAAAGATGTCGCCGCAAATCAGAAGCGGAAGCACAGCGCCCGTGGATTCGCGGGCCGGCATAATTTCCGCCATGAGCAGCACGGTGACCGTTCCGACGCCGGCAAACCCGCTCTTTGCGAGGCCGATGCAGAGAGCCGCGATGGCGGCGAGCCACCATTGGTGCGCGGTGAGATGCGGCAGGGACATGGACTAACTCTCTATTGTCACGGACGTTTTTGGATTCGTGCTCCCGCCCTTTCCCTATCCCCAACCTTCACCGCCGCAGAGCAGGAGCAGGAAAAAGCGCAGGAATAGGAGAACTCGGCGGAGGGTTGTCCCGAAAAAAATACCGCCCCCCGCGGCCGAGTGGCCGCGAAGGGCGGATGTTCCCCCCAGAACAATTGTTCAAAGCTGGGCAGAGTTAACTCCAGAAGGGAGAGCTGTGCAAGTGGTTTTTCAAAAATTTCCTTAGTATAAGCGACATTCCTGATTGTAATCTGTGAGGTAAGCTCCCCTACTTACGCACTCTGAAACTCCCGGTTCACCGTGCGCTTCATTGCTTCCGACAGATCGCAGGCAAATGCGAAAATGAACAGCAAACGCCCGATATTTCCGGTTCCTACTTTCCCTTCCCCACCCTCGCGACGAGTTCGCTGAGCACGACCCTTTCGTCCAGTTGCGTCGTCACGAGCTGCACATTCGCCCGCAGGCAGGCTGCGAGCAGGTCCGTCAGATCGGCAAGGTTGTGAAGATGCGCATGCATGGCCGCGATGCCGAGTGCATAGCTGTTTATTGTTCCATCCTTTTTCCGCGGCAGGTGCCGGGTGGAGCTCTCGGGCAGTCGGTTCAGGGTCGCGGTAAAATGAAACGGCGCCTGCGGGCGGCTGAGCTTGTGCCGCGTCATGAGGTCTTTCACGAGCAGAAGATTCCGAACCGTCGGCACGATCGCCACCAGCAGGATGCCGATCGCCGACTCACCCTGGTTCAACAACTGATCGACCAGCGCAAGACTCTGCCGGAGGTCGCGCCGCGCGATGGCATTGCCCAGCTCGAAGATCACCCCGGCGCGCGACACCGGCACGAGCCGCCGGACATCGTCGGCCGTGATCGCGCGCCGCGTCTTTCCAAGATAAAGGTCGAGCTTTTCCAGTTCGTTCTCGATCTGCCGCGACTCGCCGCCGGTGAAGAGCGTGAAAAGCTCGATCGCCTCCGCGCTGAAATGCAATCCCCGATCCCGCGCACGGCTCTCGATGCCGCGGGCCGCCTCCTCCTCCCATCCCGATCGGCTCGAATCGAGCTTGTCGTGAACCTCGACCTTCCCGAGCTTCGACAGGCTTTTGTAAAACGACCGGCGCTTGTCGATCTCGGGAGCGCTGAGCAGGAACTTCACATTCTCCGGCAGTCCGGCTGCGAGCGTTTCCTGGAGTTTCTCGACTGCTTCCAGCACGCCCGCCGAGCGCCCGAGCACGCTGTCGGCGAAAATGTTCGCGCTCTTGAGCCAGACCAGTTTCTCGCCTCCGAAAAACGGCAGCGTCAGCAGCGCCTCGATCGTCTGGTGAATCCGCGTGACGGCCTGGTCCGCGTTGTCCGCCCCGCCGTCGATGATGTCGCGCCCGAACTCGCCCGCATCCGGCGACACGAGCTGCCCGGCGAGTTCCTGCGCGGCGCGCTTCACCTCCGATTCGTCCGAGCCGACGACCGCGTGGATCGCGCTGGTGATTTTCTTCTTCGCAGTGACAGCCATCTATTTTTGGAACTTGTCGTATTTCTTCTTGAAGGCGTCGAAGTCCTTGTATTTGTCGCCATAGACTTCGATGAGCGCAGCATCAAGCTTCTTCCCGCTTAGGATCGCCTCGACGAATTTCGGGAAGCGCTCCTTCGGCAGCTCGTTCATCAGGAATCGCACGAGCTTCTCCGACGTCTGGTAAAGTTGATGCACCTTCGCGACATCCGTAGGGTAATCCGTCAGCGCGATCAACTGCTCAAGCGGCATCTCCGCGTAATTGAGCGAACGCTGGTGGCGTTTGACCGTCTGGTTTTTTCGCGCCGCGATGCTCGCGCCGCTCATGTATTCGGCAAACCCTTCGCTTAACCAAATTGGCCAGCGCTGGCCGGGATACAGCCGCGCCACGACCGCGTGCGTGGTCTCGTGCGCGAGCGTCCCGGAATCGAATCGGCTCGATGATTCCGTGCGGCGCACATTCAGGAACAACTCATCGCCATAAGCGAAGCTGGCAGTCCACTCCGCCATCCCCGTTTGCGGCAGGAATTCCTTCCACTCCGCCTCGTCCTCGAAAACGTAAACGTGCGATTTGCTTTGATACTGCTCCTTCGTGGCGCCGAGCGAATTCGCCACGAACCAGAGATCGTATTCGGTCTCCCTCGCCGCCTTCTCCGCCTCGGTCACGCGCCGGTAGTGGATGATGAAATTGTCCGTCTCCGCGTGCTTCCATTTCGAGGGATTGATCGCAAGCGCCTTCTGGCCGTTTGGCCCCACACGACGATTCGTCAGCGCCTCCCATTTCTTCTCCACGAGCTTTACGTCGCGCGGCGGTTGATCGGTGGACGGAATCGGCGAACCGAAGGGACTCTGCGCCCGCAACAGGCCGGGCTGGGCGAAGCAAACAAGTCCTATCGCTAGAAATGTACGGAAGTGGATCATGGTAAAAACGGTGTAGTTCATTTCGTCGGCATGGTGGTGGTGGCGCGATGGGCAGGTTCTCAGGGATGAAACGCAGTTTCAAGCCGGCACTGCGTTCCCATAGCGCTTTGTTGGTGCGATTGGCAAAAAAATTTCCGAAACGTCCAACAACTCCCGAGCGGAGTCATTCCGAACGCACGAAGGATTTCACAAGCAAAGAGCCGCTGTCACTGCTTGTGGGATGCTTCGTTCCTCAGCATGACGGGGCTGTAAGTGGAAGCGACTTTTGGCAACGGCTCCAAGTTTTGGAACGAGATAAAGCTGTTTGGCGGGAATGGGACTCTTAGTCCTGATTCGCCGCACCCGAATCTTTGATGGCATACGATTTGAACTCCCGCTCCAGCAAATCGGTAATCATAAACCGGCCGCCGTAAGCTTTGGAAAGTGCCGTGTCGAATTTGTTGCCCTTCGACATCGCATCAAGCAACACGAGGAAACCCTGCTTGCTCTCCGCCGAGAGGAAGCGCACGAGCTTTTCCGATTCCTTGTAAAAAGTCCCGACCACATTTTCGTCCGAAGGGTAGGTGAGCGAGTTGGTGAGTGTGTTGAGCGCCAGAAACTCGCCCGATGCGATCGACTGCGACGCCGGCCTCGCCCCGTATCCCCTCGCCCGCTGGTAGCTCGCATAGGCGCGGATCGACGCGTATTCGGCGTAACCTTCATTCAACCAGAGCGGCACGCCCGGGCCGAAAAACCGATGCATGACGAGGTGGGCGATTTCATGGCCGAGCGCGCGGCCTTTGAATTTGTATTCCGGCTCGCGCACGATGAACAAATCGCCGCCGGAGTGAATGCCGCCCGTCCACGGATCGAGCTGCGCCTTCGTCTGGAACGTGCGCCAGTCCGCCGCCTCCTCGAAGATGTAGATGTGCCCCTTGCGCTCCCATTGGGTCGTGTCGCGATCGAGTTCCTTCGCGATTACGCGGTAGTAAAACTCCGCCTCGATCGACACCTGCGTCGCCGTGAAGCCGTGGAAGTAATGGTAAACGAAATTCGTCGTCTCCGCGTGTTTCCAATCGCGCGGTCGAATCGCCAGCGCCGCGCGCCCGAGCAGGCTGATGTTCTGGTCCGAGAGCCTGCTGAACTCGATCTCGGGCAGGCCGTTGAGTCCGCGCCGGTCGTCGTTCTTGTCCACAGCGAACAGGCTCGCGGCAAGGCAACAAATCGCAGCCAGAACAAACAGCGGTTTCTTTATCGAACGCTCAAACATGGATCACTCCCAAAGCATTCAGCCGTTCGAGTGCCAAGTGCCGGAAGGAATTCGCGCCGCGCTTTACGCCGCGCGCTCGGGGAACAGCGCGCGGATGCCGGCCTCGCTGGCCTTGCAGATGCCGCGCTCGGTGATCAAGCCGGTGACGAGCCGCCGCGGTGTCACGTCGAAGCCGTAGTTCGCCGCCGGGCTGTTTTCGGGGGTCACGCGCACCTCGATGTGTTCGCCGTTGAGCCAGCCGTCGGCGAACTTCACCTCCTCGGAGCCGCGCTCCTCGATGGGGATTTCGCTGCCGTCGCGCATTTCCCAATCGAACGACGACGATGGCAGCGCGACGTAAAACGGCACGCGGTTGTCGCGCGCGGCGAGCGCTTTCAAATAGGTGCCGATCTTGTTCGCCACGTCGCCGGTGAAGGTGGTGCGGTCGGTGCCGACGATCACGAGATCGACCAGCCCGTGCTGCATGAGGTGCCCGCCGGTGTTGTCGGCGATGACGGTGTGCGGCACGCCGTGCTCGCCGAGTTCCCACGCGGTGAGCTTTGCGCCCTGGCTGCGCGGGCGCGTTTCATCGACCCACACATGCACGGCAATGCCGCTGTCGTGCGCCGCGTAGATCGGCGCGGTCGCCGAGCCGTGATCGACAAACGCAAGCCAGCCGGCGTTGCAATGGGTGAGGATGTTGACGGGCGCGCCGCCTTTCTTTTTCGCGATGCGACGGATCAGCTTCAGACCGTGCCCGCCGATGCGCCGGCAATACTCGGCGTCCTCATCCGCGATCTGGATAGCCGTTCGCAATGCAATCGCGATTTTCTTTTCCGCCCCGCTCTCCGTGGCAATCGCGGCAAGTTGCCGATCGACCGCCCAGGCAAGGTTCACCGCCGTCGGTCGTGTGGCTTTCAGTTTTTCCCCCGCGCGAAAAAGAGAGGCGTCGAAATCGCCTTCGCGCGCCGCTTCCATCGCCGCGAGAACCATCGCGTAACCAGCCGTCGCGCCGATGAGTCCCGCTCCGCGCACATGCATGTCTTTGATCGCCACGGCGGCCTGCTCGACGGTTGCGAGGTCTTCGATCACGAAACGATGCGGAAGCGCCCGCTGGTCGATGATCTGGATGACGCGCTCGCCGCCCTCCTTGAGCCAGATCGTTCGGAAATGTCTGCCCTGCACATTCATGGGAACGACAGCAACGTGGCGGCGGATTTAGTTCTGCGCCGTTTTCGGCGCGGTGAGTTTCATCACGAGGATGTAAAGCGCGGTAAGGCCGGCGATCACTCCAACGATCGCGAGCGATTGATGCTTGATGAAATGGACCAGCGCCTCTGGATTTTCGATGAGATCGGGCTGCACCTCATAGGCCTTCTTGCCGAAATAGGCGAGAACCGCGCACCAAATCGCCGAACCGATGATCGTCATCACGCTGAAAACGGTGAAGTTCATCCGGATGATGCCGGCCGGAATGGAAATGAGGTGCCGAACGACCGGCAGAAGGCGCGCGAAAAAGATGCCGCCCGCCTCGTAGCGATGCACCCAATGCTCGGCGCGCACGAGTTTTTCCTCGCTGATCAAAAAGAATTTGCCCCATTTCAAAATGATCACGCGACCAAGCCAGCGCGCCACCAGATAGGTGATTGCCGCTCCGAGCCAGGAGCCGAATGTTCCCGCCGCGATCACACCGTAGATGTTCAGTTTCCCCTGCGCCGCCAGAAAGGCCGCGGGCGGAATGACAACTTCGCTGGGGACGGGAAAGATGGAGCTTTCCATCGCCATGAGCACGATGACCCCCCAGTAGCCGCCGCTGTTGACCCATTGAAACCAGATGATGAGAAGTTGATGCATGAGTCGGGAAGTTACTAGCGGCTTGCCGCGAAATGAAAAGTCGAATCAGCAGCGAACCCGCCGCTAAAAAACTTCCGCGTCGTCGGAGAAACCGGAGTCCTCGCGAATCGAGGCGAGCCGCCTGCGCATGCCGCGATCGGAATCGGGACGGTTGAACCGTTTTGAAAAAAGATCGACAACGAGCGGCACCGTCGAGGCCACGCCGACCGAGAAAAGCACGATCGCAGTCGTGCGCTGCGCGGTGCGTCCGAGCTTGCCAGCAAGCAACAAACCGATTCCACAGCCAACAGCCGTCTGGGTGACAGCGACCAGGCTGATGACGGGACCTTGATGGAGTGGAGATAGTTTCGGCATGACGTTCCTGAATATGTTTCGGCGATTTGAAAATTAGACTCGAATCGCCGTGTTCGTTTCTATTTATTCAGGCAAACCTCTTGCAAGCAAGATTCGCGCAATGGCTTCAAAACTTTTTGTCATGATCCTCGCCGGCGGAAGCAGCGGACGCTTCTGGCCGCTGAGCCGCAAAGTGCGCCCAAAACATCTGCTCCCGCTTTTCCCCGACACGGCGCTGCTTGCCCAGACACTCGCCCGGATGGATGGCCTCGTCCCGCGCGACAACATCCTCATCCTCACCAACCGCGAGCAGGAAAAAGCCGTGCGCGAAATCGCGTGCAACCTGCCGAAGAAAAACATCATCGCCGAGCCGGAAAAGCGCGACACGGCCGCCGCCATCGCACTCGGCATCGGATGGATTTCGCTGCGCGACCCCACCGCGACAATGATCGTGCTGCCGGCCGATCATTTGATCCGCGACACGGCGGGTTTTCAAAAAACAATGCGCGTCGCAGCCGCTGCGGCGGAGCAGACCGGCGAGCTTGTCGCCATCGGCATCAAACCCACATGGGCCTGCCCCGGCTACGGCTACATCGAGACGGGAAAGAGGGAGGCGGACCTCGGCGAGGCAGACGATCCGGCGATTTACGAAGTCGTCCGCTTCCGCGAAAAACCGAACACGGAACTGGCGGAGTCGTTTTTCAAGCAGGGCCACTTCCGCTGGAACGCGGGCATCTTCATCTGGCGGCTCAACTCGATCCTGAGTTCGTTCGAGCGCCACGCGCCGGAATTCGCGAGCTTCGTCACAATGATCCACAAGACAAAGGATCTGCCGGGCATCCTCGCCGAGAAATTCGGCCACCTTCCGAAAATATCCATCGACTACGCGGTCATGGAAAAAGCCGCGCGCGTCCTCACCGTCGAGGCGGCATTCGATTGGGACGACATTGGGAGCTGGACTGCGGTTGCGAAATATCTGACTCAAGATCCGCAGGGCAACGCCGCCAACACGCCGCTCACCGCGATCAACTCGAACAACAACATCGTTTTTTCCAAAGAGAAAAAGCACGTCGCGCTGCTTGGCGTTCGGAATTTGATTGTGGTTCAGACCGAAGACGCAATCCTCATCTGCAACCGCAATGAAGCTGAAAAGGTCAAGAAACTCGCCGGACAGGTGCCGGAGGAACTGCAATGAAACGCGCACTCGGCATTGATCCCGGAGACGCTCGAATCGGGCTGGCGATTTCCGACGAACTCGGAATGCTTGCGCATCCGCTCGAAACGATCCTAGTCAAGAGCGGCGATCCGATCGAGCGCATCGCCGCAATCGTCGAGCGCGACAAGATCGGCATCATCATCCTCGGCATGCCGCGCAACATGAACGGCACCTACGGTCCGGCGGCCGAGAAGACGAAGACATTCGCAGAAAAGCTCAAAGCGAAGGTCGCTTGCGAAATCAAATTTTGGGATGAACGGCTCACCTCCGTCGCCGCACAAAAATCGCTGCACGAGACCGGCAGGAACGTGAAGCAAAGCCGTTCGGTGATCGACCAGGTCGCAGCGCAGATGATCCTGCAAGGCTGGCTCGATTCGCAGGCGATGCTGGGCGGATGAAGCAGGAAATCAGGAACAAAAACGATGGCCCGTTATTCTGCACAATAGCGTGTCATGCCGTCTCAGCGAAAAAAGCAGACAGGTTTTCCAAGGCGGGTCCTTCCAAAGCGAAGCGGGAGCCTGTCCCGAGTCTGTCGAGGGAAACCCCGCAAATGCAGAAGAGGCGGCTGTCGTGATTGTGCGGGATCCCTCGCTGCGAAGACTTCGCTCGGGATGACGCGAGTGGAAGGTGGTTCCAATCGCACAAACCCAGATCGTTTCTGCGACATCGTATCGTTCCGAGCCGAACGAGGAATGACGGGCGCTTTTTATTCCTGATTTCCTGATTTCCTGCTTCTTTTCTTCATGCGTTTGAAACTGATCATCGCCTACGACGGTCGGCCGTTCTTCGGCTGGCAGAGCCAGGCCGGCGGCAACACGGTGCAGGACCATTTGGAAAATGCGTTCGCAAAGATCTGCGGCCGGCGAATCGTCGTCCACGGCTCGGGGCGGACGGATGCGGGTGTTCACGCGCTCGCGCAATGCGCCCACGTCGAGGCCGGGCACCCACGGTTTACGCCGAAGGATTGGGTGCCTGCGCTGAACGCGAATCTCCCGCGCGAGATTCGCGTCCTTCGCTGCTCGAGAGCCGCTTCGGGTTTCCACGCACGCTTTTCCGCGACGGGAAAAATCTACACGTATCGAATTTGGAACGACGCGTTACATTCGCCGTTCGAGATCGGGCGTTCGTGGCATCTGCCCGGGGAACTCGATTTTGCAATGTTGAAGCGATGCGCCGCCTCGCTAACGGGCAGGCACGACTTCGCCTCATTCTCCGCGAACCGCGGCAAGCCGGAAAAAGATACGATCCGGACCATCCGCAAGACTGGCGTGCGTCGGAAAGGCGCGCTCGTGACGCTGACATTCGAAGGCGACGGATTTCTTTACAAGATGGTCCGGCTCCTGACCGGCTCGCTCGTTCGCTGCGCAAAGCATCGCGCGGAACCGCATTGGATTTCCGATCTGCTCGAACGCAAAACCAAGACGAGCTTCGCCGCGCCTGCCGAAGGGCTGTATCTCGTGCGCGTGCTGTATTAGCGAGCCTGCACGATCACTGCGCGGAAGCGGGAGTCGCCGCTGGCACTGTCTTTTCCACAGCCGTTTTGCTTTTGATCACGACCGCGTATTTCTCGACCGCATAGGCCACCTCTCCCTGATCGCACACATAGCGCACCGCCTCCAGGAACGGGACGTTCGCGAGGTTGAGTGTGACCTTCCGAGTGTCGCTGAATTCCGGCGGCAGTTGCACCACGAAGCTGACTTTCACCTTTTCGCCCGACTGCTTCGCGGCCTGCTGCTTCAGGTATTCGAGCGCCGAACCGAATGTCGCGTCGCGGAACTCGACCTTCGGCAGCACGAGGCTCTGGAGTTGTTTCTGAAGCTCGCCGCCACCGCCCGATCGTTTCTCCTGCACGGTGATCATGCGCACGTAGCCCTGCGCTCCCACATGCTTTGGATTCATTTCGAGCACCAGCTTGAACTTCTCCTTCGCCTCCTCGACGTTGCCCGCCATGTAGGCCCGCTGCGCCTCGGAGTAGATCTCCTGCGCCGACTGCGCGAGACATGCACCGTTCAAAAGCAGAAGCAGACCTAAAACGAGGAGGAGGGATTTTTTCATGAAAGGAAAGTGCGGCATGCCGATTGAAAATCAACCCCTCACTCGAGCGCCACTGGATTTGTGAGCCGGCCGATTTTTTCGATCTCGATCGAGACCTCCTCGCCCGGCTGGAGCCAGCGGCGCGGCGTCCGGGCCATGCCCACACCGCTCGGCGTGCCAGTCAGGATGACGGTTCCCGGCAGCAAAGTCGTGCTGCCGCTGAGAAATTCGATCAGCGTCGCCACATCGAAAATCATGTCGCTGGTGTTCGAATGCTGCATTGTCTCGCCGCTCAGGATCGTCTTGATCTCGAGAGTGTTCGGGTTCGGGATTTCGTCCGCGGTCACAAGACACGGCCCGATCGGACAGAACGTGTCGAACGACTTCGCGCGGCACCACTGGCTGCCTCCCCGCTTGATCTGCCAGTCGCGCGCACTCACGTCGTTCGCGCATGTGTAACCGAGCACATAATCAAGGGCGTTGGCGCGGCTGACGTTCTTGCATCGCCTGCCAATGACAACCGCGAGTTCGCATTCGTAGTCCACCTCGTCGCTGCGCAGATGCGTGGGCAGCAAAATGGGATCACGCGGGTTCTGAACCGACGCGGGATTTTTCATGAAAAGAATCGGGTGGCCGGGAACCTTCCCTTTCGTTTCCTCCGCGTGCTTGCGGAAGTTGAGGCCGATGCAAAGGATCGCCGCCGGCACGACCGGTGCGAGCAGTTTCCTTACGTCAGCCGGCTCGGACGTCTTCGCGAAAACGCCGAAAATGTCGCCGTCGATTTTGTGTGCCATGCCGTCGGGCTGTTGCGCGGCGTAGCGGATTTCGTTCTGCGAATCGAGATGGCGGATGATTTTCATAATGCATCTTGATTACCTTCGCGCCCCGTCGGGCACAAGGCCGGAACGGCTGTTTGACTTGAGCGGCGCCACGAATTACCGAATGCACGCCATGCCACAAGAAGTCCTCTTCATCTGCACAGGAAACTACTACCGCAGCCGTTTTGCCGAGGCCGTGTTCAATCACCACGCCGAGCTTGACAGCCTCGACTGGCGCGCATTTTCTCGCGGACTGGCCATTCATCTGGTGCCTTCGGGCGATCTTTCGGAACACACGCTTGGCGGTCTGCAGGCGCGCCGGATCGATCTGCGCCACACAGGCATGACGCGCGTCCAGCTTGCCGAGTCGGATCTCAAGCGTGCTCAGCGCATCATCGCGCTGCAGGACCTCGAGCACCGTCCGATGGTGTCTGTGCAATTCCCGGCGTGGATCGATCTTATCACGTTTTGGGATGTCGCCGACATGCCGCACACGCCTTCGCATGAAGCCATGCCGGTCATCGAAGCGCAGGTGCTGGCGCTTCTCAATGAACTCGGAGCAGGTTGATTGGCGGGATCAGGGAGATACCACTTCCGGCAATGCGGCGGCGTTTTCCTCGCGACGGGCGGTTCCAAAAAATTTTGCAAAGACCCTCTTGGGAATGCTCCGGCCGCTTTCCTCATCCTCCAGTTCCGCCAGCGCCGTGTTCTTCGCGCTGTCCCACACAGGCGCGAAACCCGGCACGGAAACGAGCATCCGCTTTTCGGCGCGTGCAAAGATCTCCAGGTCGCGCTGCATTTTGCGATCGGGCAATTCGTTCATCGCGGCGATCTTCACGCGGAGGTTTTCGTTTTCCTTCCGAAGAACCTCCTGCTGGTCACGGATTTTCTTCATCGAGTCCGCCTCGATCTCCAGCTTGTCGCTAAGGTGGCGCTTGTAGCGCTTCATCTCGCCTTTAAGCCGCAAAACTCTGTAGAACGCGAGCGCCGCAAAAATCAACCCGAGCGCAAGCCCAAGCGTGAAGGGGTGAAGGAGAATGTCTTTTGTCGTCACTGGGTTGATTAAACGACCACTTTCTGCCCCGGCAGCGCAGCAGCCTCGGAACGCACGATTTCATTTTGCTCGTTGAGAACAATGACTCGAGGCTTGTGAAGCGCCGCCTCTTCGGGCGTGTAGGAACCGAAGTTCATGATCGTCAGCCGGTCGCCTATCTTGCCGAGATAGGCGGTCGCGCCGTTGAGTTGCACGGCACCGGTGCCACGCTCGCCGTAGATCACGTAGGTCTCGAATCGCTCGCCGTTGCCCATGTTGCCGATGAGGATTTTCTCATACTGATGCAGCCCGACCTGCTCCGCGAGATCGGCGGAGATGGTCATGCTGCCTTCATAATGAAGGCTCGCACCGGTCACGGTGGCGCGGTGGATTTTCGATTTCAGCAACGTCAAATGCATGGTTCGTAGAGGACAATGTTGCCAGATCGCCGAAATTGCAAGGCTCGGAAAACGACCGCATGCGTCCTGCCTGTCCCTTTGAAGGACGATGGCAGCCACTCTTCGGTAAGCGTCCGCCGTGGCTCCACTGGACGATGAGGTGGGAGATTGCGGAGGCTGTGGGTTATGCAATCTACCACAGCGGCATTGGAGACTTCAGAGATTTTGAGACGCGACAAACGGGGACGCGTGTGGCTGAAGCCGAAGCGGCGCGAGGCACTGCTGGATGAGTTTGAGAAGAGTGGCATGAGCGGGGCGCAGTTTGCGCGGTTGACGGGGGTGAAGTATTCGAGTTTTCAAAACTGGGTGCCGCAGGACGCGTGGCGGACGTCAAGATGGCACGGTGATGGCGCAGCCCGGTGCGGTGCGTTTGTTTGAAGCGGTGGTCGAAGGAGGGTAAGCGTCTGCCGGGGTTCCCCTTGACACGATGCTTCGCAAGGTCTGATCCGGAAGCATAGGCGTGATAGCCCGATGGGCTACGACGCTTACGCTGCGGCGCGTCGATCGGCGCGCTTCTGCGCCTTTGCCCAAGCCTCCGGCGTGAGGTCTTTGACCTGCCAGTTGGTCATCGAGGGCAGGCGCGTGAACACGTCCCGGAGATAGGCGAACGGGTCGATATTCCGACGCCGGCAGCTCTCGATGACGGTGTAGAGGATGGCGCTGCGACCGCCGGCCTTGGCTTCCCCGATGAACAGCCAGTTCTTCTTTCCCACGGCCGTGGGCCGGATGGCGTTTTCGATGCGGTTGTTGTCGATCTCCAGACGGCCATCTTCGAGGAAGACGAGCAGCGAGGGCCATTGATTGAGCGCGTAGTCGATGGCTTTGCCCATGAGGCTGCGGGGCAGGTAGCGGTGCCGGGTTTTCAACCGCACCAGGGCACGGTGCAGCCGCATCAGCACAGGCCGGCTGAGACTCGCGCGTTCGGCTTGCCGCAGCCTTGGTCCGGCCCGCGCCTTCCTGAGTTTGGCTTCGAGGGCGTATAGGTTTTGAAAGTGTCTTAAGAACCAGCCCGCAACCTTCGGTGCCTGCTCCTGGGCGTCGTAAAATTTGCGCCTCACATGGGCCGCGCAGCCTGCGAGCAGGATCTTTTCACCGCGGCGTCTGGCAAAGCAGTCGTAGGCCTCATAGCCATCGCACTGGATGGTGCCGCTGAAGTCTGCGGGGATGATGTTATCCAGGCATGCCGCCGCACGGCTTGTCTCCCAGTGGAAGATGACATCGCCCCGCGGCGCGCCATAGGTCCAGAGATAACCCAGCTTCGTCCGGCCATTGCCCGGCGCAAGATAGCGGATGGGTGTTTCATCCACTTGCAAGTAGCCGCTGCTAACAACCTCCTGCCGGATTTGTTGGTAAATGGGCTGCAACCACTCCGCGGCCAGGCCGACCCATTCGGCCATCGTTTGCCGCGGCAGCCAGACTTGATGGCGCGACCAGTAGATCGACTCCTGCCGGTAGAGTGGAAGATGGTCGCAATACTTGCTCACGACGATTTGCGCGAGTAATCCGGGAGCTGCGATGCTGCGTTCCAGGAGCGAGTCCGGCAACGGTGCCATGACTGGCACGGCGTCCAACAAACCACGCTGCACATACTTCGGGCGCACCGTGCGACGGCAAAGGAAGCGCGCCGGTTCGTAGTCGAGCCGCTCGCTGACTTCTTCACCGATGCGCCGCCAGTCCTGCGGAGCCAGCTTGACCGGCTCAGGGACGATGACTTCTTCAATCACCGGCAGATGCTCCGGCAGCCGTGGACCGCGTTCACGCGGAGGCGATTGGCCCGTCGAGCGCCGTGGAGCCTCCTCGGCCACAGGCTCGGGAGATTTTCCCGGCTCGTCCATGCCTTGCAAGAGCAGCAGAAGTTGCGCGGGATCGAGCTTCTCACTCTGCGAGCCAAAGACCCTGCGCACAAGCAGGTCGATCTTTTGTTCCAGCAATGCAATCCTTGCATTGGCGAGCGCAAGCTGCTCATTACTCCGCCGGAGTTGCTCGTCTCTTTCTTGAAGCTCTTTGGTTAACTCTTCTTCGCGCGGGCTCATCAAGGTTGGGCACAGGAATAGCAACTCTTTGTCACCTGGCCAAGAGTTATCTTATGTGTTTAGTTACTTACTTAACGATCTGTCACCTCAAGCATCCCGGGATGCTTCAGAACTTACTCCCGCTCATACCAAGGCCTTAGCTTCGCCCCGCGCAAATCAATGCCATCGGTCAGCATCGCCAGCGCCCCGGGCGCAAGCTTCAGCTTCACCGTCCCGGGATCGGACACCCTCGGCCATGAGAAGGTTCCCTTCTCCAGCCGCTTGATTAGCAGCCATAGCCCAGTGCCATCAAAGTAAAGGATCTTCAGCCGACTGTGACGGCGGTTGGTAAAGACAAAGAGCGCCCCCTGGCGAAGGTCTTCGCCCAGACGCTCGCTCACCAGACCTTCCAGCCCGCTGAAGCTCTTGCGCAAGTCCACCGGCTCCAGCGCCACAAACACCTTTAACCCTCCGGTAAAGCTCAGCATCGGGCGCGGGAACTTTGTGCAACCATGACCACCACTTCCGCCGCAAGGCGCATCTGCACCGGCGTCTGCACGCACATCCGGCTCCCGCCGGGCAGTTCGATCCACAGCCCGCCCACACCAGTTGCCCGCAGCACGGGCGGCGCTTCACCGGGATCGCCTCCTTCGACCACCGCTTCAAACAAACGCACCGCACCGGGCTGCGCCATCACCGTGCCATCTTGACGTCCGCCACGCGTCCTGCGACGACGCTGCACCCAGTTTTGAAAACTCGAATACTTCACCCCCGTCAACCGCGCAAACTGCGCCCCGCTCATGCCACTCTTCTCAAACTCATCCAGCAGTGCCTCGCGCCGCTTCGGCTTCAGCCACACGCGTCCCCGTTTGTCGCGTCTCAAAATCTCTGAAGTCTCCAATGCCGCTGTGGTAGATTGCATAACCCACAGCCTCCGCAATCTCCCACCTCATCGTCCAGTGGAGCCACGGCGGACGCTTACACTCTTCGGAGGCAAACGAATGGTTTAGCAGGCAGGCAAAATCAACGCCACGTAATCCGATGGTGCCTTAAGATCCTCGCAACTGACTTAGATACCGATCTTGCGGTTTCTGCCCCACCTTTTCCGGAAGAAGGTACGGGGCTTGGATATGTTCTTCCATCGTGGATGTTCCGGCTTATCAGCCAACCCAGAGCTGCTTGGTCCCGCGAGATTTTCTAGGGAATGTTCGAGCGAAATATTGTTGGGCAAGCACGCCATGGATACGGGAGGTGCAGCGGGAATGGAATCTTTTCGCTTGGGCACCGCAAGATTAGGCAGGAACAAATCACCGGTGACGGCCGCAAACAATTCGGTCCCCCATCGACGATGCAAAACCTGCAATTCTTCTGGCGAACACTCCGCCAGAAAGTTCCTCTCGGTAACGAAAAGCTGCTGGAGAAGATCGGGGTTGAGAAAAAAGCGCTTTGCCTGCCTTGTCCATTCGGCGACATGAGATCGATACCGGTTCTCCTCAACGAGAAAACGATGCATGAATTTCTCGGCTTCGTTCAGCTCCGGCGCTGGGTTGCGATATTGATTCACTTCCATGCTTAAAGCAACAACCGGATCGTGGAGTTTGTCCGAATAGCTGCGTTCAGAACCAATCTGCCGAAAGCCCAAGAGCTCGTAAAATCCGTTATGGCTTGGGCTGACGGTAGCAATATTTTCGTCATACCCCGCATCGAGAGAGTGCGCCATGGCACATCTCATCAATTCCGTCGGAACTGCGGATTTGCGATATTCCTCCTCCACAGCCTGATTCGTTAACTCACACAATTTTGCCCCAGAGGCCCGCAAAGCATCCAATTCCACTTTGAATGCAGAATCACAAGGCAAGCCAAAATCTTGGGTATCACCAATCATGCTCAACACACCAACCACTCGGCCGTCAACCTTTGCGACGAATGTAGCCATTTCTGATGTCGTCTCAAAGATCCTCAGCCTAAGCCCTGCTGGCTCAGGACTAATGTATCCAGTTCCAAGAAATACATCATGCACCAATCTGTAAGCCTTGCGCAAGTCCTCCACCGAACACGCCCTTTCAATAACAGCTCCCTCGGTGTTTCCACTGAAAAGCCCAGCACGTTTTAGAAGAGCCAATTTGCGTTTGTTCCGCTGACTTGCCAAATGAGCCTCATGCATAGGTGTCAATCTGGAATCAGATTTTGCGTGCAAATCTGCCTCATGAGGTGTTGTGCTCTTGATTTGCTCATAAAGATGGCCCTGAACTGCAAATGAATGATTTCCAACGAACTGCGAATCTTCTACGCCATGCGACGCCTTCGTCATACTCGCCGAAATATTTACTGAATTAGCCGAAACCCAAGACCTTGGTGAAAAACTCAGGCCTTGGCTGAGTGAGAACATTGAGAACTTCCGGCACTTGGCTGCGATCGAGGTGAGCAACATGTGGAGGGATGTCGTGTGAGTGAAGTTCATAGCGCCGGTTCAATGGGAAAAATCGTATTCGATTCACCGGCCAATCGCTGATTTTCTTGCGCCGCCGCCATCTCAAAAACCTCTCTTTGCACGGGATACGACCCTGCGAGCTCTGTCCAATGTTGTCGATTGGGCAGAGCAAACCATTTTACGATTGTACGCACGGGGGCGAACATAGTATAAATCTCTCCGCTAAATGCGACCTGCTTAACTGCACGAACCATTTTTAACCTCACAACAAACAATCGAGGTCGCGAGTTGAAGCAATGCGCTAAACTAGCTTCTGGCTGAAGGGATGCAAGCAGTTTTTTTCAGGAATTTAAGTTGGAACAGCCGCGATAGCACCCTGTTGTTAGTCTTTAATAACAAAGCACTTACGCCATGCCGAGCACGCATTGTCATGCGTCCTCTGAACGCGAACTTTAATGATGCGATGAGCGAAAAGGAACCGGCAGCCAAGCATGATCGTCATGCACATGAAGAACGCACAAAATGGCACCGATCCACTTGCGAGCGGAGATGAATAACGATTCACCCGTCACGCTGGCAAACAATCGCTCCCCCCACACTTGCTTCATCGCTCGCAGTTCAGTCTTCGAGCAAAGCGTGATGTAGCCCGTCTCGCTTATGAAGAGTCGTTGAAGCAGTTCCCTATCCAGAAATCTCCTCTTCGCTTCCAAATCCCAAGTCACGACATTCTGCTGGAAATGGTTTCCCTCAACGAGAAAGTGACGGATGAACAGTTCTGCTTCGTCCAAGCCTGCTGGATCAACGCGATATTGACTAACATCCATGCTGAGGGCCACGACAGGATCATTGATTGCTTTTGAATAGCTTCGTTGCGATCCAATCTCGCGAAAATTCAATAGCTGGTAAAAACCTCCGTGGCTGGGGCTGACGGAAGCGACGGCCTCGTCATAACCAGATTTCATTGTATGAGCCATCGCGCAACGCATCAACTCTGTAGCCACGCCGGACTTGCGGTACTCTGTTGCAACTGCTTGATTGGTCACTTCGCACAGTCGCGCACCTTTTGCACGGAGAGTGTTTAGTTCGTACCCAAAGGCTGCGTCAGAAGGCAGTCCGAACTCCCTTGAGTCTCCCACAATGCTAAGCACGCCAACAACGCTGCCATTCGCCTTGGCCACGAAAGTAGCGGTATCCGGTTCTGTCTCGTAGATTCTAAGGCGAATCCGCGATGGCTCTGGCTCGATGAAGTGGTTCTCCGCAAAGGAATCATGAACCAATTGGTAAGCTCCCCTCAGGTCGTCCAAGCTGCAAGCCCTTACGATAGAAGCACCCTGAAGATCCTGACCGAACAACCCGCATCGTTTCAGCATCGCCAATTTCCGACGGCTGCGATCCGCCTTGGGTGTAGAACCCCTTGGAACACGCTTCTCCTCCAATTGCGATGGCGATTCTGGATGAGGGACAGGAGAGGTGCCGTTTCGCTCCTGTTCAGTTTCTGCCAGAGGTTTCCCCGCAGTGATATTAACCGAGTGTGCTGCGGCAATTGGAGCATTGTTTCCATTCATGGCATTTTGTTCCCCTGTACTGATCGAGAGCTTTTCTATATCCACCATAGAGCTTATACTGTGCCTCGGATTTTTCGGGTTAACCGGTTGAACCTCCCCCAGATCGTCTTAAGAAGCCTCTGTTTCCCGAAGCACCTCCAGCATTTTGAAAAATTCGACTCGAGCCCCGCCGACGGTCACCCGCTTTTCGCACTATCGAGATTTCGCCGAATTGAGAATCTTGGAGTTTTCAGCCCCTTCTTGTCGAATGAAGACATCCATTTGCTGCCCGACAAAGAGCGACACTTTAGAGTCCTCCACAAGGTAGATGACCTGAAGGACGCGGGTGTCCACGCGCTCGGTGCTATCTCCTGTGAGGGACCGCTTCGGAACCACCAGCGGCTCGAATCGAACAAACTTGAGAGGAACTTTAAGCTCTGGGTTTCCCCGAACATGCGCCACAGCCGGTGCCTCGGGCCTCACTCGCCAGGCGTCGTGTTCATCCACATCTACTCGCAAATGAAGCGGATGCAGAGAACCAAAGATCACGAGCGGCTCAGTCGTCTGACCCACGGCAGCGAACTGGCCGGGGCGAATGTTTAGCTGAAGCACTGTTCCGTCCACAGGCGCCCGCACAGTGCTGCGCTCAATATCGACTTGAGCTGAATGAACCTGCGCCTCAGCCGTGACAACCTCGGCTTCAGCCTCACCGAGCTTCGCCTCAGCGAACTTCACAGCAAATTCGCGGCGCATCAGTTCATCCTTGCTGGCCGCATTCCCGGCCGCAAGACGCTCATAGCGCTGCATTTGATCTGTGCTGTCATCGAGCGTTGTCCGTGCATTGATCACCCGCGCATTCGCAGCGACCAGAGCGGCCTGTCGGACAGCGAGGTCGGCTTCAAAGTGACGCAAGTCCAGTTGAAACAATGGGTCACCTGTTTTCAGCGTTTGCCCCACTTTCACGAAGATCTTCTCGACGACGCCGGCCAGCGGCGTCCCGATCGCGATGTTCTCGGAGTTCGCCTCGACCAAACCCACTCCAGCAACGGTTTTAGGAAAATCGGCCACCGGAGGAGATGTTGGCGGATCGGTTTTTTCGAGATGCGGTTGGTTGCGAAGCAGCGAAAAAACAGCGAACGCTGCAGCAACCAGGGCGAGGATCGGAAGAAGGCGTTTCATGGGGCTATGTGGTCAAACGGCGAACGACGAAGTGGTTGCCTGGCTGGGACGCGACTCAATGCGGACAATCCTGCCGTCATCCATGTGCGCGATATTGTCGGCAAAGTGAAACACTCGAGTGTCATGGGTGACGATGACAACTGCCCGATCCGGGCTGACCGCCGCTGTAGCGAGCAGGCTCATCACCGCTTCCCCTGTGGTGTGGTCAAGAGCCGCCGTCGGTTCATCGCACAGAACCAGCCGCGGCTCGTGAACAAGCGCCCGCGCAATGGCGACGCGCTGCTGCTGGCCTCCGGACAGCTTCGATGGAAGGGCATCGGCGCGGTTTTCCATGTCCAATCGCGAGAGCAATTCCCGGGCTCGCTCGACCGCCTTTCGCCGCGGCATGCCCGCCGCCAGCAAAGGCACCGCCGCGTTCTCGGCGGCCGTGAGCGAAGGCAGCAGATTGTATTGCTGGAATACGAACCCGAGGTTTCGTCGGCGGAAAAGAATGCGGTCGCGGCTCGAAAGCTCCGCCACGTGTTGTCCGAAGATTTCGATCTCGCCCCCATCCGCATCCAAAAGGCCAGCGATCACAGAAATCAACGTGGTCTTGCCGCATCCGCTCTGGCCGACAAGGAAGGTCAGTTCGCCACGGTGGATGATGAAATCCACCCCGCGCAACACCTCGACGCGGATGTCGCCTTCTCCAAAGTGCTTTCGCACTCCGAAACAGCAAACTGCAAGATGCGAAGCGGCGTCACGCTCCATAATCAACGAAACACGACAGCCGGCTCCAGCACGAGCACACGACGGATGCTTATGAGACTCGCAAAGATAACCACAAGAAATACGCATCCCCCGGTAAGCACGACGGTTTGCCAGAGTAAAACAACACCTCGCATAGCAAGTGTTCTCGATATGACTTCAAAAAACACAGCTGCCATTCCAGTTCCAAGCGCAAAACCAATCGCGCCCGCGACGAATGCCTGTAGCAGAATCATCGCAACAAGACGGCGGTTCGTCACCCCAATGGCTTTGAGCGCTCCGAACTGCTTGAGATTCTCGACCGTAAAAAGGTAAAAAGTCTGCCCTGCCACCACAGTGCCAACCAGCAAGGCGATGGAGATGGTGATACCGAAATTTATCGGAATCCCCGTGTTTACGAGGTAATAAATGACTGAATCCCATCCAAACTCGCTCGTCGTCCGTGCCCGAAGGCCGGTGTATGCCTCGATCAACCGAGCCAGTTCCTTTGGAGTGACCCCTTCCCTTGCACGGGCAAGGATGAAGGACATTTCACTTCGCTCGCGTCCTTGAAATCCAACCGCCACACTGTATCGCGCATGCAGGATGGGAAGCCCCGCCCAAGCCGGCAAAGCTTCGGAAATCCCGACGATGCGGACGAGGTGATCGTTGATCTCCAGTGTGCGCCCAAGTTCCAAGGGCGCGCCCGGAAACAACAAGAGATAGCCAGCTTTATCGATAATCACAGAGTCCGGTTCGCGCAATCGCTCCACTGAACCCAGCAGCATTGTTCCAGGAGCACCGACAAGCGTTGCATCATCCAAACCGAGCACCACCGTTAGAGAGAAAGATCCCGTCGATGTCCTCGCAACCGGCCCTCCCTTAAACATACGCACGGCCCAAAGAACGCCGGGCACACCACGAACCCGCGTCAGATCGGTGTCCTTCAGAGCCTTGGTTTCTTCAAAATAGGTCGTGTAAGGATCCATCACCCAGATCTCCGCATCCGATACATCGAGAATCGTGTTCGCTGTGCGTCGCATGACACCGGCGAAAATTGACGTCTGATTCTCGAGGAGGAAACTCGAAAAGGCGATCGCAAACACGAGGCCGAGGTACTTGGCCCGGTCGCCTGTTAACATCTTGAGTGCGATGAAATTCATTTCTGCTTCCTACAGGCAGGAAACGCGAGGTTCAGGGAAGCATCCGTCGTGCCCCTCCAGGACTCTTGTTGGAGATAGCCATTCAGCCTTATCCCTCATTTGTCAAGGGTGAGTCAAGTTTGCCCGGCAATGTTTATAGACTGCCCGCGAAAACACCAGCCTGCTACGGAATCGCCCGGGGTGAGGCATTCGCTATTTTTCGGCCAGCACAATCTCCCCGCGAAAGCTGGGATCAGGAGCGCTGCGCTGATACTCTCCACACCAACGCCGATAGTTCTCGGAGAGTTTGCTTGGGCCAAGCTCGTGATCCATCAAATTCACTGCATCGAGACATTCAGTGAAGTGACCTTTGACAAAATGTTCAATGACGGCGCGAGTGAGGTCTGCTGTCCGTTTTTGCTGATCGGAGGCCTGGCTCAAATGTGCAAGCGGCTCATACGCCATCACTGGCAGCGCACTGCCCACAACCCGCAACCGACCGATTGGACGCAGCAAAAAGAGGCCCGGCGGCAGCAGTTCGACCGTGCGCCGACTAAGAAGAATCCGGGTGCCCATGAGCTTGTTCGCGGACTCCAGCCGCGCACCCAGATTGACCGTCTCACCCATGACGGTGTAGTCGCTGGCCTCCTGCGGCCCGGCATCCCCAACGATCATTGGCCCGGAGCTCACGCCGGTCCTCATCTTCAAGACCGGCGTATTGTCGCACAAATGCTGTCTCTGCTCTCCAAGCTTTTGATTGAACGTAACCATCATCTCCTGCATCTTCAGAACAGTCGCAACAGCATTGATTGCATGGTCCGGGTTCCTTTCAGGCGCTCCGTAAAAGAACATCATTCCGTCCCCGAGAAACTTGCTTCGGTAGCCATTATGATCGCGAATCAGCGGTACCATGAGTTTTAGATACTCGTTGAGCAGCGGCACAGCGCCTTCGCGCAATCGTTCCGTCAACGCGGTAAAGCCATCGAGATCGGTGAAGACAACCGTCATCTCACGAATCTCTCCATCAATACGCTCACGCTCCGGATGCTCGATGACGTACTTCACCAGCGAAGGATCCACATAGCTCTGAAATCGGCGTATTACATGCTCACGCTCCCGTTCAGACCTTGCGTGCTCTTCTGCAAGACCAATCGCAAGAACCACCATCCCCACGACTTGAACGCAGACGCTTATATCGACGCCAAGGTATCCGCTTGCCGCAACAACAATATCAACCAGGCCTGCAATCCCCCACAATGTGATACCGAGCCAAACAACATTCGTATGGACACGAAGAACTCCATCCCGCACAGCAGGCTGCGGTCTGTGCCATAGCATCCGTTGAACCCAGATGTTCACGGCCAGCCACAGCACAACGAAGAGAGACACCAGCGGCCCTGAAATCGGAAACCATGGAACTTGGCACGACCAACTGCTCGTTTCCTGAAACGGCGTGGAACGCATAATCAAAAAGTGATCTGAGAAGATGAGAGGTATAAGAGTTGCAGCTCCGAAGTAGAGCATGATGGCTCGCCACCCTTTAAGATGCTCGCTTTGAGTGTAACGCAGAACAAAGTGCGCGACTGCGGCCATCAGAAACGCACCATCGACATACATCAGCCTTGTCCACATCAGATTGCGTGCGGCGGCGTTCGGCACAGATGTTGAGGCTGTGCCGGAAGGAACCAAATTATCGGTTGCAAACACGAGCACGGACAGAATCCCAACCAATAACACGATAAAAGCGAAGACCAGATCGGTGCTCTTTCTAGTTACTCGTAAATAACGGTAGAGAAAAATAAGCATCACGTGGGTAGTGACGATCACAGCAAGCAGGTCGATCAGCGAGAAGTCGTTGATCCCTATAATGCGGGCATCCATTATCCCGACGAGTGGGTGGATGTTAATCTGCATTCACACTCCTCCGGTCCTTGCTAGAACGTCGTGCCTAGGGACACGACAAGTCCTTGCGAGCCACCAAACTCCTGACGAATCTCTGGAAACATGTCGCATTGGTACGCGACATCAATGCTGAAGCGCTGACTTGGATATATGCCCAGTCCCGCGGTGAAGGCCACATTGCCGAGCGTATTGATCTTGGCACCCACACGGGCATACAAGATGTCCTTGACCAGCATCTGCTCGATCCCGATCGGGAAACGGTGCATCCACAGGGTGCCTGTTTTATTGGAAAAGAACCCCCCCTGATAATCGAGAAAGAAGGTGGACCCCTTGAGGTACTCCCAAGCAATGCCAGCGCGAAAAAGGCACTGCTGCGTTGTGTCTTTAAGCCGCACCTTGTCGAAGCGGTAAGTCAGAGGATTGAATACCTGCAAGTCGGTGCGCGTCGGAGCGAATGCATAATTGACGACTGCTCCTGCGCGCAAGCCAGCCAGCACCTGATGCTCCAAACCCAGGCGCATATCGTAGATTTCGCTCCACGAATGCGCCATCTGCATCTGAGCCACATCCGACTTGGTGTCGGACACGGTGACGTTGAAATTGGCACCGACAGCCCAATCCTTCGCGATTACCTTTGCCCATTGCAGTTGGAAATATTGAGCCTCGAATTTGAATCCGATCCCGTTGTGATCCATCGCGTGGTTGCTGGCGATCTGCGCAGCGGCCGGAAGGAAAACACCCCATCCGCCCGCATCAATGGTGACCGCTTCAGTGAAAACATTCAGCTCAGTCCCTTCATTGAATTGAATGAAAGTGTATTGAGGCGAAAAACTATTTGTGAATTTTAGATCGGGATGAGGCCAGGCAGCAGACGCCGGGTTTGTCGAACTCGACCACTCGCCGGCGGCTTGTGCGCCGCCGACTCCGGCGACATCGCCATAGGAGGCAAAGCTACTAATCGCGGCAGGAAAACGAAGCGAAAAATCGGTGTTCTGGAAGTCGTTCGCGTGAACAATCGACGCCATGAAAAACGCAAGGAGCAGCATGCAAAGACTCGTTCGGGTGCTCTTGAAAGAGTGCGTAATCTGCTCCATTCGCGTCATGTTTATAATGTGTGCCCGCCAATCAAATTTGGGCACCGTGCCTAAACGTGAGAACAGTTAAGAAATCCAGTCCGCCAATGTCAAGCTGAGTTTCCGCTTTATCAGGTTTGGGAAGCCGCCGAATGGATGAGCCATCCCAAAATCAAAACGACCCTCCACGATGACCGTCACCGCCAACGCTTGGCGCAGATATTCCGATCTAGCCAACAACCGGCCTGTATTCGGCAGCAAACTCGCCCGCAGCGCCAGGAGGGCCGCCGACCCGCTTCAGGCCGATGATGCTGTCTCTTTTCGACATTATTACCTCGAACGCACGCGCCACAGACTCAAGTGTTTGGTCGTCACAGTAACCGATGGGAACGGCCAGGCGGAGCAAATGGACATTCCGCTGTCGCAACTCAGGCGAAGTGAAATTGGGTGCGGAGCCCACTCCTCCTGCGAGGAACAACTCGTTTGCGAGAGCCTGTGCCGGAAACTGATCCGCCGGCACGTGCGGAAGCAGTGCTCGCGCATCCACAAAAACTGCGTGCCCTCCTGAAGGGGTTGCGACAGGAACTCCACGCTGCCTTAGCATTTTCCAAAGAAGCTGAACTTGGGCAACCCTTCCCGCAGAGCCGCGTTCCGAATCGGGAGGCAAAGTCAGAGCCTGGAGCAGATCACGTCGGGAGGCATCGTTCAAACCATCGCCGAAGGCGAGCGTGAGATCGCGTACACGGACAAATAAAGCCTCGTCATTCACCGCAATGAATCCACCCACCGAGGTTCGAAAATCCTTGGCACAACTGCCAGCACACGCATCGGATTCCGAGCAGAGTTGTCTCACAATGCTAACAAGCGAGCGGCCCGACAAGCCGGGCTCTCGTTCTCTGATGAGAGCTGCGTTTTCAAATGCCCGGGCGGTATCGAGGATGACAGGGATACCGCGGGTAGCGGCCATGGCGTGAACCTTGGTCAGATTGGCTAAAGAAACCGGGTGTCCACCTAGAGCGTTAACACAAAGCTCCATGTAAATCGCGGCTATCGGTTCGCTGCCGTTGAGGGTAGCCTCCAGTCGGTCAAGATCGAGGTCGCCCTTGAAGGGACGATCACTTGCTGGATCATAGGCATCTTCAGCTACAAGGTCCAAAACCTTGTAGCCATTCGTCTCGACATGAAATCTGGTAGTGGGAAAAAGAGTGTTGGAGACAACCGTCGATCCCGGTCTGCCCAGCGCCTTGCACAGCAGCGCCTCGGCAAACCGGCCGCGAAACACTGGCACGGTGTATCTGTAGCCATAATAACCTTCCAGCACTTGGGCAGGGGTTGCTGCTTTCCAATTGGAGTCAATCGCAGCGGATGGGGTTATGCCAACTGGAATCTCACTCCAGCTATCTGTCATCAAATCGACGGCACAAGCTTCGTATGGAATCAGATTTGTATTGAAGCCGGCAGTGCCCAGCAAAGAAAGCCTGTCTTCGGCAGATAGCAACGATGGCTTCGGTGAGGTTGGCAGCACAAGCTCAGTGCAAGCCCCTTCGCCTCCAGCAATCGGTCGGTTAAGGATCAGATCATCCAAATGAACCACGGAGTAATTCAGCCTGAGCAGATCCACCAACATCAGATGCGGCAGGCAAACTGGCGGACGCCACCCGGGAATTGTATTACCAAGCAAAGTCACGACCGCCTCGACACTAAGTTGTATCCCTAGAAACGCGGGAGATACAGCAATGGATGGAGCTCTGTGGATGTGCAAGTGTTCTTCAATCCGGTCCATGTACTCCGGGACGAATATCCTTCTTAAGCTTTTTGGAAGTTTAGACCCGGTGATAGCCACATCCTCGATGCCTCCCAAAAGCTCAAGCGGCAAGCCCCCCGGTGCAGAGCCGGCTACCATGCCCCCGAAGCCCAACATTGCCGCAGTGAACGCGTGTATTCCTTTTGCTCGCGCCGCAACGAACACGCGCTTCCTCAATGCACCAGGCACCGCAATGTCCAGGCAGTCCACAAGAAGATCTGCGCCTTCGAGAAAACTCTCCACATTATCAGGGGTAACCCCCTCACAGAACTTCTTTATCCCTATGGCTGGGTTGATTGCCAAAAGCATCTCGGCATACACATCCGCTTTATTCCGCCCAAGCGTGAACCGGTTGGCCGCCCACTGGCGATTGATGTCAGGCTCATCGAAGGGCTTCGGGTCGGCCAGGATGAAATTTCCCACACCCATTCGAGCCAAGGTTAGACAGGCCGCACCCCCGTGACCTCCGCATCCAGCCACTGCAACAGTCTTCTGACGGAGTAAACGGACCGCTTCTTCACCGAACAACATGATTGTGCGATTCAGGTAATGGAGGAAGTAGTCGTCCTCAAAATTCAAGGCAGTTGGAGCGTCGGGGGAGGAAGCCATGTCAATTCATCTGGGTTCTAATGTTTCTGTCTGCTCAAGAAGATTTTAAGTTCCGCAACAGAGGAAGCCTGCATAGTCAAAATGCAGAAACTAAGCCACGTTCCAACCTATGTTCGCGATATGAACTCGATCGTATCGGCACAACATTCATGCGCAAGATGAAATTGAGGAACTTCTGCTTGCCATCCAACGTCTGGCACCTTAGAAGCAACTCAAACGGAGTGATGCTTTGATGGATCTTTCCCCAAAAAGGCAGCCAACTGATAACACGATCTAAGTCTGAGTAATTGAGATTAGAGAGAGGAAGAACAGAAACACTATGGAAAATATCATAAACGCCCACACTCATTTGATTGATCTCGAAGGTATGTATCGAAAATTCGGGAACGTGTCTTTGCCGGCTGGCATCTCCGTCCTTCAGGACTTGGAGTCAACTTTCCAGATGCTCCACCCGGGTGCGCTTCTCGCGCAGATGGATGAAGCCGGGATTTCTCAGGCTGTCCTGTTTGCCGTTGATGCACCGATCGTTTATGCCTCGAATGAGTATGTTAGCGGTCTTTGTGCACTTCACCCGGGGCGATTCATCGGTTTTGCCTCGGTGAACCCGACATCGAAGGATGCGCCGGCAGTTCTTGAACACGCAGTGCGAAATCTTGGACTCAAAGGGCTTAAACTCCATCCGCCCCTGCAGCGCTTCTCTCCCGATGATGAAAGCGTCTTCCCTGTTTACGAAAAGGCACTCGAACTCAATATCCCGGTTGTGTTTCATGTCGGGACAACCCCATTTGGTCCGCTGTGCCGCCTTGCCCATGCGAACCCAATCCTTATCGACGAAGTGGCGGTGCGTTACCCGACGCTGCGGATCATGCTGACTCACCTCGGCACGCTTTGGCACAACGAAGCCTTCATGGTGGTTGAAAAGCATCCCAACGTATATATTGATACTGCGGCTTACGTTTACGAACTTCCTCAGTTGCTCACCTCGGATCTGCTCACACGAATCGGTCCCGGCAAGTTTATCTTCGGAACGGACTATCCAATGCCTTACACGGATCGACCGCATCGAATGAAGGATTTTGTCGAAGCCATCTGCGCCTTGGGATTTTCCGACGAGATCCAACATGGATTGTTTCGGGGAAATTTTGAGCGTCTGCTTAAAGGAGACCCGAATGCTTCACAAGAGGGCCCGACCCTCGAACAGATCATGGTGCGCGTTCAGGAGATGTTGAAAAAGCAGGGAGGCGCGAAGTGAGATGAATGTTCTCGCCCGCGCGAAGGAGGCTCTGATTCGTCGCAGTTTCCGCCGCACGGCCAGGCAGTTGGCAGAGGCCGATTCGGAGACATTATTGTCGGGCATGGAGGAGCGAGTATTGCGCGTCTTTCGCAAGGCCGCAAAGACCGTTCCTGCATACACGCGACTCCTGGAAAAAGAGGGTATTTCCATTGCAAAAGTAACCTCGCTCGATGCATTCCAGAAAATGGCGCCACTCTTAACCAAGAAGAGTTGGTTTGGCAGCGACTTGAGGGAAATCTGTTCCGGTAGCACGCTTGATGGGATTGCCTCCTTCTACTCCAGTTCAGGGCAAACCGGATTTTTTTCCTACGGAGTCGAGACGCGAAGGGAACAAAAACAGGCGTCTCTCTTCCTTGAATTTGCCCTACAGCAGGCGTTCTCGGCCTTGGATCGCAAGACACTCCTCATCAACTGTCTGCCAATGGGGGTCCGTGTACATACACGAACCCTACCCCTCACAGAAACCAGCGTCCGAGAAGATGTTGTTTGGGCTTTGCTCAGAAAGCTAGGCGGCGAATTTGAGCAATTTATTCTGCTGGGCGAACATCCTTTTTTAAAACACCTTGTCGAAGGAGGTGCTGCGCACACAGCCCCAATTGATTGGGCGAAACTCCGCGTTCACATCATCACCGGAGCGGAATATGTCGCAGAGAATTTCAGAACCTACCTTGCCTCGCTGCTTGGAATGAATCTGACCGACCCGAATTCCGGATTGTTGGTGGTGAATTATGGGCTGTCGGAAATATCCGTCAGTATCTGTAGTGAAAACTGGCATACCATTCAAATTCGTAGACTGGCGCAGAAGGACTCCCGTTTCCGTGAGGCTCTTTGCGGCGGGGAGAACGCTTTCTGTCCCAACGTAATGCAATACTACCCGACGAAGGTTTTTCTTGAGACGCACCAAGTCGATTCCACGCGAAAGGAACTCGTGGTAACGATTCTGGACCTGGAACGCCGGATTCCAATCATCCGCTACAACACTGGCGATCGTGCACAGCTTATTTCACACGCCGATCTGGCGCAGTTGCTCGCAGATGCCGGCCATGCAGACCTCATCCCCCCCCTTCGACTGCCAGTCGCCCTGATTTGGGGAAAATGTAAAGGCTTTGAGGCGGTCTCCGGCCGGATCATCTACCCCGAACAGGTCAAGGAAGCCTTGTATGCGGATCACCATCTTGCTTCATCCCTGACCGGCAACTTCCGAATGAACCGTGAAAACCGGAGCTGTGGAGCCCTCTTTCAGCTTAAAGAGGGAGTGCCATTTACAAAAGAAATCGAGGTCAAGTTATCCCGTGAAGTGGTCGATCACACCCGTGTGGAAATGCCGGTCAAGGTATTTGCTTATGCCGACTTCCCATTCGGGATGCATCACGATTTTGAGCGAAAGAACCAGTATCTCGACTCCTAAAACCGGATACCAGCAATCCGAAAAAGAAAACACCCCACCCGTTTTTCAACGAGCGGGGTGAATTTTGATGTTTCAGTTATCTGCTGTTTGCTTAGGCAATGCGAGCAGCCAATTTCTTGCAGCGGCGATAGCCGGCACCCAAGAGAGGCAACGCACAAGCAATACCAGCCAAAACAGTGCTTGGCTCAGGAATCACTTGGCCCTTCAGCGGGTCTTCACTCGAAAGGAGCCAATCGGAACCTGCTGGAATCGAATTCGCAGAATCTAGCGGTCCTCTGGTTGTGAAGTTCATTGTCATGTCAGCATTCGGACCACCCCAAGTCTTAACAATTGAATTCGTGTCAAATTGCTGCCAAGAAGCTCCGACACCCTGTACGACGTTCATATATGCGGAACCGGTTCCGCCAAACCCTGGCGAGTAGAATCCTTGAAACTCAGCAAGCGCGTTTGAACCCAAGCCACCTGCCGTGGACAGCAAACTGAATTCTAGCGTTCCCGCACTGATCAGGGCGTATTGAGATTGCGTCAGACCACGCCCAGCGCCACCAAGCGCCTTGACCGCGTCAAAGGTGCCGAGGGGATTACGATATACATCAGAATGGAGCCCGACTGACAAAGTAGTTTGATCTCCATTTGCGTCAATGGTGGTAACGAAGTCCTGAGCACCGTAGAATACCACATTCAACTCATAGCCCTTATTTCCGGGACTCCAGACTGGATTGGTTGCACTGACAGGGGTAAATATATCTACCATAGCCGCAATTCCCCAACTGTCATCCAGACCATTCCCGAGTGGACTTCCCGCCCGCGAACCAACGGCTTGGTTGGCCGGCAACGTCAGCGCGTCGAGAGCGACAACACCTGCAGCAACATTGGCCGCATTGCCGTATGTGCCAGCGGCGAGGTTCGGATAAACCGTCCCCATATCCAAGTCTGAGAACTTTATGGTTACATTACCAGTGTTGTAGGGAGTCCCCGCGATTGGAGGATTCTCAAAGCTCAACGGAATCGCTTTCGCCACAGGCGAGAGCCCGACAAAGGCGATTGCCGCAAAAGCAACTCCCGCCCATTTCATATTGATTGTTGTTTTCATATTATTTCTTTCCTTGTTGTTTTTCTGTTTTTTGTTTTGCTGCTGCGTTTTTCGCCTTTCAATCCTGACCGACATTCATCGGCTGAATTGCGTCTAACGATGTGCGGATTATGGGGGTTCCCCGTTCGGAAGACAAGACGGTAAAAGGATAATTAACGTGTGGGACAAAGCACCCAACAGGCGTAGGATTAAATCTTACAAATCGTGGGGGCTGGCATTGTGATAAAGCACCCAACTCAGACTGTGAGGTCATTTTATTTTCCACGATCACTCTAATTCCTCGGTTCACAGCGACTTTTATCGCACTGAACCCGTGTTGGGGTCAAGCGCTTTTTTTACCAATGTCCTAGTTTTTCGTTTTTCCGCCGGAGGAGCCGGCTGAGCTTCCCGCAACGCTTGGTTTCTGCAGGGCGGATTCCACAAGCTTTTTCTCTTCGGGCAGCAGGGAGGGCTTTCTGGCAAGCTCAAGATATCTCTTGGCTTCGTTCGCTTTGCCGGCCCCGGCGAGTATCACGCCGTAATAGACCGCGTATTCGGGTTGCTGCAAGACGTCCTCGCCGAGGGATTTCATGAGTTTCACAGCCTCCTCGCTCCGCCCCTGAAGGTGAAGCGCATACGCCCAGGTCGAGGAGAACACCGGATTTTCCGGCTCGGCCTTGTGCAAATCCTCTGCCAGCTTGATGCCTTGAGCGGTGTTCTCTTCCAGCAGCATGTAGTAGCTGGCTAAATTGTTTTTGTTCAGTGAGTCCGACGGATCGATTTGATACCAGCGCGCAGCAACCCGAAGCAGGTCGCGTGTTGACTGCATTTTTGCGTAGTGTTTGAGGAGAACACTCAGAGCCTCTTTGTTACTGGTCGGTCCTCGGGCGATCATCCAGAGAATATCGATGGCCTCGTTCTCCCACTTGAAGTCAATTGCGAGGCGCTGCAATGTTGCGAGCGATTCCGGGCGGGCGGACGCAGATTGCACCGCAGCACTCCACTCAACGCGAGATTCATCAAGGGAACCACGGTCGCGGAGCGCACGGGCGCGCAAGGCATGGCGCATAAAATCGAAATCGGCCCAGTCGGGAGGCGGTTTTTGATTATCCGGCGCGCCAGCCCCTGACTTCCTGCCCCCCGCCGTGGTTTCATTGCCGATGATCGGACTCAACCCCGCCCAATCCCCGATCGTCACATAAGCCTGAGCCAGCGCCATCGGTACCGGCATGGTCGATAACAACTCGGCTGGGAGATGCTTGGACCACTCGACCGCAAGGAGGGCAAAACCGTTGGTGTTCATCCAGCGAATCAAAGCGAACAGCCTTTGCGGATCAGCAGCGGCTTCCTCCTGCAATTTGGTCAGATAAGAGGTAAAGTCGCGGTGCTTCAGGCGATTGAGAAGCGTGAGGTTCACCAGCTTGTTATCAAAAGTCGCATCGGGAGAACCTCCCAGTTCACGACCACGCGCAACAGCCTTGTCCCAGTCCCGGCTGTTGATTGAGTCCTGAATCAACAAACGCAGCGCAGCAGTGCGCAAGGCTGGGTTGGAAAGCAGTTTCTCCAGCGTCGCTCTGGCCTGGTTTTGGGCTGCCGGGTCTGATGAAGCGATGCGCAGTGCCGCGAGATCCAATTGATAAGCTTCATTTGCTGGCTCTAGCGCCAGCGCCTCGACAAAATGCGATTCGGCTTCTTTTGGGTTGTTTGCAGCCAAAGCAACATTTGCAGCCAGACCATGGTAAACGGCTCCTTTTCTTGCCGATTCAGGCACGCCATTAACCGCCTCTTGCGCCACATCGAGCTTGTTGTTTTGGAGGGCCGCTCTCGCAAACGCGATATGGTTTTCCAAAACCCCCGGCTCCAATTTCGTCACCCTCCTGCGCCAGTAGATCGCTTCCGGCGACTTGGCCATCTCCGCCAAATCGGCCATGAATCGATTCGCATCGACACTCCTGGGATTTGCCTGAGCGGCTCTTCGCGCAAACAAGGCGGACGCCGCATATTCCTTTTTGTCGAGGGCGATCCGGGCATTTCTTAAGAGGCGCTTTTGTTGAATCTTCGGATAAAAGTAGATGCCAAGCGCCACCGCGATCACCACGAGCAGCGCCCCCGCAACCAGGATTGTCCAGAACTTGCGGCTGCGTTTTCCTTTAGCTTTAACTCTATTCGGGGAGATGGTTTCTATAGCCATATAACGTGCTTGTGAATCGCTCCAGATTGGAGATTCAGCTTATGTCGTCAGAAGCAGCCGGAAAGTCAACCAATACCGCCTTCGATAGCGTTTCTTCCCAGCACCTCGAGTGAGTTCACTCCGGCTTTTCCGCTGATTTTTTGACAGCAGGCCGAAGGGTGGGATCGCCCGCTCTCGAAAGCTCTTTCAAATCGTCGGAAAGAAGGATGCGCCCTGTGGAGCGGTCCACGAAAACCGCGTCGCTCAACGACATTTTGTCAAAACTAAACCTGCCCTGCGCCGAAACCTGCGTCCCCCTCTCGACAAAAACCAAGCCGGCTTGAATCTTGATCGCGTAGGAGTCGCTCAGGTTCACTGTCAAGTTCACAGGCCCGATCGGACTCCTCGCGCCGGTAATCGAACACGATCTCTCCGAGATGTCTTCCACTGAACCCGTGACCCGCATCAGCTTGGCGTCCAGCCTTTGCTTTGCCCTGTAACGATTGTCCTCGCTTCTCTGAGTCCAGAGTTCATTGATCGTAAGGTCGAGCTCTGGAGTGGTTGGCGCCTGGGTCAGTTTCTCCTGAATCTTTGACAAAAGGGCCGCTGCATCGCGAGCAACGGGCGACTCCGGGGAATTGGCGATCAGGCGCTCACACGTAAGTTTTGCCTTGGAATAATCACCCTTCGCAAAACTTTCATTCGCATCGCGCATGAGTTGATCCGCCGGCTTCCCGGTTCGCAACTCCTCCAGTTCCTTTTTCGTTTTTTCCAGTTCGGCTGACAGACGCTTGTTTTCGTCCAGGGGACTCGGGCCGCAAGCGCCAAGCATCATCGCCGCAAGTGCGAGCAGAAAAGCACGCCGGCCTGATTGAAGCATCGCGCTCTTCAAAATGTAGGGCATCTCTGGCGCAGTCGAAAAATTCTTTGAGATCATTGAAAGGCCAATCGTATATCAACCGCCAGGCTGTTGCAAGAAGCGCACCGCGGAAACCGATGCTTGCATTTCGAGAGACAGAAAAAATATCCCCTGTGTCGGGGCCTGTTCAAAAGTGGACTGAGACGGTTCAAAAGTGGAATTCTCACTTTGGGGTGCATATTCAAGTTGACTCCCGCATAAATGCAGGCTCGGAGGAGGCCGGAGCGGAGCGGAGGCCGACGGAGAGCCTGCATTTATGCGGCGGCCCTCCCCTCCCGAGGCGGAAGCATGTCAGCTTTCTTTGATCGCGCTCTCTGCGCATTACACACCATCTTCCTGCCTTGAAAAGAAACAGATCATCCACCGCCTGCCGCCGCGTTTTGTGCTCCGCATCCTTGCCGATTTCAATGACGGGGACCTCGACGCATCTGCGGCCGCCAGACATTTAGGCATCGGCAAATCCCGCCTCTATGAGCTGCGGAGCGACTACCTGAGCAGCAGAAGGACCTGCCAACCCAAAGCCAGCGGCGGCGGACATGGCCGCGTTTGGCCCGAAAAAGTCAGGGCATTCCTTCAAGACTTCCTGCCCTTGCAGAACCCGCCCAACTACCAACTCGTGGCTGACGAACTTCTCCGCCTCTGCAACTTCAAGCGGGCGAGATCCAGCGTTGAAGTTCATGTCAAAACGCACTTCTCCCACCTCGTCCCTGCCGTCGCGCGAAAACAGCGCGCCTGCCGCCGCTTCCGCCGCGCACACATCGGAGAGCTTTATCAGCACGACAGTTCCATCCACCAATGGTGGCCCGCCGCCGTCAAACAAATCCTTCTGCTCACCGTCGATGACCATTCCGGCTTCAATGTTGCCGGACGTTTCGTCTCTGCCGACACAACATGGAATCACTTCTGCCACCTCCGCGCCGCTTTCGAAATCCACGGGTTGCCAGACGCTGTTTACACTGACGCATTGAGTCTCTTTGGCCCGAGCTCTGCCAACGACCATAGCGATCCGAGAAGCGAGTTCCAACGCGCCCTGCTTGGCCTTGGCGTAGCTCACCTTGTCGCTCCGACTCCCCAGGCCAAAGGCAAGATCGAACGCCGATTTGGCACTTTCCAGAAACGCATCGTCACTCTCCTGGCTCACGCCAGAGTTCAGACTTGGGAGCATGCCGATGAAGTCCTCCAAATGGAAATCAGCCGCCAGAACCGCACTCGCCAACGCAGCACCGGCAGGATCCCTCAGGATGTCTGGGAAAATGCCCTGCCGCAAAACAGGGGTCATCTTCGCCCACCACCTCCTTCCAGCCTGCTGGATCTCCACCTTTCCCTCCGCGCAATGCGCCGGGTCAACAATGACCAGACCATCGACTTTGAAGGCCAAAATTATGAAATCGCAACCACCGCACGCCAATCGGTCGCCATCATACATCACCCGAACCGGAAATTTTGGGTCCTCGAGCATCCGCCAAAAGATGTATGGCCCTGTGTATTAGGTGCTTTCAGCTTGTGAAAATAGTCCACTTTTGAACCGGCGAGAATTCCACTTTTGAACCGTCGCCGACAGAAAAAATATCCCCTGTTGACATCCCTGCAAAGTTCTGTGAGGGTTTGCACTGTTAGTTCGCGTCATCGGTGTTCGTCCATTTCGGACAAAACTCCCTCGCAAAATTGAATGCTGACGCGCATCTGATTGAATTTCCCTTATCCCGGATATGGCCGGTCACAGCAAGTGGTCCAAAGTTAAGCACATCAAAGGTCCCCTCGACGCCAAACGCGCAAAGACCTTCAGCAAGCTTTCCAAAGAGATCACCGTCGCCTCGAAAATGAGCGGCGGCGATCCCTCGATGAATCCGCGTCTGCGCAGCGCGATCCTTGCGGCGCGCGCCCAGAACATGCCGAACGACAATGTCGAACGGGCCATCAAGCGCGGCACTGGAGAAATGGAGGGCGCGCATTTCGAGGAAATCGTTTACGAGGGCTACGCCCCCGGCGGAGTCGCAGTCATGATCGAAGCGGCCACGGACAACAAGAATCGCACCGCAGCCGACCTGCGCCTTATTTTTACAAAATTCAACGGCAACCTTGCAATGAGCGGAAGCGTCTCGTATATGTTCCGTCGCAAGGGGCAAATCGGAGTTGCGCGCTCGCTGGCCGAAGAAAATGAACTCTTGGAAATTATCCTCGCAGCGGATGCCGAGGAATTGACAACAGACGAAGATCACTATTTGATCACGACCGCGCACGACCACCTTTACTCAGTGGCTGAAGCCTTGAAGAACGCCTCCGTCGCGACCGAATTTCAAAAGCTCACGTATATCCCGGAAACGACCGTGCCGGTCGCTGATGAAGCGGTTGCGGGGCGGGTAATCCGGCTCTGCGAAGCTCTCGAAGACAACGACGACGTGCAAAACGTGTATTCGAATTTCGATGTGCCGGAGGAGATTCTGGCAAAACTGACTGCGTGATTTTTTAACCCAACGCCGCGATGAATGCGGCGCCCTTGCCGACCTGAGACGATTTCTAGTTATGACTGAACCCACCGAAAACCAACCTATTCTCGAAGAGCCGAAGAAGCCACTGCGCCGCAGGGCGCCTCGCACGCGCAAAGCTCCGCAACCGGACAACGCACCTGTGGAACCGACTATTGACGCGGCATCCGATCCGGTGAAAATGGATCCACCGCCCGTTTCTGCCGAAGCAATGCCCACGATCGCCAACTCGCATTCGCCGGCGATTGCAACCAGCGAGCCGGCGCCGGTCGCTCCTGTAGAAGCCCCTCCGCAACAAGCGCCAGTGCCGCCTTTCGTGGCCGCTTTGCAAGACCCCCCTCTGGCAACGGAACCGGCTGCGGAAATTCAGCAGCCGCCGCGAGCCACGGGCGAGCAGGCGAGGCCGGCAGCCGAAACACGAGTCGAAAGGCCGTCCGTCACGCTTCCGACTCCGCCGCCGCGTCCTCCCGAACCACCGCAATACGGCGAGGGAATCGTCGAAGTCTCCGGCAAAGGTTTTGGCTTTCTCCGCGACCCGAAACGCAACTTCGTCCAAAACCCGCAGGACATTTTCGTGACGCCGGAGATCGTTCGCAAATACAGCCTGCGCGATGGCCAGTGGATCAAGGGCGAAATCCGGCGCGGCAGCCGCGGCCCGCAGCTTTTCCGCCTGCTCGAGGTCAACGGCGACGATCCGGCGAAGTCCACAAACCTTCCGGTCTTCGACGAACTCACCGTGGTCAGCCCGCTCGAACGCATCAATCTCGAGACCGTGCCGGAGCGTTTCACCACGCGCATCATGGACATGATGACGCCGATCGGCAAAGGCCAGCGCGGCCTCATCGTCGCTCCGCCGCGCACCGGCAAGACGACGCTGCTCCAGCACATCGCCGACGCCGTGGTGAAAAACCACCCCGAGATCAAGCTGATCATCCTGCTCGTCGATGAACGCCCGGAGGAAGTCACGGAAATCCGCCGTGCCGTTCCCGAGGCCGAGATGATGGCCAGCTCGAACGACAGCGACATCAAGAGCCACACACGCATCGCGCAGCTTGCGATCGAGCGCGCCAAGCGCCTCGTCGAAGCCGGCAAGGACGTCTTCGTGCTGCTCGACTCGATCACCCGCGTCGGTCGCGCCTTCAACAACGCCATGGGCGGCGGCGGGCGCACCATGTCCGGCGGCATCGACGCGCGCGCGCTCGAAATCCCGCGCAAGCTTTTCGCCGCCGCGCGCAACACCGAGGAAGCCGGCTCGCTCACCATCATGGCCACCGCGCTCATCGATACCGGCAGCCGCATGGACGAACTCATTTTCCAGGAGTTCAAAGGCACCGGCAACATGGAGCTCGTCCTCGATCGCAAAATCAGCGACCTGCGCGTCTATCCCGCCGTCGATATCTTCAAGTCCGGCACGCGCCGCGAAGAACTCCTCGTGCCCGCCGACCAGCTCCACAAAATCAACGTCATCCGCCGCGGACTGGCGGGTCACAAGCCCGAGCGAAGCAATCGAGCGCCTGCTGAGTTTCTTGAAGAAATTCCCGACGAACACGCAGATGCTCAAGGAGATCCCGGGCTGATCCGCATCGGTTCGCGGCATCTCGAACGCAGCAAGGCGGACTTGAAAAAAGTGATCCTTCGGCTTCGCTCAGGATGATGGAAAAAGAAACGCGCGCGGTCGAAGTCGAAGTGCTTCCGCCGGAGCCGACCCGGTTCGAGCGCGACGAGCAACTCATTCGCTTCGTCGCGCAACTGATGGACTCCATGTTCGTCATCCCCGGCACGAACATCCGTTTCGGCATCGATCCCCTGCTCGGCCTCGTGCCCGGCATTGGCGATGCGATCGACGCGTTCGTGTCGTCGTTCCTCATCGTCCAAAGCGCGCGGTGCGGCGTGCCGAAGATCGTTCTCATCCGCATGGCCGCCAACGTCCTCATCAATGCCATCGGCGGCGCGTTGCCGGTGGCCGGCGATGCGTTTTCGTTCTGGTTCAAGTCGAACCTGATGAACTACGAACTCCTCCGCAGACATGCCTCGACACGCAAGGCATCAACTGCGGGCGACTGGCTTTTCGTTGGCGGTTTGGTGCTCGTGATTCTCGCCACCTTCGCGCTCACGATCACCGGGCTCATCGTCGCCGTGCGCTGGATTTTTCAGCGCTGATTCCGCACACGACCCTGCTGGCTACTCGTAGGACGTGTAGATTGTGACGATCGTGTCGTCGCTTCGATACACCACGTCCAGCGGCTGGCTCCAACACAGCAAATACTGAGTCATGTGCTCGCCCGGCTTTAGCTTGTGATTGCGGCCCCAGTCGGATTCTGACGGCTGGATCTCGCGCTTGGAGTAAAGCGAAAGAAACGACTCCAATTCCGACTTCGTCCTTGGATTGGCGGGAGACCACCTCGACTCCAGGTAAGAGGCCCAGAAATAGGGTCCAAACGAAATCACCGAAGCAAAAAATGCGAGGATGGCAAGCACACCGATTCCACCGGCAACCAGGCCACCCCAAGTTTTGCGAAGCCGGAAAGCGGTACCTATCAAGATCGCCCCGACAATCACCGGGCAACAAAAGATCAAAATGATGGCCAGCCAATTGAACGATGAGCAGGACATAAAACGGAAATCAGGTACACGCCTCTACTCGTATCGCAGCGCCTGGATCGGGTCGAGGCTCGCGGCTTTTCGGGCAGGATAAAAGCCGAAGAAAATCCCCACTGCGGCGCTGAAGAGAAACGCGCCAACGATCGAGCTCACCGAAATCTGCGTCGGCCAATTCATGATCATCGAGAGCGCCTCCGAAGTTCCCAAGCCAAGCGCCACGCCGATGATGCCGCCCACCGAACTGAGTGTGACGGCCTCGATCAAGAACTGCATGAGGATGTCGCGTCCATGCGCGCCAACGGCCATGCGAATGCCGATCTCCCGTGTGCGCTCGGTCACACTGACGAGCATGATGTTCATAATGCCAATGCCTCCGACGACCAGCGAGACGCCCGCAATCGCGCCAAGCAACATTGTCATGGTCTTGGTCGTCGCGGTCGCGGCCTGTGCGAGCTCGAGCTGGCTGCGCACCGTGAAGTCCGGTTCGCGGCCACCGTGGCGCTGTTGAAGCAATTCCGTGATTCCCTGCTGAATCGTGGCCATCATTTTCGGATTCTCCGCTTGCACGAGTATCATCGACAAGAACTGCCGGTGAACGACCCGGCGCATCATGCTCGTGTAAGGGACCACGACGCAGTCGTCCTGGTCCTGTCCGAAAAAATTGAACCCTTTCGGTTCGAGCACGCCCAGGATTTTGAATGGAATGTTGCGAATGCGGATTGTCTGACCCACCGGCTCCTGGCCGACGAACAACTGGTTGGCAACGGTCTTTCCGATAACGGCAACCTTCGCAATGCTCCGCACATCCTGCTCGGTGAACATGTCGCCGGCGTCCATTTTCCATGCACGGATGGAAAGGTAATCCGGCGACTCACCGAGAACCTGAGTGTTCCAGTTCAACCCGTTCGCGAGCACCTGCTGACGATCGCGGACCTCGGCGCTGACAGCGACGACGTTCGGCACCTCGCGCGCAACCGCCTGCGCGTCCTCGACCGTGAGCGTGCTCGCCGATCCCCAGCCGCCGCGCATTCCTCCGGAGCTGTAGCTGCCCGGGAAAACGCTGAGCACGTTCTGGCCAAGACTCGCCACTTGTCCCTCGATCTGCACACGGGCACCGTTGCCGACGCTGACCATGGCGATCACCGCGCCAACGCCGATGATGATGCCGAGCGTCGTTAATACCGAGCGCATCGTGTTCCGCCGAAGCGCCCGCGCCGCGACGGTGATGGTGGAGGCAAGTCTCATGGCCGGGTTGTCAGAAAAGAAAGCGTGTGTTATTCATCAAGCGCGATGATTACCGAAGAAATCAGGGAATTGCAGAAGGCAAATCCATTTGAGCCTTACACCGTCCACACCTCCGACGGCAAAGCGCTTTACGTAAAACATCCCGACTATTGTTTCCTCACGCCCGGCAACGATATCCTCTACGTTTTTTCCGACGAAATAAAACGCGAGATCATCGCCACTCGCAACATCACGCGCGTCGTGCCCGGCACCCAAAAGGCGCGCAGCCGCAAACGCTGAATCGATCCGCTTTTTCATGGCGTGAGTTGAATTTCCTTCTGCGCCTGCTCGATCTTCCGCAGCTCCTCCGCCGCATCGAGGCGGCGGGAAACGAGCGTGTCGCTCAACACGAGACCGTCGCGCATGACGATGTTGCGCTTCGCATACGAGGCGATGTCGAGCTCGTGCGTGACCATGAGGATCGTGATCCCCTGCTCGTTCAGTTTTTGAAAAACGCCCATGATCTCGACGCTCGTGCGACTGTCGAGGTTGCCGGTCGGCTCGTCGGCAAGCAGCACTTCCGGCTCGTTGATGAGCGCCCGCGCGACTGCCACGCGCTGCTGTTGCCCTCCTGAAAGCTGGCTTGGATGATGGTCGCCCCGGTTCGCGAGACCCACGATGGAGAGAGCGTTCGCCGCCCTCTCGCGCAGCTTGGCCGTGGAGAAAGGCCGGTGCGAATAGAGCAGCGGCAACTCGACGTTCTCCAGCGCCGTCGTTCGAGAGAGAAGATTGAAGTTCTGAAACACGAACCCCAGTTTGCGGTTGCGAATATCGGCAAGCGCATCCCGGTCGAGACGCGAAACGTCGATGCCGTCGAGCAGATAATGTCCCCCGGTCGGGCGGTCGAGGCACCCGAGAAGATTCATCAGCGTCGATTTTCCCGAGCCGCTTGCACCCATGATCGCGACGAACTCGCCCCTGCCAATTTCGAGCGAAACACCCCGCACCGCGTGAACCTGCACCTCGCCGCTCTGGTAGGTCTTCTGGATTTCTTCGAGCTTTACGACGGCACTCATGGAAATGCGGAACGAGGAACGCGGAATGCGGAATGAAGCGATGGACTTTTCATTTCATCATTCATCCTTCGACCTTCATCCTTTTCTTAAAATCTCCTCGGCATTCCGCCGCCGAATGGATTCGCCGTCGTCGATGATGCCTTTCTCTCGGAATTCGCGCTCAGCACAACTTGATCGCCCTCGTTCAATCCTTCCGTCACTTCAGTCGCGATCCCGTCGGTGATGCCGACTTTGATTTGAACCGGCTCGGGGTCGGCCTCGGGACGGCGCTGCACATAGATGGTCCGCTCGTTTCTGGGGCCACGCGGAGGCCGGCTTTTCGGGGCGGCTGACGAACCCGGCGAAGGCGACGGCGCGGGCGATCCCTGCGTCTCGGGTGGACGAAAACGAAGCGCGGCGTTCTTGATCGTCAGCGCGTTCTCACGCTGCGCGATGATGATCGACACATTCGCGGTCATGCCCGGTTTCAGCTTCAGGTCGTCGTTGTTGACGGAGATCACGGTGTCGTAGGTCACGACATTTTGGACGGTGAGCGGCGCGTTGCGGACTTGCACGACCTTGCCGCGAAACGTGCGGTAAGGAAATGCGTCCACGGTGAACTCGACATTCTGATCGACCTCGACCTTGCCCACGTCGGCCTCGGCCACGTTGGCGTCGATCTGCATTTTCGTCAGGTCATTGGCGATCTGAAAAATAACCGGTGCGCTCATGCTCGCGGCAACGGTCTGGCCGACATCGACGTTGCGCGAGATCACAATCCCATCGACGGGCGAAACGATCGTGCAACGCGCGAGGTCCACCGTTGCCCGCTGCAGCGACCCCTCCCTGATTACAATGTTCGCCTGCGCCTGGTGGAGCGCCGCGATGGCCGTGTCGAGCGCCGATTGCGGGGCTGCGTTTCTCTTGAGAAGCTCACGCGCCCGCCTCTCGTTGATCTGCGCCAGTTCGAGCGCGGCCTTCGCGTTGGCAAGTTCTCCCTCCGCCTGTTTCACCGTCGCCTGGAAGGTTGCCGGATCGATCTGCGCGACTACTTGCATGGCCTTCACCGGCGAGTTGTAGTCCGCGAACAGTTCCTTGATGTTCCCGGAAATCTGGCTGCCCACCTGCACGTTAAGCACCGGGTTCAGCGTGCCTGTCGCCGTGACTGCCTGTGTCAGCGAGGCCTTCGCCGCGGGAGCGGTCACGTAGGAAATATCGTCGTCCTTCTCTCCTTTCCACCACCAGATTCCCGCGCCAATGGCGGCAATCACGATGATGAGGATGATCCATTTCAAAAATTTCGGCATGGTTATCTGGCTTTCTCGATTCGCTGCTGCTGGAACTTTCCCTGCACCCTCTGCAGGTCACGCAACGCGATCTGGTAATCGTACGTCTGTGAAGACAGCAGCGTGCGGCTGTTGTTCAAATCCCTCAACGCCACCTGCACGTCGAGACTGGTCGCGGCGCCGCTCTGATACTGGCTCTGCACGTCGTTGTAGTTTTGCAGGTTCGCATCGACGCCGGCCCTCGACGCCTTGATCGACTCCTGCAACGCCCGCACTTGCAGCCACGCATTTTTCACCTCCTGCTGGATGCCCTTCGCAGTCGTCTCAAGCTGCAGGCGCGCAATGCTGATCTGGTGGTTTGAATTGATCAGATCGATCTCGCGCTGGCCGCCGGTCAGGAACGGCATTTCAACGGAAATGGACGCATCCCATCCCTGGTTCTTCGGCGACAGGTTCGAATTCCTCCATGACTGGCCTGCCGCCGCGACAACGCCCGGGCCATACTGGGCGATCACTTCGTTGCGCGCCGTGACGTCCTGTTCGACCGCGATTTTCGCGATCTTAAAATCCTCGCGATTCGCATACGCGTCGCTGAGCACCGACGGAAACGGCGCCCCGTTGGCGGACGCGTCCGGCGGTTCGACCACGCTAAAGCCGGTGTCGCCGCCGAGATTCAAGATGTTTCCCAGCGTGTTGCGGGCGACGGCGAGCGTGTTCTGCGACTGGATGAGAATGTTCTTTGCGCCTTCGAGCGTGGCCGTGGCGCGGGAAACGTCCAACCGCGCTGCCGCACCGAGGTCGTAGCGCGTTTGAGCAAGCTCCAACTGCAGCGCGGAAAGTTCGACCGTCTGCTGGTTGATGGCCACATTGCTACGGCCTCTCAGCACATCGTAATAAGCCTGCGCCACCCCGAAGAGCGCCTGGCGGATCGTCTGGCGGTATTGCAGTCGGGCGACCAGGGAGGAAAGTTTTCCGTAGTGATAGGCAGGGGCCACTGTGAAATTGATGATCGGCTGACGCAGCGAAAGATCGGCCCCTCTGTTCTCCGCCTTCGTCCGTGTGGTCAGGACACCGTATGTGGTTCGCTCCGCCCGATCATATTGCAGACTTCCGCTGAACCTCGGCCCCAGCCGCGTCAGCGCGCTCCACGGCAAAAGGTTCGCCTTGTTGATTTCGATCGCCGCAATCCGTATCGCCTGGTCGCTGGCCAGGGCCATGTCATACGCCTGCTCAAGCGTGATGGTGCGCGGGGTCTTCGTCTGCGCGGAAGCGACCGGCAGAAGCACCAACACCCATAGGGATACAAACCGGGCGATGAGAGAAGAGATCGGGCGCATTTTCGGAGTCGGACTCATTTTAGGCGCTTCACACGCTGCCTGGCCGTCTCTGGCGAAAAAATGTGACGCAAACTTTCAAAGGCGCAAACGATTCTCCGCGCGTCGTCGTCAGACAAGACGGACAATCGTTGGGAGAGAAACAAGTGCGCCGTCTGCCGGGCCGTCTCAAGCTTGGTTTTCCCGCGCGACGTCAGCGCCAGAGCCACACAACGCCGGTCCCCGGGATCAACGGAGCGCCGCGCGAGTTTGCGGGTGACAAGGTTCTCGATCGCTTTCGACGCGGAGGGAAGCGTGAGCCCGACATGCGCGGCCACCTCCGAGAGCGAGGCGCACTCGTGCCTGCCAAGGAATGCCAGCGTGTGAAACTGGGCGGGGGTGAGTTCCGGAACGCCGTGCGCCCGCATTTCAGCCCGAATTGCACCCGTGATCCTTGGAAGGATCTCGAGAACGCAGCGGGCGCAATCTTGCGGGAGGGACTTCATCACTTCGCTTTTCTAATAGTTGGAGCAGCCAACTAAATGCAGCCCATGCCGCATGTCAAAACATTGCAACACAAGTGAGGCAGGGCTGCGCCGATGCCCTTTGCTCCCGGCACCGGGAGAATCGTGTTCGCATTCTCCGATGCCCGGCTTTAGTGTTCCCCCAAGAAACCCGGCAGCAAACGTGAACTTACGAATCCGAACCAAGTTCATCGGCATACTGATTATTGCCGCCGTGCTGCCTTTGGGCATCGCTCTTGTCGCCGTGAACGTGATCGGCTACCGGTACTATCGGAAGTCTCAAGGCGTTCTTTTCCAGTCGATCTCGCAAAGCCTTGCGCACACGCTGAGTACTTCGATCAATCGCAATATCGAACTCTGCGATGACTGGCTGATGCGCGCAGGGCTGCATCAACATCTCAATCGCCACGATGACAAGCTCCTTCAGAAGCTGAAAACATTGCAGGCTTCGAATCCGCTTTTCGTCGCGATTCTGGCAACGGACGCCGAAGGCCAGGTGCTCGCCTCCACGCGCAAGCCGGCGCCTCCCTCGCAAGCGAAGGAGAAGTGGTGGATGGCGACGATCGCCCTGAAGCATCGCAATGTTTACGTCGAGGGGATCAACAAGGACTCGGACGCCGATGTTCACTCGATCGACCTCTGCATGCCGGTCTCCGATCCTGCGGCGCCAGATGCACCTCCGCTCGGCGTGATCAAGTTCGTGCTGAACGCGCCGTCTATGCTGCTCTCGCTCGAACCAGTTCTCTCAAAAGACGACAACCTTCGACAGGTGCTGTTCGGCAACGGCAGTGTTCCCCTGCGTCTTTTCTCCGGACATTTCGCTCCGCTCGAGGAGCACATCGACGCCAGGGCCGTGAACGCCCTGGCGCGAAAGCGGATGAGCTGGAGTCTCGCCGCATTGGACGGCCAGACCACAAGTCTCGTCGGATATTCCGCGCTGAACTTGATCACCTCCATCAACGACACGGCATCGAAGTACGGCACCAGCCCGATTTGCGTGATGGTTTACAACGACGCCTCTGTCGTGTTCGGCCCGGTGCGCACGCAAATGTGGATGCTCGGCGGCGCGGGCACGCTTCTCATCGCAGGTTTTTTTCTCACGGGCTATTACCTCGCCGGACAGAAAATCATCGACCCCATCGAGAAACTGCGCTCGGCCGTGCATGGCATCGCCGCTTCTGCGAAGCTCGACGGCTCCGCGCAGAATGAAGTGAATCCGCAAGATGCAAAACCGACGTCGGATGCTTTGCACGAGATCGAGAAAATCCACACCGGCGACGAGATCGAGGAGTTGTCGCACGAGTTCGGCTACATGGCCTCGCGAGTCCTGAGTTATCACAACCAGCTCGAAACCGAGATCGCCTTGCAGACCGCCGAGATTCACGGTGACTTGCAGGTGGCCAAGGAATTCCAGGAAGCGCTCATGCCGCGCCATTATCCGGCGATCCCGGCGTCGCCCAAACCCGGCGGCCTGCACCTGAATTTCAACCACGTTTACAAGCCGGCCAGCACCGTTGGCGGAGATTTTTTCGACGTGCTCAGACTCTCCGAGCATCGCGCCGGCATCTTCATCGCGGACGTGATGGGACACGGCACGCGCTCTGCACTGGTAACTGCAATCCTGCGCACGCTCGTTCAGCAAACGGCATTCGAGATCAAGGATCCGGCAATCTTCCTGAAAGTCATCAACCGGCATTTCCACGCCATCGTAAAACAAAGCGGCGAGCTGCTCTTCGCATCGGCGTTTTACCTCATCATCGACACGACCAAGGCGACCGCCGCCTACGCCTCGGCAGGGCATCCCTCGCCGGTTTTCGCCGAGCGCTGCCGGCGCAAAGTCGGCCCTCTTTTCAACGACCTGAAAAACAATCCCGCGCTCGGTCTTTTCCCCGACAGCACCTACGCGAGGCAATCGAAGACGCTCACCGCCGGCGATATCTTCGTGCTGTTCACGGATGGAGTATTCGAGGCGACCGACGCGGACGGCGAAGAGTTCGGCCAGCGGCGCCTGCGCGAGGCAATCGCCGCGCACATCGACGGCGGAATGAACGAGATCACCCAGGCCGTCGTGCGCAAAGTCAACGAGTTCGTCGGTCTGGCGGCGCTGCCGGACGACTTGTGCATTGTGGCCGTGGAAGTCGCGGCGACGCCAATGACCGCGCAAGTGGGAACTGGTGTCGCAGTGAGCCCGGTCTGAAGGAAGTTTGCGAGCCGACGCGGACTTCGCCTTCGGCGATTGGGGTGGCGCGGGCGGTGTCGGGGATGGCCGCTGGATGTTGCTCGCCGTCAACCATGCCACCAGCTTCTCCGGCGCGGCTTGCGCCGTGGCAATCGCCGCCGCACTGCGCGGATGCGGCGCGCAGAGCTTCCCTGAATCTTCGGCAGAATGGCTCCCCCGCAGCGTCTCGTTGAACTTACGGTTGAATCCCGCCGCTCCGGGCGCTGCAATTTCGCTGCGCACCAGCCACAGTTCACTCTGTTCTTCTCGGCCGAATCGACGTCAAGACATGCCTTGTCGTTGGAGCCAGCGCGCACAGGGCGACACGAGGAGTCAATGATGGGATTTTCACAAGAGAGGGGATTGGACTGCTGACAGTGGAACCCGCCGGAGCGAAAGGATTTCTTGACCCGGACATCACCCGTGGACACGGAGATCGCAAGGGCACTCGGGGCGGCAATCGCCGATGAGATGTGGAAGAGAGGTTTTTCCCAGCAGCGTTTTCTCCGGCTTCTTCTCGTTCATCTTGTTGCTTGATCCTGTTGTTGATTCCATTTTTCCAACCCGCCGCGAAGGCTGGAACCTCCGCTTGAGGATTGGTCGCCGCGACGCCCTAGAACGTCGCGGCGACCTCTGTCTTTTCCGTGCCCCACGCCGGGGCCCAACCCGGCAACACGGAAAAATTTTCTTAACTCTGTTTAGTTGCCGCTCTTGCGGTTGCGGCGGCGCAGCAGCAGTCCGCCAATCGCGCCGACAGCCAGCAAGCCGATCGTCCCGGGCTCGGGCACTGGAGCCGGGGAAGGAAGGCCAGCACCAGCCAACTGCAAGTCCGATGGCATCCCAGCGTTCAAAGCCGGGTAGCCAGCGGAGTCCACGATCTCATCCGTAACGATGCCCGCGGTCTTGGTTCCATCTCCAACGAACACTGTCGTTCCTGAGATCGTCAGCGACGAGATGTCGAGCACCTTCACATTTGCCGCTCCACCGCTGTGCGCTGTGAGCGTCGCCGTGCCGGTGGTCGTGATATTGAGCGATCCCACCCTGTGGATGGCACCGTCGGGGCCGGCGAAGTTCGTCGCACCGCTGGTGGTCACCGGTACTCGCGGTGCCGGTGGTTGAGGCAACATTCAGGTTCATCGTCGCACCAGATGCGACGCTCAGGTTCGTGCTCGCGAGCGCGGTGTTCACATTCAGCGTGCCGTTGTTCACGTTGGTGACGCCGGTGTAGCTCGCGGTGCCGTTCAGGTTCAGCGAGCCCGCACCGTTCTTCGCGAGGCCTGCCGTGCCGCTCACGACGCCGCTGTTGGTCAGGTCGAACCCGTTGGTGTCGATCGCGCCGGTGCTGTTGAGCACGTAGTTGCGCGCGCTGCTCGGAATGGTCGCAGCCAGCTTCAACGTGCCGCCCGTGCCGCCAAAGGTCAGGTTGCCGGTGCTGGCACCGAGCGAATCCGCGCTGTTCACCACCAGGGTTCCGGCGTTCAGGTTCGTGCCGTTCGTGTAGGAACTGCTGCCCGAGAGCGTCCATGTGCTCGAATTGGTCTTGTTCACGATCAGTGCACCCGCGATCGGCCCGGCGACGACGTTGCCGGTGCTGGTGCCGTCGAGTGTCAGCGAGTTGGCCGAGCCGCCCGTTTTGAAGATGCTGCCGCTCACGAGGATGTCTGCGCTGGTCGGGTTGAGCGTGGTGGTCCCGAATCCGGTTGTGCCCGCACTGAGATTGATCGAGGCAAACGCAAGGGTTGCAGTTCCGCCCGTTACGTTGGATCCGGCCTGCGCGTTGAGCGTGCCGTTGCCGAGGAGCGAAGAACCCATCGTGTGGGTGGTGCCTGTCCCGAGGGTGGCGCGATTCACGAGGACCGTCCCGGTGAACCCGCTGCTGACATTCAGCGAGTATGCGTTCGCACTCGTATCGGTGGCGAGGTCCAGCGTTCCACCGTTGACGTTGACCGTGCGTCCGGCTGCACCGAGCGCGCTGACGTTACCCGCCGTGAGTTTGCCTGCGGATATAGTCGTGCTGCCCGTGTAGTTGTTGGAGCCGTTCAGCACCGTCGTTCCGCTGCTGGTGAGAGAACCCGTCCCGCTGATCAGTCCCGTGCTGCTTTCGGTCAGAAATCCGCTCGCACCCACCGTGATCGAGGAGGTGGAAAGAAGCGCGCCTGTCAGGTTCAATGTGCCGGCGCTGATCGTTGTCGAGCCGGTGTAGCTGCCGGTGCCGGAGAGAATCTGCGTGCCGGGACCGCCTGTGCCGACTCCGCGGAATACCAACTGTGAGTTTCCGCTGATCGTGCCGCTGAAGTTGGAGCCGCTGCCCGCCAAAGGCATGTCGATGTTCAACGTGGCGTTCACGTTGGTTACACTGCCGCCGCCGGCCAGATAGCCGATGGCGTCACTCTTGCCGTTCATGTCGAGCGTGCCGCCGACGTTCACGGTGATCACCGTGTCGTTCTGAACCTTGTCGGAGCCGTCATATCGGAGCAAACCGCCGTTGTTCACGATGATGCTGCGGCTTGTCGGAGCGAAGGAATCGCCGCCGTTCGAGTTGAGCGCCAGCGTTCCGTTCACTGTCACTGTGTCGCCGGTGTAGTTGCCGGTGTAGGTCAGGAATCCGCCGGAGTTGATCGCGAGCGCCGTCTTTCTGCTTCCGGTGCCGGTCACGTTAGTGATCGAACCGCCATAGGTCGAGGAGCCGGTCAGCGTGAGCAGCGAGTCACTCGCGGTGCCGCTGCTGGCGATCGTGGCCCCGTTGGTGTTCTTGGTGATACCGACGAGGCTCTGGTTGTAGCCGGCCAGATCGAAAGTCGCCGCGCCGCTCAAACCGAGGTCCATGGCGGCGGAGGTCGAGAGACCGTTGTTCGCTCCGAGCATGGCCGTGCCTTGTAGAAGGGAAAAGTTGCTGTAAGAGCCGCCTCCGCTGTAAATGACGGTGCCGAGTCGCGACAGCACCTGATTCGTCGCCGAGATGATCGGACCGGCAACGGTGAGGGTGCCCCCGCCCGTGCTGGCGAAGTAACCACCGCCGAAGAGACCGTTGTTGATGGTGATCGTGCCGCTCACGGTCGCGTTGCCCGCTCCGCTATTCTCGATCAACCCGCGCGAACTGGCTCCACCGCCGTTGATGACGATGTTGTTCGCAATCGTGATGCCGTCGTCCACGACCAGGCGCGTGGCTCCCGTGTTGATGCTCACCGTCCCGCTGCCGAGCGCGTTGTTGTTCGATGCCTCGACGATGCCGCCCACGATCGTGGTGCCGCCCGAGTAGCTGTTCGAGTTGCCAAGGATCAGCGTATTGGCTGCACCCTTGATGAGCGACTGAGCCCCGCCTGTTTCGTTGATCGCGCCGGAGATCGTGACTGTCTGGCTGCCGCCGACGGTGTAGTCGCTGGTTCCCGTGACAGTTCCCGCGAGCGTGACTGGCCCCGCCCAGTTCAGCGCAACGGTGTCCACGCGCAGTTGCCCCAACGATTCGCCGGTATCTCCGCCGCCAAGGCTGAGCGCCGCGTTGCGGGTTCCGCCGGTTGTGACGTAAAGGGTTGCATTGGGAAGCAGGTTGACCGTGGCTCCCGTGGCATCCGCCCCGTTCATCTGCACTTTGCCAGCGCCCGCTCCGGCTCCGACACCGACATTCCAGATCCCGGTGAAGGCCGAATAATTGCCGTTGAGAATGGTGGAACCGGTTCCGACTCCGAGGGTGACATTCACCGTTCCCGTGCCGCTCAAACTCGTGGACAGGCCCGAGTAGGTCACCGCGCCTGCTGTCAAGTCGAGCGTGGCGTCGTTCGTGACTCCGCCGGTGCCGAGCGCATTCGCCGACGCTGCGACCAAGGTGCCGGTGTTAATGATCGTGCCGCCGCCATAGCTGTTCGTGCCGGAAAGTGTGAGCGTGCCCCCGCCGTTTTTGATGAGGAGTCCGGTGGCACCCGTGATCGCGTTGGCGTAGCTCTGCGAGCCAACGAGGTTGTAGGTGAGCGTGCCATTGTTATTGATGCTTGCGCTGGAGGCGATGGAGCCGTCCGTCGTGCCGTCGCCGATCTGCAAGATTCCCGCGTTGATTGTCGTGGCTCCCGTGTAGCTGTTGCTGCTGGTGATCGTTAACGTGCCTCCGTCGCCTTTGTTCAGAACTCCCGAGCCGGCGATTCCGAAACCGCCGCTGCTTTGCAGGGTGTAACCGTTGGTGGTGTTAAAGGTGGTGTTGACCGGAGTCACATCCGCGGCTGAGATATTCACCGTGGTGTTGCCAGCGTCGTCGTTGAAAAGAACCGCATCCCCGCTGATGTAGTCTGTCGCCGTGCCGTTTGCCGTGCCACTGCCGACCAACACCCAGTTGGAGCTGGTCCCGGTCGATCCCACGACCCAATCGCTGTTGTCGGCCCCCGTCCATTTGGGAGTGTAGCCGCTGATCGTAAGGATGACGGAGGTTCCCGAAAAGGTGGGCGGTGCTGCACTTTGTCGTGGATTGAGGTTTAAAACGGTGATTGAGGTCGGGGTGAAACTGCTGGTTCCGGTGCCGAGGATGCTGCCCCATGTGATCAGGTCGTAGGGAGTGTCATTGGTCCAACCGAAGGCGTTGCTTGCGGTAATGACGATGTTGCCGGCTGTGGTCAGGGCACCGGTGACGTTCAGCACCGATCCGGGCACCGCGCCGTTGCCGGTCACGTTGACCGTGCCCGATCCGCTGAAGACCAGATTGCCGATCGTCAGGTTCCCTGCCCCGTTGAATCCCGCCGTGACGAGGCCGCCGTCAAGGATCGTCGCCGTGCCGCTTACCACGCCACTTCCACGGAGCGTGGCCCCGCCAGCCACGGAGACGGTCGATGCCGCATCGATGGAGCCGTTCACATTCAGCGTGCCGCCGTTAACCGTCGTCGAGCCGGATGAAACCAACGAGCCGTTCACGTTCAGCGTCCCATTGTTGACAGTCGTCGCTCCCGAGTAGGTGTTGCTGGCCGTCAGGGTCAGCGAGCCGGTGCCCGACTGGGTGAGACCGAGGTTGCCGGTGACCTGGCCGGAGTAGGTGTATGCCGTGCCGGTGTTCACCGTGAGGACGGCCGAAGTCGTGGAGGAGTTGGTTACAAAGCTGCCGCCCGCGCCACCGCCGGTGTTCGACCGCTGCAAGCCGGCGATGGTCTGGTTGAACCCGTTGATGTCGAAGGTGGCGTTTTCCCCGGCATTGGCATAATCCACGTCGAGGATCGTCCCGGTCGGCAGGGTGTCGGTTGCTCCGAGCTTCAACGTGCCGCGGGCGATGAGGGTCGGTCCCGTGTAGCTGTTGGTCCCCGCCGTGGCGGAAAGGATCACGGTTCCGCTGCCGCCCGCGCCGGCTCCGATGTTCAATGTCTGGTTCGTGCCACTCCCCTGGACGGCACCGCTCACCGTCAGCGTGCCGTTCGTGCCGCTGCCAATGCGGGCGCTCGAGTCGCCGAAGATGACCGTGCCGGCCCATTCCGCCGTCGCGCCGCCCGCCGTGGACAACCCGCCGTTGAACGCGCCGTTGCCCGTGCCGGGACCGGTTCCGCCGATGGTGACGGTTTCACCAGTCACAGTGACACCGTTTTGGAGTTGAAGCTGCGCGCCGTTGCTTACGGTCGTGGCCCCCGTGGTGGTGCCGAGCGCGTTGTTGTGTCCGACACCGAGAACGCCGACGCCCACGGTGGTGAGTCCGTCGTAGTTCGAACTGCCGGATAGAATCTGGACGCCCGCCCCGGTCTTGGTGAGAGTGAGGCCCACCGGGCCGCCTGTGAGGTTGCCCGCATAAGTGACCGTTGCGCCGCTGCCCGGATTGAGCGTCAGGCTGGTGACATTGACAGGGAGGGCAAGGATGTTGCTGCCGGTCAACCCGCCAATGGTCAGCGTGTTGATGCCCGCGTCCGTCAAATCGAGCGTGCCAGCACCGGAGGTGTCGAACGCGCTGTTCTGAATAGCCAGGTTGTTGGTGAGCTTGAGCGTGCCTTGGTTCACCTTGGTATTGCCGGTGAAGGTGTTCGAACTGCCGGAAACAATCCATGTGCCCGTACCACTCTTAACGAGCGAGGCAATGTTCGCGCCGTTGTTTTGCAGGACACCGCTGAAAGTGTTCGCGCCGGTGGAGGTTCCGGCCAATTCAAAATCGCGGTTGGTATTGGCCGTTACCGTGCCGCTCAAGGTAAGGCTGCCCCCGTTGCTGAGAATCTTAACCATCCCGTTGCCGGTGGTCATGCTGATGTTACCGGCAATGGTGTTGTTGCCGGCGGCATTCCGGATCACGCCCGCCGCGCCGCTCAGGTTGTAACTGATGTTGCTGCCCAAAGTGAAATCCGGCCCTCCATTGCTGTCGAGTTCCAGGAGGTTCGCTCCATCGGGGCTTCCGGAACTTCCCGCAGTATTGGTGACGGTTTTCGTCCCCGTTCCAAGCGCGCCGCTGCCGGTAACCCGGAGGACACCGCTGGTTCCGCCGATCGTAATATTCCCTGTGAACGAGTTGGAGTTGTTGGTGAGGATCAAGGTCCCCGTGCCGGATTTGGTGATGCCGCCGGTGTTGCTGATAATGCCGTCGAACTGTGCGTCGCTGTTGGCGGTGATCGTGCGCACGGAGGTGCCAAGGTTGGCGTTCGCACTGAAGGTCAGCTTGCCGGTGTTGGTCGCGTTGCCGAGACCGGCATTGCCCGTGAAGGTCACCGCATTGAGGATTGTGCGGGCGTTGGTGCCATCGGAGGAGAGTGTGCCGCCGTTAAATGTCACCGTCCCTGTGCCAATGGCGCTCGAGGTAATCGAGCCCACCGAGCCGGCACTGTTCACGCCGATTTGCACGGTGCCCGCCGTGAGGGTGGTGTCACCGTAGGTGTTCGAGCCGGTGAACTTGAGGGTGCCATTGCCAGTTTTGATCACCGTGAGTGAAGTAGCCGAGCCCTTGGTGAGCGCGCCCGTGACATCAATGTTGCCCGCACCGCCAAACGCCGCAACCTTGGTGCCACTGGCTTGTGCAGTGAGACTCCCGGCAAAGGTCAGCTTGTTCGTCGTCGAGTTATTGATGGCTGAGTAGGTTCCGCTCGCACCAGTAGTGCCGCCAAAATACCATCTGATATTGAACAACTGGTCGCTGGTCACACCGCTGTTCATGGTGAAGCTGTTGCCAGTGCTCATCACGTAACTCTGACTGTTTACCGCGCCCGAGCCGATCGTGAAAGGACCGGCACCAGCGGCGAACAGGATGTTTGAACCGTTGCCGGCTGCTACTGCCGCGCTGATTGTTCCACTTGTAACCACACTATTGAACACTGCGGTGTCACCACCGGCGGGAGCGCTCCCGGTTGACCAATTACTGCCGGTTCCCCAAGTGCCACCAGTGGCACTTGTCCAAGTTACGCTCGCCGCCCAGGCGCTGCCGCCGAAGCTGAGCAGCATCGCGAGGGCGAGGATTGAAAGACGGATGAGTTTTGAGGATTGGGATTTCATATTAGGAGTGCCTGCGGTTTGGATTGGGGTGGATGGTTTTCCTGCGAGAAAACGTCATCACTGTTTCTAAAAACCCCATAGACTGTCAATAACATAAACATGTATTTTCCGGAGTGCGGAGCGGCGTTGCCCCCCTCGCATCCCGGCGCAACTCGCGAGCGGGCTGAGATTTGCAGTCCGGGCAAAGGAATCCGCGCCAGGTTTCTTGCCCTTGATCTTATTCCTTCCCCGGCAAGAACGAGATTAAGGGGAGGCACCCGCCTTGGGCACGGCTGAATTATCCAGAGTTACTATTCCTCTCGCCGGCTGTCGGCCCTGCGCGAGCCAAAAAATCACAGGTTCGGACCCTGCATCGCGCACCATCCGATCGCGTCAAGCGCCGCGAACAACCTGTTCCGGATCCAGGGCAGGCATGCGGACAAGCCGTGCGAAAAGTGCATATTTCGGGCAGACGGTCCCGCGTCGTTTGTCAGTGCCCGGCGAGATGAAAACGAACCTTATTTGCGGCGCTGCTTCAGTTCCCACAACCGCAACGCCGCCATCAGCAGTCTCGTCGTCTTGGCGATGGAACGCGATTTTCTGCGGCGCGGTCGCGAGTTTTCCGTGTGATCTTTCATGCTTCGAATGAATGGGGGTTGTCTGCACCATCCGGCAGAGGTTTTAGCACCTTCCATTCCAGCAATTCCGGGTGGTGGTTTGGCGGAAAAAATGCCGCCGCGTTCGTTCCCGGCTCGCAACCTGCTTTGCGTATCGGCGAACCCGTGAACCTGTTTCCATTTCCAGAGAAAAACCAGCACCCATGCCCATGAAACGCATCCTTGTTATCAGCGACGACAGAATGATGACCAATATCTACCGGGAGAAATTGTCCGCTCACGGATTCGGCATCGAGACCGCGCGCAACAGCGAATCAGCCATGCGGGTTCTCTCGGACAAAAAACCCGACCTCGTATTCATCGACCCGGTGCTCTCCGCAGTGGACGGGCTGGAGTTGGTGAAAACCATGCGCGCCGCCGCGCTCGACACGCCGATCGTCGGCATGACCAACGTTCCAAGGCCCCTGGCCCGCGCCGCCGTCAAGGCCGGGGCCACGAAAGTCCTGCCGAAAAGCGATACCCCGTTCGATCAGGCGCTCGCCGAGGCCGAGACCCTCCTTGGCGATGCCGGGCCCCTGCCGCAATCCGCCGATGCCCTCAGCGCCGAGGCCAACGAGGCCTGGTTCAAATCCAGCCTTGAAGCTGCGCCCGAGGCCGTGAACTCGATGCGGCTTCACCTCCACGCGTACGTCAAGAACCGCTCCGACCTCTCGCTCCTCCAAAAACTCTTCCGCGAGGCGCACAATCTCTCCGAGCGCACCGGGGTCGTCGGCCTGCGCGCCCTTTACAAGATGACCTCGGCCCTCGAGAACCTCATCTACGACCTCTATTCGATGCCCGAGCAGGTCAACGACTCCACCATCCGCACCGTCACGCAGGCCATCGATTTCCTCGCCACGCTCTTCGAGGAGAAAAGCCTCATCCGCGTGAGCGACCCCACCGCCGCGAGCGTGTTCGCGGTGGAAGATGACGCCGACGCCCGGGCCATGATCACCACCGCCATGGAAATGGTCGGACTCAATGTCACCTGCGCCGCCGATTCCCAGACGGCGCTTGGACTGCTTGAGGACAACGATTTCAACCTCGTCTTCCTCGATGTCGGCCTGCCCGGAGTCAGCGGGTTCGATCTTTGCAAACAGGTGCGCGAAATCCCCGAGCACCAGAAAACGCCGGTGGTCTTCATCACCGGCATGGCGACGTTCCAGAACCGTGCGCTATCGACCCTCAGCGGCGGCAACGACTTCATCGGCAAGCCCTACAACCTGCACGAACTCGGCGTCAAAGCCCTGATCTGGATCATCAAAGGCCAGTTGGGCGCGGTGTAGGCTGGCTCTGCCCCCGGGTCATTCCGAGGCGTTCACAAGACAAGGATAAGTTTGCCGGCCTCGGCAATGGTGTCGTGGCGCAGGTGGATCGGCCACTCCGTGGGCGATGCGTACCCCAACCTGCGAAGCAGCAAATCAGAATGCGCCTTGCGGCGGCTGGCAAACGCATCGCGCGCCCATTCGACAAGCTCAGGACAGGCTCCGCGCCCGATCCACCTTGCGCGACGTGGCAGTTTCGCACTCAGTTTCCATCGACATCATTGGCAGCGCAGCGAGGAATCTCACGCTTTGCTTGCTTTTCCAAATGCCGAAGTCGCAGTAGGAGTCCGATTGTCTTGGGGAATCGGCAGAAGAACCCGCAGGCCGGTCTCAAATAGCGCGCTCCTTCCTTTACGGTATCCAGTATCCGCTTTCCGGTTTCCTCTTCCGGTGAACCGTTCAACGAGTATCGGGATGTGGTACTTGACGAAGGAATTTTTCGTGGCTACTTTTGCTTAGTTTCAAAGCCCCTTTGGGATGACACACTGAAAATGCAGGCTGGCGAGCCAAACTTTCCCCTTTCCAGAATGCGAACTTTGAAAAAATTGGGAATTGATTAAAATTTTCCTTGCGCAACTAAATTAAACCGTATATGAAAAGCACCATGAAATCCGCCTCCCCGGCTAAAAACCTCAGTCAATTCCTGGCTGTTGTCTCCATTTCCCTCGCAGCCGTTTCCGCAGCTTCGGCGCAGACCGCTGTCACCGATCCAGTCGGGTACCTAAATATTACCTGCTCGGGTTCCTCTGATACGATCGTAGCCCTTCCGTTCACACGTCCGCCCGAGTTTGTTGGCGCAGTAGCTTCAACTGGCAGCAACACGGTGACCGTCTCGGGTTCAACAGGCTGGACTAACAATAGTCTCGTTTATTCAGGCAGTGGCGTTCAACCGAAGACTTATTACGTCCTGATTGGTGCCAACCCGGTTTCGATTCCAGGTACGGTTACGACAGGATCCGGTTCCAGTACCGTTACCGGTGTCGGCACAGCCTTCTTGACAGGCACGACGCCTGTTGCCGTGGGAGACGGCCTCAATATCACCGGTGCGGGATACTACACCGTTCAAGCGGTGAACTCCAACACGTCCCTCACGATCACAATTCCCGCGCTGGCGGGGGTCAGCGGTGCAGCGGCGACCGTTAGCAAGAGTGCGAAAGAAGGGAATTCCTACACTGTTACGGCAAACGATTCCAGCACGCTGACGCTGAATCTAAACGGTGACAACAGCGCGCTCAGCAGCGTTCAGCCTAACACGCAAATCATCCTGATTCCTTATTGGACTCTTAAGTCGGTGTTTCCGGCAAGTGACGCCAATGTGTCTTATACACCGTCAACCTCACCTCTACTGAGAAAAACCCAAATTCAAATTCCTAACTATTCAGGCAATGGAATCGACCTGACCCCGTCTGCTACTTATTATTACTACAATAGTGCTTGGCGCCAAGCAGGTCGAAATACCTCAGAAGACCACAGCGACGATGTTTTGATTCCAAATGGGTATTTTACTGTCCGCAATTCTAGTTCACCTACTACCACCTTAACGGTGACAGGCAATGTATTGATGCAAAAACTTGTCGTGCCACTGGCGACATCATCCAGCGGTGCACAGGATAATTCTGTTTCGACAATTCGTCCTGTTGACGTAACCCTTAATAGTTCTGGGCTAATTTCGAGCGGAGCCTTCACTGTAAGCACTTCACCGCTTCTCAGAAAGGATCAGTTGCTAGTATTTGACAACACCCAAGTCAGTTTTGACAAGGTTCCAGCCGCAACCTACTACTACTACAATGGCGCTTGGCGAAAGGCCGGTGCAAACGTTACCCTCGACTTTGGAACCGATGTTATACCGGCTGGTGCTGGAGTAGTTATTCGCAAATCAACATCGGATGGTTCAACACGTTTTTGGAGTTTCACACCTACTTATTCAAACCTGTAACAACTCAAGTCACAAGAAAAGACCCTCAACAATCTGCAACCATCTATGAAAAAGCAAGTCATCCTAACATTATCGCTATTGGCCGTCACTGGTTTATTCTCTTCATCAAGCGTCCAAGGCGCGGTAGCTGTTAACATTTCAGCAGGCCAACTGCTTCAGGCTGACGGCACAACTCCGATGCAGGATGGTCGCTTGGTTCAACTGATTGCAACCACTGCAGCCTCCTTCACAAATCCAACCGCAACGAGCTTCACTGGTGGAGCCTCTACTGATACTGTGGTGACAAGCTTCGCCTTAGACTCAACAACGGCAGGCGTGGCGGGATCCTTTTTTAACTCAGGGATCGATGTAACTGCTTACATCGGCCAAAAGCTTCTACTAAGATGGTATCCAACCCTAAACGCAACGAGTCCGCTCTTGGCAGCCGGAGTAGGTTATGGGGAGTTTAGAACAGATCTACTTCCAGATGGCTCCACGAGTGCGTGGGTTGTCCCTTCAAATGGATCTAAGGATCTCAACTTTTTAACGACTACCGTTGGTGGTTCACAACCGAATTCGGCTGGTAGAGCGAACAGCACCATTCCTGTCCCCGAGCCTTCAACGTTCGCCTTGCTGGCACTCACTACAGTCGGCTATGCGATGCTGCGTAGGCACCGGAGCTAGAATTTAACTCCAACCAACCTTCAAAGGGGCGATTCTTCAAAGGAATCGCCCCTTTTGTTTGCCCTAGAAATCGCCAGCCTTTCCAATTCCGCAAAACCCGCCTATCTTCACGGCGATGAACCTTCTGGAAAAATCGCTGCGTCAAAAGCAAGCACGCGCTGAAACCGGGCGCATGGCTCTGCTCACGGCGACTGAGCATGCCTTGCGCGAGCTTCTCCCGAACGAAAAGGCGATCCTCTTCGGTTCGCTGGTGAGACCGGGAAAGTTTCATGAGAACTCCGACATCGACATCGCCCTCTTCCAACCACCCGCAAACGGCACGGAATACGGTCTGCAGGCCCTTCTGGAAGAGACGCTTCATCGCCGCGTCGATATCGTGCTGCTGCCGCATTGCCGTTTCCGCGACAAAATTCTCAAGGAAGGAATTCCATGGACGAGTTGAGCCTTTCGATCCTGGCAGCGGAGATGAAGGAAGACTGCCGGGTGCTGGCGGAGGCAGCTTCGGCGGCGCAGGCCCGGCTGGGAGAACCGCCGCCGACGGGCATCGAGGCCGCCGCGTTTCAACTGACCCGCTTTTTCAATGTGCTGGAACAACTTGCCGCCCGGGTTGCGGCTGCGTTTGAAAACCATATTGAGGACCGTCAGACCTGGCACACGGAATTGATCCGCCGGTTGTCGCTGGACATCCCTGGCGTGCGTCCGGCGTTCTTTTCGCCCGGAATGACTTCCGATCTCCGCGAGCTGCGCGGGTTCAGGCACGTTTTCGTCCACGCCTACGACCTCGTTTTGGACAAGAACAGAATTGCCGATCTGGTGATGGGAGCCGCCCGGCTTGCAGCCCGGATGCCTGTTGCGTGCGAGACATTTCTCGACCGAGTTCAGGAACAGATGAAAGGCTAGACGCCATCCGACAAATGTCTTCCCCTCAAACGCGCCGTCATTTTTCAACCTTCCGCAATTCGGCTGCATCGCGAAACCGATTTCCAACAGGTTGATTCGTTGCTACACTGGTTCAAATGAAAACCATCGGTGCATTCAGCGCAAAGACCCACCTGTCGGAGTTGCTCGAACAGGTCGGACGCGGTGAATCGTTCGTCATTACCAAACGCGGCAAGCCCGTGGCTTCCCTCGCTCCCGTTTCTTCCACAAGCCGGCTTGCTCCAAAGAACGTTGTACTTGCATTCCGAAAACGGTTCGCGAAGTCGCTCCGGCCTTTCACCGCTGCGGAGATCGCGGAGTTGAAGGAAAACGGAAGGCGATGAACGGAATGATCGTCGATGCCTCGGTTGTTGCGAGCTGGTTTCTGATCGATGAAATGGATGTTTACAGCGAGTGTGTGCTGGATCGAATACAGAAGGGCGAGCCAATGTTCGTGCCATCGCTCTGGCTTTTGGAGATAACCAATGTGCTGTTCAACGCCGAGCGACGAAAGCGCATAGACAAGAAGCATCGTGACAGCGCCCTCGATGCGATCGAGCGGTTGCCTGTGATGATCTGCACCGCGCCGACACTGGCAGACTTGAAGATCTTGCGAACCTACGCGGCGAAATATCAATTAACCGCTTACGACGCTGAGTATCTTCGGGTGGCAAGGGAAATGAATCTGCCGCTGGCGACGCAGGATAATGCTCTCCTCGATGCGGCGCGACGCGAGAAGCTTCAATTCGTATAGCCACATGCCGCAATTCAGCTACGTCGCGAGAAACGCCGAGGGCAACCTCGTCGAAGGCGTCGTCACCTCGAACGACCGCGCGGCGGCGATTTCGCAGATCGAGCAGAGCCGCTGCTTTCCCATCAAGATCGAGCCGGTCGGTGGCTCGCTGGCGGCGGCTGAGGAAGCCGGGGCTGCGGCCGAAACCGCTCCGGTGCAGTCGATCGGCCTCACCCAGCAGTTTCTTTTCACCGAACAACTCGGCCATCTGCTCGGCGCGGGCATGACGCTCGACGAGGCGCTCGGGATTCTCGTGCGGCGGCTCAAGCACCCGAAACTCCAGGGCCTCTGCAAATCGCTGCACCAGTCGCTCATCGACGGGCGCAGCCTTTCGCAGACGATGCGCGATTTTCCGAAAATCTTCACCCCGCTCTACGTGAACATGGTGTCGGCCGGCGAGGCGAGCGGCACGCTGCCGGAAATCTTCAGCCGTCTCGTCACGCATCTCGCCGACATCAAGGCCCTGCGCGACCGGGTCCAGCAGGCGCTCGTTTACCCGGCGGTCCTCGTCGTCGCCGGCATCGGACTCATCATCGTGTTCATGACAGTGATGGTGCCGCAGTTGACCACATTTTTCACCCAAACGGGCCAGGCCCTGCCGCTGCCGACGAAAATCCTGCTCGCGGCCAACTATGTCCTCGTCCACTACTGGTGGGTCGCCATCGGTGCCGGGGCGGGAGCGTATGCGCTGTGGAAAGTCTTCACCCGTTCGCAGGACGGGCTCAAGGCCTGGGACTATTTCACGCTGCGCATTCCCGGCTACGGCACGATCATGCGCTCGCGGTTTTACGCGCAGTTCACGCGCACGCTCGGCACGCTCATCGAGAACGGCGTCACGCTTTTGAAGTCGCTCGAACTGCTCGAGGAAATCTCCGGCAACGAATACATCCGGCAGAAAATGGTCGAGGTCCGCCGCTCGGTGATCGACGGCGCCTCGCTCTCCAATGCCCTGCGCCAGCACAACATTTTCCCAGAACTGCTGCTCGACATGATGAGCGTCGGCGAACAGACGGGCCGGTTCGGCGAGACGATGCAGATGATCGCCGAAATGTATGAGCGGGAACTCGACAAGCAGGTGAAGATCATTTCCGCGCTCATCCCGCCGGTGATCATGATCGTCATTGCGGCGATCGTCGGGCTCGTCGTCTTCGGCATCCTGAGCGCCGTGTTCAACCTCACCTCAGGCTTGCGCACGCGGATGCACTAGGGTAAAAGAAGCAGATTGAAGATGGAAGATAGTAGATAGCGAACGACCCCAATGCTCCCCCGCCCCATCTTCCATCTCCTGTCTGCGATCTTCCTTTTCACTTCGCTCGTGCAGGCGCAGGAGTTGAAAGTGCAGCCGACCCCTTTCACGGTGTATCTGGATTTCAAGGCGTTGTTCAGCCCCGGCGCGCCGCTGCCGTCTTTCCCGATCTGGCTCGAATCGGTGAACACGGAATCCCAAAAAAACGGGGAGGGTATGATCGTGAAGACCGGGTTCCGGCTCCGCTTCCGGAAAATGGCGGGCCTCAACGACGAGTTGATGTTGCGCGTATTTTTCGACGATCAAAAGGATACCAGCCCGGTTGTGAGTGCGTGGAACGAGATCGGCCGGCGCGCGCTGGAGCCAAGGGCGCTCGGACTTGGAATCGGACTGCCCACGAGCGAAACCGTGACGATTCCCATGACGGATGTCGATTACGTCGAAATCGAAGTGCCCGGCGACGGATCGAATGTGCGCGGCGCATTTTTGAGTTCGGTCAAAAAGATCGAAACCCGCACCACACTCGACTTCGATCCGCCGACCGAACTCACCGATCCGTTCCAGGCAACCGCGCCCGCACCCGCCCGCGAGAGTGATGCCTATCTTTTCGGGCGCGTGAAGGCGACGCTTGACGACGCGATCATCAAGCTTTCGCCGAGAGACGGCACGAGCAGCACCCTCGAGTTTGAACTCGCCGCACAGCCGCTGCTGGCGGTCATCACGTTTGAAATCCTCAATGCCGACGTAAAACATCCTCCGGAGTTGATCGTGAACAATCATCCGCTCGGGCCGGCTGCCATGGCCCTTCCCGATCTCGCCGATCCGGCGTTTGTGGGAAGTGTTCGTCCGCTCGAAAGCGACATGCGTTTCCATTACGCCGGCTGGCTCAAGTGTCAGAAGATCGTCGCGGGATCGAGTCTGCAGGCCGGTGTGAACCGGCTGACGTTGCAGCTCGGCGACCCGACCGGCTCGGTTGCCGTGCGGGCCATCGAGGTGCAGCTTAAATACAATTGGGATAACCTCGACTACAAACTCGTTCCTTGACTGACAACTTATGAAACTCACCCGCACGCGCCGGAGCGCCTTCACCCTGCTCGAAATCATGCTTGTGGTGACGATCATCGCCCTGATCCTCGCCTCGGCGATTTACGTCATGGGGCCAAACCTTTTCATCGCGCAGGACGTGCGTGTGCAAAGCGACGTCAGCGCACTGACCACGGCGCTGCGGACTTATCAGGGGCTCAATGGATTTGTCCCCTCGACCGAGCAGGGACTGCGCGCGTTGATCTCGCCGCCTGAGTCCGAGCCGAGGCCGAAGCAGTGGCACAAGCTCATGGACAAGCTGCCGACCGATCCCTACGGCAAGGAATACATTTACGTCGCTCCGGGAAAACATAACCCCGACGGCTTCGACCTCTACTCAGCCGGGCGCGATCGCATTCCCGATACGGCGGACGACATTGGCAACTGGGAGAAAGCTCAATAGGGCGGGGAAGGAGGCCGGTTTAACCGGTCACTGCGGCTTGCTGTTGATGATGCGAACCCGCCTTCTAGCGTCGTTCGCCTGCCCCGGCTGAATCGGATTTGGCGGCACGATGACCGGTGCGCGTTGAGGGACATTCGTTCCCGGCATCGGCTGGAGCGGCTGGTTTGTTCGGGCAGGAATCACAGGCCGCTGCAAAGGCTGGCCGAGTTGCGGCACCGGCAGAGGCTGGGCCTGCGGAGTCACTTGCGCCGGTTTCTGCAAAGTCGCCTCGTCGAATGCGAGCGTGCTGAACTCGGTTCCTTTCTTCACGGTCACCTTGCTCTTGCCGACAGCGTCCTGCCAATCAACGCTCACGAGCGTGACGCCCTCCGTGCTCTGCTCGCCGGTGAAGAGCGAAAAGCGCGACTGCTGGTCGCGGTAGGCGATCGTGACGAAATCCCGTTCGCCGATTTTGGCCAGACCGGTGAGATAAAGGTTCGAGGCGAATCCCGGCGCCGCGACCGGCGCGATGGGAGTGGCAAGGGCGAAGGGCGACGACTTCATCATCGACTCGTAACGCGCCTCGGGCCACGCGGCGGGAATTTCGGAGGGAGCGGCGGCGGTGGCGGACATCGAGACGAGCGCGGCGGATGCCAACTGCACAACCCAAAACTGAACGCGTTCTCTTGTCATGCCCCACTCTACATTCACCCGGCGGAGTCGGCAATCTCAGCATGAAACCAAAAGCAGAAGCCGCTTCCGGCGGAAGTCCTCAGACGACCAGATGCTTCTTCACCGCCTCATCGGTGAGTTCCGCGACGGTGCCTTTTCGAAAACCGGCAGAACCGATTTGCGACTGACGGATGTCCAGCAACCGAAGGTCACGGACACTTTGTCCTGCTCCAGCAACTGCTTCGCCTTTTCCGCAAAGAGCGGCCAGTTGGACGCGCCGTCCAAGACGACCGGCTCGATCTTCTTGCCGAGCACGCCGCCGCTTTTGTTGATTTCGTCGAATGCGAACAACAGCACGTCGCGCAACGAGGTTTCGCTGATTGCCATCGTGCCGCTGAGTGAATGAAGAACACCGACTTTGACGGTGTCCGCTGCGCTCGCCAACGAGTTCGTGAGTTGGATTGAGTGCGACTCGGGGGAGCTACAATTGTGGTTGAGATTTTCCTGCACTCCGGACTCCTCCAAACCAAACCAGTCGTTGGAGGAGCCCGGAAGTGTTTAGGAAGCGTTGTTAGAACGTCATGCCTATCGAGCCGGAGAACACGAACTGGCTGTTGTCGCCACTGATGATGCCGGGCGTGTAAGCCTGAGCGGCAGCGTCGCCGATGTTCCAGTAGGTGAAGCCCGCGGTCGCGGTCCAGTTGCCGTAGCCGGATGGGATGAATGTGAGCGGCACCGCCATGTTGATGCCGGCTGAGAAGAATCCATAGGTCTCGCCGTTGTAGCTTTCAGGGCCAAGGCCCACGGTGAGCGGCACGGTGAAGGTCAAAGGATAGGCTTCGCCTTTGAAGAAGCTGTAGCCGGGAGCGATACCCACCTCATAGTACCATCCGAGATCGCTGTTCGGCACGCCGACAAGGTTGCCAATCATGGTCTTGATGACGGTGAAATGCGGGTGCAGTGCGAAAGCACCAAGCAGGTCGGTGTCGTCATAACCGAGGTTCAAGCTCAAGCTGCCGGCCCGTGCGCCGCTGCTGACGAAGTCGAAGTCAAGCCATGTAAGGGTGGCGGTGAAGTTCTTCAGGAAGGTCACCGAGATCCCCGGCATCCAGTCGAATTCATACCACGCGGAGAGCGAACTGCCCGGAGCCGCGGCGGTTTTTTCCGAGTGGAGACTGGCCCAGAACCCAAGGTTCAGGGAGATTTTGTTGACGAATCCGTCGCCCTTGTAGAGCTGGCAGTAGATATCCAGATAGGGCTGATCTATGAAGCCCTGGTTCTCATTGACGCCGCCACGGGAGATATACGAGCTGACAACGGCATTGCCGAGGTCGCCGGTGATGAAGGATTCCTTGATGGCTTCGACTGGTTTGGTTTCCTTGCCGCTGGGTTTCGTTTCCACACCCGCCTGGCTGAGCACAGGCGCTGCAAAAACTGCTCCAATGACAAAGGCCAGGGCCGCTGACTTGATGTTATATTTTTTCAACATGTGTATTTTGGTTGGTTTTTCTTAGTTAGTTTAGGTGCCGCTTTTCGGCGGGCGCGAAACTAGCAACAAGCCTGCCACCGTAAAGTCTTTTTTCTCATTTCCGGAACTCGCCCTGCCAATCTGGATTGCAAGTAATTGACAAGCAATAGTTAGCATCCGCGTTTCCGAATGGATTTTACGCAAGAAATGTTTCTACCGGTCTTGTCGCAAAAACGCGAACCCGACTTTTTCGGTGAAAAATCGCCAACGGTCTTGGCAAGTGCGGATGTTTGACCACCCCGGCGTTGTTGCGATGCCTGAAAGCTAAATAATCTCCACCGGACACTGCGGCAGCGCCTTGAGGAATGCGCTGCCGTAGGACTTTGTCAGGACGCGGTTGTCGAGGATGACGACGATGCCGCTGTCCTGCTTTGTGCGGATCAATCTCCCGACTCCCTGCCGCAATTTCAAAATCGCTTCCGGCAGCGAGTACTCCTTGAACGCATCGCCACCGCGTTCCTGGATCACTTCGAGTCGCGCCTCGATCATCGGGTGATCCGGCACGGCAAACGGCAAACGGGTGATGATTACGTTCGACAGCGCTTCGCCCGGCACATCGACCCCGCTCCAGAAACTGTCCGTGCCGAAGAGCACATGCCGCTCGTCTTTTTTGAACTCCTCGATCAACCGATGCCGCGGCATCCCCTGCCCTTGCACGAGCAGGTTCCACTTTGCCTTCGCAAGCCGCGCCCCGACCAGCGCGGCGACCGATTGCATTGTGCGGTAGCTGGTGAACAGCACGAACGCGCGCCCTTTCGACATCTCGACGAAATGCTCGATCCAGTGCGCGAGCGCGGCCTCGTAGCCATCGTCGCGCGGGTCGGGCATCTTGCGCGTGATGTAGAGCTTCATCTGCTTCTGGTAATCAAACGGACTGCCGATCTGCATCGGCTCGACCTCCTCCGCGCCGATGCGGTTGCGGAAATAATCGAGTTGCGCGGTGCCGACAGACAGCGTCGCGCTTGTCATCACGCACGAACAGTCTTCCCGGAAAAGCATCGGCCGCAAATGCGCGGCGATATCGACCGGCGTTGCGTTGAGGCTCAGGAAGCTCTGGGTCTTGCCCGTCTTCTCGACCCAGTAAACGAAGTCGTTTGCGTTGCTCTGCGTCAGAAATTCCGCGACACCCAAGCGCGCCTCGCGCACGCGGCGCCCGAGGTCCTGCAACTCTGCCTTCGTGATTTCGTCATCGAGTCCGCGCAGCACCGACACGATCAGCGCCTGCAACTTGGCGAGCAGCGCCGTGATTGAGTCCTCGACGAGGTCGGGTTCGCGTACGCGAAACTCGCGGCCCTTCTTGAAATTCGATCGCCCCTCGACGCGCGCGAAAAAATCCTTTACGCCTTCGACCAGTTCCGTGATCGTGCGAACGCCTTCCGCGTTGCGCAGCACGGTGAACAATCCCTTCTTGGATTTTTCGTTGTAGAGCCGCCGCAGCGCGTAACCGAGCGAGTATTGCGAAACGCCAATCCCGATCTGTCGAGCCGCCACCGCCTCAATCGTGTGCGCTTCGTCGAAAATCACGAAGTCGTTCGGCGAAGATGTAGCCCGATTCTTTCGCATCGATCTCTTCCACCGTGCCGAGGTTCATGAAAAAAAGCGTGTGATTCATCACGACCACGTTCGCCGAAAGCAGACGCTTCCGGGCCTGCTGGTAAAAGCAGCGCGAGTCCTGCCCGCACGTCTTTGCCGTGCAGATGTGCTGCTCGCTGCAAACCTGCGACCAGACATTCGCATCCGGCTCGACGGCGAAATCGGAGAGCGTCCCCTCCCGCGTCGTATGGCTCCATTCCCAAATCCTTTTCAGTTCCTCCTGCTCCGGCGAGGTGAACAGCTCCGACGCATTCTGCATCGCGCGTTCAAGACGTTTCGGACACAGATAATTCTGACGCCCTTTCCAAAGCGCCGCCTCGAATTCCATCGGCAGGATTTTCTGCACGATCGGGATGTCCTTGTAGATCAACTGCTCCTGTAGATTGATCGTGTAAGTCGAAATGACCGCCTTTTTCTTGTTCTCGATCGCGTAGATGATCGCCGGCACGAGATAGGCCAGCGACTTGCCGACGCCCGTGCCCGCCTCCACGACGAGATGCCGCTGCTCCTCGAGCGCGCGCGCAACCGCCACCGCCATCTGCTGCTGCTCCGGGCGATACTCGAAATTCTTCGCCTTCGCCAGCAAGCCATCCGGCGAGAACATCTTTTCGATGCGCTCGATGAAATCACTGCGAAGGCCGTCGCTGAGGGCAATCATGCGGCGACATCTTCATGAAACATCGCGCACACGGCAACAAGAGAAGTGTGTTCCGCGCCTGCGATGGACTAGACAAGGCTGCGTTCTTCAGCCCTTTTCTTCCATGCATCGCTCTTGGCGATTGTCTCCTTCAGGAGGTGCTGGATATTTGGCATCGCCCTGGTCTTGACGAAAATCTGGTAAGCGAAAAGACCCTTGTTCAGCTTCAGCAGGGCCTGATTCAAGACGATCAAAGCGCGGCTTGCAAAGTTGTCCCCGATCGCCTTGGGATAAGGTGCCGGGATTCCTTTGATCTCGATCGTCTTGTAACCTGTCTGATCCAACAGCTCCAGCAGGGAACCGTAGGTGAACAGGCGGGTATGCGTGGAATCGAGGATACCCCTTTTTCCATAGTTGAAGTAACCCAGGAGAAGCATGAAACGGTTGATGAAAAATCCTATGTTCGGCACGGTTATGACAACCTCGGGACGATGCCCCGCCGTGGCGTTGCGGATTCGTTCCAGGAAACCTTCGGGATCTTTCAGGTGCTCGATCACATCGAGCAGGAACACCTGGTCATAGCGAGTGACATCGAAAGGAAAGCAACTCGAGTCCAGGTCCCATTGCAGGAAATCCATGTTGGCGGCGACCAGTTCCGCGGGCACGTGTCTGTCGATGGCTGTGACGTGGCGCGCTTTTTTTGCCATCTCCACCGCCAGGTAACCCTGGCCGCACCCTATGTCGAGTATGTTGGCGCCGGCCTGGACTGCTTCGATGGCCATCGTGTGCGAGGAGGGGAAGCCGAGCTTTGCGCCGTAGGTTTCCCCGGAAGATCTGACGTCGAATTTACGATCATAGAGCAAGTCCATCGCGTGAAATCTCGCCCGCAACACCGTGCGGCAAACATCCCATGCGTATTTCAGACCGTTCACATGGCAAATCTCATTGCCGTAATAAGTCGGGATCGGCAGCTCGATGATTCGCTGATGCTTCATCACGAGTTGAACGATGATTTCGGTGTCGAAATGAAAGCCGTTGCTGTTGCGCTCGAAGGGAATCTTCCGCAATGCGTCCACGGAGTAGAGCCGATAGCCGGAATGAAATTCCGAGAGGCTCGTGCCCAGCAGGAAGTTTTGGAAGTGTGAGAGGACTCTGTTGCCAAGCCATTTGTAGAAGGGCATCCCGCCGCGCAGAGCACCGCCTTTTTCGAGCATGCGCGAGCCGAACACCGCGTCGGCTTCGTCGTGAAGAAACGGCTCCAGCAGGTCAGGCAGCTTTTCCGGCGGGTATTGCCCGTCGCCATGCAGGAGCGCCACGACATCAAAACCATGCTCGATCGCGTAACGGTAGCCCAGCTTCTGGTTCCCGCCATAGCCCTGGTTCTCGGGCGTCCGCAACATCGCGATGTGATAACTGCCCTCTGCCCGTTCGTAGGCAAGGCCGGCAGAGAACGTCTTGTCCTCGGAGAAATCGTCGATGACCAACACCTCCACATTTTCCCTGTGCAAACTGGCGGGGATGCGACTGAGCACGTTCGCTATGGTCGTCTCCGCATTGTAGGCGACGACAAAAATGAGCACACGTTTGCTCGCAAAATCAATCGGCTGCGCCATGACAAAAATAACCTAACAAAGGAACGACCGGCGCGCAGGGCAATTTGTTGTGTCCGATTAAAGTCAGGCGATACCCAGGACGATCTCGGTCTGATTCTTTTCGATCTCGAACATCACCGGGATGCCGGTCAAATCTTCGAGCAGCGAGCGGTTCGTGGTCGTGGCGATGTCCGCGAGTTCATCGGCATTGTTCAAAATGATGCCTTCGCATGTCAGGCCGCCTGCCTTGATGCTTTGAAGAGTCAACAGTGCGTGGTTCAAAGCGCCGAGCCGGTTGCGCACGACGAGGAGAACCGGCAGCCCGAATTCCGCCGCGAGATCGCGCACGAGGTAATCCTTGCGAATGGGCACAAGCCAGCCGCCCACTCCTTCGACCAGCACGGAGCGATGCCTGCGCCGCAACGCTGCGAAGCTCGCGCGAATTGCGTCGAGGTCGATCGCTCGGTTTTCGACCATCGATGCGGTGTAGGGCGCGGCCGGCGTCCGGAACCAGATGGGATTGATCTCGTCGATTGTTGCGCCGCCTCCGGATGCTTCACAGAGCAACTCCGCATCGTCGCGGTCGCCGCAGCAAATCGGTTTCATGCCGACGCTGTCGAGGCCCGCCTTGCGCAGGCTGCGAATGAGCATCGCGGTGACGTAAGTCTTGCCGACGCCCGTATCCGTACCGGTGATGAAATGGTTCATGGCTCAGGCCAGCTTTTCAATGTCCGCCAAATCTTGTGGCCGGGCCGTTGCCCGTTTGTTTTTCAGAAGCATTTCCTTGCTGATGACATGAATGGGCTGGCCTTCCGCAAATGCTTCTATTCTCGTGTCCCAAGCCTCGCCAAATTCAATCCCGTCGAGGGTCGGAAGGATGTCTATTCGGAAAGGAGGGCGTCCGAGCTGGATCACAGTGCCGGGCTCGGTGAAATCTGTCGCGGAGAATCCCAAGCCGCCGAAGCCAAAATCTGCAAATACTTGCATGAGTTTCGCTCCGTTCTCCGAGGATGGTTCGACGAAAAAATCAATGTCCCCCGTATAGCGGGGATGCCCGTGAAACGCCACGGCATGACCTCCGACCAGCAGATACTTAACGCCCGTCGCGTTTAACAATTCGACAAATTCTTTCAAGTCTTTGATCAGATTCATGAGCGCGAGCCTGGGCGTTGATTTCGAAAAAAATCTGCATCCTCTGCTCAGGTGTGAGCGAGCGGTAGAATTCCCTCTCAGCCGCTTCGCTTTCTGCGAAGGAACGAAATCTTCTGGCGATCTTTTCCATACAAAACTGCGCGCATCATTACGTGAGACGCCGCTATTCTCCAATCGTCGCGGCGAGCAGTTCCGCGATTCGATCCGCCTGCGCGTTGATGCGTTCGCCATCGCGGCCTTCGATCAGCAGGCGGATTTTCGGCTCGGTGCCGGAGTAGCGCAGCAGCACGCGGCCCTGCCCGGACAAGCTCCGTTCTCCGCCTCCTGCACGAGCTGCGACGACCTCCGGCAGCTCCTCGATCGGCGGCTTTGATTTCACCCTCAAATTGCGCTGCGCCTGCGGGTATTTGGTGAGGCATTTTTTCAACTCGCTCAGCGGCTTCCCCGTCTCGACCATGATGCGCAGAATCTGCAGCGCGCTGACGATGCCGTCGCCGGTCGTCGAGTAGTCGCGGAAAATCATGTGGCCGCTTTGCTCGCCGCCGAGGTTCAGCTTGTTCCGCATCATCTCCTCGATCACGTAGCGGTCGCCGACCTTCGTGCGCGTGACCCTGCCGCCGTGCGGCGCGAGCGCCTCCTCGAGGCCGTAAGTTGCTCATCACCGTGGCGACGAGCGTGTTCTGCGACGAGGCGGCCGCTTTTCAGGAAATCAATCGCCGCGATGGCCATGATCTCGTCGCCATCGACCAGTTCGCCGTTTTCATCGCAGAGCAGCACGCGGTCGGCGTCGCCGTCGTGCGTGATGCCGACCTGCGCGCCTGGTTTCTTTCACGAGCCGCTGGATTTCCTCCGGGTGCGTGCTGCCGCATTCGTGGTTGATGTTGCGCCCGTTCGGCGTGTTGTGGGCGACGATGGCCGTCGGCGCCGAGTTCGCGCAGAATGCACGGCGTCGATTTGTAAGCCGCGCCGTTGCCGGCATCGACGGCGATGCGCACGTTTTCGAGCGTGAGGTGGCGCGGGAAGCTGCGCTTGGCGAATTCGACGTAGCGGCCCGAGCGCGTCGTCGATGCGCGTGGCGCGGCCGATCTTAGCAGCGGTCGGGCGGATGGATTCGATCTCGCCGCTGAAGACGAGATGCTCGATTTTCATCTCGATCTCGTCGTCGAGCTTGTAGCCGTCGTGCCGGAAAAATTTGATGCCGTTGTCCTCGTAGGGATTGTGCGACGCGGAGAGCACGATGCCCGGCGTCGGCGCGCAGCGAGCGCGTGATGTAGGCAACGCCCGGCGTCGGCAGCGGCCCGATCAGGAGCACATCGACGCCGAGCGACATGATGCCGGATGCGAGCGCATTTTCGAGCATGTAGCCGGAAAGGCGCGTGTCCTTGCCGATCACGATTTTCGCGCGATGGCCGGGGCGCTGATTTGCGGAGCCAAGCTGCGTGATGATATGCGCCGCCGCGCGGCCAAGCTTCAAAGCGGTCTCGGCGGTCACCGGCTCGATGTTCGCAACCCCGCGCACGCCGTCGGTGCCGAAGATTTTCTTTTGAGAAACCGGCGCGGCTTCTTCCTTCGGCGCGGCGGTTCTAGTTCTGGGCGCCTTTACGAGGTCTTGTTGCATGAGGTGTTACCGATGTATCGGATTTGGGTGTCGAACTGACTCGGGGCTTGTCTTTGCCGGCATCGGTGGGCTTCTCCGCTTTTTTCTGTGTCTCTCCGCGGTTGTCGAACTTCAGAAGCGGCTCAGAGCGCGACGCCCCCGTCTCGACGTTCTTTTTGATGAGGAACCAGAGAGTCATCGCGAGCACCAGCGACATGATCTTCGCCGCCAGGTTGTTGAGAATCAGCCTTTTCATCATTTTCGAGTATCAGGAGTTCGCCGAGGCGCCGCTTAAAACTTTCAGGGTCGAAGTTACGTTCGATTTTGCCGCGATGACAAATCGAAACTATCCCCGTCTCCTCAGAAACGATGATCGCGAGCGCGTCCGTCTCCTCGGTGATGCCGAGCGCGGCGCGATGGCGCAGGCCGAGATTGCGGTCGAGGTCTTCGCGCTGGCTCACGGGAAAAATGCACGCCGCCGCGAGGATGCGGTCGTTGCGAATGATGAGGCCGCCGTCGTGCAGCGGCGTTTTCGGCTGGAAAATCGTGAGGATCAATTCCGGCGAAAGCTCGCAGTCGATGCTCACGCCGCTCTCGGCGAAGGCGCGCGTGTTGATGTCGCGTTCGAGCGCGATCAGCGCGCCGAACTGCCGGTTCGACAGCTCAAACACGGTCTCCGTCACGATCTCGACAGTTTCCTTGTTCTGACTCGTCCACGAAAAAATGTGATGGCTCCCAAGCGCAGCCAGCGCGCGCCGGAGTTCCGGTTGAAAAATCACGACGAGCGCGATGGCGAAAAATGCCGTCAGACTCCGGATCAACCAGCTAATCACGACGAGTTGCAAAAGCTGCGACACCAGGATCAGCGTCAGGAAGATCAGCGCCAGTCCCGTCAGAACCTTGGCTCCGCGCGTTCCTCGGAAATAGAGGTAGCCGTAGTAAATGACGAAGCTGAGGATCGCGATTTCGATCGCAGACCGCCAGTTGCCCTGGGCGAAGTCGATGATTTTCGCGGTGGTCATTGTGCCAGAATTGCCTCCGTCATGCGAAGCGCGACGACATTCGCCGCCACGTCATGCACACGAAAAATGTTCGCGCCGTGCTCGCGCCCGAGCGCCGTGAGCGCGACTGTTCCCAGTTCCGCATTCCGACTTCCGCGTTCCGCGTTTTCCCCGATCACTTTTCCGATGAAACTTTTTCGCGAAACTCCGAGCACGAGCGGACGATCTTCGACGCGCAGCGAGGCGAGATTTTTCAGCAGCGACAAGATTGTGGGCGACTGATTTTCCGAAACCAATGCCCGGATCGAATGCGATGTTCATCGGGTCAATGCCGCAGGCTACGGCGCGGTCAAAACTTTGTCGAAAAAAATCCCGGACTTCCGCAACCACGTCGTCGTAATGCGGATTGATCTGCATGTCGCGCGGCGTGCCCTGCATGTGCATGACGATCACTCCCGCGCCGGTCTCGCGCGCAACCTCGATCATCGCCGGATCGCCGCGAAGCCCGGTGACGTCGTTGATGATGCCCGCACCGCTCCCGATCGCCGCGCGCGCGACGGCGGCCTTCGATGTGTCGATGGAAATGATGGGGAAAGGATGAAGGATGAAGGATGAAGGATGAAATTCCGCGCCCTCCCCTTTCATCCTTCTGCCTTCATCCTTCATCCTTTCAATGACCGGCAGCACGCGCCTCATTTCCTCCGCCTCCGCGACTGGCTCCGCGCCGGGGCGTGTCGATTCGCCGCCCACGTCGATGATGGCCGCGCCCTGTGCGATCATTTCCCTCGCATGGGAGAACGCGTTTTCGACGCTGAGAAACTTGCCGCCATCCGAGAACGAATCTGCGGTCACGTTCAGGATGCCCATGATGAGGGCGCCTTTGCTCAAATCAATGTCGCCGGTTTTTGTTCGCCAAATCATTCAATTTTGATGCAACACTTCAGCCGCGTCTGACGTAAATCAACTTACTACCATGCAAGCAACCACGAATCCCACCACCACCCGCAGTTTTCCGCCGTTCAGCCTCACCCGCCTGCTCAAGACCGTGTTCGACCCGAAACCTGGCGAGCGGATCTGCATCCTCATCGACCTCGAAAATCCACGCGACGTGATCGACTGGAAGTTCCTCGCCAACCCCGACCTCTCGATCCAGCGCAACGCCCACGAGCATTTCTACAAGGCGCTTCACGCCGGCGTGATGACGGAACTCGGGCTCAAAGGCGGCGATTTTTTTGCCTATGAAATCACCGGCGGCAGCAACCTCGATCTGCCCGACGCTGCGTTCGCGCCCGATGGCCGCGAGCTGAGTTTGGAACGCGACATCTACCCGAACTACGACCTCATCCTTTGCATCTCGACGTTCTCCGCGACTGCGCCGCTCACCGCGTTCGCGAAGCAATACGGCTTCCGCGGCGCGACGCTGCACGGCGTGAATGACATCATCCTCAGCAGCGGCCTCGCGGTTGATTACAACGAAGTCAGCCGCCTCGCGGAGAAGCTGCGCCTTGGCATGACGCGCGCCGACTGGGTCGAGATCGACTTCTTCGCCGAAGGCAAAAAGCACACGCTCCGTCTCGAACTCGCACAGCAGGAAGCGCAGAAAAGCCACGGCCTTTGCCTCGGCGGCCCCGACATCGCGAACCTGCCCGCCGGCGAAATCTATTTCGTGCCCGCCGGAGCCGAAGGCGAGTTCCCTATGCGCTACGAAGACGGCACGCTCGGCCTCATGCACGTCACCGGAGGACGCGTGAAAACCGCGACGCTGCTTCGTGGCAACCAGGCCACCATCGACGCGCACAACGCCAAGCTCGCGAGCGATCCCGTCACCGGCGAACTCGGCGAACTCGGCTTCGGCACGCAGGAGCTTCCGGTTTCAGGACGCGACATCCAGGACGAAAAAATCCTCGGCACCATCCACGTCGCCACAGGCCGCAGCGACCATCTCGGCGGCCATCTCACGCCGGAAAAATTCGCGAACAAAAAGAACGCGACGCACGACGACATCCTGTTCTCGCCCTCGAAAACGCCAGAGATCAACGTCACCCAGGCCCGCATGTTCAAGGACGGCGCGACACGGGTGTTGATCGAAAACTTCGAGCCGAAATACATGCGGACGCTGCTGGAAAGTTAGTATCGGTCCGGTGTTTGCGCGCTTGTCCTGTGAACGAAGCCTCTTTATTCTTCCGGCATGCAAGCACACCGCATTGAAACCACTCTTTCCGAGGATGGTGTCATCACGCTGCGCGACATTCCTTTTCGCCGCGGCGAGTCTGTCGAGGTCATCGTTCTTCCTTTTTCCGCTGTCGCGGCGTCGGGTTCCCGCTACCCGCTCCGTGGCACCCCAGTCACGCTTCTCGCTCCCACCGATCCCGTCGCAGACGCTGACTGGGAGGCTGCCGGGTGATCATCCTCGATACACACATCTGGGTTTGGTGGGTTCACGGCGATTCCACTCTCCCGGCTTCTACCCGCGCACTGCTCGACTCCGCCGAGCAGACCGGCATTGGAGTGAGCGCCATTTCGTGCTGGGGGGTCGCCAAGCTGGTCGAGTGCCGGCGGCTCTCTCTGCCGTGCCCGGTCTTCGATTGGATTCAGCAGGCACTTGCGTATCCCGGCGTCCGTCTGGTTGAACTTTCACCACGCATTTGCGTCGAGTCCACGCAGCTTCCCGGCTCATTCCACCGCGACCCCGCAGACCAAATCATCGTGGCAACGGCGCGGATTTTCGATGTGCCTCTCGTCACCGCAGACGCCAAAATTTTGGTGTATCCGCATGTCCGCCTCGCACCAACAAACGCTTGAGTCATGTGCCGCTGCAACGACATCCTGTTCCCGCCCTCGAAAACGCCGGAGATCAACGTCACCCAAGCCCGCATGCACAAAGACGGTGCCACGCGGGTGTTGATCGAAAACTAGGGAGCGGAAACCGGCAAGATGAAGAACACCCCGCCGGGACTTTATCCAATTCGTGATCTCGTCGTTTCTTGTCATTTGCTCGTCGAATCAGGTGAGTGCGTCCTGATTGATACTGGGTTGACGCCGATCGTTCGTGTGAACTCGCTGCGGATGATACGCGCACTGGGACTCGCACCGTCGTCGCTGAAAGCAATCGTGCTTACGCACGGGCATCTCGATCACACTTGTAACATCGCGTGGATCAAGCAGTGGAGCGGCGCGCAGGTTTACGCAAACCCGGCGGAGCAACTTCACGTCGCGGGGAAGTTTCCGTATCAAGGAGTGAACCTCGTCTGCGGCTGGATGGAAGCAATTGGGCGTGTGCTATTTCGTTATCACGCCGTCGCCATCGACAAATTTTTCACGGATGGTGACGTGTTGCCTTTCTGGGGCGGACTGCGTGTGATTCACCTTCCCGGCCATACCGCTGGGCATTGCGGTTTTTTGAGCGAGCGGCACGATTTGCTTTTCAGTGGTGATCTTTTCGCAAGCTATTTTTTCGCCACGCATCCGCCGTTCCCAATTCTGAATAGTTACCACGAAAAACTTGATTCGAGCTTCGCTCTCGTTTCCGATTTGAACCCGCGAATGATCGTTCCAAACCATTACGATTCCTGCGACCCATTGCTGATGCGACGTAGATTTCAGCGATTGTTTGAAAAATGTTTCGCATTCGCGTGACGAGCACGCAGCCCGGTTGTTGAAGATTGATTCTTTGCCATTCCATCGTATTTTTCACGCCATGAGCGTCCAGGAAATCGAAGCCGCCGTTACCCGCCTCTCCGCTGACGAGCTTTCCCGCTTTTCCCAGTGGTTCGAGGAGTATGTTGCTGACAAGTGGGATAGCCAGATCGAGGCGGACATCCTCGCCGGGCGCTTCGACGCCGCAGGCAAGCGTGCCGAGGCGGAGTTCGAGGCCGGGCGCTGCAAACCGCTTTGAAGCACTTCACGACTTCAGAGTTCTGGCTTCACTATCACGAGTTGCCGGATGCGATCCGCGAACTGGCCGACAAGAACTTCCAACTTCTCAAGGCCGATCCACGGCACTCGTCCATCCGACTCAAGAAGGTCGGCGAGTTTTGGTCGGCCCGCGTGGGACTGCACTACCGCGCGCTCGCCAAAGATCACCCGGAAGGTTTGCTTTGGTGGTGGATCGGCCCTCACGGCACTTACGACCGCATCAAATAGCGCAATGTCCGGGCGCACCACTTAGGTCTGACGACTTGCCCGAATCCGAACCGCTTGCATCCTTGATTCCATGACACAAGCCGTAGCCCAAATCCTCGAACAGGCGGAGCAGCTTTCTGCGGTCGAGCGCGCCGAGCTTGCCGACCGCATTGTGGAGAGTCTGGCCCACGACATTTCCCCGGACATCGCGCAAGCCCAGATTGCCGAGGTTCGCCGGCGCATCGCGCAAGTCGAGGCCGGCGAGGTGACGCTCATTCCCGGCGACGAAGCTCTGGCCCATGTTCGCCGGACCGTGGCTTCCGCTCGCGCGGCAAGCTGATAACAAGGCGCATAACGCTGCGGCACCACCACGAACAAAACTCAGGAAACTTTATACGGCACGCGGACGCCGGGATGCTTGAGCGGGAAGTCCTTTGTGTTCCGCGTGACGAGCACGCAGCCCAGTTGTTGAGCCGTGGCCCAGATGATCGCATCCGGCAGTTTCAATCGCTGTTCGCGCCGTATTCGCACGGCTCGTTCCGCAACCTCGATGCTGATCCCGATGATCTCGAATTGGGCAAGGAAGCCGCGGCATTTGCTCTCCTCGCCCGCTCCATCCGCACCGCACATCACCTCCATCCACGAAATCATGCTGATGCACTTTACCGAATAGAGAGCGATTTCTTTACGCGCTTTTTCCAGCCCTTGCAGGTAATCTATGAGAATGTCGCTGTCGAAAACGGCCTTCACTTCTCCCACTCCGCGCGCAATTTCGCGATGTGTTCTGGCGCGTTCAGCTTTTTGTGTTTCCAAATCCCGAACGCTTCGTCCGCGACCGCCGTGCGCTTTTCCGCGAGCAGACCGTCAACAGCCTGGCGTATTGCCTCTGCGCGCGAGATGCGTTTGTGCCTGCATAGCGCTTCAAGCGCCCGCACTTGCGCTTCCGGCAAGTCAATGATCGTTCTCATTGCGTCATCATTCATCGTCATCATCATCACGTCAACCCATGAATGCGATTTACGAAACCGAAAAACTCCTCAGTGAGTATCTGCTGTTTCACTATGGCGGGGACGACGACATTCTGCCATACGAGTTCGGGCCGCGTGGCGCACTGAATTTTCCTGCGCGCTGTGTCGATGACTGTCTCGATGTCGGACTGCTTCCAGCAAAGCCGTGCGGCTTGGATGTCGGCTGCGCGGTTGGGCGCGCGAGTTTCGAGCTGGCACGACGGTGCGACAACGTCATCGGCATCGACTTTTCGCAGCATTTCATCCGCGCGGCGCTGGACTTGAAAAAGAACGGTCACCTCGGTTTCGACCGGATCGACGAAGGGGCGCTTACGACGCGCTGCCTCGCGCGGGTGCCCGCCGACATCGACCGCCACCGCGTCCATTTTGAAATGGGCGATGCGATGCATCTGCACGAAAATCTCAGCGATTTCGACGTCGTCCTGGCCGCGAATCTGATCGACCGTCTCGCCGATCCGCTCAAGTTCGTTGAGCAGCTTCCGAGACTCGTGCGACCCGGCGGCCAGTTCATCCTCACGTCGCCTTACACCTGGATCGAAGAGTTCACCCCGCACACCAAATGGCTCGGCGGTTTTATGAAGGACGGCGAGCGCGTGGATACCTTCTCCGCACTGCAAACCCTGCTGGAGCCGGACTTCGCGCTCGCCTGCACGCGCGACCTGCCGTTCTTGATCCGCGAACACCGGCGCAAATTTCAGTGGAGCGTCGCGCATGCGAGTGTATGGATTCGCCGGAACTGAACTATGAGCAATGATTGGGAAAACCGCTATCAAACCGGCGACATGCCTTGGGAAAAAGGCACGCCGAGTCCGGGCCTCGTGGAGTATTTGGAAAACAATCCGCCTCTCGAAGGAAAGATCCTCGTGCCCGGTTGCGGCTGGGGGCACGACGTGCGCGCGATCTCGCACCCGGAGAACGAAGTGATCGGCCTCGACATCGCGCCGTCGGCGATCAAAGGCGCGGAGAGTTTTCCGAAGACCGGACGTGAGAGCTACCGCCTCGGGGATTTGTTCCATCTGCCGCCGGACTTGCGGTGCTGTTTCGACTGGGTGTGGGAGCACACCTGCTTCTGCGCCATCGATCCGGCTATGCGCACGAGCTATGCGCAATCCGTTGAGGCGGCGCTCAAGCCTCATGGCTGCCTGCTGGCCGTGTTTTACCTGAATCCCGATCACGACGAGGAAGGGCCGCCGTTCCGGGTGACGACCGCGGAACTCGACGCCCTCTTCGGCAACGCCTTCGACCTCGTGCGCGAGTGGCTGCCGGGACGCGCTTACCACGGACGCGAGGAGCGCGAATGGATGCGGCTCCTGCGCAGGAAATAGCCGCCTGTTGCGTTTCAATTTGTAAAGCCGCGCCTCTTCGTTTATCAACGCCCCCATGAAGATTCCCTGCTCCTCGTTCGCAGCCCTTTTTCTCGCTCTGAATGTTTCCGCCTACGCCGACATGACCATCGTGCAGAAGGTCGAAGGGGCCGGGCAACTCGGGGAGATGACGATGAAATTCAAAGGCGACAAGGTGCGCGCCGACGTCTCGCCGCAGATCAGCACGATCACGGACGCGAAAAGCGGCGAAGTCGTCACCGTCATGCATTCGCAGAAGAGCTACATGAAGATCTCGGCTGCCGGGACGAAGGCGCTGATGGAGAAAATGCAAAAGATGAAGCAGCCGGACGGCAGCAGCTCGCCCACACCTGCTCCCAAGCTTCAATCCACTGGAAAAAAAGACAAAATCAACGGCTTCGACGTTGAGGAATACACCGCGACGATCGGCGGCATGACAGTCCATTATTGGATTGCGAAGAATTATCCGAATTGGTCGGCAATCCTCGGCGGGATGATGAAGATGCAGCAAGGCGGCCTCGGATCGATGGCGAAAGGCATGGGGCCGAGTGCGTCCGATTTCCCCGGAATGCCGATCCGGACCGAGATGGAAATGAACGGGCAAAAAATCACGACCACGGTTCAATCGGTCAAGGAGGGACCGCTTGACGCGAAAGATTTCGAAGTTCCTGCCGGCTACAAGGAGATGCAGATGCCGTCGTTTGGCACGCCTCCAGCAAGTCCCGACGGCGAGTAGGATTATCCCTGCTCAGAGCGCGAAGGAAGAACGAGGCAGAACGACGTTTTCCCCGGCTTGCTCACGTGGCGGATGCTGCCGCCGTGCTGTTGGACGAGGCCCAGCGCCACGGTGAGGCCAAGACCAACGGAACGTTTCCTGCGTTTCGTGGTAAAGAACGGATCGAAAATCCTGCCCGCGGCCTCGTCCGGAATGCCGGAGCCCTGGTCGGAAACTTCGATCGACACCCATTCCATCGGTTTCGCGTCATTTTTTGACGAGCGATCCTTTCGCACTTCGGAGCTGACATTTACCGAAACCACGCCGCCCGAGGGGCTCGCCTCGCAGGCGTTGTGGACCAGCTCGGTCACGGCGGTTTTCAATCGCGCGGCATCGCCCCAGATGGGAGGCAGTTCGTCGGCGCAATTGACTTCGAGCGTGGAGTTGCGTTCGAGCAGGGATTCGAACGTCGGCATCAGCCCGCGCAGGAATTTCTTCACGTCGATCTCGCGCCAGACGAGCGATGTGGGCCGGGCGAGCGCCTTCGAGCGGTCGATCAATTCCGAGGCCGCATGCGCTCCGTCCTTGATCTGCCGCAGTCCGTCCTGCGTCTCGGCGTCGAGGTTCTTGTCGTCCATCAAAAGCCCCAGGTAGCCGTGGAAGAGACTCAGGATGTTGTTCATCTTGTGGGTCAGGCCGCGCACGAATTGGTCGTGAAAATCAGAGTGTTCGATATGCATCACCGGGTAGCGCCAGTCTTTAAGCAGGATGCTTGCCCGACCAATTGCGGATTGCGGATTTTCCCCGCCCCGGGTCCCCTAACCCTGCGGACGCAAGGTGATCTCTCCGGCGGAAAGTGCGATCAACGTTCCATCGGCCTGGCGCAGTTGGAGCGCGCCGTTTTCATCCAAACCCCCGGCGATTCCGGCGAGGACTTCATTCCCCGACACAGCCTGGACCCAGCGGCCTTGCAGGTAGCTGCGCGCGGCGGCTTCGGCGACCACTTCGGGAAAGGCGGAGGCAAGTTTCGCATACAAGGCCGCGAGTTGGGAGAGGATCGAAACGGCGACGCGCTGGCGTTCGACGGGATGCCCGGCGACTTGGCGGAGCGACGCGGCGGTCTGGGAGATCGCTTCGGGAAACTCGAGTTGGTTCACATTCACACCGATCCCAACCACTGCGAAACCGCCCTTGTCCATCTGGCTTTCGATGAGGATGCCGACAATCTTTTTCCCCTCGATGAAAATGTCGTTTGGCCACTTGATCATCGCGCGGCAGGGCACGACCGCTTCGATCCCTCGGGCCACTGCGACGGCGGCTCCTGTCGTGAGGCGCGCCCATGTTGCGAGCGGAAACTGCGGGCGCAGCAGAACCGAAAACCACAGACCTTCGTGCGAGGCCGATTCCCAGCGCCGCCCGAGCCGGCCGCGACCTGCCGTCTGCGTTTCCGCAAAAACGACGAGGCCTTCCTGCGCTCCTTTGCGCGCCATCTCCGCGACCACGTCGTTGGTCGATCCAGTTTCCTTCAGCACGAGGATTTCGCGCACCAGCGCAGAGCCATCGAGCATCGCGGAAAGATCGTCGGCAATGAGCCTGTCGGGCGCGGAAATCATGCGGAACCCGAGATGCGGATGCTCCTCGATCGCGTAACCGGCGGCGCGCAGCCCGCCCAGCCGGGCGATGAGTGACGCAGGATCGCTGCCGGTCTGAGCGGCGAGTGCGGCGGCGGTGAGGTGCATCTGCGAAGCACGCAGGGACCTCAGGATGCGGGCATCAATGGACAGCGTCACAACAGTTCGAGCGAGAAATCGACCGCCCGCGCCGAGTGGGTGAGCGCGCCGACCGAGATGAAATCCACGCCCGTCTCCGCGATTTCCGCGACCGTGTCGAGGGTCACGCCACCGCTCGCCTCGAACTTCACCCTGCCCGCTCCGAGCGCCACGGCTTCGCGCAGTTGGTCGTTCGACATGTTGTCCAGGAGAATCACGTCCACTCCTCCAATCTCCAAAAACGTCCGCACTTGATCGAGCGTGTCCGCTTCGAGTTCCACGCGAACGCCGGGCCGCGCCTCATGCACGCGCCCGATCGCATCGCGGAGAAAAGCCGCGTCGGCTTTCGCGGCGAGGTGGTTGTCCTTCACCATCACCATGTCGTAGAGCCCGAATCGATGATTCTGCGCACCCCCGGCTTTCACCGCCGCCTTTTCGAGCGCGCGCAAACCGGGGGTGGTTTTGCGCGTGTCGAGGATCGTCGCGCGCGCGTGGGCGACCGCTTCGACGTAACGGCGGGTCAAAGTCGCCACGCCAGACAGGCGCTGGATGAAATTCAATGCGACGCGTTCGCCGGTGAGAATCGAGCGGACCGCGCCCGCGATCTCGATCACTACTTCGCCCGGCCCGACTTTGCTCCCCGACGCCCGCACGATGCTCGTCTCCAACGTCGAATCGACCCGCGCGAAAACTTCCGCAGCCGTTTCGACTCCGGCCACGACCGCATTCTCTTTGGCAATGATCCGCGCCGATCCGCGCAGCCCGGCTGGCGTGAAAAACTCGCAGGTTACGTCGCCGCTGCCGATGTCCTCGGCGAGTGCGATTGCGATGGGATCGTGTGCGTTCACTTCCATGACAACACCTCCAAGCAAGCGTCATTCTCAGCGCAGTTCCGGTCTGCTTGGAGACCGGAACTCCACTGCCAAAGCTGTTGTTGGAAGCGGAAGGCGAAAACGCACCGTCGCGCAAGGTGGATCGGGCGCTCCGCGCACGATGCGTTTGCCAGCCGCCTCAAGGCGCATTCTGATTTGCTGCTTCGCAGGTTGGGGCACGCATCGCCCACGGAGTGGCCGATCCACCCGCTCTGCGTAGTCGCTGCGACATCATTGCCGACGCCGGCAAAACCCCGTTTTGTGAGAGCCTCAGAATGACTGGGTTCGTATTTTGAAAACATACGCTAAAACAGCTCTGGATTCGGAGCGCGGTAAACCGACTTGCCGCGCACGAAGGTCTCAACGATTGCGTGCGGTCCGCCGCGATAAATGCAGAGGCTCAGGATGTCCTCCGCGCTCAGATCGGCGTGCGCTTTTTTCCGATAGGGGAGAAGCGCGCCGAAATCGACCACCGTGAGGTCCGCCTCCTTGCCGACCTCGAACGAGCCGATGGCATCACCCTTTCCGAGAGCCTCCGCAGCGCCCTGGGTCGCCATGAACAAAGCTGACGCCGGAGAGGGAACACGCACGTCCTTTTCATAAAATGAGCGCGCCTTTTGCGACTCGATCGCCGAACGCATCACCTGCCAGAGGCTGAGTTCAGGCCCGGCGGCGACATCGCTGCCAAGACCGACACAGATGCCGTCGCCCAGAAGCCGGTCCACTGGCATGATGCCGCTTGAGAGAAAAAGATTCGCCGTCGGGCAATGCGCGACATTCGATCGAGTGCCGGCCAGCACCTCCCGCTCGCGATCGGAAAGATGGATGCAATGCGCGAGCACCGTGCGCGGCCCAAGCAGGCCGCACTTGTCATAGACATCGGTATAGTCTGCCGCCCAGGTGAACTGGTTCCGCACCTTTTCAATCTCATCGAGGTTTTCGGCGAGGTGCGTCTGGATGTAGGCGGAATGCCGATTGGCAAGCTCGGCAGCCCCGCGCATCAAGTCGTCGCTGCAACTCACCGCGAATCGCGGACTGAACGCGTAGTCGAGCAGACCGCCATTGGCCCGATGCCACTTCTTGCAAAGCCGTTCGCTCTCGTGCAGCGATTGGGAGAGGATTTTCTGAGGGTGCAACTCGCCGTAGGAACCGACATCCATCATCACTTTTCCCATGATCACGCGGAGGCCGGTTCGCTGGGCCGCTTCGAACGCGGCATCGCAACTGTCCTCGAAAATCGCCGCGTAAACCATCGCCGTCGTTGTGCCGTTGCGGGCCAGTTCCTCGAAAAACCGCGCCGCTTCCTTGCGCGCTTTCGCCCCGGTAAATTCGCGCTCCAGCGGAAAAATGTGCTGCTGCAACCACGGCAGCAAATCCGACTGACCGCGCGCAACCGCCGGGTATTGCGGCAGGTGCGTGTGCAAGTCAATCAGCCCGGGAAAAACCGCCATGCGATTCGAGTGGAGCCACCGGATTTCCTCACGGCGCGGTTTGTCCCGCAGAGAATCGTAATCGCCAACTTCCGCAATCAGGCCGTCTTCGAGGACGAGCGCGCCATCGCTCCACGCGCGCAGTTTTCCGAACTGCGGCGCGTCGATGAGAAAACCGCGGATGCCGAGCAGAGCGCCGTTCATGGTGCGCCATGCTGAACACAGAAGCCGCTCCCGCGCAAGCGATTAGCAGGCAGCCATCCAGGGGAACTGCTGTGATCGGTACAGAAAAGATTCGGGAAGCGCATGGCCAACAAACCAGACAGCAAAACAAAAAACATGCGCAATCCCGAATCTCCCCCCTAAACTGAAACATTCGACAAGCTCCCTGCTCTGTTGTTCAAATGATCTCAGATTTTTTTGAGTTCCCTCCCGATGAAGCTGCGCAACGCGAACGCCCACTTGTTCATTCCCGACGGCCAGCCGCCGGACACGGCGCTTGATCGCATCACGCACCTCGGCATCGGCGCGCATCCGGACGACCTCGAATTCATGGCGTATCACGGCATCGTCACCTGCTACAACAGCGCGGACGAGTGGTTCGGCGGCGTCACCTGCACGGATGGCGCGGGGAGCGCACGCACGGGCCGGTTTGCGAATTTCACCGATGAACAAATGCGCGCAGAGCGCAGGCGCGAGCAGGACAATGCCGCCATCGTCGGCCGTTACGGTGCGATGTTCCAGCTCGGTTACGACAGCTCCGAGTTAAAAAATGCGCAAACCACTTCGCTGACGGGCGACCTCCGGCAAATCCTGGCCGCAACCCGGCCGCGGGTTGTTTACACGCACAATCCCGCCGACAAGCACGAGACGCACGTTGCCGTCGTGGTCGCAGCCTTGCAGGCGATGCGTGCGATGCCGGCGGAAGATCGACCCAGGCGCGTTTTTGGCTGTGAAGTCTGGCGCGGCCTCGACTGGTTGCCCGATGAGGACAAGGTGATTCACGACGTGAGCGCCAACGAAAACCTCGCGCGGGAACTCGGAACCGTCTTCGAGTCGCAGATCGCCGGCGGCAAACGCTACGACCTCGCGACACTTGGGCGGCGGCGCGCGAACGCGACGTTTCTTGATCCGCACCAACCCGACGAGGCCACGATGGTTTCCCTTGCGATGGATCTCACGCCGCTCGTCGCCGATCCATCGCTCGACATCGCCGAATATGTTGCGAACTTCATTGTGAAATTTGAAGCCGACGTGCGCGGGAAGCTTTCGCGTCAACCCGGCCGCTAGTTCAGGCCATGGAAATCATCATCCAACCCACCCGGAAAGCCGGCAGCCTGCTTGGAGCCGGCATGGTTGCGGCGCTGGTCCGCAGGAAACCGCGTTGCGTTCTTGGTCTGGCCACCGGCAGGACACCGCTCGATCTTTACCGGGAACTGATCCGGTTGCACAAGGAGGAGGGCCTCGATTTCAGCGGCGTCACAACTTTCAATCTCGACGAATATGTCGGCCTGCCGCCACAGCACCCGGCTTCCTATCACCACTTCATGCAGGAGCATTTGTTCGAGCATCTGAACCTGCGCCCCGGTCACACCTACGTCCCGGACGGAATGGCTGCCGATGTGCAGGCCTCGTGCGAGCGATATGAGATGCACATCCGCGCGGCTGAAGGGATCGATCTCCAGTTGCTCGGCATCGGGTGCGACGGCCATCTGGGGTTTAACGAACCGTCCTCGTCGCTGGCTTCGCGCACCCGGATCAAGACACTGATGCCGGAAACGATCGAGACGAACCGCCGCTTTTTTTCAGCCGGCGAAACCGTGCCGCACCATGTGATCACGATGGGACTCGGAACGATCCTGGAAGCAGCCTCATGCCTGCTGCTCGCGTTTGGCGCGGAAAAAGCGGAGGCCGTGGCCGCGATGGTCGAGGGGCCTGTCACTGCGACGGTGCCTGCTTCGATTCTGCAAATGCATCCGCAGGTGACTGTCATCGTGGACGAGGAAGCCACCAGACTGCTCAAGCGCAGCGATTACTACCGGCATGTTTACGCGAACAAGCCGGCGTTCCAGCACGAGAACACGTTCCCCGTTCGTTGAGACGGTGGCGGGCGTCCTAAACCAGTGGCATTCTAAGGCATTCCCAAAACGGGGTTTTGCCGGCGGCGGCAATGGTGAGCAGGTGGATCGGCCACGGAGCCTGTCCTGAGCTTGTCGAATGGGTGGGCGATGCGTACCCCAACCTGCGAAGCAGCAAATCAGAATGCGCCTGCGGCGGCTGGCAGACGCATCGCGCGCGGAGCGCCCGATCCACCTGCGCCACGACATCATCACCGCCGCCGGCAAAACCCCGTTTTGTGAACGCCTCAGAATGACGGTTTTTGAATCCCCTCTACAAGTTCAGCAGACCAATCGTCCTCAGCCCTTCGAGCGTGAGGTTCCGATGCACGAATTGAATCTCCGGCAATTTCGCCGCGATCAATTCCGCGTATCCGCCTGTCGCCACGACTTTCACCTTTTTCAAGGATGAAAGCTCGCGCCGGATTTCGGCGAGGATTTGCTTCACAAGCCCGCGGTAACCGAACACCGCACCCGCCATCATCGCATCGCGCGTGGACTTGCCGATCGCGGAGACCGGTTCGAGAAGATCGATTTTCGGCAGGAGCGCGGTGCGCTGGTAAAGATAATCGGTCATCACTTCCAGGCCGGGTGCGATCACGCCGCCGACGTACTTGTTCTCCGGCGAGATGATGTCGAACGTGACCGCCGTGCCGAAATCGACCACGACAACCGGCGCGCCGTAGATCGCGACGGCGCTGGCGGCATTTGCCAGGCGGTCCGGCCCGATCGTGTTCGGATGCGGGTAGTCGATGCCGACGCCCAGATTCAATTTCGGACAGACGCGAAGCACGCGGGCGTCCTTGAGCACCCGCAGCAGGGCTTTTTCCGCTTCTGGCACGACCGACGAGATCACGACTGTATCGAAGCGCCAGCCGCGGATGGCCCGCGAAAAATCGTTCGCGGTCAGCTCGCGCGTTGGCAGCCGCGAGACCCTGCCGCGAAGCGACTGGGAAGAGGCGCGCACGAATTTCGTGTAGGAATTGCTGATGTCGATGAGCAGGAAACCGGGCTGCGCAGCGCGAGTTGGGAGTTGAGAGTTCAAGGGAATTGCCATTAACTACCAACTCTCGCGATGCCTCTCAACCCTGAACCCTCGAACCGCAACCTTCAACGCCGCCCGCGCCGCCTCCGCTTTTCGCCGGCGATTCGGAACCTCGTGCGCGAAACCCACCTGCACGCGCACGATTTGATCCTGCCGCTGTTCGTGAGCGAGAAAATCAGCGCGCGGACTGCGATCCCGAGCATGCCGGGCGTCTTTCAACTCACCGTCGATGAACTCGTCGCTGAAGCAGCGGCCGTCGCGAACGAAGGAGTGCAAAGCGTCTTGCTCTTCGGGATTCCGTCGGAAAAAAACGAACGCGCGGAACAGGCCTACGCCGGGAATGGCATTGTGCAACGCGCCGTCCGCGCGATCAAACGTGAGCTGCCGGAGCTGGTCGTGATCACCGACGTGTGCCTCTGCGAATACATGAGCCACGGGCATTGCGGCGTGGTGGAAATGGCGGACGGCGAAGGGCGGATGGCGAAGATTCTGAACGACGAGTCGCTGGAACTGCTCGCAAAGGCGGCCGTGTCGCACGCGGAGGCAGGCGCGGACATTGTCGCGCCAAGCGACATGATGGACGGGCGCGTCGGCGCGATTCGCGAGCAACTCGACGCCGCGGGTTTTCCGGACACGATCATCATGAGTTACGCGGCGAAGTTTTGTTCGGCGTTTTACGGTCCTTTCCGTGACGCGGCTGAGAGCGCGCCGCAATTCGGCGACCGGCGTTCATACCAAATGGACCCGGCCAACGCGACCGAGGCGCTGCGCGAAGTCGCACTCGACATCGAGGAATCGGCGGACATCGTCATGGTCAAGCCGGGGCTGCCGTATCTCGATGTTCTGTGGCGCGTGAAGGAGCGCTTCCAGATGCCGACCGCCGTTTACAGCGTGAGCGGCGAATACGCGATGCTCAAGGCCGCCGCGCAAAACGGCTGGCTCGACGAGCGCGCGGCGGTGATGGAGACAATGACCGCCTTCAAACGATCCGGCGCGGACCTGATCGTGACGTATTCAGCCCGGGACATCCTCGGTTGGATGAAATAATACCATTTGGCTGATGGCGCGAATGCATGACTCGCATCTGGTCGTGAACAAGAGCGCGCCTGCCACGGTCGAGTTCAATTTGTCCGGTTCGGTTGAACAGCGAAACGGATGAGGCTCTGGACATGGTGCAAAGGTTTGTTGTTTGAAGCTGTCTTCACTCCAAGAGCAATGGAACCTGCGCGGAGCTGGGGTATTGAACCGCCAGCCCCGCACAGTTGGTTCGTCAGGGGATAAGCACGGCGTCGATGACGTGGATTACTCCATTGCTTGCGGGAATGTCCGTCTTCACCACATTGGCTTCACCGATCGTAACCTTGCCTGCGTCCACCTTGATGGATACTTCCTTGCCATTCACGGTCTTGGGGTTGGAGGTTTTCACATCCGCAGCCATAACTTTGCCGGACAGCACATGGTAGGTCAGGATTGACGTCAGCTTGGCCTTGTTCTCAGGCTTTAGCAGATCATCGACCGTGCCTGCGGGGAGCTTGGCGAAGGCTTCGTCGGTCGGTGCGAATACAGTGAACGGTCCTTTGCCGTTCAGGGTATCAACCAGCCCCGCGGCTTTAATGGCTGCGACGAGAGTGTTGAACTGTCCGGCACCGGCAGCAACGCCGACAACGGTCTTCTCTTCGGATGCCCGAAGGTTGTTAGTGATCAGGGTGAGTGCCGCGGTAAGAACTGCGGCAGTTAGGAATGACTTTTTCATAGGATTATAGTTTTGAGTTAGTTGTTAAGTTGCGGGGCCAATGATTGGCTCCGTATCAAGCTAAACGCTGGCGGCAACAAGCCGGGTGCCTGAATTATTTTTGAAAATTTACCCTGCCCGCGTATCCAAGAGGCGGCGGGAGACGTTTGCGCGCTAACCGTCCGCCTTGACTCCACAGTCTGCTCGAACCCGGCCGGCTTGCTTGCGAATGTCGGCTTTCTCTTCAGCACTGAGCCGCTTGAGGTTGCGCACTTGCATGACGATGCGCGGGTTCTTCGCGAGCGATGGCTCGTTTTGCAGGAGGAAATCCCAGTAGAGCGTGGTGAAGGGACACGCGCGCGGGCCGGTGCGCTCGGCGGGATCGAACCGGCATCCGGTGCAGTAGTTCGACATGCGCTGGATGTATTTGCCGGTCGCAATGTAGGGCTTCGACGCCATCACGCCACCGTCGGCGTATTGCGACATGCCCAGCGTGTTCGGAAGTTCGACCCATTCCACGGCATCGACATAGACGGCGAGATACCACTCGTGGATTTCACGCGGGCGCACTCCGAACAGCAGCGAGAAGAGGCCGGTGACCATGAGCCGCTGGATGTGATGCGCGTAGCCGTGGTCGAGCGTCTGGCGGAGCGCGAGGTGCAGGCAGTTCATCTCCGTTTCACCGGTCCAGTAGAAGGGCGGCAGCGGCTGATCGGCGCCGAGCGTGTTGCGTTCGACGTAGCCGGGCATGAAGCGCCAGTAGATGCCGCGCACGTATTCGCGCCAGCCGAGGATTTGCCGGATGAAGCCCTCGACGCTGGAGATCGGCGCGCGTCCCTCGCGCCACGCGCGTTCCGCAGCGGCGAGAACCTCGCGCGGATCGAGCAGTTTGAGATTGAGCGCGGCGCTGAGCCGCGAGTGGTAAAGCCACGGCTCGCCCGACCACATCGCATCTTCCCATCGCCCGAAGTCGGGCAGCCGGTGCGCGATGAAATCATCGAGTGCCTCACGCGCCTCGGACGCAGTCACCGGCCAGTCGAACTTTTCCAACTCGCCCGGATGCCTAGCAAACCGCGCCTTCACCATTGCCAGCACCTCGCGCGTCGTCGCATCCGGCGGGAAGCGGCGCGGGGCGGGGAGCAGACCGGGGCCGTTCTTGCCGAAGGATTCGCGATTGTCGTGGTCGAAGTTCCACTCACCGCCGGTGGGTTTGTCACCGTCCATGAGCACGCCGGTTTTCACACGCATCTCGCGGTAGAAATACTCCATGCGCAATTGCTTCCGGCCTTTCGCGTGAGCGGCGAACTCTTCCGCGGCGCATAGAAAATGACGGTCGCTGCGAACCTCCAACGGCACCCCGGCAGCATGCGCCACCGTGGCGATTTCTTCGCGCACACTCCACTCGCCAGGCTCGACGATGATGAGCTTCGCGGCCTGCGTCTTTGCGATCGTCCAGGCGAGCTGTATCGCAAAGGTCTCTCCGTCGCCGTCGCCTGCCAGGCCGCTCCACTCCGCGGACTTCGCAGTGAGCGCGCGATAAAACACCCGCCAGCCGCGCGCCAGCAGGGCATCGCGAAAGTGACGCATCGCCGAGAGGAAAATCGCGATGCGCGGTTTCGACACCCAGACCTTTTCCGACTCATGAGCGACCTCGGCCATCCAGATGGCATCTGTGCTTGGGTCAAATCCATCGAAGGCTGCGGAGCGCTCGTCGAGCTGGTCGCCAAGAACGAGCACAAGATTTCGCGTCGCCGCGCGCGGCTTCTCCGGCAGAGGCTGTTTCTTCATGGCTTTCATGGCTCGAGGAAAGCGCTCACTCCGCACCGGAGGAAGAGCCGGAAACGGTGGCGAAGGCGATCCGGCAATTTGCCGGCCCGGTTCGCGCGACGCGGTAGCTCGAACTGAATCGCTCCCGCTTAGAGAAATACCACCAGCAGACACAAGACGAGCATGGTGGCGGCGGGCAACGACTTCTTAGGAGGGTCCCCGATCTTGAAATGCATGGCGACTGCGCCCAGCATCAGCAGGGCGATCAGACCGGCTGCCGGCATGGTCACAGAAGGAACCCATATGCCGGCGAGCAAGAGCAGGGCGCAAAGCACTTTCAGGAATCCGACAAGATACATGGCGCCGCCCGGCAATCCGTAGGCGGCAAACTCTTCTCTCATGTTGGCAGCCGAACCACCGCGCCACGCGCTCGCTTTGCCAAAGCGCAGAAGCCAGACATTGAGGATGCCGAGCGCGATTACGATTTGCAGGATCAGTTTGATTATATGCATGTGTGGTTCTTTGCGTTGGTGGTTCCTCTTATCATTGTCGTAACAACAAAGCCCTCAGCGGTCACGAGTTCTTCAGAAAACCGGGCAGCAGGTATAAATTCAGAGCCATGTAAAAAAGTGCCGAAAATGCCCGGAGCGGTCCGTCCTTGATTTTCAACCGCACAAAAAAGCCCAGCAACATGAGAAGCGCCAGTCCGCCGGCGGCAAGGCATCCAAGAGCCGGCATGATCAACCCGAGCGCCAATCCAATGGCTGCTGCAATTTCGAGCACACCTGTGAACTGCCGGAATTTTGCCAGGCCAAATCTCTCGAATTCCTGCTTCATGTAACGGGTGGACAGGCAACTCAATCCGTAGATCAGGAAGGAGACACTGGAGAACAAGACGAGGAGAGTGAACAGGGGCATCGGTTATCGCTGCACTACTAGGCCAGCTTTTGCGCTCCGTCGAGGATGCGTGTTTAGAAAGTGGATCGGAGCGCCGGATCTGGGATTAATACCGTTTCTTGAAAATAAACGGCCTCTGCATGGGTAGCGCACGCGCCCCCGCGTGCAGTGTCCCGCGCCCTCGCGGGACACCTCGTTTGATCCCGGCAAAGCCGCTCGCATCCATGATGTTGGACGCTGCGCGTGCTGGCTTTGGAAGGCTTGCGCGGGGGCGCGCAAGCCAGCACGCGAGGGCGCGTGCGCCACCCATTTTCACCCTGCAATGTTCGAGTATTTTCGGGAGTTGGTATAAGTGCAAGCCGGGCATGAAGAAGCCATCCCGGCAGCGATGCCTGACCTGCGCTTTGGGTTGCGTCCTGCTCGGATTGTATCAAACATAATCCGCATGCTGAAAATATCTGAGGAGCGAAACGCGGACGTGCTGGTCATCGGTGCCGGAATGGCCGGGTTGACGGCGGCGACGGAGGTGCAGCGCGCGGGCCGTCGCGCGCTCGTTCTGGACAAAGGCCGGGGTGTCGGCGGGCGTCTCGCGAGCCGGCGGATTGACGGGGCGACGTTCGATCATGGCGCGCAATTCATCACCGCGCGCGACCCGCGTTTCGCCGCGATGCTGGAGCAGGCGCAGCAAGCCGGTGTAGTCGAGGAATGGTGCCGAGGCTTCGCAGGCGGCGCGGATGGTCACGTGCGCTGGCGGGGAAAACCCGCGATGACTTCCGTGGCCAAGCACCTGGCGGCCAGCCTCGACCTCATCATGCAAACGCAAGTGGCCGCCTTGCGCCACGCCGGGGATCGATGGAGCGTGGAGATCACGACGGGCGAAATTTTCTCCGCCAAAGCCGTGGTACTGACGCCGCCGGTGCCGCAGTCGCTCGCGATGCTGGACGCGGGCGGCATCGTTCTTCCGCCGCAAATGCGGGCGCGTCTTGCCGCCATCGAATATGAGCGCTGCCTCGCCGTCATGGCCGTGCTCGATGGTCCATCGCACCTTCCGCCTCCCGGCGGTCTCGCGCCCGCCGACGGCCTGATCGCCTGGATCGCGGACAATCAGTTGAAAGGAATCTCCGCAGAGCCAGCCGTCACAATTCACGCCACGCACGCCTTCAGTTTGGAGCATTGGGATCGTGACCGGCAGGAGAGCGCCCGTCGCCTGCTCGACGCAGCGGCGGAGTGGCTCGGCGCGGGCATCAGGACGTTTCAGGTCCACGGCTGGCGTTACAGCAAACCGATGCGGGTCGATGAACAGCGCTGCGTGATCGTCAGTAAGTCTCCTCCGCTCGTGCTCGCTGGCGACGCCTTCGCCGGACCACAGGTCGAAGGAGCGGCGCTCTCAGGCTGGGCCGCCGCCGAGGCGGTCCTGACAAACTGCTCATAAATCCCGGCTCCAAACCTCTGGTTTTAGATGTAGAGTAGGCGGGAAGCGACGGATTGAGAGGCCCGCGGGCCAGTGACCGTCTGCTTCCCGCCCCTCATCAAACCGGACGGGCGGTTTTCCCGCATCCGGCTTTCCGAGTTCCTTTGTCGGTTTGCGATGTCTTACGCCAGCGTCGCCGGCAGGTGATAGAGTCCATACGTGGTGAAGAGTTCGCGGTCCGGCCAGCGCTGGTATTTCCCCGAGGGATTCCCGTGCTTGCGCCATAACCATTGCCGCAGCCGGTGGGCGATGAAGTGATTCATCTGCCCGAAGCTCCGGTGGTGGTGGGCCAAAGCAAAGTAGTTGCTCCAGCCACGGGTCACTTGGTTGATCTCGCGCACAACCTCGCCAGTCGCTCTCCAGGTGGTGGGACGCCGGGTGAGTTCACGCACCCGGTCCCGGAGCGCCTGCTCTGCGCCGGCGCTCGGCTCGGTATGCACATACGGCGTTCCCTTCTTCGACTGCTGCCAGCGGAAGGTGAAACCCAGGAACTCAAAGCCGCTCGCGCAGCTCTGGAGCACTCGGGTCTTGGTTTCGTTCAGGGCCAGCCCCCGGCTTTGCAGCCACCGAGCCAGCCGCTCCTTCATCCCCTCTCCTTCTCCGGGCCGACAGAGGATCACCAGATCGTCCGCATACCGCACCATCCGCGGCTTTTGCCGGCATTCATTCACGCCCTCATCCAGCGGATGAAGGTAGATGTTGGCCAGCAAGGGAGAGATGACGCCGCCCTGCGGGGTGCCACAGGGGTTGGCCTTCATCCTCCGGCCTCCGCCTTGCTCTTCCTCGACGATCGGCGCGCGCAGCCAGGCTTTGATGAGTTTCAGGATCATCCCGTCGCTCACCCGCCGGGCCACCTGCCGCATCAGCTTCCGATGCGGGATCGTGTCGAAGTATTGCCCCAGATCGGCATCGACCACCTCGGTCTTGCCCATGCGCAATGCCTCCCGGATTACCTCCACCGCCTGGTGGGCGCCCCGTCCGGGCCGAAAACCGAAGGAGCGCGGATGGAAGTCCGCCTCGAAGATCGGCATCAGCACCAGATACACCGCCATCTGCACCACGCGGTCTTTCACCGTGGGAATCCCCAACCCACGAAACCCTCCACTGGCTTTGGGAATCTTCACCCTGCGCACCGGCGCGGGCCGGTACGTTTTGCAGTGAAGCTCCTCTTGCAGCGCGTTCAGCCACGCGGCTTCCACCTGCGCATCGGCGGCGAGTTCCTCGATGCTCACTCCATCCACCCCCGCCGCTCCTGCATTCGCTTTCACGCGCCGCCAAGCTGCTGCCAGCACGTTGGCGCGTTGCACTTCTCCATATAGACTCCAGAACCGGTATTCCGGCTTGGACTTCGCTTTCCGATACAGGGTGATTTGCAGTTGCCGGACTTTCTCGGGTGCTGGTAGCCCTCGCGGGCCGTCACCACGTCCTTCCCTGCGCTTCGCTCCTGCGGAACAAGTGGCGTCCCTTCGCTCCCCCGCGGGTTGCCCGAACCAGAGGTCCGGCACGGGATTATCACTACTACGAACGCCTCCGACTTCTGTCCTGGCCTGCACGGCCTTCCCCTTTGTTGGGGTTGTGCCGCCAGTTGAGTCTTGCTTACCCGCCATGACAGATCTCCCCGTTTACCCGCGCGTCACTTCGCGACATGTCGCCCACGCAGACCCCGCCGGTCCATTGTCAAAACCCACGACGGTTGGTCTGGGTCTCGACTCTGCGGCCTTCGCCCACTCTTGAGAGGCTCGGCTGCCGGGAGTGTTTTTCGAGGCTCATTTATGTGGTTCATCTGTGCATTGCGACCTGCCGGTTCGACTCCATGCCTGCTCCCCACCCCGCCTCGCGGCGACGCAGTTGGCACGGTCTGCGGTGCTGAACCGTCTAATTGCACCGGCGGGACTTCCACCCGCGTTGACGCCCGCTTCACGGGCGCACCAAGAGCGGCACCGGGACCGTGATTCTTTCGGCGGCGAACACCCACACGGGACAAACCCGCGTTCAGTCGGGAGTGCTCGGGTTGGCGAACGTGAACGCGCTTGCCACCTCCGTTCTGAACACGAGCGGCAGCGATACGGGCACGCTCTCTTTCCTCGCCTCGGACAACACCTACAATCTCGCCGGCCTGTCCGGGAACGGCAGTCTCGATGCGGGCGGCAAGACGCTCAGCATCGGCGCGACCAATCAGACGACCGAGTTCAGCGGCGCGATGAGCAATGGAGCGCTTACCAAGGTGGGCACGGGAACGCTGACACTTTCCGGCAGCAGTAATTTCACCGGAAACGTCACCGTGAACGCCGGGACGCTGAAGGTCGCGAACTCGGATGGCCTTGGTACCGGGACGAAAGAATTTGTCATGCAGGGCGGGAGCCGGGTTCTTCAGCTTTCCAGCAATGTGACACTTGGCAACAACATCACCCTGCGCGTCTCCTCGAACTCATTCGATGGCGGCGGCATCTACAGCGTGGATGGAACCAATGAAATCCAAGGCAACGTCCTGTTCGACACCGGCAACCCCGGGCTCAACATTTCCAGTTCCGCTGGGAGCACGCTCACGGTGTCTGGCAGCTTGACGCTTGTTGCCACCTCCCGGACTCTGTATTTGGGCGGTGCCTCAACAAACGACAACACCATCAGCGGGGTTATCGGCGAAACCGGCACGAATGTTCTCTCCGTGATCAAACAAGGCGCGGGCACTTGGGTGCTCTCCGGCTCCAACAGCTACACCGGCTTGACCACCGTGACCGCCGGCACGCTTGCCGTTCAAGGCTCGTTGACAAGTGCTGTCACCGTCAACGCAGGCACGCTCAGCGGGACGGGGAGCACGACGGGCGCGGTCGTCATCGGCGATGGCGCGGGTGGCCCGGATGCCTTCCTTGCGCCCGGCAGCAGCCCCGGCACCTTCACGACGACTTCCACGTTGAGCCTGCTTTCCGATGCGACCTTCGTGTTCGATCTGGAAAGCACCAGCGGCGCGGCGGACACGGTCGTAGCCAACGGAGTCAGCATCGATTCGAGCGCGCTGTTCTCATTCAACGACCTCGGGGACGGCTCCGGCATCTTGGACGGCCAGACCTTTACCGTCATCGACAACACGTCCGCCAGCCCGATCGGCGGCACGTTTACGAACCTGCCCGATGGCGCTTCGATTGTGAGCAACGGGATCACCTACACCGCCAGCTACAGCGGCGGTGGGAATGGGAATAGTCTTGTGCTCACGGCCAACCCGGTGCCCGAGCCCTCGACATGGGTGATGCTGGCTGCAGGCACCGCCTCGCTGCTCGCCGTCCGCCGCCGCAGGCGTTCGCTGTAGCGTCAAAACTCCTCACCGTCGCTGGCTTTGTTTTGCAAGTCAGCGACGGTCAGGGACGCCTCTGCAAATCGGGCTAAACGCTTTACATGCACAAGCTGGTCACGTAGCTTGCGCGAAATGGATCGAATCACTTTCAATCCCAAGCAATGCGGCGGGCGCCCGTGCATTCGCGGCATGCGCATCCGTGTGAAGGATGTTTTGGATTTGCTGGCTGCGGGGGTGAGCCGTGAGGAAATCCTTGAGGATTATCCTTATCTCGAAGCGGAGGACATCCAAGCCTGTCTGGAATACGCGGCGATTGAGGCCGATCATCCGGTGCTCGTGTCCTGAGCAATGCGGTTTCTCGTGGATGCCCAGTTGCCGCCGGCGCTTGCGAGGCTGCCAAGGGGAGCGCGGCCACGAGGCTGACCATGTCGAGGATGAGGGATTGCGGCACGCCGAAGATTCGCCGATCTGGGAATTCTGCCTCGCACGAGATGCAGTGCTCATCACGAAGGACGAGGATTTTCCGCATCGCGCACTGCAAAGCAAAAGGGTGCCCGCGCCGCCGATCGTCTGGCTAAGAGTGGGCAATTGCTCGCGAAAGGCGCTGCTGCGCTGGTTCGAGCCGATGTTGCCGGAAATCGAGCGTTTGCTTGCCAGAGGTGAACGAATAATAGAAGTGCGCTGAGGGATTGGCGATCAGCGAGGGTTCCTTGACCTTGTGCGATGCTGGCCGCAGGCACCGGCTCGCTCCTCGCCCTCCGCCGCCGCAAGCGCGGGTAGCTTGCCAGTTGTCGCATCGCGCGTTACCATGCGCGCATGAGCAATGTAGTGGAAATCGAAGCCGCAATCGAGCGGTTGCCTTTGCCGCAGAAGCGGGAGATCGCCGACTGGCTCGCGGAACGGTTGGGCAGCGTCAATGGCGGGCCGCCGGTGGAGGCGTGGCTGCAGAAGGCCCGTGGCGCGGCGACGCAAAAAGTCACCACCGATGAGATCATGGCCTTGACGCGCGGCGAGGCATGAGCGGTTTTCTTTTCGACAGCAATGTGCTGCTCGACATCGCCACCGCCGATGCGAACTGGCTGGCATGGTCGGAAGCGCGATTGCGAGCGGCGGCGGCGCAAGATCAAGTGCTGATCTATGCGGAGATTGCGCCCGCCTTTGCCACGAGGCACGAACTCGATCTCTGGCTTCATCCGCAGATATTCCAATGGCTCGACCTTCCGTATTCCGCCGGTTGGCGTGCAGCGGAAGCCTTTGTGCAATACAGGCGGGCAGGCGGCACGCGCATCGCGCCATTGCCAGATTTTTACATCGGCGCACACGCGGAAGTTTCCGGCCTGACGCTTGTCACGCGAGATGCGGCGCGTTACCACACCTATTTTCCAAAGGTTCCGCTGGTTTCGCCGGAATAAGTCACGATGCTGGCCGCAGGCACCGGCTCGCTCCTCGCCCTCCGCCGCAGGCGTTCGTTGTAGCGGCGTGTCTCCGACCGTCGCAACCTTTTTTGGAAGTCAACGACGGTTGGCGACGCGCCGGTACAAATTGGAGGATCGGCGCGCGAGAATTCCGTTTCCAAACAGAACACCTCGCGACTATGAGTATCTCCATGAAACTCGGTTTTATCGGTTGCGGAAAAATGGCGACCGCGCTCGTCGAGGGCGTGGTGAAATCCGGCACGTTTGAGGGCAGCGGCATTTTTGTCACCGATCGCTACGCCGACGCCTCGAAAGCACTCGCGGACAAGTGTGGCGTCACGGTGCTTGCGACCAACGCAAAACTCGCTCAGACCACCGATGCTTTGTTGCTTTGCGTAAAACCCGGCGAAGCGATCGATGTGCTGGCGGAGATCAAGAAAAGCCTCGCCGGAAAACTCGTCATCTCGATTGTGGCCGGCCTGCCGCTTGCCGCACTACAAAAAGCCGCAGGACCGAAGGCCCGGTTGATCCGCGTGATGCCGAACACACCGGCCCTCGTTCACAAAGGCGCGGCTGCCTATGCGCTTGGCGATGGCGCGACGGAGGGCGACGCGGCGCTGACGGAGAAAATCTTCGCAGCCGTCGGAAAAATCTCGCGCGTGAAGGAGCCGTTGCTCGATGCCGTCACCGGACTCAGCGGCAGCGGACCGGCTTACGTTTACTGCGTTATCGAAGCGCTCGCGGACGGAGGCGTTCTCATGGGCCTTCCCCGCGAACTGGCCCTGCAACTCGCGGCGCAGACCGTCGTCGGTGCAGCGGAAATGGTTTTGAAAACCGGCATCCATCCCGCCCAGCTCAGGGACCAGGTCACCAGTCCCGGCGGCACGACGATCGCGGGCCTGGAAGCTTTGGAAAAGTCGGGGATGCGCGCGGCATTTCTCAGCGCCGTGCGAGCCGCCACCGAGCGATCGCGTGAACTCAGCGCTCAGAACTAAATCTTGGAGTGTGTTTGCAAGATTCAAAGCCTGTCATTCTGAGCGGAGTTTCCTTCCGGCTTTTGCGGAAGGAAACGCAGTCGAAGAAACTCTAAATTTGCTTCCTCCCATTGCACGCATGAAATGAAAGGCAAGAGATTAGAGGTTCTTCGACTCCGTTCCGGTCTCAAGGCAGACCGAAACTCCGCTCAGAATGACACACGGAAAAAAGCGCCTGTCGGCATTTTGTCCGCAGTCCTTTTTTTGGCCGTGCTTGCTCACACCAGCGCCGAACCAGCGCCTGAGCCGGTTCCAAAATCCTCTCCCGCCATTTCCGCAGAAGCAAAACAAGCGGCCGATGCCGCGCTCAGCGCGTTTTCCAACGGAGACATGCTTGCCGCCCGCAAAGGATTCAAAGAACTTCTCGCCCTTGCGCCCGACAATCTCACGGGACTCGTCAACCTCGGCTCGGTCGAGTATCGGCTGAAAAATTCCGAGGATGCCGAGAAACTGTTGAAGCGCGCGGTGCGCATCGATCCGGACGCAGCGCCCGCCTGGCTGACTCTCGGCGTTATTTATTACGATCAGGACAAACCGGACGCGGCGCTCGCGGCTCTGAGCCGGGCGGTATTGCTCGATCCGAAAAACCCGCGCGCCCACAACTATCTCGCCGTCGCGATTGGCAGGAAAGGCTGGTTCGACGGCGCGGAATCCGAGTTGCAGCGGGCGCTCGAACTCGATCCCGATTACGCCGAAGCCCACTTCAATCTGGCCGTGATTTATCTAAAACGTTCTTCGCCCCCCATCGAACTCGCGCGGCGCCATTACCAAAAAGCGCTCGACCTCGGCGCGGCCCGCGATCCGCTCGTGGAAAAGGAACTGGCTCGAACTGACGCGACAGGGAAGTAACCCTTAAACGAGCGGGGCGGTGCCTGCGGCCCCAGCATCGCCCAGGTCGAGGAAATCTGTTCACAGTGCTTGCTCTTGCACCGTTAAAGTCCTAGCTTCCCGGCATGGAACGGCTGATCAATCTTCATATCGAACATCTGCCAGAAGGCATGTTTCTCGCGACTTCCGACGACGTTCAAGGGTTGATCGCACAGGGGCGCACAGTGAGCGAGACGCTTGAGATCGCGCGGGATGTCGCCCGCAAGCTTCTCGAAGCGCAAGCCACCGAAGGCGGCGCGCCTGTTGCCAAGGCTTTCGACTACCCGCTTGTTGTCGCCGTCTGAGTCATGGGGCGGTTGAGCGGATTTCGCCATCGGGACGTTGCCAAGAAGTTGCGCAGTTTTGGTTTCGGATTTTTGCGACAGGCTGCTGGCAGTCACGAGATTTGGTTTAATCCCGAAAAACGCCGCTACACGACATTGCCAAATCATCCCGGCGATATGCCCGAAGGCACGTTGCGAGCGATTTTGCGTCAAGCAGGGATTTCTCCGGAAGAATTCCTTAGCCGCAAATAGAGACGATTTTAGGTTTTTCAGACCTTACTTTGCCCCCTTGCGGCGGCGGAGGGCGAGGAGAGAGGCGGTGCCTGCGGCCCCAGCATCGCCCAAGTTGAGGGTGCGGGAACTTGCGAAAATACAAACTTCGTTACCTCATCTGCGGCATTTTGCCCGCCTGTAGCGCCGGTTTTGGCGGGGTGGAAAAGGGCTTGTCCGTGCGGAAATGGGATCTCCGAGTTGGAAAAGCGGCCTCCGGTGTGCCGTGTGCCGTGTTCGATCATGGAATGCCGTCGCTGAGTGGCGTTCTAATAGAAACAAGCAGTGGAAGTCCGCTTCCTCGATCAAAATTTCCCTTGTAAATGCCGACAAAAAGAACCGGCTCATTTTTCATCTGCCTCCTTGCGAAAACCGGGTGATGGGTTTTAGTGAAGCGCTTCTATGCGCAATCTTTTTAAGACTCTCCTTTCGGTTCTGCTGGTCGTGGCGTTCTCGTCGCCGGTCGATGCCGCCACCAAGTCGAAGAAAACCGTAAGGAAAGCCACGGTTCCGGACACGACTGATTATCTCGCGAGCGCCACCCAGCCGGAGACCATTGACGGAGTGCCGAGGGTGAGCGCGGCTTCCGTCGTGGTGATCGACGCCCGGACCGGGCAGGTGCTGCACCAGAAAAATCCCGACCAGCAACGTCCGCCTGCCAGCACGCAGAAACTGCTGACTGCATTGATCGTGGCCGAGTCTGGGAATCTCGACGCGCCTGTGCGTGTCGAGTATTCCGACACGCTGGCCGAACCTGTGAAGCTCGGCTTCAAGCCCGGCGAGGTTTATACGCGGCGCGAGTTGTTGCAGGTGTTGCTCGTTCACAGCATGAACGACGTGGCCCGCTGCCTCGCCCGGGACAACGCCGGCAGCGTTGAAGCGTTCGCCGCGAAAATGAATCGACGAGCTGCGATGCTTGGCGCGACCGATTCCTATTTCGTAAATCCGAACGGCCTGCCCGCCCCCGGCCAGCATTCCACGGCACGCGACATGGCGAGGATCGCTCGCGCCGCTTACGCGAACTACGCGATCCGCTCGATCGTTTCAATGAAGACGCTGGCGTTTCGCTACGCCGACGGCCGCACGCGAGTTTTTGAAAACACGAACCGCGTCCTGAAAGCCTACCCGCTGTGCAACGGAATGAAGACCGGTTACACGGAAGCCGCCGGCAAATGCCTCATCGCCAGCGGAGCGAGCGGCGGGCGCGACATCATCGTGGTGGTGCTCGGAGACACCAGCAGGACGATCTGGCGCGACGCCTACATGCTCCTCGCGTGGGGACTGGCAGGGTAAAGGATGAAGTATGAATGCAGAAGGATGAATGCACCCCGGCACCCAAACCGCTCATTTTTCTTCATCCTTCATCCTTCGCACTTCATCCTTTTCTGATGCCCTCCCTCGAATCCCAGCTTGCCGAACTTCGCTCGCGCTCGTTGTTTCGCCGGCTGCGGGAAATCGATTCACCGCAGGGAACGGCCATCGAACTTGTCGGCAGGAAGCTCGTCAATTTCTCCTCGAACGACTACCTCGGACTGGCGACGGAACCGGCGCTGCGCGAGGCTGCGAAAGAGGCGATCGACCGATACGGCGTCGGCGCTGGCGCATCGCGGCTCGTTTGTGGAACGCTGTCGCCCCACGTCCGGCTCGAAGAAAGACTGGCGGAGTTCAAAGGCACCGAGGCGGCGCTTGCCTTTTCGAGCGGTTACGCCACCGCGATCGGCACGCTGGGCGCGCTGCTTGCCCGCGACGACGTCGTCGTTCTCGACAAGCTCGCACACGCCTCGCTCATTGACGGGGCAAGATTGAGCGGCGCGATCGTGCGGGTGTTTCCGCACAACCATCTCGGCAAGCTCGAGAGCCATTTGAAATGGGCGCGCGACAACCACCCCCATGCGCGCGTGGTGGTCGTGACGGAGTCCGTTTTCAGCATGGACGGCGATCGCGCTCCATTGCAAAGCATCGTCGAAATCAAGGATCGCTACGCTGCGATGCTCATGCTCGACGAAGCGCATGCCGTCGGGGTTCTCGGCAGGAACGGGCGCGGCCTTGCGGATCGCATCGGCTACGCGGACAGGGTGGAGATACAAATGGGCACCCTGAGCAAGGCGCTCGGCGCTAGCGGCGGTTACGTGTGCGGCAGCCGAAAACTCATCGACCTGCTGATCAACCGCGCACGCAGTTTCATTTACTCCACCGCTCCCCCACCCGCTCTGGCTGCCGCGGCGACGGCGGCTGTCGAGTTCCTGATGTCCGATGAAGGAGAAGCGCGCTGCGCCAGGCTTTGGGAAAATTTGAAACTCTTCGACAAAGAACTCGGCGACACCTTTGCCAGAAACCGCCCGCCGCACAGCGCGATCGTGCCGATCATTCTTGGTGATGAAGAGACAGCTCTGGAGGCCGCGCGCTGGCTTTCGGAAAAGGGATTTTTCGTGCCGGCAATTCGCTGTCCAACGGTTGCGAAAGGCACTGCGCGCCTGCGCATCACGCTGTCGGCCAGTCACACGTCGAATGAAATCGGCAGGCTCTGCAAGGCGCTCAAGAAGCTGACGCCCCGATTCAAAGAGGCGTAGAAGCAAGACTGGCGGAGTGGCGTTTCCTCCCTATTCGAAGATTTCGTAAACCGTATCGTCGAGCGCGAGCTGGAGGTTCCGACCCAGAGCAAACCACGGCGCCGCTTCGGGGTGCTTCTTCAACAGAGCGAAATACTCGTCGGAGTTGAACTGGACACGCTGCCGTTTCACGAGTTTCTGCGCGCCCGAGTCCATCCACTGATCTCCGTTTTGAAAAAAAGCGCGTCCGTTTACGAATTTCGTCTGCGGCGAGTATTGCGCGATCCGTTCCTCCCCGGCTCTTGAGGCGAACCCTCCTCCTGAACTTGCGCCCATGAATCCGGGCGTCACTCCCATCGAGGACGCCGATACTCCGGCGGCAATCGCGTTCGCCGGCTGGTCCGCTTGTTTCAAATAGTTCTGGCTTCGCGCATTGGCCACGGCGCCCGCGCCTTCCTTGTCCTGCTTGAATCCCGCCCATGCCTGCGCTCCCCCCGCCCGCTTGCGCGCGTCGCGGCTCATCTCCTGCATCGAGCGCTGGGCCGTCGGCACGTTCCGGCGGTCTTCATCCTCGACGATCAAATACGCTGTGTAGGGCGTGACGATTCCATAGAGCCGCGCGAGTTCCGCCGCTTCGTCGCGCAGTTCCTTTGTCTCCCCGTGCATGCGGATTTCATCGAGCAGAAATCCCACGCGCCGTGTCGCCCACAAGCGCGGCACGAAACTGTCCTTCGCGTTGCCCTCCTCGAAACGGACCTTGTAGTCAAACGTCTGCTCGCGGCCCGCGGCCATGCCGGTCAGCTTCACGTCGGCCTCGCCGGAGCGGTCGTAACGACCGGTGACCACAAGCTGATCGCCCTTGAACAGGTCCGGCAGTTCCGCCGGATGCATTTTGCAGGGGCGCACGTCTCCGCTGAATTCAAGCCGCAGATTCGTGAGCGCAGGTTCGTTGATGCGGGTGAAGAAGTTCGACACCTTTACCTCGATGTCTTCGTCAGCGAGCACGTATTGGCTGAACGCGCGTGTGCTCTCGGCGATTTGATCCAGCAGTTGGGTGTTCACATCCGAGCCGATGCCGAACGAAAAAACGCGGACGTTGTTCGCGCCGGATTTCTTCACTCTGTCAACGATCTCCGAGATGTTCCGCGTTCCCACCGTCGGCAGTCCGTCGGTGAGGAAAATGACGACAAACGGGCGGTCATTTTTCTCCGGCCGGGCCTTGAGCGCCGTCTGCAAAGCCTCCGCGATCGCCGTGCCGCCGGCCGCTTTGAAGTCGTCGATGAACTCGGACGCGCGCCTGCGGCGGTTGTCGTTCACGTCGGCAAGTTTTCCAAAAAGCGCTTCAGCTTCCGTCGAGAAACGGACAATCTCGAACCGGTCGCCCTCGTTCAAACTCTCGACGCAAAACGCCAGCGCCTTCTTTGCCTGCCTCAACTTTGCTCCGGCCATCGAGCCGGAAGTGTCGATTACGAACGCCACGTCTTTCGGCGCAGGTTTGGCCCCCTTCACATCGACCGTCGGCGCAGCGAGCAACAGGAAGTAACCCTGCTCGCCTTCGGTCTTGCAGCTCATCGAACTCAACCCCACGCCGCGGGTCTCCGTCGAGTAAACGAGGTGAAAGTCGGTGTCCAGCTTGACATCCTTCGACTCGAACCCAATGACCGCGCGGTTCGCGCCGTCGCGCTTGATCTCGACCTTGTGGCTCGGCGAGTAGATCGAGGCGAGCGGTTTGTCCGTCTTCAACTTTACCTTCAAACCGAAGCTGCCCGGCCAAGCGGAACATTTGTCCATGCTCAGCGGATAAGTGTAAGTCACCAGGCCGGAATCGGAACGCAGCAGCTCGGTGTATGAAATCTTCACCAGCGTCATGCAGCGCGGCTCCATCGGGTAGATGCGCACCTTGAAGACATCGCGTCCTGCGTATTCGAGCAGCGCCGGGTCGCGCATTTTCCTCACGATGTCCTCGTAGATTTTCCGGGCCTTGTCGGCCGGCAGCAGTTCGGCCTCCACCATTTTCCCGCCGATCTCCATGCTGAACTTGTCGATGTGGGCGCCCTTCGGCACCGGGAACATGTAAGTGCCTTCAACACGTTGGTTGTTCGGATTGAAGAATGTTTGATCAATCGCGGTGACGGCGACTTGATTTTCGATTTTTACATCGAGGTTGTGGCTTTTCACCTCGATCGGCAGAAACGGCGTGTGCCCTTCCGGGACCGGTGGTTCGATGATGATGAATCCCTCTCCTCGCGCGTTCGAGAAAAAGCCGAGGAGACATCCAAGCAGAGCGGAAAGCAGTTTTCGGTTCATGAAGAATTAGTCGGGATCTCCGGAAATATGCTCCCGATGTTTTCGTCTGTTTATTTTTCCGACTCGAAATAGATTGTGTCGCTTCCCAATGAACGACGAAGTCGAACTCATCGCGCGATGCCACGTTGGCGACCCGACCGCGTGGGACACTTTATTCGACCGCTACTATCCGGTCGCCGCGCGGTTCGTTTTCCAGCTCTCGCCCGAGTTCAGCCACGAGGACACGGAGGAGATTTGCCAGGAGGCGTTCCTTGCCGTCGTGCGAAACATCGGATCGTTCCAGGCGAAAAGTTCGTTCCAGACCTGGCTGCTGCGCATCGCCACGAACAAGGCGATGGATTTTCGCGAAAAATCGCGCGCCGCAAAACGAGGCGGCGGCACCGCGCCGATTTCCCTGAATGCGTTCGACGGCGACGACGAACGTCCCATCGACCCGCCAGGCTTGTTGCCGGGTCCCGATGCCATGCTTCTTGACGCGGAGACGTTCGCGCTGCTCCGGCAGGGGTTGGACCGGCTCGAACAGCCGTGCCGCGAAGTGATCGAACTGCGCTACTACGGCGACCTGAGCTACGAGGAAATCGCGACCGAGCTTCGCTTGAATCCGAAGACCGTCAGCTCGCGTTTGAGCAAATGCCTGGACCGCCTCGAAAGAATCGTACGCGAAATTTTTCCGCGGGAGGATTTGTTTTCCGTCTAACTTGAAGAAAGCAATGCCAACAGACCCGAACCGAAAGATTGAGGAGATGCTCGAAGCGTCGGCACGAATGCGCCGTGAGCAATTCGGCGGGGACGCGAGAATGCCCGGGCCGATGCGCGCGCAATTGCACGACGAGATCGCGCGGAGGTCGAGGCCGCGCGAGCCGGAGCGAAGCTGGTTCTCAGCCTGGTGGCCCCGGCTTGCGATTGGAGCGGTGGCAACTTTGATTCTGATTGGCGGACCGATCTGGTTGGGCCAGCGCAGCATCGATAACATTCGCCAAAACGCGGTGGTCCTCGACAAGAGCTTGAGAAGCCCTGTGCAGATCACGATCGGCGGCGATCTCAGTTCGACAGAACACGCGACGAAACCTTCGGCGAGCGACCAATTGCAAGCGGTGATCAGCAGCAGCGGAACTCAGGCGGTGGAGTCCGGGCCGCTTTTGGCCGCCCCGCTGCAAGCCGCCATCAGCAACAGCGCCGAGTTCCGAGCAGGGACAAGCAGCGGCACTCTGGCGTTTTCTGACGCCGGCAAGTCTGCATTGGCCCCGCAGAATCAAGTGGTCGCCATGGCGAGAGCAGAGCCGCCAACATCGACGACACAGCCTCCCGCTGAAAGTTTGGATGAAAAATTGATCGCAGACTCTTCATTGCGGCTGGCGGGTGGAGGTGAAGGAAGCGCGGAATCCAAGAAGGAGAGGTCGCTAATTGCCGCCGAAGAAATCAATCGTGCAACCGCGCCAACGGCAGGCATGGCCGCGAGAGGTTCTGGCGGCGCAGGTGCGTTCGGATCTGGCAGTCGCAGCGGAGCCCAAGCGCAGCGCCAGTCATTCCAGGCAAAAAACGGAACCAAGCAGTCAGCGCAAGTGCTGCGGTCGTTTCAGGTCGAGCAGAAATCGAATGAAATCCGCGTGATCGACTCCGATGGCTCGATCTACAAAGGGGCGATTGTGCTGGCCGGAGCAAAGGCCGCGACGCGCTCCCCGGCGCGAAAAAGAGAAGCAGATGAAGTTCCCGCTGCTGCGAGTTCTTATTCATCGGCACTCGACAAGGCTGGCAAACCCCGGGAAGCCGAGTTCTCCTTCCGGGCAACAGGTTCCAACATCAGCTTGAAAAAAAGGGTGGTCGTCGAAGGGAGTTACATCGTGTCCGGCTCCGTCCAGGCCCGTGGTCGCGCCGACGCCACGCTGGAAAAGGCCAAACAACCGGCTCAGCAACAATCAGCGCGAATCATCGGCGTCCTGAAAATCAACGGCGAGACTCCGGTCGGGATCGAGGCGGTGTCCGTGGAACCCTGATTCCGACAATTCCTTCATCGGGCGTGGAATTTTCCTGTTTGCCAGACGAACGGAACGTGGTAACGAAAACACCGTTCATGCGACTACGAATTGGTTTTGCGATTTTAGTTCTGGCGCTCTGGCTCATCCCGTCGGCACGCGCGTTCGACTTCGGAAGCGAAATCGTTGTCAGCGTTCCCGATCAGGAAATGGCCGTTATCAACCGGGGCGAAGTCATCGCGAAGTATCGCATCTCGACCTCAAAGTTCGGCATCGGCGATGAATTCGGCACCTACAGGACGCCGGCCGGCACGCTCTGGGTCTGCAACAAAATCGGCGACAATCTTCCGCAGGGAGCGGTCATCAAGAACCGCACGGCGACGGGCGAAGTGCTCCCGCCCAACGCGCCCGGCCGCGATCCGATCGTCACCCGGGTAATCTGGCTGCGCGGTTTGGAAGAACAAAACCGCAATGCTTACACACGCTGCATCTACATTCACGGCACGCCGGAAGAGCATACGATCGGACGCCCGGCGAGCTACGGCTGCATCCGCATGCGGTCGAAAGACGTGATCGCGATTTACGATCAGGTCCACGTCGGAACCCACATCACTATTTCCGAAAAGCGCCTGTCGAGCTTGGTGAGGGAGACGCGCGCGAGCGAGGTGGCTTCGTCCAAATAGCCGTGCGGATGCCTGTGAGGGAGCGGTTTCTTCTCACACGAGCGATTTAGATTCTGCTTTTTGCCGGTTCGCGCACATTTTCCGTGACGAGCCGCGCGTTTTAGTTTTTCGTCTGGCGCCAGGGAGCAACGAAAACAATTCTAAACTAGGGAAAAAAATGACTGAGAGCATCGAACTAAAACTGGACGGACAGACGGCAACATTGCCTTTGATCGAAGGCACGGCGGGCGAAAAAGCGATCGACGTATCGAAACTGCGCGACCAGACCGGCTACATCACGCTCGACAACGGCTACGGCAACACCGGTTCCTGCCTGAGCAAGATCACGTTCATCGACGGCGAAAAAGGCATCCTGCGTTACCGCGGGATTCCGATCGACGAACTCGCCGAGAAATCGACGTTCATCGAATCGGCCTACCTCATCATCTACGGCAACCTGCCGAATCACGACGAGTTGAAGAGGTTCTCCAATCTGCTGACCGAGCATGAGTTGATTCACGAGGACATGAAGTTCCACTTCGAGGGTTTCCCGCCGAACGCCCACCCGATGGCGATTCTGTCGTCGATGATCAATGCCGCCGGCTGCTTCTATCCCGAACTTCTCCAACCGCACGCGGCGGAGACATTCCATGTGCATGTGGCGCGGTTGCTGTCCCAGGTGCGCACGATCGCGGCGTTTGCGCACAGGAAGTCGCGCGGATTGCCGATCATCTACCCGAGGCCCGCCTACAAGTATTCGGCGAACTTTTTGCACATGATGTTCTCCCAGCCTTACGGCGATTACGAACTGAAACCCGAAGTGGTTCGGGCGCTGGACCTCATCTTTTTGCTTCACGCGGATCACGAGCAGAACTGCTCGACTTCGACCGTGCGCATGGTTGCCTCGAGCCGCGCGAATTTGTTCGCGAGCACGGCGGCGGGCGTGTGCGCGCTGTGGGGACCGCTCCACGGCGGCGCGAATCAAGCCGTTCTTGAAATGCTCGAACACATCCATCGTTCGGGGGACGACGGATCGCGCTTTATCACTGCGGCGAAGGACAAGAACAGCACCGCGCGGCTGATGGGCTTCGGCCATCGCGTTTACAAGAACTACGATCCGCGCGCCAAGATCATCAAGCAGCGCTGCGATGAATTGCTGAACGCATTGAAGATCAGCGACCCGCTGCTCGACATCGCGCGTCATCTCGAGCAGGCGGCGCTGAACGACAGCTATTTCATCGAGCGCAAACTTTACCCGAATGTCGATTTCTACAGCGGCATCATGATGCGCGCCATCGGCATTCCGCTGGAAATGTTCACGGTGATCTTTGCAATCGGGCGCATGCCCGGCTGGATTGCCAACTACAAGGAAACCACCGAGGCAACCGACAGCCGCATCTACCGCCCGCGCCAGATCTACATGGGCGAGCCGCTGGCGAGTTACGTGCCGATCGACCAGCGGAAGTAGGCCGCGCTCCGTTTCGAATCCAACGCGGCATATTCCGGATAACCGCTTGCGCGACGGGCGGGTGGCTGCAACATTCCCGCCCGTTCCATGCTCACACTCTCGCAAGTCACGAAATCCTTCGGCGGGCGCACACTTTTCAGTGATGTCTCGTTGCAGGTGAATCGCGCCGAGCGAATCGGACTCGTCGGACCCAACGGGGCAGGCAAGTCCACGCTTTTTTCGCTGATCCTCAAAGAGAGCTCCCCGGACGATGGCGTGGTTGCTTTTCAGAAGGGTGCCACGGTCGGCTACCTGCCGCAGGAAAGCGCGCCGGGCGGCGAGGAAACGGTGCTTGAGCTTTCCACCGCGATCACGCCGCAGATCGCAGACTTGCAGCAGCGGATCAAAGACGACCACGATCACGAGGCGCACGCGCTTTTCGACGAATTGGGCGGTTTTCAACTCGAACCGAAGGCGAAGCGCATCTTGAGCGGTCTCGCGTTTCGCGAATCGGATTTCCATCGCGCCGCACGGACAATGAGCGGCGGATGGGTGATGCGCGCGCACCTCGCCCGCCTGCTTGTGCAGGAGCCGGATTTGCTGATGCTCGACGAGCCGACCAACCACCTCGATCTCGAATCGCTGGTCTGGTTTCAGAGCTACCTGCGTGGTTATCCAGGCGCGATTCTGATGATTTCGCACGACCGTGAATTCCTCAACGCCCTCGTGGACAGCGTCCTCGACATCCATCAAGGGCGGGTGCATCGGTACCGCGGCAACTACGACAATTTCATCGCTCAGACGAGCTGCGCGCGAAGATCAGCAGCTCGCGGCCTACAAGAACCAGCAGAAGGAGATTCAGTCGCTGCAGCAGTTCGCCGATCGCTTCCGGGCCAAGGCCAGCAAGGCTTCACAGGCGCAGAGCAAGCTGAAGCAGATCGAGCGGATGGAAAAGATCGAAGCGCCCACAAGCGACGACAAGAAGATCAAATTCCGCTTTCCACAGCCGCCGCGCAGCGGGCAACGAGTCATCACTCTCAGCGACATTCACCAGGCATACGGCGATCTTGTGGTGTATCGCGGGATGAATTTCTCCGCCGAACGCGGCCAGCGCACGGTGCTCGTCGGGCCCGAACGGCGCAGGCAAATCCACGTTGTTGAAAATCCTCGGCGGCACCCTCCCGTTTCAAAGCGGAACCCGTGAGCCGGGATACAACGTGAAGGTCGGTTACTACGCGCAATATCGTATCGAGATGTTGAACACGGCGCACACCGTGTTGCAGGAGGTGCTCGACTCGCCGAATCCCGTTTCCGAGCAGACCGCGCGGACGGTCCTCGGCTCGTTTCTGTTTCGAAAGGATGACGTTTTCAAAAGCGTCGGTGTCTTGAGCGGCGGAGAGAAAAGCCGGCTCGCGCTCGTGAAGCTGCTGCTCGATCCGCCAAACCTGCTGCTCATGGACGAGCCGACCACACACCTCGACATGGCGAGCATCGACGCTCTCATCGGTGCGCTTCAACAATACGAAGGCACGCTCATTTTCATCAGCCACGACGTGTATTTCATACGCTCGGTCGCCTCGACCGTGCTGCACGTCAATGCCGGGCAACTCACGCCTTACGCAGGCGACTACCAATACTATCTCGACAAGTCGCAAGCCGTTTCGGAGCGCGCCGCGCTGACCGCCGGCGAGAATGCGCCGGTTGTTGCGAAGCCTGAATCACAGAAAACGGGACTGTCGATGAGGGAGATCAAGGAGCAGAAAAGACGGGACGCCGACGAGCGCCAGGCGCTTGCGCGTCTGCGAAAGGAGCATCAACACCGCGTCGCGGAGATCGAAGCCCAGATTCTCATCATGGAATCACGCCAAAAGGAACTGACTTCGCAACTGGAAGATCCGTCCACGTACGATTCCCCCGCCAGGGCGCTCGAAATCAACAGAGAACTGCTGGGAGTCACCGATTCGCTCGAACGCCTGACGCGCGAATGGGAGAAGCTTGCGGAGGCTGCGCCCGTCGGTGGAGCCGCGGCAAAGTCGTCTCAATTACAACGAGTCGCTCCCGTCGTTGGCGATTTTGGAACGCAAGATTGAACCGAAAGCCTTTTTGGCGGCTGCGATCGGGTAGTTCAAAAATTGCCTCCCCACGAGGCAACACTCCGCGTGCTCTCCGCGACTGGCGGGAGCCCGGGTTGGGTGGGCATGGTGCTGACCTGGCGGTTGGGATTCCGAAATCTGGATCTCTCCGTGCTGACGCAACCAGAGGCAAGAATCGAACAGGCAACAGAGAGCCAGAGCATGCTGATTATCAATTTCATAAAAATACCATAAACTAATTGCTTCCGTTTTCCACTGCTATTCTTTGTCAGGTGACCGCCGTTTTTACCAGCCGGCTGATAACGACTTCGGAGTTCACGATGCCGGCCACCTTCGAGTCCTGATCTTTGACCACAGCGAGGGAAATTCTGGCGGCACGCATTTTTTGAATCACTTGGTATGCTTGTTCCTGCGCCCCGACCGAAACGATTCGGCGCTGATACGAACCGACGTGCCCTCGGGTCGTGCCGTTGAGCAGCACCTCCAGGACATTCACAAGCCCCGTAATCTCGCCGTCTGGTGCGACAACAGGCATCTGGTCCAGATCGCGCGCCCGCGCCAGCGAGAGCAACTCCTCGATCGTCGCTTCGGAGCGAATCGTCTCGACGCTTTCGATGGGAACCATCACGTCCTTTGCAAGAACGGCACGGAAATCGACGACGTTGTGGATCATCTCGCGCTCCACCTTTGTGAGTGCGCCCTCCCTCTCGCTCTCGATGGTCAGATACTTGAAATCCTCGCGCGCGACGAAGAGTTTGCGCTCCCTTGGCTTCCTGTGGCCCAAAAGCAAACTCTGAATGCGGGCGCCTATCCACAACAACGGCGAGAGAATCAAATCGGTAAGCCTCAAGAGTTCCGAAACGGAAGCCAGCGCACGATAAGGAAACCGGCGGAAGACCGCCTTTGGCAACAACTCGACTCCGAAAAGATAGACAGGCAGTGAAATAAGAAACGACACAAAATAGCCTTGCGGTCCCATCAGCCGGACAATCTCCTGTGTGCCGAGGATAATGGCGGAGATGTTCATGAAATTCGTCACAAGCAGCACGGTGACGAGCAGCCGCTTGGGGTGCGACAGCAGGCGGTCGAGCTTGCGAGCCGCCGCATCGCCTTGGTTGAGCCGATGCCGCAGGCGGACACGGTTCACCGAGAGGATTCCTGCTTCGATGCCGGAAAACGTGGACGAAATCAAAAGGCAAAGAATTACGCCCAGCCAGATCATGCAGCACTTTCAGAGAGCGGATGGCAGACCCCGGATTCGCTCAATTCCCCTGCTCTATCGCTTTCGTTTTTCATTTTTCCAGACGCGGTTCGAGCAGGAGCTCCTCGATCCTCTTGCGCGATGTGCGGCGCACCGTAACCGCCAGGTCTTCGATGTTCAAGGTTGCGCCTGGTTTTGGAAGGTAACCGAGCCGGTTAAACACGAGTCCGCCGATAGTATCGACTCCCTCCGCTTCGATGGGACGTGTAAGCCGCTCGCTGAGGTCATCGAGCCGGGCATTGCCGTTCACCAACAACCGCCCTTCACCAAGATCCTCGATATAAAGGCTCTGCCCGCCCGAGGGCACCGCATCACTGATGATTTCCTCGACGATGTCGGCGAGGGTGATGATGCCCTCGGTTCCTCCAAACTCATCGACAATCACCGCAAGTCCCTGCCGGTGAGAAAGAAAGTTCTTTAACAGATCGAGCGCCTTCATCGTCTCTGGCACGAATGATGGCGGCAGCATCACCTCGGTGTAGGGAAGGCTCGTGTCGAAAAGAAATGTCTTCGCATCGAGGATCCCCAGGATGTTGTCCGGCGTTTCCGCATAAACCGGCACACGTTGATAACGCTTCGTCTTGAGCAAACCGATCACCTCTTCGTTGGTGAGATCGTCGGGAATTGCAAACGTATTGATGCGCGGCGTCATGCAATCCTTCACATTCTTGTCGCCGAGCTTGATGATCTCCTGAATCATCTCACTTTCGGTCGCCTGCAGCGCCCCCTCCTCCGCGCTGAGTTGCACAAGGGTTTCAAGTTCTCCCTCGCTCAGAAATTTGTGCGGGCGAATCCGTTCCGGAGTAAGGGCGTCAGCGAGTTTTTCACTCCAAAGCTGGAGCCTGTGACTGAGCGGATCAAACGCCGGCATGGCCAAACGCACGACGCGCACGCCGATTGTCGCGATGCGATACGGTTCGCCCAGCGCGACAAGCTTCGGCACCAGGTCGCAAAGAAAAACAACGATCGCAAAGATGAAGAACGCCGTGACCCAAAACGGCAGGATGGAGGAAAAAACATGACGCATCAGAAAGATGCACAAAAGAATCAAAGGTAGATTCGCAATTGAGTCGGCAAAAAGAATCGCACTCAACAAACGGCGCGGGTTTTCCATCAACTTTTCGATGGCCTGCGAAAGCTGCGGATTCTTTTCATTCAGACGGCGGATCTGGAACGGCTGCAATGAAAACAACGCCGTTTCGATTGCCGAAAGCAGCGCTGAAATCACCGCCAGCACGACTGCGATGGCTGTAAGGATCCCCGCGGACATGGTTTGATGAGAAATTATGATTTACGACCACCCAAAGGCAACCCTGAACGACGGATGGAAAAACTTCCACTGGACGCCACAAGGTCTTACCGCGCTTGCCTTCTTCTGAAAGGCAACAGCGATAACGCTTCCGCTTGCCATTCTTCTGTCATCAGACTACCCATTTGAGGCAATCCGAATATTTGGAACGTCGAAAGATGCGGACCGAACATTCGAAACAGCGTCCGTAGCTCAACTGGATAGAGCGTTGGTCTCCGAAGCCAGAGGTTGCGAGTTCGACCCTCGCCGGGCGCAAAGCCAAAATTACTCTGGAAACCGCATAGATAAAGGCTTCCAAGCCGGTTGAGGCTCGAAAAGCATAGTTGCCCATGAACACGCGAAAAAGCGCATTTGTCGCTATTTTCGCTTGAAAAGTAGCTAAAAATAGCGATGCTGTAGCCATGAAAACAGGCTACAGAATCAAATCCTACAAACACCCGAGGCTAAAATTCGTGGTTCGCGGCAAAGAAAATGGGAAGTGGGTTCGCAAGTATTTCGAGCGGAAAATCGAGGCGGAAAGTTTCGCCCTGTTGAAAAATACCGAGTTGCGCAATCTCGGCACCGAAGGCGCATCCATGCCGACACCGCTTCGCGTGATGGCGCTCGAATGCGAAACGCGGCTGGCAGCTTTCGGCAAGACGCTTCGAGACGCGGTGGACTTCTACATCCCCCATTTGCAGCGCGCACAGGCCGCTGTATCGCTTCGCAGCGTGGTGGCCGAGGTGATAGCAGCCAAGACAGCCAAGGGGCTGTCACGGGCAACCATGAAGGTTTATTCCCATCGCGTGGATCAGTTCGCGGAGAGCTTCCCGGATCGGAACATCAACACGCTTACCGCCGATGAGATCGGGCGCTGGTTGAACAGTCAGTTTCCCCACAGCGTTACGCGGAACAACAACAGGCGCGTCCTGGTCAATTTGTTCAACTTCGCCAAGTCGAAAAAATACATCGAAGGCAATCCGGTTTTGGAAATCGAGCCGGCCAAAGAGAGCAACGGTGAAGTGGGCATCCTGCGACCGGAGCAGGTTGCCGAGTTGCTCCACCACGCAACGCCCGAGATTCTTCCCTACTTCGCAATCGCCGCGTTCGCCGGCATCCGTCCCGAGGAGATGCTCAAACTCGAATGGGCTGACGTGAAATGGAAGCAGGGCACGATCCGCGTGCGAGCCGAGGTTTCAAAGGTTGGCAAAGCCCGGAACGTCACCATTGAGCCGACCCTCGCCGCATGGCTTGAACCGTATCGGCACGCGCAAGGCAAGGTTTGCACGCCAAGCTGGCGGCGGTTGTTTCGGGAGACGCGCATCAATGCAGGCGTCACCGATTGGCCGTCTGACTGCCTACGGCACAGCTACGCGAGTTACTGGCTCGAAAGAGAAAAGGATGCTCCCCGGCTGGCTCTTCAACTGGGAAATTCCGTTGGCGTGATTCTGGAGCACTATCACAAGGTCTTGGACGATCCACAGGATGCCGAGCGGTTTTGGAAGATCGCGCCCGCCGCCGATGGAACCGGCAAAGTCGTTTCGTTCGCGGAGGCCGCGGTATGAAGGCGAAGAAAAAAAGCACACCGGCCAAGCCGATGGGTGCGCCGGCGGCAACGAACATTGACCCGGCACGACACCCGCTGACGGCAGCACTCATGCAAGGCCGGTCGGTCGGTCACAAGCCATTCATCGGTGCGTTTCTTTCGACGACGGGCGAGGGTTTCGGCGTGATGGTTGGAACTGCATCTGAGGTGGATGGCTGGCATTCGGTCGAGTTGCCGATTGCCAAAATTGAAAATGGCCCTGGGCGGATTCGGCACTGGGAAGTCTTGCAGTGCTGCCGGGTGCAAGACATGCACGCCGCGCAAATGAAGCTTTTGCGCGAGCATCATCCTCGCCTGTTCGCCGCGCTGGACATGAAAGCGGAATGGCGAACGAGCGGAATGGCGCGAGCCGACATGATGGAAGCCTGGCTTCGCGCATACGCGGCGGACATGATGCAACTGTTCAAGGGCTGGCTGTTCACGGCGGCGATTCCAACCGACATCGCGTTTATCAGGATGCTTTCGGATGCCGCAGACCGCGCGACGCCGTTCGATGTAGTGGACGCGGAACTGGCCGCCGGATGGGAGCCTCGCGGTTACTCCGGCATGAAGCCGCGGGAGTATGCCGCGATCATAAACGGTAAGCTGGGCACACGGATAACTCCGGGCGCGATGAAATGGCGAGCACAGCAAAAGCTGGGGCTGACGGGGCGGCGGGCGGGCGGGCGACCTGAGAACGAAAACACTCTTCCGCGGAACTGGTAGAAGTCGCGGGGAGGTTTCTACCAGTTTCGGACATAGGTGACGGTTTCCGCCAGTTTCGGCGGACATGAAAACCTATTCGTCAAAACTGGTTCCCGGTGTTTCTGGAATCGCCGATGCGATCGGCGTCTCACACCGGCAAATGCAAACATTCATTCGCAAAGGCCTGGTGAGTTACATCAAAGCCGGACACAGGACACTGTTGTTCGATCCTGAAAAGACTCGGGCAGAGTTAAACCGACTCATGGTGAAGGCCGTTGGAACCAAATAATCCAATGACCGCACCAACAAAAAAAACGGGCTCCCCGGCAGAGGAGCCCGTGCAGTTGTTACCATTAACGGAGCACAGACTAACCACGGCGCGCGATGCTGTCAACGGCAATGTCAAGACAGCGGAGCCATCGAGAAAACGCACCCTGGGGCATCCGGGAGCGATTATTTTTTGGGTTAGACGCTGGATTGCCAGCTTCGGCTCGATTTTGGAGGGCAAGCGATGAATTACAAAGTTCACCCAATCGCCGAGATTTTTCCGCGGCTGCCCGTAGAGGGCCAAGACTTCAAAGACCTGGTTACCAGCATCGAAGCAACCGGACTTTTAGAGCCGATTGTGATGGATGGTGATATGCTTTTGGACGGACGCAACCGCCTGGCCGCGTGTGCCCAAGCCAAGGTAGAGCCGCGGTTCGTGCAGTTCCGCGACATTACCGATGGAGGGCAGGACGTAAGCATGTGGATCATGGGCAAGAACATCCACCGCAGGCATCTGACCCAAGACCAAAAGGCGGTCGCGTGGACGGAATACTACAGGGTCGAGTCAGAGCTGCTCGCCAAGGCAAACAAGGACGCGAGCAAGTTTAAGAAGGGGCAATCCGGCAATCCGTCTGGAAAAACTAAAGAGCAGGTTCGCACGGAATCATGCGAACCTGCAAAACGTGATTTCAAAAAGGAGCACGCCAACAGCACGGCTGGACAGATTGCGGAGAAAGTGAATGTCAGCCATCAGAAGGTATCGCAGGCTATCAAGCTCGCCAAGGCGGCGGATACGAATCCTGAAGCAAAGGCCGCATTGGAAAAGGTGAAGAGCGGCGCGCTCCCGCTGGCGAAAGCGGTTAAGCAAAACGATTTCAGCCCGCAAGCTAAAGCAGCGGGCGATGCGGCCGAGCGGGACTCCGCAAAACTCTGGAGGCTCAAAAGTCTTTGGAAAAAAACAAGCAAACGCGACCGGGGCGCGTTCCTAAGTCTGGACAAGCAAAAACGAGGAGGCGCGATGAGTATTTCCCAAACCCAGCGGCGGCGGAAGCGTTTGTCCGATGAGCAGGAGCGAGCGCGGCAGGATGGGCTGCGTCATCTGGAGGAGCTGTTCGCGACGATTGATCGGGAGTCACGGGAAGCGCGGCGGCGAGCCGAGAAGGAGTCACGTTGAACGCCCAGCTTCCACAGTTTGTGCGCGATCTGCTATCGGCACCACCCACCCGGGGATTGGGTTTGAATAACTGGCTTTATCGTGCGGCTCGTGTCTTGCATCCATTCCGCACACCGGCAGAAATCGTTGACACGCTCGCGGCAGCAACGGCAGGCGAGCAAATCAAAACCGGCGAAATCGCGCGAGCCGTTGAACGCAGTAGAGCTAACGCCTGGCAACCGGGGCAACGTGTAGCGCCAACACCAAGAGCGACCTGGCCAAAGGTGAATCAAGAGCTACGGGAAACAGCCATTGCGACCGGCTACGGGCTGGTTGACCTATGGGAGCAATCGCCCGTTCGCTTTGAGGACAGCGAACCGCACACGGAGCAAGTTATTGACAGCATGTTCCCCGGCGACTCGCTTTTGTGCATAGGTCTGAGCAACAGTCAGTTTGCGACCCGGAGTCGCGAACGGTTGCGCGGCCGGCTGGCGAGTCTGGAGCTCATCGTGCCGTCGCCGATGACGGCGCGAACCGGGATGACTCAGGATGGCAGGGAGTCAGAGCACACGTTGAGCAACACCGGCGCGAGGCGCTTTCTGATAGTTGAGCAAGACGCGGGCACGGCAGACCAACAGGCCGCGATCCTATTACACTTGGCACAGCGCGCACCGCTTGTGCTGGCGGTTCATTCCGGCTCAAAATCAATCCACGGCTGGTTCTTTTGCGCCGGACGGGATGAGGACAAGCTACGGCGTTTCATGCGCGCCGCCGTAAGTCTCGGGGCGGACCCGGCGACCTGGGGACGAGCGCAGTTTGTCCGGATCCCGGATGGGCTGAGAGACGGCAGACGCCAGACGGTTTATTTTTTCAACCCGGAGGTTTGCCAATGAAGCTCGCGACAGAATTTGAGGACATGCCGGAGTCAGACGGAGAGCAGCCGGGCGCAAGCGTTGCTATGCCACCATCGCAGCCGCTCATTGAGTTCTTTGGGCGTGAAATCGACGCCAGCAAGACCCTGCTGGGCAACCGATGGCTTTGTGTTGAGGGCGGAGCTTTGTTTGTCGGGCCATCCGGCATCGGCAAGTCGAGCGCATCGGTTCAACAGGATTTGCTTTGGGCGTTGGGCAGACCTGCTTTCGGCATCGCACCGACGCGGCCGTTGCGAATACTGACAATCCAAGCCGAGGACGACGCGGGCGACATTGCCGAGATGGTGACGGGCGTTGTCCGGGGACTCGAAATCCCCGGCGATGAACTCGCGGCGATAGGCGACCGAGCTTTGATCGTTTCGGAGAAATCGCACACCGGGCACACGTTCTTACAGAAGATCGTGCGCCCGTTGCTCTCCGAACACAGACCCGACCTGCTGCGCATCAATCCGCTGTTCGCATATCTGGGCGGCGACGTTAGTGACGCCGAGGTGACCGCGGCTTTTCTCCGCACCGGGTTAAACCCGATGCTGGAGGAATTTCAGTGCGGGGCGATTATCAATCACCACACACCGAAAGTCGTGAATCGGGACACAGCGAACTGGCGCGGCTCCGATTGGATGTATAGCGGGGCTGGAAGCGCGGACATTACGAATTGGATGCGGGCGGGCCTGGTGATTGACCCGACGAGCGATGAGCAGATGTTCCGGTTCATCGCGGCCAAGCGGGGACGGCGCATCGGCTGGGTTGACGACTATGGATCGCCGACAATCTTCAGGCACTTCTGCCACTCAAGCGGGGATGCGATGTTCTGGCGCGAGGCGACGCCCGATGAGATCCCGCAGAGCGGCGGGACAGCAAAAACCGCCGCAGACCTGAAAGCGCTCGTGCCGGGGACGGGGACGATTTGGAAGACCGCGTTGATTGATCGAGCGTCCGCCGCCAGCATCGGCGAGCGCAAAGCCCGGACGTTTCTGGATGATCTGATTGAAGCCGGGGAGCTTTTCGAGCACTACATCAAGCGCGCCCGGACGAATGACAAGATTGAGATTGGCCGTCATCCGCAGGTCTTGCTATGAGACTTTTGCAAGACTTTTGCACTTTTGCAGGGGTTGCAAAAGTCTGGTGCTGGAGACTCAGGAGAGACACACACACACGCTACTACTTAACGTAGCGTGTGTGTGTCTGTCTCTCTCGCGTGCGGTGAGACTTTTGCAGGCATGGGGTGGACAAGGAATCTCTTTCGCCGCTCACACCCATCGCAGTTCATCGCCTCTCAGGCTTTTTGAGAGCGCGGCTGGTGAACAGTTTGTGGAAGCACTTACGGCGGCGGCGCTTCCAACGCCTCCAAATTGACATCGTTCCTACCATATCATGCGTTACGGAAGAACTCAGAGTGTTTTAATAAAGGCTTGCGCTGAAATTCACGCAGTCAGCGAGCGGTCCGTTCGCGCCTGGCGCACGGCACGCGATCCGCGCTGGATGAAATTTCTTGCCGAAAAAGCCATCGTCGGAAGCGTAGAAAATTTTGAAAGCGATCCGGAACCAGCAAGCGACAACGTTGGCGTCGGGCTGGAGTTCGAGATCGTGCGTGCGAAGATGGAATGCCGCGATCTTGGACGCCGTGTTCGCAGCGCGGGCGCAACCGGAGACATTGACGCTGAAATGGCACTCAACCGCATGCTCGATGCCAAGCGTGAGACGCTGCGACGGCTGGAAAAAGATACTCCTGGCATTCAGTCCGACAATCGCGACGTGCTGCCGCGCATCCCGGTTGAGCAGGCGTTCATCACCTATTGCAGCGAGATAAAAGCCCGGCTCCACCAGCTTCCCGACCGCGTGCTCAGTCTCTTGCCACCGGAGACCGGCCAATCGATCCGCGAGAAAATCCTTTCCGAGATCGAATCCATCCAGCGCTCCGCCGCTGAAATCAAACTCCCCGCATGAAATCCGAAATCCAAATTTTGAAATTTGAATTTTGACATCGCGCATTTGGTGAAAATGAAAGTCGGCAACAATCCTCTACTTCAATCGGCGAACTGGTTGTCCACCGCTGAATTGTACCGCCTGGCAAACGTGCCGCCCAGCTTTCTACAAACACTTCGCAGCCGCGGAATCATCGCGCCAGATGCCGTCACCGGCCGAATCCTGCTCTGGCGCTCCGACAAAGTCGATTTGCTCAAAACCGCGATTTCCAACGCCCTGGATGAGCGTCGCAAAAAAACTCTCGGGCACCGCCCAGACGCGAGGGTGCGGTTCCCATAAGCCCCCCTCGCGAAATTTTCAGAAACCAACAAACCAACATGACCAAAATCCAAAACAGCAATTCATTCAGCAAATGGTGCCGGGGCGGCACCCTGGAGGACAAGCTCATCGCGCTCGTCGCCGCGGGCTTCGGTGCCCCATCGGACGCCCTGCTCAGGACAGTTGAACAGCGGCTTGACGCCTGCGAAGCCCGGCGCGACGCAAAGGCCGCGAAAGCCGTGCCAGCCGTCGCGAAGCCCGTCGCCGTCGCCGCTGCGAAGCCCGCAACCGCAAAGCCCGCCGCACAACCCGCCGCCCCGAAGCCCGACGAAACCGCGCTCCAAAAATTCGCGCGGTTGAGTGACTCAAACCCGCCGCTCGCAACCGATTTCTACCAGAAAAACGCCAAAACAATCCGCCTCGAATACTTCCACTCAAAATGAAAAAACGCTGCATCATCAATCGCGCCGTTTTCGTCCTCAGCGACGCGCACACCGAAACAATCACACGCTGGGAAGAAAAGCTTTCAAAGTTTGGCGCGGAGAATCCCTACCGCCCGCGCATTTTTTTCGAGGACGCATGGGGCCAATATGAGCAGGCCGCGCGGCTTGGCGACAACGAAGCCATGAACCATTTAGAACGGTGGGGCAGTCAAGAAAACTGGCAGCGGGTTTCTCAAATTCAGCAGGAAGGCAAAACCGCCGCATTCAATCGCGAAAACGCCGCCCGGCTCCGCGACGACTTGGTACCGATCGTTCGCGACATCCGCGCGGCATTCCAAGCCAAGCGTGCCGATTATCTGAGAGCACTGGCACCGTGGACGACGCTCTACGGCACGGTTCCGCCCGTAAGCGATGCCATCCTCGCCAAAATCGATTGGGTGTTGGGAGCGTGCGAATCATTCCTCGCCGACAAGCTTTTTCACGGCGAAGGCGAATCCGGGCAATGCCGGCCGCTCAGCCACTATTGCAGCAATCTTCTCACCGAGATCGACGAACCCGATCCCCGGCTTTCCGAAAAGTGACATGAGGGGTGCGCCGGTTTTGAATGGGTTTCCCGGCGCGCCCCCTAAAATCCGAACATGAAAGCACCCGAACCCCTCGTCCTCTTTTCCGACCAGAACGAACTCGAACAGCTTTTCCAATCCGGGCATCTCCGCCCCGGCGATCTGCTGGAACCATCGGGCCGCCGTCGCACGATGGGCGAACTTCTTCGCATCGGTCGCCGCTATCGCAAAAAGGCAACCCGCTGAGGCGCGCGGACTGACCGGGCAAGCTTGACCTGGCAGGATGGCACCGCGCATCATCGGGCGTGCTTCATCATTACACGCTCAACACCGGCGACACGCGAACCTCTCCGCGATCCGAAGTCAACGATGAGGCAATCGCGGCGCTTTCCTATCTGACCGCGCACGGCGGACAGCTACCCGATCCATTCACGGCATTCCGCGTCGAGGTGCATCCCGCGCACGGCGGAGCCGTCTTTACAATCTCTCGCGGACGCGAACCAATCGTGACCTGTGGGCTTTCATGGAGCGAACCCGGCGCGGCGGAAACATGGCAGGCAATGGAGCAGCTTTACCTGGGGCTCTCCGATGCGATGCCGCAGCTATTCGCACCGGCGGCGGAACCGCAAAAGCCGCAGTCATTGCCGTGGCTGACCGTTCTGTTGCTGCCGTCGCTTCTGACGACCGCGCGCGCAGACATTGCATGGCTTGCCGACTTCGAGCGATGCCTTGCATGGGCAATCATCGAAGCGCAAAACGGCTGAAAAGTAGCTACAGAATAGCTACATCAAATCCTCTACAGAGTAGAACTTTGCTCTTCGCAAGCCAAAAGGTTGTGGGTTCGACCCCCGCCGGGCGCAGTTTTACAGAGAAGAACCGGCGTTTGTGTAACAAGAGTGTAGCGAACTCAGGGCTGCCTGCGTTCAACTCCGGGGCGGGCGATTCGTGCCGGCCCAGCGCGGCGGGCTGGCTGGCGCCGATGGGCGTGGAGGGCAGGCCATGAATGCGGAGCCGTTGCGCGAGATGCTGATAAAGCGCAAGATGAATTTCACCAAGCTGGCGCAACAGGCCCAGGTGAGCCGGTTTCACCTGTCCAATGTATTGGCGGGGCGGATGCGCGGGCGGCATGTCTGGCGGTGCGAGGACATGGGCGACGGCATCGACCGGCAGATCATCGACCGCGCCCGGCGCGCCAGCTACAACCAGCGGCATCCGATCTGGGCGAACCATGTGAAGCTGCTCGGCCATGCCGGTTCGATGCAGGACAAGGACTACCGGCGATTCAAGGGATTCCGGCAGAAAATCCGCGACGGCAGCCCGGCGCACGCGCTGATTTCGTTCTGTTTCCGCGACTACTCGAAGCCGTATCAAAAATATCTCAACACGAGCCTCAAGGAGACGCAGCAGGCCAGCATGAGCCGCGATGCGTTCCGCCGGCAATGGCTCGGCATCTGGGCGGTCGATGGCGAGAACTACTATCCGATGGCGATTGTCATGAATGAAGTTTTCATGCAAGCGCGGGCGCGCGTGAGATTGGTTCAATGCACACCTTCCGGGGAGTCAGGCGACGAAAGCATACACGCCAGCATCACGCTCGGGATAGCTTTCGTAAGCGTGCTCAAAAACCGCTGAGCACTTTTCCTGGTAGAGTTCAGGTGAATAAACACGCGGCAAGCCAGTGTCTAAAACGTCTTCAATGGCGAGCTTGAGTCGAGAGCGGGCGGCGGACTTCTGCCGCCAGTTGAGCACCAGCAGTTGCTTGAGCCGGTCGAGGAGAACTCGCGCGACCTTCTTCACCTCGGCGCGTTCATCGGCGCTCAACTCCGGTGCCGGGCGCGTGAGGATGTCGAAGATGACCAGTTCTTCCTCCGTCATGTTCTCGCGGACGTGGCGCTGCTGTTCGTCGTTGAGGTTGCGGCTCGACTTCAGCAATTCCTCGAAGAGCTCTTCGATGTTCCGGCTGCCGTTGTTGTAGGACTCGATCAATTCCTCGAACTTCTCGGCGAAGTCGGCGCGGGTTTTGTTCAGGCGAATCAGCTTCTCCAGTTGGGCGCGGATGGCGGCCTTGAGAACTTCGAGGTCGGTATTCTTGTGCTTGGACTCTTTGAACTTCGCGGCGAGCGCATTGAAATCAATCTTCGACAAGTCCATCACCGGCGCGGGCTTGGCGGGCATGTCCACGCCTGTGATCGAGGAGTCGAGCAGCTTGCCGATGTCGCCCATGACTTCCGTGATGTCCGCCGGGTTTGGATTGAGTGTCGTGCGGATGGCGTCGGCGATGGCGGTCAGGGTGGCAACGCGCCCGGCGAATTCCAGCGCCGCCGGATCGGGCTTCACCGCTCCGTAGAGCGTGTTGACGATGCGCTCGTGGCCAAGGAACTCGCGGCGGAGCGGGTCGTGCGAAATCAGCGCGTTGACCGCATCATCCATCCGCTGCAACCGCTGCATGCTGCCGGCGGTGAGTTGCTCGATGGCGGGGAGAACCACCTGGCGAGTGGCGCAGAAGGTCGTCGTCGCGTCAATCGCCTTGCGCAAATCTGCGACGAGCTTCGCCTTGTCCTTCACCGGATTCTTGCCGCCTTTGCCCGCGCCGTAGATGGCCAGCGCCTTTTCCAGCGAGGCGAACACGTTGGCGTAATCCACGATCATGCCGCTGTGCTTGCCGGGAAACACCCGGTTGGCTCGTGCGATGGTCTGCATCAGCGTGTGATTCCGCATCGGTTTGTCGAGATACACGGTGGAACAACTTGGCGCGTCGAAGCCGGTCAGCCACATGGCACACAGGAACACGATTCGCAACGGGTCGCCCGCGTCTTTGAACTTTTCGTCCAGCGGCGGCTGCGACTCGTTCATCCGTTTGCGGTGCGGCACGATGTCGAGGCCGTGCTTCTTCAATTGCTCGATCTCGTTCTGGCCGGGCGAGACGATGAGCGCCATGTCGGTCGTCTGCAAAACCTGCAAGCGATCCAGCAGCTCATCCTTCTTGTCTGCCGCGAGGTCGTAGCGCCCCAACTCCTTCTGCACCCGCGCCAGTTCAGCCGTCCAATGCTTCCGCACCTTGTCGTGCATCTTCAACGCCGTGGCCTTGTCGATGGACACCACCATCGCCTTGCCGACGAAGCCGCGCCCGAGGAAATGCCGCACGATGTCCTTTGCGACCGTCTCCAATCGGTCGTCGCGGGTGAGAATGTGGTATTGCTTGCTCAACTCCCGTTCGAGCTTCGCTTCCTGTTCCGGGTCGAGTTCCGCCGCTTCGATGAGGTTGTAGATGTCCTCGTTCAACTCCGGGTTCACGAGCTGCAACTCCGGCGTGCGGTTCTCGTAGAACAGCGGCACGGTCGCGCCGTCCTCGACCGATTGCTGGAAGTCGTAGATGGAAACGTAATCGCCGAAAACGTCCTTCGTCCGTTCTTCCCCGGCGATGAGGGGCGTGCCGGTGAAGGCAAGGAATAGACCTTTCGGCAATGCCGCGCGCATGTTCAACGCCAGCGTGTCGTAATGGCTCCGGTGCGCCTCGTCCGAGAGCACGATCACATCGGGCCGGTCGCATAACACAGGCATGTGACCCTCACCCCCAACCCCTCTCCCAAAGGTAGAGGGGAGTTCCAACGCTGCCGCGATCTGGTGCAAGAACTCCTCGGGCTGGTCCAGGACGAGTTGATTTTGGAAACGAAGCACCTTGAAGCCGAGCGCCCGCAGCATCGCATCACGCGTCGCATCCTTCTCCACCACTTCGGGTGATTTGTGAATCTCTCCGTCCAGTTCGATGTCGACCTGGTGTTCCGCGCAGAAGAAGTCTGCGATGTAATTGTTGATCTGATGCTCGCGTCGGAACTTCAGGCCCTCGAACCGCCGATCACGTAACAATTCCCAGGCAATTTCTTCTGCCGGTGTTTGGTGCTTCCTGAGTTCGCGTGCCCGCTCCACCAGCCCAGCATATTGCAGCCCGCCCCGATACTGCGGTGACTCGCCCCCTTCTACCCCTGGGAGAAGGGTTGGGGATGAGGGTGTTTCGGGACGAAACTTGTGAATGAGCGTGAAGACGTAGCGATGATTCCCGTGCAGCAACTCCCGCAGATGCGCGCCGCTCTCGGTGTGGCACTGGTCGCCCTCGGCTTCGCTCACCGCGCCGGTGGCCTTGAACGTCTTGGCAATCTGGTCATCCAGCTCCACGCGGTCGGTCACGACCACGAACGTCCAGTTGCCCGCCACCTTGCGCAGCACCTTCTGCGCGAAGAACACCATCGAGAAACTCTTGCCGCTGCCCTGCGTCTGCCAGAACACGCCGATTCCATTTTCGGAGGGACGAGTTACACGAGTCCCCAATATCCCGTCGGAAGCGGCACTCGTTGGGACAGGGTGAAAAGTGGGACTCGTGTAACTCGTCCCTCCGACGTTGGGGCGCACCCGCAGCATCGAGGCGATGGCGTTGTTGACGCCGAGGAATTGGTGATTCTGCCCGATGATTTTCACCAGCCCCGCCTTGTGCTCCGAGAACAGGGTGAAATTCTCCACCAAGTCGAGCAGGCGCGTCTGGTCGCACGTGCCGCGCAGCATCACCTCCAGCGACACCCGGCGCGGCTCGTCCTCGCGCTCGATGCGTTTCCATTCGAAGAACCGCTCCCAATCCGCCGTGAGCGAGCCAACGCGGCTGTCCGTGCCGTTCGAGGCGATGAGCAGCGCGTTGAACCAAAAGAGCTGCGGAATCTCCGCCTTGTAGTGCGTCAGGTTCTCGTCGAACGCCGCGCGCGCGGGCACGCCGGGCTTCTTCAACTCGATGACCACCAGCGGCAGGCCGTTGACGAAGCCGACCAAATCCGGCCGGCAGGTGTAGAGCGCGCCGGTGACGCTGAACTGGCTGACCAGCAGGAAATCATTGTTCGCCGGCTGCTCCCAATCAATCACCCGCAACCGCTCCGTCTTTTGCCCGCCGCGCTCGCGGTCTGGCACGGACACCTTGAGCCTTCCTTGAGCAGCAGATACACCTCGCGATTCGCCGCCTCCAGGCTCATAGCCGAACGGTCGCGGGTCAATTCATCCACGGCGGCGGTGATGGCCTCGGGCGGCAGCGCGGGATTCAACCGCTCCAACGCCGCGCGCAACCGGGACACCAACACCACCTCGCCCTTCGTCTCGCGCAGCAGCGTGCCGGTCGCCCCGAAGGTTTCCTCCAACGCCGACACCGTGGTCCAGCCAAGCTCCGCGAACAACCCGATGGCGGGCTGCTCGACAAGCTGGTCTTCGGTGTAGGCGTGGGCGCTCATTCGTCGGTCAAGTATGAGTCAAGTATCGGTCAAGTCATCATGTCCGCCTGCCCCGACCGCAGGGCCAAGGGCCCGTTTGATGCCAGCATGTGGCAGCGCCCCATGTCACGGAGACAACAAGCCCACGAGCGCCAACGGTGCGATTCATCTCAATCCCACACATAAGCCTCGTCATACTCGACGCCGTATTTCTTCAGGAACATCCGGAACTCGTCTTGAAACGTGCGCGTCCGGTGATGTTCCTCTTGGTTGTCAATGTAAGCGCAGAGGGAATCCAAATCCGTCGGGCCGACCGAGAAGCAGCCGTAGCCGCGTTGCCAGGAGAATGCCGCGAGATCTGGTGATTGAGTCTTCAACCATTTCGACGACGAGGTTTTCAGGTTTTCGACCAAGTCGGCGATGGTGAGAGTGCGCGACAGGCGGATGGCCAAATGCACATGGTCTGCCACGCCGCCCGCCCGGTAACATTCACACCCGGCATTCCGCGCCACCGTCGCCAGATATGCGTGGAGTTTGGGCCGCGTGTCGGGATCGAGAAACGGGCGGCGCTCCTTCGTGCTGAAGATGACGTGGATGACGACGAGGCTTAATGATTGTGGCATGGCGTGCATTTTGGGCCAAAGGCCCGGTTCATACCAGCCTGAGGCATCGCCCCAGGAATCGTGACCACCAATTGTTCCCCAAGCGCCAAAGGCGCGTTCGATACCAGCATGGGCCAACGGCCCATGTCATCGGCACAACAAATCCGGGAGCGCCAACGGCGCGGTTCACCCGTCCGGCATTGTTTGTGGTGGGATGAAACGGGCTTTCAGCCCTTGCGGGGTTTGCGATGCGTTACCTGGGGCGTTGCCCCAGGCTGGTATGAAACCGCGCCGTTGGCGCTGCGAACGGGCGTGAATGTCGTCATCACGGTTTTCATGCTTCCAGGATTTCGGTGACGTTGCTGGCAATCGTGGCTTCCAGTTCCCGTGCCGCGGCGTTGAGGGTTTCGAGTTGTTCCTTGAAGTCCTCGTCGCTCACGGCTTCGCCGGCGGCCACGCCCACGTAGCGTCCGGGGTTGAGCGACCAGCCTTGCGCTTCGATTTCCTGGAGCGTGGCGGCGCGGCACAGGCCGGGCACGTCTTTGAATTTTAGATTCTCGATTTTGGATTTTGGATTGCCAAAGACCTCGGTCAGCCTGGCCTTCGCCTCTTCGCCACCCAATGTGAAGTCGGGGGCTTCGCCGCGATAGAGGCGGACGAGGTTGGCGAGGAAGCCAATCTGCGCGGGCGTCCATTCGCGGTGCGCGCGGTCCACCTGCCGGTAGATGTGGCGGGCGTCAATGAACAGCACGGTGTCGGCGCGCGACGTGCCCTTTTTTCCACGATCCAAAAACCAAAGGGTGCAGGGGAGCGTGACGGTGTAGAAAAGATTCGGACCGACAGCGACCATCGCATCGACGCTGCGGGTCTGGATGAGCTGGCGGCGAATCTCCTGCTCGGACGAACGGGCATCAGAAGCCGAGTTGGCCATCACAAACCCCGCGCGGCCCTTTTCATTGAGCGAGGAATAAAAGAGCTGGATCCAAAGGTAGTTCGGTGCCGAGGACCCGAACGAACTCTTCGCGCAGAGTCTCGCCAAGGGCCGGGGCGTTGACCGACCGGCTGCGCCGCCTCCCGCCCTCGATCGGCGGCTTTGCTCCATGCCCGCCCTCCACGACCTTCGAGTCGAGGGCTCGCACGCGGGCGGCGATGTCCCCGTCGAGCCGCTCGATCTGCGCGCGCAGATGTCGCCAGGTGGCAAGCGACATTTCCAGCACCAGCAGATGTTCGCGGCGCCAGTCGCCGTGCAGGCTCTTCTCCACCGTCTCCGGACTGGCCTTGATGCGCCGGTCCCGGTGGGCGGCCAGCACCTTGGGATCCCGCTCTCCCGCGACGATGGCCTCGAGGATGGCCATGCCGGTGGCACCGGTCAGATCGTCGATCACGTGGTGGATCTGCAGGTTCATCTGATCCAGGCACTTCTGCATGTGGCGGACCTGATCGGCGGCCTGGGCCAGCAGGCTGTCCCGATGCCGCGCGAGGCTGCGGATCGCACAGATGGCCTGCGGCGGACGGAAGCTGCCGCTCAGGAGCCCCACGCTGTGGAGGTATTGCAGCCACTGGGCATCGCTCACGTCGCTCTTGCGTCCGGGGACGTGCTTGACATGGCGGGCGTTGACCAGCCGCACCTCGATGCCCCGAATCTCGAGAATCTGGTAGAGCGCAATCCAATACATGCCCGTGGACTCCATGGCGATGGTCCGGATGCGGCACGCCACCAGCCAGTCGGCCAGGGCGTGGAGATCGGCGGTGAAGGTGGCAAAAGTGCGCACCGGAGGATCGTCGCGATCCGCTGGCACACACACGACGATCTCGCGGGCGCGAATGTCGGCCCCGGCGGCGTCGGGATCGAGCACGGGCTGGATTTTCACGCCTTTGCGCGAGCGTCCGGGTTTGGATTTGGTTCTGGTTTTGATCATGGCTTTGCGTTGTCAGGCGATGCGAGCAACAGCCCGGGTGGCGGTTGGAGAGGCAATCTCGTTGACGGGCTCAACCGCGAAGGTCGGCACCAAGGCACTGGCCGCCAGACCCGGCCCCACGCTGAAAGACGGGATGAACACACGTTCATCACCAATGGGAAATCGGGGTATTGCTGTCTGTTGCTCACATCGCCCCATCGAATACCACCTCGGCAACCGCAACCCACTCCACTTCCCTTTGAAACTGCTCCGATCCATCGGTTATCGACGCTGAAAGGGGGCCAGGATTTCAACCAGAAGGCCGACGATGCTGGTGGGCGTATAGAACTCGCCTCCTTTTTGCCCTTCGCTCATGGCAAACGTGCCAAGGAAGTATTCGTAGATTTTGCCGAAGGCGTCACCGACGAGCGTGGCCGGGATGGTGGAAATGGTTTTGAGCAACTCGGAGAGCAGGCGGGAATCGAATATCTGGTAGCTCTTGGGGAGCACGCCGGCCATGTGCGGATTGTCGCGCTCGATGGCGCGCATGGCGTCGTTGACGGCCTGACCAATGTTGGTGCCCTCGGGAAGATTCAGCAATCGGTCGAACCGGGCCGTCTCCGGCAGGTAAAGGACGCCTTCGGCGTGATAGGCGGCGGGTTCATCCAAACGCGACCCGCGCCGGGAAGATGCGCGGGATTCCTACAGCCTGGCGCGCTGCGCGGTGAAGCGCACCTCGGCGAACCGGAGAAAAATGAGGCCGAGCACGGGCTCGGAGTATTCAGATTGCTTGAGGCCCGCGCCGGCCCAGAGCTGATTGGCAGCGTCCCAGAGGCGTTTTTCCAGCGCGGCGTGGTCGGTGTCTTTTTCGGATGGGGCGATCCAGATCATGAAGAAGATTTAGGGTTGGGAGTGCTCCTCTCCCTCTCCCGAGGGATCATCGAGGCGCAGCACCGATTCCATTTCACCGAGCCGAAAAGTGGCGCGGTCGATCCGCAAGACCAGCCGGTGCCGATCCCCGTCCGGCCAGAGCTGCTCCTCCGCGAGGCAGAGCCGCCCGCGCAAGACCGGTCCCTGGAGCAGCCGCACCTCGGCGCGATGATTCAGCGGCACCCCGAGACGCTGGCACAACTCCTCCGCCGCCCGCAGCCACTGGGCCCGCCACGGCATCGCCATCTCCGGCTCTGGCGAACCTTCGGGAAAGACAAACTCGAATTGCTCGGAATCGGACATGATTGATCTCTCCAAATTTATAAAGCTGCTGCCGAGAACGACGTGTGCATCATTTGGCGCGTCCAGTCGTTAAGCAATCTCGTTTTTCGACTTTCACGCCACCGAGCTTCTCACAGTCTGTGGGACATCCGTAGTTCCGGTCACATGGCCGCGATGTTGCTTTTTTGGCTTCTCCACTCAGAACTCCCTTGCGATATTTCGTGATCCATACCATCTGCCTTCAGGTCGTGTCTCGTATGGCTTCCGCTCCTGTGGTTCTCCATCCCTCCTTCTATTGAAATCTCCGACTAAAGTCGGGGGATTTTTCCTTCCCCGTTGTGGGCATTAAGAAAAGGTCATGTGTCGAAAATGGAAAGATTCCAACTGTCGTGCCATTCGATGCTGAAGCGGTCGCGGGAGGATTTCGCGATGCCGAAAAAGTGGCTCCAGCGGTAGGATTTGAACCTACGACCAATCGGTTAACAGCCGATCGCTCTACCACTGAGCTACGCTGGAATCTCGTGGGGCGTCACTTCTCGCGCACCTTTGGTTTCGGAGCAAGCATTTTCTAGTGACCGGCCAGGCCATTTATGCTTGGTATGGTCGCAACATTTCGGCAAAATCAGCCGGACTATTCGACATCCAACTCCAACCTCCCTCGAACCAATGCCTGCTCACCGCCCTCTTTGTAATGCTCTGCGTTTAATCTTCGCTGCCACGCTGGCGATCACCCCCGCAATCGCGAAAGAAGCAGCGACTAAAACGCGTGCAAAAGATGTTTCCGAGACGTCTCCGGCTCCTCCTGCCGCGACTCCCGCAAAGCCAAAGCCCGCTCCGCGAACTCCGGAAAGTGCCGTCACGCCCGCCATCAAGGACCCGAACCGGCACCTCGATTTTCTTTACCGCATCACGCAGGGAGAAATTGGGCTGCTGTTTCTCGGGGACTCGATCACGGATGCGTGGCCGCGGCGTGGCGAATGGACCTGGCTGAAGTTCGCGCCATATAATCCCGCCGACTTCGGGATCAGCGGCGATCGCACGGAGCATCTGTTATGGCGAATCACCAACGGCGAACTGGATGGCATTAATCCCAAGGTGACGGTCGTGATGATCGGCACAAACAATATCGGGCAAAACGCCGACGAGAAGCCGGAATGGGCTGCGGCGGGTATCAAGAAAATTGTCGGGACGATTCATGAAAAGTTGCCAAATACGCAGGTGCTCCTCCTGGGCGTGTTCCCGCGCGCAACCAAAGACAGCCCGCTTCGGTTGAAGGTCGATGAAATCAACAAAATCATTTCGAAAATGGATGACGGCAAGCAGACGCGGTATCTGGACATCGGGAGCAAATTTCTCGATGAGAACGGTGAGATTCCGAACGATGTGATGCCCGACAAGCTGCATCCCAGCCCGAAGGGTTACGCCATCTGGTATGAATTGATGCATCCGCTTCTCGGTGAGTTGCTGAAAAAATAGAATCGCAGGCACCGGAGCCAAAGCGTTCTTCCTTTGGTTTCCGGAATTGAAAATCCAACGGCTGCATTCGGTTGCTGATCCTGCCGTTGTCTCTTGATTGATGCGAATGCAAGCCAGTTACCATCAACAACGGCAACGGTCAGAATTTCTCCGGTGTCATTTCCGATGGTTCCAGTGCCACCATCGCCCTCACCAAGACCGGAGCCGGCACGCAGATCCTCTCCGGCAGCAATAGTTACTCTGGAATGACGTCTGTGAGCGGCGGGACGCTGGCGTTCGATGCCAGTGAGACCTTGACCGGTGGCCTGACGATCGGCACCAGCGGCACGGCTGTGCTATTGGCACATACCGGCGGTGCGGCGAACGTAAGGGTCCTCGACATCTCGTCTTTGACCATCTCCGGGACGACGCCGTTCGTGGGTGGAGGCAAGGATATTGCACTGGCCGACGGCGGATTCGGCGTTTCGCCGGCTCCAGTGCCTGAGCCCGGGACTTGGGTAATGCTCCTGAGCGGACTTGGGTTGTTGGGTGCCTTGCGCAGAGTGAGTCGTCGAAAGGAATAAGTCTTTCAGCACCGTGATGCCGATTTTGGGGTCGGCTGGGGACACGGTGTTTGAACAAGTTGCCGCGGTGTTCTTGGCGGGGCACCGCGGCAACAACTTCACAGAACATTCGATCAGTTTTGTATGCAGTCTTTTTACAATATTGATTACCGAGATGCCGATCTGGGTCGGCTTGAGGACACGGAACCCGTCGTTGCGGATGCGGCGACTTTGGGTGCGCTGAGGCGGCACCTTTTGGGGTTGCATAACCCAGTGATACCCGCGTTTATTAAGATATGACAGAGCGTGACTTAAGAAGAGGCGGCAGTGACCTATCCAGTTCCGGCGCATTTACCCTCATCGAACTGCTGGTCGTCATCGCGATCATCGCGATACTGGCTGCGCTGATACTTCCCGCAATCAACAGCGCTCGCGAAAAAGCCTGGATGACGGAAGACATCCATAACCTGCGTCAGATCGGGGAGTTGATCGCGCGCTACCAAGGGGAGCACAACATGATCATGCCCAACCAGGCCAAGGATCCAACAACAGGTACTCTCAAGTATCCGATTCCCGGAACGGATGCGGGAGGTGGGGACCGGTGGAACTTTGCTGAGTGTATTGACCGGTATCTCCCCCCTCCTCCGGGCTACTGGAAGAACTCCGTTTACAATTTCCAGCATCGAGCAAAAAGTCCGCTCCGGAGCAACAGCATAAAGCCATATCCGGGATGGACTGTGCCGGCCGGCTATCCCGAGTGGACCAGTCCAATGGCATTTGGTTACAATGCAAACATCAACAATGCAAAATGGGAGGGCAATCCGACTCGTGTTCCCAACCTAAGCCGTATCGTGATCGTTGCTGAGGCGAATGACCCCTCCGGATACGCCATTGATCCGGCAGTGACGCCGACAACCAAGAACAACGAGAGGAAGGCTTACAGGACGAGCCATCCGGGTGAAGCTGGGCTCTATCTTTTCGGGGATTTTCACGTCGAGTCACTGCAAGGGGACCGGGGCTATAGCTATTACACGACGCATCCAAACGAGACGAACATCTGGAAGTGGTGGTAGTTCAAATGGCCGACCAATGGGTCGGGCTAACACGATCCTAGAAGACAGGAGTTAACTGGCCGAGACAAGGATAACTCCGGCACTTATCAGGATCATGCCGAGGGATAACTGCAAGGTGATCCGTTCCTTTAGGAACAGATAGGCGGCCAGCGTGACAATGATCACGCTGAGTCCCTGAAAGGGATAGTAGTAACTCAGGTCGTACTTCTGCAACAGCCCCAGACTTACAAAGAAGGAAAGCGCCAGACCTGCGATTGCACAGGCAAATGTAATCGCTTTTCTTTGCCGGGAAGCGGTGCTGTTTGAGTCCAGCGCTTTCTTGAGCCAGATCTGGCCGGCCACCTGTGATAGAACGGACAGGAGGATCATTGTAAGCGCGTAGCTGTTCATAGCCGTTCCTCCAGCTTGACCGTGGGACTCGCTACAATCATGAGACCGATCGTCACGAGGGCGATGCCCGACCATCGCGTGGGGGTTATGACCTCTTTCAAGAATAGCCAGCAGCTAATCGGGATCAGGACATGGACGACATTGGAAAGCATGAAGGCGATGTTCAAAGGCATTCTTCTCAACACCTTCATCCAGCACACGAAGCTGAGGATAAGACATACGATGCCCACCCAGACCCAATTGGAGTAAAGCCCGGCGAAGCCAAGCCATTGAGCCACGCTGGGGACTCCTGCGGTTTCCGTGGCGCCTATTTTAAGAAACACCTGTGACGCCGTGATGAAAAGTGCGTCGAGCAAAAGGAGGAAGTAGGCGCTACGCAGAAAGGGGAGGGGAGATGGCTTCATCGGCTAACTCCAGAGCACCGAATTGTTCCTGAACTTTCGCAACGCGGCATCGTAACGGGTGGGCTCGAGCAAGGGTACGACGCGACGGAAGATCAGGTTGATCAGGGGGGAGGGATGGCAGACGTAAAGGTCGAGCGGTTTCAAGTCGAAACGCAAATGAAGCTTGGGATCGTAGTTAAGCGGTGTGCTGTAGTAATAGCGCAGTTTTTGTTCAATGGCCCACTGCATGATATCGCGGAACGTAACGAAGTACAGGTGTTTGTCGAGGGCGACAGAATAGTCCAGGCCCAGGTAGTTGTCGTAGAGTGTGTCGCCGTGAATCATGCAGACACTAAACGCCACAACGCGGCCCGCCTGGCGCCAGAGGAAGAAGCGCGCCTTGTCCGGCATGCGTTGGCCCAACTGGCAAAGGTAATCCTTCGTGAGTTCCTCGAACCGGAATTCCGATCGGGCCAGCACCTGCTGGTAGAGAGGATAGACTTCATCCACGATCGGCGTGATGTCATGGAGCACTTCCATCGTGGCGGGCGGGCTTTGAGCGGCGCGTTTGAATTTGCGTCGCAGGCTTTTGCGGGACACCCGGCTCAGCGCCTTGTCCATGTAATCGTCGAAGCTCTCGAAGCGCAGATCGAGAATCGTCGCGGGCATGCTGGGGATCCGCGCGTAACCGTCGTTGGAAAACACCGCGAGTTCCGAGCGGTAGGACGAGCAGAAATCTTTCAGCAGGATCAGAGATGCCTTTGTCTGCCTGCCATGCAAGGCGAGGGCCTCGTGGAGTGCATCGACCGCCCACTCATCAAGAGCGCCCAGTTGTCCCTCGCCGGCTGCGCAGCCGACCATGAGCATCTTCATTTTCATGAAGCGGGGAAACCTGCTCCGGATTGGTTTAACGATGGTGCGCAGGTGCCGCGGCAGACCCGCAATCAAATCCTGATCGGTGAAAAAAAACGGCTGAATCGCCATCGCCCCCGTCCGTTCGTTTTCCAAAACGAGATAGTGGTAGTCGAACTTGCCGGGCAGGGTCTGCTCGACGATTTCGTAGTAGCGATGATCTTTGCAGTGGCGCTGGAAGAGTTCCTTCCAGACGGCAGAATCCAGCAGGTCCGCGCGATCCACCACCCACGCCCGGCCGTGCTTCGTCCGCAGAGTCGCGCCGGCTTCCGGCTCGGAGGCGATTGCGGTTTGTGGAACGGCGTCCATGGCTGTGGAGTTCATGCGGTCGATTGAAGCTAGACTACTTTGCCAGCGATTGGCGAATAGTCACAGTCATTTTGCGCTACTCGTCGGCGCGCTTCAAAAGAATGGCCGCACCGCCGCAGGTCAGCAAGGCTCCGATGAGCAGGAAAACCAGGTCGCCGATAATGAATGAAAAGCTCGCGTGACGGAGATTGATGGCGCGAAAGGCATGGCAGAAATGCGTGAGCGGAAAGGTCTGCGAAAGGAGGCGGATCGCGGCTGGCAGGCGCTCGATCGGAGCGAATGCGCCGGAAAGCGGGAAGACAGGCAGCAAGAAAAACACCGCGAACTGGATCGCCTGTGTCTGCGTGTTGCAAAAGGCGGAGATGAGCAGGCCGAGCCCCAGCGAGCACAGCAAAAACAGAAAGCAGATCAGGCCGAGTGCAAGCGGGTCGCGGAATTTTACGCCGAAATGGAAGTGAGCGACGCCAATGGTCATCAAAATCAAGAACATGGAGACGACGAGATAGGGCAGCACTTTTCCGATCACGATCTCTCTGCGGTGCAACGAGGTGACCATGAGCTGCGAAAGCGTGCCGGCCTCGCGCTCGCGGGTGATGGTGCAGGCCATGAGCGTGACGGTGAGCAGTTGGAGAATGAGCCCGATGATTCCGGGGATCACGTAGTCGATGAATTTTCGCTGCGGGTTGTAGAGGATCACGCTTTGGACCGGCCACTCCTGCATGGTCGCTTCCGCTTTTTTGGCCAGTTGATCCCGGACTTCCACAGGCAGGTCTTTGCCTGCCGCCCTGATGCTGTCCGGCAATTCGCTGATCAGGTTGGCAACGATCTCGTCGCGCTGGCTCAACTTGAACTGGCCGAGCGCTTCCCGAAGACGCCCTTCCAACTCCGAAGCTGTGTTCGTGTCGCTGCCATCGAGAATGAAGTGCAGCGGCAGCGTGTTGCCCTCGTTCAGGCTCCGGCCCCATCCCTCTGGAATGACCAACGCTCCGGGATTGTTTGCGGGCAATGAATCCGGCGGCAGATCGGGCCAGGCCTCCACTTTTTCCCAGGTGAACGCTTCCTTGCCCATGAGGAAGCTGATCAGTTTCGCGCTCTCTTCGCTTTGATCCCGATCCTGGAGGACCGTGGGGACATGTTTCCTCGCGCTGGCTTCAAAGGCGTGGCCGAAGAGCAATGTGAACAACGGCGGCAGCGTGATGATCAGCACCAGGATGCGCCGGTCGCGAACGATGTGGAGCAGCTCCTTGTAGGCGACGCTTGCGATTGCATTCAGACTGCCTTTCATGATGCGCTCTCCTTCACGTTGAGGATTTCGTAATAGCCCTGCGAGTAGGCTTTGAAGACATCTTCCATGTCTGGTTCGACCCAGCCGTGGCCGATCCAGTTGATGTCGGGAAAGGGCCACTGCTTTTTCCATTGATCGAGCAGTTGCTCGGGGTTCGCCGCATAGACGCGCGCGTGGCCGCTCCGCAACGCGACGCCGAGCACGCCGGGTGTCGCGCGGAATTTTACGAGAGCCGGCATCACGGGCTCGACGAGCATCTCGAGCAGCCTGCCTTTGAAGGTCGCTTTCAATGCTCTCGGCGATTCCTTCACAAGCAACCGGCCTTTGTGCAGAAACCCGACCTCGGTGCAGCGTTCGGCTTCGTCCATGTAATGCGTGGTGACAAAAACCGTGGTCCCTTCGTGGGCCAGATCGTAAAGCAAATCCCACATCTGCTGGCGATGCACGGGATCGAGGCCGGAAGTCGGTTCATCGAGGAACAGCAGCTTCGGATCATGAATCAACGCACAGGCCAGGGCGAGGAGCTGCTTCATTCCGCCGGAAAGAGTGCCGGCCTTCGCGTGACGTTTCGCTTCGAGATCGACCTGACGCAGCAGCGAGTCGATGCGGCTTGCGAGCAATTCGTGAGGCACACGGCAGGCGCCGCCGAAAAACCGCAGGTTCTCCTCCGCCGTGAGATCCGTGTAGAGGCTGAATTTTTGAGCGAGATAGCCGAACCGGGATCGCACGCGGTAACGCTCCGTCCAGACGTCGTCGCCTCCGATCAAGCCGTGTCCGGCAGTCGGCTGGGTGAGTCCGCAAAGCATGCGAATCGTGGTGGTCTTGCCGGCTCCGTTCGCGCCGAGGAACCCGAAAATTTCGCCAGGCGGGATCGTCATGGAAACCTTGTCCACGGCCACGGTGTCGCCGAAAACTTTTTCCAATTGATCGAGTGCAATGAGCGGTTCTGGCATTGAACCGATGATTCATACAAAAAAAAGGCCCGACGGCAACAGTGGCGGCAGACTTCGGGGTTGACCCGCTGTTGCGCGCATGGTCAAAGAAGCGCTCATCAAAACCCCAAAGGTTTTCCATCGTGTATTTCAACTGGCAGCTTTTTCTGCGCGCAGAGCGCCTCGCATTCTTCGGAAGTCCCTTTCGACTCCGTCGCTGGTTTTACGTGCTCTTTTTCACGGCGCTGTTCTGGATGATGTGGATCGTGGTTGCATGCGGGCGCGCGCTTGATCACGTCTTTTTCCCAAAGTTCAAACGACAGGTCGTGAAGTCGCCGGTCTTCATCGTGGCGCCGCCGCGCAGCGGCACCACGCTCACGCAGAAGCTCATGGCGATGGACGAGGAGCGGTTCATCTACAACTCGCTTTATCAGACGATTTTTCCGGCGGTGTCGTGGCAGCGTTTCATCGACGCCATCGTCTGGCTGGACCGGTGCATCGGGCGTCCGATCGAGCGACTGGTGGTGTGGGCGGAACGGAAATGGTTCGGCGGTTGGGACGACATGCACAAGATGCACTTCAACCAGCCGGAGGAGGACGACGGATTCTTTGTCTATGCATTTGTCACGGAGGCGATCTTTCTCCTTTTCCTCCACGTCGATGAACTTTGGGCCGCCGGTTTTCCCGACGCGCTTCCCCCGGAAGAGCGCCGCAAGCTCATGGCCTACTACAAGAGCTGTCTCCAACGCCGTCTCTACGCCAGCGGCCCGGACAAGACGATGCTTTCGAAAGCCACACAATCCTCCGGTGCGGTCGAGTCGCTGCTCGAAGCGTTCCCGGATGCGAAGTTCATCACGATCATCCGCCATCCTTACAAATCAGTCGCGTCGCACGTCAGCGTTTTCTACCCGGTCTGGCAGGCGCATTCGCCCGAGTTGCCAAAGGACTCGCCGGTTTCCAAAGCGTACGCGCGCCTGGCCGTGCGGTGGTATCAGCACCTCTATGAGTTTCGGGAAAAGGTGGACCCGCGTCAGTACTACTGCATCGACTACCGCGACCTCGCGCGCGATCCGCTGGCCACTTTGGAAAAAGTGTACGCGCATTTCGGATGGACGATGAGCGGGACTTTCCGCGCGAAGTTGAAGGCCGCCACGCAACGGCAGGGCGACTTCAAGAGCAGGCACGAATACACGCTCGAGGAGTTCGGGCTTTCCAAGGAATGGTTGCAGGAGGAACTCGGCGAAGTGCTCGACGCCTACGGGCTGGAGCGCTGAGGCGGCGGCGCGCGATCTTCATCGGCGTTGACAAGCCGGCCTGCCCTGCCTAGTGCTTTTTCTTTCAAAAAGGAACTCCTCAACATGCACACGCGAACTTCCGTCTTGTCCCTCCTCTTTCTCGCATTCGCTCTTCTTGCCCGCACTTGCGCAGCGGACCCCGTAGGCGAGCTTGCCGCCTTTTCCTCATTCAAGAACGTGGACCTCGCCAGGCTGGCGAAAGGCGAGGTGATGGTCACGCGCGGTCCGACGATGACTTTTCCGCGCGGCCTTGCGGTTGAAAGCTGCTATCTCGTTCCGGCTTCGCTCGAAAAAACCATCGCGCTTCACGGGGGATGGAACCCGGCCAACCATCCCGAGTTGAAAGTCTATCTGCACGCCGAACTGCCCTCGAAACCGACTCCTGGCAACTTCAAGAAAATCGAATCCGCACCCGGCAACGCCGCAGTGCGTTCGCTCATTGACGCGATGGGAAAACTGAATCCCGACAAGCCCGGCCTTTACATGAGCACCGCCGAAGCGAAGTCGTTTCCGAAGACCGCCTCCGGATCCAACAGCGGCGCGATTTTGAGTGAGGCGTGGGGCAACTTGCTTTACCAGCGTGCCTCCGCATTTGCCTCCGGGGGCGTCGCAAAGCAGCCGCCCTACAACCTTGACGGAGAGGCGATCCGCGCTTCGGACGAGATCGCGAGACTCCTCAAGGAAACCGGCAAAATCCGGGCACAATTCTCCACGCTCGTCGATGCATTGAATGGCTCGTCCTCGAAAGCCGCATCCTACTGGGAGCTCTTCGATGTCGAAGGACAGGCGGCGTTCTCGCTAGGCGCGACTTACAATCGACCCGGGGCCTCGAACTGGCAGGCGGTGGACCTTCAGTACTACGCAAGCGGCGGCTATTACGTTTACCTCACGTTTTATCAGGGCTGGCCGGTGACGGTGAACGGGCAGGCGGCGACTCTCGTCTGGCGGGGCGACCTGCTTTCTTCCCCGAACGCTCGGTCAACTGCGCGGCGTCGAGCGGATGGGTTCCGGCTCGATCATGATGAAGTCGGTCCAGCGCGGCGTGCGGGCCTTTTTGAAAGACGCTTCGGCCAGCCATTAAGCCTTTTGTTTTATGAAAAAAATCGCGCTCCCATTGTTACTGGTGCTTGCCACCACCGGCCTTCACGCCGCCCGCCCGCTGGCGCAGGAACTCGACGGTGAATACTCCATCGTCGGTGGCGCGAAAACGAAACTCGATGACAACCGCACCGGCAATGTTTCCGAGCAGGCGAATCTGCTTCGCTACGTGATTTCGCCGCAGCTTGGAGAAGGCCCGCTCCTTCGCCTCGGTGGCGAGTGGAAGCGCTTCTCTTTCGGACTGCCCGACTCCGCGCCGCTGCCCAACACACTTCAATCGTTCGCCGCCGTGGTGGGGCTCGACATGCAGTTGTTCGATTCGTGGCTGATCCGGATCGAAGCACGCCCGGGGTTTTACAGCGGCTCCGGCGACATCACGAAAGGCTCGTTCAACGTCCCGTTCATCCTCGGCTGCTCCTATCTCGCGAGCGCGGACCTGCAATGGGTTGCCGGTGCCAGCGTCGATGTGAACCGCAAATGGCCGTTCATTCCGGCTGTCGGCGTTCGCTGGAAGATGTCCGAAAAATGGGTGCTCAACGGCATCCTGCCCCGCCCGCGTCTCGAATACGACTGGGACAAATCGCTGAAGCTGTTCCTAGGCGGCGATGTGAAAGGCGCGACGTATCGTGTCGATGCAAAGTTTGGTGACGCGCACGGCAACCCCCGGCTCAACAATGCGATCGTCGAGTATTGGGAGGTCCGCGCGGGCGTTGGAGCGACCTGGAAGGTTTCGTCGAATTGGACGGCGGAGATCGGGACTGGTTACATGGCGTATCGCAACTTCGATTTCCATCGGGCCGGCTCCGAATACAAGACCGATCTGGGAGCCGCTTACGGGGAAGTGGTTCTCGGTGGACGGTTTTAGGAAGGCACTCAAACCGCCGCGCGACGTCCAACCATCCTCGATGCGACCGCAAGCGCCAGAGCCAGCGCGGCGAACAGCATCACACGCTTCCCGTTATCCCACGCCCGCGACGCCTGAATCCATGGATCGAGCGCGGCGTTCGCTTTGATTTTTTTGAAATGATAGACCTGTCCCTCAGTCGGAAAATCGACCGCGAGTGAGATGCGTCCGGTCTGACTCAATTGCTCGGGTTTCGGCTCGGCTCGGGCGTGGGCTTTGCGGCTGCGCCCTTTTCAGAACGGGCAGTGCCACTAAAGGAGCCGAGTCCGGCCACCCCTGACAACCCCGGCACCGGGGCGTTTACCGGTGCGGTCTGCGGCACGGCGACAGCCTGCTCCATACCCGCCTGCGGTTGCCGCTCCGCTTGTGGAGCCATGGTGCTGCTGGATGCTGATCGATTCACAATCATCGCCGCGTTGCCGCGCGCCGTTTCCAGCCCCAAGCTATTTTTGTCCACGCTGAGCGAGGAGTCGGCGGTAATATCAGCGTCCTGCCGGTTGCTGTAATCGTCCAACTGCGATTTCCTCAACTCATCTATTTTCTTCGCACCTTCGAGAGACGAGGCGTCGCTTCTTTTTTCTCCGGCTTCACGATCTGCCTGCTCGGCGAGTTTGTTCTTCTGCACCACGACGTAGTCGTTGATGTAAAAATCGCGCTTGTCCGAATCCACGGGAGCCGCGGGTTTGCCCGGAGCGGCGACGCCATCTTTGGCGAAGTAGATGCTGTTTGAGGCCCAGCCGCCGCTGAAGTTCAGGGTTCCAGCGCTGACCACCGTTTGAGACGCCGGAGTTTCAGCGGGCTTCATTTCTAACTTTTGCTGCTCCTGCTTCAGCTCGCTTTGAATCGCGCGATTTCGAGCTTGTGCTTCAAACTGCTGCTTGTCGGCAACCTTTTTCCCGACGTTCGATTTGGAATCTAAATCCTCCCAGCTTCCCTGCGGCGACGCCTTCGCCGCTTCCTCAAGCGACTTCGAGAGCTTGCCGTAGTTGTATTCCGCCTGCCTGCGAACGGACATGCTCCTCGTGCTCGTGATCACGTCGCCAAGGCTTTTCAGTTCCTGCAGCACGCCTTCGAGCTTCTCGGTGCGCGCGATTTCCTCGATCACCATCTCCATGTTGCCGACGCGCTCGGGCTTGTTCGCCATGGGAAAATCCTCCGGCAGCCAAAGATTCCAGAGTGTCTTCTCGACGGTGATGCCGACGAGATCGGGATCGTCGAGCTTGCGATGCGACAGCCAGCCGAGCGGCCCGCGCGCCGTGCTGCGATAGACGATCTCGACATCGTACGAAAGATCGCCCGGCTTGGTCTTGATGAGGGGCACGAGCACGACTTTTTGTTTCTCGACTTCGCCCGCATCGGCCCGCACGTTCTGGCCGGCCACGCGCGCGCTCACCAGTTCGCTGCCGCGCGGGAGCTTCACCGGCAGGAATTGGAGCGAGCGGTTTTGCAAATGATACGTCGCGCGATTCCACTCCACGCCGTTGCGCCGGATGGCCGTCGTGATCTCCGCCCACGCGACGAACGCGCTGCGGGTCGCCGCTTTTTCGAGCCGGTTCATCGTGATCGTCAGCGCCCAGCCGGGCTGCGCGCGGAAGACGCTCGCGCTCGGTGAGAGCTGCGGCAGAAACGGAATGTCCGACCGCTGTGCCGTGTCGAGGCCACTGGGCGTGAGCTGCATTTCATACTCGGAGGCGTTCTCGACGAGGACGAATCCATCCGTGCGATCCACGCCGGCGAACGCGAGCGAAGGCAGCGCGAGATTGCCCGCGCCGGCCTGATCCACATCGACCGTGAACTCCGCCGATTCATACACATCGTTTTGAAAAACGACCTCGTACACGCGCCGGTCGCCGTCGATCTTCGATGTTGTCTCGCGCACTTCGCCGCCCGTCACCCGGGCCTCGGGCAGGCTGGCCGGAAGGCTGAACGTCACGCGATCCGTGCTTCCCTGGCGCACGCTCAAACTCGCGTGCGTGCTCAGCGAAAGCCAGCCCTCGTGCGCCTGCGCGAACATTACCCACAGCGCATTCATGCGCGCGGGCAGCGCTTCGAGCGTCACGCTGCCGTGGAAGTTTTGTTGTTTGAATGAAAAGGCGCGCTTACGTTCGAGCGGCGGCAGGATCGAGAAGTCCTCCGCCGCATCTTCGGCGGCGATTTCCTTCGCATCACCCGAGACAGCGAGGCCCGCTTTCACGCCTTTGTGCGCGGCGATGATTGCCTCGCCGCGCACCTGCGCGAAGCCTTCCAGCACGAGCGGCACCAGCTCCAGCTTGTCCGGCGCCGACGCGTATTGCTTCACGAGATAAACCACGAGCGGCGTCTGCTTCGGCGTCGCGCCTTTGAACCGGACGCGGAGCAGGTCGCCGTCGCGCCACCAATCCTTGAGCCGCTCGCTTTGCACGGCCTGCACTTCAAAGTCAGCCGGCAGCGTGAGCGTCGCATCGAAAAGCTCCCGCCCCTTCGACTGCAACCCGAATGACGCGATCAACTCGATCTTTCGTCGATTGACTTGATAGACATAATTCACCACCGCCTCGCGCGTCAGCTTCGCCGCGCTCACACGATAAGCCAGCGGCTCCGCGGTTCCCGTCGTCGCGAAGGCCGCCACCGGATGCAGTCCCGACTTCGACCCGGCGCCGGGCGGAACCTGCCGGAACGCCGCCGAGGGTTTCGGCGCGACCTCGATTTCCTTCGCCGCGAAGAACGCGACCGTCTGCTCGACGCGCTTTGCGGCAGCCGAGAAAAGCGGGAAAGCCAGGTCCGCTGGCAGCACGGCCAGCGGGCGCTCGCAGGCGATGTCGAAGCTGAAATTGTCCTTTGCCGGTTCCGCCAGCACGATCTCGAGCGCCTGCCGGTCCTGTGCGCCGGTGAGTTTCCACGATTTCAGATTCGCGGCGTCGAGTCCGACCACAGCGCAGCCCTTGTCGATATAAACCGTGAAGCGGTCCTGCCGGGCCTTGGGAAACGAAAACACGAACGCGGCACGGACGGTTTCGATTGCCGGAGTGACTTCCAGCTCCGAACGAATGCTCGCAACAACGGGTTCGGTCATCTGCGAAATCGCCACCGACGAATCAATCTTCAACGACACCTCGGTGACTCCGCCCATTGCGGCGGTGACGATCTTCCGGCCATCTGCGGTCTTTTCCACGACGCCGCTCGATGGCACGAGAGTCGCGCTCATCTGCGGCTGCGGCAGCGCGATGGAAACGAGCGTCGCGGCGGTGCGAGGGATGTTCCATTGCAGCGCCGTCGCGCCTTTCTCGAGCGGAAGATCGAACTCGACTTCGAGCACGTGACGGCCCGGTTTTTCCACCAGCACCTTCCCGTCGTCGAACGATGCGGGCCGCCCGTCGAGCTTGAGCGCCCCGAGCTTTACGCTCTGAAAATCGAGCGGCACCGCCACCCAGTCGTCGCCGAAAGTGTTCAGTTCGATCGTCCCGCGGAAGCTCACCACGTCGTCTTTGAGCGTCCCCTCGTAGCGCGAGGAGTTCAGCACGAACGGCGTCGCGGGTTGCTCCGGCTTCGGCCCGCGCCGCGTCGCCTTCGCCGCCTCCCACAGCTCGATGAAGCGATCGTAAGGCACGTAAAACTGATCCGGCTTCTGCCCCGCCACCGGCTTCGTCGAGTCGTAGGGAACGATCACCGTCTCCGGCGCTCCGACTGAAGCGGCGCACGACGCGAGCACCAGCGCGGCAGTCGCAAGAAATCTGCAATCGGAAATCTGAAATCTAAAATTCATACAGCTCTCGCCTCCACGCGCTGCGGTTGAAAAACGAACCACGCGGCAACCCGCCCCAAGACAAACGCCACGAGCCATCCGGCGAGAAGTGCGTTGCAAGCCGTCGTCGCGCTCGCGGCGACGCAGAGCGGCACGAACGTCAGCACGAGCATCCCCCAGAGCATCGCCACCCACGGTCGCCGCCTTCCGGCAAATAGAAACGCCACGCCGCCGGCCACGAACCAAATCCACATCCGCCGCGCCCGGCTCCACCAGTCGGTGTAGGAGAACGTCACTTTCTCCGGCGCATAAAATCCCTCGAACAAAAACGGCTGCCCCGTCAGCGGCAGATCGAATTTCATCGGCAAAAGACCGGCGGTGCCGAACACGAATTCTTGCGAGGACGAGGGTTTCGATGAATCAACGCACTGGTCGATCAAATCCAGGTTGGAACGCGTGTTTCTCAAAATCAGCTTTCTGGCTCCCGGCAGATAGAACGCCGTAGCACCCGGGGGAAACGGAACCCCTTGCTGTTCGAGGAATTCGCGAGCACTCATTTTGCGCGAGGCGTCTTCAGGAGCGTTTGGAAGAAAGCTCGGCTGAACTTTGAATTCCTTCGTCTCGAGCTCCTCGGTGTATTCCGAGTAAGGGACGAGCGCCACTGAGTGCGCGTCCGCTTTTACTATTAGATTCGAAAGATTCGCGATGTATCTAAGCGCATCCGTCAACGGAATGTCCTTGAGTGACAGCGTAATGCGCGTCTGTTTCGTCGCTTCGTCCGAGTGTAAGATGATGTCCACGCCAGTCTGGCGGCGGAGAGAATCAACGGCGTCCCGCACAGTTGCGTCGTTCCAATTGATTTTTGGAACGATGATGCCCGCCAGCTTATTTTCCTTTGCTGGCAATCGCCATAGGAGGCAGCTTGCCAGCACCGGCTCGTGGACTTTCGTTTTCATCGGCAGATTGCTTGAGAAGTTCCGATACGAAACTTCCTCTGGCAAAAACACACGCCACCGGCTTTCCAGCACGGGGATGCGTGTCGCGAGCTTGGGCGCGATCAGCTCCTGCGAGCCTGAGCCGCCCCACTCGTGTTTGCCCGTTTCGTAGAGCAAGAGCACGCTCACCGAACTCCCCGATTCCAGCTTCGCGGGCAGTTCGACACGCACGGTGTCCTTCCTGTGGCTCACGGGTTTGACAAGCTGGTCATCGACCGAGAGTGACCAGAGTTTCGAGCCGGGCGGAAGCCCGACATCGAGAAACTGTTCCCCCGAAGTGCGCAGCAGATACATTGCATGATGCCGCCCGGCTCCGCTCGTCGAGACCACGCTGGCGAGTTCGAGGCGATCGACAATCGTGGTCGGGATCGTCGCGACCTCGTGGCGCACGCCTTCGAGCGTGAGCGAATACGCCGAGCCGAGGTAATCGAAAACGCCGATGACGCGATGTCGCGGCTTGTAGCCGGCGAGCGCCGGTGCGAGGAGCGAGTCGAGCGCGTTCATGCCGGTGGTTTTGAAAGTGATTTCCGTGTCGGTGTTCGCCTCGACGACCCACGAGCCGTTCACGCGCGACACGCCAAGCGGCGTGATGACCGGCACCTCGACGGCGAACCGCGATGCGTCGTCCGCGTTTCTCTCGATCGGGATTTGGGCGGTGACGCTGAGCGAGCAGGTGCCCGTGATTTCCTTTTGGAATGAAACGCTCCAGGTGTCGCCCTCCAGGTTCCGCTCGGCGACCTGCGGGCCGTCGAAATAAAACTGCGCCGCGAATTTCGCGGGCACTTTGATCCGCACCTTCTTCACGCCGGAATGAAGAATCGTGAAATCCAACTGCGCGTGAAGATCGAGGGCGTTCTCCATCGGCAGCGCGTAACCGATGACCGATGCCTGAAGTTCCGGCGTGCGCGTTGTGATCTTCGTTTTCAACGCGAAGTTCTGGCGTCGGAACCATGCGAACTCGCCCTGCACCGGAGTCTGGCGGCCATCGCGAGGTTCGAGTCCGTCGGAGGCTTCCGTCTCGACGCGGAAGGAAGGGTCGGCTTTCAACGCGATATAGCCGGTCACTTTTTCCGCGCCTTCGACGCGCGCATCGCCGAGTGAGAACGCGATGCTTTCGGAGACGGGCTGGTTCCAGTTCTTCGGCTCGACGCGGCTGCGAATCTTGAAAACGCGCTTCTCGCCGGCGGCGAGCTGGTCGCTCCAGCGGACGTTGACCTTCTTGTTTTCGAGCCGCCAGTCCGGTTCGGAGCCGTCGGCGCGCTGCACGCTGAGCACTTCCTCGGCGGAGGGAATCGTGATCGTTGCCGAGAAGATCGAGCCTTCGACTTCGCGCAGCACGATCGTTCTCTCGATGAGAATCGCGTCCTGATTGAATTGGACGAACGTGTCGAGATCGGCGTCGAAGCGCGGCGCGATCCGGCTCACATCAATGCGTGGCGACTCCGGCAGCGCGAGAAACCGGCAGGCTGCGACGAACGACGGGTTCCGCTCGATCGCCGCGTCGAACGTGCCCTCCGTTTGGATTGTGAGCGCGTCGGTGCGGATGTCCCGGATGGCGATGGCCGGGTTTCCGAGGATCGCAAACGCGCCGGTGACGCGCCCGACTCCGGCGACTTTCGGCAGGGGAAGCGCGACGGTGGCCTTACTCGCCTGATCCAGCGAAGGCGTCTCGAGGAAAAGACGGAAGCCAACGGCGGTGCGTTCGCCGGGTGCGAGATCGACAGTCACCGTGTTCCCGGCGAGTGACCATTTTGCCACTTCGGCACCCTCGACTTGCAGCACCTTCGCGCCGGCAGGCACGTCGATTTGAAGCGTGGCGGGAAGTTTTCCCAGCGCCGCATTGAGCACGATGCCGAGGTCGGCGTGGACGCGTTCCGCATCGACCGAGTAGATGAAGGTGCTCGTCTGGGAGAGCACCGCGGCCCGGTTGCCCGCCTCACTGGACGCCCGCCAGGACAAGGTGAAATCAGGTTCCGCAGCCGACAAAGCCAGGGTGACGATTGTTTTCTCCGCGCTCTTTTTCACGCTCGCAGGCTTGTCGCAATCGATCGTCACGTCCGCGGGAAGAGTGATCGCGAAAGAACTCGCCGCCGCCTGCGGAAGTTTCATGTGAATCTTGGTCGCGCCGGATTCGATCCGGACCGGGATGCTGAATTCCGCCGTGATTTTGTGTTCGCCGCGCCCGCGCACGAGAAGCCGCATGCCCCTGTCGGCAGACGCCTTGCCGCTTTGTTGCCCGCCCACGAGCGCCGTCTCCGCGTCGCACCGGAGCCCGCCGAGCGTGAGGCCGTCGAAGTCGAACGGCACCTGCGCCCACTGGTCGGACAGGACGTTCACGGAAAATTCCGCGACAACTTGCACGACCTTCCCGTCGAGCTGTGCCTGGTAGCGCGCGGAGGTGAGCGTCGCGCGCTGTGGGGCTTCGGGAGCGGGCTTCGCGTTTCGTTTCGCGTCGCGCAATAGCGCTTCGTATTGCTCGCGCGAAAGGAGCACGGCCTTCGGGTTCTTTCTCAAGATCGAATCGAGCTGATCGGCGGGAATCCAGATTTCACGCCGGTCGGGAGGAGTCGGCTCGGAAGCCAATGCGCTGGTTAAAGCAATAAGCGCGAGGATCAGAATGCCGGGTAGCGCACGCGGCCCGCGTGCCGTTCGCGGCGGCCCGCCGCGAACACTTGACGATGGACGTCCCTCTGGAAATTGCGCGCACTCCGATGCTGTCGGCGGGCCGCCGACAGCGGCACGCGGGCCGCGTGCGCTACCCGGACGATTTGCTTCGATGCGCCAGATCATAAACTCGCTCAGACTTGTGGTGCGGCTGGTGTTTGCGGGGCGGGCGGTGTCGGCGGCATGGGCGGCGGTTGCCACGCGCGCGCAGCCTTGCGCTCACGCCGTCGCTCGCGCCAGCGGCTCTGCGTTATCCACGCGCCACGGACGATCCACACGACCGCCGCGAGCAGGACACCGAGATAAATCGCCGTCCACATTCCTGCCGCGCGCGGCGCGACCGCACCTGCGATGATGAGCGCGCCCACGCCGACGAACATCGCGTAAGAGAACCGGCTTTCGCGCGGACGATTAACGAGACGCACTCCAAAGAAGAACGCGGCGAAGAACAGAATCGCCTCGACGATGTTCGCGTAGGTTTTCGATCGGTAGTGAATCGTGATTGCCGCCGGCGCGTCGAGACGCCGTAGAACGACGGAGGCGCCTTCCTTCGGAATCTGGAAATCGAATCCGGATGCCTGCGATTTCGGCGTCGCGGGCGGCTCGTTCCAGGAATTCGCACGATCGCGCCGGACTTGCGGGCCGACTTGAGGAACGAAGAAATCCGCCAGCCGGCGAAAACGATCCCAGCCCCAGCGCCCGGCGGCTTCTTTCATCGCTCCGCCGAACTTCACGTAGCGATAGCCGTTGGGCAGATAAAGCGTCCACTTCGTTTGGAGCACGCCTGTGCCTGCGACCGCTGGCGGTTGCACGTTTATCGTGCCGCGCGGCCAGAGGCCACTGTTGGCGCGCTTGCTCGGCACCTCGTAAACGAACCTCACGGCGCACGCTTCGTTTTCCAACGCGGCGGGCAGGCGGATGAGCACTTCGTTGTTGTCTGGCCGGCGCGAAGGTTGTTGCGGCACGCCGTTGACGAACGCATCGGAAAGCATCCGTCCACCGGGCGGAAGCTGGATGCTGAAGAACTGCTGCGATTTATTGAGCACCCAGTAGATCACCTCGGTCGTCTCGGCCTTGTTCCCTGCGACGACGCTGTTTAGGACCGCATAAGTCACGAGCGCGGACGGCACATCGAGGTAGAGGTTTTTCGCGATGCTGAGATGAAGCGCGATGGGATGCGCGGCGTATTTGTAGGCGAGGAAAATGCCTTCGCGCTGTAATTCGTCGCTGAGTTCCTTCGGGTCGATAAGCTCGAGCCCCTTCGCGTCGGTCGCGGTGAATTCGAGGTTGCCGTCCTTCAGCACGGCGACCTGTCCGGTCTCGCGAAAGACGTTCAGCGGACGCAGTTCGTAAAGGTTCACGTCGGCCGCGGAACCTTGTTTCAACTGGGTTTGCGGCGTTTCGAGCGAGACTCTGAGCTGGAATTGGCCGAGCCGTTTGTCCTGAAGACTGACCTTCCAAATCACATTGCCGGTTGGTTCGCCCTTTTCGTTTTTCTCGTCGGACCTGGTTCGCTCCTTGATGTCATCGCCATCGATTTGAATGTCGTCGGCAATGGCTTTCGGCACGGCGATCGAGAACTCGTTCACGCCCGCATACTCTACGTTGTAATTGAAACGCCACTCGTTCTTGATCAGCGCCTCGCGCACTTCGGTGAGCGCAAGCACTTCGACCGACACGCGCGGTTTGCGAAGCTCGAATGCGACCTGCGCGGGCTTTGCCTCGCCGCGATAACGAAATCCGAGCGTGAGCGGCGCGGTCTCCGGGTCGCGGACTGGAAGTGCCTTCATGTTGCGGATGTCCTCCTGCCGCAGGTCGCCGGGATCGGTGGTGTTGGCCTTGAGGCTCACATGAATTGCGACGCCGACCCTGGCTTCGTATCGCTGCACATTTAGCGGCGTGAAAACCGGGACGGTCAGCGCCTCGTCCGGTGTCTTGCGGGCGGCTTCGGCATTGATGTCGAAGCTGAATGCGCCGGTGCGGCGCGATCTGAATTTCACTTCGAGGATGTTCTTGTCGCCGACTTTTTGGACGCTCGAACTTTCCACCGCCTCGCCTTTTGCCTCGGCCTGCGCAAAGCCCGCGGGCAGGGCGATGCGGGCGAAAAAGATGCCTGCCTTTTTGACTTCGTAGTTGAATTTCGCCGTCAGGTATTTGGTCTCCGGCTCGATGGTCACGAGCGCATCGCTGGTGACTTCCACCACCGGTTCCGTCTGCGAGATCGAAAGCCGGGCCGAATAGGGCAACCGCAGATAGCGATACTGACCGACGAGCGAATTTCCTTTTTCAATGACAGCGGCCTGTTGCGTGAGGCCCGCCAGATCGCCGGCCTCGACAACGAGTTCCGGATCGGCGGAAATCGTGACCGAGCCGCTCTGGCGCTCGACGTTTTTTACTTCGCACGCGGGCAGCGCGATCTTCGCGGGAAGCGCCTGCACGCTGGTTTCCATGTTGATCCGCAGCGTGTAGTTGTCGCGGGCGGGCGTGTGCAGGTTGACCATGAGCCGCTGCATTTTGTCGGCGGGCTGCAAGGTCCAGTCGCGCAGGTTCTGTCCATCGACGTTGAGCACCTGCTGGTCGGAGGGCACGAGAATCTCGAACGTGCTCACGCCCGTGCGCAGGATGCGATATTGCACGTCGAGCGTCGTCCGGACCGCGCCGGCGCTGAGTCTCACGGCCGCAGATGTCTCTGCAAAAAGCAGCGGCGTGAGAGCGGTTTCGCCGGCGCGCTTCTGCCAGGCGATGTTGATTTCCTGCGAAGCGCCGAAATAAACGGCGAGTTTTGTGGAGCCATCCGGCTGCTCGGCGCTCGTGAACGCAGACGCGGGGGTGATGGTGAAGTCGAGTCCCTTTTCGGGAATCACCAGCTCGAACTGCGAGACGGCGGTGCGCGGCAGATTGAGATGCAGCGTGCTGCGGCCTGTCTCGCGCGTGACCTTGCCGTAGATGGTCATCTCGGATTCGTATTTTCCTTTGTTCGGAAAAATCACCTCGTAGTTGCCGTCACGGACGTTGAGATTCGCATTGGATTTCACGTCGGCGATGTTCAACTGGCCCGCGCCGAGCTTGAGCACCGACCAGCCTTCCTTGAGCGCTTCGAGATCGAGCTTCGCCTTCATGACGACCGCATCGCCCTCGACTATTCCCGTGTAATGCGCGGCAGCGAGGACGCCATCGACTGGCGGCTCCGTCTTCTTGATTTGATCGGGCAGGTTCAGCTTGTTCCAGAGTTCGAGGAACTCGCGATAGGGCAGGAAAACACCGCGCTCCTGATTCTCGAAAACCTGCTCGAGTTTCTCAAACGGCACGTAAACGGTCTGCTCTTTGGTGATGGTGTTTGTTGGCGGCGATGGCTGCTGTGCTGGAGAAGATGCAACGAACGAAGCGAGCAGCGCGGCGAGGACCAAGGTGGAGAATTTCATAGCCTGTTAGGTGTTAAAGACGGGAACGCTGTTGAAAATGCTCCCGAAAAATTTCAGGGGCAGGTTGGAAAGCGACATGCTGAATGAAGCGCCATTGGATTACAATTGCTCAGTAGCGAGTTCGAAAAGGCCGTTAGCGGGGTGGTCGGAGCGGTGAACTCTCGACCTCTCCAACAGCGGGTGAATAGCGAACCGGGTGGCAAGCCCAAGTCGATTTCAGAGAGTACCGGCGGTCGGGGTCGAACCGACACATTCTTGCGAATACTGGATTTTGAGTCCAGCGCGTCTGCCAATTCCGCCACGCCGGCCTATCTGATTATCAGCCACTTACGGAGAGATTGCGAATTCCGAGTTGAGCTTGTTCTACTTTGGCGGTGCGCAAGCACATGAAACGGCTTTCAATGCCGGGGCTGCTCCCCATTCTGTGAAAGTCTAAACCAAAGCGAATCATCGCCACCGGTTTATCATTGTTAAGGACTCACGCAACCGAAAAGTTCGCGGGCTGCGGCGTCGGGGCGAGAAACTCTGGAGGCAAACTCGGGTGGCCGCGTCCCGAGTCTGGCACATCTGCACGGCCGGAGAGCATGCGAAGTTCGTTCCCCCCTCAAAAAACTGCCGCCGGACTGGCAGGTCGAGACCCCCGCCGCTCGCCGCCGAGCAAATTGGCAACCCGCGATCTCACCAGCCTCGTCACCGCCACCGACCAGGCCCTCTATTCGTTCTCATCTGCCGAGTGCCTTAATTTCTTTCGTGGCGGTCTTGTGCCGGGCGCAGGCCGATCCTGAGCGAGTCATGTAGGTGATGCTTTTCTTCGCTCCCGCCGTGAGGCTTTCGCGGAACATGACGCCGGCCTTGGCTGCGGAGTCACTGCTGGAGAAGCTGGCCACCCTCGCCGTGAAGATGCCATAGCCGCTCCACGGCTGCGAAACATAGGTGAAGGTTTCAATCGAGCCGGTGTAGATGGGATTGCAAACAGACGAATACCGCATCCGGGTTGTTACTCGATCGTAGGTGGGCGGATTGTCCAACCGCAGCTCCGATGGAGATTCAGCGTATGAGGATCCGGACAACATCAAGAGGAAGCATCTGCTGCGGTGACCACCGAGAGATTCACACCGAGGAATTCATCTTGCAGCATCTCACCGGCAATCGCCTCGACAAATCCGCCCGAGTCGTTATCGCCTCGATCCCTCGCAGAGTTTGTCTCCTTTCACAGCCCGCTCCGCGTAAAATGCGCCACGCTCGCTTGGCATGCCCTCGAACAAGCGCTCGACAAGCAAACGCCCAAAGGCGCCCATCTCTCGCTGGAAGACGACTCGGTTTAGGCCGAATGCCTTTCAGGGAGTGCGCTGCATCCCAGCGGCGTCGCGGTAAAGTCTATAGCCGACAACCTGTGCCACCAACAGACCGGCGCATGAAGATGCATCCCACAACACCTCCCATAGCCCGTTAGCGCCGCTGACCGAAATGCGAAAGAAGCCTCCCATCAGCAGGCCAAATGTTACGAGAGTGTAGCCGAAGAATGCCTGCATCGGATCTTCCCAATAACAGAACGGGAAACGACGGTTCCAAGACGGTAAACGGAAACAGGCATTCTTGGAACGTGCGTATCGCATCGCGAGAATGCCGCCAATCGAAGCTAACGCAAATGGAAGAACACAGCCTGATGCAATGCTGGGGTTTAGCCGGCGCAATTTGTCTGGGGTCATTGAGACGTATCCAAGCCACATCGAAAGAGCGAAGATAATCGTGTAAACTGCGTTCCAGAGGCGAGGCATATGGTCTAACAACCAATCAACCACGTTAACTCCCCGGAAGCCGGAACCACTCGCGCGGATGGGTAGTCGGATTTGCCGCTTAGAACCTCGTCGATGACGCCGGATTTCTTAGGGTCGTTGACGAGGAAGCAGACGTGGCGCGCGGCGTTGATGAGCGGGCAGGTGAAGGTGATCCGATGCGCGGCGAATTTCGGGACGAAGTTGGCGACGACGTTTCGCTCCGTCTCATCGAGCGCGGCGGTGCCGGGGAACAGCGAGGCGGTGTGGCCGTCGTCGCCGAGGCCCAGCAGGATAAGGTCGTGCAGGTAACGCTGTTCGCCGAAACGCGCGGCCACAGCGGCGAGTTTCGCTTCGTATTCGCGGGCGGCATCGTCGGGCGGCAGTTCGCCGCGCATGCGAAAGACGTTCCCGGCAGGAATCGAAACGCGATCGAGCAGCGATTCCTTCGCCATTTTGTAATTGCTCTGCGCGTCGTCGGGCGGAACGCAGCGTTCGTCGCCGAAGGTGATTTGGATTTTCTCCCAATCAAGATCGGAGCCGATCCTTGCAAGCTCCGCATAGACAGGTCGCGGAGTGCTCCCGCCGCAAAGGCTGAGCCGGAACATGCCCCGCTCCCGCATCGCCTCGCGCGCGTTTTCGAGAATGAAGTTTGCGGCGTCTGCGACGAATGAGTTCGTGCGGATGATGTTCGGCGTCACAGGAGTTTCGCGGGAATGGAAAACTGCAAGACGGCGGTGCTGGCCTTGGCGTCCTGAATTTCAAAAAGAGTGAGCGAGGCTTTGCGAATGTTGATCTTGGTTCCCGATGACGCGCCCAAAAGCTTTGCCGCCAGATGGCTGAAATCCGGTTCGTGCCCGACGAGCATCACGCTCTCGAATCGAAGGTGGCTCTTGATTTCATCGAGCGCTGTTTCCGGGTCCATTCCGCATTGGAGAAAAGGGGCGACGACGACTTCGGGCAGTTCCAGTTCCTCTGCTACGATCCGCGCCGTTTGCTCCGCGCGAACAAGCGGACTGGTGACGATGATCGAAGGCACGATTTCGTTGCGACGACAGAATTTGCCGACGCGCCGCGCCTGATCGATGCCTTTCTTCGTCAACTCGCGCGCCGCATCGGAACTCGCGTGCGGCTCGGCGTCGGCGTGGCGGAGCAAGTAGAGAAGCATGGGATTTAAGCGGGCTGATTTACTTTGCGGCACCCCGTCGAAAGGGTAAATGTGATTGATGCGTGAGCAAATCCTGAAGCTAATCCATACGAAGCCTTTTCAGCCATTCGTCGTCGATGTTGCTGAGGATGTTGTTTATTCGATCCCTACATCCGATCACGCAGCAGTGTTCCAAAAAGTGCTGGTGATCGAAGACGATCAAGGTTACGCGGACATCATTCCTTACGAGCATATTCGACGGATTCATTACAAAGTTGGATCCTCGGATTGACGCGGGCACGTTCAGTTGATGGCGATTATCCCTCACATCACCATCCCGCCATCGACGGTGAGGATCTGGCCGGTGATGTATTTGGCTTCGGGGCTTGCGAGGAACGCGACAGCGCTGGCGATGTCTTCGGGTTCGCCGAATTTGCCGAGCGGGATGTTTGCCAGCACTCCGGTCTTAACCGCATCGGGCAGCACGCCGGTCATGTCGGTGGTGATGAAGCCTGGGGCGACGACGTTGACGGTGATGTTGCGGCTGGCGAGTTCGCGCGCGAGCGATTTGCTGAGGCCGAGAAGGCCGGCCTTGCTCGCGGCGTAGTTGGACTGACCGGCGTTGCCCATGAGGCCGGCGACGGAGCTGATGTTGATGATGCGTCCGCTGCGTTGCTTGATCATCGGGCGCTCGACGGCCTGGATGAAACTGAACGCGCCTTTCAGATTCGTATCGACGACGACATCCCAGTCCTCCTCCGATCATCCGCATGCTGAGGCCGTCGCGCGTGACGCCTGCGTTGTTGACGAGAATGTCGATGCGCGAAAAGTCGGCGTGGATTTTCTGAACGAGTTCCGCGACGGCTTTGTGGTCGGCGACATCGACGGGATACGCTTTGGCCGCTCCCGGATGGGCTGCGTTGATTTCGTCGGCGGTCTTTGCGGAGTTGGCTTCGGTGCGGCTGACGACGGCGACTTTCGCGCCCTCACTCGCAAAGCGAAGGGCGATGGCGTGGCCGATTCCCCGGCCCGCGCCGGTGACGATGGCGACTTGGTTTTCGAATCTATTCATAAGGTTGTTTTGGCCACGGAGGACACAGAGTTCAACGAGGTCAGTTGGGAATCCTCCGTGATCTCTGTGTCCTCTGCGGCTTTATTGTTCTAAAGTTTCACCCACTGTTTTGTCCTCGCGCTTTGGGTGATGGCGCTGAGAACGCGTTCGTTTTCGAGGCCGTCGGCGAAGGTCGGCTGCACGCTTTTTCCTGCGACGACCGCCTTGACGAAGTCGGCGAAGGCGTTCACGAACGTGTGCTCGTAGCCGATGATGTGGCCGGGCGGCCACCAGGCTCCGGCGTACGGATGCGCTCCTTCGGTGACGATGATGCTGCGGAAGCCGCGCCGGTCGGCGGGGTCTTCGGCGTTGTAGTATTCGAGGCGGTTCATGTCCTCGAAGTTGAAGGCGAGCGAGCCTTTGCTGCCGTTGATTTCGAGCGTGATGTGGTTCTTGCGGCCATGCGCGAACCGCGTGGCTTCGAGGTTTGCAATAGCCCCGTTCTTGAACCGGCCGATCCACGACACGGCGTCATCGACGGTGACCTTGCCCATTTTCTGAGAAGCCTTCGCGCCAAGTCCCGCGCCTGTTTCCGCGAGGAGGGGGCGCTCTTTGATGAATGTCTCCATGACGCCGCAGACTTCCTTGAGTTCTCCGACGAGATAACGTCCGAGGTCGATGATGTGCGCGTCGATGTCGCCGTGCGAACCCGAGCCGGCGATCTTGGATTGAAGCCGCCAGACGAGCGGGAAGTTCGGGTCGGTGATCCAGTCCTGCGCGTAGCGGGCGCGGTAGTGAAAAATACGGTCGCCCAAGTCGCCATTCTCGATCATCCGTTTCGCGAGCGCGATGGCCGGGATGCGGCGGTAGTTGTGGCAGACCATGTTCACCACCTTCGCCTTTTTCACGGCGGCGACCATCGCTTCGCACTCGGGGATGTCCATCGCGAGCGGCTTTTCGCAAAGGATCGCCTTGCCGTTCTTTGCGGCGGCAATTGCGATCCCGGCATGCGTGTCGTTGGGCGTGGTGATGTCGATGATGTCAATTTCCGGATCGTTCACGACCTCGCGCCAGTCGGTGCTGGCCTGCTGCCAGCCGAGTTGCTCGCGCGCCTGCTCGACGCTTTTCGCAGTGCGCCCGCAGATCGTTTTCATTTCGATCTCGGCAGGCAGATCGAAGAACTTGCCGGCCTGGCGCCACGCATTCGAGTGCGCCTTGCCCATGAAGTTGTAGCCGATCATTCCGATTCTGAGTTTCTTTTTCATGCTGGTAGAGGGAGGGCGGTGATGAGGAGTGAGCTTCGTATCCGATGCCATTCCGGTTGTAAATATCTTTGCGCCTGTGCCTCACGTCGCCGTGCGCGGAGCCAGCTTTTCGAGAACTTCGCTGGCTGTGAACCCGTGGAGCTTCAGCGTTTTATGGCGCGAGGTGTGCCCCCGCACGAGTTCGATTCGATTGCGCGGACATCGGAGTGTTTTCGCGAGCAGCTCGACCAGGGCTGCGTTGGCGGCGTCATCGACAGGCGGGGCGGAAACTTTGATCCGCAGCTCGTCGCCAAGCGGCTCGGCAATCTGGTTCGATGACGCGCGTGGCTGAAGTTTTACGGCGAGCAGGACCGCGTCGCGCTCTTCACGCAGAAAACCGGGAAGTGTCATAAATCACGAGGGGTTAGCATTACATTTGCTCTACAAAGGGGGATTTCATTTTTTCACGAACCACCATTTATCAGCACCACTACCATGGTTGACATTAGATTCGACTGCCCGGCCTGCGGCCAGCCGATGGTCGCCGACGAAAGCGGATCGGGCGAGTCCATTGCATGCCCGCACTGCTCCAGGTCCGTGCAAATCCCATTGCGGGGGATTCCCGTGGTCGAAAGCCCGGAACTGATCAGTGAAATCGTTTCGCTACGGAACCAGCGTGAAAAGCTCACCTCGGGCCTTCAGTATGCAAGGACCCAGCTTGAGCACGTCACCGCAAAGACAATGCAGGCCTGCGGGAAGTTTAACGGCTGGGAAAAGCAGCGTGACTCGCTCTCGGCGGCCCTTGCTCACGCGAAACAGGAGTTGGATAAAGCCCAAACGCAGATCGAAGCGTTGCGGGCGGAGCGCAAGCACCTCTCGGCGTCTGTGGCGGTTGTGGCGGAGTTGAATAAAGAAAAGGCGAAGCTACAGGACGCGCAGGTCCAGTTGGATGCCGCAAAGAAACGAAGCGAGAAGCTGTCAAACGACCTCCGGCAAGCGCAGACGGAGCTGGGGGAGTCGCGTGAGAAACTGGCGAAATCGCAGGGCAACGGCGAGAAACTGGCGGACGAGCTTGCTGAGACAAAAATGGCGCTCGAACAGAGCCAGGTGCAGGCTGATGTCTCGCGGACAGCGCACGACAAGCTCCAGAGCGAATTCGATCGGATTCGGACTGAGTCTGCTGAAACACGGAATCGCCTCGAGGAGGCTGAAGCTGAGCGCGCCAAGAGTTCAGGCGAACTTTGCCAGACCAGGAACTCACTCGATGAAACCCAGAAGCTGGTGCAAAGCCTTCAAAGCGAGCGCGACAAGCTTGTGGAGGAACTGAAGGAAACACGAAGCGAACTCGCAGACTGCGGGGAGAACCTGCGCGCCGTACAGAAAGAGCGCGAGAAAGCTGCGGGGGAATTGGCGCAAGCCAACGCCCGAATCGCAAACCAAGCGAAGGCATTCAGTGCGCTGGAGAAGAAGCACGAGATCCTGGCAACGCGGTTCAAACGCACGAAGGACGGAATCTCGGAAGCGTTCCAGCTCCGGCAGGACGACTCCCAACCGGGGCAACTTTCCGAAGGTGAAGACATCCTTTCCGAGGAGTGCGATCCACCAATCGAAAGCGCTGAACCGAACCTGCAGGATCAGAACGAATTTCTCACCAGCATCATCGCTCGCATGAACGATGAGCGGAGCCGTCACAGCAAGGAACTGGAAAGCGCAAATACGAAGATGGGCCTCCTTGCGCGGGGTGTCATCTTGTTCGTGGTCTTCGTCGTTCTCGTCTCCTTCTACATCGCGTGGCTTGGCTCAAAAAGCCTCACGGTGTTGTAGATCCGAAGCTTTTCTACTTTGGCCTTTGCCTGCCAAGGAACTCCTCGGCGAGTGCCCGATAGGCATTCGCACTGGCTCCACCTGGCTCGTATTCGATGATCGGTTTGCCGAAGCTGGGAGCTTCGCCGAGCCGGATCGAGCGCGGAATGATTGCTCCATACACAATCTCGCCAAAATGTTTGCGCACCTCTTCGATTACTTGCTGGCTGAGATTGGTCCGCGAGAACATCGTCATGACGATGCCGCCGAGGATCAGGCCGGGATTTGCGCCGACGCTCTTAATCTGCTCGATGACCTGGATGATTTTCGAAAGCCCCTCGAGCGCGAAGTATTCGCACTGAATCGGCACCAGAAGTTCGTCTGCGGCAGCGAGGGCGTTCGTCATCAAAATGCCGAGCGAAGGCGGGCAGTCGAGCAGGACGTAATCGAACGGCGCATCCGCAACCAGCGGGGCAAGCGCCAGGCGAAGGCGGATAAGGTGATCGTCGAGCCGCGCGACTTCGATTTCCGCGCCCGCGAGATCAAGGTCGGCGGGCAGCATGAAGAGATGCTCGAAACGAGTGGGCAGAATTTTGTCCACGATGTTCGCGGCTCCAAGAAGCGGGCCGTAGATGCTTTGGCCTTCGAGCCCTTCCAACCCGAGGCCGCTCGTTGCGTTCGCCTGCGGGTCGAGGTCGATCAGAAGCACGCGCACGTTTTTCGCGGCCAGACAAGTCGCGAGATTCACTGCGGTCGTGGTTTTTCCCACACCACCTTTCTGATTGGCCACGGCTATTGTTTTCATTGGTTTCGGCGAAGCGAACTGCGACATTAAACGCTTGTTTCGTTTTGTAAATCCCGCCGATGACTCCCGTGGAACTCACTGAAAAACTGCTTGCCGAAGCCGGCGGCTGGCAGGCGATGAAACATGCGCGCGCCCTCTGCGAAATGGGGCGTGTCGTGAGCGCAAACTATACACCGCCGTTGCTCAAGGGCGTCGTGCGCGACGGCGAGAAGGAGTTTCGCGCGGGGCTGAAAATCACGAGCCGCACGAACATCGAAAACATCTGCACCTGCCGCGAGTCGCGCGAGTGGGGAACGATTTGCGCGCACTCGCTCGCGGTCGGCGTGGCGATGATCCGTCCCAAGGAGAGCCTCGCAGCCCGAGCGCCGCAAACGCAGTCCCAACCGGTTGAAAAGCGGGGGCCGTTTTTTTCCACGGCTGCGCTTGGCGAGGGGATCGCGCTGCACGTCATTTTGTCGCCAAACTTCCAGGCGGCATGGGACAAGGATCAGGTCATGATCGGTCTGGAAGTCGAGCAGGCAGGCCGGCGGCTCCTGATCCACGCGCTCGATCCGGCGAAGGCATTCCAGTGTTCGCCGGAAGACCTGCGCGTGATTGAAACGATTCGGTCGCTGGTCGGCGGGGAGCTTTCGGGCATGGTGATTCTGTCTCGCGAGAAAGCGCGCAAAGTGCTCGAGGCGCTGCGCGGTCATGCCCGCGTGACGTTCGGAAAAGGTGCCACGGTGAACGTGGAGTTGCTGCTGGCCGAGATCGCTCCGGCTGGAACTGCACCGGCGCAGGTGGCGCCGACCGAAGCTTCCGCCGCGATGGCGCCTGAGTTTTCCCTCACGCTGGAAGGCTCGCTCAATTTTCTGACCGCGCGTTTGCAATGCCTGTACGGGCAGCGCGTCGTGACGCTCGGCCTGACCAGTCGCGGGGACACTTTTTCCGGAAGAAACCTCGCGGCGGAAAGCCGGTCTCTCGACCGGTTGCTGAAGTCCGGATTCGTCGGGCCGGACACAACCGGGCATTACAAACTCAGCGGCGAGCGTCAGATTCTGAGCTTCTTCGCGCAGGAATACCCGCGGCTTGAGCGCGAATGGTCTGTCACGCTCGGCTCGCGTTTCGCGCATGTGACCGAACAGATCGAACGGGTCAAGCCGCGCCTCGAAATACGCAGCTCCGGCGAGGATTGGTTTGAACTAACAGTCACGCTTGCGGCGCCCGGGGGAGAGCATTTCTCCAGTGCGGAAATCCAGAGGCTCCTCCAAATGGGCCAGAACCATCTCCGGCTCCGCAACAGCAAGGTCGCCGTGTTTGATTCCGCACTTCTCGACGAATTGCAGAATGTGCTCGTCGATTGCAACCCGCAGCAGACCCAGCCGGGGACTTATCGCATCAACCGCATGCAGGCCGGCTACATTGATGCCGCGATGGGCGATGGAGCGGAAATCCATGCTTCCGCCGATTGGCAGCAATGGAGCAGTGCGCAGCGCCAGCTTCAAAAGATGCAGCCGATCCCGCTGGGGTCGCTCGAAGACGTGCTCCGGCCTTACCAAAAGGAAGGCGTTTACTGGATGAATTTTCTCGCCAGGAACGGTCTCGCCGGAATTCTGGCAGACGACATGGGGCTTGGAAAAACGCTTCAGGCCCTCGCCTTTCTCCGAACCGTTGGCGGTCCGGCTCTCATCGTTTGTCCGTCATCTTTGATCTTCAACTGGCAGCAGGAGGCGGCGCGATTCACACCCGAAATCCGAACTCTGGCGATCACAGGAGCCGACCGGCATTCGTCTTTTGAAAAACTCACCGGCTCCGACCTCGTCATCACCAGTTACCCGCTGCTCAGGCGTGACATCGACGAATACCGGGGCGTGACCTTTTCCGCCGTGATTCTCGACGAGGCGCAGCACATTAAGAATCCGGACACGCAGAACGCCCAATCGGCGACAGCTTTGCGGGCAAAGCACCGCTTTGTCCTGACTGGCACGCCGATGGAGAATTCCGTGCGCGATCTCTGGTCCATCATGCACTTTCTGATGCCGGGCTATTTGGGGACGCGGGATGACTTTAAGGAGCGCTACGAACAGCCGATTTCCCAAGGCGACTCGACCGGGGTTCAACAGCGGCTGGCGAAGCGATTGCGCCCTTTCATGCTTCGCAGATTGAAGCGGCAGGTCGCCGCCGAATTGCCGGACAAAATCGAGCAAGTGGCTTATTGCGAACTGACCGGCAAACAGCGCGGGGTCTATGATGAACTGCTGTCCCACGGGCGGCAACAGATCGAGGCGGCTTCCGGTGAAAAGAACATCGGCAAGGCGCGGATGCTCGTGCTGACGGCGTTGCTGCGGCTCAGGCAGGCGTGCTGCGATCTGCGACTGCTCCATCTCTCGGGTTCCGACGAGGCATCGGCATCGGCCAAGGTGGCGCTTTTGGACGAATTGCTCCAAGAGGCAATCGACGGCGGTCATCGCGTGCTGGTTTTCAGTCAGTTTGCAACCATGCTGCAAATCCTGAAAACGCATTTGGAGCAGACGCGCATCGGCTGCTGCCATTTGGATGGTGCCACCAAGGACAGAAGAGGCACGGTGGATCGATTTCAAAATGAGGGCGGACCGCCGGTGTTCTTGATCAGCCTGAAAGCTGGAGGAACCGGCCTGAACCTCACCGCCGCCGACACAGTCGTGCATTTCGATCCGTGGTGGAATCCGGCCGTCGAAGCCCAGGCCACAGATCGGGCTCACCGGATCGGCCAGCGAAAGGCCGTCACGAGTTACAAACTCATCGCCAGAGGCACCGTCGAGGAGAAAATCCTGACGCTGCAACGGAAGAAGCGCGAATTGATAGACGCGACAGTCGAAGGAGAGGAGCCGTTAATGAACGGCCTTTCAATGGAGGAGATTGAATCCCTCCTGGTCTGAAGTTCGGTCTTCGGTCCCGGTTTGAGGCGACGAGGCGGGCTGGTTGTAGCCGGCCTCCGGGAGGCCGGATGCGTTGCTGGGTGAAGCAATTCCGCAGGGGTCACAGACCACCGGCTACAACGGAAACCGAATCTTTAGACGTCCGCTAAGACGCGGATTGCTGGCGAACAAATGGTTCATCCCCGCTGAAATCATACGTCTTGGCCACTTCTTTGATCTTCCCTCCCGAGGCGGGCACCTTGAGTTTCACATGGACCAGAGCGTCCTCAACGTTGACCTTTTCGAGATTCAATAAAATTCCACGTTTTAGCGGGCATCGACGCGGGGTGCATGGCTTCAGGCAGCGTTTCCCACTCTTCAACAAATGTTCGGCCGTCGTAGAAAACGTGGATTTGCGTGACGATCTCAAGCCCGCCATTTTTCAGGTCGCTCTTGAAAAGAAGCACAACGGCGGTGTTTTCGTGCGTTGACGGGAGTGTGATCTTCTTGGTCCATTTGTTTCTCTTCACCACGGACCTGAGAAAACGAAGAAGCTCCGGCGAGAACAAGCGATCCAGCAATTGCTTGTCGAGGTGTTCCGCTTCCGGTTCTGTGACGACGATGTTCTGGGTGACTGCTTTTGATTGTGTGGCTTGGCTCATAAGGAGGCTTTCGATTGGGGTCACGCAAAGTAGCTCCGTATTAATTTGCCGCAACCGGCAATTAGGAGGCAGGTGCCTTGCTGACACGGGTTATTGCGCGAGGAAAACCTGCGCCAGAACTCGTCCCACGAACTGGAACTCAAGGCGACCTGTTCAGCCGCCGATCACTTCCAATGCCTTCACCAGCGGCGCGTTGGAAGCCCTGATGTAGCCGTCCAGAGGATGGCTCATTTCAAGAATCAGGAAGACGGCGGAGGAAACCGAGAGCGCACAGACGAGGAGCACCGCAAAGACGGTGGCGTTGTGGGGCGCAAAAAGCCCGAAGCTCATGAACAGAATCGTGAGCCAGAAAATGAGCAGCGCGAGGAACACCACCGGCACCGGTTGCTGTTGCTCCTCGATGATCAACAGCCTCATTTGCCAAAGGTCTGTGAGGACTTGCTCCGCACGATTAAGAATCGATTTCTGGCTTTCATTCGTCGGCTTCAACTCGCGCAGCAGGCTTTGAAAATCCAGCACGGCGGTGGATTTCTCCACCGCTTGCAGACCGCCGGGCGCGCCGGTTTTGGAGTCGGCCCAGATTTTTTGCATGTGCCCGGCCACCGACTGTTTCATCTGCGCGCGCAACGGTTTTGTTTCCGGGCCGTATCCCGCCAGCAGATGATCGAGCTGGATGATTTTCGCTCCATACTGCGCGATGGAGACATTCATGTTATCGAACGAACTCTTGGCCGAGCTGACCAGCAGGCCGAGGATCAAAGCCGACATCGTGGCCACCATGCCCGCGCCGAGTTTCACGGTGTCCTGGGATTCCTTGGAGAGATGGTGTTTCGGCAGCAATAGTTGGAATGCCATGCCGAGAAAGGTTCCTCCGAGGAGGCATCCTAAAGTGATGAGGCTGGCTGCAAGACTGCTCATGTAAATTGGCGCATGGTTATAGGATTTTGATCCACCGGCGTCAATCGGCAGGACAGGTATCCTGCCTGTTTCCGTTCCTCCCGCACCTTGCGACAGCTTGGAGGCCAGTGCCACATTGCCGCATTCGTAGAGCGTCACGATGCCGGGATGATTGAGCTTTGCGAGCGCCTTCGCAGTTACAAAAAAAGATTGCCGATTGCCGATTGCTGGTTGCCGCTTTACAAATTCCGCATGCGCCAGGATGAACTGAAATTGCGGACAAAGACATTCGCGTTGCGGGTCGTGAAGTTGATCGCTGCTTTGCGAAAAACCACTGAGACGAAAGCAATCGCGAAACAACTTGTCCGTTGCGGAACGGCAGTCGGCGGCAACTGCGGAGCGACTTGCCCGGCGCGCTCCCGCGTTAAGTTCATCCCGGAAATGGGCGTTTTCGGAGAGAAATCAGAGGAGAGCGCTTCCTGGCTGGAGCTAATCTTTCAAGGCAGGCTGCTCGCGTGCAACCTTTGCTCGACGAAGCGAACGAACTCGTCGCAATCATTGCTGCATCCTGTATCCCGGCAACGCGCAACAAATCACTAATCCACAATACACCGGCAATATGAAATACCTCTCCACCATCGGCCTCGAAGTCCACGTCCAGCTCAAGACCCGCAGCAAAATGTTCTGCGGCTGCCCCGTCGAATACGGCGCGCCGCCGAACTCACACCTTTGCCCCGTCTGCCTCGGTCTGCCCGGCGCGCTGCCGGTGATGAACCACGAGGCGCTGCGCATGACCGCGCTCACCGGCCTCATGCTCGGCTGCGACATCGCGCCGCGTCTGCAAATTCGACCGGAAGAATTATTTCTACCCGGACATGCCGAAGAACTACCAGATCTCGCAATACGACCTGCCGATCTGCCTCGGCGGCGCGGTGCCGCTGCATGATCTCGCGTATCCGAAGGACGCGCAGAAAAGCATCGCGCATCCCGACAAGAGCGTGCGCCTCGCGCGCATCCATCTCGAGGAGGATGTCGCGAAAAGTTTCCACTTCGAGACCAGCACCGGCATCGACTTCAACCGCGCCGGCACGCCGCTCATGGAGATCGTCACCGAGCCGGAGATCGACTCGCCCGAGGAGGCGTTCGCGTTCCTCACCTCGCTCAAGCAAATCCTCATCTACGGCGGCGTGAGCGATGCCGACATGGAAAAGGGCCAGCTCCGTTGCGACTGCAACGTCTCCGTGCGGCCCGAGGGCCAGGAGCGAATTCGGCACGAAGATCGAGATCAAGAACATGAACACGATCTCCGGCGTCCGGCGCGCGCTAGCCTACGAGATCGAGACGACAAATCGACGTCGCTTGCGGCGCGGCGGGAAGTTGCAGCAGGAGACGCGCGCGCTGGGATGACGCCGCCGGCCAGACGTTCCTCATGCGCATGAAGGAAATGCGCGCATGACTACCGCTACTTCCCCGATCCCGATCTGCTGCCGGTGAAAACCGAATCGCTCGTCGCCGATGTCCGCAGCCGCGTGCCGGAACTGCCCGGCGCGAAGCGCGACACGCTTCGTCTCGCGAATTCGGCGTGAGCGCCGTACGATGCCGGCGTGCTTGCGAACGACCTCGCGCTCGCGCACTACTTCGAGCGCGCGGCGGCGCACGCGAAAAAGCCGAAGAACGTCGCCAACTGGATCATCAACGACCTCCTCAGCGCGCTTGAGCGGCGCGGACAAAACCATCGACGACTGCCCGATCTCCGCCGACTCGCTCGATGAACTCGTGAACCTGATCGACGACGGCAAGATCAACAACATGCAGGGCAAGGAAGTCTTTGCGGAAATGTTCGCCACCGGCAAAGCCGCCGCCGTCGATCGTGAAGGAAAAAGGCCTCGAGCAGGTCAGCGACACCGGCGCGATCGAAGCTCTGTGCGACCAGGCCATCGCCAACAGCCCCAAAGCCGTCGCCGAATACAAGGCCGGCAAACTGCAGGCCATCAACGCCATCAAAGGTCAGGTGATGAAGCTCTCGCAAGGCAAGGCGAATCCGGCTGTGGTCGGCGAGTTGCTGGAGAGGAAGCTGGCGTCGTAATCTAACTCGCGAAGACACTAAATCCGCTCAAAGCACCGGTTGGCAAAGGGAAGTTCTCGCGCGTTCGGAATGCTCGCTACCTGCAATGGGAAGATGCCTTCAAGATGAATTTCGACGACGGACTCTCCTTTCTCGAACCGCACAAGACCATCCGCAGGGCTGTTCGCTACGACGGTGGCCAGACCGCTGAAGTCTCGTGGGCATTCATCTGTGAGCTGCCGCCGAAAGCGGCGAAACGATCCGCGCTGTAGCAGTCGTTCCCCTCTGCTCATCCGAATCCCGTCGACCAGCGCAGCAACCCCAGCAGGGCGGCGCCGGCGACGACAGGAATGATGTCCCACTTCCATCGTTGCATTCCGGCAAATGCGACCGTGGCGACAACCGTGCCCCACCAATTCACCGGCGCGCCCGCCGGTACCAGGAGGTGCAGACCGAACCACACCGCGAGATTCACCACCACGCCAACCACGGCGGCGGTGATGGCGCTGAGTGCGGCATTGAGGCGTGTGTTCCCGCGCAGGCGCTCGATGTAGGGCGCTCCGAGAAAGATCCACAGGAAGCAGGGGAGAAAGGTGGTCCATGTCGTCATTGCCGCGCCGAGCGTGGCACCGACGAGCGGCGTGAAGGGGGCGGGCATTTTCCACGCGCCGACGAAACCGACGAATTGCAGCACCATGATGAGCGGACCGGGTGTTGTCTCCGCGAGGGCGAGACCGTCGAGCATCTCGCCCGGAGCGAGCCAATGATGTTGCTCCACCGCCTGCTGCGAGACATACGGCAGCACCGCATAGGCGCCGCCCAGTGTGACCATCGCGGCTTTGCTGAAAAAGACGCCCATCAGCGTGAGGGTATGGCTCCAGCCAAGCATCGCGCCGGTGAGCAGAATGGGTGTCCACCAAAGTGCGAGGCAGAGCGCGCAGACGCGCAGAGCGCGGATGAAGGATGGGTTGGTGTGCCCTTCGTGTCCATCGTGGATGACGCTTCCGCAGGTCTTATCGCCCTGGCTTTTCACGACCTGAAATTTTTCAGGGAGCAGCCTTTCGCCGGCAAGACCAACGACAGCCGCCGCGCCGATGATCAGCGGGAATGGGGCGTGGAAGAAAAAGATCGCGACAAAAGCCAGGGCCGCGACGCCCCACATGACTTCGTTCCTGAGCGCGCGCGCGGCAAGGCGAAGCACCGCAGCGGCGACGATGGCCAGCACGGCAGGCTTGAGTCCGTCGAAGATGGCGGAGACCCAGGCGAGCCTTCCGTAAGTCATGTAAATGAAACTGAGCATCCACATGATGAACGCCGATGGCAGCACGAAGAGCGTTCCGGCAGCGATGCCGCCCCATGTGCGATGGAGCAGCCAGCCAGCGTAGGTGGCGAGTTGTTGCGCCTCCGGGCCGGGCAGCAGCATGCAATAGTTGAGCGCATGGAGAAACCGCGCCTCGCTGATCCACTTTTTCTTTTCCACCAGCTCGGTGTGCATGATGGCGATCTGGCCGGTCGGTCCGCCGAAGCTGATCAATCCCAGCTTCAACCAGAACCGGAGCGCCTCGCGGAAAGTCGGATGCCGGGACGATTTCGGGATTCATTCAAGCGAGTGCGAGGTAAAGCGCGATGGTCTGGCAGGCATGTGACGAAGCGCCACGCATTCAGTAACCCGGACCTTGATGACTTGCCGCGGCGGGGACGCAGCTACGCCGAATCTGCCATGCGAAATAGGGGCCGCGTGTCAATTGTGAATACCTGGGCCGCGCCTAAAGAGAGTGGATCGAGGTTTCGGGAGCGGCGACTGCGGGGCGGTTCATCAATTCCGTGAGATCATAGTCGAGCCAGCCAGCCGTGGAATGGACGTTCACCAGCGCGTTCAGGAATGCGTCGTTGCGGCAGATGAGCCGGAGGCGGTCCATCTGGCAGCGGGTGGTGACCTGGATTTCCTCCTGCATCTGCGCGATGATGGAGCGGATCTTCCCGAGATCGCCGCGGCAATCGAAGTAGAGGTTGTGGAACACGCGCAGAGCGATCTGCTCGGCGGGCATAAGCGGGCTGACCCCCAGGAAATAGGAGAAGTATTTCCTCCCAACCTCGCAGTAGTGCATGAGACTGAGCATGGTCAGATACTTGAGCGCCTCGACCATGTTCGTTTGGGAAACCTCGATAATGGCCGATCCTCGCTCGCGATAGACTGCGGTCACCCTGTCGTAGGAAACGTAGCGATCGACATCATCCACGAACGGGAGTGTGGCCACAATGGCGTGGCAGATTTTCGCCGTGTCGCGTTGCGGGCAGATGCTGCATGGCTGGTATTCGGCGGCGGCTCTGACATGATCCGGCAGGCGCATCGGGTCGCCCAAGAACCGCTGGGCGGCGCGGCCGATGACGTCTTCCGTAAGATCAAGGCGGAGTCCATCGGGAAAGAGCAGGTAGAGCCCTGCATCCGGGAAAGCAGACGGGTCGATCAATATCATGGTTCAGGGGTTTCTGCGGGGGGTTCTGCGCGGGGTAACCGCGCCAGACCATCGCCTGGCAGGCTATTGCCAGCGAAAGAGGAGGTCAAGAATTGCCACTGTCTGCACGCCGCCCTGTTGCGGCAGCGCCTTGCCGGAGGATGAAGTGCGTGAGAGCCTTCCAAGCAGACCATGGCGCCACGGCTCAACGAAGAAATCGCCACCAAGCTTGACGAGGTGGCCGAAATCCTCTCCCACCAGGGGGCGAACCGTTTTCGCATCCACGCTTATCACCATGCCGCCGATGTGCTTCGCGGCCTGGCGCGTTCTGTCGTGGATATTTTCACCGGGAGCGGGCTGGCTGGTCTTGAGGAAATCCCGGGCGTGGGCGAAACGATCGCGCACGCGATCAAAGACATCCTGCTGCATGGCCGCCTGGCGATGCTGGATCGGTTGCGCGGCGAGGGAGACCCGATTGCTTTGCTTACGACAGTGCCGGGAGTCGGCAAGAAGCTCGCGTGGAAGTTGCACGAAGACCTCGGCATCGAGACGCTGGAGGAGCTTGAAAGCGCCGCACACGATGGGCGGCTTGAGAACGACGCCGGCATCGGTGCCAAGCGACTGGCGGGCATTCGCGATTCGCTCGCACACCGGCTCGGGCGCATCCGCCAGCAACCGCCTGGCGGGGTTCCCACGGTCGAGCCGTCTGTTGAGGAACTGCTCGGCGTGGACTGCGAATATCGGCGCGAGGCTGAGGCGGGATCGTTGAAAAAGATCGCACCGCGACGGTTCAATCCGACGGGCGAAGCGTGGCTGCCCGTGCTTCACACCGCGCGCGGCTCGCGCCATTATTCCGCGCTTTTTTCAAACACCGCCCGCGCTCACGAAAAGGGCAAGACCGGAGACTGGGTTGTGCTTTACTACGATGGCGCACAGGGCGAGCAGCGGAGCACCGTCATCACCTCCGAGTTTGGCCAGCTCAAGGGGCTGCGAATTATCCGTGGGCGCGAGGACGAGTGTGCCGCGCATTATCAGGCGACCGGTGAGCTGCCGCCGGTTTTCAAAAATAGTGCTGTGCCGAGATTGGAGACGTGACATCGGGCCGAGTCCTGCTTTATGAATTCCCACCGAAGCCATGGCAACAGTCGTCCAGAAATATGGCGGCAGCAGCGTGGCGGATGCCGACAAAATCCGCGAAGTCGCGCGCCGCGTCATGCGGACTCGCGAGCAAGGCCACAATGTCGTCGTCGTTGTTTCGGCGATGGGCGACACGACGGATCACCTGCTCGAACTCGCGAAAAAAACTTCTCCGAATCCCGAACGTCGCGAACTCGACATGCTGCTCTCGGTCGGCGAGCGCATCTCGATGGCGCTGCTCTCGATGGCGATCCGCGAACTCGGTGGCGACGCGATCAGCTTCACCGGCAGCCAGGCGGGCATCATCACGAACGACCGGCATGTCGATGCGCGAATCATCGAGGTGAGGCCGTTCCGCGTGCAGGACGAACTCGCGAACGGAAAGATTGTCATCGTAGCGGGCTACCAGGGCGTCTCTTACCGCAAGGAAGTGACGACGCTTGGGCGCGGCGGCAGCGACACGACCGCGGTCGCGATGGCGGCGGCGCTCGACGCCGAACTGGTGCGAGATTTGTTCCGACGTCGATGGCGTTTACACAGCCGATCCGCGCATCGTTCCAGCCGCCAGACGCATCGGCACGATGTCCTACGAAGAAATGCAGGAGATGGCTGAAGCCGGCGCGAAGGTGCTCAACGCCCAGTGCGTCGAGTTCGCGAAGGAACGCAACATCGCGATCTACGCCCGCGCCACCGCAGGTCCCCTGCCCGGCTCCGATCCTTCATCGGACGGAACGGTGGTGCGGAAATTCGGTGCGCGCATGCCGGGTACGGTCGTTGGTGTCGCGAGCGAGAAGGACGTATTCGTTCTTCAAGCCACGAGCGCGCCCGACACGTTGTTTGAATTTCTGGACGAACACAAAGTCTGCGGCAAACAACTTCACGTCGCGCACGTCGGCGGAGCGGGCGACGGCCTCACGATGGTGATCTCGCGCGAGAACCTTCACAACGAAGCGCAAGTGCGCCAGGGCTTGTCGGAAAAATTCGGCGGCTCGGTGCAACTCATTGATGGCATCGGCGCGGTCAGCGTCATCGGCGCGGGCATCAACACGAGCTACAAAAACTTTCGCGCCGGCCTCGCCGCGCTCTCACCGAACAAGATTTTCGGCGTTTCCACTTCGTCCTTCCGCATCACCTGGCTGCTGCCCGTGAGCGCGGTCGATGACGCCGTGCGCAGCCTGCACGCGACTTTTATCGAAAAACCGACGCCGCCCGTGCCGTGAGAAAATCGCCCGTCATTCTGAGGCGTTCACAAAACTCCGTTTATGAAGGGCTTTGGATTTCCCGTTTGATCGCCGCAATGCGCGCCAGTTCGTGTTCCGTGAGCGGCGCAAGCCCGGTGGCTTTGATCGCCTCGCGATAAGAATCGAGCGACTTTGCGCCGGGGATGATCGTGTGGGTCGTCGGCTTGTCGAGCAGGTAGCGAAGCGCGAGCTGCACCATCGAGCGTTGCGGCGTCACCAATTCCTCAAAGAGCGAGTACCGCGTGAACTCAGCCAGCTTCTCCGCGTTCATGTGCGTGGCGCGGATGTCCTCGGGCGGCAGTTGCGGCGGCTGATGGAAATAGCGTCCACTCAATCGCCCGCTGTAAAATGCGCCGCGCACGACCCCGCCGAGATGATTGCGCGCGATGAAATCATTCATTTCGTCGGCAGGTTCCATGATGTTTTGCGGCGACTGGATGACGTCGAGACAATCGAGCGCGAGCAGCGCTTCACAATGCGACACGTCGCTTGTCGAAATGCCAACAGCCCGCACCGTGCCCCGCTTTTTTCCCTTTGCCAGAAACTCCGCGACCGCCTCGGCTTCGTTCGGATCGGGCGCGATGTGATAGACGTAAACGTCGATGTAATCGGTCTGGAGCCGCCGCAGCGAGCCTTCGAGCGAGACCGGCACGCGACGCGCGGAAGCGTCCCGCAGGCGTTCGCCATTCGGGCCGACCTGGTGTCCGAACTTCGAGCCGATCACCCATCTGTCGCGCTGGCCCTTGAGCGCCTTGCCGACGCGCCGCTCGCTCTCGCCGTTGCCGTATTGTTCGGCGGTGTCGATGAAGTTGATGCCCAGTTCGCCGCAGTCGCGGATGAGTTTGAGAACAAAGTCCTCGCCGAGATCGGGATGCCCGTCCTGTTTCCCATCAAGCAGAAGCGGACCGCCCAACTGCCACGCTCCGACTCCGATTTCGGAAACGGAAATTCCTGTTTTCCCAAGCACGCGCTTTTTCATTTTGAGAAGATGTGAGGAGATTGGCTGCGTCGCGGGAGACATTTCATGGGGCGTGTAGTTTGGATTGCAACGGCAAACTGTAAACTAAACAAAAACCTCCGCCACGGTGTCGGCCATGAGTTTTCCCTTCCGCGTGAGGACGACGCTGTCACCGTCATTTTGCAAAAAACCGAGCGTGCGGAATTCATCGACTTCACGCTGCCACGGCGCGAGCAGTTCGCGCGGAACTCCGCGATTGGTGCGCAGCGAGAAGGCGATCCGCTCGGCTGTCCGCGTGGCGGGGTTCACCGGTTCCTCGAATGAAACCGGCGACACGTCCGACAACATGCGCGCGGTGTAGCCGGCGGTGTCTGGCACGTTCTGCCAGCGGCGTTCGCCGACGGTCGAGAACGCGCTCGGACCGAAGCCGAGGTAATCGGAAGCGAGCCAGTAAGCGAAGTTGTGGAGCGATTCGCAGCCCGGCAGCGCGTAGTTGGAAATCTCGTATTGCGCGTAACCCGCCGCCCAGAGCCGGTCCATCGCCATCTCGAACAGATCGGCGTCCCGATTTTCATCCTGCGAAAACTCGCGCGCGTTCAGTTTCTCAAAAAAGGCCGTGTCCTCCTCGTAGGTCAGGCAGTAGGCCGAGATGTGCTCCGGTGCGAGCGCGATGGTTTTGTCGAGCGTCGCGCGCCATTCTTCGCGGGTCTGGCCGGGCACGGCGAACATCAGGTCGATGCTGATGTTGTCGAAGCCGGCGGAGCGCAGGATGTCGAACGTCTGCTCCGCCTGCCCGGCGGAGTGGATGCGGCCAAGCGTTTTCAGAATTGTGTCGTCCCACGACTGCACGCCCATGCTGATGCGCGTGACGCCGAGCGAGCGAAGCAGCCGGGCTTTTTCGAGTGAGACGGTGGCGGGGTTGATCTCGAATGTCCACTCGCTGAGTCGGGTTAAATCGAGCCGCTCGCGGAGTCGCGTGAGCAGCGATTCAAGCTGCGACATCGACAGCGAACTCGGCGTGCCGCCGCCGAAATAAATCGTGTGCGGCTGGACCTCAAATCGCGCTCCCTGTGTTTCCACCTCGCGCAGAATCGCATCGAGGAAGCGGGGCGATTTGTTTTTGAAATGCGTATCGACGTAGAAGCTGCAATACGGGCAGAGCTTCGCGCAAAACGGAATGTGGAAGTATAAATGACGAATGACGAATGACGAATGACGAGTGGATGTCGGGGAGTGAAGGCATGAGGGAACGACTTCGCCACGTGTTATTCGGGCTTCCTTCGTCATTCGGTATTCGTCATTCGTCATTGCCCAAGCGTAACCCGCATTTCCGTTCTGCGATCGTTTGTTCAGGATCCGACGACGGCAGCTTCATGCCGTGGCGGCTTGATCAGAAAAGTAAGCGCCGCGCCCACGATCAGCAGCACGCCGGCGGTGATGAAGCTGGAGTTGAAGCTGCCGCTGCTCGCCTTGAGCATCTGCTGCAGGCGGCTCAGGGCGAACCCGCCGACACCCCACGCGGTAAAGAGACAGCCGTAGTTCATGCCGAAGCTTTTCAAGCCCCACAGATCCTTCGTGAAGGATGGGAAGAGCGAAAGGTTCGCGCCGTAGTTGAAGCCGATCAATGTCGCGACCAGGACGATCACGAACTTCTCGCCACTCGCCGACGCCGTGACGGGAATGGCGATGAACATCAGCGCCGCCTGAATCAGCAGCACCAGCATCAGCGTCCAGCGGCGACCGATTTTATCCGAGAGCAGACCGGCGACGATCCGGCCCGCTGCGTTGCCGAGGGCCATCACCGCCACGGCGATGAACGCCGCGTTGCCCATCGTTTTCTTGGCCATGCCGCTGACGCTGCTGATCACCATCAAGCCCGCACCCGAACCAATGAAGTAGAGCACCCAAAGCAGCCAGAAACCCGGTGTACGCAAGATCTCACCGGGAGAGAAATTGACGACAGCGGCTGGTTTCGCTCCGGCTGTGGCGCCCGGCGTCACCGCCGAATAACCGGCGGGCGGATTCACGAGGAACTGAGCCAGGCCACAGACGATCGCGGCGAACACGATGCCGAAGATGAGCATCGACTTGAGCAGGCCGAAGTTTCGCAACAGGAACTCCGAGGTTGGCGCGAGGTAAACCGGTGCAAGGCCGAAGCCCGCGACAACGAGCCCGGCGATGAGGCCCGTTTTTGAAGGCGGAAACCATTTCAATGCAGGCGGCGTCGCCGAGGAGTAACCGAAGCCTATGCCGACGCCCACGAAGACGCCGAAGCCGAGCACCCAGACGGCGTAGCTGTTCGTCGTTGAAATGATCACAAGCCCCGTTCCCACAAGCAGGCCACCGATCGAGGCGGTGAGTCGCGGGCCGAATTTATCCTGGCAGCGCCCGGCGAGAATCATCGCAAACGCAAATACAAGACAGCAAAGCGCATAAGGATCGTTGAGCTGGGAACCTTTCCAGCCGAAGTCCCTTTCGATCGCGCCTTTGAACATGCTCCAGGTGTAAAGAACGCCGAGCGCAAGGTTGATTCCCGTGCCCGAAAAGGCAACAACCCAGCCGTGATTCTTCGACGGAGAGTGCGCGGAGGTTTCTTGAGGGGGCATGGCGGCGAAACTAGCAGCGCGTTTCGCTGTAACAAGTGGAAACAACGAGCGGTTTTTTGATCGCGGCCATCACTTTCGTGAATCGACAGATGGAATAGGAATTGGGAACGTTTATACAACGCTGGTAAATCCGGCCGTGCTTTGAGGGACGATACGCCTCAAGGCAGCGGTTTGAATTTCACGTTGCGAAACTCAATGAACCAGCCTTCCGCCTCGAGACCGACAAGGCCTTTGGGCACCTGGCAATCGCGCCAGCTCGCGGTGACGGCCCCATTGATCCAAAGCGTCATCTGGTTGTCCTTTGCCGTGATCTCGTAGGTGTTCCATTCCCCCGGCGGCCTGCCCATCTGCACCACATGGTCGTTAATGTTGAACTTCGTGATTTCGCCGTTGACGCTGGTTTTCCCAAACAAATTCCCGACGTTCGCGTTTCCAACCTGGGCCTGATGCCACACCGTGCCGTTGGCGGAATTCCGGATAAAAACACCGCTGTTGTAGCCCTTGCCGCCCTCCACGGGCCGGAATCTCCACTCGCAATGAAAAATGCCGTTGGCGAATTCCTGGTCATACAAATACATCTCCTGCGCGCCCGCGCCGTCGCACTCCAGCACGCTGCCGGTTTCATCCATCTTCCACGAGTTCGTGGGCTTGAGTGATTTGCCGGCATACGCGACACGTTTCCAGTGGCTGAGCGTCTTGTCGGCCAGGAGATCGATCCAACCCTCGGGGCTGGTTTCCATCGCGCCCGGCGCCAGGACCGCAGGGTGCAGTTCGGGCTTGGGCGTGGGACTCGTGTCCGCAGCGAATACGCGGCCAACCAGGGTCATTGCGACCAGCAGGCAGAAAAAAGGGCTCGTTTTGTTGAAGAACACCTCGTCGGAAGAACTGTTGGACGGCTGGTTACAGCGTCCGGCAGAATTCCTCGAAGCGGTCGAGGCCCTTCTTGATGATGTCGATGCTCGTCGCGTAGCTGAAGCGGATCGTGCGGTCGTCGCCGAACGCGATGCCGGGGACGACGGCGACGTTGGCCTTGCTCAGCAGGCGGTCGGCGAAGTTCTGCGAGGTGAGCGCAGAGCTTGCCTGATGTTCACCAAAATGTAAAACGCGCCCTGCGGCTTGACCGCGCTGATGTTCGGGATATTCGCGAGCCGGTCGAACATGTAATCGCGGCGCATCTGGAACTCGTCGCGCATGTCGATGACCGCCTGCTGGTCGCCCTTGAGCGCGGCGAGTCCGCCCTTTTGCGCGAACGAGCACGGGTTCGAGGTGCTGTGGCTCTGGATCGAGTCGATGGCCTTGGCGATGGCTTCCGGCGCGCCGAGGTAGCCGAGCCGCCAGCCGGTCATCGCGTAGGCTTTGCTGAATCCGTTGACGGTGATGGTGAGGTCGTAGGCTTCCTTGGAAAGCGACGCGATGCTCACATGCTCCGCGCCGTCGTAGGTCAGCTTCTCGTAGATTTCGTCGGACAAAATGAGGATGTCCTCCTCGAGCGCGACGGCGAGCAGCCCTTCGAGTTCCTGCCGCGTGTAAACCGAGCCGGTCGGGTTGCCGGGCGAGTTGATGATGACCATCTTCGTGCGCGGCGTCATCGCGTTCTCGAACTGCTCGGCGGTCATTTTCCAGCTGGTTCTCCTCGGTGGTCTGCACGAACACCGGCTCGGCTCCGGCGAGGCGGACCATCTCGGGATAGCTCAGCCAGTACGGGCTCGGGATGATGACTTCGTCGCCGGGTTCGCAGGTGGCGAGGATCGCGTTGTAGCAGGAATGTTTCGCGCCATTGCTGACGATGATCTGCTGCGGCTTGTAGTCGAGCTTGTTTTCGGCGAGAAATTTCTCCGCGATCGCCTGGCGCAGTTCCGGGATGCCGGAGCTCGGGGTGTATTTCGTGAAGCCGGCTTCGAGCGCGGCTTGCGCGGCGGCTTTGATGTGCTCGGGCGTGTCGAAGTCGGGCTCGCCGGCGCCGAATCCGCAAACGTCGATGCCCTCGGCTTTCATCGCTTTGGCTTTGCTGTCGATCGACGAGGGTGAGTGACGGGGTCAGGATGCTGGCGCGTGAGGAGATGGACATGGCGATTTTGGATTTTGGATTTTGGATTTTGGATTCTTCGGGCGCTGCCTGATTCAAGCAGGTCCGCCGTAGGTGGCTTCGATCAAAGGCTTCAGGTTGTTCTCGCGGATTTGGACGATTCCCATCTCGCGCCGGGCGTTTTCCGGCGAGTCGGAGGCGTGCGCGGCGTTGACCATGATCGTCTGACCGAATTCGCGCCGGATCGAGCCGGGAGGCGCCTTGGAGGGATCGGTCGGACCGAGGACTTCGCGGATTTTTCGCACCGCATCGACGCCCTGGTAAACCAGCGCGATGCATTTCTCGCTGCCGGGTTCGTCGCGCTGGCCGGCCGGGCAGTCGCTCGGACGGGTTCCCGCCATGAACTGCACGATCGATTCCCAGTTCTGGCGTCCGGCGATCAGGGCCGAGCAATTCGCCGAGCTGGTTTTGAATTTCGTCAGTAAGCGGAAGACCGATTTCATCCTCGATCGCGAGTCGCGCTTTCACGCCGATTGGAGCGCGGAGGTTGTCCTGCAACACATCGAGCACGGGACCGTAAAATTCCTCGGCCTGGGCGACGCACATGCAATGAACTTTGAATCCGATGATGTAAAGACCGGTGCGGGAGAAGAGATCGATGACGCCGCCGGGCCGCGCGTTTGGGAACCGGAAGTTGTCGGGCTTGATGAGCACGAGGGTTTTCTGAACGCTCGCGCCGGCAGGGAACTCCATGGCCTCTTCAAGAAAGCCGCCGTCACTGTCCGAATAAGCCGCCCAGAGCTTCAGATCGCGCTCCGCCGAAGCGGCGTCCTGCGGAGCGAGCGCGGCCGGTTCGAAGTAGGTGACCGCGCCATTCTGGTCCGCGATGTAATCGCCGTAGGTGTCGCGGATCGTTTCGCCGCTGGTGCGTTCGTTGAGGATATGGCCGACCGTGGCCCGGATTTTTTGGATGGCATTTTCGCCCTGAAAAACGAGCAGCAACACGCGGGGCCGGCCGCCTTTGCCGCCGGGCTGGAAATTTCCGAGAACGTAGTCGCGAATCAGTTCCTGGGTCGCGCGATGGCTCGGCTCGGGATCGGTCACCAGACTCGCCGCGTATTTCTCGGTGAGTTCCCTGCCCGGCGCGAACATGCGGGCGCGGACGAGGTCGAGTCCGGTGCGCGAGATCAGACGCGCGACGATGCCGCCGGTGCGCGACTTGCGAATCGAATACGGAGTGACCAATACATAAGAAAGTTCTTCTGCCATGACGAAAAATGTGCGGAAAGTTAGCGGCGCGTTGCATCCGGCGTCAACCACTAATGAAAGGCAGCAGGATGAATGAAAGAATTCAGAATGCCTTCGCCGTTTCACCATGCATCCTTCTCGCTCTCCCCGTGACCCACTTGCCTCGCCGGGCAATCGCTTCGATGCGGAACCCTTTCTTGCGAAACGCGCGGACGCAATCCATTTCCTGCTCACGCAGGATGCCAGAAAAAATCAGCCATCCGCCCGGGCGCGTCGCGGCCGCGATGGCCGGGGCTGCTCTGATCAGGATGGCGCTGAACAGATTCGCAGTGACGACATCCCATGTCCCCGGCGGGCTCCATTTTGTGACGTCGAGCTTCTTTACCGCGATCGAACTGACGCCGTTCGCCCGCACATTTTCGCGCGCAGTCCGTACCGCGTGGGGATCGAAATCAAACGCATCGACTTTTCGCGCCCCGAGCATCCTGCCGGCGATCGCGAGAATGCCGCTGCCGGTTCCGAGATCGAGCATGTCCCACGAGCCGCCGTCGCGCGTTCCGGCGATGTCGGATAAAAAGCGCAGACAACACGCCGTGGTCGCGTGCGCGCCGGTGCCGAACGCCATCGCGGCGGGGACGACGAGAATTTTGCGCGACGGGAATTGCTTCGCGCATCGCCGCCGGTCGCGCTCCGAAGCAACGACGAGCAGGTTGCCTCGAATGCGAATCGGATCGCGGACCTCGTTGCCCTGCTTCGCGAAGGCCAGCTCTTTCAGAGCCCGGACCTGACCGCCGAATTGTTTCAATAGCGCGTCCGCCTCCCGCTTCGTCAGTCCGTAAGCCTCGATGCGAATCGTTTTCGAGCCGGCCAGATTGGTGACGGCAAGCCGCGTCGGTCCAAGAAAACCCAGTCGCTCCAGCCATGCATCCTCCCATTTTGCGGAGGCGAGTTTTTTCCAGACGAACATCGCCAACATGCTTAGCCCACCTGTTCAACACTTTCGATGAAAAACGACGCGCTGCGATTCAGGATTTTTCAGGATCTCAAACCTGGACACGCAAGCCGGGCAGGCTGCTGCTGGAATGTGTTGCGCCAAAAGCAGATGCTGCCTTCCTCGCTGCTCGAAAAATGAGCGAGGTTCACAGACCGGCCTCCAGACCCACCACCACAGCATCGACGCAAGGCAGCATTCCACTTGTCGGGCGGCATTTGATGCAATATCATCACGCACCATGAGAACGACGCTCGATATTGACGACGATGTGCTCTCCGCGGCGAAGGAACTCGCTGCCAAGGAAAGAAAGACGGCGGGAAAGATCCTGTCCGAGTTTTTCCGTCGAGCCTTGCACGCGCCCGCGGCTGCAAAGTCGAAAGCGAAGGCCCCAGCGTATCTGATGAAGAACGGCATCCCCGTCCTGCCATCGCGTGGCGAGGTCGTCACCGTCGAGAAGGTGCGCCGCATCATGGAAGAAGAAGGCATCTGACATGCGCTCCTTGCTGGACATCAACGTGCTCATCGCGCTGTTGGATCAGGACCATGCCTTTCATGCCCGCGCCCACGCCTGGTGGAGGAAGGATCAGCCACAGTGGGCAAGTTGCCCGCTGACCGAAAATGGGGTCGTGCGCATCATGGCCTCGCCCAACTACAGCAAAGCCCGGCAGTTCACCGTCGCAGAACTCGTGACCCTGCTCCAAACCTTCACCGCCGGGACCAAACACACCTTCTGGCCCGACAACATCTCGATCCTCGATGCGACCCGGTTCGACCATGACCGCATCCTCTCATCCAGAACCCTCACCGACCTTTACCTCCTCTCTCTCGCCGTGGAGAAAAGCGGACGCCTTGTTACCTTCGACCAGGGAATTGCCGCTTCCGCCGTGGCGCGAGTTATATCCAAGAACCTTCTAATCCTATGACGCCAAGCAAAAAGGGCGATGCCCACCAACTGGCGATCGCGAACGCCATTCGGCTCAACACAGTCGTTCCGAACGCGCGGATTGTTCAGGATCTCAAACATGGACACGTAAAGCCGGGTAAGCCACTGCTGCAATGCTGGCGTTCCGCCAGAAGTATCTGCGCCTTGCTCCGCTGCACCGGAAAAATGAGCGAGGTTCAAAGGCTGATCGCCTGACTTTATTCGGCTTCCAGATGTTTAGAACACAATCCTACACGGCGTGTAGTTTTTCGTGGACACTTCTCGATATTCCAATACAACATCTTCACATGGAACCAATCGAGAAAGTCCTCAAGGCGGTCTTGGACGCGCACGCTGGCGATGCACAATTGCTCGCCGTTCAACTGAAGGCTTCGCCTGTGTCAGTTCAGCGATGGATGAATGGAGCGGCAAAACCTCGGCCAGCATACGAAGCCAAACTGAGGAGGATTTATTCGGAGTTTGAGAGTCAGACTTCCGTGCTGAGGGAAGACCCGCCGCGCTACCGGGTGACGCCTCACCACCCCATGATTACCGAAGCGGTGGACGCTACGTTGAAGTCCATCCGCGAGATTCTCCACAAGCGCGCCCATCTGTCCTCCCGCAGTCAGGCGTTAGACGAACTTTCAAAACTGCTCTTTGCTCACGTCGAAGGGATGAGGAGTGGACGCGGCGGCATTTCACGACAGACAGTTGCCGGCATCGAGCACGGTTTGGCCGCAGCCCTGAAAACTTTCGTGGATGACAAGATTCATGTGAGCTTGCCCGAATCTCTCGCCCACACCGTGGATGTCCGGGATTTCGAGCTAAGGCTGAAGCCGCAGGAAGATGAGTTGGCTGCCGAACTCATTGAATGTTTCGAGTCGCTACAGCGACAAACTTCTTCGTTCAACTTTTCCGGTTTCGATATCTTGAACGAAGTGTTCGGAAAGTTTCTCGCCGACTCCTTCGTTGATGAAAAGGAACTTGGACAATATCTGACCCCACCGGAAGTCGTGAGGTTCATGGTTGGCCTGGCGATTCATGGACTGTCGGCTTCTGAATTGGAGACTATTCGCGATCCAAAGCGCTGTGCGGAATTCGGCTTGGTTCTCGACCCGTCATGCGGCGTAGCTTCGTTCCTTGCCGAATACGTGCATCAACTTGGGGATCGAGTGGAAGAGCCAAAGCAGCGTGAGGTATGGCTGAAAGCAATGCTGGGCCGCGTCGTAGTCGGCATCGACAAAAGCGAGCGAATGGTGCGACTCGCGCTGACTAACCTTGCGATGTTTGGGTTTCCGATGGCGAGGCTTCATCTTGCCAATTCCCTGGCACGAACTGGTGCCGATGCCAAGCTGACCGATAGCCTTGTTGGTAAGGTCAAACTCATTCTGACCAATCCACCGTTCGGAGCCTGTTTCCAAGGTAACGACTTGCTTAAATACAAGATCGCAAGGCAATGGTCGCGCCGCTTCCCAGGACGCGTGGATTCGGAAATTCTATTCGTGGAACGCTATCTTGACTGGTTGGCTCCCGGCGGACAACTAATAGCAGTTGTCCCGGATAGTATTCTGACAAACAAAGCGGTGTTTGAAGACCTACGGCGGGGAATCGCAAATGACATTGACCTTTGCTCCGTCGTCTCGCTGCCGAGCGTGACCTTCGGCGTTGCCGGCACAACGACGAAGACATCTATCCTTCACCTTCGCAAGAAGGCCAAAGCGAATGGAGCATCGCACCGGACGGCTTTCGCGGTTTGCAAGGACATTGGGTTCACCGTTGCGACGAAAGCGAATCAACGCATCAAAGTGGTCCAAGGCGAAGGCGACCTGCCACTCATCCTCGAAGAAATTGCTTTGCAACCAGCGAAGCCAAGTTCCGTGCGATGGCTGGAGAATGCGCAGAACCTTGAAAGGTGGGACGCTCAACATCACGCCTCCCTTTCGACGGAGGTCGAACAGCGCCTTAACAGCAACTCAGCCGGCGACCTCTATGTTTCCGACCTTGCTGAGCTGGTTGACGAGCGTGCCGACCCGCGCCGTTGGGGAGCCAAGCAATTCAACTACATCGAAATCTCGGACATCGACTCACAAACCTGTGTCGTCTATTCCAACAGCATCGAAACCTCAACCACGCCGAGCCGCGCGCGGAAACTCGTCAAGGCCGGTGACGTGCTCGTTTCCACAGTCCGGCCTGAGCGTGGAGCGGTTGGGGTTGTTGGCCCGCATCAGGATGGTTCGATCTGCACCACCGGGCTGGCGGTATTGCGTCCAACCGGCATTGACTCGCTGACTCTGGCCTACTTACTGAAAACCCAGTTCGTCATAACGCAATTGATGCGCAACAACGTGGGCATCGCCTATCCGGCAATCAATGAGTCGTGCCTGTCGAGTGTGCTCCTTCCGGTCAAGCGAGCAGACCTGCCTAAGCTCCAGCGCCAGGCGAGAGCTATCGCGGATGCTGAAGAGCACCTTCACAACATTCGAAGTATATTCAACGAGGCCATCGGCGACGCGGGTGCGGCATGGCGGCAAATGAGCTTCACGCCAGATTCCAAACCTCATCCAGCGAGCGAAACCATCTCCCGTCGCCAATCTCGCAAGTCGGGTTCTGGTTCACATGCTCCGGATACTTTCCAGCTCGCGGCAGGCCATACGGCATGACGTCTTGCGGCACGGAACGCGCAAACGCGAAGTCGCGAATTCTGCCCGTGCGGAGAAATAAGCTTACGGCGAAAAAGTCCTGAGTGACGAATTTGCAACTGCTCGTTGGGTAGCCCTTCCTTGGATCCTTGCTGTGGATCAAACGAGCGAACCGGGTATTCGTGCCCCATAATGATTTTGCTTCCAGCTTCTTTGTCACACCCGCCTTTGAGACCTCAAAGTCGAAGTAGGCATACCCACCGATATGCTGGGCCATATCCGCCGGCATCCGGCGCACGCTGTAATCAGCTTCTTTCAGCACTTGAACCAATGAATACTCCACCAAACCACTTAAAACTTTTGCGGATGCTCCATACTGATCCAGTTCCCAAAAATCGTCAGATGAAAGTTCGGCGAGAGCACGCTCGATCTCAGACTGCTTCCCACCAGGGCCGCTGTAAACCTCCCCTTCGGCAACACGGGCTGCGTTGTCCACAGTGAGGATGCGACCTTTCGCGAGTTCACGCCAAACACCGCCATCCTTGTAAGCCTTCGGCACAAACTTGCCCGTACATCCCGGAGCAACCAAGTCTTCGCAGTTGCTGTCCAGCGCAATCGCGAAACTTGCTCGGTAGTGTTTCTGCCCTTCGATTCTGATGATGGTCTTGTCGAGCGTCTGAATTGGTATCAGCACCGGACAGAGAATACTTTCCAAGGCTTCCGAGGTAGCCCCGCCGTAACGCTTGGTCAGGCGCTCAAAAAGAGATTGGTAGTCGATGGGCATAAATGTGGTGCTGGAATCAGGATGCGCGCAGTCATCCGCAGGCTCGTCATATTAAATGGCTTGCGCTGTGTCGAGTTCCTCGAATCGCAAACCCACGCCCGCGAGTTTCAAAGGCGGCTCATGCCGCGGCGAGCAGCGTGCAGTGCGCGATCTTCGGTAACCCGCCTTCGCGTTCCATGCGTCGCAGTTGGTAATCGGCCTGGAGGTTGAGCCAGAACTGCAAGCTGTTGCCGAAGTATTGCGATAGGCGGAACGCGGTGTCCGTGGTGATGGCGTGCCTGCCATGCACGATTTCATTGATGCGGCGCGGCGGGACGCGGCGCGAGAAAGAACTTTGGTCGTGATCGGGCAACGAGTAAAGAACAGGCGCGTGCCGGACAACAAATTCTACAACGACTTCGATTGCGAGCAGATCGGGCCCGTCCCGCGGAAGCCTGCGGAATACCGCGAGCCGTTTCAGATTGATCGCGACCGGATCATCTACACGGCGGCGTTCAGGCGTTTGCAGGCGAAGACGCAGGTTTTCCTCTCGGGCGAATACGATTTCTACCGCACGCGGCTCACGCACTCGATCGAGGTTGCGCAAATCGGAAGGTCGATCTGCCAGTTTCTCCAGACTCAGGACGGCTCGCCGCTCTCCCGCGATTTCTTCGTCGATCCCGACCTCGTCGAAGGCGTCTGCCTCGCGCACGACCTCGGCCATCCGCCGTTCGGTCACGCGGGCGAGCGGACGTTGCACCAGCTCATGCGGCGCGAGTACGGCGGCTTCGAGAGGAACGCGCAAAGCCTGCGGATGATTACGGAGACGATTTATTCGGACGGGCAAAAGCGCAAAGGCATGAATCCAACGCGCGCTTTTCTCGACGGCATTTTGAAATACAAAACGCTTCGCAGCCAGACGCCGGAAGCGCCGAATCATTTTCTCTACGACGACCAGAAGCGATTCGTGGATTTTGTCTTCGACGGCAAAACGTGCGATCTCGCCCCCGGCAAGGCGCTCAACGATTTCCGCAGCATCGAATGCCAGATCATGGACTGGGCGGACGACACAGCCTATTCGCTGAACGATCTCGTCGATGGCATCGCCGCCGGATTCATCCGGCTGGAAAATGTGGAGCGCTGGGCTGCCGATCATGCACAGGGCAGCGAGGCGGAGCACGCGGAGCAAATCCTGAAAGCAATCCGCGAACGAAAAACCGAGGCGGTATTTGGGCGGAAGATCGGGAATTTCATCAACGCCTGCCGGCTCGAAGAACACACCAACCTCTTGAGCAGCACAACGAACCGTTATCGCTTCCATCTCGTCATTGACCCCGAGTTCAAGCGAGAAGCCTCCTTTTACAAAAAGCTGGCGACCAACCTGCTCTTCCGCTCGCCGCAGCTCCAGCAACTGGAGCACAAGGGGGATCACATCCTGCGTCGAATCTTCGACACGTTCGAAGCGCAGTATTTGCAGGAGACCCCGCCGAAGATGCACCTGCTCGATCTGCGCGCCGAACAGCAGTTGTGCGACGCGCCATCGAAGGAAGCACGCGCCCGCCTGATTTGCGATCATCTCGCGGGCATGACGGACGGATTCGCGGTGCGGACTTACAAGCGTCTGTTCGATCCCGATTTTGGATCGATCGCCGATCTTGCCTGATGCGGAAATGGTCGGGCTGGCGGGATTCGAACCCGCGGCCTCTTCGTCCCGAACGAAGCGCTCTACCAAGCTGAGCCACAGCCCGAAAGTTACTCCGCGAACGGAGCAAGGCGGAATCATTCGCCTACTTTTCCGATTCCGGCAAGCAGATTAAACAAAAGCAGATTGAACAAATCCCGAGCTCACACGACCGCAGCCGGCTCCGGCGCTGCTGCGGCGAGGAAGGGCGCGAATGTCTCCAATGCGCGGTTCGGAATCGTGGCGACGAGGTGCGCGATGTCGCCCTCATACTTGACGGGTCCGAGCGTTCCCTCGCGATGCAGACGCGCCAGCAAATCCGCGCGGACCGCCGGGATGCGCAGTTCCACCGTCACCGTTCCCTTGCTCACGAAATCCGAGATGCGCTCGACGAGCCGGTCGATTCCTGCGCCGGTCCGCACCGAGATGAAAAGGGCGTCGGGAAAATGCCCGCGCAAGCCGACCAGAACCGACGGATCTTCGACTTTGTCCGTTTTGTTGAAAACAACGAGCGTCGGTTTCATGTCCGCATCAAGGTCGGCAAGGACGCGCATGGTCGTGTTGTAAAACTCCATCACCTGCGGCTCGGATGCGTCGAGCAGATGGATCAGAAAATCGGAAAGCGCGGCTTCTTCGAGCGTCGCGTTGAACGACTCGACCAGCTCATGCGGCAGTTTCCGCACGAAGCCGACGGTGTCGGTCAAAAGCAGCGGCTGTTTGTTCGGCAGAGCGATCTTGCGCGTGGTCGTGTCGAGCGTGGCGAAAAGTTTGTTCTCCACGAGCACGTCGGCACCGGTGAGCCGGCGCAGCAGCGACGATTTGCCGACGTTTGTATAGCCGACGATCGCCGCGTTCGGGACCGGCGCGCGCTTGCGATCCTTGCGCTGCGTCGCGCGGGCGCGCCGGACGGTTTCCAGTTCGCGCTTGAGCCGCTCGATCTGGCCGCGAATCTTGCGCTTGTCCTGTTCGAGCTGGCTTTCGCCTTCGCCCTTGCCGCCGATGCCGCCGCCCTGCTGACCGAGGTGGCTCCAAGCCCGCGTCAACCGCGGCAGCGAGTATTCCATCCGTGCAAGATCGACTTGAATCCGCGCCTCGCGTGTATGCGCCCGCGCCCCGAAAATATCGAGGATGATCTCGTGCCGGTCGGCAACGGTCACGCCGGTGAGTTCCTCCCAGTTTCGCTGCTGGGCCGGAGTCAGTTCGTTGTCAAAAATCACGACATCGCAGTTGTGCTTCTTGATGACGTCCGCGATCTCCTCCGCCTTGCCCGAGCCGAGCAAAAAACGCGCGTGCTGCTCGCGGTGATGCACGAGCATTTTCTCGACGACCGGAATGCCGAGCGTATTGACGAGTTCCTCCAGTTCATCGAGGAGATTGCGCGCCTCCTCTTTTTCCGAATGATCGGTGTAAGCGCCCACCAAGAGCGCTCGTTCGACCATTTTTTCGCGGGGTTTGATCTCAAACATCTGCGGCAATGTAGCAGACACGCGTCCCGGGCGCATCTTCCGTGTTTCGGAGAAAGAAGATGCTGCTCGCGCTTGCGGCGGCGGAGGGAGAGGAGCGTGCCGGTGCCTGCGGCCAGCATCGGCCGAAAGTAGAGGGCTCGGTCATAAGTCTGGCGATTCCCGCACAAGTGGAAAATCATATTTGCGGGGAACCGCAGTTGAGTTAACATGAACCCGATGTCAGCCACAGCTTAGCGTTATCTAATCAACCTGCTTGGTGTGCGAGGGGGCAACACCATCGTCGAGGGCACCCGCATCGGAGTGCATGACGTGGTCGGGTTGATTGTGAACGGAGCTTCCGTGGATGATGTCGTGCGGAGTTTTCCCGATCTCACGCGGGCGCAAGTCTATGAATGCCTCGCCTACTACGAGGATCACAGGGCGGAAATCGACGCCCTGGTTGCCCGCCAAATGAGCCTCCCTGAGGCTTTGTGAAATTTCTCCTCGATCACGATGTCCCCACAGACGTGGCTGAGTGTTGAGTCAGCGTGGCCATGAAGTGATTGAACTGCGCAACGCATTGCCGGTTAAGACAAAGGACGCGGACGTGCTCGGCCACGCGCATGAGCGCGGCTTGTTTCTGATCACTTGCAACCGGGACGACTTTCTGGCCCTGGCTTCCGATCATCCCAACCCCGGGTTGATCATCCTCATCCGCCGCCGCACCCGGCAGGCCGAATGCGCCCACCTGCTCGCCTTGCTCATGAGCGGTTTTCGCCGTCGGGATGTTGCCTGGAGATTGGGAGGTTAAGTCAAACGGTCATATTCATCATGATGCCCGATCCAAAACCAGACGAGATGTTCTCCCAAATCGAAGGCCAGCGCACGATACTCTAGACCCACCCTTACGGAATAGACATCCAGCGCGACTTTCTTGAGTTGCAGAGATCCGTGGCGTGGATTGGCCTTTAGGAGAGCGAAATTCTTATCCGCCAAAGTCCGTGCAGACGGCGGGAGCTGGCGGTAGTGAAACCAAAAATCCGGGTGCGCCTTATGTTTCAGATGTCAGTGCAGTTTCCTGCGGCGTAATCGGTGCGCACTTTTTCCCGCAGAGCGTCAAACCTTCCTGCCGCCACATCTGCTTCGATTTGCGTGTCCCATTCGCGTGCAGCCCGCTCAGCGATCCAGCGATGCAATTCGTGGAATTTCTGCGGCGGCAGTTGCTCTATGGCGGCTTCGATTTCAGCCAGCGTGCTCATGGCTGGCAAAAGTAACACCCGTGATTTCCTGTGGCAAGACGCAACGAAAACGCCACGGCGCGAACCGTGGCGTTTTCATTCGAGTTGATTAACCGGCCTGCTCGCGCTTGCGGCGGCGGAGGGCGAGGAGCGAGGCGGCGCCTGCGGCCAGCATCGCCCATGTCGAGGGCTCCGGGGACGTTAATGGAAACGGGGCTGTCTGCTGACATGCTCTGGCCATGGATGTTTCCATCACAGGCGTCCGACACGGATGCCCTACGCGCCTGTTCAGGGAAATAGAAGCCGAGCCGTTCGTTCCGTGGCTCCTTGATGGACGGCGACGGCCTGGCGGGCGTTTTCGCACATGGTTTCGCGCAGGAGCGGGTTTTCGAGGAGCCGCGTGACGTGGTTTTTCAATGCGCCGGTGTTGGCGACCTGGATTGCCGCGTTGCGCGCCAGCCAGCGGTGGACGATCGCCGCGAAGTTTTCCATGTGCGGCCCGAACAGAACGGGTTTGCCGGCGACGACGGCCTCGACGGGATTCTGGCCGCCGATGGCGGTGAGGCTTTTTCCGATGAAGACGACGGTCGCGAGGTGGTACCAGTCGCGCAGTTCGCCGGTGGTGTTGACGACGAGACAGTCGATCTTCGCGCCGGGCTGGCCGGGAACGTCGGTGCGCAGCGCGAAGCGAAGACCGGTCGATTTCAACGTCTCGACGATCTCCGATGTCCGCTCGACATGGCGCGGGACGATGACAAGAAACAGGTCGGGAAAATGGCGGCGCAATTCGAGAAGCAGATTGGCCATGATTTTTTCCTCACCCGCAAAGGTGCTGCCGGCGAGCAGGATCGGGGCGTCGGAATGCACGCCGAGCGAGTCCAGGAAGCGGCGAAATTCCCCGGCGCGCGAAAGCGGATCGTCGCTGTGGTCGAACTTGATGCTGCCGGTGCATTGGAGCCGGGCGGAATCGACGCCGAGAGATTCCCAGCGCGCGATGTCCTCCGGTTCCTGAACGCAAATCACGTCGAGCAGCCGGAAGATCGGCCCGACGAGCAACCGAAAACGGCGGAAGCGGTTCTCGGAGCGGGGCGAGAGGCGAGCGTTCACAAGCGAGAGCGGGATGCCGCGCCGGGTCGCCGCCCGGGCGAGATTCGGCCAGACCTCGGCCTCGACGAGGATGATCTGCGATGGCTGGATGAGGTCGAGCGCGCGACGGACGGCGAACGCGAAATCGAGCGGGTTGTAAATCACCTCCAGCCAGTCGGAGCCGGACTTTTGCGCGAGCGCGAAGCCAGTGGAGGTGGTGGTTGAAAGGACGATGTTCAACTCCGGTCGCATCGCCTTCATTTTCGCCACGAGCTTCAGGGCGATGAACACCTCGCCGACGCTCACCGCATGAATCCACACGCTCCGTTTTCCCGCGAGCCGCGCCTTCACCGCATCGGAATAAAGCCCGAACCTTTGCCCAAAGTTGGACCGGTATTTTCCGCGCCGCGCCATTTTCACGAGGAAGCCGGGCAGCATGACGACGAGCCCGACGGGGAACAGGAGGTTGTAAAAAAACAGCAGCAGCCGAGTGGCGATGGGAAGTTTCACGATGGTCCGGGTTCACCGCCGAGGCACCGAGGCGCGGAGAAAATGCATATCAAAAATCTCCGCGCCTCCGCGCCTCTGCGGTTCATCTGCTTTTCAGGTTTCAGGTTTCGGGTTTCTTTCCAAAAACACCACTTCCGTGGCTCCGTATTTTTTCGAGCGGATCACTTCCCAGCCGCGAAGGGCGGGCAGTTTCTTGCCGGGCATTTTTTCCAAAACGAAAAGTCCGCCCGGCGCGAGCGCCTGCACGAGCGAGGCGCAGCCGAACAACTCCGCATCGAAATCGCGATCGCCGGGAGCCTTGACGTAGGGCGGGTCGGCGAAGATCACGTCGAACGCGAACGGCTCGGCCAGCTTGTCGAGGAACTGGAACACGTCCATCTCGAGAGCGCGCCCTTCGAGCCGGGTCCTGGCGAGGTTGCGCTTGATCGCCTCGAACGCCTGCTCGTTCTTCTCGACCAGCGTCGCCGAGGCGCATCCGCGACTGAGCGCCTCGATGCCCAGCGCGCCGGTGCCCGCGAAAAGATCGAGCACGCGCGCTCCGACGATGCGCTCGCCGAGGCTGGAGAAAATCGCGGCCTTCACCCGGTCCATCGTGGGCCGGATGTCGTTGCGCGGAACGGTGAGCGCAAGACCGCCGGCGGAACCTGAGATGACTCTCATTGCGGCGGGGCTGGAGCGGTTTCCGGAGTGGAGGGCGGGGACGGCGCGGTTTCAGCCGCAGGCTGATCCTTGGGCTTCTTCTTGTCGTCGCTCTTTTTCTTCCTCCCGAAGATGCTCTGGAGAAGATCGACCGCCTGCTTCTCGATCTGAGAGCCGAGCATCTGTTTCACGATGTTCGTGCGGGGTTTCGAGAGCGTTCCGGTCACGTCGAAATCGAGCGAGCGCAGGTCGGTGTTCTCGACCGGCTTGAAATGCGAGACGACAAAGCCGGGAAGCTGCCGGCTGATTTTCGGGTTCACGGCGAGCTGTGCATGAAGATCCATTTTCCCGTCGAAACGAACGCTCCCTTTCGCGCTGAGATTCAAGTTCTGGGACTGAAGAACGAGCTGGTCCACCAGCACCCTGCCGTCATCCACGCGAAACTCGAGTTGCGACTGCTGCAGCTTGAGTTGCACGAGTTCCTCGATTTGGAGCGCCTGACCCAGCATCTGCAAAATCTCGTATTCCCTGATCTGTCCGTCGGTCAGCGTGATTGCACCCCTGCCCTTGGCGGACCTGCTGTCGCGAGTGAGGCCGGCAAGGTCGAGCTGGCCTTTGATTGTGCCGGCCGCGAGACCAGTCTGTCCGCCCGCTTCGGCAATCAGCCGGTTGAGGTCCACGCCCGCGAACTCAAGCTTGCCCGTGAAAGGCGAATTCTTCTGGCTCGTTTCAATCCAGAAACTGCCGCACAAACTGCCGCCCGCGATCGTGGAATTAAAGTCCGGGAGCGAGAGCCTGCCTGAGGAGGAGAAGGAAAAAGACGTCTTGAGATCCTGCACGAAAACGGTGTCGAAAATTGAAACCTTCCCGCTCCTGGCGGTGCCTTCCACGAGGTTCTGCGTGGCGCCGGGACAGCGCACGTTCACGTCGGCAAAGGAGGCGGCGCTCTTCTGGTTGCGATCGAAAAAATCGAACGACCCGTGGTCGATCTGGAGGCTGTTCACGAGCACTTCGAACGGACGAAGGCGTGTGCGCTCCTTTTCGGGTTCGGCAGGGGCAGACGGCTCTTCCACGGGTTGCGGTGTTTCCGCGGAAACCGGCTGGCGTTCCGGCTCAACTTCTTTCTCCGGAGCGGTCTGCGCCGAGACCGGAACAGACGGCGGCTTCCATTGACCGTCATTATTCTGAAACCAGACGATCTTCGGTTCGGTCACCTTGATTTCATCGATGATCAATTTCCGCTGAAACAGCGGCCAGAAACGCAAACGCACGAGGAACTCCGGCGCTTCCAGAAAGTTTCCCCCGCCTGGAGGATTGGCCTGCGGCACGGTGATTCCGCTGACCTGCAAGCCGCTCCACGGCGTGAACGTCGCGCGGCTGATTTTGAGCGGCAACTGGAGTGCCTCGCCCAGCTTGAGTTCGATTCTCCGGTGCGTCTTCGCGGATTGGACGTAGAGATTCATAAACAGCACGCCCAACCCCGCGAGCAGGACAAGCGCGCCGATTAGAATCAAAATGACCTTAACGACTGGTTTCACGCGGGCAAGGTAGAGGCGGGTTTTTCAACTTCCCAGTGCAAAGTTATCCTCGCAACAAGCCTGCTTCGCATGAAGAGTGCTCCCCGACAACACTCCAAGTGTCGAACAAAACCTTAATCATCTTCAATCCCGCCGCCCGCGGAGAAAAGGCCAGGGCGATGAACGAAAAGATCGCGCGGCTTTGCTCCGACGCGGTCGTGCGCCAAACCACTGCGCCTTCCGAGGCCCGTGCCCTTGCAGCCGAAGGGGTCGCGCAGGGATTCACGACGGTGGTCGCAGCAGGCGGCGACGGCACGATCAACGAAGTCGTCAACGGCATCGGCGAGTCGGGCGTGGCACTCGGCATTCTGCCCATCGGCACGATGAACGTCTTCGCCGCCGAACTCGGCCTGCCGACCGGGAATCTGGCGAAGTGCTGGGAGATCATTGCCGCCGGCAACACGCGCCCGATCGATCTGCCGCGCGCCGACGGCCATTACTTCGTGCAACTCGGCGGCATCGGCCTCGACGCGCAGGTCGTCCAGGAAACCACGCGCGATTTCCGGCGCGATTTCGGCCCGCTGAGTTATTTGATCAACGCCGCGCAGATCGCCGGGCGCAAGCCGCCGAAGATCGTGGTCGAGGCGGACGGCAGGACGGAAGAAGGATCTTTCGTGCTCATCGGCAACGGGCGCTTTTACGGCGGCCCGTTCGTGATTTTCAATAACGCGCGGATCGACGACAGCCTGCTCGATGTGCTCATCTTCAAAAACCTCGGCTACCTCGACATCGCGCGTTATCTGCACGGCGTCTTTTTCGGCACGCACATTCATCTGCCCGATGTCGAATACTTCCAGACTCATCAGGCCCGATGTCCGCAGCGAAGACGACGTGCCGGTCGAGGTCGATGGCGAATTGATCGGGCAGCTGCCGATGGAGTTTGGGTTTTCGCAGCGGAAGCTCAAGGTTCTCGCGCCGGGGTAGCTGCTCCTTCCTTCTCCTGTTCATATTCCTGCTCCTGCTCTCCATTAGAAAACCAGGAGGCGAGGAAACGCCGGAAGCGCCCGGATGGAGGCGGGCGGCGCCTTTGTGAGACCCCTCGCCCGCTCGGAACGGCACGCCTTGGGTTCTGTCACCTTTGCTCTGCGGCTTTGATCGTCCAAGTCACTTTGCCGGCCAGCGGATCGTTCTCCGGTTGCCATGCGCCGCCGGATTTCGTGAGGGTGACTTTCACGAGCCTGTCGTCCACCGGCAGGCAGACCCAACCGGTCGCACTTGTTCCGTCCTTGGAAAACACTTCGAGCTCCAGCTTGCTCCAGTCCATCTGCATCGTGGATTGCGCGAGCGCGATGTGCGGCAGCACGGTGCCGTCGCGCACGAGCATCACGACCGGAATCTTGCCCGCCGCGATCTTGTGCCAGCCGCCGGCGTAGCTCTTACGGGACTGGTAATCGATCCAGGTTCCCGGCGGCACATACACTTCGCGTGCTGTCGTGCCTTCGTGGAAAATCGGCGCGACCAAAATGCTCGAGCCGTAGAGATACTCGTCCTCCACACCCCAGGAACCGGCGTCGTCGGGAAACTCGATGAACAACGCGCGGAGCATCGGCAGTCCGCGCTCGGAGCTGTCTTTTGCCTGCGCGTACACGTATGGCATCAAGCGGTATTTCAGCTCGTCGATGCGCCGGAACTCATCCATGAAGGCCGCGCCGTAATTCCACGGCTCCTTCACCGCCATGCCGTGACAGCGGCTGTGCGAGGTCAGCATTCCGAACGCGAGCCAGCGGAGGTAAAGGTTCTGCGTTTCCTTGCCGACGAATCCGCCCACGTCGTGGCTCCAGAACGAAAAACCCGACAACCCGAACGACAGCCCGCCGCGCAGTTCGCACGCCATCCCGTTGTCGGTGCTCTCGGCGTCGCCGCCCCAGTGGATCGGGTACCGCTGGCTGCCGGCCCACGCGCTGCGCGCCCAGATGATGTGCTCGCCCGTGGTTTTAAGCGTGATGTCGCCGACGGCCTTGTTGTAGCGGAGCGGGAAATAATTGTGCTCGTAAAAACCGGTCCGGCCCGAGGCATAGAGGCCGTTCATTGGAGCCGCTTCGCCGAAGTCCACCTTGATCGCGCCGACGCCGAGCTTGAGCAGGCTCGCGATCCGCTCCTGATACCACTCGACGGTGGCGGGATTGGAAAAATCGAGCACCGCGTCCTCGTACGGGATGTTTCCCTTCGGATCGCGCACGACGAGATTTTTTTCGACGATCGTCGGGAACAACTCGTTCTTCGGAACGAAATACGGAAGCTGCCAGAGCGAGATGTGGAAGCCGTCGTTTTTCAAATCCGAAATCATCTTCGGCGCGTCTGTGAAGCGCGTCTTGGAGAACTGGTAGTCGCACCGCCAGTCGGTCTCGAACCAGCCGGTGTCGAGGTGCAGCACGTCGCACGGAATCTTGTTTTCGCGCAGCTTCCCGGCGATCTCGCGCACCTGCGTTTCCTTGTCGTAAGTGCAACGGCTCATCCAGAGCCCGAACGACCAGAGCGGCGGCATCGGCGATTTGCCGGTGATCTTTGTATACTCGTCGAGCACGTCTTTCGGCTGGCCGAGGAAAACGAAGAGATCGAGTTCGTCGTCGCCGATCATGAGCGCGTTCGCGCCGGAAAAGCTGTTCCCGAAATCGCAGGTCACCGGCGTGCTCGTGTGCATGAACATGCCGTAACCGGCGCTGCTGAAGAAGAAGGGAACCGGCTTGTACATCAACGGCGACTCGACTCCGTTCGCGTCGTCGGTGAACAGCACGACCTTCTGCCCGCGCTTGTCGAGGCCGGTGAACGACTCGCCGCAGCCGAAGATTCTCTCGCCGGCATCGAGCGTGAACACCGCCGCCATGCTGCGCGAATAATCGGACGCGCGCCGCACGAACGAGAACGGCAGAACCGGCGTGTAGGTGCCCTGGCCCTTGAGCGGCAGCGACCGCGTGAGCAGTTTCCCCTTCGCGTCGCGGAACTCGATGCGCCACGGCTCGGCGAGGATCGTGAGCGAACCGGCGGCGCTCGTGTAGCGATGGCCTCCCTCGATTTTCGAGTATTGCCACGAGTCGTCTTTCGCGACCGGGCCGGCCAGCATCAGCGACTCGGCCTTGCGGAACTGCGGGCCGCTCGCGACACGAACGCGCACGGTTTTTGGCGAGACGAACTCGATCGAGAACGGCAGCGCGGGGTTCGTCGCGTATTCGATGCCGGGGAATTCGTTGCCCTTCACCGGTTCCAACGTCGCCTGGGTGTTGTTGAAGGCGTGCTTGGTGGCGTAGGCATTGCGCTGCCATTCGATCGTGCCGCTGTGCGTCGCGGGATCGAACCCGGTGATTTTGTTCGGGGTGAAATAGAGGTTCGTGAAATCGCGGAAGTCGCCGCTGACATCGACGGGATCGTTGAGCAGCGCGGGCGCGGCGTGCGAGGGAGAAACGAGGGAACCGGCGAGCGTGAGGCAGCCCGCCGCGAGGAGGAGGTGTTTTTTCATGGGATTACTTTCCGGTGATGGTTTTTGCGAGGTTGAAATCGTTCTTGAGCGGCAGGTCGCGCGACGAGCCGCCAACGAGAATCTGGAACGCTCCCTTTTCAGCGACCCAGACTTTCTGATCCGGGTTGTAGAAGGCGAACGCGCGCCAGTCGAGCGGGATGGTCACGGTCTTTTTCTCGCCGGGCTTGAGGGCGATCTTGCGGAAAGCTTTCAGCTCCTTCACCGGCCGTTCGAGGCCCGGCTTTTCCTGATGCACGTAAAGCTGCGCGACCTCCGCGCCCTCACGGTCGCCGGTGTTGGTCACGTCGAACTCGACGGTTGCGACCGGCCCGGACGGGTCCTTGTTCTCCACGACCTTGATGTCGGAGTATTTGAAAGTGGTGTAGCTCAGGCCGAAGCCGAACGGGAAGAGCGGTTCGATGTTTTTCGTGTCGAACCAGCGATAGCCGACGAGCAGTCCCTCGTGATAAGTGACCGTGCCGTCCACGCCGGGATAACCCGACGGGCCGGAGGTGTGCGCGGGAGAATCGGCGAGCTTCTTCGGGAACGACGCGGGAAGTTTTCCCGACGGATTCACGTCGCCGAAGAGCACGTTCGCGATGGCGTTGCCGCCCTCCATGCCCGGATACCACGCCTGCAAAACGGCCGGCACCTTCGCGAGCCACGCGTCCATCTCGACCATCGTGCCTTCGAGGATGACGATCGTCTTCGGGTTGGCGGCCACGATTTGCTGGATCAACTCGTCCTGGCCGTAGGGCATTTTCATATCCTTGCGGTCCGATCCCTCGCAATCAAAGCCCGGATCGTGGTTCAGCCCGCCGACATAGATCACCACGTCCGCCGCCTTCGCGGCAGCGACCGCGCGCTCAGCCAACTCCGGGGCGCCTTCTTTGCGGTAGCCCTCCGAGAAAATCACATTCACGTCGCCTCCAGCGCGCCGCACCAGGCCTTCGAGCGGCGTGATTTCATAAAAGGCCTTGATGCCGGAACTGTCGCCGCCGTGGGCGTGCTTGCGCGTGGCGTTCTCGCCGATCACAGCGATGGATTTGAGCTTCGAGGCATCGAGGGGCAGCAGCTTGCCGGTATTCTTCAGGAGCACGATGCCTTCCTCCGCCACGCAACGCGCGGCTTTTTGGTGGGCAACGGTGTTGAGCGAGCCGGGCTTCCGGTTCGCGTCGAGCACCTTCGTGGCGAGCATCACGCGCAGGTTGCGCCGGACTTTTTCATCCAGGCCGGCCATCGGAAACTCGCCTTTCTTCAAGCCCTCGCGATAGGGGCCGGCAAGGTAGAATTCGTCGTAAACCTTTTTGTCGGTCCCCATCTCGAGATCGAGCCCGTTCAGGGCCGCCTCGCGCGTGTCATGGACGCCGGCCCAGTCGGACATCACGAGCCCCTTGAACCCCCATTCCTCCTTGAGGATTTTGTTCAGCAGGTAGTCGTTGTGGCAGCAATGCTGGCCGCGCAGTTTGTTGTAGGCCGCCATCACCGTCCAGACCCCGGCTTCCTGCACGGCCACACGGAAGGCGGGAAGGTAAATCTCGCGCAAGGCCCGCTCGTCCACCTCGACGTTGATGCTCATGCGCTGATGTTCCTGGTTGTTCACGGCGTAATGCTTGACGCTTGAAGCCACGTCCTGGGCCTGCTGGCCCCGGATGTAGCCCGCCGCCATCTGCCCCGCGAGCAGCGGATCCTCGCCCATATACTCGAAGTTCCGCCCGCACAGCGGCGTGCGAAGAATGTTCACACCCGGCCCGAGCATGATGTCCTTGCCGCGGGCCCGGGCCTCCTGGCCGATGGCCTCGCCGGTCGCGTGGGCGAGTTCCGGGTTCCATGTCGATGCCAGACAGATTCCCGCCGGCATCGCAGAGGCAAAGTCATCGGTTCGCCCCGCCGGTTTCCACGTGTCCGGCCCGATGTCCTCGCGCACGCCATGCGGGCCGTCGGAGAGCCAGCGGCGCGCGATGCCAAGGCGCGGAATCGCGGCGGTGGTGAACTTCGAGTCGCCGTGGAGAAAGGAGATTTTTTCCTCGAGCGTCAGGCGCGAAAGCAGATCTTCCACGCGCGATTCCAGCGGCTGGTTCGGATCGCGGAACTTCTCCACTTCATCGGCTCGCAGGGTTGAGTTGATGAGACTGGCGGCGGCAACAAAGGCCATTATGGCGGGCAGTATTTTCGGGGACATTGCCTTGGTTTAATTTCCCGCCGCAGGCGAGTCAATATCGAGCGTTAGAAGAATCGTTGATTTGCCCGCAAAACTCACCGGGTTCCTACGTGAGCGGAGCGTCACAGGACAAAAAACAGGGGATGAGTTTGCCTCATCCCCTGTTCTGATTTGGTCGTGCGTTCAACAGCTCCGGGCCGGTCAACTGCCGGCAGCCGACGTATTTTAGAACTTGAAGCGGAGACCGCCGCTGAAGGTTTGATTGGAGTAGTTGCTGCGGAAGAACTGCGCGTCGTAGGAAAGAAACGCCGAGGCAGCCATCGTGAACTGCATGCTCAAGCTTGCCCCGAACAGCATGGAATCCCGGCCAATCGTCGGCGCGAACACGGAGAACGGCGAGCCGGCACCGTTGGCAAAATCTGCGGTCACGCTTGTCTGATTGTCGAGGTATTCATGAAGCCATGCCAGGCGGAGTTCCGGAACGAAAGCGATTCCTTTGAAGTCCAGCAGGTAGTTCATGCGGGCCCCGAGCGTGCTGCGCAAGGAGTTCCACGAATCGGAGTGAATGTTCAGCGGCGCGAGCGAACCACTCTCCGTGAACCCATTGAAGCCGACGTAGGTGTATTGAACCGACGCGGTTGGTGTGAACGTGAACTTGCCCGCTTTCAGGTCGTAGCCAGTACTCAGGAAAGTGTCGAACTTGCCGCCCTCCGTGTCGCCCTCGGGATTGCCCTGGAGTCCGCTGCGTTCCGAATCGTAGGACTCGTAGCCGCCGCCCACGAACAGATTGACTTGCAACGGTCCCTCGAAATACGTGGCATAAAGACCTGCGGTGACGTCGTCCACATTGAGGTGGCCCTGGCTGTTGAAGTCGGTCTTTGTGTATGAATAACCAGCAGCAACGCCCACCGCCATGTTTGGTCCGAGACGGTAGTTGGCGCCGGCAACAAAACCGCCCGTGGTCCATGTGTAACCGTTGGCGTTGCCGTTGCCATCAATGTCAGCCCAGTCGCCAAAGCCGGTTCCAAAAACGCCCCAGCGGTGCTCGGGCACGGGAGTCACGGTTTCCTTGTCCACGACATTCTTGCCGCCGGTTCCCTGATAACGAAACGCGGGTTTCGCTGTCTGTTCCGTGCTTGCCGCGACAGCCATGACCGGTGTTCCGGCCGTACCCATGCGGATGTTTTGGAACTGCTGCTCCAGGTTCATCCGATACTGATCGGAGTTGGCGATCACGACCTGGTAAGCCGCGCTCAGTTCCTCCGGAGCGATTGCGTCAAAAGCACCCGGCAGTGAGCCGACCGGTTGCATGTTGAGGTATTGGATCATGCTGCTGGCGCGCGGATCGGAAACCACGTTGTTCAGGGCGCGAGCCACATTGGTCTGGTTCGTGGTCAGGGCAAACGGCGTGAACGAACCCTGGGTGATCTCCAACACCACCGAATTGGGATTATAGACCAGTTCGTAAAGCAGGACGGTGCCCGCAAACGGATTGTCGAAGTTTTGGAACGTGCCACTCACTGGCCCGGTGCTGGAGAGTAGAGTGTAACTGCTCTGCCCGGAAGGCATGAAACCGCCGACTGACTTCAGTTGCAACGTGCCGCCCAGATTGGAGGCGCCGCCCACGCTGACGTTGTCAAACTGACCGGATTTGGAACCTGCGAGACCGAGTTGGAGAGCGCCGCCGGTTTGAGTGTAGGCACCGGTGACGTTGATTACACGTGGGCCGTTCGCCGTTTGGAGAGTGCCGCCGTTGATGGTGACGCTGCCCAGTCCGAGCGCCTGGCTGCTTCCAACCGCCAGCGCGCCGGCGTTGATCGTAACTCCGCCGGTGAAAGTGTTCACTCCGGCGAGCGTCAGCATGCCGCTGCCAGCCTTGGTCAGCGAGCCGCCGACACCGCCGCCTGTCCCGCCGTCCTGAATTACGCCGGAGAAAGCCGTGCTGGCGTTGTTACCGCCGACCGCGAGATTCTTCGAGCCAAGCCGGATAGCGCCGTTCCCGGCGATCGATCCCGCGGTCATGCCCGTCGTCGTCAACTGTGAGATGTCGATCGCGGCGGTCGCGTTGGCGTTGACCAATGCGGCCTGGCCGCCCGTCGCGCTCCCGACAAATGCTGTCACGCTGCCGGCTCCGCTGTTGATAATCGTCGCATTGCCGGCGGTGGAGTTGACGCTGAAGAGCACGTTTGCATTGCCGCCGCTGTTATTGATCGTTGCGCCGCCTGCGGTCGAGGTGCCGAAGAATGATACCGCAGCTCCAACAATCAGGCCCGATCCCGAATTGTTGATGATGGCATTGCCGGCTGTGGCGGTGTCGTTGAAGTCCACGATGCCCGTGGGGCTGGCGTTGTTGATGGTCGCATTGGCCGCTGACGAAGTATTGAAGAACTCAATTAGGGAAGTGCCAGCGCCCGCCAGGTTGCTGATGGTGGCTGTTCCAGCGCTGCTGCCGTTGTTGAACCAGACGAGCGTCCCGTTCTGCTGGTTCTCAATGAGGGCGCTGCCGGCGGTGGAATTGTTGTTGAACTCCACCAAAGAGCCGCCGAAACCTGCATTTGGTCCGGCGTTCGCAATGAATGCGTTCGCGGCTGTGGCCGAATCGAAGAACTGAATCGTCCCCCCTGCGCTAAGGTTGCTCAGCGCAGCGGTTTGAGCTGTCGAATTATCCCTGAAAATGATGTTCGTGAAAACCGGCACGTTGTCGTTGGTGATGATCGATGCGCCCGCGCCGCTATTGCCAAGGAATTCTGTGGAGCTGTTGGCTCCAGTGTTGAAAATAATCGCGTTTGCTGCGTTCGCACTTGAGGCAAATATCGTCGAACTGCCGTTGCCCACATTAGTGATGAATGCACCGCCTGCGCTGCTGCTGTCGTAGAAATTCGCGATTGATGAGGCCCCGGTGTTGTCGATCGTGGCGGTGCCTGCCGTCGATGAGTTTGAAAAAGTGAGTCCGCCCAATCCTGCAACGGTTCCGAAGTTGTCGATCGTTACATTGGCTGTAGTGGACGTTCCGAAGAAACTCAGGAGAGAGCTTGCGGTCGCATTACTGAGCGTCTGTGCCACCGCGGAGTTATTGAAAACTCCTGTGCCCCAGATGCTCGTAAGACCGTTGTTTGTGAGCGTATAAGCGGGGGCTGCTGCGTTAAAGGTGAACCCCGCCACATCAATGATGTCCAGGGCGCCGACTGTCGGATCAAGCCTCGTGGAAGCCCCAAAAACGGCTGTCGTTGTCGTTAAATTTGGGACAGTGGCGGGCGTCCAGTTGGTGGCGGTGCTCCAGTCATTTGTGGCGGGTGCCGCCTTCCAAGCCGTCTGCGCGTGACTCGTCGCAGCGGCAAGGGCGCAGGCAAGCAGCGTGGCTGTCAATCGGCGGAGACGATTAAGCTGATGTTTGGAGGTTCCGTAAGAAAAAAGGTTGGAGCTCATTGTTGGTTATGGTTGGCAATGTTGGATTTGGCAGGCTTCTCGAGAAAGACCCGTCCTGAAACAAGTCTTCCCGTCGTTTCCCTGCCTTTGGAATCCCTCGATAAAGGAAAATGACCCGATTCGGTCAAGGCCAAATTTGCTTGGAATCGGAGTATCTTCTTTATCATCGCGCAGGCTGGAGCATGAGCGATGTTGGAAAACACCCTGCTTGTCAAAGCAAGGAGGGTGCCAGATTCACTGCACGAGCTTCACCCGATAGAAGCGCCGCACCGCTGAAGCGGCTCCGCTGTCAGTTACCGAATGGACATCCTCCCCGGACGCGGCAGTGATGGAACTGGCGCCGGGAACCGCCTGCCATGCAGTCCCGAGCGTATCCACGTATTCCAGTCGATAGACGCGACCGGGCACCACTTTCCACGAAATGGAAACGCCGCCGGGAAGTGGCGTTAATGTTTCCACACGAAAACTCCGGCCCGGATCGAGGCGGTCAAAAATGCCGTTCGCGGAGTTGTCCCGGATTGAGTCGGTCGGCAGTGCAATGAACTCATTCGGGTCGATGTTCCCGTCGCTGTTTCCGACCGGAGCCTGTCCGCCGAGGATGCCTTGGTTTGGCGTCTGATAAGCTGCCGACGCGATGTAAATCATGGGAGGCACGCTTCCGAAAGCGGCGGCGAGGTCGATCGAGCCTTCGATCTGGCCTGCATTCGTGGCTGACTTCGTTGCCTCGGAGCCGACGGGCGCGTTGAACCATCCAGAATAGGTGTTGGCGCTTTCCGCCGCGAGGAATGGCTTGTTCGCGGCGACAGCAATGGTGCCGGCTTTCGACCACGGAGCCTCTGTGGAGGCGCCCGGCAGAAGCACGTCGGACACGAAGATGAAGTGATCGTTGCTTGTCACCGGATCGCCGGAACTGCCCGGTGACCACGTGGCGACATAAAGCCGCGAACCGCGCAGGGCCGCGTAGATGGTCATGCCCGGGCTGGAGACGAGATAGCCGCCAAAGTCGGCAGCGCCGTCCATGGTGAAGTTCTGCGGAGCGCTTGCTGTGGTGGCCGTGGCCGGTGTGGAGTCGGCTGAGGAGCCTGCGCTGTTGGAGGCGGCCACGGTGTAGCTATAGGGGGTCGATGGCGACAAACCCGTGTCCGTGAAGCTGTTCGATGTTGGCGTGCCGACCTGCGCTCCATTGCGCTTCACGATGTAGTTAGTCGCTCCGCTCACGGTTCCCCAGGCCAGGTTGATCTGCGTGTGCGAAACAGCGGTCGCGGTCAGGCCGGTGGGAGCACCTGGCAGCGTCGGCGGATCAAAGGTGGTCGCGCTCACTGAGTTTGTGGGAGGGGAATCACCCGCCGCGTTTTGGGCGATGACTACATAGTTATAGGTAGTCGAAGGGTTGAGAGCTGTGTCGGTAAAGCTGCTGGCCGTCGGCGTGCCCACCTGCGACCCGTCGCGTTTGACGAGGTAGTTGGTCGCCCCGGAGGAACTGTTCCAAGTGATGTTGATCGACGTGCTGGAAGTCGCAGTTGCCGAGACGTTGCCGGGCGTCGCAGGAGGCGCTGGCGTCACGCCGTCGTCCTCGACGAAGACATGCTGGATGTCCGACTTGCTGACGTTGCCACGGGTGTCGGCCGCTTCGATGTAATAGTCCAGCAGCTTGCCACGGAAGCCGGCCACATTGCTGTTGGTTATTTTTGCAAAATAGTAATCCGCCAGCACGGGAGGTGTGATGAAGTAATCGATCTGGCTGTTGTTCGCAGCAGCGTTGAGCGCCGTGCGCGTCTGAGGAAGCACACGCTTGGTCATGGGGAGCGTGATCCAGGAGCCGACACTTGCCCCGCCCGTATAGGTTTCATTGTCGTTGTTGGCCATGGAATTGACGCCCGTATTGCTGACGCGAACCTTGAGGTTCACGCTCTGCACTCCGGACACGTCATAGGCGTGGGTCCAGATGTAGAATTCGGACGGCATTTTTTTGAGGTAGTTCGTATTTCCACCGGGAATGCTGTTGAACCAGCCGAAGGTGTAGCCACCGGGATTCCACGGGAACCGTTGAGGGCGAAAAACCGAGGGGGGTGTCTTGTCGTAAGAAAGGTTCGCGTTCACGAAACCTTGGATTTTTTCATACGCCCGGCGCATCGCGAGGATCGGCTTCACCTCGTCGTCGTTGCCGAGTCCGCCGTAATAGTTGAACCCGGAATCAAGCCCCCCGAGATAGATATGCCATGCGAGTTCCGGGTCGTTCGGGCTTGTCCAAGTGCCATCCCAGTCGTAGGGGGCCTGGATTCTCCATGCTTCGACCGTGCGGCGTTCGCTGGTTGGATTGGGGCGGGTGGGATCGGTGAAAATCTGCTCCGCAGTCTCGCACCAGTTGGCTCCGGTGATGACAGGCGCCCAGCTCCAGAACTTGAGCGCGAAGCCCGGGGTTTCCAGATCCACGATTGTGCCGGGATAGGCGGTCGGGCTGCCGGCTTTCAAAGGTGGCTCAACCCACTTCAAGAAATAAGGCGAGCCGTAGTCGGACTCGGGAAAAATCCACGCGCCGTCCTCGACGTGTGCGTACTGGCCGGCAGGCGGCGGCCTGGCGTTCACCAAGTCCTGTATCGAGCAGACTTGATAGCCCGCGCTGGAGCAGCCGTTGAAGAAGGCGGGAGTGCTTTCAAAGTAGGAACTGCTGCCGCCGCCCCAGGCGTTGTCGCCATCGGTGGATGGCAGCACCACGACTGGTCGCGCGGGGTCCGTGGCAAACGGCGCGATGTTGGAACTAATCATGCCCACCTGAGCGCCGCTATAACCGGCGACATAACTCTCCACGTCATCCGAGGGCACGAGTATGAGTGACTTCTCCGCACCGGTGTCCGGGTTCACATACTTGGCGCGATGAAGCTGATACGCGTGCGGCGAGACGTTCCACGCGGCGTTGCCGGGGTTCGGTTCGTTGAACCACCAGCCGGTCGTGGGCGATGGGCCGAGGAGATCGGCCTTGTTCGGCGGACTGGACTTGATGTTGAAATTGCCGGTCGGATTCGCATGGTCCAGATACGTGGGACAAGTGCGGCTGAGGTGATGGCTGGCGACCATGCTCCACTGGTAGCCTTCGTCGGAGATCACATCGATCATGCTTTCCGAGAATGCCATCTCGGTCGGGAAGAAACCTTTCGAGTGATCGCTCAGATTGGAGTTGCCGCCCCAGGCCTTCCACCATGCCTGTTTGAAAATCTGAAGCTCCTTCCGGAAGACTGACTTCGGCAGCAACGGTCCGAGCGAGTGATGATAGGTGAAACCGACCAAGTCCATGCGGCGGCTGCCTGAAGGAGTGAACCAGTTGCGCGCCTCGCGATTTCCATTCCACCAACCATTGCTGTAACCTAATTGGTTGTTGGCCCCCAGGCTTCGGATGTTGTCAATCAGGGACCCGGAGTAGCTCATGCAAAAGCCGACGCTGTTCGAGAGGCCGTGCAGCGAATCGCGAGGCACCGACTGGTAGGCGCCCACGCGGTCCGCCTTGCCGAAGATGTCGTTCAAATCGTTGTCCGGATGGGCCACCCCTGTTCCATACTGCTGGCCTGCACCGTTGTCCTTCAGAGCCATGCTGTCCGGCGCGTATTGCACGCGATTGGTCTGCGAGCCGTTCCCGTTCCACTCCGGCCAGTAGAGCGGCTGGTGGTTGTGCCACATCCGGGAGACATAGACGGTCTGAGCCAGCGTCGTTGCTGGAAACAGCGCGACGGTCGCGACAAACAGGACTACTAGGGACAGGGGGCGTTCTGATCTCACAACGGGCAGGTTAAGCCAAGTCGCGGAACGCAACAAATTCACTTCATGAGACAGTTCAATAACGCAGCATGTCGGTTGCGCGAACCGGCAGCCGCACGTAACTTCCGGAACTCAAGCCGCCATTCCCCCGGCACAACGACTCATCACGCCTATGAAACGCAAGAGGTCTGCATCATCGGATAATTCAGACACACCGTCCACGCACGAGCTGTTCGATTTCCTCCTGGAGAACATTCCCGATCGCGTTTACTTCAAGGACAAACAAAGCCGCTTCGTGCGTATCAGCCGCACGGTCGCTGAGAACTTTGGCCTGGACCAGCCCTCCGAATGCGTCGGCAAGACCGACCTCGACTTTTTCACCGCGGAACACGCACAACCCGCCTTCAAGGACGAGAAGGAAATCATGTCCAGTGGAAAGCCGATCGTCGGCAAGGTGGAAAAAGAGACGCTGCCCGGTGGAAGGATCGGCTGGGCGTTGACGACCAAGATGCCGCTAAGAAACTCCAGTGGAAAGATCATCGGCACCTGCGGAATCACAAAGGACATCACCGCGCTGAAACTCATGGAGGACGATCTTGCTCAATCCAACGTCGAGCTGGAACGGACCTTCGCCGAGTTGAAGAAGACCCACGAACAACTCAAGACCGCTCAGGGACAGTTGATCGAGGCGGAGAAAATGAGAACCGCCGCGCACCTTGCCGCTGGCGTGGCGCATGAAGTTCGCAATCCTCTTAACATTCTCAACACGGGGATAGAGTTTCTGTGCGCGGACCCGGAGGTCAATCAGGATTCAGTCAGACAGGTTGTGATTGCGGAGATGCGCAAGGCGATTCGAAGGGCGGACTCCGTCATCTGCATGCTGATGGACAGCGCGGAAGAGGCGCGCCTTGATTTGAAGGAATGCGACTTCAACGCGCTCATCGAGGAAGCCTTGTCGGCACGTCGCAAACAGATCGCGAAATTCGGAATTAAGGTGACTAAAGAACTGGGCAGGAAACTACCTGCCATGAAGCTGGATGGAAAAAAGATCCTGTCGGTTTTAGATGGCCTGCTGAGTAATGCCATCGAAGCCATCGGTGAGAGCGGAGGCAAACTCTCGATACGGACAAGCGTGAAGCAGTTGGCGCAGTCCGATATCGAGTATAACCAGGGTGCCCGCTCCGGACAAAGGCACCAGGCCGGAGACAAAGTAGTCCTGGTCGAGATTGAGGACTCCGGCTGCGGGATTCCTCCGGAGTCACTTCGCGATATCTTCGATCCTTTCTTCACCACCAAGAAGACCGGCAGCGGGATAGGTCTCGGGCTGACTATTTGCAGGAAAATCCTCGAGCTTCACAATGGCACATTGGAAATAACCAACCGCAAAGAGGGCGGTGTTAAAGCCAGCATTCTCCTTAACGCCACCCGTCTGTAATACGACTTCCACACGCCGAGTAAAGGAATCCGAGCCGGGTTTCTTACTCTTGCTCTTAATCCCGCGCCTGCTTGTTGGAGCAAGCAGCAAGAGCAAATGCTCCCCGCAGCCTGACTGTGTAAGTCGTATAAAAAGGAATCAGTCCGTCTCCGCCAGCATCTCGTCGGCTTGCGTCACGCGCACGACTTCCTCGATGGATGTCTGGCCGCCTATCACCCGCCGCCAGCCGTCGGCGCGCAACGTGAGCATGCCGTCTTCGATTGCCTGCTGCTTGAGGTCGCTCCCGCTGGCTTTTTCGATGATCAGTTTGCGCAGCGCCTCGGTAATGACGCAGAGTTCGTAAATCGCCGCGCGCCCCCGGTAGCCGGTCTGGCGGCAGCTTTCGCAGCCGGCGCCGCGCATGAACATGCGCCCCTCGGAGAGCGGGAAGCCGACCTCGCGCAAGTGCTCCTGGGGATATTCGACGCGCCGCGCACAGTGCGGGCAGATCGTGCGGACGAGGCGCTGGGCGACGAACGCGCGCACGACCGACGCCAGCAGGAACGGCTCGATGTTCATGTCCAGCAGGCGCGAGATGCCGCCCACGGCGTCGTTGGTGTGCAGCGTGCTGAAAACCAGATGGCCGGTCATCGCGGCGCGGATGGCGATTTCGGCCGTCTCGAAGTCGCGGATTTCGCCGACCATGACGACGTTCGGATCCTGACGCAAAATGTGACGCAAGCCGGTGGCGAAGGTGAGGCCGATTTCCGGTTTCACGTCGATCTGAGAGACGCCGGGAAGCCGGTATTCGACAGGCTCCTCGATCGTGATGATGCGCCGCTGCACCGAGTTGATGCTGGTGAGGAAGGAGTAAAGCGTCGTCGATTTTCCCGAACCGGTCGGGCCGGTGACGAGGATGATTCCGTTCGGCTGGCCAAGCAGGCTCTGCACGGTTTTCGTCTGCCTCTCGCTCATGTCGAGCCGCTCGAACCCGAAGGTCTGCTCGGCGCGCGGCAGCAGGCGAAGGCTGATGCTTTCGCCGTTCACGGTCGGAATGCTCGAAACGCGCACGTCGATGTTCGTGCCGCCGGACTGCAGGTTGATGCGTCCGTCCTGCGGCAGCCGCTTCTCGGCGATGTCCATCTGCGCCATGACCTTGATGCGCGAGAGGATCGACGACTGCAGCACGCGCAACTGCGGCGGCACGGCGACTTCGTGCAGGATGCCGTCGATGCGGTAGCGGATGCGGAGATCGTTTTCCAACGGCTCGACGTGGATGTCGGTCGCGCGTTCGAGCAGCGCTTCGCGGATGATCTGGTTCACGAATTTGACGACCGAGGCGACGGAATCCTCGGCGTTAATGTCCATGCTCTTGTTCTCGTCGTCGATCGAGTCGAGCGTGCGGTTGGACTTCAGAATCTCGTCGAACGTCTCCGCGCCCACGCCGTAGAGCGTCTTGATCGCGCGGAGCAGATGACTGAACGGCACGAGCACCCACTCGATCTTTTTGCCGGGCAGCAACTGCGCGGCAAGCTGGCGGGCGACGGTGTTGAACACGTCGTAGGTCGCGAGTTGCACGGTGTTGTCCTTCGCTTGCAGCGGCAGAATCTGGTGCTTGAAAACAAACCGGCTCGGCAGCAGCGCAAGGGCGGCGCGTTCGATCTTTTCCAGGTTGAGTTGTTCGACCGGTGTCTTGAAAAGCCGGCCCAGTTCGTTGACGAACTTCTGCTCATCGACCTTGCCCGAGTTGAGCACCTCGACTGTCCACGAATGGCCGTTGTTCTTGCCTTCCGCGAGCCTGGTCGCGTCCTCGATGTTCTCGCAACCGCTCGCGACCAGCACATCGACCAACGATTTCCGCAACGGCGAGGTCATTGCTTGTATCGGAACGGCACCGGCTTCGGAGTCGGCGCCACTTTCGGCTTCTTCCCGGTGATGGTCGATTCCACGTCCGGCTCGATAATGAGCCGCTGCTGCTCGGTCTGCGAGTTTTCAACCGTCTCGAACGGGCTGGTGGTCACGACCGGGCGGATGAGGATGATCAACTCCTCGCGATCACTCTGTTTGGAGGTGTTCTTGAACAAATAACCGATCACGGGAATGCGGCTGATGACAGGGATGCCGCTGGTGTCGTCACGGATGTTTCGCTTGATCAATCCGCCGAGGACGACGGTGCCTCGATTGGGAACGGAGACGCTTGTCTTGATGTAGCGCGTGGTGATGGTGGGGATGCTCGATCCTCCGACGTTCGTGCTCTTGCCGGAGTCGCTGTTCAGCGTTTGCACGATGTCGAGATTCACTTCGCGCTCCGAGTTGATGAGCGGGACGACTTCGAGCTTGAGTTCCACCGGTTTGTAAGTGACCGACGAACTCACGGCGGCGGTGTTGTTGTTGAGAACGTTGCCGTTGGCGACATTCGAGAGCGTTTGCGTCGGCACGGCGATTTCCTCGCCGGACGCGATGATCGCCTTCTTGTTGTTGCTGGCAAAAACCATCGGCCTCTGCGTCACGCGGAAACGGCCGGTGGAATCGAGCGCGCTCACGATCACGTCGAGCGAGTCGGTGGGACTCAGCACGGCGGTGACCCCGCCGGTTGCGGCTCCCAGGGCGCTCGCGGCGCTTCCGGCGATGGGCGAGCCGGTGAACGAGGTCAGCGCAAAACGGCGGGCGAGCGCGAGAAGACCGACGGATCCGACCGTGCCGCTGGTTGCCACATTGCCCGGGCGCTGAAGGTAATCCACGCCGAATCGCTTGTTGTCGGCAAGCGAGAGCTCGCCGATCACGGTGCTCAATGTCACCTGCGGGGCGCGCACGTCCATCTGGTCGAGCAGTTTGAAAATCTTCTGCTGCACTTCGGTGTTGCCAAGAACGATGATCGTGTTCTCGCGCGGATCGGCGATGATCTTGGTGTTGCCGACCGTGACGGCCTTCGGCGTCGTATCGACCTGCTGCGTCGAGAGTTCCTCCGAAACATTCAAGCCGCTTCCGCCGCTTCCGCCCATTCCTCCGCCAAACGAACTGCCGGAGTTGGTGTTGGTTGGAATGTTCGTTTTCGAGCCGCCTGTCGTGCCGCCGGCGCCTTGTTCGGCCTTCACGCCCGGCTCGGAAATCGCCTGCACGACAACCTCAAGCACGTCGGACGCGGAGATGAATTTGAGCGCGCGTTTGGCCGGCTGGCCAAAGGGAATGTTCGAGTCAAACTCCTGAATCAGCCGGCGGATGAACGGCACGTTGATCGGCCGCGTGATGACATGGATGCGGTTGGTGCGGACATCGGCGGTGAGCTTGATCTTCCCCGCAATGATCGAGTCCTCAGAAAGCCCGGTGCCTCCCTGGATTGTTATGGAAAGATTCTGCTCCGCGGCAACGGCGGGTTGTCCGTCGGGAGTCACGGGACGCGGTGCGCGCGCAGCGGCCACCGCTCCGCCGGGTGTCTGCGGTTTCTCGAAGATCTTTTCGAGTTTCTCGAGCACGTCCTTCGCGTCGGCGCGTTTGAGTTCGATGAACTCGCTCACGACCTCGGCCGGCGGCACGTCGATTTCTTTCAAAATCTTGAACAAGCCGCGGAGCACGCTCGTGTTTTCCGTGACGATGAGCGCCTGCGATTTCGGCAATGCGACCACGCTGGTGTAGAGCGACGGCGCGATGTATTGGGCGAGCGTCTGCTGCAACTCGGTCGGGTCGGCGTACTGCAGCTTGAAGACAAAGGTGATGACCTGGTTTCCTTCGGGGATCAGATCGAAGTCCGAATAGATCGGGATGCCGGCGGCCCGCGGATTTTTCGAGAGGCCGATGACTTTGATGATGCCGGGACTGTCCGGCACGAGCGTGAAGCCGTTGAGCAGCAGATTGATCTCGATGATCTTGATCGCCATCTCCTTCGTGACCGGCGAACTCAGCACGATGTTCACCGGGCCCTGCACGGTGTTGTCGTAAACGAGTTTCGAGTTGGTGAGGCGCTCGTAAAGGCTGAGCACTTCCTTCACGTTGGCGTTCGGAAACTGCATGCGTATCATTTCCTCCTGCGGCGTCGGCGCCGGCGTCGGCATCGCCGGAGGCTGCTTCGGCGTCGGCTGCGGGACCGACGGCTTCACCGCGGGGCCTTGCGCAAAAGCGGACGCGGAAAGGACAAGGCCCAGGAAGATGCTACGGAGGAAATTCACCAGCGTTATGTAATCGCCGTGCGCGCTTTGGTCAACATCCGCGAGGGAAGAAGGATGTCGCATGCCCGCTTCCAGTAACGCCCTAAATCCACCTTTCAATCGGCGAGGGGCTTCGCTAGCGTGCCGGTATGAAAGCTCCCACCATCCTCCTTTTCGCTCTTGCCGCGCTGAGTTGTTCCTCACCGCTCCGCGCGCAAGCGCCGGCAGCAACCGCCGAACAGCTCAAATCGACCATCGCGATCCGCCAGCAGCGCGTCGATCTCTTGCGCGATGAGATCAAACAAACAGACACACGCATCGAGTCGCGGCTCGATGTGATCATTAACACGCTCAAGACCATCGCAGACTCGAAGGATTCGCGCACCAAGGTCGCACGAATGAAGGAGGACACAGGCAGGCGGCTGATGAAAATGATCAGCTACTACGATCAAAAGCGCGCGGCGTTGAAGGAAGAACTGCGCAACCCGCGCCTGCGGCTCACCGAGGAGGAAAAGCGCAAGATGATCGCGGTTTTTGACGAACGGATCGAGAAGCGGACGCAGCAGATCCTCGATCTGAACAAGTCGATGCCCGGCCACCAGGACCACGAGCGTTACAAGTCCACCGGCGGCGGTTGGTATGGAACCGAGTACGAGCGCAATGAGGAGTACGATCAGAACCGCCGGATGACGGCGCACGGGAACACGCAGCGCGATGCGATCGTCAAACAGCTCGACGCCAGCATTGCGCGCCTCGACCGGCAGAGCCGCACGTTGAAGACGCAGATCGCGGCCACGACCGATCCAGTGCAGCGGAAAGCATTGAGCGACGAACTCGCCAGGACCGACGCGCTGATCGCCGCACGCCGCCAGCAGAGGGTGGAAACGCTGACGCCTTCCAGTTTCGCGACGCACTCGGTGGCGCTCAAGGAAGCGACGGACATGGACAAGGCGCTCCAATCCGCGGTCAACGATCTTCGTCGTGAATTCACCACGCTGTTCGAGCGCTATAACACCTTTCTGGGGGAACTCTCCGCGCTCCACGCCGCCGAGGCCGGCCTCGCCGCGAAAACCGCCCGCTGACAACGGCGCGTTTGAGTCTGGCGACCTGGACCTGAAGAGGTAAAGTCGGGCATGACTTTGCCGAACCGACTCGCTTCGTCGAACTCGACGGTCGATCGTGGAGGTCTGTCGATGAACTCCGACGACCCGGACGGCCTCGCGCTTCGGGCCTGGATGAAAGAATCGACGGATTTGAAATCCGCGCTCGACGAGCACGCCATCGTCGCCATCACCGATCCGCAGGGGCGCATCACGTTCGTCAACGACAAGTTCTGCGCGATCTCGCGATACGCGCGGGACGAGCTGCTCGGGCAGGATCATCGCATCATCAACTCCGGGCATCACCCGGTGGAATTCTTCCGCGATCTTTGGAAAACCATCCGGCGGGGCAAGGTGTGGCATGGCGAAATCAAGAACCGCGCAAAGGACGGCATGTTCTTCTGGGTTGCGACGACCATTGTTCCGTTCCTGGACGAGCGGAAAAAACCCCGGCAGTTCGTGGCCATCTGCGCCAACATCACGGAGCAGAAGCGGATCGAGACCGAACTCGCCGACAAGCTGCGTCTCCAGCGGCTGCTCGCCGATCTTTCCTCGCGGTTCGTCGCGCTGCCGTCCGAGAACGTCGATGCCGCCATCGAAGAAACGCAGCGCCTCATCGTTGAGACACTCGGGCTGGACCGCAGCACGCTCTGGCAGGTCGCAGAGGACGGCCCGGGCATGATTCTCACTCACTGCTGGCAGCGCCCCGGCCCGCCTCGGTGTCCACCGGGTTTTCGAACCCAGGACACGCTCCCGTGGGCCTGCGCGACACTGATGCGTGGAGACATCCTGTGCTTTTCGAGCGTGGACGAACTGCCGCCCGAGGCGGCGCGCGACGCGGAGACTTTCCGTCTCCACGGCCCGAAGTCGAACGTGACCATCCCGCTGATTGCCAACGGCAGGGTCTTCGGTGCGCTTGCCTTTGCCGCGCTCGCCACGGAGCGAAAATGGCGGCCGGATGAAATCGCCGAGCTGAAGCTGATCGCGCAAATCATCGGCAACGTGGTCGGGCGGCAGCGGGCGGAAATGCGCGAGGAGGAACTGCGCAACGAACTCTCCCATGCCATGCGCGTGGCCAGCCTCGGCGAACTGACCGCCGCGCTCGCCCACGAGTTGAACCAGCCGCTTGCCGCGATCCTCAGCAACGCGCAGGCGGCGCGGCGTTTCCTCGCCGAAGGCGCCATCGATCAGGATGAACTTTGCGCCATACTCGACGACATCGTGCGCGACGACAAACGCGCCGGCGGCATCATCCACAGTCTCCGCGCGATGGTCAGCAGGCACCCTCCTCCGAGCGAGCCGTGCTTGCTTAATGATCTGGTGAGCCAGGTCATCGAACTGATGAACAGCGAATTTGTCGGCGCGCAAATCGCCGTATTCCCCGCGCTCGCGCCGGAACTGCCGGCGGTGGAAGCATCGCGCGTCGAGCTGCAGCAAGTCCTGGTGAATCTGCTCGTCAACGCCGTGCATGCGATGGAGAACACCACGCCCGAATGCCGCATCATCGAAGTCGCAACACGCAGCGAGGCCGAAGCTGTCATCGTTGGCATTCGCGACCACGGCCACGGCATCCCGCCCGACCACTTGCCGCACATTTTTGACCCGTTCTACACGACCAGGACAAACGGACTCGGAATGGGGCTCTCGATCTGCCGCCGCATCATCGAGAACCATGCCGGCCGCCTCGAAGCACGCAACCACGACGATGGCGGCGCGAGTTTCACCTTTTCGCTGCCGACCACGCGCGAAAGGATCGCGGCGCGCAGTCACAGCTTCCGCCAAAAATAATTTCCGAACCGGGGAGCGTCTTGGAGGGAAGCGCGGAGCCTGCCCTGGGCCTGCCGAATGGGTCGCCTCCGGGGAAGGCGGCCTTCAGCACCAATGGCACGGTGCCCTCCAGACGGAAAGAACCCTTGGCATCTGCTCCAAAAGGCCGGTGGCAAACCGCACTCAACCGCGTCGTCGGGAGTCAGTTTGCGCGCTGTCCGCTTATCGCCCACACGATGGCGTCGAGCAGCGCCTGATCATCCACCGGCTTGCGAAAGTAGCCGGACGCTCCCGCGCTTTGGGCGCGATGTCGCATCTCCGCGCTGTCGTGGGCAGTGACGAAGATGACCGGCATCCGCCTGCCGGAACTTGCAAGCTGAGCGGGCAAATCGAGGCCGCTGATTCCCGGCATTTGGATGTCGGAGATCACACACGCATTTTCATCTGTAATATCAGAGCGCATGAAATCCTCGACCGAGGCAAATGTCCGCGCCTGCATTCTTGCCGAGCGGACGAGCCGCGCGTACGCGACGCACACCGACGGCTCGTCGTCCACGATATAGACCTGGATTGCTGGATTCGGCATCAGACTGGTGATGCGAAATGTTCGCGAAGAACAACCCGCTCCGGCTATCGGACCTAAGTCTTACGCCCGCGAAAGCAGAGCGCGGCGTTGAAAGCTTGCCCGCCGAATTTCGGAATGGAACCTTTGCGGTCGAAACCAAATTCCGAAAAACCTTCTCTAAAACTGCAACGGTGGCGGAGCCTCAAGTTTGATGGTCGTGTCCTGCGCCGGCTGATCGAAAGGACGCGCAGGTTCGGCGCGCCGGACTTCGGTCTCTTCGGGGGCCTTCTGCTCCGCAACCGCAGGCGAGTCGCCCATCGGAGGCTGTGCCTTGGGATCGGGCGGGGGCACAGGCACGCCGCTGTCGGGCTTGATCGAACCCGGATCGGTGTTGGGCTTCACCGAGCCATACGGATCTTCTTCGCCGATGACCGTTGGCGCTTTCAAAGCGACCGACGGCACCGCATCGACGTTCACGGCCAGCGCCGCGCGAGGCCACTGCGACTGCCCCTGCGGAGTGGTGATTGGATCGGCGATGACAGGCTGCTGGTTGTTCGTCCCGTGGACCGTGCAGGAGAGTCTCGGCGCCTGTCCGGGAGCGCCGATCTCGAAATAAGTCGTTCGTCGCTGGATTGTCTCGCCGCTGCCTTTGTTCTGCGATGTCTCGAAGCACTTGTCTGTCGCCAGCAAGCCGGAGCTGAGGCAGATTTCGTATTTCTGCAAATCCTTCGGCATCGGGATTTCGTTCGCCGGATAACTCGCGAAGCTTGAGTTCATGACATCGACCCAGATCGGGAGGGCGATTTCGCTGCTGAACGCTCCGCGATAAATCGTTTGCGGTTTATCGAAGCCCACCCATACGCCACACGTGATCGCACTGCCGTAGCCGATGAACCAAGTGTCCGTGAAGTTGTAAGCGGTGCCGGTTTTTCCAGCGACGGGGAATTTTTTGAGACCAAATTCCGAAAACGCCTTGTCGCCCGTGCCTCGTTCGATCGCTTCCGTGAGGCACGAGTGGACTTCATACGCGGTCGTGTCCTTGATCACTTTGCGTCTCTCCGGCCTGGCGACGAAAATGATGCGCCCGTCCTTGTCGTCGATGCGGGTGATGATGAACGGCTTCGCGGGTCGCCAGCCGCCGTTCGGGAACATCGTGTAGCTCAGGGTCATGTCCATCAGGTTCACCTCGCTGCTGCCCAGATAAGTGGCCGGGAAACGGCGGAGTTCGCTGTTGATGCCGGCGCTTTTTGCAAGCGCAAGCACGTTGTCGATTCCTGTGCTCATGCCGACGCGAACCGTCGCGGCGTTCTTCGATTTCACGAGCGCCTCCCGGGCGGGGATCAGGCCCTCGTATTTGTTGTCCACGCGCTCCGGCCCCCATTCGCCAAGGATGCCGGTCATTCCGCCGATCATCACCTGGCGGTTGTCCATCATCGCGTCCTGGAACAGCGTCCCCGGAAAAGAGCCCTTCTCGAAAGCCGCGGCATAAACGAGCGGGGCGAACGCCGTGCCCACCGGGCGCGTGCCTGAGACGGCTCGATTATACTGGCTGTGCCCGAAGTCGCGTCCGCCGACGAGCGCGAGAATGGCGCCATTTGAATTGTCCAACGCGACCAGCGCTCCCTGGAGATAATCGGGCGGGGCAGGCGCTCCGCTCTCCGTCTCTTCCCCGGTTTTTTTTCGCTGCTTAAACAAAATGTCGTACTGATTCAGAGTCGGGTGCTCGTAGTCGGTGCGGCCTTCGACATCGCGCAGACGCCGCCGAATGGTTTCCTCTGCTTTCTTCTGCAACTCGCCGTCAAGCGTTGTGTGAATGCGGTAGCCCTCGCTGATGGCGCTTCCGAATCCCACCAGCGCCACGACCTGCTGCCGCACGAGGTCCAGCGCATACGAATCCGAGTGAACCGCCTTGCGATTCTTCACCAGCAGGTTCTCCGCGGTCGTCGCGAGCTCCTGCTCCGGCGTGATGTATTTCAAATCGGCCATGCGCCCGAGCACGAAGTTGCGCGACTCGATGCAAGCCTGGCGGTTGCTCCACGGCGACAGGTTCTGCGGGCTCTTCAGCAGCCCCGCCAGCGTCGCGCATTCCGAAAGGTTCAGGCTCTGCGCGGGTTTTCCGAAATAACCGCGCGCCGCGGCTTCGACACCGTAGAGGCCGGCGCCGAAATAGACGCGGTTCATGTAGAGCTCGAGAATCTTCTGTTTGGAATTCTGCTTCTCGATCTGCTGCGCGACGAAGATCTCCAGCAGTTTTCGCTGATAGCTCCGGTCGTTGCTTGGCAGTTCTTTCGGGAACGAATTCCTCGCGAGCTGTTGCGTGAGCGTGCTCGCTCCCTGTCGGATGCGGCCCGCGCGCCAGTTCTTCAGCGCCGCACGGAACATGCCGTAATAATCCACGCCGTGATGCTGGAAAAACCGGCTGTCCTCCGCCGCCATGATCGCCTGAATCAGCGTGTTGGGAATCTTGTCGATGGACACCTCGTCGCGATTTTCCAGAAAGATCCGCCCGAGCACATTCTTGTTCCGGTCGTAAATGATGCTGGCCGACTCCATCTCCGCGAGCTTCGACATGTCGAACTGCGCCGCCTTCGCCTCGTATTCGTTTTTGACCTTCATCCAAAACACGAACGCGGCGACGGCCGCCAGCATGCACATCGTGAGCAGCGTCAGAAACCAGACGCGCTGATAAAGAGGCTTCTTGGGGAGTGGATATGGAGACCACATGGATTTGAGGAGCATAATTAAGCACCAAGCTTTCGGGACACAATGGATTAAAACGATTGCACACGGAGCGCGACCGTTGCGAAATTCCGCCAATGTCAGGCAACCCCGCGCTCATCGAATTCATCTCACGACACATCGCCGCGAACGGGCCGGTCACGTTCCGCTGGTTCATGGAACAGGCGTTGTATCATTCCGGGCATGGCTATTACGCGTCGGGCAAAGCCTCGATCGGAAGGCGCGGCGACTACTTCACCAACGTCAGCGTCGGCACGCTCTTTGGCGAATTGCTGGCGGGGCAGTTTTGCGAAATGTGGGAACGCATGGAACGGCCCACGCCGTTTGTCATCGTCGAGCAAGGCGCGAACGACGGCGCTTTTGCGAGCGATGTTCTTTCGTCGTTTCAAGTGCGCGACCCCGATCTGTTCCGCGCGCTCGAATACGTCATCGTCGAGCCATTCCAAATCCTGCGGGAACGTCAGCAGGAGAAGCTCGACGCTTTTCCCAACGTGAGCTGGCGCGAATCACTCGCGGCGCTCGATCCATTTACCGGCATCCACTTTTCCAACGAACTGATCGACGCCATGCCGGTCCACCTGGTGCGGTTCACCGGCGGCGAATGGCGCGAGCGCTACGTGAACGAGAGCTTCGAATTGATCGACGGCCCGCTTTCGACCGGCGACCTGAGCCGCGCGCTTCGAGACATGCCTCGCATCGAGGGCTACCAGACCGAGGTCAATCTCGCCGCGCTCGCATGGCTCGACGAACTGTCGAAGAAGCTGGTGCGCGGCCACGTCATCTCGATCGACTACGGCCATTCGCGCGAAGACTTTTACAGCCCCGACCGCACGCAAGGCACGCTCGCCTGTTACTCGGCGCATCGCCGGAGCGAGAACCCTCTGGCGGCAATAGGCGAGAGCGACATCACCGCGCACGTCGAATTCACAACGCTTGTCGAGCACGCCGAAAGCGCCGGGTTCGATCTCGCCGGGTTCACCGACCAGCATCATTTCATGGTCGGCCTCGGCAGGCGCGCATTCCCCGACACCAGCGAAGCGCCAACTCCGGAACGCCAGCAGCGCCTGCGCGCCTTCCGCACCTTGATGCACCCAAACCTCATGGGACTCAGCTTCAAAGTGCTCTGCCTGCAAAAGGGCGTCGCCAACCGCGAACCGCTGCAAGGATTCCAATTCGCAACCGACCCGCGCCGCGCGCTCGGGCTCGGCCGATGACGAATCCCTTGACGAGACACGCGCCATGTGAAAACTAGAGGGTTCTCATTCGGCGGGGTAGCCAAGTGGTAAGGCCGGGGTCTGCAAAACCCCTATCCGCGGGTTCGATTCCCGCCCCCGCCTCCAATCAAGCAACCATGCGGGTTTGCGGGCGATTAGGGGTCTGGAAAATGGCAAAGTCAGAACATTTTTCAGAACACGTCCACCATTTTCAATGCTGTTCGCCACAATCCGCCGATGTCGGAAGTCCCGCTCGCGTCCATGCAATCACGGCAGAATTTCGCCGCGCTTTTTGTCAGCGTGATTTCGTCGTGCTGATTGCTTCGCCTGATTGCGAGTGATTGCTTTTAGAGCGAAAGCAACGCGACATTCACGATCGACGCGGGCGAGTTGCCATCGCCCAGCCCGTAAGTGCGCCGTGCGATTCTGTCTGTCTTTTCGAGTTCATCGACGCAACGAAGCTGCTCCGTGTCCGGTAGCCTCTCGAAAGTGCTCACCATTCGCTCTGTAATGCCCGCCACGCGCCCGACGTGTCGTTGCCCGCGTTCCTGCATGGAAACGGCGACGGCTTCAAAGGGCGCGATTGCTGGCGTGTTGTCCGCGTGCTTGGCGAGTGCCTTTGCGCTTTGAATCTGCTGTGTCCATCCGTTTCGTTTGGCGTGTGCCAGGACTGTTCCTGCCGGAATGCCCATGTTCCTTGCGATCTCGCGCAAACCAATGCCGCTGGCGTGAGCGGTTCGCACTTGCTGCCAAGTGGCTTCGTTGATACGGCGGCGCTTCATCGGGAATCGTCCGAATCCGGCTCTCTTGCTTGAATGACGAGATTCTGCGTCAAGATATTGATGCCAATCGGCCCGTCTGCCGTTCCCCATCCGTGAACCGTGCTCGCTGTGCCGGTGAAATCTTTGACGTGACGCGCCGCTTGTAGAACCGCGTCCGGTGGAAGTTCGGCGGCGTGTTCCAATGCTCTGCAAGATGCCTTTGCCGCTGCAAATCGGCTGCGGTCGCCAAGCTCGGCAAGGCTGTTTGCTGCCGCGTCCGCTACCGCGATTGCTGGCGGTTCGTCTCGCCTTACCGTCAACGCCTTCGCGTTCTTGATTTGTGCCGTCCAGTTCTCCCGCTTTGCCCTCGCCAGAATCGTGCCGGGTGCAATGCCCGCGTTGCGGGCAAGCTGGCGAAGTCCGCAACCGGCAGCGTGAGCCGTTCGGAGTTCCGCCCAAGTCGAATCAGGAATTTTGCGCCTAGTGTTCATATGAACAGTATGCGCCAAGTGTGCCAGCAATCAAGCCGGTTCGCACCATGCTTTCGCCTTCGACGCCGCAAGCGATAAAAAGTTGATAGTATTAGATGATTTGTTCATACATCAGCGGACATCTTCGACATCTATGAAAACGAAACAGACAACCATTAAACTTGCAGTGCAGCTCGCGGCCATGTTCATTAGCCCGCTCGTTTTCGGCGCTTCGATTTCATCCCCACAAATCTACGGAGCGTCCGCGGATGGCTACGACAAATACCCATTCGCGGCAGACACCTTCAGTTCGCATCCTCTATCCATGTACGGAGGACTGAGTGGGGGTGAGATGTTGATTAATCTGGCACAAGGCGAAACTGTTACCAGCGCATCAATGAGTTTAGCTATATCAACGGATTTCAATTATCTTCTATCCAAACCGTACAGTCCTCGATGGGCCCTAAGTCTTGCATCCACGTATCCCAACATCGGAACACAACCAGGTGATCAATTATGGGCTTGGGTGCCCCCCGGAGGCAAGTACGGCGAGGGTTCTGGTGGCTGGACCGGGATGTTTAATGGTAGTAACTTCGATGTTCGAACAATTTGGTACATAAAAGTTAAGTTTGAGGTACAAACTTCATTAGGGACCACCGTTGATGATAATGGTGGGAGTGGGTATCTGGGCACATATGCGAATCCGCCTGCGAATGTCCCCGAACCGTCCACCTTCGCCCTACTCGGTGCGGGTGTCTTGTCGCTACTCGCTTGGCGCAGAACGAATCGGTAAATCGAAGCGGCGCGCTGCCATCACGCCGCCTGCAACGCTTCCGGGTGATGCTTCGCCACGGCCAGCAGGCGCAAATCTAGCTACTCGCTTGGCGCAGGCGTGCGCGCTGATTCCTTCCCTTTCCATTTTTCCACTTACCCCCGCCGTCAAAACCGTCATAACCGTCAAAACCTAATCCAAGCCGGGGGTTTTGGGGGATTTGACGGTTTTGGGGGTTAGGTGCATTCCATTTTTCAACTTTTCGGAATGCTCACGGTTTCACTTGGACGCCCGCCCGCTTCGCCTGATTCGTGCCGCTCGATTTTCAGCAAGCTCGGAAATACTGCCGCGAGTCCCTTCACTTCGGCGGGTTCAAAACCATTGTTTTTCTTCAAGTCCCGCAACGTCGCCGTGCCGCTGTAGTTCGCCACAATCAGGCCGCGAAGCTTTTCAATGCGTGCGAGTTTGGCTTGTGTCCGCCCGGCTTGAAGGATTTCGAGTTGCTGCACTGCAAACCAATCCGCGAGCGTGATTGCCCTTTGTGCCGTGTCGAGCGCAAGCGCGTGATTGTGCGCCGCCCTGCCGTGCTCTGCCGCGTGAAGGCAAACGGCAATGCGCCAGGCTTGCTCAGTCCATCGAAGCGCGAAGCTTCCCACGTCCCGCACTTCGCCGGATTCCCATCGGTCAACAATCGCGTCGAAATGCGCGTTCATTTCATGCAATGCTTCGATGGCCGGGTGAATCGTGCGCGTTTCACTGGCGAGCCTGTAAGCTTCGAGCAAGTCGCGAATCAAATCCGCGTAAGCCGCCGCGACACTTGCCGGAATTGGTTCGCCGCCGCTTCTGATTTTTTGCGGTCTGCAATTTGTGTGGCACGTCAGTATCCGCGCAAGGTGTCCGCCTTCCATGAGTGAGCGCTGTGCAAATAGGGCGTCGAGTTTGTCCCGTTGCACAAGCCACAGGCTCGCAAGGCAAGGCCGCTTTAGGCTTACGTTCCCCCGCGTGGTGCGGTCGGATTCGTAAGGGTCGCCCGTCCACGCTTGGACGTAGAAGTTTTCGTCCGTCCCCCTTCCGCCGGTGTATTTGCCAAGCCAAATGTCCGCGAGTTCGCGGGCGTCCGCTGACAAGCTGGCGAGACACTCGCCCTCTTGTGACATAAGAAGCGGGCCGAGTGTTTGGCTTGTCACGTCTTGCGTGTAGAGCTTTGGCGCGCGTAAACGGGCTTCGATTTCGTTTAACTCCGCTTTCTTGTGTTCAATCCGGCTTCGCAGTTCCGCACGTTCGCCAGAGTCTTCGGATTTCCTTCTGATTTCGCGAAGCTGCTTTATATCGTCTTCAAGAGTTTCTTTGTCTGTTTCAAGCCCCGGCAACACTTCGGCTTTCCACTTCTCTTTTCGTTCGTTGTGAAAGTCGAGAAATGGCTTTAGCGCATGGTGAAAGGCTTTGCTCTTACCGCTGCCACTTTCGCCGCTGGGCATTATGTAAAGATTTCCCCGCGTTGTCTGGTCGGGGCCGCTTTTGATTTCCAAGCCCGCGCCAATCGAGCAAGACGAAGCCGCGAGGGCGCAACACCCCGCTAATGCTTCTGGCGTTCCATTACTGGCACAAATCGCCCGCGCCATTGCTTCAAGTTTAGGGGGAAGGCAATGAAGCGGGAAAGGTTGCGCTTGCTGATTCTCCACTTGCTGAGTAGAGTTACCATGTTCGTTTGCTTCGGCGTGCGCCGGGGTTCCATGCCCCGCGCCGCCAGGTTTGTAAGTCGTCATTCTGGTAAAAGGTTTTCAAGCTGCCCCGCGTCGCCGGGGTGAATTTGTGTGCAATCGTTCAAGTCGTTGATAGGTGAGCCGTCCGCTTTGCGAAGTCCGGTGAAGTCCGCGCAATCCACTTCCGCCCCTACGGTTGCGAGTTGCGCCGCCCAGCGTTCCGCTGCTTCGCGTCCCGCACCTAGCGGGTGTTTGTCTGTTGGCGTGTTGGCGTGTGCCATGATGCGAACACGCTTGTTTGCGAGTAGTGGCAAGGCGTCCGTGTGAATCCGCTGCGAAGCGCCTAACATGGCAATCGGGAAATGCGACGATTCCGCGTCCAGTTCGTGAATGAAATGCAAAGCGCCGAGCAAGTCGGGGCCGCCCTCGCAAAGCAGGAAGTTCGGATAATGCCGCCCCGCCTTGATTCCCAAAGGCCAGCTTGCCCAGCAGCCGGGCAACGTCTGCGCTTTCAGTTTGCCTTCAATGGTTTCCCATTTGCCGCCGTCCATTCGCCGGGCCTGCGCGTTCAATCGCTCGCCGTCCGTCACGATCCACGCCGGTTTGCCTTTCCATTCCGCGAATCGCAGAAGCCCTACGCTGTCCGCGAGTATGCAAGCCGCCACACTCACGTTGCGAAGCGCCGCCACTGTTTCGAGTTCCGCCTTTGTCCCGCGTCTCATGTCGGGCAAGGATGGCTTCTGCCGCGCTTGTGGGGGCGCTGGCGGGGTTTTCCGCACTGGCAGGGGTGACACTAGCTCCCCGCCTGCCATCGCGATAAAACGCTTGCACGCTTCGGGTTTAGAAAGTCCCGTTGCGAGTGCGAGAAAGTCCACTGCGTCGCCATGTTCACCGCTGCCGAAATCGTTAAATTTCCATCCGTTCGCATGAACCGAAAAGCTGGGTTTCTTTTCGTCGCGGAATGGCGACTTGCATGACTTCGTTGGTTTGCCGGGCAAGTTGAGTTGCCGCCATAGCTCAGGAATTTGAAGGCGCTGCTTTGCTTCTGAAATGTCCATTAGCAACCCTCCGTTTCTCTCGTGCGAAGCAATTCCTTCGTGAGTCCCCATGCTTCCTCTTGGACGCAATCCAATAACCCCAGGTCGCCTGCCATTTCAGAGCCGAAGCGCGAGCGCCATTCGCCACACGCGACAAGCAAACCCTCGTTGTCTCGGATTTTGGCAAACTCGCGAAGCGTTTCGAGGATCTCGAAAAGGCCGGTTGGCAAGGGCAGCTTAACGACTGGTTCGCCGTTCATTACTTTACGCCCCCTTCCATTGCCGCGTTGAGATAGGCGCGAATACTTGCAACCACCCACAACCGCTTGCCTTTAATTGAGCCGGGCTTGCGAAGTGAAACGCTCTTGATGAGTCCCCGCGCTGCGAGTTCATACAAGAGCGAGCGCCCTAAGCCAAAGATAAGCTTGGCCGTTGCACTGTCGCAAAACTCCGCGTCTCGGTTCTGCGAAGCCCTCGCCACGGCTTCGCTTAGTGGGGCTGTTGTGTGAGCGGTTCCGCCATCCGCGTGCATCAATGTTTTCTTGAACATTGCGAGACGATGACGAAATCCCGTTGCCCTGTATTTCCGCGAGAAAACTTTCTTTAGATGGTAAAATCCCTTCTGAGAATTTCCTCAACTTCGCCCTTGGCCCGGCTCCAAGCAGACTGGTTGGAATAGGTTTTCTTGTCGCCAAAGCTATTCGCATAAAGACGCGATGCCGCTTGCCAATCCTTTTCTCCTTGAATCAACTGCCCCTTGTCTCGAAGTCTTGCGACGTGTCGAAGAAGGCGCACCGCGCCGAGTTTCTTCAGTTGAGCGCGAAAGTATCTTTCGCCCGTGTTACCTCTCCTTTCCTTCGCTTTCTCTCGCTTCTGCCGTTCAAGCCATCTTTCAAACCGCTTCCCCAGCGCCGTCGGTGACAACGAATCGTCATAAACGAAAGCCTTTACTGCAAAGGTTGGATACCATGCGCCAAGATGTTTCGTGAGCCAGGCAGCACCTCCTTCCAGAAAAGAAACCGGAATGTCAATAAAGCCCGTGTCCATGCCGGGAAAGACTGGATCGGGGTCGAATACCAACTCCCGAAACGTCCTCACTTTATAAATGCGGCGGCCTCTTTCTGGCGGTGTGATTTCGAGAAACGGCTTCTTCGGAAATTCCGGTGAGTGTGTGAACATGCGAAAGGGCATCCCATTTGGAAAATATCCATCACCCATCGGGCGATAGAGAAACAGATGTGCTCTGCGAAGCAGTTCATCAAAATCAAGCTGCCTGCTCTCGCTATGCTCTTTGGTCACCCACTTAAACTCTTTTTCCAACCGCTCCCGAGTCGCCCTTATGTCATTTCGATAACTCTCGGATGCGCGGGCAAACTCGTAGTAGTAACATTCCTCAACTTCACCTTCCCGGCAGTCCTCAAACCAAAATTCCGTCCGCAGTTCCTTGGGAATCTGCTCTTTCTTCATTCGTGATTGCATGGAAAACTTAGGTCGCAGTTACAGGCCATTTCTATATGTGTCTCACGTACAGCGGGGGTGCCGTATGCTGGGGGCTGCTACGGTCGGGAAAAGAATTACTTGATACGTTCTCACCGGGATATTTTTCGGCGGGCCTATAAACGAGGCGCCGGCTTGCTGGCGGGGTGCCGGGGTCGGGGTGGTGGTGTCCCGCCCGCCGATTAACAATCCTTTGCCGTCTCTCACTTACCCGCCTTCTCTATAACCGGAATGCTCGCGATTGCCGCCCGCAAGGGTTCTAGCTCGTGATGCGTGTAAACCCGGTTCATTTCCGCGCTGGCGTGTCCAGTAAGTTTCTGACGGATTTCCTGCGATATGCCCGCGTTTGCCATTGCCGAGTTGAATGAGTGCCGCAGGCTGTGAAAGCTCAGGCTGCTCGTCGCCCGCCCTTCCGACGTTTGCCGTGTGATTACCGCTTCAATGCCCGCCTTCTCCATGATTGCGGAAAATAGCCCGCTCAGGCCGTGCCTGCCGCCTGTTCCTTTACCGGCAAGGGTTGGAAACAGAAGCGCCTTGCCGATGCCGGGCTTTTTCAAGAGTTCGCGTTCAAGCGCCGGGTGAAGCGGGACTATCACGGGCTTTTTCGTCTTCTTCGGCGTGAATGTGATTGTCTGCCCCTTTAGGTCAATCGAGTTCCACCGCATATTCGCCACGTCGCCAAGCCGCGCCCCCGTGAGATAGGCAAGCAGGATTGCCCCCTTCCAATCGCCTTCCGCCGCGCTGACGAGCCTTGCCACTTGCGCCGGGGTGAACGTGCCTTTTTCCTCTGATTCGACGGGCAAGGCTTCAAGCGCCGTGCAAGGGTTGTTTTGAATGTAACCCTGCCGCAGGGCTGCGTTGAACGCGCTGGAAACCACCTTCAAGCTAAGGTTTGCCGTTCGCGCCGCCCGGCCCGTGTCGAGAATGGATTGCCGGTAAGCAAGAATGTCTTTAGGCGTGACATGCGCGAGCGATAGCTTTGCCCGGTTGCCAAGCGAAGCCGTGAAATCGCGAATCACCTGCCTGTAACGCTCGCCGGTCTTGCCCGCCCGCACTTGCTCCTTCAAAGCAAGCCACTGTTCAAGCCATTCCCCGGTTTTGAAATCGTGCAACGGCTCCCCGCTGGTGCGTTCAAGAATTTCGGAAAGGATTTTCTTAACGCCCTGCTCTGTGAGACTTCCTGTTTTCGCGAAGCGTTCCGCCCGCTCAATGCCGAGACAGACTTCCCAAGCCTTCGCCCTGTCTTCCTGTTTCGTGGATTTCTTGAGTCGTTGCCCGTCCGCGCTCGTGTAGCAGCAAATCCAAAACGGGCTTCTTCCTTTCGAGTCTTTCGTGAGGCTTGGCATGACTCAGAACATAGTCAGAACATCCGCCCTTGTCAATGATGTTCTGACTTGTCTGAATTACTCTGTCAAAAGGTTCGGTTCCAATAGCGGAATCTATCCGCGGGTTCGATTCCCGCCCCCGCCTCCAGAAGTGCAAACGCCCAGAGATTTCCACACCGTCACCCTCGGGACTTTTTTCGTTCCACTACTTTCACGTCCTTTACTGCCCATTTCGTGACGGTGAGGCCCTTGGAGTTGCGGGTGCTGACGGGCATTTGCGTGAGGTCGAAATCGAGTTCGCGCACGCGGGCGCCGCTGCGGCCATCGAGAGAGACGTGGAGCGTCTTCGGCATTTCCTTTTCCGTCTGCTGCGATGTGCAGCCAGACGATGCGCGAGCCTTCGCTCTTCGCAAGCGGGTAGAGCTTGTCGCGGGAGAGGCCGCCGATCTGGAACTTCTTCGCGAAGGCCTTCCCGGTTTCGCCGTCCTGATAGACCATCGTGTAGAAGTTCGTGTCGCCGTCCTTCGGCCAGATGCGCGATGTGGATGATTTCGCGGCCCATGAAAACCTTGTCGGCGACTTTCGCGACCTTGAGCGAGCCGTCCTTCATGATCGTGAGCACGCTGTCGAGGATGGTGCACTCCGTGACGAATTCGTGCTGGCGCCAGTTGAGGCCGATGAAGCCGTCCTCGCGGTTCACGTAGAGGCGCTGGTTCGCGGAGACGACGGCGGAAGCGTCGATCTGCGCGATCTCGTCGTAGCTCGTGCGGCGCTTGATGCCCTTGCCGTATTTTTGCTGGAGCATCTCGAACCACGCGACGGTGTAGCCGGTGAGGTTCTTGAGGTTCGCCTTCGTCTCCTTCATGCCCTCCTCGATCTTCTTCATCGCCTCGTCGGCCTGGAAGCGGTTGTAGGCGGAGATGCGTTTGATGCGGATTTCGGTGAGGCGGACGATGTCCTCCTCGGTGACCTCGCGGCGGAGCTGTCTTGATGAACGGCTTCAGCCCCTTGCGGATTTCCTCGAGCACGCTCTCCCACGTCTTCGATTTCTCGATGTTCCGGTAGATGCGCTCCTCGATGAAAATGCGCTCCAGCGAATCCCAGTGCCACTGCTGCTCGAGTTCGCCGAGCTTGATCTCCAGTTCGCGCTTCAGCAGCGCCTTGGTCGCCTCGGCGCTGGCCTTGAGGATGTCGCGCACGCCGAGGAAGTGCGGCTTGTCGTCGCCGGTCTCGGGATTGCGGACGATCACGCACGCGGCGGGATTGAGCTGCACCTGGCAGCTCGTGAAGACGTAGAGCTGCTGGATGACCTTCTCCGGCTCCGCGCCCTGCGGCAGATGGATGAGAATCTCGACCTTGTCCGCCGTGTTGTCGTCCACGTGCTTGACCTTGATCTTCCCCTTCGCATTCGCCGCGAGGATCGGACTCGATGAGCGACTCGGTGGTGACGCCGTAAGGCAGCTCGGTGACTGCGAGCAGGTACTTCGAGCGCACCTCGATCTTCGCGCGGACCTTCACCTTGCCGCCGCGCTCGCCGTCGTTGTATTCGGAAAAATCCGCGCGTGCCGCCGGTCGGGAAGTCGGGGAGGATGCGGAAGTTTTTCCCCTGGAGGTGATTGATCGCCGCGCGGCAGAGGTCGTTGAAATTGTGCGGCAGGATCTTCGTCGAGAGCCCGACCGCGATGCCGTCCGCGCCTTCGAGCAGCACGATGGGAAACTTCGCCGGCAGCGTGATCGGCTCCTTGTTGCGCCCGTCGTAGCTGAGCTGCCACGTCGTCGTCTTCGGGTTGAAAAGCACGTCCTTCGCGAACGCCGTGAGCCGCGCCTCGATGTAACGCGGCGCCGCCGCATCGTCGCCCGTGAGCGTGTTGCCGTAATTCCCCTGCGGCTCGATAAGCCACCCGCGCTGCCCGATCGAAACCAGCGCCGCGCCGATGGAAGCATCGCCATGCGGATGCAGCTTCATCGTCGCGCCGACGACATTCGCGACCTTGTGGAAGCGCCCGTCGTCCATGTCCCAAAGCGTGTGCAGCACGCGCCGCTGCACCGGCTTCAGGCCGTCATCAATATGCGGCACCGCGCGGTCGAGAATGACGTAGCTGGCGTAATCGAGGAACCAGTTGCGATAGCTCTGCGCCAGCGGAGCCTGCTCGTCCTGCACCTTCTCGCCGTCATTGCGCCGCGCTGGCACCAGCTCGGCGGAAGGATTGGCGTCGGCTTGCGCATCGGAAGCAGCGCCATTGGTGGGGATCGGCGGCTCCGCTGCCGGCGCAGGCGCAGGTGCGGGCGCGGCCTCCAATGGCAGTTCCCATTGATCGCTGGTGGTCGGTTTCTTCGAGGATTTGTCGGTAAGCTTTTTCTGACGTTTGGGCATTTATTTGACTGCTGAAATGAGTGGAATGCGGATTTCCGAACCTCACGCCTCGATCAGATCCTTCTCCACGCGCAGGTTCTCGATGATGAACTCCTGCCGCTCCTGCGTGTTCTTGCCCATGAAGAAGCGAGAGCAGTTCGTCGGAGCTGTAGAGGTGGTGGAGGTTGATCGGGTCGAGGCGGATGTTTTCGCCGATGAAGTCCTTGAACTCGCCGGCGGAGATTTCGCCGAGGCCTTTGAAGCGCGTGATCTCGTGGCTGGCGCCGAGCGCGGTGACGGCGGCCTGTTTCTCCTGCTCGCTGTAGCAATACTTCGTGACCTTCTTGTTGCGGACGCGGAAGAGCGGCGTCTGCAGGATGAAGAGGTGGTTGTTGCGGATGATGTCGGGGAAGAATTGCAGGAAGAACGAGAGCAGCAGCAGGCGGATGTGCATGCCGTCCACGTCGGCGTCGGTGGCGATGACGATCTTGTTGTAGCGCAGGCCGTCGAGGCCGTCCTCGATGTTCAGCGCGGCCTGGAGAAGGTGGAACTCCTCGTTCTCGTAGATGACCTTCTTCGTGAGGCCGTAGGTGTTGAGCGGTTTGCCTTTCAGCGCGAAGACGGCCTGCGTCTGCACGTCGCGCGTGGCGGTGAGCGAGCCGGCGGCGGAGTCGCCCTCGACGATGAAGAGCGTGCTCTCCTCGGCGCGCGGATTCTTGTCGCCGAGATGGAGGCGGCAGTCGCGCAGCTTGCGGTTGTGCAGCGAGGCTTTCTTGGCGCGTTCCTTGGCGATGTTGCGGATGCCGGCGAGTTCCTTCCGCTCGTGCTCGTTCTCCTCGATCTTCTTGCGGATGATCTCGGCGGTCTCGCGGTGCTTGTGCAGGTAGGTGTCGAGCGCCTGCTGCAGGAACTTGCCGACGAATTCCTTGATGGTCGGCCCCTTCGGCCCGACCTCGGTGGAGCCGAGCTTGGTCTTCGTCTGCGACTCGAAGACGGGCTCCTGCACGCGCACGACGATGGCGGCGTCGATGGACTGGCGCACGTCCGCGGCGTCGAAGTCCTTTTTGAAATGATTGCGCAAAGTCGCGACGAACGCCTCGCGGAACGCGGCGAGATGCGTGCCGCCCATCGTGGTGTGCTGGCCGTTCACGAACGACCAGTATTCCTCGCCGTAGTGGTTGCCGTGCGTGAGCGGCGATTTCGATGTCCTCGCCTTCGAGATGGATGATGGGATAGAGCGGATCGCCGCTGAGTTCCTTTGTGAGCAGATCCTTCAGGCCGTGCTCGGAGCTGGAAGGGCTTGCCATTGAACGTGAGCGTGAGGCCGCGGTTGAGGAAGGCGTAGTTCCACAGCATGTCCTCGATGAACTCCGTGCGGAACTTGAAGTCCTTGCCGAAGAGCGCCTCGTCGGGCGTGAACTCGACGAGCGTGCCGTTGCGCTCGGCGGTCTTCGTCACGCGCGACTGCGACTTGAGCTTCCCCTTTTCAAAATCGACCACCTTCGTCTCGCCCTCGCGGATCGCCTGCGCGCGGTAGTTCAGCGAGAGCGCATTCACCGCCTTCTGCCCGACGCCATTGAGGCCCACGGCTTTTTGAAAAGTCTCGCTGTCGTATTTCGCGCCCGTGTTGATGATCGAGACGCAGTCCACGAGTTTGCCGAGCGGGATGCCGCGCCCGTAGTCGCGCACCTTCACGCTGCGATCCGTGATCTCCACCTCGATCTTCCTGCCCTGCCCCATCATGAACTCGTCGATCGAGTTATCGATCGTCTCCTTGAGCAGCACGTAGATGCCATCCTCCGCGTGCGCGCCGTTGCCGAGCCGTCCGATGTACATGCCGGGGCGAAGGCGGATGTGCTCGAGCGAGCTGAGGGTCTTGATGCTGGCTTCGGTGTAGTTGGATGCCATGAGTGTGAACGAACACTTAGCGGGTGATTGAGATTCTCCGCCAGAAAAAATCCGCACTGATTTCAGCGCGGATTTGCAGATTATCCCCGGTGCTTGTGTTCAGGGCACGACCAGCCCGACGCGATAAAAACGCCTGGCGCTGGCAGCGGACGTGTCGGTGTAACTGAGATTCGTCTGACCGCCAGCCGCAGTAAGCAATGACCCCGGCAGATCGCTCAGCCACGGGCCACCGGGCGAATCGCTCCGGAACACCTGATAGCTCTTGCCGGGAACGGATGCCCAGGTAATGACGAAACCAGCCGCCGCATTGCTCTTCACGATGGACGAGATTCGAAGCGCGCTTCTCGAATCGGCCGGGTTTGTGCCTGCGAGATATTCCTGAGCATTCGTCAGCCCATCGTGGTCCGGATCGGCGTTGGGATCGACGCCGCCGGGCTGGTTGAAGTAGCTTTTTTCCCACCAGTCCGGCAGACCGTTGCCATCGGTATCCACGATGCGTAGCAGGTTCAGTCGTCCGCCGGTCGCCACTTTTCCCTGCAAGCCGGGTGTGACCTCGGCATTCGTGAGGATGCGCTGGATGCGTTGAGCCACGGTTTCGTCCGGGAAATTCATCGCCGCAAAGGCGACCGCAGCGGTCACGTGAGGCGCGGCCATTGATGTGCCGTCGAGAAATTGATAATCGGAGTTGAACGTGCCGGGTGCAGGCAGGGTCGCGAGGAGCGCCTGGCCATCCGCCTGTGAGATGGATTGCGTGGGAATCCAGTTGCCGGCGGTCTGGAGAGTGCCGACATACGCGCCGCTCACGTTGTTGTAGATGATTGCCGCGCGGGCACCGACGGCCATGGCGTTGGTGACTTTGGTGGAAAATGGGAGAGTGCCTCTTTGGATGAGCGCGATGTTGCCTGCAACACTTGGGGGGAAGTCTTCGGGGTAGCCAAGCCCGCAGTAGTAAACGGTGCCCGTGATGCTGGCAGCCGTCCCGGAATAGGTCATTGGTATGGGCGAATAGGAGGCGCTGCCAACTTGAAAGAACGTATTGGCACCGCTGGCTCCGGCGGGACTCGTGGAGAGGATGTTCACGCCGGGTGCGCCAAGGTCCACAGTCGTCGGGCCGTAGTTGGAGAAGCTTGCGAGCGCGTCGTTTTGATTGGTCGCCGCGACGACGATCATGTTCGGAAGGTGATAGGCCGCCGGGTAGAGCGGCGTCGTGTCATTATTGGTGCCGTTGTTTCCCGCAGCGGCACAAACGACAACGCCCACATTGCCCGCCGCCTGGATGGCTGCGACCTCCGAGCTCGAATAGCCGCCGCCGCCGAAGGATTCGTTCAGCGCCACAAGGTTCACGCCTCGCCCTCTCATCATCGTCGCGTATTGAAGCGCGGAAATGATCGCCGACACGGGAAACGACCCGGAGGAAGTGGCGACGCGAAGCGCCATGATTTTCGCGCGGTAATTGATGCCGGCCACACCCGTGAAATTGTTTCCGGTCGCCGCGATCGTTCCGGCGACGTGCGTGCCGTGAAAGCCGGAGTCGGACGGATTCGCATTCCCGACGCCGAAGTTGTAGCCGTAGTAATCGTCCACGAATCCGTTTCCGTCGTCATCCAGGCCGTTGCCCGGCGTCTCCATCGGATTCATCCAAATGGTGCCGACGAGATCGGGATGCGTGTAGGTCACACCCGTGTCAAGCACGCCCACGACCACCTGCTTCGCATCGGACCGCGTCATGCTCCAGGCGGGGAGAAACTCGATGTCCGCACCCGGAGTGCCGGCATTCACAATGCCGCTCGAGTTGCTGATTGTCTGCCCGGTGTTCTGTGCCGACCATTGGACCGGGAATAATGCATTGTTCGGAACCGAGTCGGGCCAGCGCAAGTAATTCGGCTCCGCGATCTCGACATCGGGATCTGCTTTCAACTCCGCGATCAACTGCATCGTTGTGCGCGTCTTCGCGCGGACAAGTCCGAAATGACGGCCGTGAATTTTCGAAAGCCCTGCGAAATGCTGGTCGAAATTCAGCGAGTGTTTCGCCAATGCCTTTCGAGCCGAGGGCAGGTCCGCCGAGGCTTTGAAGATCACGATCGCATCCCCTTCGACATACTCAGTGGGGGGATGCGCCCCGGCGCTCCCTGCGAAGACGACGGCGGAAAAAATAGCGATGAGATGGCTCCGCGTCATGCAAAAGGCGGCCGGACTGAAGGCCCGTGAACATCGCACGACTTTTCGTGAGGTCAAACCGCACGAGCGAACGGAACCCCAAACCTGCAAGCGGAGACGGCGAATTCCTTCACATCAACCTGCCCCTCCCCAGGCAATCGATGCACCAAGCCGGGCGCGAACCTGCTCGTGAGCGATTCACTCACAAGGCACCTTTCGCTGCGCAAAAACCTCGCGTTCCCCCCGCCTATTTCTCCGCTGCCGGAGTCTTGAATTCCGCCGGCTTCTCCGGCAGACGGGGCTTGCCCGGCGGGATGAACTTCTCGACTCCGATGAAATTCAACGTCGAGACGAACTCCTCGACCGCGCGCTCGAACTCGCCGGTGTTGTTCTGGATGATTCGCAGCAGACAGCCGCTTCGCGCTGAAAACGCCGCGGCGTAGGCGCGGTTGATGAGCTTGTGTTCGAGGATGTCGTCCTGGGCTTCGATGGTCCGCAGCGGACGCGACTTGTCCAGCCGGCGACGGCCGCGAATCTCGGCCTCGTGCGCATCCACGAGCACGATCGCGCGCGGCGACATGCGTTCGAGCATGCGCTGCGTGAAGCCCGGCAGATAGCTGCCGGAGCCGGTCTTGATCGTGCAATGCGTGTCGAGCAGGATGTTCTCGGGGCGCTCGGCGACGCGCTTGGTGGTGCGCCACTGCATCTCCTCCTGCACGTCCGGGCTGAGGTTGCGCATCTGGTCGCGGTCGGCGACGAGCCCGGTCTCCTTGCAGAGTTCGAGCATCTCGGTGCCGAACGAGACGATGGTGTAGTTCAATTCCTTTTCGACGCGCTTCCACGCTTCGAGGAGGACGGTGGATTTTCCAGCGCCGGGGACACCGGCTACAATGATGATTTTGCCCATGGTTTTGATTTCATTCTCAATGCGGAGGCGGCTCCGTCACGTTGCGGAGCTTGTCCTGTTGTTTAACGATGTCTGTTTCCAATGCGCAAAAGCCACGCGCCTTTTTCAAGCGGAACGTCCTTTGCGCATCGGGGGGCTGGTGACGTGAAACAAGACCCGAGACTACCGCCGATCGCCCTCGAGTCGATCAAAATCCAGCAACGATGCCGTGGTGGATCGGCCACTCCGTGGACGATTGGTTTGCCAGACGCCGCAAGGCGCATTCCCCCGGAGCGCCCGATCCCCGACAGCCACTTTCACGGGCTGCGGCTGCCGCTTGGTTCCACGAGCGGTGCCCCCTTGGCGCCAGCCGACAGCTTCAGAATCTCCAACATGGCCGCCTTGAACTCGGGGTTCAGCCGCGCACCGAAGTCGAAATATACCGCCACGCCCTGCCCGGTCTTGGGGTCGAAGCTGCTGTTGACGTAACTTTTCCAGTAAGGCCGGTCGATGAATTGGGGCACGTCGGTCTGGCTGGATTGAATCTGAAAACTCTGGCTCACGACCGGCTCCTTTATCCGCTGCACAGTGAGCATGAACCCATCCGCCGACGGCCCGGTCTGCTTATGCGCCGTGGCCGCGACCTCGCCGCTTTTGAACTGGCTGTGAATCTCGAACTCCTGCATCGCTTGCCTCGCGGTGAATTCGTCCGCGCTGCTGTCTTTCACGGCGTTGGGAAAGAACCTGGCGATCAGCGCGGTTGCCGCGCCAGAGACGGACTCGAACGTTGGCGGAATGGGCGCGTCCGTCGTCGGGTTGCCGGGGGCTGCCGGCGTCACTGCTGGCGTCGCTTTTTCTCTCCGGTGGAAAACCATCCATGCGAGAAGACGCTTCCCGTTTTCTCCCGTGCCGACATCGAAGACTACGGGTTGATCCAGCACTGCGTCACCGCTGTGGGTGTATTCTTGAATGGCCGTGCGCTCGCCTTCTTTGCCGGAGGATCGCCTCGCGCGCATGGAGAGCTTCACCGCATAGTGAACTGTGGTGCCGTCGAGCGTAGGCCGAAGCAACGCGGAGACACCGGCAGGCGTGGGAGCCAACGCGTCCTGCGCAAGGCCACCCATTTCGATTTTGCATTCCTGTCCGCTGGTGACGAAGACTCTTGGCGAGGAGAGAACCTCGACGCCCGGCTGGTTCTCGATTGCAACGAGATCGAACTTTTTCAAATCAACCGGCAAACCGGCGGGCACTTCGAGGAAGCGTACCCCGGTCTCGATCTGCGGGCTGAAGGAAACTGATGCGGCTCTGTCACCGGCAGCAGCCGCCGGGATGTTCTGAATCCGCTTGGAACGGATGACAACGCCGTGGCCTTGCATGTCCGCGAAGGCGCGAAGCTGGTAGAAGCCGGCAACACCTTCGCGCGTGCGGAAGACGTTCAGCGCAGTCGGGCCGTCGCGATAACCCGCGCCGCTGGAAATGCCCGGGCCGGGTTCGGTGTTCAAATCCTCCAGCTTTTTCAGCGCCGGAGCAGCTTGGCAGGGAAGCACGGTGTCCCATTCCTTGGCTTGGCCGATGAAATCGTTGCGCATGTCCAGCGTGAGCACGTCGTAGGATTTTTCCGCGAAGTGAAACAGCATGTCCACGCGGTTGTCCCGCATCCATTGTTTCAACTCCGGCGTGAAGCCCCGCGTGGACAAGTTCTTGAAGTGCCCGGTCAGCGCCTCCGGCACGGGGACCTCCTCATTGTTCTTGAACCGGTATCCCACCACGCCATCGCGGTTCGCCGTGTCCGTCGCGAGGGTTCGCTCGGTTTGCAGGCCAAAGACGGCGGTGGCGGGTTCAGTTTTTGGCGGGGCGCTCGTAGCTACGCCTTGCACCAATTTGTAGCGGATCTTCACGCCGGGCGGGTTTTCGGTGAAGCCGGTGATTTGCAGAAGCCCGATTGTTCCATCGGGCGTGCCAAACGCGAACGTGCTCGGGAGGTCAGGTTGTCTGGGCAAGGTGAAATAACGAATTCCCGCGCTCGTCACCGCCCGAACTCCCGGCTGGTCGGACCGGAGCGACTGCCGCACCATGCCGGGCTGGCTGGATTCCCAAGCATCATCGTCCATCAGCACCAGCGACAGGTCCAGGCCGGCCAGCGCCCAGCGATTCTCACTCGGCTCATATTTGGCAAACAGGCCGATGCTATTGTCGGCCATCCATTGGCGCACCTTGTCAACCGTCCATCGCTGGCTTTCCACTTCGGCCTTGGGAAAACCGATCACACTGGCCGATTTGAAATTCAACGCCGCATGATCTCTTACCTCGATGTCATTCACCACCCGCTCTACCACCGGGCCGAAGGAAATGCCTCCGCTTGAGGCGCCGGGAGGAAGTGCAGAGGTGGCAACGTCTTTGAATTCCATTGTGTTGAAGAGCCGCTCGCGCAATTGAAACTCCACGATCTCGGAAATCGGTGCGTCAAAGGAGAATTTCTCCGTGCGCATTTTCATCGATCCGAACGACCCCGTTTGCACCGGTTTAAGCACCCGGCCGGAGCGCGTCTTGGCCACGAAGCCCAGTTGTTTGCGGGGTTGGGCGGTGGCATCGCGCACCAAGCTGACGAACGCCTTGCCCTCCGGCGTCTGGCCGACCTGATTGATCTGGCCCGCATCGATGGCGACCAGCGTCTGGCTGTTCTGTTTAACCGGCAAGGTGGTCGAAGTTTCGCGCCACGGACCCAAGGTGTAATCCAGGCGAAGATTAACAAATTCCGGCAGGACGTGCCCGCGATCCGCCGCGAAGCCGATCGCCAACCAGCACTGGTTTTCCAAGAACGGACGCGCCTCGGACACGAACGAGTCTCCGCTGCCCGGAAACGCCGGGATACTCACGCCGTCTGTGCCGGTGACCGTCAGTTCCCGCTGGCAGTCGCCATCCAAGGCCGGATGAGAGAAACAGAAACGCAACAGCCGCGCCTCCTTCCCGCCGGGAACGCCGCGCAGGTCTGCCGTGAAGTTCGAGAGGTGCTCGCGCACGAGGCCGACCTCCGCAGCGGTCGGCGGTTGCCCGTCCGGTTTCCAGGGCGGACCGAAAGCACTCGTGGACGCGTAATCGCGTTCGGCGATGAAGCGGAGGCGCGGCGGTTCCGCGAGTTGGGCGGGCGAGACGAGGAGGCTTGTTTTCGATGCTTTGCTGGTTTGCGCCAGCTTGTAGCGGAGTTTCACGCCGGGCGGGTTGTCGGTGAAGCCGGTGATTTGCAGCAGGCCCATGCCGTCTTCGCGCGTCTTGAAAACAAACGTGGCTGGCAGCCGGTCCTTGCCCGGCATGGCGACGCCTCCCTCCAATGTGGACGAGAGCGGAACGACGATTTGCCTGACATCGGAGACGCTGAATGTTTCCCAGTCATCACTCGTTACCGGCACGACCACCGTGCCTCCAGCGGACAAAAGGCCACGCACGTTCTCATCCATGTCGCCGATCGCGTCGATGCCGTTGGCTACCATCCAGTTCCAGTCCGCCTCCTTCGGTGATGGAGGCGTGACAAGCCGCCCGGAATCCAGATCGATCAGGAAATTCGTCGCACCGGGCCGGTCATCGTTCACCACCCGCTCGATCACCGGGCCGAAGGAAGGATTTTGCGGCGACGCTGACGGGGAAGATGTTGATTGTCGTTCAACGTCCGTTAGCCGGACGATCTTGGGCCAGACGCTGAGGAGCAGTGCGCTGGTGGTAAGAACGGCTGTCAGGGCAATCAGCACGGTGAGAAGCGCGGGAATCCTGCGTGGTGGCTGCGTCGTTGGCGAAGGCGGAGTGGCGTTCGGCGGCCTGTTCACCGTGCGCCAGACACGGCGGATGATCCAATAGTCAATGGTAGCGCAAAGAACAGGCAGCAGCAGGAGTGGTAGATAATCATGTTCAACCAGAAAGCCACCCAGCCAGGTGCCGTATTGAGGCGGGTTAGACCTCCAAATTTTGCCCACAGCCAGCCAAATCCAGGCATCCAGCACCAGCATCGGGAACAGCAACCCATCGAACACCGCGAGCCACAGGCCGCGAAGTTTCCCCGCCGAGCGGCGGATTTGCGAGACGGCCACCCAGCCGAGAAGGGTCGTGCCGACTGCCGCGATGGCTACGAGCACATAATTGACGAACCAGGCAAAATAGAGTGTCCCTTGCAGGGCGATGCGCTCTTCCTCGCTGATTCGAGGCGGAATAAGGATCGCCGCCCCGGCGCTCACCGCCCAGACCAACACGGGCGCAGCAAGCAAGGCTGCCCCCACGATGGCCGTGCGCGAGAAGCGCGAGGGTTGGTCATCCGCCGGCCCGGTTGGAACGGGCGGGCGTAAGCCGGCTTGCCGGCGGCGATGGGCTTTCTCGATCGGGAATGCGAAGCCCACGAGGCCGAACAAACCGAAGAATCCCCACAGAGCAAACAGGGGGCGTGTGCCGGGCAGAGAGGCATAACCCATGAACCCAAGGCATCCCAGGAAGCCAAGCGCGGATAGATGGATGAACTTGATAGCCAGCGGGGCCGTGAAGCGGGTGTCGAATACCGCTTCGACCAGGCGGACCATCCGGCTTTTGGCGGGTGGCGAACCTGCCCCATCGGCAGGCGGGACGCGTGCGCTCCCCATTTCGCCCGCAATCGTCTCCACCTGCGTCTTCAAAATGCTCGCCTGTTGGAAGCGGAGTTCGGGATTTTTTTCCAACGCACGCAACACCACTTCGTCGAGCCGCACATCGATCTGCACTTTGCGCGAGGGCGCTTCGAGGCGCTTGCCGGGCAGTTCTCCGGTGAGCATTTCGTAAAAGACCACGCCGAGCGAATAGATGTCCGCGCGGTTGTCCACATGCGCGGGATCGGCCGTCTGCTCCGGGGCCATGTAGCTGGGCGTGCCGACGGGTTTTTCGTCGCTGCTGTAGCCGGGGTCTGAGACCCCGGCGGGACTGGACTCGCTGCGGAGATTTGGGTCTCCGGGATCCCAGACCCCGGCTACAGCGGTGCCTCCGGCTACAATTTTCGCGAGGCCGAAGTCGGCGACCTTCACGCGCCCGTCGCGGTCCATGAGCAGGTTTTCGGGCTTGATGTCACGGTGGACGATGCCCCGATCGTGCGCGTATTGCAGCGCATCGCAAAGCGGCGGCACGATGGCGAGCGCCTGCTCCGGCGTGAACTTGTGCGCCTGGAGCAGTGTGCGCAGATTCGCGCCGTCCACGTATTCCATGAGCAGGTAGAAAAAGCCGCCCGCCTGTCCGAAGTCATGCACGGTGACGATGTGCGGATGGCTCAGCTTCGCCAGCGCCTGCGCCTCGCGGGCGAAGCGGTCGGAAAACTCGGGATCCTTCTCGCGCTCGGGCGCGAGGAGCTTGAGCGCAACGAAGCGGTCGAGCGATTTCTGCCGCGCCTTGTAAACCACGCCCATGCCGCCGCGTCCGAGGCATTCCGTGATTTCGAGCTGCGGAAAGTGCGGCGCGATTTCCGCGATCGGCGGAGGCGGCAGCGAGGCCCCAGCGCCCGTGACCATGCTGCCGCTCTCGAACGCAGCCGCCGCGAGACAGCGCGGACAAAGGTCCTCGGGCGCGTCCTTCAACAAAGACGCACCGCACCGGGGACAGACAGGCGTGGGAGAATCGGAGGTGTTCATACCCGTTGATTAAGAATGCGCGAACGTTTGTTACACCACGAGGCGAAAGATTTTTTGCCCGCCAAACACGCCAAATACGCGAAACATGAAACCTTTCGCGTGTTTCGCGGGATCAATCCCGCCCCAGCACCGAAACGACGTAGCGCATTTCCTCATCGACTTCGCCGGGACTGGAAACCGTGCCCGCGATTTCCTCGCGAAAGATCGCGCGGAATCGCTTCCTCAACCGGTGAAGCGCCACACGCGCGGCACCCTCGGTCATCTGCAACTCCGTCGCGATGTCGCGATACGAAACCTCACCACGCGCGGCGGTGAGATGTTGCTTGAGATGCCCGAACTCCGCCTGCCGTCCCGATTCCTCGTAGTCCGCGCGCAACCTCGCCATTGCCTGCTCCAGCAGCGTCAGCGCCCAGCGCCGCTCGAACACTTGATCGGCGGGCATCTCCGCGGCCTCGTCACGGTAGCGGCTCTCGGCAAGTCCGGCATCAAGCGAGACGTGCAACAACGCGCCGCCGCGTTTCTGAGTCCGCAGCCGGTCCCATTCGTTGCACAGGAAGCGCTTCATCGCGACGACGAGAAACGTGCGGAACCGCCCCTTGTCGCGCGCCGCCGACTGGAGGTAATCCTTTTCCAAAAGCCTCGCGAAAAACTCCTGCGTCAAATCCTGCGCATCGTGCGCCGGGTGCCCCTGTCGGCGGACAAAGACGTAGAGCGGATACCAGTAGGCCTGGCAGAGGGATTCCAGCGCGCCGGCCGCTCCGGGCGAAACCTTGTCACGAGCGGTCAGCACCATCGACCAGCGGGTCGTGAGGAAGAGCGGCTGCTGATCTGATGGGCGTGCAGTTTGAGTCATGGCGGTGGCCAGCTTCAGTTAAGAAGTTTGGCGCATTTGTTACAGCAGGTCGATTCAGGAATCGGCTGCCGTTGCTGCGCAAACCTTCCCGCGAGCCAGACGCCAGCGCCGCGCTGAAATCAAGCTCCGAGAAAAGTTCTGAAAGCGCGGTTGCCAAACGAGGTGCTCTCTTCGGCCAATACCGAACACTGTTTGACCCAGATGCGCCATGGACTGAGAATCACCTGGCCAAAAAGATCGAGCGTCGAGGTAAAGGCAGCCATCGCCGGGCTTCCAGCGCAGATTCTCTTGCTCAGACACGACACGCCGGACGTGGAGGTCTCGAAACCACACGCGCGGTAGAAGCCGGCGGGGTCGCCGCGGCCGATGTCGGAAGGGTGAACGTAAATCCACTCGCAATCGATCCTGGCGGCAATGGCCTCCGCCCGCCGCAGGATCGCGCGTCCAATCCCCTTTCCCGCCCACGAACCGCAAACATCGAGACTGCTCACGACGGCGATGTAGCCCTCTTCGTTGGGAAAGCCTCCCTCGATGAAATACCCATGACCGTTCTGAAAGAACTGAGGATGCGCAATTTCGAGCATTGCGCTGCCAATTTCGTGGCCTTCCTTCGAGAATGCGAAGATCAAAAATCCGGTCCCAGCGGGAACCGCACGAATGTCGATGGCGTCAGATGAAGTGACCATGGGGGTTGCTCATTTACAACTTCTATAAGCAATCAACACACCAAGATGCTTCATAGCAAACTAATTGATGTAAATGGCGCATCTATTAACAACGTCGCGGCCGGGATCACCTCACCCGGTCGGGAGGCGGTGGCCCATTCGAGCTTCACCGAGGCCGTGCCGGTCAGCTCGTCATACTGGCGGATGTTCACCTTTTTCCCCGCCTCCAGCTTGATCTGCCCGGTGGTTGTTGGATTGCCGGATTGCGCAAACGAGCGATGGCAGACCGCCTGGTCATTGATCCAGAGCGTCGCGGAGTCGTCGGCTGCGACGTAAAACGTGGATGGCTCCGTGAACTCCGGCTCGATCTGACCGCTCCAGACGACCGAGAAAGTGTTGGCATTGGTGCTCGCCGTGCCCGATGGAATGGCCGTGCCCCAGTCGAAGTTCACCGTCGCGTCCGTGCCCGTCGTGACGAGCGTCGCAAACGTGCTGGCGTCATAGTATTTGCCGGTGAGACCGGTGCCGGACTGGGCGATGGCGACAGAGTTGAATGCGGCGAGCAAGGCTTCGTAATGGCTCTGGCGTAAATTCTAAGAAATGAGACGCAACTTCATATAGACACGGCAATTCCATTTTGATACTTTCGCGATAATTCGTCAGTTTGCCCCCTCCTGCTGCATCCCTTAACTCAAGAAATCCACTCCGCCACCTATGAAAACCACCTACTCCGTAAATAGGCCGAAATCGGTCAAAACTAGCCAAATAACGACGGACGCGGCTGTCTCGAAATTTACATGCTGCGTGGTGAACGCAGTTCATGGGGACTCGTTCCCATCCCGACAAGAAGCAAACTCGACCGGACTGGTCCGGCTCAATCCGGCTCGTTCCCATCCCGACAAGAAGCAAACTCGACCGGACTGGTCCGGCTCAATCCGGCTCAATCCGGCCTTCGCTCCACCGCCTTGCGACCGCCGACACCGCGCTCATCCTTTCAGGTTTCAGTTTTCAAGTCTCAGGTTTTCCTCCTCCTCTCCGTCCTCCTCCTCGTCCTTGGTCAGCCGGCGTTTGCGGCTTCCCTCACTTGGGACGCGGACCTCGGCACGGCAGGCGCCCAGGATGGCTCCGGCGTCTGGACGACCGGAAGCGCGGGTTGGACAGGGACCAGCGGCAACGTCAACTGGGCCACTGGAGACCAAGCGACGTTCGGCTCGGGAACAAACGGCACCTATGCCATTACGGTAGGTGGTCCGATCTCCACGGCGGCTGGCAACAATGTTTTGGGTGGTCTCAACTTTCTGAATTCCACCTACACTCTTTCAGCCGCTAGCGCACAAACGATAACGCTGGAACCGGCCGCAGGGGCCACGGGTGTCATTAGGGTTACCGGAACCGCCGTGATTGGCAACAATGTCACCGTAGCTAAAGGAGGGGCGGCACAAACGGCGATTGTCGGTGGCGGCACTCTGGAGGTCGCCACGGGTGGCACGTTTAGGAATAGCAATACCAACGCAAACGAAGTGGCCAACGGTTCAACCCTCCGGATCAACGGCGGGACAGTCACATTCCAAACCAGCCTGGTGATCGGACAGTTCACCGGCGGGTGGGGCACCAGCGGCACGCTGATTGTCGATGCCGGTTCGCTGACGATCAACACGAACAACCTGAACATTGGCCGCTCCAACGGCGACGTGTCGGTTGGCACGCTCAACAGCGGCACGATCAACGTCGTCGCCGGCAACCTGAATTTCGGGGCCACCGCCACATCGACGTCGTCGTTCAACCTGAATGGCGGCACGCTTTCCGTCAGGCGGATCACGGATTCCAACACGACATCCACCTTCAACTTCAACGGCGGCACGCTGAAAGCTTCCAGCAGCGCAAATGCCGATTTCATGAACGGGCTTGATTTTGCCTATGTGAAATTAGGCGGCGCGATCATCGACACCAACGGCCAGAATCTCACCATCGGCCAGGCGCTGCTCGACGGCACGGGCGGCGGCGGGTTGACCAAGAACGGGGGCGGAAACCTCACGCTCAGCGGCAACAACACCTACGCCGGCACGACCACTATCAACAGCGGCACGCTCACCTTGGGCCGCTCCGGCGGGACGATCGCGAATGCGGCGGCAGTCACCGTCAATGGCGGCGCACTGAACGTGGCGAACTCCGACACCGTGGGCGTGGTCACGCTCACCAGCGGCGAGATCTCCGGCACGGGCACGCTGACCGGCAGTTTCTATGACTTCCGCAGCGGATCCGTGAGTGCCGCGCTTGCCGGCAGCAGTGTCGGTTTGACCAAGTCAACGGGCGGAACCGTCACGCTCTCCGGCAACAACACCTACACCGGAGCCACGACCGTTTCCGAAGGGCTGCTCAACATCACGGGAAGTTCCGCCTCCAACATCACGGTCAACTCAGGAGCCGCTCTCGGTGGCGAGGGAACGACCACCGGTTCGCTGACCTTCGGAGCCGGCAACAGCACGCTCTATTTCGACCCGACCACCGTGACGGGAGCCTTCACCTCCGGCACTGTTTCGACTGCTGGAGCCTTCGTTTTCCTGAACCCAACGGGCGCAATGACCACTGGGACCGCCTACACCGTGTTGAAACAAACCGGAGGCACCTTCAGCGGCAGCCCGTCTGATGTTTTCATCGCCGCTGCGCGCGGGACGCTGGCCTTCGCCAACACCAACACCGAACTCACGCTCACCCCCACGGGGCCCGCGGCGCTCATCTGGACGGGCAGCGGAGCCAACCCCACTTTCTGGGACGTCGTCACCACGCAGAACTGGGACAACAGCGGCCCGGATCGTTTTTATTCTGGTGATGCGGTGACTTTCAACGATACCGCATCGAACTACATCGTCGCTGTCCAGGGCGCATCCGTTTCGCCAGGCAACATCATTTTCAACACCGGCACAGCCGCCTACACGCTGAGCGGCGGCGCAATTGTCGGCGGCGCATCGCTGACCAAGGATGGGACCAACAGCGTCACCATCTCCAACAGCAACAGCTACAGCGGCGGCACCACGATCAACGCGGGCACCATCCAGCTCGGCAACGGCACGAACGCCACCGGGTCGGTGACCGGGGCCATCACCAACAATGGCGCGCTGGTGACGAACTACGGCGCGAACAGCGTGACCGTGGCCAACGACATCAGCGGGACCGGCTCGCTGACGCAGAACGGCAGCGGCGTGGTGACGCTCACCGGCTCGAACAGCTACGGCGCGACGATCATCAACTCGGGCACGTTGCAAATCGGCAGCAGCGGAACCGCCGGAACCCTCGGCACCGGCGCGGTGACCAACAACGGCACGCTGGTTTTCAATCGCAGCGACGCCATCACGGTGGCCAACAACATCGGCGGCTCAGGCGCTTTGACGAAGCAGGGCGCGGGGATTCTCACTTTGGCAGGGACGAACAACTACAGCGGGGCGACGACCGTCTCGACGGGCGCGATCCTCGTGTCGTTGGACGGCCAGCTCGGTTCCACCGCGGGCGCAACGACCGTGGCCAATAACGCGACTCTCGGGCTGACCGGCAGCGTGAATTACCTGACGCTTGAAACCATCACCCTTGCCGGCCCCGGCGCGACTGGAGCCGACTACTTCTTCGTCGGCTCCGCGGCGCAGCGCGGCGCGCTGCAAAGCGTGACCGGCAGCAACACATGGGCGGGCAACATTGTTCTCGACAACTCGGTGTACAACACCCGCATCGGTGTGCAGGACGGCGCGCAGTTGAACATCACTGGAAACATTTCGGAACTGGCCGCCGGGGCAAGCCCGCTCTTCCGTCCGGGTAACACGGCGGGAAGCGACGTCACGCTGACCGGCACCGGGAGTTGGACCGGCAATTCGCGGTTCTTCTCCAGCGGCGGTTCGTTCAAGCTTGGAAACAACGACGTGCTGCCTGTAGGGAGCGTTGCGGAGGTGGGTTCGTCGGGCGGTTTCGGAGCGCTGATTTTCGATATGAATGGCTTTAACCAGACCGTGGCCGGCCTTTCCCAAACCAGCGGAACAGGCAGCATCCTAACCAACACTGGCGCCACAGCTTCGACCCTGACCATCAGCGGCACCACTTCCACGTCCTACCTCGGCATCATCACGGACGGCACGGCGGGGGGGACTGTTAAGATCGTCAAGAGCGGCACCGGAGTGCAGACCTTTACCGGCATCAACACTTACACCGGCGCAACCGAAGTCAACAACGGCAGGCTGAACGTGAACGGGTCGCTGGCGTCGCCGAGCGTTACTGTGGCGGGCGGAGCGATTCTCGCGGGATCGGGTGTCTTGAGCGGAACAACCACGGTGACCGATGGAGGCATTCTCACTGCCGGCTTCAACAATGCCGGAAACCTGACCATCGACACACTGGTGTTCAGCGGATCAGGCACCGTGAACGTGGCGGGAAGCGCGGGTGTTCCCGGAGCGGCCTTGTATGTCTCAGGCAACCTCACGACGGCACCTGGCAACATCGTCGTCAACGCCAGCAACACAGCTGGCTGGTCCGTGAATACGTCCTACGATCTGATGGCTTGGAGCAGCATTGACGGTTCCGGCACCAGCAGTTTCGTGCTCGGCACGGTATCAAACTCCAACGCGAACCCGCGCCAGACCGGTGCTTCTCTCTCGGTTGCATCCAACATTCTCACCATCACCATCAACGGCGACGTGCCGGTGTGGACAGGAGGGCAGAACAAAAATTGGACGACGGCCATTGTGGGTGGTTCCTCAAACTGGAAACTGCAAACCTCGGGGTCTGCCACTGACTTCGTTGCCAACGACGCCGTCCTCTTTGACGACACCGCGACGAGCAACCTTCAGGTGGAGATCGCCGAGAACCTCAGTCCGTTTAAGACGACCTTCGACAACAGCACAAACAATTACATCCTTAGCAGCAGCAACGGCTATGGAATCGCCACCGGCAGCCTGGTCAAGACCGGCACCGGCACGCTTACGATCACCAGTAGCAACAGCTACACGGGCGGAACCACGCTCAACGGCGGCACGATCAACGTAAACAACGCCGCAGCCTTGGGAGCCAGCACGGGCAACCTGACTTTCACAGGCCTCGGCGGCACGCTCCAGTTGGGCGGCACTATCTCCAGCAGCCGGAAGTATGTGCTCAATGCAGACGCCACGATCGACACCAACGGCAACGATCTCACGAGCAGCGGGGTCCTCAGCGGAGCCTCTTCTTTGACCAAGTCCGGCAGCGGCACCCTGACGCTGGCAGCGCCCAACACCTACATGGGGGCGACGATCATCAATGCCGGCACCGTGAGAGCCGGGAATGCCTCCGCGCTTGGCAGCACAGCCCAGAGCACGACCATCAATGCCGGCGGCATCTTCGATATCAACAGCTTCCAGTTGGCAGCGGAGTCATTCGATCTCGCCGGTGGCAAAATGATCAACAGTGGGACTGCGGATCAGATCTATGCCGTCAACGGCTACATCACCGTCAGTGCGGACAGTCGCATCGGCGGCACGAAGCGGTGGGATGTCCGCCAGGGCGGCTCCAGCCTGACGGTCAACAACGGAGTCACGCTGATCAAGGAAGACAGCAATTTCTTCGGCGTGGTGGCACGCCCGATGGATAACAACGGCACGGTCCAGATCGACGCCGGCATTTTCGCCTTTCACCTGTACAACACTTACGCGGGCTCCGGGATTTATGTGGTTAATCCGGCGGGCGAACTCCAGCTTGGATCCTTCAACGCTGGGACCACCGTCACACTCCCCAATGACATCACCTCCAACGGGGGCACTTTGAGCACCGTGGACTCCAGTGGAACGGGTGGCGCCCCGTGTTTTCGGGAACGGTCACGCTGGCTGCATCGACGACCACCACGTTCAGGACAAGTGCACCCGGCGTTGTCTCCGGAAATATCATTGGAGATGGTGCCCTCGCCAAGACAGGTGGCTCCACCCTGACGCTGTCGGGCAGCAACAGCTTCGGCGGAGGTTTCCTCTTCAATGAAGGGTATGTCACCGCTTCCAACGACACCGTTCTTGGCACGGGCACAGCCACCTTTGGAGACGGAGCCAAGCGCCTGCAACTCGCCAACGGCGTGAACATTGCAAACGACATCGTCATCGTCGGAGGCAGCGCCACGGGCTTTACCTCCAGCGGCCTGCTCCGGAACTTGGGCACGGTGGCGGGCGAGAGCGTCACCGTGAGCGGCGACATCACGATCAACGGCTCCACCGGGGCCGGCGGCGGTCACTTCGCCAGTACGAACGGCGGCACGCTCAACCTCACCGGCTCCATCACTTCCTCGGTCAAGGTCCAGCAACGCGACGGCATGGTCGTTTACAGCGGAGGCGGCTCCTATGCGGAAATGGGCGTGACAGGGACCGCGACGCTTGGAGTGACCAACGGCCTGGCCACCAACGCGACGGTGGACCTCGGCGTCAGCGGGGCCGGAACTTTCGATCTCGCCGGCAAGAACCAATCGCTGGCCGGAATCACCAAGAGCACCCACGCAGCCACCGTCACCAACACGGGCACCAGCAACTCGTTGTTGACCGTGACCGGCAGCTCGACCTATGGAGGCATCATCACCAACGGGACGGCGGCAAGCCTGGCGCTGGATGTGAATGGCGGCGGATACTTGAAGTTGACGGCATCGAACAGCTACACCGGCTTGACCACCGTCACTGCCGGCACGCTGGAATTCGCAGTGAGCGAAACGCTGACCGGTGGACTGGACATCCAGACCAGCGGCACGGCAGTCCTGACCGCGCACACGGGGACCGTCAAGGTGCTCGACATCACGGGGCTGACCATCTCGGGAACGACCGCGTTTGCCGGAGGTGGCGGCAAGGACTTGGGCGAACTGGCCCCGGCTCCAGTGCCCGAGCCCGGGACGATTGGCATGCTGGCCATCGGCGCAATTGGCGGACTGTTGTTGCGCCGCCGCTGTAGCCGGCCACTGTAGCCGGCCACTGTAGCCGGCCACGTTGAGGCCGGCCGGCTGGGTTCGGCGTCCCCGGCTACAACGGCCACGTTGAGGCCGGCCGGGTTCGGCGTCCCCGGCTGCAACAGGCCTGCCTGTTGGAAAATACGACCAGGAATTTTTCCGTGTTGTTCGATTGGGGAATCGACGTGTGGGCACGGAAAGCAAAAGTCGCCGCGGCGCTGTGGGGCGTCGCGGCGACAACGCTTCCAAAATAGATGACGTGAACGCGACTGATATGACTTACTCAATCAAGTAGCACGAACCGCCCGGTCCTACTCCTGTTCCCATTCTTGTTCCAAGAAAGACGGGCAGGGTTAAGCGGAAGCGATTCATTTGATGGCAGCCGCTTCATTCCGCTCGATGACGCGATGGAGCAGACGGAAGCTGAGCAAGAGCCAGGGCGAGGTGTGGGCGAAAGTTGCCGAGACGCAACAGGATCTGAGCGCCAGCCTCGACAAGGCGGTTCACGCGATGGAATCACCCATGAGCTACCAGTTGGCGGTCGAGGATGCCGACCTGCAAAAGCGGAAGGAAACCTATCGCGGGGCGCTGGCGAAAATGCTCGACGATGCGCCCGATGCGCTGGGCTACGCATTCGTGATCAATGGGAAGATCAACACGGCGGACGTTTACGGCTCGGGCACGCTCTTCCGCAAACTCTGGAACAAGCTGCTCGACGCAGCGATTCTCGAGGCGATCGCCGAGTCGCACCGGAAGCCTGAGAAAGAAACGGAGCCTGTGACTGCGGAGTCGATTCGCGGCTGGTTTACGGAAGCAGACGGAGCGCAAATTTCCGACCGCCAGGAAGTGCCGCCTCGCGTGAGGATCGAGACTCGGCGGTCGAAGGAAGCTTTCTGTTTCGACACCTGTGACCACAAATTCAATGACGTTGTTCTGCATCGAAATCTGGTCATGGCCTGAAAGCGATCGCGATCGCTCGGAAGTCTTTACAAGAGCATGAAGAGTTCGTGTGGCCGCAAGTTCCTCCCGCGCCAGCGAAACGGCAAGGGTAACCAGTTCGGCGAAGCGTTCCCGGTGCCTTTCATTGGGCAGCGTCTGCGTATAGGCGCGCATGTCCTCGGGTTCATCCACCAGCAGCGGGTTTTCACTTTCCAGCAGCAGGATCGGCAGAATCGTCGCGCACTTCTGGCCCGTGGAAAGCGAGCCGGACTGTTTGTATTCCGCACCGTCCTTCAGCTCGATGGAGGGATCGTCGCGCAACTCGACGGTTTCAAGTTCGCAGAGGCCGGTTTCACTCGACAACGCAGCGATCACCGTTGCCGCCTGGTCGGGGTTCAGGTTGGCGCGCTCGACGAGAGCCTGTCGTGGGAGCACCACCGGAAAGTCGCTAGGATCAGGGACGACTTTAAGAAAACCCGGTGGCTCGAACTTGCGGCGCAGAAGAAAATCGAGGGCAAACCGATCTCCACCCGGCGGCTGGCCCGCAGCATCGATGCCGGCCGCCTGCTGACTCCCGCTGAAATGCGCGCCAACGACACCGACCGCGGCATCGAGAACTGCCATCCCTACGTGAACAGCATTTGCGCGTTCTGGGGAAAACTGATGCGCAGCGGCTGGCTCGATTCGGCCACGCCGGAGAAACGCGAGGCACTGAGGCAGGATTTGCGGCCGGTGGTCGAAATTTACGAAAGGCTCGCCGGGTGATACAGCAGATGTCTCATGCCGCCGCGTAACATCGCCCCATGATCATCACAGTTGAACACCACGACGGCGACAGGGATGTTTTCGAGTTTCTGGGAGGCGAGGTTGTCATCACCACCGTTCGCTCCAAAAAGAGCACGAATCACGGCGTCCACGAGAAGGTGGCCGTGCTCGTTATTCTGGCGCTGATGATTGCCGACAATTCAAAAGCCGACCTCACGCGCCACCGCAAGGAAATGGATGCGTGGTTCAAGATGCTGTTGAAGAAGAAACGCGGTAATTGACAGCCGGCCCGGAGGCATGACAACCACTCCCCTTGCCCAAGCCGAACAGGACAGCGTTCTCACCCACATCCGCGATCTGCTCTCCGCCCATTTTCGCGAAGCCGAGGAAGCGGCGGATGACGACGGAAAATTTCAGCATTTCCTTTCGCACGACCTTCGACCGGAGCGCCTCGCCCACAAAGGTCAAGGTCGCCTGCCGCATTAGCAAGACGTTCACCGACGAGATCGAGGCGAGCGTGGCTGATCCGAGCCAGCCGGAGTTGCTTTGACGCTTGCGTTCCGAAACCGGAAGAGGTAAGAATATCCTACATGACGACCGTGCTTTCCCAGAAAGGCCAGCTTGTGCTTCCCGTACCCGTGCGGCAGCAGCTTCATTTGTCGCCTGGTGACGACTTCGAGGTCGCCATCGAGGACGAAGATACGATCACCCTGCGCCGGGTTTCGCATCCGGCCAACCGCGGCCTTGTGAATCTCCTGCTCGCCTGCCCGTCATCGTTTGTGGTTCCTGCGCGTGAAGCCGACGACTCGCAGCCTCTCGCGCTGTGAGTTTTCTGGTGGACACGAATGTCTTCAGCGAGCCGGTGAAGCCAAAACCGGACGCGCAAGTTGTCGCGTGGCTCCGCCAGAACGAGAGCAGTCCCTACGTGAGCACCATCACCATCGGCGAAATCCGCCGGGGCATCGAAAGGCTGCCAAGTGGCAAACGCAGAACCGAACTCCGTGTGTGGCTCGAAGCCCTCTGCGATTGCATGAAAGGCCGCGTGCTCAGTTTCAACACGAGCACGGCGCACGTATGGGGTCAGCTCAAGGCGAAGTGGGATCGGGCCGGAATCATAGTTTCGTCTCTGGACAGTCAGATCGCAGCCACCGCGCAGCGGCACCAACTCACCCTGGTCACACGAAATACGGCCGACTTCGCCAAGACCGGCGTAAAGCTGTTAAATCCGTTCGCCACGAATTCGTAAACGGCTGCGATCGTTGACGCGCGCTGGTATGCGTGCCACGGCTTCGCTCAAGAACAAAAGCCTCCAGTCTCGAAGCGAAGTTCGAACTCTATTGGCGCGGACTTGGCGGGCCTGAATTGAAGAGCGAGTTCATGTTCCACCCGGAGCGCAAATGGCGCGCAGACTTCGCGCACATCGAGAGCCGGACGCTGATCGAGGTTGAGGGCGGCGTCTTCATCAATGGCGGCGGCCGCCACAACCGCGCCGCCGGCTTCATTGCGGACGCCGAGAAGTATCTCGAAGCGTTCCTCGCCGGTTGGTCAGTCGTTCGTCTGACCGAGAAGCAAATCACCGCCCCAAACGTCGAGCGGTTGATACGCCGCATTTCAGAGCAACAGCAAAATTCAAGACTATGAAAACCAGTCCCACGAAGAACAAACCAACCACCAAGCAACAAACCAGGCGGCAGGCCGAAAGGGCGGGCTATCGTCCATTGACCACCGGCTTCGCGCTGCCGGGCGAGCAGGCGATGCTCGACAAAGTCGTTGCCGATCTGAATCGCGGCTGCATCGACTTTGCGCTCATCAAAGGAGACAATGGCATCGAGGTCTGGAGGAAAAGAGCGAAGGCGGCATGAGGAATCATCCATGATCACCATTTCCAAATCCCGTTCCGACACCCATGTGATGAGCCTCAGCGAATTGAGCCGTCTGCTCAACATTCCGGTGTCGCGGATGAAGCGTGCTCTCGCACAAGGCTCCATAGAATCCTGCGGTCATATCGGCCCTTCCGGCATCGTCGCGCTCACCGACGATGAACTGGAAACTCTGCGCGCTCAGTTCCATCCGGTCGCGAAATCGCCCCGAAGCTGAAACTCGAATACGCGAATACTCGCACATTGGTTGTATGCGCGTATTCACACATGCCGATATTCGCATTGCGAAAAATCGCCTGAAACACGCTTCGATCGCGCGGTTGAGGCCAATGAATCCGGCGTTGAGATGCTGGACACACTGCCCCCAGACTGGGTGGGCACTTTGGCCTTTTTCAGAGCGCGAAATGAGCCGCGAATAAAATCGCGGAAAGCCCTGTTTATCGGGCTTGGAGACGCACGGAGCACGTTCCCGATGGGCGGCGGTGCCGCAAAAAAAGTGTAAAGTTGAAAAACGAAGTCCTCATAGAAATTGAGTGGGGGACGCCCAACCCAGATGCCGGAACGAACTCGGAAAAAGATTTCCTTTGATCGCATCGGAACAATTTCGGCCTAAAACAACAGCTATAGAACCATCGGGGATGAACACCCTATACCGTTCCCAATGGTCTTATGCGATATTTCAAATTTAATGGCGATTTGCGCAACTGCATTGCAGTTGGGAAATTGGCAAAGGAGTTTATGACCACCCAGCAACCCGAAGACGAAGACGTTCAAAAATTCATCAAGGCATTCGATGTTTTGATGAACGCCATGAGGGAGAAGCACTCACGAATGCTGAACCGGCCAAAGATAGAACAAACTGGAAAATGAAATGAAGTCACAAAAATGTGAAATCGGCATGATCGGTCTGGGCGTCATGGGGCGGAATCTCGTCCTGAACATGGCCGATCACGGCTGTGAGGTGGCGGGCTATGACAAGGATGCGGCCAAGATCGAAGCGTTGCTGAAAGAATCCGCCGAACGCAAGGTGTTCGGCGCGGCGAACATCGTTGATTTCATTGCGCTGCTGCGCAAGCCGCGCGCAATCATGATGCTGGTGCCCGCCGGCGCCCCGGTGGATTCGGTCATCAAGGATTTATTGCCGCACCTGGATAAGGGCGATCTCATCATTGATGCCGGCAATTCCTATTTCAAAGACACCAACGTGCGCGCCCGGGATCTGGCGGCGAGAGGCATTCAATTTCTAGGTGTGGGCGTGTCAGGTGGCGAAGAGGGTGCGCGTCATGGACCGAGCATCATGCCCGGCGGGCCGAAGGATGCCTATGAGCGCGTCCGTCTCGTTTTTGAAGCGGCAGCCGCGAAAGTCAACGGCGATCCCTGCGTAACTTACCTCGGTCCCGGCTCGGCAGGGCACTTCGTGAAGATGGTCCACAACGGCATCGAATACGGGATCATGCAACTACTCGCCGAAACCTATGACCTGATGAAACGCGGTCTCGGCTTGAACGACGACGAACTGCATGAGGCCCATGCTTTATGGAACAAGGGAGAACTCAATGGCTATCTGGTGGAGATCACGAGCCATATTTTCTCCAAACAGGACGAGAAGACCGGGAAGCGGCTGATTGACGAAATCCTTGATGTGGCCAAACAAAAAGGCACGGGTATGTGGACCTCACAAAGCGCAATGGAGTTGCAAGTGCCGATCCCGACGATCGACCTGGCAGTCGCGATGCGGGACTTGTCTGTGTTCGAAAAGGAACGCGAGCAGGCGGGCGCGATTTATCAGCGACCCATACAACGCATCACCGGCGACCGCGACGCGTTCATCACGCAATTGGGCCGCGCGCTTTATGCCGCGATGGTCATCACCTATGCGCAAGGCATGGCGCTTTTGACAGGGGCTTCAGGCAAATACGGCTATCAACTCGATCTGGAAGCGGTGGCACGGATCTGGCGGGGCGGTTGCATCATTCGCGCCGCATTGTTGGAAGACATCTGCGCGGCGTTCCATGCGCGGCGCGAACTGCCGAACCTGCTGCTGGATTCCAGCCTGTCGAGCAAGCTCATGGAGCATCAGGAAGATTTGCGTCGCATCGTGAGCCACGCGTCCGAATCAGGCGTGCCGATTCCGGGGTTGATGGTTTCGTTGGGTTATTTCGACGCTTATCGCAGTGCCCGGCTGCCAGCGAATTTGGTTCAGGCCCAGCGCGATTATTTCGGGGCGCACACTTATGAGCGGAACGACGCCAAGGGCACGTTTCACACAGAATGGGAGAGTGGGACAGAGACATGAAAACGAATGATAAACTTGAACCGACGGTGTTCGTCATTTTTGGCGGAGCCGGTGACCTGACCTGGCGCAAGCTCGTGCCAGCCTTGTTCGACCTCTCGCAGGATCGCAGCCTGCCCGCACAGTTTGCGATCATCGCAGTGGACAGAACCAAGTTCGGCGATGAGGCGTTGCACCGTCGGTTACACGATGGGGTCAATCAATTCTCCCGCTTCGGGAAAGCCAAGGCCGCCGCTTGGAATCAGTTCGCGCAACACATCCATTACCAGCGGGGCGATTTCAAGAAGCTGCCAACTTATACAGCCCTCGGCAAACAATGCGCAAAGCTGGAAAAGAAATGGGGCACCAAGGCTCATCGTATCTTCTACATGGCCACGCCGCCGAGCATGTTCGGCGAAATTCCCAAATATCTCGGCCAAGCCGGGTTGGCGCGCGATCGGCAAAGGGCGCGGATCGTGATCGAGAAGCCGATTGGCCATGACTTGGAATCGGCGCTGGCCCTGAACGCCATTCTCGCCGCCAGCTTCGAGGAATCCCAGATCTTCCGGATTGATCACTATCTCGGCAAGGAAACCGTGCAGAACATTCTGGCCTTTCGTTTCGCCAATCCACTTTTCGAGCCGATCTGGAACCGTCGCTACATTGACTATGTGACCATCACCGTTGCCGAAACCGTGGGCGTGGAGCATCGCGGCGGTTATTACGATCACGCCGGCGCGCTCCGCGACATGGTGCAGAATCATCTGATGCAACTGCTCTGTCTCGTGGCGATGGAGCCGATGGTTTCCTTCGACGCCAACGAGATCCGTAACAAAAAAGTTGACGTGCTTCATGCGGTGCGTCCGATTCACCCCGACGCGGTCCCGCAATGCGCCGTGCGCGGACAATACGGTCCCGGCAACACCCTTGGGAAAAAGGTGCCCGGCTATCGGGAAGAAGACGGCGTGGCGCGTGATTCCCAAACGGAGACTTTCATCGCGTTAAAGCTGTTTATTGACAACTGGCGCTGGCAGGACGTGCCGTTCTACCTCCGCACCGGCAAGCGCCTGCCGCAACAGGCCTCCGAAATTTCCATTCAATTCCGCGCGGTGCCTCATCGGTCCTTCCCGTCCGAGGCATCCCTCGGCTGGCAGCCGTCCCGTCTCATCCTTTCAATCCATCCCGTCGAAGGTATCGTGCTCGGCTTTCAAGCCAAATATCCGGGACCGAAGATGCAACTGCGGCCGGTGGACATGCGGTTCTATTATCGTGAGAGCTTCGACGCTCCTTCGCCAGACGCCTATGAGACGCTGTTGTGGGACGTCATGAAAAGCGATGCGACGCTCTTCATGCGCGCCGATCAAGTGGAGGCAGCCTGGAGGTTGTTGATGCCGGTGCTCGAAGCGTGGCAGGCCGCTTCGCCCTGCGATTTCCCCAATTACGACGCCGGCACGTGGGGACCGGACGATGCTCAGGGACTGCTGGCTCATGGACATCGTTGGCCCGTGCCGACCGAATTGCAGGGGCCGTGCGAACACCTATGATCCGGCAATACATTAAATTTCTTCGCGCATGAAAATTCTGGTCATCGACGTTGGCGGCACGCACGTAAAAGTGCGCGCCACGGGTCACCCAAAACGGATGGACATTTCGTCCGGCTCAAAGATGACCCCAAAGAAAATGGTGGTGGCGGTTGAGAAGATCGTCGCCGGTTGGAAATATGATGTGATCACGATCGGCTATCCTGGACCCGTGCTTCATGGACATGTTGTCAGTGAACCCCACAACCTCGGCCAGGGCTGGGTAGGATTTGATTTCACAAAGGCATTCGGTTGCCCGGTGAGGATTATCAACGACGCGGCAATGCAGGCGCTAGGCAGTTACGAAGGCGGACGAATGCTCTTCCTGGGTCTGGGCACCGGGCTGGGTTCGGCGATGATTGTGGACGGCGTGCTTGAACCAATGGAACTGGCGCACCTGCCCTATAAGCGAGGCCGGACTTGCGAGGACTATGCAGGGCTGGCCGCACTCAAGCGGCTCGGAAAAAAGAAATGGCGACGGCAGGTCGCCAAGATCGTCAAGTTGCTTAAAGCAGCGGTGGAAGCTGATTATGTCGTTTTGGGCGGCGGCAATGCGAGACTGCTCAAGAAGCTTCCGCCCGGAAGCCGGATGGGGGACAACGCCAACGCCTTTCGAGGCGGTCTGCGTCTTTGGTCAAAAAAACGAATCCGGCGAGCCAAAGAACGGTTCGACAATTGATCAAATGAAGCGGAAGACTTCAACAAAACTGAGTCGAGCCAAAGTTGTGTTCCTGTTCGATGTTTGAAGTCCTGACATGAATCCAAACGAAACCTCTGACGCCTTTGGCGCACCCGGAATCGAGCCTCGCTGGACCTCCAGCGCGAAGGAAGGCTTGGGAACGGCTTATCACACGAGCTGCCGGGTCTGGTTCACCATCAGTCATGGCATCATCAACGAAATTTACTACCCGACCGTTGACCAGCCGAACACCCGCGATTTTCAATTGCTGATCAGCGACGGCGAAACATTCTGCCACGAGGAAAAGCGCGACCTGGATCACCGGATCGAATACCCGGAACGGGATTGTGTCCTCTACCGTCTCATCAATTCGGAACCCAACGGGCGCTACCGGTTGATCAAGCACATCCTCACCGATCCGCACCGCTCGGTCGTGCTCATGCACACCAAACTCGAAGTGTCGGATGAGTCGTTGCGCGGCAAGTTGCGCCTCTACGCGCTACTGGCCCCGCATCTGGCGCGCCAGGGCGCGGGCAACTCCGGTTGGTGTTCCGAGATCGGCGGCCACAATCTGCTCCAGGCCGTTCGCAAGGATGTGCATCTGATCATGGGCTGCAGCCGCGGGTTTTCGCGGCGATCCGTCGGGTATGTCGGGGCCAGCGACGGCTGGCAGGATTTGATGAAGCATTTCAAGACGGACTGGGAATTCAGTGCCGCCGGAGATGGCAACATCGCGCTCACGGGCGAAATTGACCTCCAGGATGGCGATGAGTTCACCATCGCCATTGCGATGGGGAGGAGTTGTCCGAGCACCGTGGCCAAGTTGATGCAATCGCTGGCGGAAACATTCGATGTTCATCGAGAACATTTTGTCCGTCAGTGGCAACGCACAGTGGTCAATCCGAAATATGATTTCAGCCAGCACACTTCCGATAGCGGGCACATGTATCGGTTGAGTCGCTGTATCCTGCTCGCTCACGAAGACAAATCGTTTCAAGGCGCCCTGGTGGCATCCATGAGCATCCCGTGGGGAGAGACGAAGGGCGACGAGGATCTGGGCGGTTATCATCTGGTCTGGACACGCGATCTTGCGCAGAGCGCAGCCGCACTGCTGGCCACAGGGCAGACCGGAACACCATTGCGCGCTTTGATCTGGCTCGCGGCCATTCAACGGGCGGACGGCAGGTTCCCACAGAATAGTTGGATCGATGGCCGGGCGTATTGGACCGGAGTGCAACTCGATGAAATCGCCGCTCCCATTCTGCTGGCGTGGCGTTTGCATCGCGAAGGCGTCACGCTTGGCCGGTTCAATCCCTGCGTCATGATTTTGCGGGCTGCAGCCTATCTCATCCGGCAGGGACCGGTCACCGCCCAGGAACGCTGGGAAGAGAACGCCGGCTATTCTCCCTCGACGCTTGCCACGGTGATTGCCGGCCTCGTTTGCGCCGCAGAGTTTGCCAAACAGCACAGCGAAACCGGCACTGCGGATTTTATTTTTCAATATGCGGACTGGCTGGCGGCGCACATTGAGGAATGGACTGTCACCACCGCCGGTGAAATGGCCGAAGGATTCCGGCGCCATTACATTCGGATCAATCCCACGGATCCTGACACACCCGATCCGCACGCCGATCCCAACACCACGATGCTCGCCGTCGCCAACGGTGGCGGCCTCCAGCCGGCGAGGAATGTTGTTGGCGGCGATTTTCTTCATCTGGTGCGTCTGGGTATTCGCGCGGCGGACAATCCTGTGGTGCGTGACTCGATTGAAGTCGTTGATCGTCTCCTCAAGTGCGACCTGCCGCAAGGTCCGGGCTGGCGCCGTTACAATCACGATGGCTACGGGCAGAAGGATGACGGGGGCGCTTTCGATGGCGAGGGAATCGGCCGCTGTTGGCCGATTTTGACGGGCGAGCGCGGCCATTACGAACTCGCGGCCGGGCGCGATCCCAAACCGTTCATTGCGGCGATGGAAAAATTCGCGAACGAGGGTGGGATGATCAGCGAGCAGTTGTGGGACACCGCAGACTTGCCGGAGCGGGGAATGAAGCGCGGGCTGCCCACGGGTGCGGCCATGCCGCTGTGCTGGTCCCATGCGGAATATGTCTCCCTCGTGCGGAGTGCGCACGACGGCGTGTGTTTTGACCGGGTCGAACCTGCCTTCCAGCGTTACGTCGTCAATCCGGTGAAAAGCCGGCACGAAATGTGGAGCGCCCGACATCCGCTTCGCCGCGTGCCGCCTGGAAAAATCCTGCGCCTCATCGTTGCGGCAGACGCAACCGTCGTCTGGTCCGCCAATGGCTGGGCCAGCACCAACAAAACAGACGCCACTCCTGTCAGCGCGTTGAATCTATGGTTCGCCGACCTGCCCGCGGAGAACTGCCCGGCCGGTTCAGTGATCGAGTTCACCTTCTTCTGGAAGGAAGGCCAGCGCTGGGAAGGCAGGAATTATTCAGTCGCGGTCAGCGGACAAAAGTGAGAGAATACCTTCAGCAGAAAAACCTCAAAATGAGGGGGCCGGAATCAAGACAACTGAAGCATTCGCGGAAACGAAGAGTTATGAAACCAGAAACCCCATCCAAACCCAAAGGCCTCCCCGGTGCCCAAGTGGCCAGGGCCTCTGAACTCGTCAGCTACCAGGACGGCGCCGTCGTCAGCCGTGAGATCGTCAAAAAGACTGCCGGCAGTGTGACGATCTTCGCTTTCGACGAAGGCCAAGGATTGAGCGAACACACGGCCCCGTTCGACGCGCTGGTGCAAGTAGTGGAAGGTGAAACCGAAATTACAATTTCCGGCCAACTCCACCGCTTGCAGGGCGGCGAGATGATTCTCATGCCGGCACAGCAGCCGCACGCTCTCAAGGCGTTGCAGCGGTTCAAGATGATTCTCACGATGATTCGATCCTGAACCTGAGTGAAGATGAACACGGAACTGTCACATCGGTGGCGTTACGGTGTCGTGTCCGTGGCACTGGCTGGATTGGGCGTGCTGATCTGGATCGCCCTCAATACCTACACCGGCGGCGTTGGGACTCCAATCCCCGCTCGGGTGGTGGACATGAACGGCCAGACCGTTTTTACCGGCGAGGACATCATCGCCGGGCAACAGGTATTCCAGAAGCACGGGCTGATGGAGAATGGCACGATCTGGGGACACGGCGCCTACCTGGGTCCGGACTTTTCGGCGGCCTACCTGCACCAGTTGGCGCTCGACACCAAGGATCCGGCAACACTCTCGGAGAACCGGTATGACAGCAAGACCGGCACGCTCCGGTTTACCGAATCCGAAGTGGCGTCCTACCGCCGCCAGATCGATCAATGGAAGAATTACTTCGCCGGCTCCACCGCCAGCCACGGTTTGTCCGCCAAGACGATCACTGATCCGGAGGAACTGCGCGAGTTGGTGGCGTTCTTTGCCTGGACGGCATGGGGGTCCGCGGCGCGCATGCCAGGCAAGTCCTATTCCTACACGCAAAATTTTCCGTATGAACCGCTCCTCGGCAATGGGCCGTCGGGCGACGCGGTGTTGTGGAGCGCCCTGAGTCTTATCACCTTGTTGGCGGGCACAGCGGTGGTGCTGCTCGCCTTTGGCCGATTTGATTTTCTCGGTTGGAAGGGCCGGGACTCGCACATTCATCCCCAGTTGTTGCCGGGCCTGACCACGTCGAGCCAGCGGGCGACTTTGAAATTCTTTCTTGTCGTGGCGCTGTTGTTCCTGGTGCAAGTGCTGGTCGGCGGTGGACTGGCGCATTACCGCGCGCAACCCGGAAGCTTTTATGGATTCGACCTGGCCGCCTTTCTGCCGAGCAACCTGCTGCGAACCTGGCATCTGCAATCGGCCATCTTCTGGATCGTGACGGCTTACGTCGGCGGTGGACTGTTTCTGGCAGATGCGCTGGGCTCGTGCGAGCCGCGAGGACAGGTGAGGGGCATCAACTTATTGTGGGCCGCGCTGTTGCTGGTCGTCGGGGGCAGCATGATCGGGGAGCTGATCGGGATAAAACAGTTGGCGGGGAAGCTGTGGTTTTGGTTCGGGAATCAAGGATGGGAATACCTCGACCTGGGCCGTGCCTGGCAGGTCTTGCTGGTCCTAGGATTGGGGTTCTGGGTGGTCTTGCTCGCGCGAGCCATCGGCCCGGCGCGGCACGATCCGGAGCGGCGGGAAATCGCCACCTTGTTCCTGATCTCCGCCGCGACGATTCCGTTGTTCTACCTGCCGGCGTTTTTCTTCGGCAGCGCGGCGCGATTCACCGTGGTGGATACCTGGCGGTTCTGGATTGTCCATCTGTGGGTCGAGGCCTTTCTGGAACTGTTCGTGACCGTGATGGTGGCCACGCTGTTTTACAAGCTCGGCCTGGTGGCGCGACAAACCGCAGCGCGGGTCATTTACCTGGACGCCCTGCTGTTTCTTGGCAGCGGAATCATCGGCACCGGACATCACTGGTATTTTACCGGACAGACCATGACCTCGATGGCGCTGTCCTCGATCTTCTCGGCGATGGAGGTGGTGCCGCTCATCTTGCTGACCCTCGATGCGAGCCACTTTGTGCGGCTGAGCCGTCAGCAATGCGACGTCTGCGGCAAGGCGGTGAGTCTGCCGCACAAGTGGACCTTTTACTTCCTGATCGCGGTCGGCGTATGGAATTTCGTTGGTGCCGGCGTCTTCGGCTTCCTGATCAACCTGCCGGTGGTGAGTTACTACGAAGTCGGCACGAATCTCACCGCCAACCACGCGCACGCGGCGTTCATGGGTGTCTTTGGAATGCTGGCAGTGGCGTTGCTTGTCTTTGCCCTCCGGCAGGTGTCGAGCGAGGCGCATTGGGAGAAAATGCAAAGATACCTGCGCGTCTCGTTCTGGGGATTAAATCTCGGCCTGGGCGGCATGGTGGTGCTGAATCTATTCCCGAGCGGCGTATTGCAGTTGCTCGACGCCACCCGGAATGGCTATTGGCACGCACGCAGCGCCGAGTTTTCCAACCAGCCGCTGATCGTCGCCTTGGAATGGGCGCGGATGCCCGCCGACCTAGTTTTCATCCTTCTCGGGGTCGTGCCGCTGGTCATCATCACGCTGTTGACCTATCGCCACGCTCACACTGAGGCAGCGGCGGGTCTTCAGCAAACCGAAAGAAAGGGGTACCCATGATGGAGAAGAGTGTCGAAATATCCGTGCCCGGAATCAAGGCCATGACCGGTGGGCGGGGAGGAAAAAAGATGGTTGGCGCAGAACCTTCGCCCCTCGTGCTGACGATTGGGCATTCCACCCGCACGCTCGGGGAATTCATCGAACTGATTAAGGCCCACGGGGCGACCCGCGTTGTGGATGTGCGGACGGTGCCGCGGTCCCGGCACAACCCACAGTTCAACAAGGGTTCGCTGCAAGGCGTGTTGAAGAAAGCCGGTTTGGGCTACGTTCACCTGCCGGGACTCGGCGGTCTGCGTCATGCGAAGCGCGAGTCGATCAACGAGGGCTGGCACAATGCCTCCTTTCGGGGTTATGCGGACTATATGCAAACGCCGGAATTTGAGGAGAGCCTCAACGGATTGATACGGTTGGCGAACCGGGAACAAATCGTATTGATGTGTGCCGAGGCGGTGCCGTGGCACTGTCATCGTTCGCTCATCGCCGATGCCCTGCTGGTTCGCGGAATCCGGACCGAGGACATCATGAGTTCAACTCGCCGCCAGGTTCATGCGCTGACTCCCTTCGCCAAAGTCCGGGGCACCCGGATCACGTACCCGGCTGAAGTCGCGCAGAGTGCTCCGACGGAGTCGGGGCGTAAGCGCCGGGTCACACTGGTCAAGCGAACCCGTCCGCCCTCGGATCGAAAGTAATCGCATGAGTGATTTCTTCTTCGCCCGTTCGCAGATGGCCATGTCGCTGGCCTTCCATATTGTCTTTGCGGCCCTGGGCATCGGGATGCCGGTGCTGATGGCCATTGCGGAGGGCCTGTATCTCCGCACCCGGCAACCGGTTTATCTCGATCTCTGCAAACGCTGGGCGAAAGGCACGGCCATTCTCTTTGCAGTGGGAGCGGTGTCCGGGACCGTGCTGTCGTTTGAACTCGGTTTGTTATGGCCGAGCTTTATGGAAAAGGCGGGGGCGATCATTGGCATGCCATTTTCCCTGGAAGGTTTCGCATTTTTCACCGAAGCCATTTTCATCGGCGTGTATCTCTATGGCTGGAATCGCCTCCCGCCCTTCTGGCATTGGCTTTCGGGATTGATCGTCGCTGTCAGCGGTATCTTTTCCGGCATCTTCGTCGTGACGGCCAATGCGTGGATGAACGCGCCCGCCGGCTTTAAGATTGTGGATGGCGAGATCACCGATATTGACCCGATCGCGGCCATGTTGAATCCAGCCAGCTTTCATGAGGTCCTGCACATGACGCTCGCGGCGTTTGTTGCGTCGGGTTTTTCTGTTGCAGCCGTGCATGCGTTCTTCCTGCTGCGACGCCGGCAAAGTCAATTTCATCGCAGCGCGCTGGGCATCGCGCTGGCCGTTGCCTGCGTCAGCATCCCGCTGCAAATCCTGAGCGGCGACCACAGCGCCCGCTCAGTGGGCCGGTTGCAGCCCGCCAAACTCGCGGCGATGGAAGCGCATTACCGGACGCAAGCGGGAGCGCCATTGCTGATCGGTGGAATTCCAAATGACGAGACGCGCACCACCGATTATGCGCTCAGCATCCCGCGCGGCTTGAGTCTGCTTCTCGCCGACAACCCCAACGCCCGGGTCGTCGGATTGGAAGATTTCCCGCGAAACAACTGGCCCAATGTGCGAATCGTTCATTGGTCGTTTGATCTGATGGTTGCAGCGGGAATGGCGATGCTGGCCTTGGCGGGCTGGTCGGGCTGGCTCTGGTCGAAGCGCCGAACGCTGCCCGACAACGCGTGGTTTCTGCGCGCCGTGGTTGCAGCCGGGCCGCTGGGGTTTGTGGCGATCGAAGCCGGCTGGGTTGTGACCGAAGTTGGACGCCAGCCATGGATCATTTACGGCGTGATGCGAACGGCAGACGCCGTCACGCCTATGCACTGGATCGTAGTGCCCTTTTTCGCGTTTACTGTTTTGTATGCTTTTCTCGCCTTCATCGTTTTTTTCGTTTTGCGCCGCCAGTTTTTGGAGGCTCCCGGGAAAGATTCCAAACCGTCAACAATTTGAACCATGCTTGAATTGACCGTTGCCATTAGCATTTCACTGTCACTGATCCTGTATGCGCTCATGGGCGGCGCGGATTTTGGAGGCGGCATGTGGGACCTGCTGGCTTCGGGACCAGGGGCTCAACGGCAAAGGCGAGCCATCGACGATGCCATCGGCCCCATTTGGGAGGCCAACCATGTCTGGCTCATTCTCGTGGTGGTGCTTCTTTTCACCGGTTTTCCAAGGGGCTTCGCCGCGATGATGACCGCGATGAACATTCCCATAACCGCGATGGTCATCGGTATTGTGCTGCGAGGTTCTGCCTTTATTTTTCGAAAATACGACTCCAAGTCGGACGCGGTGCAGCATCGGTGGAGCATGGTGTTTGGCATCGCCAGCATTTTTACTCCGTTTTTCCAGGGCGTAATTATTGGCGGGCTGGCTTCGGGCCAGATTCGCGTCGTGAATGGGCAGGTGGTTACAGGTTTCTTCGCGGGTTGGTTGACGCCGTTTGCCCTCGGCTGCGGCGTTTTCGCGCTCGGACTCTTTGCGTTTCTTGCGGCCACCTACCTTACCGTGGACACAAGGAACCAACCGGATCTGCAAAAGGATTTCCGCTTGCGCGCACTTTGGTCCGGCTTGGCGCTGGCTCCCATTGCAGCGGTGGTTTTTATTGCATCCAAACAAGGTGCCCCCGAGATGTTCCACGGTTTGACGCGCTGGTGGGCTCCTCTGCTGCTCGCATGCACGAGTATCTTCGCATCGGCTGCTCTGGCGGCCCTGTGGCTACGACGGTTTATCCTGGCGCGAATGGCTGCCATCGGACAGGTCACCCTGATTCTCGGCGGGTGGAGTCTGGCGCAGTATCCTTATCTCGTCACGCCAGACGTTACCATCGACAACACTCGCGCACCGGAGGTCACACTCCGCTTGCTCGTTCTGGCATTGGGGGCCGGTGCCATTGTGCTGCTGCCGTCCCTGTTCTTCTTGTTCCGCCTTTTCAAGGGCAGGGAGAGCTTTTGATCAAACAATCCAACAAAGAAGCAACCAGGCCGCATTTCCTGACGATCAACGGTGCAAGAATCCAAGTGCGGCTCACACCACAAACCGATGTTTGCACCACCCCCTGCACTCCTCCGTCTCGCTCCGCAACTGCACCGGATAAGGAATGCCGCCGCGCTTCATGACCACGCCCTCGAAAAAGTCGCAATGGAACAGCCTGTTTAGTTGCGTTTATCGGCCTGATTTGCCCTCAATTCTCCCGCCGAAGGTGGAGGGATGGCCGCGTCACCCCCCCGTCCACAAGGCCATCGAACAATTCCGGCTGATGCGGCTTCAGCGCACGTTGCTCATTGAAAATGCTTTTTCTCTCCCTCGCGCTAATGGCAATTTCACCCCATGAAACACTTGGCTTGGGTCATCGTCGCTTCGCTTCCTCTTGTTATGCCGCTGCGTGCGGAAATCACTCCGCTGACACAGCCGTTGGGTGACGAAAGCGAAACGCTGATCACCTGCGAACTCAGTCAGCCACCTCGACAGTCCGAAGTTCCCGTCTTCAAATCGGTAAAGGAAGCTGAGAACACCAAGGGCACCTATCACTACAAACTCTGGCTGCCAAAAGGCTACAGTTCCGATCCAAAAAAGCAGTGGCCTTGCATCTTCATCATGTCCGCAGGCGGCAAAGCCTCAATGGGGCCGATGGAGAGTTTTCTCAAGAACAACGGCTTCGTCGTCGTCATGCTCGTCGAGGCTAAAAATGGCCCTTGGGAGCCGATCGTTGGTAACTTCCTCGCCGCGCACGATGACGTGATCAAGCGCGTCCGCATCGCTGAGGGCAAAAAATACGCCACGGGCCAATCGGGAGGAGCGCGCGGGAGTTCCGTCTTTGTCCAACTTCGGCCCGGCTTCTGCGGTCTCATCCTGCAAGCCGCCGGGGCCTCCTTCGACGACACAGGTAACTACAACGTCGCAGGTATCAAGCGAAATGCCCATCTTCGCATCGCGATGACCATGGGATCTTCCGACAAGAACAGGAGTGAAGTTGAGCGCATGAAAGGCCTCTTCAACGGGCAGCGGCTCGCCGTCTTCGAGTTCAACGGCGGCCACGTCTGGGCACCTGCGGAGGTTTTTGAAAAGGCCATGACGTGGCTGATGGAAAAAACGTCCGGCACATCAAACAGCGCCGGCAGTGACTCTTCCTTCGACGACTTCTTCAAGAAGAAATAGGAACCATTCGCGATTTTCGTGTGAACGCCCCCACACCAAGCACGGCGTCAGTTTCGCGCCGGTTGAGACCACGGCGATTGCGCCAGTCATGCACTCGCCATGAAATCACGATTTCAGAAAATGCTCCCAGTCCCGCACACGGTGTGAGTTGCGGATGAGGATCGTGGCCGGCAGTTCGCGCGGCGCGGCTGGCTGGCGGCGCAGACGCAGACCGGCCTCGTCCGGGAGTTTGTCGGCTTTACGGGAATTGATTTCTTTGTGCGCAAGAACGCAGTTCTCCCATGCCGTTTTACCGCCGCGAGACCGTGGCAGCACATGGTCGATGTTGCCTTCGTACGGAGCCAGTTTGCGGCCGGTGTATTGGCAGGTGGCGCCATCACGCTGCCAGATATTCTTGGCAGAAAACTTCGGGCGTCGTTTCGGCACCTTGGCGTAGTTCGCCAGAACGATGACCGTGGGAACACGCACAGCACCGTGAACGGTGCGAACCGAATTGTCATCCTCGCGCACGGGCAGCGTGAGCCAGTCGGCCCACTTCACCGGGCGCATGTCTCCACCGTCCTGGATGTCCAGCGCGGTCGCCACATCGGCAGCCATCATGCAAAACGCCTGGGCAGGCGTCTTGACATGAATGGCCTGCCAGTTGCGGTTGAGCACCAGCACCGTCGTTTTGTTTAACACATCGTTCATTGCTTAGCCCGACTTTCGCAACTGGGGAGGAAGACCAGCGATTTTCAGCCCTCCGAGGCCCGCCGACCCGCATAAATACAGGGGGTTGGTTTCAAAAGTGCGCTGAGGGGAGACCCAGGCTCTTCCCAACATGATTTTTGTGACTACCATGCGAAGGCGTCATGTATTTGAAATGCAATCGGCGCAGAAAAGACGGCAAGGAACACCGCTATTGGAGCATCATGGAAAACCGGCGGTGCGCCGGGGGGAAGATGATCCAGCGGCCGGTATTGTATCTTGGGGAAATCAACGACAGCCAGCGCGAGGCTTGGATTCGCACCATTGAGGTCTTCGACCAGGAGCGCGGCGAACAGGGCAGCCTGGCGCTGTTCAGTTCGGATCGGGAGATCCCCGCGACGGTGGCCGACGCGGTCGGGGTGAGGCTCTCGGAGTTCGTGCTCAAGCGTCCGCGCCAGTGGGGGGCGTGCTGGCTGTTCACCGAGCTGTGGGGGCAGTTGGGGCTGCGGGAGTTCTGGCGCGAGAAGCTGGGGTGCTCGCGCGAGGGCACCGATTGGGAACATGCGCTGGAGGTGTTGGTGGCCGGCCGGCTCATTGCTCCCGGCAGCGAATGGCACCTGCACCGCCACTGGTATGCCAACACGGCGATGGGCGATCTGCTCGGCGAGGACGACGCGATTGCGGCCAAGGACAAGCTCTACCGCACGCTCGATCTGCTTCTGGAGCACAAGGGGAAGCTTTTCGATCACCTCACCGCGAAATGGAAAGACCTCTTCGGGGTCCAATACGAGGTCCTGCTCTACGACCTGACGAGCACGTATTTTGAGAGCGATCCGCCGGAGGAAAAAACCGGGCTGCGCCGCTTCGGATACTCGCGCGACAAACGTTCCGACTGCGTGCAGGTGGTCATTGCCTTGATCGTGACTCCCGAGGGCTTTCCGCTGGCTTACGAAGTGCTGCCGGGCAACACGGCGGACAATCTGGTGGGGACGCCCAAAGGCCGGGCAGGCCAAAAGCGACTCGCCCGCCGGCTGGCGACTGGTGGAGGCCGGGGTCAGCCCGGAGGGCAAACTCGCTTGCTCCCTGCGCAAAAAGAAACTGCGGGAAGCCCGTCGCCGCGAAGGCCGCTACCCGTTCGACTCCGCTCAGGGCAGGCTCTGCTTCGCAGCAACCTCTGCGACAAAGACCCCGCCGTGCTCTGGGGGCTCTACATGCTGCTCACCCAAATCGAAGAAGCCTTCCGCAACCTCAAAGGCGACCTCTCCGTGCGGCCCATCCACCACCAGCTTGACCACCGCATCGAGGCCCACATCTTCGTCGCGTTCCTGGCCTGTTGCGTTGATGCCTTCGCCTCCCGGCTCCGGCACCCTTCGGGCTGCCTGCGGCAGTCTGTCTCAGGGCCTCCCGGCCCCTCGGCTCACGTGACCCTGCGGCACCGCCTGCGCAAACACGCCCCGGGACTCACCCCGCGCGCGGTGATCGAAAAACTGGCAACCATCCAGATGCTCGACGCTTACTTCCCCACAACCGACGGGCGATGCCTGATCTTCGCCCGATACACCCAGCCCGAAAAAGACCACCGCATGCTCCTGGATTTGCTCGGCCTCCAACTCCCTGCCCAAAAGCCGCCGCGTATCACCGCTGACTTGAAACTTATCAAAACCCAAGCGGAATCCATCCCGGCTCTGTAGGGGAGACCTTTGAATTGCCTGATCTGATTATCAGCAACTTGCGCGATCACCTTCCCCCCAGTTGCGAAAGTCGGGGTAGTCCTCCGGGCGTTCGCCGCTCGGGCACATTTTGACAAGGCGCGGATCGAAGCGTCCCAGCACTTCGACCAGATCGGTTTGCGCTGCCATCACCTCGTGGATGTCTTTGTACACCATCGGCACCTCATCCAGACCGGCTGAAAGCAGGGTCACGCCCCGTTCGCGCAAAACTTCGTTTGCCTGTTTCCAGTTGAAGGTCTGGATCGCTCGCGTTCTGCTCATGCATCGTCCCGCCCCATGCGAGGCGGAATTCAGGGACTCGGGCGATCCTTTTCCGCGCACGACAAATCCCGGCGATGCCATGGAGCCCGGAATAATTCCAAGCACACCGGTCCCTGCAGGCGTGGCTCCCTTGCGATGAACCACGACCTCGCGGTCGAAGTGGTTTTCCTTCCATGCAAAATTGTGGTGGTTCTCAATGTCGAGCAGCACATCGGCACCAAGATTCGCGACGATATGGCGATGAATCAGCGCGTGGTTGGCTGCGGCATAAAGCCCCATCAACTCCATCGCCGCCCAGTATTCCTTGCCCTCGGCAGTATCGAGGTCAAGCCATGCAAGCCGGCTCAGTTCCTTCGGCAGCTCAGGATGAAGTTTCACGGCCAGCTTGCTGTAATGGTCGCAAACCATCGCACCGGTTCCGCGGCTTCCGCTGTGGCTCAACAAAGCCAGGTGCGAACCTGCTTCCAGACCGAGGTCATTGGTTCCGACCGTCAGGACGCCGAACTCGACAAAATGATTTCCACTTCCGCTGGTTCCAAGCTGTCCCCAGGCTTTGTCCTTGTTGCGTTCGGTGACCGGACTAACCGACCAGTCCTGATCCAGCACCTCATGCTGGCGTCGATGCTTAAACGTCACGCCGACTCCAAAACGGGTTTCCGTTTCAATAGCGCGAGCCAGACGATTCTGCTGAGTCTCCAGCCAGTCGAGAGGAAGATCCAAAACGGTCAGCTTCATCCGGCAGGCGATGTCCACGCCGACCGCATAAGGAATGACGGCATTCTCCGTCGCCAGCACTCCGCCGATGGGAAGTCCGTAGCCGACGTGGGCGTCCGGCATCAAGGCCCCTGCGACCGAGACCGGCAGCAGACAGGCGTTTTCCATTTGATTAACGGCGTCAGGTTCCAAGCCGGTTCCCCACTGCCGCCATGTGGCCGGCTGGAGGCGAGGGAGGAAAGCGGGATTTTGCAAAGCCTGGGCAAGCGCACCCCGCAAGGCATCGCCTTCAAACGATTTCGGGCTGGCAACGATGGCGGCGATTTCCTCCGCGAGCTTCAGCTTGTCGCCGCCGCCGATGCAGAATTGACTGATGAACTCAAAAGCGAGTTTCATCGGCTCTCCAAGCGGCACACCCAGCCGGATCAGGTCTTTGGTTTTCATTTTTGTATTCTTTCTAAAATTACACACTCCTGGTGCGTAGCAGCGGTGTTCGTTCTTTCTGTCGCAGGCGGATTCATGCCGCAAGGCAGTGTGCCTGGAAAAAGCGGTTGAGCGGTTCGATTCCCGGCAGCACTTCTTCCGCTGGGATCAAGGATTCCAGCCTCGGAAGCTCCGCCTTGATGAAACGGTCCAGCGCTTCCACTCGCGGCGCAGAGTCGATTTCGTCACCCGCTCTCTTGCGGGCGACCAGCTCCGCAACCGCTTCGCGAACATCCGGCTCGTCGAGCACCTGCGCCACCAGCTCGTCAAAGAGCATGGGTGCCTGGCCGAGGCCGCGCTCGATCCAGCGGCAGGCAAGCAGCGGGCGGAAGACGTAAAGATACTTCTTCAGACTCACCTGCTTGCGCCCGCCCAGATAATCGCGCCAGTTGCCGAAGGCCATGTGCAGGTAATGCGCAAAGCAGCGGCGTGGTGAATAGAAGTGCAGGTGAAAGTGTCCGTGTAAAGCAGTCCGTTGTTGGCGATATTCCGCTTCATGAAGAGAGCGTTGAAATACGGAATGGTGTTCGTTTTTTGCCGTCCCTGCTTCCGGCCATTGTTTCATGTTTTCTGACTTGTTCACGCCCATGCCGGGCACACGAGCACAGGCGTCCTCGCCGAAACGGACTTTGGAGCAGCATTGCTGCTTGGAAACACCACGCGCTCTCAAAATTCACTGCGGCGAATGAAATGATTTCTTCAGCCTCGCGACTGGTGCTATGGAATGCGACACCAACGATGGGACAAAAACTCCGCCATTTCGCGCTCTGGCTGCTCTGCACAACTGCGCTGCAGGCCGGGCCGACACGCTTTCATTATCGCACCGATACCTTCGCATTCTCGAATGACACCGTGTTCGCTTACGGGGTGGATGAAGCCGGCCGGCTCACGATGCGACGTCGTGAGAAAGACGTCGAGTTTTCCCACCGCTGTTTCGTCCTTTGCCGCGCGGTGATGCAGTTCCATCAATTCGCGCGATTCGACCCCAAAGCAGCGCGCGTCACGCCGGAAGAATACCGCCTGCTCGTGAAAAAAGTCTGCCGCATTCCTGTCTGGCGGTCGTCGCCCTCCGAGCCAATTGTGATTCCCGGTTACCGCAATCTTCACGACTTCTCGCACGCCTACGAACACATGCTCAAGGAGGAGCTTGGCAACTGGCTTCCGAGCTACCTTCGTGTCGGCAACTGGCGGATGTGCATGGCATTTCCGCGCTTCGGCCAGGCGTGGGCGGAGGAGAATCTCGTTCGTTCACTCGACCGTGGAAAACTGCAGGCCGTGTATCTGGCGCGCAATCTTCACATGAACCACTGCGTCGTGGTCTTTGCGCATCGTCGGCTGGAAAACGGCGACACGCAATTTGACCTCTACGACCCGAACTATCCCGGCGAGGTCGGCACGCTGACGTATCGCGCAAGCGAGCGGAGCTTCGATTTTCCGAAACGCTGGTTCTGGACCGGTGGCCGCGTGAACCTCATGCGGGTGTTCATTTCACCGCTTCATTGAGGGACGGGGATTCCGCAAGCCCCGTTATTTTCCCAGATCATCCTCCGCGGACTTCATCAACGCCGCCCGCATCTCCGCGACCGGCGCCTCGCGGTTGAACCAAATCTCGAACGACAGCGCGCCCTGGTAGAGCAGCATCGACAGGCCGTTCGCGCCGCGCGCGCCCGCTTCGTCGGCGGCATGCAGAAGCTGCGTGCGCGCCGCCGTGTAAATCGTGTCGTAAACCATGAGGTGCGGCAGCAGGATCGAGCCCGGCAGCAGCGGCGGATCGGTCCGCTTCATTCCGATCGACGACGCATTGATCACGAGGTCCGTGTTTTGAAGTTGGAACTTCAAGAGATCGTTTTCCAGCGGCAGCGCCTCGAGCCGCGCGACCGGGCCGATCACGCGCGGGCCTTTGAAATACGGCGCGAGTTCCTGCGCGAGCGCCTGCGCCTTCCCGACCGTGCGGTTCACGAGCACGAGCCGCTCGCAATTTTCCAGCGCGCATTGCACCGCGATCGCCCGCCCGGCGCCGCCGCCCGCGCCGAGGATCAACACGCGCAGGTCACGAATATCCACGCCGAACTCCGCCCGCACCGCGCGCACGATGCCCGGCCCGTCGGTGTTAAACCCGATCAGTTTCCCTCCCTCGACAACCACTGTATTGACCGCGCCGATCGTCCGCGCGCGTTCATCGACCTCATCCATCAGCGCCAGTACCGCCGCCTTGTGGGGGATCGTCACGTTCGTCCCGATGAAACCGTTCGCCGGCAGCAGCCGCAACGCCTCCGAGAGTTCCTCGGGCCGGATGTGCAACCGCGCATATCGCGCCGCGATGCCGCATTTCTCCAGCGCCGCGTTGTGCATCGGCGGCGATTTCGAGTGCGCGACCGGATCGCCGAAAACGGAAAGACGCACCGGCAGCGGTTCGCCGGCAGTCGCTTCACGCCAGTTGCGGAGATCGGAAAGGTCGTAAGTTTCTTTCGCCATAAAAGCAGGCGACATATTCAGCGGAACCGGCCCAAAGGCGCAAGCCGCGGTTGTGATTTGTGTTTTGCTCAGGAAGGAAGCCCTCAATTCCGGGTCGCACAGGCGTGACTCCCTGCGACAGATCGCGGATTGCTTGAATCAACCGTCGCCGCTCTGCTAGCTTGCGCCACACCGATGACCACTCCGACCGACGACCAGCCAGCAGCGCCCTCCGATTTTATCCGCGACATCGTGGCGGACGATTTGAAAACGGGGAGGCACAGCCGCATTCACACGCGCTTCCCGCCGGAGCCAAACGGCTACCTGCACATCGGACACGCCAAGTCGATCTGCCTGAACTTTGGCATCGCGCACGAGTCCGGGGGCGTCTGCAACCTGCGCATGGACGACACGAACCCGACCAAGGAGGACGTGGAGTATGTCGATTCCATCATCGAAGACGTGCGCTGGCTCATTCGCGACTGGGCCGACGGTAATCTCGGAATGAAGCCCGCCGGGCAAACGCCGTTTGCGATGGAGACAAATGGCGCGACCGATTTTCATCTGCCCGCCGTGCTCGCGCGACAAGCCGAGGTCGTCGTCGAGCCGTTTTATGCGTCGGATTATTTCGACCAAATCCACGAATACGCCGTGCGCCTGACCAAGCTCGGCAAGGCCTACGTCTGCGACATGTCGCCGGAGGACACGGACGCCTATCGCCGCGAGGGGAAAGAGAGCCCGTTCCGCAATCGTTCCATCGAAGAAAACCTCGACCTTTTCGCCCGGATGAAAAACGGCGAGTTCCCCGACGGCACGCGCACGCTCCGCGCGAAGATCGACATGAGCGCGCCGAACGTTTGGATGCGCGACCCGGTGATTTACCGCATCCGGCACGCGGAGCATCATCACACCGGCGGCAAATGGTGCATCTACCCGATGTACGACTTCGCGCATTGCCTGAGCGATTACATCGAGGGAATCACGCACTCGATCTGCACGCTCGAGTTCGAGGTGCATCGTCCACTTTACGACTGGATTCTTCAAAACCTCGACTTGTCGCGACCGCTGCCGAACCAGTACGAATTTGCGCGCCTCAATCTCACCTACACCGTGATGAGCAAGCGCAAGCTGCTCCAGCTTGTGAACGAAAAGCTCGTCAGCGGTTGGGATGATCCGCGCATGCCGACGATCTGCGGCATCCGGCGTCGCGGTGTCACCGCGGAGGCGCTGCGCAATTTCGCCTACCATATCGGCATCACGAAATACGACGGCCTTACCGATGTCGCCGTGCTGGAACATTCGATCCGCGAAGACCTGAACAAGCGTGCGCTGCGACGGCTCGCGGTGCTGCGTCCGATGAAGGTGGTGATCACCAATTTTCCCGAGGGCAAAACCGAGGAACTCGACGCGGTGAACGATCCCGCAAACCCGGTGGACACGCGCAAAATTCCATTCAGCCGCGAGCTGTTCATCGAGCAGGAAGACTTCATGGAAGTCGCGCCGCCCAAGTATTTCCGGCTCAAACCCGGCGGCGAGGTGCGATTGAAATACGGCTACATCATCAAGTGCGATGAGGTGATCAAGGACAGCGCCGGCAACGCCATCGAACTCCGCTGCACTGCCGATCTCGACAGCAAGACCGGCGGCGCGAACTCCGGTCGAAAGGTGAAAGGCACGATCCACTGGGTCAGCGCCGCGCACGCGATCGACGCCGAAGTGCGGCTCTACGACAGGCTTTTCACCGTGCCCGAGCCGGACGCGGGCGGCGACTTCAAGTCGTTCCTCAACCCGCACTCGCTCGAAGTCGTCACCGCGAAATGCGAGCCGTCACTGGCCGGTGCGAGCGCGGAGTTGCGTTACCAATTCGAGCGCCTTGCCTACTTCGCGCTGGACCGCGACTCGCAGCCAGGGCGGCTGGTTTTCAATCGCACAATCACGTTGAAAGACACCTGGGCGAAGGAAGCGAAAAAGGGCTGAGGCGCGGCAGAGCCTCAAAAAAATCGGGGCGACAGGATTCGAACCTGCGACCAAGCAAGTATTCATGCGGGTTTGTGGGCCGTGACTCACAAATAGACTCACAAAATCAAAGGCATGGGTTTGAAATCTGCGAAGTGATCGCGATTTGGCCCGATCTGCCAGAAGCGTTTAGGGCTGCTGTCCTGGCGCTCGTTCGCTCTTACCGGGGAGACTTGTCCATAAATCGCGGGAGCGGAACGAAGCGAAGCGAAGTGGAGCGGAGCGAAGCGAAGTGGAGCGGAGCGAAGGTTGCGGCAGCGCGAGCAGCGAAGCGACCAGCTCACGCGCTGGCGCTAAGCCAGAGCAACCGGTTTGTGGGCAAGTCGGTCAAGCGACCAAGAAGATTTCGGCTCGTGGCAATTCCGCTGCGGGTCGCAAAACCAAAAAAGCAAAAACAGAAAGAAACAAATGAAAGTAAATGTTCAAGTCATCAACGAACGTGCTGAGTCGTTCACGGGCAAACGCGGAAAGGTTGATCAAACCATTCTGAGTTGCCTTGATCTCGATCCGGCGCATCCATTCCTCAATACTTTTGACTACGTGTTGAGTGAGGATGAAGCCAAGAAGCACGGTGGCAAAATCCAAGGCAAGAAAATCGAGCTTGGCTTAACCAATTTCGAGCCTGCCTTTGGCGGGCGGTTGCGGGCACGCGGGCACATTCTCGCCGTCTCCTAAACCTTCACCTAAGATGGAACTTCCCGAAATTCATGTATTGAACCGGTTCGACTGGCAGTTTTTCGGCACGCTGACATTCAAGTCTGAGCGTTTGCCGGAACGAGTTCGCCTCGGTTTATACTTTGCGCTGCTCCGCGAGTTCGGCGCTGAGTTCGGGATAAAGTTCGCTCACCTCCTGTGGTGTCTCCGACAGGAACTAGGCGAGCAATTTGGAAGGAGACATTTCCACTTCTTGTTAGCAGGCGCGCGAGACGCGCTCGTTAATTTCACCACTTGCTTTTGGCTCATGGACAAATGGGAAAAGCTTGGCGGTGGGATGGCGCGCGTCCATGTGTTTGATTCCGCACGAAACGGCGGCGAATACATCCTGAAACGTCAAGGGTTCGGCGAAGTCGATGGTGGCGACTTCTACGAGTCCTCGGAGTTTTCAAGCAAAGCCTGCGAGCTTATGCTCGCCGATCGTCTCTGGAAAGTGGCCGGATGGCGTTCGGGGTACGAGAGAGCACGTTTAGCACGGTCTAGGTAATCACCTAAGAACGTGACCGGACTTGGGACACTGGCAGAAATGTCGGCACGTCCGTTCAAGTTCGGCGGTTCCTGACTGCCCCGCGCGAAGCGCGGGGCGGGCAGGTCGCTTGAAGGCTAACTATGCCCAAACGCTCCAGATAAAATGACGTTATCACGGGCTTGGTTTGTTTGAGGAGAATTTGCTTTGCAACCAATCTAAAAGCGCCTGTTGGTCATCAATCGTGGCACGCCGAACTTGTGACAATAGCCACACTCGATCCGGCTTCGGCAAAGCTGCGTTCTGCAAACCCTCATTGCAGCTTGTGCAAACCGCGCGAAGGTTGGTTGGCGCATCATCTCCGCCTTTGCATTTGTCTTTGATGTGTCCCATTGTCAATTGGACGGTCCTATTGGGATTGAATGGGTCTTTATCTCCAGCAGCTAAGCCGCACATTTGGCAAGTGTATCCATTGCGTTCCAAGACGAAAGCACGCGTCTCTTTTGAAATGCCGCGTTGAAATGAAGGCCGACGTTTCTTTGTTTCGAGCAGACATTGGCCGGGTTTCAAATCCCCTCAGGCTTTGTGTGGAGAAATCTTTTAGCCCTGCGTCTTCGCTCAATCGCACGTAATCCTTCTTCGCACTCGTTGCAGATCGTCCAAGCCACTGAAGAGTCTCCGGCACGTGCTCTGAGATTTAGAACAACTTTTTTCGTTGGACGCGTTTGCCAGTAGGCACCGGCTACAGTCCCGCACATTTCGCAAAAGGGTGAGTGTCGGTTCTCGGAAAGAGGCTCATCGAACGCTAAACAGTAAAGAACACGAACTTCAAGATGTTCTTTTTAAGCACACCGGGGCCGGCATGGTACTGCTACGAAGTTGTAGATGGCGACGAACACCAAAAAGCTGCAGTCCAGAAATATCATCGGAGCCCGAATTCGGGAAGCGCGTCAGCTTTTTGACCCTCCACTAACCCAAGATCAACTTGCCGGAAGATTGGCCAAGCAAGGTGTCCAACTTGACCGTGTTGCTTTGGCAAAAGTCGAGAATGGACTGCGATGTGCCTTTGATTTTGAGGTCAAAGCATTGGCTGCTGTGTTGAAAGTTGATGCCGATTGGCTCCTCGGGATTGACGCCCGGAGGGCAAAACGAAGCACATGAACTTTCAAACGGCGGCTTACCTCCGCAAGGCGACGTCCAGAGCCAAGTCGGATGTGGCTAATAAGCTCGTGAGCATGTTTCTCCATGATGTTAGCCGAAAAATATCAGCTTCATTTGACGTAAGTGTCACTGACCTCCAATACACTGACGCGGTAGTCGCCAAGTTCGGCACCAATTGTTGTTATTGCGGAAAGCCGTTGGAAAACGACCGTGCAGCGGTTGAACACTTGGACGGCATGAACAGATTTCGAGCGGGCTTGCACATTCCAGGCAACGTGATTGTCTCGTGCAAGAAGTGTAACAACGAAAAACGGCGAGATGACCAGTTCCGGGAGCTGAAACTCGCGAAGAGCGGGTGGGAGTCGTTTTTATCACACGATTCGACGAGATGTCCCGTCGGATGCAACAATTGTGAGTATTGGAGGAGCGTTTGGCCTGACGATGGCCAGAGGATCACCAACTTGAACAATGCGCGCCGCCGCATTGCTGAGTTTCGAGATGCCTACGAGGAAGCCACGCAGTTGAGCCAGATTGCTCTACCTTCACTCCATGAAGAATTGGAAAGGATTTATCGAGAATGCCAGAGTTTTGCGACCAACTGCATCAAAGGGGCTGTTGATAATGTCATTGCAAGCCTTCCAGTTCAGCCGCGCTGATAACCTTCAAACTTTGCTGGAGCAAGACTGGGAACATTTTCTAAAAGGACGGCACGAGGACGGAAACATATCCCGCTCATATTCACCGGGGGAGTTACTTTCTATTGATGCTGAATGGTAAGCTCGGCACAACATCGGCAAACAAATTGCCGAGCAGCGACTCAACAAGTTTGTTCTCGAAGCAGAGCGGGAACGCGAGGGTTTGATTGCACCTAAGATTGAGCGCGATGCAGCGAAGCGCGAAATTTTGCAGCATGTCGAGGATTTCATTGCGGCGCGCGAATCCGTAGGCCGCGACGATCAATACGTGAGGCAACTTCGCAATCGACTTCGTCGGCTATGCGACGAATGCGGCTGGCAATTCCTTCGCGACATGACGGCAGATTCTTTCGAGAAGTGGCGGTCGGCGCAGGGTGTTTCACCTAAGACGATGAACGAATACCAGAGCGCGCTTTCGGGCTTCCTAAATTGGATGGTCGCAAGGCAACGAATCGCACTCAATCCACTGCGCTTTGTCCCGAAGGCTGCGACGCATGGTGAAAAGCGGCGCAAGCGTCGGGCATTCACGCTGGACGAATTGCGGCGACTCATTACCGCGGCGGGCGAGCGGGGCGTTTCTTACGCACTGGCCGCTTTCACTGGATTGCGGCGCAGCGAATTGAAGCTGCTCGAATGGCGGGATATTGATTTGAAGGGCGGGCGGTCTTGCATTCACGTTCGCGGGGCTACGACGAAGAATCGCAAGGACGCGGTGATTGATCTGCATACGGACATCGTGACGCTTCTGCTCCCGCTCGCGGGCGGTGGCACCGATCCGGCTGCGCAAGTATTGAAGGGACGCATACCTAAGATGCCGCGCTTTCGTAAAGATTTGGCTGCGGCGGGAATCGAATACGTGAGCGCAAAACGCGAGTTCGCGGATTTTCATTCGCTGCGCAAAACCTTCGGAACGCTGCTGACTTTGCATCACACCTCGCCTCGGGAAACGATGGAATTGATGCGGCACAGCGAGATGAATTTGACCACGCAAGTTTATCTTGACGCAGGGCAACTGAGCACGGGCGAAGCGGTGCTGCGACTCCCATCGTTGCTTTCGGGAGACTCACAAATAGACTCACAAACTACAGTCTCAAATGGGCATTCTCCGGCCAAGCCAGTCCAAGAAGTAGAATTTGAGCAAGTGAGGGAAGGCGCGACAGATAAGGGACTTAGGGACGGTTCGTCCGCTTCTGTCCCGTCCAGTCCAGACGGTGAAAAATCGGGGCGACAGGATTCGAACCTGCGACCTCGTGGTCCCAAACCACGCGCTCTACCAAGCTAAGCTACGCCCCGAAATTTATTGAAGACCGATGGAGCGACTCCGGCCTCCGTCGGGTGGCTACTATGCGCCACGAAGGAGAAACGGCAAGGAACAATTTCCAGAGAGGGCTGCGTCCGGAGGGTCAGGCGCCCAGCTCTTTCCGTGGATTTGGAAGATTCTGCGCTTTGCTGCTTGCGATGTCGCACGGAGAAGTTCTCACCCCTCTCATCGCCATCAGCAGTTCCCCAGTTTAATGGAACACATCGATGTGGCGCACGCGCCGATGGGGAAAGCCAGTTGCAGATCAAGCGCGCACAAGTGCGGAACGAGTTCCATCCAGGAGTTTTACTTTCGCGGAATCGCCCGCGTCTCCTCCGGCCAGAGCAGGCCAAGGTCGGAACCGGTGCCGGCTTCCAACGCGATCGTGTCAATCACGATGCCCGGATCCACCATCCAGATCTTTAGCGTGTGCGGCCCGGACGATTTCAAGCTGTGCCGGCTGGAGGTGATGGCCGCATTGCGCATCACGTTTTCCTGCCACCACCAGTCCTTCTCGTCGGCGCTCGGCTTGAGCGAAACGATTCGCGGCGGGGCATCGTCAAACGCCACGGCGTATCGCTGCGGCTGGCCCGATTCCACGGAGAAAGTCGGCAGCGTGCGGAGCGTCACCTTCCAATTGCCGGCACCTTGCAGCCCGGTGTTGAACTGCAAACAGGGCGATTCGGCCTGAATTTTTTCCGGTGTCGCGCGGACCGGCACCGTTACTGGCACCAGCGCCACCGCCGATCCGTTGTAACCGAGACCGTGCAGCACTTTCCATTTCGCATCCGCGCCCGGAACAAAAACCGAGGCATGTTCCGCCTCAAGGACGACGCGAACATTCGTTTCTGCGAAATTCGCGCCATTCGGCGGCGCATCGTTCAGCCTGGATTCGTTGCCGGAACTGGATTTGGCAGCAGTCACCGGCTTGATCTGCGAGGCAATGGCGGTGAGCGCTTCCAGTTTTGGGATTTGAAGAGACTGCGCGTTGCCCTGCTGGTCGGACATCATGCCATTCCATTTTCCGCCGGCCAGTTCGCGGTTATAGCGCCGGGTGAGCTGGCCGATGCGGCCTTGCGCCGCCCGCGCGGTCGTGAGGAACGGCTCGCCGTCGGCCTGCCCCTGACTGATGGCGACGACGCTCCGCGTGAGGTTGATATATTTCTCGTTGGCCGCCGCCGCCGCCCGCACGGGATAGCCGACCAGTTCGAAGAAGGCGTCCTGCGCATCGGCGGGCACTTTTGATTCCAACGCCTCCAGCGAATCCATGAGCTGACGCCATTCCCGCAGCCGTCGTTCGGTTTCATCGCCATTGAGCGCCGTGGAAAAGGCCGGCCGTTTGAGCAGCCAGTTCTTTTCGTCGAAGCCCAGATGCTCCGGCTTGCGCGCCTGGCTGAGGCGGAAATACTCGTTCCAGATTTTCACGATTCCCGGCGCGAGTTCAGCACCAAAGTCCCGCGTCGCCATTTTCAAAAGCAGGTCAGCCGCCGTGCCGTCGTCGAGCTGATGCGGCTTCCAGGCGAGGCGCAGGAAAAATTCCATGCCGATTTCGCCCGGCTTGATGTCACCGACGTTCAGCATCCAGACTTTGTCCGCGCCGTAGTCAAAGGCCTTCGTCATTTCCTCCAGGATCAACGCCGGCGGAATCGAATTCAGCCACAGGTAATTGTAAGGTGTGCCCCAATACGAGATGTGGTAATAGACGCCCGCCCCGCCGCTGCGCTGCCGCTCGCGGGCGCTGGAGAACTGCCGGATGTAGCCGAAGTTGTCGTCCGGCCACAGAAGCGTGATGTCATCGGGAATGTCCGGTTCCAGCCGGTAAAGCGTCAGCACTTCCTTGTAGGGACAAAAAATCTGCGGCACCTGCGCGATGGTTGGGTTAACGTGACGGGCGAGCATTTCACGCTGATCGGCGATGATCGTTTTCAGGCGCACGGCCTTCTCCTGATCCGTGCCGCCGCCGGGCATTCCGCTGTCGTGGATGCCACGCATGCCGACGGTGTAAATGCTCTCAAACTTCGCATTCTCGCGGACGCGCTGCTCCCAGTATTTCAGCACGCCTTCACGATTGGTGACATAGTTGTAATCGCCGAACTTGGCTGGATCCCACTCGTCCACGTTGTTGCGCAGCATCTGCTCGCAATGGGCCGAGCCCAAGACGATGCCGTATCGGTCGGCGACCTCCTTGTTTTCGGGATAGAAATTGAAAGCCCGGCTGCCGTGGTGCATCGCCGGCCAGAGATGATTTGCCCGCAACCGCAGCAGCAGTTCGAAAATTTTCGCGTAAGTCTTCGGCCCGATGTTGCCGAGTTCAGGGTCGAAAGTCTTGGCAGCCCACGGGCGCAGACCGAAGTCCTCGTCGTTCAGAAAAATGCCGCGATACTTCACGGCCGGAGGGCCTTGTACCCGGGGCGGACCGCTCACCGACACAACGTTTTGCCGCTTCACCGGCACATCAGCCCACCAGTTCCACGGTGAAACCCCGATGCCCTCCGACAACTCGTAGCAGCCGAAAATCGTCCCGCGCCGGTCGCTGCCCGCGATGACCAACGCGCGCTCAATCTCCGGCAGGGGATTCGTGATGATTTGCAGGGTGTAACTTTCCCATCGTCCAGCGATGCCTTTCGTGTCCAGCTTTCCCGACGCCGCCAGTTGATCAACGACCCCTCCCCGGCCCAGCGTGCCGATGATGACACAGATTTTTGATGTGGAGGGAGGCGCGCTTTGGACTTGCGGTTTTCGTCCGGTGACGCGCGAGAAATCCTCCGCCAGATCGCCAACCGCCCGCAACACGGCCTGGTCATTATTCGTTTCAACGAAGAGGGGCACGACCATTTTGTCGCTGCTGAGCAACATTGCGCCCGGCGCGGGCGGGGCATCGAACTGGATTTCCAGCGCCACCGCCCGAGCGGCGAGCATCAGAACAAAGAGAATAGAGAGTCGGAAAGCGCACAACGGTTTCATGCTGGGATTTTGCGTCTTCATTGGAGAATCACAACCCTGGAAGATTGGCAAAGGGCCACAACCGCCAATGGTTGATTGCGCAGCGCCGCGCTCGCGCCGCTCAGATGGCAGTCTTGGAAAAAATGGTCGCCGCGGCACCCCGCCAAGAGAACCGCGGCGACCTCTGCATTTTCCGTGACCCACGCCGGTTCCCAGCCGGCAACACGGAAAAAATCTTGGTTGTATTTTCCAACAGGCTGGCCGGCCTCAACGTGGCCGGCTACAGCGGTTGCGGCGGCGCAGGAGCAGTCCCCCAATGACTCCCACAACCAGCAATCCAACCGTTCCGGGCTCCGGCACTGGAGCTGGCGCGGCCAGTCCGCCCAAGTCCTTGCCGCCGCCAACAAACGCTGTCGTTCCAGAGATGGTCAGCCCCGTGATGTCGAGAACCTTCACGTTCGCTGCTCCTCCTGTGTGCGCCGTCAGGACTGCGGTGCCGCTGGTGGCGACGTTCAGACCGCCTGTCAGAGTCTCGCTCACGTCGAAAGCCAGCGTGCCGTTGTTCACGCTGGTCAGTCCGGTGTAAGTGTTGCTGCCGGAAAGCACCTGTGTTCCCAGTCCAGTCTTGGTCAGAGTCATGCCCGCAGCACCGTTTGAGATGACGCCGGTGTAGGTGTTGGTGGCGCTGGCGATCGGATTCAAGGCCAAAGCCGTCACGCTGCCGTAGCCCGAACTGATGGCGGTGGCCAGGTCGGTGGAACCCTTCAGACCGCCGAAGGTGGGGGTCGTCACGCTGAGAGTCATGGTGCCCGTGCCCGAGGTGTCGAAGGCGCTATTTTGAAGGGCCATATCGTTGCTGACCCCCAGCGTGCCGCTGGTGATCTTCGTCGGGCCGGTGAAGGTGTTGCTGGCGGTCAGTGTCAGCGAGCCCGCACCGATCTTGGTCAAGCCGCCGTCGATGGCATTGGTGCCGCCGTGGTCGATCGGCCCCGCGTAGGTGACGGCGAGCCCGAAGGAGTCAATCGTCCCGCCGTTATCGAGGATCTTGGTCATCACCACCGGCTGGCCGTTCGCTGTTCCTGTAGGCAGGGCGAAGGAGCCGCTCGTAATCTGCATCGTGCCACCGTTGAAGTTGATGGTTCCGTTTCCACCGCCGGCACCACCTCCCGCTGCGACCCATGTGATCGCGGGGATCGACAAGGTGCCTCCGTTCAGATTGTAGGCGCTGGTTTGGTTGCCGCTGGCAAAGCGCAGCGACCCCGTGCCGCCACGGGTTGTCCCCGCATTGCTGTAGAAGATAACATTGCCGCCGGACTGGTTCACCGTTACCGGACGCCCGTAGTATTGACCCATCAGCAGGTTGCCGTTGGAGTAGATGTTGACCTGGGCGCTGCCGCTGACATTGAGAGTTGCCGCGCCAGTGCCATTGCTCGGGCCGTCGAACGCCAGTTCCACCCTGTTGGCGTTGACCACTGCGGTGCCGGAGAGGTTGTAGGTGGCAACACCCTTCTGCCCGATCGCGAGGTTGTTGGCTACCGCCGTGCCAGAAGTCTGGTTCACCACAACCACGTCGCTCGTGGCAGATCCGATGTTCATGGTGGCTCCGAGGTAACCGAAGCTGGAAGCCGATGTCGGGGAGATCGTGAGCGTGCTCGGGCTCGCGGTGGTGCCGCCGTTCACCCGAACAGTGTCCCCACCGAAGGCTCCCGTGAAGTTCAAGGCCCCCGTCAGGGTTAGAGTTCCGGTCCCGGTCTTGAAAAGCTGCGGTTGCGAGTCTGCGTTGATGCCGTTGCCGGTGATCGTGCCGGAGAAGGTCGAGCTGCCGTTATTCGCACCAACAGTCAACGAACGCGGGCCGAAGTATCCGGCTTTGTAGGTGCCGGACCCGGTAAGCTTGTCCACCGTCACACTGGTGGAGTAAGCGTCGAGCGCCGCACCCGAGGCGATGTTCAGGTCGCTCAAGTTGCCGGTAAAGGTGTCGCTCTGGGAGTCGAAGTTGCCGAGCTGGAAGACGCCCGCTTGAACATCAATCAAGGCACCGGCGGACATGCCGACGTTGCTGTTGCCACCCCCAAAATAAAGCGTCCCGGTGCCGGTCTTCAGGATCGTACCTGCGCCCGTGTAACTGCTGGGGCCCTGGGCGGTGGAGCCGGAGGCGATGTTGTATTCAAGCGTGGCACCGCCTGCGATCGACATGGTGCCGCTCGCGGTGGCGCGCGTGGAAATGAGGCGGCCACCGCTGATCGTGGTGCCGCCGGTATAGTTGTTGGCAGCGGTGAGCGTCAGAGTGCCGGAGCCGGATTTCACTAATCGGACAGAACCGGAGCCGGTCGTAATAGTGCCGTCATACTGCGTGTTTGTGGTCCCATCGACGGTCAAAACCGAGGTGGTGCTGGCGACGTTGTTTCGGATCACGCCGTTGACGTTGGTGGTGGCGGAGTCCTGCAAGGCGCCAACGGTCTGGTTGAAGCCGTTAAGGTCGAAAGCGACAGCATCGGCGACGCCGCTGGAGGAATCGACGTCAAGTATGGTCCCGGTGGGCAGGGCATCGGTCTTTCCGATCTTGAGAGTGCCCCTGATGATCCCGGTCGTGCCGGAGTAGGTGTTTAGAAGAGTGGGATTCAAAATGACCGTGCCATTACCATTCTGGCCGCTGATGAAAACGGACTGGTTGGCTCCGCTGCCGTTGATCGCGCCGGTGATGGTGAGAGTCGTGCCGTCAAGTGCACCGATACGGGCGTCAGCGGAACCGAGGATTACAGAACCCGACCAAGTACCATTACCGGTTCCCGCCCGGAGCGCCCCGTTGAAGGAGGCACCCGTGCCGATGATCGTAACGAATTCGTTGGCGATCGTGACTCCGTTTGCGAGTTCGAGGGAGGCACCGCTGGCAACCGAGTTCGGGCCGGAGATCGCGCCGAGAGCATTGGAGTTGGTCAGAGTGAGGACACCGCCGTTGACAATCGCGCCGCCGGTGAAGCTGTTGGAACCGGAGAGAGTGATCGTGCCGCTGCCAACCTTGGACAGATCTTTCGATCCGCCGGTTTCTCCAATCGATCCGGTGATCGTGCCCGAGCTTGTCGATCCGACAAAGCCATCCCCGCTGCCGGTGATCGTGCCCGACAGCGTGACTGGTCCGGCCCAGATGCCCCCGTCAAGCCGAAGCTGGCCGAGGGATTCGCCCGTGTCGCCACCGTTGAGCACGAGGGCGGCGTTGTGCGTACCCGAGGTGGAAACATAGATCGTGGCGTTGGAGAGCATGTTGAGCGTGGCTCCCGAGTTGTCCAAGCCGTTCATCTGTATTTTGCCCGCGCCAGCCGCCGCACCGACACCGATGTTCCAAGTGCCGGTGAAGCCGGAATAGTCGCCATTGAGAATGACGGTGTCAAAGCCGGTCCCGAGAGTCACGTTCACGACGCCGTTCCCGCCCATGGCGCTGGAAATCCCGCTGTAGGTCACATTGCTTCCGCCGGGGTTGACGGTCAGGTTCAAGGTGGCGTTGTTGGTCACGCTGCCGGTGCCGAGGGCGTTCGCCGATGCAGCCGCGAGCGTGCCGGAAGTGATCGTGGTCCCGCCGCTGTAGCTGTTGGCGCCTCCGAGCGTCAGGGTGCCGTTTCCGATCTTGGTCAGAGACCCCGTGCCGCTCACAACCCCGGTGTTGGTGAGGTCGTTGCCATTGGTGTCTATCTTTCCGCTGGCGTTCAGCACGTAATTGCGCGTGCTGCTGGCGATGGTCGCCCCCAACTGGAGCGTGCCGCCGGAGCCGGTGAAAGTGAGGTTGCCAGACGCACCGCCAAGAGCCTCAGCGCTGTTCACGTTGATGGTGCCGCCGGAAAGCGTGGTCCCGCCCGTGTAGGTGTTGGTGTTGGTGATGGTCAGCGTGCCCGTGCCGCTCTTGTAAAGCGGCGTGGCTCCCGCGATCCCATACCCGCTGCCGCTCTGCAGCGTGTAATTCTGCGTGTTGTTGTCGAAGACGACCGATGAGGGCGTGACGGTATTATCATCGATGGTCACGTTCGTTGTGTTCCCAGCTCCGTCCTTGAAGATGACAACGTCCTGGTCGAGAAACTCCGCGCCAGATCCGGTGGTCCCCAGCGTCCAGTTGTAGGGAGCATTCACCGCCGACTGGCTCCAGACACCACTGGACGAACCGGTCCAAACCAGATTATCACCACCGATCATCAACGTGATGAAACCATTGGTTGGCCCGGTCGTGCCGAGGTCGGCAGTCCTGTGTCCCCCGATGGCCGGAATCGTCCCCTTGGCGAAGTCAGTGATGACCCCGCCCCAACTGCCGTAGCTGATCAGATTGTAGGTTCCAGTGGTCCATGCGGCGGGACCGCTGACATTCACCGTGACCGTGCCCGCACCCGTCGTCATGGTGCCGGTGGCGGCGAGCGAGGTGTTCATCGCGCTGCCGTTTGAAACGAAGTTCACAGCGCCCGTGCCATTAAAGGTCACGTTGCCAAGCGCCAGCGTTCCACTGCCATTGCTTCCCGGAGTAATAATCCCGCCGTCCACCACACCCACCGATCCGCCCACAGTACCGCTTCCGCTGAGAACTGCGCCGAAGGCGACCGAAACAGCCGACGCCGAAGAGATCGAGCCGTTCACGTTGAGTGTTCCGCCATTGATCGCGGTTGCCCCCGAGTAGGTGTTGAGGCCGGCCAGCGTTAGCGTGCCGGTATCGGCCTTGGCGAGGCCGACGGTGCCTGCGCCATTTGAGATCACACCCGCATAGGTCGATGAACCGGTGCCGCTGACGGTGAGGTCGATCGACGCATTCGAGCCGGTCGTGATGAGGGCTCCGCTGCTGCCGCTCAGGAGTCCCACGGTCGGGTTATAGCCATTCAAGTCCAATGTGCCGCCGTTCACCGCAAGGGAACCTGCGGACGCGCCCAAGGCGTTTGCATTCGCCAAAATCAGGGAACCTGAGTTAACCGTGGTGCCGTTGCTGTAGGTGTTGGGACCGGACAGCTTCCAGGTTCCCACCCCATTCTTAGACACGCCGGTTTTGTATCCACCGCCGTCGCTAATGATCCCGCTGACCTCGTTTGCGCCGGTCGAGGTGCCGTCCAGATCGAACACCCTGTTGTTGCCCGCCCCGGAAACGGTAGTGATGTTGCCCGTGAGCTTCAATGAGCCACCGTTGCTGATGATCTTGGTGTTGCCGTTGCCCGAAGTGAGCGAGAACGCGCCATTGATGGTGTTGTTGCCCGCGTCGTTGCGGATCGCACCGTTGACGGCACTGGTACTAAAACTGATGTTGCTGCCCAGCGTGATGTCCGGGCCACCATTGCTGTCGAGAACCAGAAGCTGAGTACCGGCACCGGTGTTGGTGAAGGTCCGCGCGTTGGTGCTGGAGCCAAGAGCAGCGCCGCTGGTAATCTTGAGATTGCCGCCGTTGGCGTTGATGGCGATGTTGCCTGAGAAGCTGTTGGCAGTGTTGGTCAGGGTCAGTGTTCCCGAGCCGCTCTTGGAAATGCCGGCAGCAGCAGTCCCGTCGGTAATGATGCCGTCAAACTGCGCTTCGCTGTTGGGGTTCACCGCGATGGTCCGGCTGGCGCTGTTGAGGCTCGCACTGCCGCTGAATGTCAGCTTGCCGTTCCGGGTCGCATCGCCGAGCGTGACGTTGCTGTTGAAAACGATCGCATTCAGGATCGTGCGGGCTGTGGTGCTGTCGCTGGAGAGGTTGGCACCGGCCTGGAACGTCACCGTTCCCGTGCCGAGGGCGCTGGAGGTGATGGAACTGACCGTGCCGGCACTGTTCACACCGATCTGCACCGCAGTGCCGTAGAGCCCTGTGCCGCCGCTGTAGGTGTTCGATCCCTTCAGGATGATGGTGCCGCTGTTGTAATAATCGACGTTGTTGAAAGAGCCTCCATTTGCGATCACCGCATTGATGGTGATGGTGCTGCCCGCTGTTGGCCCCCAGTCCCCCCGTTGCCGCCGCTTGCGCCGCCGCCAAGCAGGAGCTTTCCGCCGCTGCTGGTAATCGTGCCGCCGGAACCGTTGAGTTGAGTTCCGCCGGCGATCTGGTCGCCGATCGTCATGTCCGCTGCAAGGTCGATCGTGCCGCCGTTGAGCGTGAGCTGGCCGATCTTGCTTCCAGAGTTGTTGAACTTGAGCGTGCCGGTGCCCGATTTTACCAAGGTCAGGGATGTGGCATTGCCACGGGTGACCGCGCCGTTGAAGTCGATGTTGCCCGCGCCGCCAGCGTTCAATGTTTTCGTTCCAACCGAGCCGCCAGAGCCGCCGAGGATGAGACCGTTGAAGATGAACTTGTTGGTCGGTACTGGCGTTCGTGATCGTGTAGGAGGCCGTAGATCCGTCGCCACCCAATTGGAGCCTGGCATTGAAGGTCTGATTGTTCAGCACGCCGGCCGTCATCTGAAGCGTCGTGCTGCCCGCCTCAACATAGGTCTGGCTGTTCGCCGTTCCTGTGCCGATGGTGTAAGCGCTCGCACCGGTGTCGAATGTGAGGTTGCCAGCGGTAACAGAATTACTCGTGCCGGTGCTTATGGTTGTGTTCGGGCTTGTGCCGCTGAAAATTGCAACGTCCGACGTGCCGGGCGCGCCATTCGGACTCCAGTTTGTAGTTCCTGTCCACAATGCGCTTGAGGTGCCTGTCCACGTCAAATTAAGCGCAAACGCCGGCTGTGCGGGCGCGAGCAAAAGCAGAAGGAAGGATGCCAGAGCGGCAAACGAAGTGCGGATAAAGGTGCAAGAGGAGAGGATGTTGGTTTTCATGAATGGGTGTGGGTTCTTGGGGTTGGTTTTCCTGATATTCGCAAAAATCTAAAAACCTGTCATGTCGCATAAACATGCTACACGACCGCCAGTCAGTCTGCGGTCCGAACGCGCTGCAAAACCACCGCGTTGGGGAAGCATTTGTGTGCGCTACCTGGCCAGAAGAACCTGCGATTCTTGCGCTGCAATCAATCCCACAACGCGGATTGAAGGTCTCGGAAAGACAGCCGAAACCAGCCCATGCTTGCGAGGGAAAGGCATTAACAGCATAATCGCGCCGTGCCGCGCCGCGTTGAAATTCGACTGACCCTTTGCATTTGCTGGCTGGCACTGTGGCACTCAACGCCGGGTGGTGCCGCGACGGAGAACGAAATGACACCGCAGGATTATCAAATCCGGGTCTGGGGGACAAACGAAGGACTGCCGGTCAACTCAGTCACCGATGTCGCGCAAACACCGGAAGGCTATCTCTGGACCGGAACGCTGCTTTCGGGCTTGCTGCGATTCGATGGCGTTCGTTTCGTGCAGTATGATCCGGGCAACACACCGGAACTCCCCGCGGCGGGCATTCGCCGGGTGATGGTGGATCACGCAGGGTCGCTCTGGATCAGCACTTACGACAGGGCGCTTGCCACTTGGAGTCAAAAGGGGTTCGCCCTGGTTTCGAGGAACGCCGGCAAGGCAGATTCGCTGCTGTATTCGCGAGAGGGGCAGATGGTTTTTGCCGACGAGGACGGGGGTTTGCTGGAGGGAACACTTGTCGGGAAGACATGGGAATGGAAGTCCCACAAACTCTCGGATGCTCACTGGCCATTGCTTCAGCTTTGTGCGGACAAGGAAAAGCGTGTCTGGTGCTGGCGTGGCGAACAGGAGCTGGGCCTTTGGGAAAATGGCGTATTGAAGAAACTTGCCCCGCCGCCGGGATTGGAAGATCAACGGATTTCTTCGCTTGCTGCGGATGCAAACGGCGAAATTTGGGCCGGCACCGACAAAGGGCTTATGAAATGGGAGTCCGGCCGTTTTATTGACCGCACACCGGATGGCACCGGTTCACCGCTGCCGGTGAAACACATTGTTCCAGCGGGGAAAAGTCTTTGGGTTGAAAGTCCCGGGCGGCTCCGCCGTTTTGCGGATGGGAAGTGGGTTGCCGAAGCGAAAGATTGGTCCGCCGATTATTCAAAGAGGGCTTTCCGATTTCGCCGGGGCGACGACGGCGGGGCTTTTTGGGCGGGCAACGACGAACTCGGTCTGGTCCGAGTGGGGCCTGATGGAACGAGCAAAAGCATTTCCACGCGCGACGGGCTGCCCAGCAATACCATACGCAGCATTTTCCCAGACCGTGACGGGAACATCTGGATCGGCTACGAACGCGGTGGCATGGTGCAACTCCGCCCCCGCTACTTCCAGTTGATCGGTCGCGGACAGGGGCTCAGCGACACGCTTGTGAACAGCGTCTGCGAAGATGCCGAAGGCACGATCTGGATCGGGACCGCCGGAAAGGTCGTTTCCCAGTTCAAAGACGGGCGCTGCACAAACCATGTCCTGCCAGTTGCGGATTGGGCGCACGAGACGGTCGTGGCCGTCGATGCGGCAAACCGCGTTTGGGCGGGCTGTTGGGGTGCTGGCCTGTTGCGATTCACGGATAGAAAATTCGTCCCGGCCATTTCGTATGAGCGGCTGCGGGGCGATGCGCGCCTGCTGCTGCCTTCGCGCGATGGGCAGCTTTGGGTGGGAACGCTCTCAACCATTGCGATCGTCGATGGAGATGACGTCAGACAGGTTTACAACAAGGGCGAGGATTCGAACTGGTGGCCGGCGGCCCTTGTGCAAACAACAGACGGCACAATCTGGGCCGGCACGTTTGGCGGAAGGCTGCTGCGTTGGGATGGTGCTCAATTTGTGGAGCAGGAACCGCAGCCGCGCGATTATCTGGGGCGTTTCTGGGCACTCTGTCCGACGCCGGATGGAGGGCTGTGGATCGGCACCTCCGAGGGCGGTTTGGTCAGGTGGAAAGCTGGGAACTTTCTCCGGCTCTCGAAGGTCAACGGTCTTCACTCGGATTACGTCACGGAAGTTCAGCTCGATCTTCAGGGCAACCTCTGGCTTGTCACGGGGGCGGGGCTGGAAAAAATCCAGGCGGCGGACCTGGCGCAGTTCGATCGCGGCGAAATAAAAACCCTGCCGGTAAGCCGGTTCAGCCTCGGTGATGGACTGACTGAACTGGGCGGCTCGATCGAGTTCCAGCCGAATAGCTGGCGCGGGCGCGACGGAAGGCTGTGGTTTGCGATGGGGAACAATGTGGGCAGCATCCGTCCTGAAGAGGTGCGCCAAAATCCGACCGCACCGACGGTGGCCATCGAGGAATTGCTGGTGAATCAAGTCCGGGTCTGGCCTGAGAATCCAGGTCAGGTCATCGCAGTGGCCCCGCCTCCTGCTCCGATGCTTGCGCCATCCTTGCTTCCGCAGGTGACACTTCCGCCGGGACAGCATGATTTGCAGTTTTACTTCACCGGATTGGAATGCAAGGCGCCACAACTCGTCGCCTTTCAATACCAGTTGGAAGGCTTCGAGAAGGAATGGCACCACGCCCAGGGAGCACGAAACGCGCGCTACTATTCCCCTCCCCCGGGAAATACATCTTCCGGGTCAGGGCGGCCAACAACGATGATGTGTGGAACGACAACAGCGCCGCTTTGAGGATCGAGATTCGCCCCTTTTTCTATCAGACCGCATGGTTCCGGTGGACTTCGGGGATTTGCGCTGTGACGATTCCCGCTCTGGCCGTTTTGTTCGTCTTGCGCAGCAGGATGCGCCGGCGTCTGGAGTTGATTGCCCACGAGTTGGAGAAGGAACGCGAGGTGGAGCGCGACCGGGCACGCATCGCCCAGGACATGCACGATGAAATCGGCGCGAAGCTCACTCGCATCTCTTATCTCAGCGAACTGGCCAAACAGACAGATGCGGATTCTGAGCCGGCAACGACTCAGATGGACACCATTGCCGATTTGTCGCGCGATCTTCTTCAGTCGCTTGATGAAATTGTTTGGGTGGTCGATCCGTGCAACGACACGCTGGAGAGCATGGCCGCTTATCTGGGGCAATACGCCAACGAGTATTTCCAGAACACGGATGTGGATTGCTCCATTGATTTGCCCGGTCAACTGCCGTCTTTACCCGTGGCTTCGGAAGTCCGGCACAACTTCTACCTCGCCTTTGATGAGAGCCTCACCAACGTGCTCAAGCACTCTGCTGCAAATTGCGTCCGCATCGAAATGAAGCACCTCGAAGACGGATTTGAAATCACCGTGACCGACAACGGCGCGGGCTTCGTTCGTTCCGAAAACCACGACAAGAGTGCAAGCGAGCCGGGTGCCGACGGATTGAATAACATGCGCAACCGCATGGCGGCCATCGGGGGACGGTGCGAAGTTGACAGCGAACCCGGCAAAGGAACTACAATCCGGTTCTTCGCCCCGATGTTTCAGAAAAGATCATGACCACCGTTTCCATCGTTGAGGACGACGAGGCTCTCCGCAAAAACATCGCGGACTATCTTCGCGCCACGCGGAAGTTTCGGTGCGTGAGCAGTTATGCCAGCGGGGAGGAAGCCGTCGAAAAGCTGCCCGCCGATCAACCGCAGATCGTCCTGATGGACATCAACCTCGGCGCGATGAGCGGGATCGATTGCGTGCAGGCGCTGAAGCCGCGAATGCCCGATACGCTCTTCGTGATTCTGACCGTGTTTGAAAACGCGGCAAAAATTTTCAGCGCCCTTTCCGCGGGTGCCAGCGGTTATCTTCTCAAACGCCAGCCTCCGGCAAAACTCCTCGAGGCGCTGAACGAAGTGCTCGCGGGCGGGGCTCCGATGTCCGCGCCCATCGCGCGAAAGGTGGTCGCCTCTTTTCAAGGCAAGCCGGTTTCAGCGAGCGAAAGCGAAAACCTGTCTTCACGCGAAAAAGAGGTGCTGGACTGCCTTGCCAAGGGATTTTCCTACAAGCAGATCGCCGGGCATATCGGGATCAGCATCGACACCATTCGCTCCTACATCCGCCGGATTTACGAGAAACTGCATGTGAAGTCGCGGACTGACGCCGTCGTCTGGTATCTGAAGCAGTGACCCTGCGTGTCGCATGTTCATGCGACATGACGAATCCGGCAGCCGTGGTAGGATTATTTGTTTTTTCCACGACCACTCGCCTCCCTTTTGCATTACCGAGCCCGAAAAACAGTTCCTGCATTCTTTACATGAATCGCCTGCTCATTCTCCTGCTGCTGTCATGCCCCGTCTGGGGTCACCAAGCCTGCGGTCAGGCTGGGCAGCCGGTGACTTATGTCGTCGATGCGTTTAATCCGGCGGGGACCGGCACCAACAGCTACTCCGGCGGACAGATCGGCAACGTGTGGAGCAATTGGTTCGGCACGGCGTTTCAGTCGCTGTCGTGGGACTCGACGAACGATGCGGATGGCAACGCAGGCTCGGGTTCGATGAAGATCGCGGCGAACTTCAACGGCAGCCCGAACATCCAGTTCACCGTCTGGAACGGCCTCAATGCCATCAGCCCCTCGATCAGCGCGGTGCAGTTCACGGCATTCGAGTGTGACGTGAAGTTCGCGCCCGGGTCGGCGACCGTTCTGAAAAACGGAGTGCCCACGTTTGGCCCGCTTCAATTCGGCATGGGGACTCCAACTTGGGGCCAGGATTATTGGGGAAGCGGCTTGTATATCCCGGCGACCAACACGGGCTGGGTCCATGTCACCATCCCGCTCAATCCCGCGACGGACGCGAATCTTTACAAGATCACCAACGTGTTCGTGCATCTGTACAGCACGGCGTTGAGCGGATCGAGCACGCTATGGGTGGACAATCTCAAGTTCACCGGCACGACCGTGAGCGGCACGGCGACGGTGAACTACAACAACACCCGCCAGCGCATCGACGGCTTCGGCGCCTCGTCGGCCTGGAACAGCACCTGGTCGATAGCCGAGGCGGATTTGTTTTTCTCCACAAACACCGGCGGCATCGGCCTGTCCGTTTTGCGCAGCCGCATCACTCCGGAGGGAACGACGTGGGAAACCAACATCATGCAGATGGCCCAGGCGCGCGGTGCCCGGGTCTGGAGCGCGCCCTGGACGCCGCCCGCCAGCTACAAGGACTCCAACTCGGTGAATGGCGGCAACTGGATCGCGAGCGGCTCCAACTATCAGAACTACGCGAACCAGCTTGCAAACTACGTGGCGTCGATGAGGACGACCTACGGCATCAACCTCGAAGCGCTGTCGCTCCAGAACGAGCCGAACGCCTCCACCGACTACGAATCCTGCGTCTGGACCGGCAAGCAGCTCCATGACTTCATGCCGTATGTGGCCGATGCGCTCGCCACCCGCGGCGTGGAAAGCACGAAGATCATGCTGCCGGAGAGCATGCACTGGGAATTTTCGCTCGCCGTCCCAACGATGGACGACCCCGCCACGGCCCAACACGCCGGCATCCTGGGCGGTCACAACTACGGCAGCAGGGCCGCTCCCATCACCCACTTCGGCACGCCGTGCCCGTTGCCGCTCTGGGAAACCGAGCACTATCTGGACACCGACGACCCGGCCACCAATGGGCTCGGCCTGGCCGAGGAGATCCACGAGTTCATGACCGTTGCGGAAGCCAACGCCTATCACTACTGGTGGCTGAAAGGCAGCGGCAGCGGCTCGCTTGCCGGCAACAGCACGGTCACGCCCGCCAAGCGTCTCTATGTGATGGGCAACTACAGCAAGTTCGTGCGTCCTGGTTTCAATCGCGTCGGCGTGACGAATAACACGACCGCGCTGGTGTCGGCGTTCAAGGATCCGGCCAACTCGAATTTCGTCATCGTTGCGGCAAATCCGACCGCGTGGCCGGTGACCCAGACCTTCAATCTAAGCAGTTGCCCGAGCGTCACGACGCTCAACCAATGGGTTACGTCGGGCACGCTTTCCCTCGCCAGCCAGGCCCCGGTGAGCGTGACCGGCGGCACTTTCAACTACGTGCTGCCCGCCTACACCGTCGTCACGCTCGCCTCCGCGCCCGCGCCCGCGCCGCTCATCGTGCTCAAGTCGAGCGATGCCCTCGGGTCATCGTCGTTCAACGCGAAAGGCAATTGGAACGACACCGTCGCGCCCACCGGCGGCAGCGATTACACGGCCTCGCAGTATGTGCTCAGGACACCGGGCTCGGGCGGCAATTACACCTTCGCGGGTCGTTCGCTCACCTTGCCTCTGCTCGGTCAGTTGTTTTTCAAGGGCACGAACAATAGCACGATTACAGTGGGGAATTTGATTCTCGATGGCGGCTCGGTGGGCAACGGGCTTGGCAGCACCGCGTTCACCCTCGCGGGCAACATCGCGGTCACTGCGGACTCCATCATCACTCCAGCTAACGATGCGACACGCACCATCAACATATCCGCCAGCCTCAGCGGCACCGGTGCGCTGACGAACGGCAACGGCGGCCCCGGCACGGTGAGCTACAGCGGAAGCAACAGCGCCTTCACCGGTGCGATGATTGTGAATGGCGGCACGGTGCTGAAAGTCGGCGCGAAGTCCAATCTCGGCGGCAATCACGCGTCCTTCAAAGCCGGCCAGCTCATGCTCGACAACGGCGTCTTCCAGCCGACTGCGAGCTTCACGATGGACAACTCCAACAGCGGCGTGACGCTCGGCACCGGCGGCGGCACGTTTTTGATCAACAGCGGCGTCTCGCTCGTCATCGCCAATCCGATCACAGGAACCGGCAACCTCGTCAAGTCGGGCAGCGGCACGCTTACGCTCAGCGGATCGAACAGCTACACCGGCACCACCACGGTCAACGCGGGCACGCTTGAGTTGCATGGCTCGATCACATCGGGCACGACGAGTGTAAAAAGCGGAGGCTCACTCGCTGGAAACAGCACGACAGGCGCAGTCACGGTGAACAGCGGCGGCGCGCTCGTTCCCGGCGTGAACGGAATCGGCACCATGACAACCGGCGCGCTCACGCTCGCCGCCGGAAGCACAGTGGCATTCCAGCTCGGCACCGCGAGCGACCGCATAAACGTCCTGGGGGATCTCGCGCTCGGCGGCACCCTCGCGCTGCTCGACACCGGCTCCGCCACGACCGGCACCTTCACGCTTTTCACCTGCACCGGCACGCGCAGCGGCACGCCGTCGCTCGCCGTGCCCGCCGGCTTTGTCGCCGCGCTCGACGTTTCGACTCCCGGTTTCGTAAAAGTCGCGCTCACCGCAAGCGCATACTCGACATGGCAGCGCGGCTTTTTCACGGCCGCCGAAATCGCGAATCCCGCCATCAGCGGCGTGAACGTGATCGTTGCCGGAGACGGCCTGAAAAACCTGATGAAATACGCGCTCGGTCTTCCGCCGAAAACGCCTGCAACCACCGGCGTCTCACTCGCGAAGTCGGGCACGAACTGGGTCTTCAATTATCGAAGGGCTGCGAGTCGCAGTGACATCACATACTCCGTCGAAACGCGTCCAGACTTGACCTCCGGCTCATGGAGCACGGCAGGCGTCACCCATGTTCGCATCACGACCGGAGACCCGGAGACATGGCAGGCCAGTTACCCCGCAGGCGCTGAGGTCGGGCGATTCTTCCGACTGAAAATCACTCAACCATGAAACCGGAAACATACCGATGTGTTTGAAGAAGTGGGTCCGCCGCCATCGCCTTTTCATGGTGGGTTCGGACTGGTCAATCTCCAGGGCCTCCACAAGCCATCCTATTACGCCTACAAGTTCCTGCACGAGATGGGCGACAAGGAGCTGGAATGCAACGACTCAAGTGCGACGCTCTGCCGGAGCAGCAACGGCGCGGAGGCACTGATTTGGAACTATACCTGCCCAACACAGGACGCTCCGAACAACATCTATTTCAAGCGAGACCTGCCCGCGAAACCGATCGCGCCCGGGACCTTCGAAACAGTGAACATCGAGGCGGGAAAGCCGTTTCAGCGCACCTTGGAAATGCGCGAGAAAGAAGTCTATCTGGTGACTCTGTCGAAGCCGGAGCGCCTACAGGGCTCTTGATGCAATTGCCCCGGTAAAACGCGCTATCCGACCGTCGCGGCCTGCGAACGTTTCACTTCGGCATGAAGTCCCTCGCCCTTTTTGCCCGACCACCAGAGGACGATCGGCGAGGCGATGAAGATCGACGAGTAGGTGCCGACAACGATGCCGATCAGGATCGCAAACGCGAAGTCGTGCAGCACGGGCCCGCCGAAGAGGAACAGCGCGGCGACCGAGAGCAGCGTGCAGCCGCTGGTGAGCAGCGTTCGCGAGAGCGTTTCGTTGATCGAGGCGTTCATGATCTGCTCGATCGTGCCTTTGCGCCCGCTGTGCAGACCTTCGCGGATGCGGTCATAGACGACGATGGTGTCGTTGATGGAATAGCCGGCGATGGTCAGGATCGCGCCGACCATCACGAGCGAAAGCTCGCGTCCGAAAATCGCGAACATGCCCACGGTGATGATCACGTCGTGGAGCAGCGCCACGAGCGCGCCGATGGCGAACGACATTTCAAACCGCGCGGAGACATACATGAAAATGCCGAGCATGCCGAGGCCGAGCGCGATGATCGAGGTCTTCGCCAGCTCGCCGCCGACGAGCTTGCCGACCTTGTCCTTTTTGTGCTCGGTGAAACCGGCCTGCGGCATCACCTTTATCAGGTGCTGCTCGATCTTGTCGCTGGTGTCGTACGGGCTGCGGATCGAGATGTAGTCTTTGTTCAGCGCCGGTTCGTGTTCCTTTTGAATGACGACCTCGCCGAGCTTGAGCGTTTCGATTGCGGTGCGGACTTCGCCTTCCGAGACGGAATTCTTCGCGTCGAGCATCAATAAGTCGCCGCCTTTGAAATCGACGCCGAAATTCTTTTCGCCGCGCATGCCGAAGCCGATGGCGCTGATCGCGATCACCGCGACGGAGATGCTGACCCACAGGCGGCGACGGCCAAGGAAGTTGATGTTTTTGTCCGGCGGAATGAGATGCAGCATCGAGATGCTCTTGATCAAACCGGTCTCGATCGCCCAGCCGAACAGCGTGCGCGTGACGATCATCGCGGTGAACACCGAGGCGATGATGCCGACCACGAGCGTTACGGCGAAGCCCTTGACCGGGCCGGTCGCCTTCCAGAAGAGAATCACGGCGGTGATGAGCGTGGTGAAGTTGGCGTCGAAGATGACGCTGAACGCCTTGTCGTAGGCGGATTCGATCGCGGTTCCGAGCGTCTTGCCCAGCGCCATTTCCTCGCGGAGCCGCTCGTAGATGAGCACGTTCGCATCGACGGCGAGACCGATGGTGAGGATAATGCCTGCGATGCCGGGCAGGGTGAGCACGAAGTTGAACATCGCCATCACGCCGAAGAGCAGCACGATGTTCACGACCAGGCCGACGACCGCGACCAGGCCGGCGAAGCGATAATAGACCACGACGAAAATGAGAACGAGGACGAGGCCGCCGACGCCGGCGTAAACACCGCTCTTGATCGAGTCGGAACCGAGCGTCGAGGAGGCGCTGCGTTCTTCTTCGATCGCGACGGGCGTTTGCAGCGGGTTCTGGAGCGCGCTCGCGAGGTTGCGCGCTTCTTTTTCGCTCATGTTGCCGCCGCTGATTTCGGCGCTGCCGCCGTAGATCGGGCCGTGCTCGACGCCGGGCGCGGAGAGCACTTTGCCATCGAGGACGATCGCCATCTGCGACCGCTCTTCGAAGACCTGCTTCGTCAGATCGCCGAACTTCTGCGCGCCTTCAGAGTCGAATGCGAGATGCACGCCCCAGCCGCGCGCGTCGTAAAAAGCGCCGGCGCGGGTCACGCGGTCGCCGAGCAGGTCGGCTTTCTTTTTCACCAGCACCTTGCGCTCTTCGCCGCCTTCGGTCCGCTCGTTCACGATGGCCTCAATGGAATAGCCCGGCGGAATCACCGCCTGGCCATCCTGAATTTGCTGGATCAACTGCCCGCTCTGCGGATTCACGAGCTTGAATTCCAGCTTGGCGACCTTGCGAAGTTGCTCGCGCGCTTCGGCGATCTTTGCTGCGTCGAGTCCGGGAATCTGCACGAGAATTCGGTCCGTGCCTTGCGGCGTGATGATGGGCTCGCTCACACCGAACGTGTCGATGCGCTTGCGAATCGCTTCCATCGCCTGCTCGACCATGTCCCTTGTGATCGCGCGGCGCTCGCCGTTTTCAGCGACCGGCGGATCGAGGCGGATCAGGAACGAAGTGCCGCCCTGCAAGTCGAGGCCGAGCCGGATTTTTTCCGAGGGCGGATTCACCGTCTGCAAGCAGAACGCCACTGCCAGAACCGTGAGCACGCTGCCGAGAATGCGTTTGCGGCTGCCGCTGTCGGTGGCGAGATACCAGCCGAAGAAAATCAGGAGAACCAGACCAAAAACGAACGTCCAAATAGGATTCATGAGCAGAGGAATTAGGAGTTGGATTAGGAAGCCGCCGCGGCTTCTTCCGGTTTTTTCGAGACGACCGAGACGGCCGATTTATCGACTTCGATTTTCACGCTGTCGGCGATTTTGATGATGACCGTGGTTTCCTTCACGTTCGCGATCAGGCCGTGGATGCCTCCACTCGTGACGACCTTGTCGCCGGTCTTCAGCGACTTGATCAGCTTCTCCTGCTCCTTCTGCCGCTTGGTTTGCGGGCGGATGATGAGGAAGTAAAAGATGACGCCGATGCAGATGAAGGGAATCAGCATGCTGCCAAGCGCCGACGTTTGGGTGGCATCCGGCTTGGAAGCCTGGGCCAAGGTAAATAGTGTCTGGTAAATCATGGAAATCGGATGTCATCCCGCCGTCCTGCTGGGAAAACGGGAGCGCAGATTATGCAGGGTTGGGAGTTTAGTCCAAGAATTTCCTTTGGCAACAGAGGGAAACCGGGAGGGCGATAGCGGAAAGCGGATACCGGAAACCGGAAAGGTGAACGACCTGGCGGCTCGCCTCGACTCACTCTCAGGGGCGAACACCGCCCGGTTCGCTCCAGGCAAGAAAGCTATCCCAGCGAAACCCGAACCGGCGGCTGGCAGAGTGCGCGTGCCGCTTCATCCCGGAAGGTGAACACGAAATCGTCTCCGATTTTTCGCAGATCAATCAGGCCGGCGAACTGAAGCGCGAGCACGATCTTTCGCTGAGAGCGCTCGTCAGGAATCTCCAGCGGCAATGCGTGGATGCCGATGCGGCGCTCGCGACGGATCGCCTGAAGCAGCCGCCACGCCAGCCCCAGTTCGCGCTCGTTCAGGAACTGGCACGCCGCGATCGTGCCGAACGCCGCCACCGTTGCCCGCGGGACGGCGAGCACAATATCGACGGCGATTTTCGCGGCCGATCGGTGGTCTTCCGCCCAGTCGTCGGGAGACAACCGGCGCGCAAGCAGGCCGATTGCGCACAGGATTGCCGCGGCCGCGAGGAACCTCGGCAGAAATCGGACGGGCATCTGCGCGTCGATGCCCTGGCACACGGAAATCGCAAGCAACACGAGCCAGTAAACAACGAAGTAGATCGCCGCCCAGAAAACCAGCACGGAGACAATCGAGAAAAGCGCGACGAGAAACACGCGGCGGTTGTGTTGCGCAAAATGCCGGCGCAGAACTTTCGGGATCGTTTCCGAGGTGATCGCGGTGCGCGCGTTTTCCACAACCGGGATCGGCGCTCAAGCCGGAGAACGGTAGCCTTCCGGATCGATCTCGACGGTTTGATAGCCAACCGCTTCGAGCCCTGCGGTGAGAGAGCCGTTCACCGCTTCGAGTCGCTGCATTTCCTCCGGCGCGATCTGGACGCGGGCGCGAAAGCTCCCCTCCGCCTCGACGATGTGCCGGACGCGGAAGATCTTGAAGCCGAGGCTGCGGACGAACGCCTCCCCGCGCTCGATCATCGCGAGCGCCTGCGGGGTGACCGGCGTGCCGTGCGGGATGCGCGAACTCAGGCACGGCTGCGCGGGAGCGTCGGCCGTGGGCAGTCCGAGTTCGCGCGAGTGCTCGCGAATTTCGGCCTTGGTCAGTCCGGCATCCTTCAGCGGCGCGATCACGAAGAACTCCGCCGCCGCCTGCCGGCCCGGTCGGAAATGGCTGGCGTCGTCGGCATTCTCGCCATACGCGATCGCCTTGAATTTCCGTTCCGCCGCCAGTTGATCGAGCTTCGCGAACAGCTCGGACTTGCAGTAATAGCAGCGGTTGATCGGATTGCCCGTGTAGTTTTCATCCTGCATTTCGTCGGTCTTGATGACCTCGACCGGCGCGCCGATTTCCTTCGCAAGAGCCAGCGCATCGGCGAGCGACTGCCGCGGCAGGCTCGGGCTGTCGGCGATCACGCCGAGCATTTGATCGCCGAGCGTGCGGTGCGCCACCGCGAGCAGAAAAGCACTGTCCACTCCTCCCGAATAGGCGATGGCGACCGGCGCATGCCCGCGCAACTGCGATCTCAGTGTTTCGACTTTTTCCCGCATGGGAGAACTAAGCCACAGATTCGCGTTGGGGAAACCTCGATTTGTTGCCCGACCCGAATTGTCGCCGTTCATTTCGCCGGCGTTGTTGCCGGAACCGTGTAGATGAACGGCCTCGGCGGGTTCGGCATTTTTTCATCGGTGTAAAAGCTCGTGTGCGGCGGCTGGTTGTAGCCAACGTTCTGCCACGCGATGCCGAGGCGGTATTGCGGGTCGTGCATGAGCGTGACGAGGCGGTACGGCGTCGGGATGGTGCTGGTGTAAATGCGGAGTTCCTTGTTGTCGCGCGTGCGCCAGATGACTTCCTCGCGCCAGTCGCCCCAGATGTCGGCACTGAGGGCGGGCGTGGCTTTGGTGCCGTTGTTCGAGGTGCAGTCATGGGCGGTGAGCAGCGTGTCGAGTTTGCCGGCCTGCCAGTTCCATTTCACGATGAAATTCTGGTCGAGCAGTTCGTGCAGGAGGTCGCCGTCCCAGAGGATGCCGAAGTTGCAGGGGAACCTGCGCGGGCGGCGTTCGAGAAGCTTCTGGCCCCTGGCCGTGAAGATGCCGTCCATCCCCGCGCCTGCCGCCCACATTTCCGCGCCGGGAAAGCGCGGGTCGATGTTGAAGGCGTTGCCGCGTCCAGGGCCTTCGCCTTTGTCGCCGCCGGAGGTCGCGGCTTTCACCGATGGAACGGTGACGAGCGGGCGGCCCGTCTTTGCGTCGCGGAGGCTGAGGCCCTGTTTGTCGAAGCGCTCCTGAATGCCCACGATCTCGAGGCCGGGATTCGACGGGTCGAAGTCACCGACGTGCAGCACGTCGCCGTGTCCCCAGCCTGTCGAGTAAAGGCCCTTGCCGTTGTCGTCGATGACGGCGGCCCCGAAGACGATCTCGTCTTTGCCGTCGCCGTCCACGTCCGCGACGGAGATGTTGTGGTTGCCCTGGCTGCGATATTTTGCGTTTCCGGGCGTGCCGTCGTCGGTGTCGAAAACCCAGCGCTTCGTGAGCTTGCCGTCGCGCCAGTCGAATGCGGCGATCACCGCGCGGGTGTAGTAACCTCGGCACATCACGAGGCTCGGTCGCTTGCCATCGAGATAAGCGATGCAGGCGTTGTAACGATCGGATCGGTTGCCGTGTCCGTCGCCCCAGATCGCTTTCAATTCCGCCTCGGTCGGCTCGAGTTTCGTCGGGTGGCGTGGGGGAATGTAAGGCACCGTCTGCAGCGCCGCGCCGGTTCTTCCGTCGAACACGGTGAGATACTCCGGCCCTTTCAAAATGTGGCCGCTTGCGTTGCGATGATCCGCATTCGCGTCGCCGATGACCTTGCCCGTGCCGTCGATGGTTCCGTCGGCTGTTTTCATCGCGACCTCGGCGAGGCCGTCGCCATCCAGGTCATAGACCATGAACTGCGTGTAGTGCGCGCCTTCGCGGATGTTTTTTCCAAAATGAATCGTCCAGAGCAGTTTGCCATCAAGCTTGTAAGCCTGGAGCAGCGTGTCGCCGGTGAAGCCGGAGTGCGAGTTGTCCTGCGGATTCTGCTCCTGCTTCAGAACGATCTCGTATTCGCCGTCGCCGTCGAGATCGCCGACGGACGCATCGCCGGGCGTGTAGCCTTCGGGCGTCTGCAACGGGATCGAATGGTAAGGCAGCGGCGGTGCGTTTGCAGCGATGGGAAACGGCTTGCACGGTTCGCCTTCCTTGCCGTTCACGACAGGCCGGACGAAATACTTCGTCTCGTGGCTGAGCGTCGCGCTGGAATCCTCGAAACACGTCGGCCCCGCGAGCGGCGTGGCGTTCAGTTTTTGCGGTGCGGCATCGGTGACGCGGTAGAGATTGAAAGCGACGTTCTCCGGATCGGTGCCGGGCAGACGCCAGCTTAGAAAAACTTTGCCATCGGCCTCCTGCACGGCGACAAGCCCTCGATCCAGCGCCTCCATCTGGCGCTGCGCGAGAAGGGGCGAAGCAAGAACGCAGAGCACGAAGAAAAAAGAGGGGAGATTCATGAATTGGAAAAGACTGTAACCTTTGCGCCAATCTGCGCCAGTAAATCCGCCCGAAATCGCCTGGCGTGTAATTTTTAGACTTTCTCATTGAGCGAAACCGCCTGCGTGTTATGAACTGACAGCACCTGATGAAAGTCACGCTGTTCATTCCCTGTTTCATCGACGCCTGTTATCCGAAAGTCGCGATCAGCATGGTGCAGATTCTCGAGCGCCTCGGCCACACGATCGATTACCCGGAGGAGATCACGTGCTGCGGCCAGCCGGCGTTCAACTCGGGCTATTGGGAGGAGACGCGGACGGTCGCGGTGAAAGTGCTGAACATCCTCAAAGACGCGGAGACGATCGTGATCCCGTCCGGCTCGTGCGGCGCGATGCTGAAGGTTTTTTACCCGGAGCTTTTTGAAAAAACAGAGCACGCGCAGGCGGCGAAAGCGATGGCGGCAAAGGTGTTCGAGTTCTCCGAATTCCTGGTGAACAAACTCGGCGTCACGGAACTCGGCGCGCGATTTCCGGCCCGCGTGACTTTTCACGATGGCTGCCACGGCCTGCGCGAACTCGGCACGAAAAGGCCGCCGCGCGAACTGCTCGCCAAAGTGAGCGGCCTGGAGTTGATCGAAATGACCGAGGCCGAGTCGTGCTGCGGGTTCGGCGGCACGTTCTCCGCGAAGTTCCCGATGATCTCGACCGCGATGGGAGAGAACAAATGTGGCTCCGCGATCGAGACGAACGCGGAATACATCGTGTCGAACGATTCAAGCTGCCTCATGCATATCCAGGGCCTGCTCGACCGCCAGGGGAAGAAGCTCAAGACCATTCATCTCGCGGAGGTGCTGAATGCGAAATGACCAATGACCAATGACCAATGACCAATGCCGCCGTTTCGCACCTGAGATTTCATCCTTCGGATTTCGGACCTCATTGGTCATTAGTCATTAGTCATTGGTCATTCTTCCTATGATCCCCGCCGTCCGCCAGTTCAAACAAGACGCCATCCGCCTCACACGCGATCTGCAGCATCGCGTGTTGATCAAGACCGCCCTGAAAAAATACGAGGCCGCGCGCGACGCGAAGAAATCGAAATTCCAAAGCTGGCAGGAGGCGCGCCAGACCGCGGCGGAGATCAAGTGGGACGCGGTGAACCACCTCGACAAACATCTTGTCGAGTTCGCCACCAAGCTCGAAGCGCGCGGCGGCAAGGTGCATTGGGCCAGCAACGGCGAGCAGGCGCGCGCGATCATTCTCGGAATCGTGAAGGAGAAAAAGGCGCGCTCGATCATCAAGTCCAAGGTGATGACCGGCGAGGAAATCCACCTCAACGAAGCGCTCGAAAAGGAGGGCTACGACGTCGTCGAATCCGATCTCGGCGAATACATCGTCCAACTCCGGCACGAGGCGCCCTATCATTTCGTTTTTCCCGCGATGCATCTCACGCGCGGCGACATCAGCGAGCTGTTCACGCGCGAACTCGGCACCGCGCCGACCGACAGCCCGGAGGAACTGACGATGATCGCGCGACGCATCATGCGTCAGAAATATATCAATGCCGACATCGGAATCAGCGGAGGGAACTTCGCCATCGCCGAGACCGGGATGATTTCCATCACCGAAAACGAAGGCAACGCACGGCTCACGTGCGCGCTGCCGAAGGTTCATATCGCGCTGATGGGCATCGAAAAAGTGCTGCCGCGCATGGACGACCTCGCGCTCTTTCTGCCGATGCTCGGAACCGCCGGCGCAGGGCAGGCGATCACCTGCTACAACTCGATGTATGGAGGCCCGCGCCAGCCCGGAGAGCCGGACGGACCGGAGGAATTCCACGTCGTGCTACTCGACAACCATCGCACGCGCCTTCTCGCCGATCCCGAGCAGCGCGACGCGCTCCATTGCATCCGCTGCGGCGCGTGTCTGAACGTCTGCCCGATTTACAAAAACATCGGCGGCCACAGCTACGGCACGACGTATCAAGGCCCGATCGGTTCCGTCATCACGCCGCATCTGCGTGGGTTACAGGATTGGAAACATCTCTCGTCGGCGTCGTCGCTCTGCGGCGCCTGCACCGAGGCGTGCCCGGTGAAGATCAACCTGCATCATCACCTGCTCCAAAACCGGCGCAACGCGATGTCGCAAAAGCCGGTCTGGTGGGAAAAGCTCGCGTTCATCGGATTCGGATTTTTGATGAACCACGCGGAGCTATTCGAGCTGGCGAAAAAACTCGGGCGCATCGGCCAGATGTTTCATCCGCTCATCAAAGGCACGCGGCTCGACCCGGCTTACGCATGGACGCAGTCGCGCGAACTGCCGCCGATCGCGCCGGTGACGTTTAAGGAATATATGCGCAAGCAGAAGCGGAAGGATTCGTGAACGAGCCATGACGACCATCCACTTCACACAGCACGCGCGTCGGAGGGACGAGTTCCACGAGTCCCTGATGTTCGCGCGGAAGATGGGAACTCGTGGAACTCGTCCCTCCGATCTGTGCGCTTCGATACCAATCCCATGAGTGAACGCGAAAAAATCCTTGGTCGAATCCGCGAGGCGCTGAGCGTGCCCGCGCCAGTGCCCGGTGCGCACGATCACAAACACGCGCATCCCGTTTCCGAAGCGGAATCGGCGAGCCATATCTCCGAGTGGCTGCCTGCGGTTGGCGACTCGTTCGAGGATCGCGTCCAACTGTTCGCCGCGAACTCGGTCGATCTCAAAACCGACTTCCGTCTGCTCAACAGCATCGAAGAAGTCTCCGCCGAACTTCGCGCCATCGCTTCAGCCGACTCGTGGAAAAAGATCGCGACTCACGGTTGCGAACTCGCGGACAAAGTCTGCCCGGGCCTCGGATTGCCGACGCTCAACATCAGCAACGGATACGACGTGAACGAACTCGAATCGTGCGACGCGGGCATCAGCGAATGCGACGCGCTCGTGGCCCAGACCGGGAGTGTGCTTGTTTCGAGCGTAAGTGCGGGCGGTCGCGCGCTGTCGGTGCTGCCGCCGCATCACGTCGTGCTCGCGCGGCGCGAACAGCTTCTGCCCGACCTCCCGGCGGCGATTGCGCTGCTGAAAGAAAAATACGCGGGGAACTATCCGAGCTTCACTTCGTTCATCACCGGCCCGAGCCGCACGGGCGACATCGAGCGCATTCTTGTCCTCGGCGCGCACGGACCGAAGAAGCTGACGGTTCTTTGTTTTTAACCAAACCACCAACAGAAATCCCACCCATGAACCAATCCTACTCACTCGCCCAAGACACTTACGCAGCCATCGGCGTCGATACCGAAGCCGCTCTGCAAACGCTCGCGACCATCCCGATCTCGCTCCATTGCTGGCAGGGCGACGACGTCGGCGGCTTCGAGAATCCCGAGGCCGGGCTGACCGGCGGCGGCATTCAGGCGACCGGCAACTATCCCGGCAAAGCGCGCACGCTCGACGAACTGCGCGGCGATCTCGACAAGGCGCTCTCGCTGATCCCCGGCAAGCATCGCCTGAATTTGCACGCCTGCTACGCCGACTTCTCAGGAAAAAAAGTCGATCGCAACGAGATCACCACCGCGCATTTTCAAAGCTGGATCGACTGGTGCAAAGCGCGCGGGCTCGGCCTCGATTTCAACCCGACCTATTTCTCTCATCCTCTCGCGAACGACGGCTTCACGCTTTCGAGCGCCGATGAAAGCGTCCGCAAATTCTGGATCGAACACGGCATCGCCTGCCGCAAGATCGGCGCGGACATCGGCAAACAACTTGGCAACACCTGCGTCACGAACGTCTGGATTCCCGACGGCCAGAAAGACACGCCGGTCGATCGCAAAGCGCCGCGCGAACGCCTCGAAGCCTCCCTCGACGCGCTGTTCTCTGAGAAGCTCGATCAGAAGCACAACCTCGACGCGGTCGAGTGCAAGCTGTTCGGCATCGGCTCGGAGTCGTATGTCGTCGGCTCGCACGAGTTCTATCTCGGCTATGCGGTGAAAAACCAGAAGCTCATCTGCCTCGACGCGGGACATTTTCATCCGACCGAATCGCTCGCCGACAAAATCTCGTCGGTGCTCCAGTTTGTGCCGGAAATCCTGCTGCACGTCAGCCGCGGGGTCCGCTGGGACAGCGATCACGTCGTCATCCTCGACGACGCGACGAAGGCGATCATGGAGGAAGTCGTGCGCGGCGGATTCCTCGGGCGCACCCACATCGGCCTCGACTTTTTCGATGCGAGCATCAACCGCATCGCCGCGTGGGTGATCGGCACGCGCAACGCGCTCAAGGCGCTGCTCCTCGCGCTGCTGGAGCCGACCGCGAAGCTGCGCGAACTCGAAAACGCCGGCGACAACACCTCGCGGCTCGCGCTATTGGAGGAAGCCAAGACCCGGCCCTTCGGAGCCGTGTGGAATGTCTATTGCCAGCGTAACAACGTGCCTGTCGGCGACGCGTGGCTGAACGAGGTGAAGAGCTACGAGCGGGACGTGCTGGCGAAGAGGAAGTAGAAGCTTCGGATCAACTCCGCTTGCTGGCAGCGGCTCATCGAATTAATCTCGAAATCATGGGCAACGCACTGCGCGCCGAATACTACACGACGACTGAAGACTATCTCGCCGGGGAACGAGTGAGCCAGGCGAAGCACGAGTATCTCGCGGGAGTCATCTATGCGATGGCCGGCACGAGTATTGGTCATGACCGCATTGCCGGGAACATTTACGGCGAGCTTCGCCAGCAACTTCGCGGTCGTCGCTGCGAGGCGCTCTCTTCCGATGTAAAGGTCCGCATCCGAAAGGACGCGGCCGATTTTTTCTACTATCCCGACGCCACCGTGGACTGCTCGGGCGCGGGCAACGCTTCGCACTTCGCCAATGAACCGCGCGTGATTTTCGAGGTCATGTCACCCGACACCGAGCGGATCGACCGCGGCGAAAAACTGCGCAACTACCAGGCGATTCCCTCGCTGGACGTTTACGCCATGGTCGATCAATTCCACGTCGCTGTGACGATTTACCGGCGCACCGCCGAAGGATGGGTGATGGAGTTTCTCACGGAGAAAAGCGATGTCCTCGCGCTTCCCTCGATCGAGTGCAGCCTGCCGCTCGCTTCCATCTACGAACGCACAGGGTTGTAGGAGGCAATGAACGCCGCGTTGCTTTGCGTGGCGCGCGGAGTTGCAGCAGGGAATCATCGCGGCAGGTGGCCGGTGCGTTCCAACTCCAGTAGCAGGCGTTTGCGCCAGACGCCGCCGCCGTAGCCGCTGAGCGCGCCGTTCTTGGCGATGACGCGATGACACGGGACAAGCAAGTAAAGGCGGTTGGTGCCGTTGGCGCGGGCGACGGCTCGCACGGCCGTGGGTGAGCCGATCTTTTTCGCGATGGCTTGGTAGCTGGCGGTTTGGGCAAAGGGGATGCGTTGCAATTCGAGCCAGACGCGTTGCTGGAAGTCCGTTCCGCGCAGCGAAACCGGGACGGTGAATTCGTGGCGCGTGCCGTTGAAATACTCCTGCAACTCCACGCGCAGCCGTTGCATCACGGCGTTGTCGCCCGGCACGACGGGCAGGGCGAACCGTTGTCGCATTTCGGCATAACTTTTTTCCAAACCGCGACGGTCGGCGAATTCAAGCTGGCACACGGCACCGTGGCTGGCAGCGGCGAGCATCGGGCCGAGCGGCGTTTCAATCAGAGCCACGCGCAGGCAGTTGCCGTTGCGTATGGGGGCGGGAGCGCCTCCGAAGGCACGGGTGAATGCCACGCGGATGTCAACGCATGGGTCGGGCGTTGGGGTTTTCAAAATTCTCATGCGGCAAATAGACACCGCCTTCCTGCGAAAAGCGACGCGACTTTGTTACGGAGAGTGGTGGACTGGAAAAGACTTTGCTTTCCATTCCCAAAAGCCCTCGCCCGCAAAACCGAAGAAAGCCCGGTCCAGCCACACCTCCCGTGGTGTAATGGTAAGAAAAACAACGACGTTTTACGGTTGGAGAGCTTGTTCTGGCTTCGCAACTCGATACGCGACGAGCACGAACACGTTGAGGCGAGTGCAGTTTGCATGGGATTCGATCCACGATTTTCTCAAAAAGAACGCGCTCGTTTATCCCCGTCAGATCCCTAGTATTTCAGCACGCGCGCCAGGAAGTCGCGGCAGGTCGCCGTGCGCGGGCTGTCGAAGAGGGCGGCGGCGGTGCCGAGTTCGACGATTTTTCCATCGGCGAGAAAGGCGATCTGATCGGCGACGATGCGGGCGAAACCCATTTCGTGAGTGACGAGGATAAAGTCGCGGCCTTCTTCTTTAAGCTCCTCGATCACGTCGAGAACTTCGGCGGTCATCTCCGGATCGAGCGCGGATGTCGGCTCGTCGAACAGCAGCAGGCGCGGCTTGATCGCGATGGCACGCGCGATGGCAATGCGCTGTTTCTGGCCGCCGCTCAGTTCGGCGGGTTTTTTGTGCGCGTGGTTTTCGAGTTGGAACCGACGCAGGGACTGGAGGGCGATTTCGCGCGCTTCGTGCGGCGCGATGCGATGCACTTTTTCCAGCGGCAGCGTGATATTTTGCAGCGCCGAGAGATGGGGAAAAAGGTTGAACGCCTGGAACACGACGCCGATTTTCCGGCGGTGCTTTTGCAATTCGGCCTCGTCGAAACTGACGTGCGCGCCGTCGATCTCGACCGTGCCTTCGTCCGGTGTTTCGAGTCCGGCAATCACGCGCAGCAAGGTGGACTTTCCACCACCGGACGGCCCGATCAGCACGAGGCTGTGGACTTTTTCCAGACTGATGGAAACCGCATCGAGCACGCGGTGGGCGCCAAAGCTTTTCGAAATGCCATCGAGCGAGAGTTGCATCGGTTCCTTATGTTTCGAAGCGATGTTTGCGTTCGAGAGATTGCGTCCAGAGCGAGATCGGCAGCGTCAGGATGAGATAGCCGACGGCGAGCGGGATGTAGCTTTCGAGCGTGCTGTAGGTGTAGCTGTTCACTTCCTGCGCGTTGAGGGCGAACTCGTTGATGCCGATGATCGAGAGGAGCGACGAGTCTTTGATGAGCGATGCAAACTGCCCCGCGAGCGGCGGGAGGATCTGGCGGATTGCCTGCGGGAAAATGACGTGCCGATATGTTTGCACGGTGGTCAGCCCGATCGCCCTCGCGGATTCGAGCTGGGATTTGCCGACGCTCTCGATGCCCGCGCGAATGACTTCGCTGATGTAGGCGCCGCTGAAGACCGAGAGTGTGAGCACGCCCACGACGTAGCGGTCGCGGATGGCGAAGGCTTCGGCGACGACGTAGAAGAAAATCAGGATCTGCACGAGCAGCGGCGTGCCCCGGATGATTTCGACATAAATCCGGCTGAAATAGCGCAGGAACAGAAACGGACTGCGCCGGGCCAGCGCGAACAGCAGGCCGATGCAACTGCTGATGACGAGCGCCGAGAGCGAAATCAGAATCGTGACGAGCCAGCCGGTGATGAATTTCTGCCGGTAGGCGAAGACGGACTGCCAGTTCCAGTGATAAGCGAGCTGATGGAACGCGAACGTAAAGAGCAGTCCGAGCAGCAGGAACGCGGCGGCAAAGTTGAGCACGCGGGCCGGCAGCGACGGGGCTTCGCCGTTCGATGTGAAAAACAGGCTGCGTTTTTTCGGTTTCGCTGTCACGGCTGAGGTGGTCTCAAAAGCCCGTCATTCTGAGGCGCTCACAAAACGGGGTTTTGCCGGCGTTGGCAATGAACTCCGGGGGCGCTTCCCAAAAGCATCGCCCCGGCGTGTTTCGCGCGGAGCGCTTTGGAGTGCGCGGACTTGTCCGCGCTTTGAGGCAGGTGGAGACTTGTCTCCGTGGACGGGATGTCTGCGGGTGTGCGGTGTGCTCTTCCGCCACGCGGACAAGTCCGCTCCTCCGCAAAGCGGCGTCAAGCCGCCGCAGTCCAAAGCGCGGCGCGCAAAAGGTTCGGCATCCGGGGCGAGTTCATTGGCAGCGGAGTTTTCTTCCGACTTTGCGGAAGAAAAAGCAGCCGGAGCATCTTTGATTTGTTCCTTGTTCACGGGTCGATCAGGAAAAATCAGAGATTCCTCGACTTCGATTCGGTCTCAAAGCAGACCGAATCTCCGCTCGGAATGACGGCGTTTTGGAAAACAGAACACATCGCACCTTCAGGCACTGCGCAACTGCGACTGCCAGATCCAGCTCCACGGGATCGCGCCGAAGCTCAAGACCCAGTCATTGAACTGCTTCAGCGTCCAGCCGTCCTCGCCGACAAGCGCGGCGTGGAGCCGTTCGAGTTCCAGGCGGCCGATCAGGTAGCTCATCGGCACGGTGGGCGAACTGGTGTACCAGTTCACGTCGCCCTCGGCGCGGCGTTGGGTGAAGCCGACGCCATCGACCAGAAATTTCGCCGCGCTCGCGTACGTCATTTTTCCCGAATGCAGGCCGCAGTCGATGACGATGCGATGGGCGCGCCAGAGTGCGTCGGAGAGTTGCATGAGCCGGGCGTGCGGTGCGGCGTAGATGCCGTGGTCGATGCACATTTTTTCGCACCAGAGCGTCCAGCCTTCGTAGAAAATGGCGTGCGCAAAATGCCGGCGCAGCTTGCTGGGATTGCGGTTCTGGATGACGAACTGCACGTGATGCCCGGGGTATGCTTCGTGGGCGCAGGTGAGTTCGAGCCCGAAATGCTGTTCGATTTCCGCCCGCTTCTTCGCAGGATCGGTTTGCTGGAGACTGAGATCGTTGACCCAGAAAATGCCGGTCTGGTTTTTCTCGTACGGACCGGGCTGTTGATACGCCGCAGTCGGGAAAAGGTGGCGCAGGAAGTCGGGCACGGGCGTGACTTTCAGCCGCTCGCCTGCGGGAAGTGTAAGCAGGTCCGCCTCGACGAACCGCCGTTTCACGTCTTCGGTCGTGCGCCTGTACTCCTCCAGCAGCCCGGCGCTTGAAGGCGTCCATTTGGAGGCGGTCTCGGCAATGACTTCTTGCACCGACTTGCGGCCAAACCTGGCAGCTTCGCGTTTCAGCTCATCCCTGAAACGGGCGATGAGTTTGTTACCGAGAGCCTCGGCCTCCGGCAGCGAGTAGGGCAGCCCGAGCCGCTCGCGGATGAGGAACTCGAATCCCTCGCGCCCCACCGAAAAGCCGTTGGCCGGGCCGGACGCTTTGTTGCCGATGGAACGGGCGAAGTTCTTGAAAGCCGCCCGCCCATCGTTGAAAAGTCTGGCGGTTTTTGCCGGGTCCGCCGCGAGCGGGAGGATCTGCTTTTCCAGCTCGCTGAGAAACGGCTCCGCGCCCGTGCAGGTCTTGATGGCGAGTTTCGTCCAGAGCGGGACAGGTTTGCGAATGCAATCCGACCCGGCGGCGAGGAAACCCGGCAGTTTGCCGAGGCGGCTCTCGATCGCGGGCAGGATGCGGCGGAGGTTGCCGGTGTTGCGAACGACGAGGCCGAAGATCGACTGGATCGCGGCGTCGCAATGGACTTGCGGGTTGGTGCGCCAGCGCTGGTGGGTGTCCTGGAAGAACAGGCCGGTTCGAAGCATGGACAGGAAGCCGCGCCGGTCGAGCCAGTCGTCTCCGTCGAAGGCGTTGTCGGCCAGCGCCTCGACTTCGTGGAGCGTCGAGCGCATCACCCCGATGTGGCGCACGTGAAGTTTCTCGTCGTTCACGCCGAGTTCGGCGTCGTATTGATGCAGGCCGAGTTCGCTGGCTTCGTGCGGGAACATCTCGTGCGAGACGTCCAGGAACTCTTGGGCGATTGCACGGAATTTTCGGACTTCGCTATTCATGGTTTGGCGGGAGTGTGGGGAAGAGCGGCTGGCATTGCATGCCTAATTTTCAATGGCGGCGTCGAACTTGTCGAAAACCAGGCCCGTCTGCTGTTTTGAAGCGAAATTGATGGTAAAAATCCAACCCATTAAGCCGTTTTCGAGGGTAGGATTTCCTCTTGACGGGTTTTAGCAAACGGGCATAGTTCCGCGCAAATTAGGCGGGAACCGCCGCAAAATATACAATACTTCGCAACAGCGAACGAATGGGACACATAATTTGGGCAGTTTGTTATCTGATCGTGCTTTTTGGGCTTTCGCTCTATGGCGTGCATCGGTACGCCATCATCTATCTGTTTTTCAAAAACCGGAAGAACGTCCCTAAGCCGGTTTCTCACTTCGACACCCTTCCGCGCGTGACGGTGCAGCTTCCGATCTACAACGAGTATTACGTGGTCGAGCGCCTGCTGAAGGCGGTGAGTGCGCTCGATTACCCGCGCGAACTGCTCCAGATCCAATTGCTTGACGATTCGACGGATGAAACCCGCCAGATCAGCCAGGAGCAGGTTGCCGAACTGAAGGCCGCAGGTTTCGACATCGAACTGATCCATCGCGAGGACCGCACGGGATTCAAGGCCGGCGCGCTTGAAGAAGGGCTGAAGACCTGCAAGAGCGATTTCATTCTGATTCTCGACGCGGATTTCGTTCCGACCCCCGATCTTCTGAAACGCACGATCCATTATTTTTCCGATCCGAAGATCGGGATGGTTCAGACGCGTTGGGGCCATATCAACCAGAAGTACTCTTTGCTGACACGGGTTCAGGCGATGTTCCTCGACGGGCACCTCCTGCTGGAGCAAACAGCTCGCAGCCGCAGCGGTCGGTTCTTCAATTTCAACGGAACAGCCGGGCTCTGGCGGCGCTCGTGCATCGACACATCGGGCGGCTGGCATCACGACACGCTGACCGAAGACCTCGACCTGAGCTATCGCGCGCAGTTGCAGGGCTGGAAGTTTGTTTTCCTTGCCGACCTGGTGACGCCCGCCGAGCTGCCCGTCGATATGAACGGGTTCAAGTCGCAGCAGCATCGCTGGACAAAAGGCTCGATTCAAACCTGCAAGAAAATCCTGCCGGCGGTCTGGCGCAGCAACCAGCCGCTGGTGGTCAAGATCGAGGCGACGGCGCATCTCACGTCGAACTTTGCCTACCTGCTGCTCATTTTCTTGTGTGTCCTGTTAAACCAATCCCAACACCTCGGTGGCGGTTTATGGCGGATGGTTCTGCTCGATATCCCCGTGTTTCTTGCCGCGTCGGTCTCCGCCGGGGTGTTTTACATTTGCGCCCAGCGCGAGCTTTATCCGAAGACCTGGCTCAAGGAGATCCTGCTTCTGCCCCTGCTTCTGGCACTTGGAATCGGCATGGCCCTGAACAATGCCCGCGCAGTCCTGGAAGCGGTATTCAATCAGCAGTCCGAGTTCACGCGAACTCCGAAGTACGGTATCGAAAAAAACAAGCAGTCGTGGCGCGCTTCGAAATACATCCCGCTGAAATCCGCGCTGCCGTTCATCGAACTGGCGTTCGCGCTTTATTTCACCTGTTATGTGCTGGTTGCGGTGATCGACCGGCAATATACGTCAGTTCCGTTCCTGATTCTTTTCCAGGCGGGATTCTCCTACGTAGCTTTTTCTTCGATAGCCCAATGGCTGCCGCGATTGAACCTGTCGGAGCGCGACCCGGTCGATGCGGTTCCTGCGTAAAATGATTACAATACGCTTTGCATCGGGGCATAACTCGTGCTTTGTATGCGAACGCATGTTGTCGCGGTTGTTTTTAGCTACAGTCTGCTTCTTATTTCTCAGCCTTCGTTTGCTGCTGGCCAATGATAGCCAGTACCAGGTGATCGTCAGTGTGCCGGATCAAAAGCTCGTGATTCTCGGCAACAGCACTCCCATCGCCGAGTATCCCGTTTCGACTTCGAAGTATGGCGTGGGAGATCACCGTGGCAGTTACGCCACCCCGCTTGGCACACTCGAAGTCGCCCAAAAGATCGGCGCGAATGCTCCGCTCGGCGCTGTTTTCAAAGGCCGCCGCCCAACGGGGGAAATCCTTCCTCCAAACGCCCGGGGCCGCGATCCGATCGTGACGAGGATTCTCTGGCTCAGAGGTTTGGAAAGCCAGAACGACCACGCCTATGATCGGGGAATTTATATCCACGGAACACCGGTCGAGCGCTCAATTGGGCGTCCGGCGAGCTACGGCTGCATCCGCATGCGCTCACGAGATGTGGTGAAGGTTTTCGACATTATTGGCGTCGGCACAAAGGTGAATGTGACCAATCTCCCCGTTCGTCGGGTTCTCGCGCAGCTCACATCGAGCCAGCATCACGTCGCCCAGCTTTAGGCGGTGGCGTTCCGGTTTCGGGTCTGAGTTTCCAATGGCGAAAGCACCGCCGGAAAGCTGGCGCTTTCCTTTCCGAAAGCATTGCTATAGTTTCCCAAGTCCATGCAACCGAAGCATGCCATGCTCCTCGCCGCAATCGCGTTTGCAGCGGGGCTATGCTCGGCGGGTGTTCTTCGCTCGCTCTCGCAATCGGGTTCAGGCGAAACGAGCGCGGCAACCGCTTCAGGTCGCCCCCAGAACACCGAGGGCCGGCCGATTGCCATTTCAAACGAGCCGGAACCAGCCGCGATCGCCGAACTGACATCGGAGTCGGGTGATTTCGAATACAAGCTCGCGAAGATCGTGAACGAAAAAGGACGGTCCCGGCGCATGGGAAAAATCTACGCCCTGGCCGAGGAGATCAACGGGAGCAATGCGCGCGAAATGGTGGACGCCATTCGCAAGCTGGGCAATTTCTCCGAGAAAAGCATGCTGTTGAACCTCGCCCTCGCGAACTGGGCGCGCGAGGATTCCGAAGCCGCGATGGAATACGCCCAGTCGCTGCCAAAAGGATCCGAACGCAAACAAGCCATCCTCGGAGCGCTTGGCGGATGGGCGGAGAAAGACCTCGCCGCCGCGCAAAAATGGGCCGACCAGCAGCCGCCCGGCTCGCTGAGACGCGATGCGCAGCGGATCATCATCAGCGCCCTGGCCGAGAACGATCCCGAAAGCGCGCTGGCCATGGCTCAAGCCGACACGTCGAGGATGCCGGGCTATTCCGTTGCGTATTCCGTTTTCGGCCAATGGGCCATGCGCGATCCGGCCGGAGCGGCGCAACGGGCCGCCAGCCTTCCGCCGGGCAGCTTGCAAAATCAGGCGCTCGGCACGGTGGCCCACCAATGGGCGCAGCAGGACGTGAACGCCGCGCTTGCATGGGTGCAGCAACTGCCGGCCGGTCCGCAGCAGGCGGAAGTCCTTGGCAACGTCATTCGCAACTGGATCGGCCAGGACTTCGAGTCTGCCTGCGCCTGGCTCGGACAGCAGCCCGAAGGCGCTCAGAGGACGAGGATGATCGAACAGTTGAGCTGGCAGGTTTCCAACGACGATCCGCAAAGAGCCATCCAGCTTGTCGGGTTGATGACCTCGGGCGATCGCCAGAACAATGTGCTGCGCAACATTGCCAGCAACTGGGCGCAGAGCGATCCCGCTTCGGCGCAGGCATGGGCCGCGGAGCAGACGGATGCGAACGTGCAGGCCGCTGTCTGGCCGGGCATCGTGAGCGGCCTCGTGCAGGTCGATCCCGTCGCGGCAGCCGACATCGCGCTTTCGATCAAGAAAAGCTCCGCCCGCAACAATGCGATCTCCAACCTCGCCTACCAGTGGGCCAGCTCGAATCCAGCCGCAGCAGCGCAATGGGCGATGCAGTTGACCGACCCCGGCGAACGGCAAAATGCGCTCGGCGACGTGGCGCAGTCCTGGGTGCAAAGCGATGTGCAGGGAGCGGCGCAATGGGTGAACTCTCTCGCCGTCGGGCCGGATCGCGACCATGCAATCCAATCGGTCAGTTACCAGATGGTCCGGACGGATCCGCTGCTTGCGATGCAATTGGTCAGTTCCATGACCGACCAGAACATGCGCAGCAACCAGTTACACAACGTCGGCTCGAACTGGATGCGCGACGATGCCGCCGCGGCGAAACAATGGATCAACCAATCCACGATGGCGCAGGACGTGAAGCAGAGTCTCTTGAACATGAACACGCGGTAAGTGGGCGCAGCCTGATTTTTCGACGCGTCGCGTGGCAACGCTGGTTCGGCGTCCGGGGCGAGTTCATTGGCAGCGGAGTTTCCTTCCGGCTCTTGCGGAACGGAACGGAGTCGAAGATTCTCTGACGTTTCGTTTTTCCGTTGTCGGGATGAAAGAAAAGGCAGAGATTCTTCGACTCCGTTCCGGTCTCAAAGCAGACCGGAACTGCGCTCAGAATGACACTCACCAAATGAAAGTCACCAGCATCATCGTCGCAGTTGTCGCGTTCGTCTTAGGACTCGCGCTTGGAAATCTTCGCCACCCGGCGGGCACCGCAGCCAAAGGCTTGCCGGGCGATCACACCCAAAAGAACGAACCAACCCGCGCGCCTGCGGAAGCGCGGACGGAGTCTCCCTCGCCGGTTGACGACACGATCGGCGCAACGACCGGCAATGCGACTTCGACCAAGGATTTCGCGTCCCTCTTGAAAGAAGTGGCAGCCGGCGTCGGCAATCCGCGCAAGCGATGGAAGGCCATGACGCAGTTGGCCGAGAGCGTCGATCTTGCGCATGTCAGGGAAGCGCTGGCTCAGATCGAGAATATGTCCGGGTTCAACGAGAAGCATTGGGCAACGAGCGAAATTCTAAGCCGATGGGCGACCGTCGATCCGGTGGCCGCCATGGAATACGCCCAGGCGACCCGCAACAGCACCGAGCGCACGAATGCAGTGGCAGCCGTGGTCGGTGGCTGGGCGGAAAAAGACATGGCCGGGGCGCAGAAATGGATGGCGCAACTTCCAGCGGGAAGGTTGAAAGACCAGGCGATGCAGGCCATTGCCTCTTATCTCGCCGAAAGCGACCCGGAGGCCGCGTTGGCTCTTGTCCAAAGTGCCACCGGTCGGATGACGGAAATGGGCGGCTTGTATCCGATATTCTCGAATTGGGCCTCGCGCGATCCGATCGCCGCGGCGACGCGCGCCGGGCGATTGACCAATGCGCAGATGCGCTCGAGCGCCTTGCAAAACGTGGCCGGCATCTGGGCTGCGAAGGACGCGCAAGCCGCGCTTAGATGGTTCAGCCAGTTGCCGGAGGGACGCGACCGTGCCAACGCACTCTCAAGCATTCTGAGCGTGATGGCGCAGAGCGATCCCGTCGCGGCGGCGAATCTCACCGTGCAACTGCCGGCGGGTCAGAGCCGTGAAAACGCCATCGGCCAGGTCGTGAGCCAATGGGCGAACTCCGACGTCGCCGCCGCGCTCGAGTGGGTGAAGAAACTGCCTGATGGCCGAGGAAAACGGAATGCCATGTCGAACGTCACGGGTAACTGGGCGCAGACCGACCCAAAAGGCGCGGCGGAGTTCGCTCTCAGCCTGCCTCCGGGAAACGATCGCCAGCAAACCATCAGGAATGTCGTCTCCAACTGGGCCAATCAGGACGTGGAAGCTGCGATGGCGTGGCTGGATCGCCTGCAGGAGGGCAGCGAGAAGACCAGCGTCATCGAGTCGATGACCTACAGCACCATCTATCGCGATCCGACGCGCGCGGTAACGCTCGTCTCGATGCTTCCGCCCGGTGAAAGCCAGGACAACATGCTGCGGAATATCGCAAACCAATGGGCGAACAATGATCCCGCGACTGCATCCGCATGGGCGAAGCAGCAGACCGATGACCATGTGAAAAATATCGTCTGGCCGGCAATCGCGGGCGGGCTTGCATCGAGCGATCCGCAAGGTGCCATCGCGATCGCAAAATCGCTTCCGGAAGGTGACGTCCGGGACAACGCCATCTCGAACATCGTGAGCCAGATTGCCTCGAACGATCCAGTGGCGGCTGCGCGAGTGGTCGAGTCATTGCCTGCCGGAAATGGACGTGACAACGCCACTTCCAATCTCGCGAGCCAATGGGCCTCGGAAGACCCGAAGGCAGCCATCACGTGGGCCACCGCGTTGCCCGAGGGCAAAGGCAAGGAAAACGCGCTCTCGCAAGTCGTCGCCTCCTGGTCGCGCAGCGATCGCAATGCCGCCGCCGCCTGGGTGAACGCGCTGGCTCCGGGCGCGACCAAGGATGCCGTCGTCGGCCGGTTTCTGTCGCAATACAGCTACAACGACCCGGCTTACGCCATCCAATGGGCCGCCACTCTCGCCGATGAAACCAAGCGCAACCAGCAACTCGAGTCCATCGCTCGAAACTGGCTTCGGCGCGATTCGAACGCCGCGACCGCGTGGATTCAGCAATCTCCACTTTCCGCCGAAGTGAGGGTCCGCCTGCTCGCTCCGAAGAAATAGCGGCAGCTTCCTTCTCCGCATTCACTATTGACGCATCCCCGGCCAGTGGGTTTATTGCGCACGCTCAAATCGGTTATGCCCAAACAGTTTCTGTCCTTCATCGGCCTTTTGTTCGTCGTTTGCTTCAGCACCGGCTGCGGCACAGACCCGCGGTATGCCGAAACACAATACTTGGGATCGACCGGAACCTATGGAGCGAGAAGGACGAATTTCGACACCGTTTCCTACTGGGATGGCGATGGTGTCCCCGGGAGGCCATCCATTCGCATCAGCCTCGGCGAGCAGCGCGCTTATTTCTACAAAGGAGGCGAACTTGTCGGCGTCTCGACGGTCTCGACAGGACGCGAAGGTTTCGATACGCCGTCCGGCTCGTTCAAGATCATTCAAAAGGACAAGGACCATAAGTCCACGCTCTACGGCGATTACGTCGATCGCTACGGGAACGTCATCCTGAAGGACATCGATACAAAAAAAGATCCGAAACCCCCGGGCGCGATCTTCGACGGGGCCAAAATGCCGTATTTCATGCGCGTTCACGGTGGCACCGGAATGCATGCCGGCTTCCTGCCGGGCTACCCCGCTTCGCACGGTTGCATTCGCATGCCGGAGTTCATGGCCGAGGCATTTTTCCGCAACGTCTCCACCGGCACGCCGGTCATTATCTCCTACTAAACCGTGGTTGCGGTTGAAATCAGCGTTCAGGACGCGAAGTCGCTGCTCGACTCCGGTGCGTCGGTTCGCCTCGTGGATTGCCGCGAAGCGGACGAGTACGCGATCTGCAAAATCGAGCGCAGCGAGTTGATCCCGCTCTCTGTTTTTCGCACGGAAGCGCCCGCGAAGCTCCAGGACAAAACCCAGACGATCCTGACGTATTGCCACCACGGCATGCGCTCGATGCGGGCGGCGGAGTTTCTCGCCGCTCTCGGCTACAAAGACGTGTTCAGCTTGCACGGCGGGATTGAGGCGTGGTCGCTCGAGATCGACCCATCGGTGCCGCGCTATTAACGGTTCCTGCTCGCGCGCGCAGAGACCAGTTGGTCGCGGTGAAAAACGCGCGCCGCTGTGATACGATTTGCACGTTCAGATGACGGGAATCGGGCGTCTGTGTAAGCCGCATGGCGGGGGCGGGTTACACACGCGCCCCGGCGTTTCACGGAAGTGCTCCGGCTTTTTTACCCTATTCGTTAGTTGTTGTTGTTGTGCCGGTTATTGCTGAAGGGCAAAGGCTCTTATCTCATGGAATTGATTAACCGTTAAGCCGTTTGTCATGGTTTTGTCAGGCTTTTCCGGCCCACGAAGCCGCCTCGGACTGCATTTGTCTGACCCGGCTGTTTACTGTGATCGGGGAACATGAAAACCATGCGCCACTCTCCCGCAAAATTGCTTTCATCGGCTAAAACTCCCCACTTATGGCACGTCGGAATTCGGATTCTCCAGCCGCCAACGGCACGGGAGTCATCCGGGCGTGGGGGCTTTACGGCGCTTCACGGCTGCTGCATTGGGCGAAAGTGTGGAGCATCGACGAGCTGCGGCAGCTTCACACCGAATGGAGCGTCTCGCCGGACAACGTCGCTCTCGATTGCGCGAACTGGTCGGGCGAGGTCTATAAATACGTGATCGAAAGCGGCTACCGCTGGAAGGCGTTTCGCGGCGACGAGAAACCGTTCTTCAAGATCGGCGACCGCAACTTCATTTACACGACCTCCGACGCCGACCCGGCCATCGGCACCTCGATGGAGCGCCGGGTGCGCCCGATCAAGCAGTATCTCTGGAGCAAACCGAGCGCGCTCGACCGTCTGGCGAACTTTCATCATGGCATCGCGGGTGACTGGCAGTTGCCGCAGCCCGGCGCGAGCGTGCTGTCGATCGACGTGGCCGGCGCGCCGGAGGAAATTCCCTACGCCTTGCAGGTCACCGCCTACGAGAAGCGTTATCGTGTCGATGCGCGGAACGTCGAGCATCCCGAGTGGCACAAAAAGCGGGAGGACCACTACGCCTCGTGCGAGCTGATGCAGGTGATCTGTGCCGCCGTCACGGAGATTCTCAGTCCGCCGCGCGATCCGTTGTTTGCGGGTCAGGCAACCAGCTAAGGTCGTCGTCCGGTTGTAGCCGGGGACGCTGGCCCCGGCTGGACAGCACGATGCGGATGCGCGTTTTCCTGCCCTTGCCGTCGTGCAAGGGTGTCCAGCAGTCGGCCAGAACCTCGTCCTTTTCGTTCAAAAGCTGAACGATGCTCTGCGCCCCGAAGGCTTCGGGATCACCGACACAGCGCCAACGCGACGGTCGCGGCTCCAGTTTGCGGCGCTTGTAGGCTTGCAGGGCAAAAAAGACTTCCTCCGGCGGGATTTCACCGCTGCGACCCTTGCGACCCTTGCAACCCTTCACCCCACCCTTCCCTGATTTTTCCAGAGTAAATGACATAGGTTGCTAGGGTTGCTAGGGTTTTTGAGGACTTGGATGGATGAAAAAAAGAACGTTTGAGATATTTAATATAGTATCTACTTGCATAAATATGGAGCGTAACAAAGATGGAAAGCATGCCCAAGCATGCGACTGAGATTACACTGAGCCGGGACGAGCGGCAGCAACTGCAAGCGACCCTGCACAAACCCAAAGGCCAAGCGCGCCATCTGCAACGCGCCCAAATCATCCTGCGCGCCGCCGAAGGAATGGCCTCAAAGGAGATCGCCAGGCAATTACAAGTGGGGCCGGCGATGGTGAGCAAGTGGCGCACGCGCTTCGAGCGCGAGGGCTTGAGCGGCTTGCATGATGATCATCGTCCGGGACGCCCGCCCACGCTCGATGAGGATGAGTTTCGCGCCCGCCTGCTCGCGCAACTTGACCGGCCCGCGCCGGCCGGGCACGTCCGCTGGGATGGACGGTTGCTGGCCCGGGCGCTGGAGGTGAGCGCGGATCGGGTCTGGCGGGTGCTGCGCACCCTCGGGATCAGTCTCAAGCGGAGGCGCAGTTGGTACGTTTCCACCGATCCGCAGTTTGCCCAGAAGGCCGCCGACGTGGTCGGCCTTTACCTTGCGGCACCGCAGAATGCGGTCGTCTTGAGTTTCGACGAGAAGCCCTGCATCCAGGCTCTGGAGCGCGCGCAGGGCTGGCTGAAAATGCCTGGCGGCCGGGCGCTCACCGGCTTTGCCCATGAATACAAACGCCATGGAACGAGCACTCTTTTTGCCGCGCTCAATGTGGCCACCGGGCAAGTGCTCGGGGGCCATTTCAAACGCAAGCGACGGGTGGAGTTTTTGGCCTTCATGGACCGGCTGGTCGCCGCGCATCCGGACAGGGAACTGCACGTCATCCTCGACAATCTGAGCACCCATCGCGTGGAGCAGGAGCCATGGCGCAAGGCGCATCCCAACGTGCATTTCCATTTCACGCCCACGCACGCCTCCTGGCTCAATCAGGTCGAGGTGTGGTTCAGCATCCTTACGGCCAAGGCGCTGCGCGGGGCGAGCTTTCGTTCGGTCAAGGAGTTGATCGCGCAGATCGACGCGTTCATCGCCGCCTACAATGAGGACGCCGCGCCCTTCGAGTGGACGAAGGTCAATTTCCGCGCGAAGAGCTTTGCAGGTAAATACTCGGACTTATGCAAGTAGATAATAGATCGTGTAATTGGAAATCTATAGGTGGGAATGGAGAAAAAACCCCTGCCTACCCCTGCAACCCCTGTCTCGCGGAGCGCAAGTGCCTGAAAATCAGGGGCCGTTTGGCGAAGGGTGCGAAAAATGACCTATGCAGCGACCCTGTCATTTTCGATTTTGGATGCCGTTGCAGCCCAATTTAACCGGCAATTCTCATATTTCGCCTCCCCAGCGGCCAATCGCCCCCGCAGTTTCGCCGTCCATTGTTCCTCCATGGCGGATTCGTCTAGGGTGGCGGCGTTGGGCTTGAAGTCGCGCACCGCTTTTTTCAGGAGCGCGCTCAAGTTCAACTCATGCACGTCGTCGTGGAACAGGGCGCGGTCGATCGCCATTTGCGCCGAGGTCGATTTTTCGGCAAACGAGGCGTAAAGGCGCTCGTCGATCGTGCCGGCGATGACCAGCGTGTAGATCGTGACCGGGCGCGTCGAGGTGAGCCGCCAGATGCGGTGGATGAACTGTTCGTTGGCGTCCATCGCCCACGAAAGCGCGGGGAGGACAAGGTGCGCGCAGTTGTCGAAGTTGTAACCCTCGCCCATCGCGTCGAGGCCCGCCACGAGCACGCTGGATGCGCCGCTTTTGAAGCCTTCCACCAGCTCGCCGCGCACCGGGGGCGCGGTGCGGCCGTCCAGCAGCAAACTGGAGACGCCCGCCTCGCGCAGCCGGTAATGCAGGGCGTCGGAATACTCGCGGAAAGGCGAGCCGACAAGCACCTGTTCGCCCTTGTGGAGCAGATCGGCGATCAGGGCGAGATTGGCGGCGAGTTTCGGATTGAAATCCGTCCACGACCGACGCGGTCCCGGCCCGCCGGACTTCACGCGACCGAGCGCGGCGGCGTGCGGGCAGAGCGCGGCCTGCCGGAGCAGGTTGAGCTGGAGGGCCACCTGTCCGAACCCGCGCGTGGGGTTGCCTCGCTGCGAAAAGAGCGGCGGATGCAGCAAATGCTGGCGATACACCTTCGCCTGGGTGGTGCCGGGCTGGAGGATGATCGGCTTGAGGATCTTCGGCGGCAGATCCTCGCCGCAATCGGCCTTGCGCATCCGAATCAGGAGCGGACTGATGATCTCCCAGAGATGATGGACGTTGGTGATGCGCGCGGTGCGTCGGGTGGTGGTTTTGGGCATGAGGAATGGCGGGCAGGAACGCAAATCACTGATGAAAGGCCACTGCTAGCCTTCATACGGTGTGTTCAATCATCAAATGCTGGTTGGCGAAAAGTTCGCGGGCCTTGGCGGTGCCGGGATAGGGAAAGCGAAGAGAGGGCTGAGACTTGAAACCTGATGCCTGAGTGCCAGCAGGAGGTTTCTTCTTTTCGTCATTGGTCATTGGGATTTGGTCATTTTCTTCCCCCGCCCCTGCCACCCACCACAGCAGCCAGTAGATGCTTTCGAGCCGGTTCTTGATCGGCGTGCCGGTGAGGACGAGGCGGTATTTGGGACGCAGCATCCGCACGCCGCTGGCGACGTGGGTTTCGTTGGCCTGGAGCCGGGTGCCTTCGTCGATGACCACGCAATCGAATCCCGCGCCCGCCTTGCCGAGATCGGCGAGGAATTTTGCCAGCGGCGGTACGGTGCCGCCAGCGGTGTTGTTGTGGCCAAGGTCGTGATACGAGGTCAGGAAGAAGCGGGTTGATGGTTGAGGGTTGAGGGTCTTTCGATCAACCAAAGGCTTCGCCGTTCCATCAACCCTCAACCTCCGGTCGATCCCATATCGCCGGATCTGCTCATGGTGCCGCAACCCGGTCAAATGAATCCCGAATTTCTCCATCGCCTCGATGCGGAACTGCCGGTGAAGCTGGCCGGGGGCGACGATGAGGCAGCGCCGCGCGCGCTTGATGAGAGGCCACGCGATCGCGAAGATCATCTTGCCAAGCCCCGGCTCCCAATCGCCGATGCAACCGTCCACCAGCGCGGCCCGGGCGATTTGGTCGATCTGGAACTGTTTGAATTTCATGCTGGGTATTCCGAAAGTTTGCGAGACTGGTATCCTCTGGCTATTCGCGAGTTCCTCATTTATTTTTCCGATTTTATTCTTCCTTGTTGGTTCACCTTTAGCGCTTCCCCTCCATGTTCGAACAAGCCTTCAAAAACATCGACGACGTCCTCTGGAAAGACGCCGGTTGCACCAGCGAACTCGACTACACCGAGCAGACCTCCTGGCTGCTCTTCCTGAAATACCTCGACGCCCTCGAACACGACAAGGCCACCGAAGCCGCCCTCGACGGCAAGAAATACACCCACATCCTCGACAAACCCTACCGCTGGGAATCGTGGGCCGCGCCCAAGGGCAAGGACGGCAAGATCGACCACAACACCGCCCTCACCGGCGACGACCTCATCGCCTTCGTCAACGGCAAGCTCTTCCCCTACCTGCACGGCTTCAAGCAAAAGGCCACCGGCCCGAACACCATCGAATACAAGATCGGCGAAATCTTCGGCGAGATTAAGAACCGCATCCAGAGCGGCTACAACCTGCGCGAGATCATCGACCACATCGACGAACTCCGCTTCCAGTCCCAGACCGAGAAGCACGAGCTCTCGCACCTCTACGAAGCCAAGATCAAAAACATGGGCAACGCCGGGCGCAACGGCGGCGAGTATTACACCCCGCGCCCGCTCATTCGCGCCATCGTCGCCGTCACCGCGCCCCGGCTCGGCGAGACCATCTGCGACCCCGCCGTCGGCTCGGCCGGCTTCCTCTGCGAATCCTTCGATTACCTCCGCGCCCAGAACCCCAAGCGCACCACCGCCCAGGACCGCGCCCTGCAAGAGCGCACCTTCTACGGGAAGGAAAAGAAGTCCCTCGCCTACGTCATCGCGATCATGAACATGATCCTGCACGGCATCGAAGCGCCCAACATCATCCACACCAACACGCTCGCCGAGAACCTCGCCGACGTGCAGGAAAAGGACCGCTTCGACATCATCGTCGCCAATCCGCCCTTCGGCGGCAAAGAGCGCAAGGAAGTGCAGCAAAACTTCCCCATCCGCACCGGCGAGACCGCGTTCCTCTTCCTCCAGCACTTCATCAAAATCCTCAAGGCCGGAGGCCGCGCCGGCATCGTCATCAAGAACACCTTCCTCTCCAACACCGACAACGCCTCCGTCAGCCTGCGCCAGAAGCTCCTCGAAGAATGCAACCTCCACACCGTGCTCGACTGCCCCGGCGGCACGTTCATCGGCGCGGGCGTGAAGACCGTGGTGCTCTTCTTTGAGAAAGGCACGAAGACGCGCAAAGTCTGGTTCTACCAGCTCGACCCCGGCCGCAACATGGGCAAGACCAACCCGCTCAACGACGCCGACCTCGCCGAGTTCATCGCGCTGCAAAAGACCAAAGCCGACTCGCCCAAAAGCTGGAGCGTGGACGTGGCGGCCATCGACCCGAAGACGTTTGATCTGTCCGTGAAGAACCCCAACGGCGGCGAGGAAATCGCGCACCGCAGCCCGCAGGAAATCATGGACGAAATCGCCGCGCTGGACGCCGAGAGCGCGGAAGTGCTGGGCAACATCAAGGCGCTGCTATGAAGAAGGGGTGGCAGACAAAGACGCTTGGCGAAGTGTGCGACTAAAATCGGCAGCGGCGCTACTCCGCGTGAAGGCGATGCAGTCATACAAAGCCGAGGGTATCTCGCTAATCCGCAGCTTGAATGTCATGACGACGGCTTCCGCGAAGCGAAGCTGGCGCGTATCGATGATGAGCAAGCCGACGACCTCTCCAATGTCGTTGTCGAACCGACTCGACGTGCTGCTGAACATCACTGGAGCATCTGTTGCACCGATGCTGCCGTGCGCCCGCTGATATCTTGCTCGCTCACGTGAATCAGCACGTTTCGATCATTCGACCCGTCGAAGCAGCTCGACTCCGATTTTCTCCACTACCTGCTAATTTCGACGATCTACAAGGACCGACTCTTGCACACTGGCGCAGAAGGCGGGTCAACTCGACAGGCGATTACGAAGGCGCAGCTTCAGGAGTTCGTTGTCGATTCCCGTCCCCCCGCTGGCCGAACAGCAGCGGATCGTCGGCCTGCTGGACGAAGCGTTTGAGGGCCTCGCCACCGCCAAAGCCAACGCCGAAAAGAACCTCCAAAACGCCCGCGCCCTCTTCGAAAGCCACCTCCAATCCGTCTTCACCCAGCGCGGCCCGGGGTGGGTGGATCGGCAGCTTGCGTCACTTTGCCACGAGATAACCGTGGGCCACGTCGGCTCGATGAAGACGGAATACAAGGACAGCGGCATCCCCTTCCTCCGTTCTCAGAACATCCGGCCGTTCGAGGTCTCGATGGAGAACGCGATGTTCATTGATGAGGCGTTCCATCGTGCTCTCAAGAAATCTCAACTGCGTCCCGGCGACCTCGCCATCGTGAGGACTGGCTATCCGGGAACTGCGGCTGTGATTCCGCCAGAATTGCCCGATTCAAATTGCAGCGACTTGGTGATTGTCCGTCCGAGCAAGGAAGTGAACCCCCATTTCCTCGCCGCGTTTTTCAACTCCGCTTTCGGAAAGCAACTTGTCCTCGGGAAGATTGTCGGTGCGGCGCAGAAGCACTTCAACATCACTGCGGCCAAGGAAGTGATGCTGCATGTTCCACCGATTCAAGAACAGCGCACCATCGTCGCGATGGTTGACGACCTCCGCGAAGAAACCCAACGCCTCGCCCGCCTCTACGAGCGGAAGCACGCCGCGTTGGAGGCGTTGAAGAAGTCGCTGCTGCACCAAGCCTTTTCTGGTAATCTCTGAGCATGTCCGTGAACCTCAATCCCGAGAAGGCTCTGATTTTCCGCATCGAGCATGTGGACAATGTGCGGTGGAATCTGGATCACGACGGGCTGCACTGCCGGAACTCGCCAACTCACAATCCGAACTACGTCAACATCGGCAATCCCGACCTGATCGACAAACGCTCGCGCCACGCGGTGACGATTCCGCCGGGCGGGATGCTCAGCGACTATGTGCCGTTTTACTTCACCCCGTTTTCGATGATGATGTATAACATCCACACCGGCTACGGGGGAATCACGCGGCGGGAGAACAGGGAGATCGTGATATTCGTCTCGTCGATCCATCGCCTTGCCGAACTCAACCTCCCCTTCGTCTTCACAAACCAGCATGCCTACGCGGCTGGCACCGACTACTATTCGGATGCGGAGCAACTGGATGCAATTGACTGGGCGCTTCTCCGGAGCCGCAACTTCAAGACGAGCGACGCCGATCCGGGCAAAGGGTTGCGGTATCAGGCGGAGGCGCTAGTGCATCGCCGCCTGCCCCTTGCAGCTTTGCGCGCCATCTGCTGTAATAACGGCACCGTGAAGCAACACCTTGAAGACTTGATCGCGGAATGCGGAAAGCAGATTGATGTCAAGACAACCCCCACATGGTATTTTTGAGATGATGCGATTCACCCAAGGCAACCTGCTCGATGCACACGTCGAAGCCGTCGTGAACACGGTCAATACCGTGGGCGTGATGGGCAAGGGAATCGCGCTGATGTTCAAGGAAAAATACCCTGAGAACTTCAAGGCCTACGCTGCCGCCTGCAAGGCTGGGGAGGTGCGAGTCTGCGAAATGTTCGTGACGTCGGGCGTGGAATTGGACGGGCCGCGCTGGATCATCAATTTTCCGACAAAGCAGAACTGGTGGCAGCCGACGAAGCTCGAGTGGGTTAAGGAAGGACTTGAGGCTTTGAAGAAGGTCATCGTGGAGAAGAAGATTCGCACCATCGCGCTGCCCCCGCTCGGCTGTGGGAACGGGGGGCTGAAATGGAGTGTCGTGCGTCCCATGATCGAAGCGGCCCTCGGTGAACTCCCGGATGTGGAGGTGACTGTGTATGAGCCTACGCCGAAATATCAAAACGTGGCGAAGAAGAAGGGTGTCGAGAAGCTCACGCCGGCGCGCGCATTGGTCGCCGAGGCGGTGAGGCGCTATTGGGTGCTCGGGATCGAATGCACGCTCTTGGAAACGCAGAAGCTCGCATGGTTTCTTGAGCGAACCATCAGGCGGATGGGCCTGGAGGATCCCTTAGATTTGCGCTTTGTCGCCGACCGATACGGCCCTTACGCACAACGCCTGACGCACTTGCTGAACGGATTGGACGGCAGCTATCTCCATTGTGACAAGCGGCTGGCCGACGCGACACCGTTCGACACGATTTGGTTTGAAGATTCGAAGCGCGAAGTGGTGTTGCTTTATCTCAAGAGTCGCGAAGCACGCGAATACCTGCCCGCGCTCGAAGCGACCGACGTGCTGATTGACGGCTTCCAATCCCCGCTTGGCATGGAAGCGCTCGCGACAGTGGACTGGCTCGTGGCGAAGGAAGGCGCACAGCCAACATTGGCCGGCGTTCGTGAAGGCCTGCGCAAGTGGCCGGCGGAATCCTCCGCGGTCGAGCGCAAGATGCGACTTTTCAACGACCGCCTGCTTGCTCTGGCACTTGACCGGCTGAAGCAGGTCGGTGCCGTGGAATGAACGAAGCGGAAACCAGAGCCGAGCACATTGATCCCGCGTTGAAAGCGGCGGGCTGGGGCGTGGTCGAGGGCAGCCGCATTCGGCGCGAGTATCCGATTTCACCCGGTCGCATCGAGGGCCACGGCAAACGCGGCAAGCCGCTCACGGCGGATTACGTTCTGGAGTATCGCAACACCAAGCTCGGGGTGGTCGAGGCCAAGGCGCTGGACGAGGAACTGACCGAAGGCGTGGCGCAGGCGAAGAATTACGCCGGCAAGCTGGCGATCCGCCACACCTACGCCAGCAACGGGCGCGGCATCTACGGCATCGACATGGAGACGGGCAGGGAAGGCGAAGTGACAACATATCCCACGCCGGACGAACTTTGGGCGCTGACCTTTGCCAAGGCGAATGTGTGGCGAGATCGCTTCGCCGCAGTGCCGTTCGAGGACCGTGGCGGGTATTTCCTGCCCCGCTATTACCAGGACATTGCCATTGGGAGCGTGATGGAGGCCATCTCCGACAACCGGCAGCGCATCCTGCTCACGCTGGCCACCGGCACGGGCAAGACGTTCATCGCATTTCAGGTTGGGTGGAAACTGTTTCAAAGCCGCTGGAACCTGAGCCGCGAACCTTCCCGACGCCCGCGTATTCTCTTTCTCGCCGACCGAAACATTCTCGCAGATCAGGCTTACAATGCGTTCTCCGCTTTTCCCGAAGATGCGTTGGTGCGAATTTCTCCGGAGGACATCCGCAAGAAAGGCAAGGTGCCGAAGAACGGCAGCATTTTCTTCACGATCTTCCAGACCTTCATGAGCGGCCCGTCGAAGGATGGGAAGCCATCGCCCTACTTTGGCGATTATCCGCCGGACTTCTTCGACGCGATCTTCATTGATGAATGCCATCGCGGCGGGGCCAACGATGAGGGCAACTGGCGCGGGATTCTCGATTACTTTGCCCCAGCCGTGCAGATCGGCCTGACGGCCACGCCCAAGCGCAAGGAGAACGTGGATACCTACGCCTATTTCGGTGAGCCGGTTTACACCTACTCGCTGAAGGACGGCATCAATGACGGGTTCCTGACGCCGTTCAAGGTGAAGCAGATTCAGACCACGCTCGATTACTACGTTTATACGCCGGACGATACCGTGGTGGAGGGTGAGATCGAGGCAGGGAAGATCTACGACGAACCCGATTTCAACAAGATCATCGAGATCAAGGAACGGGAGAAGAAGCGGGTCGAGATTTTCATGGAGCAGATCAACCAGAACGAAAAGTCGCTGGTGTTCTGTGCGAATCAGGCTCATGCGCTGGCGGTGCGCGATCTCATCAACCAGATGAAGACGAGCAAAGACCCGAACTATTGCCAGCGGGTGACTGCCGACGACGGCGGGCTGGGCGAACAGCACTTGCGTGATTTTCAGGACAACGAGAAGAGCATCCCCACGATCCTGACAACCTCGCAGAAACTCTCGACCGGCGTGGATGCCCGCAACGTGCGCAACATCGTGCTGATGCGTCCGATCAATTCGATGATCGAGTTCAAGCAGATCATAGGACGCGGCACACGGCTTTTTGACGGGAAGGATTACTTCACGATCTACGACTTCGTGAAGGCGCATCATCATTTCAGCGATCCCGAATGGGACGGCGAGCCGATGGAGCCGGAGGCGTGCCCGACATGCGGCCAGCACCCTTGTGTCTGTGAAGTGCAGCCGCCAAAGCCTTGCGAAGTGTGCGGCAAGAGTCCGTGCGAATGTCCAAAAGAACCCTGTCCGGTTTGTGGAATGCTTCGTTGCATTTGCAATAAGAAGCGGAAAGCAAAAGTGAAGCTGGCGGACGGGAAGGAACGCAACATTCAGCACATGATGGCGACGTCGTTCTGGCATCCCGACGGCACGCCGATGTCCGCGCAGCAGTTCATGGAGTCGCTCTTCGGCAAACTGCCCGGCTTCTTCCAGAGCGAGGAAGAATTGCGCAGGTTATGGAGTGCGCCGGATACGCGGGCGAAACTGTTGCAGGGGTTGGCGGAGAAAGGGTTTGGTCACGATCAACTGGCGGAGATGCAGAAGATCATTGATGCCGAGAAGAGCGACCTGTTCGACGTGCTGGCACATGTGGCCTACGCGCTGCCGCCAGTAACCCGTGAGCTTCGGGCCGAACATGCACGGGTCTATATCAATTCGCAGTTCAACGCGAAGCAGCAGGCTTTCCTTGAATTCGTGCTGTCCCATTACGTGAGCGTGGGTGTCGAGGAACTCGACCAGAACAAACTGACCCCATTACTCCGCCTGAAATACCACGACTCCATTGCCGATGCCGTTGCCGATCTTGGCCCCCCGGAGGCGATTGGCCAGGCATTCAGCGGGTTTCAAAAATATCTCTACCAACAGGTGACGTGATTCATTTTACGGACGCCGTTGGTGTCCATCTGTGTTTCATCCAGTGCGGGGTTTCGGTGTCGGCGCTGCGGAGCTGCATGGGATAGGGGGAATCGGCGCGCTTCATCACAATGCCCTCGTAGAACTCGCTTAGTCCGGTGGTGTTCCAGGCGCGGTTGATTTCCGGCAGGTCGTGCCACAAACCTTCCGCGTTGCTTTTGCCCGGCCGGCGCGGGCGGCCGCCTTCCTCCCAGGCTGGCGCGAGGCAGGCATGGTGATGCGCCGGTTGTTCGGTGATCGGAAGAACGGGCAGATCGTGGAGGTGGTGGCGGCGTTCCTCGTAGGTGAACGAGCGGTCGCTCAACGGCAGGAAGTCGAACACGATGAGCGTGCCGCGCCCGATGCCGTGCCGGCGTTCGAGGGCTTCGCAATCGAGCCATTCAACAATGTTCGCGCAGCAGTCGCGCAGGACGTTGAGCGCGCTGGCGAATTCCTTCTCGATGGTGAGCCGTTTGCCGTGCCGGTTGAACATGGTGCCGGTGGGGACGTGGACGAGCGCGCGCCAGCCGTTGAACTTCGGTTCCACGAACCAGCGGCCGATCTTCGGGCCGGCGTGTTCGAGAGCGCCGCCGTTGATCGGGCGGGCGGGATAGGAAGGAATGACCAATGACGAATCACGAATAGCCTGCCCTGAGCGGAGCGGAGCGGAGTCGAACGGGACGAATGAATTCATGAGCGGAATTGGAATTTGGCGAGATCGCGAAGGAGTTGGCCGAGGTTGCGGAGGAATTCGCGCCAGAAGGACGGGAGGGGCATTTAGGATTTAGGATTTAGCATTTAGGAAGTTAAAGGCAGAGCTTCCGGCCTTGGAAGCCGATGGGCACAGGCGCTGTAGCCGGGGACGTTGCTGTAGCCGGGGACGCTGACCCCGGCGGGGACGTTGTTGTAGCCGGGGACGCTGACCCCGGAACTTCCGACTTCCGAGATCCGCGTTCCGCATTTCCATACTCGTGGTGCGATTCGCATTCGCTGTTGGCGCGTCCCATGTCCACGAGCCGGGTGTGCTTGCACGAGCGGGAGCCGTCGGCGGTGGTGCGGCGCGTCCAGCCGGGGCAGTTGCAGCTTGTGGTGGCGTCGGCGTATTGCAGCGTCTCGTAGGTGCCGCGCCCGCTGCTGGAAGCGAATGTCCAGACCTGTGCGATGGAGTTCATGCTAAAAGTGGGAAGTGGGAGCGCGGAACGCGGAACTTGCTCCCACTTCCGACGGCCTCAACGTGGCCGGCTACAACGCCGTTCCGCATTCCGACTTCCGCGTTCCGCGTTTGCTACACCTGCGGATACGCGGTGATGGGCAGGATGTCGTCGAGGGCCATGTTTTCCTCGGGCGTGAAAAGCGTGTGGCGGCTTTCGTGGACGCCGGGGCCGGGCTTGATGCATTGTTTCGCCTCGATGCCGCTGGTGATGCCAAGTTCGGCGGCCTTTTCCAGCACGGCGTTGATGAACGGCTCCTGCAGTGCCTCGGGGATCTCATCCATCTTGATGGCGAGCGTGGTGGACTGACGGAAATGCGCGCCGGTGCGCTCCGGGCCGAGCAGGGCGACGAGCGGGGCGTCGTCGGAGAGCTTGCTGGTGTAGGCGTTCTTGAACACGAGCCGGATGTCTTTGCCGGTGCCGATGTTCACGAGCATGGTCGAGCCGGCGTCGCCGCGCCCGTGCCAGTGGCGGAACCAGAACGGCTTGCCGAGCGCACCCGCGCTTTTGCTCAGGCTTTCAACGGTGCCCTTGAGCGCCTTGAACTCGGGCGACTTCTCCGCGAACAGCTTGAGGGTGTCGAGCAGTTCCTGCGACGGCTCGGTGATGAGCGGGTGCTCGGTTTTCTTGTCGGCGGTGGTTTTGACCAGCCCGCCGAGACTGATTTTCTTGACGCCCGTTGTCGCCGGGGACGCTGTGGCCGTTGTAGCCGGTTTCTGTGAAGCCGGACGGGTGGCTCCGGGGTCGCAGACCCCGGCTACAGCTTCCTTCGGCACGACGCGGAAGATCGGCGTCTCGGGAGCTGCTGGTTTTTGTTTGGCGACTGCCATGTTGGTTTTTCCTTTCTGTTGTAGCCGGGGACGTTGGCCCCGGCGGGTTTGTTTGGTTTGAATTTCTCGTCTCCGGGTTCGGCGTCCCCGGCTACAGCACAGACCCCGGCTACAGCTTGTTTGGCTTGGTGAGTGCGCGGATGGTCGGGCGGAGTTGGCGCAGTGCGCGAGTGGCTTCCTCGAAATCCTCATTCCGGTCGCACCATGTCCGGGATCGGTCGTAAACCTTCGATTCCTCGGATGCGGAAGCGTCGAGCAGGCGGTTGGCCAGCATCTCAGCAATGTGGGCCACTTCCAGGAAACGTCGGTGTTCTTTGGCGGTCATGGTCGGTGAAGAAATCCTCAACGGCGGCCACGGAGAGCCTGCCCGAAACGACGGCGAGATAACGGCCGGGTGGCAGCGGGGTGGTTATGTTCCATGCCTTGCGGAAGATCTCGTTGCTGTGGGAGAGCGACATCAGGCACGTCTGCGCCGGGATGCAGGCGGTGGTGAGAATGGCTTCGCGGTGTTCGGCGACGAGCCGCCGCGCTTCCGCCTCGTTGTCGCCGCGATTGAGCGCGCACGCCATGTCGAACGCAACGGGATCGGTGAGATCGAGCACCCAGAACACGGTGTCCGGGCCGCATAGGAGCCTCGCGGTGTCCATGTGGTAGTGAAGCAAAAGGGAGACGGAGGATTTCATTGGAAAGGCGGAACGGGGAGCGCGGAATGCGGAACGGAAGTCGGGGGAACGTCTGCCACTTCCGCACTCCGCGATTCGACTTCCAACTTTTCCAGCATGAGGGCGAGATGGTCCGGGCTGAGCAGGTATTCGGCGGTTTCGGCGTCGATGACGATGCGTTCGCCATCGGAGGTGGTGAGGTGAACCATGGGAAGGTTGATGGTTGAGGGTTGATCGAAAGACCAAAGCGGAGCGTTCCTTTGAAAAAGGAAGCCGGTTACATTTTAGCCACCCACGGCTGGCGCAGGACGATACTGTTGAAAACGCCGCGTCCCCACGGCGTTCCGGCTTGAAGGGGGTGATGGTTGATGGTATCAGTTGCGCCGCCCGCCTCCGCCCCGGCGCTGTCTCGCAAAGCCTCGGCTGAGGGTCTTTCGATCAACCAAAGGCGAAGCCGTTCGATCAACCAAAGCGCAGCGTTCCGGCTTAGGTTACGATTCCAGCGCGCGCAGCCTTGCCTTGAATGTCTCAAACCCATTGGGATTGAGGGCGGCCACGTCGGGCACCTGTGGAATGTGAAAGTGTTCCACAAGGAACTCGAAACTGTGAATGATGGTGTGCGTCTTCTTCGGCGCGGCGAGGAAGCGGTGCCGCCATCCGTTGTCGGCGGTGAGGACGATCATCAGCTCGCAGCCGGTGAGCACGACTGTTTCGGATTTCGCGTTTCGCGTTTCGGATTTGATCCTCACTGTCTGCGTAACCATCGGGTAATGTCTGCTGGCGGTGAAGCCTGGAAAGGAGCGCCGGCACCGGAGCGACTCGAAATGCCGCATCCAACCAAGCCGCTCGATGGAACTGAGCGGCAACAAGGGGGAGTTCAAAGATTTAGGATTTGGGATTTAGGATTTAGGATTTCCCGTGGTTAAAAATCTGCGTTCATCCGCGTAATCTGCGGATTAAATCAGTGTCTTCCTAAGCGTTTCGGTCGTCCCGGTCACGCCTGACAAGCCGGGTCTTGCGGAAACGCATTTCACCTCGCATGACGTAAAGCACGAACACCCGCGCGCCGTCGTAACGGTAGAAAATGCGACAAGGCGCCTCGACAATCTGGCGGTAACGGGACCGCCGCATTTCGGGCGGACGGGAACCGCTCTCCGGCTGCTCCGCAAGCTGCCCGACGTGCTGAAAGACTCGCCGAACCAGATGCCGCGCCGCCTGCGGGTCATCCAGAGCGATGTAATCGGCTATGGCGTCGAGGTCGTGGAGAGCGGGTTCGGCCCAGATTACTTCAGCCATCGCGCCATGCGTTTTTTGGCTTCGGCGTGGGTGATAACGCGCCCCTCGTCAATGGCGCGCTCGCCACGGGCAATGCCCTCCAAAATACCGAGGCGGCGGTTCAGAGTGTCGAAAGCGGAAACGGCCATGAGATAGGCCGCAGGCTTGCCGTGCTGGGTGATGAGCACGGGATCCTGGTCGGATTCAAGGCCGGCGATGATTTCGGTAGCCTTGCGCTTGAGCGTGGTGACGAGTTCAGTTCGCATGAAGTGCTACTTTAGTGTCATTCGATTCCAAGGCAAGCGTGGATGCATTCAAGAATCGCGCTTTGCTTTTCTCCGCAAACGGTTAAAAGAGAGTCCACTGGATGAAAACAAAAAACACAGGTCGTGTTTGCCTCCTGACGTGTAGGATGCCCGCACCCTAGTTAGGCAAACACACGCAAACTCTATGATGAGGCAATTGAATTTTTCAGACCGTAAGAGATCCCAACTTCCACCATGACCAAAGAAGACGAGATAATGGCGTTCCTTCACGAGCGTGTTTTCGATCCCATCTTGCAGTCGCCCGACGCTGCCGAACCCGTCAAGCAGGGTGTTCGACTGACTATCACGAGGATGCGCCAGCGTGATGCTATAGGCATGATGCAGTATTACTGGTCAGCTATCGTTGGCACAGAGCGCAGCATCGACTTCGCCGCCAGAATGCGCGATGCCGGGCACACTCGCTTTGAGGAGGTTATCGACGACTTTCGCAGTCGCTTCACTGACAAATGGCTTCGGAGCTAGACCTACCTCTGGATGCAGCGAGAGCTGAGTTCGCAGTCATCTACATGGAGTCAGTTCCATACTGCTCCGGTTGCGGGCGTCGCGTATGAATCAGACTCTTTTGCATTGTCGAACGCCGCAGCGCATGAAAACGATCGTTCTTATCCTCAGTGTTTGTGCGCTGCTCCTCGACGCCAGCGCACAAGAACGCAGCGAGCTAAAGAGCCGGAAGATCGACGGCACGACTGAGATGCCTTGGCGCGGACAAGTTGTTTGGGTTGAGATCGTCGATGCCCAATGAACCAGAACTTTAGCATCACGTCATCCACTGCATCCCCATGAAACGAAACCTCGTCTTCCTAGTTTTGATCATTATATCTACATTTGCCTCTGCGCAATCAGCACGCGAGACGCTTTCTTCGGAAGCTCCCAATGTGATCATATGGATGCAGGTGGAGTTGAACAAGTCTGTACCGTCGAACATCCGAATGAATCTCACCTATTTGCGGGAGGATTTACTAGACGAGGGCAAGGCGAATCCCAAGGCAAGTCCCACCACCTTCGAACTCGGCAGGCAACTCTGCAATGCGCTGATAGCAGCACTCGACGAACATGATCAAGCGGCGATTCGGGCTGGCTATCTTGCTGCGCAAGCGGATGCCAACACAAGAGTTACCAGCCAAGCTCTCGAAGCACGAAGAAACTACAAAATGAGCTGGCCGCAATACGCTCGAGAGAAAGATCAACGCAGCGAAATCCAAAGGCAACAGAATAACAACACAACGCAGATCAAGGAGTCTGTAAAAGTCGAATGGGCCAGTCGCGTCTCGGCGCTTCGCAGCCAAATTGATGCCATTTATGTCAAATATCGCGATGCACTGCGCCAAGATCCAACTTTTCAAAAACGCGGAGGGGAAAAGCCACAAAAGAGGGATGAACGCCCTGATGCTGTTGAGCAACTCTTTGGCACGTGGATTAGAACGTCCGATCCGAGTTCCTATGTGATTAACTCCGACGGAACGGCCAGCCATGGCAAAGATCATGGTGTTTGGTCGGTGAAGGATAACATCTTTGAGATAAAATGGAAAAACGGATATGGGGTTCTGATTGAACTTGGGCAGCAGCGGGACAAGATCATTATGACAGGATATAGCCCCGGGCGATCATCAATGAATAACTATGCGCTCACAAAACTTGATGCTAAAAATGGAGGTCTGCGAGCCGGACCAACTAAGTCGGACAAAGATGGGTCAAGAAGGGTGCCAATCGAGTAATCACGTTCCGAACCGACGGGCTCATAGTCAAGTAGGATGCCTACACCCTGATAGACGCTTCCTCGCGCATCCTTTAAGCGGAGACTTATGCTGCACATCCTAGTAGGCGATTCATCCGGCGACCCTCAGTTGCTCCTCAACGCAGCTAAGTCCGGCAAGCTGCGGCGGTGGGTCGTTCCCAAGACTGCTGCCGTCGGAGACCCAGCCTTGTTCTTTGTGCGCCCCGAGGGATTCGTTGCACGAGGTGTTATTCAGACTCGTCCTGAACCACACCCCAATTGGCCCAGGCGCTATGGTGCCTCCATTCATTCGGTCACTGTTCTTCCTACATCGGTTCCGCCAGCATTCGTTCGCGACAATATGCCTAAGTGGGGTTGGCCTCATGCTCGCACGCTCGGATACACGAGCATCGCAGGTCCGCTTGAGGACCAGTTGCTTGAGCTACTGGACGGCTACGAAGCCCCGTTTTCCGCGCCAGCCACAGAGACTTCCGCAGCACTCACTGAGGGTGCCGCTACATCAGTCCTCGTCACCGCTTACGAGCGCAATCCGGTAGCGAGGCAGCGGTGCATTCAACATTATGGCCCGGAGTGTGTCGTGTGTGGCTTTTCATTTGAGGAGGCTTTTGGTGAGCAAGCGGCGGGCTACATTCACGTTCACCACATCAAAGCCGTTTCAACGCGTGGCGGCAGCTACGCAGTTGACCCGATTCGAGACATGCGGCCTGTCTGCCCCAACTGCCACGCAGTTATACATCTTCGGCGACCGCCTTACTCCATTGCCGCCGTTAAAGCCATGAGGACGCTCTCCTGAACTTCGGACGATTGCCTCAAGCTGGCTGAGCATTTCTCCACGTCATCTTTGTTGCCCCGGCAATTGCAAAGGGGAGGAAAGCGGCTTTTGGAAAATAAAGTCGCCTATGCAGGCATCGTTAGGAAAACGGCCTACGCCGCCAGCTTTCTCCCCGCCTTCACCACGACCGGCGGGGCGGCGCTGGCGCGACGGGCGCGGCCTTTGGCCCAGTTCTGGAGGCGGGTAATGTCGTCGGCCATCATTTTGCTGAGCGGCACGAATTCCTTGAGCACTTCGGACACGTCGGATTCCTTCGGCTCGCGATCCTCGTCGAAGGCTAGGTAGAGCGCCTCCTCGAACACCGCCTCGATCTCCGCGCCGGTGTAGCCCTCGGTCATGCTGCCCAGGGTGTCGATGGGGAACCGGTGCCAGTCGCGTCCGTGCTTGGTGATCTGGATTTTCCAGATGTCCTTGCGCTCGGCATGGGTGGGCAGATCGACGAAGAACACCTCGTCGAACCGGCCTTTGCGGAGGAATTCCGGCGGGAGCGCCAACACGTCGTTGGCGGTGGCGACGACGAACACGGGTTTCTTTTTGTCCTGCATCCATTGGAGGAAGCTGCCGAACACGCGGGCCGAAGTGCCGCCATCGGTGGAGCCGCTGCTTTTGCTGCCGGAGAATCCCTTCTCAATCTCGTCAATCCAGAGCACGCACGGCGCGATCGCCTCGGCGGTCTGGATCACGGCGCGCAGGTTCGCCTCGGATTCCCCGACATGGCCGCCGAAGATGCGGCCCGCGTCGAGCTTCACCAGCGGCACACCAAACACGGAGGCGGTGACTTTCGAGAAGAGCGATTTGCCGGTGCCGGAGATCCCGACCACGCAGACGCCCTTTGGCGACGGGAGCTGGTAGGCGGCGGCTGCATGGCCAAAGGCGTTCCGGCGCTTGATGAGCCACGGCTTGGCGACGTTGAAGCCGCCGATGGAGTCGAGCGTTTCCGGCGTGTGGACGATTTCGAGGATGCCGTTCTTGCGGATGGTTTCGGCCTTTTCGCGGGCGACCACGGACGCATCAATGGAACCGCATTCGATGATGCTCAGGGCGAAGGCGTCCTCGGCCTCGTTGGTGGTGAGGCCCGACGCGGCGGCGAGCGCGTTGTCGAGCGCGAACTCGGCGGGCATGTCCAGCTCGTTGCGCTGGCAGATGCGTTCGAGCACTTCCTGGAGCTGCGGTTTTTCAGGCAGGGCGAACTCGATCACCGCGAAGAACTTCTCCAGCTCGGGCGGCAGTTTGAGGACGGGGGCCAGGATGATGAGGGTCTTGCTGGCGGTCTTGGCGTAAAGCAGGGTGTCCTTGAGCTTGCGGTAGATGAGCGGGTTCGGCTCGGCAAGGAACAGGTGGTAATCCTTGAGGATGAGCACCGATTGCTCGGGCATCTTCGCCACGGCATCGAGCACGGACATGGGATCGTCGTCGGGCGCGGATTCGGTGCCGTCGGTGTTGAATCGGCCGGTGGTGACGCTCCAGCAATGGAGTTGCCAGGGGGAAGTTGAGAGTTGAGGGTTGAGAGTTGAGGGTTCGTTCAGCCTGGCGATGCCGGCGGCGATCATCGCCTCGGCGCGCTGTTCCTCGTGGGTGACGATGTAAAGGCCGGGATACCCGGCGCGGAGTTTGTTTGTGAGCATGGAGGAAATTTGGGATTTAGGATGGAAAGCCTGGCCGTTGCTGCGCATCCGTTGCAGTTCGATTTAGGAAGTTTCGATCCCCGTTATGTCTTCATAACGACATCACCGATCGAGTTGCTGATGCTCCCAGCGGAGGCATTCCTCGCGCGAGGCATGGGTGAACACGGGCTTGTCGCTCATGGGCGAGAACCGGACTTCCCATTGCTGGGTATGCTCGTTGAAGTCGATCCACGATGCCCTACGGACGCGGAGCGTGCCGAGAGTCGCGAGCGGAATCGCATCGGTGTAAAGGCAGCGCGCCGTGCCGTCGGGATGGAAAGTCAGAGTCATGATGTAGCCGGGTTCTGTGCTGTAGCCGGGTTCTGCGAACCCGGTCGGTTATTGGCTCCGGGGTCGGAGACTCCGGCTACAACGGATTTCATCGCGGCGAAATGCTTTGGGAAGTTGTCGGGGAACGCCTGGCGGGCGGTGGCGTGAAAGGCAAAGGCCGGCCCTGCGGGATCGCGACGGCGTTTCCGGCGTTTCATTTCATTCGTCATTCGGATTTCGTCATTTCCCTCCTCACGTCCTCTGCTTGAGTTGTGTTTCGGCCTGGTAACGCTCCTGTTTCGCGGTGCGCTTGCTGACCTTGCCGAGTGCTTCCTCGATGGCGCGCGTGGCGGCTTCGCAGGATGCGCCTTTGAACCCGACGGCTTCGACGGTGACTTCGCCGGTGGGCGAAACGGTAACGGAGATGGATCTCAAAATGGTTGATGGTTGAGGGTTGATGGTTGATCGAAAAAGCGGATCGAAGCACCAAAGGCAAAGCCGTTCCAAAGACCAAAGCGAAGCGTTCCCTTTCATCGTCGAAGCACCAAAGGCGGAGCCGTTCGATCAACGAAAGCGAAGCGTTCCATCCTCATACTCCCGTGAATTGCAGTTTGATGGTGCCGTCGTTGAGGCTCTTGCGCTGCACCATGTAGCCTTTGGCTTTCGCGGCGAGCGTGGCTTTGTTCACGCCATACATCTGGCGCAGCTTCTCGCAGCCTTTGCCGAGGTGATCCATGATCTTCCTGCCGGGGCCGAAAAAGTCGTAGCAGAGGGTGAGTCCCTTGCCGTCGGGACGGTTCACGACGCCAATCTCGTAGTCGCAGCCCGGCATCTGGATGGCGTGGACGCATTTGCCGTAGTCCTCCGGCTTGATGCCCATTTTGTAGGCGGCGTCCTTCTGGTTGTAATCGTCCATCCATGCCCCGAACCACTTGAAGGTTTTCTGGCCGGGGATGAATTTCAGGCCGAGTTCGTTGCAGGCGGCGGTAAGGGCTTTCATCCCGGCGGGATCGTCGGAGATGCAGATGTCGATGGCGGCTACGTGGCTCATTGGGAAGGTTGATGGTTGAGGGTTGATGGTTGATGGAAGAAGCGATAAGCCAAAGGCGGAGCCGTTCGATTAACGAAAGCGAAGCGTTCTTTTTTCACGCCGCCAGCTTGCGGTCGCCGACCACTCCGAACTTGGAGGCGATGTCGAGCGCGGCTTTCGCGGTGTTCTTGCGGTAGAACTCGGAGCCGCGCAGAGCCTCGGTGCTGACATCGAGCTTGGTGCGGCATTCGTTCATCAGCGACACGATCTGCGGGTCGCCGGTGATGTTGAGCTGCGGCACGCGGTCGAGGTATTCGCGCAGCTTGGCGAGCGGACCTTTCTTGTTCTCGTTGTCGATGATCGGGCCGTCGGACGCCAGCGACTCGGCGGTTTCGGCGATGAGCTTGAGCATCCTGCCAAGCACCTGCTGGCGCACGTTCTCGGTGGTGTGCTTGAGAGCGGCCTCGTAGTCCTTCTTCAATTTCTCGGCGGCATCGCCGGCCATGCTCTTGAGGAAGTCGGACGGCTCCGGCATCGGCATGATGAGGAACTCGGTGCGGAACCGCTCCTGGAATTTCTCGATGGGCGGGTAATCGTCGGGCTTGAACGCCTTGCTCTTGAGCAGTTTCTCCTTTTCGATGAGCAGCGGGTAATCGGCGATGAACCGGTTGGCGGCCGCGCGGATCTTGGCGAGATGTTTCTCCATGCCTGCCGAGTATTGCTCCTGTTCACCGGTGACGATGATGCGGGTCGGGCCGATGCCCTGGAAGGTGTGGTCGCGGTGGAAGGCGCGGGCCTTGCCGACGACCTTGCGGAGCGCGGCGAGCGGCTTGGTGAACAGTTTCTTCGCGGCATACGCTTCGCCCTTGGTGAACTGGAAACCGGCTTCGAGCGTGGCGGTCATCTCGTCATCCTGGGTGGACAACGAAGCGGACGGCGCGCGGAATACGGCCTGGAGGAGGTGGGTCATGAGGAGGTTGATGGTTGATGGTTGAGAGTTGAGGGAAGGAGCGATCAGCCAAAGGCGGAGCCGTTCGATCAACGGAAGCGAAGCGTTCCTTCTTTTGCGGCGGATAAATCACCCGCGTTTTTTATGCGGCGCGATGTCAACGGAAAGCGGGAGCGCGAAACACGGCTATGCCGCGAAATGAATGATGCCTAGCCCCTTGTATCATTGGGTTGTGCTAGACTCTGGTATGAGGTTGTCGTTACGCGAGTGCGCGATGCTGATGCTCAGCCAAAATCCTTCCAAACACCGGCGCGAACCTGATATGAATTCCCGCGTTATGCCAGCAGGCGCCCGAAAAAGTTCCCGATCTTTGTCGGATAACACCCCGAAATGGGGTGTTATCCAGACTGGCAGAATTACTTGTTCGGCGTAGTCACGCACCTATGGAAGCAGCGTCTCATTCGTGCATCAGTCGAGCGGCTTCAGGCGCTCTGGTTGCCTTGGTGTTCGTGTTTCATGCTGCCGTCGGTTTCATTCTGTATCGAGGGAGAGTAGTTTCCAGTTGGCCCATCTGCGACTCGGACCTGATTGTCTTCACAGTGCCACTTGTTTTGGCGGTTGTCGCTTATGGCGCAGTGCTCTTTTCTTCTTCTTGGCTGCGCCCGCGTTCAGCCTTGCGGAGCTTCGGCTTACTGGTCATCAGCTTAGTTCTGGTATTCCTGTCCACGTGGTGTTACATGATTTTCGCTCTGAACACATATGGAAGTTGAACCCAACGCGCCGAACCAGATCACTGCACACAACGCCGGTTGGCGCACTCAGTTCCGCTCTCGCGGTCAGCGTCTTCTGGTCCGGCGTGTGTGAGTTCCGGCGTTAGGCGGCAGCGAGTATTTAGTTTTATGACCACACCAAAGACCTGTCAGAAATGTTCTAGCGAGATGCTGGAGGGATTTGTCCTTGATATGACGTATGGTGGTCGATTGGTTTCGCGGTGGGTTGCTGGCAAGCCTGAAAAGACATTCTTAGGAATGGCCAAGATTCGTGACAAGGAGCAGCATTTCATCCAATCATTCCGCTGCACCAAATGTGGTTTTCTTGAGTCTTATGCCAGAGAGTAAGGCCATGCCGCCTCCTGAAGAGCTGGACACGCAAGTGCCTGATTGCTCCGCTTCCGAAGCGGTTGGCTCGCTAACCATGCGCTACAGCGAACCCGGCCATCGCGTCCAGGTTGCAAGCGAACGCCCTCGTGGGCCGGGTCGCTGAGCTTGGGTCGTTAGGTGCAATAGAATTTACCTCCATCCAAATCCAATCAACCAAATGAATACAAAACAAATAATCCAATCTATCGTCATCTTCGCAGTTTCTGGTTGCCTGTTATTTGCTGCAACAAAACCTGAAGACGAAGCACAGAAATCAGCAGAGCAGTGGCTTTCCCTGATCGATACTGGCAAGTTTGCGGAAGGCTGGAATGTTGCAGCCGCGTACCTCCAGTCGGCAGTCACGCAAGAGCAGTTTGTGCATTCGCTTACTGCTGTTCGCAAACCGCTCGGCGATCTAGTCTCGCGCAAGCTCAAGAGCGCGAAATACACCAAATCACTTCCCGGCGTTCCAGACGGCGAATACGTGATTTTGCAGTTCGACACATCATTTGTGAACAAGAAGGCAGCAATTGAGACCGTTACACCAATGCTCGACAAGAACGGCCAGTGGAAGGTTTCTGGATATTACATCAAGTGAGTTTTATGTTGCAGAAGCACCTAACCAGACGCTACGGCGGCGAGCCGTCGCGGTTGCAGTCGGCACGCCTTGTGGCCGCCGTCGCTGAGCTTGGGTCGTTCGGCAAGACGGAGTAGCCTATGAGCAAACAGACCGTTGGTGGAATTGGATGCTTGGCGGTTATCCTCGCCCTGCTGATCGGTGGAGCGGTATGGTTCATGCCATGGGCGCCAGCGCGATGTATTTGGCCATTCTCGCTGGTTGCGCTCACCTTGTTCATTCTGGGAGCTGGCTGCGGCATGAACGCATGGGCTACTATGCCGGGGAAAGTCGCGGCGATTACGGGACTGGCCCTGGGAATCTCTTTCACGGGACTTCTGTTCTACGCAAAGTTCATATTCAGCCTCAAAATGTGACGGCAGCAAAAAGGAAGGAAAGGCACAATCAGACTCGGAGTAAAGACGCCGAACATGCGCTGCAGCGAACGGCGGCGGGCCATCGCGGTTGCAATCGGCGCACCTCGTGGCCGCCGTCGCTGAGCTTGGGTCTAGGCAGGAATGACCTATGTTTACATTATTTCTCGCTCAAGTGGCTAACCACTTACACAACCCCTGCTTCGCGCAGGGAGAATCGTTTGTCGGCGGCGACAATGACGTGATCGAGCAGGGTGATCTGTAACAACTTGCATGCTTCCTGCACGCGACGGGTCATGCGGTGATCGGCTTCGCTGGGCGACGGATCGCCCGAGGGATGGTTATGCATCAGCAGGATGGCGTATGCTCCGGCAACGACGGCGGGCCTTAGCACCTCACGCGGATGGCACAGGGATTCGTTCAGGCTGCCGATGGAGATGAGGGCGTAGCCGGTGATGGTGTAACGGGTGTTGAGGGTAAGGATGCAGAGATGCTCCTTGTTCTCGTCATGCCAGTCCTGCTTCGCGATGACATCGCGCCAGTAGTCGCGGGCCAGGTCGGGCGTGTCGATCTTCACCGGCGGCACCGGCTCACCGACACGGACGACCTTGAACTGGAAGGAAGGGGTCATGGGAATTGCAGATTGTTGATTTCAGATTTCAGATTGAGAGTTACTCCTTGGTCTTGAGGGAGCTGGCGTGGGCCTCGATGAAAGCTTTGATGTCGGGCGCTTTGGTGAGGACGGCTTCCCATTGCTCGCGGTAGAGCGTAATGGGGAAACGGCCAAGCCCGTAAAGGCTCAGCGCGCCTTTGCCGGACACCTTGAGGGTGATCTTCGGCTGTTTCTTCGCGACGAGCGCGGCTTCGAGTTCGGCAATGCGCGCCTGGAGCGCTTGCTGTGATGCGGGTTTCAGTGCGGTTGGTGACATGATGGTTGGGAGTTAGGACTTAGCAGTTAGGAGTTGGGAGTTTTTCAAAACCACCGCCGTTATGATGTCATAACGACGTCGTAGCCGGGGACGCTGACCCCGGCGGCCTCAGCGTGGCCACCTACAAGGAACGGCTTTGGGAAAAGCCGCCTACTTTTTAGCGTGCAGCCGGATGAGCATGGCGGCGCGGCGCGGATGGGCCAGCGCCCAGCGCGCGAAAGCGTGGGTGAGTTTTCGGATTTTCATAAAGCGGGATGATGTTCTGAAACGGCGCGCGCAGGTTGGCGTCAAACAGCGCGGGCGGGACATCGCAGGAGCGGCGGAGCTTCATGGGAGGTTGATGGTTGAGAGTTGATGGAAGGAGCGATCAACCAAAGGCGAAGCCGTTCGATCAACGAAAGCGCAGTGTTCCCTGCCCTACGCCGCCACAGACAGCGAATTGGCGGCGAGCCAGGCTTGCGCGTCCTCGACGGCGGCTCCCATGTTCACGCCGCCCAGCAGGTCGCCGTGAGCAGCTCCCTTGGCGAGCGCCTTGCCGACGCCCTTTGGCACGCCGAAGTTCTTCACGAGATAGTCGGCGGCCTCGATCTGCGTCGGGCCTTCGACGCGGTATTGCTGGAACCGGCGCTGGAGCCGGCCTTTATCGACGGCGCACAGGGCGCGGAAATTGTTGGTGGTGGCGAGGACGGCCATGTGTTTCGGCAGGTAATCCATCATGGAAAGCAGCTCGGCCTGCGCGGCGGGGCTGGAGCGGTCGAGTTCGTCGATGCGCTTGACCGTCCATGTGGAAAAGAGATTGCCGTAGCGGGACTGGTCGCACCATTGCCGGACGAGATCGACGGACACGCTCTGTCCGTTCACCTGCTCGATGGCATGGACGGAGCCGGTGATTTCCAGCGCGGCCATGTCGAGCAGGTGCGATTTACCCACGCCGGGATCGCCATGCAGCAGCACGCCGAAAGAGGCGTGGCGCGTTGGCAGCACCCGGAGAATTTCCAGCGTGCGCGCGGCGGGGCCGATGAGCGGTAGATCGAGGCGGATCATTCGATTTCGGATTTCGGATTTCGGAATGCGGAAAGGGATTGCGGCGGAGCCTATCCGGTATCCGCAATCCGCTTTCCGATATTGCTTAGGCCGCTTTCTTGGCGGGCTTCTTGGTCGCCGCCTTCATTTCGGCGGGCGTGGTCTGCACCTTCTCGAAGATGGTGTTGTGGACTTCGGCCAGGCGCGGATAAGCCATGCGGGCCTCGTCCACGGTCAGGTCGGCGAACAGGGCTTCCACGGTGTCGCAGAGTTCCCCGGCAATGAGAACCTTGTCCTCTTTGCTGAAGGTGGAGATGAGCTTGCCGAGGGTTTCCAGCAGGTTCGTGCCTTGCTGGAGGCTGCCCGGCTTCGGCTTCGCCGGTTCGCCGTCGGCGTTGATGTTGGTCACGTTGGCGCGGTCTGTTGTAGCCGGGGTCTGCGACCCCGGTGCGGCCTCAGCATGGCCACCCACAGTTTTCTTGATGCCGGACGGGACGACATTCTCCGGCGATTCCTCGTCCGGTTCTTCTTCTTCTGTCGGTTCTTCGCCTTCCGACTTTCCGGCGACCAGTTTCTCGGCCTCGGCCTTGATGCGCTCGGCATCGGCCTTGGCAGCGGCTTCGGCGGCTTTCCCGGCGTCGGCTTTTTCCTTCTCCTTGTGATCGGCGACGGTCATGCCGTGGTCGAAGTAGCTCTCCAGCTCGGCGTCGTAGGTTTTCGGCCTGGATGTCACCAGTTCGGCCACTTCGCCGGCGGTGAGCCGCTTCGCGGACACGCCCGACATGCAGCGGTTGATGGCTTTGATGTTGGCGGCGGTGAACGTGTCGAATACGGCTTCGGCGAGGAATTGCTTCTTGCCGAGAACCAGCTCGTTGAACACGCGGGCGGTTTCGCTCGCGGTGTTGACGGTGCCGGGACGGATGCCCTGTTTCTTGAGGATGGCCGTGGCCTGCGACGGGTCTTTCATCGCGGCGCGCATGGCGACCAGCAGTTTGCCAAGCTCCACGGTCAGGCGGCTGTGCGCCTGGTCTTTGGACTTGAACAAGGCGATGCGCTCGGATTGCTCCATCGCCGTAATTTCCGCCATCTGCAAGACGGGCGGAGCGTCGGTTGGTTTTTGCTTTGTCATAGCTTTCACGGACTCGGTGGCGGCCTCGATGATGTTGCTCTTGGTCACGGCCTTGATGACCCGGTCGATGCGACCGGGCGTTATCGGTTTGCTCTTTTTCATAAAGCTCCCCGTCTGTTTACGGCCTTTGTCCAAGCTCGCAGACGGGCAGATGTGTTTTCATAACATCAAAATTTTCACGTTCCGTTATGACGACATAACGGAGATGTAGCCGGGAACGCTGACCCCGGCGGCCTCGACGTGGCCACCCACAACGCTACGCGAAGGATTGAAGCGCGGAGCGGAGATTGGAGGCGACACGGGCCTCGACGGAGGCGCGCCAGTTGGACGCCTCTGCGCGGGCATCGGCGCGGATCTTGTCGGCCTGTGCCCCGGCCTGCTTCACCAGCTCGGCGGCTTCGGCTTTGAGTTGCTCGCACTGGCGGGCGGTGTCGCGGACGGATATGGCAGGAAATAAATCGCAGCGCATCTCGTCGGCGACTTCATCGCGCACTCCGGCCAGCCACGGCCCGCAATAGCTGCGGGTGCCCAGGCGGCGGATCGCATCGTCGAGGATGGCGAGTTCAGCGGCTTTTGTCATAAAGCAGACCGGGGCTTGGAAGCCCCGGCTACATTCTAGTGCGTCCGGCTTGGAAGCTCGCGCACTTCGGGCAGCGACTCCCAATTTTCGGGAAGGTTCGAGTTGAGATACTTCATAAACTCATCGGCGGGCACCGACTCATAATCCTCTTTCGGTTTGCCGTGGCCTTGCAGCCGTTCCGGCTTGCGGTTCGGATCGGGCGCGGAGAATTCCTTTGCCGGTTTCGCTTTGCGCGGTTTCACCATTGCCAGCACCGTTGCAAGATCATCGGCAGCAGCATCGGAGCCGGTGAGGCGATGAAGTTCGGCGCGGACTTCGGAAAGTGTCTTGCGCGATTTGTCGCGGCCATCCGCCACGGTGAGGTAGATGCTGGATGCCTTGAAGGTGAACGGTTCGCGGCCAGGGTGATTCACAATCACGGCGGCATCGAACGACATCCATTTTTCCTCTTTCAGCTCACCCTTTTTGTTCCGCTTGTAGCGCGGCGGATGGAACGGATGAAACTTTTTCACGACACCGCTTGAAGCGGCGGTCGCAATCGGTGTTGCCGTGAGCGAAATTCGCGCGCCGTTATGACGACATAACGCGTGAGCATTCAGGCGTCGGAGCCGGGCCAGCGAAGCCGGCGACAACGCCTCACTCGTGAGCGAGGATTGCAACGGCGGTGCTTCCATGCGGAAGTTGGTGGACAACGGACGGAGAGCCGGATGTCGAAAAGTATCGGATGGAGTTTTCATTTCACAAAAAAGGCGAGCGTTTGACCGCTCGCCTTTCATTGATTAGGGGAAATTCGCCTTACAAGTTCGCCGTTGCGCGTTGCGCTTGCCGGTCTGAAATTTCGGCTTTCATCCAGCGCAACGTGTCGGTTTGCACTTCCGTTGCGATAGGCGAGCGCAACTGGCTGAAATGATGCAACGTCAAACTTTTCGGCGTGCTTGTGATGCCAGCATTCAAAGCCGTTTCACCGCTTTCCAGATATTTGCGCAAACGTGAATCGCGCACAAATTTTGCATCTGGTGATGTTCCATCGTAAAGCGGGGTTTCAACCGATCGGAAAGCGGCGCGAATATGATTTTTCAAAGTGGCAACGGCTTTGCGATAGGTGCTTTTTCGCGTGCGCGTTGTGTCCACTTCAAAAGCGGCGAGTGCCATTGAATGCGCGTAGCGAAATTTCCTTGCAAGCCGTTGCCGATAGCACGCTTCGATTTCTCGAATCTCCGCCGGTGAATCAACCAGAACCGGCAACGGTTGAATTTTGAGCAAATCATCCGGCAAACTTTCCATTGCCACAAATGACCGTTGCGAGCGTGCGCGTTTGTCAATTTCCAACACTGAGCGAACAGCGCGAAACACCGCCCGCCAATCGCCATTCTCGCCAAGTGAAAGCCGTTGTTCCGGCAACACGTTGCGCTGAATGAGAATCAGCGCAACGGTTTGGTGAACTTCGGCTTGTTCATCTTCCGTCAAAAGCGGGCGCGCCGTTGCCGACAATGACGCTTTGCGCGTCAAATGGAACGGCTTTACGTCTTCCCAGTTTCGCGCCTTGCCTTTGGCCGCCGGAAAGTTAATGCGGCGAATAATCGCGTTTGAGATTCGCCCGTAAGGGTTTTCAATTTCAATGTTCAATGATGATTTCATAAGGGCAAACTGTATCGACATAACGATACATTGTCACGCTTCATTTTGCGTTTCATCTTCACTCATTAGGGGAATCACACCTTACAAGTTCGCGTTGCGCGTTGCGTTGTGTTTCATCTTCACTCGATAGGGGAAACACGCCTTACAAGTTCGCGCCGCTTATGTCAGCATAACCGGCAAACTTACTTATGAATAACCAAGTTTACCGTCCGCTCCGTCGATTTGCAGATTTCGGGGGTTTTTCGGCTTTGTGTCTGTCGATCCAGGCGGAGATTGCCAGGAACACCTCGGCGTTCGGAACCAGGGTGCCGGCGAGGATCTGGCTGATGTTTGTCTCCCACGATCGCGGCGGCCGTCCGTAAATCTGCGAAAGATGGCGGGCGAGTTCGGCCTTGCGACCAAATTCGGCGAGTGCCCGGATAGCCGTCGGTCGCCAGGCATCGAGATGGGGCGTCGGGCGTTTCATTTGTCGAGATAAAACCCGGTGACGAACGGCGCGGCCTCGGGAATGTGCATCCACGCCTTGCCGGTGTGGAGTAGCGCGGGCGAGCAGACCACGAAGAACGGCGCGGTGATGCCATGATGCGCGGCCACTTGATCGGCGAGCATGTCCGCCTCCGGTCCGGAGAGCGGGCCGGTGTGCCCGTCAAGATACTTTGCCACGGCGGGGGGCAGCGTCACGTCGCATTGCAGGTGCTTGTCCCACTGCTCGCGCGAGACCGTTCGCAAATCCACAGGCGGAACCGCCCGCCGGACGGTTTCGCGTTCATCGTCGCGGGACATCGCCGCAAAGGAGCGGTTGCTCATCAGATCGTCGAGGAAATCATTCATACCCGCTTGGGGAAACACACCTTACAAGTTCAAAAATCCGTTATGACAACATAACGGCATTCACGGAATGGTGCGGCGGGATTTTTCGACGGCCCGCTGGTACATTTCCATTTTGACCTTGCGATTGGTTTCCTCGCGCTGGCGCTCCCGCTCAGGGGTGTCCCGAGTTAACCAAAAGACGAACAAAAAAAAGACAAAAGATAAAAGGGAAGTCACGACCACCATAATCCGCGTCTGCTTTTTCCGGCGGGCTTTGGCCTCGGGGGTGTTGCGCTCAGCGGAGACTTTGCGGACGGTTTCGGCAAAGGCGTCGCGGTAGCTCAATTTCACAAGCGAAGGCTGAGTCTTTTCCCATGGGCGCGCAAGCAACTTGTAGCCGGGGTCTGCGACCCCGGACGGCCAGCCGTTATGCTGTCATAACGGGGTTCGGGCGCATGGATGGTCTGCGTGGTTTTTCGCGTCATAGCGCACCGGGGTCGCAGACCCCGGCTACAGTTCCGTTGACACCCACAAAGCGGCATGGCCAACGAAATCTCTCTCTCCATCAACTTCGCAGTATCCAAAGGCGGCGCTTCGGTCAGCGGTCAATCGAATGCCAGTCTCACGATGAGCGGCGAGCAGTTCATCAGCAACGTCCAGATCATCGGCATCACCAACGAGACGCTCGTGTTCGGCGACGTGAGCACGATCGGTTACGTGTATTGCAAGAATCTCGATGCGACCAACTTCGTCACGATCTCCGTGGACAGCGCGCAGGCGCAGGTGATCGCGAAGCTGCTTCCCGGCGAGGCGTGCATTTTCAAGCCCGGCACCACGACGGTCAACGCCAAGGCGGACACCGCCCCGGTGAATCTCCAGGTCGTTGCGTGCGAGTTGTAAAACTATGGAGCATTGGAGCATAGGAGTAATGGAGAAAATCCAGCTCTCCAATTCTCCACCACTCCACCACTCCATTTCCCGACCCCATGTCCCCTGACTGGATTGAAATCTATGGCAGCTACACGCCGGACGAACTGGCGGTGGAGCGTGCGCGTCTCAAGAAGCTTCTGGAGGACAAGCAGGGGCTCACCGCCCAGGGCTACGGCACCAAGAACTGGCAGAGCGACCTGAACGAGTTGCGCAATCAGTTCCATGCGTGCCAGCGGGCAATCAATGCCAGGGCGAATGCAAACACCGCGCGGGTGGGCGTGATGGATTACTCGCAGGTGAGGGTATGAGGAAGGAACGCTTCGCTTTGGTCTTTGGAACGGCTTCGCCTTTGGTGTTTCGATTGTCTTTTCGATCAACCATCAACCCATGGAACGCTTCGCTTTGGTTGAGGGAACGGCTTCGCCTTTTGTGCTTCGATTTTCTTTCGATCAACCATCAACCCTCAACTATCAACCCATGATCCCCCTGCGCCTGCGCCGGTTCCAGCGATCGGCAGAACGGATGAGAGAGCAGCACGAACTGGATCTCCGCTACGCCTTCGGCTCCATCGCGCTCGAAGAATGGCGGACGGAAACGGACCGGCTCAGCGAACCGGTATGCGGCCAGCCGGGTTCGGCGTCCCCGGCTACAACAGCGAACCGATGAAATTTCTGGAGCGCGCCATCCAAACCGTCTCACCCGGCTGGGCGTTTTCCCGCGCCCAAGCCCGCGCGGCGATGATCTTTTTCGGATACGACTCGGCCAATCCGGGGCCGTTGCGCGGCTCCAGTGGCGGGCTTGGCAAAAACGCCTCGTCCGAATCGCCAAGGATGCAGACCGACACCGTGAAGGTGATGTGGGATGCGCGCGATGTCTGCCGCAACGGCACGCTGCTCGGCGGCATTCTTCGCCGCACGGTGCGCTACTGTTTCGGCAAGCTCGCCTACAAGGCCGCCACCGGCGACCGGGGCGTGGACAAGCTTTACCAGGACTACTTCCACGACTGGTGCGAGCGCGCCGACATCACCGGCCGTCACCGGCTCAAGAAACTGGCGCGCATGGGTCTTTACTCCATGATGCGCGACGGCGATTTCGGGTTCAACAAGGTGCGCGTGCCCGTCGGCAACGGCAGGCAGGAACTCCGGCTCCAGTGCGTCGAGGCGGACCGGATCGGCAACCCGCTCGAAGCCGGCACCACGCTTTACTCGGAGCGTTACATCCGGGGCATCACCATCGACGAGGTGGGACAACCTGTGTCCTACAGGGTCTATAAACGGCACCGGCTCGGCATCCAATACACGTTCGACCAGGAGGTGCCCGCCGCGCAGTTCATCCACCTCATGGACCCCGACGAGACGGACAAATACCGTCCGCCAAGCTGGCTCCAGCCCGCGCTCGCCGACGCGCGCGACCTTCACGAGATCTGGGGTTTCGTAAAACAGAAGTGCAAGTTCGCCAGCATCCACTCCGGCTTTTTCAAGCCGACCGATCCTTACGCCAAGGCGGGACTCGGCACCTGGGACGATCCTGGCGACACGGCCACGGGCAAACCGGCCAGCATCAACGCCGCGGCGGGACTCATCCGGCAGATGCCGGTGGGCATGGGCGACATCGTGTATCCGCCCGCGATGAACGAACCGGCGGGCGCATTCATGAATCTGTTCGAGACCGGCATCCGCAAAATCGCCGTGGCGCTCGATCTGCCCTACGGGTTTGTGTGGGACATGGCGGTGTTCGGCGGTGCGACCGCGCGGATCGAGACGATGAGCGCCGACCGACTCTTCGGCGACAAGCGGGCGCTTATGGTCGATCGCTTTCTCGAAGGCGTGAAAAACGAGGTGCTGGCGCTCGGCATCGCCCAGCGCGACATTCCCGCCCACCCGAATTTCCGTGCGGGCAAATTCCATTTCGGCAGCCGGCTCACCGCCGATGTCGGCCATGAAACCAGCGCGCTCATTCAGGCGCGGGATTCCGGGTTCACCAGCACCACGCGGATCGCGGAGGAATGGTATGACGAGGACTTCGACGAGCTGACGCAGACGCAGGCGGGCGAGACTCAGTTCCGCCAGCAGGTCGCGGGAACCACGGGCGTGCCGATCGAGCTGCTCGACAAGGTGCAGCCGAACGCCACCGCGCTGCTCGCGGCCATCAACACCCCGCCGCAGCCACCGCCCCAGCCGCCGCCGGGTTTGATTGGCGAACAGGGCGACAAGGGCGTGCAGCCGTTGCTCGACATCCTCGAAGCTGTTGGCGAGGGACGGATGGACCGCGAGAGCGGCATCAATGCCGTCATGGAGCTTTACGATCTGCCCCGCGCCAAGGCCGACGCGATGGTGCCGGAGGAAGGGAAAGCGGAAATGCGGAACGCGGAAGGCGGATCGCGGAACGGAAGCGGGAAGGGAAGCGAGGAATGAACTCTCAACCTTCCTCCCATTGACATCCCGCTGACTTTTTATGGACGACCCGCAATCTGCCAACTCCCAACTCCCATCTCCCAACAAGCCTCTTTTCCGCAAACGCTGGCCCCGGCTTGTGGAAGTGAAATACCGCAAGGAGATCCACAAGGACGACGTGGACCGCAGCGCGGGCAACTACGCCAAGGCGGGAGCCGCCGGCGCTCTGGCGGGCCTCGCATTCAAGGGGACGATGCCGAAGGGAAAGAGGGCGCTCATCGGCGCGGGCGCGGGCCTCGCGGCGGAGAACATCGTGCGGCAGATCGGCAGCCAGCACCGCGACTATTACGGCGACCGCACCCTTGCCAGCAAACGGGCCGAACATATTCCCGCGCTCGCCGGCCTCGGCGTGGCCGGGTATCTCGGCTACAAACGGCTCAAGGCGATGAACACGAAAGCGGTCGTGCGCCCGATCATCAAGGCGGTGACGGGATTTGAGCGATTGCGGAAACCGGAACGCGGCTGCAACGGATGCGAAGCACCGGCCAGGCTTTCAAACCGGAAAGAAGTTCAGCTTTCACGAATTCCAATGCGCCTTGTGCAGTTCTCTCAACTCTCAACCCGCAACTCTCAACCCGACCGCGAAGCGGACGACCTCCGCATCCAGCGGCGGAAGCTGGCGTTTTACACGGGCACGGCGGCGCTCGGCGCCGGCGGGCTGGCGTGGCTCGTTCACAAAAGCGGCGGGGAAAAACCTGAAACTCTGAAACCTGAACTCCGTGCCGCGGGTCGTGGCACGGTGGGCCGGCTGGCGGAGGCGAACGCGCTCCGCAACGAGCGCGGCTACGTGCATCTGCGTCCGCTCACGCCTGGCGGCAAAAAGCGCTTCGCAAGGCTCGCGCCCGAAACCCAAAAGCTTGCGGGCCAGATCGAGCATGTCGCCCGCGACGCGGCGAACATTTCCCCCGGCGAACGCAAGATCGCCCGTGCGGCGTTCGGCAAACTGCGCGGCCTCCACAAATTCAGCATGGGAGAGCGGAAGGTGATTTCTCTTTCCGCATTCCGCATTCCGCGTTCCGAAATTCTTTTTGGCGGCCAGCAGCAGATGCGCGACAAGAACAACGTCTTTGTCGATCCGCTCGGTGTCGCCGCCGGGCTGCAGGAGGCGGCGGTGCGGCGCAACGACGGCAGCTACGAATCCGTCGATATTCCCATCACGCACGCCCAGGTCTTGCGCTCGGCCTACCGGCGCGGCAGGGACATCAAGCGCACCGGCTGGCGTGTGGGCGGGCTGGTTCGCGACACGGCCGATGTAGTTTCGGGCGCTCCCCGCCGGCGCGACGAACTCGGGCGACCAAAAAAGCGCGAATGGGAGAAGTCGTGGTTCAAGGATGCGGTCGGAAGCGCGGCCACGGGTGCGGCGCTGCTCGGCGGCGCGGCTTATCTGCGTCACAACCCCGACGTGCGGCACAAGGCGATGGACCGTCTTTCCAAGCTCAAGTCCCGCGTCAATGAGCACGTCAAAGATTTCTTCCCGACCCGCGAGTATGCGCGGCCTCTGCCCCGGCGCATCCTCAATCTAAAATCCAAATTCAAAAATCTAAAATACTTCGACGATCACGATCGTCGCGACGCCTTCATCACGGGCGCGCTCACGGCCGGCGGGCTGGCGGGCATCGGCCTGCTCACCCACCAGGGTTTGAAATCCATCGACGGCTTGCAGAAGCGCGGCGCGGCGACCATCCGGCGCATCCACGTTTCCACCGGAAAAACCGTGAACGACACGATCAAACAGCGGTTGAACCCGGCCATCGAGCAGGCGAAACAGGCTGCCGAGAACACCAAGAACGCCACCGCGCTTTATGCCGAGATCGGCAAGGTGTGGCGCAACGTCAAGGGCGGTGCCTACAATGTGCTCAACCCGCGCAACACCTGGCGCGAGATGAAGGACGCCTATCGCGAAGGCCGCCACGGAATCCCGGCTCCCGCTCCGAAACCGCGTCCGCAATGGGCGCTTTCGATACCGGAAAGCGGAAAGCGGATACCGGAAAGGATTCTTCGCCTCTCAACCCTCAACCATCAACCATCAACCTTCTTCGACCTCACCGCTCCCGAGTGGGATGTGCGCGACCAGCGGGGCCGCTCGGCGCGCGTGTTCGCGCCCGGCAGCCGGAAGCGTGAGCGGCGCGAGAAGGAATGGCACGAGGAAGTGGGCAACCAGCGCAAGATCCTCGCCGGCCTCGCGCTCACGGGCACCGTGGGCGGGCTTCTTGTCGGGCGGCATCTGATTCCGAAGCCGCATATCCCGACTGCCAGCAAGCGGGCGGTCGAGGAGGAACTCAAAAGACTCGGCGGCAACTTCCGCGTTTTCAACCCGGATGCGGCGTGATGGAAACGACCGATTGCCAATGACGAATGACCAACCGCTGATTGACACCAATCCAAATTCCAAAATCAAAAATCTAAAATGAAAAACACCCAACTCATCCAACGTCTCGCCGAACTCGAAGCCAAAGTCCTTGATCCCGTTTTGTTCGGGCCGGGCTGGAGCAATGACAAAGACGAGGACGACGGTGTCGGTCATCGCGTCGGAAATTTCATCAAGGGGACGGCCACCGCGGGTGGGATTGGCGGCGCGTATCTCGGCCACCGGTCGGTCATGCGCAACTACGGCGGCGCGGAAGGCGGTGCAGTGGAAGCCTACCGCAACGCCGGGCGCAACGTGGCGCGCAGCGCGGAGGACATCGGCGGCAGGGCGCTGGCCGGCGCGAAAACCGCCGGGAAAGACGCGCTTGCCTCGGGCAGGAAATTCGTGAGCCCGCTCCTGCAACGTCTTCGGGCGTTTTGACACTTTTTCACCCACCGATGAATCAAAGCACAAATCAGCGATCTGTATCCCGTCATCGCGTGGGTGATCTTTTCATGCCGGGGTCAGCGTCCCCGGCTACAGCTCTGCACGACATCGTGACGGGCGGCATCGAGGGAGCCGCGGGCGTGGTGGCGACCGATGCGCTCATTGAAAACCTGATGCACGGCGCGCGCGGGGACGGTATCCGCACCCGACTCGCCAAGACCGGCAAAAGCATCGTCGGCAATTTCCGCGCGGGCAACCGTGCGGGCCTGCTCAAAAAACTCGCCATCGGAGCGGGCGTCGGTGCCGCCGCCACCGGCGTGATCGGTGCGGGCGTCAATGCGCTCAGTCCCAAGCGCAAAGAAAACTTTTCCATGAAAACAAACGACAAGATCGAACTGCGTCCCTTGATGATCGAATTTGCAGGCGGCTACGCCAGGACATCGGGCGGCGTCAAAAAAGAAAGCGGCGTGGGCGGGCATCTGGAACGTCACGCGGGCGCTTATCTCGGCACACTTGTTGCGCCGGGACTCGGCACCGGCGTCGGCTGGTTGATCGACCGCGCCCGCCGCCGCCACAACATCGAGCGCACCCGGCTGGAGAAGTCGCTCCCTGCCGCGTTGGCGCTGGCACTCACCAAGGGCCTCGCGCTCTCCGCGCTCACTCCGCGCATGATCGAGCTGGCGACGGACGAGGAGAACAAGCGGCGTTATCACCCGATGGCGGGAACCATCGGCGCGCTCGCCGTGCCAGGCATCGCGCAAGCGGCGGTCGGGCACGGCACGATGCAGACGATTATTCCCGGCAAGCTGGGTTGGGCCGGCGTTGGCGAACGGCAGCCGGTGCTGCCGCACGACGAGCCGGTGCTCAGGCATCTGCGCGCCGAGGCGCAACGCGGCGGCTACAAGATTCACGAAGATCCAATCGGAGCCCCCGCGTTTGCGTGGCGGCACAGTCCGCGCCCTCCGAAGGGGGAGGGTTTGTTGAACCAGATTCGCGGCGGGTTTAACAAGGGAGTGCGCGAGAAAATCGCCTCCATGACCGGCTCGACCGACGAGCGCGGCGTGGCCATCAGCAACTCCATCCGGTCGTCGTTGAAGCCGGGCGTGCTGGCGCATGAAATCGGCCACCAGCAGCAATTGCGGCATCTCACCGGCCCGTTGTATCATGCCGGGAAGATGCTGCCCGGTGGTGCCGCGCTCTACTCGGGGCTTACCTCCGACGAGGGCCATGCGAAAAAGGCCGCCATTGCCGGCACGCTTGCCGCCGCCCCCATGCTTGCGGCGGAAATTGACGCCTCCCGTCGCGGCTCGAAGCTGCTCAAGAACGCGGGCATGAAAGGTCTGCGGCGGCTCACTCCGTTTGTTGGCGTGCCTTCGTATGCCGCTGTCGCCGCCGTTCCGATGGCGACCTACAAGATCAAGAAAGCGATGGGCGGCTACAAACCGAAGGAAGAACTCGAAACCGCTCTAGCGGGACTGAGAACCATTCTTTTTTCCGAGCGCGACCGCAACGACGCCGGCCAGTTCGTCGCGAACGAAACCGGCGGCGCGGACCCAAACTCGATGGCGGCGGCCTACGGGCCGGACAAGTTTTCGAACAGGCGCAACCTGATGGCAGCCGGTTCGGCCGCACTGGGCGGCATCGCAGGGAATCTCGCCACCCCTTCCGTGAAGCGGGCGATCAAGGCAGGAGCCATGCGGCTGCGTTGATCTTAAGATTTCCGGCAAGATGGTGCCGGGGTGATAAAAAGTTGACTATCTGCGCTGTGTGGGGCACTCCCTAAGCACCAACAGCACATATCCTGGACACGAGCTATGAAAACAAAACTCATCGCACTTACCCTCGCTCTTTTCTTGTTTATCACTGCAACCAGCCGCGCGGACGTCCTCTACGTTGCGAACGCAGGCGGCCCGATTGAGAAGATCACCAGCGACGGTGGCGGCTCGGTCTTTGCTAGCGGCACCAGCAGCGGCTTGAATTCGCCAAACGGACTTGCCTTTGACAGTGCCGGCAACCTCTACGTGGCAAACGCTGGCAATAACACGATTGAGAAGATCACCCCAGGCGGCGTCGGCTCGGTGTTTTTTACTAGCGGCACCAGCAGTGGCTTGAACTCGCCAATCGGGCTTGCCTTTGACAAAGCCGGCAACCTCTACGTGTCAAACGCTGGCAATAACACGATTGAGAAGATCACCCCAGGCGGCGTCGGCTCGGTCTTCGCTGGACCTTTCGGCCTGAACCAGCCATTGGGCCTCGCCTTTGACAGCGCCGACAATCTTTACGTTGCAAACTATAACACCAACACAATTGTGAAGTTCACCCCCAACGGAGTTGCCTCGACCTTTTTCAGCGAAAACTTTGGTGGGCCATTCGGCCTTGCTTTTGACAGCGCGGGCAATCTCTATGTGTCAAACGATTCTGGGAACATGCTCACCAATACAATTGAGAAGATCACCCCAAGCGGCGTTGGCTCGGTTTTTGCCTTTTCTGGTTATTCAAATTCAAACCTACCAGGACCAACCGGCCTGGCCTTTGACAGCGACGGCAACCTCTACGTTGCAAACAGTGCTGGTAACGGCTTCCCTTCTAGGATTGAGAAGTTCACCAGTGGCGGTGTCGCCTCGGTCTTTTCGAGCACCGCATCACTCACTCCAACTTGGCTTGCCTTTACAAACGATGCCGGCCAGCCGCTCCCACTCGCAAACCAAGTCCCCGAGCCGGCATCCATCGCCCTTCTTTGCGCTGGCTTCCTATTCCTAGCCGCACTTGGCCGGAACAAGGCTTCCGCCTATGACTAACAACGAACTCGAACTTGCAGATAGCTCGCTTCACAAAATAGCGTCACCTATCAGTAGGTGCTACCTCGCAAAGCTCTATTATTTCGGTTATAGACGAGGATTGGCTGGTGATGATGCGCTGGGCGATGCTGTCGGAACCGCACTCTTATTTACCGGTGAATTGAGTTCCATTCGTCTAACTCTGGAAGAAGTTGAGGCATACATAGAAACTGAAAAACAACAGGGCAGGTATTGGCAGGTTTATGACACGCCGGCTATTGTGATCGAAGCTGCCGAGAAGGATTCGCCAAAGTTAGTGGTTACTGGCGGAGGTTTCCACATCTCCCCGCTGGATGGGTTCACTCCCAAGCTTCCCGACAAGAGAGAGTTCGGTAATCTCGCAAGAGCTTTGATGAGCCACGGACTTAAAAATGTGTATGCTTTGCAGACCCATCGCAGCCTTTCGGTTGCAACCTTTCCATTCGTTTCCCGACGAAGCGTACCGTCGGAGTATAAACGCATTAGGAGGGAATCGGGAGATGAGCCAATTAAATCAAAATGGATTGAAGTGTCAAAATGGGGCTGGCCTCAGAGCGCCATAAAGTTGGTTAGCGAGATTTGCTTATGGCTCGCTGACGATCCGAAGTAGATCAAGTAAGTTTGTTCTTAGCTAGGTCCTTGTGACAAGCAGGTGTGGCTGCCGGGCAAGTATAAGCTGGCGCGTTGACTCCCTCGCGGAGGAATGAACTCTCCGCGATCCGCGATCCGCAATACGCAATTAATCCAGTTTCACGTCCCGTTCGCGCATGTCGGCAAGATCGACAAGGAGAACGGAATCATCCACGGCGTCTCGCTCATCACGGGCGGCATCAAGGCGCGCGGGCACGACCTCGAAGTCGATCACACCACCTTGCAGCAGCTTTTCCTGTGCGCCTCGAAGATGGGCCAGGTGCCTGTGAAATGGAATCACAAGACCGGCGCGGATGCCGTGAACGGTTACGTGACCAACTTCTGGATTGATGACGACAAGCTGCGCGGCGACTGGCATCTGCTCCAGACGCATTCGCAATACCAGCAGGCGCTCGAACTGGCGGAGCGGATGCCGAAGAACATCGGCCTCTCGGCGGCGTTTGTGCCGCCGGAAATTCTCACCGGCAGGGACGTGGGCAAGGCCCGCTGCGAGGAACTCATCAGTGTCGATCTCGTCGCGCAACCGGCGGCGAATCCGGGCGGATTGCTCGAAGATGGACGGTTTGCGAAGGCGGAACGCGGAATCTGGAATGCGGAAAGTGAGGAGCTAAAAGTTGACAGCGGCGCAAAGGCCAAATCTATGGCCGAACCAATCTCCACCGAAACCGAACCCACCCTCGCCGAGTTGAAGCAGCTCATTCAGTCGCAGGGTGAACAAATCAAACAGCTCACCGAAGGCTTTGCCGCGTTGCAGGGCGGCGACGAACCGACGCTCGCCGACCTCGCCGACATGAGCGACGAGCAGTTGATCGCGATCGGCCTCGATCCCTCGAAGGTCGATGCCGCGTTACAGGAAGCCGTTCAAAGCGGCCAACTGAAAATCGAAGGCGATGTAGCCGGCCACGTCGAGGCCGGCGCGGCGGGGTCAGCGTCCCCGGCCACAGCAACAGCGGGCGAGATGGCCACGGCGCTCGCGACACTCAACCAGCGGATCGCGCATTTCGAGACGAAGGAAAAACGCGAGGTGATGCTCGCCGAGAAACGCGAACAGGAAAGCCTCGTCCACGCGTTCGAGGTCGTCGAAGCCAAATGCACTGAACTGGCGGCGCGCAACCAGGCGCTCGAACTGCTCGTGAAATCGGGCGCGGGCAAGGCCGTTTCCGCAGGCGGCGAGATCCAGCTCGATGCGGCCACCGGCAAACCGGTGACGTTCGAGACGATCGTGAATACCAAGTTCGCCGAGCTGATGAAAGAGCCGGGCATGACCGCCAGCAAGGCCAAGTCGCAGGCCGTCGAGTTCGGCGTGAAACGCCACACGGCAGCCTACCGCGAGTTCCGCTCCAGCGGGCGCGGGCAGATCGAATTCTCCGTCGCATAACTCAACACCGCCGGGGTCAGCGTCCCCGGCCACAACCAACAACTCAACCACCCACTTTTTAACACCATGTTATCCAACGAAGGCATCATCAGTTTTGTCGTGGCGACCGCCGCGATTTCCGCCGGGGCGCGCGTCAAGCTCAAGTCCGGCAGCGCCACCGAAGTCGAAACCGCCGGGATTGCCGATGTCGAAATCGGCACGGCGATTCTTTACAGCGGCAAAAGCAGCTACGCGGTTGGCGAGGCCGTCGGCGTGAAGCTGCTAAACGCGCCGGGCACCCGCTCCGTGATCGCCCTCAGTTCCTGGGCGGCGGGCGCGACACTCAAGCGGGCGGCATCGGGCAAGGTGGACGATGCCGGACTCGGCACCGTTTTCGCCATCGCCCTGGAAGCAGCCACCGCGGACGGCGATGTCGTCGAGGCGCTGGCCATTCCGGGAGTCACCGTCGCCGCCGCATAGAAGCAAGAGCAAGAATAAGAAACCAAGACTTACCCAACCAATATGCCATACACCAACACCACCGCTGAGTTTCGTCCCGAGCTTCAAGTAAAGGTCGAGGAGGCGCTGCTCATTGACCAGAGCTTCATTGCCGACCTCATCTTCCCGACGTTCGGCGTCTCCACCCGCAAGGGCTTCTACAAACGCATCAAGCGCGGCAAGGGCCAGTTGCTGAGCAACCCCGGCACGACCGGCGCGGACGATCCGCTCAAGCGCGCGCCCGGCACCAGCTACCGCGAGATCACCCGCACCAGCGAGCAGGACTCGTGGCTCTGCACCGATCGCGGCTTGAAGGAAGTGCTCGACGACGTGAACAAGCAGGAGGAATCCCGTTTCTTCGACCTCGAAAGCTCGACCGCCATCTGGCTCATGCGGAACATCCGCATTGCCCGCGAGGCGCGCGTGGCGGCCACGGTGTTCAGCGAAACAAACTGGGGCAAGGTGGACGCGGCGGGCGGCACCGGCCTCGGAGGCACCGGGGCTTACACGACCGCCAACCTCGCGACATTCGATTTCGCAGCCGACCTCAAGACGGTCCTCCGCACCGTGCGCAAACGGCAGGAGCGCCCGAACACACTCGTCCTGAGCCGCAACATCTGGGATCTGATCACCAGCTCCGCGCTCTTGCGCAGCTACTTTTTCGGCTCGAATGGCGGCAACGCCATGATCGACCGCGGGATGATCGCGAGCAAGTTCGAGCTGGATCAGATCCTCGTCGGCGACGCCAGTTACGACACCACCAAGCCCGGCAAGGATTCGAGCGATTCGAACCTCGCCTGGACATGGGGCGACACCTACTTCTGGGTCGGCAATGTGGTGGGTGGCGCTCCCGAACTCGGCGGCGCGGGCCGCACGATGATTCTGGAAGACCTCACCAACGGCCAGCAATACGTCACCGAGACGTATCGCGACGAGGACAAGCGGAGTGACATCCTCCGTGTCCGCCAGGATGACGACACGAAGATCGTGAACGAGAACTCGGGTCTGCTCTGCAAGATCAACTGAGGCGGGGGGGAACGCTTCGCTTTGGTTGATCGAACGGCTTCGCCTTTGGAACGGCTTCGCCTTTGGTGTTTCGACCATCAACGATCAACCCTCAACCATCATCCATGAACGCCTTTTTCACCGCTCTCAATGCCGTGACGCCCGCGATCGAGGCGATGGCCGGCGAACCGTTCTCCGTGATTCGCAATGGCATCCCCGGCGAATACCGGGCCATCTCCATCGACGAGATCGAGGCGGACAGTCCGCACGCGATGCCGGGCGGCAGATTCCACGGCATCACGGTGCGTGTGTTCACCTGGGACTCGGTGATGTTCGCGGCGAAGATCACTTCCGACACCGTGCTGCTGGTGCGCGGCCAGCGGGTGCGCGTGACCAACAACCCGGTCGCCTCCGACGACGGCGACAACACCGTGACGTTCGAGTGCGGCCCGGTGGGAATCAGGATGTGAAATCAACCGCTAAAGTCGAAACGCGGAATGCGGAACTGCCTTTCACTTCCGCACTCCCACTTCCGCGTTCCCACTTTCCATGAGCCCCGAAATCAAACGTCAGACCGAGCTTTTCCTGTGCGCGCAGCTTGCGGCGGCGTGTCCCGGCCTTGTGTTCGTGCCGTCGAAGGGATTCGACGAGGTCAAGGAGCTTGAGCCGCCATTCACCGTGCTGGCAATGGGCGATGCCTCGAAAACGATGGCCACGGAAATGACGTGGCAAATGAAGGGCACGGCGCAGATCATCACCCACCTGGGCGACACCCGCGCCGGCGATCACGCGCTGCTGGTGCGGCAGATCCTCGCGGCGCTTGCCACCATCCCTTCTGTAGGTGGCCACGCTGAGGCCGCCGCCGTTGAGGCTGCCGGAGATTTCATCTTCCACGGGCTCGACATCACCGGCACGCGCGAGTCGCAAGACAACGCGCTGAAGGCCCATGCCGACATCGTGGATTTCACCTGTGGGGTTTCCGCGTAGGCTCCGCAAGTTTTTTAGAAAAACGGGGCTAAATCTTCCTTGTTCCGCGACACTTGAGGAAACCACCACAGCCCCAGAATTGGCGTGATTAACGCCGGCTCGTCGGAGTATTGTCAGGCAATTCCAGCCGCAAACAATAAACAACCCTCAGAAAGACAAACCGATGAAAACAATCCTCTCCATAGTCAGTGCCATTCTTGCCTCCACCCCATTGCTCCGCGCCCAAACAGTCCAGACAGTGGCGTTTCCTTTAAGCAACAGTAGTGAGTACCGCAGGCAGGACATCAATGTTCCAACAGGCCAAGTGTTCAAGTTGCTGACATGGGCCGCGGCGGCGATGGGGTCGACCATTCCAAGTGGTATAAAAGTCGATGATGCTTCTGTGAACCTTTCAAGCTTTGTTAAAGATAACTATGGTGGCTTAACGCCTATTCCTACAGTCCTCTCACCGAATTTCGTGGTAGCGGGGCCGCGAACCGTTTCGTTCGGAGTAAATCCCGATCAGTCACTCGTTTGCAGCTACATCCTTGAAACTAACGGAACGGTCGCCACACAAAACGCTGCATCCCAGGTCGTGGTAATTCCCCAAAACGGAAGTGCGCCTGCGGATGTCATCCTTGAATCGAGCACAGACCTTGTTTCATGGACTGCCGCCGCCCCTGGAAGCTACCCAACCTCAACAGCGAATCGTTTCTTCCGCGTTCGTCTCGTGTTGCATTAGGCACATTGATCACTTCTTCTCGGCCTGATAGGGTTGGAATACGAGCTTGTTTCGTTTTCCGAGGAATTCATTGATTTGATCTACAATGTTCGGAACATCCCAAGCGCCTGGTTTTCCTGTCTTCTCTTCCAAGATTTCTCCATGCGGCTTTTCCGGCGACACTTTCAGGTAGAACATTGACCAAGCTGCCAATGAATCATGGAATGTTGGATCTTCTTCAAAAAAATAGGCACCAGAAAAGAACTTGGAGAAATGGCCTTCGGTCGCCTCAAAACCCTCGCGTCCATTGCAGCAGGAGAAGACCATTACGCGCTCGTGTTGGAGGCTAAGTTTTCCGCGCAGTGAATGCAAGGGACGTAACTGTTTGCTGATAACTCTCCCAACAAGACCCCATTTAACATCGCCGCCAAGAAGAGCGATACCCTCCGATGTCGCGTGGCAGGTCAGATGCACGATCCAAGGACGTGCGCGCGCGTGGGATGGCTGAGCGGGCAAATTCTTAAATTGGGCAACCGAGGCAATCCGCATCCGTTTCACATCCGCACCCATCTTCCGCTTGTGACCAAGCAAGCGATTGCCAAGGATTGACTCAATTACCTGGCCCTCGGTGACGATGTCCGTCTCGATTTCGTGGTCTGCCGGAAGATCGAAAAGAAGATAGTCGTACATTAAATCTTCCTTGTTCCCCGACACTTCGGGAATCCACTACAGCCCCAAAATTTCGAACCTGTGTTTGCGCCGGTTTTTGTGGTTCGCAAGATCATGGAGCCGTTGCAATTCGGGCAATGAGGCGCGTCCAGAATTTCATCGTCAGTCATGCCCCTAGTTATTGCCGCCTGCTTCTTCTGGCGCAGTTGTTTGACCAGTCGGATCACCGAGTTTGAAGACCGATCAAGAAATATTCGCAGCACGCCCCCAGCAAGAGCCGCAACAAAAACCACGGGGACGACTTTTGTATAAAGAGCCTGAATGAAAGGTTGCAAAGATCTGCCGACATAAGCCAAACTGAATCAATATCCGTGCCATCGGTCGGAAGATTGAGCGAAAGGAAGATCGCTGAACCCTGTGCGCCCGGCTAAATTCATCTTCCGCGGGCTCGACATCACCCCGGCACGCGCGAGTCGCAGGACGGCTCGCTCAAGGCCCATGCCGACATCGTGGATTTCACCTGCGGCGTTTCCTCATCTTAACTCAAAAACACCACGGCTATAGTGCTGATTTTGATTATACGGACGGAAACCAATCCGAGGACAGTTGGTAACGAGGTAATCGAAACCAGTACGCTCAATTTCATTTTGACATCGGCCCTGACAGGGGGCGAGCATTCGTTGCGCGCTTCGCGGGGATGCGTGCGCGTTCAGACAAACCCTCAAGCGGAGAACCAGAACATGAAAACCACTCAACTCATCACTCTCGCCTGCACAGCGCTCATGGCCTTTGCTCAGGTGGCCGCAGCGGCACCGGGCGACCTTGACTTCAGCTTTGGCGGGAATGGCAAGGTGACAACCTCTATGGGGGGCAGCGGTTGCGAGGCGTACAGCGTTGCGTTGCAGGGCGATGGAAAAATTGTGGTCGCGGGCTATTCTTTGAACCCTGCGGCCAACTATGACTTCGCGCTGGCTCGCTACAATGCCGACGGCAGTCTGGATACCAGCTTCAACGGCACCGGCAAAGTGACCACCGACTTTAGCAGCGCCACACTCGGCACAAACGACATCGGCCGAGGCGTGATGATACAGAGTGACGGGAAGATCGTCGTGGCAGGTTTTACGCTTATTGCCTTCGACGGCACCCATTTCACTAACGGATTCGCCCTGGCGCGCTACAACAGTGACGGTAGTCTGGACACGACCTTCAACGATACCGGCAAGGTGACCACGGCCATCGGCACTCGCGACAGTGACGCAACGAGCATAGCGGTACAGAGTGACGGGAAGATCGTGGTTGCAGGGGAGACTTCTAATGGCAGTAACTACGACTTCGCGCTGGCTCGTTACAATGCCGACGGCACCCTGGACACCACGTTCAACGGCACAGGCAAGGTGACAACCTCCGTCGGCAGTGGTGACGACCAAGCGAGCTGCCTCGTGGTGCAGAGCGATGGCAAGATCGTCGTTGCGGGAAATTCTGGTAGCAACCAAACTGCCGGAACCAAAGACTTTGCGGTGGTTCGATATAACGCTAATGGGAGCCTAGATCTCACTTTCAACGGCACCGGCAAAGTGACTACCCCCGTTGGAAGCAGCTGCGACGCAGCCAATAGCGTGTCGTTGCAGAGTGATGGAAAAATCGTTGTGGCTGGAAAGACAGAACAACCATCCGGGTCCGACATCGCATTAGTGCGTTACAATACCGATGGGAGCTTGGATTCGAGTTTCAATGGCAGCGGCAAGGTGATAACGGACATCGCCTTTAACGACGCAGGAAACGGCGTGGCGGTGCGAGAAGATAGGAAGATCGTTGTTGTCGGGGTCTCTGGCACCAAGCTTGACAACAGCACCAGCGACTTCGCAGTAGTGCGCTACAATACCAATGGGAGTTTGGATACGACCTTTAACGGCACGGGCAAGGTTATTACCGACATCAGTAAAGGCAATGACTATGCCAACTGCGTAGCCTTGCAGAGCGATGGAAAGATCGTAGTTGCAGGCGTGTCCAAGAACGCTTTCGCGCTCGCTCGCTACGAAGGCGAGATTGACACAGATGGTGACGGAATCCCTGACCGATTCGAGACCGGGACAGGTATCTATGTTTCGCCCAACGATACCGGAACGAGCCCGACCAATCCAGATTCCGATGGCGATGGTCTCAGCGATGGAGCGGAAGTGAATGCCTACCATTCAAATCCCAACATCCGGGACACCGACGGCGACGGATTCGATGACGGTTTCGAGGTAGCCACTGGTTTCAGCCCGACCTCGGCGGCGAGTTCTCCAGACACATACTCAACTCTCGTCCCATCGGTCGAATTCCGCTTTGGTGGCGCGAATGGGATCAGCTACCGCATCGAATCGTCCACCGATCTCACCAACTGGTCCACAATCGAGACGAACATCATCGGCACTGGCGGTGCCATTACCCGCTTCTATTCAACCCAAGGCCAACCGAAACGCTTCTTCCGTTCACGACGGAACTGAGGAGGCTGGAAAGCCTTCATCACCGGTTCCTCTATGACACTGCTCGAAGTAATCGACACCTCCATCAACTGTGGGGCATGAGGCGTGCCCGGCATATCTAACAGAGACTTGCGCTCATAACGGGGAAGTTGACAGCCGTGCAACCGGCATGGCCACCAATGTTGAGATCAAAGGCAGTCAGTTCGTTTATGGGTTCCAGACCTCCGACGCGCCGACCATCGCCCACTTTTTCGCCCGCAAGGCGGTTTTGAAATATGAGCCCGAAACTTTCGTCACCGCCACCGATGGAGAGGGGCAGACCGAATCGGTCGCGCTGAGCAAGGCCGACAAGCGGATGATCACCGGCACGTTCTCCGGTTACATCGAGGCCGGCTACAGCGGCAACGCGATCGGCAACACGTTCAACTTCACGGTGAACGGTGTCTCCCGGTTCTTCCTCGTGAAAAGCATCAACGATCCCCGCGAGAAAGGCGACTTCGCCAACGTGGAACTGGAGGTCGTGAGCTTCGCGCTGGTCACTTCGTAGTTGGGAGTTGGGAGATAGGAGATGGGAGATGGGGACAATGTGCAATCGCCCATATCCCATATCCGATCTGCCATATCCCGTATCCCATCCGCCATGTCCTCTCTGATCGATCCGATCCTTGCCGCGGCGTTCATTGACGGGCAGCCGCGCGGCGGCTGGTCGGGCACGCGGGTTCTGGGCGTCCGGCTCCGCAAGTTCTGCCGCTGGCATTTGCTGCTGCTGCTGGCGGTGAATTCTCCGTTTGTCCGAAAGGGCGCGGTCACGCTATTCGATCTCCGCACCGCCGTCGCCATCTGCCGCCTGCGGTTCGACGATTCCCGCCTGCGCCGCCCCTGGCTCGTGCCGTTCGTGTTGCGCATGAAGATGTGGAGTCATGGAGTGATGGAGTCATGGAGTGATGGAGCAATGCAGCACCCCAATACTCCACCACTCCACCACTCCACTCCCATTCCGACTCCCGCTCCCTGTTTTCAGCGCGTCGTCGATGCCTTCCTCGAATACACCGGCGATTACCTGCAAAAGCTCGATTGCTCCATCATCCCGCCCGAGCTGCCGAAGGGGGCCGTGCCGCGCGTGCCCGCCACGCCGCCGCCCGACATCTTCGACGCCGTGAGCGACATCATCGGCTGGAGCCACTGGCCGGAAGCGGTTGCATGGGAGCTGCCCATCGGTCGCGAGGACTGGTATCGCACCAGCGCGCGCCGCGCCCAGGGAATGACGGTGGATTTCATGGACGAGGAGGAGAGGGAGTTTCAGCAGAAGCTAAAAGAACGCGGGGCTTTGGTTGAGGGAACGGCTTCGCCTTTTGTTGAGAGTCCAGATGCTTCGCGGCTGCGCCGCCATTCTTAAAAACTCTCAACCATCAACTCTCAACCATCAACCTTCCCAAATGGCCGCCTTCAAGGACTTCATCAAAAAGAACGTGGCGCAGAATGTCGCCAATCCGCTCGACGGGGCGGGCATCGCGTTCGACATCGCCAACCTTGTCACGGCTGAGAACAAGCTCAAGGCCATCGGGCAGTTGCTCAAGGATTTGATCCTGTTCAAGCCGCTGTTGCAGATCGGGCTGGCGGGCGCGTTTACCGCCATGTCGAAAAGCATCCGCGCCCTGCTGCACGACACCGGCTCGCTCGATGCCGCGCTCCGCAAGCTCGCGCAGATCCAGGGGATGCAGCGCATGTTCGCCCCGCTCGTGGGCGGCGCGGAGGCGGCGAAGAAGAAGGTCGCGGAGCTGGTGAACTTCGCGGCGTCGAAGAACCTCAAGCTCGGCGATGTGGGCGAGGCGGCGCGCTCGCTCGAAGTGATGACGCGCGGTGCGTATTCCGGCGCGAAGGCGCTCGAAACCATCGGCGACAGCGCGGCGGCGAGCGGCAACGGACTCGTGGGCATGGCGGATGCCGTGGGGACATTCTACGCCACATTGCGAGGCGGCGGCCCAATCGGCGGCGCGGCGGAACAGCTTCGGGAGATGGGGGCGATCAGCAGCGCGACGGCGGACGAGCTGGCGCAGTTGCAGGAGAACGGCGCAAGCAACGCCCAGGTGTTCGCCGCGCTCACCTCGGCGCTGGAACAGGCGAAGGGCGGGATGCAGTCGATGGCGGGCGAGGTCGATGCGGTGAATGCGGCGTTCGAGGCGGCGGGAACGAACTTGCAGGAAAAATTCGCGTCACCGTTCGCGGAAGGCGACGTGCAGAACACGAAGAACTGGACAGAGGCGATGAAAGCCGTCGCGCCGGCCGTGTCGCGGATCGCGCAGTTCCTTCAAATCCTCACCGGCGGGTTCAGCACTGCCAAAAGCGCGGCGGCGGCATGGGCGGGACAAAACGCCGTGGTGCGCGGCGCGCTGGAAGGGCTGGTGTATGCGATTACCGGATTGATCACGGTGGTCAGCGCGGTTTCGGCCCTCGGACTCGCGGGGTGGCTCATGGGTTCGGCAGCGGCGGCCAGTGCGCTCGCGGCGGGATTCGTGACGCTGACGGGAGCGACCGGAATGCTGGCGACGGCCATCACCGCGCTGGGCGTTGCGGTGCGTGTGGCGATGATTGCCACCGGCATCGGGGTGATTCTCGCGGTGCTGGGCACGGCTGCCGGGATTATTTACAATTTCGTGGAGGCCACGAAGCGCCAGAAGAAAGCCGTGGATGAGCTTCGCAAGGCGCACGATCAGGCCGGCGATGCGCTGAAAAAAAACATCGACGCGGTGCAGACCCTTGCCGACCGGCACGACCAGCTCGCGGCGGCGATTGAGGCGGTAACCAAGGCACAGGAGGAACTCGATGCCGCCCGCGCCAAGGGCAATCCGCAGGCCATCGCCGAGGCGGAACGCAACCTGAAAAACGCGCAGGCGAATCAGAAATCCGCCGCCGGGAAATCGAACCTCGCGGCGACCCCGCAGGAGGAGGAATGGATGCGGGCCTCCGCCGACCGCAACCAGGCGCTCAACGAGCAGGCGTTCCGCAACGCGATGGAAACCGCCACGCCCGAGCAGCGCATCGGGCTGATGCAGAACTCGGCGGGTGATCTGAAATCGCGGGCCGACCGTGCGAATCTTGGAAAGCAATCCGCCGCCCAGTATTCGCGACTTTCGGCGGATGCAGAGAACGAGCGGCAGGATGCCGAGGGGCGGTTGAAGAACGCGCAGACCGGCCGTGAGCAGCGCAGCGCGCAGGCGGACGTGAATGCGGCCATCGTGAAGAAGGGGATGCTGGAGGAAAGTCTGCCGAAGGACAGTTCGGTGTATGCGCGCTTGCAGGCGCAGCGGTCCACCCGCGACGACCGTTCCCGGTGGCTGGCCTACGCCGGTGTCCGCGAGAAGGAAGAAGGCAATTCCGCCGGGCTGTCCCAGGCCGCTTCGGAAGCGGAGGCGCAAGTGACCGTCGTGCAGCGCGAGCTGGATCTAGTGAACCAGCGCGCGGCCGTGGAGGAACAGATCGCGGGACTCAAGGAACGGGGCGAGGAACGCGAGCAGGCGGCCTACGCCTTGCGCAAGGCGCAACTGGAGGCGGAACTCAAGCTGCCGCAGAATCAGGGAGCGGCGGCGCAATCCCGGCTCAAGGCCGAGCTGTCCGACCTCGACCGCCAGCGCGCCGAGGGCGGGCGCAGCTCGCTCGTGGCGCGCGCCGGCGCGACTCGCGACATTCAAATGCAGAACCGGCAGTTGAGCGGCGATGCCGGGGGGTTGCAAAAATTGGCCGACCTCGACCGGTTTGCGGCCAATCTCAAACAGATGCGCGGCATTTTTGGCGATAACGACCAGGCCGAAAAGTATGCGCGGTCAAAAACGGAGGGGGAAGTGATGCTTGGCCAGCAGCAGTCGTTCATTGGAGCTAATGCCGCCGTGGCCGCCGACAGCCTTGCGCGTATCGGTGCGGGCGGCAACGTGGCCAGCGGCGGCGGCGACCTGGTGAGCCTTGCCAGGCGTCAGGCCGATCTTCAGACCGAGATGGCCGCTTATCTCAAAGACATCGCCGGTGGCGGCGGAACGTTGACGATGAAGTGAGGATATGAAGGAACGCTGCGCTTTGGTTGATGGAACGGCTCCGCCTTTGGTGTTTCGGCCCATCAACGATCAACCATCAACCATCAACCTCCTTGGGCGGAAGGAACGCTTCGCTTTGGTTGATGTAACGGCTTCGCCTTTGGTGTTTCGACCCATCAACGATCAACCCTCAACCATCAACCTTCCCCTTGGGCTTTAATTCTTCAAATCTCAGCTATCATGGCAACCGGGGCGTCATGGTGCGCGACCACGGCGAGCTGATGACCGACCGCACCGGCCTCGACACCTGCACCGCCGTTTTCTCCGTGCCGCAGGCCGACTGGGCCAGCCTGCCCAGGGTCAACTCCGCGCACCCGATTTTCACCTACATCACGATGGAACGCCGCCGGTTGAAATTCATCGACGGTTATGCCGTGGCGACGTGCGATTATGCGGGCTTCGACGACACCGGCAGCGGCGGTGGCGGATACAGCCAGCCGGTCTATGAGCTGGTCGTCGGGCTGAGCGAGGAGCCGATCGAGACACACCCGAAATTCGTGGAGGACATCGGCGGCACGGCCAGCGATCCGATCAACGGCAGCATGTGGGAGCATCAGGGCACCAGGGTCTGGACATGGGATGGCGCGGACAACAACCCCGGCGACAACAACGGCTGGCAGTTCAAGGGCTTCCTTGTGCTCAACGCCGACGGGAGCCTGAACGATTTCGCCAAGATCGAAACCTACCTGAGCACGACGAACATGACCTGGCGCAAGACATGGAACGTGCGCGCCACCATCAACTCGATTCGCAATGCCGGAAAGATCGACTCGCCTCCCGGCGGGCCGCCCGACATCGACAATGGCGGCGACATCAACTGGCTGAACATGGGCGTCACGCAGACCCGGCGCGGCTCGGCCTACCAGCTCACGCAGGAATGGCGCGCCAGCGGGCGGCGGGGATGGAACGAAACGGTCTATGGTTAGGAAGGAACGCTTCGCTTTAAGAGGGTTGATGGTTGATGGAACGCCGGAGGCTTTGGCTGATCGAAAAACCATTAACCCTCAACCATCAACCTCCCCCGATGGAACGCTGCGCTTTGGTGCTTCGTCAGGCTCTTTCGATCAACCCTCAACCCTCAACGATCAACCTTCCCCATGAGCGCCAACTTTCCCCAGCTCATTTCCCGGTTGAAACGGGTGAAGCCCGGTCAGCCCTTGCAGGACGCCGTGACGAGCGACCTGCTCAACGCGATGATGGAGACTCTCGAAGCGCTGGTGCGCGGCGACAACGTGGTGAGCGGCGCAAACGTGCGCAAACAGAGCGGTCCCGGCTTTGTGATGCTAAGCGCAAAGCCGCTGGTGCCGCAGGCGGGTGAGCCGGAACAGAGGCACCCGTTTGAATACTACAAATCGCCCTACCTCGGCACCCCACCGGCACCGGCTGACCAATGGAGAAAATTCCGCGTCCGGCTCGGCACGGTGGGCGGATACGCGCCGATGAACATCAACCAGGAGTTCACGCTCACCGCATCGAGCGTGACATGGGTGTGGGTGAAGGCGAATTTTTCGATGGTGGAGATGACCTCTTATTCCCTGCCGCAGCTTGCGTCGTGTGAGATTAACAAAGGCACGACCATCCCCGCCGAAACCATCGAGGAAGGTTCAACTCCCGCAGCATCTTACCTGCTCAGTGAATATGTGTATGGCGACGGGACAAATCGTAACGATACTCGGACACCCCATGTCCGATCCCAGGTTCCAGCATGAACGGCTCGCGCAAACCGTAGCCGGCGAGAAACGCGCGGAGCGGCTTTGTCATCGGCACCGTGCGATCGTCCGAATCCTTCGGCGTGAATGTCGGCGTCTTGCTCACATGAATCAGACCGGCTTCGATGTTGAACCACTCCGGTCGCGCCTCGATGATCTCCAGCTTACGAAGTCCGGCGTGGAATCCTGCGAACAGGACGAAGCGCAGCGCCTCGGTCGGAGCGTTCTCGATGAGCGTGTCCCGCTCTGCCGCCGTGCAAAAATCACGACGGGGGGATTTCGGCAGCCTCTGCATCTTGATCTTGAACGGATTCTCCCGCAAATGTTGCTGCTCCACGATCCAGCTCCACACCGAGCGCAGGCAGCGAACGTAACTTTGCGCCCCCGGTTCGGACATCGTGCGTCGGAGATGGAGGTAAAAACGGGTGGCGTGATCCCGCGAAACCGAAGTCGCCGTGATGTCTCCCGTGAATGCAAGGAGCGAATGAACTGCCGTTCGCGTGCCCACGGCAGTCTTTTCCCGAATCCTGCCGGCCGCGATCCTGTCGCGCAAACAGCGCTCGCTAACCGTGGAAATCGTATCTCGACTGCGCGTGTCGAGCACCCTGGACATCTCCGCCGCAGCCGAAATCGCCTCGCTCAATTTGGAAGTTTTCAGGGAAACGCAATGCCGTTTTCCGTCGATCATGCGGCGGAACCAATAAAGCCCGCCGCAAAGGTAAATGCCTTTAATTTTCACTGTGCCAAATCCTATGTATCAAATCTGGCACAAAATCAAACCCAAACAAGCCTATACACTAAGGAAACAAGCGCACCCGGAGAGATTCGAACTCCCAACCTTCTGATCCGTAGTCAGATGCTCTATCCAATTGAGCTACGGGTGCTTCACCTATGAAATTAGCGACCAGTTTTTGATCGAGTATTGAATTTTGTATCCCTGCTTTGTATCCCTGTCCACACAAACTGAGCAAACTTGGGAGCCAAGCCGAGTGGCAGTCAACGCGGGTTCAAACTTCATTCGCTACATTCCATCGGGCACCTACTATGCACGTTTTGAACCCGGCGGCAAACTGATTCGCACGAGCTGATTCGCACGAGCCTCAAAACTTCAGTTTTATCAATCGCGAAACTGCGCCTGACGGATTTAATCAAAGATACGCGGGGAACCGAAGAATCAGGGAAAGCCTTCAACACCGGAAAAATGGCATTCGGTGATGCCGTCAAAATCTACCGGGAAAAGATGCCGCTTTGATCATGGTCTTTCGTTTTGACGGGATCATGAGGCGATGAGGGAAAGGCAATGGGATGTGTTGGGATGGAGGAGTTCTCGGATTTGCGGCAGCGGCTTCTCGGGAAAGTGATCTGCGAGCAGGGCGAGAAGCACGTTGCGCAGCAGGGCAAGGTTAAGGGTTCTTGATGGGGAAAATGAACTTGAAAACAATTCCGACTCTGATCGGGTCAGAGGATGCTAAAACTACGGATCAGAAGGTTTGGGGTTCGAATCCCTGCGGGTGCGCCACTCAGAGCGAGGGTTGTTGAACGATACCGGCGCATGATTTCAATCAACTGCCTATGTTCAGTAGCAGCCAGAGGAACCCGAGTATCAGTCCCACGATCGCCCAGCAACCGAAGAAGCCGAGAAAATCGGTCGGTGTCCATTTGCTGAACTCCCAGTTCGTACCAGGGAACAGTTTCTTGTGATCGAACCGGTGCGGCTGCGCATAGCTCAGTGCGACCTCGCGATCGTCCTCCTCCGGGGACGATCCGACGGGCGTCTTCATTTTGGCAAAGAAGCCGTCCACCCTTCGCTTGTCTTCTTCAGTCGGCGGCGGGCTTGGGAAGAGATAGCTAAACAGCATGAGCATTACAAAAGGCAGCACGCCATCGACTCCCCATCGCGCGGCAAGGATGCCGGCTTTGTTGAAGTTCTGAACCGGAATGCCGATGAGATCGAGGAGGTAGGTCTCGATGTGAAAACGCCCGACGCCTTCGCGCGGCGAAGTGGGGTCCTGTGAGTCGATCCGCGCGACGGATGAAAAGAAGACGGCGACCGGCTGGATTTTCAGGGGCTTCTTGACGCTGTCGCCAATCTTTTTCGCGAGGCCCGCGGCGACGTCCTCGGCGGTGGCTCCGGCGATCGCCTCGGCGGTGCGCTCGCGCGTTTGTTGGAGAAGCGCTGGATTCCGACGCAGGCTTTCAAACTTCGGGAGAGTTCCGGGAACGAATCCGACGAGGATGATCCAGAGGATGAACGACACCCATACCCCCCTGGTGCTCAGCCGCCGCCAGAAAAAGATGAGCAGCACGACCGCACCGGGAAAGGCGTTCACAGTGATCACCGTGGTGATGAGCATGACAGCGCCCGATGCGTTCGCCGAGATCAGGACGCTGGTGGCCAATGTCGCCAGCACGAGAAACTGGCCGACCTTGAGGTAATGCTTCTCCGTTTTTCCCGTGATGAGCGGCTCGTAGATGTTCCGTCCGATCAGTGCCGCGATCGAGATCGCGTACGAACCGACAGCCGGCATGTGTCCGAGGAGGATGCCTGAGATCATCAGCCCCATCAAACCGGGAGCCAGAAGCTGCGCCGCCATTTGCCCCCATGCGTTTTCCGGGTCCGACAACCCGCCGGGGAACATGACGACCGCGATCAAACCGCAGAGCATCCACGCGATGATCACGAACCGTTTCGTGAAAGCTCCGGCAAGCTGCCCGAAGCGCGCGGTGTTCTCGTCCTTGGCCGAGCCGGCGTTCGACATGTTGTTAAACATTCCGAAAATCTGGATCATGCTCGTAAATGTGATCGCGAGGATGGAATACCACGCGTATTCGCTCGCCGCGACGGTTCCGAAGAGGCGGAACATGAACTCGGGAGCGCCCTGATGCAGACCTTTGAATCCGCCGATCTTGATCAAGCCCAGCGGAATCATCATCACCGTGAACGCCAGGATGAGCAGGCCTTGCAGCGCGTCCGTCACCGCCGCGGCTTTCAGTCCGCCGAGGGTGATGTAAATCGCGACGATCAGTGTGTAGGCGATGTAAAACGACCACTTCTCGAGGTAGGACACAAAGGAATCGAGTTCGCCTCTCTTCGATTTGCTGTCCAACTGCTGAAACCGCTCGGTCTTTTCAACAGGCAGCTTTCCAGCCGTGTATTGTGCCTTGAGTTCCGAATACTCGTGATACTCCTGCACCATCGCCTTGTCTTTCTCGGTGTAAGAATCGACCGGCTTGACGATCATGGCCCGCGCGACTTTGTAGGAGGCCACGTTCCCGAAGGCCAGCAGCAGCAGGCTCACATACACGGTGAAGGCCACGTAGAATGACGCCAGCGGTTTGCTGTTAAGCCGCTCGGTGACCAGGTCGGCCATCGTCGTCACGCGTGCCCGGCGATACCAGACGGTCGAGAACCAAAAGAAGGGCGTGATGAAAAGTGTCTGCAACGCAATCCAGATGCCGCCGGCGCCCTGGCGGAAAACCTCGGCGGAAGTTGTTGGTGCGCCGCTGGAATCCGTCATGTTCCCGAAGTTCAGAAAAAACTGGAGAAGCTTCCCGAAGCTTCGTCCGCCGAGATAGAAGTCCTTTTCTTCCTTCACGCTTCTCGATGCCCACCAACCCAGGGCGAGGATGCCGATCAGGAAGCCGACGATAATGATCAGGTCGAGGATGTGGAGGCCGAAGAAAATCATGAGGGAAGGGAAGGGTTGGAGAGTTTTGGGTGCAGAATGATTAGCGTACAACGAACCCAAGGGTAAAGAACTGGTTTTGTAAAAGCGTGCAAAACCAGACTCCGGAATGCTTGGACTGCCATCCGCGCAATGACTCAGAGAAATGATTCAGAGCCTGCCTGGCAATGCGCGCCGCAATTCAATAGTTCGCGTATTGAAGCCCGAGCTTGGTGGGCGAGCCGTCTTCGTTGACGAGCGCCGAGATGCCCATCACCACGGATTTGGGCGTTGTCTTGAACCACGCGAAACGCTCGATGTAATGCGTCCGTTTCAAGGCCGGAATCACCACGCGCATGAACTGCTCGACCTGCCTTGTCGTGTAACGATTCGGGCGATCGGGCTTGGCCGACCAGTCGGCGACGGCGAACTCGGTGATCCACAGCGGGCGTCTGTAGCGTTTGTAAACGCGCTCGAGGTAATTGAGGAACCCGGTCGCGTCCGGCCCGCCGTACCAATGCACCGCGATCACATCGACCCGCAGCTTCTTCTCCTGCGCCTGTTTCATGAACTCGATCATCCACGCGTTGTCCGGATGCACCGCCCCGGGACTGACCAGACGAAGCCCTGTTTCCATGAGCAGCGGCCATTTCTCCACCGCGATTTCGACCGGGATGTCCGCCTGGTCTTTGCCGTCCGGTTCGTTGAAACCGAGGAGCGTGTGAAACACTCCGGCTCTCTTTTTCTCCGGAAGCGACTGGAGAAACTGCTCCGAATCGCCCGCGCGCCAGCCCCAGATCATCGGCACAAACTCGACGCCCGCCGGCGTGTCCGCCGGGCGGTTCGGTCCCCAGTTGTAGAACCAGCCGACTTTCAACTGGTTCGTCCTGTCGTAACCGGCGAGACCTTTCTTCGACACGCGCCCTTGCGTGCCTGAACTCAAGAGGGACTGCGCGGCGGCGGTGTTTCCAAAGCCAGCGAAGAGTGCAGTTGCGGTGAGGGCGGAAATCAGGAACCGAATCATCGGTCCTACCAAGTGTAGTGCACCCGGTATGTCACGACTTTTTCTTCGTCGGGTTTGAGGCTGATGCGAAACTCGATCGTGTGTGAGTCGAGCTTTTTGAAGTCATCGCTCTTCTCCTTTACTTCCCAGTTGTCGAAGCGCGACAGGTGCTCCACCACCCGAATTTCCACCGTTTCCTTCTTGTGGTTGCGCAGCTTGATCTCGAACGCTTCGTCCAGCCAGTGATTGCTGCTGGCGACCTTGAAATCGGTGCGCCGGCGCTCGCCCGCGAGGTCGAAGCTGTTGCCGAGATAGACGCGGATCGTTTCGTCCTTCGGCGTGTGGTCGATCTCGTTTTCGCCGATGAACTCGAGCTGCTTGTCTTCGTCCTGCTGGTAAAAACGCAGCCGGCCCTTGGGCAGCGGAATGCCGAGTTTGTTTGCCTCGGAATTCTTGAACTCGCGCAGCACCCACACCTTCTTGTTCGTCTGGATGCCGTAATCGCCTTCGCCGCGAAACATCGGCCAGTGGCCGTAGTTCATCGTCGCGCCGTCATAGACAAAGATGCGCGGCGCATTCACGCCCTGGGCGCGGACAAACTCGACCTGCTTCGTCTCATGGTCGCGCAGCGTGGTCGGGCGGCTGATCGTGTAGAGGTGGAATTCGGAAAACGCTTTCTCGGTCACAGGTGCCTCGTCTTCCATGGGACCCGCAGCCGCCATCGCGAATACCCTCGCTTTTCGCATCGCAACCGGAGCGGGCTCGACCTTGTTCACATCCCCGGCCATCAGCTTGATCTTTGCATTGCGAAAGGTCTTGCCGCTCTGGTTGTCGAACGTCACCCAGCCGACGATGTCGATCAGGTCGCTCTTTTCTCCGGCGACGATGTTGTAATCCGACTGCCACGACATCCCGCCGGTCACGTAAGCCAGCTCCGCATCGAGCTTGCCCGCCTCGCTCGCGTTCAGCTTCCACGTGAGCGTCGGGTTGAGAATCGTATCGTCGCCGAGCGCCGGAAACTGCGGCTCGCCGGGCAGCGAGAATTGCAGCTTGCCGTCCACCTCGATGATCGGCTGCATCGGGTTCTGTCCGCCCGCGCCGTAGCCGCTGCGGATCACTTTTCCCTGCACGGTGCGGTCGGGCTTGTTCGGCTCATGGATGAAAAAGTCGATCATCTTGCCTTCGTTGAGCGACAGCAGGAATTCCTGCGACACCGGGTCGTTGCGGTAGCTTTGTTCGAGCACCTGCAGCTTCACCCTGGCGGAAGGATCGCGAAGGATCACCGAGTTGGTTTCGGCGGTCGCGGTCATGTCGGAGAAGCGCACATCGTTGACGCCCGCCTTGAGGTCGAGCGGCACCGTGTCGCGCACGACGGCGAAACCTTTGTTGTAGATGGTGAGCGCGGGATCGGTCGCGAAACTCTGGATGGAGAGGGCCGCGAGAACCGCCGGAATTGCGAATGACGTTTTCATGTTCATGGAGAGTTGGACGGGAAGCATAGAATTTTGCTCCCGAAAAAGCGAAGAAGGAAAATCGGCGGTTCGACGGCGGCTTAACTAGTCGCATGGCTCACCACGAATAATGCACTTTGTAGGTGATCACCTTTTCCTCGCCGGGCTTGAGTTGCACACGGAACTCCATTTCCTGCGCGTTGGTTTTCAGGAACGTGTCGGATTTTTCGACGATGTCCCAGTTCGTCCAGCGGTAAAGATGTTCAACGACACGGATTTCGACGGCTTCCTTTTTGTGGCTACGCAGTTTGATTTCAAACGACTCCTGACACCAGTGATTTGAGCCATCGACCTTGAAATCCGTTCGACGGCGCTCGCCGACGAGATCGAACGCGTTCCCGGTGTAGATTTTCACCAGCTCGTCCTTCGGCGTGTGGTCGATGGTGTTTTCACCGGTGAATTCGAGCCGCCGGTCGTCGTCCTGTTTGTAAAAACGGACACGCCCTTTCGGCAGCGGCATGCCGAGATGGTTCGCCTCGGAGTTTTTGAACTCGCGCATCACGGCGACCTTAGTGTCGCAATCGACGCCGAACTCCTCGCTGCGACGGAGGTATTCGGGATTGTTCCCGCGCCAGCGGTTCCAATCGACCTTCAAGCCGTCATAGACGAAAATCTTCCGTGACTTCACACCCGAGGCGCGGATGAACTCGACCTGCTTGGTCTCGCGGTCGCGCAGTGTGGTAGCGCGCTGAAGCGTGTAAAGGTGGTATTCGTCGAAGGATTTTTCGGAGACGGGCGGCTGCATTCCACTGCCGCCAGCCCCGAGCATGCGGGAGCCGGAAAAATCAGCATAAGCCCCGCCCTGCGGCTGAATTTTATTCACATCGCCCGCCATCAACTTGATCTGCGCGTTTTCAAAAGTCTTACCGCTCTGGTTGTCCATCGTCACCCAGCCGACGATGTCGAGCAACTCACCTTCCTCCGGCGCGACGACGTTGTAATCCGCCTCCCACGTCATCCCGCCAGTCACGTAGCAAAGCTCGGCGTCGAACTTCGCGGCTTTGTCGGCCTCGAGTTTCCACGAAATCATTGGCTTGAGAATCGTGTCATCGCCCAGCGAGGGAAAGATCGGCTTGCCGGGCAGTCCGAACTGGATGTTGCCGTCCACGTCGATGATCGGCTGGCTCGTGCCGTTGCCCCCGCCGCCATAAGCCATCGCCATCTGAGACTGGTAATACTGCTGCCCGTAGCGCCGCATCGCCTGCTGCGAATGCGCGACGTAGCCGCTGCGGATGATTTTGCCTTTCACGATCTGGTTCGGTTCCTTCACGAAAAAGTCGATTGTTTTCCCCTCGAAAATCGACAGCAGCAATTCCTGCGAAATGGGATCGTTGCGGTAGCCCTGCTCGAGGATTTGCAGCGTCAGCTTTCCGGCCGGATCGCGCAGGATCACCGAGTCCGGCTCCAGGTGCGCCGTTGTGCCGTTGAAGCTGACGTCGTTCATGCCCGCCTTCAAATCCAGCGGCACCGTGTCGCGCACGACGGCGAAGTTTTGGTTGTAGATGGTGAGCGCGGGGCCGGCCGCGAAGCTGTGGATCGAAAGCGTGGCAAGAACCGCCGGAAGAGTGAGGAGTGTTTTCATGTTCGTGGAGAGTTGGACGGGAACTACAGGATTTTGCTCCCGAAAAAGCGAACAGCCTTTCAAAAAAATTGAGGCTTGGCCGGAAAATGTTTGTGGTTTTTCGATTAAAAGGAGATTAGATGACGGCATGAAAGTAAGCGGCACTATCAGTTCCATTATCCGAGGCAAAGGGTCTGTCGTCTGGGACATCTCGCCCGAAGCCACGGTGTTTGACGCGATTCAAATGATGGCGGACAAGAACGTGGGCGCGTTGCTCGTCACCGAGCGCGGCAGGCTCGTCGGCATCATCACCGAGCGCGATTACACGCGCAAAGTCGCGCTGAAGGGCAGGTCGTCCCGTGAAACGAAAGTGCGCGAGATCGTCACCAGCGAGCCGGTCACCGTCTCGCCTGGCGACACGGTGGAGGATTGCATGCGTGAGATGACCAATAATCGCGTGCGGCACCTGCCGGTTTTGGAGGACGGAAAAATCGTTGGCATCGTCTCGATCGGCGATCTCGTGAACTGGACGATCTCGGCCCAAGAGGTGGCGATCGATCAACTCCACAGCTACATCCACGGAAATCCAGCCTGACCATTTCCGGAGAGCAAAAACTTTCTCCCGTGGCACGCGGGCTGCATCTTGTTGAAGGTGCGAGCTAGGAATTCAAACAACTCAATATACAAAGTTACCAATTGTTTCCTTCAGCCTCCGCGAGCGACCAGTAATGGTCGCTCTTTTTTTATTCCGATTTCGGAAGCAGCCGTGAGACGAGGCCCAGCAGCGCGACGACCACCACCGCCAGCACTCCCCAGAAAATGTAACGTGACGAGCCGGTGAGCTTCTCCTGCGCTCGCTCGATTTTCGACGCGACGTTTTCCTCGCTTCCAGCGTTCGCGGTCGAGCGCTCGGCGCGCAGCAACTGGTTCGCAACAAGGTTCACATCGTAACGCGGCGCTCCCGTGTCGCGATTGCCGTAGTAAAGCCAGACCGGCGCGTCGGGTGCGGCCTTGAACACCAGCCGCTCGACCGGATGGAAGCAGCGGAAATTGGCGAGGCCGATCGGCGGATTGTCACCGTTCTCCGTTTCCAAAAACAGCGTGTCGCTGACCGGGCGGTCCTTGATCTGGATCGCGAGTTCATCCGCTGACCGGCTCGGAACCCGGCTCCACGTGGCGCGTCCCAGTTCGCGCGGATATTTGTCGCCGCGCTCGTCGGTCGCTTCCTCCCATAGCCGCATCTCCCGTTTGAAAAGCGGTAAGTCGGAGGAGCAGACCAGCCGTGTGACCGGAAGCCCGGCGCGTGGAAGTTTGAGCGACCAGCGCGACAACGACTTTTGTTTCGGATCGTTTGCGACGGTCCCGGTCAATGGAATTGCGCGCGCGATCGAGGTCCGCTCGATGAGAAAAGGAATCTGGCGGTCATCGCGCACCAGTCGCAGATCGCGGCGGTCCGGCTGTGCGCGCGCGAGCAGGTCCAAATCGAGTTCGACCTGCTGCACGCCGCTGTCTCTGAGCGTCACCGGCTTGCGATATTTCCAGCCGGATACATCGATGCTCGCGCCGCTCAGTGCCAGCGCCCCCAGTGCCTCGGGCGCTTTGTAATCAGGATTCGTCGCGAGCGCGGAAGGCTGCGCTTCCGCCGAGGCGGCCCCTTTCAACTGCTCGCTCAACCCGGGGAGATCGTAGCGCGGAGTGGCGGACTGGCTGTTGCCTGAAAGCAGCGTGTAGCGTCCCGCCTCTCGTGCGAAGAAAACGAGCCGCACGACCCTGCGTTCCCCGCCGAGAGAGCTGATCGCCAGCGGCGGGCTGTCCTGGTTGTGGATGAGCAAAAGCAGTTCGCGTCCGCGGATTTGTTTCTCGACCGGAATCTCAAGACGCTCCTCGTTTTTTCCATCGATGTTCACGCGGTAGATCACCGCGCCGCCAAGCGACTGCTCGCGGATGCCATCGTCGGCGACTTCGGGCGCCGCGACCGTGACGGAGCGGGTGAAAAGCGGTTCGGCCGTTTCGAGGTGGAGCGATGCCAGCGTCAGGTTCGCCGCGCCGAGGTCGAGCGAAAGCCGCGTGACGCCGGGGCTTTCGTCGCGCGATTTGATGACGACCTGCACCGGTTCCGCGGGGGCGGGAGTGCGCGGTGTGTGGAGCTTCGCGCCGGTGAAGGGCACCGGCTGCGCGCGGCGGTCGTCGATCGTGAGCCGGAGAAACTCCCACGCGCCCTCCGGAAATGCGACGCTCAGTCTTGCTGCGCCGCCCGGCAGGCGGAACAACGGCTGGCCCTCCGCGAGTTGCTGCCAGTCTATGCCGTCATGCGAGCCTTCAACGCGCGCCGCCTTGATGAATTCCGTCGCCGGAGTTTCGAGGCTCACGGCGTTGAGAGGAACGGTCGTGCCTGTTTGCACCGTGAGCTTCGTTCCGTCGTTTTCGATCGCGCTGCGAAATTCCTTTGGCCGCAACACAAGCGAGGGTTGCGGCGTCGGGCGCTCCACAGCGTAGGGAACTTCGTTGCCGGCGGCATCGACGATGCGCACGTCATCGAGACCCGGTTGCGCGCTGTCGAGCGTCGGAGAAGGAAGATTCACTCGAACCAAGCCAGGCGCGGCAATGTCGAGCGTCTGGCTCGCCCGCCATTCGTTCGGTGCGAGCGCGAGCGAAGTGCCGGTGAGCAGCACGATCGTCGCGAAGGCGCTTGCCAGCTTGCTAAGCGGATGGGGGAGTGGATTCGGTTTCATGAGTTTTCTCCGTGGTGGCGAGGAATCGTTGATACAAAAACGAGGCGAGCATCGCGATGATCGCGACGACGACAAACGCAGCGATGCGATAAAGCTGATCGAGCTGCGAGAGGTCGTGCAGAAAGAGTTTGAGGACGGTAACGCCGAGCAAGGCAAGGCTCGCGTAGCGCACGGGCGCGATTCTTTTGCGGATGCCGAAGAGCAACAACAGCAGCGCGAACAGCGCCCATGCGATGCTGTAGCTCATGTCGCGCGCAAAGTTTCCGGAGAACTGGAACGTGAGCGCGGCCGTTCCGGGCGTGCTGAAGTAATCGGCGATCTCGATGTTCACGAGCAGGAACGCGAGGATGGTGCCGAGCGTTCCGAGCAGCGGCAGCACACTGAATCCAATCACCTTGTCGCGTGGAGGCGCCAGCAGCCGCGCGGCGGCGAACTGACAGAGCGCGACGACCCCGTAGGCATACAGATACCAATTCCAGACCGGCGTCGCCGCTCGCGGATGATAGTCGAGCACGGAAGGATTCAGTGCGAGCCGGGCGAACGCGACGATGAGCAGGCCGACGCCGACGATGCGCAAACCCGGATGCGGCACGCGCTGAAACAGCCAGCAGAGCGCCGCGCCCTCGAGCGCCCACGCTACGGTGATCCACTGGCGGTCGAACTGGATCGGGAAAATGAGCGTGATGAAAAACAGCGCCGCTCCGCCGAAAAGCGCGAGCTGTGCGTTCCGCGCGGCGCTGGCAGCGGGCGTCCGCTTCAGCAACAGCACAAGCCCGAGCAGTGACGGAACTGCCAGCGCGGCGGGCAAAAGGCCCGGCACGGCGTTCGGCCAGGCCGATCTCATTACGTCGAAGAGAAGATAAAAGTGCAGCGGTCCGGCGAGCGCCGCCGTGGCCCAGGGCAACGTCTTTTCCGCGAAGCGGCGATGGAAGAGAAACGGGAAAACGGTGAACACAGCGAAGAACACGAGATACCAGGCGAGCGGCACGGAAGCGTGCGCCGGATCGAAGCGATGGAGATGCCACGCGTGCTCCAGACCCAGCACGGAAGCCAGTCCGACGGCAGGCAGCACATCGAGCGAGAGAATCTTTGTCATGCCGAGAAGCAGGACGACGAGCAGCAGGGCCAGCCCGAACACCGGCGATGGATTCGCCAGCGGGAGCCGCAGTGTCGCCATGATGAGCAGCAGAAACGGCAGCGTGGCCGAGAGCGCCGGAAGCTGCACCGAGAGATTCGCCGGATCGGTGAGACTGCCGAAAAGGGTTGGAGCGCGGCCCGGCGTTGTCTCCGTCGAGGACATCAACCTGCGGCACGCCCACGTCGCGGCCACGAGGAAAAACACCGCGAAGCCGCCGAGCAGAAACAGCGCGGTCGGCAGGCCGGTGAGTTCGCTTGGAATCCGGAACAGCCACGCGCCCATCGCGACGAGCGTAAGGACGAGCACGACGAGGATCGGCAGCAGCGTTGCAGTGATCGCCGCGAGCACCAGCGCGAGCACATCGACGAACAACACGAACGGCCAGACGAGAATCGAAAGCTCGGTCAGTTTGAAAATCGGCATCAACACAAGCACCAGCGCGAGCGCCGGAAAAGCGTGGCTCCACCACGGCAGCGAGATTTTGCGGAGCCGCTGGAGCACAAGCGGCGCGGCGGAGTGGAGCAGCGCGAAGACGAAATAAAACGCCAGCGCCCTTTGCAGGAACGCGGTCGTGAGATATGCGCCGGTCCACCCGCCGAGGAAGACGAAAGCGGCGACGCCGCCCGCGGCCTCAACCGCGACGAGTTTCGGATTCAACAGCGTGAGCGCGAGCAACCCGACATCGATGAGGAAAACGTAGCTGAACAACAGCGCGGGCCGGTGGGCGAGCGTTTGGAACGAGAGAAAATAGAACGCCGAAACCATGGCGGCCACGCTCACTGCCAGCGCCGATGCGGAGAGCGTGCGGTTCAGCTTTTCCGCCCGCTTCGCAACAGCCGCCGCCGCGAGAAACAGCGCCTCGAATCCGGCGAACACCGCCATCGCGATGAGGATTTTGTTTCCGGCGAAATACTTTTCGGTGACGAAGAACTTTCCCACCCAGCCGGCTTGCATCAGCACGGTTCCGGCCGCGCCGAGGATGGGCAGCACGTTCCACCGCTGCCGCTGCGCGACGGTCAGCAGCCCAATGTCCAGCAAAGCGATATAGATAAACAGCCCGGCCGGATTGTCCTGTCCGGTGGACAGCAGGACTGGCGTGAGGAAGCCGCCCGCGATGCCGAGGATCGCAACGACCAGCGCGTTCAGCCGGACCGCGACAAGGAACGCCACGGCGGTGATCAGCGTCATCAGCAGGAAGGTCGGCACCGGCCCGAAGAACGCGAAGTGATAGAACGACCGGCACGCGAAGGTGACCGCGTAGAGCACGAGCACGCCCGTGGCGCAGAGCGTCTGCGCGGTGACGACGTTTTCTTTTTTCTTCAGCAACACACCGCCGATGAGCAGTCCAAGGCCGGCGAGGAAACCGATCGCAACGCGCATCTCCGGCGGGATGAGATTCCGCTCGAACGAATACTTCACGAAAAACGCGATGCCCAGAAACAGCGCAAGCCCGCCGATCCATGCGAACAGCTTCGCGCCCATGAACTGCTCCCAGTTGACCGGCGGTTTGGCCGGCTTGGCGGGACGCGGCGGGATTGCAGGAACTGGCGCGGGCGTGGCGGCTTTCGCGGGTTCCTGGCGCACCGGAACCGGCGGGGGCATTGGCGAAGGCGCAACGATCGCGGGTTGCGGCACGGCCGGGGGCGCGGGTTCGGGGCGTGACGTCTCCGCGAGCGGAGACGCAGTAAGCGCCGGTTCCGGTTTCGCTTCCGCAGCACCTTGCCGCCGCAAGGACCGCAGTTCGATTTCCAGCGACTGAATACGCTGCTGCAATTCATCCGCGATGCGCCGGGCGGCGATTGCTTTGAAAAGCGCCACGAATGGCATCACGACGATCGCGATCAAAACACCGATCAGAAGGACAACGAGAGGTTCCATAATTTCGTTCAGTTCAGCCGCACAGGCCGGCTGCGAGAAAGAGGATACATAATTGCCGAAAATTGGCTCGACTCAAACTGGTTCGATTCATAAAGGTGGCTGAGCGGCTGGGGCGCGGAAGGCATCCTGGCAGATTAATACGGAGTCAAAAAAACAAACTAAAGATCAGAATACCATGAGCACACATTTCAGGACCAACCTGGCGGATTTCAACCATCGGCAAGCGCTTCAAGTGCTGCGGCGATCAGTTTTACTCGTCTGCGTAATGGCTGCAATTCTTGGGGCGAATATTTCTGCGTTTGCAGGTTTTCTGCCTTTGAATGGCAGTGTGTCGGGCAAGGCAGTCTCAATGAGCGCCAGCAGCACGGATCCGAACCTGTTCTCCGATTATGCGAGCGGCAGCGGAACCTCAAGCATTGGCAAAGTGACAATCGTGGCGCACCATTTTGAACGCGCCGACACAGGATTGATCACTGATGGAGTCCTGGTTTTCAAAACATCTGCCGGCTTGATCTTCGGCACCTATGTGGGAAACGCGGTTCCAACTTCCGATCCCTTTGCATACGTCATTGTCGGAACCATGATTTTCTCGGGGGGGACGGGGCATTACAACAACGCAACCGGAAGGGCGAGCTTCCAAGGTCCATTAAATATCGTTCAGATCACCGCATCCGGCGTTCTCTTGGAGGACTTTACTCTGAATTTCGGCGGTGCCCTTAATGTTCGCTAACCTGCACGGGCTGCCGTTCATTGCAGCAGGGTGCTTCGGACGTTCCAACCCGCGCCGATAAATTCCGGGTGGCCGCCCATGTCTGACACGTCATGCGTTGCGATTTTACCGCTTGCGAGTGCAAGGTTGGCCCGCAGCTCCGGACCAGTAATTGTCCATGCTCACAATGCTGCGGGCTGGTTCTTGGCCGTCTTAGGTGCAATGCAGATGAGCGGGTTTGCGTGACCGCGAACTCGCAAGGCGCAGCGGGGATTTTCTGACTGCTGCCTTGCTCTGCCACAAGGAATGCCACATAGTTTTCACTTCTTATTATGAGTCACAAACGGCGCAACTGGTTTAAGATCATCTCTTACTTAGTCATCGTGGCCATCCTGCTTGGGGCGGCTGCGGTTGGTGGTTATCAATTTTACAAGGACCATCGGCGTAAACGCCTGATCTCACACGCACAGGAACTCCTTGAGAAAAAGGATTTGCGAGGGGCAAGTATTGATGCGCATCGCGTTCTCCAACTGCATCCCGAAGACGTCGATGCATCCCTGGTCATGGCAAAAATCATGGAGGCGGTGAAACCCGATGAAGCGATCCCCTGGCGCCGCAGCATCCTGAGGCAGCGCCCGAAAGACATCGACAATGCGGTCGCCCTGGCGCGAATCGAATTGCAAATTGGCAGGACCAGAGCAGCACAGAGCCTCCTTGAGACAGTCAAGGTGGAAGGAGCGAACAACGCGGATTACCAATTCGTGGCCGGTCAAACAGCCCTCGCCTCCAGTAATCCGAAACTGGCGGAGGAACACCTGCTCAAAGCAACCCAGATGGATCCGAAGCGCAAGGACTGCCAGTTCGCGCTGGCTCAGGCACAGCTTCTTCTCGGGGATCCGGAGAAGAGGGCTCAGGCTCGCGAGCAATTGCTCAAGTTGTCGCAGGAGAAGGAATTCAAGCTGACATCGCTCCGCTTGCTCATGAACAACATGGTGCAGAACAACGAGGCCGGGCAGGCGCTGGCGCTTTCGGACAAAGTCGTGAGCGATTTGGATGCGACGTTCGACGATCGCCTCATGCGCCTTGATCTCGCGTACCGTTTTCGCCTGCCGGAATACAGCAGCCTGCTACAGACGCTGCAGGACGAAAGCCGGGATTCGAGCGACTCCATGGTCAAAATGATCGCCTGGCTTGAGTCGCACGGCATGTCGATGGTCGCGGTGGAGTGGGCCAGGACCATGCCAAGGAAAATCGCCTCGGAGCCGCGCTTGAAACTGGTCCTCGCCGAATGCCACATGCGGCTCGGAGACTGGGATGAAGCAAAGGAGTTGATGGGCGGGACTGATTGGGGAAGTGAAAAGTACCTCGCGCTCGCGTTGCAGGCGCGACTGCTCCGGCAGGAGCGGCTCCAGGCCAAGTTCCAAGCCACCTGGGACTCGGCAGTGATGGAAGCCAGCAAGTCGCAGGAGCAACTCGTCAGACTCGAACAAATCGCCGAGAGTTGGAAGTGGGAGCCGGAGGCGGAATCCGTTTTGTGGAAGCTGACCGAACGCACCGCACCGCCGGATTGGGTTTTCATGACGCTTCAAACTCGCCTGTTGGCGCGGGGAGACAGCGAGGGCCTTCGCAGACTCTGGCAGCGCAAGCATGAGCTTGACCCCGCAGACGTGGTCATCACGAACAATCTCGCTCTCGTTTACCTGCTTCGAGGCGAATCGAAGGATGCCGCGCACAAGCTGGCCGCCGAGGTCTATGAATCCGACAAGACCAACCCTTACTTCGTTTCAACCTACGCTTTCTCCTTGTACCGGCAGGGCAAAGCCCAGGATGCGCTCAAGTTGATGAATTCGCTGACCCCCGATCAGCGCAAGGATCCCTCGACTGCGGTCACCTATGTGGCAATCCTCGTTGCCGCAAATGCGAAGGACCAAGCCCGCGAGATTCTGCCGCAAATCAAGTCCGGCAACCTCCTGCCCGAAGAAAAGCGGCTGCTGGATCAAAGCAGAAACGAACTCGGACTGCCCAAGAGTTGAGCAGCGATCTACGCCAACCTCTGGCATGAAAGATTGTTTCTGGGCGGCTACCTGCGTTTGACGGGAGTCGTTTCGAACCCTGAGCCGCTGAAAATGCGGCAAGAGCATGGCAGCGAAAATTCTCTGGTGTTGCCTTGCACTATCAAAGAGGCTGTTTCATAGTGCTTTCCACTATGCAAGAGCCCTCCAGCACCCTGATAAACGTGAAGATTGTGTGGAAGCGATCCACCAAGAACCACAAGCGGCCCACAATAGACCAAGCTCTGCCACCTGCCAAATGAACGCAGGAATCCCAATTAAATCCGAAACCGAACTGCAAGGCGAACCGAAGGTTCGTAGCGACGCGTGGTTCGGCTGGCCTTGGCGATACGGAAGAATAATAACCCCGCAAGGAGACCTTGATGGTCGCGTGAACAAAATCACCAGACGAATGAGTGTGTGGCATCCGCAGGAGAAGCGGTGGAAGCCCCTCAGAAACTTTGAGGACAGCGACTGGCGGCCCAAAATCACTTATGCTGTCCTTGTCGCCATTCTTTTAAGCGTAATCGCGGCCGGCGGCTATCCATTATACAATTACTATCGCCGTGAAAAGCTGATCTCAGGCGCGAGACAAGCCCTTGAGAAGAAGGAAATTCATGCCGCAGCCATTGGAGCATACCGCGTTCTCCAACTTCATCCCGAGGACATTGATGCATCGCTTATTATGGCAGAGATCATGGAAATTGCCAAACCCGAAGCTGCCATCCCTTGGCGCAGCACGGTTCTCAAGCAGCGTCCGAAAGACGTCAACAACGTGGTCGCCTTGGCTCGAATCAAATTGCAAATCGGCAAGATCGGAGACGCACGCAATCTTCTGGATACAGTCAGCGTTGAAGGAGCAAACAATGCAGAATATCACTTCGTCGCCGGCCAGACGGCTCTGGCCTCCAATAATCCAACGGTTTCTGAGGAACACCTGACCAAAGCATTCGAACTGAACCCCGAGCGCAAGGAGTATCAATACACATTGGCCCAAGCCCAGCTTCTTGCTTGCAGATGCAAAGAAGCGGTCTCAAGCGCGCGAAACTTTGCTTCAGTTATCGCAGGAAAAGAAATTCAAGCTTCGAGCACTCCGGTTGCTCATCAACAACATGCTGGAAAACGACGAAGCAGAGCAGGCGCTCACGCTTTCCGAGGACATCGTGAGCGATTTGGATGCGACCTGCTACGATCGCCTATTGCGACTCAAGTTGGCGTATCGCTTTAAATTGCCGGAATATGCCGGCTTGCTGCAAAACTTGCAGGATGAAAGCAGGGATTCGCCCGAATCAGCGTTGCAACTGATTATTTGGCTTGAATCACACGGTATGGCCTTGGTGGCGGCTGAGTGGGCAAAGACTCTGCCAAAAGAAACTGCCGCCGATCCGCGGGTGCGATTGGTTCTGGCGGAATGCCACATGCAACTGGGCGACTGGGAGACAGTCAAAGCGTTGATAAGTGGGACCGGTTGGGGAAAAAACAAATTCATCGCGCTCGCATTGGAGTCTCGAGTGCTTCGACAGGAGAATGTCCAAACGAAATCCAAGTCGCTTTGGGACGCCGCAGTTATGGAAGCCAGCAAATTGCAGGAGCATCTCGTCGAACTCGAAAAAATCGCGGAAAGTTGGAACTGGGAGCCCGAAGCGGAGGCAATAATGTGGATGCTGATCGAAAGCCCGGAACCGCCGGATTGGGTTTTCATCGATCTGCAAAACCGCCTATTCGCAGAAGGGAACACCGAGTCTCTTCGAAAATTGTGGCAGCGCAAACGGGCACTTGACCCTTCCGACAAGGTCAGCGCCAACAATCTTTCTCTTATTTCACTGCTTCGAGGTGAAACGACTGATGCCGCTCATGATATGGCCGCAGCGGTCTATTATTCGGACAAGACAAACCCCGCATTTATTTCGACTTATGCCTTCTCGTTATATCGTCAGAGCAAACCCAAGGATGCTTTGAATTTAATGAATTCTCTTACACCCGAGCAACTCAAAGAGCCCTCCACTGCTGTCGCCTACGTGGCAATTCTTATCGCAAACCATGCAAAGGATCAAGCCCGAGAGATTTTGCCGCAGATCAAGTCGAGCAATCTCCTGCCTGAAGAAAGGCGGCTCTTGGATCGTTTTCGGATCGCGCTCGGACAGCCGAATTCCTGATCGACCACATCGCGCGAGCTTGCAATCATCAAGAATGAGGATGATGCCAGTCGTGAAGACCCGATCGAATAAAGCAAAGGCGCGCCTCCGGCTGGCGGCTGGATTGGCCCTGCTGCTGTTTCACGCCGCGTGCGCGACAATCGGCGATTCGCGGCCGCATCGCCCTGCACTGCCCGGCTACATCGCGGTGCCCCTGCACCGATCGAGTCAGAACGAATTGCTCGTGAACGTGCTCGTGAACGGCAGACCGGCTGAGTTTCTCGTCGATACCGGCGCGCCGCATGTCGGCCTCGAACAGGCGCGAATCGCCTCGTGGGGAGTCGAACCGGCGGGCGGCAACGGGCCGGCCGTGCCCATGGTCCGGGCCAACGGCCAGAATCATCGCGTGGCCCTGCTCCAGTCGCTGGAGATCGGCGGCATCCACCTCGAACGTGTTCCCGCCGTTCTCCTCGACATCGCAGCCGTGTCCGTTTCCGGCAGACCCGCAAGCGCGCGCACGGCGGACGGCATTCTGGGCCTCGACGTGCTCACCGTGCTCAACGCCGTTGTCGATTGCTCGAAGCCGGAGCTCCTCGTCCATCCCGGCAAAAGCGCCGGGAACAGCGTGAGCCAGCTCTTGACCAGCGCGGGGTGGAAGGAGGTGCCGCTGTCCACTTCGAGAGGTCATCTGCTCGCCGCGGTGAAAGTCAACAAGGCCCCCACCGATCTGGTCGTGGACACCGGCGCGGGTAGTTCCGTCCTCGACATCCGATTCACCGAAGCCCATCGCTTCCAACTTTCCGACCGCACCTTTTCGTCGGCGGGCATTCATTTCCAAAGCAACACCGCGCGCGCAATGCGCCTGAACCGGCTCTGCATCGGAGAACATCCCGTGAACGACAGCGTCGCGCTGGTCTTCAACATCTCCGACCTGCTTGCCACCGACGCGCGAATGAACGGAATGCTCGGCGTGCAAACTCTTGCGGGAGCCGGCGCGATTATTGATTGCAAGACACGGAAGATTTACGTGCGGCCAAAACGGCTGAAAATCGAATACAGTTTCGGCAACTGAGTTAAGGCGCAACGACGGCTGCCCGTCGGCGGAACCTCTTCACCACTGGCGCGGCGGTTTTGTCCACGTCCCGCCCACGATCACTTTCGTCACTCCGGCGCGCGAGTTGTTCTTGATGAGCTGCGCCACCCGCCTCGACTCGATCCGGACGCAACCGTGCGATGCCGCGTATTTGGGAACCGACGGATAGTAATGCAGCGCGATGCCGCGAGCGGGCACGAACCAAGTCACTTCCGTGGCCTCGGGGTGGCTGTTGAGATGCGCTGCAAAGCCGGTCACTTTGAACGTTCCTTTCGGCGTGCAGGTGCTGCCGGAGCGGCGGCTCGTGGCGACGTCGTTGCAGTTCAACCCGCGCAAACCCGCTCCCGGAGAGCTGCGGAAAGGTCCGGTTTCCTGGGCGCCGGCTTTCGGGCCAGTCCATGTGAGCGTCACCGGATGGTTCGGGTCGTCAAGGCGGACCGAGATCTCCGAGATGTAGGTGTTCGGAAAATCGCTGTTCCGTTGGGGACTCGAAGCCGCGGCTGCGGGCGCTAAAGCGGACGCCTTTGCTCTCGCAGCTTTCGGTCGATCCATCGCCTCGATTTTTTTCGCGGCCGCCATTCGTGATTCGAGCGGGCCGCTGCGTGGGATCGTCGGCGGCTTCGTCGCGGGCTTGCCGCTATTCTGCGGCGGAGATTTCTTGGTCGTTGATTCTTTCGCGGATGTCTTCCTTGCGGAAACAGTCTTGCCCGTCTTGGTAACCTTTCGGGCCGTGCTGGAGGAACTCGCCTTCTTCATGATGATGGCGATCTTGCGTGCCTCGTGTGTGGATGTAAAAGCGAATCGTGAGAAGCAGGCGGTTCGCAGGCACTGATCATCGACGGTCGATTCGCTCGATGAACTCCGGCTCGTCATCCAGTTGATCGATGAATGGCTGGCGGTCCGGCGAGCCGTCGGACATCCGGCAGCGAAGGATTTGACGCGAACCCCGGCTTGCCACGTAAAACCAACCGTCGTTTCCAAACGCGAGCCCCGATGGATTCTTGAGCCCGCCGGCTTGGGGACGAATGAAAGGCGTCACCCTTTCGGTGCGCAACTCGCATTACCGGCGGCAACATCAGCGACTACAGCTTCGTCTATTACCTCGACGGCGGAAAAGTGAAGTCCGCGAAAGCCTCCAAGGCGTCGGAAATCCCCGCGAATGCTCCCCGTGTCACTGTTAAAAAACTCACCATCAAGGACACCGATGCCGGCCTGCTCAATACCAGCGTCTTCGAGCAAAAGGGTTACCTTTCGCAGATCCACCACATGCATCCGAAGACCTACGACTGCCTGCAAACGCTCGCGCAGAAGTGGACGTCGGACCCAACTGTAAAACAGTTCTTTCATCGCGAATGCACCTTCAGCAGCAGCCAGCACGCGCGCTTTGAAAAGTACCTGTGCAACGCCGCGACCACCCTGCGCGGTCGCAAGGAAAACGGCACGCTCCACCTCGATCTCGATCTCGATGACTACTTCCAGGGAACCACGCCGCAGCCGGTTCCGCAGCCAACACCGCAGCCGGTCGTTTCCAAGATTTCGGCGTCCGTAGGTCGGTGGGAAAAAGGAGCGGCAAATCAACCCGCCGACGTGAAAACCGTGCAGCGGCTGCTGACCAGTGCCGCGCAAAAACAGCACGCGCCGCAACTTGATCCCAAAGGAGTCGATGGGTTGATCTCACGCCCGCCGCGCAAGTCGAACACCGTCGCAGCCATCGAGGCATTCGAGAGCTTGTCGCAACTCGCTGTGGACGGACTCATCGACCCCGCCGGAGCAGCCTGGCAGGCGCTGCGTAAGGCTGCGGGGGAAGTGTGATGGCGGGCTGGTGAATCGCTGGTTCCGCCGGGACTCAAACACGGACGGTTCCACCGCCATGACGGTTCTCAGGTGCGGGCGGCAGGTTCATTCCTGCTCGGCAGCCTCTGGCGGTGCCGGGTTTGTTTTGATCTTGTAGGAGTCAATGTCCGTCCTCTCGCCCTTGCCCTTCCGCACGAAACAGATCACGACTTCCATCTCCGGATCATAAGCCGCCACCATTTTGGATTCCTTGCTGCCGGCCCACGGCTTGAAGAGTTTGTATGCGTCCGTCGCCGGCAGAAAATCAAAAGGAACGGTGCGGAGCACCTCATTCTCCAGCTCGCAGAGGACGCAGACCAAACCCCGCCCCTTCGCCTGAAAACCGTTCCACGCGCAGGCGGCAACCCGGACCCTGTTCATCCGAAGAAATTCAATGTGGTCATCACGGGTTTTCATTCGCTCTCGCAGTTTCGGAGTGAACTATTCCAGAACCCGCGCCGCAGCAAAATGAAATCCTCAACCTGCCTGCATCACCGCCGCCGGGTCGCCGAGCCCGCAGGCCCTCGCGTCCACTACCCATCAGCATCGACAATCCGCCGCAGGCGCGATAAATCTACCCACACATGGCCCGCCCCCGCTCTTCCCCAAGCTGCGCCACCATCCGCCGCCTCGCCGTGATGAACCTCGCCATCCGCGGCATCGAGGCCGACATCGGCAAGGAACACGCCGACACCTTCCGCCACGTCCAGCATCCCGACCTCCGCGCCGACTACGTCCTCGCCAACCCGCCCTTCAACGACTCCGACTGGTTCCGCAAGGACGACGACGTGCGCTGGCAGTTCGGCGTCCCGCCCAAGGGCAACGCCAACTTCGCCTGGGTGCAGCACTGCCTCCACCACCTCGCCCCGCAGGGCATGGCCGGCTTCGTCCTCGCCAATGGCAGCATGTCCTCCAACCAGTCCGGCGAAGGCGACATCCGCCGCGCCCTCATCAAGGCCGACCTCGTGGACTGCATGGTCGCCCTCCCCGGCCAGCTCTTCTACAGCACGCAGATTCCCGTCTGCCTCTGGTTCCTAGCGGAAAACAAAAACGCCGACGCCAAACGCGGCTTCCGCGACCGCCGCAAACAGACCCTCTTCATCGACGCCCGCAAACTCGGCACCCTCATCGACCGCGAAGTGGCCGACGCCGACCTCCAGAAAAGCGACTCGTTATCAGCCAAGTTTAGCCTCAACTGACCATGAAATTCCTGAAAACCAATCTTGAGGGGAAAGTCAGAAACCTACCCCACTTCAAAGGCGAGGCACTGCTACCCGTCTTCGAGGCAGTGGTGAATTCAATCCAAGCGATTGAGGAACGGGGAAACCTCTCTGGTGGTGAAATCGAAGTCCGTGTGGTGCGTGAGGCGCAAGGGATGCTGGGCGACTTGGACGAATCGGGAATCACAGGATTCATCATCACCGACAATGGAATCGGCTTCAACGAGGCGAACTACGATTCATTCGAAACCTCTGATTCAATCCACAAACAAGCGCTTGGTGGCAAAGGGGTTGGGCGCTTCCTCTGGCTCAAGGCGTTTGAGAGCGTCGAAATCGAAAGCGCCTATGCAGCGGGCGAGCAACGCATGAAGCGAAAGTTTGCGTTCACCACAAAAGACGGAATTCAAGAAGACCAACACGCAGAAACAACGGATGAAGTGCGAACAGTTGTCCGGTTGCGGGGATTTAAGAAGGAATACCAGCGGCTCCCAAGCGCATACAAAACAACGGCCAAGATTGCGCAGCGCATCATGGAGCACTGCCTTTCCTATTTCATCTCTGGCGAGGCGCCGCGTGTCACCGTGCTCGATCAGGACGAGCGGTTGGTGCTCAATGAGATTTTCGACAAAGACATCAATAACAACATCACGCTGGAGACAGTGCAGCTCGAAGGGCACGAATTTTCACTTGTCCATATCAAGCTCTACTCCACGCACGAGAAGATGCACAATGCCGTCCTGTGCGCCAATCGGCGGGACGTCAAAGCCCTGAGCCTTGCGAAGTCACTGGGAACCAGCAGCCAGTTCGATGATGCTGACCGTAGGTTCACGTATGCACTCTACGTGACGTCAGCCTACCTCGACCAAACGGTCGATAACTACCGCCTTGATTTTGAGATTCCCGAAGATGCTCCCTTGCTCGCCGAGGCGGGGGTAGTATCCATGAAGCAGATCGAAGGGGCTGTTGCTGGTGCCGCAAAGGTTTTCCTGCGTGAATTCTTGGAAAAGGCGAGGGAGCGAAAGGAGGCAATCGTTGCGAGCTACGTCGCAAACGAGAATCCAGCCCTGCGTTCAGTTCCTCACTACTGCCCCGAGGTATTCGATGAGATTGAACCGAACAGCACCCCTGAAAAGCTCAACGAAGTGCTTTATCGGCACAAAGGTCGGGCCGAGTTCGCAATCCGAAAGAACAGCGACAAACTCCTGAAGACTCAGGCTAAAAGTATCGCTGAAGTCGAAGGGGATTACCAAGCGCTGACGGCTCAGATTACCGTGTTCCAAAAAGATAATCTCGTGAATTACCTTTGCGACCGGAAGCGCATGATCGCCCTTCTGGAGAAGAAACTGGAGTTGAATGCGGACGGGAAGTTCCCGAACGAGGACATCATTCACGACCTCATATTCCCTCGGAAAACTACAACCGATCAGCTTGCGTTCGAGGACCACAACCTTTGGATCATCGACGAGTGCCTGACATTTCACGCTTTTGCCGCATCCGACAAACCGCTGAACCAAACGACACACTCTGGCAGCGACGAGCGCCCAGACATCGTTGCATTTGCTGAGGTCGATGAGGACAAAGTTGCACGGGCAGTTTCCATCCTTGAGTTCAAGAAGCCACAGCGAACCAACTTCGACGAAGACCCGACACGCCAGCTCTACCGCTACCTTCGGGAAATCAAGGAGAACAAGAAGGTCCGGCTTCCGAACGGACGCGACCTAAATGTCGGGGATACGACTCGCTATTACTGCTACGCGATTTGCGACATCACCCGCGCCATCCACGAATACGCCGAGAACAACGGCAATTACGCACGCCTAAAAGGAGAGCTTGGCTACTACATGTATAACCGGGCACTCAACGCCCACACTGAAATTCTCCATTTCGACAAGATTGTCGTTGATGCCAAGCGCCGCCATAAAGCGTTTTTCGAAAAACTCGGCATTGGCTAAAACAGACCTGCGCCTTCAGCTAAACAACAATGAAAGAATCTTCGCCACATGGACTACGATTCACTACCATTTAAGATACCAACTCAATCTCCCGACTATGCGGAATGCTCGCGATTCGTCACGACGTCGATCGATTCCATAATCAAGGACGCCATAGCAAATGGGCAGAATAAGATCGTGATAAACACGAATCTAAAACTTGGCCTTCCGATGGAAAACATAAACAAGATCGCTGGGCCATTTGTCGAGGCATGGGCTGCGCAGAAGTTCGTGGAGGTCTTGGAGGACAAGAACAACAAATACCAATTGATTAACGTCGAGGCTGTTGAACGCCTGCATATGGCTGATGTCATTCTACAGTTTCGTAAAAAACGGCAAACTGAAAGCGGAGTCACAGCGGAGGTTAACGTCAAAGCCACCGCCGAGGACATTGAGGGAAGCGGAAAATCGCCAAACCTCACGTCTTTCGCTCGCATCCGAACTGCCTACGTTGCCGACCCTGACTACATTTTTGTGATTTTGTCGCTCAAGCACCGCGTATACTCAACGCGAAACGCTACCTCTGGGCTGATGGACGGAATCATGGAGGTTGTTGCCTACAAGGCTTACGATTTGAAGTTCTTAACGGCACGAGACCTGAGCTACAATCCTGCTCTTGGGACAGGACAGATTCAGATTCGTGATATCCACTACGTAGAGCATGAGGAAAAGACGACGTGGGAGTTCTGCCAGCTCTTGGATCGGAAATATTTGAACTCGGGAAGAAAATCGCTGAGCCAATGGCTCGAACTCGCAACGAAATTCAAATGGATCAAAACCGATGATTGAACAGCGACTAATTATGGGCGACGCGCTCAGCGAACTGCAACGGCTGGAGGATGGGTCGGTTGACCTCATCATTGCAGACCCGCCATATAATCTTGGGAAGGATTACGGCAACAATCATGACATCAAGGGATTCGAGGAATACCTCGAATTTTCTCGGACGTGGGTCCGGCTCGCTTCTTCCAAGCTAAAACCCCAAGGAACGATGTATGTCTTCATGGGGTTCCGGTTCATTTCCTATCTCTTTGACATACTGGACCGAGATGCGTGCCTTTTTTTCAATAGCTGGATTGTTTGGCATTACACCCAAGGCATGGGTAAGACGAAGGGCTTTTCGCCCCGTCACGATGACATTCTCATGTTCACAAAATCCAAGGATTTTGTATTCAATCTGGATGATATTCGTGTCCCTCAAAAGTTTTACAGGGAGCGCAACAACATGCGCGGCGCAAACCCTGGAGACGTCTGGGAGTTTTCCCACGTTCACTATTGCAACGAGAACCGGCAGGCGCATCCAACTCAAAAGCCCGAAGGGTTGATAGAACGCATGGTCTTGGCCTCATCCAATGTGGGTGACACTGTGCTTGATCCGTTTAGTGGCAGTGGAACCACACTGCGCGTTTGCCAGCAACTCTCGCGGCAAGGTATCGGAATCGAGATCAACCCGGAATATGTGGAATCGACCAAGCAGCGTTTAGCAAAACACTTCCAAGGATTTGATAGCATTGACCCGAGAATGGAGAGAGTTCCTTTCGATCTCCGCAGGAAGGAATACCGCGACGAATACCTCGAGAATCATAGAATTTGGTTTCTGAAGCACCATGAGAACGCCGCTCAAAAGTTTGAAGATTCAGTGTCGGCTCTGTATGGCCAAGGAAAGCCGATGGATGTCCAGATGACGCTATTGGAGGAGCCGGTGGAGTATAAGGCAGGGAAACGGAAGAGGGTGAAAAACACCGATTCTATGTCTGAACGCCCTGAAAGAAACGGCGGATGAAGCGCACCGCAGCCAGTATGGATTCGGCGGCAAGGTGAATGAGAAGACCGGCGAGATGTCCTACGGCTTCGCCAGCAACCTGCGCGACGCCTTGCCGAATGCGTCGTTCATCGGGTTCACCGGCACGCCGATCGAGAAGACGGACGCGAACACGCGGGCGGTCTAAGAAATGCCGAATGATGAATTCCGAATGACGAACTGACGGAACTTCGGAATTCTGCATTCGCGCTCTTCCTGAACAAGGTAATTCGCTTTGCAATCCAAAGCCGACGCAGCACCGCTCGCGTAGGTTGCTGCCGCTGTCGTCGCGCACGATCGTTTTTCTAATGATCGCGGCAGGAATCGGCATTGTGTTGGTGAACTGGCCGTCAGCGCCACCAAAGCAGGAATTTGACCCCGACGCATATCTCGCGAGCAAGTCTGCGCCGAAACCAGCATTTGAGAAGCAGGCGCTCGCGATGAATGCCCTGCAACACCTTCGCGAGTGGGGAATCCAGCCTTATGACTTGAAATCGGTCGGGCACGGCATCACCGAAGAACCGCTTATTTACAGGGTGGCTGTCCCGCTAGGACTCGAACCTAGACAAGCAGAATCAAAATCTGCTGTGCTACCATTACACCACGGGACAATGTAAGATTTTGTTTTTGAGAGACTTATAAATCAGTCTCCCTTGACTCCCCCAAATTTACACGCTTAGAACGTCCGAAAAATAGCCGCGGGGATATTTCCCGCAAGGTTTTTCACACGAGGAGCAGAGACGGGACTCAAAATCGTTGTGCCAATTAGCCGAAAAGTAACTCTATGAAAAACCGGGCGCGCGCATGGATCGCCCAGCCGCAATTTGAATGGAATAACATCGCGGCAAGCTGGCTGGCACCGATGGGCGTGGAGGGCAGGCCATGAATCCGGAGCCGTTGCGCGAGATGCTGAAAAGGCGCAAAATGAATTTCACCAAGCTGGCGCAACAGGCCCAAGTGAGCCGGTTCCACCTGTCCAATGTATTGGCGGGGCGGATGCGCGGGCGGCATGTCTGGCGGCGCGTGGAGGAATGCCTGGATTTCACCGAGCGGGAAAAGGTGGTGGAAATCTACGGGGACGTGTTCGGAGAAGTCTGATGGACGAGTTCGCCCCGCCGCCTCCGCCGGAGGATGAGTTATCTCTACTCTGTTAAAATAATTCCTGCAAACCGCCTCGATCTTCCGCGTCTTTTGCGCTGTTCCGCCTCTGAGAGGCGGGGCAGGTACAACGAACCTAAAAACAGGAGACGGGCGGACAATCATCCGCTCAAATGAAAAATGACGCTGGCGGACTGATCCGCCTGGCGCGACGCTTCATGGAGTTGTGCGCCGATTATCAAAGACATTTCATCATGCATGGGCACGATCTGGGAGGTCAACCGCAGGCTGACCGATGCGATTGAGGACGATGGAGAGGTCTTCTTGATGGATATCTCCCCGACCCATCAGCTCTGGGATCGTGATCCCTCAGGACCCGCGCCCGCAGGCGGCCGCCCGGGGCGTCCCCGCACGCGAGGCGTTGTCGCGGATGCCAGGGCGGTGAAGAAAAGTTCCGCGCAGTGGGCGCGGGCCCACTTTGCCGCAGAAAGCCGCGAGATGACATTGCGGGAAAGCACCCGGGGGGCGCTGCGGGCAAAAATCTGGGTCAGGGAGGTGTGGCAGCGGGAGCCCTCCTATGCCCGGGCCCGGCACCGGCTTCTGGTGGTCCGGCAGGAACAGGACGGCACCTTCAAATACAGCCTGAGCAATGCGTCGCGGCAGACATCGCCGGAAAGGCTGGCCTGCATGCAAACCCAGCGGTTCTGGATCGAGCGGGCCTTCCAGGATGCCAGGAGCGAACTGGGCATGGCCGACTATGAGGTTCGTGGCTGGAAGGGCTGGCATCACCACATGGCTCTTGTCTGTCTGGCGCTCCCGTTCACACTCAAAGAGCGAATTGCCCACGCGCAGAGCATTCCGCTCCTGAGCATGCGCGATATCGTCGAGTTGCTCGAAATCTACCTGCCGCGCCGCTCACGCGATCCAGACAATGTTCTCGCAGCCATGTCCCGGCGACATCAAACCCGGAAGAAATGGATCGATTCGGCGCGGAAAAAACGACGAAAACTACAAAAGAAGATAACAAAGTAGGGGTAATGCGCGTGCGCAAAGCGCCAGAAAAAAGAATGGACCCGTTTTTGCGGAACCATTTGCGGAACTCAGTCGATTTACAGAGAAGTGGCTGGGGCCGGAATCGAACCGGCGACACGAGGATTTTCAGTCTGGAAATCCCCTGTTTCCCCAAGTTCCGCCAAGTTCTCTTATGTTTTCTTAATCGGCTTGTAAACCGCTTGCATAAAGGCTTCCAAGGACGTAGGCTTGGAACATGAGGAAACAAATCCAAACAAAACGGAACCCCGAAAATTGCAACTTTATTGCAACTTCACCCAAAACACCTGCCACGGAGAGTCATTCACCCCCGCCCGATTCCACCCCGCGGAAGGAACGCCCAAAAGGTTTTGCACGCTCGCAACTCGGTTATTGGAAAAAGGCCCTGCGTGTCGCGCCGAATGGCAATTTCTTCGTCCAGATTTTCCACGATGGCCGGCGCGGAAAATTCACCTTCGAGCGCAACGCGGAAGTGGCGGCTGAGAAGGCGCGGCTGATTTTCCTCTGCATTCAAAAGGAAGGCTGGGATTCAGCCGTGGCGAAATACTCCCCCGGCGCGGCAACCCGGCTCCAGCACAAGGCCGAAGAAGCCCGAGTCAACGCATTGGACGGCCGCATCGAACACCCCACCATTGGCGACCTCATCCGCGTTGCCGAAGAGTATTCGACGGTGCGGCCCGGCTCGTTTTACGGCTACGCGAAATGTCTCCGCTACATCGTGGCGGAAAGCTTCTCCGTCCCGCACCTGGAAGAAGTGCCGGTCCCCGGAGTGAAGCGAACCGCCCGGCGCAAGGCCCGGCGCGCCCGCGTTCTGATTAAAGACCTGCGGCACGACTACCGCACGGGCGGCTTGAAAAAGTGGCAGGCGATGATCGATGCCGTGAAACTCGCGGACCTCACCCCGGAAATCGTGCAAGCCTGGCGCAAGGCGTTCCTGACAAAAGCCGGTGCCGATCCGATTTTGCGCGATCATGCGGCGGTCAACTTCAACAAGAGCATCCGCAACGCCAAGGCGCTCTTCGGGAAAAAGCTCATGCCCCTGCTCGAAAAGCGCATGATCCTCACGCGCCCGCTGCCCTTCGATGGCATCTGCATGGAAAAGGAACCGCCGATGCGTTACCGCTCCATGATCGATCCCGCCGAAATTCTGAGAGCGGCGGCAAGCGATCTGGAGCCGGAACCCTACAAGGCCCTTATCCTCTGCCTGGTGCTCGGCCTGCGGCGGTCTGAGGCGGACACGTTGCTCTGGCGGCAGGTTGATTTCGACAAGCGCGAGGTTTCCGTTGAGCCGACAGAATTTTACCTGCTCAAAAGCCGCGACTCCGCGCGCGTGCTCTGTCTTGATGAAGGAAGCCTTGCCCTCTTTCGCGGCTGGCGCGCCCGGGCGCATGGTGCCTTCGTGCTCGAATCGCCCTTGATGCCAAGACCGCTTGCCCGCAACCCCGGCGCGGGGCGGTGCAAGGCGACGTTCGACGCCCTGTCCGCATGGCTCAAGACCAAAGGCGTGACAGCCCGCAAGCCGATTCACGAGCTGAGAAAGGAAGCGGGCACGATCCTTTTGAAGCAAGGCCAGCCGATCGAATCCGTGTCGCGTTACCTGGGGCACTCCACCATTGGCATAACTCTGGCGCACTACGCGGACCTGAACAAACGGCGCGCCACGGTGGACATGGCGGCGCTCATGCCGGCGGCGGCCCCCGTTGCGGAGTTTCCAAAGCAAACACATCACCAAACCACAACCAACCAAGAAAGGAAAAACACACGATGAATATTGAAGATTTTCCATCACACCTGAATAATTCGCTTTCTTGTCGCGATGTAGCTGGGTGGTTATGTGGCCGCGCTCGCAGTTGTTTCGCAGGGGGCAGGAAAGAGGCGGCCCTTGCTCTGTTGGAGGCGGCGGAAGATTTAGTGAAATGCCAGCCTGACAGTGCCATTTCTACCGCCGCGGGTCCTGGGAAAGTCATTGCCGGCAAGTTCTAAAGCCATGAGTGACAGCGGGGGAATGGTTGCATTGATGTGCTTACAATTTTATAATAGCTGCATGAGAGAGCTAGTTAAAATCCTCGCGCTGGGAGCCGCGAAGGGAGCCGGGGTTGCGCTGGCATTGCTGGCCGCGCTGGCGGTGCTGTTTTCCTGGTGGCTTGCGGCGTAGTTCATGCGCCAATCTCCGTAACCTCCACAGTGATGATTTTGCGTTCCTTCGGCCTGTAGGGGCGCGCCGGGGTTGACCTGGCGGCGCTCATGCCGGCGAAGAGCGTGACGGAGTTTCCAAAACCGAGTGATGCGCGCTTTTCTGGTATCACAAACTCACAACACTTCAAGGGCCGCTAACCGAACAGATGGACAAGCACCTCCGCAAACGCCTTCCGCCGAAGCATTATGCTGAGGAAATCACGCGGCGCGAAGCGTTTGAGATAATCGCAGGTTGCACGCTCCCCGAAGAGTTCCACGCCAACGCGGGATTGTGACTTGGTGAAGCGGAACCGGGCGATCCATCGCCTGACAAAAAGCTTGATGCGCTCATTCAAATGTTCCCGAAAGAACCCGACAACGGAGACGGGCGAATCGTCTGGTCACGGAAATACACCGGCGCGGATGGCAAGCAGCACTGGAGTCCGATGTTTGGCGTGGACAGCTACAAGGTTTCGCAACCGACATGGACCCAGCACAAGCTATGGGCGGAACTCCCGACCGATCTTTACGCCACAGTGGACCATATTTTCGACGTGCCCCTGGTGCCCGATGGCGTCGATCCGGCTTCGTTCATCCCGCCCAATAGCGACTCCCCAGACTGGCCGCCGCGCAACTGGCTCCTCTGCCGCGTGATTCCGCGCAAGCGGGGGAACATCTGGCAGGTGTCCAAGACATGGATCCTCTCCGGGCCTTGCGGCTGGAATATCTATCTCTATCCCCACGCCTGAAAACTGGGGGGAGAAAGATAACCACGTGGTTATCTTTCTCCCGACCTTCCCCGCGCGCGTGGGCGTGAGGAAAAAAGGAGGCCAATAACGCCGGCGTTATTGCGACCTTCCCCGCGCGCGTGGGCGTGAGGGAGGCCAGTAAACGCGCGTTTACTGGAAAAACCGACCTTCCCCGCGCGCGCGGGCGTGAGGGCAGCCCGACGTGGCCGCTGGGGGCGTCGGAGCGACCTTCCCCGCGCGCGCGGGCGTGAGGGAGGCCAATAACCACGTGGTTATTGGAAGAAACGACCTTCCCCGCGCGCGTGGGCGTGAGGAAAAAATCCCAATACCAACGTTGGTATTGAAGCGACCTTCCCCGCGCGCGTGGGCGTGAGGGAAAAATCCTAGTAACGACGTCGTTACTAGAACGACCTTCCCCGCGCGCGTGGGCGTGAGGGATAAGCCATGGCTTATCCGTTTCCTTTCTGCCGACCTTCCCCGCGCGCGTGGGCGTGAGTCAAAAGATAACGGCGCCGTTATCTTTTTCATTCGACCTTCCCCGCGCGCGTGGGCGTGGGAGGAAAAATCCTAGTGCCAACGTTGGCACTAGAACGACCTTCCCCGCGCGCGTGGGCGTGGGTTTCAACGGATGAACACGTGTTCATCCGTTGTATCACACCACCGATTTGACACCGCGGCCTTTGTGTGACCGCGAAAAAATTCCTCTCTCTTTCGGCATTATCGCGCCGGATTGATCTTCCTTACAGCCGTGCCCTGCGCCTGCTGCGCCTGGGCGTGTTGCAACCCGATTGCCGGGCGGCGAATAACATTGCGCTCTTCAATGAGGAGCGGTTGCCGGAACTCCGGCGCGTGGCCATCGCCCGCCACCACCGCCCATGAAAAAATCTTGCCGGGAACTGCCGCCGATTGAACGCCCGCCTCACGTGTGTGAGGAAAGGGCATTGGGTTTTGCTTCATGTAAAATTGGCGCGGTTCCCGGCAGAACAACAAAACCAACCATGAAACCAAAATCGAAAATTAGCGACTCGCGAACCGAAAAAGAGCTTTTTGAAGCCTTTTGCGCGTTGCCGGCAACGACCCGGCAACTCTACATGCACACGAAAGCCCTGGCGGGCCATATCGAGAAGATGAAAAGGCCGATCCTCAGTGTGTTTTCCAATCTTTGCTCTGCGCCTGGCTCAAACCAGCCGGGCGCTTTATTTGAAACCGAGCATTGCGTGGCAAATGCCCGGAGTTCCGCCGTCTCCCTGGGATTCAACGACCTGGCGACCGCCTCCGCCGTGCTGCAGACGCTGCTGGATTCGAGCGAGTATCAGAGCGCCGTCGAGATCTGCGAACCGATCTGCGAAGCCTACGCCGACCGGGTGGCGGAAAACGCGGAGATTCGACGCCTGCAAGAAGCGGAGATCGAAGCTGCTGCTGCTGCGCTGGAAAAGGCGAAAGCCGATGCCCTCGCGGAAGCGGAAGCAAACCCCGCCTACATCGCCGCACAAATCGCCCTGGAAGCGGCGCGCGGGAGCTTGTCCTGAAAAAATCCTAGTGACACCGGTGTCACTGGAAAAACCGATTCACCAACAAACCAACAAACCAAACCAATGCCTGAAAACGCTAAAATCACAATGCCAACCGATAACAGCAAAACCGAAGCTTATGCCGCAATGCCGGAACCGCCAAGGATGTCAACCATTGAGGAAAGGCTGAGCTGGCACGAAGTCCACCTGGCGAAAGCACAGTCCGACCTCGCGATAGCACAGTCCGAACTCGCGAAAGCCACCAAGGAGCGCGGCGACCTGGCCAAGAACATCGAGCGCCTCGAGAAGTTTGCCGGTGTGCGGGGCTTGTCCGCAGCCGGCGCGGTGCCCGTGTTGCCGGACTCGACCTCCGGGGAGACAATGACGCGCGCCGACTTCGAGAAGCTCTCCCACAAGGCCCGTGGCGAGTTCTTCGCGAACCGCGGCAAGCTGGTGGACTGAAACAAACGTCCTCATCGCATCGATCCTTGCGCGGCAGTCCCGAAAAGACTGCCGCGCTTTTTTTGCGGCCGGTCGATCCGCCGCCGGACAAGAAGGAAAAATCCTAGTAACCAATTGGTTACTAGGAAAACACCCATTCCATGAAAGGAGAAAGATAACGCCGGCGTTATCTTTTTGAAACACACGTCCCATGAAAGCCGCGCACGGTAACGGGGCTTTGGAAAAGCCGGAACTTAAGCGCGCAATTTGACACTGCCGGGTAGCAATGAATGAAATCATTGTTACACAACAAGCGGCAGCGGACGCGATGCTTTCCCGCAAGGACCTCGCGGCCCGCTGGAGAACCTGCACGGAAACAATCAAACGCCGGGAACTGGCGGGCCAACTGCCTTACCTGGTAATAGGGGCGCGGCTGAAACGCTACCGCCTCTCCGACATCCTGCGCATCGAGGCTCAACTGCATGTCGGGCGATGACCGAACAAGAGAGCGACTATAACGATGCATTCGCCCGATTCGTCCAGCACGAAACAGGCGGCCATCCGGTAGGATCAATGGAACTCTGGCAGCTTCACGAAGCGTTCGCGGAGAAATGGGCCGACCGGGAATGGGCCAACTGGGAAACGGGCGAAAATGAGTGAAGAGCATTCGCGCCGGCGAATCGCGGAGGAAATCCTTGGGGCATCGATGTCCGCCGATGGCTTTGCGCCGTGCCCCGGGCGCGCCCGGCATACCACGCGCGACGGGGCTCGTGACTTCGTGGTGTGGCTGGACAAGGTGCCAACCGGCAAGTGCGTGCATGATTCGTGCGCCGATGAAGTGGCGGCGTTCAATCACGAGCTGAGAAGCCGGATAGCCCGCGCGGAATCCGATCCGAACCGCCCGGCGCCGGTTTCCATCTACGGCCCTGGCGTGGCCTACGCGCCCGAAGCGGTGAAGCTCCCGAAACGCCCCCCCTTCGATCCCAAGAAGCTCGCGGACTTCGCCGGGCGCTGTCCGCACCCGATCACGACGGCCTGGCTGCGCGAACGCTCCCCGCTGCCCGTGCCCGATCCTTGCGAGCAAGGCCGGGCAACGGCGGAAGCGTTTCTTGCGGCACTCTACCAGCCCGGCGAGCGCGTTCTGATTTTCACGCGGCAGACAAGTCAGGGCGATTTTCTTTTCGAGCCTGGGCGCGGCTCCTACCGGCTCGGCAATGCCCCTGGCATTCGAGCCGTGGCAAGCGCGCTCCCGATCGGCGGTCGGGAAGGCGTTTGGTTTCTCGCGCAACCCGTCACGGGCGAATGGTCTCCGAACCCTTACACCACGGGCGGAACGACTCCGCCCCGGCTGGGCCGGCGTCACGGCGGCTGCGTCACGAGCTGGCGTTACGCGGTGCTGGAAAGCGACACGGCGGCGGCGGCTGACTGGCTGCGCGTGCTGGTGCAAATCCCCTTCCCGGTGGCCGCGATCTACACGAGCGGCGGAAAAAGCGTTCACGCGCTCTTGCGGTTCGATGCGCGGGCAAAGGCGGAATGGGATGGCGTGCGGGATGCGCTCTTGCCGGTGCTCTGTCCGCTGGGCGCGGATGGCGCGGCTTTGTCCGCCGTGCGGCTCTCGCGGCTTCCCGGCTGTCTGCGTCATGGCACGAGCAACAAGGAAGGCGCGTACCAGCCCTACGCGGCCCCCCGCTTGCAGGAACTCGCCTGGTTGAACCCAACACCCCCGGCCCGCCCGATCCTCGAAATTTCGCGACCCTGACACCTTTTTATGGAAGACAAAACGCAACCGGCCAAGGATGGAGCAAAGAAGCCCCGGAAACGCAAGGAACCGGCCCCGGAGACATCCGCCGGCACCCCGGAGACGATCAAGAGCAATGTCTTGCCGTTCGCCAAAGGCATCGACGTGGTTGCCGAGGAAGGCAGGCTGCCTCCTCTTAAACTCGCCTTGCCCTTGCGCGCCCTGGGCCGCGAACTGGGGATGCTCTCGCGCGGCTCGAATCTCTTCCGTCGTGGCGAGCAATTCGTGACGATCGATGCGCGCAACGGCGACGTGCGGCCCATGATGGCAGACCGGCTTTGCAGCTACGTGGAAACGCTGGCATGGACGTTCAAAGTAGTCGAAAACAAGCGCACCGGGGAATACGAGAATCGCTTTTCGCGGCTCGGTCCCGCCCTGGCCGGCCAAATACTCGCGACGGATGATTTTCGTGAGAACGTGCGCGAGCTGGCGGCAGTCTATGAGATGACGCTTCCCGTGTGGCGTGGCGAGGGCGCGGCCCGGACGATTGAATTGCTTCCGAAAGGCTATGACAAGGACACAAAGGTTTTCACGCTCGGCACCCTGCCATTTGATCCGGATCTGGATCCCGGTGAGGCGCAAGGCTGGCTATTGGATACGCTCAAGGATTTCGCCTGGGCGGAAGCTCAAGAAAGCGGATGCGTGACAAACTCCCGAAGTCTCGCGGTGCATGTTGCCGGGATGCTCGCGCCGTTTTGCACCCTGCTCCTTGGCGAACATGCCCGACGCCCGATGTTTCCCTATCTCGCGAACCAATCCGGCAGCGGCAAGAGTTTGCTGGCGAAAATGGACCTCGCGCCCGTGCATGGCGAGCCTATCGCGATCAATGCGGACCAAAGCCCCGAAGAGCTGACCAAGGTGATTTGCTCGGTCATGCTTGAGCAACGCCCCTACCTTTTCCTGGACGATTGCGGCTCGTTCAAAAGCCGCGTGTTGAACATGCTCCTTACCAGCGGGCGAATCTCTACCCGGATACTTGGGAAAAGCGAAATGCCCGATCTCCCGAACCGGATGCAAATTTACGTCACGGGCAACGGCATTGACATCGGCAGCGAGCTTGCCCGGCGCGCCGTGATTGCCGATCTGCGCTATCCCGGCGAAGCTCTTGAGCGGACGTTTGAAAACGTGATTACCGAGGAATGGCTCTACCGGCTCGAAACACGCGCCCGCTTCCTCGCGGTGCTCTGGGCATTCGTGCGCCACTGGCGCGACTCGCACAAGCTCAAGCGGTTTGCAGAGGCGCAACGGCCAAGCTTTGAAGATTTCGCTGCGATCATTGGCAGTGTCGTTTTAGGCGCGGGATTTGCCAATCCGTTTGGCAAGCGGGACGACAACCTGGGCGGCGATGAAGAAGGCGCGGCCTTGCGGCTCTTGCTCGTGACCGTGGCCAGCGGCGCGGACAAAGACAGCCCGCCCGAATATCGCCCGGCTGAGTTGCTCGAAAAGGCGGAAGAGCTTGGCCTGGCTGATGCGATCGTTGGATACGCAAAGCAACCCGCCAAATCTCTTGGCCAAAAGCTCCGGCTTTACAAGGGGCGGCAGTTCCGCGATTCAAACGGGCGGCTTTTTGAGTTTGGCCAACGACACGGAAGACTCGGTGCGATCTACCCGCTTCGCTTCATTGACCCCAAATAGCGCGGCTTGGGTGGCTCTCCCCGTGCCCCCTGTTGGGAAAAGCGATTGCTACAGAACACAACGCGAAGCGGCTCTCGGCGCGCGGGGGGAGGTATGCCTGCCCCGGGGGGTGGTAAGGAATCTTTTCCGCACGCCCCCCTCGGAGTCGGTTGGTGAGTCTCTACGCTCGTTTTCACGACCGCCGCCTGGTTTTTTTCTGACATCTTTTCTGTCACTTTGGAACCATTCCTGCACTCGCCCTTGGTTTGCCGCTGGATCATGTCTCCGAACAGGGCCGGAAAAGTTGTCAGAATGGATTCAAACGCCACAACGTCACGCAAAACGTCACGCTGGAACCCGCTTAGATGCTTGATTTGTGACGTTGTGATGATCTCTTTTAAGATTCAAGCATAGGAATAAAACAGAAAGTGAAGAGCGTAGGCTGGCAGGAAAAGAATCGTAAGGCTGTGCGGGAAACCTGATCACAACGCCACATCGTCACAAATCAAGCATCTAAGCGGGTTCCAGCGTGACGATGTGTTTTTTGGACCGTCACGGTAACGCCACGGGCGGCAAGGATCGGAACCCCGAAGATTGCAACCTTATTGCAACTTGACCATTTTTTGGGACTGAAACCGGACCCGCTGTTTCTTCGTAAGTCCCTGTCGTTGTAGGAGTGGCTGGGGCCGGAATCGAACCGGCGACACGAGGATTTTCAGTCCTCTGCTCTGCCAACTGAGCTACCCAGCCATGAAATTGAGAAGGAACCGCTTTAGGACGGGAGTGCATGGGTAGTTGATGGCGGCGAATCCGTCAAGCTTCCGGAAGAAAAAATCGGCGGCGCGCGAACACAGTCGGTTCAAAATTCGGAATTGGCCCGGCTTTCGGTTTGACACGGGGAAATTCTTACTGCTAATTGCTCCCGTCTCCGGCAGCACCCGCGGCTTATACCGCTTGCGCTTTCAGATCTGTGTCTGCCGTCAACACGGTGAGCTCTCCCCTTGAACATGAACGTACCCTCATTATTTCCATCGGTTCGCCTCGCAGGCGGACTTGTTTGTTGTTGGATGCTGCTGGCCGGAGGGACCGCCAGGGGCGCGGTGGATGTCAGCCCGCAGGATGGTCTCGGTGACATCTGGCAGTTGAAATACGGCGCGGCGGGGCTGGAGCAGAATGGCGATGCAGACGGCGACGGCTTGGCGAATGCGCAGGAAGCCATCGCGGGCACCGATCCTTTCAAGGCGAATTCGACGATCCGCATCTCTTCGATTCATCTCGATGCCGCAGGAGTTCATGTCGCCTGGAACACGGTGCTCGGAAAGCGCTACCAGGTGCAGGGCACCACGAGCCTGGCGACTCTGGACTGGCAGAATGAAGGCAGCCCCGTGGATGGCACGGATGCGGACGCCAGCCAGCTTTTCAGCACGGCGAGCAGCCAGGGAAAGTTCTATCGCGTCGTTGTTCAGGATGTCTATTCGGCGGGCGATGACTTGAGCGATTGGGAAAGGCTCCAACTCGGACTGAACCCCAAGAGTTCGCACAATCACGGACTGACTGCGACGGACGACATGACGTGGGTAAAATCGGCGCTGCAATCGACGAACGTGGTGACGATCGCGGCGTCGAACCCGAATGCATCGAAGGCCGGTTTGAAACCGGGCACGCTCGTCGTGACGCGCGCCGGAAATCTCGGGCCGCTCACGGTGAACTACACGGTCGGCGGAACGGCGGTTCCCGGTGTGGATTACGCCGCGCTTCCCGGTTCGGTCACGCTGCCGCTCGGCGTGAACTCGGCCACGATCGACGTGACTCCCCTCCCCGGCTCGCAGCTTCATTCGCCGCTCTCGGTGATCGTCACGCTCGTCGCATCCACCGCTTACTCGCTTGGGACTCCGGCGGTCGGCCCAGTGGTGATCAGCGATGAGGCGCTTGCCAACGGCACCGGTTTGCTCGGGCGTTATTGGAACGAAGCGAGTTCAGGCACGAACAAACTTTCGACGACGGTCGCGGCGAAGTTCAGCGGGAATCCCGTTGTCACTCGCGTCGATCCGGCGGTCAACTTCGCGTGGACGACCGGCACGATTCAGGGAACGAACTCGCCCGCTGTCGGCGTGAACACGAGTTACTATTCGTCGCAGTGGACCGGCGAAGTGCTGCCGCAGTATTCGCAGGTTTACACGTTCTTTTTTAAGAGCGCTCTCGCTGGGCGCGTCTGGGTCAACGGACAACTCCTCGTCAACAACTGGCCGCCGAACGCCGTGGCGAACGGCGAATTCAGCGGGACGATCGCGCTCAATGCCGACCAGCGTTACCCGATCATCGTGCAGCAATATGCGACGACCACCGGCACGGCGGTGTTGTCGTGGCAGAGCGCGAACCAGCCGAAGCAGGTCATCCCGACCGCGCGACTTTTTCCGAATTCGCCGCCTCAGATCATCAGCCCGACGGAGCTGACGTACTTGAAAAACTCGGGTCCGGTTTCTTTCCAAGTCGTCGCAAGCGGAAATCCGACGAACTTCTCCGCCGCGAATCTTCCGCCCGGCTGGAGCATCGTTGCGACGGGCACTGCGGCTGGTTTGGTCACGGGCTCGCCGACGCAAGCCGGCGTGTGGCAGGTGCCGTTGACGGCGACGAACGCCAATGGCTCCGGCTCGGCCATTCTCACGCTGACCATCGTGGACACCGCCGGCGCGATCACGCGCGAAGTCTGGAACGGCGCGTTCACTTCGATCGCGACGGCACCGTTCAACACGACACCGGCTTCTACCGATCTGCGTCCCTCGCTCGAAGGCCCGCAAGACGCCGGCGACAATTACGCTTCGCGGATGCGCGGTTATCTTTTCGCGCCAAAGACCGGGGCGTATCAATTCTGGATCTCGGGCGACGACGCGGCGGAACTGTGGATTTCCAACGACGAAGAACCGATGAATCTTTTCCAGCGCGCCGCGACAACCGGCCCGACCGGCTACCGCGACTGGACGAATGCGAACGCGGGCAAGTCGCCTCTGCTCTGGTTGAAAGCGGGGCAGCGTTACTACGTCGAAGTTCGCCACCTGCAAACAACCGGCTCGAACAACGTCTCCGTGGGCTGGTTCAAACCGGGCGACGCGGGCACGGGCATCACGCCGACCGAAGTCGTGCCGGGCTACGCGCTCTCGCCGTGGGCCGCGCAGAAAGGCGTCACGCCCCAACGCACGCTTTTCACCACGAACCTCACGCCGCAGGGCGCCTCGCTCTCGAGCGGCTACGGCAGCGCGGCGCTGCGATTGAGCGCCGATGAGACGACGGCGATTCTCTCGTTCAACTACGCGAACCTCACAGGGCCGATGACGGAGGCGCACGTCCACGACGGCTCGGGCATGTTGCCGACGACGTCGAACATCGTGTTCGACCTTGACGAGCCGGGCGTGACGATCCTCGAAGACGGCAGTTACGTCTGGCCGATCGCTTCCGTCGCCGGCTTGAGCGCCGCGCAGATCGTGCAGGGCATAAAAAACGGCACGACCTATTTCAACATCCACACGGCGGCGTATCCGTCGGGCGAAATCAAAGGCTTCTTCTGGCTACAGGACGGCGCGCAGAATTTCACGGCACCCGCCGCGCCGCCCGCATGGACAGACGATCACAGCGATGCAAAAGCGGCGTCGCGCTTTTTGCTGCAATCAACCTTCGGCGCGTCGGCCACCGACATTGCCGCCGTGCAGTCGCTCGGATACCCGGCATGGATCGACAACCAGTTCACGCTCGGGCCGACGCTGCATCTGCCCTACGTCTATGCGAACGGCAATTTCACCAACGCCGCGAACGCGACCTACCCGACGACCGCGACGTTCAACGCGTGGTGGAAAAACTCGATCACCGCGCCCGATCAACTCCGCCAGCGCGTCGCGTTTGCGCTGAGCGAAATCCTCGTGGTATCGGCGTCCGGCGAACTCGCGAACTACGGCACCGCCGTTTCGGATTACTACGACACGCTGCTGCGAAACGCCTTCGGGAATTTCCGCGACATCTTGAAAGCGGTCACGCTGCATCCGTCGATGGGCGACTACCTCGACATGCGCGCGAACGACAAACCAAACCTCTCGCTCGGCACGCATCCGAACGAAAACTACGCGCGCGAAATCCTGCAGTTGTTCAGCATCGGCCTGAACCGCCTGTTCCCCGACGGCTCGCTCATGCTGAACTCGAAGGGGCTGCCAATCGCGACCTACGACCAGGACACGATCGTCGGGTTTGCGCACGCGTTCACCGGCTGGACTTACAATCAGGCGAACTCGGGCGTTTATCTGCCGACCAACTTCGGACCGGCGCGCGACTACACGAACCCGATGAAAGAAGTGCCGTCGCGTCATTTCACCGGACAAAAGCGAATCCTGAACAACGTCGTGCTGCCGGGACTGCCGTCGATCGGCGGCGTCGCGCTCGATCCTTACGCGACGCACACGACCGCGCAAATCCAGAACGCGGCGTATCAGGCGCTGCCGTCGCAGGAACTCGACGCCACGCACGACGCGCTGTTCAATCACCCGAACACGGGGCCGTTCATTTGCCGGCAGTTGATCCAGCGGCTCGTGACCAGCACGCCGAGCCGGGGCTACATCTACCGGGTCGTGCAGGCGTTCAACGACGACGGCAGCGCGCAGCACGTTCGCGGCAACATGCAGGCGGTGATCAAGGCGATCCTGCTCGACTACGAGGCGCGCTCGACCGCGACGGCTTCGCAGCAGGGTTTCGGAAAACAACGCGAGCCCGTCCTGCGCATCACCGGCCTCGCGCGCGCCTTCCCCGCGCCACCCGCGGTGAACGGCACTTACAGCCAGGTCGATAACCTCATCACGGTGAACACGACCGCGCCGCACCGGCTCTCGACCGGAAACACCGCCGCGATCGACATCCTCGACGGCGCATCGTCTCCGGGCACCGATGGCAACTACGTCGTGACCACCACCGGCTCGACGAGCTTCACGATGCCGGCTCCGGATTTTACGCTGATGAAGTACTCGCAGACCGGCACGACCGTGACGCTCTGGCAGTCGAACGGTTCTCCGCATTATCTCGCCGACCGCACTGGCTACGTTTCAAACAGCGTCGCGATTTACCTGAAGAAATTCACGGGCACCACGACGTTGACGGAAGGCTTTTACCCGATCGCCACGTATGTCGATCCGTATAAATTCACCGTCGAAACCGCGACGGCGGTGAGTGGCACGACCACGGGCACGGCGTACGAAGTCGTTTATCGCGGCGGCTATCACCAAAGCGGCAGCGCCATTACCGTGACCACGACCACGACCCACGGCCTCGCCAACGGCAGCAATGTCTATATCCGATTCTTCGCCCTCTCCGGCACGAACGTGACGCCGAGCGGCAACTTCAACATCAATGTGGTCGATGATACGCACTTCACCGTCACCGCGCTCGACACCATCACCTCGCGCGACGGCACCGTCGCCGTCGCGCCGCATGCGATCACCTCGGCGCGCAGCGGCAATCTCACGATGGGCGCGTTGAACTGGATGCTCAACAGCACGAACGGCGACCTCCAGCAAACGCCGCTCGCCTCGCCGACGGTGTTCAACTTCTTCGAGCCCGACTACCAGTTCGGCGGCATCCTCGCGCTGGCGGGACTGGTCACGCCCGAGTTCCAGCTCACGACCGAGACGAACGTCATCAACCAGGCGAACTTCCTCTACAACGGCATCGCGAATCCATCGGGAAACACGAACGGCCTCAGCAGCTTCCGGAGCGGCGCGAACAACGTCACGCTCGACTTCGGAACCTGGATGCAACTGCGACCCGGCACCACCGCGCCGTGGACGAACGACGTGAACATCGACGCGCTGATCGACGCGCTCGATACGCTGCTCACGCCGCGACAGCTTTCCTCGTCCGCGAAAGCGAGCATCAAGGCCCACGTCATCAACACCGCGAACATCGCCTACAGCAACACCGCGCCGACCGACACGCAGAAGCGCGACCGGCTCCGCTCGCTCATCCACCTCATCGCCACCTCCGCCGACTACACCATCCAAAAATAGCTCACCGTTTTTATGGACAAAAATTTCCAAATCCTCCGAACCCGGCGGCAGTTCATCCGCCAGGCCGCGTGCGCCGCGCTCGGCACCGTCGGCATCAGCAGCATGATGCGCGACCTGCGGCTCATCAATTCCGCCGCCGCGCAAAGCACCTTCACCGACTACAAGTCGCTCGTGTGCGTGTTCCTCTCCGGCGGCAACGACAGCAACAACCTCGTCGTCCCGACCGGCGCGGACGAGTACGCCAACTACGCCGCAATCCGCCAGAAACTCGCGCTGCCGCAAAGCTCGCTGCTGGGGCTCAACCCGCTCAACAACGACGGCCACAGCTATGGCCTGCATCCCATCTGCACCGGAATGCGGACGCTTTTCGACGAAGGAAAACTCGCGCTCCTTTTCAACACCGGCCCGCTCGTTTACCCGATGACGCGCGAGCAGTATCAAAGCAAGCTCGTGCCGCTGCCGCCGTCGCTCTTCTCGCATGCCGACATGGTGCAGCACTGGCAGACTTCGATTCCCGATCAGTTGCCGAAGTCCGGCTGGGGCGGGCGCATCGCCGATCTCATGCAGCCGCTGCAATACGAACTCGTGAACGGCGTGCCGACTGCCAACAGCGCGAAGATCGCGCTTTGCACTTCGCTCGCCGGAACCAACACGCTCGAAGTCGGCAACGTCTTTCAACAATACAGCGTCTCGTCGAGCGGCGCGGTCACGCTGTCCGGCGTCAGCACCGCGCGGCTCAATGAGATGAAAGACCTCCTCGGCATTCCTTCCATCAACCTCCAGCAAACCGCCTATGCCGGCGTCATGAGCAACGCCATCAACGTCGGCAACCTTCTCAACACCGCCATCGCGCCGACGCGCGACACCGGCACCACGCCGCCGTGGGCATGGACGACCGCGTTCCCGAACACGACGCTAGGCAACCAGCTCAAAATGGTCGCCCGACTCATCGCCGCCCGCTCGAACCTGAACATGAGCCGGCAGATTTTCTTCTGCGCCGTCGGCGGCTACGACACGCATTCGGGCCAGACCGACACCACCAATTCCGCAACGGGCACACAGGCGAATCTCCTGAGCGAACTCAGCCAGTCGCTGCTCGCTTTTCAGCGCGGCATCGAGCAGGTCGCCGCGACGCAGGGAGCGGCAGCGGCGACGCTCCCGGCGAGCGTCACGGCGTTCACCGCGAGCGACTTCGGGCGCACGTTCCCCTCGAACGGCAGCGGCAGCGATCACGGCTGGGGCGGGCATCATTGCATCGTCGGCGGAGCGGTGCAGGGGCGGCGCACCTACGGCGATTTCCCCGTGCAGCAAGTCAACGGCCCCGACGACACCTCGACCGGACGCTGGATTCCGCGCGTCTCCGTGGACGAATACTCGGCCACGCTCGCGCGCTGGTTTGGCGTCTCGCAGAGCGACCTGGCAACGGTGTTCCCGAACCTCGGGCGGTTCGCCAAACCGAACCTCGGTTTCCTGGGTTGAGCGATGCTGAAACGCGTTTTCCTCGTCGCGGCGCTGCTGCTCTTGTGGGCATTGATCCTCACCGTCTGGTGGAAAAAACCAGCGCCACAACATCCGGCGATCACCGCCCCGGCGACTGCGCCCGCCACGCAGGAAGCCGCATCAACTCAGCCTCCGACGCCCACACTACCGCAAGTCGCATCGTCGCCGACTGCCGGAGCGAACGCGCAAACCTCCGCGCAACAATCATCAGCCGCCGCCGGAAAAAATCCGCCGCCGCCACTGCCCGGAGCGCAAAAGCCCGCCGACATCGCCATCGAACTCGACGCCGTGCAACTCGCACTCCGCGATTTCCGCACGGCGATGGGCGCAAACCCGATCGGCACCAACGCGGAGATCACGCAGTCGATGCTCGGCGACAATCTCAAGCAGGTGAAGATTCCCGTCCCGCAAGGCTCGCAACTCAACGGCAAAGGCGAACTGTGCGACCGCTGGGGCACGCCGTATTTTTTCCACCAGATCTCGCACGATGTGATGGAAGTACGCTCGGCGGGTGCGGATCGAGTGATGTGGACGGACGATGATGTTGAGGTGAAGTGAGCAGGGCGCGGCGGCGGAATGCGGAACATGAGCCGCCCGCCAAAAATCCTTTCATCGGCGAAGCCTTGCGGCTAAGACTCCAAATCATGGCACGACGGAAAGCGGACTCATACCAACTCTCAAAGAAAAGATGGCATTGGCACCCGCGTCACACACCTTATGGCGCGTCATTCAGCGCAGCGAAGAAACGAAGTAAGCGCCGGGCGAAGGCGGGCGGCGCAATCCCGCGATCCACACCGGGCGAAGTTTGCCGGGTTCTTCGCTGCGCTGCCAATGAACACGCGTGGGGATGGTTCAGTAAAATGGAGCGTCCTCTTATTTATGCAAAACGGTATCACCAGCCGCCAACGGAACTGCGGCCGACTTCGGCTGGCTGGTCGCCACCAATCTCAACAACGTCCTGAAGAAAACTATGATCCGCCTCGCCGCCGAGGTCGCCGACTTAAAGTTCGGCAAAGATGTCATGGTGGAATTTTGAACTTATAGCCACGGAACTCGCCATGCCCTACAACCCAACACGTGCCCTCGAACTTCTGCGCCTCGGAACACAGAATTCCGCCGCTGCTTTTCATGACGGTCAGGAGGAAGCAATCCAGCATGTGGTTGATGGGCGCGGGCGGCTGCTGGTTGTTCAGAGGACAGGATGGGGGAAGAGTTCGGTGTATTTCATCGCCAACAAGCTGCTGCGGGAGCAGGGCGCGGGACCGGCCATCCTGATTTCGCCCTTGCTGGCGCTCATGAGGAATCAGATCGCAGCGGCGGAGCGGATGGGCGTTCGTGCGGTTACCATCCACTCTGGAAACCGCGATGACTGGCAGGCCATCGAAGGAGCCATCGCACGGAACGAAGTGGACATCCTTCTCATCCACCCGAAGCGACTGGTGAACGAGCAGTTCAACACGCAGGTGCTGGCGCGAATCGCGGGCACCGTTTCCATGGTGGTCATTGATGAAGCGCACTGCATCTCCGACTGGGGTCACGATTTCGTTCCCGAATATCGTCTGATCGAGCGGCGAATTCGACTTCTGCCGTCCAACGTCCGCGTGCTGGCAACCACCGCGACGGCGAATAATCGAGTGATGACGGATTTGCAGTTGGTGCTCGGTCCGAATCTGGCCGTTTCCCGTGGGGATCTGAGCCGTTCTACTTTACTCCTGCAAACCATGCGCATGCCAAGCCAGGCAGAGCGGCTGGCGTGGCTCGCGACTCACCTCTCCGCTATTCCCGGCAGCGGCATCATCTACGCGCTGACGCAGCGTGATGCCGAGCGCGTTGCCGAATGGCTGAAGTTGCGCGGACTGCCCGTCGAGGCCTACCACAGCAGCCTCGCACCGGAACGCACCAACGCATTGGAAGACGCGTTGCTCGCTAATGAAGTGAAAGCCCTGGTTGCCACGACAAAACTTGGCATGGGTTTCGACAAGCCAGACCTCGCCTTTGTCATCCACTATCAAACGCCGGGATCGGTCGTTGCCTACTACCAGCAGGTGGGGCGTGCGGGCCGAAATCTCCCCGCCACACTTCCCGGTGCGCACGGCGTGTTATTGAGTGGCAGAGAAGAGACCGACATCACGACTTTCTTTATCGACAGCGCCTTTCCCCTCACGAGCCGAAGTGGCGGCGGTATTGGAAGCACTCGGAACGGAAGCTGACGGGCTTTCGGTCAATGGCTTGATGGCACGAGTGAATGTCAGTTTCGGAAGAATCGAAAAGGCACTACTGCTCCTGTCGCTGGAGTCACCCGCACCGATTGCGAAGCTGGACAGCAAATGGACGCTGACTGCGGCTAATCTGAGCGAGGAGTTTTGGCAACGTGCCGAGCGCTTGACCGCCCTGCGCCAAACCGAGCAGGCACAGATGCAGGAATATGTTCAGCTCCAGAGCGGGCACATGGAGTATCTTATCCGCGCCCTTGATGGCGATCCCGGTTCGTATCATGCCCCGAATCTCGCACTGCTGTCATCGGCAGTAGATCAACAGGTCGCAAGAGATGCGGTGGCTTTCCTGCGCCGAACCAGTCTGCCACTGGAACCCCGCAAGAAATGGCCGCCGGGAGGCCTCGCCAGCCACGGCGTGCGGGGAAATACGAGCATCGCACCGAGTCGAAATCTTCAGCCTGGAAAGATTCTATGCATGTGGGGCGACGCTGGCTGGGGTGAGTTGGTCCGGGTCGGCAAGTATCGCGATGCCCATTTCTCCGACGATCTTGTGAATGCTTGTGCCGCATTGGTCCGGGAATGGGCACCCGATCCCGCTCCGCAGTGGGTCACGAGCATTCCTTCTCTCCGTCATCCGGCCCTTGTGCCTGATTTTGCTCGTCGTCTTGCTGCCGCGTTGAATTTGCCGTTCTATGCTGTGCTGGCAAAGACAGATGCCCGTCCGCCACAAAAAGAGATGGAGAACAGCAGCCACAAAGCCCGAAATGTCGATGGCGCTTTGCGGGTTCTGGGGAACATCCCGACCGGCCCCGGACTGCTTGTCGATGATATGGTGGATTCAAAGTGGACTTTGACTGTCGCGGCGTATCTTTTAACCTCCAACGGCAGCGGCCCGGTGTATCCTCTGGCACTGGCCTCAACTGCAAACTCTGACGAATGATCGAGCCTCTGACACCCAACACGCAGGCCATCCTGCTGCTGACCGCTCCGCTGATTGCCGGACGCGGTGAGACCTCGCGCGATCTGTTCAGCCCGGGCGAATACAACCGGCTCGCCCTCATTCTGCGCCAAAAGCAGAAGCAGCCTGCGGACTTGCTCACGCCGGATGCGCAGGAGTTGATTGACCTTTGCTCGCAGCCTTTTGGACGGGCGCGCGTGGATGCGCTGCTGGGGCGGGGTTTCCTGCTCAGTCAGGCGGTCGAGCGGTGGAATGCCCGGGCGATCTGGGTGATCAGCCGGGCGGATTCTCGTTACCCCAAGCGTTTGAAAGCACGGCTCAAGGAAGATGCACCTCCGCTGCTTTATGGGTGCGGCGATATTGCTTTGCTGGAGAAGGGCGGTCTGGCGGTCGTCGGCTCAAGGCATGTGGACGACGAACTCATCAGCTTCACGGAAACCGTGGGACGACTGTGCGCCGAGGCTCACCGCACCATTGTCTCCGGTGGAGCCAGGGGAATCGACAGGGCGGCAATGCATGGTGCTCTGATGGCGGGTGGCGATGTGGCGGGAGTGATGGCGGACAGTTTGGAGCGGGCGGCTCTGGCACGGGACAATCGGGAGCCGCTGATGGAGGGCAGACTGGTTCTCATTTCTCCTTACGATCCGGCGGCGGGTTTCAACGTGGGGCACGCCATGCAGCGCAACAAGTTGATCTACGCTTGCGCGGACGCGGCCTTAGTGGTGACTTCGGATTTCGAGAAAGGCGGAACGTGGGCCGGTGCCATTGAGCAGTTGGAGCGCCTGCGATTCGTGCCGATCTTTGTGCGGAGCGGTGTCAACGCTGGCAAAGGCAACTCCGCCCTTTTGCATCACGGCGGCAAACCCTGGCCCAATCCACAAAGCGGCAATGAACTTGGGATGGCGCTGGTCGCTGCGGCTGAGTTTGTCGCTGCGGAACCAAGACAAAACACGTTGCCGCTGACACTGTGGGAGGAACCGTCCGCTTATGAGGCTGCACCCGTTTCAAAGCCAACTGAGGCCGTGGCGGAAAAAATCGAGGGAACGGTAGCCGACGCCAAGCCGTCGCCAGAAGTGGAGTTATTGAATAAGGTTCGTGAGATTCTGCGCCGTGAGCTTGTTGAGGCGCGAACAGAGGAGGAGGTTGCGGGTCTGCTGGTTGTCAAAAAACCGCAAGCCAGGGCCTGGCTTGCGCACTTGGTCGAGGAAGCGGTGCTGGAGAAAGTTACCAAACCAAAACCGGTGCGCTTCCGCACAGTCAACAAGGTTGACCGGCTGCTCTGAGCACAGCTTCTTTATGAAAAGACCGGCGAGATGTCCTGCGGCTTCGCCAGCAACCTTCCCGATGCGCTGCCGAATGCTCCTGGGAGATGTCGAATGGCGAATCCGGAATGCCGGACTGACTGCACTTCGGACTTCGCACCTCTGCATTCGCACTTCCCTCGTCCGCCGTGAAAGCTCTGGGCGACGGAAAGTAGAGTTTGATCGCCGGGCGAACTTGGGTTTCGCATTTCGCCCCATTCGGGTTGAATGTCCCGGAGTGAATTCAGAGATTCGCCGTTCATGAGAAAATCCGGGCGCATCGCCTCTTTCGTCAGCCAACTGGGCGTACGGCCTGATTCGGATCTCGACCCGCGATACGAGGCGTTCTTCCAGTGCTTCAACGAGCAGCGCTATTACGAAGCGCACGATGTGCTCGAAGATCTCTGGCTCGAAAGCAAAGGCGGCGACCATTTCTTTTTCAAGGCGCTGATCCAGGTCGCAGGCGCCTTCGTTCACCTGGGAAAGCAATTCCAGCGGCCGCAACATCCGAAAGATGGCGCGCGACTCCGCCCGGCGGAACGTCTGCTCAGAACTGCGATGCGCAATCTCGATGCCTTCCGGCCGCTTCATCTTCGGCTCGATGTCGAAGCGCTGCATCGGTTCTGTGGCGCAATCGCGGACGAAATTGTCGCGGACGATTTTCGATGCAATCCGTGGAATCCCGGACGCGCACCGCGCATCGACTTGATCCCGCGGTGATTCGAAAAACCGGGGGTTCAGCGGCGCCGGCTGTTCTCATATCAAAGCAGAGCAATGCAAGGCACGAATCCTGCACTCTGAACGGCTCAACGTATTTCTTATTTATGAAACAATGCTTCCTGGCCCTTTCCAGCGCGCTCATCCTGACCTCTTGTGCGGGCGTTCACGTGTCGAAAACCTACATCGCCACCGGCGCGACCGATCCCAAAGCCATTTACATTCGTCCGTTCCTGGTCAGCCAGGCAATCGTGAAGGGCGACCCCGGCAACGCCGAACGCGCAATCCGCAAGTCGCTCGCGCCGGCGGAATTTGCGAACGATCTTCAGGAGGAGATGTGCAAGATCGCTCCTGCAACTGTGCTGAAGAGCGATGAAATCGCAAAGTGCGGCTGGCTGGTCGAGGGGGAGTTTGAGGTAATCAAAGCAGGAAGAGGAGCCGGGCGCACGTTCTCCTTTTTCACAGGAGCCGCCGGTTCGGAAGTCATTCTTCATGTCCGCGTCATCGACGTGGAGCGCAGGGGCGAAGGTGCGGGTGGAAAGGATGTGACATCGGAGGAAATGGGAGGCGCGACACGGGCCGGGCGCATTATTTATGAGTTCGATGTGGCGGGAGGCAGCGAAAGAACGGACGCGCTCGGCTCGATCACGGCACCCGGTCTTGGCTACGCGACACCGTTTGATTTTCGCAATGCCGCCGAGCGGATTGCGATGACCCTCACTCCCGATCCGCATCGGTACGGGCTTCGCACCTCGCCGACGATTCGGTAGGAGATCCGCGAAACTGCGGCTTCTTTTACCTGCAAAAACTCACGACGGCGTCGGCGATCAAGCCGGCCACTTGATCGAAGCGGATTCGTCCGGTGTTGATGACGAGGTCGTAGTCGTGCGGGTTGTCGATGTCCTTTTTGAAATGGCTGCTGACGTACCGCCTGCGTGCGCCATCGGCCTTCTCAACGAACTCAATCGCTTCACCATGCGTGAGCGAATAGAAGTCCTCGCAATGCTTGATCCGCTGCGCGACGGGCCCCACCAACCGCACATGAAAGACATTGCTCATGTGGGCGGTGATAAGGTTCGAGCCGCGTCCGACGATGATGCAATGTCCCGCGTGCGCGAGCCGCGAGATTGTGTCCGTGGTGTGCTCGAACATCGTCCACGCTGACGGGTGAAGGCCAAACAGTTCCTCGACACTACTGACAAAGCCCGAAGACTCATCCTCGGACATGAACTTCTTGATCCTCTTGGGCAGTTCGTGGTCCTCGAGGATGCGTTCGACGAGGTTCTTGTCGAACACAGCCCACGGATACTCGAGGTGTTTCATCCGTTTCTCCAACTGCTCGACCAGAAGTTTCGCAACACTCACCGCGCCGGCTCCCGCCTCGCGCGAAATGGTGATCGCCGGAAGGACCGGCCGCTGTTTGCCGGGCGGCAAACTGGATTGCGCATTGATATAGCCTTTGCAGGCGTCGAAGAGCGTATTTGTCATAAGACTACTCCTTTTAATCTAACCCTGCTTCCCTGCCCTTTTTCTAATTCACGAAGGCTCGGCTTGCAAAAACAATCGCCATTTTTCTCGCTCGCGGCGACTGCGAATCCCGTTCGATTCGGGTCAAATCACTCCGGTTCCATTTTGGCATTGCCGCCCGTGATTTTTGAACGATACTCCCGCACTTTCCTGTGAAAACAACCATCGCCATTTTCATACTTGCCGCGGTTACCGCGTCAGCCCAGGAACTGGTTCCGTCGGCCACACCGCAAACTTCTGGCACGCCGACCGTCGCCAAAGCCGGCGCTGTCGCCGAGCGCGAAGTGGTCACGCGGCTCCAGATTTTTCTCGATCAGCAAAACTTCGGGACGGGCAAAATCGACGGGCGCTGGGGCGAGTTCACAGGCAAGGGCCTGGTGAAGTACGCCGAGTCGCACGGCCTCAAAGTCACGCCCAACATTTACAATGAGCTGCCGCTGGATTCGGTTTATCCGATTTACACGATCTACACGATTCAAGAGGGTGACTTGCAGTGGGTCGGCCCGACGGCAAACAAGCCCGCCGCGCAGTCGAAGCTGAAAAAGCTGCTCTACGGCAGCCTGCTCGAATTCGTTTGCGAGCGATACCACTGCGGCGCGGATCTTTTGATGAAAATCAACCCCGGCGCGGACCTCGAAAAACTCAAACCCGGCGATGATGTCCGAGTTCCAAATGTCGCCCCGTTCAAGATCGAGGAAATCAACTCGATCGCACGTCTTCCGGAGGTCCCGGAGTTCCGCAATCGCTCCGTTTTTATCAACCGCAAGGATCACATGCTCACGTTGGTGGATGGCGAAAAAATCCTTGCCGCATTTCCAATCACGCCCGGCTCCGATCACACGCCGACGCCGCCGGGAAACTGGACGATCGTCGGGATCACCAGCCTGCCGAATTTTCGCTGGGACGACGGCGTGCTGAACCACGGCGTTCGCACCGAGAAATTCTACATGCTGCCTCCCGGTCCGAACAATCCGGTGGGCGTCGCGTGGACGGCTTTGAGCAAACCCGGCATCGGCATTCACGGAACCAACAACCCGGACACGATCGGTCGCGCCGCCAGTCACGGCTGCATGCGTCTTGCGAATTGGGACGCGGTTCGGTTCGCCTACATGGTCACCAAAGGGGTGAAAGTAACGATCCAATGATTTCGATTTGACAGCACAGCGATCGACAGGTATCAACACCCTCCCGCGCAAACCAAGACACGCGTTTTATGGCAACAACCCAAGTACTTTTAACTGAAAACATTCCCGGACTCGGAGCAGAAGCCGATGTCGTAAAAGTGAAAGCGGGATATGCACGCAACTTTCTCATCCCGCAGGGCAAAGGCTACGAGGTCACGCCCGTCACGCTTCGAAAGATCAATGCGCTGAAAGCAAAGCGCGCGGAACGCGAAGCCCGCGAATTGAACGAGGCCGAGGAACTGGCGCGGAAGATCAACAAACTCAAGACCACCATGGTCCTCGAAACCGGCGAGCGCGGCAAGGCGTTCGGGTCGATCACGGCGAAAGATCTCGCCGACAAGCTCACGGCCGAGTTGGGCGGCATCGAAATTGACCGGCACAAGTTCGTTTTGGATCGCCCGATCAAGGACACCGGCCCACACGAGATCACCATCAAGCTGCATCACGACGTCACGGCGACTTTCAATGTGAACGTCAAGCCCTCGGTCGAGGCGCAGGCTCCCGCGGAAGCAGAGGCCGCGGAACCCGCTGAGGAAAAGGGTTTCAAAGCCAAGCCCAGGGCGAAGCACTCGAAATAAGCTGAATGCCTCCGGACGCTTCCACAGCAACTGCTGAGAAGCCCAAACAAAAAGGGAAACCGGAAGGCTCAAGCCCGAAGCAAAATTCGGGTTATTCACAGACTTATTTACCGGATGTTCACAGGACGCTTCCGCACAGTCTGGAGGCGGAGCAGGGCTTGCTCGGATCGATGCTCCTTTCCCCGAAAGAGGTCATCGGAGAATGCCTCGAACTGATCGGCGGCGACGACCGCGGAGCCTCTCATTTCCACATTCCGGCGCACGCGACGATCTACAGCGTCCTCGTCGATCTTTGGAACAAACAGCAGCCGATTGACTTCATCACACTGACGCAAGTCCTGCAGGATCGCAGGCTGCTCGAACAGGTGGGCGGCCCGGCGTTTGTCACGAACTTATTCACATACGTTCCGACGCACGCGAACGCCGGCTATTACCTGGAAATTGTCCGCGAGAAATTCACCCTGCGGCAGATCATTTCCGCCTGCACCAACTGCGTCTCCCGAGCCTACGACGATCAGGAGCAAGTGCAGGATTTGCTCGATGAAGTGGAGCAGAAGGTTTTTGCGATCACGCAAAGCAGCACGAACAGCAAGCTCCCCACGATCAAGGAACAGGTCATGGAAGCGGTGGAGTCGATCGAGAAGCTTTACGAAAGAAAAGGCACGATCAGCGGACTCTCCACCGGATTCAGCGAACTCGACCAAATGACCGACGGGCTGCACGAGGCGGAGATGATCGTGATTGCCGCGCGCCCCAGCATGGGCAAGACGGCCCTGGCGATGAACATCGCGGAGCACGTCGCTCTGGAGCAAAACAAGGCAGTCGCCGTGTTCAGTCTGGAAATGAGCTCGCAGCAACTCGTGCAGAGGCTCATCTGCTCGCAGGCGCGGATCAGTTTGAAAAAGATCAAGGAGGGTTTTCTCGCCGAGCGCGATTTCCCGAAGCTCACGGGCGCTGCATCGCGATTCGCCGCGAGCAGGATGATCATCGACGACACGCCGGGACTGAGCATTCTCGAACTGCGGGCGAAATGCCGTCGATTAAAGTCGCAGCAACGACATCAATCTGATCGTCATCGATTACCTGCAACTCCTCCAATCCACGTCGCGGCGCGCGAAGGACAACCGCCAGTTGGAAATCGCCGAAATCTCCTCCGGCATCAAAGCCCTCGCGAAAGAACTTTACATCCCGATCGTTGTGCTGGCCCAGCTCAACCGAAATCCGGAAAACCGCACCGGAGACAGCAAGGGTCGTCCGCGTCTGAGCGATTTGCGTGAGTCGGGCAGCATCGAGCAGGATGCCGACCTGGTGGGGTTGCTCATGCGCGAGGAGTATTACGCCGAGACGGACGAGGACAAACAGGAGGCCGAAGGCAAGGCGATGCTTATCATCGCCAAGCAGCGCAACGGCCCCGTGGGCGACGTGCCGCTGACATTCCTGAAAGAGTTCACGCGCTTTGAGGATCGGGCGCGCGTCGCGGAAGAACCGTAGGATTCAAATGCGCGCGGCCGCTTTGAGATTGCGCCCGCTCCTTGCTATCATTGTGGCGACGATCACTTTCACCTGCGAGGCAAAGTCCCCAAAACCCGCTCCGGACAGACGCAACCCGGTCATCCTTGTCCATGGGTTCAAGGACACTTCGCTCAAGATGAGAAGAATCGGGCGGGCACTGAGAAAAGAGGGGCGGATGGTCCTCATGCCGACACTTGCGCCGAGTTGGGGGCAGGCTCCCATCGAGGAACTGGCGCGACAGCTCTCGAACTTTGTCTCCGCGAATTTGAAAGGCGACGCACGATTCGATCTGGTCGCGTTCAGCATGGGCGGCATCGTGAGCCGCTATTATTTGCAGCGTCTCGGCGGCCTTGAGCGGGTCGATCGCTTTGTGGCAATCTCGGTGCCGCAGCACGGCACCTTGCTCGCCAATCTCTGCCCCGGCTTCTTCAAACGTCCGGGTATCGCCCAGCTTCGCCGTGGCAGTCCGCTGTTGCTCGACCTCGATCGCGATCGCGAAACACTCGCCCGCCTCCAGTTCACGACGATCTGGACGCCGCTCGACTTGATGATTCTTCCTGCGAGCAGTTCGAGAATGCCAATCGGGAGCGAGGTCAGGCTTTGGATGGCGGCCCACCCTTTGATGGTCCTGCATCCAACCGCCGTCCGGGCCGTGACCGATGCGTTGAAATAGTTCGCCGTCTGGAAACGGAACCTACTGAACTTGCGGCAGCAAAATGCCCAGCAGGTCGCTTATTTTCACCCGCTCCTGTTTCATGCTGTCACGGTGGCGAAGCGTGACGGTTTCCAACAACTCGGGTCCGTTTTCGCCGATCGTGTCGAAGTCGATGGTGATGCCGAACGGAGTGCCCGCTTCGTCCTGGCGACGATAGCGGCGGCCGATTGCACCCGCGTCGTCGTAGAAAACATTGAGATGCGGGCGGAGCAGTTCGCGGACGGCGAGCGCTTTTTTTACGAGTTCCGGTTTGTTTCGCAGCAGCGGGAAAACGCCCGCCTTGATCGGAGCGACGCGCGGATGAAATCGCATGACGACGCGTGTTTCCTTGTTCCCCTTCTCGTCCGTGATCTCCTCCTCGTCGAAAGCATTGCAGATGAGCGCGAGCAACAGGCGATCAACACCGGCGGACGGCTCGATGACATGCGGGATGTATTTCTCCTTCACCGTCTCGTCGAAAAACTCCATGGACTTGCCGCTGTGCTTTTGGTGCTGCGACAAATCGAAAGCACCGCGCGCCGCAATGCCTTCGAGCTCCTGCGTGCCGAAGGGAAACTTGAACAGAATGTCCACGCAAGCCTTCGCGTAATGAGCGAGTTCGTCCTTTGTCTGCCAGTATTCTTCGAGGGTGTTTCGTCCAAGACCGATGCTTTCGTACCACTGGATGCGCTCCTCGACCCAATACTTGTGCCACAACTCCCAGCCCCAGTTCTGCTGCGGTTCGCCCGGATGTCCGTCGCCCGAAAGCTTGGCAATGTCCCCGGCCTGTTTCTCCACCACCTCATCGGGCTTGATGAAAAACTCGAGTTCCATCTGTTCGAACTCGCGGGAGCGGAACGTGTAGTTGCGCGGATTGATCTCGTTGCGAAAAGCCTTGCCGATTTGCGCGATGCCGAACGGAACTTTCTGTCGGGAGACATCGAGCACATTCTTGAACTGCGCGAAGATCGCCTGCGCGGTTTCCGGCCGCAGGTAGCAGACGTTTTCATCCGACTCGATCGGACCGTAGTGAGACTTGAACATCAGATTGAACGGACGCGGCTCGGTGAGCAGCGAGCCGTTCTCGGGATTGTAGCGCGTCGTGCCTTCGACTTTTTCAATTCTGATCGCAAGGAACTTTGGCGATTTTATCCCACGTTGTTGATAGAACTGGCGCGCTACTTTGTAGGCGCTCTCAGGTGGCTTCCCGGCCGGAAGTAAAACTGCAAAGTGATCCTCTCTGCGCTGACTTTGATCGATAGCCTTGATCTGATTTTGAGCAAAATCTTTTACGACTGGATTTTCCGATAGGCTAAGTTCAACAAGCTGGTCGCGGTTCTTTTCAGCCTCTTCAGCTTCTTGGAACTTCCTTAACATCTCCAGTTCGGCTTTTCTTCTCTCATCAGTTGGCTCGGCCGTGAGGCTCGCGATCAAAGCATCAACCAAGCTCATGTCCTCTGCGCCGTAAAAATGATAAGCAACCCCGCTCTGCGGCTCGATCTGGTCTGCGCGGAAACGCTTTTTTGTCAGCAGACAATCCACCATCGGATCGCTGAACGTGTCCAGGTGTCCGCTCGCCTTCCAGATCGCAGGGTGCATGATGATGCTCGCATCGAGGCCGACGATATCGTCGCGCAGTTTGGTCATGCTTTTCCACCAGAGTTCCTTCACGTTGCGCTTCAACTCCGCGCCGAGCGGGCCGTAATCCCAAAAGCCGTTCAACCCGCCGTAAATCTCGCTCGATTGGAAAATGAAGCCGCGCCGTTTGCAGAGGCTGACGATTTTTTCCATGCGTTCGGTGCTTGATTTGGGCTGGCTCATAGGGCGCTCAAATCAGCATTGACCGCCGCGAATGGCAATAGAAAACATAAGAGACAGGGCATGCAGGAGAACTTTGTGCAGGTTCACGGCAGAATCCGGGTTCCTGGCTGGCGGATCGAGAAGAACGGCCCGCAGGGAAAATGCAGGTTCGGTGTTGAAGTTCCGTTCTCTTAATTCATCATTGAAACCATTGGCGCAGTCGCCGACAGACTTCATGGAAAGCCTTGCACAGGCACACAATTCATCGAATCGGAAGTCCATGAACTTGAATCGGCATCGGGAGATGGCAACTTCGCTGTTGTCTGGGCGCAAGCTCTGGATCGCGACTTCTCGCCCAAGTTTGAGAAAATTCAAGACCTGCCCGAATGACTAATTCGTTGAAGTTCACTCCGCACGCTCGGATTTTGCTGTTCGCGCCGCATCCCGATGACGAATCGCTGGCAGCGGGCGGGCTTTTGCAGAGAGCGCTTCGATCGGGCGCTCAGATTCGTGTGATCTTCGGAAGCGACGGCGACAACAACCCATGGCCCCAGCGCCTCATTGAGAAGAAGCTGATGATCAAACCGGAGGACCGTGCGCGATGGGGGGCGCGCCGCCGTGAGGAAGCGTTGTCCGCACTCGCGCACCTCGGATTGCCAGAAGACTGCGCGCAATTCCTCGGCTTTCCTGATCAAGGCATCACCCGCTTCTTGCTCGATAACGAAGAGGCTCCGCTGGCGGCGCTCTGCGCCTCAATCGACAACTGGCAGCCGACGATGATCGTGATGCCATCAGCCAGCGACCATCATCCGGACCACAACGCGTTCTTCGTTTTACTTCGACTCGCCCTCGCAAGGCTCGGCTCGCGCGGGCATGCGATCGAGCGCCTGACCTACCTCGTTCACTCCAAAGGCCGCCACAGCGAAAGCAATCGCGTCTCGCTGAAACTGCGCGCGGATGAAAAAACGAAAAAGCGCGAGGCGATCCTGTGCCATGGCAGCCAGATGGCGTTGAGCAAAAGGCGGTTCACTGCTTACGCCAAAGATTCGGAAACATTTTACCGCGCGTCCGAGCCGGCCGAGTTCGACAGCCATCATCCGGTCGTTACCGGCTCCATCGAGGACGGCGCGCTGAGGCTGCTGGTTCATCTGCGCAAACGGCGATCGCGCTTCTCCGGACGCACCCTGTACCTTGCGGTCGAGAGTCACGCCGAAGGCAGTGTCCGATGGGCTCTGCCGCTTCCGTCGAAAACAGGACGCGTGCATGTCCGCCACGCGGGCACCGGGGAAAAATTGCGCATGGCGACCGTTCGCATCGAGGGCCGACACGCCGATGTCCGTTTGCCCATCGCGCCGCTGCTCCCTCTTTCGCTGATCTTCGTGAAGCTGCAACGACGGGTGGTTTTCTTTGACGAATCAGGCTGGCGCGAGATTGCGCTGTCCACGCCGCCGATCATTTCCCCCGAAGACGCCCGCATCCTCGCTGTCGCGAGTTGATTTCCGAAATGGCGCCCGGCGGGAAGCCGTCTCATGGCAGGCACTTCTCGATTGCGCGCCGTGAGATTTTCGTTTGATCTTCAGCCCGCTCCGTTCAAAGTTCGCAGTTCCCGCGACCCAAATCTGCTGCGTGATCGGGAGGTCAAACGGCCATGAAATCATCACAATCCGATTTTCGCGTAAAAAAAAACGAGCCGCTTGCCGACGGGCTGCGCAGGGTTTTTTGCGGACAACTCGACAAGGCACTTGGGCAGATTGAAGAGCGGCCCGACAAAAACAGCACCGTTCACGATGTTCGCAGGACGGTGAAGAAGCTGCGGGCTCTTCTTCGACTCATCCGCGACGTAATCGGCGATGAAGTCCATGCTGCCGAAGACGAGCGGCTGGGCGCGGCTGCGCGCAGCATTGGCGGTGTGCGCGACGCGCAGATGCGTTTGAAAACCGTCGAGCAGCTTGGCAGGAGATTTTCGGGCAGGCGCTCCGCCTTTGTGAGCACACGGGAAATACTGAAAGCGGAACTGGCCAGATTAGCCTCGGCTGATACCGGTTCCATCCGCGAAACGTCCGAAAAGCTCGAAACCGCGAAGGCGCAGGCCGGCGGGTGGTTCCCCGCTGACATCAAGTGGCGTCAAATCCGAAGCGGTCTTCGAGCCATTTACAAAGAGGGCTGCCAGACATTTCGCAAGGCCGACGCCAGTCGTGCCCCAGAGCCTGTGCATGAGTGGCGCAAGCGGGTGAAAACACTGTATTACCAGTTCCAACTTCTCGAAAATCTCGCATCGCGAAGTGTGAAGAAGCTCATTCGAGAAACAGAAATCCTGGGCGAGTTGCTGGGCGAAATCCACGACCTCGACATTCTGCGCGCTGCACTCGTTGATCAGACGATTTCGGAGGAACGCGACGCGCTGTTGTCGCTGATCGATCTTCGGCGCTCCAAGCTTTTGCGGGCCGCCATCGCTCTTGGCCGCGAATTGCACGCCGAGAAGGCGAAGGATTTCGCTGCCCGTATCTGCGGGTAGTGCGGACGTTTTTTCACGCGATCGTCACATGGTCGTCATTCGTTTGTCACAAAAGCAGGCGATGATTTTGCCCGGTTACGGAGAGTTGGGGGACTTTCTGTAAGCGGAGGGGAAAAAGGGTTGGGGCGGGGCTCTCCACAGGAGCCCCGCCGTTGTTTTTGGCAAGCGTTCTTCAAGCCGGCTGCCTGATTTTACCGAGGAATAACAATTGATATTCGACGGATGAATATCGACGCCGAAGAAAATAAGCCCCATTGTCCCGCCGGTAGATTTCCCCCTTATGAAGATTTACTTCGTCGCCACCGAATCCACAGACCGGAATTTCTTTGAGTCCGAGCTCGGAATGCATGAGTTGGAGTTTGTTGACGAACTGAATGAAGTCGGAGCAGATGCCGAGGCCGTTTCGATCTTCATCTACTCTCAGATCGACGCCTCATTCCTCGACTCCCACCCGGCCTTGAAACTCGTGACAACACGCTCGACCGCATTCGATCACATTGACCTGGAGGAATGCGCACGCCGTCAAGTGTCCGTTTCCTGCGTCCCGACATACGGCGATCACACCGTGGCCGAACACGCTTTCGCCCTTCTTCTTGCGGTGGCTCGCGAGTTGCGGGAGGCGGTTAATTTCAAAGCCCATTTTTCTTATGAGGCAATTCGCAGTATCGAGTTGCGCGGAAAAACGCTCGGTCTCATCGGTGCGGGGCGGATTGGGCAGGCCATGGTGCCGATCGCGAAGGCGTTCGGACTGGAGGTGGCGGCCTGCGATGTCCGTGAACAACCCGAGGCCGCCGCGAGGCTTGGTTTCCGTTACGTGACACTCGATGAGTTGCTTCGGACATCGCACTTCATCTCCCTGCACATTCCACTTTCGAGCGCCACCCGGCACATTCTGGATCGGACGGCTTTCGAGAAATGCCGGCGGGGCGTCATTGTCATCAACACGGCGCGTGGCGGCCTCATCGACACCCAGGCGTTAATGGACGCGATGGACTTCGGCGTTGTCGGAGGGGCTGGCCTCGATGTGCTCGAAGACGAAAGCGCGATGCGGAAGGAGGCCTTGAGCGTGATCAGCGAGCAGATCGTCAACCGCATGACCAATCCCGACGCCTCGCAGACTCAGGACGCGACAAGGATCAAGGAATTGCAGGACATCGTGCGCAACAAGGAACTCCTGTCCCGGAGGAACGTCATCTTTACCCCGCATACCGCTTTCAACAGCATGGAAGCAGTCGAGCGCATCAACACCGCCACCGTGGAAAACATCAAGGCATTCGACGCGGGCGCACCGATCAACATAGTCACCAGGCAGTCATCCGAAGCGAGCAAATCGCAGTAAAAGCCACGCCTTCGACTGCATCGGGAGCGCAGGACAATCTTGGTCGAATTGCAGGCCAAAATGCGCAAATGACTGGACAACATCCGGTGAGTCGCGTACATCCACGCATGTCAATTTTCGCATCGTGAATGTCATCGTCCTCACCATCTTTATTGGCCTGGTGTTGGTGACGTTTTTTGTCCTTTTTTTTCTGCATCAAAGCTCGCGCCAGACATGTAACCAGCGCGACGCGCTGATGCCACTGGGAGAGGAAGGGCACCGGGCAGTCACAAAAACAACCCAGCCTTTGAAGCCGACATCCAAGACTCCATGACCAATCAGAAAACCACCATCGAATTTGACGACAGCATCGTCCGGCAGTTCATGATCGCAGCCATTGGCTGGGGAATCGTAGGCATGCTCGCCGGCGTGGTCATCGCCTCGCAACTCTCCTTCTGGCAGCTCAATTTCAACATGCAGTGGCTGACCTTCGGGCGGCTGCGTCCGCTTCACACCAACGCGGTGATCTTCGCGTTCGTCGGCAACATGATGTTCGCGGGCATCTACTACTCGCTTCAGCGTCTGGTGAAGGCGCGGATCGCCTCGGATTTCCTCTCCAAAGTTCATCTCTGGGGCTGGCAGCTCATCATCGTGGCGGCCGCTGTCACCCTGCCGCTCGGCCTCACGCGCAGCAAGGAATACGCGGAACTGATCTGGCCGATCAACATCGCCGTCGCGGTCATCTGGGTCGTGTTTGCGATCAACTTTTTCTGGACAATCGCGCGGCGCAACGAGAAATCGCTCTACGTCGCCATTTGGTTCTACATCGCCACGATCGTCACGGTCGCGATGCTCTACATCGTCAACCATCTCTCGATCCCGACGAGCCTGCTGCATTCCTATCCGATCTTCGGCGGTGTGCAGGACGCGCTGGTGCAATGGTGGTACGGGCACAATGCCGTCGCGTTCTTTCTCACGACGCCGATCCTCGGCATCATGTATTATTTCGTGCCGAAAGCAGCGGAACGGCCGGTTTATTCCTACCGCTTGTCCGTGGTCCACTTCTGGTCGCTTGTGTTCATCTACATCTGGGCCGGGCCGCATCATTTGCTGAACACCGCGCTTCCCGACTGGCTGCAATCGCTCGGCATGGTTTTCAGCCTCATGCTCTGGGCGCCGTCGTGGGGCGGAATGTTGAACGGCCTGCTGACGCTGCGCGGCGCCTGGCACAAACTCCGGACCGATCCCGTGCTCAAGTTTTTCGCCGCAGGCGTCACGTTCTATGGCATGGCCACCTTCGAGGGACCGCTGCTTGCGATCAAGTCGGTGAACGCCCTCTCTCACTACACCGACTGGACGATCGGCCACGTGCATAGCGGGGCGCTCGGCTGGAACGGCTTCATGGCTGCCGGCATGTTTTACTATCTCGCGCCGCGGCTCTGGAACACGAAGCTCCACTCGATCGCGATGGCGAACATGCACTTCTGGCTCGCGCTTGTCGGCATCCTGCTTTACGTCGCTTCGATGTGGGTTTCGGGCATCACGCAGGGCCTGATGCTCAGTGGAACCAAAGAAGCCGGGACCGTCCTCGCCTACCCGAATTTCATCGATGCCGTGCTCGCGACGAAATCGATGATGTACATGCGTGCAATCGGCGGTGTCTTCTATCTCTCCGGCTTCGTCATGCTCGCCTACAACATCTGGAAAACCGCGAAAGCCGGCCAGCCTGTGAATGGCACCGTCGAGGTTTTCGTCGAAGATCACGGCGAGACAAAGCATCTTTCGCTCATTGGCGCGTTCATCAATCCGCCCGTGGTTTACTCCTTTGCCCTCATGCTCTTCCTCGTGCTCTGGGGCGTTGGCAACGACTGGGTCAGCCTCGCTGGTCTGTTCGGCGCGATTGCCGTCAGCGTTGCAACGATTGTTCACATGGAATTGAGTGGTGCAACGTGGGGCCAATGGTACGACCAACTCCTCGAAAACTCGTTTCCCTTCACCGTGCTGACGATTGTGGCCGTTCTTGTTGGTGGCGTCGTCGAAATCGTCCCCACGATCATCGTCAACAAAGCCTCCAATATCGAAGGCGTGCGCCAGATTCCATACACGCCGATCGAGCTGGCGGGACGCGACATCTACGTGCGCGAGGGCTGTTATCTGTGCCACTCGCAGATGATCCGCACGCTCGTCGGCGACGTGCTGCGTTACGGCGAGTATTCCAAGCTCGGCGAGTCCATTTACGATCATCCGTATCAATGGGGCTCGAAGCGCACCGGGCCTGACCTGGCTCGCGTCGGTGGCAAATACCCGAACGTCTGGCACTTCAAGCACATGGAAAATCCGCGCTCGACTTCGGTCGGCTCGCTGATGCCCAACTACCCCTGGCTTTACACGCAGACCACCGATGTCGATGCGCTGACAAACAAGATCGCCGTCCTGCGCAAGCTGGGCGTGCCTTATCCGGAAATGAAAGGCAGCGACATCCAGAAATCCTCTTATGCGCAGGGCAAGGCCATCTGCGACGACTTGAAGGTCGTCGGAGGCAATACCGATCCCGACCGCGAGATCGTGGCGCTGATCGCCTACCTGCAAAAGCTCGGCAAGTCGGAGAAAGTTGTGAAAACCGCGCAAACCGCCCCGTAGCGTATGTTCAACCGCCTGGTCCTGGAAGACTGGATGAATGTGTTTCCGAAAATCGGATTCGTCGTTCTTTTCGCAGTCTTCCTTCTGGTGCTTCTGCGCGTTGTTGCCATGAAAAAAAAGCGCATCGACCACATGTCATCGCTCCCACTCGAACAGGAAAAAATCGTCCATGAAAAACCAAAACGCCGCTGAAGATCCACTTCGCCCGCATACCTACGACGGTATTCAGGAATACGACAAACGACTCCCCAACTGGTGGCTCTGGACGCTTTATGGCGCGATCGCGTTCTCAGTCGGATACTGGTTCAACTACCACTGGGTGGGCACCATGCAAAGCAGCGGCCAGCGGGTCGAGGCCGAGATGCGCCGCATCGCGCTTGCCGCCGCTCAAAGCTCGAGCGCCAACCTCACCGACGACCAACTGTGGGACATGAGCCGTGATTCGAAGATCGTGGCCGCGGGCAAGGCCACGTTCGTGACGACATGCGCCTCGTGCCACCAGGAAGACCTGAGCGGAAAGATCGGTCCCAATTTGAAAGATCAAAACTGGATTCACGGCGGAACTCCGAATGAAATCGTGACGACGCTTGTCAACGGCGTCCCCGCCAAAGGCATGCCCACATGGGGCCCGGTTCTCGGACGCGCGAAAATCTCCGAAGTCGCTGCGTTCGTCCTCAGCCACCACAAACAGGGAGAACCGATCATTGCCGTGCCTTCTCCGACTGGCGGCGTGGCAGCGCCCGTGGCAGCGCCCAACTAAACGATGACGCTGCCCAGTCCCACAGTCGAGTCCGTCACAACAATTAGAAATGACGGCTCCCGTCGTTTCATTCACCCGGCGGATGTCCATGGCCGCTTCACGACGCTCCGCAGTCTCGCCGGCATCTTGCTCATGACCATCTACGTGGGTCTGCCGTGGATTCAGATCAACGGCAACCCGGCCGTATTCTTCGATGTCGCACGGCGTCAGTTTCACCTTTTCGGCATCACGTTCGCGCCGCAGGATTTGTGGCTTGCGTTTTTTCTGATAACGGGCGCCGGCTTTGCGCTGTTCTACGTCACCGCTCTTTTTGGCCGCCTCTGGTGCGGCTGGGCCTGTCCGGAGACGGTTTTCCTCGACATCATCCGGCGCTTCGAACGCTGGATCGAGGGCGACGCCATCCAGCGCCGCAAGCTCGACAAGGCCGGATGGACGCCTGAGAAGTTCCTCAAGCGCGCAGTGAAGCAGACGATCTTCGCGCTGTTTGCCCTCGTCCTTGCGCACGTGTTCCTGTCTTACTTCGTCTCGCTGCCGGGCCTCTACGACATGGTTCACAAAACGCCGACGGAAAACTGGAGCCTCTTCCTTTTCGTCTTCCTGATGGCGGCGGCCCTGTGGTTCAACTTCGCCTGGTTTCGCGAGCAGTTCTGCATTGTCCTCTGCCCCTACGGCCGCCTCCAGTCGGTGCTGCTCGACAACGATTCGGTCGTCATCGGCTACGACGCGAAACGCGGCGAGCCTCGCGGAAGAAAAGGCACCGAGGGAGCCGGCGACTGCATCGACTGCATGCGGTGCGTGCAGGTCTGCCCGACCGGAATCGACATCCGGCAGGGCCTCCAGATCGAGTGCATCGCCTGCTCAAACTGCATCGACGTGTGCAACGAGGTGATGACAAAAATCGATCGCCCGCGTGGCTTGATCCGCTATGATTCCACCAACGGTCTCGCCGGTCAACCGACGCGAATCCTTCGTCCGCGCACCATTCTTTATACCGCGCTGATGCTGGTCGGCGCGGCAGTGATGACCTACTCGCTCTCCACCTTCAAGCCTGCGACCGTGAGCTTTCTGCGCATGACCGGCGCACCCTATTACCTCGCCGACGGATTGGTGCGAAACCAATATCTCCTCCGCATCATCAACAAACAGAACCGCCCCGTGCAATTCCGGCTGGAACTCACAAACACGCAGCCGGGACTTCAATGGAGCGGCGGCGAGGAACCGGTGGCAGTCGAGGCCGAGGGCGAGCAACTGCGTCCTCTCGTGGTAATGATGCCGCAGGCAAAATTCACCGGCCAGTTTCCGGCGACCGTTCGCATCACCTCCGACGACGGCAAATTCTCCGACGAGAAATCGGTGCCGTTCATCGGCCCGTCAGGAGTCGCACCGTGAGAGAAGCCATCGCAAACCGTCCGTGGATTTGGATCATTGTGGCGTTCGTCGTCCTCTTCATTGCGCTCGGCTGGATGGTTTACATCGCGGAGAAAAACAAGCCGGCTTCCGTGCCCCTGGAGGACAACAGCCACGCAAACCCGCACTGACGCATGGACGCCAACTCCATCACCACTCCGCTCGCGGCCTTCATGGCCGGCATGGTGACAAGCGTTCATTGCAGCGCCATGTGCGGTCCCCTCACCTGCGCGATGTTTTCCTCGAAACAGGCGGGCATCTCCCAGGCCACCGTGGGCGTTTACCATGCCGCCCGCATCCTGTCCTACAGTCTCATCGGCGGAACCCTCGGCGCGATTGGCGCCTCCGCGGCGGGATTATTCTCCAACAGCTTCACGCGCGCCCTCCCCTGGGCTTTCATCGGCATCCTCTTGATCTTCGCCCTCGGACTCGACAAGAAGATCCCGCAGCCGCGATTCCTTGCCGGCCTTCTGTTCAAGCTGAAGTTCAGCGGAATGAAGGAACTGCAACTCGGCACGATGCTGGGACTCGCCACCCCTTTCCTTCCGTGTGCCCCCTTGTATTTGGTCTTCGGCGTCGCCGTGTTTGCCGGGTCGTTCGTGGCTGGCGCAAAGTTAATGGCCGCTTTTGCGCTCGGAACTTTGCCTCTTTACTGGCTGCTTCAATCGCAATACTTCCGCGTGCAAAAGCGCTGCTCGCCCGGCGCGATGCAGTGGATGCGACAGGGGCTGGCATTCGTTTCGTGCGGGCTGCTGGTCTGGCGCACGGTGGCGAATGAAGGCGTCGCCATCACACAGCAGGTGCATTGCATTTTCTGCCGATGAAAACGATGAAGGTCTGCATTCATTGCGGCACCCCTTTTCAGCCGACGCCCTACCGCGCGGATTTCTGCTGCGCCGGCTGCCAGTTTGTTCACGACCTCATATTGAAAAGCGGTCTCGGCCAGTTCTACGAATTGCAGGACGACGCGATTCATCCCGTGAAGTCGCTCGTGTTTCAGCGCCGCGATTACTCATGGATCGAGGAACTCGCGCGGATGGCCGAATCGGATGGCAAAGCCACCGCTTCGCTCACGCTCGATTTGCAGGGCATCTCGTGCATCGGGTGCGTCTGGCTCATCGAGAAACTTTTCTCCCGCAAGCCGGGCGCGCTCGCGATTGAAGTCAACGCCAGTCTCGGCCGCCTTGATCTTCGCTGGACCGCCGGCGCGTTCGACGTCGTCTCATTTGCGCAGGAACTTCAGAACTTCGGCTACCTCGTCGGTCCGCCGGGAAGATCATCCGAAGCCATCGACCGCCCGCTTCTGAAGCGTCTCGGGCTGTGCGCGGCGTTCGCGATGAACGCGATGCTTTTCACCCTGCCGGGCTACCTCGGGATGGAGCAGTCGTTCGCCTACTCGTCGCTGTTCAACAAGCTCGCGCTGCTCTTCGGAACCCTGAGCTTCGCGGTCGGCGGAAGCTATTTCTTCGCGCGGACAATGCACAGCCTGCGCAACGGTGTCCTTCATATCGACCTGCCGATTTCGATCGGCCTCATCGCCGCCTACGCCGGCTCCATCTACGCCTGGCGCGTCGGCGCGATGGACTTCGTGTATTTCGATTTCGTCTCGATCTTTGTGTTCCTGATGCTCGTCGGCCGCTGGCTCCAGCAGACCGCCATCGAGAAGAATCGCAACCGCCTGCTCGGCCTACAGACGCTCGTGAAACCGGCCGCGATGGAACTGCGGCCCGGCGCAAGTTACACCGTCGATACCGGCCAGATCGTTCCGGTGCGCTCGAAGTTGCGCTCGGACGGGGCGACGTTCGGGCTCGAGTGGATCAACGGCGAATCCGAAGCCTGCGTGGCGCGCGAGGGGCAGATCATTCCATCCGGCGCGGTGAATGTCAGCCAGACGACGGCCGCATTCGAGGCGCTCGAAAGCTGGCAGGAATCCACGCTCTCGACCCTTCTACAGATCGTTCCGCGCAACAATCTGAACCATCACGGACTCGAACGGTTCATCAAGACCTACATCATCGTCGTGACCGCTGTGGCGGGTTCGGGATTCGCCGCATGGCTCGCGGCGACCGGCGATCCGCTCAAGGCGCTGCAAGTGCTCACATCCGTTCTGGTCGTCTCGTGCCCGTGCGCCGCCGGAGTCGCCCTGCCGCTTGCCGACGAACTCGCCGTCGCGTCGCTGCGCAAACGCGGCGTGTTCGTGCGCGAGCAGAGCCTGTGGGGACGGATCATGCGCGTCCGCAAGATCATTTTCGACAAAACGGGGACGCTCACTTTGGAAACCCGCGCCCTCCTCAACCCCGAAGCGCTCGACCGGCTCGCGCCCGGCCACAAGCGCGTCCTGCTGCGCATGGTCGAAAACAACCTGCACCCGGTGAGCTGCTGCTTGCGCGAGTTGCTCATGGCGGCCGGGGTCGTCCCGTCCGACGAAGGAACGGTGACGGAAACCGTCGGCTACGGCCTGGAGCTGCGTGAGGGCGGGAGTGTTTACAGGCTGGGAAGACCGGATTTCATGCGATTCGGCGAAGCAGTCATCCCGCGCTGCGACTGCGTGTTTTCGCTCGATGGAAAAACACTCGCCGAATTCTCCTTCCGCGATGAAGTCCGCGCCGACGCTGCGAGCGAGGTGGCGGTGTTGCAGTCGCGCGGCTATGCCGTTCATATTCTCAGCGGCGACCGCGAGAAGAAAGTGGCCGCGATGGCCCGGCAGCTTTCGCTTCCCGCTGAGCAGTGCAAAGGCGGCATGTCGCCAGCGGACAAGGCCGACTGGGTTCGCTCGGTTGACAAGAAGGACACGCTGATGATCGGCGATGGCGCGAACGACAGCCTCGCTTTCAACGAGAGCTATTGCAGCGGCACGCCGGCGATCGATCGCGGGTTGCTCGAACAAAAAGCCGACTTCTATTTCGTCGGTCGCGGGCTCGGCGGCGTGCGCGAGTTGCTCGAAACCGGGAGACTGCGGCAGCGCTCGACGCGCTGCGTGGTCGGCTTCGCCATCGCATACAACCTCATCACGATTCTCGCCTGCCTCGCCGGCAAAATGAGTCCGCTGGCTGCGTCGATCCTCATGCCGATCAGTTCCCTCATTTCGCTCGGCATTGTTTACCTCGGCCAGCGCTCCTCGCCAGGCCACCGCAGGCAAAATGCGAAGATAAATTGCCAATCCACGGTGAGTCAGAATCCGCAAGCCGCTGCAAGTTCCTGATGCAATGACAGAAGACGCTCCTTCCTCCGGCCCGGTTTGCGATCGCTGCGAACCTCATTTGGAACTGCTCGATCCGAGCGGCAAGTGCCTTGTCGCCTTTGACGAAGCGCTCCCACAAACAAGACTCGGCCTGCTTTGGGGAAAGGTGATGGCTCTCACTGGATTTGGGCACACTCTTTACGTTGCAGACTCGCGCAAGGAATCCGCCGTCAGCACCTTGAGGCAGCGGACTCACTGGGGTGTCAAAGCTCTGCCGCTCCTCTATCCGACGATGGAACTCCTCACGGTTGATTTCGAGGTGTCGGAATTCGACAGCGGTCTGCTCAGTCTTCGCCAGTCGCCGGCGGTGCTGCTCTCGCGAAAACAATCGCCCCGCGAAACGGCGTTCGCCTTTTCGGTGGCCGGGAACAATCAGTCCTCCTTCCGCGTGATGCTGCCGCGCACCCCTTTGCAGCGGCTGGTGCTTGGAAATCTGGGTTTTCCACTTGTGGCTGTCGAGGAACGCGCTCTCCCCGCTGAAGCTCGCACCTCCGCCGGCGACGCGCGTCCGATCTCAGATTTTTCGCTCACCCTGAACTGCCCCGCTTATCCTCCGAATAATCCCGGGCACATTCACTGCGCAGGATCATTCTGCGAGGCCGATTGGGTCGGAGTCCGGGGCGCGCTTTCTTAGAACCGTCTTTCACTGCGCGCCTGAGACCCGGCTGTTCGCTGGTCTGGCTGGCTGACAACCAGTCCCGGTTGCCCAAAAACTCCGCCGAGGCTACGCGCCCGCCTGGAGCCGCCCGTGCAAGGTGCGGGGAAGCGGACGCTCGACCGTCAGGGCCATGCTCGCAACGAACACAGCGCTGAAGAATAAATCACCAACAACTGCGTTGCGGAAGAAAACCCAGGTCGGCGGATAACCCGGAAGACCGACGGTCAGCGACTGGATCCACCCGCCGAAGGTCTTCGCGTATTCCGGCGCGGCGAACCACGAACCGGTGTTGGTGAGAACGTAAAAGAATGCCGAGCCCGCAAGGCTGGCGAGCATGACCGAAGCGAATCGCGGATTCGAGCGAATCAACAACCCGAGAGCGGAGACAACGCCCAGGGCGACATAGCGTGTCAGCATTCCATCGCTGGCCAGCGAAACGCCGTAGTGCGCGTTGAGAATCAGGTCGCTGACAAAGAGCGCCACGAGGGGAAGCACAAAGGCGGTTCGCTTTGGAAAATAAATCGCGCCGCACAAGGCGATGGCTGCGAGCGGTGAGAAGTTGGGAAGCCACCCGGCATCCTGGCCGAGCAGACCGACGATTAAGCGATAGGCCACTGCGACAGCGAGGAGGACGACTGCCACAACCGATGATTTGTTATTTTGAGCATTCATTGAGATGGGTTTTTCTATCGTGTTGGTTTGGTGTTTGCAACGGCGGATTTTCATTGAAGAAACTGAACACTGCCTCTCGGCGTGATGCGCCCGATGCACTCGTCGCGCAGCCCCGTGTCGAGCGTGCCGGGATAGGGCTGGAACTTTTCCACATGCCCGTCGATGAAAAGAATGTTGGCGCTTCTTCCGTGGCGGAAGTGGATGGTGCGATAGATGTCGTCGATCAGGTAAAACTCCTCGAGCTTCGGGTTGTCCTTTGAAGCGGGAGCCTGGAATGTGTTCACCTGAGCGCAGTCGCCGAAAAGAATGACGCTTGAGGGCCTGTCGATCTGCGTGAGGTACTTCGGCTGGTTCAGCTTCGCCGGAACGACCGATGTGTCGGAGGCGAGGAAGATGTTGTAGCCGTAGCCGTAGCTTGCGCCCTTGAACTTCGGCTTCCAGTAATCCGATCCGTACGGAAACGACCGGCATATCTCGACGCCGCCAACCTGATGGATATACGGGTAGAGGAACGATTGGGTGACATCCACCGTGCGACTGCCCTCAGCCCCGCCCAACGAGCTTTTCGGTTCCATCCCGAAGAACCATCGGCGTCCCACCGGACTGTCCTCGTAGTAAGGGAAAAAGCGGTTGTTGTGGTCCTGCAAGTAGAGATGAGTCGCCACGGCAAGTTGTCGCAGGCTGTGTGCGCACACCGCCCCCTCGCTGATGCTCCGCACCTTGCCAATGCCGCCGACGCTGAGGATCGCGAGGATCGCGATGATCGAGATCACCACCAGCAACTCAACCAGAGTGAAGGCCGCGCTTTGCCTTTGGGCGGAGGTTTCGTTCGCTGCACGCATACAGTCGGACTAACGGTTTTTTCTCGTTCGCAGGAGGAACAACAGGGCGGAACCACCTGCCCCGCAAAGCAAGGCCGTGGAAGGCTCGGGCAATCCCGCCACCACGAGGTTGTCAGCGGCAAAATAGGTCGGCGTGTTGATACCGAAGGTTCCTTTGTCGCTCGAATCGAGCGTGAACTTCAAATAGGACACATTGGTTCCCAGCGCGGAAAGGTCCACTGTCGCCCAGGCGTTCAATAGGAAGTATTGCGAGGGATTGGAAAAACGGTAGTCGGCGAGAAAATAATCGACGCTGCCAGTGAGCGAGTCTGCCGCATCATAGCCGGAAATGGTGAGCTTGAACCAGTCGCCGTTGGGACCGTTCGCGCTGACGCCCGGCCCGCTAAACGGACTGACGCCGAAGCTCGGATCTCCGTTCTTCATGAGGAGCGCCGTGTAGGTTGTGTTTGTGATGTCGATTGAGACAGGGGCGGAATCCCCTGCCGGAAGTGTGATGGTCGGAATTGCCGGTGTGTATGTGTCCATGTAACCCACCGCGAAGTTCGCCGAGCCGCCGGCACCCGAACCCGCGTAGGCGCTGTATTGATTGCCGTAACCGGCCGTGGTGGTGTCCGTCCTGTTCGAGTAGGCGAATCCGCCCCAGGATTCGTAGCTGCCGTAGAATGCGTGAGCGTTGTTAAAAGATGCCCCGCCTGATGAGAACCCCCCGGCGCCATCCGAGCCATTATAGAAGCTCTGGGGCGAAAGCGCCTTGTCTTCGAATGTTATGTTAAGGGTTGCAAAAACCGGGCTGGCGAGCGCCAGCATCGCGGCAATGGTGAGGTTTGTCTGTTTCAATTTGTTCGATCTCCTGTGTTACTGAGAGATCAAATGGATTGGGCGCACTCCCTTGGCGAATTGGTGAAGAAACTGCGCACTAATTTTTCCGATCCCTCATTCTTCTTTTTGCGAAGAAGTTTTTTCGAGCCGTCCGCACACGCGGCGGCACGAATGAGAGTGCCGGGACGAATATTCTGGCTTCTGGCTTTTTGAGAGGTTGATGGTCGGGAGTTGAGCGTTGAGAGACTTTGCTATTCTCTCAGCTTTCAACCCTCAACTCTCAACCTCCCCGTCTTCCCCCCGCCTTCACCGCCGACCGATCGGCGACTGGCTTCTGGGAGGTCGTATCCAGTTACAGCAGCGCAACTGCTTCCGATTTACACGGAATTCCTCATGCCCGGTCACTGTTGACTAAACTCGCAAAGAACTGGAGGCAGACTGCGGACATATTTTTTTTACGGGCAAGAACTATTTTGAACTCGTGCGCATTTTCAACGATAACAAATGGCGATGACTGAAAATGCGAGTGAGGAATTTGCGGGTGGAAAACTGGCAGCCGCCCTGGGAGCCGCGCTCCTGCTTGGCTTTGCCGTCGTCACCGCCGTTGCCGCCTACGACAAGTCGCGCCTGGCGGCACTGGAGCAAATCACGGAACCGACGGCGGTTGGCGACCGCGCGTTTTTTCCAGCTCCTGAGAAAATCGAACCGGAAAAATCACTGCTAACTTTTGGCGGCAAGGCTCTCTACGGCGTCGAGCGGATCAAATCGTACGACGGACGGATGCTCAAGGCAGGGATGGACGACTCGCAGTCGTTCATCGTTTACCGCGCGGACTCCTCGAAAGCGGACCGGGCGAATTTCTACTTCCTGAAAATCGCCGACGAAAGATACCTCAAGGCCAGGGCCGTGGCGAAGTAGGACCTCGCGCTACGGCAGCGCCTTGCGGTGAACCCAGACACTGTTCACCAGCCCGAGCGCGAACATCACCATCAGCACAAATGAGCCGCTGTAACTCACCAGCGGCAGAGGCACTCCGGTGATCGGCATGATCGCGATCGTCATGCCGATGTTTTGATAGATGTGGAAAAAGAGCATCGCGATCACGCCGGTGCAAATCAGCACGCCAAAGTCGTCCGAGGATCGTAGCGCCGCGATGATGCATGTCATCAGCAAAGCCGCATACACGCTGACCAGCACCACACCGCCGATAAACCCCCACTGCTCCCCGATCGCGGCAAAAATGTAATCGTTCGGCACGGTCGTCTTCGGCAAAAAGCCGAGTTCCACCTGCGTGTTGGGCGCGAGGTATCCTTTGCCAGCCCATCCTCCGGAGCCGATTGCGATGAGCGACTGATTGATCGCCCAGGAGATGCCCTTTGGATCGATCTCCGGATCGAGAAAGGCCACGAGCCGCTTGTACTGATAGGGTTTCAGCGCGAAATTCGCCGCGAGCGGAAGCACGGCAACTCCCAGAAGCACGAGCGAAATCAAATAGCGCAGAGGGATTCCGCTGATGAACCACAGCGCCACCAGCACGGGAATCCACACGAGCACTTCGCCCAGATCAGGCTGCTTCAGAATCAGCAGCATCGGCGCGCCGGCGATCACGCCGCTGGCCACCAGCTTCACCGCCGGATGCAGCTTGCGGAACTCCGAGAGAAACAGCGAAAGCATGACGATGCCCGCCACGATGGCGAATTGCGCCGGCTGGAATGACAGCGGTCCGATTTTCAACCAGCTTCGCGCATTTTCGATCTTCTGCCCGATGAGCAGCGTCAGCACGAGGAAAATGAGGCTGGCAAGGTACATCGGCAATGCCCCCCATTTCAACCAGCGATAATCGACGAGGCTGAGGACAAAAAAGGTGATCAACCCAATCACGCACCATGTGGTCTGCTTGCTCCACATGTCCACGTAGTTCACCTCGGTGCGCATGTACGTGCAACTGTAGATCGCGACAATCCCGAACGTGGAAAGCGCGATCATCAAGCCGATCAGCAGCCAGTTGCAGCCCAGTAGTTTTCGGAGAAGTGGAGTCATCGGAAACGTCGATGGTTGATGGTTGATGGTTGATGGGCGCGGTAGTTCATCCGGTCGATGTGTCAGCCAAACACCGGCACCGCCGCAAGCAGCTTCTTCGTGTAATCGTGCTGCGGGTTCTCGTAAATCGCATCGGCACCCGCCGACTCCACGATCTTCCCGCGATACATCACCAGCACGTGATCGCTGATGTGCTCGACCACGGCGAGATCGTGCGCGATGAAGAGATAAGTCAGCCCGAGTTCCTCCTGCAAATCCTGGAGCAGATTCACGATCTGCGCCTGCACGCTCACGTCGAGCGCGCTCACCGGCTCGTCGCACACGATGAACTTCGGCTTCACCGCCAGCGCCCGGGCGATGCCAATCCGCTGGCGCTGCCCGCCGCTGAATTCGTGCGGGTAACGGTGCATCATCTCCGGCTGCAACCCGACCTGCCGCAGCAGTTCCGCCACGCGCTCGCGCCGGTCGTTGCGCGTCATCTCGCGAAAATGAATTTCGAGCGCCTCGCCGACGATGCTCATGATCGTCATGCGCGGATTCAGCGAACCGAACGGGTCCTGGAAAATCATCTGCACCTCGCGCCGGAGCGGACGGAACTCGCTCTCGGGCATCGAGAGGATTTCCCTTCCATCGAAAAAGATCTGTCCGCCCGTGGCCGGCACGAGTTTCAAAATCGTGCGCCCCACCGTGGTCTTCCCGCTCCCGCTCTCGCCGACAAGGCCGACCGTCGTTCCCTGCTCGATCGAGAAGCTCACGTCATCGACCGCCTTCACATCATCGACATGATGCCGGAACACCCCGCCATAGACAGGGAACCAGGTTTTGAGGTTTTTGACTTCGAGGAGCGGCATGAAAAAAAAGTGTTCTGTGTGAAAAGAGCGGTCAATGCAAGTTCACGGCGTTGCATAGAGGGCCGCGATCAAGTGTCGCACGGCTTCCGCATCCTCTGGCTGCAAGGTGTCAATTCGCTTGCCGACGCGCTCGATGCTCACGGCGCGAATCTGATCGACCATAATCTCCGCCGGTTTGCCCGCGCAGCGAATCTGCAATCGGTGGAACCAATCGGGGTGCAAGACGCTTGTAAGCGGGCAGACGACCACCATGCCCGTTCTTTGCATTGGACCTGGACTCACAACCACTCCGGGGCGTGTCTTGCGCACCTCGCGGCCTTTCGCCGGGTCGAGAGAAACCCAGTAGATTCCGTATCGCGCAACCATCTCAGTCCTTCTCCAACCCCTCAGCCAGTCCGGTCTCAGCCCATTCGCGCGCTTCAGCCGTGGCCTTCTTATCGTTGGCCATTGCCTTGAAGGAATCTTCCATGCTCAGTTTCCCCTGGCGCAAGGGACGCAACAGCAGCCCCTTCTTCGTTGCCTCCACGAGCACTTCATCGCCAAGCCGATAGCGCCGGATCATTTGCTGTGGAATCCGGATGCCTTTTGAATTGCCGATCCGGACAAGTTTGAGCGTGGCAGTCATGTGGATACAGTAATCACACAAAAACAAACGGCAAGCTCACTGAGACTTGGGGCATGGGATTTAGTCCTTCTCCTCCCGAATGCGCGGTGTTGGCCCATGAATTGGCGGCATAACCGGCGACGACAGCAAGAACGCCAACGAGCGCACGGCTAAAGCCGGAGCCAAGGCCAGAGAAGAAAGCCTCGATTGGATCGATTCCGTCGTTCATGGACGCGCAAGATTTAGCTCGCAGACGGTTTCTGCAAAAACCCCGTCAGCGGACTTGTGGCCTCGGCGGTCCAGCGCGGCAGGGCGACACCAATCTCGTATGCCTCCCGCCCGGCTTCGACAGCCTTCTTGAACGCGATGGCCATCCGAACGGGGTCGCTGGCAATGGCGATGGCGGTGTTCACGAGGACGGCGTCGGCTCCCATTTCGAGCGCTTCCGCAGCCTGGCTTGGTGCGCCGAGCCCGGCATCGACGACCACGGGAACGGTCGCCTGCTCGATGATGATCTCGATTTGCGCACGTGTTTCGATGCCCCGGTTGCTGCCGATGGGCGAGCCGAGCGGCATCACGGTAGCGGTGCCGACATCCTGCAATCGCTTCGCAAGCACGGGATCGGCGTTGATGTAGGGGAGGACAACGAAACCCTCGCGCACGAGAATTTCCGCCGCGAGCAGCGTCTCGACCGGATCGGGCAGCAGGTAGCGCGGGTCGGGGTGGATTTCGAGTTTCACCCATTTCGGCAGGCCGGCGGTCACCGCGAGGCGGGCAAGGCGCACGGCCTCCTCGGCATTCATGGCACCGCTCGTATTCGGGAGCAGCAGGTATTTTTTCGGATCAATAAAATCGAGGATGTTCGCGAAGGCGTCGCCTTTCCCGGAGAGATCGGCGCGGCGCAGGGCCACCGTCACGATCTCCGTGCCGCTCGCTTCGAGTGCGGCGGCCATCGATTCGTTCGACGAGAATTTCCCAGTCCCCAGCAAAAGCCGGGAGGTGAATTCGCGATCGGCGATTTTGAGCAGGTTCGACATGAAGCGCAGGCTAAGGTCGAATCGCCCGGGGCGAAAGATGAAACATATCGGATCGAAAAGTTCCGCGTTTCGCGCTCCTCGTTTCGAGTTCCGACTTCCGTGCTCCGGCTTTTCTTAGATGACAACAAGCCGCGAATCGGACTAACTTCCGGCATGTTTCGATGCAGTCGCCCCATCTTGATCGGACTCGCCATGGTCTGTTCGAGTCATTTTGCGGTTGCCGCGGACGACGCGCTCACGCCGGAGCAGTTGTCGAAGGCGGTGAAATCAGATGCTCTCACGGTCCCGACGCCGGGCGAGCTGCTGACTGCAATCAACAAAACCGGAAAGCCGAACTGGCAGGCCCATTATCGCGCGCCGATCGAGTCGGCCTACACCAGCCGGCCGCGGATCGCACTGAATCTCGGTGGATTGATCGCCGACGGTTACATCGCCATCGAAGCCGAGGACAGCCAGCAGGTCAAAAACGTCGGCAAGGACATTGTCGCGCTCGCAAAGAGTTTGGGCGTCAGCGAGAACGTGCTGAAAAGGGGGAAAAGCATCGCGGAATTTGCCGAGCACAACGAATGGGGCGCATTGAAAGAGGAGCTGGAAGCCACGCAGAACGAAGTGAAGCAGGCAATGGACGATCAGCACGACGAAGAGCTCGTGACGCTCGTCACGCTCGGTGGCTGGATTCGCGGCACGGAAGTGGTGAGCGGCTGGATTTCCAAGAACTACACGCCGGCCGCTGCGAAGCTGCTGCGTCAGCCGGAGATCGTGCATTTTCTCCAGGCGAAACTCAACGCGCTGCCGGAGAAGGCCCGGAACGAATCCGTCGTCAAAGACGTAACGAGCAAGCTGGCGGAAATCGAAAAGCTCGTCTCGTTTCCACTGGAGACAACCCCCACCAACAAGGACGTGGATGATCTGAAAGACAAGGCCGGCGAGATGGTGAAAGACATTTCCAAGAAATGAAGCGACTCCTTTTTCTCCTGTTCGTGTGCGCTGTGGCACGCCCGCTCAATGCCGCCACGGACGACGAGGTCGCCGCCCGACAGACGGTGCTCGCCCTCGCCGGCGCATTCTCGAACGACGGCTTCAAGATCCGCGATGGCAACTGGAGCGGCGTCATTCGGCCAAAGGAAAGTCAGTTCCTGCAGGTGAACCTTTACGCCGGCAACCAGTATTGGTTCTCGCTCGGCGCAACGGACAAGGCGAAGCGTCTCGATGTCGCGGTCTTTGACGAAGCAGGCAAGCCTGTGCAGACTCAGAAATATGAAGACGGGGCGAAGGCAGCCGCCGGGTTTGCGCCCGATGCAAGCGGCCCTTACTACGTGCGCATCCAGGAACTCGACGGCGAGCCGGCGACGTTCTGTTTGATTTATTCTTACAAATAGCAGCCAAGTCATGTCTCTCGAATCCACGAAAACCTCCGAAAAGCTCGACGGCCCGCCCGTCAAACAGTTCTCCATTTTTCTAAAGAACAAGGTCGGTGCGCTGCTCAACGTGGTGAAGATGCTCAACGAACACAACGTGCTCGTGCTCGCGCTCGCCGTGCAGGATTCCGCCGACGCGGCGATCGTGCGGATCGTCGTCAGCGATCCCGAGCGGGTGCAGGAGCTGTTCGCGATGCAGGACATCCCCTGCTCCACGTGCGATCTGGTCGTCGCGGAGTTGAAGGAGGGCGCGAGCGATCTGGGAAAACTGCTCACGGGGCTGCTCATGGCCGAGGTGAACATCCACGGCAGCTACTCGCTGCTCACCCGTCCCCGCGGCAACACCGCCCTCGCCCTCCACGTCGAGGACGAGGAATGCGCCAGCGCCGTCCTGCGCAGCCACGGCTTCCGCATCCTCAGCCAGACGGATATCTCGCGGTAATCCGCGCGGCGCCTCATCATGGCCGCCCATTACCACTGGCTCCAGACGGGAGAGGAAGCCCTTGCAGCGATGCACGACGCCATCGGAGGCGCGCGTCAATCGGTGCGGTTCGAGACCTACATCTACGAGGCCAGTCCCATCGGCGAAAAATTTCTCGAAGCGCTCGTCGCCGCGGAGCTTCGCGGTGTCCGCGTTCAGGTGATGATCGACGCGTTCGGCTCGCTGTTTCTCTCGACGAATTTCTGGAAGCCGCTCATCGACGCGGGCGGTGAATTCAAGTTTTTCAATCCGATCGGTTTCGGTCGATTTGGCTTCCGCAACCATCGCAAGCTGCTGGTCTGCGACGGGCAGGTCGCATTCGTCGGCGGGTTCAATCTGACAGCCGATTACGACGGCGACGGCGTCACGCGCGGCTGGCGTGACCTCGGGCTTCAGATCACCGGGCCGCTCGCCGGAACGCTCGCAAGCGCCTTCGACACGCTGTTTGCGCGCGCACCCCGGAGACGCTTGAAGCTTCTTCCCAGCCGGAAACCCGAGGTCGTCGGCTCGGGACAAGACTGGCAACTGCTCCTCAGCGGTTTCGGCCGGCGCGGGTGGCGTCTGAGGAAAATGCTCGCCTCGGACATCGCGGCGGCGGGCAACGTGAAAATCATCAGCGCCTATTTTCTGCCGACCTGGCGCATCCGCCACGAACTCATGCGCGTCGCAAAACGCGGTGGAAAGGCCCAGCTCATCCTCGCGGGCAAGTCCGACGTAAAGATTTCCCAGCTTGCCAGCCGCCGCCTCTATCGCGGCCTGATGCGGCACGGCGTGGAGATTTACGAATACCAACCCCAGGTTCTCCACGCGAAGCTCTACATTCTCGATGACATTGTCTGCGTCGGGTCGGCGAACCTCGACACGCGCAGTCTTGTGATCAATCACGAGTTGCTCGTCAGGATCGACGACACACAACTCGCCGACGAGGCTCGCCGCATTTTCGACGGGGATCTGCAACGCTCCGTTCGCATCGATCCCGCGACGTGGCGGACGTCGAGGACATTCTTTGCAAAACTGATCGAGCGCTGGGCTTATTTCGTAGTCGCCCGCGTCGATCCATGGCTTTCGCGAGTGCTCGCGAGATTATTCGCCGGTCGCAGAACGAAATCGAACTTGAGGGACGCGGAGAACGCGGGCTCCGGGTAGCACAGGCGTCCCCGCCGTCGCGGACTTTTTATTGATCGCCAATTACACGTTTGAAAGTTCGTTTCGGCGAGGACGCCGAAACCAACAGGCGGGGACGCCTGTGCTACCCGGAATGCGACAGAGCCGCGGATGAATAGCTCACGGCATTTATGCTCCGAACCTGCAATCGCGACCAGCTATACCGTTTTGCATAAATAAGAGGACTCTCCATTTTATTGAACCATCCCACGCGCGTCATTCTGAGCGCAGCGAAGAACCCCGCAACCCACACCGAGCGACGTTTGCGGGGTTCTTCGCTGCGCTCAGAATGACGCGCCATCAGGTATCCAACGCGGGGGCCGATAGTCTTCTTTTCTTTGAGAGGTGGTATTACCCCAAAACGACACCCGCATTTTCGAGCGCTTCGAGGAGTGCGGCATGGTTTCGGTAATCGTAGTGGAACACCTGGAACCCAAGCTGCCGTGCCGTTTCGATGTTGTGCGACAAGTCGTCGATGAAAAATGTTTCCGCCGGTTCGACGCCGAATTGCCGGATCGCGATTTCGTAAATCGCCGGATCGGGTTTCATCACTTTCACGCGATAGGAATAGACCGCATCGCGGAACAGCCGAAACGCCGGATACGACCGGAAGATGTGGTCCACATGGATGTCGCTCGTGTTGGACAAAAGGTAGAGCGGGTAGCGCTGGTGCAGCGCGCGGACAATTTCGGTCATGGCGACATTTTCCGAAAAGATGTCCTCCCATGCGGCCAGGAACCAGGCTTCGGAGGCGGTGTAGTTCAGGGCCTTCCGCGCCCGGTCGAGGAACTCGTCGCGCCCGATGTGGCCGGATTCGTAGGCAAGCTTGATTGGTTCATGCGCGGCGATGTGCGCTTCGGAAAAGTTCTCGCAGTTGAGAGCGAGCTTTCGCATCGCCACGGCGAAGTCGAAAGGCAGCAGCACATTTCCGATGTCGAAGATGAACGATTTGATCATTGATTTTCAGCAGCAAGATTGACGCGGCATGATCGAAAACTTCAACGGCATGTCATTCTGTGCGCTGGTCCGGTCTGCTTTGAGACTGGAACGGAGTCGAAGAATGGCGGGGTTGGTTCTTACAAACATGCTTCGAGAATGAAACGCGCGATCTGCAATGCCGCGTCGGGTTTGCTGAGGTCCGCGAGATTGTCCGCCCACTTCTGCCAGAGCACGGCGTGGTTCTCGAATGCGCTCTCGACGGCCCGGGCGATCTGCTCGTGCGACTCGGCCAGCATTCCGCATTCGCGGTCGAGGATGAGTTGCGCGTTGCCCTCCTCCTGACCGGGCACGATCTGGCTGATGATCATGGGCGTCTTCGCGGCGACGGTTTCCTGGACGGTTGCGCCGCCTGCTTTACCGATGAGCAGATGACTTCGCATCATGAGATCGGGCATTTTGTCCGTCCATCCATACACTTCGACCGGGCGCGCGGCTGCCGCCGTGACCGCCTCGATGCGCGTGCGCAGTTTCTTGTCATTCCCCACGGTCACCGCAAGATCGATCTTTGGGATACGGATCAGCCGCCGGACCAAATCCGGCGCTTGCTCTTTGGCGAAGTTGATCATGAACAGCACGCGGTGTCCGCCGGCATCGGAGGGAGGCTGCCGGCTGCCGTCGTTTGACGCGAAACGGGGCGTGACAGGAAAACCAAGCACCCGGATTTTTTCGCGTGGAACGCCTGCGCGCCGCATCACCTCCGCAGTTTCCTCGTTGGCAACGACGAAGCAATCGCACGACGGCCTGTGCCAGACGGAGTTCACGGTGATCGAATCGGTGACAATCGTGGCCTGAAAAAAGCCGCGCACGTTCTTTCCAGCGAAAATCCGGTCGATGAGGAAACCGTAAACGGGGTATGTCGAGACGACCGCGTGCGGTTTTTTAACCGAGAGAATGTTCTCCAGGGAAACGCGCGCGCGGCTCAAGGCACCAAGGCTGCGTTCCAGAACACAAGTCGTGTCGAGAAGCCTGTAGCATCTGGCCCAAAGTCGCGGCGCCTGGTTGATTGTGGCGAGATACGCCTTTTTCGCGAGCAGGTTCGCGCGACCGTAGCATCGCTCAAAAAGATCGAGCACCTCCACCTCCACTTCGCCGGGCGCGATTGCCTCCAGCCCGTCGCGAAGGCCGCGGGCCGCCGCGTTGTGACCTTCGCCGAAACCTGCGGTGAGAATGAGGATTTTTTTCACAACGGCGAATGCACCGTGAGCGAATAGCGGGCGCGCCTCGCGATGACAAACCGATTTTTTCCGGGCATCGCTTGAATGCAGGGAGCCGTTTGTTACCATCCGCGCGTGAATCGATTTCTGATCCTCATCCTGGGGCTGTGCCTCACCATGCCATCATTGCGATTCGCCAGCGCGCTTACCGACGAGGAAAAGAAGAATCTGTTCATGAAATCGCGCGAGGAGATGAAGACCGTCCCCTCCGATGTTGAGGAAACGCCGAAGCCAAAGCCCAAACCAAAACCGGCGACCAGGAAAACCAAACCGGGACCAACGCCCAAACCCACTCCGGAGCAAACACCGGAACCGACGCCAAAGAAAAAGCCGGCACCCGAACCAACGCCGGAACACACTCCGAAACACACACCCACACCCCAGCCGGAGGAAACGCCTGTCCCCAAGCCGACACCAACTCCAACACCCTCGTCCACGCCCACTCCCTCACAGCCGGCCGCGCCGGCGGCTCCCGTTGTGATCGAGAAATCGGGCGTCGAGCAGGAAACGGGTTATGCGCCGCCGCCGCCGAGTGGCTTCTTCGGGTGGTTTCGAGGGCCGACCTATCGTTACCTCACAAAATCCGTTCGCGCGGAAATCGACCGCGCACCGGTGAAAAAGCGCCGCTGGCGCTACATCGTCGTCCACAACAGCGGCACGCGGCAGGGCAACGCGAAGATCTTCGACTACTACCACCGTTACACGCGCAAGATGCCGAACGGCCTCGCCTACCATTTCGTCATCGGGAACGGAACCTCGTCCGGCAACGGCCAGATCGAGATTGGCAGCCGTTGGAGCAGACAAATCAACGGCGGCCACGTCCACAGCGATTACCTCAACAACATCGCGGTCGGCATCTGCCTCGTTGGCGATTACAACCGCAGCCAGCCCACGCGGCAGCAGCTCGAAGCACTGGAGGAATTGATTCGTTACCTGCGACTGCGCGTCGGAAAAATCGACCGCAAGTGGGCCATCGTAAAACCGCACCGGGAGATCAATCCGCCGCAATGGCCGACCGACTGCCCCGGCGACAAGTTCCCGTTCCGCTGGCTGCACGGGAAGTTTGATTGAATATGACCCGGCGATTCTCGGGATTTGGAAAAGGAAAGGCTTGAACAATGAAAATAGGCATCACAGGAGCCAGCGGTTTCATCGGAACGCGAATCAGCGAGCTGGCAACCCAGCGCGGCCACGAGGTGATCGCCTTTACAAGAAACACGCTGCTGGTTCCGCCGCCGGGCGCGTCGGTGCGGCGGTTCCGTCCCGACGAACCGCTCGACATCAGCGGATGCGACGCGATCATTCATCTGGCTGGGGAAAGTGTGTTCGGACGATGGACCGAAGACAAAATGCGCCGGATTCGCGGCAGCCGGACGCGCGGCACGCGCCATTTGGTGGACGCAATCCTTTCGAGCGACGCGCCACCAAGCGTGCTCGTGAGCGGCTCCGCAATCGGTTTTTACGGCGACACCGGTGAAACCCAGGCCGATGAAGACAGTCCGCGCGGCACCGGTTTTCTGGCCGACGTAACCCAGGCGTGGGAAGATGAAGCACGGCGCGTTTGCGAAGGAGGCGTGCGGCTTGTCCTGTTGCGCACTTCCATCGTTCTTGGAAAAGGAGGCGGAGCGCTTGGAAAAATGCTTCCGATTTTCCGCCTTGGCTTGGGGGGAAAACTTGGCTCAGGCCGGCAGTGGATGTCGTGGATTCATCGCGACGACATGGCGGCCCTGGCACTCTTTGCCGTGGAACACAAAATAGAAGGTGCGTTCAATGCCTGCGCTCCTGAACCCGTGCGCAACAGCGGCTTCACCCGGGCGCTTGCTCGCGCCGTGCATCGCCCTGCTGTTTTGCCCGTCCCGGCATTCTTATTGAGAAAAGCGCTCGGCGAATTCTCCCACGAATTGCTCGACAGCAAGCGCATCATCCCGAGGCGAACGCTCGCCAGTGGATTCACCCATCGTTTCCCCACCATTGATGCCGCCTTGACCGACTCGCTCCGTTGAGTCAACCGGCGCAGGTGGTGGTCCGGAGAAACGACACGCCGTTTAAGGCGCTCCTTTGGCCGAACCGCGCAACATCCATGGCTCAGAAGCTGCTCCAATTGATGTTTGCCACACGAAGGCCATGCATCATCACAAAGGATCACGGAAACAGAACTGCGGGCGATCGAAAGGCGGATCCGTCCTCGATTTGCCATCGCTTTCGTTGCTGCGTTCCCAGGCGGGCGTAACGCTGCTTGAGACAGTGGTGGCGGTGGTGGTGCTTGTCGTCGGGCTGGCGGGGGTTTTCTCGAGCGGCGCCCAAAGCTTTGCCCTTTTGAGGAGAGCCCGGGAGATGGTGGCTGCAAGGGAGGATATCCTCAGCCGGCTGGACACCATTTACACCCTCAGCTATTCCCAGCTCTCGAAATCCTCTTACCTCAGCACAACCACGCTGGTCTCCGGTGTTTCGGGAGACGCCAATCCATTCGGCACGACCACAGCGGGGATGATCAACTTCACAGAAACCGTCACGGTTTACGCACTAGGCTCACACCTTTTTTCAAGCGACACCGACCGCGACGACGCCACTCCCGAGAGCGCGGGTGAGTATGGGTCCCAGATCGACGCCATCGCCCCAGCCGCCCCCAAGACCTACAAAGCGACATCCACCAGCACAGGGGCCTGGTCGCTCCAAACCGGAAGCAACGTGCTGCCGTATATCAAAATCACCCGAGCCGGAACCGGCTCAACAGCAACCACCACCGTGAACAAAGCCGGGGATCTCTCCTCTTATTCGCAACTGCGCGTGGACGTGGTTTATACCTGGACGGATAGCAACAACGTGAGCCGCACTCAGATCGGCACAGCGATTGTTTCGAATTCAGGCAACCTGCCTTAGAAATGAAAACCGCAACGAACCATTTGATGCGCAACAGCGGCGTCACCCTTGCAGAGATGCTCGTCGCCCTGACCGTGTTCTCCGTGGTGATGATGGCCCTGGTGGGTTCCTCGGTCGCGCTTCAGAGGTCTTTTGCCGCGACCGACGATTACTTTTCGCGCGAGGGAGACCAGTTGCGCATTCTGGATTATTTTTGCACCGACTTGCGCCGCGCGCTCGCGGTAGGCCTCAACTCGAACACCGTAACTTACAAGGGCACGTCGTTCAGCAACACGATTCCAAGCGGAGCCACCAAGTATCTGACCGTGGTGATTCCGAATTACAGGGACTCCGCATCCTCGAACCGTTTCCCCACCGTTTCCTCCGACGCAGTCAATTACGGCGGCTCTCCGGTGACGGTCAGTTATTACCTGCTCGGTTCCTCCGTCTATCGCGTGGAGTCGGATCCCGATTTGGCCTCAGGCAACCCGCTCAACAATGCCCGAAACATCGCGGATAACGTGACGGACTTCAAAATCACGGACAGCACCATCGTCAACACGCTCTTCAGCGACACCGTCATTTCCGTCAGCGCGACATTCGCTCCCAAATACAGCAACAGCTTGTGGACCAGTTCCCTTTCCACCACCAGCACAACAGCCTCACGCATCGGAACCACGGTGGGATGCAAGATCAAGGTTAGAAACTTGTAACTTATGAAAAATGTTTCCTTCCTGCGCGACGCAGCCGGACCTTCACCACGGATGACCGCGCCGCAATCCCGCTGCGAAAATGGGAGCACACTCATCATGGCGATGGTGACCCTGGCTGTCCTCGCGCTGATTGCCGCATCCACTTTCCAGACCGTCAGCGCGCGCTTCCGCTCCAACTACCAGACCGCGAGCTGGCATGATGCGCTGATCGCTGCGGAAGGCGGGACGCAGTACGCGCTGGCGCGGCTGCGGAGCCCGTTCAGGATTACAGGAAAGGCCGTGGATCCCACGACAGTTGTCGGTTCTCTGCAATGGGATCTCGCCAATACTTCCGGCACCGCAGCTTCCGTGAATGGCACTGTTCTTACAGAAACCTACAACAGCTCCACCTTCACAAGAATCCAGCTTCCCACCCTCACCATTCCCCATGCCGGGGAAGGAAGCTCCCAATACAGCGCGCTCGTCACCGTTGATCCGGTCCCGGCTGCCAATGTCACAAGCAGCGGATCAAGCACCTGGTACCGCATTCAGTCCGTAGGCACAGTTCCGCTCAGCGGGGGAGCTTACGTGGGCATCCAGAAATATGACAACTTCCTGAGAAAACTCAGATTCAAGTTCGACAGCTCGGGAAATCCAATCGGCACGCCACAAGCTTCGCGCGCGGTGGAAATCATCGCCAAACCGGTTACGATCGGCAGTGCGGCGCTTTTCGCAAAGAGCGGGATCGACTTCACCAGCCAGAACATACTCGTCAACAGCTACGATTCGCGCAGCACAACCCATTCTACCAATGGCAAATACGACGCCACCAAAGCCACGTCAAAAGCCAATATCGTCACTAACGACGAACCAACGAGCAACGGCAATCCGGGCGTGATCAACCTCAGTCCGACAGGCGCCCAAATTAAAGGTAACATCGCCACCAACAATACTCCGGTCACCGGCGGCACCGGCAACGTCACCGGCAACATTACCCTGGACTTCTACCAGTATCTTCCGTCGCCTCCAGATCCCGCCGTGGTGAGCACCTCGTGGACCACTATCCCGGCCTCGACGACCTCCGTTTCAACCGGAAGCGTATCCGCACCCGCCCGTTACAAGATCAACAGCACCGGGAACCTGTCCCTGACGGGCAACTCGGCTCTCAGCATTACGCCTCCTTCGAGCGGACAGGGCTACGTGGAGATCTGGATTCCGGGAGATTTGACCACCAGTGGCAATGGGGCGATCAAAATTCCTGACAATGTTCATGTCGTCATCTACGTGGACGGCAATGTAAAAATCGCCGGCAATGGCATCGTCAACACCGCACAGAGACCGGCCAACGTCATCCTCTATGGCAACCATGACTCGACCCAGAGCCAGAGTATAACCGTCGATGGCAACGGCCAGTTCGCAGGGGTCATTTATGCGCCTTCCGCGTCAGCCACGGTCAAAGGAGGTGGCAGCAATGGGGATATGTTCGGGTCGATCACGGCCAACAGCATTTCCTTCAACGGCACGACCAGCCTCCACTACGACCAGGCGCTTGGAGATCATGGCGCGGTCATTGATTATCGAGTCGCCTCCTGGCACGAGGACAACACCCTCACTCGCTGAGCGCATCCGAACGCCAGCCGGCGCACCGCTTCTCACGGAAGCGGGGCACATGCGCTCGACCGTCGAGGCATCGTTGCGGCCCGAAAAGCGGCGCGCGCCCGACTCAGCAGGCCGCGTCCTTCGCGGCAGCCACCACGTACTCGCGGTTGAGGCGCGAGATGACAGTGCGGGGAATTTCCGCCGGGCAGACGGCCTCGCACTCGTAGTAGTTCGAGCAGTTGCCGAAGCCGGCATCGTCCATCGCCCTGACCATCGCGAGGGCGCGCGAGGCGCGCTCGGGCTGGCCTTGTGGGAGGAGCGAGAGTTGCGTGACCTTTGCGCCCACGAACAGCATCGCGGAGGAGTTCGGGCAGGCGGCAACGCAAGCGCCGCAGCCGATGCATGCGGCTGCGTCCATCGCGGCGTCGGCGTTTTTCTTAGGCACGGGCAGGCAGTTGGCGTCCTGCGCGCTGCCGGTGCGGATGGAGATGAAGCCGCCGGCCTGCTGGATTTTGTCGAGCGCCTCGCGATAGACGACGAGATCCTTGATGAGCGGGAAGGCCCCGGCGCGGAACGGCTCGATGGTGATCACATCACCGTCCTTGTAGGCGCGCATGTAAACCTGGCAGGTCGCAACGCCCGCGTGGCCGCCGTGCGGTTTGCCGTTGATGGTGAGAGAGCAGGTGCCGCAGATGCCCTCGCGGCAGTCGTGGTCGAACGCGATGGGATTTTTGCCCGCGTTGGTGAGTTCCTCGTTCACCACGTCGAGCATCTCGAGGAACGACATGTTTGGGTTCAGGCCGGGTGTTTCGTAGGTTTCGAAATGCCCCTGGCTGTTGGTGTTCTTCTGCCGCCAGACTTTGAGTTTTACTTTCATGTTCAAATTACGTTTTACGATTTGGGATTTACGAGGACTGGGTTGCCCGGTTGCGTTTGATGGAGGCCACGATGATGGAGAGAATTTCGTCGCCCTCTTTCATCAGGGCATCAAGGCGGCTCCGCGACACCATGCCGGACTCCGTTAACAGTTCCATCCAGTAGAGCGACTCGTCGCCTTCCTCCTCGACGATTTTGAGTTTATTGATGAAATCCGGACCCGACTTGGCGCGGCACGCCGCGCGGTAATTTGCGCCAACCGACGTGCCGGAGCGCAGCAGTTGCTTCCCAAGAAGCGCAGCGGTCTGATCCTTTGGCAGCGCAGACACCGCCTTGAGGATGCGCAAGGCGTAGCTCTTGGTGCGGGCCATCATTTCATCCTTCGTCATGACGAGTGTGAATTAAGATTTGCGATTTGGGATTTACGAAGACCAAGTTGTCCAAGGCGGGCGCGGGGAGTGTCCATTTCGTAATTCGTAAATCTGAATTCGTAAACCGGCTTACTTGTAGCTGCGTGTCGCCATGTGGACCTCCTCATAAATGAGAGGCTCGGTGTGGCGGATCGGTGTGGTGTCCTTGCCCTGATATTCCCATGCGGCGACGTGCGCGAAGTTCACGTCGTCGCGCTTTGCCTCGCCGTCCGGATACTGGTGTTCCTCGCGGAAGTGACCGCCGCAGCTTTCCTCGCGCGTAAGCGCGTCGCGGCAGAGCAGTTCGCCGAGTTCGAGGAAATCGGCGACACGTCCCGCGCGTTCGAGCGACTGGTTCAGTTCGCCCTCGTCACCAGGGACGTTGAGGTTCTGCCAGAATTCGTCGCGCAACACCGGGATGAGTTCGAGCGCCTTTGTGAGACTCTCCTTCGTGCGGCCCATGCCGCAATGGTCCCACATGATGAGGCCGAGTTCCTTGTGAAAGGAGGCCGCGCTGCGTTTGCCCTTCATGCCAAGCAGCGTCTTCGTGATGCCGCGCACGTTTTCCTCCGCCTCGGCAAACTCCGCGGTCCCGGTCTTTGGCGCGGTGCCGGGCTTCACGCTCGCGAGGTAGTTGCTGATGGTGTATGGGATGACGAAATAGCCGTCCGCGAGGCCCTGCATGAGCGCGCTGGCGCCGAGGCGGTTTGCGCCGTGGTCGGAGAAGTTCGCCTCGCCGAGCACGAACAGGCCGGGCACGTTGCTCATCAGGTTGTAGTCCACCCACAGGCCGCCCATCGTGTAATGGACCGCCGGGAAGATGCGCATCGGCGTCTTGTAGGCGTTCTCGTCGGTGATCTCGTGGTAGATGTGGAAAAGGTTGCCGTAACGCTCGCGGATCTTGTCCTCGCCGAGGCGGCTGATCGCGTCGGCAAAGTCGAGATAAACGCCCAGCCCCGTGTCGCCGATGCCGCGTCCGTCGTCGCAGACCTGCTTCGCGGCGCGCGATGAGATGTCGCGCGGCGCGAGGTTGCCGAAGCTCGGGTATTTCCGCTCGAGATAGTAGTCGCGGTCCTCCTCGGCGATGCTGGCCGGGTCCTTCTTGCAGTCCTCCTTTTTCTTCGGAACCCAGATGCGCCCGTCGTTGCGGAGCGACTCGGACATGAGCGTGAGCTTGCTCTGGTAGTCGCCGCTCACCGGGATGCACGTTGGATGAATCTGCGTGTAGCACGGGTTCGCGAGGCACGCGCCGCGCTTGTAGGCGCGCCAGATCGCGGTGGCGTTCGAGCCGCGCGCGTAGGTCGAGAGGTTGAAGACGTTTCCGTAGCCGCCCGTTGCGAGCACGACCGCGTCCGCGCTATGGCGCGTGACTTTTCCCGTCTGCAAATCGCGGACGATGATGCCCTTCGCGTGGCCGTCCACGATGACGAGATCGAGCATCTCCGAGTGCGTGAACGACTCCACATTGCCGGCGGCGATCTCCTTGTTCAGCGCGGAATACGCGCCGAGCAGGAGCTGCTGGCCGGTCTGGCCGCGCGCGTAAAACGTGCGGCTCACCTGCGCGCCGCCGAACGAGCGGTTGTCGAGCAGGCCGCCGTATTCGCGGGCGAACGGAACCCCCTGCGCCACGCACTGATCAATGATGTTCACGCTCACCTCGGCGAGCCGGTGGACGTTCGCCTCGCGGGCGCGGAAGTCGCCGCCCTTGATCGTGTCGTAAAACAGGCGATGCACCGAGTCGCCGTCGTTCTGGTAGTTCTTCGCGGCGTTGATGCCGCCCTGCGCGGCGATCGAGTGCGCCCGGCGCGGCGAGTCGTGGAAGACGAAATTTTTCACCCGGTAGCCGAGTTCGCCAAGCGTCGCCGCCGCGGAAGCGCCCGCGAGGCCGGCGCCGACGACGATGACCTCGTATTTGCGCTTGTTGGCCGGGTTGACGAGCTTGTTCTCGAACTTGCTCTTCTCCCACTTCTGCGCGAGAGGGCCGGACGGGATGTTGGAATTCAGGACGGTGCTCATGGTTGTTAGTGGGCGAGTTTGATGAAGCCGAGATAGATGCAGGCGGGGATGGAGGCGTATCCGATGAAGAGCAGCCACGCGTAGGCCTGCCCGCCCAGCTTGAGCAGGCATTGGACCTTCTGGCTGTTCAGGCCGAACGTCTGGAAAACGCTGGCAATGCCGTGGCTAAGGTGCGAGGCGAGCAGGAAGACGCTGATGATGTAAAAGGCCGAGACACCCGTGTGGCTGAACCCCTCAACCATCATCTTGTGGACGTCGCGGACCATGTGGCCATTCGCGAGCTTGAAGGTTTCCTCGCCCCACTGAGGGTGCTGCAGGCGCACCGTGTAGTGCAGGATGTGAAAGACAACGAACGAGAGAACCACCAGGCCGCTCAGGATCATCGTGCGGGATGCAAGCGAGGAGGCCTGTGCGCCGTTGACGTCGTATTTCACCGGCTTGGCGCGGCGGTTTTCCGCCACGAGATGCACGGTAGTGAGGATGTGCAGCCCGATGATGCCCAGCATCGCGAAGCGGATCAGCCAGAGGAACGGCCCGAGGTCTTCGAGGTGCTTTGCGTAGGAGTTGATCCAGTCGGGCGGGAGGAAAATTTGGAGGTTGCCGACAAGGTGGCCGGTGACGAAGCCGAGGAGCATCAAGCCTGTGATGGCGACGACCCATTTCTTGCCGATTGAAGATTTGTAAAAATTCAGGATGAAACTCATCGCTCTTTCTTGTGTTGGTCAGGGTTTTGGTTCAAGGCTTCGTTTGATTTCAGAGGCAACACATTGCGGATAGTTTGCCCAAAGCGCAAACCCGATATTGGCCAATGATTGCCTTTTGTTGTCCCCGCTTCTTCAGCGGCCATCTGCTAAACATCGGGAATTTCTTCAGGAGAGATGCCGAGGGCGGTGATCGAGCACGCCACGACGGTGCGCAGATGCAAATCCGCCGCGGCCTCGATCAGATCGTCGCTCTCCGAGCCGGGATTGATCCACAACTCCTGCGGCCTCAATTCCGCGATCGTGGGCAGCAGCTTCAGTCCGACGGCCGGCGCCACATACATGCTCACCACATTGATCGAACCGGGGATTTCCTCGATCGACTTGTAAGCCTTGATCCCCTCGATGGTTTCCTCGCGCGGATTGATCGGAAACACGACAAACTCGCTTTCCAGATAGGCCCTCACCGCCTTGTTCCCGTATTTCCGCCGATCGCTCGATGCGCCAATAATAGCTACTTTGCGTTCTGACATGGTCGTTTTGTTCGCTGAAAATTCATACAGCAGAGCTTCGCGAAAAAAAGCACGAACTCGGAAAATCTTCGAGCATCCTGATGAAGCTCCACGATCTCTTGAGATGCATCCCCTGCTTTGTGGAGAGCTCCACGCGCGCAACCGGTTTCGCTTTTGCTCCACGCGAACGCGAACGGCTGCGCTGCGGCTCCACGGCCACAATGTGCAGCGCGCTCAGCGTCGTGCTGGTTTCCTCATCCGCGCAGAGCGCCACCCGACCGCCTTTCGGTCTGATCGCGACACGATCGGGATGCTTCATCATGACGAACAAGCCTGGCGTCTTCGCGGTGATGCCCGCATCGGCGGCCGCTGCGACGAATTTCGGGCTGCCGTCGAACGTCAGTATGTTGCCCGCCGGCTTCGTGAAGCACACGAAGCCGGGCGATTGTTGTTCATCGTGTCAAGCCGCAAGCAATGACAAAGCCTCCCACTTGCCAATGGCGGGCAAGGTTAAAACCATATACAATTGCCCCAATGAAGCTTTACGTTTGCGATCGCAAGCATTGATATCCGCAACTTGCATCGGTGCTGTTGTGCCGTTCGTGTTCGATTTTGGTGTTCTTATTGTCGGCAAATGCCCATTCGCAGGACTCGAGTCCCGAGCCTGGCAAGGTGCCGGCACCATACCTGCGCACACGAGATCAGGCAGGCCATGAATTCGTGAAAACGGAACAATTCATCGTTCCCGTTGGCACCGCCATCATCATCAAAGGACTCGAGTTTGAACCCGGTGTGGCGAAACTGACGGGCCAGCAGGAGAGAATCGTGCAGCAAATCTTCAACTCCATCGAGGAAGTCACAGAAGGCATCAGTTCAGACCCGGACGCGGCGCGCGTTGCCGGGTTCAAAAAAATGCAGTTCGAGATTCACGGCTATGCGGAGAAAGCGGATGGTCGTGAGAACAACGCGGCCCTCGGAGAAGCGCGGGCCAGAGCGGTGATGAATTTCCTGACCAATTGCGGCACGCCGCCTTGGCGGCTCAAGGCAAGAGGCTTCAGTTCCAACAAGGTGTCTCCCCCAAAGAAAAACGGGAGAGTGGAATTGGTCCGGACGCACTAGGCTTGCCCGTGCCAGCCTCGTTGTAGGCCATTCTCCTACAGAATAAAGAGACTTTAGGGAATAAGCATTTTTGTTGACGCACGTCGAGGATCTTGATAGAAGTTATGCCTGTGACGCTACCAGCCAACTTCCGGCGATGCCCCCGATCAGACTTCTCCAGTCATTCGATCCGCACCTCCAATGAAACACTGGCCCCGACGCGCTTGCACCAAATCAAACTCATCACCACATATATGAAAACAAAACCAGCTAAATCAATATTCGTGGCGCTCTTCGCGCTATGCGCCTTGCTGCTCCCCGGAGTCAGGGCATTTGGCCTGACCTTGCCCAGCCTTGGGCAGCAGGATGCACTTAATCCGAGGATTCTGGAATCCATTTATACTAACGCGCCTGTTAGTTATGGGTTGATCGTGTTCCAAAATGTTCCCCCGGGAAACTCGATCACCAATGGTCCCGGTTATCTCGGTTGGTGCATCAATTCTTACTTAAACGTGTCACCAGGAGGAAGCTACTACCCGCGCATCGTCAGCAGTTACGATAACGCCGGGCTGGCCGCAGTTGGCATTCCGAGCGGACCGAGCAATCCTCCTCCTTTTCCGACATCCGCGGATTTCAGTTGGAACAAAATCAACTACATCCTCAACAACAAGCCTCTAGGGGCAACTGCATCCGATATTCAGGTTGCGATCTGGTATTTCATCGGGGGTGGAGGCCCCTCAGAAGCGGAGCTCAAAGATCCCAACCACTTCCTCCATGCGCCCCCATACAATTTCCCTCTGGTGAATTCGACGATGGTGCTAAACATTATCAATGCCGCCAACGCGAACGGGGATGCCTATACCCCGCCGCCCACGGGAGTGACCGCAGTCGTGACGGCGCTGCCGCCCGACATCAACGTCGGGACGTTTCAACCTTTCATCATCGAAGTCAGGAATGCTTCAGGTGCGATCGGCGACTATGTTTGGAATGACACCAACCGCAATGGCATCCAGAATGCAGGCGAAGTTGGCATCGATAATGTTGAGGTGACGCTCTGGGACAACAATAACAACCTGCTTGCAAACACCTTCACTGGACCCAACCCTTCGACTCCTTCGGATCACGGCTGGTATCAATTCACTCCGCTTACTTCAGGCACCTACGTCGTCAAAATCAACAACGCCCAGGGAGCGCTGACCGGATTTACTCCGACGGTTGTTACCGCTGGCTCCGATCGGTCGGTGGACAGCAACCCGAATCCCGCCACGGTCGTTTTGGCGACCGACAGCAGCTTCGACTACACCATTGATTTCGGCTATTATACCACCCCCGCGGGGCGTTTGGGCGACTTCGTCTGGAATGACTTGAACGGAAACGGCATTCAAGATCTGAATGAACCGGGCATTAACGGCGTCGTCGTCGTGCTCAAGGACAGCACCGGACTGAACACCCTCGCAACCGGAACGACGGCCTTCAACGCAGCGCTGAATGTAAATGGTTACTACCAGTTTACCGGCCTCATAGAGGGAGACTATATTGTCTCCATCGATAACAGTCAGCCCGCTCTGTCAGGTTATGTTCCGACTACGGACAACGCAGGCACGCAAGCCAATGACAGCGGTCCCAACCCCCACTTCGTGAATCTTCCGACCAGCACCTCATCGGATCAAACGATCGACTTCGGGTATAAGGCAAAAGATGGCCGATTCACCCTGACCAAGTCGGTCAACAAGACAACGGTCAACGCCTTTGAGAAGGTTCAATACACCTACACGGTGACGAACACCGGTGCCACTCAACTGACGGGCATCACGATCAAGGATGACAATGCCACACCATCTTATGAAGGTGATGACTTCTACGTTGTCGCCCCTCCCGGGCTGACCTTGCTGCCGGGCCAGTCGCAGTCGTTCGTGGTGGATGGCATCCCGCCGATCATCACCTGTGCGCCGATCAACAACGTCGATACCAAAGTCGGTCTGCTGATCACGGAGTTGCTCGGTAACGGGAACGTGAAGGTGACCTACCGGCAGAGCACGGATCTGGTGGACAACACCTATGGCAGCAATGCTTCCTCCGGATGGACCAACGGGCACACCTTCAGCAACTTCACCGGGAGCGACGGGGCAAATATTCAATTCATCAGTGGAACCGGCACAGTGGTCCTCCAGGCCAAGTTCGACTACATCTCGTCCACTGGCACTGCGGCTTACCCGTCGGGTTACGGAACCTTGGGAGCGACTGGCGGGGATGGAGGGATGATCAGCGGTCTCCTTTCTGACATCGTCAGCGTGGACACGACCATGAGCAAGAACCTGAATCAGTCGCCGGCGTTCTATGGTTACACCACGAATTCGCCAGCTCCTCCATCGAGCTTCCCGACGTGGGATTATGTGGATGGTTACACCATCGAGATCAAGGGCAGCGCGTTTGGATCGAGCGGCTTCGGAAAGGTGAACATCGTTGGTGTGCATAACTCGCCGGCGAAGGTGGGTGCGAATCTGGTGGTTCCTGTTCCCTGCACCGCCGATGCGATTAATAAAGCCAAAGGCACGGCAGTCTCCGGCACCACTGTTCTATACGCCGAGGCCACGGCCAAGGTGACTGTGACAGGGACTTCAGGAGGCGGCACCCCGCAGAAGTACACCACCTACAAGCAGGACTCCAAGGGATGGGATGGAGCAACCGCCGGGGCTCTGCTCACGGCGAACTTCTCCAACCTCTATCCGGCCGGCTTGACGGTCGGCGGAACCTATACGTTGAAGTTCACTACAGCGGCTGCGGTCAAGGCGTTCCTGCCCGCCAGCGGCACCCCAAGCAAACTGACCGCCAGTGGGACCAACGTGACGACCTCGAAAGCCGGCGAACTTGCTGGCCAGACAATCGCGCTCAAACTGAACGTGGACTTCTCCAATGCGGGAATCCTCAAGCCGGGACTGGCGGCCCTGAAGCTCAACACCACGAAGTTGGCGGGCTCGACGGTGTTGCAGGTTCTGGACCTCGCCAACCGGGTTCTCGGCGGTGAGACTTTGCCCTCTGGCCTCTCGTACGCCGACCTGAACACCGCGGTCAAAACGATCAATGAGAACTACGACCAGGGCACGACGGACAAGGGCAAATTGAATCCGTAAACTGAGCACTGGAAGTCAGTCACAGCTAATCTTGGGAGCTTGGGTTCAATCCCCAAGCTCCCTTTTTGCTTGTGAGTCCAGTATTTGCGAAGGCAAATCGAGGCATGTCGCGCCCTCCGAAATGCGACTCCGGCAAGGTGTCGGTATTTCCATGGCACGCAAGGTGGTTTTGGAAGGTTGCTCAGCATGATGTGAGATCTTGAAGGTCTGCCGACGCGTGAGTGGTCTCGCCAATGCTCGAACACTATGGAAGACTGATCCAACCGATGGCTGAAACACTCTCGCAGACCGACTGCCTGCACGAGATTTTCGTGCAGCAGGCCAAAAGGACACCCGATGCCGTGGCATTGGTCTTCCATGAAGATCGCGTGAGCTATCGGGAATTGGATGCTCGCGCCGACCAGCTCGCCTCACAGTTGCGCTCGTGCGGCGTCGGAATCGAAACGCTTGTCGGCATCTGCTTGGAACGCTTGGTTGAAATGGTGGTCGCAATGCTCGCGGTCCTCAAGGCGGGAGGTGCTTACGTCCCGCTCGACCCGGCTTACCCGCTGGAACGTCTCGCTTGGATGATCGAGGACACGCAGATGCCGGTCTTGCTCACCCAGCAAGCGCTCGTCGATTCCCTGCCTGATTGCGCTGCGGAAATCGTCTGCGTGGATGCGCCGCCAGGTCCAGTGATTGTGCCCGGGCCAGGCGAAATCCCCCAGGCATCCGGCGAAAACCTCGCTTACGTCATCTACACCTCCGGATCCACCGGCCGGCCAAAGGGTGTTCAGATTTCGCACGGGGCAGTGGTGAACTTTCTCACTTCGATGAGGAACGCGCCTGGAATGAAATCCGACGATACATTGCTCGCGGTTACCACTCTGTCGTTCGACATCGCAGTGCTGGAGTTGTTTTTGCCGCTGATGGTCGGTGCCCGTGTGCTGATGGCGAGCAGGGAAGCGGCGGGAGACGGGGTGCAGCTTGCGTCGCTGTTGAAATCGAATGACGTGACCGTGATGCAAGCGACGCCGGCGACATGGCGCATGCTGATCGATTCAGGCTGGCGGGGAAGTCCGGGGCTCAAGATTCTTTGCGGCGGGGAGGCGTGGTCGGGCGAACTCGCGTCTGAACTTTTGGACCGCTGCGATTCGCTGTGGAACATGTATGGCCCGACGGAAACAACGATTTGGTCTGCCGTCTGCGAAGTGCATCGCGACCAGCCGGTGCAGATTGGACCGCCAATTGCCAGAACAGTTCTGCGCGTGCTGTCCGACGACATGGAGCCCGTGTCCGACGGATCTCCGGGTGAGTTGTTCATCGGTGGCGAAGGACTGGCTCGAGGCTATCTGAACCGCCCTGACCTGACAGCGGAACGATTCATTCCGGACCGTTTCAGCAGCGAACCGGGAGCGCGGCTCTACCGGACCGGCGATACAGTGCGGCGAATGCCCGGCGGAAACCTGGAGTTCCTCGGGCGCATGGATCATCAGGTCAAGATTCGCGGGTATCGGATCGAGCCGGGTGAGATCGAGAACTTGCTTCGCCAGTATCCGGCAATTCGCAATGCCGTGGTAATCTCACGCGAGATCGCGCCCGGCGATGCTCGTTTGGTCGCGTACGTGATCGGCGGAAAGGACGGCAGCATCGACGCGCCCGGCATCCGGCGCTTTCTCCAATCGAGGCTTCCGGCTCACATGCTGCCGGCGGCTTATGTGTCGCTGCCTGAGTTTCCGCTCACGCCGAATGGCAAACTGGACCGCAAAGCTCTCCCGCCGCCCGACTGGGAGCGGAGCATTCCGGGAGAAGCGCCGGAACAGCCGCACACCGTCACGGAGGAGATGCTGACCGGTGTCTTTTGCACGGTCCTGGGCATTGGACAGTTGAGTCTGGACGACAACTTCTTTGACCTGGGCGGCCACTCGTTGCTGGCGACGCTCGCGATCTCGCGAGTGCGCAATCTTTTCCACGTCGAAGCATCGCTCAGGACGTTCTTTGAAAATCCTACCGTTCGCATGTTGGCGGCGCACCTCGACCGCTTGCGCGACGAGGCCGCACTGGAGCCGCCGCTGCCGCCGATCGTGCCCGTGCCTCGATTGCCGGCGATGCCATTGTCGTTTGCGCAGGAACGGCTTTGGTTCATGGATCGGCTCGAACCGGAGCGCGCGATCTACAATGTGGCCATGGCTTTGCGGCTCGATGGGGTGTTCGACATGGCCACCTGCCAGAGGTGCATCGGGGAGATTGTGCGCCGGCACGAATCACTGCGGACCTGTTTCGTTGAAGTGGAGGGAAGTCCGGTGCAAAGGATCGCCGCCTTCGAAGCGGTGGTCGTGCCATTCAGCGACCTGAGCGACATGGCCGGGGAGGCGCGCGAACGCGAAGTGCTGCGCGGCTGCGAGGCGGAAGCATGCCAGCCCTTTGACTTGTCCGAAGGCTCGCTCCTGCGCACACGGCTCTTCCGGCTGAACTCGGAGCAGCACGTGCTCTTTCTCAATGTGCATCACATCGCCATAGATGACTGGTTGGCGAGTCTGCTGGCGGCGGAATTCAGCGCCCTGTATTCCGCCTTCTCAGCAGCCCGGCCCTCGCCGCTCCCGGTTCTCCCGGTGCAGTATGCGGATTTCGCCGTATGGCAGCGTGACTGCCTGACAACGGGGATGCTCGCCAATCAACTCGCTTTCTGGAAAGAGCAGCTCGGCGGCGCGCCGGCGCTCCTGGAACTACCCGCGGATCATCCGCGCCCCGGTGTGCAGAGCCATCGCGGCGCAGAAGAGCGCATGATTTTTCCCGGGTCGCTGCACCGGAAACTCGCGGCGCTCAGCCGGGCGGAAGGGGTCAGCTTTTTCATGCTGCTGCTCGCCGCGTTTCAGGCGTTCTTGAGCCGCATCAGCGGGCAGCAGGACATCGTGATCGGTTCGCCAATTGCGGGCAGAAATCGTGCGGAGATCGAAAATCTCATCGGCTTTTTCGTCAACACGCTTGTGCTGCGCTGCGACCTTTCCGGCGATCCCACATTTCGCGAAACGCTGGCGAAGGTGCGCAACATGACACTGGGCGCATACGCCAACCAGGATCTGCCATTTGAAAAGCTTGTCGAGGAACTCAGGCCTGAGCGCAACCTGAGCTACAGTCCGCTTTGCCAGGTGATCTTCGCGCTCCAGCACCTGCCTGTCGCCCAGCCTGCTGATGGTCTGCGTCTCTCGCTCGACTGGGTGCCGACGGGCACGGCGAAATTCGATCTGTCGGTGACGATGATCGAAACACAAGACGCACTCCATGTGTTGGCCGAATACAGCACCGATTTGTTTGAGCGCGAGACCATCGTCCGGCTTCTCGGGCACTTCCGCACGCTGCTCGAGGGCATCGTTGCGAATCCTGCCGCGCGCATCCGCGCGCTGCCGCTGATGAGCGAGGCGGAGAAGGAGCGCTTGCTGGTCGAGTGGAACCGGACGGAGCAGGAGTATCCGCGAGACAAATGTGTCCATCAGTTGTTCGAGGCGCAGGCCGGGCGCACGCCGGAGGCGGTGGCGCTGATTTTTGAGAACCAGCGACTCACCTACCGCGAGCTCGACGAGCAGGCCAACCGCGTCGCCCGCTATTTGAGCAAACGGGGTGTCGGGCCAGAGGTTCTCGTCGGACTCTGCATGGAGCGCTCGCTGGAGATGATCGTCGGCCTGCTGGGAATCCTCAAGGCTGGCGGCGCTTACGTCCCGCTCGATCCCTCCTACCCGGCGGAGCGGCTCAGGTTCATGATCGCGGACTCCGGATTGCCGATCATCCTTACGCAGCAATCGCTGGTTGCATCGCTGCCGGAAAGCGCGGCGCAACTCGTGTGCTTCGATGCGGAGGAGATCGCAAGCGAGCCGGCGGAAAGCCCCGCAACCCACGTCGAGTCGAATCATCTCGCGTATGTCATTTTTACTTCAGGTTCCACAGGACAGCCGAAGGGCGTGCTCGTGCCGCACCGCGGCCTGTGCAACGTCGCGGAAGCGCAGACGAAAGCCTTCCGGCCTGCTCCCGGCGACCGCGTGTTGCAGTTCGCCTCGATCAGTTTCGACGCGTCCATTTTTGAAATCGTGATGGCCCTCAGCCACGGCGCGGCATTGTGCGTGGGCTGTCAGGAAGACCTGATGCCGGGGCCTGGACTCATCCGCTTTTTGCGCGAGCACTCCGTGAGCATCGTCACACTGACGCCGTCCGCGCTCGCGGCGATGCCTTTCGCGGAGCTGCCGGAGCTGCGCGTCATCACCGTTGCGGGCGAAGCGTGCAGCGAAAGGCTGGTCGCGCAGTGGGCTCCGGGCCGGCGGTTTTTCAATCTCTACGGCCCGACCGAGACGACGATCTGGGCGACAATGGCCGAGTGCCGCGCGGGAGAGGGCGCGCCGTCCATCGGCAGACCGATCGCGAACACGCAGGTTTACGTGCTTGATGGCGACCTTGCGCCGGTGCCGCTTGGTGTCGTCGGCGAGCTTTTCATCGGCGGCGAGGGCGTCGCGCGCGGCTATCTGAATCGTCCCGAACTCACCGTCGGGCGATTCGTCGCCAGCCCGTTTCACAACGAGCCGGAGGCGCGCCTTTACCGCACCGGCGATCTCGTCCGACAGCGCGCGGATGGCACTCTCGAATTCCGAGGTCGCGCCGATCAGCAGGTGAAGATTCGCGGGTTCCGCATCGAGCCGGGCGAAATCGAGGCCGCGCTGAGGCAGCACCCTGCCGTTCGCGAAGCCGCAGTGATCGCGCGCGAGGCCGCGCCTGGCGACCACCGCCTGGCAGCCTACGTCGTTGCGAATGGAGGCGGTTCACCGACCACATCCGAGTTGCAGGCGTTCCTCAGAGAAAAGCTGCCGGAGCATTTCGTGCCCTCAACATTCACGCTGCTCCCGGCGCTGCCGCTCACGCCAGCCGGAAAGATCGACCGCAACGCCCTGCCCGCGCCCGATCCGGCGGCGCAGCGTGCCGGCGAGGACTACGCACCGCCGGCGTCGCCGACCGAGGACCGTCTCGCGAAAATCTGGAACGCGGTTTTGCGCGTCGAACGCTTGGGAATGAACGACAATTTCTTCGCGCTCGGAGGACACTCGCTGCTCGCCGGACAGCTCGTCTCGCGTGTGCGCGATGAACTGAAAATCGAGGTGCCGCTGCGCTGCATATTTGAAAATCAAACCGTGCGCGCTCTGGCGAAGTGGATCGACGGCATGGCCGCCGCGGATTCCGGCGCGCCGCCATTGATCCCCGTGCCGCGCGAAGGCCCGCTGCCTCTTTCGTTCGCACAGGAACGGCTCTGGTTTCTCGATCAGCTCAAGCCGGACAGCGCGTTGTACAATGTTGCGATGACGTTGCGACTCGACGGCCCGCTCGATGCGTCGGTCCTGCGGCGCTGCCTGGATGAGATCGTGCGCCGTCACGAATCGCTGCGCACCCGCTTCGACTCCATCGACGGCGGGCCTGCGCAAACGATCGCGGACGTGGAACCGATGGAGCTGCCGTGCCACGACCTCAGCGCGCTGCCCGGGCCGGTTCGCGAGTCGGAAGCGGCGCGCCGCTGCGAGGATGAGGCCAGGCGTCCTTTCAATCTCTCGCGGGACCGGCTGTTCCGCGCACAACTTTTCCACCTCGCACCCGATGCGCATCTGCTCTTCGTGAACGCGCATCACATCGCCATGGATGAGTGGTCCGCAGGCGTGCTGATGGACGAACTCAACGCGCTTTACCCGGCGTTCTCGGCGGGAAAGCCGTCACCTCTGCCAGAGCCGGCGGTCCAGTATGCGGACTTTGCGGTGTGGCAAAGGAAATGGTTGTGCGGCCCCCGCCTCGAACAGCAGTTGAGTTACTGGCGGCGGCAGCTTGCCGACGCGCCGCCGTTGCTCGAATTGCCCGCGGATCGGCCGCGCCCCACTGAGCAAAGCCATCGCGGGGCGGTGGAGACGGCCCGCTTTTCCAAGCAGCTCGCCGACGGACTGCGCGCGTTGAGCATCGAGGAGGGCGTGAGTTTGTTCATGACCACCCTCGCGGCGTTCCATCTGTTGCTGAGCCGTTTGAGCGGACGCGACGACATCGTGGTCGGTTCGCCCAGCGGGGGGCGGCATCGCACGGAGATTGAAGGGCTGATTGGTTTTTTCGTGAACCTCCTTGCTCTGCGCTGCGACCTCTCGGGCAATCCCACTTTCCGCGAGCTGCTGTCCCGCGTGCGCGAGGTCACGCTTGGCGCTTACGCGCATCAGGATTTGCCGTTTGAAAAGCTCGTCGAGGAACTCAAGCCCGCGCGAAACCTGAGCTATAGCCCGATCTGTCAGGTGCTCTTTGCGCTGAAGAATCTGCCGCCTTCGCAGCCCGAGGGCGCGCTGTGCGTGGCGCTCGATGTGGTTTCTTCGGGCACGGCGAAATTCGATCTTTCGGTGACGCTGATCGAGACGGGCGATGGACTGAAGGTGAAGGCGGAATACAGCACCGATTTGTTTGATCGCGAGACGATTGCGCGGCTGCTCGACCGCCTGCGCATTCTGCTCGAAGCCATCGTGGCGAATCCCTCCGGGCGCATCGGCGCGCTGCCCGTGATGAGCGACGCCGAGCGCGAGCGCGTTCTCGTGGAGTGGAACCGGAGCGAGCCGGTGGAACCGTCCGAGCGCTGCATCCACGAGCTTTTCGAGGCGCAGGCGGAGCGGACTCCCGAAGCCGTGGCCCTCGTCTTTGAAGAGGAGAGCCTCACTTACCGCGAACTCAACTCCCGCGCCGACCGGGTCGCGACCTTCCTCCAGACGCGCGGCGTCGGACCGGAAGTGCTCGTGGGCTTGTGCATCGAGCGATCGCTGGAAATGATCGTCGGCCTGCTCGGCATTTTGAAAGCAGGCGGCGCGTATGTGCCGCTCGATCCCGCATTTCCCGCCGCGCGTTTGAAGCTGCTGATCGAGGACTGCAACGCCGCGGTGCTGCTCACGCAGCGCGACGTGCTCGAACGTCTGCCCGAACTGCGCTGTGAAGCCGTTTGCATCCAGGACGCCTTGGCGCGCGACGTTGTGCCTGATGCCCGGCGCGGGCCCGGCGCGGCGCCTGCCAATCTCGCCTACGTCATCTACACCTCGGGATCGACGGGCGGACCCAAGCCCGTCGCCATCGAGCATCGTAACATCGTCAATTACGTTTCCGGCATCATCGAGCGCGTGAAGTTCGGCGCGGGCTGGAGCTTCGCCACCGCATCCGCGCTGTCAGCCGACCTGGGCAACACGGTGATCTTCCCCGCGCTCTGCACCGGCGGCAGCCTGCACGTCATCGCGGGTGAGCGCATCGCCGATCCGGTCGCGTTTGCGGACTATTTCAGCCGGCATCCCATCGACTGCCTCAAGATCGTGCCCTCACATCTCGCCGCTCTGCAAAGCGGGCCGCATCCGGAGCGCGTGATGCCCCGGCGCTGTTTGATCCTCGGCGGCGAACCCGCGCGCAGTGAGTGGGTGGAGCGCTTGCAGAGCCTCGCGCCCGACTGCGCAATCTTCAATCATTACGGCCCGACCGAAACCACCGTGGGCGTGCTCGCGTGGCGCGTGGACGGCCCGCCTCCAGAGTGCGCGTCGGGCACGTTGCCGCTCGGGCGGCCGCTCGCCAACACGCGCATCTACATTCTCGATCATCGCGGCGAGCCGGTGGTGCCCGGCGTGTCCGGCGAGATTCACATCGGCGGAAGCGGCGTCGGGCGGGGTTACCCCGGCCGCCCGGAACTCACCGCGGAGCGATTTGTGCCGGATCGTTTCACCGACGCGCCCGATGCCCGCCTTTACCGCACTGGCGACCGCGCACGCTTTCTTGCCGATGGAAACATCGAGTTCCTCGGGCGGATGGATGAGCAGTTGAAGGTGCGCGGCTTCCGCATCGAGCCGGCGGAGATTGAAGCCGCGCTCGCGTCGCATCCGCTCGTGCAGCGCGCCGCCGTCGTGAGCCGCGAGAATTCCTCGGGCGAAATCATGCTCGTGGCGTTCATCGCGGCAGACACCGGTGCGACACTCCCGGCTGCGACACTGCGCGAGCATCTGCGCGAGACTTTGCCCGATCCGATGATCCCCGGCAGATTTGTCTTCATGGAGAGCATGCCGCTCACGTCCTCCGGCAAGGCGGACCGACAGGCTCTCGCGTCCGTGCCGATCGCCGAGCAGAACGAACCACGGGAGCTTTCTTCGCCGCGAACAAACCTCGAGTTTCAACTCGTCCAGATCTGGCAGGACGCGCTCGGGACCGGCCCGATCGGCGTGCGCGACAACTTCTTCGATCTCGGCGGTCACTCGCTCCTCGCCGCAAAAATCGTCAGCGACCTCCGCCGGATGCTCGGCGTGAATGTCCCGATCGCGATGCTCTTCCTGCATCCCACCATCGAGAAACTCGCCCGGGTGCTTCCCACGGGTTCGGAAGTCGAAACCGGCGTCTTCATTCAACTGCAATCCGGGTCCGCGGAGCGCAAGCTGGTCTTTATCATCGGCGAATTTGGAATGGATCTCATGCATCTCGCGCCTCTGGTCGGAAATGAGGTGCCGTCATTCGCCAGCGTTGTGCCCGTCTCGAAGACTCTGATCGATGCGATGGCATCCGGTCGGCTGGAGGGTTTGCCGAGTGTCGAGGATCTGGCTGCGCGGCACGCGGAGCAGATTCTCGAACGCGATCCCGGCGGGCCGTACCTGGTGGCAGGATACTGTTTTGAAGGCCTGCTCGCCATCGAGGTTGCGCGCACATTGCTGGCTCGCGGCAGGCAGGTGGAATCGGTGTTTCTCTTCGACACAAGCGTGAACCCGGAGGCGCTGGGCTGGCATTTCAAAATGCGGGCCTACAAGCTTTGGGTGCTGCGAAATCTCGAACTCACGAGCCGGTTTGGGGCGCGGTATTTTTGGAGCAAACTCAAAATGAAATGGCGGCGTCCTGCGCCCGGACTCACGCCCCAGGGCGAGCCCGCCCGAACGATGCCCGTGGATGAAGATCAGGCGACCCGGTTCGCCCATGTGGACATCGTCCGCAAAATCTACCGCCGCGCCCAGCGGAGATACCGTCCGCAGCCCATTCCCTGTCATGGGACTTTGTTTCTCTCGACCGCCGCCATCGGCTGCGCCAACGATCCGAGCCTGGGAGCAGACCTCGCTTTTACCCGTCGCGTCGAGATTGTCCCCGTCCCTGGGAACCACACGACCATGCTCCATGAGCCCCACGTGCGGACTCTCGCCTCAAAAATCGCCGGGCTCATTTCCACGTCCGATCGGAAGCATGAACGACAACCGGCTGCCATCCCTTAGACAGCCGACCTCGCCTCCAAAGCCGCTTGCCAGGACCAGAGCAAGCGCATCTGCTCCTACTGCCGCTCGACATTTCGGCCCGGTTTGTGTATCAGTCCGGCTCAGGTCGGTTGAACCGAGATATGAACTCGCCTAATTTCACCCAATTCTGCATATCGCCGCACTTGAAGAAGTCTTCGCTTCGACATGCCGCAGCGATGGCGCTGTTTTGTCTCTTGTGGCCTGGCGCGCCCGCGGTTGCCGCACCGCCCTCGTCGCCTTTGCGCGTGCTCTTTTTGGGCAACAGCCTGACCTACACCAATGATATGCCCGGCCTGGTCCAGAACCTTGCCAACAGTGCTGGCGATTTCTTCACCCACGGACAGGTTGCGAATGCCGGATGGGATTTGGCACAACACGCCACCAATTCGCTCGGTGCGGTCAGTTCAGGCAACTACGACCTCGTCCTGTTGCAGCAATACAGCACTGGCAACGTCATCGAACAGGACTGGGCGGTGCAGATCCTGAATGGCCAGGCCTTCGGTGCAGGTGCGCGGAGCATGTTCTTTAACACGCCGAGTTGGGACTTCGGGCCATCGGATGAGGGTCTGGTTCAATTCAGGCAGCAGACAGCCTTTATCCGTTACAATTATGCTCTCGAGGCGAGCCTTTACAAAATAGCGATCTCGCCGGCGGGGCTTGCCTGGCAGACGGTGCGATTGACACGGTCGGACATTAACCTCTACTCGCCTGACGGCCACCCCTCGCTTGCGGGATCCTACCTGATGGCCTGCGTGCATTACGCCACGATGTTCGGGCGAAGCCCTGCTGGCAATAGCTACACCGCGAATGTCGCCGACGCCGCCTATCTCCAAAGTGTCGCCGAGGCGGCTGTGTTTCAGGATCCTTGGGCTGTCGATCTCTATGGGTATGGTCCGAACCGTTTCTATTGGGCAAAGGATTGGAGCCAGTATGCGAGTGACACAACCTCCGCTCTCCAGGGCACGCTGATTTCAGGTGCCGGGGGTCAGTCCTCCCCATCGGTTAAGGTTGATTCCGCCGTGGGACAAACGGGCAATCTCTACCTCGGTGTCCGCGACGATACTTATCCGATGCCAGGCCAGGGCCGCCTTTATTTGTATGCGGGTGGTTCCTTGCAGGTAACCGGCAACATGGTGCTGGGAAAAGAGGGCAGAGGATTTGTCGAGCACCGCGGTGGAACACTACAGGTGGACGGCAATGTCGTCCTCGCGGAGCAGCCGGGCAGCTTTGGCCGCTATGCGCTTTCCGGCGGAACTCTTTCCGCCTCGCAGATTCTCGCCGGTTTCGGGACGGTCAACTTCACATTCACGGGAGGACGCTTGAGCTTTCATCAATTTGGCAATGCCCAGACCCCGATGAGCCTTTACCAATCAGGAGGCACGCTGGCGGTCAATGCACTCGCCGGCACGCCTGCGATCCATGGCAACTTCACGCAATCAGCCGGCGCCCTTCTCGAACGCGTTGTTGGTGCGACAGGCACCCTTGACGTCACCGGCACCGCGACTTTGGCTGGAGGGCTTGCCGTTACCTACCCTCCCGGGTTTACCCCAGTCCGCGGATGGACCTGCCCGATCCTCACTGCGTCGGCGCTCACCGGAACTTTCAGCCAGATCACACTGCCGCCGACCACCGACACAGGCGTGATGCTGACCATCAACTACTCACCAACCGCCGCCGTCGCGACTGCGATCCAGGATACCACAGACACGGATGGCAATGGCCTGCCAGACTGGTGGGAGCGGCGCGTCTTCGGCGTCACCGCTTCGGGCAAAACGTGGAGCGGCGATTTCAACAACACCGGTGTCTCGAACGGCGTCGCCTTTGCCGTGGGCTGCGAACCGGCGTCCAACCCCGTGGTTGCAATGCCCCGATTCGTGATGGTGGGCGGAGTGTTGCTGGTCCGGTTCGTCCAGCGCACCGGCGGCACTGGCTCCGTTGGATTTGATTACACCGTGGACGGTCTCACTTACACCGTTGAGTTGTGCGGTGATCTCACGACGACGAACTGGCTGTCAGGCAGCGATCTCGTCGAACTTGTTTCCCGGAACGACAACGGCAACGGCACCGAAACCGTTTTTCTCCGTCCTAAAACGCCGCCCGGTTCAGACGCCTCAATGCGCTTCGCCCGGCTGGTTGTGAGGCGGATGTAATGCGATTTACGCAATCAAATTGCAGGAAACGCCTGCTCTTGATCTTATTCTTGCTCCTGCTCGTGCTCCAAGAAAGAGGGGCAGGATCAAGATGTAGAGTAGGCGGGAAGCGACGGATTGAGAGGCCCGCGGGCCAGTGACCGTCTGCTTCCCGCCCCTCATCAAACCGGACGGGCGGTTTTCCCGCATCCGGCTTTCCGAGTTCCTTTGTCGGTTTGCGATGTCTTACGCCAGCGTCGCCGGCAGGTGATAGAGTCCATACGTGGTGAAGAGTTCGCGGTCCGGCCAGCGCTGGTATTTCCCCGAGGGATTCCCGTGCTTGCGCCATAACCATTGCCGCAGCCGGTGGGCGATGAAGTGATTCATCTGCCCGAAGCTCCGGTGGTGGTGGGCCAAAGCAAAGTAGTTGCTCCAGCCACGGGTCACTTGGTTGATCTCGCGCACAACCTCGCCAGTCGCTCTCCAGGTGGTGGGACGCCGGGTGAGTTCACGCACCCGGTCCCGGAGCGCCTGCTCTGCGCCGGCGCTCGGCTCGGTATGCACATACGGCGTTCCCTTCTTCGACTGCTGCCAGCGGAAGGTGAAACCCAGGAACTCAAAGCCGCTCGCGCAGCTCTGGAGCACTCGGGTCTTGGTTTCGTTCAGGGCCAGCCCCCGGCTTTGCAGCCACCGAGCCAGCCGCTCCTTCATCCCCTCTCCTTCTCCGGGCCGACAGAGGATCACCAGATCGTCCGCATACCGCACCATCCGCGGCTTTTGCCGGCATTCATTCACGCCCTCATCCAGCGGATGAAGGTAGATGTTGGCCAGCAAGGGAGAGATGACGCCGCCCTGCGGGGTGCCACAGGGGTTGGCCTTCATCCTCCGGCCTCCGCCTTGCTCTTCCTCGACGATCGGCGCGCGCAGCCAGGCTTTGATGAGTTTCAGGATCATCCCGTCGCTCACCCGCCGGGCCACCTGCCGCATCAGCTTCCGATGCGGGATCGTGTCGAAGTATTGCCCCAGATCGGCATCGACCACCTCGGTCTTGCCCATGCGCAATGCCTCCCGGATTACCTCCACCGCCTGGTGGGCGCCCCGTCCGGGCCGAAAACCGAAGGAGCGCGGATGGAAGTCCGCCTCGAAGATCGGCATCAGCACCAGATACACCGCCATCTGCACCACGCGGTCTTTCACCGTGGGAATCCCCAACCCACGAAACCCTCCACTGGCTTTGGGAATCTTCACCCTGCGCACCGGCGCGGGCCGGTACGTTTTGCAGTGAAGCTCCTCTTGCAGCGCGTTCAGCCACGCGGCTTCCACCTGCGCATCGGCGGCGAGTTCCTCGATGCTCACTCCATCCACCCCCGCCGCTCCTGCATTCGCTTTCACGCGCCGCCAAGCTGCTGCCAGCACGTTGGCGCGTTGCACTTCTCCATATAGACTCCAGAACCGGTATTCCGGCTTGGACTTCGCTTTCCGATACAGGGTGATTTGCAGTTGCCGGACTTTCTCGGGTGCTGGTAGCCCTCGCGGGCCGTCACCACGTCCTTCCCTGCGCTTCGCTCCTGCGGAACAAGTGGCGTCCCTTCGCTCCCCCGCGGGTTGCCCGAACCAGAGGTCCGGCACGGGATTATCACTACTACGAACGCCTCCGACTTCTGTCCTGGCCTGCACGGCCTTCCCCTTTGTTGGGGTTGTGCCGCCAGTTGAGTCTTGCTTACCCGCCATGACAGATCTCCCCGTTTACCCGCGCGTCACTCCGCGACATGTCGCCCACGCAGACCCCGCCGGTCCATTGTCAAAACCCACGACGGTTGGTCTGGGTCTCGACTCTGCGGCCTTCGCCCACTCTTGAGAGGCTCGGCTGCCGGGAGTGTTTTTCGAGGCTCATTTATGTGGTTCATCTGTGCATTGCGACCTGCCGGTTCGACTCCATGCCTGCTCCCCACCCCGCCTCGCGGCGACGCAGTTGGCACGGTCTGCGGTGCTGAACCGTCTAATTGCACCGGCGGGACTTCCACCCGCGTTGACGCCCGCTTCACGGGCGCACCAAGAGCAAGAAACTGAGCGCGGCTTTCCCATTCGCTCCACTTGCAGCGTATAGCCGAGCCCGTTGTCGAACAGGGTCACTTTGCCGGAAACCTCCACGACGGGGTGGCGCACGGTTTGGATTCCAAAGAGCCGGCAGGCTTCGGCGAAAATCTCGCACTCGATGATGCCGGTGTAGTCGCAGATGGTGATGAACTTCATCTTCTCGCCGGTGACCTGGCTGTGCATTCGATCTTCGATGATGAGTCCGCAGACGGTGACGCTCCCGCCGGGATACCGGGCGAGGTCGCTGATCGGGCAATAAGTTTTCCAGGCCACGTCGGGAAACTGGTCGAGCGGATGCCCGCTCACGGTGAATCCGAGCAGCTCCGTTTCGTCGCGAAGCCGCTGCAAATAATCCGGCTCGGTGAGCGGCACCGCCGGGAGCGGGCAGGTTTCTTCGCTGCGAAACAGGAAGCCCTGCGCGCGCGGCCATTGCGCGAGGTGCTGCAGTTGCCAGAACTGCCCGGTGCGCGAATCGCCGAAGCTGTCGAATGCGCCGGTGCGGATGAGGTTCTGCATCTCGCCAAGGCACGGCGACACGCGCACGAAAAAATCGCGGAGCGAAGCGAAAGGCGCGCGCTCGCATTCGTGCCGGTGGCGTTCGATCGTCGCCTGCGTGAGGTCTTTGACGATGCGGACCGGCACGCGGATCGCCCTGCCGCCGGCCGTTTCATCGGGGGCGAAATTCCAGCGCGAAGCGTTCACGTCGGGCGCGAGAAAACCGATGCCGAGCCGCCGGCATTCGAGCGTGTAGGCAAGTGTCGAGTAAAAGCCCTTGCCGTTGCCGAGCACGCACGCAAGAAACTCCGCGGGATGGTGACGCTTGAGATAGGCACCCTGATACGCCTCGACCGCATAAGCCGTGGAATGCGCACGGCAAAAGGCGTAGCCCTGAAATCCCGCAACCAATTCCCACACGCGCACGATGTCTTCTTCGGTGCGCCCGCGCTGTCTTGCCGCGATGACGAACTCGCCTGCGATTTCCTCGATCGTCGCGGTCTTCTCCTTCACGAGCGCGCGGCGGAGCACGTCGGCGCGTCCCGCCGGAAGTCCCGCGAACGCCTCGCAGATCTGGAGGATGTGCTCCTCGTAGGCGACGACGCCGAACGTCGAGCGCAACGCCGGTTCGAGGCTCGGATGCGCGTACTCCACCGGCTCCAGTCCTTGCGCGCGCCGCGCAAACTGCGCTTTCTTCGCGCCGTTGGCCGCACCGGGCCGGATGACGGAAACGATCGCCACGAGACAGTCGATGTCGCGCACGTTGCACATGCGTGCGAGCGAGATCATCGCCGGGCTTTCGATGTGATGCACGCCGCGCGCGTTTCCGTCGGCGATCATCTTCCAGATTGCCGCGTCGTTCCACGGTTCGAGCTGCTCAAGATCGGGCGCGATGCCGCGTTCCCGGAGCAGTGCGAGCGTGTCCCGGATCACCGCCAGTCCGCCCTGCGCGAGGATGTCCATTTTCACAAGGCCGACGGCTTCCACCGCGTCCATGTCGAAATGCGTGGTCGGATAACCCTTCGTGCTCGTGAACGTCGGCGTGAGCGTCGCGATCGGATCGCGTGAAAGCACGACGCCGCAAGGATGCTGTTTCGGGTGACGCGGAAAGCCGTCGAGGAACGCCGCCATTTCCAGCGCGGTCTTGAACGGTTCCTCGTGCCACGGACTGTCGCGGCATTCCTGGCTTTCGCCCACCGCTTCGGCGACATGCGCGGCGGAGGTGCGCGGCACGCTTTCGGTGAGTCTGCGGATTTGATGCTCGGAGACTCCGAGCACCTTGGCGATGTCGGCGACGGCGCTGCGACCCCGATAGGTGTTGAACCCGCCGACGATGGCCGCGTGCTGCGTTCCGTAGCGCTCGAAGATGAGATCCACCACGTCGTCCTTGCGGTCGTGCGCGAAATCAATGTCGATGTCCGGCAGCTTGTTGAGCGCCATGCGCTCGCGGTTGAGGAACCGCCGGAAATACAGCTCGAACCGGATCGGGCAGACGCCGCTGATGCCGAGGCAGTAGCAGACCAGCGAATCCGCCGCGCTCCCGCGCGTGATCCACGCGATGCCGCGATGCCGGCACTCCTGCAAAATGTCCCGGACCGTGAGGAAGTATTCCTCGTAGCCGACTTCGGCGATGATGCCCAGTTCCTCGCGAAGTTGCGCCTCGTGCTGCGCCGCGCGCGTGCCGTAACGACGGCGCAACCCTTCAAACGCGAGCCGTCGCAAAAACTCGTGCGGTGTCGAGCCGTCCTGCGGCGAAAAGCGCGGGAACCGCAGTTTGTGGAACTCGAAGGCGAACTCGCATCGCTCCGCAATCCCATGTGTGGCGCGCATGGCCTCGTCGCTCCATCGCGCGGCGACTTCCGCCGGTTTCGGAAAATGAAAATCGCCCCTCCGCTTCTCCGGGTGCGGTTCGTTGAGCCGTGTGAGGGTGCGGATGCTTTGGATGATGTCGAATTTCTGCCGGTCGGCGGGCGTGCGGTAACGAATCTCCGGCAGCGCGATGCGGCCGGCGTCCACGGCGATCAGGCCGTCGCGATGTTCCGCGAACAACTCGCGCGAGACATGCGGCGCGGAGAGCAACCGGCAAAGGTTCGCGTAGCCCGTCTGGTTTTCGACGTAGAGATTCAGGCTCCCCCCGTCGCACACCACCTCCGCACCGATGATCGGTTTGATTCCCGCCTCCCTCGCCGCCGTGAAAAACTCCACCGCTCCGTGCAAGTTCGGATCGGCGATCGCGACGGCTTTCGCGCCGATGGATTGCGCGGCTTCGATGATGGCCGGAATGGAAAGCGCGGAGTCGAGAAAGCTGTAATGGCTTTTGACGTTGAGCGGAACGTAGTCAGCGGCGGCGCGTGGGCGTGTGTTGGAACGCGCCGCCGCGGGCCGCTGTTCCAGATCGCCGCGCGGCTTGTTGCCGCGCCTTGCGAGCCACAAATCGTGCCCGCGCATGATCGAGTGTTCCTTGCGAAGCAGGTCGAGCACTCCGGCGAGCCTGCGCTGGTTCTCCCGTTTCCGGCTTTGCTCGTCGAGCGCCAGTTCGCTGCGGAAGACGCCGCCGTAAATGTGGGAAAGCCTGAGCGACACCATGCGGATGCTGACCCGCCGTTCCCATGCCTTGCGCAACAGTCCGGGCATCAGCGGGTAAATGTCGTGTTCCATGTCGCTCGGCTCGTCGAGACTCACGCCTCGCGAAACGTCCTGCATGTCGTTGTAGCGCAGTTTCAGCGTCACGGTACGAAAGCTCCTGGCTTCCTCGCGCACCTTTGTGGCAAGCCGGTCGGCCATGCTGCGAAGCGTGGCGAGGAGGAACACTTCGTCGGTGACGTCTTCGCTGAAGGTTTCCTGTTCGCTGTAACTTTTCGCCTCGGGCGGTTCGGCGATGACCGGGCGCTCGTCGATGCCGTTGGCGAAAGCCCGCAACTGCGGCGCATAACCGCCCACAAGCAGCGCGAGCATGTCGGCGGGCATCGCGGAGATTTGCGAGATCAGCGCGAGCCCCGCCGCGTTCAAAGTCGCCGCGAGTTTCGGCCCGACGCCCGGCAGCCATTTGTTCGGCAGCGGCGCGAGAAACAGCTTTTCGTCTCCCGCCGGCACTTCGAGAAAACAAGCCGGTTTGTTCAGCTTCGACGCCACCTGCGAGACGAGTTTGTTCGCGCCGATGCCTTCGGAGACGGTGATCTTCAGGCTTTGCGCGATTGCCCTTCGGATCGTCTCCGCCACTTCGCGCGGTGCGCGTTTCCGGTTTCCGTGCAGGTCGAAATAGCCCTCGTCGATCGAGGCGATCTCGACCTCCGGCGTGAAGTCGTAGGCATACGAAAACATGAACCGCGAGAACCGTTCATACTTCTCGAAATCGCCCGGCAGCACGATGAGACGCGGACAAAGTTTCCGCGCCCGCGCGGTCGGCATCGGGGTGTAAATCCCGAGCTTGCGCGCCTCGTAACTGGCCGATGCAATGATGCCGCGCCGCTCACCGCCGACGGCCACCGGCCTGCCCCGCAGCTTGGCGTCGGCAGCCTGCTCGACGGATGCAAAGAACGCATCGGCATCGAGATGAACGATCATTTTTCAAAGCGCAGCGGCAATTCAAGCTGGCGGCAGCGACCGGCGCGGCCGGCCCGCAACCGACGCATCCCTTCGCCCAAAATGTGCCGGAGTAAAATCAACGCCCTCATTCCCGCCTCCTCATTTCTTCATCGTCCGAAAGAGCGCAACCAGCACCCCCTGGATGACAAGTTCCTGCGCCGGAATCAGGTTCGGGTAACGCGGATTCTCCGCCTTCAAAAACGGCTTCCCCCTTTGCACGACATAGCGTTTGAGCGTTGTTTCGCCGTCGATGAGTGCCGCCACGATGTCGCCGTTGCGCGCCTCCTTGAACTCCAGCACCACCACGTCGCCATCGAGGATGCCCGCATTCACCATCGAATCGCCGCGCACCTTGAGCGCGAACACGCGCGCCCCGCGCGGCAACCGGATCGTGTCGAGATCGACGGACAAACAGCCTTCGCTTTCCTGCTGCTGATCCGCCGGCATGCCGGCGGGGATCGTTCCGAAGATCGGAATGTCGAGCATCGGCACGCGGGGCGCATCGGCGAGCACGAGCGCCCGCGCCTTTCCCGGCCGGCGTTGCAGCGCGCCCTTGCGTTCGAGAGCTTGCAAATGCGAAACCACCGCCGTCTGGCTGGCGAATCCGAAATGCTCCTGGATCTCGCGCGTCGAAGGCGTCACGCCCTGCGTGCGTTGCTGGTCACGGACGAAATCGAGAATCTTCTGCTGGCGTTCGGTAAGCATGGTGTGTTTGCGAACAATGTTCATCTGAACAGTATCCAAACCCTCACGCCGCGCAAGTCGGGATTTGGTGGTGGCAAGGCGCTGTCTGGCGCCGTTGGCGGATCCCCGCGCATCGCGGGGCATCTCTGCGGGACCAGCGCGTGGTGCATTTCATGCCGCAGCCAGAGATACCCAGTTACCCCGTTAAAGAGAGGGATGAAGCATGAGTTCGCCCTTGCATTCACTTCGATTTCGGCCATCTAATGTTCCCCTATGGCCAAGATCGAAGATCTAAAGCAAAAGCTTACAAAACTCGAAACCAAGATTCAAAAATACACGAAGAAACTCACGAAACTGAAACAGAAGGTTGAAGAAAAGGCTGCAAAATCAAAAGCCAAACCGCTTCCCTCTGAACAAAAGACTCAGGCAGTCAAAACCCCTGTTGCACTCGCGCCTAAGAAAAAAGGAACAATAACCCCCGAAGGCCGGGCGAGATTGTCCGCCCTCATGACGGCAAAATGGGCGGAAAAGAAAAAAGCCGAAGCTCAACATACAATCAAAAGTTCCGGCAAACCTGAGTTCAAAGGAGCTTAGAAAGACTCCTGATCGAAGGTGTAGCCCGCATGTGCTGGAAGGCTTTTTCAAACAGAGCCTGACTCTGCGAAGCACGTGCGGTGTGGAAAGGTGAGGAAGCGGGCAGCGATGCCCCGGAGACGTTCATGCCATTGGCGTTTCAGCCAGGCGTCACAGCGGTTTCGGGCGTGACGACGATGCCCAAAAGCGAGGGATCGGTTTCGCCATTTCGAATGCCGATCGACTCCCACACTCGTGTTTTTCGACATGCGAAAAATCTAAGAAAAAAGACGCAACATCGAATAGACATGTTTTTCTCCTCGCGCTATACTGGATACTTCAATAGTAAATACATTCCCCGCTGAACTATGCCAAATGATCCCGCCCTTTCTGCTCCCAATCCGGTTCCAGATGCTCGAAGACGAACCTGCTTTGGGTTCACGCTGATCGAACTGCTGGTCGTCATGGCGATCATCGTAATGCTGATGTCGATGCTCGTTCCGGCGTTTTCAAGTATCGGAAAGAGCAATGCCCTGTCCATGTCGGGCAACCAGGTGGTCAACCTGATCAATCTGGCCCGTTCGAACTCGAGTTCGAGAAACACCATGACAGCCGTCGTGTTGAACATTGATCCAAATTCGGAGGGGGCCTACCGTTCCTTCACGATCATGGAGCGTGCGGCGCCCGAAGCTGGAGCCGTGGCGAAAACGACCGACTGGAAGCAGGCGTCGAAGTGGGAGGTGCTTCGCACCGGGGTTGTTGTGAGTTCCACGAGCGCTTTTGTGCTTGCCGATTCGTCCAAGGCTCCGGCACTGGATCCTCCGCTTCCGAACCTGAGCTACGGCGGCAAGACATTGAATGCCACCAACTGCCAATCGGTTGCTTTTCTCCCCAATGGAAGCCTGTTCAGCAGCAAAGCGACGAGGGTCACATTGGTCGAGGGTGTTTACCAAGGATCCACCACGATCAGCACCAACAAGGGGAATTACTACAACGTCACCATCCTCCCGGCGACAGGCAGGACAAAAATCGACCGACCATGAAAGTTCCGACCCTTTTTCGTTCCGCCCGCCAGCGGAAGGCCTTTGCGCTGGTGGAAATCGTCATCGCCCTTGGCATCGCGGCCTTTGCCATTACTGCCATACTCGGATTGCTCTCTGTGGGCATTTTGAGCAGCAAAGACTCCACCGAAGACACCGTCATCGCCAACATGGCTGGCACGGTCCTTAACGACATGCGCACGCGGAGTTTCACCGACTTCGTGACCGTCACGCCCGCTACCGGGGAGATCATTGTGAAGCCTCAGCAGGACGTTCCGGACATCTTCTTCGACGCCGGAGGACGCTGGTTCGTGAAAGTGAGCGGAACCACGTCCACCCCTCTGACTCTCTCGGAAGCGCTGGCCCAAGATCCCGCAAATCCCCCCATCTACCAGTGCAAGAGGACATTTAGAACACTTGATTCCACCAAGCCCGACAGCGGCATCATTTCCAAGCCTCCCACGCCCATCCCTTATGACCAGAAGCTCCTTCAAGTCACGCTCACCTTCTCGTGGCCGGCCATTGCGGCCAAACCAACCAAATCGAATGTCGTTCAAGCTACCCTTGTTCAATACTAGGTTCCGTTTCCGCGGGGCCTTCACCCTGGTGGAATTACTGGTGAGCATGGCGCTGCTTATCATGCTCGTCGGCATGCTGGCCCAGATGATGAATCAGGCATCTGCCATCTGGAATATCGGCGAAGCCAACAAGGAAAGGATGCAGGACGTCCGGGCCGTGACGGAATTCATGGCGAGCGAACTCAGGACGGCGCTGCTGCCGGTCAATCGCCCCACGCAAACCGGCCTCCAGTTTGTAGTGAATCCGACGAGTCTGAGCGGGGATACCTACAAGAACCGCGATTCGGTTTTCTGGCAGGCGCCCTGTGCAACCGACCAGTCCAGCGGCGACGTGGCGGAGATCGGGTATTTCGTGAAGTGGGATACCGAAAAGGATTCTCCGCGCCCCGTTCTCTGCCGGTTCTTTGTCAACCCGACGGACAAGAGCAATTTCCTCATTTACTCGAAACCCGCGGACTGGCTCAACACGGGTATCATCGAAAGCGTCGCGCCAGCCACGAAGCAGTTCGATTACAACGGGCTTTTTGCCGAAAACGTGCTTGGGCTATGGGTGGACTGCCTTGATCCGTTTACGGAAAGCATCGACAAGGTGGATCACAAGTTCGATTCACGGAAGGGTTACACGGAAATCACGAGCAAGGTGGTCCATTCTCCGTGTGCGCTTCCCGCAGCCATCGACCTCGGCCTCGTGATGCTCGACTCGCGGTCTGCCAGGCGCCTGACGTCCAACTTAAAGTCGAAAATCACTACCCTTGCCAAGCAGAGTTCGAGCGCCAAGGATTTTGTGACGGAAGCCCAGAAGGATGCCAGTTTCCGTCCGCTGCTCCAGTCGCTTCGCTACTACCAGACGCGGGTTTACCTCCAGAATTCAAAATGAAAACCAACCGTTCTTCCAACCAGGGCGTGGCCCTCTTGATCGTCCTCTCGTTTGTTGTCCTCCTCACGGTCATCGTGGTCGCGCTTAGCGAGAGCATGCGGCTGGATCGCCCTGCGGCGAAATCGTATCTCGAGAAGATGCGGGCCACCCAGTTTGCACAGATGGGAGTCGATAGCGTCGTGGCCACGTTCCGAAAGGAGACAGGTGACATCAGCGCCTCCAAAGGGCGGAACTGGATCGCGCAGCCGGGGCAGATCATTGTCGGCGGGACAAGCGGTTCCAACCTGCTGGTCCTGCAGGAAACCCCGGTGCCCCTGTTCTCGGGTTCCAGCGCGTACGCGGGAACCGCGGCCGTGACTGGCACAGGCAGTTTCTTCAACCCGCCGAATCTGAATGTGACACCGTTTCGAAGCGGAAGCGCAGGCGGCGGCGTTATCACGGATATGCCCGGTGGCTCGAACACGGGGGCAACCACCGAACCGCTGAAGTTGCAGCCAAGATGGATCTATGTCCGAAGCGGGGGACAATTCGATTACGACGAAAAGCCCGCCACCACCGGAACCAACCCCATTGTGGGCCGTTTTGCCTACTGGAGTGACGACGAAAGCAGCAAGGTCAACTACAACATCGCCTGGGGACGCTCCGCCAAGAATACCAATCCGGCTGGGAATCCCACCAATACCGACCTGACAGCCTTGGAAGGTGTAACCGAGGCGATGGCGGAAGGGATCCGGTCCGAAGTGCTGGGTGGGTCTTTGATGACAACCGGCTCCACCTACTACTTCTTCAACACCCCCGAGGAGGCGCGGCGGGTTTCCGTGGCCAGCGCCGCCCTACAGGCCCGAAAGTTCGAAGTCACCCACTACAACCACGATCCCGACACCACTTTTTTCAACGAGCCCCGCATCGTCCTGACCACAAGACCCGATCGGGCCGGGTGGACTTACAAGAACGGGGTATGGATCGGCAAAAATGGCAAATCGGGCAAAGACGGCCGCCCGTATTACATCCGGGTTCTGACGAACGAAGGGTCCACAAACAACCCGCTCAATATCTCCTCCGGTCCAACCGACCCCGGTATTCTCTCAAACTTGGACCCAGGTAATCCCACGTCTGAAAGCAAGGTAAGCGAAACGATCAAGTTCCTTATGACCTACTTGAAGCGCCCAGACTGGCCGATGCTTAGTGGAACTGGAAGTATCCAAAGCAAATACTACGGCAACTATCCAAGTGAATACCAAGAGAAGCGGCTGGCTCAACTGGCGGTCAACATCATTGATTATGTTCGTTCCAAGGAATCTCCCACCGATCTGGTAGAACCGCTTCGCGTTTCGCTCAATGCCACCGGTAATTACGACTTGGGACAAGTGTTTGGAACCTATGCGTATATTGGTCAAACGAGGGCACCACGAATCACGGAGATAGGTTACTGGCAAAGCAAGGATAACAAGAGTGCCAAGTGGAAAGTGGAGCTGTACTTACCCTTGAATTACGGTTTGGCCAAAATCCCGGTCACAAGTCTTCACCTGATTCACGCGGGGAAAGTGCATCCTGGCGGAGGAACACCAACCCAGAGGTTCGCCGACATCACCACGGCGGAAGCGAGCAAGGCTGACCTAATGGCCGGGGATTATGTTACGATTACGCGGAACGGGACAGTTGCTGACATACCAACTACACGGCCCGAATATATCGACGCCCGCATCACAATCGCGGCAAAGGGCGGCTCATCCGGAGGTGCGCGATATAACCTCTGTTCATTGGTTGCCGAAGGCAGTGCTTATCCGGCTGCGAACTCGTATCTGCTCACCAAAGTCGATCCGGCGCAGGATCCGGCAAACCCGAAAGCGGGGCCATCTGACAATGACATCAGCTCTTTGGAGGTGGATGATCCACGGCTCAATGCAGAGATGCGAAACTGGAATCAAAAGCTTTGGTCGGCGGGCTCCAAGGGAAATACTTTTGGCGCAGTCAACTCCATTTCTTCTCTCCCCACAGGCGGCAGCAGTCCCACTGTTTCTGGCAACGAGCCGCAGCAGGATACCAATGCCTTGGGAAAGATCAGCGTTGCGAGCTTCTACATGCCGCCGCCGGCCGGCAAGAAGTACACGCTTTCGAGCGGGGTTGTGGATGACAACACGCCGGGGATGGTCACATCGTCCGGCGAACTCGGCTATGTCCATACCGGAATCGAAAGCTCGCGTTACATTGATTACGCTACCAAGAAGGAACTCCCCACCGGTGTCCCTTGGCGCAGCCTCCGGCTTCAGCCGAACAAGCAGGATGAAAAGGTCGTGCCGGACTGGGCGTTCATCGACCTGTTCACCGCGCCGGTGCCGACGCCGAGGGGAGCCGAGTATGTCTATGCGCCGGGAGCCAAAGTGGAGGGACGTGAAAACGCGGTCGGCGGGCGTGTGAACCTTAATTGCAAACCCGCGCTCATCGATCTCACCCGCATCTCGCCGCTCGTGGCAGTCCTCAAGGGGTGCGGTTACGATTCTTCGAATCCCACCAAGAAGCTGACTCCCGCAGAGGCGTTGAGGCTTGCGACCAACATTTACAACCGCACCCCTGCGAGCGACGGCAAGCCATACGCCTACAAGAAGTTCTACGGATCGCCGGGCCAGATCGTCGAGATCAAGGAAATTGCCGATCGGGGAGAGGAGGGCGAGGAGCTTTTCCGGCAGATCGCGAACCTGCTCACCACGCGCGGCAGCGTCATCAGCGTTTACTCGATCGGCCAGGCTCTGAAGCAGACAACGGGGGGCAAGCTCCTCGTCACAGGCGAGCAGCGGTTTCAGACCATGATCGAGCGGGTCGAGTATTCGGACTCCAAAGACACCATCAATCCCCGCAAGGTCCGGTTCGCGCCGGTTTATGTGAGGAATCTGACACCCTGACGAATTTCGGAGCAAAGTCATCGGTGGCGATGACCAGAAAGAGCGGTGCCATGGTGGAGGCCATGGCCCATCCACAGCCTCAGCGGTGAACCTGACGCGGATTCATGCGCTCGTGCCGTGAAGCATCATGGGACGAGAACGGAAGAGGCGGCGCAGGTTCGATGCCAAGGCTGGCTTTACGGCAAATCCGTCCGGCCCATCAGGTAGCGGTCGCACTCGCGCGCGGCACCGCGTCCCTCGTTGAAGGCCCACACCACGAGGCTCTGGCCGCGGCGGCAGTCGCCGGCGGCGAACACGCCCGGGATGTTGGTCGCGTATTTTTCGTGCTCTGCTTTGACGTTGCTGCGCGCGTCGCGTTCGAGACCGAGCGCGTCGAGGAGCGGTTGCTCGGGGCCGAGGAAGCCCATCGCAAGCAGGACGAGCTGCGCGGGAAGAACCTTTTCGGTGCCGGGGACGTTCTTCGGAATGAACTGACCCTTGTCATTCTTCGTCCACTCGACCTGCACGGTGTGGACGGCTTTGACGTGGCCGTTGTCGTCGCCCTCGAATTTCGTCGCGGTGGTGAGATACACGCGCGGATCGGCTCCGTATTTCGCCGCCGCCTCCTCCTGGCCGTAGTCCATTTTATAGACCTTCGGCCACTCGGGCCACGGGTTGTCGGGCTGACGCTCCATCGCGGGCTTCGGCAGGATTTCGACCTGGACGAGACTCGTGCAGACATGGCGCAACGAGGTGCCGACGCAGTCGGTGCCGGTGTCGCCGCCGCCGATGACGACGACGTCCTTGCCTTCGGCGGAAATGAAATTGCCGTTCTTCGCCTTGTCGAGCACCGCCTGGGTGTTGGCCTGCAGGAACTCCATCGCGAAGTGGATGCCTTTCAAGTCGCGGCCTTCGATCGGCAGGTCGCGCGGCTTGGTCGCGCCGGTGGCGAGAATGACCGCGTCGAATTCCTTGAGCAGGTTTTCCGCCGGCAGATTTTTGCCGACTTCGGTGTTGCAGACGAACTTCACGCCTTCGTCCTCCATCTGTTTGATGCGGCGCAGCACGACGGTTTCCTTGTCGAGCTTCATGTTCGGAATGCCATACATGAGCAGGCCGCCGGGTCGGTCGGCGCGCTCGAAGACGGTCACGGTGTGTCCGGCCTTGTTGAGCTGGGCGGCGGCGCAAAGCCCGGCGGGACCGCTGCCGACAACGGCGACTTTTTTTCCCGTCCGACTCTGCGGCGGCTCGGGCACGATCCAGCCTTCGTCCCAGCCGCGATCGGCGATGGAGACTTCGATGTTTTTAATCGTGACCGGCGGTTCATTGATGCCGAGCACGCACGAGCCTTCGCACGGCGCGGGGCAGACGCGCCCGGTGAACTCCGGAAAGTTGTTCGTCTTGTGAAGCCGGTCGAGGGCTTCGTGCCAGAGGCCGCGATAGACGAGGTCGTTCCACTCGGGGATCAGGTTGTTGATCGGGCAGCCGCTCGCCATGCCGCTGAGGAGCGTGCCGGTGTGGCAAAACGGGATGCCGCAGTCCATGCAGCGCGCGCCTTGCGTGCGGAGCTTCTGTTCGTCGAGGTGGAGATGAAACTCGTTCCAGTCGGAGATGCGTTCGAGCGGCAGCCTGTCGGCCGGCAGTTCGCGGAGATATTCTATGAATCCTGTTGGTTTACCCATGGTTGTGGTTTGAAAAATTACCGGCCCGCTTTTTCCCAATCGTCTTTGTCTATATCGCCTTGCTTCAAAACAAGTTTCATCAGCGACCAATCAATGTCCGAGCCGTGCGGATTTGGAATGCGAATGGAAAGCGATCCTTTATCCATGGTCGGATGTTTCCCACCATCGAAAAATGGCCCGCTCCATCCCAAAGTTCGCAATCGTCGAATCATTTCACGGCGGCTAATTGGCTTCGGCATATGCTGCTTCCGTCGTGTTGATATTCAGATCGATTCCATCGATCACGGGCAACTCCATGCCGCGACGCAAGCGGTGCATCATCCAGCTTTCCAAGGCGTCGATGAGATCCTGTCGACACTCCTCCAGAGTCGCGCCCTCTCCCCAGCAACCCTTGCATGCCGGAATCGCGCCGAAGAAATTTCCGTTCTCCATCGTCTCGTAATGCGCCTGATGCATCGCTTTTTCTATGTATTTGGTCAGCATGTTTTCAGTTTAATGTGAAACAAACCAGTGCAGAAGATTTTTCTATCCACCGCCCACGCGCGCGACGTCTTTTGAGTTGGCCTCGAATGCCGCGTTCAGCGCCTCTTCGCCGCTCAGGCCGGCATCCTCGGCTTTCTTGATCGCGGAAAGCACCCGCTTGTAATCCTTCGGCATCACCTTCACGAACTTCGGCACAATCTCGTCCCAGAGCGCGAGGAGCTTGAACGCGCGCTGGCTCTTGGTGTAATCGGCGTGGCGCTTGATCATCAGGCGCACCGACTCGATCTCGTCGCCTTCCATTTTCTCCAGGCCGACCATCTGCTGGTTGCAGCGCGTGGCGAAGTCGCCCGCCTCGTCTAGCACGTAGGCGATGCCGCCGCTCATGCCGGCCGCGAAGTTGCGTCCGGTCGGACCGAGCACGACGACTTTGCCGCCGGTCATGTATTCGCACCCATGATCACCGACCGCCTCGACCACGGCATTGACGCCGGAGTTCCGGACACCGAATCGCTCGCCCGCCATGCCGGAAATGTAAACCTCGCCCTTCGTGGCTCCGTAGAGCGCGACGTTGCCGATGATGATGTTGTCCTCGGCCACGAACGTCGAGCCGGTCGGCGGATAGACAATGAGCTTGCCGCCGCTCAGTCCTTTTCCGAGGTAATCGTTCGCGTCGCCTTCGAGTTCGAGCGTGACGCCCGGCGGAACGAACGCGCCGAAGCTCTGGCCGGCGGAGCCTTTGAAATGAAGATGCACCGTGTCTTCGGGGAGGCCTTTCTCGCCGTGCTTGCGCGTGATTTCGCTGCCAAGGATTGTCCCGACCACGCGGTTGACGTTGATGATCGGCAACTCGGCCTTGATCTTTTCGCCAAACTCGATCGCCGGCTTGCAAAGTTCGAGCAGAACGGTCATGTCGAGCGAACGCTCGATGCCGTGATCCTGCGGCACCTGGCAGTAACGCCCGACCTCGGGGCCAACCTGCGGCTGGTAAAGGATGTTCGTGAAATCGAGGCCCTTCGCCTTCCAATGCTCGATGGCTTTCTTGGGTTCGAGCATGTCGGTGCGTCCGACCATGTCTGTGAGTTTTCGGAAACCGAGTTGTGCCATCAGCTCGCGCACTTCCTCGGCGACGAACTTCATGAAGTTCACGGTGTGAGCGGGATCGCCGGTGAAGTTCTTCCTCAGCACCGGATCCTGCGTGGCGACGCCCACGGGGCAGGTGTTCAAATGGCAGACCCGCATCATGATGCAGCCCAGCGTGACGAGCGGCGCGGTGGCGAACCCGAACTCCTCGGCGCCGAGCAACGCGGCGATCACGACGTCGCGCCCGGTCTTCAACTGTCCGTCGGTCTCGACGGCGATGCGGCTGCGCAGGTCGTTCAGAACAAGGGTCTGGTGCGTTTCGGCAAGGCCGAGTTCCCACGGAATGCCCGCGTGCTTGATCGAGGACAACGGCGACGCGCCGGTGCCGCCGTCATAACCGCTGATCAACACGACGTCGGCGTGCGCCTTGGCGACGCCGGCTGCGATCGTGCCGACTCCGACCTCTGAAACCAGCTTCACGCTGATCCGGGCGCGGTGGTTCGCATTCTTCAGGTCGTGGATCAGTTCGGCGAGATCCTCGATCGAGTAAATGTCGTGGTGCGGCGGAGGCGAGATGAGGCCCACGCCGGGCGTGGTGTAGCGGGTCTTCGCAACCCACGGATAGACTTTCTTTCCGGGCAGTTCGCCCCCTTCGCCGGGCTTCGCGCCCTGGGCCATTTTGATCTGAATCTCGCGCGCCTCGGTCAGGTAAAGGCTGGTGACTCCGAACCGTCCCGACGCGACCTGTTTGATGGCGCTGTTCTTGGAGTCGCCCTGCGCGTTCGTCCAGGTGTAACGCTCAATGTCCTCGCCGCCTTCGCCGGTGTTCGATTTTCCGCCGATCCGGTTCATCGCGATGGCGAGCGCCTCGTGGGCTTCCTTGCTGATGGAGCCGTAGGACATCGCGCCGGTCTTGAAACGCTTGAGGATCTCCTCGACCGGTTCGACTTCGTCGATGTGGATCGGCGTTCCCTTCTTGAACTCGAGCAGGCCGCGCAGCGTGTAATGCTTCTGCCCCTGTTCGTTGACGAGCCGGGCATATTGTTTGAACATGCCGTAGTCGGCATTGCGCACGGCCTTTTGCAGCGTGTGGATCGTCTGCGGATTGAAAAGATGCGCCTCGCCCTCCTTGCGCCACTGGTAGTCGCCGCCGACGTCGAGCGTCTTGCCGTTCACCTGCCGCTCCGGGAAGGCGTGGGCATGCCGCGCAAGCAGTTCCGCGGCGATCGAGCCGAGGTCCGCGCCCTCGATGCGCGAAGGCGTCCAGGTGAAGTATTTGTCGATGACGGAATGGTGGAGACCGATCGCCTCGAAGATCTGCGCGCCGCGGTAGCTTTGGACCGTCGAGATGCCCATTTTGGCCATCGTCTTCACGACCCCTTTGACCGAACCCTTGATGTAATTTTTCACCGCCGTTTTGTGGTCGGTGTTTGGCAACAGCCCCTGCCGGATCATGTCGTCGAGCGACTCGAACGCGAGATACGGATTGATCGCAGTCGCACCGTAGCCGATGAGCACCGAGAAATGATGCACCTCGCGCGGCTCGCCCGATTCCAAAATAATCCCACCGCGCGTGCGTGTGCCGGTGCGGATGAGATGGTGATGCAGTCCCGAAACCGCCAGAAGCGCGGGTATCGCCACGTGGTCCTTGTCCACGCCGCGATCCGAGAGGATGAGAATGTTCGTCCCGCTTTCGATCGCCGCGTCGGCGTCGGCAAACAGGCGGTCGAGTGCTTTCTCCAGCCCGCCTGTCCCCTGCCCTGGCGAAAAGAGCATCGACAGCGTGGTTGCCTTGAAGCCCGGACGTTCGACGTGGCGGAGTTGCTCGAGTTGTTCGTTGGTCAGAATCGGATGCGCCAGCTCGATGATGCGGCAGCTTTCCTGCGTCGGTTTCAGGAGGTTCGCCTCCGAGCCGACGCGCGTCTCGGTCGAGGTGATGATTTCCTCGCGGATCGGGTCGATGGGCGGATTGGTGACCTGCGCGAAGAGTTGTTTGAAATAATTGTAGAGCAGTTGCGGGCGGTCGGAGAGCACCGCGAGCGGTGTGTCGGTGCCCATCGAGCCGAGTGGCTGGACGCCATCGCGCGCTGTCGGGCCGAGGATCACGCGCTGGTCTTCAAATGTATAACCGAACGCCTTCTGGCGCTGGAGCACCGTCTTGTGGTCGGGCTCGTGGATGTGCGGCGGCTCGGGAAGCTGGGCCAGCGTGATGCGGTTCTTGTCGAGCCATTCGCCGTAAGGATGCTCCGAGGCGATTTTGTTTTTGATCTCCTCGTCGTCCACAATGCGGCCCTGCTCCATGTCCACGAGGAACATGCGACCGGGCTGGAGGCGGCCCTTGATCGCCACGCGTTCCGGCGCGATCGGCAGCACGCCGGCTTCCGAGGCCATGATGACGAGGTCGTCTTTCGTGACGTAATAGCGCGATGGACGCAGACCGTTGCGGTCGAGGCATGCGCCGATCATTTTTCCATCGGTGAAGGCGATCGACGCCGGGCCGTCCCACGGCTCCATAAGGCACGAGTGGTATTCGTAAAACGCCCGCTTGCCGGCGGGCATGCTCTCGTGGTTTTCCCACGGCTCGGGGATCATCATCATGACGGCGTGCGGCAGCGGACGCCCGGAGAGGTAAAGCAGTTCCAGGCAGTTGTCGAACATCGCCGAATCGGAGCCGTTGGTGTTGATGATTGGCAGGACTTTCTTGATGTCGGCGCCAAACAGCTCGCTCTCGAACAATGACTGCCGCGCGTGCATCCAGTTGATGTTGCCGCGCAACGTGTTGATCTCGCCGTTGTGCGCGATGTAGCGATACGGATGCGAGCGATCCCAGCTCGGGAACGTGTTGGTCGAGAATCGCGAATGCACCAGCGCAAGGGCGCTGACCATTTCCGGATCGCGGAGGTCGGGGTAATAGGCGCCGACCTGCGCGGGCGTGAGCATGCCTTTGTAAACCACGGTGCGGCAGGACAGGCTCGAGATATACCAATGCCTGCAGGTGCCCAGGGCGCGGATCTCGTTGTGCGCCCGCTTCCGGATGACGTAAAGCTTCCGCTCGAAAGCCATCTCGTCCGCGCAGTTCGCGCCGCGCTTGACGAACACCTGCCGCATGAACGGCTCGCTGGCCTTCGCGGTCTTGCCCAGCGACGAGTTGTCCGTGGGAACATCCCGCCAGAAAAGAATCTCCTGCCCTTCCCCGGCGACAATCTTCTCGAACTGGCGCTCGGATTCGGGGCGCTCCGCCGCGTTGGGCGAGTTGTAGATCATGCCGACACCGTAATGCCCCCGCTCGGGAAGCTGGACACCCTGGCTGCCGGCGATCTTCCGGAAAAACGTATCCGGCATCTGGAGCAAAATACCCGCGCCATCGCCGGTGTTCTCCTCGCAGCAGGCACCGCGATGATCGAGGTTCAACAGAATCGTCAGCCCCTGCTCGACGATCTCATGCGAGCACTTGCCCTTCATGTTGACAACAAAACCGACGCCGCAGGCATCGTGTTCAAACTGCGGGTCGTAAAGGCCCTGCTTCTCTGGTGGTCCCTGGTTTTTCATATTTCCCTGTTTCTGTTGCTCACGAATCCCTCGTGTCTTGCGAGTGATTCAATCTGTTGAACTCAGCCGCGGTTCCGGTTTCATCTGCCAACGTATATGGCCTCGTCCGGCCAGTCCTTGCGGAGATAGCCGTGCTCCATGTTCACGAAGGGCAGATAATTTCTCATGATGCGCACGGGCGCAAGAATTCTCATCGTGGAAATTTCCTCGATGGAATTCTCCCCGTGATTGCGCATCAAACTCGGTATCAGTTTCTCCTGCACCGTCTGCACGATGTTCGTGTCGCTTTCGCCTTCGATGAACAGCAGAAGCGCGATCTTGCCGTCGATCTCCGCGATGTGACTCTCGAAGATGATTTCGGTGAAAATAGAGCGCACATAGGGCTCGCGCTTGATGTCTTCTTTCACCTGATCGAGCGTTATGCCGATGCGGAATTTGAGGATGTAAAGGTGACGGCTGTTGAACTGCCCGGTGCCGTTCGCTGAGAGATCGAGCTGGGTGTAGTAGGAAAGCATCCCCTCCTCCTCAAGCCGTTGCCGCTTGCGCCCGACAGTCCGCACGTTCACGCCGGTGATCTCGCCAATGGCGTTGTCCGACTCGCGGGGATCGCGAACCAACTGGCGGATAATCAGACGCTCCTGTTCATCGAGTTCTCGCATTGGACGCAGGAATTTAGACAAAACAAATCAAAAAGCGACAAGAAATTGCACCCAGGTGAAAAAATTTGGCAGAAATTATTCACAATCGCTGCCCTCCAGCACTTTAGAAAAGTAAGAATGAAAGTTGCAAAGGACGAGAACCGCAAGTTCCTGGCCGCCGGCGATAGCGCCAAACGACCTCGAAACAGCCCTCAGCCGCGACATAAGCTTCCTCATTTTGCGACCAGGCGCTCCGTGCGGTCGTCCTTACCGTCGCTGTGGACCCTCTTCCACTGGGAAGAAATCGATCTGCTGTTTGTAAACATCCACCCGGGCAACACAGACCGAGAGCTTGTCGCCAATCTGGTAAGTCTTCCTCGTCCGCCGTCCGACGAACTGAAGCCGCACGGAGTCAAAATTGTAAAAGTCCCCGCTGAGCGCGGAGACGTGGACCATGCCGGTGAGAAGAATATCGGGCAGCTCGACCAGCAGGCCGTAGCTGCGGACATCGACGACGACCGCCGCAAACGCCTCGGGCCGCTTTTGTTTGAGCTGGTTTTGGAAGAACTCGATCTTCTTGAACTTCACCGATTCCTTCTCGGCATCGTCAGCCGTTCGCTCGGTGATCGAAATGTGCTCGCACACCGCCGTCAAATCCGCCGCCGCAAGCCGGACGCCTTTCACCGAATGATGGTTCGTCGCGTGCGACAAAACGCGATGCACCACAAGATCGGCGTATCGCCGGATCGGGCTGGTAAAGTGCGTGTAGTTCGTTTTCGCAAGCCCGTAATGGCCGACGGGTTTTGTGTCGTAGGTGGCGCGTTTGAGGCTTTTCAAAAAACCGAGCTTGAGCGCGTATTCCTCGGGCCTGCCGCGAATCGCCGCGAGAAGCTTCTGCACCTCGCGCCGCTGCGAAAGATCGCCAGGTTTTAATCCGTAGCTGGTGACGAACTCCCGATACTCCACGAGCTTGTCGGGATCGGGATCTTCGTGGATGCGATAGACCGACGGAAGCTGCTTGTGCTTGATGTCGCTGGCGACGACTTCGTTGGCCGCGAGCATGAACTCCTCGATGAGTTGATGCGAGATGTCGTTTTCGACTTTCTCCAGCCGCTCAGGCACGCCATTTTCGTCGAGCCAGACTTTGATCTCGGGAAAATCCAGGTCGAGCGAGCCTGCGGCGAAACGGTTCTTGCGCAGCAGCGAAGCCAGTTCCCACGCCGTGTGCAGGCGGTCGGACACCGGGTCGTTCGCGGGCTTCGCCAAAATCGCGAACGCCTGTTTGTAAGTCAGCCGCGCCGCGCTGCGAATGACCGTGTGCGCGAATCGCGCCGATTTGATTTTGCCCGCTTTGTTGAACTCGATGAAGGCCGAGCGCGTCAGACGGTCCACGTCCGGCTTCAGGCTGCAAATTCCGTTGCTCAATTTCTCCGGCAGCATCGGAATCACGCGGTCGGCGAGATAGACGCTGTTCCCGCGTGCGAACGCCTCCTTGTCGAGCGCGCTTCGAGGCGTCACATAATGCGACACGTCGGCGATATGAACACCGAGCGACCAGCCGTTCGCGTGCTTTTCCACATGGATGGCGTCGTCGAAATCCTTTGCGTCATCCGGGTCGATGGTCACGATCATCTGCCCGCGCAAATCCTCGCGGTGCGCCAGTTCCCGCTCGTCGATCGCCTCGCTGATCCGCTCCGCCTCGCGCAGGACGGCATCGGGAAAGTTCGTGGGCAGGTGATGCTTTCGGACGATGGAAAGCATGTCCACGCCGGGCGCCGACGCCGGGCCGAGCACCTCGACGATCTGCCCCTCGGGGTTCACATGGCGCGATTCCCACTCGTCCAGCTTCACCACCACCTTGTCGCCGACCGCCGGCGGCCGCGGCAGTTGCACTTCGCCGGGATGAACATACACGTCGTGCCCGAGCCGCGGATCATCGGGAATGACGTAAAAAAACTTCTTCGTTTTCTGAAGCGTGCCGACGATGGAATCGTGCGCGCGTTCGAGAATCTTGATGACGCGACCTTCGATCTTGCCCTCGCGGCGTTGCTGCACGCCTTCGTGCATCACGCGTGCGATCACGCGGTCGCCGTTCATGGCCGTTCCGGTGTTCTGGCTCGAAATGAACAAGTCCTTTTGTCCGGCTTTCTCGCTCAAAATGTGCGCGCCACCGCCCGCGTGGATTTGAATGACGCCCGTCACGAGATCGGCGACCTCGGGCAGGACGTAGCGCTCTTTGCGAATCTTCGCGATCTCCCCGCGCTGCTCCATCCCTCGCAGGACATCGCGCAATTCCGAGCGCTGATCGCTCGTCAGCCCGAGCTTTTTCGACAGCTCCACTTTGTCGAGCGGCTGATATTTTGGCAGCCGCAACAGTTGCAGAATCCGATTCTTCAAAACTTTGTCAGCCGCGTGCGTTTGCGGTTTCTTCATTTTTTGTGATCCCCTGGCGGTTGCCTTGATGGCCTGCACCCGTTTTGGAGGTGATGCTCCACCACAGCTCCCCTACTCGCTTCGGTAGAAGCTCTCGCGGTGGAAGGTGCCGTCCTTGTAGTTGACGTAGGTGGCGAGGGCAAGCAGCGGCCAGTTGTTCCGATACATGTCGTATTTCAGATAGAACACTTTCGGGAAGCCGGTGCCGGTGATCTGCAATTCGTCCCATGAGCCGTCGCGGTTCTGGGTGCGGACGAGGTAGTCGATGCCGCGACGGATGCAGCGCTGGTCGAGGTCGCTGTGCGCGGCACAAAGGCCCATGAGCGCCCATGCGGTCTGCGACGGGGTGCTTTCGCCTTTGCCCTTGAGCGACGGGTCTTCGTACGAGGCGCAGCTTTCGCCCCAGCCGCCGTCGTCGTTCTGGCAGCTCTCGAGCCACTCGCGCGCACGGATGATCCAGTCCTGATTCATGTTTTCGCCGATGGCGCGAAGACCGCGCAGAACCTGCCAGGTGCCGTAGATGTAATTCACGCCCCAGCGTCCGTACCACGAGCCGTTGTCCTCCTGTGTGATGCGCAGATGCCTGAGCGCGCGGCGGACACACATCGAGTTGCGGTTGAAGCCGATGTAGCCGAGCAGTTCGAGCGTGCGACCGGTGAGGTCGCTGCAAGTCGGGTCGAGGATGGCGTTGTGGTCGGCAAAGGGAACGTCCTCAAGCCAGTGCTGGGTGACTTCCTTGTCGAACGCAGCCCAGCCGCCGTCATCGCACTGGAAACTCAAGAGCCACGGAAGCGCGCGATCGAATATCTGCCGGAGCGAATCCTTTGTCTCCGGCTGCGCAAGCCGCAGGCCCATGAGGACCATGGCCGTGTCGTCTGTGTCCGGGTAGAAGATGTTGTTGAACTCGAAGGCCCAGCCGCTGGCTTCGTGGTGCGGATTCTTGTGCCACCAATCGCCCTTGAACCGCACTTCCTTTTCGGCAAGCCATTTTGAAGCGCGCCGGATCGCCTCGTGCGCGGGGTCGAGTCCCGACTCGACGAGGGCGATGATGTTGATCGAGGTGTCCCAAACCGGCGAGAGGCACGGCTGGATGCGGAAGTCCTGCGGATCGTCCACAAACAGCCCCTCGAAATCCCGGATCGCCTTTTTCAAAAGCGGCTCTTCCGGCCCGTAGCCCAGGGCCTTGAGTGCGATGATCGAGTTCAGCATGGCGGGGAAAACCGCGGCGAGACCGTCGGAGCCTTCGCCCATGCGCTCGGTCATCCACTCCTCGGCTTTCTTGAGCGCGATGCGGCGGACTGTCCGGAACGGGAAGGCATCGAGCGATTTGAACAACTCGGTGGCGGTGAGGAAGAAGTTCCGCCAGGTGAACAACTTCTCGTCACGGCGCATCGCGAGATTCTTGTGCTCGGTGCCGGTGGGATAAAGCTCGTGCAGTTGTTTTTCGGCCGGCAACTGGCGGGTCGGTTTGAAATGGTTGATGAGCGCCAGCGGCATGAGCATTGCCCGGCTCCAAGACGACATCTCGTAGATATTGAAAAAGAGCCAGTCGGGCAGAAGAACCAGCTCGACCGGAATGGCTGGCAGATGTTTCCACGGAAACTGCCCCAGCAGCGCGAGATAGAGCTTCGCGTAGGTGTTCATGCGCGGGATGCCGCCGAGCCGCAGAACCGCTGCGCGGGCTTCATGCATCCACGGTGACTGCGGGGAGTGGCCAGCGAGTTTCAGCGCGAAGTAGGCTTTCACCGAGGCGTTGATTTCGCTCGGGCCGCCTTCGTAGATGTTCCAGCCCCCATCCGCGAGCTGGCGCCGACGGATGTGTTGCACGCACTTTTCCTGCAACACCGGATCGACCGCATCGGCCCAATGCATGTAAAGCACGTAGTCGGAGCAGAGCGTGCTATCGACCATCAATTCGCCGGCCCAGTAGCCTTCGGGGCTCTGGAGGCGGAGGAGGTTTTGCTGGGCGAGACGGATGGCGTCCTTGATCGGAGTTGTGCCGCCTGGTTTGGCGGAGTGTTGCAACTGGTTCTTTTCGCGTTTGGAAAACTCTGCGTCCATGGAACTATCTATTCAGTCTTGCAAAATGTGGAGGTGATCAGGCGACCGCCTGTTCTTCTTTCTTGCCGGTGAGATGGCCATTGCCGCTGGTAACGCCGTTGTGCGCCTGCACGTCCGCGCCTTCGGCAACCGGCTTTGGCTTCGGCCCGAAGTTGAACTTGATGTTCTTCCAAGTGTCGCCGGTCTGCGCCTGGAGTCCGAGGCTGGCGGTCGGCTCGTAGCCGCAATGGACCATGCAATTCTCGCAGCGCACGTCCTTGGCGACGCCATCGACGACGCCGTAGCTGTCCCACTCCACCTTCTCCAAAAGCTCGGCGTAGCTCTTGTAATGGCCGTCGGTCATCAGATAGCACGGGCCTTTCCAGCCGCGGATGTTCCGCGTCGGAATCGCCCAGGCGGAGCAGGTGAGGTCGCGTTTGCCCGCAAGGAACTCGAAGTAAATCGGCGTGCCGAACAGCGTGTAATCCTTCATCCACTGCTCGATTCGCCGGAATTTCTCGATCGTCATTTTGCGCGTCAGGAAAAAATCCTCCGGCTGCATGTTGAGCCGCTTGATCATGTCCTTCTTGGCGGCGTCGTATTCGTAGCCGGGCGAAATTGTGTGTCCGTCCACGCCAAGATTCGAGAGGTACTTGAACATGTCCTCGATCTCCTGCATGTCGGTTTCCTTGTAAATCGTGGTGTTGGTCGCGACCTGGTAGCCGAGGATTTTGCCCATGCGAATCGCCAGAATGCACTCTTTGAAAACGCCCTCGCGCTCGACAATGATGTCGTGCGTGCGCTCCAGACCGTCGAGATGGACGTTCCAATACATCCATTGCGAAGGAGCGATCACCACATTTTGGATTTTGGAGTTTGGATTTCGGATTTCCTCCGCCTGTGCGGGGGTCACCAGTCCTTCCGAGACGAGCACCTGGAGCTGGCTCTCGATTTCTCTCCGCTTTCCGTTTTCCGCTTTCCGAAGTTCGCTGGCCAGATATTCGCGCATTTTTTTCCGCATGAACATCGCGTTGGTGCAGATGTAAACGATCCGCTTCTGCTCTAGCAGCCCCTCGACCAGCGCTTCGATCTGCGGGTAAATGAGCGGCTCGCCTCCGCAGATCGAAACCATCGGCGCATTGCACTCGGCAGCGGCGGACAGGCAGTCCTCCAGCGGCATCAAGTCCTTGATCGACGTGGAGTACTCCCGAATACGCCCGCAGCCGGTGCAGGTGAGGTTGCAAGTGTGGAGCGGTTCGAGCTGAAGGACGGTCGCGAACTTTTTCGTCCCACGAAGCTTGTGGCCTATGATGTAAGCTGCAATCTTGGTGGTTAATGCCAGAGGAAATCTCATAAGTTTTTTCGAAATTCCGGCAGATAGTAGCAGCGGAGACGGGTGTGTCAACCGTGCCAGTTGGGGGCGGATCAAGGTGTATCCAACCAATTTTCAATGAAATGCAATCCGCAATCCCGGACGGTCGGCAGCAGTTTAGTCTTGTCGCAACCCTTCGATTTTGTGTTGATACGTCGCATGGGGGATACCCGATTCTCATGCCCTTCGTGCGGCCAGCCACTCGTCACAGACGGCGGCGGCGGCGGGTTGCTTATCGACTGCCCGGAGTGCGCGCAGCCGCTTCAAATTCCTTTCGATCCCGATCCCGAACTGGATCTTCGGATTCGCGAAATTATTTCCGAACTGAGCGATCGAGAAGCGGCACTAAAGGGCGAAGTGGAACACCTCATCGGCCGGCACGCCGAGTTGGAGACAGATCGAGGCAAAGCGGAAGCCGCCCTTCATGAGGCAAGCGCGGAACTCATCCGGGCGCGCAAACGGATCGAGAAACTCCAGGCCGAACGCAAAGAATCCGCGGCCGAGGCGGAGCGCCTGAGCGGGGAACTCACCCAGTCCCAACGGGACATCGCCCAACTCCGCGCCGAACTGTCCGCTCTGCAAAAAGCACATTCGGATGCGACGGCATTGATCGAGCGCCAACGCAAAGATCTCGCGGAAAACGAAAGCAGGGCCGCCACTTTTCAAAGCGAACGGGAGGCTTTTGAAAAGGATCTGGCCGGAATGAAGACCACTCTGGCGAACAACCGGAAGGAAACCGCAGCGATCCGCGAAGAGCATGCGAAGCTCTGCAGCGAGGTCGCGCAGAATCACGAAATGGCGGAGTTCGTCGAACTGAAGCGGAGCAAGGAAAAGCTCGATCGCGAATTGCAGGAAGCTCGATCGAGCCTCGACGATACACGCCAGAAGCTCGAAGAGTCGGAGCGCCAGCGCAGCGCCCTCCGAGATCGGAGTGTGGATCTCGAGTTGAAACTCGCAGCCGCCCGCGAAGCGTTCTCCGAATCTCAACTCGCGCAGGACAATGAAATTCTCCGCAAGCTGGTCGAGCGCATCAATGAGGAGTTGAAAGAACGCAGCCCGGCACCCAAGAAAACGGGGGCCAACCCCCAGGGCATCATGGGCAGCGTTGCTTCGCTTTGGCGTTGAGCGTTTCCTGACGGGCGAGAGGTATGAGCGCCTTCCCGTTTTATCGGGCGGACCGATGTTTCTGCCGGCTCCTGAAGACCTGAAGTTGCACGTTTGATTTGCGCAGCAGGAGTTCCTGCGCGTCCCGATCCTGTGGGCTCAATTTGTCAGCGTCACGCAGCGCGTCTTCCGCGCTTCTCAACGCCATCTCGACTTTTTCCTCAACGGTGAAAGCATCGTCCTCGGCAAAATTCGCGAGGAGAGTGATGACGTTGGAATCGATCAGCGCGAAGCCATCGCCCAACGCGAACACGTTTTCCTTTCCATGTTCGTCGATCACGATCATCTCCCCGGCCTCAAGCGCCGTGATGAGGTCTGTGTGTCCCGGAAGCACCTGGATGACTCCATCCGCCGTCTGCAAAGTGAGCGAAATCGCGGCAGCGGAATAGGCGAGGCCTTCCGGCGAGGCAACTTTGACCAGCAGACGGTTGTTCGATTCGGCCACGGAAGAGATGTAATAGAAGCCCCGGCCCAGAGCAAGCAAGGGCCAAAACGGTTTACGGCTTCCATTCGGTTGACGGCAGGCGGCTTTGCGCCCACAGAAAGTCTTGGACGGATGCGGACCGCTGCCGGATTATTGAGGCTGAAAAGCTTCGGAAGACGAGAAATGGACGAGATCGCACACCACTTGAAACGCCTGCGCCGCAAAATGACGGCACAGCTTTTCATCGAGCGCCTGACGTGGTGCGTCCTCGCGTTCGCGGGGGTGGGTCTTCTGGGGATGTTCGTAAATCACTTGCGCCATGTCGCGCTGTGGGACGCGCGATTTCAGTGGATCGCGGCGACGGTGGCTTTCTTTACAGCGTTGATCTGGACCTGGTCTCAACGCCCCTCGCTCGAACAAACCGCGAACCGGATCGATCGCCTTGGACAAACCCGGGACCGTTTTCTCACAGCCTTTTCGTTTTCCAAAAGCGAAAGCGGAACCCCGATGCAAACCTGCGCACTCGAGGAATGCCGGCGCTTCATCCGATCGTTCGACTGCGGGCCTTTCATCAGATTGCGCGTCCCCGCTCAAGCCATGTATTTGCTGGTGCCGTTGGTCGCGGCAGGTTTGCTGACGTGGCATTCGCGCATCGCGCGGGATGAACACCAGCCCGATGCCGCGGCTCAAAAGGAACTCGCTGAAAAAGCACGCGAACTGGAAAAACTGGCGAAGCAAATCGAAAAGAAAAACGAAGAGCTAAAATCCGATGATCTGAAAAAGATTGCCGGGCAGTTGAAGCAAAGCGCCGGGCATCTTCAGTCGCAGAAAACAGACGACGCGGGAAAGTCGGCGCTGCGCGAGTTGTCCTCGCTCGAAGCGATGATCCGGCAAATGCAGAAGTCTGCCCCCTCCCCTAATGAACTGGCGGCATTGGCCGAAGCGCTCAAAAACAATTCGTCCACAAAGGATGCTGCGACCGCACTGGAGGCCGGCAAGCTTGCCGAAGCGGCGAAAAGACTCGAAGAGCTGTCAAGACAGCCACGCGACAAAACCGCCGATGAGCAACTCGCCCAGGCAATGCGTGAAGCGATGAGCCGCCTTTCGGCAAGTCAGCAAAGCGAACTCACGCAACAAATGGCGAAGCTCGCGCAGTCGGCGGAATCGGGCCGGCAGGCGGGCGAGGCTTTGCAGCGGTTGGCGCAGATGCTCCAGCAAATGGCACAGCAGCCCGGTTCAGCCAGCGAGGCCAAATCGCAGGCGCTGCAAAACGCGCTCTACGCTTTGCAGAACATGAAATACGGACAGCCGAATGAAAAGACGGGCGACGGCAAGAAGGAGGGCGACGGAAAAATCGTGATTCAATCCTTCAGCAGCCCTGGTGCGAAAGGCCGGCCACTGGCGGGCGACCCGTCGATTCCAAGCGGGAAGCCCGGCAGCGAGCGCGATGAGGGGACTACCAAAACTCCCTACGGCGAGAAGCAACAACGCGGGCCTGAAGACGGCACGGCAAGCCAGTTGAGCGGCACGCTCGGCGAGGGAGAATCGTTGCACGACATGGTTTCAACGACCGGGGACACATCGAAATCCACCCGACGCTACCGCGATCTCTACAACGCAATGGCGCCCGCCGCAGAGGATGCGATTTTACAGGAAAACATCCCGCTTGGTTCACGATTTTTCGTGAAGCGCTACTTTGAGAACATCCGACCGAAGGAATAAGTGTGGGAGATCGGAGATGGGAGATGGTAGATAGGCGCATGGCAAACATTGAACGATTTGAAGACCTGGTCGCCTGGCAAGAGGCGAGGAAGTTGGTGGCGGAAATCTACCGCGTGAGTGCTTCCGGCAAACTCAGCAGCGATTTTGGTTTGCGGGATCAGATTCGCAGGGCTTCGGTGTCGGTGATGTCAAACATCGCGGAAGGTTTTGAGCGAGTGAACAAGCAGGAAAAATTGCACTTTTACAACATCGCGCGTGGTTCCTGCGGCGAGGTCCGGTCGCTCACCTATGTGTGCGAAGATGCCAGCCTTTTATCGCAAGAAGTCATCACAGCGCTGCGCCAGCAAACCGAATCCACCGGAAAACTGATCACCGGCCTCATGCGTTCATTTCAAGCCAGATAAACCCATGAGCACCCCATCTCCCATCTCCGATCTCCCATCTGCTGTCACCCATTTCCAAACGACATTCCGACTCATCAAATCCGAGATGGGAAAAATGATCGTCGGCCAGGACGAGATCATCGACGGCGTGTTGACGGCGTTTTTTTCCGGCGGACATGTGCTGCTCGAAGGCGTGCCGGGGCTCGGGAAGACGATGCTGGTGAGGACGCTCGCCGAGGCGACGCACCTGAAATTTTCGCGCGTGCAATTCACGCCCGATCTCATGCCGGCAGACATCATCGGCACGAACATCATCATGGAAGACGAGCGCGGACAGAAGGAGTTCCGGTTTCAGCCGGGGCCAATCTTTGCAAACATTCTGCTCGCCGATGAAATCAACCGCGCAACGCCGAAGACGCAGAGCGCGCTGCTCGAAGCGATGCAGGAACATCACGTGACCGTTAGCGGCCGGCAACATCACGTCGGGGAACCGTTCCTCGTGTTGGCGACGCAGAATCCGCTGGAAATGGAGGGCACCTACCCGCTGCCCGAGGCGCAACTCGACCGTTTCTTTTTCAAACTAAAGGTGCTCTATCCGTCGGAGGAGGAGCTTCACCGCATTGTCGAGCGCACCACAACCAAGGAGTCGCCAATCGTGTCGAAGGTTGTCAACAGCCCCGAGGAAGTCATGCAGCTTCGCGCTCTCGTGCGCGAGGTGCCGCTGGCTCGGGAGATTCAGGCACATGCGATCGGAATCGTGATGGCGACGCATCCCGACAACGAGCGCACCACTCCTCTCGCGAAAAAATACGTGCGGTACGGCGCGAGTCCGCGCGGTGCCCAGGCGTTGATTCTTGCGGGAAAGATTCACGCGTTGCTCGACAACCGCTACCACGTCGCGAAAGCCGACATCGACAAGGCGGCGCTCGCCGCGCTGCGGCACCGGATCATCCTGAACTTCGAAGGCGAGGCAGAGGGCAGGACGAGCGACGAAGTCATCCGCGAGATTCTTGCGAACGCTTCCCGCTAAGTCCGTCCCTTATAAGCTGTCATCCTGAGCGGAGCCTTGCGGAGTCGAAGGATCTCTGACTATTTCAGGGGCGTTGGACATGACCGAAGAAAAGTGACAGATCCTTCGGCTGCGTTTCGCTGCTGCGAAACTCCTCTCAGGATGACACGGATGGAAAATTTGGCCCTCGTTACGAAGTTAAGGACTTCGTAACGCACTGTATGCCGTGGCAACTCCTGTTGCGCGAGCTGGGGTGGCAGTGTCCACGCGCCAAATGCCAATCCACTGACCTCCTCCTCCGCCACGAAGCAGAGCTTCCCCATGAAACGTGCGTTACAAAGCCCCCAGCATTCGTAAGGGAATGCGCCTTGCGGCGGCTGGCAAACGCAACGCCCGCGGAGCGCCCGATCCACCTTACACGACATTGAAGTTTCGCACTCAGTTCCCATCGACATCATTGGCAGCGGAGTTTCCTTTCGGCTCCTGTGGATGATTCTTCGTCGCGAAGCCCTACTCCATCTCATAACGAGCCGAAGAACTTCCCTGGCTGTGACGGGTATGGACTTACTTTGTCACCCTAAGTCGCATAAACTTCCGGGTAGTCTGATTCATTGGCGTGGAATCTGTGACGGTCACGGTTTGCGTTCCATCAGCATTGTTAACCGTGCTCATCTGAAGACCGGCGGTTGACCAAGTGGTTAGATCGATCGAGGCCTCCACCGAGTAGGCAACATCGGTTACACCAGGCGGGATGGTGTAGGTGTAGGCCAGATAGTTAGTGCCACTGACAGACAGTTTCGTTGCCGGCGGCAAGGCGGACACATCGCACGCCTTGGGATCAAGACCCAGCGCATACTCGATGAGATTCCGGACTCCATCCTTGTCGGGGTCGGCGGTCAGACCGCAGATCGCAGGATCGCCGAGTTCCTGAGTTGTAAAGTGCAGGTTCCTCCAGTCATCAAAGGATGTAGCCACGGCAGTGGTCATCACGGAGGCGTTGTTGGTCTCATCCGGATCGGTTTCAAAACCCGCGGCATAGGCGGAGTTGCTCAGGGATCCCGCTGTCGTGGGCAACACCGTGATGGTGACCGTCGCGGTCGCACCTGGAGGCAGATCATCGAGGACGCCCCCGACCACATTACCGGACAACCCGCACGTGCCGCTGGAGGAAGTAGCTGAGACAAAATTCACGTTGTTAGGCAGAAGATCCGTGAATGTGGGAACCGCTGCGGTGGACGGGCCGTTGTTTGTCACCGCCAGCGTGTATGTGAGAGGGGTGCCTATGTGCGCACTGGCGGGCGAGACACTCTGGGTTGCCGACAAATCCGCCGTCCCGATGCTGGGAACGGTGATCTGCTGGGTGTTTGTCTGCCCTGCTGTAGTGTCGAAACCGGCCAGCACGGTCTTGGGGGCACCGCCAGGTCCGATGAAGTTGAGCATGACAGAGGCCGTCCCCGTTGCGGTTCCGGTGGACACAACCGTATAGGTGCCATAGAGCGGAGACGGCACGTTCAGATTCTTCGAGGTGACGCCATGCGTCTCGGTGGGATCGTCGTCACTCGTGGTCAAAATCGGGTCCTCCGTCCAATAGCTCCCGTTCGGGATTTCGGCATATTCGTTTCCCGTGGCCTGGTCGTGGCCGAGGCGGCGGCCTTGCGGATCAGTGATCACCAGTTCGACGGGACCGACAGCGACCGCTGAGACGGCGGCGGTTGTGCCATCGAGCGGGCCAGCGTTTGCTGCGCTGGGCACTGCCGCCGCCTTGTCGCCTGCCGCGTTTGAACTGGTGCTTCCGGCAGGGGCTATTGCAGCGGTTAAAGCGGCTATATTGGGCGGCACCGTGTACTTCAGGTTCCGGTAAACGTAGAGCTGAACCGGCGTAAAGGTGCGCGTCGTTGTGTTTCCGTTTGTTGTTGTCTGAAATCCGGCAATGTGAGCGTTGAGCGATTCAATGGTGAAGACTGAGCCAGTAATCACGGGAGTCACATTGTTCCATGCACCGTCACCCACCTTCCAGTCAGTCCCCTCTTTTCCGACCACCCACACAAAATGGGTGCCAGTGTTTGTCCCCGTCGTCGAAACTGCTGTCTGCGAAAACTTCAATATGACCCGATATCCATTTGTGTAGATTTGCTCCGTCAACGTGGCAGACAGGTTCGCGGCGGTGACGGGAATAATACCTGTGAGGACGATATCGGCATAGCGCTTCAAGAACGCGGGAAGATTCTGAAAATACAGCTTGCTGTCGCCGTCATAACCCGGAAGGGGGCCGGGGCTTAACAGACGGCTGTTCAGGAATGCTGGCGTTATGACAGGCAGGACTGTTGGCTTGGAGTTCAGCGCGATAACCGAGCGCGCCATACTCGCCGCCGCACAAAGGGCGCATCCGTGATCCTTCATGCTATCGCCGTACCCGAACGTGGCAGGAACGGCTTTGGCTCCAGCTTGGAGGCAGTCCGCCTGTCGCCAAAACGGCGTGGCCAGATAGGCGTGCCGGCTGCCGCCAGCGTTCGTACCGGTTCCCGCAACTTGCCCAGCGTCATTGATGGCATAGGCGTCGCTTAAAACCCAGCTTGGGGCGTCCGTATTGATCATGTTGTTCAAGTCCTTTAGACTCTTGGCGGCATTGAAACCCGGGGTGCTCTCGCTGGCATCGTTAAGAAAAATGAACGCGTGAGGGTTAGCGGTGCCCGCGAGTTCGGAAGAACCAGCCACCTGCCCGGCGTTGTTGATGCCAATGCCACTGCTCGAAGCACCCCCGAGGGTGCCCAAATCCTGCGGGGCGCTCCCAGCTCTGAACAAGGCTGCATGATAGGCACTGGTGCCTGCGATCTCGGAGACGCCAACCACCTGCCCGGCGTTGTTGATGCCGGAGCAATAGCCGCCGCCCAAATCCTGCGGGGCGCTCCCAACGCGAAACAGGGCTGCATGGCGTGGGTGACCAGTGAAGAAACTTAAAACGCCAGCTACCAGCCCGGCGTTGTTGATGCCTGTGCCATAACTCCACCAAAAGGAAAGGGGATAAAAGGGTTCGAGCTGAATGGTACCCAAATCCTGCGGGGCGCTTCCAACGCGAATCAGGGCTGCATGATATTGATATCCGGGGGGGCCTCCGATATTGAATCGAGATCTGCCAGCCATCTGCCCGGCGTCGTTGATGGCATAGGCATAGCTATCGGTGCCGCCCAAATCCTGCGGGGCGCTCCCAACGCTAAACAAGACTGCCTGGCCTGCCCTGTTGCCTGCCACCTGCCCGGCGTTGTTGATGCCGTTGCCAGAGCTGGAAGTGCCCCCCAAGGGGTCCAAATCAATGACTACATACCTTGGCGTCTGCGCTTCGAGGTAATCTGCAGGCACAACCAGCAGGAGGGCAGCGAGAAAGAGTCGATGAAGTTTCATGGTATTGTTATTGGGTTCCGAATTTCAGGGAAGGGTCAATGGTGACGATAACGCACCGGTCGAATGGAAAGCCGTGGTATGGCACCGGTGCCAAGGTATCGGTGCAGGCAGTGATGGCTTGTGGCCCACTGGCAAGTGGACGACCACTTGGAATGGCTGAAACCGCGCGTGTAGTTCTCATGGTAGTCTTCCTTTCTCAAGCTGCATTTTCTTAGAGACGCCGCGCCGCCTCGGGCACCGGTAAAACAGTGAGCTTGGAGCCATCCAAGGTCAAGAAAGCAAATTCACCCTCGCTCCCAAGCTGACGGGCTTGGGAGCGCACACTGAACGGGGAAGCTGTGCTTCGCGGTGAGGGACAGGAAACACCGTGACGCAAACTCCCCCGCCCGCCACGCAATGCAATTGCCCCTTCAAGAGCTTGTAAATGGCGGGTGAGTGGCTATTCTCAATCCGCTTCCCAACCCCGCCACCCATGCCCCGCGAGATCGAAATCCGAAACAAGGCCGAGAAGGATTTGAAGGCAATCCCGAAACGCGACGGAGAGCGGATTACAAAAGCAATCCTCGCCTTGCAGTCAGGGTCTGCTGGCGACATCAAGCGGCTGACAAATTTCACGCCGGAATATCGTTTGCGGGTGGGCGACTGGCGGGCGCTTCTTGAAATGGATTCAAAGAAGGTTACCATCTACCGCATTCTGCATCGACGCGAAGCCTACCGAGGATAGACCGAAACCATGACCGCACAGATCATCGAAAAAGCCGGGAAAAAGGAATTTGCCGTGATCCCGTACAAGCAGTTTCTGCGGATGCAGGAAGCGCTGGAGGACTACCATGCGCTGCGCGAGTTGCGGAAGGCAAAGGCCGATCCGAAGAACCAGCGGGGCCGTCCTTTTGTGGAGGCCGCGCGAGAACTTGGGCTGGTGAAGAAAAGCGCCATCTGAGACGCTTCTTGACTCGTCGCCAAGTTGAGAGGGAAGCCGTGCTTCGCGCTGAGGGGCAGGCAAACAGGAAACCCCGAGGCGCAAACTCCCACCGCCCGCCACGCAATCCAATTACCCCGGCAAGTGCGTTGCCAGGCCCTCAGCAGGCGAGTCTCTTTTTCAGTCGGCTCTATTCAACCGGCTGCGTCAAAACATAGACGTGACCGGGCTGAAATGCGGAGAGGCGGCGCAGGATTTCCGGCGCAAAGGGGAAGACATGAACCATGCGGTTGGATTTGGCGCGCAACACGACGATGGCGAAAGGAAGTAACGAAGTTTTGTGCTGCCGCGGCAATCTTTTGTCCACGGTGAGAAAGAGATCGAACTTGCCGGAGTTGGCGATGAGGCGGAGAAGCTTGCCGTTGCCGACGCTGGCCCAGCCCGCCTGCGGGACGGTTTTGACGGTATGGCCGGGAAGTTTGCGCGCCAAATCTTTCGGCAGGCACTCGTCGAGGAGGATGCGCATTCAGGCGGCGGCAAGGAGGCGTTCACTGCCTTGTTCGAGAAAGGCAACGGCCAGTTTGCGCGAGACCGTGGGGTATTGTTCCAGAAACTCGTCGAGCGTCTCGCCACCTTCGATGTAATCCAGCAAAGCCCGCACGGGAACGCGCGTGCCGGCAAAGCATGGCGTGCCGCTCATGATTTCCGGGTCAATGACAACAACGGCGTTCTTTTTCATGGCAACAATTAAACATCGCCTTTGCGCGAATGACAAGCCGCCTGCGCCGACACATCTTCATTCGGACTTCGCGAGAGCATCCGCGACTTCGATCAAAATCCAGTCGGTGGTGGGCAGGCTGGCGCGAAAATCACGCGAGAAGGCCACGACACGTTCATGGTGCTGATCGCGCCGGTTTAGCCGTGCCACAAAATAGAAGGCATCGGCAAAAACAAGGCTCATTGCCGCGAGTGCCCGTGGATGTAATGGTCGAGGCTGGCAGCAAGGTCAGGAGGCAGATCGCCGGCCATGCCGTCGAACTCCTTGAGGGTTTCCCAAGGTGTCGGCGGCTGTTCGGCGACGGGTTCAATGTGCATGACCGTGCCCGATTCCCACGGAACATCTTTGGGAATCACGATCACACCGTCTTCGATCACAGCGGTAATACTCATGGCAGCCATGATCCACTCTGGGGAGGTGACCGCCAGTCTTCTTGTTGTGAGGAAGCTGTGCTCCGCGGTGAAGGGCAGGCAGTAAACACCGTGACGCGAACTCCCCCGCCCGCGACGCAATCCAATTACCCCCGCAAGTGCGTTGCCAGGCCCCCGGGCCGGCACGAGAAAAACCGCTTTACGTGCTCAAAATCCTTCGTGCGCTCTTAGCTTCGTCGCCTCGAACCGGGCGATCTCCGACCCCGGCTGGAACTCGCTGCCGCGTTTGACGATCTTGCGCAAGCTCAGCTTGGTGCCTTCGAGATCGATAAGCATGCGCCCGGCGACCGGCAGAAAGCTGCCGGTGTTGATCACGACGCGCGGACCGATGCGCCACACGCCGCTGTAATGCGTGTGGCCGATGACGATCACCCTCGCGCGCGGTCTGAACACGCGGGCCAGCGCAATCGCCTTTCCGGGCGTCTCGACCCAGCACTTGATGATCTGCAGCGGCCTCCATGGCGGCCATGCCTCGCGCAAGAACGTCATGATCCGAGCCAGCCGCCCGCGCGGCAGGTTGGATTTGTGCAGTTCCAAAGCCAGCGAACCGCATTTGTTTGCCTGGAGTCTTTTTTCGAAATCGTGGAACGCTTCGTCTTCGAGTTTCTCCAATGCCTCCTCGTGCGCGGCGCGCATCGTCTCCGCATGGTCGCTCCAGGGCGAGATGTCGTGGAAAAGCATGTCGCCGTGCGTCACCATTACACCTCCATCCGCCAGGTCCACATGGCTCAAAGGCGACACCGCAGGGTCGTGGTTGCCGTTGATCAAGACCGGGCGGACACCAAGGCCCGCGCAAACTTCTTCCAAAGCCGAAAGGTGCCATTGAGACTTGGGCCTGTCTTTCAGGAAGCGAGCCTCAACGGTATCGCCGTTGAAGATCACCGTCGGAATGTCGCGGAGCAGCGGACTCAGGCTCTCCGCATGCGGCACCATGCTCGCCGGATGGCCGAGATGAATGTCGGACAGGATTCGGATGGGTTCTTCAAACTGCATTCAGCGCCGCGACAATACCGTCAGCCGCAGCAATGCCGAACACAATTTCCGGTCAGTGGCCGAAGAAGAACGAAAAACCCACGCGCGGAGCGGTACGATAATACGGGCGGCGGTAATGGTCGTAGCCGCGATCTTCGCAGCCGTAGTAGCGCACCGGGGCCGTGTAGTAGCCGGCCGGGTAACCGTAGTAACGCGGGGCAGCATAGTAACGAACCGGCGCTCCGTAACGACCGGCTGGGTAGCGGTAGTATGGACTACCATGATGGTCGTGCGCTTGTGCAGCACCCGGCATGGCGAGGGAGATTCCTGAAGCGATCAGAAGAATGGAAAGTAACTGTTTCATACGATTCAGCTATCTTCGACGCGGACTGCGGGCGGCTATTCAACGATTCGAGCGTCAATTGCCGACGACGGAAACAACGATCGTCCGGCGGTGAGGAATGCGCCGATGCTCGAAGAGAAAAATTCCCTGCCATGTGCCGAGCTGCATTTCGCGGTTGCGGATGGGGATCACCTCGGAGCTTCGCGTGAGCACCATTCGGATGTGACTAGGCATGTCGTCGCTGCCCTCCGCCGTGTGGATGAAGTAATCGGCATCCTCGGGAACAAGGCGGTCGAACCAGGCCTCGAGATCGACTCGCGCGGAGCGGTCCGCATTTTCGTAGATGATCAAGCTCGCGCTCGTGTGCTGAATGAAAACCGTGACGATCCCCTGCTCCACGCCGCTGCTGCGAACCGCCTCCGCGATACGATCGGTGATTTCGTAGGTGCCTTTGCCGTTGGTCCGGATGTCAAAAGAAGAAGTGAGTGCTTTCATGACGGGCTTTGAATTTTCAACATCGTGCATTGCCTCGGTGGCGATTTCTATTTGTAATTTCACGCCGCGTTTCTAATCTCCACCGCATGAGAAGCATGACCGGCTACGGCCGCGGACAAAGCGCCGTCAACGGGTGCAAGATCAGCGTCGAACTCAACTCCGTAAACCGCAAGCAAAGCGACGTCACGGTCAGCCTTCCGCGCGAGCTGGCGGAACTCGAGCCGCGCTTGCGCGACGTCATCAATGCGCGGATTTCGCGCGGCCGGCTCAATGTCGTCGTTGTGCTTCACAATGGCACCGCCGCGTCCAACAAGGTCGAATTCGACACAAACCTCGCCCGCTCGTACTACCGCGCGATGCTCGATTTGCAAAAGGAGATGAAAGCCGGCGGAGAAATCAGCATCGAAACGATCCTGCGGGCGCCCGGCGTGATGCGGGCGCCCGAGGATGGTGTCTCCCCGGAGTCAGTGTGGCCGCAGGTCGAAACAGCGCTGGAGGAAGCGTTGAAGGAAATGATCAGGATGCGTGAGAAGGAAGGCAAACACCTCGCGAAGGACTTGATCAAGCGGCTCAAGCTCGTGCGCCAGGCGCTCCGCAAGATTCGCCAGTTGCATCCGAACGTCCTCCGCAAATACCGGCAGTCACTTCACGAGCGCATCCAAAAAGCGGGTATCGAAATTCCTATCAACGATGAGCGGCTGGTGAAGGAGGTGATCTTTTTCGCCGACAAATCGGACATCTCGGAGGAACTCACCCGGCTCGACAGTCATCTTGCGCAGTTCGCGCATCACCTGCGTAAGAATGAACCCGTCGGTCGGACGCTCGATTTCATGACGCAGGAAATCTACCGCGAGTTCAACACGCTTGGCGCGAAAGCAAACGACGTCGAGATTTCCCAACTCGTGGTGACGTGCAAGGCGGAGATGGAAAAAATCCGCGAGCAGATCCAGAACATCGAATGACCGCCGAACGCAAGGGCATCTTGTTTGTCATTTCGGGGCCGTCCGGTGCCGGTAAAACCACACTGCTCGACGAACTGCGGAAAAATCCGGACTTTGTTTATTCGATCTCCTGCACGACGCGCGAGCCACGGCCCGGCGAGATCGACGGACGTGACTATCACTTTTTGTCCGAGGATGAATTCAAACGACGACTTGCAAACGACGAGTTCCTTGAGCACGCGATCGTCCATCGCAATCATTACGGCACACTGCGCGAAATGGTGACACGGAATCTCGAGAACGGAATCGACGTGCTGATCGATGTGGACATCCAGGGCGCGGCGATGATCCGCAAGCAATGCAAAGAGGCTCTGCGCGATGATCTCGTGGATGTGTTTCTAACCGCCCCAAATATCGAGGAACTGCGCAGGCGACTTGCCAAGCGCGGAACGGAAACACCGGAGATGTTCGAAGTGCGCATCCGAAACGCCGCCACGGAAATGCAGCACTGGAAGGATTATCGCTACACGATCCTGAGCGGAACCGCGGAGGAGGACCTGGCGAGGTTCCGCGCAATCATGCAAGCCGAGCGATGCGCCAGCGCACGTTGGAAATTGAATCTCGAAAATGAGTGATCAAGGCAAAACGATCATCGTCGGAGTCACAGGATCGATCGCCGCTTACAAAGCCGCCGATCTCGTGAGCAAGCTGGTAAAGCGGGGCCATACGATTTTCGTCGTGATGACGCACGGCGCGCAGGAGTTCGTGACGCCACTTACTTTCCAAACGCTCTCGAAGAATCCGGTGATGACCAGCGTGTTTGGCGAAAAGGAAGGCTGGCGCCCCGGCCACATCGACCTCGCCGACCGCGCCGATCTTCTGCTGATCGCACCGGCGACCGCGAACATCCTCGCCGAACTGGCATGCGGACTCGCCGGCAATCCGCTCACGGAGATTGCGCTCGCGACGCTCGCACCGATGCTCATCGCCCCCGCGATGAACGGAAAGATGTGGCTGCATCCCGCGACGAAGGAAAACGTCGAGAAACTCAAATCGCGCGGAGTTCATTTCATCGGACCCGAGGAGGGAATGCTCGCGTGCGGATACGAAGGCATCGGGCGGCTTTGGAATGTGGACGACATCGTGACGAGCGCGGAAGAAATTCTGGCGCTGAAATGAAACTACTGATCACCGCCGGACCCACGCGCGAGGCAATTGATCCCGTGCGCTTCATCAGCAACCGCTCGTCGGGAAAAATGGGATACGCGATTGCGCAAGCCGCGCTCGATGCCGGGCACGAGGTCATTCTTGTGAGCGGCCCCGTCTGTCTGCAGCCTCCCGCGCTGGCGCACCTGGTCGCGATCACGACGTGCGACGAGATGTTCGACGCGGTTCAAGAACACATCGCCGAAGTTGATTTGCTCGTGATGAGCGCCGCGCCGGCGGATTACAAACCCGCGAATTATTCGCCGCAGAAAATCAAAAAACAAAACGCGGCGATGCAAATCGTGCTCGAACCAACGCGCGATATTTTGTCATCGATCAAACGTCCGCAAAAAAAAATCGTCATCGTTGGATTCGCGGCGGAAACAGAATCGCTCTTTGAAAACGCACAAAAAAAGCTGCGCGAAAAAAACTGCGATGCGATCGTTGGCAACGACGTAAGCCGCATGGATACTGGGTTCGAGAGCGATGACAACGAACTGGCCTTGTTTTTCAAAGACGGAACCATCGAGACGCTTGCGCGTGAGAAAAAAACAGCGCTCGCAAAAAAACTGGTGAAAACTTTTGAGCAACTCGCAAAAAACCGTTGACGAACAAATCATTGTTCACTACTCAGACACAAACAGATCGATACTCGATGCTGATCTCACAAAAATTTCTCATCCACCGCAACTGCGGATCGAAAGGGGGGATTGTCCATGCCCGCTAAGAAAGTAGCGAAAAAAGCTCCGGTCAAGAAATTGGCCGCGAAGAAAAAACCAGTAGCAAAGAAAGCCGCTCCGGCTAAAAAAGCACCAGCGAAGAAAAAGAAATAGTTCTTTTTCATCGTTCACTTTAACAGTGGGAGGAGAATTTAATTCTCCTCCCATTTCTTTTTGTCAGATCACCAATCCACATGACCAACTTACTCGAAACCGCCGTTGAAGCCGCGCGGCAGGCGGGCCGGCTCCTGCGCGAAAACTTTGGAAAGCAATTGCAGGTGTCGTCGCTGGAAGCCCATGACATCAAGCTGGACCTCGATGTTCGCTCGCAGGAACTCATCACCAGACTCATTCTCGACCGCTTTCCCGATCACGCGATCTACGGCGAGGAAGGGATCACCGGAAACCAAAGCGGCGAGTTTCAATGGATCGTCGATCCGATCGACGGCACCGTGAACTATTTCTACAACGTCCCGCACTTCTGCGTGTCGATCGCGCTGCGTCAGCGCGGGGAAATCATTCTCGGCGTCATCTACGATCCGATTCGCAACGAACTTTGGAAAGTTGAGAAGGGACAAACGCCGCTGCTGAACGACAGGCCGTGCGCCGTCAGTTCGCGGAGCGTGATCGGCGAAGCGATTCTGTCGGTCGGTTTTTCAAAAACGAAAACAACCATCGACTCCGGTCTGCCGCTGTTTGAGAAGATGGTTTACAAGGCGCGCAAATGCCGGCTCATGGGCAGCGCCGCGCTCGACATGGCTTACGTGGCGTGCGGACGGCTCGACGCTTACATCGAGCAGTCGGTGAGCCTGTGGGACATTGCTGCGGGAAAAATCCTCGTGGAATCCGCGGGCGGTCGCGTGGAATTGAGCGAGCGCGTGGACAACCCAAACAAACTTTCCATCGTCGCATCAAGCGGCAGGATCGATCTCAGTCTCTAATTTGCTTTATGAATCTCGTTGGAATTGGTTACGACGTTCATCGCCTGGTGCCCGACCGGAAGCTCATCCTCGGCGGAGTTGAGATCACGCACACCCTGGGACTGGAAGGGCACTCCGATGCCGATGTCTTATGCCACGCGATCGCGGATGCACTGCTCGGCGCAATCGGGGAAAAGGATATTGGTTTTCACTTTCCAAATACCGATCAAACGATTCGCGGCATCAGCAGCATCGAGATTTTGAAAAGAGTCCGCGACATTCTCGAAGCCAACGGCGCGAGCGTGCTGAATGTCGATGCGACATTGATTGCCGAGGCCCCGAAGATCGGACCGCGCTCGGAGGCGATGCGGGTGAATATCGCCGACGCCTTGCAGGTTCCGGCGAAGCGAATCGGCATCAAGGCGACGACGAACGAGATGCTTGGATTTATCGGACGGGCCGAGGGCATCGCGGCGATGGCAGTGGCGAGCGTTGAAGTGAAATAAAATGGCGATCCGTTTTCTCAATACGTGGTCGCGCGAGCTGGAGACGTTCGATCCGGTCTCTCCGCCGGTCGTGAAGATGTACACGTGCGGGCCGACGGTTTACAATCACGCCCACATCGGCAATTTTCGCGCTTATGTGTTCGAGGACTTGTTGCAGCGTCACCTAGAATTGCGCGGATATCAGGTCGAGCGCGTGATGAACCTCACCGACGTGGACGACAAGACGATTCGCGGCTGCAGGCAAGCCGGCAAACCGCTCGGCGAGTTCACACAGCAGTTCAAGCAAGCCTTTTTCGAAGATCTAAAAACGCTGCGCATCAAGCCGGCGCAGCATTTCCCCGCCGCCACCGACCCTCGGCACATCGCGCGAATGATCGAGATGATCGCGCTGCTGGTTGATCGCGGCTTTGCGTATCAGGCGGATGACAAATCGGTTTATTTTCGACTGAGCACATTTCCCGACTACGGAAAACTCGCGCATCTGAATCTGGACGAGTTGCGCCCCAGCGGCCGCGTGCGGAGCGACGAATACGAAAAGGAAAGCATCGGCGACTTCGCGCTCTGGAAAGCGTGGGACGAAGCCGACGGCGATGTCGCGTGGGATTCTCCCTGGGGACGCGGACGGCCCGGCTGGCACATCGAGTGCAGCGCGATGGCGACGGCGCATTCTCGGACCGCAGATCGACATTCATTGCGGCGGCGTGGACAACATTTTTCCGCACCACGAGGCCGAGATCGCCCAGATCGGAGTGCTGCACGGGCGAGCGATTCGTGCGCTACTGGCTGCATTGCGCGCACCTGATGGTGGAAGGGCAGAAGATGGCGAAGTCGCTCGGCAATTTTTTCACGCTGCGCGATCTGCTCGCGAAAGGTTGGACGGGGCGCGAGGTGCGGTACGCGTTGATCTCGGTGAATTACCGGCTGCCTTTGAACTTTACCTTCGACGGACTGGCGGGTGCGCGGGCCGCATTGCAGCGGATTGATGAGTGGGCGGGGAGGATTGCGGAATGCGGAACGCGGAATGCGGAAAGCCGGACGTCGCCAGACAGCCAGATCGCCAAGTCGCAAGACGGCTTCGCCAACGCACTCGACGACGACCTCAATATCTCCGGCGCGCTCGGCCACCTGTTTGATGTCATCCGCGAATCGAACCGCCTGCTCGACCAAAGCGCGCTGTCCGCCGCCGATGCGCAGGCGCTTCTCGCATGGTGGGACCAAATCAACGGCGTGCTGCGATTTGAACCCGATGCCGTCGAGATTCCCGTCGAGATACTGGCGTTGCTCGAAGAACGCAAGCAGGCGCGCGAGGCGAAGGAGTGGAAAAAAAGCGACGAGCTTCGCGACAGAATCGCGGCACTCGGCTGGCAGGTGAAAGATACGAAGGATGGACAGAAATGGACGCGCGTCGGCTGAGTTCCGTCTTTTCCACTCGCCAATCCAAAATCCAAAATCCAAATTCCGAAATCGACTGCGGCATGTTTTCACCCGAAAAATACCTCGACCTTGATCATACCGATCACCGCAAGCTGTTTGAGAATCTCACGCAGGTGTGGGAGGCGCTGAGACAGATTCCAAGCTACCTGCAATTTCGCCTGAAGCCCGGCATCGAGGGGCGATTGATCGGAAAACCGTTTGTGAGCGGGGCCGTTTTCATCGGCCAGGGCACCACGATCGAGCACGGTGCCATGATCAAAGGCCCGGCGTGGATCGGCGAAGGCTGCGAGATTCGCAACGGCTGCTACATTCGCGAGAACGTGATCGTCGGCAACGGCGCGGTGCTCGGCAATTCGTGCGAGTTCAAGAACTGCATCCTCTTTGACGAGGCGCAGATCCCGCATTTCAACTACGTCGGCGATTCAATCCTCGGCTACAAGAGCCACCTCGGCGCGGGGGTTATTCTCTCGAACGTGAAACTCGATCGGGGCGAAATCGTCGTCACTGGAAAGAGCGGATTGATTCCGACCGGTCTGAAAAAATTCGGAGCGATCGTCGGCGACCGCGCGGAGATCGGCTGCAACTCAGTGCTCAGCCCCGGCTCGATCATCGGACGCGACTCGATCCTTTATCCGGGCACGCAATGGCGGGGCGTGGCGCCGGAGAACAGCATCGTCAAACACAAGCAATCGTTCGAAATCGTGACGCGGCGCGAGTGACAGCCGCCGAATATCGAATGCTGGACAATCCCGGAACAAAGGCCATAGTTCGCACTTCGCAGAAAAAACGTCCCATGAGCGCAACACTATTTTTTAAGAGATTCTTACAGCGGCCCATGCAGGTGGCTTCGATCGTTCCAAGTTCGAAGGCGCTCATCAACCGCGTATCGGGCAAGTTCGATTTTTCGAAACCGCGCGTGATCGCGGAGTATGGCCCCGGCGAAGGCTGCCACACGCGAGAGATCGTGAAGCGCATGCATGCGGACTCGAAACTGCTTCTGTTTGAGCTGGACCCGGAGCTTGCGAACCATCTGCGCCACCAGTTCAGGAACGACCCGCGCATCATGGTCGTCAACGGCGACGCGAACGGCCTTCCCGATGAACTCGAATCGCGGGGCATCGGCCTCTGTGATTACGTCGTTTCCGGAATCCCCTTCAGCACGATGGAGATCAACAAGAAGCGGGCGCTCCTGCAGAAGACCTTCGACGCGCTGGCTCCGAAACCGGACTCCGCATTCATCATCTACCAGGTGACCAACGAATTGCGTCAGCACGCAACGGTTTTTCCCAGAGCCGAGTCCGAGTATTGCCTGCAAAACATCCCGCCGATGTTCGTGACCGTTTTCTACAAACAGGCCCTGAACGGCCACAAGAACGGAAATGCGAATGGAAACGGGAACGGAAACGGACACAAGGTCAACGGCAACGGACGGCATTAGCCGAAAAAATTTGGCGTGCATGAACGGAGGCAGCGCCTAAGCTGTCTCCATGCCCCCCCAAAGAACTGAAAAAGACTCGATGGGCACGATGGAAGTGCCCTCAGACGCGCTCTACGGAGCATCCACTCAGCGTGCGGTGCTGAATTTTCCGATCAGCGGATACCGGTTTCCCCGCGAATTCATTCGCGCGCTCGGCCTGGTCAAATGGGCGGCGGCTGAAGCGAACTTCGAAATTGGAAAGCTCGACGAAGATCGGGTCACGCTCATCTCGCAGGCCGCAGAGGAGGTCATCGAAGGAAAACTCGACGCGCATTTTCCCGTCGATGTCTTCCAGACCGGCTCAGGCACGAGCACGAACATGAACGCCAACGAAGTGATCGCCAATCGTTGCTCGCAGCTTGCGCACAAGCCGATCGGCTCCAAGGATCCGGTGCATCCGAACGACCACGTGAACATGGGCCAGTCGAGCAATGACGTGATCCCGAGCGCGATCCACATTGCCGTCGGCGAATCGCTCCGCGGCCATCTCATGCCCGCTCTCGGAGATCTGCACGGCGCGCTTGAGCGCAAGACGCTGGAGTTCTGGGACGTGATCAAAATCGGCCGGACGCATCTCATGGACGCGACGCCGATCCGGCTCGGACAGGAGTTCAGCGGTTACGCGAAGCAGATCGAACACGCCAAGCTCCGAGTGGGCAACGCCATCTCCGCGATCGAGGAACTTGCGCTCGGCGGCACGGCGGTCGGCACCGGCTTGAACTGTCACCCGGCGTTCCCCGGCAAAGTGATGCACCATCTTTGGAACAGGACCGGCATCGCGTTTCGCGAGGCGCGCAACCACTTCGAGGCGCAGGCGGCGCAGGACGGGCTCGTGCAGGCAAGCGGACAGTTGAAAACGATCGCGGTGAGCCTTTTCAAAATCGCCAACGACATCCGCTGGCTCGGCAGCGGTCCGAGATGTGGCATCGGCGAAATCATGCTGCCGGAGACGCAGCCCGGAAGTTCCATCATGCCCGGCAAGGTCAACCCTGTGATGAGCGAAGCGCTGATGCAGGTTTGCGTGCAGGTCATCGGCAACGACGCAACGGTCACCTGGGGCGGTGCGAATGGGAATTTCGAACTCAACACCATGATGCCCGTGCTGGCTTACAACATTCTGGAGAGCATCCGGCTCATGACCAACGCGGTGATGATCTTCCGCGAGTATTGCGTGGCCGGCATCGTCGCAAACAGAACGCGCTGCACCGATCTCGTGGAACACAGCATGGCAATGGTCACGGCGCTCGCTCCGATCATCGGTTACGACCGCGCCGCCGAGATCGCGAAGGAAAGTGCGAAGACCGGCAGAACCGTCCGCGAAATCTGCCGGCAAAAGCACGTCCTCCCCGAGGATGAACTGAGGAAAGTGCTCGATCCCCTCGCAATGACAAATCCTGCGGTCGTTGAGCCGATCAAGAGGTAGCGATCATCCCGAGGCGGGGAGCGGGGCGGCGCCTGCGGCAAGCATTACCCATGTCCACAATTCAGGCCCAAAAAAGCAATCCTATCGTATCTCGTCACCGGCAGGGGCTTGCCCCAACCTCAGAAACGTCTTCACCAGTTCGCCCTCGCCGCAGGCGATCATGCCAGGGAAGCGTTTGAACCATTTTCCCGTCGGCACTTCGGGCTCCGTATCGAGCCACGCAGCAAACAAGACGAGCTGGTCCGGCGAGATCGTGCGCTCACGGATTCGCAGGAGCAAATGCTGGTAGAGCGCGTTCGGCAGTTGGCGACGCCGCACTTCAGGCATCCGGATCCTCGCCGTAGAAGCCAACTGTCATCTCTTGCATCAACGCGCGCGCGCGCTGCGGGTCGCTCTCGCCAGCCAGTTGCTCTGCGAGTTTGCCCAATTCCTCCGGCGTCATCGGTCGTTTCCATTCGCGAACGAAACTCGCCACCTGCGCCTGCTCGCCGGCTGGCAGGCGTTTGATTTCGTTGATGATTTCCACCGCAGTCACGTCGGAAAGCTACTCAATGGCTGTCGTTCTTGCAAGACAGCAACTGAGATGCACGCACGGAGAACAAAGATGCCACCCGCGCTTGCGGCGGCGGAAGGCGGGGCGGTGCCTGGAGGCGGCGGCGCCCGTCTCTTGAAAGCAGGCTGTTCCCGCTTCAGTCCCGCTCGCTACCGCCACGCAGCGAAAGCTTGTTTTGATTCTTCCGAAACGTGTTGCAACCGCCAGCAGGAATTCACTTCCAGCCGCGCGGCCGGTGTGGTGTAACAAGCACTGCGATGCACGGCGTCTCTTTTCTCCAGGATCTCGCGATCGTGATGATCGTCGCGGGGCTTGTGACGGTGTTGTTTCACCGGCTCAAGCTGCCCGTCGTGCTCGGCTACATCATCGCCGGTGTGATCGTCGGCCCGCACACTTCGCCGATCCCGCTCGTGGTCGATCGGCAGACGATCCAGACGCTCTCGGAACTCGGCGTGATCCTGCTGCTCTTCTCGCTCGGACTCGAGTTCAGTCTGCGGAAACTGCGCGAAGTCGGCGCGGCGGCCTTGATCGCAGCGACGTTGAAAATCCTGCTCATGATCTGGGTCGGCTATGGCCTCGGCGGATTGTTCGGCTGGAAGCGGATGGACAGCATTTTTCTCGGCGCGATCCTCTCCATTTCCTCCACGACGATCATCGTCAAGGCGCTCGATGAACTCTACAAGCGGAAGGAAAAATTCGCGGACGTCATCTACGGGATTCTGATCGTCGAAGACATCCTTGCGATCCTCATGATCGCGCTGCTCTCGGGCTTCGCCACGACGGGATCGCTCCAGGCAAGGGATGTCGAGATCACGCTCGTTCGATTGCTCGCGTTCCTTGTCGCGGTGCTGGTGATCGGGCTGCTGGCCGTGCCGCGCCTGCTGAATTACGTCGCCAAGTTCAAGAGCAACGAGATGCTGCTCGTGTCGGTGCTGGGCTTGTGCTTCGGCGTCTCGCTGCTCGCGGCGCGGCTTGGCTACAGCGTCGCGCTCGGCGCTTTCCTCATTGGAGCAATCATCGCGGAGGCGCGGCAGATCGGGCGCATCGAGGCGCTGATGGAGCCGGTGCGCGACATGTTCAGCGCGGTGTTTTTCGTTTCGATCGGATTGCTGATCGATCCGTCGCTGCTCGCGAAATACTGGGTGCCGACCCTGGTGATCACGGTTGTCATCGTCTTCGGAAAGGTCATCGCGTGCGCGTTCGGCGCGTTCGTCGCCGGCAATGATCGTCACTCGGCGGTGCGAATCGGGATGGGGCTGGTTCCCATTGGCGAGTTCTCGTTCATCATCGCCGCGCTCGGAACCTCTTTGAAAGTGACAAGCGATTTCCAGTATCCAATCGCCGTCTCGGTCTCCGCGATCACCACGCTTCTGACGCCATTCCTCATCAAGCGCTCAGACACGCTCGTCGAGTGGGCCGACCGGAAAAGCCCGCGTGCGATTTCAAACTACCTCGATCTCTACACCCGCTGGATTCGGCACCTGCGGCAAAGCCAGCCAAACAACGTCGCGTGGAAACTTGTCCGGCTTTGGGTTTTGCAGATGACGCTTTGCATCGTGCTCGTCACCGGCATTTTTATTTCGGCGACATTCTTCTGGGAGCGCGCGCTGGCGTGGTGGCCCGACCTGCCGGGCGGTGTGAATGGCGCAAAGGCGGCCCTTTGGCTGACGGCGACGATTCTGAGCCTGCCGCTGCTGATCGCCGTCGTGCGAAAGCTTCAGGCGCTGGGGATGTTGCTGTCGGAAATGAGCGTGACACGCGCCGCCGCCGGAGCGCGCACGGAAGCTCTGCGGGCGATCGTGGCCCATGTGATTCTCGCGGCGGGCTGCATCGGGTTGCTGCAGATCGTCCTCGTGCTCAGCTCGGCGATCCTGCCTTCGTCGTGGAACGTGCTTCTCGTGCTTGCGCTCATCGTCGCCGCCGCAACCGTTCTTCTGCGCCGTTCGTTCATCCGTCTTTATGCGAGCGCGCAGATCGCGTTGCGCGAGACATTCTCACAACCTCCGCCACCGAGGGATCACGGCATCGATCACGGATTGAGTCCGGTGCTTCGCCATGCCGAAATCACCTCGGTCGCAATCGGGCCGGATTCCCCGGCGGCTGGAAAGCTGATCCGCGAATTGAACCTGCGCGCAAGAACCGGTGCCAGCATCGTCGGCATCGAGCGCTCAGGCGAAAGCCTGGTCAACCCCGAGCCCGACGAGGAACTTCGCGCCGCAGACCTTGTGTTGCTGCTGGGCAGCGCCGCTCAACTCAAGGCGGCAGGCACATTGCTCGGCGGCGAAGAAAGAAAGTGATCTTCGCCTGTGTTGGTGGCGCAGTGCATTTGCGATGCCCGGGCCGCAGGGTTGTCGAACGACAAGCGGAGGCTTGTTGCCTCGCTTGCAAGGTTCCCTCACGGGGCGTTGAGTTTTCGCTTCCCGCCCTTGCCGCCACCGCCTTTGTCGTCGGTCTTGCCGGCGGCGGGATTGAGTTCCTTCAGCACTTCAGCGAGGCGCTGTCGCGCTGCGGCGCCTGCCTCGGTGTCGGAAGTGGCGGGCATGAATTTTTCGACGAACGGGGCGTCGCTCATGTCGAACAACTCGCCCTGCTCGTTCATCTTGAACCCGGCGTTGCGGACGAACCACTTCCGTCCAAGCTGGACGTAAGCCCATTCCCTCGGCTTGCCGGGCTGGCCGCGCAACTGCGGCGCAAAGCTCCGTCCGTCGAACTGCGGGGTTTCCGGAAGCCGGGCACCCGCCAGTTCGGCAAACGTCGCGTGCGGATCGGCAAAGCTCACAAGATCTTTGCACACCTTCCCCGCCGGAGTTGTCCCTGGCCAGCTTGCGATGAATGGCACACGTGACCCGCCTTCGAGCATCGATCCTTTTTTTCCAGAGATCATGCGCCCGTGGATCGTCGAGGGAAAGTTGAGCGCCGTGCCGTTGTCCCCCGCGAAGACGACCAGCGTCCTGTCGCGAAGGTGCAGGCTCTCCAGTTCGGCCATAAACGCGCCAACCTGTTTGTCCATGTAACCGATGTTGTCCTCATATAACGCCGCAGCAGCCCTGGCGTCCGCAGGGCTGTCCGGGGTGCGCTGGATCGGGGCATGGACGTGATGCATTGCGTAGTAGAAAAAGAACGGCTCCGCTTTGTGCCGGCGCACGAAATCGATGGCGAACTCGTGGACTTTGTCGGGGGCGTAACTGCCGGGCGGGAGGCTGATCTCGCCGGCATTCGAGAGGAGCCGGTCTCTCCAATACCAGCCGCCGGCGGTGGGATCGGTGAGATACTCGTCGAAACCCCAGTCGCGCGGGGTTTCGCCCACCTGCCGCCATTTGCCCGCCATGCCGGTCGCGTAGCCCGACTGCCGGAGCAAGCTGGCGATCGGGGATTCGTTCTTCGAAATCGCGCCCGGGCCGTTCGCCCGCCACGACTGGTTGGTCAGGCCCCCTGTCCGAAAAGCGTAACGCCCGGTCATCAAAAGGCATCGCGTCGGACCGCACAAAGGAGACGCGTAGCAGGTCTCGAATCGCAGGCCCGATGCGGCCAGCCGGTCGATCGAAGGCGTCTTGTGCGCGTCGGAGCCGTAGCAACCGACGCCGTCCAGGCCGAGGTCATCGGCCAGGATGAAGATGATGTTCGGGCGCTGGGTGGCGCTTGCGGGAGCCGCGACAGCCGGCAGGCAGATCGAGAACGCGAGGCAGAGGGCGAAGAAATGGCAGAGCATATTCATGGATGGAAGAAACCGGATGTCGGTTGCATGATGCAACACGGCGGACGGTCAACAGTTGCACTGAGTTTGATGCAGAAAGCAGCCGTGCAGCGTGAGCTGGCTCCGCGGTTTGTTCACTTCTGGTCCGCAAGAAAAACGGTGCGGTTCTTCATCGTTTGTTTTTCTCCGGCAAGCTCGACGGTTCCGCGCAGGCGGATGTCGGCAGAAGAGGCCGCCGCGAGAAATTCGTACCGGCCCGGCTCAATCACCCAGCCGCCGTCCTTGAAGTACGCCAGTTGTTGCGGGGAAATCTGGAACGTAACCGTCTGCTCCCCGCCTTCTCCGAGTTCGACACGCTTGAACGCTTTCAGCGCGATCGGCTTCATCGCCGCCGCGATTCCCTTCGGTGCCACGTACAACTGCACGACCTCCGCACCGGCGCGTCCGCCCGCGTTCTTCACCTTGAACGAAACGGTGAACCGATCGTCCGACGTTTGCGCAGACTCGGGAACTTCCAAATCGCTGTATTCGTACCGGGTGTAGGACAGGCCGTGGCCAAACGGATACATCGGCGGGTTGCCGGTCTTGTCGCCCTGGTTGTAACACACGAATTGTTTGGCGTCGGTGCCCGGATAGCTCACGCAGAGTTTGCCCGACGGATTGAAGTTCCCGAGCAGCAGATCGGCCACGGCGTTGCCGCCTTCCTCGCCGGGAAACCATGCCTGCGCCACGGCGGCGCAGCGCGGTTCGAGCGTGTCGATCACCTGCTGGCGTCCGCCGAAAAGCACGAGCACCACCGGCTTGCCGGTGTCGAGCAACTCTTTCACAAACGCCTCCTGCTGGCCCGGCAGGCGAATGCCTTTGCGCTCGCGACCTTCGCCGCAGAGATACATGTTCTCGCCCATCGCCGCGACGATCACATCGCTTTCCTTCGCGAGTTCGAGCGCCTTCGCGCGGTCGGCCTTCGGCACACCGGCGTGAACGATTTCCTTGATGCGCCTCATGCGGCCTTCGCCGTCCTTCTCAAGGCGCGGGTCGGCGGCCTGGCTCGTGTCGAGCTTGCTCTCGAATGGCTCGCTCCAGTCGCAGCCACGCTCGTGCTCGATAACGAAACGATTCCCGGCGCGCGACCTCAGTCCCTCAAGCAGCGTCACGAGTTTCGGGTTCTCGGGGTTCGGCGGGATGCCCCACCAGAACGCCGCCATCGACTGGCCGGTGTAATCGCCAAGCAGCGCCTGATAACTCGCCGCGTTCGGCCCGACCAGCGCGATCTTTTTCACGGCCGGTTTCAATGGGAGAACGCCGTCGTTCTTCAGCAGCACGAGCGACTGGCAGGCCGCTTCGTATGCCATTTTGCGATGCGCGGGCGGATCGAAATCCAGAGGGCCGTCCTTGCCGATCTGCACGTTCTCGTCGAGCAGCCCAAGGCGCGCCTTGAGCGTCAGCGCGCGTTTCACGGCGGCATCGATCGTCGCCTGGCTCACGCTGCCATCCTTGAGCGCGTCGGGCAGGAGCGGAAAGCAAACGCCGCTGGCCAGTTCCATGTCCACGCCTGCGTTGATCGACTTCGCCGCCGCGTCCTTTTTGTCGGCGGAATATTCTTGTCCGATCGTCAAATTCACCGCGCCGTAGTCGCTCACGACGAGCCCGCGAAAGCCGAGCATGCCGCGCAGAATGTCCGTCAACAACTCGTGATTCGCCGAGCACGGCACGCCGTCCTGCTTGTGGTAACCGGGCATGACGGATTGCAGGTTGCCGAGCCGGATCGCCGTCTCATGCGGCATGAGGTATTCCTCGACGAACTCGCCGCGGTCCGTGCTCTCGCTGCCGTAGCCGGCGAAATGCTTGCTCGTCGCCGCGACGCCGGTGCGGAGGTCGCTGCCCTGAAGACCTTTCACGAACGCGAGACCGAGGGCCGACGTGAGATAAGCATCTTCGCCGAAGCTCTCCTCGAGCCGCGGCCAGTGCGCGCTGCGGCAAAGATCGACCATCGGCGAAAGCGCATGGGTCGAGCCGGCGGCGCGAAACGTCTCCGCCGTGAGCCGCGTCTTTTCCTCCATGAGCGCGGGGTTCCACGTGCAGCCCATGCCGATCGCCTGCGGAAAAACCGTCGCCCCGAGCGAGGGAAATCCCGTGAGCGCCTCCTCGTGGAACACGGCGGGCACACCGGACGGCGTCTGCGTCATCAGCCAGTGCTGCAACTCGCGCACGAGGTCGCGAATTTCCGCGGGTGTCATATTCAACGCGGACGCGAACTGGCAAAGGTGCCCGATGCCGTTCGGGATCAGCTCTCTGCATTTCTCGGGCGACAGCTTCCCGTGCTCCATCAGTTCGCTTGCGCGGATGCCTTGAAGCTGCGCGATTTTTTCCGCATCCGTCAGGCGGGAGAAGACCTTCTCGACCCTTGCGGTGGTTTCAGAGTCGGCTTGCGCGTCGGCGGTTGTCCGGGCAAGGGCAGAAGTGGCGGCGATGGATGAAATCATAAGTGTGCAGGAAAAGAGTTGGAGTTGTCTGGTGATTGGCAATGGAAAAAACACCGGCGCTTACTGGCGCTTGTAGATCCGGACGTAATCGACTTCCATCTTTGTCCCGTCGATGGCGTCGGTGATTTTTCCGCTCCATGAGATGACCGCGAGGCTCAGCCAGACCGGCGCCGGACTGTTGCAGAACGTGTTTTTCTCGCGGCGGAGTTCCTTGCCGTCGAGGTAAAAAATGAGGTCGTCCCTGGTCCACTCCAGGCCGAATGTGTGGAAGTCGCGGGCGAAGTTGTAAGTGCCGTCCTTGACATCGAACGACGACATCTCGATCCACTTTTGACCGTCATACCAGGCGACCTTGTAGTCGCTGGCCAGGCTCTTCCAGTCGTCCTTTTTTCCGTACCCGTTGAGGAACTGCACGCAGCCGATCGCGCGGTCCTCGGGAAACTCGAACTCAACCGATTTTTCGCCCTGTTTCTGCGAGACCCAGCGCGTCTCTATTTTTCCGTCCACGAGATTCTTCGACGTGTCTTCCACCGGCTTGAGGAAGCCGCTGGTGGTGATCCTGGTGGTGGCTTCGCGCGCGAAATTGACGAGGCCGGGCTTGTCCTGGTCGGCTGTCGGCGAGAGGGCGTCGGGATAGCCGGCGGGATTTGAGTTATAGATGCGAAACTCGCCCAGATGCAGATAGCCTCCGTGATTCGAGGTGATACGAAGGCGCCTGGTCTTGATGGGATTTTCGAGCTGGATGGTGACGTCGGGCCGGACGCCGAAGTAGAAGCCCTTCGCCGAGACAGGATGGGTGCGTTTGCCATTCACCACGATGCTGTCGGAGTGGTTGTGGATGTTGGTGCTGACCTGGTTCGGATAGTGGCCCTCGTTGATGTCGATCTCGAAGACTTTCTTGCCCGGATCGGGTTTGCCGGTGGTCATGATCCAGAACGAGTTGTTCGTTCCCTCGGCGGCGGCGTAGCGATAGCGGCACTCGAAGTAGCCGTATTGAAATTTCTCCCTGGTCCACACGTTGCCGGAGGTCCAGTCGTTGCCGCCGCGCTTCTCCTTTTTGTTCACGAGCTTCAGCGTGCCGTCGGAGACCACGGCGTTTTCGCGCCAGCGGCTGCTGAGGATGTGTTTGCTGCCGGAGTTTTGCGAAGTCCACCGCTCGTCCAGTTTTGCGTCCGGATAATCAAACTCATCGCTCCAGACGAGCTTCCAGGCGGCGGAACCGCCGGGAAGCAGCGAGCCGGGCGCGGGAGCTTGATCCGTTGTGTTCGTGGTGGTCTGGGAGTGGGCGATGATGCTTGCGAACAGCAAGCCGGCAATGGTGAGGCGGGTGGTTTTCATGAAGGTTTCTTTGGAGTAATCGAGAGTAACAAAAAGCGCGCAGTTTTTCGTAGTTGGCGTCTCAAGGCTTCGTAACTTTCAGCCGGACGAAGCGTCTCGGCCCGGTGCCGGCGGGAACGGTTGCCGTGACCCGATCCGTAGCGCCCTGGCCGGTGACGAGAGCTGTTTGGTTGACCCCGTCGGCGCTCCAGCTTCCGGCAACGAGCGTGTCGCTCCATTCGACGGTGAAAGCCACGCCGTCGCTCATTGCCGCCTTGCTGCGGGTGTAGGTGAATTCGAGATTCGTTCCGTTTTTCGCGAGCGAGCCGGGTTTCGTCGTCGCGGCGTTTGGATTCTGGCCGGTGGCGAACTCCATGAGGTTATTTTCCCCGTCGCCGTTCCCGTCAAAGGTGTCGGCGGCGGAACCGCTGTTCTGGGTGGTTCCAAAATACTGGTAGCGCCAGGTTTGCAAGCCTGTCAGAGCAGAGCCGGTGACGTTCACCGCAAGGGTGCGGCTGGTTTCGCCGTGGGCGTTGGCGGCGCTGAGGCGCAGAACGTAGGCGCCGGGATGGGTGAACATCGCCGTGGTGGCGGGTTGCGCGCTGTTCCCGAAGAAGACCGTGCCGGGACCGCTGACGACGCTCCACAGCGAGGCGCTGGCGGCGGTGACGGCACCGTTGAGCGAAGCGTTCGATCCGGTGGTCGCAGCGGGTGCGGTGCCGGGATCGACGGTGGGCGCGAGGCTGTGAGCGAACTGGACTGTGAGACGCGGACGCCACGCTTCGGTGGCGTGGTCGTCGGAGGCGAAGCGCGCGTAGTTGTTGTTCGCCCCGCCCTCGGTGGTTCCCGACAGCAGCATGAGATTGAGCGAACTGTTTCCCGAGAGCGCCGTGTTGAGCGCGGAAAGGAAGGAGGCGCTCGATCCGAAGGTTTTCTGAACGCCCGAAGCGGCGGCGGAGAAGCCGGGCACGGAGGAAAGCACGGTGGTTTCGTAGTCGCCGCCAAGCGCGGTCCACGCGGTGGTGCCATTGTAGGTGGCCCAGGTGGCCCCGGTTCCCGTGCCGCTGGTGGAGGAGTCGCCGTTACCGGTGCCCTCCACGAAATTGCGGGTGAGCCGGTGGAGGTTGAGCACGCCCACGGTGCCGCTGGTGGCGTCTGCGGACCAGAGATCAAGGGTGACGCCACTGGCGGGCCATGTGCGCGGGACGGTGTTCAGATCGAAGGAAAGGATGGCACGCAGCGCGGCGCTGGCTTTTCCAACGAGCAACTGGGGGCGCGCGCCCGAGTTCCACGCGGTGTTGTCGGCGCGGATGAGTGTGGCTCTTTGCTCATAGCCATCGACACCCTGGAGCAGGGTGAAGCTTTGCGCCGGAGCGGCATCGACGATGAACTCGGCAAAGCCGCTGCCGACTTCATTGGTGGCCGCGCAGCGCAGAACGTAGCGACCGGCGGCGCTGAACGTGACCGTGGTGTCGGCGGCTGCGGGGTTTGCAAAGGTGGCGGTGCCGGAGCCGCTGGTCATGCTCCATGCGAAGGCCATGTTTCCGCCGCCGCTGGCGGAAACGGAGACGCGCAGGACATGCTGGATGTCAGGCGTGGCGACCGGGCTGGCGATGGGCGTGACGCGCGAGACAGCGGGCTCGTCGATGACCGGGAAACCGCCGGCGGGCGTCCAGTTGAGCGTCACGCCGGTGATGGACTGCTGGAGCGAGAAGCCACCGTAAGTCAAAGCCGGGCGGCCACCGCTGTCCGTGCTGACATTGCCGAGGCTGAAAGTTCCGCTCATCGAGATGGCTGACAGAACCGTCCACGAGCGGCTGCTGCGCCAGAAGCTGTGGAGGAAGTTGGTGGTGCTGCCGGGTGAATTGAGGACGAGGTCGATCCGCGCACTGGAGGTGCCGGTAACGGTAGTGCCGTTCACGCGACCGGCGGCCGTGAGGGTGTTGGCGGTGGATTTCCAAACGAGCACGCTGTTGGGGACGAAGCTCAGGGCGCTGTTGAAGGTGGCAAGGCCGGGAGCCAGCGTGCCGCTGATCGTTCCCGTCCCGCCGAATGTGCCGTTGCCGGAGAAGGTCGCGCCGCTGGACACGGTGAGTGCGCCCGCGCTGGTCAGGCTGCCGGTAACGGCGAGCGTGCCGCCGCTGACGGTGGTGTTTCCGGTGTAGCTGTTGCTGCCGGAAAGGGTCCAGGTGCCCGCTTCATTTTTGGTGAGTGAGGAGAGTGTCGCGGTCGGGCTGCCGTCGCTCAAGCCGCCGCTGATGACACCGTTGCCAGCTCCTCTCAGATCAAGGGAGCGGCCGCTGGTGTTGGGCTTGACGGCTCCCACAAGCGTCAGCGTTCCCGCCTGCGAGATGAAGCGCGAGCCACCGGCACCGATGGTCAACCAGACGGGGCCGAGGATGCTGTTGTCGCCGGCCTCGTTGATGAGCGTGCCGTTGGGATTGCTGCTGTTGATGGTAAAGGTGGCGGGCAGGCTGATCGGCCCGCCGCTGCCGTCGAGGCGCAGATTGCTCGTCGTGGCGCCGGACAGGCTGATCGTCTTCACTCCGCTGCCGAGCGCATTGCCATTCGTGATGCGCGCGCCGCCGGTGATGGTGACACCTCCGGTGAAACTGTTGCTTCCACTCAGCACGGCGACATCGGCGGAACCCGGGTTGCTGACGATCACACTGCCTGAGCCGCCGATCTCATTCGGCACCAGGATTGTCCCCGTGCGTTCGATGCGCAGCGTGCCGTTGTTCACCACCGCGCCCGTGCCGAAGGTGCCAGTCGCGCCGTCGTTTCCGATCTTCAGCGTGCCTGCCTCGATGGTGGTGACGCCGCTGTAGCTGTTCGAGCCGGTGAGCAACACGGTGCCGGTCCCGGCATCCACGTTCAACCCGCCAGCGCCGCTGATGGGACCGCTGATGATCATGTTGCCCGTGCCCGTGCGGCGGATGCTCGTCGTGGCGCTGAGGGTGATTCCCAAAGCCACGTCATGCGTGAAACCGGCTCCTGTCGCGGCAAAGTCGATGCTCGGCAACACGCTGCCTTGTTTGACAAAGTTCAACGGATTGCCCGTCAGGTTGAACGTCGTGGTGCCGGTCGCATTCAATCCGCCAAGCACAAGCCGGTTCAGCGTGAAGGTGCCGAGGTTGTTCTGCGCGGTGATCGATGCCGTGGTGGTGGCGATGCCGGTGAGGAACTCGATGCGGGTGGAGCTGGCGCTCGGGGCAGCGCGCCGTCCTGCCAGTTGGCGGTGCCGGTCCAGAGCAGGGCGGCGGGTCCGGTGGTTTTGGTCCAGAGGCAGCCGGGGTAGTCGAGCGGATCGTTCGGGTCGGTGTCGGCGTTGTATTCGTCGATGTTCTGGAACCCGTCGCCATCGGGATCGGCCGAGTCGGCGGCGTCGCCCGTGTTGGTGTAGATGCCGAAGTGGAGATAGCGCCATGCCTCCTGCGGCGTGAAGGGATACCATTGGAGCGTCAGGCTGGTCCCCGAGTTGGCAACCGAGAACGCGCCGCGCAGCGTGGAGGCGTTGCCCGCGCTGTCGGCGCTGATCTCGCCAAGGGTGAAGTTTCCGGTGATGTTTGGCGCGGCGATCAACGGAAAGCTGCGCGGGACCGACCAGAACGGGTCGTTGAAATTCACGCTGCCGACGAACTCGTTGAAGTTGAGATTCAAGATCGCCCCGCTGGTGATGGTGGTGTTTCCGGCGACGATCCGCGGAGCACCGACATCGCTGTTGGCGGCGAGATTCCAGACGTAGCGGGCGGAGGAACTGAGCGAGAGCGTGTTGGTGAAGGTGAGCGTGCCGGTGGGCTCGGCCGTGCCGTTGAATGAGGATGGCGAGGCGATGGAGCCGGTGCCGGTAAGACGCGCGGCGCTGTAAACCGAAAGAGCCGAAGGACTGGCGATGGTGCCGGTGACATCGAGCGTGCCGCCGCTCACGATTGTGGTGCCCGTGTAGGTGTTGGAGCCGGCGAAGGTCTGGATGGTGCCGCCGGATTTCACCACGTTGACCTTGCCGAGATTGGAGCCGGCGGTGGTGTTGAGGGCGGGGTTGAAATCCACAATGCGGCCGGAGAACACGAAGGTGTCCTCGCGTGCGCCGCCGTTGATCGTGAGGGTGGCGGTGCCGGAGGTTAGACTGGTGTTGTAGTTGCCCACCTCGCCATCGCCGGAAAGCGAGGAGATGGTGGCGCTGCGGGTGGCGGCCGATTCGCAGAGACCGAAGTAGCCGCCGCTTTCCACGGTGAGTGCCGCAAGTTTGGTGGCATCGGTGTTCGTAAGATCGGCGGCCGAGCACGGAAATGACGCCGGAACCGATGGCGAGCCCGGCGTTTTCAATGAACACCGGCGAGTTCTGCATCCGGAAGCTGACGAAATTGGAGGCGCCATCGGCACGGGTGACGCGCAGGATTCCGTTGGCAACGAGAGGCGCGACCGAGGCGACAGAGGCAAGGCCCCACGAAGTGTTGCCGCCGGCGATGATGGCGTTGTTGGAAGTGGTGGTCCGCGAGCAGGAAACCGTGCGGACCGCCCCGCCGAGATCCCATGCGCCGGCGATCATGATGCGGCCGGCGGGTTCAAGGGCGAAGTCGTTGTTCACCACGATCAGCGAGTTGGCGATGCCTTGATTCAGCCCGAAACCGCCGATGGTTCCGATGACGCCGCCGTTGATGGTGAGAGGCCCCACGCCGAGCGCGCTGCTGGTTGCTGTGGCGGAGATGGCGCCGGTCAGCACGCGCCCGGTGACGTCAAGCACCAGGCCGCCGGTGAAGGTGTTCGACCCCGTGAGCGCCACGCCGCGTCCGGCGGTGCCGGCGATGCGCAGCTCCCCTGCCCCGGAGATGACACCGCTTGCCGTGATCTGCGTGGAGTTGGCCACGCCCGAGGTGCCGGTGGTCCATGTCTGGTCGCCGGACAAAACGATCGGGGCGGCAATGTTCAAAAGCCGCGCGGAGGTGGACAGATCGATCCCGCCCGAACCGAGCGTGAGCGCGCCGCTGGTTCCGGGGTTGATGGTCACATCCCCGCCGGGGTTGGTCACCTGGATTCCCAACAGGGCCAGTCCGGTGCCGATGGTGGTTGTGTTGGAGCCGGTGACGGTCGAGTTCCAGATACCGAGTCCGCCGGCAGGCACGGCGTTGTTGGTCCAACTGGAGGCGAGGCTGAGGTTGTTGGTGTTGTCCGCCTTGGTCGATGGCGGCCCGGCGGTGGTAAAGCTGCGCGTGGCGGAGGCCCATGCGGTGCCGGCGGTGTTGGATGCGTGGAACCGGTAGTAATAAGTCGTCTGCTGGGCAAGACCGGTGACGCTGGCCGCAAGTTTGCCGCGCGTCTTGATGCCGAGGGCGGTGTTGCTCTGCCAGTTGCCGGTCGTGGTGCCGCCATCGGTGGCGCCCCAATAGACGCGGACGGTGGTGTCCTGGTTGATGTAGGGAAAATCGAGCTGGCCGTTCAGCGTGGCGCTGAACTGAGCGATGTTCGTGGCCCCGGAAGGATTGTCGATGACCGGCTTGAGCGTCGGGGCGCTGGTGCGGATCTCGTCGATGTAGAGGCCGATCATTTCCACCGGGATTTCCTGCCACAAGGGAAGGTCGGTATAAACCGTCGAGGCCGTCTTGAGCCGGTAGTCGTTGGTCGTGCGCGAGAGGATGCCGGGATCGGTGGAGTAAGTCTTGTTCGCGCCCGTGGCGGCACCGCCAAAGGTCGTGACACCGAGCGCGGCGAAGTTGGTCTGGAACACTGCCGGGGTGCCGCCGATGCTGGTGGCGGCCTTGGCGTTGTTGACGATCTGGTTGTTGAAAAACTGCCCGTTGTCGCCCGTGTTCACGGAGAAGCCGGTGCGCCGTGTTTCGATGATGTTGCCGAACATGCGGGAGCCCTCGCAGCGGCTGTCCACCTGGATGCCGGAGCCGCCGTAGCCGCTGGTGAGATACTCGGCCCAGGTGAAGCGCTTGTTGGTGAACTGGTTGAAACGGATCGTGTCGAAACCGCCCTGGAGAGCCGACTGGAAGCTATAGACGCCGCCCATGTCGTTGTTGGTGACGCAGAAGTTCTCGACGTTGTTATACTCGATGGTCTTGTCGAACGACCCGTGCAGGATGCCGACGTGGTGGGTGTTGGTGATCCGGTTGTGGGCGACGCGCGCGCCAACGCAGGTCTTGGCTCCGCCGCCGCCGCCGGTGCCGGCCTGACCACCGAAGCCGACATCCACGCCCGCCGCGTAGATTTTGACGACGTTGGCGATGTTGAGCATGTCGTTGTTGACGACGAAATGGTTGCAGGAGGTTCGCGGGGTCACGCTGCTGTCGCCGCCGCGGAGATAGACGCCGCCCGCGGCCATGTCTTCCATGTCGCAGCTCAGCACGCCGTTGGAGCTGCCGTTTTCAAGATCGACGGCATAGCTGCCCATGCGGCGGAACTTGCAGCCGAGCACGAGGTTGTTCGCGCCCCCGCTGACCACCACGCCCTGGGCCAGGCTGATGTCGAAGGTGAGTCCCTGGAGGATGGTGTGGTCCACGCCGGTCAGTTTCACCAGGGGCTGGGCGAAATCGGAGATTTCCACCGAGCCGTCCGCAATCGTGGAGGACGGCCAGAAGTAGAGCTTGTTGCGGATGAAATCGATCGACCACTCGCCGGGCTGGTCGATTTCCTCCAACAGGTTGAGCGCCCAGTAGGGTTCGGTTTTCGAGCCTTCGTAGGCCGAGTATTTGTTGCCGTAACCGAGCGACATCGAGGCGCCGTTGGCCATGGTGAAGGTGCCGGCGGCGGTGTCGATGGACTTCACCTTCATGCCGTATTCCTCCCACGGCACACGCCAGAATCCTTGCAGCCAGAGCGCGCCCTCGTTGGCGGCGGTGATCCAGCGCTGGATGCGGGCGGCATCGGCGGCCTTGTATTTGAACTGCCCGCCAATGGCCTCGCCGTTGAGCGTGGTGGCGTATTTCTGCGTCACGCCGTCCATTTTCAGGCAGGGCGTGGCGAAGCGGTTGGCGAGGTTGTCGTTCGGATAGCGCGAGAGCGGGGCGCGGGCGCCGTTGAAAAAGAGTTCGAAGATCTCTCCATCGGGAGCGGCGTAGGCGTAGTAAGGGTTGCGCAGGCGGTTTTGGTTGAAACGCACGGGAAACGGACCGTCGTTGGCGAAGCTGAACGCGGAGAGATCGAGTTGCTTGATGTTGGAAACCGTGACGCCGCTGGCGACGCGCGATTGCATCGAGGCGTCAAGCGGACCGAAGGCCGAGGCGGGAATCGGCGTGCCGCTCGTGAACCTGGGCGTTTCACCGGGATAGGCCTTGTAGAAAATCGGAGCCGCTTCCGTCCCCGAGTCGCTTGAGGAAAGATTGAACGTGCTGGTGCGGCGGTAGGTGCCGCCCCGGATGAAGACGGTCACGCCGCCCGCAGGCAGCGGACGGGGCAGGGCGCGGACGACATCGCGCGCTTTCTCCAGAGTGGCGAAGGGCTCTGCCAGCGTTCCCGGATCGGCATCGCTGCCATCGGTGGCGACGTAGTAGTTGAGCGTGCTGGTGGGCAGCGGAATCCGCACTCGCAGCCGCCAATGGTAGTCCGCTTTTCCACCGCCGGGCAGGGTGGCTTCGAGCTTGAGCCAATGCGTGCCCACGTCCTTGCGGATCGGCGAGTAAGTGAAGGTGCTGGCCGTCTGATCGGCGACGACGTCGCCATTGAATTTCCAGACGTAGCCGGTGGCGACGACCGGCGAGGAAATTGTCTCCGTCGCTCCGGCATCCACCGGAATCTCCTGAGCCGCCAGCCTTCCGGCAAGCAGGCAGGACAAGGCGGTTACAACGAGGACAATGCGAGGGAATGTTCTCTTGCTGTTCATAATGGCTTGGTGACTTTCAGTGTCTCGATGGTGTCCTTTTCGAAGATTCATCGTGAACAACGTCGCTCGTGGGGAAGGGAGTTTCATGCTCAACGATTCAAGGGTTCACGAACTTCACACGGATGAAGCGTTTTTGACTGGTGGCAAACGGCTGGCGGTCGCGGAAAGTGACCTGCTCGAAATCCGCATCCAGACTGACCGGAGATCCGGCTTGCAGGGTATCGGCGGACCATGAGGCAAGGTCGGGCGATACCTCGACGATGTAACGCACGTCCGCGTGTTTGCGGCGTGGGAAAGTCACGGAAAGATAGGCCGCTCCGGATTCGGTGACAGTCGAGCCGATCACCGGCCTGGCACCGGCGGCCATCGGGTTGGTGCCGAGCGCGTATTCCATGAGATTCGAATCGCCGTCGCCATCGGGGTCGGCGGAATCGGCGGCATTGCCGGATGCGGTGGCGGTATTGAAGTGGAGAATGCGCCAGGACTCGATAAAGGGGAGCTGTTTCACGGCATCGAACCAAGCGGCGGCGATCGCGTTGTAGCCGGCTCCGGTCGGATGAACGCCGTCCCCGCCGATAAGGGTGGATTGGTTTTCCGGGGTGATCTTGAGGCGGACGTCGGAAAACCGCACGCGATGGCCATTAGCCCGATAGCTTGCCACCAAGCCGGGCAGCATCTGGCTGAACGCCAGATTGTCTGCCTCGCGATGAGAGTAGTCTTTGACCGGGTTGGTTCCCACGTAGGGATCGCCGGTGTAGGGCGGCACCGTGCTGCAAACGATCTGGGCCTTCGGGCGGAGGTTGACGAGCTTGGTAAGCAGGAGGTCGTAGTATGCGTAAACCTGAGCCGGCGTGCGCTGATACATGCCGAGATCGTTGGTGCCGATCATGAGCAGGATCACATCCGGGTAAACTGCGGGGCGGCTGCCGACGCCCGTGAGCCAATAACCGCCTTCGTTGGTGTTGGGCGGGGTGCCGTAGGGAAGAGCAACGGGATTGAGCAATCCATCAAGGTTGCCGGTGAGCAGGGTGGTGGCGTAACTGCCGTGGCCCTCGTGATTCGTCTCGCCGGCATTGATCAGGGCTTGGGACGTGCCATTCGTGCGGGTGCCGACATAGTCAACCGCGACTCCGGCGTTGGTGAGGGAAATGTAGAGCGGAGAGCGGTAGCCTCCGATCCCTCCAGCCCCTTCGGTAATCGAATCGCCGATGGGCATGACGACCAGCGGCGAAGTGCTCGCCACGGCGGGGACGGTGACGGAATTGGAAAGCAGGGCCGACGATGTTCCGCCGCCGGAGAGCGGGGCGGAAATGCGATAGGTGTAGCTCGCGCCGGGTGGCATGGTTAGATCCCGGATCGAAGTGACGTTCGCCGCGGTCGTGATGACAGTTTCCCAGACGCCTGAGCCGTTCACGCTGCGCTCGATGACAAAGCCGGTTTCATTGAGGAGCGTTTCATTCCATGCGAGCGCGGTTTCAAAGGACGAGATGGAGGCGGCGGTAAAGCTGGCGATTCCCTGCGGCGGAGGAGTCCCGTTCGTGAACGTCAGCGTGATGTCGTCGATGTCCACGTAGTCGGTCGCCGTAGTTTGGCTGTCCCTGATGAAGGGCAGATAAAAGGTGACCGTTCGATTCGTCAGCGAATCGAAATCGCCGTTTTTCGAGTTCGCACCGTTGGTCGGGTTGGAATCCGGAGTGGCCAGGCTGACCGACATCGTGCCGGAGTCCGCGCCGCTGGCGACCCTGCCAAGCGTTCCGATGGTGTCGCCGGTCAAGTCGTCATATCCATCGATGCTGCTGAACACGCGGGCGTTGATGTATTCGGTGCCGGTGACGCCGCCGGAGGTGAAGTCGAAGGCGAGCGAAGTCAGATTCAGCGTCGTGCCGGCCGGGATGGTGAGGCTGAAGGACAGGCAGGGACCGGCCAGCGCCGTCGTGCTCGATGTCCCGACATCGCCCCGTGAAAGCCGGAGCGAGTTTCCGCTGCCGCCGTTGTCGCTGAGCGCGGCGAAGGTGTAGGTGCCGAGTGAAAAATTTGACGCACTGACACCTGCGGGCAGCCCGGAGACGGTGGGAGCCATGCTGCCGCCGGTGAATTCATACTTTATGGTTTGTCCAAAAGCAGAAAGACCCATGCACACCAAAACGAGGGCAACCGAAAGGGATGTGATTTTTGAGTTCATGGGTTCTTCAGGCGTGGTTCTCAAATCAATGTGATGCAGGTTCTGCTAGATGGCTTTTTCCTCTCGGATGTCGGTTTTCTTCTGTTCGTCGCCTTTCACGGTGAAGGGAGTGAGGTGGATGCCGATGTTGGAGATGAGTGGATAGGCGCGGGCGTCATAGATGATGAGGCGCACCTTGCTGATGTTTTGGCCAGCTAATGCCACCAGACCATCGGACGGGCGGCGGATGGTCTGGTGGCGAAGTCTTGCTCAAGAGTGGCGGTAGCGGGCGCGAATACATGTATGCCAAGAAGGAATACTAGCGGCAGAATCACGGAATCGTGGAAATGTTTCATGATGCAAAGTAACTCACTCGGATCGGTAAAGCTGAAATTCCGCGACGCCGGGAGCTCCATTCTCATAGGTCAGGTGGAGTCGGAACTTCCGGGCGACGACGGGCGGAAAATTTCCCAAGGCTCCGTGGCCGGTGGTGCGTCCGGTGGCGAGCTCTCGCCTTTCTCCATTCACTTCCGCCATCAGTTTGTAGCGTTGCTTGAGGCGGGGCCAACCGCGTGGATCATCGAAGCCGAAACCATTGATGGAAACGGGCTGAAGTAAATCGATGTCCAGTCGGGCGGATTTCTCTTTTTCGGGCGCACGCCAGCGGCTCCCCTCGGTGCCGTCGATCGCATTGTCAGCTTCGTGTTTTGGTTGGGCCGAGCTGGCGCTGACCTTCGCGCCGACAGTGGGAATTGCCTGGACGACGGGTTCTTCCGGGAGATCGAGGATGATGACGGAGTTCGCTGAATCCGGAGCCGTTGAGGGGAGATCAATGACGAGGCTCTCCGCCTCGCGGGTGATGGTTAGTTCCTGATCAGGTGAAGTGAGAAGCCGTGGATGCGCGGCTTTGCTGAGCAACGGGACGCGGAGTTTGCGGTTCTCCGGCCATTCGAAAACATGGAGGTAGAGCTTGTCGCCTTTGCGCGTCGCGCAGCCCCATGACAAGTGGGCGAACGGACCTGCGGTGCTGCCGTAAATCGACTCGCCATTGATCTTGAGCCATTGGCCGACGCCGCGGAGCCGATCGGCGAAGGCGGCGGGGATTTCTCCAGCAGCCGTGGGGCCGACGTTGAGCAGGAAATTTCCGCCGCGCGAGCAGATCGAAGCGAGTTTGCGGATGAGGACGGCAGTGGATTTGAGATCGGTATCGGATTGGGTGTAACCCCAATTTTCGCCGATCGTCATGCAGGTTTCCCAGTCGCCGGAGTAGCCTGTCACCGGGATGTATTGTTCGGGCGTGGCCATATCGCCGCGGAACCCGCCGCCGAGACGGTTGTTGGTGATGATGCCGGGGCGGAGTTTCATCAACTCCTGGAAAGGTGCGGCGCGTTCGGGCGTCATCCAGTCCGGAGTATCCCACCAGAAAACATCCGGTTGGTAGCGGGTGATCAACTCGCGGGTTTGCGGCAGGGCGATGGCTTTCAGATAGGCGTCGAAGTTTCCCTTGTGTGCCTCGTCCCAACCCTGGCCTTCTTCATGGAATTTTTTCGCGCCACCAGGATGCACCCAGTCCTGTGCCTGGGAATAGTAGAAGCCCATCTTGAGCCCCGCCTGGTGGACGGATTCCAGCAACGGGCCTAGCAAATCCTTCTTGTAGGGTGATGCGTCCGCAATATCCCAGTCCGTGACATCCGAGGGATAAAGCGCGAAGCCCTCATGATGCTTGGCGGTGATCACGACGTAGCGCATACCCGCCTCCTTGGCGAGGGCGGCCCATGCGGTGGGATCGTATTTCACCGGATTGAAATCCTTGGCGAAGGCCCGGTAAGTGGCGACGGGGATTTTCTCGTTGTGCATCACCCATTCGCCCTTTCGGGCGGGCACCGCATACACGCCCCAATGGATGAATAGCCCGAACTTGGCCTCGCGCCACCATGACATGCGGGCATCGTTTTGAGCGGGAGATTGCGCGACCGCCGAGCTTAACGAAAGTATGGCGAGGATTGTGAAGATTTGAGACGCTTTCATGGTGTATGTGTTAGATGGCTTTTTCTTCGCGGGTGCCGGTTTTCTTTTCCTCCGCCTCTTTGATGATGAACGAAGTGAAGTGCAGGCTGAAGGTCGAGATGAGCGGATAGGCGCGGGCGTCATCGATGATGAGGCGCACCTTGCTGGCGGTGACGGCAGTGTAGCCGCCATCGGCATAACGGATTTCCACCGGCGTGGCGGTACAGCGGTTCGAACTCGTCGGCCAGCGCATGTAGATGTCGTAGTTTGCGAAAAATGGAAGGCCCGGCGTGAAACGAAACGTCGCCGTCGCGCTGCCGCTGACACTCGTGGCGTATTGGGAGTTCGTCCCATACGCACCCGAAAGGCTGGACACAGGCCAGTTTCCGGTCTTGGTAACGCTGGCGGTGTCCGTGTTGTCCACGACGATGCCCGGCGATGCGGCGGCCTCGCGGAAACCGGTGCTCTCTCCCAAAGAGGTGATGGTCGTAACCGCGTAGTAATACTTCTGCCCGGTGACCGGCGTGGTGTCGGAGTAATTCGTCGCGGTGACATTGCCGAGCAACGTGTACGGTCCGCCGGGAGTGTCGGAGCGTTTGACGTTGTAGGAAAGCGCCCCGGTGGCGGCGGGCCTGTCGAGGGCCACGCGGTTCGGGCCATAGACGGCCACGGGTGTCAGCGACGCGGGAGCAGCAGCCCGCGCCGTGGAGGCCATGGCAAATGCCACGACTGCCGCAACAAATTTCGCTGTGTGGTGCATGGCCATCTTATTCACGGCTTCGTGATTTTGAGGCGGAGGAAACGCCTCGGGCCGGGGCCGGCGGGGACGATGGCCGTGACCCGATCCGTAGCGCCCTGGTTGGTGACGGGAGCTGTTTGGTTGACCCCGTCGGCGCTCCAGTTTCCGGCAGCGAGTGTGTCGCTCCATTCGACGATGAACAGGAAGCCGTCGAATACGGCGGCCTTGCTGCGGGTGTAGGTGAATTCGAGATCCGTGGCGGTATTTGCCAGCGAGCTGACGACATGGGTGGAAGCATTCGGATCCTGGCCAGTGGCGAATTCGAGGAGGTTGGTTTCGCCGTCGTTGTTAGGATCGGCATTGTCGGAGGCATCGCCTGAGTTGCTGGTGGTCCCGAACGCATTGTAACGCCAGATTTCCGCCTCGGTGAGCGCGGTGCCGATGGCGTTGACCAACAGCGTGCGGCTGCTCTCGCCGGAGCCGTTGGCCGCGCTGAGTCGGAGTGTGTAGCTGCCCGGCTTGCTGAACATCACGGTGGTGACGGGCGATGCCGAATCCGCGAAAAACGCGGGACCAGGGCCGCTGACCAGCGACCATTGCGACAACGTGCCATCTGTCACGCTGCCGTTGAGCGGCGCGTCGACACCCACATTGGCGGTGGGCGCGCTGCCCGGATCGATGACCGGCACACTGGGAAGCGAGAAGGTCAGCGTGAGTTGCGGACGGCGGTCGCTGGTGCCGTTCTCGTTCGAACCAAGCCGGGCGAAGGCGGTGCTGGTGGCGGCTTCGGTGGCCGGGGAGAAGAGCAACAGGTTGAGCGGCTCGCCGCTGGAGCGGGCGGTGGCGGCGGCGGCGAGGAATTCGTCGGAGCTTGGGAAGCTGTGTTGCAGACCGAGCGTCGTGGCGCTGAAGCCGTCGCGGGTGGATAGCGTGGTCGGTTCGAAGTCGGTGCCTTCGAGTCCTCCGCCCGCGGCCCAGAGTCCGTCGAGGGCGAAGCCGCCGACGCGGCTGTTCCAGTCGGCGCCGGAGTAGATGCCGCTGGTCGCGCTGCCGCCGCTGCCGGTTCCTTCGGTGAAGTTGCTTGTTAGATGGTGGAGCTGGAGTTCGCCGACATTGCCGCTGGCCGCTTCGGAGGTCCACAGGTCGAGCGCGACGCTTTGCAGCACGGCTTCGGGCGGGAGGGAGTTGATCGGGAACGAGAGCAGGCTGCGGAAGATCGTGCCGCCGCTGCGGCCGACGATGAACTGGTCGCGCGCGCCGGAGTTCCAGGTTTTGGTGTCCGAGCGGATGAAGGTGGCGGCGTGGGTGTAGCCGTTCAGGCCCTGGCGCAAGGTCAGCAAGGTGGCGGGATTCACGCGGACCGTGAGATCGAGCGGCGAGCTGCCGATCGCATTGGCGGCGGTGGCGCGCAGCACGTAGGTGCCATCCGCGGAGAAGGTCGCGGTGGTGTCGGTGGCGGACGCATTGCCGAAGGTGACGGTTCCGGGACCGGATACCTTCGACCACGTGAGCGTGGTGCCGGTGCCGCCGGTGAGGGAAACGATGAGGCGGAGGGCGGTCTGGTTGTCCGGCAAGCTGACCGGGTTGGAGATCGGCAACAGCAGGTTGATCGCCGGGTTTTCCACCACCGCGAAGCCGGGCAGCGGGGTCCAGAGCAGGTTCACGCCGGTGGCGGTGTGTTCGAGGCTGAAGCTGCCGTAGGTCGCGGCGGGGCGGCCGCCGGCATCGGTGGTGATGGTGCCGAGCGCGAGGGTGCCGCTGCGCGAGGTGCCGACCAGCACCGGCCAGGAACAAGGCGTGCGCCAGAAGGAGTGGAGGAAATTCACGCTGCTGCCGGAATCATTGAGAATCAAATCAAGCGCGGCTCCGCTGGAGATGGAGATGCCGTTTCCTGCTAGACCGCCGAAGGAGGCGGCGTCGTTGGCGTTGGCCTCGATGCGCAAGCGGGCGCTGCTGGCGAGCGCGAGGCTGCTGGTGAGCTGCATGCCCATGGGGGCGAGCGTTCCATTGATCGTGACGGGCGAGGCGATCTCGCCGTTGCCGGAGAGCGTGGCTCCCGGGGAAACCGTGAGGGCGGCGGGGCTGGCGAGCGTGCCGGTGACGGTTAGATTCCCGGCGGAGACGCTGGTCGTGCCGGTGTAGCTGGTGTTTCCGGAGAGGATCCAGGTGCCGCTGCCGGATTTCGCGAGCGAGGTTTTGTTCGTCGGCGAGTTGTCAACAATGGCTCCGGCGATCTCGCCGCTGGCGGTCGTGGAACCGGTGAGCGTGAGCGTCTTGCTGCTGGCGCCGGTGGCCTGGAAGTCGCTGGTGAACTTGAGCAGTCCGCTGCCGCTGTGATCGATGGCCGCGCCGTTGGTGCCGCGCAGGTTGATCGGGCGGTCGGTGGTTTCGCCGGTTCCGGTGTAGCGCAGGGTGCCGGTGCCCGAGCCCGAACCGAGGGCGATCACCGCGGCGAGCGGCGAGATCGGCGCGCCGAGGCTGCTGGTGGCGAGCGGAGGCGCGCCGTTGTTGTGGCTGTTGAGCGAGGAAGCGACGAGCATGCCGAGGTAAACCGAGGTGGTGCCGCTGAAGCTGTTGGCCGCGCCGAGCGTGGTGGTGCCGGAGCCGTTGTGAAGGATCGAGCCGAAGCCGGAGATCGGTTGGGTGAGATCGAGGGCGTTCGAGCGGTTGATCGTGAGCGAGCCGTCGAGCGTGAGCGGACCGGTGCCGAGTGATCCAGTGGTGCCGCCGTTGCCGATCTGGGTGGTTCCAGCGAGCAACTTGGTCGGACCGGTGTAGCTGTTGTTCTCCGTGAAGATGAGGCTGGCGTATTCGCCGGTGCGGGTGAGGCCGCCGCTGCCGCTGATGACGCCGCTGAAGATGTGGGTGGCGGAGTTCGGGCCGTTGAAGGTGGTGTCGGAACTGAGCTGGATCGGTTGGGCGACGGTGTAGGTCGAGTTGCCGCCGGTGCAGGTGAGATCGATGACTGGCAAGGTCGCGCCGTTGCGAACAAACTCGAGGCCGTTACCATTGACGGTTAGATTCGCGCCCGAGGCACCGGTTCCGGAGAGTGCCATTTTGTTGAGCCGCAGCGGAGTCGCGATGTCCTGGGTGAAGGTGCGCGCCGCGCCGGGCACGGTGAGGCCGGAGAAAAAGCTGACCTGCGTGCCACGTCCAGAAGCCGGAGCGCTGGCGGGGTTCCAGTTTCCAGCGGTGCTCCAGTTTCCGGTGCTGACGGAGGTCCAGTTGCGGGTGACAACCGGCTCGCTGATGCGGACGGTCGCGGGATTGCTAACGAGATTGCCCGCGTCCTTGGCGGTGAAAGTATAACTCATTTCACCGGTAAATCCGGGAGTTGGCGTGAAGCGGGCGGTGTAGCCGTCGGGTTGCAGGGCGACGGTTCCGCCGACCGCGTTGGAGACGGCGAAGACGAGGCTGGTGGTGGCCGTGATGTCGTCGCTGGCGAGCGTGCGCAGGCTGAGATCGGCGGCGGCACCGGCGGTGGAGACGGCGTTGCCATCGACGACGACCGGCGCGGAGTTGCCGTTGGTGAGGGTGCCGCTGTAATCGAGGATGATCACCGAGGCGACGGGATCGGGCGCGGTGGTGGGGAGATTGATGACCACCTGGCCGTTCACCACGCTGGTGGTTAGAGCGGTGGTCGGCGCGGCGAGCAGGCGCGCTCCGGTGACGGTGGAGGCGAGCGGCACTTCGAGCGTGCCGTCGGCCGGCCAATCGAAGACATGCAGGTAGAGGCGGTTTCCTTTCCGCGTGGCGCGGCCCCAGGGGATCTGTGCGGCGGTCCATGGTCCGGCGACCGTGCCGTAGATGGACTCGCCGTTCACGCGCAGCCATTCGCCCATGCGCTGGAGGCGGTCCACCGCATAACCGGGGATGCGGCCCTGCGCGTCCGGGCCGACATCAAGTAGGAGATTGCCGCCCTTGTGGGAGACATCGATGAGGTTGCGGAGCAGTTCGGAGTAGGACTTCGGCTGGGTGTCGTAACGGTTATAAAACCACTTCGCGCCGATGGTCATGCAACTTTCGAAATCGCGTCCGCCGGTTTCGGCGGTGGCGGGGATGCTGTTCTCCGGCGTGTCATAGTCGCCTTTGTAAACGCCGCCGAGGCGGTCGTTGACGATGAGGTTCGGCTGTTGGCCGAGCGCGGCGCGGAAGGCGGCGGCGCGGGTGTCGGTCATGTTGATCGGCGTGTCGAACCAGAGCATGTCGATCGGGCCGAACTCGGTGAGCAACTCGCGGACCTGATGGACGGCGACGTTCGTTAGATAGTCATCCGTATTTCCGGCCTGGGCGGGATCCCAGGGCAGGTCGTTGTTCGGCGGGAAATTCCCGATGCCGCCGCCCGGGTTGCTCCAGTCCTTGGCGTGGGAATAGTAGAAACCGACCTTCAGCCCGTGCTTGCGGCAGGCGTCCACGAGTTCCTGCAGGATGTTGCGCGGGAAACCAGAAACATCGGCGATGTCGAAGGAACTGGCGGCGCTAGGCCAGAGCGCGTGGCCGTCATGGTGCTTGGCGGTGAGAACGATGTATTTCTGGCCGGCGGCTTTGGCGAGCAGCACCCAGTCCTCGGCGTTGAACTGGACCGGGTTGAACTGCTGGGCGTTGCTGCGGTATTTGGCGACGGAGATCTGTTGGCCAAACATCATCCAGTCGGCATAGGTCACGACCTCCTGGCCGTTGTAGGCTCCTTCATAAACCGAGGTGGGTCCCCAGTGGACGAACATGCCGAACTTGCCCTCGCGCCACCAACCGAGGCGGGCATCGCGCTCGGTCGTGGTTTCGACGATGCCGCCGGGCGTGGTCTGGCGGGTGCCGGTGCTGTCGTACACCGTGACGTTGAAGGTCTTCGTGGTGGTGTTACCCGAGGCATCGGTGGCGCTCGCGGTCACCGATGAGGTGCCGAGCGGGAAGGTAAAACCGGAGGGCGGCGTGCAAACGGGTATGACGGCTCCGCTGACCAAATCGACGGCCGAGGTGCTGAAAGTGACCGCCGCCGAAGTATTCGCGGTGCCGAGACTAACCGACGCCGGAACAGTTAGCTGCGGACCGGTGGTGTCCACCACGTTGACGTTGAACGAGCCGGTGGCGGAATTTCCGGAGGGATCGGTGGCCGTGACCGTGACGGCCGTGGTGCCAAGCGGGAAGGTCGAACCGGATGCGGGCAGGCACGACGGACTGACCGCGCCGCTGATGGCGTCGCTGGCGGTGGGCGCGAAATTCGCAACGGCTCCCGCCGGCCCGGTGGCCTCGATGGTGATGTCGCTTGGCAGGGTGATGACCGGAGCGACGCTGTCCACCACGGTGACGGTGAAGGTTTTGTTGGATGTGAGTATGCCGGACGTGGCGCTGGCGGTGACGGTGGTGACGCCCAGCGGAAAGAGCGAACCGGAGGCCGGGTTGTTGGTGGTGGAAACCGGCTGGCCGCTGCTGTTCACGGCCGAGGTGGCGAAAGTCACCACGGTGCCGGTGGGGCCCGCGGCCTCGACGGTGATGGGTGCCGGCACGGTGATGACCGGCGGGCCGGGTGGCGCGCTTTCCACCGTAAGCGTCACGTCATTGCCATCGCCGCCGGTGTAGCGGATGCGGAAGGTGAAGTTTCCACCAGGTCCGGCGACGGTGAAGGTCGTGTTGTCGGCGCGGCCGCTGAAGGTTCCGCTAACAGCTCCCGCGCTGGATTTGTTGACGAGTGTGAGGACGCTGGTCTGCGGCAGGTATTCCGCGATGTCCAGGGCGAGGGTTGCGCCGAGAGTGACGGTGCCGCCGATGTTCAGCGGGGCCGCGCCGGATTGGCCGAGGCGGGCGCGGTAGGTGGTGGAGGCGGGAGTGCTGAGGTTTCCCGTGGTGGTGATCGAGCCGCGGTTGTCGAGGGTGGCGGTGTTGTTCAGCGTGAAGTTGGAAGCGGAGGAAATGCTGCCGCTGACGACGAGCGAACTGGAGGAGCTCACACTGATCGCGCCGGTGCCGGTATGCGCTCCGGCCAGCGTGTAAGCGGCTCCGCCGGTGAAGGTGGACGAGCCCGTGCCGGAAATCGCTTGGGCAAGCGAGTAGGTTCCGGTGCGGTTGAAGGTGAGGCTGGCGTTGTTGATGATCCCGCCGGAGCCGAGGGTTCCCGTGCTGCCGCCGTTGCCGACCTGGGTGCTGCCGGCGGAGAGCGTGGTGGTTCCCTGGTAGCTGTTGTTCGACGAAAGGATGATCGTTGCGTAGCCGCCGGTGCGGGTAATGCCGCCCGGGCCGGAGATCGGACCATTGAAACGGCAGGTGCCGGAGTTCGGGCCGTCGATCGTGGTATTGGCGGCAAGCGTCAGGGCGTTGGCGACGGCGTAGGTGAAGCCGCTGGTGGGACCGGCGAGGGAAATCTTCGGCAGGGTGGAGCCAGTGGCGCTGAGCGAGATAGCCGCGCCGGAAAGGTTGACGTTCACCGTGCCACTGGGGGAGCCATTCAGATTGAGCTGGTTGGTCGTGATGGGACCGGCGGGATCAACGTTGATCGTGATCGTCCCGGCATTGAGCGTCTGGCCGGTGAAGAAACCGATGCGCGCCGCCGTGCCGCCTGCGGGGACGACGGCGGGATTCCAATTCGAGGCTGTGCTCCAGAGCAGCGTGGCGGCGGTGGAGGTGTTGGTGAAGGTGACCGGCTGGGCGACGGTGGGGTCATAGCCGAGCGTGCGCTCCTGAATGTTGGTGATGCCATCGTTGTCCGGGTCGGCCGAGTCCGCGGCGTCACCGGTGTTGGAGGTGGCGCCGAACCAGTTGAAGCGCCATTGGTCGTCGGCAGTTAGACCGAGCGGCAGCCAGGCGAGGGAGATCCCGTTGGCGTTGTTTTGGATCGAGAAGGTTCCGTAGGTGGAAGCGGCGCGGCCGCCGGTGTCGATGGTGACAGTGCCGAGCGTGAAATTCGCCGTGCGTGAGGGCGCATTGACCAGCGGCCAACTGCGCATCGTGGACCAGAACGGGTCGGTGAAATTGACTGTCGAGCCGGGGCTGTTGAACGTGAGGTTCACCGCGCCTGCCGATGCCAGCGCCGAGCCGCTGGTGATCTGGCCGATGCCGGCGGTGGAGTTCATTTCGCAGACAATGCGACCGGTGCCGGTGAAAGTGAGCGCGCCGGAAAAACTGAAAACGCCGGATGGCGGGATCGCGAGGTTACTATTACCGACGCTGACCGCGCTGGCAAGCGTGGGCGTGCCGGTGAGCGTGCCGGCTTCGATGACGGTGCCACCGGTGTAAGTGTGCGTGCCGGAAAGTGTGAGAACGCCCGTGCCGCGTTTCCGCAGGAGGCCGCCGCCGGAGATCGGAGCCGAAAAGGTAGCTGCGTCGTCGCGGCCGAAGCCGATTTCCGCGCCGGAGGCGACGGAGATGCCCGCCGATCCGGTGAATGCAAGACTGCCGCTGGTGCCGGAGCCGATGATGAGTTTTCCCTGGCTGACAGACAGGGTGGCGGAGAGTGAATTCGTGCCGGTGAGAATCCAGGTGCCGGAGCCGGTTTTGATCAGTGAGAGCTTCGCCGGGGCGGTGGTGATGGTGCCGTCCGAATTGGTGATGGAAGTCACCACGTCGGCATCGGAGATGTTGCCCGCGAAGATGTTGTTTCCGGAGGAGGTCGTCGCGCCGAGCGTCAGGCGCGGGTTGGCGGATCGGATTTTGCTCGGGCTTCCGCCGCTGCCGAAGATGAGACTTCCGGTCCAGTTGAGCGGGCCGGTGCCGTTGGATTCGAGGATGCCATCGGGGTAGCGGCCGTCGAAGCGGATGGCATGGGCGGAGGTGGCCGCCGGGCCGGTGTAGGTGAGGCGGGGCCGCCAGGGATCGGAATGCAGGTAACGCGGATAGAAAAGAACCGCCGCAGTGCTGTTCGTGCCGAGCGACGAAATATCGGGAATGGTCACCGGACCGCGGGCGATGCGGAGCTCGCCGCTATGCTGGCTGTTGGCCGGCAGGGTGAACGGGGTATCGCCCGCCTTGTGGACGTTGAGCAGGCCGGGACCAAGCGCTTGGCCTAAGACGATGACGCCGAGCGTGGAGTTGCTCGCGATCGGCGTGAGAAAATCGACGTCGCGCGGAGTCACGCCGTCGCCGGAGATCTGGCCGTTCAGCCGGAGCGCTACGCCGGGACTGCGGCTGTGGTTGGAGAACTGGAGGTTCTGGACGCCGGTGATGGCGGTGTTGAAGGTCTGGTCCACCGCGACCAAAGTGTTCATCGCGATGCCACCGTGAGTGCAGGACGTGTCGCCGGGTTTGCCCGCGCCGAGCACGAGCTTGCCCGGGCCGGAGAACGTGTGTGCGGGAAGAGTCGCGCCATCAAGGTAGAGCGACTGGAGGGACTGATCGCTTGTTAGGGAAACGGCGGCGGGTGCATTGGGCACATTGAAAACAGCGGCGAAGCCGGGGCCGGGCAGTCCGTCGGGTCCCCAGTTGGCGGTTTTGTCCCAAACTCCGTCCACCGCGCCGAGCCAGCCGGGTTTCTGATAGTAGCGGGTGTAGTCCCAGAGCGCTTCCTGGCCGTCGAGTGCGGCATTCGGATGGAGCCAATCAAGGACCTTGGTGCTGAGGAGGATGCTGGTGCCTTGGATCGCCTCGGTGTCGTTCATGCCCGAGGACGGGGCGGTGTACACCTTTTTGCCGTTGATATAGACGATCTGGGAATTGTCGGTGCGCCATTCGAGACCGATGGTGATGTATTGGGTGACGTCGCCGAGGGCGGGGTATTTCGCTCCGTAGTTCCAAGTGCGGACACCGTTGAAGTGGTTCCAGACGCCGAAGCCGTAGCCGTTCAAACTGGGATCGGTGCGGCTGTTGAAGAATTCGGGAGCATCGATTTCGTAACCGTGGAGGATTTCATCAAGCGCGTTGTGCCAATAGGCCATGTCCACGCCGGTGGCGGGTGCCTGGGGGATGCGCAGGCGGGACTCGTGGTAGCCGAATTTCTGGCCATGGTCGGATGTGACTCCGCCCTCGATCCAGTTCGCTTCGTTTTCCAAATCGGCGGTGGTGGCTGAGCCGATGGGAACACTGCCGATGTAGGAAAGCTTGGTGCGCAGGCGGCCGCCGCCAACGGTGACATTCTGGCGGAACACCGACCACACGCTGGTGTTGAGAGCCGTGCCATCGAAATCGTCCGTCAGCGGCAAGATCGTGTAGTCCTGTGGTTTTTCGGCGGCCGGTGCCCATGGCGCGTGGCGCGGAACGAACTGCACGGCATCGGCCACGACATAATCGTTGGCACCGTTGTTGCGGATGACGACCCGGGTGGTGGTGCCGGCTTCGGCGCTGACGTTGGTGATGAGATTCCAGACGCCGCCGTTGATTTCCTGGTTGATGGCGACCGTGCGTTTACCATCCGGGAAAATGAAATCGACGGGCGTGTTGGTGGCGCGGTTCGGGTAGGCGGACCAGCGGAGATAGACGTCGTAGTTTCCGCGGGCAGGAAGCGTGGGCGTGTAGGTGTAAGTGGCGGTGGGAGTCGTGCCGGTGGTTTTGACGGCATAGACGGCGCTGGTGCCGTAGAAGCCGGTAATGCTGGTGGTGGCCCAGGTGCCGGCGATGGTCACGCCGGGAGCGCTGCCGCCGGGCGCGACGTTATCGAGGATGACGCCGGTGCTGGCCCACACCCCGCGCGTCGCGGGACTTTCGCCCGTCGCGTCAAGCGTGGTGACGGTGTAGTAATAAGCCGTGCCGGTGAGCGCCGGTGTGTCGCTGTAAGTCGTCGCGGTGCCCGTCGCGAGTGTGGTCAACGCCGAAGTGGGCGATGTGCCGCGTTTCACGTTGTAACCCGTTGCGCCGGACACGGCGGACCAGGAGAGGGTGACCTGCCCGGAGGCGTCCGACGGAGCAACATTGATCGAGGCCGGAGCGACCGGCAGAGCGTGGGCGGCGGCTTGGAGCAACCAGATGGAGAGAAGTGTCAGGGCGATGCGTTGAGTTTTCATGGCGGCTATTTGGTGACTTTCAGCCGGACAAAGCGCTTCGAGCTGGAGCCGGCGGGGACGGTTGCCGTGACCTGATCCGTAGCGCCCTGGTCGGTTACGAAGGCTGTTTGGGTGACCCCGCTGGCGCTCCAGCTTCCGGCGGCGAGCGTGTCACTCCATTCGACGAAGAAGCCGATGCCATCGGAGATGGCGGCGTCGCTGCGCGTGTAGGTGAACTCAAGGTTCGCGCCATTTTTTACGAGCACGCCGGGTTTCGTCGTCGCGGCATTCGGGTTCTGGCCGGTGGCGAATTCCATCAGGTTCCACTCGCCGTCGTTGTTGGCGTCGGCGGTGTCGGCGGCGGTGCCGCTGTTGAGCAGCGTGCCGAACCAGGTCTGCCGCCAGGAATCGAGATTCGAGATAACCGTGACAGACAGGGTGCGGCTGGTTTCGCCGTTGGCGTTGCTGCCGGAGAGCCTCAGCACATAAGCGCCCGGCGCGGAGAAGACCGCCGTGGTGGATGGCGCGGCGGCGTTTCCAAAAGTCACCGTGCCCGGCCCGCTGACCTTGATCCAGGTCGAGCCGGTGGCGTTGGTCACCGTGCCGCTGAGCGCGGCGCTTGCGCCGAAGAGCGGCGTCGGCGCGGTGCCGGGGTTGGTCGTCGGCGCGAAGTTGAACGCGTAGTTGATCGTGAGCAGCGGTCGCTGGCTGGCCGTGCCGCTGTCGTCGGAGACGAAGCGCGTGTAAACATTGCTCGTCGTGCCGCTCTCGGTTGTTGGCGACAGGATCATCAAACCAAGCGGCTGCGCGGTTTCGGCGACGCCGGCCACGAGGCTGACGAGCGCGGGGGTGCTGTCAAACGTGCGCTGCACGCCGGCTGTCGTCGCGTCGTATCCGGCGATTGAGGCGAGCACGCCGGAATCGTAGTCGCCGCCTGGATTGGTCCAGTCGTTGACACCGTCGTACGTGCTCCAGTCCGCGCCGGTGCCCTGGCCATTGCTTGCGCTGCTGCCGTTGCCGGTGCCTTCGACGAAGGAGTGCGTGAGGGAGTGAAGTTCGATCGCGCCGACGGTGCCGCTTCCGGCGGTGGTCCACAGGTCGAGCGTCACGCTTGCGATGTCATTCGCCGGAACACCGCTCAAATCAAAACCGAGCAGCGCACGCATGGGCGAGCTGGTTTTTCCAATTAGCATTTCGGTGCGCGCGCCGGAGTTCCACGTCACGATGTCGCCTCGGATGAACGTCGCGGCATTCGAGTCGCTCGGGCTCTGGCGGATCGCGATGCTCGTGACCGGTGCGACTTTCAAGGTCACTTCGGAAAAGGCGGAGCCGAGCGCGTTGCTCGCCGTCGCGCGCAGGACGTAGGTTCCGGCAACGGAAAAGCTCGCCGTCGTGTCGGCGGCGGTCGCGTTCGCAAAAGTCGCCGCGCCAGGGCCGCTGACCTGCGACCATGTGACACTCGTCGTGGTGCCGCCGATGAGCACGGCGACCACGCGCAGACTCATCGCGTTGTCAGTGAGACTCACCGGAGCGGCGGCTGGCGAGGCGATGCTGACTCCCGGATCATCGACGATCGGGAAACTGCCCGTCGGCGTCCAAAGAAGATTCACGGCGGTGTTGGTGTGTTGCAGAGAGAAAGCGCCGTAGGTCGAAGCCGGGTGGCCGGCGGAATCAGCCGTCGGTGTGCTGAGCGCGAACGTGCCGGTCTTCGCCGGGAACCCGAGCAGCGGGATCGTGCGCGCCGTGCGCCAGTAGCTGTGGATGAAGTTCGCGTTGCCGCCCGCGCCGTTGAGCACGACATCGACCTTTGCGCCGCTGGTGATCGTCGTCGTTCCCGTCGTCACGGTCACGGTGCCGACACCGCTGGCGCTGTTGCCGGTGAAATTCGCGCGCAGCTTGCTGGCGTTGCCGAACGGCAAAGCTTTTGTGAACGTCAGCGGCGAGGCGACAAGCGTTCCGGCAATCGTCCCCGTCGTTGCGATGGTTCCGGAGCCGGTGAGCGTTCCCGTGGCGGAGACGGTGAGCGTGCCGCCATTGGCGATGCTGCCGTTCACAACGAGCGTGCCTGCGTTGACCGTTGTCGTCCCCGTGTAAGTGTTCGCGCCGCTGAGCGTCCATGTGCCCGAGCCGCTTTTCGCGACGCTCGTCTTGGTGGTGACCCCGAAGTTCGGGATGGCTCCGGCGATTTCTCCGACACCGGTTGTGGAGCCGGTGAGGGTGAGTGTCTTGCTGCTGGAACTCGTGGTCACGAGGTCGCTGGTGAACATCAGCAAGCCGCCTCCGCTTTGATCCAGCGTCGCCCCGCTGCTGCCCGCGATATTGATGACGCGGTCGGTCGTCTCACCCGGACCGGTGTAACGCAGCGTGCCGGAGGTGATGTCGATAGTGCCGTCGTCCACCGTCATCGGCGCGCCCAGGCTACTGCTCGCCAGCAAAGGCGTGCCGCCATTCACACTGTTGAACGACGACATGAGGAGAATGCCGCCGCCGACCGAGGTGCTTCCGCTGTAGGCATTGCCGCCGGTGAGTGTCCAGGTGCCGCTGCCGGCTTTGTTGATGCTGAGAACGGCGGGGCCGGTGTTGTCGGAGCCGTCCGCGTTCTTGTAGGTGACGATAACGCCAGCGTCGGAGATGGCTCCGGAGAAAATGTTGTTGCCGGTGTTCGTGCCGCCGAGCGTGAGCGTGGGCAGGCGGGTGAGTACCTTTTTTGGATCGGCGTCGTAGGGCGCGACGGTTACGCTGCCCGTCCATGTGAGCGGGCCGCTGCCCGAACTTTCGAGAATGCCGTCGGCCTGCCAGCCGCCGAGCGTGATTCCGTGCGCCGACGTGGCGGCGGGGCCCGTGTAGGTGAGGCGCGGCCGCCAGGAATCGGAGTGTTTGTAGCGGGGACGGAAAACGACGGACGATGTTGCGCTGACGCCAAGCGAGGAGAGGGAGGCAATGGTCACCGGGCCGCGCGCAATGCGGAGCTCGCCGGTGTGCTGGCTGTTGGCGGGAAGCGCGAAAACCGTGTCGCCCGCCTTGTTGATGTGGCGCCACCCGCTGCCGAGCGGCTGCCCGAGAACGATCTTGCCGAGAGTCGCGTTGGCCGCCATCGGCGTGACGAAATCGACATCGCTCATGCTGCCGGAACTCGTGATGAGACCATTGAGGATCAAATCGACGCCGGGCGTGAGGCTGAGATTGGCAAACTGGAGATTCTGCAACCCGACGACCGGCGTGTTGAAGGTCTGGTCGGTGGGCACGGTGGTGTTGACCAGGATTCCGCCGTGAGTGACGGAAGTGTCGCCGGATTTTGCCGCGCCGAGCCGCAGCGTACCGGGGCCGTTGAACGTGCAGGCGGGGAGTGTGGCGCTGTCGAGAAACAGCGATTGCAGGCTTTGATCGGCTGGCAAAAAGATCGTGCCCGGAGCGGTGGGGACGTTGAAGACAGCGGCATAACCCGGCGCGGGAAGTCCGTCGGGCCCCCAGTTCGCAGCCTTGCTCCAATCGCCATCGACCGCGCCGAGCCAGCCGGGTTTTTGATAGAAACGGGCGTAATCCCAAGTGGACTCGGCGCCGTCGAGCGCGGCGTTCGGATGCATCCAGTCCAGCACCTTCGTGCTGAGGATGATGTTCGAGGGGAGGATGGACTCGGTGTCGTTCATCCCGGAGGTGGGAGCGGTGTAAACCTTCACGCCATTGATGTAAACGACCTGCGAGTTATCGGTGCGCCATTCGAGACCGATCGTCACGTATTGCGTGACGTCGCCGAGCGTGGAGTAGTTTGCGCCGTAATCCCATGTGCGCCCGGTGCTCAAGCCCGCTCTGGCAGGCGTCGGCGCAACGTGATCCCAAACTCCGAAGCCGTATCTGTTGATCGCACCCGTCGCGTCCCTGCTGAAGAACTCCGGCGCATCGATTTCAAAACCGTTGAGCAATTCGCCGGTCGCGCCGTGCCAGTAGGCGGTGTCCACGCCGCGCGCCGGGAGTTGGGGAAGGCGGAGGCGCGCTTCGTGGTAGCCGAATTTCTGCGCCTGATCCGCGACAATGCCGCCCTGAACCCAGTTGGCTTCGTTTTCCAAGTCGGCGGTGGACGCCGAGCCGATCGGGACCGTGCCCGAGTAACGGAGCTTCGTGTGGAGGCGCCCGCCGGAGACGCTGTGTTCGCCGCGGCCGAGGAAGGTGCTCCACACCGCCGGATTGATCGACGATCCCTCGAAGTCATCGCTCACGGGCACGAGCGTGTAGCTCTCAAGCTTTTCGCTCGCGGGTCCCCACGGCGAAAGGCGCGGCACAAACTGTATGGCGTCGGCGACGACATACTTGCCTGTGCTTCCGGTGTTGTTGCGGATCGTCACCGAAGTGGCCGTGCCCGACTCACAAGGATAAGTCCCGAGCAACATCCATGTGCCACCGTTTACCGTTTGATCGACGGTCACCGTCAGTTGGGCGTCGGCAAACGAGATGTCCACGGGGACGTTGGTTGGGCGACCGCTTGATGAGGTCCACCGCAAGTAAACATCGTAATTCGCCGTGAGAGGCAGCGTGGGAGTGAACGTGAAAGTCGCCGTGGGCGAACCGGCGTTCGTTGTTGCGGCGATCTTCGCATCGGTGCCGTAGTAGCTGCTGAAAGTCGAGGACAGCCAAAGCGTGCCGGTCGTTGTCACGCTGCCCGCGTCGTTGTTATCGACGATCACGCCCGGCGACGCAGCCACTTCGCGGAAGCCGGCGCTCTCGCCCGATGCGCCAAGCGTGGTGACGGCGTAGAAATAAGTCGTGCCGCTCATCGCAGTACTGTCGGTGAAGCTGTTGGTCGCGACATTCGAGAGCTGCGTGTGCGGGCCGCCGCCGACCGTGGAACGCTTCACGTTGTAGGAAGTCGCCCCGGAAACCGCAGGCCACGAAAGCGTGACCTGCGTCGGAGCGGCAGATGCATTTGTCGAGATCGACGCCGGTAAAGGCATCTGCGCATTTGCGGCAGCAGCGAGCATCAGGGCGGCAAGGAATGGAATGATGTGCGAGCGTTTCATAGCCGGTGGCGGGCGGGTGTTTCAGGCTCTCGTTTCAATAATAACATCAATGACCTCGTGCGGCATCTTCGGTCGTCCTGCCCGGCAGCATGGAGCAAATCTGGCCAAAGCGGCGGACGGAGCAACATTGATCGAGCCCGTAGCGACCGGCAGAGCGTGGGCGGCGGCTTGGAGCAACCAGGCGGTGAGAAGTGTCAGGGCGATGCGTTGAGTTTTCATGGCGGCTATTTGGTGACTTTCAATCGGACAAATCGCTTCAAGCCGGAGCCGGCCGGAACCGTTGCCTTCCATTGCTGGCTCGATCCGTCATCGGAGCCGGGAATCATCGCCTGGGTGACACCGCTGGTGCTCCAGCTTGCAGGGGCGAGTGTGTCGCTCCACTCGACGGCGAAGCCGATGCCGTCAGCGATGGCGGCATTGCCGCGCGTGTAGGTGAACTCAAGGTTCGTGCCGCTTTTTACGAGCACGCCGGTTTGCCTCGTCGTGGCATTCGGGTTCTGGCCGGTGGCGAATTCGAGGAGGTTCGGTTCGCCGTCACCATTCGCGTCGAACGTGTCGGCGGCGATGAATGTGTTCGCGGCGGTGCCGAAATTCGTGTAGCGCCAGTTGTCGAGTTTCGAGAGCGCGGTGACGCTGAACGCGCGGCTCGTTTCACCGCGCGCGTTGCTGGCCGTGAGTCGGAGCGCGTAGGTGCCGGGCTGCGAAAAAATCGCGGTGGTGTCGGGCGCGTTTGCGTTTTCAAAAGTGACGCTGCCCGTGCCGCTGACCTGCGTCCAGACGCTTCCCGCCGCACCGGTCGCCGTGCCGCTGAGCGGGACGGAGACGCCGCCCGGCACCATCGGCGCGACTCCCGCCGAGAGCGACGGCGCGAGGTTTCCAAAGAAAGTGAGCGTGAGCTGCGGACGTTGCGCCGCGAGGGCGCTGTCGTCGGAAGTGATCCGGCTGATCGAGTTGGTCGTGCCCGATTCCGTGAGCGGCGAGAGCACGATGAGGTCGAGCGGTTTGCCCGCGCTCAACGCGCTCTGCGCGGTCGCGACAAAGTTGGTGGATGACGTGAATGTCTTCTGCGCCATCGTCACCGTCGCGTCGAAACCCGGCACGTCCGACAGCACCGTCGCGTCGTAATCGCCGCCGGCATTCGCCCATAGGTCGCTCGCATTCGTCCCGCTGGTGCGCGCGTTCCATGTCGCGCCGGTGCCCGCGCCGTTGGTCGCACTGCTGCCGTCGCCGGTGCCCTCGACGGGCGTGCCGGTGAGCGAGTGCAGTTCCAGGGCCGCGACGGAACCCGTGCCCGCGCCGTTGTCGGTCCATAGGTCGAGTGTCGCGCTTTGGATGATCGCCGCAGGATCGAGCGGCGACAGGTCGAAGGAAAAAATCGGGCGCAGACTCTGATTGTTCCACCGCCCGACGATGATCTGGTCGCGAGCGCCCGAATTCCAATTCACGCTGTCGCCGCGAATGAACGTGGCGACATGGCTGTAGCCGCCCTCGCCCTGTCGCAGCGAAACGGTGAGCGGCGAGTTCACCGCGACGACTGCCTGCGCCGTGGCGATGTTTCCATCGACGGTGACCTGGCATTGCAGCACGTAATTTCCCGACGCGGAAAACTGCGCGGTGGTGTCGGTGGCGGTCGTGTTTGCAAACGTCACCTCGCCGGGGCCGGAAGCCTTCGACCAAAGCACGGTCGGTGGAAACGCCGGATCGCTCGTGCCCGCCTGTGCCGTCACGCGGAGCGCCGTGTTGGTGTCGCTGAGTGTCACACCGCCGGGACCGGGCGAGACGATGCTCACCGTGGCCGTCGCGGAGGGCACGAAATACCGCACGTAATCGAACTGCGCCTCAGACGGAAGCTGCGTGTCGTCCACGCTCAGCGTTTCGCCGAGCGGCGCGGCGATGGACGTGAGCCAGATGTTCATGTCGTTGTGCGGGAACTGCGTCGCGTCCACCGTTTGCACGACTGCGCCGTTCAAAAAGTATTTCACCGTCGCCGGCGTGAACTCACAGGCGATCACCTGGAAACTGCCGCTGAGCGACGGCGTGGCGATGCTCTTGTTGCCAAAGGTCAAATGCGGCGTCGGCAAATGCCGGTGGACGTTCACGCTGTATTTAAGCACGTTCACCGAATCGTTCTCGATCGCGTCCAGTTCGATCGCGACGGTGTCGCTCGCGGGCCGGTTGTATTTCATCATCCAAAACGACGTGTGCCATCCGCGGCCGGGCGGCACTTTCATGCGCGCCTCGTAATAGCCGTAGCGGACGAGGTTTTTGCTGATCACGCCGCCCGCCGTGTAGTTGTAGGTCGTGGTGCCCGAGACGACGGTTTCCATTTTCAAATGCAGATTCAGGACGCCGGCCGAAACGCTGACATTCGCCGGAAGCTGCTTGCTCCAATAGCGCCCGTCCGTGCGGTAATTCCACTTCGCGGTGTCCAGCGAAGTCGTATTGAACTCATCCGACCAAGCGAGCTTGTAGCCACTGACCGGCGTGCCCGGATATGGCTGCGCATTGCCGCTCGCCGGATCGATGTCCTGCGCGACGGCAACTGCATCGAGCAGCAGCAGAAAAATCGGCGCGGCCAAAGCGAGCGCAAGCCTTCGTTCGCGCGGACGGGTTCCACGAGTCCCCATCCCTCGGAGCAACGATAACAAAACGCGCCTCATGGTTTTCCCTCCTCATAAAAGCGGCGGACTTCCCCGGGCGAAAGGGCGCGCGACAGGATGGCGAGTTCGTCGATCCGCCCGACGAAGTTGCGGGAGTTGTTCGTCTCCGCCGCCCCCGCCATGGGCTCGCTCGTGCCGGGCCAGTTTCCCAACGAGTAGGAACCGAACATGACCGGCAGTCCGCCGGGGAATGTGCCGGTGCCGATCTGCTGGCCGTCCCGGTAAAGAACTACGGTGCCGGTGCGGGCGTCGTAGCTGGCGGCGACGAACACCCAGCGCCCGAGATCGAGGCGGGAAATCGCCACGGCTTTCACAGGCCCCTCCCAGCCCCGCGCGGAGCCGGGCTTTCCGGATTCATTCGTGAGCGCGAGGCGGAGTTCTCCAGCCTGGGTGATCATCCACTGGAGGGCGGACGGCTTCACCGCGTCCGGCATCAGCAGGATGTTGTAAATGTTGGGCAGACTGTCCACGCGCACCCAGGCAAGGCAGGTCGCCGCGGGATGCGTGCCGGCCAGCTTGAAAAGCAGCCGGTCGCCAGGGCCGCTGAACTCGATCGCCTTCTTGCCGGGCCAGCGTCCCCCGGCCCATTCCGCTCCCACGAGCGAGCCATGCGATTCGGCGGATGCCGCCGCCGCGCGGTTCCTCGCCGAGCGGCTTGCGGCTGAAGTCTCTTGAAAAGTGTAATGGAGAAGCGTGGAAGGATCTTCATCGAGCCGCCCGGCGGCGGCCTGCCAGCGGGCTGCCCGCTCCCGGTCCCCGGCAGCGAGCCGTTCCTGGAAATTCTCCTCGGAAGGAAATGCCTCATCCGGAACCCGCGTCATCGCCACGAGTCCGGCGGTATTGATCGAAACGGCCGAGTCCTTTTTTATCGGATGCACCGACGAATCGCGATGCAATTCCACCTCGCCCTGCATCACCTTCACAACCGCCGACCGGTCTGGGTTGACCACCAATCCGAAAGCCGTCCCGAGATCGACCACACTCGCGTTCGGCGTGCGCACCGTGAAGCCGCGCGCCGGCGGAGGCACCTCAACGCGCAACCGGCCGCGATGGCAGACCGCCTCCTTCTGCGAGACGATTTCCAATTCCGCCGGGCCCTCGACGATCATTCGCGCCCCGGTCGCGAACTCGAGAGCGATCATTCCCGATTCAAGTCCGACCCGCCCCGGCACGAGCGCGGAGCCGGAGGAGAGCGCGGGGCCGTTCCACACCGCGTCGGCGCATTCTTTCAAAACCGCGACGGTCGCGGGCGCGACCATGCCGGCGTTCGTCGGACGCACCCCGGGACGCGCGAGCACGAGCACGATGAACCCGATCGTGAGAACGGCCGCGGCAGCCATCGGAGCGAGCAACGACCAGCGGCGCGGCGCGGGCGCGGGCGCGGCCTGAATCGCGCGTGGAAACGGCGCGGACGTTTTGGGTTTCTCGATCAGCGAAAGAATCTGCTCGTTGCGAAGCGTGGCGATCAAAGCCTGCTCGTCCACCAGGAGACCGGCCATCGTTGCGCGCGCGGCGGCATCGGTTCGCAGCCAGTTGTTCAGGTCGGTTCTCGCCCGCGCATCGCCCATGTCGCGCGCGTCGGCGAGCAGCCGCAGCAGGTGCTTTTCATCGGATTGCCTCATATCGTGGATCTCCGGAGCTGGCGCTGAATGCAGTCGCTCAATTGCTGCCGCACGCGCACCAGCGTCATCTTGATCGCGCTCTCGGAACGCCCCTCGTGCGCGGCGATTTCGCGCAGTGTCCGCCCTTCGACGTAATGCGAGTGAAGCAGCGCGCGCAGGCCCTGCTCCAGCTTTGCGAGACAAATGCGCAACGCGTCCTGCCGCTCGGGAAGCTCGGAAGCGGCGGCCTCCGTCTCCGCGCCCATCGCCTCGACCACGTCCCCGTCGAACACGTGGCGGTCGCGCATTTTATCCCGGACGTGCGAAAGGATCGTGAAGCGCGCGACGGCGAACGCCCACGGAAGAAACGGAGTGTCGGGATTCCAGTCGGCGGACTTTTCCCAGAGCTTGACGTTCGTCTCCTGCAGCACCTCCCAGGCGTCCTCGCGCCGGGCGACATTCGCATGACAAAAGGCCTCCAGCACCGGCTGATGCCGGGTCAGCGCCTCGATGAAGCGCGAGTCTGGACGGTTGGCTTGGTCGGACATGGGGATGGCTCAAGTGTAAATTCCAGCAATCAGCGATTGGTCACAAATTTTTTCAGATTCGTTTTCCCCGCGTCTCATACCAATTCCCGGAGATAATCGGACGTTGCAGAGTGGGAATGGGTGGCGCACGCGCCTCGCGTGTTGGCTTGCGCGCCCCCGCGCATGCCTTCCAGGGCCAGCACGCGCAGCGTCCCGCCTCATGGATGCGAGCGGCTTGCGCCGGGAGGAAACGAGGTGTCCTGCGAGGACGCAGGGCACGGCACGCGGGGGCGCGTGCGTCACCCATGCAGAGTCCGATTATTTTCAAGAAATGGTCTCAGCCTCCGGTTCAGTTTCCGCGGGGCGTGACCTTTCTGCCCATCGAATCCGCTCTGAACACCGCTCTCTTCTCCGTCGTCCGGCATGTCAATCTTCCCCGCCGGCCCTCGATGAGAGGATGACCGGACCCAGGAGACCCGACGGCAATAGCGGCTGTTCTTTTTTGATGTAGTTCCACGTCGAAAAAGTGCGCCGCCCGGCGGACGGTCGCGCGGTGCCTTTGATCAGCCATTCCGGGAACTCCGCCAGAGGCACGACGATGTTTCCTTTGGTCCCGGTGCTCCACGAAATGTCCGCAGGTTCCTGCTCGTCGCCGACGAGGCGATTCGCCCAGACGTTCGCGACTTCGAGGGCGATTTTGTTCGCGCCGGGCTTGACCGCGGTCGTGATGTCGCAGGTGAAGGGCGGTTTCCACAGTTCGGGAAAGGTCGTGCCGTTGATCGTGATGCGCGCCAGGTTTTTGACCGCGCCAAGGTCGAGAACGATTTTGCTTCCGGGCTTCAACATCGCGGCGGGAATCGTCGCCTCGCGCTCATACTTCGCGATGCCGGAGTAAAAACGAATCCCCTTCTCGGTTCGCTCGGTCCACGAAACGAGCTTCGGAAAATCCGCTTCGGCAGGAGCGCCCATGTCGGGCGAAAACCGCACCTTCCATCCATCCGACAACGGAATCGAACCGGGCACTTTCGGCTCGCTAGATTTCACCGGCGAAGACTTCTGCTCGCCGGGAGTGAAGCGCACGAACACCGAGCCGCGCGGATCGAAATCGAGTTCCACTTCCGTTCGTCCGTCTTTGCGGGTCCACGAACGCGCCGGTTCGACGCGACCCGTGTCGGCATGCCAGAACTCCGGCACCTTCCCATCCACGCGGAACGAGCCGATGACTTTCACGCGCTGGTTTTTTTGGTTGGAAACAAAATACAAATCGTCGTCGCCGAGTCGGCGGTGAATCCACGGGACATCGTCGGCAGGCACGGCTTCAACCGTCTTGAAATCGGGCTGCACGCCGATGCGGGCGAGAACCTCGCTCACGGAAATCCCGGAGAACACGCGGCCCTTGCCGACCTTGCGATCGACCGGTTCCGTGGCGGAAGCGGGTCCCCACAATTCCTCCGCGATCTGCGCGATCTCCTGATCGCATGCCGGATAGCAGCTCAAGCCGGCAGCGCAAACAGGACGCGGGCCGACGACTGTCGCTCCCGCTTTCACCAGCTCCCGCACTTTGCGCAGAAGCGGCAGCGAGATGTTTTGCGGGAGCGGTGTTTTGCCCGTGCGCTTCTCGATGCCCGACGGCGAAAGCGCCGGCATCAGCACTTTCGTTGTGTCCACCAACTCCAGCACTTTGTAGCGCATCCCGCCCGGAAGGCTGAGCACATCGCCGTCGAACGTCATCGACGAAACGATCAGCTCTTCGTTGCACAGGTCGCTCGCATAACCCGGCATCAGGTCGTAGCCCTTCTGGCTTGGTCGAAAAAGTTTCACGACATCGGCAGTGAAAGTTCCTTGTTGCAGCAGATAATTGCAGCGTCCGAGATAGGTGATCCACGAACCCGCGAGATCGTTCCAAACCTGCCATGCGCCGAACAGCGGCGGAAAGAATCCGGTGCTCATGCCGGGCTTGAGCTTCGGCCACGGATTGTGGGCGGTTGCGTGGATGGCCATGCTGTTGATGCCCATGGTGAACGCGAGGTCGGTCTGCGATTTGGTGCTGAAAGGGTCGGCGTCCATGTGGTGGTTGGCCGGCATCGCGGTAAGCGACTCGGCGGAGGCGATCTTCTTCCCGTTGACATGGCTGACCGAGGCGATCATGCGCAGGCTCCACCATCCGTATTCCCGTTTGTTGAGCCAGTATTCACCTTCCGGGATGTCGAAAAGCGCGCCCGCTGTCATGAAGTTCACCGGGCCGTTGTAGGGCTGCGCGCGAAATTCATGGCAGCCGTTTTCATGACAAAGCCGCGCGAGTTCCGCGAAGTGCTCGCTGTTGATCATTTCCTCGATCGTCGTCTTCCAGTCGTAATCAAAGCGGCGGCTCAACTCCTCGCTGCCGATCAACTGACCGGTCGCGACCAACAGCCACGGCAGCGGGTCGTAGCCGCGCCGCTTTTGAAATTCCTCGCGGAAACGCGGCGTCCAGTTTTCGTTCTGCGCTTCCCAACTGTCGAAAAACAACTCGACTTTGCCGGCGGCTCCGGCGGGACGCTGCGACAGAATTTTTTTGAAGTAACTGTCGAACTGAATCCGTGTCGCTTCGCGGCTCAGCTTGTCGCACTCCAGACCGCCGCCGGCTGGTGTTGTCGGATGCGTGGGCACGCCCGTGGTCGTGTGGCCGAGCCGGACGATTTTCCACGAGCCGGCCTTGGGCTTCCACTGGAGCCTGCCTGATGCATCCATGCGGTCGGTGAGATTGATGACTTGTTCGGGGCCGACTGCCGCTTTCGCTTCGGATCGGGGAAAAGCGAGCACGGCGACATCGCGATAGAAGTTCCATTTTTTGTCCACGTTAGGAACCGGCAGAACGCCATCGAATTCTTTCTCCCCGTCGCAATTCACCGCGCTCCAGACCAGCTTCTGCATCGAGTGCTCGGGCGTGATCCACGGGCCGCCCGACGTGGCGTAACCCGGACACACCTGAAACCAAAGGTCGAGATTTCTGCGCGAAGCCTCAACGAGCTGGAAGCCCATGATTTTCCACCACTCGTCGGAGAGGATGGGAACGAAAGGCAGGCCAGGCTTGGGGTCGCTCATCCCGGTGTTGCTGGAGCAATACGACACGACCGCGCCGCCGAGTCCGATGCGCTGCATGGCATCGAGATCCACGGTGATGCCTTCGCGCGTGACGTAGTCGTCCATGAACCGCCACCAGACCGTTGGCCGCGCCTCCTTCGGCGGCGACTGAAATCCCTTGATGAGCGGATCGGCGTCGACTGCTTGAACCGAACCGCTCAAAGCGGCGTCGAGGATGAACGAAGACAGGGCGAGAACCCACGCGCCGTTTTTGAGAAGAGATCGAAGATTCATTCGGGTTTTAATGTTCACGGTTTCGTTGGTTCCAAGGCCGAAAGAACGACCGGGCCAAGAAGGCCGGACGGCAAAAGCGGCTGGTCTTTTTTGATGTAGTTCCATGTCGTAAAAGTGCGTCGCCCGGAAGACGGTCGCGGAGTGCCTTTGATCATCCACTCGGGGAAGGCTTCCAGCGCCTGGCCCTTATAGCGTTTCGCCGGATTGAATTGTTCCGGCCCCCAAACCACATCCGCCGGTTCCTGCTCGTCGCCGATCAGGCGGTTGGCCCAGACGTTCACTACTTCAACGGCGATTTTGTTCGCGCCGGGTTTGACCGCAGTCGTGATGTCGCAGGTGAACGGCGGTTTCCACAGCTCGGGAAACGTCGTGCCGTTGACCGTGATGCGCGCCAGGTTTTTGACCGCGCCCAAGTCGAGAATAACTTTGCTTCCCGGCTTCAGCATCGCGGCGGGAATTGTCGCCTCGCGCTGATACGTCGCGATGCCGGAGTAAAAACGAATCCCCTCCTCCTGTCGCTCGGTCCACGAAACGAGCTTCGGAAAATCCGCTTCGGCGGGCGCGTCCATGTCGGGCGAAAACCGGACCTTCCAGCCATCCGACAACGGAATCAAACCGAGCACTTTCGGTTCGCTTGGTTTCACCGGCAGTGGCTTCTGCGTGCCCGGACTGAAGCGCACGAACACCGAGCCGCGCGGATCGAAATCCAGTTCCACTTCCGTCCGCCCGTCCTTGCGGCTCCACGAGCGCGCCGGTTCGACGCGGCCCGTGTCGGCGTGCCAGAATTCCGGCACCTTGCCATCGACGCGGAACGATGCGGTGACTTTCACGCGCTCATTTTTCTGGTTGGAGACGAAATACAAATCATCGTCGCCAATGCGGCGGTGAATCCACGGCACGTCTGCGGCGGACACGGCTTCGACCGTCTTGAAATCGGGCTGCACGCCGATGCGCGCGAGGACATCGCTCACGGAAATGCCGGAGAAAATACGGCCCTTGCCGACCTTGCGATCGACCGGCCCCGTGGTAGAAGCGGACCCCCACAGTTCCTCAGCGATCCGCGCGATTTCGGAATCGCTCGCCGGATAGCCGCTCAAGCCGGCAGCGCACACGGGGCGCGGGCCGACGACGGTGGCTCCCGCATTCACCAGCTCGCGCACTTTACGCAGAAGCGGCAGCGAGATGTTTTGCGGAACCGGTTTTCCGCCGAGACGCTTCTCGATGCCCGACGGTGAAAGCGCCGGCCCCAGCACCTTGGTCGTGTCCACCAACTCCAGCACCTTGTAGCGCATCCCGCCCGGAAGGCTGAGAGCATCGCCGTCGAACGTCATCGCGGACACGATCAACTCTTCGTTGCACAGATCGCTGGAGAAACCCGCAGGCGGTTCATAGCCGCGTTGCGCCGGTCGAAAAACCGTGACGACATCCGCGGAGAAAGTTCCCTGTCGCAGCAGGTAACTGCATCGCGCGAGATACGTGACCCACGAACTCGCGAGATCGGCCCACACCTGACCGCTCGCGAGAAGCATCCCGTAAGGTCCAGCCGTCATGCCCGGTTTCAAATTCGGCCACGGATTGTGAGGGATGTGCGGGATGGCGAAACTGTTGATGCCCATCGCGAACGCAAGATCGGTTTCCGCTTTTGTGGAAAACGGATCGACATCCATGCGCAACTCTTCCGGGCTGGCGGTCAGCGATTCGGCCGAGGCCACGCTCTTCCCGTTCACGTGGCTCACGGACGCGATCATGCGCAGCGTCCACCAGCCGTAGCCTTTGTTGACGTGCCAGAACTCCCCCTCGGGAATGTCGAAAAGCGCCCCCGCCGTCATGAAATTCACCGGCCCGTTGTAAGGTTGCGCACGAAATTCATGGCAGCCGTTTTCGTGACAAAGTCGCGCGAGTTCGCCGAAGTGTTCGCTGTTGATCATCTCCTCGATCGTGGTCCTCCAGTCGCGATCGAAACGTCGGCTCAACTCTTCGCTTCCAATCAACTGCCCCGTCGCGACGAGCAGCCAGGGCAGCGGATCGTAGCCGCGCCGTTTCTGGAATTCCTCGCGGAAACGCGGCGTCCAGTTTTGGGTGTCCGCCTCCCAACTGTCGAAAAACAACTGGACGTTTTCCTTCGCGCCGGCCGGACGCTGGTCGAGAATTTTTTTGAAGTAGCTGTCGAACTGAATCCGCGTCGCCTCGCGGCTGAGCTTGTCGCATTCAAGGCCCGAGCCGGTTGGCGTCGCGGGATGAACGGGGACTCCCGTGGTCGTGTGGCCCAGCCGGACGATTTTCCATGTGCCGGTCTTCGACTGCCATTTCACACGGCCCGAGGCATCCATGCGGTCGGTGAGGTTGAGCACCTGCTCCGGATTCACCGGCTTGTCCGCGCCGGAAAATGGAAACGCCAGCACGGCGACATCGCGATAGAAGTTCCATTTTTTGTCCACATTCGGAACCGGAACGACGGCGTCGAAACTCTTGCGTTCGTCGCAGGTGACTTCGCTCCAGACCAGCTTCTGCATCGAGTGTTCGGGCGCGATCCACGGCCCGCCCGAAGTCGCGTAACCGGGGCAGTCCTGAAACCAAAGATCGAGATTCCGTTTCGCGGCCTCGTCGAGTTGGAACCCCATGATCTTCCACCATTCGTCGGACAAAATCGGGACGCGCGACAACCCCGGCTGGGGATTGCTCAACTTCGTGCGACTCGAACAATACGACACCACCGCGCCGCTCAATCCAACCCGCTTCATGAAACCCAGATCGGCGGCGATGCCCTCGCGGGTGACGCAGTCGTCCATGAACCGCCACCAGACCGTTGGCCGCGCTGACAACGGCGGCGTTTGGAAATTTTGAAGAAGCGAGCCGCCGTCCTGATCCGAACCGGTCGTGCTGCCGGACTGTGCAAACAGAGCCATCTCGCTCAACGCGAAAAGAAGGCCAATGGCAACCAGGCGTGAGGCGGGTTTTCCAATCATGGGAAATCAGGGTTTCGTAACTTTCAACCGGACAAAGCGCTTCGGGCCCGGGCCGGCGGGGACGGTGACTTTGACTTGCTGCAAGGTGCCGTCGTCGGAAAGGATCATGTCCGAATCGGTGGCGAAAGTCCAGATTCCGGCGGCGTTGCTGCGGACACGCAGCGTTCCACCCGCGCCGAACGTGACGCTGCCAGCGACGGCGGGCATGCCTTGCGGAGCGAACGCGCCCCCGGTCACGTTGAGTCTTCCGGTGAGATTGCCTCCGAGGGCGAGCGTTCCTTCATTGACGCTTGTGCTGCCCGTGAACGGTTGAGGGGCGGTTGGCGTGAGAGTTCCCGCGCCCACTTTTGCAAACGAACCGGAGCCGCTGAGCGTTCCCATGCAGGTGGTCGATGCACCGCCGGCACCGACCGCGAGCGTGACGGGCAATGGCGATGCCGACGTGTCTTTCAGCGCGATGTTGCGGTTCGTGGCGGTCGATTGCAGGGAACCGGGCGAGGGATTGGTGGCGCTGAAACTGAGCGCGCCGCCGTTCATGTTTGCCGTCGATCGAGCGAGGGCGTCGGCGTGCGAAACGAGGATCGTACCCGCGTTCAAATTCGAGCCGCCAGTGTGCGAAAGATTCGCGGCCAAAAGTTGCAATGTGCCGCGGCTGGCGCTGGCGGCGGAGGCGTAAACAGGCTGTTCGCCGGGCAGCGTGATCTTCAATCGAACCATGCGCCCCGTCGCAAACGGAACGAGAATTTTCATCGTCTGCGCAGTTCCATCGTCGAGGATCGGCGCCGGCTCCTGATTGATCCCGCTCGTGCTCCAGACGCCGCCAGGGAGGTTGTCGGTGTATTCAACCTGGAACGCGGTGCCACCGTTTTTCGCAGCCTTGGAACGCTTGTAGGTGAACTCGGTGGAAGCGCCGTTCACAACCGAAGTCACCCCGGCCCGCGTCGCGACGGCTGGATCTTGTGCGGTGGTGAATTCGAGCGCGTTCGCTTCGCCATCGTTGTCGGGATCGGCGAGTTCATTGGAAAGGCCGTCGCCCGCGATGCTGCCGATCGGCGACAACTTCACCATGGGCATCGACGACGCGGCCATCGCGGTCGAGTTCCTCAAAGCCGACCTCGCGATCCCGATGCACTTCAACACATTCGACCTCATCAAGGTCGATCCTCATGCATTCGTGCAAAAAGTCGAAGCCGGCGCGATGCGGGCAAAAGCGCTCGAAGTCGGCGAGAGCATCGACTGCTGAACCTGCTCTGCCGGAATCTGCATTCGCGCCCGCCGCTGCGTGGGCGGGCAGACCGGGGATCGGCGTCGGGCAGAGAGGGCACGGGGTCAGTCAGCACGGGATGCTTGAGACTTTGACGATAAATCCGCCGTCGCTCATTACCCCGTGCTGTGACAACATAAACAGCCCCTCATACTCGAGGCGTGGTGGCCTTGCCATGCCCCACAGCCATCCAGAGAGTCCGGGAAGCGTGTAGAGTAGGCGGGAAGCGACGGATTGAGAGGCCCGCGGGCCAGTGACCGTCTGCTTCCCGCCCCTCATCAAACCGGACGGGCGGTTTTCCCGCATCCGGCTTTCCGAGTTCCTTTGTCGGTTTGCGATGTCTTACGCCAGCGTCGCCGGCAGGTGATAGAGTCCATACGTGGTGAAGAGTTCGCGGTCCGGCCAGCGCTGGTATTTCCCCGAGGGATTCCCGTGCTTGCGCCATAACCATTGCCGCAGCCGGTGGGCGATGAAGTGATTCATCTGCCCGAAGCTCCGGTGGTGGTGGGCCAAAGCAAAGTAGTTGCTCCAGCCACGGGTCACTTGGTTGATCTCGCGCACAACCTCGCCAGTCGCTCTCCAGGTGGTGGGACGCCGGGTGAGTTCACGCACCCGGTCCCGGAGCGCCTGCTCTGCGCCGGCGCTCGGCTCGGTATGCACATACGGCGTTCCCTTCTTCGACTGCTGCCAGCGGAAGGTGAAACCCAGGAACTCAAAGCCGCTCGCGCAGCTCTGGAGCACTCGGGTCTTGGTTTCGTTCAGGGCCAGCCCCCGGCTTTGCAGCCACCGAGCCAGCCGCTCCTTCATCCCCTCTCCTTCTCCGGGCCGACAGAGGATCACCAGATCGTCCGCATACCGCACCATCCGCGGCTTTTGCCGGCATTCATTCACGCCCTCATCCAGCGGATGAAGGTAGATGTTGGCCAGCAAGGGAGAGATGACGCCGCCCTGCGGGGTGCCACAGGGGTTGGCCTTCATCCTCCGGCCTCCGCCTTGCTCTTCCTCGACGATCGGCGCGCGCAGCCAGGCTTTGATGAGTTTCAGGATCATCCCGTCGCTCACCCGCCGGGCCACCTGCCGCATCAGCTTCCGATGCGGGATCGTGTCGAAGTATTGCCCCAGATCGGCATCGACCACCTCGGTCTTGCCCATGCGCAATGCCTCCCGGATTACCTCCACCGCCTGGTGGGCGCCCCGTCCGGGCCGAAAACCGAAGGAGCGCGGATGGAAGTCCGCCTCGAAGATCGGCATCAGCACCAGATACACCGCCATCTGCACCACGCGGTCTTTCACCGTGGGAATCCCCAACCCACGAAACCCTCCACTGGCTTTGGGAATCTTCACCCTGCGCACCGGCGCGGGCCGGTACGTTTTGCAGTGAAGCTCCTCTTGCAGCGCGTTCAGCCACGCGGCTTCCACCTGCGCATCGGCGGCGAGTTCCTCGATGCTCACTCCATCCACCCCCGCCGCTCCTGCATTCGCTTTCACGCGCCGCCAAGCTGCTGCCAGCACGTTGGCGCGTTGCACTTCTCCATATAGACTCCAGAACCGGTATTCCGGCTTGGACTTCGCTTTCCGATACAGGGTGATTTACAGTTGCCGGACTTTCTCGGGTGCTGGTAGCCCTCGCGGGCCGTCACCACGTCCTTCCCTGCGCTTCGCTCCTGCGGAACAAGTGGCGTCCCTTCGCTCCCCCGCGGGTTGCCCGAACCAGAGGTCCGGCACGGGATTATCACTACTACGAACGCCTCCGACTTCTGTCCTGGCCTGCACGGCCTTCCCCTTTGTTGGGGTTGTGCCGCCAGTTGAGTCTTGCTTACCCGCCATGACAGATCTCCCCGTTTACCCGCGCGTCACTTCGCGACATGTCGCCCACGCAGACCCCGCCGGTCCATTGTCAAAACCCACGACGGTTGGTCTGGGTCTCGACTCTGCGGCCTTCGCCCACTCTTGAGAGGCTCGGCTGCCGGGAGTGTTTTTCGAGGCTCATTTATGTGGTTCATCTGTGCATTGCGACCTGCCGGTTCGACTCCATGCCTGCTCCCCACCCCGCCTCGCGGCGACGCAGTTGGCACGGTCTGCGGTGCTGAACCGTCTAATTGCACCGGCGGGACTTCCACCCGCGTTGACGCCCGCTTCACGGGCGCACCAAGTGTCAATGCCTGACCCGATCTATGTCGCCCACGCAGACCCCGTCGGTCCATTGCCATGTCCACGGCGGTTGATTCCGGACATGCTCGGCGGCCTTCGCCTCCATCTTGAGGGGCTCGGCTGCCGATTGCTTCTTTTTCGAGGCTCATGTTTGTGGTTCATTTGTTTTACAAACTGGCAGTTCGACTCCACGCCTGCTCCCCACCCCGCCTCATGGCGACGCAGTTGGCGCGGTCTTCGGTGGTGAACCGCCTGATTCCACCGACGGAACTCTCACCCGCCTTGACGCCACATCCACGGGCGCACCAAGCGTCAAGGACTTCTCTGACCCCGTCTGCCAGCGACGAGCGAAAGGACTGCGCCGCGAACAGACACCGCAGCGAAAGATCGGAATGGTGTTGGCGATGACATGCGGCGAATCAGTTCACCAACCGGTTCCGTCCGGTGCGCGCGACGATTTCTACTCGCGAACGCATGCGATCACGTCCTGCAAATTGTCCCAGCCATTCTCGATGTAAGTGAGCAGCCGCATGCCGGGAAGTTTTTCAAGATCCTCGAACACAATCCGTGCTGACACGAGCGAAACGCCGTAATTCTCCGAGACGCCGAAGGTCTTTTTCTTCGCGTAATTCACGTATCCGAATCCCTTCCGCCGGTAATCTTTCTGCACTCTGGCGAGACCCTTTGGATCCAGCCCGAATGCGAAACTTCCGGAAGCCATTCGCCGGGCAACGTCGCGTCCATGCATCGTGAAAACCAGCAGGCCACCCGGTTTGAGATTTGCGCAGAAGTAATGCAGAAAATCGATGCATCGACGCCGGTCGATGTGGGTAAGGAGCGAACCGACCCAGATGAGATCGGTACTGAGCGGTACTGAGCCGGCAACTTGATTTTCCACGGATCCTCGTGACCGTAAGCCTTGACGGCGCCGAACGCGCGTTCGCAAAAGTTGGCGGCGGCGATTTCGATGTCGCACGCGGTGAGCCGCGCGTTGGGGAACTCCGCCTTGAGGTAACGAAGCACGCGCCCATGTCCGCTCGGGAAATCGAGAATCTCCGAGAACCCCGGCAGACCCGCCGCGAGCATTGCGGTCCGAATGCATTTCAACGCGGACAAACCCGCGCTCAGATAAGCCTCCTTGTTGCCTTTGAACATTCTGTCGCCTTCGCAAATCTCCTCGATCAATCCGGGTGGCGCTTTGGAAAATATGTCGGTCAACGAGTTTTCGTGTTGGGAAATCACGGAGCGGAGGTTGCAATGTTGAGCGCGAAAATCAATCCCCAATCCGCGTTGCGTGTTCGGGATGGTCCGGTATAGGGCCGCCCGACCCGAAGGCCGGGCGACGCCCCCACAGAACCGGACGAGTGCGATTGACGCATCCGGTTCCTCAAGCTGCGGGTTCGCTACATGACAGAGTGAACGATGCGTGCCGGGGCCGGAGGGAAGGCTTGCAGCACCGAACCAAACTGTTGCCAGTTCAGACCGTTGCCGCGGTTGCGCCGCGCCAGCCACTTTCGCCAAAACTTCGCCACCTCCCATCGCAGCCGGTGCAGCATACGATAGTTGCCGGTGACTCCATAGCAGGCGTCATGAATGTCTCTGGTTTTTCCTCCAGCCTCGCGCCCCCCTCGCGGCGGACGCTCGAAGCGCAACAGCCGCGTTTTCTGTGCATTGATCTTCAGTCCGGAGCGGGCAAAACGCCTGGCGATCACCCGCTGGACTTTCTGCGCATCCTCCAGACTCTCGAAGCCCATGACGAAATCATCGGCAAATCGAACCAGGAAGGTACGCACCCCGCACGCCGGCTGGACGGATTCCACGAAGCAGTTGTCCAGCACTTCGCGCAGGCAGATATTATCAGCAGTGGTGAATCGAGCGGAGCGAGACAGTATGCCTGGAGCAACGCCAACCCAAGTGGTTCTTATAATTCGTATTACGGGAATTCCACGGCATTGGCGGTTCAGGCGTTCGAAATTCATGGTCACCCCGGGAATCAAGCTGACGATCCGTTTTCCGAGGCCGTCAAGGGCGGAATCGACTACCTTACTGCGAACCTCTACTCGCAGACGATGTTCCTTCGGGGAGGCGAGAACCCCGACTCGAACGGTAACAGCATTGGCCTGAGTTGGAACTCAGACCATCCAATTTCCGAAACCGGCGCGATAATGGACACGCTGGTGGCATCAGGCAGTTCCGACTCAACCGCACGGACAGGCAATGCGAACCTAATCGGGAGAAAATACAAGGATATCGTTCAGGACATGGCGGACATGTTGCCGTCGCCCCGGTCAATCCAAAGCTGGCAGTAAAAACGCCCATTGCGGACGTGGAGGCCGGGCACTCTGCGATTGCGTGAATCGCAAACGCTGATAAACTACGCCGCATGTTCGCTCGTGCCATTTGTGCTGGAGCCTGTGCTGGAATTTGCCGCATCGGGTGTGCCGAACTAGAGCGTAAAAACCGCTTTTTGAGCGGGGGCTGGTTTTCTCTCCTTAGCTTGCTTTTTCAAGGCATTACTCTAGCACAGAGTGATCAAGGGACTGCCGAATCGTCGTAAGTCCCTCAGTAGCAAAGACGCCAGGGTGGCGAAATTGGCAGACGCGCCAGACTTAGGATCTGGTTCCGCAAGGAGTAGGGGTTCGAGTCCCCTCCCTGGTATCTATCATCTGGCGATGTCTGAAATTCCCGGCAAATCAAATAGTCGAAGCGCCTAATGCCGCCTGTTCGCCGCCTGGCTGAACCAGTCATTCGCGGGTTGTGTTTCGCGAGTTTTGAAGCCTCCGCCGCCGTTGCGGGGACCGGGTTCGTTGCGCGGACCGCGCGTGGCGCCGATCTCGGGCTTTGATTTCATCGAAAGCGCGATGCGTTTTCTTTCGCATGTCCACTTCGAGGACGGTGACCATGCACCTTCTGCGCGACCTTCACCACGTCGGCGGGATTTTTTACGAAATCGATCGCTGAGCTGGCTGATGTGGACGAGGCCGTCCTGATGCACGCCGATGTCCACGAACGCGCCGAACGCGGTGACGTTGGTGACGATGCCGGGGAGCTTCAGGCCGGGTTGCAGGTCTTCCATTTTCGACACGCCCTCGGCGAATGAGAACGCCTCGAACTTCTGGCGCGGGTCGCGTCCGGGTTTGGCGAGTTCGGCCATGATGTCGTTGAGCGTCGGCAGGCCGACTTCTTCGCTGACGTATTTTTTCAGATCGAGTCTTCGCGCGCAGCGAGCCGTCCTTCATCAAGTCGCGCACCGAGCAGCCGAGGTCGGCGGCCATGCGCTCGACAAGCGGGTAACGTTCGGGATGGACGGCGCTGGCGTCGAGCGGGTGTTCGCCGTCGCGGATGCGGAGAAAACCGGCGGCCTGCTCGAATGCCTTCGGGCCGAGTCGCGTGACAGTGAGCAGCGAGCGGCGCGATTTGAAGGGGCCATGTTCGTTGCGATGCGCGACGATGTTCGCGGCGATGCTGCGCGTTGAGGCCGGAGACGTAGCTGAGGAGTTGTTTGCTCGCGGTGTTCAGCTCGACGCCGACGCCGTTGACACACGAGATCACGACGTCGTCGAGGCCGCGCTTGAGGCCGGTCTGATCGACGTCGTGTTGATACTGGCCGACGCCGATGGCTTTCGGGTCGATCTTCACCAGCTCGGCGAGCGGGTCCATGAGCCGGCGTCCGATGGAAACCGCGCCGCGCACGGTGAGGTCGTGTGTCGGGAATTCCTCGCGCGCCACTTCGCTCGCGGAGTAAACCGACGCGCCGCTTTCGTTGACCATGACGATCACGGGAATCGGTGGCAGCCCGAGTTTTTGCACGAACGCCTCGGTCTCGCGCCCGCCGTGCCGTTGCCGATGGCGATGGCCTCGACGCTGTAGCTGCTTGCACGATCGACTTGATCGCGTCCGCCGCCTCGAACGCCGCGCGCGACGATTGCTCGACGTAGATCACTTCGTTGACGAGCAGTTTTCCCTGGCGGTCGAGGCAGACGACTTTGCAGCCGGTGCGAAAACCGGGATCGATCGCGAGCGACGTTTTTCTGTCCGAGCGGCGACGCGAGCAGGAGTTCGCGCAGGTTTTCGGCGAACACGCGGATCGCTTCCTCGTCGGCTTTCTTTTTGAAAAACAGACGCGCCTCGCCTTCCATCTGGAAACCGAGCAGCCGCTTGTAGCCGTCGTGCACGGCGGCTTTGACTTCGAGCGCCGCCGGGCGTTTTGCCTTTGACGAACAGCCGCTCCAGGACCGATTGCGCGTCCTCCTCCGGCGGAGTGAGACGCGAAGTGAGAAAGCCTTCCTTCTCGCCGCGCCGGATCGCGAGGATGCGGTGCGACGGGGCTTTGTCGGCGGGCTCGCTCCAGTCGAAGTAGTCCTTGAACTTCGCGCCTTCCTCTTCCTTGCCGAAGAGGACTTTCGATTTCAGCACTCCTTTCGTGAGATAAAGCTCGCGCAATGTGCGCCCGGGCGCTGGCATTGTCGGTGATCTGTTCGGCGATGATGTCGCGCGCGCCGGCAAGCGCTTCTTCGGCAGTTTCGATTTTGTGATTTTTGATTTTCGACCTGATACTCGCGTCCGACGTATTCCTTTGCGGCCGCCAGCGGATCGGTCGCGGGGTCTTGCGCGAACAACAACTCGGCGAGCGGATCGAGGCCCTTTTCCTTCGCGATCGTGGCGCGTGTCCGTTTCTTCGGACGGAACGGCAGGTAGATGTCCTCCAGCGTCGACATCGGTTTCGGCGGCATCGATTTTCGCCTGAAGTTCCGCGGTCAGCAGGTTGCGCTCTTTGAGCGAGGAAATGATCGACTCGCGGCGCGTGTCCAGTTCCTGCAGCTGCTCCAGGCGATCGCGGATCGCGGTGATCTGGACCTCGTCGAGTTCGCCCGTCTTTTCCTTGCGATAGCGCGCGATGAACGGCACGGTCGCTCCGTCGTCGAGCAGGACTGCGGTGGCGATCACCTGGCGGGGCGCGAGGTTCAGTTCCGTGGTGATTTTGAGAATGTGTTTTTCGTTCATGGCGGCTTGAAAGGCCGAAGAGAAAAGCAACGCGGCGACATGAAGTCAATGTCGGCGCGAAATGCCCGCAACCGCCGCCGATCAGACTCGGACCAACGGCTCCGGTAACACCGGCAGCGTCACCACGGCGGCAAGGAAAGCAGACTCGATGGCCGTGTTCATTTCGATTGCACCGTGAGCGCGACCATCGGATAACCAGGCGATTCGCTGGCCCTTGCGATGCGATAGGTCTTCCCATCGAACTGGATCGGCTCATGCAGCTTCGGCCTCGCCTTCCCAAGCGCCGCCTTCGCGATCTTGACCGTAAAATCGTAGTCCTCGCCAAACCCGCCTATTTGCAGCGTGTCCGAGGATTCGATCGAGGTGATGATCGCCTTGTAGGTGCGCCCGTTCCAGATGACCGGTTCCGCAATCTCAGCAACGATGGCGAACAGGTCGGCGGCTTTTTCGTCTTTGAGCAACATGCCTTGTTGCCGGTGTCAAATCGGAGTTGCCTGATTACTCTGCTGTCTGCGACAACTTGTTGATGCTGGATGACCAACCTCGAATCGAAGCTGTTGCGGAACGCGATATTGATCTGCTGTTGATGGAAGAGATTGAAGGAGAACGCGGTTTCTTTGAATGGATTGTGAGCAAGGCAACTGCGTGGCCACTGGATGGGCTCACCCTGGTGGGAGTGTGGCATTCGGTCAGTAATGAGCACGGCGAGTCTGATCTCCTTGTTCTCGCGCAACATCCAGACAAAGGTCGTCTCGCCGTGCTGATAGAGAACAAGGTGGACGCGCCGCCACAACCTGAACAATCCGTTCGTTACAATCGTCGAGGGAGTGTCGGAATCGCCGGTGGAGACTGGAACGAGTTCGTTACCTGTATTGTTGCACCGGAACGCTACCTTGGGGCAGCAACAAATGCCGCCGGCTACCAAGCGAATGTCAGCTACGAACAAATCAAAGAATGGATGCTCGGCCATCTCCCGCCGGGTCGCCGAACAGAGTTTAGGCGCAACCTTCTCCTGGCAGCCATTGAGCAGCAGCGACGCGGTTACTCACGGAAATTGGACCCTATCGTGACCCGATTCTTTGAGGAATACTGGGAATACTCCGAGGCACTTTTCCCCGAGTTGCGGTTGAACCGAACCGAATCTCGTCCCGCAGATTCGACGTGGGCGACTTTCCGCCCGGAGGGCCTTTCAAAGGGACGCGAACTTCACCACAAGCTTCCATACGGGCACGTCGATTTACAGTTGGCTGGTCATGGCTCGCGAATTGAAGAACTCACTTCGCTGAATACCCAATTACTGCGGGAGGGGTTGAGATTTGTGAAGGCAACGAAGTCAGCCGCTCTCCGCATTCAGGTGCCGATAATGGACGTTCGTCAGGACTTTACGGAACAGCGCGAATCAGCACTGTTAGCACTGAAAGCGGCTTACAGACTTTGGTCGCTGATGCATCTCGTTCGCATGGAATAGCCCCCGCACCGTTTCCAGCGCGAGGGCTTTCGTTTGAAGCTGGTCGCAGGGGATGGAGTTGAACCATCGGGGGCCGGCTTATGAGACCGGCTTGAATCCCATTCTCCGCTGCGAAGCTGATTACGGTTTCACCATCCGCTTGATGCCACCGCAAGTCGTCAGGGAAAACGTGGTGATGCGCCCGGCAATTCCCAATCGCAGGCCGCAAGTTCGAACATGGCGTTGCAGGCCGTTTCTGTGAAGCGGCGGGCGTCTCGCACGGTGGCCGGGGTCAACGTCGCCAGCCACAGGGATGGCGTCTCACAGAGAACGCCCACGGTGTTCGGGACGGACTTTGGTTTCAAAAAGTCCGGTGATTCTCAGAAATGGTGTTACGCGTCAGTTTTCAAACGTGACCTTGAATCCGGTCGCGGGCGATGCGGGCATGCTGGCCGGATGCTTGATCACCAGGGCATCGGCCTCCTGTTTCCAGTCGAGCTTCTCCGTGCTCCCCAGCGCCTGCACGGAAGCCACCGGCTTGTCAGCCAGTTTTGCATTGAGGCCGAGGGAGGTGATTCGAATCTCGCCCGCTGGCGTCCCCATGCAGAAGGCATACAGCGTCTTTCCATCCTTCGAGGTCGTGAAGCGGAAGTCTTCCGGGGTGTAGCCTTTGTCGGGCACGTCCTTGAGTCCTCCGAAGTGTCCCTTCTCCTTTGACTGGGTGCTCGGGCCTTCGCCAAAGACCTTCCACGGGCGGGTGCTGTAGATGCCTTCGCCGTTGACCGCGATCCATGTGCCGATCTCGTCCAGCGTCTTGAGCATGTCGGGCTCCAGGTCGCCTTCGGGAGTCTGCACGATGTTGATAAGAAGGTTGCCGTTCTTGCTCACGATGTCCGTAAGCATCTGGACGATCTCGCTGGCGCTTTTGTATTTCTGTCCGGTCCGATAATACCAGTCGCCGATCGAGGTGTCGGTCTGCCAGGGCTCGGGGCTGATGCCCTCCGCCACGCCGCGCTCGATGTCGCGGACCCATTTGCCTTCGGAGGCTTGTTTGCAGTTGTAAACCGCCTCGAGCCTGCCGCCGTTTTTCGCGATGTCCTGGTTGTAAAAGTGAGCCAGCATGCTGCGGCCCACGTCGCCGAAGGGCAGCGAGCTGTCGGAGTAAAGGAGGTCGGGCTGGTAGTTATCGATTAACTCCTTGATGCAATCGAACCACTCGCGCTGCCACACAGGGTTCTTGGTTAGCCAGCCGGTGTCATCCGGCGCGGCCTTGGCGTGATAGAGATCCTGATACTGCGGGTCATTGCCGTCGTAGGGGACTCCGGCCATAGGTCCTGTCTTATCCGCGCCATGACTCGTCTGGAACCAAGTGAAGCTGGCCCCGAGATGCTCCGAGACGCCGAATCTCAGCCCTTCTCTTTTGGCGGCCTTCTGCCAGAGCGCGACCACGTCCTTCTTCGGTCCCATGTTCACGGCGTTCCAACGATGGAGCTTTGAGTTCCAGAGAAAGAAGTTGTCGTGGTGCGATCCCATGCTGACGAAGTATTTCGCGCCGGCTTTCTTGTAGAGAGCCATGAGTTGGTCGGGGTCCCATTTCTCCGCCTTCCAAAGCGGGATGATGTCCTTGTAACCAAACTTGGAAGGATGCCCGTAATGCTCGACATGGTATTTGTAATCGTGATCGGCCTCCCTGACTTTGCCGGTCTTCGGGTCCACGTCGCCGCCGGAGCTGTACATCTTCTTGGCATACCAGTCGCCCTGGCGCGGCACGGCCTGCGGTCCCCAGTGCGCCCACATCCCGAACTTCGCGTCGCGGAACCAGTCGGGATACTGGTAGTGCTTGAATGATTCATCGGTTGGCTTGAAAGGGCCGTCCGCAATCGGGAGGCTGGCAATTGGGTCGGGCTTGGTGTCCTGTGCTTGCGATGGGATGAACGATGCAAGAGTCAGCGCGGTCAGTAGGGCAGGAGTGGTTATCTTCATTTTGGTAAAACGAACTGCGTGGTGGCTAAGTGGAGGGAGATGATTTCGGTTGGATAAGCACGGTCAGAGTAGCCCGGCTTTCGAACTTGGGGAACGGTCATTCTTGACCAAAGCATGGATATTCTTGACCTCCGACATCCGGGCGGATCAGGGCAAACACATTCAGATCATGAAGAGCACCAAAGGTGCATAATAACCCAGCCCAGGGCAACGCCCTGGGTTCCGATCGAAGAAGTTTCCAGCCCTGCAAGGGCGAAATATTCCCTGCGAGTTCAGCTATTTCGCCCCTTCGGGGCTGTTGGTCCGATAATGGGGTTCCCAGGGCGTTGCCCTGGGCTGAAATAGGTTGCGCCTTCAGCGCAAGACACCCGTGCCCGGCCTCGCAAACACAACATTTGCCTGGCTGCGTTTGCCCTGACGAATTCACCCGTGACACTTGCCTCGCTGTTCTGAGTTCTGTTAAAGCTTCCACCCTCATGAAATTTCAAGCGTTCCTCCCGTCCTTTCTTGCGATACCAGTGCTGGCGTTCTCTTCACTTTCGGCAGCCGGGTCTCCGGTGCAAAGCGCCCCGGCTTTGGGAACAGCCGCTGTCCTGGAGATTGATTTCAAGGCGCCCACCACTCCGGTGAGCCCGATCCTGCACGGCCTGATGACCGAGGAGATCAACTACTCCTACGACGGCGGGCTCTACGCCGAACTCATTCGCAACCGCGTTTTCCGGGACGATGAAGCCAATCAGCCTGTCCACTGGTCGGCAATCAAACAGGCCGGAGCCGAAGGAGAAATCCGCGTGGTATCCACCCACCCGCTCACCGACAAGCTGCCCAACAGCCTCGAGTTGGAAATCAAGGCCGCCACCGCGGAGCAGAGATTCAGCGTGGCGAACGACGGCTACTGGGGGATTCCGCTTAAGCCCAACACCACCTACCGGGTTTCCTTCTACGTGAAGGGCGACATGGTGACCAAAAACCGGAAGACCGGCGCGGAGGAAGGCGCGCCCTTTTCCGCTCCGCTGCGTGTCAGCCTGGAAAGCGCCGACGGCTCGAAACTGTATGCCCACGCCGAGACACCTGCCGTCAACAAACAATGGCAGAAGTTCGAACTCACGCTGACCACCGGAGCGGATGTAACCCCTTCGACGGACAACCGCTTCGTGATCTCCGCGCAGGACAAGGGCAAATTCTGGCTGAGCCTCGTCTCTCTTTTCCCGCCCACCTACAACAACCGGCCCAACGGCTTTCGGGTGGACATCATGGAAAAGCTCGCTGCCATGAAGCCGAAGTTTCTCCGGTTCCCGGGCGGAAATTATGTGGAGGGCAACACCCTGTGGGAACGCTTCGACTGGAAGGCCACCGTGGGGCCGCTGCCGTTCCGGCCGGGACATCCGAGTTGCTGGAAATACCGCTCCACGGACGGCATGGGTCTGCTGGAATTCATGAACTGGTGCGAGGATCTCCACGCGCAGCCGGTGCTGGCTGTTTTCGCCGGTTACTCCCTGCACCAGCAACCCGTGGAGCCCGGCCCGTTGCTGGACTACTACGTGCAGGAAGCTCTGGAGGAAGTGGAATACCTGACCGGCGACGCGAAGACCACTTACTGGGGAGCCCAGCGCGCGACGCACGGTCACCCCGAACCGTTCCAACTCACCTACGTAGAAATCGGCAACGAAGATTACTTCGACAAGTCCGGCAGCTACGACGCCCGCTTCACGCAATTCTACGACGCATTCAAAGCGAAGTATCCCCAACTGCAATTGATCGCCACCGATCGCGCCGCCAAGACCCGCACGCCGGATTTGTATGACGATCATTACTACCGCAAGGCGGAGGAGTTTTACAAAATGCTCGCGCACTACGACGGGATGGACCGCAGCGGCCCGAAAGTCTTCGTCGGCGAATGGGCGACCCGCGAGGGCCAGCCGACCCCGAACTTTCAGGGCGCGCTCGGCGATGCCGCTTGGATGACCAGCATGGAGCGCAACTCCGACTTGATTGTGATGCATTGCTACGCGCCGCTCTTCGTGAACGTGAACCCCGGCGGCATGCAGTGGAAGACCGACCTCATCGGTTACAACGGCCTGGAGAGTTATGGCTCGCCGGCCTACTACGCGCAGGTGATGTTCGCCAGCCATATCGGCGATGTGACGCCTAAGTCGGAATTGAAAGGCGCCGCCGATCTGTTCCTGCCCTACTCCGTGACCCGGCAGACCGACACCGGCAAGGTGTTTCTAAAAGTGGTCAACCCCGGACCCACCGCCCGGCCTGTAAAGATCGCGCTCAATGGTTTGACGAAAATCGGTGCGGAAGGAAAAGCCGTCGTTCTTCGCGCCAACGGACCTGAAGAGACCAACTCAATCACCGAACCGACCAAGATCGTCCCGGTCACCGAGCCATTGGAAAACGTGGCGTCAACCTTCAGCCGCACTTTTCCAGCCTGGTCGATCACGGTCTTGGAACTGACGGCCCATTAAAGCGTGTCATCCATTTTGAGCTGTATTTCGATTCCGGAGGCGTCATGGACATTGGCCGGTGGTTGCCGCTCACTTCGTTTGCTCCGCCACCGGCTGATGTCCATCGTACTTTCAGGATGCTGGACCGAACACAATAAGTCATTCAACAGAAGTCTCTTTCACTCAATCGGATTCCTGCCCTCGGACTGTGGAAGTCGTATGACACGGCATCCCAAGGCTGGGATGCCCATGAAAAAGAAGAGAGCCTCGTTCATCACCGTTGGCCGGGACAAATCCGGGATCAAAATCTACTGATCCCGCACCTGGCGATCACACCGAGATTACAGTTGTTTGATCCGGAGGCACTCGAGAAGGCGCTGTCGAACAGGTTCCGAGTGGAATCGCGGCTTTGAACTGGCGCCCAATAAGCGGGACTCCCTTGGAGACGGCGCGGAGTGAGTGACTCAGGCTCCGCGTCTTACTACCCTTCCGCGCACCTGCGGAAAGTAGAACTCCGTCTGCACCGCAACTGGGGCTGGCGAACTCAGCAGCGCGCGGAGGGCGCTGAATTTTTCACGGGCGCGCTCGGGTGAAAGCCATTTTGCGCAGGAGAATCTTTTGCGATGATTTGTATTCATGGCGCAAGACTTTGCCGAATAGGGCAGGACATACGTTGTCCCACCTATCAAGAAAATCAGAGCTGCGTGAAAATGCCGAAGCCAGCGCCGTGTGGGCTGGCTTCGGCATTTTGAGGAAACGTTTGCCGATTAAGCGAGCAAGCGACGGCGAATGAAGCTCAGAGAGCAGAAGCCCATCGCCAGCAGACCCCAGGTTGCAGGTTCCGGAACGGCAGTGGCATCCGTAACGATCGTCATCTGAGGACCGAAACTGCTGCCATACTCCGATGCGCGGATGCCGCCGCCGGTATCCCGAGAGCCGCCGAGAATGAAGGTCGAAAAAGCGCGCCCGGCTGCGGCGTCGCTTTGAACATTGGCCGTCACGTCAAACGAAAACCAGCCAGCCCCTTGATTGGTGGTGCTGTCCCAAAGACCGTAAGCGATGCTTGGAGCGCCCAGCATCGCGCCGATGCTGTCCGCCTGCGGGTCACCCGTCACCAGCGACGGCGCGACCCAATACATGCCTGCGGAGCCGTAATAGTAGCCGGTTCCAAAGCCCTCGGAATACACCGTCAGCGTCGCGCTGAGCAGGTTTCCGCCTTGCAGATCGGGAATCGCAATCTCCACGATGCCGTTGGTGTAATCATTGCCATAGGGCGCCCCCATTGCCAGTCCGACGCCGAGGGTCGTGCCTCCATTGCCGTACCCGTATGGACCGTATTTGGAGTTCCATCCATAGGATGTATCACCGGCATTGGTGGCGTACGTGGTGATTGAAAAGTTGGCATGGCTCGTCGCGGGTGCAGCGGCCATGAAAAGCGCCGCTACCAAACCTGCGGCCAGGGTATTTGTGGATGTGGTTTTCATATAGAAGCCATAATTGCCGCTTTCTTTGGAAAAGTCCACGGTTTTTTGTGCCTTGTATTAAAATCGTTTCCGTTTGGCTTGTAACGGAGCCTGCTGCCGAACGAACAGGCTGCAAATCGCGTTAGACACCGTGTATTTGCTCTCCCCGGCTCCGGTGGCTTTTCCAAAAAGCACTTTATTCCGTCGCTTTAATATCCATATTAAGAATATCCACAAGAAAACTCATGAAACTGGCTGGAATATGAAATGCTGGTAGAGGCAACCAGCTTGAAAATTCTCCATCTTCTATGAATATGTCCCTCCGTTTCATTTGCCCGCTTCTGCTTGTCTTGCTCAACTTTGTGCCGTGCCTCTCGGCCCAGTCAAGTTGGAGTCTTCAAAATGACTGGAGCAACGCCAGCAATCCCAATGGTGCCTGGACGCTCACCAACAATGGCACTCCATTTACGACCCAGTATCCCTGGCTCGACGGCTCCCTGACCGTTCCCGTCAATGCATGGGCCTCCTCTTCCGGATCCACGACGACCCAGCAACTGCCGGCATGGTATCAAGCTCTGAAGACCGGTGACGGTGGCAACGATTATCTGGCTGGCGACATTTATGTGCATGCGCCTTACACTCCGGGCGGTTACACCAGCGCCATCTGGACAAGCCCGATCGCCGGCACCGTTTCAGTCAGCGGGGAGATCTGGCACTTGCTCAACCTCGGCAGGGCAAATGACTGGGGCATTTATCGCAACAATGTGCTTCTCACCGCTGGCACGGTCAGCGACAGCGGCACCAGCAGGACGGCACCGATTCTTTTTTCCACAGGCTCCGGCGGAGCCTCCGCGCTGACTGACATCGCCGTGAACAACAGCGACACGATCGAGTTCCGGCTCTGGCAGAACCCGGGCAGTCCCTATCCCGATCCCGATGGCGTGACACTGAACATCGCGTCACCGGTGCCAGAACCTTCCACCATCGCGATTCTCGGCCTTTCATCTGCATTCCTTGCAGTTATCTACCGCCGCAGAAGCATTTGGTAGAGCAAACTTGACTCCTGGCATTCGCCCCGTGCTGAAACCCGCCGGCATGCCCCCGTTTCCCTGAAGGCCGCCGCTACTGTTCGCCGCGGTATTTCATGACCGCCTCGTGGCGGGAGTGGGCGTGGAGCTTTTCGTAGATTTTCTTCACGTAGCTGCGCACCGTCTCGAAGCTCAGATCCAGACGGATGCCGATTTCCTTGTAAGCCATGCCGGTTGCAAGCAGCTCGATCACCTGCCGCTCGCGTCCGGTCAGCGTGTCCTGTCTCGAACTGAGGCGGAAGCTGTGGAAGTAGCCGACCACCTGCCGCGCGATATGCGGCGACATCGGCGCTCCGCCCGCCCGCACTTCCCAGATCGCGTTGGCGATCTCGGCCGGTGCCACGCGCTTGAGCAGATAGCCGCTTGCTCCTGCCTTGAGCGCGTCGAAGACCATCTTGTCCTCGTCGAAGGCGGTCACCACCAGGAACTGAACGGAGGGGCAACAGGTCTTGAGCCGCCGGATGCACTCGATGCCGTCCACTTTCGGCAAATGGAGGTCCACGACGACCACATCCGGCGGGTCGCGCGGGATGTTCGCGATGGCTGATTCAGCGTCGTGATACACGGCGAGGCACTGGATCGGGGAATTGGCCCGCGAAAAATAACTGTGGAAGGCTTCGGCAAACGGGACGTCGTCCTCGATGATGGCGGTTCGGATGGTGTCCATGGTGTGTTAAAAATCAGCGGCGGGGCAGGGTAAGGTGCATCTCCACTTCCGTCCCGCCTTCGGCCAGGCGACGGATGCTACAAGTCCCGCCCACGCTGGCAAGGCGTGTTTTCATATTGGTCAGCCCGTCCTGTTCGAATCCAGCGGGCGATTCGGGCAAGCCGCAGCCGTTGTCGCGGAGAGTAATAACAAGCCGGCCGCTTTCAAGCCTGAGCTTTAGCATGGTCTCGGTCGCGCCCGAGTGCTTCACCACGTTTTGCAGCGCCTCCTTGAACGCCAGCGCCACCTCGTGCCGGGTCTGGGCGCGGATGTTCACCTCGGGCCATTCGACGGGCGTGTCGATCCTGCACGCGATCCCCACGGGATCGAGGTAGCGGCTGGCGTAACGCGCGAGGTAATGGGCCATCGATTCGAGCGTGTCGTTCTTCGGATTCACCGTCCACACGACTTCATCGAGCGACGCGAGCGCCTCGCCGGCGGTGCGGGAGATTCGTTCGAGGTCGTCCTTCCCGGCGGGTTCGCCGGAGGCGGCTTGCGCGAGGAACGAGAGCTGCGACAGGCGGGCGCCCACCGCGTCGTGCATGTCGCGGGCGATGCGCGCGCGTTCCTCCGCCATCGCTGTTTGGGTTTTGAGCCTGGCCACTCGCTTGCGGTCGAAAAACAGGGTGATCAACGCACCCGTCACGAGCGCTCCGCAGCCCAGCAGCCCGAGGAAAGCCCATGTCTCGGTGAACCGCGCGGGCACGGTTATCGGGATCGAGAAAGCGCTGGCATCCCACGTGCCGTCGCTGTGTCTGGCCTGCGCGCGCAGGACATAATTTCCCGGGCGCGGGCAGGGGATGTAAAGCAGGCGGCTCTGCGCCAACTGCCAGTCGTTGTCGAGCCCTTCAAGCCGCCAGCGGTACTGATTGCCCTGCGGGTTCCCCGGCTGCGGGATGATCAACGTCAACGTCATCACCGAGCCGTCCGGAACGCTCAGGGCACCCTTTACCGGCAGCACGCGCCCGTCCGCCCGCACCGAAACCAGCTCCGGCGTCCGCGTTTCATACACCTCCACCTCCGCGATCTGCGGCGAGAGCGGCACCGGGCTGTCGCTCGAGAGCCGGATGAACCGTCCACGGAATTCTCCCCGCCCGTCGCCCGCCTTCAGCACCTCGGCCTTACTTTCCTTGGGAGACGAACCCCCGGTATGGGGCAGCGTCTGCCAGACCGGTTTCGCGCCGCCGTCCGGGGCATCGTCAAAAATCTCCACCAGTAACCGGCTCAGGCGGTTGTCGGTATGGGGAGCGCCGTCGTTGCGTCCCCGGAGGAGGAGATGGTCCATCTTCACGATCCGCCCCAGGTCGATGTCAAAATGAAATGCCGCGCCGAGGCCCGGATCCTTGGGATGGGCGAACGTCGAGGGCCGCCCGTCGGTCAGGAAGTCGGGCTTCATTCTGGCAAACAGCGGATGGCTCGCCTTGACTGCGGCTCCAAGCGCGACGTTGGTGCTGGTTCCCCAGGGATCGGCACGAAACTCGGTCAGGATGAAATCCCCTTCAAAGCTCCAGGAGAGCACCGGACCAAACGCGTCCACCGGGAGCTTCGAGTCCGGCGATTTCACGGACGGTCCCCCCGCGCGCACCACCGGGAAGGCATCCAGGCGAAACCCGGTGATTCCCTGCCTTTCCGTGCGGACGTTGACGTAATAGACGGTTTCGGAAGGTGTGCCGCCCCATTTATGCGGCTCCTCCCTGGCACGCAAATGCCCCTCCGCCGTCTGGGTCAGGGTTGTCCCCTCCGCCCGGAAGCTGATGATCCGCAGCGGCTCCCAGTGGCCGCTGAAAGAAGGCTCGGGGTCCGTGGTCGAGGAAATCGAGAATTCGGCGATCGCACTGTTGGGGCGCCCCGAGAAGAAACACAGGACCATTTGGAGCGTATCGGCATTCACCGGAGCCACCGTTCGGAAAATCGCCGACTGATTCTCCCCGACCCGCGGGTGAACCCTCCACCCGCGCGGGCCGGTCCTGATCCCGTCGATGCATTCCTTCAATTCCTCCGGCTTGCCGCCGTGGAACGTCACTTCCACCGAACGAAACGCCCCCGCCTGCGCCCATGCCGCCGGAGCGCCCGCCAGAATTGCCAGCGCAGCCGCAGCCAACCAGCGTTGTAGCCGGCCACGTTGAGGCCGGGGACGCGTCGCTGCGATTCCAAAACCGGCTGATTCGGCCCCGCGGGTCTGTGGCTGGGGACGCTGACCCCCGCCGGCCTCAACGTGGCCGGCTACAACGAAACTTGTGATCGGAGGCCCGGAGGGCCATTGGAAATTAACCGGTGGTGGAGCGTAGCGGAACCACCGGATCCGTCCCGCAAACGGACACCGCCCCGAAAGGGCGGCGGAATGGCGGCGCATCCACCGCCAGCGCCGAATCAAAGAAATCAACTTCAACATGCGAGCCATCCATCGTTGCGGCACAACCGTCAATGTCCGGGGTGACCCGACACCCGGAAACAGAACCAGACTGATAACGACCAAGCTCATGAGAGGATTGACAGACTGCCACAGACCGGGGCCGGGCCGTCCGCCCGAAACCGCGGCAACAACCGGATTACACACCAAACCGTGCCGCCCTGCCACCCCCAATTTTGGAGTCTAGCAGCGGCGGCGGCATCACCCTGGCAGGCGCGACCCCGACGATCACCGCCACCAGCGGCACACATGAGATCAGCGCCCCTATTGCTGGCAGCAACGGCCTGACCAAGGCGGGCTCCGGCACACTGAAGCTCTCCGGCAGCAACAGCTACATCGGCGGGACGAACCTGACGCCGGCACGCTCATTTTGGGGAACGACAACGCGCTGCCCACCAACGGCAACCTGACCGTGAACGGCGGCGATTTTGCTTCGGATGCCGCGCGGAATATTGTCAACCCGCTCGTCGTGACCAGCATCACCGGCGGGATCACCGGCGACAATGATTTGACGTTCACCGGCGGGGCCAGCGGCTCTGGGACCTTGGTGGTAAAAGGAAACGCCACTGCGAAGATCGCCGGCGCTGACGATTCCTTCGCGCCAACGGCGATCCAGGTCAACAACGGCGGCACGCTGCTGCTTGGCGGGAGCAATGTGATCGGTGCCACGGCGATCAATCTGAACGGCGGCACGTTCAAGACGGGCGGCAACAGTGACTCGGTCGGGGCGCTGACGCTGAGTGGCAGTTCGACAATCGACTTCAGTGGCAGCAAGACGGGCGATATGACTTTCACCACTACAGCCTGGTCGAGTGGTGGATTTCTCACAATCAACAATTGGGATGATACCTACGGCGGTGGCGGCAACACCCACCTCGTGTTCACTGGTGCGATCGGCGACGGCTTCCTGAATAACGTGCAGTTCTCCGGTTACGGCGTGGGCGCAAACGCAATCTCCTATGGCGGCAGCGTCGAGCTCGCCCCGATCCCGGAGCCGGTCACGATCATCGGCGCGCTTGCCTTCCTCGGCCTGATCGTCCTGCGCGAGCGCCGGCGGATCGTTTCTCTATGGAAAAAGACCGGCGTTTCCCAAGGCAAGGCCTAGCCCGCCCGGCCTCAACGTGGCCGGCTACAACGCCCGCCCCACCGGCCTCAACGTGGCCGGCTACAACACGCCGCTGTAGCAGGGGACGCTGAACCCGGCGGCGCTGCGCATCAGACAAGATTTCCAATTCCAGGAATCCTCCTTCCACCCTCGACCAGGCGGTGGGAGCCGTCGCGGTGTTCCAGGCGGTACGCCGCGGTGGCAAGGCTTCCGCATGGCAGGACTCTTGTTTTCAGTGCGTGAGAAGGTCACTTCATCCTCGCACCTGACGCCCGCATTCAGAGAAGCGCTTGGGAGAAGTCTTACGCGGACATTGGTCTTATCGAACGTCTCGCCACGGAACCCCGCTTGAAATTGGACTGGCATTCTTCGATGCATCCCGGAAGATTTGCAGGCTCTCGCGAATCCATCCGCATCGCCCGACCAAAATCCGCTTCGACTCCCTTTCATCGTGAAATCCATTGCTTTTGCCACCCAACTAACTGCCTTCTCCCTCCTGGCTGTGACGGCGTTTGCCGCCGCGCCGCTCAAGATCGAGAACGAACTCCACGCCGTCGAGTTCAGCTCCGGCTCCTTTTCCATCCAGCACAAACCCACAGGGAAGACCTTCGCCAAGGAGGGCCGGTTCGATGAGCAGCCCGCAGGCGAGGGGAAGGTTGTCACGGTCAATGACCCTGCTTTCGGACAGGGGCAGGCCATCGAGATAACTCATGCCGGTGGAGGCCGTGAAACCATCGAGTTGTTTCCGGATCTGCCATTCGTCCTTTTCCGTTCGGTGATCCACAATGGCGGCGAGACGCCGGTCGTGCTGAACAAAGTGCCGTCGATCTCATCGGTGCTGGACCTTGGTCGTTCGCTGAAAGAAACCCGGACGCTCGGCACCGGCGGATTGCTCGAGCCGTCGGCCAATCCCGGCAGCTACGCGTTCCTGGCCGTGGTTGATCCGGCCAGCCGCGCCGGAGCTGTTGGTGGCTGGATCACCCACGATCGCGGGAGCGGTGTGGTTTTTTCGCCGGTCGCCGGAGACGCCCTGCGTCTCCAGGCGCGCATTGATTATGGCCGGTTGCGAATCCTTCCCGGCGCGGATGCAGCGACGGAAACATTCGTGCTTGGCTGGTTTGAGGATGCCCGCCTGGGACTTGAGGCTTACGCCGCTGCGGTCGCGAAGAAATACCAGATCCGGCTTCATCCGCAGACGCCCGGTTTTTGCACGTGGTACATGGATCAGCACGGTCGGGCCTGCGATGAAAAGCATCTCGCGGAAGTGAGCGAATACGCCTCCAAAAACCTGAAGCCGTTCGGATTCGACTTCGTTCAGATCGACGATGGCTGGCAGATGGGGGAATCGAAAAACGGGCCGAACAAGAACTTCACGGCGCATCGTCCCAACGGGCCGTATCCCTCGGGAATGAAAGCAGCGGCGGATCAAATCCGGCAGGTTGGGTTGACGCCCGGCATCTGGTTCATGCCGTTTGCCGGCACCCATTACGACCCGTTTTTCAAGGAGCATCAGGACTGGTTTGTGAAAACCGAAAAGGGCGAACCCTATGAGACGGCGTGGGGCGGCACCTGCCTCGACATGACGCAGGCCGGAGCGCGGGAACACCTGCGTTCTTTGGTGAACCGGATCGCGCACGAGTGGGGATACCGGTTGTTCAAAATGGATGGCTTTTGGACCGGGAGCGCGACGAAACAGATCTATGTCAACAACGGCTACCGCGAGGATGGAATCGGTGACGCCGTTTTCTCGAATCCCGACAAGACGAACATCGAGGCAATGCGGGACGGGACGAAACTCGTGCGCGAGGCGGCCGGCCCGGATGTGTTTCTGCTCGGCTGTTGTGTCTCGCAGAACATGCGCTCGTTCGGAGGATCGTTCGGACTGCTGGACGCCATGCGGGTCGGGCCTGACACTTCCGGCCAGATCGGCTCCTTGCAGGGTTCGCGCCTCTGGTTCCTGAACGGGCGCGTCTGGTGGAATGATCCCGACTGCGTGTATGTCCGGACCGGCACGCCGCTGGGCGAGGCGCGGCTCAATGCCTCGTGGGCGGCCATCTCGGGCCAGTTGTTTTATGACAGCGACTGGATTCCCGGCTTGCCCGCGGAACGGCTCGACATTCTCAAGCGCTGCATGCCTGCGCACAATTTTCCGGCGCGACCGGTGGATGTGTTCGAGCTTGAACCGGCGCAGGTCTGGCTGCTCTCCGGAACAGGCGACGCCGCCAGCCGCAACGTGCTGGCAATCTACAACTGGGAAAGCAAGAACGGATCGGTGGTTTGCGAGCCTGGCAAGGCCGGCCTGCTGCCCGCCACGGAATATGTCGGGTTTGATTTTTGGGCCGACCGGTTTCTGCCGCCGTTTCGCGGTTCGCTGAAATCCGATTTCCAAGGCCGCTCCTGTCGCGTGCTCGCCGTGCGACCCGGCGTGCCGTATCCGCAGGTCGTGAGCACCTCGCGCCATGTCACACAGGGAATGATCGATCTGTCGGACGAGCATTGGGACGCGGAGAAGCAGACCCTTGCCGGTGCGAGCCGTGTTGTCGGAGGCGATCCGTATGAACTCCGAAATCGTGGTGCCGACCGGACAAAAATCATGGCAACTTCGGACGGCTGCCGTTTCCGATGAAGACCGGACTGCCGGAGTGACCGCCACCGCAAAACAGGACGGGCCAGGAATCCGGGTCACGCTTCACGCACCGGTCTCGCGAACGGTTCGTTGGACCCTGGCTTTCGAGCCCGCATCGGTCCCCGTTCCTGCTCCCGCGCCGGTTTCGGATCTCGAAGTCAAAGCGGAGTATTCGAGTGTTCAGTTGCGCTGGCGCGACAACGGCGCGGACGCGTGGCGGGTGACGCGCAACGACGGCGCCACCTTCGAGTGCGCCGCGCCGGAATGGATCGACGGGAGCGTCGAGCACGGCAAATCGTATGAGTACTCGGTTTCATCCATCGGCTGGGATGGCAGACTCTCGGGTGCTGCAACGGCAAGCGTGGAAAAAGTGGCGGAGTTGAAGCCGCCCGCGACCGACTTGCCGGATGTGTCGATCGCCGATCTGAAACCTGTGTCGGTCAAGACCGGGAATGGAAAACCCGGCTTCGGAGTGAACGCCGTGGGCAAGCCGTTGGTTGTCTCGGGGCGCAATCACGCAAAGGGTCTTGGCCTGCACGCGAACGCCCTTGCGGTCTATTCCATTCCGAATGGAGCCGCGCGGTTCGTCTCCGTTGTCGGCCTGGACGATTCACAAGCGGGCAATCCAAAAGCGAGTGTGGTGTTCGAGCTGTACGGGGACGTCAAAGAAATGGGCGAACCACCGTTGCTCATCGCACAATCGCCGGTGCTCTCCGCCAAAACAATTCGTCACTGGGCGTTCAATGCTGAGTTGAACCAGCGGTTTCGCGAAATCCGGCTGGTCGTGACCGATGCCGGCGACGGCAACTCCGGCGATCTGGCCGACTGGGTGGACGCCGGGTTCATGCTCAAAAAGTAGGAAGCCCGGCCGGATCTGAAGCGCGGATACAACTCAAAGTTGCTGATCTGCGAATGTGGGGGTGGCAAATCTGGGAATCGGGGGCAACGCACTGCTGAGCGAAAAAGCGGGATTTCCATCCGGCCAGACCCGGTTCAGCCGTGACATTCTCAATCAAACGGGCGTGCGCTATCTGATCATTTTCGAGGGCATCAATGACATCGCATTCAGCGGCATCACCACAGAGGCGGCGGCAAGCGCCCGGGCGAACGCCATCATCCCCGCCCTGACGAGCCTCGGAAACCAGGCCCGCGCCCGGGGCATCAAGCCCTATGCCGCGACGATCACGCCGTTCGGCACCTCCAGCACTTACACCGCCACTCTCGACGGCATCCGGCAGACGGTGAATTCATGGATTCGCAACAACACGGTCTTCGACGGCTTCATCGACTTCGATGCCGCCGTGCGCGATCCCGCGAATCCGGTGAACCTGTTTTCCACCTATATCTATCAAAACGACGGACTTCACATCAACACCACGGGCTATCAGGCGATGGTGAACTCGGTGAACCTCAACCTTTTCACACCCTGAAATTGCAATGCCCGCGAAGATCGAAACCCGACCTTGCTATCGCTCAGAAATACGCTAATCATGAGCGATAAATCATGGCGTTATCGCTCACAGCTTGGAACTGGCAGATGCCCGGGTGGCCGGAGTTTGGCTACGACGAGTGCCTGATCCGCCCGTTGGAGGCTGAATTTTTGCGTCGTTCAGGGGTGCATGTGGGAGTCTTTTCGCATTTGAAAGCGCAGGATCAGGAGTTACTGCGGACGGAGTTGCTGAGTGATGAGGCGTTGCAGACTTCGAAGATCGAGGGGAAAATGTTGGATCGGGACAGCCTGCAATCTTCGATTCGAAGGATGTTTGGATTGAGTCACGATGGAAGGAAATCCAGCCCGGCGGAAAAAGGAATCTCGGAGTTGCAGGTAGATGTGTATCGGAATTTCCCAGGGCCGCTGACGGATGTGAAGCTGTTCGAATGGCACCGCATGGTGGTGCTGGGAAGATGGGATTTGAAGAGGATCGGCCAGTATCGGCAACACGAGGAACCCATGAGGATTGTTTCGGGAGCCATCCATGATCCGTTCATCCACTATGAAGCGCCGCCATCCCGGCAGGTGCCAGGCGAAATGAAGCGGTTTATCGAGTGGTTCAACCGTCCGCTTGAGCCACTCAGCGGCCTGGCGCGGGCAGGCATCGCCCATTTGTGGTTCGAATCCATCCACCCGTTTGAAGACGGGAATGGGCGGATGGGTCGCGCCATCGCGGAAATGGCTCTCTCCCAGGCTTTGGGGCAGCCGACCTTGGTCGCCTTGTCGTAAGCGTCCGCCGTGGCTCCACTGGACGATGAGGTGGGAGATTGCGGAGGCTGTGGGTTATGCAATCTACCACAGCGGCATTGGAGACTTCAGAGATTTTGAGACGCGACAAACGGGGACGCGTGTGGCTGAAGCCGAAGCGGCGCGAGGCACTGCTGGATGAGTTTGAGAAGAGTGGCATGAGCGGGGCGCAGTTTGCGCGGTTGACGGGGGTGAAGTATTCGAGTTTTCAAAACTGGGTGCCGCAGGACGCGTGGCGGACGTCAAGATGGCACGGTGATGGCGCAGCCCGGTGCGGTGCGTTTGTTTGAAGCGGTGGTCGAAGGAGGGTAAGCGTCTGCCGGGGTTCCCCTTGACACGATGCTTCGCAAGGTCTGATCCGGAAGCATAGGCGTGATAGCCCGATGGGCTACGACGCTTACGCTGCGGCGCGTCGATCGGCGCGCTTCTGCGCCTTTGCCCAAGCCTCCGGCGTGAGGTCTTTGACCTGCCAGTTGGTCATCGAGGGCAGGCGCGTGAACACGTCCCGGAGATAGGCGAACGGGTCGATATTCCGACGCCGGCAGCTCTCGATGACGGTGTAGAGGATGGCGCTGCGACCGCCGGCCTTGGCTTCCCCGATGAACAGCCAGTTCTTCTTTCCCACGGCCGTGGGCCGGATGGCGTTTTCGATGCGGTTGTTGTCGATCTCCAGACGGCCATCTTCGAGGAAGACGAGCAGCGAGGGCCATTGATTGAGCGCGTAGTCGATGGCTTTGCCCATGAGGCTGCGGGGCAGGTAGCGGTGCCGGGTTTTCAACCGCACCAGGGCACGGTGCAGCCGCATCAGCACAGGCCGGCTGAGACTCGCGCGTTCGGCTTGCCGCAGCCTTGGTCCGGCCCGCGCCTTCCTGAGTTTGGCTTCGAGGGCGTATAGGTTTTGAAAGTGTCTTAAGAACCAGCCCGCGACCTTCGGTGCCTGCTCCTGGGCGTCGTAAAATTTGCGCCTCACATGGGCCGCGCAGCCTGCGAGCAGGATCTTTTCACCGCGGCGTCTGGCAAAGCAGTCGTAGGCCTCATAGCCATCGCACTGGATGGTGCCGCTGAAGTCTGCGGGGATGATGTTATCCAGGCATGCCGCCGCACGGCTTGTCTCCCAGTGGAAGATGACATCGCCCCGCGGCGCGCCATAGGTCCAGAGATAACCCAGCTTCGTCCGGCCATTGCCCGGCGCAAGATAGCGGATGGGTGTTTCATCCACTTGCAAGTAGCCGCTGCTAACAACCTCCTGCCGGATTTGTTGGTAAATGGGCTGCAACCACTCCGCGGCCAGGCCGACCCATTCGGCCATCGTTTGCCGCGGCAGCCAGACTTGATGGCGCGACCAGTAGATCGACTCCTGCCGGTAGAGTGGAAGATGGTCGCAATACTTGCTCACGACGATTTGCGCGAGTAATCCGGGAGCTGCGATGCTGCGTTCCAGGAGCGAGTCCGGCAACGGTGCCATGACTGGCACGGCGTCCAACAAACCACGCTGCACATACTTCGGGCGCACCGTGCGACGGCAAAGGAAGCGCGCCGGTTCGTAGTCGAGCCGCTCGCTGACTTCTTCACCGATGCGCCGCCAGTCCTGCGGAGCCAGCTTGACCGGCTCAGGGACGATGACTTCTTCAATCACCGGCAGATGCTCCGGCAGCCGTGGACCGCGTTCACGCGGAGGCGATTGGCCCGTCGAGCGCCGTGGAGCCTCCTCGGCCACAGGCTCGGGAGATTTTCCCGGCTCGTCCATGCCTTGCAAGAGCAGCAGAAGTTGCGCGGGATCGAGCTTCTCACTCTGCGAGCCAAAGACCCTGCGCACAAGCAGGTCGATCTTTTGTTCCAGCAATGCAATCCTTGCATTGGCGAGCGCAAGCTGCTCATTACTCCGCCGGAGTTGCTCGTCTCTTTCTTGAAGCTCTTTGGTTAACTCTTCTTCGCGCGGGCTCATCAAGGTTGGGCACAGGAATAGCAACTCTTTGTCACCTGGCCAAGAGTTATCTTATGTGTTTAGTTACTTACTTAACGATCTGTCACCTCAAGCATCCCGGGATGCTTCAGAACTTACTCCCGCTCATACCAAGGCCTTAGCTTCGCCCCGCGCAAATCAATGCCATCGGTCAGCATCGCCAGCGCCCCGGGCGCAAGCTTCAGCTTCACCGTCCCGGGATCGGACACCCTCGGCCATGAGAAGGTTCCCTTCTCCAGCCGCTTGATTAGCAGCCATAGCCCAGTGCCATCAAAGTAAAGGATCTTCAGCCGACTGTGACGGCGGTTGGTAAAGACAAAGAGCGCCCCCTGGCGAAGGTCTTCGCCCAGACGCTCGCTCACCAGACCTTCCAGCCCGCTGAAGCTCTTGCGCAAGTCCACCGGCTCCAGCGCCACAAACACCTTTAACCCTCCGGTAAAGCTCAGCATCGGGCGCGGGAACTTTGTGCAACCATGACCACCACTTCCGCCGCAAGGCGCATCTGCACCGGCGTCTGCACGCACATCCGGCTCCCGCCGGGCAGTTCGATCCACAGCCCGCCCACACCAGTTGCCCGCAGCACGGGCGGCGCTTCACCGGGATCGCCTCCTTCGACCACCGCTTCAAACAAACGCACCGCACCGGGCTGCGCCATCACCGTGCCATCTTGACGTCCGCCACGCGTCCTGCGACGACGCTGCACCCAGTTTTGAAAACTCGAATACTTCACCCCCGTCAACCGCGCAAACTGCGCCCCGCTCATGCCACTCTTCTCAAACTCATCCAGCAGTGCCTCGCGCCGCTTCGGCTTCAGCCACACGCGTCCCCGTTTGTCGCGTCTCAAAATCTCTGAAGTCTCCAATGCCGCTGTGGTAGATTGCATAACCCACAGCCTCCGCAATCTCCCACCTCATCGTCCAGTGGAGCCACGGCGGACGCTTACGCCTTGTCCATCATTTTGGAAAAGCATCGCAAGCGGTATTACGAGGAATTGGGCTTGGCGAGCCGGACGATTGAACTCACCAGATGGCTGGATTTTTTCGGATCGATGGTATTGGAGGCTCAGGAGCAGAGTCTCCGGAAAATTGAATTTTTGGTGAAAAAGACCAAATTTTTCGAGCGCTATCAGGGCTTGTTGAACGAGCGTCAGGAAAAGGTGCTGTTGAGGATGTTTCGTGAAGGTGAGGATGGATTCAAGGGTGGGCTGAGTTCAAAGAATCACATCCGCATCACCGGTTGTTCCCCGGCTACAGCCACTCGGGATCTGGTGGCGTTGGTGGAACTGGGAGCGATGGTGCGCACGGGTGAATTGAAAAACGCCAGGTATTTCCTGTGTTTCGCCGAGGGATAGAGCTTTTTTCTTCTTATCGTTTTTTGCACCTCCGCCTGCCATCAAGTTTCAAGTGTTCGGAACGGGAGAGAGAAAATGGCGCATGGAATGTAATCGGAAGTTTGATTCACATGATGGTTTTCAACTCTTTGATTTGTTCCGGGGTGAGTTCGTAGTGGTCGGGGTTGGCTTTGAGTTGTTCGATCATGGCGGGGAGGTCGGGGTTGCCGGGCCAGCCGCCTTCCTTGTCCACCTGGGCTTTGAGGCGCTGGTAGAGGGCGTCGAACTTCGCGTGGCCGGGTTCGCCCTCGCAGTGGCGGTTGTCGCCGTAATTGTCATCGGTGCGGATGTTGGCGATGAAGGTATTGCCGAGTTCGTGGTCGCGCACGCCGATCGAGCCGCAGCCGGCTTTTCCGACGCACCAGATGGCATTGCCGGCGACGGTCAGGTATTCCGAGTGGTCGTCGAGCGAGAGCACGGACGAGCCGGGCAGCGCGTGGCTTTTGTAGATGACATTTTCGAGGAACTGGTTGCCCTTGCCGGGGCACCATGTGTAGAGCGCGCCGCCTTCTTCGAGTTTGGTGTGGCATTCGAAGGCGATGTTGCGGGCGACCCGGTTGTTGCGGGCATGCACCGCCAGCTCGCGGTAGTTTTGTTGGGTGAAAAACGGCTTGCCGGTCTTCAGGATGGCGAGCACTTCGGGCGGATAGGTCGAGGCATCGACCGCGTGAGGATTCCAGAGCGGACGCTGCCAGTGCGGGGTGTTCGCTGCGCCGGGGTTGTTGAGTTGGTCCCATTTGAGGCCGGTGATCGAGACGTTGTTATAGGCGGAATAGGCGAGAAAATTGTCGGTCACCTCGTTGTCGCCGCTGCCGAAAATCTGGACGTTGGGCGAGTGCCAGTAGATCGCGGTGCCCTGGTGGTGGATGTAATTGCGGTGGACTTTGTTGAAGCGGTTCTCGTCGCGGAAGCCCCCGCCGAAGCCGAACAACTGGACGCCGCCGCTGCCGGTCCAGCCGATTTCGCAGTTGGTGACCTCGTTGCGCAGGGCGTGGCGCAGGATGGAAATGCCGTAGGCTCCGCTGTGCAGCAGGCGGCAGTTTCGGACGGCGCAATCCTCGACGCCCTCCATGAAAATCATCGCTCCGGGGTTTTCCCATTGCCGGATCGGCCAGGAATCCGGCCATTGGTCTTCCGGCAGGCGGTCGGTGCAGGTGAAGGTGATGCCATCGAAGACCACGTCCCTGACATAACTCCGCGCGGCGTCGTCGCCCTGGAGCCGGACCAGTTCGTTGGCGGCGGGTGCGGTCACGCGGAGCTTGGTGAGATCCTGGCCTTGCTTGGGCCAGAGATAGACTTTTCCGGCGGCGGAATCGATCGCCCATTCGCCGGGTTCATCGATCAGCGAAAGGGCGTTCTCGAAGCGGAAGGCGGTTTCTTCGGGTCGGCCACCGGAAAGACAGCCTTGTTTGCTGTTCCAGAAACCGGTGCCGTTGGCTGGAACAAAATCCGTCATCACGCCGGCGCCGAGCACGCCGAACTGAAAGAGGATGACGCAGAGTTCGACATCGCCGTTGGACGGCAGGCCGCGGAGCAGTTCCTTGTTCTCGAAGGTGATCGTCTGGCCCTTGGGGCTTGGTTTGCCGAAACTGAAGGCGCGGCCCCAATTGCGCCAACGGTCGTTATTGACACTGCGCGAGCGGGTGGCGGGGACTCCGTCCACGTAGAGGTAATGGAAGCGCCAGCCCTTCGGGACATCCGCCACGAAGACCTTGCCCCTGGCCTCCTTCGTCACATTCGGGGTGGCGGCGGCCAGCTTCCAGCCGGTGATTTCGCGGGCCGAGGTGACCACCGGTTGCTCGCCCTGGGCGGCGATGTAGCGGCTGCCGGAATCCGCAGGCGTGAGGACGAGCGGCTCGGCGAGCTGATGGACGCCGCCATGCAGGACAGCGGTGCCGCCGCCCGCCTCGCGGAGCGCGTCGCGGGCTTTCGCAAGCGTGGCGAACGGACTCCCGGCGGTGCCGGGGTTGGAATCGCTGCCTTTGGGCGACACGTGGACATCGACGGCAAGCGCGGTGGTGGCGAGAACAGCCCAGAGGGCAATGGTGGTTTTCATGTGGTAGTGGTGGTTGTTTTATCGGACGTATTCCAGATGACCGCTTATTTCACGCCGACGGTGAGGCCCGGCCATTGGTCGGTGCGGAAGGGTGAGGCGGGCAGGTTTTCCTTGTTGGTGAGATTGCAGCCCTCCGGGTTGTCCGCCCAGGCGTAGCGCACGGCGGCGGGATGCGGGACGTGCGGGCTGGAGACGACGATGGTTTCGCCATCGATCCTGGCATCGGCCCAGACGAACTTTTGATCCTCGCCGGCGATGGCGAACTGCCGGAGCGGTTCTCCGCCTTTCGCTTCGAGACCGGAGCCGATGTGATCGAAGGCGATGCGGATGGTGTTTCCTTCGACTGTCATCGACCTGTAAACCGGGCCTGAATAAACCACGGGGCGGCCATAAACCTTCGCCCACGCCCAGAGCGCCAGGCGGTGGCCGACATCCTGTTTGTTTTTCGGGTGGATGTCGCCGGCCGTGCCAATGTCGATGGCGACGGCCATGCCGGTTTTCGGCAGCTTGAGCGCCATGGCCTGCGCCTCGCGCAGCTCGGCCCAGCAGCTTTCGCCAGGATCTTTCGAGGGTGTCAGGAAATTCGCCAACTGCACGAAGCCGAAAGCAATGTCGTCGCCCCAGGCCCGGCGCCAGTCCTGGATCATCGCCGGGAACAGCGTGCGGTATTGATGGGCGCGGGAAACATTCGACTCGCCCTGATACCAGATCGCGCCGCGGATGGCGTAGGACGTGAGCGGGGCGATCATGCGGTTATGAATGACCGTACACACGTTCGGGCTGCTGCCCACGGGCTCCGGCAGCGGTTCCAGCTTTGAAAGCGGGATGACGGTGCGGTAGCGCCACTCGCCGGCCAGGGGAATCGCCGCTTCGCCGGTGGCTCCCGGAAGTTCCAGCCGCATGTCCGGGGCAGGCCCGGTGATGCCTCCGTTGAGCGCGGTATCGAGCACCGAGACGGCCACCACGTTGCGGCCCGGTTTCAGCAGGGCGGCAGGCACCGGATAGTTGCGGATTGCATTCGAGTCGTTGGCGCTGCCGACCTTCACGCCATTGATATACGTCGTGTCCATGTCGTCGATTTTTCCCAGATGCAACATCAGGTTGCGGCCATTCCATGTTTCCGGCAGAGTGAATTCCTTCCGAAACCAGGCGATGCCGTCGTAGTTCAAAAGCCCGGCGTATTCCCACTGCGTTGGCAGGGTCATCGACGACCAACTGCTGGAATCGAAATCGGCGGACGTCCAACCCGTGCCCACGGCGGGAGCCGGATCGTTTCTCGTCCACCAACCGGCGATTTCCTTGTTCCAATCGACGACCGCCCCGGATGCCGCGATTTTTTCGACGAATGCCACGCGCGGCGCGAAATCCGGCAGGGTCTTGAGCGTGGCGGCGCTGGTCCATGCCTCGCAGACCGTGCCGCCCCACGAGCTGTTGATCAGACCGATGGGCACGCCCAGTTCCCGATGCAGTCCGCGTCCGAAAAAATACCCGACGGCGCTGAAGCTGGCGGCGGATTCCGGGGTGCATGCGGCCCAGCCGGAAGTTGGCGCATCGGCTTGTGGCGTGAGCGACTGGGCGGAATTGACGGTAACCAGGCGGATTTCCGGATGAACGGCCTCCGCGACTTCCCGCGCGCCGTCCGCGGCATCCTTGAGGCTCCACTGCATGTTCGACTGGCCGGAGCAAAGCCAGACCTCGCCGACGAGCACATCGCGAAACGTGAGCGTGTTGTTCGCGGTGACGGTCATCTCGTGCGGGCCGCCCGCGGGAAGGGCGGCGAGTTTCACGCTCCAAGAGCCGGAGGCGTCTGCGGTGGTGTTGGCCGAATGACCCGCCAGTCCGACGGTTACTTTTTCCCCGGCGTCGGCGCGGCCCCAGACGGCGAGCGGTTTGTCTCGCTGCAAGACCATGTGATCGGAAAACACGCCCGGCAGCCGGACATCGGCGCTGGCGGCACTCGCCAGCGCGAGGCAGAGGGTCAATTGAATTTTCATGGACATGGTTTTTTGGTGGATGCTGTTGATCATTCGGGTTGGGAATTTCTGGAGATGATTTTCACGCTCTGCGGAGTCAGCACAAACGGGCGGCAGATCTCCACGTTCTGGTGCCGTGATTTCGGGGTTACGATCATTTTTACGACGATGCCGTTTCTGACTTCGCCCTCGATGGTGGTGTTTTGCGGGGCGTGGAGTTTGAAGCTCACGTCCCACTCTTTCGGCCAGGCGGGGAGGAGAAGGAGTTTGTCGCCGACCGGTTGCAGGAGCATGGATTGCATGGCGGTCATCGGGACACAGCCGTGATCCTGGTCGGGGATCCAGTCGTAGTTCGGCCCCCACATGGCAGGGAACCGGAAACCGGGCGCGGTTCGGCTGTAGTTTTCGGTGACGAATGATTTTGCCTCGTCGGTCAGCCCGAGCAATGCCGCCTGGATGGCGTCCTGCTGCCAACCGCCGGTCTTCTTGTTGTCCCGTTGTTTCCAGGTTTCCAGGGCCATCTCATGGTCGGGGCGGCCGACGCCAAAAAGGCGGTAGGGAAACACGGCGTAGAGTTCCGGTTTTTCGAAGCCGCTGACCCTGGCAGGTGTTTTTTCCGCCATGGCAAGGATCTTTTGGCCGTTGCTTTCCTTCATTGGCAGCGGCGGCAGGTCGGCCAGCATCTTCGTCCATTGCGCACGCAGCTTGGCGTCCGGCGTGCAGGCGGCCAGTTTCGGGAGGATGGCGCGCAGACCGGCGATGTCGGGTGCCGGATTGGTGGTTTCGGTTGCCTGCTCGAGCGAGGTGAGTCCGGTGAAGTTGAGTTTTCCCTCGGCGGTGCGCGGCCAGTGCAAGCGGTAGTAGTCCAGGATTTCCTTGCCGAATGGGAGAAGTGTGGAATCACGGAACGCGGTGTCGCCGGTGTATTCAAAGTAGCAGTTCATCACATTCAACATTTCGAGCGCGCCCTGCGGGTAGTATTGCATGTAGCCATGCCGCGTCTGCCCTGGCGGCAGGTCTTTGCGGCTCTCGTCGCCCGGGCGGCCGAAGTCACTGTCGGGTGCGCCGCCCCAAAACTCCATGGTTTCCGGGTAGATGGCACCGTCGTGGTTGAACGCGAGACGGGTCAGATGTTTGCGCAGCGGGAGCGCGTCCATATACATTTTGAAAAGCGGCTTCATCAGATCGAAATCACCCGCCGCAGGCATGGTCCAGTAGGGCAGTCGCGTATTCTGCGCCCAGTAGGGATTGCCCCACTCGCGGAAATCGGCATCGAACTGGCAATGGCCGTTGTAGGATTGCACGGGATTCGTCGAGGTCTCCACGTTGAAAAGTGAGCCGTTGAACTTGATCGGATACGCGCCGCGTCCGGCGCAGGCATTGACCCAGCGTTGGAGCGTGTAACCTTGGGTGACGGTCTGCGCGGCAGACTTACCGCCGCCTTCCTCCAGCACCATTTTGCCATTCAAGTAGATGCGCCGGGAGCCGGTGGCGGCATCGACGGTGGCGGCGACGTGCTGCCACTCGTCCGCCTTGAGGCATCCGGGATGCGTCATGATCTTTTCACCGACAATCAGGCGCAGGGAAAGGCCGGGGTAGGTGTCGAATATCAGGCCGTCGTTTCCGAAAGGAGTGCATTTGTCGAGGATGCGTCCGGCTTCGCCCGCGCCAGGTTTGATCCAGGCGGCTACAGTGCCACCGTCGTTGAGAGGAGTTTCTTTCGGGGTGGTGTCGGCCCCGGCACGCGGCTTGCGAGCCAGTGTGGCGATCTCATCCGCTGACGCGGCGCGGCCGACCACCAGCGCATCCGTGATGGTTCCACCGAACTTGCTGCTGCCATCGGCGGCAACGCCGACACGCCACGGATGTTTGTTTTCGGGGATGGCCACGGTCGTGTTTTCGGTTGCGGAGATCCAACTGCGGTTCCAGAACGCCAGCCACCAGTTGGCATGCGCGGCGCGGGCGGCGGCGAGCGGGGTGCGCTCGGTGGTTTCGGCCTGCGCGGTCACTTGCTTGACCCAATCTTCGGCAACCGGTGCCCGTGCTGTCAGCGCGTGAATCTTGATGGAAAAACTCGTGGCGGGCTTGGCGGCGGTCAGTTTGTTTTTACCGTCTTGGATCAGGTTTGGGCCGCGCACCAACGCGCCGAATGTCCGTTGCAGGAGCGGGTCGTTTTCGGATTTCACCAGCGCGTCGAGGCCCTGGTTGCGGAGGTTTTTCTCCCACACCGAGGTCGGGTTCCGGTGGAAAAAGACAACTTGGTTGTTTTTCTCATCCAGCACCGTGTCCGGCGAAATGACGAGCGGGTCAGGTGAATTTTGCTGTCCCCAGCAGGCGCGGATTTCGCCGCCGGTGAGAGTTTTTTCCTGCGTGCGCCAGGTTTCGTGCGCCACGGAGGTCGTGAACGGTTGGGCCCCTGCCATTTCCACATTTACCACCGGCTGGTTCGCGTCGATCCAGACGCGTGTTGTCACGCCACCCGCCGTGATGCGGATCTCGCCATCGGCCAGCCGCAACTCCTGCCGGAAGTCTGTGACCGATGGCAGCTTGATGCGGAGCAGGCCGAGCTTGCAGAGGCGGGAAACTTCGTCCCAGGCGTCGGATTTTGACAACAGCAGCAAGAGGTCGCCAGACGGTTCGACCCACACGTTTGCGCCCATGTCGCCGTTGCCGATCGGCATGGAGCCGCGGGAATTCGCGCTCGGCGAATCCCAGACCACCTCAACCATTTCGGCAGCTGGAAATGTGGACTTGTCGGAGGCTGGAGCGCCGGGAGCGGCGACTGACTCGCCAGGGGCGGCACCTGCGGAAACCGCAAGTCCGATGGACAGAAATGTGAGGATGCCAAACGGCTTTTTCATTCGGGTGAATCCAGGCATTGTTACTTCGTCTCAAGCAGGCTTTTGTCGCGGGGGCAATCGGCCCCGGATTGAAATCGGTAAGTGCCGGATTCCACCTTCAGGACGGCGTGATTTCCTTCCATCCGGAGCAGAGTGACGCCTTGGGCTTTGCTGACGGACGTGCCACCTTCGGTCAGGCTGGCCGCATCAACGGCGGGAAAAAACACGGTGGCTTGCGAATTGGCGGGAATGGTCACGCTCAATCGCAAGACCTTGCCGGATTTCTCCCAACGACTGGCGATCCTGCCGTAGGGCGATTCGGTGGAGGCTTCGGCAAAGGAGAGGTCGCCGCCGGGCAGTGGTTTGATGATGAAGGAGTGGTATCCGGGATGCTCCGGGTCGGGACGGATGCCGGCGACGCTCTTGGTGAACCATGAGGAAATGCCGGTGTAGCAGGTGTGAATGCGGCTTGGCACATCCACGTTCCAGTATTCCGGCCAAGTGCTTTCCCCGCGGCTGAGGAAGTATCCGTAGCCTGGTTCGGTGGTCCGCGAGAGATGCGGATAGAGTCGGGCGCTGCTGTCCGACCTCTCCGTCAGATATTTCAAGAGGATGGGAAGCCCGGAACTTCCCATATCGAGATAGGCTTTCGTGGTGAGTTCCTTGTCGAGACTAGCCGCCACTGCCGGTCGCAAGGCTTCCGGAGTGATGCCGGTCAGAAGGGCGAAGGCGAGCTGGACCTGGGTGCCATTGCAATAGCTGTTTTTTGCCGGATCGAAATATGCGGCGTGTATCTGCTTTTTCAAATCCTCCAGGCGCTTGCCGTAGAGGGCCGCGTCCTCGGGTTTCTCCAGAATGCGGGCAATCCCGATGAAGTCCTCCAGATTCATCGCGTAAACGCAGTTGTTGAAAAACTCCGCTTCACGCGAATCTCCGCGCTCTTTCCGTTGTTCGGGAGCGGCCCAGTCGCCGAGAAATTTTCCCCAGTCATTGTCAAAGTTGCGCAAGAGCCCGCCCGAGACTTTGGACTGAAGGAACTCCAGCCAGCGCCTGCTGGACGGATAGGTGAGTTCAAGAATCCTCCGGTCGCCGAAGTTCTGATAAAACTCCCGGGCGATGTTGAGTCCCGCGCTGCTCCACATCGGGCCACCGTAATGCTGGTTGATCTGGGGCGCGGTGTGATGGATCCAGCCGTTCTCTTCCTGCACGTCGGACCAGTCCCGCACATGCTTGGTGTAAAGCGCGCCTGCCTGATAATTAGGGAATGCGATCCCCCATGCGCAGGCAAATGCGACCTCGCCGTAGCCGAGCCGCTCACGATGCGGGCAGTCCATGGTGAAGCCCTCGACCAGATTGGCGCGCCATGTCCACAGGTCGTTCTGATAGATCCGGTTGAACAGGTCGTTCGACGAGGAGAAACCGCCCGTGCGCTTGAGATCGGTGCTCAGAGCGTAGCCGGTGACGTCGGCGGGATCCGGTTGCGCTTTCAGACCTTCAAACGTGATGAATCTACCCGCGATAAAATTGAACCGGTTCCGGAAGGTTTCGCCGTTGCTGCCGTTGCTGATGTATTCACTCTTCTGTCCGAAGTCCTCAACGGTCTGCTCGTCGTCCGCCACTTTTACGGTCACCACGTCTCCGGCGGAAAGTCCCTTGAGTTTGATTTCAATCCAGCCCGTGAAGTTTTTGCCCATGTCCACCTTGCAGGATGAGCCAGTGCCGGAAATCGATCTGGCGGGGATGGTTTCGATGACACGGGTCGGCTCCATCATTTGTGCGGAAAGCTTCGCCTTGATCGGAGCTTCGGCGGCGGCTTTCCATTTTGAATCATCGAAATCGACAGCGCTCCAGCCGGCGATGAATTTGCGGGCGTCGATTCTCTCCCCGCCGTTGTCGGTGTATTTGCAACCGCCAATGTTCTCACTGGAACTGACCTCGCAACGCCATGTGGTGTCCGAGGCGAGCGAGATGGATGTTCCACTAGTGGTCTTGGCATCCAGTTGCACACGCAGCGCGGGCATGGTTTTGAAGTAGGCGTAGCGGGCCCAGCCGGGACCCTGCCATATCGCGATGGTGTTTTTGCCGGTCTTGAGAATGCCACGGAGATCATAGGTCACGTAGAGCACGCGCTTGTCGAGGCGGGACATGGCCGGACCGAGAAGCCGCGCATCGACCTTGGCGCCGTTCACATAGAGTTCGTGGTAGCCAACCGTGGCGACGTGGATGAAGGCGGATCCAATATCCTCATCCAGCATGAGATTTTTGCGGAACCAGATATGTTTCACCGCCGGTGCGTCCGGATGCCTGATCCAGGGGCCTTTCCAATCCGTGGCTTGGAGAAGTCCGATGGAAAACCGGGCGGGGGCGCTCCACTCGGAGGGGGACTGACTGTTGCCGTGGATGCGCACCTTCCAGTAGCAGTCCTGATTGGAAACCAACATGCGGCCACCATAAGGGACGAGTGTGGACTGGTTGGAATCGACCTTTCCGCTGTCCCAGAGATCGCCGTCATTTCGATCCAGACGCTCCCGGCTGCTGGCGACCATCACCTGCCATGCGCTTTGTTTGTAGCCGCGGACGCCCTCCGGATTCCTGAGCTTCCAATTGAACCTGGGAATCTGAACATCGATCCCAAGCGGATCGCTCAGGTATTCACACTGGAGGTCGTAGGGCGCGGGAGCCTGGCCGCCGAGCAATGGAACTGGCAACGAAATGACGGCAAGAAGAAGCAGGCGAAAGCGACGGAACGAACAGGAGATTGGCATGGGTTGAATGTTGCAGCCTCACTTCTCGCTTGGCCTTAAGTTTACCGGGCCGAGAAGACCGGATGGCACTCGTGCTTCATCGGGTTTCCAAAGTGGAATGGTGACGAAGGAACGGCGACCGCTGGGAGGCGATCCGCCGGAAAGCACCCAGTCGGGCCAACTCTGTAGGATTCCCTTATCGTCGCGCTTGCTGTCGTCCGGCTTGGCGGCGTCGCCAATCAAGCGGTTGATCCACAAGTTGACCACGGCGATTTTGAGCGTGTTCTCGCCGGCTTTGAGCGCGTCGGTCACATCCACGCGGTAAGGTGGTTTCCATAGGATGCCGAGATCTTTTCCGTTCAGTTGCACGCGCGCCATCACGGCCACCTTGCCGAGGTCGAGAATGGATCTGCGACCGGCGGTCGTCTGCGGGCCAGTGAATCGGGTTTGATAGATCGCGGTTCCCGAATAATCACGGATGCCGTCCTCGGGGCGCTTGCTCCAGTCCTCCAGATGTTTGAATTCCACTTTCCCGGGGCCACCCGTTTGCGGATCGAACGTCACCTGCCACGGGCCGCTGATTTCCATGCCTGCGGCGGCGGGCGGATGGGCGGCGATCCAAGTGGTGATCTTTTCCGGGGTCAATGCCTCCGCAAATTCGGAGAACACACCAAGTTGACCACGGAACGTTGACGCAATGTTTTCGGAGAATTGCACCGGCGAATGGGCGAGATGCGGCCCTTTTTTCCCCTGATGTGCCGGTTTCCCGTTGAGGTAAAGTGTGGGCACGCCGTCCTGATACACCACGGCAACGTGGGTCCAGTCGGAAATCGGCGCGGCATGCACCAAAACCGGCGCAAAATAGTTTGTGGAATGTTCATAGACCACCACGCCGTTGCGTCCGATCGACAGCCCGGCACAGGCATGGCCTTCGCCCAGCAAGTGGTGTCCGGGAGGTGCCATCAGGGCATCGTTGCGTTGTTGGGAAAGCCCGGCGTGGCCCGCGACGGTTTCCGCCGGAAGCTCGATCTCCGCCGTCGGTGCCGCCCACACGGCATAACTGAATGTTCCTGCTGGAACCGGCGGCGTGCTGCTAGCCACGGCTTCCGTCGGCTTGCCGGGACGGAAAATCACAAACGCCGAACCGGCCGGACCGAGTGGCACCCGCACTGAGGTGCGTGCGGAATCCACAGCCGTGGTCGCCAGCGGACGCGTCTTGCCGGTCTCCGGATCCCACAGTTCCGCGCGTTTGCCGCTGACACGTAAGGTGCAGGGAGCCGTGATGGAACTTTCGATCTCCGACGCGATGAAGTAGATATCAGTATCCCCGGCGCGACGATGGATCCAGGTCAGGTTTTGCGGACCGCTGAAATCCGGCGGCACGCCCAACTTCGCCAGCACCGCGGCGGGCTCCGAGTTGCGGAAAATGCGTCCTTTGCCGAAAGCGCGTTCCGTCTCGCCGGTCGTGCCCCAGAGTTCGTCGGCGATTTGTTTCAACTCCACGTCGGCCTGCGGCAGACCTTCGAGTCCCGGCGTCGCCTGCGGCGGATCTGCCAGCACATGGGCTCCGGCAGCGACGAGGTCGCGCAATTTTTTCAACCGGCCGAGAGTCATGGTCCCGTGATGAATAACACGAAGAAGAGCATAATCCGGTCCGCCGGGGATGCCGGTGCGGCCGTTTTCCTTCACGACCACACGGCGGAAACTATCAGGACCGCAGGCGTCGTAGTCATAGCCGGCGAGCGCGAGCGGGGAAAAACGCCAGAGAGGTTCCTCGGGCACGACATCCAGCACATCGGTGACGACCGGGCCCTGACTGAGGAGAAACTGGCAGCGGGCGAGATAATCATGCCAGGGCTTGGTCCACTCCCACCACGTCTGGGTGCTGTCGTATTGTTGACCCCAGGGGCCCATCATCATGCCGGGCTTGATGTTTGGAAATCGCTGCATGGCGAAGCGGTGAACCTGCAAACGGTTCCCGCCCAAGCAGAAAATCTGGTCGGCAAACGGTTTCAGCGTCGCGGGATGAGAGCGCCAGCGTTCCAGTTGGTTGGCAGTGAAGGACTCCACGCCGACGCGCAATTTCCCATTTAGATTGGCCATCGACGAGGCGAGCTTGATGGAATTTCGATAAACGTCCGCGCCGGAGTTGGGCATCCAGAGTTCACCCATCGGTTCGTCGAGGTGGTTGCCTGCGTCCAAATCGTTTCCGGTCGTGATGTAGGGTTCCGCCGCGAAGCGCATGCCGTGGTCATTGCAGAGGCGGCGCAATTCCCCCCAGAAATTTTCCGTGGCCAGTTCGGAAACCGTCTGACGCAGATCGTAGAGAAAGCGCTCCGAGGTTTGCAGGTCGTCGAGCACGCGTCCGGTGAAAATCGGCAGGAAGGGAATCGGGTCATAACCGCGACGGCGGCGGAATTCCTCCGGCATTTTTTCCGTCCAGTTTTGGCCGCCGGCCTCCCAACTATCGGCAAAAAACGAGTGGAAGTTTTTGCCGCTCGCCGGTCCGCCGAGTTCGATCATGCGCTTCATCACATGCTCGAAATGAAGCCGGATGCCGCGCGGGTCGAGTTTGTCGCACTCCGGGCCGAGGCCTTCCGGCGTGGCGGGCAACGTTTCCTGACCGGTCCAGGTGTGCCCGAGGCGCAGAAGCGTCCAATCGCCCGGCGGCGCGTCCCAGGCGAGCGTGCCATCGGCGGACATCCGCGAGGTGACATCGACGATGTTTTTGCGCGGGATGCAAACCTCGGCCGGGGCGGTGGCGTCGAGTGGCGCGGAGGCGGCACCTTTATAGCCGATGTAGCTCAGCCACTTCAGCCGCTTGATGGCCGCGTCGCCCTCAATGGCCGGCGGCTTCGACTGGGTTTCGGTTTCCTGGATCGCGAGCACGGCGATATCGCGATACCAACCGCCTTTTGCGGCGGGCTGGGGCAATGCGCCCTTGAACGCCTGGCCACCGGTGATGCGCTGGGCGCTGCTAACAACCATTTGCGCCGCGCGCTCGGCCGGCATCCACGGGCCGCCATTACCACAGTAGCCGGGGCCGTTGTGGCTCATCACTTCGAGCCCGATGCGTTTGGCCTCGGCGATTTCAAAGCCGAACATCTCCTGCCACGACGGCTGCATGTATTTGTGCTCGCCAGCGGGGATGCCCGGCTGAGCCACGTCGAACATTGTCAGCCCGCCCAGTCCCGCCCGCTTCATCGCTTCGAGCTCGCGGGTGATGGAGGCGCGGTCCACATTGCCGTGAAGCCAGTGCGCCCAAACCCAGGGCCGTGCGGAGTCCGGCGGCGATGCAAAGCCTGCCGCCAATTCGTCGCGGGCGGATTCTTGCGCATGCAAGGAAATCCCACAGGCCAGCAGTAGGAAAAGAGCGGTTTTCATGGGAAAATCGCGAGGGATGGCAGCTACTGTTTCCGGGTTTTCCCGAAAACCGTGAACTCGACGACTCCGGGAGTGATGCCTTTCGGCCAGCCGAGAATGACCAGGCGCGCCCGGGAGCCGGCTTGGGGTGCGGTTTCGCGGTAATTGATCAGCAAATCCTCCGTGTTGTTGCTGCGATCGAGCAGGCATGTCCATTGGTCCGGGGCGGTCTCGATTTCCACCCGGTAGCGGAATGGCCCGAGGTTCACGCCCTTTTTCGGGTCCAATCCCACATCGCGCCAGATGACGCGGGCCGCGTGGATTTCTGCGGGCGCAACGAACGAACTGGTCAGCACCGGTTCGGTGTCATTGGCGTCTGGCTGCCACCAGGTGGACAACGATTCATCCACCGCGAATTTTCCTGTCAGGTTTGGAGCGTTGCTGCTGCCGAAGGTTGGCACGACGGCATTGATGGGGAGCCAGTCCGGCGCGGAGGAGGATTTCCCCGGCAACACCTGCGGGGTGGAAGTTGCCGGAGGGACATGGAGTTCCCCGTTGGCGTCCAGTTCGACGCGGTCCATTCCGATGCGGCGCTCGAAGCCGTGGACCGCGGCGGCCCGGATCGAATAAAACACCCACAGGCGGTTCCCGGGGCCGGCGACGATGCTGCCATGCGCGGTGCCGGTCAGCAACCCGTGCGTGGTGCGGAAGAAGGGATTGCGTTTCTGAGGAACAAAGGTGCCCAGCGGCGTGGCAGACGTGTAGCAACCCATCGCGTAGCCGCGGTTTTGGGTTCCAGCGGCGGAGTAAGTCAGGTGGTATTTCCCGTCATGTTTCACCATCCATGCGCCCTCCACCCAACCGGAATGCGGGTTCTGGTTCCATGCGCCCACGGCTTCCCAGGGTTGTCCGACAGGATCGAAAGGGATGAGTTCCCGGGGTTTTGAAAGCGCCTTGTCGGGATGTTTTGCGTCGAGTTCCACGCCCCAGATTCCGCCCGACTGTGTGCAGCCCCAGTAAAAATACAGGCGCCCGTCGTCATCGGAGAACAACATCGGGTCCGTGAGCGGCGGCATGCCGGGGACTTCCGCCATCTGGATGCGGCCGAGGGAGGAAAATGGACCGAGCGGCGAACTGGAGGTGTAGAGATCCGAGCCCGACGCCAGCAGCAGAAATGCGTCGCCATTTTTCACCACCGTCGGCGCGTATCCCACATCGCGGATGTTCAATGGATGGTGTTGCCACGTCGCGCCGAGGTCCTCGCTGACCCAGGCCATGTCCACCGAGGGATAAAGGAACCATTTGCCATCGAGCCAGAGCGCCGAAGGATCGGCCAGCTCGCGGAAATGCTCCTTGCGGTCCACCAACCAGAGGCCGATGGAATTGATCGGCTCGCCATTGGTGATGTCGCGCGACATCCTGCCGATCGGATAGTTCGGGAGCGGCAGCGGGTTGCAGAACGTCGATGGCGACTCGCCTGCGGGAGAGGTGGCCACGGCGGCGGAGAGGATCAGTGGAATCAGGGTGTGCCTGGACATAGGATGGTTGTCTTGGATTTTACCACGCGGGCTGGCCGGATGGATGGGTTCGGTGTTTGAGACGTTGGAGCCCACCGCCAAGGTGGACAGTGCCGCGCAGCCGGACATCGGATGCCGAGCTGGCTGCGAGGATTTCGTATTCGCCAGGTTCGATGACCCACTCACGGTCATTCCAACAGGCGAGTTGTTCCGGAGAAATGGCGACACTGACTTCGGACTCCGCCTGCTGGTCGAGTTCGACTCGCTTGAACGCCTTGAGCTGGATGGGTTTGGCGGGTACGGAGAGCTTTTTCGGGGAAACATACACCTGCGCGATCTCGGCTCCGGCGCGCGGGCCGGAGTTTTTCACGCGAAAGGAAACCGGGATTTCGCGGTCCGTGGTTTGCGGATTTTCCGGCAGTTTCAAATCGCGGTAGTCGAACCGGGTGTAGGACAGCCCGTGGCCGAACGGGTACATCGGCGGCGCGTCGCTGGAGTATCCTTCGTTGTAGCACGAGGGGCGTTTCGATTTGGCGGACGGGTAGGTGACACAGAGTTTGCCGGATGGATTGATCCGCCCGAGCAGCAGATCGGCGACCGCATGGCCGCCCTCCTCGCCCGGATACCACGCCTGGATGACGGCGGCGCAGCGGGGTTCGAGATCGTCGATGATCTGCGGACGTCCGCCGAAGATGACGAGCACGACCGGCCTGCCGGTATCGAGCAGGCGTTTCACGAATGCCTCCTGCTGGCCGGGCAGGCGGATGCCGGGGCGTTCGCGGCCCTCGCCGCTGAGATACATGTTTTCGCCCATTGCCGCGATGATGACATCGCTGGCTGCGGCGTGGCGCAGGGCCAGGTCGGGATTGGCCGCAGGAACTCCCTCATGAACGAGTTTCTTGATGCGTTCGTTGCCGTCCTTGTTCAGGCGGGTATCGCCGGTTCCGCTGCTGTCGAGCGAGCCCTCCGAGCCTTCGCTCCAGTCGCAACCGCGTTCATGCAGGAGCTTGACGTCGCCGCCCAGTCGTTTTTGCAGCCCGGCGAGGAGCGTCACGAGTTTCGGGTGATTGGGGTCAATCGGACGGTTCTGCCAGAATGCCGCGAGCGCCTGATAGGTGTAATCGCCGAGAAGCGCCTGGATGCTGTCGGCATTCGGGCCGAGCACCGCGATGTGTTTCGCTTCCGGCGCGAGTGGCAGCACGCCGTTGTTTTTCAACAGGACGAGGGACTGGCAGGCGGCATCGTAGGCGAGTTTCCGGTGCTCCGGCGGATCGAAATCGAGCGGGCCATCCCTGCCGGTTTTCACCACGTCATCGAGCAGCCCGAGGCGCGCCTTGAGTGTCAGCGAGCGTTTGACGGCGGCATCCAGCGTGGCCTGGCTGACTTTGCCATTGATGCCGGCTTTGAGCAGCGCGGAGAAATACGTTCCTTTCGGCAATTCGACATCCGCCCCGGCGTTGAGGCACTTGGCCGCGATGTCCGCCATCGCGCTTTCGGCATTGGACGGGTTGAGTTTGTCCATCGCGCCGTAATCACTCACGACCAGGCCCTGGAAACCGAGGTGATCGCGCAGGATGTCGCCGAGAAGCTCATGGTTTTCGATGCAGAGTTTCCCGTTGTAGGCGTGGTAGCCCGGCATGATGGCCTGGGCGCTGCCGGTGCGGATGGCGGTTTCATGCGGCAGCAGGTATTCCTCGATGAACACGCGCCGGTCGGTGGTCTCGCCGCCGTAACCGGCGAAATGCTTACAGGTCGTCGCCACGCCGTTGCGGAGGTCGTCGCCCTGCATGCCGCGGATGAAGGCCAATCCCATGATCGAGACCAGATACGGGTCCTCGCCGAAGCCCTCCTCCATGCGCGGCCACTGGGCGTCCCGGCAAACATCCAGCACCGGGGAAAGCGCCAGCGTGGTGCCGGTGGCGCGGAAATCCGCCGAGGTCAGGCGGGCCTTGCGTTCGATGATTTCCGGATTCCAGGTGCAGGCCATGCCGATCGACTGCGGGAACGTCGTCGCACCCGGGCCGGGGAAGCCGGTGATTCCCTCGTCATGGACGATGGCGGGAATGCGGGCCGGGGTTTCGGTCATCAGCCAGGCTTGGATCTGCCGCGCCATGTCGCGCGCTTTTTCCGGCGGCAGATTCATGGACGACGCGAACTGGCAGAGCTGGCCGACGCCATGAGGGATGAGCTGGCGGCATTTTTCCGGCGACAAGGTGCCGTTCTCGAACAAGGTGCCCGGCCAGATTCCCTGCAATTCCGCGAATTTGTCTTCCTGCGACATGCGGTTGAAAACCGCGTCCACCAAGGGGTCGGAGGACACTGCGGGCAGTTTTCCGCCGGGAGTCCCCTTCCCCGCTTTGAGAGCCGGACTGTCGGGAGCGAGCTTGAGCAAGCGGTCGCCATCGGGCTCGCGGACGAGCATCGGGTTGGCGGACTGGCTGTCCGCGCCGGCTGGTTTCCAATTCCAGAAAAGATTGCCCCGGATGGTGACGGAACCGGGCGCGGATTTGTTGTCGGCTTCCTCTTTGAGCATGTCCGCCGCCATCGGGTCGCCGCCTTCTTTCACGAAAACATTGTCGGCGATGAGGATGCCGCGGCTTTCCTTGCCGTGTTTGCCGAGGCTCAGCACCGGCATGTCTTTTTTGAAGACGACCGTGTTGTTCGCGAAGCGGAAGTTGGTGGCACCGGTGAAGGACAGCAGAACGACGTCCTCGATCCCGTCGAAAACATTGTCGTGGACGTTCAGGTTGTCGGGCGGGCCGCCCCAGGTTGCGATGGGATAGATGCCGTTGCGGAAGACGTTGTGATCGATCTCCATGTTATGGTGGCCGGCTTCGATGGCGTAGTTGTATCCGGGATCGAGGATGAACAGGTTGTGGTGGACGCGGATGGTTTTGGCCGCGTTCGCCCCCTCGACGAGCGAGACGCAGGTGTTGATCCGGTTCTGGTAGATCTCGCACGTGTCGGGCTCCGAATGCCAGAGCTCGATGGCCATGTTCGGCTGGCCTTGTCCCCAGCCGCCCTGCTGGCGGAGCTTGATGTCGTTGTCGTGGATGAGCACGCGGACCAGTTTGGCTTTCGGGGCGCTCCAAGGGTCGTTGCGGAGAGTCCACTCCGGGATGCAGGTTTTGATGCCGTACGCCCCGCGGTTTTCGCGGATGGTGTTGTGATGGATGGAGCAGTCGGTCATGTGGCCGACTTGCAGGCCGCCGGAGCAGGAATCCTTGTGGGGAAGCCCGTTGTCATCGAGGCGGGCGTTGCGGATGGTGGACTTCACCGCGTCGTGCATCCAGATGCCGGTGAACTCGAAGCCTTTGACTTCGCAATCGTGGATGGAAACATTGTTCGCGCCGTGGACGACGATGCCGGTGTTGGCGCGTTGGTTGTCGGGCAGATTGCCGATGAGCGTGAAACCGGAGATCGAGGCGTTGGCGGTGTTGGTCGCGCGGATCGCGGTTTTGTCGGTTTCCGGCGCGGCCTTGGTTTGGCGCGACTCCTGACGGGCGCTCCAGCGGATGATCGTCTTGCCGATGCCGGCTCCGGTGAGGCTGACGCCGGGCGCGAGCAGCGTGCTTTCGGTTTCCGGGTAATCACCGGCGGCGAGGCGGATGGTGTGGGCACCGGCAGGCGTGGCCTTCGCGGCGGCAGCCACGGAGCGGAAGGCGGATTCTGGAGCGCGGCCGTCGTTGGCGTCGTTGCCAGCGGGGGAAACGAAGCGGTCCCCGGCGTGGGCGAGGGAGGTGGCCAGCAGGGTGAAAAGGCAGAGACAGGTCTTATAGGATGACCGGGAGAAAGATGCTGTCATTGGAATCATGGTGTTGCGGAGCTGGAGAATAGGAACACGGAGCCGTCGAACTCTCCGGCAGGGGATAAGGTGACTTGAGTTCGGGAAAACGCGGGCATGCCATCCGCGCCATCGGACAAGTGTCCGGCGACTTGCCAGGAGCCCTCGGGCCACGGGACTTCGATGGTGGCGGGGGCGTTGGCAAAGGTGTGGACGACGAGCAGGGCGGACTTGCCATCGTCGCTGACGCGGCGCACCGCCTGCCAGCCAGTGGGATGCCGCCAGCTCGGGCCGAGGTTTCCGAAGACCCGGCTCGTGCCGTGTTTGATGATGGGCGCTGCCTTCTGATAGAGCGTCATCGCCTGTTGCACGGCTTGCCATTGGGCGGCGGCGAGTTGCTCGACCTCGCCGGACAGGCACATCCGGCCGAGGAAGGTCGCTGCCAGGCTGAAGCGCAGGCGCCGGGGTGTGTCGCTGCGATGGAGCACGGCCCAAATCTGCGACTGGCGCGGCAGGATGAGGCGGTGGAGGTTTGCCGCGATGATCGGGATTTCCGGGAGTTCGTGCGCATCGGAAAACGACGACATCGCCGAGCGGGCGAGCATCGAGGGTTCGAGCCGGTGGCCGCCGGACGAGCAATTTTCGATCACCAAATCGGGCAGGCGCCGGCGGATTTTTTCAAAGAACCGATACTGACCCTCGATCTGTTTGCGCAGGCCCTCGCCGAGCGAATCCGGATCGTCGAAACCGATGCCCGCGGTTTCATTGTAGTCCACCTTCAGGTAGCCGAAACCGCAGCGTTCCAGCAGGTCGATGACTCGTTCCGTCAGGAAATCCACGGCAGCGGGATCGTTGAGATTCCAGAAGCGGCGATCACGACAGGTGACCGGTACGCCGTCGCGCTGGAGCATGTGATCGAGGAGCGAGAACGCCGTGGACTGCGAGCCGACGGTTTCCATTTCAAACCACAGTCCGGGGATGAGCCCGCGTTTGCGGATGGCGGCGGCGGTGGCCTCGATGCCATCGGGAAACAACTCCGTGCTGGGAATCCAGTCGCCGTGGCCGCTGCTCCAGTCCGATTCGCCGCGTTTGTACCAGCCGGCGTCGATGACCAGATAGCGGACGGGCGTGCCTTGCAGGCGGTCGGCCAGTTGGCAGATGTGCTCGTGGCTGGGATCGCCCCAGGTGGTACACCACTCGTTGAAGACGACGGGCAGGTCGTGCTCGACTTGCGGATGGAGGTCCGCCGCGCGGTGCTGGACCCTTGTCAGGCGGTCGCAAAGATCATCCAGCGATCCTTGCACGCAGGAAACGAATGCCGGCGGTGCCTCGAAGGTTTCGCCCGGCTGGAGGGTTTTCATCCAATGGCCGAACTCGCGGTTGGCGAGTCCGCCGGAGAGCGCCACGTCGTCGTGCTGGCGGAAGATTTCCATCTGCCACGAGCCGGACCACGAGAGCTGCGCGCCCCAGACAACGCCGGTGACGGTGTCTTCCACGGCGACGAAGGGAAACCATTTTCTGACAGGCATGGTGCCGGTCTGGCCGAAGCGTTCGCTGAAGGCGGCGGTTCCGCTCCACGAGCGTTCGAGATGAAGCGCCTCGATGGTTTCCGTCACCCGCCGGCCTTCCGCGCTCCAGCCCGTGCGGAAACGATGCACGCGCAGGCGGCCCGACGCGTCGTCCGGAGCAAATGGCGTGATTCCTCCCAACGAAAAACTGCTCATCATCTCGAGCCGGACAGGTCTGGAAGATCGGTTGATCAACGAGCATCGAATCTCGAAGGCGCTCCCGCCTTCATGATGAATCAGGCGGTGCATGACCTCGCATCCATCCGCGCGCACGAGCCGGGTGATGATGGATTTGCCGCCAACGCCTTCAACCGCCTCCTGGGCGAAGGATGCGAAACGGGACACCGATTCCGATTGGCGCATCGAATGGCCCTGGACGAAGCCGCCGGTGTAGGGTTCGCCGGCCAGCTTGAACTGGACGAGCGACTCAACCACGGTGGCCGCCCATGGCTCGCCGAAGGGCAGCAGGTCGATGTAGGGCGTGCCGTGCAGGTTTTCCCGACGCTGAACCGCCGCCGCAACGGCACTGGCCGGCAGGATTTCAAATCCGACGCAGCCGGTGGCGGGGTTGCGGGGATAGCGGATGAGGATATCGGCGAGCCGGTGAGTGGTCACAGGGTTGATGGGAACGGACAGTAAAACCGGCAAATGCATGGTTGAAGTGAGAGAATTCATGGCGCAGTCACCCCGAAAGTGGGCTCCCGGTAAGCGTATGCGGGCTCGGTGATGAGCGACTTGATCCGCACGGAAACCTGCTGCGCCGGCACCTGGCCGCCGCCGACGCCAATCAGGTAGTCGCCCGGCTCGACGGAGCGTTTCCCCCTGGTGTCGGCAAATGCGAACTGGAAAGGAGTGAGGTGGAACACGACGGTTCGGGTCTCGCCCGGCCGGAGATGGAAGCGTTTGAACCCGCGCAGTGAGCGCAGCGGCAGTTGGCTTCCCGCCGGGGCATCCTTGCGCGAGATGTAGAGCTGGACCACCTCGTCGCCTGCGCGCTTGCCGGTATTGGTGACCGGGACGGCCACGTCGTAGCCGCCATCGGCGGACGGCTTCACGCGCGGCTTCGCATACGCGAACGTGGTGTAGCTGAGGCCGTGGCCAAAGGGATAGAGCGGTGTGCCGGTGAAATAACGATAGGTCCGGCCAGCCATGCCGTAGTCTTTGAAATCCGGCAGATCGGACTCGGACTTGTAGAACGTGAGGGGCAGACGCCCCGCCGGATTGTAGTCGCCGGTGAGCACGTTGGCGAGGGCATCGCCACCGCGCTGGCCGGGATACCAGACGTCGAGGATTGCGGGGATGTGCTCTTGCGCCCACGGCACCGCCATGGCCGATCCGGCTGCGATCACGAGGACGACCGGCTTGCCGAGCGCTGCGACTTGCTGGAGCAGTTTTTCCTGGTGGGGAAACAGCCCGAGGAAAGTCCGGTCGCCGCCTTCGCCCTCCTCGCCCTCGATCTTCGCGTTGAGTCCCATGACCATGACGACCACATCGGCCTTGGCGGCGGTGGCGAGAGCTTCGGCTTCGAGAGCCGCGTCCGGGCGGGAAATTTCGCAGCCCTTGGCGTAGAGGACGGTCCCCTTCCCTGCCCACTTTTTGCGGATGCCATCCAGGAACGTGACCGGGTGCGAAGGATCGCCGCTGTAGTTGCCCACCAGCACGCCGTTCTTGATCTCGCGTTCGTCGGCATTCGGGCCGATGACGGCCACCGTGCCCTTGGGCGTCAGCGGGAGCAGCCCGCCTTGGTTTTTGAGCAGGACGATCGCCTCCCGGGCCACCTTGAGCGCGAGCGCGTCATGTTCCGGCGAGTCATTGACGGAAATCGGGATGCCGGCATAGGGAACCTTTTCCGCAGGATCAAAAAGACCGAGGCGGATCCGGGCCACCATGCAGCGGGTCAGCGCGTGGTCCACGTCCTTCTCGGAGCACAAGCCGAGGCGCACGGCTTCCGGCAGCGCGCGGTAGGTGCCGCCGCTGTTCAAGTCCATTCCCCGCTTGATCGCAAGGGCGGACGACTCCGCCGCCGAGCTGGTGATGTGGTGGCTGCTGTGGATGTCCGCGACCGAATCGACGTCGGACACCGTGTAGCCGGCGAAGCCCCATTTGCCGCGCAGGATGTCCACCAGCAGGAGCTGGCTGGCGGTGCAGGACTCGCCACGGAACCGGTTGTAGGCACCCATCACCGAATACGCTTTGCCTTCCAGAAAACAGGCCTCGAATGCGGGCAGGTAGGTTTCCCAGAGATCCTGATCGGTCGCCTGGGCGTCGAAATGGTGGCGGTCCGCCTCGGGGCCGCTGTGGACGGCGAAGTGCTTTGGCGTGGCGATGGTTTTGAAGTAGTGCGGGTCATTTCCCTGCAATCCCTGGCAGAACGCAACGCCGAAGCGGCCGGTGAGGAACGGGTCTTCGCCGTAGGTTTCGTGGCCGCGGCCCCAGCGGGGATCGCGGAAGATATTCACGTTGGGCGACCACATATCGAGGCCAAAGTAGCGGGCGGAATTGCCGCCATTGGCGCGGGTGTGATCATGGTGTTTGGCGCGGGCCTCGTTGGCGATGACTTCGGCGGTTTCTTTCCAGAGGGCCGGATTCCAGGTGGCGGCGGCGGCGATGGCCTGGGGGAAAACCGTCGCCACCCCGGCGCGGGCCACCCCATGAAGCGCTTCGTTCCACCACTCGTAGGCCGGAATGCCAAGGCGGGGCACGGCAGGTGCCGCCATCTGGAGCTGGGCGGCTTTCTCCTGCAACGAAAGCCGGCGGACGAGGTTGGCGGCGCGGGCTTCGGGCGATTGGGCGGGGTCCTTCCAGATCTGGGGCTCCTGGACTTCGGGAATCTCCGAGCCGAACGAGGTTTGTTCCTTGATGATGCTGGCGGCGGTCGTATCCGCGACCAGCAGGCCGGTGGAGTCCTTCACGCGCACGGCATCCAACTTTGCCTGATTGGTTTCGCCGACGAGCTGAATGACCAGCGGACCGTTGGCAAAATCCCCGCGATGCTCGACCTTGCCGCTGATCGTATGGGTTTTCCCGGCACCAGCCAGCTTGAACAGGTCAACGTGCTCCGCCAGAATCTGGGTGCCGCAGCGCACGGACATCAGCCGCAGGCCGGGGGCTTTGTGGAAGTATTCCGCCGCGTCGATCTCCAGCGTGTAGGTGCCGGGTTGCAACCCGGAGATCGCGACTGTCATCGGGCTGCCATAAAGCTCGAGGTGTTTCGTCGCGGGATCTTCGTAGGCGGTGCCGCCGCTGACACTGATCGATGCGGCCTGGCAGGAGAGGACGCCGCACAGGAACGCGCCCAGCCCCAGCAGGCTGGAGGTGAGCTTTGCGCTGGCGCGGAGCGGGTGACGACGGATGTTGGAGCGGGTATGGTGGTTCATAGGAAAAGGGATTTGGCGCGTCAGCGCCCGTGGCGGGCATCGAGTTCGGCGCGGATCTCGCGGAGACGCGCCTTGGTGAGCGGGTAGGCAAGGATGCAGAGCACGCCGAGAATAAAGCCGGTCGGCTGGGTGGCGATGAGCCACTTCATCCAGGACGTGACCGTTTCCGGCGACTGGGTTTCGAGCTTCGCGTTGAAGCCCGAGTATGTCAGCAGGAAGCCTTGCAGCAGCAGCGCGAAGGCATAGGCGAGCTTGTCGCAGGTGACGAACACCGCGCCGTAGAACGCCTCGCGGCGCGCGCCGGATTTCAGCTCATCGGCGTCGCAGACATCGGCGAGCATGGAGTTGATCACCATGGGAAGTGTGTTGCAGAAAATCCCGATGCCGGCTGCGGTGAGCAGATAGAGATACATCTCGCCCGAGGCGCGCGTGAAGGTCCACCACGTCGAGGCGTAGGCGGCGGCGCTGGCGACCATGAGCGCCATGGTCGTTTGTTTTTTTCCAAAATGCTGGGCGAGCCAGGCCACGGCGGGCGTGCCGATGAGTGCGGCGATGTTGATGCCGGTGATAAACCAGCCCCAGGCAGTGGCACCCTCTTTCATGCTGCCGCCGATCCGATAGACGAAGACATAGTAAAAGAAAATGCCTGAAACACACATGCCGGCGCGCATCAGGAAGTTCCCGAAGATGAGCGGCAGGAAGGCCCGGTTGCGGAACGTGTATTTCACCGCGTCCAGAAACGGCACTTTCTTTTCCGTGGGAAGGTGGGCCACGTTCTTGCAGAAAAAAACCGGGATCAAGCCGCTGACGAGGATGACGGCGGCCACGCCGATGCTGACCCAGCGCACGCCTTCGATGCCCTTGAGCGTGGCGGCCTGATCGCCCTCGAGTTCAAGGCAGAGCCGGGCCAGCCAGGGCGTGGCCAGACCCGCGGCGGTGAAAAAGATGAGCCGGTATTTGAAAAGATGCGTCCGCTCGTCCGAGTCCGTACTCATCTCGTAGCCCATCGCCGTGTAGGGAATGGTGAAGAGCGAGTAACCGACCGTGAACAACAACGAGAGCATCGCGATGACAAAGACGTTCACCGCCATCGCGCCATGGCCGAGCGGCGGATACCACATCACGATGGTGGCGATGGCGGCGATGATGGCACCGGCCAGCATCCACGGGCGGCGGCGTCCCCAGTGCGAGCGGGTGTTGTCCGACGCATGGCCGATCACCGGATCGAGCATGATATCGAGAAACCGCGGCACCGAACGCGCGAGGCCCACCCACTTCGGATCGAGCGCCATGCCGATCGTGTAAATCTGATCCACGAGGCCGTTCACCCCGTTCATGATCATGGTGTCCGTCGCACCGCCGGCGCCCCAGAGGATCTTCTTGCGGACGGGGATGCGGGTGTTGGCTGGAACGGGCGCGGATGTTGCGGTTTGGGACATGAGGGATGGGTTTCCGTTAGCTTTCAAGGAAGCGGGAGGTGAGTTTCTGGTGCCACTTCACATCCTGCCAGTTCTTGAATTGCGGCTGCAGGTAGTTGTGCGGCGTCCAGCCCCACATGCCGTAGTCGATGGCATCCTCCACCGACCACGAGGCCCAGTCCAGCAGCCAGCCCCAGTCGAGGCCGGGCGAATCGAGGTAGAACCACGACGACCATGACTCGGTGGTGGTGAGCGGCGCGCCGCGTTGTTTCGCCCAGGCGGCGAACTGGGCGAGCTTGTGGCGCTGGCGGGCGCGCAGCATCGGGGCGATGGCGGAGTGGGCATGGGCGCAGCGTTTGGAGAATTCCGCATGCCAGGCGTCCTTGGTGAAAAGGCCGTCCTGGAGAACTCGGCGAAGCGCGTGCGTTCCGCCCAGCGCGGATCGGCGTCGGCGTAGAAATGCACGTCGAGGCAATCGAATTCCACCGGGATGTCGAGCCAGCGCAGGTCGGCGTGGATCGAGCAGGTGAAGCGCAGTTCGGGAAACTCGCGGCGCAGCAAGCGCAGGGCGGAGTTCAGTTCGGTGGCGACGAACTGGATCTGCGCCGGCGAGAGCGACGGGACCGTCCCATTCGGCGCCGGTTTCCGCCTTGAGGCGTTCCTGGAAGCCCGGGAAGAAGAACGGCACTTCGTTGGCGAGGTCGAAATACACCAGCCGGTCGAAGCCGAAGCGGCGTTTCCATTCGCGCAGCATCACACACCACATCTCCGCGCCCTCCTCGTAGGTGCGCGGCAGGCGCAGCACCGGCGGCCCGGCATGGTGGGCGGTGGGCGGCGCGTTGCAGAACCACCATGCGCTCAGCGTGTAGTTCAGGAACGGGCGGGCCAGCAGCTTTTCCATGAACTCGATGATCCAGGTGCCGACCGGTCCTTCGACCGCCGTGTTCCAGCACCAGGGCATCAAGGGCATTTTCGGGATCCGGCCAGGCCAGCACCCGCTCCGGATGGGCGAGGTCCACCCACTGCGGCATCGGGTCCAGGCGCAAGGTGTTGTAGCCGCGCTCGATCGTCTCGTCGAGCACGCGGTCGTAGTCTGCAAAGCTGCCGCCGGGGGCGTGGCGCAAGGCAAAGGCCTGGTCCCACATCGCCATCGTCAGCCGCCGCGGGCCGAGGTGCTGGCGCATGTCGAAGGTGTCATTGAACGGGGAGGCCGTGTCGGTGCGACGGTCGCTGGCGAGTTGTATCGGGAAGTCCATAATAGGTCGGTGGTTTTAGTTGGTTTGGATGCGAATGAGAAGCGGTCGCCCTGCCAATGGAAGGCGGCCTGGCCGTGTGGGTGCGGGTGAATCCATCATTTCGATGTGCCGGAGCATGGTTTCAGGATGACGGAGCGCAGGTTCATGACGCCCAGGCCGGGTTTGCTGGTGGGGGTGATTCCGATGGCAATTTTGCCGGACTGGTCGAGGCGGATGCGGCCGATGTTGACTTCCTTGTAGTCCTCCCATCCGGCGGTGGCGGTGGTTTTTCCGGAGAGTTTCGCGTTGCCGGCGCTGAAGGTGAATTCGCTGCCCTCACTGCCTGGCTGGCAGGCGAGGTTGAGAACCACGTCGAATTCGCCGGGCTTGTTGATGTTGGCCTGCCACGTCACCGAATCCTTGGGATTGATCCAGTAACCGATGTTGGGCTCCTTGTTGCCTTCCATCCTGGCGGTCTCGCCGTGGATTTGCGCGTCTGAGGCGGTTAGAATGACGGAGCCATCGGCGGCTTGGGAAATGGGCGGTGCTGCGATGGGGGCGATCACGCCCTCGACGTCCAGGGCGATCACGGACGCGATGGCATCGGGAGCGGCTGCGGGCAGGTGAATTTCCACGCCGATCGGAGTGACGGTGGTTTCCAGCGTTTGTCCTGGTTTGGCAAGCAGTCTGGCGGCAGTCACCTTGTTGGGCATCGGGACCGGCAGTTTGCCGTTTTGCGGCCAGTTGAACACATGCAGGTAGAGTTTTCCGGGGCGGCTGGTGGCGCGTCCCCAGGCGGGGGTTTTCATGTAGGGGCCGGCGGAGGTGCCGTAGATCGCCTCGCCGTTCACCTTGAGCCATGCGCCGACTTCCTTGAGCCGCTCGATTTGCGGTGCCGGGATCACGCCCTCGGCGGTAGGACCGACGTTGAGCAGGTAGTTGCCATTTTTGCTGGCGATGTCGATGAGGTTGCGCAGGAGCGTTTCGCTGGACTTGTAGTTGTTATCCTTGGCCTTGTAGCCCCAGGTGTCGTTCATGGTCATGCAGGTTTCCCAATCGCGTCCGGGAAAGCCGGTGGCGGGGATTTCCTGTTCGGGAGTTTCGGTATCGCCATGGACGCCGTTGCCGAGACGGTTGTTGTAGATCAGGGCGGAATACGGTTTCAGGACTTCGAGAAATTCCTGGGTCCGCTCCGGTTTCATGTCGATGGGAGTATCGAACCAAAGCACGGCGGGGTTGACCTCGGCGAGCAGCTCGCGGACCTGGGGGATGGATACTTTTTGAAGGTATTCGTCGTAATTTCCCTCCTGTTTTTTGTCCCAGCTTTTGCCATAAATGCCGCCGCCGGGGTGGTGCCAGTCCTGCGCCTGCGAGTAATAAACGCCGAACTTGATGCCGCGTTTGGCGCAGGCGGCGGCGAGTTCCTTGACGGGATCGCGCTTGAACGGGGTGGCGTCCACGATGTTGAAATCATCGACGCCCGTCTGATACATGCAGAACCCGTCGTGGTGTTTGGCGGTGATGACGAGGTACTTCATGCCGGCCTCCCTGGCGAGGTCCGCCCACTCATCGGCGTTGAATTTCACCGGATTGAACTGCCCGGCGAACTTCGCGTATTCGTCCACGGGGATTTTGCCCGAGTTCATGATCCACTCACCGTAAAAATCGACGTCTTTGCCGTTATAGATACCGGCGGGCACGGCATAGAGGCCCCAGTGAATGAACATGCCGAAGCGCGCCTCACGCCACCAACCCATGCGGTTGTCGCGTTGTGCCGGGGTCTCCATCACTTTCGCGATGGCGGCGGCATTTTCAGGAGCACCAGCGGGATTCTCCGATTCATTCGGTGCAGCCTGAAGGTGGATGGTGCTGGCCAGGAGCGTAAGGAGCACGATGTGTTTGTTTGGTGGCATATTCATAGGTTTCTGATTGGAAATTTGTGGTTGTGCAGATGGATGCTCATCTTAAACTGACGTAAGATTGTTTTTATCAAGTCTCATTTCTCAAGGCTATCAGCGTCACGAGATGCATCGGTGCCCGGTGCGATGGGGAAGAGTTCACAGATCACTTGCGCGTAGAGGCGATGGCCAAAATCGTTCGGATGGTTGACATTGTTGCCGGTGAGATCGGCGAATTTCTTGGTCTTGAGCAGTTCGATCCAGGGGCTGGTGATATCGGCCAGCGCCACGTGGTCGGTTTCCAGTTGCCGCAGGACCTCCAGGTAGGAGGGAAAGCGGCTGCTGTCCAGGGCGGGATTGCTGCTCATGGGGGCGACCACGACGACATCCGCCGCAGGGGCCGCAGCCTGCACTGCATCCAGCAGCTTCTTCATCATGGCGCCGAACTCGACCGCGGGCTCGCTGTTGTTCATACCGAAGGCGAGGAGGACCAAGTCGGGTTGCTCCTGCGCCAGCGCCGCCACGCGCGTCAGCCCCCAGCCGGCCTTGGCCCCGCCGACACTGAGGTTGACCAGCTTCACGGTGGTGCCGAAGCGCTGGCCGAGCGTATTGGTCACCAGGCTGGCATAGTTCGGCTGAAAGGGCGGGGCGAGGGACTTTTCGAAGCCCGAGGCGTTGCTGCCCAGCGTGATGCTGTCGCCCATGGCGACGAGCTTGATCGGCCGCCGCGCCCGCAGACGCTCCACGACACGGGTCAATCTTGGGGAGGCCACCTGCGTCGGCCAGTCATGGACCTTCCCGTGCCGATAGGTGACCAGGATCTGAAGATCGTGGAAGAAGCGGCCTTCAGAAAAAAGATGACCGCCAAAGTTCTGGTCGTTGATCTCCTGGGAGGGTTTCATCTCGGCGGCGGTCTTGAAGGGCATGCGCGACCCCGTGGTCCGTTCGATGATCGCGGTGCCGGGTTTCCAGTGATAGTCCCGGCCTTCGGCATAGACCACCTCTCCGGTTGGGTCGGTCAGGCGGGGTGCGGCGGTGGGAATGAAGAGCAGAGTGCCAGTGGCGACCGGCGCACCGGTCTCCTGAACCAGCAACAGCGGTTCGTTCTCCATTTGCTCCGTCTTCCAGAAAGGCGCGCCCAGCACCATCTTTGCGGCTGCCGCTTGGTTGCCCTTCAAATTGATGATCCCGTTCTCGATCTTCGGATCTGGAGCGGTGGCTATTTGGGCGTGGATGGTGCTTGCCATGAGCGTAAGGAGCACGAGGTGTTTGTTTGGCAATACGATCTTCATGGATGCGTGATAGAAATTCAGGGTTGGGCGGATGGCATGGTAACCTTCAACCGGCCGAAAACTCGGGAATGCGTGCCTTGGGGAGGGGTGATGGTCACGGTGTCGGTGCCGGCTTGCGGGGTGTCGGGCTGGATGGCGACGATGCCGCCCGCGACGACGGGAACATCGGTCCAGCCGGATAGATCCGTGCCGTATTGGAAGACCTGGGTCGTGTCCGCAGTGGTGGAGCGGATGCGGCGGAAGCTAAAGGCGAAGTTTCCGCCTGACGCGGTGGCGGCGGGAAGGATTCCGCCGGAGGCGGCGCGCGGGTTTCCGCCGAGCACGTATTCGAGGAGATTGGGGATGCCGTCCCTATCATCGTCGCCGGAGGGACCGCCTTTTAGATCGTGAATACCGCGACCGGACCAGGTGGCGTAGTTTACTGAAGCCGGGCCGGTGGTCACGGTAAGAGTGCCGGCGCCGGTGATGAAGCCGGAGCTGGATGAGTAGATTCCCGGTGGCAATTGGAGTCCATCGACCCGCAGGCTTTTGATCTGATCGCTGCCGCTGAAATTCAGGTTGAGCATGGCTCCGGCCTCGATGATGACGGATGAGTTGTCACCGAGAGTGGCGGAGGTCAGCGCGAGGATGCCGCCGGAAACGGTGGTGCTGCCGGTATAGGCATTCGCGCCGGTGAGGATCCATTTGCCGGTGCCTGATTTCACGAGCGAGGTGGTGCCGGCTTCGGTGATGGCCATGGCGAAGATGTTGTTGCCGGTGTTGGAGCCGGTGAGCGTGAGCGTGCGGTTGCCGGGGTTCTCGAAGAAATCCGGCGACGAGGCCGCGGTGAAGCTGAGGGTGGCGGCGGGATTGCTGCCGGAGGCGTCGATGGTGGCTCCGCCGGAGGTGCTGATGCGGATGGCGCGGTTGGTCGATTGCGCGGTGGAGCCGGTATATTGCAGCGTGCCGCCACGGAACAGGATGCCGACATTTCCCGGACCGCTGTCCGAGGCGCGGTTGCCGAGGCTGCCATTGACCCCGTAGTCCGAGAAGGTGGCGGCGTTGAGTATGCCGCCGACGATGACGGTCGTGCCGTTGTAGCTGTTATTACCGGAAAGGGTCATGATGCCGTTGCCGTACTTGCTGATATTGCCGTTGCCGCCTAATGGAATGGAAACCAGCAGATCGCAGGTCGCATCGGACCCCCGCGCGATGTCGAAATCCGCATTACTCCACAAATTCATGCCATAGTTCGGCGCGGCGGAAAACAGGTTCCGCTCGCCGCCCGTGGAACGGATCCCTATGCCCCATTCCGCCTTCCAGTCCAGCCAATCCCATGAACCCCTGTTGGTAAGCGTGCCGCCGCCAGCGGAAAGAAACTCGACGGTTACACCTTTGAAGGTCAAGGGGGAGATCACCCCGGAAACGGCAAACGTGGCTCCATGGCCAATTCGGAAGGTGCCGTATGCCTCATTTCCCTGCCACCACATGGAACTCAGTTCCAGCGTGCCTTGCTCAATCGTGGTCCCGCCGGTCCAGTTGATGGAACGGCCGAGCCAGAGCGTGCCGCCGCCGGTTTTCTTGACGGCGAAGTTGTTATCATATTGGCCGGGGCCGCCCAGCGAGCCGACAAACTGGTTGTTGAGGCCGTGCTCAATGTTCAAGGTCAGCGTGCAGGGCGTCGCGCTGCCGTTGATCACCCGGTCGCCGGCAAAATAGCCCGAGTTATAGCCCTCGTGACCGGCCGTCCATAATCCGGTGAGTTCCTGGTTGCAGCCGTTCAGCTTGAGTACGCCGACATTGACCGAGCCGCCATCGCCAAGCGTCAAAACCGTTCCCTTTGGCAGCCGGTTGTCCCCGCCGGCCAACTGCAAGGTTCCGACGCGAACCGCCGTGGTGCCGTTGTAGTCACTGGCCCCGCCCAGCGTCAGCGTTCCGGTCCCGGCCACGGCGATGCCGCCCAAGCCCGTCAACGGCGCGTTGATAGTTGCCCCGTGACTCTTCTGGTCGATCATCGTTTCGGGACCATTCAGGATCAGTGGCTGGGTCCCCGATAGTGTGCATCCGCCCGTCTCGAAAATCAGGCCGTCCGCCGCGACGGGCTCGGCTACAGTGACCGTTCCGCCGACCCCGGCAAAGACCGCCGTTGTGAAGGAGTTTCGGTTCCAAGCGCCGCTGGCCGCCTGGCCCGCGTTGGTGGACCAATTCACCGAGGCGTTGTCCCAGCTTCCCGCGCTGCCATTCCAATAGCCATTGTCCGGCTTTTCAATCCAGCCTGCGCGGGCGGCATCGGCATAAAGCCCGATCTCATTCACCGGGATCGCGCGCATGCCGAGTTTCCAGAACACCGTCGGATCAATATTCTTTTTGATTTCGCTGCCTTCGATAAACCCTGGGTCGGTGTCGGTGTTGGTATTGCCGAGATATTGCCAGGCCTTCCAATCGGAATTCTCGATGTATGCGGGCAGGCCGCCTTGCCGACAGCGCAAAGACAAACTGCGCCAGATGAAGTTCTGCCCCTTGCCATCATACAAGCGGTTCAATTCCGGGTATGCCGCAAGATACAACGGGGTCAGGCCGTAGGGCGCGCTCGACCACACCTCCCACCAACGATACAAATTGTTGCCAGGGGAGTAATAGCCGGCGTTCGGCGAGACGGAGTCGATGATCAGATTGTTGTCATAGACATTGTCCCGGCCGCTGTTGGCCTCCATGGCACCGGCGGCGGTTCCCCACGCGTCATGATGGTCCACGATGTTTCCATAGACATTCTGGCCGCTGATCGCGTCGTCAAAACGGAAAATGTTGGTTCCAAAATAGCGCCATCCGGTCACCCCGCCCTGAGTGTAGCCCCCGCCGCAGTAGGCGAAGCGGTTGAATCGCCAGAGGTTGCCGCGGTAGGTGGGATTTCCCCAGGCGGCGATCACCCCGCCGTCGTCATCCATGTTGCAAATGTTGCGGAACTCATTGTATTCGACCCGGTGCTCCGCCCCGCCAAACCAGATCGCGGGGTGTGCGGAATTTTCAAACGTGCAATGGGTGATTCGATCGCCCACGCCATCCAGGTAGATGCCCACCCCGAAGTTGCTGAACCGGCAGTTGGCAATCACCGTGTCACCCCGAACGAGCGTGTTGCGATCACCGGAATAAAGGTTACAGGCGGCGAAACCAAATGCGTTGAGGTCGCAGCCGATCATCGCGTTCCGCTGCCCGCCATTGAACGCCATGCCCACCCCGCCGATGTTGCGGATCGTGCAGCCGGTCACCGATGAGTCGGTGCAGTTGTTGAGTTGCAGGCCCGCCCCGCGCGTGCCATCGAACACCAATCCTTCAACCCGCAATTTACTCACGTTGTCCGCCGTCAGCATCGGTGCCGATAGCGTCGAAAGAGTGATCGCCGCCGTGCTCGGATCCACGGTCGGATACCAGTAAAGGATGTTGCTGGTGCGATCCAGATACCACTCGCCCGGCTGGTCAATTTCCTCCAGAAGATTGAAGGCCCGGTAGGGTGCCCCGCCGTTCAACTCCGGCCAACCGGTGAAAGTGCTGACACACCAAGCCGTGGTGATGGTCCCTGCTAGTGGATTGATACTGCCGATCGCCACCTGATCGCCGTAAGCTGAACCCCAAAAATACCCGGACAGACTGGCGTCCGTCGCAGTGGTCCACCGCGAGGGACGGTTGCCGTGATAGGTGAATGTCTGCGGCCGGTCCAGACTCGGGTTGCTGTGGTCCCGATTGCCGCGATCCGTCACCGTGCCAACCGGGACATAACCCAAGTTCGGCCAGCGCGCCAACGGTTGCTTCACCCCGTTGACACAAAGATCGGCCGCGTCGCTGATGCCCAGCGCGGACAGGCTGCACTGCATCACTTTGCCATGCGCCTCCGCCGGCAGGCGGGCCAGCACGGAAGGGTTCGTCACCATCGTGAATCCCGATATCGGTTTGCCCCCCGAAATAATGGTGCCGCCCGGCGTCGCGGCCTTGATGCGCAACGGCCCGTTCACCAAGTCCGCACTGCCCACCGAGATCGTGTTGGCCAGTTCGTAACGACCGCTGGCCAGTTGGATCAACACTTCCTCACCCGCCGCCACCGGCCCCGCCGCGCGATTGGCCTCCAGCGCCTTGTTCACCGTTGCAAACGGCTGCCCGAGCGTGCCGGGATTTCCGTCACTGCCGCTGGCCGCCACATGATAAGTCCGCCCCGCTGGCAGCGCTGGTGGCACCGCCACCCGGCTCGCCACCGGATCACGCCCCGGCAATCCCAGCGCCAGGCGGTCGCACTCGGTTTTGCATTCGGTGCCTTCCAGTTTGTGGAGCAGCGGATAATCCGTCGTCCCGGCGATCACCGCGAAGACGGCGCTGGCCGCGGTATAATCACCTGCCGCCTGCAAACTCCGAGCATAACGCAAATGCGCGATGCTCCGCCATTGCGCGGTCAGTTTCAGGTCGTTGAAAACATTCGACAACAAGCTGCGCACTCCCGCCCAATTGCCAGCCGCCCACGCCGCGTCTGCCGCCGTTAGATTGCCCGTTGCCATGGCGACATGGTCGATGGTTGCGCTGAGGTTAATGACGCCGGTGCCGGAAAACCAGGTGTCGTTCTTGTTAGTAGCCGACGAACCCGACGAACCATAAGTGCCCGCCGTTTGCACGGCCCCATCGAGTGTCAACTGCGTCACATAACTTTGCCCGGTGAAGTTCAACTCCACCTTGGCTCCGCTGCTGATGTTCAACGGTCCTTCGCCCAGCGCCGCCTGGTTTGCCAGGGCCAGCACGCCGCCTTGCACCGCCGTCGTGCCGGAATACGTGTTGCGGCCGGCCAAGGTCAGCGTGCCCGCTCCTTGCTTGCTCAATCCGCCGGTGCCGCTGGCGAGCAGATTGGCTGCCACGGTGATGTTGAACCCGTCGGTGCTGAACGACGCCGCGCTCGAGTGGTTGCCCAGGAAGATGTTCTGCCCCGTGCCATAGAACGTGATGAAGTTGCTGCTGCTGGCCGTTGGATGAATGGTGGTCCCGTCCAGAACCGACCAGACATTGATCCCGAAGCCCGGTTGTTCCCAGTCGCCCACCCGGATGGACGGCGTGTAAAGCGCGCCGCCGGTTAGATTCATGCCGAACGCAACCGGCCCGTTGGTCGAACTGTCGATGCCATTGCTCAGTCGCAAGGTTCCCCCGGTGAGTGCGAGCGTGCCGTAGTCCGGGCTTTCGGCGTTCGTCACCAAGCGGCTGGCGATGACCTCGCCGCTCTCAATCCTGAGGTTCGCCCGGCCGACCGCAATGTCCCCGGCCACGGACACGGACGGAACCTTCAAAGTCAGGGTTGGATTCGGGCCGTTCGTATTGTTGTACATGCCCTGAACCGTCAGGCGGTTCGCCTGCAACGAACCGCCGTTGAATCTGCCGTCGGGGATGTTCGTCCACGCAGCACCGAAGGCAACTTCCGAGGCCACGATGTCCGAAAGGTTGATCGTGCCGCCGACCGCCGTAAAACCGGCCGTGTTGCCAGGGCCATTGGTCCACGCGCGCCCCGACCAGTTGGTGTCGGTGGTGTTCCAGTTGCCTGTGCCGGCGCCGTTATCCCAGGGGAACGGGATGGGGGAGGTGAAGGGGCCGCTGAACCTCATCCAGTTGATGTTCCATCCTCCCGAAACGACACCGAGCCAGATGGTTTGATTTCCGGCAGACAGGCTGATGGGGACGGGGCATGAAACCGTGGTCCAGTTCTGCCAGCCGCCGGTCGCAGGAATGGTGACGGTCGCCAGCACGGTCGAACCGGACATGAGCTTGACCGTTCCTCCGGAGGATTCGCTGGCGACTCTCAGCTCCACGATGTAGGTCGCGGTGGCAATTGGATGGATGGTGTAATTCATCCAATCCCCAGTGTCGATCCAACCGACATCGATCCCTCCTCCGTCCCCCCAGCAGGATTCGGTTTGGACTCCCGACATCGCCGAATAATTCTCCGCCTCGATGGTTCCGGGGACCGCATAATACTGAGCCCAGAGCGGGCTTGCCGTGAAACATGCCAGCATCCCTGCAACAACAAGGAAACACCGGAGCCAGCCGCGCCGGTTACTGATATGGATTTCCTTTATCAAGGCTGACACAGGTTAAGGTTTTTCTGATGGGTGGCGGGCTTGCAGAGCACGCCAGGTGCAGCCATTGATGGGGGCAGCGGCGGTCCACCCGCTGTCATCGCAATCCGTTTTGTTCCAGGCACCCGAACTGAGCCGAGCGTCGATCGCATCCGGGATGGAACTCAGCGTTCCGGCCGGTGCGGCGGGCGACCAGATCATGGAGGACTGAAGCGTCTGGGCCATACCCGCCTGGAGCGGGTGCGTCGGCAAAAGTGCGAGCATGGTGATTGTGAGGCCGATGGATGTAATCATGGGTGTCGGTGATCGATCTTGGCGGATCGATGGCTCAATGCCTTGTCATGGTTTCCCAATGAGGTGGATTTCGGAAATGGTCGGGCCTTCGGTGGCTTGGAGGATGTTGAGGCGGATGGCGGTGGTGGTGACCGGAGCGAAGGTGGTATTGAAGTTGGGGCCGAGGGCGTTGCCGTCTTTGAAGGTGGTCCAGCCGTCGCCGGATTTGGCCTGGAGTTCGAACTTCGTCACGCGGCTCGACTGTTCGGCGCAAGCTTCCTCGATGTGAATGCCGCTGAAGGTGGTTTCCTTGGCGAAATCGATTTGCAGCCAGGATTGTTGGGTGCCCTCCGGAGTGGCCCAGCGGGTTTCTACGTCGCCATCGAGGACCATGTCGGCGCTGTATTGCGGGTCGTTCTGGTAGATCACGGAAGCGGATGCCTTCGCGCCGGGGATGTTGGATTGGGTCGAGGGCTTGAGCGGGGCGATGCTCATGGCGTCGCCGTCGATGGTCAGTTCGATGATGGTGTCGATTTCATCCCATGAGTTGTCCGGGATGACGAACGAGAGTGATCCATCGGCGGTGGCGGTTTTGATAGCCGGGCCGTTGAGCAGTTTCGCGGACTTGATGGCGACGGGCAGGGCGGAAACCGTGACCGGGCCGTCCACTTTTCTGAGAAGGTGGAGGTAGATCTTGTTGCCCTTGCGGGTGCTGACCATGTGGGACGAGGGTTTCCACGGACCGCCGCGGGTGCTGTAAACCGCCTCGCTGTTTTTGGCGAGCCAGGCTCCCATTTCCTTGAGGCGTTCGACCTGGCGGCCTTCGATCTCACCGGTGGGCTCGGGGCCAATGTTGAAGAGCAGGTTGCCGTCGCCGCCATTGGTGCGGATGAGCGTGTGGATGCACTCTTTGAGCGACTTCATCTTGTCGTTCGGTTTCCATGCCCATTGTTCGCAAATGGTCATGCAGGTTTCCCACGGGCGGTCCATGTTGAAACCACCGATGGATTGTTCCGGAGTGTCGTAGTCGCCGACAGGAAGTTGGTGGCCGATCCCGCTGCCGACGCCGCCGACAGCGTAGGCGCGGTTGTTGATCATCAGGTCCGGCTGGAGTTTGCGGAGCATGTTGACCATGGGTATGCCATAGGTTTGGTCGTAGGCTTGGGGGACGTCGAACCAGAGGGTGAAAAGTGGGCCGTAGTTTTTCACGAGTTCGGTGACCTGCGCCTGGAGATAGGCGTCGTAGGCCTTCATGTCGGGGTTGGGTTTATGGGACTGACCTCCGGGCGATCCGAGCGGGTATGCGGGGTGGTGCCAGTCGCAGGCGGAGTAATAGGTGCCGAAGGCGATGCCGCCTCTTTTGCAGGCGGTGGCGAGTTCCTTGACGACGTCACGCTTGAAGGGCGTGTTCATGATGCTGTAGTCGGTTTGCTTGGTGTCCCAGAGGCAGAAACCGTCGTGGTGCTTGGTGGTGAGAACCATGTATTTCATCCCGGCGGCCTTGGCGACGGCGACCCATTCGTCGGCGTTGAACTTGGTGGGATTGAATTGCTTGTAGAGGTTGTCGTATTCCTCGATGGGGACTTGTGCGCCGCGGGACCAGCCGATTTCGGTGCCTTTGAGGGCGACGGGCCCCCAGTGGATGAACATGCCGAATCGGGCGTCCTGCCAGTTCTTGATGGCTTCCGGCTGGGCCGGGGTGATGTCCTGTGCGGGAAGCAGGGCGGAGGAGAGCAGGGTTGCAAGTAGGAATGTGGCGTTCTTCATGGTCTAATTATTGTATGTGCGGGATCATTGAATCGGGTCCATCAGGTTATGGTTGTGCGGATGGGGCTTCCACCTTGAGGCGGCCGAAGATTCGGGGATGGGTGCCTGCGGGCACGGTGATGGTGACGGTGTCGGTGCCGACTGTCGGGGTGTTGGGCTGGATGGCGACCATGCCGCCCGCGACGATGGGAACATTGGTCCAGCCTGATAGGTCCGTGCCGTATTGGAACGTCTGGGTCGTGTCCGAGGCGGTGGCACTCACGCGGCGGAAGGTGAAGACGAAGTTTCCGGCTGTAACGGTGGCGGTGGGAAGGATCGCGCTGGAGGCGGCATGTGGGTTTCCGCCGAGCACGTATTCGAGGAGATTGGCGATGCCGTCGCGATCATCGTCGCCGCTTGGACCGCCGGTGAGATTGTAACCGAATGGACCACTCCATGCAGTGTAGCTTCCGGTGGCGGATAGGTCGTTCACGGTGAGCGTGCCGCTGCCGGTGATGAGGGATGAGCTGCCGGATGAATAGACTCCAGCCGGCATGCGGGTTCCGCCAAGCCAAAGTTGGTTGATTGTATCGGTGCCGGAGTAGTTCAGGTTGAGTTTGGCACTGCTGGCAACGAGCACATTGGCGGTGTTGGCTAGGCCGGTGGGCGAGGTGCCGTTGCCGAGACTGAGGATGCCGCCATTGACGGTGGTGTTGCCGGTGTAGGAGTTGGTATTGGTGAGCGTCCAGGTTCCTGCACCGGATTTGGTGAGGCCGCCATTTCCGGGAATCACCTTGCTGATGAGGCCGCTGCCGGTGCCGGTGAGGTTGAGCATGCCGCCCGAGTTGCTGGCGATGCCGTAGTTGGTGTCGCCGAAGCGGACGTCGAGATTGATGTTCCAGCGCTGGCCTGAAGGAGCGTCGGATTGCAGGGTGGCTCCGTTCGCGCCGATGGTGAAGCCCTGGCCTTCGGCGGTGCCGTTGGAATTGCCGGTGAAACGGATGGTTCCGCCGTTGATGACCAGATTTCCGACGCTGTAATCCAATTGTCCGAGGCAACCATTTCCGTCCCATTGATCGACTTCGAGCATGGCCGCGTTGTTGACGCTGACGGTTTTGCTGGCCCAATTGAGGTTGGAGTAGAGTTTGCCGCCACCGATGAGCGACAGCGTGCCTTCGTTGATGGTCGTGTAGCCGGTATTCGTGGAGGCGGCGCTGGTGAGTTTGAGAGTGCCCGGCCCGGCTTTGACCAAGCTTGCCGTGCCTGCGATCACGCTGCTGATGGTGGTGGTGCCGGTTGGCGTCGTGATGACGGCAGGCGGGCCACTCAAGTTCAACGCATACGACTTCACGGTATAGCCCGTGGTTTGGAAGGTCAGGCGGTTCACGTTGATATTCGAGGCGAGCGTCACCGTTCCTGCCGTGCCGCCGAAGATGGCGGAGTAGTCCGTGCCGCCGTAATCCAGCCATTTAGTTGCGGCAGTGCCGTCATACCAGTTCGCCGTGCTATTGATATTCCAGGTGGCCGTGCCGCCGCCGCCGCTGGCTCCCCAGCGCAGTGAGGGTGTTGAGCTGCCTTTGTAGATGCGGAACGCGTCCACATCCGCCCAGGTGCCATGGCGTTTCCAGCCTGTCAGGGTGTGTGAGCCCTGGCTCAGGGTCTGGCTGTTGATGCTGCTGTAAATGAGGGCTTGGTCTTGTTCAAAATTCGAAGATTGTGGCACCGCCAATTCAAAGCTGCTGTTGAGCTTGTATCGGACGTTTCCGCCGCCGACGCCCTTGGAGCCGATGACATCAATGCCATTGCCCTCGAAGTTGAGAACCACAGTGTCCTCATTGGTCCTCGTTTCACGGACCTCGCCGCCGATGGCACCCGGCAATGACAGACTGCTCCAATTGCCCGTGTAGCTGAGCGATGGGTCGTTGCTGTTGATCCACTCCGTGACCCGGAAGGCGTCCACGGTCAGGTAAGTGCCGCCGGTTTTCACCACTTTGAGGGTGTGTGTGCCGCGGGGCAGGCCAGACTTGCTGAATACCGTCCGGCGGTAGGCGGTGGTGGCTGAGTAGAGGTTGATGCTTCCCTGCGAAACCCCGTCGATGAAGACGTCGGCTGTGCCGCGATTGTTCGCGCAGGTGCCGATCAAATCCACATCCGTGCCTTGGAAGGTGAACACCAGATAATTGCCGTCCGTGGAGGTTTCATGAACATCTTGGCCGTATTCGGTGGTGGCGCGGCCGCTGCCGTAAGTCCAAGCTCCGGTGTAGGTGGCAGCGGGATCGTTGTTATTGATCAGCCCGCGTTCGCCGGGCGAGGCAACGTCCATGACGATCACGGTATCGAGGGTTTCCCAGTTATCGGAGGAACCCAGCGTCAGCGACATGCCACGGGTATTGCGGGCGAGGGTGACGGGGCGGTTGTTTTTCATCAGCTTGGCGTTGGCGAACACCTTGCCATCGGCTGGGAGTGGCAGGTTGAGCGTCTTGGTTCCCGGCTTGTTGAGGACGTGGATGTATTCCTTGGTGTCGTCCGTCGAGCGGGTGGCGACGATGCCTTGGGGCACATCGATCAAGTTCGTATAGGGCTCGGTGAGCCAGGACGTGCTGGGATAGGTGTTTTTGATCGATGCGGCGACGGGGGCGATGTAGGCGGCCGCGCCCGTCATGGCTTCGAGCACGCCTTGCTCCCAGCGACCGACGGAGGTCTGGGAACCCACCGGCCAGTAACCATTGCCAGCATAAGGCCCGGCACCCCAGATCCAACCGCCGCCCGAGGTGCAGGATCCAGCGCCGAGCACGGCCGTGCGGAAAATCCCTTCGGCCGAGCGCCCAGCGGTCGTGGTGGCAGGAGTCGGAACCTTTGCGACCGTGGCGGACCACTGCGGACCGACGAGCTGGGTGCTTGGCACCGGGATTGACTCACTTACCCATGGGTTGGCATCGAGATCCGCCCCGGGTGGAGTTTCCCGATGCGTCATATCGCAAGTATAAATGCCGCAACTCGACCAGCTCCCCCAGTTGTGCATCAGGACCAGTTCCGGGTTGCGGCGACGGATGGTGTCCAGGAGGCGGTCGTAATCGACGTATTCATCCTGGTTTCCCTGCCAGAAGTTTTCATCCACGAAAAGCCCATCGATTCGGTCGCCATAACGATCCACCAGCTCGGCATAGACGTCGTTGATCAGGTTGTCGTTTTTCGCTTTGTAATCACCACTCCAATCGATTGGCTGATAGGGATGGGTGTAAAGCAGGACGCGAACGCCCTTGGCGCGCACGGCGGTGATCATATCGCCGACCATGTCGCGTGTGGGAGTGCGGCCCGAATAGTATTTGGCCATCGCGCTGCTGTTGAAGAGCGGGAAAAAGTTCGCTTGCCAGGCGGTGAAGATGACGTATTCCACGCCCATCGCTGCCATGTCGTCGGCGAAACCGGGGGCGTCGAAGCTATTTGCCGTTTCGTCGATGCTGGTGGGTTTGCTGCCGTCGGGCCTCATGGGACCATTGGAACCATCCCAGACGTAGTGGACAAAAAACCCGTGTTTCATGGTTTTCCAGCGTTCCATGCAGGACTTTTCCGTATCCGTAACCGTGACCACGCCGGGGCCGCTGAAGGCGGGGGATTCAAAATCGGCGAGGCCCGCCGCGACTTTGCCGGGCGCGCCCCAGCGACCGGGCGCGAGTTTCACGTTGTCGATGTAAAGTTTGTTGATGGAGGCGGTGGGGAGTTTCACCAGAGCCAGTTTCGCGGCATTGATTCTGGTGTCTGCCGAGAGGGTTGCCGCCGAGAGATCCAGCGTGCCTTCTTGCACGGTGATGACGCCGGTCATGGTCACCGCGCCCGTTAATGTCAGTGTGCCCGTGCCAATTTTCACCAAGGCCAGGTTGCCGGACAGCGCGCCGCCGAAGGTTGACGAGGCGTTTCCGCTGCCGAGGGTGAGCACGCTCGTGAGACCCGTGCCGCCTTGGACAGTGCCCGCTGCGTTGCCGATCAGCGCGGCCAGAGTTTGCGAGTAGCTGTTGAGATTGATCGATCCGCCGTTCAGGGTGACGGTGGCTCCACTGCTGCCAAAGGCCTGGTTGGCACCCGCCTTGAGAGTGCCGGCGTTGATGATGGTGCCGCCGGTGTAGGTGCTCGCGGCGGTGAGTGTGAGCGAACCGGAACCGGTCTTGATCAATGCGCCCGCGCCGCTGATGCTTTGTCCGGCAGGTGGTGAGTAGTCATCGCTGCGGTTAATCGTCAGTGTGGCGCCGCTGGCGATGGTGACCGGGCCGGAGCCGAGGGTGCCGGAGGTGCCGCCGTCGCCGATTTGCAGATTGCCGGAGGTGATCGCGGTCGTGCCGCTGTAGGTGTTGGTGCCGGTGAGGGTCAGCGTGCCGGAGCCTGTTTTGGTCAGCGAGCCTGTTCCGCTGATAGCGTTCGAGACCGTCAGAGCATCACTGCGGTTGATGGTGAGATTGCCGTAGTTGTTGATGGCACTGCTGGCGGCAAGACTGCCGGAGGTGCCACCATCGCCGAGTTGCAAGGTGCCGCCGCTGATCGTGGTCGCGCCGGTGTAGGTGTTGGTGCCGAGGAGCGTTTGCGTGCCGGGGCCGAATTTTGTCAATCCGCCGATGCCGGAAATGACGCCGGAGAAATTGGTGCTGGTGTTGTCGATGCCAGTAATCAGATTGCCGGTGGTGAGTGAGACATTCCCTGCGCCGACGAGAGAACCGACGACGAGGTCGGGCGTGATGTTGGCGTTGCCGGTGTTGATGTCCACCATGGTGGTGTTGTCTGGCCCGCTCATTTGCGCGTTCATGCCGTAGCCGCCGCTGCCTTGGTTGAAGGCGATGACGATGTCGTGCATCCCGGCGGTGAGTGCGATGGTGCCGGTCCGCGTGGTGACGCCTTGGAAGAAATTGTTGGTAACCACCGCCACACCATTGATGAAGAGCATCGAGCCGTCATCGCTGCTGGTGTTGAACGTGTAGGTTCCAGCGGTGGCGATGTTCACCTTGCCGGAGTAAATTGCCTCGAAGTAGGTTGCGCCGCTGGTGTAGGGAGCCGGGAAACCGGTGCCGTCGCCCGCAAGGTTCATTGAGGCGGCAGTTTGCACCAGCGAGGGAGCCGGGCTGTTGGTGCCGAAATGACTCAGCAATGCCGGAAGACTGGCGAAGTTGGCTTGGACTGGGGAATTGTTGTAATAAAGCGCCGCCAATCCCGTGCTGCTGGCAGAGGTCGTGGCAAGCGTGGCGTCGGAAGCGATGGTTAGCACGCCCACGGGCACGCCGCCCGCACCGGAAATCACGGTTCCGGCGTTGATCGAGGTGCCCCCGGTGTAGGTGTTGTTGCTGGAAAGCGTCAGCGAGCCCGCGCCGAGCTTGGTCAGCGAGCCGCTGCCGGTGATGACGTTCGAGACCGTCAGAGCATCACTGCGGTTGATGGTGAGATTGCCGTTGTTGGTGATGGTGCTGCTGCTGGAAAGGCTGCCAGTCGTGCCGCCATCGCCGAGTTGCAAGGTGCCGGAGGTGATGATGGTCGCGCCGCTGTAGGTGTTGGTGCCCTTGAGAGTCTGGGTGCCGGAGCCTTCTTTAGTGAAGGCGATGGCACCGGCGGCATTGGAAATCGTGCCGCTAAAAGTCCCGCTGCCGTTGTTGACACCGACGGTCAGCAAGGTGGGCGAATTGCCGCCATGTGTTTTAGTGACCGTGCCCGAGCCAGTCAGAGCATCGATTTTTACCGGCTTGCCGTCCCAGATGTTGAACGAGCCGTTCACCTGCATGCCGGCCTTGTTGTTGGTCCAAACTCCCTTTTGCCAGCCACCGTTGGTCAGTTCGGTTCCGCCGACGATGTCGATGAGTCCGCCCGTCATGGCAAACTCGGTGGCTGCGGCTGAACTATCGGTGTCCAGCCATACGGTGCCGCCGCCGCTTACCCCGAGGGTGCCAGTGCCGATGTATTGGTTCTGGGGAGAGAGCGTTAAGGTCGTGCCCGTGGTGTCAAGGGTCGCCGCGTGGGCGGACGCCAACGAGAGCAAGGTGGTGGTGGCGGCGAGGGCGAAGAGGGCCGCACCCCCGGAAGCGAGCGCACGCAGGAGATGGTGGATTTTTGCTTTCATGGTTGAAACTGCTATGTGGGGTTAGAGAAGGGACGAAAGTGGAGTTCCGACCCTTTCAAATGTGTTGTTCGAATTCCACTCCACCGCGCAGGTGCCGGTAAGCGGAGTCGCCGGGTCCACCTCGATCGTCAGAGCGCTGGCGGCCAGCGGGAGAAAGAGGCTGAGGCAGAGCGCGATGGGAAAGTTCTTCATGTTGTTGAGCGTGTCGTTTGCGGGTTGATGCCGTCGTTGGTGTCGTTGCCGGACGGAGCGGCGTGGTAGTCGGTGGCGCTTGCAAGCGGCGCGGCGGGCCAGCCGATTGCAGCGGCGATGAGGGTTGGGATGTGGGGATGATGTGCCATGAGTGATGTTGATTTTTTGATGAAATCACTCTTCAAGGTGTTTGTGAGCGCTCGGTTTGAATGGAGCCGTTGATCTTGATTTTCACGGTTCGTGCTTCCGGCGAGGTGATGCGGTGATGAATGACCTTGCCGTCCTTCCATTCAAGATCGACGGTGAAATTTCCACGCGCCCGCAGGCCGGTGACTTTGCCGTCTTTCCATGCCGCGGGCAGCGCTGGGAGAAGGGTGATTGTGCCATCGTGGCTTTGCACTAACATTTCTGCGACAGCCGCGCAGCCGCCGAGGTTGCCATCGATCTGGAACGGCGGGTGCAGGCAGAACAGGTTCGGCGCGCCGCGGCCGATCAGCATCGAAAGCAGTTTGGCGGCGCGGTCGCCATCGTTCAGGCGGGCCCAGAAATTTGCCTTCCACGCCATCGACCAACCGGTCGAGGAATCGCCGCGCCGGTCGAGCGACTTGCGGGCACCTTCGAGCAGTTCGGGCGTATTGGCACTGATTTCGTCGCCCGGGAAAAGCCCCCACAAGTGCGAGCTGTGGCGATGATTGACATCCGTTTCCTCGTAATCCTCCTGCCATTCCATGATGCGGCCAGCGGAGTTTAGTTTTGTGGGTGCGAGGCGTGCGCTGGTGGCCTCGATGGATTTCGCAAAATCTTCGTCAGTTCCGAGGATGCGTGCGGCGGCGGCTGTGGCCTTGAACAAGCCGCGCATGATTTGCATGTCGTAGGTGGAGCCGGCGCAAAACGACGCGTTTTTGCGGGAGCCATCGGGCGCGGTGTAGGCAAAGGCATTTTCCGGTGAGCTGGACGGCACCGTGACGAGGGCCTTGGTGCGCGGGTCCTCGACGAGCACGGCGGCGCAAAACTCCGAGGCACCGCGCAGCAGCGGATAGTATTTCCGGAGAAACTCCTTGTCCTGCGTGAATTGATAGTGCTCCCAGACATGCTGCACCAGCCATGCGCCGCTCACGGGTCCGGCGGCGCAGGACAGGGCACTGGGCGCGGTTTCAAACCATGGATTCTGCGTGTGATAAGCAACCCAGCCCGGCGCGTTGTAATAGGCCTTGGCGGTTTTTGCCCCTTCCTTCGCCATGCCTTCGAGGAAGCGCATCAGCGGCAGGTGGCACTCCGCGAGGTTGGCACTACCGGCTGCCCAATAGTTCATCTGGAGGTTGATGTTGGTGTGGAAATCACCGCGCCACGGGGTGGAATACTCGTCGGCCCAGATGCCCTGCAGGTTGCTGGGAAGCTGCGAATCCGGACGCGAGCTGGAAACGATCAAATGCCGGCCGAACTGGAAATACAGCGCCGCGAGCGACGGATCGGGCGATGCTTCGTTGAGGCGCACGCGCTCGGGAGTCGGCAACTTCGCATTCGGACCGGCAGGGAGATCGAGTTTGCAGCGATCCATGTAGCTGGCGTGGTCGCGGGTGGCATCGGCCAGGATGGTTTTGAACGGCGTAGCGAGCGCGGCTTGCAGGCGGGTGCGGACTTGTTTTTCGTAACCCTCGTTGCGCAGGTTGGTGCCAGCGGAAACGAGCAAGACTGCCTCATCCGCGCCCTCGATGGTGACGCCGCCATTGGTGGTGGTGGATTTTCCGCCGACGTTAGAAACCGCGAGCACACTGAGGAATTTCACGCCCTCGCCGGACTCGCCGGTGCCGGGCTTGTTGAAAGGGAGTTGACCCTCCATCACCTGCGTTTTGCCGTCTGCATGAACCTTGGCGTTCTGTGCGCGGGATAAACTTGCGGTGAAATTCAAGCTGCCATTTTTGGAGGCTCGGACGCGCATGGCGACGACCTCGGCCGGCTTGGAGACGATCAACTCGCGCTGGAATTCCACGCCATCAATCGAAAATTGGGTAGTTGAAACCCCGCGCATCACATTGAGGTCGCGGCGGTAGTCCGCCGGGACGGGTGAGGATTTCGGGAGCTCCAGACCAGTGAGGTTGATTTCGCTCAATTGGAAGTAGGCATCGCGTGGGATGAAGGTGAAGCGGTAGAAGCGATACTCACCCGGCTTGGCGACCTCGAAGGATTTTTTCTCGAAGCGATTTGCGAATTGCTCCGGCATCGTCTGCTTGTCGAGGGTGGTCCATTGTTTGCCGTCGTTTGAGGCATCGAGCGACCATTCCTTCGGGTCACGCACGGGCATGTCGTCGGCGCTGGTCAGGGAGTAGCTGGAAACTTTTTGGGCGGCGGGCAGTTCGGCCTGCCAGGTCACTTCTTTCCCGGCATCTGGCACGCACCACTTGGTTTGTTCCGTGCCATCGAAGCTGCTGCGGATCGATTTTCCTGTGCCTGGACCCGCCTGGGTAGCGGAGACGCCGTCCATGCGGACTTCCATGCCCGCACCGGCACCGTCGCCCCGGGCATGGCCACTGGGGGAAGTCACGCCCGGGCGGTTTCCGGAGGATTTGAATTGGAGCGTGAGATCCCCCAGAATCTGATAGCTGCCAAACTGGTTTTCATCTCCCCAGCCACTCACGCCCTCCCGATACTTGAAATTGGCGCCGAGCAAATGGCTCGCGGCCTCGATGTCACCGGAGAAAATCGCCTTGCGGACTGACTCCAAACATTGATGCGCATCCGGGCGGTTTGCATCATAGGGACCGCCAGACCAGACGCTGGACTCGTTGAGCACGACGCGGCATTCATCCACGCCGCCGAAGTCCATCGCACCGAGGCGTCCATTTCCCAGCGGGCAGGATTCGAGATACCATTTGGCGGGGGACGTGAACCAAACGCTCATCGGCTCGGCCGGAGGTTCGGCGGCTACGGCGATCTGGCAGAAACCTGCCATCAGCAGGACGGATATGGGAAATTTGATCGAGGAATTTGGATTCATGTGAAACTAGGATTTTGAGCTTCAAGGGGTGACTTGGACGCGGTAAAAGCGGCGGTCTGCGGCGGCTCCGCCGAGAACCGTGAAAGGGATGGGAGCGTTGTTGCCCGGCACTGGCGCGCCGAGGTTCTGCCAACTGCCGGTCTGCAGGTCCGGGCTTAACTGAAGTTGGTAATTGTGGCCGGGGTATCCCTGGAGGGTCAGGATGAAATCGTTTCCCGCTCTTGAATAGCTGGAGAACTTCACAGCGCTGCGGTCGAGCACGATGCCGTTTTTGACGAATCCCACTGGCAGCGAGCCGTTCCAGGTCATCAGATCGAGCGTGCCGGTGTTGGTGAAGGTGCCGGTGAAATCGAGCGTGGCGTCGCCGACGAGGCGCAGGGTGCCACTGTTGGTGAGATTGCCAGTGCCGGTGATGGTGCCTTGGACGATGGCGTCGCCTGTATTTCCTGAAATGATGAGCGTGCCGCCGTTGAGTTGGATGACACTTCCGGAAACCGAGCCCAGGGATGCGACCGTTTGCGTGGCACCGTTGAGATCGAGCGCGGAGGAGGAGCCTTCGAGCGACAGGGAGGTCGCGGACGGCAGAATGTTGGTCGTGGGGCTGAGTTTCAGCGTTCCCTCCAGGATGCGGGACGCCCCGCTGTAGTTGGCCGGATCACTCAGCGTGAGCGTGCCGCCGCCGGTTTTCAGAAAGTCGGTGCGCCCGGCGAGACTTTCCTGAAACAAGGCTTCGCTTCCAGGCACCTCGACGGTGGTGCGTCCCGTGAGTTGGTCGTCGGTGCGGATGTAGGGGGGCGGGGTGCCCGTGGCGGTCAGGCGGAAATCCCTCACGATGCTGCTGCCGCCGCTGTCACGGCCAAAGCCGACATGGGAAATGGAAGGATTCGCCGCGAAGGTGAAAGTGGATGAGTTCACGCCGTCGATGGTGGCGAAGGCCGTCCACTGTGCGCCGGTGGTGTCCAGGGTGATCGAAACCGTGCGGGTGCCATCGGCACTGCTGGACCAGCTTTGGAGGTTGACGGCTCCCGCGCCGCCGAAGAACTGCGGCGCCCCTGCGCCGGGCACGCGGACCAGGGCCCACGCGAACTTGTTGCCCGTGGTGTGCCATTGTCCGCTGGCGGAGGAATCGGAAAAACCGATGGCCGTCCATGTCGATGCGGCGGAAAGGGTTGCCTGGAGATTGTAGATGTAGTCCGGCTGAATCGAGATTGGCAGGAAGGCCGCTCCATTCGCAGGAAAGGTGACTCCGCTGGCGGTCTGGGACATGGTGCCGGATGCGGTCCATGCGGCGGAGGCGGTGCCTCCGGCAAAGTTGCTGGAAGTTGTGGGAAACGTTCCGTTCAGGGCGACATTGTTCGCGATGAGTGTGTCCTCATAGATCGTCCTCGTTGTCGCTGCCGGGGCTTCCACCGTGGCTGCGTGAGCGCCCGATGAAAGCGGCAGGACGATGTGGCGGCCTTCGATGACCGGATGGTTCACCACGCTGCCATCCAGGGTAATCGCCCCGCCGGAGACCGGCAGGCGCAAGGTGGCGGTTTTTCCGGGAGGAACCGTGCAGGAAAATTGCAACGTGCCGTTATTCTTCGTCCAGCTCACCGGGACCGGTCCGAGGTCGGTGACGACGGTTCCAGAGGCGGATGTCAGGTCACCGGGGCGTGGCTCGATGACGAGCTGGCGGTTTCCATGCGGCCCGGCGACGCGGGGGCCGAGCACGAAAGAACTGAGGAACCAGGCAGGAACCGCGCCGTAGTTGTGGCATGACTCGCTCATTCCGCCGCCCTGGTCGTTGACGAACGACTCGCTGAGCGTGCCGGCGTCCTGGAGGAAATTGACCATGTTCGTCCAGCGGCGGCGCATTTCGGAAATCGCTTCCTGGTCCATGGCGGCGGTATTCGCGCGATAGAGTTCGCTGAACGCCCAGTAATACATGATCGGCATGCCGAGCCCCGCTTTGTTGGCGATTAAGGTGAGATAATTCGATTTCGGACCGATCGCGAGTCCGGCCCCCGGGTTCTTGTAGTTTGCCACGAACCACGCGCGGGTGGCAGCCACACGATCGGCGGGAACGATGCCGCTGTAAAGCGCCATCAACTGCGCATGCACCGTGGGGCCGAGCTTGCTGCCGTTGAGGTAGCCCGCGCTGTATGCCTGCTCCGAGGCATTCCAGAGTTGGGCGTTGTAGGTGGAATAAAGCGCGTCCGCCGCTGCGGTGTAGGCGTTTGCCTGGGTGGTTTGATTGACAACCCCTCCCAGATACGCGGCGTCGCGGAGAGACTGATAGAAAAACGCGTTGATGTTCGCTCCCTCGCAAGTCATGTAGGCCAGCGGGTTGTCGAACGAGGTGTATTCGCGGGCGTTGAGCAGGCCGCGGGCGGTGATGCGGTCGAGGCACCATTGCATTTGCGCCACCAGCGTGGGCCACATTTCCTGCACGAAGGCGGTATCGCCACTAAGGTCGTGATACCAGCGCAACGCCTCGACCCATTGGAGCGCGTAGTCCTCGATCACGTAGTGCGGATCGGAGTCGCCACGGTCGGTCGGGAAGGTGCCGAGCATGCGGCCGTCGGGGAGTTGCGAGTGGGCGGAGTCGCGCAGCAGTTTGCGCAGCGTGCGCGGGTCGGAGTAAATTCGGCCACCATTGCCATCGGGGCCGGCGGCGGCCATGCGGATGGTGTTGAAGCTGGCCTTGCTGCCATCCTGCACCCATTCGTTGCGCTCGCGGGCGTCCGAGCCGTGGGCATCGTCGGTGGTGGCCTCGATGGTGTTGACCGCCATTTCCCAGAGATTCGTGAGCATGGGATCGCTGCACTGGAAACTGCCGACCCGTTCGTAGGGATAGCGGCGGTCGATCATTTGAAGTCCCAGAATCCTCACCCGCCCGGAGGTGCAGGTGAGGGTGACGTAGCGGGCGCACCATTGATCGGCGGCGAGGAGTTCCTGAACGCCGGCGCGGGCGGTGTAGGTCGTGCCGGTGCCGTAGGTTTCTGCGGGTTGGCCGTTCACGTAGCGCAGGGCGTATTGGAGTTGCAGCGTGCTGCCCGCGTCGGCATCGAGCTGGATTTTCGGGTAGGCCATCGCCATTTTGCCGAGGTCCAGGACGATGGAGGCTGCGGTAGAAGCACTCTGGTGGGCGGGGTGGACGTTGGCCGATGACGGCGCGGCGAGACTGGTTAGATCGGTGCTCGTTCTCCAACCGGCGGCTGGCGCGGTGGTCGTGCAGCGAAAATCCGAGGTGGTCAGGACGGTGGAGCCGCTGCGGACGATGGCGGCGAATAGGCCCGCCGAGTGATCGCCGTTTTCGAGGTCCTGCGCGTCGATGGTGATGACGTCGCCGTCGTTGAGATTCAGATTTCCGGTGTAGCCGGTCTGCCAATCCGAGCTCTGTGCGATCTGGCTGCCGTTGACGTAAAGCGTGAAGGAGTTGTCGCAGAGCACCTTGATCGAACAGCCCGCGCCGGATCCGAACTTCGTATTGCTCCACACGGTTTTGAACCAGACGCTCGACGCGGCGGCGGGCGACCACATCCAGTAACCGCTGTAGCCACCGGTAGAGGTCTTGGGGGCGGCTCCGGGCACCAGATCGATGGGCAGCACGCCGGAAAGCGCCTCGCCACCGGGCAGTCTTTTCACGCCGGTGAGTTCGGTTTCCTTTGTCAGCGGCGTGTGGCGGGCTTGGAGTGCGCCCCAGGTGGAGCCATCGACGGAGGAAGCGGCGGACCACGCGTTGTCATCGAAATCCGTCGTCGTCCAGGCACCGGGACTGAGCCGCGCGTCGATCACATCCGGGATGGAACTCCAGGCACCCGGCGAAGGCCGGTATTCGGTGGAATTACTGGATTTCCACGAGCCATCGGTGCGCAGGATTTCCTGGCCTCCGGATTCCAACAAAACGGTGAGTCCGGGAGCATGGCTCATGATGCGGCCGCTGGTGGCACCGGCGTAATGATGCACCAACACGACCAGGCTGTTAGCGCCGGCTTGCAAATACGGTTGGATGTCGAGGCTGTCGTATTCCGGGCCTTTGGGATTGAAACGCGACGGCCCGCGCAGGATCTGGCTGCCGTTCACCCACAGCAGGTAGCGCGAATCCGCGAATAAATGCAGCATCGCTGGACCGGCCGGCACAGACGCCAGGTTGAATTCCTTACGGAATGCCACGTAAGCCTGAGTTCCCACCGGTGCGGCGGGCGACCAGATCATGGAGGTCTGGAGCGTCTGCGCCACATCCGCGTGGAGCGGATGCGCCAGTAAAATGGCGAGGACGGGAAACGTACGGAGGATGAATGAGATCATTGGTTGGCCAATTTCTGGGAGCCGTGGGCCGGCGTTTTCAGTCATTGAATCTGTAATTGGGATTTGAAGTTCTGCTTTTTTGCATCAGCCTTTGCAGTTCCGTGACCCGCTGCGGTTGCTCTTTGGCAAGGTTGGTTTTTTCCTCGGGATCTGTCTTGATATTGTATAATTCATTCACAGGATTCTGCGGTGTTTTGAGCACATCTAAATAAACAAGTTTCCAATCACCCTCAAGGTAGCCCTGTTTTCCTCCCTGCTCGTAAAATTCAAAATACAACGATTCGTGCTTCTTTTGCTTTTCTCCGAGAAGTTCGGGCAGGTAGGAAATGCCGTCGGTGGGTTGTTCCGGTTGGATGCCGGCAAGATTACAGGCTGTGGGTAAAAAGTCCCAGAATGCCGACACATGGTTGCTTACCCTGCCCGCGGCAATGGTGCCCTTCCAAGAAGCGATATGGGGCACACGCACTCCTCCTTCATAGACGTCCCGTTTGATTCCCCGTAGCGGAGCGTTGGCAGTTCTTTCAAAACGATCGGGCGCATCGGCTCCGTTATCGCTGGTGAAAATCACCAGCGTGTTTTCCTCGATACCGAGGGCCTTCACCCGGTTCATCAGCTTCCCTACCTCACGATCCAGGTAGGTGATGTTTGCCGCATAGCCTTTTTCATTTTCAGTCCACGGCATGTTCTCATACGGTTCATACGAAGGCATTTTGTAACGGGCTTCCGCGCTCTCTGCCTCACCATTGTCATGAGGAATAATCGGTGCGAAATACAGGAAGAACGGTTGATCACGGTGTGTTTCGATAAAACCAAGCGCCTTTTCGGTGAATACCTCCTGTGAGTTCTTCTTCATTTCCGTGGCATAACTTCCCAGGCCTTTGGTCCAGTGTGTCACCGGGCTGTATCGCACATTATTACCCAAATCCATTTTCGCGCCGTTTTCCAACAGATACTCCGGGTAGGGATTGTGAGCCAGGACGTGACACAGATAGCCGCAATAATAGTCGAAGCCCTGACGCAGCGGGTCGCCCGAAGTATCGGCCATGCCCAAGCCCCATTTTCCGATCATCGCGGTCGCGTATCCCGCTTGTTTGAGGCACGAGGCAATGGTTTGAGTGCCCGCCGCCAAGTTGATTTCTTCTCCTGGCGCGAAGTTACGCCGTAGCTGGCCGTGTCCGTTGTGCAGACCGGTTGCCAAGGCGCAGCGAGAAGGCCCGCACACCGGCGCGCCGGCATAATGCCGGGTAAAGCGGACGCCCCCGGCGGCCAGTCGGTCGATGTTGGGGGTTTGAAATGTTTTGGATCCGTAACAACCCAAAGACCCATACCCCAAGTCGTCGGCCAAAATATAGATGATGTTGGGCTTGCTGTGTTTGTTCACCTCGGCGGCATTCGTTGCCGACATGCCGCAAAGCAAGGCTGCCGGAAATAGCAATGAGCGGATCTTCATGGTTTTACATTCCTTTGATTGTAAGCACAGCCTTCTGTCGGATGTCTGCGGAGGACGTGCCGACCATGATGTCAAAGTCTCCTGGTTCAACAACGAAGGCCTGTCGGGCCTTTTCCCAATGTCCGAAATTTTCCGTGTTTAGGGTCATCTGAACTCTCCGAGTCTGGCCTTTCTGTAGTTTTACCCTCTGGAATGCCCAAAGCTGCCTTATGGGCATCGGAACGCTGGAATTCCGTGAGTGGACATAGCACTGCACGACTTCTTCGCCATCACGAGGCCCGGTATTTGTCACATCGACAGAGACGGTGACATTGCCGCTGGTTGCAACGGTGCTTTTTGAAAGTGTGAGATTGCCATAGTTGAACGACGTGTAGCTCAGACCGTGGCCGAACGAATAAAGAGGCTTGTCTTTCAGATACATGTAAGTCCGTCCTTTTATGATGTCGTATTCGTTCAGTGGACGCAGTTGGTCAACAGAACGGTAGACGGTCAGAGGCAGACGGCCTGCCGGGTTGTAATCGCCAAACAGAACATCGGCGATCGCGTTACCGCCCTGCGTTCCCGGAAACCAGGCATTGAGTATTGCCGGCACATGTTCAGCCATCCAGTTGATGGCCAGGGGATGACAGCCGATCATGACGGCGACGGTATTGGGATTTGCAGACACGGTCTTTTCGATTAGCGCCTGCTGGTCATTGGGCAGTTCCAGGCTATTCAAGTCTTTGGCCTCCATCGCGTCCTCAGTGCGCAGTCCGAGCACGGCAATGACCAGGTCGGCATTTTTGACTGAATCCGTGTTGCGGTCATGCGCTGGCGGGGCCCAAAGGAGCTTGGCGACGGCCCCGCTGCCTCCCTGGAAATATTCAAAACGCAGTTTTACTTTTTGCCCGGCAGCCAGATGCAGTGTGGTTGAGCATTGGGTCGGACCTTGAACCGTCCACTGGTTTACGAGCAACTTGTCATCCAGCCATAACTTCCCGCCATCGTCAGTTTCAATGCCCACTGCGTATTCGCCGTCACGGTTGGCGACGAGGGAACCGGTCCAACGGACGGAAAAATTCTCCGGCTTCATGCCCGGAACCGGAGTTTCAATCATTCCGCCCCAGGTAAAATCAATCTTGGGGTCAATCCGTGAGAGGAGTTGCGTGTCGAAATTATTACCCTGGAAGTATACCGCGTCCAGTCCCGGTTTTCCGTCACTGGACAGCAGATTGCAGGAAGGAACCGGCGTCAACTGTTCGTCCGCACCAATATGCGTTACCCGGATGCCATCTTTTTTGGCCCGTTCCATGATTCCGGCCAGGGGGGATACGAGGGGGCCGGCAGGCTTTTCCGGCGAATAGTCTCCAAGCTGGCAGTCCGCTGCGCGCGGTCCAAACACGACGATGGATTTTACCTTTCTGGATTGGACGGGCAGCAACGGTTCTCCCGAGACCGGCTGATTTCGCAGGAGAACCATTGATTCCCGTGCAAGCTGCCGCGTGAGTTCGAGGTGTTTCTCACAGGCGACGATATCCGTGCTGATTTTTGAAAAAGGAACCTTTTCAGGAGGATCAAACATGCCAAGTTTGAATCGGACAGTCAAAATACGGGCGAGTGCCTGGTCAAGGACCGTTTCCGTCGTAAGGCCGGCATCAAGAGCCTTTGCCAGATATTTATTGGTCAGATCGGGATATTTGCAGAACCAGCCGCCTTCGAGATCGCATCCGGCATTCAAGGCAGCGGCAATCGCCTCTTCGGGCGTCTTCACATACTGGTGCTGGTCAACCATGTTGGAGATCGCGCCGCAATCGCTTGTCACGTAACCATCGAACCCCCATCGGCCTCTCAGGATGTCGGTCAGAAGCCATTTATTCGCCGAGCAGGGCACGCCGTTAATTGCGTTATAGGCGCTCATGACATGGACAGCGCCAGCTTCCTTTATGCATGCCTCGAACGGCTTGAATTCATACTCGAACCAGTAGCGCTCATCAGCGTTCGCATTACAGCCGAAACGGTTATGCTCCTCGTTGTTGCCCGCGAAATGCTTTATGCAGGCCACAACCTTCAGATAATGGGGATTGTCGCCCTGAAGCCCTCGCACATACGCAACGCCCATCCGGCTTGTCAGGAAGGGGTCTTCGCCATATGTCTCCTGGACTCTCCCCCACCGCGGATCCCTGGACAAGTTAATGGTCGGACTCCACGCCACGAGACATCCGGCATAATTGCCTGGAGGAACTCCGTTGTAGAAGTTGTGCTTGGCGCGGAACTCGTCGGCAATGGCATCGGCCATCTGTCTTACGCCTTCCGGGTTGAAGGATGCCGCAAGTCCGATAGTCTGGGGAAACACGGTTGCCATATCCGGACGCCGCACCCCGTGTGTGGCATCGTTCCCATGATCGAACTTCTGGATTCCAAGTCTCGGAATTGCCGGTTGAAACCAGTAGATAAGCGAAATTTTCTCTTCGCGCTTAAGCGCCTTGAGCAGAAGCCGGACCCTCTCAGCAATAGGCATGTCGGGATTCAGCCACGGACGTTCGGAAACAGAGACGTCGTCGCCGGCATGGCACTGCCAGGAGTTTGTGAAACTTAAACTGCAAAAGAGGACTAATGCAGAAAGGCACACCGATTTTGAAAAGCTGTACATGTTAAAAATATCCTTTCATTTGTTTATTTCAGATCCAGCGTGGTTTTTACTCGAATGTCGGCCGAGGACGCGCCAAGCATCACATCGAATACGCCCGGCTCGACAACCCATGAATGAGCCTGTTCATTCCAAAACGAGAAAGCATCTTTGGTTAGCACAAAAGAAAGCGTTTTTGTTTCTCCTGGCTTTAGATTCACCTTCTGGTAACCCTTTAGTTCCTTGAGAGGACGGGGAACGCTGGACTGTTTGTCGGAAACATAAAGCTGGACGATTTCCCTGGCCTCCTGTTTGCCTGTATTTGAAATGGTTGCGGATAGAATGACTTCGCCGTTTTTCGCCCAATGGTCTTCACACCTTGGATCAGAGTAATGAAACTGAGTGTAACTGAGCCCAAACCCGAATGGGAATCGCACGGGTTTGTTTTTCGATTCATACCAGCGGTAACCGATGAACACACCTTCGTCATAAGGGACATCAATCGTTTGATGAGGTTTGATGTGCTTGGAAAACGACTCATCAAATTTTTCAGCCATCCCAAGCCAATACTCTTTATACTCGTTGTTTCCATACCAAACCGGATTGCCTGCGATATGATTGAAATCTGGATCTGGTGAATCAGCAAAATCCTTTTCGATGGTGAATGGCAGTTTGCCCGATGGCGACACCTTGCCGCTTACAATACTTGCCAGGGCATTTCCACGTTCCTGCCCCAGATAACTGCACCACAACAGACCCTTGATGTCCTTCACCCATTCCATCGGCATGGTATTGGCCGCGTTCATCAGCACGACCACATTTTTATTGAGTTTAAGAACGGCGTTCAGGTCGCCAATGACCGCTTGCGGGTTATCGAATGGAACATCATAACCTTCACCCGAGTTTTTGTTGAAATTAAAGATGACGACGTCAGCGTTTTTCACAACGGGTTCATCAATTTTTTCGCAATACGTGAAACGCTCCCCGTATGCCTTGCGCAAACCGGCTTCATACGACACATGGTCATACCCTGCAACAAAGCCGCTTCCCGAACCGCTATGGATTTCCGGTTCGCCAACCAGGACGATATTCTTGTTCCGATCCACCGGCAGGATATCCGCATCGTTTTTCAACATCACGATGGCCTCTTCGGCACACTCCCGGGCGAGATTCTGATGCTGCGGATACAAGTCGAGATATTGTTTGTCCTGGGGCTCCCTGTCATACACACCCATCCGGAAAAGAATTTCAATGGTGGGGAAAATCATGGCTTCCAACTGGCGCTCGATCTTTGCCCTTGTTTCAGGATCATCCGCAACTTGTTGGTTCACCCATTTCGCGAATGTGGTGTTTTCCGGCATCAGCAGGGTTTCGCCTGATTGCAGAACCAGGTTTTGTTTTTCCGGGTAATAGTTGGTGTTTTGCCAATCTGTCATTGCCAGGCTGGTGAATCCGAATTCCTTGCGGAGAATATCCGCGATCAAAGGTTTGTGCATTGCGCAGGGAATGCCGTTCACCAAATTGTTGCCCGTCATGATCCCCATGCAGTTGGCGTTTTTAATGATCGCTTCCCATGGCCGGAGATAAATCTCACGAAGCGCTCTTTCGCCGATGACCGAATTGGCGATATGCCGGCAGAATTCCTGGTCATTCCCAATAAAGTGTTTTGCCGTCGGGATGATTCCGGTGCTTTGAATGCCCCGAATGTATGCTGTTGCAATACCGGCGGTCAGCAACGGGTCTTCGCCCATGTATTCGAAATTGCGCCCCCCGACGGAAAGCCGCTGCATGTTAATGCCCGGACCGAGAAGGATATCCACCCCTAAAGCTCTACATTCTTCTCCGATGTTTTTGCCAAATCTTCCGGCTAATTCATTATTCCATGTGGAAGCCAATGGTAACATTCCGGGAAATGAAGTGCTTTTGCCTTCGACGGCAATGGTTCCCAAGCGCACACCTTGAGACGCATCCGCCATGGTAACCGGGCGTATGCCCAATCTGGGTATTCCCGTAATGTTGAATCCCTTCCAGCCACCGGTAAGCAGTAGTTTTTCCTCAAACGTCAACCGCTGAATCAAATCCGCAGCACGTCTCGATGATGGCATTTGAGTATCCGCATAGGGTGCGGATTTGATGCTGTTGACGGATTGATGGATCGGATCGAAGCCATTCAATACATCGCGTTTGTTCTTTGAAGCTTCAGTGATATCGGATTCATGATTCGTTTTAACCTGAGAAAAACAAACATTAGCAGCTAAGAACAAAGCTATAGTTGCGACTGATCTTCTCATTTCATTTCTCGATTCTTTATTGAACCCTGAACCAATCAAAATCGACATAACCACCTGGTTCCTTAGTGGCATAGTTGAAGAGGGCGAACTTATTGCCGGTGAAAATGCTCAGGTTAAAGCGCATCTCCAACTCATTGCCCAGTGGTTTGAATTTCTTGTTGTCGAGGCTATACTCGAATGTCGCTTTCTTGGTGCCGTTGGATGCGCTCGTCCGCAGGAAGATGGTGATCCCTTGAAGCGGCAAAGAAGCTACGGCTTCGCCGTTGTTCACCATGACCAACTGCTTTTCCCCATTCTCTTGTTTCACCGCAATGAACGCGTAGGGCTCTTGAAAGACTGCCAACCCTGCGACGTCGCCATCTTTCATGTTGGCAACATCCATGCGAGTCGTGGCAACGGTTGGAACCGATTGCACGTAATTTGCAAATGGCCGCTGGGTGAGCGTGTTGGGCGCTTGGGTCAGGTTTTCAACCACCTTGACTGTTTTGAGCCGCAAGCAGCCGCTTTTCTCCGTTAGCGACCATTTTGCGGGATGCGGGTTGTGGTTCCAACCCCACTGCATGCCCAACTCATTGGCATTGAATTCATCGGATGTCGGCAGCTTTGCAATCGGATGTTCCTTGCCCACATTCGGTTTTTTGTAAGTGATGACCCCGTGGCCATCGAGCCCGACCATTGGCCAACCATCGGTCCAGGTGACCGGGTGCAAGGACGGGCAACGCCCGAACGGACCGACATCCACAAACAGCATGGTCCACCATTCGCCCGTTTGAGTTTCGATCAATGCGCCTTGATGCACGCCAAAATTCACGCCCTTCCTGGTTTCGCTGATGACCACTTTTTGCTCGTAAGGCCCATAAATGTTCTTCGAGCGCAGGGCTACCTGAATGCCGTCGGGGCCTCCGTAGGTGCAATACAGATAGTAATACCCGCCGATTTTATACATGCGGGTTCCTTCCAATCCGTGACGAATGTCGCCGGTGAATACCAATACATCGTCGCCTTTGGGCGCAAAGTTTTGATCGAGTTCGGTAATGCTGATTTTGCCGTTGCCATGGCCAACGTAGATCCGTCCGTCGTCGTCGAAGAACAAACCCGGGTCGTAGAACATTTTTGGAAGATGTCTGATTTCCCAGGGGCCTTCCGCTTTGTCGGCTGAGCAGATAAACCCGCCTTCGCCCCAGGTCATAAACAGCAGGTAATACTTTCCTTTGTTGTATTTGATGCTGGTGGCCCATTGTCCGCGCCCGTAGCGGTTGCCCGAATCGAGGTTGTAGCAAGGACTGAAATCGAACCGGGGAATGGCATTGCTGCAATATTCCCAGTTCACCAGGTCCTTCGATTTCAACACGGTAACACCCGGGAATACAAACATGGTCGTGGTCACCATGTAGTAGGTATCATCGACCCGAATGACATCGGGATCGGGGAAATCGGCGAAGATCACCGGGTTGGTGTAGGTTCCATCGCCGTTATCGCTGTGCCATTTTTGAGCACGCGTCTTCAGCCCGGCGGCGGTGGTTTCCGCGACGACCGGGGAAGCGGCCAGAAGCAACGCGAGGATGGTGGCTGCGGAGCCAACGGGCACGGGCAGGCGGAAGGCAAGTCGTGCGAACAGAGGTTGGCGGTTCTTTATCATGATGTCGGTTTTGGTTCGGAGGCTGTTGAGAAAAAATGGCCGGACCGGAGGGCGGAAAAAGTGGAAAATCCAAACCAGGCACTGAGCCGGGTAGTGTGCGGCAGAGTCTTCCAGCGTGGCTTGGATTGCATAAAGGAGGGGTTTATATGGGGAAATGCCTGGGATTTCTCTCTTGCATTCTTGCGCAAGTGCTTCAATCGGGAATCACCTTACGGTTTTCAACGGAGGTCCGCCATGACAGTTCTTGCATTTTGGGCGACAATTTGCGCACGGATTTCGGGTGGCGGCAGACCAGCCGTCACACGCAAGACACGCGGACCACAGACAATCTCATCGCCATGCTCTGCTTCACAGCAGGTAAAAGAATACCTGCGACCGACTGGAAATAGCGAAGAGCTGTTTCGTCAGTTCATCGCGAGGGGACCAGGCAGGACACGCTTTTCAGACCGTTGTAACTAACTGTCACGTTGGCCTCGGCGGTTCCAACGAGGACCACCTGGAATCGTCTGGTGGACTTCATGCCGGGAAACGCGCCCTGGCAGTCTCCGATCGTGAGTTCCTGCATCTGCTCGTCCCAGTGCATGGGAGTGCGGGCGAACTCGCCTTGTTCGTAGCCGTAGCCGTCGCCGGCGTCTTCGTAGAGGGTGAAATCCGCGTTGGCTCCGGGATAGACGCGCAGTTCGATGGGTTCGCAGGGTTCTTCCGGGGTCGATTGCAGCACCGGACCGAGCGGCAGGATGGTGCCAGCGCGCACGAAGACCGGGATCGACTCCAACGGCGCGGCGGCGGTGATGGTCTGGCCGCCGCGGTGGCGCTCGCCGGTGTGGAAGTCATACCAATCGCAGCCTTTGGGCAGATAGACCTCGCGCGACTGCGGCACGTCGTGAAGCGGCTGTGCCCCCGGGCCGTAGAACATCGGTTGGGTGACCGGGCAGACGAGCAGCGAGGGACCGCACAGAAATTGGTCGTCGAGATCGTGGGTGGCCGGGTCGTTCGGGAAATCGAGCGCCACGGCGCGCATCATCATGCGCCCCTCGCGGGTGACCTCGGAAGCCAGCGTGTAGAGATAAGGCAGCAACCGGTAGCGCAGGCGGATGGCGGCGGCGATGGCGTCGTAGAACGGATTTCCCTCTTCGCCGAAGCGCCAGATTTCGCGGGCTGCGTCGGTGCCGTGGGAGCGGAACATCGGCAGGAACACCGCGTATTGCGTCCAGCGGGTGTAGAGTTCGTGGAAACCGAGGTCGCGGCAACCGGTGTCGGATGGGTCCGGTTCCATCGCCTCCATGGCGGTGAGTCTGCGACAGCCTTCCGGGAAATCGCCGCGCCAGAACCAGTAATTGGCATCGTGATTGATGAAAAATCCGCCGATGTCCACGGTCCACCACGGTTCGCCGGTGGCGCAGAAATTGACGCCTTCCGGAATGCAATTGCGCAGAGTTTCCCAAGTCCCACAGATGTCGCCATTCCAACAGACGGTGCCATAACGGTGCTGGCCGGCGTAGGACGAGCGGGTGAGATTGAGCACGCGTTTGGCGGTGGTTTCCGTGCGCTGGCCTTCGTAGATGCCCTGTGAATGGGGCAGCGAGTAGGTGTTGATCGACGCGCGGTCGATATACGTGGCGGCGGCCCCGGTGTTGATGCGCAGGCGCTCTTCCGGTTCCGGTTTTTCCGCGCCCGACCAATCGGCCTCGAAGGGTTCGGTGCAATCGCACCACCAGGCATCCACGCCGTGGGCAAACAAACCGCGGCGGGCCTGCTCCCAATAGACCTTGCGCGCGGCGGGATCGAAGGCGTTGTAGGTCGCCTGGTTCCCTAGCATTCCCCCGCGCTCCAGCATTTCGAGCTGGTCGGGGCAGCCGCCGGTCATGATGGGCCAGATGGAAACCATCAGCCGCGCGCCCATTTCGTGCAGTTCGCGGGTCATCGCGGCGGGATCGGGGAAACGCGCGGGGTCGAACGACTTCTGGCCCCAGCCGGCACCGTTCGGCCACGATTTCCAATCGAGCACGATGGCATCGAGCGGGATCTTGCGGCGGCGGTATTCGCGGACCACATCGAGCAATTCGGCGGCGTTGACGTAGCGTTCCTTCGACTGGATGAAGCCGAAGGCCCATTTCGGCAAAAGCGGCGTGCTGCCGGTCAACTCGTGGTAGCGGCGGGTCACGCCGTCGAAGCTGCCGCCGTGGATGAAATAATAGTCCAGCTCGTCCACCGCATCGGCCCACCAGAACGAGCCCTGGGCGTCATCGTGGAATTTCATCAGCGAGCCGCAATCCCACAACAGGCTGTAGCCTTTGGTGGAAACGAGGTGCGGCACCACCATCTTCATGTTCTGCTGATAGAGATGGCGGGATTTTCCGCGCAGGTTGCCGAATCCTTCCTCGTGCGAGCCAAGGCCAAACAAGGCCTCGTTTTCCGCGAACTCGAAATTGAGCCGCGCCTCGAAGGCATCACGGTCGAATACCGTCTCGAAGTCGCCGGCCTGGGCGCGCGCGCCATTGATGCTCTGGCCGCCGGCGATGGCGGCGTCCTTGCGGAAGATATTGCGGGTGAGTCTTTTCGGCGTGAGCGATTTGCCGCGTTCGGCCAGGAGCAGCTTGCCGGAGGCGTCGAGGTAGCGGATGGCTCCGGTGGCCTTGGTGACTTCGAGTGTCAGTTCGGGCGTCGAGATGATGAACGCGTCCGAGTTTTCTGTCAGGTTGTATCCGGCAAAACTGGCAGTAGACGTGACGATCAGGCTCGGGCCGTCAAGGAACGGCTTGTCCCGGGTGAACGTGATACGGGCGATGGACGGGGTGACGAAGGCGATGCGAAGGCGGTCATCACCGGCGGCGAAGACCACGGAGTCGTGATTGGATTGGAGGGAGAACATGGCGATCAGTGGGCGGCGGCGCGGCGGGCTTCTAGTTCGGCGTGGATTTGCGGCTCCATGCGTTCGTATTTGCGGTAAAACAGCACGGGCAGAAGGGCAAACAGATAAAACAAGGCGGGCAGCCAGATGAAGCCGATGTCGATCCCGAACAGCGCCGTGGCGGATTGTTTGGCATTCGCGACGTAGCCGGTGGCCCCGAGAATCCATGCAGGCAAGGCACCACCGAGGCCGCTGCCGGCCTTGAGGCAGAATGCCGCGCCAATGGCGGTGAGCAATCCGGCCGCGCGCACGCCGGTTTTCCACTCGCCGAAGTCCACGCTGTCCGAGAGCAGCGAAAACGGCATGGCCATCGCCGCGCCGCTGGTGACGATGCCCGCGATCCAGCCAATGAAAAGCAGCGGCGTCGAGTGCGTGGCCGCACCGGCATAGAGGACGAACTGGCTGATCACCGAGCCGACCAGCGCATAGAGCCAGATGTTGGATTTGCTGGTCCATTTGCAGAACCATGGCAGCAGCAGGATCGAGGCGAGCGAGACGACATCAAGGCTGTTCGCCAATGCGGTGAGCTCCTTGTGCTGCCACTTGTATTCGAAGAAATACGGCACCATCGAGATGCGCGAGATGAACGCCACCCAGAAACACAGGCTGCTGGCGAAGATAATGAACCACGGCCAGTTGCCCTTGAGCGCGCGGAATCCCTCGCGGACCGGCATCGATTTTTTCTTCTCGACGATGGTTTCCCGCAGGTTGCGGAAGGCGAGGAGGAAAAGGACGACCGAGCCGGCGGCGAAGATCGGCATGGTGAGCATGAAGCCGAGTTTGTCGTCACCCTTGCCCAGCAGTTTCACCAATGGGAAGGCGGTGGCGTTGACCAGCAGCACCCCTATTTTCGAGCCGAACATGCGGAAACTCGTCAGCACCACGCGCTCTTTCGGGTCGGGGGTGAGCGCGGAGAGGATCGAGGTGACCGGCGTATTGATGCCGGTGTAGAGGATGCTGCAGATGATGTAGGTGGTGCCGGAATAGATCGCCTTGGCGGTGGAACCGAGATCCGGCGAGCAGAAGGTCAGCACCCCGAACACCGCGAACGGCAGACAGAGCCAGAGAAACCACGGGCGGCTCTTGCCCCAGCGGCTGTGGGTTTTGTCAAAAACGATGCCCCAGATCGGCGCGTCAATGGCGTCGATGAGCCGCGCGATGAGCAGGATCGTCCCCGCCGCCGCGGCGGAAAGTCCGGCCACGTCGGTGTAGAATTTCAACAGATAGAATGAAATGACGCAGAAGACGAGCTGGCCGGCGGCATCGCTGGCGGCGTAACTCAGGCGCCCGGAAAGAGGCAGCGGACGGGATGGGGAATCGGGATTCATGGAGTGAGTCTTCTGGTTTGTTTACTTGGCAGGCACGACCTTGAGTCCGAACAAGCCGCCGGCGGTGTAACCATCGGGCTCGACGGTGAAGCGGACCACGACCTCGACGGTTTCGCCGGAAGCGTCAGGCGGCAGCATGTCCTGGGTGATTGGATATTCCTGATCGAAGAAGGCACCCGGATGGGCGCGGAACAATTCCTGGGTGGCGAGCAGGCGATCGTTGATGAAGATCTTGAACTTTCGTTGCTGTTCCTCCTCACCCCAGTAAGTGGCGGCGAGCGCCGACTTATTGCCGACGGGAATTTTCATCCGATAGGCGAACTCCTCGCCCTGGCGGTAGGTTTTGCCGTTGGCTCCACCGGTGTTGGAGTTGCGCTGGGAAACGAGGTGCGAGCCATCACTTGAGGTGCCGGGCACGACGAAGTCGATGGCGTTCTTGATCCACTCCGGGTCAACCCCTTCGCGTTTCTCGGGTAACGGTTTCCAATCCGCCGGGACGATGGATTTCCATGCGGGTTCGAGTCCGCTTTCGTTGATGATCGCCTGCGCCTCAGCGGGCCAGGCATCGGGCGGGCAGATGGTGTTGTTGGAGCCTTTGGTGCCAGGCGAGGAAAAATTCCACCTATCCTCGGTGGCGAAACAGCCCTCGATGGTGAGGTCATGCTTGCGTCCGAAATCGCCCGCGTAGTGGGCGAGATCATACGGACCCTGGAGGACATTCGCGCGGTTGATGATGAGGGCGGACCCTTCATCATTGTAAATCGCCCACCACGAACTGCGGATGTAGTTGCGGTCGATCAGGGTGCCCGGTTGACGGCCGAGCGTGTAGATACCACCGCCGTCGTGCAAGATGCTCATCGAATGTTCCACGCGGTTGGCGTGGATGCGGTTGTTGCCGGCCACAGTGGTCGGCTTGCCGGGCAGCACCGAAGGGCGTGATCCTGTTCCCCATTGCGGATGCTTGGCCACATCCGAGCCGTCGAAGTCGCACCAGCCCCAGCCGAAGTTCATGCCGGAATAGGGCGCATTCGGAATCCAGTTGTGCTCGATTTTCACCTCGTTGGCGTAAAAGACCGTGATGATCGTGTGGCCGTTGAACAATGCGGCATTGCCCGGCAGGAAATTGTTGGAGATCACCACGCGGCGCGGGATCGATTCCGTTCCGGCGGGGAATTTCTCGTGCTCGATGCCCGCGCCCTCGGGATGCTTGAGGTCGGGCGTGTCGTTTTCATAAGTATGATGAGGGTGGCCGAGCGTGATGGCGCTACCACCGGTATCGCGGATGACGTTGCCGGCGACGCGGACGTCGTTGATGTCGTTGCTCATCACGATGCCCTGGCAGCCGGTGTGGGCGACGGTGTTGCGGGTGAATTCGATTCCCTCGATGCCGTTGGCGATGATCGCGCCGGGAAGCGCGTCGTAGGCGCGGTAAAGGTCGAGATGCCAGTTGGAATTGGCGAAGGCCGTGTTGATGCAGGCGGTCTGGACGGTGGCCGTGCCATGCGAACCATCGATCTCCATCAGGTTGTAGTCGGTGTGAGCGAAAGTCAGTCCCTCGAAGGTGATGTTGCGCACGCGATTCTTGATCGGCTTGCCTTCGATCTGGATGAGGGTTTGCGTGACGGGCGCGATGACCCTGGCGGTCGGCATTTCCTCTCCCGGCCGCGGGATGTAATAGACGGTTTTTTCCGCGCGGTCGAAATAGAACTCGCCGGGTTGGTCGAGGAGTTCGAGGGCGTTGTGGATGATCTGTTCGCTGTTGAGGGTCAGCCCGGCCGACCAGCCGATCTGCTGGGCGATGGCACCGTAGGGTTGCTGGAGCTTGAAGATATATTTGTCGCCCTCGGTGGTGATTTCCCGCACGCCGACGAAATTCTTGTTCCAGGTGGTTTGGTTTTCAATTTCGACGTCGGCGACATTGTGGCTGATCTTGGGGAGATCGGCGGCGTTGTATTGGATGCCGTCTGCCGCTTGACCGCTCTGCCATGCCCATGGGGCCTGGCCGGCGGTGACGGTGTAAGTCCCCCACCCTCCTTGGGCGCGGATTTTTTTGCCGCTGTTGGCCATCACGGCGCGGGTGTCGTTCACGTAAAGGGCGCGCAGTTTTTCGTCACGTTGCAGCGGGGCCTTCCAGATGCCGTCCTTGTGGAGTTCCCAGCCGGTGACCGGCACGCCGCCGGTGAAAACCGGTGTCTCCCCCGCCGCCGCACGGTAGTAGATCCGGTGGTTTCCCGTGGCCGAATCCTCGGGGCCAAAAACGATCGTCTTGCGCACCGGATAGTCGCCGCCTCGAATGGTGACGGCGATATCGCCCGTCATCCCGGGAATGGCGGAGCGAACGGCTTGGCGGGCTTTTTCCAGGGTTTGGAATGGCTTGGAGCTGGTTCCGGGGTTGGCGTCCGAGCCGGTGGGCGAAACGAAGAATTCGCGGGATGAATTGGAGTCAGTCTGAGCGTGCAGGGGTGCGGCTGCCATGCAGATCAGGGTGGTGAAAGTGGCGATGGATGGATTCAGTGGCATGTGGTGGATTTGATGTAGATTTGGCTGAAGCGTTTGGGGCGGCGGGAAGGTCGGCACTGGGCGTGACGGTGATCGGGGTGTTTTTCCTCCGCCCTTCTCGCGGTTTGATCATGGCTCCGTGCCGATGATTTGGAAATTGTTGATGAGCGGGCAGGCGAGTGAGTTGTCGATGCGGAGGCGCACGGCGTCACAGGGCGGCAGTTTGAGGTCCTTGGCGGAGGAGCGTCCGGCGAAGATGATGCGCTTGTAGCCGATTTTTTTGCCGGAAAAGACCGTCTGCCAGTTACCATCCAAGCGGCACTCGATGGCATAGCCGTCCACGCGCTGGCCCAATGGAATGTATTCCTGGATGATGAAGCCGGCAGGCTGTTGGACCTTGCCCAGCTCCACTTCGATGACGGCGGTGGTGACGTTGTCGTCGGTGGCGAAATAGGTTTCGTCATTTCCATCGGTGGCCATGGCGGCGGCGTATTGGCTGTCATTGCCACGGTGGCCGGTGTCGGTGGTTTTCACGCCGGGTTGGCGGGCGAGGTCGTTGGAGTGGATGCGGTCCACCCATGCCTTGAACTCCTTGAGTTTGGCGACCGCATCGTCGTCGATCAGGCCGTCCTGGTTCGGCGCGAAGTTCAAGAGCGGCGTGACGCCGTGGCCGGTGGAATTGAGGTATTCCTCCTGCATCTGGCTGGCGCTGACCGCGGGTTCGCCCGTATGGAACCAGTTGCCCTGGAAGATGATGGAGGGTTCATTGGGATACCAGCGCATCACGCCGTCGATTTCCCTGCGGTAGTTCTGATCCGGGCCGACGCCGCCGTGCTTGCCGGGCCAGGCGAGGCAGCGATCCGGCAGGGTTTTCACCAGCATGCCGGAATCATAAACCACAGCCTCGGGTTGGGTTTCGGCAATCATGCGCCCGATCTTCGGGTAGTCCATCTTGAGGTTGGCGGCGTCGAATCCGTCGAACCAATATTCATCGATGGGGCCGTAGCGGGTGCTCAGTTCTTTGAGTTGGTCGAAGTAGAAGTCGCCGTAAGCCGTGTGTTTCGGCGAGCCGGATTTTTCGAAGTGTTTATCGATGATGGAGACATAGAGTCCCAGATAGACGCCACCCTTGCGGCAGGCTTCGGCGAGTTCTCTGACGATGTCGCCCTCACCATTTTTCCACGGCGAGGATTTGACGGAGTGGTCGGTGGTGTCGGTGCGCCAGTTGCAGAAGCCGTCGTGGTGTTTGGTGGTCAGGACGATGCCTTTGAATCCGCCGGCCTTGGCGGCGGCGACCCACTGGCTGGCGTCGTATTTGACCGGATTGAAGCGCTTGGGATCTTCGTTGCCATCGCCCAAGTGGTCATTGCTCGGATAGAAGGTCTTCATGCCGAAATGGGCGAACATGATGTATTCCGCGCGATGCCAGCGCAGTTGGGCCGGATTCGGGACCGGCAGAAATGGCGCGGGTGCGGCGGGTGTTTCCGCCGTGGCGGAAGCCGTGAGCAGGATGCTGGCGAACAGGGTGCGGATGGAGCGCGATGTCATGGTGATAGTAACCGGTTGCACGAGAATATATTTCATCCTAGAAACAAAAAATGAGTAGCCGCAAAAGATCGCAAAGAACACAAAGATCCCCTGATGGGATTCAAAAAAAGCACGTGCAAGGGTATCTTTTGTCGAATTACCCTGAAGGCGAGCATTAATGATTTAATACATCTAAGTTCATTTTTGAGTTCTTTGCGTTCTTTTGCGGCTAAATTCATTCCGGGATTTAGGTTCATGGCTGATCCGCCAGCAGAGAAATTTTCGCATTGCCACCGGCTGGGACGGCGAGGTGGTTGGCATTTTTGAGCGTCCATATCCCCAAGGGACTGGAAGCGGCGGCGTTGTTTTCGATCAGGACTTTGACGTCGGCATTGAATTGGGTGGGGTTGTGGATGACCAGCTTGTCGCCTTCGAGTTGGGCGGTGACGTGATCGAAAACGATCACACGCCTGGTGTCGGTGTTCACATAGACTCCGGGGATTTCGGCGGCGGTCAGGATCATCGCGTTTTCACACCACACCGCGCCAAAGGTGACGTTGCCGCCAACGTTGTCTCCGCCTTCCCAGTCGCTGAGGTTGACGCGTTCGCACATCCATCCCGGCGCAATGGTGCCGAGCGGACGGTCGGGACGGGACAGGTATTGCGGAATGCCGTGGGCGATGTCGCGGACGAGATCGAGCGCGGTTTCGTCGCCGGTGGCGCGCCAGAGTTTGAACAAACTATCGCCGGAAAGCGTGCAGATGCCGGGTGCCCCGTGTTTGTTTTGCGCGTTCGCCACGACCGCGCCGGTGGCGCGTGTCCCGGCTTGGCCGAGGGTGGAAGTTTCCGGGAACCGGTAATCATAACTGACCACCCAGGATGCACACTGACGGACTGCGTCGCGCGCGGCGTTTGCCCATTCGGGCTTTCCAGTTGCTTGCTGGAGTTCGACAAACGATTCCGCCAGGGCAAATGCCGACTCGCTGTCAGGCGCGGCCATGGCTTCGCCCGGCCCACCGCAAGTGACGCCGCTTTGCAGATCGTTGTTTAGGAAATAGCGGCCGATTTCCTCGGCGATTTGCAGGTATGTCGGTTCGTTGAAATAGTTCGCGGCAAGCGCTAATCCGGCGGGGACATGCGCCCCGGCGGTCGATTTGCCGACGAGGATGTCACCGGTTTCGATGTCGATGAACTGGCCGAGCTGGCCGTATTCTTGCCAATGACGGATGAAGGTATCTGCCAGGCCACGGGCGGAGGTTTCCCAGGCGGGTGGAACCGGTGAATTTTGTTCCCGCATCAGGAGAAGCTGCTTCATGCCAAAAGCCAGGCCGTCCGCCTGCTTGCGGACCATGCTGAGATTGTGGGGATGCGGCTCAAAGATGCCATCGCCATAAAATCCTACCCCGTCACTGGCACCATACCAGAAGCCGGATTGGGCCGGGGTTTTCGTGAACATGAAATCCAGCGTCCGCTGGGTGCGGGAACGGGAGAGATCATTGCCTTGCAACAAATTCGCGATGGTATTGATGCCACCCGAGACCCAGCCGAGCTGCCAGTAATCATATAACGGTTTGGGCCCGCCAGTGGTATTGCCGTGGCAGTAGAACCCGAGGTTCTCATTCCAATTATTGCTGTTGAGTTTATCCTCCAGCAAATGCCAAGCGACACTGAACGGAACCTCATTGACCGGAGCCGATGGTTCCATGTCCTTGCGGCATTCGGCGAAGCGGTCGAAAAGAGATTGAATCGCCGGTGCGGAAAATTTCCATGCACGCATGTGGAGCGTGACGGTATCGCCGGCTCTCCAGTCACGCGGCGAATCGCCCGCTCGGAATCCCATCATGTTCGGAATCCTGGAACGTGAACGCGGCGCGCTCACCACCAGCCGCAGCCGATTCTCGGCGGGCTGTTCCTCGATGGTGAGGCCGAGATTGCCAAACTCGCATTGTTGTTTGGTCAGCAGCAGAAACCCGCCTCCATCCACCGTGCGCAATCCCATCGCCGGAGTCGAGCTGGCTCCGGTATCGAGTTCGATTTTCCCTGGGGAGCCATCTTTGTTGAGGCGTGGCTGGTCGGTGGTCGTGATCGGCATGTCCACGCGGAACTGCGATGTTTCGCGCCAGAGCGGCGGCCAGGACTGGAATGACACATCGAAGCGGTTGCCGTTGTAAACCGCGCCCGGAACCATCACGTAGCCCGCCGGATCCCAATCGGAAAACTCGAAGATGTAGGAAATGCTGGCGGCCTTGGCCTCGCCTTCGAGCAGGTTCACCGTGACCGTGATGTCTTCACAGTCCTGCCGACCCGGCACGGGGCTCGTCTGGGTCTGGCAACTCCAGCGGCCACCACCGGCTTGCAGCTCGCCCGTATCCGGAAGAGACAGGACCTCCGCACCGGCAGCGGATTGGAACTGGAGCATGACCATTCTTGTCTCCGCATTGGCGAACGGGGATTCAGGCAGCGCATTCGCCCGGACCCGGATGAAGAGTTTGTCGGGCAATGGACTGCCGGGAAGATCGGAAAGGGTGACCTCGACGGTTTCGATTTCGCCGGACAAAACGGGCGTGCCTTCGGTGGCCGCTGTGTCCTCGGTCCAATCGACCAGATTTTCGGAGAACCAGACGCTATAGGCCAGGTTGGTGCCGGGCGATGGCTTGCGGCGTGTGTAGCTGAACGTGCCACTGCTTTTGTTGAGCCCGGCGCTGATTGGGTTGCAGGACGCGCCGCTGTTCGGAATCAGCCCGAAGGCGTATTCCGCGTGGTTGGTGATGCCGTCCTGATCATCATCGTCGGAAGGTCCGCCGATGAGATCGTACATGCCGCGACCGGACCAGGTGGCATAGTTGGCGGAGGCGGAGGCGGGGCCGGTGGTCACGGTGAGCGTGCCGGTGCCGGTGATGAAGCCGGAGGTGGATGAATAGACGCCGGGGGGCATCCGCCTGCCATCGACCCACAGGGCTCTGATGATGTCCGTGCCGGTGTAGTCGAGGTCCAGCATTCCGCCGGGCGAAACGATCACATCCGCGGTATCGGCGAGGTTGGTTGGTGAGGTCCCATTTCCAAGGCGCAACGTGCCTGCCTGGAGGGTGGTATTTCCGCTGTAGCTGTTGGTATTGGAGAGGGTTTGGGTGCCGCTGCCGGTTTTCACCAGGGAGAGTTGACTCCGTGTATTGGCAATCGTGCCGCTAAAGATCCCACTGCCGTTATCGACGCCTACGGTCAGCGAGGTGGGCGTATTAGGATGGTTTTTATCGACCGTGCCCGATCCTGTCAGCGCATCGATTTTTACCGGGTTGCCGTCCCAGATGTCAAACGTGCCGTCCACCTGCATGTCAGCCTTGTTCGTGGTCCAAGTCATGTTCTGCCAGCCGCCATTTTGCATGGAGGCTCCAGACTGGATCTCAATCACCGCGCCACTACCCAGCTCCATGTTGACGTTGAGTCCGGGACCGGTTCCATTCGACAGAGCACCGCCGCTGATGCGCAGGGTGCCGGCACCGCTGAGGGTCGTGGTGCCGGATGCAACACCGGTACCGCCGTCGAGATTCAATACCGCGCCCGAAACGATCGTGTAGGCGCGTGCCGTGGTGGAGAACGCAGCGCCCTGCAACTGCAGCGTTCCGGCACTGATGGTGGTCGCGCCGGTGTAGGTATTCGCGCCGGTGAGCGTCAGCGTGCCGGAGCCGTCCTTGGTGAGGGAGAAATGGTTCTGATCGGTTCCGGTTCCGCCCATGATGCCGCCGAACGCACGGGTGGTGGCCACGTTCATGGTGAGGCTGCCTGCCGTCGCGTTGCCGTTGCGGACGCTGTTGGTTCCCGTGCCGTTGATGTCGGAGAGCGTCTGGGAGAAGCCGTTGAGATAGAGATGCGCCGTGTTCAGGGTGAGGGTGCTGCCGGAAGGCAGTGCGTTGTTGGCACCCAGAAAGAGTTGGGATTGACCGGGATATCCATACAAATCACCCGCCGCGCGACCATTCACGGTGGTGCCGCCGGAGAAATCATTGGTCGTGCCGCTGATGAGGAATTTCCCGCCGACGGGATCGCCGCCTACGATGGAGGTCGCGCGGTCCAGGATCAGACCGCCCGCGCCGGTGATTTTCCCGGAGATTTCAAGCGTCTTGTCATTCCACCACGAAGCGATGTTGGAGGTGGAGGCCAAGGTGATTTGTCCACTCAGCGTGCGGATGTTGTTTTCCGGGCCGTCACCGCTGACAATCGCTCCGCCCGTGGTGGTTCCATGGAGTGTGATATGGTTCGCAATGTTCAGGGAGTTGGTATTGAGCCAAAGTTGGCCGCCGGCTCCGATGCTGATGGGTGCCGTGCCAGTGATGGCACCGTTGAACACTTCGACCCGTCCGCTATTGATGGTGGCGGTGTCGCTCGTGTCCGGCGGGCCGCCGTTCCAACCGGTGGCCGAAGTATCGGTCCAGTTGAGTGAGCCGCCACCCCAGGTGTAGTCCGCGGCTTGGGCGGAAGCGAGGAGTCCCAGCGCGCCGGTGATGGCGATGGCTGACGATGCGCGGAAAATGCGGGCGGTGATTGCTAACAGCGGGAATATTCTGAGCTCCATGGGACGGGCTTCGGGGATTTGAAACGCTGGGGCAGGTCGCCAGTGGTGGCCTCGCGGGATTCGAGAAACGACGGGTTTCATGGTTGATTCGCTTGTATTGAAATCTCCGCTTTGCCGCCGGCCGGGACTGCGACGTGTTTGGCATTTTTGAGCGTCCAGACCCCCAGGGGATGGGACGCGGCTGCCTTGTTTTCGAGCAAGACTTTGACGTCGGCATCGAATTTTGTGGGGTTTTGGACGATTAGTTTGTCGCCTTCGAGTTGTGCGGTGACGTGATCGAAAACGATCACACGCCTGGTGTCGGTGTTCACATAGACTCCGGGGATTTCGGCGGCGGTCAGGATCATCGCGTTTTCACACCAAATCGCGTTGAAGCTGACATTGCCTCCGACTTTGTCTTGGCCTTCCCAGTCGCTGAGGTTGACTCGTTCGCACATCCATCCCGCCGGAATGGTGCCGAGCAGGCGGTCGGGACGGGAGAGGTATTGCGGGATGCCGTGGGCGATGTCGCGGACGATGTCCAGCGCGGTTTCGTCGCCGGTGGCGCGCCAGAGTTTGAACAAGCTATCGCCGGAAAGCGTGCAGATGCCGGGTGCCCCGTGTTTGTTTTGCACGTTCGCCACGACCGCGCCGGTGCTGTGTGCCTTGACTTGGCCGAGGGTGGAATTTTCCGGGAACCGGTAATCATAACTGACCACCCAGGATGCGCAGTAACGGACTGCGTCTCGCGCGGCGTTTGCCCATTCGGGTTTTCCTGTTGCTTGCTGGAGTTCGAACAAACGATTCCGCCAGGGCAAATGCCGACTCGCTGTCAGGCGCGGCCATGGCTTCGCCCGGCCCACCGCAAGTGACGCCGCTTTGCAGATCATTGTTTAGGAAATAGCGGCCGATTTCCTCGGCGGCTTTCAGGTATTTTGGATCGTGGAAATAGTTCGCGGCACGCACCAATCCGGCGGCGGCATGCGCCCCGGCGGTCGATTTGCCGACGAGGATGTCACCGGTTTCGATGTCGATGAACTGGCCGAGCTGGCCGTATTTTTGCCAATGACGGATGAAGGTATCTGCCAGGCCGCGAGCGGAGGCTTCCCATGCGGGTGGCACGGGGGTCTTTTGTTCCCGCATCAGGAGGAGCTGCTTCATGCCATAAGCGAGGCCGTCCGCCTGCTTGCGGACCATGCTGAGATTGTTGGGATGCGGATCAAAGAAGGCATCGCCATAAAACTCTTTCCCGTTGCTGGAGCCATACCAGAAGCCGGATTTGGCCGGGGTTTTCGTGAACATGAAATCCAGCGTCCGCTGGGTGCGGGAACGGGAGAGATCATTGCCTTGCAACAAATTCGCGATGGTATTGATGCCACCCGAGACCCAGCCGAGCTGCCAGTAATCAAACAACGGTCTGGCTTCTTTCGTGGTATTGCCGTGGCAGTAGAACCCGAGGTTCTCATTCCAATTGTTGTCGTTGAGTTTATCCTCCACCAAATGCCAGGCCGCACTGAACGGAATTGCATTGACCGGAGCCGATGGTTCCATGTCCTTGCGGCATTCTGAAAAACGGTCGAACAGCGTTTGAATGGCCGGTGCGGGAAATTTCCAGCCACGCATGCGGATGGTGGCGGTATCGCCTGCTTTCCAATCGCGCTGCGGATCGCCCGCACCGAAAGCCGTCCCGGTTGGAATCCTGGAACGGGAACGCGGCGCTGTCACCACTAGCCGGAGCCGTTTCTCGGCGGGTTGTTCCTCGATGGTGAGGCCGAGATTGCCGAACTCGCATTGTTGTTTGGTAAGCAGCAGAAACCCGCGACCGTCCACCGTGCGCAATCCCATCGCCGGAGTCGAGCTGGCTCCGGTATCGAGTTCGATTTTCCCTGGGGAACCATCTTTGTTGAGGCGCGGTTGATCGGTGACCGTGATCGGCATATCCACGCGATACTGCGATTTTTCGCGGACGAGCGGCGGCCAGGGCTGGAACGAGACATTGAAGCGGTTGCCGTTGTAAACAGCGCCCGGAATCATCACGTATCCCGCCGGATCCCAATCGGGAAACTCAATGATGTAAGAAATACTGGCGGCCTTGGCCTCGCCTTCGAGCAGTTTCACCGTGACCGTGATGTCCTCGCAATGCTGGCGACCCGGCACGGGATTCGTCTGGGTCTGGCAACTCCAGCGGGCACCACCTGCTTGCAGTTCGCCCGTATCTGGAAGCGGCTGCGCCTTCGCACCGGCGGCGGATTGGAACTGGAGCATGACCTTGCGGGTCTCCGCATGGGCGAGCGGGGATTCCACCAAGGCACACGCCAAAACAAGAAGCAGCGCGCCGTGGAATTTCCACGGGCGGTGCTTGGTGGATTTGCGTGGATCGCGGGGAACCAGATATGGAATCGGATTCATGAGTGGTGTGGATGAGAAGGTTACGTGATTTGAAATAGGGCGGACAGGCTGGTGGCTTTCATGGTCACTTGGCAGGCACCACTTTGAGGCCGGACGGTTTCCAGTCCGCCGGGACGATGTTTTGATACGCCGGTTCGAGTCCGCTTTCGTTGATGATCGCCTGCGCCTCAGCCGGCCAGACCGCGTTCGGGCAGATGGTGTTGTTGCTGACTCGGGTGTTTGGCGATGAAACAAACCAAACATCATCCGTGACGAAGTAGCCTTCAATCACGAGGTCGTGTTTGCGGCCGTGATCTCCTGTGGTGTGAACCCTTTCATAGGGGCCCTGAACGACATTGGCGCGGTTGATGATTTGGGTGGAGCCTTCGTCATTGTAAACCCCGAACGTCGTGCTCCGGATGTAGTTGCGGTCGATGAGAGTGCCCGGCTGGCGGCCGAGGGTGTAGATGCCGCCGCCATCGTCCAGGATCGTCATCGTGCGCTCGATGCGGTTGGCTCCGACCCGGTTGTTTCCGGCCACCAGGGTTGGCTTGCCCGGAAATACCGATGGACGCGGTGCTTTGCCCCATTGTGGGTGATCGGTGCCCTCGTAGCCATCGAAATCGCACCAACCCCAGCCAAGATTGATACCGGTATAGGGGGCATTCACGATCCAGTTGTGCTCGATTTTCACCTCGTTGGTGAAAAAGACCGTGATGATCGTGTGGCCGTTGAACAACGCGGAATTGTCCGGCAGGAAATTGTTGGAAATCAGCACCCGGCGCGGGATCGCTTCGGTGCCGGCGGGGAATTTTTCGTGTTCGATGCCCGCGCCCTCGGGGTGTTTGAGGTCGGGGGTGTCGTTTTCATAAACGTGCTGCGGGTGGCCCAGGCTGATGGCGCTGCCACCGGTATCGCGGATGACGTTGCCGACGACGCGCACATTGCTGATATCGTTGCTCATCACGATGCCCTGGCAGCCGGTGTGGGCAATGGTGTTGCGGGTGAATTCGACTCCTTCGATGGCGTTGGCGATGATGGCGGCGGGCAGCACGTCGTAGGATCGGTAAGCATCGAGATGCCAGTTCGGGTTGGCAAAGGCCGTGTAGATACAGGCGGTCTGGAGGGTGGCGGTGCCGTGTGAGCCGTCGATTTCCATGAGGTTGTAATCGGTGTAGGCGAAGGTCAGTCCCTCAAAAGAGAGGTTTCGCACCCGCTTTTTCAGTGGCTGGCCTTCGAGCTGGACGAGCGTCTGCGTGACCGGAGCAACCACCTTGGCGTTCTCCAGGTTTTCGCCCGGGCGGGGAATGTAATAGACCGTCTGTTCCGCACGGTCGAAATAGAACTCGCCGGGTTGATCGAGCAGTTCGAAGGCATTGTGGATGATTTGTTCGCTATTGAGGGTCAGCCCGGCGTTCCAGCCAATCTGCTGGGCGATGGCACCGTAAGGTTGCTGGAGTTTGAAAATATACTTGTCACCCTCGGTGGCAATTTCGCGCACGCCGATGAAGTTCTTGTTCCAGGTCGTCTGGTTTTCAATTTCGACGTTGGCGACATTGTGGGTGATTTTCGGAAGATCGGAGACGTTGTATTGGATACCGTCCGCCGCTTGACCGCTCTGCCATGCCCATGGAGCCTGGCCGGCGGTGATGGTGTAAGTCCCCCACCCTCCTTGGGCGCGGATTTTTTTGCCGCTGTTGGCCATCACCGCGCGCGCGTTGCCGATGTAGAGGGCGCGGAGTTTTGCGTCGCGGTTGAGGGGGGCTTTCCAGATGCCGTCTTTGTGGAGTTTCCAGCCGGTGACCGGCACGCCGCCGGTGAACACCGGGGTTTCGCCCTTGGCGGCGCGGTAGATGATGCGATGGCTGCCGGTGGCCGAATCCTCGGGGCCAAAAATGATCGTCGAGCGCACCGGATAGCTGCCACCGCGAATGGTGACCGCGAGGTCGCCCGTCATGCCGGGAATCGTCGCACGAACGGCTTGCCGTGCTTTTTCCAAGGATTGAAATGGCTTGTCGCTCGTCCCGGCGCTGGCGTCCGAGCCGCTGGGCGAAACGAAGAATTCGCGGAACAAAGTCCGCTCAGTCTGGGCGTGCAACGGGGCGGCTGCCACGAAGAACATGACGGCGAACGTGGCGATGGATGGATTCAGCGTCATATAGAGGAATTGCGTGGATCGCTGATAGGCAATCTGTGACCGTCGATGCGAATGAGGAGAGATGGAATGACGATTGACGATTGTTGAAGTGGTGAATGGGAGACCCTCATGATGGGTGGTGCTTGCAAACCGTGCGGCAATGGGAGGGTTGTTACCGGGTTTTCGCCGCTGGCGCGTTGTGAACATCGTATTGGAACGAATCGACATCGAGATAGCCGGCTTCGCCCAGGCGGTTGAACGTATAGGTGCCGACAATGCCACCCCGCCAATGGGCGGTTTTGATCACATAGGCACCACCAAAAGGCGTGTAGGTTTTCCCGTTAAAACTGTATTCAAACGCATTGACGTCGTCCATTTTCACCGTGGCGCGCATCCAGATCACGGAGGTGCCATTGGGCAACTCTGGCCCGGTGGTCACCTTGCCATTTTCTTCATACTTGAGCATTTTCTTGCTCCCATTTTGGGATACGCCGAGCGACGCGTAATCGCGGCCACCATTGAAATTGGCCATCCCCGCCTCTTGTCCGTCGGCCATGCCTGTGAGGTCGAGTTTGAATGTGGCACGGGTCAGATCGGAGCGGAAGTGGCGCTGGTTGATGACGTTTCCGACTTTGAAGAAATTAACCGGCCCATCTGATCCGTTATGCCCGGCCGGCTTGAACGCATGAAGACGAAGGAATCCTGGACGCTCAGTCAGGGACCACTTATCGGCGCGGGGTTGATGGTTCCATTGCCAGCAGGGATTCAGAGCGGGCTTGTCGAAATTGTCACTGCGGAAGGGAAACTTCACGGGGGAGCCCTGGATGGGTTTGGGCAAGTGCCAGGCGAAGTCGCCCTGTTTGTCTTTGATATTTACCCCAGGTACCGGCCAATTATCCATCCAGGTCACGGGAATCAGCGTGGGTCTGCGCCCGTCGGCACCACTGTTGTTGAACTGGGCCATCCAGAACCACCGGCCATCCGGGGTATCGACTAATCCGCCCTGGCCTGGGATCTTTTGGTCGGCATCCGTGGGACCCACCGGCCCGAATTTGAAGGTTTCGTAGGTGCCCACGTCGCCGGGTTTTCCTGGGGATCCATCCGCCTTGGTGCCGTAGATATGCCTGGATCGAAAGACATAGGTGCCCATGCCATTGCCGCCGTTCAGGAACTCGATGTGAATCAGGTAATAATAACCGTTGCGCTTGTAGATCTTGTTTCCTTCCGTGGAAAAGAACGGGCTGTAAAGTGTGCCGCCCTCCGGATATGCGTATTGGAGCTCGGGCACATTCATTTTTTCAACGTCAGCATCCAGCAACTGAGTGCCATCGGGAGCCATCTCGAAAAGGTAGCCGAACCACATTTTCCCAGGGTGACTTGAGGCGAGATAGGCTTTACCATTGTCGTCCCAAAATGGGCACGGATCCGTCCAGCCAGTTGCACGCAGGGGCTTGCGGTTTTTATCCAGGATTTGGGTCACCTTCCAAGGCCCGGCTGGATTGACCGCCGTGCAGCAGTAGAAACCTTCGTCGTAACTATTCACAAAAACCCAGAATTTCCCGTCGTGATAGCGCAGTGAGGGGGCATAGATCCCCTTGGAATAACGGTCCATCCGGTCCCAGTTAAAACTCGGCTCTATCACGGTTAGATCCGCAAATGCGGCCCCGATGGTTTCCCAATTCACCAGGTCACGGGAGTGCAGGATGGTAACCCCAGGGGAGCAGGCAAACGTCGAGCTTGCCATGTAGAAATCCTTTCCGACGCGAATCGGATCGGGGTCACTGTAGTCACCGGCCAGAATGGGATTGCGAAATGTTCCGTCGCCCTGATCGCCCCATAATCCGGTTTGGGTTTCCTGGCCCCGGGCTTGCATAACGAGTAATAGAGTGATGGTTGCGAGAGTGGGTAAGGCTTTCATGATGGTAGGCGATGGCTTGGGATTATCTCATCGATTGATACGGGATTGCGGGATAAAAACCTACCCTCAGTTTAGTGGGTCAAAGTTTTCACGGTATAGCGATACCGGGGTTCAAACACCACACCGGGAAGCTTTTTCAGCAGGGCGTCGTATCCAGGTTCTGGCCCGGCGTTCTTAATAATATCCAGGGCTTCCTGTGGCCAATTGGCATCCGGATAAACATGGAGATCGGTAACCGTGCAGTTCGGGGCCCCGATCTGCTGACTGTTGGAAGTCGAATAGATATTGCTGTAGTGATTGTCGTGCTTCCGTTTCCAATCATTCAATTCAAAGTTGTCCTGGCCGGGCACGATTTCAAAAACCAGATTTTTTCCGGTGTACCAGGCGGTTCCCTCATCCGGATGGTAAACGCCTTGGAAATGGGTTGTAGCAGCCTTGATATAATTGCCGCTCGCTTCTGAATCCGGTTGGCTTCCCAACGTGTAAAACGCGCCGCCATCATGGAGCATTTCCATGCAGTCGTAGATCCGGTTGTTGTTGAACGAATTGTTTTTGCACGTGGTTGTCGGGTTGCCGGGCTTTGAGATTTCATCAAAGTTATTCCACCCCCACCCGAGACTGACGGCGCTGTATTGAGTGCCTTGGATGTGATTGTGCTCCATCTTCAGACCCTCCACGAAATAGGCGGTGATTCCCGCATGTCCGTAGAACAGCTTTGTCAGGTCGAACAACACATTGTTCTTGATGAGGATATTCCGGCAAATGCCTTCTTCCGCCGGTGAATACTTTTCGTTCGGCCCTCCATCGCCTTCGTAGAGATGCTGCGGGTGCCCCACCTGAAAGGCCGATCCGCCCATATCAACACAGAAATTTCCAATGCATTGGGAATTGCTGACGTCGTTGATAAAGCCGATGCCTTCATTGCCAATGTGCTTTAATGTGCAGTTTTCAAACCGGATCGATTCCGCGCTGGAGACCTCGATCGCACAGGGCGCTGTGTCATAGGCTCGATACTGATTTTTGTGCCAGTCTGAGTCATCAAATGCCATGCACCAGGTTGCGGCCTGCACCGTTGCTTTCCCGGATGAGTTTTCTACCATTGGAAGCACGGCCTCCGTATTCGCAAAGGTAATCCCCTTGAAACTGATATTCGCGACCCGCTGTGTTCGGGAAGCACCCTTAATAGCAATCAAACGCCCGGCATGCGGGGCAAAAACCTCGGCGGTCGCCATGTCTTCACCATTGGAATAATAATACAGAATCCCGGTGGCTTTATTGAAATAGAACTCCCCGGGCTCATCCAGAAACTCAAAGGCATTATAAATGGTATGAGTCCCGGTGGCCTTGAACCCCGAATCCCACCCCTGATTCTGCGCAATCGCACCATAAGGCTGCTGGAGTTTCAAAACCTGGTTCTCTCCCGATGTCATGATCTCCCGAACGCAGACGATGTTGGAGTTCCATGTCGTGTTTCGCATGATTTCGACATCGGAGGCATTGGCAAGTGAAGGAACGTCGCTTGCCGAATACTCGACACCATCCGGTTTTGACCCGCTCTTTCTTGCCCAATCCGCTTGTCCGGCCGTGACGGTATAGGATCCCCATCCGCCGCGGGCGGTGACAGTTTTCTTGGCCATGTAGGCCCGTTTGTCATTCACGATCAAGGTCCGCAACTTCGACGGTCGCTCCAATTTGGCTTCATAAATCGCCCCTTTGTGGTTTTTCCAGCCCGTTACCTTATCCGCTCCGTTCATGACCGGAACCTCATTTGCATAAGCCTGATAACAGACCTTGTGACCGTTCATTCCAGAATCTTCAGGAGTGAACGTGAGGGTGTCGGTCACGCGATACTCACCGCCGCGTAAATAGACATCAATGTCCGATGTCATCGTTTTGTTCACCAACCTCACGGCATCTCTGGCCCGTGAAATGGATTTGAACGGTTTTTCTTTGGTTTCGGCATTGCTGTCGTGCCCGAGTGGTGACACGTAAAACGCCCGAATTTTATCAGATCCATTCGCGGTTGTGGTTTGTGCGTTCAGACAGGGAGTCAGCGCGAGCAGGGAAAGAAGCGCGCTGGCCATCGGGTGGCGGGAGTGGTGTGGGATGGTTTTCATAGTGGTTTTGGATAGGAGATAGGATTTAGACTGCGTGCAGCCTGCTGCCGCACTCCAAGGCTGGCAAAGCTGACGGGCGAAGGTGTGAAGGGCTATGCATTCAATGGATTACTCAAACTTCCACCAATCGAGGAGCGGGCCATCCTCGCCCTGGCATTGAAAGGCCAGCACGACTGCGTGGATGCCGCTGACCTCCGCGACATCGCAAACGACGTCGGTCCATTGGCCGTTCGGGTCACCCTTGATGGGGATGTCGGCGAGCTTGCGGTGCCAAACCTGGTCCTGATGGACACTCAAGGTGCTGTCCACCTTGCCCGGCTTGAGACGAAGGTGGAGTTTTTTCGGCGGAGATTTGAAATCGAGATATTTGTAGGTGGCGCGGTCGCCCTTGCGGATGCCGGAGAGGATTTCCCCGCCATCGTCTCCAAAGGAAACGCGCACATTGCCCATCAACGTGCAGGCTTGTTCGGCTTCGATGCGTTGCGTCGCTTCAATCGGACCTTCGGCACCCTGCGTTGTCATCTCGACTTCGGGGATGCTGCCGTCTGCGCGAAAGGTGATCGGTTCGAGACATGCCTTGCGCATCATGACGCTGCCCTGGGTTGAGCGATGGTAGAATACATACCATTTGCCGCCGAATTCGACAATCGATCCGTGGTTGTTCCAGTTGCCCGGATTGCAATGGTCATTGTCAATGATGACGCCGCGATATTGATACGGGCCGAATGGCGATTTGCTGGTGGCATAGCCGAGACTGGTCGGCATGCCGGCACGGCTGATGTCCGCAAAGACCAGGTAGTAAATCCCGTTCCGCTTGGTCATGTAGCAGCCTTCGTGGAAATGATGCTCCTTTTCGGTAAGAACATTGTCCCGGATGGAATCGGCCTCCAGCGTCCGCATGTCCTTGTTGAGCTTTGCCATCTTCAAGGTCATCTGACCCCATACGTGATAGGCCTGCCCGTCGTCGTCGATGAATGTGGAGGGGTCGATTTCCAGATGTTTACCGACATTTAGAAAAGTGGCGCCGCCGAACGGGCCGGTGGGGCTCTTGGAAACCGCCACGCCGGTTGCAATTCCTCCCGGTTGGCAGAAGTAGAGGTAGTAGTTGCCATCGCGATACTGGCAGTCCGGGGCGTAGAGAATCGCGTCGTTGTCAGGCAGCATGTCCGGCTTTCCCTGATCTCCCTTACTGACAAAGCTCTGCGGATGCCATTGCCATGTTTTCATATCGCCCGTGGAAAGGGTGACATTGGAATGGGAACAGTAAAAATCCGGTGAGATGTCCTGTGAACAATACACATAGAGCCGACCATCTGCCCCGAGTTTGGCAGAGGGATCGGCCGGACAAATCTGCGGCGGCGAGATGGGATTGCGGGCAAACAGACAGCTTGTGCCGGTGAATAAAACCGCGAGCAGGTGCGTGGCTTTCATGCTGAATGGGCGGAACGAAAAGAACTCACTTCTCCATGAGCTGGAATTCCCAGAGGGTTTGGCCGTCGCTGGATTGGAGTATGTTGATGCGCACGAATTGGGCGGTAACAGGATCGAAGCTGAATTGAGTGTTATCCTTTCCATGCGTGTTGTTAGCGAACATTGAGGACAACGGTCTGTCCGCTGGCGGAGTCCGGCCCGCACGTCAAGCGGTATTCGCCGGGTTCCACTGTCCACTTGCCATTGCGCCAGCACTTCATTTGCTCGAAGCCGACGGGAAACTCCAACATGCGGCTCTCCCCCGGTTTGAGGGTGATGCGTTGAAAAGCCTTGAGTTCCTTTACCGGGCGCACCTTCGAGCCGTAGCGGTGGTTCAGGTAAAGCTGCGCCACCTCGTCGCCGGTCCGGCTTCCGGTGTTGGTCACGGTCACGCTCAGCACCGCCGAATCTGTCACCGCCATGCTGGAGCGGCTCAACTGCGGGGCGCTGAAGGAGAACGTCGTGTAGCTCAGCCCGTAGCCGAACGGATATTGGACTTTGAAAGTGGTTTCCCCGTTCTTGAAATAGACGCGCGGGCCGGCGGAGGGCAATTGGTTGTAGTAGCAGGGAACCATGCCCACCTCCGTCGGCATCGTCACCGGCAGTTTGCCGCCGGGGTTCACGTCGCCAAAGAGCACTTGTGCCATGGCATTGCCGCCCTCCTGACCCAGATACCAGCCCTCCAGAATGGCAGGCACATGCTCAGCGATCCAGGGAATGGTGAGCGCTCCGCCGTTGATCAGCACCACCACCACCGGTTTGCCGGTGGCATGCACCGCCTCCACCAGCTTCTGCTGCGCACCGGGCAGGTTCAGGTCGGAGCGGTCCAGATTTTCCCCCAAAATATCCCGCGAAGTTCCCACTACCAGGACGCTGACGTCCGCGTCTTGGGCGGCGGCCACCGCCTCGGCGATGCCATCCTGGCGATCGGTTTTCAGATCGCATCCTTTGGCAAATTTCACCGCGACTTGATTGCCCAGGAAATTTTGGAGTCCCTGCCGGATGGAGACGCGATAGCGGGGAGTGCCGTTGTAACCGCCGAGCACCGCCTCGTCGGCGTTGGGCCCGATCACCGCGATGCTCTTGAGCTTGGTCTTGTCGAGCGGCAGAAGATTTCCCTGGTTTTTCAGCAGCGTGATCGTCTTCTGCGCCGCCTCCAGCGCCAACTGTTCGTGGGCCTTGTCGGTCAGCACCGCCTGCACGTCAGCCTGCGGGACGAGAGGAACATTCTGGATGTCCTTGCCCTCCCGGATCGCCACCGCCCACGGATCAATGTCCTTGGTGTCCTGATCATTGGCCGTCGCCACCAGCAGCGGGTCGTAGCTCTTGGAGATGGGCTGCCCGAACAGCCCCAATTGGTATTTCAGGCGCAAAACGCTGCGAACCGCACGGTCGATGGCAGCTTGGGAAACCTGGCCCGCTTTCGCGGCATCGACCATCTGTGCCCCGTAGGTGCGCATTTCCGAGTTCCACGGATTCCCCCACACCAATTCCATATCCACGCCGGCTTCGATCGCCTGGCATCCCGCATCCCGGTAGCTGGAGGCGAAATAGGTTGGATTGCCGGAAAAGGCGTGGACTTTTGCGATGTCGAACATGTCGGAAGTGACCATGCCATCGAAGCCCCACTCCTTGCGCAGCACATCGGTGAGCAGCCATTTGTTGGCATGGCAGGGGACGCCGTTGAGGGTGTGATGGGCCGGCATCAGCGACGCCGTGCGGGCCTCTTTCACCGCCGCCTCGAAGGGGACCAAGGCCGTCTCGCGGAGCAGGGTTTCGGAGATATCCACCGGCTCCCCGTTGCCGCCGCGGAGCGAGTCGCCATCGGCCACGAAGTGCTTGGGGGTGCAGGCCATGTGGTCAGGCCCCAAACGGTCCTTGCCCTTGCCCTGTACGCCGTTGATGAACGCCACGCCAATGCGGGAGACGTGGTATGGGTCTTCTCCATACGATTCTTCCACCCGGCCCCAACGCGGGTCGCGCGCCAGGCCCAGCATGGGGGAAAAAACCTGGTGGATGCCCACGGCCCGGCCTTCCTTGGCGATCGCCTGGCCGATTCGTTCGATCAGGTCCGGGTCCCAGGTGGCGCCCAGGCCGATGGCCTGCGGGTAGGACGTCGCTCCCGAGACGCACACTCCGTGCAATGCCTCACCGGAGATCAAGTTCGGGATCCCCAGGCGAATGTTGGCGTTTGGATAGTACGATGCCAGTTGATGGAGTTTTTCCTCCTGGGTCATCTGGGAAATCAGGTCATCGACCCGTTGCGAAATCCCTGCTTCGGTGAGCGGTTCGCCGGCAGCTCGGGCAATGCCGGAATACGCGGCGATGGTGGTCAGCGCCGCAAGTGCGAGGGCGTGGAAATGATGATGATTCATAGAGTGATCAGTTGGTGGATTCCATGATGATCACGTCCTTGCGGCGGGATTCGGGGGTGACTTTCAGTTTGACCAGTTTGCCGTTGCTTACCACGCCTTCGAGGGTCGTCTGCATCGGGGCGTGGAGTTTGAATTCGGCGTTCCATGTTTTCGGCCAAGCGGGCAGCAGGAGGATTTTCGAGCCGTCGAACTGGACGAGCATCGTTTGCAAGGCGTGGAGGCCGTTGCCGCCGTTGTCTTCGTCGGGGATGTAGTCGAAACCACCTTCCCAAAAGGCCGGGAAACGCATGCGCTTGTCCTGGCGGGTGAGATGGCTGGTGACATATTTGCGGGCGGTGGACGCGTCGCCGAGATAGGCGGCTTGCACGGCTTCCTGCGACCAGCAACCCATCATGCGGTATTTGCGTGCGTTGAAAGTTTGGCGGGCGAGATCGAGTCCCGGCTTGCCGATGCCGAATAGGCGGAAGGGATAAATGGTGTAAAGTTCCGGGTTTTCGCAGTTGCTCGCCTTGATGAGCGGTTCTTGGTGCGGAAGGATGATGCGTGTGCCATCGCGCTCGCCCACCGGGAGATCCGGGAGTTCGCCGAGCAGGCGTTTCCACTGCTGGCGCGAGGATTCGGAGGTGATCGTGTTGGGCAGTGCCAGCAGCCCATCGAGCACCCACTTGAGCCCGGCGATGTCAGGCGTCGGGTTATTCACTTTCCAGAACGTTTCGATCGAATTGACCGGGCTGATGAAGAGTTTTCCGTTCGAGTCGCGTTTGAAGTGCTGGTCGTAAAACGTCACCCCGGCCCCGGCGATTGGCAGCAGCGTGGATTTGGCAAATTCGCGGTCCTGGGTGTAGGCGAAGTAATCGAGCATCATCGAGCTGAGTTCGATCACCGGCAAATAATAGTGGCGGGTGTAGTCGGCCGGATCTTCCGGCGAGGTTTTACCCAATGCGCTCCAGAACGGACCGGTCTCCACAAAGTAGGCACCATCGTGGCCGTAGAACTGGCGGCATTTCTTGAGGTTTTCCTCGATTTGCGCGGCATACATCCGGAAGAGCGGCTGCATCAGATCGAAGTCGCCGGATGCCATCATCGGCCAGTAAATCGGGCGAGTGTTTTGGAACCAATACATGTGGCCCCAGACGCGGAAATCGGCGGTGATCGGCGCGAATTGGTTTTCTCCGATCTTGTAGGGCTCCGGGTTGTCCACATTGAAAAGCGAGCCGTTGAACTTGATCGGGTGGGCACCGCGACCGGTGCAGGCGTTTTTGAAGCGCTGGAGCAGGTAGCCGGTGGTCACCTCGCGGGATTTTTCGCCGGAGGTGATGAAAATGTGGCTGCGGTCCCAGAATTGCGTCCACCATGCGCAGTGGGCTTTCCATGACTTGTCTTTCGAGGTGGTGTTGGTGGCGGCGATTTGGGCGTTGAGCCGGGAAATCCACTCTTCCTGGGTGGCGCATTGGGCGGTGAGCGGGTGGATGCTGACGCGCTGGACGGTTTGCGGTTTGGCGGATTGCAGGGCGGTGTCGCCCGCGCTGACGAGCCCTTCGCCTTGAATGGCGGCACCGATGGTGCGGTTGAGCATCTGCGGGACTTGGGTGTTTTGGGATTTGTAATACCAGACGACGCGGTTTTTTTGCCCTGAAACGATCGTATCGGCCCCGAGCCACTCGGTTGGAGCGGTGCGCAAGGATTCCATGGCGACTTTCATCTGGACCGGTTCGGCGCAGGCTGCCTCGACCTGGACGACCGGGCGGTTGGCGTCCACCCACAGGCGCAGGCGCGATTCTTTGCCGTCCGGACCGGCGCTCGTCTCGATGGCCCCGTCGCGGAGTTTGAGTTCCTGGCGGAAACCCGTGGCATTGGCGAACGGGTTGGGAGAAAGTGAGACCCGCACGCGACCGACCTTGAGCAGGCCGTAAGCCCCATGATGCGGGTTTTCGAGACTGCCGCTCCACGCATCGGTGCGGGCGATGTAAAAGAGCAGATCGCCGGAAGGTTCCACCCAGGCATTGAGGGCGATTTCGCCGTTGCCGAGCGGCATCGAACCGGCGGAGTCCGCGCTCGGCGAATCCCATACGACGTTGTAATCATCCAAGCCCGCGGCTTGGAGCGATGGGCTGGAAACCAGCAGCAGGCTGACGAGAGATAGGATCGGACGCAGAGAGAGCTTCATGATTGATGATTTTTGAAGTGAAGAGGCGCTTCGGCATTTCTTTGGCTGCGACGCTCATAGAGCGACGGCGTTTCATGGTCACTTGGCAGGCACCTCTTTGAGGTCGCTCGGTTTCCAATCCGCCGGGACGATGTTTTGATATGCCGGTTGGAGTCCGCTTTCGTTGATGATCGCCTGCGCCTCAGCCGGCCAGACCGCGTTCGGGCAGACGATGTTGTTAATGTTCCGGGTGTCTGGAGATGAAATATCCCACTTGTCTTCCGAGGCGAAGTAGCCTTCCACCACGAGGTCGTGTTTGCGCCCGTAATTTCCCGAGGAGTGAGCGAGTTTGAAGGATCCCTCGATGACATTCTCGCGGTTGATGATTTTGTGAGAGCCTTCATCATTGTACACCGCGAACGAAGAACTCCGGATGTAGTTGCGGTCGATGAGAGTGCCCGGCTGGCGACCGAGGGTGTAGATGCCACCGCCATCGTGCAGGATTGTCATCGTGCGCTCGATGCGGTTGGTGCCGACCCGGTTGTTTCCGGCCAACAACGTTGGCTTGCCCGGAAACACCGATGGGCGGAATCCCTGTCCCCATTGCGGATGGGTTGCCACGTCACTGCCGTCGAAATCACACCAGCCCCAGCCGATGCTGACGCCGGAATAGGGTGCATTCACGATCCAGTTGTGCTCGATCTTCACCTCGTTGGCGTAAAAGACCGTGATGATCGTGTGGCCGTTGAACAACGCGGAATTGTCCGGCAGGAAATTATTGGAAACCAGCACGCGGCGCGGGATGGATTCCGTGCCGACGGGGAATTTCTCATGCTCGACGCCCGCGCCCTCGGGGTGTTTGAGATCCGGGGTGTCGTTTTCATACGTGTGATGCGGGTGGCCGATGGTAATGGCGCAGCCACCGGTGTCGCGGATGACGTTGCCGACGACGCGGACGTCGTTGATGTCGTTGCTCATCACGATGCCCTGGCAGCCAGTGTGGGCGATGGTGTTGCGGGTGAATTCAATGCCTTCGATGGCGTTGGCGATGATTGCGGCGGGCAGCACGTCGTAGGATCGGTACACATCGAAATGCCAGTTGGAATTTGCAAAGGCCGTGTTGATGCAGGCGGTCTGGACGGTGGCCGCACCGTGTGAGCCATCGACTTCCAACAGGTTGTAGTCGGTGTGGGCGAAGGTCAGTCCCTCAAAAGTGAGGTTTCGCACGCGCTGTTTCAGCGGCTGGCCTTCCATGTGCATGAGCGTTTGCGTGACGGGCGCGACCACCTTGGCGTTCTCCATGTTTTCGCCGGGGCGGGGAATGTAATAGACCGTTTTTTCCGCGCGGTCGAAGTAGAACTCGCCGGGTTTATCGAGCAGTTCGAAGGCGTTGTGGATGATCTGTTCGCTGTCGAGGGTGAGTCCGGCGTTCCAGCCGATCTGCTGGGCGATGGCACCGTAGGGTTGCTGGAGTTTGAAGATGTATTTGTCGCCCTCGGTGGCAATCTCGCGCACGCCGACGAAGTTCTTGTTCCAGGTCGTCTGGTTTTCGATTTCCACGTCGGAGACGTTGCGGGTAATCCTGGGAAGATCGGCGGCGTTGTATTGGATGCCGTCCGCCGCATGGCCGCTCTGCCATGCCCATGGAGCTTGACCTGCGGTGACGGTATAAGTCCCCCACCCTCCTTGAGCGCGGATTTTTTTGCCGCTGTTGGCCATCACGGCACGGGCGTTGTCCACGTAGAGGGCGCGGAGTTTTTCGTTGCGGTCCAGCGGCGCTTTCCAGATGCCGTCTTTGTGGGGTTTCCATCCGGTGACCGGGACGCCGCCGGTGAAAACCGGGGTTTCACCCTTGGCGGCGCGGTAGAGGATGCGATGGGCTCCCGCTCCCGAATCTTCGGGTCCGAAGACGATCGTCTTGCGCACTTGATAGTCGCCACCGCGAATGGTGACGGCGATGTCGCCTTTCATGCCGGGAATGGCGGAGCGGACTGCCTGCCGTGCTTTTTCCATGGATTGAAATGGTTTGTCGCTCGTCCCGGCGTTGGCGTCCGCGCCGGTGGGCGAAACGAAGAACTCGCGGAACAAAGTCCGCTCAGACTGGGCGAGCAACGGGGCGGATGCCATGCCGATCATGGCGGTGAAAGTGGCGATGGATGGATGCGGTGCCATGGAGTGGATTTAGGATGAGAAAAAATGGATGTTTATCGGGCGCGGACTTGGATGAAGAGTTTGGGGGCGGTGAGAAGGCCAGCGCTGGGCGTGACGGTTACCGCTTGGACGTCATTGGCACCGATGGCCCCCGGCACCTGGGTGGCTCCGCTGTCCTCGATCCAATTCGAGAGGCCGGTGGTCGTCCAAACGGAATAGGTCAGGCCGGTCTTCGATGGATCGCGCCGGGTGTAGCGGATGGTGAAAGCGCCGCCGCCGGAGGTGATGGTGACTGGCGCGGCCGAAGCGCCAGACTTGGGCTCCGTTCCGAAGGCGTATTCCTGCCGGTTGGACAGTCCATCCTGGTCGTCATCGGCGTTTTCTCCACCGGCGAGGCCTTGGGCAGCGGCCCAGGTGAGGTAATCGCTGGCGGCGAGGGTGAGCGTGCCGGTGGTTTCGGAGAAGACCCACTCGTTGAGTCCGCCGGCGGCTTGGGTCCAACGGACGCCATCGCCGAGCGGGGAGAAGCCGACCACGTGGAAGGTCGGTCCGAAGGTGCGGCTGGCCATATCCACGAGCTGCCAACTGGTGCCGATGGTGGGTGATGTCAGTGCGCTGGTGTCGATGGCGAAGGAGCCGTGAAACTCAGCGGTGCCAGTGCCGGTGACGCGGTTGTAGCCGGTCGGCGTGAGGGTGAAGCGCAGGCTGCCGGTCGAGGCGAGCGCGAGTGTGCCGCCGGAAACCGTGGTGTCACCGGTGTGGATGAGAGAGCCGGCGAAGGTCTGGGTGCCGGAGCCCGCTTTCACCAGGGCAATTTTGCCGGCCGGATTGGCAATCGTTCCGCTGAACGTGCCATTGCCGTCGTCCACGCCGACACGCAGTTCGGTGGGTGAGTTGCCGCCATGGTTCTTGGTGATCGAGCCGCCGCCGTCGAGGGCATCCACTCGCACCGGATTGCCGTCCCAGATGTCGAAGGTGCCGTTGACTGTGAGATCGGCCTGATTGGCCGACCATTCGTGGCTTTGCCAACCGCCATTCAGCATCTTCGCGCCGGATTGGATGTCGATGTGCGCGCCGGAGCCGAGGCCGACGGCGATGCCGCGGCCGGAGCCGACCGGTGAGTTTGGCGACTCGTTGCCAAAAATACCGCCGGTGATGCGCCAGGTGCCGTTTCCGGATATCGACGACGCCCCACTCGGGAATCCCATGTTGCCGTGCATCTGGAGCACCGCGCTGGAGGCGACGGCGTAGGCGCGTGCGCTGGTGGCAAAGGCCGTGCCTTCCATCCGCAGGGTGCCCGCTTGGATCGTGGCAGTGCCGGTGAAGGTGTTAGGTCCGCTGAGGGTCAGGGTGGCGCTGCCGGTTTTCAGCAATCCTTCGTTGCCGGCCAGCGTTGCGCTGATCGAGGCATTGGCATCGGTTTGCACGAAGGGCTGGCCGCCGCCGAGGGTGAGTGGGCCGCCGCTGAGGAGGTAACCGGTCTGTGAAAAGGTCAGGCCGTTGGTGACGATGCCGGAAGCGATGCTCACCGTTGGCTGCGCCGGTGTTGCCGAAAACCGCGCGGTGACCGGTGGTGTTCGGCCAGAGGGACGGGGCGTTGCTTTCATTCAGCCAGTTGGTCGCGCTGGTATTCCACGCGCCGCCGGGGGTATTCCAGACCAGCGGGGTGGACATGGCGGATTGGGCGGAAACCGTCGCGCTGGCAGGACCGGTGCCCGACAGGTTGGTGGCGCTGATCCGGTAGTGCCAGGTGTCGAAGGGAGAAAGCCCGCTGTCGGTGTAGTTAGTGGCGGTGATTTCCCAGGCGACGAGAGTGAACGGCCCGGATTCGGATGGCGCGCGTTCGACGCGGTAGCTGGCGGCACCCGGCACGGAGTCCCAGGCCAGCGTGATCGCGCCGGGGGAGGGGGCGGCGGTTGGATTGGCAGGTGCCGCGGGTAGCGGCAGACCCGGCATGGTCACCGAGGCGGCGGTGCCATCGTAGGTGAAGTTCACATCGCCCGGCTGATCGCCCGGGGTTCCTGCGGCGTGGCCCGGCGCGACCCAGCGGATGCGGAACTGCGTCTGCGCGGCCATGCCCGGATAGCTGCCTTGGCGTGCGCCGAAGTGCAGGGTTTTGGCGGCCTCGTTCCAAGTCAGCGGCACCAGGGCGCGCTCGCCGTTTTCATAGGCGTAGGAATCCCCGGCATCGTCATAGAGGGTGAAACTTCCATCGGCCCCGCGATAGACGCGCAGTTCGACGGGTGCGCCGGTGATTTGACCGGTCCATTGCTGGTCGGGTCCGATGGGGATGATCGAGCCGGCCCGCACGTGGAGCGGGATGCGGTCGAGGGAGGCGGCGGTGGGGATCGTTTGGCCGCCGGCGTGCGATTCGCCGGTCCAGAAGTCGATCCACGTGGTGCCCGCAGGCAAGCGGACATCCCGGTTGGTCGCGCCGGGCGTGGTGATCGGGCTGACCATCAAGGCGGGGCCGAAAAGGTATTGGTCGGAGATGCCGCGCAGCGTGGTGTCATTCGGGAAATCCATCGGCAGCGCCCGCATCATCGTGTAGCCTTGGTCGTGCGTCCGCCAGGCCACGGCGTAGTTGTAGGGTTGGAGGCGGTAGCGGAGTTTGATGAATTCCGTCAGCCGCCGCTGGGTGTCGGGCAGGTAGTTCCACAGCTCGGTGCTGGTTTGGTAGCCGTGGATGCGCTGGACCGGGCAGAAGGTGCTCCACTGGAACCAGCGGGTGAGCAGTTCGTTGAAATCCGGCGAGGTGTATTGCCCGGACGGACGGAAGAAGCCGGCGGTGTCGGTGGTCCACCACGGCTGGCCTGTGAGGGAAAAATTTAGCCCCGCCGGGATTTGGCGGCGCAGGGTTTTCCAGTCGCCATTGATGTCGCCCGACCACAGGACGGTGCCGTAGCGTTGCTGGCCCGCGTAGGCCGAGCGGGTCAGGTTGACGACGCGTTTGGCGGAGGTTGCCGAGCACTGACCGTCGTAGGCCGATTTGCTGGCGTAGAGCGGATAGGCGAGGCGCAGCCGGTTGCTGGAGGTGGCGGTGGATTCGAGATAGACGGTTTTGTTCAACAGCGCGGTTTCGTCCTCCGGCTCGGTCGCGTCCTGCCACCAAGCATCGGTGCCGATGTTGAAAAACGCGGAATTCATCGCATTCCAGCGCACGGTGCGCACGGCGGAACTGAAGACATCCATGAAGTTCGAGCCGGGGAGCCGACCGCTCGGGGTCATCGCGGCGAGTTGGTTGCCGATGTCGCCCTGCGGATTCGACCACACGGAAATCATGAATTTCACGTTGCTGGCGTGCAGACTGGAAATCATCGCGGCCGGATTCGGGTAGTTCGCCGGATCCCATTGGTAAGCGCCCCAACCGTAGTTGCCCCAGTATTGCCAATCCTGGACGATCAGATCGAGCGGAATGCCGCGGCTGCGGAATTGAGCGACAGTATCGAGGATCTGTTGCTGGCTCGAATAGCGTTCGCGGCATTGCCAGAAACCGGTGGCCCACTTCGGCAACATCGGCTGACCCCCGGTGGCCTGGCGGTAACCGCCGATCACTTCGTCGAGCGTGGGACCGTGGAAATAGTAGTAATCGATCGCATCGCCGACCTCGGAACGGAACACCGTGCGGTCGCCTAACGGACGGGCGAAGACCTTGGAACCGGAGCCGCCGCCATGGCGCTGGACGGTGCAGACGGTATTGGCCGGCAAGCTGATTTTCCCGGATACCGAGTGCGGCACCCAGTAGTTGGTGATGCGCGCCACTTCGCTGCCATTGACGGAGACGCCGATGTCGGTGCGCAAATCCCCATCGCGCACCTGAAAGGCATACTCGCCGGCATCGGTGGTGGTGAAGGTGCCGCTGCCCGTGGTGGAATTGATGGCGACTTCGGTGTCGGCCGGATTGAAATGAGTGAGCGCCGCGTTGTTCCAGAACACGCCGTAGCCGCGGGAGGAAACCAGCATCGGCACGCTGGTGTGCGTGTTGACCTGACGCAGCACGAGCGGGATGCCGCGGTAGTTCCACAGGCCTTCCTGGTATTGCCCCATGCCATAAAGCGCCTCGTCGGAGGGGCTGAGGAACGATTGCTCCGGGGCATGGGAACTCTCGCCGTTCACTGTGACGGAGGGCATGCTTTTGCCGCCGTCGGCGGGCTCTTGCAGGACGACGTTGCCGGTGGCATCGGTGAATTGCAGCCGCCCGCTCGACCGGTCCACCACCACCCGCAGCTTGGTGGTCGCCAGCGTCACGCTCGCCGCATCGCTGGTGACGTTGAAGGCCGGATTCGATGGCCAGTTTTTGATCACCGCGATGTCCTGGGTCGCCGGCAAGGTTGCGCCCGGCGCGTAGGTCACGCGCATGATGCCGTCCTCGCAGACCCGCAGTTTCATCGTGCCCGGCTGCATGGCGAAGCTCAGGCCATCGGCCTCCTGCTGGAACGACAGCACCGGGATCGGCGCGGCGGATACCAGGCGAACGGCGGCAATCGCAAAGCACCAACCCGCCAAGCAGGCGGAGAAGATACGGCGGAAACGGGAGATCAGTGATTGAGACATGGTGGTGGCGAATGAGATGCTTGTAGCGGCAATCTGTGACCGCCGATGTTGATGAATGTGGCAGGCTGCGATTCTTTGGCTACGACGCTCATAGAGCGACGCTACAATCGTTCCATGGGCTGGTGGCATGAATGACAACGGAAGGCTGGATGGAAAAGTCGGTCTGGAGAGTGGCCGTGCGGTGTGAGCCATCGACTTCCAACAGGTTGTTCCAGGGCGTTTGGTTTTCAATTTCGACGTCGGCGACGTTGTGGCTGATCTTGGGAAGATCGGAGGCGTTGTATTGGATGCCATCGGCTGCCTGACCGCTTTGCCACGCCCACGGGGCCTGGCCGGCGGTGACGGTGTAAGTCCCCCAGCCGCCTTGGGCGCGGATTTTTTTGCCGCTGTTGGCCATCACGGCGCGGGTGTTGTTGACGTAAAGGGCGCGCAGTTTTTCGTCACGTTGCAGCGGGGCCTTCCAGATGCCGTCTTTGTGGATTTCCCAGCCGGTGACCGGCACGCCGCCGGTGAAAACCGGTGTTTCCCCCGCCGCCGCGCGGTAGTAGATCCGGTGGTTCCCCGTGGCCGAATCCTCGGGGCCGAACACGATGGTTTCGCGCACCGGGTAGATCCCGCCGCGGACGGTCACCGCGATGTCGCCGGTCATCCCATGCAGCAGCGGGCGCACGGCATCGCGGGCTTTTTCGACCGATTGGAAAGGCTTTTCCTTCGTGCCTGCATTGGCGTCCGAGCCGCCCGGTGCAACGAAAAACTCACGCTGAAGTGACGGACCGGCCTGTGCCGCAGCAGCAGTGATGAACCGTGAGGAAAGCAGCCAATATACTGTGGTTCGCAGGGAAAATGGGTGGAGCATGAGCGGATGGTTTGGAGCGCAGTCTATCTCGCCGATTCCGACCAATCAATGACACTGCTTGCATTTTGGGTGACAATTTGTGCATCTGAAATCAAGACGCGACTTCTGGATTTGGCCGAGAAACAGAGGCAGCGGCGGGAAGATCGATGCAGCTCCGATGCACCATTTGGTTCGCCCGTCCAACGGCGGTGATGGGATCGCCTGGTTTCAACCGGAACATGCAGGCCGGGCCGATGCCGGGCGGACAGTCCTGACCGCGCGGCGGCGCGCCGGATTCCTGACAGGTCGCCGCCCCGGCGCGGCGTTTGGCGGGGATTTCTTCCCACCATCCGGCGAAATGTTCCAGCCACGGTGCGCTGGCAGGGTTGCGCGGGTCGCTGATTTGCGGGCCTTCATCGAAGCCGGCCTTTCGCACCGCAGTGAGGAATTGTTCCATGACATCGCTTGCATTTTGTGCGACAATCCGACCGTAATCTGCCCAAGCCAATGCAGAAGCGCAAACGCATCCTGATCGTTCTCGGCTTCATGAATCCTCCGGTTCTCGCGGGTTTTTCCCGGTATGCGCGGGAGGCAGGCTGGATTCTCAATACCTTCGCAGTCTATCACGGGTCGGTGCCGGAAGGCTGGCAGGCCGATGGTATGCTGACGACCAACGTGTTCCGGCCGGACCTGGTGAAGTTTGTAAAAAACATGTCGCGCAAGGTGCCGACGGTGATTCATGGATGCAACGACCTGCGTCTCCCGGCTGCCAATGTGGAATGTGACGAGCATGAGATCGGGCGGATGGCAGCCCGACACCTGCTCGATTGCCGGCACCGGCATTTCGCCTGCCTGCGTTACTCGCGCAACCTCCACGCGATGCGTCGGCTGGAGGGTTTTCGCGAGGTGTTGAAAGCCGCAGGGCATGATTGCCTCGATCTCGAAATGCTCGCCGAGCATGGCGCCGGAGTCGGTGAGTGGTTTCGCAGGAAACTCACGAAATTGCCCAAGCCCCTCGGGTTGTTTGCCGAGGACGACCTGCTGGCCGCGCGGGTGATCGAGGCCGCCTGCGACGCCGGCTGGCAGGTGCCGGACGACCTCGCGGTGGTCGGCTGCGGCAACCTCGAACTGATCTGCGAACTTGCCGCCGTGCCCATCACCAGCATCGTCTCCCAGCTCGAGGAAAAAGCCTATCAGGCCGCCGCCATGCTCGATGCCCTGATGGCCGGCAAACCCCTCGCCGAAACCACCGTGGTGTTTCCGCCGGTCACCTTGATCGCCCGCAAGAGCACCGACTCCGTGGCCGCGCGCCAGCCGCTGGTCAAAAGCGCGCTGCGCTACATGATCGAACACCTGGCCGATCCGGGCCTCGACGCCAAGGCTGTGGCGCTGCACTGCGGCGTTTCGCTGCGCGGGCTTTACAACGAATTCCATGCCGACCTGGGCTCCACCCCCATGGTCTGCTTGCTGCGCCTGCGGCTGCGGCGCGCCCAGGAACTGCTCCGTGGCCACAACCCGAAGATCGAAAATGTCGCGGAACGTTGCGGCTTCGGCAACCTCCGCACGTTCCAGCGGGCCTTCCAACGACAGGAGGGCATTCCCCCTACTCTTTGGAAACAACAGAACGATCGCTTTTAGAACGCGCAGCGAGGATCACACTCTCGTTCGATTCCCTCGTGCCCAAGTTGCACCTGGGCACGCGCTTGTCTTTGAAAGCTGTGCTTTGCTGAACGGCGGCGTTTCAATTACGTCCCCGCGATCGCCCGGTCGATTTCGCGGAAGAGTTCACGCCCGCCGGCTTCGCTGAACGGGCCGGTGAGCTGCTTCACGATGCGGCCCTCGCGGTCGATGACATAGACGTTCGCCACGCCTTTTTCGTATCCGAACTGCTTCACGACCGAGCCGCCCCAGTCGAGCATGACGGAGTAGGTGAGCTGTTTCCGAAACGCCGCGCGAAAGATGCCGTGGAATGGTTTCGGGATCATCGAGACGTCCGCCACGCCGTCGATGTCGATGCGCTTTTCGTAACGGTCGTAGAGCCGCTGAATCCACGGCTCGAGCTGCGCCGAGCCTTTGTGGTCGGCAACGGTCATCACGGTGACTTTCGCTTTTGGAAAACGATAGCTGCGCGGCTTTGCGTCCTGGTCGGAAAGCTCGAAGTCGGCGAGCTTTTCCACCGGCGCGGCGACGGCGGCGATTCCGTGGAGCGCGATCAGAATGAGCAGCAGGCGTTTCATGTTGGCTGGGCCTGGAGATAGGAGCGGCCCTTCCAGACTGCGGGGCGATGGCGGAGCGAGCGGAAAAATGCAAACCACTGGATCGCGAGCAGTGCCGCGATGCCGATGGGATGGAGCAGCGCGCTGCCCAGCGGCTGGCGAAAACGCCCGACTGCAAGCAGGCGCGGAAGAAATGCGGCGACTGTTCCGATGAGCGAAAACGAAACTGCCCACGCTGACAGCGGCGCTTGCAGACAGGCCACGATCAGCAAGCAGAGCGGGAGGATTTGTCCGCCGAAAAGCAGCAACGTTGCCGGGCCAATCAACTGCGGCGAGCCGAGGGCTTCATGTGCGTTTCTACCGAGGCCGCGCCAGACGTCGGCATTTGTTAAAAACATCCGGCAAACGGCGATGTCGGTGGCGTCGAAAAGATCGGTCCGGAATCCTGCCGCCCGAAAGACGCGAGGCAGCTTCGCGCCGTCGTGCAGCGTGTCGCGGATGACGCTGTGCCCGCCGCAGGTCATATAAGCTTCGCGTTGCGCAATGAAAAGCTGGCCGCAACCCGCGCAGCAAGCGGGGTCGGAGGTGGCGCGCATCCGCTTGATCGGCAGGAACCCGAGCATCACAAAATGGATGAGCGGAATGAGAAGGCGTTCGGAAAATGTCCGCATCTCCTGAAGCGGCACGCCGCTGGCGAGCGCGGCGCCGCTTTGCTCCATGAAAACTGACATCCGCGCCAGCGCATCGGGCGTGAGACGCACGTCGGCGTCGATGAAAACCAGCAGCGGATGCCGCGCGAGTTGCGCGAGGAGATGACATGCGTGCTGCTTTCCGCACCAGCCGGCGGGCAGCGGCAGAGCGGTTTCGAGGCGAACGCGCGCATCGCTGGCGGCAAGGTCGCGGACGATCTCCGCCGTGCGATCCGTCGAGGCGTCGTCGAGCACGATGACTTCGAGATCGGCGTTTTCATTTTCCAAAACGGATCGAACCGCCGCCGCGATGTTGGCCTCTTCGTTGCGCGCGGGAATGAGCACGGAGAAGCGCGGGCGGGATTGGCCGGACGCGGGCAGCGGAGCGTAGAGTGCGAGGTTGCGAACGAACAGCACAGCCGGCACGACGGCCAGCAGGCAGCTTGCGGCGGCGATCCAGACGATCATTGCGGCTTTTCCGGTTGATGTTCGCGCACGAATCCGGCGCCCGTGAGCCGCGCACGCAGCCAGCGCCAGGCGTCGTAGATGCCGCTCACGCCGGACTTGCCGCGGTTGAGCACCAGCCATTCGGTGGCGTCGCGCCGGCACGAACGGGCGGCGAGTTCGTCCTGCGTGGATTCGAGCGCGTCGGTGAAGACGCGCGTCCATTCGCCGGCGTCGCAGGCCGGCTCGGTGGCCGGGGTGATGGGCTCGCCAAATGAAACGAGGATTTCCGGTCGGGGCTCGGTCCAGAATGCGTATTCGATCGCGAGCGGAATGAACACCGCGCCCGGCTCGCGCCTGGCCATCGCGCCGAGGCCGTCTTTCATCCGAAGCGGACGCTCGCGCACGTCCATGAAGCGGCCCTGCGGCGTGAGCCACACGACGTTTTGCGATGAGGACAGGATCGCGTGGGTCGTCCGCAGAAAGTGCAGCGCGGCGCACGTGCTCTGCTCCTCGACGGGAAAAAAGCCGAGGCGTTTGAAAATGCCGTATCGCTCCAGCATCGCAGCTTCGATCGGCGCGTAGTGCGTGCGGCTTGGAAAAAAATCGCGTGAGAGCAGCAGGCAAACGAGCGGATCCCACCACGAGGCGTGATTGAGATAGATGACGAGCGGGCCCGCCAGATCGCGAGGAGGCAGACCGCTTTTCAAAATCCGGATCGAGTGAAAACGTCGGCGCAGATACCGTCGGCTGTAGGCGGCGAACAGATTCACGCCGCGCGCGGAAACGTTCGGCACCGCCGATTCCGACAATCTCTGCGACCTGGTTTTCATCACACCATCGCAGGCTCAAGGCTTGCAGCCTTGCGCCCACCAGGGTCAGCCGGGGCGTCCCGATCGAGCGCATCGGCGGCAATCCAGCCGGACATCAGCACCATCGGCATGCCGGGGCCGGGATGCGCCGCGCCGCCTGCGAGATAGAGGCCGCGCACGTCGGGGCTGCGGTTGCCGGGCTTGAAGGCGCCCAGAAACTTGCCGTGACTCGCGAGGCCGTAGATCGCGCCGTTGAGGACGTGGTAGCGCTCGTGGATGTCCTGCGGCGTGAGCGTGCGCTCGAAGACGATGCGCGACTCGATGTCGGGCATTTTGCCGGTGCGCTTGAGTTTTTCCAAAATGACGCGCCGATACTCCGGGAGCATCTTTTTCCAATCATGATGCGGCCGCAGATACGGCGTGTGAACGAGCACGTAGAGCGCCTCGCCGCCAGCGGGCGCGGTGCCCGGCTCGGTGCAGGTGGTCGCCGCGAGGTAGCACGTCGGATCGGGAGCGGGCTCGCCCTTTTTGTAAATGAAATCGAACTCCTCGTGCGGGTCGCGGCTGAAGACGAAGTCGTGATGCGCGAGGTGCTCGTAGCGTTTGTTGAGGCCGAGATAGAGCACGACGCCGGAGCACGCGGGTTCGTAGCTGCGCCGCTTCTCAAACGCCGCGCCGACGGAGCCGTTGATGAGTTCGCGGTGCGTGCGGACGGAATCGCAGTTCGACACGACCGCGTTGAGTGCGATCTCCTCGCCGGCTTCGGTGCGCACGCCGGTGACTTCGCCGTCGCGCGACAGGATTTTTTCGATCTTCGTGCCGGGGCGGAACTCGACGCCGAGTTCGCGCGCGAGCTTTTCCAGCGCGAGCGGAACGGCCCTGGTGCCGCCGATCGGATACCACACGCCTTCGTCAGTCTGCATGTGCGCGATGCCGCAGAGAATTGCGGGCGAGCCATACGGCGACGAGCCGACGTATTGCGTGAAGTGATCGATCATCTGCGCCACGCGCGGATCGGGATTGTAGGCGCGCACGGTGCTGGCGACCGAGCGGCCCATGCGCATTGCAAGCACGTCGCGGAGCATCTTAGGGTCGAACGACGACTTCCAATCGAGCATGTCGCCCAGGCCGCCGATGGGCTTGTAGAAAAACTGCCGCTGCGAGATGCCGTTGAGGCGCTCGCTGTAGTCGATGAATTCCCGATAGCGCTGGCCGGAGTTGGTGCCGGGCGCGAAGGCGTCGAGGGTCTGCGCCATCCGGGCCGGGTCCTGCGCGAGATCAAGCACGGAGCCGTCTTCAAAGAAACAGCGCCACTGCGGATCGAGCCGGACGAGTTCGAGGTAATCCTCCATGCGCGCGCCGGCCTCGCTGAAGATTCGGCGCAGCACCGATGGGATCGTGACAATCGTCGGCCCCATGTCGAACCGGAAGCCGTCGCCGTTGAGCTGCGCAGCCTTGCCGCCGAGCCATTCGTTGCGCTCGAAGAGCGTGACCTTGTGACCGCGCGCCGCCAGCACGCATGCCGAGGCGAGTCCGCCCAGTCCGCCGCCAATAATGCCTGCTCGTTTCATGGATTTGTCTTTCTGTTTTTTGTTTTGTGAATGAGTGCGCCGATCAATTCGCGAACCGCTCCGAATCGCTGCCGTCCGCGACCGTGAGCGGCCAGGATGTAAGAGGAAAACAGCCGCGCATCGCCCGCTTCCGGCTCGTCGAAATGCGGGCGCAACCGGCCGCTTCGCACGGCGACAACGTGAGGGAATGTCATTTCCAGCAAACCCTCGTCGCCGCGCGTGGTGCCGAAGCCGCTCGCTTTCACGCCGCCAAACGGCATACGCGGATCGGCGGTGGGAACGATGAGATCGTTGATGAGCACGAAGCCGGTCATGATGCGCGCAGCGAGCGCCCGGGCCGCGGCGACGTCGCGGGAGAAGATGGAACAGCCGAGCGCGAAGTCGGCGGTGTTGACGAGGGCGATTGCCGCCGATTCGTCCGGGACGACATGGATGGGAATCGCAGCGATGCAATCGTGACGGTTCTCATGTCGCGCTGCCTCGCCTTTCGTCCCGGAGGGACGAAGGAAATTAGCCGGTGGCGTCGGCCACCGGAACTCGTCCGCAACAGGAATCCGTCCCGGAGGGACGGCGGAATCGGAATGCGAGTTTCCAGCGCCCCCGCCGGGGCGCGTGGGTGTTTCATCCGTATTCCGGTGGCTGACGCCACCGGCTAATTTCCGAGGTCCCTCCGGGACATATTCGGAAGCGAAGATTTTCGAAATCCTGTCCGGGACATCTCCGACGACGATCAGGCGGCGCGGGGCGATGCAGGTGTTGCCGTCGTTCAAGCTGGTGCCGAAGCGCAGAGCGCGGACGACGAGGTCTGGATCGGCGTCGGCGAGGACGATGACGGCGTCTTCGCCGGAGAGTTCCATCACGGATGGCGTGTTGCTCGCGGCGAGTTCGGCAAGAACGTCGCGCCCGTTCTCCGAGGAGCCGGTGAAGACGACCTTGTCCACGCCCCGTTCGATCGCGTCCCGCGCCGCTTCGACGCTCTCCGGCAGAATCGTGAGCAGCCCGGGATCCAGGCCGGCGGCGAACGCGAGCTTTGCGAAAGCGAGTGCGACGTGGCGCGTACCCGGCGCGGGCTTGAGCAGGACCGCGTTTCCGGCCGTCAGCGCGTGCAGCGCATGCACGGCAGGAAGGAAGAGCGGGTAGTTTCCGGGACCGATGACGAGCACAACGCCGAGAGGCTGGCGCTGCACTTCGAACGTGACGCCGCGCATCCAGAACGGGCGTCCGCTTTTCCCGCAAAGACGGGACGCGAGGATGCGTGCAGCGTTTCGCTCCAGCCAGCGGCAGGCATCCGCGAGCGGCAACACCTCCGAGACAAGTTTTTCGGCAATGGGGCGATCACTGACTGAGGCGGCGGCGTCTGCGAGTGCGCCGGCATTTTCGGCAATGAGGTGACGGAGTTTGCGGACGACGCGCAGACGTTCGCGGACAGGCGTGAGCGCCAGGCGCGATTGGGCGTCGCGTGTTGAAAACGCGGATCGCGTGTGCGGTCTCTCAATGAGCGCGATCATGGAATCTCGTTCCCGAAACCGTGACATGCTCCAGCAAGAGCCAGCCCGGAGGGCTGCTGGAGATTAGCCGGTGGCGTCAGCCACCGGACAACGCAAAAAATGCGACTCAGCCCCGGAGGGGCGATGGAAATCCGAACGCTTCCGCCGCCCCTGCCGGGGCGGATCGCTGTTTGCGCGATCTCCGGTGGCTGACGCCACCGGCTAATTTCCGTCAGCCCTCCGGGCAGAATGCGACGGCGGAACTCGCTGTCCGCGCTTTCGCGATCTGAACGCGTGACATTCATTACACAGGCTCCAGGTTCATCGGCGCGAGTTGCGGCGCGGATGCCGTGTCAGGTGCGGGCCCGACGCCGAGATCAGAAAGCACCAGGCGCGAGCTGATTCGCGCGGATTCAAAGATCACCGGCAGACCGCTGCCCGGATGCGTGCCGCCGCCGACGAGATACACGCCGTCCACGTCCTCGAAGCGGTTGTGCGGACGCAGGTGCAGCATCTGATCGAGGCTGTGCGCGAGGTTGAACGTCGCGCCCTGATGGATCTCGTATTTCGAGTCCCAGTCGTCCGGCGTGATGACGCGCTCGTAGCGAATCCGCTCCTCGACATCGGTGAATCCGGCTTTTGCGATCTGCTTCAGCATCAACGCGCGGAACCGCTCGCGCTCGCGGGACCAATCGACGTTCGGATGCTGATGCGTGACCGGGGCGAGCACGTAGAGCGCGCTCATCCCGCTGGGCGCGAGGGTCGGGTCGGTGACGCACGCGTTTTGCACGTAGAAGGAGGGATCGTCGGAAAGGACGTGGCGGTTCTCGACTTCATCGAGGTTGCGCTCGTAATCGGCGGCGATGTGGATGTTGTGGTGAGGCAGGTCAAACGTCCCCTCGACGCCGAGATACATCATGAAAGTCGAGCACGAGAATTTCTTGCGGGCGATCTTGCGATCGCTCCAGCGACTCCGCAGGCGGTCCGGCACGAGGCGCTGCATCGCCCGGGCGAAGTCGGCGTTCATCACGATCGAATCCGCTTTTTCAACACCCGCCGCAGTCCGCACGCCGACCGCGCGACGGCCTTCAAAGAGGACTTCCTCCACGGGCTGCCCGAGGCAGATTTCCACTCCAAGCCGCCTGGCCACCCGCGCCATCGCGTCCGTCACGGCAGCGCAACCGCCGACCGGATGGAAGACGCCGTATTCATATTCGAGGAACGAGAGAATCGAGAACAGGCTCGGGCAGCGAAACGGCGACATGCCGAGGTATTTCGACTGAAACGAAAACGCGAGACGGATGCGCGGGTCGCGGAAGAATCGCTTGAGATACGTGTCCAGCGACTGATGCGGCCGCAGCATCGGCAGCATTTTCAGGAGCCGCACGTTGATGAGATCCTGCCAGCCGAGAAAAGGCGTTTCGAGGCATGGCTCCATGCGATCGAGCTTGGTGCGATTTTCGTTCGAGAAACCGGCGGAATCCCGGCGCATCGTCCGGCGCGATCGCGGCGATCTGCTTCTCCATTCGCTCAATGTCCGGCGTGGCGTTCAACTCGCCGCCCTCGCCAAACATGATGCGGTATTGCGGATCGAGCCGGACCATTTCCACCTCGTTGCGCAGCTTCGTGCCGGCGGCTTCGAAGATTTCCTCAAGCACACGCGGGTAGAGGAAAAAAGTCGGGCCGAGATCGAACTTGAAGCCGTCTGCTTCGATGGACGATGTCCGCCCGCCAACGGCCGGCAGGCGCTCGATGACTTTGACCTTCACTCCTGCACTCGCGAGCAGAATGGCCGATGCAAGCCCGCCGGGACCGGCGCCGATGATGATGACAGAAGATTTCATTATATCTGTTGGGATGTGCGCTAATTACGTTCGATCTGAACACTTGGACGCTGCCGTTTCTACGGTTCCAAAACCCGTCGCGGCAACCGTTTTGTCGGGACATACGTTCCTTGATATGTGCCCAGTCATTGACTCATGAATAATTCCTTGCTCGACTTCTTCAACAAGAATCACGGCCTGGCGGTCGGCTCGCCAGCGCCAAGCCTGAAAGCCACCGATCAGGACGGCCTCCTGGTTGATCTCGCCGAAGCGTATTCCCTCGGCCCTGTGTTCTTCTACTTTTATGTCCGGGCAGGCACGCCCGTTTGCACGATGCACGCCTGTCATTTTCGCGACGGCTACGAGGAGCTGCGCGCTCTGGGGGTGCAGATTTTTGGGGTCAGCAGCGATTCCCTGGAGCGCTTGAAAAAATTCAAGGCAAACCAGCGCCTCCCATTCCGCCTGCTTTCCGATGCCGACGGCGCAATCGCTGCGGCGTTCCAGGTGCCGTCCTTGTTCGGACTCACGGCACGCGATGCCTATCTGGTGAGAGACGGTGTTGTCGCATGGAAAGGCCATGCATCGGCGCGGCCGGCGGTGATCGCGGACGCGCTGAAAAACGTGTCAGCAGAGTCAGGCCGCGACGCCTTCGTAAATCTCGCGTTCGCGCGCCACGAGCCAGAGCGGCTTTTTGTCGTCATCGAGGATCGGGGTGATGGCGATATCAACCCAGTAAGTCTGGCCGGACTTGTGATAGTTGAGGATTTTCTCGCGACATGGCCGGCACTGATGAACCGCCTGCCGCATCCGCTCGACTGTTTCAAGATTGGTTTTTTCGCCCTGTAGAATCGGGCCAAGCTTTCTACCTCGCAATTCGTCCAGCGTATAGCCACACATCGCGCTGAAGGCAGGATTGATCCATTGCACCAAACCGTCCGGTCCTGACATAACCAACCCGTCGGGAGTCGTCTGCTGACGACGTTGATGCAGGTTTCCGAGGATGCGGGCTTTGAGTTCCTGGGAAGGCCCCTCGCCGCGCGGACGCGTCGATGAAAGAGAGAGGGCCGCGCCAACATCGGCCAGTCCATGAACGAACTGGCGAAGCTCATCGTGAAATTCGAGAACGAGTTCAAACTGCTCGCGCTCATGGGTGGTCATTGTGCCTGAGACGTAAAGTGCGGCCCGTTCTTCAAGAAGTTCGTTAATCATGCGCGAGTGGGGTCTGATTTGATTTGTGAACATGTTACGCCGGCCATGCACGATAGGATGCACACCGAATTGTCTTTTCGGTCCATTCTTTGACGTCTCAGATCTGTGGGCATGGAATTGAAAGCCAGAGGCGACTCTTCGAAATTCGACGTCGTGACGATCACGCTCAACCCTGCGATCGACTGGACCATTGCCGTCCCCAACTTTACCGCGGGCGTCGTGAACCGGGTCGAGCAGGAGCGGACGAAACCGGGAGGCAAGGGCGTTAATGTTGCCTGCGCGCTGGCCGATTACGGCCATCGGGTTGCGGTAACCGGTTTCCTGGGGCGGGAAAACTGCGCGTCGTTCGAAGCCTGTTTTACGCGCAAAAAAATCGAAGATCACTTCATCCGCATTGCCGGTCAGACCCGGGTCGGAATCAAAATCACCGACGCTGTTCAAAAGCAAACAACCGACATCAACTTCCCCGGCCTCGGACCTGCGCCTGCGGATGTGGACCTGCTCCATGAGAGACTCTCGAAGCTGGATGGCGAATGGTTTGTCATTGCGGGAAGCCTGCCTCCGGGCGTGGATCCGACGATTTATCGCGACATCATCAGGACGCTCAAGGCGCGCGACTGCAAGGTCCTCCTCGATACCAGCGGCGAGGCATTGCGCCACGGGATCGAAGCCGCCCCGGATGTAATCAAGCCCAACATCCACGAGCTGGAAGCTCTTCTGGGCAGACGACTGGAAACAAGAACCTCCGTCGTTGAATCCGCGAAAGAGTTATTGGCTCAGGGAATCGAGTTGGTGGTCGTCTCGATGGGGAAAGAAGGCGCTTGTTTTGTAACAGAGACCGGCGTCATCTTCGCCAGGCCTCCGGCAATAGAGGCCGGCAGCACGGTCGGCGCAGGAGACGCAATGGTTGCGGGCATTGTCGCCTCACAACTTCGGAACCTCCCGCTTGCGGACTCCGCACGTCTGGCCACTGCATTTTCGATGGATGCCCTGTCGCGGCCTGAGCCCGGCCTTGGTTCGCCGTCGTCGGTCGGGTCAATGAAGAGCCGGGTGGCTATTGAAGAGGGATAGCCCCCGTCCTCACGCGCCCTGGCAAATGGGCAACGCAATACTCATTGCCGTCCTTTGCAACGCGGAACTCGAGTTCAGGATTGGTAAGCTCCGTCTTGTGGCAGGCGGCGCATCGATGAAGTGACTCCGTCTCGGGCGCGGCTTTGCTCTCGAATTCGCGACGCCGCGCCGCCACGGTGTGCCGGTGCCGGACCGTCGCAAAGAGCGTCGGTCCAAAAAAGAGGATGTAATTGCCAAGCGAAGCGAGGATGGCCATTCGCAACGAAAGCGGGCCGCCGAGTAAACTCAAGACCAGCGAGCCAAACGCAACCCAGGCGATCCACTTGATCTTCACCGGAAGGAAAAAGAAGATCATGATGCTGAAGTCGGGATACAGCGTCGCGAAAGCAAACAGCAGCGAGAGGTTCAACAGCGCATTGTTGAAATTGGTGTCGAAAAAGAACGCCGCGATGGTCGTGCCGATCATTCCCGTGAAGTAAAAGACGTTCAGCTTGAACGCCCCCCACGCCTGCTCCAATCCGTCCCCAAGCATCCAGATGAACATGAGCCAGAAAACAAGCCAGAGGTAATCGGGCATCAGCCACCACCGGCCAAGCGACGGGATGAAAATGTAAGTGACCAGGCGCCAGACCTGGCCCTGGAGAATCAGCTCCCGATCGAAATAAAGCAGCTTGAGAAAATCCGGATTGACCAGGCTGAGCACGAACACCAGCGCGTTGAAACCGACGACAATCCGGATGAGTCCGTGGATCGCGTGGCGTCCAAATTTAGCTTCGAGTGTGTTGAGCCAGTCCATCTGCAAGCGAGTGTTCGCGCGCAAAATGCAAATTGCAAATTGCAAATCGTCAACCTAGCTTGAGGGCATGCCTTCCGAACCTTCGCTCAAGAGAACGCCGCTTTACGATGAGCACGCAAAGCAAGGAGCGAAGATAGTCGATTTCAGCGGATGGCAGATGCCGGTGCAGTATTCAGGCATCATGGAGGAACATCACACCGTGCGAAATGATGTTGGCGTATTCGACATCTCCCACATGGGCCAGTTTACCGTCAGCGGGCCGGAGGCAAGGCCGTGGCTGAACTATTTGCTCTCAAACAATGTGGAGCGACTCGATGTGGGTGAATGCCAGTACACTTTTCTGCTGAACGAGCAGGGCGGCGTGATCGACGATTTGATCGTCTATCGCTGCGGCGAAGGGGAGTTCCTGCTCGTCGTCAATGCCGCGAAGACCGAGGAGGATTTCGCGTGGATGCAGGCGAGGTTGCGCGAGGGGGTGGAGTTCGAAAATCGCAGCACGTCTTTCGCCGGGCTGGCGATCCAGGGGCCCAAAGCCGTGAAGCTGTTCGATTTCTTCTTCGACGAGCGCGTCTCGAAACCGGCGCGCAACGAGATCAAGGAAATCAAATGCAACCTGATGACCTTTCTCATCTCGGGCACCGGCTACACGGGCGAGGACGGCTTCGAGATCTTTTTTCCTGCGCAGCACGCCGTCGCGGTCTGGAACGAGATTCTGGAAAAAGGGGCCGCGCTGGGCATCAAGCCTTGCGGACTCGGTTCACGGGATACACTTCGACTGGAAATGTGCTATCCGCTCAACGGCTCCGACCTCTCCCCCGAGCACACGCCATTCGAAGCTGGACTGTCCATTTTCGTCGATCTGGACAAGGGCGACTTCATCGGACGCGACAGCCTCATCAGACAGAAGCAGGAAGGCGTGAAACGGCGGCTTGTGCCTTTCAAAATGAAGGAGAAAGGACCGCCGCCCCGGCCGCACTACGACGTTTACAAAGACGGCCGGAAAATCTCCGAGATCGCCAGCGGCACGCTCTCCCCCACCCTAAGTGTCGGCATCGGCATGGCCTACCTGCCGGCGGAACTGGCGCGCATCAACGAGGAAATCGAGATCGATATTCGCGGCCGGCGGTTTGCGGCGACGGTGGAAAAAAAGCCGCTGCACCGAAAAGAGAAGTAAGGTCAGTTCCCGGCGGACATCTTGTCGAGTGACCGCTGCGCCTTTTCCCGTTCAGCCTCATTCTGCGTCGCGCGAATGAAGGTCTTGAGCACCTCCGCCGCGCGCTCAGGCTGGTTTCTCTGCACGTAGAGTTCGCCAAGTTTCCGTGCGATTTCGAAATTTGCCGCGTCGAGTTTGCTGGCGCGCTGGAGATGATCCAGGGCCGCGTCGGACTGGCCTGCGGCAATCTCCGTTCCGGCCCGATCCTTGTAAAGGACCGCCAGATCGAGCGCGATTGAGGGGTCCGACGGATCGGCCTGTGCGAGCACTTTTTGAAACAGCGCCTCGACGCTGTGAAAATCCCCGCTGTTGCCCGGTCTTGAAATCAGACTCAACCTGACGTCCGCCTCGCTCGCGACCAGGTCGGGATGCCGCCCGGCGAAAGCCAGGGCTGCGCGCGCATCGTCATGGGCATCGTAATAATCGAATATTGCCAGGTGAAGTTGCTTCGAGCGTTCCGGAGACAGCTTGAATTCGCCAACTTCAGCTTCGATTTGGTCGAGTTTCTTCGCATCGACGTAGGCGTCAACGATCGCGTTGACTTCGTCGTTCAACGGGTTGCGGAAGGCGGCGATCAGAACCCTCTTCGCTCTGCGCCAGTCTTTTTCGCTGAGCAACAGACGCGCGCAGTTCAGATAGGTTGAGTAGTCCTCCACGTTCGGCTCCATTCTCATCGCCATTGCATAGGTTCGTCTTGCAGCGGGGATGTCGCCGATGTCGATATACATCCCGGCTATCGCACGCGGCAATTCACCGGACAGACTCAGTGTCTCCAGAATCGCATCCGCCTCGGAACGTCTGCCCAACGCCGCCAGCAGACGGGCACGCTCGATCTGTTGATCGCCGGGGCCTGGCCACTTCCGGCAGAAAGTTTGCGACAGCTCCAACGCAAGATCGCGGTGCTTGGGTGTGTCCAGGAGACTTTGGAGTTGTTTGCAGCTATCGGTGGTGAGTTGCGGCGAGGCGACGAATTCCGCAAAAACGGCGCGCATTTTGTCCTCCTGCCTGGTCTCGATATACCACTCGATCAACTTCGCTCCCGCAACCGGCGAACCTGCGCCTCCGTCCCACATGGCGGCAAGTTCCTTCTGGACGTCGCCATTCGTTTTCTTTGCGAGACGGATCTGCATATCGAAATAACGCTCCAGAAGTCCAGGCAGCTCCTCCGCGAAGGTCCGCAAACGCCTTGTCTCCACGGAGCTACGTTTCTGGTCATCTGCAGGAATGATCTCGAGCAGCTTGCACTGCCATTCGAAGCGCGTACCCGGATTGTCGCACTTGGCGATGGCTGCCGGCATCAGCTTCAGCGCCTCCTCGCGCGGGCCAAACGCCGCGAATTGCTCGGCGAGATAACCGATCGCGTAAGCGTCGCCGGAGCGAAAAAGTCTTGCAGCCGTCTCCTGCACTTTGTCGGGCCGTTTTGCTCTGCGGTAGAAATCCAGGAGCGTGCATTCGATCTTGCGGGTTCGCGGGCACTTCGCGTTTTGCAACAATTCAATGGCGGCATCCCGTTTGCCCGCAGACTCGAGGGCAAGAGCCAGACTGAGCTGATGCTCGGGATTGGCCGGATCGCCATTGACGAGCAGGCGGTACATGGCCGCCGCCTGGTCCCATTCGTCGAGTTGCTCGTGGACTCGCGCCATTCGAGCGAGAAATGGCGTCTCGCCCGGAGAAGCAGTGAGCGTGGCTTGGAGGATTGCCTTTGCTTTGGTCCATTCGCCGCTTTCCAAAAGCAGATCGACCAGAAGCGCAACGCATTCGCGATTCGAGGCTGGATCGCCGGTCAACAAACCGCCGGAGACAATCTGGCGGAGAGCGGCGATGGGGATCGTTTTGTCCCTTACTATCCGACAGGCATTCATCAGGGCACGGAAGCGGTGCGGGTTCGCGGGATCGCGCTGCCAGAGCCGCTGGGTGATTCGGAGGCTTTGCACGGTGAGCTGGCTGCGTTCCAGGGCGGAGGCAAGCGCCTGCATCATTTCGGGCGTCATGATCCGCTCGAATTCATCCAGCAATAATTCCATCTCGACAGCGTCCGCGCCCGCGAGTTTGTTCTCGCAGAAGCGCAGCATGACTTCACGCGACAGTCTCACGGCTTGCTCCCCCTGTAGCTTGATCGCGGCCGGGTCAGCCAGTGACTCCCCCCACCAAAAACGGGCAAGCCGGTCAAATTTCCACAGCTCGAGTTTGCTGCCGGTCGTCAGCACAAAATTCCAGTAACGGTTCGCTGCCGGTTCCTCCGCATTTCCTTCGGAGTCGGTCGCGATGGGGCGCATTTCGAGCAGACGTTTCAACCCGGCCTGTGCGGCTTCTTCATTTCCCTGAAGGCCATAAAGCAGCGAAAGCGCCAGTGCCGAATGAAGGGCTGGAGCATTTTCCCTCCTGGCAACTGATTCGACAAACGGCGCGCGCTCGCTCTCGCCGAGCAGCAGAAAATAGGTTCTGAGTGCAGAGAACACCGGGTCGTCCAACGAGCTTCCCGTTTCGTTAAGAACGCCCTGAAGTGTCTGCCTCGCGGCAAGGCGATCACCAAGAACGATGTGCCACTCCGCAATTCTGGTGGCGTAGGACGCCCGCTGAGTCCGGCAGGAGTCGAGCACACGATGCCCGAGCCGAAGCGCTTCTTCGTAGTGGTCGTATTTGGCAAACAGCACGGCTGACTCCCACAAGATGTCGCGATACGCGAACGGCTCGTTGAAAAGCTCGCTGAGCAACCGCGAGTCGGTCTGCGGATTGCCATTCAGCCACTGGTCAAGCTCGATGGTCAGCATCGCGCGGGTTGCGGCCGGACGGCTTTGGTCCAGAATCCAATCACGCAATCGGGCGTATTCACGCATATCCAGTGCGAGTGAAATGAAGCCTTGCTGCACCTGCGGAGCGTCCGGTGATTTTTCGATCATCGCCCCGAGCTGTTTCATCGCGAGATCGTTCGCGCCCGCAAAGTAAAACGCCCAGAGAGCTTCGCATGGCGCTTGTGCATTCTCCCAGCGCGCAAGCCACGTGCGCAGAGCGGCTCGATCGCCACCCGACCTCAGATTTTGAGAAATCACGCGGATTGCTTTGAGGCAGAGGTCGGTTTCGGCTGGCTGGGGAGTACCCGCCATGATTGAGCCCACAACCGGAACTCGCCCGGGAGCGAGGGAACTCACGCCTCCAAGCGCCTTGTGTGCGTGCGGCATTACCAAAGGAGCGTCCGATTTTGCCGGCGGAGCATGCTGCAAAATCTGCTCGCAGCATGAAATCGCCTCCGCGCCGTTTCCGGTGTCCTCGGCGAGCTTTGCGAGCAGTAAAAGCGCCCGGGCATTTTCGGGGTCCAGCACGCGCAGCCTGCGCAGAACTTCCGTCGCCTTCTCCGGAGCGCCCCACCGCATGAAGAATTCAGCCGCTCGATTCTGAGCGGACGGATCGCGCGGGAAAAGGCGGGCGATCTTCTCCCAAGTGCGCTCCGCTCCGTCGAGGTCGAAGCTGTCCTCCTGCAATGCGGCGAGTTTTTCGAGTTCAGCGGAGTCGCTTTGCGGCACAAGCAAAAGCAACCGTTGCTGGTGGCGGATCGCCGCGTCGAAGTCCCCGGCCTGCTCCTCCTCCCGCACAAGTTCCTTCAGCGCCCCGGCTTCATTCGGAGCCGAATAGACCGCCTCGCCAAGCACCGCGAGCGCTTCGCTGTCCTTTCCGTTCGCCTTCAAAATTCTGGCGAACGCCACCGCTGCGAAGTAGTCGTCGGGACGCAATTTGTGACGCTGCTCGTATTGCTCTTGCAGCCACGGAGTCATCTCGTGCCTTTTGCAATAGTTGAGCAGATCCTGAAAGGAATTGAGCCGCGCATTTTCGTCCGGCTGCCCGTCGGTGGCCGTCAGCAGGAGCCGGGCTGCCTGCGGATGCCGCCCGGTCCGTTCGAGCGCGTTCAACAGCGGTTGTGTGAGTTCTCGTTTCTTCACGGCGGGACTGGCCTCGTAGGCGCGCTGCCAGGTCGCCAGCGCGTCCTCCCATTTGCCGGTCTGCTGTTGAGCGACAGCGAGGCCGGACAGGGTCTCGATGTCTCCCGGGTTTTCCTTTTCCAAGTCGGAGTAAATCCGGAGCGCATCATCGGGCTGGCCCGCCTCCATCGAGAGCCGGCCGGTCTCCATCAGGCAGGATTGCCGCCTTGCCGGATCAATCTCCGCGAGCTTGCGCAGATGCGCGATCGCCTCATTTTTCTGTCCGCCCGCCGACTCCATTTTCACGGCAAATTCGAGGGCGGGAATGAATTTCGGATCGAGTTCAAGCGCGCGCTGGCAATTGCCCAGCGCCGCTTTGTAGTTGCGGTTCCACGAGTGCCATCGCGCCAGGCGCAGAAAGGCGTCGCTCGATGGATTGTCCGCTGCCTTCTTCGCGAGCATCGAGATGTAATTGTTCAGCAATTCGGATTCGACCGGGGGAGTGCGGAGTCGTGGGCCCGGCGGAAGCTCGATGCGTCTCCTCAAATCCCACGGCGTTGTTTTCGACGCCGCTTCCTCGTTCGCCGCGCGCGCCTGCAGGACGCGCAAGAGTTTTTGATCCGCCGCGATGCGCGCAGCCTCATCCGTGCTCATATCCCAGGCTTGCTCCGCCGCCTTCTGCGCCTCCTCAAACCGATTCAGGGCCAGCAGAGAATCGGCCAGCGCGAGCAGCGATTCGGCGGAGCGGGGCTGCAATTCGACTGCCTGCTGCATGGCCGCAAGAGCACCCGCGAGGTCGCTCTGCTCCTTGAGCATCTGGGCGATTTTCATGAATGCGGCCGCCTGCTTCTCCGCCGGATCAGTCTTTTTCACAAGCCGCTGGAGCGTGCTTCGGGCGTCGGCCGGCTTGTGTTGCGCGAAGCAAAACCGCGCCAGCGCCAGCACTCCCTCGTCGCTGATGGCGTTCGCCACGAGCTGCTGCTCGACGGCATCGAAAAACCGATATTTGACAAAAAAATCCAGCGACCTCGACCGGACCATCTCGTCGTTTTTCGAGGCTTCGATCAGCGCTTCGATCAGCGCTTCGATGCGCGCCTTCGCAGCCTGCGGCGCATCGCGCTGGAGATCGATCTCCGCGCGGGCAAAGACGAGATCGGCATTGGAGGGCTGCTCTTTCAACACGCGGTCGAACATGTCGGCGGCGCGATCCGTCTGACCGAGCTGCACGAGCAGCCGGGCGAGCTTGATTTTGTATTCGGCATTCTTCGGCGCGAGTTCGCACAGTTTTTCGAGCCAGACCTTCTGCTGATCGAGATTCGGGATCCGCTCGTAGAGGTCAACGAGTTGCAGGTATCCGGCGAGATCGCGCGGGTTTTGTTCGACGGCTTTTTTCCAGCGATCTTCCAGTTCGCCGGTGCGGTTGAACCGCTGGTGCAGCCGGATAAGGCGCGCCTGCAACTCCCCGCGCATCCAGTTGCCGGGGCCGACGAGCCCCAGCGCCTTTTCGAGCGATTGGATCGCGGTGTCCTCCTCGCCGCGCGATTGGTGGATGCGCGCCAGGTTTAGCAGCGCCTGGGCCTGCTGTGCAGCTTCGCCGTGCGACTCGAGGTATTGGTATTGGGCGATCGCTTTTTCGGGCAGCCCGTTCTTCTCGTAGTTCTCCGCGAGCCGTTGCCTGAGCGCGAAGTTGCCCGGATCGCGGGCGACGATTTGCTCCCATGCTTCCGCTGCCTTCGCGAGTTCATTCGCGGCGAGCCATGCATCGCCGAGCTTCAGCAAAGTATCCGTGAGCGAAGGGTCGTCCGCGCGGAGCAGCGCCACCACTTTTTCCAGCTCACCCGCAGCCTCCTTCGGCTCCTGCTGTGCGGAGAATAACCGCGCGAGCGAAAGGCGGGGCAGAGCGCTGTTTGGGTCGAGCGTCGCCGCGTGTTCGTAAGCGGTCCGCGCGTCTGCCATCCGCCCGGCCTTTTGCAACAAGTGGCCGTAGATCATCGCGCCGGTGAATGTGCCGCTCGCCGCCTTGTATTCATCCAGCAGCGCGCCCGTCGCCGAGTTCTCCTGCGACAACTTCCAGAGCCGGTCGAGCACGGTGCCTTCGACGGGATTCTTCTCGATCATCTGCTTGTAGCGCTCTGCGATGCGCGACGAATCCGACGCGGCGTGCGCGACTGCAAAAACAAGCAGCAACAAGCAGGCAATGAGGGCGCGCACCGGCATCGGCTCAAACTACGCGAATCGCTTTTTTGAGCAAGCGCCGCGGAGGCGTGCCGTGATTCAGATTGATTCAAAATGAGGGCGGAACTGCAACGTCGCGCGCAAGGTGGATCGGGCGCGGAGCCTGTCCTGAGCTTGTCGAATGGGCGCACGATGGGTACGACAACCTGCGAAGCAGCAAATCATAATGCGCCTTGCGGCGGCTGCCAAACCCATCCTTCGACTACGCTCAGGACGCGCCGAGCGCCCTATCCACCTTGCGCCACTGCTGGGAGGTGCGCAGATCCCGGCAGCGATTACTTCGCAGCCTTCGATTTCGCCAGCCGGTGAATCTCGCTTCCGGCAAGCAGAAACGCGCCGGTGCCAAAAGCCTCGGTGTGGTTCTGGTCGAAGTGCTTCGGATCGGCCCCGACCGGCTGGACGTGCGTCAGCTTGCCGTCGGAAGCAATGCAACCCACGAGGCTCGCCCAAGCTTTCTCGACTGCGGGCTGAAACTGCGCCCGATCAAGCATTCCCTCGTTCAAGCCCCATGCGAGCGCGTAGCAGTAAAAGCTGGAGCCGCTGGTTTCCTTGAGCGGATAGCTCTCCGGATCGAGAAGACTCGACCGCCAGAGTCCGTCCGGTTGCTGGAGCGTCACAACCTTTTCCGCCATCTCGCGGAACTGCTGCTCGAAGCGCGGACGCGACGGATGATCCTTCGGGAGGAATTTCAGCATGCGCACGAGACCACCCATGACCCAGCCGTTGCCGCGGCTCCAGAATATCTTCTTCCCGTTTGCCTCGCGTTTGTCGAAGTAAGTGCTGTCGCGGAAGTAAAGGTGCTCTTCTTTGTCGTAAAGGTAATCGCTTGTAACCCACCAGTTCTTCACGGCGAAATCGAGGTAGCGTCCATCGCCGGTCGCCGCCCAAAGCCGCAGCCAGGCGGGCGGAGCCATGAACAGCGAGTCGCACCAGGACCATTTGTCGAGAGCGCCCTTTTTCGTGAAGCCGAGATCGTTGTCCCTTTCGTTGGCGAGAATGAAATCGAACTCCTTCTGCATCGGTTCGATCATGCGAGGATCGCGATCGCGCAGGTAAAGCTCCACGTAGGTCTGGCCCACCACATGATCGTCGGCGTGATAAATGCGCGGGCCGAGTTTCCATGCGTTGTTCTCGCCCATCTGCTTCATTGCATCCTTATATTTCGAGTCTTCGCTGATGTCCGCGAGCGCCATCATGCCGGTATAACCCGCGCCCGGAACCCAGTCGGTCGAACGCTCGCGAGAAGGATTGGCAAGCTGCCAGTCGGCGACGCGCTTCATTGCATCGAGCACGGCGGCAGGCTCGATGGCTGCGGAGGGCGGGGAAAGTTTGGACGAGTTATCGACCGGGGCGGCCACGTTGATTTTGATCGCAGTCTTGTAGTTCGTGTAATGGACATAGCGTTCGCTGATGTTCATCCACGTAAGGTGCGGACTGCCCGAGGGAGCATTGCGGACCACGAATGGACGGACATTGTCCTTCGCGGAGCCGGCAGTGACCGCCTGATGGCCCCATGTCACGCCGTTGTCCTCGCTGGTCCATCTTTCGATTTCGAAAACACCATTCACAGACCGCGAGAGATAGATAGTTTCGGGAAAGCTGTGGTCGATCGCCGCGCCGCCGGAGTAATGCGGCTCCGGCTCCTTCTTGCCCTGCGGAGTATGCGGGAACCACTTGCCGCCAGCGGTGATTTCGTGATCCTGCCACTGTTTGCCATCCCAGGCCGCGTAGTGGTAGCGGTGATCCGTCTCAGCCGGCAGGCGCGTGTAAACGACGACCGGCTTGCCGCGGGACTCCGCGATGTCGCAGATCCATGCGCGACCGTGCGTCGAACCATCGTAGATGCGGTCGCACTTCGCAGGATCGAGCGGAAGGTCGGCCATGCCACCAATGCGCGAGCCGTTGGCCTTGAAGAACGCGCCCTTTTCGTAGCGAACGAAATAGACGCTGTTCGTCTTTTCGTCGCGCGGATGGCCATCGGTGAAAAGAATGTCCATCCGGTTTTTCCCGTTGGTCCACATCTTCACGTAGGGGCGGTTGTTGTTATCCGCCGAAGGCCGCTGGATCAGCGTCTGCGGTTTGCTCCATGTCTGCGTCGAGTCCTTGGAAACCGAGAACGCCGGCTTGAAATCCGAGCCGCGCCAGAAAAGGTAAATCGCGTTCCCTTCGTCGCTGAGCATCGCGGGGTTCGCGTAGGTGACGCCCTTTCCTCCCATGCCAAATCCAAGCTCGCGATCGGGCGTCCATGCGCCGATGTCGGCGGGCTTCTCCGTCACGCGCAAATGCATGTCCCCCTTTGCGTGGCGGGAGAAAAATGCGGCGAGCCTTCCATCCGGCAGGAAAAGCAGCGCCGGGTTGTCGTGATCGTCGCGCTCCAATTTTTTGGCGAGCGGGGCCACTTGCACGGCGGACGCCTTCAGATCCATCGCGCCAACCTGCACCGAGCCGTCGCTCGTCATCCAGCCGGCATAGATCCTGCCGTCGCGACAAACCGCGCGCGGATCGCTGAACCAGCACCACGCGCCGTCGCGAGTGAGGTCGGCATACGACTTGGCCGGGTTATCAACGGCAACCAGCGGTGCAGCTGAACAAAACGTCAAAAACATGAGCAGCAAAGGAACACGAAGTTTCATGGGCGCCGATCATGCCCTCCCCATGTTCAGCCCGTCAACCAAGACCCGATGCACACGGCCGGTTCAGGGCAGTTCCAGATTCAGGTAGTCGTACATCACATGAGTCTGGGTGTCTGTTCTTGCTTGTTCCAGGGAGATGGTGTTTGAACCCCTGTTTAGCTTCGAAGTCGGAATATCGAGATACTCGACACAGTATTTGGCGTGGATGCCTTCACGCAGAAGGGCGTTGCCGCCCTGGATGGACGGGTTGACTGTCGCGAACGGCTTGGATTCGTTGTTCACGTAAACATTGATGCTGGCTCTCGCGTGCGCACTGGCGATGGCAAAGGTCATGGTCGCCGTGCCTTGCGGGACGGTGTTCATGTTGAAGTGGATGCGCCATTTGTGGGGAACCCGCTTGTCACCCACTTGATACCAGCTATGCGCGTAGTTCCAGTCCCTTGACCAATTACTCCTGCCCACGGTGTATTCCAGCGGGTTGGGAAATTCCTTTTGGAAGTTGGTCCAGACATAGCCGTGGAAGTAGTCGTTGCCATGACGAAACTCTTTGGCCGTGCGATCGGGGACACCTATCTCCCAGGCGATCGAGCGTCCCTTGTGTGGGACGTTCCAAACGACATCACCCAACTCTGTTTTTTCCCCGGAAGTGACGGTTATATCCTTCTGCGAATACTCCCCAACGGCACCTTCGGTAAAGGCGTAGAAGGTATAACTGCCAGATCTTATGTGCGGTATGACAAAGTTGCCAGCGGCATCCGACTTTACCCAATACTGGTAATGGTTGGACTCGAACTGCCAGTTACCATCAGGCGGAGGCTGGGCAACGCCCACCCATGCGTCTGCTCCGGTTACTCCTGGCTTCAGCGTGTCCTTTACCACGAGCCGTCCTGAGACACTCCCGCGGGCGCTTGCTGGCGGGTAGGCGGGAGTATCGGTGAGCCACGCATAAGGCCACGCGGCCTTTTCAATCTTCACCCGGTTCTTTGCATCGGCCCAGCAGCCGGCGCCTCCCGCCAAACTGGAGTTACAGTAGATAAGGAAGGGGCCGTAAATCTTCTGCCACGTCTCACCCGCCTCCACTCTCGTGCTGGAAGCATTGTAGTGATCCATGCCGAAGTGAATGTGGTTGATGCCGGAGGCGGCGTTCAAGTCCTGCTTGGTAGGGCCGTCGTTGAAGTAATCATAGCCGCCCAGCACGATCCAGCCGCCCACTTTGTTCTTGTTACTGGCGTGACCCCAGCAGCCGAGGTCGTAGTAACTCGCGTTGAAGTCGTACTTGCAGTCGAACTGTCCGGCCCGGGGACCGGTGAGAACCTTGGTAATCTCTCCGATGCCTGTCGGTTCAAATCTGTCTTTGGAACCGGGCATTTCCCAGTTGCGCAGTTCATCGACATAGATGCGTTCCAATAAATCGTTGTCGAGTTTCCAGACCATGCGGAACTCACCAACCCCGGTCGCGGGATAGTCGGCGGGATGGCTAAGGATCGCATAGGAGTAAAGGCCGGACGCGCCGCGTTTGAGGACGTAATGAATCTCACAGTCGAATGCCTGGGGTTCGTTTTTGCGGATGTTCCGAAAGCCGATGTCTATCAAGTCGGGGGTCTTGGTTTTCACGAAGTATTCGCCGCCGCCGGGTGTCCGGAAATTTGGACCGCCGTCCATGCTGTAGTAGATGGATTTGGCCATCTCGAAGCCTTTGTACTTCAGCGAGGAGATGCCGGCTCCTTTGGTGATGCTCGCGCTCAAGATGCCGTTGGAGAGGATCACGCCTTTGTCCGTCTCGCTCACGGTTACCTCCGGTCCCTGTTCGCCGCCTCCGGGTGGATTGCCCAGGCTGGAGTTAAGAGAGAGGAGGCACAGGCAATTCAAGGCTAACAGCAAGGCAATGCGAGCCGCCCAGCGTGGATAAGAGTTCATAAGTGGTGTGGGATGGTGAAGTTTCGAAGGTCGCTCGGCAAAACGATGTCGTCTGCAAAGCGCACACTCAAAGGCAATCGTGCGTAAACATCAAACTTTGCGGTTTGTCCGGCGTGATTTTCAAATAGAACCTGAGCCCCGTTTGTAAAATCCAAGGCCCGTGATTCTGAGGCTTTCACCGACTGCGCAGAGCGGGTGGATCGGCCACGGAGCCTGTCCTGAGCTTGTCGAATGGGTGGGCGATGCGTACCCCAACCTGCGAAGCAGCCAGTCAGAATCCGCCTTGCGGCGGCTGGCAAACCCATCGCGCGCGGAGCGCCCGATCCACCTTCCAGTGCGCTGCCAATGATGTCATCGGAAACCCGAGTTCAAGGAATTGTGCCCGATGATCGGAGGGACGAGTTCCACGAGTCCCACACTCGAGAAGTCAGGGACTCGCAGAGCTCGTCCCTCCGATTGGAAACCATCATTGCCGACGCCGGCAAAACCCCGTTTTGTGAACGCCTCAGAATGACGGCGAGGTTTTCACATTCACTTTTTCCAGCTCCACGACGTGCTCGATGACGTCGTCCTCTTTGACGCCGTTGAACGAGCAGTTCGCGATGCGCACTTTTTTGATCGGCGATGTTTCAAACCCGATGAGCGAGAGGGCGCGCTTGCTTGCGTTGCTGGTGACGTTTTCCATGTTCACGTTGCGGACGACGGGGATGAACGGGCCATTCGCGCCTTCTTCGTAGAGGAAGTTGATGTCGAGGACGGCTCCGGAAACCTGGCCGACTTCGACTTTGCGCATGTAGATGTTCTCGATCGTGCCGCCGCGCATCGCGTTGGTCTTGAGGCGGAGCGCGCGATCAAGATTCGGGCTGTCCATTTTGCAATCCTCCGCGAAGACGTTGCGGCAGTCGCCCGAGATTTCGCTGCCAATGGTGACGCCGCCGTGGCCGTCCTTCATCACGCACTTGCGGATGATGATGTTCTCCGACGGCGCTCCGACGCGGCGGCCGTCGTTGTTGCGGCCGGACTTGATCGCGATGCAGTCGTCGCCGGTGTCGAACGTGCAGCCCTCGATGAGCACGTCGCGGCATGACTCGGGATCGCAGCCGTCGTTATTCGGGCCGTGGCTGTCGATTTTCACGTTGCGCACGGTGACGTTGGAGCAGAGGACCGGGTGAACTTCCCACATCGGCGAGCGGATGATGGTGACGCCTTCGATGAGCACACCGCGACAGCTATGCGGCTGGATGAAGTTGGGACGGAGATAGTGGCCCGCGCCGAAAATGCGTTTGTCTGTCGGCGCGCTTTCCTCACCGAGTTGTAACAGCGCGTCGCGATCGGCACGGGCGAGCAAGGTTTTTTCGCCGGACTGATTTTTGATCCAGCCCCACCAGTTGTCGTAGCCGGCCTGGCCGTCGAGCGTGCCTTCGCCGGTGATCGCGAAGTTCTGCTGTCCGCGCGCGTAGATGAGCGGCGAATAGTTGTAGCACTCGACGCCTTCCCAGCGCGTGAACACGTTCGGATACGCCGCCGGATCGGTGCTGAAAAGCAGCGTCGCATTTTTCGCGACGTGGAGGTTCACGTTGCTTTTCAAAACGATCGCGCCGGTGAGGAACTTGCCGGGCGGAACGATCACGCGCCCGCCGCCCGCCGCGTTGCAAGCGTCGATGGCTGCGGCGATTGCTTTCGTGCAATCGGTCGTGCCGTCACCGACCGCGCCGAAGTCGGTGATCGGGAATTTTTTGTCCGGAAATTTCGGCGTCCTGATGCGCGCGAGGATCGATGGCACCGAAGCCCAGCCGACTGGAAACGGCGGCGCGCCTGCGAACGTCGCTTTCGGAAAAAGCACCTCGATCTGCAAACCGGCAAGAATGAACGGGCCGACGCCTTTTGGATCATTCGGAACGATCGGCTCGCGGAGCGTGTAGTAGTCGAACGTGCCGTCGCGTCCTTTCGCATCGAGGCCGGCGACGCGGCAGCATTGGGTGAGATGGATGCGTCCGTCGGCGTCGGTTTTAACCAGGTCGCGGATGATGCCTTCGTAGCCGGCGCGAATGGCGGGCGTGTATTTTTTGCGCGGCAGATAGCCGAGATTCACGCCCTTCGCGAGCGCATAGACGAACATGCTCGACGCACTCGCTTCGAGATAGTTGCCGGGGCGTTTTCCCTGATCCATCACCTGCCACCAAAGGCCGGTCTTCGGGTCCTGAGTTTTCACCACGCCATCGGCAAGTTTTGTGAACCACGCGATCAACTCCGCGCGCTTAGGATGATCGGCGGGAAAGTATTCGAGCGTGTCGGCAAAGGCCATCGCATACCAGCCGACGGCGCGGCCCCAGAAGCTAGGCGACGTCCCGGTTTCCTTGTTGGCCCACGGCAGTTTCTTGCTCGAATCCCATGCGTGATAAAAGAGGCCGGTCTTCGCGTCGTAAGTGTGTTCGGCGATGAGGAGAAATTGCTTCGCGATGTCGTTGAAATCGTCGGGCGCGCCCCAACTCCGCGCATACTCGGCGTAGAACGGCTCCGCCATGTAAAGGCCGTCGAGCCACATCTGCCCGGGATAACGCTTCTTGTGCCAGAACCCGCCTTCGGGTGTGCGCGGCATTTGGGAAAGCTGCCCGCGCAGAATGTCGGCGGCCTTGCGGTAACGCTCGTCGCCGGTCCATCGGTAGAGCGCGAGTCCGGCGGCCATCGGGCGGATGTTATCGACGCTGTAGTCCTCGATTTTCACGCCGGCAATCGTGCCGTCCGGCCCGATGCACGAGCCGATCATCTGCGCCGCCCAATCGGCGAAACGCACATCGCCGGTTCGCTTGGAAAGTTCGATCGCACCCGACGCGACGATGCTGTTCGCGTAATCCCATTTCGGTTTGCCGCCGGGATTCGGGTGCCGCGCGATCTCGGAGTCGGCCATGCGGATCGACCATTGAAGCGGAGTCGCGGACTTCGGTGCGTCTGCGGCGCGTGCCGGCAGTGCCGCGATGAAAAGCGAAAGCGGGAGGAGTAGGAGTTTGGTTTTCATTGTGCGTTGCCGAACTAGATCGCGCCAGGCGCGTTCATGGAGATTTGTTTAAGGAAATGGCCAGAGAAGCGTTGGAGAACTGAACGCCGCTTGGAGTGAATGAAACGATCCAATGATCTTCGATTTTGGGGAAGGTAAGGCGCACTCCATGGGCTTGGTCGGTGTGGATGTAAAGAATGCCTCGCCATCCTGTGTAAATCGGTAGTGGGGTAAAGACCGAGTGCCGTGAGAAAGCGATTCCGAACCAGCCATAACGCGGAGGCTGCGCCTCGGGAAGATGCACATAATACAGGCCAGACATGAAGGGCGGATGCAGTAACTCCGTGCGGATTGGGTTACCGTCGAGAGTGGCTGTGACTGTGTAGGCTTTCGATGGCAAAAGTGGCTGCACCAATGAAAGAGAGAGTGCAAGCGCAGCCACACTGAGAAGAGTCCCCGTCAAAGCAATGACTTTGAACCTTCGCTTCATGGCGACGCACTCATTCGCCGAACGAAATTACCAACGGCGATGCGAGGCGCTTCGCGAAATTGGCGAGATAGGCATTCCACGCTTCTTTGTTCGCGAAGTCACCGCTCCCGCTCCAGCAGGCGCCGGCGAAGTATCGCAGCGGCTGGCCTGAAACGGCTTTCGCCAGCGCGAGATGATTCTCCTCGTCTTCGGCGAAACCTTCGAGCGCGCCTGCTCCGAACAGCACGCCGAGTCCGACGCTGCCGTCTTTCGGATAATCCTCCCAAAGACTCATCCAGCCCGCTTCCCGATTCGTCGTGAGAGCCGAAGGAATCTTGTGCTTGGCCAGACCGACGGCTGCGGTGATCTCCTTCTTCGCGCCCTCGACGACGAAGGTTGCGTCGATCTGGTCGAGGTTGCTACCGGCATCGACGGTGAATCTCTTCGTCTCGGAAACCTTCAGGCCGTCGCCCGCCTCCCACGGCTCGTAGGTCAGCTCGAACACCGCGCGGATCGGGCCGTTGGCGAGCACGCGCCATGTTTTCCAGTTGTGCGAGACGTGGAGTTTTTTTCCGTCCCAAACGCCCGTGCCGCCGACGCCGCGGGCGGTCTTGACGCTGTAGAGATCGAGCCCTTCGCCGTTGTCCTTGTGGTAGTTGTCGTGCCCGCGCAGATACCAGCGATCGACGATGAGGTAGCGGACGCGCTTGCACCAGATGTCGAGTCCGCTGCTGCGCAACAGCTCCTTGCCGGCGCTCGGCGCTTCAAGCGCGGGGCCGTAGGTGCGGTGCGCCATGCGGTCGTTCTCCCACGCGAAATCGTCGAGCCGCTCGGGAACGTAGCGCGCGAAAACTTTCGACGGAAACGGCGGCACGGGCTTGTCGGTCTTTTCGATCGTGAACGTCGCCGACTTCTCGCCGGCCGCGAAGTCGTGTTGGAAAAGAAGATCGTCCGCGTGCCCGCCGCGCGTCTCGGGTTTGAAGTTCGTGACCTGCGCGGAAATCATCGCGCCGCCTGCGTCTTTCACCGCGACGTGATCCATCGTCGCGCCCGGCAGGCGGCCTGCCACCTCGCTCCACGGGATGACGATCGTCTCGGCAGGGCGTGGAATGGAGGTGAGGTCGTTGGCGACTGTGATGGTGATTTTGTCCGCAGCTCCAGCGGCAAGCGGAGCGAGCAGGACGAGGACAAGGAGCGATGTTTTCATTTTTTCAGGAGTTGTGGTTTTGCGAATAAGGGGAGCAGCGGAGCAACGCTATCGGAGGCGCGGCGGGCGATCAATCTGCAACATTGAATTATCCGCAAAACTGCTATTTTTCGCTTATGCACACACCGATCAAACCATCAGGCTCCGCGCTTTTGAAACGCGCCGCAGCCGAGCGCGGTCAGGCTGATCACGGCTGGTTGAAGTCCCAGCACACTTTTTCTTTCGCCAATTACTACGATCCCGAGCAGATGGGCTTCCACTCGCTGCGCGTGATCAATGAGGATCGCGTCGCGCCGGGGATGGGGTTCGGGACGCATCCGCATCGGGACATGGAAATTTTCAGCTACGTGCTCGAGGGCGCGCTGGAGCACAAGGACAGCATGGGCAACGGTCGCACTCTCCGCCCCGGCCAGATACAGCTGATGAGCGCCGGACGCGGCGTCACTCACAGCGAGTTCAACGCGAGCCAGAGCGAGGGGCTGCATTTTTTGCAGATCTGGATTCAACCGCGCGAGCATGGTTTGGCGCCGGGTTACACCGAATGGCATCCGACTCCCAAAAAGGACGCGCTGTCGAAGGTGCTGGTGATTTCCCCGGACGGTCGCGACGGCTCGGCGACGATCCATCAGGACGCCGAGGTTTACCGGTTGCGAATCGCGCCGGGCGAAACGGTGACTCATGAATTGAGCGACGGGCGCGGGCTGTGGCTCCAAGTGATGCGAGGCAGCCTGACTCTCAACGACCTGACGCTCGAAGCCGGCGATGGCGCGTGCAGCGATCATGTGGGGACGTTTGAGATCCAGGCAACTGAAGCAGTCGAGGCGCTGCTTTTGGATCTCTTGTAAAAGTTGTGTGATTACTCGTGGCCATCCAGGTTCGGAGGGACGAGTTAAACCCGAACGCCGCAATTCACGAGGACAGCGGGTGCTTTGTCCCGAAGGGACAGCCGGAAATTAGCCGGTGGTGGAGCGAAGCGAAACCACCGGATCGGCGCACAAAAGCGAACCGCCCCGAAGGGTGCGAAGGAACGTGTGATCTTCGCCGGTTCCGTCGCCCCGACCGGGGCGAATGCCCTGCCTTTGCGGGTTCCCGGTGGTTCCGTTCGTTCCTCACTCCACCACCGGCTAATTTCCTTTCGGCCCTCCGGGCCTTTATCGCGGCGTTCGAGTTAAACGAGTCCCACATTCCAAGACTTGGAGCTTGTTTGACCCTGCCACCAGTGTGTCGCAGGGGCGGCCATTGGACCTGGCAAACATCGCGAAGCACGCACTTTACGGAGCTAAGTTACGCCCCACAAAGTGTCGCATTCACCACGAAACGGAAACGGCAACCAGCAACTTACGACCTCTCCGGGCGCGTGTGCTGCGGTCGGCCAACTATTTCAATGGGTTCGGCAGCTTTGTGCCCTTCTTGAGATTCAAGTACTCCCGGCGCTTCTCCGGGTGCGCCGTGCAGAAGGCCGCCAGTTGGGGATAATTCGTTTCGAAGAAGATGATATCCTTTGTCTCGGGATCACGAACGGCGCTCACGAAATATTTGTAAACCTCGCCGCCAATGTTGCTGGTGTCGCGATACGAGTCGAACGAAACGGTCGATTCGGGGAAGTTGAATTCACGGCGCGCACCGTTTGCGACTGCTGGGAGCGGGAGTGTATAAACCGCGTGAGCCAGATAGACATCTGTCTTCTCCGTGTACTTCGCGCGCGTGTCCATCGTGATCACAATCATCACGGCTTCCGCCTCCGGGATGGGTTTCATGCTGCTTACCCCTTCCACAGTCATCTTGGGGTGAATGTTCATCATCTTGCGATAACTCTCACCGATTCTGCGTTGCTGGGTTCCGACAGAAGGTTGGACCCGCAGAGCAGGATACTTCTGTGTCGCCGGGCTGGTTGTCTGGGCGATGCCGGTTATGGAGAGGAGCAGGAGGAATAGCAAGGGACGCATAAGTGGTGTTGAGGAAATCAGAACGCCGGGCATTCCGTCAAGGGCTCTGTGTTCACCTCTGGAAAAGAGAGATGCCTTCTTGCTGTCAGTGGGAGTGTCTCCATGGTCCGTGGCGAGACGGACCTCGGATAAAGAGAGGCGGTGGTGGCGGGCTGTAGTAGTAGGGAGTGAATGGATACCAGAGCGGATTATAGGGATAGTAAGGCGGGGGGTGGTAGCCGTATCCGCCATAAAACAATGGCGTGCTTAGCAAGTAATCGATGACTTTTTGACTAACTCCTCCTTTAACCAGGTAAGTCACGTCACGGCTCTTCAGGTAGTAAATCTCGCCTGTTGATTTCAGGTAATGAGTTACAAGAGATGGGGGCACTTTCCGATGCGATAACTCAACAATGTCCGGCAAAGACAAAGGCCCTCCTGCCAGCATCTTGTCATAAAGAGGCGGCGGCACCCGTTGCTGTTGCAGAATGACTTTGTCTTTCTGGTCGAGAGTCGCACAGCCACCGAGACAAAATGCGAGAATGGAGAGGACAAGGAAAACGCGGCTCATAACCGAATCTAAGCGCGGGACTGCAAAATTCAAACCCGGAACACTTGTGACCGACTAATCCAACGGCCGCCGGCTGGGGTTGACCGGCCACGATCGACCAGCGCTCAAGACATGATGGCCTTTTTAGGAGAGGCTGCCAGAGTGTGTTGCCATGGCAGAAGCAATCCTCAGCGCCAGCGAACTGGTCGTCCGATACGGACCGCAAACCGTGCTCGATCGTGCGACCCTTTCGATCGTCGAAGGCGAGCGGGTCGGCCTGGTCGGGCGCAACGGCTCGGGCAAATCGACCTTTCTCCAAATCGCAGCGGGCGCGATGAAACCGGACTCGGGCGAACTGAACTGGAGGCGCGACATCGTCACCGGCTACATGCCGCAGGTGTTCGATCTCGATGACGATGCGAGCGTCCATACGAACATCCTCGCCGGCGCGAAGCGCGTTCTCGACTGGATGGCGGAATACGAACGCGTGCCCGCCGAGAGCCCGCTCAGCGCGACCTTGCTCGATCGCATTCAACACGCCGACGGCTGGAACCTCGAGCACCGCATCAACTCGCTCATCACCAACCTGCACGCACCCGAAGCAGGCCGCGTCGTCGGCACCCTTTCCGGGGGAGAAAAGCGCCGCGTCGCGATGTGCCGGGCCCTGTTGGGGCGGCCCGACCTGCTTATCCTCGACGAGCCGACGAACCATCTCGACACCGGCTCGATCGAATGGCTCGAGGACTTCCTGGCGCGCTACGAGGGGACGTGTTTGTTCGTCACGCATGACCGCTATTTTCTCGACCGGATCGCCACGCGCATCGTCGATCTGACGCGCGGCCAGTTCGTCACCTACGACGGTAATTACACTGATTATTTGCTCGCGCGCGCCCAGCGCCAGGCCGTCGAGGAGCAGCAGGAACGCAAGCGCCAGAAGTTTTTGAAAAAGGAACTCGAATGGGTGCGCCGCGCACCGCGCGCCCGCCGTACGAAATCCGTCGATCGCGTCGCGCAATATTTCGAGATGGCTGCACAGGAGGCCCCCGAACAGGAACTCGATGTCGATCTCATCATCCCGCCGGCGCCGAAGCTCGCGAATCGTGTGGTCGAGTTGCGCGGAGTCGCTGTCGAGTTTGGCGGGCGGATCCTTTTTCAAAACCTGAACCTCAACCTCGTCGCGGGCGAGCGGCTGGGCGTCGTCGGTCGGAATGGACTGGGGAAATCGTCGCTGCTTCGTGTGATCCTCGGGCAGCTTGCACCCGCCGACGGCGAGGTCGAAATGGGCGCGCGGACCCAGATCAATTACGTTGATCAAAACCGGATGCTTCTTGACGATGAGAAGTCGATTTATGCGGAGGTCGGCGAAGGCGGCGAGACTGTGCGGCTCGGCGGGGAAACCATCTCGCTCCGCGCCTACCTGCGGCGGTTTCTTTTCACCGAGGAGCGCATCAACACCAGGATCTCGCAGCTCAGCGGCGGCGAACGGAGCCGCGTGCTGCTCGCAAAAATCCTCAAGCGCGGCGGCAATGTCCTGATGCTCGACGAACCGACCAACGACCTCGATCTCGGCACGCTGCGACTGCTCGAAGAGGCGCTGTGCGCGTTTGGCGGCACCGTGATCGTCGTGAGCCACGACCGCTATTTTCTCAACCGCGTCTGCACGTCGATCCTGGCGTTCGAGGGAGACGGCGTCGTGCGGTATCACGTCGGCAACTACGATTACTATCTCGAGAAACGCACCGAAGAAGCTGCGGTTGCAAGCCGGCTGACACAGACGGCAGAGCCCGCCGGCGGCGCGCAGAAACGCCCCACGGCTTCCACAGAGGGCGTCGGGAAACCCCGCAAGCTCAAGTGGAAAGAGGAGCGTGAACTTGAGTCCATGGAGGCAACGATCCTCGACGCCGAGGATGAAGTGGCGGCGCTTGAAGCGGCGTTCGCCTCGCCGGATTTCTACGCGAAGCACGGCCACGAGTGGAAGGAGATGGAAGCCCGGCTTGCGGCGGGACGGCATCGCGTGTCGGAACTCTATGCGCGCTGGGCTGAACTGGACGAACTGCGAAAAGGGTAAGCGGCAGGCTTCGACATTCCGCATCTTTCAGGCAAGCTTGCGGGCGTGTCGAACATCGTTCTGGCCACGCTCAATGCGAAATACATCCACGCCGCTTTCGGGCTGCGCTATCTGCTGGCCAACATGGGCAACCTCCGCGACGAGACGCGCCTCATGGAGTTCGACCCGAAACAGCGCCCGATCGAAATTGCCGAACGAATCCTTGCGGAGCAGCCGCGGATCGTCGGCTTCGGCGTTTATATTTGGAATGTCGCGCAGACGACCGAGCTGGTGGGCATTCTGAAAGCGATCCGGCCTGAGCTGATCGTCATCCTCGGCGGGCCGGAGGTGAGTTTTGAAACGGAGAAGCAGAAGATTGCCGTGCTCGCCGATTGCGTGATCACGGGTGAAGCGGATTTGAAGTTTGCCGAAGTGTGCCGGGGACTGCTGAACGGCGAGGAGTTGCCGGCGAAGATCATCCCGGCGGAGCTGCCGGATGTGAAACTGCTCGCTTCTCCCTATACGCTCTACACGGATGACGACATCGCGCATCGGGTCATCTATGTCGAGGCGTCACGCGGCTGCCCGTTTTCTTGCGAATTCTGTTTGTCGTCGCTCGATATTCCGGTGCGCCAGTTCGCTCTGGAAAAGCTGCTTGAGGATTTGGCGGTGCTGCTGGAGCGCGGCGTCCGGCAGTTCAAGTTTGTGGATCGCACGTTCAACCTGAACCTCGGCGTCAGCAGTGCGATCCTGGAGTTCTTCTGGAAAAGCTATCGGCCGGGGTTGTTCGCGCATTTTGAAATGGTTCCGGATCGTTTGCCCGAAGGACTGCGCGAAGTCATTGCCCGTTTCCCAGCCGGCGTGCTTCAATTCGAGGTCGGCATCCAGACGTTTAACGAGGAAGTCGCCACGTTGATCAGCCGTCGGCAGAACTACCAGCGGCTCGCGGACAACCTGCAATTTCTCCGTCACCAAACCGGCGTGCATGTCCACGCAGATTTGATCGTCGGGCTGCCCGGTGAGTCGATGGAGGGCTTCGGCGCGGGCTTTGACCGTCTCGTGGCGATGGAGCCGCAGGAGATTCAAGTCGGGATGCTGAAGCGCCTGCGCGGCACGCCAATCGCGCGGCATGATGAGGCGTGGTCGATGGTTTATTCACCCGATCCGCCGTACGAAATCCTGCAATCGAAGCTCATCGACTTCGCGACGATGCAGCGGCTCCGTCGATTCTCGCGGTATTGGGATCTTGTCGGCAACAGCGGGAATTTCATCCGCACCGCTCCACTGTTGTGGAACGGCGAAGGCGCATCCCCGTTCCAAAGTTTCCTCGCGTTCAGTGACTGGCTCTACTCGCAAACACGGCGGACGGAGAGCATCAGCCTCGCAGCGTTGACGGAGCACCTTTTCCGATATGTCACCGAAGCCGGGCGCGTCGAGGAGAAGCAGGCGGCGCGTCTGCTGTTGGAGGATTACCAAAGAGCGGGGCGCAATGAGGTGCCGGAGGTTCTTCGACAGCACTCAGGCTCTCGAAAAAAACACGCGACAGCGACTGTGGCAGGTTTGCCGAAACGCCAGTCGCGTCATGTCACCGGCGCTGGCAACACCTGATTGCTTCGCGATCCAACCGCCATTCACTTCCCGAGCGGCTTCGTCACGCGCGCGTCGGCGGGCGGCGTGAACTCGAAGGTCGATGCCGGGAGCGCGACGCGCTTCACGTTCTTGTAAGTTGTCAGGACGCGGTCGCCTTTGGGGAGGATCACTTCGGCTTTCATCGGCGTGAAGTCGGGCTGCATCCAGAGCGTGAGTGTTTTGATGAGGCGCTTGAGGTTGGGGCGTTTCGGTATGAGTTCGATGCGGTAGCCGGCCTCGTCGCGAAAGGCTTTGAAATGGTAGAACTCGTCGATACGATCGAAGCTCAGACCTGCGGTGAGCGCCTGCATGGAATCGTCAAAGAACGAGTGCTCGCCCAGTGTGTAGCGTTCGGCCTCGTTGAACTTCGGGTAGAAAATCCAGAGCACCCTGCCGTTGCTGATGCTGGAACTGGGGTTGTTGCCTTTGACCTCGCGCCGGAATTTGTCGGGCACCTGAAAAGCCAACGAGCCTTCGGTGACGAGCGGGCGACTCAACAACTGCGACTGCTTTTCCTCGGTGAAGTCGGCCTGCAGCGACGGATATTTCGTTCGCAGCTCTCCGAGTTGTTTGAGGAACTGGGCGCGTTCCGGCGGGGCGAGTTCCGCGGAGAAGGCGGAAGGCGGAAGGCAGAGGGCAGAAAGCACAAGTGCGGTGCGGATGAATGAAAAGTTAAGTAGATGCATGGTTTCAAAAAAACTAGCCGGCCACCGCTCCTGCTCCAGCATTTCCGCCTTCCGCCTTCCGACTTCTGCCTTCCAATATCGGCACGTAGTTGAACCACTGGTCGGGATGCCGGCGAATGATCGCCTCGAAAATCGAAGCGATCCGCTGCGTGTTGAGCGTGAGGGCCTCGCGTGGGTTTTCGGCCTTCTCGAGCGGGATCATCGGATCGGCAAATGAAAGGTAGCGACCGCTCTTGTTTTGCAAAACAAAAGCCGGCAGCACCGCGGCGTCGGTGTGCTGCCAGAGCAGCGCCGGAGCGGTGGAGAAGAGCGTTTCCTGCCCGAGGAACTGCACGGGCGTGCCTGAGTTTTCGTAAGGCCGGTCCACCAGCATCGCGACGATTTCATTGCGGCGCAGCGTGTTGATCATCTCGACGAACGCGAACTTGTCCGAGCCGACGGTGATTGTCTTGATGCCGAGCCGCCGGCGGTAACTGTCCCGCCAGCGGGTCAGTTCGGTGCTCGGTTCTTCGATGGTGACCACAGTCATCGGCAGACCTTCGAGCGCGAGCAACAGTCCGCCCAGCTCCCAGTTGCCAAGGTGCGCGGTGATGAGGACGATGCCTTTGCCCCGCTCGCGGGCGGCGACGAGATTTTCAAAACCGTGCCACTCCCCGAGCAGCCGGCGAATTCGCACCGGCTCGTCAGTGGTGCAATAAAAGTAGTCCGCCAGCATCTTCGAAAAATTCGCGACGTTCGCGTTGCACAGGGCGTCGAGTGCGTCGCCCTGGAGTCCGGTCAAGAGCGCGAGGTTCGCCCTGAGTGTGTCCCGCACCTGATGGCTCCGGGCATAGCTGACGCGCCCGATCGTGGTCGCGAGCTGATGGCACAACGCGCGCGGAAACGTCTTCGCGAATCCGTGCGCCACTTTGAATGCGATCAGGCCGTAGAGCGGATTTCGTTTCATCGGTAGCCCCTCCAAAGATATGCCGGCAGGATGAAAAAGACCGTCGATGCCAGGCACCACGCCACGCCGAGCGCGCAGACGATGCCGAGTCCGCTGAGCGATGGATTGTGCGCCAGGCCGAGCGAACCGAAACCCGCGATGGTCGTGAGCCCGCTCATCAGCACCGGCTTGATGATCGTCGCGAGGCTCTGTTCCTTGTCGCCCGGCTGTCGCACGGCCAGCACGACGTAGATGCCGTAATCGACCCCGACGCCGAGCACCAGCGGGAATGCGAGCACGTTGAAAAGATTCAGCGGGATGTGGAAAAACTTGAGGCAGGCGATCATCGCGCCGATCGAAAGAAACAGGCTCAGCATCAAAATCATGAGCGGTGACCAAGCGCGATAGATGAAGATGAGAAGGGCGATGTTGAACAGCACCATGACAACGCTCAGTTGCACGAGCTTGGTCTTCGACCACGGGATCAAATCGGCCAGCGTGAAGCTCCATCCGGTCGGACACATCGAAAGCCCGGGCACTTCGATTTTTTTCCGGAGCGCTTCCTTCTCGATGTCGTTCGCGATCGTCTTGTTCGGAGTGATGTATGCCGCGCCGATGTTCGGGTTTGTGGAAAAAAAGCGGTCGAGCAGAAACCACCAGATCGAGCTTGGAGGCAGGATGGCGCGCCAGTCCGTGGGTTGCGCCGCGCCGTTCACAATTGCCTGGAGTCTGTCGATCAGCGCAAAGCCACCCGAGAACGAGGCCGCGTTGTAACCGTTCTGTTCAATGGCTTTCGTGAGCGCTTCGCGCGCGGCGGCAAGGTTGATGGACGAAAGCTTTGCCGAGTTGGTCTTGATCCACTCCGGCGACAGGGCGTAAGGCCCGGGCGAAGTGAAGCTTCTGATGCCTTTCTGGTTCAGCAGCTCCGTCCAGTGACTGTGCAGTCTGGTCCATTTGTCGTGGAAATCCTGCGGGCCGTTGCTTTCGGCGATGACGAGCACCGGCTCGGCCGCGGCGGGCATCTTCGCCTGAATCGTCCGGAGGGCGAACCCTGCGCGGCTGTCCTTGGGTTCGAGCGATTTGGGGTTGGCCTGGAAGTCGATTTGTCCGATCGGCGCGAAGGCCACGATGTTCAACGCCACGAGCAGAAGCGTGGATGCGATGAGAACCGGCTTCGGCGTTCGGAAAATGTAGCCGACGTATCGTTTCGTCTGGCGAAAGAACCAGTCCTGCGGCGGCGGCACATGCTGCTTCCCGATGAAGACAAAGAAGATTGTCGTCATGAAAAACGCCGCGAGCAGGATGCCGATCGCGATCAGCACGCCAAGCTGCGCGAAGCCTTTGGTGTCGCTGATGAGCAGTGAGATGAAACCGGCGGCGGTCGTGAGCGCGCCGAAGAACACGCCTTTCCCGAGCTGTCGGATCGCCGCCGCGACCGCGCCTTCGTGATCTTCGCCCGCATTGCGATGCGCCTGGTAGCAGCCGTAGAGCAGCATGCCAAAATCAACCCCCAGCCCGACGAGGATCGAGCAGCAGCCGATCGTGATCATGTTCAGTTCATGAAAGATCAGCGCACCGAGTGCGATCGCGCCGATGCAGCAGAGCAGCAGCACGTGCATGATGGCGATCAGCGGACGCAACCGTCGGAACCCCGCGTAGAAAACCACCGCGACAAGCAGCACCGAGCCGAGAATCGTCGAGACGATGTCGTTCTGCATGTAGGTGGACATTTCGGCGACGTACGGTGTGCGGCCCGTGACAAGAATCTGCGGTGCCTTTCCCTCCCAGCTTGCAAGGACGCGCTTTTTGAAATCCTCGACCTGCCGCATCATCGACTGGCAGGCGTGCGCGCCGATGTCGGGCTGGTTCGTGACGACCATGACGAGTTGCAGCGTGTCGTCCGACGACCGGAGCGGATCGGACTGGTTGCTCGCGAATGTTCCCGAGAGCGGCTTGAGCGCGGGAAAGACGACGCCAAGCGGATCGACGGTCATTTGCATCTCCGCGCGCATCGAGCCGGCCTCGATCTCCTGACGCATCCGCGTCAGGCGGGCCTCGATTTTTTGTGGTTCAAGGGCCTTGATGACGTTGCCGAACTCGCCCGGCTCGATGTTGAGGAGCAGCGGCAGGGCGACCGCTTGCAACCCCTGGATGCCATCCGGAGCGTCCATCGGCGAGCGCTCCATCACGCGCCCGGCCCACGGTTCCTTCTTCGCCATCCCGGCGAAATGCTCCGTGAATCCGGTGAGGTCGGCCTCGTGATCCGGGTCGAACAACGCGAACGTCAGTTGATGCGCATCGGTGAAGTTGTTGTTGTAAACCTTCAGCGCCTGCACCGTTTTGAAACTGGTCGGCAGCAGGTTCAGAACCTCGGAGTCCAACCGGCAGCCGAACGCAACAATGAGGATCGACGCAACGACCATCACCACCACACCGGTGTAAAGCACCCTGTGTCGATGGGCAACGTAACGGGCAACAGTGCGGTCAAAACTCATGCGGAAAACGGATGAGTTCTAACGATTGAAGTGAAAAACGAACCGCTCTTTGCTCTGCGGAAAACTGACCGTCAAATCTTTTGGCCGCCCTCCGGACAAGGTGCCATCGGCCTTCCAGAAACCGGGTGAATCGGATTGCAAAGTGACGCGGTTTGCCCCGGAAGGCTGCGATGTCATTTTTGAAAAAACATCCTTCAAGGCGAACCACGGCTTGAGCTGCCCCGGCTCCCGACCCGATGTCCCCTGCCAGGAGATGTGTGCGAACGCGACCTCAGCGCGCGCGATATTCCCCGACCGCCGCAGCTTCATGATGGAGTAGCCTGGCCCCGCCGAAAAATCGAACTGGAACTCGGATGTCCCCAAACTGCTGATCTCGACTTCGCCGATGATCGAGCGTTTCGGATTCGAGTATTGGAGCTGGCCGGTTTCGTTCTGCCACCGGCTCGTCGGCTTCTGAAATTGATACGGAGTCTGACAGCCCGTGACGAGGCACGCTGCGAGGAGGAGGAGAAATGCGTTCTTCAAGTCGTTTGCGGTTTTGGAATCAAAGTGAGGCGGGGGACGAGTGGAATGAATCGCTGCAGGAAAAGCACGAAATAAAACACCTGAAGACGCCACCAGATCGCGAAACTGTTGCCGATGTTTCCGGCGAGGATGGCATTGACCGCCGGCGCGAGCTGGAGGTGCTGCGTCGGCGCGACGAAGAGTTCGATAAACCGCGGCGTGTACCAATTTTCGACGAAGCGGAGGTAGAGCTTCATCACGCGCCCGATTTTTTTCGCGTAATTACCGAACAACTTCTGGCGCCTGCCCGGATGGTCGAGCACCGTGTCGATCGCGTCCGCAGCCATCTCGGCGGAATGCACCGCAAGGAAGACGCCCGTGCTGAAAATCGGGTCGATGAACCCGGCGGCGTCGCCGGCGAGCAGCCAGCGGTCGCCGGTGATCTGCGTGTTGCGATAGGAATAATCACCGGTGGAGTAAACCGGCGAGGCGCGGGTTGCCCTCGACATTCGATCCCAGATCATCGGCTGCTCGCGCAGGGCCTGATCAAGCAGCTCCTCCGGCGATTGCTTGCGCGCCTTGAACACCGAGGTCTCCATCACCATGCCGATGCTCATTTTCGTTTCACCGAGGGGAATCATCCAGAACCACCAGTCGCGCGCCTGGACGAGGCGCGTGAGCGTGGCGTCGATGCCCGGTTCGCGATCGACGTGATCGTAATGCGCGTAAACGGAGAACTTGTTGAGATGCTCGTAGCGTCTTTTCAGGCTCAAATGCGTTGCGACCACGGCATTGCGCCCGCTGGCGTCGATCAGATACTTGGCGCGGAGTTCGATCGGAGCTGAGTCTTTCGACTGTAGCTTCAGAGTCACGCCGTCGCTGTCGAACGCCAGATCCTGCACCGCCGTCTCCTCCATCACTTTAGCGCCGTTCGCATCGGCGTGATCGAGCAGCATCTTGTCGAACTCGGATCGGGTCACTTGATAAGCCGAGTGGTGCTTGAGGCGGAATCCGTCCTTGAAATAAAACTTCACGCCCGCACCGCACGCGGTGGCGATCTCCGCGCCATGCTTGGGCATGAACCGGCGCTCCATTTCCTCCCGCACGCCCAGCCGGTCCAGCGTGTCCATGCTGTAGGGCAGCAGCGATTCGCCTATGTGAAACCGCGGGAATTTCTCGCGCTCGATCACGATGACGCTGCGGCCCTTGCGTGCGAGCAAAGTCGCCACGGTGCTGCCCGCCGGGCCGCCGCCGATGATTGCAACGTCATAGATCGATGTCATTTGTGGCGCAGACGATAACAGGCAATTCGTGGAAGAAAAGCCAGAGGCAAGAAATGAATCGCAAATGGCGGGAAGCGATTGGTGAATCGCGGGAGCGTCCTTTACGATTCACCATTCACCATTCACTATTCACCCGTCACTTCATGCCAGACCACCCACCCGCCGTTACCACCGACCTTCCCGCGCTCGAGGCAAAGCTCAACGCCCTGATCCGCGAGCATCTGCTCGAAACCGCGCCGGAGTTCACGCCTGACTCGAACCTTTACGACGCCGGGCTGGACTCGATGGCCATCATGCAACTGCTCATCCTGATCGAGAATCACTTCGGACTCATGCTCGAAGAGGCCGATCTTTCCCGGGACAACTTCACCAGCATTCGCAGCCTTGCGCGATTGATTCGCGAGCGCCTGCTCCGCGCGCAACAGTGACTTCGATGCAGTGCGACGTGCTTGTCATAGGCGGCGGAAGCGCGGGGATGGCGGCAGCCGTGGCCGGCGCACGCGCAGGTGCGCGCACCATTCTCGTCGAGCGGCACGGAAGCCTCGGAGGCATGGCGACCGCTTCGCTCGTCCATTCGATCTGCGGGTTGTATCTGCTTCCGAAAAACGAGGAGGCGGTCTTCGCGAACCCCGGTTTTGCCACGGAGTTCGCGACACGCCTGATTCAAACAGGGGGCGCGGCCGGGCCGATCAGAATGGGCCGTGTCGATGTCCTGATGCAGCACCCCACCGCGTTCGCGCGGCTCGGCGATGAGATTGTTTCGGAAACAAGAAATCTCGACGTGCGACTGCATACCGAAGTCATCGGCGTGACAGGCAGGCCGAGCATCGAAGCGGTCGAAGTCTGCTGCCGGGGACTGCGCGAGATGATCGAACCGGGTGTTGTTGTCGATGCCAGCGGCGATGCGACCGCAGCCGCGCTCGCCGGCGCGGAGTTCGAGCAGGTCGAGGGCCGGCGGCTGCAACGTCCGGCTTTCATCTTCACTCTGCAGGGCGTGGAAGCGGCGATGGTGGGAGACGAGGCGCGGCTGAAGATCGCGCACCGCATCGTGGCCGCCGTGCGCGCCGGCGATCTTCCTGCTGGGGCGCTGGGCGCTTCGCTCCGGAGCAGCGGGCGCGGAGGTGAAGTCTTCGTCACCATCGATCTCGACAGCCCGCCGGACATGGATTTCGACCCGGTCTCGCCCGCTTGTCTGACCGCTCTGGAAATGCACGGAAGAAAGCTGGCAACCTCGCTCGCGGATTTTCTGCGCGGCAACGTAGATGGCTTTTCCAAAAGCCATGTCGCAGCATTCCCGACGCGCGTTGGCATCCGCGAGAGCCGCCGTGTCACCGGCCAGTACCGGCTGGAGGAGCGCGACATTCTGAGCGGCGCGCGTTTTGATGACGCCGTGGCGCTGGCGACCTGGCCGATGGAGATGCGGGAGAAGGCGACCGGCGCGCGGCTACGCTTTCCCGAGAACGGAGAGCCTTGCGAAATCCCGCTTCGCGCCCTTCGCGCGAAAGCCGTGAAGAACCTTTTTGTCGCGGGCCGATGCATCTCCAGCAGCCACGAAGCACAGGCTTCCGTGCGCGTGATCGGCACATGCCTCGCGACGGGCGAAGCTGCCGGGCTGGCTGCTTCCCTGCTGGCTGCGGGAGACGATTGCAACGCGAGCGCCGTCATCGAGGCGCGCGAACGCCAGGCACGGAAATGAACATCGTCGAGCACATCGCGCAGCGCGTGAGCCGGCAGGCGGTCGCGATCATCAGCGACGATTCCGAACTCAGATACGGTGAGTTGTTTGACCTCGTAGAAGCCGCCGCGAAGCAACTCAAAGCGACGGGCGTGCTTGGCGGCGCAGGTGTGCCGCGCATCGGATTGTTCTGTCCGAACGGCATCGCGCATGTCGTTCTCGCGCTTGCGATCGTCCGCGCAGGCGGCTGCCTTGTGCCGGTAGCGGGCGAGCTTGCGCCGCAGGAGCGCGATGCGCTCGACGCGACCACGGCGCTTCATGCCATCGTGATCGGCCCCGGCTGCTCGTGGCATCGTCCGCTGGAGGGTTCGGTGAAAATCGAGCTGCCCGTTTTTCAAGCGGGCGTCGTGCTCCGCGCTCAACGAACTCCTGCATTCAACGAAGACGAATTGTCCTCGCTGGAGCCGGCATTCATCCGGTTCAGTTCCGGCACCACAGGGCGCAGCAAAGGCGTCGTGCTGTCGCATCGGACTTTGTTCGACCGCATCAACTCCGCGAACCGGCGGCTGAAGATCACCTCGCAGGATCGCGTGGTCTGGATTCTGCCGATGGCTCATCATTTCGCCGTTTCAATCATGCTCTACCTCCTGCAGGGCGCGGCGACCGTGCTGGTTTCTTCGCATCTTGCGGAGGACATCCTGCGGGCGGCGCGCAAGCACGGCGGCACGGTGGTTTATGGCGCGCCGTTTCACCATGCGCTGCTTGCCTCGGAGCCTTCGGGTTTGCCGTGGCCGACGCTGCGACTCGCGGTTTCAACGGCGGCAGCTTTGCCGGTTGCAACGGCAAAGGCATTCGACCAGCGTTACGGAGTGCCGCTCTCGCAGGCGCTCGGAATCATCGAGGCCGGCCTGCCGCTGCTCAACACCGGTGCGCCTCGCGAAAAGCCTTCATCAGTGGGAAAACCGGAGCCGGATTTCGAGGTCGAGCTGCGCGACGAGAGCGGGGCGAAAGTCGCGACGGGCGAGGCCGGGGAATTGTTTCTGCGCGGGCCGGGGATGTTCGATGCCTATCTCACGCCTTGGCGGCGGCGCGACGAGGCGCTGGTTGGCGGCTGGTTCCCCAGCGGCGATGTCGCCACATTCGACGCGGATGGTTATCTCACGCTTGTCGGCCGCAGGCACTCGGTGATCAACGTCGGCGGGATGAAATGTTTTCCGGAGGAAATCGAGGCGGTGCTTTGCGGTCATCCGGAGATCGCTGCGGCGCGCGTTGTGGGGAAACAGCACGCGCGTTTCGGCTCGGTGCCCGTGGCCGAGATCGTCCCCCGCAACTCCGCGCACCCCCCGGAAACCGGCTCGATCCTGGCGCACTGCCGCAACGCTCTGGCGCGCTTCAAGATTCCGGTCGAAATACTTTTTGTGGAATCGCTGCCAAAAACCGCAAGCGGGAAGATCAAACGATGAAAAATGCGGCCGCCAGTCTTCTCTTCTTCGAGAGTGGGTATGGGGTTCCATTGGACGAGCCAACGCAGTTTGAAAAAGGGAGCGCGGGCTTCCAGCCCGCTTCTGAACGGCTTCCAGCCGTTCAGCGGAAGTTGGCTCTCGAATCGCGTGACGACGCTTGCAGGTCATCGCGCTTCGATTCCGGCTGGCAGGATGCCAGCCGGAGCGGGCTGGAAGCCCGCGCTCCCTTTTCCATTTGCAGCGCTTACCCATTCCATGTTTCGCAGGCTGTGGATACCAGGGTTCTTCGCTGCGCTGCCAATGATGTCGCGGGAAACTGCGAGCGAAATTGCAACGTCGCTCGCAAGGTGGATCGGCCCTGCTCCACGACATCCTTGCCGACGTCGGCAAAACCCCGTTTGTGCGAGCCTCGGAATGACCCGCCGATGAAAACCGCGGCTGTTCGATTTTTGAAATGCTGATACATTTGCCGTTCGCACTATGACCGGGACCTCGCAAAACAACGTGAAAGATTACGATGTCGCAATCATCGGCGGCTCGCTGTCGGGTGCAGCTGTCGCGACGCTGCTGCTGAGGCAGGAGCCCGGACTGCGCGTGCTCATCATCGAAAAGGCGCCGGAGTTCACGCGTCGCGTCGGCGAGGCGACGGTCGAAATCAGCGCCTATTTTCTCGGGCGCGTGCTGGGCATGACGCAGCATCTGAACGAGGCGCACCTTGTAAAACAGGGGATGCGTTTCTGGTTTGCCAACGAGCAGACAAAAACGATCGCCGATGCCAGCGAGATCGGCGGACGGTTTCAGTCGCGCCTGCCGTCGTATCAAATCGACCGCGCGGTTTTCGACGAGGAGGTCCTGCGCCGCGCCTGCGCCGCGGGTGCGGAGCTGTGGCGTCCGGCTCAAGTCGTGGCTGTCGAACTGGTGCCGGGCGGCGATCAATCGCTCACGGTGCGTCGCGGAGAGGAAACCGCGACGGTTCGCTGCCGATGGGTTGTCGATGCGTCGGGCGTTGCCGCGATGCTTGCCCGGAAAAATGGTTGGTGGCGCGCGAACGATGCGCATCCGACGGCGTCGGCCTGGGCGCGCTGGCGCGGGGTGAAGGATTGGGACGGCTTGGAGCTGGCGACCAAATATCCCGAGTGGGCCGCGCAATGTTACGGCGTCCGCGGAACAGCAACGAACCACGTCGTTGGCGACGGCTGGTGGAGCTGGTGGATTCCGCTCAAAGGCGGCGACATGAGCATCGGCGTCGTGTTTGACCAGCGGCTGTTGGACTGGCCGGAGGAAGGCAGGCTCGGCGATCGCATCAAGAGTTTCCTCATGCAGCATCCGGTCGGGCGGGAGCTGCTCGCCGATGCGGAGTGGATCGAGGACGACATGCATTGGCGGAAAAATCTCGCGTATTGCAGCACGACGTTTGCGGGCGATGGCTTCGCGCTCGTGGGCGATGCGGCGGCGTTTCTCGATCCCTTTTACAGTCCGGGCATGGACTTTATTTCTTTCACCACCACCGCGACCGCCGCGCTGATCGCTGCGCAACGCCGTGGCGAATCTGTCGCCGGGCTGGTCGAGCAACACAACCGCAAGTTCTCGCAGAGCTACGAGCGATGGTTCGCGGCGATCTACCGGGACAAATACGAATACATGGGCGAGTTCGATTTGATGAAACTCGCGTTCTACATGGACCTCGGCCTCTACTACCTCGGCATCGTTTCGCAACCGTTCAAGTACGGCGCCGGTTCCCTCGTGGAGCCGCCTTTTGCCTCACCGCTCTCCGCGCCAGTTTTCCACCTCATCCGCACCTACAACCGGCGGCTTGCGAAGATCGCCCGCGCGCGCCGGGCTCGCGGTGCGTTAGGGCGCACGAACGATTCGCAGAAATATCTCGTCCCCGGTTTCACGTTCGATCCGGGCGACGTGAAGAAAGTCATAGGCGCCATCGCGAGGTGGGGTCTGCTGGAGTTGACGGAAGGCTGGATGAGCTGGGGAACAAACGGCCGCACACCGGAGCCGGACGCCGACCGCGACTTGAAGCAAACGCAACTGGCGGGGGCGTTTAGGAAATGAACTCTTGAATGAAAAAGAAGATGGTGAGCTCCGGAGTGAAGCGTCCCGCAAAGAGGGCCGCCACGGAGGAGTGCAGCTACCGGGCGCTCTTTGAAAACGCGGGCGACGCCATTTTCATCGCGGATGCGAACGGGCGTTACGTGGACGTCAACCCTCGCGGCGCGGAGTTGATCGGTTACTCCCGTCAGGAAGTGCTCGGTCTGAGCATGGTTGATATTCTCCTTCCGAAAGAACGAGCCCGCTTGCCGCAGTTGTTCGAGCGGATCCTCAAAGGTGAGCCGCAGATTTCCGAATGGGAGATCCTTCGCAAGGACGGCTCGACTTTTCCCGGAGAGGTCAACGCCAGCCTTCTGCCTGACGGGCGGGCGATGGGCATCCTGCGCGACATCAGCCGGCGCAAGCGGACGGACGAGGAATTGTTCAAATCCCGCCAGATGCTTCAGTTGGTGCTCGATACGATTCCGCAGCGCGTTTTCTGGAAAGACCGGAATGGGAAATATCTCGGGTGCAACTTGTCACTCGCCAGGGACGACGGCCATGAAGACCCGGGCGAGATCGTCGGGAAGAACGAATACCAGCTTTCTCCGAAGCCGTTGGCCGATCTTTACACCAAAGACGACAGGCAGGTGATCGAGACAGGCATCCCAAAGCTGGGTTATGAGGAACCGCTCATCAAGCCCGATGGAACGCGTCTATGGTTGAGGACGAGCAAAGTTCCCCTGCACGACAAGGACGGCAGCATCATCGGCGTGCTCGGGACTTACGAGGACATCACCAGACAAAAAGAGGTCGAGCAGTTGCTGGAGGCGGCGCGCGACGGTCTGGAGCGGCGTGTCGAGGAACGCACCGCCGAACTGAAGGCCAGCGAGGAGCGATTCCGCGCGCTTGTTCGATTCCTGCCAATCGGAGTCACCGTGATATGCGACGCCAGGATCGCCTACGCCAACTGCGCGGCTGTCGAGATTTTCGGAGCGAGGAACGCCGCGGAGCTGATCGGCATGGATGTTTTCAAAGGCGTTCCAAAAGACCGGCATTCGGCGCTTCGCAAAAATCTGGACCTGATCGCCAAAGGCAAGGGTTTGGCGGCACCCCACGACGGAGCGATTCAGCGGCTGGATGGAAAGCGGGTGGACATCGAAGTCACCGCAGCGCCCTTCCTCCACGAGGGCCGACCGGCGTCGCTGCATGTCTTTCGCGACATTACCGAGCGGAAGCTGGCCGGGCAGCAGATCAAAGAAACGACCGCCGCGCTCGAGCAACGCACCGCAGAACTCCGGGCGCTGGCTTTCGAACTGACACTGGCCGAGCAGCGGGAGCGCCGCCGTCTGGCCGAGGTTTTGCACGATGACCTCCAGCAGTTGCTGGCCAGCATTCATCTGCACCTCATTCCGCTGCACGCAAATCCGGAGTCCAGCGCAGCGGCCCGCGAGGTCCGGAACCTGACCGACCAGGCGCTCAAGTGCTCGCGCTCACTCACTGGCGATCTCTGCCCGCCCGTCCTCCTGGAGTCGGGGCTCGTTCCGGCACTCGAATGGCTGTGCGGCTGGACGAAGGAAAAGCACGGACTGTCCGTGGCGTTGAAGGTCGGTCGCGCGACAGGCTGCCCCATTTCCAAGGACATCACCCTTCTGCTTTTCCGGTTCCTGAAGGAGCTGCTGTTCAACGTAACCAAGCATGCAAAAGTCCGGACAGCCTCGGTCGAAGTGGAATCCAAGGGCGATCGGCTCTGCATCGTTGTTTCCGACAAGGGTGCCGGTTTCGATTCGAAGACCGTGTTGTCGCGCACGGCAGATCCCGCCGGCTTCGGCCTTTTCAACATCCGCGAGCGACTGGAACTGCTGGGCGGAAACATCGAGATCTTCAGCGCTCCGGGAAAGGGGAGCCGCTTCACGATGTGGGTGCCCGCGAAAACGAAGAGCGCGGGAGAACCGGCGGGCAGACCGGGAGCGGCAACTCCGAAACGCCGCAAGTCCCGCTGATCGCCGGCGTCCGAAGCGCGGTTTCGCCGGCTTCTTCCAAAATCCTTGCAACGAGCGGCTGGCGCGTTGAGCATCCACGCTTCGCACGATGAAATTGCTCGACCGCTACGTTGGCAGAGAAATCCTGATGACCTCGCTTTTCGCCATCGCGGTGTTGAGCCTCGTGCTCGTGCTCGGCAACGTCTTCAAGCAACTGCTCGATCTGCTCGTCAATCGGGAGGTGCCCTTGGAATACGTCATCAGCTTCATCGCCTACATCCTGCCCTTCTCGCTCACGTTCACGATCCCCTGGGGATTCCTCACCGCCGTCCTGCTCGTCTTCGGAAAAATGTCGGCCGAGAACGAACTGGTCGCGCTGCGTTCCAACGGCGTCAGCATCGCCCGCACCTGCGTGGCGGTCTTCGCGCTCACAGCCGTTGCCGTCGGCGTCTGCTTCTGGATCAACATCGAGGTGGCTCCCCGTGCGCAGGTGAAAATGAAGAACTCCCTCTTCCACATCGTCACCGCCAATCCGATCGCGATGTTCGGCAACGACCATGTCATTGACGAATTCCCGGGCAAGCGAATCTACGTCGAGAAAAAAGAGGGCACGAAACTGCGCAACATCCTTGTCTATGAACTGACCAAGGACGACGAGCCGCTGAACGTGATCCACGCCAAGAGCGGCGAACTGGAAACCGATCCCAAGCACCAGCAGGTCCTCCTCCACATCAACGACGGGCGTTACGAGCGCCGCGACCCGCAAAATCCCGGTGACCTGACAAGAATCCAGCAGGGCATCACCATCAAGGAAACAGTATTTCCGATCTCCCTGACGGAACTCTATGAACGGAGCAAGCGGGGGAAGGGACTTAGCCAGATGACCTTGAAGGAACTCCTGAGAAACAAGGAATCGGAAAGCGATATCAACCAGCGCACCGCGAAACGCACCGAAACGAACAAGCGGTTCTCGTTTTCCCTGGCCTCGTTTGCATTTGCGCTGATCGGCGTGCCGCTCGCGATCACGGCGCACCGGCGCGAAACCTCGATCGGGTTTCTGCTGAGTGTCGTGGTGGCATTCGTTTATTTCTTCTTCATCATCATCGCCAACACGCTCCGCGATAATCCGAAATTCCATCCCGAGCTGCTCATCTGGGCTCCGAACGTCCTTTTCATCTCGCTCGGCAGCTACATGTTCTGGCGGCTGAACAGGAAGTAGCGGGCAGGCGCCAGGCGTTCCGGACTTTTACTGCTTTGCGCATTTAGTTCGCTGTCGGGTAACTCAACAGCCGGATTTAGGATTCCACCCAGCCGGTTCAGAACCGCTTGAGGACCTTGCCAAATAGTGGAACCGCGGCTCAAGGGGACCTTTGCCGGAGTCGCGACCAAGCCTGGCGTAACAGCTGTCCTTCGTCGCGAAGCTGCGCCGCGGCCCGCGAGTTTTGCTTTGATTTTCCCCGCTGGCTCCCTACGGTGCCGCGCCTGTATGAATTGGTATTACGCCGACGGAAAAGCGCCAGTCGGACCACTCCACGAAAACGAATTCGAGCGCCTCGTGCGTGAAGGCCGCATCGGGCCGGACACGCTTGTCTGGCACGAGGGGATGACAAAGTGGCTGCCCCGTCGGGAAGTGGTCGCCGCGCCCGAGGCCGCGCCCGATCCGCTGCCAGTTCCTGTCACCGCGCCGCCTCCGGTCCTGCCGAGCCTGCCCGACAGCTCCGATCCGCGCGCTTACGCGGAGGCGATTCTTGCGCGCGGACACACGATCGAGGTTTGGAGCTGCATTGGCCGGTCTTGGGAATTTGTGATGCAAAACTTCGGACGCATCGTCAGCGTCACCGCGTTTATCTGCCTGCTCCTTTTCCTTGCGAGCAGTATCCGCTACATCGGCCTGGTGGTGCCCATTTTCATAAAGGGACCGATGCTGGGCGGGCTCTACGTGTTTTACCTCAAGCTCATTCGCGGCTTGCAGGCGGGAACGGGGGACGCCTTCAGCGGGTTTGGAAAATGTTTCAAGCAGCTCCTGCTCAACGGACTCGTGACCTCGGTGATCTCTTACATCTGCGTCGCACCGGGACTAAGCATGATGCCGCAGATGCAGCAGGAGATCGACATGCAAAAAGCGTTGCAGGCGCTTCTGGTCCTCAGCCTCGGCGTGCTGCCGCTGGCCTACCTCAGTTTCATCTGGGTGTTCTCTCTCCAGCTCACGATCGACAAGGAAATGCACTTCTGGCACGCGATGGAAATCAGCCGCCGCGTGGTCAACGGCAACGCCTGGCGAATTGCGTTGCTGCTGTGCGCCGCGGGTCTCATTGCGGCATCGGGTGTCGTGCTTTTCGGCGTCGGAATTCTCATCACTTTTCCGATCTACATCGGCGCGGAGATGTTCGCTTACGAAGACCTTTTCGGCGACCGCGGGCAGGCAGTCCCGCAGGCTGGATGATTTCGGCTTCACTGTTTTCCGAGGTGTCGATAGAGTCCCGCAACTTCAAAACAGAAGGCTACAACAAATGAACTGGTATTACTCAGATGGCACGCAGCAAATCGGTCCGGTCACCGAGACCGATTGGACCGCGTTGATCGCAAACGGAAAAATCACACCCGAAACACTCGTGTGGCGGGAAGGAATGGCCAACTGGGCTCCCTATTCGACCGTCGCAACCGCTTCATCAAGCGGAACGCAGCAGGTTCTTTCCGAAGTGCGTTGCTCGGAATGCGGCAACTCGTTTCCTCCCGATCAAGTCATCCGGATCGAGAACAACTGGGTCTGTGCCGGTTGCAAGCCGATCGCCGTGCAGAAGATGAAGGAGGGCGTCCACATGCCGGGGGAGGTTGTTTACGCCGGCTTCTGGATTCGTGCCGGCGCGAAGATCATTGACGGCATCATCCTTCTCGTTGTCCGGATGCTCCTCGGCGGAGTGCTCGGGGCGTTGATGGGGGCGGTGATGGGAAGCTCGCAACAGTCGTTGACGATCATCAAAGTCATCGCCGCGCTCGGGGGCGTGGTGCTCAATGCAGCCTACGTGATTTACTTTCTCGGAAAATTTGGAGCGACACCCGGCAAGATGGCGTGCGGCCTGAAAGTCATCCGGCCCGATGGCAGCCCGCTCACCTATGGACGGGCGTGCGGACGCTTCTTTGGCGAATGGCTCAGCGGTCTTGCGCTCGGCATAGGCTATCTCATGGTCGCCTTCGACGAGCAGAAACGGGCGTTGCACGACCGCATCTGCGACACGCGCGTGATCAAGGCGTAAGCCTCGCATGGCTTCCCGCAACGTCACTTGCGTCAAGTGCCAGGCGACGCTGCTTGGCGAAGGCTTTAACAGCGGCCTGCTGCAGCCCTGCCCGGCCTGCGGCACACCGGTTCGCGTGGACGTGTTTCCCGCGCTCTTCCAAGCCATCGAACGCGGTCCGGGTCCCGAAACGCTGCTCACCCCGGACGAGGCGGGCTGCTTTTACCATCCGCAGAAGCGCGCCGCCGCCACCTGCGAAAGCTGCGGGCGCTTCCTCTGCGCGCTCTGCGATGTCGAACTCAACGGCCGGCATCTTTGCCCGAACTGCCTCGATTCAGGCCGGAAAAAGGGAAAGCTGAAGAACCTCGAAAACGAGCGGACGCTTTACGACAATCTCGCGCTCAGCCTCGCCGTTCTCCCGCTGATCATCTGGCCTTTCACGCTCATCACCGCGCCCGCCGCGATTTTCATTTCGCTGCGATACTGGAATGCGCCGACGAGCCTCGTGCCGCGGACGAAGATGCGGTTCATCATCGCGATCTTTTTCGCGGGGGCGGAGATCCTCGGCTGGTGCGTGGGCATCTACGCGGCTTTCTTCAGGCGTTAGAAAAACATGGCCGAAAAAGAATACCGACGATTACCGGGACGCGGCAGGGCAAGGACAGGGGTGAGCGCGCTCGTCCGCACTTCCTCGCGGCTTTTTCTCGCAAAGGATCACCTGCTCCGCGTCACGTCGATGGGATGGATGCAGACCTACAAGCGGTTTTACTTTTCCGACATCCAGGCGCTGGTGGTCTGCAAGACGAAGCGCGCGATGATCTGGAACATCATCCTCGGCGTGCTCTGGTTCGCGTGCGTCGCCGCCTTCGCCTACGGCTGGAGCGAGCCGCTCTTCAAGACAGTTCGCCGCGATTCGACTTTCTACGCAGGCGCCTGGGTAACCGGCGTGTTGGCGGTGGGTTTCACGATTTTGTTCGTGATCAATCTTCTCCGCGGCCCGAGCTGCCTCGCGCAAATTCAGACGCCCGTGAGCACAGAGGAACTGCCGTCGCTCAACCGGCTTGGCACCGCGCAAAAGGTGTTCGGTCAATTGCGTCCGCTCATCGAGCACGCCCAAGGCGCGATCAGTCCGGACGACCTTCCCGCCAAGGTCGCCGAGATGGTGCGCACCACGCCGCCGCGCATCATTCCAGGCACGGGAATGCCAGGGACTCTCCGGCGCGAGCTGAACTACCGGGGCGCGATGCACCAGTGGCTTTTCACGCTGCTGATCGCGACCGGATTGCTCACCGGCCTCAGCATTTTTCACAACCACATCGCGTTCAGTTTGGTCATCACCGCATGCGTTGCCGCCGCCGCAATTTTGGGGATCGTCTCGCTCGTGAAACAACACCAAAGCCTCGCGGGCAAAGCGTTGCGCGGCGTGACTTGGGGCGCGATGGCGTTCATCTGCATTTACGGTCTTATCGGTTACGTGAACACGATCGTCGTGGTGATGCAGCATCCGAAAATCGCGAACGACCAATGGCAGATGCTGAAGTTCGTGAACGAAAGTTACTCGATTCATTCCCCGTGGCGCGTCGGCACGCGCGCATTCATGGTGGTTGCTTCGAGCGGGCTCGGCATCTCGGGCTTGCTGCTGCTCCGCAGTTTCCGGCGCAGCACGGGATTCCTGCGACCTGCCGACAGCGCGCGCTACGATTACTGATCGTCCCCATGGCACCGCCGCTCCTCGTCCAACAACGCTGTCTCCACCACGCCGATCGCGAGGCCGTCGCGCGCTGCCCCGAGTGCGGCGGATTTTTTTGTCGCGAATGCGTCGTTGAGCACGACGACCGCGTGGTCTGCGCGACTTGTTTGAAAAAAGTCGCGCGCAAATCGGAAACGAAAGCCGCCCGGTTTGCCGGAGTTTTCCGGGCGCTGCAACTCGCGCTCGGCATCTTTACGGCGTGGCTCTTTTTCTATTTCGCGGGGCGGCTGTTGCTCACCATTCCAACCTCGTTTCACGACGGCACGCTCTGGCATCTGGACGAATCGGAGTGAAAAAGAACCGACAGGACGGCAGGCCCGCGCTCGATCTCATCGACGAAGCGATCCATCTGCTTCGGCGCGCGCCGCTGAACGCACTGGCAGCCTGCTGCATCGGCAGTTTTCCGTTCACGCTCGGGCTTCTTTTTTTCTGGGCCGACATGAGCAAGGGTGCGTTCGCCTACCAGCACGTCGAGGAAGGCGCGCTCACGCTCGCGCTGTTGTTCGTCTGGATGAAATGCTGGCAGGCCGTGTTTGCCTCGCGGCTTCGCGCCGTGGTCGCCGACGAGCCGCCGCCGCGCTGGACCGCCGCCCGCATCGCGCGAATGATCGCCGTGCAAACTATTCTCCAGCCCTCCGCTCTTTTTGTGAGGCCGGTTGCGTTGCTCATCACGCTGCCATACGGCTGGGTCTATGCGTTTTACCAAAACGTCGTCGCGCTCGGCGACGGCACGACCGGCGACGCCCGCGAGGTCTTTGCGCAAGCGGCGCGGCAGGCGAAGCTCTGGCCGCGACAGAACCACCTCGCGCTCTCCGTGCTCACCGGCTTCGGCGTTTTCGTCTGGGCAAATGTCGCGTGCGCAATCGTCGCCGCGCCGTGGATGCTGAAGACGTTTCTCGGCATCGAGACGATGTTCATGAAAAGCAATTACAGCCTGGCCAACTCGACTTTTTTCGCCGCGACCTGCGCCTGCACCTACCTCTGCATGAATCCGATTTACCACGCGCTCTACGTGCTGCGCTGTTTCCACGGCGGCTCGCTGCAATCGGGCGACGACCTGCGCATCGAACTGCGATCGTTCGCCGGCGCCGCCGCAGTCGTTTTGGCCGGGCTGTTGCTCGCAGCCGGTGTCGCCAATGCCGCCGACGTCGCGCCCCGCCCTTCGCCGACAGCGAGTGCCGCCATCGTCCCGGTTTCACCGACCGAACTCGACAACGCGATCGGGCAGGTCCTCGAACGGCGCGAATACACATGGCGCATGCCGCGCGAAAAGGCACCGCCTTCGACAAAGGGACTCGTCGGCAGATTTATCGACGGCGTGATCAAGACGATTAAAAGCTGGGGCAAGCCGCTCAAGCGCTGGCTCCGCACGGTCGCAGAGTGGATCGACGCGTGGTTGCTGCGCCGCGAGACGCAGAGTGACGGCCGCAAGCCGTTCGGCGCGGCATTGATGAAGTCGCTGCGCGTCACGCTCTACGTGCTGACAGGAGGCATCGCTTGCGTGCTCGCGTTCCTTTTGTGGAAGCGCTTTCAGCAACGCGACCGCCTCACCGAAGTCCATGCCGAAGCGATTCAGGCCGCTCCCGATCTCGCCGCCGAGGATGTCGTCGCCGATCAGCTTCCCGAGGACGGCTGGCTGCAACTCGCCCGGGAAATGATCGAGCGCGGCGAACTGCGGCTCGCGCTCCGCGCCTTCTATCTCTCGGGCCTGGCGCACCTCGGCGGGCGCGAGCTGATCGCGATTGCAAAGCACAAATCCAATCGCGACTACGGGCGTGAGCTGCGCCGCCGTGCGCGCACACGGGACGACCTGCTCGCCGCGTTCGACCAAAACGTCGCCGTGTTCGAGCGCGCGTGGTACGGCACGCACGACGTGTCGCGCGAAGCCCTGAGCCGCTTCTCCGACAACTTGGAAAGGATTCGCGCGTGTTGAAAAAACTGTCGCCCGTTCTTTTCATCCTCGTCTGCGGAGCATTTGTTTACGGGCTTTCGCAGCTCTTCGTGCTCCGGTTTCGATCGGGCGACATCTATCCGCCATACTCGTCGCTGCGCGTCGATCCGCTCGGCACCAAGGCGTTTTATGAATCGCTCTCCGAATTGCGCGAAACGCGGCACAACTTCGCGCCGCTGGCCAAACTGTCCGCAGAACGCGGCACGACATTTTTCCATCTCGGGACCAGCCCCGACGGCGTGTCGTCCGAGCAGGAGATCAAGGAGGCCGAACTGCTCGCTCTTGGCGGCGTGCGTCTCGTGTTCACGTTTAGTCCGGCGTGGGCGGAGCGCGACGAAACCGCGCCGGACAAAGCGAAGGACGGCGACCGCGACAAGGACGCAAAGCAACCCGGTGACGACACCGGAGACGAAGACCGCCAGACACCAAAGTTCCTGGACATGCCGAAACTTGCGAGCCGCTGGGGCTTGTCGGTAGGGCATCTCGACACGCCGAAAACGAAGAAGCCGCTCGTCGCCGTCTCGCGCGAAGCCGGCTTCGAGCCGTCGATCTCGTGGCACTCGCTTCTTTGTTTCGAGAAGATCGACAAGTCGCTGTGGCGCGTGATTTATCGCTGCGAAAACCGGCCGGTGATTGTCGAGCGCCAGTTCGGCTCCGGCAGCATCGTGCTCTGCGCGGACTCCTACTTCGTGAGCAACGAAGCGCTCCGGCGCGAGCGGCATCCGCAGTTGCTCGCGTGGCTGACGGGCACTGGCACGCGCGTCATTTTCGACGAGACGCATCTCGGGATTTCCGAAAACCCCGGCATCGCCACGCTCGCCCGCAAATACAACCTGCACGCGCTCGTCGGCTGCCTCGTTTTGCTCGCGGCGTTGTTCGCATGGAAAAATGCGTCGAGCTTCGTGCCGCCGTACGAGGAGAGCGACACGGCGGGCGATGTCGTCGCGGGCAAGGATGCCGCCGCCGGTTTCGTGAATCTCCTGCGCCGGAGCATTCCACCGGGCGAACTTCTGCGCGTGTGCTTCGACGAATGGCGCAAATCATTTGCGCATCGCGCCGATGATCTGAAGGAGAAACTCGCCCGCGCGGAAGCTGTCATCGCGTCGGAGGAGGCTCGTCCGGCGAAGCAGCGCAGTCCGGTGAAGAGCTATCGGGCGATCAGCGAAATTCTGGCGGAGAAAAAATAACAAACTTTATGGAAACCAACACAGACCAAATCAAAGAAGTCCTGAGCCGTGCGAGACAGGAGGTGGGGCGGGTGATCATCGGCCAGCAGGACGTGATCGACAAGGCGCTCATCGCCATTTTCACCGGCCACCACGCGCTGATCGAAGGCGTGCCGGGCGTGGCCAAGACGCTGCTCGTCCGCACGCTCGCCCGCGTGCTGGGGTGCGAATACAACCGCATCCAATTCACGCCCGACCTGATGCCCGCGGACATCACCGGCACGAACGTCTTCAACATGCAGCGCAACGAATTCACGCTGATCAAAGGCCCGATCTTCACGACGTTTCTGCTCGCCGATGAAATCAATCGCGCGCCGGCGAAGACGCAGTCAGCCCTGCTCCAGGCGATGCAGGAGCGGCGGGTGACGATCGACCGCGAGACACTCGATCTTTCACCGAACTTCACGGTTTTTGCGACGCAGAATCCAATCGAGTACGAAGGCACGTATCCACTGCCCGAGGCGCAGAAGGACCGGTTCATGATCAAGATTCCAATGGAGCCGCCGAACCGTGACGAGGAGCTGACGCTGGCGCAGCGGATGCTCGGAAAAGAGTCGCCCGAGGAATTGCTGGCGAGCGGCGCGGTGCAGCCGGTCGTCTCCGCCGCGGATCTCGCAAGCCTGCGCCAAAGCCTCGAAGCGATCACCGTCCGCGACGAGTTGCTCGCGTATCTGGTCGATGTCGTGCGCGCTTCCCGCCATCACGACAGCGTTCTTGTCGGGGCCGGCCCGCGCGCGACGCAGGCGCTGCTGCTCGCAAGTCGCGCGAATGCCGCGCTCGCCGGGCGGGATTTCGTCACGCCGGACGACGTCAAATCGCTGACTGTCGCCGTGCTCGAGCACCGGATCATTTTGCGGCCCGAGTACGAGATCGAAGGCGTGACGGTCGCGGAGGTCATTGGGAAAATCCTCGAACAAGTCGCCGTGCCGCGATGATCGTTCCCCGCACACGCCTGCTTGTCTGGTTCGCGTTCGTGGCGCTGCCGTTCGCGGTCATCGCCGGTACCGTGCCGGACGCGGCGTTGCTTTCATGGATCGTGATCGCAGGCTTTGCGGCGGTTGCGCTGTTCGACGCCGCGACCGCGCGGGGGCGGCTCGCGGGCATCTCCGTGCGACTGCCCGAAGTTGTCCGCCTCCAGAAAGACCGCGAAGGCACGATCGACTTGCAGATTGAAAACGAATCGTGTTCCGCCCGCTCGCTGCGCTTCGGCCTCGCGCTTCCGCGCGAGATCGCTTCGCCACGCGGCGACCTCCACGCGGCGCTGCCGGCCGGCGCGGCGCTCTCGCGGGTTTCCTGGCCCTGCACGCCGCTCAAGCGCGGACGGTATTTTCTGGATCGCTGTCACATCGAGGCCGTGTCGCAACTCGGGTTCTGGGCCTCGCGCGCAAGCTCGCCCGCGCAAACCGAACTCCGCGTTTATCCGAATCTTTTCGACGAACGCAAAAATGTCGCGGCGCTGTTTTTGAATCGTGGCCGTTTCGGAATCCACGCGCAGCGGCAGACGGGCAAGGGCCGCGATTTTGAAAAGCTTCGCGATTACATTCCCGGCGACGGCTACGACGAAATCCACTGGAAAGCCTCCGCCAAGCGCGGCCATCCAGTGACCAAGGTTTTTCAAGTCGAGCGCACGCAGGAGATTTACGTCATCATCGACGCCTCGCGACTCAGCGCGCGCGAGGAGCCGGGAAAAAGCAGCGCGCTGGAGCGCTTCGTCACGGCGGCATTGATCCTCGGCGTGGCGGCGGAGCAGCAGGGCGACTCGTTCGGGCTGGTGACGTTCGCGGACAAAGTGCGCGGGTTCGTCCGCGCCAAGAGCGGCCAGGCGCATTTCGCCGCGTGCCGCGACACGCTCTACACGCTGCAACCGCAGATCGTGACGCCGGATTTCGACGAGCTGTGCGCGTTCATCCGGCTGCGAATGCGGAAGCGCGCGCTGCTGGTTTTTCTCACCGCGCTCGACGATCCGATGCTCGCGGAGAGCTTCGTCCGCAACATGGACATCATCTGCCGTCAGCATCTCGTGCTGGTGAACATGCTCAAGCCGCGCGGTGCGGAGCCGCTCTTCGCAGACCGGAACGTGACGGGCGTGGACGATCTTTACGGCAGGCTCGGCGGCCACTTCCAATGGCACAATCTGCGCGAGCTGGAAAAGGTGCTGCAGCGCCGCGGCGTCCGGTTCAACCTGCTCGACAACGAAAAAATGGCGGCGCAACTGGTGTCGCAATACCTCGGCGTGAAAGCGAGGCAGTTGATATGATCATTGATCTTCCCCGTTTCATTGCCGCCGAACGCCCGTCGTGGGCGGAGCTGGAGGCGATGCTCGACAAGCTCGAAAACGATCCGGGTTTCCGCATGGATGTGCATCATCTCCAGCGCTTCCATCTGCTTTATCAAAGGGTTTCAGCAGATCTCGCGAAAATCGCGACCTTCGCCTCCGAGCCGGAAACCCGACGTTATCTGGAGTCGCTCACGGCGCGCGCGTACGGGGAGATTCACGAGACACGCGAACGCCCGGTGCGCTTCTCTCCGTGGCGCTGGTTCATTTACAAATTCCCGCGGATCTTCCAGCGGCACATTCTCGCGTTCTGGTTATCGCTCGCCGTGACAATGGCCGGCGCGGCGTTCGGCGGAGTCGCGGTGATTGCCGACGCGGAGGCGAAAGAAGCGATCCTGCCCTTCAGCCATCTGCTCGGCGACCCGGCGAAACGCGTGGCGGAGGAGGAGCGCCGGGGGAAGGATCGCATGCAGGGAGCGAAGGCGACGTTCTCGAGTTACTTGATGACGAACAACATCAAGGTCTCGATCCTGACGCTGGCCAGCGGGATGAGCTGGGGCGTCGGCACGATCGTGCTGTTGTTTTACAACGGCGTGATCCTCGGCGCGGTGGCGGTCGATTACATCGCCGCAGGGAAATTGGTCTTCCTTCTCGGCTGGCTTCTGCCGCACGGCGTGATCGAGATTCCGGCGGTGCTGGTCGCCGGACAGGCCGGGCTGGTCATTGGAAAAGCGCTCATCGGCTGGAGCGACCGCACGCCGCTGAAGTCGCGCCTGCGTCTCGTCGGAAACGATGTGATGACGCTGATCTTCGGCGTGGCGCTGATGCTGGTCTGGGCCGGCATCGTCGAGGCGTTTCTCTCGCAATATCACGAGCCGGTGATTCCGTACGCGGCGAAGATCGCTTTCGGATTATGCGAACTGGTTTTGCTCGTCGCGTTTCTCGGACGGAAAATCGCGGAGGAGCGGGATTGATTTTCAAATGACGGCCACCGAACTGAAAATCAAAACGCCCGAGGGCATCGAGTTTTCATTCCGGCTCGCCGGTCCGGTCACGCGGTTCCTTGCATGGATCGTCGATCTCGCGTGCATCGCGGCAGGCGCGTCGCTCGTCGGCACGGTGCTCGGACTGGCCAACCTCGTGAGTCTCGATTTGAGCCGCGCGCTTGTGGTTCTCTCCTACTTCGTGCTCTCGATTGGCTACGGCGTCGCGACCGAATGGTTCTGGCGCGGGCAGACGGTTGGCAAGCGGCTGCTGCGGCTGCGCGTGATGGACGAGCGCGGGCTGCGGCTGCAATTCAGCCAGATCGTCATCCGGAATCTGCTGCGCTTCATCGACATGCTCCCCGCGTTTTATCTCGTCGGCGGACTCGCCTGTCTTTTCAGCAAACGATCCCAGCGCCTTGGTGATTTTGCGGCGAACACGATCGTCGTGCGCAATCCAAAACTCGCCGAGCCGGACCTCGATCAGCTCGCGCTCGGAAAATTCAACTCGCTGAGAAATCACCCGCACCTCGAAGCGCGTCTGCGCCAGCTCGTGTCGCCCGATGAAGCGCGTATTGTTTTGCAGGCGCTGATCCGGCGCGATGACTTCGACGATGCTGCGCGCGTGGAGCTGTTTGCCGAGCTGGCGGCGCACTTCCGGTCGCTCGTCGCTTTTCCACCCGAAGCAGTCGAGGCGATCAGTGACGAGCAATATGTCCGCAACGTCGTCGATCTCCTTTTTCGGAAACGCCGCGCCGAAGAGATCAAACCGCCGGCTGAGCAATCGCAACGGCTTTCATGACCCGAAAGCCGAACTCCGCCCCGCGGGCATCGATTCTCCGGTTTCGCTCAAAAAAACATTGCATTGCGCGAATCTCTCCTTGATTTTGATGCCCTCATTTCTCAAAGAAACAACACACTATGGCAGACGCAGCAAACAAATATCCGGAAAATATCGCGGGGAAATTCTATGTCGATGACCAGTGCATCGATTGTGATTTGTGCCGCGAAACCGCTCCCGCAAATTTTCAACGCAACGACGACGGAGGCTACTCCTACGTTTACAAACAACCCGAGACGCCCGAGGAGGAGGCCGCTTGCAAGGAAGCGAAGGAAGGCTGTCCGGTCGAGGCCATCGGCAGCGACGGCGCGTAGAAACAATCCGCAGCTAAAATGATTCCGACCCTCATTCTCGCGAGTGAGGGTCGTTCTTTTTCGAGCGAATGACCGGCAGCCAGAAGCAACGCATCCTGGCCGAGTGGCGCGGCCTGCCGCAGAAAACTCCGGCCCGTGATCGCGCCCAGCCGATCGCCGGCGTGCTGGACAAAGTGATGCGCAATCTCGGCTCGAGGACCGGCTCAACGAAGCGCAGGTGCTGGGCGCGTGGAAGGAGATCGTCGGCGAGTTCATCGCGCAGCACTCAAGCCCGGCATTCCTCCGCGAAGGCGTTCTTTACGTGCAGGTGCTCCAGCCGACCGTTCATTACGAACTCGACCGCGTTTGGAAGCCGCAGATCGTGAAAAAGCTGAAAGCGCGATTCGGGTCGAAAGTCATCCGTGACGTGCGGTTCCGAGTCGGATGACTAACGCGCGAGACACGATCGTCATCGAGCAACTCGAGCTGTCCGCCCGGGTTGGAATCACAGCGGAAGAGCGGGCCAGCCCGCAGCGGCTCACGGTCAGCTTGCAGCTTGAACCGGTGCGAGATTTTTCCGCGCTCGACGACCGCATCGAAAACACGGTCGATTATTTTCAGGTCTGTCTCGTGGTGCAGCAGATCGCAGCAGCGCGCCCGCGCAATCTCATCGAAACGCTCGCCGGCGAAATCGCGAACGGTTTGCTGGAAAAATTCGCGCTCAGCTCCGCCGAGATCGAACTGCGGAAATTCATCCTGCCAAACACCGCCTTCGTCGCCGTGAAGTTGCGCCGCTCGGCAAATGCGAGCGCCCTTTCGCAAGACGGATAGGGCGGTTGGATTTACGATCCGAACACTACCCTTCGATGGTATTGATCTCGACCGGCTCGACCTTGATTCCGAGTTCCTCGAGCCAGGCGATGCATTTCTTGATCTCCTCGCGCTCGCCCTCGAGTTCGATCGAGACAATGCCGACTTCCTCAGTCACGCTTGCCTGGCGCACGTTGGTGACGACCTGAAATTTGTGTCCAAGCTCGTAAATCACGGGTCGCGTAATGAGTCGCGAGGGAAACATGAGCCAGAGGCGCAGTTTTTGGTTCATAAAGTTGCGGCGAGTGTGGATGGTGATCGCTGAATAGGGAATGAAAAAAGACGGCGGGCTGCGCCGGCGTTTTTCAAACCGTCATCCAGCGGCGGACAGCCCGACACCTAGCCCCCGGCGATGGCGGGGACGATGGAAATCTCGTCGCCCTCTTTCACCGCCGTCGCCTTGTCTTCGAGGAAGCGGATGTCTTCGTCGTTGATGAAGATGTTCACGAAGCGGCGGACGTTGCCGTTCTCGTCGCAGATGCGTTCCTTCAAACCGGGATAGGTCTTGTCGAGGTTCGCGAGGATTTCCTCGACGTTCGAGCCCTCGGCGTGGACGACCTCCTGTTCGTGCGTGAGCTTGCGGAGCGGTGTCGGGATGCGGATGGATGTGGCCATTTTGTTTTTCGTTTTTGTTTTCAGGTTTTGGATTGGGCGAGTTCGGGGCCGATGAGCGCCTCGAATTCGCGGAGGCTCGGATTGATCAAACGCGGGGCACCGCATTTGCCGGCGATTGCCTCCTGCGTTTTCAAGCCGTGGCCGGTGATGCAGAGCACGATGCTTTCGTCGGCCGGAATTTTTCCGGTCTCGATCAGTTTCTTCGCGCAGGCGACCGTGACGCCGCCCGCAGTTTCCGCGAAGATGCCGGCGTATTGCGCGAGCATCTTGATGCCCTCGACGATCTCGTCGTCGGTGCAGTCCTCGGCAAAACCGCCGGTCTGTTTCATCGCGTGAATCGCATAATAGCCGTCGGCCGGCGTTCCGATGGCGAGCGACTTGGCGATCGTTTGCGGCTTCGGCACGGGCTTGACGATGTCGATGCCGCGCTTCATGGCGGCGCTGATTGGCGAGCAGCCGGTGGCCTGCGCGCCATGCACTTTGTGCGGCGTATTTTCGACGAGGCCGAGCTTCGCAAACTCCGAGTAGGCCTTGTGGATTTTCGTGAGCAGCGAGCCGCTGGCCATTGGCACGACGGTGTGCTGCGGAATCCGCCAGCCGAGTTGTTCCGCGATCTCGAAGCCCATCGACTTGGAGCCCTCGGCGTAATAGGGACGCAGGTTCACGTTCACGAATCCCCACCCGTATTTGCCTGCGATCTCGGAGCAGAGGCGGTTGACCTGGTCGTAAGCGCCGTGGATGCCGATGACGTTGGTCCCATAAACGAGCGAACCGAGCACCTTGCCTTGTTCGAGATCGGCGGGAATCAGAACGTAGCTGGTCAGGCCGGCGGCGGCTGCGTTTGCGGCCACTGAATTGGCGAGGTTGCCGGTCGAGGCGCACGCAACGACTTTGAAGCCAAGCTCGCGCGCACGGCTCAGCGCCACGGAGACGACGCGGTCTTTGAAAGAAAGAGTGGGGTAGTTGACCGTGTCGTTTTTCACAAAAACTTCGCGCACGCCGAGCACCTCCGCGAGGCGATCCGCCTTCACGAGCGGCGTGAATCCGACCTGTGTTCCGACGGTCGGCTCGTTGTCGATCGGCAACAACTCGCGGTAACGCCACATCGAGTGCGGACGCGACTCGATGCGCTCGCGCGTGAGCACGGGGCGGATCGCGTCGTAGTCGTAGGCGGCCTCGAGCGGGCCAAAGTCGAAGTCGCAAACATGTATGGCCTGCTTCGGGTAAAGCCGGCCGCACTCGCGGCACTTGAGATTCGAAAAGTAAGACGATGGTTTGTCCATAGTATTCAGCCTCCGATCGAGAGTGCTGACGACAAGCCGGGAAGTTACGACGTTGGGCTGTTCGCTCTCATCTTCGCCGGATTGCTCCGGCCTGGATTTGGCACCTGGTCCTTGGGGAGGTCGATGGTCGATGGTTCATGGTTGATCGAACTCAGTCGATCAACCATCAACTCTCAACGATCAACCCCGCAAGCGGTTGCCGTGACTTCAACGGGCCAGTCCCTCAGTCACTCTCGATAAGAAGTGCGGGGAAATTAGCGAGCCGACTCGATGGCGTCAACAGATTTCTCGCGGCGAACTTCGACGGCCAACCGCAATGAGGCTTGATGCATGGAGCGCGATGCTCGATAGATACGCCTTTCACAAAGAAGTCCCACGCCATAGACGCCACACGTATGCTCCGACACCGCGAAAAAGTTCTTGCTCACGCTGAAAAGCAACTGGCTTCGCAGGGCAAGAGCAATTCCGCCGAGATTCTGGCGCTCTACAAGAAGTTCCTGAAGATCGAGAATCACCGGCTGCGGTTGAAGCATTATTCCGGCGCGAGCGGGCGCGAGGTGGCGCAGGAACGCGCGACGCTCGTCGATATCGTCCTGCGTCATCTTTTCGATGCGGCGGTGAAAGCGGACGGACCGGTGCTGAAGGGACTGGCGCTCGTGGCGATCGGCGGTTACGGGCGCGGCGAGTTGAATCCGTTCAGTGATGTGGACATCATGTTTCTCCACGCCTCGACGCTGAAAACGATTCCCACGGATGTGAATGAAGTCATCCAGATGATTCTCTACATGCTCTGGGATATCGGCTTCAAGGTGGGGCATTCGACGCGCTCCATCCCGGGCGCGATCAAGCAGGCGAATGTCGATATGCTGTCGAAGACCTCGCTGCTCGAGGCGCGGCTCATCTCCGGCGACAAGCAGCTCTTCGAGCAGTTCAAGGTGGAGTTCGAGAACAAGTGCGTGCGCGGATTTGAGCGGCAATACATTTCGGAGCGCGTCACGAACCAGGCCGAGCGTCACGCGAAATACGGCGGCACGGTTTCCATGCAGGAGCCGAACGTGAAAAACGGATGCGGCAGCCTGCGCGATTATCAGAATCTGCTCTGGATCGGCTATTTCAAGGAGCGCACGACGAGCATGGCGCAGATGGTGGAGAAAAAATGGCTGAGCGACGCCGAACGACGCCGGCTTGATCGCGCATACGATTTCCTGCTGCGGGTTCGCACGGAGCTGCACTACCTGAACAAACGCCCGACCGATATTTTGAGCATGGTGTATCAGCTTCAGGTCGCGAACAAATTCAACTACACGAACAAGAACATTCTGCGCCGGAGCGAGGAGTTCATGCGCGATTACTACCAGCACGCGCGCGCGATTTACTACGTCAGCGAAACGCTCTCGGACCGGTTGAGCCTGTCGGAAACGCAGGAAAAAAAGCGCGGCGGCATCTTCCGTTTGCTTGGCCGCGGCAGGCGAAAGGAGGAGCATTTCGACGGATTCTACAGCACCGGCGGGCTGATTTATCCGGAGGCGCACGACATTTTCAAGGAGGATCCTTACCGGATGGTGCGTGTCTTCCTGCATTCGCAGCAACGGCATTTGAACCTGAGTCCGAACGTGGAGCAGTTGATCCGGCAGCGGCTGAATCTGGTGGATCGCACCTTTCAGTATGCGCGCACAGGGCGCGAAAGCTTCGCGGCGATTCTTTCCCATAAGGGCGAGGTCGGGCACATCCTGCGCAAGATGCACGAGGTCGATTTCCTCGGCCGCTACATCCCGGAGTTCGGGCATCTCACGTGTCTCGTGCAGCACGAGTTTTTTCACCGTTATACGGTGGATGAACACACGCTCGTTTGCATCGACAAGCTCGATTCGCTCATTGACACGAAGGATCCGAAGCTCGCCAGTTACCGCGAGATTTTTCAAAAACTCGAAGACCCGTTCGTGCTCTACCTTTCGTTGCTGCTGCACGACACCGGCAAGGCGACGGGTGCGAAGCACCACGCGGAAGCCAGCGCGCTCTTCGCGCAAAAAGTCGCCGCGCGCCATCAACTGTCGTCCGAGCGCCGCAAGACGCTGATCTTCCTCGTGGACAACCACCTCACGCTTTCGAGCACGGCGCAGAGGCGCAACCTCGACGACGCAACGACGATTCACGAGTTTGCCGGCATCGTCAAAAACCAGTCAAACCTCGATGCGCTCATGCTCCTCACGCTCGTGGACGGACAGGCTGTCAGCGATGACAACTGGTCGGACTGGAAGGAGTCGCTCGTCTGGCAGTTGTATCGGAGCACGACGCAATATCTCGCCGACGGCGAAGCTTTTTACCGCCAGCGAAAAATCGAGCGCGAGGAACTGCGGCAGGCCGTCGCAAAGAAACTCGCGCGCGATTTCGACGAGGAGGTCAACGCGCATTTCCAGTTCATGCCGGACTCCTATTTTCTCACGAGCACACCGGCGCAAATCATCGCGCATCTGCGGCTGTTCCGCGAGTTCCTCAACTCACGGATGCTTGATCCGGAGCTGGCGCTCGCGCCCGCCACGAAGTGGATCGCGCACCCGGAGCAGGGTCACAGCGAAGTGTGGATCTGCACCTGGGACCGCCAGCAACTGCTCGCCAAGATCGCCGGCTCTTTCGCCGTCGCGCAGATCAACATCCTGAGCGCGGACATTTACACGCGCGGCGACAGCCTCGTGCTGGACCTCTTCCGCGTCTGCAACACGAAGTTCCAGGCCGTGACCGATGAGCGCGAGATGGCGGAGGTGGAAAAGAACCTGCGCCTCGCACTGACCACGCAGGATTACGACTTCCGGCCCCTGCTGCAAAAGGCCCGGCGCAAACAGACGTTCCACCTTGCGCAGGAGCTTGATTTTCCGACCCGCATCGTCATCGACAACGACGCGCACCCGGTTTACACGCTGGTCGATATTCAAACGCCCGACCGCCTCGGTCTCCTTTACAACTTGCTGCGCGGCTTTGCCGAAGTCGGCGTGAGCATCGCGCTCTCGCGCATCGCCACGGAAAAAGGCGCGGCCATCGACAGCTTCTACGTGACCGATTTGAACGGGCGCAAAATCCGCGGCGATGCCGACATCATCAAGCTTCAGCGCACTCTGCAACGCATCGCGGAAAGCCTCGCGCCGAATTGAGCCGGCCAGTTCTTCAGGGAGCGCACACGAGGAATTTTGATTGCGCTGCGGAGACATCGGCACAACCGTAACGACAGAAAGGATATGAACATGAAAAACGACAAAGTGTTGAATCGCCTGAATGGATTGATCGACCAGGGCATGGGCAAGATGCAAACGATCACCTCCGATCTCGAAGGCAAGTTCCGTAATGAAGCCGAGGATTTGGCGCGCCGGGCCCGCGGAGGTCTTGAACAAGGCCGCGCACAGTTCCAGAACGCCGAGCAAGTGCTCATCAAAAACGCGAAGGACCATCCGGTGCTCTTCATCCTCGGAGCGCTGAGCGTGATCGGTCTGTTCGTCGCAGTCAGCCGGCTTTTCCTCGAAGAGAGCACTGGCGAAGAGTAACAGCGTCCCGGTTCACGCCCTTGCGCCGAGCCAGTCTGCGATGTCCGCGAGCACGGTTTCGCGGTCGAGGTCGTTGTGTGTCTCGTGCAGCGTTGAGGGATAGACTTTCAGAGTCTTGTCCCGGGACTTCAGGTTTTTGAAAAAATTCCGCGTCGCTTCAACCGACGTCACCGGATCATCGGCTCCGTGAATGAGCAGCAGCGGCAGAGTGATTTCTCGAGCCCTCCGATTAGCTTCAATCGCACCGCCCGACAACTCGGCGAACATTCTTGCCGACATGAAGCGATGCACAAGATCGAGATCGGGCATCGAGGAAAGAAAATCCTGATCGCGAGAAAGTCGCGACCCGTCGATGCCCGTTGCCTGGGTGAACGTCGGCCACACGCGCGCGGCGATTTTTGCAAGCATGAGCTTCATCCGGCTCGGCTGAAACGCCAGTTCGAACCAGGGCGAAGCGATCACCGCGCCGCAGGCATCCGGGTGGCGCTCCGCGATGAAATTGATCGCGATCTGACCGCCGAGACTGTGGCCGTACAGGAAAGTTGGCGGACCCTCCTCGCGATAATGTTTCCAAACGATCTCGATGTCATCCAGCAACTCGGAGTAGTGCGCGATCCAGCCGCGCCGGCCCTCCGAGCGGCCGTGGCCCCGCATGTCATAGGTGCAGAAGCGCCAGCCGCGTTCGGCGAAATACCGCGCCACATGGAAGTAGCGCGCCGAGTGTTCCCCCATGCCGTGGACGTGAATGACATTCGCCGCAACGGCTCTTGCCGGTTGAGCGGAGCGCAAGAAAAGCCGTGTCCCGTCGAACCCCTCCAGAAACGTCTCGTGAAAATTCATTTCAGTGCTTCAGCCTATCGCTCATGCGGGGACATCTCAATCGTTCCCGCTTTCAACCTGTAGAAAATCTGTTGTTTTCCGCGACTGCTTTGATAGCTTGCGTGGAAAGGCAAACCCATGATTTCTCCCAAAAACACCAAAGCATTCACCCTCATTGAGCTGCTCACCGTCATCGCGATCATCGCGGTTCTCATGGGGCTCCTCTTCCCCGCGATCGGATCCGTAAAGGAAACCGCGAGAAAAACCCAGGCCAAGAACGACGAGATGCAAATGGTCAACGCGATCAAGGCCTACTACACCGAATACGGAAAGTATCCGATCGACACAACCAGCGGTGCTGCGACTGATTTTGTGATTCAATCAGGAGCGGACAACAGCAAGGTGATCGATGTTTTAAGGAACAATGTTAATGGGAGCAACGGAACGATCGTGCAAAAATTGAATCCCCGTCAAATCGTCTTCCTGGAAGCTCCGCTTGCATCAGGTTCCGGTACGCCTAATGAAAAGGGAGGCATTGGATCAACGAAAAAGGATCAATATCTTGATCCATGGGGAATATCCTATGGAATTGCGATAGATGGTGATTACGACAATCAACTCTTGAAGGTTTCCCACGGCTATGGCGACGCCAATTTTGCAACCCTCAGCACTGGAGCCATTGCCTGGTCGAATGGCAAGGACAAGAAGAAGGCCCCAACCTTCGCGGGTTCGGACGACGTCATCTCCTGGCAGTAGGAGCACGCTCTTCGCGCGGGTGTAGTTCAATGGTAGAACGGCAGCTTCCCAAGCTGCATACGAGGGTTCGATTCCCTTCACCCGCTCCCCCTCTGATAATCAGAGACTTACAAAATAAATAGCCCGATTTATGGGCAGAATGAGAACAAAAGTGAGAACACGTCCCCTGTTTTCAATGCTGTTCGCTATTGTCTGCCAATATCGGAAAGTGCCGCTCGCGTGCGTGCAATCATGGCAGAATTTCGCCGCGCTGTGTTAGTGTGTCCCCGCTGTGCTGATTGCTTCGCCTGATTGTTCGTGATTGTAACCCCGCGCCGGTTATTGCCCGTCCCGTGCTTGAATGACAACATTCTGGCTCAAGATATTGATGCCGATAGGCCCGTCTGCCGTCCCCCATCCGTGAACGGTTGAAGCGGCGCCAGTGAAATCCTTGACGTGACGTGCCGCTTGTAAGACTTCATCCGGTGGAAGTGATGCCGCGTGTTCCAAGGCCCGGCATGATGCCTTTGCCGCTGCAAATCGGCTCCGGTCGCCGAAGTCTGCCATGATGCTTGCCGCTGCGTCGGCTGGTGCGATTGTGGGCGTGCTGCTCGCCACTGGCGCAATGGCCTTTGCTTCTTGAATCCGTGCCGTCCATCGTTCGTGCTTTGCTCGCGCCAAGACGGTTCCGGCTGGAATGTTCATGTTCCGCGCAAGCTGACGAAGTCCGCAACCGGCAGCGTGTGCGGTTCTGAGTTCCGCCCAAGTCGTTTCAGGAATTTTGCGCCTAGTGTTCATGTGAACAGTATGCGCTGAGAACGACAGCAATCAAGGCAGTTCGCATCCTGTTGCCGCCTTTGATGCCGGAATGGATAAAAAGTTGACAGTATAAGATGATTTGTTCATACATCAGTGAACATCGGCGGACATCTTTGGCATCCTATGAAAACAAAACTCGTCATCCTCGCGGCGATAGCCGCCAGTGCATTTCCCCTTCAATCTCGTGCTGCTGTAATCGCAGACCTAGATGCTGACTTCGCTGAACCGGTGTTTCCGACTGGCTGGCGCTACCAGTGGAACGCCAACGGTGCATTTGACCCGCTTAATCTCACCGACCTCGTTCATGGTACCTCGCCCTTTTACAGTCCTTTCCTTATCGGCCAACCAGGCACCGCCCCGGCGGGATGGCTTTCCGTTTGGCGATATTCTCCAGTAGGCGGTATTGCATTGCATCCGGGTGCAGGAGCCACCCAGCCATACAATCTGGGTTTTGAACGCTTTGCTGCCGTTTCTTACGAGGTACAGCCCGGCGAGGCTGGCCCGGCGGAAGTGGCAGGTCTTCAACTTTACCAATACGAACTAGGTGACAACCGGAGCGATGGCGTCTCGGTGCAACTGTTCAAAATCCAGAGCGGCATAGCATCTAGCGTCTATTACCAGTCGGGCATTCTGACGACTACGCCGTTCACGGTTCCGTCGGTTGACTTGGGTTATTTGAACATTGGCGACCGCGTCGTGCTCGCTATCGGAGCAGGCCCCGCTGATTACTTCGATTCCACCAGGGTACTTTTCCAAGTCCAAACCGTCCCCGAACCGTCATCCGTCGCCCTGCTTTGCGCGGGCATTCTGTCCCTAGTCGCCCTTCGTCGCCGCAATGCTTCACCCAGCAAACCCTGAACGAGACGACCATGAAAAAGCATCTCATCGCAATCGCGCTGCTCTCGCTCCTAACAACGGCACACGCCCAGAATCTCGTTAGTGACGGCAGCTTCGAGACGCCAGCCCTCACACCGGGATTAGGCGGTAATTCCGTCTATTACATCGACGCCAGTTCTGGCTTGCTTGGAACGTGGCAAACGACGGAGCAAGGCTTTGAGATTTGGGCAAACCCGACTCCGTCAGAAGCCGCGATTGATGGTACTCAGCACTTAGAGGTTCCTGACAGCACGACAACCACTTCCACTGTCTTCCAAGTGCTTCCTACCACGCCGGGCCAGCTTTACGCGTTCAGCTTCTTTCACAGTCCCCGCCCAGGTTACAACAACCTCCTAACTGTATCGGTCGATTCCACCGTTGTCGGAACTTTCCAAGAAAACAGAAATGGTGGCTACCCGTGGGACTGGCAGCAGTTCACAACCACTTTCACCGCTGCCAGTTCGGCAACTACAATCTCATTTGCGGATACCAACATAGGCTCACCGGGCGCTGGATGCCATATTGACGATGTTCGTGTTGCCGCCGTCCCCGAACCGTCCGCCTTCGCCCTACTCGGTGCAGGCTTCCTATCGCTACTGTCTTGGCGCAGACGAGCGCGGTAGATTGCTTTTGCTTCAAGGGCAAGGCAATGACGCGAAAGACTATCGGCATTTTCTTGGCAGGAATCATTTTCGGCGTAGCGGTGACTTACAGCGTAATTTCCCGGAGAAAATATCCGACTTTTGTAAACTGGTGGGACGCCGAAGGGCTTCCGATTTGGCTGGCAAGCGGGGCGTTCATTTATTTGCTGCTGGCGAACTAGGACATTGCCCGCCAGCTTTTCGTTTTTCCACTTACCCCCGCCGTCAAAAGCTTCAAAGGCTTCAAAAGGTAGCCAAGCCGGGGGCTTTTGAAGGTTCTGAAGGTTTTGAAGGTAGGGTGCATTCCATTTTCAACTTTTCGGAATGCTGACGGTTTCACTTGGCCGCCCGCCCGTTTCGAGCGTCTCGATTTTCAGCAAGTTCGGAAATGCTTCTGCGAGTCGTTTGACTTCTTCCGACGTGAATCCATTGCTGTTGTTCAAGTCGCGCAACGTCGCCATGCCGCTGTAATGCGTCGCGATTAGGACGCGAAGTTTTTCGATGCGGGCGAGCTTGGCTTGCGTCCGTCCGGCTTGAAGGATTTCGAGTTGCTGCGCTGCAAACCAATCTGCCAGTTCCATCGCCCGCTGTGCCGTTTCAAGTTCAAGCCGGTGATTGTGCGCCGCGCTGCCGTGCTCTGCCGCGTGAAGGCAAACGGCAATGCGCCAGGCTTGCTCTGTCCACCTTGCCGCAAAGGTTGTCACGTCCCGCAAATCGCCCCGCCGCCGCTTCACAATCGCGTTGTGGTGCGTGTTCATTGCTTGCATGGCTTCCGTTGTCGCGTGAATCGTCAAAGGTTCACTGGCGAGCCTGTAAGTTTCGAGCAAGGTGCGAATCAATTCCGCGTAAGCCGTCGAGACGCTTGCCGGGATTGCTGGCGAGCCTTCAACGATTTCAAGCGGTTCGCAATTAGTGTGGCAAGCAAGAAGCCGGGGGATTAGTCCGCCGTCTGTGAGACTCTTTTCGGAAAGCAGAGTTTCGAGCTTGTCGGGTTGCGTAAGCCACAAGGCCGCAAGGCAAGGCGATTGCAGCAAGACGGGTTCGTGTGATTGCCGGTCCACCTTGCAATAATCGCCGCTGAAAGCTTTCAGATAAACGCCCTCGTCCGTCCTATCGAGTTTCGAGTATCGGCCAAGCAAGACGTTCACAATCGCGCCCGCGTCCGGGCTCAGGCTTGAAAGTTGTTCGCCGTTGTGCGCGAGAAGTCCCGCGAGCCGTTCGCTTGTCACGTCTTCGCAAGTTAGCGCCGGGGCGCGAAGCTTGTTCTCAACTTCCGCAAGCGCCGCGAGTTTCTTTTCGAGTTGTCCGCGAATGTCTTCACGTTCAAGCCCGCCTTCCGCCTTGCCCGCGTCTCTTTCGAGCCGCTTCACTTCGCATTGCAAAACCCGCTGCTCCGCGAGCAAGCCGGGCAGGGTTTCGGCTTTCCACTCCGCGAGCCGTTCCGCTTCGATTTGAAGGAAAGGCTTTGCGAAGTGTCGAAAGGTTTCGCTCTTTCCGCTGCCGCTTTGCGCGCTGGCGAGAATGTAGAGATTGCCCCGCGTGAAGCGGTTCGCGCCGCTTTGCACTTGCAAGCCCGCGCCCATGCTGCCGCTCAGAATCCCAAGCGCACAACACCCGGCAAGGCTTGAAGGCGTGCGCTCAGTCTCGCAAACCGCGTTCGCCATTGAGCGAAGCGTTTCGCCCAAGCAATGAAGCGGGAAAGGTTGCGCTTGCTGATTCTCCACTTGTTCAGTAGAGTTAGCGTGTTCGTTAGCTTCGGCGTGCTGCGGGGTTGCATTCCCCGCGCCGCCCGGTTTTATGATTTTCATTCTGGCATGAGTCCTTTCAATTCGTGTTCGTCGTCGGGGTGAATCCCGGTTAAGTCGTTCAAGTCTGAGACGGGTGAGCCGTCCCGCTTGCGAAGCCCCGCGAAGTCTGCGATGTCCACTTCCGCGTTGACTGTTGCGAGTTGCGCCGCCCATCGCTCCGCCGCTTCGCGTCCCGCGCCGAGCGGGTGTAATTCTGTCGGCTTGTCAACGTGCGCCATGATTCTTACGCGCTTGCCGCTCAGTATCGGCAATGCGTCTTCGTGAATGCGTTGCGACGCGCCCAGCATTGCAATAGGGAAGTGTGAACACTCCGCGCCCGCTTCGTGAATGAAGTGCAAGGCCGCGAGCAAATCAGGCCCGCCTTCAACAAGCAGGAAGTTCGGATAGTGTTGCCCCGTCAAAACCCCCAAAGGCCATGAAGCCCAGCAGCCGGGCAACGTCTGCACCTTCGGTTCGCCTTCAATGGTTTCCCATTTCGCGCCGTCCAATCTTCGCGCCTGCGCGTTAAGCCGCTCGTCGTCTGTAACGATCCACGCCGTTTTGCCTTTCCATTCCGCGAATCGCAGAAGCCCCACGCTATCGGCAAGAATGCACGCCGCCGCGCTAATGTTGCGAAGCGCCGCGAGCGTTTCGAGTTCCGTCGCCGTGCCGCGTCGCATGTCGGGCAGGACGGGCTTTTGCCGCGCTTGTGGGGCCGCTAGTGAGCGTTGTTTCACTGGCAAGGGTGGACATAGCTCGCCCCCCGCTAACTCAATGAATCGCTTGCACGCTTCGGGCTTTGAAAGGCCGGTTGCGAGCGCGAGAAAATCAATCGCGTCGCCGCTTTCCCCGGTTGTGAAATCCTTCCATGCCCAGCCGTTTTTATGCACGGAAAAGCTTGGGTTCCGTTCTTCGCGGAAGGGTGACTTGCATGACTTCGTTGGTTTGCCGGGTAGGTTCAAGATTCGCCACAAATCGACAATCGTGAGCCGCTGCTTCGCTTCCTTGATGTCCACTTTAGCAGCCCTCGCTTTCCCGTTCGCGAAGTAGCTCTTTGGCAAGGTGCAAGAGTTCGTCGGCAGCTATATCAAGGATTTCCAAATCCCCCCGCAGTTCCGAGCCGAAACGCGCCCGCCATTGCCCGCTTGCGACAATCAAGCCCTCGCCGTCACGAATGGCCGAAAACTCGCGAAGCAATTCGAGAATCTCGAAAAGGCCGGTTAGCGGGGGCAGTTTGCCCGGCGTTACTGGTTCGCCGTTCATTGCCCCGCCTCCATTTGCGATTCGAGAAACGCCCGCACGCTCGCAACGTCGAAGAGCCGCTTGCCCTTGAGCATTCCGCGCCGACGAAGTGAGACAGCGCGAATCAAGCCGTCTTCAATTAGCGAGTAAGCCAGGCTCCGCTTGATTCCGAAACGGCTTTCCAAGCCGTGAGAGTCCACGAATTCAGCTTCAGACGCCGGGGAAGCTGTTACCGGGGCAATTGTTTGAGCGGGATTGCCTGCCGCGTTCGGGATGTTTTTTGACATGCCCGACGATTAGCAGACGGGCTTTGCCTTTCGTCGTCGTGTCGCGGGCGGTTTCTGTCAACTTCCAGCTACTTGCTGGCAGGCTCAAACGTGCCTTGTTGAATAATCCTTATGCTTTGCTCTGTTTGCTGACAGTCTTATTCGAGTTACTGGCACTTTTCCCATTTTTAACCTTGTCCAAGAATATTTTTTGCGGGCGGCGTTTTTTCCCCAAATATCCGCGATCCCGCGCTTCATCGTGGACGCGCTTCAACTCAAGAATTCGTTCGCCAGTGAAGCCGCTTCGCCGCTTATTTTCAATCGCCGCGCTTAGCTCAGCCTTCGTCCATTTCGGATGCATGGCTTGCAAAAGAGACGTGTAATCTTCTTCCGCTCTATCAGTCCTGCTCTGCCCCGTAATAATGCTAATAGCCTTCTTGAACTCAGTCAGCACTATGTTCGCGCCCAGTTTCTTAATCTTCTCTCCTTGCGTCACAAGCTGATTCATATTCATCTTGTTCTTTTCGAGCCGGATAGCGCAAGCGTGAAGCAGTTTCAAGGCTTCGTCGGCAGCATTGCTGTGTTGCGAGTAATCAAACGCATCCGTTGAAGATAACTCCTTGCCAGCTAACAATTGTGCTGCCGTCTGCGCGAAAAGCTCAAACGGAAAATCGTATTGGGTAATGAAAGTCTCGTCAGTGTCGCTTCGCATCCATCGCAACTCGGATTCACCGAATGCTTTTTTGGGTTTGTCGTTCTTGGCGGGTTTTGGCTGGTTCTTCATAGTGATTGCTTGAAAAATTAGGCCGCAGTTGGAAGGGGCTTATATGCAGTCCACGCTGCCAGCGCCCCTCCCCGCCGCCTCCGGCTGCCACCCCCACAAAAAAGAGAGCCTATGTTCGCCTTCACTTGCCGGCCTTCCCCTCGATGCCCGGAATGACTGCGATTGCCGCCCGCAAGGGTTCAAGTTCGTGATGCGTGTAAAGCTTGTTCATTTCCGCGCTGGCATGGCCGGTAAGCTTCTGCCGGATTTCCTGACTCACGCCCGCGTTCGCCATTGCCGAGTTGAACGAGTGCCGCAAGCTGTGAAACGTGAGCGTTCGCACTGTGCGCCCTTTGCCGTGTGCCTTGCTTGTCACTTCGCCCGCCACGCCCGCCCGCGCCATGATGCGCGAGAAAGTCATTGAAAGCCCGCTGCGCCCGCCCGTATCGCGTCCCGCAAGCTTCGGAAAAACGAAAGCCTTCCCGCTGTCCGGTGCGGGAAGTTCAAGCAAGTAGGCTTCCAAGTCGGGGTGTATCGGAATGCAAACCTTGCTGCCTGTCTTCTTCGGAATGTAGGTGATTGTCTTCGCGGGAAGATCAATCGCGTTCCAAGTGAGATTCGCAACGTCTTGAAGCCGTGCGCCGGTAAAGAAGGCGAACAGGATTGCCCCGCGCCAGTTGTCGCCCGCGACGAAAACGGGCGTGCCGTGCTCTGTCGAGATTGCCGCTTGCATGAGTGCGTTGACTTGCTGCGGTGTGAACACGTCCCGCGTTGCTTCCCCGCCGTCTTCCGTCTTCGGTTTGCTTGGCAGTTCAACGGCTTCGGCGGGATTGTGCGTAATGAGGCCCTGCCGCCGCGCCGCGTTGAACGGGATTCGCAGTTGCTTCAAAAGATAGTGAACCGTGTTCGGATGTTTGCCGCTGGCAATCTGCGCGTCGCGATAGCTGGCAATGTCTTTCGAGCTTATGGCCGCGATGTTCAGCCTTGCCCGCCTGCCCAGATGCTCAAGGAAGCTTTCAACGGTGTGAGCGTATTTCGTGAAAGTGCCTTGCGCCTTCGATATTTCCTTCCCGCGCAACCAATCCCGAAGCCAGCTTTCCGCCGTGTAGAGCGGCAGGGCGTCCCCGGTGGTTCGTTCAAGCACTTCTCCTATAAGCTCCCGCGCCCGTGTTTCCGTGAGTGTCCCGCGAGCCGCCAGCCCTTCGGCGCGTTCAAGCGCAAGGCATACTTCAAGAGCCTTCGCCCGATCTTTGCATTTTGTGGATTTCTTGAGCCGTTGCCCGTCCGCGTTCGTGTAGCAGCAAACCCAGTAAGGGGAATTTTCTCTTTTCCAAAGTGAAGGCATATTCTGTTCTCCGTTTCTACTGAGAACATAAGTGAGAACGTCCGCCCTTGTCAATGATGTTTCAAGAAGTCATGGAAGCTAGTATCTAAGCGGCTTCGAGAGCGGTAGGCTTGGCGGGCATCGAAACGATGGTTCGATTCCCTTCACCCGCTCTCTCTCTGATAATCAGTGTAACCAAGCAGCGATTTTGGGAACCTTTTCGTTGCGGCGCTGCGGTACTCGTTGAACGTAGTTTTTGCGCTCGCAGTCCTCGAAATTTTTCGAGCCACCAAAAAGGTTGTGATTTTCGGTTCGGGATTACTCCCGAAAATTCAGGGTTCGCGGAGGTGCCGCAGAGCGACCGTGACAAGCTTGCGAACGATCCGCAAGGTGTTGATAAACTGGGAAGTTTTCCGTCCGTGAAGCGCGCCCTTCCGATGCCGAGTCATCGAACTTGTAACCGGCCTCAGCCCCTCAAACGCAGGCACGTTGGCAGTGGAGAAATCTATACGCGGATCGAGGCAGAGTTTTGGAAGGAAATCTGCGATCTGCGTACGGGCCTCATTCGCGTGCGACTTGATGCGTCTGGGCCAAAGCTCCACAAGCTCGCGAGCCACGCGCTCAAGGGCAGACTCGTTGCATGGGCCTTCCGACTGCCACGGCCATGCCGGAAAGAGATTGCAGGAACGGTGAACAGCAAAGCCGTCGCGAAGACTCAGCTCGTGGAGGAAATAGACGAGCTGCCGATCACATGGAGACTTGAGCGCCTCGCATCGGCGGGCGACCAGGTTTCCAAGCAATCCCTTTCGCAATCGGGCGCTGGAAGCAAATCGCTCCTGACGCGGCGCGGAGCCTAGCTTGGCCGTCCGGGTGCTGCTCATGCTGCCGCTCCTTTCAGCCATGCCCACACGGTTATGCTTAAACCGCCGATGCGAGTCATCTGTGCCCACGCTTCAAAATCCGCCCACGTCTGCGCATCGTATCGGAATTTCAAATCCTCGGTCGAGAGGCGCAGGTCGCCGGGATGCCATTGGAACGCGCCCGGTTTTCCCTGCTCGCTCGGCGCGGTCATGTTGTAGGTCACTCCGTTGCGCACGAGGCGGCGTGAGGCGGTCAGTTCTTATTGCGCGCCCTCATCGAGCACGTCGCGGTTGTCGGGGTTGCGTTTCTTGTCGCGCTGCTCCAGCTCCTCTTTGTCATCCTGGGTAATAGGGATCACTTGACAGCGGCAGTTGTATTCCCACGGCGGGAAATGCGTCTTCCAAAACTCGTGGCCACACGGCAGCACGATGCCGTCGAGAGCCTCGTGAGTCGCGCGCACCTTGCGGTCCCCCATGCTGTGATACTGCCAGTAGGGAAACACGTCGCGCTGCCGGTCCATCACCTGCCAGGCGCTCGCCTGGTATGCCTGGAAGCCGTGCATGCGGATGAGCAGCTCGGCGCGGTTTTCTGCGGCGATGGTGTTTTCCGGGTCATCCTCGCTGCGAATGAAGGGATGCAATTCGTTCATGAGATCCTTTTTTACATCGTCCCAATTCGCGCCCTGCGGATGGTCCGCGATCCTGTCGCGGATCTGCTGCACAACATTCGCGGCCTCCACGCCGGAGATCACAAACGCCCGCGCCCGCAACTCGGGCAGCAGGCCGTCGAACACGTCGCGCGACACCACCGACTTCGAGGCGATGAACTCGGCGGCTTCCTTGTGGGGCGTGGGTTTGATAAGGAGATCAGCGTTCATCCCGATATTTTCCATCCCGCCATCAATGGGTTTGATTTGAAAATTTCCTTCTCCATCCGATCGACTTCAGCCTTCTCCCGATCGAGTTGCATCTCGTGTTCTTCATCAGAAAGCTCCTTTTGCCTTTGCAGCTTGCTTGCCTTCACGATGAGGTTTTCGCGCACGGGTGCGGCGGGTTCATTGCCAGCTTCGCGGATTGCGACTTCCATGCTGCTCCCGTTGCCGTCGTCCACGCGCGAAACGCGGGCGTATCGTCCGTCAAGACCGATGCTGCGGCTCTCGCTGCGCACGGCATCCATGAAGCCGCGTTTGCGGTTAATGCCGTCGCGGTCGCTCACCTCGCCCTCGCCAAGCGCGAATTGCGGGCAGCGCCCGATGTGTTCCGCATGCCCGATCACTTTGCCGGCCTCGCGCCCCTCGGCGACAACAAGCGTCGCGCCGCTCTCGGCGTGGCGCTCATCGAAGTAGGCGGATATTCGTAGGACTGGCCGAGGATGTCTGCCTGCGCCGCCTGCTTGCCAAGGTTGATGCGGGAGAAGTGCTCGATGAGGTTCCGCAGGAGCGAATCCGGCAGCCGGTCTTTGTTCGTCCACGCCGCATCGCCAAAGATGCCGTAAAGCGTTTCCGGGTTCGCCTTCTCGATTCCGCGCATCGCCTTCTGGAGCGCCTGGCCCACGTTCGTCGCCACGGTGCGGACATCCTCCCAATCGCAATCGTCGGGAATCTGGAAGCGATAGTTCTGCGGAAAGTGCGCGTATTCCTCATCCCCGCCAGACTCCGCCAGCGCGGACTGATACTCCTCCTCATGCACATCCGAGATGCGCTTGAAGAACAACAATGGAAACACGTAGGTCTTGAAATCCGCCGCATCCACCGGCCCGCACAAAATGTTCGCCGCCTCCCAGAGGTGGGATTCAAGCTGGCCGAGAGAGACGCGCGGCGCGGTCGTCCCGCCGTTGTGGTCCGAAAAATCCGATTTCCGTTGTGCCATGTGAGTTTCACTTTGTAGCGGGAAGTCCTGCCGAAGAAAGGAATTTTGGCGGGTGGATGGTGGCTGCGACCGCGCGAAAGATTCATAAGCCAGACGATGTCGGACTTGAGGGGAAATAACTTCCCCGGCATCCGCCAAAGTGCAGCAAATCGTGAGCAAACGCTTCTTCGGTCGCAAGCCGAGCGGCGAAATCACCCCGCACCTCGACTACTGCCGCCCACTCCTCGAAGTGCTCGTGGAAATGGGCGGACACGGAAAAACGGATGAAGTGCTTGAATGTGTCGGCAGGAAGATGAAGCCTCTCCTGAAACCGAAGGACTACGAACCGCACGCCTCCAAGGCGAAGCGAATCCGCTGGCGCAACACCGCCCAATGGGCGCGCAACCTCATGGTCAACGAGGATGGCCGCATGAAGAAGAAATCCCCGCGCGGCCTGTGGAAAATTTCCGACGCAGGCCGCGCATGGCTGAAAGCCAACCCTGCTTGAGGCAGCGCGCCGCATGAAATTCATCATCGAGAAGAAAGCCCTCTCGCGGATGTTGCGGGTGCTGGGCACCGCGAAGAGAAGCGCGCAAGGTTCTTTGCTTCGGCTGGCCGCGCAAGACGGACAAATCGTTTTCAACATGGGTGGGGATGAGGGCGGATGCGAAGCCCTCGTGCTCGAAGAAGGCGTCTGTTTTTTCCGCCCCGATCAATTCCTCCCGCTGGTGCGCACCTACGCCAGCGCGAAAAATCTGACCGTCGAAGTCACGCCTGACGGCATCCAGATCGGCAATACACAAATCGGACGTGGATTGTGGGAAGTGTCGCTGTTTCAGAATCCGCAGACCGCACCCGCGCAGTTGGTTTTCGCCGCACCACCCAAAAAAGAGGAACCGCCTGTAACGCCTGTGCCTCCCGCGCCAGAGGAGTTCAGGCTTGAGTCGAAATAATCGCCTGTATTTGAAACTCAATCGCCAACACTTGCCTTCCTAGCGATGCCTAAAAATCTCAATCACGCTGCATTTCAATCGCTGAGCAATGAGCTGGAGTGTGTCCAAGGTGACATTCTGTTCGCCCATCTCAATCCGCTGGAGCGTGGACGATGACAAGCCGACCTTACGCGCGAAGTCCGCGTATGTCATATCGCCGCGCCTTTTGCGCAGGAATTGTGAAAGCTCCTTTCGGAGCTGGTGTCGCACACGGAAAGAGTGCGCGCATCGCTATCCTGCATGTGGGATAACTGCTTTACATTTCGACTCGAATGCCAATACTCCAAAGACGTTTGCACTCACAGAAAACATTGTGAAAAAGGCGCAATGAACCGCACGTTTATCAGTGTTGATGATGAAGTCTTGAAGCAAGTCATCGGGCAGGCGCAAGAGCGTTTGGTGTTCATCGCGCCCGGCATCCGCCTCCCAGTCGCTCAAGCTCTCGCCGAAGCGATGGACCTTCTTCCCGCCGGTGCGATCCACTTGGTTCTGGATGTGGACGCGGAAGTTTGCCGGTTGGGTTACGGCGATACGGACTTCAAGGGCATGGAATACTTGCAGGCTGCCGCCAGCAGACATCGCCTAAGCCAGCGTAGCCGGTGCCATGGGCGTCAATGGGGTGTAGAATGGCTGCATGAAAACGAATGTCGGGCTTTTGGGACGCTATGACAAGGAGATTGCCGGCGTGTGTCGTGTAGCACTCAAAAGCGGAAAAGTGTGTGCGATCAAAAGCGGAAAGAATTTTACTGATTGGGAAGTGTTTAGAAGGGAGGCGAGTGAAGGAGGAGGGTTGGGAGGGTGTTTTTCGATGGAGGAGCATTGAGGAAGAAGATGTCGCCGTCTGGGAGGAGGCAGCGGACGACTTTGGAGCGGGGAGGAGCGTCGATGGAGAGGCGGAGGTTGCGGACGGGGACTTTGCTGTCGTCGCCGACGCGGAGGTTTGAGCGTTGGCTCCAGAGGAAGCGCCACCAGGGGCAGGCGGGGGCGGGGCGGATGCTGGAGTGCTTCCTGGAGAGGGCGAGCTGGTGGGCAGCCTGCGCGGTGGTGCCCAGTTCGCGGTGGACTTCATGGTGGTTGGCGTGGGCGATAAGGGCTTCGAGCAGGGTGTTTGCAGGCTCGATGGCGCGGATGGAGTTGGCGGCGAAGAGGGGCGGGAGGCGTTTTTGCCAGTAGTCGTGGCGGCGTTCGATTTTGCCTTTGGCCTGGGGCGTGGGGGCGTAGCGCAGGGCGATGCCGTAGAAGTGCAGGGCCTCTCCGAGCTGGGTGAAGGCGTCGGGGGTGTGGGTGAAAAAGAACGAGTCCCCATGAACTGCGTTCACCACGCAGCATGAAAATGGGGTTAGTGTTATGCGTGAACCGTCCTGCCTGGATACAAGTCGTTTTTCCCCTTGGTGCATGTAAGCCCGCGAACGAGTCTGACTGGAATGCCTGTTTTGCACCACACATTGCGTCAACCTGCGCTCCGCAAGGAGCGCGGCGGAACGCGCGGAGTAGAGTATTCATCTGCCGGGCATTCTCCAAAGCTGGACGGTTCCAATCTGAAACCATTAACCCCTGGAGGAACCTCTGATCATGCAAGTTATCTACGAACATTGTGCCGGCCTCGACGTTCACAAGAAGAGCGTTGTCGCCTGCGTCTGGAATAGTCCGCTGACTGGCCAAACGGCCAGGGAAACTCGCAGCTTTGGCACCATGACTGCCGATCTGCTGGCCTTGAGCGACTGGCTGCAGAGCCACGCCGTGACCCATGTCGCGATGGAAAGCACCGGCGTCTATTGGAAGCCCATCTACAATTTGCTTGAAGGCCATTTTGAGTTGCTGGTGGTCAATGCGCAGCACGTCAAGGCGGTGCCGGGTCGCAAGACCGACGTGGCCGATGCCGAGTGGATTGGCGATCTGCTCCGTCACGGACTGATGCGCGGCAGTTTCATTCCGCCGCAGGCGCAGCGTGAGTTGCGCGAACTGACCCGCCACCGCAGCAATCTGGTGGGGCGCCGGGTCCAAGCGGTCAACGAACTGCAAAAAGCCCTGGAAGGCACGAATATCAAGCTGGCCAGTGTCGTCAGCGACATCACCGGAGTCTCGGCCACGGCGATGCTCCATGGCTTGCTGGAAGGACGCACCGATCGGAAAGCCTTGTCGGATTTGGCCAAGGGCCGGTTGCGTGCCAAGAAAGAGCAGTTGCAGAAGGCCCTCGAAGGCGTGCTGCGCGCCCATCACCGGCTCATCATCGCCCAATTGCTGGCCGACATCGACTTCTTCGAGGAGCAAATCGAGGAGGTCGGCCAGGAGGTCGCACGCCGGCTGCAAAAGGACCAGGCCACCCTCGACAAGCTCGATGGGACTCCAGGCATCAACCAGCGCCTGGCCCAGGTCATTCTCGCCGAAGTCGGCACGGATATGAGCCGGTTCCCAGACGCCAACCATTTGGTCTCCTGGGCTGGCTTGTGTCCTGGAAACAATGAAAGCGCAGGCAAGCGACGCAGCAGCCGCATCCGCCACGGCAACCAGGCGCTGAAGAACGCCCTGGTGGAAGCCGCCCATGCCGCTGCCCACACCAAAGAAACCTATCTGCAAAGCCTCTACAAACGGCTCGTCTCCAAACGGGGCAAAAAGCGGGCGATGATCGCGGTGGCCCGCAGCATCTTGGTCAGCATCTACCACATGCTCTCTCGCGACAGCATCTGGCAAGACCTCGGTGCCGACTACTTCGAGCGCCGCAATTCAGGGCAGATCATCGCGCGCCTCACCAGCCGCCTCCAAAACCTCGGCTACCAAGTCGCACTCACCCCCATTCCCATGACTTCCTGATCTATTTTCGGAGTAGTGGTAGTCGACGTAGAGCGCGAGCGGCAGGCCGTGGGCGAGGAAGGCGCGGGAGAGGAAGTCGAGGTGGGCGGGGAGCGACTCGGAGGGATAGAGGTGCGCGCCGGTGTTCAGGCGGGTGGCGTCGTCGAGGATGTTGAGGAGAACTTGCTTGCTGGAGATGCCGGGGAGGAAGCCATGAGGGGTGGCGTCGTATTGCCAGAGGGCGCCGTAGTCACGGGCCTGCCAGCGGCGGACGGGCTTTGCGGGATTTTTATAGCGTGTGTCGGGGGCGAGCTTGTGGGCGATGGCCCAGCGGCGGACACTGGCGCGGTTGGTTTTGAAGCCGAGGCGGCGGAGCAGTTCGCTGGCGACGGCACTGTAGGAGGAGCGGGGCGAGGAGCAGAGAAGGCGGGTGGCCAGATCGGCCGCGTCGGCCGGCCAGTCCGGGCGGTGGTCGCCGCCCGAAAGCTCCGGTTGCCGGATGTCGGCGCGTCCTTGGGCGCAGGCGAAAAGGTAGCTGGCGCGAAGCTCGTAAACGCGGGTCAGGCCCAGGCCCAGTTCGGCGGCCAGAGCGACGGCGCAAAGCTCTCCGGCTCGCAAGCGGGCAAACAGGTGGCGGACGAATGGAGGAGAAAGACGACGGGCGAGTTGTGGTTTTTCATCACGCCACCTGTAGCAGGAGGTTGGATTTTACGCATTCTTGCAGATGCCGGTCAGGGCTAGCCGGGCCGCCGCCCGATCTCGGGTGACAGCCCGACCGACCGTTTATCTGGCCGACGTCGGCGCTCAGGTTGCGTCCCCGCAGAGCCCTATCCTCCGCATCAGCAGGCGGACGATGCGCTCAGGCTTCGTGCCACGCCAAATCCTTTCGACTGCGCCCCTTAATTTTTCCGCTTTTGATCGCACAGTCCTTTCCGGTTTTGATCGCACCACGACAGGAGATTGCCGGCGTGCTGGGCTGCTTTGACCGGCTGGTGGTGACCGGGACGCTGATGGACATCGCCCATCCCGATGCCATGGATGCGCGGCTTTTCCGGGAGGGCTTCCGCGTCGTGGACATCGGCAAGTATGCGGAGCCGCTGCGGCAGCGCCTCCGGGACAACGCCGTGGAACTGGCGAGGGAGGCCGGCGTGGAGATTGAATATCTCCCGCGCACCCGGGGCATCCGCAAGGAAGACCTCGTCGCCAAAGTGCTCGCCCGCCGTGGCACTCATCCGGGACTGGTCCACATCATCTCGGTGGTCGAAAGCTGCGCGACCTTCAAGCCGTGGCACAATCCGAAGACCAACCAGCCGGGCCTCAAGATGCAGACCGGCAAATGCTCGACCTACTACTTCTACCTGATCGATCCCGACCTGGGACTGATGTATGTGCGGGTGCCATTGTGGCTGCCGTGCCGGCTGCAGATTTACTTCAACGTTCACCATTGGCTGGCCGCGCAACTCCAGCAGGCGGGTATCGCCTTCAAGATGGACGACAACTCGTTCATCGAGATCGCCGACTGGGAACGCGCTCAGCAACTGGCCGAAAGCTTCTCCGTAGCTGACTGGGAGCGGAAATTCCATGAACTGGCGGCGCGCTTCTGTCCGATCGTGGAAAAGTTCCCGCGCGGTTATCATTGGAGCGTGATGCAGGTGGAGTATTCGCTGGACCTGGTGTTCCAGCGACGCGAACGGCTGGCACCCCTCTACGAAGAGATCAGCCGGCGCGCGGTTCTGGCGGTGCGCGTGGCGGACATGGCCCGGTTCTGGAGCAAGCGCTACTCGCCGGAAGCGGAAGCCACGAGTGACTTCAAAACGCTGGTGGAAGGCACCCGGATCCGGCACACGCTCGGACGGCAGAGTTTAAAGATGTATGACAAGGGGGGCCGGGTCTTAAGGATCGAGGCGACGAGCAATGACATCACTTTCTTTCGTCACTACCGCAAGGTAGTCAGCCGGGATGGCCGGGAAGAGTACAAGGTGGCTCCGCTCAAGAAATCCATCTACAGCCTGAGCGACGTGGTGGAACTCTTGAGCGCAGCCTGTGAACGCTATCTCGACTTCATCGGGACGCTGGAGGATGACACTCCGCAGCGTCACGACCTTAACCGGATCAGCCGCACGGTGCGCGACAAGCAGGACCGCACCTGGCGCGGCTTTAATCTCTTCCTCAAGGAAGACCAGAGAGTCATGCTCGCCCTCTTGCGGGGCGAGTTTGCCATCCACGGAATCAGCAACCAATACCTGAAATCGGTCCTTGCCGATAAGACCAGCAGCCAGATCAACCGCATCCTGCGCCGGCTCCGCAAGCACCACTTAATCAAAAAGCTAGCTCATACTTACCGATACTACCTTACTTCCATTGGACGTCGTCTTATCCTGGCCGCCCGCAAACTCTTTGAATACGTGATTATACCCAATCTCACACCTCAACCCACCTCAATCCTGCGCTTTTTGCGCGGGATTTTCCCATTAAGTGACTAACGAAAGACCGGCTGTCTGGTGTTCAAGTCGTGAGGACTTTGAACCAACATCCGCAGTTCGTAATCTCAAAACGGCAATTTGCCCCCAATGTCCCGCGAGGAGATAGCAGCGGTAATAATCTTCAACCCGATCCGCTTCGAGATTGATCCCGCCGCTTGTCCATACACCTGGGAGGAATACAAAATGATTTCGGGAATTACTCCACGTGAGGCTGCGCGACTCGAAAAAAAGGCCCGCAAACAGAAATCCTTGCCGAATACTTGGTATGTGAGTTTCAACCCATTTCCAGCGGAAACATGGATCAATGGCGCTCACTATAACAAGCGGGTTTGGAGAGTCTTGGCATTGGACGACGACTTTATCAGCACGTTAGCCGGGTGGTCATGCCAATGATTGCGAGACGCCGTGATAGAACGCTGCGGCGACTGACCCAATAACTCCAGCACCTACCACTATTTGTCAGGCGATCCAGTCTGTAGAGGACAATAGACCGCGAGATGGCTTCCACCCCGCAAGCCGCTTGGGATCTGGCTCGCATGGAAAACCGCTCGGCCATGCGATCTCCCCCAAAGTGTCCTTGGTGGCCCTACGTCTGGTGCGTCCGCTCTCAAACCCGCGTCGATCCTGACGGCCGCATCGCCCTAGCTTCTCAACGCCTGCGTATTGATCGTCCTCCAGGCACAACCGTTACCCGTTGCATCCACCCAAACAGCGATCATTCCGTCCTCCTCGCACCGCCCACAAAAGGAAAACTCTCCATCCTGCTCCTCCACAATCCCGCCCCTCATTAACCTGTCCTGCTTTGCTCCCACGCTTTTGTCCTGCTTTGCTTGCAACACCACAGATTTTTCTAACGAGCTTGCCCCCAACTTTGAAACGTGCATAGTAGGAGTTCGATGGAACATAACGGATCAAGTTTTGAACCTGCGTTGACTGCCACCCGGCTTGGCTCCCAAGTTTGCTCATTTCGTGGGGACAGGGATACAAAAGTCAATTTGTGATCAACGAAATCCGCTTTTTCCCATTGTAATTTGCCTCGTGGTGTAATGGTAGCACAAGTGACTCTGAATCACTTTGTCAAGGTTCGAGTCCTTGCGAGGCAGCCAGTTCTTAAAAATATGCAAACAAGGAGTTTACGTCTTGAAAGTTCGCGGGGTTTAAGCTGCGCACTTTTTTACTTGGACACTTCTTGGACGTTTATTCGGCGCATCCCCATTCGCCTTGCGATACGAAAACAACCATTTACGCGCTTCGGTTCTGGGGTTGGCCATACTTGTTGACCTCATGACGGCAGAATTCGGTGTGTGGTTGTTGCGTGATTCGAGTTTCAGTTCGCCTCGTCCTCGCCACCCGCGCTCCCGGGTGTTGCATTCGCCAACGGGAAAGTTCGCCCGTTTCTGTCGATTTTAGACAGCCTCGAAGCCGCTGCCGCTGCCATCCCGCTCCATACTGGGATTGCCCAGGGAAGCCTCTTTGTGGGTGGAACCACCTGTACCTGATCTGCACAGACAGCTTCGACCGCTATCTGGCATTCTGAGCAGGCTTGCCCGATTGCTCCGGGGCGGCGTCGTGCTCGTTGAAAATGAGCTTAATGGCCTAGCTTCCAAAGCGAACCTCGTGTGCCCGGCATGGGCATGGACTTGTCAGAAGAAAGGAAACGACCGGAGATAGTGACAACAACCGTAGTGAAGGACAAGGCGGGAGCCGCGAGGCCCTCAGCACGAAAGAAGTCCGTAGCAAAGGCACGACCGTAGGAACACGAACAGGCAGTGAGGCCGCGATGCGGGCGATGAGCGTGCGAGAAAACGCGAAATCCAACCGTCACCGAAAGACGCATCGGGTAGAGCCTGGCGGCACGGGCCGAAAGTCCATGCACCTTACCCGGGGAGACCTCTCCCGTGAGAACGGGGGAGGAGTCAGCAGAGGCCGTAGTAGTGAGGAAAGCCGGGGAAACCCGGCAGGAGCGAAGGGCCGAAGAACCAGCAGAAGGCGATCAACCGACCGACTGCGGGAGGCGTAAACAACGGAGGACACGCAACTGCGGCAGGTTCCCCCGCTGGCGGAGAGGAAACGTGCCGGTGGAATCCGGCCCGCGTCCCCACCGCGGACGGCAAGCCACCCACCCGCGCGAAAGGAGGCGCAAGATGATGCCCGAAGATGGAACCAGGGAGCCGACCCTCGAAAGAGTGTTGGAGAAAGAAAACCTCCGGGCCGCGTGGCAAGCGGTGAAAGCCAACGGCGGCGCACCCGGAGTGGATGGAATGGACATTGGAAAAACGGCCGCGCACCTCCGCGACCATTGGGAAGCGATCGAAGCCAAACTGCGCGCCGGGGACTACCAACCCGGAGCCGTCAGGGCGGTGGACATCGCCAAGGCTAACGGAGGCATCCGCACGCTGGGCATCCCCAACGTGCTCGACCGGATGATCCAGCAGGCCATCCATCAAGTGATGAGTCCGGCGTGGGAGCCGGACTTCAGCGCGCACAGTCACGGGTTCCGGCCCGGACGAAGCGCCCACGATGCCGTGAAAGAGGCGCAAACCTTTGTGATGGCAGGTAAAACGTGGGTGGTGGACATCGATCTGAAAAACTTCTTCGATCAGGTCAACCACGACAAACTCATGAGCCTCGTCGCCCGCAAGGTGAGAGACAAAAGGCTGCTGCGGCTCATCGGAGCGTATCTCCGAGCCCCGTTGCGGCAGCCCGATGGAAGCCGGCAAAAGCGAACCTGCGGCACCCCGCAAGGCGGTCCGCTCTCGCCGTTGTTAGCCAACATCTATCTCGACCCGCTGGACAAGGAACTGGAAAACCGCGGCCTCGCCTTCGTGCGCTATGCCGACGACATCGCCATCTTTGCCAGCAGCCAGCGCAGCGCCGGACGCATCCATGAGAGCGTGGTCGGATGGATCGAAAAGCACCTCAAAGTCGAAGTCAACCGGGAGAAAAGCGGCAGCGGTCCGAGTGACCGCAGCAGCCTGCTAGGCTTCCGGTTGTATCCAGACGGACGGATCGGAGTCGCGCCCAAAGCCATCACCCGGCTCAAGGACCAAGTCCGCGAGTTATGGAGCGCCCGGCAAAGCCTCACTAGCGAACAGCTGCGCGACCGGTGGCAAAGATACATTCGTGGATGGTGGAACTACTTCAAGCTCGCCGACTGGCGGCGCGAAGTCACCGACCTGAGCGGATGGATCCGGCGTCACATGCGCAAATGTTTCTGGCTGAGGTGGAAAACGCCGCGAGGACGATGCAACGCGCTCAAGCGATTGGGCGTTGCGAAACGCTCCTTGGGCAACGCCTGGAGCGCCAGGGGAGCATGGCCGATGGCAAGGCACTGCGTGATGCAACACGCGCTGAAGAACCAAACGCTCAGGCGGTATGGATTCATCATACCTTGGGAAGTCGCGGAGGCACGCAAGTGACCTCTGCCAGGTTCAACCGCCGGATGCGGAAAACCGCACGTCCGGTGGTGTGGAAGGGTCACGGGGCGCAATCCCCGTGACCCCATCCGATGTAGAGTAGGCGGGAAGCGACGGATTGAGAGGCCCGCGGGCCAGTGACCGTCTGCTTCCCGCCCCTCATCAAACCGGACGGGCGGTTTTCCCGCATCCGGCTTTCCGAGTTCCTTTGTCGGTTTGCGATGTCTTACGCCAGCGTCGCCGGCAGGTGATAGAGTCCATACGTGGTGAAGAGTTCGCGGTCCGGCCAGCGCTGGTATTTCCCCGAGGGATTCCCGTGCTTGCGCCATAACCATTGCCGCAGCCGGTGGGCGATGAAGTGATTCATCTGCCCGAAGCTCCGGTGGTGGTGGGCCAAAGCAAAGTAGTTGCTCCAGCCACGGGTCACTTGGTTGATCTCGCGCACAACCTCGCCAGTCGCTCTCCAGGTGGTGGGACGCCGGGTGAGTTCACGCACCCGGTCCCGGAGCGCCTGCTCTGCGCCGGCGCTCGGCTCGGTATGCACATACGGCGTTCCCTTCTTCGACTGCTGCCAGCGGAAGGTGAAACCCAGGAACTCAAAGCCGCTCGCGCAGCTCTGGAGCACTCGGGTCTTGGTTTCGTTCAGGGCCAGCCCCCGGCTTTGCAGCCACCGAGCCAGCCGCTCCTTCATCCCCTCTCCTTCTCCGGGCCGACAGAGGATCACCAGATCGTCCGCATACCGCACCATCCGCGGCTTTTGCCGGCATTCATTCACGCCCTCATCCAGCGGATGAAGGTAGATGTTGGCCAGCAAGGGAGAGATGACGCCGCCCTGCGGGGTGCCACAGGGGTTGGCCTTCATCCTCCGGCCTCCGCCTTGCTCTTCCTCGACGATCGGCGCGCGCAGCCAGGCTTTGATGAGTTTCAGGATCATCCCGTCGCTCACCCGCCGGGCCACCTGCCGCATCAGCTTCCGATGCGGGATCGTGTCGAAGTATTGCCCCAGATCGGCATCGACCACCTCGGTCTTGCCCATGCGCAATGCCTCCCGGATTACCTCCACCGCCTGGTGGGCGCCCCGTCCGGGCCGAAAACCGAAGGAGCGCGGATGGAAGTCCGCCTCGAAGATCGGCATCAGCACCAGATACACCGCCATCTGCACCACGCGGTCTTTCACCGTGGGAATCCCCAACCCACGAAACCCTCCACTGGCTTTGGGAATCTTCACCCTGCGCACCGGCGCGGGCCGGTACGTTTTGCAGTGAAGCTCCTCTTGCAGCGCGTTCAGCCACGCGGCTTCCACCTGCGCATCGGCGGCGAGTTCCTCGATGCTCACTCCATCCACCCCCGCCGCTCCTGCATTCGCTTTCACGCGCCGCCAAGCTGCTGCCAGCACGTTGGCGCGTTGCACTTCTCCATATAGACTCCAGAACCGGTATTCCGGCTTGGACTTCGCTTTCCGATACAGGGTGATTTGCAGTTGCCGGACTTTCTCGGGTGCTGGTAGCCCTCGCGGGCCGTCACCGCGTCCTTCCCTGCGCTTCGCTCCTGCGGAACAAGTGGCGTCCCTTCGCTCCCCCGCGGGTTGCCCGAACCAGAGGTCCGGCACGGGATTATCACTACTACGAACGCCTCCGACTTCTGTCCTGGCCTGCACGGCCTTCCCCTTTGTTGGGGTTGTGCCGCCAGTTGAGTCTTGCTTACCCGCCATGACAGATCTCCCCGTTTACCCGCGCGTCACTTCGCGACATGTCGCCCACGCAGACCCCGCCGGTCCATTGTCAAAACCCACGACGGTTGGTCTGGGTCTCGACTCTGCGGCCTTCGCCCACTCTTGAGAGGCTCGGCTGCCGGGAGTGTTTTTCGAGGCTCATTTATGTGGTTCATCTGTGCATTGCGACCTGCCGGTTCGACTCCATGCCTGCTCCCCACCCCGCCTCGCGGCGACGCAGTTGGCACGGTCTGCGGTGCTGAACCGTCTAATTGCACCGGCGGGACTTCCACCCGCGTTGACGCCCGCTTCACGGGCGCACCAAGAATGATGCAGGTGAGGATGCGTTCTTCGTAGATGGCAGAGCCTTCAGTTTTGGCGACAAACTTTCGTTTCAAGATATGTCGGGTAGAGAGCTGGCGTTCATTTCCCAGAAGCTCTTTTCATGGGGACCAAAATACGACATTTACATAAACGGAGAACTCGCAGCGACGGTGAAGAAGGAGCACTTCACTTTCTTCCATTGTAAATTCCTCGTGGATGTTCCCGGACCTCATGATTTGGAAGCAGAGGGTGATTTCATGGATCATGATTACCGGTTCAATCGAGGAGGAAGAGAAGTTGCGCAGGTGTCAAAACAATGGTTTTCCATGCGCGACACCTATGGGGTCGATATTGCAGACAGTGAAGATGATGTTCTAATCCTTGCAAGCACCGTTGTCATTGACATGGTGTGCCACGGGGACAAGAAGAATTCATGAGTCCTTCCAACACCCTTGATCCGTTTAGTAGCAACCATCGCAAACCTATTCGAGATTGAAAACCCTTGTTCTAATTTCCTGTTGCTCACAAAACGCACGTTGCTGGGCAACAAAGCGGCTTAATTCGGGTGATGTGATTTTATCGAGAACCTGGTTTGCTGCATCGAATTCTCCAAGATTGCGCAGTACTTCAGCCTTCAACAACAAATCACTTTGATCGTTTTCGTCAAAGAACTCCAGGAGCGCACTAAGATTCGCCCGATATGCCTCATCACTTGCCGGTTCTTGAGGGATATAATCAACAGCCTCACGATCGAAGAAGGCGGACTCGTCGAAAGGTTTTAAGTGACGCCACCAAGCCGTAACGCGCAATTCCCTTTCCTGTTCGCGATCCTCGGGAAGATTATCAGAGGTCGCAGCGAGGTATTCGCTTTCTTTAGCCTCTACAACATATTGGACCTCATTCCACTCAGGGTTTTCTTCCTCCTGGCCTTGTCTTATCTTACCAATCTTTTTTGCGCCTGAAAGCCAGTAACACTTTCCACAATGGCGGCAGTTAACACAAGGAGGAGATTGAGGCATCATAATGGAAATGCGGCGTCCATTGGAGAGCAAAATAGAACCGAAAGTGTTTCCTGATAAGAGGGTGCGATATTTCGCTAAACCCCCGCAATGCGGACAGGCAATGACTTGATCTGGACCTATTAACATAAGTGGGACGATTCCATTCGCAGGGGAAGATGCAATGGAAACTTTACGGCGGTGAATAATCAATCTGCTGTTGATGATTCAATTCAAAGCGGCTGATTGATGTTCATCTATTGGGTGTGGTAGTGGTAGTATAGTTGTAACTATAATACTATATTAGGAGTCGGCTACCTTCGCCTGAGTTATGGGTTGAAATATCAGTGAGTATTTCTCGCAAGGTGTATGATGACAGCGGAATCCCTCTCAGGAATATTTCCAGGGCCTATTCCGGCGCAAGGAGGGCCATTGCAGCGCATGAACAACACGCTTCCATTCAACCTTTGGATACGGATAAACGCCATTTTGACTCCCATCATTTTCCGGATAATGTATCACTTTCACTGAGAAGAAGGCAGACTGCATGACCACATTTGTTCCGCTTACCAATGTCGAATCTGTGCTCTCGATACTTTCTCAGATTTCCCTGTTTGGAGGGACTACCGATCACCAGCTAAAAAGCATTCTCAAGCGTCTGGAATGCGGCACAGTCAAAAAGGGGGAATACGTCTTTAAGAAAGGAGACGATCCATTCTACATCTACATCGTGAGTAGAGGCAGGCTCAACCTTCTGCTTAACGGCGGCGACGTGGATGTTGAAGTGCATGAACTGGGGGTTGGCGAATCCTTTGGAGAAGCGTCTTTGATGAGCATGCAGGAACACACGGCCACAGTTGTTGCGAAGGAAGACAGTGAAATCATTGTCTTGTCCAGGCGCACCCTGAATCAGTTGCGGCACGAAGACATCGAACTGTTTGCGCTCCTAATGATGAACATTGCCAGGGACCTTGCAAGAAGGCTTCATCTCACGGACGGCATTCTTCTTCGATACTTGCATCCACGAGAAGAGAACGAAGTCCCAAAGAAAGTGCCGTTTGCTGTCGCCTGAAGGTTCTTGGGGAGAAGGAGTTCTGAACGCAATGGAGTTTTGGAGGAATCAAGTGGAAAACCGCTCTGTTTGCTGAGAAGCACGGGAAGCCATGGATTTCAGCTATCGAAAGAAGTAACCGATGATTCCCGAGCTGGGTTGTTACGGTTCGTGAACCAAAACCAAATATCCGTTCTCAATGTTGCCGGATCGAGGGCGTCGAAGGAACCGGAGATTTATGATTTTGTGCAAAAGGTTCTGGCTGAAGCAACGCCACAGACTTTGGGAATTTGAATTCATGACAACAAAATTGCTCGCGATCATCCTGATTTGCTTCCTCGTTTCTGGATGCGCTGAAAACTCAAACACCAAAGGCAGCGTGTTTAAGAGCAACGAAGTTCAGGGGGATGTGTTTACGGCTGGTGCCATTGGCCAGCACTAGCGGCAATCGAACACTACCCAGCCAGATTTTTCCTGCACCGTCAATCAGTGACCACCCGTGACGGTGTATCCTTCACGGCGTAAATCCTCAGCCAGTTCCTTTTCCATCTGAACTGCCGCCTCATACGGCATGGGATTGAAGTGTTCGTAAAGTTCGGGCATCAACCGCTTCCAATATTTTTTCACGACCCATGAGGATTTGTAGCCGTGCTTGTGATTTTCAAACCGATGTTCCACAGGCAGTCCCGTCATTCCCACATACACACAGGGCTTCAACGGATCACGCGAAGGGTTTAGTCGCAGAATCGACGGATGATTTGCAACGGCGGGGTCCAGCAGAATCACGTAAACGCTATGGCGATGATCTTCACTCACTGTTGGATGATATTTCAGCGAAACAGTGGCGCAACTTCGTGGTTTAACACCCCATGAAATCGAAAATTGGAATTCTCATGGCGGCGTGCTCGCTGCTGATCACTTCACTTTCATTTGCCCAGGACACGACTACGACAGCGAAAGGTCAGCGTCGTTTTGGACAGGGACAGGGTTTTGAACAAGGGCCTGGGATGATGACACCCAAACAAAGAGCCAAACATTTCATTCAACGATGGGACAAGGACGGCGATGGTAAGCTGGATCAGGCTGAGTTGACGGCCGCATTTGAGGAAAAGCAGGAGCATCGTGCTGAAAAGAAGGGTGAAAAATCAGCGACGACACCCACCCCTAAACCCACTCCGTAGCTGGATTCTGAATGTCGGCGATTGGGAGAGCCGAGGTTGATGCTCAAGAGCGGTGAAGCACTGCCGCCAACAGTTGGCAAGTGAGCGGCGTCAGGCGGCAAGACTTTGAATTGCATCCGCCAGGGTTTCGTAGGTCATCACCTCAACGTGCTTTCCGTAATGAAATGGTTCCATGAGGGTAAAACCAATGTCCTTTTTTGGATCAGGCACAACCGTTATCACGGCGCTTATTCCTTTCGCATCGCACAAGCTCATCAGATCTCCAAGGCATATAGAGCAGTCTGCGTCCATGGATTCCAAGCTGGTCAAGTCCGTCAAAAGTCGAAAGCCAGGCTGAATATCCACCAGCAAGCCTTTGACTTTTTCCAGACAGGACTTCATTTCCGTCGCGTCAACGTGATGAGCAAAACTCGTGGTGAGCACTCTTCTTGAGGTATCGATTTCAGCGGAAAACATGGTTGCAGGGACCATCGCCCACATTTCCGCAATACCTGCATCAAATCGAAAAGAATCGTGAGGAATCGAGCAGGCAAATTCCGTGAAGCAAACGGGGTTCTGAATGTCGGCGGTCGGGAAGTTTTGAACTGTTAAATAAAGCACAGGTTGTTGCCCTTGCGCTCGTGGTCGAAAAATCCACTGCTGGAATTTACGGCCAAGAACATGACTTTGGATCAAGCAACCCTTTACCTAAACTTGAAGAGCAAAGTCGTCGCTCTCTGCGAGAATGACGGCCTCGCATTCCGTGAGAGGCTTGTCGCCTTCGATAGACGACTGAATATGGAGCACTCCGGTTGCTCCAATTTTGTTTTATACCATCTCATTTCTGGCGGAACTCTGAATGGAGATGTTGGCCACTTCGATTTTCCTGAGCCTGATTCAATTAAATCCTTCATCGAGGAGGAATACGAAGAGGTCTGCTCCAAGAATGGTTCCATGATCGGATGCCGATGATTCACTGTCCTCATTTGACATTTCCACCGGCAGGACGACTTTTATTTAGCTCCAACGAAGGTGTCGAAGGACACAGGACGAAGGTCGTTGGAGCGTTTCCTTTTCGTTGAACGAAATCTCTCATCCCCTGTCTGATTCTTCGTTACGTCGCTGATCGTTGTTTTTGGGTGACAACACTGCGACAATTTCTCATGCGCCTTGACTGATTTCTGGGGTCTTCAGTCGAGGCGCATTTCTTTTTCCGTGATATTCTTCAGATCATTTGGCGTGCTGCATTTACGTCTGGTTTTCAATTTTCGTCTCCGGATCGGCTGAAAATCGACCTCCTAAAATCGCGTATACGGGGCGATCTCCGCACGGGTGCGGTGTTGATATGGTCGAAGAAAAATAGATTTAATGAATATCTGGGGCGTGGGGTAAAAATCGGTTTGTTTGAGGGATAATGAGCGCGATTGAGATTGCGAAATGGAGTGAAACGTCGAGATTTGCGGTGGGATGGGCTTTTGAAATTCACCGTTAGACCTCCAAAAACTGGCAATAAAATGGCAACTAAACAGGCTCTACAGAGTAAAACGATACCTTGACACGGTAGGGGTCACAGGTTCGAACCCTGCACCGCGCACCAACTAAATACGCCGATCTGGGCAGGCACCTTGGTTAAGTGACCGCAACCTGTTGTGGCCTGGCGTTCTTTCTACCGTGCAGAGTCCGACAGGGATGCGGGTCGATCTCGACGGCCTGTTGGAGCAGCCGGCGGAAAAGTTTGCCGCGCGAGCCGACGTGTGGCGGTTGAAGCGAAAGGTGGATTCATCAAGATAGTAGTCCAGATGACTGTGCCGCACGGCACCTTGGTGCGCGCTCAACAGCCAGCGCTTGAGCAGCGAGAAGACCAGATGCACCCGTGGCAGCACCGCTTCGGCGGTCTTCGGCGGCACGCGCATCGGGGTTGGACGGTGCCCGTAACCCTTGGCCGCCAGCCTGCGATAACCCGGCCAGTCGTCGGTAATCACCGTGATCCCGGGCTCGACGGCGTCTGCGATGAACGCCTCCAGTTCATTGGCGCTTGGCCGCGCGCACCTGGCGCAGGCGGATGCGGCCCAACTGCCGCGCACCGACGCATTCGACCGCAGCCACCAGCAGCGCCTTGCTTCCCGGTTGGCGTCCACTTTTGCCGGGCTCGGGCGCGCCGAGGCAGCTCTCATCGACCTCCACGGTCCCACGCAATCGCTCCCGGCCCGGACGCACCCTGACGCGCCGCAGCTTGTGCAGCACGCTCCACGCGGTGCAGTACCTGCCCAAAGCCAGGATCCGCTGCAAGTCCATGGCGCCGGCCCCGTCCTTCTGCGTGACGACATGCCAGATGGCTCGAAACCACAACCGCAACGGCAGATTACTGTCTCCAAAAATCGTGCCCGCCGTGACCGAGGTGTGGCGTCCGCAATCCCGGCAGGCCCTCAATCCCCGCGCAGTGCGACCACGACGCCGACGACGCGTATTATCGCGACACCCTCAAAACTGCGCAGGAGCCCGGCAACAAATGGATCCTGCCGTACATTCCTCCAAGGCTTCGACGAGGTGGCCATGCTCCAGAACCGGGCCACCCGCGCCCCCCCCGCCTGTTCGGAGCCGCCGATGCCCTCCGCTCCGACATGGGCCTGACTATGCCGCCCGCCGAACGTCTCTCGCACAGCCACTCCGTCGCTGCCATTCGCACCACCCTTTCCGAAACCGAACTCGAAGCCGCATGGGAAGAAGGCCGCAACATGAAAGTGGATCAGGCGCTGGCATTGGCGCTGGAGAAATGAGCGGGGATGCATCGGGGTGGCGCCTTCACGCGTTGCTTTTACAGCCGGGGCCGGTGACCCGGACTGGAGCAGCCGGAAACCCGCTCCCGGCTCATGCTCGATCTGAAAAAGGAGCGCCTTTCAGCTCCCCTCGGTGATCCGATAACTGCTGATCCAGAAACTGAAGATTCCTTGATCTGCCCGCCCGAAAACTTTCCCGCGCCGGCGAGCACGCCGCGTTGGCCGCGAATTCACAATTCTTGTGGCATATAAGCCGCTCCAAAATACGCCCATGAACATTCGGCAAGACGAAAAGGCTGTCTGGTGTTTCTTGCAACCATAGGCCATTGTTCTGTCGAGGCCCAGTGAGCGAATCGTTAACGAGTTCGTCTTGCTGTGTCCTTGCCGACACCGAAGCATCACTTCCATGAGCCAGACCATTCGTTTAAGACCCAACTCAGATTCTGCAATGAGATCGCTCGCCTGTTTCGTTTGGATCGCAATCGTATGCGGGGCAGCCTTGCTCCCGGCTCCGGTTGCCGCACAGGTGCCACAACTCATAAGCTACCAGGGTCGCGTCGCCGTGGACAAGGTGAACTTCGACGGCAACGGCCTGTTCAAGTTCGCCTTGATCAACGGCTCCGGTTCGAACGCTTACTGGACCAATGACGGCACTCATCCGGACGGTGGCGAGCCTGACGCTGCTGTCGCACTTGCCGTATCGAAGGGACTCTACTCCGTGCTGCTGGGTGACGCCACGCTGCCAAACATGCAGGTCGTCCCCGCCACGGTCTTCACCCATCCAGACGTTCGGCTGCGCGTGTGGTTCAACGACGGCCAGCACGGTTTCCAGCTTCTTACACCCGACCAGCGGATTGCTGCCGTCGGCTACGCGATCATCGCAGGGACCGCCCAGACGGTTGCCGATGGAGCGATCACCTCGGAAAAAATTGCCGCTGGTGCCGTCGGAAGCGCGCAGCTTGCGGCAAACCTGACCCTGAGCGGGACATTGTCCGCCGCCGGCTTTAGCGGGAGCGGGCAGGGCTTGACGAACCTGAGCGCGGGTAGTCTTACCAGCGGCACGCTCGCCAATGCAGTGATCCCGGCGAACATTCCACGCCTCGATGCTGCGGGGAATGAGTTCACCGGCAACCTCTCCGTCACCGGGACGTTTGATGCGAGCGGGGCGGCCATTGTGCAACCGCGTGTCACGTCCAGTGGAACCACGCAGGAAACGCAGGTGGTGGTCACGGCTCCGGTTTTCCAAATCGCTTCGATGTCAATCCCGATCCTCTCCGACACGAATGGCTCGCTGGCCGGGGCTTTTGTGTATGTTGGTAATGCGGACTTGAGTGTGTACAACGCCTACTACCTGACTGTAAATGGTACAGGCTCCGCGCCAGAAGGCTACACCGCCAATTACCCCGTTGCCGTCTCCGCGAACGCATCGGCGGCGACCATTGCAACCGCACTGGCCAATTCGATCAACACGAATGACAGCGCATTGGCGACCGGCACGGCGGTCGGCTCAACGCTCAATGTGACGTACACTTACGCAGCCGACATTTCAGGGCTGGGCTATGAACTGTTTTTTAATTCCGGGTCAGAAACCCTCACCACCGGCACGGTCACAGGCGGAGCAACGCCTGCCGGTCAATACTTCACCGTTTATTCCGGCACAAACTCCGTGGGCGTTTATACAACCTTTGAAGGCAATGGAAGCGCACCTGCCACCGCCATTGCCATCCCGGTTGCACTGACCGGAACCGATACTGCCGTCACCGCCGCGACCAAGACCGCCGAGGCAATGGCATCGGCATTCACCGTGACGACGAGCAGCAACGTGCTGACCATCACCAACACAAACGCCGGCCTTGTTACCAGCGGCAGCGCGAACACCAGCGGCTATACCGTTACCACAACCAGGCCCGGTATGGACCCACATTTGTCGCGGGAAGTTTGGATTGCTTTCCGAACCGACGGCATTGCGGGGGACGGCACGCAGATGAACCCGTTTGACGGCAGAACGGCGATCAAGTTCGACGCGGCCATCCGCTCCCTTTGCACAGAGCCGATGATGCCTGTGGTCATCCATGTCGGTCCCGGTTTGTTCCGAACGGAGGGTGTTCTTTGGTGCGAGGGTGGTGTGGACTATTTTTTCAAATATGCCGATACTCCGAAATACCCACTTCGGCGGGATGAAATTCCCGGGCAGACAGTCTCGCACGGATGGGTTTTATACGAAGGCTGGAAAATCATCGGATCTGGAAGGGATGCCACAACCCTCCAATTTGCGCTCTACACCACGGGCAGCTACGCCGGAACGAATCAAAGCAGCTATGTGGTCGGTTCTGCTCGCGGGACGTGGGGTTATTGGGGCGATGGAACGGAGGTGCGGGACATGACCATCGACTGCAATTTCGCTGAGATTGGAGCGCGGCAATACTACACCTGTGCAGGGGTCGAACTGTTTGGAAAAGACACGCTTGTGGATAATGTGCGTGTCATCAATGCCTGGGGAAACTTTGGAACCAACCAGGAATGCTTTGCTATTTTCCTTTCAGCGCCATTTGTTGAAACTTGGGTGCAAGACTGGCAAAACTGGCCGGACGTGCATGGGATCGTGGACAATGCCGTGATTTCCAACTGCATCGTGGAGAAGTTTCAGGGTAACTACACGCTCGGGGCTTTGATACACCCAAGCCAGGGAACAGGCGTTTCGCCGGACTACTACGGGACAATTCGCAACTGCGTCTTCGACGGCGCGAAAACATTCGCAGGGCCGGCGGCGGCTCCGGTTTTGTGGGACAACCTGATTACCAACTGCGCGAGTTCCGTGCAGGGAGATATTTACTACGAGGGTGCGGACCGGGTTAGCATTCGCGGAAACACCATTCTGAACGCGCAGAAAGGCATCACTCTTATCAACCCCGGCAGGACAGTCAACAGGGACTCAATCATCGAAAACAACACCATTATCTTCGCGAGCGGTCTTAATGGCAAAACAGGGATCGGCATCTCCAAAGGCAATTCGCCCGGCGAGTTCAACAATTTTGCCATCCGCAATAATACCGTCGTGTTCACGGGCGGCACGAACAATAAAGGCATCTATGTGGACGCGAATGGAACTGTGGTGGAAGGCAACAGGATCATCAACCAAACCCTTGCCTCAGAGACATACCAAGCCGCCACCAACACCACTTTTTTCAACAACCACACGGAAACAGGAGGCGTGCCAGCCGGACTTGAGGACACGCTGCGACCGCTGACGACCGGGACCGGCATTGGCCAGCCGGTGGTGAATAACAGCATCATCGTGATTTCTGGCACGGCTTACCTCGGCGTGAGCGGCACTTGGAAAGCATTGCAGTTTGTAACGCCATGACGATGAGGATTTTCATTTACGTGGCATTTTCACTCGTTGTTGCAGCGCTTGCCGCGCAGGCGGGTCCGCGTACCAGCGCGCATTACGCGATCGCGGCGGAAACATTGGACGCCGGAGGCGGGCGTTCATCGAGTGCGAATTACGCGAGCGTCGCCAGCACGGGCGCGATCGGCAGCATCTCCACCGCGGCTGCAAGCGCGGCGGCTCTCAAGGCCGGCTATGCCGCGCAATTGTATGACGTCAACGGACTCCTCGTGAGCGCTTCGTCGAGTTTTGTGAAACGAAAAATCGCTGGTGCAATTGAAGGCGGCGCAGTTTCTCGATGACGCCTCGCTGCTGGCGGTCAGCGGGTCCGCCGTGGCATGGGGCGTCATAAGTGGGCCGATTGTGTCGGTCAACGATTACGGACTGGCGACATCCGGCACGGTTTATCAGACCAGCCTGGCGATTGTCAGCGGCAGCTTCGAGGCAGCGGCTGGCACGCTTGCGCTTTCCATTGTGAACGTGGATGCCGACGACTATGGCAGCTACGCGAATGACGGTTTGCCTGATGAGTGGCAGGAGCAATACTTCGGACTCGACAATCCGGACGCTGCGCCAAACGCCGACGCCAGCGGCACCGGGCAGACGAATTATTTCAAATACATTGCGGGTCTGAACCCGGTCGATCCGGCCTCGGTATTCAGGTTCTCAATCCAGAAAGTAACCGGAGATCAGGGCAGGAAGGCGCTGGTATTTTCGCCAGTGGTCGCGGGCCGGAGCTACAACGTGGTGTCCTGCACGGACCTGAGTTCCTGGAGCCCGTTGACAGAAATCACACAGGACGACCATGGTGACGAACGCACCGTCACCGACCTCAACGCCTCCGGCGAAGCCAGGTTCTACCGGGTGCTTGTCAGTAAGCCGTAAGCGGCCAAATTGTAGAAGCCGCTCTACCCTGAAATCTCCAGCCAGTCGGGGTGGCTTTCGGCGTGCGCGGCGATCTCTTCGAGGATCGACTCCAGCGAAATTTCCGGCCGCCAATCCCACTGCGCGGCGGCTCGACTCGAATCGAGCACCATCCACGGAATGTCGAATGGGCGCGGCATGGTGTCGGCCCGGACCTCGTGGGGCCCGAACCTGCCGGAGCACCACGCGCTGAGTTGCGCGAGGGACATGGTGTGGTCAGTTCCGCCGGCGACATTCTGCACCTTGCCGACGTTGCGCCCGCGATCCCGGAGCTGCATCAGAACGAGCCGCGCGAGATCGTGCGGGTGAAGGCAGTCGCGCGCCTGGCAACCGGTGCCGTTGAACCCGATGTATTTCAAAGGCCGACGCCTCAGATAGCTGTTGATCCAGAAACTAAAGATGCCCTGATCCGCCCGCCCGAACTGCCCCGCTCCGGCGAGCACTCCGCAGCGGTTGATCCAGACGGGAAAGTCGAACGCATCGGCGTATTCAAGTGCGAGTTGTTCCGAACAGAGCTTGGTCGTTCCGTAGAGTGAAACCGGCGGTGCGGTGGAGTAGTCTTCATTCACGCCATTGACGCTGATCCCTTCGGGAAACTTCTGTCCCGCAACCGGTCGATAAGCGCCGTCCACGCTCTCCACCTGCAACCCGCTTAACGCCGGGATGGAATAGACCCGGCTCGTGCTCAGCAACAGGAACCCGGCCCGGTGCGCCTTGCAAAACTCGAGCAACTCGATCGTGCCGAGCAGGTTGTGCTCGATGATCTGGCGGCTGCTGGTCCGTCCATCTACGCCCGCAAGCACGCTGGCATTCGCGGCCGCGTCGATGACCCAATCGACCTTCGGCAGCGCATCGATGTCGCTCCGGCTCCGAACGTCAGCATGGAAAAGCTTCATGCCGCGCGCCTGGAGTTCGCGCCGGTTCAACTCGCTGCCTGCCCGGATGAAGTTGTCGAAGCCGACAATCTCGAGGTCGCTTTCGTTTTCCAAAAGCCGGCGGGCCAGTGAGCTGCCGACAAATCCGCACACCCCTGAGATGAGGACTTTCATTTTGCGATCCCCGGCAGTTGTTTCATCACGATGTCTTCCGACTGAAATAATGTTTCCCACGGCACGGCGACGGAGGTCATCCTCTCGTTCCAATTCTCACGCTGCTTGCCGGCCCCACCGGGATTGGTCATCTGGAGCGCAACCAAAAGCGGCGAATCACTGATCAGTACCGAGCTTGTTGTAGCCGAGTGCTTGTAGCCGATCGAGCGTTTTCTTATCTTCAAGCATCTTCGCATTCCAAATCGACAACCCGCGCCGTTGAGACAGGATCAAAACCTCGCCACCCCAGCCGCCACCCGCGATCAATAGCTTGTCCTCCGGCTTGGTATATTCATCGACCAGGTGTGCCATCCGGTGCGGATACGGATCGTAATTCAGTACGACCTCCATCCCAATCAAGCCTTGCACCGCCGCGAGACACAGTATCCCGCACACTGAGAGGCCCGCCAGGCTCCTTTGCCAGCCTTGCCTTAGGTTCAATAACTCTTCCATCCGCACAACGCCATCCGCACCCAGCATTGCGATCGCGGGAGAAAACAGGATGTAGTAATGCCGATGCATAAGAACAAGGTGCGAGAAGATCAACGTCGTGACGAACGCCGCGATGAGCCAGCGTTTCGCAAGTGCGTTTGAGGAAAACAGCAGCGCCCATGCGGCGGGTGCTACCAGGGCAAAGCTCCCGAAAAGGGAATTGAGCATAGCCCACCCGCCCTTGACCCAGTTAAACGGGTTCAGGCGGTAATTCCAGTTGCCAAAATACCAGAACCACATTGGGGAGTTGCAGGTCAACTTTAGATCAACGAACGGAAACTCCGCAAGCGTCAGGCAGGAGTCTGTGTAGCGCGTCCATCCCATGAAAAGCACGCCGCTTGCGGTGCCAGTGGCGATCAAGAGCGCCCAGAGTTTTCCGTTTCTTGGGGCGTGTAGCAGCAGGAGGAGGAAACTCGTCAACCCCGTCGCCATGAAAAGCGGCAGCTTGGTGACAGCGCACAAAGCCCCAACCACAATCGAGGGCAGCAGCCAAACTGTCGCTCCTGTCCGGATCAGTTTCACTGCGAAATAGAGAAACCAGATCGACAGAGCCAGCGACAAACCATCGGGGGAGGCCTGCCCGCTCATCATGATCAGCAGCGGTTGCGCGAGAAAGAAGATCAGTGACCAACACGCACCGCGCTCTCCCATATACTGCTTTGCGAGGTGATAGAGCGGCCACAGACCCGTCGCGAACAAGAGGAGCGAAAGAAGGTTTGCCCAGCCGAACCACATTCCGAAGCCCTTGAATACCGCTCCCGCCAGCGCCTGCCAGATCGGCAACTCCTGCGGGGTCGGCGTGCCTGTTGCGTTGAATCCTACGATTACCGGCCGCAGAATGTCGATGTGGCCTTTCGCATATTCCAGCGCAGCACCGACATGAATATCCCTGTAATAGGAGTAACCGGCGTTCGCACTGGCCAGGTGAAAAATAGCAATGAGCAGGTAAAAGAAAGCGGCACCTGCGATCAGCAGGCGGTTTGTCTTCTGTTGCATAATAGTCAGGTTCTGGGTTGGAGAACGACACCGCAGCAGGTCCGAAAACGCGAGCGAAAAATGCCGTGGCAGCACCCGCCGGCCTCGACGTGGCCGGCTACAGGTGGCGGCTACAGGTGGCTCGTTGTAGCCGGGGATGCTGACGCCGGATCCCGCCTTTATGAGCCGATGATTTCCGAATAAAGCCGCTCCAACTGAGCCCACACGTTCTCACGGGCGAACGCCTCGCGTGTTTGTGCCCGCAGTTTTTCCCGCCTGGCTGCGTCCAGCCACGGACGAGTCTCGATTGCTTGCCGCAGCTTCGCCGTCAGGTCTTCCAAGTCCAGGTCGTTCGCCAGCGAGCCAAACTCGAATTTCCTCACGTATTCTCCGGGACCGGTGTTGTCGTAGCACACCGGCCACAACCCAAGAGTCAGCGCTTCCTTCAGCGCCGTCGGGCCGGTGTCAATCCGGGTTGGCAGCAGGAATACGGAAAAATCACGCATGGCCGACGCTAGTTCTCCCGCAGTCAGCGCCCGGTCAAGGCGAATGCGATCGGCGATTCCCAACTCCCTGGCAAGTTTGATCAGGCCAAATTCCGCGCTGGGCAATCCCTCTCCAACCACGAGCAATTTCCACTCGGAATCACCCATCTCCGCAAACGCCCGAAGCGCATCGCTGATGCCTTTGCGTTCATCAATCCGGCCCAGAAAAAGGATTTGTTTGCTTGTGCCATCTGCGGGCGTTGTTTCGAGAAACTCCCTCCGCAGCGGATGTTCGATCACGCGCATTTGCGCACCGGGGCAAAGCGGTTTTGCCGCCCGCAGGGAATAGCCGCTTTCGGCCACGACCCACCGTGCCGCTTGCAAAGTGAGCCGCTCGGTCAGCGAAGTCAGGATCGTCCGGTGATGCATCGGAACGCGTGTGCGGTAAACGGTGATCAGTCCCTGGATGCCAACCACGTGCCTTTTCGGAGCCAGAAGGCATGCCACAAGACCGAACGAATCCTCCGTGCCCCAGCCGTGAACTATGTCAGGCTTCAATTCGTTGTAGAGGCCCCGAAAAAAGCCGGGGTCACGCTGGAACAAAAACAGGGCGCGTCCCCGGGCGGGACAAGGCACCAGATGAAACGTCACTCCTTGGAAATCGAAAGACTTGTGCCGTGTGCGTCCCGGCCAGAGGCAGGCGACGTGCAGGTCCACCCCCTCGGGCGGCGGAAAGTGCCCAAGAATCCACGACCAGGCCGACTGGGCACCGTGATCTTCATTGGACAGAACCGTCTGCTGCACGCGGAATGGCAATCCGCATATCCAGAGAATCCTCATTTTCTTTGGGTCGGATCGCGTATCTCTTCCGTGTCGCCACCAAGCAAGAGAAGGCCATAAATCTTAATTTCAACAGCCACCCTGAAGTAATTAGCCCCCCGATTCTTCAATTGCCAATGGAATATTTGGGAGCGTATGATTTCAGACGCCAAAGCCAACATCATGAAATTAGCTGCACTCAGAATCTTGAGCCATCTTCTTCGTATTGTTCTTAAATGCCACGGCGTAAAAATCGGCAAGGAAGTCTGGCTGCACGGCCTTCCTGAACTGCTGCTGGCAAAAGGTTCCACCGTTGTAATTGAAGACAGCGTCACGCTTTGTTCTTGGTCACGGCTTAATCCGCTCGCGCCCGCCCGTCGCTTGAGCATCGTGACAAAAACTCCACATGCCCGGGTGATTATCAAGAAAGGAGCGGGAGTCAGCAACTCGGTAATCTCTTGTCATGAGAAGATCACCATCGGCGAAAACACGCTGATCGGTGCCGAGTGCCTGATAATCGACTCCGACTTTCATGGCATCCCGCTCGGAAAAGGACTGCCGATGCGTGTTGCGCCGGTGGAGATTGGCACTGATGTCTTTGTCGGTGCCAGAAGTATTATTTTGAAGGGAGTAAGGATTGGCAACGGATCTGTGATTGGCGCAGGAAGCGTCGTGACGGCGAGTATCCCGAATAACTGCTTGGCTGCGGGCAATCCAGCCCGGATCATTCGCTCGTTTGATACCGGTTCCGATTGATCCCCTGCCATCTCCAATCATCAACCCGTTGATTGGGTGAAAACGACTCCCGCTCTTTTTCGCCTGCCGCCGAGAACTCTTTCCGGAAACCACATGAAGCCTGATCTGCCATTGCCGTTGCGCCAGTCCAATTTTCTTTCCACCCGATTTACCTCGTAACTGCCATGAGAGCTCGACCGATGATGAGTCGCGAACTTGGGATCGAGTTAACTCCTCGAAATAATCCAAGTTTGCCTACTTGGGACATTGATACCGATCCAAAGGGAAAACGGCATCCACAGGGTCATGACAATCTCAGAACCGCTGCGTCAATTAAGGCATCAGCGTCTTCCCACCGCGATGGACTGGAGCACGGCTTCGTAGGCCTTCACGGTTTCTGCTGCGACGACTTGAGGTGAAAACAGCCGGGCACTCCGCTCCCGGCCTGCCCGCGAGATTTTCTCCCAGAGGCTGTTGTCCTCGAGCAAACGACAAATCTGTTCGGTGCATTCCCCGATCCTGTTCGCGTCAAAAAGCAGGCCGGATTTTTCCTCCTCGACGATATCCAGAATTCCACCGACCCGGGGGGCAACAACCGGGGTGCCGGCCGCCATGGCCTCCAGCACATTCATGCCGAAGCTTTCCTCCACGGAGGCACTGACCATCACATCGGAATGGAGCAAGGCATCCAGCGGATCGGGAGTGAACCCTTCAAAAACAACCCTCTCCTGCTGCATCCACTCATCCGCCAGCCGGCGCATGGTTTCGTAGTAGCTGCCTTCGGCGCGGCCGTAAATGTGGAGCGTGAATTCCAATCCGCGCTTCCACAGCGGGATGCAGGCTTCGAGGATGAATTGCGGTCGCTTCCTTTCATCCAGTGTCCCCATGCAGCAGACATGGCGCAATGTTTCATCCCGTGCGGGGCGAGGGGCGGAGAGAAATTCCGGGCGCACTGGATTTGGAATCAGGAACTGCGGTTTCCCGAATGAGCGCGTAATCTCCCGGACATAGCGCGAGATGCAAAAGATTCCATGCACTCTCTTGAGCACATGGGTTTCAAGATGGGCATTCAGCCAGATGTAGCTTCCCGGCTTGGAGCGATAGACCTTTTTCAGCTCCCGGAAATTTCCGTGCAACGTGATCACGCCGGGCCGTCCGCAATGCACGACGACCATGCCGCTTTCCCTTTCGGTGCCCTGCGCATGCACGATGTCCGGCTGGAGATCGCGCAGAAAACTCCTCAGCGCCCGGAACCGCCCCCAGTAGCCTTTTGACAAACCCGGCAGATGAAGCTTCGGGGAAGGAACGCCGATGTAGGTCAGGCTTCCATCCCGCCGGGTCTTCGCCTCGCGTGCCTCATTCCTTCCATAAAGCACGAAGTAATCGTGATCGTTTCGTCTGGCCAGGGCATCGAACAGCGCCTGCACCGCCGGATGCACGACGGGGCTTGGCAGGCCAAGCCGGCCCACGTTTTCAAACGCGACTTCATTGGCATCGACGACGAGAATGGCAATTTTCACAAGGGAAGAATCAGGGCAGTTTCAAGAACAGAGCGTCCGCAGATTAAAGATCAATATAGGGCTCCCGGGGTAAAGCTTTGCAAGAGCGGTGTTGGAGCGGGCGCCAAAACAATTTTCCGAACTGTCCAACGACTCCGAAGCGGAGTCATTCCGAACGCAGTGAGGAATCGAAGACCGAGCCGGGGCGGAGGAGGGCGGCTCAATCCCACAAACAAAGAGCCGGGGTCATTGCTTGTGGGATGCTTCGTTCCTCAGCATGACGCGGCTGCAAGTGGAAGCGACTATTGTCAACTGCTCCATCTGCCTGAGTCTTTCAGAAATCTGCGTGAATCCGCGTAATCTGCGGATGCAGACCGTCGCTATCTCCATGCAGGGGTTGGGTTTCCTCCGGCGGCCTCCACGATGTCTAACATGCGCTGATATTCCGAAATCAGCCGGGCCTCGTAATGCGCCAGCGTGTAGCCGCTTTCGATCTTCCGCCTTGCCGCCGCGCCCATCTCAACCCGGCGCGCTGCGCTTTCCAGCAGCGGCCTCAATGCATCATCGAATTCCCCCTCATTGAAACCGTGCAAAATCAGCCCGTCCACTCCGTGCGTGATCGCCTCCCGTCCGCCGGTGTCGTTGCTGACAATCGCCGGGATGCCGGTGCTCATCGCCTCAAGCACCGAGATGCCGAACCCTTCCTCGTAGGAAGGCAGGCAATACAAGTCGCAGTCGTGGAATTCGCGCACAAGTTCGTCACCCTTTTTCACGCCCATCGCCAGGACATTGGAACCGGCCTGCGCAAGAAGCGGATGCGCCTCGGCCTCCAGCGGGCCCACCAAATGGATTTCCACCGGAATGCCTGCTTTCCCGGCCCAATCCGCAATCTTCAGGAGCCTCGGCAGTCCTTTGCGGACTCCGATGATGCCGACGCAGGCGATCTTGATCGGGCCTTTGCGCGGGCTGCGTTCCTGAAAGCGGAAAAATTCGTGATTCACCGCGTAGGGAATCAGCAGCACCCGCTCAGGCGCATGGCCCCGGTTCACGTAGGAATCGCAAATCATCCGGCTCCCGGCGACGATAAAGTGCGCCAGCTTTCCGGCTTCGATTTCCTCCTGCACCCCGGCCGGGAGGTCCGCCCGGCGAGGAAGCCCGCTTTCAAGAAGCCCCCGGTTTATCCGCTCGAAAAACTCCTCGGGATGCGTCGAGCCGCGTTCGAGAATCAGGATATGCTTCCGATGCGACAAGATCGGGAACAAGTGGCGGTAAACCGTCGAGTAACAGTTGATGTAGCGGCTCAGGTCTTTCTGTCCGGCCACCCAACGCGCGAGAATTTTCGGCGCATCCGCCGTCCACTGCCGGAGCTTCATGCTGCCTGCCACCTGGTTCCAAACTGCGGGCAGGCAGTTCGTCCGCAGAAATTTTTCATCGATCCCAAGCGCCCGGTAGCGATAGGCCGGAAACCCGCCGTAAACGCGTCCGAGACACCGCATCTTTGCCAGGGCGGCGGCGTGCGGGCCGATGTGCCACTGCCGTTCCACCACCACATCGACTTTGTTCATTGGATATTGAGAAACTTTCATCTTTGCCCGCAGGGGGACGCACTTTAGGGTTGGATAACAATGAAAGTAAAGCTAGCCCTCTATCGACATGGAAAAGGATACGCAAAAACAGCGTGAACATTACCGCAGCACTGCGGCGGAATACGATACCCTGATTTCCGAGCAGGATGAGCACGGCCTTGCTCTTCGGTACGTAGCGGCCCTGTGCAGGCAGTATGGGATCAAGAACGTGATTGACGTCGGTTGTGGTAGCGGACGGGGGGTTCGCTTTCTCTTGCGTGAAGGCTTTGACGTGCAGGGAATCGAGCCGGTAAAAGAACTCCTCGATGTCGCCAGGGAGAAACACGGGATCTCATCCGATTTGCTTCACTGCGGAGAAGGCCAGAACCTTCCTTTTCCAGACCAACATTTCGATGCCGCCTGCGAGTCTGCCGTCCTCCATCACGTCAAGGAGCCGGAGAAGGTCGTGGCGGAAATGATACGTGTTGCCCGCCATGCGGTCTTTGTGTCGGATGAAAACCGCTTTGGCAGGGGACCCATGTGGTGGCGCCTTACAAAACTGATCTGGTGGAAGCTTGGGGTCTTCAACCTGGGATTCTGGATCATGACGAAAGGCCGCGGATACAATCAAAGTGAAGAGGACGGCATCTCCTACTCGTACAGCGTTTATGATTCGTACGAGCTCCTAAGCCAGTGGGCGGATTCTGTCTTTATGATCCCGCTCAAGCCCGCTGGACCTGCCAGTTGGCTGCATCCCCTGCTCACCTGTAGTCACGTTCTGCTGTGCGCAATCCGCCACCAGGATGCCACAGCCAAGAATTGACACGTTTCTTTTCTCTCATCCCGTGAAATGAAGAACCTGGTTCAACTGGGCAGTTTGGATCTCTTTTGGATGCCCCATTTGCAGAGGGCGCTGGCACCCATTGCCGACACCGAACTTTATTCGACCTGGTCACTTAAGAAACCGGCACCCAACCCCGGCCTGAAGAGCTGCAACAATCCGGCGCTGCATTATCCTCTTCAACTCACCAAGATGTATCCTGCGATCAATTTCCACAATCGCAGTTATTACGTGCTCTGCCGCATCTTCGACAAATGGTTCACATCCAAGGTTTCCCCCGAAGCATCCGCCATCAGCTATCTCTCCGGATTTGGTCTGGACGCGGGCCGGAAAGCGAGGTCGATGGGCATCCTCACAGTCATCGAATGTGGTTCGAGCCATACGGATTTCCAACACGAAGTGCTTGTTGAAGAGTATTCCAAGAACGGGCTGAGCTACTCTTTATTCCCAGAGGTTTACAGGAATCTAATCAAGCAGGAGTTCGCCGAAGCTGATTTCATTCAAATTCCGAGCACGTTTGTGAAAAGGACCTTTATCGAGCGCGGCTGCCCTCCCGAAAAACTGATCATTGCGCCCTACGGAGCCGATATTTCTCTGTTCAAGGCGAAGACAGCTCCATCGTTTGATCAGCCGTTCAAGGTTATCTGTTCTTCCGGGGTCAATCTTCGAAAAGGTGCGCGTGTGCTGATGGAGGCGTGGAAAAAACTCGGCTGGCGCGATGCCGAACTCCACTGGGTAGGCAAGCCAACACCGGAAACGACACACCTCTTCAAAGACAAGCCTGACAACCTTGTTTTGGAACCTTGGCGGCATCACCGCGAATTGGCGGAGCTGTATAGAAGCTGCGACGTCATGGTCCTGCCATCCCTCGAAGACGGGTTTGCGATGGTCATTGTGGAAGCGGCGGCATGCGGGCTTCCGATTGTGACCACGCCGCGCACTTGTGCGGAAGATTTCTTCACGCCCGGCTCGCCCGAAGGCTGGGTGATCCCGGCCAGCGACGTGGATGCGCTTTGCGAGGCTCTGACGGAAGCCAGGGCGGATCGCGAGAACACCTTTCAGCGCGGCCAGCGGGCCGCCGTCCGCGCCAAGGCGTTTTCCTGGGAGGCCTACGGCGAAAAGGTCAGGGCGAATTACGAGAAGATCCTGCGGCGGTAGGGACAGCGTCCTCGCTGTCCCCATTCAATCAAAGAAAATCAGGGACGCCGGGTACGGCGTCCCTACCTTTTGACTGGACGCGGGCCGACAACCAAAGTTGACTTTTCTAATGATAGATGAACGCCTTCCTTCAGGTCCCGGAAGGAAATCCCCGGACCAGGAGGTGTTCATTTCCCTGTCGGAACCGACGATCGTGTTTGTGACGATTTGCACGAAAAACAAGGAACGCTGGCTCGCAGAGGCCGGGGTTCACCGGGCCTTGCAAAATTGTTGGACCAATGCCGCCGCGTGGATGGTCGGACGTTATGTCCTGATGCCAGATCACCTGCACCTCTTCTGCGCACCGTCGGATTTGCAGTTTTCTCTCGATGTATGGGTTTCCTACTGGAAACGCAATTTCAGCAAGTTGAACCTGCCCGGCACCGGCGGATGGCAGCGATTGAGCTGGCATCGCCGCCTGCGACGGCAGGAGAGTTATGCCCAGAAATGGGAGTACGTCCGGAATAATCCCGTGAGGGAGGGCTTCGTGGACCATCCCGATGACTGGCCTTACCAGGGAGAGATGAATGTTCTTCGCTGGTAAATCAGGGACGCCGGGTACGGCGTCCCTACCGATCCACGGTAGGGACAGCGTCCTCGCTGTCCCCATTCAACGCTGTCCCCCATTCAATCATTGAAAGCTAGGGACGCCGGGTACGGCGTCCCTACCGAGGCACTCGTAAAGTTTGCGGCGCATTTTTTCCGCGTTGAATTCGGTTTGGGCGCAGCGGAGGATTTCACCCTTGAAATGTTCCCACGGGTCGGGATCGGAAAGCGCCGCGCGCAGTTGACCGGAAAGCGCTTCGGGGTCCGTGGTGCTGGAACACAAGCCGACATCGTAACTGCGCGCCATTTTCACCACGCTGCTTTCGGGATGCCCGAGCGTGATCACCGGCAGACCCGCCGCGAGGTAGGTGATGAATTTGGTGGGGAAACTGAACCGGTTGTAGCGCGAATCATCGTCTGTCAGGGACATGGGAGAAAAGCCCCAGTCGCACTGCTCCAGTTCCTTGTAGAGTTCGAACTCAGGCAGGTTTCCCTTCTCAACCATCCAAGAACTGTCAAACCAAGGCTTGCTGGAAAACGGATTCGCACCAAAAAGGTAGAGGTGAATCGGTTTGGCTATTACCTCCCTAGCCTTGCGCAGCGCCTGCACAAAAAGAGAGAACTCCTTTTCCACCAGAATCGAGCCCGCGTATCCAACACGAATGGCGTCCTTACGTGCGTTGAATTTTCTGGCGGTCAACTCCTCGATTCTGGTCGCTTCAATCCCGTACCGAATAATCCCGCTGGCTGCTTTTCCTGTTCGCTGCTCCAAGTCTGCTGCCATTTCCTTTGAAATGGCATCTGTGGTCAATGCGCCTGAGTAAACAGCGTCGCAACTCTTTACAAGACGCGCGCATCTTTCAATTCCGAATCGCTTGGGAGCGTTATGCACATCCACGTAGTCATGCATGCTGACATGGTACGGTAGGGACAACGTCCCCGTTGTCCCCATCTTAATCAGGGACGCCGGGGACGGCGTCCCTATCGCCCTGCTGATCGGCAGAATCGACCAGTCGTGCGGAATCACCCAGATGGCCTCCGGTCTTTCGGCTTCCACGGTCTTGCGGAAATGCCGGGCCGCCCACGGCACCCAGAACGTCTCGAGCAGGGCTGATTTTATTTGTGAGAAACGAATGTGCGGGCGCAGCTTCTCCGGCATCAGCGCGACATGATGGGAGGACGTTTTCTGGCCAAAGCGTTGGTCGCTCTCCGGCAAGCAACTCCACCAGGTCAACTGTTCCGCCGGCCAGTCCTTGAGCATCTGGCGGACGACGGCCGGTCCGCCGCCCGAGGCGTTCGGCGGAAATTCCGTGGCGACGAGAAGCCGTGGAAATGACATCTTCCCGAGATACCATCCTCAAAGGATATGGCCAGCTTTTCCGGCAGGGCGAACGGTAGGGATGCCGTCCCCGGCGTCCCTGTGCTTCCTGATCAGGGACGGCGAGGACGCCGTGCCTACCGGGTGATTTTCCGAGCGGAACGATGTCGCAGAATTCTGCTTTGCCACCAATACCCGATGCAGATCAGAAAATGATTCAGGCCGGGGGTGATAATATCGCCGGAAATGATCTTCCGCTCATTTTTCCATTGAGCACGTGCGTTGCAGAGCGGAAACCACACGAGCCGAAACAGGCCCGAACGCCACGGATGTTGGCGGATGCTTTCCCAAGAAGTCGGCCAGTTCGGATCTGCCCACCGCCAGCACTGAAGCTCGGTTGGTTTGCCAAGGAGCGAATTGATAATAGCCCGCCGCCAGTGGTAAGCCTGGCGCCGGAAGAGGGTATTCGCGATGCCTGATAACCCACGCGGGGGTTGATGGCACAAGACGCGATCAACAGGCTGATAGCATTCGTCTGGAATCGGAGTCTGCTCAGCCATTCCGAAAAAGCGCACACGTTCCCGGTGAAACAGGAAAACCCTGCCAGCGGGCCATTTCTTCGTCACCGCACGCTTGCCGTCCCACAGCGGCCAGATGCATGTGTAGCCGGAAATGCCGGAATCGGGTTCGGGACTTTCACGGAATTCCTTCAGCCACGCTTTGAGTTCCTTGCTTGGAAACTCATCCGCATCCAATCGGAGGATCCAGTTGTTTTCTGCAGCGCCCCATGCAAATGGCCAGTGTGGTTCCTGTTGAAAAGCTCGAGGTCTTTCGAAAAACCGACCTCCTGCTGCTTCGACGACCTCACGTAGTCCATTCGTATCCGGCCCGTCATGGACGACCAAAAGATCGTCATAACAACCCGCAGCATTTTCCAGGAGGCGTTTTAGGAGTTCACGCTCTCGGTGGACACAAACAGCTAGTGAGATCGGTGGCATCGTTTACCAAAGGAGCGAGCAGCGATGTAATTTAATGCCGGATTGCTGCTTCGACTTCATTTCTTCACCAGTTGGCAGGCTTTATTATGGATATTGCCTATCCAAAGAGCATTTCCTGTGTAGTTCCAAGCGTCCGTACCCAGCCCGGCACAGGTGAAGCCGGCCTTGCTCAAGAGCGCGTCCAGTTCCGAGAACAACAGAGCTCCCTGGTAGGGAGATTCGGTGAGGGCTATTTCAAGTAAAACCGCATTTGTCTTCTTGAGGGTCTCCTGCGCTCCGTTGAGAACCTTGCCTTCCGCCCCCTGGACATCAATCCAAAGCAAATCAATTCTCTCAAGCCCGGCAGCCTCCTTGTCGAGCGTGCTTACGTTTACTTGGAATGAAGTGAGTTTCTTCTCTTCGAATTGATTGAAGGTTGCCCAACGATCCACATCCGGCTGCAAAAGCGAACCGTTGCCTGACATGGGAAGTTCATAGAAGGTGGTGCTTCCGGGTTTGTCGCTGAGGGCAAGATCAGAGCACTTGACGTATTCGCAATTGCCAAATTTCTCCTCCAGCCCTTTATACCACTGCGGAGAGGGCTCGAAGCAGAGGAAGGTGCTCTTCGGATAGGCAGCACGGAGGCGGGGAATTTCATCGGCCTCATTCGCACCCACGATGACGATCTGGTGAATCTGTTCCGCGGAAACATGAAGATAAGCGTGGAGTCTGCGTTCGGCTTCCAGTTGCATGGCGTCATAGGCCGGAGGCAGTTCCATCTCGGGATGCTCGGCGTAATTCCTGCCGAATCTTCTCCTGAGCGACCTCGTGAAAGGAGAGTGAATTGGGCGGATCAGGTCCCAAAAGATTTTTTTGGCTCTGTCATTCATGGTCAATCATTTACTGTCGGGAACTGGGAAGATCACGCTTTTTGTAGTTCTAATCAGCCTTCAACATGGACGACATGTTATGGGCGACCGAGAGAGGCTCAATTAACAAATGGTAGTAAACTCAATCGAGCTTTCCGCCACTGATGAAACCGAACTCTGTAGTAGAAAGGCCGAAGGGCCAACTGTTCATGCCACCCGTTTCCAAATTGATGGGTGTCGAGAAAGGCCGCTGCTTCTTGAGCCCGCCTCAGATCCTCGTCAATCCTTGGATTCAGTTTTCGTTGAACAGCTGCCATCAGAACTCCTTCCAGGCGATCGAGCGATTCTTCGGGGCTGGCCAACTGCCGGATGTGCGATTGGGCCTTTGCTCCCATAGTCGCTCGGAGTCCCGCATCGGCGGCCAGCGTGAGGATCGCGTTGCAGATTGTTTCCGGAATGCTCGCAACCAGCCCGCATTCCCCATGCCTCACCAACTCGATCTGGGCCTGGTCGATCCAGGGAACCGAGTTGGCAATCACGGGTTTCCCGTAGTTCATCGGCTCGGCAATTCCATAGCCGAAACTCTCGCCGATGCTGGAGGTATGCAACACCACGTCGAGACTGGCCATGGTGAGACGCAACTCCGCGGGATCGCTCGTCGCCGGCAGGATACAAAACCGATCCGCATCGGGTGCGCTGCGCAGGCGCTCTGCCACGGCTGGAGGCGGTTCGCGCAAGAGTAGCTTGAGGTTCCGATTGCGCTTCAAGGCCAGCCGGAACCCAGCAAGCGGAAGATCGGTCCATTTGTTCGGCTCCGCTCGAGAGAACCTGCCGAACACAATATCGGCATCCGCAAAGCCATGCTCTTGGCGAAACTTGGCGATTTCAATCGCGGAGGGACCGTCGTCGGGATCAAGCGGGTAAACGGCTACGCTGGTTTTCTCAAAAAAGGAGCGGTCCAGTTTTCGGAACGCCCGGCGCGCGGCCTGCACGCAGCTCGTCCACGAAATGAACAACCGGTAATCCGTCCATGCATCCTCCCTGGGGTTTTCAAACCGGCCGAAAATATTGGTCTGCACGACCGGAATTTTAGGCAGACTCAGTAAAGCTTCGCCCAGCAGATCGCCCTCATGCGGATTTCCAGGGGCGTGCGCGTGGATCACATCGGGCTTCAGGGTGGTAATGGCCTCGGCGATCGGGTGCGCCTGCCCGGAAGTGACGACGACGGGAATCCCATGCGCATCGAGTTCAGAGCAGCGCGGGCCATCTTTCATCGCCAAAACGGAGACGGCGTGCCCGCGATCCTTCAATCCCCAAGCCCAGCGGCACGCGGCTTTTTCCGTGCCGCCGATGCCGAGGTTGTTCAAGAAAACAAGAACGTTCATTGAAGGTAGGGATGTCGTACCCGACGTCCCATTTTTAACCAGGGACGCCGGGTACGGCGTCCCTACCATTTGGTTTCACCCCGAAATCGCGATAGAGGAAAAACAGCGCAACACCCGCTCCATGCAGCGCGGCGCAGCCCAACTGAGCGCCAAATCCCGCTTGCAGGAGATGCGCCGGGAGGAAAATCACTAGGGCGACAAGAATTTGGATAAGGATCGCGCGCCACGTCGAAGCGGCCAGCCAGCCGCCTCCGCGAATGAGCCGGATGATGAAGATGTCCTGCGCGACAAGGGCGGCACGGCTTGCGAGAAACCCGTAGGCAACGCCCTGGATGCCGCCCAGATTCCAACCGATCCAAACTCCGGCGGCCAGGAGCAGGCCCGCAGCGATATGAAAGAAAATGCCGGCTCCAACCCGGTTGAGCGGGCCGAGCTGTGCGCCGGAGATGTTCGAGATGGCCGACAGGCAAAAGGCGATGATGATCGGCGCGAAGATCGGCTGGACATCTGCCCCGAGTTGCGGGCCCAGCCACAAACGAAGTGCAGGCCCGGCCCAGACCGTCACCCAAACCATGGCCAGCAGATACCATCCGAACATAAACCGAAATGTCTCGTTGTAGATCTGGGCGGGCGTGACCGGGCTTGAGTCCCCCACGGTGCGGCTGGTGTTATGGAAAACAGGTCCCATGACAGCCGTGCTCAAGCCGGAGATCCGTCCCCCGACGTTGGTCGAAATGTTGTAATTCGCGAAATCGCCAGCGGGTGCCAGCCTGCCCAACAGGAGACGATCCACCGAGCCGAGGAGGCTGTTGACCAGCAGGGTGAGAAACGTCTTGCCGGTGTATCCCGCCATTTCACGCGCCCTCGCCCAGCTCGCCTCGCGAAGATGGAACCCAAGCGAATAATTTTTCCGGGCATGCCAGACATAGACCAGCAGTTGAAGCCCGGTGGTGAATGCCGTCCAGAGGATGAGCAGGAACGGATTGCCGGTGAGCCAGGCAATGAGGATGGCCGGCAGAATCTGGGCAAGGCTGATGACGATCCGGACGATGCTGAGGAACTTGAAGTCGAGATAGGCCTGTGAAAGGATGTTCCAGAACTGCCCGTAGTAGCTGAGAAAGAGGCTGACCCCTCCGGCGGCGAACGACCATTGGAGAAGGTGCGCTTTTTCCGGTGCCACGTTGAACCACTTCGGCCCGAACACGACTCCGAGGAACACGAACACCAGCGACATGCAACCGAGCAGCGGAATGGCGACCGCGTTTCCGGTAGCCCAGTAGCCCCGGACGGCTTCTTGGTCGCCGCGTCCGAGCGCCACGCCCATGTAGCGCCCCACCGCGACCCCGAGCCCAAGATCCATGAACCCGAATGAGCCGGTGAAGGTGAGCACATAGAACCAGAGCGCGTACATCTCCGCGCCCAGATAACGGTAGAACAAGGGCACTGAGAAAATGTTGACGACGGTGACCGTCAACAGCGGCAACATACTCCAAAGGGTCTGCTTTTTCAGGCTCACTGGTTGTTTTCGGGAGAGGTTGCGCCGGGAGATTGCTGCGCTGCCATTGATGTCATCGGAAACAAGGGTTCAAGCATCTGCGCCCGACGATCCTGGACGATCGGAGGGACGAGTTACACGAGTCCCAGATTCTAAAGTCAGGGACTCGCAGAGCTCGTCCCTCCGATTCAAGCATATCATGGACAGAAGCCAGCAATCCCCCTTTTTGTGAGAGTCTCGGATTGGAAGGTCTTGGAGATAATGAACATGCCCTGAGTGTGGGTGGTCGTTGCAGGCTGGAATCTGTCCGGGACCGTTTACCGGGCATCCCGGGCTGAACGGTGCAACACAGGGCGAGGGAGCGGTTCCCGGTACCCGCCCGGAAGTGGCCTGCGGAAGCCACCCGGGGAGGGAGGGGTTCTTTCCTCCACCGGCTTCTTCTCCTGCGTGCTGGCGGCCTTCACCATGACAGCCAAGCTCACCAGCATCCCATACATCCAGAACTGATCGAAAGGGCCCTGACCGCTGTGGCCTGCGTGCCAACTGCCTGCGACGTTGCGAATCGTGATGAGCAGCACATAGAACGCAATGGTCTGGAGGCTGGATCCGCCCGGGAGGTGCTTGAAGAGCCACAAGCCCAGAAGGATTGCCTGAAGGTAAATGAGGGCCTGGAAAACCGACGCGGGAATTCCGAAGTCCGCTGCATCGCCCAGCCAGGTGTTGTGCCACTGCGACCCGATCGCGAGCGAGACGCAAAGGGCTATCCAACTATTTCGTTCCGCGCCAAATGCCTGGTTGATCATCTTGAGATCGACCTGGTAGCCCCGCCCGATCCACGGGTTGCGTTTGATGCGGTCCATTGCAAGTTCGCGCATTTTCTCACGGAACGGATCGGCGCCGCCCTTGTAACCCGCCAACTGGGAATCCCACTGCGCCGGGAGCCAGGTGAGAGCCCGCTGCGCCGCCAGGGGAAGCGTGAACAAGGTGCCGTGGCCGAGAATAACGAATACCATGGCAAGAAGAGCCCCTCCGATCCACAGCATGAGGAATCCCCATTCCTTCCGGATGAGAGACGCGCTGATGGCGCAAAGCGGGAGGGAGATCATGATCACGCGCTTCCCGCTTAAGAGAACGAGGACGAGACACGCGAGCAGAACCGGAATAATCCAGGGCCGCTTGACGCTGAACATTTCGCTGCTCTTATAGCGGGCGAAAATCATCGGGATCACGAACGACGGAACGATGCCAAGGTTCTGGTGCCAGGAGTAGTAGCTGTCCGGATCGGAGATGTCGGCTTCGGACAGAGCGCCATACGTCCCGCCATAAAAGAAGAGGAAGATACCCTGGGCGGCTTGGAAAAACCCACCCACGAGCACCAGCGCCACAATCCGCCAGCAATCCCGCGTCGTGATGGTCTGGTTCGCCATGACGAGGAAGGCGGCCAATGCCATGAGAATCTTTGCGTAGCTGCGCGCGCCACCCGTTGTGGCGCCCTGTTGTGCAAGGCCCACGGGGTAGTTGACAAAGATGAACGCGGCCCAGGCTACGTAGAGCATGACAGGGACGTGGCTGGCGCGGAACAGCGTGAACTTCTGAAGCTTGAGCGCGTAGCGCGCAATAAACGTGGCCGTGCAGACGCAGATGACAATTTCCGGGAGCTCGATCAAGGTATGGCCGTAGGGGATGGCACGGAGCTGGAAGGTGAACGCGAACGGAATCATCAGCCAGTATTTGTCGCCGAGCATCATGACCGCCGCCACGGCTCCGCAACCGCCAATGAGGAGCCCCACTTTCTTCATATCCCCGGTGCCGATCCATGATCCCATGGCCACCGCAGCTAGCAAACCTCCGAGAATGACCAGAATAATAGGGTAGCGGGAAAGAACGCGGCCTATCTGGGTCTGGTTGTCGTCTTCCATGAGTGAGGTTCGGGCAATCAAGATAGCGCCAATTGTTCCAGAGTAAACGGCGAATTGCACTGTAGCTGGCCACGTCGAGGCCGGTCTTGGGAAAACGAAGATAAAACCAAGGGCCGCCCGCTCCCGCCGGCCTCAACGTGGCCGGCTACAATCGCCCTCCGGGCAGCGAACTACCGTTCCCAAAAAGTGAAGGCTTGGGCACCTCCGGTGCGGCGATAACCTTCTTTGTCGATAAACTTCCTCACTTCCCCAGACGGATCGTAAACGTCCGGTTTGGAGAGAATGATGACGTCCGGCACCCAGTGCGGTCGGGAGGGATCCGGGCCGTTTTCACTTCGCAGCATAGGACCGGCGGAACATACTTTCCCCGCTCCCGGCTGATTATCGGAAAACGAAACGCCGTAATAGGCGGCACCCTCGGCACAAGCCGCCCAACACACGGTCTTGCCGGCGCTCAGAGCCTGCTCGGCAAACGCCGCCGCTGATCGATAGTCATCCTTGCGGTGACGGGGCGCGAAACTAAAGGTCAGCGCGGAGATGAGCCAGAAAATCGCCAGCAGGATTCTCGGTTGCCAGAGGGGCAGCGTCCGCCGTGGCGATGAAAGAGCGAACGCAGCTCCGAGGATGATCGCTGGCAGGAAAGGCATGAAGTGGCGTCCCAGCACCCGAAAGTCGCGAGTCAGACCAAGTCCCAGAATAAACAGAACTGGGATCCCGAGAAAGAGAAGCGCCGCCAGGACATCGACAAGCTTCGGCTTTTCATAAGACCGCCGCACGATCGCGACTGCGGCCCAAGCCAGTACCGCAACTCCGGGCAGGAGAGTGACGAGGTGTGGAATCAACGCATGCAAGCCGTTCGCCCGAAGGTCGATTCTCCCGGGGCCAAGTCCGCTGAGCCCGAGAAGCTCGTAGGCGGCAAACAGGAGATTTGCCAAGCCGGTTCCACCGAGCCCGCCCGAAGCGCCTGCGCCTTGCCGCAAGGTCCAAAGATAGAAAACGGAAAGAACAGCCAATCCGGCGACCATGACCAGCAGTGGTGTGAGAACACCCAAGCGCAGACCGCTCCGGCGAAGTGCCGGGGCCAGGTAAATCAGCGCAACGAGAAGCGCCATTCCGGCAAAAGGCATCCCAAGCAAACTGCTGCCGCCAAGCACCAATCCGCCTCCCGCACAAAGCCAGAGGTCGGCGTTCGAGTTGTCGCCCGCACAGGACTCGCTCAAGCGAAAGAGAGCAACGGTGGCCAGACAGGATCCTGCATATTGAATGATGTAGGGTCTGGCTTCGTCCAGATAAGCCCAGAGAAAGGGATGAACAAGGCCAAGACAAAAGGCGGTGATGGCGACCGCGCGATGTCTTCTCTGCAAGCCAAGATAGAACGTCAGTTGGGCCAGTAGAAACCAAGGCAGATTGGCCAGACGAAGGGCGAATTCCGAATGGCCGGCCAGTTTCTCCCAGGCCCAGAGATAGACCATGTAGAGCGGCATCTGGAGATCTGATCCCATGGCCGTTGCAAAGGTGGATACGAAAGAGGAAAAAGAAGGTTGCATCGCCTTCATGGCGCTGTTGGCTTCATCGATCCAAAGGCTCTGGCTTGTAATCGCCACCAAGCCACACATCATAGCTGCCAGCACAGCCAGGATGAGTGATCGCATTTCGATCAATTTAGTGTTGGGCTTAGTAGAATTCATCAATTATGGAACTGAACGAGTGCCTCAAGCTGCGAGAGGCATCTCGACAACTCTTGCGAAAAACTTTTTCCCCAGCTTGACAGTCGGCACGCTCAACCTCCCAAAGTTCGGAACTTGTTTCTTGTAAGCAGGGCGAGGGAGACATTTACAAGCGAAAAACTGCAATCAGTCGATCCTGGGCAAGCGCCACAAATCAAAGAGAAGATCAATTCCAAGTTTCGCCACGTTTATCAAGTTGATGCTGTTCACTCCGCCCCGCCGGTCTCTGAATTGAATAGGCTCGTATGCCCAAACCACTTTTCTGTTTTGCTTTAGGCGGTAGGTGAGTGCCACATTATGAATTTCAAAAGCTTCGGGAATTCTGGCAATAGCTTCGGCAAGAATAGTTTTCCGGATTAGACGGTAGGGGACATTGGGATCAATCATGTCCACCCCGCAAATCAGCGTGGAACTCCAACGACAAACCTTCGAAGTCATCGTCCTTGCCCAGCCGTCATCCCTCCGCGTGCGGATGCCAAATATACTGTCCGCCTTTTTCCTGGCTTCCCACATTCTCTCGAAAAAAACCGGATCGCATTGCCCATCCGAGTCAATCTGCAGCACCCAGTCAGCATCTGAAGCCACAGCCGCATCGTACCCGAACCGGCAGCTTCGGCCATGCCCGGCGTTGAATTTGTCCACTACAACCAGACTGTCCGGATGCGCCGCTTCCAGCCGGTTCAACACATCGAGACTGGCATCCTTGGAGCCGTCGTTGATCAGCAGCATCTGGTAGCGGATTGCCAGTTTTTGAAATACGGACTGCCATTCACTGACAACTTGTTCGATGTTGGAAGCTTCGTTGTAGATCGGCATTACAACGATCAGTTCCCCTGTGAGTGAAGGTCCGATCTGGGCGGGGCGGAATTTGAATAGTGCCATAAATCAGCTTTCTACGTTCGGGAAGACCGGTAAGGTTGTGGACGGATCCCTTGTGAGTGCAGCCAGCCATTTCCCTGCATAATCCAATGCTTCTCCGATCACTGTTTCCATGTCCATGTAGCGATAGGTTGCGAGCCTTCCGAGGAAGGTTACTCCGCTCTCATTTGAAGCCAACGCACGATAGCCAAGCAACAACTGTTTATCAGCCTCCATGCGTTTTGGGTAATAAGGTTCATCGCCCGGGCTGGTTTCCTTGCTGAACTCGCGGAAGACGACCGTTTTTTCCAGAGATTCCCAACGGGCAAAGTGTTTGTGCTCGTGGACGCGTGTGAAAGGAACCTCGGCTGAGGTATAGTTGATTACTGCGTTACCCTGGTAATCGCCCTCTGCATCGATCCGTTCAAAGGTTACTGTTCTATAACCAAGGCGCCCCAACCGATAGGCGAAGTATTCGTCCAGTGGGCCGGTGTAAAAAATACGGGAATAAGCGGCGCGATCCATACTGCGAAGGTCGGTTTTCAGCCGCAACTCGATGCGCGAGTGATCCAGAATGCGCCGAACCACGTCCGTGTATCCCTGTTGCGGGATACCCTGGAACCTTTTGTCGTAATAATTGTCGTCATAATTGAAACGGACGGGGAGGCGTTTCAGGATTGAGGCTGGAAGATCGCAGGGCTCGCATCCCCATTGCTTTACGGTATAGCCGCGGAAGAAATTTTCGTAAAGATCGCGCCCCAGCATCTTGAGCGCCTGTTCTTCAAAGTTCTCGGGTTCGTGAATGGTGGCATCCCCCAAGGTGGCGAGAAAAACCCGCGCTTCGGCAGGGCTGAAGGCTTTTCCAAAAAACTGGTTGATGGTCAGCAGATTGATCGGAAGTCCGTAAACGCCTTTTGGGGTGACCGCTTTAACCCGATTGGCAAAAGGCCGGAACACACCAAAGCGATTCACGTAGTTCCAGACATTCTCGTTGTTCGTGTTAAAAATATGCGGCCCGTACTGGTGTACCATGACCCCTGTCGCAGGATCGCGCCCCGTGTGGCAATTTCCTGCAACATGGTCCCGGCGGTCGATGACGCACACCCGGGCAGTATCACAATGCTCCACCAGTTCGCGGGCCGTGACAGCTCCAGAAAAGCCGGCTCCAACCACCAAAAAGTTATCTGTTCGTTTCGTCATGCGCTTCCAAGAGGGGGAGTCCACGATTTCTTAACTGGCCCCGGTTGCATCTGAGAAGCCGTCCGAAAGTAATGGGGGCCATAAACGTTTAGCATCACCCCTGTAGTATCGTGGGCGTCATAGGCATTCCCCGCGACATGCGCACGCCGATCGACTACAAGGCAACGCCGGCCAAGCTGGCTGGCCAGCCTTTCGGCAAGAACCGCCCCAGCAAAGCCCGCCCCGACGATCAGGTAATCGTAATCGGCGCTCATGTTAGCAATCTAAAACCCGGGGCCGCAAGGGACAGCCTTCTTAGTGCCAGCGTAACAACTCTTTTGGAGAAGGTCACAATCAGGGAGTGCAAGGCGACGCCCGCTTCAGTGATATTGAACCGAAGGCTTGTGGATCAATGGAGCAAGCTGGCGAATAAATGATTCGATTGACTCGTCAACCTCCCCCTCTGAGCGCCCGAACGGTTGCAGGTTTTTTGTGATGGTACCCGCGACCGTGATGTAGGCCCAGCGTTGATTGTAACCGCGCAGCAGCCGGTCCTTGATGTCGATGAGGTTGCGTGCAAGGTGGGATGCGGTGAGGTCGTTGTAACCCACGAACCAATAATAGTTCAGGTTGAAGACGTTCACTGTCTGGCCGTTATTGGCACGAATGGGCCGCATGTTGTGCAGCCGCGAGGCGGTCATGACGGCACCTTTTGGCGACGGCAGGGGAATCTCCACTTTGCGCGAGTCAACGATCGTCCAGCCTTGTGCGGGCAGGCAGCGCTCCGGTCGATGGATGCTGGTATTCATGTCGCGGTTCGCAAGAACGATGGAGACGAACAACTCGTCCCCGCGGCCGTTGCTGTAAATCTTGCGCGCAAACTGTGTCTCGTAGCCCAACACCCCACGCTCGTCTTCGGTCACCGGGGCGTCTTTTCCATACCATTCCCCGAGCATGTCCGGCAGTGTGAGTTCAACACCCGCCGGCTGCTGGTTTGGAATATTTGGCAGCAGGAACACCGCGCCCAGGCCCAGCAGAAGAACTGCCTGCAAGATGACAAGCCGGTTAGTAGTCATACGAAGTCTGGTCGCCCGGGCCCTGGCCTTTTTGCAGCGGTTTGGCAACGCTCTTGAAATCCATGTTGATCAGCTTGCTGAAGCCCAGCATTGCCGCCAGCGCGATCGGAAAGAACACGAAGCCCGAGTAGTCGTGGTAAATCCCGCTGGCGAACTTTGGGTCGTAGAACTTCGCGACAACAATCACGGTGAAAATGCGTCCCCCGTTTCCGATGATCGCGAACACGGCGGAGAACGCGAGGATGAGGATTTTTTTCCAAAGCCGGTCCTGCGTGAGATGCACGAAAACCGTCGTGAGCATGGCCATCGCGATGAGGCTCTTGATCCCGCTGCACCCTTCGGCGATCTCGAAATTGAAGCTGCCATCCGTGGCGGTGATGGAGGTGCCGACGGTCTGAATGCCGATCCCGACGAGGTTCGACAGAAACGAGACCATTCCGGTGACGACGAACTGAAGCCGGAACGTCGCCTGCTCGAGCGCCGCGAAAGGGATGGTAAAGATCATGAAAGCGCACGGGAAGAGAATGACGCGCGAGACTTGCTTTCCCCACAGGTAAAGAACCGAGCCATAGACAAGGATCGGCAGCGCCGCAAGCGCAAGTCGCGGCTGGAGACAGCGCACCGAGAGGACAAATGAGAGCATACCCAGCGCGACCCAGAAGAGGCCGCCATTGGACCCCTGCTTGGTGGCAGCCCTGATTTTCTCACGGTGATACCAGACCAGGAAAAGGGAAATAAACGGCACAAGCTTGCAATGTGCATGCTCACTGTGGCCAGCCTCTGTGCCATAAGCCGTCCACGCCCACCTCGCCGCCGACTGGGAAGCATTGACGAAAAGGGGAACGAATCCGAAGAAGTAAACGAGCGTGCCGATCAGGGCGGCCAGCAGGACCGCCTGCAGCGGGTTGCGACCCGCCCATTGTCCAAGAGCCGAAATGTAAAAGGAAACACCGCGCTCCTTGACTGCATCGGGAGCGGGTGCGGGGGAGACTTCGGTCATAAAAAGTCGCAAAGCGTAGGCGAACAATGCTGTGTTTGCAACCTTGATGAACTGGATGGAAAGCGCCCACCGGGGGCAGGTCCTGGAGCAGGGAGGCTTCCAGTCCGGGGAGGCGGTTTGGGACAGTATCGGGTGCTGAAACCGTCAAAAAGGATGATTGCAATGTTCGTGGAAACTGTCTTTTGCTTAACGTACTGCCGATCACCCTATGCCTGCCGAATGCCCCGTTTTGGGCGTCAAACTCGCCATCACTGATTATGCCGGGGCCGTCCAGCAAGCGGTTCGATGGGTCGCCAACCACCGAACGTATGCGCTGGCTTTCGCGAACACCCATGTGGTGGCTCTGGCCCGTCATGATCCCGACTTCGGCGGGGCTGTCCGGCAGTTCGATTTGATCCTGCCGGATGGCATGCCGCTGGTGTGGGTGATGAATCGGCGCTGCGAAGCGCAGATGGACGACCGTGTTTACGGCCCGACATTCATGTTGCGCTGTCTCGAAGCGACGCAAGGAGAGTTTTCGCACTTCCTGCTCGGCGGCTCGGAGGACTTGCTCGATGTGCTCCAACAAAAGCTTCACGGGAAATTTCCACGGCTGAAAATCGCGGGAGAGTATTCGCCACCGTTCGGGGAGTGGCCGGCCGGGGAAGATGCGCGGATCATGGAAAAAATCGCCGCATCCGGCGCGCAGTTTGTCTGGATCGGCCTTGGCTGCCCGAAGCAGGAGTTCTGGGTTGCCCGCAACAAAGCGCGGCTGCCGGCGGCGATTTATTGCGCGGTCGGAGCCGCCTTCGCCTTTCACGCAGGGCGCGTCAAACAAGCGCCTGCGTTGCTGCAGCGCTTTGGCATGGAGTGGCTTTTCAGGCTTGTCACCGAGCCGCGAAGGTTGTGGCGGCGCTACTTTGTGTTCAATAGTTTGTTTTTGTTCTACCTCGTGCGGGACGGGATATTCGGGCGAAAAAAATAGGGCCGGTGCTTATGCGATCGCGATGATCGATACGCTACAGCCTGACGTCACGTGGATCGGCCTCAGCACACCGAAACAAAATTGGGCGCGGAGTTTTCAAAAAGCGATACACATGAACGGTTTCGCCGGAAGTTTGACACTCTGCGACTCGCTACCTAGTCTGCAACCGAAGCCCCAATGCACGTCAACTCCTCGATTCCAAAACCGACTGCCGGACGGACTTTTTATGTGGCGATCAGTATTCTTGGAGCGACCGCTCTTGCGCAGCTTGTAGCGGTCGCGTGGGTTTTTGTTTCGCGCTTCCATGCGCCGTCGCCGGAGGAACTGGCGGCGGGTGCAAAAAGCGGCGGCGTGGACAAGCTGAACCTCGCAGACCCATTCCCGATTGCGACCCCGGCTCCGGTTTCCGTCGCGACGCCAACGCCGGCACCGCAGCAGGTCGCGAGTCTGCCAAAACCGACGCCCGTGCCGATGAGGAGGGAGGCGACACCTGAGGCGCGCATCAACGAACTCGTCGAGCAGGCCCGCGCACTGAACGAGCGCGGAGATACGAGCACCGCGCTCATCCGCCTGCGCGAGGCTCTGGTGATCGGTCCCGACAAGCCGCAGGTGCTTGCCGAGCTGGCCCTCACCTACGAAAAGATGGGGCTCGCCGACAAGGCGATCGAGAACTGGCGGCGCGTTTATGACATGGGAACCTCGGCGGGGATTTACTTCGCCGCCGCCGACGCGAAGATCAAGAATGTGGAGGCAATGGCCGCCGCTGCGGCACAGCCAGGCCCCGCCCAGCCTGCCGGCACCCCATCGTCTGCAACGTCGCTGAGCCTCGGCGAGATCACCATGATCAACCGCGAAAATGTCGATGGCGGAACCCGGTTCAGGCTGAAGATTCCGATGCAGGCGCAAGCCGGCACGGCCATCGATGTGCGCGATGTTGTCATCCAGGTTTTCTTTTACGATGTCGTCGGTGGACAGAACGTCGTGCGCACCAATGCGGACGTGAATTACAACTGGCTGACCGCGCCTCTTGATTGGAAGGAGGACGGAGTCGAGGTTCTCGAAGTGGAATACTCGCAACTCAAACCCGACCCCAAAGCTGGCCGCGCCGAAGATCGAAAATACTACGGCTACGTCGTTCGGATTTACTACAAGAACAATCTTCAGGATCGCAAGGCGGAGCCGATCAACCTCCTGAAACAATACCCCCCGCCACCCACATTAAACGAAGATAACAAATGAAAATCCTGCTGGTCGATGACGATAACGGCGTGCTTCAGGCGCTGCTGCGGATGTTGCAAACCTTTCCCGGCTACGAAGTGACGGTCGCTTCCTCCGGGGCCGAGGCTCTCGAGAAGGCCACGACACAAAGTCCGCCGGACTTGCTGATCACCGACGTGATCATGGAGCCGATGAACGGGCTGACGTTGTGCAATAAAATCGCCAATCGCTTCCCGCAGACAAAGACGATCTTCATAACCGGATACGACCTGAGCCAATACGCCGAGTACACGCAGGGTCACCCGATCCTCATCAAGCCGATCAGCCCGAAAGAACTGCTGCGTGCCATTGAGAGCGTGATCGAACCGGCACCGGATGAGACTCAGGCGATCGCCGAAAAGCAGACGCCCGCGCCTGTCGAGGCGGTTGACGAAAAACCAGCGTCAGCGGTCCCGGCTGAAGCGCCGATCGCGACTGCGGATCTGGTGGCACCTGCACCAGCGGTCGAGGAAGCGAAACCGGCAGAACAAACTGAACTTCCGCTGCAAGCTCCGGCGTCAACTGAGCCTGAAGTCATTCCTACTGCTACACTTGTGGCAGGTCCGCCAAGTCCTCCCGCGCCAATGGCTCCTCCGGCTCCCGCGCCAGAAGAACCCGCTCCGCTTCCAATCGTTGCGCCTCAAGCCACGCCTGTTGCCGCGGCTGCTCCAGCACCGGCTCCCGCGCCGACTGCCGCGCCTCAAGCAGTAGCGGTCCCGAAAGTCACCGCGACGCCGGCTCCCGCGCCAACCGCCACGCCCCAAGCAGTAGCGGTTCCGAAGGTCACCGCGACTCCAGCGCCCGCGCCGACCGCCACGCCTCAAGCAGTAGCGGTCCCGAAAGTCACCGCGACACCAGCCCCCGCACCGAGCGCCACGCCTCAAGCGGTGTCGGTTCCAAAGGTCACCGCGACACCGGCTCCCGCGCCAAGCGCCACGCCTCAAGCTGTGCCGGTCCCGAAGGTCACCGCGACTCCGGCTCCCGCGCCAAGCGCCACGCCCAAAGCAGTAGCGGTCCCGAAAGTCACCGCGACTCCGGCTCCCGCACCGACCGCCACGCCCAAAGCAGTAGCGGTCCCGAAGGTCACCGCGATGCCGGCCTCTGCGCCAACTGCCACACCGCAAGCAGTGCCGGTTCCGAAGATCACCTACACACAGGCTCCTGTGCCGACGGCCAAACCGAAAGCGGTGCCAGCAGCCACCGCCGCTCCAGCCACGCCTGCCGATGGACTCATCGGCAGCACGATCGGTGCATACAAAATCGTCCGCGAACTCGGAAAGGGAACATGGGGCCGCGTCTATGAGGCCATTCAGACCTCGATGAACCGCACCGTTGCGATGGAGCTTCTGTCCCCCGAACTGGAAAACGACCCCGCTGCAAAATCCCAGTTCATCGCCAACGCGAGCGCCAAGGCCAACATCCAGCATCCGCAAATCCTTTCCGTTTACGAAGCGGGCGAAGCCGGGGGGCACAGCTACTTCACGCGCGAATACGTGGATGGCATCAACTTCGCGAAACTCGTCGAGAAAGGCCAGACCATTGATGAGCCGGTCGCGTTGAAAACCGTCAAGGTCATCGCGGAGGCGCTCTCGTATTTTTCCCAAAAGAAAATCGCGCACAGCCCGCTCGATGCCGCCAGCATTTACCTCGGGTCGGACAAACGCCCGCGCCTGGCGAATCTGGCGACGCACGGCGAAACGCATCCCGAAGTCCAGTCCGAGATCCGCACGCTGGGTCAGGCCGTGAGTGCCGCGCTGCCCGGCGGCAGGGCCACTTCCCCCGGACTTGCCGGCATGTTCATCCGGATGAAAACCGGAGGACAGAATGCCTTCCAATCCTGGGCCTCGCTGCTACAGGCCGTCGCCGCGCTCGAACCGAAAGTCATTCCTGCGGACGCCTTCAAATTGAGCGCGCAGGACGAGGCCGCCATCCTCGCCGTCGATGCGGCGCGCAAGAAGCAAAAGCGCCAGTTGATTTTGAGCATTATCGGGGCGGTGGCCCTTGCATGCGTCTCGGGGATGGTCCTGTGGAAAAAATTCGGCTCCAACGAAAAGAACTTCGACGCGATGGTGAAGATTCCCGCCGGCGAATTCACCTATCAGGACGGCAAGAAGGTGAACCTGCCCACGTTCTGGATCGACCAATACGAAGTCACCATCGGCCAGTACGCGCGCTTCCTCGAGTACCTGGAGGCACCGGCGCATAAGGACGAGAAGTACAAGTTCGACCACCCCGACCAGCCCAAAGGCAAATCGCACAAGCCGTTGAACTGGGACATTTACCTTGGACGCGCGAAATGGGCCAAGCCCGTGAAGTTCATTCCGATCGACATGAACTGCCCACAATTCCTCGTCGATTGGTGGGACGCCTATGCCTATGCGAACTGGAAAGGCCGCCGCCTGCCGACCGAGCAGGAGTGGGAAAAAGCGGCGCGCGGAACCGATGGCCGTCTTTACCCGTGGGGCAGCGAGTTCGACCAGAAAAAGTGCAACTCGAACGCGGACTACATCGACCGTCCCACCACCGACAGCATTGGGCGTGTCGATGGCTTTTTCGCATGGAGTCCGGTCGATGCGATCCCTGGGGACAAAAGCCCCTACGGCGTCATGGGCATGGCCGGGAACGTGAGCGAGTGGACCGGAAGCCTTGTGAACACGCCTGATGGCAAAGTGCCCGTCATTCGCGGCGGCAATTATCGTTCGCCCGATAACAAAGTCACGCAGCAAAAAACCAGCGATCACGAAGCCACGAACGAGTATCTCGGTTTCCGCACCGCCAGCGACGCCGCGCCGAAGTAGTAAGAGCGTGGGGCTGATTCCTTGTTCTGCGAAACAACTATGAAATCCATCAGCGCATCAATCATCGTTCTGGCTGCCGCCATTCTGATCGTCGGCGGCTCTTGCATTCAGCCCGAACGCCGCGATAGAGGCCCTGAGGGCCGGAAGGAAATTAGCCGGTGGTGGAGTGAGGAACGAACGGAACCACCGGAAACCCGCAACGGCAGGGCATTCGCCCCGGCAGGGGCGATGGAGCCGGCGAAGATCACACGTTCCTCCGCACCCTTCGGGGCGGTTCGCTTTTGTCCGCCAATCCGGTGGTTTCGCTTCGCTCCACCACCGGCTAATTTCCGGCTGTCCCTTCGGGACAAAACTCCCGCTGCCATCGTGAATCGCGGCGTTCGGGTTCAGCACAGCGATACCAACCTGTTCGTCCAGATCGTGGCCTGCTACGCTATATGATGTCTGTAAATGCTCTAACGGATCGGCTCGGCGGTGACTTGCGTCACGGGCATGGCGAAGTTTCCGGCTAGAGACGCTCCATTCGTCCGGATCACCTCCTGATACCAATGGAACGAATCCTTCGGGATGCGCTTTTGCGTCGGATAGTCCAGATAGACGATGCCGAAGCGCTGTTTGTAGCCGTCGGCCCACTCGAAGTTGTCGAGCAGCGACCACTCGAAATAGCCTTTCACGGGCACGCCGTCGGCGATGGCACGGCGGAGCTCGATCAGGTAGCGGTGGAGGATGTCGATGCGCTGCGAATCGTGGACCTTGCCATCGAGAAAAATCTGGTCGCGCGTGGAGCAGCCGTTTTCCGTGAGATGGATCGGAAGCTGATAGCGCTCGTGGATGAAGCGCGGCCCCCAATAGAGTGACTGCGGCACGACCTGCTGCCAGTCCACGCCGGTGCGCGGGTAGCCGTCCGGCCATTTCACCTCCTCGGGTTCGCCATCTTTTCCAGCGCGGACCGGAGCCGAGGTGTAGATGTTCATGCCGATGAAATCGACGGGCGGGTGCATCTCCGCCAGATCGTTTTCGTAACCGGCGGGCATGTCCGATCCGAACAATCGGAGCCCTTGTTCCGGATAGGAGCCTTTGATCACCGGGTCCAGCCACCACGAGTTGTTCCAGGAATTCTTCTCCTTCACATCGAAGGTGGCCTGGCGCGCTGCGGCGATGTCGGCATCGCTGCTGGAAACCGGATGTTTGATGTGCGAACTCATCACGTAGCCGACGGACGCCTGCGGTGCGAGGGCGCGGATCGCGCGCACCGAGGCGGCGTGGGAGCGCATCGAGTTATGGGCGGCTTTCAGGAAATCAGCGACGGGCAGCTTGATCCCCGGCGCGTGGGTCCCGTCGAGCATGCCGGCACCGATGTAAACCTGCGGCTCGTTCTGTGTGATCCAGTGGCCGATGCGGTCCTTGAATTTCCCGACCACCACGGACGTGTAATCGGCGAACCAATCCGCCACGTCGCGGTTGAGCCAGCCGCCTTTCTGATAGAGCGCCTCGGGCAGATCCCAGTGGAAGAGCGTGCAATACGGCGCGATGCCGGCCTTGAGGAGTTCGTCGAGCAGACGGTCGTAGAAATCGAGGCCTTTTTCGTTCACCGCTCCCCTGCCGTGAGGCAGCACGCGCGGCCAGGAAACGCTGAAGCGGTAGGCCTTCACGCCGAGGTCCTTCATCAACGCCACATCCTCGCGGTAGCGGTGGTAGTGGTCGCAGGCGACATCGCCGGAGTTCCCGCCCCAGACCGCGCCGGGTTTGCGGCAGAAGACATCCCAGATCGACTCGCCGCGGCCGTCGGTGGTGGCCGCGCCCTCGATCTGATAGGCGGCGGTGGCGGTGCCCCAGATGAAATCCGGGGGAAATTCGGCACCCTTGGGTGGCGCGGCGGCGGTTGAGGCGGCGGCGGCGATGCCGCCTGGCATGGCGAGGACCGCCGCTGAGGCGAGGCCTTGTTTGAGGAAGGTTCGGCGTGTGCTAGGTTCGGACATCTGCTGTGTGTGTTAGTGAGTGGTTGAGGATGCAGTGGCGGTCACGATCCGGACGACGTATTCCGCGCATTCGGGGATGGAGAGAAGAAAAGTGGCTTTGGGGCAGGCCGGATCATGTCAGGGTGTTTTCGAGAGTTCGCTCCAGTCATCGGAGCGGAAGGGACAGGCTGGCAGGCCGGCGGCATTGACCAGGTTCACCACCGGGCTGTCGGCGAAGGCGTAGCGTGCGGCCACCGGAGCGGGCACGGCATCGGAGGAAAGCACCACCGTGTTTCCTTCGATCGCGGCGCGGGCAAGGTGGAAGCGCCGGTCCGCTCCGGCGATGGCGAAGCTTCTCGGCGGCTGGCCGTCGGAGGTGGTCAGGCCCGTGGAATGGTCGAAATGGATCACGAGCGCACCCACGCGGATTTCCTGCTTCCGATAGACAGGCCCGCTGGCTTCGAGGGATTTCCCGTAGCTTGCGGCGAGCGCCTGGAGGGCGAGGCGGTGGCCGACAGCCTGTTTGTTTTGCGGGTGGATATCGAGCGCCTCGCCGACGTCGATGGCGACCGCCATGCCGGTGTCCGGAAACCGCAGGGTCGCGGCCTGGGCCTCGCGCAGCAGCGGCCATCCGTCCTGCGAGGGCAGCTCCGACGGTGCCCCGAAGTTGGCCAATTGGACGAAATGGAAGGGGAAATACCCCTGGCGGAAATGCACGCGCCAGTCGGAGATCATCAGCGGAAATTTCACCGCGTAGCCGGAAGGATCGCCAGTGTTCGCCTCCCCCTGATACCAGATCGCGCCCTTGATCGGCGAGCGCAGCAGGGGATGGATCATGCCGTTGAAAAGTGCGGATGGGATGTCCGCCATCGGCAGCCATTTCGTGAGCGGCGGCTCCATGGCATCCGAGAATTTCCATCCCGCCGCCAGAGAGTGACGGAACGCACCGTCCGCCGTGGCGAGAAACGCTTCCTCCGCTTTGCCGGCAAAGCGCGGGACGCCCCAGTAGTTGCCGAGCCGGACAACGATGAGATTTTCCCCAGCCTGGAAGGTTCCCGCGGGCAGCTCAACGCGGCAGTCCCTGCCCCGGACATCGGCGACCTTGCGGCCATTCACGTGAACCAGGGCCACGGCATCGGGCCGCGCCAGCGAGAGGACCAGCGGGGCGGCGGCCTGCTCCGCAGTGAGCGTGAGTTTTTGCCGCCACCAGCGGAGGCAGTTCCGTTGCGGAGGATCGGCAAACAATCCGGCGTTGGTCCAGGCGGAGTCATCAAAGCCGGGGTTCAAGACGCCGGCCGCCACGGCGTCCATGGACGTGTCCACCTGTTGCACCAGCCGCTGGATGTTCCGCTCGTTTTCTTCGATGTGTTTCGTCCAGCTTCCGTATTTAGCGTTGAGCTGATCCAGCATTTCCTGTTTCGGATTGGGGAACCGTTGCATCGCCTGCGGGCTCATCCATGCCTCCACCGGAGTCCCCCCGGCGGCGCTGACGACGATGCCGATGGGGATGCCGGTTTCCTTGAAAATCTCCCGTGCGAAAAACCATGCCACGGCGGAGCACTGGCCGATGGATTGCGGCGAGCAAACCTGCCACTGCCCGTCCGCAAGACCGGCCAGCGGGACATCCGAAAGCCGCTTCGGCACGACGAAAAACCGGACGCCGGGAAAGTCCGCCGCGGCGATTTCCTTTTCCATGTCCAGCACGCCGCCGCCCACTTTCCATTCCATGTTCGACTGCCCGGAGGCCAGCCAGACATCGCCGAAAAGCACATCCTCCACCGATGTGGAAATGCCATCAGCGCGGGCCTCGATTCGCTGCGGACCTCCTCCGGCGGGGAACGGCGGGAAATCCACCTCCCAGCGGCCGCCCGGCTGGACGCGGGTTTCCCTCACCACCTCACCGAGCCGCACGGAAACACCGGCTCCCGGCCTGCCCTCGCCATAGACCGGGACGCTGGCATCGCGCTGCATGACCATGTGGTCGGCAAACAGGCCGTGAAATCGCAGCGCTGGCGGGGCCGCTTCCGCCGCAGCAACGGAAGGATTGGCGGAATCCGTGGCGGCGTGCATGGTTCCGACTCCCGCCAGAACCAGCCACATTGCGGCGGCCTTCCATGAAATGACCGGCTGGATGCGTTTCACGGTGACGACGCGTTGTTTGTTAGAAATGCGGGAGTTCGATCGGATCATGGGCGTGGATTGCTGGATGGAGATTCGGGGTGCGCCAACACCCTGCCTTTGCCGGCCTCGATGCGACAGACTTTTCCGCCGAAAGGGAGGTTGGGCAGGGTCATTTGAAAAATCAGCCTTCTGCTTCTGGAAAGCTGCCGCCGTGGCACCCGCCAAGATACCACGGCGGCTTTTCCGCTTCAGACAACCCGTCGTATTACCCAAGGCCGGCCCACAACCGGCATTAACGCCCGGGTTGCCAGATTCATTTTGACGGACGCCTGCGGAGGGCCGTCATCGCAAAAATCCCAAGGCCAATCAGGCCGGTCGTTCCCGGCTCGGGCACGGGTGCCGGCGAGTAGGGGCTGCCGCCAAACCCGGAGAGGTCCCCGCCTTTATCCGCTCCTCCGACAAACGCGGTCGTTCCGTTGATAATCAGCGACGAGAGGTCGAGCACCTTCACGCTTCCCGCTCCCCCGCTGTGCGCCGTCAGCGTCGCCGTGCCGGTGGCTAGGATGTCCAGGGAGCCGACCGTGTAGATTTCGCCGCTGGTGCCGCTGAAGTTCGCCACGCCGCCGACGCTGACCGCCGTGCTGGTGCCGGTGGCCGCGACCGAGTTGACGTTCATCACCGCGCTGGCTAGGACGCTCAGGGTTCCGCTCGCCATCGCGTTGTTCAGGTTCAGCGTGCCAGCGTTCACGGTGGTCAAGCCGGTGTAGCTGTTGGAGCCGGAGAGCGTCTGGGTGCCGGTGCCGGTTTTCTCCAGGGCGAGTGGAGCATAGGTATTCTGAATCGTGCCGCTAAAGGTTCCACTGCCGTCAGCGATACCGACTGTCAGCAAGGTGGGCGTAGGTTCAGGATGGCCTTTATCGACCGTGCCCGAGCCAGTGAGTGCATCGATGATGACGTTCAGGCCGTCCCAGACGTCAAGGGTGGCACCACTGGCAATGTTCATGGACGCCTTGTTGTTGGTCCAGTTCACTTCCTTCCAACCCCCATTGGTCAATCTTGAGGTGTCCTGCAGGTCAATCAATCCGCCTGCATCCATGGCAAAGGTTAGCCTGGTTCCAACGGTTCCACCGGTGTCCTGATTGATGGTGGAACTCCCCGAAAGCCTGAACGTGCCGGTGCCCGTAACGGTGGATACCGGCATCAGAGAGGTAAAGGTATTGTTGGAATTATTCAGTTCAAAAACAGCTCCCGACGCCACCGTGGTCGTCCGCCCTACGTCGAAGTAGGATTGCCCGCTGATCACCAAGGTTCCGCTGCTGACCGTTGTCGCGACGGAGGTATTCGCGCCGGTGAGCGTCTGGGTGCCGGTGCCGCTCTTGATCAAGGATGCCGCGATGTTAATCGAGCCGGAAAATGTGCCGGAGCCATTGTTGACGCCGACAACCAAGTTTTTGTTGGAAGATCCTCCGACCACACTGCCTGCTCCAGTGAGGGCATCCACAAAGACATCCTGGCCGTCCCAAAGGTCAAGGGTGGCATTGCTGGCAATGTTCATGGACGCCTTGTTGTTGGTCCATTCCAGTTCTTGCCAACCACCATTGGTCAATCTTGAGGTGTCCTGCAGGTCAATCAACCCGCCTGCCTGCATGGCAAAGGTTAGCCGGGTCCCATTGGTTCCATTGGTGTCCTGATTGATGGTGGAACTCCCCGAAAGCCTGAACGTGCCGGTGCCCGTAACGGTGGATTCCGGCATCAGGGAGGTAAAGGTATTGTTGGAATCCAAAAGTTCGAAAACAGCCCCCGACGCCACCGTGGTCGTCCGCCCCACGTTGAAATAGGACTGGCCTCTGACCTGCAACGTTCCCGAACTGATGGTGGTCGTGCCGGTGTAGCTATTCGCGCCGGAGAGCGTCTGGGTGCCGGTGCCGGATTTGACGAGGTTGAGCGTGCCGCCGCCCACGCCCGAGTAGCCGCCGCCTGCATCGCTGAGATTGGAGATCGTGCCGCTGAAGGTGCCGCTGCCGTTGTCCACGCCGACGGTGAGGGTGTGGGTGCCTGACCACGCCTTGTTGACCGTGCCGCTGCCGGTGAGGGCGTCCACGGTGATGTCGCCGTCCCAGAGGTCGAGGTAAGCGCCACCGGCGACGTTCATGTCCGCCAGGTTGCCGCCCCAACCGCTGCTGCCGTATTCATTGCGCATGAGCCCGCCTTGCACGTCGATCAGGCCGCCGCTGCTCATGGCCACGGTCTGCGGGCTGCCGTTTGCGCCGAGCCAGAGCTGGCCTGTGCCGCTTTTCACGAGAGTGCCGCCGCCCGTGATGCTGCCGCCATTGAGCTGTTTGTTGCCCGTGGTCACGTTGAACTCCAGCGTCGCGCCGGTATTGGCGGCGTAATTGTGTCCGCCGGCGGTGCTATCCTGGAACACCAGACGCCCGCCATCGACCGTTGTCCCGCCGGAGTAGGTGTTCGCGCCGGTGAGCACCCACTTGCCCGTGCCGCTTTTGACGACACTCGTCGTGCCAAACGCCTCGCCGATGGCCATGGCAAAGGTGTTATCGCCCGTGTTACTGCCGGTCAGCGTCAGCGTGCGGTTGCCGGGATTCTCGAAGAAGTTTGGCGATGAAGTCGCAGTGAAGCTCAGCGTCGCCGAGGGAATGCTGCCCGAGGCGTCAATGGTCGCTCCGCCGTTGGTGCTGATGCGGATCGCGCGGTTGGTGCTCTGCGCGGTCGAGCCGGTGTATTGCAGCGTGCCGCCGCGGAAGAGGATGCCCACAGTTCCGCTAACGTCTGCGCCCGAGGCGCGATTGCCGAGGCCGCCCGCGACGTCGTAGTCGGAGAAGGTGGCCACGTTCAACACGCCGCTTTGGAGTGTCGTGACGCCGCTGTAGGTGTTGCTGCCGGTGAGGGTGAGCGTGCCGGCGCCCGCCTTGGTCAAGCCATCCGTGCCGGCGACTTCCGCGCTGATCGTCACCGTCTTCGTGCCGCCGAGCGCGTTCACCGTGATGGTCGGCGTCGCGCCGGCCAACGTCAGAATATTGCCCGCATTCCCGTTGTTCGCCAGCGTCCAGCCAGCGGCCGATGAAGTGTCCGTGTCGCCGAAGACCAGGTTGCCGATCGTCCGCGCCGAATCCAGATCGACCGTGGTGTCCGCTGTAATGTTCAGCGTGTTGAAATTGGCGGTATTGCCGCTGCCGGTGGCCACAATGCCGCCGAACCAGTTGCCCGTGCCCGTCGTGCTCCATGTGCCACCGGCTGTATTCGTCCAAATGGCCCCGAGGGTGGCATTGACGTCGAGCAAGGCGGTTCCGATGATCAAGTTATCAAAAGCTGAATTAACATTACCGAAATCATTACCCATGATGCGAATTCCATCAACGCCCTCGAGGTTGGCGGTTGTCACCGTGGCCAGCGCAGCACCGCTCACATCGACGGGGGAGCCGGTCGCCCCCACCCACAACTCGACGGTGCTGGTCGAACCTGCGCCCAGAGTGATTTTGGCAACGCCGGTTTTCATTCCATAATCCAATACCCCCGTCGAGCCAGAGCCACTCATGCGCCACTGATCATGGCCCGTTACTGGCCAGGTGTTGCCGATGAGGAACCTTTCACTTCCGGCCGCATAAAACGTGAGTCCGCCATACGAAGCGTTTTCTGTTGGTGCAGAATCGTATCCCCAGTCGAAGGACACCCAGAGTGTTCCGGAATTACCGAAAGTGCTACCAGTAAAGTCTCGAAATGAAGGAGCGTTCCCGCCCACGACACCACCACCGACGTTGACAGAGGAGGACCACGCATTACTGAAGCCCGTGCCGCCGCTTTGCCCGTTAAGGCCGCCATCGCCATAGGAGAAGTTATCTGAGATGATGACATCCGCCTGTGACAGAGCGGCGGATCCGAGAAACGCCGCGCAGGTCAGGGCGGCGGTGGTGGCAACAAGCGTCAAGCGGAGGAACGGATTGGATTTGGTTTTCATGGGATGCTGGAGTTATTTTTGGCAATGATGATGGGGTAAGTTCTAAAACTTGATGAGCAGATTACGAATTTCGAGGACCCCTTGCAACGACACTGCGTGCATTTCAGGTGACAATTCGTGCATATTTTATGGGGGGTCGCACCTGTAGCCGGCCACCTGTAGCCGGCCACGTTGAGGCCGGCGGGGAAGCGCGTTGATGAAGAGCCTGCCCGAAGTGGATGATTGCCTGAACCCGAACGCCGCGATTCACGAAGACAGCGAGTGTTTTGTTCGGGAGGGACAGTGGGAATTAGCCTGCTCGCCCATCCACCAACCTCCACGATTCCCCTCCGCCTCCTCGGTGGTGGAGCGAGGCGAAACCACCGGATTGGCGCAAAAAAACGAACCGCCCCGAAGGGTGCGGAGGAACGTCTGATCCTCGCCGGCTCCGCCGCCCCTGCCGGGGCGAATGCCCTGCCATTGCGGGTTCCCGGTGGTTCCGTTCGTTCCTCATACGATTTACACAGTCATGCCGCGAGAACGCCAACGGCGTTCCATCCCTCAGCCCAGGGTCGCGAGGAACAATGGAGCGGAGCGACATAGCCTGCCGCAGGCAGCCCGGAGGGCAGTGCCGGGGGGCACTGGCAACCTGCCCTGGGTAATGGATACAAAATGCGAACCAACCCTCGCCAGGATGTCCAGGGAGCCGACCGTGTAGATTTCACCGCCGGTGCCGCTGAGGACTCCGCCCGAGACCGCCGTGCCCGTCACCCAAGCCGTCGTCCAGCTCTCAAAGTTTGCCGCCGTATTCCACTCCACCGCGAAAGTACCGGTGAGCGGAATCGCGCGTGATCGGCAGAGCGCTGGCGGCCAGCGGGAGAAAGAGGCTGAACCAGAGCGCGAGAAGGGAGTTCTTCATGGGCGGTTTGCTCACTGGCTCTTCTGCGTATCGAGCAGCGAGCCGCCGCTGGCGGTGCTCTGCGCTTTCCAGATCGGGCCATTGTGATCGGAAGGCGGCAGACTGGATTTCCGTGCTGACGGCAGCTTGCCCGCAGAGAGCCGGAACAGAGGAAAGAGAGGCATGCCGGCCCTGTCGGTTTTGTAGCGCACCCCCTCCTCCTCGATGCAGAGGCACGCCCAAAAAAAGCCGCCCGGTTGTTCGCCGATGACCACATCAATATCATACCACTCGTCGGCATTCACCTGGATGGCTTCGCCCCTCATGAAGCCCCCTTTGGGATGGCTGCCATATTCGGTTTTATAAATTTGCCCGGCCACCAAATTGGATGCCTGCACCCACGACCCATCGAGCACAAGTTTCCCGTTAAAGCGCACGATCAGCACGTCATCCGCGGCGCCTACGAAGTAGTAGGTGCCGCTTTTTGGCGGAGATACTTTGCCTTTATAGTGTGCCACCCATTGGGCGGGCTTCACTTCCTTTTCGACACCGTATGCCTTCGGTGCTTCGTCGGCTGGCATAATGGGGATCATAAACTGCAAAGCCGAGAGTTGGTTTGGCGCCCTGAAATAATCGTCGAGCGCGCCCTTCTGTAAGCCGCCGTCAACCCACCCCCGCACGATCCCGATGTAGGAATCCGAAGTCACTCCCGATGACGTTCTGTCGCGCTTCTGTTTGAGATCGTAAAACGTGCCGACAAGCCCCGCGCCCGCGCCGCGGAAACCGAAGAAGCTCATTCCACCGCCGCCGCCACCACCACCCATCCCGCCCCCGGAGCCGCTGCCAAAGCCCATGCCGGGGCCGAAGCCCGCGCCGCCCATGCCGGCCATCGTGCCCGGCACGACACTGGAGGCCGTGGGCATCGTCGGCATTTCGGGGAGGGAAACCTTGGAGATTCCCGCGCTGACGATGCGCTTCGCCTGCGGGGGCGCGCCGCCGGTTTTCTTTTTCGCCATCGAGACTTTGTGTTCGAGGGCGCGCTTGCTCGGGTTGGGCGAGGGCGGGCCGCCTCTGAAGGTGAGCTTCCGTTTCGCCTGCACGCGCTGGACGATGAAGTACGTCGCGCCGACGCCGAAGATCAGATGCGCGACGATGCTGATGAAGAGAAATTTGCTCGCGAGCAGGCCGGCCCAAAAGCCGCGGCGCGGCACCGCGGGCACCGGGATCACCGGCACTGCCGGCGGCGTGCCGGGCGGCTCGCTGATCGGAGACGGCCCGGCCCGGTCTGCCGGCGGTGGCGGCGGTGGGGCCGGCGGTGGCGGCGGCACCGGCGGGGCCGGGGGCGCGGACGCTTTCTCTTCGTCATCCCGTGCAAGGGGTGCCGGCGCGGGCGGTGCTGTGCCGGACGACTGCGCCGCGAGCTTGGCTATTTCCTCGAGCAGCGTCTTGCGATGCCCGTACGACGTGACGCCGCACTCCTTCAAATCGTCGGCGGTCATTTCCAGCAGCAACGCGAGGGTGACGTGATTCTTCTCGAAGGCTGCGGCGTATTCACCGAGCCCGATACCTTCGAGCCACGCGGTCACATTCAGCGGCGCAGTGGGGTCGGTGGGGTCACTCATGGCGCGCGGTTTCCGGGTGCGGCTTCCGCAGCCCGGGAAATGGCCGCGCGGGCATTTCGATCCCGGCGGGTGCGAAGCGCTGGAAAGTGCCGGAAGGAGTGGAGGCCCAGGTGGGGCATGCGGGTGATTTTCAAAGGTGGCCTGGGAGGATTCTGCGGTGAGGGTGGAATTGGCGGCGGGGATCGCCGCAGCGCCCTTCTGAAACGGAGGAGACGCGCGGCCCCCGACGGGGAACCCACGTCAAGAAACTCCGGGCCAGCTTCTCGTCAAGAAATTTATGGAAGGTTTTCAAAAAATCAGGCGATTCGGCACCGGCGGGACGCCAGCCCGGGCGTGCCGGCGAGCTGTTGGCCGATCGAGCACGGCTCGGGAACGACGGGCGGATGTGCCGCTCCGCCGCCGGCCAATGGCAGCCCGCCGCCAAAGCTCTCCTCCACGCCATCGGCATTGGTCAGGGACGCAAGCGTCTGGCTCGCGTATAGGTTCGTGGTCGCGTTGGCGGTGACGGACGATGACGCTGCTCACATGACTTTTTTCCGGGTGGGTGGATTTGGGTTGTCACGATATTGAAATGGTTGGTGACCTCAGCCGGTGCCTACTTTTGTGTCGCGCGTCGTCTGGACTGCGCCTTGCGTTGCTCGCGCAGGACGACCAAGCCGAGGAAGGCAAACGCGCCGATGATCGTGGCCGGCTCGGGGATCGGGGCGAGTTCACCAGTGCTGGAATTCCACGATGCTCCCTGACTGTATCCGCCGCTGAACTGCACGTTGCCCAGAAACGACACCCCGGGATTGCCGCTGATCACCAAATGCGTGTTCGTGCCGCCACTGTAGCCGCCCGACCAGTTCATGATCGTCAGCATCTTGCCGCTTGTATAGCTCTCGAGCGAAGAAAACGTGAGCGTGCTCGCCGTCGCAATGTTTTTGAAGTCGATCTTCGAGTCCTGCGACAGCGTCAGCGCCCCGACCGAGTCCGTCTTCTCGTTCACGTTGAACGTCCCGCCCGCAAGGTCGATCTTCGTGTCGTTACCAATCACGTTGCTGCCGCCGAGCACCAGCGTGCCCTGGGTCAGCTTGATCTTCCCCGGAGCGAATTCGCCCGATGTGGGATTCACCGTCATGGTCTTCGACGCATTGCTCAGATTCACATTGAGCGTGCCTGTGCCGCTGGCGGCTCCGGTGAATGTCAGGTTGTTGTCGCCGGTTATCCCGCCGATGGTGCCGGTCACGACGACCGGGTTGACAATCGACCAGCCACTAGCACTCGATGCAAGGTCGCCGCCGTTCATGGTCAGGGTGCCGGTGGTGCCGAGCGCGTAGTTGTTCCCCAAAATGAGCGTCCCGGCATTCAGGGTCGTCCCGCCGGTGTAGCTGTTCGATGCGGAGAGTGTCAGCGTGCCGGAGCCTGACTTGGTGAGACCGGCCAAGGTGCCGGAGATGACCCCACCGAACGCGCTGGCGGTGGTTTCATTGACCGTGAGGCGGGAGAGCGGCCCCATCGCAACGGTCGTGCCGGCAACGCCATCAAGCCCGGCGATGGTTTGCGCGACGTTGTCCAACTCGAGGCTCGCACCGGTTGTGGTGAGGTTTACCCGGGTCGAGGGGGCGAGGATGTTCGTCTGCTGCAGATTGATCCCCAGATTATCCACGCCGCCAATGATTGCGTTAGTGCCGGTGCCTCCAGCCGTGCCGAACGCCAGGTAGCTGGTTCCCATTCCAGTATTGAGCGTATAACTGCCGAGAACACCCCCGCCTTGAGTGACGATGAGCCGCGTGCCGTTGCCGGCAAACGGCGAACCCGTGCCGGCTGAATCCGCGAGGTAGAAGGCGAAACTATCGCCGCCGGAGGTGGAGCTAAAGCTCTCCATCGCGGCTCCATTGTTGAAAATCTGAATCCCTGTGCTCTTGCGATACAGGAAGCCAACCTCGCCGGAGCCCGCAACGGGGTGGCCACTGCCTGTCGAGGTCATGGCGAAACTGGTCCATTCGTCGTCGTTGACGACGCTGCCTTTGAACATATCGAAGTTGATCTTCAGCGGTCCTGTCACATTGGTGGAGGACAAGGACAGTGCGCCGAGTTTGGCGCTGCCGCCAAATGCGAGCAGCAGGTAATTTCCACCCGTGCCCGTCGGTTGTTGGACATCAGTAGAGTTCCCCACCTGCGCGTTGCCGGTCTTTGTCCATGATTGCGTCGCCGAAGTTCCGGTCTGGCGGTTGGCGAGGTTGTAATCTAAGTTGCCAGTATCGGGGTTTCCGGTCGCCGTGAAGTTGTCCGTCAGGAGTGGAGCACCCGAACCTTGGAGGCGCAACGTGCCCCCACTGACCGTGGTCGCCCCGGTGTAGCTGTTCGAAGCGGTGAGGGTGAGCGTGCCCGCGCCGGACTTGGTCAGCGTGCCCGTTCCACTGATCGCGCCGCCAACCGTCTGGTTGCCGAACAAGTTGTAAACCAACGCAGCGTTGTCGGTGATATTGCCGACCAACGAACCGTCTTTTCCGCTGGTGCCGTCACCCAACTGCAGCGTGCCTGCGGTGATTGTGGTGCCGCCGCTGTAGGTGTTCGCGCCAGTGAGCGTGGTGGTCCCGCTGCCCGCTTGGGTCAGCGAGCCGCTGCCGGTGATGGCCGCACCGCTGAAGTCCGTGCCTTGGGTCACCGCGTTGCTGCGGTTGATGGTGAAGTTGCCGTTGTTCGTGATGGCGCTGCCGGTGGAAAGGCTGCCGGTCGTGCCGCCATCGCCGAGTTGCAGAGTGCCTGCGATGATCTTGGTCGCACCGGTGTAGGTGTTTGTGCCGGAAAGCGTCTGGGTGCCGGTGCCGAATTTCGTCAGACTGCCGATGCCGGAGATGGTGCCGGTGAGGTTCGTGCTGCTGTTGTCGATGCCGGTGATCAGGTTGCCCGTGCTCAGCACCACATTCCCACCGCCCGCGAGCGAGCCGACGACGAGATCGGGCGTGATGCTGGCGTTGCCGGTGGTGATGTCCACCATCGTGGTGTTGTCCGCGCCGCTCATTTGCGCGTTCATGCCGTAGCCGCCGTCGCCCTGATTGTAGGCGATGACGATGTCGTGCATCCCGGACGAGAGCGAGATGGAGCCGGTCTTCGTGGTGACTCCTTGGAAGTTGTTGTTCGTCACCACCACCTGCCCGTCGATAAAGAGCATCGAGCCGTCATCGCTGCTGGTGTTGAAGGTGTAGGTGCCCCCGGTGCCGATGTTCACCTTGCCGGAGTAGAATGACTCAAAGTTTTTCGCGCCGCTGGTATAGGGGGACGGGAAACTGGTGGCGGAGCCGGAGTCCCCAAAGTTCATCGAGGTGGTGGTTTGCACCAGCGAGGGAGCCGGGCTGTTGGCACCGAAATGGTTCAGCAGGGCGGGGAGACTGGCGATGTCGGCCTGGTTAATGGAGCCGTTGTTGTAATAAAGCGCCGCCAATCCGGTGCTGGCGGCGGAGGTGGTGGAAAGCGTCGCGCCGGAGGCGATGGTCACCGCGCCCTTGGCCACGCCGCCCGCGCCGGCGATCAGGGTGCCGCCGTTGATCGTGGTGGCACCCGTGTAGGTATTGTTGCCGGAGAGGGTCATCGTGCCGGTGCCGGTCTTGAAAAGAGCCCCGGTGCCACCGAAGCCAGGCGTGAAACTGCGTGAGCCGCTGGTCACGCTGAACTCCAACTGGGAATTGTTCGTCAGGCCCTGGGCCGGGAAGGTCCAGCCGATCGCATTGTCCTCCAGAATCAGGCGGCCTGCGTTCACCGTCATCCCCCCGATCTCGTTGGTGCCGCTCAGTTTCATCGTGCCGGATCCCGATTTGGTGGCATACGCCCACGCCACGTTGTTCTGGTGGCCCAGTTTGCCCGAGATCAACAGGTCCACTCCGCTAGGATCCCCCGTGGAACCCACGTTGAAGTCCCGGGTCTGGTTGGAAACCACCCGCAGATCGGCGGATATGGTCGAGCGCGTGCTGCCGCTCACGGTCACATCCCCATTCAAGTAGAAATTGCCCAGACTGGTATCCGGAGTGCTCGTCGCCGCCAACTCGCCGCCGGTAAGCGTCAGCCCGTTCAAAGCAAACGAGGTCCCGGATGGCGCGTCATTGGAGAGCTTTCCACCGGCACCAATGGCCACGCCGCTTCCCGAGGGCAATGCCCCCGCCGCTGCCAGGGACAGCGTCCCGCTGTTGACCGTGGTTCCGCCGCTGTAGCTGTTCGCGCCGGAGAGCGTCAGCGTGCCCGTGCCCGATTTGATGAAGCCGCCGGGGGTGCTCCCGTTGCCATTCCAATCGGAGTCCTTCACCTTCCCCGTGATGTTCAGCGTGCTGCCACCATCAACGGTGATCGTGTTGTTGCTACCCGTCACACCGATGCTGACGCCGATTGTGGAGGTGGTCGCACCGCCCGCAGTGATTTGCTCGTTTCCATTGTAAAGAAAGAGAGCACCCCGGACGTCACTGTTGAATCCGCCGGTGACCGAGCCACCGTTGAGAATGAGGTTCGTGGCACCGTTGGCAAAGCCGTTGGTCTCATCGAGGTGCAGCGTGCCGCCGGCGTCGATCGTCAACGTGCCGATATTCCGCTCGCTGACGCCATACGGGTTGGCACCGCAGAGGACCCACTGGTCATTGGCATACAGCGTGCCTCCATTGTTGATCTCCACCGCCCCCGTGCCCAAAGTGCCTCGTGCTGCCTCCAGGGTACCGTTGTTAATCGTGGTGCCACCGCTGTAGGTATTCGCTCCGGTGAGCTTGGTTGTCCCGGTGCCCGCTTGAGTCAGCGAGCCGCTGCCGGTGATGGCAGCGCTGCTGAAGTCCGTGCCTTGGGCTACCGCGTTGTTGCGGTTGATGGTGAAATTGCCATTGTTGGTGATGGCACTGCTGGAGGAAAGGCTGCCGGTCGTGCTGCCGCCACCGATTTGCAGCGTGCCCGCGCTGATCGTGGTCGCGCCGGTGTAGGTGTTCGCGCCGGAGAGAACTTGCGTCCCGGTGCCGTCCTTGGTGAAGGCGATTTGACCACCAGTTGCATTGGTAATCGTGCCGCTAAAGGTTCCTCCGCCGTTATCGACACCGACTGTCAGCAAGGTGGGCGAATTCCCTGTGTGGCTTTTAGCAACTGAACCCGAGCCGGTCAGTGCATCTATTTTTACCGGGTTCCCGTCCCAGATGTCAAACGAGCCGTCCACCTGCATGTCGGCCCTGTTGTTGGTCCACGTCATGCTCTGCCAGCCGCCATTTTGCATAGTGGCGCCAGACTGGATGTCAATCATCGCTCCACTGTCCAGCTCCATGCTGATGTTGCGTCCGGAACCGGTTCCGTTCGCCAGTGCCCCGCCGCTAATACGCAGAGTGCCGCTGCCGCTGAGGGTCGTGTTGCCGGATGCAATACCGGTGTTGCCGTCGATGTTTAGCACCGCGCCCGAGGCAATCGTGTAGGCGCGTGCCGTGGTGGAGAACGCATCGCCCTGCAACTTCAGCGTGCCGCTGCTGATGGTGGTCGTGCCGGTGTAGCTATTCGCGCCGGAGAGCGTCTGGGTGCCGGTGCCGGATTTGACGAGGTTGAGCGTGCCGCCACCGATGCCGCCGTAACCGCCGGCATTGTTGGAGATCGTGCCGCTGAAGGTGTCGCTGCCGTTGTCCACGCCGACGGTGAGGGTGTGTGTGCCTGACCACGCCTTGTTGATCGTGCCGCTGCCGGTGATGGCGTCCACGGTGATGTTGCCGTCCCACAGGTCGAGGTAAGCGCCACCGGCGACGTTCACGTCCGCCAGGTTGCCGCCCCAACCGTCGTTGCCGTATTCATTGCGCATGAGCCCGCCTTGCACGTCGATCAGGCTGCCGCTGCTCATGGCCACGGTCTGCGGGCTGCCGTTTGCGCCGAGCAAGAGCTGGCCTGCGCCGCTTTTCACGAGAGTGCCGCCGCCCGTGATGCTGCCGCCATTGAGCTGTTTGTTGCCCGTGGTCACGTTGAACTCCAGCGTCGCGCCGGTATTGGTGGCGTAGTTGTGTCCGCCGGTGGTGCTATCCTGGAACACCAGACGCCCGCCATCGACCGTTGTCCCGCCGGAGTAGGTATTCGCGCCGGTGAGCGTCAAGGTGCCGGCGTCCGCTTTCGTCAGCCCGCCGGTATGGGTGAGGTTCGCGTTGATCGTGGTATTGCCCGCGCCGCCGACGGTGAACAGGCCAGTGCCGGTGACACCTACTGTATCCACCTGGAGGGTTTGTCCGGAAGTCGTCACGTCCACGCGCCCGCCGCCCGCGCCGCCGATGGTGAAGCCACGGGTGTAGGTGGCGCTGTTGCCGGTGTAGGAGAGCGTGCCCTGCGTCTCGGCCGCGCCCAAGATCACCGCCGATGTCGCGTTGCCCAGGTTGCTGGTTCCGCTGCTGACCACGATGTTGCTCGCACTCAAGGTGCCGGCGGAAATCGTGGTTGCGCCGGTGTAGGTGTTGGAGCCGGTGAGGGTCAGCGTGCCGGCGTCCGCTTTCGTCAGGCCGCCGGTATGTGTGAGGTTCGCGTTGATCGTGGTATTGCCCGCGCCGCCGACGGTGAACAGTCCGGTGCCGGTGACATCTCCGCTATTCACCGTGAGGGTTTGACCGGAAGTTGTCACGTCCAGCCGCCCACCGCCCGCGCCGCCGATGGTGAAGCCACGGGTGTAGGTGGCGCTGTTGCCGGTGTAGGAGAGCGTGCCCTGCGTCGTGGCCGCGCCCAAGGTCACCGCCGATGTCTCGTTGCCCAGGTTGCTGGTTCCGCCGCTGACCACGATGTTGCTCGCGCTCAAGGTGCCGGCGGAAATCGTGGTTGCGCCGGTGTAGGTGTTGGAGCCGGTGAGGGTCAGCGTGCCGGTGCCGGATTTGGTGAGGCCCGCCGTGCCGGCGACTTCCGCGCTGATCGTCACCGTCTTCGTGTCGCCGAGCGCGTTCACCGTGATGGTTGGCGTCGCGCCGGCCAAGGTCAGAATGTTGCTCCCGCTCCCGTTGTTGTCCAGCGTCCAGCCAAAGGCCGACGAAGTATCCGTGTCGCCAAAGACCAGGTTGCCGATCGTCAGCGCCGAATCGAGATCGACCGTGGTGTCCGCGGTAATGTTCAGCGTGTTGAAATCGGCGGTCTTGCCGCTGCCGCCGCCCACAACATTGTCGAGCCAGTTGCCCGCCGTGCTCCATGTGCCACCGGCTGTATTCGTCCAAATAGCCGTGCTGCGGGTCGCATCGACATCGAGCAGGGCGGTTCCGATGAGCAAGTTATCAAAACTTTGGGTGTTTGCACCATTACCGAAATCACCACCATTGATGCGAAGTCCATTCACGCCTGCGAGTTCACGACCTGTTGACGTCGCTATCGCAGCGCCACTCACATCAACAGGAGAGCCGGTCGTGCCCACCCACAGCTCGATGGTGCTGGTTGCACCTTCGCCCAGCGTGATCTTGGCAACGCCGGTTTTCATACCGCCGTAATTCACTTCTGACGTCTGGGCAGAACCACTCATTTGCCATAGATCGTGGCCCGTTCCTGGCCAGGTGTTGCCGATCAAGAACTTTTCACTCCCGCCAATATAAAACGTGAGTCCGCCGTAGGAAGCGCCTTCTGATGGGTCAACAGCGTAGCCCCAGTCGAAGGACACCCAGAGTGTTCCGGAGGAAGCAAAAGAGGTGGAAAGGCCTACAGATGAAGGATTGTTCCCTGTCGCGACACCACCACTGACGTTGAGATCTGACCACGAACCATTCAAGCCCGTGCTGGAGCCATTGAAGTCTTCCGCGACGAGGAGAGTCGCCTGTGACAGAGCGGCGGATCCGAGAAACGACGCGCAGGTCAGGGCGGCGGTGGCGGCAAGAAGCGTGAAGCGGAGGAACGGATTGGATTTGGTTTTCATGGGATGCTGGAGTTATTTTTTGGCAATTATGGCGGGGCAAGTCCTCAAACGTGAACAGCATCTTACGAATTTCGAGAACCCCTGACAACGACACTGCGTGCATTTTAGGTGACAATTCGTGCAAATTTTATGGGGTCCCACCTGTAGCCGGCCACCTGTAGCCGGCCACGTTGAGGCCGGCGGGAAAGAGCGTTGATCCTAAAATCCGCAGTTCCATTGAACCAATCTGGTTCTTACTCCTATTCTTATTCCTGCTCCCGCTCCAAGAACGAGGATTAAGATGTAGAGTAGGCGGGAAGCGACGGATTGAGAGGCCCGCGGGCCAGTGACCGTCTGCTTCCCGCCCCTCATCAAACCGGACGGGCGGTTTTCCCGCATCCGGCTTTCCGAGTTCCTTTGTCGGTTTGCGATGTCTTACGCCAGCGTCGCCGGCAGGTGATAGAGTCCATACGTGGTGAAGAGTTCGCGGTCCGGCCAGCGCTGGTATTTCCCCGAGGGATTCCCGTGCTTGCGCCATAACCATTGCCGCAGCCGGTGGGCGATGAAGTGATTCATCTGCCCGAAGCTCCGGTGGTGGTGGGCCAAAGCAAAGTAGTTGCTCCAGCCACGGGTCACTTGGTTGATCTCGCGCACAACCTCGCCAGTCGCTCTCCAGGTGGTGGGACGCCGGGTGAGTTCACGCACCCGGTCCCGGAGCGCCTGCTCTGCGCCGGCGCTCGGCTCGGTATGCACATACGGCGTTCCCTTCTTCGACTGCTGCCAGCGGAAGGTGAAACCCAGGAACTCAAAGCCGCTCGCGCAGCTCTGGAGCACTCGGGTCTTGGTTTCGTTCAGGGCCAGCCCCCGGCTTTGCAGCCACCGAGCCAGCCGCTCCTTCATCCCCTCTCCTTCTCCGGGCCGACAGAGGATCACCAGATCGTCCGCATACCGCACCATCCGCGGCTTTTGCCGGCATTCATTCACGCCCTCATCCAGCGGATGAAGGTAGATGTTGGCCAGCAAGGGAGAGATGACGCCGCCCTGCGGGGTGCCACAGGGGTTGGCCTTCATCCTCCGGCCTCCGCCTTGCTCTTCCTCGACGATCGGCGCGCGCAGCCAGGCTTTGATGAGTTTCAGGATCATCCCGTCGCTCACCCGCCGGGCCACCTGCCGCATCAGCTTCCGATGCGGGATCGTGTCGAAGTATTGCCCCAGATCGGCATCGACCACCTCGGTCTTGCCCATGCGCAATGCCTCCCGGATTACCTCCACCGCCTGGTGGGCGCCCCGTCCGGGCCGAAAACCGAAGGAGCGCGGATGGAAGTCCGCCTCGAAGATCGGCATCAGCACCAGATACACCGCCATCTGCACCACGCGGTCTTTCACCGTGGGAATCCCCAACCCACGAAACCCTCCACTGGCTTTGGGAATCTTCACCCTGCGCACCGGCGCGGGCCGGTACGTTTTGCAGTGAAGCTCCTCTTGCAGCGCGTTCAGCCACGCGGCTTCCACCTGCGCATCGGCGGCGAGTTCCTCGATGCTCACTCCATCCACCCCCGCCGCTCCTGCATTCGCTTTCACGCGCCGCCAAGCTGCTGCCAGCACGTTGGCGCGTTGCACTTCTCCATATAGACTCCAGAACCGGTATTCCGGCTTGGACTTCGCTTTCCGATACAGGGTGATTTGCAGTTGCCGGACTTTCTCGGGTGCTGGTAGCCCTCGCGGGCCGTCACCACGTCCTTCCCTGCGCTTCGCTCCTGCGGAACAAGTGGCGTCCCTTCGCTCCCCCGCGGGTTGCCCGAACCAGAGGTCCGGCACGGGATTATCACTACTACGAACGCCTCCGACTTCTGTCCTGGCCTGCACGGCCTTCCCCTTTGTTGGGGTTGTGCCGCCAGTTGAGTCTTGCTTACCCGCCATGACAGATCTCCCCGTTTACCCGCGCGTCACTTCGCGACATGTCGCCCACGCAGACCCCGCCGGTCCATTGTCAAAACCCACGACGGTTGGTCTGGGTCTCGACTCTGCGGCCTTCGCCCACTCTTGAGAGGCTCGGCTGCCGGGAGTGTTTTTCGAGGCTCATTTATGTGGTTCATCTGTGCATTGCGACCTGCCGGTTCGACTCCATGCCTGCTCCCCACCCCGCCTCGCGGCGACGCAGTTGGCACGGTCTGCGGTGCTGAACCGTCTAATTGCACCGGCGGGACTTCCACCCGCGTTGACGCCCGCTTCACGGGCGCACCAAGAGCAAGAACATGAATAAGAAGGCTGGAAGCGAACCGCCCCGAAGGGTGCGGAGGAACGTGTGATCTTCGCCGGCTCCGTCGCCCCTTGCCGGGGCGAATGCCCTGCCATTGCGGGTTCCCGGTGGTTCCGTTCGTTCCTCATACGATTTACACAGTCATGCCGCGAGAACGCCAACGGCGTTCCATCCCTCAGCCCAGGGTCGCGAGGAACAATGGAGCGGAGCGACATAGCCTGCCGCAGGCAGCCCGGAGGGCAGTGCCGGGGGGCACTGGCAACCTGCCCTGGGTAATGGATACAAAATGCGAACAACCCTGAATGGGTTGAATCCTTCGCGCCCGGCTTGCGGAGGATGAAACCCATTCAGGGTTTGTCCTGTTCTTTGTCACGGTCCCCAGGGTGGCGCGCGGCGCGCAACCCTGGGCTAAAGGATCGAACGCCGTTGGCGTTTGCAGAGCATTCATGCAAGCCGACCATGTAAATCGTATAAGAAGGCCGGTTCGGATTCCTGCCCTTGGACTGTGGAAGTCGTATCACTCCACCACCGAGGAGGCGGAGGGGAATAGTGGAGGTTGGTGGATGGGCGAGCAGGCTAATTTCCTTCCAGCCCTCCGGGCCTCCATCGCCGCGTGGATGATTGCCTGAATCCGCCGCTGCTTCTGGAAAGCTGCCGCCGTGGCACCCGCCAAGATACCACGGCGGCTTTCCCCATTCAGACAACCCGTCGTATTACCCAAGGCCGGCTCGCAACCGGCATTAACGCCCGGGTTGCCAGATTCATTTTGACGGCCGCCTGCGGAGGGCCATCATCGCAAAAATCCCAAGGCCAATCAGGCCGATCGTTCCCGGCTCGGGCACGGGTGCCGGCGAGTAGGGGCTGCCGCCAAACCCGGAGAGGTCCCCGCCTTTATCCGCTCCTCCGACAAACGCGGTCGTTCCTGAGATGGTCAGCCCTGTGATGTCGAGAACCTTCACATTCGCCGCGCCGCCTGTGTGCGCGGTCAGGACTGCGGTGCCGCTGGTGGCGATGTTCAGGCCGCCGAGCAATGTCTCGCTCACGTCAAAGGCCAGCGTGCCGGCAGTGACGGTCGTCAAGCCGGTGTAGCTGTTGGAGCCGGAGAGCGTCTGGGTGCCGGTGCCGACCTTGGTGAAGCTGAATTGACCAGCAGTGATGGTCATATTGCCGCTAAAGGTGCCACTGCCGTTATTCACACCTACGGTCAATAAGGTGCTGTCCCCTCCCCCATGTCCTTTCACGACACTGCCCGAACCAGTCAGCGCATCTATTTTTACCTCCAGGCCGTCCCAGATGTCAAACGTGGCTCCGCTGGCAATGTTCATGTCGGCCTTGTTGTTGGTCCAGTCCAATTCTTTCCAACCACCATTGGTCAATTTCGAGGTGTCCTGTAGGTCAATCAATCCGCCTGCATCCATGGCAAAGGTCAGCCGGGTCCCAACGGTTCCATTTAGATCCTGATTGATGGTGGAACTCCCCGAAAGCCTGAACGTGCCGGTGCCCGTAACGGTGGATACCGGCATCAGGGAGGTAAAGGTATTGTTGGAATTATTCAGTTCAAAAACAGCTCCCGACGCCACCGTGGTCGTGCGCCCCACGTTGAAATAGGACTGGCCGCTGACCTGCAATGTTCCCGAACTGATGGTGGTCGCGCCGGTGTAGCTGATCGCGCCGGAGAGTGTCTGGGTGCCGGTGCCGGATTTGACGAGGTTGAGCGTGCCGCCGCCCGCGCCCGAGTAGCCGCCGCCTGCATCGCCGAGATTGGAGATCGTGCCGCTGAAGGTGCCGCTGCCGTTGTCCACGCCGACGGTGAGGGTGTGGGTGCCTGACCACGCCTTGTTGACCGTGCCGCTGCCGGTGAGGGCGTCCACGGTGATGTCGCCGTCCCAGAGGTCGAGGTAAGCGCCACCGGCGACGTTCATGTCCGCCAGGTTGCCGCCCCAACCGCTGCTGCCGTATTCATTGCGCATGAGCCCGCCTTGCACGTCGATCAGGCCGCCGCTGCTCATGGCCACGGTCTGCGGGCTGCCGTTTGCGCCGAGCCAGAGCTGGCCTGTGCCGCTTTTCACGAGAGTGCCGCCGCCCGTGATGCTGCCGCCATTGAGCTGTTTGTTGCCCGTGGTCACGTTGAACTCCAGCGTCGCGCCGGTATTGGCGGCGTAATTGTGTCCGCCGGCGGTGCTATCCTGGAACACCAGACGCCCGCCATCGACCGTTGTCCCGCCGGAGTAGGTGTTCGCGCCGGTGAGCACCCACTTGCCCGTGCCGCTTTTGACGACACTCGTCGTGCCAAACGCCTCGCCGATGGCCATGGCAAAGGTGTTATCGCCCGTGTTACTGCCGGTCAGCGTCAGCGTCCGATTGCCGGGGTTTTCAAAAAAGTCTGGCGATGAAGTCGCAGTGAAGCTCAGCGTCGCCGAGGGAATGCTGCCCGAGGCGTCGATGGTGGCGCCGCCCAGCGTGCTGATGCGGATGGCGCGGTTGGTCGTTTGCGCGGTCGAGCCGGTGTATTGCAGCGTGCCGCCGCGGAAGAGGATGCCCACGTCGCCGCTGCCGTCGGATGCCCGATTGCCGAGGCCGCCCGCGACGCCGTAGTCGGAGAAGGTGGCCACGTTCAACACGCCGCTTTGGAGTGTCGTGACGCCGCTGTAGGTGTTCGTGCCGGAAAGCGTCTGCACCCCGGGGCCAAATTTCGTCACACTGCCGATACCGGAGATGACGCCGGAGAAATTCGTGCTGCTGTTGTCGATGCCGGTGATCAGATTGCCAGTGCTCAGCACGACATTGCCCGCGCCCGCGAGCGAGCCGACGACCAGATCGGGCGTGATGCTGGCGTTGCCGGTGGTGATGTCCACCATGTTGGCATCATTCGCGCCGCTCATTTGGGCATTCATGCCGTAGCCGCCGCCGCCCTGGTTGTAGGCGATGACGATGTCGTGCATCCCGGTAGTGAGCGAGATGGTGCCGCTCTTCGTCGAACCAGGATAGCCTTGGCCGAAATTGTTCGTCACTACCGCCACACCATCGATGAAGAGCATCGAGCCGTCATCGCTGCTGGTGTTGAAGGTGTAGGTGCCAGCGGTGCCGATGTTCACCTTGCCGGAGTAGAATGCCTCGAAGTTGCTCGCGCCGCTGTTGTAGGGAGACGGGAAACCGGAGCCGTCGCCCGCAAAATTCATCGAGGTGCCGGTGTTCACCAGCGACGGGGCCGGGCTGTTGGCACCGAAATGGTTCAGCAGGGCGGGGAGACTGGCGATGTTGTCCTGGTTGATGGAGCCGTTGTTATAGTAAAGCGCCGCCAAGCCGGTGCTGGAGGCGGAGGTGGTGGAAAGCGTCGCGCCTAACGCGATGGTCACCGCGCCACTCCCCACGCCGCTCGCGATCACAGTGCCTTCGTTGATCGTGGTGCCGCCGCTGTAGCTATTGCCGCCGGAGAGCGTCAACGTTCCGCTGCCGGTCTTGAAAAGAGTCCCGGTGCCGCTGATGGAAGCCCCGGAACTGCGTGAGCCGCTGGTGACGCTAAACTCCAACTGGGAATTGTTGGTCAGGCCCTGGGCCGGGAAGGTCCAGCCGATCGCATTGTCCTCCAGAATCAGGCGGCCTGCGTTCACCGTCATCCCCCCGATCTCGTTGGTGCCGCTCAGTTTCATCGTGCCGGATCCCGATTTGGTGGCATACCCCCACGCCACGTTGTTCTGGTGGCCCAGTTTGCCCGAGATCAACAGGTCCACTCCGCTAGGATCCCCCGTGGAACCCACGTTGAAGTCCCGGGTCTGGTTGGAAACCACCCGCAGATCGGCGGATATGGTCGAGCGCGTGCTGCCGCTCACGGTCACATCCCCATTCAAGTAGAAATTGCCCAGACTGGTATCCGGAGTGCTCGTCGCCGCCAACTCGCCGCCGGTAAGCGTCAGCCCGTTCAAAGCAAACGAGGTCCCGGATGGCGCGTCATTGGAGAGCTTTCCACCGGCACCAATGGCCACGCCGCCTCCCGAGGGCAATGCCCCCGCCGCTGCCAGGGACAGCGTCCCGCTGTTGACCGTGGTTCCGCCGCCGTAGGTATTCGCGCCCGAGAGCTTCAAGGTGCCCTCGCCGGTCTTGATGATACCGAGGTTGCCGCCCCAGGGCCAAAAGTAGCCGATGCCGCCGGAAATGGTCAAGGTGCCGCCATTACTGACATCAATCGAGCGGTCAAATTCGTCGAGGCGGATTTCAGAGGTAATCAGGGACGTCGCGGAATTGTCTGCGGTGATGTTTGAGGCTAGCATCAGATTGCCATTGGTGGCAGAATTGATTCCTCGGGAACTTATCGTGCCGCCGTTCAGCGTCAGGCCGTTCTTGATCTCGGTCACGCCAGCAGACGTGCTGAGCGTGGCACCGGAGCCGACAGTAATGGCACCGGTCGCACCGCCGGGGTTATTGTAAGGATTACCCGTCATCCAGTCGCCATCGGCGAGACTCAAGGTTCCGCCGTTGACCGTCGTCCCGCCGGTGTAGTTGCTCATTTGAGTGAGCACGGCAGAGCCTTCCCCGTTCTTGATAAGGGAGGCAGCACTGTTCCAATTGTTCAATGGCCCATTCAACGTGAGCGTGCGCCCGGCTCCGACATCCCAGGTGACCTCGCCATTTGCGATGTAGTCGCCATTGATCGTGAGGTCTCTGCTGTCGGCGGCGATGGAGATCAAGGCCAGGGGGTTGCCATTATCAACACCCACACCCATGATGACCGGATTCGTAGTTGTGCTGTTGATCACGATATCTGTCGTCAGGCCGCTTTGCAGATTCAGGCTGTCGATCCCGAAGTAGCCGTTGATGGTGACCGTCCCGTTGGTGGAGGAGGTGGCGAAGTGGTAATCACTCCACTGAGCCCACGCACCCCCGTCCCAGTTGCTACCGGTCGTGAAATCGGAGCTTGTGCCACCAATCCAGGTGTAGCTGGCCGCGTGGGCGGAACCCATGCAAAGGATGGCGGCAAGGGCGGCGAGGGAGAGTCGGATGGCAAGCGCGAGGGCTGCGAAACGGTTGGTGGGCGTGGGTTTCATGATGGTGGATTCCTTTTCTGTTTTTGGCTGGATCATTCCAATGCATTGGCACCCGGCTTTGACCGGGGCTGCTCGGAGGATGGATTCAATTGGTTGCAGGGATGGGATGGCGGTTTTCATGGGGATGGTTTGGATTGGGTGTTGATGGAGGTTATTTAATCAGAAGAAAAAGGAAGGCGAAGAGACAGGTGCAAGGTTATTTCCGGGGTGCTGCCCAGCGGGGCCTGGCAGCAAACATCTTCGCCAGCGCCGTCAGCCGCCGACGCTCGCGCAGGACGACCAGGCCGAGGAAGGCAAACGCGCCGATGATCGTGGCCGGCTCGGGGATGGGCGCGAGTTCGCCGGCATTCCACGTTGCTCCCTTACTGTATCCATCAAACTGCACGTTGCCCAGGAACGACACCCCGGGATTGCCGCTGATCACCAAATGCGTGTACGTGCCGCCACTGTAGCCGCCCGACCAGTTCATGATCGTCAGCATCTTGCCGCTTGTATAGTTCTCGAGCGAAGAAAACGTGATCGTGCTCGCCGTCGCGCTGCTGTTGAAGTCGATCTTCGAATCCTGCGACAGCGTCAGCGCCCCGACCGTGTCCGTCTTCTCGTTCACGTTGAACGTGCCGCCAGCAAGGTCAATCTTCGTGTTGTCCCCGATCTTGTTCGAGCTGCCGAGCACCAGCGTGCCCTGCGTCAGCTTGATCTCACCCGGAGCGAATTCGCCCGATGTGGGATTCACCGTCATGGTCTTCGACGCATTGCTCAGATTCACGTTCAGCGTGCCGGTGCCGCTTGCCAGCCCCGTGAAGGTGATCGTGTCGCCGGTGATCTGGCCGATGGTGGAGGTTTTCACCGTGATATCGTTGGCAATTAACCGCCCGGCCTCACTAGAGGCCAGGCTGCCGCCGTCCAGCGTCATCAAGCCCGTGCCAAGCGCATTGTCGTTTCCGACAACGAGCGTGCCATCGACGATCCTCGTCCCGCCGTTGTAGCTGTTGCTGCCGGAGAGCGTCAGCGTGCCGCTGCCGGACTTGGTCAGTCCGCCCAGTGTGCCGGAAATCACTCCGCCAAAGGACGTGTTGGCGGTGCCGTTGACCGTGAGCTGTGAAAGCGGGCCGAGTTTCACCAGGCTGCCGCTCACGCCGCTGAGAGAGGCCACGGTCTGGATGACCCCGTCGAGTTCCAGCGTGGCGCCACTGGCGCTGAGGGAAACCGCCGTCGCGGGATCGAGGACGTTGGTCCTGAAATTGTTCACGCCCAGATTATCCACGCCGCCGATCATGCCGTTACCACCGGTCCCATCGCTGCCGAAGGCGATCTGGGTGGTTCCCATGCCGGTGTTCAGAGCATAACTGCCAAGGAGGTTTTCGCCCTGCATGACGATCACCCGGGTGCCATTGCCGGCGAATGGCGAGCCCGTGCCGGCGCTGTCCGCGAGATAGAACGCGAAACTGTCGCCGCCGGAGGTGGAGGTAAAGCTTTCCATTGCGGATCCATTGTTGAAGACCTGGACGCCGGTGTTATTCCGGTAGAGAAACCCGAACTCACCGGACCCCGCAACCGGCCAGCCGTCACCGGATCCCCTGAGGGTAAAACTGGTCCAAGAATTTTCATTGCCGCCACTGCTGATGTTGCCTTTGAACATGTCAAAGTTGATCTTGACCGGCCCGGCCACGTTGCTCGTGGAAAGGTTCAGGTCTCCGAGCTTGGCTTTCGCGCCAAAGGCAAGCAGAAGGTAGTCGCCATTGGTTCCGCTAGGCTGCTGCACGTTTGTCGCATTGCCCACCTGCGCGTTGCCCGAGCCGGTCCAACTCGTAGTCGCCGCTGATCCGGTCTGGCGGTTGGCGAGATTGTAATTGAGATCTGCGGTATTCGGATTGCCCGTGGCGGTGAAGTTATCCGTCAGGAGCGGCGCGCTGCCGGTCTGGAGCTTGAGCGTGCCAGAATTCACAGTGGTCGCGCCGGTGTAGGTGTTCGCGCCGGTCAGCGTCAGCGTGCCCGCGCCGGTCTTGGTGAGGCTGCCAGCACTGCCGGTGATGGAGCCAGAAGTCGTGCCTTCGCTCACCGTGAGAACCGTGGAAGATCCGAGGTTCACTGTGCCACCGTTGAGCGTGGTAATCGCGCTGGTCGTGCCATTCAGGTTGGCCGTGCCGGCCGACATCGTGCCAATAGTGGCTACGCCGCCCACCGTGCTGGTGCCGCCGCTGACGGTGGTGGAACTCAGAGAGCCCGCGCCGACGGTGCCGCCGGAGATGCTCGCCGTGAGCAGGCCGACCGCGTTGACCGTGCCGGTGGAGATGCCGCCAGTGACGGTGCCGTTGCTGCCGAAGCGCGTGTTGCCCGCGCCAGCCAAGGAGCCGAGGGTGATGGTGCCCGTGCTGGCGCTGAAGTTCAGCGCGTTGGTGGCGGTGTTGGAATTATCCACCGCACCGAGGGTTTGCCCGGCGTTGGCGAAGTCAGCCGTGCCGCTGGCACCCACGGTGAGGGCGTTGCCGCTTGCGAGGTTGCCAGCGCTGGAAATGTTCAAGGCCCCGCTGTTTACGGTGGTCAGGCCGCTGTAGGTGTTGCTGGCGTTGGTGAGCGTGAGCGTGCCGTTGCCGGTCTTGGTGAAGCCGCCACTTTGCAGGACACCGCTCAACGTCATGTCGCCCGCGCCGCCGATATTGTGGGTAGTGACGCCGGTGAGGTCCACGGTCCCGCCAAAGCTCGCAGCGGTGCCGGTTTTGGTGTTCACCAGGTGGCTGGTGTTGGAGAGTGCGATTTTGCCGACGGAGACGCCGGTCTGACCGTTGAGGTCGAGCGTGCCGGTATGCACCTGGGTCGTCTGACTTGCCGGGCCGAGGGCGGTGGCGCTGAGCAACTTCACCGTGCCGGCTGTCCCGGTGGTTGAATGGCCGATGATGGTCGAGTTGCTGTCGGAATAGGTCAAGGTGTTGTTGCCGCCGAGTTCGACAGTGGCGTTGGCATCGCCGCCGATCCACAGACGGCTGCTCCCGCCGCCGGTCAGGTTCATGGTGAACGTGCCGCTTTGGAGGTAGGCATTCTTGCCGTTCAGGTTGAGCGTGCCGCTGGTGATGGTCCCAACCGCGCCATTCCCGGTACCGCTGGCGTTGAGCGCTGTGCCAAGGCTTTGGGTGGTCGTGCCGAGGTCGAGTGTCCCGCCCTTGAGAGAAACCACGCCCGAGCCGAGCGTGCCATTGCCGGAAAGCTGCAAGGTGCCTGCACTGATGGTCGTCGTGCCGCTGTAGCTGTTCGCGGCGGTGAGCGTGAGCGTGCCGGTGCCCAGCTTCGTGAGCGTGCCGTTCTGGCCGCTGGTATCGACCAGATTCACACCGACAGTGATGTTCTTGCCATTGGTGTCGAACTTGGCACCACTATTGCCGACATAGGCCTGGTTGGAACTCACGGAGATGAAGCTGCCGGTGTCCTGGGTGGGAATCATGGTGGCTCCATTGAGCGTGAGCCGGCTGCCCGCACCATAACCATTTTCCACAGCCTGGATGCTGGGTGTGGTCAGAGTGCCACCGTTGAGTGTAAGTCCCCAGGCCGCGCCACTGCTGCTCACGCCACCGGTGGCAATCACATTGGCGGTGTCCTGGATCGTCACGCGGCCCCAGTCACCAGATCCAGCACCATTGCTGGTGCTGCGGAGTTGTCCGCCGATGGTGACGCTGCTACTGCCACCAATGACAAGGTCCCAACGGCCAACGCCGACATCGCCGACGGTGGTGAGGTTGACGTTGTTCAGGGTGGTGGCCCCGACGCCGGGATCGTTCGCATCAGCTCCCTGGACGATGAACGCGCTGGCATTGAGTGTGCCCCCGGAGAATGTGTAACGGGCGTTATTGGCCGCGCTATTTCCGACCAATACGGTGGCGGCGGTTTGGGTGCCGTCGATGGTGATGGCCGTGGCGCTGGAAGCATTGTTGAGAATGGCATCGGCGGTGGAATCCGTCCAAGCCACGCCACCGGTCCAGTTGTTGGCTGTGGACGACCAGGTGCCGGTGCCGGCGGTCCAGTTCAGGCTGGCATTATTCACGGCAAGCACCTGCATGGCATTGATTTGCTGGCCGATGGAACCGTTGTCATTGAAACCGGACGGCTTGAAAGCCGCGTAGCCCCCGGCATCGGCAATCACGTTCGCGGTGATGACGGCGTATTTTCCGTCGGAATAGCCGTAGCGGTAATTGGTGGCGGTGCCGGTCGTTCCGGCGGTGCCCGAGATGGTGACCGAACGGTCGTCATCGGGCGCTGCCAAGGCCCGTGAGTCGGCGAGCACGAACTGGATTTGATAGGTCTGCCCGGGGTTGAGGCCGCCGATCTCGAGTTTGTAATCGTCTTCGCCGGTAACCCCGCTGCCGAGCAGGGGGAAGCTGGACGATGGATAGAAGGTATTGTCGCCCCATGTGGTTCCCCAGGCGACGCCGGGCTTGGAAAAATATGTCTTCACGCTTCCAGAATCGTTCTTGGCTTCACCAGTGGCATTGGAACCCACCCAGTTGATGCCGCCCCAGGTGGTGGCGGTGCCGGATCCGGCCGTGCCCCAGTCGATGGCAAGCACCGAGGTGGTGGATGCGGGCGCGACCCATGGTGTGTCCCCCGAACCGGTGGCGGTGTAGTAATCCCACGACGTGGTGATGGTATTGGCATGCACGGAGGTGGCACCAAGCGCGATGGCGGTGGCGGCAACAAGCGCGAAGCGCAGGAACGGATTGGATTTTGGTTTCATGGGATGATGGAGCTATTTTTTGGCAATTATGGCGGGGCAAGTCCTCAAACGTGAACAGCATCTTACGAATTTCGAGGGACCCTGGCAACGACACTGCGTGCATTTCAGGTGACAATTCGTGCAAATTTTATGGGGTCGCACCTGTAGCCGGCCACGTTGAGGCCGGCGGGGAAGAGCGTTGATGAGGAGCCTGCCCTGGATGGCTGCCACCCACACCGCAGGCTGAAGTGGCAATCGCCGCGTGGATGATTGCTTGAATCCGCCGCTGCTTCTGGAAAGCTGCCGCCGTGGCACCCGCCAAGATACCACGGCGGCTTTTCCGCCTCAGACAACCCGTCGTATTACCCCAGGCCGGCTCCCAACCGGCATTAACGCCCGAGTTGCCAGTTTCATTTTGACGGCCGCCTGCGGAGGGCCATCATCGCAAAAATCCCAAGGCCAATCAGGCCGGTCGTTCCCGGCTCGGGCACGGGGGCCGGCGAGTAGGGGCTGCCGCCAAACCCGGAGATGTCCCCGCCTTTATCCGCTCCTCCGACAAACGCCGTCGTTCCTGAGATGGTCAGCCCTGTGATGTCGAGCACCTTCACGCTCGTGGCTCCCCCGCTGTGCGCGGTAAGCACCGCCGTGCCGGTGGTGGCGATGTTCAGGCCGCCGAGCAGGGTTTCGCTCACATCAAAAGCAAGCGTGCCGTTGCTCACCGTGGTCAGGCCGGTGTAGGTGTTCGTTGCGGTGAGTGTCAGCGTGCCTGCGCCGCTCTTGGTGAAGCCGCCATTTTGCAAGACACCGCTCAGCGTGATGTTGCCCGCGCCGCCGATACTGGGGGTAGCGACGCCGTAGAAGTCCACGGTCCCGGCATAGCTCGCAGCGGCGCCGGTATTGTTGTTCACCATGTTGCTGGTGCCGTTGAGCGCGATTTGGGAGACGGTGATGCCGGTCTGACCGTTGAGGTCGAGCGTGCCGCTATGCACCTGGGTCTGTTGGCTGTTCGGGCCGAGGGCGGTGGCGCTGAGCAGCTTCACCGTGCCGGCCGTGCCGGTGTAGGATGAAAGGCCGATGATGGTCGAGTTGGTGTCGGAATAGGTCGAGGTGTTGGTGCCGCCGAGTTTGACGGTGGCAGCGTCGTCGCCGCCGATCCACAGACGGCTGTTCCCACTGCCAGTCAGGTTCATGGTGAACGTGCCGCTTTGGAGGTAGGCGTTGTTGCCGTCGAGGTTGATCGTGCCATTGGTGATGGTGCCGCGGTAACCGTTTCCGGCGCCCGTCGCGCCAAGGCTGCCAACGGCCTGCGTGGTAGCGCCCAAGTCAAAGGTCGTCCCCAGCACCGTACCGGTGATGTTCACTGGGCCGACCACGTTGTCAGTGCTTGTCTTCAGCGTGCCCGCATCAATCCTCCAATTCACCGGCGTACCGGTGCCGGCAATGCCGGCGGCCAGCTCCAGCGTGCCGGTCCCGGCCTTGATCACCGTGCCATTCGCCAGCCGCGCGCTGACAATCAGGTCGGAGTTGGCGTTGTTGGTCACGTCATTGACCGTGAAGGTGCGGGTGCCGCCAACGTTGTTCGCGCCGTCGCTCATCTGCATATTTGCGCTCGCGCCAGAACCGGAGCCCGTCGTGATGGATGAGGCCGCACTCCCGCTGACGGTAATGTCGCCGCCGAGGGTGAAGGAGCCGTTCCACTGTAGAAAACTCAATCCATTGATCACCTCAATCGTGCCGCCGTTGAGCGTGACATTGCCGAGGCCGGTGATTTTACCAGACGCTCCGCTGAGCGTGCCGCCGGCATTGACGACCACGGCATGGGCATCGGTTCCGCCTGATGCCAGGCCGGTATTGTCGAGCCAGTTGTCAACGCTGCCGGTCAGCGCGCCACCGCTGTTGATGGTGATGATGCTGGCTGGAAGAGCGAGGCCGAGGGCAGAGGTGCTCCCGGGGGTCGCCTGAACCGTGGCGATCACGGTGCCGTCATTGATCGTCGTCCCGCCGCTGTAGCTGCTTGCGCCGGAGAGCGTCAGCGTGCCGGTGCCGAGCTTGGTGAGTTTCCCGGCCTCTGAAGGCGCATTTTCAAGGACTTGGGCGATGGTGATGTCCTTGCCAGTGTCCACGTTGAACCTCGCGCCGTTGGCCGTGAGATAGGCATGGGTCAAGCCGCTCATGTAGCTGGTGCTGGCGGCGGAGGGCGACAGAGAGCCGCTGGTGAAGTCGAACGTGAGATTGGCGGTGCCAGCCGGCGTTGGGAAGGCGGGCAACGTCACCTGCGCGGAAGTGCCCAGGGTCAGCGTGGCGCTGCTGCTGGCCGAAGCCGCCAAATTTTGGAAGGTGGACGCGGAAAAGGTGCCGCCGGTGAGGCTGAAGGTGGCGTTGGTCGTGGTGCTGCCACTCGTACCGCCGATGGACAAATAGCCGACGGTGGCGGTGCCGCCAGTCTGGTTATACGCCACGGTGCAACCTGTTGTCGCCTCGTCATTCCGACCCACCGCCAGTTCACCCGAGGCCAAAGAGAGATTGCCCGAGCCGCTCAAGTTGAAGGTGCCGTTCGAGCTGTCGTTGACGCCAATCATCACTCCGCGGCCATCAGAAGCAAACCCGGACAGGGTGCCGCCGCTCAAGTTATAGGTGCCGGTCGCACCGTTGCCGATCAGAAGTCCGTTGCCGCTGGCGAAGGAGACCGCGCCGCCGCTCTGGTTGACAATCCCGACGGCGCTGCCGGTGCCCACAAAGATGTGGTTCGCCCCCAGATTGAGTGTGCCGCCCGTGACATCCAGAGTGGCTGTGGTCGAGGCGGTATTGCCCACGGTAATGGTTCCCAGCCCGGATGCCCCCCAGTTTCCAATGCTCAGCGTGCCCGCGCTGATCGTCGTCGTGCCGGTGTAGGTGTTCGAGCCGGTGAGCACCCAGGTTCCCGCGCCGGATTTTGTCAGGCTCGTGGCGTTTGCGCCCTGGTTTTCCAGGATAATTGCGAACGTATTGTTTCCCGTATTGCTGCCGGTAAGGGTCAGCGTGCGGGTACCCGCAGTCTCAAACAAATTAGTGTTCGCGCCGCTGTGCGTGAAACTGAGGGTGCCGGAACCGGTCCCTGAAGCATCGATGGTCCCGCCGGACGTGCCGATGCGTATCTGGCGATCCGTGCTCTGGGCTGCGGAACCGGTGTATTGCAGCGTGCCGCCGAGGAAGAGCAATCCAATTTGTTCGGCAACGGTGTCTCCCGTGCCGTTGCCGAGGCTGCTGTTCGCGCCGTTGTTGGCAAAGGTCGCAGCATTGAGCACGCCGGCGGCGATGGTGGTTACGCCGCTGTAGGTGCTGCTGGTTCCGGAGAGCGTGAGCGTGCCTGCGCCGCTCTTGGTGAATCCGCCACTTTGCAAGACACCGCTCAGCGTCATGTTGCCCGCGCCGCCGATATTGTGGGTAGTGGTGCCGGTGAGGTCCACGGTCCCGCCAAAGCTCGCAGCGGTGCCGGTATTGTTGTTCACCAGGTGGCTGGTGTTGAAGAGCGCGATTTGGGAGACGGTGATGCCGGTCTGACCGTTGAGGTCGAGCGTGCCGCTATGCACCTGGGTCTGTTGGCCGTTCGGGCCGAGGGCAGTGGCGCTGAGCAGCTTCACCGTGCCGGCCGCGCCGGTGGTGGAAAAGCCGATGATGGTCGAGTTGCTGTCGGAATAGGTCGAGCTGTTGGTGCCGCCGAGTTCGACGGTGGCACCGGCGTCGCCGCCGATCCACAGACGGCTGTCGCCACCACCAGTCAGGTTCATGGTGAACGTGCCGCTCTGGAGGAAGGCATTCTTGCCGTTCAGGTCGATCGTGCCGTTGGTGATGGTGCCAACCGCGCCATTCCCGGCACCGCTGGCGTTGAGGTTACCACCGAGAGTCTGGGTGGTCGTGCCGAGGTCGAGTGTGCCGCCAGTCTTGACGGAAAGCGCACCCGAGCCGAGCGTGCCACTGCCGGAAAGCTGCAAGGTGCCGGCACTGATGGTCGTGCCGCCTTGGTAGTTGTTCGCGGCGGTGAGCACGACTGTTCCGTCCCCCAGTTTTTTGAGGGATGCGGTGGTTCCCCCTTGGTCTGACCACCAATTCACGGCACCATTGGCGGTGAGCGTGCGCCCGTCACCGACGTTCCAGACCAGTTCGCCGGCGATCAGAAAGCTGGTATTGACGGTGAGGTTTTTGCTGGCGGTATCGATGGTAATCGTGCCGCCCAAGGAGGGCACTTCCCAACCTGTCTGGCCAACTTTGGCGGGAGCCATGATGATCGGATTGGTTCCGCTGATGACGATGTCGGTGGTGAGTCCGCTGCTCAGGGTGATGTTGCCCCAGCCGACGCCGCTATCGACGTTCACGCTGCCGGTGGTTGGATTCCCGGCGAACTCATAATCATTCCATTGGGCCCAAGTGTCACCGACCCAGTTGCTACCGGTGGTGAAAAGGGAGTCGGTGGCGCCCGACCAAGTGTAGGTGGCCGCGTGGGCGGAACCCATGGCGAGGGCGGCGGTGGCGGCAACAAGCGCGAAGCGCAGGAACGGATTGGATTTTGGTTTCATGGGATGCTGGAGCTATTTTTTGGCAATTATGGCGGGGCAAGTCCTCAAACGTGATCAGCATCTTACGAATTTCGAGGGCCCCTGGCAACGACACTGCGTGCATTTTAGGTGACAATTCGTGCAAATTTTATGGGGTCCCACCTGTAGCCGGCCACCTGTAGCCGGCCACCTGTAGCCGGCCACCTGTAGCCGGCCACCTGTAGCCGGCCACCTGTAGCCGGCCACGTTGAGGCCGGCGGGGAAGAGCTTTGATGAGGAGCCTGCCCTGGATGGCTGCCACCCACACCGCAGGCTGAAGTGGCAATCGCCGCGTGGATGATTGCCTGAATCCGCCGCTGCTTCTGGAAAGCTGCCGCCGTGGCACCCGCCAAGATACCACGGCGGCTTTCCCCATTCAGACAACCCGTCGTATTACCCAAGGCCGGCTCGCAACCGGCATTAACGCCCGGGTTGCCAGATTCATTTTGACGGCCGCCTGCGGAGGGCCGTCATCGCAAAAATCCCAAGGCCAATCAGGCCAATCGTCCCCGGCTCGGGCACGGGTGCCGGCGAGTAGGGGCTGCCGCCAAACCCGGAGAAATTCCCGCCTTTATCCGCTCCTCCGGCAAACGCGGTCGTTCCGTTGATAATCAGCGACGAAATGTCGAGCACCTTCACGCTTCCCGCTCCCCCGCTGTGCGCCGTCAGCGTCGCCGTGCCGGTGGCCAGGATGTCCAGGGAGCCGACCGTGTAGATTTCGCCGCTGGTGCCGCTGAAGTTCGCCACGCCGCCGACGCTGACCGCCGTGCTGCTGCCGGTGGCCGCGACCGAGTTGACGTTCATGACCGCGCTGGCCAGGACGCTCAGGGTTCCGCTCGCCATCGCGTTGTTCAGGTTCAGCGTGCCTTCGTTGACGGTGGTGTTACCCGTGTATTGCTGGGCCGCGAAGAATTCCAGCCGCCCCGTGCCAGTCTTGATGACGTTGCCGCCGTTCCAGATGGTGCCGATGACTTTCAAATCGCTGGTGCTGTCAGTGCCGGTCGCCACGTTGAACGTCGCGGTTTCGCCGTTGAGGTTGAATCCTTGGTTTTCACTCCCATTTCTCGTGCCGCTGATGATATTCTGGGCACCGCCACTGGTGGCGAAAGTATTGCCGCCCATGAATACCATGCCGCCCGCGCCGCTGGCAATGGCGTCGAGGGTGCCGCCGCCGACACTGTCGAACGTAAAGGTCTCGCCAGCGAAGTTGTAGCGCTCGCCGGAAACACGCAGGGTGGATGCGCCATTGATGTTGATATTGCTGCCGTTGTAGTTCGAGCCACCACCGCCGCCGCCCTGCAAGGCGAGGGTGCCGCCGGCGACGGTTGTGGTGCCGGTGTAGCTGTTCGCGCCGGTGAGTGTCAGCGTGCCCGAACCGGACTTGGTCAGTGCGCCGGTCTGGCTGTCTCCCAAGTCGAACGCGGTGGCGAGGGTCACGTTGTTGCCATTGGTATCGAAGGTGGCCGTGACGCCGTCGCCGATCTTGATTTGGGCCGCGCCGTTCTCAAACGAAATGTCCTGGGTGTTGCCGGTGGCCCAGCGCAGGGTCGCATTGCCCTGGATGTCGGCCGAATACCCCGCCGGTGCGCCAGGGATACTGACTCGCGCATTCGTGGGCAGGGAGTTGGTGGAGAACTCGACGGTGCCGCCGGAAAGTATCATGCCCTGGAGGGTCGATTTGTTGTTGCCGCTCAGCACCAGGGTTCCGTCACCGGACTTGGAGAATTGGCCCCAAACCACATAGCTGACTCCGAAGATATCTCCGCTGATATTCAGCGTCGAACCACCGTCCACGTTGATCGCAGTGGGCAGGCCCGTGCCCAATCCCAGGCTGGCGGAAATGGTCGAGGTGGCATTGCCGCCGGCTTGGATCGATGCGCCGTTATCAAGGAAATAATTACCATACAGGCCGTGGGTGTTGTTTGCCGCGATTCCAGTCCCGGATGCCATCGTGCCGCCATTCAGGGTAATGGTACTGGTGATCCTCTGGGTGTTGGCGTCGTTCGCGGCATCGGTCATCAGGGTTGCGCCGGTGCCAACCGTGATCCCGCCGTTTCCTGGCAAATAGTTGTTGCCCGTGACCTTGAGCGTGCCGTTGCTCACCGTGGTCAGGCCGGTGTAGGTGTTCGCGGCGGCAAGAACCAGCGTGCCGGAGCCGGATTTGATGAAGCCGCCGGTTAATCCGCTACCATCATACCAATCCGAGTTCTTCATCCCCTTGGTGATGTTCAGCGTGCTGGCGTCAACGACAGTGATCGTGTTATTGTTCCCGGTGAGGCCGATGACGGAGTCGATCGTCGAGGTGGTCGCACCGCCCGTCGCGCCCGCCGTGATTTGCTCGTATCCAATATACAGGTACAGGTCACCACGACGATCATTGGGACCGCCAGTAACCAGGCCGCCGTTGAGAAAGAGGTTCGTGGCCCCGTTGGCGTAGCCGTTGGTCGCGTCGAGTTGGAGTGTGCCGCCGGCATTGATGGTCAACGTCCCGATGTTCTGCTCCACAACGCCATGCTGGTTCACCCCGCAGAGGACCCACTGGTCATTGGCATAAAGGGTGCCGCCATTGTTGATCTCCACCGCCCCGGTGCCCAGCGTGTTGCGTGTTGCCACAATGGTCCCTTCGTTGATCGTGGTGCCGCCGGTGTAGCTGCTGGTTTGGCTGAGCACCAGCGTGCCGTTGCCGACCTTGGTGATGCCGTAGGAACCGCTGTCATGGTAGAAACCGGTGACCGTCAGCGTATCGGCATCCACACCTATGGTGGTGTTGCCATCGAGGGCAAACCCGGGGCCGCTGCCACTGTTGTTATATGTCATGGTCAGCGCGTTGCTACCGCTGATGCTGCGCAGCGCGCCGAGACCGCCGACGCCGGTGCCGGTCAGGTGCATGTGATCGGCGAGGCTGACACCACCCTGAAGGACCAGAGTGGCACCATCGCGAACCCGCGTCATATTGTCGGCACTCCAACTGCTCGCCCCGAGGGCCGTGTTGTTCGCCGCCACCAGCGTGCCCTCCGTGATGTCGGTCAAGCCATTGTAGCTGTTCGCGCCGGAGAGCGTGAGCGTGCCTGAGCCGGATTTGACGAGGCTGAGTCTGGTGTCGCCGCCGCTGTCGGTGATGGTTCCGGAGAACGAACCGGCGGCGACGGTGATCGTCGTGTTGGGGCGGCCATAGTAAACTGTGTTTTGGACGGTGCCATTGCCATTCAGGGTTCCCAGCGCGGTATTGGTATTCCACAACTCAAACTTGCCGGAGCCATTGGCCGTGAGGTTCAAATCGCTCTTCCACGCGCCGAAGTTGTCGGTGCGGACGAGACCGCCATTGACGGTAAGATTCTGGAGGTTGGCAACGGAGTTGTTTGCGTCGAAGGTTCCATTGAAAATCATATCACCGGTGCCTTCCTTGACCAAGATGCCGGCTCCGCTGAAGCTCTGGTCGGAAGTAGTGCCATAGGTTCCGCTGCGATTGATCGTCAGAACAGCCCCGCTGGCGATGGTGACCGCACCGGAGCCAAGCGTTCCAGTGGCACCGCCATTGCCGATTTGCAGCGTGCCCGAGCTAATCGTGGTGCCGCCGCCGTAGGAGTTGTTGGCGGTGAGCACGGCAGTGCCCGACCCACTCTTCACGAGGGAAGCAGGATTGTACCAATTGTTCAGTTGCCCCGCCATCGTGAGCGTGCGCCCGGCTCCGACATCCCAGGTTACGGCGGTGGAAGCGATGTATTCGGCATTGATCGTGAGGTTACTGCTGCCCTCGGCGATGGTGATCAAGCCCGAGCTGCTCGATTGGTCGGTGCCCATGATGAGACGCGAACCTGCCGCGCTGCTGATGACGATGTCCTGAGTCAGTCCGCTTTGCAGAGTCAGACTGCTCATCCCGTACTCGTTCCCGTTGCTGAGGTTGAGGTTTATGGATGCGCGGGTGGGGGTGCCACCGAACGTATAATCACTCCACTGAGTCCACGCACCCCCGTCCCAGTTGGCAGGCTCCGTGAAATCGGAGCTTGTGCCACCAATCCAGGTGTAGGTAGCCGCGTGGGCGGATGCGAGTGTGGCGAGGGCGGCGGTGGCGGCAAGAAGCGTGAAGCGGAGGAACGGATTGGATTTGGTTTTCATGGGATGCTGGAGCTGTTTTTGGCAATTATGTGGAGGCAAGTCCTAAAACTTGGAGGGCAGCTTACGAATTTCGAGAGCCCTTGGCAACGACACTGCGTGCATTTCAGGTGACAATTCGTGCAAATTTTATGGGGTCCCACCTGTAGCCGGCCACGTTGATGCCAGCGGGGAAGAGCTTTGATCCTAAATTCCGCAGTTCCATTGAACCACGGATTACACAGAGAGCACGGATACAGAGGGTTCCAGCCATCTGGAATGCAAAAAATATTCACCTCCGGGGTGAATGCCCGTCCTCTCATAAGAGCCTGAAAATCCGCGCTATCTGTGTAATCCGTGGTTTCAACTGCGCTTTGTAGGTCCTAAATCCCGCAGAAGATCTCGCGCCAAGCCCGCAAAGAGCGCAAAGGAAGGAGCTGATTACGGGGGCCGGCCTCACCATCAGGGTGAAACCATGTTGCAGGAGGCATTTGCTATTGATCTTATTCTTACTCCTATTCTTATTCCTGCTCCCGCTCCAAGAACGGGGGCAGGATTAAGATGTAGAGTAGGCGGGAAGCGACGGATTGAGAGGCCCGCGGGCCAGTGACCGTCTGCTTCCCGCCCCTCATCAAACCGGACGGGCGGTTTTCCCGCATCCGGCTTTCCGAGTTCCTTTGTCGGTTTGCGATGTCTTACGCCAGCGTCGCCGGCAGGTGATAGAGTCCATACGTGGTGAAGAGTTCGCGGTCCGGCCAGCGCTGGTATTTCCCCGAGGGATTCCCGTGCTTGCGCCATAACCATTGCCGCAGCCGGTGGGCGATGAAGTGATTCATCTGCCCGAAGCTCCGGTGGTGGTGGGCCAAAGCAAAGTAGTTGCTCCAGCCACGGGTCACTTGGTTGATCTCGCGCACAACCTCGCCAGTCGCTCTCCAGGTGGTGGGACGCCGGGTGAGTTCACGCACCCGGTCCCGGAGCGCCTGCTCTGCGCCGGCGCTCGGCTCGGTATGCACATACGGCGTTCCCTTCTTCGACTGCTGCCAGCGGAAGGTGAAACCCAGGAACTCAAAGCCGCTCGCGCAGCTCTGGAGCACTCGGGTCTTGGTTTCGTTCAGGGCCAGCCCCCGGCTTTGCAGCCACCGAGCCAGCCGCTCCTTCATCCCCTCTCCTTCTCCGGGCCGACAGAGGATCACCAGATCGTCCGCATACCGCACCATCCGCGGCTTTTGCCGGCATTCATTCACGCCCTCATCCAGCGGATGAAGGTAGATGTTGGCCAGCAAGGGAGAAATGACGCCGCCCTGCGGGGTGCCACAGGGGTTGGCCTTCATCCTCCGGCCTCCGCCTTGCTCTTCCTCGACGATCGGCGCGCGCAGCCAGGCTTTGATGAGTTTCAGGATCATCCCGTCGCTCACCCGCCGGGCCACCTGCCGCATCAGCTTCCGATGCGGGATCGTGTCGAAGTATTGCCCCAGATCGGCATCGACCACCTCGGTCTTGCCCATGCGCAATGCCTCCCGGATTACCTCCACCGCCTGGTGGGCGCCCCGTCCGGGCCGAAAACCGAAGGAGCGCGGATGGAAGTCCGCCTCGAAGATCGGCATCAGCACCAGATACACCGCCATCTGCACCACGCGGTCTTTCACCGTGGGAATCCCCAACCCACGAAACCCTCCACTGGCTTTGGGAATCTTCACCCTGCGCACCGGCGCGGGCCGGTACGTTTTGCAGTGAAGCTCCTCTTGCAGCGCGTTCAGCCACGCGGCTTCCACCTGCGCATCGGCGGCGAGTTCCTCGATGCTCACTCCATCCACCCCCGCCGCTCCTGCATTCGCTTTCACGCGCCGCCAAGCTGCTGCCAGCACGTTGGCGCGTTGCACTTCTCCATATAGACTCCAGAACCGGTATTCCGGCTTGGACTTCGCTTTCCGATACAGGGTGATTTGCAGTTGCCGGACTTTCTCGGGTGCTGGTAGCCCTCGCGGGCCGTCACCACGTCCTTCCCTGCGCTTCGCTCCTGCGGAACAAGTGGCGTCCCTTCGCTCCCCCGCGGGTTGCCCGAACCAGAGGTCCGGCACGGGATTATCACTACTACGAACGCCTCCGACTTCTGTCCTGGCCTGCACGGCCTTCCCCTTTGTTGGGGTTGTGCCGCCAGTTGAGTCTTGCTTACCCGCCATGACAGATCTCCCCGTTTACCCGCGCGTCACTTCGCGACATGTCGCCCACGCAGACCCCGCCGGTCCATTGTCAAAACCCACGACGGTTGGTCTGGGTCTCGACTCTGCGGCCTTCGCCCACTCTTGAGAGGCTCGGCTGCCGGGAGTGTTTTTCGAGGCTCATTTATGTGGTTCATCTGTGCATTGCGACCTGCCGGTTCGACTCCATGCCTGCTCCCCACCCCGCCTCGCGGCGACGCAGTTGGCACGGTCTGCGGTGCTGAACCGTCTAATTGCACCGGCGGGACTTCCACCCGCGTTGACGCCCGCTTCACGGGCGCACCAATAGGCTGAATTGACCTACGGCTTCCCGCCGCGTTCCAGAGGGCTGTTGCGATTGGGATCAAACATCCACTGCCCCGATTTTTTCACCACCGGAGCGGCTCCGGGCTGACCCGGCTGGGCAATCGCCACACCTTCCTTCGCCATCTGCTCCTTTAGCGCAGCCAGTTGAGTTTGCGTTTCAGCCAGTTGCTTCTGTGCAACATCAAGCTGCTGATGCGCGATTTCGAGATCCGCTTCCAGCACCGTTATCCGTTGTCGTCCCTGATAGGCAAAAAACGACGCGACGACCAGTAGCAATACAAGAATAGCTTTCATCGTGGATACCTATACCGGCTTCAGGCGTTCATAACAAGCTGGCGATTGTTGCTTTGGTGGAACGCGGACGCTGTCTTCACCGCAGCCCTCCGCCGAGGATTCGTTTGCTCGCGCCGTCGAGGAAGATTCCTTTGAAATTCATCTTGAGCGCTTCCGGATTCGGAGCCTGCGCGATGGCTTCTTCGCGCGAGATCTTGTTTTCCTGAACCATCTTGTAGAGCGCCTGGTTGAAGGACTGCATCCCCATTTCGCCGCCGCTCTCGATTGCGGCGGGGAGCGTGTCGAGCTGCCCGCTGGCAAGCAACTCGCGAACCGACGGCGTGTTGATGAGAATCTCGACCGCAGGCAGAAGTTGATCGTTCGCGCCCCGCACCAGCTTCTGGCAAACGACCGCCAGCAGCCCCTCCGCGAGCTGGCGGCGCAATTGCTCGTGTTCTTCGGGCCGGAAGAATTCCAGCACGCGAATGATGGATTGCGCCGCGCCGTTCGTGTGGAGCGTGGAAATCACGAGATGCCCCGTGTTCACGGCGCGCATCGCGGCGGTAAAGCTCTCCGCGTCGCGCATCTCGCCGATCATCACGACATCGGGGTCCTGTCGCAGGACGTTCTTCAGCCCGGCCGCAAACGAAAACGTGTCGATGCCGATCTCCCGCTGCTCGATGCGCGAGCACTTGTCCGCGAACACGTATTCGATCGGGTCTTCGAGCGTGATGATGTGTTTTTTGAACTGCGAATTGATCTGCTCGATGATCGCCGCCAGCGTCGTAGATTTTCCGCATCCGGTGGAGCCGGCGACTAGGATCAGGCCATTGGGTTTCCCTGCGAGTTCTTTGACAATGTCCGGCAGATGCAATTCGGCGATGCTTCGGATCGAGGACTTCACAAGCCGCATTGCGCAAACGAGCCTGGCGCGTTGCTTGAACAGGTTCACGCGAAAGCGCCCGATCCCTTCGCACTCGTACGAAAAATCGGCCTCGCAGTTTTCTTCGAGCCGCTTTCGCACCATCGGCGTGGTGATTGCCGCCGCGATGGCAGACATCCAATCTTCATCCGGCTGCGCGCAATCCACCTCGACCAGGGCGCCATTCACACGGAAAACGACAGGCCCGTCCCCTTTGAGATGAACGTCCGAGGCACCGGCTGCGACCGCGCCGGTGAGAATGTGCCGGAGTTCTTCGAGCGCGGCGGGGATGTCGGCTGTCATGGTTCGAGTAAAACCCGGACTCAACAAAGCGCGAGCGATTTTTCCAGCAGGCGCGCGAGTTGAACCCCGGCCGCGCTGGCGCACTCGATGACCTCCTCGTGCCCGAGCGGCTTTGCGCCAAGTCCGGCGGCCCAATTCGTGAGGCACGAAAAACCGGCCAGCTCGATCCCGAGCGCCCGCGCCTGGATCGCTTCGAGCACGGTGGACATGCCGACCGCATCCGCGCCGAAGCCGCGGATCATGTGGATCTCCGCCGGGGTCTCGTATTGCGGGCCGGTCACCGCTGCATAGACGCCTTCGTGGAGCGGAACATTTTCCGCCGCCGCGACGCCCGCGAAGTGCCGCCGCAGCCGCTCCGAATAGACCTCGCTCATGTCGAAAAAATGCGCACCGCCGAGCAGCGGTGAGGTTCCGGTGAGGTTGATGTGATCGCGAATCATCATCCACGAACCGGGCGCGTAATCGGGATGCAGCGTCCCCGCCGCGTTGGTGAGAATGAGTTTTGAAATGCCGAGCGCCGCCATGAAACGAACGCCGGCCGCGACCTGTTGCGCGGTGTGCCCCTCGTAAAGATGCACCCGGCCTTGCGCGATCACCGTGCGGCGTCCGGCGATCGTTGCGAAATGAAATCGCCCGGCGTGCCCGGGAACTTTGGACACGGGCAGTCCCTCGATTTCGCCGAACGGGATGATGTGAGCAACGTCCAGCCGGTCAACAAAAGTGCCCAGCCCGGAGCCAAGCACGATGCCCCAGTCGGGCTTGAAATCCCTCACGGACAGCGAATCGAGGTCGAATTCATTGGTGGTTTTCATGTCATCTCCTGCGTCAAGTTGCGTGTCATTCAGCGCAGCGAAGAATCTCGCAAATCAGACTTGGCGTCGCTTGCGAGATCCTTCGCTCCGCTCAGGATGACGCTGCTCTCATATTGACCCGACTCAGCACCCAACTCCCGCGTCAGTTTTTTCAAAAGAAAATAGAGCATCTCAAGCCGTGGGACATCCGCCCCGGCGCGCACGGCGCGGCGATACGGCTCGCCCCAAATCGCCTCGACCTCCACCGCACGTCCGGCCGCGAAATCGAGCAGGCTCGAAGGACGGTAATCTCCCATCGGCAGACTGCGCCGAATGTTGTCGTCGATGAAATCGAGAGGGATGTCGCAGCCGAGTTTTCCCGCGGAGTCGATCACCTCGCGCATCAAACTCCGCACCAGCGAGCGGAGCCCTTCGTCCGCCAGAATCTCCCCGACGGTGACCTTGCCCGCCGCGATGGACAGGCCGTTGAACGGCACATTCCAGACAAGCTTTCGCCAGCGCTCGGCCACGAGGTTGTCCACGAGCGACGTGTCGATCCCGCACGCTTGAAACTCCGCGACCATCTCGAGCGTGCGCGGCAATGGCGGACGCTGGAACTCGCCGATCGACACGCGGCCGTGGCCGTAGTGTTCGATCACGCCCGGCGCGACGCGGTTCAGGCAGACGAAACACAACCCGCCCATCACGCGCTCCGCTCCGAAACGCCCGGCGAGGAACTCATCGTTGCCGAGACCATTTTGCAGGGTGAGCAAAATCGTGTCGTCCTTGAGCAGCGGTGGAATCAGTTTTTCGAGCGCGCTGTTTGAAGTGGCCTTGAGCGCGATCAACACCACGTCGCTCGGCCCGATTTGCCCGGTGGATGCGCAGGCGTGGACGTTATCGAGATGAATCAATCCCTCCGGCGACCGCACGGTGAGGCCGTGCTCCTTCACAAAGGCCAGATCGCTCCGCATCAAAAAGCGAACATCGCGTCCGTGATGCGCGAGCTTTGCCCCGTAGTAACCGCCCACCGCCCCCGAGCCGACCACTGCGAATTTGAATTGAGACAGAGCGTTCATGTGGCAGGAGTCTTTCAATCAAAAATCTGAAATCAAAAATCAAAAATTGATTGGTGGGCCCGGTGGGATTCGAACCCACGACCAAGGGATTATGAGTCCCCTGCTCTAACCGCTGAGCTACAGGCCCAAGTAACTACATATCAGCAACTTGCGTATTCACAAAAACTCGCTTGTTGACTTTTCTACGGTCGTATTCTACGGTCAGCTTAGAAAGAGAGGCTAAACCATGAAAACTTGGGAAAAGACACGAGAGCAAAATTTGGTGCGCCATACGTCGGGCAGATACTATGCGCGCGCCTTCGCCAACGGCAAAGAAATTTGGAAGAGCCTTCGCACTTCCCATTTCTCCGTTGCGAAATCCCGGCTGGCTGAGTTCCTTCGGGAGCATCGGGAAAAGCAGGCTGCGGGAGCAAGCGAGGGATCGGCGAAGATGACGTTCGCCGAGGCGCTGGGAATCCATAAACAGAACCAAGCCGACGACGTGACGATCAAGCCGACGACGCGGCATTACTGGAATCAGATTTTCACCTCGCTGCTAAAGAGCTGGCCGGGGCTGGCCGAGCAGGAAATCCGACGCATCACGGCGACGGAGTGCAAGGAGTGGGCGAGGGTATTCCGCAAGAAGGCTTCGCCGACGCGATACAACAACACGCTGTCCGGGCTGCGGCATGTGCTCGACGTGGCGATTGAGGCGGGTGTTGTCTATGGCAACGCTGCGGCGAAGCTGGAGCGTGTGCCGGTGCGTCAAAAGCAACTCACGCTTCCGAGTCGTGAACAGTTCGGCAACATGCTCGATGCCGTCGAAAACGCGGGCGCGTGGTGTTCCCGCGATTGCGCGGACTTGCTTCGAGGGCTGGCTTTCACGGGTTGTCGAAAGGGTGAGGCGGGGCAGATCGAATGGCGCGACCTGGATTTCGAGGCGGGGGAAATCGTGGTGCGTGGCGATCCTGAAACCGGAACGAAGAACTGGACGGTTCGCCGGGTGCCGATGATTGCCGATGCGCGGGAGCTTTTCACGCGGATGCGCCGGGGGCGTTCCGATGAACCGCTTGATGGAAAAGTCTTCCGGGTGCGCGAAGCGCAAAAGGCGATTGACCATGCGGCGAAGAAAACCGGCATGGTGCGCATTACGCACCACGACTTGCGGCATTTGTTCGCAACGGCCTGTATTGAAGCAGGCGTCGATATTCCGACCGTTTCGCGCTGGCTTGGGCACAAGGACGGCGGTGCGCTCGCCATGAAGACCTACGGGCATTTGCGGCGCGAGCACAGCATCCTACAAGCGCAGAAGGTGAGCTTCGGGCCGGTCGCAACGCCGGATGCCGACGTGATCGCTTTCCCGGTGCCAGCGTGAACCGTTCCGATGAAAAGCGGACATGCACCCTCTCGCAAATGAGCCTTCTTTTTCCAAGGCCGACCCTCCCCGCCCTCGACTTGCGTTTGCCCACACCCGCCCCGCTTCGCTTATCAAGACAGGCGCTCGGACTTTCCCAAGGTGTAAGGAATCTCTTTTTGGCGGAGGGTGGCACCACCCCCACCCGGCACCCCCCGAATAGGGAAGCGTCTTTCGTATAAACCCCTCGCAATTTTTTAGATGAAAACGAAGAAGTCCGCAAAGAAAGCAGACCCGAAAATAACCGAAGAAGCATTGCTGCCTAACATGGACTATCTGCACGGAATCGTTGTCGATAACAAGTTTGAAGCAGCGTGCCAGTATGAGTATTCCCGAGAATCAGATGTCTTGCGCGAAGCGGCTGAATTACACAAGGGCGGGACTGACTACCACGAAATCTGTGATGCTTTGGAAAGCAAGTTTGATTGCAACTCATGGTTCATCAATTCGCCGTGGATCGACATTTGGAAATGCCCATCCTTTCCGTCAAAAGGCTGGAATCAGCTAGGCAACGAAGAGCGCGAAGAGATTTTGCACATGGGGCTATTTTCTCCGCCAGCAAATGAGGTTCGACCGTTGCGGATGAATGAAGTTTGGCTCCTTAATTCAATGGGCGTCTTTGATGAGTTCAAGGCAATGGCTGGGAAACAGATGCAAGAAAAGGGGCCATCTGGCCCCAATCCACCAAAGAGAGTCTATCCGATCATTAAGGGCTGGCCACCGTCGGTTTCGAGATTGGAAAGGAAGCTTGCAAGGCTCCAACGCTTCGGGCTAAACGCGCATCCCAAAATCCGCGCAGAGATTCGTGAGCTAGAATCCAAGCTAGAAAAGCAAATCGAAGATCAGAAGAGAAGCCAGCGTTGGGTTCATGCACTCTTCACTATCGATTTTGGCAAGACTCCTACCCAGTTGAAAAAGGAGTTCACAAAGTGGTTGGGGTTGCCGGAAAACAAGGCACTGCTCGACGCCCATCAACGAAACCCTACCGGAAAAACTGGAGAGTTTGTTGATCGTTTGAAAGATTTGGCAGCTTCGCGGCTATATCGCGCACTTGGCTGGGAGAAGGCTTTCGAGTTTGCCGACAAAAACGCGAAGCGAGATAAAGCAGGGAAGCCGCTCAAATTTCACGATCATCGCCCGGTAGATGCGACTACAAGAAAGCTCTATGAAGCACCCCTTTATAGCATCAAATCGGGAGAATCCAGTTTTCAAAAAGCACAGGCGAGGGCGTTGGCTTACCGTGCTAAATTGATACCTTGTGAGTTTGGCATTTACGCCGAGAAGAGAGAGCAGCAAAAGCGGGAGATGAACGAGCGTTTAGCCAAGTTGGTTGAGGAGGCGCAAAAGACTTCTAAGCGTTCCGCTTAGACGCCATAACATAGGTTTGCGGGTTGTCGCATGCTCTTCCATGCAGACAAACCAAAACCAATCAGTTAGTCGGGCTGCCTTCTCGCCTTCGGAGTTTGCGGCGTCGTGTGGGCGGCATCCAACTTGGACGTATAGGCTTCTCTACGCGGGTAAGCTAAACGCTGTTACCGAACTGGGGCGCATCCTCATTCCAGCATCCGAACTGGATCGCGTCCTGGCACTCGCGGAACCGTATAATCCGAAGCCCAAACCGAAAAAGGCGAAACCCACCGGGAAGGGCAACGAATGAAGCCGCTCGCAAACGAGTTTCGGCGGGGCGGCTTTCGTTTTCGGCAAATTTGCCGCGAGGGAAGGTTCGCCATTTATGAGCAAACCAAACCCCGCCATTCGCTCCCGCATTTCGAAGTCGTCGTCATCAGGCAACAGGCCGCGCGGGTTGCTCCTGATGGCAAAATCCTAGCTGCCGGGGAAAGATACCCGTCGTCATGCGAATGGGGCGACTTGGGCTGGACGTTCAACGAAAAAGAGGCCGCGTTCAAAAAGCTCAGTCAGCTAGTGGAACGTCAATGAGCCGCTCCAACTATCAGCCGCCAGCCCCCTCAACGCCCCGGTTCGGCCATGCGGCACGCAAGGGTTACAGTGAACAACGTCGCAAGTGGACGCCGCGTTGCCCTACATGCGAGGGGCGTGGCTGGATTCAGTCACTCAAAGGCGAAGTGCAGGACTGTCCCCGCTGCTGTGAGGATTTGGAATGAGCACCACGCTTTATCAACCTAGCTCGATAAAACGGAATCGGCGCACCAAGGATGAACTCAATGCACTACTGGCAGCGTCACAAACCGTCCTTGCTCGGGAGGGTATCGTTACGATCCGTCACCTTTTCTACTGCCTCGTAAGCGAGGCAGGGCTGGAGAAAACCGAGGCATCATACAAGCAGCTTGGAAATCACCTCACGAACTGGAGAAAGCGCGGCCTGATTCCGTGGAATGCGTTCGCAGACAACACCCGCTGGCACATCGGGACGACCACTTACGACAGCGCGGTTGAAGCACTGGAGAACACCGTTGAAGCGTATCGGCGGAACCTGTGGCTGGATCAGGATACTTACTTGGAAATATGGGTGGAGAAGGACGCGATAGCGGGGCTTGTGTCAGATGCGGCGAATGCGTTTGGAGTTAAGACTTTCGTGTGCCGTGGGTTTGCCAGCGGGACGAGCCTCTATAGCGCCGCTGAAACCTTCAAGCGCTGGACGGAGCGAGGGAAGGTCTGCCGCATTGCATATCTTGGCGACCATGATCCAAGCGGTGTGGTGATCGACCGCATCGCGCTAAAGGCATTTGAGATGCACGGTGCAGAGGTTGAAATGGAACGTCTCGCAGTCACGCCAGAACAGATTGAGCAATACAACCTGCCGACACGACCAGCGAAGGCGGGTGACACCCGTGCGAAACACTGGATCGGGGGTTGTGTTGAGGTTGACGCATTGCCGACAAGCACGCTCAAAGCAATGGTTTCCGACGCTATAACCAAGCACATAGAGCAAGGTGCTTGGGAGCGGTTGCGGCGAACGGAAGAACTGGAGAGGGCCAGTTTGCTTGAAACGGTGAACGCGTTCAGAAGGCACGGCGACGAGGAGGACTTGTAAGCATGACCGATTCACATTCTTGCGAAGCGATCAACCAACCAGTGAGGGGCGCTGCCGACGTTGCAGACGGCTTTCCAAAAAGCACCCACAAGGACACAAAGCCTCGAAAAAGCACCCACAAGGACAAGGCAAGAAAGCACCCACAAGGACAAATTGAAAAAGCACCCACATATTATCCAGTCCGTAACTAGCTGTGTGGATGGTGAAGGTTTGATAGAGGTGTTGAACAAGACAAAGCAGGTTGAATGGAACACCACTCACCGCTTAAACGGTTTGCTCTACTTGCTTTCTCGTCTGACAAAGCTGAATAAATCGACTGGTTTTCAATTTTCAGGCAAACTGGCGGCTGACTATTGCAGCCCGATCAAGCGACCCAAGAACAAGGACACAATTTGCAGTCCAATGCCGTTGCTTGTGGAAATTGGCTTCCTGGACATCGTTCACGATGCGCTTTGGCGCGGACATCTAACACAGTCCACCATCTACCGATTGACGGACAAATATGCTGGCAGCAAATTGCCGGTGAAACTCAGCCTGTCAGCAAAGCAGGCGCAAAGGTTTGCGAATGCTTACGAAAGAAGGGAGAAACGACTGAACGAAAGGCATCCAGTCCGGGCTGGTGTTCTCAATTCACTGAACCAACTCGGCTTTGCTGAATCGGCCCGTCCGATCATTGCCAAGCTGCGCAAACAAGGAACTCACGAAATTGCCAGTGCGATTGACTGCAAAGAACACAAATGCACGTTTGACGGCAGCGGGACGGCGACCACCACCATTTCCAGCCTGCCGAGGGAATTGAAACCGCATCTCAGGCTCTCAGGCGAGGAGGCTTTGTTTTGTGACATCTCACACGCCCACCACGTTTGGCTTCCACGGATTTTGGATGACCGCATGGATTACTACCAAGAAAGGGAGGGAACATGGATGATTTGCTTTCACCTTGCCGTCAACCATATCAAACTCAACCCGGGCGCATGGCTTTTCAGTTTGTTCATAGCGAAACGTCCCGTTGTGGTTGATCTCTCCAAATACGAGCAGGAAAAGACGGACTTAATCAGCTTTCTCAATTCAGGAGATTATTACTCGAAATGGTGCGAGGACGGTGAGGACAAGGGCGAGCGGGACAAAATCAAGAACATGGCGAACATGCTGGTGAATTTTCCGTCAGAATTGGCGGCTCGCATCCCACTTTACCGGAAATGGAAAGGCAAGTTTCCGCTGGCGTTCCGAATCATTGAGGACATTAAAAGCTCACGCAGTCGAGGACATCGCGGAATCAGTGTCCAACTCAGGTATTTCACGGCTCAGGCCATGAACGCCGCGTTGTTGGAATTGCAGAAAAAGGGCATCGCCGCCGTTCCGCAAACCGATGCGATTCTATGCCAACGCCAGCACCGGGAAGTGGCTTGTCAGGCTCTTGGACGCGCTGTTTTTAACGAATCGCGTGGCGTTTGCTGCAAGGTGGACGGGATACGCTATTCGGCGTAATGCGCTTCCACTACCTCAAGCCCATACCTAGCCCCTGCCGGCACGTTGGCGAAATCAACTGGCTCGTCGAAAGTGATTGGGTGCAGTTGGTAGATAACGCCCATTTTCGTCGGATCCCTATCGCGCCGATCTTCGTATGTCCAATGCGTCAATTCAATCTTAGAAGACTTAATGCGCTCTCCATTAGCGTTGTAAACCGAAGCGTTGAGGACAATGTCTCTGATTTGGCAGGACAGTTCATTACGGAGCCTGCCGTGAAAGGCGCGTATCTGCTGCGGAGTCTCAAAAACGGCGGCTACATCAAGCACGGTGATTTTCTTGAGATCGTTTGCGCTAACCCCCGACACATGATCTTCGATTTCTCGAAAAGTATAACCGGCTTTCTTAGCCTCCATAAATTGGTCCGCTCTCTGGGATAAGTACCTGTCAATTTGCTCGTCGGAATATCCGAGTTGGCGAGCTATTAATGCGGCAAAAAGATAGCACCCTTGCTGCGGGTGTGCCAGGATGGGGTAATGAAGGAAGACGGACGCAAGATGAACAAGGAGCAGCAAAAGGCGGCCCGGCAGCGTGCGATGAAGCTGCTGGACTCCGGATGGATGCAAGCGGATGTGGCCCAGGCGGTGGGCATGCATGTGCGCACCGTGCGCCAATGGGGGCAGCACCGGCGCGAGCACGGCATCCAATCCCTGTTGGCCGACGCGCGCGGGCGTGAGGTGGGCGACGGACGCACTCTCGGGAAAGAGCAGGAGAGGGAGATTCAAAAGCTCATCCGCGACAAGCTGCCCGACCAGTTGAAACTGCCCTTCGCGCTGTGGACGCGCAAGGCGGTGGCGCAACTCATTGAGTTCCGCTACGGGATCAAGTTGCCCGTGCGCACGATGGGCGAGTATTTGAAGCGCTGGGGTTTCACTCCGCAAAAGCCCCTCAAGAGGGCCTATGAACAGCAACCCAAGGCGGTGAAGAAGTGGCTGAGGGAGACTTATCCTGCCATCGCCGTGCAGGCCGGGGTCGAAGATGCGGAGATTTTCTGGGGCGACCAGACCGGGGTGAACAACCAACCCAACGCGCCGCGCGGCTATGCTCCCAAAGGACAGACCCCCACGGTGAGCCAGCGTTCCAAACGCTTCGGGTTTTCGGTGATGAGCGCGGTAACCAATCGCGGCAGCGCCCGGTGGATGGTTTACAAAGGGGCGCTCAACTCGACTCTGCTCATCAAATTCATGGCGCGACTCATCAAGCAGGCGGGCGGGCGCAAAGTGTATCTCATCCTCGACAACCTGCGCGTGCATCACAGCGCGCCGGTCAAAGAATGGCTGGCACTGCACACCGAAACGATCGCCGTGCATCACCTGCCCAGCTACAGCCCGGAACTCAACCCTGACGAGCGGCTCAACCGCGCGCTCAAAAGCAAGCTCTCCCAACTGCCCGCACCGCGCAACGCAAGCTGTCTGCACAAACAGACGCTTGCTCAACTGCGCTCCTGCCATAAACAACCCGACATCATCCGGGCCTGCTTTCGTTCCTCCACCACTTCCTACGCCGCATGAAGGTTCTTTCTCTTTGCCGGATTAATAATCTGATCCCATGAAAAAGTTCAATTGCCGTGGCTGACCTAGACACGCTCTTGTCGAGTGTCTCTTGAAGAATCCTTGCTCTCTCCCTTGCCGCCGCTTGTTGGTTGGCTTCTGCATTGTTTCGCGCAACTTCTGCGGCTTTGGTGGCTGCTTTTTGATGGTCTTCTCGTATAGCACCCCCGACAAGAAGAACCAAAGCCGCCACCGCACAGGCTATTGCGATCAAAAACCCCGAAACTAACGAGTAGGATGCAAGCCGGACGACCATGCTGCGATGGGCTGAGTTGCGAAAAACCGCCCAGGCGAAGCCGCCCCCGATTGCTACAACGATGGCATCAAGCAGAATCAAGCGCCCGAAATCGACTCGCATTGCGCTACTCATATCGAATAGGAAAAAGAAACCATGATAAGAGTAATTCCGAGAATGGAAGCCCGGCGGGTACGCCCAGCTCGCAATCAAGAGCAGAACAGTGAGGGCCAATACTTTCTGCGGCGTTAAAAGCCGATCAACGAAATCGCGAACCGCGAGGAAAGAGTTTCGGGCTTTAGCCGTGCGTTCCTGCTTTTTGGGGTGCTGACCTTCCGGCATTTTGCTTTCAGTGCTAGGCAGAAGGTCCCTCAAAGGCGTCCAATCCTTCATACCCTCAGTCCGCGCGAGGTCATCGGGTTTGAAAGCGCCCAGCTTCAAACAATCCCGAACTTTTGCTTCGGAAAATGGCCCGAATTGCTCGCCGTCGTGTTGAATGAGAAATTGCATAAGGGTAGGTTCCTCTTTGCCGTTATTCGCTTAGCTTGTGGAGTTTTGCCTTAGCAGCCTCGACTTCTTCAAATTGGCGCTTTTCGTAGGCACGAAGATCCTCCTCCGCGTTCTGTATTCCTTTCGCCAGTTCATTGTATTTCTGCACGTTGGAAGGTGTCTTGAAGGAAATAGATTTGTCGGTCACTTCGTAATCACCGAATTGAGCCTGCATGAATTTTAAGAGGTTCGACTCAGTGATTTTCATCTGCAATCGCAGCGCAAACATTTTCTGATACAAAGGGACTTGAACGCTTAGCGTATTCTCAAAGCCTTCCAGCGCACCGCGCTTAACCGCGTCGGAAGCTTGCAGCGAAGAATACTTTGCCCGCCAAGATTGGATCATTAGCGGAAAGCCCTTGCGGTATCGTTCGATAATCGTCTGGCTGGCAAGGCTTTTGCCAATTTCAGACTGGATGCTTGATTTCCTGCCTAGTACCTGATGCTGAGAAGATGTCATCCCGCTGAAAAGGTGTGAGTTCATCTTCCATGTGGTTTAGAAACCCAAATAACTCCTGGAAAAATGCGTTCAAAGGTTCAAGTGCCGCATCCATGTCTGCGTCTCCTGTTGATTTGAGTTTCGGCACGGTTTCATTACCATCCCCCTGCACGTAACTCTGGGCATCGTTAACAAATCCTTGCAGACTATCCGTGAGCTGCTTGTTCAAATCCTTTCGACTCGTGATAACCCCCGCCTTCAGCATCTCGTCAAATGTCGGATACCACATTTGATCTGAAGGTGTTGCCAAAACTCGGCTGGTGAATTGTTCTGACACACCCGCTGATCGCATAGTTGAGCGCACGAGATTATCCATTGCGCGCTGCTGCTCGACAGTCGCACCGGGCAATGTTCCAGCGTGGAATCCAACTCTTGCGTTCACTTCGACCACACGCTCTTTGCCCGACATCAGCACCAAAGTCGCCGCGCTTAGACACTGCTCCGACGTATAAGTTGTCAATCCGCGGTCGCGGACTAGCTGCATCATCTTATTTGCCTCGTTGATGCGACCGCCGATGCTTTCAACGTGCAGCACTTTGGCTTGCGGAACCGCAGACAAGATTCCTTCAAGTTCTTTTGCACACCCCGCACGGAAGCCCCCACGAAATTCAACTTCTGTTCCGCCGGGCAAAACCCGGATTTTATAGGGCGGTGTTCGCACGTCCCCGGCCATGATTCTCGCCATTTCCGCTGATTGCGGGATGTAAGATTTCCAAAAAAGACCAATGCAGTTTAGCGCGCCGATAACTACAAGCACTTTGGCCAGTGTAGCCCAGGAGCTTTGTCCGCCACGCGAAACGTGATTTGAAGCTGATCGCCAAACGCCAACGAACTGCCAGACCGAAGCAACAATTGCCAACGCGTAAACGAAGAGTGACAGCCCGGCAAGGAGCTTGAGGTCGGCTGTGTTCCGCATTGCGGCCAACGTGTTTGCAGCCAACAACACCAGAAACGTGCCCAAGAATCCGTTCGCCCAGTAGGAAACTCCCAAGGAAAGCTCACCCCGCCAGTGTCGGATGAAGTAATTGGTGCGCTTGCGCCTCGCCGCTTTGGGCTTCGGTTTTTCAAAGGGTGCGTTAGGAAACAATTCCGACAAAAGACTCCAGACCACCATGCCTTTCGTCCACGCGAGATCATCGGGTTTAAAAGCGCCCAGCTTCAGAAACTGGCGAATATCTTCACTGGAGTATGGCCCGAATTGCTCGCCGCCGTGTTGAACAAAAAATTCTGAGGTATCTGTTTGATACGCGGAAGCGCCCGTTTGGGCCTTCGGCAAATCTGCCAGGCCGATGTTTGGAAGGGGTGGCGGGATCGCACTTGATGGTTCAAATGTCGCATTCGCGCGTGTGAGCAGAGGAACAGTGAATCGCTGGCCGCATGTTGGGCATTCGTTTTCAGTGCCGCTCAAATCGGGAGTCGCTGAAAAGTGCTGGCTGCAATGCGGACATTCAAACTTGAACTCTGCTTGGCCCTGTTGTTGTTCACTCATACTGCTGTTCGGCTTTTCAGCCCATTCTGGCGTGTGGCGGCGCAAATGAGCATCGCCAACACGACGGCGAAGCCGCCATAAAGACCCCAGACGTATGCTTTTTTGTTTTCCATGCTGAAAAACCCGCGATCCGCCATGATGCTCTTTCGCCGCCGCCGTAAAGTCGAGCGGTTTTGCGCAACCGTGCGCAAGCTTCCGCTATGGGTTACGGCATTACAGCACGGTCATTTTTTTGCCGATTTGCTCGCCTGCCTTCAAAAGAGCGCGAGCAAACCCAGCATGTCGTTTGGAAACTTCCAAAGTGTTGGCAACGTGCGCTACGAGGACTTCCGGATTTCCGATGAGGTCGCTGCGCCGGTCGGTGTCGAAACCCAAGGCAGCCAGATCCAGTCCGAGACTCTTCGCGCCTTCGATGACCGCAGTCTTGGGTGTGTAAAAAGACCAGATCAGATAGGAGCCAATCAGCAAATCGTGCCCCTTGCCGAACTCGGCGCGAATCAGCGGCGCGCCGATTCGTTCGCGGCACTTGCATTCAACGAGCCGCAGCGCAGTCGATGGCGATGGAATATCGTCCGAAGAAGTGACGAGAATATCCGGACGCCCGACCAACCCGCTAATGCCCCCCGGAAGGCTCGGCTGAGTCCAAATCCAGTGATCCTTGCCGTCCTCCCTGATGGGAAGCGGGCCTGTCTTGCCGAAGACGTTGGTAACATTCGGCGTAAGAATCTCGTCTGCGCGCAAGAGAATCGCCAGAAGGCTCAATGCTTCGACAAGCTGCCAATTTGCGATGGACTGGGGAGGGGTGTCACCTTGAAATCGTCCGTCTTGCTTCGGCGTGGACGAAGCGAAGATCGCACATTGACCGGCCAGGCGCTCTGAAGCGATGCGCAGTGCTCGCCAAAGTGCCAGCCGCGCCTCTGGGTCTTCGTAGTGGGATGTCACGGGTGCAAGTGTGCCTGTTCGCTGCAATCAGGGGCGGAACAATGCGAGGTTTTCAAACAGAGTGGAGGCTTTCTTGTTTTGCATTCTGAAAGGCCGACGATTGCAGAAGATGCTCTTTCGCCGCCGCCTCAAAGTCGAGTTGTTTTGCGCAACCGTGCGCGAGCTTTCGCCGCCGCCGCTCAGAGTCTAATAACCGATCCATCGCAAGCCGCGAGGTCGCGAGAAATGGTTGTCGCTGGAAACCAGCGGCAATTTGCATTGAATGCTTACCGCCGCAATCCAGAGGTCGTTGTGCGGGATGCGGGCACCGCGTTTTTCCAAGTCGGCGGCAAGAGCGCCGTAAACCTCGGATGTCCTCGGAGTGGCGGTGATAATGGAAACGGCGGGCAGCCATTCCATGATGCGGGCAAGTTCGCGCTTCGGGTTCGCGGAGCGATGACAGCCGAAGATCAGTTCGCCGAAGACGACATGACAGATGAGCACGTCCTCGAAATCCTCAAGGGCATCAACGGGCGCTTGGCGGCCTGCGAGAATGTCGATGACGGCGCATGTGTCGAGGAAACACGACTTCATTCCTCGATGCGCTCGCAGCTTTCGTCGATGAGCTTCCGCATCCGGTCAGCTTCCGCAGCGCTCAGGGTGCCACACGCCGCGCGAAGAAACGCCGCTTTGTTGCCCGGCGTTTTGGGACGTTTGTCCCGGTCGCTCAACTCGGCGGGAGTGAGGCGCGGGAGATTTTCCACGGTTTTAAGCAGCGTAACCATTGCGGCGGGAAAGCTACCAGTGAAGCCGCGCACGAGCAAGGAATTCGAGGCAGCCGGGCTTGAAAGAGATTGTTAATGACGTTAAGCATTATGCCGTGAATCGAACGCAACGCCGGACATGGGATGCCGCGATCTGGGCAACGCAACGGGCCATGCTTGAACTGGCTGCGAGCGTCCCGTTGAGCGATGAACAGGATCGGATTCTCACCACCGCCTTCATGCGCTGCGAGGAACTGAGGGCCAGGAATCACCTGCCGTCGAACGCGGAGCTTGCTGCGAAATATGGGGTCAGTCGGCGCACTGTGACCAACTGGCGGCGGGAGGGGTGCCCTTTTGAACGCGGACAATGGCGGGTGCTCGGCTGGCTTGCACGGCGACGATATGCGCCAGCGGGGGCGGAAGCGAAGTTTGAGAAGCAACTGAACAAGCAACGAGGCCGGGCGCATTGGCTGAACCTTCAAGCGATCCTCGGTTATGCGCGAGAGTTGAAGGCGAAGTGCAAGGAGAACGGTTTGGAACCCGATGATTGGCTGCGAGGGTTTCGTTGTCCAAGGCGACAGTTTCAGCACGAGGCCGCGCAAAGTGGTTGTCCGCACTGATTGCACGGAAAATTGAGTGTGTTTCGCTCCCCGATTCGCGCCGGATAATGATAAACAAAGGGCTTCAAGGCTTCGACTGTGGTGAATTATCGCGTGTAAGCCGATGTCACAATGTCGGCAACGACTGTGTGAAAGTGGCGAAAGAGCGGGGCTTATCTCGGCGAATCTTTCGCGCTTCGTGGCAAAGTGAGGGACACCAAAGGCCAGTCAGGGCAGGGGACTTTTCCGAATGCGGATTTTTCTACGGTTTACTTCTACGGTCACGCCTCTTTTCGGGTAGAAAACAGCGCAAAGGCACGCAATAGAACGAAAGAGCAGAATGACCGCACACCCTTTATCCATGCCGCTTCCGAGACGATACGCGAAGCAGTGCAAGACCGTAGAAAAATGCCTCCTTCAATTATGAGTCCCCTGCTTTAACCGCTGAGCTACAGGCCCAAGTAATTAGCTGTAAGTAAATTGCGTATTCGCCAAAAGTCGCCTGTGGCTTTCCCTACGGTCGTCTTCTGCGGCCAGCTTGGAAAGAGAGGCTAACCCATGAAAACTTGGGAAAAGACACGGGAGCGGGATTTGGTGCGCCATACGTCGGGCAGATACTATGCGCGTGCCTTCGACAACGGCAAAGAAATTTGGAGGACTGTTGGCGACGGTTCAAAAGTGGAATTCTCGCCGGTTCAAAAGTGGACTATTTTCACAAGCTGAAAGCACCTAATACACAGGGCCATACATCTTTTGGCGGATGCTCGAGGACCCAAAATTTCCGGTTCGGGTGATGTATGATGGCGACCGATTGGCGTGCGGTGGTTGCGATTTCATAATTTTGGCCTTCAAAGTCGATGGTCTGGTCATTGTTGACCCGGCGCATTGCGCGGAGGGAAAGGTGGAGATCCAGCAGGCTGGAAGGAGGTGGTGGGCGAAGATGACCCCTGTTTTGCGGCAGGGCATTTTCCCAGACATCCTGAGGGATCCTGCCGGTGCTGCGTTGGCGAGTGCGGTTCTGGCGGCTGATTTCCATTTGGAGGACTTCATCGGCATGCTCCCAAGTCTGAACTCTGGCGTGAGCCAGGAGAGTGACGATGCGTTTCTGGAAAGTGCCAAATCGGCGTTCGATCTTGCCTTTGGCCTGGGGAGTCGGAGCGACAAGGTGAGCTACGCCAAGGCCAAGCAGGGCGCGTTGGAACTCGCTTCTCGGATCGCTATGGTCGTTGGCAGAGCTCGGGCCAAAGAGACTCAATGCGTCAGTGTAAACAGCGTCTGGCAACCCGTGGATTTCGAAAGCGGCGCGGAGGTGGCAGAAGTGATTCCATGTTGTGTCGGCAGAGACGAAACGTCCGGCAACATTGAAGCCGGAATGGTCATCGACGGTGAGCAGAAGGATTTGTTTGGCGGCGGCGGGCCACCATTGGTGGATGGAACTGTCGTGCTGATAAAGCTCTCCGATGTGTGCGCGGCGGAAGCGGCGGCAGGCGCGCTGTTTTCGCGCGACGGCAGGGACGAGGTGGGAGAAGTGCGTTTTGACATGAACTTCAACGCTGGATCTCGCCCGCTTGAAGTTGTAGAGGCGGAGAAGTTCGTCAGCCACGAGTTGGTAGTTGGGCGGGTTCTGCAAGGGCAGGAAGTCTTGAAGGAATGCCCTGACTTTTTCGGGCCAAACGCGGCCATGTCCGCCGCCGCTGGCTTTGGGTTGGCAGGTCCTTCTGCTGCTCAGGTAGTCGCTCCGCAGCTCATAGAGGCGGGATTTGCCGATGCCTAAATGTCTGGCGGCCGCAGATGCGTCGAGGTTCCCGTCATTGAAATCGGCAAGGATGCGGAGCACAAAACGCGGCGGCAGGCGGTGGATGATCTGTTTCTTTTCAAGGCAGGAAGATGGTGTGTAATGCGCAGAGAGCGCGATCAAAGAAAGCTGACATGCTTCCGCCTCGGGAGGGGAGGGCCGCCGCATAAATGCAGGCTCTCCGTCGGCCTCCGCTCCGCTCCGGCCTCCTCCGAGCCTGCATTTATGCGGGAGTCAACTTGAATATGCACCCCAAAGTGAGAATTCCACTTTTGAACCGTCTCAGTCCACTTTTGAACAGGCCCCGACATACGTCAATCAAGCCTGCCCGCTGGTCATTTGATTTTCGAGGGGTCACGGGATGAAGACGTGTGTGCCGCCGGCCGGGATTTTCGGATCGCTTGTCGCATCGCCGGAGCGCAGGCGGAGCGGGCGACCCAACTTTGAGGTGATCCTGGCCTGGGTGAGTTTTGCGTCTTTCCATTCGAGATCCACGGTGAAGCCGTCCCGCGCGCGCAGACCCTTGACGGTGCCGGTCGGCCAGGCTTTTGGCAGTGCTGGCAGGAGGTCGATCACGGTCACTCCTTCGGTGGTGACCTCGTGGCTTTGGACCAACATCTCGGCGATGCCGGCGGTTGCGCCGAAGTTCGAGTCGATCTGGAACGGCGGGCAGGCGCCGAAGAGATTCGGATAGGAACCGCCGGAACCCTTGTAGCCGACGTTTGCCGGGTCCACGGGGGCGAGCAGGTTTTGCAGCAACAGGTGGGCGCGGTCGCCATCGCGGAGGCGGGCCCAGAAGCTGATTTTCCAGGCGAGCGACCAGCCCGTGCCGCCGTCGCCGCGGGTTTCAAGCACCTTGCGCGCGGCGGCCAGCAGGTCGGGAGTGGCGGGCGAAATGAGCGTGCCGGGGAAGAGTCCGAAGAGATGGGAAACGTGGCGGTGTTTCGGGTCGGTTTCGCGGTAATCCTCGACCCATTCCTGGATGCGGCCGGTAGCCGGGCTGATGACGATCGGCTGGAGTTTGGCCAAGGCGGTTTCGCATTCAGCGCGGAAGTCCGCGTCCACGCCGAGGGCCTTGCTGGCGGCGATGCAGTTTTGCAGGACCTGGCGGATCAGCATGATGTCCATGGTGGCCCCGTAGGTGAACGACGAGCGCTGGCCGTCCGCAGTCAGGAAGGCGTTCTCTGGCGAGTGGGAGGGCGCGGTGGTGAGCTTGCCGGCGATGGGCGTGCCGGCCGGAGCCTCGACGAGGAAATCGAGGATGAAACGGGCGGCACCTTTCATGAGCGGCCAGCCACGTTTTTCGAGAAACGCGCGGTCGCCGGTGAAACGGTAGTGCTCCCACGGGTGCAGGGACAGCCAGGCGGAGCCCATCGGCCACACGCCTTGCAGCTCATCGGCCGGGGCGGTGAAACCCCAGGCATCGGTGAGGTGGTGGACGACCCAGCCTCGCGCACCGTAGTGGGCCTTGGCGGTGCGTTCACCGGGTTTGACGAGGCCATCCATCAGATCAAAGAGCGGCAGGTGACATTCGGATAGATTGGTCACCTCGGATGGCCAGTAGTTCATCTGGACGTTGATGTTGGTGTGGTAGTCGGCGTTCCACGGCGCGTTCATCTGCCAGGCCCAGAGCCCTTGGAGATTGGCGGGCAGGTCGCCGGGTCGCGAACTGGAGATGAGCAGGTAGCGGCCAAACTGGAAAAGCATGGCTTCGAGGGCGGGATCGGCGGTGCCTGCGTGGTGCTGGCGGATGCGCTCGTCGGTCGGAAGTTTTGCGGCGGCGGTTTCCCCGAGATCAATGGAAACGCGGTCAAACAGCGCGGCGTGGGCGGCGCGATGGTCCTTGGCGAGCGCGGCGAATGGCCGGGCCGAGGCGGCGGTGATGCGCTTGTCGATGGTGGCAACGGGATCGCCGCCGCGGTAGGTGGTGGCTCCATCGATGAACAACAACACCTCATCGGCACCGCGGATTTCAAGTTTGCCGCCAATGTTAGTAACGGTTCCTCCCGTCGCAACGGCGCGGGTTTGCGCGGCGAAGGAAATCCCGCGCGGCTTGCCGGTGAGGTCGTTGCGATTGATGGTGCCACGCAGCACGATGGCGTCGGTGCGGGACGGATGGGCGGTCGTTTCCGCATCGCGGGCGCGGCTGAGGCCAAGGCGCAAATCGAGCGCTCCCTTTTTCGATGCCGTGAAGCGCACGACGATGACATTGGCGGCGGCGGATGACAGGACTTCGCGGTTGAAGGTGACGCCCCCGGACTCATAGGAAACCGTTGCCGTCGCGGTGGCGAGATCGAGCGTGCGGCGGTAGCGAGTGGCGGTGGTGTGACCGGTCTCGATGAGAAGCTCGCCGAGCGACTGATAGGAGTTGATGGTTTTCGGCACGCCGAGCATCGTTTGCCGGGCAAGATTTCCCGCCGCCTTGGATTCTCCGGCAAAGAGCAGGCGGCGCACTTCGGGAAGGGATTGGAGAGCCTTGGCATTGTCGGCATCCTTCGCATATCCATCCCACAAGGTGTCTTCATTGAGTTGCAGGCGTTCGTCGGCGACGCCACCAAACACCATGGCACCGAGGCGGCCGTTGCCCACGGGCAGCGCCTCGTTCCAAAAAGCCGCGGGCTGGCGATACCAAAGCACATGCTTTCCATCAGGAGCCTCGGCGAGCGGCGCAACGACGCTGGCGCGGTCCTGCCAGTGGTAATCGATCTTGTCCCGGGCCAGCGCGGGCACGACCGGTGCCGCGCTTTCCGCAGCGTGCCCGGAGAGAGTGAGGAGAGAGGCAAGGACAAATCCTTGAAGAAACAAGCGGAACGGGATCATGAGTGATTGTTTGTTAGTTTTTGAAATCGGCTGGAATCACCACGTCCTTGCGGCGCGATTCCGGGGTGACGTTGAGGGCAGATATTTTTCCAGCTAGGAAGTCCGCAAGCTGAGCTGCCGAAGGACGCATCTGAGTGTTGCCGTCGTCCGACCAACAAAGGCGGTGGAGTGGACAAATAGCATCGCGCGAAGTGTCGTTGATCGCTGCAACATGGATGGCGTCGGCGGCTGGCGTAATACGACGGTCTGGGAAGCAGGCATGGCCGCCAATGCCACCGCGTGGCCCGATACTGACCTGTAAAACAATCTCGAATGGATCGCGGTCGAGGTAAGCGACAGCATAATCGCGCTTGCGCTGCTGGCCTCGCACGACGTTCCCGGATGGGAGCTTCTGGCGAAGCCCGCAAACGAGTTTGTATGCAGCAAGCAATTCGGTATTCGTCATCTTGGTTTATCGTTCATCGGTGAGTGCGCGCAGAAGCGACTAACGCGAGTCTGCGACTGGAAAAGAAGGCTAAGAAGCGGGCTTTGATTACGGGCCTACGACTCGGAGTCGCAGGAACCGCCGTGCGGAAGCTCCCCGGTTTACTGTGGCTGTGACGGATTGAAGGACACCGTCATCGGCATTCACGGTCTGGGAGACGCCGACGGCGGACCATGAGCCGGAAGCCAGGCTGTCGCTCCATTCCACGATGAATTGCACGCTGTCGTTCACCGCTGCGATGCTGCGGGTGTAATGAAATTCGAGCGTGTCGTCGGCAGCGGTCACTGATGGCCGGGCCATTGTCCGCGCAGACGGATCCTGGCCGGTGGCGAACTCGAGGAAGTTCGGTTCCCCGTCGTGGTTCGGATCGGCCAGGGGGGCTGCGATGGCGTCGTTATTCACCTGTCCGGCAAACCACTGGAGTTGCCATGTCTGCATTGCCGCCGGTGGAATTCGCGTGAGTGTCAGATCATTGCCATCGCCGCCGCTGTAGGAGATGCGCCACCATTGGTTGCTGTCGTAGAAGATGTCGTTGGCTGGGATATTGGAAAAGCGTCCCTGGATCGGCAGGGTGCCGGTGTTGACCAGCAGCATGAGCGGCGTGTTTTCCGTGATCGTATTACTGCCGGTGAGGTTGATCTGAAGAGTTCCGTTCAACGTGGCTGTGCCGGTCACTGTCCACTGGTCATACTCCAGCAAAGGGGTTGTGCCGCTCACGTCCACCTGGAGGGTGGCTGCTGGACCCAAGTTATACTGCGAAGATGCGCCTCCTCCGATCGGGGAGCCCGGTTGATGGACACCGCCTTCGATAAAGAGCCCGCCATTGAACGCGCCATTGCCGGTGAGCGTTCCGCCGAGGACATGGACGCCTCCTGCGAAGGACGTGTTTGGAAGAACGCCGAGCCCTCCGTTGGCCAGCTTGATATCGCCGGTGAGGGTGTTGGTTCCGCCCAGCCAAAGCGTGGTCGTCCCGGTTTTGGTGACGACGGATGTTCCGCTGAGTCCGCCGGTGATTTGGAAATTCGCGGAGCCGGTTCCGCTGATGGTGACAGGGCCAAGACATTCCACCGGAGTCGCCAGGTCATAGCCGAGGCCGTTGCCGAGGGTGGCGTTGTTCTGGATCGAAGGCGCAAACGTGCCGCTGGTCTGCAACCGGATGGTGTTGCCCGCGATCCGGACCGATGCGAGACCACCGCCCGTTCCATTCAGGATCAACGAGTTCGTTGCGAAGTTGGGCGTGAAATCCTGCTGCGCGACCACGGTGCCTTCGGCGAGGATTTGGTTGGTGAGGAATGACAGGGAACTGGTGGCAGCGGGATCGGGAACCGTTTCAGACTGCCAGTTCGCCGTGCTCTTCCACGAGAGCGGCGCGATCTGACCGGCACCACTCCAGGTGACAGCGGTCGTGGCAGCGGGAACGGTGCCGGTGTACTCCACGCCCAGGCTGTCCAAATTTGCGGTGAGGCTCGGGACCGCTTCCTCGGAGCGGAGCGCGATCGTGTTCCAGCCCGGGTTCAGGTAGGCGGACTCGGTGACTGTCAGATAGGTGTTCCAATTGGGGCAGCGCGGGAGGTTGAGATTTTTGAGTTTCAAACCGTTGACGTAGAGACCGAGCGAGGTGCAATCCCCGTTGCCGGCGCAGTATCGGACGATCAGGTTATGCGAGCCGGCGGATTTCGCGAAGACTTGTAGAATCGTGGCTGCGCCGAGCTTGTTAGCATAATAACCGACGAGGCCCGAACCCGTGGCGTTCGTCGAGCCGATGACGGTAGTGGCGATGCCACCTGTGAGCAGGCCGTTCTCAGCTTGATAAGTCACCAGCCCGGAAGTCAGAGTTAGATTATCGATGTTGATGCATTGCCCGGAGGAGCTTTCCGATCGCAGGGCAATCGTGTTAGCGCCGGCCAGGAGACGGACGCTTTCCGTGCGGGTGGCGTAGCAGGTCCAGCTTCCGGTGGATGGAAAAGTGAGGTTGCGCAGTTTGGTGCCGTTGACATACAGGCCGGTGTTGGTGCTCGTGCCATTGCCGGCAGAGTAGCGGATGGTTATCTCGTAGCTGCCGGCAGTCGAAGCGCTCACGCTAAAGGTGGTGGCCGCCCCCGTCACGTTGTAAAAGCCCTCCACGTATCCGGTGCCGAAGAAGCCTTTGTTCGTGGTGGCTGTGTAAGCTCCGCCGCTTTTCGTGGCCGATTCCGCCTCGTAAACCGACATGGTCTGAGGTGCCTTGATATCCACATAGGCAGGCTCCAAGCCGGCGTTCTGTAGCGTGATCGTCGCTCCGGAAGGCCATGGCCACGTGCCGCTCGTCTGGAGGATGGCCGGCTCCACGGTAACGTTTGGAGCGGTGTAGGTGCCGGCGGCCTTGGTGGCATAAGTGCGCACGACGTCGATGTCGTGCTTGTTGGTGCCGGCGATCTTCACGATCTGATCCCCAATGCCGGTGGTGATGTTGTCGGCGGCATGGTAGTAGCACGCGCCGTCATCAAAATAGAGCCCCTGGTTTGAGCAACCGGAGACATAGTTGTTGCTAACTGTGGAATAGTCTGTCCCGGAGCGTTGCGATCCCATCAGGTAGATGCAGCCCCCGTCGTTGAGGTCCTGCATGATGTTCCGGACGATGTTGTATTGGACCAGGTTCCTGCCCATGTCCGTCGCGGGCATCGCGCCCCAGCCCCAGCCGATATGGATGCCGCTGTAAGGGAGGGTTTGGATCTCGTTGTGCAGGAAGCTGGATTCCTGGGGAAACGCGGCGGCCAACGCGGTCGCGGAGCGGTATTCAACGCCGCAGTTGTTGAAGTAGTTGTTCGCGACGGTGTTGTTCTTGAGGATCAGCCTGCGGTCGAGCGTGGGCTGGGCCGGATTGGAAAGGTAACAATAGCTCTCACTCGTCGTGCTGGAGTAGCTCAGATAGTCGCCAAGCTGTAGCCCGTTGGCTGCGACGTCATTGAAAACATTGCCCCGGATCGTGTTCCCCTGACATCCGGCGTAAGCGTTGATGCCGGTGGCGCCGAGGCTTGCAAAGGTGCAGCGCTCAATCGCAACCGAACTCGCGTACTTCAGCGTGAGTGCCGCTCCGTCCACGATGAATTCGGTATTCACACCGCCAGGCTTCTCGCGCAGGACATTGTTTTGCGCGTCCGAATGTCCCGAGGTGCCGTTGGGGCGCAGCCAGGTGGTGTATTGAAAGGTGAGTCCCTGAAGCTCCAGATGATTGACCGGGGTGTCGATGGCGCGTCCCTGGATGGTGACAAGCTTCTCCAGCACTGGCGCAACGACTTTCGCGGAACTCATGGTCTCTCCCGTTTTCGGAATGTAGAAAAGCGTGCAGGCTGTTCCGCTGATTGCGCCGGTCCGGTCCAGGTACCATTCTCCCGCGGCATCCAGCAGTTCATAGGCGTTTTCGTAGTAAAGCGGGACGCCGACCGAGGTAATGCCCTTGTTGCGCACCCAGGTGAATCCGGGCTGGTCCATCGTCACGGTGGCGAGGGTGCCGCTCACGGTAATGTCGCTGACCCCGCAACGCGGCTTGGTCCAGATGGCCTCGTAAACCATTTCGAGGTCACTGATGTTTTTCCATCCGGCCAGGAAGGTGTCGGTGGTGGTGTAACCGGCGCTGCCGGTGGTGGCGGCCGTGAGTCCCACGGAACCCTTCGCCCGCACGCAGCGGACGCCATTGACAAAGAGCTGGCGCGTCTCAAGCGGGCCGGGTGTCGCCGCGTAGATGTTCTTGGCGCTGTCATAAAGGGCCCAACCGGCAATCGTTCTGCCGCCGCTCAGGACGGGTTTCTCATTGATGTAGGCGCAGTAGTGAACGGTGTAACCATTCGTGCCGGAATCGCGGTCGTCGAGGGCCAGGGTCGAGGCCAGCGAATAGGTGCCGCCACGAAGGTAAACATAAATATCGCCGGTCATGGCTGTGTTGATGGTGCGCACGGCGTCGCGAGCCCTGGCAATCGTCAGAAACGGCGCGGAAATGGAGGAGCCGGCATAGGCATCGTTTCCGGACACGGGATCGACGAAGTAAACGGCCTGGGTTGGCGCGGCATGAACGACCGGGAGCCATAGGATTCCAAAGGAAACCAAGAGCCACGCAGCGGAAAAAACGATCCGCGCAAGGCAGCTTGCAAGCCGGTCGGCTGGGCGGTTGGAAATCATAAAAGTAAAACGGAGGGACGCAGGCTCGACGACGGCTAAATCAGAGCGTCGTCCAAAAATCCCTGCGTTCTCTTACCGCCGAATATTCCCATTTTTCCAAAGAAACTGCCACACCCAAGTTGGGTCCACGATGACATCCACGGCCCGGAATCCGGGCGATGCGACAAGAAAGCCGGCACCTTGTCACCCGTCCCGGTTTCTTCGATCGGGCAACGCTACACGTTGAATCGAAACTCGATCACGTCTCCGTCCTGCACGACGTATTCCTTGCCTTCGATCCGCAGCTTGCCCGCTTCGCGCGCCTTGGCGAATGAGCCGAGACGTATGAGCTCGTCGTAATGCGTGACTTCGGCGGCGATGAAGCCGCGCTCGAAATCGGTGTGGATGACTCCGGCTGCGGCGGGCGCTTTGTCGCCGGCGTGAATCGTCCAGGCCCGCGTCTCCTGCTCGCCGGTGGTGAGATACGTGCGCAGCCCGAGCAGGTGATAGACGGCGCGAATGAGTGAGCCGACGCCGCTGCTCGTGACGCCGAGCCCTTGGAGATACTCGGCCGCTTCTTCCTCGGAAAGATCGACCAGCTCGCTCTCGATCTGCGCGCTGATGATCACCGCCTCGGTCGCGAGATGCGTGCGCGCGTAATCCTGAACGGCCTTCACATAGCGCGCCGCCGGATGAATCTCGATGGAATACTTAGGCAGGTCGCCCTCCTGCTCCTGCGCCGCGTCGATCTCGGCGCTCAGCCTGGCGAGATCCTGCTCCGCCACGTTGCAGGCGAACAACACGGGTTTCGAGGTGAGGAGGAAAAACTCGCGCGCGGTTTTCTTCTCCTCGTCGCTGAGTGGAAATGTGTTGGCCGGTTTGCCTTCGTTCAGGTGCGGAAGCAGTTTCTCGACGACGGCCATCTCGGCTTTCGCCACCTTGTCTCCGGTGCGGACGCTTTTCTGCAAACGGTCGCGCCGCTTTTCCAGCGCCGCCATGTCGGCGAGCACGAGTTCGGTGTTGATGATTTCGATGTCGCGAACCGGGTCAATCGAGCCGCTGACGTGATGAATGTCCGTGTCCTCGAAACAGCGCACGACCTGCACGATCGCATCGACCTCGCGGATGTGGCTGAGGAACTGGTTGCCGAGTCCTTCGCCCTGGCTTGCGCCTTTCACGAGGCCGGCGATATCGACGAACTCAATCGCAGCGGGCACGAGTTTTTTCGATCCCGAGAGCTTCGAGAGAACAGCCAGACGCGGGTCCGGCACCGTCACCACACCTTGATTCGGATCGATCGTGCAAAACGGATAATTCGCCGCCTGCGCCTTGCGGGTGCGGGTGACGGCATTAAAAAGCGTGCTCTTGCCGACGTTCGGCAAGCCAACAATTCCGGCGCTCAACATATTCCCGAACCTTACGCAGCGCGGCTCCGGCAGCGCAATCAAATGATTTGAGACCGCAACCCGGTTTCCGGCTTACTCGATTGAGTGGTCTGCTTTTACTCCAAGCAAGTCTGCAACCGCCGCGTGGACGTCGTTGCTGCGCATGAGCGTTTCACCGACGAGGATCGCGTTCGCGCCGCAATCGAAGACGCGCCGGGTGTCGGCAGCGGTCTTGATGCCGCTCTCGCTGACGAGGATCACGCCGTCCGGGACTTCCTCGCTGAGTTGTTCGGTGGTGGCGAGATCGACCTGGAATGTGGCGAGGTTGCGGTTGTTGATGCCGATGATCTTCGCGTCGATGTCGAGTGCGCGGTCGAGCTCTTCGAGCGTGTGGACTTCGACCAGCACATCGAGCAGATGATCGGTGGCGGTCCGGTAGAGCGCGGCAAGCCGGTCCTGATCGAGCGCGGCGACGATGAGCAGGATCGCGTCAGCCCCGGCGCACGCGGCCTCGAAAATCTGCACCTCGTGGATGATGAAGTCCTTTCGCAGCACCGGCAGCGAAATCGCGGCGCGGACTTGCGCGAGATGACTCAGCGAGCCTTGGAAAAATCTCTCGTCGGTCAAAACGGACACGGCATGCGCACCGGCCGATTCGTAGGCTTTGGCGATGAGGACGGGGTCGAAAGACTCGGCGATGGTTCCTGCGGATGGCGACGCTTTTTTGACCTCGGCAATCAGGCCGAGCGCATCTGGGCCGCGATCGATGGCAGCGCCAAAACCCCGGAAATCGTTCCGCTGCAAAGCCGCGGCGCGCAAATGATCGAGGCGCGGCAGCAGTTTCGCGACTTCGACTTTTTTCCGATCGAGGATCTGTTGGAGCCGGTCACTCATCGCCCGGCAACAAATCGTTTTGGCGAAGGGTTGTCAAAGAAATGAAACGGTATTGCCCGCCGCAAAGTGGCCGGGACCTGCAAGTCCCGGCCAATGCTGGAAACGAATACGAGCGGGGCTTGGAAGTCCCGGCTACTTTCCTGCGGACTTCGTGACGATCTCCGCGAATGCGCGCGCGTCGAGGCTTGCGCCGCCAACGAGTGCGCCGTCGATGTCCGGCTGGCTCATGAGCGTCGCGGTGTTTTCGGGCTTCACGCTGCCGCCGTATTGAATGCGGATTTTGTCGGCGGTGGCTGTGTCGGAGATCGCGGCGAGCGTCTTGCGGATGAAAGCGTGGGCTTCCTGCGCCTGCTCGGGCGTTGCGGTGCGGCCCGTGCCGATGGCCCAGACGGGTTCGTAGGCGATGACGGTTTCGAGCAGTTCCTTCGCGCTCAATCCTGCGAGGCTGCCTTTGATTTGGGTTTCGAGGACCGCGTTGACTTTCCCGGCGTCGCGCTGCTCGAGCGTTTCGCCGATGCAGACGATCGGCTTCAGACTCGCTTCGAGGGCGGCGTGGACTTTCTTGTTCACGACCTCGTCGGTTTCGCCGAAAAGGGTGCGCCGCTCGCTGTGGCCGAGCACGACGTAGCGGACGAAAAGCTCGCGCAGCATCGCCGCGCTGATCTCGCCGGTGAACGCGCCGGACTTGGCGGCATGCATGTTTTGCGCGCCGAGTTTTACATTCTGCACCTTGCTCAATAGCTCGGAGACTTTGGCGAGTGCGGTGAAGGGCGGGACGATGACGATCTCGACGGCGGATTCCTCGCCGACTTCGCGAAGGAACGTGTCGAAGTAGGACTCTGCTTCGTTCAGAGTCATGTTCATCTTCCAGTTGGCTGCGATGATTTTTTTGCGCATAGGAGTAGGAATGGAGTGTTGGAGAGGTGGAGTGATGGATCAGGAGGAGCCGGGTTTTACTCCATTGCTCCAGTTTTCCAATGCTCCATGGTTTGTTACTTGTTGGTTAATGCCGAGACGCCGGGCAGGTCCTTGCCTTCGAGCAGTTCGAGGGAGGCTCCGCCGCCGGTCGAGGCGTGGGTGACTTTGTCGATGACGCCGAACTTCTCCGCGGCTGTCGCGGTGTCGCCGCCACCGACCACGGTGACCGCTCCGCGGGCTGTTGCGGCAGCCACGGCCGCAGCGACGTCCTTCGTTGACTGGGCGAACTTGTCGAATTCAAAAACGCCGGACGGGCCGTTCCACACAATGGTGTTCGCTCGCCCGATCGCCTCGGCAAAAAGCGCGCTCGATTTCGGGCCGCAGTCGAGCCCCAGCCAGCCGTCAGGCACACCCGTCGTCGTGTCGGAGGTTTGGGTATTGGCGTCCGGCGCGAATTTGTCCCCGCACACGAAGTCGCACGGAAGGTGAATCTTCACGCCGCGCTCCTGAGCCTTCGCCATGAGATCGCCCACGATCTTGGCGCCCTCGGGATCGAACATACTGTCGCCGATCGGCATGTTGTTCAGTGTTTTCAAAAATGTGAAGGCCATGCCGCCGCCGACGATGATCTCATCGGCCTTGTCGAGCAGGTTGCTGATGAGCGGGATTTTGTCGGCGACCTTCGCTCCGCCGAGGATCGCGAGGAGCGGGCGCTTCGGATTGTCGAGCACGGCGTCAAAAGCCTCGAGTTCCTTTTGCATGAGGAAGCCCGCGGTTTTCTCCGGCAGATTCACGCCAACGACCGACGAATGGGCGCGGTGTGCGGTGCCGAATGCGTCGTTGCAATAAATGTCGCCAAGCCTCGTGAGCGAAGCGCGGAATTCCGCGATCTTGATCGGATCGGCTTTTGTCGAGGTGCCGTCTTCGTTTTTCACCTTGCCTTCCTCCTCGATGTGGAAGCGGAGGTTTTCGAGCAGGATGACTTCGCCGGGCTTGATCGCGGCGCACGCGGCTTCGACGTCCGGTCCGACGCAATCGCTCAGGAAGTTCACCGGTTTGCCGAGGAGTTCGGCGAGTTTGTCGGCGACTGTTTTGAGAGAAAACTTCTCGAGGCGCTTTCCGTCCGGCCTGCCGAGATGGCTCATCAGGACGGCGGAACCGCCGTTGTCGAGGATGTGCTGGATGGTGGGCAGGGCGGCGACGATGCGGGCGGGATTGGTGATCGCGCCGGTGGCTTTGTCCTGCGGCACGTTGAAATCGACGCGGATGAGGACGCGCTTGCCCTTCACGTCAACGTCGCGGATGGAAAGTTTGGACATGGGATTGGAGTGTTGGAGAAACGGAGAATTGGAGCTTTGGAGATTCATTTCTCCATCGCTCCAATTCTCCAATTGGATTCGTTGGCTTACTTGGCGACGACGCGGGCCATCTCCAGCACTTTGTTGGAGTAGCCCCATTCGTTGTCGTACCACGCGACCAGTTTCACAAAAGTGCTGTCGAGCGCGATGCCGGCCTCGGCGTCGAACACCGACGTGTTCACCTCGCCGCGGAAGTCGGTCGAGACAACCTTCTGATCGACGTATGCGAGCACGCCTTTCAGCGGGCCGTCTGCGGCCGCCTTGATGGCGTTGCAGATTTCCTCGTAGGTGGCCGGCTTGTTGAGTTCGACGGTGAGATCGACCACGGACACGTCCGAAGTCGGAACGCGGAACGCCATGCCAGTGAGCTTCTTGTTCAGCTCGGGAATGACCTTGCCGACGGCCTTGGCCGCGCCGGTCGAGGACGGAATGATGTTCTCGAGAATGCCGCGTCCGCCGCGCCAGTCTTTGTTGCTCGGGCCGTCCACGGTTTTCTGCGTGGCGGTGGCGGCGTGAACGGTGGTCATGAGGCCGCGCTTGATGCCGAACGAGTCGTTGATGACTTTCGCCAGCGGCGCGAGGCAGTTCGTCGTGCAGCTTGCGTTGGAGATGATCGCCTGGCCGGCGTAGGTGCCGTCATTGACGCCATAGACGAACATCGGCGTCTCGTCTTTCGACGGTGCCGAGAGGATGACTTTTTTCGCGCCCGCCTTCAAGTGCGCGCCCGCGGTCGCTTCATCGAGGAAGAGTCCGGTGGATTCGACGACAACCTCGGCTCCGACTTCGTCCCACTTCAGCGTGGACGGATCCTTGACCGCGGTGAGACGGATCTTCTTGCCGTTGACGATCAGGTTGCTGCCCTCGACGGAGACTTCGCCTTTGAAACGGCCGTGGACCGAGTCGTATTTGAGCATGTATGCGAGGTATGCAGGTTCGAGGAGGTCGTTGATGCCGACGACTTCGATGTCCTTCGAGAAGTTCTGGATCGCGGCGCGGAAGACCATGCGCCCGATGCGACCGAACCCGTTAATGCCAATTTTAATCATGTGAGTAGTTAAGTTTAAGTCAGTGGTTATGTGCTGTTCCGGCTGGAGCGGAGAAAATAATCGCGTGTTGTCGCGAACGTCAATCACCATTCTGAAATGGCATTCGCTTCCTTGCCGGGCCGGGGGTTTTGCAATGCCGGCTTGCTTGAGAATACTGTTCTTCCTTCCTGGCGCAGGCTCGTCGCCCGGTTTTCCGGCGATCGCGACCAATCGCGACCAAGCCACGCTTGGTTGGATGTTTTTACTGCCGGTGACTTCCGCGCGCGAGTTTGGTCCGTCAACAACTTCGGCTGACGTTTCTTCCCTCCCTCTTTGTAACCATACGACCTTCGCAACGAGGAAGCCGGCGAAGTGGCCCGCCAAACTACGCCGGCGCTTCCGTGAGGCCGTGCGGGTACTCCGGCGAGACGGTCGTGCTCTCAGGGACCGGCGGCGGCTGGGTGCGCGATTTCGCGCCGCTGGCCGGCGGATTGGACATGTAACCTTTGTCGATGATGTCGCGGATTTGTGAGCGGTCGAGCGTCTCGTATTCGAGGAGCGCCTTCGCGATTCCTTCCAGCCTGTCACGGCTGGTAGACGATCAACGATCTTGCCCGCGTCGTAGGCGTCGTCGCAAAGTTTTCGAACTTCGCAGTCGATCTCCTGCGCCGTGGCTTCGCTGTAATCGCGGGCGCGGTTGATGTCGCGCCCGAGGAAGACGTAGTCCTCGTGCTCGCCGTATTCGACCATGCCCATTTTTTCGCTCATGCCCCATTCGCAGACCATCTTGCGGGCGATGTTCGTGGCCTGGCCGATGTCGCCGCGGGCGCCGTTGGTCACGTCGCCGAAGATCAATTCCTCCGCGACGCGCCCGCCCATGATGACGACGAGGCGATCGAGCAACTCCTTGCGTGCGATGCGTGTACTTGTCCTCGTCCGGCAGCTACATCGTCGAGCCGAGCGACGGACCGCGCGGGATGATCGTGACCTTGTGGAGCGGGTCCATGTTTTCGACCAGCTCGCAGAGCAGCGCGTGGCCGGCTTCGTGATAGGCGGTGTTTTCCTTTTCCTTGTCGCTCATCGCGAGGCTGCGGCGCTCCTTGCCCCAGCGGACTTTGTCGCGCGCTTCCTCGAGTTCGCTGAGGGTGATCGCCTTCAGACCGCGTGCGGGCGGCGAGCAGGGCGGCTTCGTTGATGACGTTGGCGAGTTCGGCGCCGGAGTAGCCGGGCGTGCCGCGCGCGATGACGGCGAGATCGACGTCCTCGGCGAGCTTCACCTTCTTCGACATGGACCCTCAGAATCTCCTCGCGGCCTTTCACGTCGGGCAGGTTCACGGTGATCTGGCGGTCGAAGCGGCCCGGGCGCAGCAGCGCCGGATCGAGCACGTCGGGCCGGTTGGTCGCGGCGATGATGATGACGCCTTCCTGCGTGTCGAAGCCGTCCATCTCGACGAGCAGCGCGTTGAGCGTCTGCTCGCGTTCGTCGTGACCGCCGCCGAGGCCGTGGCCGCGATGCCGGCCGACGGCGTCGATTTCGTCGATGAAAATGATGCACGGCGCGCTCTTCTTGCCCTGCTCGAACATGTCGCGCACCCGGCTCGCGCCGACGCCGACGAACATCTCCACGAAGTCCGAGCCGCTGATCGAGAAGAACGGCACGTCGGCCTCGCCGGCGATGGCGCGGGCCAGCAGCGTCTTGCCGGTGCCGGGAGGGCCGACCATGAGCACGCCTTTCGGAATGCGGCCGCCGAGTTTCTGAAATTTCTTCGGATCTTTGCAGGAACTCGACGATTTCCTGCACTTCATCCTTGGCTTCCTCGACACCGGCCACGTCCTTGAAGGTGATCTTGTTTTTGTCGCGCGAGAGCATCCGCGCCTTGCTTTTGCCGAAGCTCAGGCGCCCTTGCCGGCCATGCGGATTTGCTGGCGGAAGAAAAAGTAGAGCACGAGCAGAAACAGGGCGATCGGCAGAAACCCGATGAGCGCCGAAGCCAGGAGATTCGATTCCGACTTCGTATTCACCTTCAGTCCGGCCTCTTTCAAGCGATCCTTGAGATCCTTGTCGTAATCGAGCGAGACGGATGTCTTGAAAGGCACTGCCGTTTCCGCGCCGTTCTTCTTTTGCATGTAGGACCCCTTGAGCCACTGCGTCGGAGAGGCGCTTTCGACCACCAGGTCGAGCGGGCGGTCTTTGCTGATGAGCCCGGTTTCGAGATATTCATCGAAGACGTTCGTCGGAATTTCCTTGACGTTTCCGTAGGGCGTCTTGAACAGCACGGCCCCGCCGATCAACGCGATGGCGATGGCGAAGAGCATGATGCCGCGCCAGTTGAAATTCGGGTCGTTCGGGTTGTTGCGAGGCCGGTTTTCCTTCGGCGGCCGGGAATCTTGTTGAGACATAATTGGTTTGCTCCCTTTTCAGGGCGTCGGCACCGTATCACAGGCAAACTTGACGCGCAATGAATGAGAGAAGCGGCAGGACTCTAGGTTGTCCCGCCCATTGGTCAACCCGGTATGTGTAGGGAAATGACGAAGGAACCCCATTATTTCGAGTCATTCGCCGGCTCGCCCCTCATTGAGGAAAATGAATTCTCGTGATTAGTTCCATTTGTGTTAAACGACATTCCTGACACTGCGTTGTCGAACGACGTCCGATGAGCGACCCCGGGAAATCCATGTTGGAGAAGATCAGCGACGGCATCAAATACCTGACGCCGTTTGCCTATCGCATCCATCACACGTCCACGCATCTTGCCCGGCGCGCGATGCGCAAACCGCGCACCGTGGCGGAAGGCCCCAACCTGCTGCCGCTGCTGATCCAGGTGCTCGCGGCGTTCTCCAAGGTCGACGGCGTGGTGCTTGAGGATGAAATCGACTCCTCGCTCGGTTTTCTTCGCTACGATTACCCCGAGGCGGTTTACTCGGAGCTGCGGAAGCTTTTCCGGCAGGCGCTCAACGAGCAGCAGGATCTGACGGCGATGGCGCAGAAGCTCTCCACGCAACTGAGCGAAGACCGCAAGATCATGCTCGGCGTCCAGCTTTACGACCTGATCTCAAAGGCGGAGATGAACCAGGAGCAGATCGCGAATTTCTACGCCTTCATGTCGCAGCTCGGCATGGCCGCGCAGGCGATCGACATCGTTTATCAACTCAACGCCGTCGATGACGCCGATCCGTCCATTTTTCAGAAGGGCGCCTCGCCGCTCGAATCGCTCCGGTTCGGCCACAACAACACGGCGGACGTGGCGCTCAAGGACCTCGCCGCGGACGAGCGGCTGCTGGCGTTCCGGTATCACGATTTGATCCTGCTCAAGAACCAGACCCAGCGCCCGATCGTGGTGCGCGGGCGTCCGCTGAAGACCGGCGAGTTCTGCCGCGTCTATTCCGGGCAGCGCATCGTGCTCGGCGAGCAGGTGCTCACCTATCAGGACCTCGTCTTTTATTTCAACGCGAAGAAGAACGTCTCGCGCGCGCAGATTTATCTGAGCATCAACAAGAACGACGAGGTGGAGCTCGAAAAATCGCGCACCCGCGACAGTCGCGCATCGAGGTGCGGTTCGGGCTGAAGGTGCAGGTGAAGGCGCTGAAGAACGTGGACGCGGTGCTCAACGGCGTCGCGCTTCAATGCGGGCGCCGTTCATCGAAGGCACGCTCGAGGACAAGATCATCTTCCACGACGACAGCGAACTCTCGCTCGCGGACCTCCGCCGCCGGGCGCGCGCGATGGGCGGACGTTTCCAGCTCAAGGCGCACAAGTCCGAATACCTCGTCTCGAACAACCCCGGCCTGCTCGAGGAGGACGACATCCTCCTCTCGCCCGGCACCGGCGGCGATGTGCTGCTCAAGATCCAGTGCGATTACGAAAACAGGGTCGGCATTCTCGAAGTGCTTCAGGCCGACCGTCCGATCCTCATCGGCGAGGTGCCGGTGCGGAACAGCGCGACGCTTGCCGACGGCGACGCGATCCGCATCGATGCCGGCCAGGTGCTGCGCTGCGATTTTTCCGAGCGCATCATCGAGGAGGAGCGGAACATCATCCGCACGCTCGAAGTGCAGCGACCTCAACCACCGTTTCCAGGAGAACGAAACGGCGCTCGATGGCATCTCCTTCACGCGTCAACCGCGGCGAGATGGTCTGCGTGATGGGCGCGAGCGGCTGCGGCAAAAGCACGCTCATGCGCGTGCTCGCCGGGCAGCTGCAGCCGCAGCAGGGCGAGGTGCTGCTCAACGGCCAGTCGCTTTACGAAAACCTCGAAGCGCTCAAGCGGCTACATCAGCTACATCCCGCAGGACGACGCGTTCGACGAACATCTGACGATCGAGGAAAATCTCGACTTCGCCGCGGCGATCCGCGCGCCGCACCTTGTCGAGCCGCGACCGCGGCCGGCGCATCGAGGGCAAGCTGCTGAACTCGGCCTGAGCGAGCGGCGCGACAGCCTCGTCGGCAGCCCGTTGAAAAAGACGCTCAGCGGCGGCGAACGCAAACGGCTCAACATCGGCCTCGACATGATCGGCTCGGCGGACGTGTTTCTGTTCGACGAGCCGACCAGCGGCCTCTCCTCGAAGGACGCCGAGCACGTCATCGAAATCATCCGTTCGATGGCGCACAACAAGATCGTGCTCGTGACGATCCACCAGCCGGCGTCGAAGCTTTTCCAGATGTTCAGCAAGGCGCTGCTGCTCGACAAGGGCGGGCGGCTCGTCTTCTACGGCACGCCGCACGAGATGCTCGAGTACTTCGCGCAGGCGGAGCACGAGCAGCATTTCGGCACCGACCTCGGCGGCTGTCCGGCGTGCGGCACGACCCGGCCGGAGTTCATCTTCGACGTGCTCGAGACGCCGCTGCGCGACCTGAGCGGCGACATCATTTTCGAGGAAAACTCGCAAGGGCCAGCTCGTGCCCGCGCGGAAGTTTTCGCCCGACTACTGGCGCGACAAATACGAGTCGTTCCGCCTGTTGCAGGACATGCACCAGGTGTCGCTGCAAGAAGCAGCCGGTCGCTGCCGCTGCTCGACTCTCGCCGATGCACAGGCGCGAACCGATCCGCTGGCGCGACGAGTGGATGCAGTTGCGGATTTTGCTCCAGCGCGCCTTCATCAGCAAACTGCGCAACCGCGGCAATCTCTGGATCGACCATCGTCGAAGCGCCCGTGCTCGCCATGCTCATCGCGCGCGGTGCTGCGCTACTCGGAGTCGGGCACGTACGATTTCGCGTCAGCGCCTACCACATCCCGACCTATCTTTTCCTGAGCCTGATCGTGCGCGATGTTCCTCGGCCTGACGAACAGCGCCGACGACATCATCCGCGACCGCGTCGTCCTTCAGCGGGAGCGCAATCTCAACGTGCGCCTGCCGCTACTACATCTTCTCGAAAGCCGCCACGCTCGCGCTCTTCGCCGCGATCCAGTGCGTGCTCTTCGTGCTCATCGGCAACGCCATCTTGGAAATCCGCGGCATGTTTTGGATCTACGCGTTTTTCAATGTTCATCACCGCCCTCACCGGCATCGTCGCTCGGACTGCTGATCTCGTCGCTCGTCGCCGACGCGAAGACCGCCGCCAACATCGTGCCGCTCGTGCTCATCCCGCAGATCATCCTCGGCGGCGCGCTCATCAAATACGAGGAGATGAACCGCAACCTCGATTTCATCTACACGATCCAGCGCTGGTTCAAGACGCACCCCGGCTCGGACGTGGAGAAAAACGAAAGCCGCCTGCAGGTGCCGTTGCTGTGCGAGTTCATGCCGATGCGCTGGAGCTACGAGGCAATCGTTGTCGCCCAGGCGAAACTCAATCCGCTCACCCGGCGGCAGGACCGTCTCCAGGACGAGATTAATGATCTGGTGGCGATCAACGAGCGCACACCGGCACAGGCGGATCGGCTGGAAGATGTAAAGGACACGCTTGCCCTTGTCTCCGCACTCGAGGCGACTGATGCGACGGATGTGGACCGGCGGTTGCGCAAGGTGGATCGGGTTCTCGCCGGCGCGGCGCTCGATACGGTCAGCCTGAAATCGAAACGCGGCGTCAGCGCCGAACGCCTGTACGTGAACCAGAAAATCAGCGACCTCGTTTCCAAGGCCGAAACCGAGCAGGCCGATTATCGCCGCCTGAAGCGGATCAACGTCTTCTTCGGCCCGGAGAAAAGTCTCGGCAGCATGCATTTCAGCGTTCTCATTTTCAACACGATCGTCCTCATTTCCTTTTCACTGGGCACCCTCGGTTTTCTGCACATCAGTCTGCGCCGGCAGTTGAGCACGAAGGGTTAGTTAGGGACGGGCTGAAAAAGATCGAGCCACAAACGCATACCAAAGCCCATCTCTGCCCGCTACTTTTCTGCTTCATTGCGAGCCGGCGGGTCAAACGGCATGGCGTGGTTCACGCCGGCGGCGTCCCAATGTTTCATCACACGGTCGAGGCGAAGCCTGAAGCCGGCGTAGTCCTTGCCTTCGAGCGGCGTCCACGCCACTTCGGCGAGAGCGGCGAGCCGTGGGAAGGCCATGTATTCCACCTTGCGCCAGTCCTTCATGTATTCGGTCCACAACTGCGCCTGCACGCCGAGGATTTGTTTTTCCTGGCCTGGCTTTTCGACCACGAAAGCAGGGTTGTATGAATAGACCTTGTCGAGCGGCAGAAAGCCGCCGATGGCCTCGAACCCGGCGCCCCTGGCGGTTTCGGAAGCGGCGGGAGCCTGGTAGTAATCGAAGTAAGTGTGACTGGTGGTGGCCATCACCACGTCGTTGCCGAGCGCCAGCGCGTGCTTCGCCCATTTGGCATCGCGCCAGACCATCAGGGTGGCGCTCTTTGGCAGGCCGCCTTCCTGGATTTCGTCCCAGCCGACGAGCCGGCGGTGTTTGGAGGCGAGAAACCTCTCAATGCGGCGGATGAACCAGCTTTGCAGTTCGCGCGCGTTCTTCAGCCCTTCGCGTTTCATCACCTCTCTGGCAAACGCCGACGTGTTCCACTGGTCCTTGGGCGCCTCGTCGCCGCCGATATGGATGAACTTCGAGGGAAACAACTCGCAGACCTCCGTGAGAACGTTCTCAAGAAAGCGGAAGGTTTCCTCCTTTGGAGCAAAAATGTAGGGGTGGACACCCCAGCGGTCCATGACCTTGGGGGCGTAGCCGGGAACGTCGGTGTTGCCAAGCTGCGGGCAGGCGGCAATGGCGGCTGCGGCGTGCCCGGGCATTTCGATTTCCGGCACCACGGTGATGTGACGGGCGGCGGCGTAGGCGACGATCTCCTTGATTTCCTTTTGGGTGTAAAATCCGCCGTAGCGTCTGCCGTCGCTGCTGTTGCGGTTGCCATACGGCGGGGTGGAATCGCGAAAGGCACCGGTCCGGGTGAGCTTGGGATATTTTTTGATTTCGATCCGCCATCCCTGGTCGTCGGTGAGGTGCCAGTGGAAGACGTTGAGCTTGTGAAACGCGAGCTGGTCGAGGAACCGCTTGATGTCCGCAGCGGGGAAAAGGTGGCGGCCGACATCGAGATGCATGCCTCGCCAGACGAAGCGGGGGTGGTCGGTGATGGCGGCGGCGGGGAGCGCGGCGCGCTTGTCCTTCCAATCATCGTCGCCGGCGGGTGGCAGCAGTTGCAGAATGCTGCGGGTGCCGTAAAAAACTCCGGCGGCATCCTTGCCGGTGACGGTGACAGCGCCCGGAGTAATTTTCAGTTCATAGCCGTCGGCGGGGAGCTTTGATGCCGGGTCCAAATCCAGCCGGATCTCCGAAGGCAGCTTGCTTTTCCGGTTTTCGGCGACGGTCTTTGGCGGGCTGCCGGTGAGCCTGGCCAGGTCGGCTGCGAAAAGGCGGGCTTCGTTTTGCAGGGCGCGGTCGAAGCGGATTCCGGTGTCGGGACCCACGAGGAAGGAGCCGTCGGCGATTTCGACCTTCACTGGTTGAGGCACCAACGGCAGCGGTTCAGCAAAGGCGGCGGACACAATAAACAAGGAGGAGGCTAATCGATGAACCATCGGCACTTCAACAGGTTGCGGGCGATTACACGCGACCGCAGCGCACGGGAAAAGCAGAATCAGCGGGTCAGGCGGATTGTTCAAGCAGCGGATGGAAAGGAATGACTGCGGGCCAGCCGGTGCTGCTTTGTCGCTGTGCAACTGCATCCAGGAGGTTCCCTGCAACCGCGCACTTCAAATTCTCTTGGAAGTTCGCCCATCGCTCTGCTTACATATCCCACCATGAATAAATTCGGTCGTTCTGTTGTTTTTTTGGCCTTGGTTTTTGGAACCTCCCTCGCAGTTGCGGACACGGTGATTCTCAAGTCCGGTGAAAAAGTCGAGGGCAAGATTCTCCGCGAGTCGCCCACCGACGTCACCGTCGAGGTGAAAATCTCCGCTGCCGTCACCGACGAGCGCGTGATTTCAAAAGACGAGGTTCAGACCATCGAGCGCCTGACTGAAGACGACATCGTTTTTCAGGAACTCAAAAACCTCAAGCCCGATCCCGCAGCTTCATTCGCGCCGGCGATTTACGAGCAGATCCTCACCCGGCTGAAAAGCTTTCAGGACAACTTCCCGAACAGCGCCCATCTCGCCGACGTGAAGGCCGCATACGACGAGCTGGCAGCGGAAAAAGCGCGTGTGGACGCGGGCGAGGTGAAGTTTCGCGGGCAATGGATCGGCAAGGAAGAGGCGGCGAAGATGAAATCGCAGATCGAAGGCGAGCAGCTTTTCAACGCGATGAAGGCGCAGGGTGCGCGCGGCGATTTCTCCGGCGCGCTGAACACGTTTGTATTGATGGACACCACCGCGAAGGGGGCGGCGGTTCTTCCCGACGCCATTGAATACGCGAAGCAGGTCCTGGCTTCGATGCGCGGGCAGGTCGAACGCGCGCTCGTCGTGAAGGCTCAAGCCGAGGCTGATTTCAAGCGACTGCTCGAACTTTCCGATGACCGAAAAAAGGCGGAGTTGAACGCCATTGCTAAAGCCGAGGAAAACAAGTTCGACGCCGCGCTGGCCGCTTCTCAGAAGGCTGGTCTCAAATGGCCGCCTCTGATTCCGCGCAGCCGCAAGAGCCTCGAAACATTGCGCCTGGCAATCCCGGCCGAGATCACCCGCCTCGGCACGCTGCCCGTGCAGAAAATGCGTGACTCTCTCGCAAAGGTTGACCAGGCGAAGAAGGCGCTTGAAGAAAAGGATCTCGCGACCGCCGATACTTTGGTGAGAGAAGCGACGACTCTTTGGTCTGATAACGAAGCTGCGAAGCGGCTCGTTGAAGCCGTCACAGTTGCCAAGGCGGCAGCCACGCCGGTTCCCTCGGCCACGCCGAAGCAAGTCACCGCTTCTGCGGAAGCTGCCAGCCTGAAAAAAACCTCCGCTGAGGGCGGGAAGCCGTTTTTCATGACAATCCCCGGCGCGATGACAATCGTGGGCGTGGTGATCTTGATCGTGGGTGCGCTGGCGCTGCTGGGGCGCGGAAAGAAGCCAACGGACACGGAATTGAAATGAAGCGCGAAGCCCGGATAGAGCGCCGCACAAGCGAAACCAATATCGCTGTCGCGCTGACGATCGACGGCAGCGGCAACAGCGTCATCCAGACGAAGATTCCGTTCTTCGATCACATGCTCACGCTTTTCGCGCGCCACAGCCTGGTCGATCTCGAAATCAAAGCCGACGGCGATATCGACGTCGATCTTCACCACACGGTTGAAGACGCCGGCATCGCGCTGGGCCAGGCTTTCAACCGCGCGCTCGGCGACAAAAAGGGCATCCGTCGTTACGGCTGGGCCTACCTGCCGATGGACGAGACGCTCACCCGCGTCGCGCTCGATTTCAGCGGGCGCCCGTATCTCGAATACCGCGCACCCTCCGGCGTCGAGTCGATCGGGGCGTTCTCGTTCCAGCTCCTCGAGGAGTTTCTGCGTGCGTTCAGCGTTCACGCCGGGATCAATCTGCACGTCGAGATTCTGTATGGACGCGACCCGCATCACATGGCGGAGTCGGTTTTCAAAGGCCTGGCCAAAGCCGTGGATCAAGCCTGCCAGATCGATCCGCGCGTCCAGGGCATCCCGAGCACGAAGGGGGTGCTGTGATTTTGGATTTTAGATTTTGGGTTTTGGAATGGGGAGACCGCTTTGTTGGAGCAGAGCGGGAATCCAAATTCCAAATTCCAAATTCCAAATTTCCATGATCGCCCTCATCGATTACGGCAGCGGGAACATCCGCAGTGTGAGCAAGGCGCTCCAACATGAAGGCGCGGATGTTCGTCTGGTCGATGCGCCCGAAGGTCTGGCCGAAGCCAAAGCTGTCGTGCTGCCGGGCGTCGGCGCGTTCGGCGACTGCGTTCGCAATCTGAAGTCGCGGAATCTTTGGGACGCCATGCGCGCCTGGCTCGATGCGGGAAAGCCGTTCCTCGGCATCTGCGTCGGCTACCAGCTTTTGTTCGACTCCAGCGAGGAGGATCCGGTGGAAAAAGGGTTTGGTTTTTTCGCGGGCGGGGTGAAGCGGTTCTCCGCGCCGGGAATCAAGATCCCGCAGATCGGATGGAACACGCTCGATTTCACGCAACCCCGGCACCTCCTCTGGCGCGGCCTGCCGCTGAACCCCTACGTCTTTTTCGTTCACAGTTACTTTCCCGTGCCCGACGATGCGTCGATTGTCACGTCGCGCACCACCTACGGCGAGACCTTTGCCGCCAGCGTCAGCCGCGGAAACGTCCACGCCGTGCAATTTCATCCGGAAAAAAGCCAGGCTGTCGGGCTTTCCATTCTGAAGAATTTCCTCACCTCGCTGAAATGAGCGGAGGCGACTGCTGATTCGCTCTCTCATCTTCACTCGAGCTTTGTCATTGATTCGTCATTCGTCATTCGTCATTCGTCATTCGTCATTCCTCCCATGCTCATCCTACCTGCAATTGACTTGATGAACGGCCAGGTCGTCCGCCTGCGCCAGGGCAAAGCGTCCGAGAAAACCGTCTATTCCGACGACCCGGTCGCGTTCGCAAAGAAGTGGGAGGATGAAGGCGGCGACTACCTGCACATCGTCGATCTCGACGCGGCATTCACGGGCATTTCGCAGAACCTCGATGCAGTAAGGAAGATCACGAAGGCGATTTCGATTCCATGCGAACTTGGCGGAGGGATGCGCAGTGAAGCAGCGCTCGCGAAGGCGTTCGAGGCGGGTGTATCGCGCGCGGTGATCGGCACCCGGGCCAGCGAGTCGATCGAGTTTGTCGAACAAATGGTGAAGACATTTGGCGGCGAAAAAATCGCGGTCGGCATCGACGCGAAAAACGGCGTCGTGTCCGTCAAGGGCTGGACCGAGCTGGCAAAGATGAGCGCGCTTGATCTCGCCCTCAAGGCCGAGGAAGCCGGTGCCGGCACGATCATCTACACCGACATTGCCACCGACGGAATGCTCGAAGGCCCGAACTTCGCCGAGATCGAAAACCTGCTGAAGGTTCTCCGATGCCAGCTCATCGCCAGCGGCGGGGTCTCGAATGCCTCCGACGTGCGCCGGCTCGCCACCATGGAAAATCTGTACGGCACGATCATTGGAAAGGCTCTTTACGAAAAAACGCTGAGCCTTGGTGAAATTCGTTGACGCCTGCGACGGAATTGCTAGCTTGCCGACATGAGACCACTACTCGCGTTCCTCCTCTGCTTTGTCCTCCTTGAGTCCCAAGTGTTCGCCATCTGGGGCGGTCCAAGTGTCAGCGCTTCTACAACCCCGGTGGGAGTTTATGCTGGCGTGTTCGTTCCCGTTTTAGGGGGTGCCTCGGTGAAATATGAGAATCCCTCAACAGCAGGCCAGGCGGAGGCCAACTATAGTTCCTCACTCGGGCTGTTCGTGCTTGGAGTTCCTGAACAAGGAGTCGCTGACGGGCAGTTTTTGTTGTTCGACAATGGAGACAGCTTTGCTGGAACTCTCATCGGCTTTGCCGATCCCCGCACAAATACGATCACAGCGATCGCGAATGGTCCGTCGCTGAGCAATGCCGGGGCTTCGGAATACCTCTCTCCCGCCAGCCTGTCTGGAAAAATGACGGCAAACATCGAGCCTCCAACAGTTGATCCGTGGACTTCATCTATCGTGCTGGCCAATCTCACCGGGAACGCTCAGTTTGATCTGGCAGGCAAGGTTCCGGATACTTCACCCAGCGGATACGGGTATGCCACCCTTCAAACCCTCACTTATGCCATTGATGGGTACAAACAATCGGATGCCTATGTCGGCCTCACCATCCCGACGCCTTCGGTGGTGACAAGCGGCACTTAGTCCATCGGATCGTCAGCCTCGCATAAGGTGAATTCCAGCTTCCCCCTGTCGGTTCCAGCGGGAAATCTGGAGACACGGCTGAGGCGGTCATCGCTCCAAGTCCCGCAGTCGAATGCTCCCGCAATGAGGTCACGAGGGTTTACTCTCCTGGAGATGCTCACGGTGATCGTCATCATCGGGATTCTTAGCGTGATGCTGATGCCTGTCGTCAGCAAGATTCAGCAGCGGGTCGAGAAGGCGAATTGCACCATGAATATGCGGAATCTATACGTGGGTGCGAATCTCTATCTGCAGAATTACCAACAGTGGCCGCAGATCAATCCAAACCTGATAACATCCAACAAGAGGGAATACGCGACCCAATGGATCAGCGCACTGCAGCCTTTCGGCATCGACCGGAAAACATGGTTATGTCCCACCACACAGCGACTTCTTGGCGGACCGGATTATACGAAGCCTGAGTTGACCCGAGTGGATTACCTTGCCATGCCGTTTGATAACAAAGCCTATACGCCCCACCGCTGGCCCAAGCAGCCGTGGTTCATCGAGGCGGGTGCTCTTCACGGCAAAGGGAACCTGATCATTTATACGGACGGCTCAGTCGCTGAGGCTTACGACGTGATCCGTTCGATCCTTCGGTAATTGCTCGCAGCAAGGAATCACCTCCCGACCAGCGCATCGGAGCATCTCGGCCTTGCTTGGTTGCAGAAACTGCGCAGCGAATCTGGGTGACCGGACTGAAGACCGGCGGCGATTCAAGCGACCGGTTGCTTGCGGCCAACATGCATGATTCTGGGCCGACGTGCGCTCCCTCGGATTCGCTTGCTGACCTGTTGCAGAGACTTGCGGGGTCCGCTTGGAATGCGAAGCGGACCCGCTCAAGTAACGCGGCGGAAATCGGAGATTCCGCCCGCCCTTCTACCAAGTCACTCCGCGCATGTTCCCGGTCTTGAGCAATTGCACGTGCATCGCGAAGGCTTTTTCCAGGGACTGCGGCGTGTGGCCTCTTTTATCGAGGTCCAGATAGCCGCGCAGTGTGTCGCGGAAATCGGGATGCGCGCAGTTCTCGATGATAAGTTCGGCGCGCTGGGCAGGCGATTTGCCCCGCAGGTCCGCGATACCCTGCTCGGTGACGACCACCTGCACCGAGTGCTCGTTGTGGTCGGCGTGACTGACCAGCGGCACGATGGCGCTGATTTTGCCGGCTTTCGCGACGGACGGGCAGGTGAACATCGAGAGGTAGGCGTTGCGAGTGAAATCTCCGGAACCACCGATGCCGTTCATCATCGAGCTTCCCATGACGTGCGTGGAATTGACGTTGCCCGACATGTCTATTTCGAGCGCGGTGTTGATCGAGATAATGCCGATGCGCCGGACGATTTCCGGATTGTTGGAAATCTCCTGCGGGCGCAGCACCATGCGCGGACGGTAAAAGCTGAGATCCTCGTAAACTTCCTTCAAAAGAGCGGGACTGACGGTGAGCGAGGTTCCGCTGGCGAAAACGATGCGGTCGTTCCGCATCAGTTCGATGACAGCGTCCTGAATCACCTCGGAGTACAAAGTGAACGCGGGAATCCTCGGGTTCGATCCGAGTGCCGCAAGCACGGCGTTGGCGATGTTGCCGACACCCGATTGGATCGGGAGAAACTCTCCGGGAATCCGTCCGCTTTTCAATTCCCCCGCGAGAAAGTCGGCGACGTTTTCGCCGATCCGGCGGGTCACGTCGTTGAGCGGGGCGAAACCTCCGACCTCGTCGGGCGCATTGGTTTCAACAATGCCGGCGATCCGCGCGGGATCGACTTTGATCGTTGGGAGTCCGACGCGGTCCTGCACCGAAAAAATCGGGATCGCCTTGCGCAGCGGCGGGTCTGCTGGCTCGTAGAGATCGTGAAAGCCGCGCAGTTCGCGCGGATGGTAGCGGTTGAGTTCGACGAATATTTTCTCCGCGTTGTTCAAATAGGTTGGCGATGCGCCGACCGAGGTGGTGAGCGTGATTTCGCCCCGATCGGTGACGTCGCAAGCTTCCACGATCGCCCAGTGGATCGGCCCGAAAAAGCCGTAGCGCACCGCCTGCGGGAGCTGCGACAGGTGCATGTCGAAGAACTGCACGCTGCCATCGTTGATTTTTTCGCGCAGCGTCTTGTCGGATTGATAGGGCGTGCGCCACCCGATCGCATCCGCGCTCGCGAGCACGCCATCGACGGACGGCCCTGTCGAGGCGCCTGTCATGACGTTGATCTTGAACGGTTCGCCTTTGGCGTGAATGGCCCTGGCGCGTTCGGCGATTGCGCCGGGGATGGCTTTAGGGGCGCCGGCTGGTGTGAATCCGCTGAAGCCGATCGTCTCCCCATTGGAGATTAATTCTGCGGCTTCTGCGGCGGTGAGCCTCGGGAGTTGTTTGTTCATAAATGGAATCAGCGGAAACGATGGGATGAGAAGATGTCGCGCCGGCCTTCAACAGACCAGTTGGGTCCGACTTCACGGATGCGGACGATGCGCTGCGGGCCGCGCATGACGGTGTGGATGGCGGCGGTGATGACCGCCACGAGTTCCTCGTTCGTGGCGGGCGTTTCGGGTTTGGATGGGGCCGGTGTGGCTGTCGCGCTCATATCATTCGATGGTGAGCAGCACGTCGCCTTCCTGCACGGCGTCGCCCGCGTTGACCTTCACGGCCGTTACTTTGCCCGCCTTGGTCGCATGGACAAAGGTGTTCATTTTCATTGCTTCGATCGTGGCGACAAGATCGCCCTGCGCGACCTGCGCGCCGACCTCGACAGCGACGGACATGATCTTGCCCGCGAGCGGACTTGCGACATCGCCCGGCCCGGCGGGCGCTGCGTGAGCGTGTGGTTTCGACGGCGACGCGGCGGACGGGCTTACTGAAGCAGAGGACACCACCGGCCTTGAATACGCCGCTGGCAGCGACGGACGGCCTGTTTCGTCGAGGCTCTCGACGGTGACTTCGTAAACCTTTTCCCCAACGGTGATTCTTAGTTTTTTCATGAGTGGAGTGTTCGATCAGAGTGGAATGTTGCCATGTTTTTTCGGTGGACGCGTTTCGCGTTTCGACAGGGTGTTTCGCAGCGCGAGCGCGACGGTGGCGCGGGTTTCCGAGGGTTCGATCACGTCGGTGATCATCGCCATTTCCGCCGCCTGGTAGGGCGACGCGAATTTCTCGCGGTATTCTTTCTTCAACTCCTCCTCGCGCGCCTTGGGGTCGGCGGCCTTTTTGATTTCCTCGCGATACAAAATCTTCACCGCGCCTTCCGCGCCCATGACGGCAATCTCCGCGGTCGGCCACGCGAACACCATGTCGGCGCCGAGGTCGCGCGAGCACATGGCGAGATACGCCCCGCCGTAGGCCTTGCGCATGATGACGGTGATCTTCGGCACGGTCGCCGACGCATACGCGAAGAGCATCTTCGCGCCGTGGCGGATGATGCCGCCGCGTTCCTGCGCCTTGCCGGGGAAGAATCCGCCGGTGTCCACGAGCGTGACGATCGGGATGTTGAACGTGTTGCAGAACCGGATGAAGCGCGCGCCCTTGTCGGACGAATCAATGTCGAGCGTGCCGGCCTTGACGAGCGGCTGATTGGCGATGATGCCAACAACGACGCCCTGGATGCGCCCGAAACCGACGACGATGTTTTTCGCCCAGTCGCGTTGCACTTCCAAAAAGTCCGCTTCATCGACAAGCCGGTGGATCACATCGAGGACGTTGAGCGGCGCTTTGGGATCTTCGGGCATGAGATCGTTCATGCCGGGATCGGGGTCGAGCACAAGCGAGGAGGTGAGTTCGTGCGGCGGATCGACGATGTTGTTCTGCGGCAAAAACGACAGCAGCTTCGCGACGAGATCGACCGCATGCTGATCGTCCTGCGCGACGAAATGAATGTTGCCGCTCACGGTGGCGTGCGCGGTGGCGCTTCCGATTTCATCCATCGTGGCGGACTCGCCCGTGGCGGCTTTGATGACCTCGGGGCCGCAGATGAACATGTTCGCCGAACCCTGCACCATGATCTGGAAATCGGTGAGCGCCGGCGAATAAGCCGCGCCGCCCGCGCAAGGCCCCGCGATCACGGCGATCTGCGGAACCACGCCGGAGCAATAGACGTTTTTGAAAAACACCTTGCCGTATCCGCTGAGCGACTCGACGCCCTCCTGGATGCGCGCACCTCCGGAGTCGTTGAAGCCGACGACCGGCATCCCGGCGTGGACCGCGTAATCCATCACGTCGCAGATTTTCTTCGCGTGAATGTTTCCGAGCGAGCCGCCCGCGACGGTGAAGTCCTGGCTGTAAACCGCGACCGGGCGTCCGCCGACGTAGCCGGTGCCGGTGACGACGCCGTCCGCCGGCAGCACTTTGCCGGCAAGGCCGAAAAGCTGCCCGCTGTGCTCGGCATGCATGCCGAACTCCTGGAACGTGTGCGGCTCGAACAGCGAGAGAATCCTGTCGCGCGCCGAGGTACTGGCCTTTCTTGTGGCGCGCTTCGATTTTGTCCTCGCCGCCGCCGACTTCGGCGCGATGACGGCGGGTTTGGAGTTCGTCGAGAAGATGTTTTGCGATGGGCATAATGTTAGTCTTTCGGAGCGCAGAATTCGGTCAGCACGCCATGGGTGGATTTGGGATGGAGAAACGCAACGAGCTTGCCGCCCGCGCCGTCGATCGGCGTTTCGTGAATGAGTTGCACACCGGCGGACTTCGCAGTGCCGAGCTGGGCGGCGATGTTGTCCGTGCCGAACGCGACGTGATGGATGCCCTCGCCGTTCTTCGCGAGAAACTTCGCGATCGGGCTGTCGTCCGCGGTCGGTTCGAGAAGTTCGATGTGGACTTCGCCGCAGTTGAAAAAGGCCGTGCGCACTTTTTGCGATTCGACTTCTTCGCGATGCTCGCATTTCAGGCCGAGCGCTTCTTCGTAGTATTTCACCGACTCGTCCAGGGAGCGGACGGCGATGCCGAGGTGGTCAATTTTTTTGATCATAATGGTTTTGTGCGTTGAGCAACCGCCTGACTGCCGCGGCTGCGGAGAGTTTCCCATCGAGCACGTCGCGCTCGACTTCCGGCCACGTTTTTGTGACGGACGGGTTGTGCGAAAAGGCGCGCCAGAGTTCCTGTTCAAGCATCTCTCGGAGCCAGTCCAGCGTCTGCGTGCGGCGGCGTTCGGCGAAAAATCCGGCCCGTCCGCCGGTGTCGCGGAAGCGCTCGACGACATCCCATGCTTCGGCGACTCCACGTTCTTCGAGGCTGGAGCACGCGAGCACTTCGGGCCGCCAGCCGGATGTCGGCGGCGTGAGGTAATGCAGCGCGCGGGTGTACTCAACGCGCGCTGCTTCGGCTCGCGCCTTGTTGTCACCGTCGGCTTTGGTGATCAGCAACGCGTCCGCCAATTCAATGATTCCTTTTTTGATGCCCTGCAATTCATCGCCTGCGCCCGCGAGCATCAACACGAGAAAAAAATCGACCATCGAGCGCACGGTCGTCTCGCTTTGACCGACGCCAACCGTCTCGACGAGCACCACGTCGAATCCCGCCGCTTCGCACGCCAGAATCGTCTCGCGGCTTTTCCGCGCGACGCCGCCGAGCGTGCCGCTGGCCGGCGACGGACGGATGAAGCAATCGGGTTCGCGTGAGAGAAGTTCCATGCGCGTCTTATCCCCCAGAATGCTCCCGCGTGTGAGGCTGCTGCTCGGATCGACGGCGAGCACGGCCACGCGCTTTCCACGCTTGCACAGCATGCAGCCGAGCGACTCGATGAAAGTGCTTTTGCCCACACCCGGCACGCCGGTGATCCCGACGCGGATCGACTTGCCAGAGTGCGGCAGCAGTTGATGCACGACTTCCTCGGCCAGCGCCGCGTGTCTCGGCGCGTTGCTCTCGATGAGCGTGATCGTGCGCGCGAGCAGCGTTCGATTGCCGGAGAGAACGCCCCCGACGTAATCTTCGGCCTTTAATGGAAGTCGTTTCAGCATGCATGGATCAGGAAATTAAAGGCGCGTGCGAAGCGCAAGCTTCAGATGAGCCTGCCGGACATTCCTACGCATATTCCAAATTCCTCTTCTCCAGTTCGCGAAGGATTTTTTCCGCCGCTTCGGGGATCACCGTCCCAGGTCCGAAGATCGCCGCCACGCCATGCGAGAGGAGAAAATCGTAGTCCTGCGCGGGAATGACGCCGCCTGCGATGACCATGATGTCGCCGCGTCCGAGCTTCTTCAGTTCCTCGATTAATTGTGGCACGAGTGTTTTGTGCCCCGCCGCGAGTGAGCTGACGCCGACAACATGCACGTCGTTCTCGACGGCCTGTTTCGCTGTTTCCTCCGGTGTCTGGAACAGCGGACCGATGTCCACGTCGAACCCGAGATCGGCGTAGGCCGTCGCCACGACTTTCGCGCCGCGGTCGTGTCCGTCCTGGCCCATCTTCGCGATCATGATGCGCGGTCTGCGACCGACGCGTTCCGCGAAATCGTCGGTCATCTTCCGCACACGCGTGACTTCGTCCGACTGGCCAAACTCGCCGCCGTAAACGCCGGTGATCGAGCGGATGACGGCCTTGTGGCGGCCGTAGATTTTTTCGAGCGCGTCGGAGATTTCCCCGAGCGTTGCACGCTTCCGGGCCGCATCCACGGCGAGCGCGAGCAGATTGCCGGTCTTGTCCGCCGCAGCCTGCGTGAGCGCGTCGAGCACGTGCGCCACGGCTGAGTTGTCGCGTTCGGCTTTGATCTTCTTCAACTGCGCAATCTGCGCGTCGCGAACCGCCGCGTTATCCACATCGAGAATCTCCATCGCCTCTTCTTTCGCGAGGCGGTATTTGTTCACGCCGACGATCACCTCGCGGCCGGAATCGATCTGGGCCTGACGCCGTGCGGAGGCTTCTTCAATGCGCATCTTGGGCAGGCCGGTCTCGATCGCCTTCGCCATGCCGCCGAGTTTCTCGACCTCCTCGATGTGCGTCCATGCGCGCTTCATCAATTCGTCGGTGAGCGCCTCGACGTAATACGAACCGCCCCAGGGATCGACCACGCGGCAGATGCCGGTTTCCTCCTGCAAGAAGAGCTGCGTGTTTCGCGCGATGCGGGCCGAGAAGTCGGTTGGCAGCGCGATCGCCTCGTCCAGCGAATTGGTATGGAGCGATTGCGTGTGGCCGAACGCCGCCGCCATCGCCTCGATGCAGGTGCGCGCGACGTTGTTGAACGGATCCTGCTCGGTGAGGCTCCAGCCCGAAGTCTGCGAATGCGTGCGAAGCGCCATCGACTTCGGGTTTTTCGGATTGAACTGCTTGATGAGCTTGGCCCAGAGCACGCGGGCGGCGCGCATCTTTGCGATCTCCATGAACAGGTTCTTGCCCTGCGCCCAGAAGAACGAAAGGCGCGGCGCAAACGCGTCGATGTCGATGCCGGCCTTGATGCCGGTGCGGACGTAATCGACGCCGTCGGCGAGCGTGTAAGCCATCTCGAGATCGGCGGTCGCCCCCGCCTCCTGCATGTGGTAGCCGGAGATCGAGATCGAGTTGAACTTCGCCATGTTCTTCGACGTGAACTCGAAGATGTCCGCAATGATCCGCATGCTCGGCTCGGGCGGATAGATGTAGGTGTTCCGCACCATGTATTCCTTCAGAATGTCGTTCTGGATCGTGCCGGTGAGCTGCTCCTGCTTCACCCCCGACTCCTCGGCGGCGGCGATGAAAAACGCCAGCACCGGCAGCACCGCGCCGTTCATCGTCATCGAGACGGAAACCTTGTCGAGCGGGATGCGGTCGAAGAGCACCTTCATGTCTTCGATCGAATCAATCGCGACGCCCGCCTTGCCGACATCGCCGACGACGCGCGGATGATCGCTGTCGTAGCCGCGATGCGTCGCGAGGTCGAACGCCACCGACAGGCCGCGCTGGCCCGCTGCGAGGTTGCGGCGGTAAAAGGCGTTGCTCTCGGCAGCGGTCGAGAATCCGGCGTACTGGCGGACGGTCCACGGGCGCTGCACATACATGGTCGCGTAAGGCCCGCGCAGGAACGGCGCGACGCCGGCTGTAAAGCCGAGTTGATCGCATTCGGCGAGATCGGCGCTCGTGTAGAGCGGCTTGATGTCGATCTGCTCCATTGATTTCCAGATGAGTTCGCCGAGCGGCCTGCCCGCCTGCTTTTCGGCCAGCGCCTTCCATTCTTCGTAGGAAGGCGTTTCAGCCGACGTGCTCAGGTCGATTTTTGTGAAGTCGGGTATTTTGCTCATAATGTAACTCCAAGGGTTTCCAGCAGACGGCGGGAAACGTCGTAACAGTTCGCGCGGATGTGGATGAAGTCATCGACGCCCGCCTCCTTGAATGCCTCGATGTGTTCTTTCGGGTAGCCGGCGACGATTACGATCTTCGCCGGGTGCGAGATTTTGATCGCCCGCGCCAGCGTCGGCACGATGTCGGGATAAGTGGCGTCGGTCGAGCAGATGACGATGATCCGCGCGTCGGTTTCGTTCACCGCCTCGATGGCGCGTTCGACGGTCGGGAAGCCGCGGTTTTCGATCACCTCGAATCCGCCGGCCTGGAAGAAGCTCGTCGAGAAATCGGCGCGCGCCTTGTGCTGGCCGAGGCCGCCCATGTTCGCGAGGAACACCTTCGGGCGCGGCGAGTGCTGCGTCGCGGCGGCGCGCAGTTTTTCGAACGGTGCGGAAGCCCGGCGGACCGGCAGCGGCAGGACGGACGGGCTGCGTCCGTTGCGGGCCCGGAGCGTGCGGGAAAGTTCGCCGAGCGTGGCGCCTTGCGACGCCGCGTCGATTGCGAGTTCGACGACCTGGTCGGGATTGGATTCGAGAATCTGGCCGAGCTTCGCGAGCACGGCGGTTTCTTTTACCTGACCGGAAGACGTGCGGTGTTCCGCGATCTGGGCTGCGCGCTTCTGCTGAAGTTCGGCCAGTTTGTGGTCGCCTGCCTCGAGCGGCACTTCGGTTGCGTTCGCATAGACGTTCACGCCGACAATCGAGTTGCGGCGATTGGCGACAGCGTCGGCTTTCTTCGCGAACACGGCGTTGACCTTTTCCTGCGGGAACCCGGCTTCGAGCGCCTTGAGCATGCCGCCGTGCTTCTCGACTTCCTGGAAAAGCTGCCACGCTTTCTGAGCGAGTTCGTCGGTCAGTTTTTCCACGAACGGCGAGCCGCCCGCCGGGTCGATTACGCTGTCGAAATGGCACTCGTCGCGCAGGATGATCTGCGTGTTGCGCGCGATGCGGCGCGAGAATTCATCGGGCGGACGAATCACCTCGTCAAACGCTCCGACATGGAGGCTGTCGCAGCCGCCGACCACCGCCGCGAACGCCTCGGTCGTGCCGCGCAGCATGTTCACGTAAGGATCGAGCGTGGTCTTGTTCCAGAGGGCCGTGCGCGCGTGGATGCGCATTTTCTGCGACTCGCTGTTGCCGCCGCTCGCGGCGACGATCTTCGCCCAGAGCAGGCGCGCCGCGCGGAGCTTGGCGATGCCCATGAAAAAGTCCGAGCCGACCGCGAAGGAGAACCGGATGCGCTGGGCGACGTCGTCGAGGGCGATGCCGTGCGCTTCCATTTTTCGCAGGTACTCGACGGCCGTGGCGAGCGCGAACGCGAGTTCATGCACGGCGCTGCCGCCGGAGTCGTGATACGGAAATGCGCGAACACCGATGGTTTGAAGCTTCGGTGCGTTCTGGATGGCCCATCGCGTCACAAACGCCATGTGATCGAACGCGATCTCCGGCGAGTGCGGAAGAGTGCCATCGGCAATCAGTTCGCCGATGGGATCCTGCTCGAACGCGCCATGGAGCGCCGCGGGCGAAATTCGTTTTTGACGCAGATGCGCGACCAGCAAGGCAAGCATTGGCAAACCCGCCGAGCCCGCCTGGAGATTGAACGGAACCTTTTCTAAATCGACGCCGTCGAACGCATTCGCCACGTCGCCGGCGGTGGCGAGCGACAGGCCGCACAAACCGACATCCTGCGCGCCTGCCATGTCGGGATCGAGCCCGAGCCGCGTGGCCTGGTCGAGCGAGACATTCAAGGCCGTCTGGCCGCGTTCGAGGTCGTTGCGGAGTGCGCTGTTGAACGCCTTCGGAGAGCCGTAAGGAATTTCCTGCGCGACTTCCCAGGGAGTGTTCGCGGCGCGGGTTCCGCGCACATAGAGCGGGAAGCCGGGAAGCGAATTGATGAACGGCAGGTCCTGTGCGTCCCCGGCGTTGTAGATCGGCTGGAGGTCGATCTCTTCGTAGGTTTTCGAGACGAGCTTTTTCTCGAAGGGAGCGCCTTCGAGCGTCGCGTCCGCCTGCTTGCGCCAGTTGGCGTAGGTTGCCGCGGAGAATTCGTCGAGCGTGAGGTTTGTTTTCATGTCAATAGGTCGCGATTGTTCCTGGTCCGGCGCTCCAAGTCATGCCATTTCCTCGACCGTGACTTCGTGCCGCGCGCCTTGAATCGTGAGCGCGTAGCGGCGTTCCTTTCCGGAACCTGCCGGGGCTTTCGTGGCCGCCGGTTTCGCTGCGGCAGGTGTCGGAGGCGGAACGAACTCGCCTTTCAAAACCTTCGTCGTTTCCTGCGGGAACATCGCGTAGAGGACGGCGTTCTCGTCGCTTGGCTCCATGCCTTTTTCTGAAAGCTCTTTTCGGAGCGCGTCCATGCGCGGCGCGAGATGATCGGCCGGACGGCCTTCGACCGGTTTCTGTCCCGATTTTTCGATTGCCAGTTTAAGCACGTCCGGATCGATCGGGCCGGGCGTCCGGCCATATTTGTTGAGGGCGATGTCCATCGCTGGTTGCGAGAACATTTTCCAGCGGCCGAACTTGACGTTGAGCATCGCCTGCGTGCCGACAATTTGTGAGGTCGGCGTGACGAGCGGAATCCAACCGAGACATTCGCGAACGTAGGGAATCTCGCGCATCACATCGTCCAGGCGTTCGGACATGTTTTGTTCTTTGAGCTGGTTTCGGAAATTGCTGAGCATCCCGCCGGGCACCTGGAATTCGAGGATGTTGGCGTCGGTCTTTTCGTTGCTCGGGCTGGTGAACGCTTTGAGTTCGCCATTGTAAACGGTCTCGAGGTGCGCGCGGATTTTGCTCAACACGGCCGTGTCATAAGGCTTCGGCTTGCGCTCGCTGCGTTCGAGCATCGCAATCATGAGCCGCGTGTCGGGCTGGCCGGTGCCGTTCGCAAACGGAACAACCGACGTGTCGATGTAATCGACGCCCGCCTCGACCGCCGCATAATAGGACGCGGTCGCCATGCCGGCGGTGTTGTGGCTGTGGAGGACGACCGGAACCTTCAAGCGCTTTTTGAGTTCGCGGATCAGATCGGACGTCACGCTCGGCGAGATGAGCCCCGCCATGTCTTTCACGCAAACCGATTCGCAGCCCATCTCCTCGAGTTCGGTGCCGAGTTTGATGAATGCATCCAGCGTATGCACCGGACTGACGGTGTAGCAGAGAACGCCTTGCGCGTGCTGGCCGGCCTTGTGGACGGCCTTGATCGCGGTGGTGAGATTGCGCGTGTCGTTCAGGGCGTCGAAGATGCGGAAAATGTTCATGCCGTGCTTCGCCGCAGATGCAACGAAGGCCTCGACAACATCGTCGGGGAAGCTGGTGTATTGAACGATGTTCTGGCCGCGCAGCAGCATCATGTGCGGCGTTTTCGGAGCGAGCTTCTTGAGCGTGTCGAGCCGGTCGAATGGATTCTCACCGAGGAAGCGGAGGCAGGAGTCGATGGTGGCGCCGCCCCACGTCTCAAGTGCGCCGAAGCCGAGGGAGTCGAGATCGGCGACGACGGGCAGCATTTGTTGCGTGCTCATCCGGGTTGCTGCAAGCGACTGGTGACCGTCGCGAAGGACTGTGTTATTCAGGATTACAGGTTTCATGATTGATTTCTTGGACTGTGTTTTTTTAACCGAACAATTACAAGCAGGCTCTTTCTTTCCCAATCCAATGCGCCGATCATAAGGAGCATCTCGCATCGGGTCTTAACCTTCGTTGGCAGGAATTCACCCGATTTTGTGCGCGCTTCGGTTCCGGCTTCGATCTCGCGGGCGATCTCCGCCACGCGAGCGACGTTCCCTCGCTGCCCGGCGTCGTTCATGGTTTCCAATCGGACGCATTTTCGCTCACGCGCCGGTAGCTGGCATCCAGTTCGGGTTGAAGGAGAATCAACGCTGCGATGCGGCGGGCCGTATGCGTGACCTCCCGCGCCTCGTCCGGCGTGAGTGGGCGGCCCAGCAATTCATGCTCGCGATACGAGAGCCACTTCTTGATGACCTGATACCCGCCGATGGTGTAGTCCCAGACGCATTCGGGCACGTTCTGCCAGCAGGCGTCGTCGTTCAGGAAAATGTCGAGCGTGGTCTGGCCGAGCAGCGGTGAAGCTTCATCCTCTGCGCAGCCGCGAGTTTCGAGCTTGCCTTTGCCTGGCATGGTCACGCCGTTCTGCCCAGCGTGGCCCCAGCCGGCGGTGAGGGAAAGATTCAACGGCTCTTTTGTCAGTCGCGTGACCACGGCAATCTTCACCAGTTCCGGGCGAACTTTTCCTGCCGTCACGCCTTGAACTGGCGTTTCCGTGTCGAGCAAGGCGGCGACTTGCCTGCCCAATTCTGCGGATGCCAGCAATGCCTCGCGCGACTTGGGCAACGGCACGCGCGGCCAGTCCTGCCGCAACGCTCCTGAATTTTCCGCGCGATATTCCGGTGAATGCAGCACGGCCAGCGCGTGGTAAAACAAGGCTTCCGGCTGGTTGCCCAAGCGAAAATCCGCCAGAAATTCTTTCGCGGCGTCGGTCAAATTGGCTTTGGGTTTTCCGTCGGAAACCGCGTCGAAGAGGGACGAGGGATCGGGGTTTGGCTTTAGCCAGAGCGGGAAGAGATTTGCACCACGCTCAATAACGTGGAGGGAACAAAGGTTTTTAGCAAAGATTGGCGGGCTAAACTCTTTTCGGTTTTGTTGCACTGCCGCGAGCCAAACATTCTGCCCGTCATTTTGCAGAAAGTATTCAGTGCGTTTTTCATCCAATAGTTTTGTTTCCGGCTCCCAATAAAGCCAGCGGACATCAAACGGGCGATAGCAATATCGAACAATGTTCTTCGCTAAGAATCCTCGTTCACGCAGAAAATTTCTCGTTGGAATGGCGACAAAGCGAGAAGCGTCTTCCATCACGCCCGGAGCAATGCGTTTCATTTCTTCGTGGCTGACTTCGGGATTAAAGTAATTTTCCAGCCGTTTGATGAGCGCGTCCTTTTCCACGTCCACCAGAAAAGTGTCGCGGCTGGTTTTCACGCCGGGAAACGAGGAGGGAAACAGTTCCGTGAGCAGCGGCCATTTGAAATAACCAGCTTCGGTCTGTAGCGGGAGAAACGGCAGGCCGACTTGCAGCGGCGGTCTCAGCCGCGTGTATATCTTGTTCGGCGGCTCTGTCAGCGTGGCCAGCAGTTCCCCGCGCTTGTCCTTGCCCCACAAATGGCGGAAGTGGATTTCTTTTCCCGTCAGCCCGGAGGGCTGCTGGAAATTAGCCGGGGGCAAGGACGCTTCGGCGTCCGCCGCCCCCGGTGACAATTCAGAAACATCATGCGTCCCGGCAGGGACGCCGGAGGGTTCCCCCGCCCCGCCGGGGCGGGATTTCCATTTTGCGCGACCGGGGGCGGCGCTCGTTGCACTCGCTTGCCCCCGGCTAATTTCCGGTGTCCCTCCGGGACGGGTGAAAACGGGCGGGGAAGTTTGAGCCTCCCCACGTCGGCTCCTACGAACCAATGTGGCAATCGCCGTGCCGACTTGAATTCCCTCACGATTCGACTCGGTGGAAAACACGCTGGGGTCGGGATTCCCTTCCGGCGTGAGTTTGCCGGTCTTGAACTTGTCGCCGTTTAAACAATCCACGGTGATGGAATCAAACACCTCCAGATACCGTTCGCGCATCCCGGTGAATGACAAACCGTCCAGCCACGAATAATTGGAGATGAAACTGATGATGCCCTCGCCGGACTTTTCCACGATGCGCCGTTCGGCCATGCGGAAGAAACGGATATACAGATCGTTCAAGCCCTGCCCCTGCGGCGCGGGGGCGCGTTTGGTGGTTCGGTAGGCATTGCTCAAATCCCGTTCCTCTTCCACGGCCAGACCGGCGTAACCGTTGTAAGGCGGATTGCCGAGAATGACGATGATGCGCTTCTCCTGTTTGATTTCATCCGCCGCCTCCTTTTCCTGCCTGAATTCGGGGATGGCAAATGTGAGTTGTTTCTTGGCTTCTTCCGATGGCGGCTCCCAGCCGGTGAGCGCATTGGTGAGATAAATCGCGGCACGTTCGTGCTTGGAATCGTCCAGCGGCACGCCAAGATTTTGCAGAAACAAACCAAGTTGCAGATGCGCGACGACGAACGGAGCGGGCAGGAGTTCAAAACCGAAGACACGTTCCAAGGCGGCTTTCTTTATGGCTTCGGCATTGAGTGCGTCGCCTTCGCCACGCGCCAAAAGTGTTTCACCAACTTTCCGCAGCACCTCAACAACATACGCGCCGGTGCCGCAGCAGGGGTCGAGCACGAACACGCGCGGGTCGGCGAGGCCGTCGGCAATGTCCAACTCCTCGCGCAACGCGGCGTCCACGCGGGCGACCTGATACTGCACAATCTCCGGCGGCGTGTACCACACGCCCAGTTGCTTCCGCAGTTCGGGGTCGAAGGCTTCGAGGAACGGTTCGTAAAAATACTGGACGGCGTGGTCTTCCACAAACCGCTCAAAGAACGCTGCGCGATCCACGCGGTTGAGCGCGGCGGCGGTCCAGTCGAGAACTTCCACCAATCCAAGCGGCCCCAGCTTCGTCGGCGTGGCGACTTGCTCGAAGAGCGCCTTGATCATCGGGACGTGCAGCGTCCACGCGGCGCACTTCCAATCGAAATCATTTTTGCGCACAGGATTTTCCTTGTGCCACAACACCCAAGCGGAAAACACGCCGTAGAAAAGCGTCTGGACGAGCGTGGAACGGAAAAAGTGTTCGCCTTTCTCCGCCTCGAACTTCATGCCGAGCGCTTCTTCCAAGGCGATGCGGACGGCGGCAAGTTGCGGCAAATCTTTGGCCAACTCGACACGCACGCGGGCGTCGCGCGCATACGAGGCGAGGAAGAAGGCCACGTCTTTTGGATTGTTCAACGGCGCGTTGTGCAGCATCACGCGCTTGAGGTATTCGGCCAGGCGTTCGCCCAGCGCGTCCGCCGTCTTGCGCGGATGGGCGGTGGCGAGCCAGAAACTTTTTTCGTCCGGCGCGAGTTGAAAGCCTTCGAGCCGGTGCGTCTTGCCGCCGATGCGTTTGAGCAAAAGAAATTCGCGGTAGTTGGTCAGCAGCACCTGGCCGTAATGCGCGAGGTATTTTTCCACCTGCCCGGATTCCGCAAAGTCCGCGATGTCTTCGCCCACGGATTTGACCTCGATGACGCCGCGCGCGGGAATGAGTTCGCCAAAGATTTCGCCCTCGTCGCACTGCTTCAACTGGTCGGGCGTGAACAAGCCGCCATCGGGAATGCCCGCGCCGCTGTTCCTGGGATGAATGAGGCAGCGAACTTTGGGCTTGAGCGTGTGGCCGGCGGCGTTGAGGAGATTGGCGAGCGCCGGATAACCGGAAGTTTCCTTGGTCGCCCCGTGCAACATGGCCATTTCCGCGAGATAGGTTTCCAGTGGGTGCATTAACCGGAAATTGTGTTACCAGTCCGCCGGGAAGCGGTCAACCGGCAATCGAACCGGCAATTGGAAGGCGGTGCCACGCGGGTCAGTGAAGTTGCATGGAAAGACCGCCGCAAGGCCCGTGCGAGGCCGTTGCAGGCACGTTGCAAAGCGGATGAAATGGCCCCCGCAAACGGCGGTTCATCAATCCCCAGGCAACCAGGCTCCGAAGCGGGCGGTGGAAGGCAAACGCCGCCAAAGCGATGTCCGCCGCCCCGATGTGGGTTGATCCTCATTCGCTAAAAAACACCGGCTTGAAACCCTGCGCTAAATTTCACAGCCACTCCGGGTCGTTCCACCGAAAGGAATGTGCGAGCGGTTTCGTCTGGCGAAGCGCGGAGGGTTCGCAAGCAAACCGGTGCTACTTGCGCACTTTTAACAGCAGGACGGGGATATCAACCAGATGCCTTACTTTATCCGCAGTGCTTCCGTAAAGCAGGTCGCTGATGAACCGGTGGCCGTGGGTGCTCATCGCGATGAGATCGACGTTTTTCCCGCGTGCGAGCTTGATGATTTCAGTCGCCGGTTCGCCCATCGCCAGCACGGAACTGACCTCAAATCCCTCGCTGCGCAATTCGCCTTCGAGGGTGGCGAGATATTTCCGGTCGCTCTTCATTTCGTCGCTTTCCTGCAATTCGAGCTGATCGAAGTTGCGCGCGACCCAGCCGTTGGCGACGTGCATCAGGATCAGGCTCGCACCGGTCAATCGCGCGAGCGGACGGATGTGATGGAGGATCGTCTGATCCGTTTCGGCATTCTCCACCGGGATGAGGATTTTCTTGTACATGGATGGGTTAGCCGAGAATCCAATCGTGAAACGTCTGCCAGAGCAACCACGCGTTCAACAGGGCGATGACGACGGCAACGAACCACGCAAGTATTTTGATCCAGGCTGGATTGACGAACTCGCCCATCTTGCTTTTCTCCCCGGTGAACTGAACCAGCGGAACCACCGCGAAGCTCAGTTGCATGCTCAGGATCACCTGGCTGAACACGAGCAGTTTCTCAACGCCATCCTCCCCGGAGATCGCGGTGACGATCACGGCCGGAATAAGCGCGATCAGCCGCGTGATCAACCGCCGCAGCCAGGGCCGCAGACGGATGTTCAGAAAACCTTCCATCACGATCTGCCCGGCGAGCGTGCCGGTGAGCGTCGAGTTTTGGCCCGAAGCCAGCAGCGCAAGCGCGAAGAGCGTGCTTGCGCCGGTTGCGCCGAGGAGCGGAGTGAGCAGCTTGTAGGCTTCTCCAATGCCGGCGACTTCGTTGTGGCCCGTGCGATAAAAGGTGGCGGCAGCGACGATCAGGATCGCGGCGTTGATGAAGAGCGCGAACAAAAGGGCGACAGCCGAGTCGATCGAGGCAAACGTGATCGCCTCGCGTTTCCCCTGCGAGGTCAACTCGTACTTCCGCGTTTGTACGATCGAGGAATGGAGATACAAATTGTGCGGCATCACGGTTGCGCCAAGGATGCCGATCGCAATGTAGAGCATGTCGGGATTCATCACGATCTGCGGACTCGGAACAAAGCCGCGCGCGATGCCGAGGAAATCCGGGCGCGAAAAGAAAATCTCCAGCGCAAAACAGCCGCCGATCGTGGCGATCAACGCAATCACGAGCGCCTCGACATAGCGGAAACCTTTTTTCTGCAAAAACAAAACGAGCAATACGTCCAGCGACGTGACGCAAACGCCGACAAGAAGCGGAATCTTGAAAAGCAGATTCAGCGCGATGGCGGAACCAATGACTTCCGCCAGATCGCACGCCGCGATGGCCAGTTCGCAGATCACCCACAGGAACATCGCGACCGGCCTGCTGTAATGGTCGCGGCAGGCCTGCGCGAGGTCGCGCCCGGTGACGATGCCCAGCTTGAGCGCGAGAGACTGAAGCAGAATCGCCATCAGGTTGGAAATCATGATGACCGACAGCAAGGTGAAGTTGTACTTCGATCCGCCAGCGATATCGGTCGCCCAGTTCCCCGGATCCATGTAGCCCACCGCCACAAGAAATCCCGGTCCGGCGAAGGCGAGCAACTTGCGCCAGCAGCTTGCCGAGGCGGGCACCGCGAGCGTGCGATGAACCTCCGAAAGACTGGGTCGCTCCGGCTGGGATCGCCAGCCGGCACGGGGATGAAGTTCGTCCCTAATCTCGTTCATCGCAAGGCGCTTGGGTTCCCCATAAAGAATTAGGCATGGCTAATTTCATTATGCGCACCCAGCATTTTGTCAATGACCGATTCTCTCTTGGTTTGACTAACGCTCCGCCGAGCCTAACATGCGAAACATGCGCGGCAAAAATTCAGCATCCGCTTTGGGGAGTTCCTCCGCCGTGGAGGACTATCTCGAACGCATCCTTGAGCTGATCAACTCCAAGGGCTACGCGCGGGTTGTCGATATTGCCGCCGGTTTGAAAATCTCCCAGGCGAGCGTGACGAACATGGTGCAGCGGCTCGACGCCGAGGGTCTGCTGAAATACGAAAAGTACCGCGGCCTGGTTTTGACGACCGCCGGAGAAACGCTCGCGCGAAGCATCGCGCACCGGCACCAGTTGCTCACCGACTTTCTCAAATTACTTGGCATCGATGACGACGTTATCTATCACGATGTCGAAGGGATGGAGCACCACATCAGCCCGCCTACGCTCCGGGCGGTCGAGGCGCTGAAAAGCCATCTCGAACGGCAGCCCGCGCTGCTGGCAAAAGTTCAAAAAACCATCGATGCAAATTAAACAACTCAAACACGCAGGCTGGGAACACAACCTTCAACTGCTCAACGAAAAGGTTGAGCTCATCGTGAGCCTCGACGTCGGGCCGCGCATCCTTTCCTACAAGACACCGTCGGGCGAGAACGTCCTCAAGAATTATCCCGATCAAATGGGAACGGCCGGTGAAACGAAATGGATGATTCGCGGTGGTCACCGTTTCTGGATCGCACCGGAGGACGAAATTCTCAGCTACGTCCCGGACAACCTCCCTGTGAACCATGCTTTCGAGGGCAAAAACTGTGTGCGGCTCACCAACTCCGGCGTCGATCCATGGAACATCAAAAAGGAAATGACCATCACGCTGGCGGAACACACCTCCGAAGTAACGATCGTGCATCGCGCAATCAACGAAGGTTCCAATCCAGTCGAGATCGCGAGTTGGGGCCTGAGCGTGATGGCTCCAGGCGGGCTGGAGATCATTCCGCTTCCGCCACTCGGCGAACATCCGCGCGACCTGCTCCCCAACCGTGTCATGGTTGCCTGGCCTTACACCGATCTTACCGACGAACGCTGGCGGTTCGGCTGGCGCTTCATCACCCTCCGACAGACCGCAACCGGCGCCCCGACGAAGCTCGGTCTGGCGCACAAACAAAAATGGATCGCGTACCTGATGAGGAATGCACTGTTCGTGAAGACCTTCGACCATATCGAAGGCGAGAGGTATCCCGACAACGGCTGCAACTTTGAGACGTTCACGAACAACGAGATGCTCGAGATCGAATCGCTCAGCCCGTTGCGAAATCTCGCCCCCGGCGAATCGGTGCAGCACACCGAGCGTTGGCACTTGCTGGATGTCGCCGAGCAGCCGTTTTCCCTGAAAGAGCGCGCGCTCGCGGACTGGATCGAGCCGCTTCTGGAGTCGATCGGCATCTCTGAAAACCGGTGAGTTCATACTTGCACTTTGCGCGTGGAACTTTGAGTTTCCCAGCCATGCAAAAGTTTCTCCGAAATTCCTTCTGCCTGCTCTCACTCGTCATCCTTGCAGGCTGCGAGACGGTTCCCGACGGCGCACAGGCCGCGCGGGCGGCGATGAATGAACAGATCAAGACCGAGCAGCCCGGCAACTACTACATCGGCCGGCGTTTTTACAAAGTGGATTACAAATTCTGGGGCTATGTGCGCAGTCCGGGCCAGCCGTGGAGCACGGCGAAGCTCGTTATGATGAACGAGCAAAGAAAACTCGCACCGGATCGCGAACTCGGAAGGCTCGGTTGCGACAACAACTACGAATACAAACTCTGGGGCACTTTCGGGGACACAGTTTACGAGCCGGCCAGCAACGGCTTCTATCCACAGTTCTTTCTATCCAGCTACGAACTGCGCTCGCTCAATCCCGCGCCGATCTTCCGCGAAGCCGGAGCCACCGATCCCGCGCGGCGGGTGATCCCCCAGCCCTATTGATCGCCAGCTTACGCATTGACTCCGGCCAGTGCCCAAGCCTTGACTCCCGCTCGTGGAAATCGCGATCTACGATTATTTATTCGCCACTTTTGCATTCGTGCTGGGCGCGACCGTCGGTTCGTTCCTGAACGTCTGCATTTACCGGATGCCGCTCGGGCTGTCGGTCAACGAACCCAGGCGCTCGTTTTGTCCGCAGTGTAAAAGCCAAATCCCCTGGTCGCAGAATCTTCCGCTCATCTCCTGGCTGGCCCTGCGCGGACGCTGCGCAAAATGTGGCTGCCGGATTCCTTTCAGCTATTTCGGCGTCGAACTGCTCACGGCGATGCTGTTCCTCGCCGTCTGGCTCAAATTCTGGCACGCGGGAGCATGGGTTCTCGCGCTGCCGTATTGGATTTTCGTGAGCCTCCTCATCGTCGCCACTTTTATCGACTTCGAGCATTTCATCATCCCGGATGAAATCACCTGGGGCGGCGCAGCCGCCGGCATTCTGCTGAGCTTTGGGATTCCGCCGTTGATGGGTGAGGAGTCGAATCTCGCTGCCGGTCTCTGGTCGATCATCGGAGCTGTTTCGGGCTTCGCGACTTTGTGGCTGGTGGTGGAGTTGGGAAAGAAGGCTTTTGGAAGAAAGCGCGTCACGTTTGATCCGCCGTCGAGCTTCATCTGGACGCGCAAAGGAGACGATGCCGATCTCAAAATCGGCGACGACACGATGCCGTGGAGCGATCTGTTTTCTCGCGAGCAAGACCAACTGCTCATGACCTGCGTTGCTGCGGAAATCGAAGGCACGCGCCACGAGAACGTGACGCTCACTTTTTTCTACAATCGCGTGATCGTCAAAGGCGCCGAATTCCCGCTGGACAAACTGGACACCATTTCGGGCACGGTTTGCGAAGTGACGATCCCGCGGGAAGCGATGGGATTCGGCGACGTGAAATTCATCGCGGCCATCGGCGCGTTTCTCGGCTGGCAGGCCGTATTCTTCACCATCATGAGCGCCTCGGTCGTCGGCGCATTCGTCGGAGTCGCTGCGATTCTCGCGGGCAAGCGCGAGTGGTCGGCGAAGATTCCTTTCGGGCCTTATCTGGCGCTCGGGGCTCTGATCTGGCTGTTTGCCGGGCCGCAGCTCCTTCATTGGTATCTGCACCGGCTGGGGCCGCCGCTATAGGGCTTGCCTGCAAAATCCAAACCCCACCCGGCAGCCACCATGCAGAACGCCCCGGTTGGCGTCTTTACATGGATTGCCTGCCAGTGCCGGTACACAGAGCGATTGAGACAGCCAAAAAAAGCCGGGCCCGAAGAGCGAGCGACTCAGCGCCCAATGTTTAGAAAGCGAAGCCGACTTTGGCCTGAACGTAAGGTGCGCTCTCGTCGATGAGGTAGCCTTTTTCGGCGCGGTAATAGTCGAACTTGCGGTAGAAAGAGTAGCCGGCCCCGAGTTCGATGATGGCGGGCTGCCAGCCACGCCAGGTGACGCCGGCACCCGCGCGATAATCCTTATAGGTGAGGATGGCATTTTGCAGATCTCCGCCGCGCCCGGTGTTGGCGTCTGTGCGGAAGATGCCGCCCACAATTTCACCCCCGGCCCAGAAATCGAGTTCGGGCGTGGGGCTGTAAACGATGCGCGGACGGGGCGGGATGGCGAAGACGGTCCATTTGGGATTGATGGTCCAGACGAAGCCAACGGCGGGCAGGATGGGGTTGCGCGTGTTGCTGGAACCGATGGCGCCAAGGACGGCGATAAAGGAGCGGGTGAGTGGAAAGGACGCGTAGGCGAATCCAGAGACCTGGATCGAGTCGCTGTCGATCTCGTCCTCGAAGTTCGCGCTGGGGACCACTTCGAGGAAGATGCCGGGTTTGCCCTGGACGTAGGTACTCCAAGGCTATCGGGACGCCGACGCTTTGCAGATGCGCAGGCAGCGGGAGATTCCCGGTTTGACCGAAATCGAAGCGCTTGCAGGCAGCGCCGAAACGGAAAAACCAGCCGCCGTTATCCTGCGCCGGCCAGGAATTGCCGAGCGGGATGCGGTAGGAGGCATTGAATCCGGTGGCGAGGGCGTCGCCGGAAGCCCCAGGGAAGCGGTCGAAGTCGCCGCTCCCCACGTAGTCGGAGGCGAGGGAAAACTCGATGAGCGGCACCTGCGACTTGGGAGTGACGATCACCTTGTCCTCCAGCGTGCCGCCGCGGGCGGCGGCGAGCGCGAGGCTGGCGAAAGTCACGAGATGGAACGGAAGCAGGGCGAAGAATGGACGACGGTTCATGTCTGTTAGGAATTTGCTATCGCGTCCGCCGCGCCGTGGTCGGATGGAACGGCGATCAGCACCGGGGAGCGAGGGGCGGAGGAAGGTTGAATTATGAAGGATGAAGGATGAATGGGGAGTTCGACGCAAGTCCGGGAGGGAAATTTCCGGCTAATCTTCGGTCGCAATGAGATTGCTGCGCTCATGGAGTTGCTTCGGAGCGTAGCCGTCCAGCCCGCTCTGCCAAGCAGTTTTTTGGCAGCGGTTTTTTGAGGGGTGATGGCCCGTGACCCCGGTCCGCGGGAGCATAATAAATGACCTTTCCCTTCTTACTACGGGAGAACCAGGATGCTGGCGTTCGGGTCAGAGTCGAATGCCGATAGCAGGAAGTAGTTGGACGAAGAAGTTGGGTGATGCGGCTGGTCGGGCAATTGCCGACGCGCAGGAAGACGAGCATGGGAGGATGGCCGAAGACCAAGCTGCGCTGATGAAAGTCAGCGTCCTTGGAAACGATGGTGTAAACCGTGCTGCTGGGCGAAAGACCGGATGAGAACGTCTTCTGCGTGAATGAGACTGTGGGACTTGACGTGCGACGAGTCGGGATAGAGGTCGAGAATCTGCGGAACGACCCTATCGGACAGATTATCATCGAGCATCGATGACAATTGACCTGTCCCTTTATTTTCCGCACTGCGCCCGTCGGATGGTTTCGTTGAGCTTCCCGCGCCACCGGCGTCGCCATTCCACGGTCCGCCGCCCGACGGCTTGGCCGGTTCTCCGCGCACCAACGGTGCCGCAATTCCACAGCCCAGCCCAACGGGCTGGGTCTCTCCGGCAGAGACGCATCCGGCCTGTAGGGCCGGGATTCCTCAATCCCAAACGTAGCGTTCGTCGTAAGCAACCTGGTAGCGATCCAAAAACCGGCGGTATTCCTCCTGAAACGTCACCATCCTGTGATGCTCCGGCTGGTTCTGGATGTAGGTGACGACCGCCTCCGAATCGGACTGGCTTACCGAGAACGCCCCATAACCCGATTGCCAGTGGAAATTGCCGAATTCCGGACCTTTCGTTTTGATCCACTTCGAGGAACTGGTCTTCACCGCCTCGACCACTTCGGCAACCGTTTTTGTCCGGGCCAGCCTGAAGAAAAGATGCACATGATCGGCAACCCCGCCGACCTGAAGCGATGGACAACCGATGTTGTTCAACACGCCAACAAGGTAGGGGTGGATTTCCGAGGCGACTTTCCCATCCAGCCAAGGTTCCCGATTCTTTGTGCTGAACACTACATGAGTCAAAAGGCTGGAAAGGGATTGAGGCATGGCTCCTTGCGAACGAATCGCGGCCATTCAGGCCGCAACCCTGCATCTGTCATACCCCAGCCCGTTGGCCTGGGCTATGGAATTGTGCGCCTTTGGCGCAATACCCCCGTTCGGTGGCCACGAATCGCAATCCATCGCCTCCGGGCTATGGCATCGTGGGCGATTTGGCGCAGTCGCCTCCATGCGATGGCTCCAGGCAAACGTGGCCAGCCTTCCCCGCCACGCTCCACTGCGGAGTTCAAAGCCTAAAAGTGTTCGCACGCCGTTTGTAGCCGGGGTCTGCGACTCGGACGATCCGATTCGTCCGACCCGGCCCTCATGCGCTGCAACGACGGCGGGTTTGCTTTCGCGCGCAGCGCTTTCGAGTGCGCGGACTTGTCCGCGCTTTGCGGCGGTGGAGACTCGTCTCCGTGGCGGGGATGCCAGCCCCTCATCGCCGTCGCGATCCCCGGCCAGGCGGGCAAGCCCGCTCCCCCACAAAGCGGCGTCGAGCCGCCGCAGTCCAAAGGCTTCCCCGAAATGACGACGGCTGCTAGGAAAACCCTCCTACATAGCCCCACTCACGCTTTCACCCGCTCGATCTGGGCGCCGAGAGCGTTCAGCTTTTCGTCGATCATTTCGTAGCCGCGGTCGATGTGATAGACGCGGTTGACTTCGGTGATGCCCTCGCTCTGCAAGCCCGCAAGCACGAGCGCCGCCGAGGCGCGCAGGTCGCTGGCCATGACGGGCGCGCCGCTCAGGCGCTCGACGCCTTTGATGATGGCGGTCGGGCCGTTCAGGCTGATGTCCGCGCCCATGCGCTTCATCTCGGAGACGTGCATGAAGCGCTGCGGGAAAATGGTTTCGGTGATGACGGAGATGCCGCTCGTCTTTGCGAGGAGCGCGCACATCTGCGCCTGCATGTCGGTCGGAAAACCGGGATACGGCTCGGTGGTGAGTTCGAGCGACTTGGGCGCGCCGTTGCCGAGGATCGTGAGATTTGCTCCCTCGACTTTGATGCCGAAGCCGGAGCGGGTCAGTGCATCGATGACGGAGGTGAGGTGCGCGGGATCGACGCGGCGCAGTGTGACTTCCTTGCCCGCGATGGCTCCGGCGACGAGAAAAGTGCCGGCCTCGATGCGGTCGGGGATGACCGAGTGCTCCGCGCCGTGCAGTTCCTTCACGCCTTCGATGACGATGCGCCGTGTGCCCGCGCCTTCGATCTTCGCGCCCATCTTGTTGAGGAAATTCGCGAGATCGACGACCTCGGGTTCCGCCGCGGCGCTGTCGATGACCGTGACGCCGTCGGCGAGCACTGCGGCCATCATCACGTTGTCGGTGCCGAGCACGGTCGGGCCTTGTTTGCCGCGCAGGTTCATCGACGCCGCCCTTGAGTTCGCCCGGCGAAAACTTTCACGTTGCCGGCATCGATGCGGTAGCGTAGCGCCGAGCGCCTCGAAGCCTTTGAGATGCAGGTCGATCGGGCGGTCGCCGATGACGCAGCCGCCGGGCAGCGAGACGGTCGCTTCTTTTTCGCGACCCGAGCAGCGGACCGAGCACGCAGACCGACGCGCGCATCTTCCGCACGATTTCGTAAGGCGCCTCGGTGACTGATCTTCTCCGCCTGCACGGTGACGACGCCGCTCGCCCGCTCGACCTGCGCGCCGAGGTGCGAGAGGATCTGCAGCATGTAATGGATGTCGCTGAGGTCGGGAACGTGGTGGATGACGCACGGTTCCTTCGTCAGCAGCGTGGCGGCGAGGATCGGGCAGCGCGGAGTTTTTCGAGCCGCTGATTTTGATCGAGCCGTTGAGCGGATAGCCGCCGTGAACGAGAATCTTATCCATAACTTGCGAATAGAAATCGGTTCATGCCCTGGTAGTCGGGCTGGCACCGGATGTTTGTGTAGTCTCGTTTTTTCAACTCATCGGAAAGGATTTCGGCTTGATCGTGCACCGATCTCCAGCGCGATTTGTCCTCCCGGAGTCAAATGCCCCGGAGCATCGGTGATCAACCGCAGTAAAGTCTCGGCACCGGCCGCGCCCCCGTCGAGTGCCAATTTTGGATCGTGTTGCACCTCGCGCGCGAGTTCGGGAATCGCATCCGATGCGATGTAGGGCAGGTTCGCGACGATGAGATCGTACAGCCCCTCGACTTTCTCAAAAAGGTCGCTCTGCCTGAATTGCACGCGCTCCGCCAGGCCGAGTTCGCGCGCGTTTTCCCGGGCAAGCGCGAGCGCGTCGTCGGACAGATCGACGGCCTCGACCGTCGCTTCGGGAAATTCCGCAGCCAGCGTGAGCGCGATGACACCGCTGCCGGTTCCCATGTCCAGGATTTTGGATTTTGGATTTTGGATTTTGGATTTTATGACCAGTTCGCAGAGTTGCTCGGTTTCCGGGCGAGGAATCAGCGCCCGCTTGTCGCTGGCGAAAACGCGCCCGTAAGAATTCCGACGGTGCCGAGCAAATGCTGCATCGGCTCGCCCAGCGCGCGGCGCCGGACCAGTTCGCGAAGCGGCATCAGCTCAGGCTCGCCGAGCGGCCGGTCGAATTCCATGTAAAGCTCGATGCGCTTTTTCTTCAGCGCATGGGCGACGAGGTGCTCGGTGTTGAGGCGCGGGCTTTCGACGCCATGTTTCGAGAAATATGCCGTGGTCGATTGGATGACTTCGAGAACGGTTTTCATGCAATCTGAAGGCGGTTGTAATCTTCGTGGGAGCCGATCCATGTCCACATGAAAGTATTCCCGTCCACGAAGCGCCCAACTGCGCGGTAGTGATCGCCCACGCGCGCCGACCACTGGTTTTCCTTGAAGGGTTTGAATCGCAGCGAAGGATGTCTCGGATCGTGCAACCATACGAAGTAAACGCGATCCGCGAGCCTTTGTATCAGTTCCGGCAGGTTGTTGTAGCGCTTCCAAAAACCGGAAGCCGTCAGTGATTTAAGCACGCGGCCACTCGCGGCATTCTCCCGCGCGGTATTCGCCGACAGCTTCTTCCATGATGCGATCGAATTTTCCCTCGGAGGTCATCTGCCGGTCCCAATCATCATCAAGCCAGTTTTGGAGCAGGGCGTTGAGTTCGCACCGTTCCTGCCAGGTCAGCGCGTCAATCTCCGCTTTGATTTGCTCCACTTTGGACATGACGGGAAGATAGGAAAAAAACGGGGACTGGCAACTTCCGAATCGCCTCACGCGCCGAGGTTGGCCTGCTCGAGCCGCTGCTGCATGTCCGCGGCTTGCAACGCTTCGATCATCCCGCCGATGTCGCCTTCGACGAAGCGGTCGAGATTGTAGAGCGTCAGTCCGATGCGGTGATCGGTCACGCGGTTCTGGGGAAAGTTGTAGGTGCGCACTTTTTCCTCGCGACCGCCGGTGCCGATCTGGCTTTTGCGATGCGCGTCGTATTTCTCGGCTTCTTCGCGCTGCTTCACTTCGAGCAGACGCGAGCGCAGGATGCGGAGCGCCTTGTCCTTGTTCTTCTGCTGGCTGCGGCCGTCCTGGCAGCGGACGATTGTGCCGGTGGGAATGTGCAGAATCTGCACGGCGGAGTCGGTGGTGTTCACGCCCTGGCCGCCGGGGCCGCCCGCGCGACAAACTTCGATGCGCAGTTCCTCCGGCTTCAATTCGAGATCGACCTCCTCCGCCTCGGGCAGCACGGCGACGGTGGCGGTGGAAGTGTGGATGCGCCCCTGGGCTTCGGTCGCGGGGACGCGCTGCACGCGATGCACGCCGCTTTCGTAGCGCAGCTTGCGGAAAACGGCGTCTCCCGATGTGCGAAAGATCACTTCCTTCAGCCCGCCGAGTTCGGACGGGCTCGATTCAAGCTCCTCGATTTTCAGGCCGTGCTCCTCGGCGTATCGCGAATACATCCGGTAAAGATCGGCGGCAAAAAGCGCGGCTTCGCTGCCGCCGGTTCCAGCGCGCAATTCAACGATCGCGTCGCGGTCTTCATTTGCATCGGGCGGCAGCAGGGCGATTTGAATTTTGCGTTCGCAGTCCTGGATTTGCCTTTCGAGCATCGGGAATTTCCGCCTGTGCCATCTCGGCCATTTCGGCGTCGGTCGCCCTTGGCGAGCTGCTGGCTTTCCGCGAGTTCAGTCTGCGCCTTTTGGAAAACCTCCCATGTCGCAAGCAGTTCCTTGAGGCGCGCGTGTTCGCGCATGAGGTCGCGCGCCGACTGCGGATTGTCGTAGAAGTTCGGTGACGATATGGCAGCTTCCAGTTCGCGAAACCGGTCCGCCTTTTTTTCGATGAGAGGAGCGAAGTCCATGGAAATAAAAACGGTGACTCGCGGACGAAGCCGGAGTCACCGTCAAAGTTGTGGCGTTGGAATCTAAGCCTTGGCTGCGCCGCGATTCGCCTTGGTACTACCGTAGCGGCGTGCGAATTTCTCGACGCGTCCGGCGGTATCGACGAACTTCTGCTCGCCGGTGAAGAACGGATGGCATGCGGCGCAGATACCGATCTTGATGTCTTTGCGCGTGGAACGAGTGCGGTAATTGGTGCCGCAGGCGCAACTGATAACCGTCTCGACGTAGTTGGGATGAATATCTGCTTTCATGGCTTGAAAAAGGACGTAGAACTTAACCGCCCTGATGACATCTGCAATCAAAAAGAACGCGCTCCTTTCGGAATGGGAAAAGACGCTGGTCCGGCGGGCGGATGCCGCAGCGGTCTATTCGACTCAGCGCGAAGTGCTGCGGAGCTTTGCCGACATCGAAGCCGAGGCGAGGCAGTTCGAAGCGGCGCTCGCGGAGTTTCAGCGCGGCGACGTGATTGCGATTCAGATCGGCAACAGCCCGCAGTGGCCGGCGCTGGTGATTGCCTGCATGCGGCTCGGGCTGATCCCGCTGCCGCTCGGGCGGCACATCGAGAAAGTGGAGCGTGATACCGCGCTGGAGACTTGCGGAGCCGCGGGGATCGTGGAACCGAAGACTGGCGCGCCGGCGGAGTGTCGCCGGGTCGCTCACGGAAACGGCACGGCCGTTGCGCCGCAATGCGATTTCCTCAAGCTCTCGTCGGCATCCCGCGCGATCTGCTTTCAGGCGGAGCAACTTGTCAGCGACTGCGAAAACATTGTCGAGACGATGGGCCTCACCGAAGACGATCTGAACTTCGGTGTCATCCCGTTTTCGCATTCATACGGATTTAGCAACTTGATCACGCCTCTGCTTTGCCGCGGCGTGCCGCTCGTGGCGAGCGAAGACCGCATGCCGCGGGCGATCCTCAACGATCTCGCCCGCACCGGCGCGACCGTTTTTCCGGGGATGCCGGTCTTTTACCAGATGTTCGCCGACATGCGGAACCTGCCGGACCTGCCGCGCCTGCGTCTTTGCATCTCGGCCGGAGCGCCCCTGATGAAGAATGTCGCGATGCGATTCACGGAAAAGTTCGGCCGGAAGATTCACACCTTTTACGGCGCGTCGGAGTGCGGTGGAATCAGCTACGACGTCTCGGCGGAGTCCGATTACACCGACGGCTTTTTGGGTGAGCCAATCCGAAATGTGCGGGTCGAACATTGCGCCGAAACATCGCGCATTCGCATCACGAGCGGCGCGGTTGCCGATGGCTACCATCCGACACCCGATCCTGAAGTGCTGGGCGGCGGCAGCTTCACTCCCGGCGATCTCGTCGAAAAAATCGGGCATGGCTTTTTTGTGCGCGGGCGCGTCTCCGACCTGATCAACGTGGCGGGCAGGAAACTGAACCCTGCCGAGGTCGAAGCCCCACTGCTCCGATTCCCCGGAGTGAAGGAAGCGGTTGTTTTCGGCGTGCCATCCACGTTGCGCAACGAGGAGGCAATCGCATGCGTCGTGGCGGACTCGACTTTGAAGCGGGATGAGTTGCTGCGATTCGCTCACACCGTTTTGAGCGCATGGCAGGTGCCGAAGGATATTTGGTTGGTCGATTCGATTCCCAGCGACGGAAATCGCAAATGCGGTCGAAGCGAACTTGCGCGGCGCTACATTAGTGTGCAACATTCAAAGGTAGCTCATGCATAACCTTGGATTAACAACCAGTTTGGTCGCGGACCAACGAACCTTTCAGGAGGTGACCTAAAATGGCCACGGGACTTGTTGCCGATCCTTTCTTCAAACAGCACCTGACCGGATACGGCCATCCCGAAGCGCCCGGACGTTTCGATGCCATCATGCAGGCGCTGGAGGAAACCGGGTTGCTGGAACCGATGACGCGCATCGAGACGCGCCTGGCGAGCGACCATGAACTGCAGCTTTGTCATCCTCGTGAGTATGTGAACCTCGTGAGGCGCGAGGTTCTTGCCGGAGCCACGGAATTGCGGACCGGCGACACGGAGGTGAGCCATCAAACGTGGGATGTTGCGCGGCATGCGGTGGGCGGTGTTTTGAACGCCATCGACGCAGTGGTGGAAGGCAGCGTGAAGAATGCGTTTTGCGTTGTGCGTCCGCCGGGCCATCACGCGACGGCGGTGCGCGGGATGGGTTTTTGCGTCTTCAACAACATCGCGATCGCGGCGAGATACGCGCAGAAACGGCATGGGTTCGGCAAGGTGTTGATCGTCGATTGGGATGTGCATCACGGAAACGGAACGCAGGACATTTTCTACGAGGACGACTCGGTTCTGTTTTTCAGCACGCACCAGTCGCCGTTGTATCCCGGCACGGGTGCCGTAAACGAGACCGGAACCGGCTCCGGGCTGGGGGCTACGATGAACTGTCCGTTCGGTGCGGGTTCCGGTCGCGAGGAAATTCTCGGTGCGTTCGAGGGCCGGCTTGCCCCGGTGGCGGAGGCGTTTCGTCCGGACCTCGTTTTGATCTCGGCGGGATTCGATTCGCGCGTGGGCGACCCGCTCGGCGGTTTCAAGCTCGAGGACGAAGATTTCGCCGACCTGACGAAGCTGATGATGGAGATTGCTTCGTCACACGCGGGCGGGCGCGTGGTGTCGGTGCTGGAGGGCGGCTACAACCCAAGCGGGCTTGCGAGAGCGAGCGTGCGCGCATGTGGAAGCGCTGATGAACGGCGGAGAAACGACGCGATCCGAATGATTCGGGCTTCGTCAGTCCTTGCACCCGCACGCTTCTCCGCATGACTTCCCGCCGGTGATGCGCACCTCGAACTTGATGTCCTGAAACGCGATCTGCCGGCGCACGGCTTCAATCATTTGCAACGAGCGGGAGTCAGGCGGAGCGGCGGTGTCGAGTTGGAGGCGGAGCGGTTTTCCAACGAACTGCGGGTAAGCCTCCGCCATCTCGCCGTCGAGCGCGAACGAGAGGTAGGCGTTGATTTTTTCCTGCAACTGAAACAGCCGCTCGTCGGAGCCGTCCCACGGCCGCGTCTCAGTCATGACCAGCGCCACTTCGCCGGTCGCGGGGTCGTGCGCGACGATGTCGATGACGTTGGCGAACTGCACTCCGGATGGCATGGCTGGCTTATTCCGAGGGCTGCGGATCGGACCCGGGGCGCGAGGTAACCTTCTGTTTTGCGCCCTCGATTTTTTCCGCCAGCGCCTTGTTGTCAGGATCGAGCACGGCGGCCTTCTGCCAGTAAAGGAGCGCGTGCGCGCTGTCGTTGAGTTTCGCGTGCGTGTCGCCCAGATGCTCGTAAACGACGGCGTCCTCCGGCTCGATGCGCTCGGCGGCTTTTTTCAATTCGATGAGCGCTTTTTCCGGCTCGCCCTTTTTGAAATAAAACCAGCCGAGGCTGTCGATGAACGCAGGATTCTCCGGGTCGATCTCCAGCGCGCGTTTGATGTAATTGCCGGCTTCATCGAGATGGATTCCGCGATCGACCCACATGTATCCGAGGTAGTTGTAGGTCTGCGCGGCGTTCACGGAGCCGTCATCCATTTCGATGGATTTCTTCAAGAGTTCCACGGCCTTCTCGAGCATGCCGGCCTGCTCGCAAGCGGCTCCGTAGGCGAAGTAAAAAGCCGCGTTGAGCAAATCCTCCTGCGTGTTCTCCGCTTCGTGGATGGTTTCCTGAAAAGCCGTGATCGCCTGCTGGTGCTGTTTCGCCTGGCTCATGGAAACGGCGAGGCTGTAGGTGACCTGCGGCACGCCGGGAAATCGCTGGCGGGCTTCGGTGAGTATTTCCACCGCCTTGGCCGGCTTCTTTATTTTCAAATACATCTCGGCGGCGCGGAGGTAATTGACCGGCTGGCCGGGATCGAGCAGCAGCGTCTGCTGGTAGCTGGCGAGGGCCTGCTCGGGTTGCCCGGCCTCTTCATACAACTCCCCGAGCAGTTCGTAGCTCTCGTAACGAAGAGGGTTATCCTTGATCAACTCCTGCAACATCGCGATGGCTTCCTCGCGCTGGCCGTTTGCCTCGAAGCTCCGCGCGAGCTTGTCGCGCACGTTGGCGAGGGAAGGATCGTTCGAGCTGCTTTTCAAACTGATTACGCGCAGGTAGAGCGGGATCGCGTCCTTGATCTGGCGCGAAATGACACGAAAATCGGCGATCTTTCCGATGATCGCGGCGTCGTCTCCGGCAAGGGAAAGAGCCTTGTCGAAAATTGTGTTCAACTTCTTCAGATTCTCCGGCGCGCACGTGCCGTCCTCTTTCACGTAAAGCTTCATGAACACGGCTCCAAGCTGGAGCCAGTATTGTGAGTTGCCGCCATCGAGCTTCACGGCACGGTCGAGGACTTGCTCGGCCTTTTTCGGCTGGTTCGCGGCGGTGTAAAGCTCGAACAGGGCGAGCGTGGACGCGATGTTGGACGGATCGACTTCCAGCGCCTGATTGGCGTACTTGATCGCGAGGTCGGCTTTTTTCAGATACTTGCCGTAAAGCTGCGAGAGGTAAAGGTAGGTGAGCGGTTGCTTGGGATCGGCTTTGATCGAGTCCTTGAGGATGTTGATGCCGTCGGCCACGCTGCCGCGCCGCGCCAGTTCGTAAGCGATTTTTACCGAGAGCTCGGTGTAGCTCGGATCGAGGTTGAGCGTCTTCTGGTAGGCCGCGAGCGCCTTGTCCGGATCGGCGCTGTCCTCGGCAATCATGCCCTCGACGAAAGCCGCCAATGCATCGGCCTTGCGTTCGTCCTCCTTGCTCAGAGCAAGGTCCGAGGCGGGTGCCTGTTCGCCCGAGGGCAGGACATCGGACTGCCCCGCGCGACTCTGTTGCGCAGGAGTTGGTGCTTTACGGGGCGCGGCGAAAGCCTGCCCTGCACCGGCTAAGAGCATGGCAAGCACGACGATTCGCCGCCCGCCGATCCCGCGCAGGGCGCTCACCCACGATGAATTCATCCGCCAATCTAGCGACTACGACTTGTAGCGCAAACGCTTCTTGTGGCGGTTTTCTTTCATCCGCTTCCGGCGTTTGTGTTTGGCGATTTTGGCTTTTCGTCTCTTCTTTAATGAACCCATGTTTCGTGTGTTGGGGTGTTGGAGTAGTGGAGTGTTGCAGCGATGGAAAGAAAAATCATTCCGCGCTTCGTCCCGCGATTCTTCAATACACCACCTTGTTGAGCGGGTATTCGATGATTCCCTCGGCGCCGAGCGTCTTCAATTGCGGGATGATCTCGCGCACGATCTTTTCATCGATCACGGTCTCGACCGCGACCCAGTCCGAGTTCGCGAGGTGGGCGACCGTCGGGTTCCGCAGCGACGGAAGCGCCGAAAGCAGATTCTTCAGCTTGTCTTCCGCGATGTTCATTTTCAGGCCGACCTTGTCGCGTGCGGCGTGTGCGCCTTTGAGCAAAAGGACAAGCGTGTCGATCTTTGCGCGCTTCCACGGATCGGTGAGCGCGGTCCTGTTCGCGATGAACTGCGGCGATGAAGTCATCAGCGTCTCGAGGATGCGCAGCTTGTTTGCCCGCAGCGACGAGCCGGTCTCGGTGACATCGACGATCGCGTCCACCAGGTCGGGAACTTTGACTTCCGTCGCGCCCCAACTGAACTCGACGTCGGCTTCGACGCCGTGCCTCTGCAAAAACTTGCGCGTCATGCCGACCGCCTCGGTCGCGATGACTTTGCCCTGCAAATCCTTCACCGCGCGGATCGGCGAATCCTCCGGCACGGCCAGCACCCATCGGGTCGGCTGGGAGCTGGCTTTCGAAAACGTCAGCTCACAGATGCGTTCCACGTCGGATTGATTTTCCTCGATCCAGTCCGCGCCGGTCAGTCCGCAATCGAGGAATCCGTGCTCGACGTAGCGCGACATCTCCTGGGCGCGCAGCAGGCGCACGACCAGTTCCGGATCATCGACCGCCGGTTTGTACGAGCGCGAGGATTTGTTGATGTTGAAACCGGCCTTCGCAAACAACGCAAACGTCGCCTCCTGCAAACTGCCGGAGGGAAGACCGATTCGGAGAACTGGATTCGTGGTGGACATTTTGTGCAAGCCGGGTCTGTTCCCCGGCGCGCGGGAGTGCGTTTGTAGGCCATGATGCCCCACAGCGCAAGCGTGAATCGGCGGGGAATTTTGAGCGGAGGTTCAACCACGGGAGGCGGGACAGTCGAAGCGGAGGCGCCGGCTGTCATTCGGGCGCGGTCCCTCAGCGTGAGCAGCCTGCCAACAACTCGAACAATCGCTACTTCACCAACCCGCCAAGTCGCGCCCTGAGTTCGTCCAGCCCGATTCCCTGCTCGGCGGAGACGGGAATGATCTCGACCCGCCGGACGTGCCGCTTGAACAACTTCAGGTTCTCCTTCGCATCCGGCAGATCCATTTTGTTCGCGATGACGATCCACGCCCGTTTCGTCAGCGACGGATCGTAGAGTTTGAGTTCCTCGCGCAGGCTGCGGAGATCGTCGATCGGGCTGCGGCCCTCGCTGCCGCCCATGTCGATCACGTGCAGGAGCAGTTTGCAGCGCACGATGTGCCGCAAAAAATCGTGCCCGAGCCCGACGTTGCGATGCGCTCCTTCGATCAGGCCCGGAATATCCGCGACGGTTGCGCGCCGGTAACCGGGAAACTCGACCACGCCCACCATCGGATGCAGCGTCGTGAATGGATACGGCGCGACCTTCGGGTGCGCGGCGGAGATTTTTCCAAGCAAAGTCGATTTCCCCGCATTCGGATAACCGACCAGTCCGGCGTCCGCGATCTTCCGTAATTCCAGATAAAAGTGGCCCTCCTCGCCCGGCCAGCCCTCGCCGAACTGACGCGGCACGCGGTTGGTGGATGACTTGAACCGCGTGTTTCCCTTGCCGCCGTCGCCCGCTTTGCACAGCACGAACTCCTGGCCCTCCTGGTTCAGATCGACCACAAGCTCGAACTCCGACTTCACATCGCCCGGCGCGGGACTGTCCGCCTGCTCGGTTTCCTGATTTTCGAGATCAAAAAAAGTCGCGGCTGGGGTCGGTGCGGCGTCTTCCTTCGGGATTCCGACTTCCGTGTTCCGCATTCGATAAACCAGCGTGCCGGGCGGCACTCCGATCACGATATTCTTCGCGTTGCGCCCGGTGCAATTCCGGCCCTGACCGCGGTCGCCGTTCTTCGCCTTGATAATCGGCTCGTAAAAGAACCGGGCGAGCGTATCGACATTCGGATCGACGCGGAAAATGATGTCGCCGCCACGCCCGCCGTCGCCGCCGTCGGGCCCGCCTTTCGGCACGAACTTCTCGCGCCGGAAGCTGACCGCGCCCGCCCCACCGTCGCCGGCCTTGGCGTGGATTTTGATGTGATCGACGAACATCGCGCAATGAAACCACGGATCGCGCGGATTGCACGGAGGAATTCCAGCGCGCGGAGTGGACGACGTGAACGTAGCCGGGACTTCCAAGTCCCGCCTGCGCTTTTACTTCACCAGACTCCGATACATCTCGTGCGTCTGCTTTGCGATGGCGGACCAACTAAATTTCTCGATCGCGCGCTTGCGGCCGGCTTTTCCGAAGGCTTCGCGCCTGGCCGAATCGGCCATCAGTTCGTTGATCCGGGCCGCGAGGTCGCGCGCGTATTTGTCCGGATTCGTCGGCTCGAACGGGCTCTCGCTCATTTGCTCCAGCGGAACAAGGAAACCGGTCTCGCCATCGACGACGACTTCCTTGATGCCGCCGACGGCGCTCGCGACGACGGCGGTTTCGCACGCCATCGCTTCGAGGTTGATGATGCCAAACGGCTCGTAGATCGACGGGCAGCAGAACACGGCGGCGTGGGTGTAAAGTTCATAGACCGTCGCCTTGTTCACCATCTCCGCGATCCAGATCACATCGGGCCGCGTGGCTTTCGCGACATCGACGGCGGCCTGCATTTCCGCCGCGATCTCCGGCGTGTCCGGCGCGCCGGCGCAGAGCACGATCTGAAAGCCGGGGTTCATGTATTTGATCGCGTTGACGAGATGGACGATGCCCTTCTGTCGCGTGATGCGTCCGACGAAAAGCACGAACGGCACGTTCGGATCGATGCCGTATTTCACGAGCGCATCGGTGGTCGTGACCGGCTTGTATTCGTCGAGGTCGATGCCGTTGTGGATGATCTTCACCCGCTCCTCCTTGACGTCGAACAGTCGGAGGATGTCGGCCCTGGTTCCCTCGGCCACTGCGACAACGACATCCGCCATTTCGAGCGCGGTCTTTTCCACCCAGCAGGAAAAATCGTAGCCGCCGCCGAGTTGCTCGCGCTTCCACGGGCGGAGCGGTTCGAGCGAATGCACGGTGATGACAAGCGGGATTCCGTAGTTGAGCTTCGCGAGGATGCCGCCGAAATGCGTGTACCAGGTGTGACAATGCACGATGTCGGCATCGACATTCATGGCGTTAAAGTCGGTGCTGCGCCGGATGGCACCGAACACGGAACTGAGCTGCTTCGGACACGTGAAATTGGCCGCGTCGAGTCCGAAGCCGGTGGCCTGCAATCGCCCGTCGGTGCTTTTTTGATCGCCGAAGCAGCGCACCTCGACGTGCATCAGCTTCGCCAGCTCGCGGCTGAGATAGTCAACATGCACGCCGGCGCCGCCATAGACGTAGGGAGGATATTCGTTGGTCAGGAGAAGCGTTTTCATAATCAGTGAAGCCAGACAAAGAGCAACGACATGCCTATTGTTCGGCTGTGCCGGATGCAAGCCGGGAGTTTCCGGAGCCGTGTCGCATCGAGTGGTGGAGCTTTGATGCAGCGACCGCGACATGCACTCGAACGACAGTCGCCGGACCGGTCAAGGCTGCGCGGAAATCCGGAACCGCTCGGTCTCGATCGCGTATTTCTTCACGCGCAGCCCCATGATGCGCTCGCTGATGCCGAGCTGGAGGGCGGCTTTGGCCATGTTGCCTCGTGTGCTCTTGAGCGCATCGACGATCATCTCGTGCTCGAGCGCCACCATCGCGCTTTCGAGCGTGCCGCTGGACGGCTTGTCGAGCGAGTCGGAAGCCTGCAAGGTGGGCGGGAGATGGTGCGCCTGGATGGCGTCGCCACGGCACAAGAGGACGGCGCGCTCCATGCAGTTCTCGAGTTCGCGCACGTTGCCCGGCCAGTGGTAGCGCATCAATAAATCAATCGCCGCCGTCGAGATGCGGTGGATCTTTTTCTGGTTGGCCTTGCTGTATTTTTCCACGAAGTAATCGGCCAGTTGCAGCATGTCCGACTTCCGCTCGCGCAACGCCGGCACGTAGATCGGGAAGACGTTGAGCCGGTAGTAAAGGTCCGCCCGGAAACGGCCTTCCTCGATCAGCTTTTCGAGGTCGCGGCTCGTGGCGGTGATGAGGCGCACGTCGCAGCGCAGGGTGACCTGGCTGCCGACCCGCTCGAATTCACGCTCTTGAATAACACGAAGGAGTTTGACCTGCGTGGTCGGCGAAAGGTCGCCTATTTCGTCGAGAAAAAGCGTGCCTCCGTCGGCGATCTCGAAGCGGCCTTTGCGCATCGCGATCGCGCCAGTGAACGCCCCTTTTTCGTGACCAAAGAGTTCGCTCTCGATGATCGAGTCGGGCAGCGCGGCGCAGTTCACTTTGACGAACGCGCGCAGGCTGCGCGGGCTTCCCTTGTGAAGGGCGTGCGCGACGAGTTCCTTGCCGACGCCGCTTTCTCCACGGATGAGGACAGTCGTGTTGCTCGTGGCCACCTGCTCGATGTGGTTGTAAACGCCCTGCATCACCCCGGAGGTGCCGATCATGTTGGCTGGCTTGAAGTGGTTGCGGATCTGTTCCTGCAATCGCTCGTTTTCGTGGCACAGCGCCGCGATGCGTTCCTGGGCGGAGCGCCGCAGACTCACCGCCTGCGCGATGACCGAGGCGATGATGGTCAGCATCCGCAGATCATGCTCGAAGGTGTCTCCGGGTTTCGTGAACCGCTCGACGCTCAACGTGCCCAGCGTGTCCTGCCCCGATCGAATCGGCACGCACAGGAAAGAAGTCACCGCACCACCCTCCGCCGGATGGAGCTTCGGAACCACGCGCCCGCGAAAATGCTCGTTCGCCGCCACATCGCGCACCACAAGCGGTTCGCCGCTTTCCACAACTTTCGTCAGCAGGGGTTGCGCCGGGCGCGAGCACAAGTCCGCCTGTTCCTCCGGCAGACCGCAGGCTTCGTCCACGATCATTTCCGATGTCTCGCGATTGACGATCGTGACCGTGCCCCTCTGAAGTCCCATCTGTGTCGCCATTTTCTTCAACGCGGGCCGGATCACCTCGCGTAGTTCCAGGCTGGTTTCGAGCGTCTGCGAAATTTCAAAAAGCAGGCTCAGATCGTGAATGATGCGGCAGGCACTCGGGTCGAGTTGCTCCGAATCCACGCCGGTTATCGGACTTTCTAAGTGGCCGCAGTTTACGCTGCGGCATTTTTCATTTTTCGGGTGCGTTGACATGGGAGATAGGTCCGGCCTGTCGCCGGTGTGCAACAACGCACATTGATTGATGAAATTGAGCCATGGTTTTGTCCAAATCGAGCCATCGGACAAATGAGGGGAGTGCTTTCACTGCCTTGGCAGCGCCAGCTTTGTCCTCCGTGACCGCCGTGGCTCTAGCATCTCATGTGCCCGGCCGGGAACGAATTTTTGTCCGCCATTAAAAACCGGTTCTCCCGGCAGGGGTTTGGAGCTTTCAAAGGACGGTTGCGCACACGGCGGCTGGCGACTCGCCCCAGGCCCAATCGCCCCCGGACGTGCCGCCTTCGAGCCGCAACTGCTCGTAACGATCCAGATTATTAGCGCACCGGGCGAACACAAAACTGTCGGCCTCACCCGGTTCATCGGACGCCAGCGGTTTGAGCACTTTGAAATGAAAAAGCGCATCCGTCGCCATCGATGCAGTGCGCCCGCTCACGTCAACCAGCCGGTAAACCGCCCGCTGCGTGCGCGACCTCGGAGCCAGGTCGAAAAAGATCGCATCGGATGCGGCGGCATTTGGTTCCGCCATTTGCATCAGCGCTTCCGCCGACAGCGTCCATGTGCCGTCCTCTTTGGCCAACTGCGGCAAATGCCGGGCGAACAAACCCGATGTGCCCGCGAAGGCAAGCGGACGAAGCTGCTTTATGGCCAGGCTCTTTTCGTCGAGAAGATGAATGCTGCCGATTAGAAAACTCATGGGTATTTGATTCCTGCGGTTATCTGCGTGGTTGACTTTCGCCGGTTAAGTTACAATCTGGTTCCATGAAAATGCTGGCCCGGATTCGCTATTTGATCGATGAAGGTTTCGAAATTGCGTCCATCAGCGGCTACGACGACGCCTCCGGAAACGGCAATGCCCAGTTGATGTTCGTTGAGCACGGCGAACGTCGCACGCGCCGCATTCGCTCGGAAATTTTCGATGTGAGCGCCGAGGAGATGGAGATGTGCTCGAATCTTTTCCTCGATCATCTGACCCGCCGCGAAGAAGGCTAGCGCAATCACCGGCCCTCCCCGACGAGTGCCCGCAGTTCTTCCGAATCCACTGGGCCTTTCTTGCGGAGCGCAAGCTGCCGGATCTTTTCCCTGAGCGCCTCCCAATCCAGTTCCGACCCCTCGATCGGAATCCCGGCCCCGGCGCAGAACTCGATGAGGGCTGCCGTTCCCGAATGACGCCCGATTGAAAACGCGGGCTGCTCCCGGCCGATCGCGTCGCTCGGAAACGGCTCATAGGTGTTGCGATCCCGCAAGAGACCGGCGCAGTGGATTCCCGACTCGTGCCGGAACGCGGCGTCGCCTGTGACCGGCTTTGATTCGGGAATGACGCGTCCGGATGCGGTCGCCACCAGTTGCGAGAGGTCTGACAGGCCGCGAGTCTGCACGCCGCAATCAAGGCCGCAAGCGACTTTCAGCGCCATCACCACTTCCTCGAGCGCGGCGTTCCCGGCGCGTTCGCCGAGGCCGTTGACCGTCACGCTGGCGCAGCACGCCCCGGCTTCGAGCGCGGCGAGCGTGTTTCCCACCGCCATGCCGAGATCGTTGTGACCGTGAAACTCAAGCGCGAGGTCCGGCTCCGCGAGCCGCAGCGATTCGATCATCCGCATCGTCTTGAGCGGAGTAAGAATTCCGACGGTATCCGCGAGCCGGAGCCGCACCGCTCCGGCTTCATGAGCGGCACCGGCGAACTCCGCGAGGAATTTCGCGTCGGCGCGTGAGGCGTCCTGGGCGCCCACCGAGACGTAGCCGAAATGCTCGCGCGCGCAGCCGACGAGTTCTCGCAAGCTTCGAAACACCCATGCCTCGTCCTTTTTCCACGCGCGCAAATGCAGCGCGGAAACCGGCCACGAGACATGCACGCCATCCACTGCGCAGCGCGCCGCCGCTTCGAGATCCTCCAAAGTGGCGCGGCACCAAGTCTCGATCATGCAGCCATCCACCGCATCGGCAACGGCATTGATGTCCTCGATCTCGCTCCGGCCCATCGCCGGAATGCCGACCTCCAGCTCCGGCACGCCAAGCGCCGAGAGCGCCCTGGCGATGGCGACCTTCTCGCGCTGCGAGAACACGACGCCGGCCGCCTGCTCGCCGTCGCGCAGCGTGGTGTCAATGAGCCAGACCGGTCGCGAGGTGAAATCAATCATCGATTCCAATCATCACGTGATCGGCCTTGATCACGGCGTAGGCGGTTTTGCCTTTGGCGAGCTTGAGGTGCTTGATCGACGCCTTGGTGATCTGCGAGGAAATCTCGACTCCGTTGCCGATGTCGAGAATGACCTCGGCGTTGAGGGCTCCGAGCGTGATTTTTTTGATGGTTCCTTTGATGATGTTGCGTGCGCTGATTTTCATGGGTTTCGATTCGGTGCTGAAATTCAATCGACCGGCCAGATGGCCACATCGCTGGCAGGAATCACTGCACAGGCCGCCGTGCCTTTGCCGAGTTTCAGCGCAGGCAGCATGGCGGTCGTGACGCGGGAAACGATCTCGCAGCCACCCACGTCCATCACGATCTCCGCCCCCGACGCACGACGCCGGATGCGTTTGATCGTGCCTTTGAAAACATTGAGCGGCTGGAGTTTCATCGTTTCAAAATCTCCCGGGATTAAGCCGGCAGCAGATGCTCCTCGGCGACCGTGCCGTTTTCGATCGCGTCGAGGATCTCGTCGGCCACGGACTCGTTGACGCCGCGATACCACGAGCCCTCGGGATACACGATGACGACAGGCGCGTGGTCGCACAGTTTCATGCAGCCGGTGCTCGACACCATCACGCCGTCGAGCCCGCGATCGGCGGCTTCCTGCTCCAGGTATTGCAACAGCGCGGCGGATTCCTTCTTGTGGCAGACGCCTTGCGCGCCGGTGGGCCGGAAGCTGCCGCAGACGAATATGTGGTGGGTTGGTTTTGTCATGGTTGTGTTTTCTTTTCTATTGGTTGGTTGCTTGGTTGAAAAATGCGGGGATGGGAAAAGACCAATGACCAATGACTAATGACCAAAATGGGCGCCGACTTTGTTTCACACGGCTCTCGTCGTGGAGAATTTCGGGATTCGAACTTCGGTCATTCATTGGTCATTGGTCATTGGTCATTGGTCATTGGTCATTAGTCATTAGTCATTGGTCATTAGTCATTTCCCCTCACGCGCAGCCGGTGCCGGTGCCTTTGCAGCTTGTGCCCGAACCGCAGCTCGTGAAGCGGCGTTTCAGCGTGGCCGGTATCGGCTGGTCGGCGTAAACCGCAGCCAGCCCTTCTTCGATCAGCCCCTCCATCTCGATGACCTCGATGCCGCGATCTTCGAGCGCGTTCTTCGGACTCGGCCCGGCGGCGCTGACGAGAAACGCGCGGCAGTCGTGCAGCGTGTCCGCGAGTTCCGTCCACCGGCTCTTGCCGCTGCCCGGCTCCGGCGGACGACGGAGTTCGATGAACTTGAAACCGGACGAGGTCGTTTCATCGCGCCCAAAGATCAGCAAGCGCGCCGCCTCGCCGAGGTGCATGTTCACCAGCGCCCCTTCGAGCGAGGCCACCGCGACGTAGGGCCGCGTCTTTCCCGCATCGATCGCGCGCCGCGCAAACCGGTTCAGCGTTTCCATTTGTTCGCTGGACATCTTCTCGTTGATCAGCCCGACCGCATCCGCGCGGCAGCGGGCGCAGTGGATCATCTGCGGCAGATGCAGGCCCGATTGCAAACGGACGCGCGCGGTCATCGCGCCGTCCGGCGCGGGCAGTTCCTCGAACACCGCGCCCTCCACCGGCACGAGCGGCATGCAGTTCATGATGTCCACGCCCATGTCGCCGACCACCTTGGCGATCTCCGGGAATGTGCTTGTCGTTGACGCCGGGGATGATGATCGTGTTGATCTTCACGACCATGCCGCGCGCCTTGAGTTCGCGACCGCATCAATCTGCCGCTCGATCAACAGCTCCGCCGCCGCCTCGCCGCGCAGCGGCCTTTTGCCGTCGCGAACCCAGGCGTAAATCTTCGCGCCGATCTTCGGGTCGACCGCGTTGATCGTGATCGTGACGTGGCTGACGTTCATCGTCGCGAGTTCGTCGATGTAAGGCCCGATGCCCAGGCCGTTGGTGGCCACGCAGAGCATCATTTCCGGGAACCGCTCATGCGTGAGCCGCAGCGTCTCCATCGTCTCGTCGGGATTGGCAAACGGATCGCCCGGCCCGGCGATGCCCATCACGGCGATCTCCGGGCGCTTCGCCACGACGTCGGCGAGATAGGCGACGGCCTGCTGCGGCGTGAGCACGCTGCTGGTCACGCCGGGCCGGCTCTCGTTCATGCAGTCGAATTTCCGGTTGCAGAAATTGCACTGGATGTTGCAGCGCGGCGCGACCGGCAGATGAATGCGGCCGTATTTGTTGTGCGCCTCCCGGTTGAAACACGGGTGCTTGGTGAAATCGATTTTGGATTTTAGATTTTGGATTTTGGATTGGAGAGTAGCGGCTTCGCCGTCCGCCAGTTCCGCATTCCGCGTTTCGAGTTCGCATTAAAGGTAGCTGTATCCGACAGTGGATTTCTCCTGTTTTGCTTCCATCAGTGTGTTGACGATCGTGTCAAATAGCTGCTGCGCGCCGCGGTAGCCGACGTGCAGCACGCGCTGCCCGCCGATGCGGTCGTGGATCGGAAAACCGACGCGCACGATCGGAATGCCGAGCTTCCGCGCGAGGCTGTAGCCCTTGCTGCTGCCGATGAGGATATCCGGCTTCAACCCTTCGGCCATCTCGGCGATCTCGGCAAAATCGAAGCCCTCGCGAATCTCCGTCCGCTCATCGAGCGTGGGAATCGCTGCGCGCAAAGCCGCCGCCAGCCGCTTGCTCCTCCCGCCGGAGGCGCAGAGCACCGGCATGATGCCGATCTCGCAGAGGAACGACGCGAGGCCGACGACCAGATCCTCCTCGCCATAGACGATCGCGCGCTTTTCAAAGACGTATTTGTGGCCGTCAATCAAGGAGTCCACCAGCCGCCCGCGCTCCTTGCGGTGTTTCGCCGGCGTCGTGCGTCCAGCGGCGGTTTCGAGCAGCTCGAAAAACGCGTCGGTCTCGCGAATGCCGATGGGCAGGCCGAGCAAGTGCCGCGGCAACGCGAACCGTTCCTCCAAGAACGCCCCGCCGTCGGAAACTGTTCGAGCGTGCGCCCGAATTCGATCGAGATCTGTGCGGTGCCCGTGGCCGCGACATCATCCATGGGCGTGCCGCCGGTCTGGAGCTTCTCGTATTCGCTCCACGTCTCGCCATCCATCGACTCCGAATAATCCGGCAGCACGGTGAACGGCAGATGAAAGTCGGCCAGGATTTCCTTCAGATGCCGCAGGTCGGCGGCGGACACCATGCCGGGGAAAAGATTGATGCGCCGCGTGCGCTCGCCCGTCTGCGCAAGCCCGGCCACCACCGCCCGCACGGCCGCGTGGAAGCCGTCCATGTGCGTGCCGCGGTAGCTCGGCGTCGAGACGTGGACCATCGTGCGGATGCCATCGGCCATGCTCGCGCATGATTCGTGGAACAGCAGGTCATGTCCTCGCCGATCGTCTCGGCCAGACACGTCGTGGCCACCCCGATCATTTTCGGCTGATACTGCCGGATCACGTTGTGCACGCCTGCCTTGAAATTCGATCTGCCGCCGAAGATCGCCGCCTCCTCTGAAAGTTCGACGACGCGATGTCCATCGGCTCGCGGAAATGGCTGATGAGATAGCGGCGGATGTAAGTCGAGCATCCCTGCGAGCCATGCAGGAACGGGATGCCCCTCGACCCCGCGAAACACGAGGCACGCGCCGAGCGGCGTGCAGAGCTTGCAGGCGTTGCGCGTGGACGTGAAGTGCTTGAGCGCGGTTCGTCGAGTTCCAGATCGCTCGCGCACACCGCTTTCATGCCGCCACCTCCCATGCTTTGTAAGCAGCCGGCATCCGATTCACGGCTTGAACGCCGATAGTGGCAATTTGCCTTTCCAGCCTGGGCCAGTGATGGCGTATTTCTGCGGGCCGGCGCCGGTCGTCCGCTTGCGCAGGCGCCGTGGACACCGTGGTCCACCCGTCGAGCATGGGAAATAGGCAATAGCGGTCTGTCGCCTCTGGGAGGCTCAGCACCCAGGGCTCCCGGGCGACATCCAGCCAAACGCCGGTGTAGAGGGTGTCGGCGTTGGGCACGGTGACCTCGCGGCTCGAGGCGAGCGGAAGGGTCCGCACGCGCGCGAACTGCCCCAGCGGGGCGCGCATCCCTTCGGGCTCGCGCGCGTTGGTCATTACCCGCCGGGTCAGGTCCATCGTAACCAGCGGGTAGCCGAAAATGTAGGCCTCGACTGCAATGTCGAAGGCTTCTCTCGAGGCCAATGCGGTTTGGCGGCCGGAGATTTGGGCGCAGCTCCAGCCGCCCACCCCAACAACAGCGCTGAAGCCACTGCGCCGGCCCATGCCCCACTACGGAATATGCGTGCCACTCTCTTCATCATGGTCCTTTCAGCTCCTCCTGCACTATCAGTTTGCGTTCGTCCATATCCCGGCTCAGGGCTTCTTCTGGCAGCTCAACCGTCGTTGGGCGCCCCAGGGAATTCCACCAAAACCGCCACCCTCCCGGCTGGGCATGACGCGGGTGATGACTGCGCGCAAGCCATGAAACACACCGCCGGCAACCTTCACGGCTTCCCCCGGCCGCAGTTCTTCCCGGTTAAGGCTCAGACTTGCCCTTCCGCTCCACCTTCATGGGTTCGGCCCCGGCCGCGGGATACGGCCTGTAGTAATCCTTGTACCTGTAGTAGTAGTAATCCACGGAGCTGGGCCGGACCGCGTTGAAGACCAGGCCGAGCACGCGGACCTGGCGTTGGTACAGCGATTCCAGGGACGCGCGGGCCACGCGGGCGGAGGTGAAACGCGGCGCGGATCACGAAGATCACGCCATCCACCTGCGGCGCCAGGCTGGTCACGTCATCGGCCGCCATCACCGGCACGGTGTCCAGTATCACGTAATCGTACTTGGCGGCGGCATCCTGCAGGAATCGTCTTGGTCACCTCGCTGATGAACAACTCGCTGGATTGAGCCGTGAATGCGCCCGCGGGGAGAATAAACAGGTTGCTGAACTTGGTGGCCTGCACGGCCGCTTCCCAGTCTGACTCCCTTCGACAGCACTTCCGAGAGCCCCGGCTCAGCCGGCACGCCAAAACGCCGGTGCAGCGCGCCCTTGCGCAGGTCGGCATCCACCAGCAGCACGCGGGAGCCGGCGCTGGCCATGGTGATGGCCAGATTGGCCGCGGTCAGCGACTTGCCATCGTTCGGCACCGAACTGGTCACCAGGATGGTTCTCGGCCGCTGCCCCGCCTCGGCCATGTACAGCAGGGAGGAACGCAGATTCCGGTACGCTTCGACGAAGCGCATGCCGCGCATCCTCCGGCTCGATCAAGCTCGTTTGCTTCTTTGACCTGACGGCGCTTCTCTCGGGGAATCTGGCCCAGCACGCTCTTCATCGAACAGCTCCTGCAGTTCGGTGAAGGAACTCATCCGATCATCCAGCCGGTCCAGCAACAGCAGCAGCAGCAACGCCCAGCACCAGCCCAACCAGCGCCGCCGATCGCCAGCTTCTTCGACAGCTCGGCCCGGTCCGGAAAGCCCGGCGACGCCTTCTCCATGATCGTGACGCTTTCCGGGCTGATTTCCTTGTTCACATCCAGCGTCTGCATGGTCGCCAGCAACCGGTCGTAGAGCGCCTGGATTCGCTGCGCGTTGGCCTTGAGCCTCTGGTATTCGGCCGTCTTCCGCCTGGATTTCCAGCGTCTTGGCATCCCACTCCTTGACGTCCTTCTCCAGATTCTGGATCTCCAGCGCCAGCGACGCCTTTCCGGCTCTCCAACTGCTCCGCGCTCTGGCTCGCGGAAGATCTTCAGCAGCTCCTCCCGCCGGGCGATTTCCTCGCTCATCGCGATCATCTTCGGGTGCTTGGGCCGCAGGTAACGGCCCAGCTCCTGCTGTTCGGCCTTCAGCAGCAGCAACTGCTGTTTGGCCTTGAGGTATTCGGCGTCCGTTCGGTCGCCGCCGTCGGAGCGACGGCGCTGGCCGGCGGGCGAGGCTCCGTTCCGTGGCGCGCCGCTTGGTCCGGCGGCGCATTCGCCGCGGCATCCCGCCGCCCCTGCTGGCGGTCGAGGCTCTGGTCCAGCGTCAGCATCTGCAGCAGCTCGTATTCGGATTTCAGCGCCGCCAGCCGCTGGTTGAGCGCCGCCAGGTAATTGCCGGCGCTGTTGCCCTGTCCTGGAACAGCACCACGCTGTTGGTGCTCTGGAATTCCACCATCTCCTCCTCGGCCTTGCGCAGTTCCTTCTCCAGCCGCATCACCTCCTCGGTCAAGCCCGCCACCGTGGTGTCGGAGGTCTGCGTCCGCATTTCCTTCTTCAGGGCGATGTACTCCTCCATGCAGGCCTGCAGGAACGCCTGGGTGTAGTCCGGGTCGCCGCCGGTGGCCTGCAGCACGAAATCGTGGTCTTGGGCAGCACCGAGACCTTCAGCGCCACCGGTGCATCCCCAGCTCCGGTTTCTGCGCCATGACCCGCGCGTGTGCGCGCGGTTGATCACCACGCCGCTCTGCATCAGCGCCGCCTGGGTGCCCAGGAAGTTGCTCAGTTCCTCCGTATAGACCGACCCTTCGGGATGGCCAGCTTGATGCTCACGATCATCCGCCCGACCGAGACGAACGACGGCGGCGCGTACCAGACCAGTGCCGCCCTGGATGGCCGACCCGACCAGCTGCGCCCAGCACCAGCACCCACCATTTCTCGCGCAACAGGTTCCGGTAGCGGCTCAGCCGCGCATGGAAATGCGCCCTGCGAGGCGGACCGGTCCTGCTGAGCGTGGACAGCTTGGTCATTCATGCGTGACATAGATGGGTCTTAGAAATTAATCAGCCGGGAGGGCACGATGATGAAATCGTCCGGCTGCAGGACCACGTCCTTCTCGGTCTTCCCCTTCTCGAGAATCTCCACCATGTTCAACTCGAAAGTCTGTTTGCCGGCGCCGTCCGCGCCCGCGCCGCGGACCACTTTGACCTTCTTCTTGTTGGCAAAATCGGCAAAGCCGCCGGCGCGCAGGATGGCCTTGCCCGCCGTCAGGTTCTCATTGACCGCAATATCAATCGGCCCCTGGTTGCGCACCTGGCCCCAGACATAAACCCGGCCCAGCAACTTGTTCGCCACGTCCAGCGCGATGATCACCGTCGCCCGATGGTAGTACTCCTTTTCCAGTTGCGCCTTCAATTCCTCCGCCAGTTGTTTGCAGGTCTTGTCCGCTGCCGCCACCCGGCCCACGTAGGGCACGTCCAGCTCGCCGGAATCCGCCACCACCAGGCTCTTCGGCGCATCCCGGTCCTCCAGGATCTGCAGGCTGATCTTGTCCCCGACCCGCAGCTTGTATTTGTCGTCCGGCACATAGCCGCTCAGGCTGGCTGGCGTGGCCGGCGCGCGCATTGGTGCCCGCCGCGCTGACTCGTCCTGTGGTCCTGTCCTCTGTCGTCTGAAGTCCGTCCCTGCTTTCGGCTCGCCACGACGCCGTCGGTGCGTCTGCTCGCCAGTGGCTGGGCCAGCGCTCCAAAGTCCATAAACACCGGGCCGCGCCGCTTTGGGCGCCTTGCCCGCGGGCGGGTCTGGGCCAGGGCGGCCAGCCCCGCCAGGGCCAGAATAACAAAACATGCTTTGCTCATGTGAATTCTTCAACGTATCAGTTCGATATCTGCGGTCTTTATAGCAGTTTGTCGGAACTCCAAATGCCAGAACTTTCTTTCTCAGCGGGCTCTAGAATGTGTAATTGAAATTCAAGCTCACGATGTTCACGGTATAATTCCCGGTCCGGCTGATCCGAGTCGCGCCAGTAAAACTGGTAGCCGAGGCTGCTGGAGAGTTTGTCGGTGAGGGAGCGGCTCAGGCTGATCCCGGGACCATATTGATCATACGTCTCCCGCCAGCCAGAGAGTTGTGTGCCGTGCTCGTAGCTGAATGACGTGCCGAGCGTCGACCTTGCGCACAATCCGCCAGTTGGCCTGCCAGCTCGCAAAATACCGGTCAATCGTGCCCCCGGAAAAGGCGACACTGATGGTTCGCCCGCCGCTCAGGGAGTAGTCCACATACTGGTTGACCCGGTGCGTGATATCGAGCTGAGCATACATGCCGCTGAAATCGCTGCCGTTGGCGGTCGCCCCGCTCGATTCGGGGGAGTACACGGTGTAGCCGGCGTGGGCGGTGAAATGGATGTATTCGCTCACCGGCGTGTCGTAAAAGCCGCCCGCGTTCCATTGGTTGGCATTGCTGATAGGGCGTGTTCGTGGTGGTCGTCGTGTAAGTGATCAGCGACCCGCCCAGCTCCACGCCCAGCAACATGCCCGGTTTCAGGGCGTAACCCGCCGAGGTGGAAAACACCTCGGAGTACCCGCTCGGCTGACCGCCGGAGTTCTGACCGTTGCCGCCGCTTAGCGAATCATAGTTCACATGGTCGTAGCCGGCCCGCACGATGGCCTTGTTCAAGTCCCAGACCGTCGCCACGCCCAGCGCGTTCTGGAACTGCGAGTAATTCCCCGAGCCCGCCACGGTCGGATCCTGGTAGGTGTTCTCCGTGATGGAGAAACGGTCGTGCAGGTTGATCCAGAAATCGCCGGCGTAGAGATCGAAGGACAACTCGGAATCCGGCGTGATGAAGGCCCGGTCCAACTCGGGTTCTTGACGTAGGCCGAATAACCTCCGCCCAGCGCAAGGTTGATGCTGTTCTGCTCCGAAACGGGCCACAGCATCCGCGTGTTGATTTGCGGGCGAAAGATGAAATCCCCCTCGGGATTGGTCTCCGTGTAATTCACATTGCTGTTGTATTCCACCCCCAGGCCCGCGCCGAAATTCCAGGCGGTCGGCCCCAGTTTCAGGTTGTAATAACCGATGGTGGTAGCCGCCCGGCGCCGCGCTTCCGCCGCCTGCGCGCTGGCGATCGACATCCGGACCGCTTCCTGCCCCGCCGCCGTGGTGAGAAAGCCAACCAACAAGACCACTCCCCCTCCAACTGGGTAGGCGCGGTGTTGATGCCGTTTCACTAGTTCTGCCATCTGCCATTCGCCATCTTCGGCTGTAACTGTACCGCGCTAGGCGAACTGCAGCTTGGTCGTCGGCGCTTCCGGGTCCCAGCCGCGGGGCGGCTTGCTGTTGATGGACGACACGTCCTTGATGGAGATCTGGCGGCCCCGCGTCTTGGGCCCTTTCACCTCCACTTGGGACGGCGTGCAGGTCTGCTGGTTGATCTTCTGGTAAGGCGCGGGCTTGTAGCGGATGTAGAGCTCCGCGGGCGTGTCCGGCTCGAAGAACAGCACCTTGCGATTTCGGCGGGATGCAATGGTAGATCTTGTCCAGGATGGTGCCGCCGAAGGTGAAGCGCTTGAGGTAGGTCGCCTCGCGGTTGGTGTAGGCGCAGCGTGAACACCCGCTCGCGTTCCGGCAGGCCGCAATAGACCAGGTCCGGCCCGACGAATAGCTTCTCCGGCAGCTCGACCACCTTGTAATGGCCGTCCGGAAGACCAGCAGCATCTTGTCGAACTTGGTGCAGTCGACGCTTGAACTCTTCGCCGGAGACCTTGTGGCCGATGTAGCCGGACTCGCGGTCGTAGGCCACTTTGAAGGCCTTGAAGGCGACTTCCTTCGCGTCGACCTCGTCGTAGCGGCTGGACTTGGTCAGGCGCGGGTAAAGCGGGCCGTACTTGTCCAGCAGCGCTTCGAGGTGGCCGATGACGTACTTGATCAGGTTCTTGAGGTTCTTGCGCGTCTCGGCCAGGTCGGCCTTGACCTTCTCCATCTCCTCGCGGTGCTTGTTGATGTCGAAGAGCGAGATGCGGCGGATGCGAACCTGCAGCAGACGCTCGACGTCGGCGTCGGTCAGGTCGCGCACCAGTTGTTTGCGGAAGGGCTTGAAGCCTTCGTACACGGCGGCGACGACGGCTTCGTTGGTCTTGCACTGCTCGATCTTCTTGTAGATGCGCTCCTCGATGAAGATGCGTTCCAGGGTGCGGAAGTGCAGTTCGTCCTGGAGCTTGCGCTCCTTGCAGCTCGAGTTCGCGCTTGAGGATCTCGACCAGTTGCGCCGTGTTTTCGCGCAGCACTTCGCGACACCGTCATCTCGACCGGGCGGTTGTTGCGGATGACGATGATGCGGCTGGCGATGGTGACTTCGCAATCGGTGAAGGCGTAGAGCGCGTCCACCAACTGCTCGGCGCTGACGCCTGGGCGCCTTGACCTCGATCTCGACCTCCTCGGAGGTGAAATCGTTGATGCTCTTGAC